>CAWFKO010000024.1:0-20926 GCA_963816445.1 uncultured beta proteobacterium | reverse complement strand
GCTTCGCCGCGACCTGCCCGCAGGCTAATGCAGCCCTGCGTCCGACGAACTCTGCCGACTTCAGGCAGCCAGAGCCACAAAGTGGCGCCTGCTAGCACGCTGAGCCCCCCGGCTATAAGCAGCACCAGCCGCCAACCGCCTGGACCGATGAAGCCTGCAGCCAGGAGCCCGGCCGCGCTGTTGCCGATCCCATACCCGACGAAGACCCACATCACGGCGACACCACGGCGCTGCCGGGGAAAAATCTCGCTCGCCAGGGCCATACAGCTGGGAAGCGCGCCTCCGAGACCAACGCCAGTCAGGAACCGAAGCGCGACGAGCTGATCGGTGCTTCCCGCCAATGCAGTCAGCGCCTGGAAAAGGCCGAATAGTAGCACGCATCCAACCACGACTGGTCGGTGCCCGACGCGCAGTGGCGCCAACGACAGCAACATTAGACCGACGGACTGGCCAAACAGGCCAGCGGAGAATACAGACCCGAGTTCCTGAGGTCCAATGTTAAGGCTGCGGCCAATCCCGGGCGCTACTGCCCCGATGATCGAATTCGTCAAACCGTCGAGTACATAGGCCAGCGAGCAAAGGAATAACACGAACAGCGCTTTGGTACTGATGCGGACCGGCGCAGGGGGGTCGTTAAGGAGTAAGTGATCGTGCATAATTATCCAGGAACTCCCCCCGCGCGGCTTCTTCATTTTGGATGTTTGTTACTACCACGGTCCTCCGTTGTTCTGTGTCCCTCGGAGAAAGGACAGAGGCCGCATAGTCGCATCCGGATAGAGTTATTCATTCGCAGACGGCGAAAAACGTCGTCCGGCTGCGGGAACAGCGCGGCAAAGTGAATGGGAACATTCTAGCCTGGTGACTATGGAACAGAATTGCTGAAGTAGCGGCTGGCGCGAGTAGCACCGGATAGCCACGATCGTTCCAGTATCCGATGAGGTGGCTATTGGTAGCAGGGCGAGTACAAAGAAGCCTTGGCAGCTCGATTGAGGACTTCACCTCATGACCATCTTGGAGAGCTCGTTTGCACTAGTTACGCCAAGTCGCTGATAGGCGCGCTTGCGATAAGTCAGCACACTTGCGCGCCCGATATTTAGGTCCAGGGCTGCACCTTCCACGGTCATGCCGAACGCGGCTCGGGCACAGACTTCGACCTCCCGGGGCGACAAGCCACTCCGGAGTGCCCAAAAACGGTCCTCCAGCTGCGCTAGGGTCAAGCCGCCCGCCACCCCCCGTGTTGTCAGGGCCTCGTGGCGGCCGACCAGGGGCAACAGGAATCGGGTAAATGCAGCTAATCGGGCGAGTTCCTCCGGCGTGAATCGTCCCTTCGGGCCCCGGCGCGCCACATTCAAGCAGCGCCAACGCTGTTCGCCACGCCGCACAATTGAAACACGTTCAACGATGTCCGCCGTTTCGAGCGCCTTACGATAACCCGGCTGGACGATGTCCTGTGGCCCGACCCGCAGAAGCACCATATCGTCGGGGGTCTCGGCGGCTTCCAGAGCCAGCAGAATTGGGTCTAGCGGAAGGTACTTCGCGACATAGAGGTCGTGCGGCGTTGGCCGTTGAGCGGTCTCATGTTCCGAGAACAAAACTCGGCTGGCGTTAGGCCCCTCAATGTCGAATACATATAGGCGATCGACCGTTACGATGTTTCGGATCGCCGCCGCGGCAGCGCGATCAAACAACATCCCACCCACCGCACCGACAACGAAATCATAGGCCGCCAGTAACATGGGCGGCAAAGGGATCCTCCGCAATGCGCTGAAGCTCCGTCAATTGGTCCTCCCTCTTGCTTATCAGCCGATCATACCGGCAGCACCGGGCGATGATCGAGTCTATGTCCATTGGAGGAGGGACAGCCAAAGCGCTCTGTTCGGCTTAGCTGGATTGGTGTTTCACTAGATCGAGGAAACGAAAATGCGCCCACTCGTAATCACCGCCGCGGTCAATGGCGGCTATCACATGCCTCAGGACGTAACCCATGTCCCCATATCTCCCATGGAAATCGCAGAAGAAGCGGCCAAATGCCGGGAAGCGGGGGCTGCGATCGTCCACTTCCATGCCCGCGATAGGGAAGGAATTACAACAGGCGATCCTGCTGTTTTTCAGGAGACGATTAATCTTATCCGAGAACGTAGCGATATTCTGGTTCAGACGACGAACGGGATCGGAGCTCGTCGTGACAAGGTGACCGGCGAAATCTCCAGGCCGAGCGACGCCGAGCGCCTTGGGCTGCTCTCGCTCAATCCCCCTCCCGATCTCTATGGAGCAGCAATCGGCTCGACCGATTACATCCACGTCTTTGGCGGCCAGCCGAACGAGAGGCCATTCATCAACAACGTCGACTGGCTGAAGACGTCGATTAGGCATGCCCATTCGAATGGATCGTCGATTGAGTTCGAATGTGTTCACATCCCGGCCCTGTATCGCCTCAGGCGGTTTGCCGATGAAGGGCTTTTTGATGCTAATGCAGATTATCTATGGCTCACTCACGGCGCTGGGATCGCAAATTTCCCTCCTATAGCACGCGTTCTTCTGAACTCGGTGGAAGAAGGACGCCTCCTGTTCCCGCGTGCAAAGGTCGGAGTGTTCGGGTGCGGGCCACATCAGTTTCCAATGGCAGCCCTAGGGCTTTCGGCTGGGTGCGATATGCTTCGAATCGGGCTTGAAGACAATCTGTTGATGCCCAATGGGCAGCCTGCTGAATCGAACCACCAATTGATCGCCGAGGCTGTCCGGTTGGCAGCATTTTTCAACCGACGCCCCGCGACGCCGGACGAAGGACGCGAAATCCTCGGCCTAAATCGAACTAAAAAGCTCGGAGCGGCTGCGTAATGTGACTAAGGCGTTGGAAGAATGGGATGAGACTGCCGCCCGTCATTAGGTGACATCCAACCGAGTGTCTGTCGTGCTAGGCAGGGTGAGCGCGAGCAAACGCACACAGGTTCGCACCGGAGGCGCCAAGTAGCGTTTGTACCTCACTCGCGGGCAATGCGGCTTCGGATTACTTGCGCGGACGAGCGATCGGGAGATGCCAACCGCGCTTGATAGCCATCACGCGAAGTCCGAAGCACAGCGCTGCCCACCGACGATCGTCGCTGCGGCTGAGGGGAATTGCAGTAGGCCGCCGATCACAACGACAGCCGCGCCGGCTAGGGCGGCGACCGCGTAAAGATCAGCGCGCAGCACAATGGGAATTTCGGCTACAAGCACATCACGCACCATGCCGCCGCCGATGCCCGTCAACATGCCGAGTAGGGCCGCCATGATCGGATTGAGACCGAACGCGAGAGCTTTTTGGGTACCGGAAACGGCGAACAGCGCCAGCCCCGCACCGTCGAACAGGAGCACGGCGCTCCCCAGTCGGTCGATGACGGGAAAAAAGTAGAAGGTGACCACGCCTGCCACAAGGGAAACGGCGACGTATCGCCAATCACTGATCGCCTCCGGCGGAACGGAGCCAATCATGAGATCGCGAGTGATACCTCCGAAGTTTCCCGCGACGAATGCTAGGACCAGAACGCCGAACAAGTCGAGCCGCCGCCTCAGCGCAGCGCCGGCCCCACTGAGTGCGAAGACAAAGGTGCCAACGAGATCAAGCACCAACAGAAGCGTGTCCATCGTAGCCGCCACATTCGACACTACGCGTTCCGTGATCGATTGTAAGCCGGGAGGCTATGCGGCCGCCAACCACGCTTGCGCGGCGACGATCAACGTTGTCACACCCGTCTCAAGAGTTGGAAGAATAACCGGTGCGAACCGCGGGCTATGGTTGACCGGAATATCATTGATACGGCCTTCTTGCTCGGCTTTCGCGCTGCATTTTCGATGCTCAGCGATCGCTTCGACCTGCTTCACAGCCAACTTGATGTCTTCGCTCCCGAGGCTCCGACCTGCGGCATGGAAGTCTCGCTAACCAACGGTCTTGAACGGCCAGGCGTGCCGTTTTCTCCGCGAGCAATAGATCGTTCGGGGTAAGTCCATTGCACCGCAGATCCGCATCAAGTCGCGAAGTCAGGTTCGCGATTACCCCGAACGTAATGCCAACAAGGGCGCGTAATATAGCGGACGTGCCTGCTTTTGGGGAACAGCCCGGCTCGCTTGTGCAGCGATTTATCTCCACCGTGCCCTGCAAAGGGCTTCGCGTTCTTGATTTAGGTTGCGGAGAAGGAACGAACGCGAACGCCCTCGCTCATGCAGGGTCTAAGGCCCCATTATTCTTCTCATCGTGGCCCTTTGCATTGATCGCGGCGTCAGACGATTTGAAAAGGCGGCCAGCTTGTTCGACAGGCCGGCGACCACCATGGCCTTTCCTTGTAAAAGCGCCCGCATTCCGCTCTCGGCGACTGGACGCGGCTTCATCGTGAGGAGACGCAACAAGGGCGAGGCGGTTGCGCGCTGCCGCATCGAAACCCGTCGCAGTGTGCCCGGGACAGAGACTGGTCACGACCACGCCATGCGGGCGGAGCTCGTCATGCAGGGCCTCCCCCAGGGCGAGCACATAAGCCTTGGTCGCCGCATAGGCCGCGTAGCTGGGAACGGCCTGGAAGGCGAGGAGGCTGGCGACGAGAAGGATGTGTCCAGATCGCCGCGCGGCCATATCGCGACCGAAAAGATAGGTTAGCTCGGTGAGTGTCGTGACGTTGAGCTGGATCATGTTCATGGTGCGCTCGATCGGCATTTCCTGAAAATCGCCGTGCAAGCCATATCCGGCATTGTTAACCAAGATGTCGATCGCCACCGACCTCGCGTCGAGACTGCTTTTCAGGCGGCTCGCCGCGCCGGGCGAGGCAAGATCGATCGCCTCGACCAGCACATCCACCCCGTATTTGCGGCGGAGATCGGAGGCAAGCTTTTCCATCGACTCCTGCCGGCGGGCCGCCAATACGAGATTGACCTTCTGCGCTGCCAGTAGATCAGCAAATTCAAGGCCGAGGCCACTCGATGCCCCTGTGATCAGTGCCCGTTTTCTGGCGAAGCCGTTCATTCTTTCAACGGTTGGGCCGGGCGCTCCCGTTACCGAGCTGATCGACGCTTTCGACATCGTTGTCCTCCATCATCTGTTTGATGGATTGAGAGAAACAGGAAGAAACAAGACTTCAATCACTGGACGCTCCGACGCTCGTGTCTGCCAGCTTGTGCGTGTAGCGTCGGAATAACGCGCTGGCGTTGACTCCTCCGAAGCCGAAGCCATTGGAGATCGCGTAGTCCATCTCCAATGGTCGGGCCTGGTTTGCGACGAAGTCGATTCCGTCGCCGGCCGGATCGGGAGCGCTCAAATTGAGGGTCGGCGGTGCCACCTGATCCCGGAGCGCCAGAATCGTGAAGATGGCACCAAGCCCGCCGGCCGCGCCCAGCAGATGTCCGGTCGCTGACTTCGTTGCGCTGACAGCTATCGCGAAATCGCGCCCGAACACGCGCTTGATCGCTTCGATCTCCCCCCGGTCGCCCACCGGCGTTGAGGTCGCATGCGCATTGAGATGACGGACCTCGCGCGGTGAAATCCCTGCCTTGGCGATTGCGATCTCCATCGCTCGCCGCGCGCCATTGCCGTCCTCGGGACCGGACGTGACGTGATGAGCGTCCGCTGTCGTGCCGTAGCCGACGAGCTCGGCGAGCGGCTTCGCGCCGCGCGCAAGCGCGTGGCTCAATTCCTCGATGACCAGGATGCCCGCTCCTTCGCCCATGACGAAGCCGTCCCGCAGCAAGTCGAACGGGCGCGAGGCGCGGTCGGTGTTTCATTGAAGCCGGTGGAAAGGGAACGAGCCGCCGCAAAACCACCGAGGCTGACGATATTCATGCATGCTTCCGTTCCACCGCACACGGCGACATCGGCTTCACCGGCGCGGATAAGACGGGCCGCGTCGCCGATCGCCTGAATGCCGGCCGCGCACGCCGTCACCGGTGCGCCGAGTGGACCTTTGAAGCCGTAGCGGATCGAGATGTCGCCCGCCGCGAGGTTCACCAGGAAGGACGGCACCGTGAACGGCGATAGACGGCGAACGCCTTTGCGATCGACCGTGCGCACCGCGTCAGTGATCGCGGGAAACCCGCCGACGCCCGAAGCAATGATCGTGGCCGTGCGGTGGCGATCCGTTTCCGAGACAGGCTTCCAATTCGCCTGTGCAAGCGCTTCTTGTGCCGCCGCGAGTGCGAAGAGGATGAACCGATCTACCTTTCGCTGGTCCTTCGGCGCCAGGACGGCATCTCGGATCGAAGCCAGCTTCCGGGTCGTCCTCCAGGGACGGAACCAGGCCTGCCGATCTTCGCCGGCAGATCTCCCACCACATCGTCCGGAAGCCTGCGGATGCACGAGCGACCCGCCAGGAGACGCGACCACGACGCTTCGACACCGCGGCGAGGGGCGTGACCGCTCCCAGACCTGTGACAACAATCCGTCGCATCTATGGTCCTGTCGATTCCGGTACGGCGCCAGAGCCGCCCAACTCCGCCGTCGGTCGACGCAGTGCGACCGGAAGAAAGACCAGAAGAGCAAGCGCCGAGCCCGTCGTCAGAAGGACAGCAAGCGAAGCAGACGGCGGAAGAGGCAGGACGCTTGCGAACGACGCCCCGATGGCTGCGCAGCCCATCTGCAGGAAGCCGAGCAGCGCGGATGCGAGCCCGGCCTGCCGGCCAAAAGGATGCAGCGCGATCGCCGTGCCGAGCGGATTGATCAGTCCCATGCCGAGCAGATACAGCGCGATGGCCATGGTGAAGGTGGATGAAGGCTGGCGCGGCGGCGAACGCGAACATGGCAGACGCTGCCAGCCAGCGCGATGAAGAGGCCGATCATGCCGACGGTGCGCTGGCCCCAGCGATCAGCCAGGCGCGGCGCGAGAAATCCCGCCGCGAAGACGATCAGAACCGTCGTCGCGAAAGACAATCCGAGCTGAAAGGCGGTAAGGCCCAACTCGCTCATCAGGACGGCGGGCGCCGCCGCGAAGAAAGTGTAAAGCCCGCCGATGACAAGGCTCACCGAAAGAGCGGGAAGGAGAAAGCGCGGATCGACTGCCAGGCGGCCATAGGCGGATGCGACGGCCGAAGCTGCCAGGGATGCCCTGCGGTCGGCCGGATGAGTTTCGCCGACGCTCGTCGAATAATGCAGCGCGAGCACCACGCCAAACGCCGCCACGACGAGAAAGGTGATCCGCCAGCCAAACAGGCTGTCAAACGCACTTCCGAGCAGAGGCGAAAAGCCCGGCGCAGCCGCCCCGGCAATCATGGTCAGCGCCAGAGCCCGCGCGAGCGCCTCGCCGTCGAACAGGTCACGGGCGATGGCGCGCGACAGGACCGAGGCGGCGCAAGCCCCGAGCGCCTGGACGACGCGGCCGAGGACCAGAAACGACAAGCTGTCGGCGAAGGCGCAAAGGACACTGCCCGCTGCAAACACGGCAAGGCCCCCCAGCACCAGCCACTTGCGACCGAAGCGGTCGGAGAGCGGTCCGGCCAGAAGCTGCCCGAGCGCGAACGCAACGAAGAAGCTGCTCAACGTCAGGCCGAGTTCCTGGCGAAGAAACGCCGAGGCCGGCGCCAATCCGCGGAAAGGCAGGAAGGATGATGTTGGTGGCGAGCGCGCCGAGCGCGGCCAGCGCCGGCGAGCAGGAACAGGATTCTCCCGGTCAGCCGGCGCTCGGAAGGCGCGGGGTTCGTGATCGAAAGCGCGGACATCGTCATTGGCGGCGGCCCCTGTTGGGCATCGCCGGCAGACGACTCCATCAGCACCCCTCGGCGGCCGCTTGCAGGAACTGCTTCGACAGCCGCTCGTCGTTGACGGCGCGCGAGAGCATCACCGCACCGACCATGGTCGAGAGAATGGCCATGGCCTTGCCGCTGGGCTCCTCGCCGTCGGTCTCGGCAACCCAACGGCCGAGCATCTCGAGATATTCCCTGATCCCGGCTTCGAATGACGCCTTCACGTCGGCGCCCTGCCTGGCAGCATCCGAGCCGAGCGCCACGACCGGGCAGCCGTCCATCCTTTCTTCGCGATGGTCCATGCTGAGGTAGAACGCGATCACCGCGCCAAGCGGATCCTGCGGGTTGGCCGCGGCTGCGGCCGACCATCGGCGGAAGGCGCTCTCCAACGCCCGCCTGGACGCCTGCGCCGCCAAGTCCTCCTTTGACGCGAACTGCTTGTAAAAGGCGCCTTGGGTCAGCCCGGCACCCTTCATCAGATCCTTGAGGCCGATGCCGTCAAAGCCGTGCTCCCGAAAAAGGCGGCTTGCCACATTGATCACGGTTTGCGCGGTTTTCCGCGGCCTGAATGCGACTCACGCGCATCGTCGATCTCCATTTTTAGATTGCGTTCGAAATCTATATCCGATATAGAGTTCGAACGCAATCTATTTTTGGACGAGGCGACGGCCATGAAAAAGAGACCCGCTATTGTGCTGGGGGGCGTCCTGATCGCGGTGTCAGGGGCGGCCGCATTCGTCACACTTTCCATTCGCACGCAGGAAGCCTCTGCCGTGAGCGACCCGAGGCAGGAACCTCCGATCGTCAGACTGGTGACGGCAGCGCGGGTGACCGGATCCGAACGCGGCTTCACGGGCATCATAGGGGCGAGGGTGCAGAGCAATCTCGGCTTTCGCGTCGCCGGTAAGATCGTGGAACGGCTTGTGAATGTCGGTCAGCAGGTCAAAGCCGGTCAGCCGCTGATGCGGATCGACGAAACCGACCTTCGCCTTGCGCTCACGGCGAAGCGCAACGCCGTTGCCGCGGCGCGCGCATCTGTCGTTCAGACGGACGCGGATGAGCGGCGATACGCCAACTTGGTCAGCAACGGATGGGTCTTCCCGACAGCGCTACGAGCAGGCGAAAGCCGCGTCGGATACAGCCAAGGCGCAACTCGCCGCCGCCGAAGCCGAAGCACGGGTCGCCGAGAACGAGGCGACCTATTCCGTCCTGGTGGCGGACGCGGATGGAACGGTGGTCGAAACGCTTGGCGAGCCGGGACAGGTCGTCTCCGCCGGCCAGACCGTGGTTCGGCTTGCCCAGGCCGGCCCCCGCGAAGCGGTGGTCGCGCTTCCCGAAACGATCCGGCCGGCGATCGGCTCGGTGGCCGAGGCCAGCGTGTATGGGAGCGATGGGCGTCGCTATACGGCGCATCTCCGGCAGTTATCGGATTCCGCCGATGCCCAGACCCGTACCTATGAGGCCCGCTACGTGCTCGACGGCGAGGCCGCGGCGGCACCGCTTGGCGCGACGGTGACCATTCGGCTGGCAAGCCAGGCGAGTCAGCCGGAAGTCCAGGTGCCGCTCGGAGCCGTGCTCGATGACGGCAGCAGGACCGGCGTTTGGGTCTTCGACAGCGCCACCTCGACCGTACGCTTTCGGCCCGTCAAGCTTGTGCGTGTGACCAGCGAAACCGCCGTGATCTCCGGACTGAGCTCTGGCGATCCGGTTGTTTCGCTCGGCGCTCATCTTCTGCAGGACGGCGCTCGCGTCAGGACTGCGTCTGAAAGCAGGGGCGAACTGATGAGCCTCAATCTTTCCGCGATCGCCGTTCGCGAACGGGCCGTCACCCTGTTCTTCATCCTCCTGCTGGCGGCCGCCGGCGCCTACGCCTTCCTCATGCTCGGGCGGGCGGAGGACCCCTACTTCACCATCAAGACCCTGACGGTCACGACGGCATGGCCGGGCGCGACGGCGCGCGAGATGCAGGACCTCGTCGCCGAACCGTTGGAGAAGCGGCTTCAGGAGCTGACCTGGTACGACCGGGTGGAGACGACCACACGGCCAGGTTATGCGTATATGACGGTTACGCTGAAGGACAGCACACCGCCATCTGTCGTGCAGGAGGAGTTCTACCAGGCCCGCAAGAAGCTCGGGGATGAAGCCCGCAACCTGCCGTCCGGCGTGCTCGGCCCCTTCGTCAACGACGAATATTCGGACGTGAGCTTCGCCCTTTATGCCCTCAAGGCCAAGGGCATGCCGATGCGGGAACTGGCCAGGCAGGCCGAGGCGATCCGCCAGGACCTCCTGCACGTGCCCGGCGTCAAGAAGATCAACATCCTCGGTGAACGTCCCGAACAGATATTCGTCGAGTTTTCCTACGCCAAACTGGCAACCCTCGGCGTGTCGGCACAGGATATCGTTGCCGCCTTGCAGCGGCAGAACACCGTCACGCCGGCAGGCTCGATCGACACCCAGGGGCCGCAGGTCTTCATCCGGGTCGACGGCGCTTATGACAGCGTCCAGGCGATCGCCGACACGCCGATCGTCGCTGCGGGGCGGACGCTGAAGCTCTCCGACATCGCCGAGGTCCGCCGCGGCTACGAGGATCCTCCCACCTACATCATCCGACACCAGGGTGAGCCCACCATCATGCTCGCGGCGGTCATGCAGGAGGGCTGGGATGGTCTCGCGCTCGGCAAGGCGCTGGAGGACAGGACTGCGGCCATCGCACAGACACTGCCGCTCGGGATGACGCTCGACAAGGTGACCGACCAGGCCGTCAACATCACCTCGGCGGTCGACGAATTCATGATGAAGTTCGCGATGGCGCTCGGCGTGGTGCTGCTGGTGAGCCTGCTCAGCCTCGGCTGGCGCGTCGGCATCGTCGTGGCGGCCGCCGTCCCTCTGACGCTTGCCGTCGTGTTCCTCATCATGCTGGAAACCGGCCGGTTCTTCGACCGCATCACGCTCGGCGCCCTCATCCTGGCGCTTGGTCTTCTCGTGGACGACGCCATCATCGCCATCGAGGTGATGGTGGTGAAGATGGAAGAGGGCAT
This sequence comes from uncultured beta proteobacterium, assembly GCA_963816445.1. Lineage (GTDB taxonomy): Bacteria > Pseudomonadota > Gammaproteobacteria > Burkholderiales > Casimicrobiaceae > PALSA-1003. The sequence continues at coordinate 10,193 of CAWFKO010000024.1, read as the reverse complement.
GGACCGCATCAAGGCGGCGGCCTATGCGTGGAGCCACACCGCGGCGCCGATGCTGTCCGGAACACTCGTGACGATCGCCGGGTTCCTGCCGGTGGGCTTCGCGCGCTCGACGGCCGGCGAATACGCCGGCAACATCTTCTGGGTCGTGGGGTTCGCCCTCATCGTCTCCTGGATCGTCGCGGTGGTCTTCACGCCCTATCTTGGCGTCAAGATGCTGCCCGCGATCAAACCGATCGAAGGCGGTCACCACGCGATCTACGACACACCGAACTATCGGCGCCTGCGAGGGCTCATCACCTTCGCCGTGCGCCACAAGTTCGTAACCTGCGGCATCGTTGGCATCGCCTTCGCGCTTTCCGGCGTCGGCATGGGCTGCCCTCAAACAGCAGTTCTTCCCGACATCCGACCGCCCCGAAGTGCTGGTGGAGGTTCGCCTGCCGGAAGGCACCAGCATCGAGACGACGACCGCCACAGTCGAGAAGCTCGAACATTGGCTGGAGCGACCAGCCCGAGGCCAAGATCGTCACGAGCTATATCGGTCAGGGCGCTCCGCGCTTCTTCTTCGCGATGGCGCCGGAACTGCCTGATCCTGCCTTCGCCAAGATCGTCGTGCTGACCCCGGACGCGGAGGCGCGCGAGGCTTTGAAGCACCGGCTCCGAGAGGCGGTGTCACAGGGGCTTGCACCCGAGGCCTATGTGCGCGTCACTCAGCTCGTGTTCGGACCCTACACGCCGTTCCCGGTCGAGTTTCGGGTCATGGGACCTGATCCCGCGCAATTGTACGCTATCTCTGAAAAAGCCCTCGATATCATGCGCGGCGTTCCGGACGTGCGGCAAGCCAACCGCGATTGGGGCAATCGCACGCCCGTGCTTCGCTTCGTCCCGGATCAGGATCGACTGAACCTCATCGGCCTCTCGCCAGCGCGAGGTGGGCCAGCAGCTCCAGTTCCTGCTCACCGGCATCGCCGTCACGCAGGTCCGCGAGGACATCCGCAATGTCCCGATCGTGGCACGCAGCGCCGGCGGCGAGCGGCTGGATCCGACGCGTCTGGCGGATTTCTCACTGATGAGCCGGGACGGCCGCCAGATTCCGCTCGACCAGATCGGCCATTCGGAAGTCCGTCTGGAAGAGCCGATCCTGAAGCGCCGCGATCGCACACCCGTCATCACGATCCGCTCGGACATCAATGAGGCGACCCAGCCTCCAGAGGTTTCCAAAGAGATCATGACGGCCCTTCAGCCGCTGATCGCATCCCTTCCGGCCGGCTACCGCATCGAAATGGGTGGATCAATCGAGGAGGCGGCCAAGGCCAACACCGCGCTGGGTAAAGTCTTCCCGGCCATGATCGCCGCCATGCTGATCGTCATCATGCTGCAGGTGCGATCCTTCTCGACGATGGCCATGGTCATGCTGACAGCACCGCTTGGCCTCGTCGGCGTCGTGCCTGCGCTGCTCACCTTCAACCAGCCCTTCGGATTCAACGCCATTCTGGGCCTGATAGGACTGGCCGGCATCCTGATGCGCAATACGCTGATCCTGACCGAACAAATCAAGGAGAACCGTGCTGCCGGCCTTGACGACTATCACGCCGTCATCGAAGCCACGGTGCAACGGACGAGGCCCGTCATCCTGACCGCTCTTGCCGCCGTGCTGGCCTTCATTCCGCTCACGCACTCCGTCTTCTGGGGATCGATGGCGTACACCCTGATTGGCGGTACGGCGGCCGGCACGGTTTTGATCCTGCTCTTTTTGCCGGCGCTCTATGCCGCGTGGTTCCGGATCAAACCCGCAGCAGACGAGGTGCATGCACACTCCTCTTCGAGCAGGCGAATGGAGCTGCGAATAGTAATGGCCGCCGAATAAGGCTGAGTTGTCGGAGAAGACCGTTCTTGCTCCGCGGCATTTGGTCAGAAAGCCAACAGACGAGGCAGGTAGCCGCGTTTAGGGCTGGTTCGGGGGATAACCGGACCTGAGCGCTCCACCTCAGATCGCGGAGCCCGTTTGTTAGTACACTCGCTAGGAGTCTTTCCGAAGCTGGGCCGGTTTTTCTGAGGCGCGGAACTTAGGGGCGGGGGCCTCAAAGACGCCCCGAGCTTTCCACTCGCCCCCGGGTTAAAAATCGAGGGGGGGTTATCCGCTATCCGCAGATCAATACGAGATGATGCGCCGCTGAGGTGCTGTCGTCCGTCTCGGAACCAATCAGGCCGTTGCGGGTTAGCTGTCGTTCAGGGCGCCGGGCTTGCCCAATGAAAGACCGTTCTCAGGAGTACCGCAGGCTGGCAGCCGAGTGTCTCAGGCTTGCCGCAACGACGGACGACGCGAACAGTCACGCCCAATACACCGCCCTCGCCGAAATGTGGACCAAACTCGCGGAAGAAGCGGAGACACGGCGCGCTTTCTTAAGTTCAGGCACAGGACGCCGTTAACGAGACACAGATCGTCCAGCAGCAAGAACAGGCGCAGCCCGAAGAGCCGGAAGGCGATAAAAAGTGATCATTGAAATTGCGGGCGCTCGGACATTCGCTCGCATACGAGGGGTTGGGTCTATCGCGTTGGGCATTTTCGCGCGTCCCGCTCCGAATTCGTGACAAAGGCCAGTAATAAGAATCCAAAAATTCCGCGCTCATGCTCATCAATGTCGCGCGGGGGCCGTTCTGTCTCGTAACAAATCGGCGAAGACAAATTCGTCAATCACCCAAGCATGGGAAATACTGGCCATCGAGATTGCGGCAATAGAGCAGAGCAAGGCGTCTGTAGCGACTGCGCGAGAGTAGGCGGGCTATGCTCGACGCTGCGGCGCGGATGCATTCCTGCCCCCTGGCTAAAAATTAAGGGGGGTCTAGCTCCTCCGCTTCTGCGCATCGACGCGAGCGTCCCATGTTGATTAGAGGCTAGCCAACAGCCGCGCGAGCTTGCAATCGGGTTACATCACGGACGCAATTCGCCCCTGTGCCGACGCCCTTTAAAGGCGGAGGTGGGTCAAGCATCAGATATAGAATGACAAGGTCACATGTTTGAAATTGCTGCGTCACGTAGCTTTTACGCACCTTAGTACTGAGCAATCTTCATCAGGTCATTGGAGAAAATCATGGCACACGTGACATATGAAAAGGATATCACTGCGCTTCTCGTGGTCGATCCGTATAACGACTTCATTTCTGAGGGAGGCAAGATATGGAACCGCATCCGGCGCGTTGCAGAAGCGAATGACTGCGTTCCTCAGATGCTCCAGGTCTTGAATGCCTCGCGAAACGCCGGCCTTCGCGTCTTCTACGCGATGCACCGTCGATATCGTCGTGGCGACTACGAAACTTGGAAGTTCATTGCGCCCATTCAGAAAGCAGCGTGGGCGCGAAAGACGTTCGAATACGGAACATGGGGTGGCGAAATTCGTCCCGAGTTCGAGCCCAAGCCAGGTGACATTGTCGCCGCGGGTTCGCGGTCAGTTGCGGCCGTCGCGCGCTGCTCCACTGGTGGGACGAGAATCTCTGGATGTCGACACCGACGGCAGAATCTGAGGCGGCGCTGAACTGGCTGGATTTCCGCTCGGGCGTCGCGGATGTTCGCGCGCACCCCTTCGGGTCCATTCGCGACCCGTGTGTGAAGCCTCCAACGCTGACTCGGGGTGCAGCGCGACACTGGACGCCGCTCCCGGTCGAGGATTGACAGATCTATTGGGCTGCAATGCGGTTGATCGTCCTGCTCTGGCTCTCGCTCGCGAACACGAAGCCTTCGTAGCCTTCTCGGCGATCTCGTCGCACTTCCTGCGATAGCCGCCGACGCCCTCGGGACCGAGATAGGGCAGGAAGCGGCGCGCCTTGCCGCCGACGTTTGCGCCCATAGGCAATCCGGGTCGCGTTCACGACCTCCGCGACAACTCTCATCGCAAGCGTTCGATCTGTATCGGCAGCCCGTCGCGGGGCTTGGGGATCGGCCACATCTGCCAGCGCGGCACGTAGCCATGAGCAAGGCTCACTCTTGTCGTCGTCAGCAGGTGATAGAAGAAGCTCTTCGCCTGCATATAGGCAAAGTGCAGGCCTAGGCACATATGCGCGCCGCCGCCAAGGGCACCCACGCATACTTGTGACGCGCGCGGACGGCCTCGTCGGTAAAGCGCAGCGGATCGAACTTGAGCGGCTCCGGCCAGATTTCCGGCATGCGGTGCGTGAAGATGGTGTTGATGGCGACGCGCGTGCCGGCCGGAATGTGGTGGCCCTTGAATTGGAAGTCGCGCACGGCGGCGCGTGGTATCGAGGGCACCGGCGGATTGATGCGCATCGCTTCCTTGAAGGCCATCTCGAGGAGTGCGAGCTCGCCCAGCCGTTCGTAGGGAAGCGGTGCACCGGGCGGAAGACCGAGCCCGTGCATCTCTGCTCGCAGCTTGTCCTGCCACTCCGGGTGCTTGCGCCAGCAGGTAGACGAGCGACGTCACCGACGAGGTCAGCGTGTCGTGCGCCGCCATCATCAGGAAGCTCATGTGATCGGCGATCTCCTGATCGGTGAGCAGCGATCCGTCTTCCTTGGTCGCGCGGCACAGCTCGGAGAACAGATCCGTCGCCTGCCCGGCGCGCCGCCTCGGGATCTCCCGGCAGAAGAACGCAACGATCGCCTCGCGCCCCTTGACGCCCTTCCACATCTGCGTGCCGGGTACGGGTGCGCGCACCACGCCGATGATGGCAGCCACCATATCGACAAACGCGCGGTTGACCGCGTTCGCCTGCGGTCCGAGCTCGATGCCGAGGAAGGAGGTCGCGGCCAGATCGAGGGTCAGCTGCTTGATGGCAGGGTAGAACTGGAGATCGGTGCGTGCCTCCCTGCCCTGGAGCCGGCCAGATGCCATTCTGCGATCCGCCGGGAGATGCCGTCGTTCAGCGCGCCGAGATAGGCCTTCATCGGCGCCGGCTTGAAGGCGACGCCCAGCGCCTTGCGATGCAGGCGGTGCTCGTCGAAATCCATCAGCATCAGCCCGCGCGGGAACAGGCGGTCGAGGAGGAAGCCCCAGCCGTCGGACGAGGAGAAGTTCTTGTCGCGATCGAACAGCACCAGCTCGTTGGCCTCGGGTCCGAGCATGGCGACGCTGCGCACGCCGAACAGCCGGTCGCGATAGACTGGCCCGTGCTTGCGGTACATCGCCTCGACATGGCCGACGGGGTCCTTGAGCGCCGCCAACGTGTTGCCGACGATCGGCCAGCCGTCCTCGCCGGGAAGGTGCGCGAGCGGGCGGCGCCGTGGCTTTGCGTGCGCGACCGACGTCGACCCACTGGTCATCGGCGTCGTCATGGTCGGCTTCCACCGCGAGGTTTCCGTCCGCGGACACCAACCGCGGATGTGTTCTGAAGGCTTGCTGCATGGGCTAGCGGAACGTCGCCTGGATATAGCCGCCCGGGCAGTCGAAGCGGTCATACCATAGAGCGGCCCCGATTGGAGCGTTTTGCTTTTCGGGTTCAGGTGGACGGTCGCTGCCCGCGCGAGGCTCCGCGCGTTGGACTTTCCGACTGAGCCCCGCACCGCGCGACCGTCCGGGCATGTAACTGCCTTGGAGCGGAGTAGTTCGCGCAGGAACCTTGGAACAAGCGGCGCGTTGGAGTCGCGTCCAGCCAACGCTTCTCCCCAAGCCCCCTGTGGTTGGCTGGACCCTCAAACTAGGGCGCGGTCGTCCCTATTCGCTGCGCCCTTTTTGTTGCGCGTGCGGCGCGCCAGTCGCAGCGCAGCTTCGTTAACCGTACCGGCTGCTCTTTCCAGTTCGGCCGCACGTCAACACGCTTTCCGACGCACTTGCCGCGCTTGCAAAAAAGAGCCCCGCATGGCGGGGCGAGAACAGGGGCCGTTCTCGGGATGATGGGATGAACAGCACGCAGAGCATGGTCCCGCTCAGAGAGGTGCGATAGTGTCAAAACGCGACACTCGCGATTTTACTGTTGAACAAGGCGCATGTTGCCGAGCGTCATTGGCGGGCCGGGTCGGCAACGAAATGGCTGAAGCCTTCGGTTAGCGCGGGTGAAGTGCGGGAAGTGCGGCGGCAAAGCACGTGGACGTGCGGCCGAACTGGAAAGAGCGGCCGAAACTCCACTGTATGAATTTTGCGTCTGCTCTTGGGGCGAAACCGGACGCGTCGAGATGGCGGGAAGGCTCGTGAACGGGCCAACGGGGATGGGCAGCGCTCAAGCGCGGGGATCATAGCGATTAGCCGTGGGGCGCAAGGCGCGACCTCAACTGAGAACGGCGCCAGCGCTCGATCGTCGGGCTCGCCCCACGCTCTAATAAAAGTCTCCATGTCATCGCCCGCCCTACAGAGCGTATACAGGACGCCACAAACTGCATTCGCATAGTCATCATGACCGCCGCGGCCGTGATCGACGGTGTCCTTGCCGCTGCGGTGCGTATGGCGTTCGAGCAGCCGCAGTTCTCGAACCAGTCTAGGGTGATCAGGTAGCCTCACTAATCCGCGCGTGAACAACGGGAGGGGATTCCAAATAAATCCCAGACTTGGACCGCTCCGACCTGTTGTAGCTGACGCCGAATTTAACCCACGCCGACTGACACCATTCGGCGCTGAAATTGTCCCCGGTTACGGAATAGCAATGGTACTGTTTTGCGACCGCGGCAAATTCTACAGTAGTGGCCTGCGGATCGAAACTGGTCTCACTGAGCGGAGGATGCTAGCCGCGCAAGACATCAATCACAATGCGCTCACCCTCAGTGTGACCGATCGCGATGGTGTAAGCATCACCGCGACCGCCGCTGGCGTCAACGAAACACTTGTAGGTGACCCCTGGGAGCGGTGGCAGTTCCAGGGGACGACCATCCTCGACCGCCAACTCGATGAGTGGATTCATCGAGGAAGGTGGCGATGTCGGCGCGAAACTCTGCGTCCCATTCACTCGAGGCGGCGGTGGGATCGGCGGTGCGCTGCGTATCGATTGCACCGTCGGAGAGCGACGGGTTGAACTGCTTGGAGCTGCCTTGTATCACCAAGACATTATCGCCGTCTTGACCGAAATAATCACGCCACTTCTGGTGTAGCAGACCCATGCGGCGATAGGGTGTGCTGGAATTCCGATGAGCATTCCATTGGTGGTTAGCAGCGCGGGCAGCACGGCAGTATAGGTCTCTGTGTCTGGCATCGCCGTCGTTTCGTCTCTCCAAAATGCAACTTCATCGAAAATGCATGCGCAAAGAGTGCGACCGCGTACGCTGCGGAAACTGTTCGCGTGAACCGCGATGGTGACGCCGTTGTTGAGCGTGATTTCGTGCCGTGTCATGGCTGGCGATCTCTTGCCGCAGCACGAGACTTTCGGTCAGGAACGCTTTGGCGTAGTTAAACACGACTTTAGCTTGTTCCTGCGAGGCGGCGAGCACCAAGACCATGCCGTGTTCGCCGCGTGCCAAGCGATGCTGCACGAAGCAGGCGAAGTAAACCGCCAACGCAGCGGCGATCCGGCTTTTTTGCCGCCCCGGCGTCCGATCAAGCGCCACAATTCGCGGACGCGCTGGGTCACCATGCCGCGTCCGCCGGCGACGTTGAGAAAAATGGCGCGCTGCTCATCGCTCAAGCACAGCCCGAATGCGGCACGCAGGACAGCAAGCCACGGTGTCCATGTGCGGGCATCGCCTAATGCCCCGCCGAGCAACTTCGGATCGGCCAGCGCTTGGTCGATCGTGATGGCACGACGCTTCATTCCGCGACCTCACCTTGTTTCAAGATATTCGTCCAGCGTCGGCGTGATGTGGCGCGCGCGGCGCTGCATGCCGACCGCCTCAAGCAGGCGGCGAATGCCCGGCAACGCGGGCGTAGATGTCGAGGTCCTCCGCGGATGCTTCACCCGCGAGCGCGAAGGTGCGCTCCATGCGTTCGAGCTCGCTGAAGAGATCGACCGTCTCGTCGAGGAAATTCGGATGGTACGCTCAGCGGCTTACTCATCCTAGATCCTTCGGCGGCCGTTCTCAGGGCCCGGCCGCCGCGCGGGGCGTTCGCTATCAGCCAAGCCGATGGAATTGGCTACGCAGGCTCCATCGGTGTCGTTTGAAGGTCTCGGAAGGGGACGAACTGCTCGCGCGCGGATGGCAAATCCTGCCACGTCGTCAGGGCCTGACAGCGACCATGCATTTCTATTGCTCGGCCGTCTCTGTGGCTTCCGCGATGCAAAAGCCGAAAAGCTCGCCTTAGCATTTGCTGTCCACAATGTTATTGAAAGCGGACTTTTATGCTTTCAGGCGCCGCCAAACGAACATGCTTTTGTCCAATGAATTCCGAGGCACAAAAGCGATGGATGCGCTCGAATTGATCCTGGCCCGATGCTCGCCGATGCAGCTCGTGGAGCCCGGCCCGGATCGCGACCAGCTTGATACAATCTTGCGCGCGGCGATTCGCGCGCCCGATCACGGTCGGATGCAACCCTGGCGATTTCTATCGATACAAGGGGACGCGCGGCGGCGCCTAGGGGATCTGATGATGCAATCGTTGAAGCGGCGGGAGCCGACCATCGAACCGACGAGGCTAAATTCAGAACGCGACAAGTCGATGCGTGCCCCGCTGATAATAGCGGTGGCTGCGGCGGTTCGAGCACATCCCAAGGTGCCTGATATCGAGCAAATCGTGGCGGTAGGCGCCGCGGTTCAAAACATGATTTTGGCCGCGCACGCTCTCGGCTTTGGAGCGTTTTGGCGAACCGGTCCCGCGGCCTACGACTCCGAAGTCAAAGAAGCGCTCGGATTTTCAGCGCGCGATTCCCTCGTTGGCTTCATCTATCTTGGTTCGATCGGCAAGGCGGGAAAAGTCTCGCCGGCCGATCTCAGCGGTCTTGCGAGGCAATGGTGAGCTCCATGCACAAATCGCGCTCCGGCGCTCATCGGCAATCTCCTCATCGACCGACCAGCAAGCAGAGCATTTCGGCAACTAGCGCGGGTTTGCGCTCACCCTCGATCTCCAAAGTGCACTGCAGTTTGAGAAGCATTCGGCTGTTGGTCTGCTCCTCTGCAGAGATCAGGAGCACCTGCAAACGAACACGGGCCCCCGATTTGACAGGCGCAACGAACCGGACCTTGTCTAATCCGTAGTTCAGTCCGCTCGCGGCGTCCGGAGGGATGACGCCGAGCTCGGTTAGGAGCGCTCCGACGAGCGCCAAAGTGAGATAACCATGTGCGATCGGTGCGCCAAACGGGCTCTCGCGCTTTGCACGCTCGACATCGATATGGATCCACTGCCGATCACCGGTGCAGATTGCGAACTGATCAATGCGATCCTGACCAACCGCGACCCACTTCGACATTCCCAGGGATTGGCCGACGAACTGCGGAACCGTCGCCATGCTGTAGTTGGGGATGGCCATCATCTTCCCTCCGTCTCGCGCGATCCCGCCGAGTCCTTGCGGCGGTAAGGTGCGACTTACTGGAACCGCGCGAGCGAGGATTGACCGAAGGGGACACGACATTGAACATTTGGGGACATTCAGCCTTATGGCATTCCCACCAGACGAATGAGTCCGTAACTCATACTGCCGAGAACAATGACCGATATAATCACAGCAAATGTCAGGCGGGCACCGGTGCATGCGAGAACGCGGACATCGACGCCCAAACCCAGCGTCCCCATTGCGACCGTCGTCAATAGGGCCGCGATCTTGGTGATTGGCGCTAAGACGCTTTGCGGAATGAGCCCCATTGAGCGGGTCGTAAGGAAGATCAAAAAACCGATGATGAACCGGGGCACGAGCTTGTTGAGACGTGGTCATACTTCTGAGGCCCTTCCATCACGGCTTGCCGCGATGAACCTCCATGGCATCGTTGACCGACACGCGCAGCCGCTCTGTCGCTTGGCCTTTCATGATCGCGCGTCACAACAGCCGGGTGGTGCCCCTGATCGATCGCTGCGCAGGTATGGCGGCGCGCAGCGTCGAGCAGGTAGGCAGTGGCGGCCAAGCGGCCGAACCGTTCTTGGATCTCCTCGAACCTGCCGATTGGAAGACGGAATTGTTCTCGGATCCGGGCATATGCACCTGTGGTATGCGCGCAGTAGGCCGCCCCTCCAGCGGAGAGCGAGGGCAGAGATATACCGCGCCCGGCCGCAAGTGCGCTTATCAACATCTTCCAGCCTTTGCCAGCTTGCTGGACCCCCCGATGATGTGGTCAAGCGGGATGAACACGTTGTATCCCTCGTTGGGACCGTTCTGGAACACCTGTAGGCCCTGCAGAT
>CAWFKO010000023.1:0-6503 GCA_963816445.1 uncultured beta proteobacterium | reverse complement strand
GGTTTGATCGTCGGCAAAATTGATTGGCGCGTGATGGAGCCCCACCAACTCTCCAACCGTTTCCCCATCATTGTTGTAGGCGCTGCCGAGCAACGAGCCACCAAGCTGCTCGTACGAGAATGTGGGAGCGTTGATGATGGCTTTGTCGAAGGTTGCCTCCATCTCCCAGTCCCACCCCTCCGGTGCGTGGCTTGGCCTCTCGGTATCTCCTGGTAGTCTTTTTCTCATTGGAGCCTCACTTCAATGCTATGCGGGCTGAGCGCGTCCTGACCGTCAAAGAAGTAAATTTTTGAGGCATCAATCGCGGGAAATATGCGGCCGTAGCCACGCCTTCATACGTTCGTGCGCCGTGCCGTAGAACCGTTATGGTCCGCGGCAGTCCGAGCAGGCGATCCTTCATAACCATCAAGGCGATCGGTCCTTGCGAGGTCAAGGCTCCATCATACACATCCCGCGATCCGCCGTTTTCGCCGACTTCCTTTACCCTCCACGTTCCCTGATCAAGGACGATCTCGACCTTGGAAAGGTAAGCCTCGTCGGAATTCGTGCTCCGGTGACGCTGACTCCGAGGCGACGAATGTGCCCGACCAATCGGTCTTGTCCTTGGACGAATAGAACGCACTGAGCGCGAACCCGAGGCGTGGCATCGCATCGACCTTGGATACTTTTTCGGCGAACTGAGCGAGAAAGCCGACGTGCATGTCGATGGTTCGAACCTCGCCCTTCATAAAGCGCTGGAGAGTCTTCACCGGGATTTCAGGGTTTCGGTGAACGGTTTCCTTGATGCGCGCGGCCAAGCGGGGCACGCCGATCTTGTGCTCCTTCATGTAGGCCAGGAGCGTCTCTCTGATCCGTTCCCGCTGCGCCAAATCATATTCGGTCATGGCGGCAATCCGAGTGACCAATTCGTGACCACGACAAAGCGCGGCCCCCTCCCGATTTTGACGGCACCTTACACAGGAGCCGTCGCTTATGGAACAGCGCCAGAAGAACCGTCACGAGACCAGCGAAAGCTGGCTGCGGGCGGCGACCAATGACCTTCGGTCCTACTATGCCGACCGGGGTCTGACCCTTCCCGAGAAAATCCGCTTTTCGATTGCCTTCACGTCGCACGGCAAGCCGCCGCGCGATGCGACGGCCGAGACTGCCCGCTGGCCCGCCGAATGCTGGCCGGCTGCCGCGACGGATGACGGGTTCTGCGAGATCATCATCCGCGCCGATTTCGCCGATCCGCTCGAAATCCTCGGCATCCTCGCGCATGAGCTGGTGCACGCGGCCTTGCCCGATGCGAAGCACGGCAAGGAATTCCGGGACGCGGCGCTGCGCATCGGCCTCGAAGGCGCGATGCGGCGGGCGATGCCCGGCCCGGTGCTGCGGGAGCGTTTAAACAAGCTGGCCGAGGCGCTGGGGCCGCTGCCGCGCGCGAGGCTCAATTTCGACCGCGTGACGCTCGGCGGCATGGCTGTCGCGGACCGGCCGAAGAAGCAGACAACCCGCCTGCTCAAAGCCGAATGCCTTGGCCCCGGCTGCGGCTACACCGTGCGCCTCGCCGCGCGGTGGATCGTCGATTGCGGCCCGCCGCACTGCCCGAAGCACGGGGCGATGCAGACGCCGCCGGTCGCAACGCCGGAAGACGAAGACGCGCCCGATATCCCTGTCTCAGACGCGGCGGAGTAAGCGATGCGCACGCTCCTGCTTACGGCTGTGATCGCCTACGTCTGGTACGCGTATACCGAGCCGTTCTCCCTCTTCCTGTATCACCACGCGGCCCGCGAAAACGCGCTGACGCTCTATCGCGACGGCCCCGCGATCTTCGCGGGATTGCTGTTCGCAGGCGCTCATCGTCGTCTCGATGATGCTCAAGGCCATCAGCCATCGGCATCGCGGCGACGGGCTTTGGTCGTCGGGGCCGGCGCGAAGGACGATCGGGTTTGTCGCGGGCGCACTGCTTTGGGTCTCGATCGCATTCGCGCTGATTGGTGTCGTCGCGTGGCTGCTGCCGGGATCGCACCATCACCACCGGCGCTGGCCCTCTTCTGCGCCGGGTTCTTGCGCCGCCCGTGCAAGATTTTCCTCGGCCGGGCCACGCGCCCGCTGCGCTGGCTGCTGGCAGGCCGGCATTTCGGGATGGGCGGCACGTCCAAGTTCTCCGGGCTTCTGGACGAATGGGCCAATCCGTGGCGGCCGGGCCGGGTTCTTCTCGGCGCGTCGCTCTACGATCCGAAATGGCTCGTCGGCGTCGAGGACGATCGACATGCCTGCCTCATAGCGACCAGCAGAGCGGGTAAGGGCCGGTCCGCTATTATACCCAACCTGCTGACCTGGCCGGGCTCCGCCCTCGTCATCGATCCGAAGGGTCAGAATGCCTACGTCACCGCGCTCACACGCGGCAACGGCGGCCCCGGCCTGACGGACACGCTCGGCCAGCGCGTGCGCATCGTCGATCCGCTCGGCGAGATTCGCGATGACAAGCTGCGCCCCTATATCGCGCGGTTCAATCCGCTGGCCGAGTTGGACCTTCAGGGCGCGGATTACGTCGAACGCGTCGGGCTGATCGCTGATGCGCTGGTCGTGCCAAGCCCGAATGCGAAGGACTTCTTCTTCGACAATTCGGCGCGGGCGCTGATCAGCGGACTGATCGACTATGTCCTGATCTCGAAGACCGTCGGCGATGACGAACGCAATCTTGCGACCGTGCGCGGGCTTGCTGATCCATCCGGACGGGCCGCCGCTCGAAGAGATGTCCGAGATGGGCGGCCTCGCGCAGGCGGGCTCGGCAGGCGTGTTGCAGGCGGGCAAGAACGCCGCGGGCGATGTGATCTCGACAGCGATCGCGCACACCAAATGGCTGGACAGTGCCGCCATGCAGCGCGCCTTGGGTGCGTCGGACTTCAGCCTGCGCGAACTGAACGAAGGCAACACGACGATCTATCTCGTGCTGCCGCCGCAGTATCTGGATGAACATGGGCGGTTCCTGCGTCTGTTCGTCAATCTGGCGCTTCAGACCGCCGCCGAGGGGCGCAAGGGCAAGTACGCGACCCTGTTCCTGCTCGACGAATTCTATGCGCTGGGCCGCCTGCAGCAGCTCGCCAAGTCGGCAGGCCTGATGGCTGGCTACGGCGTGAAGCTGTGGCCGATCATCCAGAATATCGGGCAGGTGCAGGAACTCTATCCCGAGAACTGGGAGACGTTCCTCGGCAATGCCGGGCAATGGATGGTCTTCGCGGTGAACGACCAGACCACGGCCGGATACCTGTCCGACCGGCTCGGCAAGCGCATCATCTGGCGGAAGATGCGCGGGGCGCAGGGCTTCGAGTGGGAGATCGCCGGAACGGCGAACCTGCGCGACGCCCGCGAGTTCGGCCAGACGATCAGCCGCGCCAGTGGCAAGCTGACCGTCTTCACCGAGTCCGGCGAGGCGTTCCTGCTGCGCCGCACGCCCTACGACAAGCTGTTTAAACGCAGTCGGTACTCGCCTGACCCGTTTGAACAGCTCCAGGCCTTCGCTGGGCGCGTTAGCGGGCGGTCTTCTCAACAGGCTCACGCAAAGGGCCGCATCGGCCATCGATGCCGGGCCCGTGCGTCCGCAAGCGACCCAGGGCCATGCGCTGCCCGCTTCTCCGCCCGTGGTGCGCGCCTCGGAAGGCTTGGCCACGAACGAATCCAACACGCCTGCATCAGGGGATGACGAATGAAACTCGGATTGCCTTTTTTCGTGCTGGCCGCCGCCGCCATCGGCGGCCTCTATGGCGCGCCGCATTTGCTGATCTCATGGCGATGCATGGCCGCTTACGGCAAGTGCGTGCACTACGAACGCTGCCTCTATCTCGGTGCCGGGGGATATCGGAACCTCATTCCCGATCCCGACGAGAATTGCGGCATGATCAAATTCTTTCCCATCTTCGGCGCAACCGCGCCGGTCGAGCGATAGCGAGGCCGGCGGTTCAATCCGCATCCATACGGTCGGCGGCGCACTCATAGGGAAAGATCGACCACTCGCCGCTCCTGCTGACCGTAACTTCGTCGCCATGAGCGTCGATGACGGTCAGGTAGAGAGAAGCCGCCTTGATGCGATAATCGCTATGTTCGTCGAGGCGGCGGGCGAGCTCGAACAATCCCTGCCGCATATCGGTCATGGAGAGCGGCGCATCGTCCCTGCCGCGAATGCGTACCCTAAGTTTTTTGGCTATAAATTTCTTACCCTTCATCCTTCTATTGTCTCACCAATGAAGGCTGCCTTGCAAATTGCAAGGCAGCCCATTGGTGCGCAACGCGGCGGCGCTGCCGCCGCGAAAAGACGGGGGCCTAAGCCCCCGCCTCGTCTTCGCGCGGTGCCCTGAGGACGATCCGGCCCCCGGCGGTGGGAACGAGATCGAGCTGAAGGGTCATGCCTTCGCCGTCCTCGTGGTCCCAGGCCGCGCCGATGCGGGTCCAGAACTTCTTGTCCTGGCCGCGCTCCACGACGTGGTAGGCGATGAGCGAAGGCGGCAGGGCTTCGCGGTTGCTGGTTCTGCGGTTGTTGGTGCTGCTGCGTTTCATGGTCGTTTTCCTTTTCGTTAGGAGTTGCTTCAACACGACCGCCAATGGCCGAACGGAAAAGCGGTGGGCGCACCCGAAGGGGGAACAGGCAACACGGGAGCGAAGCGAATGGAGCGGGCGGCCTGTTGCGCCCACTGCGCGTTCGGCCACAAGGGCGTTTCAGATGAAGCAATCCTGTTTCACGAAAAGGGAAATGGCCGTGAATAAGCGCCGTGCAGCACCTTCATGGCCGCAAGACCATGTGCTGCGAAGACGAGAAGCCTAAACATCCTGCCTGCCATGCCGTGGAGCGCGGCGAGGACAAAACGACGGCGCGGACCACATCGGGCTGCGGCGTGATAACGCAAACGATAACGGCGAAGGCATGATCTTCCGCCTGCCGATTGATATCCGCCTCAGGGGCCGCTTCGGCTATCGGATGGGCCGGGAGATGACGAGGCGGGGGTTAGCGGCCCTGCTCATATTCGTCGTGGCCGGCGACGGGAAAGCCGCGATCGTATTTTTCCTTTTCCTCTGCAATCCGCCGCTGCTTTCGCCGCTTCATCCCTTTGCGACGCGCCACCGGGAGAACTGCTTTTGCCATGCCGGATGCAGGCATCGGTCCTGTTCGGATCGGATACGCAACACAATAGACCGCGTTTGAAAGAAGCAACTCGCGTCCCTGCCCGAACAGCCAAGTGGTAGGGCGGGCGTCCGGGCTCGTCCGTCAATCGGCCGACCGTGACATGCTGCGTGCGCCCGTCAGGGTCAGGGCGTTCGATCAGGATTTCGTCCGGCCCCAGCGCGAAGTGCCGATGCGCCAGATGCACGGCAAAGCGATCGAGCTTGCCGTGCCTGGCAAGCACGTCGCGGATTTCAGCGAGGCAATCGAGATCGCCGTCATCGACGGGCG
Organism: uncultured beta proteobacterium; assembly: GCA_963816445.1. Classification (GTDB taxonomy): domain Bacteria; phylum Pseudomonadota; class Gammaproteobacteria; order Burkholderiales; family Casimicrobiaceae; genus PALSA-1003. The sequence goes on along the minus strand of CAWFKO010000023.1, from coordinate 1,072 downwards.
GCACATCGGGCAGGTCCGCAAGCCCCGTCCACTGCATCGGCAGGATCGAAAGATTCATTTTCGCGCTCCGTGGTCACGCGCGCGGATGACAGCACGGCATTCGTCGCTTGTCACGCAAGGGGCGATGCAGTGACTAGGACGTGTCCATGGGTCAGACTGTAGCTCTCCATCATCGCAACACAGCCGCACGCGCCGATCTCATCAGCGACAGAGCAGCGGCGAAGCAACGAGATGGAGCAAGGACAATGAGCTGGATGATGATCGAAGGCGAAGAGCTTGTGCGCCTGAAACGGCGCATCAATGAAACAGGGTGGAAGACAAACTGTCTTACCGCTGGACGGGCGCGCGTGTCCTTCTATGCAAACGGTAATCTGTTGTACCTCCAAGGCGAGTTCGGGACCGCGTACGCGGTCGAAGGCGGCGACGGAACTTTGTTTCCGCTCGATGGAAGTTCGGCGCAAATCTATGAAGGGAACGAAGCGGCGGGCCTGCGGCTCGACATCAACAATGTCATCGATTACGCGATTTTCTTTGCGGCTTTCTTCGCGCAGCGGACGGAGACGCGTTTCGCTTCGTTGTGGAGCGCGGCGACTGGGGGCTCGATACGGGGTTGACCCCGAGCGATCTAACGCCTCGCGTGAGGGAGGCCGTCGACGGATCGGGAAGCTTTGAGATCACGGCCTATGTCGCTCACTGCAAAGAGCTGTTCCGCGCGCTGTTCAGGGTCGAGAGCGACGGTGTGATGATGATGCTGGACGACGAGCCGCTGGGCCGGATCGTCGGTTTGCAGTGATTGATTTCATAACGGGGCAGAATATCTCTGCCCCGTTACTGTGGCGAATTGCCGGAATGCGCGTTATCGCCGTTTCGCGTGAGGGACAGTCAACCCGAAGGGCCGAGACGAAGACTCGGCGAGGCGACAGCCGAGTATGGCCCGACGGGCGCAGCCCGGCACGTACTCAGTAATCGCCAGCAGCTTTTCGTACATCAATTTCTTCGACAGCTATCGCCATGGCTTTTTGCAGAGTCCCCTTGTCAATAAGTCCCGCGTCTATAAGCGCGTCGATTATAA
>CAWFKO010000022.1:0-18654 GCA_963816445.1 uncultured beta proteobacterium | reverse complement strand
CTTAATACGGGTCGAATACTTCATCGATGCAAACCTCCAGAGAGTCATAACCGAATTTAGTCCATATTTAGTCCGAAGGCAACTACGGACGCGGACGCATGCGCTTTCTGGCGGGCAAACATTCGCCGCCGTGCGAGTGCTACCGGGCTTCAGTCGTCGCAAAACGTCGGCTCGCTGCGCCTCGCATTCGCCGCTTGCTACAAGTGTGCCGATCGGAACGCCGGGTGGCGCTTGGACGATGCTTGCGCAGAATTACCCGGTCGCGAAGCGGCTGCAGCAACTGCGCGCGGTTGGACCGATCACGGTCACTGCGCTGGTGGCAGCCGTGGGCAACGGGAACAGTTTGCTAACGGGCGGCTCCAGTCCGGCACCGCGATCCCGTTTAGTCGCGTCTTTCAGTTCCGCCACCATCAAGACTCGTTGTTTCTCCTGCTTTTTCAAGAGGGGGCCTCCCATAAAAATGATCAATCATCTCGGCGATACAGTGCCTGCGATGCTTACCGTCATCTCAATCGTTCACCACACAGATTGCGCAATTTAAGCTGAGCCAGGACATTGGCAATCGCGTAGTCCTGAGGCTCTTGGTTACGCCGGCTGCTGGCCATAGAGAACTTCGCTACAAATTTCGTCGCCATCCATACTGGCTGTCGCAAGCTCTGAGCTTAGCTCCTCACTTCCACATTCGCGGCCCTCGCCGAGCGCACCGGCGTTGCACGCCCTCAGGCCTGCTGTTTGTGCCCAACCAGAATTAACGCGTTGGCGTCTGGACCGGCGGCTTGAGCCGAAGCGCCCTCGCCCGGCGAGCGAATCCGCGGTCATCGAAGGTGAGCGAGCATCCATTCCAGCTCCCCTCCGAAGAAGTCTGGCGGCGAATTATGTTCTACGAAGATGTGCCACACCGGCCGGGCTTCCTCCTTCGGCTGGTGCTGCCATCGCCGCTGCGAACCTCGAAGGCCGGCCTGTGCCCCGGCGCAATAATGCAATGCAGCTACAGCGGCGGACACCTCACGAAGCGCAATCGCGGGCGCGGACTCCGCGCCGCGTGTCGACGGGTAGTGATGCCAAGCCGTCGTAGGCAAAGCCGATGTTGCGGTCCTGCGAGTGCGCACTGACGAATGCATCAGGCGCAGAAGCGGAGCAGGTCCCACGATTGCTCATGTTGAAGTATCCGCAGCAAGCCCCGATACCGCTGCCAATGAGGATTGCGGCGGATGTTCGCATATTTCGTCTGACCCCGGTGATGATCTCCGAGCTCGACTACTCGAAGGGCTTCGCACACTCCCATCTGGTCACCTGCTAGCGGCGTTTCGCGGAACGAGCAAGCGCAGCGGTGGGTAAGCCAAGACAGCCGTCGTAATACCTCATGCGCCCCTTGCCTCGCTTCGTACTGCGCCACTTCACCGGACTGATTCACGCGCGCTTCGAGGGCAAGCCGATTCCCCACTCGGGTTTTCACCGCCCGGCCTGACCTAGATCAACTTCGTCGCATGGTCGGCGTACCATAATTAGAGCAGGCTGGGGCCCTTAGGGTGCTTGCATATGGTTACATCACTTCGTCGCCCTAACCGAAAGGTAGCGCACCTGCGAGGCGCCGGGCACTAAGGCGGCATCATGGTTACGTCCCGTGCCGATTCTTTGCCGCCGAACGATGCCATAGAAGCCGCGATCGGACGGGTACTCGCGACAGAGCGCAGCGCACGCGATGCCACCGTCGCGCGGTGCTCGATCCGGCGGCAGCGTTTGCGTTTCTCGCACTCTCGGCGCTGGACTTCGAACGGCTGCGCGGAGAACTGGTGCGACGTGCGACCTTCCCGCGCTCGCCGCTCGCGACATGATCCGCCCCCATCCGGCCCGCTGGTTCGAAATTCTCGCTGCGCGGGACGACGTCACACTCGCGCTCGAGACGCTCGCCCGCACGGGCGCGGTCGAGCTTGAAGCGCGACCCACCGCCGTGCTTCCGGCCGCGCTCGCCGACATCCTTCCGTTGCTGCGCCAATTCGATGAACTGGCGTCGCGATACGACGCGTATTGGCCCAAGGGCCGGCGTCGCACCCCTGATTTTCCCGAGGCCGTGGTGTCCAGAAATTCAAAGGACCCGATCATGCGGCTTTACGATAGTAGTTTAGCGTTCGACCGAGCCGCGCACGACGATAGATTGCGCCGTCATTTGCAGCCACGAGCACGGATGCGCGGACTAATCGGTTTTCAGGAGAATCTGCAACGCGACCGGTCGCAGCCGCCTCGATCACAATTTAGCCGCTGCAGTCGCAAATGGCGCGTCATTTGGCTGTCAGAAACGCGTCGAGTGCCCGAATTTGGAAGTGATGACGCAAGGTTGCTGTCTCCATACAACCTCGCTCCAGGTCGACGGTTCGGTTCCCGTTGTCCAGGATCAAAGGAAAGTCCACTTCCGACGGCATAATCTCCGGGTCAACCCCGATCCTTCCAAACATGTCATTTCCGTCGTTTCTGAGGCGGCGCATAGCTCCATCTGAGGGTCGCCCCGTGTTTCACAACCCGTGGGTCCGGCGCGGGCTGCTGATCGCCGCCGCGATCGCCCTAGCGGGATATTTCCTGCGCGACGCGATCCTCGGCGCGCCCGTCGCGGTGCAGGAGGTCGACGCGGAGCGATCTCGTCCAGACCGTCGTCGCGAGCGGTCGCGTCATGACGCCGCAGCGCGTGTCGGTCGGCGCCGTCATCACCGAACGGGTCGCGCGCATCCCGGTCGACGAGGGCCAGACCGTGCGGCGCGGCGACGTGCTGATCGTGCTCGACGATCGCGACGAGCGAGCGGCCGTGGCGCAGGCACAGGCCGCGGTCGCGCAGGCCGAGGCGAAGCTCCGGCAGCTGCGCGAAGTCGCCTGCCCGCGGCCGAGCAGTCGCTGCTGCAGGCGGAGGCCAACCTGCGGCTCGCGCCGCCAGCAATACGAACGCAATCAGGACCTGCATGGCGAAGGGATTCATCAGCCAGTCGGCGCTCGACGACGCGAAGCGCAACCTCGACGTCGCCGAAAGCCAGCTCAAGGCGGCGCGGCTGCAGGTGCAGACGAACGCCTCGAACGGCAGCGACTACCTGATGGCGCAGACCGCGCTCGCAGCAGGCGCACGCAGCGCTTGACGCGGCGAAGGCGAAGCTCGAGCAGACGGTCATCCGCGCGCCGGCCGACGGCGTGCTGATCGCGCGCAACGTCGAGCCGGGCGACGTCGTGCAGCCCGGCAAGGAGCTGATGGTGCTGGCGCCGGCCGGCGAGACGCAGATCGTCGTGCAGATCGACGAGAAGAACCTCGCCGCAGCTGAAGCTCGGCCAGAAGGCGCTCGCCTCGGCCGACGCCTATCCGCAGCGAACGGTTCGCCGCCGAGCTCTTCTACATCAACCCGGGCATCGACGCGCTGCGCGGCTCGGTCGAAGTGAAGCTGCGCGTGCCGCACCCGCCGCCGTACCTGCGGCAGGACATGACGGTCTCGGTCGACATCGAAGTCGCGCGCCGCGCCGGAACGCTGGTCGCGCCGGCCGACGCGGTGTTCGACGCCGCCGGTGCGCAACCGTGGGTGCTCGTCGTCGTCGATCATCGCGCGCGACGAAGAAGCCGGTGACGCTGGGACTGAGGGGTGAAGGCCGCGTCGAGATCCTCGACGGCGTCGCGCCCGGCGACCGCGCTCATCCCGGTGGCCGCGGGCGTCACGCCCGGCCAGCGCGTGCGCGTCGTGCCGTCGCGGGCAGCGACCGCCGATGAACCCGTTCGCGCTCTTCGAATCGATCGTCGCGTTCCGCTTCATGCGCGAGGGCCTGACGCAGACGCTGCTCATCATCTTCGGCGTCGCGCTCGGCGGCGGCGTCATCATCTTCATGTCGGCGCTGCTCGGCGGGTATGCAGGCGAACATCGTGCGCCGCACGCTCAACTTCCAGGCGCCGATCCAGATCCTGGCGCCCGACCAGGTCGCGCGGCCGCTGCGCGCCGGCGGGCAGGCGCGGTCGCGGCGCAGGTCCAGCCGCGCTCGCAGCAGCTGCGCTCGGTCGACCAGTGGCAGAAGGTTCGCGCCGAGGTCGTGCGCATGCCCGACGTGATCGGCGTTACGCCCGTCGTCACCGGTCCCGGCTTCGCGCGGCGCGGCGACGCGACCAAGGCGGTCTCGATCATCGGCATCGAGCCCGAATCCTACTTCGACGTGATCGCGCTGCCGGAGAAGATCGTCGCCGGCCGCTACGACGTGGGGCCGATCGACATCATCATCGGCACCGAGCTCGCGAAGGACCTCGGCACGACCGTCGGCGACAAGCTCGCGCTCACGACCGCGACCGGCATCGGCATCGACGTTGACCGTGATCGGCATCTTCGATTTCGGCAACAAGGGCGTGAACGAGCGCAACGTCTACGTCGCGCTGCGCACCGCGCAGAACCTGCTCGATCTCGCGGGCGGCGCCACGAGCCTCGACGTCAAGGTGCGCGATCCGTTCGCGGCGGAGACCATCGCGCAGGCGATCGCGCGAGGACAGCGATCTCCAGGTCGACAGCTGGATCAGCACCAACGCGCAGTTCTTCAGCGCGATGGCGGCGCAGATCCTCGCCAACACGCTGATCCGCGTCTTCGTCGGCATCACCGTCGCGCTCGGCATCGCGAGCGTGCTGGTCGTGTCGGTCGTCCAGAAATCGAAGGAGATCGGCATCCTGCGCGCGATGGGCACCTGCGCGCGCGCAGGTGCTGCGCGTATTCCTGATCCAGGGCGGCGTTCATGGGGCTCATCGGCGCCGTGTTCGGATCGCTGCTCGCCTGGGGCTTCCTGCTGCTGTGGCGCGGCGTCGCGAAGAACCCCGACGGCACGCCGCTGTTCATCGTCGTCATCGAGCCGTCGCTGTTCGCGATTGCCTGCGTCGGGGCGACGCTCGTGGGCATCCTTGCCGCGGCGGTCCCTGCCCGGCGCGCGGCGCAACTCGATCCGGCGGTGGCCATCCGTGGCTGAAGCGACCGGCGCGGGCGCCGATACGCTGCGCCTAATGGGCGTGCGCAAGTCCTACGGCGTCGGCACGCCGGTCGAGGTCGAGGTCCTGCACGGCATCGACCTCACGCTGCGACACGGCGAATTCGCCGCGCTGATCGGTCCATCCGGCTCGGGCAAGACCACGCTGCTCAACCTCATCGGCCTGCTCGACCGGCCGAGCGCGGGACGGATCGTCATCGCCGGGCAGGACGCCGGCGCGCTCGACGAGATGGAAGTGACGAGGCTGCGCGGCCGCGCGATCGGCTTCATCTTCCAGTATCACCACCTGCTGCCGGCGTTCACCGCGCTGGAGAACGTGATGATGCCGATGCTCGCCGCGCGCGGGCGCATCGACGAGGAGATGCGCCAGACCGCTGCCGCGCTGCTCGACCGGGTCGGCCTCACGCGTTGGCGCGACCACAAGGCCTCCGACATCTCCGGCGGCCAGCAGCAGCGCGTGGCCATCGCCCGCGCGCTGGCGATGAATCCGGCGCTCGTGCTCGCCGACGAGCCGAGCGGCAACCTCGACACCGAGAACGCCGACGCCGTGTTCGACCTGATGCGCGACGTCAACGAAACGAGCGGGACGACGTTCCTGATCGTCACCCACGACCCGCGCCTCGCGCAGCGCTGCGACCGCATCGTCGAGCTGGTCGACGGCCGCATCGTCTCCGATCGTTCTAACGCAAACGTCGTCCGGCGTGGCTAGCTGTGCTCTAGGATAGGCCAGAGCAGGCTGCTCAGCCTTCCGTAGCCTCCGTTCACCGGCCATGAAAGGTCAACAATAAGAGCTGTCGCTCGTGCAACGATTATCGCCTGCACTCGCCGCACGCCCAGTTTTCTGGATCGCATACGGCATAGTAGCGGCGGCAACGCTCTATCAAGCGATGGCACTTATCAAGCGCGATTTGTTGTTGATTCTCGCGGGATGGGTGCGATCCTCGTCATGGGCATTCTCGCGCTGTGGCGTCGCACCGGTCGTCCTCGTCACCAGCCGAGAATAGGTGGAGCTAGAGTCAGCGGTGAGGTGGCGTCGTGACAGACGCAGTTCATTCATCTAACTAGTGCCCGCCCACGCAGGACGCTCGGCAAACTTGGCCGGAGCCGTACTGCTTACACCGACCACGACAGTTCAGTCCGATTCGACCTTGCGGCGCATCGCAGCGAGCAGATGACGGTGAAACATGTGGCAGACGGCGGCCTCGATCGGCTTCCAGAACCAATCGGGGCGACGCCCGCCCAAGTAGCGGGTCGTGACGGCAACCTCTGTGTTACCGCCAGGTAGCTCTCGCAGCGTGTAGTCACCACCCGAAAGCGTCAATCCGCCCCCGATCGCTAACGTCTGCTCAATGACGTCGAATCCGTAGTGTCGGTGGGGGTCGATCTTCTCCAGACGTTTGAGCAGGTGTCCACCCTCGTAGCAGCATTTCACCACCTCGCTCACCGTCGATTTCACCTTCTCGGTCCGGATCGGCACGGGCAGCAGCAGCCGCAGGTGCAGCGCTGGACAATGCTCGATCTGCTCGTAGAACATCAGCCCGCCCCAGACTCGTTCGGGCGTCACAGCGAACGTGATCCGCGTTCGGATCGACGTTGATTCGTGCGCATCAGATTCGCCGGTGTACGTAATCATGGACCGCTCACCAATCCGCCGCAGGTCTCACGTCGACGATGCCCCATAGCATAGCCCGATCGTCCGCGGCACGGTTCGTTGCCAGGACGCTCGGCGCTTCGCGAAAACTGCGTAGCACCACGACCGCGTGCGGCGCGGCAGCGCGTTTGACCGCGGCGACGAGATTCCGCTCGTACGTCCCGCTCGCGCCGTCCAGGATATTCGACAGCGCAAACCCGTCGAAACTCCCGGCAGGCTCGCGATCAAGGAAGGCCGCCGCGTCGGCGCGGACGAGCCGAATCCGCTTCGCCTCGATGGGCGGCGGCTCGTCGGACAACTCGCCGAGCAGCAGCGCACGCGCGTAGGGATTCGATCGGTTGGGGTGCCGCGCAAAGCAACACTCCATGCGCCCGCGCATCACCGCACCCATGTGCCGCGGAAGAAAGTCAAGAAACGGCGACGCATAGACGGTGCGGAGCGACGGGAGCGAAAGGAGTCCATCTACCGCGGCACGGAACCGCCACGTGTCGTGGTGGCGGCGCCAGTACATGCTCTGCTCGGCGGGGTCGTCAAGGTCGAGGAATGCGTGAAGTATCGATGCCCGCCAGCCAGCTGCGGGCGCAAGAGCGCGCCCGAATGCGATGATGCGCTCCGCGGTGCTGCGCATTCCCGGTTCGCCGGCGAAGCGCCGCCCGGCGTAGGCAAGTTGCGCAGGATTGATGTCGACGGCGACGACCTCGTGGCGCGGCGCCAACTGCATCGCAGTGCAACCGGCCGACGCGATGCAGAAAACCCGGCAGCCCTCGCGGAACGCGCCGCGTTCGATCAACGCGTCTTCGTACATGCGGCCGAAGAGCACCTTGCTCGGGCCGCCACTCGCATCGAAGCGACCGCGCTGCCAGGCAGTCTCGGCGACGGAGGGTGTCGCGCTCATCCTGGCAAACCCGCGAACGTCAGGGCAAGCTTCGGATTCGTGTGGCGACCGAGCGCGCTTGCCAGTGGCACGATGCCGTCGCCGATCAAACGGTCGCGGACGTGGCCCGCTTTCTTGACGGTAGCTCCGGCGATCGCGTAACAAGCAACACGCTTCGGCAGCGGCACCGCGACGCGGAGTTTGCCGACGGGCTTGAACCGATCGCGCTTCTTCCGGTCTTCGTCCACCAGGCTTCCGAACCGCAGATCGGTGATGCCCGCGCTGCGGATCTTGCCCAGGCGAGCCAATGGAGCCGAGTATCTGTTCGTGCTGAGCAGGATGTCCACCCAGTTGCCGCCTCGCTCCAGCGGCGCCCCATGATGCGGCGTGCCGATGAAAACGAGTTTATCGAGATGCCGCAGCCATTTGTGACGTGCCAGCGCGCCGTAATGGCAGGCGCTGTGGGCGACGAACCCACCCATGCTGTGCCCGATGAGCACGAGATCGGGTCAAGGGCACCGGCCAGATGCGCATCAGATCCTCGAGCAGTGCCGCGAACGCACGGCCGTTGACAGAGACATGCAGGCCGCTGTTGTAGTGCAGATAGACCGGCGTGTATGCGAGGTCGCGCGCCAGCGCTGCGCCGTGATCGTGTCCCTTTCGTGTCCATTGCAGGTCATTCATGCACAAGCCGTGCACTAGCACAACTAGCTTGCCACCGGCTCGCGGGATCGCCGCATCCAAGGCTTGGCCTTCGGTGGACAATGGAGCGCCGCCTCGACGCAGGCGCATGGTGATCGCCAACGGGTTGTTCGACGCCACCAGGTAGTCGCCCAGGATCCCATTGAGCGCGGCGAGCAGCGCCTCGCGCCCCGGCCAAGTGCTGCGCTCGCCAAGCAAGGGTTGGAATCCGGCCAGCAGGCCGTCGAGCGCATGGCCGACTAGGCCGATCATGGCCCGGATGCTTCGATACACCAAGCCGGTGATGCCGGTCGCTCGGCCCGGCTTCGGCTCGTCCATTAGGCCCGGGATGCTGGCGATGTTGTAATGCATCGCCTCGACCAAGTCTATGATGCCGGCGATACCATCGATGGTCAGCCGGTTGACTCCGCGAAGATCGGCGGCGTGTACTCGGAGCTTCTTGACCATGGCCAGACCATTGTAGAGGATAGATGCCATAGAGGGTCGCGTGGGCTACCCTGTGGCGGCGTTCTCAAGCCTACAGAGAAGATAGACAAATGAGGAACCCATGAAAAGACAAGCTGGCTTGTGGATCGACCACAGGGAGGCATTTGTAGTGTTTGTCGGAAACGACGGAGAAGAAACGAGACGAATAAGATCAGGGATGGAGAAGCATGTCCGCTTTGCCGGTGGTAACAGATCAGAGGAAGGCTCGGCGGACGACCAGCGAGACCGCCAATTTGCACACCATCTAAACAAGTACTACGACGAGGTAATCTCCAGTATTCGTGACGCCGAATCCATCCTCCTCTTTGGTCCGGGTGAGGCCAAGGGAGAGCTCGAAAAACGTCTCACGACTAAAGGGCTTGGTGGACGCATAGTCGGTATTGAAACAGTCGACAAGATGACGATGGGCCAGATTGCGGCCAAAGTTCGACAGCACTTTCGAAAATAAGGCCTTTGCCGCGGCCGATTGCTGGCTTGCCGCCGAACCGATTCCTAGCCGTCCTCCCGTCGCTTGGCCCACTCCTCCGCTTTGGCAATCGCGATCCGGATTGCCTTACCTTCCTCCGCGCCTTCGTCCAGCAATGCGTTTGCGATCTCGATCGCCTTCTCGCGCACGAGTGGTGGCAAGCGCTTCATCGAAGCCGGGAAGTAGTCGGAGTTCCAAGGCATGGTGCGTGTCGAGTCAGGGTATCAGATGACCTGTGCGCCGGCGTTGCTGGGCATCGTGGCGCGGATACGGTTGCGAACGTTGAGGCCGCATGGTACGTCGCCTACCGGTCAATCCCTTCCGGATTGATCTCGCGCAAGGACAACCGGGCAAACACGGCCTACGCTTCACTTGTCCCGGATCGTGGCCGCGAAGTGGCCCGCAGGGCACAGGTATGACGGCGTACCGAAGCATTCTCGTTCACATTGACAGAAGCGCCCAATCGCGGAGCCGCGTCGGCGTCGGCATTGCCCTTTGCCGCGACTTCGCCGCGCAGATCATCGGTGTGTATCTCGACGACGCGCTGGACATTGCGCCGTCGATCGCGACGCTGCTTCCGACCAACATCGTTACACGACATATTAGCGAGGCTACAAACGCCCAGCGCGCGGCTGAAGAAGCATTTCGTCAGGCGGCAAAGGCCGCCGGATTGACCGATGTCGAATCGCGCGCCCCCGCAGGACCGCCAATCGAGGCTGCCGTGGCGCACGGCCGCTGAGTCGATCTGAATGTCGTCGGCCAACCCGATCCCGGGAATGCCGGCTGGTCGTTTTCCGCCCGGCTTGTCGCGGCAGTGCTCCTCGAAACGGGCCGGCCAATGCTGGTCGTTCCCTATGTCGGAGCGCCGGCGGCTATCGGAAAAAACGTTCTGATCGCCTGGGACGGCGGACGAGAGGCCTCGCGCGCGCTTGCCGATGCGATGCCCTTGCTTGTTCGCGCGAAGCAAGTGACCGTTGCCTGCCTCGACCCCGGCGCCGCGGCGTGTGGGGCCGACACGGCAGCGCGAGAACGGCTTGCCGCGTATCTGCATCGCCACGGAGCAGCCGCCCGCGTCGAGCACGACAATCTCGGCGAAGGCGATCTGGCTGTCGGTGATTGGCTATTGTCGCGAGCTGCCGACCGGGGCACTGATCTGATCGTGATGGGCGGCTACGGCCAGCCGCGATGGCGCGAGCAGGTTCTGGGTGGCGCGACCCGGGCGCTACTCTCGGCAATGACTCTCCCCGTCTTGATGGCGCATTGAGCGCTCACGTGGAGCCACATGCAAGCGGCCGGGGCTTCCGTATTTCGGCGTGTTGACCGGTGCCCTTGCCCTGCTCGTTCTATGCGGTGCGCGGCTCTACCGGCGAATCGGTGTGTAAGCGTCCTGCCGAATCGCGCGTCCGATTGGAGGCCTGAGTGACGCCTTGACCTGGCTCAACGATCGCGGCGACGCAATCGGCTAGGCTCGTCGCGACTTAATACGCGGGGGGCGAACATGTTTCACAGGATTCTGGTTCCTATCGACGGCAGCCCGACATCGAGCCACGGCCTCGATGAGGCGATCGGCCTCGCAAGCGATCAGAAGGCAAGAGTTTGCCTGCTTCACGTCATCGACGAGCTGGTCGTGGCGGGAGGGGGCGACGCCATGATGTACGTGCCGCCGACCTATACCGATGAAGTCATTCGGGCGTTGCGCGAAAGTGGAAATAAAATTATCGCCGCCGCCGAAGCCAAGGTGCGCAAGCACGGCATCGAGGTCGAATCGGTGTTGCTGGAAACGGTTGGCCGTAGGGTCGCCGATCTGATCATCAAACAGGCGAAGAAATGGCGCGCCGATGTCATCGTCCTCGGCACGCACGGGCGCCGCGGGCTGTCGCGCGTAGTGATGGGCAGTGACGCGGAGATGGTCTTGCGCGAGACCCCGATACCCGTGCTACTGGTGCGCTCGCCGCTGCACCCGCGCAAACGTCGCGCGCGCCGCGGGTAGGCGTTAGTCAGGCACTACCCCGGGCGGAAGCGCTGGCGCCCGGCAAACCGTAGTGAGCCGGATGCCGCTGCTGTTATCGATGCGCGGCGTAGATGCGGTCGCGGACCGCTTGCCACGCATCCAGTTCGCGCGCCCGCTCGAGTGGGCTTCGCCATCGTAAGGAACGACGAACGCCCACTCCTCGGGCGTCAGCAGCTCGCAGCTGCGCAGTTGTTGATCGAGCACCACCAGATCGGCGTCCGAAGCGTCTTTGCCAGTGGCGGCACGCTCCACAATGCGTCTTCGCAGCGTTGCGTTGCTCGCCACGAAATGGACGATTACAAAGGCGACGCCGAGCTCAGCTGCGAGATGGCGGAATAGGTCTCGCTGCCAGCGTCTGCGGCAAGTCGCGTCGACAATTGCGATCAGGCCGCACCCGACGATCTTTCGCGCCAGCATTGCAAGTTCTTGGTACGTTGCCTCCGTCGCGCCGGCCGCATACAGGCCGTGATCGATGCCGTTGCAGTCGCGCTGGGGACCTTGAGCGTCGTACAACCAGAGTCCGCAACCCAAAGAGACCACAAGTTTGTTGACGGCCATCAATGCACGCGGCGCACATTGGCCTATATTGATAATGAATCGGTTCCGCCCGGGTCGGGCGATCCGGGTCGGCCCGATTGGCAGACTCCGAAAGGAGGGCATTATGAGAACCCTGGCGCGTTGGGATCCGTTCCGCGAATTGGCGCCGTTGGTGGCGTTTCCCGAAGTGGGAAACTATTTTGGCGAATTTCCACTTCGGCCGCTGGCGGCGGGCTACGAGCCCGCGCCGATGATGCGGGTGGACGTAACTGAGAATGAGGCCGCTTACACGGTCAAGGCCGAAATTCCCGGGATGAAGAAGGAAGACATCGCGGTTTCCATCGACGGCAAGACAGTGTCTATCGCCGCCGAAGTGATGCGCGAAAAGAAAGTGAAGGAAGCCGAAAAGTCCCTGTGCAATGAGCGCTACTATGGGATGGTCTCCCGGATGTTGACGTTGCCGTTCGACGTCAATCCGGCCAAGGCCGAGGCGTCGTACGAAGGAGGGGTGCTGACGCTGATGTTGCCGAAGGCCCCGGGCACCGAAGTACGGCGGCTTGCCATCCATTAGGGCATCCCGGGATTGCAGGTGGCGAAGGCGCCCGCGACTAAAAGCGCGCGCCTTCGCTTTTCTTGCGCAAACTTGCGCTGCCCACATTCATCATGGGTACGTTCAGCAAGTAAAGTGTGGCTAAGCTTTTGAGCCATTGCACGGCGCTGCACACGCCACATCGGGCCGAACTGTCCCCAGCGACACCAAGAACGAAGAACGAGGTTATCAGCACTAACGCGTCGAGCCGAGTACCACGCTCGAGGACCGAATCCAGGTGCGCCATGCCAGGCACCGTGTTCACCGTGCCTTGTGCCGCACGCGATCCCTAAGCGCGGCATTGCTCGCGCCCCGAGCACGTTATGAATGCTGACCCGCGCGGGATCGGGATCGGAAACTGTGACGACCAGCTCGAGGTGACTGCGGTAACTCGGTGGCAGACCATGCTCGCGTGCGCCGGCAACTACCAGCGCTTTGTACCAGTGGTAAGGGCGAAGCGATGCGTCCCGTTCAGTCGCGGCGCATCAACGGGCGCGTTCGCATGAGCGGAAGTTCCTGCTCGCGCACGTTAGCGGTCACTCGGGAGGCTTCGGAGGGGTTCGTTGACACCCGTCAACGCGCTCAGCCGAAATAGCGTGGCGACGGGCTCGTCGGCCTTGTCGTTGTTGAAGCTTAATCGCGGCAGGCGCAAGAGCACCGGATTGCCGTCGCGCATCGCGAACCGGGTCTCGATGCTGCTGCCGATGACCTGCTCCGGCGCGACGCCGTACACGCGCTCCCCCCATTGACGCAAGAACTCGATGCCGCCGCCCGAGACGATGAAATTCTTGAACCCGTTGGCGCGCAGGTAAGCGAGCAGTTCGAGCATCGGCTGGTAAGTCATTTCGGTGAACAGCCTGCCGGTCTGCGGATGCTTCGCGGTGGCGATCCAATCCTCCACGATCCGCCCGAACTCGACGGTGGTCATGCCTGCGTGGGTGGCCATGACGACTTCGAGCAGCGCCTCGTCGCCGGCGGCGAGCGTGGCCCTCAGATCCCCCTCAAGCAGCGACGCGAACGGTTCCTGGGTCTTCCACTCGGGGTGCTGCGACACCAGAGCCTTCACGCGGTCGCGTGCAAGGTACACTTGCACGGGCACCGGCTGCTCGCACCAGAGCGTCCCGTCGTTGTCGAAGGTGGCGATTCGTTCGGGGACGAGGACAAAGGATGGCGAGCCTTCCGATGTCACCTTCTCGACGAAGCTGAAGATGCTCTGCTTTGCCGGCCCGTCATTCCAGGACGGAAGAGGGTCGGTGGCCAAGGCCGCGTCTGCGGACGACTGCGGACGGGCACGACTTCGGTAGGCGGGTCCTTCTTCAAGGCAGTCTCCCAGGGTGGGTTGACATCCACGGCGAGCACACGGGAAGAGACCCGGGCGACCGATCGATCGGCCCCCGGGTCTGCTGCCTCAGCGCGTCCTGCCTTGCAGGCAGGACGTGGCTCCTTCGCTGCGGTCGAAGGCCGCGCAGGTCAATGGTTGCGACCGCCGCCCGCCTCTTCAAGATCGCGCATCACGGCATCGAGGTTGAACGAGGCCGGCTTCTGCCGCGGTGGGAACTTCACGAAGTTCTCGATCTGGCTGGCGACCACGCCCTGCATCAGATACACGATGTAGGCGTGGGAGATCATCCAGTCGTAGTAGCTGTTCGAGTTCTCGTCGGCCCGCTCGAACGGGTCACGCCGCAGATGGAACATTTTCGGGACCCGCAACTTCACGAACGCGTGATGTCCACAATTTCGAACGACCTCGTCACGCCGCCTGGCGGTAGTAGAAGTTTAGTGTTCCACCGAGCCGCGTATGGCGATGAACTGCGCCACCGTTGGCCTGGGTTGCTGTAGGAGCGATCAATCGGTTTGCTAGCCCTTGGTGGTTACGTTCTGCGTGGTAATGATCCATGTATTCGGCCACCGCACGGCGTAACGATGCCTGCCCAACGAAGATCATCCGATCTAGGCACTCGTCTTTGATCGAGCGTACGAATCGCTCGGCATAGGCGTTGGAGTCAGCAGTCAATTGCGCCGGTTGGCGACGATCAGAGCCGACGTTTCCGGGTAACGCATCCGTATCATCCCCTGTTCGGCCAGGAATTTGAATTGGTGCTTCGCGCCCAGAACTGGCGTGAGGATCGCGTTTGGTTTCACGACGTCGCGCAGCGTCTGCGCTCGCTACCGGCCAATTGGACGAGCGCCGTGGCCGAGGATCCGTTCAATGTTGTCGCTGCGGGCCGGGCCGCGTTCCGGGTCGGGGAGCTGCTCGAGCTGGTCCGCCTGATCGGAGACTGGAAGCCATGATCAAGCTGCGACGGTGTAAAGCCAAATACGCCGCGAGTGGTAAGGCAATTACGTCATTGCTGGAGATGGTGCACGAGCCCGTACGAGCACATTTATGCAATCTATCACTCTATGCCGCAGCTAAGGCGCCCCACAAATGCCTTGACACTGACGCCAATGTGTACATAATTACACTTACATCAATTAGTCGATCCATCTCGGGAGGTGCGCATGTCGGCAGACCGCCGCAAGGAAGAGAAACAACGTCGTTTGCGGCAACAGGCAACCCTCAATTTGCGCCCCGAGGCCGTCAGCCACCCACTCTTTCGGGGCAGCGAGTTCTTCGATCCGCAGGATCTGCTGCAAGTGAAGTACGAAATGCTGCGCTTGGTCAGCATCGAGAAGCGGCCGGTGAGCGAAGCGGCCAGGGTATGTGGCTTCTCCCGACCGTCGTTCTACCAAGCCCAAGCCGCGTTCACGCAGAGCGGATTGGCCGGCCTGATTGCGCAGAAGCCGGGACCCCGCGGCGGCCACAAGCTGACCCCGACGGTGATGGAATTCTTGACCGAGGCCCGCGTGGCCGAGCCCTCCCTGCGGCTCGAACGATTGGCGAACCTGGTCAAGAAGAATTTCGGAATCCGGGTTCACCCGCGCAGTATCGAACGGCAGTTTCTGCGCCAAAAAAAACCGCAGTGATTCCCTCGCCACGATCACTTCGCTGCGCGCCGCGCAACGAGGGATTGATCGCGCGCTACGAGGAGTTGCGCCAGCAGGTGCTCGGGCGGCCGAGCGGGATACCTCGCGGTCAGGGCCTTGCTCTGTTGCTGCGCAGTGGCATTGCCGGATGGATGCAGGCGTGGGCGCAGTGCACGGTGGAGGTACCGGCGCCACCGCAGGAACGGCTGGATCCGGGTGAGAGCTTCCCCCTGGCGATGCAGCGCGAGGTGACGATGATCCTGGCCGGCAATGGTGCTCAATGGCTGTCAGGAGGCGATCGCATGAGCAACGATCCGCACGCTAAGGTCCAAGCCAGCCACCTCAAGCGCAACGCCTATCTGTACGTCCGCCAATCGACGCTGCGCCAGGTGTTCGAGAACACCGAGAGTACCAAGCGGCAATACGGCCTGCGCCAGCGGGCGATCGCCTTGGGCTGGTCGGAGGAGCGAATCATCGTCATCGACAGCGACCTCGGCCAGTCCGGTGCTTCGTCGGCCGACCGCGAGGGCTTCCAGCGTCTGGTGGCCGAGGTCGGGGTGGGCCACGCCGGGATCGTGCTCGGACTCGAAGTGTCGCGCCTGGCGCGCAATTCCATGGACTGGCATCGGTTACTCGAGATTTGCGCCATCACCGACACGCTGATCCTTGATGAGGACGGTATCTACGATCCGGCGCACTTCAATGACCGACTGTTGCTGGGACTCAAGGGCACCATGAGCGAGGCCGAATTACATGTGCTGCGGGCGCGGCTGCAGGGTGGAATTCTGAACAAAGCCCGGCGCGGCGAACTCGAGATGCGCCCGCCCGTGGGCCTGGTCTACGACGCGGCGGGCACCTTGGTCCTCGATCCTGATCAGCAAGTGCAGCACTGCTTGCGCTGGTTGTTTGCAACGTTCCGCCAGACCGGATCGGCAATGGCCACGGCGAGGGCCGCGCGGCATCAGGGCTTGGCCTTTCCGCGACGCTGCGGCAAAGGCGTGCACAAGGGCGAGCTGCTCTGGACGGGTCTCGATCACAGTCATGTGCTGCGCATCCTGCACAACCCGCGCTACGCCGGTGCGTTCGTCTACGGTCGTACGCACACGCGCAAGACGATCGATGGCGGCACGCGTATCCATAACGTCCCGCGGGACCAATGGGACACTCTGATCCCGGGCGTCCACGCCGGCTATCTCTCCTGGGAAGAGTATGAACGTAAGCGGTTGGCGAAGTCACCTTGTTCGATGGAGTTGCGGTAGGGAAGATCGTGTCCACTTAGGTTCTTGGTGGACACGTGAACACTTCAGACGACGGCAACATTACTCGGCGGCGGCGGCGCCAGCATAGCGCTGAGTTCAAGGCCAAGGTTGTGGCGGCCTGTCGCAAACCGGGCGTATCGATCGCCGCGATCGCCTTGGCTAACGGACTGAACGCGAACCTGCTGCGGCGTTGGGTGGTAGCAGAGGAACGGATGCAAGGGGCGAAGCCGACTGCCCCGGTGATTGCATCGCCCGGGCCCTCGAACCTTGAGCAGCGCGCATTCATTGCGCTGCAGGTGGACAGCTCTGCGGTCAGTACGGCGCAGGAGATCACAATCGAGTTGCGGCGCGGGACAACGGTCGTAAACGTCCGCTGGCCGTTGGTCGCGGCGGGCGATTGCGCTGGCTGGTTGCGCGAGCTGCTGCGGTGATCCGCATTGACGCGGTGTGGCTGGCGGTGGAGGCGCTGGACATGCGCGCTGGCACGGAAACGGCGCTGGCGCGCGTGGTGCGGGTGTTCGGCGAAGCGCGCGCTCATCACGCCTACCTGTTCGCCAATCGGCGGGTGAATCGGCTCAAGCTGCTGGTGCATGACGGTATTGGCATCTGGCTGTGTGCCCGACGATTGCACCGCGGCCGTTTCATCTGGGCGAGTCCGGGATCCGACTTGCGATTGACGATCAGCCACGAGCAGTTGCAGGCACTGGTGATTGGATTGCCATGGTGTTGTATGGATGCACAGGCGACGATTCGTGTGGCATAAGAATGTTGTTGTTGTGCGATTCGCTGTGGCACTATCACATGCATGCAGGTGCACGATCAACTTGCTCGGATGGATGCGCAGCGACTGCGCGAATTTGCCGCCGACCTGATCGAAACACTGGCCTGTAAGGATCGCGAGCTGCAACACAAGCAGCTCAAGATTGACCAACTCACGCATGAGATGGCGGTGCTCAAGCGCTGGAAGTTTGCCGCGCGTAGCGAACAGCTGCACGGCGCACAGCGGAGCCTCCTCGATGAGGCGATCGATGCCGATCTGGAAGCGATCGCGGCGGAACTTGAGACCCTGAGGTCGCCTGCGCCGGCGCAAGCAGCGAAGGAGCAACCCAAGCGTCGCCCGCTGCCAGCGCATCTGCCGCGGGTGGAGGTGCACCATGAGCCGGAGCGAACCGTGTGCAGTTGCGGCTGTGCGCTCAAACGCATCGGTGAGGACGTGAGCGAGAAGCTCGACTACACCCCGGGCGTGTTCCACGTTGAGCGCCACATTCGCGGCAAATGGGCCTGTGCGCGGTGCCAGACACTGATCCAGGCGGCGGTGCCGGCGCAGGTGATCGACAAGGGCCTGCCGACCGGGGGGTTGCTGGCCCAAGTGCTGGTGGCGAAATACGCTGATCACCAACCGCTGTATCGTCAGGAAGGCATCTTCGAACGAGCTGGCCTGGCCATACCGCGCTCGACGCTGGCGCAGTGGGTCGGTGCTTGCGGCGTGCAGCTACAACCCCTGGTCGATGCGCTGAGGGCGATGCTGCTCGAGCGTCCAGTGCTGCACGCCGACGAGACGCCGGTGGCGATGCTCAAGCCGGGCAAGGGGAGCACGCACCGTGCGTACATCTGGAGCTACAGCTCGACGCAATTCGATGCCGTGCAGGCCGTCGTTTACGACTTCGCCGACAGCCGTGCCGCGGCGCACCCGAAGCAATTCCTCGACGGCTGGTCGGGGCAGCTCGTCTGCGACGACTACTCGGGGTACAAGGGGCTGTTCGCCCAGGGGGTGACCGAGGTTGGGTGTCTGGCGCACGCGCGCCGGAAATTCAACGATCTGTGGGTCAACCACCAGAGCGCGTTGGCCGAGGAAGCGCTGCAACTGTTCGGAAAGCTCTACGATGTCGAACGCGAGGCGCGGGAACTGAGCGCCGGGGAGCGACAGCGAATACGGCAGCGGCAATCGCGACCGATCGCCGACAAGTTTCGCCAATGGCTGCTGCTGCAGCGGCAGAGGGCGACCGACGGAACGGCCATGGCTAAAGCGATCGACTATAGCCTCGGGCGTTGGAAGCCGTTGACGCGCTTCCTTGACGACGGCGCGCTGCCCATCGACAACAACTGGGTCGAGAACCGAATCCGCCCGATC
>CAWFKO010000021.1:0-147059 GCA_963816445.1 uncultured beta proteobacterium | reverse complement strand
CGTGGTTTGTAGGGTCGCAATATCAGCAGGATGCGACGGCAAGCCTCGGGTGCGCACAATAGCGGAACGAATGGGTTGGCAAGCACTCATTGACCCCGACGAACGAGAACTGCGGTCGGGCCAACCGCAGCAAGGTGCGCAATCCGAGCTACTGGACGAACGCTTTCTGATCAGTCCGCCGTCCCGCGCTATTTGTCGAACTCGCGGCGGGCCTGCTCAACGCGTTTGAGGTTTTCCGCCGCCCAGACCCATACCCCGCAAAATGCAGCGCCAAGGCTCAAGCCGAGTTGCGTTAGCTTGTATTCGACCTTTGGCGGCACGACGGGATGGACGGTCCTCGTGACCAACCCATCGCGCTCCATGTGGCGCAAGGTCTGCGTGAGCATCTTTTGGCTAATGCCTTCGACCAATTCGCTCAGGCGCGTGAATCGCAACTCCCCCTTTTCCGCCAACACCTCCAGAACCATCATCGTCCACTTGTCGGCTACCCGGCCGATCAGGTCATTGACCAAGGCTTCAATACTGGGATCGAGGTCTTCGGGAGGGGTTTGGGCGGCATAAAACTTCGCCGCGGCGATTTGCTCCTTGCTGAACCGCGAGAGTTTTGCCATTGCGTACACTCTCCTTCAAGTAAGTATAGCACTTTGTGGTGCCTACTTTCCTTTGGAGAGTATAACCCACACAAATGTGCGGGACCAATCACGGTCATCACCCAAGGAGTCTCGTATGAAGCTGCAGAAAAGGACGATCCTCATAACCGGTGGAACGAGCGGCATCGGCCTTGAGCTGGCGAAGCAACTTCACCAGCGCGGTAACACGGTCATCGTTACCGGCCGCGACCAAGAAAAGCTCGATGCCGCCAAGCGGGTGCTACCCGGCGTCCATACCTTCAAGAGCGACGTTAGCGATCCGCGCGCGATAGCCGCGCTGCACGAGCGCGTGCTCGCGCAATTTCCGGCGCTGGATACGATCGTTAACAACGCCGGGATCATGCGCAACCTGAATCTCAATCAAGAGCGCGACCTGAACGACCTGGCGCGCGAAATAGAGATCAACTTGAGCGGGCCGGTACGGATGGTCCAGCAGTTCCTGCCGCATCTCAAAACCTGCCAGGGCGCGCTGATCGTCAACGTTTCGTCGGGCCTAGCCTTCATCCCTTTCCCCGCGTCGCCGGTCTATTGCGCTACGAAGGCCGCAATTCACTCATTCACCCAATCCCTGCGCGTGCAGCTCGATGGCACGGGCGTTACCGTGATCGAGTTGGCCCCGCCCGCCGTCGAGACGCCGCTGTTGCGAGGCGAGTTCGCGGAGGAAATGGAGGGGCAGAAGGGAATGGACGTGAAATTGCTCGCCAAACGGGCCATTGCTGGGATCGAAGCGGGTAAGGTGGAAATTCGCCCCGGCCTTAGTAACGTGCTGAAGGCCATGAGTCGGATCGCCCCCCAATTCATGCTCAAGCAGATGGCGAAGATGGCGAAGCCCAAGAAAACCCGACCTCCACTCAAAGGAATCTTGGCCTCGTCGTAACGGGATTCGACGGCTGCGGCTGACACCCAAGAGGTTGGCTTCAGACGGTTACACAATCAGGAAGATTTCCCAGCCAATCGCGGGTGATCCCATCCGCCCCAGAACAGCGACGGCGGCGACTTTTCCCACCAATTTACGGGATACCGTACCGTCCCCGGCAGAAGTCGACTCCACAGCGCGGCAACGAACGCAAGGATCACGATCCCCAGTCCGACTGGTTGCAGGACAGCGGCAAAACCGGCGTGTGCGTGCAGCATGAGCAGAGGATTGGCGCCGGCCGGCGGGTGTACGGTTTTCGTCACGAGCATGAAAATCAGCGATAGCACGAGCGCGAGGACGTAGACCCAGGTGGCGTCCCCAAAATACTGGTAGCAACTCACGCCGATGAGTGCGCCGCCGAGATGGCCTCCGAAAAGGGAGCGGGGCTGCGCTGCCGGCGCGCGGGTGAGTCCGAACAGGAAGACGGCAGTGCCGCCGAATGAAGCCAACAGGAGAAGGTCGGTTGGCGGGTTGACCAATGTGAGGACCAGACCCAGACCGACGGCCGCACCCAACCCGCACCAAAGGATGCGGGCGATGGCGATCATTGCGAATCGAAGCTTTCGAGCTTTTGGTGACTTATTGCGCATTGATCTGTGCTCCCAATCAAGTCGAGCGTCTGAACAACATCTACTCCGAGCGAAGAGCGACAGGGATCGCAGTGCGCCGACGGTTGAGCGCCTGTGTCGCCGTCGGTTGACCACATCCTTGCTATTCAGCTCAGTTTCACCGCGAATCCGCGCTGGACGCCGGGACGCGCCATCATCGCTTCATACCACCGCTGAACGTGCGGAAACTCGGCGAGATCGACCTTGTGCCGGGGGTGCCGCCACGCCCACCCGAGGATGGCGAAGTCGGCGATCGACAGTTCGTCCGCGAAGAACTCGTGCGTCGCCAGCCTGCGGTCCATCACCGCGTACAGTCGCCGGGTTTCCTTCGAAAAGCGCTCGAGTCCGTAGCGACGGTCATCTTCATTCTCGACCGTCACGAAATGGTGGACCTGTCCCGGGGATCGGCCCGAAATTTCCCATCTGGAACATAAGCCATTCCAGCACCGGGATGCGCGTCTCCAGATCGCGCGGCCAGAACTTGCCGGTCTTCTCGCCCAGGTAGATGAGGATCGCGCCCGATTCGAAAACGCTGACTGGTTTTCCGTTGGGCCCGTCCGGATCGACAATCGCCGGGATCTTGCCGCTCGGGCTGATCTTCAGGAATTCCGGTTCGAACTGCTCGCCCTTGCGGAGATCGACGATCTTGACGGTGTAAGGAAGCGCCATTTCCTCCAGGGCAACGCTGATCTTGCGACCGTTCGGCGTGTCGAATGCGTGAAGTTCAATGGGCATCGAGCGTTCCTTTGCCTTGCCGGTTGCTTGAACCAGCACCCAGCCGTAGACCGTGGTGCAGTGGCGCTCGGCGATGTAGCATCGCGGGCTCTCGACACCGCAATGCGTGTTGAAACGGATAGAGGGGTGGATTATGGCATCGCCAACCTACAAATCTGCGCTGATCGTCGGTGCCGGCCAGGGACTGAGCGCGTCGCTCACCCGCCTGCTCCGCAAAGAGGGTCTCGCCGTCTCAATCGCCGCGCGCGACACCGCGAAGCTTGCGCCGTTGTGTGCCGAAACAGGTGCCCGCGCCTGGAGCTGCGACGCCCAGAACGAGACGGAAGTACAGCGGCTGTTTGCCGACATCGATCGCGAACAGGGTGCGCCGGACGTGGTCATCTACAACGCCAGCGCGCGTTCGCGCGGACCGTTCGTCGAACTCGTCCCGGCCGAGGTTCAGCGCGCCATGCAGGTCACCGCGTTCGGCGCATTTTTGGTCGCACAGCAAGCCGCCACCCGGATGCTGCCAAAGCGGCACGGCGCGATTCTGTTTACCGGCGCGTCGGCGAGCGTGAAGGGGTACGCGCAGTCGGCGCCGTTCGCCATGGGCAAGTTTGCACTGCGCGGACTCGCCCAGAGCCTCGCCCGAGAACTGGCGCCGCAAGGGATTCACGTCGCGCACTTCGTCATCGACGGCGGGATTCGTGGCGCCGGACACAACGACGATCCGGCCAAGCCCGACTGCGCTGCTCGATCCCGATGCCATCGCGCTCACCTACCTCAATATTCTCCGCCAGCCGCGCAGTGCGTGGACCTGGGAGATCGAGTTGAGGCCCTGGGTGGAACGCTTCTGACCGGCGACGCTAGCATGTATCCGCATGCCGCGGTCGGGGCAGGCACGGTCGTGGTACTTGCACTGTTGGAGTGCTTCGCGGTACCCCGTTAGCGCGACATGCCGATGTTCGCTCCGGGCGGGAGCGAGTGACGGGGCCTGGGTTCAATGCGGCCTTCCAAAGGCGCCTAGCTCGAATCCATGAGACCTTCGCCTGGCCCTGGAAAGGGCGATCCTCTTCGTTCGGCGCTACAAGCGACTGCTTGGTGTCGGTCTCTTTCTGGTCGTCCTGCTGACGGTGTTCGAAGTCTCCGGACTGCGCGATCACTTCAATCTGGCGTTCATCCGGCAACTCATCTTGCACCACCGGATCGGCGGACTGATGCTGTTC
This sequence comes from uncultured beta proteobacterium, assembly GCA_963816445.1. Taxonomy (GTDB): domain Bacteria; phylum Pseudomonadota; class Gammaproteobacteria; order Burkholderiales; family Casimicrobiaceae; genus PALSA-1003. The sequence goes on along the minus strand of CAWFKO010000021.1, from coordinate 142,945 downwards.
GTGTTGCTCTTCTCTCTCGGCAACCTGATCCAGATTCCCGGCTGGGTGTTCCTCGCCGCGGCAGTGTTGACGCTGGGCCGGATGTGGGGCGGTGTGGTCACCTACGTCGCCGCCGTCACCTCGTGCGCATTCACGTTCGTGACGATTCGAGCCCTTGGTGGGGACGCCTTGAGATTGCTCAAGAACCGTGTTGCGGTCCGGTTGCTGCGCGAACTCGACGCCCATCCAATCGCGAGCGTCGCGCTGCTACGAATCCTTTTCCAGACAGTGCCGGCGTTGAACTACGCGCTCGCGATGTCGGGAATCAAATTCCGCACGTATCTCGTCGGAACGCTGATAGGTCTTCCAGTTCCGATCGCCTTGTACTGCATCTTCTTCGACATTTTGGCGACCGGACTTCACGTCAGCTAGCGCCCCGCCGGCGCGATGCATGTCATCTCGACCTATGCCTCGCCGCGCGCCGGATAGTCCTTGGCAATAACGAAGTCAAGCGCGGAAATGATCTCCCGGAAATGTGGACGGGCGAAGGGCATCGACTGAACGGACGCCCAGTACAGCGTGCGGTCGGGACGCACCAGGAACATTCCCGGGCTCGCTGAAAAGCGCGGGTTCCTCGATGCCCGTCGAGGTCTTGCCGCGGCTGGTGGATATGTACAGGCCCCAGCTGCGTGCCGCGCCGATGGTCAACGAGTGCCCGATGGCAACCTGCTTCAGTCCCCATTTGGCTTGGCTCTCCCGCGCGCGTTCCTCGGTATCGCTGCTGATGGCAATGGCCTCGACGCCGCGTGACGCGAGGTCGGGCACCACCTTGTCCAGTTCCGCGACGTAGGTGGCGCAGATCGGGCAGTGCAGGCCGCGGTAGAACACGATGAGGGAAAACCGTTGCGGTGTGGCGGCCGCGAGGCTCCACGTCGTGCCAGCCAGCGTGGGCACGCTGAGGTCGGGCGCGGGTTGGCGAGGAAGCAGGCGTGGCATAGTGATCTCCTTGAACGGCGGAACGGTGCGAGGGTACTTGCGCCGACGTTCCGCGGGTAGGGCGGCGAGTTTCAGAATCGCGTGGTCAGTTCGGTGAGCCAGGCCGGAGAAATCTGCGTCAGAGTGTTCTCGAGTGAACGATCCCAGCCGGTCAGCATGAGCAATCCAAGCACGACCATCAATCCGCCGAGCGCGTACTTGCCATAGGCTCCGGCGCGAAGCAGATTGCCCCTGGCCCCGGCGAACAGCCTTCTGGAAACCGAGCCGATGACGGCCAATGGCAACGCGGCACCGATGCCGAACAAGGCCATGACGAGTGCAACCTGGGGGAGACTCTGCCCTTGACTCGCCAGCAACGTAGCGGCGCCGAGCGTTGGCCCGACGCAGGGCGCCCACACCAGGCCCAGCAGCAGGCCGACGATCATCTGGCCGCCCAGCCCGTCAATGTGAAGCCGGCGCAGCCACTGGTCGCCCAGCGTCCCGAGCGACGCCGTAGCCGCGGCGAAGCGCTGCTGCAACGATCCGCTCAGCAGTACCGCGCCGAACCCGATCAGCAACAACGAGGCCAAACGGCGGAACCATTCGGCGTCGAGCCCGATGGCAAACCCGGCGGTAGCGACGAACAATCCGACGCTAGTGAACGATACTGCCAGCCCGAAGGCCAGTGCGAGCGCGCCCAGTGGGTGCGCCGCCACAGCCGTTCCAACGACAATCGGTACCAGCGGCAGCACACACGGCGAGAGGACAGAGAGCAGGCCGGCCAGAAATCCGAGACCGTAGCTCGCGGGTCCGAGCGGCATCGCGTGGTGGCGTTACGACAGCGCTTTGCGCAGCGTCGCGGCGATGGAATCCTTGCTTGTATCGCCAATCGAACGCGCCACTTCCCGCTTGCCGCGGAACACGACGAAGGTGCTTTGCTGGGCGACGCGAAAGGTCTTGCGCACGTCCTTCTGCGTGTCGAAGTTGACCTTGAGCACGGTGTAGTCCTTGAATTCCGGGCTTGCCAGCAGCGCGTCGACGATGGGGGCCTGCTGCTTGCAGGTGGGACACCAGTCTGCGTAAACGTCGATCAGCACCGGCTTGTTGGCGGCCTGCAGCGCCGCGAACGTCGCCGCGTCGAAGGGCTTGGTTTCCGCGGCGAGCACGCTCGTCGCCGCGACGAGGGAGAGCAAGGACAACAGGAATTGAATTGCGAGTTTCATGGTCAATCTCCAGGAGCGGGACAGAAGATCCAATTGGATTCAGGCGGCGGCGGTCCGTTCCGGCTACCGGGTGCGGCGGGAAGGATCGTGGTAATGGGCACTGGGTTATCGTCGTTCGAACGGCTGATTCCTTACGCCCCGCCGAGCCGAGCGCCGAATCGATTGCGCAGCAGATGATCGAGCGAAAGCTTGCCCGGGCCGCGGCAGAGCAAGACCGAGCAGCATCGCCGCCCATTGGATATGCGTCGGCCAAGCTTGCGGGTAGACGAAGATCTCGATCACGGTGGTCATGCCGAGCAGCACCAATGCGGCGGGGCGGGTCAGCAGCCCCAGGACCAGCAAGACCGGGGTCGTGAGTTCAATGCTCACCGCCAGGTACGCCGCCACCTCGGGCGGGAGCAATGGCAGCTTGTACTCTTCGGCGAACAGCGTGACGGCCGTTTCCCAGTTGGCGAGCTTGGTCATCGCCGAATTCCAGAAGATCGTTGCCACAAGCGCAACCCCGAGCAGTGGACGACCGTGAGCCAGCTGCAGAACGCCAAGCCCACGCCGAACAGCCAGGGCCTGCGCCTCGGCAACTACGTCGAGGTTCGGAATTCCACCATCGAATTCGCGCTGGAGAACATCTTCACGGGCAAGAGGACCGTCAAGGAAGGGCTCGATGCCGCCGTGAACCGAGGCAACGCGATCCTGCGGCAGTTCGCGGTCACCCATGGCGCCCGGCCTCCGGGGAGATTCGACCGCCGGTGATCGCCTTGATTGGCGGATGAATACACGCGACCTGCTCCGGTTTGAGCATGATGTTGGCGCCGAGCGCTTCGAGCACGTCGGCGATCGTCGCGATCATGCGAATTCGGTACCAGGTGTCAGTGCTTGAACGGCGGCTTCTCCGCCGTCGAGTGGCAGCTTTACCGAGGATCGACGGGCAGTTCGCGTCGATAGCGCCCCTCCCGATTGCCTTCTTTGCCCTCCCGGTGTAGCCACTAAAGCCGGCACCGGTCCTCGCGCGAGCGTTAAGGGGCGACGAGGTTTGTAGGGTCACAATATCAGCAGGCTGTGCGCTCCGGCAGCGGCGACTTCCAGCGCGCGCTTGGCGAGCGCCTGACCGCGGACGTCGCTGATATCCGGAAACGCTGCGAGAACTTGCGCATCCGCCGCGGGTTCCTCAGGGACGCAGCGCGGCAACGGCGCGCGGCCCGCAAGATGCGCACATACCGCGAGCAGGCTCTCCGCCGGGTGCACCGTCGCATCGCGCACCAGTGCCGCCTCGCGCGCGCTGGCCTCGGGCAGGATGAAAGCTCGCCCGTCACGATGCGCCTTGAGGGTCATGGCCAGCGCACCGCGGACCGGGCGAAGCAATCCGGTGAGCGCGAGCTCGCCGGCGAATTCGTGCGCGGCGAGCAGCGCCGTGGGGATCTGTCCGGTTGCCGCGAGCACGCCCAGCGCGATCGGCAGATCGAAGCGTCCGGAGTCCTTGGGCAAATCGGCCGGCGCGAGATTGACGGTGACCTTTCGAGTCGGGAAATCGAATTGCGCGTTCTGCAGCGCCGCACGCACGCGGTCGCGGCTTTCCTTGACCTCGGTATCGGGCAGGCCGACCAGGTTGAATGCAGGCAAGCCACCCGCCAGGTGCAGCTCTACGGTTACGGGCGGCGCATCGAAACCCGAAAGGGCGCGCGAATGGAGGACGGCGACGGGCATTGCAGGCGCATGGTTCGATACGGCGGCAGGGGCGACCGCGAAGGTACCGTAGCACGCCGTGCGGGACGCGCCCATCGGCCATTCGGCCGATACCGCTGCGGGAGGCACAGCCCTCGTTAGGTGCCGGAAGGATCACATCACGGCCGACTCGGATTCGAGGTCCGAAACCGGGCCGGCATGGAGCGTGAGCTGCGGGGCTAGCGGAGCGTGGCTTCGAGTTCGGCAACGCGCGCCGCGAGCGCCTCGAGCTTCTCGCGCGTGCGCTGTAGGACCTGTGCCTGTACCTCGAACTCCTCGCGCGTCACCAAGTCCAGCCGCGCCAGGCCGCTGCTCAGGAGCGCCTTGACGTTCTTTTCGATGTCGTGCGCCGGACTCGACGCCACGGCTTTGCTGACCCGAGCGGCGATGTCTTCCAGAACCTTGGTCGCCAACATGAAACCTCCTTAGTCGGGGTGCCAACCAGTCTAACAAAGCCGCGCCTGCGCAGAGGACGGCCTACAGAATCGGCGCTGCAGGCAAGTGCGCCGGATTGGCGCGAATACGCTCGTCGCCGCACCCTTTTAATGCATAAAGTTGGTGCGCCGCAATGTGGCTGCTTGTTGACAATGTTGTAATACATTGAATCAACGAGATTTTATCACTTGGCACACCTTGTGCTGACGCCGCTAGAGCTTTGTTCGTTCGCACCGCAGCCAAGGAGAAATAACATGTCGTTCAAGTCTCGCGTTATCTGCAGCGCTGCCATTCTGGGCGCAGGACTGATGCTCAGCACGGCCCAGGCGCAGACGCCCGCACCAGCCGACGCCAAGCCCCGCCGCCCGCGGAGCCAGCGCCGCCCTACACCCTGACCGGCAACTTCGGCATTTACAGCCAGTACATATTCCGCGGCCTGACCCAGACCGATGTCAAACCGGCGTTCCAGGGCGGCTTCGACTTTGCGCATGAAAGCGGCTTCTACCTGGGTACGTGGGGATCGAACATCAGTTGGATCAGCGATTCGGGCGCGTGCAACCATGGCTGCAGCCTGGAGTGGGACTTCTACGGCGGCTGGAAGCACACCTGGGAGGAAGATTGGGGCCTCGATCTTGGCATCCTCCAGTATTGGTACCCGGGCAGCTACAACCCCGGATTCAAGAATCCGGACACCACCGAGCTCTACGTGGCGGGCTCGTGGAAGTGGCTATCGCTCAAGTATTCCTATGCCGTAAGCAGCAGCACGTTCGGCGTCGCCAATTCCCATGGGTGGTACCTGGACCTCACTGCCAACTACCCGCTGACAGATCAGTGGACGCTGATCGGGCACGTCGGCCGGCAGGAGTATGGCGGCAGTAACGATGGCGTGAGCAACAGCTTCCTCAACTACACCGACTACAAGGCAGGAATTACGTACTCGTGGACAGGCGGCTGGACCGTCGGGGCATACTGGACCGACACCAATGCCAACAAGCCTGCATATACGTTGGGTACGGGGCCGTTCATCGGCAAGTCGACCGGAACGGCGTTCATCCAGAAGACGTTCTGACAGCAGCGGGTCCTGAATGACGAGGTCCATGCAATTTTCGAGGGGCGAACAATGAAACTGGTCACCGCAATCATCAAGCCGTTCAAGCTGGACGAAGTCCGGGAGGCTTTGTCCGCGATCGGCGTGCAAGGAATCACCGTGACCGAGGTCAAGGGTTTCGGACGGCAAAAGGGGCACACCGAGCTGTATCGAGGCGCCGAATACGTCGTCGATTTCCTGCCCAAGGTCAAGATCGAGGCGGCGATCAAGAGCGAGATGCTCGATCGCGTCATCGAGGCGATCGAGAAGGCGGCGAACACCGGAAAGATCGGCGACGGCAAGGTATTCGTCTTCGACCTCGAACAAGTCGTGCGTATCCGGACCGGCGAGACCGGTGCGGACGCACTCTAAGGGGAACACCATGAAGCGAGCAATTGGGTTGATTGCCCTTGTCGCCCTACTCGGCGTCGGCATAGGCGCCCTGGCCGACGACAAGACTCCTCCACCGCCAATCGACGCGGGCAAAACCGCCGCCCCGGCGGCCACCGCGCCTGCCCATGGCTCCTGCGATGGCCCCTGTGGCGGAGACCACGACGCCAGCGCCGGCCGCGGGCGCAGCACCCGCAGGCGACGCGAAGCCCGCCGAAGCAGCAGCGCCGCCCGCACCGACGACGCCGCAACTCATTGCGGTGGACAAGATCAGCGCCGGCGACACGGCGTGGATGCTTGCGTCGACGGCATTGGTCCTGTTGATGACGATACCGGGCCTGGCGCTGTTCTACGGCGGGATGGTGCGCAAGAAAGGCGTACTGGCCACGCTCATGCAGAGCTTCGCCATCACGTGCCTGGTGACCGTCCTGTGGGTCATCGTCGGCTACAGCCTCGCGTTCATGCCCGGTGGACCGTTCATCGGCAGCCTGGATCGGCTGTTCCTGAACGGCATGGTCTTCCAGAAGGAAGCGGGCAAGGTGATGGCTTCGCACCTCGCGCTGACGATTCCCGAATCGGTGTACATGACGTTCCAGATGACCTTTGCGATCATCACACCGGCGCTGATCTGCGGCGCGTTCGCTGATCGCATGAAATTCTCCGCGATGCTCTGGTTCATGGGGCTGTGGTCGGTGCTGATCTACTCGCCGATCGCGCACATGATGTGGGAACCATCCGGCTATTGGGCGACGCGTGGCGTGCTCGACTTCGCCGGCGGCACGGTCGTGCACATCAACGCCGGTATCGCGGCGCTGGTCTGTGCGCTGGTGCTCGGCAAGCGGCTCGGCTACGGCAAGGAACCGATGATGCCGTTCAACCTGACGCTGACGGTGATCGGTGCGTCGTTGCTGTGGGTGGGCTGGTTCGGGTTCAACGCCGGTTCGGCAACCGCTGCGGATGGCCGCGCCGGCATGGCGATGGTCGTGACTCAACTTGCCACTGCGGTCGCCGCGCTCGCCTGGATGTTCACCGAGTGGATGGCGAAGGGCAAGCCGTCCGTGCTGGGTATCGCGTCGGGTGCGGTCGCCGGCCTGGTGGCGATTACTCCCGCGTCGGGCTTCGTGGGCGTCACCGGCGCGTTTGTGATCGGCATCGCCGCCGGCGTCGTGTGCTTCTTCGCGGCGACGACGGTCAAGAAGGCCTTCGGCTACGACGATTCCCTGGACGCTTTCGGCGTGCACTGTATCGGCGGCATCGTCGGTGCGCTGCTGACCGGCGTGTTCAATGTCAAGGAAATCAGCGGCGCCGATGCCAGCATGTACGCGCAAGCGGGCGCCGTACTGACCACGCTCGTGTACAGCGGCGTCGGCAGCTTTATCATCCTCAAGATCATCGATATGGTCATCGGCCTGCGCGTCTCCGAGGAAGAGGAGCGTGAAGGTCTCGACGTAAGTCTCCACGGCGAGCGTGTGGAGTAGGACGCGCGAAGCGTAGCAAGGTCCTAGTTTCTCCTCAGTGGCTTTCGGGGCGCCCCAAGCGCCCCGTTTTTTTGGGGTCGCGGCTGCGATGCTGCTCTCTCGCATGCAACCGCGGCGCGGGCGCCTGGCTTTACAATCGTCGCCAGCCTGGCTCAATTCATTGCACATCCGAGACGGTATCTCGCCCATCAACCGACTCCCAACGATGGTCACGTCCGAGTATTGCCAGACGATGGCGCGCTACAACCGGTGGATCAACGCGCGCCTGTACGCTGCGTGCGCGGGCTTCGAGGACGCCGAGCGCAGGCGCGATCGCGGCGCCTTTTTCGGGTCGATGCATCGCACGCTCAATCATCTGCTCTGGGGCGATCGCGTCTGGCTTGGCCGAATCGTCAACGAGCCGTACGCTGTGCCGGCCTTCGGCGCCGACTTGTACGCGGATTTCGCCGTCCTCGGCCGCGAGCGCGAGCTGACCGACGGCGCGCTCCAGGCATGGGCGGACGCCGTGACGTCGGTGCAGCTGGCCTCGATGCTCGACTATCGCAGCAGCGTCGACGGCAAGGTGCGACGCTTGCCCATCGCCACCGCCGCGGTGCATATGTTCAATCACGGGACGCACCATCGCGGCCAGCTGACAACGTTGATTACGCAGGCTGGCGCCGATCCGGGGCCAACGGACTTGCCGTGGGTTCCCGGCCTCGTGCAGATCATCGACTAGCTAGCCCGACTTCCACAGTTCGAAGGAGTGAATCTCGTTCGATCAAGGACTTGAGTCCCGCAGTTGGCACTACATTTGGACGGTCTGCGGTGCGCGAAGGCGCTCCGGGAGTTTGAGGCCCAAGCGATCGAGAAGGATTGCTTGGCTGCGATCGGGGCGAACAACGCAGCGGATGCGTAGCTCGCGTGCCGAACCATCGGCGAGCGGCAGCACGATGTCGGCGGCGGTGATGCGCGAGAGTTCGGTGAGGATCGTGCGCGGCGAGTCCGCGAGGCCCGCACGCGACTGCCACTGCTGTAACGTCTTCCACAGCGCATAGCCGAGGAAGCACACCAGGATGTGCGCCTTGATGCGCTCGGCCTTCTGATGCCAGACTGGGCGGATGGCGAGCTCGGACTTGTGGATGCGGAAGGCGGCTTCAGCCTCGGTGAGCTGGATGTAGGTCTGCCAGAGTTCTTCGTCCGTCCACTCCGGCACGTTGCTGCGCAGGATGTAGGTGCCCTCGGAGAGATGGGCCCACTGGTCCCACTCGGGGTGCGTCGTCCAGTTCAGCCGCAGGCCCGAGTCGTGGTTGCGGTCGTCTTCGATGGCAATCGCATAGCGGGCGGCGGCACGGGCATGACGCTCCAGTAGTCGGCCGATCTGACGCTCGAGTACCCCGGGATTGAGCCGCCGTTTGCTCGTGGCGATGCGCCGCGCCATGCGCTCCAGGCCGGCTTCGATGCGCTGGCCGAAGCGCTCGTGCATCGCGCGTTCCTTCTCGACGCGGGCGGCCGAGCGGCAGAGGAGGAACGTTTCGTTGCCCTCGGGGCCGCGGCAGATCTTCACCTCCACATCCTCGCGGATGCGTCGCCAGTCGGAGCTATCGGCGAGCTGCCGCGCCCAGCGCTTCAGTTCCGAGCGCGCGGTGCCGATCACGTAGCGCCGGCCGGTGGCGTTGAGCCAAGCAATGTTCTCGGCGCTCACCATCCCCCGGTCCATCACCCATACCCGCTGCGCCTTCCCGAAGCGACGTTCCATCGCCGAGACGATCTCCTCCACCGTCGTGACATCGACCGTGTTCCCTGGTGAAGATCTCGTAGCCCAGGGGCATGCCATCGCGCGTGACCACCAGGGCGATGTTCACCTGGACGCAATCGGGCCGGTGATCGCGGCTGTAGCCGCGCTGGGCAAGCGCGGGATCGGCGCATTGCCCCTCGAAGTAGGTGCTCGTCACGTCGTAGAGCAGCAGGTCGTAGTCCAGATCGAACAGCTCCCCGAAGCGCTTCACCAAGTGCTGCTCGATCGCCTCCTTGTGCGGCAGCAGCCGATCGAGCGTGCGGTACAGCCGCTCGTCGTAGACGCTTTCAGCGGGAATCTGCAGCAGATCCTCCAGTGCCGTCGTCCGGTACCACTGCTCGGCCAGGTGCAATTCGCTGGAGGGTTCGCACAGCCGCCCGATCACCAGAATCGCAACGACGTCAGCCCATGACACGCTCTCCCGGCCCGGTGGCAGCAGCTCACGGCACAGCGCATCGAGTTTGAGCGCTCGCCACAGCAACCACCCCAGCCACACCGCCCCGAAGCCACGCGAGCGCTCAAGGCGCACCTTCCCGAGCTTGACCGGCACCGCATCAGCGGCAGCATCGGCTTCGAACAAATGCCGCTGCGAAGCAACGACCACATCGCCCGCGATGCCGCGCGCGAGCGCCTGTGCCCGTGTCCGGCCGTCGGCATCGAGCTCGCCCAACTGCGCCACCGTCTCCTGCATCACCTTGCGGCCATGACGCACCGAGCGGACTAGACGCCAATACACCTGCGTCTTGCCGTTCTTCTTGTGCGTCGTATGTCGCAAGTACATGCGCTCACATTCTCAGCACCTCACACCGCGAGCGCAACAAGACGGTTGGCACTACATTCGCTGTTTCGAATTCCGACGCACCAATTCGACCGCGGCGATGATTCACCCATTACCGCTTCACTCTGAAAAGGAGCTGTTGCAGCCGCGCTACAACCGGCCGCCGTCGGCGAAAACCATCGCCAACTGTGGAAGTTGGGCTAGGGCCGGGGCTTCTTCCTCGCGCGCGGGTGCGCCTGGTCGTAGGTCTTGGCCAGCGTCTGGAAGTCGAGATGCGTGTAGATCTGCGTGCTGGCGATGCTGGCGTGGCCGAGCAACTCCTGCACCGCGCGCAGGTCCCCCGAGGATTGCAGGAGATGCGAGGCGAACGAGTGGCGCAGCATGTGCGGATGTACGTGCCCCGACATCCCGCGCTTCACGGACCAGGTGGCCAGCCGCTGTTGGATCGCCCGCGTCGTCAGCCGCCGCCCCGAGCGACTCAGAAACATGGCGCCCTGCTGGCGGGGATTCAGCGTCTGCCGTCGTGCGATCCACGTGCGCAGCGCTTCGCGCGCAGGGGCGCCGACGGGCACCACGCGTTCTTTCGAGCCCTTGCCCCACACGCGCACTTCGCCGCTGGCGAGGTCGAGCGCACCGACGTCGAGTCCCGCGAGCTCAGATACTCGCAGACCCGACGAGTACGCTAACTCGAACAACGCACGATCGCGCACGTCCAGGAGGCCGTCGCCTTCGATGGCCACGAGCCGCACCGCCTCGTCGGGCGAAAGCGCGGAAGGCAGGCGCCGCGCGCCACGAGGCGCGCGCAGCCCCGCGCACGGATTGTCGTGAATCGCGCTCTCATGCTCGATCGCGAAGCGATAGAACGCACGCCACGCCGAGAGCATGCGTGCCAGGCTCGCCGCCGCCAATCCGCGCTGATGCAGCATGGCGACGAAGCGCCGGATCTCGGGCGGACCAAGTTTGGACAGTGGTGTGTCACCTGCGAGCGCCTTGAGCGTATCCACGTCGCGCGCGTACGCTGCGCGCGTGTGCGCGGGACGGGTGCCAAGGTGCTGCACCCACGCCACAAGGAGCGCGTCCTGGGCGCGCGAAGCGTTGTTTCCAGCTTCGGTGCGCGCCGTCGTCGTCAAAGCTCAGCCCTGGGGAAGAAAGCGGGCGGTCGCCACGCTCGCGAGTTCCGACAGGCGAGTCAAGTACATCGTTCCCATGCCGGGATAGAAGCGGCCGGGATCATCGCTGCCCAAGCCCAGCAGGCCGAAGGCTTGATGTGTACGTAGAGGCAGAAAAGCAAAGGACTCAAGCATCGCGCCACGCTCGAACCAGTCGCGCGACTCGAAGGGTGCCTGAGCACCACAATACGGCGCGCCGAGCGCGGCGGCGTAGTCGCGCAACTCCTGGCTGGTCGCCGCCAGCTCGGGCAAGTACGATTGCTCGGGTACCCTGCCCCACAGCCGCAGCGCCACCTGCGGCACCTGGAAGTCGTCGATCAGGCTGTGGTAGAGGACGCCCAGCGTGGTTTCGAGATCCGCCGCCGAGAACAGCGCCAGTGTCGAACGATGCAACTTTTCGCTGATCGAGTCGTTCTCGCCGCCGAACTGGATCAACTCGCGCAGCTTGGCCTCGAGCTGTCCGTTCTTTTCGCGCAGCGTGACAATCTGGCGCTCCGCGATCGGGATCGCATGGCCACCGTGCGGATGTGGCACATAGATTTCGGACAGAACGTCGGCATACTCGGCGAAGAACTCGGGGTGCTGCTGCAGATAGTCGGCCACCGTCTTCGAATCCATCAAGTCTTCCTCGTATTCATCCGTCGGTCACATGCGACCCGCCGAGGGTCCATTCGCCCTCGTAAACCGTTTCCGCCGGTCCCGTCATCAAGACCGGATAGCTGGCGCCGGCCCAGGCGATCGTCAGCGTGCCTCCGTTCGTCGCAACGCGAACCGGTGAGTCGAGCAACCCGCGGCGTATTCCGGTGACCACCGCGGCGCATGCGCCCGTGCCGCACGCAAGCGTCTCGCCGGCTCCGCGCTCCCATACGCGCAGGCGAATGTTAGCGCGATCGACGACCTGCATGTAGCCCGCATTCGCCCCGCGGGGAAAACGCGCGTGACGCTCGATGCGCGGTCCATCGAAGGCGACCGGTGCGGTGGCGACCTCCGCCACGAGCTGCACCGCGTGCGGGTTACCCATCGACACCGCAGTGATCTCGACGGCGTGATCGCCGAGTGCCAGCGGTTGCACCAGGGCATCGCTGTCGGCCAGAAACGGGACGTCGGCGGGCGCGAAGCGCGGCACCCCCATGTCGACCGTCACCTGCCCGTCGGCCTCGAGGGCGGGCTCGATGAGCCCGCCGCGTGTCTGGACGCGGATCGCACGTTTGTTCGTCAGCCCACGCGCGCGCACGAACTGCACGAAGCAGCGCGCCCCGTTGCCGCATTGCTCGACCTCGGCGCCATCAGCGTTGAATATGCGATAGCCGAAGTCGACGCCCGGCTGTGACGGCTTCTCCACGAGGAGAACCTGGTCGCAACCGATGCCGAAGTGGCGGTCGGCAATGCGCCTGATTTCGTCCGGTGCGAGCACGACCTGCTCGGTCACGCCGTCGAAGACGACGAAGTCGTTGCCCAGCCCCTGCATCTTGGTGAAGCGGACGCGGCGGCTCATTGCACTCGCGGGCCGAAACCGCGGTCGATGCGCGTCGCCGGAACGCGCCCCTTGCGCGCAAACGGGACCGAAGTGCCGTCGGTCAGCGTGATCGTGCCCTTGACCGTGTAGTCGATGGGCAATTGCGAGCCAAGCGTCATGAGCGCGGTCGCGACGGCGCCTACGTCAACCCTCCCCGACAGCTCGACCAGCGCGTCTTCATGCGCGGGCAGCATCTCGATCCGTGCGCTCCGGGTCGACGCCGCGACGCGCCCGTCGATGGTCACTTCGAACTCGACACGCCGCACGGAAAGCGCGTAGCTGTTTGGGTTGAATACACGAAGCCCGATCGATAGATCCGCCTTGGCGTCGGCGATGCGCAGGATGCGCAGCGTCTCGAGCGTGACTTCGGGCGGTTCGAAGGCCGGCTTGAGCGGGCCGCACGCTGCGAGCAGGAGCGTCACGATGGGAAGCATCCCGCGCATCGCGCGCATCGCGCGCGCGCAGCGTTCATTCATGCGTCGACCTGCGGTTGGATTTTCCTGCGCGCGCACCGCGCGCGTGCAGACCGGCAACGGTCCGATTCGGTCAATTTCATACTGGATTTTATACCGGGTTCTATCGATGCGTGCCATCGGTTGTACTCAATAACCGCGCTCGATTGGTGGTGACGCACGCCCGTGCCAACGATCAGTAGCTCTCCTGGAGCAGGCATGCGACGCCAAGACGAGGCAGCGCGCCTGAAGGCGCAGTGGGTTTGCTGGTGGAGATCAGCGTGGTGCCCGTTCCGGTATCGCTCGCGTTCGCCGTACCAACTCGGTCAGCTCCGGCACAAACCAATCGTTTGCCTTCAAGAACGCCTCCCGTTCCAGCTCGGTACGCGTGACGAACTGGTCGAAGTTGGCCAGGGTGATCCGGGCTCCGTAGCGTGTGTCTCCGGAGAAGATAGCGTCGAAGACTGTGGTGCCGATCTCGTTGTTGAAGTGACCCAGATCCTGCCACAACCGGTCGCGCATCGGCTTGCCCGCATTCACGCGTTCCGTATTCAGCGGGCCGTAGCCGAAGAAATCCCAGATCTGGATCTGCTCCGTCTTGCTGCCCGCTTCTTCGTCCACGACCGATGCGACCTGCCAGAGCCACGTCCAATGCGATTCGGGACCGACGCACCGACGTTCGATTTCGTTGAACAGCGCATGGCTCGGGTAGAACAGCAGCACCAACTGGACCCTCTTCGAAAGCGCAAGGCGAATCAGATGCCGCAGGCCCGCGGCCTGTTCGGCTGTCGGCGCGGCCTTGGTGATCCGGGCCCAGTCCATCGCGCGAGGGGGCGCGTCTGCAAGCGGGCACAGCGCTCGCCTATACTCTAAGCCAAAGTTTCCGATTACCTGGTCGTTGCCCTGCAGGTGATCGTCATAGCGAAGATAGCTCCATGTTCCCTCGCGGGTCATCGCTTGCTTGCCACCCTGCCGGCGCAGCGTTTCCAGCGAGGCATCGATGGCCGTCCGTGAGAACAGCAGTTTGCCGTAGTCCACCCGTCCAAGTTCGCGATCCGTAGGGCATACGACGTTGTCGACGCCGGAGACGCCCACGACCAGCCGCTTCAAATTCGGCTGGCGCAGCGCAAACATGGCGAGGCAGTACACGTCGCTCCAGGTTGCGGCAGGGATGCCAAGGTTGAACGACGTGTACAGACCGTTCCGGGTGAAGCCTGCATGCAGTGGCGGCAGCCCGATCTCGGCGAACGAACTTCCGACGATTACCGCATCGGGCCTCAATTTGGCCAACAACGCGGGTTTCACTAGCCTCTCATTTCCGGGTGCCCTGGGCTTGTCCCGGTTGAATCCCTTGACTTCAACTTCGCGGAAATACCAGAACGGATCGACTATGGCGTTGAACAGACCAACGCCGCCGAGCAGCAGCAGGATCATGCCCACGCACATCAGGCTGAACGTCCTGGAGTTCATTTCAGAATCGGAAATAGATGAACTCGCTGTAGCGCTCAATCGACAGAAGCGCAAAGAGACCGGACGCGACCAAAGCAGAGAGCCACGCCAGGTTTGGACGCCAGGTGAGGAACCCGGCGCTGCCAAGGTCGCCATAACGCGGCGTCATGAGCGCCGGCCGATACGGGGCAAGAATCTGTTGCGTGTTCGGCGCAAGCCAGCACAGCGCCAGCAGGAAGCACAGCCAGTTGAATTGCGCCACTCGGTTGAAGTGCGCCACATCCCGGAACTGTACGCCGTGATTGACGAGCCATGTATGGACGCCCCCGGCCGGCGGCTGCCATTGCATGGGCAGAACGATGCCGTGTTGCCCGGCCATCCCGGCAATGACGCTTACCGCAGTGGCAAGATCTGGCGCACGGAAAAACACCCAGGCGACGACTACTGCGACGAAAGTGATCAGAGTAGCCAGCGCGCCGCTGGCAGGAAATGCCGCGACTTTGAGACGACGACGCAGTGACCGCCAACCATGATTGACGCACAAGTAAATACCGTGCAACCCACCCCAGACCACGAATGTCCACGCGGCCCCATGCCATAAGCCGCCGATCAGCATTGTCGCCATCAGGTTGGCGAAGCGGCGTTCGGTTGTCCGGCGATTGCCGCCGAGTGGGATATACACGTAGTCGCGCAGAAAGCGTGAAAGCGTAATGTGCCAGCGGCGCCAGAAGTCGATGATGTTGCGCGCCTTGTACGGTGACATGAAGTTGAGCGGCAAGACAATGCCGAACATGCGCGATGCCCCCAGCGCCATATCCGTGTAGCCCGAGAAGTCGAAGTAGATCTGGAAGGTATAAGCGAGCGCGGCACCCCAGGCTTCCAGCAGTGTGAGCGGTGTGCCCGCGGCCGCAGCGTTGAACGCCGGCGTGACGAAACCGGCCATGTCATCGGCGATTACCGTTTTCTTGAACAGACCGATGATGAACATCGTCAGGCCGACGGCGATGCTGTTCCAGTCAAGCTGGTACGTGGTTCGCTGCCGAAACTGCGGCATCATCTCGCGATGATGCAGGATCGGGCCGGCGATCAGGTGTGGGAAATAGGTGACGAAAAGGGCGTAGTGCATGAATTTGTATTCGTGCGCAATGCCCCGATGCGCGTCGACAAGAAATGCGATCTGGGTAAAGGTGAAGAAGGAAATTCCAAGCGGAAGAACGATGTCGGGCAACGCGGCGATATGCCCGGTGAAAGCTTGGAGGTTGGTCAGGAAAAAGACCGTGTACTTGAAGTACGCGAGCAGCGCCAGATTCACGGTGATTGCGACCACGAGCAACGCCGTGCCGCCGTTGGAGCGTGGCGAGGTACGCTGTCGCGCGATCCGTGTGCCCAGGACGAAATTAAATCCTATTGACCCAAGAAGCAGTGCGACATAGCGGGCGTCCCACCACCCGTAGAAGACCAGCGACGCCACGGTAAGCCAGCCGGCGGCGAGGCGATCGCTGACGCGGGCGAGCAGAAAGAATCCGACCAGCACGCCGGGCAGGAATACAAAGATGAACTGGAACGAGTTGAATAACAACCGCAGCCTCGGGCAGGCCTCGCCGGCGTGAGTGGCGCAGCCGCATCATACTCGACCGAAGGACCGACGCCGATCGGCGCGTCGGCTTGAACACCGGGCCGCTGCGCCGAGCACGATAGCGCCCGCGCTAACGGGTCATTTGATGATGAGCCCCTGGCCCGTAGGCAGACAGAGTACGCAAGCCCCAACGCGATCTGCAATCATGTCAATGGCTGCTGCTTGCTGCTCATAACCAGTGTAGGCGTAGTCGTCCAGCAATACGACGGCGCCCGGCGACATGCGTTTCCAGAAATACTCGAGCGCCGACTGCTCGGGGTATGCACAGTTCATATCCAGGTGCAGAAATGCAATCTCGCCGGCCGGAATACTTGGCAGTATGTCGGGAACCGTTCCTTGCACGATTATTGCGCCGGGCCACTCAGCAAAGTTCTGACGGACGCGCTGAAGATCCGTGACATACGCTCCTTGCGCCACGGCGTCTTGTGCCAACTGGTAGCTCCCGCCCGAGATTTCGGTTCTTTCATACTGCTCGAATGCTGGGCCCGCCCAGGTATCGACTAGGAAAAACCGCCGATTGGTTTCATTCCAGTTTAGCCAATGCATTACCGCAGAGCTTACAAAGCCGGCGTTCACTCCGCATTCGACAAAATCTCCTGCCGCACGCAAAGCTGCCTTGGCTGCCCACAACGCGACGTGCACTCGCCACTCGGATCCGGGATCGACTCCGTTGGCCGCCGCGAGGCCGCGTCGATAAGCTGACTCGAAGCTTGGAGCAGACCGGAAGCGGTCATGGTGCACCGTCGACAGACCGTCCTGCGAGTATCGTGAGCCGACCCTGAACACTTCAAAACCCGCGAGTGCCAGCTGGCGCCTTGCCAGTTTCTTCAGTGCCGCAAAGGGGTGAATCAATGGAGGTTCCGGCGAGGCAGCTCAGACATTGAAGCGAAAGTGCATTACGTCACCGTCCTTGACGGCGTAGTCACGGCCTTCGAGGCGCATCTTGCCGGCTTCTTTTGCGCCCTGCTCCCCCCTGCAGGCGATGAAATCAGCAAAGGCGATCACCTCGGCGCGGATGAAGCCCTTCTCGAAATCCGTGTGAATCACACCTGCGGCCTGCGGCGCAGTGCTGCCGTGACGAATGGTCCAAGCGCGGACCTCCTTGGGTCCGGCGGTGAAGAAGGTATCGAGGCCGAGCAGCTTGTAACCGGCGTGGATCACGCGATCGAGGCCGGCCTCGCTGAGGCCCATGTCGTCGAGAAAGACTTTCTTGTCTTCGGGCTCGAGATCGGCGATCTGCGATTCGACCGCAGCCGAGATCGCGACGACCGGCGCGTGCTCGCGGCCTGCGTATTCCTCGACGCTAGCGAGCAGGGAATTGTCCTTGAAGCCATGCTCTGCGACGTTGGCGACGTACATCGTGGGCTTCATCGTCAACAGGAACAGCGGCTTTAGCACCGCGCGCTCCTCGGCGTACAAATCGACCGACCGCGCCGGCTTGGCCTGGTCCAGCGCCACGCCGACTTTTTCCAACGCGGCGACGAGGCGCTGCGCCTCCTTGTCGCCGCCCGCGCGTGCCATTTTTGCGTATTTCGCGAGCTGCTTTTCGACGGTCGCGAGGTCTGCCAGTGCCAGCTCCGTGTTGATGGTCTCGATGTCGGAGACCGGGTCGATCTTGCCGGCGACGTGCACCACGTTCCCATCTTCAAAGCAACGCACGACATGCGCGATCGCGTCGGTCTCGCGGATGTTCGCAAGAAACTGATTGCCGAGGCCCTCTCCCTTCGACGCGCCCGCGACGAGCCCGGCGATGTCGACGAACTCGACCGCGGCCGGCAGCACGCGCTCGGGTTTCGCGATGGCGGCGAGCGCGGCAAGGCGAGGGTCGGGCACTTCGACGATGCCGACGTTGGGCTCGATCGTGCAGAACGGATAGTTCTCCGCCGCGATGCCGGCCTTGGTCAGCGCATTGAACAGCGTCGACTTGCCGACGTTGGGAAGACCGACGATGCCGCACCTGACGCTCATGGCTGTGCCTTGGCACGCGTTGCCCCGTCGTCGAGACGCGTATGCAACTCGTGCATCGCGCGCTCGCTCTCGCCGGACGCGAGCCGCGGCCAGACGACGAGCACACGTGCGATCGCGTCGTCGATGGCGGTGCGCTCGTCGGTCGCAGGAGCGTGCAGCACGAAATCCGCAACCTCCTGCTCGCTCAGCGCACCGTCGCGCGGATGGCCGATCCCAAGGCGCACGCGCCAGAACTCGCCCGTGCCGAGCACCGCTGCGATGTCCTTGAGACCATTGTGTCCGGCGAAGCCGCCGCCGTGCTTGAGCTTTACCGCGCCCGGTTTCAAGTCGAGCTCATCGTGTGCGACGAGTATTTCGGCGGGTGCGATCTGGTAGAAGCGTGCCAGCGCGCCAACGGCAAGCCCGCTGCGATTGACGAAAGTCTGCGGCAGGACGAGCCGGGGTTCGGATCCTGCGATCATCGCGTGGAACTTCGTCTCGGCGCGAAAGGCCAGATCGAGCCTCCGCGCGAGCGCGTCGACGAACCACATGCCGGCGTTGTGGCGTGTCGCCACGTACTCCCGCCCGGGATTGCCGAGTCCGACGATGAGCCGCAGTGGATTGGACATGATTTGTGACGCCGCAACAAAAAGGCCCGCCGGCTGACACCGCGCGGGCCAATGTGTCGCGGCAGGCAGCGCTCGATTACTTCTTGTCGTCCTTCTTGCCGGCGGATTTCTCGGTGCCCTTCTCGGATGCCTTTTCCGAGCCCTTGTCCGCACCCTTCTCGGCGGCCTTTTCGGGAGCCTTGTCTCCAGCCTTGGCTTCTTCGCCGGCGACTGCCTCGGTCGGGACACCTTCCGCGACCGCCGCGACTTCCTCGACCTCGACAACGATGCGCGGGATGATCGCCGTGACGACCGCCGGGTCGACCTTGCCTCGGGTGACCGCGGTCACGCCCGCCGGCAGCTTCAGCGCGGAGACGTGGATCGACTGGCCGACCGCGAGCGCCGACAGATCGACCTCGATGAATGTCGGTAGGTCCTTGGGCAGGCACGAGACGTCGAGCTCGGTCATCACGTGGCTGATGATGGCGTCGGTGGTCTTGTGCGCCGGCGAATCCTCGGCGTGCGTAAAGTGCAGCGGAACCTTGATGTGTATCTTGCGTGCTTCATCGACGCGTTGAAAGTCCACGTGCAGCACTTCGTTGCGAAACGGATGCATCTGCACGTCACGCAGCAGTACGCGTTGCGTCTTGCCGTCGAACTTCATGGTCAGGATGGAGGAATGAAACTCCTCACGCTTGAGCGCATGGATCAGCGCGTTGTGGTCGAGCTCGATAGGCTGCGGGTTGGTGTCGCCGCCGTAGACGATGCCGGGGGCGCGTCCGCTACGACGCAGGCGGCGGCTGGCGCCGCGTCCTTCGGTCGCGCGCGCAAATGCGGTGAATTCGTGCTGTTGCATGAGAGGACTCCTGTTGTCTGCGGCCTTCCGGGCGGGTGCTACCCCTGGGTCGTCCGCGGTGGCGACAATCGGCGGCGGTCCGCGTGGAGATACCGGCGCGGCCACCGTCGAGAAAGCCTTGAATTATAACCTGATTGAGGCGGAATCCACAACTCGGAGGTGCGTCAGCCGCGGCGAGCGCGGGATCACTCGGTGAATAGCGAGCTGACCGACTCTTCGTTGGAGATGCGCGTCATGGTCTCGGCGAGCAGCTGTGCGCACGAGAGCACGCGGATACGCCGGCACGCGCGCGCCTCTTCCGACAGCGGAATCGTGTCGGTGACCACGATCTCGTCGAGCTCGGATTCGGCGATGCGCTGCACCGCGCCCCCCGACAGCACCGGGTGTGTGCAATAGGCGAGCACCTTGCGCGCGCCGTTTTCCTTGAGTGCTGACGCCGCCTTGCACAGCGTGTTCGCGGTGTCGACGATGTCGTCCATGATCACGCACGAGCGGCCCTCGACGTCGCCGATGATGTTCATCACTTCGGCGACGTTGGCCTTGGGCCGCCGCTTGTCGATGATTGCCAGGTCCGAGTCCAGCCGCTTGGCGATAGCGCGCGCGCGCACCACCCCGCCGACGTCGGGCGAGACCACCAGCAAATCCTCGTGGTTCTGTTTCCACAGGTCGCCGAGCAACACCGGCGTAGCGTAGATGTTGTCGACGGGAATGTTGAAGAATCCCTGGATCTGGTCGGCGTGCAGGTCCATGGTCATCAGGTGGTTGACGCCAACCGTCGACAGCATGTCGGCGACGACCTTCGCGGTGATGGGCATGCGCGCGGAGCGCGGACGCCGGTCCTGCCGCGCATAGCCGAAGTAGGGTATCGCCGCGGTGATCCGGCCCGCTGACGCGCGCTTGAACGCGTCGACCATGACCAGTATTTCCATCAGGTTGTCGTTGGTCGGTGCGCACGTAGACTGCAGGACGAACACGTCGCGCCCGCGCACGTTCTCGAGCAATTCGACCATCACTTCGCCGTCGGAAAAGCGCCCGACCAGGCAGCGGCCGAGGCTGGTACCCATGTGGCGCACTACGGCCTCGGCGAGGCGCGGATTGGCGGTGCCGGTGAAGATGCGCATGCGCTCAGGCATGGCGGTCGTCCGGGTCAGGCAAGCAACCGTGCGCGCGCCTGGCGAAAATGGCTGGGGAGGTAGGGATCGAACCTACGAATGCCGGAATCAAAATCCGGTGCCTTACCACTTGGCGACTCCCCAAGGGAAAACGTCGGTCCGCTACCTTAGGCGTAATGCCACAACGGGTGGCGGGCTAGCGATCGCGCAACAAAACCGGTGATGCCGCGCGGCATTCGCGAGAGCGCCCGCCGCGCGGCGTCCTCGGCTGCGAAGGCGGCGAAAACGCATGCCCCCGATCCTGTCATCCGCGCGCCCGACCCTTGCGCCTCTCGCGCAAGCGCATCGAGGCAACGGGCGATGCCCGGGAACCGCGTCGCCGCAACTCCATACAGATCGTTGCGGCCATATCCTTCGGAAAAGACGTGCATTTTCGCGGACTCGCTGTTGCGTGTCAATTCGGGCGCCGCGAAGATCTCGCGTGTCGAGACTGCGATCAGAGGCGTGATCACGGTGAACCATGTCGCCGGCACCGTCGTCGCCGAAAGTTGCTCGCCGATGCCGCGTGCAAACGCCGGCTGCCCGAACACGAAGAAGGGAACATCGGCGCCCAGTTCGAGCGCGATCGCCATCAGCTCCGCACGCGAAGCATTCAAGTCCCAGAGGCGATTCAGGCCGAGCAAGACCGTCGCGGCATCCGAACTGCCTCCGCCCAGGCCTGCCCCGACGGGAACGCGCTTGGTGACC
Organism: uncultured beta proteobacterium; assembly: GCA_963816445.1. GTDB lineage: Bacteria > Pseudomonadota > Gammaproteobacteria > Burkholderiales > Casimicrobiaceae > PALSA-1003. The sequence continues at coordinate 121,612 of CAWFKO010000021.1, read as the reverse complement.
GCGATGGAAACCCCTTTCCGCTCGTCGTAGCGCTCCTGCAACAGGCGCGCAGCGAGCACGGCGAGATCGTCTTCCGCGGCAATGTCGGCCGGGCCGCTCTTGCGTACGATCGCGCCGTCGTCGCGCAGCGCAAGCGAAATCGTGTCGCTGCGCCCGATCAGCACGAACAACGACTCGAGTGAGTGATAGCCGTCACGACGCTGTCCGGTCACGTGCAGGAACAAGTTGAGCTTGGCCGGCGCGGAAAGCGTCAGCGCACGCTTAGCCGCTATTCCCATGCGTCAACCACCAACCGAACTTCGACGTCGGGATACGACAGTGCCATGCGCACCGGGCGCAGGGTTCCGGAGGCGTCGCGGGCAAAGGGCTGATAGACGATGGTCCAGCCGTCCTGTCGCAGCAGCGCCGGGGCGCCGTCGGCCGCCGGCTCGGCGCGCGAAGTCGGCGCCCGGCCGCGGCGCTCCCTGAATCCAAAATGCAAGGCCATCGACGGGCAGTGCCCATGCAAGCGAGCGCGAAGTCAGTGCCGCCCAGTCGGTCGCAGTGGCCACGCGGCCGTCGGCAAATCGCAGCTCGACCGCACCGGGAGCGCCGGCCAGTCGCGCGAGCGTTTGCCCCAGTGGCGAGGCGAGGTCGATCTCGTCCTTTGCGCCGTCGTGGCGCCAGCGAAAGTTTGCCGTCAGGGCGTCGGTGCCATGGCGCACGGAAATCCGGCCGGAAGCCTCGAACGCTGCGCGCGCGGGCGCAAAGTACACCGGGGCGGCCGAGCCGGGCGCGCGGTCGGGCGCGAACGTCGCGCATGCCGAGAGGGCGAGCGCACAGGCGACGCACGCGGCGCGAGCCGCGTTGACGCGCGGCAATGACATGCCGAGCCGCCCTCGGCGGACCGCTAGGGACCGAATCGCCGCACAGTCTCGAGGAGCATCGCGTTGTCCGGCGTTTCCTTGAGCTGTGACTGCCAGACTTCCCGGGCGCGGTCGCGCTCACCCTTCGCCCACAGCACTTCGCCCAGATGAGCGGCGATCTCCGGGTCCTGGCGGTCGGCCAGCGCGCGGCGCAAGTACTTTTCCGAATCGTCGAAGTTGCCCAGGCGGTACTGCGCCCAGCCCATGCTGTCGAGAATGAACGGGTCCGCCGGCGCGAGCGCCAGCGCCTGTTCGATGAGCTTCAATCCCTCCGCAGTGCGCGGCGTGCGATCGACCAGCGTATATCCGAGGGCGTTGAGCGCCTGCGCGTTGTCCGGCTTGAGCGCAATGAGCTGGTTGAGCCGGTTTTCGACTTCGTCGAGACGATCCAGCTTTTCGGCGACCATCGCGATGTCGTAGAGCAGGTCGGCCGAGTCCGGGTTCGTTACCAGCGACGCGACCAGAACGGCATAGGCTCCCGCGTTGTCGCCGGCGTCGCGCAACAGTTGTGCGTCCGCCTGTACACGCTCGATGCGCTGTTCGCGGCCATCGGGATTGAGACCTGCAAGATAGCGCCGGGCGCCGGCAACATCGCCCTTCTTGGCCATCAACGTCGCGATGCGCAGCTGTGAAAGCCAGGCGCGCTCACCCCCGGTCACCTTGCCGTACAGCGCGATCGCTTCGTCATAGTGACGCGTTTCCTCGGCCACCTGCGCGAGAAAGAACGTTACGACGCCGGGCTCGCCGAAACCCGCATCCTGCAGCTCCGTAAACAGACGTTGGGCGGTGGCGAAGTCACGCATCTGCACCGACAGCGCGGCCACGGCGAACTCCAGTCTCGCGATCGCCCGGATCGTCGGCCAACAGGCGTTGGAATACTTCGCGTGCTTCGGCGTAGCGCTTTTGATCGACGTACAGTTGCGCCACCGCAACCTTGGCGGCGCGCGATTCGGGCACGCTGGCCAGGAACCCGTTGAGGAACGAGATCGCCGCCTGCGGCGAACCCTTGGCGAGGATATCGCTCTTCACGCAGCGCTGCACGCTCCCAGCCCGGCCGGAGCTCGAGCGCCCGATCGGCAGCGCGTACCGACGCAGCCACGATTTCCAGATCGGCGAGCCCGGTGTTGTACCCGGCCAAGGCGATGGCGAAATGGGCTTCGGGCACACTCGGATAAGGCTTGGCCAATTCGACGACCAGTCGAAATACCGCCGTCTTATCGGTTTGCGAAGCGAGCGCCTGGTTAAGCTGCAGGAATGCGTCGCCGAGCGCGGTGCCGTTGGCGGCGGCCTCGGCCAGGACGTGCTCGAGTTCGGCCTTCAACTCGTTGCCAGCGCCGGATTGCGTCAGCGTGGCCACCATCTGCTTCGCACGCTCTGCGGTCGGGTCGAGCGACTGCCAGAGCTTCGCGGCTTCGAGCGCCAGCGACCGCTGCCGCGCGAACAGCGCCACTTCGGTCGCGCGCCGCGCGAGCCTCGGCTCCTGCGCCTCGCGCGCTGCTTCGAAGTACGCGCGCGCGGCGAGCGCCGGGTCGCCGCGCTGGAGCGCAATGTCGCCCACCAGGATCCGGTATAGGACGTCGGCCGACAGTTTGGATTCGCCGGATTCACCCGCCGGCGGGATGGCCGGCGCCTCAGGTGCCTGAGCAGGTGCCTGAGCAGGTGCCTGCGCAGGTGCCTGCGCAGGCGCTTGCGCGCGAACGCCAGCGACCGTCATCACGCTCAGCGCGAAACACAGGGCCAGGTGAGCCAGGGAAATGCGGGGACTAGGATGCACGTTTCGCTTCGCTTTCTGGACGGCCAGTACGTCCCAAATCTTAGGGTATATTGGGCAGAGCAACAAACGCCGCCCGTCCATCCCGAATGCCCGAGCTTCCCGAAGTCGAAACGACGCGGCGCAGTGTCGCGCCTCACGTAGAGCGGCAGAAAGTGACGGCCGTGCGAATCTACGACCATCGACTGCGCTGGCCGGTTCCGTACGATCTAGCCCGCCGCCTGGTGGGTGAGGTGGTTGACCGCGTCGATCGCCGGAGTAAGTACCTGCTATTTCGGGTCGGCGCCGACACGCTCATCGTGCATCTGGGCATGACCGGGAGCCTGCGCGTCTACAGGAACGTTCCGGCCAAGCGCCCGCACGACCATGTCGACATTCATTTCAGCAACGGCGTGCTAATGCGCTATCACGACCCCGGCGCTTCGGCGCCATGCTCTGGTCGGCACGCTCGGCAAAGGTGCACCCGCTGCTCGCGGCGCTCGGGCCCGAGCCGTTGGAGCCGCAATTCAACGCCGAGTCTACTCCACCTCGCCCTGCGCAGGCGCACTGCGGCGATAAAGCCGCGTACTCATGGACAGCCGCGTTGTCGTCGGCGTTGGGAACATCTACGCGAGCGAGGCACTGTTTCGCGCGGGCATTCGCCCCACGTGGCCCGCCAACCGCATCTCGCGAACGCGCTGCGAGCGACTGGTGGGGGCGGTGCGCGAGACGCTCGATGACGCGATCGCTCGCGGTGGCAGCACCTTACGCGACTACGTCGACAGCGACGGTCGGCCTGGCTATTTCCAGTTCGACTACCACGTCTACGGTCGCGCTGGGCTGCCGTGCCGGGTTTGTGGAACCACGATCCGAACGACGCGCCAGGGTGGGCGGGCAACGACCTATTGTCCTGTCTGCCAGCGTTAGCCCGGCCCTGATTTTGGCGCGCTTTGTGCTAGAGTCCTTTCGCCTCGAAATCACGGGGCTTTCGGCACGCGCGCACGAGCGCCGGGCAGCACCAAAACGGACCCATCCGGACCCCGGTCAGGCCGGGGCCGCGCCTCATGCGCGAATCCGTAGAGGGAGGCGACGAGACGATGATTCAGTCAAAAGACCTTGCGGCACGCTTTGAGGCCTACAGCGACTGGCGGCGCCGGCTGTCGTCTGGTGTTTCGAGGTTGCACGACTGGCTTTCGCAACAGGAGCTCGCGGACGCCAACGCGGACCTCAGTAATTCAGCATCTGCTCGAGCGCCTGCATCAGGACAAGCTCGTCGTTGCCTTCGTCGCCGAGTTCTCGCGTGGCAAATCCGAGCTCATCAACGCCATTTTTTTCGCCGATTTCGGGCAGCGCCTCCTGCCGTCGGCCGCCGGACGCACGACCATGTGTCCGACCGAACTTCTCTACGATTCGACCCGCCCGCCGTCGATCCGTCTGCTGCCGATCGAGACGCGAGCGCGCGACGGCAGCGTCGTTGAATTCAAGAACTACGCCGACGAGTGGGTTACCTTGCCGCTCGACATGTCGTCGGCCGACAAGATGAGCGAAGTGCTCTCGCAGGTCTCCCAGGTCAAGCGCGTGCCGGTCGCATTGGCGCGCAAGTACGGTCTACACGACGACGGCGACGTTCTGACGATGTCGCCGGGAGTCGATGAGCGCGCCGTCGAAATTCCGTGCTGGCGGCATGCCGTGATCAACTTTCCGCATCCGCTGCTTCAGCAGGGGCTGGTCATTCTCGACACGCCCGGCCTCAACGCGATCGGCACCGAGCCGGAGCTAACGCTCAACCTGCTACCCAACGCACACGCCATCCTGTTCATTCTCGCGGCCGACGCGGGGGTGACCAAAACCGACATCGACGTGTGGACGGAACCACCTGGTCGGCGAGAGCCCTACGAGCAGGGAAGGCCGGTTGGTCATCCTCAACAAGATCGACGGGCTCTGGGACGAGTTGCGCACGTCGCAGGAAATCGACGCCGAAATCGCGCGCCAGGTCCGCACCAGTGCGCAGCTGCTCGAGATCCCACCGGCGCAGGTATTCCCGGTGTCGGCGCAGAAGGCGCTGCTGGCGAAGGTCAACGGCGACGATGCGCTGCTGGCCCGCAGCCGGCTGCCGCAGCTCGAACTTGCGCTTTCCAAGGAGCTGATTCCGGCCAAGCGTCATATCGTCGGCTCAGCAACGAAGGCCGAGATACGGACGCTGGCCGCGTCGGTTCGCACCATCCTCGACAGCCGTATCGCCGGCATCCATGAGCAGCTCGCTGAATTACGCGGCCTGCGCGGCAAGAATCAGGACGTCGTCGAACACATGATGGAGCGGATACAACAGGAAAAGGACCTGTTCGAGCGTGGCATGCAGCGCTACACGGCGCTGCGCACCGTATTCACGCAGCAGACGACTTCGCTCTACGAGTGTATCGGCCTGGAAACCCTGCGCGGCACTGCGGGCGAAACGCGCAAACGCATCGAGGCAAGCCCATTCACCAAGGGCGTGCGCTCGGCGATGAACGACTTCTTCGCCAAGCATCCGCGGCAGTCTCGAGAAGAGTGGGCGCCAAACTGCGGAAATCCACGAGATGATGCAAGCGATGTACGCGCGTTTCGCCAAGGAGCACGGACTCGAAACGTTCACGCCGCCGCCGTTCTCGATGCTCAAGTACCAGAAGGAGGTCGACCGGCTGGAGCGTGCCTACAACGTGCACTTCAACACCCTGTGGAACATGGTGAGCAAGGCGAAGTTCACACTCATGAAGCGCTTCTTCGAGACTGTCGCCATTCGCGTCAAACATGTCTATCGACATCGCCAACCGCGACCTCGACAGCTGGCTAAAGACCGTGATGGCTCCGTTGGAGACACAGGTGCGCGAACACCATATGCAGCTGCGCCGCCGCCTGGAGAGCGTCAAGCGCATTCATCGCGCAAGCGACGAGCTCGAGGAGCGTGTTTCTGAGCTCGAGCAGGCGGCGGCCGGACTGCGCGCTCAAATCGACGCGCTCGCAGGCGAGCTCGAAGCCATTGACCTCGTCATCGACCAGCCGGAGCTGGTGCCGCAGGCGGCCAACGCCGCGTAGCGCGCTAGGAGTTGGTAGCGGCTCCCGATGCGGCCTTGACCGCCATCAGGCCCTCGTACTTGCGCAGCAGCTGCTCGCGCGTCTCGACGTGCTCCGGGTCGACCGGGATGCAGTCGACCGGACAGACCTCGACGCACTGCGGCGTATCGAAGTGTCCGACGCACTCGGTGCATTTGCGCGGGTCGATGACGTAGATCTCAGCACCCTGCGAGATCGCGCCGTTCGGGCACTCGGGCTCGCACACATCGCAGTTGATGCATTCGTCGGTAATCATCAGGGCCATGGCGGTGTCTAGCTGCGCACGGCGGCGGCAACCTTGGCCTTGAGCTGCGCCTCGACCGCGGGGTGCACGAAGTTGCTCACGTCGCCGCCGAAACGGGCGATTTCGCGGACGATCGTCGACGACGTGAACAGATACTGCTCGACCAGGCGTCAGGAACAGCGTTTCGACCTCGGGATAGAGCTTCCGGTTCATTCCCGCCATCTGGAATTCGTACTCGAAGTCGGACACGGCACGCAGTCCGCGCACGATGACGCGGGCGCCGACCGAGTGTACGAAGTCCATCAGCAACCCGGAAAAGCCTGCGACCTCGACATTGCCGAAGGCGGCAACGACCTCGCGAGTCATCTCGATGCGCTCGGCCGTGGTGAACATCGGCCGTTTGCTTTCGCTGTCGGCGATACCCACCACGACCCAGTCGAACAGCTTCGCCGCGCGCCGGACGAGGTCCTCGTGGCCATGCGTGAACGGGTCGAAGGTTCCGGGATAGACGACTTTGAGCATGCGTGGGTCACTCGACTCTCGCGCGAGGCGCAGCAGATGATAATGCACCTGTCCGGCCTTGTCGCGGTGCGACACCTCGAATCCGGCCGCGTGCGCGATGGCTGACCTGGCCTCGGCGTAGAGCACGCCGCCCTGCGCAAGTCGCCGCGGCTGCCAGGGGCAGCAGCGCGGCCCATGGGGTCGGGTCGAAAGGCGGATCGAGAAAGATGACGTCGAACTGCCGCGTCTCGCGCACTAGAAACGCCTGTGCGTCAGCGCGATGTGTTTCGAGAGCCGCGCGTGTCCAGCGTCGCGGCCGTTTCGTTCAGTGCACGCACGAGCGCCGGGTTGCGGTCGACGGCGACCGCGAGCGCCGCGCCGCGGGAGAGCGCTTCGAACGAGAGCGCGCCACTGCCTGCGAACGCGATCGAGCGTCGTTCGCCCGGTCAGGTCCTGCCCGAGCCAGTTGAACAGCGTCTCGCGTACGCGGTCCGGTGTCGGACGAATGCCCTCGCGCGCGGGAAAGCGGATACGGCGGCCGCGCCACAGGCCGCCGATGATGCGGATCTGGTTGGAACGCGTGGAAGGAGGCAGGTGGCGGCCCTCGCCGGTCGCGGTCGCGACGGAGGGTAGAATTATAGCTTTCGCACCGCGTAGGCTCGTGAGTCACATGTTCGATCTGTTCAAGCGCAAGCCCGACGCCGATGCGCGACCGTGGAGCGAGCGTCTCAAGCAAGGACTGGGGCGCTCGCGCGAGCTGCTCACGCGTCCGCATCACGTTGCCGCTGGGCCGGAAGGCGCTCACCGGAGGAAGCGATCGAGGAACTCGAAACTGCGCTGATCGCCGCCGATGTCGGCGTCGCGGCAACCGCCCACCTGCTCGCCGACATGCAGCAACGCTGGAGGCGTCAAGGCGAAGATGGCGACCCGCGCGCGGCGTTGCGCGCCGTCGCTGCCGACGTTGCTGGCGCCGCTCGAGCGGCCGCTGCGTGTCGGCCCCGAACGTCCTTTCGTGATCATGCTCGCCGGGGTCAACGGCGCAGGCAAGACGACGTCGATCGGCAAGCTCGCCAAATACCTGCAGGGACAGGGGCTCTCGGTGCTGCTCGCCGCCGGTGACACATTTCGCGCCGCTGCGCGCGAACAGCTCGAAGCCTGGGGCGAGCGAAACGGCGTGCACGTGATCGCCCAGCAACGCGGAGATCCCGCGGCGGTGATGTTCGACGCCATCGCTGCCGCGCGTGCGCGCGGAATTGACGTGGTCCTCGCGGACACCGCCGGGCGCCTGCCGACGCAGCTCCACCTGATGGAGGAACTCCGGAAGATCCGACGGGTCATCGACAAGGCGCAGCCGGGCGCTCCGCACGAAACGCTGCTCGTGCTCGACGCGAACACCGGTCAGAACGCGCTCGCGCAGGTGGCCGCTTTCGACGCGGCCCTGGGTCTGACCGGGCTCATCATGACCAAGCTCGACGGCTCGGCCAAAGGCGGTGTCGTCGCAGCTATCGCCAAGGCCACGCCGGTACCGTTGATGCTGATCGGGGTCGGGGAGGGCGTGGACGATTTGCGCGAGTTTCGCGTCGGCGAATTCGTGGAGGCGCTGGTCGGCTGACGCCGGTTGGCCGAGTTGGTCGGCAAGCGAGATCGCCCGCCGTCGCCTGATAAATCAAACTGTTAAAGCGATCGTTGTGGGGTCGAAGTAGGTTCGGAGCGGGGGTCCGGACGGAACTTCCAGCGCTTTTAGCACTCTGACGTCTCGAGTGCTAAAATACCTCAAAAATGAAGGAGAGCTCCAAGATATGACGACCACGACGCTGGCCTTTCCCACCCCCGCTTCCCTTGGGAGCCTCGATCAGTATGTGCAGGCGGTCAACCGCTTCCCGCTGCTGACGGCCGCCCAGGAAGTCGAGCTTGGACGCCGGCTGCAGCGCGACGATGACGTCGACGCCGCGCGCCAACTCGTTCTTTCGCACCTGCGGCTGGTGGTTTCGGTCAGCCGCAACTACCTGGGCTACGGGCTGCCGCAGGCGGACCTGATTCAGGAAGGCAACATCGGCCTGATGAAAGCGGTCCGCCGCTTCGACCCGGAGCGCGGTGTGCGGCTGGTCTCATTCGCGCTGCACTGGATCAGGGCCGAGATCCACGAATACATCCTGCGCAACTGGCGGCTGGTGAAGATCGCCACGACCAAGGCGCAGCGCAAGCTGTTTTTCAATCTGCGCAGCATGAAAACGCGTGCCGGAACGCTGACGCCGACCGAGGCCCGCGACATCGCGCAGGCGCTGTCCGTGAAGCCCGAAGAGGTCATCGAAATGGAGACGCGGCTGTCGGGTCAGGACGTCGCCATGGATCCGCAAGCGGGCGACGAAGGCGAGGTGTTGACGCCGATCGGCTATCTCACCGACGCCGAGTCGGAGCCGGCGCAGATCCTTGAACGCAGCGAAACCGCGCGTCATCGCAGCGAGGGGCTGCACGGCGCGCTCGCCAAGCTCGACGATCGAAGCCGCAGCATTATCGAGGCGCGCTGGTTGCGCGAGACCGATCAGGCGACGCTGCAGGACCTCGCCGATCGATACGGCGTTTCGGCCGAGCGCATCCGGCAGATCGAAAGCAAGGCGCTCAAGACCATGCGCGGACAGATCGCCGTACAGTAACGCTTCCGCACAGTTTCCGATGCGACGCCGGCCCCGCGCCGGCGTCCTGTTTTCTAAAGCTCGACCTGCGTTCCCAGCTCGACCACGCGGTTGGTCGGGACATTGAAGTACTCGCTCGCTTTGGTCGCGTTCTTGGACATGGACACGAACAGGCGCTCGCGCCACAGTGCCATGCCGGGAGCGACGCTGGGTATCAACGTCTCCCGCGACACGAAAAACGATGTGTCCATCATGTCGAATGGATGCCCGCACCGTGCGCATTCCGCGAGCAGCTCCGGAACATCCTGGTCCTCCGTGAAGCCGAAGTAGGCTTCAATCGTCTCGAATCCCGCGCCCAGTCCGTCGATCCGCACGCGATCCTTCGGCGCCACGACCGGGATATCGCGCGTGTTCATCGTCAACAACACTACGCGTTGATGGAGAACCTTGTTGTGCTTGAGGTTGTGTAGCAGCGCGTGGGGCACCCGGCCCGGCATGTTGGTGAGGAATACCGCGGTGCCTGGCACGCGCGCCGGCGGTGCTGCGGCGATCGATTCGATGAATGCGTCGAGCGGCATCGTCTCCTCGCGCAGGCGCTCGTACAATATCGAGCGCCCGCGCTTCCAGGTCGTGAGCAGCGTGAAAACGATCGCACCGATGACGATCGGGAACCAGCCTCCGTCGGGAATCTTGAGCGCGTTCGACGAAAGAAACGCCGCATCGATGAGCAGGAGCGGTGCGGCGACGCAAAGCGCGGCCACACGGTGCCAGCGCCACAATCGTGTAAGGACCACGTAGATGAGCAGCGAGTCGATCAGCATCGCCAGAGTCACCGCGATGCCGTACGCCGCGGCCAGGTTGCTCGACGTACGGAAACCGGCGACGAGCAGCATCACAGCGGCGAAGAGCGTCCAGTTGATGAACGGTATGTAGATCTGCCCGATTTGCCGGTTGGACGTGTGCATGATCGTGAGGCGCGGGCAATAACCCATCTGTATCGCCTGGCGGGTCAGCGAGAACGCGCCCGAGATGACTGCCTGGGACGCGATCACGGTCGCGAACGTCGAGAGTACGACCATCGGCAGCAGCGCCCAGTCGGGCGCGAGCAGGTAGAACGGATTGTGGATGGCGCCCGGACTATGGATCAGCAGCGCACCTTGACCAAAGTAGTTGAGCACGAGTGCGGGCAACACGAAGAACAGCCAAGCGCGACGAATCGGGCGTGCGCCGAAATGGCCCATATCGGCGTAGAGCGCCTCGGTTCCGGTCACCGCCAGCACCACCGCGCCTAGCGACAGAAATGCCGCAAGCGGCTGGCCGGTGAAGAATTCGACGGCGTACGCGGGATTGATCGCGAGCAACACCGCCGGGACGCGAACGATCTGGCTGATGCCCAGCACGGCGAGCATGGCAAACCACACGCCCATTACCGGACCGAACAAGCCGCCGACTCGCGCCGTGCCGCGGCGCTGGATCGAAAAGAGCGCGAGGAGGATCAGCATCGTCACGGGCACGACGTAAGGCGTGAGCGCCGGCGCCACGACCTCGAGACCTTCCACTGCAGAGAGCACGGAAATCGCCGGCGTAATCATGCCGTCGCCGTAGAACATCGCCGCACCGAAGATCCCAAACCCGACAAGCCACCAGCGCGCACGCGCGTTGACCAGGCCACCGGAGACCAGCGCCGTGAGCGCCATGATGCCGCCCTCGCCGCGATTGTCGGCGCGCATGATCAAGGTCACATACTTGAGCGTCACGACGATGGTGATCGCCCAGAAAATCACCGAAAGGATTTGCAGGATGTGCGCTTCGGTCAGCGGCAATCCGCGCGCACCGCTGAAGCACTCGCGCAGCGTGTACAGCGGGCTGGTTCCGATGTCGCCGAATACGACGCCCATCGAGGCCAGGACCAGCGAAGCCAGTTGCTTCCTGGCCCGGCCACGCACATCCGTCCCGACGGCGCCGTCGGGCGCTGACATCATGCTCCCTCGTCGTTTCGGCGCGCGAAGCGGATGTTGAGCTGCTTTAGCTTGCGGTAAAGGTGCGTTCGCTCGAGGCCGGCGCGATCGGCCACGCGGCTCATGTTGCTCTGCTCCTTGCCGAGTAGCTGCTCGAAGTAGATACGCTCGAACGCTTCGCGCGCCTCGCGCAGCGGCATTTCAAAAAATCGCGCCGTCACTTCTGGTGCGATGGCGCTCGGTGGTGGATGTGCCGTCTCGCCCAGCAGCCGTCGGACGTGCTCGCCTGTGATTTCGCTGTCGACGGTGAGCGCGAGGTTGGCGATGACGTTGTGCAGATGCTCCATGTTGCCTGGCCAATACGCCTGCGACAACGCGACGACGGCAGACGGGTGCAGCGTGGCGACCGTGCGCTGGCTCGCGGTGATCTCGCGCCAGAAACGGTCCACCAGGGCAGGAATGTCGTCGCGCCGCAGTCGAAGCGGCGGCAGCATCACCGCGCCGGCGGACAGGATCGTCAGCAGCCCCGAATCGAAGCGCCCTTCCGCGGCGAGGTTGCCGATCTGCTCGCTGCTCGTGCACACGAGCACCGTGCTGTGACGTTCGAGCTTGCTCAGGACGAACGCCAGCCCTTTCTGTTCGGCCTTCGAATAGGTGCCGATCTCGGCGCAATACAAGGTTCCCTCGTGCGCCTCTTCGAGCACCTGCAAGGGGTTCGTCGCCAGCCTCGCACCGGTCGCGTGCGCAGCGAATGGCGTGTCCGGTACGTGCATCGCACGGGCAACCACTTCGTGGCCGGCGCCGGGCTCGCCGACGATAAGCAAGGGCCGGTTGGCGCGCACCAGCTGCTCGATCGCATGCTCGACTTCGATGACCGGAGCGCTCGTGCCGAGCGCCGCCAGCGAGATACGCCGCGGCCCTTGCGCCGCAGCGGTCTTCAGCGCGCGCGTAATCGTCGACAGCAGCTTTTGCAGACCAACCGGTTTCTCGAGGAAATCGAAGGCACCGATCTTGGTCGCCTCGACCGCGGTCTCGATGGTGCCGTGGCCCGACATCATCACTACCGGCATGGTCAGTTGCCCGCTGGCCGCCCATTCGCGCAGCAGCGTGACGCCGTCGGTGTCGGGCATCCAGATGTCGAGCAGCACCAGCGATGGCTGCGCGCGCGCGCGGTACGTGCGTGCCTCGACCGCGTTCTCGGCGAGGCTCACCCGGTAGCCTTCGTCCTGGAGAATCTCCGACAATAGCTCACGAATGCCGACTTCATCGTCGACGATCAGAATTTCTTTCGGCTGCGCCATCACGTCTTGGTTCCTTCCCGCGGGAAATACAGCGTCACCAAGGCACCGCGTGGCTGCCGGTTTTCGATCGTGACCCGACCGTGGTGCTCGTCGACTATTTTCTTGACTATTGCGAGTCCAAGACCGGTACCCTTGGCCTTGGTGGTTACGTAGGGCTCGAACGCGTGCGACAAGACGTCCTCCGGAAATCCGCTGCCGCGATCACCAAAGGACAACGCCAACTCGTCGCCGATGACTTCGACACCGATATCGTACGCGGGCGCGGGATTGTCCGCCTGCGCATCGACCGCATTTTGTATTAAATTGTGGAACACTTGGCGTAACCGCGTCGGCTCGCCCTGGATCAGCGACCTGTCGTCGCCAAATTTGAGCGACACGTTGGGGCGCAGATTTTCGTACAACCCGAGCACATCGAGCAAGAGGCCCTTTAGGTCGACGGGTTGCATGCGCCCCGGGCGCGGCTGCCGCGCGTAGATCGCGAAGTCATCGACCATCTGCTTCATCGCCGCGACCTGTGCGACGATCGTCTGCGTTCCGCGTTCCAGAACGTCACTGTCGGCGCCGGAGAGCTTGCTGGAGAGCTTGGCGGCGAGACGTTCGGCCGAAAGCTGGATCGGCGTCAGTGGATTCTTGATCTCGTGCGCAAGCCGGCGCGCCACCTCCGCCCACGCCGCGCCGCGTTGTGCCTCCGAGAGCTCGGTCACGTCGTCGAACACGACCACCGATCCGGGCCCGACTGCACCGGGAAGCTTGGAGCCGCGCATCAGCAACACGCGCGTGTGGTTGGACACCGCGAGCTCCGCCTGCCGCTGCCACTGTCCGTCGCGGCCGGTGGCGAAACTCTCCTCCGCGAGTTCGGCGAACGATGCCAGCGCGGGGTGCGTCGAATGCCATTCAGCTAGCGGCACGCCGATGAGGTCGGCTAGAGGCTGCTGCAGGATCACCGCGGCGCTGGGGTTGGCAGTGCGCAGGCGAAACGCGTTGTCGAAGGCGAGTACGCCCGCGGAGAGGTTGCCAAGGATGCTCTCGAGGTAGGCGCGCGTGGTCTCGATAGCGTGACGGCTCTCCTCGGCCTTCTGCTGCGCGTCGGCGAGCTGCGCGGTCATCGTGTTGAACGATTCGGTGAGAACGCCGAGTTCGTCGCGGCTTTGCACCGGGTGGCGCAGGCTGAAATCGCCCTGCGCGACCGCGCGCGTTCCTTCGGCGAGCAAGCCCAGCGGCCGGCTGAATTGTTCGGACAGCACGACGGCGAGTCCCAGCGCGGAAAACACCGCGAGCAGCAGCGTCAGCGTCAGCGTCAGCGCGTACAGGCGCTTGAGCGCCGCGCGCGAGAACGATATCTCCTGATAATCGTTGTAGCCCGCCTGCACCTTTTCAGCGTCCGCCTGCAGCTGCTTGGATACAGGCTCGACCACCTGCAGCAGGCGCAGGGGATCCTGTGGATCGGACCCGTTCACCGGCACTACCACGCGCGACATCAGTCCCTGGTCGCCCATCTGCTCGATCTTGGCGAATAGGTTTGCTGCAGTCGAGCCCGGCGCAGCGCCTCCGCGGGTGGTGGCTGTGGAGCGAGTGTCGACCCTGACACGCCAGCGATCGCAAGCACCGCACCTGACGGGGAAAACAGCGCCGCCTCATAGACGCCTGCCTGCTCGCTCGCGCGACTCAGCCGTGCGGCAATGGCTCCCGGCTCGGCGTCCTGCAGCGTAATCGCCAGCTGCATGGCCTTGTTGGTCGTTTCCTTGAGCAGGTAGTCGAGCGCGTTGCGGCCCAGATTGAGACCGCCTTCGAGCGCGCGATCGACGCGCACGTCGAACCACGACTCGATGCTCTTGCCCAGAAACTGCACCGACACGCCGTAGAGCAGCGCGCCGGGTACGACGGCGACCAGCGCGAACAGCAGCACCAGGCGCACGGCAAGGCGCGAGCCGAACACGCCGGCCTTGAGGTTTCTGCGCAGTCGCCAGCAGCTGGTAGCCGACCAGCACCATCAGCAACGCCACCATCGCGCCGTTGATCACAGCAGCACGTTGTAGTTGCGTGCAAACAGCTCGGTGTTCGCGCTCGCCGTCGCCAGCAGGAACAGGAAAACCGCGCCCAGTCCGGCGCTGGCCAGCAGGATGTAGCGCAGCTCTCGCGGCGACAGAAGGCGGCTCACGGCGTGAAGCTCCAGCGATACCAGTCGGACTGTAACGACCAGTCGCGCGACGCCAGCGCGTTGATCTGGAACGGCTTGGGTAGCTGCGCGACGTCGAGTCGCAGCCGCAGCGCGGCGTCGTAGCGTGCGCCCTTGGTCAGCGCGTCGCGCGCGATCACCGGGCGCGACACGACGCGCGAAAGGATGCGCTCGACCTCCTCGAGCGAATCGAACTGCTGTGCGAGCAGCCCGCTGGTCAGCCGGTACTGGCGCGTGAGCGGCGTGTACGAAAGACGATACTGCACCGACACCTGCGCGACCTTCTCGTCCAGCCAGTACCAGCGCGGGCGTCCGAGCTCGAATTCGAGCACGAAGTAGAGCGAAATTCCTTTCTGCAGCGCTTCTTCCAGCGTCGGATTGAACGCGAACTCGAACTGCGCATTGAGCACGTAGTCTTCGTCCTCGGCCAGCAGCTCTGCCGACCTGACTTCGATCGTGTCAGCGCGCGCATGCGTTGCGAGCAGCAGCAGCAGACGAAACCGCGAGCAGCAGGAGTCGGCGATGCAGAGGCGGCCTCGGTGGTGTGCCACGGGCAGCGGGTCGCGCGCAGTCCGGGCTCATCGTTCTTTCTGCAGGAGGGCGTAGAAAAACCCGTCGTGATTGTGCTCTGCCGCGGCCCCGGATGGCAAGAGTTGTCCGTCGACGGCGACCGAAGCCGGACGGAAGCTGCAGCGGCAGCCGACGCGCGTCAGCGTGGCGCGCCATGAATGCCGCGATCTGCTCGGCGTTTTCAGTCACGAAATATCGAGCACGTCGCATAGAGCATCCTGCCGCCCGGCAACAGACATGTCCACGCAGCATCGAGCAATCGTCGTTGCTGCTCGCCGAAGCCCACGATGTCGCTCTCGCGCCGCAACCACTTGGCGTCGGGATGGCGGCGCACGACTCCAGACGCCGTGCAAGGGACGTCGAGGAGTATGCGGTCGAAACCGACGCCGTCCCACCAGGTGTCCGGTGTTCGCTGCGTCGGCAACGGTGATGCGCGCGCGCAAGCCCAGCCGCGCGAGATTCTGGGCGACGCGATCGCAGGCGCGTGGCGTCGTTGTCGAGCGCAAGCAGGTCCAGCGTGGCGAGCTCCGCGAGGTGCGTGGTCTTGCCCCCAGGGGCCGCGCACGCATCGAGCACGCGCATGCCGTCGCTAACACCGAGGAGCGGGGCCGCGAGCTGCGCGCCGGCGTCCTGCACCGAAAACGCACCTTGCTGCGTAGCCGGGCAATGCAGTGACGATTGCGGGCGATGCCAGCACCACGCCAGCGTCGCCGATCGCGCGCGCTGCGATCCCATGCGCCCGCAGCGATGCCAGATAGTTGTCGCGCGAATTCACGCGCACGTTGACGCGTAGCGAGAGCGGTGCACGTGCGTTGCCGTTATCGAGGATTGCCGCGCGCCTGCTCCCCGATATCGGCGCGACACGCGGTCGATCCACCAGAGAGGATAGGAAAAGCGCGCTTCGTCGTCGTCCGCGATGCTCGCGAGCACGGTTTCTTTCCGGCGAAGGAAGTTGCGCAAGATTGCGTTGGTCAACCCGCGCGCGGAGCTTTTCTTCGATCGCGCGGTCGCGTTCACCGCCGCGTCGACCACCGCGTGCGGCGCCGCGGCGGTGTGCAGCAGTTGATAGAGCGACACCCATAGCAACGCCTCGACGGTCGCGTCCGCAAGCCGACGATCCGCGAGTGCGCGCACGATGCCGCGAACCTGGCCCAGGTAAGCGCAGCGTGCCGTAGGTGAGCTCGGCAACGAGGCCGCGCTCGCTGTGGCTTAGCGGCGCATCCGACGCGAGCGCCGAGGGCAACGCCGATCCTGAAAGGACACGACGAACGGCGCGGGCCGCGAGGCGCTGTGCATGCTCCAAGGTAGGGATTGCCGTCAGCTGCCGAAACGCACGTCGGTCGCGAGCGGGTGGCCCGCAAGAAAGGCCGATGTGTCGAGGCGCTTAGCCCCCGCGCGCTGCAGCGCGCGCACGATGAGCGCGCCCTCGCCGCAGGCGACTACGATACCGTGGCGATCGGCCTGAACAACGCTCCCCGGCTCGCCAAAGCGTCCGGGCGTTGGCTCCGCGCGCCAGATCTTCAGTGTCTCGCCTGCGAGCGTGGTCTGCGCACCGGGAAAGGGATCGAAAGCACGAATGCGGCGATCGACGGCGACCGCGCTCTCGCGCCAATCGATGGCGGCCTCGCTGCGGGAGATCTTGCCTGCATAGGTCGTGCCTTCCGACGGTTGTGGCGTGGCAGCGAGCCTGCCATCGCGCCGAAGCGCGCCAAGCGCTTCCACGATCATGTCGGCGCCCTTGTGCGCGAGCTTGACGTGCAGCGTCTGTGCCGTCTCGCGGGGGGCAATGGGGACCGGGCCCGTCGCCACGACGGGCCCCGTGTCGAGGCCCGCATCCATTTGCATGATGCTGACGCCTGTGAGCCCGTCGCCGGCAAGCACCGCGCGGGCGATCGGCGCCGCACCGCGCCAGCGCGGCAGCAGCGACGCGTGGATGTTCAGGCAGCCATGGCGCGGCCACGCGAGCATCGGCGACGGCAGGATCAAGCCGTACGCTGCGACGACCAGTACATCGAGATGGATTGCGGAAAGTTCGCGCAGCATCGAGGGATCCTTGAGCTGCTGGGGCTGCAATAGCGGAATCCCGTGCGCCTGCGCCCGCAATTTCACGGCGCTGGGTGCGAGCTTGAGTCCCCGCCCTTGGGCCGCGTCTGGCCGCGTGAGCACGAGCACGACCTCGAACTCCGCCTCGGCGATCGCGTCCAGCGCGGTAGCGGCAAAGGGCGGGGTTCCGGCGAAACCTACGCGGAAGGCGTCCGCCACTGGCTCCTGCCCTACCCGGCGAGCCGTTGCTTTTTCCTGAGTCTCGCCGCCAGCCGCGCGCGCTTGAGCGGCGAAAGGTAGTCGACGAAGACCTTTCCCAGGAGATGATCCATTTCGTGCTGGATGCAGACGGCGAGCGTGCCTTCGGTCGTCAGCTCGAAGGGCTCGCCCCGCTCGTTCTGCGCGCGCACCGTCACCTTGGCCGCGCGCCTCACGCGCTCGTAGTAGCCGGGCACCGACAGGCAACCCTCCTCGGACTCGGCTTCACCCTCGGAGGCGACGATCTCCGGATTGATGAAGACGTGCAACTGATCGCGGGTCTCGCTGATATCGATCACGATGACGCGCTTGTGGACGTCAACCTGCGTCGCCGCGAGGCCGACGCCGGGTGCGGCGTACATGGTTTCCGCCATGTCGCGCACCAGCTTCTGGACCTCCGCCGTGACCGCCGCCACCGGGGCGGCGATCTTCCTTAGACGGGGGTCCGGGTACTCCAGGATGACGAGACGCGCCATAAATGCTTGCAAAATAGATACTCGGGATGCAGAATGCCTCTTAAGCCCTTATTTTGCGGCGGTTTAGGACGTTTGCAAGTTGCCCTTGGTGATTTGCAACTCCTGTACCGACCCATGTTGCGGAGAGGCCAAATGCGCCTTAATTCTATCATAGCGACCGCGCTGTTTTCAGCATGCCTGTTGCCGCCGCTCTTGGCGCCCGCGCCACTGCGTGCGGAGGAAATCCAGCTTCAGGAAAATCGCCCCGACCGCTACACCGTGCAAAAAGGCGACACCCTGTGGGGCATCGCCGGCAAGTTCCTGAAGCAGCCATGGCGCTGGCCGGATGTCTGGCGCATGAACCGCGAACAGATCAAGAATCCGCACTGGATTTATCCCGGTGACATCATCGCACTCGACAAGGTCGACGGGCAATGGCGCCTCTCGGTCGCCCAGGGGGGCCGGCCGGATATCCGCGTCACGCCCACCGTGCGCGTTGAGCCGTTACAGGCACAAGCCATTCCGAGTATTCCCCCGGGCGACCTGGCACCTTACCTGACGCAGCCGATCATCGCCGGCCCGGACGGCTTGCCGGGCGCCGCCAGGATTGTCGCCGCGCGCGATAACCGCGTCGTCCGCGGTGAAGGGGACTTCGTGTACGCGACCGGCGTCGACGAGAGACAGGGCACCGAGTGGTACATCTACCGACCGGGCAATGTGTTGCGCTCGTTCGACAGCAACGAGACACTCGGCTACGAGATGCGCTACCTTGGTGCCGCCCGCGTCGATCGCTTCGGCGAAGTCAGCCGCATGCAAATCACTCGCGCGCGTGAAGAGATCCTGCTCAACGACCTGCTGGTGCCCGCGCCGCGCGAGGTCCTGGTCAACTACGTGCCGCACGCGCCCGACGCCGCTGTCGACGGACGCGTGATCGAACTCTACAGTGGCGGCACGGAAGCCGGGCGCGGCTTCATCGTGGTCATCGACCGCGGCGCGCGGGATGGTCTGGAAGTCGGCAACGTCCTCGCGGTCTACCACCCCCTGTCCGTGATCCCCGACCCGCGACCGTACGAGGGCCCGGAGGTGCTATCCAAGCTACCCGAGCCGACCAGGACCATCGTTCCGCCGACCACGTTCCTGAACGTGCCGCCGGAGCGCTCTGGACTCATGTTCGTCTTCCGGGTGTTCGACCGTCTGGCCTACGCGATCCTGCTCAATACCTCCGATCCGGTCGTAGTGGGCGACATGGTGCGCGAGCCGTAGCGTCTCCCACACGACGCGCCGATGGACATCGACGCGCGCGTCGAGGCTTGGGCGTCGCTGCAACTGCTGCCACGGGTACCGCCGCGCGCGCTGGTGACGCTGCTGAAGGCGCTGGGCGGACCGGCGCAGGTCCTTGCCGCCTCAGCGGCGACCCTCAGCACGCACGTCGCGGGACCGATCGCCGCCGCAATTGCGCAAGGACCGGACTCCGCTGCCCTCGAATACGCGTTGCAATGGCTGCGCGGCGAAGGCAACGAGCTCATCGCCTGGGACGATCCGGACTATCCGCGCGCGCTGTTGACCATTGCCGATCCACCCCCCGTACTGTTTTTCCGCGGTGATCCTGCGCTGCTCAACCGCCCCAGTCTGGCTATCGTCGGCAGCCGTAACGCGACCGCGCAGGGGCGCGAGACCGCCGAAGCGTTCGCTACAGCGCTTTCCGCAGCGAGACTTACCATCGTAAGTGGTCTCGCGCTGGGCATCGATGCCGCTGCGCACCGCGGTGGGCTCGAAGCGGATGGCCGCAGCATCGCCGTCGTCGGAACGGGGATCGACCGCGTCTACCCCGCCGCCAACCGTGACCTTGCGCACCGCCTCGCCGAAGAAGGCGGCATCGTGTCCGAATTTGCGCTCGGTACACCCCCGCTGCCGGGCAACTTCCCACGGCGCAATCGCCTGATCAGCGGACTTGCGCGCGGCGTGCTCGTCGTCGAGGCGACGCTGGCGAGCGGCTCGCTTATCACTGCGCGCTTCGCCGCCGAGCAAGGGCGTGATGTGTTCGCGATCCCCGGCTCGATCCATTCGCCATTTTCGAAGGGGAGCCATCGTCTGATCAGGGATGGCGCCAAACTCGTCGAGACGGCGCAAGATGTGCTCGAGGAATGGGCCATGGCGGAGCACGCGGGGTCGGTCGCGCCCCGTGCGCCGGCGGCAGCGGTCGCCGGTGATGCCGGACGCGTGCTCTTGGCCCTGGGCCACGATCCCGGTGGGGTCGACATCCTGGCGCAGCGCTGCGGACTCTCCGCCGATGCAGTGAGCGTGGCACTGGTCGAGCTGGAACTCGCCGGTGAGGTGGCGAGTCTTCCCGGTGGCCTGTACCAGAAATTGCGCTAGTCTCGCGAGCTAGTTCAAAAGTTGCCTTGCCCCACCCGCGGGGCTTGCTTATCATCCACCCTCCCTCGCCGCGAGTAACCTTATTGCTGTCATGGCTAAAAGCCTCATCATCGCCGAGAAGCCCTCAGTCGCCGCCGACATCGCGCGCGCCCTAGGCGGCTTCACGCGCCACGACGATTACTTCGAGGGTGACAAGCACGTCCTGTCGTCCGCGGTCGGTCATTTGCTCGAGATTGGCATGCCCGAGGATGAAGAGGTCAAGCGCGGCAAGTGGACCTTTGCCCACCTGCCGGCAATCCCGTCCAAGTTTGCCCTGAAGCCGATCGAGAAGAACGAGTCGCGGCTCAAGCTCCTGCTGAAGCTCGTCAAGCGCAAGGACGTCACCGCTCTGGTCAACGCCTGCGACGCCGGGCGTGAGGGTGAGCTGATTTTCCGCAACATCGCGCAGTTCGCCGGGACGAGCAAACCGATCCGCCGGCTGTGGCTGCAGTCGATGACCCCGGCGGCGATTCGCGATGGATTCGCACAGTTGCGCAGTGATGAAATCATGCGACCACTGGCAGACGCGGCGGTGTGCCGCTCGGAATCGGACTGGCTGGTGGGGATCAATGGCACGCGGGCCATGACCGCGTTCAATTCCAAGTCAGGCGGGTTCCAGCTCACCACCGTCGGCCGTGTGCAGACGCCGACGCTGGCGATCCTGGTCGATCGCGAGGCGAAGATCCGCGCTTTCAAGCCGCGCGGCTACTGGGAAGTGCAGGCGGGCTTCCGCGCGGTAGGCGGCGAATACGAAGGTCGGTGGTTCGACGAGAAATTCAGGAAAGCCGACGACGATCCCGATGCTCGCGCCGAGCGCATCTGGGACGAAGCGCGCGCACGTGCGCTGGTCACCAAGTGCGAGGGCAAACCGGGCATCGTCACCGAAGAAACCAAGCCATCGACACAGGCCTCGCCGCTGCTCTACGACCTGACCAGCCTCCAGCGTGAAGCGAACGGACGCTTCGGCCTTTCCGCGCGCACGACGCTGTCGCTGGCACAAGCGCTCTACGAGAAGCACAAAGTCCTGACCTATCCGCGTACCGACTCGCGCGCGCTGCCGGAGGATTACCTGTCGACTGTCAAGTCAACGCTTGAATCGTTGCGCGAGTCCAACGCCTACTCTGCCTTCGCCGGGCAAATTCTGAAGAGCAAGTGGGTGAAGCCGAACAAGCGGATTTTCGACAACAGCAAAATCTCGGACCACTTTGCCATCATTCCGACGCTGCAGCGGCCGAAGAGCCTCAACGAACTTGAAGCCAAGCTCTACGACCTCGTGGTCAAGCGCTTTCTCGCCGTGTTTTATCCCAGCGCCGAATACCTGCTGACGACGCGCATCACGCGCGTGGCGGAGGAGCCATTCAAGACCGAAGGCAAGGTGCTGGTCTCGCCCGGCTGGCTTGCGGTCTATGGCAAGGAGGCGCAGACGGAGGCCGATGCGACGCTAGCGCCGGTGCAACCAAAGGAGAAGGTTGCCACCATCAGGATCGAGGCCGTCGCCAACCAGACCAAACCGCCCGCGCGCTTCACCGAGGCGACGCTGCTTTCGGCGATGGAAGGTGCCGGCAAGACCATCGAGGACGACGAGCTGCGCGAGGCGATGCGCGAAAAGGGCCTGGGCACACCGGCCACCCGCGCGCAAATCATCGAGGGACTCATCCTCGAGAAGTATGTGCACCGCGACGGTCGCGAGCTCACGCCCACCGCCAAGGCATTTTCGCTCATGACGTTGCTACACGGGTTGGGCGTACCGGAGTTGTTCTCCCCGGAGCTCACTGCGGAGTGGGAATTCAAGCTTGCGCAGATGGAACATGGGAAGCTCAAGCGCTCGCAGTTCATGCGCGAGATCGTCGCGATGACCCAGCACATCGTCGCGCAAGCGAAGAATTTCGAGAGCGACACGATTCCGGGCGATTTCGCGACGCTCAGCGCGCGCTGCCCCAAGTGCGGCGGCGAAGTGCACGAGAACTACAAGAAATTCCAGTGCCAGAACTGCGACTTCGGCATGTGGAAGATCATAGCGGGACGCCAGCTCGAGATTCCAGAGGCCGAAGCGCTGCTCACGCACCGCGAAGTCGGCCCGCTCGAGGGATTTCGCAGCAAGCTCGGCCGGCCATTCGCGGCGTCGCTCAAACTCAACGACGCGTACGAGGTCCAGTTCGACTTTGGCGACGGCCAAGGCGAGGGTGCGGAGGGCGAAGCACCGGATTTCAGCGCCCAGGAGCCGTTGGGTGCATGCCCGAAATGCGGCGCGCGGGTGTTCGAACTGCCGGCGGCGTACGTCTGCGAAAAAGCGGTCGGACCGGGCAAGACCTGCGATTTCAGATCAGGGCGGGTGATCCTGCAGCGTCCCATCGAGCGCGCACAAATGCACAAGCTGCTCGCGACAGGCAAGACCGACCTCTTGCAGTTCGTCTCCTCGCGAACGCGGCGCCCTTTCGCGGCGTTCCTGATTCGCCAGCCCGACGGCAAAATCGGCTTCGAATTCCAGGCAAAGGCCGCGGGCAAGGCGCGCGGCGGGCGCCCCGGCGCTGCCGTCGCGGCCTTGCGTGTGCTGGGCGCACACCCCAAGGACAAGAAGCCCGTGGAACTGCACAGCGGGCGTTACGGTCCCTACGTCAGGCACGGCGCTATCAACGCCACGGTGCCCGACGCGGACAGGCTCGAGTCGCTGACGCTCGATCAGGCATTGGACCTCTTGGCTGCGAAAGCCAAAAAGGGTGGTGGTCCTTCCGGGCTGGGCACCAAAGCCGCTGCGAAACCGGTACGGCGCAAGCGCGCCGCATAGATCTCCCGCTTAGCCTACTTCCGCAGGCGCCACCACTGGCGCAGCCGCGGCGTCGCTACTGGCAGACCGTGCCGGGCGAGCGAAAAACCTGTCGCGTAATCGCCTTGGTCTGGGTCGCGGCGTTCATTCCATCGTTCACCTGATACGAAAACGCGCCGTTGTTGCCGTCACTGAAGCTCACCGTAGCGGTGCCCACCGGCGTGCCGTGCACCTGGGCGGGCGAGAACGGCACCGCATTGAATGGCGGCCCGACATTGCGATAGAGGATTCCAGAAAACGTCTTTCCGAGCGTCCGCGGCATCGTCGCCGAGTACCACACTGCGTTGCCGCTCACGTCGTAGGTAAACCACGTTGCGAAAATCGTCGCGCCCTGCTCGGTGAGGTTGATGCCCCAGCCCGACTCGATTCCCGCCGGCGACGCCCACCACAGGTCCTGGTAATTCGTCGCCAGCGTCAGATCAGGTTGCGCCCCCCACACGCAGATGGGCAGCGAGCCGAACACCTGCGGAACGATGGGTTTGCTCTGCGTAATGCCGTTGACCGTGTATGTAAACGTGCCGGCGTTCGCGCTCGCGAAGGCTAGCGTCCCTGTACCCACCACGACCTTCGTGACCTGCGACGGATCAAAGGGCACGGCGTTGAACGCCGGCCCATGGGTCTGATAGAGCGTGCCGGCGTAGACACCGTCGCCGAGCTTGTTGGCGGTCATCGACAGCCACGCTGCGCTGCCGCTAGCGGCGTACGTAAACCAGGTTGCAAAAATCACGTCGCCCTGGTGGGCGAGATTGATACCCCAGCCCGATTCGAGGCCTGCCGGCGCGGCCCACCACAACCCCTGGTAGTTGGCGCTGCCGGCAGGCGACTGGGCGAACTGCACTGCGCGCAGGGCGTTGACGATGCCGGCACCGCAGATCGACGTCATGCAGGTCGACCCCGACGGAAAAGCCTGCGCGCTGGCAACCAGCGCAGCGCGGACCTGCGCTGCGTTCATGTTGGGTGACACCGCGAGCATCAGCGATATCACTCCGGCGACCACCGGTGCTGCGAAGCTGGTTCCGGCATCATCAAGCGCCGTGTCGGCGGCCGGGACCGTGGTGCCGGTGTTGCCCAGGACATAGACGCCGCCGCCGGGGGCCGGCAAGTCGCCGCCCGGCGCGCTAAGCGTGATGCCCGCGCCGAAATTGCTGTACGAGGCGCGATTTCCGGACGCGTTGGTCGCGGCAACCGCGATGACTCCGGAACAATTCGCCGGGTCGGAGTTGGCGACGTTGATCGAATCGTTGCCGGCGGCGACCACGATCGCACGTGTCGTGCCTTTGGCCAGCACGGCGTCGATCGCATCCTGCTCGGCCGCACTGCATGGGCCGTCGCCACCGAGGCTGACGTTGATGACGTGCGCGGGCGTGGGATTCGCCGGAACGCCGGGCACGTCGATGCCGCCGGCCCAGGCAATGGCATCGACGATGTCGGCGACGTCTCCCCCGCATTTACCGAGAACGCGCACGGGGAGGATCTTCGCGGACCAATCGACGCCGGCTATCGAAGCCCCGTTGTTGCTGTCGGCAGCGATGACGCTGGTTACGTTGGTCCCATGCCAGGTGCTGCTCCTTACCGAACAGCCCATGCCCCGGAAGGCACCGTTGAGGTCTGCCTGGGAAATCCAGTCGCCCGGGTCCCTCGCGTCGGCGTCGCGGCCATCGCCGTCATTCGCCGTCGGGGGATCGGAAATGAAGTCGTAGCCAGGCAGGATACGGCCTGCGAGATCCGCGTGCGGCCGATACCCTGAATCGACGACGGCGACGATCGTACTGGCGCTTCCGATCGTGAGGTCCCAGGCGGCAAAGGCATTGATCCCGGCGGCGCCGCCGCCCAGGTACCACGCCTGCTTTGAGAGCAATGGATCGTTCGGCATCGCCAGCGCATGCATGCGCCGGTTTGGCTGCGCGTACACGAGATCGGGATGTGCGGCAAGACGATCCGCGATCGCCTGCACTTGCGCCAAGGGCAGCGGCCGGGCGAGCGAGATCACGTGCGCGCCCAACGCCATCGGCCGCACCGTGACCAGATGATGGCCGGTCTCGGCGGCAAGCAACGCAACGCGGTCGCGCATCGCCATTGCGGCACGCGGCGCACCCCTGTCGCTGCGGAATTTGACGATGAGTTGCTGGGTCGTCGCCTCGCCCGCATCCGTCGGGACGACTGCTGCGGCCGGCAGCGGCGACCGGAGTGCGGCGACGAGTGCGAGCGCGCACAGCAGTATCAGGCGCCGGAACGCGCGCATGCGCCGTCAGACGTCGAGATTGCGTACGCCCAGCGCGTTGTTTTCGATGAATTCGCGCCGCGGTTCGACCTCTTCCCCCATGAGCGTCGTGAAGATCTCGTCGGAGACGATTGTGTCTTCGATCTGCACTTTGAGCAGGCGGCGCGCCTTCGGATCCATGGTCGTTTCCCATAGCTGCGCCGGATTCATTTCCCCGAGGCCTTTGTAGCGCTGAATCGACACCGCGTCGCGCGCCTCGCTGAGCAACCAGTCCAGCGCCTGCTTGAAAGTCTGCACGGCGGCGCTGCGTTCGCCGCGGCGCACGACGGCGTCGGACTGCATGAGCCCCTGCATCACGTCGGCGGCGACGCGCAATTGCGCATAGTCGCCGCTGGCAATGAAGTCGGCATCGATCGCGGTCGCGTGCGGTGTACCGTGGCGTGTGCGCACGATGATCAGGCGGTGCTGCTCGCTCGACTCGTCGTAGCGCGCCTCGACACTGACATCGGGCTCGCCGATAGCTCGCGCAAGCTCGGTGGCACTGCTCGCGGCAGCGGCGCTGCTGGACAAATCCAGTTTCACGCCGGTCAACAGTGCGTACAGCGCGAACGGTTCGATCGCCCGCGAGACGCGCTCGATCACGGCCTCGGCGAGCAGATACTGGCGAGCCACATTTTCCAATGCGCCGATCGACAGCGGCGCGCGCGCGCCGCCCGGTTCGAGCGTGGCACCTTTGAGGGCGACCCGGAGCAGGTGCTGCTTCAAGTCGTGATCGTCCTTGAGATAGGTTTCCTCCTTGCCCTGCTTGACCTTGTACAGCGGTGGTTGCGCGATGTAGATGTGCCCGCGCTCGACCAAATCGAGCATCTGCCGATAGAAGAAAGTAAGCAGCAGCGTTCGGATGTGCGAACCATCGACGTCGGCGTCGGTCATGATGATGATGCGGTGGTAGCGCAGCTTATCCGCGTTGTACTCGTCCTTGCCGAATCCCGTGCCCAGTGCCGTGATCAGCGTCAGGATTTCCTGCGAACTGATCAATTTCTCGAAGCGCGCACGCTCGACGTTGAGGATCTTGCCGCGCAGTGGCAGGATCGCCTGGAATTTCCGGTCGCGACCCTGTTTGGCGGACCCGCCCGCCGAATCGCCCTCGACAAGATAGATCTCGCACAGCGCCGGGTCGCGTTCCTGGCAATCGGCAAGCTTGCCCGGAAGCCCCATCCCGTCCAAGACCCCCTTCCGGCGCGTAAGCTCCCTTGCCTTACGCGCCGCCTCGCGGGCTCGGGCCGCCTCGATGATCTTGCTGCAAATGATGCGAGCGTCCGTGGGGTTCTCGAGAAGGAATTCGTTGAGCTTGCTGCCTACCACCTCCTGCACGATCGGCTGCACCTCGGAGGAGACAAGCTTGTCCTTGGTCTGCGACGAGAATTTTGGCTCCGGAACCTTGATCGACAGCACGCAGGTCAACCCCTCGCGCATGTCGTCACCGGTTGTCTCCACCTTTGCCTTCTTCGCGAGTTCCTCTTTCTCGATGTAGCTGTTGAGCGTGCGCGTCATTGCCTGACGCAAGCCTGTGAGGTGCGTACCGCCGTCGCGCTGCGGAATGTTGTTGGTGAAGCACTGCACCGACTCGGCATAGGAGTCGTTCCATTGCATCGCCACCTCGATGAAGGTGCCGTCCTTCTCTCCCGTGGCATGGAATATCTTGGAGTGCAGCACGCTCTTGCTGCGGTTCATGTACTCTACGAAGGCCTTGATGCCGCCGGTGAAGGCAAACTTCTCCGCCTTGCCATCGCGCTGGTCGACGAGCTCGATCTTCACGCCGTTGTTGAGGAACGACAGCTCACGGATGCGCCGCGCCAGAATTTCGTAGTGGTACTCGACGGTGCCGAAAGTCGACCTCGACGCCATGAAATGCACCTCGGTGCCACGCCGCTCGGTATCGCCGACAACGGCCAGCGGGGAGACGGCAACGCCGTCGCGGAACTCGATCTGATGCACCTTGCCATCACGGAAGATCTTGAGCTTGAGCCACTCCGAAAGCCCGTTGACGACCGATACGCCGACACCGTGCAGTCCCCCTGAGACCTTGTACGAGTTCTGATCGAACTTTCCGCCGGCGTGCAGCTCCGTCATCACGATCTCGGCGGCGGAGCGTTTGAACTCGTCGTCGTCCTTGATCGCCGTGGGTATACCGCGCCCGTTATCGACGACTGACACCGAGTTGTCGGCGTGAATGACAACCTTGATGTCATCGCAGAAGCCGGCAAGTGCCTCGTCAATCGCGTTGTCGAGTACTTCGAAAACCATGTGATGCAGGCCGGTGCCATCGGAAGTATCGCCGATGTACATACCGGGCCGCTTGCGGACCGCTTCGAGACCTTTGAGGATCTTGATACTGTCCGCGCCGTAGTCGCTGCCGTCTTCGGCTGGCTTGGGATTGGGTAGACTCATTCTCTGTATTCCTGAAGCAAACTAGGTTGCGGCCGGCCTATAAAGCACCGACGCCGACGTTGCAGTCGGCGCCGTTGGTTGAAAATCGATCGCTAGCAACAGTGGGATTCGCACGTCCTAGATCCGCATCGGCATAACGACGTACTTGTAATCGTCGCGCCCGGGCATGGTGATCAACGCGCTGGAATTGGCGTCGCCGAAGGCGAGCACTACACGTTCGGTACCGAGGTTCTGCAGGACATCGAGGAGATAGGTGATGTTGAAGCCGATATCGAGCGCGTCGCCCTTGTAGGAGACCTCGAGTTCCTCCTCGGCTTCTTCCTGTTCGCTGTTGGTGCAGATGATCTTTAGCTGGTCGCTGGCAAGCACCACGCGTACGCCGCGGAATTTCTCGTTCGAAAGGATCGCCGCCCGTTGCAGCGCCTGCAGCAGTTCGATGCGCGACAGTTCGATCTGCTTGGAGTGTCCGGTCGGAATGACGCGGTTGTAATCGGGAAACTTGCCGTCTACGACCTTGCTCACCAGCTCGATGCTGCCAAACCGGAAGCGGACCTGGTTGGCGAGCAGCTCGATAGTCAGTGCGGAATCACTGTCCTCGAGCAGCTTGCCCAGCTCGAGCACGGTTTTGCGCGGAAGAATCACTTCCTGCCGCGCATGATCGCCGGGAACGCTGAGGCTGGCGTACGAGAGGCGGTGGCCGTCCGTGGCCACTGTCTGCAAGGATCCTTTGTCGACCACCAGCAACATGCCGTTGAGGTAATAGCGGATGTCCTGCTGCGCCATCGCAAATTCCGCGAGCTTGAGCAACGCGCGGAAATCCTTCTGTGGCAGGGAGATCGTCTGCTGTTTGTCCTGCGCGAGCGCGATACGCGGGTAGTCACTAGCAGGTAGTGTCTGCAAGTTGAACCGCGAACGGCCCGCCCGAACGGTCATGCGGCTTGCGGAGCTTTCGGCCGTAACCGCTGCGCCTTCGGGGAGCGCACGCAGCAGATCCTGCAGTTTGCGCGCAGCCACGGTGATCGATTGGTCTTTGCTTCCGGCGAGCTCGCTGTGCGCCGTAATCTGCATTTCGAGATCGGTTGCCGTGACATACAGACTGCCGTCCTTCTGTTCAAGCAGGACGTTGGCGAGAATGGGCAACGTATGGCGTCGTTCGACGATACCCGAAACGGCTTGAAGCGGTTTGAGTAGTGCGTCTCTGGGTACTTGTTTTAATTGCATTGTTAAACCTGATAACAGCTAACAGGAGTCGGTGGAAATCCTGTACAACCGGCGAAAGTCCAAGTGCGCCCGCGCCTTGCGAATGTTTATTTCGCGGGATAACCGCGGTTCTGCCTGTGCAGCGTTTGGGGACGAAATCAGGTCCTCGGACTTGCTGTCATTAATCAACAAATTATAGCCTGATTCGACAGCGATTCATACCCTGCCGATGGCTTAGTTCCTCAGAACCTGGAGCAGGAAATTGACGTCGTGGCTGATCTCGGGAACCGAGTCGCGAAGTTTGGCGATTTGCCGGCAGGCGTGCAGCACGGTGGTATGGTCGCGCCCGCCGAAATTGCTGCCTATCTCCGGCAACGAAAGTTGCGTGAGCTCCTTGGCCAGTGCCATCGCTACCTGTCTGGGACGCGCTACCGCGCGTGAACGCTTCTTCGAGTGCATGTCGGAAATGCGGATTTTGTAGTAGTCAGCAACGGTCTTCTGAATGTTCTCGATCGAAATCTGGCGATTCTGAACCGCGAGCAGATCGCGCAGCGCGTCC
Source organism: uncultured beta proteobacterium (assembly GCA_963816445.1). Taxonomy (GTDB): domain Bacteria; phylum Pseudomonadota; class Gammaproteobacteria; order Burkholderiales; family Casimicrobiaceae; genus PALSA-1003. The sequence goes on along the minus strand of CAWFKO010000021.1, from coordinate 92,058 downwards.
TTGGCGAGCGCGAGCGTGATTTCCTGGCCGTGGAAATTCGAGTACGCGAGGATGCGCTTCAGTGCGCCCTCCAGTTCGCGCACGTTGGAGCGGATGTGCTTGGCGATGAAGAAGGCGACCTGCTCGTCGAGCTGTGCGCCGCTCTGCACGGCTTTGGATAGCAGGATCGCGACCCGCATTTCGAGCTCCGGCGGCTCGAGGGCGACGGTGAGGCCCCAGCCGAAGCGCGAGATGAGGCGCTCTTCCATCCCGGAAATTTCCTTCGGATAAGTGTCGCAGGTGATGACCACCTGCTTTCGCGCCTCGATGAGCGTGTTGAACAGGTAGAAGAACTCCTCCTGCGTGCGGTTCTTGCCGTTGAAGAACTGGATGTCGTCGATGAGCAGCAGGTCCAGCGATCGGTAGTACCGCTTGAATTCGTCGAATGCCTTGTGTTGGTATGCGCGCACGACGTCGGACACGTAGGTCTCGGCGTGGATGTACCGTATCTTCGCGCTCGGGTTGTTCTCGAGGATATGGTTACCGATCGCCTGGATAAGGTGGGTCTTGCCCAGCCCGACGCCGCCGTAGACGAACAGTGGGTTATACGATGTAGGATGCTCGGCGACCTGCATGCCGCCGGCGCGCGCGAGCTGGTTGGCCTTGCCGGCGACGAACGAGGCAAAGGTGAAGGACGGATTGAGGCTCGCCTGCTCGCCGCGGCGGTCGACGGCGGGGGCGAGCTCGGGTGATTTGTGGGGTGCTGCCGTCGCCGGCCGTTCAACGGTGTCAGCGACCACGAAGGCGAGCCTCAAGGGCCGGCCGGTCGCGACCGCGGCTAGTTCCTCTATGCGACTCGCGAAGCGCTCCTTGACCCATTGCAGCACGAACCGGTTGGGGGCGATCAACCGCATTCCCTCGCCCGCGTGTTCGAGCCGAAGCGGCCGAATCCAGGTGTTGAATTGCTGTGCCGTCAGCTCGCGCCGAAACGATTCGAGACAGTTTTGCCAGAACACCGGGGTCGTCATGATGGGATCGGGGAGGCACGACGGAGAAAAAAGAGCGGGTACCGCGAGGAACCCGTCCCGATGACATTGTACTCGTGGAAGCGGAAGTTATCCACAGCGCTGGACGGTTGGTAGTGTCTCAGTTTGATTTGTAACAGGGCCCAATTTTTGCTCTTGCGTCGGGGGGGGGGTGGAACCCCTATACTTCGACCGTAAGAACGGCGTAAGTACGGCCTTACCGTGCCGACAAAAGAAAACGCAAATGAGACCAAAGAGGTCAAATGCACACTGACAATTCAGATGCTTGAGAATGTCGGAGTGCTGCTTCGGTCAGGTTTGTACGGAAATTCCCGAAGTGAAGTTATCGGAATGCTGGTGAGGTCAGCCTTTCCAGCTTCCATCGCGGGGGTGACACGCAGGGACTTGTGCACTCTGCCAAAGTTGTAATACATGAAGTGCAGGGCGACTGTGTGCTCAAGGTTCTCGAGTTTCTTGCTAAATCCGTTAGTCAGGCGGGTGAATCTACGCATGCTCATGCGCATTGTTAGGTTCTGGCGCTCGACGTAGCTTGTCGACACGTCCGCGACCTTCGGATCGCCAATGATCTGCCGCTTGAATGCGCCAGTGCATACGGCCGGGCTGTAGCGCCGCTCGCCTTCCTCTGACTGGCCGTAAGTCTTGACGAGCATTGCGTAGTCCACGTCCAGCCCGAATGCGCCCTCTATGGCGCTCAGGTAGGCGTGGTGACCATCCGTGGTCAACTGGACACGCGAGCACAGCCTAGAGGCCAGATCAGTGGCGAATGCGTGTGCATAGAAGGCATCTCTGCGACCCATGACGGTACGAGCTTGGAGTCAGCGCAGATCGCGGTCCACGTCCATACGTCGCCATATCCGTGTTGACCCTGCATCATGGCGGGAACGTTTCGTTCCTTCGCGTAGCAGAAGCTCCATATCTCGTCGCACTGAATGCGCTTGCAAGATAGGTTGCGCAGCGTCGCGTTTTGGTAGTCCAGCGCAAACTGAGCCCACGTCCACGAGTAGCTTGGTCACGGTGTTAATGCTTACGTTCGCCATCCGGGATGTGGCCCTCATAGAATTTCCCTCGACAAGCATCCCGAGGATTTTTGCGCGGTCTGGTAGGGGTAGGCGGTTCATTTAAGTATCGTTATACTGTTGACAACAATATCTTGTATTGATACTATACGTACATTATACGTTTGTCAACAGGATAACGATATGATCTTCACCCTCCCAGAGTTGCCTCCTGAATATCAGGGGGTAATCGCACTGATAGACGTTTTACGTCAACAACTTAGATACGCGACCAGTGACCGCAGACGTCGATGGACGGGATTTCTGCGTCGGTCAACTTTCGCCAGAGCGGTCCAAGGCTCGAACAGTATCGAGGGATATAACGTCACTGAGGATGATGCCGTAGCAGCGGTCGATGAGGAGGAGCCCTTCGATGCCCAAACCGAAACGTGGTTGGCGATCAACGGGTATCGAGCGGCTATGGGTTACGTACTGCAACTCTCTGACGACCCTCACTACCGTCATAACGATGGGACGCTGCGCAGCTTGCACTACATGATGGTTGGATTCGATCTTAAGGCGCACCCCGGCCGCTGGCGTCCAGGGTCAGTGTGGGTACGAAACGATGCGACGGGACAAGTGGTGTATGAAGGCCCGGGCGTTGAAACCGTACCTCACCTCATGTCAGAACTTATTGATTCACTCAACGCCGAAAATCAATTGCCCGTAATGGTAAGAGCTGCACTTGCGCATCTAAATCTAGTAATGATCCATCCATTTTCAGATGGAAACGGCCGGATGGGTCGTGCGCTCCAGACAATGGTTTTAGCCCGCGAGGGTATTGTTGACCCGCAGTTTTCCAGTATTGAGGAACACCTTGGGAGAAACACAGTCGAGTACTACGATGTCCTTGGAAAGGTTGGACAGGGCTCCTGGCATCCCGCAAACGACGTCTTGCCGTGGATTAAGTTTTGTCTGACGGCGCACTATCAACAAGCTGTGACATTGTTGCGGCGGACTAGGGAGACTGAGCTGCTTTGGTCGTCATTGGAGGAAGAATTAAAATCCCAAAAGCTCAATGAGCGAATGACTTTGGCGCTGGGAGATGCCGCAGTCGGATTCCGAGTAAGGAATTCGAGCTATAGGAAGAATGCGGATATTTCTGATCAGGTCGCAGGCAAAGACCTGAGGGTGCTCGTCGAACGGGGCTACCTGGTGCCAAAAGGCGACAGGAAATGGCGCTACTACGTTGCAAGCGCTACGTTACTCAAACTACGGGCTCAGACGCGGGATCAAGAAAAGCCCAAGACCGATCCGTTTTCTCTCGGACTCGATAGTTCGGGAAAGGCAGCGCAGCCGTTGCTACCTGGATTTGCGTTTTGACGGTAGGAGCGGCGAAGCAGGGACGCCTTTCTTTTTTGCACCCCCAACTTTCGCAGTTTCCGGAACGTGCGCGGCGCCAGTCGCTTGATCGACAATCGACTTGGCAAGCGTGCTGACGTCTTGCCGACTGGTGCTTGGGCGTTTAGGCATGTCTAACTTTGGCATGCCTCCAATTGCGCGTCAAACTTCAAACTGAGACACTACCGGACGGTTAATTCTGTTGACAGGACATACCGCAAAACGCTCTAATGTAAGGCTTTTCTCACGAAGGCAGATCATGAAACGCACGTTCCAGCCATCGGTGGTGCGCCGTAAGCGCACCCACGGCTTTCGCAGCAGGATGAAGACCGCCGGCGGTCGCCGGGTGCTGCGCGCACGGCGCGCCAAGGGCCGCGCCAGGCTCGCGGTGTAGTGTTGGTTCGACGGCGCAGCCGGCGATCGGCACGACTCGCAAACAGCGGTTGTCCGGAAGCGAAGCCTTTGCCCGGCTGCTCCGGGAGGGGCGTCGCGTTTCCGGACGGCACGTGCAGCTTGTCGCGGCCCCGGCCGCGCGCAACACGGGCGCCGTCGGCTACATCATCGCCAGGCAGCATCTACCGCGCGCGGTCGATCGCAACTATCTCCGGCGTATCTTGCGCGAAACGCTGCGCAGCCGCCGTCCGGCCGTCCTGCGCTTCGACATCATCGTGAGGCTGCGCGCGCGCTGCGCGCGCGGGGCACTTCGCGACATCGCGACCGAGACCGCAGGCCTGATCGACGCGTTGGTGGCTTCGAATAGCCCATGAAATCCCTATTACTCGTGCTTGTGCGCGGATATCAGTATGCAATTCGCCCGATGCTCGGCGCGAATTGCCGTTTCTACCCGAGTTGCTCTGATTACGCCCGCGAAGCCATCGAGCGCCACGGCGCGCTCAGGGGCACGTGGCTTGCCCTACGCCGCGTCGGACGCTGTCACCCGTATCATTGCGGCGGCTTCGATCCGGTCCCCTGATCGAACCGCCGCCGCTTGCTAAGCCCATGGATACCCAAAGACTGATTCTGCTCGTCATTTTCTCGTTCTCCGCGCTGTTCCTGTGGGAGGCATGGCAGCGCGAGCACCGTCCGCCGGTCCCAGTAACGACCACAGCGACGCCTTCGGCGCCCAAGACCGGCGATGCCGTGCCCGCCAGCGCGACGGCGGCGCCGCCGGTTCCCGGTTCGCCGACAGCGGCGCCGCCGCCCGGCGAGATGGTTGTCGTCAAGACCGATCTGCTCACCGCGACCATCGACACGCAAGGCGCCGTGCTCACGCAGCTCGCCTTGACGGCACATCGCGATACCAACGACGAATCCAAACCCTATGTGTTGCTCCAGCGCAATGCTGAGCGCACGTTCATCGCGCAATCGGGCCTGCTCGGCGAGGGCATGCCGAACCATCGCACGCTGTGGCAGGTGCTACCGGGGCCGCGAGAGCTGGCGCCCGGCGCGGACAGTCTCGAGGTGAAGCTGCAGGCGACCGCCACGAACGGCGACAAGGTGTTGCAGACGCTCACCTTCCACCGCGGTTCGTACGTCATCGACGTGGCGTACGCGATCACCAACGCGGGCAATGCGCCGATCACGCCGTACGCCTACTTTCAGCTCACGCGCGACACCAAGACACAAGGCGTGCACAGTTCGATGGCCCCGGCGGCTTATACGGGACCGGTCATCTACAACGAGACGGACAAGTTCAAGAAGGTCGACCCGGGAGAGCTCGACAAACTTGCCGCCGATCCGTCGCGCAAGCTGCCCTATACGAAGAATACCGACAACGGCTGGGTCGGGATGATCGAGCACTACTTCCTCGCCGCGTGGCTGCCGCCCGACACGCCTAGAAGCTCGCGCGAGTTCTACGCGAAAAAGGTCGACAACGGCCTTTACGCCGACGGCGTGATCGTCCAGGCAACACCGATCGCGCCCGGCGAAACGGGGGTGATCAGGGTCCCGCTGTACGCGGGCCCGCAGGAGCAAGAGGTGCTCGCGAAGCTCGCCCCCGGGCTCGACCTGGTCGTCGACTACGGCATCTTCACCATTCTGGCGGCGCCGCTGTTCTGGCTGCTCAAGTGGTTGTACGGCATCGTGCATAACTGGGGCTGGGCGATCGTTCTGCTCACTATCATCATCAAGAGCGCGTTCTATCCGCTCAACCACGCCAGCGCGCGGTCTATGGCGAAAATGAAGGTGATCGCGCCGAAGATGAAGGCGCTGCAGGAGCAGTACGGCAGCGACAAGCAGCAGCTGCAGATGAAGATGATGGAGATGTACAAGACGGAGAAGATCAATCCGCTGGGCGGCTGCCTGCCGATCGTCGTGCAGATTCCCGTGTTCATCGCGCTGTATTGGGTGCTGCTGTCGGCGGTCGAGCTCCGCCACGCGCCATGGATACTCTGGATCCACGACCTGTCGGCGCCGGACCCTTACTTCGTCCTTCCGATCATCTACGCGATCACCGCCTACCTGCAGGTCAGGCTCTCACCCACGCCGATCCAGGACCCGGTGCAGGCCAAGGTGATGCAGATCATGCCCATCGCCTTCTCGGTGATGTTCATATTCTTTCCGTCGGGCCTGGTGCTGTATTGGCTGGTGAACAACTCGCTGCAGATTTTCCAGCAATGGCACATGAACCGGGTGCTCGAACGTGAAGCGGCCGCCGCGGCGGCCAAGCGGCGCTAGGCGCCCAAGGCGCCGCGTGGCGCGGTATGACGTACGAGCCTGACGTCATTGCTGCGATCGCGACGCCGCCCGGCCGCGGCGGCGTCGGCGTGATCCGCGTCTCCGGCCGCGATCTGTCGCGCGTGCTCGAAGGCATTGTCGGACGACCGCTGGCCCCGCGCGTGGCCACGCTCTCGCGCTTCGTTGGAGCGCGCGGCGAGACGCTCGACGAGGGACTGGCGCTCTGGTTCCCCGCACCGGCGTCATACACCGGCGAGAACGTGCTCGAACTGCATGGCCACGGCGGCCCTGCGATACTGGCCGTCATCCTTGCGCGGTGCCTGGAACTGGGCGCGCGCATTGCCGAAGCCGGCGAATTCACCAAGCGAGCTTTTCTAAACGACAAGCTCGACCTCGCTCAAGCCGAAAGCGTCGCCGACCTGATCGATGCCGCCACTGCCACCGCCGCGCGTGCCGCGCGGCGCAGCCTGTCCGGCGAATTCTCTCGCGCGGTCGATGCCATCGTCGCCGCGCTGACCGAGCTGCGCATGTTCACCGAGGCCACGCTCGACTTTCCCGATGAGGATATCGACTTCGTTCGTGCGGCGAACGCGGGAGAGCGATTGAGCGTGTTACATGAGCGCGTCGCAACGCTGCTCAGAGCCTCACGCCAGGGTAACCTCCTGCGCGAAGGCCTCGATGTTGTGTTGGTCGGCGCGCCGAACGTCGGCAAATCGAGCCTTCTCAACCGGCTGGCTGGCGACGACGTCGCCATCGTGACCCCTGTCGCCGGCACGACGCGGGATGCGATCCGCAGCAGCATCGAGATCCGAGGTGTGCCGCTGCACATTGTGGACACTGCCGGCGTGCGGGAAGCCGCCGACGAAGTCGAGAGCATCGGCATCGCGCGCACCTGGACCGCGGTTGCCCGCGCGGATCTCGCGCTCATTGTTGCCGACGCACGCGATCGCGGCGAGGTTCAGGACGCGGTCGCATCGAGGCTCGATCCGGCGCTGCCGCACATCGTCGTCCACAACAAGATCGACTTGAGCGGCGACGCGCCGCACCGGATCGCGCAGGGCGGCGCGCGCGGCGTGTGGCTGTCGGCCAAGACCGGCGCGGGAATCGAACTTCTGCAGGAAGCGATCCTCGACGTTGCGGGCGCACACGAGGACATGGAAGGCACTTTTCTCGCGCGCGAGCGGCACATCCAGGCGCTCGCAGCCGCCGAGCGCAGCCTCGCCGCGGCAGCGGCGCACTTGGCGGTGCGCCAGCCGCCGCTCGAGCTCGTCGCCGAAGAGCTGCGCGGCGCGCAGGAGGCGATGGCGGCGATCACCGGGAAGTTCAGCGCCGACGACCTGCTCGGGGAAATATTCAGCCGGTTTTGCATCGGCAAGTGAATCGCCGCCCGCGTGAGCTGGTGTCTCTGGCAGGCGCGCGGGTGGCCGGATTGGTTGCGGCGCTGGTGGCGAGAGCGGCGCACGTGCCGCTGCCGTGGATGCTCGGACCGATGCGTCACGCGCATTGTGCTGCTGCTTTGCACGGGACCGCTGTTGGCACGGCTCTCACGCAGAGGCGAATGTTCGAGATGACGAAAATGTGTGTTACAAGCCGATTACCCGAGGCGGGGCGGCCCAGTGGCCTGACCAAGTTCGCAGCGCGCGATCCGGACGGCGCGTGCTAACATTGCAAACCACTTTTTTTCAGCATTCAGGCGCCGGGTGCTGCCGCCCGCTTCGCCGGATGTACGCCCCTTCGATGAACCATCCCGATCCGACGCCTGCACTTGCCGCCGCCGTCGGCGCGCCAGCGCATGTGCGACACCCGCGCCTGCTGGCGTGGGTCCGCGAAATCGCCGCCACAATGCAGCCTGAGCGTATTGTCTGGTGCGATGGATCGCAGAGCGAATACGATGCGCTGTGCGCGCGGATGGTTGAAGGCGGGACGCTTATTCGCCTCGATCCCGTGAAGCGCCCGAACAGCTACCTCGCGCGCTCGGATCCTTCCGATGTTGCTCGTGTAGAGGATCGCACGTTTATCTGCTGTGAGCGCGAGGACGATGCGGGACCCACCAACAACTGGGTCGCCCCGGCGACGATGCGCGCCACGCTCGGCGAACTGTTCAAGGGTTGCATGCGCGGGCGCACGCTTTACGTCGTGCCGTTCTCGATGGGGCCGCTGGGCAGCCCCATCGCGCACATCGGCGTCGAGCTCACCGACAGCCCCTATGTCGTGGTCAGCATGCGCCTGATGACGCGCATGGGGCGCGCGGTCTTCGACGCGCTGGGCGGCGACGGGGCGTTCGTGCCGTGCGTGCACAGCGTCGGCGCGCCGCTGCAACCCGGGCAACCAGACGTTCGCTGGCCGTGCAACGCGCAGCACAAGTACATCGTGCACTACCCCGAGACGCGCGAGATCTGGAGCTACGGCTCGGGCTATGGTGGCAACGCCTTGCTCGGCAAGAAGTGCTTCGCGCTGCGCATCGCGTCGGTCATGGGCCGCGATGAAGGCTGGCTGGCCGAGCACATGCTGATCCTCGGCGTGACGTCACCGGCTGGCCAAAAGTCGTATATCGCGGCGGCGTTTCCGAGCGCCTGCGGTAAGACGAACTTTGCGATGTTGATCCCACCTTCGGGCATGGACGGCTGGAAGGTGACGACGATCGGCGACGACATCGCCTGGATCAAGCCGCACGCGGATGGCTATCTGCATGCAATCAATCCAGAGGCCGGCTACTTCGGTGTCGCGCCGGGGACATCGTACGAATCCAATCCCAACGCGATGAGGACGCTCGAGCGCGACGTGATATTCACCAACGTCGCGCTGACCGACGACGGCGACGTCTGGTGGGAGGGCATGACGCGTGATGTGCCGGAACACCTCACCGACTGGCAGGGTCAATCGTGGACGCCGGGATGTGGGCGCAAGGCCGCGCATCCGAATGCCCGATTTACCGTCGCCGCCACGCGGTGTCCGTCGCTCGATTCGGAATGGGACAACCCCGCGGGGGTGCCGATAGCAGCTTTCGTATTCGGCGCGCGCCGCAGCGACACCGTTCCGCTCATCGTCGAAGCAACGAGTTGGGAGGACGGCGTCTATAAGGCGGCAACCATGGGCTCGGAGACGACCGCCGCTGCCGCGGGCAAAGTAGGCGAAGTGCGCCGCGATCCGTTCGCGATGCTGCCGTTCTGCGGCTATCACATCGGCGACTACTTCGCGCACTGGCTGGCCATGGGCAGCAAGGTCGCGCATGCGCCGCGCATCTTCAACGTCAACTGGTTTCGCACCGACGCCGACGGCAAGTTCGCGTGGCCGGGGTTTGGGCAGAACATGCGCGTGCTCAAGTGGATCGTCGAGCGCTGCCTCGGGGGAGCGCATGCGCGCACGACGGCGCTGGGGCTGCAGCCGGACTACGCAGACATCGACTGGCGCGGGCTCGAGTTTGCGCCGGAGCGTTTCGCGGGGGTCATGAACGTCGATCCCGAACGCTGGAACCAGGAATTACAGGCGCACCTTCGACTCTTCGAGATGCTGGGTCGCAAGCAACCGCAGGCGTTCGCTATCAAGCGTCGCGACCTCGAAATGCAACTCGCGAAACCCGGCTGACGGCGTAGCCTGGTTTTTCGCAGGAGACGGAGGGCGCGGTGACGCGCCCTCGTCACATGAGCCGCGACGCGGCGAAGAAAGCTTTGCGGTTGCTTCGCGCGGCGCAGTCCCTCGACCGCGTCTCCGACGCCTTCGTCTGTCAGTTGAGCAAGGACGCCAATTCCGTGCCATGGCGCGCGCAGACTGGCTGCATCTTGCTTGCAGGCCAGGCCCGTCGAGGCTATGCTGGGAAAATGTAAATGCTTGCAGCAAACAATTGTGGGAATATATTTCTGTAATGCGTTTCATACCCGCTGCCATCGCAGACGCCCGATGTCGGTGGGTCTCGGCCGGCGCCGGTAAGCGCTGAGCAATGGCCAACGCACGTCGCCGACGCGTCGTTCAACCGGGAAGGACAACTCTCGCCGATGTTGCCCGTGCCGCCGGTGTCTCGATCGCGTCGGCGTCGCGGTCATTTTCGCGTCCGGATCTCGTTAGCGAGGCGCTCTGCGCGCGGGTAACGGCGGCCGCGGCGGACTTGGCCTATACGCCGGGCGGATTTGGGGTGACGGCAGATCGTCGGCGCTGCGTCGGCGCCGTCCTCGCCCGTCTGGACGACGGCTTCACCGGCGCTGTGGTCGAAGCGCTGGCGCGCGAGCTTGCGCGATCGGATATGTTGCTCATTGCGGCGGTCACCGACGGCACGCCCGAGGCGACGGCGGCGCGCATCGCCGAGCTGCTGGCGCGGGGCTGCACGGCCGTGGCTTTCTGCGGGGCGCCAGTCCCTGCCGTGCCGAAGGCTCGTGTCCCCTTCATCAGCCTCGATGGCGGTGGCGCTCCGGACGCGAGATGGGCGCCCGTATTCAGCCGGGCGCAGGCGTTGGCGCTGGGGGCGCTGTACCTGGGCGGCCTCGGGCACGTCAGGGTCGCGTTGGTCGATGTACCCGACCGCGCCACGGCCGAGTCCGTGAAGGAGCGTGCGGCGACGCGCGGGGTGGAGGTCGTCAAGGTCGAAACCGACTTTGCCGGGGGGCCGGCGCTGGGCGAGATGCTGGCGAAGTGGCCATCGCGTGTGACGGGAGTGGTGTGCGGCAGCGATCGCGCCGCCGCAGCATTGCTTCGCTCCTGCGAACACAGCCAAATCGCAGTTCCCGATGAGCTTGCCGTGGTCGGCTTCGGCGACAGCGAGCTGTCGCTGCACGTACGGCCAGTGTTGACATCGCTGCGCGTTGCCCCGGCCGACGCCGGCGTTGCGTTGGCCCGTCGCCTGATGGACGCGACCGCAGGGCGCGCGTCGAACATGGCGCCGCTGAGCGCGAAGCTGGTCGCGCGGGAGTCTACCGCGCCCGCAGCACGCGCGCCGGACGTCTAGCTCCACGATCCGGCGCCGCCTTGTTCCACGTGGAACGGCAGCACGGCGCTGTTTCACGTGAAACACGGTGTTGCTGGCGATGTCTATCGGGTAGGCAGTGGTTGCGGTATTATCAGGACTCCGCAATCGCCAAAGTTTCCCTGTAAAAACATGCTCTTCCCTACGCGTTTCGAGGTGATAGTGGTTGGCGGCGGCCACGCCGGCACCGAAGCGGCGCTGGCGGCTGCGCGCATGGGGCGGCGCACGCTGCTGCTTACTCACAGCATCGAGACGCTCGGCCAGATGTCCTGCAACCCGTCGATCGGCGGTATCGGCAAGGGTCATCTGGTGAAGGAGATCGACGCGCTGGGCGGGGCGATGGCGCTGGCCACCGACGAAGCGGGGATACAGTTTCGCATCCTGAATTCGAGCAAGGGTCCTGCGGTGAGGGCAACACGCGCGCAGGCCGACCGAATGTTGTACAAACAGGCGATACGTTCCCGGTTGGAGAACGAGCCCAACCTGACCCTGTTTCAGCAGCCCGTCGATGACCTGACGCTCGCGGGCGATCGCATCAGCGGTGTGGTCACCCAGATCGGCGCGCGCTTCGAAGCCGACGCCGTGGTGCTCACGGCCGGCACCTTCCTGTCGGGTTTGATCCATGTTGGACTCGCCCACTACGAAGCCGGTCGCGCGGGCGATCCACCGGCGCGTACGCTGGGCGCGCGCCTGCGCGAGATGAAGCTTCCGGTCGGCCGCCTCAAGACCGGCACGCCGCCCCGGCTCGATGGGCGGACCATCGATTTCGGGGCCCTTACGGTACAGCCCGGCGACGACCCGGCGCCCGTGTTCTCGTTCGTGGGCGAGCGGGCAATGCACCCGCGGCAGCTGCCTTGCTGGATCACTCATACCAACGCGCGCACGCATGAGGTCATTCGCGGTGGACTGGATCGCTCGCCGATGTTCACCGGCGTCATCGAGGGTGTGGGTCCGCGCTACTGCCCGTCGATCGAGGACAAGGTCACGCGTTTTGCCGACCGCACGAGCCATCAGATTTTCCTCGAGCCCGAAGGCCTCGCGACACACGAGATCTACCCGAACGGCATTTCGACTTCGTTGCCTTTCGACGTGCAACTCGCGCTGGTGCATACCATCGTGGGCTGCGAGGGGGCGCACATCCTGCGCCCCGGCTACGCCATCGAATACGACTACTTCGATCCGCGGGCGTTGCGGCCGACCCTCGAAACGCGCGCCATTGCCGGGCTTTTCTTTGCGGGCCAAATCAACGGCACCACCGGCTACGAGGAAGCCGCCGCACAGGGCTTGCTCGCCGGGATCAATGCTGCGCGCTTCACGCGAGGCGACGCAGGCTGGTATCCGCGTCGCGACCAGGCCTACCTGGGCGTGCTCGTCGACGACCTCGTGTCGCGCGGCGTGACCGAGCCATACCGCATGTTCACCAGCCGCGCCGAATACCGCTTGCAGTTGCGCGAGGACAACGCCGACCTGCGCCTGACCGAGGTGGGGCGCTCGCTTGGCCTCGTCGACGATCGGCGCTGGGACGCGTTCTGCCGCAAGCGTGACGCCGTAGCGCGAGAGTTGGAACGGCTCAAGTCGACCTGGGTCAATCCGGGGCAAGTCGCTCGCGCGGATGCCGAACGTGTCCTCGGGCAAGCGCTTGAGCGCAACGCCTCGCTGGCGGAGCTGTTACGCAGGCCTGAAGTGAGCTATGAAAGTCTCATGACGCTCCCGGGATCGGGCGTGGCCGCGGAAGCGCCGGGCGTTGCCGAGCAGGTCGAGATTGCGACCAAGTACGCAGGCTACATCGATCGCCAGAACGAAGAGATCGCGCGGAACGCGGCGCAGGAGGCGCTCCGACTGCCGCGAGAGATCGACTACGGCAAGGTGCGCGGACTGTCGATCGAAGTACAGCAAAAACTCAACTTGCATCGGCCGGAGACACTGGGTCACGCCGCGCGCGTTTCCGGGGTCACGCCCGCCGCGATCGCGTTGTTGCTGGTGCATCTGAAGCGCGGCTTCAAGCAAGCAACGGTCGAAGCGCAGCAGCGGTCTGCATGACCGATGCGCTTGCGTCCGGCATCGATGCCCTCCACATCGACCTCGCTCGTGCCGCGCAGGACACGTTGCTCGCCTACGTCGCGCTGCTCGAGAAATGGAATCGCACGCACAACCTTACCGCGGTTCGCGATCCGGCGCACATGATCACACACCACCTGCTGGACTCGCTCGCGGTATTGCCGCACTTGCCGCAACGCGTCGGTGTGCGCATGGCCGATGTCGGCAGCGGGGGCGGGCTGCCCGGCATTCCCCTCGCGGTGGCGCGTCCGGACTGGCGAGTCACGCTCGTCGACAGCAACCGCAAGAAGGCAGCCTTCCTGCGGCAAGCGGCGATCGAGCTCGGCCTCTCGAACGTCGAGGTGACCTGCATGCGCGTCGAGGACTTCGTATCGCCGGCGCCGTTCGATGTCATCATCGCGCGCGCATACGCCGCACTCGCGGTGTTCGTGGCGCACACGCGCCACCTTCTCGCGCGCGGCGGAAAACTCGTCGCGATGAAAGGACTCCTGCCTCGGGGCGAGATAGCGCAGCTCCCCGCGGATGTCCGCGTTATCGCCGCGCCACGACTCACGGTCCCTGATGTCGACGGCGAGCGGCACCTGGTTATCATGGAAGCGGTGGCGTGACCAAGATCATCGCCATCGCCAACCAAAAAGGCGGTGTCGGCAAGACGACGACCAGCGTCAACCTGGCCGCGAGCCTGGCGGCGATGAAGCGGCGCGTGCTGCTCGTCGACCTCGATCCCCAGGGCAATGCCACGATGGGCGCGGGGATCGATAAGCGAGCGCTTACTTATACAGTTTACCAAGTCCTGCTTGGTGAGAAGCATATCGCCGATGTGCGTCTGGCGTCGCCATCGGGCGGATTCGACCTGGTCCCTTCGAATCGCGAGCTTGCGGGCGCCGAAGTTGAGCTCGTCGATCTCCCGGAGCGTGAGATGCGCCTCAGGGATGCGCTCGCCGACGCGCTGTCGCAGATGCGCGCGGCGATTTCCGAGATCGTCAATCAATACGATTTCATCCTGCTCGATTGCCCGCCGTCGCTGTCGCTGCTGACGCTCAACGGACTGTGCGCGGCCGATAGCGTGCTCATTCCCATGCAGTGCGAGTATTACGCGCTGGAAGGACTGTCGGACCTCGTGCAGACCATACGCAAGGTGCGTGCGCATCTGAATCCGAAGCTCGAGGTCGAAGGGCTGCTGCGCACCATGTACGACCCGCGCAACACGCTCGCGCTCAACGTATCGGCCGATCTGCAGAAGCACTTCGGCGAAAAGCTCTATCGGACGGTGATTCCGCGCAACGTTCGCCTCGCCGAGGCGCCGAGCTATGGTATTCCGGCGTTGCATCTGGACAAGACTTCGAAGGGTGCGCAGGCGTACCTCGCGCTTGCCGGCGAGATGCTCCGCCGTGACGAAACCGCCGTAGCGGCGCAAGGAGTTGCACATGGCTAAGCTCAAGGGCCTCGGGCGCGGACTCGACGCTCTGCTTTCCGGATCGGACGACACCGCGAGCGGCGAAAGCATGCAGGCGATCGCGCTTGAACGGCTGCGAGCGGGAAGGTACCAGCCGCGCACGCGCATGGACGATGCGTCCCTGGACGCGCTCGCGGAATCGATCAAGGCGCAGGGCGTGATGCAGCCGATCCTCGCGCGTCCGATCGGCGCCGGCAATTTTGAAATCATTGCGGGCGAACGCCGCTGGCGTGCGGCGCAGCGCGCCGGGTTGAAACACGTGCCCGCCCTCGTGCGCGACGTGCCCGATCACGCGGCGCTGGCGCTGGCGTTGATCGAAAACATCCAGCGCGAGGATTTGAATCCGTTGGAGGAAGCGCAAGGCATCGCGCGACTGATCGACGAATTCAAGTTGACGCATGAAGCCGCGGCGGCAGCGATCGGGCGCTCGCGGAGCGCCGTTTCGAATCTGTTGCGCCTGACGCAGCTGGCGCCGCCGGTTCAGCAGATGCTGCTCGCGTCGAAGATCGACATGGGCCACGCGCGAGCGCTGCTTTCGCTGCCTACCGCGCAGCAGGCGGCAGCGGCGGGACGCATTGTCGCGCAGGAGCTTTCGGTGCGCGATGCCGAACGTATGGTGCATGCGCAGCTCGCCCCGGCGCCGCGGCGGGGTGCCCGTACGCCCTCGGGCAAGCACCCGGACCGCGATGTTGCGCGCCTCGAACAGGAACTTGCCGACGCGTTGGGCGCGAGCGTGCGCATCGAGGCTACGCGCAAGGGCGCCGGTCGCCTGGTCATTAGCTATTCGAGCCTGGCGCAGCTCGACGGAATCCTCGCGAAGATCCGCTAGCGCCGGCCCGCAGGAATTGCCCCGCTCAGTCGCCGCCCGCCTCAGCCGAGTTGCTTGAGCATCGTGTCGGCGTCGGACACCTCGAATTTGCCGGGGGCCTCGATGTTCAGGGTTTTCACGGCGCCGTTTTCGATCAACGCGGAAAAGCGCTGGCAGCGGACGCCCATGCCCCGCGCCATCAGGTCCAGTTCGAGCCCAAGCGCCTTCGTGTATGCGGCGCTGCCGTCACCCATCATGCGCACCTTGCCGGCCGCCTTCTGGTCCTTGGCCCACGCGCCCATCACGAACGCGTCGTTGACCGACATGCAGATGATGTCGTCCACACCCTTCGCCTTGAGCTTGTCGGAATTTGCCACGTAGCCGGGCACATGCTTGGCCGAGCACGTCGGCGTGAACGCGCCTGGCAGACCGAACAGCACGACCTTCTTGTCGCGCGTCAGATCGTCGATCTTGAATTCGTTAGGTCCGACCGGGCATTGTTCCGTGGCGACCTCGATGTATTCGTTGAGGCTCCCCGATGGAAGCCGGTCGCCTACCTTGATGGTCATGGCTGTCTCCTTGTGACGAGTAGCGCGCCGCGATCCCCCGTGGCGGACCGATGATTGTAGCGGAAATCCAACCCTGCAGAAGCGGGTCTGCACTTGCCCACGACGCACGTCTTGTCGTCGCCGAGATGAAGGCGTAAGGTCTGCAGTCCGCATTCGCGGAATTCCCAGAGGGACAGATGGCGCAGCAGAAATCCGCCCGCGAACGTCGAGTAACGTTGCTCGTCTCGACGCGCAAAGGGCTCTGGCAACTTCACGCCGATCCGCTTCGGCGGAGCTGGCGACTGGCAGGCCCGCAGTTCCTCGGTCACATCGTGCATCACTGCGTCGCCGATCCGCGCAATCCGAATTCCGTCCTCGCCGCGGCGCGTACCGGGCATCTCGGTCCGACGATTTTCCGCTCCGCCGACCGCGGCCGGAGCTGGCACGAAGCCAAGCAACCTCCCGCATTTCGCGAAGGTAGCGGCCGCGTGGTCGATCACTCGTTCTGGCTCACTCCAGGGCATGCGTCGCAGCCCGGCGTGTGGTACGCGGGAACTTCGCCGCAGGGCCTGTTCCGATCCGAGGACGGTGGCGCGACATGGCGCGGCGTCGATGGTTTCAACGAGCATCCGCAACGCAACGCGTGGTGCGGCGACGGCAAGGACGGTACGCCGGACGGTCCGAAGCTGCACTCGGTGATCGTCGATCCGCGAAACGCTTCACACATGTATATCGCCATGTCCAGCGGCGGTGTGTTCGAGTCCACCGACGCCGGTGCCGGCTGGGCACCGCTCAATCGCGGCGTGCGCGCCGATTTCCTGCCGGATCCGAACGCCGAATACGGACACGATCCGCATTGCCTGCGCATGCACCCGGCGTTGCCCGACCGCCTGTATCACCAGAATCACTGCGGCATTTATCGGCTCGACCGCCCGTCCCGTCAGTGGCAGGAGATCGGGGCCGGCATGCCCAAGAGCGTCGGATCGATCGGCTTTCCGGTCGTTCTGCATCCGCGGGATCCGGACACACTCTGGGTATTTCCGATGGATGGCAGCAGCGTGTGGCCGCGCGTTTCGCCCGCCGGCAAGCCGGCGGTTTATCGCTCGGTCAACGGCGGAAAATCGTGGCAGCGACAGGCAAACGGGCTGCCGAAAGCACAGGCGTGGTACACGGTGAAGCGGCAAGCGATGACCGTGGATGCGGCGACGCCCACCGGCGTGTATTTCGCGACCACGAGCGGCGAGGTCTGGGCGAGTCGCGACGAGGGCCGCAGCTGGAAGTGCGTCGCCGCGCACCTGCCGCACATCTACGCGGTGGAAGCCGTGTAACGAAATGCAGGTCCGCATTCCCGGCCCGTTACGAAGCTACACGAACAATGCGGACGCCGTCAGCGCGCAGGGCGGTACGCTGGCTCAAGTGCTTGCCGATCTGGACTGCCGTTATCCCGGCATTCGCTTTCGCGTGATCGACGAGCAGGGCGACATCCGCCGGCACATCAAATTCTTCGTCAACGGCGAACAGATGTCGGGACTTTCCGCCGCGGTCGGCATCGCCGACGAGGTCATGATTGTCTGCGCACTGTCCGGCGGCTGACACCAGACTTCACGCCATTGCGCGCCGCAGCATTCGTTGACGCGCCGCGACAAAAAACCCTATAATCCATAAGTTTGCTGTGGCTCTGGTGTCGAGCTTCCAACCGCATCGATCCCCTGGTTTTCCGATCCGCCGCGTTGCCGGCTGGCAGGGGATCGCGACGCTGTTGGTGGCGCTGGTGGCCGGAGTCTGGGCAGGGGGGCATGGGGCGCTGTCGGCGGTTCTGGGCGGGATCGTCAACATTTCCGCCGGCGTGGTTTTCGCGGTACTGATCGCGCTGAATCCATCCGCGACCGCGGCGGGCACGCTGCGCACGATGCTGCGTGCCGAGGCCGGCAAGATCACGGTCATCGTGCTTCAGTTGTGGCTGGTGCTGACGACGTACGGCGAGGTCGTCCATGCGGCCTTCTTTTCTGCGTTCGTGATCACCGTCCTGGTGTCGCAGGCGGCGATCCTGGTGCAAGACTGATCGACTGGGCGGGATTCAGACATGGCGGCCGAAGAACATCAACTCGACGCGACGACGTACATCCAGCACCACCTCACGTTCTTTACAAAGTCCGTCCGCGAATCCGGCGGATTCTGGACGATCAATTACGACACGATCGTCACCTCCGTGATCCTGGGCGTGCTCGTGCTCGGCTTCCTCTGGCTGGTGACGCGCAAGGCGACCTCAGGCGTGCCTTCGAAGACCCAGGCCTTCGTCGAGCTCTCGGTAGACTTCGTCAACGAACAGGTAAAGAGCCTGTTCCATAACGACATCAAGTTCGTCGCCCCGGTCGCGCTCACCGTGTTCGTGTGGGTCCTGTTCATGAACGCGATGGACTTTTTGCCGGTCGACGTGATGGCGTGGGTATACGAGCACGTGTTCCACCTGCACACATGGCGAAGCGTCCCGACGGCCGATGTGAACACGACCTTCGCGCTGTCGTTGTCGGTATTCGCGCTGATGATCTTCTATAGCATCAAGATCAAGGGCCTCGGCGGCTGGCTGCACGAACTGTTCTGTTCGCCCTTCGGTATCAGGCCGCTGTGGGCTTCGCCGTTGCTGATCCTGTTCAATTTGCTGTTCAACATCATCGAGTACGTGTCCAAGCCGCTGTCACACTCGCTGCGACTGTACGGCAACATGTATGCGGGCGAGATTATCTTTCTGCTTCTCGGCCTGTGGGCCGCAACCGGCGTCACGGGCGTCATCGTCGGCGGCCTGCTCCACGTAGGCTGGTCGATTTTCCACATCCTGATCGTCGCGCTCCAGGCCTACATCTTCATGATGCTGACCGTCGTATACATCGCGATGGCGCACGAGCATCACTAGGGCGGTAGCATCCAGGTTTCGCCACAACAACCGACTCATCCGTTCAGAAAGGAAAGCAACATGGACAAGCTGCAACTGATCGCGCAGATCCAGGCCTCGACCGGCATCGGCATCGGCCTCATCATCGGCCTGGGTGCGCTGGGCGCGTGCGTGGGCGTCGGCATCATGTGCTCGCGTTTTCTCGAAGGTGCGGCGCGTCAGCCGGAAATGATTCCTGCGTTGCAGGCCAAGGTGTTCCTGTTGCTCGGCTTGATCGACGCGTCGTTCATCATCGGTGTCGGCCTCGCGATGTTGTTCGCGTTCGGGAATCCGCTCATCCCCGCTGGTCTGAAATAAACGGCACCGGGCCGGCCTGCCAAAAGAGGGCTTCATGGACATCAACCTGACGCTGCTGATGCAGGCGGTCGCGTTCGCCGTCTTCATCGGTTTTTGTGCCAAGTTCGTCTGGCCGCCGCTGATGCGCGCGGTCGAGAACCGCCAGAAGCAGATCGCCGATGGCCTTGCCGCGGGCGAGGAGGGGCGGCAGAGCCTCTCGAAGGCGGAAACGCAGATCGCCGGGATGATGACGGACGCGAAGGCCCGCGCCGCCGAAATCATCGCGCAGGGCGAGAAGCTCAAGAACGAAACCATCGAACAATCGAAGACAACGGCGAAGGCGGAGGGGGAGCGCATCATCGCCGCCGCGAAGGCGGAGATCGAGCAGGAAGTGCTGCGTGCGAAGGAGGCACTGCGCAACCAGGTCGCGGATCTTGCGGTCGCGGGAGCGTCGAAGATCCTCAAGCGCGAGGTCGATCCCAAGGCGCACGCCGAACTGCTCGCGAGCATCGAGAAGCAGCTCTGAGCGCAGACCATGGCCGAACCCGTCACCGTCGCCAGACCCTACGCCGAAGCCGCGTTCGCGATCGCGCGCGAAGGCAACGCGCTGCCCGCGTGGAGCGGGATGCTCAAGCTCGCGGCCGACGTTGCAACCGATCCGCGCATGCGTTCGGCGCTCGATAGTCCGAAGCTGTCGGCTACCGAAAAGGAATCTCTGTTCCTCTCGGTCTGCGGTGACGGTCTCGACAGGGGCGCACGCGCATTCATCCGCGTGCTCATCGAAGCCGATCGCATCGGGCTTCTGCCCGAGGTCCGTCAACTATTCGACGCGCTCAAGGACGCCGCCGACGGTGTGGCGCGGGCGCACATCACCAGTGCGTTCGCGGTGTCCGAGAGCGAACTCGCGTCGCTGAAAGCGTCGCTCGAAAAGCGCTTCGGCAAGAAGATCGAGACCACCGTCAGCGTCGATCCCGGGCTGATCGGCGGCGCGACGATCGTCGTCGGCGACACCGTGATCGACGGCTCGGTGCGCGGCGAGCTACAGGCGATGGCCACTCATTTGCGAACCTGATGTCGAAATCAACGCAACGCCGGCGCTGGCCGCCGGATACGCGCGAGGAAAAATCATGCAGTTGAACCCATCCGAAATCAGCGAACTGATCAAAAGCAAGATCCAGAACCTCGACATCGGCGCAGAAGTGCGCACGCAGGGGACCGTGGTCTCGGTGTCCGACGGCATCAGCCGCGTGCACGGGCTGGCGGACGCGATGCAGGGCGAGATGCTGGAATTTCCGGGCAACACGTTCGCCCTCGCGCTCAATCTGGAGCGCGATTCGGTTGGCGCCGTGATTCTGGGCGACTACGAACACATCTCCGAAGGCGATACCGTCAAGTGCACGGGCCGCATCCTTGAGGTGCCCGTCGGCCCGGAGCTGATCGGACGCGTCGTCAACGCGCTGGGCCAGCCCATCGACGGCAAGGGCCCCGTCAACGCCAAGATGTCCGACGTCATCGAGAAGGTGGCGCCGGGCGTGATCGCGCGAAAGAGCGTTTCGCAGCCGGTGCAGACCGGGCTGAAGGCGATCGACGCGATGGTGCCGATCGGCCGCGGACAGCGCGAGCTCATCATCGGCGACCGGCAGACCGGCAAGACGGCCGTGGCGGTCGACACGATCATCAATCAGAAGGGCAAGGATCTCATCTGCATCTACGTCGCGATCGGCCAGAAAGCGTCGTCGATCATGAACGTCGTCAAGAAGCTGGAAGAGACCGGTGCCTTGGCTTACACCATCGTCGTTGCTGCTTCGGCGTCGGAGTCCGCTGCGATGCAGTACATCGCACCCTATTCCGGATGCACGATGGGCGAGTATTTCCGCGACCGCGGCCAGGACGCGCTGATCATCTACGACGACCTGACCAAGCAGGCGTGGGCGTATAGGCAGATCTCACTGCTGCTGCGCCGGCCGCCGGGGCGCGAAGCGTATCCCGGCGACGTCTTCTACCTGCACTCGCGTCTGCTCGAGCGCGCCGCGCGCGTGAACGAGGAATACGTCGAGAAATTCACCAAGGGCGCAGTGAAGGGCAAGACCGGCTCGCTGACCGCGCTGCCCGTCATCGAGACCCAGGCCGGGGACGTCACCGCGTTCGTGCCCACCAACGTGATCTCGATCACGGATGGACAGATCTTCCTGGAATCCGACCTGTTCAACGCGGGCATCCGCCCGGCGATCAACGCCGGCATCTCGGTGTCGCGCGTTGGCGGTGCTGCGCAGACGAAGGTCATCAAGAAGCTGGGTGGCGGCGTTCGATTGTCGCTTGCGCAATATCGCGAACTGGCTGCGTTCGCGCAGTTCGCCTCGGACCTCGACGAGGCCACGCGCAAGCAGCTCGATCGCGGGCGCATGGTCACCGAGCTCATGAAACAGCCGCAGTATTCGCCGCTGTCCGTGGCCGAGCAGGCGATCACCCTGTTTGCGGTCAACAAGGGCTACTACGACGACGTGCCCGTCGAGCGCGCGTTGGCGTTCGAAGCCGCGTTGCGTGCGTACATGAAGAGCAAGTACGCGGCGCTGGTCGACAAGGTCGAGTCGACGAAGGACCTCAACGACGAGGGCGAGAAGCAACTCGCCGCCGCGATCGAGGACTTCAAGAAGAACGGAACGTACTAAGGATTGTCCGATGGCCGGCTCGAAAGAGATCCGCAACAAGATCAAGAGCGTGCAAAGCACGCGCAAGATCACCAAGGCGATGGAAATGGTTGCGGCCTCCAAGATGAGAAAGGCGCAGGAACGCATGCGCGCGGCACGCCCGTACGTCGGGCGCATGGTGGCGATCGTTCGGCATCTTTCGGAAGCCAACCCCGAATACCGCCATGCGTTTCTGATAAAGCGCCCGGAAACCCGTAACGTCGGCTTGATCATCGTGACGACCGACAAGGGCCTGTGCGGCGGCATGAACACCAACGCGTTGCGCCTCGCGCTGTCGAAGATCAAGGCATGGCAGGCGCAGGGCGTCGGGATTCAGGTGACGGCGATCGGCAACAAAGGCCTCGGTTTCATGTCGAGGCTCAAGGCGAACGTCGTCTCGCAAGTCATCAATCTCGGCGATCGGCCGCATCTCGACAAGGTGATCGGCCCGGTAAAGGTCCAGCTCGACGCCTACATGGACGGCAAGATCGATGAGTTGTACGTCATAGCCACCCGCTTCGAGAACACGATGAAGCAGACGCCGGTCGATGTGAAGATTCTGCCGCTGGCAGACATGGGCGAAGAGACGACCAAGCGCGCGTACCCGTGGGACTACATCTACGAACCCGACGCCAAGGCGGTGCTCGATGGCCTGCTCACGCGCTATATCGAGGCGGTGATCTATCAGGCGGTTAACGAAAACATGGCCTCCGAGCAGAGCGCGCGCATGGTGGCGATGAAGGCGGCTTCGGACAATGCCGCTACGATCATCGACGAGCTGCAGCTCATCTACAACAAGACCCGACAGGCGGCGATTACCAAGGAGCTTTCAGAAATCGTCGCTGGCGCGGCCGCGGTGTGATAGGGCATCGCCGATACGAATACGATTCGAGGAAATGAACATGACCGAAGGAACGATAGTCCAGTGCATCGGCGCGGTAATCGACGTCGAGTTCGCGCGTGATGAGCTACCCAAGATCTACGACGCGCTGACGCTGGCCGGGAGCGAGCTGACGTTGGAGGTGCAGCAGCAGCTCGGCGACGGGGTCGTCCGCACGATCTGTCTCGGATCCGCGGACGGGCTACGGCGCGGCATGAAGGTCAAGAACACCGGCGCGGGCATCTCGGTACCCGTCGGGCCGAAGACGCTGGGCAGGATCATGGATGTGCTGGGCCGGCCGATCGACGAGCAGGGCCCCATCGGCGCCGAACGGACGATGCCGATACACCGCGATGCACCGACCTTCGAGGAACTGTCGCCGTCGACGGAGTTGCTGGAAACCGGCATCAAGGTCATCGACCTGGTGTGTCCGTTCGCCAAGGGAGGCAAGGTGGGGCTGTTCGGCGGCGCCGGCGTCGGCAAGACGGTAAACATGCTCGAGCTGATCAACAACATCGCGACACAGCATGCCGGGCTGTCGGTGTTCACCGGCGTCGGCGAGCGGACTCGCGAGGGCAATGACTTCTACCACGAGATGCGCGATGCGGGCGTCGTCAAGATGGACAACCTGCCCGAGTCCAAGGTGGCGATGGTGTATGGTCAGATGAACGAACCGCCGGGCAACCGCTTGCGCGTCGCGCTGACGGGACTGACGATGGCCGAGTACTTCCGCGACGAAGGGCGCGATGTGCTTCTGTTCATCGACAACATCTATCGCTATACCCTGGCTGGAACCGAAGTGTCGGCGCTGCTGGGACGCATGCCGTCGGCGGTAGGATACCAGCCGACGCTGGCCGCG
Source organism: uncultured beta proteobacterium (assembly GCA_963816445.1). Classification (GTDB taxonomy): domain Bacteria; phylum Pseudomonadota; class Gammaproteobacteria; order Burkholderiales; family Casimicrobiaceae; genus PALSA-1003. The sequence goes on along the minus strand of CAWFKO010000021.1, from coordinate 68,485 downwards.
GAAATGGGCGAGCTGCAGGAGCGCATCACGTCGACCAAGACCGGCTCCATCACGTCGATCCAGGCCGTGTACGTTCCCGCCGACGATCTGACCGACCCGTCGCCGGCGACGACCTTTGGCCACCTCGATTCGACCATCGTCCTGTCGCGCGACATCGCGTCGCTGGGCATCTATCCAGCCGTGGACCCGCTGGACTCGACCTCGCGTCAGCTCGATCCCAACGTCGTCGGCCTTGAGCACTACACCGTGGCGCGGGCCGTGCAGCAGACGCTGCAGCGCTACAAGGAGTTGCGCGACATCATCGCCATTCTCGGCATGGACGAGCTATCGCCCGAAGACAAGCTGGCGGTGGCGCGTGCGCGCAAGATCCAGCGCTTCCTGTCGCAGCCTTTCCACGTCGCCGAGACTTTCACCGGTTCGCCGGGCAAGTACGTGGCGCTCAAGGACACGATCCGCGGCTTCAAGGCGATCGTCGACGGCGAGTACGACCACCTGCCGGAGCAGGCGTTCTACATGATCGGCGGCATCGAGGAAGCGGTCGAGAAAGCGAAGACGCTGCAATAAACGAGACCAAGATGGCCAACACCATTCACGTCGACGTCGTCAGTGCCGAGGAATCGATCTATTCCGGCGAGGCGGAGTTCGTGGTTCTGCCCGGCGTCATGGGGGAGCTGGGCATCTATCCGCAGCACACGCCGCTGATCACGCAGATAAGGCCGGGTGTGGTGCGCATCAAGCTGCCCGGGCGCAGTGAAGAGGAAATCGTATTCGTCCAGGGCGGCTTCCTGGAGGTGCAGCCCGATGTCGTCACTGTCCTGTCCGATACCGCGATCCGAGCCAAGGACCTGGACGAGGCGAAGGCGCTCGAGGCTAGACGCGCGGCCGAAGAGGCGATTCAGAACACGACATCGAGCGAGGAAATCGCGATGGCGGAAGCCGAGGTTGCGTCCGCAGCGGCACAACTCGCCGCGATACGCAAGTTGCGCAGAGGTCGCGCGTAGCAGCGTCAGCGTGAGGGAAGCTGCTGCTCCGCCAGCGTGACCCAATAGCTGGCGCCGATGGGCAGCGCATCGTCGTTGAAATCGTAGAACGGGCTGTGGATGTTCGGCGTATCGGCGTCGCGGCCGGCACCCAGCCACACGTAGCATCCGGGCTTTTTCTGCAGCATGAAGGCGAAATCCTCGCTGCCCATTTCCGGCGTCGGATCCGTGTCGACCCGGTCGGAGCCGACCACCGCGGTTGCCGCCGCGAGCGCGTGCTGCGTCTCCGCCGGCGAATTGACGGTCGCCGGATAGCGCCGCTCGTAACGCAAGGTCGCGGTCATCTCGAAGGTTGCGGCGATGCCATCGACGATCTTCCTCATCCTGGCCTCGATCAGGTCCTGCACCTCGGGCTTGAACGTTCGCACCGTACCGCGCAGGACGACTTCCTGCGGGATCACGTTCCAGGTATCGCCGCCGTGGACCTGCGTCACGCTGACCACGCCTGCGTCGAGCGGATGCAGGTTGCGCGCGACGATGGTCTGCAGGGCGTTGATCACGTGCGCCGCGAACAGCATCGGATCCTTGCCGGCGTAGGGCATCGCGGCGTGAGCGCCCTTGCCGGTGACGACGATCTCGAAGATGTCGTACGCCCCCATCAGCGGCCCTGCGCGCATCGCGAAGGTGCCCAGCATCTTGCCCGGCCAGTTGTGCATCCCGTAGACGGCGCGCATGGGGAAGCGCTCGAACAAGCCTTCCTCGACCATGACTCTGCCGCCCCCTTCGTTTTCCTCCGCCGGCTGGAAGATGAAATAGACCGTTCCGGCAACGCTTTCCTTGCGCGCGAGCGCCGCCGCCGCGCCGAGCAGCATGGTGGTGTGGCCGTCGTGGCCGCAGGCGTGCATTCGGCCTTCATGGCGCGAAGCGTAGGCGACGCCGGAACGCTCCCGCACATGCAGCGCGTCGAGGTCGGCGCGCAGACCGATTGCTTCGCCGCCGCGCTTGCCGCGGAGCACGCCTACGACGCCGGTCTTCGCCAGGCCCGTGTGCACCTCCAGGCCGAACGAGCGCAGCTTGTCGGCGACGAAGGCGCTGGTTGCAATCTCCTCGAACGCGGTTTCGGGATGGGCGTGCAAGTGATGCCGCCAGGACTTCATGTCGGGAAGCAGCGCGGCGATTTCAGGGAGGATGTTCACGTTCGCATTCGAAAGGGTGGGGCAAGCGGCGATGGTAGCGTAGTCTGCCGCCGGTTGCGGGACGTCCGCTGCGGTAGAATGCCGCAGTTTGCCTGAAGCCGCATGACCGACACCGCGATACCGACGTACGACCTCGCCATCGTCGGCGGCGGCATCAATGGCGCTGGCATCGCGCGCGACGCCGCGGGACGCGGGTTGCGCGTCGTCCTGCTGGAAAAGGACGACCTCGCCTCGCACACCTCGTCGTGGAGTACCAAGCTCATCCACGGCGGCCTGCGCTACCTCGAGTACTACGAATTCCGCCTCGTCGCCGAGTCGCTCGCCGAACGCGAAGTGCTGCTTGCTGCGGCCCCTCACATCATCGAGCCGCTGCAGTTTGTGCTGCCGCACGAGCCCCACCTGCGCCCGGCGTGGATGATCCGCGCGGGGCTGTTTCTCTACGATCATCTCGGCGGCCACCGCACGTTGCCGGCGTCCTTCGGGGTCGCGCTCTCGCCCGATGCTTGGGGCGCCGGGCTCAAGGCGCAGTTTCGCAAAGGCTTCGTCTACTCGGATGCCCGCGTCGACGATGCGCGGCTGGTAGTGGTCAATGCGATGGATGCGCGCGAGCGCGGGGCCGACATCCTGGTGCACACCGAGATGGTTCAGGCGCGGCGCGATCAAGGTGTCTGGACGATCGCAACGCGCAGTGCCGGTGACCGTAGCGGCGCTTTGCGCGCACGTGCGCTTGTCAACGCGGCAGGGCCGTGGGTCGGTCGTGTGCACAACGAGGCGGGCGCGACGCGTGGTCAGGAACGCGTGCGCCACGTCAAGGGCAGCCACATCGTCGTGCCACGGGTGCACGGCGGAAAGCACGCCTACATCCTCCAGAACGCAGACAAGCGCATCGTTTTCGTCATCCCGTATCAGCGGGATTTTTCCCTGATCGGCACCACCGACATCCAGGTCAAGGAATACGAGCACCCGCACATCACGCCGGAGGAAACCGATTACCTGTGCGCGATTGCCAACGCTTATCTCGCGCGTCCGATCTCGCCCGCGGACGCGGTGTGGACTTACAGCGGCGTTCGCCCCCTCTACGACGACGGCGCTTCCGATCCCTCTGCGGTGACGCGTGACTACGTGCTCAAGCTGGAAACGGGTAGCGGGGGCACGGCCCCGCTGCTGTCGATTTTCGGCGGCAAGATCACGACGTATCGTCGCCTGGCCGAATCGGTGCTTTCCGAGCTTGGGCCTTTTTTTCCGGCGATGGGGCCGGCGTGGACGCGCGGCCAGACGCTTCCCGGCGGCGACATGCCCCGGGGTGTCGCGGCCTGTGGCCGCGAGCTCGCGGCACGCTACGCGCAGCTCCCGGCACAGCTGGTCGACGCCCTGCTACACCGCCACGGCACGCGCACGCAACGCGTGCTGGCCAGCGCAAAAGTGGCCGCCGACCTCGGCCCGCATTTTGGGGACTCGCTTTACGCGTGCGAAATCGATTACTGCATGCGCGAAGAGTGGGCCCGCGACGCCGACGACATGCTTTGGAGACGAAGCAAGTGCGGGCTGCACCTGACGCCGGCGCAGCGCGATACCGTTAGCGCGTACATGCGCGGGCGCAAGGGATGAGCGCGCCGGCGATGCTGCCGCTGGCGGCGATGCCGGCGGCGGCACGCGCTGCGATCGAAGGCGTTTTCACCGACATCGACGATACGCTGACAACGCGCGGCACCCTTACCGCGCAGGCCTACGGCGCGATCGAGCGTCTGCGCGACGCGGGGCTCAGGGTGATCCCGGTGACGGGGCGCCCGGCGGGCTGGTGCGATCACATCGCGCGCATGTGGCCGGTGGCCGCGGTGGTCGGCGAAAATGGCGCGCTGTACATGCGCCACGATGCACAAGAGCACAAGCTGAAGACACGTTACTACCTCGGCGACGACGAACAGCGGCGACGCAACCGCGACCGGCTTGCCGCGATCGCGACGCGCATCCTGCGCGACGTGCCCGGCTCCGCAATCGCTTCCGACCAGCGCTACCGCGAGTGCGACCTGGCGATCGACTATCGCGAGGATGTCGCGGCGCTTCCACCCGCGAGCGTTGAACGCATCGTTGCGCTGATGCAAGATGAAGGACTCACCGCCAAGATCTCGTCGATCCATGTCAATGGCTGGTTTGGCGACTACGACAAGCTGACGATGGCGAGGACGCTGCTTGCGGATGAGTTCGGCGTGGACCTCGACGCGTCTCGCGAGCGATTTGTGTTCGTCGGCGACTCGCCCAATGACGCACCGATGTTCGACTATTTTCCGTACTCGATCGGCGTTGCCAACGTACGCGCCTTCGGCGATCGCATCGCGACGCCGCCCAAATATGTCACATCAAGCGAATCAGCTGCTGGATTTGCCGAAGTGGCCGAGATGCTGCTGGTTGGGCGACGCTGACATCGAAGCTATTTGTTTGCCGTGGTCATCGCCGCAAGGCTCGAAAGGTCGATGGCCTTGAGCGCACCGGTCAGTGTTGGCGGATCGACGCCGGAACCTTCGACGGTCACGCTGAAGCGACTGGCGATGAGCACGCCGACTTCGCCGCTCCTCGCGCTGCGGTCGTAGCGCTCGTGCACCAACTGTCCGTCGACGCGCTTGGTGCGTTCGTAGCCGGTCGATGTTTCCTTGTCCGTGTTGGGATCGAACTTGGCGGCAAGCGCGGTCAGCCCCGACATCGAGCCCAGGTCGGCGATCTCGATGCGGATGCGGGCGTTGGTGCCGTCGCTGTAGCGCGCGCTCGCGCTCGATCCTTTCACGCCCAGGGCTTCGCCGCTCTGCCCCGACGCCTCGGTGCGCTGCATGCCCGGAAGCGAGGCCGGCAACATCGCCTTCAACTCGTGAAAGTCGATCGGCTGCATGTCCTTGCCGCCAGCCACGACCTTCCCGACGGCGCTCGTCGCCTCCTGCGGGTTCGACGCGGCGCCGGAGCTATCGGCCTTGGGCGCAACCGTATCGGACACGCCGCCGTGCCCGCTCAACGCGCCCATGCCGACCACGCCTATGCTGGCGATCGCGCATGCGGAGAGCGTCGTGACCAGCACGGAGAGAATGACGGCGCAGACGACTAGCACGACGGTATAGCCGACGGACTTTTCCTTCGGGTTGCGCATGAGGACCGGCAGGCCGAGGTAGAGCAAGTACAACCCGTAGAGCGCGGCGAGCACGCCCAGCAGACCCAGCACAGGGATGACATTCAGGACTGCGGCCACCCATCCCGGCGTGAAACTGTAGGCAGTGACCTTGAGCGCAGCGAGCGAGTTGGGTTGTCCGCCGAAAGTCGTCGCGAGCGCGTCCACGAGCCAGGAAATGAGGAACACCTGCAGGAACGACAACCCGAACAAGAGCACTGCGTGCACCAGGCCGGGGAACGTGCCGACGCGAACCATGCCGAGCGGGCCGGCGGAGGTGCCAACAAGGGTCTGGCCGACGAAGGTCGCGATCACGCCGATGGCTACCAGCGGCGCCACGTAACGCAGGTAAATCGCGCTTGCTGATGAAGCCTCGGCGGCAATTACCGGCCACTCGGCCGATGGCGACAGGATGATGTTCTTGACCCGCGCGAAAATGCCACGCGCCATTTCGCTCGAGTGTGCCGAGTCGAAACCTGGCGTCGACGCGTGCGCTCCTCCGCTGCCGGAAGATAGCGGGGCCAGGGGGGCTGGTTGCGAGCCGGTCGCGGACCCCCCCGGCGTCGCGGACGATGGTGAAGGCGGCACTGCCTGACGCGCGGGTTCGGGGGCGGTGCCCGCGGGCGGCTCGGCGCGCGTAGGCGCAGTCGCCGCACCCGCCGCGTCCGCCCCGAGCGCTGCCGGAGGTGCGCCGCGAACTGCAGCGCCGCAGCTGTTGCAGAACTTCGAACCATCGGCGACGCGTTGGCCACATTGCGCACAAAACATCGTTCGTTCTCCCCTGCATGTATTGGGTTATCGCGCGATTGTGCCCCGCGCGGCAATCGCCTTCAACGCTGACGCGCGGGCCCATTTCAAAGGCCTGGCTGCGAAACCGCGGTTTTCCGACAATTGCTAGTCGGTGCCTATGCGCCGGCAAGCCACTAATGACGTAGCGCGGCACGAGGCGTGCGCTTGTCGAAGTCGACCCGTGCGACGTGCCTGTGCTACGCCAATGCAAGGACAGTGAGTAAACACTCTCCACAAATATGGCGTGGTATGGACCTGTCGGCACACAATCGACACCATACTGATGCGCGCCAAATTCCGGCGCTACCCGCGACAGTGCGGAAAACCGTGCTCGGTATGCTATTTGCATGCCGTTACCGAGCCACTGCGGTCCCGACCGTCAGAACGCATCAAACGCAAGTACAAGGCGTGCAGGGCAGCTGGCTGGGAGACCCACGCGATGACCCGATTCGGATTCAGCATCAAGACGCGCAGCGGCCAGCGCGTCGACAACATCTGCATCATGGCGTCCAGCCGCGACGAAGCGGAGCGGCGCCTGCGGCAGATGTATCACCACTGCGAGATCCTCACCTGCCATACCGAGGTGGTCCGTCGCAGCGATCCGCTCGACCTCGAAGGCCTCATCGGCATGATCAGCAACGACCCGGTGACCATTCCGGCAGTCGCCCGATCGATGCTACGTCACAAGCCCAGCACCCACTAGCTCTTCCACCAGCGCCTGGTAATCGCGCGCGCCGCGGCTTTGCGGCGCATGGCGAAACACGTCGAGTTGCCGCGCCGGGCTCTCCGCCAGGCTCACGTTTTCCGCAATGCGCGTGGCGCAGATCTCGTCCGCCCGGAAGGCCATCGCCATCAAATCGGCGACTTCGGAACTCATCTTGCGCCGCGCGTCGAAGCGCGTCAGCAGATACCGCCGCGGCAAGCGGTGCTTGAACACGGGCTCGAGCGCATTCAGGCTGCGCTCGACCTGCTGCGCGCCCTGCAACGCGAGGTAGTCCGCCGAAACCGGAACGATGACTACGTCGCAGGCGAAGATCGCGTTCAGCGACAGCACTCCGAGCAACGGACAGCAATCGATGACGACATGGCCGGGCACCGCGTCAGGCGCCCTCAACGCCGTCCGCAGCTTGGTGACGACATTGACACCCTTGCCCAGCAGGGTGTCGAGCTTCGTCAGCTCCAGATGTGCCGGACACAGGATCACGCCGCTGGTCGTGATCTGCGCGACATCGGACAGCGGCCGCTGGCGCACGAAGAACGAGTAGACCGAGTCGTCCGCCAGCCGCGGGTGCGTCCCGAATATGCCGGAAAGGTGCGCCTGCGGATCGAGGTCGATGCCGAGGGGGCGTTGCTTGCGCTGGGCAATGCCGGCCAGAAGATTGAGCGTGGTCGTCGTCTTTCCCACACCGCCCTTCTGGTTGAACACGGCGATGACGGTCATTATCTGATTCTACAAGACGCGTCGGCGAACGAGCGTGACGACGACCTCGGCGAGTATCACCACCGCGAAAATCGCCACGCAGGATCATCGCGACACGGTTCCACTGGAACAGGTTCATCGCCGAGTCGAGCGTCATGCCGATGCCGCCGGCGCCGACGAGGCCCAGCACCGCGGACTCGCGCACGTTGATGTCCCAGCGGAACAGCGCGATCGACCAGAACGCCGGCTTGACCTGCGGCCAGTAGCCGTATGATCAGCCGCGACAGCCACGGCGCGCCGGCGGCCTCAAGCGCCTCGATCGGGCCCGCGCTGCGTTTCCTCGAGTGCCTCGCCGAACAGCTTGCCGACGAAACCGATCGAGCGAAAGGCGATCGCCAGCGTGCCGGCCAGCGCACCGGGGCCGAAAATGCCGACGAACAACAGCGCCCACACCAGCGAGTTCACCGAGCGCGACGACACCAGGATGAGCTTGGCGAAATAGTTGAGCGGCAGTGACCGGGCATCAGGTTGTGCGCCGCCAGGACGCCCACGGGCAGCGCCAAGCACGAGCGCGAGCAGCGTGCCCAGCGTGGCGATGTGCAGCGGTCTCCATGAGCGCGGCATGCACGCCCTGCGGATAAAAGCGCCAAGTCGATCGGCCACATGCGCGCGAACAGGTCCACCATCTGCTCGGGCGCGTCGGCGATGAATTCCGGAATGACCTCGACCGCTGCGCACCGAGGCGACGATCGCCGCCACGATCGCCGAGGTACACCGCGAAGCGCGCGAGCCGCTGCGCCGGGGTAAAGCGGCGCCAGTGCGCCATGCACCAGCGTATCAGTCATCTTCAAGGGGCCGCTCTCGACGCGTCGTCAGCGCGCCGAGCCGGCTTCGGAACAGATCGGCGAAAGACAGCCCTTCGATGAAAATCGCGCGCACGTACGTCGCCAGCACTTCGCCGACCATGATCAGCGCGATGATCGAGAGCAGGATGGCGCACACGAAGTCGTAGTCGAAGCGCTGGAACGCGGCGAACAGCGTGCCGCCGATGCCGCCGGCGCCGACGATGCCGACCATGGTCGAATTGCGCAGGTTGGAATCGAGCTGGTAAGTGCGAAAGCCGATGAAGCGCGCGAACACCTGCGGCAGCACGCCGAATGCGATCACGCTCATGAACGGTGCACCGGTGGCGCGCACCGCCTCGACCTGCTTCAGCGAAATCTCCTCGATCGCCTCGGCGAAGAGCTTGCCGATGAAACCGATCGAGGCCACCGTCAGCGCGAGAATGCCCGCGAGCGCGCCGAAGCCGACCGCCTTGACGAACACGATGGCGACGATCACCGGATGGAACGAGCGGCACAGACGATCACGCAGCCGCGCCGGCCAGCTGATCCACGCCGGCATCAGGTTGCGCGCCGCGAGCAAGCCCACGGGCAGCGCCAGCGCGATGCCGAGCGCGGAAGCGAGCACGGCGATCTCCAGGCTTTCCTGGCAGGCCCTTGACCAGCAGCTCCCAGCGCGTGAAATTGGGCGGGAACATGCGGCCGAGGAAGTGCGCGGCGTTGTGCAAGCCCGCGACGAACGCGATCCCACGACGACGTCGAGCTGCGCAGCGGCGTAGACGACGTAGACGGCGAGCAGCGACCCACGCCGCCCGAGACCACCAGTTGGCACGGAAAGATTGCGATGCGCGCCGCAGTGGTCATGCGCGGGCAGCGCAGCGATCATCGCGTGCGATCACTGCAGCCAATCCTCGCCGCCGTAGATCGTCTTCAGCATGGTCGTCGCTGAGCCGCTCCGGACGGCCCGTCGAAGACGATGCGCCCGCCGGTCATGCCGACGATGCGGTCGGCGAAGCGCCTCGCCAGCTCGACGTCGTGCATGTTGACGATCACCGGAATGCCGCGCTCGCGCGCGATGTCTGTCAGCAGCTGCCATGATCTCGACCGAGGTCTTCGGGTCGAGCGACGAGGTCGGCTCGTCGGCGAGCAGCAGTCGTCGGCTGCTGCATCACCGCGCGCGCGATGCCGACGCGCTGGCGCTGGCCGCCGGAAAGCGCAGTCCGCGCGCTGGTGTGGCGAAGCCGGACAGCCCGACGACCTCGAGCAGCTCGAAGGCGCGCGTCGATGTCGTCTGCGCCGGAACTTGCGCCGCCACGCGCGCCACGCGGACACGTAGCCCAGGCGCCCGCGAGAGCAGGTTCTCCATCACCGTCAGAGCCGCTCGACCAGGTTGTATTCCTGGAACACCATGCCGATGTGCCGGCGGGCCTGGCGCAGCGCCGTGCGCGGCAGCCTCGACCAGATCGTGTCCTTCGAACTCGATCGCGCCCGAGGTCGGCTCGACCAGCCGATTGATGCAGCGGATGAGCGTGCTCTTGCCGGTGCCCGAGGGACCGATGATCGCGGTGATGCCGCGTGGCGCGACCTCGAGAGTCGATGTCGGTAAGCACCGGCTTGCCGGGGACGTAGTCCTTGGCGAGATGCCGGATCGACAGCGCCGCCGCCGCCGGCGCGGGCCGCGACGCCTCGACCGCCGCGGCCGGCGCCGCGTTCACTTCTTCTTCGCCGCCTTCGCCGCTTCGCGCGCGGTTTCCTTTTCGTAGGTGGCCTTGTCGAAGCCGCCGCCCGAACCCTTGGCGACCTCGCGCACGACTGCCCAGGTGGTCTTGTAGTTGATCGGGAAGAAGCGGTCGGCGCCGTCGAAGGCCTTCTGCATTTCCGGCGGCGAAGCGATAGTCGTAGAAGCAGCCGAGCATCTTGTCGACCAGTTGCGGCGTCGAGATCGTGCGCGTAGGCGAACGACGAGGTCGGAAACTTCTGGCTGCGATAGATGATGCGGAAGTCCGACTCCTTGACCTGCCCGCGCTCGGCCATGCGGTGGAACACGTCGGAGGCGACCGCAGCGGCATCGTAGTCGCCGGAATTCACGCCCATCACCGACTGGTCGTGCTTGCCGGAGAAGAGGATCTTGTAGTCCTTGTCCGGGGTCAGACCCTCGCCGGGGAAAAGCGCCAGCGGCGCGAGGTGGCCGGAATTCGACGACGGCGACGTGTGCGCGACCTTCTTGCCCTTCAGGTCGGAGAGCTTCTGGTACGGGCGAACTGGCCTTGACGATCACGATCAGGTTGTAGCCCTGGAACTCCTTCGCCGTGCCCTTGACCGCGAACGGCACCGCGCCGGCCAGATTGACCGCGAACGCGGTCGGGCCGGTGGAGAAGCCGCCGACGTGCAGGCGTCCCGAGCGCATCGCCTCGATCTCGGCGGCGTTCGACTGCACCTGGTAGAAGACGACCTTCTTGTCGAGTGCACTTCGCCGAGATATGTCGTGAACGGCTTGAAGATGTTCTCGTAGACGGCCGGGTCCTCGACCGGCGTATAGGTGAAGACGATCGTCGACGGATTTTTCCATTTCTTCGGATCCGTCGGCGAGTCGGCGACCATGTCGTTGTTGTCGTCGCAATACATCGCGTCGAGCTCGCCGCGACTCTTGCAGGCATCGGCGGCTAACGCGCTGAAGCAAATCATGGAGACACAAAGTCCGGCGATGGCCGGAATACAGAGTTTGAACACGGAAGCCTCCCATAGGCCGTAGGATTCGGCTCTTGGTCACATTTTCGCATACAACGCACGCAGCACCGTAGCCTACATGTCGCGGGAAAAAGCCAAAGGAAAAATGCGATAATTGCCGCCCCATGGCCATGCCCTTGCAAATCGCGATTCTCGCCGCTGGCGAAGGCAAGCGGATGCGCTCGGCGTTGCCAAAGGTGTTACACCTTCTCGCTGGCCGGCCGTTGCTCGCCCACGTTCTCACCACGGCAAGGACGCTCGATCCTCGCGAAGTTTGCGTCGTGCACGGCAGCGAGGGCGCGGAACTGCGCAGTCGGTTCCCCGATGCCGATCTCGCATGGGCGCTGCAGGACCCTCCCGCCGGGACCGCGGATGCGCTGAAGTGCGCACTGGCGGCGCTGCCCGCCGACGGCGTTACGCTGGTGCTCTTCGGCGCAGATCCACTGGCTCGCTCCGAAACGCTGCGCGACGTGGTGGCGCGAGCGCAAGCGGGCGCGCTCTCTTTGCTGACCATTGAACTGGACAATCCCGACGGGTATGGTCGCATCGTGCGCGATGCGAACGACAAGGTCGTCGCCATCGTCGAGCAAAAGGATGCGACAGCCGAGCAGTGTGCGCTGCGCGAGATCAACACCGGTGTGATGGCCGCTCCGACCGCCGCTTTCCGACGCTGGCTCGCCAGCATCGGCAACAGCAATGCCAGCGGCGAGTATTATTTGACCGATGTCGTAGGCTTGGCTGTGCAGGAAGGTATGCCGATAGAAGTAACGCGTGCGGGCAGCATGATGGAGACGCTTGGCGTCAACAATCAGCGTGACCTTGCGCACCTGGAGCGGCTGTACCAGCGCGCTCAAGCCGATGCGCTGCTCGATGCCGGCGTTGCGCTTGCCGATCCGGATCGCATCGACGTGCGCGGCACGTTGAGCTGTGGCCGCGACGTCCGCATCGATGTCGGCTGCATTTTCGAGGGCGCAGTTGCACTGGCCGACAATGTGACGGTCGCGCGCGCACTGCGTTCTGAAAAACGTCAAAGTCGGTGCGGACACCTCGATCCTGCCGTTTTCGTACCTCGAGGACGCCGGCATCGGATCGCGGTGTCGCGTCGGTCCGTTTGCCCGCATGCGCCCGGCGACGATGCTCGGCGATGACGTGCATATCGGCAATTTCGTCGAGGTGAAGGCGAGCACCTTCGGCGCGCGCAGCAAGGCCAATCATCTCGCCTACGTGGGCGATACAACGGTGGGCGTCGACGTGAACATCGGCGCCGGTACCATCATCTGCAACTACGACGGCGCCAAGAAGCATCGCACGGTGATCGAGGACGACGTGCACATCGGATCCGACACGCAGCTCGTCGCGCCAGTGACGATCGGTCGCGGCGCGACGATTGCCGCAGGAACGACGGTGTGGAAGGACGTGCCCGGTGCATCGCTGGCGCTAAACGACAAGACGCAAATAGCGCGCGCCGACTGGAAGCGACCGAAAAAAGGATAGCGAGTCATGTGCGGAATCGTTGCAGCAGTCGCCCGCGACAATGTCGTTCCGATTTTGATCGACGGCGTACGCAGGCTCGAATACCGGGGCTATGATTCGACCGGGCTTGCCGTAATCAATGGCGGGTTGCATCGGCTGGTGAGCACCGCGCGCGTCGCCGACCTCGCGGCGCAGGCCGATGCGACGCACGTTAGCGGCACGACGGGAATATCGCATACCCGCTGGGCGACGCATGGCGCCCCGACTTCCGCCAATGCGCATCCGCACACAAGCGGCGAGGAAATCGCGGTCGTCCATAACGGCATCATCGAGAATTTCGAGCCGCTGCGTGCGCGATTGCAGCAGCAGGGCTACGAGTTTGTCACGCAAACGGACAGCGAAGTCATCGCCCACCTGATCCATGCGCACTATCACGGCGACCTGCTCGACGCAGTGCGCAAGGCAGTCGGCGAATTCAAAGGCGCGTACGCGATCGCGGCGATTTCCGCCCGCGAGCCTGGCCGCGCGATCGGAGCGCGCGCCGGCAGTCCGCTGTTGGTCGGCGTCGGGGAGCACGACCATTTTCTCGCTTCCGATGCGAGCGCGCTCGCGCGGGTAACGCAACGTGTCGCCTACCTCGAGGAAGGCGACGTTGCAGACATCACGCGCGAGGCATTCACAGTTTACGACGCCAGCGGGGCAGCGGTGACGCGGCAGGTCGTGACCGTGCCGACGTCAGGTGATGCGGTCGAGCTCGGGCCTTATCGCCACTTCATGCAGAAGGAGATCTTCGAGCAACCGCGCGCAATTGCCGACACGCTCGAGAGCGTCGGCGACATTGGCGCCGCACCTGTTTGGCGCCAATGCCGAGGCTGTTTTGGCGAAGGTCGATTCGGTCCATCTGGTCGCCTGCGGCACGAGCTACTACTCGGCTCTACTCGGTAGACTTTGGCTCGAGGGTTTCGCCAAGATCCCGGCACAGGCGGAGATCGCCAGCGAATATCGTTATCGCGACAGCGTTGCAAATCCGAATGCGCTGATGGTCGTGATATCACAATCAGGCGAGACGGCAGACACGCTTGCTGCGCTGAAGCACGCCAAGGAATTGGGCTACCGGCACACCCTCGCGATCTGCAACGTACCGACCAGTTCGATGGTGCGGCAGACCGCGCTCACCTATCTGACCCGGGCGGGTACCGAGGTGGGCGTAGCTTCGACCAAAGCGTTTAGCACGCAGTTGACCGCCCATTTCCTGCTGACGCTGACGCTGGCCAAGCTCCGCGGGCGTCTGAGCCCGTCCGAGGAGTCACGCTGGCTCGCAGCTCTGCGGCACCTGCCCTTGGCGATCCAGTCAGTGCTGGCGCTCGAGCCGGCGATCATCGCCTGGGCGCAGCAATTCGCAAAAAAGGAGAACGCGCTGTTCCTCGGGCGTGGGCTGCACTATCCGATTGCCCTGGAGGGCGCGCTCAAGCTCAAGGAAATCTCGTATATACACGCTGAAGCCTATCCGGCGGGCGAGCTCAAACACGGTCCGCTGGCACTGGTCGACGCGAGCATGCCGGTAGTCGCCATTGCGCCCAACGACGCGCTGCTCGAAAAGCTCAAATCCAACCTCCAGGAAGTTCGCGCGCGCGGCGGCGAGCTCTATGTGGTTGCCGATGCCGACAGTCATATCGAATCGAGCGAAGGTGTCCACGTGCTGCGCCTGCCCGAACACGCCGGGCTGCTGTCGCCGATCGTGCACACGATCCCCATGCAATTGCTTGCATACCACACCGCGGTGTTGCGCGGGACCGACGTGGACAAGCCGAGAAACTTGGCGAAGTCGGTGACGGTGGAGTAAGCCGAAAGCGAGGTTTTGTATCGCACAGCACGCCGACACCGGATCGAGAATCGGCTGTACGGTCGGTTGCGCGCCCGCGCTAACTGGAATTGTTTGGACAGTGTTCGTCCAGGCAGGCAAACTGCATCCACGCACCTTGCGTGGCCGCTATTGAGAATTACGAAACCGAGTGACACAGCATGTATGACTGTTGATGTCATCCCGGCGCAGGCCGGGATCCAATTTTATAGCCAGAGATTGGGCCCCGGCCTCCGCCGGGGCGACGTGCCTTGTGCCTGGTTATGTCACGCAGTTAGGTAGAGCTCAATAACAATCGTTGCGGGAGACTGCAATCATGCCCTTAGTGTTGCGAAAAATTCTTCTTGCATGTCTCGCGGCAGCTACTGCAATTCTGGTCGCGGCACCTGCATTCGCGCAGGCTCCGCCCGATGCAAAGCCCGCTCCGGTCTCCTCACGCGTCGCCGGTGTCGATCCTTCGACCTATCGTGTGGGTCCCGAAGACGTGCTCGAAGTCTCGGTGTGGCACGAGGATGCACTAAAGAAGGAAGCGCTTGTGCGGCCCGATGGCGGCATATCGTATCCGCTGATCGGTGAGGTGCAGGTCGCTGGCAAGACGGTGCTCGAGATCCGCGACGAGGTCGCGAAGCGCCTCGACAGGTACATTCCCGACGCGGTTGTCTCAGTGACGATACTCAAGACCGGCAGCCAGCGCGTATACGTCATTGGCAAGGTCAACAAGCCGGGTGAGTTCCCCGTCGGGCGCTCCGTGGACGTCCTGCAGGCACTCAGCATGGCGGGAGGTCTCACGCCGTTTGCAGACAGCAACGATATTCGCATCATGCGGCGCGAAGGCGAGCGCCAGGTCGTGCTCCCGTTCGAGTATGGCCGCATCGTCCGCGGGCAGAATCTCGAGCAGAACATTCAGCTCCGTGCGGGCGACGTAGTCGTCGTGCCGTAACCACGGGCGCCGGCGCGTGCACCACATGGCGACACGCCTGGGTATCGTAAGCGTCGCAACCGTCGCAGCGTTTGCAGCGTCGCTTGCCGGCGCGCAGGACTGGTCGGTAGAGAGCGGTGCGACGGCACGCGTCGAGTACAACGACAACTACTTCTTCACGTCAAACGCGACCCCGTCGACGAGTTCCGGTTCCACGACGCCAGTTGCTCCGCAGTCAGCGATTACGGGATCCATAACTCCATTTGTTACTGCGGCACGCCGAACCGAGGCCAGCGAGTTAACTGCACTCGTCGCCGTCGGTGCCAACAAGGTGTGGAGTATCAGCCCGAATGTCGATTACCTGAGCGGGCGTTTTGCCCTGGACGGAGCAGTGCGTGACGCACGCTCCACTTGGACCGGTGATGCCTCGTTTGTGCGATCCGCGAGCCTGCAAAATGCATCCGGCCTGGCGGGGACCACGCTCGTGCTCGCCTACACTAACGCGGCTTCCATAGTCGGCTCGTACACCTACGCGCTCACCGAACGTTGGTCGCTGGGTGCAACGGCCGGGGCATACAGCAACACCTACAGCAGTATCGAGACCGCTACCGCTACTGAGCTGTCCAACAATCATGGCTACAACGCCAGCGGCAACGTCGGCTTCGCGTACTCGGACCGCACGCAATTAGCGTTCACGGCCGCGTACTCCGACTACATAAGCAACCTCACTCACGCCGACGCGGTAACGACAACGGTCGGTATCGTGCACCAGTTTTCGCCACAGTTGACGATTTCCGCGTCGGTAGGCGGCTTTTGGAGCGACACCAAGGTCGTGCAAAGCGATGTCCCTGCCGCCGGCAGCCGGGTACGCGATGACGGGCCATTGTATGGCGGGAGTGTCAGCTACGCTTTCTCCGAGCGAACGCAATTCGGCGTCAACCTCTCGGAAAATCTGGTGCCGAGCGGCTCGGGCACGCTTAGCAAGAACGAGGTAGCGGGCGCGTGGTTGACGCACCAGTTTTCTGACCGTCTCACCGGCCGGCTGGGGGCAAATTACACTCGTACCATCGTCCCGATAACGATCTCCAGCTCTGCCACCAACAATTATTACGCGGGCGAGATCGGCCTTTCCTACTTGATGGCAGAACGCTGGAAGCTCGACGCGGGCTATCGGTACGCGAGGGCGCGGTACGAGCAAATCGCGGGTCAGGTCGAGACAGGTCAGCCGAGGTCGAACGTCGTGTTTGTGACCATCAGTTATAACTGGCCTGGCGCCTCCTCTACGAATTGGGTGGGCCAACCGCCGAATGTGCAGGGATCGCCCGGGGCTGGCGCTGTGCCGCTTCCCGTGCGCTCGCAAACCGTTACGCCGCCCCTGACCACACCAGTGGAGGGCGCGCCCTCAGAGGCCACGCCATTCGATCGGATGACTATCCCGTAGATTTGGTCGGAGACCGTGTGCATGACAAACTGTGGCAATTGAGCCTTTCGCGAGTTCCTGCGCGGTTATGCTGCGCTCGTCTTGGCGGCTCCTGTAAAATGGTGCGGCCATGGAAGACGAAGGCAGCAGGAGCATCGACTACGATGGCGGCAAGACGCCAGGTGAGTATCTAGCCGTTCTGCGACGGCGCAAAGGCCAGATCCTCGCTGTTGCCACCGTCGTCGCCGCGGTCGCGGTTGCGGTCGCGATCGGCTTGCCAGCCGTCTATCGATCGACGGCGACCATCCTGGTGCAAGAGCAGGAGATACCTCCTGACCTGGTGCGATCGACGATCACTAGCTTCGCCGACGAACGCATCCAGGTGATCAGCCAGCAGGTAATGACGCGCGCGGTTCTGCTCAAGCTGGTCGACAAGTACGACCTGTACGAGAAATATCGTAAGCGCGCGACCAACGATGAGATCCTCGAGCGGATGCGCAGGGACATCAAGCTCACGACGGTGAATGCCGATATTTCTGACCGGAGCAGCGGGCGCCGAGTGAACGCGACCATCGCCTTCACGATATCGTACGATGCTCCACAGGCGGAGCGCGCGCAAAAGGTGGTGACCGAGCTGACGTCGCTGTATCTGGACGAGAACGCGAAGGTGCGTCAGCAGAGCGTTGCCGAGACGACCGCCTTCCTCTCGCAAGAGGCCGATCGGCTCGGCGCGCAAATCCAGGACATCGAATCAAACCTGGCGGAGTTCAAGCGCCGCAACGCGGGACGCCTCCCTGACTCCTCCGTCGTGAACATGCAACTTGCCGATCGCGCGAGTGCCGAGCTCGCGCGCGTCGAGCGCGAGATGAGTTCGGTCCGGGAACGCAAGATCGCCCTGGAGGCGCAGTTGTCGGCCACGGCACCCAACATCCAGGTACCGGCCGCCGTGGCGAGCGAACGCGGTCTGCCGCCTGCGGACCGCCTGCGCTCGCTGCAAGCGCAGTACGCGAGTGCCTCCGCGGTATACGGCGCCGATCACCCCGACATCCGCCGCCTGCAGCGGGAGATCGCTGCGCTTAGCGCCGAAACCGGCGCAACCGGCAGGGAAGCCGATAACGCGGACAACCTGAAGAAACTCGAGGCCGAGCTTGCCGCGCTCAGAGATCGCTACTCCGAAGATCACCCCGACATCCAGCGCACAAAGCGCGCCATTGCTGCGTTGCAGGCCGCCATGGCCAGTGCGCCGGCGGCGGCGCGCAGCGACGGCGAAGCGGCCGGTTCCGGACTCGGCCAGGAAACCCGACAATCCCGCTTATGTCGCGCTGGTCGCGCAGATCGAGGGAGCCAATCGTGAGCTCAACCAGCTCGCGGCAAGCGGAAACGATCTGCGCGCACAGCAGCGAACCTACGACACACGGTTAGCGCAGATCCCTGAGGTCGAGCGCGAGTACCATGACCTGACGCGCGACTACGACAATGCGAAAAAGCGCTATCGCGAGGTGAAGGAAAAGCAAATGCAGGCCGAGGTTTCGCAGGAGCTGGAGCAGGGCCGCAAGGCAGAGCGCTTCAGCATGGGCGAGCCGCCGAACCTGCCGGAAAAACCGTTCAGTCCCAATCGTCCGGCCATCGCGCTCGTTGGTCTCATCGCTGCGCTGGGAAGCGGGCTCGGCTTGCCGGATTGCGCGAGGCTGTCGATCCGTCGGTCAAGGGGCCGCTCGAGCTTGGCCGCGTGGTTTCCATCCCGATTCTGACCGCCATCCCCTACATCGAGACGCAACAGGAGCGGCTGCGCAAGCGACGCCGAAACTGGACTCTGGCTTGCCTGATCGCACTTCTGACGGTCGGCTTCCTCTTGGGCATCAATTACTTCCTCAAGCCGCTTTCCGAGATCCTCGATTCGGTCGTGCGCAGGATCGCGTTCTGGTAGCCCACGTTGGAAAAGATCTCCCTCGCCCTGCAGCGCGTATTCGGAACGCAAACGCCCGAAGAGGGCCTCTTCGGGCCGGGGCACGAGGTCCTTGCCGACTACCTCGGGCGCGGCACGTCCGCCAGGCAGCATCGCTTATACGCGCACCCGTTCACTCGACGTGACACCACAAGTGCTGGAACGCCACCGGCTGGCCTCGGTGAGGCACGATACATCCGCCGACGCGTTCCGGCTGCTGCGCACGCAGGTCCTCATGCAGATGCGCCAGAACGGCTGGCAGACGCTGGCGGTGACGAGCCCCAACAAAGGCGCCGGCAAGTCCACCATCGCGCTCAACCTGGCCATGAGCTTCGCGATGGAGGCGGACTACACCGCGCTGCTGGTCGACGCCGACCTCCGCGATCCGGACTTGCGCAACATGCTCGAGCTCGAGCCAGGTGCCGGTCTCGTCGACTACCTGCTAGGCAGAGCAAGAATCGAGGACCTGCTGATCCACCCCAACATAGGTAACCTGGTCGTGCTTCCCGGTGGCGCGCCGGTTGCGAATACGTCCGAGCTGATGCGCTCGCCGATGATGGCCGAGATGATTCGCGAGCTGCGGGACCGCTATTCGGACCGCCTGATCGTCTTCGACGTGCCACCGATTCTCGCCGGCGCGGACACGCTGGCCCTTTCAACCTACATGGACACCACCATTCTGCTTGTGGAGGAATGTAAGACGGCACGGGCCGACATCGAGCGTTCATGTGATCTGCTGCGCGACTCGAATGTCATGGGCATCGTGCTCAACAAGTCGCGCGAGCTGCCAGATCCTGAACCGATCACGTGGCCACGACCGCGGTTTTGGCAACGTCTTTTCGGAGCGGAAGGCTAACGCCGGTGTACGAACCGTTCTACGGGTTCAAGATCAAGCCATTCGCCTTGCTGCCGCAGGAGGAATTCATGTTCCTGTCGCGCCAGCACCGCATGGCGCTCGACCTGCTCATCTACGCACTGAGCAACCGTGCCCTGTTCTGCGTCGTGTCCGGCGGCATCGGCACGGGCAAGACGACGCTGTTACGTTTTCTGCTGAGCCGGCATGCTTCGAACACCTCGGTCGCCATGATCACTGGCATCAACGGCACGTTCGTCGATCTGCTGCAGTGGATGCTCACGGAATTCGGGCTGGACTTTCGCGGCCTGGACAAGATTGGCATGCAGCAGGCCCTCATCAGCTACCTCAGGCGCGAACAGGCGCGCGGCCAATGCATGGTACTCGTCATCGACGAGGCGCAGGCGCTTGCAGCCGGACGCGCTCGAGGAGCTTCGTCTGTTTTCCAACGTCAACGCTGGGCGAGCGATGCTGCTGCAGACTGTCCTGGTCGGGCAACCGGCGTTGCGCGAAACGCTGCGCCGCCCAGAGATGATGCAGTTTGCACAGCGTGTCGCTGTCGACTACCTGCTCACGCCGCTAGACAAGGAGCAGACTGGTGCCTATATCCGTCACCGGCTGGGCATCGCCGGCCCCGGCCGGGAGGACCTGTTCACTCAGGAGGCCTGCGATGCCATATTCGGAGCGAGTGGCGGCATTCCGCGCATCGTCAATCTGCTGTGTGACACGGCGCTCGTGTATGGGTACGCCGACCAGAAGACGACGATCGACGTAGCTACCGTCAACGAGATGTTGCAGGACAAGGCACGCGAGGGTGGATGGCTGTTCAGTCGGCCGACGCGACGCCGCTCACGTGCTGTGTCAAACACCGGCGGTCAGAACAGCGCCAGTGTCCGGGCAGGGGAACTAAAAGACGGTTGATGCGCCTTCGAGCGGGGATCCCGCGAGGACCACAAAGAGCGCTTCTCGCTTCCTGCGGCGGGAAGACTGGAGTAACGCCATCAGCGCAACGCCGAAGTAGCACCCCACTATAAAGCCAATGACCACCCATCCGATCCAATTCATTCGTGCCCCCTTGCGGCGGCGTGCGTTGCGCACGTTCGGCTTCCTGCTTCGCGTCCCTGTCTGTCTTGTTGTTGACGAAGCGTAGCATACTGGGAAGAAATGTCGCAACGACCGTGATAGCACCATCTCTGGTGCTACGTTCGGTGAACTCGGGACCTTTCTGCTGGAGTCAACCCGGGATTGAGTGGGGGCACATGGTGAATGGACCGCCTGATCGGCCGCCATTCATTCGTTCGATGGATATCCTCCCGCCGTCATTACTGCACCCGCAGATTGGTAGGGGCGGGCAGGGTTGGGCCGCCAGGCGGCGGAGCGAAAGGGGTTCCGGCGTCATACCGGGCTTTGGCGGGGAGCGTATAGAGTTTTGTGCTACCTATCGGATCGACCCACGGCCACGTATAGCTGCCAAAGAAGGCGGGTTTCGCGGCGAGGTACAACGAGTTGGGGATGGTAAATCCGCCAGGTGTGTTGTGCCAATGCACCGAGTTGGTCAAGTAATCCCAGTTGCCATCACGAATCACCGTTGAGAGCGTCAGCGGATCTGCGTACATGCCCCACCGCTCAGGATCATAGCCAAGCTTCCAAATGTCCTTTTCTCGCCAGTCCGCATTGTTCCCGGTCATGGCCGGGTCTTCATAGACCCTCCAACCGCTCATCTGGCCCGATCGGCCCAAAACGTTACCCACGAACGAGTCCCACCAGGAGCCGTACGCCAGTCCTACTGTTCTTACATTCGAAGCATCGGTGAAGCTCTTTCGTTGTCCTGAAAGCCAATTGCGAAGGAAAGTCAGGTATATGGCGTTGCCATGGGTGTAGTCGCTATCGACATTTGGCGAGTAGTTGCCCTCGAAGAGAACATGATGCGGACCCGCCATATGTGACGCGTTGATGCCGACCTCAACCCATCCCGGGTTATCAAAGTCCCATGGATCATCGGTGTAGTTGTAACCGAAGACACTACCCGCCCCCGCTGACCGATCTACCATCACCTTGCAGGCGTTGATGCTGATGTTGTCCTCCACCAATATTTCAGAAGATCCATTGGCGAAACTAATCGCGTAGCCGGCACCTCCGGGCTCGGGCCATGACCCATCATGAATATACGACCCTCGGATCTCGATGCGGAACGATCCATTGACTGCAAAGCCCTCGCCGATCCACTGCGTATTCTCTATGTTCTTCGCCCACGAGTAGGCGGCATCTTCAAAACGGATCTGGCCATCAGCGCCGCCGATGGTGGTGAGGTTCTCGACGCCGGCGTTTTTCACATGCACAGCTGCTCCGGTATATCGCGTGAGCTGTGCGGTGTGATTCGTGCGATAGCTGATATGGAGGGGCGACGTAAAGGTGATCGTATTTCCGCTCACCGAAGCGACTTCTTTGATCTCATTCGTCGCCCGGTCAGATCGCGCAAACCACGCCATGGCGGCGGGGAGGGTTCCCGGAGTGCTGTCATAGGGACCGCTGGCATTTGAATTGCCGTTGTCGTCCTGATATTGCTGCGTCGGGTAGTGCATGTTCCATGCGACACGATCGCCCTGCCATACGAGCGGAGGACATGGAGACGACAAGATACTATTGGTACAACCAAACCCCGTCGGCACTGGCTGCCATGAAGCGCCGGAACGCTCATCCAGAAGTACCAATTGTCCGGCGGCGAACCCACTCGCATTCGCTACGGTAACCGAGTTGGAACCTTTAGCACCGTCAGTTGTAAGATTTTGCGATGTAGAGCTATCCGGCGAATTCCAGCGTTGCGGACCGATGATGATGATCGGCTGGGCATCATAGCTATATGTAGTTGGATCAATCGGCTGCATCGGCGACGTACGAGCGCGGGCGCCATTCGTTTTTGTGAGGACCGTCGATCCCGGGCCGGCGCCTCGCAATGTAATACTGCTATGGATCAGGACCAGATTGTTCACGGTGAAATTTCCCGCGGAAAGCATGACCACTTGTCCAGACGGACACGCATTGAGTGCCGCCTGGATGCCCGCGGAAGCATCCGAGGCGCCATTGCCGTAGGTAGACGCGCTCACGGTCGCACAAACCGTGGTCCGCACCGGAATTCCGCCGGTGACGCCGGGGTTCCAGCTCGTAGTGCGATCAGCGGGAAGAATGTCGGCAGCAGCAGGATGTGCGACCGCCATGATGAACGCCAGCATGGTCATGACGATAGGGGGCGCCTTGGTCTGGCGCAATCGTGTGTTAGTCATGCTTGTCCTCTCCTCGATCCTTCCTTTGACGCGAAGTGCCAATACCACGAATTCGACGCGCCAGTCGAGCCCTCATCGTTCGCTGAAGGCCCGCTGCGCCTGATCTGCTGGGTGGCGCGGCGCTCGCCGTTTACGCGACCGACCTCTAAGGCAAAAGCACCGATGGCGGTGCGGACGGTGGTCCGACGAAAGACGCGGCGTCGGCGCAACGCTCTGAGCGGGGAAATTTGACCTCCCTGAATCGCGGGTAATCCCTGGCTTTGACAAGGCGAATTCCCAGCGGTCTGCGGCCCTTCGCTTCGGAGGGAGTCAGGCTTCGCCCCGGCGTCCCGCCTTTTCCTATGGTTTGCCCTATTGAGGATATCGAACGTCGTAAACCGGTCCCTGAACTGATCGGAGCTCACAGCGACCGTGCGGGCTCGCGCAAGTACAGACCAAACTCCCGATTCCTCTCAACTGGATATGACATCTCCGATGATTGCTGCGCGGGGCGGATAACTCTCCAATTTGCGAAAGTTATAACATTGTCATATTTTTGCGTCAAGCGCTGTGAAGCGTTAAGGGCGGATTCGTCCGTTCGGCCAGGCATCGGTCCCTGGATCTCCTTTCGTGTGGTTGACGCTCAGAGTCACAAACGTGCTCGAGAGACTCGCTTAAATGTCAAACGGCTGCTGCCGAGCAGCTCGGCAGCCAGTCTTCCGCCGTAGGTCAGTGACGCGAAATGGTTGTAGTGCACGTCCTCCGGGTCGTACCCAGCTTTCCTCCAAAGCGAACGGTGTCGGCAAATCTTACAGTGGCCCCGATCGCAGTGAACTATCCGTGCCGTAAGTTGCTATTCCAAAATATTTATTATCAAATTGCACGAATATTGCATTGAAGAGACTTCGCAGTCAGGTTAATCGGGCCGTGGGAATCAAAGTCAACTGACTTGACGGATATTGTCGGCAACCTGATCATTTCTGCGTAATATCGGGCCTCGGACTGGGCAAACCAGGTAACACCACACGCTTTGCTACCGCATCGCATCATTGGCGCGATGACAGTGACTGACTCCAGAACATGAACGCAGCTAACCCGACTTTGGGTCAGGCCGCGTACGACTTGCTTTGCCGCGACGTTGGAGGACGTCGCGTGGGTCCCTTAAGGAATTGAAACGATGAAGTCAAACACCCCGCTGATCGAGCTACCTGATGAAGGGCGCTCCCGAATCCATTGGTATGCTGGATGGGACGGCGCTGGCGGGGGCGTGACGGCAGATTTTAATCATATTTCGGACCACCGCACACGTGACAAGCGCAAGGTGCACTCGCAAAGCACTCCCACACGAAAGGAAATAGCCAAGCCGTCTGTCGCCAAGGGTGTCGAGCAGCGGGCTGCTCCGAAGCGCGCCAACGCTGACCAAGTCGTGCGAGGGAGGTCGAGCGGCGCTCCCGTGCTGCTCAAGGCGTTCGACCTGATTGTATTGATCACTGCGTTCGTCTTGATTGTCGCGCCGAGCGCCCGGTCCGAATTCGTAACTGGCGGCAGTGCCCAGACGAGCAATACAGCACTGCTTGGCTCCATGGGCCACGCCCCCCTCACATTCTACGGGCTGCTGGGTGTTCAAATTTCGATACAGGGCCTGTTCCTGACCTGCGCTTTCCTTGCCTGTTGGTACATCATTTTCTCCGCGCTCGGGCTGTACTCCGCCAACCACGAGCGACGTATCGGGGCGCGCCACCTAATGTACTTCGTGGCAGTCGCCGTCCTTGGGCGCTGCGACCATTTGGATGGCATCGCTGCTGATCGATCTCGGTCGCAACGTCATCGCCGCGTCGTTGAGCGCAGTCGTTGTGGCCTGCTGCGTAAGTCTTCTGGCGCGACTCGTCGCCGGTAGTTCCATCGTGCGGCGCGCGATATATACGGCGAAGACGCGCCGTCACGTGATCATTGTTGGAACGAATCGGCGCGCAGTCGAACTTGCTCGACGAATCGACAAAGGTCCCTGGGGCCGTATGAAGCTCGTCGGATTCGTCGACCACCAGTGGGCTGGCGACGGTGAATTCCGCCAATCGGGATACGAAGTGGTAAGCGGGTTCGCCGAATTTCAGGACTACCTGAAGGATCACGTTGTTGATGAGGTGGTCATCTGCACGCCTCTCAAGTCGCTTTACGGCACAGCCGCCCGCATCTTCGCGCAATGTGAAAAACAGGGTATCACGGTACGCTTCCGCTCCGATCCGGTGAGCCCGACGATTGGCCGCTTCTGGATCGACGAGCTCGAAGGGCAGCCTGTACTAACCGTCAATTCGACACCGCAGCGACAGTTCAGCTTGTACGTGAAGCGGCTTATCGACATCGCGGGCTCGGCAGCGGTGCTGCTCCTGGGCTTGCCGCTGATGCTCGGGATCGCGCTCGCGATAAAGCTGACATCAGATGGGCCCGTGCTCTTTACCCAGGAGCGCGTCGGACTCAACAAGCGACGATTTCGCCTCTACAAGTTTCGGACGATGGTCATTGATGCAGAGCAACGCTTGGCATCGCTCGAGTCCAGGAACGAAGTTACCGGACCAGTCTTCAAGATCAAGCGCGATCCCCGAGTCACACCACTGGGTCGGTTTCTTCGAAAGTCCAGCCTGGACGAGCTTCCTCAACTGCTTAACGTCTTGAAGGGCGAGATGAGCCTCGTGGGACCCCGCCCCTTGGCGGTCAGAGACTACCGCGGCATCACAGAGGACTGGCAGCGTCGAAGGCTCAGCGTCAAGCCCGGAATCACTTGCCTGTGGCAGGTACGGGGGAGGAATTCGATCCCGTTCCAGCAATGGATGGAAATGGACCTCGAGTATATCGACAATTGGTCACTGCTGCTGGATCTCAAGATTTGCATGCAGACCATTCCCGCGGTGATTTCGGGGTCAGGAGCTTCGTGACAATCGCCGAAGCAAACATTTGCCAGCCGCAGCGTGGGGTAGGGCAGACGTTGCGGCTTCTAATTTGAAATTGTGATATGAGAGCCCTGAATCGGGTCCCCGATTAGCGTTGGCCGAAGCCGGGAGATGGACCTAATCGAAGTGATCCTCCCCAAATTGCATCACTGAATACGAGCGACCTCCCGCCACCTCGAGCGAGTAACGCGCTTGGCCAACGAACAAGCGTCCGTCTCCTGTTGGCCGCCCCCGGTCTCGGGACTACACTGGCTGTTGCTTTCGCAGCGTTCGTGATCTCTGTTCTGTACAGCTTTGCCTAACTACGTGACACATAGCCACGTCGCCCCGGCGGAGGCCGGGGCCCAATCTCTGGCTATGAAATTGGATCCCGGCCTGCGCCGGGATGACGTCAAGATTCATACATGCTGTGTCACTCGGTGTCGCAATTCTCGATAGCGCCGATGGCTTGCCGCCGATACGTCCTAGTTTCGCCATGTCGCGACGAGGCCGAGAATATGCACCGGACCCTCGAGAGTGTCATGGCGCAGAGCATTCCACCGGCGCTATGGGTAGTGGTCGACGACGGGTCCACCGACGACACGCCTTCGATACTGCAGAGCTACTGCGCCCGAATGCCTTACCTGCGTATCGTCCGTCGCGCGGATCGCGGAAGACGAAGCGTTGGGCCCGGAGTGATCGATGCGTTCTATGCGGGCCTGGAAACGGTGGCCCTTGAAGACTTCGACTACATCTGCAAACTCGACCTGGACCTCGATCTGCCGCCCCGCTACTTCGCAACCCTGATCGAGCGCATGGAGGCGAACCCGCGTCTCGGAACCTTGTCGGGAAAGCCCGTATTTCGTCGATCCGCGTACTGGGAATCTGGTTCCCGAGGTCTGCGGTGACGAGATGTCGGTCGGCATGACGAAGTTTTATCGGGTGGAGTGCTTCCGCGAAATCGGCGGGTTCGTTCGCCAGGTAATGTGGGATGGAATTGACTGCCATCGCTGTCGGATGCTCGGCTGGCTTGCGGAAAGCGTGGACGATGACGTGCTGAGATTTACACACTTGCGGCCCATGGGATCGAGCCAGAAGGGAATCTGGACGGGGCGCGTGCGCTCGGGTTATGGGCAGTACTTCATGGGGACAGCGCCGCTGTATCTGTTCGCCAGCGCGCTGTTCCGTCTGCCGAGACATCCAGTGCTGCTCGGTAGCATCGCAATGTTGTGGGGATACGTTTCCAGTGCTGTGCGCGGGGTGACGCGCTACGAAGGTCCTGAGTTCCGAAGGTTCTTGAGACGATATCAGTACGCATGCCTTCTCTATGGGAAGCGCGAGGCGACTCGGAGGGTCAACGAAGCGCAGGCAGCGGTCTGGAATGCAAAGGCTGCGCGGGAACAGTTGCGGGGCGCTGCGTGACTCGAAACGATCGCGTCGAGCTCCTGGGCTGCCCATTCGATCGTCTGAGCATGCAATCCACGATGGAACGGTGCCTCGCTTGGTGCGATGGGCCCCGGGTCGCCCACACCGTAGTCACGATGAACGCCGCTCTGCTTTGCATGATCCGGCGCGATGAGGAGCTTCGAGCCGCATGCCGGCTCGGCGATCTGATCGTTGCTGACGGCGTGCCCGTGGTCTGGACCTCCCGACTCGCGGGCCTGCCCCTGCCGGAGCGGGTGGCTGGGGCAGATCTCATGGCCAGGCTTCTGGCGGAAGGAGCCGCGCGGCGTCTCCGCGTCTACTTTCTCGGTGCCCGCAAGGAGGTGGTCGAGGACCTCGTGCGATTCTGTCGCCGTAACCATCCGGGACTCGACGTGGTGGGATGGCGCGATGGCTACTTCGGCGCCTCCGACCACGCGACCATCGTGTCCGAGATCGCGCGCCTCGCGCCGCACATGCTGTTCGTGGGCATGCCGAGCCCGTTCAAGGAGACGTGGTGCGAGCGACACCGCGAACGACTCGCAGTGCCGGTAATCGTGGGTGTCGGCGGGACCTTCGATGTGCTGACCGGCTACGTACGTCGCGCCCCGCGCCAGCTCCAGGCAGTCGGCATGGAATGGTTTTGGCGACTGGCGATGGAACCGCGCAAGATGTGGAAGCGCTACCTCTTTACGAACACCGAATTCATAGGATTGGCGGTGCAAGATGTTATCCGGCTCCGGACGAGCCGACAGACCGGCCGGAGCTGAGCAAAGCGGAAGCTAATGGAGGTAGTTAAGACAGTCGACGTGTTCATGGGGACGCGCCCGGAGGCCATCAAGATGGCCCCCGTCGTGGCAGCGCTGAAGCGGTGCAGCTTCGTTCGATGCCGGGTTGTCGCCACGGGGCAGCATCGAGAAATGTTTCAACAGGTAGCGGAGCAGTTCGGGTTCACCGTTGACGTCGACCTCGCCGCGATGCAGGCAGGGCAGACGCTCGCGGGGCTAACCGCACGTTTGATGGAACGGATCGATGGGTGGCTCGAAAAAGCACCTCCTGACCTGGCCCTCGTGCAGGGCGACACCACGACCGTACTGGTTGCTGCCCTCGCCTGCTTCTATCGTCGCATCCCAATCGGCCACGTCGAGGCGGGACTGCGAACAGGCAACATCTGGGCTCCATTTCCCGAAGAGATAAACCGACGTCTGGCTTCGCCGATCGTGTCGCTTCATTTTGCGCCTACGCGGTTTGCCGAAGCGGCATTGCTCCGTGAGGGCGTTTCCGCCGACGCCATCGAGGTGACCGGGAATACGGTCATCGACGCGCTCTTCATGGAGCTCGCTCGACAGGAAGAGCCGTCCGTCCGCATGTCGATTGACAATTCACTGTCCGCTGCCATTGGCGCCGACTGGACGACACGGCCCTTCGTTCTGATCACCGGTCATCGGCGCGAAAACTTCGGCGACGGCATCGAGCAGATTTGCGAAGCCATTCGTACGCTCGCATTGCGTTATCCCGACTATCGGTTCGTGTATCCGGTACATCTCAATCCCAACGTGGAGCAGCACGTCAATCGTTTGCTCGGCCATGTTCCCAACGTCACCCTGATTCCTCCGCAGGGCTACCAGAACTTCGTCGCACTGATGTCGCGTTGCCGGCTCATTCTGACGGATTCGGGTGGAGTGCAGGAGGAGGCGCCGTCGCTCGGAAAGCCGGTGCTCGTCATGCGCGAAGTCACCGAACGCCCCGAGGGTGTTGAGGCAGGCACTGCACGGCTCGTGGGAGCCGACGCACAAAGCATCGTGCAGCACACGAGCCGGTTGCTGGACGATTCTGCGGCCTATCTCGCGATGGCGAACGCTGTGAATCCCTACGGGGATGGACGCGCGGCGGAACGGATCGTCGCCCGCGTAAGGCGTTTCCTCGGTTGCGCGGGCGGGCATCCTGCTGAGCATGAGCCGGCGCATCCGGGAGGTCACTAGGCACGAACCCCGCAATGCGCTCGTGCCTCAAACGTGATTCAGGAGCCTCATCGCCAACCCAATTGGAAAACGCGTGTTCAATTATCTGCTGATGTCGATCGTGATCGTGCCGGTTTTTCTCGGTGCGATGGCGACGACGAGGCGCAAAGGTCTGCGCGGTCTTCGGTTACTGCTAACTGGATGGGCGCTGTACGTCGCGCTCTGGGTAGCGATGCTCTATTTCTTGAAAGACCGATGGGTAGGCTAACCCGCGAGGGCCCACCAATGTACCGGCGATGCCCGGTGGCTTGGCTGTTCAGCGCCGCCGAACCCACGTTTGATTGCTGCGGACGGTAGACGTGCTCTGCCGATTACTTTGCATTCTATTCTTCGTCGGCTGGACCGGCGAGTGGCCGCTCGAGAGGGATCCGGACCTCTATATGGGCCTCTGGCGCAGTCCGCTCGAGGTATTCGGCCCGCTCTTCGCGTCGGTTCCCGGAATCGGCCTATTTCCATGGCAGCTCTTGCTCCTGGCCATGGTTCCCGCATGCTTGACGGGTACAGGACGGCGGGCTCCATTGCTCAACACAGCGATAGTGGTGAGCTTCGCGAGCATTGTCCTCACATTCCTGTGGGGATGGTTCCGCGGAGGTATTCCCTATTGGGCCTACTACCAGCTGTGGCGGTTTATGACCGGCCTATTGCTCGCCTTCATGCTGCAGTCCGCCATTAGAAGTCCGAAGGACCTCAGAATCATTGCGTACACGGTGCTGCTTGCGGCGCTCGTCCGCGCCACGCTCGCGATTTACTTCTATTGGACGATCGTGCACGGAAAGCTCACGTCGCCCGGCATCTACATGACAACCCATGACGATTCGCTTCTGTTCCTCTCCGGTATCTTGATCGTACTGAGTTGGGCCGTCGTTCGGGGCGGTGGCAGAGCCTGGCTGGTCGCCGTGTTCGCTAGCGCGCATCTGCTCTATGCGATGGTCCTCAACAACCGCCGCCTGGTGTGGATCGAGCTCGTGCTCTCCCTCCTCGTGATGCTCTTTCTGCTTTCGCCCGCAAAGAGACGGCGCGTGACGAGGTGGCTCCCCGTCGTTGCGCCTGTGATCCTCGTCTACATCGCCGCCGGCTGGAGTAGTAGCGATCCAATCTTTGCACCGATCCAGGCGATTAGCACTGCGGGCAGCATTCAGGACCCTTCGTCCCTAGCGCGACTAGAGGAAATCAGGAACCTGCTGTACACGCTGACCACCGCCGGCAATCCCCTCCTGGGGACCGGCTGGGGCATTGGATATCGGGAGGCGACAAGTATTTACACCCATTTTGGAACGAGCTTCGAACAGTATCCATACCTTCCGCACAATTCGTTGCTCGGTGTCGCCGTCTTCGCCGGTTTTGTCGGCATCGCCGGTATCTGGATTGTGGTGCCTATCACGGCACTGCTCGCGATGCGTGGCTACGGGGGGACTGCCGACCCGACGGTCCGTGCCGCCGCCATGACAGTTCTTTGCCTGCTCCCCGCATACGGTGTGCAGTGCTACGGCGACATCGGCTTCCAGTCGATGACGTGTGGAGTGCTGTTAGGCATCGCAATGGGCGTCTCTGGAAAACTTGCTGTTTGGGCCGCGTCTCATGCGCATTCCTCCGACCATTCCAGATCGCCGACGCCTGTTCCTCAAGCCTCGGGAGGGAGTCGAAACGCTCCGCGCCTCGTGCGATACCTGGATCGGCGAGTCCCCAACAGACCAACGAGACTTCGGAGCTAGCAACCCCTCATGTGCGGAATTGCCGGAGCGGTAAGCAAGATCTCAATAAGAGCCAATAACGCTCGCTGCGATGACGCAGCGGCGGTGGGTTGGGTGCAGCGGATGACTGACGCACAGCGCCACCGTGGGCCTGACGGCAGCGGCCTGTGGCAGTCTCCCGACGGAGAAGTCATTTTTGGCCACCGGAGACTTGCGATCATCGATCTGAGCGAGGGCGGCGCCCAGCCCATGATCGACCCGGAGTCGGGCCTCGCTATCACTTTCAACGGCGAGCTCTACAACTTCGCGGAGATCCGTCGGGAGCTCGAAGCGCTTGGGGACAACTTCCGATCGAATTCCGACACCGAGGTGATTCTGAAGGCGTACAGACGGTGGGGTTTGCCGGCAGTGGAGCGTTTTCGTGGCATTTTCGCCATGGGTCTCTGGGATCCGCGCTCGCGGTCGGTCCACCTGGTTCGGGATCCGATGGGGATCAAGCCGCTCTACTGGACCAAGGTTCAATCCGGCACGGCAGAAACGCTGCTCTTCGCATCTGAAGTTCGTGCATTGCTGGCGAGCGGGTCGGTCACGCGCCGACTCGATCCTGCGGGCGCGGCATCGTATCTTTGGCATGGCTTCGTCGTCGGTCCCGGTACGATGATCGATGGAGTGAATCTCCTTCCCGCCGGCTCGATCCTGAGTGTCGAAGTCGATTCCGCCAGTCGCACTCGCAACGGCTATCGGATGCAGCGATACTGGCAGGTCCCATCCGAGAAGAACCGATCGGCAACAGTCGACGAATTGCGAAACGAGCTGTTGAATACGATGCGGATGCAGCTCGTGTCTGATGTACCTTTGGGCGTATTCCTCTCGGGCGGCATCGACTCCAGCGCTGTTGCGGCGCTCGCTAGTGAGGCGGCCCCCGGGGCCGTGCACACCTTCACCGTTGGCTTCGACGTCGCAGCGTACGACGAACGGCGTTATGCGGAGCAGGTCGCGTCAGCGATCGGCAGCCGACATAGCAGCGTTGTGCTGTCCGAAGAAATGTTCCTCGAACAACTTCCCGACGCGTTCACTGCCATCGATCAGCCGACGTTCGACGGCATCAACACCTACTTCGTCAGCCGGGCGGCGCGTCACGCGGGTATGACGGTTGCACTCGCCGGCACGGGTGGAGACGAGCTCTTTGGCGGCTACCCCAGCTTCGCGGAGATTCCGCGTGCGCTTCGCGTCGGTAAATGGCTGCCGCGGCGACGTGCACCGGGGCACTTCCTCGCCGGCATAGCAGGCTCCGGGTCGCGCGTGGCCAATCATCTCGCATGGAACGTTCTCGGTGCCGCTCTTCCCCCAAACCCGCTGGGCGAAAACAGTGGACCTTATCCAGGCGTCGGGCGATACGCTTGCCCTCTATCAGGTCTTCTATGCGCTCTTTACCCGAGACACGCAGACGATGCTCGCCGATGAGGTCCTCGCCAAAGCGCAGCAAAGCCAGTTTTTTGGCCTCCCGCAACAGGTGGCTGCTGACTGGCGCGAACGCATCGACGGAAACGAGGTGCTACATGCCGTCTCCCTGCTCGAGCTAAGCAGCTTCGTCGGTGAGAGGCTCCTGCGGGACACCGACGCCGCCAGCATGGCCGTGAGTCTGGAAGCTCGCGTACCGCTACTTGATCACGTTCTGGCGGAAACGGTCTCGGGGATCGACCCGTCACGCCGATTCCTGCCGCTCGGGCGCAAGCAGCTCTTGCGCGAGCTTGCACTCGGCAGGTTGGATCCAGCGGCATTCGAGCGCCCCAAGTCGGGTTTCGTGCTCCCCATCGATATCTGGGCGCGTCGGCGCCTGCAACCGGACATGGAGGCGGTGTTCGCGGATGAAGAGCTTTGCCGGCGTGCCGGGCTCCGCAACAGCGCGATGCAGACGCTTTGGCGGGCCTTCCTACGTCGGCGCCCGGGCATCCACTGGTCTCGCGTCTGGGCGCTGTACGTGCTCCTTTGGTGGTGCCGCGAGCACGACATTTCTCTTCAACCGTAACGACATTCGGCGCTTGTTGCGAGCATGACCTTCAGCCGAGTGGCGGTTGCTGATTTTCGGTCGTCGCGCCACTTGATCGGACGAAACGGTCCCGCACCATTGAAGCTAGCAAGTCGATGTCTGCACGGCGCACAAGTCCGACGGCCCACGATAATCCAGCAAAGGTGACCACGCAAACGGGGATGCCGAACCAGGGGGACATGGGCGGGACCACGTAGAAAAGAGCCGCCGTGAGGGCCGCCGCGGCTATCGCTCGGGCAGCATCTACGAAGGCCGCCGATCCCAAGGTTCCTCGGGGCATGAGAAACAGGGAGCTGGCGAAGATGACGAACTCGCTGAGCACGAACGCCACCACGACCCCGATACCGCCATTGCCGTAACGTTGCTGGAAGTATGGAATGAGAATCAAAGCAAGCAACGTGCTGAGCACGACGCTGCACACCTTAGCCACGACAAACGCGCGCTCGCGGCCAAGTGCTGTAAGCGCGTGGCTGAAGAACACGCCCAGGAAGAGCAGGAAGAGACCGGGTCCAAATACTCGGAGGATGTCAGCCGCGGGTCCGAAGTGCAGGCCGCCGTAGACGACCCTGATGGCGGTATCGGCGAACAGATACGTGCCCACGCCAGCTAGTCCTCCTAACCACAGCATCTGCCGCAGTGCCTTCCGCACCTCGCGCGTGAAATCTGTGGGGTTCGCGGCGGCACGCGAAAGCCGAGGAAAGAACGCGGCAGCGAGAATCCCCGCCGGCGCGAATAGAGTGCCCATGATGGACTTCGCGGCGGCATACCATCCGACCACATCGAGCGGGACGAGTTTGGAGAGCAGAACCGCGTCGATGTACGACTGCGCGTAAATGGCAAGGAACATCAGGGCGAGCGCCGTGCCACCGGTGAGCATCTGGCGAGCGGTCGTTGTTGAAAATCGAACTGCAGCGCTCGTTACACGCCGGTAAAGACGTATGGCGACGATTAGAGCGACCAAACCTGCACATGCCTGCGCCGTGATGACGCCGCCGAGCCCCAGACCCAAGTACAAGGCGGTCAGCGCAAACAAGAGCGAGAACGACTTGTTGACGACTGCGACCGTTGCGTCGAGCCCCATGTGGTCCCTGCCGCGGAAGACTATTCCGTAGAGTTGTCCGAGCCAAAATGGCAGGCTTGCGGCGATGAAGGCCGCTGTCAACCACTCGACACGCTGGCCATATCCAAGGGCCCATGCGGCCAGACTTGTCGGAATACAGACGAGAAGGGCGCCAAGCACGCGCAACACGATCCCGGTTCCGAGCAGGTCGCCACTTTGTTGCGGCGATTGGGCGACCGCTCGGATCACGTAGAGTTGTTGTCCCCAGTCGACCAGAACATACGCGAAAGCGGCGAACGCACTGAGCAGGAAGAACAGCCCGAACTCAGTCGCTCCAAGGAAGCGTCCGAGCGAGCCGCTGTACACAATTCCGAGGGCCGTCGTCGCCCCTTGCCCCACCACCAGGAAAAAGGCGTTGCGTACGACCCGGGCGTTTGCGGCGCGCTCGGCCTCGGCCGACGCTCGCACGCTGTCGGTCATCCGTCAAAATCCTTCGCAGCAAATCGACTCATACAAAGGTGTTCGCTACGACGAGCTGCGAACACCGGGCCGCGTCTCTTGCACAAACGGTGGCGAACCACCGACCAGACAAGGGCTGGCGGACATCGAACAGGAGGTCTCTCGATCCAGGATCGACGAATACGACACTATTATGAGTGTCCACAACGAGGTCGGACACTCAAACGGATCGTGATGGTGGCGAATGCAAACGAACAGGCTGAGCTGGTTTGCCCGGGCGTCGAGGTTGCTAGGAAGAAGAGGCCGGCTCGATTCACGATCGCTTATCAGCCGCGGTCCGGCCTCTGGGCCGGTCAACTGGTCTGCGGCGGGTGATTCGAAAGGCCTTATAGTCAGACTCGGGCACCGTTCCAGCGCGCGCGGACCCGACGGATTATTCGACCGAGTCCAGTTTGCCGCAGCGCGCGCCACGCGGGGCTAAAGGCGATCCGCTCCATCGGAGTCGGACTCTCAAAGCATAGCACGGGCCTCCCGAACACGACGGAAGACTTGGCATGCGGATACCGTTGCAACAATTCCTCTCGGTAAGTCGCCGCCGGCCCGGTTCCGCGCGCCATAAAGAACTTGTTGGACGTGATGGCGACTGGTTCGAGATGACGGTTGTGCTGCTCCATGAAGCGACAGGTTCCCTCCGAAACACCTGGCCATGCGGGATTGAAGTAGTCGTCGAGGATGACGATTCCCCCGTCGCAGATCGCGTCGTGCGCGAGTCCAAGGTCATGGCTCGAGATCTCGGCCAAATGGCCGCCATCCACCGAAAAGAGGGACGGTCGGCCCCGGCATGTCTCGACGATGCGCTCCGCGGTAAGCCGCATCGAGTTGTCCGTTACGATCTCGATTCGGTGTCGGTCGCCACCGTGACGCTGCACGTTTCGTAGCAGCATATCGAGATTTCCCTCGCCGGAATGGTCGATGTTCTCGTGCTGCGATGCGAACAAGTCGATCGCCACAGAACGTTCCCCTGGCGCCGCGAGTAAGTGTAAGAGGATGAATAGACGGCCATGGTGAACGCCGATCTCGCAAACGGGGCCGCGTATCGACAGCCGGCGCTGCACAGCCGCCAGGTTGCATGTTGTATCAACGGCACCTTGCAGCAACCAGCCTTCCACTGAACGGTGGCCCTGCGTACGGTACTTTTCCAAGGCGCTTGTCACCGGTCAAATATTGAGGAGGCAATCTCGGCGTCGAGCGGCCTCACTCAGCCTTTCTTATCGCCAGAAGCGACTTGGGCAATCCGACGAATCGTTCGGAGACGTGTTCGGCGTCAGGGAACAATGACCGGAACATCGATCTGTCAATCAGCTCGATGCTCTCGATTAGCCTGACCGCTTCGGCAACTGATTCTTGCCGCTGGAGGTGCCCGAACGCTGCTTGCTGTACTAGCCAAACGCGCGCCGGCTTCGGCAGCCAGTGGAAAGCCGGCATCATGAAGTGCGGCTCCATAGGGAACCAAAAGTTGGGTGTTTGTACGAAATAGGCCTTACCTACACGTCGCACCTCGCTTGCGAATAGCTCCATTTGTGACCACCCGCCGACGTGCTCAAGCACTGAGTTCGAGTGCACTATTTCGACCGAGTGGTCTTCGTAGTTCACTAACCGGCAAGCATCACCCTCCACGGCGCGGAACCGCGCCGGCAGCGGCACCGGTTGCACTTCCGAATCAGGAAGATTCAAGAGCGTAACGCATACATCGCATTGCTCCAGCGTATCAGTCGGAAAGGCGCGCCAATAGGCTGCTGTGCCACCGAGGTCGAGGACGGTCACCGCGCCGCGCTTTGCATGCGCCGTTCGAACAAGGCTCACGAGCCCCTCAATCCGCCGACGGCGCAGCCGAGACCCGAAAGAGTTGGGGTCGGTGTAATCGGTGAGTCGTTTGGTGAGCAAAAGCGAAGGTTCTCCGCCAGCCTTTTCGGCCGATAGTGTCGGACCAACCATCGTGCCGGCCATGATATACGTCGACTTCGTCGAACCTTCATGGACTTCGCACGGGGACATCCGCAGCAACCTACTCCAGCCTTCAACTCCCTACGTCTTCTGGGATGAGCTCAGCTATCTCTTCACTGCGCGTCATTGGGTAACCAGAGCTCCGTATTTTAGACACAAACGGTTATATTAGGCACCTTCCTCGGTTCGCAATAAAGAAGCTAGAGCTGTAGTGATCAAGTCGCTTGGCGTCCCCTTTTGCGAGCGACCGGAAGTTCCGCGGCGGTCTCTGGCCCGAAAGATTGTTGTCGCCATTACGAATGCACAATTTGCCTGATTCTTTCAAACGGCTTGCTGCCGATATTTTCCTCTCCGTCCAAGCAACACGCTCCGACCTTAACGCCGCCTTAGGCGGCGTGGCCGCGCGCCACGCGCAAGCTGCGTTGAACATGCGTGAAATGCCATTGCTCAGTTGTGAGTTGGCCCGATGAGAGCTGCACTGATCGGGGCAGGGCAGATCGCGCGTCAACACCTGACCTGTCTCGAGGCTTTACCGAGGCGTGGAAATCGCCGCCGTCTGCGATCTGTCCCCAGCCGCCGCGGAATGTGCGGCCGAGCGGCACCGCGCGCAGGCGTGGTTCACCGACCACGCGACGATGCTGCGGGAAGCGCGCCCCGACGTCGTCCACGTGACTACGCCTCCAACCTCTCACTTCAAGCTAAGCCTGGACGCGCTCGAAGCGGGCGCGCACGTCATCGTCGAGAAGCCCATCACCGCGACCTTGGCAGAGGTCGATGCGCTGACTCGACGAGCGTCCGAGGTCGGACGGACGCTCGTCGAAGACTACAACTATCTCTTCAATCGCGGCCCTCGCGAGATTGTTCGACGCATCGAGTCGGGCGAGTTCGGCGCCGTTCTGCACGTCGAGGTGATGATCTGTCTCAACATCCTTGGTCCCGGCGGTTTTGCCGACCCCAACGCGCCACATCCCGTCCTCACGCTCGCCGGAGGCGCCATCGCGGACTTCCTGCCGCACCTGGCATCACTCGCGCACCTCTTCGTCGGGGCCCATCGGCGGGCGCACGCGGTGTGGTCGAAGCGCCAACCGTCGATCTTGCCGTACGACGAATTCCGCGGACTGGTCGAAGCCGAACGGGGAACCGCCGCACTCGCATTCAGCTCCAGCGCACAGCCCGACGCGTTCTGGCTTCGAGTGTACGGAGAGCGTATGCAGGCGAACGGCGAACCTGTTCGAGAAGCGAGTGACATTCGAGCGCCTGCGATCAGGACCGAAACCCTTTCAGCCGCTGCTGAACGGACTCGAGGAAGGCAGCGCCATTCGCGGGGCCGCCGTCGGGACGCTGATGCGGAAGTTCCGAGGGGGACCCGGCGCGTATGAAGGGCTGTTCGAACTGCTCGAGAGCACGTATCGATCGCTCGCACAGGGAATCGCGCCACCGGTGACGACCCAACAGGTGCTCGAGGTAAACCGTCTCGTGGCGGCGCTCAAGCCGGAAGGGAGCGCCGCGTGAAAGTACTGGTGACCGGCGCGAACGGCTTCCTGGGTGTCCACGTCGTGTCGGCGCTGCTCGCTCGAGGACACCAAGTGCGCGCCTTGATTCGGCCGGCCGCAAATAGCGACGACCTGTCCGCGCGAGGGGTCACCGACATCGTCCGCGCTGATCTCCGATCGTCCCGCACTCTCGAACAAGTCTTCGAAGACACTGACGTGCTCGTTCACCTCGCTGCCGCCGTGACGGGAGGCGAAGATGCCCAATTCGCATCGACTGTTGTCGGCACCGAACGACTGCTTGGCGCTATGGCGCGCACGGCGTGCCGAAGGATCGTACTCGCCAGTAGCTTCTCCGTGTACGACTGGAGCAATACCCGGGGAACGCTGGACGAACGATCTCCCATTGAGACTCCGCCCGATCTGTACGAGCGCGACGGCTACTCGATTGCCAAGTCATGGCAGGAGCGCATCACGCGGCGATTCGCTCAGATGCACGACTGGGGCCTGACCGTCCTGCGGCCGGGCTTCATCTGGGGGCGCGACCATGCGTACCTGGCAGCACTCGGGACTACAAGTTGGTCGGATCCATATCGTCATCGGGCCGACCACCCGAATTCCCATGACGCACGTCGAGAACTGTGCCGATCTGTTTGCATTGTCTGCCGAAGATGAGCGAGCGGTCGGTCAGACGTTTAATGTGGTAGATGGCGAAGGCGAG
This sequence comes from uncultured beta proteobacterium, assembly GCA_963816445.1. GTDB lineage: Bacteria > Pseudomonadota > Gammaproteobacteria > Burkholderiales > Casimicrobiaceae > PALSA-1003. Next base: position 29,807 of record CAWFKO010000021.1, on the reverse strand, counting down.
CGCATCTGGAGCTTCCTGGGAATGTACCTCAAGGGAACCGGAGAGCGAGGGCTCCGCCTCCCGGTACCGTACTCACCGGTGTATTGGCTGATCAAGGCCGTGTTCGAAACGGTCTTCCGGCGGAACAACAAGCTCCCGCAGATCCTCATCCCGTGCCGCTTCGAGTCCAGGTTGAAGCCGCTGCGCTACACCAATACGCGGGTGCGCGAAGTGCTTGGTTGGAAACCGCCACTTTCGTTCCAGGAGTGCCTGTCACGTACTTTCGGCCTGCCGCAGTCGACACCCAGCGAGGACGTCGGTCGCGTGATCTCTAGTAACCAAGGTAGCACCAAGACTTGATCCTGCAATTGGTTCGAGTGGGCTACTCACAGTCGCCACCGGGTCATCTGCGGAGCAGCTTCCACTGGACCTACAAAGCTAGCCGGTACAAACTCTTAACGGGCTTATGGTGGCAACCGCACCGCGAGGAGGGTGAGTGATGCTGAGACTACCTATGCGCTATTGGCTAAAGCATCCAATGACCGCTCTGGCGGACATATCGGCCGATCCCCTTGAAATCTGGACGAAGATTCAGGGTGCCTATGTGGAAGGGCGCGAGCAGCGCCTGCCTCGGTACTGCTATGAGGCCGACGACCGGTGGGAACAGCGGGCCCATGGCTCTCTGGGCGCTGCATGGCCATGTAAAGTGACTTCGGAGTTCTGGGAATTGTGGCCCGAAATAATAAAAGAACTAGAAGCAAAAGGAATTCGGGCCGGTCCTGAGAGCTTTGCGGATTGGAATGACGGCGACGCCGGACTGGTGCGTGCGATCTGGTGTCTGATCCGTCATCTGAAACCGAAAAAGGTTATCGAGACGGGTGTCGCTCACGGTGTCACCTCGCGCTTCATTCTGGAGGCGCTGGAGCGGAACGGAGACGGTCATCTTTGGAGTATTGACCTGCCGCCATTTGAAAGGGTCTGGCAAAGCCAGGTCGGCGCCGCGGTCGGTGGCCGCTATGCTGATCGATGGTCATACATCAAGGGTTCGAGTGCGCGGCGTCTTCCCGAATTGTTGTCTCGCCTTGGCCAGATTGATCTTTTCATCCATGACAGCCTGCACAGTGAGCGCAACGTACGTTTCGAATTGGATAGAGCCTGGGCAGCTTTAAGCCCAACCGGCGTAATTGTCGTCGATGATGTAGACGCTAATAATGGCTTCCAGTCCTTCACTCAAACTTTTTCGGGTCATCTATCCATGATATGCGAAGCCGAGCCGTTGCATCCTGATCTAAGGCGTTTCAACCAAAAAGGACTGTTTGGAATTATTCTGAGGCAGCCGCCCGCATTGGCCTAGGTCGTGGGGCTGGCGGCTCGTCGCTGCGACATCGAGGTTGTGCGGACTCATTCCATGGGTATGGCTACTTCTGAAAGCCATCTCGGGCTGCTTGGGTTGACTCCGGCCCGTCGCTAATCTCAAAACCCGCCGACGCGAGGGTGTCGGCTAGATTGCGATCACGGCGACACAGATGCATTGGCCTCGGTCGGTGGATAGAGCACGATTCGATCTGACCGGATACGTGTCGTACGGTCGAATGCCGACTAGCACACGTGATCGTTGCGGGCGTCACTGACTGCCTCACTCTGCTCGTGCCTGGGATCAACAACGACTCGCGAATCTATGCGCATTCTCATCGTCAGCCCGGAGTTACCCTATCCGCCCGCCTGGGGTTTCAGCATTCGCGTGTCGCAGGTTCTCTCGCTCTTGGCGCAGCGCCACTTCGTGACGCTGCTGACCTACGCCAAGCCAGGTGATGACGCCAACGTGGACGCTCTCGCGCGGATGTGCGACGCCGTGCACACCGTTCGGACCGGGGACGCGCTGTCGAGCCGGAAACGCCTCGCGCAGCTGACCTCGCTTTTCTCACGTCGCTCGTTTCAAGGGCGCTACCTGTACTCCGACGAGATGCAGCGAAAACTTGACGAGCTCTGCGCGGGCCCGGCGTTCGACATCATTCAGGTCGAGTCCAGCCAGATGATGACCTTCTCGTTCGACCAACGGTCCGCCGTCGTCCTCGTCGCGCACGATGTCGTGTACGAACTCTTGAGCCGTATCGCAATGGGGGAGCGCTCGCGCTTTCGACGAGTCTACAACTCAGCCGAAGCGCGCAAGTACAGGCGTGAGGAAATCGACCGATGGAGCAAAGCCGCGGCAGTCGTGGTGACATCCACACGCGAGGTGCCGATCGTGCGCGGGGCCGGAATCACCTCGCCAGTATTGACAGCGCCGAACGGTGTCGACGTCGACTATTTTACGCCGTCGGACGCCGCCAACGACCCGGATACGCTCGTGATGACAGGTCTGATGCGCACGCGGCCGAACATCGATGCCGCGGTGTTCTTCGTAACGGACATCCTCCCGCACATCCTTGCCCGTCGCCCGAAAACAAAGATTTGCATTGTCGGTGGAGACCCTCCCCACGAGGTGACGCGCCTCGCAAGCGCCAACGTCGTCGTGACGGGCGGCGTGCCTGACGTCCGGCCCTATGTGAGCATTGCTGCCGTGGTCGTCGTCCCACTGCGCATGGGTGGCGGCACGCGGCTCAAGGTGCTCGAAGGGCTCGCGATGAAGAAGCCGATGGTCTCGACGACCCTTGGCTGCGAGGGCATCGACGTTAAGCACGAGGAGCACCTGCTCATCGCCGATGAGCCAGCACGCTTCTCTGAAGCGGTGCTCCGGATCATGGACCAGCCGTCGATCGGGAGAACACTCGGTGAGAACGGGTACGGCTTAGTAAATGGGCGCTATCGGTGGAGGGCCGTTGTGGAACAGCTTGAGGCGTTTTATGAAGATCTGCTTCGGGCGCGGGGACGTAGTGCCGATGTCAGAGTGTCAGGAACACGGGCTGCGACATAGCGGCGCATGTGGTCGATGCTGTGCTCCCGCAAGCGACAAACAGCCTGCGGAAGACGTCGATCAGCCTTGGCTGACGTCGTGTCTGTGTATCAGGGAAGAGGCAATCGCCAGTGGTCTGGTCATACGGAAACCGAATATCATGATCACTAGATAGATGGCGCCACATAGGACGCTCAAGACAAGAAGCCTCACAAGCGGCAGCATGTCAGGGAAGACCGTATGACTAAGCAAAAATCCCAGCGCAGCAACACCAAGCGCCGTGATCACCTGCGGTCCGACGGCTCTCAACACGTCCACCGCCCCGATTCCAAGTGGCTTTCCGGCGTAGACAATCGCCGGGAAAAAAAGCAGATACATACACACGGTATAGGCCGTGGCAACGCCGACAGCGCCGAAGGGCAGCCCGCAAAAGAGGGCCACCAGTTGCACGACGCAGCTCGCGAGGCCCCAGTGTCGCCAACGGTCGGGGCGCCCGGCAGCTACATGCAACCAGCCAAGTGTGCGCTCGACTACGTGGGCCGGGCCGCGCAAAGCGATAATGCTCAGTATTACACCCGCGCTGGCCCATTTGCTGCCGAGCAGCAGCACAACGAGGTCTTGGCCGGTTGCGGCGAGGACAGCAAATGCTGGAGCGGCAAAGAATGTCATGGAGGATAGTGCAGTTGACCACGCGCGCTTGAGGGCGGCGGGATCCGCGCGGAGCTTGCTCAGGGTCGCGACCGCGACGTTATGAAGCGGGTTAAAGAGGGCCAGAGGGTTGTCATAAATCACAAAGGCGTTCTGATAGTAGCCGAGCTCTCTCGGCCCTGTCGTGTAACCGAGGGCTACGCGATCTGCAGATCTTGTCACAAAGTCGGTAATGGTGAAGCCGGTAATGTTCAGCCCAAATTTGAGCAGCTCCTTCACGCCGGCGGTGAACTTGGGATGTCGCGGCCACCAACCGCAGCTGACCCAAACGCCGATCGTGGTAAAAAGTGCAGTAAGGATCTGCTTCAAGATCAGCGCCCAATAGCCGTAGTTCTGATAGGCCAGGAGGATCGCGATAAATGTCGCCGAGACATTGCTACTCACATCGATGACGGCAAGCTTTCGGAACATCATCGCCCGTCGCATGAGGGCGTGCTGTTGATAATATAGTCCTGGAAGCACGAATATGAGCGACAGAGCAATTGCGATGTGCTCGAGACGCGGTTCCCGATAGAATCGTGCGATGAATGGGGCGCTGACGACGGTTACTGTGGCAAGGGCGAGGCCCATACCGAACGTGATCCAGAAGAGCGCGCTTACCTCGCCTTCCGTAACGCTATCGCGTTGTGCCAGGGCATCGCGCGTTCCGAGGTCGACGAAAATTGTGGCGAATCCGGTCACCGCCGAGACCATTGCGACGAGGCCGAAGTCTTCGGGCAGCAGGAGCCGCGCGAGGACGATGGTCGAGACGACCTGGACTGCCATGTTGGTTGCTTGCGCGACGACTGAGACGGCGCCGCTCCGAAGGGAGTGCCGGTGCAGTTCTTTACCGGCGGCAGCATCCTCGAAATAGGCTCGGCGCATAGTTGAACTCACCGTTCGTGGTCAGGCGGACCTAAGCATATGATGAAGCATGCGGCGCTCGCTAGCGAACCGGCGGCGCTTATCCCTCTCCTTCAAACCCTACGTCCATGTCCACGATCCCTCGCCGTGAACGCCTTCTCTTGCTGTTCGACAAACCTCCCGCTGACGCCCTGTATCGCGTCGCGATCGGCTATCTGACCGCTCCGTCGTATTCGCATATCGTTGGGGCAGGCGAGCCCGGGTGGGGTCTGATACTCTGGTTTCTCGCTATTCTGCTTTCTCTTCGCATCGGGCCGCTGCTGATACGGAAGCTTCTGCCGTTTTCAGCTGAAACCCTGAGAATCTGGTCGGAGCGACGCATGATCGCCAAGCGCTTCGACTCATATCAATGGGGGAAACTTCTTTGGTTTGGTCTCGGCATGTCCGTCTATCTGGCTTTGGCCGAGGCCGCCCCTCGATGGGGTGTTGCACTTGCGGTATTTTGCGTGATTGCGGGCGGCATCGGCCTGCTAATCTGGCAGCGTCACGCGCGATCCGCGAAACCCGCTTGAGTCTAGCAGCCCGATCCAAGCGCCCCTAGTCGGCTCGTTCGTTCTTGTTGAATGGCCATGCGTCGGCGATTTGCTCGACTTGCTGTGAGCCACAACCCGCCGGCACTAACCGTTGCGATGGCCTCTCATTTCGCACGCGCGATCGTCGAACACCACACTTGTGTCACTCGCTACACCGTTGCGCTGCGCTGCGTCCCAACGCTTGCGCGCACGTGGCTTCACGACAGCAGGTATGCCAGTCGCCATAGAGCCAACCGGGATATCCGTAAATGACAACCGCATTGGCTCCGATAATGGCATCATCGCCGACGACGACGCCACGAAGGATTTTTGCGCCGGCGCCTACCCAGACTCGGGCTCCCAACTTCGGCAGGCCAGGCGTCGGCCCGGTGCCGATCGTTACTTGCTGAAATATTCGACAGTCCGGGCCGACTTGAGCCTCATGGTGTATCACCACGCCGTTTGGATGAGGCAACTCGAGAGCGCATTAGCGTTAAGCGGGATGTCGGCGCCCGTAGTCACGGACCAGGATCGGTACCGTAAAACTGCGATTTTGCATCGGAGCACACCGACCACGCTACGACACGCAAACACAAATTCCTTACACCCTCTGCACCTTGCCTCTCGACCGGGATTTCCCACGAATATAGATTATAAATAGTTGCTCCTAGGGACGGAGCATGACACTCCCGCTGTGTCGGGCCTCCCCCATGCTTTGCAGCACACTTGCAATTCGGCGGAGCCTTTCTTAAAGTAGTGTTAAGTGTTTTTGCCAAGTGTGACTCTGTGCCATACATAGTTGCTTTTCTTGAAGGATGTATCTGCCGGCAACGATGCTGTTCCGAGCTGTCGGTGGTGTCGACCTATTCGGGCAACCGCCTTTCCATGTTGCGTGGTAGTGTCTGCAATGAACCTTCGTGCTGCAACAGCAACGAGCACAATACCCGCGCACTAGTCTGCGCGTAACGGCATGACAAACAGTGCAAGCTTAAAAGCAGGTGATTGGGTTCGAGTTCGGACCAAAAGTGAAATCCTGCGCACATTGGACAAAAAGGGCCAATTGGAGGCTCTTCCGTTCATGCCCGAAATGTTCAATTTTTGTGGGCAGAGCTTTAAGGTGTTCAAGAGGTCCCACAAAACCTGCGACCCACCCAATGGTATCCATGGAAGGAGGATGGCCAGCGCGGTTCATCTTGAAGGTCTTCGCTGCAATGGCAACGCTCATGGCGGTTGTCAACACGGATGTCTCATGTTCTGGAAAGAAGCATGGCTGGAGAAACTGAATGACCTGGATCTGCCCGTTACAGTTGACAAGACCAGGGGAGATGGGCGAGCCACGGCGCAGCCTAAGTGCACAGAAGCGGATGTATGGGCCAGCGCTGCTATTCACGAAGACCCGTCGACGTCGGGCGAGCCGACATATGTTTGCCAATCCACCGAGCTTGCACGCGCCACCCAGCCGCTGCAGTGGTGGGATGTAAGTCAGTACATGGAGGACTGCACCTCAGGGAATGTTCGACCTTCTCAAGTGCTTGGGTCGTTGCTGTTCTTTCTCGTTGATCAGTTGGCCAAGGCAGGCTTGGGAATCGGATCTGCCGTCCGCTGGGTTTATGATCGCGTGCAGCAAATTCGCGGTGGCCCGCTTTATCCCAACCGCGTAGGACTGCTGCCCAAAGGTGCCAAGACTCCCTCTGTACAGCTCAATCTCCAGCCGGGGGAGATGGTACGGGTCCGGAGCTACAAGGAAATCTTGGAAACACTCACTGAGACAGGACATCATCGCGGCATGTGGTTTGGCGACGAAATGGTGCCTTACTGCGGAGGAACACATCGCGTGATCAGTCGTGTCGAGAGAATCATCGATGAGAAGACCGGAAAGATCCTGCAGCTAAAGAATGAATGTATCGTGCTTGATGGAGTTATATGTAAGGCGCGCTACTCAGCGTTTCGCAAGTGTTGTCCCCGTAGCATTCAGCCATTCTGGAGGGAAATTTGGCTCGAACGGGTTGCGAAATGAAGTCAACTAGACTAGCGCCTCCCGAACAAGACAGCTTATAGGTGCCGTGCCAACACACTGGGCCACGAAATGAGACTACGGGGTATGTGGCGTGTGCGTCGTGCCAAGCACTCTGCCGAGTGGCTTATACGGCGCGCGCTTGGGATCGCGCAATCTGAGTCGAGGCTAATTAACGACTCGCAGCGCTACTGGAACAACTCGTCGAGTCAGTCTATCGGCCAGGATTCACACTGGCGTGGCTCTGGCATATTCGCCGATGATTCTCGCTGGATGGAACTTGGGCGCGCACATTTGCGCCTCTATGACGAGTTCAGTCGCGTCGTCGGCGTAAAGCGCCCACTGAAGCGAATTGTGGAGTGGGGATGTGGCGGCGGCATGAATGCCGTCCACTTTGGCCCTGAAGCTGAGGAATTTTGCGGTGTCGACATTGTTGCAGCCAGTCTTGACGAGTGCGGCAAACAGCTCACGGCTCTTGGCATCTGTAACTTTGTGCCCATCCTCGTCGAAGCATCGAATCCCGAAGCAGCGATCTCTCAGGTACCGGGTCCGTGCGATCTCTTTTTTTCCACCTACGTCTTTGAATGTCTGCCCAGTCCGGAGTACGGGATTCGCGTGTTGAGAATTGCCCATAAGCTGCTTATACCTGGCGGAATGGCGATGATTCAGGTTAAATATAACGATACAAGTTGGAAGACAGAATCGCGAAGGTGGGACTACGGTAGTAATCTCGCTTGGAACGCGACCTATAGAATCGAGGAATTCTGGTCAGCTGCAGAAGAATGTGGGTTCACCTCTAAGATGGTAACCCTCGTACCGCACCAGCCCTTGGTCAGCGATCGGAACTACGCATATTTTCTGCTTCTCAAGCAAACCGCTGAATCGCCGACGGAGCCTCGCTCCCCTCTGTAAGGCAGCGCACGGGCAGACTTGATGACCGTGTTTCTAGCGGGCGTATGAAAATACCTCAGCGTCGAACTGCCTTCGTTGTCATCGTCCTCTTGCTCGTAGGGATTGGTGTGTCGATCGCCGGGATGTTGTACTTAAATTCATTCGGCAAGTCGCATTCCTTGCGCAACGAGCAAACATTGCGCGCAGTCATCTGGCGTCTTGAGTTATATGCGCACAAGGCGATCGGCAGCGTGCCCGACCTGTCGTGGACGGAACTTTGGCAGATGACGCGCACTCGCGGCGGTTTTGGATTGGCGGCGTTCATAACCGACGGTCAGAGCATCGATGGAAGTGTTGTGAATTCGTACGTCACTGACGAGGACCTTCGAGCAGGAGCACAGCTATTCAAGGAGCGATGTTCTGTATGCCATGGTGGCGATGGGGCTGGATGGCATGGCGCCCCACCGCTAAACCGATCTGGGCTCAAACACGGTGACAGCGACTTTGCACTCTACAAAGTCATCAGAGATGGCATCGCAGGCACGCCAATGGTAGCGCCAGACCTTAATGCGCTAGAGCGCTGGCAAATCGTTGGTCACGTCCGGACCCTGCAAGTCCAGACCTCCGCCCGCGCGGGTGATGAAGCAGCGCACCTGGACATCCAGGTTAGTCGCGACCGACTTCTTGCCGCGGGGACCAGATCGGATGAGTGGCTAACCTACTCGGGTGCGCTCGATGGAAGACGGTACGCCCCGACCACCGAAATTACTCCCGCGAATGTCTCGCAGCTGCGAATCCGGTGGGTCAGGCAGTTCGATACAGACGACGACAGAATTCGAAGCTACTCCAATCGTCGCAGATGGAGTGATCTTTGTTACCGAACCGCCGTCGAACGTAGTTGCCATTGATGCTCGCTCGGGGCGTGTAATCTGGACCTACAACCGCAGCATTCCAGCGGATCTCCCGATTTGCTGTGGGCGAGTCAACCGAGGTCTGGCGATTCTAGGTAGCGTACTGTTTCTCGGAAGTTTGGATGGATATCTAGTTGCGATCAACGCCAATACGGGCAAGATGATATGGCAAACAAGAGTCGCCAATCCTTCCGATGGGTACACGCTGACCGGAGCGCCGCTCGTCGCAAATCAATCGGTGATTGTCGGAGTTGCCGGAGGCGAATACGGAATTCGCGGATTTCTTTCCGCGTACGACCCCCAAAATGGTCGGGAACAATGGAAATTCTTTACCATTCCCGGGCCCGGCGAGCGTGGGCACGAGACGTGGAAGACCGACGCCTGGCGGACCGGTGGAGGCCCAACATGGATTACGGGCAGCTATGACCCTTCGCTTGATTTGATTTACTGGGGCGTCGGAAATCCGGCACCCGATTTTTCAGGAGACAGTCGTCCGGGTGACAACCTGTTTACCAACAGTGTAGTCGCTCTGCATGCGGGCACCGGAAAACTGGCGTGGTACTTTCAGTTCACGCCCCACGACGAGCATGATTGGGACTCAACGCAGACACCGATATTGACGGACGTTGTAATCAACGGTGTCGCTCGCAAGGCGATCTGCTGGGCAAACAGGAACGGCTTCTACTACGTGCTCGACCGCGAAGTCGGCACATTTCTGGTGGGCGTCCCATTTGTGGAACAAGACTGGGCACTAGGCCTCGACACGTCAGGACGTCCCATCCTTCGCAAGGACGGTGAGGTGTCGAAGACGGGGCGTCTTACAAGACCGAGTGTCGCCGGAGGCACGAACTGGCAGAACACGGCGTTCGATCGGTCAAAGGGACTGATATTCGTGCCTGCCACGGAGGGTGCTTCGGTATTTACCAAATCCTCCACCCCCGTGCGGGGAGAGCGCGGTGTATTCATGGCTAGCGGCGGCTCATCGTCGGTCTCCCCGATTCAAGTCGTCCGGGCACTCGACGTGGCTTCTGGGGCCAAGAGATGGGAACACTATGCCCCATCGTCGGCGGCCTTTTCTCTTGGTTATAGCGGCCTGCTTGCAACCGGTGGTGGGTTGGTATTTGGCGCCTCGGGAGGGGACGCTTTCGCGATCGAGTCTGTGACGGGTCAAGAGGTTTGGCGCGCGTCGCTGGGAGGGGCGACTCTTGCCGCACCGATATCCTTTACCGTGGACGGACGACAGGTGATTGCAGTGCTGGCCGGTCGAGCGCTGTTCGTGTTCGGGCTTTGACTCGCGGTCGCGGCGACGGGAGGTAACTACTCGAGCTGATCTTGCTGGGCTCTTAGGCGGTTTGTCAGCCGCTTTCAGTTTCTGCTGGTGTGTCGTATTCCCTTATAAGTTCGTCGGGAATGTGCGCGAAGTCCGTGACACGAATGTAGTCATCCATCGTTGTACCAGTGCACTTGGAATCGACATTGGGTGCGCCGGCATGCGCCTTCACGTCTGCAATATGCACGGTCCGAAAATCCACGCTGAAGCGTGTCACGCCAGAGGTGTTCGGCACCGTGGAGTGCATTTGCGCCCCCGAGAAAACGAGCAAACCACCGACCGGAGGGACGATGCGAACTTGGTTAGCAAGATCCATGGCCTCTTCCGCAGTTGGTTGTTTGCGGGTATCCGTACCGATATGCTGCGCCGCAGTCAAACGACTCGTGCGATTCCATTCCGCGTAGTTGTAGTAACGCGAGCTGTTCCTGACGCTGTGATCCCAGTAGTGTGGATGAAAGGCCATGATGTTCTCTGACGTCACGTCGTATACCGGTAGCCACCAGTTGATCTGACACTGTGGCGCCGAATACCAAGTGTCCCGGTGTGGATGAAACGCGTAGGAGATGCCCGTATCCAGGTATCCGTCGCTTGTGGAAGTTCTTAGGCGAGGAACGTCGAAATACGTTGCTGACGGGTCGCAGCCCAGTTCGATGAGCAGCTGGCCAACGAGGTCCTTCGAGCGTGGATGGTGGATGAATCGAGGTTTGAGCTCGGCCAGTACAGCCGCGAAGCGCGTTACGGGAAGTTCATGCTGCGCCGTCCTTGGGTCAAGCGAACCAAAGGCGGCCTCTGTCAATTCGCGTGCGAAGGCGCAGAGCGCAAGCGCTGCGGGTCGTGGGGAGTAAAGAAAGACTTGGCCCTGGTAGATCAGGTTACGCCTGCCTTCGTCGTCGATACTCGAGTCAAAATGGAGAGCGTTCATAGATGTCCGAAGGTCCTTCAGTCCAAAATCGTGAGCTTGGGAATCGGCACGACGAACTTAGCGCCCCACTCGCGAACGTAGCTCATCGACGCGGCGATCTCGTCCTTCAGGTTCCAGGGCAAAACGAAGATGTAGTCCGGGCGGGCTTGCCGGATCGCATCGGGGGCGAGAATGGGAATGTGCGTTCCCGGCGTGTACTTGCCCTGCTTCAGTGGGTTGCGGTCGACGGTGAAGTCGAGAAAATCCGTACGAATGCCGCAGTAGTTGAGAAGCGTGTTGCCCTTGCCGGGGCTCCGTAGCCGACGATGCGCTTGCCGTCCGCGCTTCGCCGCGATCAGGAAGTCGAGGATCGCTACGCTTGGTTTCCTTCACTGCTCTTCGAAGTCGCCGTAGGTCGGAGATCTCGGTCGAGGCCGCCGCGATTTCCCCGTCGCGGAGCTCGCCCACCGAAGGCAGCGTCGGATGGCGGAGGTCGTCCTCGTCGTGGCACGCGTAGATCCGAAGCGAGCCGCCATGGGTCGGGATCTCCTCGACGTCGAACAGGCGCAGCCCGTGGTGCGCAAAGATCCTCTCGACGACGAAAAACGAGAGATAGCTGAAGTGCTCGTGATAGATCGTGTCGAACTGGTTCTGCCTGCATGAGTCGCAGGAGATGTGGAAACTCCATCGTGATCACGCCGCCGGGCTTGAGCAGGATGCTTCATCCCGGCGACGAAGTCGTTGATGTCCGGAACGTGCGCGAGGACATTGTTTCCGAGGAGCAGATCCGGCTGACCGTGGGCCGGGCGATGTCCCGGGCGGAGTTCGCGCCGAAGAATTCGACGATCGAGTCGGATGCCCTTCGTCTCGCGCGATCCTTGGCGACGTTGGCCGCCGGCTCGACTGCCGAGGACGGGAACGTTCGGCAGCCACAAAGTGCTGCAAGGAGATAGCCGTCGTTGCTGGCGATCTCGATGACCAGGCTCTTCGAGTCGAGACCGAAGCGCTCCCGCATCGCGACCGTATAGCGCCGCGCGTGCTCGACCCAGGAATCCGAATACGACGACAGGTACGCGTAGTCGGAGAAGATCGCCGACGGCGCGACGAACTCCTCGAGTTGGACGAGAAAGCAGCTGTCGCAGACGTAGACGTGAAGCGGATAGAACGGCTCCGCTTCATCGAGCCGCTCGGCGCGACGTACGATTCGCAAAGCGGCGACATCCCGAGGTCGACGAAATGTCCGGGACAGAGGGCTCTGCACAGAAGCGGCAGCGCCCGCGAGCGCCGGAGATCTGGCATCCTGCTTCGACCGGTTCCGTGGGTCGCGTGCAGGGTCGAGCCGCCCTGGGCGTCGAGGTCGCCATGGTCTCGCTCAGCCGCGTGCGCGAAAGACGGGCTGCACGGGCCGTCCGACGAGGTGTTTGCTCGACCCGTCATCCAGCGCCTTGCGATAAACGTCGAGGGCTCTCGGCAACCGCGTCGATCGTGTAGTCGATGTCGGCGTCGGTGTGCGAGTAGCTCACCACGAACGACGGCGCCAGGATCCCGCGCCGGATCAGCTCCTGCAGAAACAGCGTCCGGAATTCCTGGCTGGGGCGTCCGTCTCGATCGCGCGTCGTGTAGAGCAGCGCGCAGTCGCGTCCCGCGCATTGAACGTGCGCGGCGACGCCGCGCGCGACCGCGGCTTCGTGCGACGCCCTTGCGCAAGCGCGCTCCCTGTCGGTAGAGATGCCCGACGACGTCTTCGTTCGCGATAGGTCGCCATCGTGGCGATGGCGGCGGCCATCGCGTGGGTCTCCGCGCCATGAGTCGTGGACAGCAGAAAGACTCGCGCCCGATCGTGATCGTAGCCGCCGAGCTCGCATGATGTCGCGCCGGCCGGCAAGCGCCGACAGCGCGAACCCGTTGGCGATTGCCTTGCCGAATGTCGACAGATCGGGAGTCACCGCGTAGACATGCTGCGCCCCCGACCGATGCCAGCGGAACCCGGTGATCATCTCGTCGAACACGAAGCAGCGCGCCGTTGCGGTGACAGAGCTCCTTCAGCCTGGGCAGGAAGTCGTCGCGCGGCTCCTCGAGGCGGGCCGGCTCCAGCAGCAGGCACGCGATCTGCCCTGGATGCTGCTCGAACAGCGCTCTCCACGCTGGCGAGGTCGTTGTAGCGGAATTTGACCGTGCGCGAGCGCGTCCATTCCGGAATCCCCGCCGCCATCGCCGTCGTGCCGATGAACCAGTCCGACGTCGAGAAGAACGGATGATCCCCGCAGATCGCGATGAAGTCCCGACCCGTGTAGGCGCGCGCGAGGCGGACGGCGCCGTCCAGCGTGTCGGAGCCGTCCTTGCGCGAACTTGACCATCTCGGCGGTCGGAACGAGCTCCAGAAAGCGCTCGGCGCACTCGACCTCGATCGGCGCCGGCCGAACGAAATTGGTGCCGGAGGTGCAGCTGCACGCGCAACCGCCTCCACGACACGCTGGATACGCATGGCCCAGCGTCACCGTGCGCAGCCCCATTCCGTACTCGATGAACTCGTTGCCGTCCAGGTCCCAGACGTGACAGCCGTCGCCGCGGACGATGAACGCCGGGCGAGCTCGGGGTACTGGTCGTCGCCCTTGGCGTAGGTATGGGCACCGCCGGGAATGAGCGCGTGCGCCCTCCGGCTCAGTTCCCGGCCGCGCGCGAAATTCACGCCGCCGAGCCGCTGTCCCGCCTTAGCCACGGGCGAGTCGCAGCTTGCGACCCTGAAAGGCCTCGGCGTAGCCGCTCGGTGACCGACACTCCAGGCCTCGCAACCGGAGCATCGCCATGAAGGTGTCGCGCGTGAACCAGTGCTTTCTCGATTGCGAAGGGTAGGCGCCTGAGGAGGGCGTCGGCCTTGGCGCGCGCATCGCGTGCGCCAACCGGCGACGTAGACGTTGGGCTGTCCGAGGCCGCCGTCCCACTTCGGGATCTCGTATTCGAGGATCAGGTGATCCCGAAACGTGTTCCAGACCATCTCGTTCACGATCCGATGATCCTGATGCCGATCGTCCCGCTCGTGGCACAGGATGAGATCGGGCGTCGGGTTCGCGCTTCAGCCGCTCGAAGAATGTCTTGATCGCGGAATAGGCCGCCGGAAACCGCCCGTCCGGGAAATCGCCGAACGCAAGGTCGCCGCGGCAGGCCGGTCGGACGAGCAGGCGCATGGCGCGCTCGGTCTCCGCGCGCCGCCTCGCCGTCCCGCTCAGCACCACCCAGTCGATCGCGACCTTGCGGCCCGGCCGCTGGAGCGTCCGCAACGTCGCGCCGCAGCCGATCTCGATGTCGTCGCAGTGGGCGCCGACGCAAAGCACGCGAAGCGTGCGCCGCTTGTCGGCGTCGGGAAGGAGCTCGAGCATTTCGAACGGGCCGGCGAGTCAATCCGGCGCGCGCTTGCCGGATGCTCGCTTCCAGATCATCCACGGACAATCGCCGCGTGCCTCCATGCGGTCGAAGCTGATCTTGTCCTTGAACGTGTCCATGCACTGCCAGAAGCCGTCCCAGCGGAAAGTCGCGAGCTTGCGCTCGGCGATCAGGCGTCGCGAACGGCTGCTCGACCAGCTCCTCGCCCTCGCGGATGTAGTCGAAGATGTCTGGGCCGCATGACGAAGAAGCCGCCGTTGATCCAGAGCTGCTGGCTCGGGCATGGCGCCCATGTGCGTCACGACGCCGTCGGCGCCCGCATGCACGGCGTGGAAGCTCTGGCCGCTGCGCACCGCCGCGAGGCTCGCGACGGCGTCGCGTTCGCGAAACTCGGCGATCTGGCGATCGAGCGGCAGGTCCGAGAGCCCGTCGGCATAGTTGGCGAGAAACATCTCTTCGTCGCGCACGATATTTGCGGACGCGCAGCGAGCCGCTGGCCGATGTTGCTGTGCAGGCCGGTGTCGACGAACGTGATCTTCCAGTCGTCGAGGTCCCGCGAATGCAGCTCGATGCCGCGAGCACTTCCGTCGAGCGTGAAATCGTTGGTCATCGCCTCGTCGTAGTGCAGGAAATACTCGCGGATCAGATCGCCGCGATAGCCCAGGCAGAGAATGAATTCCGTGTGGCCGTAGTGCGCGTAGTAGCGCATGAGATGCCAGATGATCGGCCGAAAGCCGACATTGACCAGCGGCTTCGGAATCGTCGTCCGAGTGCTCGCGCAACCGCGTGCCCGAGCCCCCGCAGAAGAGGACAACCTTCATCGCTTGCCCTCCTTTGCGCCGGACTTTCCGCTCGCTGCGCGACCTTGGTTCCCTTGGCTGCGAGCCTTGGTCTTGGCGCGTCACCGCGCGGGCAGCGTTCGAGCGCCCGGACTCGCGCAGCCAGCTGCGATCTGGCGGCGAGCAACCCTGCTTCCTCGAGTGCGACAGCCGGCCTCCCGCAGCACGCCGAAGGGTAATCCGGAGCGCCGGGCGATGTCCAGAAGCGACTTCGATCCGTCGGACTGGTTGAGCAGCCACAGCATTGCATGCTCGCGCTCGCGCTGGGGCCATGCCGCCGACCGCGCCGTAGAGCCCGCGCTTGCCGAGCTGCGGCTCGCCCTTCGGGCTCTGGTTGACGTAGCGGCGGTCTTCCTCGAGGATGGTCACGAACAGCTTGCACGCCGCGAGGCTCTGCTTCAAGGCACTGCGGGCCGGATGAGCGCGAGATCGTCCGCCGAGGTGTGGTACTCGGGGATAGCCGCCGTTGACCGAGCGCGTGAGTCGCCCGACCGGGAGATCGAATCCGGGCGAGCACAGCTGCCGCTCGTCGTAGCCGTAGGGCGAGAACGGAATGACCGATGCCCGAAGGATCGATCTGCGAGAGCACGTAACGCGCGATCGCGTCGGTCTCGGCATCGGCGTTGCGGCTCGTCTTGTAGGTGAGCGCGCCCTGAGTCGCCGAGGAGGCCGAGTACGAGACCCGCGCGAACTCCGCGCGAGGCGCCGCTCGTTCTGCTTCAGCCAGCACAGCGAGCCGATCGTCCCCGGTGCGAAGACGAAGCGATAGCTGTAGCGCCGGGGCTCGCAGGCGATCCATTCGGCAGAGCGCGGTGGCGACCGCCATGCCGCTGGTGTTGTCGTTCGCCAGCGACGGATGGCAGACATGAGTGAAGAAGAGCACCTCCTCGCGGGTGCGGCCGGGGATCGCGAGCTCGCCATAGGTCAGCGAGCCGCGCGAGCCAGCGAGCTCTTGATCTCGACCCGGTACTTGCCCGGCGCGGAGCGCCTGCCGTGTCGTCGTGCGCGAGGCAGAATCCCCAGCTGCGCCGGTAGTAGCTCGTCCGATACGGGATCCACGCCGGATGCTCGGGCAGCGAGTGCAGCCGCTGCTCGAGCTCGTCCAGCGGCAGCGTCGTGGCGACCGGTTCCGAGTAGCTGACGATGTGCAGATTGTGCTTCTGGAAATCGACGACGCGTTCGCCGTCGGGAGCCAGGATGGCGGCATCCTCGATGTTCCATTCCAGCGGCACTTCCCAGTCGTAGACCGCGCTGCCACTGGGAACTTCCCGAATCGAGAGCGGAATCTCGCTCGCGAATCATGGCGAGCGTTTGCCGCACGCCGCTGCCCGGTGATGCTTCGGCAGATCGGATAGAGCCTGGAGGCGAACGCGTGCAGCTCGGCGCCCGGTCGCTGTTCCACTGCGCGTTCATGCCGAGTCGTTCGCTCGAGCCGGCCCGATCGAAACGTCGATCGCCAGGCAGCGCTGTCAACGGCGCTGCTCCGACTCGGCGCGCGAGCTCGGCCTCGAATGTCTGGCGATCGAAATCCGGGTAGTGCGCATCGCGCTCCGATATCACGATCCCAGCTCGCCATCGGCCACTCGATGCGAAGGCCGGGTCGTTCCAGCGGACGCCGGTCGCCAAATCCGGGGCGTAGACATCGGTCATCTGATACAGCACTTCGGTCGAATCCGACAAGCGTCTGGAATCCGTGCGCGATCCCGTGCGGAATGAACACCGCGTCGCGATTCGTCTTCGTCGAGCTGCACCGAGACGTGCCCAAGATAGGTCGGCGACTCCGGGCCGAAGGTCCAGCAGCACGTCGAAGCACGCCGCCTCTCAGGCAGCGCACGAGCTTGCCTTCCCGGGACGGTGGCCACTGGAAGTGCATCCCGCGTACCGTTCCACGCTCGCGCATTGAAGGAAATGCTTGCCTGCACGAGCCTCTGTCGGCAAGCCCGCGCCGCGGCGAACTCCTGCGCGCAGAACGTCCGCGCAAAGAACGCCGCCGCTCATCCGAATCGCGGTTCGATTCTCGCCAAGACTGCCTGGTGCACGTCGAGCGCCTCGAATCGCACGCTCAGCGTCCAGTAGAAGAACTCGACTCGATCTGCCTCGGTGGCCTGCAGATACTGGAGCTGCTTCAAGCCGGGTGAACGCGCGGAACTGGTAGGTCTCCGGCGTCATCTGGATCCGCTCGAATACCTCGCGCAACTGCCGTGCGCCGTCTCGCGGTTGTATAGCGGCAGGCGAATCCCGGCAATTCGCGGTGGATCCGGTCGAAGTTGACGCGATAGCTGCGATTGTCGCCGCTGGCCGGCCCGACCGTCACCTCACACCCAGGAAACTCCTCCGCGACGATCTGCGGCAATCTCGCGGATCCGGTAGTTGTCGGAGTTCTGGCCGACGTTGAATACCTTGCCGCGCACCGCTTCCTCCGGTGCGACAGGGACCGATAGATGGCCTCGCAGATGTCTTCGACATGGACGAGCGGTCGCCACGGGCTGCCGTCGCTGATCATCGCGATGCGCTTGGTCGTCCAGGCGAGTGCGGAGAGATCGTTCAGCACGATATCGAAGCGCATGCGGGGCGAAGGTCCGTACGCGGTCGCATTGCGCAGGAACACGGGGCAGAAAGTCGTGCCCCGGCCATCTCGCCAACGTCGCGTTCCACGAGCGTCTTGCATTCCGCATAGGCAGTCTGCGGATTCGTGGCAGACGTTTCGTCGAGGAAGTCCCCGGTACCCGCGCCGTAGACGCTGCAGGAGGACGTATAGACGAAGCGCCGGATGCCGACGGCCTGCGCTTTCTCGGCGAGAGATACCGACCCCTTGTGGTTGATCTGGTAGCGTCACCTCGGGTTTGTTCTCACCCAGCGGATCGTTGGACAGCTCGGCCAGGTGCGCAACGGCATCGCAACCCTCAAGATCCTGCTCGACAATCACGCGCAGGTCCTTGTTCAGCGTCTGCGGGCTGTGAGCCGAGCGTGGGTTGTCGCTGTAAAGCCAGCCGTCGCGGTAATAGCCCGTGTCGAGGCCCAGAACCATCAGCCCGCGCTCCATGAGGTACGGAGCGAGAACCGCGCCGATGTAGCCGTGCACGCCGGTGACGAAGACTTTCATTGTGCTTGCAATGGCAGGAATGCGCGCAATCCGGTGCGCCGCCGTGTCGCTAATCTTGCTTCGTTCCGATCTTCAACTCAAGAGCATGGCGTCCGCTGCAGACATTCAGCGAGAACAACAAGGCGCCGCAAACTCGATAGGCGTCTCGTTTTGTAAAAGAGTTCCCCGGCGCTTACCGGATTGCAATGTTATCGCAGAATGCTGTGGTGGCTCGACTCGATTGATTTTTCTACTAATCGCATTGTAACTGTACTGCATTGACTCCGACTGCGCGAGCGCGAGGGCGCAACCAGCCGTTTTCCCAATGGCCTTAAGGCCCGGTGTAAAGTGTCATCGAGCCGATCTGTCGTGGCCGTTCCCGCAACACCATGGCCGTGAACCGCCCGACTGCGAAGTTGTATACTAGAAAATGATCTGCGGGAATGAAAACGCGCACACGCGTTAACCGGAAAAACTGACTGGCGCCGGCCTTGCACTGACAAGAACGAATTTGCATGGGCCGAGGATCCGGTTGGTGGGCTGCAGTCAAACCGCACGCGCGAGCGAAGGCTGAATCAGGTAGTGTCCGTTCTTAGATAGAGCTGATCCTCAGAGCTCAGGCGCAGTGTTGGCAATATCGAGGCGCGAACTGATACGTCGTCCATGGACGTGTTGCGTGGGTGGCAAATACAAAGTGCGTGCGAGGGAGGATTGTTGATCATTGCATTCAAGTGGTGCGGTGACCCCCATCGCCGGCATCGTGCCCTTGATCGTGGTGGCGCGACCTACGAGACCGAAGGACTTTCGGCTTGCGGCGATAGTGTTTGGCGTGACGATTCCGAACCAATCGCCCTAACCGGCTCCGGCTCGCCGGCACTGGCCGGGTAGCCCGATGGCCGCATCGGGTCCGCGCAAACCGTACGAGGTCCCCGCTGTCGAGGGGACCATGGGGAGTGTCCTCCTCCTATCGTTGCGGCATCTTCACGACCTGGTTGCGTATTCCGTGCAGTACGAGCTTGAGGACGTCCTCGCGGACGTGGCGGGAGCCGATCGTGTAGATGCCAGCGACGAGGCGGCGTTGGAACTTTCGCGCCGCGCCTACAAGTTGGCGCGAATGGCAAGTGGCTCCCGCAGGCTTGCGCGGACACTCGCCCCCCTTCCGGCGACGGTGCGGCTCCGACGCGACTACGAGCTATTCTTTCCCGTATTCAACAACTTATGGGAATTGTATGCGCTGGCCACCCTGCCGGACTGGCGAGTTCATTGCCGCCGCGCGGCGTGCTTCGTGAACGAGATCCGCTTTGACCAGTTGCTGCCCGGCTACCTGTTGGAGCTACTGTCGGAGTTTGATCGGGTATTTGTCGGCGTCGACGGGCCGGTCGCAGAGTTCGCGCGAGCCCTCGGGCGCCCGGTCAGCTATCTGCCCCTGGCCGTCGACGTCTTGCGGTTCGCACCCAGTCTCGTCCCGGCGCCGCGCCCCATCTACGCCTGCAACATCGGTAGGCGCTCGTCAGTCACCCACGGCGCACTGCTCAAGCTCGCGCGCAGCCAAGGGATGTTCTACTACTACGACACCGTCGCCGCGAGCGGGGTCGACCTCAAGCAGCGGACGTTTCGGGTCGATAGCGCCAGCGAGCACCGGTCGCTGCTGGCAAGCATCCTCCAGCGAAGCCGCTATTTCATCGCCAATCGGGCCTTCGTGAACCAGCCAGAAGTCACAAGAGGGGGGGACCTGATCCCGAGTCGATACTACGAAGGGGTAGCGGCGGGTACCGTGATGCTTGGAGAACCGCCGCGCACCGAGGAGTTCACACGGCAGTTCGACTGGCCCGACGCCGTGATTCGACTCCCGTTCGATTCGCCAGATATCGGCCGTTTGCTGGCTGAACTCGACCTGGATCCGAATCGCCTCGAGAGAATTTGCCGTGAGAACGTCCGAAACGCAGCGCTGCGGCACGATTGGGCCTACCGGATTCGTACCGTTTTCGAAACCTTAGGACTGCCGCTCACGGCACCTATGCTCGCCCGGGAAGCGCAGCTCCGGATGATCGCAGATGGCATTACGGTACCGGGCCAGGTTTAGACGGTCGCCGCTTGGTCTTGAGCGCTTGCCCGATCGGCCGGTGCGGCGCGTATCACATCGCCAGTGGCGCGGTTCCCGAATTCATACGGGCGCTAAAATTTGCAACGGGTTTTCGATAGGACACGGTCGCGCTGACGACGTCGGAGAAACTACTCGCGGCGTGCAGCTGGACCTTCGGGGACTGCGCGACCGGCAGTCCCGCGGCACCCAAGCATCCTCGCATGGGGATTCCGCCGACACCCGATCTGCGACCGCGAACGCCATATTGAGGAGCTAACTCACTGTTCCGAACTTGCGACCAAAAAACCGAACGACGGAGTTACGTAACGAATGCGGATTTAGAAGCGCCTGAATTAGATCCGGCTCGCCGTGCGGGACATCGTGAAAGGAGTCCTTGAGGTATTCGGTCCCGTAGGTCCACGCATCCGGAAAATACGCGATTGTCTCCTGCTGAGTGACAGCCGGTTTCTCCCGAAGCGGATGCCCCGAAACCTGGGCGCACAGCGCGCTGATCATGTCACGACCGCTGCCCAGTTGCAGGTGACAAAG
The DNA here is from genome assembly GCA_963816445.1 of uncultured beta proteobacterium. GTDB lineage: Bacteria > Pseudomonadota > Gammaproteobacteria > Burkholderiales > Casimicrobiaceae > PALSA-1003. Next base: position 8,831 of record CAWFKO010000021.1, on the reverse strand, counting down.
TGGAGTGGAGCGAGGATTCATTTCCAGCAGATATGCCGCACCTGTGCCAAACTCGAGTACAAAGTCCAGCCCGAAGAATCCAGAACTCCCCAGCCTGCGTGCTATCTGTTCTGCACAGCGTAGCATCTCGGGGTTGTCGACCACCCGCACGACACATGCGGGACCCGTCTGCCCTTTGGAGCTAACGACCTCGACGGCGATGCCCGCCAAGATTCCTCCATTCCAGCACGCGACCGCACAATTTGCTGCGCGGCCGGGAATATAGCGCTGCACGACAACGGCTGGCTCGAATCCATTCCATGCGGTGCGCAGCGCAAAAAAATCCCCGTGAGCGAGAACCCTCTTAATTGTCCTTGCTGGTCGAAACAGGTCGCTAAGGCTACGGAAGCAGCGCTCGGCATCTTCAAGTGTACGCACGATCCTAACGCCCTCCCCACCGGAAGTCCCATCCGCCTTCAGCACCCACGGAAACGCGTGCTGCGCTCCCCAAAACCCGAAGTCACTGAGTTTGCGGATGAGGGCCGTATCCGGGACACGAAGACCCTCCTTGAGCGCGATTTCCATCAGCTTGTAACGCGTCGACACGGTCATATAGGCAGCGGGACGCCCCAAAGAACGTTCAATCAAGCCCGTTAGCGCCTTTCCGGAAGAGCCAACGCCACTCGACCATGCATGTAGCTCGTGCAAGTGCTCGACGGCCAGGTCGTCGCATGGAACGACAAGATGCGGCCGGGTAGCCTGGATCGAAGATCGCAGGGATTGCAACGGTCGTAGGCCACTGTAGGAGTACGTCCGTTCAATAGCCCGCGTCCTCGACAAGGGGTTACCGCCTACGCAGAGGGCATAGACCTTGCATCCGGCGTCCGCGAGACCAATCGCAACGCGTGCGCCGTTCGGCCACTCGTTCGTGCTCGTCAGCAGCGCGCGACCAGCGTCGTCGGGCGAATTCTCGAGATTCAAATTCTGTGTCTCCACCTTCTTGACGCGCTCTTGCACAACTTCAGTAGTTCCAGGTACCCAGCACTCGCGAAGCTCGCGCTGCGCGGCAAATGCCAGCGCAAAAAAGGCTGCAGTTCACCGAGGAGAGCCGCGCGTCTCTCAATGGGCGCTTCACCAATTAGCGAGAATTGGATCTTGCAAGGTGTCTGGAGAGCCTACGTGCGACAAAGCGTGTACCGAAGGCAAATCGCAGCAGAGGCCCAAACGTATTGGCCGCAGTCACCCCCACGAAGTGGAGCCCTGGAAGGGAAGATTCGAAGTTCGAGGATAAAATCGGCGTGTTTTCCACCGAGCGGACTCCATCCAGGACGTCGTGGTTCATGAATCCCAAACGACGCAGATCGACCCTGTACCCGGTTGCGGCAATGACGTGGTCCATTACTAGCGTGCGGCGCGCGCCGTCGCTGCCCGCAAGCTCGAGATGTACTCTGCCGTTTTCAACCGTCGCTCGCGATATCGCTACCCCAAGGTTGAATGGCACCTTTCCAACCACCTGCTCTTGTGTAAACCAGCCCGGCGCCGGACCGAGGATTCGCCGCACCTTGTCTAACCGAAAGTGCTCGGGCATGTGCCGGAACACCTGCGGCAAGCTGCTGCACCAAAACACGTTCCATCCACTCCCGATTCCAGTCCGTGGAAACCGAAGACGCGACCACAAGGAGCGCCCGCCTTGTACCGGTGGATCTTGAAAGGCAACAGTCGAATTGCGGGCAATGACCTGAACCAGTGCCCCGGCCTGATGGAGCAAAGCCGCAAGGTCCATCGCGGACGCGCCTGCGCCTACCACGGCAATTTCACGCCCCTTGAATTGCGCGAGTTCGCTATGGCTGGAACTATGAGTTACGTATTCGTCCGACAATTGCGCAAGGACGGGCGGGATGTGTTCATAGTAGCTTAAGCCCGTCGCCACCACGACCTTACGTGTGGTCAGGATTTCCCCATCCGTGAGGCGGAGTTCATAGCCTTTGGGTGTTCGATTCAACGAAACGATCCGCTTGTTCTCGAACTGCGGCACGAACCGTTTCTGGAATTCCAAGCCGTAGGAAGTAAACGTGCTCAGCGGCGTGGGCAGACCGACGTCGGCATAGGGAAGACCGGCCTCCCTACAATACCGCTCGAGCGTAAATTCATCGCCGGCGTCAGATAGGGAAGAAGCAAAGCCCTCCGATTTAAGCAGCATGCCTTCCGGCATGTGGGATTGCCAAAACTCCATTGCCCTGCCGAAGATGCGGTGGTCGACACCGTGCGCGCGAAGATGAGCGGCGATGGAAAGGCCATAGGGACCAGCACCGATAATAACTATTTTGCATGTGGTCATTGGTGGTGTGCGGTGGGCGTGAAATGCTAGTCTTGGAGGAGACCCATACAAGACTAGCCGACGCTCGGCGCAATCAATGTAACTAGCCCACAAACCTACCATCTTTCGGGTGGGACTGGCGCACCCATCGCGCGCGGGTGTCTGACAGTCGTGTGGTACAGGATGTTCGGGTCTTGCCCTACGATCTGCGAAGCGCACGTGCTCGAGGAAACAAGTTATGACATTACGCAAAATCGTTCTGCCGTGCCTCGGCTGCTTATTGATGTACGCGGGTTCCATCTCGGCGCAGAGCATCGATCAGTCGATTCTTCCGACCATCTATCAGACCCCCTGGGACCCCGGCATTCCCGGCGGCATCCCTGCTGACAACGACCCGATACGTCCTGCGACGGTGTGGCTCCCCAGCGGGAACCCCTATGGCGGCTACTCGGTCAACCCGGCGTTGACCGGCACCGCCAACGCAGCGGCATTCTCGTCAGCTTTCCAGGCGGCCATCAACGCTGCCGGCGCGGCAGCGACGCCCACGAGCCGCAAGATAGTATTGCTCAAGGCGGGCACCTACTTCGTCAACCCGCAAGTCAATTCTGGCGGCCAGGTCGGCATCGTGGTCAAGGTGGACAACGTCACGATCCGCGGTGAGGGTGCCGGGACGACGCGCATCGCGGCGAACGGGACCATCAACGACTACGGCACGGTCATACTTTTCGGACATCGCACCGGAAGCTCCGATGCGAACTTCGCCGTTCAGAATGTGACCGCTGACGCCCTGAAGGGGTCGCGCACCGTCCAGGTTGCCAATGCCAGCGCCTACGTGGTCGGCGACGTGATCACGATCGACCATGTGGACGGTCCGCCGGCGGCGAGCGGAAACGCCACGATCAACGGCGGATACCTTTTCTTCTTCGACGGCGTGTATTTCAAACGCCAGCCGTCCTACACATGGAACGGCCCCAGCACCTCCGCACCTGCAATTACCGTTTCCGATTTTGCCTCCGCGAATTCGGCCGCGGCGACGGCGGTCCCCACCTGGCGCTCGACGATGCAGGAAACCGAGATCGTGGCGATCAGTGGCAACACGCTGACGATCAAGGACCCACTCTATATAGACTTCCCGCTCTCGGCGAGCCCGCAGGTCTGGCGAACCGTGCCGCTCAATACGGGGTCAATTCCTGTCGGGAACCGCTGGAGCGGCATCGAGAACATCGCCGTCGCCGGCGGCAACAACATGTGGGGCTTCCCGGGCGGCACGGTCAACTTCAGCTACATGGCATATGCATGGGCGAAAGCCATCGAAGCTGACGGCGCGAGGTGGACCCCGTTCAACCCCGCGCATCCCGGAAAGTACGGATACAACATCGGCCTCGGCCGCTGCTATCGCTGTGTGATTCGCGATTCATACGCGCACGGATCGACCGACGAGAATCCAGGCGGACAGGCATACGGCATCGTCGTCGGCGTAGGCTCGTCGAACAGTCTCGTCGAGAACAACATCTCGGTTGAGAACAACAAGCCGATTGCGCTCAACGCGACCGGCGGCGGCAACGTCATCGCGTACAACTACGTGGACCAAGCCGTTCTGTGGAACAGTCCGGGGTGGCAGGAGAACGCGATCGACGACTCTCACGCGAACTTCACGCACCATGATCTGATCGAGGGCAACTGGACGCCCAACCTGGGCGGCGACACGACGCATGGCAACTCAGGGTGGCATACCCATCTGCGCAACTACGCGAACGGGGTGAATTCGTCGGGCGGCATGACTGCGAACCTTCGTGCCGTCGGCATGGATGGCTGGACGCATTTCCACGCGTACATCGGAAACGTGCTCAACGGAGGAACCGTCTACCAGACCACGCCGTCCTCTCAGGGCGGACGGCCGGTTTACCAGCTCGGCAACAACTCGGGTAATTGCGGATGCTGGGATAACGGGTACGCCGCGGCGCACATTTATCGCGACGGCAACTGGGACAACGTCAACAACGGTGTCGTTTGGGCCGCTGGCGCGCGCACCATTCCCGCGTCGTTCTATCTGGTCAGCAAGCCGGCCTTCTTCGGAAGCTATGCGTGGCCGTGGGTCGACCCGACAGCCGCAACGGCGACAGCCAGAGTCGGCACCCTCCCGGCGAAAGCCAGATACGACGCCGGCACACCGTTCGCGCCTCCACCAGGAGGCGCGTTGCCGGCACCGACAAACTTACGCGTCGTACCTTGAATACCGTAGCTGCCTCGTCGCGATTGCCGTAATACGGCGACGACGAAGACTGCCCATTCCCAAATCTCTGGGGCCGCTTCCACGGGGTTCGGAATACTCGCGAGTGGAGGTTCACCAGTACCGCTTGAGGTCAAGGAAGCGCTTCTCGAGCCACTCGTAGCTCGCCCACGCTACTGCCATCGAAAGCGCGATGCCCGCCGCAGCTTGGAGCCAGACTGCAAGCGTGTGCGACCCGACGACCCGGGCGAGCGCGAACTCGGTCCCGTGACGGATCATGAAGTACGAGAAGAAGTGGTGGTACACATACAGGCCATAGCTGTATTTCCCCAGCACGGTCATCGTCCGGCTGCAAAAGAAACGTGAGAAGGGCGAAGCGGTGGGAGCGAAGATCGCCCAGATAAGGAGGACCGCGAAGAGCACGCGGAAGGCCCCGCCGCGCACCGGCAGGCTCACCGAGCGTCCTGCGTCGGTGAAGACGTGAACAGCGTACGTCAGACCGGCTACGAGCGCACCAGCGACCGCAAGCGGCACCAGGGCGCGCCTCACGCCTTCCTCGCCGCCGGGTTGCCGCAGCCACACTGCGAACAGGGCACCCAGGCATAGAGCGTCAAGTTGGAATGGGGTCAGCACCGTCGTCGTCACGATGCTCACCCCCGCGGCCGAAGCGAGAACCCGCGCGACGAACGAGCAGGCGGCGACGAGAGCTGCAGTCATGAGCAGCGCCCGCGGTCGAGTGGCGAGCTGCCACACGACGAACGGCCAAACAAGGTAGAAGTGCTCCTCGACGGCGAGCGACCAGAAGTGCTCAATGTAGGAGAGTGCCCACGCGCCCTTAAGCGAGAGGTAGATGTTCACGCGCGTAGAGCCATGCCCACCACTGGTGCTCACGCAGCGAGACGAGTTGGGTGTCGCGCAGCGCCGGCACAAGTGGCAGCGCGAGGAAGACTACGGCGAGGACGAAGTAGTAGAGCGGGAAGATCCGTAGCACGCGCCGCATGTAGAAGTTGCGGAAGTAGTGCGGGCTCGCCTGTGCGTCGTACAGGATTCCTGTGATGAGGAACCCGGACAGCACGAAGAAGAGGTCGACGCCGAGGCTGCCGTAGTTGAGCACCCTGTTGACTACACGCTCGAACGAATTCGTGGACGTCGTCTGAGCAACGAAATGAAAGAGCAGCACTGCGAGAATGGCGACGCCGCGGACCCCGTCGAGTGCAGGCAGGTGTCCGCCGAAACGGCGGGGTGTGGCGACGGCCGGCGGCGAAAGATTGGGCTCCGGCGGCGAACGCGGACTCGGCGCTGACAAGCGGGGGTCTCTCATGATGGTCATCTAGGCGGCCTTCCCACGGCGTGGACGCAGCGGGATCACGTCAAAGTGCGGACCCACACGAATCCAGCGGAGACCCGAAATGTAGTTTAACGGAACATCGCGCAGGCGACGCGATCTCGCGAGCGGCGCAGGCCATTTCCTCGAGTATTTCGCGGCTTGAATGGGCAGCTGAATGAGGGACGCCGCTAGAGGCGTCGTCGCTCGGATGTGTCTGGAATTGACGGGAGAAGAACCGAGCGCTCGTGGATCGCGCAAAGGTGGCGCTCGTTGGCAACGCGAGACAGCATTGCCTGTGCATCTGAGCGAAGCTAACGATCGCGCATCACCGTTGCATCCTAGTTCCCCCACGCCTCGATTTCGACGATGCGGGAGTAACCCGCCAAGGCGCCGGTGACATTGATGCGGATGCGGTCGATCGTACTGGGGCTGAAGTTGACCGTGCGTTTTACCAGGTTGTTGCCGCTCACCGTGCCCAGTGTCACCCAGCTGCCGCCGCCGTTGGAACCGAGCACGGTGAAGTCGGTAATGCCGTACTGGGTGAAAGTCATTGTATCGGTCGGTGGGAGCGGACTCCCGTAGTTGTCTTGGAGCGTGTAGACGATGACATGGTCGATGCTCTTGATGCCGTTGAAATCGATCTCGACCCAATCCGGGAAGGTGTTGGCGGTGAGGTCGTTCCAGCCGCCGCCATGACCCCAGTTGATGCCGGCACGCTCGCCGTCGTTGACGCTGCTCACTGCGAAACTGTAACCGGGAACCAGGTTGTAGGTGCTCGAGGCGCTGGCGACGCCGCCGTTGGCCACCAGCGCGAAATTGGTCTGGGGTGGCGGCCCGACGTTCGTGCTCCACGCCTCGATTTCGGTGACGCGGGAGTAGCCGGCGAGGGCGCCGGTGATCTTGATGCGGATGCGGTCGACCGTGACAGGGTTGAAGTTGACCGTGCGTTTTACCAGGTTGTTGCCGCTCACCGTGCCCAGTGTCACCCAGCTTCCGCCGCCGTTGGACCCCTGCACGGTGAAGGCGGTGACGCCGTACTGGGTAAAGGTCATGCTGTCGGTCGGTGGGAGCGGATTGTTGTAGTTGTCTTGTAGCGTATAGACGACGACATGGTCGATGTTCTTGGTGCCGTTGAAATCGATCTCCACCCAATCGGGGAAGGTGTTGGCCGTGGCGTCGTTCCAACCGCCGCCGTGACCCCAGTTGATCCCAGCGGGCTCGCCGTTATTGACACTGCTGGCGGCGAAATTGTAGCCGGGGAAGTTGTAGGTACTCGAGGCGCTGGCGACGCCGCCGTTGGCGGCCAGGGCAACGTTGACTTGACTCGTCGCCGTGATCAGGTGCGATATCGTGTTGCTGCCGCCCGGGCCCGTGGCGGTGAGGCTGACGCCGTAGACGCCAGCGGCAGCAAAGACATGCGCCGGATTCTGAAGGCTGCTCGTGCCGCCGTCGCCAAAGGCCCAGGCATAGATGCTGATGCTGCCGGTCGACGTACTCGTAAAGTTCGACAGTCAGCGGTGCCGTACCTGAAGTGGGGCTGGCGCTGAAATTGGCAACTGGAGCGCTATACGGCACCGTCCCGCTTACATCGTTGGAAAACGCGCTCTCGGTATGGGTGGCGTCGTAGGCCGTTACCGCGAAGTGGTAGGTCTGTCCTTCGACCAGACTGGCAACGTTGTACGTCGTGATATTGCCGACTTCGAGATTGAAGATGTAGTTACCGGCCGCGGGTCCAAAATAGACCTTGTACCCGGCTAAAGACGCACTCGGTACTGGGTCCCAGGCCAACGTCACTCCGCCTGCAAACGCACGTACTGCCACGAGTAGCAGCAAGACGAAAAGGATAGCAGGGCGTCGAGCAGGTCCAGCGCGCTCCTCGTAGGACACTCAGCTGCTTGGGACAATGTCAGCCTTGGAGGAATCGATGTTGCAGCCGAACGAACCCACCGCCGTTTAGCCTGACAGTCGGCCGTATGCAGAGAGATGGGACAATCTTAGTGAGTCCCGTCTCTAAGTGTTGAAGCGCCTCGGCATCTCCAACGAACGGCGCAAGCTCGATCGCAAGCAGCAGGGCGAAACGGTAATGCGCAGTTACATTGCCTCAAGCCCCGTCGCAGCGCAACCGCCATCGAGCCTTGTCTTACTACTTGAGTGCTTATTTCCGCTGAGGCGCGCCTCCGGGCTTCAGGATCCGCTGCGCTCCGATGACGACAGGGTTATCAGGCGCGCAGCCTCCTATCACGATTGGTTGTAGGCCACTAATTCCCCCAGCCTCGACCTCGACGATGCGCGAGAAGCCGCCGAGGGCATTGGTGACGTTGATGCGAATTTGATTGGTGGTGAAGGCGCCGAAGTTGACGGTGCGCTTGACCAGGTTGTTGCCGCCGACGCTGCCCAGCGTGACCCAGTTCGAACCATCCCAACCCTGGACGGTGAAGTCGACCACGCCGTAAAGGCTGAAGGTCATGGTGTCGGTGGGCTCGGTCGGGTTGTTGAAGCTGTCCTGCAGGGTGTAGACGACGACCCGGTTGATAGTCTTGAGCCCTGTGAAGTTGACTTGCAGCCAGTCGGGGAAGACGTAGGGCGTGCTGTCGTTCCATCCGGCACCGCTGCCCCAGCTATAGCCGGTGCGCTCGTTGTTGATGGCGCCGCTGGGTTCGAAGCCGGCGTAGAAGGACGAAGCGCTGGCGACGCCGCCATTGCTGGCCAGTGCGACGTTGCTGCTGCCACCGCTGCCGCCGTTGACGACCTGCGACAGGGGCGTGCTGGCGGAGCCCTGGTTGTTGGCGTCGCCGCTGTAGGCGGCGACGATGCTGTGGCTGCCGGGCGCCAGGCTGCTGGTGCTGCACGTTGCTGTTCTGGTGTTGCCGATGCCGCCGCTGAAGGCGACCGCGGCGCACAGCGTGCTGGCGCCATCGCTGAAACTGACACTGCCGGTCGGCGCGGCACCGCTCACCGTCGCGGTGAAGGTGACACTG
>CAWFKO010000020.1:0-16627 GCA_963816445.1 uncultured beta proteobacterium | reverse complement strand
CGCGGTTGATCACGAACGCGATGCGGTCGCCACGGCAGAGCAGCTGTCCACCCTCCCAGGCGGTCTCGGCCGGCGAGCCAAGCTCCGGCGCGCCATCCGGCACGTCGACATAGATCGCGGAGGAGCAGGTGCTCATGCCTGAACTTGCCCTCTCTCAGGGACTCCGCGTCGTCGAGGATCAGCACGAGACCCGGCAAGGGCCGGTCGGAGAGGGCCCGAGCTTCCATCGATCATGCCCCGCACGCGTCCGCCGAAGGCCGGAACGGACGGTGGTGTCTCGAGCGCGCAACATTCGCCGACTCCGGAGAGCTCGTAGTAGAGGCGATTGAGGATCGCCGCGAACATCATCCCCGAGCCATTATCGTTGCACTCGATGAGCTGGAAACGATCGGCACGCTCCGGCGGGAGATGAAAGTCCCACGCGTGAAGCAGCAAACCTCCGAGCGCCGCTGTCGGCGATCGCGGGCCGCTCGCCGTCATCGCCTCTTGCCAGGCGGGCGCGTGGTGACGCGATCGAAGACACGGATGGGCTCTCGATCGCGGCCAGGAGCGCGCGAGGGACGACTTGAGTACGAGTGCGACCGAGAAGCCCTCCGGCACGTCGGGCATGCCGGCGTCGGCGCAGCGCTGCATACAAGCGATCCCCGAAGCCTGGCATAGCTGTCGCCTCGTCGCGCTGTCGGTGATGCGCCCGTAGCGGCGGACCGTGGGCGGGCGCGTTGCCTAGTGGCGTTCGAATCAAAGACAGAATGGTACGACCGCTTTCAAGCGAATTGGGAAACGGCAACGACGAACTGTTCCGGGCCGACACGTGCTAAGGGAAATTCCGGGAAGCGGTCGCAGTCGCACACGTTCGCGTCATTTGAGCCGTTGGCTCGTCTCAGCCGGCAATGGCGCGTTGTGGGGCCCTTACGTCAGTTGTTCACCTGGGCCACTTGCTGGCTGAGCTTCAACTCCGTCTCTTTCGCCTCCCGCTTGAGCATGCAGGAAACGAGGTCCTCAAGGTTCCTCCCGTAGATGGTCGGTTCGATGCCGATCTTCTCGGCAGCGACGATCTCGACGTTGTCCAACCACTTGTTTCGGCTTGGGGGGCTCTCCGCCCCAATCGGGGCAACCCCGTCGCTGGAAAGGGACTTGCGGACATGAATAGTAATCATTATCATTTGCATTGACAGCCCTTGAAGCCAGAAAACCCTATGGTCCGCATTGCCTTGCTTGCCCTCCTCGCAGCCTTTACGGTCGCGCCCGCCCTGGCTGCCGACGACACGTTCACGATCGTGATCCAGGACCATCGTTTCGAGCCGGCCGAACTCGTCGTCCCGGCGGGCAAGAAGATCAAGCTCGTCGTCGAGAACCGCGACGCGACGCCCGAGGAATTCGAAAGCCACGACCTCAACCGCGAGAAGGTGATCGCCGGCAAGTCGTCGGCGACGATCTTGATCGGCCCGCTGAAGGCCGGGACGCTACCCGTTCGTCGGCGAGTACAACGAAAAGACCGCGCAGGGCGTCATCGTCGCCAAGTAGCCGAACGGAAGCCGCCATGTTCGCCACCGCCGTCATCGTCTTCCGCGAAGTCCTCGAGGCCGCGCTCATCGTCGGCATCGTCGCCGCGGCAACGCGCACGATTCCCGGACGCAACCGATGGCTCGCCGCGGGCATCGCCGCGGGCCTCGCGGGCGCCGGCGCTGGTCGCGCTCGGCACCGACCGCATCGCGGAACTGGCGAGCGGCATGGGCCAGGAACTCTTCAACGCCGACGATTCTCGGCATCGCGGTCGTCGATGCTCGCGTGGCACAACCTGTGGATGTCCTCGCACGGCGCGGCGCTGGCCGCCGACGCGCGCGGCGTCGGCAACGCGATCCGCGACGGCCGGCGCGAATGCTCGGTGCTGCTCGTCGTCGTCGGGCTCGCGGTGCTGCGCGAAGGCTCCGAGACGGTGCTCTTCCTCTACGGCATCGCCGCCTCGGAGGGCAGCGCGTCGCTGTCGATGCTGGCGCGGCGGAATCGCCGGGATCGTCGCCGGCGTCGCCGTCGGCTACTTCGTCTACGCGGGCCTGCTGCGCATCCCGCTGCGCTGGTTCTTCACGGCGACGGGCGTGCTCGTGCTGTTCCTCGCCGCCGGCATGGCGTCGCAGGCCGCGCGCTTCCTCGTCCAGGCCGACCTCCTGCCGAGCCTCGCGATCGCCGCTGTGGGACACCTCGGGCGTGCTGCCGCAGTCGTCGGTCGCCGGCACGCTGCTGCACAGCCTCGTCGGCTACGACGCGCGGCCGGCCGGCATGCAGATCGTCTTCTACGTCACCGTGCTGGTCGCCATCGCGGCCGGCATGCTCCTGGTCGGCAAGTCCGGTCCGCAAACCGGCACGAGGAAAGGCGCATCTTGAAATTCCGTCACGCATTGATCTTCCGCTCGCGCTCGCCGCGGGCAGCGCCCTCGCCGATCCGGACGACTACGTCTCCACGCCCGACGTGGCGTACGGCGAGCGCGAGATCGACTTCAAGTACGGCGTCGCGACGAAGAAGGACGAGCCGACCGCGCAGGGCGCGAGCCTCGGCGTCGGCTACGGCGTGACCGAATGGTGGTTCACCGAGTTCTACCTCAAGGGCATGCGCGAAGGGTCGCGATCCGCGTTCGACGCGTTCGAGTGGGAGAACAAGTTCCAGCTGACCGAAACCGGCAAGTATCCGATCGACGTCGGCATTCTCGCCGAATTCGAGCTGCCGCACGACCGCAACGAGGGCAACGAATTCCAGTTCGGCCCGCTGTTCCAGACCGAGTTCGACCGCGTGCAGGTCAACTTCAACCCGCTGCTCGCGAACATCTCGCGTGCCGTCGAGGGCAACGGCACGTACCTCCGCTACCAGTGGCAGGTCCGGTACCGCTGGCAGGAAGCGCTCGATTTCGGCGCGCAGGGATTCGGCGAGATGGGCCGCTGGAATCACCTCGACCCGACCGACGAGCAGAGCCACCGGCTCGGTCCGGCGATCTTCGGCAAATACAAGCTCGGCGGAGGCCAGGCGATCGTCTACAACGCGGCGCTCCTGTTCGGCCTGACCGACGGCGTCGCCCGACTACAACTTCCGGATGCAGGTCGAGTACGAGTTCTGATGCCGCGTGAGCAATCAGCCGAGTACGAGTGCCGATCCAATGTCCGATCGCCCCGCTTCCGCCAATTACGGCGGTGGCGACCACGAGATGTTTGACGACCTCCGGCAAGGGCTTCACCTTGCGCTCGCGTGCCACCAAGTACGACAGGATCGCAAGAAGCAACATGCCCCAGGCAATGGCAATCTCGGCAGCATGCGCGAGCGGGACGAATCCGACCAGGGCGACAAAGCTGAGGCAAAGCACCAACCGGGCGACAAAGTTCGTCACGGTCCCTGCGAAGGCGTCCCTTCTCATCGCGCACTTCAGATTCCTGAAAGACGTGGATGCTCAGCGCGTCGGTCAGATTATCAGCGAGTGCCGCAATGAGCAGAGCGCTCACGATAACAGGTTTCGTCGCATCCGCTGCACCAAGGCCGCCAGATCCAGGGCCATGCTAGTGACGACTGCTGCTGTTCCTCCGTAGCTGTATCGCCGGGTGCTTAGCATTTGAGTTGTCGTAGCGAGAAACAGGAACTGCTCGATCTTAGATAAGGGACGGTGGGCAAGCATCCCATCCACCCCCACTGGCCAACAGTCCCAAGTTCGATATGAACCATTTGGGACATGCCCGCCAATGATCCGTCACGCCGGACATTCTTGCATTGGCTTGCGCGGCCTGCCGCATCGGTGGGTCCCGCGAGCTTCACGTTCTGCCTGAAGGCGTGGCGGGGCGATTCATCGCCCGTGGATCACCGCAGCAGCCACTGGGGGCGCTGGAGTAGGCGCGACGCTGCCAGAACGCAAACGCGGCGGCCACGGCTCGACGGCGATGGACCGAGCCACCGTCGAACGACCGGTATGCGGTAATCCATGCGCCGAACTGGGCCCCTGATCCGTCATGCTGCCACGTTTGGGTCGACACCCGCGCCGAGAAACGCGGCGAAGGTGACAACGCGCCGGGACGACCTGCGCCATGCCATACCCTGCGAGGAACGCATCGTTGGAGACTCATCCGGCGGGCACTACCTGGGCCTGAAGCAGAGGCAGGCCACTCCCGCCGAACACCAACGTACCGGAACGATGGGGCAACGACATGCCTACCGTCGATAAGTTCCTGAAAGCATAGGCTCCCGACCTGGGTTCGAACCAGGGACCTGCCGATTAACACGACCGCGGATTTGCGCGTATTCAAATATTTCAGGTCAAATTCCGTTCCGCAAATCCTCCCAATTGCAACGCGTTTCTGCCCGCACCGAGACTCCGTATTTTTTGCGGGACGGGAATGACGCCTGCGGTAGCCCCCCACGCAGAAAGTCATCGCACCGAGACACTGCTTCCGCGTCCCTCAGGATCGCGTGACTCCTAGCGGACACACCCTCACAGTAAAGACCTTCGATTCTAGGCAAAGCGCTTCTTCTATCGAACCTTGACGACGACTTTCCCTTTTGCACGTCCCTTTTCGACGTAAGCCATCGCCTCTTTGGTCGATTCAAATGGGAAGACCCGGTCCAGGACCGGGCGTATGGCGCCCGTCTCGATGAGAGAACCGATCTGTCGCAACTGATCCCCGCTTGCTCTCATGAAGAGAAAGGAATAGTTGACCTGATGACGCTTGGCTTGTCTTCTGATCCGGAAGCTTAAAAGACGCATCACCAGTTCAAGTATCCGGCTCAATCCAAGGTACCTCGCAAACTCGGGATCAGGTGGACCGGAGATCGAGATGAGCTTTCCACCGGGTTTGAGCACTCGGAGGGACTTCTTGAGCGTCTCTCCGTCCAGACTGTTCAGAACGACATCGCAATCGCGCAGGATCTCTTCGAACGAATCCTTCTTGTAGTCGATCACGATATCTGCACCGAGACGCCTAACCAAGTCGACATTCGCCGTACTCGTTGTCGTAGCCACGGTTGCACCAACATGCTTCGCAAGCTGAATTGCGAACGTTCCCACGCCGCCCGAGCCCGCGTGGATCAGAACTTTCTGCCCTTTCTTCAATTTCGCCTTTTCGATGAGCGCTTGCCAAGCGGTCAAGCCGACCAAGGGGATGGAAGCCGCTTCCTCCATCGTCAGGCTCTTGGGTTTGATCGCCAAGTCATCTTCGCTTACTGCGATGAACTCCGCGAATGTCCCGATTCGGTTCTTGTCAGGTCGTGCATACACCTCGTCGCCGGGCTTGAATCGCCGCACGCGAGATCCCACTCGGATTACGACTCCTGCCAACTCGTTGCCGAGAATGAGCGGCAATCGATAAGGCAAGAGCAGTTTGAATTCTCCGTCTCTGATCTTGGAATCCAGTGGGTTCACACCAGCAGCGTGGATCTCAATCAGGACATCATCCTCCCGCATTTCCGGGTCTGGAACTTCGCTGGACCGCACGCGATCTGCGCTTCCATAGCGATCGACGATGAATGCTTTCATGACGCGCGCGCGGGACGGCGCGGCACGATTAGGTTGCCCACGGACACCTGCACGGGTTGATTGTCCTGATTCAGCGTCGTGGTTCTCACCTTGATGACGCCCTGGTCGGGACGAGACTTCGAGGCTCGTACTTCGAGCACTTCGCTTTCGACCCGAAGCTCATCGCCTGGCCGAACCGGTCGTGGCCAGCGGAATTCGTCGAAGCCGGCGCCGACGATGCCGCCTGCCGGTGCAAGCTCGCTCTCGACCAGCAGCCTCATCGTGATCGCGGCGGTGTGCCAGCCACTCGCGGCGAGACCGCCAAATATCGAGTCGGACGCCGCACGTTCGTCGAGATGAAAAGGTTGTGGATCGAATTCGGCGGCAAAGCTCTTGATGCGTTCGCCATCGATGCCGATGCGGCCGGACCGAAAGGTCTGCCCCGCTTCAAAATCTTCCAAGTATCGCTTGAGCAAATCGGTCATAGCGCTCTCCTGATCCACTACTTCTCGAAGGCCGGGGTGCGAGGCAACGACGCCGTCGGTGCGTCGAGCCGCAGATCCTTTCGAATGCCGGCGTCCACCAGTCCAGCCGGCGCAAATCTGCGAAGCAACCGCAGGCGATTCGCGAGCCCGCCGGCCGTGTAGCGGAGTTTTGGGCGGTCGGCGATGGCCGCTTCCAGCACGACGTCGGCCACGACGGTCGGCTCGTCGGCAGTTGCCATCACCTCCTTGAGCACCTTGTCCAGGAGCGCGCGAACTTCGCGGTACTCATCGAGCTTCGAATCGGGGGCCAGAAAGTTCGCGTCGAACTGCGTCTTCGTGTAGGCGGGCTCGATGACCGAGACCCGGATGCCTCTCGTGCGCAACTCATGATCGAGCGACTCCGAATAGCCTTCAACCGCATGCTTGGTTGCGGCATAGAGCGCGCCGTACGGCATCGGAAGGAAACCAAGCACCGAGCCGATGTTGATGATGCGACCGCTTCCCTGGCGTCGCATGTGCGGCACGACGGCACGAGTCATGCGGACGAGCCCGAAGAAGTTGGTCTCGAAAATCGCCTTTGCCTGGTCGATCGAACTCTCTTCTGCTCCGGCGGGCGCAACGCCGAAGCCGGCGTTGTTCACGAGCAGGTCGATGCGGCCTTCCAGGCGAATGAGCTCCTTCACGGCGGCTTCGACCGATTCATCGCTGGTCACGTCGAGCGGCAGCATCGCGAACGATCGCTGGCCCGCCTGGGCGCCGCGTCTGCTGGTGCCGTAGACCTTGTAGCCAGCCATTGCGAGCCGCTTCGCCGTGGCTTCGCCGATGCCTGACGAGGCGCCTGTGACGAGGGCGATGGATCCTTTGATCTTCATGGGAGTCCCTTTCAGTGGGTTGGTGACGACGCAACTGCGGTCGATCGTCGATCGAGGCGTCATCATATTGATGATCGTCATATTCAAGACGAACGCGCGCCGACGCGGTTCCAAGTGGCGTCAGTCCTGGGTGGTGGTGAGGTGCTTCAGCGCCGCCTCGCGCAGCGCGTCGGAAAGCCTGGGGTCGTCGACGGCGCGCGCCAGCACCAGTGCGCCGACCATCGTGGCCACGGTGACGAGCGCGCGCTCGTGTGCGCCCGGCTGCCCCCAGTCGGGCGACTGGCGGGCGACGAGGTCGATCATCTCCTTGATGCGGCGCGTGGCGGCGCGCCGCACCTCAGGCGCCTGGCGTGGCATCTCCGAGCCGAGCGCGGCAGTCGCGCAGCCGGTCTCAACGCCTTCGACGTGCGCCTTCGAGAGGTAGGCCTGCATCATGGCCTGCAGCGCCTGCTGCGGCGGCGACGGCGGCGGCGATGCGCTCCATCATTGCCACGCTTTCGCTGCCGGCGCGGTCGGCGGCCTCGGCGAGCATCGCCTCGCGCGACGCGAAGTGGGCGTAGAAGCCGCCGTGCGTCAGGCCGGCGTCCTTCATGATGTCGGCGACGCCGGTGCCGTTGTAGCCGCTGCGCCGGATGGCACGCGCGGCGGCCTCGACGATGCGGTCGTGCGTGGCTTCCTTGGACCTGGTGGCGGTTCGTTTCATATGATGTGCATCATATTACATTCCAACGCGCAGCGCAAGCGGGTTGGATCCGTCGGTGCGAGCGCCCCTAACGTATTGAATTGTTGGCGTCTTCAGCGCGTTTGCGCAGGCCGAACGCTCTGCCTACACAGCATGGCAACACGGAGCGCTCTTTCAAGGGAGTCTTTCAGCAGGACCCGCGCGCGATCCGTCGTCAACTCGCCTTTGGTCTGCGCCGCACTATTCCATTGGCGCTGCCTCGGGACTTGGCGATTGAGGTCGCTTGCTTCGTTGCCGAGGCGATTACCCGGTCCCATGGCGCCACTTCTCCTCTCATGCGATCTGCCAGAAAGTCGACCATCATCCTCAGCAGCTGTGGCTGATGCTGGCGAGACAAATACACCGCGTGGATACCAAGAGGCTCGGGCTCGCAGTCGGGTAGCAGACGAATGAGTTCACCGGAGGCCAAGTCCGCGCTGACAAAGTAGGTCGGCAACATCGCAATCCCGGCGCCGGCAAGGGCGGCTCGGCGCGTGACGGCTGCCTCGTTGCTCTGCAGTTGTCCTCTCACGGGAATCCGGAGCGTCTGGCCATTTCGTTGGAGGCGGAACTCGGTGCGGCCAACGTAGGCGTGGGTGATGCAACGGTGGTTTCGAAGGTCGTCCGGGGCGCTGGGGTAGCCGCTTGCCTTGATGTACGCCGGCGACGCGCAGACAACGGACCGGCACACTCCCAGCTTCCGCGCTACCAGCGAGTCGTCGAGCACGTTGCCGATCCGCACCGCCAGGTCGATGCGTTCCTCCACAAGGTTGACGGTTCGCTCCAGTGCGATCAGTTCGACCTGCGTTTGCGGATACCGCGAAAGGAAGTCCGTCACAACGTCGGCCAGGTAGGCCGCGGCGAAGGAAGTGCTGGTCGTGATGCGCAGCTTGCCTGCGGGTGCCGCGCGCCTTGCACCTGCCACGCTTTGTACGTCGCGCGAAAGTTCGAGCATCTGGCGGCAGCGCTGCAGCGCTTCTTCGCCGGCATCCGTGAGGCTTACTCGCCTTGTCGTTCGATGCAGCAGCTCGTACTCCGAGCCAACGCTCGAAGCTTTCGAGATAGCGCGAGACCATGGCCCGCGACATGTCCAGTGCTCTGGCCGCCTCGGTCAGGCTGGCGCGGTCAGCCACTTCGGTGAACACCTGCATGGCAGTGATTCGGTCCATCGATTAGATCGATCCAGTAGACAAAGTGTCTATTATTCTACTGTTTATCTACAGTTTAGTAGCAAATAGAGTGGCGCCATCCCCCAACCACCGCGAGCGATTCCATGATCAAGCCTCTCCTTCCGCTGTTTGCCAGCCTGACCCTCGGCGTCGGTTCAACTGCCCCGAGGAGACCTCCTTGCACGCTACGCTCCCCCTGCTCGTTCGTACTGACTTTCCGCCGCTCCGGCGCCAAACCGTGGACACCGTTCAGGTCAATCTCGGGTATCGCTGCAACCAGAGCTGCGTCCACTGTCACGTGAACGCCGGCCCGAACCGGACCGAGTCCATGACACTCGAGACCGTGGGCAACGTCCTCGACTTCCTGCGCGGCAACCCGGAAGTCACGACGCTGGATCTTACTGGCGGCGCCCCCGAGCTGAATCCGCATTTCCGGCATCTGGTCGCGGTCGCGCGTGGAATGGGGCGTCGAGTCATTGATCGCTGCAACCTCACCATTCTCGAAGAGCCCGGGCAAGAAAGCCTGGCCAACTTCCTGAGTCCCAAAAAGCTCATGAGCTGCCGGGGATGGCCGAACCGCGACAGATCGCCCAACTCCGCCACGATGCGCACCGCATGAATGAGCTGAATCCCGCGGCATGCCTGCAGCGCGTTCACCACCGGCCGCCAACGCCATTGCGCCACTTCCTGTTCAATGTAGTCGGTCAGCCGCGCCACTCGAAGGGTTGCATCCTCGA
Organism: uncultured beta proteobacterium; assembly: GCA_963816445.1. Classification (GTDB taxonomy): domain Bacteria; phylum Pseudomonadota; class Gammaproteobacteria; order Burkholderiales; family Casimicrobiaceae; genus PALSA-1003. Next base: position 7,160 of record CAWFKO010000020.1, on the reverse strand, counting down.
CCGCTTGAACGTATTCCTCGAACGCAAGCCGTTGCGCCGGCTGCGCCAATTTGATATCGGCAATCCACCGCCGATGCGCCGCCGTCCACGCAGTCTTGCCTACATAACGCACATCGTTACGCAGCAGCAGCGCCGTTAACCGCTGCCGCGCCTGGCGCTGCATCACCACCGCGTCCTCGCGTGCCCGCACCAGGTCGCGCATCGCCTCATCGGCCACCGCGGGCACATAGATCGGCGTAAGCTCCCCCGCCCGCGCCAAGCCTGCCAGCTTCACGCTGTCCCGCCGATCCGTCTTGATCCGGTCGCGCACTCGCCGCGGTATGTTCGATGGCGCCACCACCCAGCACTCATGGCCACGCGCGATCAACCCGCGATAGATGCCGAACCCGCACGGACCTGCTTCGTACACGAATACCAACTCGCGCCCCGACGACTCCAACTTGCGCACCGCTCGCCACAGCGCATTCGCATCGCCGCCGATCTGACCCTGATGCCGAACCTCGCCACCTTCCTCGGCAACGGCGATGTCGATCGACTCCTTGTGAACGTCCATGCCGATGTACAGCTTGCTAGACTTTCCACCCATGGCCTGCCTCCTGTTTTCCGGTTGACGCCTTCGTGCTCAACGTGTGGCTCTACGTGGCTCGCCACGCAATCCACGATACCGAGGAGGCAGGCCGCCTCCTTCTAACAAGAAGCCATTCTGTCTAACAGGCCGTGCTACGCATCGACGAAATTCTTCGGCGCTTCAATAGGTTGGCCCGAATACGCTGGGTCTATTTGTGCCGAGAAACTGCGAGTTACTCCGAGTTACGCCAGATTTGGCAGTACTGAATAGACCCAGCGCGCGCCCTCTGGAAGTTCGCTGCTTCCTGAATGCCGAAAGGTCTCGGGCATCGGTCTCAGCTCTTGTTGGTCCTATACGTAGTTTGCGTATATACGCAACTTGCGTATAATGTAGGTCGTGAAGGCCGTCTTCATCGAGCTCCCTGCCTTTGAGCGCCACCGGAGCGTTTATCTGAGCGATGACGCGTTCGGAGGTCTTCAGGTCAAGCGGCCTTGATGAAGAACCCCGACGCCGGAGCCGTTATCGAAGGTACTGGAGGTCTTCGCAAGCTGCGCTTTGCCGACGCGCGACGCGGCAAAGGCAAACGGGGAGGCCTTCGAGTGATCTATTACTGGTGGGATTCGGGATTGCAGTTCTGGCTCTACACAATCTATGACAAGGATGAGCGCGACGATTTGTCGCCAGAACAGCGCAAAGCGTTGAGATCGATGCTCAAGGCAGAGTTGGAAGCGAGGAGAAGATTATGAAAGCGACCGCAAAGGGCGGCGAGAAGCGGAAGGCAAAGCGTGATCTATTCGCTGAACTGACGGAAGGCATGACGGCGCTGGCCGACAGCCGTGCGGGCAAGCTAACTCTGCGAACCCACGCTGTGGAATTCAAGCCTGCCGCGAAGGTGACGCCAAAGGAGTTGATTCGGGTGCGTGAGAATCTGCACATGTCACGAGCAGTCTTCGCTATCTACCTTCGCACCAATGTTCGAACGCTGGAAAACTGGGAACAGGGACGAGCGAAACCGAACGCACAGGCGGCGCTCCTGATCCATTTGGTGAAGAATTTTCCCGATACGGTAGATCGACTAGCGTCTGTTTGACGACGCCGAGTTGGTTGCGATCGGAGTTCGTCACGTCTTCCGGCTCGCTCTCCGAACTGGCGCGCGAGACAGGTAGCGGCGAGCTTCTGCGCGCACCGAAGTCATCGGTAACAGTTGAGGTGATTAGCAATCGCCGTATGCCGGCACGGTGGCACGGTCGACGATGCGATGCGTATAGAGCGACGGATCAGAATAGACCCACGTTAGTGGGCGCTATCGCTGGAAACAAGTCTGGATTGGCTCCCCGACCTGGGCTCGAACCAGGGACCTGCGGATTGATATGGCTTCCGTTGTCAAGAGGGCGCGAGACAATTCTGCCTCGAAAGCATCGTGCGAGACGAGCAAGCCCGATAGGCGAGGCGACGGGCTCATCTATGACGACGGTCGATCAGACTGATATGCGGGCGTTGGTTAGCCGCAGGACTGTTGTTCGTCACGGAGCTGCCTCGCTCTAACGTCTGGGGTGTCGCAGCGATCGCGATCCAATAATCCGCTCGAGGATTCTCCAACCGCGAGCGCGTCACCTCGCCTATCGAGCTGAAGGGTCAAGGCTATCGGGTGCGCTGCCTCCTTTCTGCGTTCGGTCGCAGTTGCATCCATTCAAATGGGCTTGACCTGTTGCGCGATGGCCCACACAAAGCCGGCCAGCTCGCGCGCGATCGCCACCACGATCTTGTTGCGGCTCACCCCGCGTGCCGCGAGTCGGCGAAAGCGCGCGCACAGCCGCACTTGTGCCTTCCAGGCGATGTCGAGCGCGGCCTTGGGCGCCGTCGACCTGGCGACGCGCGATCAGCGCGCTCACCTTCGCCGTGTATTGATAGGCCCATGCCGCTTCCACCAGTGCGCGTCGGGCCGAGCTGTTGCCGGCTTTGGTGATGGCGCCTTGGCGGCGACGTTCACCGGAGGAATCTTCACTCGGGATCGAGCCCAAGATAGCTCATGAGCTGGCGCGGATGGCTAAAGCGCGACAGATCGCCCAACTCGGCCACGATGCGCACCGCATGGATGAGTTGAATCCCGCGGCAAGCCTGCAGCGCGTTCACCACCGGCCGCCAGCGCCATTGCGCCACTTCCTGTTCGATGTAGTCGGTCAGCCGCTGCACCCGAACGCGTCGCCTCCTCCACCGCTTGCACGTACTCTTCAAACGCAAGCCGTTGCGCCGGCTGCGGCAGCTTCACATCGGCAATCCAGCGCCGATGCGCCGCCGTCCACGCCGTCTTGCCTGCGTAACGCACATCGTTACGCAGCAGCAGCGCCGTCAACCGCTGTCGCGCCTGGCGCTGCATCACCACCGCGTCCTCGCGCGCGCGCACCAGATCGCGCATCGCCTCGTCGGCCACGTCGGGCACATAGATCGGCGTGAGCTCGCCGGCGCGCGCCAAGCCGGCCAGCTTCACGCTGTCGCGCCGGTCGGTCTTGATCCGATCGCGCACCCGCCGCGGCGTGTTCGACGGCGCCACCACCCAACACACATGACCACGCGCGATCAAACCGCGGTAGATGCCAAAGCCGCACGGCCCTGCCTCGTAGACGAACACCAACTCCCGCCCCGACGACTCGAGCTTGCGCACCGCTCGCCACAGCGCATTCATGTCGCCGCCGATCTGACCGTGATGCCGAACCTCGCCGCCTTCCTCGGCAACGGCGATATCGATCGATTCCTTGTGCACGTCCATACCGACGTACAGCTTGCTAGACTTCTGACCCATGGCCTGCCTCCTGTTTTCCGGTTGACGCCTTCGTGCTCAACGTGTGGCTCTGCGTGGTTCGCCACGCAATCCACGATACCGAGGAGGCAGGCCGCCTCCTACTACTAACAGGAAGCCATTCTGTCTAACAGAACGGCGCTCACGGTGCACGAAATCGCCATCAATACAACGACATAACTCATTATCCGGTGTCTAAATTATAGGAGTTACGACCATTTCCAAGCCGTTGGCAGTCCGATTGCCGTCGAAATAGACCCCGCCTCAGAGTTGCGTCCGCGACGACTCGAATCTGGGGCCGTAACCTGGAGGTGGTCGCCAAACCCTGGTCCGGCGAGCAGGCGTGGACCATGCTGCATCGCCCGCCCTTAGTTATTGACGCGCGACACGTCTGCGTCTTACGCGCGAATGCACCGCCCGCTCACTCTGGGTCGCCGGCACTTAAGTACTCCCACATGCGCTCATACGAGCCGCCCGGTACCCACCGCGCGCACCGACGCCTGCTCTTCGGTAAAGAGCGGTGCTCGTTCGGCGAGGCCACTGGAAAGAACATCGAGCTCGACACGCGCCGCCTCCTCCAGGTACCACGCAAAAACCACCGCCTGCTCGATCGACTCGCCCACCGTCACCGCGCCGTTGCCGCGCATGACGATGGCCCGAGCATGGCCGAGTTGTGCAGCGAGCGCGTTGGCGGCCACGGGCGAACGTACGAGCAGCGGGTCATCCCATAGCCGTGCCTGAGGATAGAAGTACGCTCCAAACCCGATTCGCGCGAGCGGCGTGCGTCCGAGTGCCGAGAGCGACATTAAGCTTCTGGACATGACGCGGCACACGGCGCCAACGTCGCTTCGTCGCTGGTAGATAGCTTGATGGATGCGTACCTCGGGTAGCACATCGGTCGGCAGGTCGCCATCGATAGGTGCAACCTGCCCAGCCTCGCCCACCCCAATCAAGCCCATCGGGCGCGGAGCGCATACAAGAAGCCAATGAGCATCCAGGCGGATGCTGCAATGGCCATAGGCATGCACGAGGCCGGCGCGCGCCAGGGTGCGCGCCGCCTTGCGGACGATCTGCTGCTGCTCTGGACGTGGAACCGGCGTCGACATCACGTGGTCAGCTTTGGAACTCGACGATCTGCGGCTTCGATCCCCACATGCAGAAGCCTTTGGGCTCGAACGGAAACTGGCGCGGACGATAGGTCGCCTCCTCCTCCGGCGCAATGAGCCGGACGCCCGTCGAATACTCGTACACCATGTCGTCCGGTCCGGCGAAGTACAGGAAGCGCGCGCCGGAGGTGGGATGGCGGCCGGGCCCGAACACGATCGGGATGCCGCTGCTCCTGCAGCCAATACCACGAGCGCATCAGGTCGTCGATCGATTCGACCTGGTGATTCACGTGCTGCACGCCCGCGTAGGTCGACGGGAACAGTGCGATCTTGTGGTGAACCGCGTCGATACGCAACAGCGGCGCAACGCCGATCCGGTCCGATACGCGCGCACCCAGCACGTCGGTCCAGAACGCCTCGTCTCGCCTGGCATCGCTCGACCGCAGGCCGATATGCGAGAAGCCGGTGATGCCGGCGTCGCGCATGGGGAAGTAGCGCCAGCCGCTCGCCAGTGGCCGCACGACGAGCTCGATGGGATTGCCAGTCAGATCCTTGAACCGGATGAACTCGTCGACGTAGCGAGCCTCGCACTCCTGGGCCGTCCCCCGCTCGACCGGTCGGCCGGAACGCTCGAGGACGTCGGCCGCTTCCGCGAGCGCCCTGGACGACGTAACCTCGAATCCCGTCGTGTGATCGCGCGGGTCGCCTTCGAAATACACGAGCGTGTGATCGCGGTTATCGCTGCGGAGGTAGGCACTCTTTCCTTCGCGCCGGACAAGCTCGCAGGCCAAGGATGCGCGTCGCATAGTCGACAGTCTGGTCGAGATTCCGCGTGCCCAGGCGCACGTAGGTAATGTCGTTGAAATCAATCATTGCGTACTCCCATCACTTCATCGCTCATTGCTGGAGCTGGATGTTGTACTTCTGGATCACCGGCTTCCACCGCGCGACATCGGCGTCGAGCACCGCGCGGAACTCCGCGGGCGAATTGGCCACGACTTCCATCGACTGCGTCTGCAGTTTTTCGCGGACCGCCGGCTCTGCCAGTATCTTGACGATATCGTCGTGAAGCCTTGTGAGAATCGCGGGAGGCGTTTTCGCGGGCGCGATAAAGCCAATCCACGCGTCCGCTTGAACGTCGCGGAAGCCTGCTTCACTCAGCGTCGGAACATCCGGCAGCGGATGCAAGACGGTTCTTCGAGGCGACGGCCACCGCCTTGACCTTGCCCGCCTTGATCTGCGGCAGCACCGTCGCAGCAGGAAGCAGCGCCATGCTCACGTCACCGGTCATAACGGCCTGTCAACGCCGCGCCGGAACCAGGATAGGGCACGTGAATCATTTCGGCGTTGTTCGCGGCAGACAGGGCCTGCATCGCGAGATGCGTGATCGACCCGGACCCTACCGACGAGAAGCTCAAGTCGCCGCGATTTTTCTGCATGTACTCGATTACGCCTTTGATATCCGACGCCGGCACTTTGTTCGCCACGACGAGGACAGCGGGCTGCGTCGCGGCGATCGTGATGAGCGCGAGATCGCGCACGGGGTCATACGGCATCTTCCTGAACAGGAGCGGATTCACGGCAAGGGGACCGGCGATGCTTACGCCGATGGTCTGGCCGTCTGGTTTCGCCTTGGCCACTACGTCGGTGCCGATGTTGCCCGCGGCGCCGCCTTTGTTTTCGACGACGCACGGGCTTGCCGAGCTGCGTCTGGAGGCGGTCCGCCACGATACGGGCGACGCAGATCTGGGCGTCGAACCCGCGGCGAAGGGTACGACCACGCGAACCGGTCCCTTCGGCCAATCCTGTGCGTGGCTAGCGGTTGCGGCGACGATGAGAGCCGCCGTAGAAACGGACTGCACGAATCCAATCGATTTCATTGCAATTCCTCCTACAGATTTGAAGTGATTGTGTGATCGGTCGTGCGCTCCGCGCGCACCGGACTTACGATTTCGTCCCGAGAAAGACGCCTTGCTGGACCAGCACGCGCTGGAGGTCCTTGATGTCGAGGTCGTAGAGGGAGCGACCCGAGCTACGGGACAGCGCCGCCGCGGTACCCGCGGCCTGGCCCATCACGAAGCACGCACCCGACACGCGCGCCGCGGATTGGCCGTCGTGCGTCATCGAGGCGCATCGGCCGGCGACGATCAGGTTGTCGACGCCGCCCGCCGAACTCCGGCGTGGCAGCAGCATGCGATACGGCAAATGGTTGTAGCCTCGCGATTCCGGAATCGCCGGCCACACCCACTGAACACCACCAGCAACGTGCTTTTCGAGTGGCCACCCATTGACGCCGACGGTGTCGTCGAAACTCGCGCACTGCAGTACATCGTCGGCCGTCATCATGTATTCGCCGACGAGGCGCCGCGTTTCCCGGATTCCCAACTGCGGCGCGATATCGAGCGCGTACGCATTGGCAAATCCGGGTACCTTCTCGCGCAGGAAGCGCAGGTAGCTCGAGGATCTGCCGGCGTCCTTCGAGCTCGCCGTTGCTGAGTGATCGCGCATCGGTACCGTCGGTCGCCGTGCCGTCCGCATTCTTGAGCTGCGTGACGTTCACCCGCCACTCGTACGCGTGCCGCTGCGGTCGGACCACCGCACCACGACGCGGGAAGGAGAACTCTCCCGAGGCCTCCGCCTCGTCCATGATGACGGGAATCGTCTTCCAGGCTTCACCACCGAATGCGTC
>CAWFKO010000019.1:0-89341 GCA_963816445.1 uncultured beta proteobacterium | reverse complement strand
CGTGTTGAAGTTTAAAGACTTACAGAACATTCGTGATATCAAGCTCGATACTTCACATTGGGAACTCCCTGCTGCTTCCGCTGCTCCCGCCATGACCCACGCGCTCCCACTATGAAATCTTCATTTACTATCCCGATCGCGATTGTGGTGGCGGGTGTGGTTATTGCGACGGCGGTGTATGTCTCTATACCAAAAGCGCCACACACTAGTACTGGAGATCCCTCTCTCGTACGTCCTGTCGATCTTTCGGACCACATCCTCGGCAACCCTGCCGCCAAGGTGATGATTGTTGAATACTCCGACTTTGATTGTGACTTCTGCAAAGGCTTCCACGATGTTCTGCATCAGATTGTCGCGACCGAGGGCACGCGCGGCGAGGTGGCATGGGTCTTCCGCGAATTCCCGCTCACCGAGCTCCACCCCAACGCTCTCTCACACGCTCGTGCAGCCGAGTGTGTTGCGCAGGTCGCGGGGAATGATGTGTTTTGGAAATTTGCAAACGCGCTCTTCGCTAATCAGCCTACTGATCCGTCAGAATACGGAACGCTCGCAGCGGGGGTTGGGGTCTCTGGAGACGCATTTCGAGCACCTGCTACGCGAATGCCGCGACCACGCTCGATGCGCGCATTGCAGCAGACCGCAAGAACGCGCTCGATGTGGGCGCGCAAGGAACTCCTTATTCTCTTATCCTCGTAAACGGCAAACCCCCTGTTGTGGTCGATGGCGGCTACAGCTACGACGAGCTGAAGATTCTTGTTGACAGGGCACTTGGGAAGAATTCGCCGCTTTTCACCGTTTGTGTGGTATTGTGTAGGTCGTTGCCCTTTTCACCATTTTTGCGGAGGAACCAATGTTTCGAGTTTTCCGCGTTCCAAGGAAAATGGGAGTGTACCGTGCAATAGACTCCCGAAGTAGTAACGTGTTGTACCAAGCAGAAGGCCGTTGGTACGACGCGGGTCGCACTGTCAAAGTAGCAGAGACCGTAGCGACAATGTCGCTCTTTCACTGCGAGCGGCTTGCTTTAAAGCTCGAAGATGCGAACGAATATCTACTTGTCGAAGAAGTCGGGGACGAGTAGGAGATCTCACTTTCCGCTGGACATACCACTTCAAGGACAACCGGAGACCCAATGAGCAGAAAGAGCGTGACGCGGTCGAGGACAGGATCGTGACACGACTGCGTACACACTTTGTCGGCAAGGGCCTTCGCCCTCGCAGTCTCCACTCCGTCCCGACCGCCCAAGAAGTGGTGCCTACTGAAAAGAGATTTGTCTACCTTCGAATCGTCGAAGTATGAGTACACGACGCTTCACTCCGGCCGAAGGCCGGAGTTCTCTTACTCATCCACGAGCCCAAGACGATAAATATCAAAAGAATTGTCGCCCTCAAACATATCGGACGGGTTGGGGAGATAGACTACGCTCGCGTGCGATCTCCTTGGTCGCATCAGTAATAAGCCGGTGAAAGACCTTGAAATCCTCTTGTGCATCCTGAGCGAAGTCAATAACGTATCGCCGCATCTGACGACTCCCATCTTTATTCTTCGTCTTCTTACACTCGTACACAATAAATTGCCGTACGGGCTTACCGAACATCTCGCGCACCGTGTAATAATTAAAATTGCCTCGAATAATGAACAGTGACTTAGCCGAACCACCCTTGCTAAAGCTTGGCAACGAACTTATGATCGACAATGTCTACAGCTCCCTCCTCACACGTGACGCGACAACAAGATCTGAAATCGCTTTGATCGGGAGAGGGAGCCCTGGTACCTGTACGACGCCCATTACCTCAACTCCAAGCACCTTGTGCTTCGGGCGTACGCGCCAGGTAGTAACCGATCGCACGTAGTACTCCTGCTCATCGCCTTCCGCCTCTCCCTCTGCGCGCGAATGCGTCTTCGCCTTGCCAAAGTTAATCTCGAAATCCCCACCTTTCGCATATACTCAAGCCCTAGCTTGTACCGCGACCTCTTTTGAGCGCACCGGAGTAAAAATGCTCCAGCGCGACGTGCCCTGCGCGCCCGACGACAGATGCAGGAGTCGTCGGCGTGTCGAATACCTCCTCTACGTACCGCTTGTACCACGCAGCAGCGGTACGCACAAAATGCCATCAAGCTCGAATGGCTCCAATGCTTAATCGGTACCTTCTTCTTTTTTACTTTCTTTGGCCTCCCACACTAAGTATACCAGATGCTTGACAAGATGTATTTATATATGCTATCACTATAAACTAGTGATAACTTAGTTCATCGGCTCAAGGAGGGCCAAATATGAATCTAATGGGGATAAACGAAAAGGCACACAAATGGGTTGATGGAGGGCCTCCGCTCAATTGGAGCATGGTTAAAGCATGGATTCAACTTCTGATTGGCTCATTTGCCTTGGGTTTCTATGGCGAGTCGTTCCTTCTCGGCGTCAGTGTGTACTTTGTCGCCCTTGGGACAGCGGCGCTCGTGCACATCAATATCAACGCCTCCCGCAAGTGAGATGTGCGGCAGAACGAAGCAGTGTCGAGAATTTCTTCTCGACACTGCTTTAAATTTTATTTGCGAAACTAGTACGACTTCAAATGCCGGGCTTTGTCGTGGAGGCGGATTTTCTCGAGCGCCTTCGCCTCGATCTGGCGGATGCGCTCGCGGGTGACGCCGAACTCCTTCCCCACCTCCTCGAGCGTGTGGTAGATGCCGTCCGTGAGTCCGTGGCGCATCTCGAGAATCTTGCGCTCCTTCGGCGAGAGGTCGTCGAGGATATCGCGCACCTGCTCGGCGAGAATGCGCTCCGAGATTCCTGGACCGGCGAGGGAATCTTGTCGTCGGCGATGAAGTCGCCGAGCGTCGACTTCTCGTCGTCGTCCGAGCCGACCGGGTTCTCAAGCGAGAGCGTGTCCTGATTGATCTTCTCGATTTGATAAATCTTCTCGGCTCGACGCCCATCTCGACCGCGATCTCCTCCGGCTGCGGGTCGCGGCCGAGCTCCTGCGCGAGGCGGCGCGAGACCTGCTTGTACTTCGCGATGGTCTCGACCATGTGGACCGGGATGCGGATGGTGCGCGACTGGTCGGCGAAGCGCGCGGGTGATAGCCTGGCGTATCCACCACGTCGCGTAGGTCGAGAACTTGTAGCCCTTCTTCCAGTCGAATTTATCGACGGCGCGGAAGAGGCCGAGGTTCCCTTCCTGGATGAGGTCGAGGAGCGTGAGGTCGGGCGAGCGGCCGACGTATTTCTTCGCGATAGAAACGACGAGGCGGAGGTTGCTGCGCGCGAGGATGTTGCGCGCCTCGGTGTCGCCCTTCTCGATGCGCTTCGCGAGCTCGCGCTCTTCGGCGGCGGTCAGGAGCGGGTACTGGCCGATCTCGCGCAGATAAATCTGGATGGAGTCGTAGCCGGTCGATTGCGCGGTCTTTGATATTGCGGGTCGCGAGGTATTCGTCGGCGTTGTCTTCGAGCATGCCGCCCTCAAGCACGTCGACGCCCGCGATGGCGAAGCGCTCGTAGAGCGCCTCGAGGAAGTTGACGTCGTCCTCGACGTGCGGGAACGATTTTAAGATTTCGCTATAGGTGATGTAGCCGCGCTCCTTACCCTTCTCGATGAGCTGCTCGGCCGAGAGCGCCTTGCGCTGCGGCGGCCTTGGCTCGCGCGCCGCGAGACCGCGCGTCGCACGACCTGCTTCTTGGCGCGTGCGCTTGCTTGGCATGAGCCTTTGTGCCGCTTCGCGACGCGCTGCGCTTGTGCGCGCTTTTTAGCGGCTTCGTTTGTTGGCTGTACGCTTCTTGACGCCGTTTTAGTTCATGTGTGCCATAGTGTAAAATATAGACATTGACGCACCGAACGCGGCGAGAGCCGCGCCGAGAGTGTCGCGCACCTGCTCTGCGCACGTGCGATAGCCGAGTCGCGTCTCCCGCGGCCTCGGCTCTGCGTAGGTTCGCTACTGCTTCTTGATACGCCTCGCGGATAACCGCTTCTTCAAAGGCGCGCGAGAAGCTCGTCTGCTGCGTCCTCGCCTGGCTCCTCGCCGAAGTGCCTGCTCCGCCTCGAAGACCGCGGCCTCTGGGACTACCGCGGCTGGCGACGGCCTCGACTCCAGTAATGCGAGCATACTCTGCTTTAACGCGCCTGGCAAGGGGGGTATCGGGATAGGCGTGGATAACGGCAAGTGGAGAGCTATCGCTGCGGACTTCTCGTGCGGCCGAACGAGGCGCTCGTGGAGCTGTCTTGTCAGCGAGCCGTTCGTCACGGTCTGATCTTCGGCAGGCGCGCGAGCGACTCGCGCACCGCCTCGGTCGAGAGGCCGAGCGCGCGAGCGGTCGCCTGACGAAGTGCTCGCGCTCCATCGGGCTCGGAATCGCCGCGATAAGAGGGAGCACGACACGCTCGGCCGAGACGCAGGAGCCGATGCGGATCGCGCTCGCGCTCGGCAAGCACGGCGAGGAAGAACTCGACGATCGGCTTCGGCTGCTGTGATCGCTGCCGCGAAATCCTTCGGGTCTTCGCTGATAAGATCTGCCGGGTCCTTCCCGTCGGCAGCCGCACCGCCTTGACGCGCAGGCCCTCGCGGAGCGCGAGAGCGCGGCGTGCGCGTCGCCGCGAGGCCGGCCGCGTCGGCGTCGAGGACGAGCATGAAGTTCTCGCTGTAGCGCTTCATGAGCGCGAGGTGCTTCGTCGGTGAGCGCGGTGCCCGAGAGCGCGACCGCGTTCGTGAATCCCGCCTGATGCGCGTGGAGGACATCCATCTGCCCTTCGACCAGGATCGCGAAGCCGCGCGTGCGTATCGCGTCCTTCGCCTTGTCGATGCCGAAGAGAATGTCGGACTTGTGATAGAGATCGGTCTCGGGCTAGTTGAAATACTTCGCCGGTTCGTCGGCGGCTCGAGGGCGCGGCCCGTGAAGGCGACGACGCGCCCGGCCGCGTCGCGTATCGGGAACATGAGCCGATTGCGGAAGCGGTCGTAGTAGGTGCCCGGCTTACCGTCGGCCTCTTTGATGAGTCCCGCCGCGAGGAGCTCCTGCGGTGCGTGAATCCTTCGGCTCGACGAGTGCCTCGAGAAGAGCGCGCGCCAGGCGTCGGGCGCGTAGCCCAAGTCGCCACGCTCGTCATGGTCTCGTTGGTGAGCCCGCGCTTCTTGGCGTAGGCGTACGCGGCGTCGGCTCCCCGTGCATAGGCGCGAGCGTACCACTCGGCCGCGCGCGAGCGCATCGCGTCACGCAGCCGCTCTTTCGTGCCGTTCGCCTCGCTCCTGCCGCCGCTCGAATACTCGATCGTGCACTCCGGCCTTCTCGGCAAGAATCTTGAGCGCACCCTTGAAAGTCGACGCCCTCGACCTTCTCGATAAAGCTGAACATGTCGCCACCCTCGCCACAGCCGAAGCAGTGATAGTCCCGCGCTCCGGCTCACATGGAAAAGCTCGGCGTCTTCTCTTTGTGGAACGGGCAGAGGCCCGACAGCGAGCTTCCCGCGCCGGGTGCAGCTTCACGTACGGCGCAACGACGTCCTGTATCGAGACGGCTTATTTCTTTACAGTCATTCTCCTATGTATTGCCTGCCCGTAGCCAAGTGTCCCGGGCCGTTGTGCTTACTGAGATCCTATGCTCAGTGTGCCTTTATGCCAGCGACAGTATCTGTGCCATTCCAGTTGATTTCAACTATGTTTTATAGCACTTGACAAAGATCAACGGTGTATCAAAATAACACGGAGTCCGTGGCCACGCAGCACTTGGAGGATCCTGAGATGCATTCGTTTGCTCTGCGGCTGCTGCAATTCGCTGCTCGCTCTCACTCGGAAGACATTCCGCGTTCGGACAGGCAGCATGATCGGGGCCGTACCTGGCCCGAATTCAAGTCGTTCGAATTCGGCGACTGGAATATGCTTCGGCGTACTGCAGCAGCTTGTCGCTTCAAGCCCGAAACGTGACTGAACGTGCCTACGACAACGTAGCAAGCTTCGCACAAGTAGCACGACGCCGGGCCGCTGTTCAACGCGCGCCGGAACCGTTCGCTAGTTCCCTCACGTTGTACGATTTAGTTACGAGAGGCTCCGGGTTTGGCGCGGAGCTGCACGAAGCCTGCTGCGTCTTCGGAGTCGCGCGGGCGGGGCGCTCGGCTTGGAGCTTCGCGATCTGCGCGTGCTTCTTGCTAGCCCGCGAAGCCGGTACCGGCCGGGATGAGGCGGCCGAGGATGACGTTCTCCTTGAGGCCACGGAGCCGATCCACCGAGCCCTTGAGCGCCGCGTTGATGAGAATCTTGGTCGTCTGCTCGAAGGACGCGGCCGAGAGGAACGAGCGGCGCGAGAGCGCGGACTCCTTGATACCGAGCACGATCTCCTCGACCTTGGGCGGCATCTTCCCTGCCTCCTCCATCTCCTTCACCGCCTTCGCAAATTCCCAATCCTCAACGACATCGCCGACCGAGTAGTCGGTGTCGCCGGCGTCGGTGATCTTCACGCGCGAGAACATCTGCTTCACGACGACCTCGAGGTGCTTGCGCGACACCGATGCGCCCTGGAGCTCGTAGATCTTCGATGCTTCCGCGATGATGTACTCCTGCACCGCGGCGCGGCCGGCGTACTCGAAGAGATCGTCGAGATCGGCCGAGCCGTCGGTGAGGATCTGACCGCGCACGACCTTGTCGCCCGCCTTCACGAGCGGCACGCGCGGATACGGCGCGAGGTATTCGTAGGCCGAGCCGTCCTTCTTGCCCTGCCCGGCTTCCGGAGCGACCACGATGACCTTCTCGCGACCCTCCTCCTTGATCTCGATGACGATGCCGTCGGACTTGGAGACGACCGCCGGATTCTTCGGCGAACGCTTCTCGAAGACTTCTTCGACGCGCGGGAGACCCTGCGTGATGTCGCCACCCACGATGGCGACACCGCCGGCGTGGAAGGTACGCATCGTGAGCTGGGTGCCCGGCTCGCCGATAGCTTGTGCGGCGACGGTACCGACTGCTTCGCCGAGATCGACCATTTCTTGCGTGGTAATGCTCACCCTCAGGGTTTGAACAATCACTTGCTCGATTGCCTGAGCGGAAACTCGCGTCACGGATCCCACTGCTTCCTTCCGTCCCGCAGAAGTGCCGAGCTGACGTAGAAGCGGTAGCGAACGCCATTCTTGCTGGAAAAGCTCGGGCTCATGCGGTTACCCCTGTCGTCGTAGAGCTTGCCCTTGAGCAGGGCGCCGCTTTCGGATCGCTTTGCTTTCCGCGCCGTTGGATTTCGAGGCGAGAAGCTGCTGGACCCGCTCGAAGGTCTCGCGGTCGACGATGGCCTCGTGCTCGCCCTCGAACCATTTGCCGCCGTGGTGGATCTCGCCGAGATAGATGCGGTTCTTGAGGAAGTAGGCGAGGGGACCGTAGGTGAAGGGAATGCCGCCCTGATATTTTGCGACCTTGGTGCTCGCGGCGCTTGGTGACGATGCTTCCGGCGATCGAGATCGGCGACCAGTTTGCTGAAGGATTTGAGTTCGAGGTAGCGCCGGAAGATCGTGCGGACGGTTTCGGCTTCGGTCTTGTTGATGACGAGCTTCTTGTCCTTGGCGTCGTAGCCGAGCGGGACGGTGCCGCCGGTCCATTTGCCCTTGCGCCGGAGGCCGCGACCTTGTCCCGGACCCGCTCGGACGACAGCTCCCGCTCGAACTGGGCAAAGGACAAGAGCACGTTGAGGGTCAGCCGTCCCATCGAGGTCGTGGTGTTGAACTGCTGGGTGACGGCGACGAACGAGATCGATCTGGCGTCAAAGGCCTCGACCAGCTTGGCGAAATCGGCGAGCGAGCGGGTGAGGCGGTCGATCTTGTAGACGACGACGACGTCGATCTTGCCGGCCTCGATATCGGCGAGCAGCTTCTTCAGGGCAGGGCGGTCGAGATTGCCGCCGGAATAGGCGGGGTCGTCATAGTGCTGGGGCAGGGCCTTCCAGCCCTGCGAGGCCTGGCTCTTGATGTAGGCCTCGCAGGCCTCCCGCTGGGCATCCAGCGAATTGAACTCCTGCTCCAGGCCATGCTCGGTGGATTTGCGGGTGTAGATGGCGCAGCGCAGTAGCTTTGCGGATTCAGCGGCCATCGGTCGCCTCCTCGCTCGATCAGTCGCGACCGCAGCCCGAAGAACCGAGGGCCATTCCATTTGGTGCCGGTAATCTCGGAGGCAATCTCGGACAGGCTCGCAAAGGTTTTGCCGTCATAGGCAAAGCCCTCCTGCCAGCACCATGACGCGGTAGGTCCTGCCTGTTCCAGGTCCGCACCAGTTCGGAGCCCGGCTTGATCCGCCGGGGCAGTTCGAGCCGGCCGTTCGGTTTTGCAATTGTGGCCTTCACCAATTGATCGAGCAGACGCTGGTGTCGCGGCGAGAGGCCGCCATAGGCCTTCTCCTGAATCCGATGCGCGATGCTGCGTCGGAGAAGATCCGGGCCGAACGCCTTTGGCGGTTCGGCCCGGAACAGCTCGCGGTATCGTTTGCGCAGATCCGCGATTGGCGTTGTGGGCAGCCGATCCAGCTCGGCCTCGACCGCTGGATCGGCTGACCGGTCCTTGCGCCCGGGCACAATCCCGCGTCATGATCGCGGCGCCGGACTTGGTGATCCGGTAGACGCGCTCATCGCCGACCTTTTCAGAGTCGAGCTTCAGCTTGAGCTTCTTCTTGACGACGCCGGCAAAGAAGCCGCGCACCGAATGCTGCTGCCAGTCGGTCGCCTTCATGATGGCGGCAATCGTCGTGCCCTTGGGCTGGCGCAGCATCGCCAAGCACGGTGTCCTGCTTGGAAGGTGCTGTAGATGCTGATTTCGACGTGGCCGTTTTTGGAGCGGTCTCCTTCGCTAAAGCGCCGGGCTTCGACTGACCGGAATTTCGTCGCTTCGTCGGGCGATTTGCAAAGCGGGCGGCCTTGGCTGCAGTCTTTGCGGGTGTTCGGTTTGCGTTTCATCACTCGCTGCCACTGCCACAGCCCGCCTGTCAGGGCGGGCACAGAGCCGCGGAGTCCGTGCACAGCAGTTTTGCAATGCCCTAGCTCCGGCAGGCACATTAATGCTCCTCAGCGCGTCGAAGTCGAGCGAATCAGGAGCAATCTTCTGGCGTTTTTCGCCCAACCTGGATCATAAAGTGATCCAGGCCATTCCGTAAGGGCTCGTTGGCCAGGTTTTGAAAGTACTTCGCCGATCGTAAACCCACTAAGCAGGGGAAATCGGCACAGCTTTGTAAGACGGTCGCTAGTGAAACATCATAACTTTCGCCGAAAGGTTTGAATTACCAATGGGGCGAGATGTCACCGAAGCAGGTGCGGGGAGTGAGAAACACGAATCGGTGTCACGAACGGGATCTGGTTCTGACGGTGCTGCTTTATCCAGGATAACGCCTGGGAGATGGAATCGACCTGGTCGTCGTGTTTCACGTTGGGAAAACCGAGAAGTTCAGCCTTGAGACCGCTGAGCCAGGGCGCGGCTTTCGGAAACCAAACCGCACCCGACTCGAATTGAACCGAGACGGCCGCGAGCCGCGTAATCTTGTCGCCCTCGGGATTGATGGGAATGGGCGCCTTGTCCTCGGACCGCAAATCCTGAATGAGGCTTGTGCCCGAACCCTTGTCCTCTATCAGGAAAACCGCTGCCGTGTATTTTTCGCGGAGCCGGCGTACGACGCGTCTGAGGTCAGGATAGTCGACGCGCTCGCGCCAGAGATCGACGAGGTAAGCGTTCTCGCCCCGCGCAAGCCACACCGTCGCGACTGAAAAGTCAGCGGAAGGTGTCCCCTTCATGGCCGTGTCGATGCTGATGACCACGAGGTCACCGTCCCTGAGGATCGGAGCGGTGTCGTAGTGCTTGAACCAGTCAGCCTTGATCAGATTGCCGGCTAGCGGAATCGGTTCCTGCTGATACTGCGACGAGAAAAACAACTCGCCCATGCTCTGCCTTAATTGCTCGAGATCCTCGAACAATTCGCGGCGGGGATCGATGACGCTGCCAGCCAATCGTTCATGAATGCGCCCGGGACCAACTGCGACGCGTTCGTCCTGCTCCGCTATAGCCGCAATTTTCAGATGTCCCCAACGTCCCTTTGCAAGCAAGCGACCCGCTAAATCATCTTCATGCAGCCGCTGCATGACGATCACGACCGCTCCTTCAGATTTCGAATCGAGACGCGAGAGCAGGGTTGTATCGAACCACTGTCCGGCGCTGTTGCGCTGTGCTTCCGATAGGGCCTCTTCCGGCTTTTGTGGGTCGTCCAGTACGATCAGGTCGGCACCACGTCCGGTGAGTGCTCCGCCGAGGGAGGTGGCGAAACGAAAACCTCGTGCGGTCGTCAAGGTTTCGAATTGGGTGTCCTTTTCCCGGCTCACCAAAGTTTTGGGAAAAACGCGGCGATACCATCCTGAAGTAATCACAGCACGGAAATCGATGGCATGTTTGATCGCAAGTTCGTT
The DNA here is from genome assembly GCA_963816445.1 of uncultured beta proteobacterium. Classification (GTDB taxonomy): domain Bacteria; phylum Pseudomonadota; class Gammaproteobacteria; order Burkholderiales; family Casimicrobiaceae; genus PALSA-1003. Next base: position 78,940 of record CAWFKO010000019.1, on the reverse strand, counting down.
CGAGTAGCTGACGCAGATGATTCGGTTGGTCGGATCCCGTCCGAGCAAAAACGCCGGCAACGCAACCGAGAAGATGATTGACTTGAGATGCCGGGGCGGCACGGTCGTGATCAGGCGCTTGAGTTTTCCATCGATCACTCCCTCGGCGGCAAAGGTCATCGCATCGATATGCCAATTCGGAAGAAACGTGTCCCCGGGCGATACGGTTTCAAACACCTTCCTAACGAACGTTGAGACGTCCTGGGCGAGCATCGTATCGAGATATCGACGACGCGCTGTCGGGCTCAGCTTGGTGAGGAGATCTTCGGTCGCGATTTGATCGAGTGACATAAATGCATCTCGATGTCAGTCTTTACGAGTGCGAGCGAGAAGTTCGCTTAAAATCCGCTCTTCCTCAGCGCTGATAGCGGTTTCGGCATTATTGCTCTCGGAGTCCTCGAGGAGTCCCAACTGAAGAGCCATCTTGATCACCGCCAATGCGGCTCGATCGTTGCCCTTCAGCGCGCTTTGCAGTTGGCGTAACACGACGCCCTCTATTCTGCTCACGTGTCGACTGTTCTGCCCTTCCTGAATCAGGATATTCGAGGTCATGGCTTCCCTGATAAGCGTCTTAAGGTTTTTGCGCCCTTTTGGCCGACCTTTCAGGTTGCCTGAAGCGCCGGGCTTGAACCTGGACGAAAAAGGGGGCCGTCCGTAGCCAACCGAATGGTTTGCGGCAGAGTTTGAAGCGGATTTTTTGCGGCGATCGGATTGACCACGTCGTGCCATGGGATTTCCCCGCGTTTTGCTAGGATTTCTCAAAATCGTTGAAGGGGATGCCGGCCCCGTTTACGGCGATACGGCCGGTCAGCTTCTGCCACCGGCGGACCGTTTGATCGCAGTAAATCGGGTCGATTTCGATCAGGCGTGCCTTGCGGTTGGTCTGTTCACAGGCAATGAGGGTCGTGCCGCTTCCACCAAAGCCATCAAGAACGAGATCGCCGCGTCGGGAGCAGTCCAAAATAGCATCGGCCACTAGCCCGACCGGTTTGACCGTTGGGTGCATGGCGAGGTCCGTCAAGCGATCGGAGCTGAAGGAGTTCGCCCCGGCATAGGTCCAAACGTTACTGCGGTATCGTCCGTGCTTTCCAAGCTGGATGTTATTGGTGTATTTGCCCCGCCCATATTTCCAAACGAAGATTAGCTCGTGCTGGCTCCGGTAAAATGATCCCAAGCCGGCGTTGGTTTTGTTCCAGACGACGAGATTCTTAAGCTCACGATAGGTGCGACGGCCAGCGGTCAGCATTTCGTCAAGGTGTCGCCAATCGGCGCAAATAAAATGAATGGCCCCGTCTTCCGAGTGCTGAGCTAGCAGACTAAACAAATCCTCAAGAAATTTGGTAAATTGGGCAGGCGTCTTTTCGCCACTGGCTTCGGCGAACTCGCGGTGCTTTATGCGTCCCTTGCCGGAGACGGGGCCACGGATTTTCATGTTGTACGGGGGATCAGTGAAGACGAGATGAGCGCGGGCGCCGCTCATAAGCAGCGCAAAGCGCTCCGGTCGCCGGGCATCAGTACAGACAAGGCGATGATCGCCCATGATCCAGAGGTCGTTTGGCTTCGTGATGGCACGGGCAGGCTGGAGGTCAGGAATTTTGTCATCTTCCGCAGCAATCGTGGATGTATCGCCAGCCGCGAAGATCGTTTCGAACTCAGGAATTTCGAAACCGGTCGTTTCCAGATCGATGCCCTCAGCCTGCAGAAACTCGAACTCCTTCACCAATAGTGGGAAGTCCCAAGTCGCATCTTCGGTCAGGCGATTGTCGGAAATTGCGAACGCGCGCTTTTGTCCCTCACTCAGATGGCTCGCTCGGATACACGGGACCTCGGCCAAGCCAAGCGCCATTGCAGCTTCGATACGCGCATGACCGGCAATGATCATATTTCGGTCGTCGATGAGAATTGGAATTAAGAATCCATACCCTTCAATGGACCGCTTGAGCTTATCGATCTGCTTTTTGGGATGGCGACGAGAGTTGTTTTGGTTCGGCCGCAAATCTTGGATCGGCACACGTTCGATCCTGACTGCGTTGTGGGAGAGCAGCTGAGACGGTTTCTTGGCGGTCGGCAAACAGCCTCTACGGATTACGCGTTTTGGTTTCATTCCGCTCGATTAGCGTACGGATTTACTTTGGTCATTTCCGGAATAGAATGCCTAAATCGTGAGCACCTTGACCGGCCTGGGCCATCGAGCGACAAAATCCATCATAATTACAAGGATTTGACGGGCTAGAGCCCGCTGGCGTTGGCTTTCCTTTTCGCCCGGCAGGAAGGTCTCCGCGCGAAGCGAACGAGCAAATTCGGCATGTTGGTCGAACCAAGCGTTCTCAGGAAGCATCGCCTGCACTGCCTCAGTGACAAACCGTCCCGACGTCGTTTCTACGTGTGAAGTGTATTCGTCTCCCTTGATGCCATGTGCGGTCACCAGCTCTTCGGTTTCGCGTTCATAAAGGTGGCAAAGTTCTTCGACCAAAAGCTTGAGCGAAATGCGCTCCTGGCCGCCGCGCCGATCATTAAGCCTGTTGAGTGTCTCTACCAGCACATCCCAGTAGCCATTGAGCCAGCACTCGGCATCCACCAAACCGAACTCCTCGGACGCCACGACCTGCGATCGCTCAAAATTGCGGCAGAAGGCTGTGAGGTAGATCTCACCATCCGTGGTGTCATCGAGTGTTTCGATTTGAGCAAAAAGCGCCCCAGCGCAATTCCTAACTCGTGAAAACCAGCCTATGTCGGGGTTCGACGCGCCGGCAATCTGCAACTCAAATTCGACCTGGGCAGCCGCCTCGCCAAGCGCTGCTACCGTTGGACTTAGTCCGTCGTTGCTGTTCCGTAGTGCCGCATCAAGCCTCTTGAGGGAACGAGGGGTGCCCTTTCGCAGCCGCCGGCATAACTCGCGAACTAATTTGATGTGCGCTCGGAGAGCTGCGGCTTGCTCGCCGCGGAGCGGGCCGAACTCGTCCTGGTGTAGCCATCCGTGGAAATGGGCGCGTAAGTCGACAAGCTGAGCGACAACCTCCGCACGGCTAGATTTGGTGGATGGTAGCATCGCCACGAGGTGCTTAACATGCAATTCTTGATCACGTCGTGTTAGCTTCGATACGCCACTCCAGCCCCAGCGCGGCTGAGTGGTGCAGCTTTTTGCAGACCTGGTCGGAGCGGAGCTCATCCATGAAGTGTAATGCAAAGTGCACGGGAAATCAGCGCCTTTGGGGATTCGCGTAATGAGCCGTTATGGAATGGCTGCTTATGGCGGCGCAAATCGGACGTTCGTTGGTTTGATCTTCTAACACCTTCGGTCTCCGTGCTGCTTTGAGGGTGGCTTGTCTTTCGGAAACTTGTGCAGAGAACGCGCGCGCGTGGCGTCGCAATATCAGATGACCGATTTCGTTCCGCCGCATTCGACCGCAGCTCCAGAAGCCATTGATTGGAGTGCGGCCTCGAATGCCGACAGCGTCGCCAATACCTCCGTCTCCGGCACCGGGAACGGAGCGTTTCCCCTCTATCGCATCGACGAACGCGTCCAGCTCGGCGCGCAAGACGTCGATCGCCGGAGTAGGTGATCCGCTCCGGCTTATTTCCGCTCGTTCGCAGGACGAGGGTCACCTCATCCAGCACCTCAGCAGAGCCCTTCGTTCCGAAGACGTGAACGCGCCAGTAGAATGGCGTCGCCCTCACCGTTGCCAATGTGCCCGTCACGCCGTTGACGAAGTCCAGCGTCAACATTGCCGTGTCGAGGGGAGGGGGACCCTGCTCGCGTGAATTGAGTTGGGCGTAAACGCGGCGAACCGGCCCCAGCATGCTGACGAACGCATCGAGGATGTGCAGCCCGGCACCTGTCAGACCGCCGCCCGGAGACTCTTCGGGCGACAACCGCCAGCCCGCCAAGACGTTGTTCGAGTTCTCGTTGCTGTTGTGGCCCTCGATATGAAGAATGGTGCCGAGTTCGCCACTCGCGACTATATCGCGCAGCGCGCTCATGGAAGGCCAGAAGCGGCGACTGTGTCCGACGGCGAGTGTTGACACCTGCCTTTCGGCAGGCGTCGAACATACGAACGGCATCCGCATGGCGCAGCGCGAGAGGCTTTTCGCAGAACACTTGCTTTCGCGCGGCGGCGCAGGCCATCACCTGCGCCGGATGCAGCGAATGCGGCGTCGCCAGCAAGACGGCGTCGATAGTGCCGAATCCGCGAGGACGGCGTCGAGATTGTCCGTCAAATCCAGACGATGCTCCCTGCAAAAGTCTCAGTGCGCCTTTGATGTCGGGCTCGACCGCGCGGACGATCTTGAACTCGCTCGTGCGCCGAGCGAGGCCTCGACGAGGTTGCGGCCCCAGCGGCCCAGGCCGACGATAGCGGCGCGAATCATTCGATAACCTCGGATAGGTTGCGGGTCGCGGGATCGCCTCGACCACCGCCGCTGTCGCTGTCCGGTCGTTCCAGCGCTATGGGTGTGCAGTAGGTCGGCCTGAGAGAGGTCATTGGCAGATGCAGACCGTGTCGCTGTGCTTCTTGCAGGATCAATTCGGCTACCTTTCAAAAAAGTCGCCTATAGCTGAGCTCGATCACTTAAACGCAGGGGAGAGAACGTGGACACCAGCGAAATGTACGCGCGCGGTCTACGGCGGCGCAAACGAATGTTTGGCGAGGCCGACGTCGAAAAGCGGATGGCTGCTTCCGGCGAGTTCGGTGCGCCGCTACAAAACATCATCAATGCCTACGTCTACGGGGATGTCTGGGAAAGAGACGGGCCTCGCCGATGACATTCGCAGCCTCGTGATGCTCGGAATAACCGCCGCGAGCAATCGGCCTGCGGAATTTCGTGTTCATGCAAAGGGCGCGCTGGCCAACGGATGCACGAAGCAGCAGGTGCAGGACGTACTGCTGCTTGTTGCAATGTATTGCGGCGTGCCGGCCGCAATCGAAACCAATCGCATAGCCTCCGAGATCTTTGGTGAATCTGACGGCTCATCCGGGCCATAAAGGTGAAGACAAGATCAGCGCGAGGTAACTGGCACCCGATCGCCGTGCTGGCGATCGAGCATCCATTGTGGATATTCGCGGGTGAGAGCGCTGGCCTTGTCAAGGGCAGATAGCTCCTCGGCCGAAAGCTCGACATCGGTGGCCGCAAGATTGTCATCGAGCTGCGCGATCGACTTTGCGCCGATAATCACGCTCATCACGGCCTTCTGATGCAGCAGCCAGGCGAGTGCGATCCGTGCCACGGAAACGCCGTGCGCTTCGGCGATCGGCTTGATGGCGTCGACCACGTCGAGTGCGTGTTCCCTGTCGACCGGTGGAAAATCAAGCACCAGGCGTCTGGCATCGTTCGGCGTCGCGGTCTGGCGCGCGAATTTTCCGGACAACAGGCCGCCGGCCAAAGGGCTCCAGACCATCAGGCCGAGCTGTTGATCCATGAGCATGGGAATGATTTCACGCTCGAGATCACGGCCGGCGATCGTGTAATACGACTGCACGGTTTCGAACCGCGCGTAATTGTATTGCCGCGAAAGCCCATTCGCCTTCATGATCTGCCACGCGGACATGTTGGACGCGCCGATGTAGCGAACCAACCCGCGCGACACCAGATTGTCGAGCGCGCTCATGGTCTCCTCGATCGGCGTGACCAGGTCGGCGCCGTGAACCTGATACAGGTCGATAAAGTCGAGGTTGAGGCGCTTCAGACTTGCCTCGACGGCATGCATGATGTGTTTGCGCGACAGGCCAACCGTGTTGGGTCCCGGAGCGGTTCGTCCGCGCGCCTTGGTCGCGATGATGACGCTTTCGCGGGGCACCTTGAGATCGCGCAGCGCCTGACCGAGGATCTGTTCCGAAAGGCCTTCCGAATAGACATCGGCGGTGTCGATGAAATTGACGCCTGCCGCGAGCGCGCGTTCGACCAGCGCATTGGCGTTGTTCTGATCCACCTGGCCTACGTTCTTCCACCACGCACCCTGGCCGCCGAACGTCATGGTGCCCATGCAGATTTCCGAAACATAGAGGCCGGTCCGGCCCAACGGACGATGCTTCATCGCTCTACTCCCTTTAGATTATCGCCAGCTCGAGGCGTGGCGAATTGAACTATTCATGGTCGATGGCGTCTGTTCGAACGCGCTCGGTCGGGTCGATCTCAAGGTTAGCTCACCAGCGGTGACGCAGGAGTTCATCGACCATCTGTGCGGTTCGCTCGAAATGATCCTTCAGCAAATCGGTCGCCGTGATGGCGTCACGTTTGATCGCGGCTTCAAAAATAAGCCGGTGTTCTGTCCGGATGTCTCTTGGGATGTCCGGGACTGAAATGGAGAGGCGGCGATACCGGTTGGCGCGGGCGTAGAGCTGGCTGCAGAATCCGAGCAGCACCTTCGACTGACATGCCGCGATCAACGCTTCATGAAAGGCCTGGTGGCGCGGTTCCCATTTTTCGTCGACGGCGGTGGGTAAATCGGCGCGCTCGCGGTCCATCCGCCCCAGCAGATGGTGAGCCGTGACAAGCTGTGCTTCCCAGTGATCGTCGCCGTGCTTGATCGACAGGCGTGAGCGCCTCCGACTCCAGCCGCTGCCGGTTTCTAACAATGTCCCAAAGATCGGTCGAAGACACCGGCGCCACCCGGTAGCCGCGATGACCCTCGAGTTCGGTGAAGCCTTCCGCGGTGAGCCGAGCGAGCGCCTCGCGGACCGGCGTCACGCTTGTGTCGGTCAATTCCTGCAGCTCGCTGAAACGAAGCTTGTGCCCGGGCTTGAGTTGTCCCGAATGCATCGCTTCACGAATACGCGAATAGGCCTCGTCGGCCAGGGTACGGGAAACATCGCCAATCGCAATCATGGGTAATTCTTGCAATCTTTTGCCTCGAAGGCAATAGTTTCGAAAATACTTGACGCATTATCGCCAGAGCGCTTACGGTCAAGGAAAAGAAAAATTGGAGGAAAGGTGCCGACTTTGAGTGCGATAGCGGTCGAAAGGTCAGCTTCACTTGCGCGGTGCAATTACCTGTCGCGAGTGACCTATCGGGCCGAGTGCTGAGATCATGCCGGTCCCCCGCCAGCCCAAGGCTGTCATTGCCGGCGGTTCAGTGGGCGGGCTTTTCATCGGGCACATGCTGCTTGCGGCAGGGATGGGCCGTCGAAATTTTCGAGCGGGTCGCCGGCGGCCTTGAGTCAAGAGGCGCAGGGATTGCCGGCCACGCCGAATTGACCGCCATCCTGAACGCCATCGGCGTGTCGAGCGATCGCCCGCCCGGCATCGACGTCAGCGGTCGCGTCGCCTTCGATCGCCACGGCAATCAGCTCGCAAGCTTCGACTATCCGCAGTACCTCACCTCGTGGAGCAGTCTCTTCAATCTGCTCTATTCGGCGTTTCCACCGCAGCACTATCACCTTGGCGTCGAATTGCTCGATATCAGGCAAACCGACGACGGCGTGGTGGCGTTGCTCTCCAGCGGTGAAGCAGGTTGCGGCCGATCTCGTGGTCGGGGCCGACGGCATCCGCTCCAGGGTTCGCGGGTTGCTCGCGCCTAAAATCGTGCCGAGCTACGGCGGGTATGTTGCCTGGCGCGGAATCATGGATGAAGCGGATCTGTCGACCGCGTTCATGGCGGAAACCTTCGACCGCTTCAGCTTCTGCTTTCCCCCGGGCGGCCAGTTCATCGGATATCCCTTGCTGGGGCAGGACGGCTCCAACGCGAAAGGCGCGCGCCGTTACAATTTCCTCTGGTACACCCATGTTGGCGACGGCGCCGATCTCGACGCCCTGATGACCGACGAGAACGGCCTGAAGCACGAGTCGATTCCGCCGCCGCTGATCCGCAAGGTGCACATCGAAGCGCTTCGCGGCGCCGGCGCGCGCGATCTTCCGCCGCAATTTGCCGAGGTGGTGCTTCGCGCGGATCGGCACCTGCTGCAGCCGATCTACGACGTCGAATCGAAAAACATCGCTTTCGGTCATGTCGCACTGATCGGCGATGCCGGTTTCGTCGCCCGTCCCCATGTCGGCGTTGGCGTGCTGAAGGCCGCTCAGGATGCGGCCGCGCTGGCGCGAAGCCTTGACGGATCCGGCTCCGTGCCGGAGGCCCTGCGGCGTTATGAACGCGAGCGCCTGCAGCCCAATATCGATGCCGTCGAATTCGGGCGTTATCTCGGTTCCTTTATCGAGCGCGGTCTTGCCGGTCCGACCAGCGATCCCGATCTCGATCTGTCCTATGAATTCATAATTCGCGAGAGCGCGCGGCTGCCGCGCGTCAGGCCGCCGCATCGCGCCGGGTATAAAGGAAAGGGTGCTGCAATGAATATCCGTTCCGCCAACCTTGCTTCGACAATTCCCTTCGACGCCAGGAAGCTGGACGACCTGCTCGAACAGGCCGGCATCGATGTCCTGATCGCGACGTCGAAGCACAATGTCGGGTATCTCCTTGGCGGATACCGGTTCTTCTTCTTCGAGACGATGGATGCCATCGGCATCAATCGCTATTTGCCGGTCTTTATCTATGCCAAGGGCCAGGCCGATCGATCGGTGTTCATTGGCAACAAGCTCGAGGGCTTCGAGAAACAGCTTAACCGGTTCTGGACCAGTGTTGCCGAGACGTCGTGGATGACCGGTCCCGAGGCGATGCAATCGGCCGTCTCGCATGTCAGGAAAATGGGCGTCGCCAGCGCCCGAATCGGCGTCGAAATGCCTTTCCTTCCGCTCGACGCGGCCGATGTGCTGCATTCCGCCTTTCCCGACAGCAGACTGGTTGATGCCACGATGGCGCTGGAACGGCTGCGTGCGCGCAAATCGGCCGCGGAGCTTTCACTGCTCAAGGAAGCGTCCGAACGCGTCGTCGCCGCGATGCAGGCAACGTTCGGGGCTTGCCGGCCCGGCATGACCAAGCACGAGGTTGTCGCGCAACTGCGCCGGGAAGAAACCAATCGCGGTCTCAACTTCGAATATTGCCTGATTTCCGCGGGGGCGAGCCTCAATCGTGCGCCATCGGACCAGGTGCTCGGCGCCGGCGACATCGTCTCGCTGGACTCCGGCGCCAATTATCACGGCTATATCGGCGATCTCTGCCGCATGGGCAGTGTCGGCAAACCGGATTCCGAGCTTGAGGATTTGCTCGGTGAGATCGAAGCCATTCAGCAGGCGGCGCGTAAGCCGATCCGCGCTGGTGCGCGCGGCGGCGACGTCTACACCGCGGCGGAACAGGCCATGCAAGGCTCGAAGCAACTGCCGCATTTCGATTTTCTCGCCCACGGCATGGGACTCGTCAGCCATGAGGCCCCGCATCTGACCGGCAAGGGCGTGGTGCCCTATCCGGCCACCGATGAGGACCTGCCGCTCGAGAGCGGGATGGTGATCTCGATCGAAACTGCGATCCTGCATCCAAAGCGTGGGTTCATCAAACTCGAGGACACTGTCGCGGTGACCGACGGTGGATGGGAAGGGTTCGGCGATAACGGCCGTAGCTGGAACGTAGCCCAAGTCTGACAGATTTGAGAGCTACTGCCGCGCCGAGAGTGAATGAAGCACCGCCAACAACGATAAGGTTCGGAAATCAGGCAGAAACGACAAGAGTACAAACCGCAAATTTGGGGAGGAAACGATGAAGAAGTTTGCAATTGGAAGTCCGACGCGACGCGATGTCGTTCGCGGGATCGGCGTGGCGGGTCTTGGAGCGGCGGCGTCCGCGCCGCTTTCGGGGCGCGCATTTGCCCAGACCAAGAAGCCCGTCAACCTCAGCTTCTGGACCTTCGACAATCCGCAGCAGCGCCCGTGGGTGCACAAGCGTGTCAAGATGTTCATGGAGCAGAACCCGCACGTCAAGGTCGACTTTCAATGGTTTGCGTTTGGCGACCTCGGCAAGAAGATCAGCGTCGGATTTGCCACCGGCACCGCGCCGGATGGATTCGTCAGCCAGGACTGGTTCATGCCGATATGGCTGGACAAGGGTCTGCTGGCCCCGCTCGATGTCAAGCAGCTCGGCTACGATTCCTATGGCGCCTTTACCGGGGATTTTGCCAAGGCGTTCGTCGACGGCGCCACCAAGGACGGCAAGGTCTACGGCTATCCGATGTGGTTCTACGGCTACTGCAATTATCTCAACGCCAAGCAGTTCAAGGAGGTCGGTCTCGATGCCGAGAAGGACTGGCCGCAGAACTGGGAGCAACTCGGCGAAGTCGCCAAGCGCATGACCATCAAGGACGGCGACAAGTTCGTGCGTCAGGGATTCAAGTTCGCGATGCATGCGGCGCAATGGACCATGATCCAGTTCAATCCGATCCTGCTGCAGTCTGGCGGAAAGTGGTTCGACGATTCCGGGAAATGCACGGTCAACAACGAGGCCGGTGTCAGGGCGATGACGATACGCGCATCGATTGCGCAGAAGTACGGCGCCGAGGATCCCGCCGACTCGATCGCGACCAATCCGATACCGGGTATGGACTTCCTGAAGGAGCGGGCGTCGATGTTCTTCTGCCATCCGCTGCCGATAAGCCTTGTCCAGGCCGAAAACCCGGCGATGGCCTCGGCCAATTATTTCCGGCCCGTGCAATATCCGGGCGTTCAAACCGGCAAGGGCTTTTCGACCACCTACGGCTTCAACCTGGTCATCAACGCCAAGGCATCCGCCGAGAAGCAGGAGGCGCTTCACGATCTCTACAAGTTCATGATGAGCGATCTGGTCGATGCCTGGAAGGACGCCGCTCCCTTTACGTTCGCAAAGAAGACCGGATGGGCCGACAATCCGGAAGTGCAAAAATTCCCGCACGTCAACGAAATCATCAAGGCCAAGGACGAGGGCGTGTTCCTGCCGCGTTCCCTGGTGTTCAATGAACTGGCGGACTCCATGCATCGTGCCGTCCAGAAGATCATGTTGAGCAAGGCCGACATCAAGAAGACGCTGGATGAGGCGGCTGCCGAAGTGGATCGCGCAACCGCGGCCTACAAGAAAGCCTGATCTTCATGGTTCAAGCACGGACGGACCGGCCTCCCTCGGGAGGCCGGTCCGTCGAGAATACGGCGGCCGGTGACGGGATTGTAAATGGTCGAACTGACATCGAGCGAGCCATACCAGCACGGAAGCCTTTCCGGTCCGCCGCCTGTCGTCCGCAGGTTCTGGCAGATTCATCATCGCCAGCGCATCAGGCTGTGGGGCGTCGCATTCGTTCTGCCGACGCTGCTGTTCTTCGCCGTCTTCAAATATGGACCGATGCTGTGGGCCATCGAACTGAGCTTCAACTCCTACGACATGGTTTCCGCGCCGCGCTTCGTCGGGCTCGACAATTACCGGGAGCTGGCAGCGAACCCGATCTTTCGGGAAACGCTGATCAACACCTTTGTCTACATCGCGGGCTCGACCGTTCTGACCACCATCATCGGTCTGGCGCTGGCGCTCGCCATCAATACCGGCATTCCCGGGGCGCGCCATTGCATGACGGCAATGTTCCTCACCAACCTGATGCCGATCATCGCCGTTTGCCTGGTCTGGCGCTTCTTGCTGCATCCCTATGGCCTGGTGAACCAGATCCTGCAGCCGCTCGGATTTGGCCGCATCGACTGGCTGACCAGCTCATCGACGGCGATGCCGGCCATCATCATGGTGACGGTATGGCGGTTCGCGCCGTATTTCATGGTGATCTTCCTGGCGGCGCTACTGGCCTTGCCGCAGGACTATTACGAAGCGGCGGAACTCGATGGCGCGGGCGCGATCCGAAGGTTCGTTCACATCACGCTGCCGCTGCTGATGCCGACCGTCTTCTTCGTCGTGGTGGTCTCCGCCCTGCTCTGCGCCCGGATATTCCTGATGCCGTATCTGATCACGGGCGGAGGGCCGGGAAACGCGACCCGCGTCCTGTCCATGTTGATCTATGAGACCGGATTTTCATATCTGAAGATGGGGCAGGCCGCCGCGATCTCGGTGGTGCTGTTTACGATCATGATGGCCTTCACCGCGCTTCAGATTCGTCTCTTTGCCCGAAGCGAACAGGTTTACATGTGATGACGACGCTCGACGATGCCGAACCAAGGGCGTAATGCAAGCGGCCTGATGCGCCATCTACCGGCGCTGCGAAAGGGGGTCGGGCTGGTTCTGCTTGCCGCCCTGGCGTTCGCATTTCTCATTCCGATCCTCTGGATGACGGTGATGTCGTTCCAGGAGGGCGGCAAGATGTTCGACCTTCGCACCGAATGGATCCCGGCGGTCTGGCATTTCGAGAACTATCCGAACGCACTGTCGCGCGCGCCGTTCGTGCAATATTTCATCAATAGCGGCATCGTCTCGCTGACCGTGATGGCCGGCAATGTGGTGTTCTGCACCTTGGCCGGCTATGGCCTCGCCAAATTCCATTTCCGCGGATCGGGGCTGGTGCTGCTGCTGATCCTGAGCACGCTGATGCTGCCGCTTGAGGTGACGCTGGTTCCGACGTTCCTGATCGTCCACAAGTTTGAATGGATCAACACCTATCAGGGCATCGTCGCGCCGCTGCTGATCGATGCATTCGGCGTTTTCCTGATGCGGCAATCCATCATCTCGATCCCATCCGATTACATCGAGGCCGCGCGGATCGACGGCGCCGGAGAGCTGCGCATTCTGCTGCAGATCATCGTGCCGCAATGCCTGCCGGCGCTCTCGGTGCTCGCAATCTTCTCGTTTCGCGACAGCTGGGACCAGTTTCTCTGGCCGCTGACCGTGGTGTCGATCGATAGTCTTCGGACCTATCCGCTCGGTCTGGTCCAGTTCGGCGAGGAATACGGCAATCCGGCCACCGAGCAGATGGCGATCGCGGTACTCGCCACCCTTCCGGTCTTCCTGCTTTTCATGATCCTGCAGAGATCGATCAATCGCGGGTTTGGCCTGAGCGGGCTGAAATAGACAACCGATCTGGATACGAGACGGCCGTCGCGCGCGGCCGCTGGAGCGACTTAACACCAGGAAATTCGAACGTGGACAAGATCAGGATAGCAATGCCTCACCGCGGAGCCGGCGTGGCTCCGATATTTGCGGCGCTCGAGGGCGGCTATTATCGCGAGCAGGGTCTCGAACCCGAACTCCTGCCCTTTCACGGTCACAGCAATTCGCTGAAGGCGCTGATCGCGGGCGAAGCGGATTTCACCAACGCGGTCGGCGCGGAACTGCTGCTTGCCAACACCAGGCACCAGGGCGACGCGGTCATCCTGGCGTCGGCGATTTCAAGGAGCGCGCAACAGGTCGCGGCGCGGCCCGGCATCGCAGACCCGGGAAGACCTGCGCGGCAAGCGATGGGGCGTGGGCGCGCGCAACGACGCCGACGAATGCGCGATCATCATGGCCTTCGACCGCTGGGGCTGGAGCGTCGACAAGGACGCGGAGATCGTCGTGGTCGGCACCGACGGCGCCAGGCTTGATCTGCTGCTCGACCCGCGGCGTGTCGATGCCGCCATCATGCATGCGCCGGAGACGTTCCAGGCGCCAAAGCGCGGCTATCATATCGTCGAGGATTTCGGACGGCTCGACGTCTCGTTCCAGAACAGTTGCGCGGCCAGCACGCGGCGTTTCATCAAGGCCAATCCCGATATCGGCCTGCGTTATGTTCGGGCATTCTGCCAGGCGGTTCACCGGTTTCGCAGCGATGCGCAATTCGGCATCCATGTGCTGCGCAAGTACAGCGGCGAAACCGACATCGATGTTCTCCGGCCGACCTGGGTGCTGTTCGCACGCTACATGGGCGACATGATGTATCCCAGTCTGGAAGGCGTGCGGAACGCCTCCGCAATCCTGCATCGTGTCGGCGCGCTGCCGGGGCCGGTAGCTCCGGAGGATGCCGTTGACCTCGATCCCGTGCTTGCGCTGGAAGGGCAGGGCTTCTTCGAAACCCTGATGGGCGCGAAAGATGTTTTTCCAAAGAATGCTGCATGAGTTCGCATCATGCGGACGGTAAACGAACGGAAAGTGCTTGATGGCTGATGTGCTGCTGCGAAACGTGGTCAAGCGATACGGCAACTACGAGGCCGTGCGCGGGATCAGCCTCGAGATTCCCGACACCAAGTTCGTGGCGCTGGTCGGTCCGTCGGGCTGCGGCAAGACCACGACGCTGCGCATGATCGCGGGCCTTGAGGATGTGTCGGAAGGTGACATCTGCATCGGCGGCCGGGTCATCAACGATGTCGCGCCGAAGAACCGCGACATCGCCATGGTATTCCAGAGCTATGCGCTTTATCCGCACATGACGGTTTTCCAGAACATGGCGTTCGGGCTTCGCATGCGGGGCATGGCCAAGGCCGAGATCCGAAAGAATGTCGAGGACGCCGCGCGCATTCTCGACATTTCGGAATTGCTCGACAGGCGGCCGAGAGCGCTTTCCGGCGGCCAGCGCCAGCGCGTCGCCATGGGCCGCGCCATCGTTCGCCATCCCAAGGTGTTCCTGTTCGACGAGCCGCTGAGCAATCTCGACGCCAAGCTTCGGGTTCAGATGCGAACCGAGATCAAGCGGGTGCATCAGCAGGTCAAGACCACGACGATCTATGTCACCCACGATCAGATCGAGGCGATGACGCTCGCCGACACCGTCGTGGTGATGAACCGGGGACGGATCGAGCAGGCCGGCACGCCGCACGAGCTTTATCATTCGCCGAAAACCCGTTTCGTTGCCGGATTCATGGGCTCGCCGGCGATGAATTTTCTGCCATGCACGCTGGAGCAGAATGCCGCAGCGCTGACGGTGCGGCTCGCCGACGGCACCGGCTTTCCGGTTCCGGAAAGCCATTTGCAGCGTTATCGCAATGCGGCGGGCAAGCCGCTGATTTTCGGCATCCGTCCCGAACATATCACCGAGCCGCGCGGTCCGGAGCGCGGCACATTCTCGGAGTTCGCCACCGTTCTCGATGTGGTGGAACCGATGGGGACGGAGACCCTGGTATTCTTCAAACTCGGCGGCGAGGCCGTATCCGGCCGCATCGACTCCGGCATGTCGGCGCCGGCCTCCGGCGAAAAGGTGCGGCTGGTCGCCAACATGACGCACATGCATCTGATCGATCCCACGACGGACGCGGTGATCTGATTTCGACCAACGGCGGTCAGAACCACGGACAACGAGACAATAAGGAGAATGCGATGAAGGTCGGTGTGGCCGGTTTGGGCCGAATGGGAAGCGCGATTGCCAAACGACTGATCGAGGTCGGACACGAGGTCGTGGTCTGGAACCGAAATCAGGACAAGACCAAGGCGCTGGCTGCCGCGGGCGCCGCCGTCGCAGCGACGCCGAGCGAACTTGCCGGCCGCGTCGAGACCATCATCACCATCCTGACCGATGCCGCCGCCATCGCCAGCGTATACGAAGGCAAGTCCGGCCTCTTGGAGGGAAATGTTTCCGGCAAGCTGTTCATCGAGATGAGCACGGTGCAGCCGGAGACCGAAATCGCCCTGGCCAGGAAGGTCAGCGCCAAGGGTGCGACGCTGGTGGAATGTCCGGTCGGAGGCACGGTCGGCCCGGCGCTGAGCGGCAAGCTGCTCGGCCTCGCCGGCGGTACCCAGGAAGATTTCGCGCGCGCCAAGCCGCTGCTGGAACAGATGTGCCGCCGTGTCGATCTCGTCGGTCCGATCGGCTCCGGCGCCAGCATGAAGCTTGCGATCAATCTGCCGCTGGCGACCTTCTGGCAAAGTTTTGGCGAAGCCTTTGCGCTGTGCCGCCACCTCAATCTCGATCCGGCATGGGTGGTCGAACTGTTCGCCGATACGTCCGGAGGCCCCAACGTGCTTCGCGCCCGCGGCGGCGCGGTTGCGCTGGCGTTGCAGGACAAGGATTCGGGCTCGGCGACGTTCGATTGCGATTCGATCCGCAAGGATTTGCGCACCATGGTCGCGGAAGCAAAGTCGCGCGGCTTCGCGTTGCCGCTGGCCGAGCGCACGCTTGCGGTCTACGATCAGGCCAGCGCTGAAGGATGGGGCGGCAAGGATTGCACCGAATTGCCCGCCTTCTGGTCCAGCCGCCACAAGGCCTGAACTCGTAGCCGGAATGGGTTGTTCTCGTGCATACGCAAAATGAAATGTCGATCGGGATGATCGGCCTCGGAATCATGGGCTCGGCGATGAGCAAGAATCTCATCAAGGCCGGGTTTTCCGTGATCGGATATGACGTGCTGCCCAAGGCGGTGGAAGCCTTCGTGGCCGGCGGCGGCAAGGCCGCCAAATCCGTTGGCGACGTGGGCTCAGGTGCCGATATCCTGATCACATCGCTTCCGTCGGCGTCAGCGTTATTTGATGTGGTTCGGGAATTGGCGGCCTTGCCGCGTGCCGAACGTATCGTCGCCGAAACCAGTACGTTCACGCTCGACGATAAATCGGCAGCGCAGAGGCAACTCGCGGCAGGCGGGGATTGTCATGCTCGACTGCCCGCTTTCGGGCTCCGGGGTTCAGGCCCTGGAGCGCGACGTGCTGGTTTACGGAAGCGGCGTCAAGGACGCCTACGACCGCTGTCTGCCGGTGTTCAACGCGTTTTCGCGGGCGCCGCATTATCTCGGGCCGTTCGGCAACGGTTCCAAGATGAAATACGTCGCCAACCTGATGGTGGCGGTGCACACGGTGGTCGCAGGCGAGGCCTTTACGCTGGCGCGCAAGGCCGGGCTCGATCCGGCGCAAATGTTTGCCGTCGTCAGCGACGGCGCCGCGGGCTCGAGGGCCCTCGACGTGCGCGGCGAGATGCTGATTGCAGATAGCTATCTGCCGATCAGAACCATGCCGCTGGAACTCTGGAGCAAAGACATGCGGGTGATCGCAGACTTCGCCAATTCACTGGCGTGTCCGACGCCGATGTTTTCAGCGGCGGTCCCGCTCTTCAATGCGGCCGTCGCTTCCGGTTACGGCGATCAGGATACCGCCGCGGTGGCCGCCGTGATCGAATCCATGGCGGGGTTGCCTCCGCCAAAGAAACACAGCTGAAGTTCCGGCCTGCAGGTTGCACGGAGATCGAAATTTGATGGAAGCGCAGTTGAAGAATATTCCGACCATAGATGGTCATCATCATATCTGGCGATTCAAGGATTTGACGTGGTTGTCGGGACCTCAGGTCCCGCGCATCTTCGGCCCTTACGAAGCCATTTGTCGTGATTATCCAATCGAGGAATTTCGCGCCGATACTGCGGGCTGTGATATCGTTAAATCCGTCTATGTTCAAACAAATTGGCCAGCAGGGAAGAGTTACGACGAAGCGAAGTGGGTTCAATCGGTATCCGATGCCACAGGTTGGCCGCACGCCAATGTGGCTCATGCGGACCTGGCCGATCCGGGCGTCGGCGCGTTGATCAAAGCGTTGGCAACGCTGCCGGCGACGCGCGGCATCCGGCAGCAAATCCACTGGCACGAAAATCCGCAATATCGGTTTGCGCCGCATCCGGAAGTGATGAACGAACCGAATTGGCGCCGCGGCCTGGCGCATCTTGCAGAGCACAATCTGCTGTTTGAAATCCAGCTGTTCACCAGTCAGATGCGGCATGGTGCGGAGCTGGCGCGTGAATTTCCGCGTACGATATTCGTGCTCGAGCATGCGGGGATGCTGGAGGACATGTCGTCAGACGGCTGGAAGCGCTGGCGAGAAGGTATGAACGCGCTGGCACTGCAGCCGAACGTCAACGTCAAGCTATCCGGGCTCGGGACGTTCGTTCACGCCTGCCGCTCGGATGTGATGGGGCCGATTGTCAAGGAAACCGTCGAGATTTTCGGCGCGAAACGTTGCCTGTTTGGCAGTAACTTCCCGATTGAGAAGCTGTGGACGGATTATCGCACACTCTATCTGACCTTTCGAAAAGCCATCGAGCATTTGGACGAGAGCGATCAGCATGCGATTCTGCACGATACGGCAGCTCGGCTTTACCGGATTTGACGTAGGCCAGGACCTCGCGCCCGACGGCGTTGGGCGCTCTCGAACGTCGGAGAAGGCGGCCATGGAATTGGCGAAACCGGGGGTCGACATCGGCCTTTGCACAAACAATCTCGATCCGATGCTTCATTTTTGGCAACATGATGCAGGTCTCCGATTTGATCACGTTCTCGCGATCCGCCGCGGTCAGAAACAGCATCGGCATGACGCCTTAGGGTCGGTGGTCAAAATAAACCATTATGTCGAGCAATTGCCGGCCGCTCCGCCCAGTGGATATCGAGAACTAATCGTCACCCGGCGAGGCCGAACTGAACCCGAGCGTCTGACGGATCCCGACGGCAATCGCGTCAGTCTGGTACCTTTCGGCCATGAGGGGATAAGTCAAATCGGTATTCGCCTCGCCGTGCGCAATCTTGATGCTCATTGCGCCTTCTACACCCAGGTGCTCGGGCTGCCGGAAGAAGAGCGAGGCATCGGTGTAGCATTTCGGGCTGGCGAGACCCTGATCATCTTGGAGGAACAGTCTGACGCTCCTTTGAATTCCGGTCGTCTAGGAGCGGGTTGGCGCTACATCACCTTTCAGGTTTTCAAAGTTGACGAGGTCCACGCCCGAATTCTTGCGGCTGGTGGGCATGAGGGTTTGGCCCCAACCACACTCGGGACAACAGCGCGGATCTCGATGATCCTCGATCCCGACGGCAATTGGATAGAACTTTCTCAGCGAGCCTCCATTGTAGGTACGTTGACATAATCGGCTTTCGTTTGGATTTTGGCGCTAAGAATTTGAGATGCCGTCGCAAGCGCTAGGCTTTTTAATCATCGAGTTTGCAGCGGACCCAACACGGACATCGGCGCAACGATCTATGCCTACGTTCGCCCTTCCGGTTTAGATGCACCAGTTTGAACGGCCGCCAGCCGCTATGCAACGGTCGGGAGGAGACGCTCCACTTCTTCCCGCAGGTCCGCGATCGCCTTGCGATCACCCGAGAGATGCCGCAGCAGGCATCGCTGGAACAGTCCATCAAACAGCGCATAGAGAGCGCCCCGGGAGACGACAGGCTGTCGGCCGCCAAGTGAGGCAAAGCGGGACGCGACGCGCCACACCATATCTTCCAGGCTCTTGTCGATCTCGGCGACGTCGTCGCGAAAGGCCTCTTCGAACAGAGACTGCGAGCGAAGGTCGTACCAGAGGCGATGCATCCGAGCCTCGTCGCGAACCGTCTCGCCGAGCTTTTCCAGAAAACCCTTCATCAGTTCATCGCGGCTTTGCGCCGCCGACGTGATCTGGTCGTACCGTGTGACGCACTTCGCCTTGTAGTGACGAACACAACAGCAGATCAGGTCGACCTTGTCGCTGAAGTAATAGTGCAGCACGCCGTGCGTAAACTCGGATTTCTGCGCGATCTCGCGCAGGCTGGTCCTCGCATAGCCGAGCTCAGCCAAGGTTTCCAACGCAGCCTCGGCGAGTTCGATTCGTCGTGCACTGAATTTGTCGACACGCGCACGCTCGATACGATCCGAGGGCCAACTCGGCCGCCTCGTCGTTTCAATTTTCCGCTGCGTCACTCCAGATTCTTTGCGCACGCCTAAACTCCGAATCGCCGCGTCACCTCGGCAGCAATAATGCCCTGAAGCGCCCTGCGAAATCATCCTCCACCCTCGCGGTCAAGGATTACTTGACAAGTGTATAAATTTTGGACAATCGTCAAGATATTCTTGGGCAAGTGTCAAGTTTCCGAGGATCGCAGCCGGAAGAAGCTGCGCACGGGGAGGAGAAGAGCAGGCAGCACACCAGCGCCGTCCAAACCGTTCATTCCGGTCAGCCGAAAGTTTTTCTCAGCGGACGAGCACGGCCCGCCCCGACGGCAGCCTCACCGCTCGGCAGGCAGCGGCGCGTCACAAAAATGAAATCACAAAGGGAGGAGCACACGATGAGTGAAAAAAGTCTGGCAGGCCGCAAGGCTCTGGTCACTGGCGGCGCGCGAGGCATCGGCGCTGCGATCGCAGAGGCGCTTACGAACGCCGGCGCTTCCGTGATGATCGGCGACATTCTCGCCGATCTTGGCAAGGAAACCGCCGGCCGTCTTGCCAAAACAGGCGCCAAGACTGGCTTTGTGGAACTGAACGTCACCGACGACGCGCAATGGGAAAAGGCTGTCGCAGCCACCATCGCCACGCTCGGCGGCTATGACATCTTGATCAACAATGCAGGCATCGAGATTACCTCGCTCGTCGTCGATCTCAAGGCCGAGGATCTGCGCCGGATGTGCGACGTCAACATCGTCGGCACCGGTCTCGGCATGAAGCATGCGTTTCGCGCGATGCGACCTGGCGGAGGTGCAGGTGCCGGCGGCGCCATCGTCAATATCGCCTCGGTCGCCGCCACGATCGCATTCCCGGCCATTGCCGGGTACTCCGGCACCAAATCGGCTGTTGACCGCATGACGCGGGTCGCCGCGATGGAAGCGGGCAAGCTTGGTTACGGCGTGCGGGTCAACTGTCTCTATCCCGGGCTTGTCCCCACCGATATGGGCATGCAACTGGCCAACGACATAGTCGCCGCAGGACTTGCGCCGGACGCCGGCGCCGCCGTCGCCTCGGTCGTCGAGCAGACGCCGCTTGGCCGGTTGGGCGAGGTCGGCGACATGGCCGACGCCGCTGTTTTCCTTTGCTCCAACGAGGCGCGCTTCATCACTGGTGCCGGCCTGCCGGTCGACGGCGGCATGGGCATGTAAATCGCCAAACGCAAAGAATAGAAATTCGGGAGGATATGAACATGAGCGAGAAAAAGCCCGTCATCGTCTATGGCGTCTCTGGCTACACGGGGCGTCTGGTTTGTGAATATCTGCGGGAATACAACATTCCCTTTATTGCCGCCGGCCGCGACGCGGCCAAAGTGAAGGCCGTTGTCGAAAAAATTCCCGGCATCGAAACCGCGGACTACGAAATTGCCGAGGTTGAGCACACGGTCGAAGCGCTGACTAAGCTG
Source organism: uncultured beta proteobacterium (assembly GCA_963816445.1). Classification (GTDB taxonomy): domain Bacteria; phylum Pseudomonadota; class Gammaproteobacteria; order Burkholderiales; family Casimicrobiaceae; genus PALSA-1003. The sequence continues at coordinate 58,090 of CAWFKO010000019.1, read as the reverse complement.
TTCAAGGGTGCGAAGGTCGTCAGCAATATGGTCGGCCCATTTATCAAGTATGGCCCGGAAGTTGTCGAAGCCTGTCTTGCGGCCGGCTGTCATTATACCGATACGACCGGCGAACAGGACTGGGTGCTGCTGGCGCAGGAGCGCTGGGGGACAAAATTCGCGGCCAAAGGATTGCTGCTCGCGCCGAACGTCGCGCAGATGTACACAACGGGAGAAATCGCAGCGAACATATGCCTCGAAACGCCCGGCCTCGATACGCTCGACATCCTGGTGCTGTGGAAGGGGTTCCCGACCTATGCCTCGACGCAGACGATTTTCACCATCCTCAAGGCGAACTGGTACTATCTCGTCCAGAACAAATTTGTTGAATGGGATGTGACCGCCAATTTCGAGGTCAACGTTCCCGGTCAGCATGAGGGCGCCATCGCCGTGCCGTGGGGCGGCACTGCGCATCCGGTCTGGTTCAAGAACGATCCCCGCGTGTCCAACTGCAGGGTGCTCGGCGGCGTCATGCAGCGCGACGTCATGTTGGGCGTGGTTCAGACCCAGGAGATGGTGAAAGAGAAAATCAAGCCGCTTCCGCCCGACCAGCAGGAGAAGGCGCTGGCCGACATCGCGGCAACGCTGCAAGCAACCATGCCGCCGCGCGAGAATCCGCGCATCAATACCTCGATCGACTCCGTCTATGCATCGGGACCGCTCGGTCGCGCCCATTGCGTGATCCACGGGAATTGCAACTACAAGCAGACCGGAATGCTGCAGGCCTACGCCGCATTCTCGCTGCTGCAGACTGCTCCCAAGAAGGTTGGCTTTGCCTCCGCCTGTCAGGCGTTCGGGCATCGGGAACTGCTGGGCCAGTTGCGAAGCTTCGGACTGGTGATGAACCCAATTCTGACGGTTCACAATTGATGCAACCGGGTGGCGCGTACGACCGCGCCATCCGCCTTCTTTCCGGGAGGTAGTCCATGCGGCTTGTCGACTATCTGGATAAGGGCGCGTCGCTTGGTGCTGATGCTCCATGCCTGACCATGGACGGAAAGGACCTGAGCTATGGCGACGTGCAGCGCCTTAGCTATCGGATCGCACGCGGACTCGCCAATTCCGGCGTTGCCCCCGGGGAGAAAATCGCGATCCTGTCCGGCAACGATCCGATCGCCTTTGCCTGCGTGTTCGGCATTTCGCGCGCCGGAGCCGTCTGGTGTCCGATCAATCCACGCAACGAGGCGGCAGAAAACCAATTCATCCTCGATGCGTTCGATTGCAGCCTGTTGCTGTTTCACAGCGGCTTCGCGCCGATGGTCGACAAAATAAGGCCTCATCTGCCGAAGCTGCGCAAGCTCGTATGTCTCGACACCGATATGTCTTTCGCGCCGTCGTTCGAGCGTTGGCTTGCCGATGTCGACGACCAGCCCTTTCAGCGCGATCCCGTTGATGATCTTGCGCTCATACCCGGCACCGGCGGAACGACCGGCAAACCCAAAGGCGTCATGCTCTCGGGACGCAACATCGAAACGATGACTGCGTTGACCCTGATGGGCTATCCGTTCAAGGGGCGCCCGACCTATCTTGCGCTCGCGCCGCTGACGCATGCTGCCGGTGTGCTGTGTTTTCCCATCATGACGCTCGGAGGCAGGGTGGTGATCATGCATCATCCAGACATCGGCGAATTCCTCGATCTGATCGCACGCTACCGGGTCACGCACACATTCCTTCCGCCAACCGTCATCTACATGCTGCTGGATCATCCGAAGCTCGAAAGCGCCGATCTCAGCTCGCTGCAATGCTTCTGGTACGGCGCGGCCCCGATTTCGGTGGCGCGCCTGACCGAAGCGCTGGAAAGGATCGGCCCGATGGCACAGCTCTTTGGGCAGACCGAAGCACCGATGATGATCTCGATGATGCCGCCTGAGGACCATTACAATCCCGACGGTTCGATCGCGACTGGACGTCTGTCGTCGGCGGGCCGTGTCGGGCCGCTGGTTCGGGTCGGCATCATGGATGGCAAGCGGCAATCTGATGCCGGCCGGAGAACGCGGCGAAATCGTCGTTCGCGGATCGCTGGTGATGGATGGGTACTACAAGAACGCCGAAGCAACGGAGGAGGCCTCCCTGCACGGCTGGCATCACACGGGCGATATCGGATACCTGGACGCGGACAATTTCCTTTACATCGTCGATCGCGCCAAAGACATGATCATTACTGGCGGCTTCAACGTCTATTCCGTCGAAGTGGAGAACGCCCTTCAGGCCCACGAAACCATTCAGGATTGTGCCGTCATCGGTTTGCCGGACGAGAAGTGGGGCGAACGCGTTGTCGCTGTGGTGCAGCCGAGAGCAGGACGCACCGTCGATGTCGCCGCGGTATCGGCCTTCGTGAAGCAGCGGGTCGGGAGCGTCAAAACGCCCAAGCAGATTGAAGTCTGGGATGACCTTCCGCGCTCCAAAGTCGGCAAGGTGCTGAAATCCGAGATCCGCGCCAGGATGCTGGCGAACGGGAAGACATGACGATGGCTCAGCAAGTACTCGTAGCAGAGGGGGGCATGCCCGGCTTGCAGTGACGAACCCAAAGGTTCGTACTGGCAGCCGGCGTTGAACTCCGCGAGCATGTTGCTAACGCCGCCGTCGATAACGCTGAAACGTTTAACTTTGAGGGTGAGCATCCAGATGAAAAAAGAGGACGTGCTCAAGCAGTACACTACGCCGACGGGAGCTCCGGCTTTCGTTCCGGGCCCGCACCGTTTCACCTCGCGGGAATATCTGAACATCACGTATCGAACGGATCGGGACGCTCTTGCAAAGCAGGTGCCCGAACCCCTTGAAGTCGATGAGCCGTTGGTGCGCTTCGAAGTGATGAACATGCCCGACACCACCGGATATGGTTCATATGTCGAGTGCGGGCAGGCCGCGGTCGTGCGGCATGGGGACGAAGTGGGCGAATACATTATCGGGATGTATCTCGACAATCTGCCGGCAATTGCAGCCGGCCGCGAGCTCAGCGCGTTTCCAAAGAAGCTCGGTTCGGCGAAGCTGTTCGTCGATTCCGATACGCTGGTCGGAACGCTGGACTACGGCACGCTGAGCGTGGCCCGCGCGACGATGGGCTATAAGCACAAGCCGATGGATCTGGAAAAGGCACGACAGGAAATCTGCGTGCCCACCTTCATGCTGAAAATTCTTCCTAGTTACGAAAAACGCCCGCGCATTTGCGAACTGGTGCGCACCGAGATCACCAACATCTCCGTGAAGGGTGCGTGGCGGGGACCCGCCCGCCTGCAACTGTTCGAGCACGTACTGGCGCCGCTTGCGGATCTTCCCGTTCGCGAGATCATTTCGGCAACGCACATCCTGACGGACCTCACGCTTTCGCCGGCCACTGTCATCTACGACTATCTCACCGACAGTGCGCCTTCGGCCAGTTCAAAGAGGAAATAGGCGGATGTGATGGCCACAGCCCAGCAGGATATTCTGAATCGGTATTCGAAAGTTACGGTAATCGGCGCCGGTGTCATCGGCGCGTCCTGGACGGCGCTCTTCCTGGCGCACGGGCTGACGGTAGTCGTCAACGACCCGCGCCCGGACGTCGAGACGATTGTCCGCGATTATATCCGCAACAATCTCTCGACGTTCAAGGAGCTTGGGCTGCCGATGGACAATCTCGAAAAGGAACTGAGTTTCGAGGCCGATCTCGAACGATCAGTAACAGGCTCCGATCTGGTTCAGGAAAACGGACCCGAGCGGATCGAATTCAAACAAGATTTATGGGCGCGCATCGGCAAGGTCGTGGGGGAGCACGCGCTGATGCTCTCGTCCAGTTCTGCGAAGACCGCGACCGAGCAGTCACTCAAAATGTCCCGGCCCGAGCGGCTGCTGGTGGGGCATCCCTTTAACCCGCCCCATCTGATTCCACTGGTCGAGGTTGTCCCCGGCGAGAAGACAAGCCCGGAGGCGGTGGATGACGCGGTGGCATTCTACGCGGCCCTCGGCAAGGTGCCGCGCGTCGTGCGCAAGGAAATGCCAGGCTTTGTCGCAAACCGGCTGCAACGAGCGATCTTCCGGGAATGCTGCTACCTGGTCATACAGGGCGTCGTCAAAGTCGACGAACTCGATGACATCGTGACGAGTTCGATCGGCTTGCGCTGGGCGGCAGACGGTCCATTCCGTTCCTTCCATCTCGGTGGCGGGGCCGGCGGCTTCAAATCGTTCTTCAAACAGTTCGGTCCGGGTCTCAACGAGGCATGGAAGAACATGGCGCCTGTCAATCTGGATGAGGCGGCGCAGGACAAGATCATCGCGCAAGCCGAAGCGTCGTTCGCCGCTACGCCGGCCGAGCAGCTCGAGGCTAAACGCGATGCCAAGCAACTGGCCATCATCCGCGCGCTGAAGGCGGTCAAGGGCTAGGAAAACCAGCAGCGGTAACGCTGCGATCGTGTCTTCAGGGCCGGAGGCGCGATCAACGGGAGGGACGAAATGGGACTCTTGTTCGACGGCTTGAAGGTGATCGATTGCGGCAGCTTCATCGCAGCGCCTGCAGCGGCCACGATTTTTTCGGACTTCGGCGCCGATGTCGTCAAGATAGAGCCGCCGGGAGCAGGGGATCCCTACCGGCATCTCACAAAGCTACCGGGCCATCCCAAGAGCGACCAGAACTACGCGTGGATGCTCGGCTCGCGAAACAAGCGCAGCCTCGCGGTCGATATGGGGAAACCCGAAGGCAGGACTGCGATCCAGCGTCTCGCTTCGCAGGCGGATGTGTTCATCACCAACTATCCCGCTGCCGTCCGCAAGAAACTCGGCATCGGCTATGAAGCGCTGTCGGCGTTGAACGACCGTCTGATCTATGCATCGTTTTCCGGATACGGTGAGAACGGCGCCGAGGCGACCAAGCCGGGTTTCGACGTGACCGCGTGGTGGGCGCGGTCGGGTTTGATGGACACTGTTCGCGCATCGTCGGAGTCGGTGCCTGTACGGCCCGCGAACGGTATGGGCGATCACTCTGCCGGTTTCACGCTCTTTTCCGGCATCGTGATGGCGCTCTATCAGCGCCAGAACACGGGCAAGGGCACGGAAGTCACATCATCGCTGGTCGCGAACGGAATTTGGGCCAATGGTTACAATGCGCAGGCTGCCCTTTGCGGCGCAACTTTCACCGACCGTCCGGCGCGCGAAGTCGCATTCAATGCGCTCACGAATTACTACCAGTGCCGCGACGGCCTCTGGCTGATTCTCACCATCCTGAATGAAGAGAAGCAGTGGCCGGCATTCGCTCAGTGTCTCGATCGGGCGGACCTGATCGAGGACGCTCGCTTTGCGAGGAAGGGCGACCGGTTGACGCGCTCGCGGGAACTGATCGCGCTTCTCGACAAGGAATTTCAGAAGAGGGATCGCGCGGACTGGCGAGAGCGTCTGACCGAGAGAAGGAATCGTGTTCCATGTTGTAGCGACGCCGGCCGACATTCCGACCGACCAGCAGCTTTTCGATAACGACATTCTCATTCCGTTCGAGGGCAGCGATACGCTGACCATCAACACGCCGATCGCCCTTCGCGATTTGGACAAGGTTCGTCCAAAGATGCCGCCTTCAGTGGGTCAGCACAGCGACGAAGTCCTGAAGGAAGCGTGCTTCGATGCTGCCGCCATCGCGCAGATGCGAGCGGCAGGCGCCATCGGCTGAGCAACCGCGACTCAAACAAATTTCCAGTTCATCAGGAGCGACACATGAAGATCGAAGAGCTGTTCTCGGTTCGGGGAAAGGTCGCCCTGGTGACCGGCGGAAGTCGTGGCCTGGGCGAAATGATCGCCCGCGCATACGTCGAAAACGGCGCCAGGGTCTATATTACAGCCCGGCGAGCCGACGCTTGCGAGGCGCTTGCAAAAGAGCTGTCGCAAATCGGCGAATGTATCGCCATCCCGGCCGACCTTTCGCGAATGGAGGAGATCGACCGTCTCTCCGCGGAGCTTCACAAGCGGGAAAGGCGTCTCGATATTCTAGTCAACAATGCCGGCGCGAGCTGGGGCTCGACTTTTGCTGAGTTCCCCGAAAACGGCTGGGACAAGGTGATGGACCTGAATGTCAAATCGGTGTTCTTCCTGAGCCAGCGGCTCCTCGGTCTGCTGGAAGCAGCAGGATCGCCGGACTCCTATTCGCGGGTGATCAACATCGGTTCGATCGAGGGCATCAGGACATCGCATCTCGAAGCCTACTCATATGCCGCGTCGAAGGCAGGCGTGAACCACCTGACGCGTATCATGGCAAAGTTTCTTGCGCCAAGGCACATTGCGGTCAATGCGATCGCGCCGGGCTACTTCCCGTCAAAAATGACGGACGCGATCGATGATCACGGCGCGCAGAAGGTTATCGACGATGCGCCCATGAAACGCATGGGACATCCAGACGATCTCGCGGGTATTGCCATCTACCTCGCTTCGAGGGCAAGCGGCTTCGTCTGCGGTGCTGTTATTCCGGTCGACGGCGGATTAGCCACGACGGCGTGAGATCTCGCTCGGCGCGAAAATCGATCACGCCGCGCGACTATTGGAGGCAGATGCCTCCCGCGGGCGAACATCGAGCGTCGCTGCGGGGACGTTCATTGTCATAATCACATCTCGGCCTACAACTAGCATTACAGTTGCGTTTTATTTGGACTTCTGAATCAATGGGCCACCATGATTTGGGAGATCATGGATGGCGGGAGCATCGATCGAGACGACGCTTGAGCTTTGGGCGTGTTCGTTACGAGATGTGAAGTCGCGCATTGGTCCGTTGTTTCGTCAGAAGCGCGTGGCTGCGTCGGCAGGTCAGTTTCTGGACGGGCTTTTGGGAAGCGAACCGCGCAAGACAGGTTGGATGCGCGCGGAGGCGGCCGGCGATCCCGGCCCATGGCGCCAGCAGGCGATCCTGGGGCGCAGCCGATGGGACGCGGATGCATTGCGCGACATCGTCCGCGATTACGCGCTGGAAACGCTGTCCGACGAGGATGCGGTTCTTGTCATCGACGAGACCGGCTTTTTGAAGCAAGGCAGGGCGTCTTGCGGCGTCGCGCGCCAGTATACAGGCTCGGCGGGCAAGATCACCAATTGCCAGATCGGCGTGTTCGCATCCTACGTGTCGCGCCGCGGCCATGCCTTCATCGACCGGGCGCTTTATCTGCCGAAAGAATGGACGGACGACGCTGAGCGCATGACGGCAGCGCAGGTGCCGGACGAAGTGGGTTTTGCGACGAAACCCCAAATCGCCCGGGCGATGATCGCACGCGCGATAGCCGCAAAGTTACCGTTCTCCTTCGTTGCAGCCGACAGCGTGTATGGCACGGGAGCGATCGAGACGATGCTGCGCAAGGCCGGCAAAGGCTATGTTCTGGGTGTGGCCGCCAATCGTGTGTTCCATTCCTGGGGCAAGAAGCAACTTGTCGGTGGCAGTGCTGTGAAGATCGCGCAAACTCTCCCCACGAGCGCCTGGCGGCGCTTATCGGCGGGAGACGGAACCAAAGGTCCGCGCCTGCACGACTGGGCCTATCTCGAACTAGCCGATCTCGATGCCGGCGAATACAACAGCGCCCTTGCCGGAAAATGGACCCGGGGGCTGTTGATCCGCCGCAACATTGCCGATGGCGACTTGGCCTTCTTTTCCACCTGGTGCCCCAAAAACATGCCCATGGAAAAGCTGGTCCTGGTCGAAGGTCATCGCTGGGCCATCGAGGACAGCTTCGAAACCGCCAAGAACGAACTCGGCCTCGATCACAACGAAAGCCGTTCTTGGCATGGCTGGCACCGTCATGTCTCATTGGTCATGTTGGCCTTCGCCATGATGACCATCATCCGTCATCGGGCTAACGCCGTGCCGCTCAAAAAAATGCTGCGCCTTCGGACAAAAAATCGCTCCTGATCCGATGGTCGCTACAGGAAATCCGGCGCATCGCCATCAAACTCGCACAACGGCGCATTCTGCCCGCTCACATCATCGCATGGTCACTGTGGCGTCGTGCCCACCAGGCCGAAGCGCGGCGCGCTCACCTCAAAAAGAAATTGCAACTGTAATGCTAGGCTACGGACCGTAGGTCCATCGGCCCGGCGTCTGGGTCCGTATCTGTGGCTCCTATTTCGGCCTGTTGCAAACTGTGTTCCAATTCCTCGATCAGCTTCGCAAGCCGAGATGATGTTGCGGGATCGCATGCTATTTCGGACAGTCGCCGGCACAGTTCGAGCTTCCTTTGCAGTTGTTTTCGGTCAAGCTGTTCATCCATAACGACACATTCCTTAAAGAGTTCGTCCGTGAAGAACGCGGATCATCCGATCTGAAGGATTTCTGACGGCTGTAGGTTTCTGTAGATGGTTGCGCTGAGCCAAGCGCACAAAATGCTGATCCAGAGGAACAGGAGCCTGAAGTTGTAGCCCGCAGCGGCGAGAACCGCGTTTGCGGCATCGCCGCGGCTTCCGGCGAGGTGGTTGCGACCCATGCGGTGTTCGTTCTTGAGATGGCCTATTACGGGTTCGACGGCGGACCGGCGCCGGAAGGCGCGCTTGATGGTGGAGGACAGACCGCGTTTCTGGCCCACAACGTAAACCTTGAACGCCTTCTCCTTCGACGCGTTGTGCCCGCGATAGCCGGCATCGGCGACGATCTTCGCCAGGCTCGCGCCGACGCTCGCCTCGATCTTGGGAATGACGACTGCGAGGGTGTGGCCGTCATAGGGATTGCCCGGCAGCGCTTTGGCGTGCAGCACGAACTGGCCGCCCTTACAGCGGTTGATCGGCGTCGCGACGCTCACCTTGACCCCGAACTCGTAGGGCTTGTGGGCTTTTCCCTTGCCGATGCATTCGACCTCTGGCGCATGCAACGAGTAGATCTTCTTGCCACGCTGCCGTTGACGCTGGTCGCGAACCTGATGGGCCAGCGACAGCGGCAAGGCGAAGGCGTCACCGAGGGAGGGGTTGTCGACGATCTTGCGCCTGATATCGCGGATAACGCGGCCCAGGAGGGTTCTGATCCGGCGCAAAGCCTTGTTCGCGCGCTTGAACTGTTTCGCATGGGCGTAGCGTTGGTGCTTGATCAGGGCGAACTTGCCAACCCGCGCATAGGACTGGCGGAGCTTGATGCCGCTCGCCCGCGCCAGGCGCACCAGCCGCTCGCGGGCCCGATGCATCAGCCTGGCATCTGTCGGGAAGCTGATCGCTTTCTCCTGCACGGTGGTATCCACAATGACCTGGGTGAAGTCGGCCGGCCTGGCTGCACCCATGCGGATGGCGGATGCGAGGCTTTCCTGAACCAGCGCAGCTAGCTTCTCTTCGCCCATGCGCTGCCGCCAGCGCGTCAGTGATGACCGATCGAACACCAGCCGGTGCTGGAAAAACTCTTCGCCGCAGAGCAGCTGGTAATACGGGTTCTCCACCCAGCGCTCGCACAGCACTTCGTCCGAAAGATCGTGCATGTGTTTCAGGATGGCCAGCCCCGCCATCAGCCGTGTCGGCAATGGCGGCCGACCGGGATCGTCGTCATAAACAGCGCCAAACCGATCTTCGAGAAACCGCCAATCCACTGCGCCTGCTAGCTTCACTAGCGCATGATCGAGATCCACAATCTGATCCAGCCTGGCCTTGAACAGATCTTTCTGCCCGCTCTCCCGACGCTCTTTCGGTCGCATCCCGACCTCCGCTGCTGCTTCGCAACGTCGATAGAATCACGACACCAACGCCAAATCAATTTGCAAGGAAACCTACGCCCATCCCGTCAAAACTGGTAAAAACCAATACTTACAAGCAGAGAAAATCGATTCCCGCTCAAGCGGTTATGAGTTCTTCACGGTCGACTAAAGACGATTGAGCCGCCGGGGGGTAACCGGCATTGGCCAGCACCGCTAGTCGGCCAAGGCAATGGCTTCGCGTACAATTTCGATGCGCTTGGGGGCAGCTTTTCAGATACCCTTGATGCCGATTTAGGCCCTCTCGAAACAATGGCTACTGGCGAATTGCAAACCGTCAGGTCGCGTCGAAGATCGTGTAATCGTACTCCTCGCGTGCGTTGGAATCGTTCGGCAGACAGCTGGAAACCGGATATTGACATTTTTCGCGTCTATTAGATGTGTGCGAGGCGCGGTAACAAGGTGGGACGAATTGCGAGACAGGAAATGGGATGAGCGGTTCATGCTCCTGGCGCATCACTTGGCGCACTGGAGCGTTGAAAAGGGACGCCGCGTGGGCGCCGTCGTGGTCGGGCCCGATAATGAAATACGCTCGACCGGGTATAATGGCTTGCCACGCGGAGTTAACGATGCGGTGGAAGAGCGACACTCCCGTATAACCGGCGCAAAATACATCTGGAGCTGCCATGCCGAGCAGAACGCCATTTTCAACGCAGCACGCATCGGGATAGCCCTCAAGGGCTGCGCGATCTATGTTCCCTGGTTTCCCTGCGTGGAGTGCACAAAGGCGATTATTCAATCGGGCATATCGGAGGTCGTCGGCTATGAACCTGACCGGGCCAATTCCAATTGGGCTCAGGATTTTGCGATTGCCGGCACGATGCTGAAGGAGGCAAACGTCGTCGTACGGCTCATTCCGAGGCTCGCGGAGCTGCCGGATATATCCGAAGAAAATGATTGATCGCGCGGCGGCCCGGTAAGGCGACCAAACTCAACTATCGGGTACCGTAGGCGCGGTCGCCGGCGTCGCCGAGGCCCGGCACGATATAGGCGTTTTCGTCCAGCCCTTTGTCGATCGCGGCGAGCCAGATCGGAACATCCGGGTGAATGCCGCGCATGCGCTCGACGCCTTCCGGCGCGGCGATCAGGCTGACCAGCCGGATGTCGTTGGCACCGCGCTCCTTCAGCCGATCGACCGCGGCGACGGCGGAGTTCGCCGTCGCCAGCACCGGCGAGATCACGATCACCAGCCGCTCGTGCAGATCGCTCGGCGCCTTGAAGAAATATTCCACGGCCATGAATGTTTCCGGTTCGCGGTAAAGGCCGATATGGGCGATCGCGCGCGGTCGGCACCAGATCGAGCATGCCTTCCGCAAAGGTCACGCCGGCACGCAGCACCGGCGCGAACACCAGCTTCTTGCCGGTGATCTGCGGCGACTTCATTCTGCGCCAGCGGCGTCTCGATATCGACATCGGCGAGCGGCAGATCGCGGGTGACCTCGTAGCAAAGCAGCATCCCGATCTCCTTGAGGAGTTCGCGAAACGACTTTGTCGAAATGTCTTTCCGGCGCAACAGTGTCAGCTTGTGCTGCACCAGCGGGTGGCTAACGATCGTGACGCCGTCCATGTCTGAGGTCTCCGACTCTAGAAAACCGTGCCGTCGCTGATAACTTTCACCGGAGGCGACGCATCGGCGCGGCGTTCGCGCGCCAGCCGTCGGCCCGCGGCCCAGGTGCCGCCCTCGAGAATTTTCGCCAGCGGCAGCGAGTGTTGCATCGAGCCCGAGACGGTGCCGCACGCCATCAGCGACGCGGTCGAGCAGCGCCACCGTCAGCGCCCGCCATTCCACGACAAGCGACGAGGCCACCTCGTGCTCTCGGTGCGCATCGCCTTGCGTCGCGAAACGCGAGCACGCCGGTATCGACGAACAGCCCGCCGTTGCGATATTCGGCAAGGCCGGTCAGGCCATCGATATCGGTCACATCGATGCCGGCATGTCTGCAGCGGCTCGATCAGCGAATAGGCCAGCCATTGCGACAGCTTGTGCAGCGGCACCAGACCGCTGGTCGCATCCGACGGTCGTCAGCATCGGATGCCGCCAGCAGTCGCCGAGCGCGATCCCGCCCAGCGTCAGCCGCGACGGCCAGATCGGTCCCGAGTTGCTGCAGCAGTTCAGTCAGGATCGTTGGCGCGGGAAGCTTGCCGATCGTCGGCCAGCATCGCAAGCCGGTCGATACAGGCCGCCGGGCCGCGGCGTGTCGCAGGCGTCCGAAGATATCCGGTTTCGAGGCCACCAGCCGGCCCAGGCGGCGCAACAGGTCGGCGCGGCCGTCGATGCCGACCAGCGGATTGGCGTCCGAGACCTGCATGCCGCGCTCGAGGTCGGCAACGGCAAGATTCGCAAGCACGTCGGCATCGACGCGCAAGGGCTCTCGCGGATCGGCCGAGAATGCGCCGCCCGCGAACATGGCAAGGCTGGCCAGTCCCAATCCCTCCGAACGGCCGATGGCTGATCCGGTCTTGGGATCGCGGTAGCGCCACGATGGACCGGCGCCGGCATCGAGGAAGACGCTGACGATGGCCAGATCGAATTCGGCCCGGGCGCGGGCGGCGCGATCGGGCCATCCGGTCTGGTCGGCGACGGCCGCCCAACGATCGTCCCCATTGATCGACGAAGTGCCGCCAGCGCGAATGAAACGGCACGTCGAACGAAGGATAGGCCTTGCGCGTCGTCTCCAGCACCAGCTCGACCGCGCCGTCCATGCGATCGAGATCGATGCGGAAATTCGGAAGCCTGTCTTCAAGGCCGATCGCGAGCATGCGATGGGCGCGCTCGCGTACCGCCTTCGCATTCAGCAATGACAAAGCGGCTGACGTCTCCGGATTTGCAAGGGACACGGCCGCCGCTCTCTCAATATTTTTCGAGCGAACGACCGACCGGGTTGTCCGGGTCTTGCTGCGGCTCGGGCGTGTAGTAACCGGCGGCCTTCTTTGCCGCGATTTCCACATGCGCGTCGGCCGGGACCAGATCGTCGGGGATCGGCACGCGTTCGACGATCTCGATGCCCTGGCTGGTCAGCGCATCGTGCTTCATGTCGCTCATGGAAACGAAGCGGTCGATCCGCTTCAGGCCGAGCCAGTGCACCACGTCCGGCATCAACTGCTGGAAGCGGGCGTCCTGCACGCCGGCGACGCATTCGGTGCGCTCGAAATACTGGGCCGCGGCATCGCCGCCTTCCTGGCGCTTGCGGGCGTTGTAGACCAGAAATTTCGTCACCTCGCCGAGCGCGCGGCCTTCCTTGCGATTGTAGATGATGATGCCGAGCCCGCCGGTCTGCCCTGCGCGCGCGCATTCCTCGATGCCGTGGATCAGATAGGGGCGGCAGGTGCAGATGTCAGAGCCGAACACGTCGGAGCCGTTGCATTCGTCATGCACGCGGCAGGTGATCCTGGTGCGATGGTCCGGCAGTTTGGTGACGTCGCCGAACAGATAGGCCGTCGTGCCGCCGATCGGCGGCAGAAAGACCTGCAGATCAGGCCGCGTCACCAGTTCCGGAAACATGCCGGCGGTCTGCTCGAACAATTGCCGGCGCAGATTGTTCTCGGTGGTGGCGAAGCGCGCCGCCAGGCCCGGCAGATACCAGACCGGATCGATCGCGATCTTGACCACGGAGACGCTGCCATTCTCGTGCACGACCTCGCCGTCCTGCTTGAGCCGGCCGGCTTCGATCGCGGCCTGCAGTTCGGGCAGATCGAGGCGGGCGCGCGTGATGGCAATGCTCGGACGGATATCGATGCCCTCGGCGATCTCGTTCGCGAACTTTTCCGCGGCGAGATGTCCCCATGGATCGAGCGAGACGATCCGCTGCGGATCGGTCCATTGCGGAAACGGCCCGATCGTTTCGGCGGGGTGGGTATTGGTGAGATCCGGACGCCGGATCGGATCGAGCGCGCCGGACGAGACGGCGAGCGCGCGATAGACCGAATAGGAGCCGCCATGGGTGCCGATGACGTTGCGGTGCTGCGGGCGCGAAACCGTGCCGATCACCGGTCCGCGTTCGCGCGCGCTCGGCGCGCCCCAAGTGAATCGGGAAATCGAGCTTCGCACCCGGCGCCGGGTGCGACGTAATGCGAATATGGTCAATCCGATTGGAACGAGTCATCGTCACCCACCAATAAATGCCGACTGTCCGCCGCGCGCCGGGCCGGCCACAACAATCGAAGGATTTTTCAGTATGGCCGAACCGCGGCTGAACACAACGGTCGTTTCAAAGCGTCGTGCGAGCGTTGCTTTTAAGGTTTATGGCGCGATTCTGACCCCGGGGCAGCCAAGCTCTCTCCGGCCCATTAAACTTAGCCTTGCTCGATTGTAAGAAGGTTGAGGCCATAGCCCAGCGCGCCGGCGGCGAAGCTGTTGCGCCTCGAGACGCGCTGCCCGAGCCCATCGGTCGAGCCGATGAACATCTCCGCGACGACGACGATGACCAACGTTCGCTGACGCACAGGTCATTCTTGGCAATGGCGGCTTCTTAATTCAAACCAGATGATCGTGGATCAGGCTGCCATCAATGCTGGCTCTGCCGCCGACCCTTTGACGCGGTTGATACAGGCGACTCTCCCCGTAGTTCTCGGTTAACGATCTCTTAATAAGGATCATGCATCATTGCGCAGTACTGGCATCGCAATGATAGGCAACACCTATGCACACCCTTGCAACGGCGGCGAAGGCGACCGGTTTGAATAGGTCGACAGTTCTGCGGGCGATCAAATCTGGCAAGGTCTCCGCCGCAAAAAACGAACATGGCGAATGGCAGATCGACCCCGCCGAACTGCATAGGGTTTACCCGCCTGTTGCAGATGCCCCCGAGGCGCACCAGCGCGGAGCAACGACACGCAACGCCCGGCCAGGCGGACGCGGTGGCGCTGCTGGAGGCACAGATCGCTTCGCTGAAGGACGTGGCTGCTCTGATGCGAGAGCAACTCGAAGATGTTCGGAATGACCGCGACGCTTGGCGGTCGCAGGCGGAGGGTAACCAGCGCCTGCTAACCGCTGCACAACCTCGGGGCAGGGTGTGGCGCTTTTTCCGCAGAGCCGCTTGATCGTACGTCGAAGCGGCAGGTGCGGCCGCTACCCAAAACTGAGGACCGGGCTGCCCCCAAACTTGAACGCCATCGGCGACCGAACGCCGCCAGAGCGTGGGGTACTCCGCTTGGCGGCGTTCGATATTTCACGGCCGGGCCATGAAATCCCCCGCAAGCCTTCGTTATGGGAACACCAGCATGAAGTCTTGTTATTGCGCGCCAAATAATTTGCGTTTTCGAGCCGAAAACCTCCGGCAGACTGAAGATCATATTGAACCACCGTAGTCGAGCCAGCGTGCGTGACCTGCAAGGTCACCGGCCGTATTGAGCGTCGGTCGCCGCGACGAGCGCGCCAGACGCTGGCTTTGACTTGCGGCGATAGGCCATGAAGCCAACGCCCGCAAATCTCAGGACCATCATCCCCCAAGTGGACGGCTCGGGAATGGCAGTAACTACAAGTACCGAGGGTGCGCCGTTCGCCGAAACGTAATCGAGAACGAACGGCACGGGAGCCCGCCCGGATTGGTGAAGTTAAGCGTCACGCAGATTGCGCGGTGATCGCGTGACAAGTTACTGCGCTCGTCAAGTCGATGTCGAAGCCGGTGGAAGCCCCGCGCGTCCAAACCTGAGTAACAGGTTCTAGTTAATGTTCGCGGCTACCGACGACCGTGCCTTGTTGACGCCGCCGACAATCGCGAGCTTTACCGTCCACCCAAGGTGGAGGAAGAATAGTGCGCCACGGCGAGAGCGCCTAGCCTGCCCGCCCGGATCTCCCGTATGTTCTCGCTTTGACGAGGCTTGCGCCTCACACTCGGTCGAAGGAGACATCGCATGGCCGCGAAATTAAGCGACGGATTACCGGAAGTCCTGAGCTCGGTGCGAACGCGCCGGCTGTTCATTATGCGTCTCAACGTGCAACCCTATCAGATCATCGGTGGGCCCGACGGTGCCTTTCGAAGGGTCGGCATCGTCCCTGGCGGGATATTTGAAGGCGAAAGACTTTCCGGGAAAGTGCTGCCCGGCGGAAGCGATTGGCAAACGGTGCGCAGCGACGGCTCAACGCTACTCGATGTGAAGCTCGTGCTGGAGACAACGGACGGCGCGCTTATCGGAATGACATACAACGGGATACGGCAAGGCCCAGCCGACGTGATCGAACGAGTTAACAAGGGTGAGGATGTCGATCCTGCCAGATATTATTTCCGCACCAATCCGATCTTCGAGACAGCGTCGAGATACTCCTGGATCAACGGCATCCTCGCCATCGGTGCGGGCTACCGCACTCCGGCCGGCGTGATCTACAGCCTCTTTGAGGTTCTCTAGTTTAATGGGTATTCCCTGGGGAGATTGACGATGCCTGCCGCCAACGACAAGATGGAACAGAATTGTACGATTGTCGTTCGGCAAGTTCGGCCAACAGCCGGCGCAAGGTGAGGTCCTTGAATGAGGTCTTCGGGCATCGGCGTTTCTCCCTTACGTGTTGCCCAGGATGTCCGACAGGGCCGACAACAGCCGGTCGATCTGCCCGTCGGTGCCCACACTTATCCGCAGATAGTGGCCTGTAAGTCCGGATATGGACGCAAGTATCGGTCGCCTCGCCGCGAATGGTTTCCAGCGCGCGTGGGGAAGGACCAAGTGGACTTTCATTGGTGTTGAGCTTGACCAGCCCGCGATGCGGGGCTGTTCGCCCGCTACATAGGGCTTCAGGTCGTGCATCAAGCTGCTCCTGAAACGGCTCATTTTTTGGTCTTACGATCTACTGATAGCGATGGCGTCGAACCGGCGCTTCGGGTGGACGAGCAAGTCGCCGCTCTCGACAATGCGCATTTCCTCGGTGCCGCCGATAGCGGTGCGCTCCAGCACGGCGAAGATGGCGGAAGCGGCATGACTGAGCGCATCCGGCGTGTCGGCGCCGCGGACGCGTGCGGACATCAGCAGCGCGGCAAACAGATCGCCCTTGCCGGACGGGCTGGTCGGCAGTTTCGGTGTGCGCACGCGCCAGGCCTTTGACCGTTCGACGGCGAGCGTCTCGATCTCGCCCTCAGGTGTGTCGGCAAGCTCGGCGCTGGTGACGACGACCGTCGATGGACCGCGCGCCATCAGCGCGCGCGCCGCCTCGATCACCCGATCGATCGTCGCGGCCTTGGCCCCGCCGAGATACTCGAACTCGAAATGATTGGGCGTGATGATACCGGCGATCGGACAAAGCCGGTCGCGCACCAGCGGCGGGAGGTCGGCGTGGACGAACAGGCCGCGATCGCGATCCCCGAGCACGGGGTCGCAGCAATAGAGCAGCTCGGGGTTGCGAGCCTTGGCGCGCGCGACAAAGTCCGCGACCACGGCTGCGATGTCCGGCGAGCCAAGATAGCCCGACAGTATCATTTGCGCCGTATCGACCGCGCCGCGCTCCTCGATCCCAAGCAGCATTGCGCATCGAGCACCCGGCCGCGGATGGTCGGGTAGCCCGGCCGATTGCTCAACAGCGTGGTCGGCACGGCTGTGACGTCGATGCCGTGCATCTGCATGGGAAAGACCGCCGCGCTGTTGCCGACATGGCCGTAAGCGACCTGCGACTGAATTGAAATCACGTTCATGTGGTTAAGTTAGGAGAATATCTGATTTACCGAGGCGGGAACTTTCCGAGGTTAACACATTGGTGATTTGTTTGCGGTCATTTCCACGAGCTCGTTCAACAGGGAGGCACCATGTCTGACGTCACCATTCCCGGCGGCCGAATTCGTTCTTTCGTCGAGCGGGAACTGAGCGAGCAGAAGAGAGAGGTCTTTTCGGAGGCCATCGACCGCAACGGCGTAGCAAATCGAGAAGTCGAGGACGCGTTCGCTTTGCAATGAGTTGCGCATTCTAGTCATCGCTCTCGGTATCGAAGTGCCTCGACAAGCAAAGCGAACGCCTGCGTCGGTTGCCTCCTGCTGGGATAGTACAGGTGATACCCCGAAAACGGCGCGCACCAATCCTCGAGCACCCGGACAAGCCGATCCTCCGCGACGTCGGCCTTGACCTGATCCTCAGGCACGTAGGCAAGTCCGAGCCCGGCACGCACCGCCTTCAACCTCATCGCGATGTTGTTGAAGACCAACTGGCCCTCGACGCGGACCTTGAGCGCACGGCCCCGTTTCTCAAATTCCCAAGGATAAATACCGCCGTAGGTGGGTAGGCGGAGATTGACGCAGTCGTGAGCCGTCAGATCCTGCGGTTTCTTCGGTTTAGGCCGTTTCGCGAAGTAGGACGGTGAACCCACCACTGCCATGCGGAAGTCAGGGCCGATGCGGACGGCAATCATATCCTTCGCCACCTGCTCGCCGAGACGAACACCGGCGTCATAACGCTCGGCAACGATGTCGGTGAGCCCGTAGTCGATGATGAGTTCGACCTTGATATCGGGGTAGCGCCCTAGCAGCTTCTCCAGCGCAGGCCACAGGATCGATTCGGCGGCATGCTCACCTGTCGTGATCCGGAGCGTGCCCGCCGGCTTGTCGCGCAATTCGCTCAATCCCGCCAGTTCCGTCTCGATTTCGTCGAACCGCGGGCCAAGAGTGCGCAGCAGGCGTTCGCCGGCGTCCGTCGGAGAAACGCTGCGCGTGGTGCGCGCGAGCAAGCGGACACCGAGGCGCGTCTCCAGTCCTCTGATTGCGTGGCTCAGCGCCGATTGCGACACACCGAGCTTCGCCGCCGCCCGGGTAAAGCTCCGCTCTCTGTTGACCGCCAGGAAGAAAAGCATTGGCACGGCGCGACCGCCACGACTGCCATCAGTCACATCGCCATCCAGGAGGCACTGAACGGCAGCCCCGTGGACTGGATGGAGAAGGTCAGCGACGAGCAGTACGCGTCGCGGCCGCAATCATCAGGAGAGCGGAAATGAAGAAGAGAATACTAGGAACGAGCGGCCTCGAAGTATCCGCAATCGGCTTTGGCTGCATGGGACTTAACTTCGGCTACGGCCGTGCGCTGGAGAAGCAGGACGCGATGAATCTCATCCGCGCGGCGTACGATCGTGGCGTCACGTTCTTCGACACCGCCGAGGTCTACGGGCCCTTCACCAACGAAGAATTGGTCGGCGAAGCACTGGCGGCGGTCCGCGACAAGGTGGCCATCGCCACCAAGTTCGGGTTCAAGATCGACCCGGCAACCGGCAAGCAGATGGGCATGGATAGTCGTCCCGCCCGCATCCGCGAGGTCGCCGACGCGTCGCTGAAGCGGCTGAAGACCGATCGCATCGACCTATTCTACCAACACCGCGTCGATCCCGAAGTGCCGATTGAGGACGTGGCCGGAGCGGTCAGGGATTTGATCGCGGAAGGCAAGGTCAAGCACTTCGGCCTGTCTGAGCCTGGCGCACAGACGGTCCGCCGGGCGCACGCGGTGCAGCCGATCGCTGCGATTCAGAACGAATACTCGCTCTGGACCCGCGGCCCGGAAACCAACGGCGTGCTGCAGGCCTGTGAGGAACTCCGCATCGGCTTCGTGCCCTACAGTCCGCTCGGCAAGGGATTCCTGACGGGGGCGATGAGCAAGGATACCAAGCTTGACCCGAATGATTTTCGCAGCATCCTGCCGCGCTTCACGCCTGAAGCTATGAAGGCCAACCAGGCGCTGGTGGATCTCCTCAAGCGGATCGCCGAGCGCAAGAAGGCCACGCCGGCGCAGATCGCGCTGGCCTGGCTGATGGCACAGAAGCCCTGGATCGTCCCGATCCCCGGCACCACGAAGCTCGGCCGCCTTGAGGAGAATCTGAAGGCTGCCGACGTCGAACTCACCGCCGACGACCTCAACGTCATTGAGAAGGCCGCCGCAGCGATCAAGGTCGAGGGCGAACGTTATCCACCCCAGTTGATGGCAACGACCGGGCGCTAACGGAATACCGCCCGTAGGCGGAGCTGGTGAATTCGTTCTGATACCGCGCCGGACTAAAAGTCAGTGGGGGCGTCGCTCAAAATAGCATATTTGTCTCAAAGACTTTTTTCCCGCACCTTCGACGTAACGCATGGATTTCATTGGCGCTCCGAAGGTTCGCCGCGGCAGAAAGGCTTTAGTTCTCGGCATCGGGTTGGGACATCGTCGTTAATAAAATTGGAGAATAAACTTGTCCTCTTTTGTTAATCCAATTTGGAAGGACTCTCTGTCGTAACCTTGTTATGATGCATGAATAAATTGACTTCACATGGCAGGAGTGGAGTTCATGAAAAACGTTGTGGAGTTTCGCGCGCAAGCGAAGCTGTGTAGGCAATTTGCAATGTGGGAACCAAAGAACAGCAGCCTTTGGCTTGCGGAAGCCGAGAGGTGGTCACGCCTCGCGCAGGACGAGATTGCGTCCCACTACGAAGAATGCAACGTCATTCACTTGCGTGATGCAGCTTCGCGCCCGAATGTTGCGGCTTGAAGGAAAGCAACTTGCCGCAGGGTATAACAAACCTAAGCGCTGCCTTGCTGGGGCGGTTGAGGTGTGAAAGCGCTACTTTGGCGATCATCCTAAAGCACTGAGCTTGCTGAAACGCTCGACCAAGCGACGATGGTGTTGCATCTCGTCGGCGATAATTCGCTTGCGGTAATTTAGATCAGCGATCGCCAGAGCCGGGAACCAGACTGACAAGCGGGGCGACGCCATCATTGCCCTTTTCCGCCCAGCCCGAGTGGCCATTCAACTGAGGTGCCTTCTCCAACGGTTGTTCTCCATTGAGAGCTAACCTACGGGACCTTAACTTTCTTCGCGTTCAACGCGGACTTTCGTCATCGCTGTCGCTATCCGCTCGACGATACGATTTGTGCTTTGGTCTGCTGTAGCGAAATTAGCTAGTTCGGACCTGGCTTCATGATGCAACTCGGCCAATTGTCGAAGGTTTGAAAGCGGAGCTTGGTCGAGCTTGCGTTCAACCTTTTCGAGGATGTGCAATAGGACTGCGATGTCGTCCGAGGACAGATCTGCTGGCATGGTTGGTTTCCGATGTAGCGCCTTGCATTGAGGCACACAGCGCCAAGCGGCAGGAGTTCAGTGGAATTGGGCATTGGCGTAAAGATGTGAATTTGATTTTGTAAAGAAACGATCGAATTGTGTTCAACCCGCCACACTGGTTGAAGGAACTGCTGCATGTCGAAAAAAGACCGCCCCGGGGCGAGCCGGTGCTGCCCTAGTGTTTGCATACTTGCAGGAAGCCGGGCAATTTTGCGCGACCCTCATCAAAAGGCATACTTTCGAAGCCTAAATAAGCGGCAGCTTCTGTTGTTGGCTGTAGCAGTATGCCAACTGTCTTCGCCTTGCTGATGGCGTTCAAGATTGTAGCATCCACGGAGTAGCTCACATTTATTTTTCCGTTGACGGTTTTTCTTCTTTCTCGCCTGCCCGCCAAACTGATTTTTGTAGAATTGATCATCAGTGTCTCGGCGTTAAAGTTCATCGCATCTTCAATGTTCATACCCGCATCGAAGATAGCGTAAAGTCCAACAGGTTCTCCTGGCGCGCAGGTAATCATGAACTTGTTGGTCCCATTCCCTGTTTGCTGCTCGCCTTTGAGATATATCCCGTCGGGAATGCTCTCGATGGTCCACTTGGTCGGCTTGGCACCATTGTTTACCACATTCAAGCGAACCAACACTTCCTGCGATGGAGCCACTATTTCATCGCGACCCGCACTAGAGGCAAGCGTGAAAAGTTCCGTGCTTACGTCCATGGAGCGGATGTATTCGACGACCAATGCAGACACCATTTGCGCAAGGTCCACGTCCCGTTTGGTCTGTTTGTCTAAGTAGAATCGGTGAATTCCGTACACGGAGCCTGTCATCAGAAAGCGGTATTCACCGCCCAGATATGCCATCGCGCAAGCGCTGTAGCAATTCCCGGCTTTCGGACTGCCTTGGTACTTCGAGGAAAGTTCTAATTGACCCACATTGGAGTGCAGCAAATATTTCCGCATCACCTTGCCAAGCTTCATCCCTCCAACCAAGCTTCCGCCGCCCGAATCTAGAAAGATGTCAGAGTGGTTCGGAATGTTGTTCACATAGATGACTTCTTCCAGACGTCTATCCGCATCCTCATCGATTAAACCGGAGGCATAGATGCGCCATGCGTGCGAGCCCATGAGGGCACTCGTCGGGCGGTCGGGCGGGAACACTGTGAACTGCATTTGAGTCTGCGAAAAAGCGTTTGAAGCAGTGAAAAGCACCATCAGGACGATGGCTACATGCGACATTCCCCACCATCCAAAACCACACTGTGGGAGATTTAGATTCAGAACAATCGCGAGGGTGCCACCCACCGAGGGCGTTCGACGCGAAGCAAGACGCTTCGGGCATCGATTATCGTCCCGCGGCAACTAGTGCGGCCTTCTCGAAATCAACAAGTTTCTATTCCTTTGTGAAAGTTTTGGCTTCCTCGGTCTTCATGTTGGAAACGACGGAAAACATTCGAAACCCGCCCTTGGTTCGGACGGCACGAATACTTCGTCCATTCGTGGTGGATCGTTCCTGCCTTTCCTGCCGGAGACGAATGTTGGACCATCTCGCGAAGTGGCTCGACGGGAAGCCTTTTGACCAATGGGACTGTCTTTTTTGAGGCGCCAGGTTCTGTCAACCAATCTAAAAAAAGAGGTTCCGTTGTTTCAATGAACGCAAGCCTACCGTTTGAGGTCGCTAACGTTCGCTGTCCGCCGAGTGCGTCGCCGTCTTTTTGACGTTCTTCGACCATACCCCTGCTGAGGGTACGGTTAGGAAAGACCTGGCATCCGTTCAACATGACGGGGTGGCCGCGGTTGTGGCGTAGGACGACTGCGGCATACAAATGGCGTCTGAGCATATGTCGCTGCAGAAACTGGGCCTCAGTCTAATAGCCCTTGGCGCAATCGCTGTGCTGATTAGCGGTGCGGCAAATCGCCCAAAATCTCGATCAAGGCAAATCGGTCCCTAAGTTGTTTGCCGACAGTTGCGCGACATGTCATCGCAGCGCACGAGGTCTTGCCAAGGGCCGCTTTAGTCCCACGCTCTTCTTGTTCTTGCAAAAGCACTACACGAGCAGTTCGGGCTCGGCCTGGGCGCTCACCTCATATCTGGAATCCGTTGATACTCCGCAGCGCGGCCAATCGCGAGTCGCCACGGCCAAGCCTCCTGCGACCTCGCACATCAGGACCCTCGATGCATCCGCCCATGTCGGTGCTGGGGCGTTAGGTCCTTGGAGGCGCGTGAACGAAGCGCCGCCGTTTTGTGGTGAGGGATGCTCGAAAACCGATCAACCACCACTACGCTGGCGGCGCAGTTGTTCGCCTGGCTCTTTGAGCGTTGACCGGATTTCGAGATTGATGGCCAGTTCAAATTTCGTGGGTTGCTCGGGGACCGCTACCGCACTACCAACACCGGCACGCTTCCGTCCACTAGGACCTCCGATGTTTGACTCCCCAACAATAGCTTCCTGAGGCCGCGACGCCCATGAGAGGCCATGACGATTAAGTCGCAGCCTCTGGACTTTGCTGTTTCGATAATCGCAGTGGCTGGGTGCGCATTCGGAACATGCAAGAGTTCTGCAGATATCCCGATCTGCTCCGCCATAGCTCGAGCTTCATCGAGCACTTTGCCCGCACGTTCCTTGCAGGCTGCGTCAAAGCTATCAACCTCTTCCTGCGAGGGAATCCATCCCGAGGCGTGTCCGCTCCCATAGTCGACCGGCAGCGGTTCCGTTACGGTGATGACTGTCCCTCTAGCGTTCAAGGCCTTTGCTAAAGCAATCCCATGCTTAACGCCTTTTCTCGCGACATCCGATCCATCCGTGCTCAAGAGAATATTGGCGTACATTCGGAGGCTCCCTTGCTCGTCGAACATTTTCCCTAAAAGTGATCCTTACTTGTATGGTTCGATCGTCGCCGTCGGTCTGAGCTCCGACAATGACAATGCGCCTGAGGTATTTCTTCGAGATCGGCCCGAGTTCGCCGCCGGTCGAATCTTGCCGCGGCACGATTCCGATCCAGGCCGCAAAATCACGGCCCGATCGAAATACCCTCGGATCCGGGACGACTGCCGCGATCGTGGTGGCCCCAATAACCCCGATACCGGGGATCTCGAGCCGCTTACTTGTCTCGTTCGAGCGATGCTGCGCAACAATCCGTTTCTCGATCGATCCGATCATCGTCTGCACAGCCTGAAAACGACGAACCGTCACTCTCCGGGGATAAGCCTGTGCACAACCTGTGGAAAACTGCCAAAATTATGACCCATTTGGCGGTCTAAGCTGCTGTAATTAAAGCTTTTTGTTGTTCCCCTTGTTGCGTAGGTGTTCGAATGAAAAGATTTCAATTGCTTTTTCTCGCTGCTTCCATTGCCGGAGTTTTGCCAGTTGCGTTCGTCTTTTCGGTAATGCCTGCGCTTGCGAAACAATGCGGCACAGAACGGCCGCCAAACGCGCGATCGTATTGGTCCTACCGGCTCATAGACGGCCGAAAATGCTGGTACGAAGGCAAGCCGATGCTGTCGAAATCAATGTTGCACTGGCTGCCGGCTCGAACAGCACAAGCGGATCCCGCCCGAGAACTAAACGTCCTTCCAGCGAATTCTTACAATCTCCTAGATGCGCAGGCGCCGATTTAGGGCGATTCCGATGCTTTCGAAGCGCGTTGGCGTGCGCGCTTCCTAGAAGCAATCGAAAAATAGCAACCCTACGCTGAAGAGAGATCATCCGGAGAGCACGTAGCCGAGCTCGCTCGGCTTCGCGATTTTCTCTGATCCTCCTTGGCGCGGTGCAGCATGGCCGCGCCGGCTGGTGGAACTGGGGCTGAAGGCGAAGCAAATGAGCAATGCGAACGACGATAAGAGCCCGCTGATCGACCTCCTTACCTGCATTGCGACCGACAGGGGCTATCCTGGTCTTGCGCCCCTCCGGGGGCCCACTTGCTAGCCGTAATCAACTTCGCCTGATCGGTCCGTTGCCTCAGCTGGCCTGAATCAAAATTAGGGCGGTATTGGCCCAAAAAGGTCCTCGGTATTTACCTTCCGCCGGCTCCGCCCGGTAAGCAATCCTAGCCCTCATCAGCCTCATCATCGTAAAACTCGATGATCACGATATTCGCGCGTGTTGCTCGGCGCCGTCTGCATCGACGTCTACAACCAGCGCAGATAGAACGAGGACGCAACAATGACTCCAGCCTCCGCAAAACCATATCGCGGTGTCTTTCCGGTTGCGCCGACCATCTTCGACGATCGCGGCGAACTCGATCTCGACGGCCAGCGGCGCTGCATCGACTTTATGATCGACGCCGGCTCGCATGGCATCTGCATTCTGGCCAATTTTTCCGAACAGTTCGTGCTGACGGATGCCGAGCGCGAAGAGGTGATGGATGCGGCGCTCAAGCACGTCGCCGGCCGGGTGCCGGTGATCGTGACGACGACGCATTTCAGCTCGCGGGTCTGCGCCGCGCGCAGCCGTCAGGCTCAAGAGGCCGGCGCCGCCATGGTGATGATCATGCCGCCCTACCATGGGGCGACCTTCCGCGTCTCCGAAAAAGCGATTTTCGAGTTTTACCGCGTCGTCTCCGACGCCATCGACATTCCGATCATGATTCAGGACGCGCCGGTGGCGGGAACACCGCTCTCGGTCGACCTCTTGGCGCGGATGGCAAGGGAGATCCCGCACATCAGCTATTTCAAGATCGAGGTGCCGATGGCGGCGGCAAAACTGCGCGATCTCATCGCCGCCGGCGGCGACAGCATTCAAGGCCCCTGGGACGGCGAAGAGGCCATCACGCTGATGGCCGATCTCGATGCAGGGGCGACGGGTGCCATGACTGGGGGCGGTTATCCCGACGGCATCAGGCAGATCATCGATCCCTACTTTGCCGGCCGAAGGGAGGAGGCCCTGGCGGCGTACGCGCGCTGGCTACCGCTGATCAACTATGAAAACCGCCAATGCGGATTGCAGGCCTGCAAGATTCTGATGAAGGAAGGCGGCGTGATCGGTTCCGAAGCGGTTCGCCATCCCCTGCAGAAGGTTCACCCGGCCACCCGCGCTGGTCTGATCGAGATCGCCCGTCGGCTTGATCCCGTCGTACTGCGCTGGGGCCGTTAGGGCTTATCATGACCGAGTGGTATCTTGTTTGGGTCGAGGGTCTGCGCGGGCCTGAGCCGCAGAAATGGTCCTCGGATGCGCTTTGGGGCCAGCTCGGTCGTCAGGACGTTATCGTTCGCTTCCCGTTAGCGGATCGCGAAGCGGACCTGTCGCTCGACCAGCTGGCAAGGCGTCACCCTGTCCCGCGCGAATGATCTAACCGGCCCGCCCACCCGCGGCGCTTGCCGGGCAACGCCGGCGCACTGCGCCGCGCCACGCTTTGGTTAGCATCTCGGCGGTTTCTGGATCGGTGATATGCGACCGGAACCCCGGGCTGGTACGCGCCAGTCCGAACGTCTTGGCTCGTCCTCCAGCCGCGTCAACTGTCTCGCGCCACTCATCGCTTGATCAGAAGCGCCCGACTCGCGTTGACCACAGCCTGAAATTTTCGAACGCAGCCGGCAGCGCCGGCGTTCGAAAATTGCTAGCGCGCAGCAAATCCGTGTCTCGTGAACATAAAACATTTGACGGGGTGAATTTTCTCTGCGCTTAAATCATGACATTCGCCGCGGGTGAAACTGCCCGCACTCTTGAGGACCGTGATGCGCAACGCACGCACACACATCGCAGAGACTGCCGCCCGCGTCAGGCCGCTTATTCGGCTGGCCGATTGGTCGTGCATGTCCGTGACGACACGGGGTCCGAATTTTCAGCTCGAAGCGGGGCTGATCCCCAAAGCAAGAGTGTAACTCTCGGCGCAGGGCCGCTCCCTCCGCCGAACCGGCAGGAGGGCAAGATGAACGCCCGCAACGACGTCAAGAGACTATCCGACCAGAGCTTGGACGCGAGGCTTGTGCTGGCAGCGGCTCAATTGCGATTTGCTGCGCGGGTTGATTTTCTCGTGGCTCGCTGGCTCGAGCGCTGCGCCACGAACGTCGAGGAAGCACAACGGTTGTTCAAGACCGATCGGAAGCCCGTACGTAAGTTCGGGATGGGCGTGAGCCGTGTCGCTTGCAACTCCTCTCGGAGCGAAGCATCATGACGCCCGCAACCCTCGGCATCGGCTCGAGCCGCAACTCGCCTTGAGTACGCCTGCGCGCGTCCCGCTTTCGATCCAACACCGGTAGCGGCTTCGCCTCGGCTTATTCAAAGCGCTCTTCTGCTTTACCAGGTCGATTCAAAACATTGACCCCTTGGGTCAAAGGCAGCGGTTAAGCAAAAGACGCGGTATCGTTCGCTAAGCGCTACTGCGGTTATCGCACGAAGGTAAAAACCGATCAGCCCATACTGCCGATAGGGGAGGTCACCTTCGCACGGTGCGATAATAAGTTTTGCAGGTAGAATTCCCTGTTATGAACTAAAAATTCCCTGTTATCCGAGATATTTTCCCTGATAATTCCCGTAGGGAATTGTTCGAAAAGTGACTACCCAAAGAGATCCGAAATCGCAGAATTCCCTGTAAAATCTGGGAATTTGCTTGGAGACGGGGTTCGAATCCCAACTGCGTCGCCAGCCAGGCAGTCACTCAGCTAGAGATTGTGGACCCGAGAACCCGATAAGTGCCCGCCAATTGCGGCCTTTTGTGAATTGGCTGTCCGTCTCTATACTCCAAATTTGAACAACTTGGGAGCGAAATCGCCGATAGTCTCCGGCCTACATTTGAAATATTCCCGTTTTTCGGAGACGCGAGCCGAAGACCGGGCGCGATCAGGACTTGGGTGGTGGGCAGGCAGTCTCACTCTGTGCACCGTGCACGCTCGGCATCTGCCAGACTGAGATCGATCCCCGACAGCGGTCGGGTTGTCTCATCTTGGCTTCTGAACGGTTACCTCAATTGATGCATACCAAGCCGCCAGGTCAGCAATGTCGCCGTCCGACAAGGTAGGGGCGACGAGCGACATCATCTCGTTCGTCCGTGCTCCCGACTTGTAATCGTTGAGCGCCTTCACGAGATAGGTTTCGACTTGACCGCTAAGGTTGGGAGCCTCCGGTAGTTTCGAAACGCCGTCCAGCCCATGACAAGTCTGGCACTCCAACGCCTTCTTCCGGCCGGCTTTGGGATCCCCGGTCGCCAGCGAAGGTACCGCAGCGATACTGTAGAATAAGATGGATGAGGCAATGATCGCGAAGATCGTCGGTGGGCGAGGCGGCATCAAATCCTACTTTGCGAAAAAGAGGGCTGCATCGTCGATGCAGCCCTCCAGGTCAAGGTTACTTGCCGCTGTAGGTAATGCGATAGAGGGCGCCGGCAAAGTCATCTGACACAAGCAATGACCCGTCCCTTAGCTGCTGAACGTCGACAGGGCGCCCCGTATATTCGCCGTCGGCGTTTAGCCATCCTTGCGCGAACGGCTCCATCTTATCGACAGTCCCATCTTCTTTCAGATACGTAACCATAACCCGCGCGCCCACGGGTTCTGTGCGGTTCCAGGAGCCATGTTGCGCTGAGAAGATTGCGCCCTGATACTTCTTAGGGAACATCTTTCCGCTATAGAAACTCATCCCAAGATCTGCAGCATGGGCAATTGTCTCGACCTGGGGAAAGACGGTATCCGCGGGAGGCGTCTCGTCTTTGTATTCCGTCGTACGGATCTTACCCCCACCGTACCAAGGGAAACCAAAATTGAGTCCGGCTTTCGGTGCATGATTCAACTCGCCCGGCGGCACATCATCGCCCATGCCGTCCACCTGGTTATCGGTGAACCAGAGCGTTTTGTCCTTGGGATTGAATGCAAGTCCGACTGAATTACGTACACCCCGAGCAAAGACTTCGCGGTTTTTTCCGTCCCGGTCCATGCTGATGATCCCGCCAATGCCGAGCTTGGTGAAAAGGTCGAACTTGTCCTTGGGCGGGACATTGTAGGGTTGGCCCAGCGTCAGATAAATTTTATTGTCAGGCCCGACCGTGCAGGCGCGAGAGGTGTGATTGTAGCTCTCTTCGGACTTTGGGATCAGGTCGCCTCCTTTGACGACCGGGCTGACGACGACGTCAGGGCTCTCGTAAAAGAACTCGGCAGCGGGAAATTCTAAGAGGGCATTCTGCTCGGTAACGTAAAGAAATCCATCCTTGGAAAAGCAAACGCCGTCCGGAATTGTCAAGTCGCCAAGAGTTGGCGCAAATTGCTTAACCTCTTCTGCGGCACCGGACTTAGCACGATCGGTCACTGCATAAATCTTATTCTTGCGAGTGCTGACGATGGTTGTAACCCCTTGAGGACCGACGGCAATATGTCGAGCGTCGGGTACGAGGGCGTAAAGAGAAATCCTAAACCCCGGCGGAAGCTTGATCGCTTCAAGATTTTCTTAATGGCGGCTGCCTTCGGCCCAGTCTGCGGAATAAGCGGGATCTCCGTCATCTTTCCGGTCGAATGCATTTCATTTAAGGTCTTTGCAACATCTTCCTGGGTTTGTGCGAAAGCACAATTAGACGTCACAATTAGCGCGGACATAAATACGAACGAACTAGGCTTCATCATCGTGCCTCCTCGGTTGCTCGGCTCTTAGCGTGGCCGCTGGCCGTCAGTTTTCACTTCCAGTCGCTAAAATGCAAGGGAGAACAAGCTGAGATCGGCGACGCTCCTTAGCCAGACGGTCTCGTCGCGGTTGGCGGATGCGTAAAAGATGACGATTTTGAAACCCGATGAGTGTTGGAGTGTTGAGGGAGAAAGTTCTGTTCCCTCAGATGGTTTTGATAGATCAAGTAGTCGTCCGTGAAGAACGCGGATCATCCGGGCTGAAGGATTTCTGACGGCTGTAGGTTTCTGTAGATGGTTGCGCTGAGCCAAGCGCACAAAATGCTGATCCTTCCGGCGTTGTTGATCAGAATGTCGATCGGTCCAAGGTCCGATTTGACGCGTTGTACCATTTGGGCGACCGCGTCGGCCTGCGAGACGTCTGCTGCGATCGCAATGGCATGTCCGCCCGCATCGTTAATCGCCTTGACGAGCGCATTCGCTTCGCTGGCGCGCTCGCGATAATTGACGGCAACAGCGGCACCGACCTGAGCCAACGATCGGACGATAGCTGCTCCAATACCGCGAGAGCCTCCGGTCACCAATGCGATGCGGCCATGCAACGTACCTGTCGTCATTGGCGTCTCCGATTAGCCACGTTTTGAAAGACTGTATTTCCAAAGAGAACAAGTTTGCGGTGTTGCGGCTATTGAAACTGGGGCACGCCTAGCCGACCGAGACCCGGAAGTTTTAATGCGGGACGACGGATGTCCAGCCCCAGGACACCGCCGAAAACGTTGAGTTCAATGCCTTCCAGCCAGCCGACCGTCAGCCCCATATAGCCCCCCAGCGAAACGAACACGCCGGAATGCGATGGCGTAAGACCGAACCATTCGCCGCGATAAGGATAGTCCTTGCCGATCGCCGTCGGCGGCAGTACTGCCTTTAACTCCGGAACGGCGTCTAGAACCGCCTGAACGAACGTGTTGGAATTCGGACCGGGCCACGGGCTGTAATCGCCATAGGCCCGAAATCTATAAGTCTCGATAACCGAGCGGATTTTCGGAATTAATTTCTCAGCCCCTGGGCCTTCCACGCTCACCACCGTTTCTGGCGAGGCTCCGAACCATCGGCCGTCTGCGGCAAATCCGTCGACGCGAATAGGTTCACCCCATGCGGTGTAGTCGTAGCGGCTGTAGCGAGATGCGCCATGTTCTTTGACAACAATCCAAGTGTGGACTGCGAAGATTCCACGCCAACGCACCGTTCGCGCGGCGTAAATCCGTATCAGAGCGTCTGGATGTTCTGACGCCGCCGGCAGAAGTCCGGCACTCGACCGGTCCGCCGTCTGCCAGTTCCCGCGCCTGTCGCCGAGAAGGTAGTTTGCGGTTGATACCAGGAGCGGTGCGATGATCAGAAGAAGGAAAATGAACACGTATTTCTTCACGGAGGGAGGATCAGGTGTATCGGTGCGATGTCTTTCGCTCATGTAGTTCTTGCAGCTGCTTTTGCCAGTTCAACGCGGAAATCCTTCGTAAATCAGGCAGACCGAAGGCACAGCCCGCCGTCAGAATAGATTCTGAGATCTCGGGGGCCAGAAAAGCCAGCCTGATCTCGTTCCTGACGACCTCGGGGTGCAGCTTTACATCCCAACTTACAGGCACACTGGCGGCAAGCTCTTCGATTGAAGTTAAATCTGCGTTGGCGAGGGCGTTGGCCCAACGATGCGGCTGTCAGGCAATCCCTTAATAGGTGAGACCACCGCTCCTCACTGGCCTTATCTGCGCCGCGTCATGGGCGAAGTGGTGCGAGACGATGCTCAGATGCCGCAAACCATCCTGGGCGAGCACGTCGCGATCCTCGACGCCGTGATCGCTGGCGATGGCACGCGAGCGGAGCTGCTTAGCCGCGATCACATCACGCGTGCGGCGAAGATTTTCGTTCAGCGTCTGCAAGCGCAGCAGGATGCATCCGAAAAGGAAATGCAACAGCGTCGCACTCGCCGCATCCGGTAATGCAGCGGGGTCCGTTTTAACTGCTGAAGAATCTATATTAGACCGATAGATATGGGACGGCCGCTTCTGGCGCAAGCGGCGTTTCGCAAGCGAACCGGAGGCAGTAGCGCTGGATTGTGCACTCAGATTTGAATCGCGTTCCCAACAGTCGGCGGTCTATGGTGTGCTTATGTCGCGTCTCGTGTTTCTGTCGATTGCTATTGTCCTATCGCTGCTGCCGGTCGTCGCGCCGGCTGCGCCGGCTCATAACCGGCCGGCGCTACGCTGGCACGGCTACGGCTTTCTGCCGGGATATCATCAGCCACCGAATAACAGCCTTCCAGCTTACGCCCAGAAAGCTTCGGTTTCGCGCATGGCGCGCCACAACCGGCGCCCTTGGTATATCGATCCAACCCCAAGTTATTACGGGTACGATGGCGACTGGCACTATTTCGGCCGGCCTGGCTTTTACGGTGGTCGCTACAATGGCGGCAGCTTCGGCCCTTGCTGGACGCGGACGCCGATCGGGCCGGTCTGGAATTGCGGCTGATAAAGCTATCACTTAAAGACCGCGCGCATGTGCACCGTTTGCCAGCAACCGCGGCTCATGGGCGCGAAGCGGACCTTCGACGAAACGCGGGCGTCAGCCAGTGCCATAGGTGGACGTCGGAAGAAGGCAGATTGAAGTGATTGGACGCTGCCGACCTTTTTGCTAAAATGGGGGCAACGAAAAACCGACCAAGAAGCTGGTTCCATGCCGGGAGGCGAGCCATGTTCATGACCAATGCGCTTGCGCGGTTGATGATGTGCGCCGGCTTGATGGCGCTGCCAAACGCAATCTCCACCGCAGTTTATGCGCAGCAAGCCGTGACGGTCGGCGTCACCGACATCGGCGGCACTGTTGTCGGCGCGGCGGGCCCTGAAGCTGGGGTCTGGGTGATCGCCGAGACCACCGAGCTGCCGACGAAGTTCGCGCGCATCGTAGTTACCGACGATCAGGGCCGCTACCTCATCCCCGATCTGCCGGCCGCGAATTACAGCGTCTGGGTGCGTGGTTATGGCTTGGTGGATTTCGGCTAAGCTCACCGCAAAGCCGGGCCAGCTTCTTAATCACACGGCGGTACCGGCACAGAACGAAGCGGCGGCGGCCCATTATTATCCGGCGATCTACTGGTATGCGATGATGAAAATACCGCTCGCCGACGAGTTCGGCGGCAAGAGCAACATTCCCGAAAAATTTACGCAGAATGACTGGCTGAAGCAGATGAAGAACATCGGCTGCATCGGCTGTCATCAGATCGGTCAGGAATCTGACTCGCACGATTCCCACAGCTTTCGGTAAGTTCGATTCCGGCGAAACTGCTTGGATGCGGCGCGTTCAATCGGGGCAGTCCGGCGAGCAGATGACCAACCAGCTTGCCGGGAATTTCGGCGGCGTCCCCTTCAGATATCTCGGAGACTGGACCGATCGCATCGCCAAAGGCGAACTGCCCAAGAGCAAGCCGGCGCGTCCACAAGGCGTCGAACGCAATATCGTGATCACTTCATGGGAGTGGTCGACGCCCGACAAATACCTGCACGATCTGATTTCGTCCGACCGGCGCAATCCGACCGTCAATGCCTATGGCCCGCTTTACGGCTCGCCGGAATATTCGACCGACAACATGCCGATCCTGGATCCAAAGACGAATAAAGTGTCGTTCTTCAGGATGCCGGTCGCGGACCCCGAGATGCCGGAATCGTTGGGTCCCGGACATGCCGCCAGCGTGAAGCCGCTGGAACCATCCGCCTATTGGGGCGAGCAAAAACTCTGGGATACGCGAGCCAACAACCACAACTCCATGTTCGACGAGAAGGGCCGGCTCTGGCTCTCCGCCACCGTGCGCGGCATCGATAACCCGGCGTTCTGCAAACAAGGTTCCGACCACCCGTCGGCCAAGCTGTTTCCGCTGGATAAGTCGTCCCGTCAGGTGGCGATGCTCGATCCCAGGACGATGAAGTACAGTTTCATCAACACCTGCTTTGCCACCCACCACCTGCAGTTCGGCTACGACGCCAACGACACGCTGTGGGTCAGCGGCACCGGCCCGGTTGCCGGCTGGATCAACACCAAGATGCTTGACGAAACCGGCGATGCCGCAGGGTCGCAAGGCTGGTCGCCGTTCGTGCTCGACACCAACGGCAACGGCAAGCGCGACGATTATGTCGAGCCCAACGCCCCGCTCGATCCGAACAAGGACAAGCGGATCGTCCCGGGTTCGGGACCTTACGCGGTGATGCCGTCACCGGTCGACGGCTCGATCTGGTACACCGTAGGCATCTTCGGCGGCCCGCCGGGATTCCTGCGATTTGACCCGGCTACCGGACTGTCGGAGGTGTTCAATGTTCCGGCGCCGGCATTCGGAATCCGCGGCGGCGATATCGACAAGAACGGCGTGGTTTGGGCGTCGTTGTCGAGCGGCCACCTCGGCAGCTTCGATCGCCGCAAGTGCAGGGGCCCGCTCAATGGGCCGACCGCCACCGGCAATCATTGCCCCGAGGGCTGGACCATCTATCAGTATCCCGGCCCTGGCTTCGACGGCATCGGCGAGAACAGCGCAGAGTCGAGCTATTACACCTGGGTCGACCAGCACAACACGTCCGGACTTGGCGAGAACATCCCGATGTCCACCGCCAATCTCGGGGACGGCTTCGTGGCGTTAAAGGACGGCAAGATGATCATGATCCGGATTCCCTATCCGCTCAGCTTCTATGCCAAGGGCTTCGACGGGCGTATCGACGATCCTAACGCCGGGTGGAAAGGCCGCGGGTTGTGGAGCACGAACGGCGACCGCACGCCTTGGCTCAAGGAAGGCGGCAAGGGCTCACGGCCGCGCGCCGTGCACATCCAGTTTCGGCCCGATCCGCTGGCGAACTGAGGTTCGAGTCAGGTTTTGCCTCTCTCCAAAAGAAGTGTTGATTAAGGCCGGGTTCGGATCGCATTGAATTACCTGCTTAGTTCGGTATTTGGCCTTGCCCGGCCCGAATGCGTCGCGGATGGGTCCTGCCTGGCGAACAGTACCCGGATGACTTCGCCACGATATTGGTAATTCTCGAGAATCTACTGACCGATTAACTGACCTTCGCGATCGCAATCGGTGGCGAGCCAAATCCGCTGGGCGGTGCGAACGGCCTCGCGAATGATTTTGAGCTTGGCGGTCTTGTTTCCGCCTGCCGCCGGGCGCGTGCTGAAAGGCCTTCGGGCCGAGGAGTATCGGTGACCACCGCTTCCATTCCGGCACAACATCCTCAGGTTCGAGGAGTTCGAACAGATGGCCCTCGGCCGGGAGTATCGTCTTTTGCCTGGCTGGTCTTCTCCGTGATGACGATCTGATCCACCATGCCAATTCTTCAGCGTCTCGACAGAATATAAAGGGCAGTGGCTAAGCTAAAGGCCCGGCATTGCTGCCGGGCCTTTCCTATTGTTGTGCTCTGAGCGGGGCTGGACTTAGAAGTCCATCCCACCCATACCGCCCATGCCGCCACCACCCGGAGGCATGCCGGCGCCGCCCTGATTTTTCTTCGGCACTTCGGCCACCATGGCTTCGGTGGTGATCAGGAGTGCCGCAACCGAAGCCGCGTTCTGGATCGCCACGCGAACCACCTTGGTCGGGTCGATGATGCCCTTCGAGATCAGGTTGACGTATTCGCCGGTCTGCGAATCGAAGCCGTAGGCATACTGGTCCTTCTCCAGGATCTTGCCGACGATCACGGAGCCGTCCTCGCCCGCATTGATCGCGATCTGGCGTGCCGGATAGGACAGCGCCTTGCGGACGATCTCAACACCGGTCTTCTGGTCGTCGTTCTTGGTGCGCAGGCCCTTGAGATGTTCGGAGGCGCGCAGCAGCGCGACGCCGCCGCCCGGCACGATGCCTTCTTCCACGGCCGCACGGGTCGCATGCATCGCGTCATCAACGCGATCCTTGCGCTCCTTGACCTCGACTTCGGTCGCGCCGCCGACGCGGATCACCGCGACGCCGCCCGCGAGCTTGGCCAGACGCTCTTGCAGCTTCTCACGGTCGTAGTCCGAGGTGGTCTCCTCGATCTGTGCCTTGATCTGATTGACGCGCGCCTCGATGTCGGCCTTCTTGCCGGCCCCGCTGACGATGGTGGTGTTCTCCTTGTCGATCATCACCTTCTTGGCGCGACCGAGCATGGCGAGCGTGACGTTCTCCATCTTGATGCCGAGATCTTCCGAGATCGCCTGACCGCCGGTCAGAACCGCGATGTCCTGCAGCATCGCCTTGCGGCGATCGCCGAAGCCCGGAGCCTTCACAGCGGCAACCTTGAGGCCGCCGCGCAGACGGTTGACGACGAGGGTGGCGAGAGCTTCGCCTTCGACGTCTTCCGCGATAATCACAAGCGGCTTGCCGCTCTGCACCACGGCTTCCAGCAAGGGAAGCAATTCATTCAACTGGGACAGCTTCTTTTCATTGATGAGGACGTAGGCATCTTCCATTTCTACGCGCATCTTGTCGGCGTTGGTGACGAAGTAGGGCGAAATGTAGCCGCGGTCGAACTGCATGCCTTCGACCACCTCAAGCTCGGTCTCGAGCGATTTTGCTTCTTCAACCGTGATGACGCCCTCGTTGCCGACCTTCTTCATGGCATCCGCCAGGAACTTGCCGATTTCGGCGTCGCCATTGGAGGAGATAGTGCCGACCTGGGCGATTTCCTCGTTCGAGGTGACCTTCTTGGAGTTCTTGACGAGGTCGGCGACGACAGCGTCCACCGCCATGTCGATACCGCGCTTCAGGTCCATCGGGTTCATGCCGGCGGCAACCGACTTGGCGCCTTCGCGCACAATGGCCGCGGCTAGTACGGTCGCGGTGGTGGTGCCGTCGCCGGCAGCATCCGCCGATTTGGAGGCGACTTCGCGCACCATCTGGGCGCCCATGTTCTCGAACTTGTCGTCAAGCTCGATTTCCTTGGCGACGGTGACGCCGTCCTTGGTCATGCGGGGTGCGCCGAACGACTTGTCGAGCAAAACGTTGCGGCCCTTGGGGCCGAGCGTCACCTTGACCGCGTTGTTGAGAATTTCGACGCCGCGCAGCATGCGATCTCGTGCATCGACGCCGAATTTGACTTCTTTGGCTGACATAATGATCTCCATTTTCAACTGATCAGATCCCAAAGACAACGCGACTGGGCGAGTTCTTGTGGGATGGGGAATGAGACTTGAACTTGCGGGCCTCGTCCTTCGAAACGCCGGCTGCGCCGGCTCCCCCAGGATAAGGAAAGCTGGCTGGTGCTTAAGCGGCCTTCTTCTTGGTGGTGGGAAGATCGGTGAGAACGCCCATGATGTCGCTCTCCTTCATGATCAGGAGCTCTTCACCATCGAGCTTGACCTCGTTGCCCGACCATTTGCCGAACAGCACGCGGTCGCCGACCTTGAGGTCGATCGGAATCAGCTTGCCGGATTCGTCACGGCCGCCCGGACCAACCGCTGTGATTTCGCCCTGCGAGGGTTTTTCCTTGGCACTGTCCGGAATAATGATGCCGCCAGCTGTCTTTTCTTCGGCGTCGATGCGCTTGACCACAACGCGGTCGTGAAGCGGACGGAATTTCATGCAGTCCTCCTTGGTTTTGTTGTTATTTTCTGGATTGGCAGTCGCAATGAGCGAGTGCTAGCCACCCCTGACATAAGCCTGTGGCGCTGAGGCGCAAGGGCTTCGTCCCGCGATGTTTCACTGCAACCTGAGTTTCTTGAGGAGGAACGCTTGCGGCGACTGCTAGCAGGCGAAGTAACATGCTGCTAGCGCATTGATTACTATGACCTATTGAACGTTTTAGTTTCTGGCGAATTGAGAATCATGCAAACTGTTTTAGTTCGGCTGGAGGTTGGCATGGTCGAGAAAGATGCGGTCTCCAAGGATTTCAAGAAGCAGGTCTTAGGCTATGGACTGACAACAGCGGAGATCGTTTATCGCCGTCCGGATCATCGCTGGTTGCTGCAAACTTACGTCTGGCAGGACTACGATATGTTTCCGAATTTCCCGGCGCTTAAGGATTTCCTCGCGTTCTGGGAAACAAAGCTCGAAGGTCCGCTGTTTGCGGTCACCGTCGCGCACTCCAAACTGATCAAGCCTGCCGAGCTGCGCGCCGTGGACGGAGTCTTCCGGCTGCATTAACACGAGCGCGCAGAGCTTTGGGGTGATCTCTGTCGCCCATGCTCAATTTGCTTTCGGGAAGTTTACCGTCTTTACGCCGGCCAATTCAGCGAGATCACAATCCCGCATTTTCTTTTCGCCCGGTGCTGACGAACCGACGGATAGCGATGCGGTCGCTTGGCGATAGCGCATTGTCGAGCGGCGCAAAAAATCGCGCAACCATCCCTCGTGCAGCACTTGGAATTGTAGGCACTTTTCAGCGCGCTTTCATAGGAAGGACAAAGATCTGGCCGGGATAAATCCGATTTGGATTTCGAATATGGTCCCGGTTCGCTTTGTAAACCAATGCGTATCGCATGCCCGCGCCGTAGGTGACACGGCTGATGCGCCAGAGGCTGTCGCCGGGGGATACGACCGTGGTCGCGATCTTCGGCGCGACTATGGTGGGGGGTGAGCCTTCGTCTGGCAGAGGCGTGGCGGCAGTCGCGCGCGCCTGCTGTGAATTTGCAATGTCCTGCGGCTTCGCTTTTTGCAATGGAGGCTGGGAGGGCTGGTCCGGTTGAGAAGATACAACGGCCTGATCCAGCACGGAACGGTTTGCCTCCACCGTCTCCGGAACATTGAGCGGCATCTTGGCGCGCGATCGGACCGTGCCGGTGCTGGACTCCACCTCGGCTAGCGCGACCACCACGCTCTGTTTGGACGTTACCTGCTTGCCGTCCGGCTGTCTGGACCTCAACGTCAGCTCATAGTCCCCAGGGGGAAGCCGGGGAGGGACCATAACGAATTGTCCGGATTGATCTGCGACCGCTCGATCGTGGGGCTCGCCGTTGCGCAACAGTTCTACGATCGCGCCCGGCGCAGCCCTGCCGGCGATGACCGCGTCACCGTTTGGCTCAATGCGGGCAATGTCGAAGTCGGGCACGGACTCATCGGTGTCCGGCGCGCGGGGTGATACGGCAGGTGTAGCCGCCACGGCCTTTGCTTCAGCTTGTGCCGTTGCGAGCGCGGCCGAGACTTCATCCCGAGCGTTCGATGCAGGCGGCGAAACCGCCGGCGCGGCGGTTGCGGCTCTGGTTTCAACCGGCGGCTCGCGCCCTACGTGCGTGATGGCGAAGACAAGTGCTGCACCACCTACCGCAACAAGCGCCAACGACGGCACGACTATTCGGCCTATCGATATGGCAGTCATAACATGCGCCCCTTGGATAGATCGTTGGCTCGCCAGCCCTTGGGGGTGACCCTGCGCTGATTTGTTCCGGTCATCAAGTCCACTAAACGGGTATCCGTCGGTCAGTCGTGCTGACCAATGCGCATCGCCGTTCAACATCATATTCACCTTAGACCGGAAACGATCAGCGCATATTGAAATGTCAGCTTCCGACAATGCGCCCCGAAAGCGCGAATTTAGCTGTTCGGCCCTGCCGAAAAGTGGGACGAGATCGCCATCGATGGCGACATCGCGGCCAGGGATTGCAAGCCTTCAGGCGGAACTCGCAGTTGAGCGGGAGATGAGGCGCTGAAATAACATTCAAACCGCTCTTCTGCTTCGTTAGCTTGGCGCTATTGCGGTTATCGCACGCAGGTAATTCGGATCGGGCACCATGGCCGTTTCTGTTTCGACCATCCCACAGCCAGCTTGAGGCTCATTGAGTTCGTATGCACGCCGCCGGTACGCCGAGGAATTTGACCGGGCTTTGCGGGGAATTTAGGCTAGTTGAACTCGATGGGACGCTCCCAGCGGTCGAAGGAGCACTGCTTAAAAGAGAAAAGGATCGGTCGATGGGTGGAATTCTAGAGGGGGTGCGGGTGCTCGATTTCGGGCGCTATATCGCAGGGCCCTTGTGCGACATTGCTTGCGGAATTCGGCGCGGAGGTGATCCGCGTGGAGAAACGCGGCGGCAGCGAAGATCGTTTCGTAGCTCCAGTAGGCGCGGGCGGCGAAGGCGCGCTGTTCCTGCAGATCAATCGCAACAAGAAATGCATCACACTCGACCCGATGAAGGCAGAAGGGCAAGAGGTGCTGCGGCGACTGGTCGCGAAGTCGGACGTGGTGGTCGCCAACCTACCGCCGCAGACGCTGCAAGCGATGAAGCTCGACTACGAAACCCTGAAGGCGATCAAGTCCGACATTATTCTCACGACCGCGAGCGCATTCGGCGGACCGGGCCCGTGGT
The DNA here is from genome assembly GCA_963816445.1 of uncultured beta proteobacterium. GTDB lineage: Bacteria > Pseudomonadota > Gammaproteobacteria > Burkholderiales > Casimicrobiaceae > PALSA-1003. The sequence continues at coordinate 18,566 of CAWFKO010000019.1, read as the reverse complement.
CGGATCGGGTTGGCTTCGACGGGGTCGGGCAAGTGATGTCGGGGGCGGTCTATATGACAGGCGCGGGCGATCCACCTTATCGCGCGGCGGTAAACTGGGTCGACTTCGGCACCGCGCTGCATTGCGCCTTCGGTACGCTCGCCGCTTTGATCGAGCGCGGTAAGTCGGGCCGCGGGCAGATCGTCGAAGGCGCGCTACTGGCGACCGCACTCTCCTTCACAAACGCGACCCTGATCGAACAGTCGGTGATCGCGGCCAACCGCGTTCCGACCGGAAATCTTGGCCAGACAGCGGCGCCCGCCGATATCTACCGCACCAGGGACGGCTGGATGCTTTGCCAAGTCACGGGACACCCGCTGTTCGTTCGCTGGGCGAAGTTGATGGGCGAAGAAGATCGTTGGCTGAAGGATCCGCGCTTCTCCAATGACCTTAAGCGTGGCGAGAACGGTCCGCTGATCAGCCAGCGGATGGCGCGGTGGTGCGCCGAGCGCACGACGCAGGAGGCCGTCGATATCCTCGGAACAGCACAAATACCGGCTGGACCTGTATTGAGCCCACAGCAAGCGCTGGATCACCCTCACATTCGCGCCGCGGGCTTTATGAACAGTTTGGACTATCCGGGCTTGCCGAGCCCCGCACCGATTGCACGCGCCGCGGTAAGACTTTCGCTGACCCCGGGCGAAATCGTTATCCGACCGCCGACGCTCGGCGAGCACACCGAGCTTGTGCTGGGAGAACTCGGTTACGATGCAGCAACAATCACGGCGCTGCGGGAAAGTGGAGCGATTTAGGGCCGATTTCGAGCCGCGCTCCAAGAACGCGCAGGGTGTAGTAGTTTGAACGCCACTGGCATACGGATCGCCTCGCCGCTTTACTCGGCCGCAAATACGACGGCGTCTCCGACCGCTCGCGGCTCGGCGGCTCGTCCGAGACGATGACCGGGGATCGCGCATTGCGGTCGGCGCGATGCGGTCGAGTACATCCTGTGGGATGGTGATACGGTCGAGCGCGTCTTTGGCGTCGTTCCCCGTTGTCAATCGTGACCGGTCCAGCGCAGGGCCGCGTCGTTGCGCGCCACCGTCGTGAACACATGCGTGCCGATCCGCTTGTCGGCATTGAGGATCGTGACCGTCACGCCGTCGGGCGGCCCACCAGCCGCCGTGTCGGTACGATCCGGACTTCGCGCGACGGCTTGGCCCGAAGCCCTGGCGTGATAGGTTGCAGCAGCCGTTCATCGTGGAGTGACGACGTGCTGCTTGAAACACTTCTGCCGCTGGGCAAGGTCGACCCCGGCCTGCGCGCGCCGGAAATGCCGCTCGATCTCCATTCCATTGCCGCCGACGCGCGCCTGCTGGAAGAGATCGGCTACGACGGACTCGTGGTCGAGGAAACCAAGGACGATCCGTTCATCCTGCTGGCGCTGGCGGCCCAGACGACGCGGACCCTGAAGCTCGGCACGTCGGTCGCGATCGCCTTTCCGCGCAGTCCGACCGTGACCGCGATGAGCGCGTGGACGCTGCAGAAGCTGTCCCGTGGCCGCTTTACGCTCGGCCTCGGCACGCAGGTGAAGGCCCATATCGAGCGACGTTTCGGCATGCCCTGGACGCCCGCCGGGCCGTGGATGCGCGAGTACGTGAGCGCAGTTCGCGCGGTCTGGGATTGCTGGCAGAACGGCACGCCACTCGACGTCAGGGGGCCGCATTACAACATCAATCTGATGGTGCCCTTGTTCAATCCGGGCCCGATCGAGCATCCCGACATTCCCATTCATATCGCGGCGGTGAACCCGATGATGTGTCAGGTGGCGGGCGAAGTCGCCGAGGGTATCCGGCCGCATCCGGTATGCACGCCATCCTACATCGAGAAGGTTATGCTGCCGGCCGTGCGGGCCGGTGCGGTCAAGGCGGGGCAGGTCGCTGGATCGTTTCCAGGTCTGCATGAAGCCGCTGGTCGCCACAGCCGCCAACGAGGCGGAGCTGGTGCCCAAGGTGCGCGACGCGCGCGCGCGGATCGCCTTCTATGCCTCGACGCCGCAATATCGCGCCGCGTTCGACCATCTCGGTCTGGGCGATCTCGCGGACCGGCTGAAGCTGCTATCGCGAGCGCAACGCTGGGAAGAGATGCCTCAGCACATCAACGACGACGTCTTGCACACTTTCGTGACGATCGCGACCTACGACACGATCGGCCGCAAGCTCTGCGACCGCTATGGCGGCGTAGTCACTAACTGCGAATTCTCTATCGCGGTGAAGAACGACGGCGATCGCGAGCGCCTGCGCCAACTCGCCAGCGACATCCAGTCCGAAGGTGTCGCGCGAGCCCGGCGTACCATTCTCGGAACCGCAGCCTGATAGCGGCTCGAGCGCACCTTCAACCGGAGAAAATCGACATGAAACTCGGACGCCTTGGCGTGTGGTACGGCACCGATAAACTCGACGGATCGCAGCTGCGCGATTTCGTGCGCACGGTCGAGAATAATGGCTACTCGACCCTGTGGTACCCGGAATCGCGGGGCTACGAGTCGATGTCGCTGGCGGCCTGGCTGCTGTCGAGCAGCGAGAAGCTGGTGATCGGCAGTTCGATCGCCAACATCTATGCACGCGATTCCTTCACCGCGCAGCGCGCCATGGTCTCGCTGAACGCGCTCTACGGCGACCGGTTCGTTCTCGGTCTCGGCGTCAGCCACATTCCGATGGTCGAGGGCCTGCGCGGCCATCGCTACGACAAACCGTTGGCGGCGATGGGCGCCTATCTCGACGGCATCAACAAGTTCGCGCCCGCCGGCGAACTGCCGCCGGTCGTGGTCGCAGCACTCGGACCGAAGATGCTGGCGCTGAGCGGTGCCAAGTCGCGTGGCGCTGTCCCATATAACGTGACGCCGAAGCATACGGCCCAGGCCGCCGCGATCCTCGGGCCTTCGAAGTGGCTCGCGGTGGAGCAGAAGGTAACGCTCGAGACCGATCCCGCGAAGGCGCGGGCGCTCGGGCGCAAGGAACTGTCGCGTTACATGGTGCTGCCGAACTACCGCAACAGCTGGCTGCGCCAGGGCTTCACCGAGGCTGAGCTCGCCGACGGCGGTAGCGACCGGTTCATCGATGCGATGGTCCTGTGGGGCGACGCCGACACGATCAGGCGCGGCCTGCGGGCGCACTTCACGGCCGGCGCCACGCATGTCTGTCTGCAGCCCGTCCACGCGGATGGCGATTTCGCCGCCCGCGACCGCATGCTGGCCGCGCTCGCCGATACCTGAGGCGCGTGTGCGCCGCCCTCCCTCAGAGCAGATCGGCGACGGCGTTGCGGTAGCGGCGCATCGCGTCGACATGGTCGGTCATGCTCCGGCCGGCCATGCGCTTGTGGTGGTAGCCGCCGAAGGTGTTGTGCAGCGTGACATGCGTGACGCCCGCCTTCTTCCAGAAGCTGATTTCCTCGCGCCAGTCCTTTTCGGTGCCTGTGCCGGTTGAGGTCCAGACTTCGAGGCCAACCGACGCCGGATCGCGTCCCTCGGCTTCCACCAGGCGGCGCAGCTTGTCGAATTCCGCGACGGCCTTGGGTCCCGGCGGTTCAGACAGCATGATCCAGCCGTCGCCCCACTTTGCGATCCGCTGCAGCGTCACGTCCATGTGGCCGCCGAACCACAGCGGAATTTTGCGGCTTGGCGGCCGGGGATTGATGCCGGCGTCCGGGAGGCGGTGCCACTTGCCCTCGAACGTGACGTAGGGATCGGCCCACAGCGCTTTCATCACCTGGACCTGTTCCTCGGACCGCTTGCCCCTGTTGTGGAAATTCTCGTTGAGGCCGACGAACTCCATCTCGTTCCAGCCCACGCCGACGCCGAAGCGGAAACGGCCGCCGCTGAGCACGTCGAGACTGGCAGCCTGCTTGGCAACCAGCACCGTCTGGCGCTGCGCGAGAATCAGCACCTGGGTGGAGAGTTCGACCTTTTTCGTGCAGGCAGCGATGAAACCGAACGCCACGAAGGGATCGTGGAACAGGCCGAGCCCACCCGCACGGCCGCTGGCGGGGTTCGCCGGGTTGCCGCCGAGCACGTGGTCCGCCAGCGTCAGGCCATCGTAACCTTCGGCCTCGGCGAGCTCAGCGAATTCGCGCACGATCGGGCCATCGCCACCGATGTCGCCGAAAGGCAGGGCAATTCCGAGATGCATGGTCGTTTCCTCACTTTGGCTGGTTGCCGGTTTCCCGCTAGTCTATAGATTTCCGCGACGGGTACCACGGCATCGGCATCGACCGGCGCCAGCCAGGAGACGTGCGGTGATCAAGCTCGGATACAAGGCATCGGCGGAGCAGTTCGCGCCGGGCAAGTTGCTGGGCTTCTCGTGTCTTGCCGAGGAAGTCGGTTTCGATTCGGTCTTCATCAGCGACCACTTTCAGCCATGGAAGCACGTCGACGGCCATGCGCCCTTCTCGCTGACGTGGCTGGGCGCGCTGGGCGCCAGAACGTCGCGCGTCGTCATCGGCACCAGCGTGCTGACGCCGACTTTCCGCTACCATCCTTCCATCGTCGCCCAGGCGTTCGGCACGATGGGCGCGATGTTCCCGGGACGCGTCGTGCTCGGCATCGGCACCGGCGAAGGACTCAACGAAGTGCCTTCGACCGGCCAGCCCTGGCCGGAATTCAAGGAGCGCTTCGCTCGCCTGCGTGAATCCGTCACGCTGATTCGGGCACTCTGGACGCAGGAGCGGGTCAGCTTCGAAGGCCAGTACTACAAGACCGAGAAGGCGACGATCTACGACCGCCCCGACACGCCGGTGCCGATCTATGTCGCAGCCGCGGGTGCCCTCGTGGCGCGTTACGCCGGCCGCTCCGCCGAAGGATTCATCTGCACCAGCGGCAAGAAGCCGGAGCTCTACACCGAGACGCTGTTGCCGAAGGTCGCCGAGGGAATCGCGGCGTCGGAGGATCCGTCGCGGTCCTACGATCGCATGATCGAGGTCAAGGTGTCGTTCGACACCGACAAGGTGCGTGCGCTCGAGGACACGCGCCACTGGGCGGCGCTGGCGCTGACGCCCGAGGAAAAGATGACGGTAGAGGATCCCGTCGAGATGCAGCGCCTCGCCGACGCGCTGCCGCTGGAGCGCGCCGCCAGTCGATGGATCGTGTCCAGCGACGCCGACGAGCACGTCGAGCGGATCGGTTACTATGTCGGTCTCGGTTTCCGGAATCTGGTGTTCCACGCGCCGGGACCGGACCAGGCGCGCTTCCTGAAACTCTACGGTGAGCACGTGCTGCCGCGCCTGCGCAAGCGTTTCGGTTGAGTGCGCGGGACCGGCCGATGAAACGCAGCAACGCCGTCGAGATCCTCGCCGTCCCCGGCATTCCGCTGGTGCGCAAGGACGACGATCTCGTCGCCTTGATCGGCGAGGGGCTGGCGCGCGGTGGCATCGTGCCACGTGGCGGCGACGTCTTCGTGCTGACGCAGAAGATCGTGTCCAAGGCCGAAGGGCGCATGGTCGATCTCGCGACCGTCGAACCCTCGACCGAGGCGATCGAACTCGCCGGCAACGTCCAGAAAGATCCGCGCCTCGTCGAACTGATCCTGTCGGAATCGGTGCGCGTCGTGCGGGCAAGGCCGGGCATCCTGATCGTCGAGCACCGGCTGGGCTTCGTGATGGCCAATGCGGGCATCGACCAGTCCAACGTGGCCTCGCCCGATGACCCCCAGCGAGCACTGCTACTGCCGGTCGATCCCGACGGCAGCGCGGCGATATTGAGGAGGCGCCTGTCGCAAAGGTTCGGCGTGCCAGTGGCGGTGATCATCAACGACAGCTTCGGCCGTGCCTGGCGGCGCGGTACCTGCGGCGTCGCGATCGGTGCGGCCGGCCTCCCGTCGCTGATGGATCTGCGTGGCTCGCCCGATCTGTTCGGCCGCGAGCTTCAGGTCAGCATCACCGGGCATGCGGACGAGATCGCTGCTGCAGCGTCGCTCGTGATGGGGCAGGGTGCCGAAGGCCAGCCTGTCGTGGTCGTGCGCGGTCTGACATGGCGCGGTCCCGACAATGGTGCGTCCGAGCTGGTGCGCCCAGCCGCCGAGGACATGTTCCGATGAGCAAACGACTTGTCGTGGCGCTGTCCGGCGGGGTCGGCGGCGCCAAACTGGCGCTCGGTCTGAGCCGCGTCTTGCCGGCCGACGAACTGCTCGTGGTCGCCAACACCGGCGACGATTTCGAGCATCTTGGACTGAGCATCTCGCCCGATATCGACACGCTGACCTACGTTCTCGCGGGCATCGACAATCCCGCCACCGGCTGGGGCCGGCGTGACGAGACGTGGTCGTTCATGGACAGCATCGGCGCGCTCGGCGGCGAGGACTGGTTTCGGCTCGGCGATCGCGATCTCGCGCTGCATGTCGAGCGCACCCGTCGCCTGCGCTTGGGGCAGACACTGTCCGAGGTGACATCAGACATTTGCCGGCGCCTCGGCATCGGTGCCCGCGTGGTGCCGATGAGCGACGACCGCGTGCGTACCCGCGTGCGCGGCGACGCGGGCTGGATCGACTTCCAGGACTATTTCGTGCGCCAGCAGTGCCGGCCGGTTGTCCATGAGCTGGCTTTCGACGGCGTGACGCTCGCCCGGCCGCACGCCGACATCACGGCGGCGCTGCGCTCGGGCGACGTGCGGGCCGTGATCGTCTGTCCGTCCAATCCCTTCATCAGCGTCGAGCCGATCCTGGCGATCCCCGGCATGCGCGATGCGATCAAGGCGAGTGGCGCACCGGTCGTCGCGGTGTCGCCAATCATCGGCGGGCAGGCCGTCAAGGGCCCGACCGCGAAGATGATGCGCGAACTTGGCCTCGAGGCCAGTGCCGCCGGCGTCGCCGCACGCTACGGCGACCTGCTCGATGGCTATATCGTCGACCACGCCGACGCCGATGGGATCGGCAATGTCGGCGCGCGGGTCACGATCGCCAGAACCCTGATGACGAGCCTGCATGACCGGGAGACGCTGGCGCGCGTGACGCTCGACGCGGCGGACGCACTGGCCTCGCGGCGATGAGCGACATCTGGGCGGTCATTCCGGTCAAGGAGTTCGATGGCGCCAAGCATCGGCTGTCGGGCCTGCTGTCGCCGCCAGAACGCCGTCTTCTCGCCGAGACCATGCTGACGGACATGCTCGACGCCGTTGCCGGCTCCCGGCTTCTGGCCGGCGTGATGATCGTCACGCTCGATCCGCATGCGACGGCTCTTGGCGAAAAGATCGGTGCGCGGATCGTGACCGAGGGCGCGCGGGACGGACATACCGGCAGCGTCAACGCCGGCCGCCGGATTCTCGCGGGCGAAGGGCGTGGCGGCATGATCACGATGCCCGGCGACATTCCAGCCACCCGCGCCGGCGAGATAGACGCGGTGTTATCGGCGCATCTCGCAGCGCCCTCTTTCACGATCTCGCCGGCGCATGACGATCTCGGATCCAATGCCGTCGTCTGCTCGCCGCCGGAATCGGTGCCGCTTCGCTTCGGCGACAACAGCTACTTCCCGCACCTCGACGCCGCGCGTCTTCAGGGCATCGAGCCGACTGTGATCCGTCAGCCCGGAATCGCAATTGATATCGACCATCCGGTCGATCTGGCGCTCTTCCTGCGCCTGCCGCAATCAGCCGGCACGCGTACCCGCACGCTGCTCGAGGAACTTGGCGTGCCCGCGCTGCTGGCCGGGCGGGGCATCGCCTAACCGACCGCCGCCTTCTTGCGCGGCGGCGTCAGCACGATCGGCTCCAGGTCGGCCGCGATCATGGATGCCGCTCGACGGTCTTCCGGCACCGGCCGATAGAGAGTGTCGCGTTGCATCGGTTCGCGGCCGATCGAGCGGATGAGCGCTTCCATCTCGTGCGGCGGAAACTCCTGGCCGTGCTGGGTGCCGGCGGCGCGCGAGATGCTCTCGTTCATCAGCGTGCCACCGAGATCGTTGGCGCCGGACTTCAGGCAGACTGCGGCGCCCGCCGGCCCCATCTTCACCCAGGAGGTCTGGATGTTGGAGATCAGCGGATGCAGGGCCAGCCGCCCGACTGGAATGCATGATCACGGCTTCGCGGAACGTCGGGCCGGGGCGCGCCATGCCGAGGCGGTACATCGGCGCTTCCATGTGGACGAAGGGAAGCGGCACGAACTCGGTGAAGCCGCCGGTCTCGGCCTGCAAGTCGCGTAGCGCGAGCAGATGTTTCGCCCACGAACTCGAGGTCTCGACGTGCCCGTACATGATGGTCGAGGTGGTGCGCAATCCCGCCTGGTGGGCGGCGCGCTGCACGTCGAGCCACTGCCCGGTGTTGATCTTGTCGGGGCAGATGATGGCGCGTACGTCATCGTCGAGGATTTCGGCCGCCGTTCCGGGCAGGGTGCCGAGACCGGCCGCCTTCAGCTTCGCGAGGAACTCGTGGATCGGCAGTCCGAGCGTGGCCGCACCTTGCGTCACCTCCAGAGCCGAGAAGGCGTGGATGTGCATCTCGGGGACGACCGCCTTGATCGCCCGGCAGATCGCTTCGTAGGTGGCGCCGGTGTAGTCGGGATGGATGCCGCCTTGCAGGCACACTTCCGTCGCCCCGCGATCCCACGCCTCGATCGCGCGACGCGTGATTTCCTCGATGGCGAGATCATAAGGTGAGCCGCGCAGATCCTCGTGCGTGCGGCCTTTCGAGAAGGCGCAGAACTTGCACCGGAAGTAGCAGATGTTGGTGTAATTGATGTTGCGGTTCACGACGTAACGCACGACGTCGCCACTGACCGCGCGTCGCAGCGCGTCGGCGGCCTGCGTGACGTGCCGGTAGTCGGCGTCGCGTGCCGCGAACAGGCGCACGATGTCGTTCGAGGCGAGCCGTTCGCCCGATGTGGCGCGCTCGACGATTCCAGCGATTCCGGCGTCGACGCCGCGGGCGAGCACCAGCGGCGCCGGTGGCGGCTTGGTGTTGCCCGGTGCCCAGTCGTCGTCGCGCGCGAAGCCTTCGGCGTCGCTCATGCGCCGCACGCGGGTGGCGATGTCGGGAGCCAGCCACGTATCGGCGGCGCGCACGTAGGCGGGGTAGACGGGCAGGCGGTTCACCAGCAGCTTGCCGGCGTCCGCGCTCTTGCGGGCGAGCTCGGCGATGGCAGGCCACGGCGCTTCCGGGTTCACGTGATCGGGCGTGACCGGCGAGATGCCGCCCCAGTCGTTGAGCCCCGCGTCGATCAGCTTTTGATAGACGCCGGGCGACAGATTTGGCGGCGCCTGGATATTCATGTCGGGCCCGAGAATCAGACGCGCCGTCGCGATGGTCCACAGCAGGTCGTCGAGATCGGGTTCCTCGGAATTGGCGAGCTTGGTGTCGGGCTTGGCCCGGAAGTTCTGGACGATGACTTCCTGGATATGACCATGGGCGGCGTGCAGATCGCGCAATCGCCTCCAGCGCGTCGATCCGCTCGTCGCGTGTCTCGCCGATGCCGATCAGGATGCCGGTCGTGAACGGAACCTTCAGTTCGCCGGCCAGACGCAGGGTCTCCAGCCTGACTGCAGGATGTTTGTCGGGAGAACCGTAGTGAACGCCGCCCTGCCTGCAGAGCCGCTCGCTGGTGGACTCCAGCATGATGCCCTGGCTGGCCGTCACCTCGCGCAGGCCGGCGATCTCCTCGCGCGTCATCACGCCGGGATTGGCATGCGGCAGCAATCCGGTCTCGCGCAGCACAAGCGCGCACATCGCGGTCAGATAGGAGATCGTCGTTTCGTGGCCGAGCGCCTTCAATGCGTCGCGCGCGGCCTGGTATCGCAGCTCGGGCTTGTCGCCCAGCGTGAACAGCGCCTCGGTGCAACCTGCGGCCGCGCCGGCGCGCGCGATGGCGAGCACCTCGTCGGGTGAGAGGTAGACGGGCTTGCCCGCGCGCGGCACCTGCGCGAACGTGCAGTAGTGACAGACATCGCGGCAGAGCTTGGTGAGCGGAATGAAGACCTTGCGCGAGTAGGAGATCAGCCGGCCGTGCGCGGAATCGCGCAAGGCCGCGGCTTCTGCCATCAGTTCGGCCAGCGGCGCGTCGAACCGCCGCCGCGTCGCCTGTCTACCGGCCGCCGTCATAATCCGCTCGTCTCCGCCCGCAGAGGGTCGATTTCATCGCGGGACGCGCTTGCCGCCACCCGCTGGCGGCCGCATGGTGTCGCATCGACGCGAGCGATGCAATGCAAGGAAGGACGCAACAAATGCTGATCGGCTTCAACGCACCGACCGCCGGACCCCTGTCGGCCGCGGATAACCTTGCGAAGATCGTGGTTGGCGGCGAGGCGATGGGCTTCGACTATGCGACGTTCAGCGACCACGTCGTGATTCCGACCGCGATCGCGGCCGAATATCCCTACAGCGCCTCCGGGGAGTTCCCCAGCGGCACCCGCGGCGAGCGGCACGAACAGCTGACGGAGATCGCCTGGATCGCCGCGAAAACGACGCGGCTGCGTCTCGTGACCTCCGTCATGGTGGTGCCGCATCGCCCGGCCGTGCTGACCGCCAAGATTCTCTCGACCATCGACGTTCTCTCGGGCGGCCGGCTGACGCTCGGTATCGGTGCGGGCTGGATGCGCGAGGAGTTCGAGGCCATCGACGCGCCGGACTTCGATGCGCGCGGAACGGTGACCGACGAATATGTGCGCGCCTTCGTTGAGCTCTGGACGAAGGATGCGCCGAAATTCGACGGCAAGCATGTCCGGTTCTCCAATATCGGTTTCGAGCCGAAGCCCGTGCAGAAGCCGCATCCGCCGATCTGGGTCGGAGGCGAGAGCGGTCCGGCGCTGCGGCGAACTGCCCGCATCGGCGATGCCTGGTATCCGATCGGTACCAACCCGCAGAATCCGCTCGATAGCCTGACGCGTTTCAAGACCCAGGCGGCGCGCCTGCGCAAGATGACCACTGAGGCGGGGCGCGATCCCAAGGCGGTCGGCCTGACGCTTGCGCGTCACGGTGTTCGGCGAGACCGCGCCACCGCAGGCCAGTGACGGCGAACATCGCCTGTTCGCCGGTCCGCCGGCGCTCGTTGCCGCCGACATCCGGGCGCTGCGCGACATGGGTGTCGGCTGCATCGATTTCGGATTCGGCGGTTCGACAGCCGATGAAGTCCTCGCGACGCATGCAGAAATTCAGGGCCGAGGTCTTGCCGCTCGTGTAGCCTCTCAGCTACCGAGCTGGCGGATCAACGTCGCCCAGCGATCGAGCTCCGGCAGGATCGTATCGGCCTTGGCGGAATCGAGGCTGACGACCACGCGTGAGACGCCGTCGTCGCGGTCGCGCTTGAGCAGGTCGAGATTCTCCTTGGCGCCCCAGATCGTGATCGGCACCGACGCGAGATCGCGGCCCGCCTCAGTCGCCATCTCGCGGAACTTCGGCAGCAGGGCCTGCACATCGGCATACTGGGTGCGTGAGCGGTGAGGCATCCAGCCGTTGCCGTAGCTCAGGGCTCGCCGCGCGCCGTACGGGAAGGCGCCGCCGACCAGGATCGGCGGATGCGGTTTCTGGACCGGCTTCGGCCAGGTCATCATCGGATCGAAGTTCACGAACTCGCCATGATACTCGGCCTTCGACTTGGTCCAGATCACCTTCATGGCCTCGATACGCTCGCGCGCCAGCTTGTGGCGGCTCGCGAAAGCGGTGCCGTGGTTGGCCATCTCGTCCTCGTTCCAGCCGTTGCCGACGCCGAACAGGAAACGGCCGCCCGACACCTGGTCGATCGAAGCGACCTGCTTGGCGGTCTGGATCGGGTCGCGCTGAGCGATCAGGCAAATGCCGGTCCCGAGCAGCAGCGTCTTGGTCACCGCCGCGGCCGCACTCAGCACCACGAACGGGTCCATCACGTCGTAATACTTCTTCGGCAGATCGCCGCCGCTGGGGAAGGGTGACTTGCGCGTCAACGGAATGTGGGAGTGTTCGGGCACCCAGAGCGAATCGAAGCCGCGCTCCTCCAGCGCCCGTGCCAGTTCGGTCGGCGACATCGAATAGTCCGTGAAAAACATTTGCCCGCCGATGCGCATCGTTCTCTCCCTCGTGGCGTTGCTCGCGGACCAGATGGTCGCGATGGATGTCGTGTCGTTATTTGTCGGTCGTGGTGACCTTCGGACGTTCTCGGCCAGCGTGCCTCTGCGCGCGGCAGCACCTGCTCGATCAGCAGACGGGTCTGGGCCAGGATGGCGTCGTCATCGTCGCCGAGCGGCCGCAAAATGAACTTCGACACGCCGGCGTCGACGTATTCGGCGATGCGCGCGAGGATCGTGTCGGCGTCGCCGATCGCGAATGCGTGTGTGGCGTCGCGTCCGGTGCGTTTGGCGTAGGCATCCATCGCCCTGCCGACGCCGGGCGCGTCCCGGCTGCCGAAGTGGAACGCGAAGCCGGCGCCGTAATGATCTTCGTCGATCGATCGGCCGGCTTCGGCGGCAGCGGCCTTGATCGCGGCCACGACGCGACCGGCCTCGGCCGGCGGGTCGCCGCCAGCCTGCCAGCCGGTGCCGATGCGCGCCGTGCGGCGGATCGCGGCGTCGGTCGAGCCGCCGATCCACATCGGCAGGTCGGGCTGCACGGGCTTCGGCGCGATGGTGGCGCCCTTCAGTTTGTAGAAGGCGCCGCTGAAGTCGACCGACTCCTCTCGCCACAGGCGGCGGATGATCTCGAGGCACTCGTCGGTCTTGCGACCGCGCGTCTTCGTGTCCACGCCGAGCGCCTCCCATTCGGGCGCCAGCGGGCTACCGATGCCGAAGGCCGGCAGCAGGCGGCCGTCCGACAGCACGTCGATGGTGGCGCACTGCTTGGCCAGCAGCACGGGGTCGCGGAACGCCAGCGACACGACGTTCATGCCGAACCGCATGCGCCGCGTGCGCCCTGCCAAAGCCGCCATCGTGGTCATCGATTCAAGGAACGGCTGACGGCTGACGATCCGGTCGGTCTGCCAGATCGAATCCACGCCGCCGGCCTCGCACATGTCGATCCAGCGCCAGTACGCCGCCGCGCCGGAAAACGGAAACTCCGCACAGCCCAGTCCGATCGCGACACCCATGCGCCGTCCTTCCTTCCGCCCTAGGCCGCCGCGGCTGCGGCTTTGACGCGCGGCGCCACGTCGCGCACGAAGCGTTCGAGACTGCCGTTCATCTGCTCCGGCCGCATGCCCGGCGGCACCGCCCAGGTGACGAGGTCGGTGATGCCGTATTCGCGCACGAAGGATGTCAGCTCCTTCACGCAGTGCTCGACGTTGCCGACCACCCATGTCTGCGGGATGCTGGCCTCGCGCGTGTTGCCCGAAACGCCGCCGGCGGCGCTCTCGTCCTTGTTGAAGCTGCGATAGACTTGGCCGCGATAGCGCTCGGCGGCGCGCACGGCCGGCCAGTCGCGTTCGGCGGTCGTCGGTCACGAGGCAGGAGCGGATGATGCCGACGCGATAGCTGTCGGGGTTGCGGCCCGACGCCTTCAGCGTCGCGCGCCACGGATCGAGCACCATTGAGCGCGCGCCCTGCGGCAGGAAGTTGCTGTCATTGCGTGCCGCGCGCTGCGCGCCGGGCTCCGACATCGCAGCGATCCAGAGCGGCGGGCCACCCGGTTGCACGTAGCGCGGCCTGATCACCACGTCGTCGAAATCGTAGCGCTTGCCATGGAAACTGAATTTCTCGCCGGTGAAGCAATGGCGCAGCACCTCGATGCCTTCGTCCGTCAGCGACACGCGGCGCGAGACGGGCAGACCGAAGCCGCGGAACTCGTGCGGCGCGTAGCCCATGCCGACGCCGACCTCGATGCGGCCATTGCTGATATTGTCGAGCACCGCGAGGTCCTCGGCCAGCCGCACCGGGTGGTTGAACGGCAGCAGGCAGACGTCGCTCGACAGCCGCACACGTTTGGTACGCGCGGCGATCGCGCCCGCCATCGGCACCCACGAAGGCAGGTAGCCGTCATCGAGGAAGTGGTGCTCGGTGAACCACACGAGATCGAGTCCGAGCCCGTCGAGCATGACCACCTGGTCCATGATCGCGGCGTACAGGCTCGGCATGTCCATGCCCGATTCCGGCGTGTTGCGGAAATCGTAGACGGTGCCGACGCGAAGGGGTGGACGCATGACGCTTGTTCTCCGCTGTCTCCGCCCGCTCACACTCAGTTCAGCCGCGCGGCCTTGGCCATCACCTCGATGGCCTCGGGCTGGCGCGATCGCACGCTGAGCGAATCCGCGCCGCTGTCCTCCCAGGCGCGGTAGCGTTCGCGGATGCGCGCCGGTGGGCCGACCAGCGATTTCAGATCGACCCACTCGTCGGGCACGGTGGCGATGGCTTCGTCCTTGTGGCCCGCGAGGTACAGTTCCTGGATGCGCTTGGCGGCGTCGCCGAAGCCGCGCCGGACCATGATGTCGTTGTGAAAATTCTTGGTCCGGTGACCCATGCCGCCCACATAGAGCGCCACCTCCGGCTTGAGCCGCGTCAGCGCCCCTTTCACGTCGTTGTCGACCTCGACATGGACGGAGGCCTGGATGGTGAAATCCTTCAAGCTCTTGCCGTTGCCGGCGCGGCGGAAGCCTTCCTCCAGCCACGGGCCGTACTCCTCCATGGCGCCCGGCACGAAACCCATCGGCAGCCAGCCGTCGGCGATCTCGGCCGTCAGCTTGACCATCGCCTCACCGCCGGTGGCGAGATAGATCGGGATGTCGGGGTTCATGTGCAGGATCGACTTCAGCGGCTTGGCGAGTCCAGCGGAGCCCTCGCCCTTGTAGGGCAGGCTGATCTCGCGGCCTTCGTGCGTCACGGGGCCTTCGCGCTTGAAGATCTTGCGCATGATCGCGACGTAGTCCTTGACGCGATAGTAGGGCTTGCCCCACGGCTGGCCGTACCAGCCTTCGACGATCTGCGGTCCCGAGACACCCAGGCCTGCGATGAAGCGGCCGCCGCCGGCCATCGCGTCAATGCTGGCGGCCGACATGGCGGCGTTGGCTGGCGTTCGCGCGGCCAGCTGCATGATGCCGGTGCCGAGCTTGATGCGGTTGGTCTTGGCGGCGAGGAACGCGAGCGGCGTGATCGCGTCGGAGCCATAGGCTTCGGCCGACCAGACCGAGTCGTAACCCAGCTCTTCCGCGCGCTGCACGAGTGCGACCGGCACCTCCAGATGTGCGCCCGAATAGCCGATTGCCAGACCAAGCTTCATCGTCATGTCCTCCGTGGCCCGAGGATACGAAGCGTCGGGTCGCTTGAACAGGTGTCGGCGCGTGCCGGGAGGCTGCCATGAACGGCGGCTCCTCGATGGCCTCGCCGCGTGCCATGATAGCGTTTGGAAGGCGCCGATCGAACGCGCCGCTCGATCCGGGAAGGAACCGCCGTCATGAAATTCGCCCTGCACTTCGGCAACAACACGTTCTCCGACCCCGAAGGCGCGCGCCGTCTGGTGCGCCTGGCGGAGGCGGCCGGTTTCGATTCGGTGTTCGCTGTCGAGCACGTCGTGTTTCCCGACAACTACACGAGCGTCTATCCCTATGCGCCGGGCGGCCGATTACCGGGCGGTCCATCGGCGAAATTTCCCGATCCGCTGATCTGGCTGACGTGGGTCGCCGCCGCCACCACGCGGCTGCGCTTCATGACGGCCGTGATGATCCTGCCGCAACGCAACCCGCTGGTGCTGGCCAAGGAGGTCGCCACGCTCGACTATCTCAGCGGCGGCCGGATCGAACTCGGCATCGGGGTGGGTTGGCTAAAAGAGGAGTTCGAGGCGCTCGGCATTCCTTTCGAGCGTCGCGGCAAGCGCGCCGATGAGTATGTCGCGGCCATGCGCGCATTGTGGGCCAGCGACGGTGCCAGCTTCGCGGGCGAGTTTGTGAAATTCGACAAGGTCAGCTGCAATCCGAAGCCGGTCGCGAAATCGGTGCCGATCGTCGTCGGTGGCCACTCGGAAGCGGCCGCCCGCCGCGCCGGCCGCCTGGGCGACGGCTTCTTCCCCTCGATCGGTGCCCAGGTCGACACCATGCCGTTGCTCGACGTCGTGCGCCGTTCGGCCGAGCAGGCCGGCCGCGATCCGGCGATGGTGGAATTGATCCTCGGCTGTCCCGGTGCGCTGCCGAATTCCGGCTCCGACCCGCGCGCGGCCGTCGAGGAGCGCATCGCGCGGGGCGCGGGCCGCCTTGCGCTGCCAGTGACGGCGTTCCTGCCCGATCTCGAAACGACGCTGGCCCGCTTCGGCGAGGAGATCATCAGGCCTTACGCGAACGCGTGAGAGTCCGAAGCGTATTGGCGTTGCGACTCCGCTGTCATCGCGAACGATCTGAGGGATCTATCGACTTTGCTTTCCGACTGTATTTCCGCGATCGACCCCAGCGTAACGGCGGGGTTAGAGGTACTTGTTCATCGTGGGATTCCGTCGGCAGCTTGGATCGCTACGCTAGTCATCGTTTAGCCTGAGCTGCTGGACCAGGTCGGCTATCTCTTCCTCCACCTTCGCAAGGCGGTCGCCCTGTATCTTGAGGTGCTGCGACAGCTTCTTCTGCATCCCGTCGCGCTCCAGGGATTGCGTGAGCCTATGGATGATTTCGTCGTTGAGCGAGCGCCCGTTTGCCGTCGCCGCTTCGGACAGTTGGTCCCGCATCCCGTCTGGCAGACGGAACTGAAATTGATCCGAAGTGCTGTCTGTTCCGGCCGCCATCTTTGACCCAAGCCGTCGGGCTGTCACACGTATGACTGGTTTCGCTGGGTTGGCTTTTTTCTTGGTCACGTTCGTCCCCCACGGCCCAATAACTTTGAAACGTAGTCTAGGGCTCAATAAGGCAATGAACAGGTGTGCCAGCGGCCAATGACTCTTGGGCGCGACAGCTTGCGTCGTTGCTGTGCTCGGACGAGATGCTGCGCCTGCACGCATTACGCGCGCGCAATGTCAACTGGGGTCAAATGTTGAGTTCCCGCTGTCACCCAAGTGCCTCGTTGACGAATCCGATGCGAAAAGCAAAGGCTTTGATTCGATTAATGCGGCGCGTCGTCGTGCAGCAACACGCCGCCGCGCCTGACCACCGAAACCGATAGGCGGTTCCAATGGCTGAAGAGACTACTGCATCTGTTATTCCGCTCCATCAAGTCCCGCCGAAAAAGAAGGCCAAGAGGGGCGCTGGACGCGCCAAGGCGGACCCGAGGCTCAAACGACAAAAGGCAAAGGCCGTTACCCCCGCGGATGCCGGCTCTCCATACTCCGAACCGCTGATACCGCCGGAATTCTTGTCGGTGGATTCGGCCACTACCGAACCGCCTGTCACGCGGCGGCATGCGACCGAGGCGACGTTACGCTTGGCCGAGCCCGTCAAGCCGTCGCGGCGCCAGGTCGCCCCGGTCCTCGTTATCGACCGCGGCCCTCGGCCTTGCCGCAGTCGGCATCACCATAAATGGTTGGTTTGCCCGGACCCTGGGATCAAGCGACCTGGCGGGATGGCTGTTTCTCGCCGTTGGCGTGGCTGCCGACCTGGTCGCGTTGGTGATGCCGTCATGCGCCGCCGGGCTCTGGGGGGCTGGACAGCGGGCTACCGCCCTGGCCGGCTGGGGCGTGTGGCTCATGACCTTCATCTTTGTGGTGATGGCGGGTATCGGGTTCGCATCAGTGAACATCGCCGACGTAACGCAGGCGCGCGCGGCACGCGTGACGCCGGCCGTCCAAACCGCCCAAGCCGCGCTTGGTGACGCCATGGCTTCCCGTGACCGGGAGTGTAAAGGTGGTGTCGGCAGGTTCTGCCGGGAACGGGAAGCGACTGTCGCCGATCGTCGGCAGGTGTTGGACGTGGCCATGCGCTCGGTCGAACAGGCGGCCGATCCGCAAACCGCGGCCGCGATCCGGATCGTCGCCTGGGTGAGCCGGGGCGCGCTGCAGCCAACCGGCGATGATTTCGCGATGTTGCGATTGGTACTACTGGCTCTGCTGCCGCAGATCGGCGGAATTTTGCTGATGATTGGTCGCTCTCGGGCGTGACCTAGCCGTATTCGTCGCTGCTGATGCCGTATTCGCGGTAGATCTCGAGACGGTCGAGGTCGGGAAACAGCCGGCACTTGGCCTGTGCCAGATGCAGGCTGACGGCCGCAGGCTCACGGCCGTTGGCGAGCAGTTTTCTGATGTCGTCCATATGGGTCTGCGGCTGGTGTTTTCGGCGGAAGCTGTTCGAGCGCCACCAGCGCGGTCGCCAGCGCTTCGGTGACGACCCATCCGTCGTGGCCCGTGACTCCCTTTCTAGGCATCAACTCACCCCGCATCTCGTGGCGACGCGCATTCTACCGCGATCCCCGGCCGATCGCTATCGAGCTGTTGAGCGCGGCTACTCCACCTTGAGGCCGGCGAACTTCACCACCTTCGCCCACTTCTCGGTCTCATCCGCGATCAACTTGCCGAACTGGGCAGGCGTTCCCTCGATCGGCTCGCCACTGATGGCGGCAAAACGCGCCTTCATTGCGGCATCGGCAAAGGCGGCGTTGGTTTCCTTGTTCAGGCGTTCGACGATATCGGCCGGTGTCTTGACGGGAACGGCGAGCCCGTACCACTGGCTTGCCTCATAATCGGGCAGGGTGCTTGCGATGGTGGGCAGCTCCTTCAAGACGTCGGCTTGCGTGGGACTGGTCACCGCCAGCGC
>CAWFKO010000018.1:0-410913 GCA_963816445.1 uncultured beta proteobacterium | reverse complement strand
CGATTGCATTGGGCCGATCGAATTGGCTGTTCGCGGGATCGCTGCGCGCGGGCAAGCGTGCCGCCGCAGTCATGAGCTTGATTCAATCGGCCAGGCTCAATGGCCACGATCCCTATCGATACCTCAAAGACATCCTTGAGAGGCTGCCCACCCAGCCCGCTATCGGCGAATCGCTGCCGCATAGTTGGACACCCGCAACGGCCCCGAACTCACACCGCGCATCAGGGCAATATGAGTTGCCCAGACGCTTACGTATGAACAGAACCAGAAGCGATTGCACGAAAGCGCGCAGGCGATGGGCGCTGATCGGCGCCGCGGGCCACCACGCGAGGGCCCGGCACTACTGCAAGGATTGGTGGTTTGCGGGCGCTGCGGAAATCGCATGACGGTTCGTTACCATAGCCGCCATGGGCAGCTGTGCCCGGAGTACGTCTGCCAACGCGAAGGCATCGAGCACGCCGAACCGGTTTGCCAACGGGTTCCTGGCGTCGGTATCGATCAAGCGATTGGCGATCTGCTCGTCGCAGCGGTCAACCCGGTCGCCTTGGAGGTGACGCTGGCCGTGCAGCGCGAGCTGCAGTCGCGCCTGGAGGACGCCGATCGCCTTCGCCACAAACAAGTCGAACGTGCCCAGTACGAAAGCGACTTGGCACAACGCCGCTATCTGCGCGTCGACCCCGATAACCGCTTGGTTGCCGACTCGCTGGAAGCCGACTGGAATCATAAGCTGCGCGCACTGACCGAAGCCCACGAAGAATATGCGCGGCGCCACGAACAAGACGCGCGGGTGCTCACCGACGACCAGCGCGCCACCATCCTTGCATTGACATCCGACTTCCCCCGTCTGTGGCGCGATCCCGTCACGCCGGACCGCGAGCGCAAACGCATGGTTCGGCTTCTGCTCGAGGATGTGACCTTGAACCGGGACCATCAGCTCACCTTGCAGATCCGCTTCAAGGGCGGCGCCCACAAGACGCTCAATCTGCCGCTACCATTACAATCCTGGAAGAAATGGGTCACACCCTCGGCAGTGGTCGATGCAATCGACCAACTGCTGAACAACAACACTGTCCCGCAGATCGCCGCCATCCTGAATCAACGCGGCATCATGTCCGGTGCCGGCAAACCCTTCCACCCGCATCTGGTTGCGCGTCTGGTGCGCAGCTACGGCCTCAAGCCACGCTATGATCGCTTGCGCGAGGCCGGACTACTGACGTTGCAGGAAATGGCCGACGCGCTGCACATCTCGCCAACTCATGTGAAGATATGGAATCGCCACGGCTTGATTCGCGGACACGCCTACAGCGACAAGAACGAGTGTCTGTTCGAACCACCGGGCGTCAATTCGCCGCGCAAGGCACAAGGTACAAAGCTCTCGCTCCGACACCCTGATCCAGGAATCGTCTCTGATCGACCGAAGGAGGTGCAGTGTGAAACGTAAGCCTTCAGATTCGGCGACATCGGTGGGAGCCGGATCACTTTCGTGCCGCTGTCCCGCGCCAGCCGCCGAAATTGCTGCGAGTATTTCGTGTCTCGATCGACGATGAGGTAGCACTTAGACTGCAGCGCTTCTACCTGCGAATCAGTCACATTGCGGGCAACCTGCAGCATCCACGACTCGTCTGGTCGTGTAGTGATGCCGGCGATGGTCACAACGCGATCGGCAAGGCTCATCACGAACAGCAAATAGTGTGTTACCAATCCCCTGCCCGTCCACACTTCTACCGTGAGGAAGTCGCTGGCGGCCAGCACTTTCCAACGCCCCTTGAGAAACGTCGACCACCGCGTTCGTCTGCTGCGCTCTGGCGAGGGCTCAATGCCATTGCGCCTTAACACATTGGCGATTGTCCCGCGGCCGACTTTGTGGCTGAGGTTGGCCAGGGCTCCTTGAATACGGGTGTATCCCCAGCGTGGATTCTCCTGCGCCATTTGTACTATCAGCTCCGAGATGTGCCGCATGATGCCCGGTCGGCCGACACTTCGTCGGTGCGCAAAATTCCATTTTTGCGCGACTAACCGCCGATGCCATCGCAGCAGCGTATCCGGCGAGACAATGGTGTCGAGATCGAGCAACGCCTTTCGACCCACGGCTTTAGCCTTCCGCGCCAGAAGAGCGCGCTCGGCGTCGGAGAAGCGAATGCGCCGTCCTCGGAGCCAGTCTTTGAGCAACCGGTTCTCTGCTTGAAGGAATTCGATAACGAACAATTGGTGGCGATGAACCCAACCAGCGGCGATCATCAGCAGAAAGGATAGCAGCGGCGGCACCGAGCCCATGCCGACATTCTACCGTCCGTCGTTCGTATTTTTGGACTATAAGGGCTTCTCCGGTTTGTCAAATAGAGCGTTGTTCCTTGTCGATCCCATCGCGTTGCCAAGCAAGAGATCAGGCTGCTGGACTATAACCGGCCTCTCGATGAGACGTGTTGCGTCTCGGGCCCTGATGACAGACGCGCGTTCGGTCCTCAAGACAGTACTCGGTCAGGTTTCGACCCGTCCAAAAGCAGGCTCCCCGAACGCAGGTCTGATCGTTTGCTCATCAACGCGTGCAGCTCTTCGGCAGGTTTCTTCCGCACTTCCTCTACTGGACTCCGGTGGCTCGATAGTTTCCTCCTCGAGTCAGCAGCGCCCAAATGATGCGCGCATTTTTTGCCGCAATGGCTACGCATACCTTGTGGTAACTCATGCGCAACCGCAGCGAATGCGCCCAGCGTGAAACGCGATCACTCGGCGGCTTGCCGTTGGCAAGTACAGCGCGAGCACCGAGAACCAATAACATTCGTAAATAGCCATCACCGCGTTTGGTGATGTGTCCAAGGCGGTGTTTGCCGCCCGACGACCACTGCGTAGGCACCAGCCCAAGCCAGGCTGCGAACTGCCTGCCGTTCTTGAACTCATGACCCGAACCGATCGAGGCCACCATCGCGGAGGCCGTGATCGGCCCTACACCGGGGATAGTCTGCAAGCGCTGCGAGCGTTCCTCGCTCTGCGCGAGATGCCGAAGCTCTTGATCATAGTCGGCCAGTCTTGCCTCGAGCACACTGAGGTGGCCGCGCAGATCATCAATTGCACGCCGCGCCAGCACCGGCAACGCTTCGAGCCTGGCGCCAATCTCCTTGCGCAGCCGCGACGGCTTCTGACCAAGAACGATGCCGAACTCCCCCAGCAGCCCGCGAATACGCATCAGCGTCGCCGTGCGCTCCTCGACAAACCCTTGCCGCACTCGGTGCAGGGTAAGAATCGCCTGCTGCTCAGTTGATTTGATCGGAACGAAGCGCATACTCGGTCGCCTAACCGCCTCGCAAATCGCTTCCGCATCGTTGCCATCGTTCTTGCCGCCCTTGCGATAGGGAACGACAAAGATCGGACTCATTAGCTTTACGTCGTGCCCAAACTGCAAGAAGCGCCGCGCCCATTCGTGTGCCCCACCGCACGCCTCCATCCCAATCCGACACCGCGGCAGCCGTGCTACCAGCTCCAGTAGCTTCGCCCGCGTTACCATCCGCCTCAGAACTACACGACCGGTCGCATCGACGCCGTGCACCGCAAATACGTTCTTCGCCAGATCGATTCCAATTGTTACGACGTCATTCATCGCTCTTCTCCTTCCAAGTCGTGGGCCGCCACTACGGCGAGCACCTCACCCTACCTTAGGAGAAGCCCCTCTCATACAGCACGGGTGCGCACTACCGCACGCTTCCATACCGATTTCCGCCTCGAGCGGCACGTTCTGCTGCACCGCCTTAATCCACTCCGCACGACTCAGCTTACGCCGCCACGCCGCCTTCTCGCTGCGGTCGACACCGTGCACTTGGAAGACGCTCTTTGCCAAATCGACCCCGACTCGAATAAGCTTCATGGTGGACCCCTCTCCCCGTAACTGGTTGCGCGAACTTCCAGTTTGGCACCTAGATGCCGTTTAAATGAGGTGGGGTCCATCCCATTGCTTTGGGTGAAAGCGGTCGTTGATCTCTGACCCATTCAGGTGCTCTTCGACACGAGCTGTCGCTCCATGGGGTGATTGTCGCCGCGGCGGCGTCGTCTTTCAATGAACATGCGGAGAGTGTTGTGTGGCGCGGAAGGCTAGATGCGCACACCGACCCCCGCCACGATCAGGCGTGCATGCCCTTCTGTAAGCGGAAAGCGTCTTGCGAAGCGCATCAGACGGCAGCGCGGTCGCTCTCGGACACGACGTCCGAGAGCGACCCCATTCGTTACTGCTTCGTGATGTCGAACACCAGGTTCTCTTGCGCCGGACCGAATGAGGCCCACGGCACGACGCCAGTCTGATTGACGCCTGGCTTAGACCAGTCGCAGACCCCGTTGGGGAAGATCCGATTGAGGCGGGCTAACTCGGCGGGAGCCAGGGTAACCGCGTAGTCGCTTGTGCTGACGGGCTTCAACTGGCACTTAATAACATTCGCAGCTACGGGGCCACCCGCGACATAGCGCGGAAACGCGAACGACGGATACAGGGCATTGCAAACCGAATTGTTCGTTCTCGAGAACGTCTGATGCTCGCGCAAAAAGCCAATGGTCGCGGTTTTCCAACAGCCATCCGTGGCCATTGCCGGCTTGTCACGAATCGCTTTGTCACGCGGCGACAGAGCGGAGGTATCGGCGGCGATGGCTTCCATCCACTGTACGAACGTCGTCCAAGCGGCATCGGCGTTGACCGGATTTCCGCGCCACATGACGTGATTGTCGGCGTTGCCGTTGGCCTGAATCATGCGGTCTCGCATGGCAAAGTGGAACCACTGATAGTGATATCCGCCGTCATCGTTGTAGATGCCGCTTACGTCGAAGACAGGAATCGATGCCAGTCCCCCGTTGCCACCTTCCTGCAATCCCGCCTGTTGCAGGCGCGTGATCGCGCCGGGGTCACCGACGCTGCGCGCGGCGACGTAGTTGAAATCCTGATCGTAACCGCCGATAGCCTCATTCAGATCGAGGAACTGCGTTGTCGTGATCTGGCCCGAGTTTAGTGCACTAAGGCCGTATTGCACACCGACGTTATCGAACGGTCGTAGCGCAAATCCCGTGCTTGGGTTGGTGCCATAGATGTTCTTCGCCCAATCATAGACTGTCGGTCGCAGGCCCCCTGGATTGGTCACGGGGTCGTAGCGCAATAGGGCAGGGACGACAGGATTCCAGACCGCCGACGCGTAACCCGGAATATCCACGCGACCCGGAACTGGGTCGGTGCGGCCGGACTGATTGGCGGCGTCGATAAACGCCTGAAGCCCCTTATATCCTGACACTGCCACCTGCTGGGCGGTGGAAAACTCGCTCGGATTGGTCACATTAAAATAGTGCGTCAGCAGGTGTCCGTCCGATCCCGAGAACGCGATACCGAGCGGGTCAGGGAACGTGCAGCTGATCAGGATGCCGTCAAATAGGCCGGGCAGCGCGTCGGCCAATTGCGAGCTGCCATAGGAGCCGCCAGAGCAACCATTACTAACGGTATATACCGGCACGCCAAAGGTCTCGATGAAGTGCTCCTTGCTCATCATCGCGGCTTCGCCGGAGAGCACGGCATTACAGTTATTCGAGGCGTGCTGTAGTGTATTCGAGAAGAGCGCGTATCCTGCGCCTAACCGTGCCGGACTGAGAAGATTGAAGTCGAGTCCCGCCAGCGTTAGGCTGCCGATACTGCCACCTTGGATATACCACCCACCGGGACAGCCGAACCCTTCGATCGCGATGAGGCGTTTGTTCCAGCCGCGCGGCGGCGAGAACCACGAAGGTGCCGTGTCCACCGTAGGATCGTGCAGGACTGCGGACTGATAGATTCCGCGATCGATCGTGCTGGTTTCGACGCGCACCACGAAGTTGACCGTGGCGCCTGCCGTGGTTGTCGTCTGGGCGACATTCGATGGCAACGTGGTTGGATTGGGCAACGGCAGAAAGGCGGTGCCGCCCGTAGGCATGTAGAGATATGTAATCTTCGTGGGGGCGGAACAATCCGCATCGGTCGGTGAACCAAATGGTGTGCCGTCGGGCAATACGAAGCTCTGTGTCTGGCAAATAAAAGGTGTATTGTGCGGACCGGACGTGATCGGCCCTGTGATCGGATAATTATTGATCAGCAGGCTTACGCCACCCGCGGTCAATGTATTCGTTCCGACAATGAGTCCTGTTACCAGGCCCTCACGCGTATTGGGAACGGCCCCGGCACGAAACGCGCTCGTAACATCGTTTCCATTCAACGATACCGGCGTCGCTGCATTATTGTCCTGCGTGACCTGTACCAATACGTCCCCTCCGCTCACGCGATCGGGACGCGTCGATAGAGTCTTGATTTCCAATACTGCAGCGTTGCTGCTCACGGCTGTGAATATCGCTATGCCGCTGGCTAGCAACCATCTTTTAGAACGCGAGACTGTGACGCGCGAGAAACGTGCGCCGTTCAGGCCGAATGCTGGCCGTGTGTCTTTGACTTCCATATCTCCTCCTGGAGGTGAATCAACACGCGCCGCCGAAGCGCGCTCAAAATGCACCGCCCATCCGGGCGGGCTGAACAGCATCGGAGCTTACGGGCTGCTTGCACCCGCTAGACCCATGGCAGCGACTTCAGTATAAGCCGCCGTTCGAGGAATTGTTATTGGCACGGCGGCTCTCGCCTAATGTCGTGCTGGCAAGAACGCTGCCATCGATCAACAAGTTCGAAAAGCCCAACCATATCGGGCAAGCGCGCGATGTAAGCCGCGCGTGCCGCGCTAAAACGCGGGTCGTCGTGATAGATGGGCTCCGCCCTTCCCTGTGTGAGACCCGGGCATTCCGTTTATGCGGCGTCGTGTCGGTTTTTTCACGATAGCCTCCAACCAGAAACCCCATCCATGGGGCGAAGCCTGGGTGCGAACCCCATCCATCGAACGATCGTTCGACAAGAGCCGATTGCAGGGTTAAGATTCCCGTCCTCTGGAATGCGCGTGGACCGGGCCATCACAATGACAGGCGTCGAACAGCTTTTCCTTGGCGAGCCGCAATCGGACGCCGTCTTGGCGAAAACGCAGACTGCCGACGTCGCTGTCCTGCTCCCCTCCATCAAGCTTCGCCATGCCGATCGCATTACCGGCGAGCTCGTTATACCGGCGCGCGAAGGTGTTTACGCCGAATTTCCGACCGATCTCGACCCTCGCTTGGCCGCAGCCCTGCGTCGCCGGGGCATCCAGCGGCTCTACAGCCATCAGCTGGTGGCGTGGAACGCGATTCGTGCAGGGCAACACACGGTGGCCGTCACGCCAACGGCGTCCGGCAAGACGCTCTGCTACAACCTCCCAGCTTTGCAAGGGGTGATGCATGAACACGCCAAGGCACTTTATCTCTTCCCGACCAAGGCTTTGGCGCAGGACCAGGTTGCGGAGCTTTTAGAACTCAACGCGGCGGGTTGCTTAGGCGTGCGCGCCTTCACCTTCGACCGCGATACGCCTGGCGACGCGCGCCGGGCGGTACGCACGCGCGGCGACATTGTGGTATCGAATCCCGACATGCTGCATCAGGGCATTCTGCCCCACCACACCAAGTGGGCGCAGTTCTTCGAGAACCTGCGCTACGTCGTGATCGACGAACTGCATCGGGGCGTCTTCGGTTCGCACATGGCCAACGTCATCCGGCGCCTGAGGCGGGTGTGCCTCTTCTACCGAAGCGAGCCGCTGTTCATTTGCTGTTCGGCAACGATCGCCAACCCGGCAGAACTTCCGAGCCAGCTAGTCGGAGACGCGGTGACGGTGATTGCAGAAAGCGGGGCCCCGCAAGGAGCGAAGCACTTGCTGCTATGGAATCCTCCGATCATCAATCCGGATCTGGGGCTGCGCGCTTCCGCCCGCTCGCAGACCACGCGCATCGCGCGCGCAGCGAGACGACTTACGGCGACTGAATCAAAATGTACCCACGGTTTTCAACTGTATCGAAGGTGCGCATCCCCTTGACCAGCGTTGCCGTTGGCATCCAAACCCAGCCAGCACTTGTAGGATTCACGTCCAGAACAAGGAACGAGTCAGATTCTGCGTCGTATGCGCCAAGCGGGGAAATATGTCCGCCGCCGTGCTGGCCAACGGCATCGCGTTTGTACGCGACGATCACGTAGTTACCTCGACGCTTGAGGTTTTCAACCAACTCATTTCGAATGTCCTGCTCGACCTTGTTGTCATCAACTATGGTGAGTCGGGTGGTTGCCCCGTTTGCTCTAAGCATTTCATCGAGCTGGCGGACCTGATAGCCAAAGTCCTGGATCTGTTTTCCGTTGATCGTCAGAGGTTCGCCGAGTACCTGCGCGCGCGTCTTCTGGCCTTTCGTAATCACGTTGTCTTGCGTGAAGCGCGGGACGGTCGGATCGAAGCTGCTCGGAACGTATTTAAGGTCCTCGGCACCCAAGCGGCTCCGATCGCGTGGTAGGTCAGCGCCTCGACCGCGAGCGGCGTTGAGTACGATCGCCGCTGATGTAGGACCACAGAAAGCGGCGTTCGATTGCGGCTCGAACTGATTGGCGAGCGCGGGAAAATCGACTCTCGCGTTGGATCGGGCCA
Source organism: uncultured beta proteobacterium (assembly GCA_963816445.1). Classification (GTDB taxonomy): domain Bacteria; phylum Pseudomonadota; class Gammaproteobacteria; order Burkholderiales; family Casimicrobiaceae; genus PALSA-1003. The sequence goes on along the minus strand of CAWFKO010000018.1, from coordinate 402,388 downwards.
GGCGAGCAAGGCCCTCATCCGACGAGAATGGGACAAGCTCCTGAACGACGCTCGCCGGCGCGTTGTCGAGGGCGAGCGCCGCCGGAAGTTGCGCAGCCGCGAGCAAGAACGCGAGAACGATGCGGGCGACAAGCGACATGGTCAAGCTCGGGTTAGGTATACCAGCCTCGTCGGCAGCCTGGAGTCGCGGTGACTAAACTAACCACAGATAGGGAACCTAAGCGATGCAAGACTAGGCGTCAATGGCCCATATGCTCGATGTCTGGCGCGGACATGCGCAGTCATTCAAAGAACCGCTACCAGGATAAGTGACAAATCGCTGTTGGACCCTCAGCGGACCTAGCGACAGACCGCTATCTGGCAAGCCAGTCCAGTCTGCGAATGGAGCGCCTGCGGCTTCGCTATGCGCCGCCCTCAATCTTCGCCCGGGGGGCATGTCAGCAGCATTCCGGCATAGCTTGTGAGCTACTCCCGTTGGCTGCACAATCTACCTGCGCAGACGATTTCGACTTCGAGCAGCATCGCCGTTCGGAACGCGGCTCACGAAGGAGTCGATCGAAAAACTCGAACGGACGATGGTCTCGACTTGCTGCGGGCCGCGATCGTGCAGTTGACGTACGTCGTTGGTCTACATCGCGATGCTGAGCTATTAAGTTCAGGAGGATTCTTTCATGACGCGATACCGCTTGGTTTTAAGCCGCTTGATCGTCGCGGTTGCGGCAACTGTCTGCACCGCAGCAAACGCCGCGTCGGTCGCACCCGTTGGCGGCGAACATGGCATGGTGGTTACCGCGCATCAACTTGCCACCAAGGTGGGCGTCGATGTGCTCAAGCGCGGTGGCAACGCAGTCGATGCTGCGGTCGCCGTGGGTTACGCGATGGCCGTGGTGTACCCCGCCGCAGGCAACTTGGGCGGTGGTGGCTTCATGACCATCCAGTTGGCCGATGGGCGCAAGACGTTTCTCGACTTCCGCGAAAAGGCGCCGCTCGCCGCAACGCCCAACATGTACCTCGACAGCGCCGGCAACGTCATCAAGGGCGCGAGCACCAAGGGCCATCTGGCGGTCGGCGTACCGGGCAGCGTCGCCGGGCTCGAATACGCGCGCGAAAAGTACGGTACGCGTTCGCGCGGCTCGCTGATCGCACCGGCCATCGGTTTTGCCGAGCGCGGCTTCGTACTCGACGACGGCGACATCGCGTTGTTTGCCACGGCGAACAACGACTTCCGGACGACCCGGCGACCGCGGCTATCTTCCTGAACAAGGGCCAGCCCTACAAGGCTGGGGATCGACTGGTGCAAAAGGATCTTGCGAAGACCCTGCGCCTGATTGCGCAGCGTGGCCCCGATGCGTTCTACCAGGGCTCGATCGCCGACGCGATCGCGGCGTCGAGCGCAACGGGGCAACGGCATCATCACCAAGGCCGATCTCGCAGCAGTACAAGGTACGCGAGTTGGCGCCGGTCGAATGCGACTACCGCGGCTATCACATCGTGTCGGCGCCACCGCCCAGCTCGGGTGGCGTCGTGGTGTGCGAGATCCTCAATATCCTCGAGGGCTATCCGCTCAAGGATCTCGGATTCCGTTCAGCGCAGGCCGTGCACTATCAGATCGAAGCCATGCGCCATGCGTACGTCGATCGCAACAGCTATCTGGGCGATCCGGACTTCGTGCAGAATCCGATTGATCGTCTGCTGGACAAGGGCTACGCAGAGAAAATCCGCGCGGTCATCGACCCGAACAAGGCCGGCGTTTCGCGCGACTTGAAGCCCGGTGTCCCGCCGCACGAAGGCACCAACACGACGCACTATTCGATCGTCGACAGTCAAGGCAATGCGGTGTCGGTGACCTATACCTTGAACGATTGGTTCGGCGCCAAAGTGACCGCGGCGAAGACCGGCATCCTGCTGAACGACGAGATGGACGACTTTACCGCCAAGCTCGGCGTGCCGAACCTGTACGGACTGGTGCAGGGCGAGGCTAACTCGATCACGCCGGGTAAGCGGCCGTTGAGCTCTATGAGCCCGACCATCGTCTCGCGAGATGGCAAACCGGTCATGGTGATCGGCACGCCGGGAGGGAGCCGCATCATCACCGTGGTCGTGCTTTGCATTCTGAACGTAATCGATTACGGCATGAACATCCAGGAGGCGATCGACGCGCCGCGCTTCCATCAGCAGTGGCTACCGGAGACGACAAACGTCGAGACCTTTGCGTTGAGCCCCGATACGCGCAAGATCCTGGTCGACATGGGCCACAAGCTGGGCGACCCACAACCCCCGGGCCACGCCGCGGGCATTCTAGTCGGGGCGCCGTCGCTTAACGGCAAGGCGATCGGCAAGGAACGCTTCTACGGTGCCAACGATCCTAGAAGGGGGACGGGGTTGGCATTGGGGTATTGAAACCTGCAGTCGCGATCTGTCACGAAGGTGGCCGGCCGCAGTTGCGGGTCATGCCACCACCGCGCGTCCACCGCTACTTCGGCATGCTGGCGCGGACGTCCGCTTTCAGGCAATTTGGCGGGCGAGGCCGAAGGTCTGCAGCTGGCCTATACCGTTTGCGGTAGGGATGCGCATTACTGCGCACCCCGTAATGTCCAATTTTTGGAACGATCTCATTACGCCGCCTTGCGGTAGTAGAAATTCAACGTTCCACCGAGACGCTCATGGCAATGGACTGTTCCGCCATTTGTCTCAACGGCCCGAGGAACGATCAATCGATTTTCCAGACCTTGGTGATTACGCTCAGCGTGATAGTGAGTCATGTATTTGGCAACGGCACGCCGTAACGACGCCTGCCCAACGAAGATCATCCGATCTAGGCATTCGTCTTTGATTGAGCGCTCGAAGCGTTCAGCATAGGCATTCAGATTCGGCGACCTCGGCGGCAGCCGGATCACCTGGGTTCCACTCTGCTGAACCAGCCGCCGAAATTGCTGCGAGTATTTGGTGTCTCGATCGATGATGAGGTAGCGCTTGGCGTGTAAAGCCCCCGACTGCAAGTTAGTCACGTTGCGAGCAATCTGCACCATCCAGGATTCGTCGGCCGTGTCGTAACACCTACGATGGTCACAACGCGATCGGCGAGGCTCATCACGAATAACAAATAGTGTGTAACCAGCCCCCTGCCCGTCTATACTTCTACCGTCAAAAAGTCGCTGGCCGCCAGCACGTTCCAATGCGCCTTTAGAAACGTCGACCACCTCGTTCGTTTGCTGCGCTCTGGCGACGGCTCAATCCCGTTGCGCTTTAGTCTCTTACAAGTGAAGTGTTGACAGAATTGGCGAAGATTTGGTCACTTGGCGTAGGCCAGCGCAGGCACGATGTGAAACTGCGTCAACGAGCACGCGGCGGCGATGGCGGCGCGCCCCAGACGGGTGAGGTAGTAACGATAGGTATGGGTGACGCGTTTGATCAGGCCGAGAGCGTGCAGGCGGTGCAATTGACGCGACAAGCGCGAAGCGCTGAGCTCGGGCAGCCAGGGCTCGAGGTCGGCACGGCGCAGTCCGTGGATGTTGAATTCGGGGCGCTGCAAGGCGCGCAACAGGCGCTGTTCGGTGCGCGCGAAGAAGTTGATGCCCTTGATGGTGCGCTCGCCCTCGCATTGCGGCTCGGTAAGCCGCACCAGATCGCGCTCGCCGCTGGAGGTATCTGCCAGCGCCGAGAGGAACTCCAGGTAGCGGCGATTGCAACCGAGCAGAAGCTCGCGCAGGTCGATCAGGCTGTAGATGGTCTTTTTGAGCGGCGCCAGCTCCCGGGTGGTATGCCGATCGCGGTGTTCCACCTTGCGGTGGTGCTTGAAGAAGGAGACATCGTTGGTGGTGGTTTCCAGCCGCAACACGCGGCCGAACTTATCGTACATCTTCACCCCGGTCTTGCCGAAGCGATGCTTGATGCAGGTGCCTTCGATGCGGGTGACGAAGCGGCTGCCGATCTCCTGGGCCAACTGGGGGGTGAGCTTCTTGCCCAGGAAGCTGGCGACCTGTTCGGCCTTGACCGCGAGCACGGCCTCGCGCGCGAGCTGCTCGTACAGAGGCTTGAGCGCGACCTCGGAGCGGAAGATGAGGTCGGTGGAATACTCCACCTGCATCAGGCTCCAGTGATAATCCTGTCCAAAGACATCATGCACAGGACAAAACTGTTTGGCGTAGCGATCCAGCCGGCGATGCAGCTCCGCGGGCTTGAGCGCGTCGGAGAGCGCCTGCGCCCGCTCCAGGTCGGCCACCCGCACGAAGGCATTGTCGGCCAGGCTGGCCTCGATGCCCGCGGCGTTGAGCTTGCGCGCCAGCCAGGCGTGCCCGTTGCAGTAGAACTGCAGCCGGAATGGGCACCAGGTGGGCACCCGCAGGTAACACAGCCCCAGCTGCGCATCGATGAAGTAGAAGTAGTAATGCAGGCACTTGCCCGCGTCGGGCTTCAAGAACGTCTTGCCCGTCCGTTTGTCGTGCCAGGGCCGGTAACTCTCGCACGCTTCCATGGCGGAAATGATATGCACCAGGCCGGGCTGATCGCCGCGCTCCTTGAGCACCGCAGCCACCAGGTCTTCCTTGCGGATATGCGCTTTGTTAACGTGCTGCATAGCCACCCCCGCCGCCGTCGCTGCAGCCTCGGCCGCCGCACGGATGCTCTCCCGCAACGGTTCGGCGAAGCGCGCGTAGTCGAAGATACGAATGCCGCGCGAATACAGAAAGCTCGTCATCCCCGCCGCGTAGCATGCTCCAGGCAGCGTGCCCGTGATAATGATCCGGTCGTAGCACGACAACACACCCACCAGGCGCTCGCGATACCGCTCCGTCAGCAACTGTGTCATCGCCGCCTCCCCCGCTTGTGCCCTCGGGCTACATTACCCTGTTTGGTTCCGGCTCGTCCGGCTTAGGACATTAGCAATCGTCCCGCGGCCTACCTTATGATTGAGATTCGCCAACGCTCCCTGGATGCGAGTGTAGCCCCAGCTCCGGTTGTCCTGCGCCATCCGCACGATCAATTTTGAGATGTGCCGCATGATCCCCGGTCTGCCAGCACCTCGTCGCTCGGCGAAGTTCCACCTCCGGGCAACCAAGCGTCGATGCCACCGCAATAGGGTGTCCGGAGAGACGATCTTGTCGAGCTCGAGCAAGGCCCTTCGCCCCACGGCTTTGGCCTTCCGCGCCAGAAGAGCGCGCTCGGCTTCAGTGAAGCGGATACGTCTTCCTCTGAGCCGGTCCTTGAGCAGTCGATTCTCAGCCTGAAGGAACTCGATAACAATCAGTTGATGGCGATGAACCAAGCCGGCGACAATCATCAGCAGAAACGACAACAGCGGTGACACCGAGCCCATGCCTCATTCTACCGCCAGCGCTTCGTTCGTAATTTTGGACACCACGGCATCGTCAATGCTGGCGACAAGCCACTACACACTTGGAACGAAGCCGTCGTGCGGTGGCTCAAGGAGCAGGCGCACAAATCGACGGCCAAGGAAGATGTTACGAAGCTACGCTGGCTCGATCAGTTTCTTCGTGATAAACCGCTGGTCGTCATCAATCGAGCCACCATCGACCGCGTCACGGATGCCAAGCTTGCGCTCGGTCTGAGTAACGCAACGGTCAACCGCACGCTGGAAGTTCTGCGCGCGGTGCTCCGAAAATGCGTGGACGAGTGGGAATGGCTGGACCGCGCGCCAAAGGTGCGAATGTTGAAGGAGCCGATCCGGCGCGTACGTTTCCTGACGCGAGAAGAGACCGATCGGATGCTTGCCAATCTGCCGGAACACTTAGCGGACATGGCTGCATTTACGTTGGCGACGGGGTTACGGGCAGCGAACGTCACCGGGTTGCGGTGGACGTAGGTGGATCTCGTTCGTCGTCTGGCATGGGTTCATCCGGACCAGGCCAAGGCGCGTAAGGCGATCCCCGTGCCCCTGAACTCGGAGGCGGTGCTTCTCATGCGCAGGCGGTTCGGGAAGCATGCGACGCACGTGTTCAGCTATCACGGCAAGCCCATCAAGCAGGTGAGTACGAAGACGTGGTATGCCTGCTTGGAACGGGCGAAGATCGAAGACTTTCGCTGGCACGATCTTCGTCACACGTGGGCGAGTTGGCACGTGCAATCGGGCACGCCATTGTTCGCGTTGCAGGAGATGGGCGGCTGGTCGAACGCCGAAATGGTGCGGCGTTATGCGCATCTCGCGGCGGATCATCTGGCCCCTTTTGCCGAGAAGTTGTGCGCCTTGCGAGCAGTGCCGCGAGAAATTCACGGCACAATTACGGCACAAGCGGCAAAATAGAAGGGCTCGCATCGCTGCAAGCCCTTGATTTGTTGGTTGCGGGGACAGGATTTGAACCTGTGACCTTCGGGTTATGAGGCGGGTTCTGTCAATATTGGGTATTTTGTAAATCAATAGCTTGTGACGCTTGCCAATCTCGAAACCAGTCTGATTCAGTCACAGTTCAGGCACACCCAATATCAGTTCGTCACAAATGCGGTCAGCCCCGGTGTTCGAAGGGCGCCTGAAGTGTTGGACGTTGGGTAACGGGGTCTCGCTTCCGTGGCCTAGAAAGCTTCGTCTCCTACCCTGGCACCTACGCCTGTAAGGACCATACCGTCACCAGTGCACGGTGTGTTACAATGTCGTACAACTTGGAAAGCCGATATGACGACACTGACCATACGCCTCGACGCGAAGCTCGATAAGGCCCTCGATCGTGTCGCCAAGAGCACGGGACGCACAAAGAGCGAGATCGCCAGGGAGGCGCTCCGGCGTCAGGTTGCGGTTGCCCGGTTTCGAGAGCTGCGGAAGAAGACGCTACCTTTTGCCGAAGCTCAAGGCCTGTTGACTGACGAGGATGTATTCCGTGTCCTCTCGTGAGGGTCTTTCTCGACACGAACGTCTTGGTTAGTGCATTCGCCACGCGCGGACTATGCGCCGACGTGCTGGAACTCGTTTTGCTTGATCACGACTTGATCGTGGGTCGAAGCGTACTTCGCGAACTCGAAAGGGCGCTGCTCAAGAAAGTGAGGCTTTCCGCGGCTCTAGCAAACGACGTCGTCGACTTCGTCTCGGCCGAGGCGACACAAGTGGTCGATGAGGCTGAACCAGCGCAACTGCACGTGGATGCAGCCGACGCGCTCGTGGTGGGTGAGGCGCTTGCCGGACAAGCCGAGTTGTTCGTAACTGGTGACGCAGCGTTACTTCGCCTGAACTCCGTTCAAGCCGTTAAGATAATCTCGCCGCGCCAGCTTTGGGAAACGCTGCGAACATAAGCTGCGTGACTGGGCTTGATGAAATTCGGCCGGGCGCAAAGCTCGGCCACGCCATTCGAAGCAGGCTTTCGGACGTCCGCTCGATGGAAGGTTAGGCATCAGCGTTTAACGATTATGCACTTGGCGTGCTCCGCTTGTTCGAACCCATGAATGACCTAGTCCTCGTCTCTGATGAAGCCGTTCTGTATGAGAGGGGCTTCTCCTAAGGTAGGGTGAGGTGCTCGCCGTAGTGGCGGCCCACGACCTGGAAGGAGAAGAGCGATGAATGACGTCGTAACAATTGGAATCGATCTGGCGAAGAACGTATTTGCGGTGCACGGCGTCGATGCGACCGGTCGTGTAGTTCTGAGACGGATGGTAACGCGGGCGAAGCTACTGGAGCTGGTAGCACGGCTGCCGCGGTGTCGGATTGGGATGGAGGCGTGCGGTGGGGCACACGAATGGGCGCGGCGCTTCTTGCAGTTTGGGCACGACGTAAAGCTAATGAGTCCGATCTTTGTCGTTCCCTATCGCAAGGGCGGCAAGAACGATGGCAACGATGCGGAAGCGATTTGCGAGGCGGTTAGGCGACCGAGTATGCGCTTCGTTCCGATCAAATCAACTGAGCAGCAGGCGATTCTTACCCTGCACCGAGTGCGGCAAGGGTTTGTCGAGGAGCGCACGGCGACGCTGATGCGTATTCGCGGGCTGCTGGGGGAGTTCGGCATCGTTCTTGGTCAGAAGCCGTCGCGGCTGCGCAAGGAGATTGGCGCCAGGCTCGAAGCGTTGCCGGTGCTGGCGCGGCGTGCAATTGATGATCTGCGCGGCCACCTCAGTGTGCTCGAGGCAAGACTGGCCGACTATGATCAAGAGCTTCGGCATCTCGCGCAGAGCGAGGAACGCTCGCAGCGCTTGCAGACTATCCCCGGTGTAGGGCCGATCACGGCCTCCGCGATGGTGGCCTCGATCGGTTCGGGTCATGAGTTCAAGAACGGCAGGCAGTTCGCAGCCTGGCTTGGGCTGGTGCCTACGCAGTGGTCGTCGGGCGGCAAACACCGCCTTGGACACATCACCAAACGCGGTGATGGCTATTTACGAATGTTATTGGTTCTCGGTGCTCGCGCTGTACTTGCCAACGGCAAGCCGCCGAGTGATCGCGTTTCACGCTGGGCGCATTCGCTGCGGTTGCGCATGAGTTACCACAAGGTATGCGTAGCCATTGCGGCAAAAAATGCGCGCATCATTTGGGCGCTGCTGACTCGAGGAGGAAACTATCGAGCCACCGGAGTCCAGTAGAGGAAGTGCGGAAGAAACCTGCCGAAGAGCTGCACGCGTTGATGAGCAAACGATCAGACCTGCGTTCGGGGAGCCTGCTTTTGGACGGGTCGAAACCTGACCGAGTACTGTCTTGAGGACCGAACGCGCGTCTGTCATCAGGGCCCGAGACGCAACACGTCTCATCGAGAGGCCGGTTATAGTCCAGCAGCCTGATCTCTTGCTTGGCAACGCGATGGGATCGACAAGGAACAACGCTCTATTTGACAAACCGGAGAAGCCCTTATAGTCCAAATTCTTACCGCGACGGGACTCGCGATCCGAAGGCAATGAAATGGTCAACTTTCTTTGTGCTCCTCAGTGCAAGCGATGGCGCTCTTCGGTTCCTTGAGCGGTGCCGCGGGGGCCGCCGAGTACGGGGATCCTGGACTAGCGCGACGCAAGTAAGCAAACCTTGCACGCCGCTTGCGACCAGAACGGGGTACCTCTCTGGACTATAAAAAACCTGATAACTACTGGAAGCATCCTAAAGACCGTTCGTGCTAGGCATTGTCGACGAGCCGATCCCTCCACCGACCATCACAGTGTCCACGGCACCATCACTGAAATCACGTACCTCAGAGCCCTTGACACCTATCGAACAACGGCTGAAAGTTATAACCAGTAACACTTAGTGCTGTACGAATTGCGTTGGCTTCGCGGCGATCTCGAGGGGAGGGGTCACAATGCGTGCCTTCAAGAACGGCCTGCTCATTGCCGCCGGCCTCGTCGTATCCCCGCTGTTCCCGGTGGGCCAGACCCACGCCACGGCACCCACAGTAACGGTCGACAGCGCAATACTCAATGGGAGCGCCGCGGTCCTGGCCTTCGACTTCATCGGTGGTGGGGCCCCAGAGAACACCGTCAATCTAAGCGCCGTCGTCTCGAATGGAACCCGGGCCTCGACCTCGATGACCGGCAATGTGAACGGGACGGGGCCGTGGACGTTTTCTGATGCCGGTAGTTCACCGGCCATGGTTTCCCAGGGCCTGAGCGCTTTCATGCCGAACGAAGCTCGCTTCTCGATTCAAGTTACACCGCAACCTGCGCCGGGTCGGGGTGCAAGCGCTTTGCTTTGTGCCGGAATAGTCGCGCCCTCAGTACGCAAACGGGTGCTCCGTTAACTAGCAATACCTTTTCGGTGATGCGCGATGTTACTCACGGCAACACAGTCATGTGAGCGATGTGCTGGCACGAGCCATCACCGTTGACCGCAAAGGTAATTGACGGAACTGAAAGTCGGCGCGCGCGGTAGTAAGTATGTGCGAAGGGGAATGGTCATGATGCCCAGGTATGTCGGCGCTACCGCCAGCAAGCGCGTTGCCTCGTTCGCTCTTGGGTTTGCGCTCACGGTCGTGGTGTCGATCCTTCTAGGTATACGAGACACCGATGCGCAAGGCGCTGGGCAGGCCGTACCGGTCGATAGTCAGATCCTGTTTAGGTACACCGGTCCGACCCTCAATAGCAGCACCAACACCTTCGATTCGCTGGCCAAGTTCACCAACACGGGGACAACGCCGGTATTCGCTCCGATCTCACTGGTAATTACCTCGACTACCCCGGCCAGCGTGCAACTTTCCAATAGCACGGCCGTTACCACCGGCGGCCTGCCCTACCTGACCGTGCTGAGCTCGGGCAGCCTCAATCCCGGCGCAACGCTGCTGACTCCGATCGTCCTCAAATTCAATAACCCCGACCGGGTGAGCTTCACCTTTACTCAGAGCATTTTGGGCGTCGTGGGTTCGGCGAATCACGCGCCGGTAGCCGATGCGGGGCGAGACCAGACCGTACTCGTCGCAGAAAACGTACAGCTCGATGGCACCCAATCGACGGACGTCGACGGCGATCCACTGACCTATCGGTGGAGCTTTGTTTCGATTCCCGGCGGTAGCCAAGCGTCCCTTGCCAACGCAACGACGGTCAATCCGAGCTTCGTCGCCGACAAGCCCGGAACATATACCGTCCGACTAGTCGCTAACGATGGGCAGGTGGATAGCGTGCCGGCGACGGTGGTCATCAGCACCCAGAATTCGGCACCTGTAGCAAATGCGGGGCCGAATCAACTCGTCGCTTCGGGTACAACCGTGCAACTCGACGGCAGCCACTCCACCGACGTCGATGGTGATGCCCTTAGCTATCGCTGGAGTTTCGTATCACTACCCGCCGGCAGTCAGGCCCAACTCGCGAGTACGAGCGCCGTCACCACGAGTTTCCTGGCCGACAAGCCTGGTGCCTACGCGCTGCAGCTCATCGTCAACGATGGGCAGTTGGACAGCGCGCCTGCGAACGTGATCATCAGCACGCAGAGCACTCCGCCGGTGGCGAATGCCGGTCCGGATCAAACCGTGATCGTCGGTGCGAATGTGCAGCTCGACGGCAGCAAATCAGCCGCCGCGAACGGCGGTGCACTCACGTATCGCTGGGCACTCATCACCGTCGCCCCGGGAAGTGCTGCCGCACTTGTCAATCCTACCAAGGTGAATCCGACCTTCGTTCTCGACAGCGCGGGCATCTACATCGTGCAGCTTATCGTTAACGATGGCCAGACCGATAGCGCACCAGCTACCGTCGTGATCAAGACGGGGAACTCGCGGCCGGTGGCTGATGCGGGCCCGAATCAAACCGTGCAGGTCGGGCAAACGGTCACCCTCGATGGCACCGGATCGCACGATGCCGACAATGATGCCCTGAGCTTCGATTGGTCGCTCCTCTCGAGGCCGACGAACAGCAGCGCGATCCTCAACGCAGCTGACCAGCCGAAGGCCAACTTCGTACCCGATCTGCCGGGGATCTTCGTCGCTCAACTCATCGTGAGCGATGGCCAATTGGACAGTCATCCGGTCACCACAACTGTCACCATCACTGTCGCGCCGCCGAACCATGATCCGCAGATCACCTCGGCGCCCGTGACCTCGGGACAGCAGAGCGTGGCGTATAGCTATCAAGTGCTGGCCAGCGATCCCGATGGTGATCCGCTGAGCTATGCGCTCACCGTGTCCCCACAGGACATGACGATTAGCGGCAGCGGCCTCATCAACTGGACACCGAGCGGTTCCGGTACGTTCGCAGTGGGAATCAAGGTGACCGATGGGCGCGGCGGGAGTGCGACGCAGTCGTTCAATATCGTAGTGTCTGCCACGCAGGTAACCGTTCCGAACGTTGTTGGACTTACGCAGGCCGCTGCAACGACCGCAATCGCGAGCGCCCATCTCACCTTGGGGACGGTGACCCAGCAGACCAGTGCCACCGTTCCTGCCGGCAACGTCATCACTCAAGATCCGGCAGCTGGGTCCGCGGTGGCGCAGGGCAGCCTAGTCAATATCACGGTGTCGCTGGGATCAAGCGGCTTGCCTCCCGATCCGGCAACCGTCGCACCACCGCTCGATCCGACGGGCGCGAACAGCTTCTTCGCTTCCACCAACTTCCTTTATGCCGGGTCGAATCCGATCCAGACGGGTGTCGCAGCGGGGACGATCGACTTGAAGCGCGCCTCCATCCTGCGCGGCAAGGTTACCGATAGCAGCGGTGCGCCATTGACCGGCGTCACCATCAGCATCGTGACTCATCCCGAATTCGGCCAGACGTTGAGCCGCCTCGACGGCATGTTCGACATGGCGGCCAATGGGGGCGGGCGGCTCACGGTGCAGTACGCGAAGCCGGGTTTTCTGCCGGCGCAGCGGCAGGTCCTGACCCACTGGCAGGAGTTCACGGTGTTGCCCGACGTAGTGCTGCTTCCGCGCGACCCGCAGGTCACGACGATCAATTTCGGAAACGGCCTGGCGGCGATGGCCATCGCACGGGGCAGCATGCAGACCGACGGCGACGGGTCGCGGCGGGCCACGGTGTTGTTCCCCGCAGGTACGACCGCGGCGCTGGTGCAGCCGGACGGCTCGACGCTTCCGGCAGCAACCTTGAACGTGCGGATGACGGAATACACCGTCGGTGCGAACGGACCCAAGGCGATGCCGGGCGATCTGCCTCCGACGAGCACGTACACGTACGCCGTCGAACTGGGCGCCGACGAAGCCGTGGCGAAGGTGAACGGACGCGACGTCGCGTTCAACCAGCCGGTTATCTTCTATGTCGAGAACTTCATGCACGTTCCGGTGGGGCAGATCGTGCCCGTCGGTTTCTACGATCCTGCGCAGAGCGCGTGGATCAGCGCACCCAACGGCCAGGTGATCAAGCTGCTGGGCGTCACCGCAGGGCTCGCCGACCTCGACACGGACGGCGATGGCATCGCAGACACGGGCGCGACGCTCGCGGCGCTCGGCATCACGAGCGCCGAGCGGCAGCAGCTCGCCTCGCTCTACGCGGCGGGGACCTCGCTCTGGCGAACGCCGATGGATCACTTTTCGACCAACGACCAGAACTGGAGCTTCGTCTGCCTCCCGACGAATTGCAGTCCGCCAGACGAGACGCCGCCGCCACCACCGCCCTTCTGTCAGGCGGAAGAAACGGGATCGATCATCGGCTGTGAGCGACAGACCCTGGGCGAGCACATCTCGCTGGTCGGCACGCCTTTCAGCCTCCACTACGAAAGCGATCGGACGCCGGGTCGAACGGCGGAGCAGGGACTGCTCCTTTCGCTCGCAAGCAAGGGCGTTCCCACCGGCGTGAAGGCGATCCAGGTCGAAATCCTGGTCGCGGGACAGAGGCTCACGCAGACGGTGCCTACGAGTACCGGGACCACCGGCTTCACCTGGGACGGCAACGATGCCTACGGCCGGCCGCTGAACGGCTCCTTCCCCGTCACGACGCGCATCGGCTACACCTACGACATCGTTGCGAGTGCAGGGATCACGGTGCCGAGCTCGTGGGCGCGCTTCTCCGGCATTCCGCTCAGCGTTAACGGCTGGCGGACGCAGATCACGCTTTATCAGGAAAACACGACGCAGATTACGCGCCAGGACATGCGTGGTCAGGGAATGGGCGGATGGACGCTCAGCGTACTGCACTCGTACGACCCGAGCGGCCACGTCCTCAATCTCGGCGACGGCACTCGGCGCGAAGTCGATCAATTGACGGCGAATGTAGTCACCACGATCGCGGGCGACGGCAGCTCGACGTTCGGCGGCGAAGGTGTCTCGGCGCTCAACTCCGGGATTGCTGGGCCATCGGGGATAACAGTCGGTCCGGATCGCAGCGTCTATGTCGTCGATAACACCGCGCATCGAGTCACGCGCGTGGATCCGAACGGGATCCTCCACACCGTCGCGGGCACGGGTGTGCGCGGATTCAGCGGCGACGGCGGCCAAGGCATCCAGGCGCAGCTCGCGAACCCGACGTCGGTCGCGTTGGGCCTGGACGGCAGCGTGTATATCTCCGATCGATCCAATTTCCGGGTGCGCCGTGTCGGCCCGGACGGCGTCATCTCGACGTTCGCGGGCATTGGTGTCATGGGCGTGCCCGACGAAGGTGCTCTCGCCAACGCTACATCGATCTTTCCGCGCAATTTGGCGGTGGGGCCCGATGGACGAGTCTTCATATCCGACGCCAAACGTATCTGGGTGGTCGATCAGAACGGCGTGATTAACGCCTACGCCGGATCCGACGCGCTCACCGGTGGCGATGGCGGCCCAGCGCTGCAGGCGGGGCTGGCCAGCCCGAGCGGCATGTCGTTCTCGTCGGACGGCACGCTCTTCTTCGTCGATGCCAATAGCATCCGCAAAGTCACGCCACAAGGGATCATCTCCACAGTGGCGGGACCCGGCCCCGGCAACGGTTCGTTCAGCGGCGACGGTGGTCCCGCCCTCAGCGCAGGCCTCGACGCGCCCAGAGACGTCACGGTCGGACGCGACGGAAGCTTCTACATCGCGGGCACGAATCGCGTCCGCCGCGTCGGCACTGATGGAATCATCAATACGTTTACTGGCAATGGTAATGCGGCGCCGTTCGCGGATGGCGGTCCCGGGCCGCAGACGGCCATCGCGACCGCTAACGGTCTCGCCGCGGGCCCGGATCAGGCGATCTATGTTGCGGACGCTGGCCATCATCGAATTCGGCGCGTCGCTTCCGCGCTCCCGGGTGTTTCCGCATCGGACATCCTCGTGCCCTCGGACGACGGACAGGAAGCCTACGTGTTCAGTGGAGAAGGGCGGCATCTGCGCACCCTCCATGCGCTGACCGGCGCGACACTGCTGACTTTCACGTATGACGCTAACGGATATCCGATCGCGATCACGGATGGCGACAACAACGTCACCACGATCGAACGCAATGGCGCTATGCCGACGGCGATCGTCGCGCCGTTCGGACAGCGCACCGTGCTCGCTTCGACTGCGGATGGATGGCTGTCCTCAGTGACCGATCCTGCGGGCCAGGTGCGCTCGATGCAATACAGCGCGACGGGCTTGTTGCAGAGTCTCGTCGATCCGCGCGGCAACCAATACCGCTTTACCTACGATGCCGTCGGCAGGCTGATAAAGGACGAGGACCCATCCGGGGGCAGCACTTCGCTCGTGCGCACGGAACAGGCCAACGGGTTCACGGTGACCTCGACTACCGCCCTGGGTCGAACGCGGAGCTTCCAAGTCGAGCAGCTCAGCACAGGCGCGCTTCGCCGCACTGTGGTCGAAGCCGACGGAACGAAGACGATCGACGTCACCGCTACCGACGGCAGCGAGCAGATCACCGACGCCACCGGAACGATCAGCATTGTGACGCACGGAGCCGATCCTCGATGGGGCATGCTCTCGCCGACCACGAGCTCAGCAACCGTAACGACGCCCGGCGGGCGACAGTTGCAAGCGAGCGAGGTCGTGACGACAACGCTCACGGAGCCGCAAAACCCGCTGACACTGAGCGCGAAGACAGACACGTTCACGATCAATGGCCGCGCGCAAACCTCGACCTACACTGCTGCAACGCAGACGTTGACCGACACGTCGCCGCTCGGAAGGCGGGAAAGCGTGGTGATAAGCAACCTCGGCCGACCGACGCAAATCACGCTGCCCGCTTTGCAGCCGGTCATCCGAGCTTACGACAGCCACGGGCTTCTCGCGTCTCAATCGGAAGGCAGCGGAGCCGATACGCGGACTTGGACCTTCGCGCGCAACTCGAGCGGTTCTGTCGCCAACGTCACCGACGCGCTTGGCCAGGTCGAGCGTTATGTATACGATGCCGCAGGACGCGTAACCGCAAGGACATTTGCGGACGACCACGTCGTTCAGTACACCTATGATGCCAACGGCAATGTCACGGGCACGGTACCACCGGGCCGGCTCGTTCACGGTCTTTCGTGGGTACCGGTCAATCTGACTGCGAGCTATTCGCCTCCGGTCGTCGGCGCCCAGCCGAGCCAAACGCAATACCAATACGACGCCGATCATCATCTCACCGCGGTACAGTATCCTGACGGGGGGACGACAGCCTTCCAATATGACGCGGCCGGACGTCTTGCCGCCCGCACCACGCCGCGGGGGACAGTTTCGTATAGCTACGACGCTTCCGGTCAAGTTTCCACCATAGGCGCGCCGGGAGGCGTCACCATGTCTTACCTGTATGACGGCGCGCTGCTGACAAGTACCGCTTTGGCCGGGCCAGTGTCAGGGACGATCGCCTCGACCTACGACAATAACTTCCGGTTAAGCGCGCTCGCAATCGACGGCGCGACAACGACTTTCACGTACGACGCCGACGGCGCACTGATCGGTGCCGGAAGCCTGACTCTGAACCGCAACGCACAGACGGGGCTTCTCTCCGGAAGCGCTCTCGGCAACGCGACGGACGCGTGGACCTACGACGGGTTCGCCCGTCCGAGCCTATACCGGGCGTCATATCTCAACAGCTCGCTCTTTGTTCAGCAGTACGCGCGCGACAAGCTCGAACGCATCGTCGGACTTACGGAGACGATCGGCGGGGCGACGAATGTCTACGCGTACACCTACGATGCAGCCGGCCGGCTTAGTGCCGTCACCAGGAATGGCGTCGTCACAACGTTCGCCTATGATCAAAACGGCAACGTGATCACGCAGACTGCGGCTGGCGCGGCGACCAATGCGACCTACGACGTACAGGATCGTCTGATCCAATACGGTGCAACGACATACATCTATGGACCGAATGGGGACCTTCGCAGCAAGACCACGGCGGGCCAGGCGTCGACTTATCAATATGACACGACCGGTGCCCTGAACGGGGCCACCTTGCCCGGCGGGATAAGCGTGTCGTATCTGGTGGATGGCGAGGATCGGCGCATAGGCAAATACGTCAACGGCGTGCTGACACAAGGGTTCGTCTATTTCGACGATCTGCGGCCTGTCGTCGAGCTTGATGGCAACAACGCCATCGTGTCGAGGTTCATCTACGCGACGCGCGCCAATGTTCCAGATTACATGGTCCGCGGCGGAGTCACTTATCGTTTGATTTTGGATCACCTCGGGAGCTCTCGGCTCGTGGTGAATGTCGCGACCGGGCAGATCGCGCAGCGGATCGATTACGACGAGTTAGGCAGAGTGCTGATGGACACGAACCCGGGCTTTCAGCCCTTCGGGTTTGCCGGTGGATTGATGGATCGGGACACGCAACTGCTGCGGTTCGGGGCGCGAGATTACGACCTGACCACCGGTCGGTGGACCTCAAGGGATCCGGTGCTCTTCGCTGCCAGCGAGACGAACTTGTACAGTTACGCCCAGTCCGATCCCGTCAATCGGATCGACCCCTTGGGATTGTGGGGCCTTACGGACAATGTCAACCTCGCCGACCCGACGCTGGGAGGCACGCTTAGGTGCGATGGGAAGGGTCAGATCGAGATCGTGATCACTGAAGCTGGTAAAAATACGAGCGGTCAATTTCAGAAATGCCTCAACGCACACGAAGCGAGTCACTTAGAGGATGTCCTCGCCGAAAAGCCAGATATCTGCACGCGGCCTGATGCAGCGGGAAAATTCATTGCTCCGGGCGGAAGTAAGAAGGACCGTGGGCAACGGGGCAAGACAGAGCAGAAAGCCACCGGTGCGCAGGCAAAGTGTATTCAGTGCGAGTTGCAACACTGTGCGGACGAACAGTTCAGAAAGGAAGCGACCGAATTTCTGAGTCATCAAGGAGCATCTCCGACGCCTAAGGGCAAGTGCGACTAGGGTGGGGACCAAACGGAAAAGTAGCCGAAAAAGGGACGCCCGTGATGTCCACAATTTCGCGTGAATCCGCAGACGTTACGCGGGATATGGAGCTTATCCTCCGCGATCTGCAAGGCCTGCGCGAGGCTCGCGAGGCTGCTCGTGGTGCCGGCGGTCGTGAGATACAGCGGATAGGTGCGCTTGAGGAAGAACAGGGGTGACACCCGCGCGATGACCCATAGAAGAAGCATGATCACGGCGAACATCGCAATCTCGGAGAGATAGATCGCACCGATGAACTTGAGCAGCGGGCCGGCGATCTTCGACCCGTACACGCCGACGCTGTACGACGTGAGAACGCCAAGGCCGATCGGCGCGAAGGCGATCACGATCCCGACCAGGCGCACGAGCAGCACGCGGCCCGTCTCGAAAAAGGCGACGATACGTCCCCGATGCGGCTCCGGCACCCACAGCGTCGCGATACCGAGGAACACACCGAACACCACGATCTGCGTGACGTCGCCCTTGGCGAACGCCTGCACCACGTTGTTCGGGAAGATGTCCAGGATCACCGAGGTCAACGACGGCATCTGCGCGATCTCACCCTTCACCGTGCCCTTCAGTACGAATCCGTTGCCGGGCTGCAGCAGGTTCATCACTGCGATCGCGATGCTGAACGCGATGACGCTTGTGATCACATAGTAGACGAGGATGCGCGCTGTCAGGCGCCCGACGAAACCGGCTTCCTTGATCGTCGTGAGACCCGACATGAGTGTGAAGAAGATGAGGGGGATCGCCGCCATCACGAGCAGCCGGATGAAGATGTCGCCAACGGGCTTGAGCGATTCGGCCTTTGGTCCCATTACCAAGCCGACGACGGCGCCGACCGCCATCCCAAGGAAGATCTGGGTGCCGATCGAACGCCGTCGGTACCAGGCCCAAGGGGCGATCATCGGGGCTTCGCGTCGATGAGGTCGACAAAGCGGTCCACTTC
Organism: uncultured beta proteobacterium; assembly: GCA_963816445.1. Lineage (GTDB taxonomy): Bacteria > Pseudomonadota > Gammaproteobacteria > Burkholderiales > Casimicrobiaceae > PALSA-1003. Next base: position 383,806 of record CAWFKO010000018.1, on the reverse strand, counting down.
CTCGAGCGTGTTGTAGAGGCCGAGTGAGACGCGAAGGGCCCCGCGGCGGCCCGAGAGGACGACGCCGTGTCGGGCGAAGTATTCGACCCAACCTTCGCCCGGAAAGGTGAACGCGCAGATCGACGAGCGGTGTTCGCGCGCGGTCGGGCCGACGCGCGTTATACCGCGCTGGGCGAGCTTGTCGGTCATGTAGTCGCCGACGTCGAGCACGTGACGCTCGATGGTCTCGATGCCCACCGCAAGCAGCAGATCGAGCGCCGCGCCCAGTGCGTGAATACCGGAGTAGTTGAGATTCCCGATCTCAAAGCGGCACCCGTCGTCGCGCAGCGGCGCGTCGGGCTTCTCCACGAAGTGGTCGTCCGCAGCGCCGGCTACGACGCCGTTGCGCGCCAAATAGGCCGGGATCATCGATGAGATCAGCTCGCGCCGGCAGCGCACGCCTGACAGGATCACCACTACATTCAGGATCTCTACCGGGACGTCCATCGCGCGAACCTGCGAATCGTTCGCGAGCTCCGCTTTGATGTCTGCCATGAGAACCAGTCGTCGACTACGCCTCTCCTCGATGGGTGGTCCCGCGGTCGGATGGAATCGTCGGCAACGCCTTCGCGCGCTCTTTCACTTGTCATCTCATTTCCTTGGGTAAGTTTCTTGGCAACGGGCTTTACCACAGTTTCCCAAGTGGCCAGCCATTGCGCCATCAAGGATTTTCCGTAGATCGAGATTTCTTCCAATGGCTCTGCCTGTTTAGCCCACCGGCTCTTATGCGCGTTGAGGCCAGGCCCCATATAGTAACGATCGAGCCCGAGCGCAAAATAGCGCTCTAGAGCATAACGGCGGAGATACGTGCCAGGGGAGATCTTTCGGAACGCTTCGTCATAGTCGGCGCGAATTCCATAAACGTGACTATTCGCAACGAGGTGATACTCCATTGCAACTGGCCGATTGTTCACAGTCAGCAACCAGATCGAAAGCCACCCACGTTCGTGCGCGAGAAACGTAAGACGGCGGATGAAGGATTCGGGACCGGGGTTGTCCAGCGTGTTCCGAGTGCGCGCTTTCCAACTGCTCGCAGAGACCGCAATCGCTCGATCTAAAAATTCGGCACGATCTGCCGACCCGCCAGTGCCCGGCGCTAGCCAGTCGACCTGAACTGATCCTGCTTTCTTGAGGCGCTTGGCATCAACCATTTCTGCCCGTTCCAGAGGACGACTCCGGGTCTCCGAATAAGCATTCCAAGACGTAGTGAGCGAAACAAAGGGCGCAGCTTCCGCCACATTCAATTGCGTGGCTAGGCCTTCCCGCCTTACTGCGCCACGGAGCAACGATCCACTCAGACTATTTGGTACAAGATAGCCAAGATGGAGAACGTCCCATTCACGGCGCCGTCGAGCAAGCTCCCTCGCCATTGCCTCGCACATGCAGGATTCGTGGCCCCTGCTGGCAATCACGTCGCAAGCTTGTGTGTCAGGCACCGTTAGGAAGGACAGCGTGCGCACTGACAGGCCCGCGCGCCTGTCATTCTCCAAAACGAGCGGCAGCACACCATGCAGTCGATCTTCCTGAAAGAAGCACAACAGCCATGGTTGTGCAGTACGCTGTCGCCAACACCACGCAGACTCGAACCATTCATGACTCAGGAATACGCGTGAGTCTCGGCGTTCAGCCACGAGCGAATTCCACGCTGGGCTTAGCGCGAGAAAGTCTTTGAAATCAGTAACAAGACGCGCATCGAAGGCGATTGAGTCGGGCTCCGGATCCACGTGGGCCCCCCCCCCGGAGAATGCCAGTAAATCTAAACGCCTCGAAACAGGAGCAAGAGTTGGGCCTTTCCTTTCAGTTCATTGAAAGCAAAGGAATTTCAAACTGACCTTCAGCTTCAAGCCGCCGCAGCTGTAAGCTACACCGACGTTCACAACGGCTCTGCTGTTCGACCGATCCCAGCGAGTCCCTCGCCGCTTGAACCCTCCCCTTGGACGCTACCTACCAATGGCGTAGTAAGTACGGCGGTGACGTCGGTGACCGAAGTCAAGGCTAGGGCATGGGGAAACGACGGTTGTTGAGGTGGCGCAAGCGGCGCGGTTGCGTCACTGGGATGCGATGGCTCACGGAATACAAAGAGGCCTTGCTTACACTGGAGGACTAATACCTATGGCAGAAATACCTGATCTGGAAGCGCGCTGAATGATCCTGTAAGCTTTTCGTAGACGACTTAATCGGAGATGATGATGCAGGACGTCGATCGAAAGGAGTCGTTGCATGGAGAGGTTGAAGCGGCGGCGGTTTACGGCGGAGTTTAAGCTGGAGGCCGCGAGGTATGTGCTCGATCAGGGCTTGAGCTTTGCGGAGGTGGGTAAGCGCTTGGGAGTATTGCCGAAGCTGGTGAGGGATTGGGTCGTGAAGTACGAGGCGGGCGAACTGATTGCGGGTGCGCCGAAGCTACGGGTGACGACGGAGCAGATGGAGCTTTCTGAGCTACGGCAAGAGGTGCAGCGCTTGCGGATGGAGCGCGATATATTGAAAAAAGCGGCGGCGTACTTTGCCAAGGAGAGCAAGTGAAGTACGCCTTTGTGAAAGCGCAGCTGCAGGGTTACCCGCTCTCCATGAGTTGTGCGACGCTGGGGGTGGCGGTGTCTGGCTACCATGCGTGGCAGGGACGGCCTCCGGCACCGCGGACGGTGGAAGCGCAGCGGCTGTTGTTTCTGATCAAGACGATCCATCACCAGAGCGGTGAGACGTACGGTGCGCCGCGTGTTTACGCCGAGCTCAGAGAGCAGCACGACTACATGGGCAGTCTAAACCGGGTCAAGCGGTTGATGCGCGAGCATGGCATTCGTGCCAGGGGCAAGCGTAAGTTCAAGGCGACCACGGACTCGCAGCATAAGCTGCCGGTGGCGCCGAATCGCCTGGCGCAGGACTTTAGTGTCGCAGCACCCAATCGGACGTGGCTTGCAGACATCACCTACGTTCGGACGCGAGAGGGCTGGCTCTATCTTGCCTGCGTGCTCGATCTGTTTAACCGCGAGATCGTCGGCTGGGCCATGAAGGAGCGCATGACCCGCGACCTGGTGATGGACGCCTTGACCATGGCGTGGTTTAGGAAGCGGCCCGCTCCCGGGCTCATCCACCACTCGGATCGGGGCAGTCAGTATTGCAGCCACGATTTCCAGGAGCGGCTCAGCAAATACGGGATGCTGGCCTCGATGAGTGGCACGGGCAACTGTTTTGATAATGCACCGATGGAAAGTTTCTGGCATAGCTTAAAGGTGGAACGGGTGCACGACGCCGGTTACGAGACGCGAGCGCAAGCCAAACAAGATGTGTTCAGTTACATCGAAATGTTTTACAACATTGAACGCAGACATTCGTCGCTGGGGTATCTATCACCACGAGCATTTGAGAACCGCTATTGGAGTGAGCAAAACGAAGCTGTTCGCTCAGGTACCGAATAAGTCGTCCACGGAAACTTGACAAGATCAATCAACGGATTGCTCTGATAGTCTAGTTAATCGCGCCGTTGTTTCGGACGATAGTGTGACGTCGGTCCCATTTGTGGACAGATCGTAGCTAGAAATCGGCCGCTTCGACGTTTCGTTTCTGACCTACTTTGACGTACTCACTCGGGGTCAGATAGCCGAGTGCGCCGTGGGGTCGATGTTCGTTGTAGTCGATCCGCCACACTTCGATTTGTTGATGGGACCTACCGCGACTATCTGAAGCACTTCCGCTACAAGTGCGAGCGGGTCGGCATCCACGGCGTGCACGGCTATCGCCATCGCTACGCGCAACGTCGCTATCGCGAGCTCACCGGTTGGGTGACCGGCCTAGAAGCCGCCTTGCGCACAGATGTTGGCCGCGCTCGCGACGCGCTGCGCGCCATGCTTGGCAATGTGGAACTTATCGAGGAAAACGGCGCTGTCTACGCCGAGTGTGACAACGCCGCCGAGAGGCTATTGCTGGCCGTCGGCGGCGTGTCGATGGGTCGGGTTGCGGGGACAGGATTTGAACCTGTGACCTTCGGGTTATGAGCCCGACGAGCTGCCAGACTGCTCCACCCCGCGTCAGAGCCCACAAGTATAAGGGTTCAGCCCGGATCGGGTCAACCTGCGCTTGCGCCCACCCTCAGAACGCAACCGCATTTCCCCCCTTGAGCGCAAGCATCTCGCGCGCCTCGTCGGGCGTCGCGACCTCCAGCGAGAGCTCGCCGAGGATCCTGCGGATCTTCGCCACCTGCTCGGCGTTCGTCTTCGCGAGCTCGCCTTTGGCGAGGTAGATGCTGTCCTCGAGCCCGACGCGCAATGACCGCCCATGATCGCGCCCATCGTGATCAGTCCCATCTGGTGGCGGCCCGCGCCGAGTATCGACCAGTGGTACGTCGTCGCCGAACAGGTGATCGGCGTGCGCCTCATGTGCATCAGGTTGTCGGCCTCGGGGCCGATGCCGCCGAGGATGCCGAAGATCGTCTGGACGAGCATCGGCGGCTTGACCAGCCCGCGGTCGACGAAATGCGCGAGGTTGTAGAGATGGCCGACGTCGTAGCACTCGAACTCGAACTTGGTGCCGCAGTCCTCGCCCAGGTGCTTGCAGGGAGAACTCGATGTCCTTGAACGTGTTGCGGAAGATGAAGTCGCGCGTGTTCTCCAGGTACTGCGGCTCCCACTCGTGCTTCCACTGTCTTGTACTTGCGGTCGAGCTGGAACAGGCCGAAGTTCATCGATCCCATGTTGAGCGAGCACATCTCCGGCTTCGCCGCGAGCGGCGCCTCGAGCCGCTGCTGCACCGTCATGTTGTGGCCGCCGCCGGTGGTGATGTTGATGACGGCGTCGGTCTCCGCCTTGATGCGCGGCAGGAACTGCATGAACACCTTCGGATCGGGCGTCGGCCGCCCGTCGTTGGGGTCGCGCGCATGCAGGTGGATGATCGCCGCACCGGCCTGCCACGCGCCGATCGCGCCGTCGGCGATCTCCTGCCGGCGTGATCGGCAGGTACGGCGTCATCGTCGGCGTATGGATCGCGCCGGTGACGGCGCAGGTGATGATGACCTTCTCGCGGCGTGCCGCCATGGCTTGCTCCTTTCAGACGATGGATTCGACGTTGCCGCAGATCGACAGCGCCTGCCCCGAGATGTTGGCACCGGGCGGCGTTGCCAGGAACAGCGCCATATTGGCGATGTCCTGCGCACTCACCATGCGCCGCAACGACACGCGCGACACGAGCTCTGCCTCGAATTCCGCCTCGCTGACACCACGCGCCTGCGCCTTGGCGCGGATGACACCGCGAATGCGCTCGCCTTCTACCAGTCCCGGCTGCAGCGCGTTGACGCGGATGTTCGACGGTCCCAGCTCGTTGGCGAGGCTCTTGGTGAAACCGACCACCGCCCATTTCGCCGACGAGTACGGCGTGCGCATCGCATAACCCAGACGCCCGGCGACCGACGACAAGTTGATGATCGAACCGCCTCCCGCCGCCTTGAGCAGCGGCACCGCGAGGCGCGTGCAATAGAACATGCTGTTGAGGTCGACCGCGATCGTGCGCTCCCAATCGGCGATGCTGATGTCCTCGACCCGCGCCGTGGGGCCGGCAATGCCGGCGTTGTTTATCAGCACGTCAAGGCCGCCGAGGAATTTGGTCGCCGCCGCGAACAGCGCATCGACCTGCCTCGCGTCGGAAACATCGGCGACCATGCTGCCCGCCTGCGGCAATTCGCGTTCCATCGTATCCAGCGCGCGCGCATCGATATCGCAGGTGTACACCTTGGCATCGGCTTCGACGAAGGTCTGTGCGAACGCACGACCGATGCCCGCCGCGCCCGCGGTAATCAAGACGCGCAGTCCCTGTGCGGCTCCAGCCATGGTCGATTCCCTTTCTAGAGTGTTTCGGTCTCGGCGGTGCCGGGACGCCACACCAGCAGCCGACTCTCGATACGCGTCACGATGAAGTCGAGTACCAGCGCGAACAGCGTCAGCACGAGAATGCCGGCGAGCACCGTGTCGATGTCGAACACGCCCTCGGCCTGGTGGATCAGGTAGCCCACGCCGCGCGCCGAGCCGAGATACTCGCCGACGACCGCGCCGACGAACGCGAGCCCGACCGAGGTGTGCAGGCTCGAGAACACCCAGCTCGTCGCCGACGGCAGGTAGACGTAGCGCAACAGCTGTCTGCCGGTCGCGCCGAGCATGCGCGCATTGGCGAGCACGACGGGGCTCACTTCCTTCACGCCCTGGTAGACGTTGAAGAATACGATGAAAAACACCAGCGTGATGCCGAAGACGACCTTCGACGCGATACCCAGCCCGAACCAGACGGCGAATATGGGCGCCAGGATCACCCGCGGCATCGCGTTCATCGCCTTGATGTACGGATCGGCGAGCGTCGACGCCGTCGGCGACAGCGCAAGCCACAGTCCGAGCGAGCAGCCCGAGCAGCGTGCCGATCGCGAAGGCGAGCAGCGTCTCAATCAACGTCACCCCCAGGTGCAGATAGATGCTGCCGCCGACGAACCAGTTCCAGATGCGCTTGGCCACTTCCTGCGGCTGACCGAAGAAGAATTTGGCGCGCGTCGGATCGTCGAAGTAGAACGGCGGAATCAGCCCCGGTTCGGTCATCACGTACCAGAAGCCGAACACGCCCGCCAGCAGCAGCAGGTGATACAGCGCGAGTCGCGCCGGGTGACGCACGCAGGCTAGTTTTTCTGGCTTTGCGCATAGCCCTTCAGCACTTCGTCCTTCATCGCGTGCCAGATCTTCGTGTGCAGCTCGACGAAGCGCGGCGTCAGGCGTATTTCGTTGACGTCGCGCGGCCGCGGCAGGTCGATCGCGAACTCGCCGATCGGACGCGTCGCCGGTCCCGCCGACAGCACGATGACCCGATCGGACAGCGCGATCGCTTCCTCCAGATCGTGCGTGATGAACAGCACCGACTTGCGATCCGCCGACCACAGTTCGAGCAGCTCGTTTTCCATCAGCTGCCGCGTCTGCACGTCGAGCGCGGAAAACGGCTCGTCCATCAGCAGGATCTTGGGATCGAGGATCAGCATCTGCGCCAGCGCGACGCGCTTGCGCATGCCGCCGGAGAGCTCGTGCGGATAGCGCGACTCGAATCCGGCGAGGCCGACGCGCGTCCAGCCAGTCGTTGGCACGCGCGTTCTGCCTCGACGCGTTCGACGCCGCGCGAACTCGAGCCCGGCGCGCACGTTGTCGAGCGCGTTGCGCCAGGGCATCAGCGACTCGGCCTGGAACATGTAGCCGGCGTGCCGGTTGATGCCGGCCAGCGGCTCGCCCAGCACGCGCACGTTGCCGGACGAGGGCTGCAGCAGTCCTGCCGCGACGTTGAGCAACGTCGACTTGCCGCAACCGGTGGGCCCGACGACCGACACGAACTCGCCCGGCGCCAACCGTGAGCGTCGTGTCCTTGACCGCCGTGTAGCGCTCGCCCGCGCGCTCGCGCGAGGCGAACGTGCAGGTGATGTGATCGAGCGCGAGCGCCGGTTCGCGTCTGTCGGACGTCGCGGATCGGCATGCCCTTACTTCTTGTACTTGGCGAGCGCCTTCTGTGCGTAGCTGTTGTCGAACGTCTGCGCCAGCTTGATGTCGGCCGGCTTGATCGCGGGATTGAACGAGGCGAGGTAACTTCAACGTGTTTTGCGCGCCGGCCTCCGTGAACATGCCATCCGGCGAGAAGCGTCCTTGAGCTTGATGTAGCTCGCAAGGTAGGCGTCCTTGTTGCCGAGCAGGTACTCCGGGGGCACCGTGGCGACGACCTGATCGGGCGTCGCCTTCTGCAGCCAGAGCAGCGCGCGCACCATGGCGTTGGTCAGCGCCTGCACCGTGTTGGGATTCTTCTGGATGAAGCTGATCGGCGCGTACAGCGCGGCCGCCGGCATGTCGGCGCTGCCGAACACGGCTTCCGTACCCTTGGCGGTGCGAGTATCGGCAATGATCGTGACCGCACCCATGATTCTCGAGCATGGTCATCGCCGGATCGAGGTTCGACACGGCATCGACCTGGCCGCTGGTAATCGCGGCGATCACGCCTGACGACGTGCCGACGCCGATGATCGACACGTCATCACCCTTGAGCCCGTCCTTGGCCAGCAAACGCAAGACCACGCGATTGGTGCTGGAACCCGGCGCGCTGACGCCGATCTTCATGCCCTTGAGGTCCTTGGGCGATTTGTAGTTCGCCGCCTTCGCCTTGGCGATACCGACACAGATCATCGGATAGCGGCCCTGCAGGGCAAAGCCCTGCAGCTGCAATCCCTTCGGCTGCTGATCGATGGTGTTTTCCCATGCGCCGGAGACGACATCGGCGCTTCCGCCGACGACCGCCTGCAGCGCCTTCGATCCGCCGTCGAAATCGCTGATCTCGACCTCGAGTCCCTCGTCCTTGAAATAGCCCAGGCGCTCGGCAATGGTCAGCGGCAAATAATAGAACGCCGCCTTGCCGCCGACTGCGATACTGACTTTCGGCTTCTCGATTTTGCCTTGCGCCAGCGCGCCGAAGGGAATGCATGGCGGCGAGCACAGCAATGAACAGAATGCGAAATGCCTTCATCTTGCTCCTCCAGAACTTGCGTCAGCGGTCGATCGATACCGCGAGCCGTTTTTGCCTCGACGGTCGCATGAGAGCGGCGATGCTCACACAGCGATCCGGGACTGTCAACGCTGCGTCTCGAGCTCGGCCGGTGGCTTGTGCAGATCAGACACTTTGCCGGCCTTCACCACCTGCCCGGGCAGATCGTGGCCGACAATCTCGCGCAGACGGCGCGATGCGGCCAGCAATCGGTCGAGATCCACGCCCGTGTCGTGACCCATGCATTGCAGCATGTGCACGACGTCCTCGGTGCAGACATTGCCGGTCGCGCCCGGCGCGAACGGGCAGCCACCCAAGCCGCCGAGGCAGCCTTCGAAGCGCACCACGCCCGCGTTGATCCCGGCAAGCACGTTGGCAAGTCCCATACCGCGCGTGTTGTGGAAGTGCAGCGTCAACGAGAGCTCCGGCCAACGCGCGCGCACCGTACCCGCCAGATGCTCGACGCGCCGCGGGTCGGCCATGCCGGTGGTATCGCCGAAGGTCACCCCGACGACGCCGAGATCGACGTAGCGTGCGACGCAATCGAGCACCTGCGCGTCGGCGACCTCGCCCTCGAAGGGGCAGCCGAATGCAGTGGCCACCGCGCCGACGACACGGGTGCGACTGCCGCGCAGCACGTCGAACACTTCGCGGAATCCGTCGAAGGATCGCGCCACGCTGCGCCGGACGTTGGCGCGGTTATGCGTCTCCGACGCTGACACGACGGTCACCACTTCGTCGACGTCGGCGGCCAACGCTCGCTCGGCGCCGCGTGCATTGGGAATGAGCGCAACGTAGGTGACGCCCGGATTGCGGCGAATGCCCGCCATGACTTCGGCGGCGTCGCGCAGGTTGGGCACCGCCTTGGGCGACACGAACGAAGTCGCCTCGATCTTGGCCACCCCCGTCGCGGAGAGCAGGTCGATCAGCTCGATCTTGCGTTCGGTCGGAACGAAATTCGGCTCGATCTGCAGCCCGTCGCGGGCGACGACGTCGTGGATGAAAATGCGTTTGGCCATCATGTTCCTTTGTTGCTCAGCGTTTTTCCTGTAGCCCCGGCGCAGGCCTGGGCCCAATCCCGTCGCCCCGGCGCAGGCCGGGGCCCAAGTAAAGTCTTGCGGCCGACCATCAAACTTGGATCCCGGCCTCCGCCGGGATGACATCAAGGCGCAGCGCCGGGATGACATCAAGGCGCAGTGCCGGGATGACATCAAGGCGCAGCGCCGGGATGACATCAACGGGCACCGCTGCGATGACATCAAGCGCGGTCGGGTCGAGTTCCTCGCCAACTCCCGCATTCATATCGCGCCCGCGGCCCGCAGCTTCGCAATGTCATCCGTACTGTAGCCCGCCTCGCGCAGCACCGCATCCGTGTGCTCGCCCAGCGCCGGCCCCACCCACTCCAGCGTACCCGGAGTATCGGACAGCTTGGGCACAATGCCGGGCACCTTCAGCGTGGCGCCGTTGGCGAGCTTCATCTCGCGGATCATCTCGCGCGCACGATATTGCGAATCGGAGACGATATCCGCAGCGGTGTAGATCTTGCCGTGCGGCACGTCGGCGGCCTTCAGCGCGTCAAGCACTTCGCCGAGATCGCGCGCGGCGGCCCACGCTCCGATCGCACCGTCGATGTCGGCAGTGCGCGCGACGCGCCCGCGATTGTCAGCGAGCGCCGGGTCCTGTCCGAGGTCGTCGCGTCCGATCGCGTGCATCAGGCGCTTGTAGATACTATCGCCGTTGCCGGCGATGACGACGCTCATGCCGTCGCGCGTCGTATACGTGTTCGAGGGCACGATGTTGGTGAGCCCGGTGCCGATACGCTGCCGGATCTCGCCGAAAAGGTCGTACTCGGGAATCAGGCTCTCCATCATCGCGAACACCGCCTCGTAGAGCGCGACGTCGACGACCTGGCCCCTGCCGCCGTGCGCGTCACGGTGATGCAGCGCGATCAGCGCGCCGATCACGCCGTGCAGCGAGGCGAGTGCGTCGCCGATGCTGATGTTCATGCGCACCGGCGGACGATCGGGGAAGCCCGTGACGTGGCGCATCCCGCCCATCGACTCGCCGACCGCGCCGAAGCCGGGCTGATCGCGATAGGGGCCGGTCTGGCCGAAGCCCGACAGGCGGATCATGATCAGCCCGGGGTTGGCGGCGGCGAGCGCTTCGTAGCCCAGGCCCCACTTTTCCAGCGTGCCCGGGCGAAAATTCTCGATCACGAAATCCGCGTCGCGTGCCAGCCGGCGCACGATCGTTCTGCCCCTCGGGCTTGCGCAGGTCGACGGTGATCGACTTCTTGTTGCGCGCCTGCACGTACCACCACAGCGACGTGCCTTCATGCAGCAGGCGCCACTGCCGCAGCGGGTCTCCGCCTCGCGCGCCGCCCGAGGCGGGCGGCTCGACCTTGATGACCTCGGCGCCGAATTCGGCGAACACTTTTCCGGCAAACGGCCCGGCGATGAGCTGCCCGAGCTCCAGCACCTTGAGCCCTGCAAGCGGGCGCACGGATGGTGACGTCGATGTCATGGCGATTCGTGGCGGGACACGGCAACCTGCATGGCGTGCAGGATCATTCTACCAATGTGCAACGGCCCTATTGAGAATTACGAATCCGAGCGACACAGTATGAATGTTAACGTCATCCCGGTGCGGGCCGGGATCCAGAGTATTGCCGTCATCCCGGCGCAGGCCGGGATCCAATTTCATAGACAGAGATTGGGCCCCGGCCTCCACCGGGGCGACGTGGCCTGCGCCGGACGACGTGGCCTGCGCCGGGGCGACGCGGCTTGTCGCTGGTTGTGTCACGAAGTCAGGCAAAGCCCAATAGTGCGCTGAGTTGCACTCGACACACTAGATCGTACTGCCGGTCCGGCGCGCGCGCAGCGCAGCTTCGAGGCTGGGAAGCTTTTCTGCCATCGCATCGCCGACGTAGATCTGCGGGTCAGACGCGGGCTTTCGCCCTTCGGCCTTCTCACGTTCGGCGATGCGCGCTCGCGCGACCTCGAAAGCTTTCACGAAAGAGTCTTCGAAACGCAGCGCATGCTGGAACAGCGCGTCGCCGAAATACGTTGCTTCGCTCTCGGTACCGCAGCCGAAGGACGTGCGATTCGCCGCCGACGCGGTCATGATCAACGTGTGCTCGTCCTTGAGCGCGTCGATGAACCCGCCCGAGTAGCACGCCGACACGACGATGATCCGCCACTTGATGTTCGCCTCGTCGAGCATGTCGCGCAGCATGCGCGGAGTGAGCTGGTCGAGCTGCAGCGGCGGGAACTCGACCGCGAGGCGGTTATCGCGTGTGCCGTGGCTCTCGAGGTAGATCATCACGACGTCGTCGTCGGTGTCGATGCCATCGCCGATTTCCTTGAGCGTTGTGCGCAGGTTACTTACCGTGGCTAGAGGCTCGTCGAGCACCGTGCGCGGATTGTTGATGAGCACGATCGAGCGGCCATCCGTGTCGAAGCGGTCATCGAACAGGTCCTGCGCGACCTCCATGTCCTTGCGGAACACGTCCTCGCCTGCATACGGCGCGAAGCCGACGAAGTACAGATCGGTCATGTTCGGCCGCTCGTCCTCGAGCTGATCCAGCGCGTCGCTCAACAGCGTCTGCTGCGCGGCGAGTGCCGCCTCGGACACCGGACTTGCATAAGTAGCGTCCTCGGCCAGCTGGCGCTCTTCGGCATACCACCACGGGTGATGCGCCCAGATCGCCAGCGGAATCGCCAAGAGGAGCAACGCGGCGCCGCCGAGTGATCGCGGCCAGAATCGTGGGCGGCGCGGCATCAATGCGGTTGCCACCGCGCGCCAGTCGAGGAATGCGGTCCAGAGCATGAACAGCCAGAAGCCGGCCCACTGCAGCGAATACCCGAGCAGTCCGCCCTGCGTTCCCGGCAATTCGAGAATCAGCGTGAGCAGGCTGAGCGACGGCTCGCCGGCGAGGACCAGCACCGGCACCGCGAGCTTGAGATGGGGCTGTCGGAACGCCGCGCTCATGACGAGTGCGAGCAGCAGCAGAACCGCAGTCATGAATCCTTCGTACACGATGGCGCGGATGGAGAGCAACGAATCGGGACCTGCGCGCAGATAGTCGATCAGTGCGCCGATCGCAATATCCACGCACAGCAGGAGCACGAACTGGCGAACGCTGACGCGGAATGAAAGCAGATTGACCGGCAGCCCGAAGGCGAGGCGCGCGCCGCTCGCAAGATTGCGCCTGAAGTCGAGCAATAAGTGCATGTTGGACACCGGAATCTAGTGTCCTGAGTCCGAAATGCGGCCACAGAATCGGGCCAAGCTGGCGAGGATCTCGTCCGCGGTCTTGGTCCAAATGAACGGTTTTGGATCTTCGTTATAGATGGTCAAGTACGAGCGGATGGCATGTTCGAGTTCGCGGGTGCGGCGATGAGCGCCGCGCTTGATCTGGCGCGTGGTCAGCAGCGCGAAGAAACGCTCGACCAGATTGAGCCAGGAGGCCGAGGTCGGCGTGAAATGCACATGAAAGCGCGGATGGCGCGCAAACCAAGCCTTGACCGAGGGCGTCTTGTGGGTGCCGTAGTTGTCCAGAATCAGGTGCACGTCCAGCGTGGCTGGAACGTTGGCCTCGATGGTACGCAGAAACGTCAGGAACTCTTTGCTGCGATGGCGCCGATGCAACTCGCCGATGACCCGACCGGAAGCCAAATCCAAGGCCGCAAACAGGTTCGTCGTGCCATGACGCTTGTAGTCATGGGTGCGTCGCTCCGCGATCCCCGGCGCCAGCGGCAACAGCGGCTGGGTCCGATCCAAAGCTTGAATCTGGCTTTTCTCGTCCACGCACAGCACCATCGCTTTGGTGGGAGGATTCAGGTACAGCCCAACGATGTCGCGCACCTTGTCGATGAACAGCGGATCGGTGGCGAGTTTGAAGGTCTCCACCCGATGCGGCTGCAGCCCGAAGGCGCGCCAAGCGCGGCTGACCGTGCTCTGCGATACGCCCAGCTTGGTGGCCAGCAGCCGCGTACTCCAATGACTCGCTTGCCGCGGCCGCTCGTTGAGCGTGGTCGCGATCAACTGCTCAATTCTCGCGTCGTCCAGCTTGCGCGGCGCACCCGGCCGCGGCTCATCGAGCAACCCATCGAGCCGCTGTTCCAAGAACCGGCGGCGCCATTTGCCAACCGTCTGTCGCGTGACGCGACAACGCTTGGCCACCTCGCTGTTGTCCGCCCCTTGCGCGCACGCGAGCACGATGCGCGAACGCAACGCCAAAGCCTGCGAGGTCTTATGTCGCCGCGTCCACTCGACCAGCCGGTTGTGCTCTTGCATGGTCAACTTCAACTCACCAAGCTGCGGTCCCCTGCTCATCGTTCCTCCCCTGCCGGTAAACACTACCGTAGGACAGAGAAGCGAACGAAATGTTCACCAATTAAAGACTCAGGACACTAGCGGCGCACGCTCATGCCGGGCTCACGCCGACGCATGTTCGCCCACATACGCTTTGAGCGCATCGACATTGACCGACATCGACTGGTAACGCTGGGGCATCGATTCGATGTGCGCGAATGGCTCCGGGCGTGGAGGGTCTGTTCCAAGCGCTTCGCGTATCGTCGCAGCGAACTTCGCCGGCAGCGCGGTCTCGATGCAGACGAGCGGCACGCCGGCTTCGCGATGCGCCAGACCCACCTTGAGGCCATCGGCCGTGTGTGGATCGACGACGATGCCATAACGCGTCGAAACCTCGCGAATGGTCGCGATGCGATCCGCGTGCATGCTGCGCCCGGACACGATTCCCGCGCTGCGCAGCTTCATCGCCAGCGGAGTTGCCGCCAGATCGAAGCCCCCACTGTTCTCGACCTGGTGCCAGAGCGCGCTCAGCGTCCCGCTATCGCGCCCGGTCAGGTCGAAAACGAAGCGCTCGAAATTCGATGCCTTGGAAATGTCCATCGACGGGCTCGAGGTCGAGCGCGTTTCGCCGGCCGAGCGTACGCGATAACGCCCCGATTTGAAGAACTCGTCGAGCACGTCGTTCTCGTTGGTGGCGAGTATGAGCTTGTGGATGGGCAGACCCATTTCCCGCGCCACGTGCCCGGCGAGAATGTTGCCGAAATTTCCGGAAGGCACCGCAAAGCAGACTTTCTCGGTGTCGCTGTACGTCGCGCCGAAGTAGCCCTTGAAGTAGTACACGATCTGCGCTGCAACGCGCGCCCAGTTGATGGAGTTGACCGCGCCCAGCCGATACCGGCGCTTGAATACAGCGTCGCCCGCGACCTCCTTCACCAGGTCCTGGCAATCGTCGAACACACCGTCGATGGCGATATTGAAGATGTTCGGGTCCTGCAATGCATACATCTGCGCCGCCTGGAAGGGGCTCATCTTTCCGTACGGCGAAAGCATGAACACCGTGATCCCACGCTTCCCGCGCATCGCGTATTCGGCGGACGGCCCGGTGTCGCCCGAGGTCGCGCCGAGAATGTTGAGAGTCTCGCCACGCGTTCCCAGCACATGTTCGAACAGGTTGCCGAGAAACTGGAGCGCAATGTCCTTGAACGCCAGCGTCGGGCCGTTTGCCGCGCGCAGCAGGAACAATCCGGGCTCCAGGTCGACCACCGGCGCGATCTCGTCGCTGCCGAAGATGTCCGCGGTGTAAGTACGCTCGATGATCCGGCGCAGGTCGCCGGGCGCGAGGTCGTCAATGTAACGCGACAGGATCTCGAAGGCCAGCTCGCGGTAGCCCAGAGGCCGCAGGCGTGCGAGATCGGAAGTCGCAAAGCGCGGATACGTCTGCGGGACCGCGAGGCCGCCGTCCGGCGCCAGACCTTCGAGCAGAATCGAAGTGAAGGATTGCGGCTCGATGCCGCCGCGCGTGCTGACGTAACGCATCTACGGTAGGCGCGAATTCATTTGCGCGCTGCTGGTGAATCGGCCGACGGTCCGAGTGATTTCAGACCAACATGGCAACGCCCGTTGCGCCGGGTGCATTCGCGCCTCAATTCAGATCTTCAAGCCGGATGCGCACGACTTTGCCGCTGACCGTGGGCAGCGCCTCGATGGCGGCGATCGCCGCGACCGCATTCTTCTCGACGGTGACGTGCGTCAGCAGGATGATGTCGGTCTGGTCCTCGCCTTCGGGCGGCTCTTTCTGGATCATGGCATCGATGGAAATATCGCGGTCCGCGAGGATGCGCGTGATATCGGCGAGCACGCCGGGCCGATCCTGCACGCGCATGCGCAAGTAATAGCTGGTCTGCACCTCGCCCATGGGCAGGAAAGGCGTCGCCGAGAGCTGATCGGGTTGGAACGCAAGGTGCGGAACGCGGTGTTCGGGATCGGCCGTGTGCATGCGCGTTACGTCGACCAGATCGGCGATGACCGCGCTGGCGGTAGGTTCGGCGCCGGCACCGGGTCCGTAGTACAGCGTCGGTCCCACCGCGTCGGCCTTCACCAGCACGGCGTTCATGGCACCCTCGACGTTGGCGATCAGGCGCTTCGCGGGTACCAGCGTCGGGTGCACGCGCAACTCGATGCCCTCGCGTCCGCCACGGCCCATGCGGCCGTTCGTGCGTCGGGTGATGCCGAGAAGCTTGATCCGGTACCCGAGCTCCTCGGCGTAGCGGATGTCTTCGCGCGTAAGCGCCGAGATGCCCTCGATGTACGCCTTGTCCAACTGCATCGGAACGCCAAAGGCGATCGCCGACATGATCGTGAGCTTGTGCGCGGCGTCGATGCCCTCGACGTCAAAGGTCGGATCAGCCTCGGCGTAGCCGCGATTCTGTGCCTCGGCCAGAACGGTGGCGAAGGATGCGCCGCTCGCGCGCATTTCCGACAGGATGAAGTTGCTGGTGCCGTTGATGATGCCGGCGATCCACTCGATGCGGTTGGCGGTGAGCCCTTCGCGCAGCGCCTTGATGATCGGAATGCCGCCGGCCACCGCCGCCTCGAACGCCACCATGACGCCTGCTTTCTGCGCAGCGGCGAAGATCTCGTTGCCGTGTGCAGCCAGCAGTGCCTTGTTGGCGGTAACGACGTGCTTGCCGTTCCCGATCGCGGCAAGCACCAGGCTCTTCGCCGGTTCGATGCCGCCGATCAATTCGACGACGATGTCGACATCGCCGCTGGCAACCACGCTGCCCAGATCGGCACTGATTTCCACGTCGCCGGCGGCACCGATTGCCCGGCGAGCGCGCGCAAGCGTGCGCGTGGCGATGCGGTTGACGCGTATCGGCCGCCCCGCACGGCGCGCGATTTCCTCGGCGTTGCGATTGAGCACGTCCCAGGTACCGCGCCCGACCGTGCCCATGCCCAGCAGGCCCACCCGCATCGGCTGCATTGCATTATTGGCCACTACAGCAGCCCGTCCTCGCGGAACATCTGCTTGATTCCGCGAATCGCCTGCCTCGAGCGTGACTCATTCTCGATCATTGCGAAGCGCACGTGACCGTCGCCGAATTCTCCGAAACCCACACCCGGCGACACCGAGACCTTGGCCTCGGCGAGCAACTTCTTGGTGAACTCCAGCGATCCGAGCGTCGCATAGCGGTCGGGAATCTTCGCCCAGATGTACATCGACGCCTTCGGGACGTCGACCATCCACCCGGCCTCATGCAGCCCCTTGATCAGGACGTCGCGGCGGCGCTGGTAATTGAGCGCGATCTCGGCCACCGCGTCCTGCGGACCCTCGAGCGCAGCGATCGACGCCACCTGGATCGGCGTGAACGTGCCGTAATCGTGGTAGCCCTTGATGCGCGACAACGCATACACGAGATCCTTGTTGCCGACCATGAAGCCGATGCGCCAGCCCGCCATGTTGTAGCTCTTGGACATGGTGAAGAACTCGACGGCGACCTCGCGCGCGCCCGGCACCTGCATGATCGACGGCGCTTTCCAGCCGTCGAAGCAGATATCGGCGTACGCGAGATCGTGCACCACGTAGATGCCGTATTCCCGCGCCAGCTCGACGATCTTTTCGAAGAACGGCAGCTCGACACATTGCGCGGTCGGGTTGGCGGGAAAGTTGATGATGAGCATCTTGGGCTTGGGAAAGCTCATCTTGATGGTGTGCTCGAGCTCGACGAAGAAATCCACGCCGGGGGTCAGCGGCACCTGGCGGATGTCGGCACCGGCGATCACGGGCCCGTAGATGTGGATGGGATAGCTGGGGTTGGGGACGAGCACGGTATCGCCGCGGCCGAGCGTGGCCAGCGCCAGGTGGGCGATGCCTTCCTTGGACCCGATGGTGACGATGGCTTCGGCTTCCGGATCGAACTCCACGCCCCAGCGTCGCTGGTACCACTGGCAGATTGCACGGCGCAGGCGCGGGATGCCACGCGACACCGAATAGCCGTGCGTGTCCGGGCGCTGCACCGTCTCCACCAGCTTGGCGACGATGTGCGGAGGCGTCGGGCCGTCCGGGTTGCCCATGCCGAAATCGATGATGTCTTCGCCGCGGCGGCGCGCGGCCATCTTGAGCTCGGAGGTGATGTTGAAGACGTAGGGCGGCAGGCGCTGGAGGCGCGCGAATTCCACTGCGGAGGAGGAGGTCATGCGGGACTTTCTATCGTAAGCGCCCGGAACCGTCCGAGCGACGTAGAAATGCGGACAGCTATAATCCTAGCGGAGTTGCGCACTTACCGCAATGCAGCATCACGGCTGCGCGCACGCGCAGCGCCCTGACGCCCCGGACACGAGACGCATTGAAATTCCATCTCAGCACTGCGAAAGGCAACGTGTTCACGGGCCACGGCGATGGGTTCGTCCGTCTGGGCATCGTCGAGTACCGCGAAAACATCGTCGTCACGCCAGAAAAAATCATCACTGGCTGGGCGCCGCGCGGATTCGACGGCCTCGCCCCGGAGGACTTCGCGACCCTCGTGGACCTTGCGCCCGAAGTCGTGCTGCTGGGTACCGGCGCCGCGATCCGCTTTCCTCATCCGCGCCTGACGCACGCGCTAACCGATGCGCGCATCGGACTGGAAGTCATGGACACGCCGGCGGCATGCCGCACCTTCAACATTCTCTCCGCCGAAGGGCGCAAGGTTGTGGTGGCGATCATGATCGATGCCTGACCCAGGCGGGCAGCGACTCGATTCGCGGCCGAAACGTCAAGACGTCGCGGGCGGCTCACCCGGTGCGAGTCGTTGCCTGCTCGAGCGTCTAGGAATGGCCTGCCAACCAGCGGCACCGCCTAGCCCAGAATCTCCCCGATGTGCTGCCGGCGTGCGACGTCGGATTCGAATTCCCGGAGCTCGGGACCGAGCGCGTCGCGCGCGGATACCATCCCTATAGGCCGTCCGTTCTCGACGACTGGAACATGCCGAAAACCGCCCTCGTACATCATGTGCAGCGCATGCCCGACCGGCTTGTCGGGGCTAACGGTCTGCGGATGCTGGGTCATGACGTCCGACAGCCGTGTCGTCGCCGGGTCACGGTCTGCCGCGAGCACGCGAAACAACGCGTCGCGCTCGGTGAAGATGCCGCTCAGGTGATCGTGCGCATCGACGACCATGACGGCGCCGACCTTCTGCTTTTGCATCATGCGCGCGGCGTCGGAAACCGTGGTCTTGCCCGAAGCGACCAGAATCCGCTGTCGCTTGATCAGGCTGCGAATGGGACGTTCGGGCATGGGGCCTCCTGCGCCTATAAGCTTTACCTACCTTCGTGACACAACCAGCCACAAGCCACGTCGCCCCGGCGGAGGCCGGGGCCCAAGTTGTCGGAGGCTCCGGGACGCAACACAGAACTTGGATCCCGGCCTGCGCCGGGATGACGATCGAGCTTGGATCCCGGCCTGCGCCGGGATGACGTCAACATTCATACATGCCGTGTCACTCAGTTTCGTAATTCTCGATAGGATACGGCCGCGAGACGACCGATGCAACGCGCCGCGCGCGCACCGCCAAACTCGCCTTGCCGGCGATCCCTACTCCCCCATCTGGAGCAGCAGCCCGTGCTTGCGCGCATAGCCGATAGCAAGCAGGTACAGGGCCACCCCGGCCGCCATGTAGACAATGTTGATCGCCAGCGCCTGGAAGAACAGGTCGCTGCGGAATTCGTGTTGCAGCAGCACGGCGCGCATGCCCTCGAAGACGTAGCTGGTCGGCACCGCATGCGCGACGCTCTGCAGCCATCCGGGCAGAACGCCGATCGGGTAATACACACCCGACACGGGAGCCAGCAGGAATACCGCGGCCCACGCCAGCTCTTCGGCACCCAGGCCCCATCGCAACACGAGGCCGGACACGGCCAGCCCGATGGCCCAGCCGCAGACGATGAGGTTGAAAAAAAATGCCAGCAGCGCAAACCCCAGCGAGAAGATGGAGTAGTGGAAGAGCAGCCACGCGAACACGCAGGCGGCGCCTACACCGATCAGCGTGCGCAGCACGCTCATCAGCAACTGCCCGACGATGAGCTCCCACGCGCGCAACGGACTCACGAACAGGTTGCCGAGGTTTCGCGAGTACATTTCCTCGAAGAACGTCAGCGACACGCCGAGCTGGCCGCGAAAAAGGATGTCCCACAGCAGGACCGCGCCGATGAACAGTCCCGGCGCATCGGCCAGGAAGTTGCTGGTCGGGCGCAGATAGACCGTGACGAAGCCCCACATGATCATGGTCACCGTCGGGTAGTACGCCATCGACAGCATGCGCGGCCACGACTTGAGCAACAGATATGCGTGGCGCTCGACCAGCGCCAGGACCCGATTCGCGGAGGCCCTGCAGACGCTGGCGATCATGGATGCGAGACGCCGGCTTCGGGACGCTCGCCAGCGAGGATGCTGCGGTCGGGATCGAAGCGTTCGCGAGCGATATCGAGAAACACTTCCTCCATGTTGCCGCGCCCGTAGCGCTCGAGCAGCGCCGCCGGCGCGCCCTGGTCGACGACCAAACCCGCGCGCAGCATGATCACCTCGTCGCACATGCGCTCGACCTCTCCCATATTGTGCGAAGCCAGCAGCATGGTGCAGCCGCTGCTGCGCTGGTAGGCCTCGAGCAGCGTGCGCATGCGATCACCGACGTCGGGATCGAGCGATGCCGTCGGCTCGTCGAGCAGCAGGACCTCCGGACGATTGAGCAGCGCCTTGGCGAGGCTCACGCGTGTGCGCTGTCCCGCCGATAGGTTCCCGTAGGGGCGCTCCAGAACCTCGCCGAGGTCCAGTTCCTCGGCAAGCTCGGCGACGCGCAAGGCCGGCGACGCGACGCCATAAAGGCGCGCATAGACGCGCAGATTCTCCGAGACGGTCAGGCGCTTGGGCAGGTCGACATAGGGAGAAGTGAAGTTGATACGCGGCAGCACGCGGTGGCGATGGCGAAGCATGTCCTCGCCGAGGATGCGGATCGCGCCGCCGCTCGGCGTCAGCACGCCGAGCAGCATCGACAGCGTGGTCGTCTTGCCCGCGCCGTTGCCGCCGAGCAGCGCTGTCGTCGTGCCGCGACGCACGTCGAAGTCGATTCCCCTCACCGCTTCGACCTTGCGGTAGGATTTGCGCAGCGCGCGCACTGCGATGACGGCGGTGGAGTCGGAGGCGGGAGACATGCGTGGCGCCGGCGCGGTGGATTCTCCGCGCAGCGCTCGCGATTGTAGCGGATTGGGTAAAGTGGCAGATTGGCGACCGCGAGGAGGAATCGGCGATGATCAAGGTCTACGGAATGTCGAGCTCGGGCAATTGCCACAAGGTGCGCATGGTGCTCGAGGCGTTGAAGCTTCCCTACGCATGGACCGAGGTCGACACGCGCGGCGGCACCACGCGCACGCCTGAGTTCCTCGCGATGAATCCCAACGGCAAGGTGCCGCTGGCCGAAGTCGAGCCCGGCGTGTTTCTGCCCGAGTCCAACGCAATCATCCACTATCTCGCGGACGGCTCGCCGCTGCTGCCCTCCGACCGACTGCGCCGCGCGCGCGTCCTGCAGTGGCTGTTCTTCGAGCAATACAGCCACGAGCCCTATCTCGCTGTTGCGCGCTACCTGCGCCGTTTCCACCCCGACCCGGCTTCGCAACGAGCGCTCGCGGATTCGAAGATGGACGGCGGCTATCGCGCGCTAGGCGTGATGGAGCAGCACCTCGCGCAGGAACCTTTCTTCGTCGGCGGACACTACACGGTCGCCGACATTGCGCTCTACGCCTACACGCACGTTGCACCCGACGGCGGCTTCGACTTGGCGCGCTTTCCCGCGGTCCGGGCGTGGCTCGCGCGCGTCGAGGCACAGCCCGGCTACGTGCGCATGCCGGCTGGCTGACACGGCGAAGTGCGCAGCCGCACCGCGGTCGAATGAATCAGCCCCGCGAAGAATGCGCGTCCTGCGTCGATGGAACGGGCGGTACTTCGGAAACCGATCCCGAGCGCTTGCCTACCCACGCAAGCGCATCTTGCTGCCGTTGGAGAGTGCTGCCGACTTGTGGCGTCGAGTTCGAATCGGCCGAAGCGATGCAAGGCCGGCGCGGTCAGCACTGAATCGTCTGCCGGCAATACTGTGCCAGTTCGCGCACGACCGTCGTCGCGCCCACCGGCGCGTGGGCGCGGTCTGCGCCGTATTCCATCGCCAGTTTGAAATCGTACTTGGTGAAGAAGGCGTCGAATTGCTCCGCACCAATGGTGCCTAGCGCGCAGAGCTCGTCGCGCGTGGCGTCGTAGTCGAGCAGGATCGCGGCCAACGGCTGCGGCGCCGGGCCGCTGACCACGCGCGCACCCGCCGACGGGATCGTAGACGCTGTGATCGGCGCAGCAATGGATGACGTCGCCGTCGGAAGTCGGCGAGCGGTTGGACTGGAAGCGAATGAAGCTCACCTCGCGCGTCGGGTACGCGAGCTTGTGCGCGCAGATCGCGGAATAAGCGACGATCGATCGCGATTTGCCCACGCCGCCCGTCCATGCGTACGTCGCGCCGTCGGCGCGCAGCAGCCCATCCGTCGCCGTGACCGCCCGCCCCAGGTCGAGCAGAAAACACGGCGTGCCGCTGTACGGATAGCTGAACACGTAATTGGTGCGCGCCGCCAGTTGCGCGGCCTTGACCGGCTCGCCGTGCACGTCGACCAGCAGCGCGCGCGTATACAGGTGCGGCGGCGTCGCCGCCCAGGTGTTTGCCGCGCTGCCGATCTGCGCCGAGCCGGCGATCGCGGCGCACGCACTCAGGAAGCGACGCCGGCGCATCGGGCTGAGCTACGTCCCGGCGAGCGTGCGCAAATGCGCCGCCGCGCTGCGTCCCAGCGCTGCCAGCGCGTAGCCGCCTTCCAGGGTCGACACGATGCGCCCGTGCGCGTGGCGCGCGGCGACGTCACAGATCTGCGCGGTTACCCACGCAAAGTCGGCGTCGGTAAGCTTGAGGTTCGCGAGTGGATCTTCGCGATGCGCGTCGAACCCGGCCGAGATGAAGACGATCTCCGGGCGATGCGCTTCGAGCGCAGGCAGGCAGCGCTCGACGAATGCCCTGCGAAACGCCTCGCTGCCGCTTCCCGGCGCAAGTGGTACGTTGTGCATGTTCGGGCCCAGTGGCTCGACGCCGGTGTACGGATAGAGCGGGTACTGGAAGGTGCCAGTCATGATGACGCGGGGATCGCGGGCGAAAATATCTTCGGTGCCGTTGCCGTGGTGCACGTCGAAATCGACTACGGCAGCGCGCGCGAGCCCGTGAGCTTCGAGCGCATGAGCGACGCCGACGGCGACGTTGTTGAACAGACAGAAGCCCATCGCGCTGTTGCGCGTGGCGTGATGTCCCGGCGGACGCACCGCGCAGAAGGCGGTGCTGCACTCGCCGCGGACGACCAGGTCGGTGGCGAGTACTGCGGCGCCGGCCGCGCGCTGCGCGGCGGTGAGCGAATAGGGATTGAGCGCGGTGTCCGGGTCGACATAGTGGATGCCCGACTCGGGACTCGCAGCTTCGATCTCGTCGATATAGCGCGCGCTGTGTACGCGCTCGAGTTGCTCGCGGGTCACCGCCGGCGCCTGATGGTGCGCGACCAGGCCGTCGAGTCCGTCACCGATAATCCGATCGGAAATCGCGTCGAGGCGCTCCGGGCACTCGGGATGGTGTGTGCCCATGTCGTGCTTGCGGCAAATCGGATGCGTGATGTACGCCGTATGCATGGGATTGGGGCGGGCGGCGAGAATCGGGGAAATCGGCGAGATCGCGGCAATCTGCCCGGCGCGGGGCGGTTCCCTGCAATTTCCCGCAAGCGCCTGCAGCAGTCGAACGGAGTGTAGCGCGGCGCCGGCGGTGGTGACTAGCCGGGCGTTGGGCTCTATAGTGGCACTTTTCTTGCTCCAAGTGACGGGATGACGCTTCGCCCTGCAGAAACCCACGCCGTTCCCGTTCCCGACCGACTGGCGAGCGTGCTCGCCGAACTCGGCCGCATTGTCGTCGGCAAGGATCAATCGCTCAGGCTCGCGCTGGCCTGCCTGCTCGCACGCGGCCATCTGCTGATCGAGGATATCCCCGGCGTCGGCAAGTCGACGCTGGCGCAGGCGCTCGCCAGCGTGCTCGGCCTGCACTACGCACGCGTCCAGTTCACCAGCGACCTGCTGCCGGCCGACGTCCTCGGCGTATCGATCTTCGACCCGGCGACGCAGTCCTTCAACTTTCACGCCGGTCCGATCTTTCACTCGGTCGTGCTCGCCGACGAGATCAACCGCGCGCCCCCGAAAACGCAGAGCGCGCTGCTGGAGGCGATGGAAGAGCGGCAGGTGTCCATCGACGGTGTGACCGCGACCGCTGCCCGAGCCGTTCTTCGTCATCGCCACCCAGAATCCCGCCGAGCAGATCGGCGCCTATCCGCTGCCCGAATCGCAGCTCGACCGCTTCCTGATGTCGATCGAGCTCGGCTATCCCGATCCTGCTGCCGAGCGCGAACTGCTCATCGTCCGGCGATCGTCGCGCGCGCATTCCGACGCTCGAGCCCTGCGCGGACGCGGCGACCCTCGCCGCGTGGCAGCGCGAGGCTGCGGACGTGCACGTCGCGCCGGCGTTGCTCGACTACGTGCAGGCACTGCTCGCTGCGTCGCGCGGTACGCAGCGGCGGCGCCCCGCGCGCTGCAGCGCGGGCTGTCGCCGCGCGCGGGGCTGTTGCTGATGGCCGCCAGCCGTGCCTGGGCGCTGCTCGCTGGACGGCCGATGGTGCTGCCCGAGGACGTGCAGGCGGTCTTTCCCGCGGTTGCCGCGCATCGGCTGGCTGGCAGCGCACGCGCCGGCGGTGCTCAGTCGCAAGCGCTGCTGCGCGCGGTTCCCCTGCCCCTAGCGACATCGCGGCCGGCGGGCCGATCGCTCCGTGTCCACCGTCCTTGCCGTTCCGAGCTGGGTTTCGCGCTGGCGTCAGCGCCTGTGGCGCTTGCGTCCTGCGCGACCTCGACGTCGTCGTGCTGCGTCACAGCCGCATCTACATCCTGCCGACGCGGCGGGGCATTGCACTGATCGGCACGCTCGCCATCATGCTGCTGACGTCGATGAATTACGCGCTGTCGCTGGGCTATGCGCTTACGTTTCTGGCGGCCGGGCATGGTCGCGGCCGCGTTGCTCGCCGACTTTCGCAACGTGGCCGGCGCTCGCCGTGTCGCCGCTGGTCGCGGGCGAGGCGTTTGCCGGGGGGACGATGGAGTTCACCCTGTCGCTCGCAAGCGGTGGCCGCGAACGCAGCTCATCGTCGTCACTCCCGGCGGATGGTCCATCGGTCGAGCTCGATCTGCCCGCCGGCGCGACGCGACCGCTGCGGTTGGCCGTCGCCGCGCGCCGGCGTGGCCGCCTGCCGCTGGGCCGCGTGACCGCTGTCCAGCGACTACCCGCTCGGGCTATGGCGAGGCGTGGGCCTACGTCCACTTCCCGCTGACGGCCAGCGTCTATCCTGCACCTGAGGCGTCACCCCCGCCGTTGCCGCCGGGGCACGCCGGATCCGACGCGCGCCGGGCGAGTCGTGCCGTCGAGGCCGAATTGGCCGGGCTTGCGCGACTATCAGTCCGGCGATCCACAGCACCGCATCGCGTGGAAGGCTGTTGCCCGAGGCGCAGGCTGGTACACCAAGCAATTCGAAGGGGCAGGCGGCAGTGGCGCCATCGATCTGGACTGGGCCGAATTGCCTGCCGGCAC
Source organism: uncultured beta proteobacterium (assembly GCA_963816445.1). Classification (GTDB taxonomy): domain Bacteria; phylum Pseudomonadota; class Gammaproteobacteria; order Burkholderiales; family Casimicrobiaceae; genus PALSA-1003. The sequence goes on along the minus strand of CAWFKO010000018.1, from coordinate 358,199 downwards.
TGGACGTGGAGACCCGGCTGTCGCGCTTCACCGCGTGGGTCCTGGCCGCAGAGCGCGAGGCGCGAGCATTTGCACTGCGTCTGCCAGGAACCGACCTGCCGCAGGGCCAGGGACCGGCGCAGCGCCGAGCAGCGCTGCTCGCGCTCGCGCTGTTTGGGCCCGACGAGACCGCACATACGCGATGAGCGCCAGAATGCCCGCCCCGTCGCTCAGACGTGCGCAGACCGCGTGGCTGGCCGCGCTGCTGCTGTGCGCACAGGTTCCGTTGTGGGGCCAGATGCTGACATGGGTTGCGATCACGGGAACGGGGCTCGTTATCGCGCGTCTCGTGCCGGCACTGGATGGCCTCAGCGGCGTCAGGTTTACGGCGCTGGATGCTGCCGCTGCTGGCCGTCGCGGTGGCGCTCGGCATTCGCGCTCAGCTCGGCTACTTCCTTGCGCGCGATCCCTGCGTACAGTTCCTGTTCGTGCTGGTCGGCATCAAGTTTGCCGAGGCGCGCACCTCGCGCGACGGCACGCTGATCATTTGTCTCGCGCTGTTTCTCGTAGTCACGCAGTTCTTCTACGCGCAAACCATCTTCGCGGCGGTCGCCGCACTACCGGCTTTGTTCGCGCTCGGCGGCGCACTTGCATCGCTGCGCGCCACCGGCCGCGCGCCCGAGGGCTGGTGGGCACAGCTTGCGTTGCCGAGTCGCCTGATGCTGCAGGGTATTCCGCTCGCCGCGCTGCTGTTCCTCCTGTTTCCTCGTCTCGCCGGGCCCGCTTTGGGGCTCGCCTGCCGACGCCGGTGCACGCACCGGGCTTTCCGATCGCATGTCGCCTGGCGCCATCAGTGAGCTGTCGCGCTCCGACGAGGTGGCTTTTCGCGTCGACTTTCTCGGGCAGAGGCCGCCCCCACCGCGCGACCGCTATTGGCGCGGCCCGGTGCTTTTCGCGCTTCAACGGCCGCGAATGGACCGCGCTGTTCCGCCTGCAGGCGGGGCGCTTCGCGCACCCGCGAAGGTCCGAGCATCGACTACACGGTGACGCTGGAGCCGCACGGCAAGCTGTGGCTGTTCGCGCTGGAGCACCCCGCGGCGCTGCCGCGGCCGGCGACGGATGCCGATCTGGTGCGGGTCGATCAAGGACATCGCTTTCCTCACCTACGACCAGCAGCTCCTCGCGCGGACCACGATCAGCCAGACGGTGCGCTACACGCAGCGCTCGGTACTCAAGGGGCAGCGTGCCGGCGATCAGCGTCGACGCCAACGACAATCTGCAATTGCCGCGCAACAACCAGCGCACGGTATCGTTCGCGCACGAGCTGCGCGCGCGGAGCGGATCCGACCAGGCCTACATCGCGGCGATCCTGGCGCAGTTCCACGACGAGCCCTTCGTCTACACGCTTACACCACCGCTGCTGGAATCCGATCCCGATCCGGTCGACGCGTTCCTGTTCGACACACGGCGCGGCTTCTGCGAGCACTACGCCGGCGCGTTCGTCGTGCTCCTGCGCGCCGCCGGCATTCCCGCGCGCGTCGTCACCGGCTACCAGGGCGGCGAAATGGCGCCCGACGGCGAGTACATGATCGTGCGCCAATCCGACGCGCACGCCTGGGCCGAGGCGATCGTCAACGGTAAATGGCAGCGCTATCGACCCCACGGGTGCGGTGGCCCCGTCGCGCATCGAGCGCGGGCTAGGGGCAGCGTTGCCCGCGAGTGAGCCGGTGCCCTATCTCGCGCGAATCGAGATGACCTGGCTCAAGAGTCTGCGGCTGCAGTGGGACGCGATCAACTACAGTGGCAGCGCGGCGTCGTCGGCTTCAACATCGAACGGCAGCGCGACTTCCTGCGCGAGTTCGGGCTCGACGACGCGCATCCGGCGAAGCTGATCGCGATGATCGCCGGCATGGCCTTCGTCTGGGTGATCGCGGTGCTGGGGTTCGCGCGGGTTCAGCGGACCCGTGCCGATGCCGAGGTCGCGCTGTGGGCGCGTGTGTGCCGACGACTCGCGCGCGCCGGCCTCGCCCGTCGCCCCGATGAGGGGCCGCTCGATCTTGCCGAACGCGCGGCGACGCGCTGGCCGCATTGGAGCGCTCTGCTGCGTGCCATCGCCGCGACGCTACGCGACGCTGCGCTACGGTCCGACCGGTGAGCACCGCGCCGCTGCATTGGCCCAGCTTCGCGCAGCGGTCGACGCGTTGCCGGGACCGCGCAGACTGAACGCTACGACCCGGTAGGCGCCGCGCTTCCGCATTGAACGGGACGAGCGCGGCCGAATGAATTCGGCCCAACAAAGTTGACTACGAGGCCCGCAGGTGCGAATTCATTCGCACGCGGGGTCACGACGCGATGAGCGCTCACAATAGCGCATCCCTTGACAATCCCTTGCGCCGAAGACGCGCGCGCAGCTTTTCCAGCGCCTCGGACTGGATCTGGCGCACGCGCTCGCGCGTGACGGCCAGGCGCTGCGCGAGCTGCTCGAGCGTCGCCACGTCGTGGCCGCCGAGTCCGTAACGGCGCTCGATCACTTCGCGCTGACGTTCCGACAATTCGTCAAGCCACTGTTTGATCCAGCCTTCGATCTCCGAGTTGTGCAGCACCAGCTCGGGACTCGGTGCGTCCTCGTCGGCGAGTTGATCGACGACGGAAGCTCCCGTGTCGGCGTCGAGCGGCGCATCGAGCGAAGTGATGTGCTCGTTGTAGCCCATCACCTTGCGCACCTGCTCCACCGGCTTGCCGAGCAGATGGGCCACGTCGTCGAGCGTCGGATCGCGGTTCTCGCCAGCCATGCCCGTGCGTCTCGAGATGGCGCAGCGCGCGCAGAACGATGTTGAGCTCCTTCACGACGTGCGCCGGCAGGCGGACCGTGCGCGACTGGTTCATGATCGCGCGCTCGATCGACTGGCGGATCCACCACGTCGCATAGGTCGTGAAGCGAAAGCCGCGCTCGGGATCGAACTTCTCCAGTGCGTGAATCAGCCCGAGGTTGCCCTCCTCGATCAGGTCGGCGAGGGTGAGGCCGCGATTGAGGTAGTGCTTGGCGATGCTGACGACGAGCCGCAGGTTGTGCTCGATCATTTTCTGCCGCGCCGAGAAGTCGCCGTCGCGCGTCGCCCGCGCGTAGCCGAGTTCCTGCTCCGGCGAAAGCAGCGGGTGCCTGGCCGATTTCGTTCAGATAGATCTGCGTGACGTCGTTGAGAAAGTCGGCGCCGACGCCGACCTCGGGCACGTCCAGCGGCAGCTCATGCGTCCGCGTGTCGGGCTCCGCCGGCGCCAGCGGGTCGTCGTCATTCGCCGGACGCACACTCATGCTCCTGACGATCGCCCGACGCTCGCGGCTTGCGCCGCTGCGCCGCCCCAGCGCGGGCGGAATTCGCGCCTTGGGACGGTCCGGCGTCGTTCATGCAGGCGGTGGCAGGTACTTGGCCGGATCGACCGGCTTGCCCAGCCGGCGAATCTCGAAGTGCAGCTTTACCTGATCGGCGTCGGTATCACCCATTTCGCTGATCTTCTGGCCCTTCGCAACCTGCTGTCCCTCCTTGACCAGCGACTCGCGGTTGTGCGCGTACGCTGAAAGATACGTACTGTTGTGCTTGACGATGATCAGCTTGCCGTAACCACGCAGGCCCGTGCCTGCATAGACGACGCGACCCGCAGCACTCGCCACGACCGGCTGCCCGGCCTTGCCCGCGATGTCGATGCCTTTGAGATTGGCGCTATCCGAAAATCCAGCGATGACCTTGCCCGACGTCGGCCAGATCCAGCCCAGCTTGTCGTCGTCGATTTCCGGCACGCGCGCCGCATCGGGACGCGGCGGAAGCGCCGCGGGCGCGGCACCTTGCGCTGCAGCCGTCGCCGGCGGCGGCACGGTGACAGGCGGCGCCGTCGATGGTGGCGCGACGGCGATTGGGGCGGGGGCGGGCTGCGCGGCAGCAGCCGCTTGCATCTGCGCCAGTGCCTGCTCCGAGTAGGGCAATTTCAGCGCCTTCGGCTCGGACTTGAACGTCGGCGTGTTGCTGCGCCCGGAGGGCAGCACCGGTGCACCCTGCGCTACCGCGGGCTCAGCGACTTTGGGCGCAACCGGCGGTGCGCTCGCCAGCGGCGTGGTCGTCGCCGTACCCGCTGCAGGCGCAGCCGTACTCTGTCCCGGCATCGCGAGAACGAGCACCTGCCCGACACGAATCACGTTCGGATTGTCGATGCCGTTCCACGACGCAAGCTCGCGGTAGTCGAGACCATTATCGAGCGCGATCTGCGCCAGCGTGTCGCCGCGCTTCACGGTATAGGTCGGTGGTGGTACGGGCTCGCGTTCGGGCGCGGGTGCCGCGGCCATCGGCGGCGGCGGCGGAGCCCGCGTCAGGGGGGTGCGTTCGCTCACCGGCGCCGGTGTGCGGCTCGCACATGCAGCGAGCAGCAGCGTTGCGAGCACCAGTACGGACGCCGCGAACGTGCGTCGCGTCATGCGAGTCCCGGTAGCAGCGGCACGAATCTCACCGCGTCGTACGTCTGTTCACGCATGCCGTCAGGAGTCTTGTCGATCGCGGTCAGAAATTGCACGCCGCGATCGTCTCCGGCACGGCCTGCCAGCGGCAGCACCATGCGTCCACCGAGCTCGAGATAGTCGAGCAGCCGCGTGGGCACTTCGCGTGCGGCCGCAGTGATGATGATGCCATCGACGGCGAGGTCCTCGCCAAGCGCCGTCGAGCCGTCGCCATGCTTGATGCGAATATTGGTGAGCTGGAGCGCGCGCAGGTTGCGCCGCGCCTTTGCCACCAGCGTGGCGATGCGTTCGACCGTATAAACCTCGTCCGCAAAGCAGCGCGAGAATGGCGGTCTGGTATCCGCAGCCCGTGCCGACCTCGAGCACGCGCCGCCGCCTGCCGCCGCCGCGCAGCAGTTCGGTCATGCGCGCGACGACGTAGGGCTGCGAAATCGTCTGTCCCGCACCGATCGGCAGCGGCGAGTCCTCGTAGGCGCGAATCGCCAGCGCCTCCTCGACGAAAATGTGACGCGGCACAGTACCCATCGCCGACAGCACGCCTTCGTCGACGATGCCCTGCTCGCGCAGGCGCTCGACCATGCGCGCGCGCGTGCGCGCCGAGGTCATGCCGATGCCGTCGAATTTCTCGACGCCGGCAATCATGCGCGCTCTCTGTGCGCGGGCGCGTCCGCCGCCAGCCACGCGCGTACGGTCGCCACCTCGGCGTGATGCGTGAGGTCCATCTGCAGCGGCGTCACCGACACGTAACCGCGGTCGACCGCGTGGAAATCGGTGCCCTCGCCGGCGTCGGCGGCGGCACCCGCGGCGCCGACCCAGTAGCAGGTCTCGCCGCGCGGTGTCTGCGGTCTTGATCACCGGCTCGGCCTTGTGCCGCTTGCCCAGGCGCGTGACACGCACGCCCTTGAGCGCGCCTCCAGGCACGTCGGGGACGTTGACGTTGAGCAGCCACGTGCCGGTCGGATGCGCGCGCTGCCGGTCGCAGCAGATCGCAAGACGACCTCCGCGGCCGTGTCGAAATGCTGGCCCACCTTGCTCGCCAGCGACACCGCGATCGACGGAATGCCCAGCAGATAGCCTTCGGTGGCGGCGGCGACGGTGCCCGAATAGATCGTGTCGTCGCCCATGTTGGCGCCGAGATTGATGCCCGAAATCACCATGTCGGGCAGATTCGTCCAGCAGGCCCGTGACCGCGAGATGCACGCAATCGGTCGGCGTGCCGTTGACGAACAGGAATCCGTTCGGCGCGCGCCGCACCGTCAGCGGCCGATCCAGCGTCAGCGAATTGGACGCGCCGCTGCGATCGCGCTCGGGCGCGACGACCGTGATCTCGGCATGCGGAGCGAGCTCGGCGGCAAGCCGCTCCAGTCCCGGAGCGAAGTAGCCGTCGTCGTTGCTGAGCAGTATGCGCATCGCGGTGGATTAGGGCCTGCTAACGCGCACGCAGGGGTTCTGGCACGGCGAGCATGCGCCGCATTATAGACGAGCCGCACCGGCGCCGCGGTGGTCTGCAACGGACCGTTGCCCGCGATGACGCAATCCGCCTCGACGGACAGCGGGATCGCGCCCACGCGCGTGTGCTACGGCTTGTTCGGCGGAAAGTGCCTGCCGAAGACGTCGGCGACGCGCGGATGGGATTCGACGCGTTGCAGCGTGGCGTGAAACTCGGGGCGATGTTGCAACAGGTGCTTGCGCGCACCCGACCACCTGGACACGACGGCAGCATGCAGGTCGAGCGCACCCAACTGCTCACCGCCCAGCCACGACCGCGCGGGAAACTCATCGGCGAAGATTTCCCAGTGTCGGTACAAGCGCGCACGCGTACCGGCGCGTATGCGCTCCTTGACCGCGTCGTCGGCGTCGGCATCGGCGCACCAGCGCTCGGGAAAGTCGATGACGCTGATCGCGGCATAGCAATTGGCGGCGATGAACACCAGACCGCGCAGCGCCTGCGCTCGCGCCGCCGGGGGCGCGAGGCAGCAGCGCGCTGTCGGCGTGGACTTCGCCGAGGTGAATCAGGATCGCGGCGCTTTCCGAGATCGCGCTGCCGTCGGGCAGCACCAGCGTCGGAACCTGCCCGAGCGGGTTGACCTCGAGGAGCTTTGGGTAGTCGGCGTTTTGTTCCCACGACGCGGTTTCGACGAAGCGAAACGGCGCGCCAGCGACGATCAACGCGGCTTCCACCGCCGCCGAGCCCGACCCGTTCTTGCCATAGAGCGTGTACACGGGATTGCCGCGGTCCGCTACGCGGTCTCACCGGCGGCTGTCATCGCCGTGATTCGCCGCTGCATTTCGTCCTCGGGCACGTCTTCGATGTGCGTCGCGATCGTCCACACGTAGCCGAAAGGATCGGTAACGCTGCCGCTGCGGTCACCGTAGAATTGATCCTTGATCGCGTGCTTTACTGTGGCGCCGGCGGCGAGCGCCCTCGCGAACAGCGTGTCGACATCAGGAACGTAGAACATCAGGCTCACCGGAGAGCCACCGATGGATTCCGGACTCAGGTAGCCCATGTCGGGGGATTCGTCGGCAAGCATGAGGTGACCGTCGCCGATCCTGATTTCAGCATGCCCGATCCTGCCGTCGGGCCCGGGCAGGCGCAGCACTTCGCTCGCGCCGAAGGCCTTGGTGTAGAACTCCAGCGCGCGCGCGGCGCCGCGAATGATGAGGTAAGCGGTGACGCCAGTGTAGCCTGCGGGAATCGGTTGAACCATGCTCGATCTCCTCTTGAGATGCAACGCCCGGCATCGATCGCCGCGACCGTTGCTGGATTGAGACGATGGCGCGCCGCGACGGCGGGCCGCCCTTGCATGGGATCACCAGTGGCTGCCGTTGCGCACGAGACCGACGGCGAGACCCTCGATGGTAAATGACGAGGTCGACGGGTCGACGATGATCGGCGCGAAGTCCCTGTTTTCGGGCATGAGCATGATGTCACGGCCGCGACGCCTGAAACGCTTCACCGTCACGTCTTCGTCCAAGCGCGCGACCACGATCTGCCCGCTTCGCGCTTCCCCGGTCCGGTGCACGGCGAGAAGGTCGCCATCGTGCACGCCTGCGTCTTTCATACTGTCACCGTGCACACGCAGCAGATAGTCCGCGCGCGGAGCGAACAGCGCGGGATCGACGCGGTAATGTGCTTCGACATGCTGCGCCGCGAGAATGGGGCTGCCGGCAGCGACCCTTCCGATCAGCGGCAACGTACCCTGCAGCGGCACGCCGGGCCTGTCCTTGAGCCGGATACCGCGCGCGGCGCCAGGGACGATGTCGAGCACGCCTTTTTTGGCGAGCGCCTGCAAGTGGTCTTCGGCCGAACTCGGTGTGGAAAAACCCAGCGCGCTGGCGATTTCCGCGCGCGTCGGCGGCATGCCGCGACTATCGATGAAGCTCCTAATCCAGTCGAGAATCTGTTCCTGCCGATGGGTCAGGCGCGTCACGAGCCGCTTCGCTGCGAAGGCGTCTACTTGCGATCGTTGCAGGCTGGCGTACGGTTTGCGGCGGGCTGCGGGCATGGCAATCCGTATGGATATGCGGTACCCGGATTATAACGGGTACATGCCGGCAGTCAAGCCCGCGTGCGGTGATCACGGCTTGTCCATCGCCCGCGTGCGAATGAATTCGCACCTGCGAAACCAACGGTGGCCTCGTAGGGCCGAACTCATTCGGCCGCTGCGCAAAGACTGTCGCGTCAGCGCGACACGTGGATGACGTCGCGCACCACCGGGTAGATGTTCGCGCTCCAGCGCCTTCCGCTGAACACGCCGTAGTGTCCTGCTCCCGGCTGCACGTAGTGCGTCTTCATGTACGGACGCAATCCAACGCACAGGTCGTGCGCTGCGAGCGTCTGCCCGAGCGAGCAGATATCGTCGCGCTCGCCTTCGATGGTCAGGAGCGCGGTGCTGCGGATCGCCGCGGGATCGACGCGCCGCTCGCGCCAGCGCAGCTCGCCCCTGGCCAGCGCGCAGTCCTGAAACACGCGCTGCACGGTCTCGAGATAGAACTCGGCAGGCAGGTCGGCGACGGCAAAGTACTCCTTGTAGAAGTTCCTTGTCGCATCGGCCTTTTCGGCATCGTTGTTGACCAGGTCCTCGAAATATCCGCGAAACGATGCGATATGGCGCTCCAGGTTCATGTTCAGGAATGCCGAGAGCTGCACGAATCCGGGATAGACCTTGCGCATCGCTCCTACATAGCGCATCGGCACGACCGCGATCAGTTTCTTCTCGAACCATTCGATCGGCTTGTCCGTGGCGAGCTTGTTGACCGCGGTCGGCGCGATGCGGCAATCGATCGGGCCGGCCATCAAGGTCATGCTCGCAGGAGTTGCCGGGTGGCCGTCCTCGGACATGATCGCGACCGCGGCCAGCGCCGCCACGCACGGCTGGCAGATTGCCATCACGTGTGCCCCCGTCCCCAGCGCGGCGAGGAAGTCGACGATATGCTCGATGTATTCGTCGAGGCCGAAACGGCCCTCGACCAACGCAACATCGCGCGCGTTGTGCCAATCCGTGATGTAGACGTCGTGATCGCGAAGCATGGTCTGCACGGTGTCGCGCAGCAGCGTGGCGAAATGGCCCGACATCGGCGCGACGATGAGCACGCGCGGGCCCGGCTCGGGCGTGTCCTTGCGAAAGCGCAGCAATGTCGCGAACGGTGTCGCTTTCACGGCTTCCTCGTGAACCGCGATGTCGGTCTCGCCCATCGTCACGCGGTCGATGCGAAACGGCGGCCGGCGGTGCGTGAGCGCCGCGAGCAAGAAGACCTCGCACGCGGCGGCGACCTTGCGCAGTGCACGATCGCCGGACAACCCGGGCCGTGTGCGGTCGAGTACCGGGATCGCTGCGGTTGCCAGCGCGCGCAACAGCCACATGCCGTCGGAGTGCGCCTGATAGGTCTGGTAGATCATCCTGCCTTCCCGGACGAGCGTACTCATCGGCCAAACCTGCGGCACTCCGGAACTCCACGTCGCGGCGCACACGGTTGAGCTTGGCACGTCGCTTGCACAGTTCGCCCGAGGCGGCCCTGGAAGCCGCTTTCGCTGACCAATTCGGTGCAGCGCCGGTTCCGGAGACAGGCATCATGGCCAAAGCGACGCTGAGCATCAGCAGCAAGAACTACTCGTCGTGGTCGTTGCGCGGCTGGCTGCTCGCGAAGTTCGCCGGACTCGATTTCAAGGAGGTGATGGTCCCGCCCGACGATCCCGACGCGCGCAAGGAAATCCTGCTGCTGTCGCCGTCGATCCTCGTCCCGTGCCTTACGCACGATGGCATCAAGGTGTGGGACACGCTTGCGATCGCCGAATACCTGCACGAGATCAAGCCGAAGAGCGGACTGCTGCCCGCGGAGCGTGCGGCACGGGCGCACTGCCGCGCGGTGTGCGGCGAGATGCACTCGGGCTTCGCCAGCCTGCGCGGGGCGCTGCCGATGAACCTGAAGCGGCGCTTTCCAGGGCACAAGGTGTGGGCGCGCGCGGTGGGTGACATCGAGCGCATCACGGCCATCTGGCGTGAATGCCTCGCGACGTACGGTGGACCCTATCCTGTTCGGCAAGCGCACCGATGGCCGATGCGATGTACGCCCCGGTGGTCACGCGCTTCGTGACCTACGACGTCGACGTCGACAAGCGCTGCACGGCGTACGGCGAGCTGATCATGAAAATGCCGGAAATCGTCGAATGGATCGCCGCGGCCAAGCGCGAGCCGGAGGAGATCGACGAACTCGACATGGAGTTCTAGCGCGGACACGGGGACGCCGCAGCGGATCATGCGCCGGTCAGGTTGGATTCAGGTCCACGGCTTGGGCGCCGGCACCGGCGCCGGGCCTTGTTTCACTTCGACGGTCGTAAAGTCCGCCGGACCGACGACCTCGAGGTACTCCATGTCCGGTGAATAGTCGAACAGGAAATGGACGATACCCGGTCGCTGATGCACGCAGTCGCCCGCCTCGACCAGCGTCTCTTTGTCCTCGTACATGAAGCGCGCCCAGCCCTTGAGCATGAGCACGATGTGAAAGTCCGCCCCATGATAGTGCCAGCCCGTGCCTTTCTCTGGTGCGAGATTGGCCGTCACGAGCTGCGCGAGCACCTTGCCCGCGGTCGCATCGGCAATGCCCAGATCGCGGTAAAGGAAGAAATCGCGCAGCCCTTCTCCTTTGAATTCAGTGTCGCCCGGCTTGATGTGCGAGAACTCGAGTGCGGTTCGATCGAGCATTGCGGTCTCCTTTGCGACATGAATACGCCAAACTCAAAGCACGGATTGTTCCAAGGACGGCGAGGGATCAGGAACGCCGCCTCGTGCTCCTCGTAGATGCGAATTCATTCGCACGCGAATCGGCGGAATAACCACAAACCGGATCGAGCACGGCCGCTCCGAGCCGACGCACCATCACAATGCGCGCGCACCGCGTTGGCGCACGAATTGAAGCTGCGTCGGCGCGGCCAGTCGCGCGTGACGACACCGCGTCGCGCTAACGCGTTGAATCGAATGACGACGCGTCGCGACCCCCCACGCGTGCCACGTGGTTTGCTTCTTGCAATGCTACTTGTTGTCGATGCGGTGGGGCGTCTGCGCGCCTCGCGCTCGATCGCTGACCATGCGCGCCACGATCGTCGATGCCGAACCCGGCCCCCTAGCGTGCGAACTCGATCGCACCGCAGTCATCCTCATCGACATGCAGCGCGATTTCCTGGAGCCGGGGGGATTCGGCGAATCGTTGGGCAACGATGTGTCGTTGCTCCGCGCCGCGATCGCACCCTGCCGCGCCCTGCTCGAAGCCGCGCGGGGTGCACACATCATGGTGATCCATACCCGCGAAGGTCATCGTCACGACCTGGCCGATGCTCCGCCGGCTAAAATCGCGCGCGGCAAGCCCAGCATGCGCATCGGCGTTGAAGGCCCGATGGGGCGCATCCTCGTGCGCGGCGAACCCGGGCACGACATCGTCGCCGCGCTTGCACCTATCGCGGGTGAGCCGGTGGTCGACAAGCCGGGCAAAGGCGCGTTTTACGCGACCGACCTGCAGACCTTGTTGCACAACCGCGGCATCGACACGTTGATCGTCGGCGGCGTTACCACCGAGGTCTGCGTGCACACGACCGTGCGCGAGGCCAACGACCGCGGATACCGCTGCATCGTCGCCGGCGACTGCTGCGCGTCGTACATCCCGGAGTTCCATGCGGCGGGCCTGGCGATGATCAAGGCGCAAGGGGGAATCTTCGGCTGGGTTTCGGACTCCAGGCGCGTGATCGCCGCCTTGGCGGCGAAGGACGCATCCCGGACATCGCCGGATCGAGCACTCACACGCGAGGGAGCATGACATGGCAGACGACGTGACCGCGACGACCAAGCCCGCATGGTGGACGCCAGGTGACTGGAACGCGTATTTCGGCTTTGGCACCAACATCCTGGTCAACCTGCTGGTACTGACGGGCCTCCTGCGCTTCGTGCTCAAGATGCCCGATCAACTGGTGTTCGGGCGCATCGTTCCCGCTGCCGGGTTGATGATGGCGCTGTCGACGCTGTACTACGCGTGGCTCGCCTACCGGCTCGCGCGGCGCACGGGACGCAGCGACGTCTGCGCGCTGCCATCCGGCATCAGCGTACCGCACATGTTCGTGGTCGTGTTCGTGATCATGCTGCCGATCGCGCTCAAGACCGGCGATCCGGTCAAGGGTTGGGAAGCGGGGCTGACGTGGGTGTTCATCCAGAGCTTCGTGCTCATGGCCGGCGGCTTCGTCGCGCCGTACGTGCGCAAGATCACGCCCCGCGCGGCGCTGCTGGGAACGCTGGCAGGCGTTTCCATCGCGTTCATCTCGATGCGACCGGCCGAGGAGATGTATCTGACGCCGGTCATCGGCGTGGTGTGCTTCGCGATCATCCTGGCCAGCTGGTTCGGTGGCGTGCGCTATTTCCGCGGTATCCCGGCGGGCTTGGTGGCGATCGCCGCGGGCACGCTCATCGCGTGGGGCTCCAACGCGCTGGGGCTCGGCTTCGGCGGCATGAGCCTGGCGAAGGTGAGCTCGGCCTTCGCGACCTTCGGATTCTCGGTGCCGCTGCCTGCGGTGGGTCACGTGTTCGCCGGGTTCGAATTCCTCGGCGTCGATCCTGGTCACGGCGATTCCCTTCGGCATCTACGACCTGGTCGAGGCGATGGACAACGTCGAGAGCGCGGCCGCCGCCGGCGACAGCTATCCGACCACGCGCGTGCTCACTGCCGACGGCGTCGTCAGCCTTATCGGATGCATGATGGGCAATCCGTTCATCAACGCCGTCTACATCGGTCATCCGGGATGGAAGGCGATGGGCGGGCGGCTTGGTTACTCCGCGGCGACCGGCATCACCGTCATCGTGTTGTCGTGGTTCGGCATCATCGCGCTGGTGTCGGCGCTGATCCCGCTGGTAGCGATTTCGCCTATCCTCCTCTACATCGGCATGCTCATCGGTGCACAGGCCTTCCAGGAATCGCCGAAAAGCCACGCACCCGCGGTCATCCTCGCGCTCACCCCGCACCTCGCGGCGTGGGGCAAGCTGCTCATCGACAGCTCGCTGGGCGCGGCGGGAACCAACGCCGCGGCTGTCGGCATCGACAAGCTCGCGCAGGTCGGCGTGCTCTACCAGGGCCTCGCCGTCATGGGTGGCGGCGCGATCGTCGGCGGATTGGTGCTGGGTGCGATCGCGGTCTACGTCATCGACCGCGCGTTCTTCAAGGCCGCCGGGTTCGCGCTCGCCGGCGCGGTGCTCACGTTCTTCGGTTTCATGCACGGCGAAGCCATCGGCGTCGCACAGACGCCTTGGGTCGCGTTGGCTTACCTGCTGGTTGCCGGGATCCTGGTTGCGTGTGCGCGCGCGGCCGTGATGCCTGCGGCCATCGTGCACGAACCGGCCGAGCCCCTGCACGGAGTGGCCGACTGACTAGCCCTACCGCTGTTGCGCAGCCCCGCCGCGACGCCATTTATCGTGAGGTGAATCGCACGCTTGGTACGCTCATCGACCTGGCCAGCGCGGTAGCGGCGCAACAATTCGACCTGCAAGTGGTTGAGCGGGTCGAGGTAGGGAAAGCGATCGCGAATGCTGCGCGCGAGTGTCGGGTTGTCCTGCAGCAGGGATTCGTGTCCCGTGATCTGCAGCACCAGCTCGGTCGTTCGCCGATGGTCGGCCGCGAGCCGGGCGAAGATCGATTCACGTACCGCGCGATCGGGCACGAGCTCGGCGTAGCGCGACGCGACCGCGAGATCGGTCTTGGCCAACACCATGGCCATGTTGGACAGCACGCTCTTGAAGAACGGCCAGCGCTCGTGCATCTCGCGCAGCAGCGCGAGACCGTCTGGAACACCGGCCAGCCACGCGTCCACCGCGATCCCGAATCCGAACCATCCCGGCAGCATGAGCCGGCATTGCGACCAGCTGAATACCCACGGAATCGCGCGCAGGTCCTCGATTCGCGAGGACGCGGTGCGCGACGCCGGACGGCTGCCGATGTTGAGCTCGGCGATCTCGGCGATCGGCGTCGACGCGCGGAAGTACTCGACGAAGTGCGGCGTCTCATACACGAGCGCGCGATACGCGGCCAGCGCGTGCGCCGACAGCGCATCCATCGCCGCGTAGTACTCTTTGGCGCGCGCACCCAGCGCGCCGGCGTCCTGCAGGCTCGCCTCCAGTGTCGCCGCAACCAGCGTCTCGAGGTTACGCCGGCCGAGATCCGGGTCCGAGTACTTGCTGGCGATGATCTCGCCCTGCTCGGTAATGCGCAGGCCGCCGCTGACGCTGCCCGGCGGCTGCGCCAGAATTGCCTCGTAGCTCGGGCCCCCGCCGCGGCCGACGCTGCCGCCGCGGCCGTGGAACAGCCTGAGCTTCACGCCGCGCGCGGCAAAGGCGTCGGCCAGCGCCAGTTCGGCGCGATACAGCGACCAGTTCGCCGCGAAGTAGCCGCCGTCCTTGTTGCTGTCGGAATAGCCCAGCATGACTTCCTGCCAGTCAGCGCGTCCGGCCAGCCAGTCGCGATAGCACGGCAGCGCGAAGGCGGCGCACATGATCTGCGACGCGTGGGTCAGGTCGTCGATCGTCTCGAACAGCGGAATGATGTTGAGCGCGAGCGCACGGCCACGCAGCAACCCGACTTCCTTGAGCATGACGCCGACTTCGAGCAGGTCGCTCACCGACTGGCACTTCGAGATCACGTAGTTCGGCAACGCCGCCGCCCCGTAGCGGCGATGGATGTCAGCCGCAACGCGCAGGATCGCAAGCTCGGAAGCGGTGCGCGGCGAATACTCCAGATGAGGTGAAAACAGCAGCCTCGGACCGGAAAGCTCGCGCGCGAGCAGCGCCACGCGCGCATCCTCGGAAAGGACTTCGTAGTTCTCGACAACTCCGGCGCGTGCCAGCAGCTCCGAGACAGTGCTTTCGTGGACGTCGGCGTTTTGCCGCAGATCGAGCACCGCGAGGTGAAACCCGAAAACTTCGACGGCACGTATCAGCGGGTCGAGCCGCCCGGCAGCCAGCAATTGCGCACCATGGGTCGCGAGCGAAGTGCGGATGGTTGAGAGCTCCGCATGCAGTTCTGCGGGTGCCGCGTAGGCCGCGAGCACGGCCTGTGGCGCGTAGCGCGGAGCCAATCCCGCCAGCGCGCTCGCCGTCGCGGCGACGCGCGAATACACGCCGACCAGCGCCTGCCGGTACGGCTCGTCCTTGCGGTGCGGGTTATCGTCCCGAGCCGCAGCGGCGAGAGCGGTCAGCTCCGGCGTCGGCGTCACCAGCCGCGACGACAGCGACAGTTCGGCGCCGAGCCGGTGCACCTGTTCCAGATAGTGCGAAAACACGACCGTGGCCTGCGCGCCAACGGCTAGCGCAAGCGTGTCGGCAACGACGTTGGGGTTGCCGTCGCGATCGCCGCCGATCCACGAACCCATGCGCAGGAACGGCGGAAGGCGCATATCGGGCGGGAGTGCGAAGTCGTCGCGCAGGCGCTGCTCCAGCGAAGCGTAGATGCGCGGGATTTCGCCGAGGAAGGTGTACCGGTAGAACGCCAGACCGTTGTCGATCTCGTCGGCAACGCGCAGCTTCGACAGACGCAGCATGGCCGTCTGCCACAGCGCCAGCACCTGGCGGTAGAGTGCGGCCTCGAATTCCGCTGCTTCCTCGGGTGCAAACACGACCCGATCGCGCCATTGCAGCAGGCGCGCAATTTCGCGTTCGCAGTCCAGGATGCTGCGCCGCTGTACCTCGGTCGGATGCGCGGTCAGCACCGGGCTCACCAGCGCGTCGGCAAACCAGCGCGCGAGTGCGGCGCCGTTGCTGCCGCCCTGTGCCGCACGCGACAATGCGCGTGCAATGCTGCCAATCTGCGGCCCCGCGCCGGCCAGCGCGTAGGCGTGACGGCGCCGGTTCTGGTGCACGTCCTCGGCGATGTTGACCAAGTGCGAGAAGTACGAGAACGCACGCACGACCTCCAGCGCTTCGCCGATGGGCAGCACGTTGAGCAGGACGTCGAGCTCGCGCTTGACCGCGGGAGCTTCGTCGCAACCGGCGCGGCGAAAACGGATGGCGGTCTGCCGAATCGCCTCGATGCGCGCGAACCCGGTTTCCCCGGATCTGCGCGCGCAGAACGTCGCCGAGCAGGCGTCCCAGGAGTCGCGTATCCTCCTTGAGTGGCAAATCCTTGTCGGTGGCGGCGTCCATGGCGATGGTTTGCGTGCGCGTGTTGCTTGCGACGTGACACACTCGGCCACGCGCGTCGATTGTAGCGAGTTTGCAAGCGTCACCCAATCGATTATGCTCACCCGCACCGTAGTGGTGCCGCACGACTGCGCCGCCGCGCGCCCCATCCCTCCGCCATGAGCAACGATTCCCCGATCAATGCGTCCGCGCAGGCATTCGCCGCGCAGCGTCACGCGCTCGCCAGTCGCTCGCTGGCGTCGCTGTTCGCAGAGAATCCGGATCGCTTTGCACAACTCTCGCTCGTCTGGGACCAGTGGCTGGTCGACCTCTCCAAGCAACGCGTAACGACGGACGTGATCGCGATGCTCGCGAGCTATGCGCGCGAGCGCAACCTGCCGGCGTGGATCGCCGCGCTGTTCGCGGGCGAGAAGGTCAACCTTTCCGAGATGCGCCCTGCCCTGCACACGGCGCTGCGCCAGCAGGACGACGACGCCGCGCATGGTCGACGGCACCGACGTGATTCCGGCGATTCGTGCCGCGCAGGCACGCATGCGCACGCTGGCGACGCAGATTCGCGGCGGCACGCGCGTCGGCGCCACCGGGCGACCGCTGCGCCAGGTCGTCAACATCGGCATCGGCGGCTCCGACCTCGGCCCGCGCCTGGTCTGCGATGCGCTCGCCGGCCCGCGCGCGTCGAATGCCTCCGGACCCGACGTGGCATTCGTATCCAATGTCGATCCGGAGCACCTGACGCGCGCAGCTCGCCGGGCTCGATCCGGCAACCACGTTGTTCGTCGTCACGTCCAAGACCTTCACCACCGCCGAGACGCTCGCCAACGCCCAAGCTGCACGCGACTGGCTCGCGCGCGCACTCGGTGGCGGCGTTGGACTCGCGCCGCACTTCGTCGCGATCACCGGCAACGCCGAGGCCGCACGCGCGTTCGGCGTGGCCGGTACCGACGTGCTGCCCGATCTGGGAATGGGTCGGCGGACGTTATTCGCTGTGGTCCGCCGCCGGGCTTGCCGATCGCCATACGCTGCGGCTGGGACGCCTACGTCGAGCTGCTCGCCGGCGCGGCCAGCGTCGACTTGCACTTTCGCGACGCGCCGCTCGAGCGCAACGTTCCCGTGCTGCTCGCGCTGGTCGACTACTGGAATGCGCGCGGACTTGGGCACGCCGTCAGCGCGTCGTCGTTCCGTACGCGCAGCGCGCTTGCACTGCTGCCGGCGTACCTGCAGCAACTCGTGCTCGAGAGCAACGGCAAGTCGGTGGCGCGCGACGGCTCACTCCTGGATGGCGGCAGCACAGCCGCGCTGTGGGGCGGACCCGGCAGCGACGGCCAGCACGCTTTTTTCCAATGGCTGCACCAGGGCACGCAGGCGCCCGCCGTCGAATTCATCGTTCCCCTTCGCGCCGCGCATCCACTGGGTGAGCAGCAGGACGCGCTCATCGCCAACGCGCTGGCGCAAGCGCAGGCGCTGATGATCGGACGCCCGCTCGAGAGTGTGCGCGCCGAGCTCGCAGCCAAGGGAATGGACGGCGCCGCCGCTGCGGCGCAGGCACCGCATCGAGTTTGCCCCGGCAACCGCGCGTCGACCATGCTCCTGCATGCCGGAGCTCGACGCGCGACGACTCGGGCAGCTGCTCGCAATCTACGAGCACCGCGTGTTCGTCGAAGGCATCCTGCTAGGCATCAACTCCTTCGATCAATTCGGCGTCGAGCTGGGCAAGAACCTCGCCGGACCGCTCGCAGCGGCACTGCGCGCCGGCGGCGATATAGCCGGAGCCGACGCGTCGACCCGCGGCCTCGCCGCCTACGCGCGCTTGTTTCTGCAGCGGCGCTGAGGCCTACGCGCGGCCTGGCGCTTCGACAGGTCCTAAGGCGCCGCGCCGGCACGTCCGCGCGCCGCGTTCAGCGCTTGCGCCAGAAACCACACCGCGGACGCATAGAGGCGGCTGCGGTTGTAGCGCGTGAGCACGTACCAGTTGTTGAACACCATCCAGTACCCGGGCCCGTCTGGCGTCTTCGAGCATCAGCAACCCGACCGGGTCGGCTTCGAGCCCGCCGGGAATCGTGAATCCGGTCACGCCTTCGTGCACCCAGGCAGCGACGCCGCGCCGTTCGGTGATGCCGCCATCGAAAAGGCGCAGGAGTGCATCGGCACGCTCGCCCTGAATGCGCGCCGGCGTCATCACCGGCTGGCCCGCGCTGCCAGCCGTGTCGCTCGAGGTAGTTGGCGACGCTGCCGACGGCATCGTCGACTTCGCCGACCAGATCGATGCGTCCGTCGCCATCGTAGTCGACCGCGTAACTGCGAATGCTTCCCGGCATGAATTGCGGCAAGCCGACCGCACCGGCGAACGACCCCTTCGCCAGCAGCGGAGAGACGCCTTGCTCGCGCGCGAGCAACAGAAACTGCCGGAGCTCGCCGCTGAAATACGCGGCGCGACGCGGATAGTCGAAGGCGAGCGTAGCCAGCGCGTCGATCACGCGATACGAACCGGTGTTGCGTCCGTAGTAGGTCTCGACGCCGATAATGGCGACGATGATCTCCGCCGGCACCCCAAACTCGGCCTGCGCGCGTGCCAGAGTCGTGTCGTTCGCACGCCAGAACTCGACGCCCGCATCGACGCGCGCTGGATCGAGGAAGCGCGGTACGTATTCGTACCACTTGGGAGGTTCGACAAGGGGCCGCGACATCGCTGCAATTACCTTGGGCTGCGGCGACACCTGCGCGAACACGCGCGTGAGCGCCGCGGCGTCGAAGCCATCATTCATCGCCATGTCGGCGATGAACGCTTTCACGTCGGCGCGTGCCGCGAATCCCGTGACCCGTGGTTCGGCGGCATTCGCTACGGACGCGATCGCGCACAGCGCGGCCGCGAACAACCGCGCCGGAGTCGCGCACAATCGCCGAGAAATCATTGCACTGGTGCGGATCATGATTGCGCCGCGGATGGTATCATCCGCCGGCGCATCAATTGCGCCGCCAGTCGATGCTCTATCCGCTGTTTCGCCCCCTGCTCTTCGCGCTCGATCCGGAGACTGCGCACGACGCTGCCTTCGCCGCCCTCGACGCTGCCACCTCGAGCGGCCTCGCGCAACTCGTCGCGCGACGCGTAGCGGGCTCGCCGGTCAAGGCAATGGGCCTGACCTTTCCCAACCGTGTCGGACTCGCCGCTGGTCTCGACAAGAACGCGGCGCACATCGACGGCCTGGCCACGCTGGGCTTCGGGTTCATCGAATGCGGCACGGTCACACCGCGCCCGCAACCGGGCAATCCCAGGCCGCGCATGTTCCGGCTGCCCGAAGCCGAGGCGCTCATCAACCGGCTCGGATTCAATAACGATGGCGTCGAACGCTTCCTGGCCAACGTCAGGCGCGCGCGCTACGCTGCGCGCGGCGGCATCCTCGGGCTCAACATCGGCAAGAATTTCGACACGCCGAACGAGCGCGCGGTCGACGATTACGTCGCCTGCCTTGCTGCGGTCTACACGCATGCGAGCTACGTCACCGTCAACGTATCTTCACCCAATACCAGCGGCTTGCGCGACCTGCAGGAAGGCGAGGCCTTCGACAATCTGCTGCGCGCGCTCAAGCGCGAGCAGGCGCGTCTGGCGCAGCAGCACGGCAAGTACACGCCGCTTGCGGTCAAGATCGCGCCGGACCAGACCACTGGTGACCTGCGTCGCATCGCGAGCGCGTTGCTCGAGCACAAGATCGACGCGGTCATCGCCACCAACACCACCGTCGACCGCAGCGCGGTCGTCGGTCTGCCGCGCGCCGATGAAGCCGGCGGATTGTCGGGGCGGCCGTTGAGGGCAAAGTCGACGGCGGTGATTCGCACGCTTGCGCAGCGAACTCGACGGAGCGCTGCCGATCATCGGCGTCGGCGGCATCATGTCCGGCGCCGACGCTCTCGAGAAGATCAGCGCCGGCGCAACGCTCGTGCAGGTCTATACGGGGCTGGTCTACAAGGGGCCGCAGCTCGTGGCGGAGATTGCGCGCGCACTGGCAACGTAGCGCCGAATCCAGCAGGCGCGCCCGTCGTCATGCGGAAGGCGGGGAAGTCATCCCCGCGACAGGGATGTCATCCCGGCGAAGGCCGGGATCCAAGTTCGGGATTTTGGTTCGACGATCGCAACTTGGGCCCCGGCCTGCGCCGGGGCGACGAAATACGGGCCATCCCGGCGATAGCGAACGTCATGCCGGCGAAGGCGGGATCCAAGTTCGGCATTTCCGCTCGACATTCGCAACTTGGGCCCCGGCCTGCGCCGGGGCGACGAGATATGGGCGATCCCGGCGATAGCGAACGTCATGCCGGCGAAGGCGGGATCCAAGTTCGGCATTTCCGCTCGACATTCGCAACTTGGGCCCCGGCCTGCGCCGGGGCGAGGAGATATGGGCGATCCCGGCGATAGCGACGTCATCCCGGCGAAGGCCGGGATCCAAGTTCGATTGCTGTCGATCCTGTGTACGTGCGCGCGTCTAGACCTGAGCCGGCGCAGGGACGTCTGCGGTAGCGGCGTCGCCGAACTTTTCCTCGATGGAAGCGAGCATGCTGGTGAACGCGCGGTCGACCAGCGGCTCGGCTTCGACCAGCCGTGCACGGTCGTTGCGAAAACGCTCCGCGAGCTCGTCGGCGGTCAACGACACCGCCTTCTGTCCCTGGCGGTTGGTGAACAGGTAGGTGCCGCGCAGCGGGCTTACCCAAGCGAGCTTGGCAAACGCGAGTTGCCCGTCCTCGCCTTCGAACTCCACCCACATGCCGCGCTCGAGGCTTCCGGCGATTTCGGCGAAGCGATCCTGCAGGATTTCTGGCTCCGGCTCGGGCGCCGGCGTCGGCGGAGCGGGCGCCATCGCTTCGGCCAGCGCACGCGCCTTGGTTGCGGTATCGACGTCGCCCTTCGCGGTGGCCTCGACCGCTGCGGCCGCGGCGGCTTCTGCCACGGCCGTGGTCGGCATTGGCGCCGAGGCCAGACTCGATTTCACCGCCGCGGCGTGCGCCGCGACCAGATTGGACATGAACTGTTCGCGCTCGCCCGCCTCCCAGGAGACGTTGTGCAGTCCACCATGCAGCCGCCGCAGCAGGTTGCGCAGCATCGCCACGAGTTTCTTGCGGTCGTCGGTGGCCCGCTTGGGCTGCACGCTCCACACCAGGTCGTCGAGCGTGGACAGAGCGCTGTTCCACGACTCGCTCTCCTCCCCGTCGCGCAAGTACATCTGTGCCAGCGCATCCTGCCACTTGTCGCGAAGGAAGGTCGCCAGGAAGTTGGGCGCCGTATGTTCCTTGAGCCGCCGCTCGACCTCGGCGCGCGCAACCATGTGCGCGATCTCCAGCCGGTCGCGCTGGTTGATCTCCTCCGCGGTCGACTGGATATTGATCTCGGCCGTCTTTTCCTCGGTAGCGAGGAATGCCTCCAGGTCTTCGCGCAGCACGTCGAACAGACCGATGTCGTCGGCGAATTCGTCGAGCACGCGATGTACGATGGTCTCGATCTTGCGATAGAGCGGGTCGTCGTGACCCATCGTCGGCGACCAGCCGATGCCGGCCTGCGCCAGCGCGTTGACCAGCAGCCGCGACGGATGCGACTTCTTGGAGAAGAACGCGCCGTCGAGCATCGCCGCCTTGAGTACCGGGATCTGCAGACGGCCGACCAGCGCTTTGATGCTGTCCGGCAAGTCCTTGGTCTCGAAGATGAAATCGAACAGCATCGCCACCAGCTCGATGGTCATCGCCTCGAGCTGGTTGGCGCGCGCGCCGATCGGCGAGTCCTGCAGGTCGCGCAGGACGTTGTGCATGTCCTGTTGCAGGCCCGCGAACTGGACTTGGGCGCCGGCAACCTCGAAGCCGGTTTCGCCGTGCTGCATTCGACCCAGCGCTTCGCCCAATTCCGGCGTGACCAGGATGCGCGGGCCGCCGTAGGGGCCGATCGCGGGCGCCGCAGATGCCTGGGCGCCGCCCACCCCACTCGACTGCATGTAGCCGGCGCCCGGGTTCAAGTAACCGGTGGAACTGCCGGAGGGCAAGTTAAGGGCGTAGCCGGCCGCCGCCGACGCCGCGCCGCCGCCGGGAATGGAGAAGCCTCCGGGCTGCAGACCTGCGGGAGCTTGCGCCGGCGACGCGCGCAGCATGCCGCGACTCGCGAGCCGCTGCAGCACTGACATCAGATCGATGTCGCCGCCCGTCGCGGGAGCACCGGGCTGCCCATGCGAATGCGCATGCGCCTTGCCTTCCGTCGCGCGCTCCGATGCGGCGGCGCGGTTGACGATGGCTGAGCGCTGCTTGGGCACGACCTTCAGGTTTTCCAGATGACGGTTAAGATCCGCGTAGATCTCGTTGATGTCGCCTAGCGACGTCTGATTGAGCTCTTTCAGGATCGCAAGCTTCACGCGCTGATCGCCATCGATCCCGTGCAGCGCGTCGGTGAACGCCTCCACGATCGTGGTCGGGGCGAGCGGGTTGGCCGCGGTTTCCAGATCGGGGCGTCCCAGCAGAAAACCCACCGCGCGGTTGAATTCGCGCAACTCGCTTTCGCACTGGTTCTCGACCACGCGGACGATGTTCCCGGAGAGCACTGACTCGTCCATGGCGGACGTGTCGACGAGCGTCAGCTTCTTGGCGTCGACCTGGTTGAAATCGGCCTTGACCTCGACCTTGCCCTGCAAGCGGTCATCGATATGCTGGCGCAGGTGACGCTCGAAATCGGCGATCAGCTTGGCGCCTTCATTGGTCAGCACGCTCCGCGCATCGAGGCACAACGCCTGCTCCTCGCGCACGTCGGAACGCTCGGCACGCGCCATCAGCAGGTCGCCCACACGATCGAGCATCGATGTAAACGACAGCAACAGGCGATGAATGGCCAGATCGCGGCAATCGCCGAGAATCCTGGCCATTTCCCTGGGCACCGGACGACGTGCTACCCGTTCGCCCGAGATCGTCGTTGCGTTCACGCCTGCGGTCCTTTGTCATTCCCGGCGCGCGCGGTCACGCGGGCCGCGCCAGCAGCTGGCCCGGGTGGTGCGTCGTCGCCTACAAATATGGTAAGTGACTGTATCACGCGCTGTTTCCCCATGGCTACGCGAATAATCGCCACTTATCCCCGGGAAAGCTCCGCCCAGGCCCTTTCCAGGCGTTTATAGGATACCGGCAGCGCCGCCCGCAATTCCTGCGCGAACAGCGAGACCTTGAGCTCCTCGAGCAGCCAGCGCCAGGCGTCGAGCGCCGGGTCGACCCGCTGCGCAGCCTGGTTGGCCTCCTTCCGCGACCGGTAGCGCTCCCACAGGGCGGCTACGGCCGGTCCGTGACGCGCCTCCAGTGCCGCGTGGCCTGCGGCCTTGGCGAAACGCCTCTGCAGCGCTTGCAGATAACGCGGAAGGTGTGAAAGTTGGCTCCAGGGTGTTGCCGCGAAGAAGCCGGTATGGACCAGCGCATCCCGCTGCGCCGCCAGTTCGCTGCCGAGGCGCTCCCGCGCCGCAGGAAGCGCCGCGATCTGCTGAGTCAACGCCTGGTGCTCGGCTGCGATCGTCGCCAGCAGACGAAATGCCCCTTCGGCGACTGCGGGCAGACGCGCGCGTGCACGCTTGACTTGCTCGGCGAATGCTCGCTCCGAACGCGGCAGCGGATCATCCCCGAGAAAGGCACGCGCGCGGATGGCCGCTTGCACGTCGGCGAACAGCGCATCGGCGCTCACCGCGGGGCGAAGCTGCAAGGCGACAGAGACGAAGCCGGCGGGCTGCTTTTCCCAGCGCCGTAACATCTCCTTGAGCTGAAAGCCGATCAAGCGCACCAGCGCGATCCGCGTTGCCGCGTCCGCCGCCATGCACGTGTCGTAGAGCCTGAGCGCCACGCTCTCACCCTGATCGACCAGTGCGGGGTATCCGGTGACGCTCTGTCCGTCGCGCATGAACGCAAGCGATTCCGGCAGATCGCCGAAGTCCCAGGCGCGGATGTCGTTGCGTTCGAAGGAGGCTCCGGCCGCGGCGAAGGAAAGCTGCGCCGCCTCGCCGAGCTGGGCGCGCAGACGCCGCGAGGTCGCGCCCCTGCGCGAGCTCGTTGCCGCTCGCATCGACCACGCGGATGTTCATCTCGAGATGCGCTGGCAACACGATGCCATCCCAGACGTCGGGCGGCGGCGCCTCGCCGAGGCGCACGACGCAAAACGTGCGCAGCGCCGCGTCGACGCTGCCGCGGCTGCTGTGCGGCACGGCGTCGAGCCATTCGAGAAACGTGGTGACCGCTTCGGGCACCGGCGTGAGTCGGTTGCGCCATGCCTTTGGCAGCGCCTTGACGTATGCGCCGACCTTTTCGCGGATCATCCCGGGGACCAGCCACGACAGCGCGCGCGGCGTCGAGCTGGTTCAGCAGCGCCAGCGGCACCGTCAGCGTGAGACCGTCGTAGCGGATGTCCCGGCGAGAAGCGGTAGCTTGAGCGGCAGGCGGGCGCCGGCGAGCGTCGATGATCTCGGGATACTGCTCCTCGGTCACGTTGCTCGCGGCGTGTCGCATCAGCGCTTCGCGCGTCAGGAACAGCAGGCGCGGAGTCTTGCGCCTCGGCGTCGCGCGCGCCAGCGCTCGAAGCGTCGCCAGCGAATGGACTGCGTCGGGAACGCGCTCGGCGTAGAAGGCGGCGATCGCCTCGTCGTCGACCAGCACGTCCTGCCGCCGCGCCTTGTGCTCGAGCTCGGCGACCTCGGCGACAGCTGCCGGTTGTGCGCGAGAAACGCGCCCTTCGTCGCGAGCGCGCCGGCGACCAGCGCCTCGCGGATGAACACCTCGCGCGCGGCCGCGGGATCGATCGCGGCCGAAGGAGACGCGCCGGCGCGGCACCAGCGTCAGGCCGTAGAGCTGCACGCGCTCGCTCGCCGACGACCTCGCCGCGCTGCGCGTCCCAGTGCGGCTCGAAGTAGCTCGCGCGTCGACGCGATCGCCGGCGACCGCCTCGATCCACTCGGGCTCGATCCTGCGCCGCGCAGCGCGCGTACAGCCGCGTCGTCTCGGTCAGCTCGGCGGCGAGCACCCACTTCGGCGCTTCTTCGCGCGAGGCCCGAGCCCGGATGCAGGAAGAAGCGGATGCCGCGCGCGCCGAGGTAGTGCTCGTCGTCGTCGGCCTTGCATGCCGATGTTGCCGAGCAGCCCGGCGAGCAGCGCCTCGTGGATCGCCGCGTAGCGCGCGCGTCGTCGATCGTCGTCGGGCAGCGTCGGCGTCCACTTCCAGCCCAGCTCCGCGCACCTCGCTCGCGAGCTGCGCGGTGCACGTCGCGCCATTCGCGCAGGCGCAGGTACGACACGAAATGCGCGCGGCACGCGTCGACCAGCGCGCGGTGCGACAGCTTCTGCGCGAGCGCGTCGTCGAAGAACTCCCACAGCGCGAGCGAGCGACAGGAAATCCGAGCGCTCGTCGCGAAAGCGCAGGTGCGCCTGGTCGGCCGCCTGCTGCTTCGTCGAGCGGCCGCTCGCGCGGATCGGGCACCGACAGCGCGCTCGCGATCACCAGCACCTCGGCGAGGCAGCCGCGCTCGCGCGCCGCGAGCGACCATGCGGCCGATGCGCGGATCGACCGGCAGGCGCGCGAGCTCGCGGCCGAGCGGCGTCAGCGCGCGCTGCGGCGTCGACCGCGCCGAGCTCCTGCAGCAGCTGGTAGCCGTCGGCGATCGCGCGCGGCGCCGGCGGCTCGACGAACGGAAACGCGTCGACCGCGCCGAGGTCGAGCGCCGCCATGCGCAGGATCACCGCGGCGAGCGAGCTGCGCAGGATCTCGGGTTCGGTGTACTGCGGGCGCGCCGCGAAATCGTCCTCGCCGTAGAGGCGCACGCAGATGCCGGCGGCGACGCGGCCGCAGCGTCCCGCGCGCTGGTTGCGCCGCGGCCTGCGAGATCTTCTCGATCTGCAGCAGCGTCGTCTTGTTGCGCAGCGAGTAGCGCTTGACGCGCGCGAGCCCGGTGTCGATCACGTAGCGGATGCCCGGGCACCGTGAGCGAGGTCTCGGCGACGTTGGTCGCGAGCACGATGCGCCGGCCGCGCGACTGGGCGCGAACACGCGCTGCTGCTCGCGCGACCGACAGCCGCGCGTAGAGCGGCAGGATCTCGACGCGCCGCCGCGTAGGGCCGGCGCGCGAGGCCGCTGCGCAGCAGGTCCGCGGTCTCGCGGATCTCGCGCTCGCCGGGCAGGAACACGAGGATGTCGCCGGGCCCTTCGCGCCACAGATCCTCGGCCGCGGCGACGATCGCGTCCTCGAGCTCCTCCTCGTCGTCGGCCTCGTCGTCGCCCGTCGGCGAGCGGCCGGTAGCGCACCTCGACCGGGTA
The DNA here is from genome assembly GCA_963816445.1 of uncultured beta proteobacterium. Classification (GTDB taxonomy): domain Bacteria; phylum Pseudomonadota; class Gammaproteobacteria; order Burkholderiales; family Casimicrobiaceae; genus PALSA-1003. The sequence continues at coordinate 331,759 of CAWFKO010000018.1, read as the reverse complement.
GGTGCGGCCCGACACCTCGATCACCGGCGCGGGCGCGCCCGCGCGTGCCGAAGTGCCGCGCGAAGCGCTCGGCGTCGAGCGTGGCCGACGTGACGATCGACCTTGAGGTCGGGCCGCCGCGGCAGCAGCTGCTTCAGGTAGCCGAGCAGGAAGTCGATGTTGAGGCTGCGCTCGTGCGCCTCGTCGACGATGATCGTGTCGTAGGCGGCGAGCAGCGCGGTCGCCCTGCGTCTCGGCGAGCAGGATGCCGTCGGTCATCAGCTTGACGTACGCGTCGGGCTTCGTGTGGTCGGTGAAGCGCACCTTGTAGCCGACCGCGTCGCCGACCGGCGGTGCCGAGCTCCTGCGCGATGCGCGTCGCGACCGCGCGCGCGGCGATGCGCCGCGGCTGCGTGTGGCCGATCAGCCCGCGCTCGCCGCGGCCGCGCGCGAGGCAGATCTTCGGCAGCTGCGTGGTCTTGCCGGAGCCGGTCTCGCCGCAGACGATCACCACCGGATGCGTCGCGGATCGCGCGCGCGATCTCGTCGCGCGCGCTGCGCGACGGGCAGCTCCGGCGGATACGCGATCGCGCGGCGACGCGGCCGCGCGCGCCGCGCGGCGCGTCGACGCGAGCGCGGCGACCGCGCGCGGCGATGCGCTCCCACTCGGCGGCCGGGCCCGTGCGCGCGGCGCGCGCGCTCGATGCGCCGCGGCGAGCGGCAGCGCGTCGGCCGCCATGCCCAGGGCGAGGCTGCGCGAGCAGCGATCGGTGAGGGTGACGGCGTTCGCGGCCAAGGGCGGGTTCGCGGGCTGCGGCATTCTAGCCCGCGCCGGCGCGCGGCGTTCTACCCGCGGCGTCGCGATGCGTGCGTCGCGCCGCGGCGCATCATCCGGCTCTCGACGTTCGCCGACGAGGACGTCTCCATGCTGCGCCTGATCGCACTGACTCGCGCTTCGCCGCGCTCGCTGCGGCGCTCTGCCGCGGCCACCGGCTCGCGCCGACGCCAAGACGCTGCGCTGGGCGGGCCGCGGCGACATGCAGACGACCGACCCGCACTCGCAGAACGAGAACCTCACCAACAACATCAACCAGCTCGTCTACGAGTTCCTGGTCGTGCGCGACAAGAAGCTCGGCGCTCAGCCGGCGCTCGCCGAGTCGTGGACGCAGGTCAATCCGACCACGTGGCGCTTCAAGCTGCGCCCGGGCGTCAAGTTCCACGACGGCACGCCGTTCACCGCCGACGACGTCGTGTTCAGCTTCGAGCGCGCGCGCGCCGACACCTCGCAGCTGCGCGCCTACGCCAACGCGTCGGGCATGCCGAAGAAGATCGACGACCTCACCGTCGAGTTCACGACCAACGGCCCGAACCCGATCGAGCTCGAGCACATCGCGACGATCAACATCATGAGCAAGGCCTGGTGCGAGAAGAACCGCGCGACGAAGCCGCAGAACTTCGCGCAGAAGGAGGACATGATCACCGCGCACCAGGCCAACGGCACCGGCCCGTACATGCTGAAGTCGCGCGAGCCCGACGTCAAGACGGTGCTCGACGAAGAACCCGAACTGGTGGGGCATCAAGGACGGGCTGCTTCGAAGGCAACGCCGACGAGGTGATCTACACGCCGATCGTCTCCGACGCGACGCGCGTCGCGGCGCTGATCTCCGGCGAGGTCGACCTCGTCAACGATCCGCCGCCGCAGGACGTGCCGCGGCTCGCGCAGACGCCCGGCATCAAGGTGCTCGAAGGCACCGAGAACCGCATCGTGTTCATCGGCATGGACCAGGCGCGCGACGAGCTCCTGTACTCCAACGTCAAGGGCAAGAACCCGTTCAAGGACAAGCGCGTGCGCCAGGCGCTCTACCAGGCGATCGACATCGAGGCGATCAAGAAGAACACGATGCGCGGGCTGTCGCAGCCGTCGGGCGCGATGCTGCCGTCGCCGCTGCACGATCGACGCCGGAGATCGAGAAGCGGCTGCCCGTACGACAAGGCGAGCGGCGAAGAAGCTGCTGGCCGACGCCGGCTACCCGAACGGCTTCGAGGTGACGCTCGACTGCCCGAACAACCGCTACGTCAACGACGAGAAGATCTGCCAGGCGCTGGCCGCGATGTGGGCGCAGATCGGCGTCGACGACCAAGGTCAACGCGATGCCGCGCGCGAACTACTTCCCCAAGCTCGAGAAGACCGACACGAGCCTGTACATGCTGGGCTGGGGCGGCGCGATCGACCGACGCGCATCTTCATCCTGCAGCCGGTGCTGTCGACGCTACAACGGCAAGGGTGACGGCGACTACAACTACGGCCGCTACACGAACGCGAAGCTCGACGAGCTGACCGGCAAGATCAAGGTCGACATGAACGCCGGAGGAGCGCCTCGGACGAGATCCACGAGGCGCTGCTCGCGCACAACGCCGAGATCAACCACCTTCCGCTGCACCGGCAGGTGATCCCGTGGGCGACGCGCAGCAACGTCACGGCGGTGCACCGCGCCGACAATAAGGTCATTCCGTATTGGGTAACGGTGCAGTAACTGTCGGTTTCGACGCGACCGCCGAACTCAGGCGGTTCTCGCTTCGAGAGGCAACGCCGCGGACGGCGGGCCGGCGCGCACCAGATAGCGCGTCGCAGCCCACGCCAGCAGCAGCGTCGTGATACACGACAGCGCGGCCAGCGCGTAGCTCGAGGGCGTTCCCTGCATCAGCGCATCGGCGATGGTCGATCCCAGCACTTGCGCGGCGACAAACCCAGGCACCACACGCAGGTCGAAGCGCAGGACCGTGGCGTAGAGCAACGTATCGAGGGCGCCGATCGCGATCGCGACGGCGACGATGGCGATCGCGTCTTCCGCCGAAATCGCCGTCTGCGCGCCCGCGGCGCATGCGAGCAGCACGAATGCAAGCGCACGATGGCGCTGCCATCCACGCGGTCAAGCGATCCAGCCAATACAGGACGATCACGGTGACCGCGATGCCGCCGAGCGCTGGCGTGACAGGGCTGGCCAGCGCAGACAGCCAGGGCACCCATGCATTTTCGTCGCCCGTGTGCGGCCAGCGCGGAGCGTCACGCACCGAGACTGCGGCGACGAGCGCGTTGCAGCCCGCGACGAACGCGCCGGCGGCGATACCGCGCAGAAAGACCTTGCCCGCGCCGGCGCCGGCGCCGGCAGGTGCGCAGGCGCGCGCTACCCACGCGGCAACGCCGCGATCAGGCCGATGAGAAGCGTCAGCAGCAGGCAGCGAAAGCACGCTGCCCGCGCCCCGAGCAAGGCCTGCCACCGATACGGCTCCGTCGTGGCGAAGCCGCATCGCGACGCGGGCCACAGATTGACGGCCGCTATCGCCGATGCGGTGGCGCATAGCGCAATGGCGATCCAGAATGCGCGCCGATCGAAGCGGCCACGGCTCCACGCAACGATCGCGGCAATCAACGCAGCGACGGCGAGTATGACGACGGCCAGCACCGCGACCGATTTTCGCCAGTCTCAGGCGACTTGCGCGTTCGCGCTCGGCGCGTTGCCAGTCCTCCGGAACGAAGACGTAGCGCCCCGAACTCACGACCTCGTCGCCGGCGATCGCGACGATCGCGCGCGCCTCGCCGCCTTTGCCGACGTCGACGCGCGGATCGGCGAACGTGAACTGCCAGTCCGTGCGCGCCGGTCGCGCTTGCTCTGCTCCGCCGAAACTTCGCGCAGCGCGGCCGGATCGAGTCCGAAGCGGCGGGCAGATCTCCGCGCTGCGCCAGCTGCGCGCATCGTCCTGCGACAGATTGCGCGCCGGCGCGCCGTTCCGGCAGCGGGTGTCGAACCTGGCGCACCTTGCCGTCGCCGTCGACGGTGATCCGCCACTCCTCGGCGCGATCGGCGACGTCGCCGCTGTCGAAGCGCGCATAGCGAACGTCCCACAGCGGTGGCGCGAGCCAGTTGCCGATCAGCGCGGCGATAGGCGTCGCGTCCGGCTTCGCGCCAGACGAATTTGTGCCACTGCCAGCTGCTGGCATCCTCGCGTCGCCAGCCGCGTCGCCGACAAGCGCTGCCACTCCGGTCCGAGCGTCGATCGCCGCGCGCCTTCAGCGCCGCATCGGCGATGGCTTCCGCCTGCGCGCGATCGATCGCGAGCGGCGGCGCGTCGCTGCGCGAAGTCGCCCGCCACGACGTACGCGACGACGCCCGCGAGCGCCAGCACGGGCAGCGCCCGCTGGACGCGCAGCGTCCAGCGTCCTGCGCCCACGACGCCCCCGTGCGCGCGTGCTCCAGGCCCGTCATGGCGACGGCGGCGCTCACCCAGCCGGCGTTGCGCAGCGCGGCGGGAAACTCGAGCCATGCGCCGGCCGCGCTGCGCCGAGCAGCACGATGGCCAGCGGCACCAGCGCCGGCGGCGATCACCAGTGCGCCGTTGAGCGTCGCGCCCGGCCCCTCGACCAGGAACACCGGAATCGACATCAGCACGAGGTCGAACAGCGCGTGCAGGATGATCGTCGGCAGCAATCCGAAGCGCAGGAAGATCAGTCGCCCAGATCAGCGCCGGAACCAACGAGCTCGACCAGTCGCGAATACGCGGGAAAGCCGGGTAGTTCGCATGCGCGGCGCCGAAGATCACCGCCTGCAGCACGAACGCGATGCCGATCGCCGGCCGGCGCACGCCGAAGCGCGCGCCGATCAGCGCCGCGAGCGACAGCGGAACGGCGCGAAACAGGCACTCCTCCATGAAACCCGGCCTGCAGCGCCATCGCCGATCGGCGCCAGCGCCGGCAGCGCGCTGCCAAGGATGTTCGGATCGGTCAGCGATTCCGACGGCTGCCACCAGCCGAGATAGCGGTTGGTCGACGAAATAGAAGGCGGCGATCAGCGCGAGCTCGATCGGCACGAACAGATAGCCGCCGAGCGTGCGTCCGAGCACGGCGCGCGTCGGCGCCGCGTCGCGCGACCACAAGCGCCACAGCTGCGGATGATCGGGGAAGGCGCGGCGCGACAGGCTTTCCGCCGCCATGAACACCAGCGCAAGGCCCAATGCGCCGCCGACGACGACCACCAGCGCGACGCCGACCTGCTGCCCCCAGAACACCCATTCCGATTGCGCGGTGTCGAAGCCGAACCACGCCTGCGGCGCATTGGCGCAGGACCGCCGCGCGCGTTCAAGCCGGCGACGACGGCTGCCGCCACGAGCGCCGGGCGCCAGAGCAGCGCGCGTCTGCGCAAAAGCCACAGCGCGCCGAGCACGCAGCCGCCGAGGCCATAGAGCAGGCCGGCGGCGAGGCTGGCGACCCTGGCGATCGTCGTTGTTGGCGGTGCGCATCTCCTGGAAGCGCCGCTCGAAAGCCTCCGGCACGTGCACGTACGGATCAGCGCTCGATGAGCTCGTCGCCGCGACACGCCGAGACGCAGCCGGAAGCGTGCCGTCGCCCAGCGTCTCTCGCTCGCGCTCGTAGACGAAGACGTGGTCGACGCGGCCGTTGGGTTGCGCGTCTGCTGTGATTGCTCGATCAGCTTGTAAACGGCGCGAAATCGACGCCCCAATCGCCTGGCGCTCGCGTTCTCGGCGATAGTGCGCGCCGCATCGGCAGCGAGCGCGGGTCGCCGGCTCGCGACTCGGGCATCTGCGCGTACGAAGCCGTCGGGCGTGCCGTCCGGCCGGAAGCGCACGCGCACCTCGGTGGTCTCGCCGCGGCTTGAACAGGCGCACGTCCCACCAGTACGGCGAATACAGCGATCGCCCGGACACAGCGCGGCGAAACGCGCGCTTGCCGCCGGCTTCCAGCTCGACGAAGTTCTGCGTCGACGCGTCGTGCCCGAAGAGCACGGCGCGCGCGCGCCTTCGGGCGCGAGATGGAGCTTCGCGGCGAGCGCCGCGCCCTGCTCGAGCGCCTGCGCGCGCGACATCCTCACGTCGAGATTGATGAGCGGCAGCGCGGCAGGAAAGTAGCGCCACGCCAGCGCGCCGCACAACGCCGAAAACGCGGCGAATACGACCCAGAACGCGGGCCTGCGGGTCATTCCCGAAAGCTGCACCGATGGTTCCTGATCGACACCTGCAGAACACAACCCCGGCGCGTTCGCCGGGGCTGCGTATTTTACTTGCGGTCAGGCGATTCCTAGACTGCCTTGACCAGGTCCTCGACGACCTTCTTGGCGTCGCCGAAGACCATCATCGTCTTGTCCATGTAGAAGAGCGGATTGTCGAGCCCGGCGTAGCCCGAGGCCATCGAGCGCTTGTTGACGAGCACGGTCTTCGCCTTGTACGCCTCGATGATCGGCATGCCGTAGATCGGGCTGCCCTTCTGCTCGGCGAGCGGATTCACGACGTCGTTCGCGCCGAGGATCAGCGCGACGTCGGCCTGCGCGAACTCGCTGTTGATGTCCTCCATCTCGAACACCTGGTCGTACGGGAACCTCGGCCTCGGCGAGCAGCACGTTCATGTGCCCCGGCATGCGCCCGGCGACCGGGTGGATCGCGTACTTCACGTTGACGCCCTTCTCGGTCAGCTTCGCCGCGAGCTCCTTCACCGCGTGCTGCGCGCGCGCGACGGCGAGTCCGTAGCCGGGAACGATGATCACGGTGTCCGCATTGCGCATAGGAGGAACGCCGCGTCGTCCGGCGCTGCCGCTCTTGCACCTGCTTCTGCGCGCCATCGCCGGCGACCGCGGCGCTTTCTCGCCGCCGAAGCCGCCGAGGATCACGCTGAAGAACGAGCGGTTCATCGCCTTGCACATGATGTACGACAGGATCGCGCCGGAGGATCCCACCAGCGATCCGGCGATGATCAGCATCGGGTTGTTGAGCGAGAAGCCGATGCCGGCCGCGGCCCAGCCCGAGTAGCTGTTGAGCATCGAGATCACGACCGGCATGTCGGCGCCGCCGATCGGGATGATGAGCAGGAAGCCGAGCAGGAACGCGAGCGCGGTCATCACGATGAACGGCGGCCAGTCCGCCGGCGCGGCGCGATGCAGAACCAGATGCCGAAGCCGATCATCGCGATGCCGATGCGCCAGATTCAGATAGTGCTGGCCCGTGAACACGACCGGCGCGCTGCGGATCGTGCCGGAGAGCTTGCCGAACGCGATCACCGATCCCGAGAAGGTGATCGCGCCGATGAAGGTGCCGATGAAGAGCTCGAGCTTGTGCCCGTACGGTGATCGGAACGTGCGAGTCCCATCGCCACCGGGTTGTTGACCGCGGCGACGGCGATGAGAACCGCGGCGAGGCCGACCAGCGAGTGCATGGCGGCGACCAGCTCGGGCATCTGCGTCATCTGCACGCGGCGCGCGACCACCGCACCGATCGACGCCGCCGACGGCCATGCCGGCGAGGATCGGCAGCGACGTTCTTGGTGTGCGAATAGATCAGCGCCAGCGTGACGAGCAACGGCGATCGCCATCCCGATCATGCCGTAGACGTTGCCGCGGCGCGCCGTCGACGGGTCGCGACAGCCCCTTCAGCGCGAGGATGAAGCTCACCGCGGCGACCAGGTACCAGAGTGCGACTTGATTGGCGCTCATGTGTGTCCCTCGACCGCGTCAGTGCCTCTTCGCCGCGCCGGCTTCGGTTCCTTCTTCTTGAACATCTCGAGCATGCGCTGCGTGACGAGGAAGCCGCCGAAGACGTTGATCGACGCCGAGCGCCACCGCGAGCACGCCGAGCCAGCCGCCCCAGTCGAGCTCCGCGCGCGCCCGCGGCGAGCATCGCGCCGACCAGGATGATGCTGGAGATCGCATTGGTCACGCTCATCAGCGGCGTGTGCAGCGCCGGCGTCACGTTCCAGACGACGTGGTAGCCGACGAAGATCGCCAGCACGAAGATGATCAGGTAGAAGACAATCGGATCGACGCCGTGGCCATCATCGACTCCCTGCGGACGTTCGGTTTGCGGGCGGTCGAACCCGGCTCGCGTCACGCGGCCTCTGGTCACGACGTCTTGCGCGACGACCTGCCCGTTCTCGCAGACCAGCGTCGCCTGACGATGATCTCGTCGTCCTTCGGGCACGCGAACTCGCCGGTCTTGGCGTTGAGCGACAGCGCGAGGAAATTGAGCACGTTGCGCGCGTAGAGCGCGCTGGCGTCGGCCGGCACGCGCGCCGGCGAGATTGGCGAATGCCGACGATCTTGACGCCGTTCTTCGACGACGATGCGGTCGAGCTCGGAGCCCTCGACGTTGCCGCCCTGCTCGACCGCGAGATCGACGATCACCGCGCCCGGCTTCATCGCCGCGACCGTCTCGGCCTTGATCAGCTTCGGCGCCGGGCGGCCCGGGATCAGCGCGGTCGTGATCACGATGTCCATCTGCCTTGCAGCGCTCGTGCGATGACGCCCGCCTGGCGCGCCATCCACTCCGGCGGCATCGGTCGCGCGTAGCCGCCGACGCCCTCGGCGATCTTGCGCTCCTCGTCGTTGGCGTAGGGTACGTCCACCCATTTGCGCGCCGAGCGACTCGACCTGGTCCTTCACCGACGGGCCGCACGTCGGAGGCCTCGATGACCGCGCCCAGGCGCTTGGCGGTCGCGATCGCCTGCAGGCCCGCGACGCCGACGCCCATGACGAGCACGCGTGCCGCCTTCACCGTGCCGGCGGCGGTCATCAGCATCGGCATGAAGCGGCCGTACTCGTTGGCGGCGAGGATCACCGCCTTGTAGCCGGCGATGTTCGCCTGCGACGAGAGCACGTCCATCGACTGCGCGCGCGAGATGCGCGGCAGCCACTCGAGCGCGAACCCGCTGACGCCGGCCTGCGCGTACGACGCGATCGCCGCGGCGTCGAACGGATTCGAGCAGGCCGATGAGCATGCGCGCCGCGCTTCAGCTTCGGCAGCTCGTCGGCGGTGGGTCCGCGCACCTTGAGCACGATGTCGGCGCCGAGCGCCTCGGCCGCGCTGCCGATGCGCGCGCCGGCGGCCTGGATAGTCGCGCGTCGGGAATGCTCGCGGCGACGCCCGCGCCGGACTCGACGACGATCGCGTGCTTGCCGCTCGCGGCGAGCTTCTTGACGGTCTCGGGCGTGGCCGCGACGCGCGTCTCGCCGGGACGCGTCTCGCGTGGAATGCCGATCATCATGGTGATCGCTCCCCTCGCGGCGGACCGTGTCGGCCGCTATCTTGCCACACGCGCCGATCGGCGCGCATGACACCTCGCGCATCGTGCGCGAATCGAACTAGCCTATCGCGGCCGCGATGGCCTTGCCGAGCTCCGCCGTCGTCGCCTTGCCGCCGAGATCGGGCGTGCGCGGCGCCGAGGCGTCGGCCGAGCACCGCTTCGATCGCGCGCACGATCGGCGCCGCCGCCTCGGCGTGCCCGAGATGCTCGAGCATCAGCGCGCCCGACCAGATCTGCCCGATCGGATTGGCGATGCCCTTGCCGGCGATGTCGGGCGCCGAGCCGTGCACCGGCTCGAACAGTCGACGGAAACATGCGCTCGGGATTGATGTTGGCCGACGGCGCGATGCCGATCGTGCCGCAGACCGCGGGCCCGAGGTCGGAAAGAATGTCGCCGAACAGGTTCGAGCCGACGACGACGTCGAAACGGTCCGGGCGCTGCACGAAGTGCGCGGTGAGGATGTCGATGTGATACTGGTCGGTGCGAATGCCCGGATACTGCGCCGACATCGCGCGAAAGCGCTCGTCCCAGTACGGCATCGTGATCGAGATGCCGTTGGACTTGGTCGCCGAGGTGACGTGCTTCGCCGGGCGCGTCTTCGCCAGCTCGAAGGCGAACTTGAGGATGCGATCCACGCCCTTGCGCGTGAAGATGGTCTGCTGGAACACGATCTCGCGCTCGGTGCCTTCGAACATGCGACCGCCGACCGACGAATACTCGCCTTCGGTGTTCTCGCGCACGACGACGAAATCGATGTCGCCGGGCTTGCGGTCGGCGAGCGGCGACGGCGATGCCGGGCATCAGCCGGCACGGCCGCAGGTTGACGTACTGGTCGAAGCGCGCGACGCCACTGGATCAGCGAGCCCCAGAGCGAGACGTGATCGGGCACCGTCGCCGGCCAGCCGACGGCGCCGAAGTAGATGGCAGTCGTGCTTGTCGATCCGCTCGACCCAGTCCTCGGGCATCATCCGGCCGTGCTTCGCGTAGTAGTCGCAGCTCCACGGCAGCTCGTCCCACTTGAAGGCGATGCCGAACTTGCGCCCTGCCGCTTCGAGCGCGCGCATTCCCTCCGGCATCGACTTCCTTGCCGATGCCGTCGCCGGCAATGACCGCAATGCGATGTGTCGCCATGGCTCCTCCGTCGATCGAATTCTAGCAGGGTGGGTTATGCTCGCGGCTTTGTCGATTCCGCCGCTGCACGCAATGCCCGCAGTTCTCGCCCAAGCCGCCGCCGCGCGCCACCGCCGCGCGATACTGTTCATGATCGTCGCCGCCATGTGCTGGTCGTCCGGCGGCATTCTCGTGCGCCAGCTGTCGATCACCAGCGCATGGGAAATCGTGTTCTGGCGCTCGCTGTTCATGGCGCTATTCGTTGCCGGAACGCTCGTCGCGATGCACGGTCGAGGCATGCCGGCACAGGTTGCCGCGGTCGGAAGGCCAGGAGCGATATCCGGTGCTTTCCTCGCCGGCACCTTTTTCTTTTTCATCGCGTCGCTTACGCGCACGACGGTGGCCAACACCTTCGTGCTGATGAGCGTCACCGCCCTTTCTCGCGGCGATCGCCGGGCGGCTGGTGCTGCGCGAAGCCGTACCGGTGCGCACGTGGGTGGCGATGTGCGTCGCCTTCGCCGGCATCGTCGTCATGTTCGCCGACTCGCTCGACGCCGGACGGCTCACCGGCAACCTGCTCGCGCTCGGGGTGTCGGTGTGCTTCGCGCTCAATATCACCGTGCTGCGAAAGTTCCACGCAACCGCGGACATGTTGCCCACCGTCATGCTCGCGGGCATCTTTTCGCTGGTCCCGGCATTCTTTCTCGCGGGGCCGTTCACCGCTAGCGGGCACGATCTCGCCGTCCTGCTGCTCATGGGCTGCGTCCAGCTCGGTACCGGTTGTCTGCTGATGACCGCAGCGGCGCGCGATCTTTCTGCAACCGAGCTTGGCCTCCTGGCGCTGCTCGAGCCGATTCTCGGACCCGTCTGGGTGTGGGTGCTGATGGGGGAAAAGCCCGACACGATGACCTTGGTCGGCGCCGCGGTCGTACTCTCGGCCGTCCTTGCCAACGAGGCCTTCGCCGCGTACGTCTCACGTGGCGCGCTGGCGCGATCGCAATGAGCGCCGCAAGCGCAGGTGCACCATGACCGCGTTGCTCGACCAATGGGGCGTGTATCCAGCGAGCTTTTTCGCCGCCGCAACCCATTCTATTGGCTGGCACAGCTTTCGATCGCCAACCTCGGCTTGTCGCTGCTGTTCGCGCCGCTCGACCCGCTTGGCATCTGGCTGGGCCTCGGGCTCGAGCGCTGGATGCCCGAGAAATTGTTCTATCGCATCAGCTACACGATCCTGTTCGCAACCGGCCGCAAACTGATCTACGATGTGATCCGGCCTTGGGCGCTCGTGCGTCCCGGACCGCATTTGCGCTATGATCGCGCGCTGGCCACCCGCACCCATCGACCTCCGCCCGCAAGCGAATGCCGTTGAAACAGACCTTCCTCGATTTCGAGCAGCCCATCGCCGATCTGCAGGCCAAGATCGACGAGCTGCGCTACGTTCACGAAGACTCGGCCGTCGACATTTCCGACGAGATCAATCGCCTTTCCAAGAAGAGCCAGCAACTGACCAAGGAGATCTACTCCAAGCTGACGTCGTGGCAGATCGCGCAGGTCGCGCGCCACCCGCAGCGGCCCTATACGCTCGACTACATCGCAGGGATGTTCACGGACTTCCACGAATTGCATGGCGATCGTAGCTACGCCGATGATCCCGCGATCGTCGGCGGCTTGGCGCGTCTCGGCGGTACGCCGTGCGTGGTTCTGGGCCATCAGAAAGGTCGCGATACGAAGGAAAAGATTCATCGCAACTTCGGCATGCCCCGGCCGGAAGGCTATCGCAAGGCACTGCGCCTGATGAAGCTCGCGGAGAAGTTCAAGTTGCCGCTGTTCACATTGATCGACACGCCGGGTGCCTTTCCCGGCATCGGCGCCGAGGAGCGCGGACAGTCGGAGGCGATCGGCCGCAACCTCTACGAGATGGCGGGGCTGAAGACGCAGACCATCGCCACGGTCATCGGCGAGGGTGGGTCGGGCGGCGCGCTGGCGATCGCGATCGGCGATTCGACGTTGATGCTCCAGTACTCGACCTACTCGGTCATCTCGCCCGAGGGGTGCGCGTCGATCCTGTGGAAATCGGCAGCGCATGCCGAGGAGGCCGCCGAAACGCTCGCCATCACCGCGCCGCGCCTGAAAACGCTCGGGCTGATCGACAGGGTGGTCAACGAACCGCTGGGCGGCGCGCACCGCGACCACGCGGCGATGATGGTGACGCTGAAAAAAGCGCTGACCGAGACGCTGCGTCAGGCGAAGGAGCGGCCACTCGACACGCTGCTGGAAGCGCGCGAGGACAAGCTGCTCGGCTATGGCAAATTCAAGGAACTCAGCACCGGCTGAGGCGGGGCAGAGCAACGTCCGCGGCGCCGTATCGCGCGCGCCACGCGAAGCCGAGACAGAGCCGGTGATCGCTGCGGTATCGGCCGCGCTCGACGAGTTCGTGGCGTGCGGCGCGCGTCTCGCCGTCGCGCTGTCGGGCGGCCTGGACTCGATGGTGCTGCTCGATGCGCTGGCGCGTGTCGTCGCCGATCGCGTTGCCGACCGTGCCATCCACTTGTCAGCGATCCACGTCGATCATGGCATTTCGGTGCAATCAAGAGACTGGGCGCGCTTTTGCGCCGACCAATGTGCTGCACGCGGCATCGCGCTGGTGACGTATCGGTTGGCGCTGCCCGTCAAACACGGCGCCAACCTCGAAGCAGTTGCGCGGCGCGAGCGCTATGCTTGTCTGCGTGCTGCGGAAGCCGGCGTCGTCGCCTTGGCGCACCACGCCGACGATCAGGCCGAAACCGTGCTCCTGCAGCTTATGCGTGGCGCCGGCCCGCGCGGACTGGCAGCGATGCCGCGATTCCAGCCGGGCGTCCCCGCAATGCTGCGACCGTTCCTGGGACTGCGGCGCGCGACCCTCGAGGACTACGCGCGTCGGGCCGGCCTTCCGTGGGTCGACGATGCCAGCAACACCGACGTCCGTCACCGGCGCAATCTCGTCCGACGCGACATCGCTCCGCGGCTCGCGGAGGCCTTTCCCGGTTATCCGGAAACATTGCAGCGCTCCGCCGAGAATCAGGCGGAGGCTTCCGAGCTGCTCGATGTGCTCGCGCAGCACGACGCGGGTCCTGCGGGCGCCGCGGGCGGGGTCGACTGCGCGACGCTGGCCGCGCTCAACCCGGTGCGAGCACGCAACGTGCTACGCTGGTTCCTGCGCGCGCATGCGCTGCGCATGCCGTCGCGCGCTCGACTCGACGAGATGCTCCGCCAGCTCACTGCCGCGCGCGCCGATGCCCATACCCTGGTCGCACTCGACGGCGTCGAAATCGGGGTGCATCGAGGCCGCGTCCGCGTTCACTCGCAACCCACGCCGCGCTACGTGTGCGCGTGGGACGGCCAAGGGGAGATCGCGCTGCCCGGGGGCGAGGTCCGCTTCACGCCGACGGTCGGCGCAGGATTCCGTCAAGACGCCCGCGGCGTGTTCACGCTGCGCTCGCGCAGCGGTGGCGAGCGCCTGCAGCTCGCCGCGAATCGACCCCGCCGAGCCCTGAAAAAGCTGCTGCAGGATGCGGGGCTACCCCCTTGGGAGCGTAACGCGCTGCCGCTGCTGTGGTACGGAGATTCGTTGGTGGCCGTGCCGGGCATCGGCGTCGACCTCGCTTTCCAGTCGCGCAACGGCGAGCCCGGGTGGACGCTCGTGTGGTGCCCGAGCGCGCCGCCCGGCTCGAGGGGCGGCAAGTCGGATTGACAACATGGTTGACCGCGGGCTAAATGCCCGCATAACAACAGCTGCTCTCGTCCATTCCTGGAGGTCTCGATGAAGCTTCGCATGCTCCTTGCCGCGTCGACCGCGGCCGTCTTCGCGATTTGCGGCGCCGCCGCTGCGCAGCAACCGATCGTCATCAAGTTCAGTCACGTCGTCGCAGTCGACACGCCCAAGGGCAAGGGTGCGGAGTACTTCAAGAAGCTTGCCGAGGAACGCACCAAGGGCCGCGTCAAGGTCGAGATCTATCCCAACAGCCAGCTCTACAAGGATGGCGAGGAGATGGAAGCGCTGCAGCTGGGCTCGGTGCAGATGCTCGCGCCCTCGGTCGCCAAGTTCGGCCCGCTGGGCGTTCGCGAATTCGAGGTCTTCGACCTCCCCTATATCTTTAGCGACTTCGCGGAACTGCACAAGGTGACCGACGGGCCGGTGGGCACGGCGCTGTTCAAGAAACTCGAGTCCAAGGGCATCACCGGCCTCGCGTTCTGGGACAACGGCTTCAAGGACTTCAGTGCCAACAAGTCGCTGAGGCTCCCCGCTGACGTCAAGGGCCAGAAGATGCGCATCCAATCATCCAATGTGCTCGAAGCCGAGATCCGCGCGCTCGGCGGGATTCCGCAAAAACTCGCGTTCTCCGAGGTCTACCAGGCGCTGCAGACCGGCGTGGTCGACGGTACCGAGAATCCGCCATCGAACTTCTATACGCAGAAGATGTACGAGGTGCAGAAATACTTCTCGCTCACCGATCACGGCGTGATCGAGTACGCGGTCATCGTCAACAAGAAGTTCTGGGACGGGCTGCCGGCGGACATCCGGACAACGCTCGAAGGCGCGATGAAGGACGCGACCAAGTACGCCAACGACATCGCCAAGAAGGAAAACGACGATGCGCTGGAAGCGGTGAAGAAATCGGGCAAGACGCAGATCATCACGCTGACTCCCGAGGAAAAGGCGGCCTGGAAGAAGGCGTTGGTGCCCGTGCACAAGGAAATGGAAAGTCGCATCGGCAAGGACACGATCGAAGCGGTGTACAAGGAAACGGGTTTCAAGCCCTGATCGTCCCGCATTCGCGGCAGGGAGGACGCCTCATCGCAACGTGGCGCGATGAGGCGTGGTTCGTCAATCGGGGAGCTGACGCGCATGCTCAGGCTGCTGGATCGTCTTGAAGAAACGCTGATCGCTTTCCTGATGGCGGCGGCAACGATCATCATTTTCATCGCCGTCATCCACCGCTACGCCGCCGGCGTGCCGATCCCCTACCTGCAGGACTGGCTGCTGTCGATCAATCTGTCGTGGGCGCAGGAACTGTGCATCTACATGTTCGTGTGGATGGCGAAGTTCGGCGCCGCCTACGGCGTGCGCACCGGCATCCACGTCGGCGTCGACGTGCTCATCAACCGGCTTCCCGACGCGACGCGGCGCAAGTACGTCCTGTTCGGCCTGTTCGCCGGCGCGCTGTTCACCGGCGTCGTCGGAACGTTGGGTGCAAACTACGTCTGGCAGATCGGGCATACCGACCAGGTCTCGGCCGACCTCGAGCTCCCGCTTTGGATCGTCTACCTGTGCATTCCGGGTGGCTCTTTCCTGATGTGCTTCCGGTTCCTTCAGGTCGCATGGAGCTTCCTGCGGACCGGCGAGCTGCCCAAGCATGACCATTCGCACGTCGAGGGCCTCGAAGAGGACTCGACCGTGGTTTTCAACGTCCCCGATCTGCATCCCGCGCCGACAGCCAAGGGAGGGCGCCCGTGAGCCCCGGCCTGCGCGCGGCGTCATGGCTCCCGGCGGGGCTGATCGTCCTGCCGCTGGCGGCATTTGCGCTTGGTGCCCACATACCCACCGCGCTGATCATCTTCTCGCTGCTGCTGGGCCTGATGCTGACCGGCATGCCGGTGTCCATCGCGCTCGGCCTGTCGGTCCTGACGTTCCTGTTCACGATGACCAACGTTCCGATCACGTCGGTCGCGCTCAAGCTGTTCACCGGGATCGAGAAATTCGAGATCATGGCGATCCCCTTCTTCATCCTTGCAGGCAACTTTCTCACGCACGGTGGCGTCGCCCGCCGCATGATCAACTTCGCGACGTCGATGGTCGGACACTGGCCGGGGGGCCTGGCACTCGCGGGCGTCGTGGCCTGCGCACTGTTCGCTGCGGTTTCCGGATCGTCTCCCGCCACCGTCGTCGCCATCGGGTCCATCATCCTGCCGGCGATGATCAGGCAGGGCTTCCCCAAGCGCTTCGGCGCGGGCGTGATCACGACCTCGGGCGCGCTGGGCATCCTCATTCCACCGTCGATCGTGATGGTCATGTATTCGGTGGCGACCAACACCTCGGTGGGACAGCTCTTCATGGCCGGCATCCTTCCGGGGCTGGTGCTGGCGACCATGCTCGGACTCACCACATGGTGGATTGCTCGCAAGAACGACTATCCACGCATGCCGCGCGCCGCGTGGAGCCAGCGCATTCGCGCATTCCGCGAGAGCGTATGGGGCCTGCTGCTGATCGTGGTCGTCATCGGCGGAATCTACACGGGCATCTTCACGCCGACGGAAGCCGCCGCGATGAGTGCGGTGTACGCCTTCTTCGTCGCCGTCTTCGTGTACAAGGACCTCACGCTTTCGAAGGTCCCGAAGGTGCTGCTCGATTCGGCGAGCATGAGCGCGATGCTGCTCTACATCATCACCAACGCGGTGCTCTTCTCGTTCCTGATGACTTCCGAGCAGATTCCGCAGCAGATGGCGGAGTGGATGCTGTCGAGGGGACTCGGTCCGATCACCTTCCTGCTCGTGGTGAACGTGCTGCTCCTGGTGGCGGGCAACGTCATGGAGCCGTCGTCGATCGTGCTCATCATGGCGCCGATCCTCTTCCCCGTGGCGATGAAGCTCGGCATCGATCCGGTGCATTTCGGCATCCTGATCACCGTGAACATGGAAGTCGGTCTTTGCCATCCCCCGGTGGGGCTGAACCTGTACGTGGCCTCGAGCATCGCCAAGATGGGCATTACCGAGCTCACGGTCGCCGTCTGGCCGTGGCTGGTGACGATGCTCGTCTTCCTGGTGATGGTCACCTACTGGCCCACGCTTTCGCTGGTCCTGCCGCGTGCGCTCGGCATGATGCACTGACGCCCGTTTGGCGTGTTCCCGCCGGTCTCCAGGGGCGGCTGTTCCGCTTTGAATTCCGTCGATTAGCGCGCCCTACGCCGCCTCCGGCGACGTGCTCGCGAAAGGCATCGCCAGCGTGGTATAATTTTGAATTTACTCGGATTTATCCGGATTCATCCTGTTTCGGATCCTTCCGCGTTCTCATCGTCTTCCCTCTTGGAGCGCAGGCATGGCAGTCGAACGTACCCTTTCGATCATCAAACCCGACGCAGTCGCCAAGAACGTGATCGGCGAAATCTACTCGCGCTTCGAGCGCGGTGGACTCAGGATCGTCGCGGCCAAGATGACCTGGCTCGCCCAACCCGACGCCGAGGGTTTCTATGCCGTGCACCAGGGCCGGCCGTTTTTCAAGGACCTCGTCGCCTTCATGACCTCCGGCCCCGTGATGATCCAGGTACTGGAAGGCGAAAATGCGATCGCGAAGAATCGCGACCTGATGGGCGCGACGGACCCGAAAAAAGCCGCTCCCGGGACCATTCGCGCCGATTTCGCGGAATCGATCGACGCCAATGCAGCGCACGGATCCGACGGACCGGAGACGGCGCGCACCGAGATCGCCTTCTTTTTCCCAACGCTGGAGATTCACAGCAGGTAAGGCGCGCACCGGACAGACGGGGCGAGAAGCGTGATGATCAATCTACTCGACTACGATCAGGACGCGCTGACTGCGTGGTTCGCCGACCGAGGCGAAAAACCCTTTCGCGCAAAGCAGGCGTTGCGCTGGGTGCATCGCGGCCTGGTCGATCGCATCGATGCGATGACCGACCTCGCCAAGTCGACGCGCGCGGCCTTGGCGCGCGATGCCGAAATCCGCGCGCCGGCGATCGTACGCGACTCCACGGCAGGCGACGGCACGCGCAAGTGGCTGCTCGATGTCGGCGGAGCGAACGCGGTGGACGCGGTATACATCCCCGAAGACGATCGTGGAACGCTATGCGTGTCATCGCAGGCGGGCTGCGCGCTCGACTGCGCGTTCTGCTCCACCGGCAAGCAGGGCTTCAATCGCAACCTGGGCGTAGCGGAGATCGTCGGCCAGCTCTGGCTCGCCAACCGCACGCTGCTCGCCGACGGGGTGGCGGCACCGTGGGTCGAACAGGGGCGTCACCCGATCACCAACGTCGTGATGATGGGGATGGGCGAGCCGCTGGCTAATTTCGACAATGTCGTCGCGGCGCTGAAACTGATGCTCGACGACAATGCCTATGGCCTTTCGCGCCGCCGTGTGACGCTGTCGACCTCCGGCATCGTGCCGGCGATCGACCGCCTGGGCGACGCTTGCCCGGTGGCGCTCGCGGTGAGCCTGCATGCGCCCAACGACGCGCTGCGCGACAAGCTCGTGCCTATCAACCGCAAGTACCCGCTACAGGCACTTGCTCGCGGCGTGCCTGCGCTACATCGAGAAGGCCCCGCGCGATTTCGTGACTTTCGAATATGTCATGCTCGACCATGTCAACGACACCCCGGCGCAGGCGCGCGAACTCGTAGCGCTGGTGCGCGATGTGCCGTGCAAGATCAACCTGATACCGTTCAACCCCTTTTCCGATTCGGGCTTCGCCACCAGCTCGCGCAATCGAATCGTTGCATTCCAGCGCATCCTGCAGGATGCCGGTATGGTCGCTACGGTGCGCAAGACGCGCGGGAACGACATCGACGCCGCCTGTGGGCAGCTCGCGGGCCAGGTGCAGGATCGAACCAAACGCCGCACGATCAGGGTCCAGCCTGTCGTGACTCACTGAAGCAGCCATGCGCTCATTCGTCGCTTCTCTCTCCGTCCTGATCCTCCTCACGGCCTGCAGCAGCACCGAGACCAAGCCCGACGCGGCTGCCTCGCAACGCGCGCAGGCCGCGCAACAGCGACAGACGGCACCCCAGCCGCAGCAGACCCCGCCAGCCGTGCGCGCGCGCATGCATACCGATCTCGCCGCCGGTTACTACGAGCGCGGCCAGATGGACGTGGCGCTCGACGAGCTCAACATTGCGGTCGGGCTCGATGTCAATTACGCGCCCGCGTACAACATCTACGGCCTGGTCTACGCCGTGCTCGGCGAAGACTCCAAGGCCGAGCAGAATTTCATGCGCGCGCTCGAGCTCGCGCCCAACGATTCCGACATCCATCACAACTGGGGTTGGTACCTGTGCCAGCACAAGCGCGAACGCGAAGCGTTGGCGCAATTCGACATCGCGGTGCGCAACCCGCTGTACAAGTCGCCCGAGATCGCACTCGTCAATGCCGGGCGCTGCGCCGTCACGCTGGGCGACATGCGATTGGCCGAGACGCTATTTCCGGCGCGCGCTGGCCGCGCAACCCGGCAATGCGCTTGCCGGCTACGGCCTGTCGCTTATCGCCTACAAGGAAAGCCACTATCCTGAAGCTCGCACCTGGATGAAAGGTGTGATGCAGACCAACAACCCGCCAGCCGGAAGTGCTCTACCTGGGCATGTGCATCGAGCGCAAGCTCGGCGACCAGCCAGGCCGAGCTGTCCTACGTTTCGCAGCTGCGCAATCGCTATCCGGATGCGCCGGAGACGAAAGCGATCACCACTGAAGGCTGTCAGTGACCGCAATCGAAACGCATTCACCCGGCGACGCCGCGGTCGAGCCGTTACCAGCCGGCGCGGTGACTGGTTCGGGCGCGCGCCTGAGAGCGGCACGCGAAGCCGCCGGCCTTTCGGTCGACCAGGTGGCGCAGCAACTCAAGCTCGCGCCACGCCAGGTCAAGGCGCTCGAGGACGAGAATTTCGCCGAGCTGCCCGGACGCACGTTCAGTCGCGGCTTCTTGCGCAACTATGCTCGCCTGCTCAACCTCGACGCCGAGGACCTGCTGCAGCAATCTGCCTGACGCCGTGATGGCCCCTTCGCTCGGAGCGCCGGAATTGCATTCGACGGGCGCGAAGATCGCGGAATTGCCAAGCGCGGGCGTCGGCAAGCACGCCAGCTTCGCACGCTGGCTGATTCCGCTGGTACTGATCGCCTGCATCGTCGGCGCAGCGACCTACGAGTGGTATCGCGGCGGCCTGGCTACGCTCGGCGATGCGCCGCGAGCAGGCGCGCCGGCGAGCGCGCCGGATGCGAAGAACAATAGCAGCGCGACAACGGCGCTGCGCAATCCGCTGGCGAACGAAGGAGCGCCGACGACGAGCGCTGTTGCGCCGGCCACGCTGCCCGCGATCGTCGACGACAAGCCGCCGGCAACCACAACCGCGGCCGCCACGGAACCGACGGCCGCGGTATCCGAGGCCCCCGCGACCGAGCCGCCGATACTTCTGTCGTACTCGGGTCCATCGTGGACCGAGATTCGCGATCGAAGCGGACAGCTTCTCATCTCGAGGCTGGTCTCCGCCCATTCGGTCGAGCCCGTGCGCGGCACGCCGCCTTTCGACGTCGTGATCGGCAACGCCTCGGCGGTGACGCTTGACCTATCGCGGCAAGCTGGTCGACCTCGCGCCGTACACGCGGCGCGACGTCGCGCGACTGAGCCTGCAATGAGCATGTGCGGCAGCACCTGCGATCACGCGGCGGCGCACGCGCCAGGCGCTGGTCGGCGGCATCGCCATCGGCGGCGGCGCGCCGATCGTCGTGCAGTCGATGACCAACACCGACACGGCCGACGTCGCCGTCGACGGTCGCGCAGGTCGCGCGCACTGGCCGACGCAGGCTCGGAACTCGTGCGCATCACCGTCAACACCGCCGAAGCTGCCGCCGCCGTGTCCGCCATCCGCGAGCAGCTCGACGCCGTGGGCTGCGCGGTGCCGCTGATCGGCGATTTCCATTTCAACGGCCACAAGCTGCTGACGGCAGTATCCCGAATGCGCGCAGGCGCTGGCCAAGTACCGCATCAATCCGGGCAACGTCGGCAAGGGCAGCAAGCGCGACTCGCAGTTCGCGATCATGATCGAGCAGGCGCTGAAGTGCGGACAAGCCGGTGCGCATCGGCGTCAACTGGGGCAGTCTCGACCCGGACCTGCTGGCGCGCCTGATGGACGAGAACGCGCGCGCGCCGCAAGCCGCAGGACGCAGCGCACGTGATGCGCGAGGCGCTGGTCGTCTCCGCGATCGGCAGCGCGCAGCGCGCCGAAGAGCTGGGCCTGCCGGGCGATCGCATCATCCTCTCGTGCAAGGTCTCCGGCGTGCAGGACCTGATCGCGGTGTACCGCGAGCTCGCGCGCCGCTGCGACTATCCGCTGCACCTCGGCCTGACCGAAGCCGGCATGGGCTCGAAGGGCATCGTCGCGTCGACCGCGGCGATGGCGTGTGCTGCTGCAGCAGGGCATCGGCGACACGATCCGGGTGTCGCTCACGCCCGAGCCCGACGGCGATCGCACGCGCGAAGTGATCGTCGCGCAGGAAATCCTGCAGACGATGGGCCTGCGCTCGTTCACGCCGCTGGTCACCGCCTGCCCCGGTTGCGGCCGCACCACGAGCACCGTTCTTCCAGGAGCTGGCGCAGACAGATCCAGGTGCTACCTGCGCGCGCAGATGCCGGTGTGGCGCGAGCGCTATCCCGGCGTCGAGAACGATGACGCGTCGCGGTGATGGGCTGCGTGGTCAACGGCCCCGGCGAATCGAAGATGGCCAACATCGGCATCAGCCTGCCGGGCACCGGCGAGATGCCCGTCGCGCCGGTCTACGTCGACGGGCGAGAAGACGGTCACGCTGCAAGGGCGAACGCATCGCCGAGGAATTCCAGGAGATCGTCGACGACTACGTGCGCGCGACCTACGGCGGCGAACCGCGCCGTGCCGCACCTCAAGCCCGAAGAAGATCGCTCGCGCTCAAGGCGGTCGGCGTAGGGCCATGGCGCGCCGTCGATCCAGGCCGTGCGCGGCATGAACGACGTGCTGCCCGATGAGGCGCCGCTGTGGGAGCAGCTTCGAGGACGCGGTGCGCGAGGTTGCTCGCGCAATACGGCTACCGCAACATGCGCATGCCGATGGTCGAATCGACGCCGCTGTTCGTGCGCGCGATCGGCGAGGTCACCGACGTCGTCGAGAAGGAGATGTACACCTTCGACGATCGCTCAACGGCGACAGCCTGACGCTGCGCCCGGAGGCCACCGCCGGCATCGTGCGCGCGGCGATCGAGCACAATCTGACCTACGAGCGGCCGCAGCGCGTGTGGACCGCGGGCCCGATGTTCCGCCACGAGCGCCCGCAGAAGGGCCGCTACCGCCAGTTTCACCAGTTCGACGTCGAGGCGCTGGGCTTTGCCGGGCCCGACGTCGACGCCGAGCAGATCGTGATGCTGCGCGCGGCTGTGGCAGACGCTCGGGCTCGACGGCATCGCGCTGCACATCAACTCGATCGGCGACCCCGACGAGCGGCGCGCGCACCGCGCGGCGCTGGTCGAGTACTTCGAGCGCGCATCGCGAGCGCGCTCGACGAGGACTCGCGAGCGACGGCTGCACACCAATCCGCTGCGCATCCTCGACAGCAAGAACCCGGCGCTGCAGGCGCTGATCGAGGGCGCGCCGCGCCTGATCGATCGCCTGGGCGACGCAGTCGCGCGCGCATTTCGACGGCCTGCAGCAACTGCTCGCCGACCACGGCATCGCGTTCACGCATCAACCCGCGGCTGGTGCGCGGCCTCGACTACTACAACCGCACCGTGTTCGAATGGGTGACCGACCGCCTCGGCGCGCAGGGCACCATCGCCGGCGGCGGACGCTACGACGGCCTGTTCGAGCAGCTCGGCGGCAAGCCCACGCCGGCGTGCGGCTTCGCCATCGGCATCGAGCGCGTGATGCTCCTGCTCGACTCGCGGGGCGGGCTGCCGGCGCCACGCAGGATCCGCGCCTGACGCCTACGTCGTGCACGTCGGCGACGCGGCGTCGCGGCTCGCGCGCAGCGTCGCGGAGATGCTGCGCGACGCCGGACTTGTCGGTCGTTGTCAACGCCGGCGGCGGCAGCTTCAAGTCGCAGATGAAGAGCGCCGACGCGAGCGGCGCGCGCTACGCGCTGATCCTCGGCGAGGACGAAGCCGCGGCGCAGCGCGTCGGCGTCAAGCCGCTGCGCGCGGCGGGTGAGCAGCAGGCGCTGGCTCCGGAAGAACTCGCGGCGCGCCTGCGTTCCACGCAATAAGACGGTTACGTTCGAATTCTTTCAAGGACCGAAGCATGGCAGTCTACGATCTCGAAGAACAGGAACAGCTCGACGACCTCAAGGCGTGGTGGGCGCAGTACGGCAAGTACGTCGGCATGGCGCGTCGCCTCGTTGCGCTGATCGTGTTCGGCGTGCCAGGGCTGGCGCTGGTACCAGCGCGACAGGCGGCGCAGGCGAGCGTGCTCTACCAGGCGGTGAGCGCAGGCCGCGACGCGATAGCGACGTGGCCAAGGCCAAGGAGCCGGCGACGCAGCTCGACAGACACGTACGGCGGCTCGGCCTACGCGCCGCGCGGCGGCGTTGCTCTACGCGAAGCTGCTCTACGACGCGGGCGACCACGCCGGTGCCGAGCGCAGCTGCAGTGGGTGGTCGATCACGCAAGCGAAGAAGAGCTCAAGGCGATCGCGCGCTTCCGCCTCGCCGCAGGCGCTGCTCGACGAGAAGCAATTACGACGAGGCGCTGGCGGCGCTCGACGTGAAGACCGACGAAGCGTTCGCCGGCATCTACGCCGACTTGCGCGGCGACATCCTGGCTGCCGCGGGCAAGCCCGCCGAGGCGCAGGCGCCGCCTACCAGCTCGCGCTGGCGAAGATCGATCCCAAGTCGCCGTACCGCGGACTATGTGCAGGTCAAGCTCGACGCGCTGGGAGGCGCGAAGTGACGCGCGGGCCTGCGCGCTCGCGCGCGATCGGCTGCAGCGCTGCTTGCTCGGCGGCTGCCGAGACTGCCGCATCGTCGGACGTCGTGATTGCCATCGATCGCCGCCACCGTCGCTCGCACTGGCTCGGCATCGGCCACGGTTCGACACAAAGCTGGGCCCGCTGCCCGCCTTCGACGCCAAGGCCACCGCGCGCGTCGACTGGCAGCTGGCGCTCGGCGGCAAGGGCGGCGCGGCGTTCGCGCCCGCGGTGCTGCAAGGGCGTGATCTACGCGGCGAGCCCCGACGGCACGATCGTCAGTGTCGACGCGGCGACCGGACGGCAGACCTGGCGTATCACCGCCGAGCAAGCAAGCTGTCCGGCGGGAGTCGGTGCCGGCACGCAACAGCGTCGTCGTCGGCACCGACAAGGGCGAGGTGCTCGCCTTCGACACCAGCGGCAAGCCGCTGTGGAACGGCCAAGATCTCGAGCGAAGTCGCCGGGCCGCCGCACGGTCGCCGAGGGGCATGGTCGTCGTGTGGTCGCTCGACGGCAGGATCTTCGGCCTCGACGAATCGGATGGCACGCGCAAGTGGGTCTATCAGCGCGCCACCCCGCCGCTCACGGTGCGCCGCTTCGCCGGAGGCGTCGTCAGCCGCGGCGGCCTGTTCGCCGGCACCGCCGGCGGCAAGCTGCTCGCCCTCGACCTCGCGACGGGCGCACTCGGGTGGGAGGCGAGCGTGGCGACGCCGAGGGGCGCCACCGAGCTCGAGCGCATCGCCGACGTCACCAGCCTGCCGGTCGTCGAGGAGCGCCAGGTCTGCGCCGCGGCCTACCAGGGCCGGGTCGCCTGCTTCGAGTTGATCCGCGGCAACCTGACCTGGTCGCGCGATCTGTCCAGCCTCGTCGGGCATCGCGATCGACAACCGTACCTCTACATCACCGACGACGACGGCGCGATCCACGCGCTCGACAAGGCCACCGGCGCGTCTGTGTGGAAGCAGGACAAGCTCAGCGCACGCTTTCCCGGCGGCCCGGTGGTGATCGGCGACTATCTCGGCGTGGTCGACGGCGAAGGCTACCTGCACCTGCTCGACCGCAACGACGGCAGCCTGGTCGGGCGCGTCGCCACCGACGGTGCCGCGGCGCTGTCGCAGCCGCGTAGCCAACGGGCGCGCGATCGTCTGGCAGACCGCCGCGCGGCAACCTCGATCAGCGCGTCGGCGAAGTGCGAGCTCGTGCGCTGCGCCGTGCTCGGCCAGTACCCTCGTCATCGTCGGCCGGCCCAACGTCGGCAAGTCGACGCTGTTCAACCGGCTGACGCAGTCGCGCGACGCGCTGGTCGGCCGACTTTCCCGGCCTGACGCGCGATCGCCACTACGGTCGCGGCCGCGGCGGCGACCGGCCGTACCTCGTCGTCGACACCGGCGGCTTCGAGCCGGTGGCGAACGACCGGGATCATGCACGCGATGGCGAGGCAGACGCGCACGGCGATCGCCGAGGCCGACGTCGATCATCTTCCTGGTCGACGGCCGCGAAGGGCTCGACGCCGCAGGACAAGGCGATCGCCGACCTGCTGCGCCGCTCCGGCCGGCCGCTGCGTGCTCGCGGTCAACAAGGCCGAGGGCATGGCGGCCGAGCGCGCTGCACGGCGGAATTCCACGAGCTCGGCGCTCGGCACGCCGCTGCCGATCTCGTCCGCGCACGGCGAGAACGTCCGCGACCTCGTCGACGCCGCGCTCGCGCTGTGTCCGCCGGAGGCGCCCGCGGAGACCCGACGCGCGGAGCACGACGCGACGACGCATCAAGGTCGCGATCGTCGGCCGCCCGAACGTCGGCAAGTCCACGCTGGTCAACACGCTGCTCGGCGAGGAGCGCGTCATCGCCTTCGACGAGCCGGGCACGACGCGCGATTCGCTCTACCTCGACTTCGATCGCGGCGGCCGCCACTACACGCTGATCGACACCGCCGGCGTGCGCAAGCGCGGCAAGGTGACGCGACGTGATCGAGAAGTTCTCGGTGATCAAGACGCTGCAGGCGATCGAGGACGCCAACGTCGTGATGCTGCTGGTCGACGCGCAGGCAGGACATCTCGGAGCAGGACGCGCACATCGCCGGCTACATCCTCGAAGCCGGCCGCGCGCTGGTCGTGGCGGTGAACAAGTGGGACGGCCTGGACGCGAACGCAGCGCGACGAGGTCAAGCGCGACCTCGAGCGCAAGCTCGCGTTCCTCGCTTTCGCCGAGCTGCATCACGATCTCGGCGCTGCGACGGCACGGGCATCGGCGGCGCTGCTCAAGGCGGTCGACGGGGCCTACGCCGCCGCGACGGCGAAGCTGTCCACGCCCAAGCTGACGCGCGCGCTGCAGGCGGCGGTGCCGCGCAGCAGCAGCCGCCGCGCGCCGGGCTGGTGCGGCCCAAGCTGCGCTACGCGCACCAGGGCGGCATGAATCCGCCGGTGATCGTCATCCACGGCAGCGCGCTCGGCGCATCATCCCGGCCACCTACAGGCGCTACCTGGAACATTTCTTCCTGGAGGCGTTCCAACTGCAGGGAACGCCCCTCAGGATACAATTCAAGACCGGCGCGAACCCCTACGCGGACGCCGCCACGCACCCGGCCGTGGCACGTCGGTCCGGGCCGCTGCGTCGAACGGGCGACGGCGTCGCGGATGAGACTGGACCGGCGGCGCGGCCAATAAAACCAAGTGGAGCACACAATGAGCAACAAAGGGCAAATGCTACAAGACCCGTTCCTGAATACCCTGCGCAAGGAGCACGTCCAGGTCTCGATCTACCTCGTCAACGGCATCAAGCTGCAGGGGCAGATCGAGTCGTTCGACCAGTACGTCGTCCTGCTCAAGAACACCGTCACGCAGATGGTGTACAAGCACGCCATCTCGACCGTGGTGCCGGCGCGCGCCGTTACCATGCCGCGCGCATGACGACCGCGAAGCCTGACCGCGCGAGCGCCGGTTCGCCTGCCGGCAGTGCGACCCGAGCGTTCGACCGACCCGATGCTTGATCGCCCGGACGGCGGCGATCGCGCGCTGCTGGTCGAGCTCGATCTCGGCGAGGGCGAGCCCGCCGAGCGCCTGGCGGAGCTCAAGGCGCTCGCGCGAGCGCGCGGGCGCCGACATCGCGGGCGTGGTCACGGCGCGCCGCAAGCAGCCCCGATCCGGCGCTGTTCGCCGGCGCGCGGCAAGGTCGGCGAAATCGCCGCGCGCTGCGCAGCGCGACCGGCGCCGACCTCGTCATCTTCGATCACGCGCTGTCCGGGGCGCAGCAGCGCAACCTCGAGCGCGCGCTCGAATGCCGCGTCGTCGACCGCACCAGCCTGATCCTCGACATCTTCGCGCAGCGCGCGCACAGCGCGGAGGGCAAGCTCCAGGTCGAGCTGGCGCAGCTCGAGCACCTGTCGACGCGGCTGGTGCGCGGCTGGACCCACCTCGAGCGGCAGAAGGGCGGCATCGGCATGCGCGGGCCGGGCGAGACCCAGCTCGAGACCGACCGGCGGCTGATCGGCGACGCGCGTCAAGCTGCTGAAGGACCGCATCGCGCAGGTCGGGCGCCGGCGCGAGACGCAGCGCCGGGCGCGCCGCCGTGCCGCGGTGCGCAATGTCGCGCTCGTCGGCTACACCAATGCCGGCAAGTCGACCCTGTTCAACCGCCTGACCGGCGCCGCGAGCTACGCGGCGGACCAGCTCTTCGCGACGCTCGACACGACGCTGCGCCGCGTGTTCGTCGCCGGCGCCGAGACCGATCGTCATGTCCGACACCGTCGGCTTCATCCGCGACCTGCCGCACGACCTGGTCGCCGCGTTCCGGGCCACGCTCGAAGGAGGCCGTCGACGCCGACCTGCTGCTGCACGTGGTCGATGCGAGCCACCCGGGTCGCGACGAGCAGATCGCCGCGGTCGACGCGGTGCTCGCCGAGATCGGCGCCGACGACGTGCCGCAGATCCTCGTGTGGAACAAGAGCGACGCCGCCGGCAGCCGCGCCCGGCGTCGAGCGCGATGAATATGGTAAAATTCGCGCTGTTCGTCTGAGCGCGCTGACTGGCGCCGGCGTGCCCGAATTGCGCGCCGCGCTGGCCGAGCGGTTCCCCGCTTCCGAAGCCCGGGCGGCGACCGCCTGAAGCGCGCCGCGGCGCCACCTTTCCACGACACCAGTCACCGCTCCAGAGCGCCGCCAGGCACGCGTCCGCCATGTCCCTCAACGATCCGCAATGGGGTAAGCGCGGCCGCGGCGGTCCGCCCGATCTCGACGAGATCTGGCGCAACCTCAACCGCCGCGTCAACGAGCTGTTCGGGCGCAAGGCAGCGGCCGAGCGCGGGCGACGACGGCGCGCCGCCGCCGCGTCCGGCTGCCGATCGGCGGCGCCGGGCTGCTCGTCGCGCTGGTCCTCGTGGTCTGGCTCGCGAGCGGCTTCTACATCGTCGACGAGGGCCGCCGCGGCGTGGTCACGCGCTTCGGCAAGTACACCGAGACCACGACGCCGGGGTTGCGCTGGCACCTGCCCTTCCCGATCGAGGCGGTCGAGGTCATCGACTTCTCGCAGGTGAAGACGGTCGAGATCGGCTACCGCAACGGCAATCCGAAGAACAAGATCGCCAAGGAATCGCTG
This sequence comes from uncultured beta proteobacterium, assembly GCA_963816445.1. GTDB lineage: Bacteria > Pseudomonadota > Gammaproteobacteria > Burkholderiales > Casimicrobiaceae > PALSA-1003. Next base: position 303,319 of record CAWFKO010000018.1, on the reverse strand, counting down.
ATGCTGACCGACGACGAGAACATCATCGACGTGCAGTTCGCGGTCCAGTACAAGCTCAAGAGCGCCCCGGACTACGTCTTCAACAAGCGCAAACCCGACGACATCGTGTTCGCAGGTCGCCGCCGACCGCGATGAGCGAGGTCGTCGGCCGCAGCCAGATGGACTTCGTGCTCTACGAAGGCCGCGCGCAGATCGCCGCCGAGACCGAGAAGCTGATGCAGGAGATGCTCGACCGCTACGGCACCGGCATCTACGTGCAGAGGTCACGCTGCAGAACGCGCAGCCGCCGGAGCAGGTGCAGGCCGCGTTCGACGACGCGGTCAAGGCGAGCCAGGACCGCGAGCGCCAGAAGAACGAAGGCCAGGCCTACGCCAACGACGTCGTGCCGCGCGCGCGCGGCATGGCGTCGCGGCTGCTGCAGGAAGCCGACGGCTACAACGCCAGCGTCGTGCAGAAGGCCGAAGGCGACGCGAGCCGCTTCCGGCAGATCCTGGTCGAGTACACGAAGGCGCCCGCAGTCACGCGCGAGCGCCTGTATCTCGACATGATGCAGTCGGTGCTCGGCAACTCGAGCAAGGTGCTGATCGACCAGAAGGCCGGCGAGCAACCTGCTCTACCTGCCGCTCGACCAGCTGCTCAAGCAGGGCATGCCGGCCGCAGCGGCGGCCGTCGGACGCCGACGCACGCGCCGGCGGCACCGCCGCCCGAGCGTCGAGCCGCTCGATCCGCGCGCCCGCGAGCCTGTCGCGCGACCGCGAGGACATCGCGATGAAAGACCGCCATGCCCGTCATCGCGCTGCATCGTCGCGGTGCTGCTCGTGCTGTCGCAGTCGCTCTACACCGTCGACCAGAAGCAGTACGCGATCAAGTTCCAGCTGGGCGAATTCATCGAAGCCAAGACCGAGGCCGGCCTGTACTTCAAGGTGCCGCTGCTGCAGAACGTCAAGTTCTACGACCGCCGGCTCCTGACGCTCGACGCGCCCGAGCCCGACCGCATCACGACGTCGGAAAAGAAGCCGCTCAAGGTCGACTTCATCGCCTACTGGCGCATCATCGACGTGCGCAAGTACTACCAGAGCGTGCACCGGCGACGAGGAAGCCGCGAAGCGCCGGCTGGCGCAGACGATCCGCGCCAACCTCGGCGCAGGAGATCAACAAGCGCACGATCCACGAGGTGATCTCGACCGAGCGCGACAAGATCATGACCGACGGCGCGGCAGAAGGCCGACGCCGACGCGAAGCACGATCGGCGTCGAGGTCGTCGACGTGCGCCTGCGCCGTGTCGAGCTGCCCGACGAGGTGCTGGCGCAGGTCTACCAGCGCATGGAGTCCGAGCGCAAGCGCGTCGCCAACGAACTGCGCTCGACGGGCGCGGCGGAGTCCGAGAAGATCCGCGCCGACGCCGACCGCCAGCGCGAGGTCATCCTCGCCGACGCCTACAAGCAGGCGCAGAAGATCAAGGGCGAAGGCGACGCCAAGGCCTCGGCGATCTACGCCGCCGGCATACGGCCAGAATCCGGAGTTCTACTCCTTCTATCGCAGCCTCGAGACCTACAAGGCGACGTTCCGCAACAAGACCGACATGCTGGTGCTCGATCCGAATTCGGAGTTCTTCCAGTACCTGAAGCAGCCGGGCGCGGCGTGAGGCCTGCGACCCGGCCGTCCGCGAAGTAACACGATGCGCCGCGCGGGAGAGCCGGTGCCGGAATCGCTGCTGGCCGCGTGCGCGCTGATGCTGGTCATCGAAGGCGCTGCTGCCGCTGCTCGCGCCGCGCATGTGGCGCGACGCGTTTCGCCGCGTCGACCGAGCTGTCCGACGGACAGCTGCGCTTCATCGGGCCTGGCATCGATGCGTCGTCGGCGGCATCGGCCTGATGGTGCTCTATGCGTAAGTGGGTGCTTCCCGAGTACATCGACGACATCCTTCCCGCCGAGGCCGAGGCGATCGAGCAGTTGCGGCGCACGCTGCTCGATCACTTCAGCGAGCACGGCTACCGGCTGGTGCAGCCGCCGCTGGTCGAGCACCTCGAGTCGCTGCTCACCGGCACCGGGCACGATCTGGACTCCAGACGTTCAAGGTCGTCGATCCGCTGTCCGGCCGCCTGCTGGGCGTGCGCGCGGACATCACGCCGCAGGTCGCGCGCATCGACGCGCACCTGCTCAACGAGCCCGGCGTCACGCGGCTGTGCTACGCGGGCAGCGTGCTGCGCACCATCGCGGCCGGCGCTCGCGCAGGCGCGCGAAGTGCTGCAGATCGGCGCCGAGCTCTACGGCGATGCGGGCATCGATGCCGACCGCGAGGTGCTCGGCGCTGCTGCTGTCGTCGCTGGCAGCGGTCGGCGTGCGCGGCCTGCACCTCGATCTCGGCCACGTCGGCGTCTATCGCGCGCTCGCCAACGGCGCGCGCATCGCCGGCGACGGCGGCGACAGCGAGCTCTTCGCGGCGTTGCGCAACAAGGACGTGCCGGCCGTGAGCGCAGCTCACGGCGCGGCTGCCCGCGGTATGGCGCGACGCGTTCGCGACGCTGCCGACGCTCTACGGCCCGGCGCAGCGAAGTGCTCGCCGCAGCGCGCGAACGGCTGCCCGACACGCCGGCGATCGCCGGCGCGCTGACCGCGCTGGAAACGCTGGCGCAGTCCGCCGCAGCCGCAGGTCGAAGCGCTGCACATCGATCTCGCCGACCTGCGCGGCTATCACTACCAGACCGGCGCGAGCTTCTCGGTGTTCACCGCCGGCGAGCCCAACGCGATCGGACGCGGCGAGCGCTACGACGGCATCGGCAAGGCATTCGGCCGCGCGCGTCCGGCGACCGGCTTCACGCTCGACCTGCGCCAGCTCGCCGGCACTGGTCACGCGCGCGGCCTGAGCTCACGCGCGCAACCTTCGACGGACATCAGGTCGACCATGGGCAAGAACGTCGTCGTCATCGGCACCCAGTGGGGCGACGAGGGCAAGGGCAAGGTCGTCGACTGGCTGACCGAGCACGCGCAGGGCGTCGTGCGCTTCCAGGGCGGCCACAACGCCGGGCACACGCTGGTGATCGGCGAGCAGCAAGACGGTCCTGCGCCTGATCCCGTCCGGCATCCTGCGGCCCGGCGTGCGCGTCTACATCGGCAACGGCGTCGTGCTCTCGCCGTCGGCGCTGCTGCAGGAAATCGGCGAGCTCGAAGGCGCCGGCATCGACGTTCGCTCGCGCCTTGCGATCTCGCCCGCCTGTCCGCTGGTGCTGCCCTATCACGTCGCGCTCGACCAGGCGCGCGAAGCGTCGATGGGCGAGACCAAGATCGGCACCACCGGCCGCGGCATCGGCCCGGCGTACGAGGACAAGATCGCGCGCCGCGCGGTGCGCGTGCAGGATCTGTTCTATCCCGGAGCGCTTCGCGGCCAAGCTCGAGCCGCTGCTCGAGTACCACAACTTCGTCCTGACGCAGTATTACAAGCGCGCGCCGGTGTCGTATCGCAGGCACGCTCGACGCCACGCTCGCGCTCGCCGCCGCAGCTCCAGCCGATGGTCGCCGACGTCGCCGCGCTGCTGCAGGAGGCGCGCCGCGCGCGGCGAGTCGCTGCTGTTCGAAGGCGCGCAGGGCGCGCTGCTCGACATCGATCACGGCACCTATCCGTACGTGACCTCGTCGAACTGCCTCGCCGGCGCGGCGGCGCCGGGCAGCGGCATCGGGCCGCAGCTGCTCGACTACGTGCTGGGCATCGTCAAGGCGTACACCACGCGCGTGGGCACCGGTCCGTTCCCGACCGAGCTCACCGACGACATCGGCGCGCGGCTCGCCAAGCGCGGCAACGAGTTCGGCTCGGTCACCGGCCGCCCGCGCCGCTGCGGCTGGCTCGACATTCCGGCGCTCGAGCGCTCGCTGCAGTTGAACGGCGTCGACGGCCTGTGCATCACCAAGCTCGACGTGCTCGACGGCATGTCGACGATCCGCATCTGCACCGGCTACACCGTGGCGCGGCGAGCCGCTCGCGCTGCTGCCGTCGGGCGCCGAGGCGGTCGCCGAGTGCGAGCCGGTCTACGAGGACCTGCCCGGCTGGAGCGAGAGCACCGTCGGCGTCGACGACGCTCGACGCGCTGCCTGCGAATGCGCGCGCCTACCTGCGAGCGCATCGAGGCGCTGACCGGGGTGCCGATCGCGATGGTATCGACCGGCCCCGAGCGCGACGAGACCATCCTGCGTGCATCATCCGTTCCACTGAACTGCGAACGACGGATCGATGGCGCCATGACCCTGAACGTCGAGCTGGGACGAGTACAACACGCTGATCGAGCGCCTCGCGCTCCAGGTCCACGAGTCGGGATGGCAGTTCAACCAGATCATCTGCATCGCGCGCGGCGGATTGCGCGTGGGCGACGTGCTGTCGCGCATCTTCGAGCTGCCGCTCGCGATCCTGTCGACGCACTCGTACACGGCGGAGGGCGGGACGATGCGCGGCGAGCTCGTCATCGCCGAGCACATGACGATGACCGCGCCGCGCCTGGGCGACCGCGTGCTGCTGGTCGACGACATGGTCGACTCCGGGCACACGCTCGACGCCGTGCACCGGGACGCTGCCGCAGCGCTTCCCGCACATCACGCGAGCTGCAAGACCGCCGTGCGTCTGGTACAAGGCGTGCTCGGTGTTCAAGCCCGATTACTACGTCGAGTACCTGCCGGACAATCCGTGGATCCACCAGCCGTTCGAGGTGTACGACACGCTGCGGCCGGAGGCGCTCGAAGGCGCGGCTGGCGCTGACGCGTCGCTGAGCCCGCGCAATGCGCGGCGTCGCCGTGCGCTGCCGTGACGCGCACTCGCGCGAAGCGCTGCGACGCGATGCGACGTGCGGATCCTGGTGCCCAGAAGAGGACTCGAACCTCCACAGTGTTGCCACCGCTAGGACCTGAACCTAGTGCGTCTACCAATTCCGCCATCTGGGCATTGCTGAGCGAGCGCACTTTAATTTTACGAAAGGCATTTCGCATTGTCAAAGAAACGACACACTGAAAAAGAAGTATCGCGCGAACTGCGACCCGTTGCCGGAACGCGACGCGCGAGCGATGTCGAACATCCGCTGCCCAGCCGCGAATGCATCCTGCGACTATCTGCGCGAAAACGGCGTGCCGCTGGACGCCGGACGAGCTGCTGCGCGCGCTGCGCGTGCAGAGGCGAGCGCCGAGCGCGAGAGCTGTTCGCTGCGGCGCCTCGCGGCGATGGAGCGCGACGGCCAGATCATGCGCAATCGCAAGGGCCAGCTTTGCGTGGTCGACAAGCTCGACCTGGTCACGGGCACGGTGCAGGGCCATCCCGACGGCTTCGGCTTCCTGGTCCCGGACGACGGCAGCGCCGACCTGTTCCTGACGCGCCAAGGAAATGCACAAGGTGCTGCACGGCGATCGCGTGATGGCGCGTCGGATCGGCGTCGACAGGCGCGGCCGGCCCGAGGGCACGATCGTCGAAGTGCTGGAGCGCGCCAATCGCGACGTCGTCGGCCGCGTCTGTACGAAGAGCACGGCATCTGGTTCGTGGTCGCCGAGAACCGCGCATCAGCCAGGACATCCTGGTCGCCGCCGGACGAGCGCGGCGACGGCCAAGCCGGGCAGGTGGTGGTGCGTCGAGATCATCGCAGCAGCCGTCGCCGCACGCGCAGCCGATGGCGCGCATCGTCGAGGTGCTGGGCAACTACGCCGATCCCGGCATGGAGATCGAGATCGCGCTGCGCAAGCACGATCTGCCGCACGAATTCTCCGCCGCGGCGCAAGCAAGCAGGCTGCAGCGTCTGCCCGCCGAGGTGCAGCCGGCCGATCGCAAGGGCCGCGAGGACCTGCGCGCGCTGCCGCTGGTCACCATCGACGGCGAGACGGCGCGGGACTTCGACGACGCCGTGTATTGCGAGCGCAACGGCAAGGGCTTCCGGCTGGTGGTGGCGATCGCCGACGTCAGTCACTACGTGCAGCGACGGCGATGCGCTCGACCGGAAGCGCGCGAGCGCGGCAACTCGGTGTACTTCCCGCGCCGCGTGATTCCGATGCTGCCGGAGGAGCTGTCCAACGAGCTGTGCTCGCTCAAGCCCGCTGTCGACCGCCTGTGCATGGTGTGCGACATGCAGATCATCGGCGCAGGGCGAGATCCGGAGCTACCGCTTCTATCCGGCGGTGATGTTCTCGCACGCGCGCCTCACCTACACGCAGGTGGGGGACTGGCTGTCGCAACCGAAGGCGGCGAAGCGCGACGCGACGCGAAGGCGTTGCTGCCGCACCTCGAGAACCTGTACGCGCTGTTCCAGGTGCTGGCTGCAGCGCGCGCGAGAGCGCGGCGCGATCGACTTCGAGACGATCGAGACGCAGATGAGTTCGACGAGCAGGGCAAGATCGAAGAGATCGTGCCGGTCGCTGCGCAACGACGCGCACAAGCTGATCGAGGAATGCATGCTGGCGGCCAACGTGTGCGCCGCCGATTTCCTGCACGAGCACAAGCACCCGGCGCTGTATCGCGTGCACGAAGGGCCGACGCCGGAGAAGCTCGAGAGCGCTGCGCGAATTTCTCGCGGAATCGCGCGCTGTCGCTGGGCGGCGGCGACGACCCGCACGCCGGCGACTACGCGAAGCTGCTCGCGCAGATCAAGGGCCGTCCCGATGTCAGCCTGCTGCAGACCGTGATGCTGCGCTCGCTGCGGCAGGCGGTGTACAGCCCGGACAACGTCGGCCACTTCGGCCTGGGCTACGAGGCCTACACGCACTTCACCTCGCCGATCCGGCGCTATCCCGACCTGCTGGTGCATCGCGCCATCAAGGCCGTGCTCGCCGGCAAGCAATACAAGCCCGGCGGCAGCGGCTGGGCCGAGCTCGGCGTGCATTGCTCGCTGACCGAGCGCCGCGCCGACGAGGCGACGCGCGACGTCGAGAACTGGCTCAAGTGCTACTACATGCAGGACCAGGTCGGCGAGACGTTTCGACGGCACGATCAGCGGCGTCACGCAGCTTCGGCCTGTTCGTCACGCTGGACGACCTCTACGTCGAAGGCCTGGTGCACGTGTCCGAGCTCGGCAACGACTACTTCCACTTCGACGCCGGCACCACGCGATGATCGGCGAGCGCAGCGGCAAGCGCTACCGCCTCGCCGACCGCGTCCGCGTCAAGGTGGTGCGCGTCGACCTCGAAGCGACCAAGATCGACTTCGTGCTCGCGGTGGAAGCCGCGCAGGCCGCCGCGACACCGAAGAAAACGCGGCGGGGCAGCGGCCGCTGACGCGGTCAGTGCCGCCGCGGCCTTCGCCCGCCGTCATCCGGAATAGCGCAATGACCCTCCCGCACGACGCGCCCGCGGACCTCGTCGTGCAGGCGCCCGAGATCGCCACGCCGCAGCTGAAGGAGTTGGCGAAGCTCACCGGCGCATCGCGAATCGAGGCGTTGCAGGGCGCGGCGACGCAGGCATTCCGATTGCTGTTGCCGACCGAGCTCACCGGCGTCGCCGCGTATTGCGCCGCTGCGCAGTTCGATTTCGGCCTTGTCCCGCGCGATCAGACGCTCGCCCGCGCGTGCCTGGTGGCGATGGACATGGACTCGACGCTGATCACCATCGAGTGCATCGACGAGATCGCCGACATGATCGGCATCAAGCCGCAGGTGGCCGCGATCACTGCCAGCGCGATGCGCGGCGAGATCGATTTCCGCGAGAGCCTCACGCGGCGTGTGGCACTCCTGCGCGGCCTCGACGTCGACGCGCTGCAGCGGGTCTACGACGAGCGCCTGCGGCTCTCGCCCGGGGCCGAGCGCATGCTCGACGCCGTCAAACGCGCCGGCGCGACGACTCTGCTTGTCTCCGGCGGCTTCACCTTCTTCACCGAACGCCTGAAAGCGCGGCTGTCGGTTCGATCATGCGCTCGCCAACACGCTGGAAGTCGCCGACGGCAAGCTCAGCGGCCGCATTCAGGGCAAAATCATCGATGCCCAGGCCAAGGCCGCCGAATTCGTCCGCCTGTCGGAGGAGCTCGCCGGCGTCGATGGAATCACCGTTGCGATCGGCGACGGTGCCAACGACCTGCCGATGCTATCGGCCGCGCGACTGAGCGTCGCCTATCGCGCCAAGCCCGTCGTGCGCGAGCGCGCCGACTACGCCATCGACTACTGCGGACTCGATGCGATCCTGAATCTGTTTCGCTAGGTCAGCGCAGCGGCCAGGAGCGTGCGCAGGAACGCGCCGATGTTCCACAACGCCAGCACCGCGAGCACCAGCCAGCTCGCCGCGGTGCCGACAACGCGGCCCTTGGACTCACCGCTGTGCGAAGACAGTCCTACCGCGTGCGCAACACGCGCGAGCAGGAAGACGATGCCGCAGACGTGCAGGAAAAGGTGGCTCGCGTGATTGAGCTCGGCGACCAGCATCAGCACCAATAACGGCAATCCCCACTCGACCGCGTTGCCATGAGCGCGGATGGCGCGCGTCAGCGGCGCATGACCGCCGTCGCCGAGTCCGACCTTCAGCCGGCCGCGCAGTCGCGAGACGCCGGCGGCGAGCACGAGAAGCAACAGCGCGTACAGGCCCGCGTAGAGCGCCGTTACAGGCACCACGATTAGCATGTCGTCCTCCGGCTCAGTCGTCGTCCAGATCGCCCTCGTCTATCCATGCGGCCTGGATGGCCTCGAGGATCTTTTCGCCCGAGCGCTTGGGATCGTCGTCGAAGCCCGGCAGCTCCAGCACCCACCGGCGCAGGTCGACGAACAGCACCCGCGCCGGGTCGACGCCGGGGTGCGCCTGCGCAAGGGCGATGGCGATGTCGCGGCTGTCGGTCCATTTCACTTGGCGGCCTCCTTCGCGTAGTTGATCGTGTACTTCGGAATCTCGATGACCAGCTTCGCGTCGGCAGGCCGGGCCTGACACGATAGTCGCGACACTGGCGTCAGCCCCCATGCACGGTCGAGCAGGTCATCCTCGTCCTCCGACGACGGCGCCAGCGACGAAAATCCCTCGCGCACGATCACGTGGCAGGTCGTGCAGGCGCACGACTTTTCGCAGGCGTGCTCGATCTCTACCCCGTGGTCCAGCAGATTGTCGCAGATCGAAAGGCTCGGATCAGCTTCGAAGGTCTTGCCTTCTGGACACAGTTCCGCGTGCGGAAGCACGACAATCTCCGCCATCGGATCTCAGCCCAGCGCGTCGATCCTGCGGCCCTTGAGTGCCCGGCCGACGCTGCGATTCATGCGCCGCGCGGCGAATTCCTCGGTGCCGCGATTGAGCGCGTCAGTTGCCTCGCGCAGCGCACGACGGTCTGCGCCCGCGAGCAGCGCGCCTCACTCGCGACAGCGCGAGGTCGATCGCGGCGCGCTCGGAGGCGTCCAGCAATGCTTCGTCCTCCGTGAGCGCGCTTACGGTAGCAGCGATCGTGCGCTCGGCGTCGACGAGCGTTTCCGCAAGTGCGCGCGCCTCCATGTCCTCCGCGGCGTGCGCGTTGGATTCCCGCAGCATGCGCGCAATGTCCGCGTCCGACAGGCCATACGATGGTTTAACCACGATCGCCGCTTCGATGCCTGTCGTGACCTCCTGCGCCGCGACCGAAAGCAGTCCGTCGGCGTCGACCTGGAAAGTCACTCGAATGCGCGCGGCGCCGGCCACCATCGGTGGAATGCCGCGCAGCTCGAAGCGTGCGAGCGAACGGCAGTCGGAGACCTTTTCGCGCTCGCCCTGGACGACGTGGATCGCCATCGCCGACTGGCCATCCTTGAAGGTCGTGAATTCCTGCGAGCGCGCCACGGGAATGGTGGCGTTGCGCGGAACGATCTTCTCGGTGAGCCCGCCCATCGTCTCCAGTCCAAGCGAGAGCGGGATAACGTCGAGCAGCAGCCAGTCCTCGCCCGCGGCGCGGTTACCCGCCAGGACGTTGGCCTGGATCGCAGCGCCGAGCGCGACCACCTGGTCGGGATCGAGGTTGTTGAGCGGCGGCGCACCGAAGAATTCCGCGACGGCCTTCTGCACCTGCGGCATGCGCGTCGCGCCGCCGACCATGACCACACCGTCGATGCGCCGATGGCGTGAGCTTGGCGTCGCGCAGCGCTTTTTTCACCGCGGCGATGGTCTTGCCGACCAGCGTTTCGGTGATCGTCGCGAAGGTCGCGCGCGGCAACGTCGCGCTGACGGTCCTGCCCGACGCGAGCGTCGCTTCGATCCGAGCCGAGTCGTGCGTGCTCAGATGTTCCTTGGCAGCACGCGCGGTGAGCATCAATGTACGCGTGTCACCCGCTTCGAGCGGACCGATGCCGGTGGTCTCCAGCAGCCAGCAATAGATGCGGTGGTCGAAATCGTCGCCGCCAAGCGCCGTGTCGCCGGCAGTAGCGACGACTTCGAACACGCCCCGCGACAGGCGCAGGATCGACAGATCGAAGGTGCCACCTCCCAGGTCGTAGACCGCGAAGGTGCCTTCAGAAGCATTGTCCAGACCATACGCGATGGCGGCCGCGGTGGGTTCGTTCAACAGCCGCAGCACGTTCAGGCCCGCGAGCTGCGCCGCATCCTTGGTCGCCTGCCGCTGCGCGTCGTCGAAATAAGCGGGAACGGTGATGACCGCGCCGAGGATGTCGCCGCCGAAGCTCTGCTCGGCGCGCACGCGCAATGCCCTCAGGATCTCCGCGGAGACTTCCACCGGTGTGCGCACGCCCGCGCGCGTCTCGACCTGCACCATGCCCGGCGCGTCGACAAAGCGGTACGGAAAGCGCCGCGCGTCGGCGAGATCGTACAATCCGCGTCCCATCAGCCGCTTCACCGACACGATCGTGTTGTGCGCATCGCGCGCCTGCGACTGCGCGGCTTCGTAGCCGACTTCCACGCCGTCCGGCGAATAACGCACGATCGAAGGCAGCAGCGGGCGGCCGTGCTCGTCGGGCAACACGACCGGGCTCCCGCTTTTCACCGTCGCCACCAGTGAATTCGTGGTCCCCAGGTCGATGCCGATCGCCAGACGGTGGCCGTGCGGCGGCGTCGATTCGCCGGGTTCGGCAATTTGCAGCAATGCCATCAGGACTTGACGCGCGAGTCTTCCACCGTCGCCGTTGCGGCGTCGATGTCGGCGGCGACCTTGGACAGGAACTTGAGCTTGCGCACGGTCTGCCGCGCGGCCTCCAGCGCGCGCGAGTTCTCGAGCTCGTCGGCGAGCACGCGCACAAGCTCCTCGGCCTCGTCGCGGACATCCGCAAGCAACGCGTCGAGCCGGGGCGTGTCGTGGCGCTGCAGCGCATCGTCGATCGCCTCGCGCCGCTCGAGCTGGTATTCGAGGAAATCCTGCGGCAGCGCCGTGTCGGTTTCCGCCAGCGCGTCGATTCCCTGCTGCGCAAGCAGGTACTGCGCGCGATCGACGGGGTCCTTGAGCGTGCGATAGGCCTCGTTTACGCGTGCGGAGGACTGCAGTGCAAGGCGGCGCTGCGCATCGCCGGCGGCGGCGAAGCGGTCGGGGTGCACCCGGGTCTGCAACGCGCGATAGGCGGCGTCGAGCGATCCTGCGTCGAGGTCGAAGCGCACCGGCAGGCCGAACAGCGAGAAGTAGTCTTGCGAGAAGTCGATCATGCTTGCGTTGTTGCGTGCGCGCTCGCCCGCGCAGTCGGCCACGCGCTACGCGAGGCTCGTGGGGAAGTCAGACGTTGAAGCTTTCGCCGCAGCCGCACTCGTCCTTGACGTTCGGGTTGCTGAACTTGAAGCCTTCGTTGAGGCCCTCGCGCGCGAAATCGAGCTCGGTGCCGTCGAGATAGGGCAGGCTCTTCGGATCGACGACCACCGTGATGCCATGGCTCTCGAAACGATGGTCTTCGGGCGCGGCCGCGTCGGCGTATTCGAGCTTGTAGGCGAGACCCGAGCAGCCGGTGGTGCGCACGCCCAGGCGCACGCCGATGCCCTTGCCGCGCTTGCTCAAATAGCCGGCGACGTGCCTGGCCGCGCTTTCGGTCAGCGTAATGGCCATCCGGGTTTCACTCCGCGGCAGCCGGCATCGCCTCGGCGCGCTGCGCCGGGGCATCTTCGTCGGCGTGCTTTTTCTTGTAGTCGGCGACCGCCGCCTTGATCGCGTCCTCGGCCAGGATCGAGCAATGGATCTTGACCGGCGGCAGCGCGAGCTCCTCGGCGATCTGCGTGTTGCGAATCGTGAGCGCCTGATCGAGCGTCTTGCCCTTGACCCACTCGGTGACCAGCGACGACGACGCGATCGCCGAACCGCAGCCGTAGGTCTTGAACTTGGCGTCCTCGATGCGCCCGTCGGCGCCGACGCGAATCTGCAGCTTCATCACGTCGCCGCATGCCGGCGCGCCGACCATGCCCGTTCCCACGCGCGTGTCTTCCTTCGCGAACGAACCGACGTTGCGCGGGTTTTCGTAGTGATCCAGTACTTTGTCGCTGTATGCCATTTCAATACTCCTCGTGTCCTACATGTCGCCCGGACCGGGCGGCCGCACGGCTGCCCATTTCAAATCCGGACGGCGTCGATCTGCCACGCTCAATGCGCAGCCCACTCGACAGTATTCAGATCGACGCCCTCCTTGAACATTTCCCACAATGGCGAAAGCTCCCGCAATTTCGAAATCTTGCCCTTGAGCAGCTCCACCGCGTAGTCGATCTCTTCCTCGGTCGTGAAGCGCCCGACGGTGAACCGGATCGAGCTGTGCGCGAGCTCGTCGCTGCGGCCCAGTGCGCGCAACACGTACGAAGGCTCCAGCGACGCCGACGTGCACGCCGATCCCGACGACACCGCGACGTCCTTGATCGCCATGATCAGGCTCTCGCCCTCGACGATAGTTGAAGCTGACGTTCAGATTGTGCGGAACGCGCTGCTCCATGTCGCCGTTCAGATGCACCTCCTCCATTTCGGAGATGCCGCGCCAGAGACGGTCCCGCAGCGCGCGGATGTGCTCGTTGTCCGTCGCCATCTCCAGCCGCGCCAAGCGAAACGCCTCGCCCATGCCGACGATCTGGTGCGTGGCCAGCGTCCCGGAGCGCATGCCGCGCTCGTGGCCACCGCCGTGCATCTGCGCTTCGATGCGTACGCGCGGCTTGCGACGCACGAACAGCGCGCCGATGCCTTTTGGCCCGTAGGTCTTGTGCGCGGAGAACGACATGAGGTCGACCTTGAGCGCACCCAGGTCCACGGGGATCTTGCCGGTCGCCTGCGCCGCATCGACGTGGAAAATGATGCCGCGTGCGCGACAGATCTCGCCGATCGCGGGGATGTCCTGGATCACACCGATCTCGTTGTTGACGTACATCACCGACACCACGATCGTGTCCGGCCGCAGCGCCGCCTTGAACGCTTCCAGGTCGAGCAGGCCATCGGGCCTCACGTCGAGATACGTCACCTCGTAGCCCTCGCGTTCCAGCTCGCGCATGGTGTCCAGTGTCGCCTTGTGCTCGGTCTTGACCGTGACGAGGTGCTTGCCCTTGTCCTTGTAGAAGTGCGCCGCGCCCTTGAGCGCGAGATTGATCGCCTCGGTCGCGCCCGAAGTCCACACCAGCTCGCGCGGATCGCAGTTCACCAGCTTGGCGACTTCCTCGCGCGCCTCTTCGACCGCCTTTTCGCTGATCCACCCGAACGCGTGCGAACGCGACGCCGGGTTGCCGAAGTTCTCGGTCAGATACGGAATCATCGCCGCAGCGACGCGCGGGTCGACCGGCGTCGTCGCCGAATAATCGAGGTAAATCGGTTTTTTCATGGTTTTGCGCCGGCTCCGTTTAGCCCTGAGTCGTCCCTCAAGCAACCGGAACCGGTTCGGACTTCTTGGCGGGCGGCGTGCGATGGTCCTGCAGGACATTGACCTCGGTCTTGTCTTGCGCGCGCACCAGCTGTTCGAGCGATACCGAACGCAGGAAACTGAAGATGTGCGCATTGAGGCTGGCCCACAGCTCGTGGGTCATGCAGCGCTTGTCGTCCTTGCAGTTTTCCTTGCCGCCGCATTGTGTAGCGTCGATGGGCTCGTCGACGGCAAGAATGATGTCGGCGACCGAAACTTCCGCCGCCGGGCGGGCGAGGTTGTAGCCGCCGCCGGGCCCGCGTACGCTTTCGACCAGCCCATGGCGGCGAAGCTTGCCGAACAGTTGCTCCAGATACGACAACGAGATCTTCTGGCGTTCCGACACCCCGCCCAGCGTGACCGGACCGTTGTCGCAATGCATGGCCACGTCGATCATCGCCGTAACCGCAAACCGACCTTTGGTGGTTAGTCTCATGATTTCTGACCCTTAGACCCTTGAACAACCCCTGAACCGAAGAATTCTATAATTCCCGACCATATTAGTCAACTAAAGCGGCTCGGAGTTCACTGCAACGCCTCACTCCAGCATCCGGTTGATCTGCGCGGGATCGAAGCCCTCGGCAATCGCCTTGGCGTCGGCGCAGTCCATGCCGCCGCGCTGCATCAGCTCGATCAGCTTCTCGATGCGCTCGTCGGCCTCGGCAGCATGGTCGAGCAAGGCGTGGATCGCCTGAACCATCGGGTCGTTCATGTCCGCGCTGATGCCGTAAGGCGAGAAGCCGATCTTGGCGCCTTTCTCCTCGCGTCGGACCGCGTCCTCGCCGGTGACGACGCGCGCCGGGATACCCACCGCCGTGGCGTTGGCCGGCACGTCGCGCACCACCACGGCGTTAGCGCCCACCTTGGCGCCGTCGCCGACCAGCAATGGACCGAGGATCTTGGCGCCAGCGCCGACCACCACGCCCCGTCCCAGAGTCGGGTGGCGCTTGCCCTGGTTCCAGGATGTCCCGCCCAGCGTAACGCCGTGGTATAGCGTGCTGTCGTCGCCAATTTCGGCGGTCTCACCGATGACGACCCCCATGCCGTGGTCGATGAACACCCGCCTGCCGATGGCGGCACCGGGGTGAATCTCGATACCGGTCAGCCAGCGCCCCCAGTGCGACAACCAGCGGGCAAGCCAGCGCGCGCCGGCGAGCCATAGAGGGTGCGTCACGGTCCGGTGCCACACCAACGCGTGCAGGCCCGGATAGCAGGTCAAAACCTCCCAGTTCGATCGCGCCGCGGGGTCGCGATCGAATACGCAGGCAACGTCTTCGCGCAAACGGTCGAACATAACCCATTTTCTCATATCCGAGTGAATCACTCAAGTATTACGCCGCTCGCCCAGCCGCTCCTCGATACGGGCGATTATCCCGCGCAGAATATTGACCTCCTCCTTTTCCAGCCGTGCCCGGGCAAACAATCGGCGCAGGCGCGGCAGCAGGCGCTTGGGGTGTGTGGGTCGGAGGAAATTGAGCGCGACGAGGACTTGCTCGCCATGCGCGAACAGGCGCGCAATCTCCTCGTGCGTCGCCGGCTCGAAAGCCGGCGCTCGCCACACGTTGCCGCCGTGCGCCGCGACGTAGAGTTCGTAGGCGGCGATCTGCACAGCGGCCGCCAGATTGAGCGACGCGAATTCCTGCGTCGAAGGAATCGTCGCGACGATCTGGCAGGTCGCGAGCTCCGCGTTGGACAGGCCGGACATCTCGTTGCCGAACACCAGCGCGACGTCGCCCGCGGCGGCGTAGCGCAGCGCCTGCGCGGCGGCTTCACGCGCGGGGAGCGCTTCTCCTGCAAACTCGCGCGGGCGCGCTGAGAAACCGATCGCCATCACGGCACCGGCGAGCGCCGCGTCGAGCGAGCTTTCGACCCGGGCTGCTTCGAGGATGGCGTTGGCACCCGAAGCGAGTGCGCCGGCGTCGGCGTGCGGAAAGCGCTGTGGCGAGACCAGCACCAGCCGCGACAGTCCCATGGCCTGCATCGCGCGCGCGCTCGCACCGATGTTGCCGGGGTGGCTGGTGGCGCAAAGGACGACGCGGATTCGATCCAGCAGCACGTTCATGCGGGCGCTCGCGCAGGGGTGAAATGCGAAATGATGCGTTGCGGGTAAAATGCGTGGGAAGCGTTTGCTCTCGAGCACCCCGCGCGGCGTGGTGGCGGCAGCGCCTCCTCCCGAAGTTTTCGCGAAGGCTTCGCAATGCACCCCATGCTCAGCACCGCGGTGAAGGCTGCGCGCCGCGCCGGCGGCATCATCAATCGCGGAGCGCGCGATCTCGATCGCCTGACGGTGACCACCAAGGGCCCAAAGGATTTCGTCAGCGAAGTCGATCGCGCCGCCGAGGCCGCTATCGTCGACGTCATCCACTCGACGTATCCGGACCACGCGATCTTAGCAGAGGAAGGCACCGCCAAAGGCGACAACGCCGCGGCCGAGCACGTCTGGATCATCGACCCGCTCGACGGTACGACGAACTTCCTGCACGGCTTTCCGCAATACTGCGTCTCGATCGCGCTGCAGCATCGCGGCCAGATCACGCAAGGTGTCGTCTACGATCCGGTGCACAACGACCTGTTCACGGCTACGCGCGGCCGCGGAGCGTTTCTCAACGACCATCGCATGCGGGTGTCGCGCCGCCAGCATCTGCGCGATTGCCTGATCGGCACTGGCTTTCCGTTTCGGGATGGCAGCAATCTCGACGCCTACCTGAGAATGATGCGCTCGATGATGGCGGAGACCGCCGGCCTGCGGCGGCCTGGCTCCGCGGCGCTCGACCTTGCGTACGTCGCAGCCGGATACACCGACGGGTTCTGGGAAGTCGGCCTCAATCCCTGGGACGTGGCCGCGGGAAGCCTGCTCATCATCGAGGCTGGCGGCCTAGTCGGCGACCTCGAGGGCGAAAGCGATTATCTGTACAGCGGACAGGTCATCGCCGGAAATCCGCGAATCTTCGCGCAAATGGTCAACTTGCTCGCCCCCCATCGCAGTGCGCTCAAGCCGGTCGCCGCCGGTCGCGAGTGACAGCTTCCCGAAGGGTCCCAGGCGCTGAGCGCCTGGCGGAGCCCTACCGCAGCGGCACTCAGGACCATGAACGGCCGTTTGCGCCGCGCAACTGGCATGACAATTCCAATGTCATTGTGTAGGATAAGCGCCCGACCCCATGCTGCGTAGCGAGGCGTGGCAGGGTTCGCCAATGGGAGGCTTTTCCATGTTGCGATACATGCTGCGCGGGTTGATTCTGGCCGCGCTCGTCGGCGCCACGTCGGCCGCCCTTGCCGAGCCAGTCTCGCGTATTCGCGTCATGCTGCACCCGATGACTGCGGACGCGGGCACCTTGCCGGCCGCTGCGCTGGCCCAGCTGCAGACCATCACGGGCACCTCGCTCACGCTGGCCGCGAGTACGCGAACCGGCGCGCTGGAACTGACAGTTGATCCAGCGATGGACGACGCTGCCGGCAGGGCCATGCTGCAACGGCTGCGCAACGAACGAAGCGTGCTGTGGGCCGAAGCCGTCACGCCACGCGCGGCGACAATGAGCATCCAATCGGCCAGCGTCGATGATGGAGGCGCGCCCGGCCAAAAGATCATGCTGCGGCTGGCGGGTGACCCGGTTCCAGACTGGACGACGCTGTTGCCGCGCTGGTCCGCGCTTGCCGGCGCGACCTTGAGCGTCGACCATCAGATCGGCGCCGTATGGGTGTTGAGGTTGCCTGCGCCCGTCCCCGACGCGCAACTCGCCGCGATCGCTGCGCTGCTGGAGAGTGACGCGGCGGTGCAGTACGCGGACCCGGTGCGGCGCGTGTATGCCCGCCTGGTTCCCAATGACACGCGATACGCGGAGCAATGGGCGCTCTCCGACCCCGTCGGCGGGGTCAACGCGCCAACCGCGTGGGATTTGCAGGTCGGCAGCGCCAGCATCGCCGTCGCGGTCGTCGACACTGGCATCACCGTGCACCCCGAATTCACCGGCCGCATCGCGCCAGGCTACGATTTCATCAGCGACGCCAGTCGTGCCAATGACGGATCCGGCCGCGACGGCGACCCTTCCGATCCCGGCGACTCGACCGGCAACGGCGAGTGCGGCGACGGCATTCCGGCGGAGCCCAGCAGCTGGCACGGGACCTTCGTCAGCGGTCTGATCGCCGCTGACACGAACAACAACGCGGGCATTGCCGGCATGAACTGGAGCGCGAAGATCGTGCCGGTGCGTGTGCTGGGCAAGTGCGGTGGCACCTTCGACGACGTTACCGCCGGTCTGCTCTGGGCGGCAGGACTTCCGGTTGCGGGCGCGCCGGTGAATCTCGTGCCCGCGCGCGTGATCAACATGAGCCTCGGTGGCCTCTCTCCGTGCTCGCAGGCGATGCAGGACGCCGTCAACGCCGCGCTCGCGCAAGGCGCCGTCATCACCGTCGCAGCCGGCAACGAGTCCCTGGACGCGTCCAATTCGGCGCCAGCGAATTGCAGCGGCGTCATCACTGTAGGCGCCTCGTCGCGTCAGGGCGATCGCGCGAGCTACTCGAACTTTGGAGGTCGGGTGGACGTGTCGGCGCCAGGCGGCGACGGCGCTCAGGCCGACTGGATTCTGTCCACCTGGAACGACGGCGTCACCGTCCCCGGCAATCCGACGTATGGGCGCGGGATCGGCACGAGCTTCGCCGCTCCTTATGTCGCGGGAGCTGCGTCGCTGATGTTCAGCCGCAACCCCAATCTCACCCCAGGGCAGGTATTGGCAACCATCGCCGCAACGGCGCGAACCTTCCCGCCAGCCAGCGTCTGCGCCCAAGGCAGCTCATGCGGCGTGGGCCTGCTCGACGCCGGCCTCGCGGTGCAAAGTACGACCCCGAGCAGCGAAGCAGCGCCGCCGGGCACGGTGCCGGTCATCGAGTACTACCGCGCCGACAAGGATCACTACCTCATGATCGCAAATCCGGCGGAAGCGGCAGCCTTCGACGCCGCCGCGCAAACCGTGCCGACATGGCCGTGGGCGCGCACCGGCCAGGTGTTCTATGCCTGGGCGGATCCGGCGAACGCGCCGCCCGGCACGCCACTGGCGCCGGTATGCCGCTTCTACAGCCCGATTCCAACGGTCGACTCGAATATCTTCACGGCAATTTCCAGCGAATGCGCATTCATCGTGGCGCACTACGCGGGATACTGGAATCTGGAAAATCCGGCGGCGTTCTATGTAATCCTGCCCGACGCGGCCGGCAACTGCAGCGCCGGCACCTTGCCCGTGTACCGCTTTTTCAACAATCGCCAGGACGCCAACATGCGTCACACGCGCGACCTCACCGTGCGCCGCGAGATGCTGAACAAGCAATGGGCACCCAACGGCTTCGGTGCCAACGGCGTGGCCTTCTGCTCGCCGGCCTGAAGCAAGCGATCCGATCAACGACGAGCCGCCCGCTCGGCGCGTTCGATCAAGTGCCGTTCAGGCGGCGGCAGCAGCGGCCGATGGTGCGCGCGCCGTCGCCAAGGTGTCGAGCGCCGCGCTGACCGCGCGATCGAACAGCGGCACCGGCTCGACGATCAGGTTCGCCTTGCCAGCGCCCAGCTGCCAGGCCAGCTCCTCGGGCGTCACGACGATGGCCTGGGTGCGGGCACGGCTGGTGAAGATGTACTTGCTGCGCAGCGGGCTCACCCACGACAGCCGCGCATTCGTGACCTTGCCATCCCGGCCGAACGCGAGCCACGTGCCCACCACCATTTCGTTGACGAAGTCGTGGATGTTGCCGATTGCCGCCGCGCCGGAAGCGCGCGCCGGTTCCGCGGCCGCAACGGCTTCGGAAGGTACGGCAACTGCGGAAGAAGCGGCCGTTGCCGCGGCGGGCGCGCCGGTAGTCGTGGGCTGCTCGACGGTACCGGCGGTCGCACTACGCGGCTTGATCGCCGCCATGTGCATCTGGTAGATCACGTCCAGGAACGGCTGCACGCGCTCGGCAGCGACTTTGACTGCGGCAGCGCCGGCACGCAGGTTGCGGATGATCGACGGCACCAGCTTGGCGAGCCGCGCCTTCTGCGCGGTGCGCTCCTTCGCTGTGATGCTCCAGAGCAAGTCGTCGAGCGTTTGCATGGCGGTGCCGAGCGCAGGGCTGTGCGAGCCTTCGCGGCTGCGCAGTTCGGTGAGGTAGTCGGCCCACACCGTCTCGCTGAACGCGCGAACGTCGAAAGGGACGTCAAGCCCAGCGAGCTTGTCGCGGATCAGCACGCGTACGTGCGCGCGGTCGGCATCGTTCTTCTCCGCGCTCAGCACCTCCACCACTTCGGAATCCAGCGCGACGCTTACCTTGCGCTGCTCGGCGTCGACGAATTCCTGCAGGCGCGCGTCGGCAGCCTCGAACACCGCGATGTCGACTTTGAAGTCACGGCAGATCTCTTCGATGATGCCGCTGGCGACCAGCTCGAAGGCGAAGCAGTACTCCGGGTCGCCGGTGGCGCCGATCGCCGCCCCCGCGAGATGATCGAGCAGCCGCCGCGCGGGATGCTTCTTGTTCGAAAAGAAACTGCGATCGAGCAGCGCGGTCTTGAGTATCGGGACCTGCAGGCGGCTGAACAGGCTGCGCAGCGATTCCGGAATCGACGGATCGCGAAAGATGTAGTCGAACAGGAGCGCGATCACATCCATCGTGATCTTGTCGGTCGAGTTGACGATCTTGTCGGCGATCGCTGCGCGTATGTACGGAATGCGATTGAGGGGCAGCGCGCCGGACTCGGCGGCCGCCGGCGCGTCGGCGACGTCGACGTACCGCCCGCCGGGATCGGCGTGCTGCCAGCGGTCCAGCACCGCGACCGCGGTCGACAGCGTCCCCAGCGCGAGCATCGGATCGAGTGCCGGCAGCCCAGACGCCGTTACGGCCGACGGCGCGGCCATGGCGGCCGCGTGCGGCTGCGCAAGGTCGACCAGGTACGGGTTCACGGCGACGAACTTCTGAGGTTGCGCAGCCAGGGCAGACGCGAGGGCCGCGGGCACGACCAGCATCGGAGCGGCGCCGGGGCCCGCGGCGACCGCGGACGGTGCGCCAGCTGGCACGGTTTCAGCCGGAACGTCCGCGGGGTGCATATCGGGCCCGTGTGCGGGCGCAATGCCACCGACCGACGTGGTGGAAGCAGGCATACCCGGCGCAGGCGCCCCGTCCGGCGGCGACGCATCGGGGATCTGGATGTTGAGCGCGAGCAGCGAGTCGGCAACGCTGGGACCCGCTTCCTTGAACAACTGCAGGAACGCGGGCAGCAACTCGGCATCGTCCGCCGGACGAAGTTCGCTGCGTGCGCGCAACTCGGCCTTGATCTCCGGCAGCACGTGGCGATCGGCAAGGAAGCGGTTGACGCGGATGTAGACCTTCTTCAGGCCCGGTGTTACGTCCCCAAGCACGCGCTCCATCAGCGGCCGCCAGATGCGCGGATTCGGATACAGCGAGCGGCACGTCACGCCGATGGCGTCGAGCAGATAGTCCGACGACAACGGATTGTCGACGTCGCGCAAGCGCGGCTCGCGCAGCAACACGCCGACGCGCATGTCGACGGCGACCCCTTCGCGTCG
The DNA here is from genome assembly GCA_963816445.1 of uncultured beta proteobacterium. Lineage (GTDB taxonomy): Bacteria > Pseudomonadota > Gammaproteobacteria > Burkholderiales > Casimicrobiaceae > PALSA-1003. The sequence goes on along the minus strand of CAWFKO010000018.1, from coordinate 282,036 downwards.
CGTCATCTGCCGAATGAGCGCTGTCGCAGCGATCAGCGCCGCCTGCTTTTCCTGGTCGAACGCATTGAGCACGCGCAGCGTTGTCAGCGACGCATCGAAGTCGGGACGCCGCCCGCTGCGCCGCGCACCCGCGAGGCGCTTTTCGAACAGTCCCGTCAGCGTCTTCTCAAAGGCGCCGACCCACTCGCCGCGCTTGCTGCGGAATTCGACGGCATCCTTGTCACTCACGTACTCGTTCATCTCGAACAGGTCGTTGGTCGTCTCGATCGACATCGCGACCAACTCGTGCAGACCCTGCCTGTACTCGGCGAAGCATTCGCGCAGCAGCGCGCTCGCGTCCTCGGCGTTGAGCATCAGGTTACCGTCGGCGTCGGTCGCCGGCGGAAACGTGACCGTGGAGGCGGGTGTGTCGAGCATCGGATGCGCGTGATGCTTTGAGCGAGTCGGCAACGCGCGGCAGCGCGACTCAGTCCTGTCGCGTGGGACAGGACCCGGTCGTGGGTGTCGAAACCGCGGCGAGGTGCGCCGAAAATGATGGCGGAATCGCCTTTCCGCGGCGGATTGCTCGGACCGATTGCGACATGGCAAAAGTATACACTGCGCAGTTGCGCCAGCTGTCACCGCCGACGCGTGATTCCTTCACCACGACCGATGGTCGCGCACAGGGTGTCGGCATCGTTGTTATCGACAATGACGGCGGAAGCAGAGCGCATCCCGCGGCATGTACACGTACGCCTGATCAGCTCCATCGCCGCCGCATACCAGCCTTGATCGCGCGCACGCTTTCGGAGCTCGGTGCGCGCGCGGAAATCCGATGGAGAGCAGGACGTCGCGGATCGGCCTCATCTACAGTTTTTGAGCCGCGGCGCCGTCGACTCTGATCGTCACCCTGATTTCGGTGCCAGGCCCGCCCGCCGCAACCGGCCCGATGCTGCAGACGCCCTGGAACTGACGCGCGCGTTCGCGCATGCTGACCAGCCCGAGAGACTTGCGCCGCCGCGCGTCGGTGGGATCGAAACCGACGCCGTTATCGCGCACGGCGAGCGTGATTGTGTCCAACGCTCGCGTGAGCTCGACACTGACCTTGTTGGCGCGCGCGTGCTTGGCCACGTTAGTCAGTGCCTCCTGCGCGATGCGAAAGAGCGTGATAGCGCGCGCTTCGTCGAGTCGGTTCAGGCCATCAGCGACGCCGATCTCTGCGTGAATCCCGGTACGCCGATTGAAATCGGCGACGTAGCTCTCGAGCGCCGCGCGCAGGCCCATCGTGTCCAGCAGGCGGGGGTGCAGCCCGTGCAACGCGCTTCGCTGCTGCGCGATGGCGACATCGAGCGCGTCCATCGATGAATCGAGTGCCGCGCGGACCTCGGTGTCCCCATTCGCGGCGCGCGCGGCGGCCAGATCCATGCGCGCCGCAGTGAGCGAGCTGCCCAGGCCATCGTGCAGCTCACGCGCCAGCGCGCTCTTTTCCTCCTCGCGCACTGTCAGCAGGTGGTGCGACAGGGTTGCCAGCTCTTCGGTGCGCTCGGCGACCGCGCGCTCGAGTGCGACATTGGTCCGCTGCAGGCCGCGCTCGAACTGCTCGCGTCGCAGCAGATGTTGCACGATCAGGATGCCGAAACCAAGCAGGAGCGCAGCGGCGATAGCCGCCACCGCCACGTTGGCCAGCAGACCCCACTGGAAAATGCGCGCGCGTGCGAGGCGCATTTCGTCCTGCCGCCGCTGCACCGCGGCCTGTCGCTCGTCAATCTGCACGCGAATGCGGTCCATGATCTGTCTGCCGACGTTGCTCTGGACGATACCGAGCGCATCGCCGCGGGCTCCAGTTCGGTACAAGTCGATGGTTTGCTGCAACTCGCGAAGCTTGGCCTCGGCGAGCCGTCTCAGCTCGCCGAATCGCGCACGTTCGTCGGGCGGAAGCGCCTCGTTCGTCGCGAATCGACCGATGACCGTATCGAATTTCCGCATCGCCTCCAGGTACGGCTCCAGGTACTCCTCACGGCCTGTAAGCAGATAGCCGCGCTGGCCCGTTTCCGCGTCCTGCAGAATGTCCCGAATGGCGACCAGTTGGTCGATCTGTGCGCGCGCGGCCTGGATCTCACGCGCGTTGTTCGCCACACTGGTAATCACGTAGAAGAACAGGAACGCGTCGAGAATCACCGCGAGCAGCGCCGCGACGAAAAGCACCGCCATGCCGCGGGGAACGAACCACCGGGAGCCGTCGAGGAGCCTGACCATCCGCGGGGCGTGCTAGCGCGCGACCCACGAACGCGGGTTCGGGCGGAAAGCGTGATGATGGCGGCGCACGGCGGGCAATTGTTTGCCGCCGACGCGGGCCGCGTCAAGTCCCGCGACGCAGCGCCTTCCGGCGCTGCGGGCGATTCAGGATGCGGTCCTTGCCCGGCGAGCAGCTAAAGCGCTCGACTTTCGAAGTAAACTCCTCTGCGGGCAGCACACTGGAAGGGTCACCGTAATGTCGCGTATCGTCACCGTCGGCGCCGCACAGATCGGTCCCATCGCGCGCACGGACAACCGCGCGCAAGCCGTCGCGCGCCTGATTGCGTTGATGCGGCAGGCCAGTTCGCACGGCTGCGATCTCGTCGTATTTCCCGAATGCGCGCTCACGGCGTTTTTCCCGCACTGGTACTACGAGCGGCAGCAGGACATCGATGCATACTTCGAGCCGTCGATGCCGAGTGCCGCGACGCAACCGCTGTTCGACTGCGCTCGGGAACTTGCGATCGGCTTTTACCTCGGTTATGCCGAGCTGACGATCGAGGACGGTGTCGCCCGCCACTTCAACACGTCCATCCTCGTCGACAAGAGCGGCGCAATCATCGGCAAGTACCGGAAGATCCACTTGCCGGGTCACCGCGATCACGAGCCGAGGCGGCTGTTCCAGAACCTCGAGAAGCGCTATTTTGAAGTCGGCAACCTCGGCTTCCCGGTATTCCGCGCCTTCGGCGGCATCGTCGGCATGGCGATATGCAACGACCGCCGCTGGCCGGAAACCTATCGCGTCATGGGGCTGCAGGGCGTCGAGATCGTCCTGCTGGGCTACAACACCCCGATGCACAACCCGCCGGCGCCGGAGCATGACAACCTCGGGCTGTTTCACAACCGGCTCGTGATGCAGGCGGGCGCGTATCAGAATGCCTGCTGGGTCGTGGGCGTCGCCAAGGCCGGCGACGAAGATGGCGTGCGCCAGATCGGCGATTCGATGATCGTCGCGCCCTCCGGTGAAGTTGTCGCAGCGTGCTCGACGGAAGGCGACGAGCTCGCGATCGCGCGCTGCGATTTCGACTTGACGCTATCGTACAAGAACACGACCTTCAATTTCGCCCTGCACCGTCGACCCGAAGCCTACGGCCTGATTGTCGAGCGCACCGGAGCGATTCCGCCGGCGTTGTAGCAGCGAATTCGGTCGCGCGCAGGCCCTATGTCCGGGGCCCAAGTTGTGCTGTTGACTCGAAAGACGAAAATTGGATCCTGGCCTTCGCCGGGATGACGTTCGGCACCGCCCTGGTGGATTATCGTTGACCTCCGGTCGCCGCAGGCCACCATTTGCCGGCGACAACCATGCCCTTGAGGCGCAGGCGCTTGTCCGCCGCCAGGCGCTCGCCTTGCGTGTCGTAGAAATCGAACGTGCCCTGCTCGATGTCGACGATGGTCGCGTCACCTTCGCTGCCGACGGCCAGCGTCCCCAGCGACGCTCGTCGGATCGCGCGCGCCGGCGCGGAAGTGACCGCGGCGACCAGCGCGTTCACGTCGACTCCCAGCACCAGGAACTTGGACAGCGTGGTCAGCAGATCGAAAACAGGTCCGTCGACGTTGAGCACGTGCACGTCGCTCGAAATCACATCGGGACGAAAGCCCGCCGCCAGCAGGCCGCGGCAGGCGTGGAAGCCGAAGGAGCCGGCGCCGTGGCCGATGTCGAAAATGACGCCGCGCTCGCGCGCGATCACCGCCTCCTCGCGCGCAACGCCATCCGAACGAAGCAACGAGTTGGGGAAGGGTCTATAGCAATGCGTAAGCACATCGCCGGGGCGCAGGCGCTCCAACACTTCCTTGCGGCTCGGCGGAGGATGATCGATGTGCGCCATCAGCGGCAGGTTGAGCTCTTCGGCGACCTCGAGCGCCATGCCCAGCGGTGCGATACCGCGCGAGCCGCTGGCGCCGCGCCCGACGCGCACCTTGATGCCCACGATCAAGTCGCGGTGCTCGCGCGCGACGCGCACGCATTCGTTCAAGTCGAGCAGCCGCAGGTCGGACGACTCACCGACCATCACGCTGCGGCTGAACGCGAAGATGCCGGCGAAGGAAACGTTGAGATAGGCGAGGATGCGCACCGCCGACGGCTCGATGACGTGACGGCGGAAGCCGGCGAAATTCCCCGGCCCCGCGGTGCCGGCATCGACGAAGGTCGTCGTGCCGCTACGGCGCGCGATGGGCTCGGCCTCGACGCCGATTGACGTGCCACCCCAGTAGACGTGGGTGTGCAGGTCGATCATGCCCGGCGTGACGATGGCGCCGGCGACGTCACGCTCCACGCCGGCGCCGGCAGATATGCGCGGCGCGAGGGCTGCGACGCGACCCTCGGCGAAGCCCACGTCGCAGATGGCGTCAACGCCACTCGCCGGGTCGATCACCCGTCCGCCGCGCAAGATCAGGTCCATACGATGGCTCTCCTCAAGGCAAGTAACGGAACACGGAATGCCCAGCGGTCCGTCGTCCACGCGAGCGCGGGGACTCGGTGTCGTCTGCTAGTCGCCGGGTCCCCACTCGCTCGGGAACGACGAGCGTTTGCACTATCGCAAGTGGCAGGCGACACGGTGACCTGGGGCCAGTTCGCGAAGTTCCGGCGATTCGCTGCGACAGCGGTCGAACACATACGGACACCGCGTATGAAAGCGGCAACCCGAAGGCGGATTGATCGGGCTCGGTACATCGCCCGGCAGGATGATGCGTGCGCGCTTGATCGCCGGATCGGGATCGGGGACCGGCACCGCCGACAAGAGTGCTTCGGTGTACGGGTGCTGCGGGCTCGCAAAGAGTGCGCCGCGCGGTGCCAGCTCGACGATGCGCCCCAGATACATCACCGCCACGCGGTGGCAGATGTGCTCGACGACCGCGAGGTCGTGCGCGATGAAAAGATATGACAACCCGAATTCCGCCTGCAGGTCCATCAGCAGGTTGATCACCTGCGCCTGCACCGATACGTCTAGCGCCGAGACGGGCTCGTCGCACACGATCACCTTGGGTTCGACCGCGAGTGCACGCGCTATCCCCAGGCGCTGGCGCTGCCCGCCGGAGAACTCGTGCGGGTACTTGCGCATCTGGTCGGGACGCAGCCCGACGCGTGCAAACAGCCGCTCGGTGCGATCGGTCGCGTCGGCGCCTGAGGCGATGCCGTAGTTCCTGAGCGGCTCGCCGACGATCTCGCCGGCGCTCATGCGCGGATTGAGCGAAGCGTACGGGTCCTGGAATATCACCTGCAACCGACGACGCCGCGAGCGCATTGCCGCGCGGTCCAGCCGCGTGATGTCCTCGCCATCGAGCGTGATGGTGCCGCTGGTGGGTGGCGTCAGGCGCAGGATCGCCTTGCCTGTCGTCGACTTGCCGCAGCCGCTTTCGCCGACCAGACCCAGCGTCTCGCCCGCTGCGAGGTCGAAGGACACGCCATCCACCGCCCGCACCGTGCCGATCTCGCGCGAGAACATGCCGCCTCGCACCGGGAAGTGCTTGACCAGCCCTTCCACACCAAGCACGGGAGGCCGGCTCGTCGATTCAGCCACGTACCATCTCCGGCAAAGTCTCCGCGTTCCAGCACGCGACGAAGTGCCCCGGCGCGGCCTCGACTTCTGGTGGAAACGCTACTCGGCATCGTTCGCTCGCATGCGCGCAGCGCGGGGCGAACGTGCAGCCGTCGCTCATGCCGATCAGCGACGGAACCACGCCCGGAATTTCCGCCAGCCTCGTCGAGCGCGTCGTCGCGTCCGGCGCGCGATTGAGCCGGGGAATCGACGTCATGAGCCCACGCGTATACGGGTGGCGCGGTCGCTCGAACAGCACCTTCACCGGGGCTTCCTCAACCTTGCGCCCTGCGTACATCACAATGACACGCTGCGCCGTCTCGGCGATCACGCCCAGGTCGTGCGTGATCAGCATGACAGCCGCTCCGGTGCGCGCCTTCATTTCCAGCATCAGGTCGAGGATCTGCGCCTGGATAGTGACGTCGAGCGCGGTCGTCGGCTCGTCGGCGATGAGGATGGCCGGCGTGCACACCATCGCGATGGCGATCATCACGCGCTGGCGCATGCCTCCGGAGAGTTGGTGCGGATATTCGCCGGCTCGTCGCCGCGTGTCCGGAATGCGCACCAGCGAGAGCATCTCGATGGCGCGGTCGCGTGCCGCGCGCGGCGACAGGTGCTGGTGCAGCGTCACGGTCTCTGCGATCTGCCGGCCTACCGTCATCACCGGGTTGAGGCTGGTCATCGGCTCCTGAAAGATCATCGAGATGCGGTTGCCGCGAATCGCACGCATGTCGGCGGCATCCAGCGCCAGCAGCTCCTTGCCGTCGAAGCGGACGCTGCCTGACACGATACGGCCGGCGTGCAGCGGCACCAGACGCATGATAGACAACGCCGTCACCGACTTGCCGCATCCGCTCTCGCCGACCACACCCAGAGTCTCGCCGCGCGCGAGCGAGAGCGACACGCCATCCACCGCCTTCACCACGCCGTCGCGCGTGAAAAAGTGCGTGCGCAGATCGTCGACGGTGAGCACGCCCGCATCCATCACATCCGCCGGGCAAGTCGCGGGTCGAGCATGTCGCGCAGGCCATCGCCGACCAGGTTGATCGCGAGCACGGTCACCGCAAGAAACAATCCGGGCAGCAGTACCATCGCCGGCTTGAGCTGAAAATAGACGCGCGCCTCGGCCATGATGTTGCCCCAGCTCGGAATTTCCGGCGGTGTTCCTGCGCCAAGGAAACTCAACGCGGCCTCGATGAGGACGGCCGAGGCGCAGATGTAGGTCGCCTGGACGATCAGCGGCGGCAGCGCGTTAGGCAGGAGATGGCGGAGCATGATGCGCGGTACGCTGGTTCCGATTGCGGTCGCCGCTTCGATGAACGGTTGCTCGCGAATGGTGAGCACGACGCTGCGCACCAGGCGCACGACCCGCGGCACTTCGGGCAGCGTCACGGCGGCGATGACGATGGCGATGCTGGCCTTGGATAGCGCGATCAGGGCGATCGCCAGCATGATCGCCGGGATCGCCATCATGCCGTCCATCACCCGCATCACCACCGCGTCGACAGCGCGCAGGTAGCCGCTGACCAGGCCGATGGCGAGACCGATCGCGGTGGACAGTGCGGCGACCGACAGGCCGACGATGAGCGACACGCGCCCGCCGTACATCACGCGGCTGTACAGGTCGCGGCCGAAGCCGTCGGTGCCGAACCAATGCTCGGCCGAGGGATCACGCAGGCGATGGCTGGGATCGATAGCAATCGGATCGACAGTGGCGAGCCACGGCGCGGCGATCGACGCGATGACGATCACGAGCAGCAGGGCCCCACCCACGACCACCGTCGGATGGCGGCGCACGAATGCCGCCGCACCCGTGTGCGACGTCGGAGCGACGTCAGCGGAATTGGCCGTTGCGGTTGTCACGGCTAATACCGGATGCGCGGATCGAGCACGGTGTAGAGCATGTCGACCACGAGATTGACGACGACATAGGCGCCGGAGAAGACGAGGATGATGCCCTGTATCACCGGATAGTCGCGGCGCAGGATGGCATCGACCGTCAGGCGGCCCAGACCGGGGATCGCGAACACGCTTTCAGTGACGACGACGCCGCCGATGAGCAGCGCGACGCCGATGCCGATCACCGTGACGATGGGCACGGCGGCATTGCGTAGCGCGTGGCCCATCAGCACGTCCCGGGTCGACAGGCCCTTGGCGTGCGCGGTGCGGATGTAATCCTGCGAGAGCGTTTCCAGCATCGACGCGCGCGTGATGCGCGCGATCAGCGCCATGTACGCAAGTGCCAGCGTGACGCTGGGCAGGATGATGTTGGACAGCCATGGCCAGAAGCCCTTCGCCAGCGGCGTATAGCCCTGCACCGGCAGCCAGTCGAGCTCGATCGCGAAAAGCCAGATCAGTACGTAGCCGATGACGAACCCGGGTACCGAGAAGCCGAGGACCGCGAAGCCCATGACGCCCCGATCGATCCACGACCCGACGCGCCACGCCGCGATCACGCCCAGCGGTACGGCCAGCACCACGGAGATGAGAAGCGTCATCAGCGTCAGCGTCAACGTGGGTTCGAGGCGCTGCCCGATCAACTGCGTCACCGGGTGCGCGGAGAATATCGAGTTTCCCAAGTCACCGTGCAGCAGCTGGTTCACCCACGTCAAAAACTGGACGAGCAGCGGACGGTCGAGCCCCAGGTTGGCGCGGATCTTGGCGACGTCTGCGGGTGTCGCGAGATCGCCGGCAATGATCGCGGCGGGATCGCCGGGCGCAAGATGCAGCAGCGCGAAGACGAATACGGTGACGACGACGATCACCGGTAGCGCCGCAAGCAGGCGGCGGATCAGGAAGACGTGCATGATGCCGCCGTTACTGCGCGCCCGGCAGCGAGCTCACGCTCAGGCGCGGGCTTGCCCATCACACTTGAACCATGGTCGAGGAATTACCAGCAGCGCTGGCCCTATCGGATCGCCGTTCCCGCAGACGCGGGAACTCAGGCTCTTTCGACGAACACCACTGAGTCCCCTTTCGCGGGACGACGGTTGAGTTCAGCCACGCCGCGGTCTCGGAACGTGCGTCACTACTTCTTCTCGATGTTCCAAAGCACCAGCCGCGGCGTGTCCAGGATGCCGCTGAGGTTGTTGCGATACGCGATCGGCGATAGGAACTGACCGGCCGGAATGTACGGCACGACTTCGTAGAATCGCTTCTGCAGGCGTTCGACGATCTCCTTCTGCTTGTCCGGCGGCGCCAGCGGGAATTCGAGGCGGATTTTTTCCAGCTCCTCGTCGCAAGGCCAGCCGAACCAGTTCTTGCCGTCGCAGGCGCTGGGTGTGGGCGTGTTCGACAACGGATTGTTCATGGCCAATCCGCCACCCCAGGTGTGGAAGATGTTCCACGCGCCGGGGTTCTTGTCCGGCGGATCCTTGATCTGGCGGCGCGCGCTTTGAGTGCCCCAGTCGATCGCCTGCAGGTCCACCGTCATGCCGATCTCGCGCAGTTTCTGCGCCGTCACCACGGCCTGCGCGTGGGCAAGGTGAGCCTCGACCGGATCGAGGATCACGACTTTCTCGCCTTTGTAACCGGCTTCCTTGAGCAACTGCTTTGCCTTCTCGATATTCGCCTTTTTGTCGCCCTTCGCCCAATCGCCCACCCCCGCCTGCGTTTCGAACGGCGTGCCGCAGACGAACACCGCCCAGCACGGGCGCTCGTACTCACCGTAGCCGATCATCGAGGCGAGGTAGTCCTTCTGATCACCCGTGGCATAGAGCAGCGCTTGCCGCGCCTTGGCGTTGTTGAAGGGTGGTATCAGGTGATTCATGCGGTAGATCGCCTGTGTGCCGACGCGGTCGATGACCTTGACCGTGATGTTGGGGTCCTTGCGAATCAGCGGCAGAAGATCGGTCTGCGGGATCTCGATGATGTCGACCTCGCCCTTGACCAGCGCCTGCACCGCCGTGTTCGAATCCGGGATCACGACCCATTCGACGCGATCGACCTTGGCGATCTTCGCGCCAGCGAATCCATCCGGCGGATCGCTCCTCGGCTTGTAGTCGGGATTCTTCCTGTAGACGATCTTGCTGCCCGGCACCCATTCCTCGCGCACGAAGATAAAGGGGCCCGAGCCGATCGCGGTAGTGATGGCGGTGTTCGGGTCGCCCAGCGCGTCGGCTTCGCGCGTAATGAACAGCGGATTTTCGGGCCCAGCCAGCGTTTCCAACACGAGGCCGAAGGGCTTGTTGAGCCGGATCTCGAAGGTGTCCGGGCCAGTAGCCACGACCTCCTTGGCGAACTGCATCATCGTCACGCCGGCGGGGATGCGCTTGGAGAAGCGCAGGATCGACGCGACCACGTCTTTCGATGTCACAGGCTGGCCATCGTGGAACTTGAGGCCCGGGCGCAATTTGAACGTCCAGGTGAGCCCATCTGCGCTCCTGGTGTAGCTTTCCACCATCTGCGGCTTCGGCGCGAATTTGCTGTCCAGCGCGAACAGCGTGTCGTAGATCATGTAGCCGTGGTTGCTGGTGATATTGTTGGTTGTCTGCACCGTGTCCAGGATCTTGAGATCGGCCTGCGGCACGAGGCGCAGCACCGACTGCGCATGCGCGACCCACGGCGCCGCAAGCATCAGCGCCAGCGCGCCGGCCGCGACAACCCCATTGATACGACGTCGATTGACACCCATGAGCCGACACCCTCCTCTGTAGCCGTCGCCAATGCGACCACGGCGCATCTTGCGCGCCATTGTTAGCACACGGTGGGGCCATCCGCAAGCAAGCCGCGCCGCCGCGCATTGCAGCTTTGCGCGGCAGGACCGACAATCCGCCGGCAGTAAAAGCGTATTGTTTCGATCCCTCGTCACGTCGCAACGCGGAGGATTCCGGTGGCGCAGGCCCTCAACGAGCTGACCGCAGTGGATGCGCTGGCGGCGATCGCCGCAGGACAGGTGACAGCCGAAGCGCTGACGCGTGCGTGTCTCGCGCGCGCCGCCGAGCGCGAGAGCGTCGTGCACGCGTTTGTCTTCCTCGATCCGGAACGCGCGCTCGCCGAGGCGAGAGCGCGCGACCGCGCACGCGCGAGGGGTCCGCTGCACGGCTTGCCCTTCGGCGTGAAGGACATCATCGACACGCACGACATGCCGACCGCCTACGGTTCGCCGATCCATGCCGGCTACCGCCCGTCCGCCGATGCCGCGTGCGTCGCGTTGGCGCGCGAGGCCGGCGCTGTGATGTTGGGCAAGACCGTCACCACCGAATTTGCGCTCCGCCATCCCGGCGCGACAGCGAACCCGCGCAATCCCGCACACACGCCGGGTGGATCGTCGAGCGGATCGGCGGCCGCTGTCGCCGACTTCATGGTGCCGGTCGCGTTCGGAACGCAGACGGGCGGCTCGATCATCCGACCCGCATCGTATTGCGGCGTGGTCGGCTACAAGCCCTCGATCGCGACGATCAACCCGACGGGGGTGAAGCCACTCGCGAACAGCTTTGACACCGTGGGGTTATTTGCCCGCTGCGTCGAGGATTGCGCACTGGTGGTGGCGGTGCTCGCCGGCGACGATCGTGATGCGGGTCGCCTGACTGCGGTACGGCCGGCGCGCGTGGGCCTGTGCCGCACGCAATCCTGGAGTCACGCCGAACCCGCGACCATCCTGGCGGTGGAGACCGCCGGACTGCAGCTCGCGAGCGAAGGCGTGCCCGTGGATGAGATCGAGCTGCCGGCGGAATTCGAGTCGTTTCTCGACGCGCAGAGTGATGTGCTGCGCTACGAAGCGGCACGCGTCTTCGCTTTCGAGCGCACGCAACACCAGGAGCGACTCTCACGCGCGAGCCGCGAGGAGCTCGCGGCAGGTGCGTCGATTCCGCGGCGCCGCTACCTGGCTGCTCAGGCGTCGATCGCTCGTTGCCGTACGCTGTTTGCACAAATCATCGCGCCTTACGACACGCTGCTCTCGGCCAGCGCGCCGGGTGAAGCGCCGCGGGGCCTGGCGGACACCGGCGAGGCGATGTTCAACCGGCTATGCTCGGGCCTCGGCGTGCCGTGCCTGAGTCTGCCCGGGTTCTCGGGATCCAACGGGCTGCCGGTCGGGGTGCAGGTAATTGGCGCGATGGGCGAAGATCTGCGCTTACTGCGCGCGGGCAAATGGATTGCCGACCACATCGGGGATAGTCAACCGCGTCTGTTGTAGTTTGTCAATTCGTTTGCGGACGGACGGCAATTTCGTGCGTCGCTCCGGTGCACGCCGGGACCTAGGTCATTGCGCCAATCGTTCTGCGAACTTGGATCCCGGCCTGCCCCGGGATGACAGCTTTGTCGCCCCGGCGAAGGCCGGGGCCCAAGTTGCGGCCCGTACGTTGCCACTGAACTTGGATCCCGGCCTGCGCCGGGATGACAGGTCAGATAGGTGCATCCCACAGGCGCTGATCGGCGAGCGCATCGGCCACGTCGCGCGTGATCGCATCGAGCAGTTTTTGACCCTTCTCCGGAGTTGCTGCCCACGCCTCGCCCAGAATCCCGACGGCAGAGCGCGTTTTTAGATGCTGCCAGCGGAACACGCCGGGATTCACCCCCGGAATGGACGACATGCCCGCGACGCGAGCACCGCGCATCGAGCGATCGAGGGGCGCAACCAACTCCGGCGACAGCGCCATCATGAGCGAGGTCTCGGCCTCGCAGGCATGGAGAAGCTGCGGCTGATGTTCCAGAATGGCGCGAATCGAGTCCGCGGCGATATACCAATAGGTGCCGCCTGCGAGCGGCAGCTTCAGTTCGATCGTCAATTCGGTGATGATCGTTTCGAGTGCGGCGATGTTGCCGCCATGACCGTTGAGCACGAAGATGCGTTCGAATCCGTGCCGCGCTGCGGAGCGCACGACGCAACCGATGACTGAGGCCATCGTTGCGTAGTCGAGCGTCAAGGTACCGCCGAGCGACATGTGGTGCTCGGACATGCCGAAGGGAATTGCCGGCGTGACCAGCGCCCGTTGCCGGCCTGCCATCCGTCGCGCGGCGCGCAACGAAATCTCATGGGCGCAGCGCCAATCGACCTGCGTCGGCAAGTGCGGTCCGTGCTGCTCGGTCGCGCCCAGCGGGATGATGACGACGGTCTTCTCCTTCGCCGCGTCACGCAACGCCGGCGCGGAAAGGCGGTCCCAGCGGACTTCAGGATCGTTCGACATAAGGATGCTCCGTAGTGTGCTCGCGCTCTACGCGATTGCCGGTCGCGATGATGGCACGAATGGCGCGGATGCGTGGAAGCTCCGGGCGGCCCGCCCGGAGGGAGATGCTGCATCCAGGCACCGACGTTTGCTAAGAGCGGCGCTTCGCGCGAGACTTCGCCATGGCGCTCGCGGGACAAGCCTTTCTTGCGTTGTGGAACGACATCGAGCGCAGCCGCGAGCCGGAGTACGACCGGTGGCACGCGCTCGAGCACGTGCCCGAGCGCGTCGCCGTTTCGGGATTCCACGGTGCGCGCCGCTACGTCAACCGCACGCGCGAGGCTCACCGCTATTTCACGCTCTACGACGTCGCCAGGCTGGCGGTGCTCGAGAGCGCGGAATACCTCGACCTGTTGCGCCATCCGACATCCGCGTCGGCATCGATGCGCCCGGCCTTCAGCAATTTCGTCCGCGCGACCTGCGGCCTGACAGCCTCGAAAGGCACCGGCATCGGTGGCGCGATCGCCTGCCTGTGCGTGCCGGAGTCGATCGCCGACACCGCGTTGCGCGCTGCGCTGGATCGCGCGTGCACACTTGCGCGCGTGTGCGCGGCCCATTTCGGCCGCCGGTCGGATACTGCGGCGAGCGTGCCGTTCAGCGTGCCGACGTCGCCGGTGCGCGACTTCGACCGCGTTGCGCTCGTCGAGGCGCTCGACCGCGATGCGGCAGCGCAGGCGCTGGATCACGTCAAGCGTGCGCTCTCGCTCGAGGCGCTTCCTCCCGACTTCGGTGCCGACGTCTACGACCTCGCCTTCGTGTTTCCCGGCGCCGATGCGCGCGAGCGCCTGGTTTATCGGCGTGCGCACTGGGACAATCCGGAACGGGAAACAAAATGATCAGGGCCGATGTCGGCCGCCGGAGCATGATCCCCAGCAATACCAGGGTCACCGCGGAATAGTGGCGATCGACGAAGCCGACTTCGTGATCGTCGGGGGCGGTACCGCCGGCTGCGTGCTCGCAAATCGCCTTTCCGCCGATGCGGCGTGTCAGGTGGCGATGCTGGAAGCGGGCGACGAAGACGCGAGCCCGTGGATCCGCATGCCCGCCGGCATTGCAAGGCTGTACTATCATCCGCGGCTCAACTGGCGCTATCAGACCGACCCCGAGCCGGCGCTCGGCGGACGCCGCCTGTACTGGCCGCGGGGCAAGGTCCTGGGCGGCACGTCGAGCATCAACGGCATGACCTTCGTGCGCGGTCAGAGCGCCGACTACGACGCCTGGGCCGAGGTGACGGGCGGCGCGTGGTCGTGGGCAAGCGTCCTGCCGTACTTCAAGCGGATGGAGGACAGCCCGTTTGGCGCGGCGGAATTTCGCGGGCGTGGCGGCCCGCTCAGAATCGGCGCGATCGACGCGCCGCACCCGCTGTCGGTGGCGTTCCTGACATCGAGCGAACAGGCCGGCATCGCGCGCAACGACGACTACAACGGAGCCTCGCAGGAAGGTGTCGCGTTCACGCAGGTGATGATGCGCGACGGCGTGCGCTCGTCGGCGGCAAGCGCCTACCTCGCGCCGGCGCGCGCTCGCGCCAACCTGCGAGTGCTCGTGCGCAGCGTGGTGCGACGCATCGTTATCGAGGGTGGGCGCGCGGTGGGTATCGAGTTCGATCGCGAAGGTCGAACCCAATCCATCCGTGCGCGACGCGAGGTGCTGCTCTGCGCAGGTACCGTCGCCTCGCCGCAGCTGCTGATGCTCTCCGGCGTCGGCGACGCATGCGAGCTCTCGGCGCTCGGCATTGCTGCGCTCGTCGACCGCCGGGCCATCGGCCGCAACCTGCAGGAGCACGTGCGCGCTCCCCTCCTCCATCGGACGCGAATCCCCTCGCTCAACCAGGAGGCGCACCGATCGCGCCTGGCGGCGCACCTGGCGCGCTATCTGTTCCAAAAAAAAGGCCTGCTTACGACAACGGCAAGCCAGGTGAATGGCTTCGTGCGCTCGTCGCCTCACGTCGAGCGCCCGGACCTGCAGATCGTCTTCCGGCCGTCGTCGGGCGACTATCTGGACGGCCGCTTCGTCTTCCACGACTACGCGGGCGTGATGGCGATGGTGGGGCTGCTGCGACCATCGAGCCGCGGGCGCGTCGGCTTGCGCAGCGCAGACCCGAACGCGGCGCCGAGCATCGTCGCCGGGCATCTCACCGATCCCGCCGATTACGCACCGCTGATCCGCGGTGTCGAGCTGATGCGACGGATCTTCGCCACGCCACCGCTCGCGCGCGACGTGCTCGAGGAAGTCAAGCCGGGCCCGCAGGTACGCGGCGAGGCGGCACTGCGTGACTACGTTCGCGATAACGCCGAGTCGTTGTTTCACGCGGTTGGCACGTGCGCGATGGGCGTCGACCCGACCAGCGCCACATCGCCCGATCTTCGTGTACGCGGGGTCGACGGCCTGCGTATCGTCGATGCGTCGGTGATGCCGCTCATTCCATCGGGGAACACGGCGGCGGCAGTGATGATGATCGCCGAGCGCGCGGCCGACGTGCTGCTGGGCCGCGCGCCGCTTCGCGACCCAGCGGTGGCGTCACCTTGAACCTGCGTCGTTGTGATCGGCACGACCGCCCGGGCGCAGCCCGACGCGCCGATCAGCGCCGCGCGAGCGACGAGGCCGCCGCGGGCACGCGCTGCGGCGCGAACAGCTCGCGGGGCGCCGTGACGCCGCGAAATGTATGCCGCCCCAGAGACCTCAGCGGTGCTTCGTAAGCGCGCGCGAAATCGTCGGTGACGACGATCGGCTCGTTGAGCATCTTGGCTACGTTTTCCACCCGGCTGACCAGGTTCACCGCGGGGCCGATCACCGTGAAATCGAGGCGGTCGGCGGCACCTACGTTGCCGTAGATCACGCTGCCCGCGTGCAGGGCTACGACGACGTTCAGCGCGGGCTCGGCTTGCATGAAGGGTTCGTCGGAAAGACCGTTCACCGCAGCGAGGCCATCGATCGCCGCTTGCATCGCCTCGCTGGCGGCGTCGCGCGCGCGGCGGGCATCGTCGACCGGAAATATGGCCAGCAGCCCATCGCCGATGAATTTCAGGATTTCGCCGCCGTGCTTGTGAATCGACGTCGCCTGCACATCGAACAGCGCGTTGAGGATGGCGATCATCTGCTGGCCGGGCAGTCGGTCGGAGCGCTCCGTGTAAGCGCGCAGGTCGGACGACCACAGAACGACGTCGAACTGCTCGCCGGTGCCGCGGCGAATCTGGCCATCGAGCACCTTTCGACCGGCATTCGACCCGAGATACGCGTCCAGCAGGTGCCGAGTCAGCGCGCGCTGGCTGAAGGTGTCGCAGACGACCGACATGCGCTGTGCGATGTGCGTCAGGTCGCTGACCTCGCGCTCGGAGAACCCACCGCTGCGATCGGTCGTAAACGTCGTCATGTAGCGACGAGCGTGCGCGCCCTGGATCGGCAGCGCGAGATATTCGGTGGCACCCTTGGCCTCGAGGTCACGCAGAATCGGAAGGTCCCAGGCGCAGTCGGCGGCACAGAGCCTGCGCCGCAGGGTCTCGCCACCGCGAATGACCCGAGCAACCGGATTTTTCTCGTAAGCGACCGCCTCGCCGACTTCGTGCGCAACGAAGGTCTGCTGGGTGCGCCCCGAGTCACGCCACCATACCAGCAAAGTGCCGAGGAACTGTGGATGCAGCGTGCCACTGTGCACCGTGAACCGCAGCAGTGGGAAATCGGCGGCGAGCATGCGCCAGGCAAGCTCGTCGACGGCTTGTGCCCCGGAAATCACCTGCAGCGCGGCCCCAGCCAACCAGTCGCTGATGCTTTCGACGGTATCGTGCACGGGTCGCTGCGCCGGCAGGCGTTCGACGATTTCGGTCGTGCGATAGCCCTGACGGTCATCCGTCTCCATGATTTCGGTTCCATTGAATCGAATAGTTACAAGTGTTCCCGCCCATGCAGGCCCGTGACGCGCGGACGACACGCCATGCCTGATACGATATGGGCGCCGTTCGAGCCTTCGTGCCCACCATGGTAACCCCCAGACCTCGATGCGGCGGCATTCGTGCGCTCGCCGCCCTCGCTGCTGCCGCGAGCCTGCTCGCCGCAGTCGCCGACAACGCCAGCGCGCAACCCGCGTACTCGGCGGCCTTCGTCTCGCAAACCGTGCCTTCGTTCATCGCCCAAGGCGTTGCGACGAATGTTTCGATAACGATGCAGAACACCGGCACTGCGACGTGGGTGCGCGCGCAAGGCGACGTGTTCCTAGCGACGCAGGAGCCGCAGGACAACTTCTATTGGTGCATCCAGGACAACGTGTACGGCAGCCAAAGCGGCAATCGCGTGGTGCTGCCAAACGACGTCTTCCCGAATGACCAAGTGACGTTCAATTTCACCGTCAACCCGCTGTCGTGCCGCTTCGCGGCGCCGGCGCCGTTTCGCTTTCGTATGCTTTCCGAAGCGCACGGTACGTTCGGCGAGGAAACACCGAACGCGATGGTCGCCGTTTCGAACTCCGCGTCATTCGTGTCGCAACAGGTGCCCGCTGTCGTGCCCGCGGGCGCGTTGATCTGGGTCACGGAAACGTACCAAAACACCACCAACGCAACGTGGCAGACCACGGACGGCTATACGCTGAATTCGGCCGTCCCTGCGGGCAATAGCACCTGGGGCACGGCCAGCGTTCCGTTGCCCGCAGCGGTGGCCCCGATGGGCGATGTGACCTTCAGCTTCGCCGTGGTGACGCCGTCGACGCCGGGCACGTACAACTTCCAGTGGCAGCCAAGCACGGCGCAGGGGGTGTCCTTCGGCGATATCTCTCCGGCGACGTCGGTGCAAGTCGTGGCGGTGGGGCCGCCGAACTACGGTGGGCTGTGGTGGAATCGTCCCGCCGGATCCGAATCCGGCTGGGGTATCAACCTCACCCACGAGGCCGACACGATCTTCGCGACCTGGTTCACGTACGATCTCACCGGCAAGGGCGTTTGGATGTCGATGACCGCGACGCTCAACGCCAACAACGTGTACGCGGGCGCCCTGCAGAGGTCGACCGGACCGGTATTCAGCGCAGTGCCGTTCACTCCGGCTCAAGTGCAGACCTCCACGGTGGGCAGCGGCACGCTGACCTTCACCGACGCCAACAACGGGACGTTTGCCTACATCGTCAACGGCATCACGCAGACCAAGCCGATCACACGCGAAGTGTTCGGCCAACTGCCCACTTGCACCTACAACCTGGTCACGGACCTCACGACCGCCTACAACTATCAGGACCTGTGGTGGGCGGCGCCCGCCGGTGTCGAGTCCGGCTGGGGAGTGAACCTGACCCACCAGGGCGATGTGATTTTCCTGACGTGGTTCACCTACGACGTCGACCGCTCGCCGCTGTGGCTGTTCGCTTCCATGCCGAAGACAGCGTTGGGCGCGTATGGAGGAACGGTCTATCGCACGACCGGGCCGCCCTTTAACTCCACACCCTTCGACCCGACCAAGGTCGTGGCGACGTCGGTGGGGACCGCCAGTCTGGCGTTCACCGACGGCAACAACGGCACATTCATGTACACGGTCAACGGGATAACGCAGAGCAAAGCGATCACGCGGCAAATCCTTGTCGCGCCGGGGACAGTTTGCCAGTGAGGTGGGATGCCCCCCGGTCCCTCTCCGTGTCGGGACAGAGGTGCGCCAGCCGGTGAACGACAAGCGCGGTGGGAAAGGTGTGCCAGGCGCCACGATCGGTCTGGTACCCGAGAGCCAAAGAAAGCCACCGTCCGGTTACCTGTACCCGGCCGGAGGACAAAGAAGTTGTCGACGCTGACTACGGTGTTGCGCGTCTCGCGCCGCGACATCCGTTCAGAAACAGGTTCACGACATCGCGGGACCAAGCGTCGAGCTCGCCGGCCGTGAAGGGCGGGCCCATTCCCAGAGCCCGTCGTTGCGGCACCGCGACCACCATGGCCAGGAACTGCTGGGCGTCGAACGTGGGATTGTCTGGCGCGAGCCTGCCGGCGCGCGCTTCGCGCTCAAGCAGGCCGGCGATGAGCGCGATGGCTTCCGCGGTCGATCCTTCCTCAGCCATCACTGCGGCGAGCTGCGGGAAGCGCGCGGATTCGGCAACGATCAGGCGATGCAGCGCGATTGCCTGCGGCGACAGCGCGGCGCGCAGGATGATCGCAGCCAATCGCTGCAGGATTTGCTCGACATCGGCGCCTTCGAGCAGCGGCATGTTCGCCGGTGGCCGCAGACGTTCGACTATGCGATGCACGACTGCAGCGAACAACGCGGCCTTGTCGTCAAAGCGGTGATAGAACGTCCGCTTGGAAATGCGCGCGCGTCGCGCGATGGCCTCGATGCTGGTGGCACCGTAGCCGTCGGTGAGGAAAAGGTCCGTCGCGGCGTCCAGGATCAGTTCGCCAAGTTGCTCCGACGCGAGGCGTGAAGGCCGCCCTCCCCTGCGCGAGGCAGCGGCCGCACACTCAGTGTCGGCTGTATCCGATCGAGGCGCCGAATCGCTGGGAACCGAGACCACGATCGTGCGGTGCCATCAACGTACGTACTGGTTGTAGTAGTGCACGTCGCTCACAGGCGGCCCGTAGTAACCGCGCGCCGCCACATAAACGGGAGGCGCCGTGTAGTACGGGCGCGATCCGCCGTAGTAACCGGGACGAGCGCCGTAGTAGACGGTCGCGGTCGGAGCGTTGTACGCAGGGGCCGGCGCGACGTACGACGTTGGCGCCGCCGGCTGGTTGTAATACACCTGCGGCGCGGCTTGCGGATAGTAATCGGGCGGCGCCTGCCCGTAGACCGGGGGCGCGGCACTTTGACCGTAGTACGGCGCGGCAGGCTGTCCGTAATAGGCCGGCGGCCCATAGGCCGTAGGCGCATACACCGGCGCCGGTCCGTAGTAGTAAGGTGCATTCGCCGCGGCGGCGATGGCCGCGAATGGGGCGGTAATGAGCGCCGCAGCGGTGCCCACCACGGCCGCGGCCACGCCGAACACTGGCCAGACCCCGTAGTGGTAGCCGCCATGCCAATGGCTGCCGCCATGCCAGTGGTTGCCGTCGGCGAAGGCGGACGAAACCGGCGCGACGGCGAGTGCTATCGCCAACAGGCTGCCGGACAGGAAGGCTTTGTACTTGGTCATCGCGTTCTCCTTGCGGATCGGTATGGGGCGAGCTTCACCCCAGAGCCAGCACACTATAACATCAAATAACGCAACGCGACGGTAGCGTTGCATACTGTTACATAATCGCCGGGGGTCCCGGCCTGCGGTCAAGCTTCGGGGGCGTCCAGCCCGCGCTGCAGCTTCAGGCAGCGATCCAGCATCCGCGGCACTTTCATGCGCTCGGTCCACGACGCAAAGGCCTCGGTAGGCCCGCGCCAGCGCAGCGTGTCGACCGCCCGGAACAGCGCCGCGTCGGTCTTCAGCGTTGCGAGCTTCTTGAACAGCAGCGCTTGTGGTTTCCGACCACCAAGCACATCCGGCGGGAAGCGCTCGATCGCGCCGTAGCGGTTCAACAGCCGCGCCGCAGTCACGGTTCCGATCCCATCGACCCCCGGATAACCGTCCGCAGAATCGCCGACCAATGCCAGGTAATCAGGTATCAAGGCAGGCTCGACGCCATACTTCGCGCGCACCGCTGCAGCGTCCATGACCTTGCCCGCCCGGCGATCCATCTGAACCACGCGATCGCCCCGCACACACTGCGCGAGGTCCTTGTCGACGGTCCAGATGCACACCTTCTCGACCGCGCGCGACCGGGCGGCTATGCGCGCTGCGGACGCGAGCGCGTCGTCGGCCTCCAGTTCGACCATCGGCCAGACAACGACGCCCATCGCCGCGAGCGCATCCTCGAGCGGATGGAACTGCGCGAACAACGCGGGGTCGATGCCCTCGCCGGTCTTGTAGCCCGACCAGAGCCGATTGCGGAACGATTCGATGACATGGTCGGTCGCGACCCCGACATGCGTGGCGCGCTTCTCGAGCATCTGCAGGATAGTCTGCAGGACGCCGATCACGCCGCCGTACGGAGCGTCCTTGCCCTTGTTGAAGCGGCGCAGGCCATAGAAATGGCGGAACAGCTCGTAGGTGCCGTCGACCACATGGACGACCATACGCGATTATGCCGCGAAAAATCGGCCTCGCCGCACAGATCCCCTTGACACCAGCCGAGCGCAGCAGCACATTTACTTTATGCCTCGCGGATAGGGTGTCAATCGTGAGCATCGGTTTTCGCGGGCACTGTCCCGCAACCGGATGCTCCCCCAAGTCCGCAACCGCGAGGTAGTACCGATGCCGGCAATCACGACGGAGGAGGTAGCCTATCGATGACATTCAATACAGTTCGACCTCGACGCCGGTGACCAAGCACCGGCACACGTTGCGGTGACGCAACGAGACGAAGTCACAGCGATGTGACCATCCTGCGAAGCCCCGCGATTATCGTGGGGCTTTGTGTTTATCGCGACCCGAGCCCTGAGACCCGGACCGGCGATCGCAAATGCAGCCGAATGGTGGACTCCACGCGGCTAGGACACGTGCCGCAGGCCCTCGGGAATCACCCATCGTTCAGCGGCGCGGAAGGCGCCCTCGATGAGCAGCGCGAGCACAGCGGCCGGTATGGCGCCGGCGAGCAACATCGCGTTGTCGTTCAGCGCAAGGCCCGTCACGATGCGCTCGCCGTAGCCGCCCGCCCCAATGAACGCGGCGATGGTCGCAGTGCCGACGTTGATGACCGCCGAGGTCTTGATGCCGGCCATGATCGTCGGCGCCGCGAGCGGCAGTTCGATCTTGCGCAGGATCGTGCCCTCGCGCATCCCCAGCGATCGCGCGGCGTCCTGCATGCCGCGCGAGATCTGCGTAAGGGCGGTGTGCGTGTTGCGCACGATCGGCAGCAGCGCGTAGAGCGCGAGCGCAATGAACGCCGGCACGATGCCGATGCGCCCGGTCAACGGGATCAGGACCGCCAGCAAGGCAAGGGAAGGGACCGTCTGAACGATGCCGGTCGCACCGAGGATCAACGCCTGCGTCGCCGGACGCTTTGCTGCGAGGACGCCCAGCGGAATGGCGACGATGATGCTCGCGGCAAGCGACAGAAACACGAGGCCCAGATGTTCGAGCGTCAGGCGCCCGAAGTCTGGACCGAAAAGCTTCTGCATGAAGCCGCCCGCCGCCGCTCGCGACACGCTCGCAGCGCCGGGCTTGGCGGCTGCCGAGAATCGTTGCCCGACAAAGTCGGCGGCGATCGACGCGAAGTCCTTGCCCTCAAGCTCGGCGGCCGCGTTCATTCGCCGCATCGACGCGTCGTCGATACTCCCCTCGAGGCGTGAAAGCGCCTGCCACGTTCTCGGCAGACGCCGCGGCACATCGGCCCGGTATAGGAGCACGGCGTCGTACCGCGGAAAGTAATTCCGGTCGTCGGCAAGCACGGTCAAGCCGTAGCGGTCGATCTTGGCGTCGGTCGAGTAGATGTCGATGACGTCGACCTGCTTCTGGGCGATCGCATCGTAGGCGAGCCCGTGGTCGAGCCCACGCGGCGTGGCGAAGGGCAGATCGTAGGCTTGTTTCAGGCCCGGCCAGCCGTCAGCACGCCCGATGAACTCCTGCGACAAACCCAGGCGCAGTTCCGGGTGCGCCTTGAGATCGGAGAGGCGCGAAATGCCCTTGGCGCGCGCATCGTCGGCGCGCAGCGCCAGCGCGTAGGTATTGTTGAAGCCCAGCGGCACCCCGACGGCGAGACCTTTGGCCGCGAGCGCCGTATTGAGCTCGGCGAGCGCCGGCACGGCATCGAGCTTAAGAATCTCCCTGGCGATCGTTCCGGTGTATTCGGGATAGATGTCGATGCTGCCCGACAAGAGCGCGTTCAGGACGATGGCCGTATTGCCGAGTCCTTGCTGATGCACGGCCGTCGTTTCGCCCGCGGTCTGCGCCGCCTGCTTGAGGATCTCTCCGAGAATGTAGGACTCGGTAAAGCGCTTCGAGCCGACGTTGAGCGGTTCGGCGAGTGTTGTGACTGCGACTGCGCACCCCGCGAGCAGCGCGACGGCCATCGACCCGACCGACGACTTCGGAAGTCTAGATCGAGCGGCGTCGGGACGCCGCGCATGTTGATGTCCGGTAGCCAACACGATCACGCGCAGTGGCCGCCTCCACCGTCGGAGGCGCGCCACTCGCCCTCCCCTGTAACTTCAATACGCCGGCAAGTCGATTTCCGCCCGCTCCGTTCGACTAATCGGTGAAGGGAACGAAGCGTGCCCGCGTGCGCCACACGCGGGCACCCGAGTCGCCCGAGACAAGGAACGGACAATGCAACTCATCATGAGCAGTTTGGGAATCCTGCGCGGACTCGCGCAGAAGCTGGGTCCTTATCTCCTATTGGAAATAGTACTGCCTGGCGGGACATTGTGCGCGCTGCTGCTGTTCGCATATAGGCGCTGGAGGCGAGGCGCGGACACGCCCCGCGCGGCGGTCGCCGCAAGGTGACCCTCGGCGGGACGACGTGGCGCGACAACTTCTTGCTAGGACGCGAGGTCACCGCGCGCCGAGTCGCTGGTCCCATCCAGGTCAGGCAGCACTACCGACCACGATTCATACACGGCATGCGGGGGAGCCTTCCAACGCAGCATCCAGATGTCGGGCCTCTGAAACACCAATTCGCCGTGTTGTCCATCGACACCACTCAGCAAGAATCCTTGCTCCGCTTCATTGGGGATGCCGCAGAAGCGGATCGACGGGTTCCATTGGGCCAGATGCGAGTACGCCACGGACAGTGCCTCATCCAGACACCGTTGAATGTTCTCGCCCAGTGCGACAGGCTGTCGCGGGCGGCCCGGAAAAATGGATGCGAGTTGTGCCAACGCCGCCTCAGCCGCGGTGGGCCAGTCGGCAAAGTGAGCGTCACGCTGTTGCAGGCTGTAGCGGGCTGCGCGCTCAGTTCGAGACAGGACCCGGCCATTGACGGCCGCCAATTGCAAGGCGTCGGGAGCGCCGACGCCATACAAGGTCCTGCGCAACACCGGCTCGCCGCGAGCATCGCAGCCGATAGTCAGGTAGGTGTGCGCGTCGCGGTCCGGCACCAGTTCGTAGCCAAAGATCCCTTCTTCGGCAATGGGCAGCAGGTCAAGCGCCAGTCCGGTCGGAAGCGGATGACGAGAAGCGGCGGCCGCAACGTGGCGTCTGAGCAGTGGCAGATAATCCCTGGCTTCAGACAGTTTCGGGCTAAAGCATTTGACCATGACAGCCCCAAGCTGACGTGCGTGTAAGCACCTGTCGGATCGCAAGTGCCGGCGCCTACCGGAACAGCGGCTCGGTCGACGACGGTTCAACCAGGTCGCTAAGCACTCCCTTGTTGATCGCTGTGTAAACGCTGGCGAGCACCGCGCCAAACAGGAAGTGCGATGCGATGTTCAGCCAGTCGCGCGTGTCCGCGAACCATGGCGAAAACGCGTTGAAACCGTAGAAATTGATGTAGTAGAGCCCGAGGCCATAGAAGCCACCGACCATGATCGCCGCCGGAGTACGGAGTCTCGGTATGACCAACGCCAGGAACGTGCCGTAGGCAATCGACAGTACGAGGTGCACAAGGATCGCGACCACCAGGATGCCGGCATCGAACGTGTCCGGGGGCGAAAGCGCGTTCTGGCCCAGTACCATCGCGGCAATCATGCGCAGCGGCGTCCAAGGGGAGAGCCCACGCAGCGCCCAATTGAGCCCGATATCGAACACCGCGAAAACGAGCGCCGCGGTGACGCTTGCCCAACAAGCGGCGCGCCAACTGAACGGCGCATAAGGCTGCGAGTACGCTTGGGTGCGGTTGCGGAGCCGGGACATGAACGTCTCACGTGGACGCCCATACTCTAGCGCTCCCGTACGTAGCCTACAAGCTGAATATTCACGCTCCAGGCGGCTTCACTTTGCCGTCCCCGCATACGCGGCCTGCAGCGCGGCGATGTCGATCTTGACCATCTTCATCATGGCGTCGGATGCGCGCTTGGCCTTCGCCTTGTCGGGGTCGCCCATCAACTTCGGGAGGATGCTCGGAATGATCTGCCACGACAGGCCGTAGCGATCCTTGAGCCAGCCGCATTGCTCGGCGGACCCGCCCTGGAGCAGGGCGTTCCAATAGCGGTCGAGCTCGGCCTGGTCCTCGCAGCTCACCACGAACGACACGGCGTGGTTGAACGGATCGAGCGGGCCGGCGCTCATGGCGGTGAACCGCTGCCCGAAGAGCTCGAATTCGACGACCTTCACCGAGCCCGGCGGGCCGCTCGGCGATTCGCTGGGCATTGCGACGACGCGGGTGACGCGCGAGTTGGGAAAGATGGAGGCGTAGAACTTCGCCGCCTCCTCGGCTTCCTTGGAATACCAGAGAAACGGGGTGATCTTTTGCACGGGCCTCTCCTGTGAGTCCGCGGCCACTAGCGGCCCCGCTGTATGCCTTGCGCCGCGTGCAATTCTACTATGTCTGTTCGTCGCGCTACTCCCCGCATGCGCCATCGGTCTTCGACGGCGTGAAGGCGGACGCGCGTTCAGAGAAGAACAAGCTGCTCGAAGCAACCGCTGCAGCGAATTCTGGGATTTTGCCGCGACCGCTCAGCAGGCACCGTGCGATCGCACGGCGCCTGCTACTACTTCACTCGCGCTCGTCAGTAGGGCTTGCCTTGCGGCGTCGAGGTTTGGCCCTGAGGCGTTGCCATCGGCTTCTTGTTGAACTTCTGATCGACCGCATTGCGGCACGCATCCTGATCTGCCACGGCGTCCTTCTTGTCGCATGCCGCGCGCTCCTTTTGATACGCCGTCGAATCGGATTGTGTGTTGGTCGACTTCGTGGCCTGGTCGCCAGAAGGCGGCGTCATGGTGCCGGGAGTCGATTGCGCGATCGCCAGTGCGGGCGAGAGCGCGAGCGCTACGCTGAGCGCGAGAGCTTTCCAGGTTGCGTGAGTCATCATTGATCCCTTCGTGTAGTCAAGATAACGGCAAAAACATGCCGCATGGCCATCTTGCGACCGTCCCGCGCAAGACGCTATCGAGCCGACTCCGAATTGCCTGTAGGTCTATGAGCCGCTCGATGTAGGACCATGGCCGAGAACAAGCCTCCGCGAAATGCGGACGCTGAGAAGCGCGCTGGCATGCGAACCTGGAGCTGTCCTCGACACAGCGGATGCCTCGCGTTTGTGCATGCGTCGGCTGCCGGGTGCGGGCGGTCATGCATCGCGCGCGCTTGCGTCTTGTACGCGGCGGCGACGCGGAGGTAAAATTACACGAGGCAATTCCTGCGGATCGCGCGTCGACCCCTTCGACGTTGCGGCAGTCATGAGTTTCCGCGGGCCAAGGCGTTTTGTAGGAGCCCAGCATTGAGCAACTATCCGGTAAAACCAGGCAAACGCGCGGTGCGCAGGATTGCGAACGATGCGATCGAAGTGATCGAGCCCGCTGGCGAGGCGAGCCCATTCTTGAGCTTTCGCTATTCGTATACGGAGATCTCCGCGTTCGGCGGCAAGACACATGTCAAAGCGAGAAAGACGCGCTTCGAAGACGGCAAACTCACCTCCGAAGCCTTCGAGGGCGATCTGGATCGCGGCGCGTACGAACAGGCGGTCGGTGAGGTACAGCAGACAGTTGCGAACCACACGGCTATGTTTCTGAAGTCTCTTGCGCTATTGCTACCATCTTCCGAAGGGCAGCGCTCGGGCCGGGATTGACCGGTTCAGCAATTCCACGCGGGGCGCGGGGCGGGGCAGCCGTCGCGCTGTTCATGATCGGCGCATCGATTGCGATTACAGCGGAGGACACCATGGCCCTCACGATCACTTCCACAGCCTTCCGGCCCGACGGCGCGATCCCCTCGCTCTATACCTGCGAGGGCAACGACATTTCGCCACCGCTTGCATGGAGCGGTATTCCCGCCGGCACGAAGAGCCTTGTGCTCATCGTCGATGACCCCGATGCGCCTGATCCCGCGGCACCGAAGATGACGTGGGTGCATTGGGTGCTTTACAACCTCCCCGCTGCCACCGACGGTTTGCCCGAAGCCGTGAAGCCGTCTGCGTTGCCGGCCGGCACGCGCGAGGGTGTGAACGATTGGAAACGCAAGGGATACGGCGGTCCCTGCCCGCCGATCGGCCGCCACCGCTACTTCCACAAGCTCTACGCGCTCGACACGGTGTTGCCGGAGCTCAATCCCGCGAACAAAACAGCGGTTGAAAACGCAAGCAAGGGACACATCCTTGCGCAGGCGGTGCTGATGGGAACGTACCAGAAGCGTTGACAGGCGTTGACGCATTTCCTGATCAACCGGAATTCGAGCCCGGCACCTGATCGCCCTTTCGTATCCGCGTTGGCGGTCATCGTGATCGTGGCGAAATCCGAACCGCCTCCGCGGAAGTGCTTGCGGCAGGCTCGCGAAGCCCCTACTTAAGCGAGAATCTCCTGCGCTTGAGGATCGGTGCACCGTCGCGTCGCTTGCCAAGGATCTCGTGCGTTGCGCCCGCCGGAAGCGGTTTCCCGGCCTTGGCAGCCTCGCCTCTGACAAGAATCCCCTCTTCGAATTTCTGTTTTGCTGCCGCAACTTCAGCCGCGGTAACTTGCGGCAACCGCGCAGCAACGGAGTCGGCCGCTGGCGGCACCGACGCGCTGCCGACCCGAACGCGCGTGGATTTGATCGCCGCCTTTCCAGCCGACTTAGCGGTTGCGCCCTTGGATGTCTTGGCTGCCATCTCGATTCTTTCTCGGGGTCGCAGGACTGATATTAGTCCCACGATGGTTGCTTTGCGAACGCGCGGCCGCAGGACGTTTTTCACCTGCAGCGCCTATGGTTTCCTGCGGGCGCCGTCGGTTTTCGGGTGACGACCGCAGGTATAACCCAGGTCTGCGCTCATCGGTCACAAGAACCCCGCGGGAATCGTGCAGTCGCAGTGGAAGAGTCTGCGCGTAAGCTTCAGTCCATCCTTGGTCTTGGTCAGAACGTGCGTTTTGCGCAGCTTATCGCGCGGCGTACTGGCGGTCACACCGAGCTTCTTCGCGCCCGAGTCGGTATCGACGCGGTCGCGCGCGAATAGCATTTTCACGAATCGATGTGCCGCTTGCTGCACGGTGTCCGGCCCGGTATGCCTGTGCACCAATCCCGCTGCGGCGCTCAGGAAAGGCTTATGTTCGAGCGGCGCGACCACCACCAGATTCTTCTCGCGGAGTCCGAACTCCTGCCCGTCCAACGTCACCTTGTGCAACTGCGGCGCTGCCGGCGCTGCCATTTCCATCCTGGCAGCGGCCGCGGCCGTGCCCATCGCCTTGTGCGAGGCCAGCGCCTGCACCGCTGACTTGGGAACGATGAGGCGCTTGACAAACGTCGCCACGAGGGCGCCGCGATACTTGCCCGCGAATCTCGCCGTATCGGCATCGATGATGTGCGAGGCAACTTGCGCGAAATAGTCGGGCTGAACCGGCGCCGCCGTCGTCGCATCCATCAGCAGCTGGGCAAAGTCCGACGCGACCGCGGCAAGGTCGGCCTGAGTCGGATTCTTCGACCGGATATTCAGCATACCCGACAAGATCTCATAGAACGCGCCGGTGAATATGCGCGAAAAGGAATGTACCTCGGCGCAAAGCGCCTTCGCCGGCGCGCTGTCGGGCAACGTCTGCGGATTGACGTACTTGAACGCATTGTATGCGTTGCGAAGGCAGTCGGGGTCGACGTCGGCCTTGTCGACCGTGCGGATGGCTTCCCCGAGCTGCTCGGCGCAGCGCGACAACTGAGACGACTTATAGCCCCGGACGCCGCTCAATGCGGCGGCGCGCACGCTGGGCAGTTGCAGCGCCGAGAGAATGGCGCTCATGTCGCCGAAGGACTCGTGAAACGCGCCGGCCTCGATGAATGGCGCGTCGAACAGCTGAGGACGGTGCGCATCCAGACAGGCATGTCCCATTTCGTGACACACGACGTCCGGACTCTCGCCGGAGTAATAGGTCTCCTGCCCCACCTTCTGGTGGAAGAACGCGAGCTCGGTGCGATCATAGTAAGCGTTGAGGTCGACGCCCTTGTCGAGATTGACGCCCAACACGGCACCGGGCTGCCAGCGCTTGACACCCAGCAACGGCGCCCAGAAATCGCCGCCACGACGCAATGCCTCGGCAGCCGTCCAATAGCGGAACTGGGGCGTCCCCTTCGCATAGACGCCGGGAGGAACGGCGGCTCCCTTGATCTTGTACTTGAGCGGGGCCTTGGAGAGATCCGGCACCGGTCGCGAGATGACGTCGAGGCCAGAGGCGGGGTCGTCCTGCCACGCCGATACGGTCGTGCTCGACGCGCGTTTGGATGCAGCGCGCTTCGGCGCGCTCTTTGCTGATCTTGATTTCTTTGCCATGGCGATTTCTCCTTCGAATCAGGCAAACTGCGCCGGTTCAGTGCCCGTTTTGAGGACGTGCGTCGGGCGGTCGGTCGGCAAACGTGCCATCTGCCGCCGGTTTGCGGGTATGCGATCGGACAAGGGCAAAGCAACAGGAACCGGTGCTATACAGAACGGGCGGCCCGCGCTAGTAGCGTCGGCGCCAGTCCGACCGACCGACCGACAGATCGACGGGCGAGCGCCCTGCAGTTGTGCCCGAACCTTGGCGCGAGCGGTTGCTATCGTTCGCACTCAAGGCTCGTACCGGATTCTCGGTCGCCAAGTAGCGCATCCGCCATCGCGCAGGTAAAGTAAGCATCCTGTCGTCAACAAGACAGCAGGCCCAACGCTAGCATGTGGCCAATCGCGAGGCAAGTATCGAGCGAGCAATGACGCGCGCATTCATTATCCGACCGTTTGGCGTCAAAGCGGGAGTCAACTTCGACGCGGTCGACGAAAAACTGATCCAGCCCGCGCTCGCGCAAATCGGCGTTACCGGCGACACCACCACGGAGATCGTGGAGCAAGGCAACATCCGAGAGGACGTGTTTCGGCTGTTGGTGTGCGCCGATCTCGTTATCGCCGACATCTCGATTCACAACGCCAATGTATTTTACGAGCTGGGAATCCGGCATGGCATGCGGCCGAACGCGACCTTCCTGCTTCGCGCGAATATCGACGATTACCCGTTCGATCTGCAAACCGATCGATACCTTTCCTACGATCAGAACGATCCCGCCTCGAGCGTCAACGCACTGGCGCGCTCACTCAAGGCCACTCTCGATTCTTCCCGCGTCGACAGCCCTGTCTATCAGGTCCTGCCGAACCTGAAGGCCCCCGACGCAGCGGCGTTGAGCACCGTGCCTGGCGACTTTCGGGAAGAAGTCCAACGCGCATGGGAGGCCGATGAGCGAGGCGATCTACGCCTGCTTGCGCACGAAGCACGCAACTTCGATTGGGCGAGCGAAGGCCTGCGAACGGTCGGACGTGCCCAGTTCGCCCTCCAATCGAATCCGGGCGCGCGCGAGACGTTTGAGTGGCTGCGCGAACTGCGACCCGACGACATCGAAGCCAACCTGCGCCTTGCGAGCATTTATCAGCGGCTAGGCGACATTACCCGCTCGGGTCAAGCCATCCAGCGCGTCATAGCTTCGTCAGTGAGCGACCAGCGCGAGCGTGCCAAGGCGTACGCGCTGCACGGTCACATCGTCAAGACGCGATGGCGCGAAGGCTTTGCCGGCAAATCGGGCGAGGAAGCGCGCAAGACCGCGCTGTGTGCCCCCGGATTCAAGGAGGCACTGCAATGCTATATGGACGCCTTCAGCCAGGATCTGAATCACACCTATCCGGGACTGAGCGCCTTGGAGCTGCTGAGCATCCGCAACGAGCTTGCCCAGGCCATGCCCGAGGTGTGGGCTGATCAGTTTGACAGCGATGATGATGCCAAACGCGAACTAGCCGCGAGTTTGGCGCAGTTCGAACAACTCGCCGGCGCCATTCAGCTCTCGCTCAAGGCCGGACGGGAATCGCCGCATCCGCAGCCGGTGGTCGGCGCCGACGACGCTGGTTGGCTCGAGCTGTTCGAAGCGCACCTTGCCCTGCTTACCGCTACCCGGCCCAAGGCCGTTGCTCAGCGCTACCGGGACGCACTGACTGATCAGCCGGCATCGGTGTTCAGCGCGGTCTCGGAGCGACTGGATACGCTGCGGCAGCTGGAAGTGCGCAAGGACTTCGTGGCTGCAACCCTCGCGACACTCGAGGAGTTGAGCGCCGCGCAGCCTTCTCTCGCCAAGCCGACCGCACCACCTCTACGCGTGCTCCTTTTCACCGGCCATATGGTGGACAAACCCGGGCGCGCTTCACCGTGCTTTCCTCCGACCAAGGCCGCCGAGGACAGAGCACGGGAAATGTTGCGCGACGCGATTGTTGCCGAGCAGGCACTGAGCGACGGCAAGATCGTCGGTGTCTGCGGCGGCGCATGCGGAGGCGATATCCTTTTCCACGAAGTGTGCGCGGAAGTCGGCATTCCGACGCGGCTCTACCTGGCGCTACCGCGCGAACATTTTTGCGTCACGTCCGTCCAGCATGCGGGGCCGGACTGCGTCGAGCGCTACTACGCGCTTTGCAGCCGGCTGACCCCACGCGTCCTGGCGGAGAGCGAGGAGTTGCCGAAATGGCTGCGCAGCAAAAGCGGCTACGAGATATGGCAGCGTACGAATCTCTGGATGCTATACAACGCGTTGGCGCTTCACGGCAAGGAATTGACGCTGATCGCCCTTTGGGACACCCGCGAGGGCGACGGACCTGGGGGCAGCGACGACCTGATGTTTCAGGTGAGCTCGCGTGGATACAAGCTGCTGCGGTTGCCGGCAGAGGAGCTCAAGGCTTTGGCCTAGTCTTGCTCCGCGCATTGCGACACAGCGCGTATCGGCGATGACGATTCTGGCACTACTTCTGGGATAGCGTTCATGACAAGCATTATCGTACATGGCCGTCTTGACCCCGCACCGAGCACCAGCGGTGTGGCCAAGTCGTTCCCCGGACAGGTAACACCCAAGTACAGCGCGCAGATTCAAGCTGCGAGGGCAGCTTCGGCGACGCATCGACTTGAAGTCGCCGACGACGATATTGTCGAGCTCGAGTTGGAAGGAGGCGTTCGCCTCTGGCAGCGCGCGGACATGCTGCAAACCGACTTCCCCGGCGGCGCAAGGCGCGGTCTCGCGGTGGACGGCTACGAGCTGCCTTCCGAGCTGCCATTGGGCAGTGCACGTCGCGGCGTCGGGCCCTGGGTGATCAAGGGTCTCAAGATCCTCGGTGTCGATATCGCGGGCGATATTACCGACTTCGTCAGCAGCAAGGTGGAAGGAGCCCTCAAGCCAGGCCCGGGTCTTTATCGCTGCGGCCGTTCGAGCGCAGCAGACTTGAAGCCGGTCGGCAAGGTCGATGCAACGAAGCCCGTCCTGGTCCTGATTCACGGTACTGCGTCGACAACCGACGGCAGCTTCGGAGGCCTCTGGGAAGGCGGATCGAGCGCGCGGTATGTGGAGCTCGACAGGGCTTACGACGGACAGATCTTGGCCTTTCAACACCGAACGCTCACCCAGAGTCCGATCGAGAATGCACTTGAACTGGCAGGCAAGCTCCCGGACGCAGCGCGCCTGCACCTGGTATCGCATTCCCGCGGTGGCCTAATCGGGGAACTGCTATGCAGGGCGATGCTGCAAAGGCGCTCGCCGTTCGATGAAAGCGATCTCAAGCTGTTCGCGGCATCGGATCGCAAGAGGGAGCTGGACGCGCTCAAGGCGTTGCGCAAGCTGCTTGCCGCCAAGAAATTCAGAATCGAGCGCTTCGTGCGCGTCGCATGTCCCGCGCGCGGCACCACACTGGCCGCCGGGCGACTCGATCGTTACCTTTCGATCGCGGTCAACGCCCTCGAGCAGATTCCGGGCTTCCAGGCAAATCCAGTTTATGACGCGACGTCCGCGCTGCTGCTCGCGGTCGTCAAGAAGCGCACGCTTCCGCAGGAGTTGCCCGGGCTCGAAGCGCAGATGCCAATATCACCGTTGGTTCGACTGCTCAATCGCCCCGGGCAGGCGACCAGCGCGGACCTGCATGTGGTCGGTGGCGACATTGCGGGCGACACGGCATGGAGCAGCATCAAGGCGCTGGTTACCGATCTGTACTACCGGGAAGACAACGACCTCGTCGTAAATACGCCGTCGATGTTCGGTGGTGCCGAGAGAACCGGCACGATTCTCTATTGGATCGACACGGGTGGCACCGTCGATCATTTTCGCTACTTCCGGAATCCGGATACTGCGAGTCGAGTCGTCGCCGCGCTGGTGCATCCGGATGCAGAAGTTTTCCATCCACTCGAGAAGAAGCCGTCCGAAATCACAGCGGACGACTACCGGAAGCGAACCGCGGCACCGCAACCCATCGTCATCGTGCTGCCTGGAATAATGGGCAGCACGCTCAAGGCGGGCGATAACGCGGTATGGATGAACTACCTGGCGTTGGCGGCCGGCGGCTTGGCCGACCTGGAGATGTCCGCCGCAAACATCGAACCCTGCGGTTTGGTTGCCAATTCGTATCAGCGCTTGTTGAGCTATCTCAGCCATACGCACGAAGTGATTCCGTTTCCCTACGACTGGCGAAGAACGATCAGCGACTCCGCGGGGCGCCTGCGCGCGGTGCTTGCCAAGGCGGTCGAGAAGGCCGAGGCACAGGATCAACCGGTCCGCATCATTGCACACTCGATGGGCGGCCTGGTGGTCCGGGCGATGCTGGCGGATGCGGACGGTCAGAAGCTGTGGAACCGAATGTGCGCCAACCCGGGGGCACGGTTTGTCATGCTGGGCACGCCGAACGGCGGATCGCATGCGATTGCGAGCATGCTCATTGGTCGGGATTCACTGGTCAAGCAACTGGCGCTACTCGACTTCGAGCATTCCTACGGCGATCTGCTGAGTTACATCACGCGCTTCTTCGGCGTGTTGCAGCTGCTGCCCTACAAAGGGACGCTCGACGCCTATGAACCAGCCAGCTGGCAAGTGCTTCAAACGCAGGATCTCGCCGGACAGCGGGGCATCGGCAAGAGCCAAGTCGCGACGTCCCAGTCAGCCGGTTTCGAGTGGCCGATCCCCGACGCCAAACAGCTCGCCGAAGCGCGAAGGGTCCGCGACCTGATCCGAGCGAGTCCCATCGACGTCGATCGGATGATCTATGTCGCCGGCTGTGCCGACGCAACCGCGATCGATATTACAGTCGATCCCAATGCGCCTGCGGGGCAACGCGTCATCGTGCTGGCGAGCTCCGACGGCGACGGTCGCGTGCCATGGGCAACCGGAATTCCACCGGAGCTCAACGCCCGTACGTACTACATCGATGCGGTACATGGAGACCTTGCGGACGTTCCCGAAACTTTTCCGGCGCTGCTCGATTTGCTCACGCTGGGCGTGACGGCCAAGTTGCCCAATGCACCGCCTGCCCGCCGCGGTGCGCCCGCCGACACCTTCGTCATGCGCGCAGAGCTGCCCGCGATGTTTCCTGACGAACAGGACATTCTGAACTCGGCACTGGGATCGAGCCGTCGCGATGTCGTACCCAGGTCACCTGAACGCAAGGTGAAAATCCGCGTCGTCCACGGCAATCTATCCGGCGCAGCAACACCGGTCGTGATCGGTCACTATCAGGGTGACACCATTGTGAGCGCAGAGGCTTACATGGATCGACAGCTCAACGGTCGGCTGCGCGAGGCGCAACGTTTGGGCTTGTATCCGGGCGAGCTCAGTTCCGTCAAGCTCTTTCTCAACGAGGACGAGGTCGCAGAGCGAGGAGGCCATCCCGGAGCAATCATCCTTGGCTTGGGTATGGTCGGCGATCTTTCTTCGGGAGCACTGGCGAACACCTTCGCCAATGCCGCTACGACGTATGCGCTCGCGCTGGTAGACAGGGAGCGCGCACGGCAAACGGCCAAGGATGTTGCCGTTGCCGAGGATGTGTGTTTGAACATTTCGCTCACGAACCTGCTCGTCGGTTCCGGTGAGGCTGGCCTCACAGTCGCCGACTCGCTGCAGGCCATGCTGCGTGGCGCATCGCAGGCGAACCTTCGACTGCAGCAAGTCGATTCACAGAAAAAAGCCACTTCAAGCACCGCTGCGAGACCCGCTAAAGGGTCGGTTACCGCATTCATCGACACGATAGCCTTCATCGAACTTTGGGAAGATCGGGCGATCCGAGCTGCGAAAGCGATGTTGCGGTTGGGTACGTCAACGGAAATACGCAAGTCCTTTGAAATCGAGGAGCGGCTGATCGCTGGCCGCGACGGCCAGCGCCGTGCAGATTTCGAAGAAGAGCCGAACTGGTGGCAGAGGGTGCGCATTTCGACGCAAAAGGATGGAGCGCTCAAGTTCGAGACGTTTGGCGGACGTGCCCGTTCCGAGTCGTCCCTGCAACCGATGCAGCGAAAACTGGTCGACAGCTTCCTCGAACGGGCGACACAGTCGAGCGCCAGCGATCCAGACGTTTCCTTCACGATGTTCGAGCTTCTCGTTCCCAACGCGCTCAAGGAGGTGGCACCCGATCGCCGCAATATCGCGCTCGTGCTCGACGAACAATCTGCGGCCTATCCTTGGGAGCTCTTGCAGGACCGATACGATGACTCGTCGGCACCCTTGTCAGTTCAGGCCGGAATGGTGCGCCAGCTGGTGCTCGACGAATTCCGTGCGAAGGTCGTATATGCGACCGATTTGTCGGCGTTGGTGGTAGGGGACCCGACAAGCACCGACGCATCGCCAGACTTTCCCGCGTTGCCGGGCGCTGCCGCGGAGGCGCGCGCGGTAGCGAAACACCTGCGGGACAGAGGCTATCGGCGGGTCGTCGAGCTCGTGGAAGCGGACGCGACGCCCGAAGCAACGCTGAACGCGCTCTACGCGGCGCCCTATCGCATTCTTCATCTGGCGGGACACGGTGCTTTCGAGTACGCGGTCTACGATGACGAGGACCCCTCGCAAAACGGCGAAGGCGACGATGGGCCTGGGAAAACTATCACGGGAATGGTCCTTGCGAAGGGAATCTTCCTGACTCCGGCCGAGATCGAGCAGATGCGCTTCGTTCCGGAGCTTGTCTTCATCAACTGCTGCCACCTTGGGGAGATGACGCGAGAGGCAAAGCAGAAGCCGACTCCCTATCATAAGTTGGCGGCGAACGTCGCGGCTCAGTTCATTCGCATGGGTGTGCGCGCCGTGGTCGCCGCGGGCTGGGCGGTCGACGACAGCGCCGCGTCGACCTTCGCCACCAAGTTTTACGACTGCATGCTGGACGGCATGACGTTTGGTGAGTCGATTTACGCGGCGCGGAGCGAGGTTTATCGATCCAGCGGTGCCTCCAACACCTGGGGCGCCTATCAATGCTACGGCGATCCCAGCTTCTCGTTGGGCGTACCGCAACACGCGGCGTCGCGCAGCGACGCCAGAATAGTTGCCGCCACGGAATTTCGGCGACAGGTCGATTTGATCGCGCTTCGTGCGAGGACCGCGGACCGCGCGGCTGCCGAGCGCCTGCTCGGCGAACTCCGTGCCCTTGCCTCGAGCAGCGCACAGGACTGGACGAGGTCTTCGGCGACCTGCGCGGCGCTGGGAAGTGCGTTTGGCGAGCTCGGCATGTTCGAGGAGGCCATTGCCTACTATCACAAGAGCCGGCGCTTATGCCCGTCCGATGCCAACGTCGACTCGCTCGAGCACCTCGTCAATCTCAGTGGGCGATTGGTTGTTGAGCTCTATTCGGACATGCTAGGGGGCCGTGCCGCCAACGCGCCGCGCGAGCTACGCGCCAGGGCGAAGCGAATTTTTGACGAAGCCGAGCGGATCCTCAACGCTTTGCTGGTGATCGGAAAAACGTCCGAGCGCCTGTCGCTCAGGGGTAGCCTCCACAAGCGACGGGCGATGGTGGCGGCAAACACCAAGGAGCGCCGCGTCCGCCTACAGCAGATGGCCCGTTATTACAATGAGGCATACGACCTGGGTGTTGTCGCGCAAAGTAACGATGCGTACTACTCCCTCGCCAATCGCTTGGCCGCCGAGATCGTGCTTGCGTGGTCGCCAGACGCACGTCGGCCTCGATCAAAGGCCGCGCAAGAGCGGCTGGAAGCGATCAAGGATGGAATGGAGAAGATACGCTCGATCGCCGAGCGAACGAAGCCGGGAACAGATTTCTGGACAGATACCTTGCGGGGCAATTTGCTGCTCGGAAGATGCATGTCTCGACAGGAGATTAGTGACAGGGACTTCAATGACATGTTGAACGTCTATTCAAATGCCGCGATCCGCGGCGGATCGGCAAGCGCGATGCGGTCGGTCACCGATCACATCCTTTTCTTTCAAGCGATGGCCGATGCAGAGGCCAGCGCGAGCGCGCAAAGTGCAATCGTCAGATCGCTCGAGTCGTTGCGTGAACGTATTACGGCTGCGGCGACGGCGACGCGACTGTGACGGTCGCCGACGCCTCTCGACTGACGCGACGTTTTTTCGACGGCCCGTCAGTGCACGTTCTTGGGATAGATGGACTTCGCGAATGCGTAGTCTCGGCTGTCGATGTCAACGCCACCGATGATGGGTTTGTGGTCCTTGGTCAGGTTGCCGGGGATCTGGTAGCACATGATCGAGTGAGCGTCGGCGTGAGTCGTGCCGAGCAGCGAAGACTCTTCCAAGGGCGTAAGAACCTGCTGCCGCACTTCCTCAGGAGTCCATCCCTGGGTCGTGCCGAAAAACGCGATCGCCTTATCCGGGTCGATCTTGTTCACCAATTCGCGCCGCATGTGCTCGTGCGGAAAGCCAAGCGTATGGCCGGTTTCGTGACGAACCACACGGTGAAACTCGGAGTCGAGCGTGTTCATCGTGAACGATTCGAGGTTCATCGTCGGCTCGTTGGCCGGAATGCTGAGAATGTCCGTTCCCAGATAAGACCAGTAGCCAGCGACCTCTGGCGGAGACGATGCGCGAGCGATGCGCACCTGAGGATCGCTCTTGGTCTCCGTGAACTGAACGTTTGCCGTCTTCGCCCATGCGTTCATGTGAGCGATAATGCGAGCGCGCAGATCGTTCGGCGGGTTGTCGAGAAAGCCAACGGTCAAGCGAACGCCGGCGGTGTGCCACCGTTTCGCGATCATGACGGCGATGCGCTCGAGCTGCGTTCCAGGGCCGCCAAGCCCACGCGCAACCAGGGGTGTTGTCAGTTGATTCGCCGGATTGATCTCAACGGCCTTTTGGGCGGCTTCGACCCACTTGCTTCGAGGCAATGACTTCGGGGTACATACGATGGGATCGCTCATTTGATGTTCTCCTTGTCGAGGTCTCAGACAGGAATCGAAACACGCCAAGACGAGTATTCTGGCTCGGGCTCATCTCGGCGCTTGCAGCGACGCGTACCTATTTCACCGGTTTCCGGCCAGGGACTCAAGGGAATATTCGACAAGTTTGGCCGTCAAGAATAAGCGGTTGGGCGAACCGTCCGTCATACCGTATCGGGATGCAGGCGACCCCCGATCGGCGCAGCTCGGGGGGAACATGAAGGTTCCCGCAACTGCTCGATTCGTGACTATCTGATGGACAATGGTTTGCATCGTTTGCAAATGGCGCTGGAGGCCTCATGGCATCGCTCTGGGTGACACAAACATCCAACGGGTTGACGGTCACGGCGTATCGAGGAGAAGGCAGTTGTCTCCTCGCCATGGACATCGACGAAAGCCTGAGAACAACTGACTTCGTCGGCTTCAGCATCGAGGTGCGCTACCCGGGATCGCAACAATTCGGTTTTCTCAAGAACCTGCTCAACTTCGAATACGGACCTGCGCTCCAGCCCCCCTTCTCTTCGAAGGATCCACCTTTCCAGACTTTTCGCTGGGTGCACGTCCCTACGGAAATCGGGACCGGTCAGTTCACTTACCGAGTATCCGTTGCAAAGATGGACGCACAGGGACACGTCTCCCCAACGGTCGCTCAGGAAGTGTCGATCGACCTCTCCCCGAGAACGGTGCCGGATTTCGTCAATATCGCCTTCACTCGCGCCTTCGCCTCTTCGCAAGCGTACGACAGAAAGTTCAAAGCGCAGGGTGGACGCGACATACTTCCACCGCCGGCGGGTGGCGGCTGCAACGAACTGACTTGGGCGGTGACTCAGTATGAACCGATGTACGCGTGGCTCGGATTCGAGTCGCGCAATACGCTGCTGGGCATGCTCAACGCATACGCCGACGATGGCCACGTAACGCTGGATGTGCTCGCGTATGACTTTTGCGAGCCGAATGTCGTCGAGGTCCTGAGGGGCTACGGCAATCGCCTGCGCACTATCATCGACGATTCATCGGACCATGCCGGAGCGACGACATGCGAAAGCGTTGCGGCCGGGCAATTGCAGCAAAGCGCCGGCGCGGATCACGTCAAGCGGATGCATTTTTCCGGACTGCAGCACAACAAGGTGATCATCGCCAAGCGAGACGGCAAGCCGTTTCGCGTGCTCACCGGGTCCACGAATTTCTCGCTCAGGGGCATCTGCATCCAGGCGAACAATTTGCTCGATTTCAATTCCGAGGACGTTGCGACGCTGTACGCAGACATGTTCAACGCGTATTGGACTGCTCCCAATAAATTTCGCGGATCGTCGACGGAAAGCGCGTGGCACGACGTGCAGGACGCTTCCGGAACCGAGTATTCTTTCTGCTTCTCGCCCCATTCCGATTCGACGCTATCGCTCCAGCCCGTCGCCCGGGCGATCAACGACGCGCAGGAATCAGTACTTTTCGCGATCGCATTCCTCTACAACTCGACCGGCCTCGTGCGCAACGCCATCGATGCAGCGGTGCAGCTGCCAGCGATGTTCACCTACGGCACCTCTGACAAGAGGGGCAACCTGACGCTCAGCAAACCGAACGGCCGGCGCGCGATCGTTAGCTATGCGGCCCTGGGCGCATCGGCGCCACCTCCGTTCCAGCAAGAGTGGTCCGGTGGATCGGGTATCGCAATGCATCACAAGTTCGTCGTCTGTGATTTCAATGCAGCCAATCCGATCTTGTTCACGGGTTCGTCGAATCTGTCGCCGTCAGGGGAAGCGAACAATGGCGACAATCTCATTCGGATCACCAATCCGCGGATCGTAGTGTCGTATGCGATCGAAGCGATCAAGTTGTTTGACCACTTCGCATTCCGGGTATCCGTCGCCGACAACCACGGCGCTCCCAAGGTTCTGCAGTGGCCACCGACGGACGGCGGTACGCCTTGGTTCGACCCCTGCTTTGTCGAAGGCACCGCAAAATTCGCCGATCGCACCTTGTTCACGAGACGCGATTCACGCTGAGCTTTTTTCCTCCCCGCTAACGCCCCGCTTGGAGCCAGTTCGAAGCACATTGAGGTCGGCGGCGCTATGAAGACACCGCCAAGCCCGCCGGCGAGGGATAATACATGCGATGAACTACTCCCTGCTTTCATCGGAAACACGACGGACAAATCGGCGCCGCCTGCGAGTCTTTCTCGGGACGTTGGTAGTCGCGCTGGCGCTCAGCCTGGGCTTCACGTGGCTGCGCCCTGCGGAGTACCGGGCCTCCGCCGTGCTCGAGATCGTGCCGGGCGTCGAGCCTGCAACCTCGCGCGGCGTTCCAGCCAGCGCACCGGAATCGGCGAGGCCCTTCCTGACCGAGGTGCAGATTCTCACCAGCCGTCCGATACTCGAAGCAGCTGCGGCCCGGCTCCAGCGTGATGGTCGTGATGTCTCCGCGTTTGGTGCGGATCCCGTCGCGGGAATCGAGTCGCGACTCGACGCGAAACCTGTCCCGAGTACCAACGTTGTCGAGCTGATGGTCACCGGCGAGCGTCCCGAACTGTTGGCGCCGCTGCTCAACACGGCCATTGCGGTCTATCAAGAGCGACTGGCGGCTTCGTACCGAGTTGCGATCAGAGAGTCGATGGCACAGGCCGACGATGAAGTGACCAGGCTTGAAGCAACCGTGACCGCGAAGCGGCGCGAGGTTGAGGCGTTTCGCACACGCAATGAGATTGTGTCCCTGCAACGCGACGAGAACGAAGTCCTCGCGCGCGTGCGTAATCTCAGCACTTCGCTGAGTGCAGCGAACGATCGGGTCGCCACGGCCGAAGGGAAGCTCAATGCCATCAAAGAATCCCTCGCGGCCGGAAAAGCGGCCGTCCGATCGCGCGACGATCCGACCCTGGCCAACCTCGAGCAACGCGCCTCGCAAATACGCGAAGAACTGCGCGACCTCGAGCGCGGGTTCACGCAGGAGTACCTGATGAAGGATCCGAAGGTCGTCGCCCAGCGCGAGCGACTCGCAGAACTCGAACGGCAGATCGTCACCCAGCGGAACGCCAGTCAGCAAACGGCGCTGCTCGAGGCACAGCAAGAGCTGACAAGCGCGCAGGGTGCGGCGGCGCGCATTCAAACCCAGATGTCGTCAGGCAGGCAGGAAGCGGGCCAGTTCGCAACGCGCTTCAACGAGTACAAATCGCGTCAGGACGAACTCGGCGAGCTCGAGACCGCCTATCGGGATGCCGTTCAGCGCCGCGCAAAACTTGAGGCCAGCGAGCGAGCGCGCACACCGACGACCAAGGTACTGGAGGCAGCGACGACACCGCTGCAACCGTGGCGGCCCCTCTACTGGAGAGACACGGCACTGAGCATCGGCGGCTCGCTCGCGCTGGCGCTACTGGCAATGTGGCTGGTAGAACTGTTCAACCGATCCGAACCACAACCCGCGGTCGTTCTGATCCAACCGCAGGGAGGAAGACTGCCCTACGACGCGGCGCCACAGATGCTTCCTGGACATACGCCGTCAGGGGCGCTGGAGGCGCAGGCCCCGGGATTGCTGCCGCAGCCGCCGACGTTTCCCAGAGAGCTGAGCAACGCGGAAATAGCTGAGCTCTTGCGTGCCTCAGACGACGATTGCCGCCTCGCGATATTGCTGCTCATGAGCGGGGTAACCGCCGACGAGGCGGTGAAGTTGCGCTGGAGCGACGTCGCTCTCCCGCGAGGGCTTGTCCACGTCGGCGGCGACTCGGCACGAAATGTTGCCTTGAGCGAGGCCAGTTGCCGACTCCTCGCTGTCCGTCACGGGGCAGCAACCGGCTCAACCCTGCTGTTGGGCCAGTCGGTCAACCCGATGACCCGAGACAGCATGGATGCGCAGATCCTCTGCGCGGCGCACGACGCCGGGATCGACGGCGCGGCTCAGATCACTTCGGATGCTCTCCGGCACACCTACGTCGCGTTCCTGGTGCGCCAAGGCATCCGATTTGGTGACCTGGTGCAACTTGTCGGACCCATGCCCGCAGAACTTCTGGGGATGTATAGTTTGCTCTCGCCAGCCAGATCGAGGGTTGCACGCCAGGACATCCATGTCGAGCATCCCGCGGTCGGTCGCGGTACGACGCGATGAACCCACGTGTCCCGATCGTGCAGCAGATCGTCGTGAATCACACGGCCCTGTTTCTGAAGTCGCTTGCGCTGCTGCTGCGTTTTCCGAGGGCGGCGCTCGGGCCAGGATCGACCGGTTCAGCAACTCCACGCGCGGCGCGGGCGGGTGCTCTAGCCTTGTTGTGGCAACGCAAGCGCCCTTCGCCAGTGCGCCGACACGTCAGCCAGGCGTGAGGCTGGATGTGTGATAAGCGCGCGCGCCGTCTCCCGCACACTACGCTTGTCGCGCTCATCGGTGATGTATTCCACGGGCGACTTGCCGTCGATGCGCGCCAGGAACAGCCCGGGCAGCAGGCTTGCGATGCGACGCTCTATCTGGGCGCGCGATTCCCACGTCACGCCGGCCAGATAGGCATCGGAAAACGCGGCGTAACTACCGAGAAACGCGTCTGACCACTGCGGCCTGGCGAGGCACTTCAACATGAAGTGGTTCAGGCAGAAGGCCGCATCGAATGCGGGGTCTCCGTACCACGCGCATTCCGCATCGAGGAACACCGGCCCCTTGGGTCCGAGCAGGATGTTCTTCGGACTCACATCGCCGTGCACCAGCGCAACTCGGTTTTCCGCCGTACGTTCGGAAAGCCCTCGCAGCGCGGGCTCCAGGTCGGGATGGCGAACGGCGGTTGCGAGCAGGTAGGGCTCGAGCCGGATGGCATGGAAGATGGCATCGGTCCCAAAGCGCCGCGCGATGTCGGCGTTGCCGGCGCTCGCGGCATGCAGGCGCACGATGATCGCGCCCACCTGCGCGGCCGTTTGCGCCTGGATCTCACCGTCGAGCAGCTTCCGTTTCCATATCGGGTAGCGTTCCGGATCGAGAAAGCTCATCGCGAAAATGCCTTGCTCAGGATCGCTGGCGATCGGCGTCGGCACAGCATCGGGGCAATGCTCGGCGGCGAAGTTGATCCACGCCCATTCGTAGGCGTTGCGTTCGATAGGTGCGTGCCACGGCTGCGCGACCTTGAGCGCAGGCAGCGCTCGTTTGATGCAAATGGATCGATCGGGCAGATCGACGCGCCAGATGTCGGACGAGACGCCGCCGGTCAGCGGACTCCAGGTCGCGTCGTCGGCGCGCTTCACGAGGCGCTGATTCAGCAAAAAGTCACGCAGGCGCGCGTCGGGCTTTACCGGGACGTCACCTTGATCGTCGCCCCGACGCAGGCCGGGGCCCGAGCCACGTTTCATCACTTCGGTCGCACAAGCCCGACCGCGAGCGCGGCGGCGCCGGCGTATGGCGCACCGGAATGCTCCTCGATGCGCAGCAGCTGGTTGTACTTCGCGACCGTGCTCGACGTTCGCAGCGATCCGATCTTGATCTGACCGGCCGCCGTGCCGACCGCGATGTCCGACATGAACGTATCCTCGGTTTCGCCCGAGCGCGCCGACACGACGGTCGCGTAACCCGCCACCCTGGCCTGCGCGATCACGTCGAGCGTGCCGCTAAGCGTGCCGTTCTGGTTCGCCTTGACGAGCACGCCGTTGCCGACGCCTTCGGCGATGCCGCGCGCGAGGCGCTGCGGGTTCGTGGTGAAGAGGTCGTCGCCGACGAGCTGCACCGTGGAGCCCAGGCGCTTGGTAAGCGAACTCCAGCCGGCCCAGTCCTCTTCGTCGAGCGCGTCCTCGACCGAGACGACCGGAAACTCGCGCACCCAGGCCTCGATCATGTCGATCATCTCCACGCTGCTCAATGCGCGGCTTTCGCGCGCGAGATGGTAGCGACCGTCGACTGTCTTCAGCGTGGTGGCGGCGACATCGATGGCAATGCAGAAGTCCTCCCCCGCCACGAGGCCCGCGCGTTCGATCGATTCAACCATGAGCTGCAGCGCGACGCGACCGCTTTCGCATCCGGGACTCAGGCCACCCTCGTCGGCGAGCAGCGTCGACAGGCCACGCGCGCGGGCCAGGTCGGTTGCAGCCGAGCGCACGCGGGCGATCAGGTGGATGGCCTCGTCGATCGACGTAGCGCGCATCGGCACGGCGAGGAAATCCTGCACGTCCATGCCGCGGCCCGCGTGAAGGCCGCCGCTGAGGATGTTGGTCATCGGCAACGGCAGCGTCGGCCGCATCTGGGCGAGATCGGCGACGCGCTCGTAGAGCGCCTGCCCGCGCGACGCGGCCGCCGCGCGGCAGACGGCGAGCGAGACGCCGAGCGTTGCGTTGGCGCCGAGTCGCTTCAGCTGCGGCGTGCCGTCGAGCTCGCGTAAACGATCGTCGAGGCCTCGTTGATCGGCGCCGTCCATCGCGCGCAGTGCACGGGCGATTTCACCGTTGACGTTGGCGACGGCGTTGCCCACGCCGAAGCCCCCATAGCGGAAGGGATCGCCATCGCGCAGTTCGTGAGCCTCGGCCGCGCCGGTCGAGGCACCCGAGGGCACGCTGGCGCGACCGAAGCTGCCGTCGTCGAGGACCGCGTCGACCTCGACCGTCGG
Organism: uncultured beta proteobacterium; assembly: GCA_963816445.1. Lineage (GTDB taxonomy): Bacteria > Pseudomonadota > Gammaproteobacteria > Burkholderiales > Casimicrobiaceae > PALSA-1003. Next base: position 237,339 of record CAWFKO010000018.1, on the reverse strand, counting down.
GCGGCCGCGAGAGTCGAGGATCTGGCGCGCGTGCAGCGTGCGAATGGCGGCAGGTTTCATCTCGAATCGTCCCGGGCGCAGGCAATACGCTCGAAAACCCGCCCAAGCCTTCGCACGGGCTTCAAATTATTGCGGACGAATATCCGCTGCCTTGACGATGGACGGCCAGCGCTCGACGGATTCGCGGATTTCGGCACTGAACCGATCCGGTGGCGTGGCCATCGGCTCCATGCCCATCTGTGCGAATCGATCGCGAACGTCGGGCTGCTGGACGATGCGAGCGAACTCACGATACAGCAGGTCGACGACTTCCCGCGGTGTTCCCGCCGGGGCGAGGACGCCGTTCCACGGGTCGACCGCCGCTTCCTTGTAGCCGAGCTCACCGACGGTCGGAACGTCAGGCCATGCACGCATACGACGGTTGCTCGCCACCGCCAGCAGCTTGAGCTGCCCACCGGTCAGTTGCGCGTCGATTGGGCCAAGGAATGTGAAATACACCTGTACCTCGCCTGCGATCAAGTCCTTGAGCACTTGGCCGGAGTTGGCGTAAGGGACGTGCACCATGTCGACGCCTGCCTTGCGCGCGATAACCGTGGCGATCAGGTGCTGGACGGTCCCGATCCCAGCCGTCGCGTACGCGATCTTTCCCGGATTGCGCGCGGCCAGGCCAATCAACTCGGGGAAGCTGCTCACCTTGAGCGACGCAGGCACCACGATGACGATCGGCGGCTCCGCCAGCTTGGTGATAGGCGCGAACGAGGTCACTGGATCCACCGCGACGGAACCGAGCGTACTGGGCAACAAGGTTATCAGCGATCCGGTCATCAGCAGCGTATACCCGTCCGGTGTCGCCTTGGCGACGAATTCGCTGCCGATGTTGCCGGATGCGCCAGGGCGGTTGTCCACGATGACCGGTTGCATCAGCGCTTGCCCGAGCTTGTCGGCTACCAGCCGCGCCGCGATGTCCATCTGACTGCCCGCGCCGAACGGCACGACGATCCGTATCGACCGGTTGGGATAGGGCTCGGCGTCCGCGGCGCGGGCGCCCGGCGGCAGCGCCAGTGCGATCGCGGCGAAGCATGCGATGGTGCGACGGAGAATCAGAATCGCCAGGACCTGCGGCAGATCAATGCTCATGACGGTTGACCTTGGAATCGACGGGATCGATCTCGCCCATTGGGCGCGGATCGTGGCTTGAGGCGCCGTGATTTGCGCTGGGCGGATGCGGTTGCGAATCGGCATTCGGGCCCATCGCGATCCCGCCGACCAGGGGCGCCGCCCAGAGGTCGCGGCTTTCCAGTCCCTGGTCCAGCAACTTCGACAGGTAGTGTGGAAACGTTCCTCGTGCGAGGTGCCACGCGAGAACTTCGTGATGAGAGCATTTTTTCACCGGCCGCAATTCCGATGGCACGACGGCGTGAATCGCGTTGGACGACGCCGCATCGACCTTGTGGTCGCCGCCATACGTCAATATCAATTCGGGGAACCGATCGGGTCTGGAGGCAAGCAACGCGGCGTACGGCTCGATGCGGAGCCCATGGGTCTGCAGCTTGGCAGCAACGCGTGCGGGACCTTGCCCGCAGATCGCGATTCCCCTGTCCAACTCGAGCAGGATCGAAGCCATCACTGCGGGCAGCCCGCCGCCGCTCGTCCCCAGCGCAATGGCGTTGCGATACGCTCGAGGGTCGACATGGCGTCGCAGGTTGGTCAGTGCCTCGACGAAGTCGCCCCCCAACCCGGGGATGCCCAACGCATAGTGTAGCCGTGTGAAATCGCGCAGCACTACGACGTCGTACAGCGCCGGGTTCAGGCAATCCAGCAGCCAGGGCGTTGGCAGCATCAGCCGGTGCCAATGGCCGGCAAATCCGATGATCAGCGTCTTCCCGTCCGCGGTTCCGGTGTCCGCCGTGTATCGAGTCGCGCCCTTGAAAATGCCCTTCCTCTCGAATTCGACCTGCCGCGATCGGTTGAACGGCATCACGGCGCCGAGCTTCGTGATCCAGCGGCGGCTTTCCGAATCAGCGGCATCCTCGGCGAGCCCGGTTGCGAAATGACGCACCTCCGCCGGCGTCATGTAGTTCTCGATTGCGATATGGACGCGGTTGATCTGATTTATGGTGTGGCAGCGGCCGATGCGCCATCGATACAGGCGCAGAGCCTGATCGAGCCGGTCGTTCATCGACCGCGCCTCGCGCGCGCGCCGCGCGACATGCGTGAGGTGGCCGGCACTTATCATCGGCCGCGTTCGGTCGGCGCCTCGAGCATCTCGCGAATGCGCGCCTCGACGACATCGGTGGAGACGAACTCAGCCAGCTGCGCGGGCAACAACGTAACTCCCGTGGACAGTTCGATGGCGATGCAGAATTCCATGCTGGCAAGGCTGTCCATCTCGAGCTTCGCGAACTCGAAGTTCGCTCCATCCATAAGGAACGCACGCTGCATCGGGTCGTTGAATGCGCCTGGAGAGGCCACTTTCAACGCCTCGAACACGGCGAGACGTGCCGCCGACATGTGCGGGTGTTCCATCACTTGTCCGGTCCGATGAGCCCGATGAGCGCGTGCTTGAGGACTTTGCCGGCGATGTTGCGCGGCAGCGCGCCGACGACGACGATCTTTCTCGGCGCTCGTGCACCCAGCCGCTCGCGGGCACGCGCCATGAGCTCTTCGACGGCCACGGTCGCCGATTCGTGCAACTCGACCGCAGCGACGGGTATTTCGCCGTGAACGGGCGACGATTTCGCAAACGCTGCAGCGCTCTTCACGGCGGAATGTTCCTCGAGCACGCGTTCGATCTCGGCGGGAAAGATCTTGATGCTGTTCAGGTTCATCATGTCGTCGCTCCGGCCGTAAACGCACAGAGTTCCGTCGCGGGTGAATGAGCCCAGGTCTCCAGGGTAGAACCAGCCTTCCCTGAAGTGGCGCGCGCAGGCGACTGAATCCCGGTGGTACTCGCGAACCATGTGCTCGGAGCGAACCCGGATCTCGCCGAGTTCTCCCGCGGGAAGCAGCTTGCCTTCGCCGTCGACGATTTCGAGATCGATCCATGGAACGGGCCTGCCCACCGATTCCATTGCATCGTCGTCGCCATCGGGGTACGTAGTCGCAATTCGCCCGATTTCGCGAGCGCCGTAGTGAACGAACAACGGGATCGCGAAGCGCTTGGCGAAGGCGCGGCGGAGTTGCGCCGGCACTCGCGAGCCGCTCACGTACACCGTCAGACGCGCCGAAAAATGACCGGCGTCGGTCTGGTCGTGAACGATGCTCATCACCTGCAGGACGCTCAGTTCGAGACAGGTTGCATCGACGGCATTGCACAGCGCCGGAACCGACATTGGTGTCGGAGGTGCGCCGGTCCTGAACAACGACGTCACACCCAGATACGTCGTCGTGAGTCGCTTGCTCTTTCCTGGTGCGTCCTCGACGGAGACGAGCATCAATGCGCGGTAGCCGGATGCAATCCGCTCGGACTCGGCCATCCGTTCGGCCCGCCACGCCAGCATGCGCTGGCTCAGGGAGAAGATCTTGGGCTCTCCGGTGGTGCCCGAACTCACGAAATGGATCGCGGGTGCATCCGCGTCGGTCGAGGCGGCGACTGGGAGGGAGCCTCCGGCTGCTGCGAGTATGGATTCCGGCATCAACAACATTGGCAGACCGTCGAGCCCATGTTGCGGGTCGGACACGACGACCCTGCCCGCTCCCAGCCGCTGCGCGAGATCGCACCGCATCGAACCGGGATCGCGTGTCGGCAGCGAGGCTTGTGGAATGCCGAGCATGAGCAGCGCCAGACTGGCCACCATGTGGCGATACTCATCGGCGATCGTGATCCCGACAACCTCCGATGGAACGCAACCCTCACGCGTCATCCAGGCTGCGCAGTTCGCGGCGTGGCGAAACAATTCGGGATAGGTGATCTCGCGACCTTCCACCACCATCGCCGGTACCGCGCGTGATTCCGCGGCGTGTCGCTGGAGTCTGGCCCCGAAGATAGTCTGCATCGCCGCAGGAGAGCCCTTGCGCTCGATTCGCTAGACGCCATTCCCCTCGGCGGCGTCTTGCCGTTGGCTAAGAGAATCCCCGGCCGGCCAAACGACCCGCGATCGGCTTGCGATCGACGGACGATCGGCTTGCGATCAGCTTACATTGTACTTGTCGGGACTGCGGCAGTCACACTGTCCTGGCCAATGCCGCATTCACTATCGACAGACCGCCATAAGCCACAAGCCACGTCGCCCCGGCGCAGGTCGGGGCCCAAGTTGCGGTGCCCGCATCTGCACTGAACTTGGATCCCGGCCTGCGCCGGGATGACAACACAAGCTTCGTCGCCCCGGCGCAGGCCGGGGCCTAAGTTGCGCGTGCCTACGTTTGCATTGAACTTGGATCCCGGCCTGCGCCGGGATGACGTCAACCGGGATGACGTCAACCGGGATGACGCCAACATTCATGCGTGCTGTGTCATTCGGTTTCGTTATTCTCAATAGGTCGGTCAAGTTACCGCGCGCGCGATTTCCGTCAGCGCGGCCCGCGCGTCCGCGACGAGTCCGCCCATTTGCAGGAAGCCGTGAATCATGCCGGGATAGCAGGAATAGACCGTGGGCACCTTCGCGGCTTCGAGGCGCTCCGCATACGCCTTGGCTTCGTCACGCAGCGTATCGAATTCAGCGGCAATGATCAGTGCGGGCGGCAACCCGGATAAATCGCTCGCGTACAGCGGCGACACCCGGGGGTCTTTCAGGTCATGAAGGGCGCCGGCGTAGGTCCGGTAGTACCACGCGAGGTCGTCGCGCGGCACGAGACATTCGGTTGGCTTCATGGCGATGGACGGAAAGCTGAGCGTGAAGTCGACAACGGGTTGCAGCAAGACCTGATGGCGAATCGCGATCCGCGAATCCGACCGTGCCTGCAGACACGTCACCGCCGCAAGATTGCCACCCGCGCTTTCGCCGCAGATCACGACAGGACCCGGTGCGGCGCCGAGTTCGGCCGCATGCGCGCACGCCCAGGCCGTGGCGTCGATCGCGTCGTTCAGTGCCGCCGGAAACGGGTGTTCCGGCGCGAGGCGATAGTCGACCGAAACTACCGTGTGCTTCGCGAACGAAGACAGATTGCGGCAGAAGGTGTCGCTTTCGTCGAGACCGCCCTTCACGTATCCACCACCGTGCAGGTACACCAGGACCGGGTAGGCGCGGTTCCGGTCGGGCGCGTAGACACGCGCGGGAATGGGTGCATCGCGGGCTGGAATCGAGACGTTATCGACGCGATCCACGGGCAGCGGCACGCCCGTCATGGCGGGCGTCCACAGCGCGCGAAAGCTTCGGCGCACTTCGGCGATCGGCAGCATCCATTGCGTTGCGCGCGTGAGCGCAAGCTTGGTCTCGATGAGGTGCTGCAGTACCGAGTGCATGGCGATCCGTGTCAGCGGGGGGCGAGGCACTGTCTCTCGCATCACCGCGGCGCGCAGGTAATCGAAGTCGACGCCGTGCTCGGCCTGCGTGACGCTCTGCAGGAATAGCTTCAGATAGCCGCGCTCGGCGGAAGGCCGGGACAAGCCTTGTGCGCCGGCGCGCCGCGACAATTCCTCGTCGGATACGAGCAGCGACAGCTCGCGCCGGCTGACGCTCAAGCGAATACGATCCCCTGATCGCACGTAGGCAAGCGGACCCCCCGCGGCCGCCTCGGGCGAAACATGGAGCACGATCGTGCCCGCGGCCGTGCCGCTCATGCGCCCGTCGGAAATGCGCACCATGTCTTTGACGCCGCTGCGCGCCAGCTTGCGCGGAATCGGCAGGTATCCCGCCTCCGGCATGCCCGGCGCGCCGAGCGGACCGATGTGCTTGAGCACGAGTATGTCATCGGCGTCGGACATCGAGCGCTTCGTCGTCGATGCGCCTCGCCAGATCTTCGACATTCTCGAACACCACCGCGCGACCTTCGTGCTCCATCAGCTTCGCATCGGCGGCCGATTGCTTGATGATGGCGCTATGCGACGCAAGATTGCCGTGCAGTACGGCGATCCCGCCCTGTGGAAAGATCGGATCGGTCAGCGGCCGCACGACCTCCTGCCGAAACCCGGGTCCTGCCCGCTCGATTTCTTCACCCAGCGTGCGTCCCGTGATCGTCAGCGCATCGAGGTGCAGCAGCGGCTTGAGTTCGCGCAGCAGCGTCGCCAGTCCTCCGGCTTTGTGCAGGTCCTCCATGTAGAAGCGCCCCGAGGGCTTGAGGTCGACGAGCACCGGTGTCTCGCGCCCCATGCGATCGAGCCCGTCGAGATCGATATCGATGCCGAGGCGCCCGGCGATCGCAGTCAGATGGATGATGCCGTTGGTCGAGCCGCCGATCGACAGGCAGCACACGCAGCGCATTCTCGAACGCCTTGCCGGTCATGATTTTCTCGGGCGTAAGCCGTTGCGTCGCGACCTGCACCGCCAGCGTGCCCGTCTGCTTCGGCGCAGCGAATCCGGTCCGCGGTCACCGCCGGCGCGGTCGCGCCACCCGGCACCATCATGCCCAGTGCTTCGGCGACGCAAGCCATGGTGCTTGCCGTTCCCATCACCGAGCACGTGCCGACGCTCGGAACGAGCTGTCGGTTCACATCACCGATTTCCTCGGCGTCGATTTCGTCTGCGCGGTACCGGGCCCAGTATCGCCGGCAGTCCGTGCACGCGCCCACCCGCTCGCCGCGATGCGAACCCGTGAGCATCGATCCGGTCACCAGTTGCACGGCGGGCACACCGGCCGACGCCGCCCCCATGAGCTGCGCCGGCACCGTTTTGTCGCAGCCGCCGATGAGCACGACCACGTCCATGGGCTGCGCGCGGATCATCTCCTCGGTATCCATCGACATCAGGTTGCGCAGATACATGCTGGTCGGATGCGCGAAGCTCTCATGGATGGAAATCGTCGGGAATTCCATCGGCAGCCCGCCGGCCAGCAACACGCCTCGCTTGACGGCGTCGATCGAGCGCACCCGAGTTGCCGTGGCACGGATTGTAGGCGCTCGACGTATTGGCGATCCCGACGATACAGCGATCCAGCGCATCGTCGGTATAACCGGCGCCCTTGATGAACGCCTTGCGCAGGTACAGCGAAAACTCGGAGTCGCCGTACGCCGTCAGCGCGTTGCGCATGCCGGTTGCTGCGGACTTGTCGCCTGGGGGTTTTTCGCTGTTGTCGGTCATGGAGTCTGGAGCGTTCGATTCGGGAGGTGCATAGCCCGGTAAAGCAGCCTATCACGTGGCCCGGCAACCGTAGACTTGATCCCGTCGCCGCGCAACCTGCTCACGCCACGACGGGAAAATCGACTCACTGAACCGCGTACTTGACCAACTCGTAAGTGTCCTCGGCGAGCTTGGTGCCGTCGGTGGTCAGGACGGTACGCACGTGCTTGACGGTGCGTTTGGCGTCGGGGGCATACCACAGGACGTACTGAATGCGTGCCGGCGCAGCCTGCGCTGCCGAGCTGGCGCTGGGATTGCGGTTGCTGTTGAGCTCGACGCGCAACGCCTTGAAGGTGCCCGCCGGTACCGTTACAGAGTCCCATCCGATGACACGCCCATGGCTGTACCAGTTGGTAAGGAACGGGTCCTCAATTGGCGTCACCAGCGACTTCCATGTCGTGCCGGGCTGCAGTGTGCCGAACGCCTGAATAAAGGGGTTGAACTCGACGAAGTAATAGCCCTGTCCGCGCCACTCGACAAAACGACTGTCGGCGCCGAACGATTTGCTGTCGGAGATCCTGTTGCCGTTGGCGACAAAGCTCATCGTTTCCGCCACTTCGCGATCCGACACCTTGGTCACCTGATGGACGAAGGTGCGCGGCTCGACATTCTTCCACATGCTCCTGTAGTTGTACTGCCAGCTGTCGCCCACGCGAGGGAAGCCGGGCGCCGTGGCAGTGGCGGCGGCTGCTGCCGGCGCGCGCATGATCTCCAGCGTGACGCGCTCGCCAGCCTTCAGCTCGCCTGCTCTCGGCGACTGGGCAATCACCGTATCCGCCGCGCCCGAAGCCTTCGTATCCGGTTTGCTCTCGACTACCTGCACCTCGAAGCCGGCCGCTTCAAGCTCGGCAGTTGCATCGCGCCGGGATTTGCCGATTTCGTTCGGCACGGCGATGAGTTGCGCTGGCTGCGCTTTCGCCGGTCCCTCGACGGCGATCGCACGGGTGACGACGGCGCCGGTGGCGCTGCGAGCGCTCAAGGTGTACGTCTTTCGGGGACCCGGGGCGACCAGCACGCACTCCTTTTCCAGTGGCTTCACCGCTCCGGGTTCCGGCGTGATCGTCGCGCTCGCCGCATTTTCCACGCCGTAGCAAAGCTGCACCTTGTCGTCGACCTGGCGCGATTCGAAGCGGAGGATCTTGGGCGGTGCAACGACGACGTCGGGCTTGTGTTCCGGCGGAGCGATCGGTACTGGGGCAGGCGCCGGCGGTTTGGCCTTGTCGATCGGCGGAGTGACCTGGGCCACCACCGGCTCGGCGCCGCGCCCGAGCAAGCTGATCGTCGCGGTCGCGTTCGTGGCGTCGTGCGCGACGACAAGCGTTGCCGCGCGCGAGCCCGCAACCTGCGGGCTGAAGCTGACTTTCAGTGTGCACGACGCGCCTGGTGCGATCTCGCCACGGCTGCACTGATTCTCGCTGAGCGCGAAGTCGGCTGCACCCGGTCCCTCGAGCTTGACACTGTTGATGCGAAGCATCTGACCGCCGCGGTTGGAAATGGTGATCACCGAAGGCGGCCCGGCGACCTGCAATTTTTGCTCGGCGAACTCCAGCTTGTCAGGTGCGACGAAGGCAACTGCGGGAGTGGGAGCAGGCTTTCTGTCTCGTTGCCACGGGTGCGTGACATAAAGCAGTACGCCTGCGGCGACGAGCAGGACCGCCGAGCCCGACCACCAGTACAGTCTGCTTTGCGCCACGCCCGCCGTAGAAGGCTCCTCGGGCCGCGGTGCAGGCTCGGCACGCTGCGCTTCAGCTTCACGCCTCACAGGCGGAGCAGCGGAGGCCCTCCCCTTGTCATGATCGAGGATTTTCTGAAGATGGCCCACCAACTCGGCGCTCGTGGCCTCCCAATGATTGTGGCTGAGCTCGACGGCCTGCCGCCGTGTGAGCGGCAGAAGATCGGCCGGCAAGCTGTCCGAGCGCGGCATTTCGGCGCCTTCGACGAGCACCGGCACGACGCGTATACCGCGATTGAGCGCGGTGATGGTTTCGAGGTGCACGAAGTCGGCGGGATCATCGAGGCGCCGCCGGCCGCCGCTGTCAACGGCCAGCCAGTCCTTGCCGATGAGCACGATCAGGATTTCGCATGAAGCGAGCGCGCGTTCTACGGCATCGACGAAGTCGACACCGGGCTCGATTCCCTCGACGTCCATGAAGACCCGCTCGGCGCCAAACTTGGCAGCGAGCCGATCATAGAGTCGGCCGGCATAGCCGGGAGCATCATTGCGCCGGTAGCTGATGAATATGCCGTTCATGGTTCAGTGCCCAGCGCGGAGTGCAGACCCCCCGCATTCGGCCGAGTCTATAACGTGCTTGGGTTGCCGCTACCGTCTCCTAGCGTACACCAAGAATGACTCGAGGATTCATCGGTCGGCTTCCTGACGAGCGCGACCGGGTGTGACCGCCGCGGTTGGTTCGTTGAGCTTTACCTAACTGCGCGACACAACCAACCACAAGCCACGTCGCCCCGGCGCAGGCCGGGGTCCAAGTTGCGGCGTCCACGTTTTCCACTGAACTTGGATCCCGGCCTTCGCCGGGATGACACTGATAAGCCAAGTCGCCCCGGCGCAGGCCGGGGCTCAAGTTGCGGCGTCCACGCATTCCACTGAACTTGGATCCCGGCCTTCGCCGGGATGACACTGATACTGGCTATGAAATTGGGTCCTGGCCTGCGCCGGGACGACTTCGGCCAGGCCGATTTTCACTCTCCTTCACATCGGCCTCGAACACCTCCTGCAATTGCGCGGCCGCTTGCGCGGTCGTTTGGATGAGCTGCGTTTCGTCCTGCCGTACGGCGTACTGCTCGTCCATCAGGTGCTCGTCGTGCTCCTGGAACAGCGCGACGGCGCGCATCACCTGCGCCGCCTCCATTCCCGTCAATTCCAGGGCCTGCCGTGCCGTTTCGAGGCTCGACAGGAAGACTTCTCGCTCGATGGCCTCGCGGGGAATGTCGAGGTCGCGCAGGCGGTAGTAGTGAACGCGATTGCGCGCACGCGCGACGATGGGCAGATTCGGAAAATTCTTGCGCACGACCGCTGCTGTCTTCACCGAGGCCTCGACGTCGTCGATCGCGAGAACGAACAGCTTGGCGTCGCGCGCCCGCGCCGATTCGAGCATCTCCAGGCGTGAGGCGTCACCGTAGTACACCTTGTTGCCGAAGCGGCGCACGAAATCGACCTGCTGGAAGCTCGCCTCGATCGCGGTGAACGGGACGCCCGCCATGCGCAGCACGCGCGAGACGATCTGTCCATAGCGGCCGAAGCCGGCGATGATCACCGGGTTGCCGGGGCCCTCGATGAGATCGAACTCGGGCGGCTTCGTGCGCTCGAGCCAGCGTTCGAGCAGCCGTTCGTGCACGACGAACGAGAGCGGCGCGAGCAGCATCGAAATCGTCACCGCCAGCACGAGAAACTCGGCGGTCTCGCGCGGAAGGATGTCCGCCCCTCGCGCCGCGACGAAGAGAACGAAGGCGAACTCCCCGCCCTGCGCGATCAGGACAGCGATGCGTTGCGCGTCTTCGTTGCCCGTCCCCGAGGCTCGCGCAAGGCCGTACATGACCAGCGCTTTCAACAGCATCAAGGCGAGCACCACGCCGAGCACCGTGAACGGACGCGACACGAATAGCGCAAGATTGGCGCTCATCCCGACCGCCATGAAGAACAACCCGAGCAGCAGTCCCTTGAAGGGCTCGACGTCGGCTTCGAGCTCGTGGCGGAATTCCGAATCGGCGAGCAGCACGCCGGCGAGGAACGCACCCAGCGACATCGACAGGCCCATCGCTTCCATCGTCAGCGCCGCTCCGATGACAACCAGCAATGCCGCGGCGGTGAACACTTCGCGGCCGCCGAAGCGCGCGACCAGCTGCAGCGCCGGACGCACCAGGAGTCGGCTGACGACGATGACGAATGCGATCGCCGCGACACCTTTCGCAGCGACTATCCATCCGCTCGGATGGCCGGTCTTGTCCGGGCTGAGCAAGCGGCAGCAGCGCGATCAGGGGAATCACCGCGACATCCTGAAAGAGCAGGATCGCGAACGCGACGCGCCCGCTCGGGCTGCTGACCTGACCGCGTTCGCCCAGCCACGCGAGGACTATGGCCGTGGATGACATGGCAAGTCCCAACCCGACCACGATCGCCGCCTGCCACGAAAGTTTCAGCCAGACCGCGATGCCGGTGAGCACGATGCCGGTCACGACGACCTGTGCCCCGCCCAGCCCGAACACGGGACGGCGCAACGCCCAGAGCCGAGAGGGCTCGAGTTCGAGCCCGATGAGGAAGAGCAGCAGCACGACGCCCATTTCCGCGAAATCCAGCGTGGCGTCCGCGTCGGCAATCAGTCCCAATCCCCACGGACCGATGATCGCGCCTGCCGCGAGGTAGCCGAGCACCGCACCGAGTTGCATCCGCCGGAAAATTGGGACGACGATCACCGCCGTCACAAGGAAAATTGCCGCCTGTTCCAGGAGAGTCATGAGAATTGGCCTGACTATTGAGAATTACGAAATCGTGTGACACAGCATGTATGAATATTGACGTCATCCCGGCGCAGACCGGGATCCAAGTACAGTGGAAACGTGGGCGGCGCAACTTGGGCCCCGGCCTCCGCAGGGGCGACGTGGCTTACGGCTGGTCGTGTCACGTATTAGGCAAAGCTCGATAGACATGGCGTTTGAGTGCCCAGGACGGGATGCGATCAGTGCGGCAACGGAGCACCAATCCAAGACGCTGCTGAAAGCCGTCTAGCGCCGCATGCGCTCGCCCAGCGGGTCTTGCACGGGTCGCGGCGCAATCGAAGCGGACCGGCGCTCGCCCAATATCTCGATCTCGAAACCAGACGCCGCCGACCCGATCGCCGCCGGCACGTAGCCCAACGCGAGCGACTTGCCGACGCAATGACCGTAACCCCCTGACGTGATCCAGCCCACGACCGTGCCGTCGTGCCATACGGGCTCGTCACCGATCGCATCGGCCTCGCTGGCGTCGACGACGAAGGTGACGAGTCGTCGCGCGGGCCCGATCTCACGGTCGCGCAGCACCGCTTCGCGACCAACGAAGTCCGGCTTGCCAACATCGACGAAGCGCTCGAGACCCGCTTCCGTTGGTGTATAGATCGGGCGGTACTCGCGCGCCCAGTTGCCGAAGCTTTTCTCGAGGCGCAGCGAATTGAGCGCACGCGCGCCGAAGTGCCGCAATCCCAGGTCGTTGCCGGCTGCGACGATCGCCTCATACAACGCGAGTTGGCAGTCGGCGGGAACCCATATCTCGTAGCCCAGCTCGCCGGTGAACGAGATGCGGCCGACGCGTGCGGGCAGCATCGCGACGTCCATCGCCCGGAACGACAGGAAGGGCATCGCGCTGTGCGACACATCGTCGCCGGTCAGACGCGAGAGCAGCTCGCGCGACTTCGGCCCGGCGATGGCGAGGCCGAGAAGTTCGGTGCGCAACGCGCGGATCGAGGCTCCCGAGCGCGGCAGGTGAGCCTCGAACCAGCGCAGGTGATATTGCTCGGCGATGCCCGAGCCGAACACCAAGAAGCGCCCGCGGCCGGCGTTGGCGACCGTGAAGTCACCGATCAGCTTGCCGTTGTCGTTGAGCATCGGCGACAGCGTAAGCCGGCCTTCGCGCGGCAGGCGGTTGGCAAGCACGTGCTCGAGCCACGCGCCGGCGCCGGTGCCGGTTACCTCGTACTTCGCGAAGCTCGACGTTTCGCTCAGACCGACCGCGCCGCGCACCGCCCGACATTCCTCGCCGACGGGGCCGTGCGCGTTCGAGCGGCGATAGGTGACGTCCTCGCGCGCCTCGCTGCCAGGCGGCGCAAACCACAGCGCGTGCTCGAGCCCGAATGCGGCGCCGAACACGGCGCCGTTAGTCTTCAGACGCGAGTAGATGGGCGTCATGCGCAACGGCCGTGCGTCGGGCAGCTCCTCGTTCGGAAAACGGATGCGGAAACGGCGCGAATAGTTCTCGCGCACTTTCGCGTTGGTGTAGGCCATCGTTGCCCAGTCGCCGAAGCGCGCGACGTCCATCGCCCAGACGTCGAAGCCAGGCTCGCCGTCGATCATCCAATTCGACAGCGCCAGCCCGACGCCGCCGCCCTGGCTGAATCCGGCCATTACGCCGCACGCGACCCAGTAGTTCGTCAGGCCTCGGATCGGCCCGACCACCGGATTGCCGTCGGGCGCGAAGGTGAACGGACCGTTGACGACCTTCTTGATGCCGGCACGCTCGAGCGGCGGAAAGTGGCGGAAGCCGACTTCGAGGCTGTCGGCAATGCGCTCGAGATCCGGCGGCAGCAGCTCGTGCGTGAAATTCCACGGTGTCTGCCGCGGCGACCACGGCACGCCGGCCTTCTCGTAGGTGCCGATCAGCATGCCCTTGCCCTCCTGGCGCATGTAGATCTCGCCTTCGAAGTCGATCGCATGCAGCACCTCTTTCGACGACGCGATGACTTCCGGGATCTCGCCGGTGATGAGGTACTGGTGCTCCATCGCGAGTATCGGAAGCTCGAGGCCGACGAAGCGGCCGACCTCGCGCGCCCACAGTCCGGCCGCGTTGACGACGTGCTCGGCGTGCAGGTTGCCCTTGTCGGTGATCACGTCCCACGAGCCATCGTTGCGCTGCGTCAGGTCCGTGACGCGGGTGTAGCGGTAGACCTCGGCGCCGAGATTGCGCGCGGCCTTCGCGTAGGCGTTGGTGACGCCGGCCGGATCGACGTGGCCCTCGAGCGGGTTGTACAGCGCGCCGACGAAGTGCCGCTTGTCCATCAGCGGAAAGATGCGCGCCGCCTCGTCAACCGAAATGATCTCCATGCCGAGGCCGAGATAGCGCGCCCGCGCGCAGGCGAGCTTGAGGAAATCCATGCGCTCCGGCGTCCCGGCCAGGTCGACGCCCGCGGTGATGTGGATGGAGCAGGACTGGCCCGACGCCTCCTCGATCTCGCGGTAGAGCTCGATCGTATACTTCTGCAGCTTGGCGACGTTGGGGTCGCCGTTGAGCGTGTGCATTCCACCGGCCGCGTGCCAGGTCGATCCGGAAGTCAGCTCGTCGCGTTCGATCAGCACGACATCGCTCCAGCCGCGCTTCGCCAGGTGGTAGAGCACCGAGGCGCCGACGACGCCGCCGCCGATGACGGCGACCCGGGTGTGCGATTTCATCAGAGGATCTGCTCCAGGAATGCGCGCGTCCGCTCTTTTTGCGGCGCGCCGAAGATTTGCGCGGGCGGCCCGTCCTCGACGATGAGGCCGTGGTCCGTGAAATAGACATGGTGCGCGATCTCCCGCGCGAACGCCATCTCGTGCGTGACGAGAATCGACGTCATGCCTTCGTCGACGAGCTGGCGGATCGTCATGAGCACCTCCTTGCGCGTCTCCGGGTCGAGCGCGGCGGTGACCTCGTCGAAGAGCATCACCTGCGGCCGCATGGCGAGCGCACGCGCGATCGCAACGCGTTGTTGCTGCCCCCCGGAAAGCTCCCCCGGATAGCTCTGCTCCTTGCCGGTGAGCCGTACCTTCGCGAACAGCGCGTAAGCACGCTCCTCGACCTCCGCCTTCGGCTGTTTAAGCACGTCGACCGGCGCCATCATCACGTTTTCGAGCGCGGTCCTGTGCGGGAAGAGGTTGTACTGCTGGAATACGATCGACACGTCCTTGCGCAGGGCGACCATCTCGCTGTCTTTTTGCAGCCTGTGAACGGCGTGCGCGCCGACGAATATTTCGCCGCGATCGACAGCCACGAGACCGTTGATACATCGCAGCAACGTCGACTTGCCGGAACCCGACGGGCCGATGATGCAGACGGCTTCGCCCTTCCCCACCGCGAACGAGATCCCACGCAGCACCTCGACCGTGCCGAAGGATTTGTGGACGTCGACCAGGCGAACGATGGGCGCGCTACCGCCACCACCAGCGGGCTCGGCCACCGCAGTCATCGCGTTCCCGCCATCCGGGGCGCCGCCGGCACGTCGACGACGCGCGGCACGTGCCCCGTCGCGGCGAGGAAACGCTCGAGGTCCGCGTGCACGATGACCATCGTCGCGTCGTTGATCAGCGGATGCGCCTGCACAGCCGCGGCTTCCCACAGCGCGCGGTCGATCACGAACTCGACCGCACCGTCCCGATCGTTGACCAGCGCGAGCAGGCTCACCGATCCCGGCGTGATGCCTAGATGCTTCGCCATCCGCTCCCGCGATGCGAAGCCGAGTCGTCCCGCGTCCAGCGCGGCGCCGAGCGCCGCGAGATCGACCGCGAGATCGTGCGGGACGGTCACGAGAAAATGGCGCAGCCCCTTCTTGTCGCGCACGAACAGGTTCTTCGTCTTGGCGCCGGGGAGTTTCGGCACCAGGCGCTCCGATTCTTCGACGGTCATGACCGGAGGATGCGCATGGCGGACCGCGGAAATCCCGTGTTCGCGCAGGAAGGAATCGAGATCCATCAGCGTACGTCGTAGTGCGCCTCGAGCCGGCGCGTCCAGACGGAAATCGGATAGCAGTATATGAAGAACCACAGCAGCACGTAGCTGTAGATCGGGATCAGCAGGTCGGTGCGGGCCTCCGCGTTGGTGATGCGCAGCGTAAGCGTCATCACTTCGCTCACGCCGACGATCGACGCAAGCGTGGTGGCCATGGTCAGTATCGCGTACCAGTTCATCCACGGTGGCAGCATGCGCTTCACGCACTGCGGCAGGATGATCTTCCACAGCGTTTCGCGGCGCGAGAACGCGAGCGAACGCGCCGCGTCCCACTGCGCGGTCGGGATCGACTGCACCGCGCCGCGGACGATCTCGGCGACATTGGCCATGATCGGCAGCGCCAGACCTAGCGTCGCCTTGATCCAGTCGGGGAACGGGACCGTCACGCCGCCGACGTGGAACTCGAATGGCAGCAGGTACATGACGAAGAACAGCAGCACCAGCCATGGCGCGTTGCGGAAGAACTGCACGATCACCCACGATGTGCCGCGCACCGAACGCTTCTGCGAAATCCGGGCGATGCCGAGCATCGCGCCGGCGATGGTACCGGCGGCCATCGCGAAAAAACTGATCAGCAGGTTGAACAGGAAGCCCGTGGCAAGCAGCGGCGTCCATTTGACCAGAAGTGCTACGACGCTCGCCTTGGCGCTCGGCGCCACGACCTGCGCGATCCCCACCGACGCGACGAAGATGGTGAGCAGCGCCGCCCCCGTACGCGCGGAGAACAACAGCGCGCCGCTCGAACGGTCGCCGGTCGCGCGTGACGCCCGCGGCAGCGCAACGGGCGGGAGAACAGCGAACGGCGCCGGTCCCGTCATTGACCGAAGCCCGGCACGGCGAGCCGCGTCTCGAGCCACTGCATGAACTGATTGATGATGCTCACCATCGCCACGTAGCAGACGAGGAGCACGACCATCATCTCGGGTACGTTGACCTGCTCCGACCAGATTTGCGCCGACATGTAGACGAGCTCCGGCACGGCGATCGCGTAGGCGAGCGTGGTGGTCTTCACCAGGTTGATGAGGTTGTTGGTCATCGCCGGCATCGTCACGCGCAGCGCGAGCGGCAGCACGATCTTGCGGTAGACCTGCCGGCGTGAGAAGCCGAGCGACTCGGCCGCCTCGACCATCGCCTTGGGAACCGCCTCGATGCCGGCGCGGTAGATTTCCGCCGCGAATGCGGTCTCGAGCAGCGTCAGCGAAACCACGGCCCAGCCGAACGAGCCGAGCAGCGGCGTGCCGCCGACGCGCGGCAGCAGGGGGCCCAGCGCGAAGTAGAAGAAATAGAGCTGAACGAGCGGCGGCGTGTTGCGGAAGAGCTGCACGAAGCCCGAGGCCGCGTGGCGCACGGCCGCGGCGCGCGCGCCCTGCAACATCGCGACGAGCGCGCCGAGGACGAGGCTTCCAACGAGGCAGTACGCCGACAGCTTGACGGTGGTGACGAAGCCCTCGAGGAAGCGACCGCGGTCGTAACCGTCGTAGAAGATCGTCAGCTTGATGCCGGTCGTCTTGTACAGCCACAGGAACCAGGCCGCGACATCATCCACGCCGTGACCCCGGCTCCCGGCTTACGCGCGACACGGCTACTTGTACTTGGCCTGCTGCTCGACCAGATACGGCGACTGCGGAATACCCCACTTCTTCTCTTCGGCCAGCAGGAATCCGGTCTTGTGCCAATCCTTCATCGTGTCGCTCATCCATGCGGCAAACTTGGGATCGTCCTTGCGCACGCCCACGCCCCAGGGTTCGGGATCGATCGACGGCAGCACCATCGCGTAGTCGGCCCACTTCGGATCGCTCATGATGCCGGCGAAGAACGTGGTGTCGAACACGACACCGATGCAGTTGCCAGCCTCGAGTGCGGCCATCGCCTCGGTCACGCCCTTGAACGTAACGAGCTGCGCGCCGAACTCCTCGCCCGTGCGGCGGTTGTAGTAGGCGCCCTGGATCGCGCAGACCGGCTTGCCCTTGAGGTCGGCCCACGTCTTGAGGCCCGAGTTCTTTTTCGCGAATACATTGGCGGCACCGGCGTAGTAGAACGGCTCGGGAATGCCGATCACCTCGGCGCGGTCGGGTTTGTAGGCCATGGTCGCGATCATGAGGTCGATGCGGCCCTGCTTGAGGAATTCCATCCGGTTCGCGGCGATCACCGGCACGAGCTCGACCTGCACGCCGAGGCGCCTCGCGACGTCGTTCGCGAGGTCGACCTCGAGTCCGACGATCTTGCCCGACGGGTCGGTGTACCCGAACGGCTTGTAGTCCGCCTTCACGCCGACGACGATCTTGCCCTTCTGCTTCACGCTCGCAA
Organism: uncultured beta proteobacterium; assembly: GCA_963816445.1. Taxonomy (GTDB): domain Bacteria; phylum Pseudomonadota; class Gammaproteobacteria; order Burkholderiales; family Casimicrobiaceae; genus PALSA-1003. Next base: position 219,354 of record CAWFKO010000018.1, on the reverse strand, counting down.
GCGTGTCGGACTGCGCCGCCGCAGGGCCCGCCGTCGCCAGCGCAAGCGCGACGATCGCGCCCAACCCCAGCCCGCACTGCAGCCATTTCTTGCCGATCTCCATTGACTCCTCCATGAGCACGCGGGTACGAGAGGCCTTCATCATTCCCTCCCCCAAGCAGCTAGAATAAGCGATCTGGCGGGCGAGCGACAGGGAATGAAACCGTTGCCGCTGCGCCGGCGCGCGCTTCGCCTTGAAATACTCGATCTTCTCCCTCGCCCGCAACGCGCTCTCGCTACCACGAGCGCTGGCCGCTCGCGTGGCGCAGCCCGCGCCCCAAAGCCGCGCTACGACGCCGTCATCGTCGGCGGCGGCGGCCACGGGCTCGCGACCGCCTACTACCTCGCGAAGGAGCACGGCCTCGACCAACATCGCGGTGCTCGAGAAGGGCTACCTGGGCGGCGGCAACACCGGTCGCAACACGACGATCGTCCGCTCCAACTACCACCTCGATCCCAACGCCCACTTCTACGAGCTCTCGCTGAAGCTGTGGGAAGGCCTGTCGCAGGATCTCAACTTCAACGTGATGTACAGCGCGCGCGGCGTGCTGAACCTCGTGCATTCGCCGGCCGACATGGACGCCGCGATGCGCCGCGGCAACGCGATGCGGCTCAACGGCATCGACGCGCAAGTTCCTGACGCGCGACGAGATCGCGCGCTGGATCCCCAACCTCGACTGCTCGCCGCGACGCGCGCTTTCCGATCCATGGGCGGCCTGCTGCAACCGCGCGGCGGCACGGTGCGCCACGACGCCGTCGCCTGGGGCTACGCGCGCGCCGCCGACGCGCGCGGCGTCGACATCATCCAGCAGTGCGAGGTGACCGGCATCCGCGTCGAGGGTGGCGCGGTCGTCGGCGTCGAGACCACGCAGGGCTTCATCGCGACCACCCGAAGCTCGGCCTCGCGGTCGCCGGTCACTCCGGCCGCGCTCGCCGCGATGGCCGGGCTCACGCTGCCGATCGAATCGCACGTGCTGCAGGCGATGGTGTCCGAGCCGGTGAAGCCGGTGCTCGACACCGTCGTCACGTCGGGCGCGGTGCACTTCTACATCAGCCAGTCCGACAAGGGCGAGCTGGTGATGGGCGGCGACCTCGACTTCTGCAACTCGTACGCGCAGCGCGGCAACCTGCCGATCATCGAGCACGTCGTCGCCGCGTGCCTCGCGCTCTTCCCGAGCTTCGGGCGGCTCAAGGTGATGCGCACCTGGGGCGGCGTCATGCGACATGACGATGGACGGCAGCCCGATCATCGGCAAGCTGCCGGTCAAGGGCCTCACCATGACCGGCGGCTGGTGCTACGGCGGATTCAAGGCGACGCCGGCGTCCGGCTGGCTGCACGCGTACACGATCGCGCGCGACGAGCCGCATCCGCTCAACGCCGCGTTCACGCTCGAGCGCTTCGCCGAACGGCGCGACGATCGACGAAAAGGGCGCGGGTCCGATGCCGTGGGCGCATTGAGCATGACGAGGCCTGCGCCATGCTGCTGATCCCGTGTCCGTGGTGCGGGCCGCGCAACCAGGTCGAATTCACCTACGGCGGCGACGCGACCGTGCAGCGCCCGGCCGCCGACGCGCGCTCGACGCGTGGGTGGTTCGTCTACGTCTACGTCCGCGACAACCCCGCCGGGTCCGCACGACGAGCTGTGGTTCCACGGCGCCGGCTGCCGGCAGTGGTTCACGCGTGCAGCGCGACACGCGCACGCACGACATCCTCGGCAGCGCCGCCTCCGGCGGCCCCGCTTCGCCGGGAGCGCGCCGTGACGCAGCCGTTCCGCCTCGCCGCGGGCGGCGTCGTCGATCGCGCGCGACCGCTGCGCGTTCGAATTCGACGGCGTGCGCATTATCGAAGGCTGCGCCGGCGACACGCTCGCCTCGGCGCTGCTCGCCAACGGCGTCCACCTCGTCGGCGCGCAGCTTCAAGTACCACCGGCCGCGCGGCATCTTCAGCGCCGGCGCCGACGAGCCGAACGCGCTGGTCCAGCTCGCGCGCGGCGCGCGCACCGAGCCCAACGTGCGCGCGACGACGCGTGGAGCTCTACGACGGGCTCGTCGCGACGAGCCAGAACCGCTGGCCGTCGCGTCGCTTCGACGTCGGCGCGATCAACGACACGCGTCGCGCGCTTCCTGCCCGCGGGCTTCTACTACAAGACGTTCATGTGGCCGCCGACGCCGAAGTGGTGGCTGCGCTACGAGCACGTCGATCCGCCACGCCGCGGGCATGGGCCGCGCGCGCGACGCGAACCCGATCCCGATCGCTACGAGCACCAGTACGCGCATTGCGACGTGCTGGTCGATCGGCGCCGGGCCGGCGGGGCTCGCCGCCGCGCGCGCCGCGGCGCAGCGCCGGCGCGCGCGTGATCGCTCTGCGACGAGAACTCGCGCGTTCGGCGGCAGCCTGATCGGCGCCGACGCGGCGATCGACGGCGTCAGCCGCCGCGGCATGGATCGACGGCGACGGTGCGCGAGCTCGCCGCGCATCCCGACGTCACGCTGCTGCCGCGCACCACCGCCTTCGGCTGCTACGACGGCAACCTCGTCGGCCTGGTCGAGCGCGTCACCGATCACCTTGCCGGCGCCGCCGGCCGCACGCGCCCGCGCCAGCGCCTGTGGAAGGTGCGCGCCCGCGCGGTCGTGCTCGCGACCGGCGCGCACGAGCGCGCGCATCGCGTACGCGAACAACGACCTGCCGGGCACGATGCTCGCCGGCGCCGCGCGCACGTACGTCGAGCGCTACGCGGTGCGGCCCGGGCACGCGCGCCGTCGTGTTCACGAACAACGACAGCGCGTACGCGACGGCGCTCGCGCTGCACGCTGCCGGCGTCGCGGTCGCCGCGATCGTCGACGCCGCGATCGCGAGGCGCAGCTCGACGGCGCGCTGGCCGCAGCGCGGCGCGCGAAGCCGGCCTGCCGATCGTCGCGCAGTCGCGCGATCGTCGGCGCGCACGGCCGCCTGCGCGTCGCCGCGGTCGACGTCGCGCCGCTGGCCGGCGGCGCGCCACGCCGGCTCGACTGCGATCTCGTCTGCGTTTCCGGCGGCTGGAATCCGGCGGTCCACCTCTACTCGCAGGCGCGCGGCACGCTGCGCTACGACGACGCGCTGGCCACCTTCGTCCCGACGCGCTCGCCGCTGCCGATCGCGCGGCCGGCGCGGCGAACGGCCGCTTCGATCTCGCCGCCGCGCTGGCGGATGGGCACGCCGCGGGCTCGCCGGCCGCGGCGCCTGCGCGGGCTTCGCGACGATCGCTCGCCGCCGCCGCGCCGAACGCGGTCGCGATCGGCGCGCTGCGAGCCGCTGTGGAGCGTGCCGGCGCGACGGCGAAGGCGCCAAGCGCTTCGTCGACCTGCAGAACGACGTCACCGTCGACGACGTCGCGCTCGCCGCGCGCGAAGGCTACACGTCGGTCGAGCACCTGAAGCGCTACACGACGCTCGGCATGGGCACCGACCAGGGCAAGACGAGCAACATCGTCGGCCTCGCGCTGCTCGCCGAAGCGACTCGGCGCGCCGATCCCGCGAGGTCGGCACGACGACGTTCCGCCCGCCGTACACGCCGGTGACGCTCGGCGCGTTTCCCGGGCACGACGCGGGCGCGCACGTCGAGCCGACGCGCTACTCGGCGATGCACGACTGGCACGTCGAGCACGGCGCGCGCTTCGTCAACGCCGGCTTGTGGAAGCGCCCGCATTCGTATCCGCGCGCCGGCGAATCGCCCGACGACGCGGCGAACCGCGAGGCGAAGAACGTGCGCACCAACGTCGGCGTCGTCGACGTCTCGACGCTCGGCAAGATCGAGCTGCAGGGACGCGACGTCGCGGAATTCCTCAACCGCGTCTACATCAACCGCTGGGACACGCTCGCCGTCGGCCGCTGCCGCTACGGCGTGATGCTGCGCGACGACGGCATCGTGATGGACGACGGCACGACGTCGCGCCTCGCGCGCGACGCACTACCTGATGACGACGACGACCGTGAACGCGGTCAAGGTGATGCAGCACCTCGAGCTGCCTGCTGCAGGTCGACTGGCCGGAGCTCGACGTGTCGCGCGACATCGGTGACCGAGCAGTGGGCGGCGGCGGCGCTGTCCGGGCCGAAGGCGCGCGCACGTGCTCGCGAAGCATCGTCGACATCGACGTGTCGAACGACGGCGTTCCCGTTCCTCGCCGTCGGCGCATGCCGCGTGCGCACGCGCGACGGCCGCGATCCCCGCGCGGCTCTTCCGGATGAGCTATTCCGGCGAGCTCGCCTACGAAATCCACGTGCCGGCGGACCGCGGCCGCGCGATGTGGGAGGCGGTGATCGCGGCGGGCGCGCCGTTCGGCATCATGCCCTACGGCACCGAGGCGATGAGCACGCTGCGCATCGAGAAGGGCCACGTCGTGATCGGCGCCGAGGCCGACGGCCGCACGACCGCCGACGACCTCGGCATGGGCAAGCTCGTCAGCGCCGGCGAAGTGGTGCGTCGGCAAGCCGCTGCTCGACCGCGCCCGCGCTGAAGGCGCGCCGATCGCTGGCAGCTCGTCGGGCTCACCGCGCTCGACGGCGCGCCGATGCCGCGCGCGCGCGAAGATCGTCGCCGATCCCGATCACGCGCCGCCGAATCCGATGCTGGGCCACGTGACGTCGTGGTGCTGGAGCCCGAATCTCGATGCGTGGATCGCGCTGGCGCTCGTCGCCAACGGCCGCGCGCGGCACGGCGAGACGCTGTGGGCGGTGTCGCCGCTCGCCGACGCGAAGGTGCGGGTGCAAGGTCGGGCCGCCCTGCTTCATCGATCCCGACGGGGAGCGGCTGCGTGGCTGACCGACACCGCTGCGCGATCGGCGCGACGATGCCCGGGCACTACGGCGCCGCGGCGACCGGCGTGACGCTCGCGAACGCGACGATCGCGGCCGCGTGGAACGTGCAGGGCGATCCTGCGCCGCGCCGGCCTTCGCCGACGAGGCGCGCGCGTCGTTCGGCATCGCGCTGCCGGTCGCGCCGAACACGATCGCGCGAACCGCCGCGCTGACCGCGCTGTGGCTCGGTCCCGCGTCGTGGCTGCTGGTCGCGGGCGGCGCGTCGGCGCTGGTCGACTTCGACGCGCAAGCGCGATGCGCTGAACGCCGCCGGCGGCGCGCTGTTCGATGTCTCCGCGAGCCGCGTCGCGTGGACGATCGCCGGGCCGCAGGCCGCGACGGTGCTGGCCAAGGGCTGCCCGCTCGATTTCCATCCGCGCGCGTTCGCCGCGGGCGACCTGCGCGCAAAGCGTGTTCGGGCACGTCAACGCGCTCTTCTACCGGCGCGCGACGACGCCCGCCTTCACGGTGATGGTGGCGCGAAGCTTCGCGCGCGACGTGTGGCACGCGCTGTGCGAATCGGCGGCGCAGTACGGCTACGACGTGCTGCCGCCGCGCCGTACGGCTGACGCACGGCGCTACTATTGAGAACAACGAAACCGAGTGATACCGCACGTATGAACGCTGACGTCATCCCGGCGCAGGCCGGGATCCAAGTTCAGTGGAAACGTAGCCGGCGCAACTTGGGCCCCGGCCTTCGCCGGGGCGATGTGGCTCGTGGCGGGCTGCGTCACGTAGTTAGGTAAAGCTCAATAGTCGCCGGCCCGCAACAGCTCTTCGACAAGCACCCGCAACACGCTGGATCCGCAACGAGTTCATCCACCGAGCGCTCGATGCGCAGCGCGCGCACCCCACCCAGGATGGGTTCGGCAAGGCCGCGATACTTTTCGCGCAATTCGTCGATCGGAAAGCGGATTCTCGGCGCTCGCCGCGCGCCTGTGCCGGTCGCGAAACGAGCGCGCGGCCATCGCGCAGCGCGATGCGCACGCGCGCCCAGCGCTCGGCCGGGAAGCGTCGCGAGAACTCGATGTCCTCGACCGCGGTAATCGCGCCGACCAGACGGGCGACGCGCACATCGCCGAGTCCGCGCGCATCGACTTCGTCGGCGCCGACTCGCCCGAAAACCACCGCCGCGGCGACCGGAAACGCCAGGCTGTACTGCGCCTCGTCCGACGTGCGCGGTCGTGCGCACCGCGAGCCCAGCGTCACCGCCTCGCCGAAGCTCTCGATCGTCAGGGTCGCGACCTCTTCCGCTGCGAAGTCGTGGGCGCGCTGCAACTGCAACGCCGCCTCGATCGCAGGTTGAGCCCAGCGACACACCGGATACGCCTTGAAGTATTGCTCGCCGATGCGCCAGCGCGTGCCGAGGTCGCTCCAGAACGGCGCCGCATCGTCGCGCTCGACCGTCAACGCCGGCGCGCCGGTGAATCCATCGCGCGCGAGTAACGCCGCGGTGAGTCCGACGTGCGCGCCCCAGCCCGAGCCGTCCTTGACCATCGACGGCGATTCGTGGCGCGCAGGATCTGGCCGCGCGGCCCGAAGTATTCGGCGACGCCGAGCGCGTGCCGCGTACGCGTCGCATCGAATTCGAAAAGCCGCGCCGCGACCGCGGCACAGCCCAGCGCATTCCACGCGCCCGAGCAGTGGTAGTCCGAACGGTCGCATGCAGCGCGATGCCGGCGCGCGTCGCGACTTCGTAACCCAGCACGAGACACGTGAGGAACTCGCGACCGTCGATCGTCGCCGCCGCTTCGCCGGGCTGCGCGCCATCGATCAACGCCAGCAGCGCGGGCAGCAGCGCGACGCCCGCGTGGCCCTTGGTCAGCACGTGGCCGTCGTGACCGTCGAGCGCATCGATGTCGTGGCGCCGGCGAACGCGGCACCGGCGATGCCGGCGCGCCGGCCGTCGAACAGTATTCGCGCGCTGCCGTCGCTGCCGCACAGTTGCGTGGACGGCATACGCGCTCGCGATGGCCGCGGGACGCGTCCGGCTCGCCGCGGCGGCGATACCGATCAGATCGAGCAGGCTCCGCTGCGCGCTCGCGACGACGCTGTGCGGAAGGTCGTCGTAGGCGAGTCCGGCGACGAACGCGGGCACATGCGCGAACCGGGCGACCGCCGTCGCTCCGCGATCGCCTTCGGCCATCATCGGTGTGTTCAGATCAGCCCGTTCGCCTTCAGGAAGCCTTCGGCGACCTCCTCCGGCGTCTTCTTGTCGACGTCGACGCTGGCGTTGAGCTTGGCCATCGTCTCGTTGGTGAGCTTGGGCGAGAGCGAATTCAGCGCGTCGGCGATCTTCGGGTACTTGTCGAGCACTTCCTTGCGCACGACCGGCGTCAGGTTGTACGGCGCCGCGTAGTTCTTGTCGTCGGTCAGCACGACGAAGTTGAACGCCGGAATGCGGCCGTCGGTCGCGAACACGACCGCCGAATCGACCTGCCGGTCGCGCAGCGCGTTGTACGTGAGTCCGGTGTCCATGCGCTTGACGTTGTCGCGGTCGAGCTCGAAGCCGTACGCGGTCTGCCAGCCGGGAAGCCCGTCAGGCCGTGCGTAGAATTCGGCGTTGGACGCGAACGTCATTTTCGCGCCGCTCTTCACCGCCTTCGCGTAGTCGCTCATCGTGACGATGCCGCGCTTCTGCGCGTCGTCCCGGTTCATCGCGAAGGCATACGTGTTGTTCGCCGGCGCCATATTGAGCCAGACAATGCCCTTCGCGCCGTCGACTTCCTTGATGCGCTTGTAGGCCTCTTCGGCCGACGCGAATTTGTCGGTGATCTTGTTGAAGACACCGAGTCCCGTGCCGGTGTACTCCCAGTAGACATCGATCTGTCCGTTTTCCAATGCCGAGCGCACCGCCGCGCTGCCCATCCCCGCCTTGCGTTCGGCCGTGAAGCCCTTGGCCTTGAGCAGCGCGACGGTCATCGCCGTCATGATCTGCTGCTCGGTGAACGCCTTGCCGCCGACGACGATCGTCTGCGCCGTGGCGGCGCCGCAGACGAGGCCGGCGATGGCGATGCCGGCGAGCAACCTGCCCAATGCGTGCTTCATGAAGACTCCTCCTGTGAAACCCCGTATCAACTGTGGAACCGCGTATCAACTATTGCGCAGCGGATTGACGCCGCGCGGGACGAGCCAATACTGCGCCTGACCAAACAAAAAATCCACGGCCACGGCGAGCAGCGCGGTGGGGATCGCGCCCGCCAGCATCATGCCGTGCTGCTGCAGGTCGATGCCGGTGAAGATGAGCTCCCCGAGACCGCCGCCGCCGATCAGGAACGCGATCGGCGCCGTGCCGACGTTGACCGCCATGGCCGTGCGCACGCCAGCGAAAATCACGAAGAGCGCATTCGGCAATTCCACGCGGGCGAGGATCGCCGACGGACCCATCCCCATCCCGCGCGCGGCGTCGACGAGATGCGCCGGCACTGCGCGGATACCTTCATAGGTGTTGCGGATGATCGGCAGCAGCGTGGCGATCCACAGCCCGACGATTGCGGGGAGCGGACCGATGCCGAGCAGGCTCATCATGAGCGCGAGCTTGCCGAGCGTGGGGATCGACGTCACCAGGTTGACCACCTGGATGGCGGTTTCCGCCCAGCGCGCCATCCATGGCCGCGACAGCCAGATGCCGATGCCGACGCCGGTGACGATCGCGGCCGAGCCCGAGATCGCGACCAGCATCAGATGCTGCTTGGTGAGATAGACGATGTCCTTGCGGTAATGCAGGATGTCCGCGGCGAGGCCACTCGCATAGAGTCCCCAGGCGATCGCGAGCGCGATGCCCAGGAGCACCCAGTACGGCATCGTCGAGCGGTGGGCGAGCGCGCCGGAGCTTGCCGTGCTCATCGCTTGTCCTGCAGCGCAAGGCGCGCCGCGACGGCGTCGCGCGTGACGACGCCGACGAAATGGCCGGCGGCGTCGACGCACCGCAGCGTTTCGCTGCCATGTTCGAGGAACAGCGCTGCGACGCGGCGCAGGTCGTCGTCCGGCGCGACCGTTGGGGCACTCGGGTCGATGCGCGCGTCGGTAACCGCCGCGATCACTTCACGAACACGAATGAGCCGCAGGCGCTTGAGCGTGCGGTCGCTGCCGACGAAACTCGCGACAAATCCGTCGGCGGGGTGCGCGAGCATGTCGTCCGGCGCCGCAAACTGCACCAGATGCCCGGAATCGAAGATCGCGATGCGGTCCGCCATCTTCACTGCCTCGTCGATGTCGTGGCTGACGAACAGGATCGTCTTGCGCAGCTTCTCCTGCATGCGCAGAAATTCGTCCTGGATCGCGGTACGGTTCACCGGGTCGAGCGCCGCGAACGGCTCGTCCATCAGCAGCACGGGCGGATCGACGGCGAGCGCGCGGGCCACGCCGACGCGTTGCGCCTGTCCGCCGGAAAGCTCGTTCGGATAGCGGTCGGCGAACTCGCGGGGCTGCAGCGCGAGCAGCGAGAGCAGCTCCTCCGCGCGGCGGCGGCGGCGCACCGCATCCCAGCCGAGCAGCCGCGGCACGACGCCGATGTTCTCGGCGACGGTCATGTTGGGAAACAGGCCGATCTGCTGGATCACGTAGCCGATCCCGCGCCGCAGCTCGACGGGATTGACCGCGCCGGTATCGCGGCCGTCGATGAATATCCTGCCGGAGGTCGGCGCGACGAGGCGATTGATCATGCGCAGCGTCGTCGTCTTGCCGCATCCGGACGGGCCCAGCAGCACGCAGGTTTCACCGGCGCGCACCTCGAGATTCAGGCCGTCAACGGCGGTCACCGTCCCCTGCGCGGTGGTGTAGGTCTTGGTCAGGGCCTCGAGTCGGATCATGTTCAGGCACCGCGCGGCGTCATGCCCTTCGGCGTCAGGCGCTTCTGCAACCACAGCAGCGCGTAGTCGGCGGTGATCGCGAGCAGCCCAAGCGCGAGCGCGCCGGTGATGAGCTGCCGGATGTCGGATTGCGAGATGCCACGGCTGATGAACGTGCCCAGCCCGCCCGCCCCGATGTATGTGGCGATCGCGGTGACGCCGATGTTGATGACCACGGCGATCCTGATCCCGGCGATGATCACCGGCAGCGCGATCGGAATCTCGACGCGCGCGAGCCGCTGCGCGACCGACATCCCCATGCCGACCGCCGCCGAGCGCAGCGACGGATCGACATTGCGGATGGCGGTATAGGTGTTGCGGATGATCGGCAGCTGCGCGTAGAGCATGGCCGCGATCACCGCTGGCAGCCAGCCGATCCCCTGTCCGATCTTCGACAGGATCGGGATCAGCACGCCGAACAGCGCGATCGAAGGGATCGTCATCACGATCGAGCCCAGGTAGAGGATCGTGTCGGCAGCGCGCTGACTCTGCGTGATGGCGATGCCGAGCGGCACACCGGTGACGATGGCGATGCCGACGGCGACGCTGACGATCGACAAGTGCTCGAGGGTGCGCTCGCCGATGGCCGGCAGATTGTGCAGGATGAACGCCAGCGTCTCCACTAGTCCTCCGCGTCCCCGGTGGCATCATCCCCTCGCGCGGTCGCGCCGAATGAACGCGGCCCGCGTGGCACGAGAGTGTTTCAAATGGCCATCGATTGGTCAACCGCGCACGCCCGCGAAGCGGCGCTACCAACCCGCCGCGGGCACGAGGCACATGAAAATGTGCGATAGTTGCGACTCGTCATCAACGTCTACGGTGCCTGGCCATGACGCCTCCCGCATCCCAGCGACCGTCCCTGCTGCAACGCCTCGACCAGGGTCCCGTGATCTGCGCCGAAGGTTATGTCTTCGAGCTCGAGCGCCGCGGCTACCTGCAGGCCGGCGCCTACGTGCCCGAGGTCGTGCTCGAACACCCGGAGGTCGTCGCGCAGCTGCATCGCGACTTCGTCCATGCCGGCTCGGACGTCGTCGAGGCACTCACCTACTACGCGCACCGCGAGAAGCTGCGCGTCATCGGCCGCGAGGGCGACCTCGAACCCATCAACCGGCGTGCGCTGGAAATCGCCAAGTCCGTGGTGCAGGAAAGCGGCGCGCTTTTCGCCGGCGACATCTGCAACACCAACGTGTTCGATCCCGCCGATACGGCATCGCACAAGGCGGTGCGCGCGATGTTCGAAGAGCAGGTGCGTTGGGCGGTGGATGCGGGCGTCGACTATGTCGTCGGCGAAACGTTCTCGTGGGCGCAGGAGGCGCTGATCGCGCTCGATGTCATCAAGGCGGCGAAGCAAACGGCGGTGATGACGCTGGCGATGCACCAGGAGGACGTCACCCGTGAAGGGTGGGAAGTCGGCGACGCATGCAAACGCCTTGCCGATGCGGGCGCGGACGTCGTGGGCCTGAACTGCATCCGCGGACCCGATACGATCATGCCGCTGCTCAAGCAGATCCGTGGCGCAGTGAGGACCCACATGGCCGCACTGCCCGTGCCCTACCGCACGCACCCGGGCCAGCCGTCGTTCCAGTCGCTGCGCGATACACACTGGCACGGCGACTGGGGCGCTCGGCCGTTCCCGACCGCGCTCGACCCGTTCACCTGCAATCGTTTCGAGATCGCCGACTTCGGCCGCGAGGCGCTCGCGATGAACATCCGCTATCTCGGCGTCTGTTGCGGCGCGGGCCCGCATCACATCCGCGCGCTCGCGGAAGCGGTCGGCAAGCACCCGCCGGCAAGCAAGTACACTGCCGACATGTCGAAGCACGCTTTCCTGGGCTCGCACGAGCGTATCAAGCAGCTGCAGAAGGATTACGCGGAGAAGTTGTGAGGGGCTGCTCTTGCGAAGGCATTACGGGTTCAATTGCAAGCAAATCTGTTGAGCTTTGGCTAACTACATGACACAACCCACGTCGCCCCGGCGGAGGCCGGGGCCCAAGTTGCAGCACCTACGCTTCCACTGAACTTGGATCCCGGCCTGCGTCGGGATGACGTCAATCGGGTGCTTGCGCCTTAGCCCTCCGTCGACACCAGTTCCATCAGTGCAGCCCGAAGCGGCCTCCCGGGAACCAAGCCCAGCTTGCGCGCGGTCGAATTGACGTGAGATATCACTCCCGCGTCCCACATGTCGCGCGAGTCGCCGATCCTGGCGCTCGTATGCGCAACGGCGCCTGCGGCAACGCCTCTCGCCTCCAACATGTCGAGCGCGGCGATGCCCGCGTTGTCCTTCCCGACTCCCGCGTCGTTGAAGAAAACGACTTTCAGTGGCAACACCAGGGCGAACTCTCCCGAGCTGGCGCCGCCGTGCGATGCCGAGACGACAATGGCTCCGGCATCTTCCGGCGTGAGCGTGGTGATCGAATCCGTGAGGATCACACGTCCGCCCTGACCTTGTTCAACTTGCACTTTCAACATTTCTGCGGCTTCCTGCGTTATCGGCGCGTCGTCTGTTTCATCGACAGAATTTTGCGGGGCGCTACACCTGGCGATCTCCCGATCGAACTATTGTCGCCGATCGCCTGAAGGCGCAAACTATTTCGCCCACGCGATCCCCCCATCCGAAAGGCGAGACGCGGTGCGGCGAGCGACTATCAGGAGCAGCCATGGAACGCGGAGCAACCACACGCGGTAGGGTCGCAGCTATGGTGTCGGGCGCCAACTCGATCGAGATCAAGGCCACGATTCCGGAAAGCCAGGTCGACAGCACCCTCGCGCGCTTCGGTCTCACCATCGCCAACGACCAGGAGCGCTACATCTATTTTTACGACACCGCCGACCTCGACCTGAACAAGGCGGGGATCATCACGCGTGCACGCCGCGTCGTCGGCGACCAACACGACTCGACGGTCAAGTTCAGGCCGGTCATTCCCGAACAGGTGTCCGCGAGGTGGCGCACCTTTCCCGATTTCAAGATCGAGGCCGACGCGAGCGAGAAGGGCGTCATCAAGTCAGCGTCGTTCAGCATGCCGGTCCCGAAAGGCGTGATCAAGCGGATCGCGTCGGGTGACAAAAAGATTGGTGAACTGTTCACGAAGGACCAGCAGGCGTTCCTGCTCGGGATGGCGAACCGCAACATCGACTTCTCGTCGATGCAGGTGTTCGGCCCGCTGCGCGCGCATCGGTGGAAATTCGAGGATCCCGGCTGCCCATGGCCGATCACTGCCGAGGTCTGGGTGCGCGAGGACGGCGCTCGCCTGATGGAGGCGTCGATCAAGGCGCCGGTTGTCCAGGCTGCCGCGGCACTCGCCGGCTTCATGGCGTTCCTCGCGGAATTCGGCGCGGAGCGCGACATGGAGGAGCAGGCGAAGACGCGCTGGGCCCTGGAGTATTACGCTGCCAAGTTCCGCATGTCGCCCGCCGGCGCGGTGGGTCGAGGTGCCAAGGCCGCAGGCCCAGCGACGATCGCCGCAACAGTGGCAGCCTCCAAGGTTGGCAAAGGCACGAAAAAGCGCAAGGCGGCGAAGAAGGGCAACTCCGTGAAGAAGGGCAAGGCCCGCAAACGCAAGTAGGATGCTGGCAGGTCCAGTTACTCGCGGACGAGGAGAGGCCAAGCGCCTGCGCGAGCTCGAGGCCGAGAACCTGAAGCCGGAGAAGCTCCTAGCTGAGGCCCACTGGATGCGAAGGCGCTGAAGCCTTCGAGGTAAGACGCTAACGCCAAGCACAGACGGTGGTGAGCGTGCGTCAACGCTCAGACTTCCGAGCGGCGTACCTGCGGGCTTGTGCGGCTTGCCTGAACAACATCCGCACTAACGCTGGAGTTCGAGGCCAGGAAGCTGCCCTCGGGCAGCGTGAATCCGGTGCCAGCACTTCGTGGTGGTGGCCGCGGTGTAGATCAGAGACAACGCAGCGACGGATCACGCACGAAGCGCAGGTAGGAGCGCACCTTGCGGAAGCCGCCCTGGTCCGCGAACATGCGCTCTGCCTCCTCGTCCGAGATGAAGGGCAGAACCACTGTGTCATCTCCCGGCTGCCAGTTCGCCGGCGTGGCCACGCGATACTTCGCCGAAAGCTGCAGGGCATCCAGGATACGCAGGATCTCGTTGAAGTTGCGGCCGATGAAGGCCGGGTAAGAAAGGATCAACTCGACTCGCTTCGACGGCGAGATAATGAACACACAGCGCACTGTCATGGTCTCGCCCAAACCGGTCCCGTGGCGGAACGTGGTCGGGTCGAGCATGCCGAAGAGCATCGACACGCGGCGATCCTTGTCCGCGATAATCGGGAAGTTCACCTGCGTATGTTGCGTCTCGTTGATGTCCGCGATCCAGCGCTCGTGGTCGTCGGCGCTGTCAACGCTCAGACCGATGACCTTGGTGTTACGTACGCTCCACTCGTGCTGGAGCTTGGCTGTCATCCCGAACTCGGTGGTGCACACCGGCGTGAAGTCGGCCGGGTGCGAGAAGAACACGCACCATGAGTCGCCCATGAACTCGTGGAAGTTGATTGGACCCATGCTGGACTCGGCGGTGAAGTCGGGGACACTGTCACCGATGCGGATGTAGCCCTGCTTCTTCAGCTGCTCCCGCGTCTTGGTGAAGACGCCGTCCGGCCCCAAATACTTGTACTCGAACGCCCTGTGTCCCACCTCGTCGATGTCCGGCAGCAGCGTCTCGTACTCGTGGTCGAGCATCTTCACAGTGCGCTTCTTCACCGAGCCGGCGAACGCGAACGTCCCGTCGGGCTTCCGGATCAGCGGCAGGTCGAAGCGGAACGAGCTATCGGCCAGAAAGTCTTCCTCGTCACTGGTGTTCGCCCTCTGCTGGATCTTGTTGCGGTGGGGAAACCGGCCGAAGCGTTTTATCACCGCGACGTGTCGGTGAAAGATTTCGTGGAAGACGTTCAGCGGGTCATCCGGCGCGAGATCCTGCATCGCGCGTTCCCACTCCTCCATGCACAAAAGCTGATCGTCGAGCACTTCGGAGTGGGTCAGCACCAGGCAGAGGAAGACCCGCTCGATCGGGCGCAGGCGCGCGCCCACGCCGACGCGCAGCCCACGCTTTACCAGGCGCTGACAGTGCGCGTCCCAGGCATACATCCGGGGCGTGTCGCGGTAGAGGTTGCGGGTGAATTGGTCGAGCATGATCACCAGTGCCACTAACAGGCGCGGGTGTTCGACATTCAGGGCCCAGTGATCGTACTGACCCGTGGATGCCAGGGCCACGTCCGTGGCGAACCGATTCAAGATATCCTGGTCCGTCTGCTCGGACTTGCCGAACCAGAGGTTCAGGCATTCTTCGATATTCGGGCGCACCATGTATTGCAGGACTCGTTCAGCCTTGTCGATCTCCGCCGTCGCGAGCTGTATGCGGTCGGTCTGGAGCAGCATGCGCAGCTCATGCCCAAGTCCGTCCAAGTCCGAGGCAGAGAGTGTGTCGCGCCCTTCCAGGCCGGCGAGGATCACCTGCAGGCTCTGCTGGATACGCTGACCCAGCAGCTCGGCCGGTGCGATGGAGAGCAAATTGTTCATCTCACGAAGCTTCCGCACGAGACTCCCCATGAACGTGATCGCCCGTTGCGGATCGTTTCGCATCAATGGGATGAATTCGTCGTAAGTGGTCGCGACGCATTCGGCATCGGTCAGCGCCTTGACAGTGGCTGATCGCGGACCCGGTTCGATCAGGGACATTTCACCGAACACGTCGCCGGCGTTGAGCGTCGCGACGGTTTTGGCCTTCGGCTCTTTGCCGACACTGACCTGGACCGAGCCTGAGACGACGAGGAACGCGGTGTTGCCGTCTTCCCCCTCGGAAATGATCGTATCCCCGGCCCTAAGCTTGACGGTCTGCATTGATGTCACCTCGAAGACGGCCGACAGCTCGTCGATGGTTGTCGGCGGAATGATAGGTTGGCAGGCCTAATATAGCGGTTTCCTAACACCGAACTCGAGCCAACCCGCCGACCAGGCCGAAGTCCGGATCGAGCCCATAGCCCGCATCGACGCCGACTCAACAGAATTCGTAGACATCCGGTGATGCCCGCTGCCGCCGACACCCTCTGAATATCTCGGATGAGCGGATAGACTGTCTTGGCGGGCCAGTTGACCGTCGCGCTCTATCATCGAGCTGCAGTTCGAGAAGGGCTCGCGGGCGGCTCGGAAGAGGCGGTCGCTACGGCGCGCGAGACGGCGACGAATCCCGAAGTGGCCGCTCCGCTGCCCTTCAGCACCCAGAACAGGTCACACCTACACCGATGAAGATCTCCGCAATTTGCGAGACGTTGTCGCGAAACTCACTCCATCAAGCTGAGTGGCTATCGCGCCCTTGTCGCGAGGCGCGCGAAAGCTGCCGGCCAATGATCTTCGTCGCCGGCATCGATAAACTTCCGCGTTGAGATTGTCGCGTCGCCCCCAAACGACGAGCTGCCTGTTCATCGCATCTCGGCAAGTTTCAATGGTTCGGCACGAAATCATACTGTCCCAGCGCAGTGCCGACAGCAACATTCGCCATGAAGTTGGCGGAGATCTCGCCTTGGGTGACGCCCGCGCGCGTGCCCGTCAAGTCCTTGTTCGGAATCGCACCCCTCAGAATGAATGTCTGGCCAGGGTACGGCAGGGGCACGGTTACTGGTTGACCGTCCCCACAAGCGATAGTCGCGTTGATCACGACGGCCGGAAACGTGAAGGTGAGGCCGTAACCCCCGTAGGGTGTGATGTTCAAAGCTAGGCTGTCCCGGGGCATGGGTATGTCTATCGAGCCTTCCGTTACGTTACAGCTCTGAAAGTTGCCCCCAGCCTGGACCGTTATCACGTACCCGTCCCGCGCCGGTCCGTATGCCTGGAACGCGTCTGGCTGGTAGATTCCCTGAGTAAGGGTTTGATTATCGACGCTGAATACCGAGTACTCAAGTCCACCGGTGACCTGGCTTCTGAAATGGAACGACCCGACGTAGTACTGAGGATATTGAAACGTTGCCGGTTTGGGGAACTGCGGTTGAACGTTCCTCGTGCTCGACCGGCTTCCGGCGGCCTTTGCTCGATCGCCCGCGGCGGGCGATGCCGGCGTCTCGGTGAAGGTGAGCGTGGCCGCATTCGTCGCAGTGAACTCGATATCGAGCGTGGCGACCTTGGTGGGTACGCCCGGCGGGTGGTAAGGGCCGCCCAGAGTCTGACCGTTGGCAAACTGGAGCACGTCGCCGTGATAGGTGGTCGGGTCTGTCATCATTGGTCCGGCCGAGTAGTACCAGACCGGGCGACCGCTATCGTCGTACATGAAGCCGACAATGAAGAGGTTGTTTCCCTGGACCTCGACGCTGAAGCCGCTGCCCGATTCGTCGGGGTTCCACCACCAGCCGGAGAAGGGCTGGAACGCGGCGTCGCCGCTCCCGAAGATCTGCCGCTCGATTTGCACCGCGCCGCCAGACCATGTGACCGTTCCGTGCGTGTCGTCGCTGAAGTGCACCGAGATCTGCCCGACGACCACGGCATTGCCTGGCGCAACATAGTCGCCGAATAGCGTCTGGCCACCTGTCTTGTTGTAGAGATCGCCGGTGTAGTTGTACGGATCGGCGTTGGGACCGCCCGCAACGAACCAGGTCGCGTGGCCGTCGGCGTCGTAGAGGTACGCGCCGATGAAAGTTACTCCGTCGTGGCTTTCAACAAAAAAGCCGCGTCCGCTTTCGTTGGGATTCCAGTACCAACCCGTTTCCGGAGCGGCGCGCGCGGCCGAGAGGAAGGCGCACTGCAGCACAACAAGCGCGCACAACAACGTCGTTTTGGCGTTGAGCATGTGGGCACCTCCTTGAAGGACGCAAGGACCGCCGCAACATCTCGCAAGCTACGGCGCGTGCCACCATTATGCTCGTTTGCTAACGTCCGTCAACGCGCCGCGACCGGGCGTTCAACGCGAACATTCCGCCGCACGACAGACGATTGTAAGAATTCTCCGCTTGCAGACGAGCGCTAACGGTGTACCGATCGGATTGACTTCACCGACTGCTTTTCGGAATCACGTAGTCCGCAATAGGACCGAACCCGGTCATCGATAGGCAACGACACGCGCCGTTCCGGTCGTAGGAGTTCGCACATGGGCCTCATGGGAGTCGCCACCTCCAGCTACCACCGCACCCGAAAATCGTATCATGCGCAAGCTGCTCGACATTCTCGACGAGGCCGGCTCACGTCAATGTCAGACGCAAACAGGCCAACTGGGCGCCTTCGGGACTTCGCTAGATCCGGCCTGGGAACTGGTTACGCAGCGAGTCGACGAACTTCGCAGTAATCGCCGCGAATCCACCGGGCGTTGGGTGCAATTCGTTCGCCCACTCTGGGTCAGTTAGCGTGCCCTGCGTATGCACATGAACGAAGTAGTTCTTCGAGTCGGCGGCGAAGGTGTCGAGCATAGCGGCAAGCTTGTGTAGCAATTGCTTGATGATGCCGCGATTGATATTGACATTGGTCCAGCCGCGATCCTGAAATCCAGGGTATAACCATGGCCCAGCACATGCCAGCCCAACGTTGTTTGGAATGGGGAAATCGTAGCTGTGCCCGAAAATTGGAATCGTTTTATCGATCGAATCTCGTGCCGCAATCAGGTCTTCGTAGCCCGCTTTGATTAGGCCCATGATAGCCGCTACACGCTGGCCATTAAGCCCTTGGGCCGGATCATTTCCGACGACGGCTGCCTCGTTGAGCCAGAGTCGGAATTGATCACCCGCGATGTCATTTCCGCCACCGGAGAATAGAATCGCGTCGTAGTGGCCGTTAGCCTGCGGATTCTTGAGCTGATCGATCAACTCGTGCAGCTTCTTCACACCGAGCATGTCCTCCGCGGCCTCACCATGATGCGCAAGTGAAAGCACGAACGGCGTCTTTCCGGGCAGATGCTGCAGATGAGCAACGATATCGCTGGGCGCCAGAAGAGGTAGCGGATAGTCGAACCAACTGTCTCCCTGGGCGAGTAAATTGAGCCCCGGGGGAGCGCCGTCGGCCATCGCAACGACGCATCCGAGTTCGCGTCGCGACCTGGGCCTGGTGCACGCGAATGCGTCGTAGCTTCTCCTCCTGGATCGACCGTTGCAGATCGACATACGCATCGGTATGCGGAGTGGCCATTTGTAATGATTCCTGAGGTTGTGTCGGATGGAGATCTCAATCGGCGCATTATGAGCTTTACTTGACTACGTGACACAACCAGCCACAACCCACGTCTCCCCGGCGCAGGCCGGGGCCCAAGTTGCGGCGCCCGCGTTTCCACTGAACCTGGATCCCGGCCTGCGCCGGGATGACGTCAACATTCATACGTGCTGTGTCACTCGATCCAATGTCGTCCCGGCGCAGGCCGGGGCCCAAGTTGCGGCGTCTACGTTTCGACTGAACTTGGATCCCGGCCTACGCCGGGATGACGTCAACATTCATACGTGCTGTGTCACTCGATCCAATGTCGCCCCGGCGCAGGCCAGGGCCCAAGTCGCGGCGCCCGCGTTTCCACTAAACTTGGATCCCGGCCTGCGCCGGGATGACGGCAACATTCATACTGCCGTGTCACTCGATCTATGTCGCCCCGGCGCAGGCCGGGGCCCAAGTCGCGGCGCCCGCGTTTCCACTAAACTTGGATCCCGGCCTGCGCCGGGATGACGTCAACATTCATACGTGCTGTGTCACTCGATCCATGTCGCCCCGGCGGAGGCCGGGGCCCAAGTTGCGGCGTCTACGTTCCACGAACTTGGATCCCGACCTACGCCGGGATGACGTCAGCGTCAACGTCCTCCTTGGCTCTCCTCCGGCATGTCTGCACCGGATACAATTCTCACTTAGCGTGCTCACTATCCCTGTCGGCCCTTGCCGCGGGCCACGTGGCGCCCGTTCTCCGAGGAATATTCCGATGTCACTGAACACACCGGCCGCGCGCCGCGACCAGTCCTTCCACCTTCACCCGACGACCAACCTGCGGGCGGTGCAGAAGGAAGGGCCATTCGTCGTCACGCGTGGCGAAGGCGTCTACATCTACGACGACGAGGGCCGCCGCTACGTCGAGGGCATGGCTGGCTTGTGGTGCGCGTCGCTCGGCTTTTCCGAGCGGCGACTCGCCGACGCCGCGTATCGGCAGATGTGCGAGCTGCCGTTCTATCACAGCTTTGCCGGGAAGGTCCCGGCGATCAGCACCGAGCTCGCCGAGCGGCTGATCGGAATCGCACCCGCAGGCATGGACAAGGTGCTGTTCGCGAACTCGGGGTCCGAGGCGAACGATGCCGCCATCAAGCTGGCGTGGTACGTCAACAACGCGGTTGGCCGGCCGCAAAAGAAAAAGATCATTTCGCGCAAGCGCGCGTACCACGGCGTGACGATTGCCGCCGCGAGCCTGACCGGCCTCGCCTTCGCCCACAACGATTTCGATCTGCCGATCGAGCGGATCCTGCACGCCGAATGCCCGGACTATTACCGCGGCGCGCAGCCGGGAGAGAGCGAGGAAGCCTTCGCGACTCGACTCGCCGCCAACCTCGAGCAGCTGATCCTGCGCGAGGGTCCCGACACCATCGCCGCGTTCTTCGCCGAGCCCGTCATGGGTGCGGGTGGTGTCATCGTGCCGCCGGCGACCTATTTCGATCGGATTCAGCCGATTCTGAAAAAATACGAAATCCTGTTCGTGGTGGACGAAGTGATCTGTGGCTTCGGGCGTACCGGCAATATGTTCGGCTCGCAAACCTTCAATCTGCAACCCGACATCATGACGCTGGCGAAGGCGCTGTCCGCCGGATACCAG
Organism: uncultured beta proteobacterium; assembly: GCA_963816445.1. Classification (GTDB taxonomy): domain Bacteria; phylum Pseudomonadota; class Gammaproteobacteria; order Burkholderiales; family Casimicrobiaceae; genus PALSA-1003. Next base: position 198,881 of record CAWFKO010000018.1, on the reverse strand, counting down.
CCGATCTCCGCCAATCTCCTCACCAACAAGCTCTACGAGATACTCGTCGCGCAAAGCGACAAACTCGGCATCTTCGGCCACGGCTACACGTACTCGGGACATCCGGTGCCGGCTGCCGTCGCGCTGGAGACGCTGAAAATCTACGAAGAGCGCGACATCGTCGCGCAAGTGCGGCGAGTCGGCCCGCGGATGCAGGCAGGAATTCGCAGCTACGCGGGCCATCCGCTGATCGGCGAGGCCCGCGGCATCGGGCTGATCGGCGCCGTGGAGCTCGTCCGTAACAAGACAAGCAAGCAGAGCTTCGATCCCAAAGCCGGGGTCGCCGCGTATCTCGTGCGCCGCGCACAGCACCACGGAGCGATACTGCGCAACATGCCCGGCGACATCGTCGCCTTCAGCCCGCCGTTGATCATCAGCGACGCCGAGATCGACGAGATGATGGGATGTTTCGGCAAGGCGCTCGACGACACCTGGGCCATGGTGAAGGAAAAGGGTCTGGCGTGAACAGCGTCGGCGGCCCGATGCTACAAACGCCGGAACGTCGAGCGATGGCCAGGTCGGGAACAGGATGAGCGCCGATCGGGGGGAACATACAAGCGCCGCCGATCCAATCGTTCGTTTTGTCGGCACGGCAAGACCTACGATGGCGTGACCCGCGTAGTTGACGAGCTCGATCTCGATATCGAGCGCGGCGAGTTCCTGACACTGCTTGGGCCTTCGGGATCGGGCAAGACGACGACGCTGATGCTCCTCGCGGGGTTCGAGACGCCGACCGCCGGCGAGATCCTGCTCGAAGGCAAGCCGCTGTCGCGCGTTCCGCCGTATCAACGCCACATCGGCATGGTGTTCCAGAACTACGCGCTCTTCCCGCACATGAGCGTCGCCGAGAACATCGGCTTCCCGCTATCGGTGCGCGGCGTGCCCGCGAGCGGACATCGCCAAGCGTGTCGAGCGCGCGCTGGACATGGTGCAACTCGGCGGCTTCGGCCAGCGGCGGCCGGCGCAGCTCTCCGGTGGCCAGCAGCAGCGCGTCGCAGTGGCCCGCGCCCTGGTGTTCGAGCCGAAGCTGATCCTGATGGACGAGCCGCTCGGCGCGCTCGACAAGCAGCTGCGCGAGCAGATGCAGCTCGAGATCCGGCGGCTGCATCAGCGGCTCGGCGTGACCATGGTCTACGTCACGCACGACCAGGCGGAGGCGCTGACGATGTCGGATCGCATCGCGGTGTTTCACCGCGGCAAGATCCAGCAGCTCGATACGCCGGAGCAGATGTATGAATACCCGAAGAATGCCTTCGTCGCCCGGTTCATCGGCGAGAACAATCGTCTCGATGGCCGCCTGGAGGCCAACGCCGAGACCCGCTGCACCATCCGCATGACGGCAGGCGATACCCGGATCGACGGCACGCTCGTCGAGCCGGTACGAGACGGCGAAGCGGTCACCGCATCGCTGCGGCCGGAACGGGTGCAAATCCGCGCGGCGGAGCATACAATCGACGGGCACCCCGGATGCCGTCTGGCGGGATCGCTGCAGGAGATCATCTACCTCGGCGACCACGTCCGCGCGCGCGTCGTGTTGGCCGGCAACGAAGAGTTCATGGTGAAACGCCCGATTTCCGAAGCGCAGACGCTTGCCGCGCATCGGCGCGGCGGTAGACGTCTTTTGGGCGCCCGAACATTGCCGCGTATTTGCGCAGGAAAGCTAGCGACGCGGCCACAAATCTTGTCAATGGAGGCCAACATGCAAACGAAGAAAATATCGATAGTGGCAGTGACGGCGGCGGCGCTCGTGGTGTCCGCCGCGGCGCTCGGGCGCGACTTGTCCGTCGTATCCTGGGGCGGTGCGTACCAGGACGCCCAGCGCGAAGTCTATTTCAAGCCGTTCATGGACAGGACCAAGATAACGATGACCGAAGAAAACTGGGATGGCGGCGTCGGTACGCTGCGCGCCAAGATCCAGGGCGGCAACAACAACTGGGACGTGGTCCAGGTCGAGTCGGAAGAGCTCCTGCTCGGCTGCGAAGAAGGCCTCTACGAAAAGATCGACTGGGCCAAGCTTGGCGGGAAGGACAAGTACCTACCCCGACGCGGTCAACGACTGCGGCGTCGGCGCCATCATCTACAGCTTCATCCTCGCCTACGACGGCGACAAGATCAAGGGCGACGCGCCGAAGTCCTGGGCCGATTTCTGGAACGTGCAGAAGTGGCCCGGCAAGCGTGCGCTGCGCAAAGGTCCGAAGACGACGCTGGAAATCGCGCTCATGGCCGACGGCGTCGCGCCGGCCGACGTCTACAAGGTGCTCGGCACCAACGAAGGCGTCGAGCGCGCGTTCAAGAAGCTCGATCAATTGAAACCGAATCTGGTGTGGTGGGAAAAGGGCTCGCAGCCGCCGCAGCTGCTGGCCTCCGGCGAGGTCGCGATGACCGATGCCTACAACGGCCGCATCGCCGCCGCCAACGACAAGGACAAGAAGAACTTCAAGATCGCATGGCACAACAACCTCTATACGATCGATTCGTGGGTCGTCATGAAAGGTACGCCGAACAAGGCGCAGGCCGAGGCCTTCCTCGTCTTCGTCAACGATCCACAGAACCAGAAGAACCTGCCGCCGAAGATTCCGTACGGCCCGACGGCGAAGGCCTCGACGGCACTGATCGACAAGAACGTGCTGCCGAACCTCGCAACCGCGCCGCAGAACATCGCTTCGGCGCTGTACATCAACGACAAGTTCTGGCTGGAGAACCTGGACAAGCTCAACCAGCGCTTCAACGCCTGGGTCGCCAAATAGCGGCCCCATAGCGAACCGAGAGCGGACCGAAGCAACGCGAGCGAGCGGTGCTACGCGGCGCTGCGGCAGCACTCCACGCGGCGCTGGCCGGCGGCGATGACGACGCCGGCGGCCTGCGCCGTGCACTCAGTCGCAGCCGCCGCCGTGAGCAACTGCGTGCGGTGGCATTGGTGCTGCCGCTTTTCGTCTTTCTCGCAGCGTGCTTCGTGGTGCCCATCGGCGCGATGCTGTCGCGCGGAGTGATCGACACCGACATTGCGCGCATCCTGCCCGCAGTCACCGCGGAACTGAAGCACTGGGATGAGCGCGGCCTGCCGCCCGAGTCCGCGTACGCAGCGCTGATCGCCGACATCGGTGCGGCGCGCGAGGCGGGAACGCTGGCCAGCGCGGCGACGCGACTCAACTACGACGTTCCGGGTTTTCGCACACTGCTTTTCAGCACGGGACGGCAGTTGCCCGCGACACTGACGGGATCTGCGCGCGAGGCGCTCATCGGCATCGACCCCAAGTGGGGCGAGCGTGAGACCTGGGCTGCGCTGCGCCGTGCCGGAGGACCGGCGACCGACTTTTACCTGCTTGGCGCGCTCGACCTGCGGCGCGATGCCGACGGCTCCATCGTCGGTGCTCCGCCCGAGCAGCGCGTATTTCGCGCCGTTCTCGGACGCACGCTGTGGATAGCAGCGATGGTAACACTGATGTGCCTGGTCCTCGGCTACCCGGTCGCCTATGTCATCGCCGCACAGCCGCCGGGCCGCGCGGGCGTGCTGCTGTTCCTGGTGCTGCTGCCGTTCTGGACCTCGTTGCTCGTGCGCACCCTCGCCTGGGTCGTGTTGCTGCAAAAGGAAGGCGTGCTCAACAGCCTGTTCCTGTCGTTGGACATCGTGCACGAGCCGCTGAAAATGATCTTCAATCGCTTCGCGGTCTACGTTGCGATGGTGCACGTGCTTCTGCCCTTCATGGTGCTGCCGCTCTACAGCGTCATGCGGGGCATTCCGCCGTCGTACGTGCGGGCGGCGTCATCGCTGGGTGCACGCCCGTTCACCGCGTTCCGGCGCGTCTACCTGCCGCAGACGCTACCGGGGATCGGCGCCGGCTGCCTGATGGTGTTCATCCAGGCGCTGGGTTACTACATAACGCCGGCACTGGTGGGCGGCGCCGACGACCAGATGATCTCCTACTTCATCGCTTTTTACGCCAGCAGGACGGTCAACTGGGGCATGGCTGCCGCCCTGTCGATCATGCTGCTGGCCGCCACACTGGCGCTATACGCCGTGTACAACCGCCTCATCGGCGTCGAGCGGATGCGGCTGGGCTGATGGAACACCTGCGGGACTGGCGATGAAAACGGGCAGCGAAACAACGGGGGAACGCGTCACGCGCATCGGGCTCACGCTGTTGACGGGGGCCGTGCTGGTATTCCTGGTGGCGCCCATCCTCACCATCGTGCCGCTGTCGTTTTCCTCCGGATCGTTCTTCTATTACCCGCTGCCGGGCTTCAGCCTGCGCTGGTACGAAGACTTCTTCACCTCGTCGTTCTGGCTACCCTCGCTCAAGAACAGTCTGATCGTCGGCATTTCCGCAACCGTGCTGGCGACGGTGCTGGGCACGCTCGCGGCACTCGGTATCTGGCGTGCACGCTTTCCCGCGCAGGCGCTGATATTGGCGATCCTCATTTCGCCCATGGTCGTGCCGGTGATCATCGTCGCCGTCGGCGTCTACTTCGCGTTCGCGCCGCTCGGACTCACCGATAGCTACGCCGGCCTGATCCTGGCCCATACGACGCTGGGCGTGCCCTTCGTCCTCATCACGGTCCTGGCGACACTCGCGGGCTTCGACCGCACGCTGATCCGTGCCGCAGAAAGCCTGGGAGCTTCGCGAATCACGACCTTCCGCCGCGTCACATTGCCCTTGATCCTGCCTGGTGTGGCGTCCGGAGCGGTATTCGCGTTCGCGGCGTCGTTCGACGAAGTCGTCGTCGCGCTTCTGATGGCGGGACCCGGTCAGCGTACACTGCCGCGGCAGATGTTCGCCGGCATCAACGACAATATCAGCTTGACCATCGCGGCTGCGGCGACGATGCTGATTGCGATTTCGCTTGTGCTGATGGTTGCGGTCGGCTGGCTGCAGCGGCGCGGCGCTCGAATGAAGAAACCGAGCGCTTGACTAGATACGTGAGGCGAATCTTCAAAGCTTGAACATGGTGTTGATTTCGGCGTAGGGGACCGCCTCGCGCGCGAAGTCGAACGTTCCTTGCTGCCTGACTTCTCGCGCGGCTCGAAGGAACGCGCCGTAGGCCGCACGTGCAAGCGACGAACCCAGACTTACTCGTTTCACCCCCAGGCTTTCGAGCATGTCGAGCGAGAACGCCGGCCCGGAAAGACCCATGACGACATTCACGGGTTTCGGCGCGACCGCGCGCACCACGGCACCGATTTCCTCTCGCGTCTTGACGCCGGGTGCGTACAGCACGTCGGCGCCCGCCTCGGCAAACGCGACGAGGCGACGAATCGTATCGTCGAGGTCCGGACGACCGTTGATCAGATTCTCCGCCCTTGCGGTGAGCGTGAATGGAAAAGGCAAAGACCGCGCGGCGCCCACAGCGGCCCTGACGCGCTCGACGGACAAATCGAATGCATAGATCGGATCGTCGACGCGCCCGGTTGCGTCTTCGATCGATCCACCTACGAGTCCGGCCTTCGCCGCGAGCACAATGGTTTCGCTGCAGGTCTGCGGGTCGTCGCCGAATCCATTCTCCAGGTCCGCCGACACCGGCAACGATGTCGCCTCGACGATGGTCCACGCGTTGTCGAGCGTTTCGTCGCGATCGATCGCTCCCTCGGCGTCGGGCTTCCCAACGGAGAACGCAAATCCCGCACTCGTCGTTGCGAGTGCCTCGAACCCGAGGATGGCCAGCATCCTGGCCGAACCTGCGTCCCAGGGATTGGGGATTGCGAATATTCCTGGTCTCTCGTGAAGCGCCTTGAAGGCTTCAGCTCGTTTTGATTGAATCTTGGGGTCCATTCGCAGCTGTGCTCCTGTCAACGAAAAGGGCAATCAACGGCGACCGCCCGCGAGGAGGCTTCAGGAAGTCCCAAGCAGCCGAAAGTCACAGCACCCCGATTAGCCATCAATTTGCCTTCAGGGCACGCCAAAGCGCTGCGGCATTGTTTTGTAGTTGCTTTTCTTGGCGGGAGGGCGGGATTCGAACCCCCAATACCCCGTGCCCCACTTAGCTTTCAGCGAAATGCTGGCAAAAAGCTGTTATTCAGCCGTGCGATTCGCTAGTCTAACTCGGATCGCGGACACCCTTATGTCGGCCGGCCCTCGTCGCGTGCGATAGGCTGGAAATCGCACAGCACGTTCCACCTCCGGCAGGATCCACTACGTTTGGGCAACGGTTTGGGCACCCGCGTCGGCGTGAATGCATCGTTGGCTTCTTGGACGGCACTGCTCATTTCCCCCGCTTACGCCCGCCAATCGAGGGTGAACCGCCGGGACGCGGTGAAGGCGCAGGTTCGACAGGTTCTGTTTCCTGCTCAGGCTGCATCGCACCTTGGCGCCGATACTTGTCCCGGATCTCCCGCATCTGCTCCTCCTGCGCCTTCGACGGCTGCTTCCTTGGCCCGCTCGGTTTCCCCAACGCGACTTACTGTCCAAGCGATCAGATCGGCCTTGCGATAGCGAACCGCCCGACCGACTTTAAGATACGGAATCTTTTCCTTCTTGTGGTAGCCACTGCGCCACTGGCGCAGCGTCTGCACCCGGATCTGCAAGTAGTCGGCTGCTTCCTCCTCGGTAAGCAATTCCCGAGGAAGGCGCGGATAGTCTTGGATCGGCGTCGTTCCGATGATCATCGGACGCTTCGAAGGCGGACGCGTCTTGATGGTCCTCTATGGAGTCTTTCGGAAATGGCCCTTCGCCGTACCACATGAGGCGCTTCAGCGCACCCGGTTTCAAAGCCCTCGATGAATGCGCCGGCAGCAACCTGCCAAATCGGTCGCAGACGCAGATACCTTTCCATCAGAGGGCCGATCAGGTCCCATACCTGCTGCATTTCCTCTTCGCTGGGTGTCGTCCTGAATGCATCATTGGCGTCGAATACCTCGAAAATCGGGTCTGTCCGTCGTGTCATCTCGCAGTTCCTTGATCACTCATCACGGCCTAGGGGTAGAAGCGCCCCGAGTCGATGCGCCTCCGCCAGCAGCTTCTTCAGCTTCGCGTTCTCCGCCTCCGAGATCGCGCAGGCGCTGGGCTTCCGCGACCTGCATCCCCCGAACTTTGAGCGCCAACCGTAGAACGCCGCATCGCTGAAACGGGCTTACAATACACATCCTTCATTGCGACACCGGCCCTAGCGAAGCGGTCCTGGTCGCCCTTACTCACTAGTCGATAAATAAGTCGACAAAAGCGGAACTTCTTGCGGCATCCATGATCTCATTGTTCATGAAACGAGACGGTCGCACGTTGGATCGGCAGACGCAGGAAGCGATTCGGCTGATGGCGGTGGAACGGGTACGCGAAGGCGAGTCCGCGGCGGCGGTGATCGAGGCCTACGGCTTCAATCGGACGACGATTTACAAGTGGATCAAAGCGGCGCTGCAACCGGGCGTGGGGATCAAGGCACTGCGCTCGACCAAAGCGACGGGGCGACCGCGCAGCCTGACGCCGACGCAGGAGCGGCAGGTGTTCCGCTGGATCAATGGCCGTGACCCGCGCCAGTACGGCTTGGATTTCGGGTTGTGGACGCGCGCCGTGGTGGTCGAGTTGATCGACAAGAAGTTTGGCGTCCACCTCGGGCTGACTGCGGTCGGCGAGCTGCTGGCGAAACTCGGGCTGACACCACAGAAGCCGTTGCAGCGCGCCTATCAGCGCGATCCGGAAGCCATCGAGCGGTGGCAACGGGAAACCTATCCAGCCATAGCCAAACAAGCCCAGTCTCAAGGCGCCGAAATCTTCTTCTGGGACGAGTCTGGCTTCCGGGCCGATACGGTCCATGGCAAAACCTGGGGCGTGCGAGGCCAAACCCCGGTGGTGCTGCGCCCCGGGCAGCGGCAATCCTTCAGCGCCGCTTCGGCGGTCAATGCGAAGGGTGCGTTCTGGTTTCGCACCTACGAAGGTGCGCTCAACGCCGAGTTGTTTATCGAGTTGCTGCGGCAAATGATGAAGTATCGCCGCAAGCCGCTGCACCTGGTGATCGACAGCCTGCCGGCACACAAGAAAGTGATCGTGCGCGATTACGTTGCCAGCACCAACGGCATGCTGACCCTGCATTTCCTGCCTGGCTATGCGCCAGACCTGAATCCCGACGAATTGGTGTGGAGTCATGTCAAACGCACCGGTACGGCACGACGGCCACTGCTGGCGGGCGAGAAATTGCGCGACAAGATTGAGGACCAACTCGCAAAGCTGCAGCAAATGCCCGACCTTGTCCGCTCATTCTTCCGTCATCCATCTGTCGCCTATATTGCCGACTGCTGAGTAAGTGCGAGCTACGCCGCGCTCGGTCATCGACGCAACGAGATCTCGGTAGCTCAGGCGATAGCTGATGTACCAGCGCACGCCCAAACCAATGATCTTGGCGTCGAACTGGCGCTCGATATAGATCGTGTCACGGTCCTAGCTTTTGGTCATCGGGCGTCCCGGTCAGCAACGCAGTCTAGCTGACGCCCGCTGTTGCACCGGAACCCCCACTACATAGCTTGTCTAGCTTGTCGAATATTCACTCTCGATTGTGATCGTGGTGCGAGTCGGAGTATGGTTTGCACTCCTGCCTGTCGGAGCTGCCCATGGCGCTGGTGATCTCGGGAAAAATTGTGCCGCTCGACCGTGCCGATCCCGATGCCGTGTTCAGGGGGCGCGTGTTTCTCGACGACAGCGGCTCGATCGAGCGCGTCTCTGCCGGGGCCGCCGTCGCCCCGACTGGATTTGCCAATGCACCAGTGATCGATGTCGGCGACGCCTTCGTGTTACCGGGGTTGATCGATCTGCACAGTCACATCGGCTACAACAGCCTGCCGCTATGGGCCGAGAAGACGCAAAAGACGCCGTTCGTCCATCACGACAGCTGGACGCGTGCGCCGAGCTACCAGAGCTCGATCAGCTGGCCGGCCAAGGCGCTGGTCAAGGCCGCCCCGGAGGCACTCCTGGCTTACGTGCAGCTGCGCGCGCTGGTTGGAGGTACGGCGGCGATCCAAGGCTGGCCGACTGCGAACCGCGACTTTATCCAGGTCTTGCGCGACGTGGATGACGAAACAGCGGGGACCACCGATCACAATCTGATCTACACCTCGGCGCTCACGCTATCCAAGCTCGATCTGGGCAAGATGGCGCAGGCCGAGAAGCAAGGCGCTGGATTTATCTATCACTGTGCCGAGGGCCAGGCAGGTTCCCTAGTACTGCGCGAATTTCTCGATGCCTCGAACGCGGGGTGTCTCGACAAAGCGTTTATCGGCATTCACTGCAATGCGGTCACACCGACCGACTGGCAGCGCTGGCCAAAGGGCGACGCCGGGACGCTGGTGTGGTCACCGTTTTCGAATCTGTGGCTCTACGGGATGACCACCGACATCGCGTCGGCCAAGAAACAGGACGTCTCGATCTGCGTGGGCTCCGACTGGGGTCCGTCCGGCACGAAGAATGTTCAAGGCGAGATTAAGGTGGCGAAACTCGCCAGCCAGAAACTGGGGCTGAGCGTCACCGATCGTGAGCTAGTGGCAATGATCACCAGCAATCCGGGCGATGCGCTGTCGCGCTGTTGGAAGAAAAATATTGGCCGCCTCACGGCGGGTGCCTTCGGGGATCTCACTGTCTTCCGGCCCCGGGGAGCAACGCCGGTGTGGTCGCAAGTCGTCGCTTCCACCGAGAGCGAGATCATGCTCGTGGTCCAAGGCGGTGTGCCGCGCTATGGCGATGCGGCCCTCATGACCCACGCCGGACTGACTAAATCGAGCCCGATTACCGTGCGCGGCAAACAACGCCGCTTCGCCATGCCCAACCCGGAGACTCCCGCCAACGCCTGGACGTGGTTAGAAATTACGGCTGCCCTCAATGCGGTGATCAAAGACCCGGTCACCGCGTTGAAACATGCCGACAGTGTACGGCGTGCGTTCGCCGGCAGCATGGACGCTTCCGACGCCCCGCTCGAACTCGAGCTTGACATGCCGACCGGGGGCATGGCCTTCGCCGGCGACATTTCCGATCACGCGGCAGAGATCACGATTCCACCGCTGCCGACGCTGGTCCATGACGCGGCGTTCTTTAAGAGCGTCAAGGGCCGCGGCTTTCATGGCGGCCTTTTGGACGGGCTCGCAGGCTTCTACCCATGAGCGCGGCCAAGAAAAACAGTGCGCGGCCGGCGCGCAAGCCGACGCGCGCGAATCGAGAGCAACGTCGGGCCACACGCGCCAAGCCGAAACCACCGCTCGATGTCAGGCCGCTGTCGTGGGGCGAGCGGCTCGACATCGTCGATGCCTTGTCGAAAGTGCTCGATGGTGTTTACGCCCACCTGCCGCTCAAGCGGGCGCTGTACGGCTTCGATATCGTGCGGGCGCTGGAGCATCTGCGCCAACAGTTGCCGAGCATGAACGATCTGCAATTTCACCGGGAACTCACGCAGCTGATCAATCGCCTGCGCGATGCACACACCCAGTACCAAGGACCGTGGAATGTGCAGGAACCTGTGGCGAGCCTCCCGTTTCTGGTGGAAGCCTATGGCCCTGAACAGAGTCCCACCTATATCGTGTCCAAGGTCGACCGCCGGTCCGTCCGCGATCGGCATTTTAAAGTTGGGGTGACGATCGACTACTGGAATGGCATCCCCTTCGATCGCGCGGTGGATCTGCACGCCGAAAGCGAAACGGGCGGGCGCCCCGATGCGCGACGGGCGCGGGCGCTTGAATCGCTGACCTTCCGCTCGCTCGACTATGGGCCACCGCCAAATGAAGAGTGGGTGGTCCTAGGTTACCGGGATCTTCAGAACAAGGCCCGCGAGATTCGCCTGAATTGGCAAGGCTTTGATCCAGACCGCGCCGCGGCGGCGAGTCAAAGCCTTGCTACGCGGGTGCGGCGGGCCATCAATGCCGGCGCAGAGGCGATTCGCCGGGCGAAGAAGTTTCGCTTCAATCACGCCCTATGGGAGGATGAGCTCAAACGCGCCAAGCGCGCACGCGCCGGCGCCGCCCCAGACTTTTCTGATTTCCTGACGGGACGTTCGGTCAAGACGCAGCACGGCCGCTTTGGGTACTTACGCATCTGGAGCTTCGATGTCGACGATGACCAGGCCTTCCTTAGGGCCGCCATCGCGATGCTGCACAAGCTTCCCCAGCGAGGCCTGATCATCGATCTGCGCGACAACCCGGGAGGCTACATACTTGCCGCGGAGCGCATGCTGCAACTGTTCACGCCCAACGCAATCGCGCCGACGAAGTTTGCCCTGCGCGCTACCGCAGTCACCGCAGCCATGGCGCGGGCGCCATTCAATCGCTCGGAGTTAGCGCCTTGGGCCGAGTCACTCTTCACCGCCGAAGTGACCGGTGAACCCTACTCGAGCCATGTTCCGATCACTCCCGTCGCGCAATGCAACGACCTTGGCCAACACTACAACGGTCCGATCGTGGCCGTGGTCGATGCCAACACGTATTCGTCGGGGGATCTGTTCACCGCAGGCATTGTCGACAACGGCATCGGACCTGTGGTGTGCATTGGCGAGGCGACCGGTGCGGGGGGGGCCAACGTCTGGGAGTCCGACGATCTGCGTGCCGCACTCAAGGCCGCGGAAGAGCCGCTCCCCGATCTGCCGCAAGGTGTCAGCTTCACCATGGCGGTACGCCGCGCGGTGCGCAGTGGGGATGCCGATGGCACGCTCATCGAAGACGCTGGGATTCCCGGTCAGCCCTATGCGATGACGCGCAAGGACGTGTTACAGAAGAATGAAGATCTCATCGAGTACTGCGGCGCACTTCTCTCCGCGCAGCCCTTCACCCGGCTCGAAGTGACACGCGCGGGTCAGACGCTCACGGTGGCGACCGTAGGCCTCGATCAGCTCGACCTCTACGTCAATGGCCATCCGGGCGGCAGACCGGTCGCGGTACATGGAAAGGGTAGGTATCGCCTGCGCGTCCCGGTCGATGCGCATCAGGTGGACGTCATCGGTTTCGCGGGAGGCGTCGTCCGGCAGCGACGCCGTCTCTTCATTCAACATCGGTCGTAAGGAAAGGGAGGCCTTCCATGGCAGCACCTGGGACCATCGCTGCGGTGGGTTACTTTCAAGCCACACGCGCGGGCGCCGCGGCGGGCGAAGCGTCGCTCCGCATGGCCACCGCCACCAAGGGCACGCTGTCGCTTGGGGGCAAGGAGTGGAAGCTTACAGGCAACACCACCGCGAAGACGTTTCACGGCACGGCGACCGGATCGGTCGTCGATCTCAAAATTAAGACGCGCAGTCTCTTGACCGGGACGGTTGACGGCGATGCGCTAAGTCTCATGCGCGCGGTGTTGCGCCCGATCCCGGCCGCGGAAATGGCCCAATCGGACCCGGGTCCCACCGGCGCAATCAAGGCGGTGATGGATGCCACGCCTGACTATGCGCTGCAGGTCGGGGACAACACGACCTTCTGGTATGCCTTTGGTCCGGTGCTCTACCGCGGTCGCTTGAATGGCACGGCGCGCATTCTGTGCATCGCCTCCGATCCTGGACCGTCCGAATGTCTGCCGTTTGCGCGGCGCACGCTCATTGGCGACTCCGGCCAGAAAACCCAAGGATTTCTGGCCAAGCTCGGACTGACGCAGTCGTACGTGTTGGTCAATGCCTTCGCTGTCGCCATGCGCCCAAGCCAGAAAACGAAGGGGCTCCAGGTCCTGAAGACCAACGTCGCGATCATGGCGTCCCGGCACGCGCTCTACAACAATCTTCTCGCTGGCGGGGGGTTGCAGGCCGTCGTTGCCTTCGGCGACGTCGCTCAGACCGCGTATGACTTGTGGGCTGCATCAAACGCCGCGGTGAAAGCCGTGCCTTCCTTCCGCCTCGCACACCCAGCCGCCGTTGACCGCACCGGCAGCGGCAATGATGCGTCGCTTAAGGCGTGGGCGACCGGTATCACCGCACTGCGCAAGATCGTGACACCGGATCCCGCAGGCGACGCGAGCGGACCGAATTTCGGGCCGTACTTCACCGAGCTTGATTACTCGCGCATCCCGCGCTGGGACTTCCCGACGATGACACCAGCCTACGTTGGCGATGATTCCTGGGGCCGTGCAGCCAACCCTCGACACAACAACTGCTGCAACCGTCCGTCTCCGGATGACAAAGTAAGTCTTGAACTAACGCCCGCGCCCGAACAGGGGCAGTTTCTGCGTTACGTCTACACCAATGGTCACCTGAGCGGCGCGAAGAAGAAGAGCGGCCAGAATGTTCCGGTGGATGCATTCGGCATTCCCACGTAGTGAACGCTAACGGAGTGCGCGGTACATCTGAGATGGATGTCCTAATGCGTCCAATAAGACTCACGTATTAGCCGGGCGGACTGCACAAGGCCCGGCAAGCCCACGGATAGTGGTTTGTGTGCGTCATTCAACGTAGGCCGGGTGACGAGTGTTTGAACGTGAATGAACTCACCTCAATCGACGAAGCAAAGCAGCGCATGGATGCCTGGAGGATCGATTACAACGAGCACCCTTCCCTCGTGCACTCGGCCATCTGACCCCGAGTGAGTTCGCCAACGCAGGTCAGAAACGACTTACCGGATGCCGACCTACGTAGGGGAAGCCATTTCTGTTCTGTTCACCCGGGCGCGTTGTTGGCATGGCAGCGATCGTAGCGAGGGCAGCCGCATCGAGCCCCTCAGAATCGCGCATGCGCGCCCACTACGTTGAATCGTGGGGACCACTCGCCGGAGGTCAGATGGCGTCAGAGACTCAGTACAAGTTCTTCCGCGAGCTTTATGACGAGGAAAACGAACGTTACTCTTTGCCTGAAGGCCGCGCCAAAGTCTTTATCACGATCCTCACTTTGTACATAGGCGCGCTGGCTTTTAAGGCAAACGACTCGCTGGAATTTCTCAAAACTCATCATGTGCCGCAGTCTTTAGCTGTCGTCGGGGGCCTTCTTTTCGTGCTCTCCCTAGCGTGTTGCGTCTTTTCTTTACGCATGAAGTCGTTTGAGGCGCTTTCGGATCCAGAGGAGCTGATAGCCGAGTGGCCTGACGATGGAATTGACGACGACGACTTTTTGGACGATCGAATTGCAGACCTAGCAGTTGCGACAAATCGAAACTCAAAGCAGAATGATGAGGCGGCCCAGAGCCTCGGAGCAGCTGGGTGGCTACTTTTGGCAGGCGTCGCTTCGCAGGCAATCGTATTTACTATGGCGCTATGGAGGTAGTTTATGCCCACTGCTAAAGACCGGAGCGGCACGGTGCAAGCGAAAGCCACTGTCAAAAGGAAGGCTGGTTCGGGAGTTGTACTACGGGAAAAGACGAAGAAGCGGGCTGCGATAAAGATGACGAAAAAGTAGCGGCTATCAGCTCACCCTCTGCTAATCGCAAACCCGCTCGGTGCCGTGCGGCGTTGCCTCTTGAAGTTTGTCAGCCGGCAATGGGCTAGCCGTGAGGATCTGCCCGTGGTTCCGCCGGGCGGCATCGCGGGGTTTGACCCCATCATTGGGCAGAACGCGAACGGGAGCCGGGAGCGGTCGACGATTTTGTTTTCGCCGGCTGGCGTGGCCGTGCCGGTGATGCTGCCGCGGGATTTCGTCATTCCTACCGGAGGCGGTTATTTCTTCTCACCGTCGATTTCGACGTTACGAAGATGGTCGGCTTGACCTAATAATCGAGAAGGAGGCGGCGGATTGGGGGGCGTCTCGACGCGCTCATCGTAAATGTGAGCTCAAGGCCCCCGACGCGCCGGAGGCTCAGTGGCGAAGCAAGATCGCCGTGGATGCAAAAGCGGCCGACATTGCGCGCTAGTGCAACGGCCATTCGGGAAGCGGCAGCGCTGTCGCCGGCGTGATAGCGAGCTTCGCGCGTTTCCGCAGGGCGACGTCGCACAAGACGTAGCCCCAGTTGACGAGGCTGCCGCGCACGTCTTCGTCGAACTTCGCCAATCGGGTCGGAACACTGGCGAGGCCGTCGGTGACGGTCGTGTCCTTAAACGGGAACGCCGTGTCGGCGTAGTCTTCGATGCGGGTGCCGATCCCCCAATAAGCGCCTCGCTTGCGCTGTGCCTCGAACTCCGTGATGAGCCAGCGCTTGCGCAGCGCGCGCGTCTGGTCGATGAGGATGTCGCGCACGCGACCGAGCTGACCTACGTAGTCATCGTCCGGGTCTTCTTCGATCTGCATCCGCGCACCCGCGTCGCTCACAAGCACGATGTCCGCGTTGTCGACCAGCGACTCGAGACCCATGTTGTCGTAGACGCCACCATCCGCGAGCACGATCTCCTCGCGCAAACGGTTGATGTTCGGGATGTCGCTTCCCTTCGACCACGTCGCCGGATCTGTCTCGAGCTCGATCGGCGAGAACACCGGCGGGAACGCGCTCGACGCGGCGACGGCGAAGGCCAGCGTGACGTCGGTATTGCTGCACACGCCCAGCATGTAATCGGCGAGCATATCCTGCCGGAAACGGAAGCTCCGGCCGGTCTGCAGGTTGGTGGCGTAAAAGATGAACTTGGGATTGCCCGCCTGCGAAGCATTGGGCAGCTCCCGCATGGTGGTCTTGCCGAACAGCCGTTTGGCGTATTTGTCACGCAGGAAATCGCCCGCCGACTTGAACGGCGTGATCAGTCCCTTGAGACCGAGCGCCGACGTCGATCGTCTCCTCGCAGAACGTCGAACCGGCTGCGCGATTTCCTCCACGAAGTTCCGCGCGTTGCCGTCGGCAAAGGCGAGCTTGTGCCAGCGATGCGCCAGGACCCCAGACACGATCGAGCCGCCGGACACGCTGGTGATGCGATCGAGCTTGCCCAGAAGGCCCGCATCGTTGAGCCGCCATAGCGACCCCAGCCCGAATAGCGTGGCGCGATAACCGCCGCCGGACAGCGCCAAACCACATGTCTTGCCTTCAATGGTCATGATGCTTGCTCCCAGGTATTTCGATGTCCGAATGGCATCCCCGATTGGGGATACTCGGTGTCGTAGGCCGGAAACTGCGACGGGACGTCCCTCCTGCGATCTCGCCAGCAGATCGTCTTGTCCGCCTCGTAGTTGAATTGCAGGCGGGCGCGCCGTCCTGCGGACGCGAGAATGCGCAGAATCGTCGAGTAGTTGGGATGGCGATGCTGCCGGCAATTGGTGCTGAAGAGGAAGCGCTCGCAGTCGAGCATCCCAGCGAGCGAGGGCGAGAAGTTGCGTTCGCTGCCGTGATGCGGAAGCTTGAAGAGATCGGCGTACGTGCGACGCGATGCGTCGCAGCCGGGGAGGCGGCGAATGCTCGACTCGAGGTCTTCCGAGAAGGCGTCGCCGGTCAGGAACAACTTGCGTCCTTCGACCTCCAGCAGGAAGGCGATGCTCGATCCGTTCGGCGTCGCATCGTCCGGGTCATCGTAATCGAGGAGTTGCGGCGGCCAGGTTTCCGCCTTGCCGAGCAAGTCGGGACGGGCGTCAAGGCCCTCGTCATCGACGTCCTTTTCCGGCTCGGCGAATTCGCCGACAACCGCCTCCCACTCCCAGGTAAGCGCCTGCAGCCGCTTGGGCGATGGACCGAGCAGCGTGATCGTCGCGGTATCGTCGAGCGGGTAGACCGGCAGCGACCCGGTCGCCGGCACCACGACCGGACCCCCGGCTTGCGATCTGTTCCAGGCTGGGCCGTAGTCATCGCGAAGCGTCCGCCACAGCTTTTCGCCTTCGTTGACACCGAGCAGGTCCGTGCGTCCGAACTTGCCGATCTCGAGCTGCGGGCGCCCGTTGAACCAGATTTCGTCGAAGTCCACGGGCACCTTTGGACTTTCCAGGAACGCGAGCGCGCCGTTGATGTGATCCTTGTCGATGTGGGTAATGACGAAGAGCCTGATGCGAATCCGATCGACGTTGCGCTCCTTGATCGCATGTCGCACGCGTTCGCGAATCACGTCCGCGGTGGCACCTAGTCCACCATCGACGAGAACGATCGGGCCGGCTCGAGGCGCGCCATACTCAATCCATAGGCAATCTCCGAATCCGGCGGGGAGCGCGTCAACGATCACCATGCAGGGCTTCTCCAAATACCCAATCGGCATCGCCGTACGCCACCACGCCAAGGACACCAGGATGCCCTGCGGCGAGGCAGCGCCGGCGTACGAGCGCGAGCAGCTCGCCGAGCGTCTTTCGCTCGGCCTGCCCGACTTCGTGCAGGATCCGCGCGAACTCTGAGGCGATCGGAACGGAATCGGCGCCCAGGATCGGCGCGATCGCTGCGACAACGATATCGGCGCCCGCCGAGCGGAATTCGGAAGGATAAGTGGCGAACGCAGCCGTCGGCTCCGCGACACTGCAGCCTAACAGCATCACGAGCCGCGGCTCGTCGCCGTCCGCGATGAGTCCCGCGGTCGCGATCTCCGGCTTGGAGATGAAGTTGCCCGTGCCGAGTTCGAGCACCGGAACGCCGTGGAATTCCTCGCCGTGAGGCAGCGCAACGAACAACTTCGGCTTCTTCGCGGCCGCGTTCGACCATTCCTTCCAGCTGCTGGCTTCGATCGCTGACTTGTCGAGCGCCCCGAGCGCCAACTTCATCTCTTCGACCAGGTCGGCGCTGGATGCAAAGTCATAAGCCTTGGCGCTTGCGCCCCGCAGAACCGGCGCCGGATCGCCGAAGGGCGCCCGCGTCGGCGACGGCCGCGGCCTGCGCTTCGTGGAAGCCGCCTGCGCGTTCGTCGGCGAGCTGTGACGTTCGATCGTGCGCGACAATCCGAAGAACCGCATCGGGCAGATGTGAAGCTTGGACTGCTGGTTTGGACAGTCGCCGCAGGTCCCGGCCAGCAGCGCGCCTGCAGTGTTCTCGCATACCGACGCCTCGACCGAAGGCGCCGGTCCGTCGTACACGAACTCGGCCGGAAAGTACGCGTCGCCGCGCGTCACGACCTGGATGCGCTGAATGCTCTCGGGTTGCAGCCAGGCCGGGAGCGCCTGGTACAACTGGCGCCCGAACGAGGCCAGCGTGTAAAGGGTCGACTTCACGCGGTTAGCGTTGAGCGGCAGCACGTCCTGGTCGGAGGGACGCTTGGTCAGCAGGTTGAGCGCGGCCACGATTCTCGATGGGCTCGCGCATTGCCGCTGTCGACAGGGCCAGCTGTTCGATGTCCTTGCCGCGCCGCATCGTCATGTGCGGCGCCAGACCGAGATCGTCCGCGACCACGAGTGTCGCGTCGAATTCGCGGGCGTCTGCCAGATCGTCGAGGCGATCGCGAATCTGCGGCTCGGGAGCGAGGTCGATAGCGCCGTCGGCCTTTGCTCCGACCAGGCTTGCACCAGTGATGCCATCGCCCGGCGAAGTGCGTCCGGCATCGAGTGCAAGGCCCGCCCGCTGCGCCGTGAACCTGACCGTCTGCAAGACCCGGTTGCGGTGTACGAGACTGATGCGGCCGACGATCTCGCGCTTCCCCTCATGCGGAACCAGGTGAAAGACGGCAAGTGAGCTGTCGCCGGCCACCGGAAGCTCGATTGGACACTGCGCAATGGCCACTTCTTCGCTATCGGGCGGCGCTTCTCGCGCCACCTCGCGGGAGTTGCGCCGAACTGCGGATCCAAAACTTCTCGCCACGTGCGCGGCGTCCACGGTAATGGCGCGATGGACGCCCCGGTCAGTTCGACCATCACGTGCAACAACACCGCGCCAGCAGAAAAATCGAGCTCCTTCTCGGGGAGGGGAACGGAGCGCACGGACCCTCGAGACTCGGGCTGACCCGCACAATGAAAAGGGTCCCCGTCCGCGTCCACCGGTAAGTTGGTCTCTCCGACTGGCGGCGGCGCGTCCGCGCCCGCATGAGCCGCGAGCGTTGGATGGTCGAGGAACCGTGCGTGCATCCATCGCGGCGCGCGCCGGTCGACCATGTCTTCGACCTTTGCGTGCTCGCTCGCCAGCGTCGATGCGCCATCCGTCTCATGCTCGAAGCCGTTGTCTTTCGCCAACCGGTCCGCGATCGTGCCCGGCGCTAGGATCGGTGCACGCGTCGAACGTCCCCGAAAGATACCGATGGCTTGTCGGGGGGCATGATGTCCTTTGTGGTAGATCTGGTCGTAGCGATGCGCAACGGACACCAGGCACGCGTCCTCCATGAAGTCGGGAGTTCCCACGATGCACGGTGCCCTATCGACATGGAGCCCGCGTCAGGCCATCGAACACCGCTTCGTCGAGATGCCGATTGTGCGCGAGCTCGCGAAACACTGCGCCGACCACGTCTTGCGTCAGCCGCATAGGCAGCCCGACGATAGCGGAGGCGCGGTATCGACGCCGCAGAATCTCCCGCTTCCATTCGCGCCTGACCGCCGAGCACGTTGTCGTAATCGAGATTGGTCATGACGACCGTCGCACGCGCGCGCAAGCCCTCGAAG
This sequence comes from uncultured beta proteobacterium, assembly GCA_963816445.1. Lineage (GTDB taxonomy): Bacteria > Pseudomonadota > Gammaproteobacteria > Burkholderiales > Casimicrobiaceae > PALSA-1003. The sequence goes on along the minus strand of CAWFKO010000018.1, from coordinate 179,576 downwards.
GCGTCGTACGAGCCGAATAGGGAGTCCCTGAACGTGCGAGGAAGCAGCAGCAAGTCGCAGGTCTCGCGCGCGCCATCGAGCGCCTCGACGCGGAACAGCCCGGGCGCCGTGTTCAGCGCAAAGAAGTGCTCGAGACCCGCAAGATCGGCGCCAGGGAGAACGCCCACGCGCAAGGGCCAGCGCCAGCTTCGCTGCGCGCCATCGTCGACAACGCTCGGCTCAACGATCAGCGAACGCGGATCGGCGTAAGCCAGCGTAGACAGCAACCCGTCCGGATCCTCGAGCGATGGCCAGTCGAGAATCCGCGACGAGACTGAGAGGTTCAGCACCCGTCGCCGCCACAGGTTCGTCGCCGTTACCGGATCGAGACCGGCGACGTCCCGCCAATCGGGCGACCCCGCCGCTTCGAGCAACCGCGAGCGCCAGCGAATGCGGTTGCCGATTCCCATCGGCCTTGCCGCGTGCACGCCCAACCCCGCGACCGCCTCGGCGTATCCGCGATCGTCGAGGGTCGATCCCCAGTCTCCCAGAAGCTTTTTATCCAATTCCAATCTCCCTTTGCTTCAACGCGTTTGCCCCGGGGTATCGCGCAGCCGCGACTGAAGAAATGACTTCTAGATGGGCAGGTCAATCGTCCAATCAGGACCAGTAGATCGCTAGTCTCCGTTGCGATGAGCTTTCACAAGGTCGGACGCGTCAAGGAGGGCAGACCTTCGCGCCAGGCCCTCGATTATCGATAGCGCAGCTCGCCATCTGGTCGTTGCGCAGCGCCGCCGTGCACGCCTCGTCTTTTCGCGCAGCCAGCCAGCTCGCCCCGCTCCTATAGTTAACGTTCGGCCCGGCCGCGTCGAACAGGTTATCGGCGAGGTTGCTCATGCTGTGGCGCTTGACCTGCTCGTACGGCGCCTCGAATGGAACCCGCACCTCCATTACGTGCCTTTCCGGCTCGAAGAAGAACTTGTGGAAGATCCGCAAGTCGCTGAGGATCTCGTAGGTCTGGTAGACGCGCAGTATCCGGGGCTCCGGCTCGATGACGATGCCCTCGTCGCGCAGCGCCGGGATCTCGCATGCGCACGCCAGTACATGGTGCTCGTGGTCGACGTCCGCGTAGCCCGTCACCGAAGACGGATCGAAGACGATGGCCTGCTCGATGCGACCGGGAAAGCTGTAGAGCACGTGCTGCGCCAGTCCACCACCGAGCGAGTGGCCGGTGGCGACGAAGCGGGGTCGATTCAGCTTCTCCCGCAGCGCCTGTTCGTCGTAGTGGCGGATGATCGCCTCGGCATGTGCGCGGGCGCGGGTGTACTGATTATCGCGGAACACGAAGCGGCCAAACCACCACAGGTTGCCATACTTCCAGTCGCCGGTGCCTGAGGTGCCACGGAAAGCCAACACCACGAGCTTCCTGCCATCGACGGTGCGCTCCCAGACGTGGTACGCGAGGCCCTCGTCGTCTTCGCACTCAAAGTGGCCGACGGCATCGTGGATGCTCAGCCCGGGCACGCGCGTCCAAGCATCCGCGCTGCCCGCCGTGGCCGCGATGCGCGACTCGAGCCTGCCCTGCGCCGCCGCGTCCAGCTTCTCTTCGTTGCCCGCATCCGCGCAGCCGGGCCCAAGCCGATACGCGTAGGCCGACATGAGCGCATACGGCAGGACCCGCCCGGCCACCGCCGAGGGATCGGCCAACACGGCGCGGTGGTGCGATGTGCGCACGCGTGCCGTGCCGCGTTCATTGTTCCCGAGCGGGTCCGGGCTGTTGCCGCACGGCTCGATGGCCAGGTCGACGCACCCGCCGAGCGCGAGGAGCAGGCCGGCGGCGACCGATGCGATCACGAAGCGCAGGCCGTACACATGGCCGAGTTCCAACGCCATGCGCTGGCCGGCAAATGCACCAAGGAAGGACTTTTTCATGGCACGCAAGTGTTGGCGCCCCGTATCGACCATCGTCAACAACGCGCTGGCAGACACCACCGTCTGCGAGTGCGCTCTTGAGCCTTGCGTGTGAGTCGGCGTTAAACAGCGGGCCGATTGCGGCCTCGTGCCTCGTGGTAGATCAGGGACGGCCTCGTACACCGGATCGAACCCATGCCGTAGGCAGCCCGCCCGGGCCTTTGCGTGCCCGCCACATGCAAGGTGCAGCGAAGACTCGCGGTCAGCCGCGCTGCAATCGACATCAGTACCACTTCGCCAGCCGCTCGATCGTGCCGATGACGAGAAACAACGCCGCACCTGCCGCAAGCGTGAACTTGATGGCTGCGCTGAGCGTCGCGACCTGCGGCCACGGCGCGCGGGTGTGCCCGTTCATCATGTACAGCATCGACACGTTTTCGATCGCGTCGAACGGGCAGGCCAGCAGCACCGCCCATGCGATGAGCATCCCGATGATCGCTTGCTTGCCGTCGAGCGCCGACGCGAGCAGCGCGCAACCGAGCGATAACATTAGCGGGTAGGCGACGAGGAACGCGAAGTCGACGGAGGTTTGCCGGCGCAAGGCCGCGATCCCGTCCGAGCCAAGTAGCCTGAGGACGATCTCTGCACGCGAGGTCGACCACGGGGCCTCGAGTGCTAACGCCCCCGCATCGACCCGCGCTTCAATGGGAGCACCGAGCTTACCGAGATAGATCATGAGGCCGATCGTCGCGGCGAGCAGAGCGCTGAACGCAAACACCTGCGCGGAGTGCGACATCCAACCGTAGGGACTTACAGGGTCGAGGTCGGTCACCGTGGTCTCCTAGAGGGGTGGTCGAACGCGCAGCTCGGGACTGGGAAACGCCTTGAACGAGAAGGCGGCGGACAGCCGAGCCGAAAGATTGGTCAATGCCGTGATGTCGTCGCGCAGCACGTTCTCCTCGGCCGGGCTTAATGGCTGCTCGTAGCCCGGGCCGGTCAGGCTCGTCATCGTATTGAACAGCACGTTGAAGTCTGTGGCATGCGGGCGGCCCGGTGCGACGGCGTTTGCGACGCCGGACATTCGGGCGACCATCGACTTCAGCAGCACGCTCAAGCGAACGACCCGATGGTCGTCCCATCCTTGTGCCTGCGCGCCGGTGGCACGTTCCGCGAAATGATCGACCAGCTCCTGTGCCGCGAGCTCGCCGCGCGTCGCGATGCGCTTTATCAGGGGTGGCTCCATGTTCAGGTTGATACCACCTTCGTTATCCGCGAGCCGAACGCGCGCGACGCGGTCACGAACGCCGGGCATGCGCACGAGCGCATTGTCGTTCCAGTTCTGCATCGTGCCTATGATCGCAACGATGAATCCTCCGAGGCGGCTCGCCGGCGCTTGTCCATCCCCGAACAAGTTCCACCGTTCGCCAAAGCCTTGCGCGTAGTCGGCCGGCAGGAACACCTCGGGCCTGTCGTTCAGTTTTGGTTCGAGATCGATGCCGAACGTCGGCCAAAGTGGCACGAGACCGTCGAACAGGTGCATCGGGAAGTTTGAGCTGATTCCACCGTCGGAAAACCAACAGCGCCTGAATTGTCGTTGATGCTCGGGCGCGTCGTCGTTTGGCGGCGGTGTGTCGTAGTCGATGGCCCAGAGCGGTACCGCGGAAAAGAGGAAGGGAAAGCTCAGGCTCATGCGCGCCGCGAATAGCACGGGGAAGTTCGCCGCGCTCGGGACCTCCAGCAAGTGCTTGCCGGCGGCGGTAGGTGGATCGTGGCGCTCGCGGCCGGGCTCGACCCGGTACGGGGTGCCCTTGGCGCACATCCACTCCAGCACGTCCGTTGGCAGGTAGCGCGCCAGTTCGTGAGGATCGAAGAACAGTCGTTCGCGAAAGTGAAAGCGCGTCGCGCCGGGATCCGGCTCGGGTAGCGGCAGAATATAAGGGCGACCGTGTGAAAGGTTGGTTGAGAACAACTGCAGGTCGATCGAGCGAACCGGGCCGGAGACGTTGAGCCAGGGGGGTGGAAAACCCGCTGCATCCCACAGGTCGCCAAACGTGAGCGGATCATCTTGCACGGTGCGTCCGGCTGCGCGCTGGAGGAGATCGTGCAGCCACGGCGTGAGCGCCGGGTGCCTTGAGGGCGCTGTCGTCATGCCGGTGCACAACCCGTAATTGTTAAGGACGAGCTTGCGCGTGACGTCGACATAGATCCACGCGCCGACCAGGATCGGCAGCAGCAGAAAGAGGACCAACAACGCGGAAAGCCAGCCGTCGAGCCGGTACAGCGCCCACGCCACACCGACCGATGCAAGCGTTGCGGGCCAGTATGCGATGAGGACACCTGCAACGATTGCCGCGATGCGTCGGTACGTGCCTCCAGAGTTCAGTGCATGGATTAGCACCGTGAACAGCCGGCGCGTCGCGGGCTGCGGTTGGAACAGACTCAGCAGCCTGCTTCGGTCGCGTGCAACGGACTTGCCAAGCTGCTCGGGCAATGCGGCGAGGATGTCAAAGCCTGCGCGAGAGCCGCTTCGGCGCCGATGGTACTCGGCTGCCGCCGTGACGGCGGCAGCAATGGCGCCCGCGGACGTGCCGCCAATGTTCTTGAACCGATACTGCTCGGCGAGCATCGCGATCGCCTTCGGGTATACGACGCCGCTAGTGATGCCGCCCTTCATCACGAGATCGCAGAAGCGGTCGAGGGGCGGCTCTTCAGTTGTCATCATGAATGCTCCCAGTGGTGAACACGCCGTCAACTAATCTGGAGCAAGCGGCACGATGGCTTGCAACGGTCAGCGTGCTGCCGCTACGCGCCGCGCGACGACATGTGCTGATGCTTGAATCATTGCCAGTCGCAGCTTGACCGCAGCGCTTCCCTCGGCGGGTAGGTTGCTGGCCATCGGATGCCAGAACCAGGAGTCGCCGATGGCCAGAATCGCGGGAAATGCACCGTCCTGGGGCTGGTTGGGCGCGAAGTAGATCGTCATCGTATTCGTCCTCTTGCTCTGCGCGTCGTTAGGACATCGTGTCACGCCGTAGGTAGCACCAAGCGCCGACGATCAATCTCAACAACTTGAAACGCCGCGCTGAATGGTCATTTCCTATTTGACGAGTGCAGCGCTCGCGGCTCAATTTCCGCGTCTCACTACTATCAAGGACTCAGTTGTGCGAAATCAACGGGCTTGACTTGTTTCAACACTTCTTGTTTACTACGACTGACTGGAGGATGCAACGCTCATCTCCAGTTGCACTGTTCTTATTCAGGGAGAAAGAACATGCGAACGACTGTTCGAAGTTGTAAAAACTCCGGTTTGTACGCCAACTGAACCGCGACGCGAGACGCTCGCGTTCCGGTAAGTTGTTCCAAACGTGCCGGTACCGGCACGGGGGAGCCGATTGCATGCAATTCGGCACTACCACCCCGGACGGCCAGGCAGCGTTCGACAGGCGCGAGCTCTTCGAGAAAGAGACTGCCGGCGCTGATGGCGCAGATCGTTGCTGAGCGCTGAGTCCGTCAAGGCGCTCTCAGCACGTTGGCTTGCATTCGGTCATTCACTCCGTAGCGGAAGGCGCGCACGCAGCGCTCCTTTGTGTTTTCCCAGGAGGTATTCGTGACCATGCCCCGCGGGTTCATTGCAGTCCTGTCCGCGCTGCTCGTGGGCTGTGCTGGCGTGGCCACCCAGCGAGCGCACGACTTGTCCACCGCCGGAACGGCGTACTCGAAGGCATCCGAAAACCTGATCGATGCCGCGATGGACGCCTCGGTCGACAAGGACAGCTTTGCAAAGGTGACGACCAAGACGAGGTCGGGCGCCCCGCCCCCGCCCAGGGACACGCTCGTCAGAGACCTTTCGCAGTCCGATGACGGTCTCGTCGTCACGCTCACGCTCTATCAACAGGTCCGCGCGTCGCTTGTTGCACTTGAGGCGTACTTTGCCGCGCTGCAGGAGCTCGCCGATAACCCGCAGGGCGAGGCGACCGGACAAGCCGTCAAATCGCTGGCCGACCACATCAACGACCTCGACGGCGTTCTGTCGAAGGACAAGAAGCTCGCGCTGTCTCCGGAGCAGGTTACGGCGATCAGCGGCCTTTCGAAGCTCGTGTCCGATCAGATTCACGGAGCGATTGTCGCGAACGCGCTTCGGCGCGACGCCGCGACGGTCGGACGGATGCTCGCGCTTTCACGCAAGGCGGTTCGCATAGCTGAACAAGATATAACGGCATACCTTGCGTTGAAGCAGGACGCCTTCTACCGCGACCGCGTCCAGAAGCCGTACATCGCGCAAACGATGGACGATCAGTGGATCGACGACCGCCGGACGTACCTCAAAGCGGCTGCGCTAGGCAAGGCGTCCGAAGAGATCGTCAAGGCCGAAGCGGCTTCTGCGCAGATGCAGGCAACGTGGGAAAAGATCCTTTCAGGCGATCTATCCGCCGCGGAGCTGCACAAGATGCTCACCGAGATCAACCAACTGTTCGCCGCGATCAATACGCTGAAGAGCGCCGAAAGGCCAAAGGCGCCGGCCGCGACGCAATGAGCGCTGCGTCGGCGCCGCGACTGGCTACCCACTGCCAAGGAAGCAACCATGGTGAAGGTTAAGAAAAAGCACGTCGCGGCGCCCGTCGCTCAGCCAGCAGAGCTGGACACCGACGATCTGCTCCAACGGCTGCAGAAGAGCCTGGAGGATATGCAGCGGCAGCTCCTCAGCGTTGAACCCGCCGCGTTGAGCAACGACGACCACGAGAGGTGGCGCCAGCAGGTGAACGCGGTGAGTCTCGCAATTACCAAGGTCAGGAACGCGAGGCTCGCTGCGCTCAGCGCCGAAATGTCCGCACAACTGCCAGCGCTACAGAGCGCGACTGATCAGCTCGCTCAGTCGCTCGGCGACCTGAAAGCGGCCAACGAGATCATCAACGCGGTCGCCGAAGGAATTGGCGTCATTACACAGGTTCTTACGCTGTTCGCGTAGGCGGCGATTCGCGTCGCCTGGCGCCGTTCCGCGTGGAAAGCTCGAGCGCTTCGCTCTCGATCTGCACGCCGGATGCCGCCTTGCAGCGGACGTGCAGCGCGTCGAGAACAATGTCGTCATGCAGGTCGCCAGTATCGAGACGCTGTTGGGCTGAAGCGTTGAGGCCGTGTTGTCCAAAAGCTGGAACAAGGCGGTCATGCTGCTTTTTTCGGTCTAGAAGTTCAACGTTCCGCCGAGGCGAGCATGACGGTCGATCGTGCCGTTATCGACGGCATCGGCGTGGGCGGGAGCAGCATTCGATTCGCCAGAACTTGATGATTGCGCTCTCCGTCGCAGTGCTCGATATATTCGTGGGCGGCGCGGCGTAGCGATGCCTGTATCGCCCGCTTGGCCGCTTCAGATCAGCTTGAACTGCGGTAGACATGGCGCAGCGCCATGCGTACGATTGATCCGTTTGCCGTAAGATTATTCCGACGGAGCCACGGCAATGCAGTGCTCGAGCTGCCAGGCTACTCTCCCCGAGGCGGTCAAATTTTGCATTGAATGCGGCGCGCCGGCACCCTGTGTATGCGGCTCGTGCGGGTTTGCCAACCTCGCTCGTGCAAAGTTCTGCGCCGAATGCGCGGCAAAGCTGACCGAGAACCGAACCGCGGATGAGTCGACCGCGGTATCTGCAGTGAACGGTATCTTCGCCGTTGGCAGCACCGGCGCCTCGGTGGAGCGGCGCCAGCTGACCGTTCTTTTTTGCGACCTCGTCGGGTCCACGCTGATGTCGTCACGACTCGATCCGGAGGAGCTGCGCGATGTGATTGGCGCGTATCACCGCTGCATCGCCGACACCGTTGAACGCTTCGATGGGTTCGTCGCGCGCTACATGGGAGACGGTGCGCTCGTCTACTTCGGGTATCCCCACAGCTACGAAGACAACGCCGAGCGCGCGGTACATGCGGCTCTGGTGCTCATCTCGAACATCGCCCAGCTCGATGTTCTTAGAGAGCGTCTGCACGTTCGGATCGGCATCGCGACCGGTGTCGTGGTGGTCGGCGAGCTGGTAAATGCCGGTGCTGCGCGCGAACAGACAGCACTCGGCGAGACACCGAACCTTGCCGCACGACTGCAGGCAGTTGCAGATCCCGACGGCATTGTCATTGCCGAGACTACACGAAAGCTCGTCGGCGCCGTATTCGAATGCCGCGACCTTGGCGCGGTCTCTCTCGGCGGATTCGCCAATCCTGTCCGCGCTTGGCAGGTCGTTAAGGAGGAGCGATCCAGGCGCCGCTTCAGCGCGCATGATTCGAGTCAAGTTCCACATGCTCCGGCAGCTCTAGTCGAAGCGAGACCATTGATTGGGCGCTTGCAGGAGCTCGGCTTGCTTCGCCATTGTTGGAAGCAGGTCCGCGAAGGTCGTGGCCAGGTTGTTATGGTCACTGGCGATGCCGGCATCGGCAAATCCCATCTTGTGCGTGCACTGGTTACGCACCTAGCCAACGAACCTCACGCCTACTTGGAATGCCGGTGCTCGGCCCTGTTCACCAACAGCCCTCTGTACCCGGTCGTCGCTCTATTTCCCACCGTCCTGGGTTGGACGCGCGATGAGGGGAGCGAAGCCAGATTCGAAAAGCTCACCGCGTTCTGTGCGCGTCATCAACTGCCGCCCTCGGAGGCGGTGCCGCTGCTCGCGTCCTTGCTTTCGCTTCCCGCATCGGACCGCTTCCCATTGCGGTCGATGAGTCCCGAGCGGCAACGACAGCGGACCCTGGAGCTTATGGTTGCCATCGTCGGTAGCTTTGCCAGGGAAAAGCCACTGGTGATGGTAGTCGAAGACCTGCACTGGATCGACCCAACGTCCACACAACTACTGGCGATGCTCATGGACGAGGTACCGACGATACCTCTGTTCGTGCTTCTCACCGCACGCCCGGATTTCGAGCCGCCCTGGCCGTCTCAATCTTATCTAAGGCAGCTAGTTCTCACACCGCTTACGCCGAATGAAACCACGGAGATGGTCGACCATCTTGCAAGCGGTAAGCCACTTCCTCTCGAGGTTTTGAGCGAGATCGTTTCCCGGACCGATGGCGTGCCGTTGTTCGTCGAAGAACTGACCAAGATGGTGCTCGAATCGGACCTGGTCCAGGCGCGAGAAGATCGCTACGCGCTGACGGGGCCCCTCCCCCCACTGGCCATTCCAACCACGTTGCAGGATTCATTGGTGGCACGCCTGGATCGTCTTGCCAGCGCGAAGCCACTGGCGCAACTCTGCGCGACGCTGGGACGGGAATTCTCATATGCGCTGTTGCAGGCGGTTTCCGGTCTGACGGATGTGCCGCTTCAGCGCTCTCTCGCGCAGCTGGTTGATGCGGAGTTTCTGCAGCGGCGCGACGCAGCGTCGGAAGCCGTCTACACGTTCAAGCACGCACTGATCCAGGAAGCCGCTTATCAGTCACTGCTTAAGAGCAGGCGACAGCAATATCATGAGCGGATTGCACGCGTGATGCGCGATCACTTCGCAAGTGACGCCGAGGCCAATCCCGAAGTGGTGGCCCTGCACTTCGCTCAAGCGGGCGATGTCGATGCGGCGATCGGCTGGTGGCAGAAGGCCGGCCAGCATGCGTTCCGCTGCGCGTCGTACCCGGAGGCCATCGCACACTACTCGACGGGTCTGCGTACGCTTGTATCACTACCCGAGGAGCGCCGGCGCGATCAATCTGAGCTCGCGTTGCAGGTCGATTTGGGCTATTCCCTGATTCCGGTACGAGGCTGGGGCGCATTGGAAACGGCGCAAGCCTTCCGTCGCGCCAGCGAATTGAGCCGGCAGATCGGCGACACGCCGAGTCAATTTCGCGCGCTATGGGGTTTGGGCGCGTTTCATTTCGTGCGTGGCGACCAGCACAAGGCTCTGGAGGTTGCGGAACAATGCCTCGATCTTGCGAGTCGGTCCGACGACGAGGATGCGCTGATCGAGGCGCATTACCTCATCGGCATCGTACGCTGCGTGCGAGGGGACTTCGTCAGGGGATCAGCCGATCTTGAGGCCTGCATCCGTCTCTACGGCGGCGAAACGCGACACGCGCATCGCGTCCTCTATGGTCAGGACGCAAAGGCGTCCGCGCTGGGCTGGCTCGCGATGGCACAGTGGGTCCTCGGTCACTCGGACGAGGCGCTCGTCCTGGCAAACGAAGGTCTCGCCCTGGTGCGCGATGCGCCACAGCCGTTCCTCCTCGCACGAGGGCTTGCCGCGGTCGGGTTCGTCCATCTTTTTCGGAAGGAGCCGCGAACAGCCGAGGCCGAACTCGGAGAAGCGCTGGCACTGTGCACCGAACAGGGCTTCACGTATTTTCATGCTGTAGTGTCTGCGTTTGAGGGAGCAAACCTCATTCTGCTCGGCGACGCACGGACAGGCATCGAACTGATGCAGGCGAGCATACGCTCGCTTCGCGCAATGGGCTCGGAGCTGCTATTGACGCTGATATGCGCTAACCTTGCTAGCGCCGAGCTCGCGCTCGGGCAGGTCGATGCAGCGATTGCTACAGTAGAGGCCGGATTCCGCTTGCTCGAACAGAACGGCGAGCGCTGGGTCGAATCGGAACTGCACCGCATTCGTGGTGAGCTCGTTTTGGTACGCGAGGCGAGCCTCGCACAAGCTGAATTGCACTTCCGAAAGGCGCTCGAGGTGGCGCGCGTTCAGCACGCGAAGTCGTATGAGCTGCGCTCCGCGACAGCACTTGCTAACGCTGAAGCCACCACGGAAAGGACGAAATCAGGCCTGTTTTGACGAGGTTGGATCTGTCATCCGCGAGCGACTGTCCACCCCGAGCCCCAGTTGCAAGAATGCTTAGCAGGCTTCAGGCGAGTCCAGGTTGAATAGGGGATGGAGCATGGCGCGCGATTTCCCATACTCTATTCCTTCGCTCGGCCTCAAACTCACGTAAAATTTCAGGTTGGGCCGTCACCAGCGGCACGAAGCGAGAATCCAACTCTGCTACCAGTCTCGCCTCGATGGCCCAGTCGACGACGTCATTCCGCTCTTCGAGTCGTCGCCCGGCAAGCGCGACGGATGTCTGCTCACGATCGAGAAACTGTATTTGATCGGTGCCCTCGAGCCCACGCGAATCAAAAAGTAGGAAGTTGTCAGCGGACAATGCAGTCAGAGCGAGTGCCGGCAGCGGCTGTTCTTCCATTCTCCAAAGCGACATCCAGTGCTCCACCTCTACCCTGAGGCGCTCTATCAACTCCGGCGCCTCTCGCGAAGCACTTTGGTAATCGCCGACAAAATGGTAAGCAATTTTTCCGACGTCAGCAATTGATGGCAACACAGCCGCGTAGCCGATCATCGGGCGAACGTTGGTTATCCCATACCGAGTCGGAAAATCGAAGTACGGGCTGAAGCGGTCAATGCTCAAGAAGGACAAGCCGTCCGGCGGGTTGAGGTGGCGTAAGAGTGGGACGAGAGCAACTGTCTGCTCGTAATCTTCGAGCTGGTCGCCGGGGAAAGCGTACAGCAGGTTCCACGTTAGGCTCAGGCCAACGGCGCGCGCATAGCGCATCAGCGCGATATTCTGGCGGGCCGATACGCCCTTATTCATTCGCGTCAGGAGAGAAGTCGAGAGGGCTTCAATGCCGGGTTGAATATCGCAGATTCCTGCGGTCTTTAGCTCCTCCACATTGTCCAGTGAGAGATTGGATTTTTGCTCGTAGAAGGCGCGGAGCCCAGGCACCTCAGCGGCAAGGCGCGGGAGCAGCGTTCGAAAGTACGTGTGTGGCATGATGTTATCGACCGCGCAGACCCTATTGGTAGGATGTTTTGCCAACAGGGTTTGCAACTCTCCGACGACGCGGTCGGGTGACTTCGCGCGATGAGTCATCCCTTGCGCGTTGAGGCCACAGAAGGTGCAATGATGTTTCTCGCCCCACCAGCAACCGCGGCTGCTTTCGTATGGCAGCAAAATGAGGCCGGTCTCACCGAGTGAACTGTCCGGCATTGAGAGCGCGAACTGCTCGTAATATTCCGAGAAGTCCGGTGTGGGAAGGGAATCGAGGTCCATGCACGGTTTCCCGCGGATAATTCCGGTCGCTGGCAACTGGCCTGAAATAACCTGGACCATGAACTCCGGGAAGGTGACTTCGCTCTCACCGGCAAAAACGTAATCAATCTGCGCGCCAAGTGACATGATACCTTCAGCCATCTCACCGTCGCAGTTAGCGCCGCCGATGATCGTTATCGTGTCAGGGCGCAGTTCCTTGACTCGGTTAAGCAACGCGACACTCGCAGCTGTTTGCTCGAATGTCGTTGTGCATCCAACAACCCTATAGCCACGCGACGCGATTGCCGCGGCGATCTTGTCTGTCCAGTCTTTGACCTGGGGCTGAAGGCGCTGTAACTCGTCAAAATCGATTTCGATCTCACCGTCCGACTTCTCTAGAGAACTATCGAAGTAACGCAGATAGCCGGTGTCGTGGCCGAAGGGCGGCGTGCCGTAAGCGGCGGCGGCGAAGAAGCGTTCGCCGAGGAGCGCTCCACTTGCGGCATAACTGATGGCCTGATAATTCAGTTCACCAATTTCAGACCCAAGTAGAAGGTTTGCATACAGCACGGATACCCGAATTCCGGCGTCCGCTGCACAGGCTTGTAGAAGATGGGCCCCAAGCGACGGCCGATCAAGACCTGCGAACGGGGGAACGACGACGACAGCGTCCCCGTCTCGCATCAATGGGCCAAAATCAGCGAGCGCCATCATTACCTTCTTCGGGAGATGTCTCCCGACTATAGGCTGCCCGCCCTCTAGATCTTAGTCGCGCAGCTTGCGTGGTTTCGGCCAAGTCGGGAGTGGACGAGGCCCGTGGGCACGGGACAGCCTATATGGTAATTCCGATGTTCACGCGGATACGGATGCGTACAGCGACTCCCACCTTTATCCGTTGAAACTCAGCTGCGAACGCATCGCGTTGGCGTGCGGTCATCTCCCCGAGATATTTCGCAATCTGCTCTTCCTTCGCGGTGCCGAGTTCGATGCCCTGGGCGCGCAGCACGGCACCAGGGTCGTCAATGAATGCAGTTCGCAATTTTTGGTTTTTGTTGAGCTTGTCCTGCAGGGTCTTGAGGCTAGCTGCAGACGGAACCTTCGCAGTCTTGGTGGCCATCGTGTCCACTCCTCCTGTAAGTAAACTCGGTACTTGAACCCGTGCAACGGCGCATTTACTGTATACCCACGCTGTTTGCAGTGTCAACCCGACCCGGCACCAATGTAGTCCGAGATGTCGTTAGAGTCCTCGGGTAAGCCTGCGAGCCATCATCACCGACAAAACTCGGCAGTCATGCCGCCGGCAAGGCGGAGATATTGCCTGGTCTGCCGCATATTCAGGACACGCGAGCAAACAATCGCACTGAAAATTCCCGTCAGCCAACGCAGGAGCGAGAACGTCGAATGCGAGCCTTCAGGCCAGCCGGACACAGCCAGCGGTTGCTCGCGACCCTTCGGGGTTAGCGTAACGTTCACTCGCCCGGGCCGGCATTTGCTGCCGGCCCGGAACGACCGGGAAGTCATGTGCCGACGTTTCAGACAACGGAGCAAGTCAGTGATTTCTTAACGGCGATAGAAGTTTTGGCAAAAGTCCCATGTCCTGCCCTGGCCGGGCAGTACTCGAATCGACTTCTCCCCGATGCCGACTTGGTCGGTGGCGCGCTTTGGGGACGCTCCGTTGACTGACGCCTTTGCGCGCATGCCTGGGCTACCTATCGGGATGCACATTTGGCAGCTACCTAACGTGGCAAACGAAGGTTGCCCAACCACGTCGCTGGAGTGCCACCAAATCATTTTCTTCGGTGCGTATGTAGCAGCTTGAGACGAGCTGCTTATGTGTAACCAGCAAGTTGGCGGAGAACGTGAATTCAATTTCCGGGGTCGAGGCAAGAAAGTCAAAGAACGTCTTGTCAAAACTGACGAAATTTGAATCCGCAACGCAGCCTTGACTTTTCCGCACGCGACAATCAATGGTGTAAGAAACAAATCGAACGCCACGAGTTGTCGCGTCTCGAGCCGGAACAACCTTGGGACCAGCGGCTTTGAGGCCGACGTATTTTAGCGGCCCGTCGGGATCTTCAGGAGGAGCATCAAAGCTCTCAAAGAAATTGTAGGCTTCCATTTCTATTTTCCGGTCTGACGGGCCCAAGAACGAAATCCTTTCGGAAGAGACAACGTCGTTGTAGCCAAGCTCACCTCTGTTCGTATATGTTATGGGCCCTTCTATGTTCAAGAAGTATTGTGGCTTGTTAGTTGTTCCAAAGTTAAATCGCGTTAACGTCAAAAGAGAGGGGGGATACGGATCAATTATTGCGCCGCGCATATAGCCAATGAACTGATGGGTAATGGCGATCAGTGATAACACAAACGAAGTAAGTGCCAGCAGACTTACCTTTCTATCGAATTCCACGAGGGGCATTGCCGTAGCTCCTGCAGATGTATTTGTCGGTGAGAAACGCAGAGAGGCGCAGCGAGCTAAGCTAAACTGCGCGACGGGGAACACCCAGGCTTCGGCCTATTACAACGACAACGTGGCGAAGCCGGACTTCGGTCCCAACTGGCAGATTCGCGCGTAGGCGCAGCCGCGACGTGACTGCTGCCACTCGAACGAGAGTGCCACCAATAGGTCATTCGAAGCGCAAATTCAGTTAACGCACAACGGGCGCATCGTAAGCTCTTTCGTCGCAAGGTCTCAGCGAAATGCCATGTGCGGCCCTGGAACACCTCTCAACACCGTCGGCGCTCATTGCAAAGGACCCACGCGATTCACGGCTCGGCCCGTACTAAACCAGTTGTGCTGAACAGATTGACAGCTGAGCAAGGATGATGCAAGCTTTAGCGCGCGTCGGCAAATGCGGCGTGATGCGTAGCAGCGTGGCCGCGAGACGCGCCTTGGCTCTGTCGGGATCGGAGCTCACAAAAGGGAGAGAAGCGCCATGGGAATTCATAACCTGAAGTTTGAAACGGAAGTCTTCGAGTTCACGCAACAGCCGTTCCGTATTCCGGGCACTACCCCAGTCGAGACCAAGCCGGACACGACTTTGTTCAACCAGATCTCCAGAGAGATCGCGCAGCTCGTGGTCGCGGTCAGCCAGATCCATCAAGTGGTGACCGGAAACGCCTTCACGCGTGCGGCGCCGGTCGTCGAGTTGGCCGGCGTTAGTGAGGCGATCGGCAAGCTCACCCAGCGCTTGGACGATATCGAGTCGCGTCTGCCGAAGAAGGGTTGATAAGGTCTAGCCGTCCAGCAGTCGTGGCTCGTCTTGGTTGTCGTATTCGCCAATGCTGACGATCGGTCGGCGCAGCACCTTGTGCAGCGGTGGCAGGATCCGGTGGCGTCGCTCATGACGCCAGCGGATTTGTCGTGCTCTGGCTGGACTTGCAATACGCACCATCCGATGGAGGGTCGCTTCGTCCTCGGAGGGCGTGTTCACGCAGTGCGCGAGATCGATGGCGTCCTGGTCCGGTCACCGACCATCCTCGAAAGCGAGCTGGCCAGCATCACGCCCTCCGATCGCAGCTACGTCGCCGCGGAGATGAACGCGTTCCTCGTCTACTGGCTGAGCGCGCTGGACCGGCCCGTACTTAATCGGCCGACCCCGCGCAGCCTGGGCGGCCCCGGCTGGTATCCAGAGCACTGGATCCATTGCGCAGCGTCCGTCGGCCTGCAAACGGTGCCCATGACGCGTGCCGTCAGTGCATCAGGGTGGAACGAAGCCGGTTGGGGAGATCACGCAGGCCCGATCGTCGAGCTGACCATACTGGGTGAGCAGTGTTTCGGTGATGCCGAACCCGCGCTGGTGCGCAAAGCGCGCCGACTTGCGGAGGTCAGCGGCGTTGACCTGGCCTCCTTCCGCTTCGATGGGCGCGCGGCGACATCGCGTTTCCTGATGGCCGATCCATTCCCGAGCCTGGATGACGAACCCATCGCGCTTGCCGTGCTGCAGTATCTGACGGCGACCCACCCTACACCGTGATCCTATTGTGGGGCGTGCCATACGACCCGCCGCTCGCGGCCGTCGAAAAGATCTTGCACAGGGACGGGGCGAACTACGCCTTCCTCGACCAGCGCGCCATACTCGACAGCGAGCTTTCCTTGCAGGTGGGAGAGCGCGTCAGCGGTATTTTGCGGGTGCAGGGGGAAACACTACCCCTCGAGGAGATCAGCGCTGTCTATCCGCGGCCGTTTGCACTGGAGCAGATCAAGGCGTTTGCCGATGCGGGGCGGGACAGCGCCGTATTTCGTCGCGCCGCCGCATTCCAACAATTGTTCTCGATCTGGCTCGACCTTACCCCGGCCAGGGTGCTGAACCGGCCGGGGCAGATGTCGCTGAACTATTCCAAGCCCTATCAGGCATCGCTGATCGAAGCCGCAGGTTTTGCCATTCCGGAAACTCTGCTGACCACAGATGCGGATGCGGTCCGCGCGTTCCGGGACACCCAGACCGGGATCATCTACAAATCGGTCAGCGCGGTACGCAGCATCGTCGCGCAGCTGCAACCGCAGGATGAGGCGCGGATCAAGGATGTGATGTGGTGCCCCACGCAGTTCCAGCAACGCATCGCGGGCAGCGAGGTGCGCGTCCATGTCATCGGCGAGAAAGTCTTCGCGTCGGAGATTGTCACCGCCGCCGATGACTACCGCTACGCGTTCCTGAGCGGCACCCCGCTCGAAATACGCGCCATGGACCCGCCGGATGCGTGGGCCGACCGCTGCCGGCGACTCGCCGCAGCGATGGGTTTCTCCATCGCCGGCATCGATCTGCGCTGCGACCATGGGATCTGGTACTGTTTCGAGGTGAATCCCTCGCCAGGCTTCGCCTATTACCAAGAGCGAACCGGACAGCCCATCGACGAAGCAGTTGCGAGGCTGCTTCGCGGTTAGGCGTCACCGCGCGGATGTTACATCGCGTAGACGTCGCGCGAGCCCGCGTTCAGGTAGGGCCGGGCGAGCGACAGGCCTTCCAAGGCGAACTCGTCGAGCAGATCCTCCCACTGTTCATGTTCCCCTCCGCGGCCACGCAGGTAGCTTTTCGCCATTGCTCGCGCGACCAGTCCGGCGCGGTGCATCCCGAAGCTCGCACCGGTTAAAGGATCCTCGGCCAAGCCCACGCCGGGACGCACGGCCTTCGTGAACAGCGGCGTTTCCGGCCGCAGGGTGCCCGCCTGTGCCAGTGCATCGTAGGCATCGGCGATCACCATGCCACCGGCTAACCAGAGATCACGGGGCACGTAGAGCACCGCGGCATCGCGACGCCGGATCGATAGGTCCAATAGGACCTTGAGCCGGAACGGGACTTGCCAGCGATTGAGAATGGCAGTGGCACTGGCCATGAGGCCAATGGCCCCGCGGTGGTCGACGTTCCAATAGAACCGCAGCCATCGCGTTCCCGGCGGCTGCGTTTGCCCAGAGGCCATATAGGCGCCAGGCTGCTCAGTCTCCGCGCGCCCGCCCGATGCTCCACCCCGGTTTGCGCTGGAGAGCGCCCAGAGCAGTTCCTGGCGCGTGACCGACGGCACGCTGCTCGTCAGCTTGCAATAGAATTCCGTGTAGACGGCCGCCATCAGCGCTGTGACGATTCGCTCTGGATCGCAGCGATACTGCTGGCTATGCAGCCGCAGGCTGTCCGGGCCCGCGATGGTAAGTGCGCGAAAAATCTCCGCGCACGCCAAGCGATGGTCAGACTCCATGGTACGCGGTCCCGAAGCCCTGAAGCGCCGTGTCGGTGTCGGTAAGAAGCAGCCGAGCGGTTCGCGCGCAGCGTTCGACCAACGGGGTCCAACTGCCCAACCGCGCGAAATGTTCATACGAGGTCTGGATCAGTCGCACCCCGGTCAGCCGCGTAGCGCGGCGGAAGGCTGGCCCCCTAGGCTGCGGATCCTCTCCTCGCCCTGCGGCATAGGCGGCCCAGAAGCCTTCGATGGCGCCGCGCAATGCCTCCCATCGCTCGGCGCTTGCGGGTGGCTCCCGGATCCATTCCTCCCAGTAGTGTTGCATAACCCCGGCGCAGTCCCAGGCCCCGTCGCCAATATCAGCAAGCTCCCAGTCCACCACGCGCGTATCGAGCTCCACCCGATCGTTGGCCGGCCGGCAGAAGTAGAAATTCTCCAGCCGTGCATCACCATGGATCAACGTATCCCCGCACCAGCTGTTCCGCAACGCCGCGATCTCCCGCGCGAGCGCCACCTCGGTCTCGAATTGGGCAAGGTACGCGCCTCTCTGGCTCAGAGGAACACGCTGTGCCGGTGGCTGCAGCACCCAGGGGAGCTCCGCCGGTAGCAGCGTCCGCAACGCCGAGCGCAGGGCAAGCGGACTCGTCGCGTGCAGCAAGGCCAGCATTCCACCCAGTATGCCCGCCACCTGCCCGTCGAACGCACCCACTTGCTGGTGCGCCTCGGCAGCGTTCACGCCGTCAAGACATTCCAGGACCAAGATGGATCGCTCAGCATCGAAGAGAACACAGTACGGCATCATCGCGCGGAGCTGGGACAAGGACGGAGTGTCCTGTGCGATTTGATAGCAGCAGGCTTCCCGACGCTGGCCGGCGATAACTTCGGGCGTTCCATATTGGACCTGTTTCACGAACCAGAGTGGCCGCCCATCGACACTGACCGCGAGATTGAGGTTCCGGCGAATCATTTTCGTAACGGAAACGCGCTCCTCGGGCACGTCGTCCAGCAGATTGTGATCCCGCAGAAAGCCCATGACCGAGGTGGAGGTCAGGTCTGCGAATGCCATGGTTTTCCACTTGCCTGTTCGCGCTCGATGCGTTCGTGCTCGATGCAGCAGACCGACGCTTGCGTTGTAACCAGGAGGGACCTCCCGGCGCGGTCCCGCGACTGCCAGCCATCGGCGTCGGTTTGCCGCAAAGCCAACAAATGTGGACGGCGGTTATTGCTAAAGGACACGGTCATTTCCCCTGCACAACCCTGCGCCAGAGCGTCGCAAGCCCTCGGGCACTTTCGCTTCTGACCTTGTTTGACATACTCACTCAGGGTCAGATTGGCGAGTGCGCCGTGGGATCGATGTTCCTCATAGTCACTCCGCCATGCTTCGATCCGTTACGTGGCTTGGTCGACGGACACGATCCAGTTGACGCCAAAACATTCATCGCGAACGCGGCCATTGCCGCTATGCCCGCTCCGCTCCAGCAAACGAGCTTTTCAACAAGATCGGCCGCGATCGGCCGACATCGGCCGTGCAGCCAAGATTTGAAAGCGGCCGGCCACGAGTTAGCACGCAGGCGCGACCGGCGTCAGCGGAGAACAGCGCAGGATCCGGCGGCTGGTGATGGTCCCGAGCTCGCGACCCAGCGGATCGCTTCCTTGCTGCGCCACGTTCACGAAGGCGAAATTGCCCGGTTGTTGCGCGCCGGCGAGCAGATCGGGCTCGTCAAACAGGTAATACAGCTGAGCGTTGCCAAGGTTCACGGCCTGCTGCACAAGGTGGTCGCTCGGTAACAGCTCGATCGCGATCACCGAAAGCCGCGCATCCGCCGATAGCGCGAGATCGGCAAGCTTCTGCTCGACGTCGAGCTCATCGAACTGGGCGATGCCCATCACGTCGCGCGTCGGCGGCGCGACCGGCTTGCCATTGACGCTGTCGAGCTTGGGAATGGCCGGTGCGCGCGCGATGAGTACATTGCGGCGCGTGGCGCCATCGGCCTGCACGACCTGCGCGTAAAGCAGTACCCAGATCCGCGTTCGCGGATCGTTGGCGCCTGCAGGATCGGGATCGGTGAGACGTTTGTCGCCGAACACCGCCGTCGCATGCGGTGCGGTGACCACGATGCGGCGCGGAGCCGATTTCGCCTCGCGGAAGCGGAATGCGCTGCATT
Organism: uncultured beta proteobacterium; assembly: GCA_963816445.1. Lineage (GTDB taxonomy): Bacteria > Pseudomonadota > Gammaproteobacteria > Burkholderiales > Casimicrobiaceae > PALSA-1003. The sequence continues at coordinate 159,864 of CAWFKO010000018.1, read as the reverse complement.
GCAATCCGGGGGCGGGATGCTGGACGCCATTGACCGCGAGCGGCCGGCCGAAGCGCGCCTGCGCCGTCGTCCAGATCGCCTTGTGACCGATGCGCAGCTCGTAAGTCCAGAAACCGAACAGCTCCGGCGCATCGGCTGCCACACCCGGCGGCAGGGGTAGGATGAAATGGCGCGACGGCTTGGCGGGGGCAGCGGGAATGGACGCTTCCATCTCCAGCATCGCGTCCAGCCCCGAGCTGTCGATCGGCTGACCTGGAACGATCACACGCATCGGTTCGGGATCAATGGCCATCGCCGGCGGTGCCGGCGGCGTCGGCAACAACGCCTCGATCATGTCGAACCAGGTCGTCGGGCCGATTGGAATCTCGGGCGCCGGCCGAAGCAGATGGGTGATCGCGCCGGACAGCAACGGATCGGGACCATAGGCGGTGACGCGCGCGAAGAGGGCGTCGTTGGGATCGGCAACCGGTTCGTCGAACTCGAACCACAACACGCGTTCGCGCAGTGCAGTCGACGCATATTCGGGACCAGGCTGATACGGCGAGAGCGCAATGCCGGCAGCGACGAGCTTCGGGGTCTGGCGCGGAGGCACCGCTACCGGCAGCCGTATGGGCAGCGCGCGCGCCAGTGCCGCCTCCGCAGCCTCGGGCATTTCGCGCAGTCGCGGCTCGACCGCCCACTCCGGTGTCTTGAGCGTCGGGAACGCATTGGGCGCTGGTTGCGGATCCACCGCATCGAAGAACACGAGGCGAGTTCCCGCGCGGCGGTCGATGCCCGGTTTATCCGCACCCGCAAGAGCATTGCTCGCGACTGCGAACGGCACTCTGAGCGCGCCGATTTCGCGCAGCGGGCTGACCGGCGTGTCGCGCCGACTGACGATGAAGCCGGTGTCGTCGAGACCGTCCCAAGTCCAGTCGCGGGCGAGATCGAGCGAAATAACCGCGAGCCAGTGTCCAAGCAGTTCATTCTCGGACGCGAACGTGAGCGAACTTCCGTCGGCAGCAAGCGTGTGGCGCAGCGCCGCCGAGGCGCCGAACACGACACGCTCACCCGGACGAGCACTTAGGTGCAATCCGTCGGCGGCGAGATCGAGATGGTCGGCCAACCGGTTGACCATGTCGGGCGCGCCTTGCAGCATGATCGCGTTCAGATCGAGTTCGGGTGCTTCGTCGGCCAGTAAACCGGCTTCATCGAGCGCCGCGGCGCGTGTCGCCACGTCGACCACAGGACCCGTCTGCACCCACGCATCGGCGAAATAATCGGGCTTGTCCGCACAATGCGGCGCCAGCCGCAAGCGCACATCGCGCGCACGCGGCACTGGCAGGTTTGCAACTCCGACCAGCGGCGGCGCCAGCATCGCGACGTCGGCAACATCAACGTAATCCAGTGTCAATGTCAACGCGGCACCGGGTACGAGCACGGCATCCGGGTCGAATGCCGGGAATGCGATATCGGTCGTATAGAGCTTGCGAAACTCTCCGTCGCGCAACGCTGCGGGGCCGGTGTCGTGCGCCGGCGAACGCACTTCCACCGTAACGCGGAGATGCGTGACGTCGGGATCGTTGACGCCGACCGCATCGCCCGCGGCGCGCGCTGCCGCTGCATTGGCGATGACCTGCGCGATGACCGCAGGTGCGTCGATGGCGGCGAAGACCATTTCGGGATAGCCGATCAGCGGCCGCCACACGTCGATCGTGGTGACGGTGGCCACGGTGGGCGTGCTCTGCGTCGGCCCGGGCCGGGGAATGTTCGTCGCGAGCCGCACCGTCTTGGGTTGCAGATGGCGAAGGAAACGCGTCAGCGACGTGGGGTGTGGGGCGGGATTGATGGGCTTGTCGTCGATGGCCGGTCCGCCGCCGGTCAAGTCCGCGAAGCGGCAACGGAACTCGTAGCGATTGCCATAGCGCAATCGAATCGCGGTCGGCGGCGCGCCATAGGTCGGCGGCTCCACGACCAGCTTCTTCTTATCGGCACCGCGTGGCGACGTGCCCGACAGCTCAAAGAGCGTCGTGTCGCTGACCACGAGCGATCCATCCTGCCAACGCGTGAAATGCTGCGGCAGCCACGACAAGCCGTCGGTGGCGTGCTGGCTCCTCGCCGGCGCGGGCTCCACGGTCAACTCGCCTTCGAAATTGCTGCTGAATACCGCGACCGCGGGCGCTGGCGGAAAGGACAGCGGCGCTTTCGCTCCCGCGGCATCGATCGAGAAGGCCAGGCACAACGATTCCCACGCATCGCGCAAGGGGTCGTCGGGCATGCGCACATCGATGCGATAGCCGGATACGCCGAGCGGCGCTTCGACCGCGCTTTGCAGCGGATCCAGACGCTTACGCAGCGCGTCGAGCTGGCGATTGAGCCAGAGCGTCACCTGCTCGTCGTCCCAGCCGAGATCGATACCGGCATCGGTCGCCGGCGGCAGCATGTCATGGCTGCCCGACGCGGCGTCGACGGTGATGGACTGTGCCGCGTGCACGATTTTGCCGAAGCCGTCGTCGTAGATCGCGGCTTCGCTCAGCGCCTGTCCGTAGTCGCCGGCGCCCGTCAACCCGACCGGAAACAGCACCGCACCGAACAGCCGGCGGGTTGCTGCCGCGCCGGCCGCGAGCACCGGCAGGCGCGCCGCGTAGCGGCGCACCGTATCAGGCAGCAGCGGCACGATCGGACCGGCCGGATCGAACTCGACGTACAACCAACCACCGGCCTCCAGCAACGTGGGCGAAACGATCGGAATCGTCACGTCGTACAACAGTCCCAGCGCACGTGCGACGAGCGGCTGGCGCAGCGCAAAGCTGAGCACCGCACCCCAGGTGACCGTCGTTGGCGGTTTCGGGTCCTTGTCGGTCGCCGGTAGGGTATCGCGCAGCGAACAGCCAAACTCGTTGCCGATCGTGGTGCCGGGACCGGGCCGCTCGAAAGCGAACGCACTCGTATAGCTCGTCGGTAATTGCTTGCGGATTCCACTGTTGGCAAGGCGTGCCTTGCGCGCTATGACCTCCGCGGGCGTGGGCGGCGGAGCAATCGGAAATTGAGCTGCGATCGCATTGAACAGTGCCAGCGCGTTGGCCGGCGCTGCGGCGGTGAACGTGAACGGCACCGCGCCGGGGGTCGTTCCGGGGTTGGGTCCGAGCAGTGCGTCGAGACCGGGCAGCACCATCGCGCGCAGCGCCCAGGAGGTTCCCGCGAACGCGGGTAATCCGACGACCGGTATCGGCGCGACGGTCGGATCGCCGGTGGGCAGCAGCAATACGCGCGCTTCGAGCGCAGCGCCGGTCCAGCGTTGCGGAAATGCCAGCAGCGAAAGTCTTGTGTCAGCGAGAGCCATGATCGTGCTCTATAGCGGAATCGGAATGGCGGGCGTGGTGATGTCCTGCCGGAATTGCCAGTAGCCTTCCCAGTCGACATCGACCACCCAGCACACGCTCAGATGGATGCCCGCCGAAACCGAGGCGACGAGTCCGATCGTCAGCGCCGGAATTTCCTTGGGCGGCAATGACGGTGGCAGGAACGGCGGCTTGAAAAGCTCGGGCGGTGGAATGATGCCCAGCCCTGCTGCCAGCGTGATCGTCGCGCTGGCCAGCCCCTGAAGTACGTCGACGCTGGCGCGACCGGAAAGGATGCCCGTGATTTCAAACGGGTCCGGTTCCGTGTTGAGCTGGACCGCAAGCGCTATGCTCGCGCTCCCGGAAGCGATGCCGAGATCGATGCAGAGTCCGACGCCAAGGCCGGCCTGCACCAGGACGTCGAGACCCTTGTTGCCGATGGCGACTTGCACGACGCCGGTTCCGGCCAGTGGCGAGACCACCCAGCGAAACGGATTCTGCGAGCTGCCTAGACCCGCGACAAAACGCACGTCGAATGGTGACAGCGCGACGTCGAACCCCATGTCGACCGCGATGTCGGTGATTTGTCCGGTGCCGAGCGGCAGGGTCGGCAGCGCGAAGGCGTTGCGTACGGTCAGATGACCCTGCGAGAAACCGACTTTGAGATTGGCGCCGACACCGCCCGGCAGGAACTTGGCGACCTGCTGGATATTGGTGAAGATCGACTGCAGCGCACCCAGGATGCCCTCGTAGCGAACGTTGACGTTGGCCACCGTGGGTGCGCTCTGCGCGTCCGCTTTCACGTCGGCGAAGATGCTGATCAGCCGCGCCTTGTTGTAACGAACGGCGAAGCACACGCGCGTCAACAACAGCGACCATCGGATCGGCGCGGTAGGATCGACGGTGACGGTGGCCATCGTCGGTCCGGGGCCCGTCTTGTCGGGCAGGACATTGGTCTCGTGCTCGTCGTGATACTCGATCACCACCTGGATGGCGCCGAGGTCGGCAAGCAGCGACTCCCGCATCGTGCCGCCGCCGACCGGAAATGTTTCCGTGAACCCGAGGTCGCCGCCACTCGCGGAGAGTGCCTTCAGATTCTGGAAATCGAATGCATCGCTCAGCCCCGGGAAAATTCCGGCGGCGCCGAGCAGCGCGCCCATGTCGGCGAGCTTGGGCGGCTTGGGCAGCGTGATCGGATCGGCGTTGTTGTTGACTCGCGGCCGTTCGAAGTACACCTTCTGCGCACCGAGCGTCTGCACGAGCCCGTAGCGCGTGCCGGGATTGGCGGCGTCGTCGAGCTTCAGGATGTCTGCCTGATTGGCCAGGTGCCAGCGGTCGGATCCCGGCGTCGGCGCAGTCGGGCGCACAACCGGAACCGGGAATGTCGGGGCGAGAGCCGTCGGTGCGGGATCGGCGGCGCCGATGCGTGAAAGGCTCCACGCACCGTCGCCCGGCAGCACGGGAGAGCCCAGGACACCGGCGACCAGGCGCGGCACCAGGGGGTCGTCGGCGCAACGCACGTCAACGCTCGACGCGCGAACGACCAGACCAGGCTTCGCATCAGTGCCGCCGAGCGAAACGCTGCACGCGAGCGGCGCCCGTGCAGGTCCGCGCACGGCGAGAAGCCCGAACACATCGGTGGCGCCCGCCGATGCCACGCGCTGGATGATCGCGCCTTCCGTCGTCCTGGTGTCGTACTTGGGACCGTCGATCTGGATCCAGCCGTTGATGCCGCGGCTGGGCACGCGGCCCGCCGCCGAGCCGCCTTCGACTTTGATGCGCAGATCGGGCGCATGCGAGTCGACGAACGCCACGTCGGCATCGAAGCGCACGGCCTGCCAGGTCACGGCGCCGGCGCCGCCAGCGGGCGGCAGCGGGAACTGCGCTCCGTCGAGACGGATGTTGCGCACGTTGACGAGCGCCTCGACCGCGCCGCGGTGAATATTGGGCTGCGTGAAGGCGGGCGCCTGGAAATCTACCTTTACCGCGTTGGCGTCGCCGGCATAGTCGAAGCGGCCATCGCTCGCCGCGACCCACCCGCTGTCCTCGCGCAGGATCCATCCGCCCGCCGTGCGGTCCATCGTGATCGTGCGCACGACGCGAATCCACCACGGGTGCAGGACGCTCTGCATCTGGATCACTTCGTGCGCAGTGCGCCCGACGAGCACATCGAAGCGCGCCTCGATAATCGCGGGTCCCGGTGCTTCGGGGTCGCGCCAATCGGAAAACAGGCTCGCACCGTAGCCGGACCAGTCGTAGCGGCGCACCGGGACGTTGACGCCCATGCTGCCGAAATCGCCGGCGAAGCGCGTGTGGATGTTTTCGCTCAGCACGCCCTTCGAATACTGGTTGTCGTCGACGAGCTCCATCCAGCCGGGCAGCGGTATGTCGCGCGTGTCGGCACCGGTGCTCGGAGGCCCCGCGATGGCGAGCTGCAACCCGCCGGCGCGATCGTTGGAGAAATTGGGTCGATTCATCACCATCGCGTTGCCATCGGCGATGAACGTCGATTCGGGCGTGTCCGATTTCCCGCGCGAGTCGAGATGCGCGATCAGGCCGAAGGGCAATGGCAGCCGCGCGGTGAAATGCCGGCGCTGGTGGACGGCCTGGTGATAGGCTTCCAAAAGCGGAATCGGCTCGACCGGTCCAACGCGTGTCGTGTCGGCAACGAGCGCCGCGGCGCCGCCATCGTGGGGTGGCGGCGGTAGCGCGGGGTCGCCACCGCTCGGTCCGGTCGTGAGCATGGGTTCCCACGAGATCGGCGGCAGCGTGAGCACCGCCACGTCGCGCGCCGGCGCAACGACCGAGAGTCCCTGCACGGCGACCGACCGCGAAGCGACGGGAATCGCGACACCAAACTGGTCGGCGTTGCTCGAAACGTCCAGCAGCACGAGACTCGCGCCCGTGCGCGTATCCGACGAGGCTGCCAATTGCAGCCCCTGCGCGGCAAATATCGACGCGTTCGCACCCTGGACGTTGAACGCGAGCACCGCGCTCGGTGGCGCGGGCCACGTCACTGTGGCGCTGGCCCAACCGACGTCGACGTCCTGCCGGCGCTCGAAATCGAAGTTGGCCGCGTACGGATCGGGCAGCGTCGGAACCACGGCGCGGTACGGCGCGAAGAGCACGGCGCTTCCGGTCTTCAACTGATCGCCGTCTTGCGCGCCTCCGACGACGAGCCACACCGGCGGTCGGGTCTTGACCAGCGCGTTTTCGAGCGCGAAGCCGATATGCGGCGCGGACATCGCCCCCGGGTCGAGCGCAATAACGCCCGCCGTTGTGCCGCCGGGCAACTCAGTGCGGACGAACCATCCGATCGGCATCGCGAGCGCGACGCGACCGCCATCGGCGACGAGGGGGCGGTCGAAGTGCCCCACCGCCTTACCCATGTACACGATGGTCTCGCTGCCGGGTTGAGTCAGGTAGAAAACCGTCGACCCGGCAACGCTCGTCACGTCAACGCTCGACTGGCGCAGCGGGAGCGAGGCGGTCTCGTCCCAAAGGCGTAGGTGCTGGACGACCTCGGCAGCGATCACCGTTGCCCATAGCGCAATCGACCCGGGGGCGATGCCCAGCACAGCCTGCGGAATCAGCGCGGCCTTGCCCAGGCCCTTCCATTGCACGTGCTGCGCGCCGTTGAGCGCGAGCCACAGAAACCCCGCGCTTGCGACGTCACCCAGCGCCTGCGGCGTAGTGACCACGGTCAGCAACGCCCAGCCGCTTCTTTCCAGCGCCGGGCTGCCGGCAATCGACATCGAGGCCGAGCGTACATTCGCAAACGAGAACTGTGGCCGCGAGGCCGAGTACGGAACGACAATCGCGCGCGACACGTCGTCGTAGAACGGGGAAGCGTGCGATCGGAAAAACGCGACAGCCGTGTCGTACGCGGTCGCGCTGGCGTTGTTCGCGTCGATGGCGAGCGCGCCGGAAGCACCAAGATCGAAGGTCACGGTGGCGGGCAGCGTCACCGTCGCCTGTGACGCGTCGGCCCCTGGATTGGCGGATGGCGGCGGATTGGCCCCGACGTCGAGTTCAAGCACGAGCTTCAAGTGCCACGCGTTGCCCAGCGTGATCGAATTGCCGCTGACGCTGGTAACGTCGGTGAGTTCCAGGACACCGCCCTTCACGCGCATGCCGACGAACTCATCCGCGGGGCGACCCTTGACCAAGAGATCCGCTGGCAGCCACACGCTGCCCGCCGCGAGTTGGCGGCGCGCCGCGTCGACGATGCTTCCTTTGAGCGGAAGGCGCGCAAGCAGGCGTGTCGCGCCGGTCTGGCCTGCCATGGCAACGACATCGACGAGTTCGGGTAACAAGAACGTGTCGATCCAAACGCGCTCGCCCACGGCATTGATGAACGGGCCGCGGGTCGCGCTCGGTTTCATCACACGCGTCCACGCCGGCGCCAGCGGGTCAGCTTCGGCGATCGGCGACGTGCGAATATTGACGAGCGAGCGGGCCGTCGCGTTCGCCACCAGCGGATGGGGGATCGGTGCCGCGAACGCACCTTGTGCAAGCGAGGCGGGCGACCGCAGCACGGCTTCTGCGACCTGTGGCACCGTCGATGCGACGCGCGCGAGCGTTAGATCGTCGTGACTGCCGGTGAAGATCGAGGCCAGCGATTGGCCGCCCTCCACGCTCGCCCGCACATCGCCGACGGCCGCATCAAGATCGCTTTGTGATACGCCATTGACGGCTCGCAGCGCGAGCAGTGCGTCGATCGACCGAATTCCGTTCATGGGCTTTCCAAGGCGGTGGGGCTGCAATTCGGCCGCTCGAGTGACGACAGACGGGATTCGACTCCTTTCCTATCGTGTAGTCAACAAAGTTCTCACGTCGACGACACTGAATCAGTCAATCCGACTCCATTGTTGCTCGCAGGGACACGGACCCATCGTTGGAGGCGTATCGCAATCGATCAAATGCGTGAGGCCCTCAGCGGCGATAGCGCCGTGTGCGTTCTCGCGTACCAATGCGCAAGAACTCACCTTAACTTGGTTGGGGCGCCGGCTTAGCTTCCGGGTTTAACGTCGCAGCAAGTGGGGCGCCTCTCCGCACTAACGCGGCCGTTTCTGCAAGCCTGTGCGGCGCCCGCGTTTTTGGCGCAGCGTCGGCGCCAACAGTACTGGCGGCGCGTCTCCGACAGCGCTCATCATGACCTTCAGTCCCGGCCCGGGCGAGATCCCGTCCTCGTCACGTGCGAATGGCCACTGCTGCTTCAATTCATCGACTGACCCTTGAAATCGACTGCGATCGCAGCGACCGATACCCGACACCGTATGCGGTTCGGGACCACTATTGCCATCTGTGTACTGCCACAGCGTATAGGAAGTCCATGTATTTGTCGGGATCCCGATGGGCGCGTTCGCATAACGACTGTACCAAAGCGGGCAGTTCGCGAGCACGGAATCGCGCGTCGCACCGATGGTCTCCCGCAACAACCTTCCTCCGTAGATAACCGGCCACCGGCCAAGCTCGGCCTTGATCATTTCCGCAAACCGACGCGCTTGCTCCAGCGTCATGTCGGGTCCGCTACTGCTGGATTCCCAGTCGAGTGCGACCAAGTCACCTTCTTGCGGTTGTGCGTGCTGCAGAAAGTTGGTGACTTGATCGCTTACCGAAGCGCCCGACGAATAGTGATAGGCGCCCCACAATAGACCCAAGACTTTCGCCTGCGCGTGCCGAGCAGCGTATTCCATATCTTGCACCGACGCCCCTTCGGTTGCCTTGTGGATCACCCCGACGATCCCGGCAGCCTTAGCTGCGTTCAGGTCGACCGTATTTTGGTGGTAGATATCTACAATCGTGTCAATCATCGTTGTCCTCCTTTCGGTTCGAGCCCAGCCTGCGAGCGACGTGGTTTGCGAGTTGTTTGACTCGAGTCAGTTAGCGCGTCACAAGACGACGTAAAGGCGATTGTCATTGGCGGCAACGGCCCCTTCCTGGCGAAACTAGCATTCGAATGGTCGGTCGTTCAGCATCGACAGCGCAAAGGCCACTAAATGGTTGTCGGGCCTACAGGGTCTTCAGATACTCTACGATGGCCCAGCGGTCCGCCTCCGACAGATCTGTGCCGTATTCGTGCCCGCCATTGCCGTTGCCGTTGGCATTGTTTGGATCGGCGACGAATGTACCGGTCCTGAACGGCGTCTCATCGGCGACGTAGCCGACGTTCTTCGGGTCGAACTTTCGACTGCCGACCTTGAAGCTCACCATGCGCTGTTTGGCGGGCAACAGCAATTCCCACAGGCTCGCGACTGAGCCGTTGTGCAAAAAGGGCGCGGTCGCCCAAATGCCGTGCAGCACGCGCGATTCATAGGCCGGCCCCGCATCGGCTGAGGCTGGCGTGACAAACATATCGCTCAGCCGCGCTTTGATCACCCCTTTGAAGTCCGCAAGTGCACCGAACTTCGGGTTGATGAGCTCGTCGAGCTTTTTATTCGGCACCAGATCTGCCAAATCCTTGCGGATTGCCCGCCACACGCCGCTTTGCTCGAGCTTCTGTGATGTGATCGGCAAGCTGAATGCCTCGTCGAGCAGGCTGCCGGTGACCGAGGTCGCGAGCATCTCAGCGGTACTTGCCGGATCCGTGAACGGCGCGTTGATCGCCGGCGGCGGCCGCAGTGCGCCGCTATAGATTCCCGGTTCCGACGTCCGCGCCGCATTGGTCGCCATTGTCGGATCGGTGCCGACGGCGCGCACCGGCGTAGCCCAGGCCCGAATTAGGGTCGGCGAAGCGCGTTCCGCATGGCACGCCGCGCAGTGGGTGGTGAACAGCGCGCGACCTTTCTCCGCTAGCAGTTCGTCGATCGGCCAGATGTCGCGCGGCCAAGGTGGCGGCCGCAAGGTCGCGATCTTCTCCTCGAGCGTCTGCAGCCCGGCAAAATCCGCCGAGGTGTTCTTAAAGTCGATCACGGTTGGCGTGAGCGGCGTGCTCGGAAATGCGACTCGGGGCTTGAAGTCGGCGAAAACGCCGAAAACCTCGCCGGTGTTGCGTGTGAGCGCCTGGATATAGAGCCCGTTGGGAACACCGCCGTTCCATTGCGTGTGATCCTGGCGGGAGGCATTCCACAAGAACGGATAGCTAACCGGAGCGTTCGCGACTCTGAAATTGTTGTGCGGGTCATGTTCCAGACCAAGGTCGCGCCCAGCAACACGGTTGAAGATCATGCCGAACGCGTCGAGGCGTCCCGGGCCCCACGGCGAGGTGGGGAGGCTTGCATCCATGAAGTTGCCAAATTGCTGGACCCAGGCGCCGAAGTCGCTCTTGAGTTTCGTGGCTCTGGCCGACGAAAAGCCGGTTCCCAGTACAGCCTTGGCGAAACGATCAAAGCGGTCGGGCTCATTCAGAGTCTTGCGCGTCGCCTGCGTGAGCTCGACGAGGAACTGCTGAAAATCCGCATGTGCGGGCGCGCCGTCAAGGCGTATCGAATAGGTGACACCGTCCTTCTGGTATTCGAGCTGGCCGGTGTGGCAGGCCGCGCAGGTCATGCCGAGCTGGCCTGATTTGCTCTCGACCACGAAGCCGACGGGCAAGCCTTCGACATTTTTCTGGCTGTCGTAGCGCAAGTAGCCGTAACGCTGGAGTTGATCCGCGGCGAACGCTTCGTCGACTTCGGCCTGCCGCAGTGCCTTGAACCATGCATACGGAATCATGTGCGAGCCCTGGCCCGTCGTATAGAATGTGTCGCGGTCCGCAGCCGACCAGCCCTGCGAGACGTAGGTCACTGCGGGCGGTGCGGACAGTGCGGGCGTAGCCGCGGGTTGCGCGGGCGCTTCGCTCGCGGCGATGAGCATTGAGGTGGTGAGCACGCAGGACGCGATCTGCGCCCGTTCTCCAGCTGACAAGCGAAATCCAAGCATTTTCGCCTTCCGTCTCTTAGTCGATATTTGCGCTTTATCAATCGGTCACAACAAGAATCCCGCTCCATCGCTGCGGACCACCGGCCTTACCGCGAGCGGCGCGAGCGCGCTCCATTCCATCTCCAACTGCCATGACTCCAGTACGGGCTGCCGTTGCGGCCAACCGGTCCGAAGCGAAATCGATCGCCAGGCCCGCGGCCGGATCGAAATCGTCGCGATGCGCTCGTGCCTTGGTATCGACGCCCCATAGAGCGGCACCGCGTTCAGCTCCCGATTGCAAGCGTTTGTTCACGGGATAGGCACTCGGCAAAGATCGTGTCCATTGTTGAGCGGCGAGTCGCCGAAGTGCCCTGCAATTCTCATTTCATTTAACGTACGCGAGAACCTGAGGACCGGTTAAGCGTGAAACATATTCCGATTAGGCGTATTAGAGACATGAATATCCGGCTTCTATTACGGGAATATTCGCTGCAACCGCCCCGACAAGAATTGCACGGAATCGCAAGTCAACCAAACTTGCGACAGCTACTTTGTGCCGGGTCATCCGCGATCTGTCTGAACCCGTCAGCCGGCACCATAGCGACGGGAGATCAGCACCCTGCAGGAAGCGTCGCACACGCGCCGCGGCATACGCATACGTTTGCGACCTCTCAACCACGGGCTTCCTCGGGCCTGATGGGCGAGCATTACGGGCGGGGATGAGCACAACTACACCGATTGTGCCGATCCGATTCGCGTCTATCCGTACCCAAATGAAGCCCAGTCGATATGAGACTGGCTGAGGTCGCGTCTCCTAGTACCACTCGCGACTACGACATTATTTTCCGCGAAATGCATGGTAACACTCCGAGCTGCGCGAGCTATGATGCCAAGCAATCGTCGAACGACACGGCGGCGTTCCGCGAATTCGAAGATCAACAGTATCGATGCCGCCAGAGAACGAGAAGTTCGAGCACCCCTATCGTGGCGACTCCGCAGGCGTTTCGTCTTTTGCGGAAACTGTGCGCTGGAGAACGATTTGCTTCATCGGGTCTCGATCCATAACGTAGGCAACACAGGCGTTTTGAAAAATACGCAGCCGCCGATCATTGACCCCCTCAATAGGTTAGACGTTGGTCGAATCGCCGACGGATTGACCTGCCGCCGACACCCTCGTTATGGGGCCACATGAATATTCACGTTGTCTCATTGACAGATTCGCGATAGGGTACGAAGTGACGCTGCGGATTTGGCATCGCGGCCGCCAAGGGAGAGTTGGCGATGAAGCTGCTGCGCTTGACCCCGGCTATGCTGCGCGTGGCTGTAAGCGCGGCAGCAGTCGTGGTTGCCTCCTGCGCGGAGGTGACGACGGCGCCAAACTCGCCATCGGCCTTACCGCATGCGGTCGAGGCCCCCCACCCCAAAATCCCACTTGAGCACGGAGAGGTCGCTTATGCCTCGCCGAGACTGGCGGCTCCGACGACAGGCTTCGAGCGCGCAGCCGCGACAATTGCGTCAACGAGAACGCCAACGCCGCTGACTCAAACGGGTCAGCCAGCCGTTTGGTGGTTCGTCTTCAAGTTCAACGCCAAATCCTTTGCCGCCTGTGGCACCCCCGCAGTAGCGCGCTCTTGCCCATTCGGCGGCACGCCACAACCCTATGCGAAATACAGTCAGCAATTCGTTTATGCCAGCGACACAAATCCGACTTTGCAGAAAGGCACGGGCTGCGTTGGTGATTCGCACACTGACCCATTGGGCGCGACGTTTGACGAAATCTACAACCAACCGTTCCACTATGTGGTTTGGAATGACCAGTTCTATGAGGCGCCCAGGATTCAGGGGTGCACCAAGTCCTGCACCGCACCGTGGGGGCACTCCAAGGGAACATTGATCTGGAATGATGCCGGGGAAGGCGTTGTCCTGCAGGTCACGACGCCGTCGTGGCCGGCGGCAGCCAGCCAAAGCTTCCCGCGAAGCTCGGACGGCAACACCCTGGGCTGTATCAAGAGCGACAATAATGTTCTGGTGAGCCAGCATTTTTTTGCGCTAAAGCTGAGCACGGATGACGTCGTCAAAGTTCTAGCTGCCCTCCAGAACGCAAGTGTGGTGACCGATCCGACCAATCCCGCGTTGGTGAACAACGGCGGACCCGCAGACATCCAAACGCTTGTTGCCAATCTGGGAGTCAAGTCTTCGAGCTCAAGTTTCACTAAGGACACGCTGTCATCCGGCGTAACCCTGATTTCAAAGCCTTCGCAGCTCAACGTGCCACCGTGGCAATTTGTCTCAGCCGTCCTCGGCGGAGCGTCGCTGCGCACCGCCACCTGGTGGGCTTTCACGAAAATCTACACGACGACCGCCAGTCAAGAGATGGGTTGTTGGGACAGTTCGCTTTCCAAGCCTGGAAGGGTCGAAATTGCGACGACAGGGCAATGGGAAGGCGTGGACTTCGGACTGACGGGCGACGGTGGACCCGACTCTAATCACGCCAAGCTGGGCGTTTCAATCTCCAATGCCACGCACCTATCAATATTTGGAGAAATGAATCAACAAGGTGCGGTGTCGGGAAATTGCGGGAGCAGTCAGAACGGTCGCGGCGGGCTGTTCTTCGTGGTCAACGACGAAGCCTTAACCACCAGCCTTACCGCACTCATTGATGGCAATACCGCGCCAACGAAGGGCCCGTAGTTGGGAAATGGAGTAACTTGTGCACTGGATTCTACGTCGTCGTATTCATTGTGACTAAAAGTTGGACCACCGATGCGCGATGTCGCGCTCACGACTAATGCATCAGCACTAGTGAAGGAGAACGTCATGGCCAAGCCGAAAAGTTACTATGCCGTTGGACGCCCGATGCGGATTCAGGCTCGAAAGGGCTCACCGGCCGAGCGGTATTACGAGAAGGCCTCACTCCCCGGCGGAGCTTGGCCGATGCCGAAGGCTATTGCGCCCGGAGTCAATCCGGCCCCTCTCGACGACCTTATTTTCCACGGCGGCAAGACGGTGCCGCAGATGGAATTTCAGAATATTTTTCTCGGCTCTGCGGCCGACTGGAAGGCGAGCGATGTCACGTCGATCGACGCCGCCATCACGCTCGCGATGCGGGACAAGCGACTGAACAATGTCATGAGTCAGTATTTCCCAAGCCAGACGATCAGCTGTGATCCACGTTCCCTGCTCATCCTCAATGAGACCAAGCCCACGGTTCTCGATGAGCCGGACGTTCAAGCAAAAGTCGTCGCGTTGTTCACAGCAGGAAAGATCAGTAAGAGTGACCTCGGCTCGACGATCTTCAATCTCGTTCTTCCACGGGGAACGATACTCAAATTAGGGACATCGACCTCACCGAAAGGGCTTGGCGGCTATCACGGCTCCGTGCACGTACCAAACGCTGGCAAGGATGTCGTGTTGTACTACTCTGCTAATGTCTTCTCGGAAATGATCACTCCAAATCAAGAAAACGGAATCGTTGCATTTAATCAGTCATGGAAGAACGTCGTTGCCACGCTTTACCATGAGCTCAATGAGTTCAGAACGGACGCTGATGTAAACGACGCGATAGCCAAGAACGACAACGATCTCCTTGGTTGGATGTCGAGAGGTGGCCAGGAATGTGGCGACCAGCCAATATTCGTTGCTGAATCGCTCAATCTTGTCTTCAAGGAAGTGAGCGCGAGCTCCGGCAGCAAGAAGATACCGGTTCAGTTTATGTACTCGAACGCGGTTCACGGTGCCGAAGGTCCAATTGCCGCCCCTCACTAAGCACGCGATGGCAGCGATTGGTGAGCATAGGTAGATCACTTTATTGCGTGGCGAGCGCAGTTGTTCGGCGACTCGCAAAGAGTTGGTCGAATCATGAGTCGGCCAACCGCACGAAGGTGCGGCATCGCAAACGGGGTTTGGCGGTCCATGCACTTTTTGTCCGGGTTCCCGACGGAACGTGACTGCAGCGCAGGGCGTGAAACTTGTAGGCACTCTCATTGCAACGTAGTTCGTCGGCACGGGAACGCGCAGTAAAGAAGCGAGGAACCTCGGCGATGACCGGCATCGAGACCAACGTGAATTGAATCGGCGCAACATTTGAAAAAGGGGCCAACATGGCAGTCGCAAATCTTCGTCTCGACAATATTCAGGGAAATAGTATTGGTGGTTTCAACAAAGACTTTGTGACCCTCGTGTTCTTCAAGTTCAACGCAGAAAAAGTCGGACGCGCGTGGATCAAGGAAATCGTTGATTCGAACTTCGGCGTTGCCCGTTCGAGCAGCACCGAGGTGCTCAAATTCAACGCCCAATTTAAGGCGCTTCGCGCCTCGGGAGTACTCCCAGAATTGGTGATTAGCGTCGGCTGGACCAATCTTGCGCTCACGCATCATGGCTTGCGTGCGCTGGGAGTGAAGAAGGCCGATTTGGACGCGTTTCCCGTTGCCTTCAGGCAAGGAATGGCGGCGCGAAAAGCAAAGATCGGTGACGTAGGTCCCAGCGATCCTTCGACATGGATCAAGCCTTTCCATGCGCCGTCCGATGTTCACGGCATACTAATCACCGCCGCAGACCAGGAAGCCGACCTGAAGGACCGCGTGCTCGAGATCACCGGCACCCAGGCGTTCAAAGCGGGCGTTGCCATCTTAGGGGAGCCGGTGCAAGGCCGAACCCGGGTTGATGAACCGGGACACGAACATTTCGGGTTTAAGGATGGGGTCTCCCAACCGGGAATTCGAGGCATAACCCCGCAAGACGATCCGCTAGGAAATCCCAATCAGGGGCAACCAGGACAAGACCTGTTGTGGCCAGGTGAATTCATATTGGGATATCCAACCCAGATTGGTCATGCGAAAGCTGGCGTTGACGGGCCCAATCCGGACCCTGGTCCACTCAGCACATCGGGCCCCCCCTGGACCACGGACGGCTCGTATTTTGTGTTTCGTCGATTGGCCCAAGACGTGCCAGGGTTTCGTCAGCACGTCGAGGCTCTCGCTCAAAAGCACGGAATGAGTCATGACTTGATGGGAGCGAAGCTCGTTGGTCGCTACAAGAGCGGCTGTCCACTTGAGTTGCGAACATTCGAGGCTCCGCACGTTCCCGCATCCACCGATCCGGGCAAGCACATTCCCGCGCTTGGGGGCAACGACACGCTCAATAACAATTTCGAATTCGGGGACGACCCTGCGGGAGCAATCTGTCCGCTAGCCTCGCATATTCGAAAAGCCTACCCGCGAGATGAGCAAACGCTAACCAAAAACGCCGACAGCGAAAGCGAGACGCAGACCCATAGGTTGCTTCGGCGCGGGATCCCCTTCGGGACCTCCTTTGGCTCCGCTCCAGCTACAAATGTCAGCGGTTCCCGCGGACTGTTATTCATGTGCTACCAGAAGGACATCGAGAAGCAGTTCGAATTTGTCCAGGGAAATTGGGTAAATGACCCAACGTTTCCCGCTTTTCCGGTCGGGCGAAAGGATCCTGGCCAGGACCCTATCATTGCCCAGAGTCCGCGCGGCAGCTTTCAACTCGATCCATTAAAGCCAGCCGTTCAAGTGCAGCATTTCGTTACCACCACGGGCGGCGAGTATTTTTTTGCACCCTCGATCCAGGCCTTGCGGGATCTTGGCAACAACAAAATGAGCTGACGCAAGCACATCGCCTAGCGGCGCCACCGTAAGCGCGCGAATTGATCGATTCAGTGTCGGTGGGTATCCAAATCAGGAGCACACATGCCCCTAGTTGATGTAGTTCGCAGTGTCGTGCTGAGACTTGCGGCCCGAGGTTGGCATAAGACGTTTCTTCATCATGGGTTAGATCTGCGCGCCCATGACTTGCACGCAGAACTTTTGCGACCGTTGCCCGGCATCAGTCGCCATGTGCCGGGGTTCGAGGACTTCGCTCCCGCCGGGCGCTCTGGAATCGCGCCCGGTGGCCCCGCGTTAAGTCTCCTGTACCACGGTCTCGCGTCCCCCGACGCCTACCCCGACACCGTAGGGCCCCATACCGATCTCGATTTTCCGACGTTGGAAGAACTTGATTGTATCGAGAACTACATTTACTCCTGCGCCAAACGGAAGCTTTCGAGTTTTGCGAATCCGGAAATCGCGGTATTTGCATACCAATACCGCACAGCACCAAGGAGCCCGCACCAGGCTCACGCCGATATGGCGTTCTCCCGAGCCGGGATCGCGCGCGTTGGAACGGCGCCCATGCACTACGATCCGGTGCGGCGAAGTTTTTGGGCCGAGCCCAGCGGGAATGCAGCCGGAATAGCGGTAATGCCCGCGCGGTACGCCGTTTTCATTGCTGAACGGCGGCCCCCCTCGACAACCGACTCAATCATGCACCCGCACGCGAAGGATAAGGACCGAACGTTCCTCTTTCCGGTCCACAAGCTGTTTGCAGGGAGTGAGTGCGTCGATGGACTAACCATCGGTTCTATATCATTTCATGAGTTTCATCGTTGCGAAAAGCTGCGGCGCGCCCACACGTTTGGAAAGCTGCCTGTATTACCCGGCTTCGATATCAATCAATCGCCGTTCATACGGGGGTCCTCGGAACTTGTGAAACTGATACCGGCGGGGGCGTCCACATTGCTTGTGCCAATCCATCGCTCGTCGCTGACGCGCACCGCAACACAGCACAATAGCGCCTCGGGGAAAGATGAACTTGTGCGCTTCACTGTCCCTGCGGCCACCTCTTCCAATCGGTTCGACGTTTCCTCGTACGATATTCCACCGGTTACCTTGCCCTCGGGATCGGATGGCCGCGCGGCGCCTGAATATGTTCACATTCGCCAGCAGGTCTTGCCTCATGGCGCCGTTCGCGACCTTAACGAGCTGCCCGATAAGCAGTTCTTCGCAATTTTAGACGCGGGTGGATATGAGGCCGCGCACCACTTGGACGACTCGGCGGACGGGGTGATCACGGCGCGCGTCGAAGGTCTGGCACCAGACATTCCCCGCGTCGCCGCATTTTCGATGGTCTCGGCACCGGACTTCTTGCCGCTCGTCGACCAGCTCACGGTGCAGCGATGGGCAGAGCGCAAGCACCTGACGACCAATTACTTTACCCAAGGTGCTCCCAACCCGCTTTGCGACGGTCGCGACCGCGTACCAAATCCGACACTCACCGATCCAATCAATCACGGCGCCCCGGCCTTCAACCGAAAGGACATGATCAATCGAACCGTCATGGCGGTAGTCGGCTCGGCGCCGCATCCGCCTGGACCTCCATTTGTCCTGCGTTCGAGCCGATCGACAACGTGGTTGAGTGACGCTGCGGCGGATGTCTTTGAACCGGGTTGGGATGTTTCTCACTATGGTGACCAGGGTGGAGACTTCTATGCAGCTTTCGGCCTAGGCAGTCCGTTTCCCGAAGATGCAAAGCTTTGCGCCGCACTCAATTCGTTTTGGCCCGCTGCGGCCCCGGACGCCGGCAGAACGTTTGGAGGCGTTACGGCGCTGCCGTTAATGGATGACGAATTAGGCTTCCATCCACGCCACCCGAAGGTGCTTGCGGGGCAAGCATCAAGTCGGCCGGGTTGGGACGGAGAGTTTGGTCCATTTTTTGAAAGTGGCGGAAGCAAAGTCAACGTGGCGCGAATCGAGCGATCGGACTACACGATTAATGCGCTACATGGAATGCTTGGCTTGGGACTGCTAGGGCGCATCGACGCCGTCGAGCAGTTGGAGCGGATGGATGCGTATCACGAATGTGTGGCTCATCTCATGGGATCCACCCATGCGGTTGCGAAGACGCACTTGCGGCTAGTGACCGCCGAACGAATAGTTGACTGGTCGCAACAGGCCGGCCGACTTGATCCAGCCTTGACTGATTCTGGCTTCCTCTATGTACTCGCAATATTCAATGCAAATTCCGAATCCGTTGACCCGCACGACCATCGACGGCAAACATTCGAGGTGACCTCCCGCCATATTTGCCAGGTCTCAAAGGCATTCTTGTGTATAAAGACGAACAGCAAACCGCCCGCACTGACCGCGCGCAAGTAAACAGCACTGATGTGGTGGTCGTTGGCGCCGGACCTTCGGGGTCAGCTGCAGCGATCACCTGTGCTCAGCACGGCCTTCGCGTCGTCATGGTCGAGTGCGCGCGCTTTCCACGAAATCGCCCAGGCGAAACACTTCATCCGGGGGTTGAGCCTATCGTGACGGCCCTTGGGATCGAACTTGACTCATGCCTAAGGCATGAGGGCCATTGGGTACAATGGGCTGGAAAGGTATCGTTCCAACGTTATGGTTCGACCGACGGTGTCGCATGGAAGGGCTTTCATGTTCCTCGTGCCGATTTCGACCTGCAGCTTCTCGAACGCGCAAGGAACTTGGGCGTCAAGGTATGTCAGCCAACCAACGCACGCGAGCCCTGGGCTGTAGGCGGGCGAGTCGCAGGGCTCGTCGTGAGTGACGGAACGCGTATCGCTTCGCGCATGCTTGTTGACGCAGCAGGCAATCGGCATTGGCTTGCACGCAAGATGGGATTACACAAGGAGTGTGCGTCGCGGCCGCTTATTGCGGCCTATGGGTATTCGGTTGGCAAACTCGATGACGAATCCCCCATGCTTGAAGAAGATGCTGACGGCTGGACCTGGACATCCCAAGTGAAGCCAGGCGTGTTCCAATGGACTCGCCTTGGGTTTGACGGCACCATGCCGCCTCACAATTGGACGCCCAATCGTTTCAGGCAACTCGTTCCGAAAGGCCATCGCAGGGGAGAAAATGTGGCTTGGCGTCACGTCCACGCAAGCGCGGGACCTGGCTATTTTATCGTCGGCGATGCCGCAAGTGTGGCTGATCCATCAGCATCGCATGGAGTGATGAAGGCGATGATGAGCGGCATGATGGCTGGGCATTTGATCGCCCGCAATTTGGTTTCCGGAATCGCAGAGAAGGAAACGGCCATCCACTACAACCATTGGCAGAGGCAATGGTTCATGCACGATCTCGCAATGTCACGCGGCCTGTATTCGCATTTGCCGCACTGGCGAGATCCTTTCCGGCGCCATCCGAGCCGTCTTCGTTCCAACTGAAAGCGCTCTCCCACGCGGACACCCCTCCCGCCATGTCCCGCGTGTGCACGCCATCAATTCCGAGCGCGGCTGACGCTTTCAGCGTTCGTCTAGCTGTGTGTCAGGGCGAAGTTCCCATTGCAGCAAGTAGTACCCGCCTCGATCACGCGCCCAGGGGTCAAACACATTCACCACACCACGTAGCTCGCTCGAAAGCTCAGGAATATTACGCAGCAGGACGCGCTTCATAGGAGAGACCTGAATCCGATGTCCGTTTGACAACATCGCTTCCTCCACTTTTCCATCTGGACCGTTGTGGGTGACCCAATCCAAACCCAGGAATGAGTAGAATTCGGGCCGAAAGCTCGACGTGAAAAAACGGTCACTGAACAGGCGCCGTGACGCATTGAGGATAAATACCTGGAACTGCGTCTCGGAAATCGCGAACCCGTGGGGTCGTCTAAATTCTGCCAACCAACCCACGACCGTGTCCACATCCTCTATGTTGTCCACATTGGTTCCATTTGGAAAGCCTAGGCAATCGTTGATCTTCGTCCCATCCCCGTTTCGCTGAGCGTCGCTTATAACCTTTGAACTGTCGCAAACATGTTGCCCATAGATATCGCGAAGTTCAGCTACGATGCGCTCCTGCTTTATTCGATCCGAAGAATCCCGAGGAAGTCGTTGATCAACAAAATCGTCAAAGCTTCGCAATTGCGGCAGACCATACTGTCGACGAAATTCATTGAATCGTGGAATGCCATGCTCGCGATCGCGCACGATATCTAGCGCCGCCACGTCGATCTGCCCGGTCGCAGACTTCAAACGGGGCAGCGTCAGGTTCTGAAGAAACATCGGGTCGTTCTTTAGGGTTAAGAGTCCAAGTCGTTGACGTCCCATGGACAAGGCCCAATTTGCTAGTCCACGGTCCCTCATCACGATCGTCGCTTTGCCGGCGAAGGTATCTACCACAGGAATCTTGTTCCTTATCACCCGAGCATCGGGACTCAATTCGCGATATTCCAATAGATCAGGTACCAAAGCGTGAAGACGGTAGACACTTACGAACTCCTCCGGAAAATTGAAAGGCGAGCCGAAGTGGTTGGTGCCGCCATTAACGTGCGCGACCTTCGAAATCTCCCAGTAGTCCCGTTTGCCAGGGTCATAAAGTCCGAAGTTGGCGTTATCTTCGTAGCGATGACTGCCCAATCCAATGATCCCGGCTCCTGATGCAAAGACGGAGTACCACTGATTGGCATCCTTCGCATTGACGGAACTCCCGAATTTCTCAACAACGATCTGCTGCAGAGCGCTCGAAACGCTGTCGTCACCCTCAAAGAGTCCATTCCAGTTCGCATTCATTGCGCGATATAGAGGTTCGTTGTACAAAAGCTGCGGCGTCCATTCGATGGTATGGATTTTCGCTATCTCCGCAGCGACAACAAGGCGAGCCACTTGAAATAGTTCATCGGAAGTAACATCGCGATAGCGTATCTGACGCCCGGGCTCCTCGGGATTACGCAATCCGGAATCGCCGTCGGGATTCGCGGCGGCGATGGACCGAAACGTGTTCACAAATGCATTGTGTTCGCGCGCGAATAGGTTGTGATAGAAGCTTAGGCCGATGGTCCAATTGTCCGGAAAAGCGACCGCCTCTTGACCATTCCACTGTGGCGCGACCGGATCCGATGCAAGAAGAAGTGGAAGATATCCACTCCGATCGTTCTTTTGCACCCGTTCGGGAACTTCCTCCAGCCGCAACTTTGCGGGATCGCTTGCGTCGCGCTTGACTCGTTCCTGGGATCGCCAATCGTACCCATATATTTGGGACGCATCCCACCACGCAGTCACGTTGTTTTTGGACGTCTTGTACGCCCGTGTCAGATACGATTGTCCTTGAAAGGAAAACGTAGCCGGTTCGCTCGATTCGGAGAAGTAGGGTGGATCTATCTGGTCGCCTGGACGGCAATCGACCGACGTCAACGAATCCTTTGAGGTTTCGCCGGCGCCCTTCGAGCTTTGATCTGCACGGCGACATCCGACAGATTCTAAGGACGTGTCGTCATTGTGTCCCTCAATCATGTGCGAGAACCAATCGTGCGTCATGAATTGAATCCAAAATGCGGCGAGCACATTGAAAAAGTTAGCCTTTTGATAGATGCAATTCGCGTCAGGCGAGTAGTCCGGCAATCCATGCCCTCCCCTGCACGTATCCGGGAACAGAACCTGCTCACGTGTGAACAGTTTCCGACTAATAAGCTGTGGATCGGGCTGTAGCAGCCCGAGTCGGTTTCCGTGGCGATTCTTGGAAAGCTCGTCCTTACCGAGTTCGGGAAAGGTGGCTTCAAACTGCACGTTTCGAGCGAAGGGCTGACCGGTCGAGCCCATAAGCGGGTTACGAATATCGTTGCACGTACCGTCTAGATTTCTAAATCTCCATAGACGCCTTGCACAGACGCGTTCACCGTCGACCATCTCGTATTGCGGGTCCGACCAAGGAAGGCTCATTTCCGGCCACGATTTTACTGACGGGCCCGAAACGTCGCCGATACCTTTGACATACGTCTTATAGGTACCGCTGTTGTCGTGGAGATTGAACTTCAGCAGCTCGATCCGGAAGTACTCCAGATCGATGAGCGCGCCATCAATGCCACGACCGCTGTCGAAGACGTGCCCGTTTACCCCGACGGAGCCTGGCATTAAGCTTGTTTCGTCGCCTGTCCCCCAATAGTTACTCCAGTCCGGGTACGGTGAGTTCCGCTGCTGGACTGCCCGCGCGCCGCCCCGGCATCTGGCCGTATACTCATGCCTTACTTTGCCTGTGAATCGTTCTGCCGGTTCATCCGCGATCGGTCGCAAGCCACCAGCGAGCAGCAAAGCGCACGACGGAAGATCAGCAACCTGCGGGTACGTCTCGCACGCCGTGCAGGATAGGCCGACGATGGCGACCACAGCCCACGAAAGCCAGTGGTTGAGGATTTTGTGCATCGCGCGCAGTCAACGTCGTGTACTTCACCCAGCGTAGGACGACGCAATTAGCGCGTCAAGGCCTTCGGTTTACCCAAGGCTGCGGTCGCTCGTGTAGTGACGCAGGGAAGTGACGTCGTGCGCGTGGTGAGCCGTGAGCTGCGCGCCGCGAGGGTGTGATTCCGGACATGAGCGCACGCAGTACGCCTTACGAAGGATAGCTTTCCGCCGAAGCGACCCTCTTCAGCTCGACCTTGTTGGATGTGCAGACCCGTTGCACGAGGGCTCACCGCGAGATCGCGCTCTGATCGGGATCACCTGATTGACATAGAGCTTGAAGTGCCCTCGAAGAGGAGCACGGCAAACGAAGTCAGCACGATGAGTGCCGTCCGGTTTCACCAAAACCATTTCGATCGGGGTGGGGGCTTGTCGCCCGACGTGCGCGCCCCAAGTCGGTCGGCCGGCGTCGCGCACGGCCCCGGACCTCCACGCGTCGCATTGCGGCCCTCGGGATCATCCGGCAACTGCAAGCACGAAATAACAAAGTCCGGACACGCCGATCAGAAGCGAGCCGGCGCGCATGGCCATCATGTCCACGGGCACATGCTTGAAGTAGCGGCGACTCGCGCGCAGCGCGGCGAGTGCCGGCAGCACGACGATCTGGTGCCCGACCTCGACCCCAAGGCTGAACGCCGCCAACGCCCACAGGACGTTGTCGACGGAAAGGGTCGCCATCGCGTCAACCAGGCCTTGCGCAAAGCCAAGTCCGTGGAACAGGCCAAAGACGAACGCGATTGCCAGGCGCGCGACACCGCGACTTTGCCGCGGCCACAGTAGATTCTGCATCGCTACCGCGACGATGCTGGCCGCGATCACCGGCTCGACCAGGGACGGACTCATGCGCACGACCCCGAAGGTAGCCAGCGACAGCGTTATCGTATGGGCAAGCGTGAAGACGCTGATGACCTTGACGAGTTCCCACAGGCTTCCCACGGCTAGCAGCAACGCCGCGACAAACAATAGATGGTCGTATCCGGTGAGTATGTGTCGTACACCTTCGAAGAACAGTGCATGGCCGACGCCCTTCTCGTCGCTTCCGATGGCGCAGGTAGCGCGCCCACGCCAGTCGCAACGCGCTGCGACGGTGGTTTCTGGCGGGAGCAGCACGGGTTCGCTTTCCTGGCCGAACGCATCGAGTTTCAGCAGGTAACGCGCCTCCCAAGGGTTGCCCGGGGCAAACAGGATTTCCCGCAGCGCGTTCTGCCGAAATTCCAGCTCTCGTGGTTCCGGGTTCGGGATCGCGTACTCCAATTGCAGTTCCGTCCTCTCCCGCAATTCGCTTGCGGTGCGCACGACGCGGCCGGCGAGACGCCGTCCGTCCGCAATGATGAGCAGGTGCTGCAACAGGTAGTCGCCGTAGCGTTCGATGCGCGTCGCTTCCGATGAGTTGTCGCGCGCGACATCCAGCGTGCCGATCGAAATCTCCTCGGCGGACACCGTGGCGGTCACGCGCACCTTTGTCGGCTCGACGCTTGCAAGCAGCGCGCCCTGCGCCACCGGATGCGCGTCGGCGACGCCATCGGTCATCGCCGTTGCAAGCAACACCGTGACGACGGCACATCGCGCTGCCGCCATTAGTCGCGACGCCGGGCTAGCGATGAACATGGAAGGCGCCATTGCGCGGATTGATGGCGGCGGCTTGCTGCAGCCAATGCTGCCCCTGGGCGGCGTCGCCCAATGCGAGTTCGATCAGCGCGGCATGCAGAAAAATGTCCGCATCGCGAACGCCGCTCGCCAAGGCCGGCGCCAGCGCGCGGCGTGCGTTCTCGAATTGGCTATCGCGGTAGAGCGCCCAGGCCAGCATGTCGTGCGTGGCCGCGGTCTCGCGCAGTTCAAGGTCGCGTCGCGCGAGCGAAACCGCTTTTGCGGCATCGAGCCGTGAATCGGCATGGAACCGGGCGAGATGATGAAGGTAGTGCGGCTCGCCGCGCGCTACCGAGTCGCTGTACGCCACGTGGGCCGCGTCCAGCCAACGCCTCGCCTGATCCGGCTTGCCCAGGTAGAGATAGAGATCGCCCAGGGCCTGCTGCAACTCGGGCCGCGGCGACGTCGCAATGGCCCTTTGGTAACGCGCAATGGCTTCCTCGTGGCGGCCCCCAGCCGCCAGCGCCTCAGCGATGTAATCGTCAACCAGCCACGAGCCGCTGTAGGCTTTCTCCGCCTGGCCGTAGTACTGCAGCGCCTCGGCGACGTTGCCCTGGCGCAGGCGCAACAAGCCGCGCTGAAGCAGCACCCACGAATACGCTCGCATCTGCTTGGCGTCGAGTTCGTCCGCCGCTTGTTCATACAGTAGATCGGCGCGCCCGTAACGGCCGTACGAGGCCTCGATCGCCGCGAGGCCGGCAAACGCTTCCCAATGCTTCGTTATGCCAATGACACGCGCGAAGACTCCGCCCGCCTCGGCGGTCTGTCCCAACTGCAGCAACACCTGCGCGCGCAACAACTCGAAGGCGGTGGCATCCGCAGCGCCAGACAGCGCATTCAGCCGCGTCAAGGCGCCGCCCAGCCGATGAAGCGCCAGGTCGACACGCAACGACAACACGCTGTCGGCTCTCCCCGTGGTCGAAAGTGTCGACGCCAAGTCCGCGAGTGCGGCGGTATCCCCGACCAGCAGTGCGCGCCGGTAGCGCAACTCCAATGTCGGCGTGGTGGCCGCGTCGCGCGCCGCTTCGCGAAGATGCGCGTCGTAGGCGGCCAGGTCGCGCTCGTAGTCACTGGGACGCGCGTCTTCCGCTCGTGACCCGAATGGCGATCCGGTGAACGACGGCAGCGCTACCAGCGCCAACAGCGCCAGTAGCGCCAGCGCGCCGACGCTCGCCGGCAGGCGTTGCCCGGGCAGGCGGACGAGCGTGTTCACCATGGATCGGCCAGATAAGGAAAGCGCTTCAGGAACGGCTTGTCGTTGGCCAGGGGATTGGGCGGCGTCTTCGGTTCGATCGGAACCTTGTCCCACAGCGCTTGCTGTCCCAGCAGTTCAACGTCGTAGGGCTTGCCGTCAATTTGCGCGGTCATGTCCAGGAACAGCGCGAGGAAGCGCGTTGCGACCTGATCTTCGGGACGGCGTCCAAACGGCCACGTGCCCGTCGTGTCCATGTCGATCGCGTTGACGTTCGGTACGAAGACCTCGAACGAACGGCGCAGCGGAATGTTCAAGCCGCGCTTGTTCCAGCTGTTGTTCGGCATGTTCAGTTTCTGGAACAGGAGTTTTTTCACGCGCGGGAACGCGGCGATCGGCGAGTCGTACGTTTTATAGACCGATACCGCCGCATTGTCGTCGTCGAATGCGCTCTGGAGGCCCAACGCCCGGATCGACGGGCCGAAGCCCCAGCCCAGGTGCGCGAGCCGCATGATGAAGCTGGGTCCCAGTGCAATGTTGTCGGCGCCCACCTGGCGGTCATCGGCGCGTTCGTTCAGCGCCGCATCCGCGAACGCTTGTCCGTCCGTGTCCACCAGCTTGTAGTCCTTCAACTGCGCATCGTGCAGCGTTTGCGAACGAGAGCCCGCGAAACCCAGGCCCATGACCACGATCACGGCATAGCCCACGCCGCCGAGCGCCACGACGACCCCAACGATCTTCGCGAGCTTCTGCAGCCATGGCCGCAAGGCAACGCTCCGTGCCGCCAGGAACAACAATAGGCCGACCACGAACAGGAGGGCGGCCGTCACATAGGGGTGCCGCTCCCAGTACGGACCGGGGAGAACGCGCTCGTCGGGGATCGCGGGAACCTTGCCTGATGCCTTGCGCACCCAGCTCTCACCCCAGGCATTGACGATACGCTCCGTGGCCGGCGACTTGGTCAAGTAATTGAGCGGCATTTCCAGAATCACCGCGTTGACGTTGCGTCCCGCCTGCGCGTCCTTGCCACTGTAGGCGAAGCGGAAGTTACCGTTGGCGTCCTTCAGGAACTTCGTCCCTTTCCACTCGTAGGGACCTGGCGGCAAGTCCTTCTTGACGCCGGCGCCGTGCTTTGGATTGGCCGGATCGAAATTGAATAGCGTGTTCCCCTCGAGCTCGATCAGCGACTTCGGGATCGGCAATTCGCGCAACTCCGTCCTGCCGATGGGAATGTGATAGAACTGGGGAGCGTAGTTGATCGAGCGGAAAAAACCCGGCAGGTCGTTGAAGAATGCATCGTCGCGCCCGCCAATGTACACGTTGATGGTCTGCCCGTCCGGGGCCTTCAATTCGAGCGATTCGTTCGTCGCAACGGTCTGCGTGAGATCACCGCCGGGAAACCCGGTGAACGCGATGGTGGCCTTGTTTTCTCCTGACGGTGTCACGCGCACTTCGCCAGGTTTCATGTGCAGAAAGCGTTCGCCGGCGGCTTCGAAGTACTTGAGCATCGACTCAAAAGTGCCACCCGCGCCAAGATCGAAGCTGCCGCGTGGCGTCGTGAAGATACGTACCCGATAAAGCAGATCGGGGTCGAGCTTGCCGGTTGCTGGCACCGACGCGAACGTCAGCGCCAGAATTACGCGCTCACCGCGGCTTTCGTCGTCGGATGGCCAACCGAAGAGGTCATAGAGGTCGGCCGCGCTGACCTCGACGTCGGAGAATATGGAGTTCGCCGCGTTGGGATCGTTGTGATCCGCGGCATGGCCGGCGATCGGCACGAGTCCAATGGCCAGCACGCATACGGCGAAGCCAAGGCATGCGCCGAGATTCTTGAGAATGGTCATTTGAAACTCCCCTAGAAGACCATGAAGCAAACGAACGACGACTGTTCGTGGTGGGCCGGGCTCGGCGCGGTTATCAACGGAATACCAGGCGCCCCGCGGCTTCGCCGAGGTATCGATAGCTCTCCCACTGATCGTCGTCGAAGAACTGATTGAGCGTCGACTGGTTCGGAAATGTCGGATGGGTCGTCGCGTAGTTGCGCACATCGGTGGTCAACGGCGCCGCGAGATTGGCCTTGAGCAGCAGCAGCCATGTAGCCCCGGATTTCGTCCTGCCGGATTCGCCGACGTACGTAACCCGCGCCAGCGCCGCGCAATACTTCGACTCGCGCTTCAGGTCCGACAGCGCGCCGATGGCATCCGGTTCGAAGAATGGGCGAATCCAGACGGGGACGGGCGGCAGCGGCGATGCGCCGTCAAGCGCCGCCCAGCCGGTGGTCCCCGCGGCGCGCGCTGCCGTCGGGTCGATCCACGCGATCTCGGCCCGGAAATCGAGGCGGACCACGCGGGTCAAGATGGCGAGGTCCTCGAACTCGTAGCGATCGTCGTGGCCGCCATCGACGGCAATGATGAACGGCAGCTTCCTGCGAACGAGTTCGTAC
The DNA here is from genome assembly GCA_963816445.1 of uncultured beta proteobacterium. GTDB lineage: Bacteria > Pseudomonadota > Gammaproteobacteria > Burkholderiales > Casimicrobiaceae > PALSA-1003. Next base: position 131,389 of record CAWFKO010000018.1, on the reverse strand, counting down.
AGGCCGGTATTGTCGAAATGGCCGCCGTCGCTCAGGTACCACAGGCGAGCAGCGGGACCGGCGAAGTAGGCGCGCCACTCGTTGAGAAGGCTGGCCTGGACTCGGAACAATCGGGCAGGGAGCCCCTTGACCCAGCGCCAGAGACCGGGTGGATAGCGGCCCGGGCGCTTGCCCGCATCGATGCCGCTGTTCCACCAATATCCGAGCCGGACATTAAGCAGCCCCAGCAACAGCGATTGCGCCACCTTCGTGTCGCGACCCGCGCCCGTGGTGAACGACGCGCCGGAAATGGACATCCATTGCCCGAGCTTCAGTTGCTCCACGACCACCGGCGCGTCATCGTTGCGCGCCAGCACGTGGAATCGGTTGGGATCGGGGGCGATCGCCAGCGGAACGACGGGCACCGTGTTTTCCGCGACGGGCGGATCGCCAGGGTTCCAGCGCGCATGGTAGCGAAGGCCGACGCTGACGCCTTCCGGACCGACGCACATCGGCAATCCCTTGTCCTTGTTCAGCTGTCGTCCGGAGACGCGATCGACCGTGTCGTTGACGCAGACATTGACCAGATGCAGGGGGCCACCGTTTTGCTCCGGGTGGTAAGCGCTGAACGCCACGTCGTCGCCGGTGTTGGGGATGTCGATCGGCACCGGTGCATTGGTCCCCGTCGGATGCACGCGGTCGTCGGCAGTGGCGCCGAGGAACGTGCGCACCAGCTTCTGCGAATACGATTGCTGCAACGATGACAGGTTGAGGAATGGAATCGCCCGCCCGATGATGACTGATCCAACCAGCGCCGTGACGACCGCCCAGATGCCGACCGTGAAGCTCCAGCCGAACGCCGCATGCGCCAGGAAGTCCAGGTAAAAGACGAGCGCCGCGGCCAGCACGAAGGCGAGGCCGCCCACGATGATGGATGGGTACGCCGATTGCGCAGCTGGCGTGCCCGGTGCGCGCGGCGCACCACTGATGAGACTCAAGGCGACGTTGCGCAACAACGGGAACAGCAGCCCCAGCACAACCATGGACCAGCCACTGAACGGCGTCATCGTCGGCGTCGTGGCCAGTTGAGCGAACGTGTCGACCACGACCCAGGCAATGCTCACGACGAGCGCCAGGATCGTCGTGCCGAGCGCGCGCGTGAGACGGTTGCGCACGATCGTGCTTGGCGGAACGGCCGCGACGTCATCCGACCCGGTGGTGTCGGGGGAACCCCATGTAAGGGTTGCGTCCGCATTGCTGGAAATGTGCCAGCGCGAGACTTCCTGGCTGACCCAGGCGAACAGGAGCACCACGATCACCACGCCGCTCCAGAGCGTCGCACCGGCGACGCCGACCCCGTACACCGCGCTGGCCAGGAGCACGAACCACAGGAGCACCGGAAAGGTTGGATAGGGCCGTCGCGCATTGGGACCGGGCGAGAGCCAATAGGCAAGCGCGAGCGGCAACACAGCGATGCAAAGGACGGCGAACGGCAACCACCACCAAAGCGAGATTCCGATGCCGAACGGACGCCATGCGAGTGCGTAGTCGCCAAGGTATTTCACGCCGATTGCACACAGCAGGCCGAAGATTCCGAACAGCGTTGCGCCGACACTCAGATGTACGGTCGCGAGATTGCGCACATAGATCGCGAGATTCGACTCGAGGTCGCTGCGCCCGGCGGCAGCGATGTAGTCCGCGTTCCGGCGCAGCCACCAGATCTCCGGCGAATCCGTGTTAGCCAGGATATTGCGGACGTGATTGACGCGGTCGGCGACGCGGTCGGATACGCGCGTGTAAAGGCGACCTAGGAAACCGGCGATATAGCCGCCTCCGGAGACGGACGACAGGATGTCGACGTGGCGTAGCTTGTCGCACGCCGCCAATGCCTGGAGCACGCCGAGACAAAACGTGGCGCTGCGTATGCCGCCGCCGGACAACGCGAGGCCGACGGTGTCGTCAGGCAGCTTGGCAAGTGCCGGCTCGGTCACGGCTCGCGTATCGCATTTGGCGACAATGCGCCGCACCCGTATCGACCGCGCCTCGCGCCTCTCCAGCTCGCTCGGATATTTTTCCGAGTCCGCCAGCAACGTGTCGGCGGCTTTTTCACCGATCATGAAGACCGGCGTCACAATGAAGTAGCCCGGAATGTCGCGGAAAATCGACGCGTCCACCACGCGCAGGCCGCGTACGCCGTGGACGCGGAACTTGCTGTCGAGCACGGCGTGCTTGTCCTCGAGATTGCTGGCATCCTCCTGCCATGTGTCGAAGCCCATCCGGCAGGTGCCGCACGCGTGATGGCCCCAGGCTTCGGCCTTTACCCAATCGGCGAGCTCAGGGGAATTGTCCGGACGCTGCGCGAGATCCGGCTGGATCTCGTTCTTGAACGTCTTGATGTCGCGGTTGATCTCGCGGATGGTCTTCACGGCCTCGCACAAGGCATCCACGTCTTCCTGATAGTTCGCCGGCCCCTCGTCGAAGGAATGGAAGTTGATGTCCGGCGTATCGAATGCGTCGGCCGAGCGCAGGCGAACCGTTCCCAAGTTGTTATGCGTGTAGGCCTTGAGAATGACCCAGCTCCAGAGCTTGGCGACATCCGTCGTGTCGCCCTTCAGCCGACGCAGCAGCTGAGTCGACCATCCCCAGTAGTAACCACGGAATGCGGCCGGCACGCCGAAGACAAAAAGGTCGGGGTCCGGACTACGGGCCTTGTTGGCCTCGGACGACAGCATCATCGCCAGCGCACCGCCGTTCGTCGCGTAGAGCCCCGTGCCGTCCTTCAGCCATCGAGTGCGCGCGGGATCATTCGGATCGCCGGGAACAAATGAAACACCCTTGAGCGTGGAGAAGTCGGCCTTCGACTCGCTGATCACGCTGACTTCATACCGGTCCTGGAGATTGCGGCCGACGCCGGGCAGGTCGACAACCGGCGCGATCACGTCCCCAGCGCGGTCGCGCAGCCCCGCGATGCCCTTCCCGCGCAGCTGCGCCTTCTCGCCGATGCCGCTCAGCATCAGCAGTTGCGGCGAGTTGAACGACCCGCCGCAGACGATCACCTCCTGGCGGGCGAAATACTGTTTCATTGCAGGATTCACCGGCGTTTTCGCCGACTCACGGCTCGCACGATACAGATGCGCGCCCTCCGCCACCTCGACGCCAATGGCGCGCGGCGTGGCAGCGTTGCCTTCCTTGGCGAACAACACGCGCGTGGCGTGAACCCCCGTGACCAGGACAAGCCTGTCCGGATGGGCTTTCGCCACTTGAAGCAGATGTTCGCGCAGGCCCAGCCGTTTGACGCCATTAGTCCCGATGGAAATCAGCGACAGGTGCGTACGCGTCGGAATCTCCGGCGTGCGCACGTTCGGATCGAGGAATTGAATGATCTGCAGGTGGGAGAACGCGCGCCGGATCAGCGACCGCTCGTCCTTTTTCGCAAGCGCTGAGAAGATGACATCGCGCAGCACGCCAAGGAACGTGCGATCGCCCCAGACAATGTTCGCGATGACCAGCGGGTCGATGAAACTCGTCGGCTGCCAGCCCTTGAAGCCGTGGCCACCGTTGTCGAGCTGGCGCCGCGGATTGATCAGCGTCGCGATCTGCTGGACTAAATAGAGAAATCGGTTAAGGTACTTGCCGTAGACGGCGTAGTACAAGCAATTCTCGATCTTCGGGAAATAGCCCTGCATGTTTTCCGAACGCCACGACGGGTCCTCGGTGAACTCGGCGATACGGTCCCAATCCCTGTCGTTGGGACGGATGATGATCATCGCGTAGTGCGCGGTGCAGCCGCCCAACGCGGAGACGCGTGGGTACTGGATGCCTCCCTTTCCCTTGTCGGCGGGCTGGCCCGTGCCGGCATACTGTGGCGACGACGGATCGTGCGGGGCGTCGTACTTGGTGTCCTTGCCTTGCTGCCGGTCGTTGTCGTAGTGCCGGACCGAGAAATCCCAGCTGAACGGTGGAAACTCCGTCGCCGCGGCGTGATAGGCCGGCACCGCGTACACCTCGCGCTCGTTGTCCACGCGCTCGTTGTCCACCGCCGGTTCGCTATCCGTAGGCACGGCAGGATCGACGCCGGCCTCCAGGACCAGGACACGCTTGCGACCCAGCGCGAGCCGTGCGGCCAGCGGTCCGCCTCCCGCGCCCGAGCCCACGACGATGTAGTCGAATGGCGTGGTTTCTGGATCCGACGCGAGCGCGAGCAGCGCGTCCTTGTCGATACGCTGCTGGTCGGTGCTCATCGCAGCTCCTCTCGTCGAACAGCGGTGGTTAGAGGGTCTTGAGGAACGCCTTCAGTTGCCGCTTCTCGTCGTCCGGAAGCGCCTCGGCAAACCAGTGGCCGCGATCGAGCACGAAGTCCGGGCACTTGCTCGCCTTGAGCAGCGCGAGCCCCGCCTCCTTCTCGAACGCGTGCAGCGCGCTGCCGTCAGTGTCCGTGAGCCCATCCTTCTTGATGCGCAGCATGCCGCGAGTCATCCCCGATACCGCCTCGATCAGCACGAACGGCGGCGCTTCGGGATTGATGTTCATGATGAGATTGACCGGCGTCCCCATCGGGACCGGCCCGACCATGAGCGGCCCGAGCTTGCCGCCGACGAACGCGCTCGCAACGCCTGCCACGATGAGAAACGCCGCGGCCAGTAGCGCAAAGAAAATGCGCGCCACGACGCGAATCTGCGGACGCAGCCAGAACACGAGCGCCGCCACAACGGCGATGGCCGGCACCCACCAGAACGATGGATAGATCGTGTCGACGCCGGTGACGCGTAGGACGACGGCCACGAGCACGGCGAACAACGCAAGCGTGAAACCCGCGTGTCGCGACTGTCCGATGAAAATCAGCAGCACCGCGACGGCGGCCAGGATCAGCCACAAGTAGAGCGTCAGGAACGAGGTCCAGAATTCACCGAGAATGCCGACCAGCAATTGCCGAATGAACACACCGGGAATGTCGACCCACGACCGTGCCGTGGTGCGATAGATGAAGCCGGGATCCTGCTGCGCAAGTTCAGCGTGCAGGAAGCGCATGTCACCTGGGCGATCGGTGCTACTCGGCTTGCGGTTCGCCTTCCAGAGCACCTTGTCGATGCCATCGTCGAACGCGAGCAGCCGGCCCTCCACCGAGGGGTCGTGCGTGTAGAGGCCGAGCGCATTGTTGTGCAGGTAGGGCGCGGTCGCCCACAGACTGACGAGCGAGGCCGGACGATAATAGCCCGGGCCTCCAGCCGGCGGCGCGTACGCATCGTTGTTGCCCCACTTGTCGAGCGGCTTCCTGTCAAGTTCCTCCTTGCTCGCATACTTGAGGTAGGGGTTGTAGAAGCGCACGGCGCCGACCGCCGGCAGATTCTTGTAGTCTTCCGACGAGAAGTTGTCCCACACTTGGCCCTGCATGCCGTTGGTCGCGACGGACCGTCCGGAATTCGTGCCGACCAGCGTGATCGGGATGCGGATGTCCGTCGACAGGTAGTTGTCGCTGAGGAACGCGTCGCCGGATGCGGACGGGCTGCCGGCAAGTGCGACGATGCGTTCGACGTACTTGCGATAGGCATCGCTGCCCTTGAACGCTTCCCACTCGTCGTAGTCCATCGGCAGCATGAGGGCCGACGTGGCAGTTGTCATCCCAGGCTTGTTCCAGTCCCGGGAGAACGTGAGCGCGAAGTCCGCGGGCTGCTTGCTCGAATGGCAGATGGCGCAGTTCTTCAGGAACACGCTGCGGCCGGCCGCCGCCGCCGCGCTTTCGGGCGCGAGAATTGCCTTGCCCCACGGCTGGCTCCCAAGCTTCATCGGCTGCGTGACCGATTCGCCCGAGGTCTTGTTTCGGAAGGTGAAGAACGCCTCCAGTTGCGGAATCCGATACTGCATCGCGGTACGCCAGTAGACGGACTTCTCCTGGATCGTCGGCAGCGCAAACGGGCGTTGCGGCCTGAAGCCGATGACCGGGTTGTGCAAATGCCGCCACTGCTCGGAATAGGCACCGATGTTAAGGTAGACGCGCGCGAGCGCGCCCTCCACACCGATGCTGTCCGAGCCATCGAGCAGCACGCGCGGCGTATGCCGCGGATTGGCCTGGTACTCGGGCGCGTCTTCCAGGCCGCGAACCATCAGGTTGGGCTTGCTTTGTCGCTCGGGCGGGTTCAACTTCGCGCGCGCGAGCCGCGCATTGACCTCGAATATGGCGTTGATGGTGTTCGCGTTGTTGATGTGGTCGGTGCTGACCAGCGACGTGTCGATGGTGCCGGGCTGCTGGCTCGCGACGAATTGCCAGAGGAAGCTCTTCGACGTCTTGAGGTTCGAAAACGCCTTCGGCGGCGACCAATACTGGTCACCGATCGTGCTCGACAGGTTGGCCCACTCCGGCGCCTCGGGATCGGTGGGCGGACTGAGCGGATGCGGTCCGACATGGCAGAACCCACAGGTCATGCTGACGCGGAACGGCCGCACGAGGTTTGGATCCGCGTGAATTTCGGAGTCCGTGTAGTAGTTATCATCGCCCTGTTCCACTACCTGGGATTGCCAATACTTTCGCGCCGCTTCCGCGGCATCCGTTTTGCCGAAGAAATCCGGATTGGGCATGAGCCGCAGCCCCACGACGCCCGACGGATATCCGTAGATGTTCGGGTCGACGCCATCGCTGGCGAGCTTGCTGATCGTGTCGGTATACAGTTTAGGGTCTCCCACCTCGAAGAGCTGCGTCGGATGATTGGGCGGTGGTTCCGGACGCTTCACGGGCTTTCCGTTCTCATCGAAGTCCTTGTCCGGCGGCTGCAACAAGACTTTGTTCCCGTCCGCCTGATCGAGGTAGAGGCCGAGGATTTTCTTCGCGGGATCGCGCTGGGTCTTCATCCCCGGCTGATTGATGAGCCCCGCATCGCGGAAGCGATGCTCACGGTTGCGCGAATCGACCAGGATCAGAAAGTCGGCGATGCCGTACCCATATTCCTGCAGCCATCCCCAAAACGCTTCGTTGCCTTCGCCCCAGAGCAGCCACGTGTTCTGGCCGCGGATCGCTTCGCGCGCCTCTTTCGAAATCACACCGCCCTCGGCAAAGTTGATCGGCTGAAGCTTGCCATTAGGCCCCGTAGGCACCGTGTCGACTTGATAGAACAGGTTGCGCATCTCGGTCGGGAAACACGCCTCGATGCGGTACTGAAGCTTCGTGCCGCGTCCACTGAACGGGCCGGGCCCCAACACGCCATTCACGACGGGGGGCTTCTGTGCCTCGTCCGTCGGCGCGTCAGTTTCAGGACTGTTCGTCAGCGCTTCCCATCCGCTTTGCGATTTCGGCTTCATCGAGGCGGCCGGGTACGCCGCGCGGATGCTTTCGAGGGAAGGCGACGTTGATGGCGCGGGCGTCGGCGTCTGCGCCGCGGCTGGCAACGCCAAGAGCGCGATCGCACATCCCATGTACAGGCGACGGGTCAGCACGACGGCACGCTCAGTCCATTTCCTGCTCGTATTCGCTGTGGCATTCATCTTCGTCCCTCGGCATCCAGCGTTTTGACGATTGTCTATTTCCCCACGGCCCTCATCGCGCCGCCGCGCTGCGCGGCGAGAAGGTATTTCTTCGCTTCCGTAAAGCCGATGTATCGGATCAGGAAACCCATCAGCGGCTCGGAGTACATGCCGTTGTGGCCGTCGATCACGCCAGGATGCGCGGACGCGACGATCATCGCCTGGTAGTCGATCGCCTTCGGCCCCGGCTTGAGGATCACGTTCGAGAACACGACTCCCTTGGAGAAGTCGAATGTCGCGACGCGCTTCGCCAGCGCATCCGAGAACTCGGATGAGTCGAGCGTGTCCGGCGTGTCCTTGTCGGGTTTGGTCGTCCAGCTGTACCAGTCGAAGCTGCATTGCTTCTCGACCGAGCAGAACGATTCGTGCGGATTGCTCAGTTGCGTAAGCGTTAGCCGCAACGAATCATCCGTGGGCTCGAGGCGATGCGTGACCTGCATCCCGTCGGGGCCGTAGACACCGAGCGCCTGGCGCTTCATCTCGCGCTCACGCGTGTCCTCGAGATACGGCGCCGCAGTGAAGAACTCGCCGGCGACTCGTCCGAGTTCGAACAGCGAATGACGAGGCGCATCGTTGTCCGCCGAAATCGTCAGCAGGATTGGCGTCTGCATCGGGCTGTACCTGATGCCGTGCGAGAGCGCATGCACGCGCTGGTACGCGGCCGCCTCGACCGCGGGATTCACCAGGATAACGAGATCGCCGAAGCCACGTAGCGGCTCCGTCAGCGTCGTGCCCAGCGTTTCCGCCGGATCGACGCGCAGGAAACCTGGCGTGCGATTGACCTGCTGCAGCTCGTTCTCGAAGAACCACGACGTCGCGCTCAGCATGACCTGCCCGCCAAAGCTGTGCCCGATCGACACGATGCCCAGAAACGTACTCGCCGCGGGAGTGCCGGCCTTCGGTGTCGCGTAATGGCGATCGTAGACCTGCTGCATGCGGATCATGAATTCCTGGAAATCCGCCTGGCCCACGCGTTGCGCGGCCGCCTTGCGGCCCCAGAACGTGCTGTAGTCGAGCAACGACGGAAGGGACCGGCCGCGCCATCCGACGTAGATACCGATGATGCGGATCGCTTGCGGCACATCCTTGTTCGGATGCGCCAGCGAGCGCGCCGTAGTGTACATGGGCCTGTCGAGCTCGGGTCGCAGGCGCCGCAGCACCTCCTTGAAGCCTTCGACGTTGCCGTCGCAGCACGCCGCCGAGTGATGCCAGCCGTGCACGTAGAGCACGACGATCGTGTCGTTCGTGCGAACCGTCTCTTCGATCAGCGAAAGTGCCGCGGTGGCTTGCGACGGGTCCCAGAACCACCCCTGATCGTCGGCCTCGACGAATCGCAGGTCGTAATCGGATGCATGAAGGCCAGACTGCTCTGCCAGGCGATGGGGCGCATGCTCGAAGCTACAGCCGCCAAGCAGGCCGCTGCATAGCGCTGACGTGATAGCCAATCGATGCAGATGGCGTGCGCAAAAGGCAACAGTCGATTGCGTTGACACGGCGTCCTCCCCTCGAGATCGCTGGCACGCACTACAGCTTGTCGTTAACGCTAGCTATTCCGTTGGATTGGTCCGCGGGTCCCCGTCTAGATGGCTACAATATCGTCATTGAGATTTGTTTACCACAAAATAGTGTATGACAAATTGGCGTTTGGCAATACCCTTAGTCTCTTCCAACATGGTATGAGTCTGGACGGGGCGCGTATTTCCAACGAGGTATGAGTCTGAAGGCGAAGGCTTGGGTCGATCATCTTGACGATGGTGATCGACATGAACGAAACGCGGTTGACGACGGTGGCGCAATTACGCGCCTTTCTCGACGGTACTTCGGAGGTTCAGTTCCAACCCGGCAGCGACGATGCGCAACGCTACCGCTTCATCACCGCCGTACTCAAACGGTTTGCCTATCGCCGGCTGGGTCGGGCCGACAAAGGGACGGTGTTGCGCTATCTGCAGCGCACTACCGGCTACTCCCGGCAGCAACTCACCCGGCTGGTTCGCCGTGGTCGGCATGGGGCGGTCCTGGTCAAACGCTATCGTGCGCCGGTGGTGGGCTTTGCGCGCAAATTCAGCGCCGCTGACGTGAAGCTCTTGGCGCACACCGATGCCCTGCATGGCACCTTGTCGGGGCCGGCGACCAAACTGCTGCTGCAGCGCGCCTACCATCGCTATGGTGATGCCCGCTACCAGCGGCTGGCCGGGCTGTCGGTGTCGCACCTGTACAACCTGCGCCGTGAAGGCGGCTATCAAGCCGTCCGTTTGCACTGGACCAAGACCCGTGGCCAGGCCATTCCCATCGCCGAACGCCGCGCCCCCGCCCCCGATGGCCGCCCGGGCTTCATCCGTATCGACAGCGTCCACCAAGGCGATCTGGACGAGGCCAAGGGGCTCTATCACATCAATGCCGTCGACTGCCTCACCCAGTTCGAGCTGGTGGCCACCTGCGAACGCCTAAGTGAAGCCTACCTGATGCCCGTGCTCGCCGCCCTGCGCGACGGCTTCCCCTTCGTCCTCCGCGGCTTCCATGCCGACAACGGCTCCGAATACATCAACCACACCGTGGCCAAGCTCCTCGACAAGCTGCGCATCGAGTTCACCCAATCGCCTCCCCGCCACAGCAATGACAACGCCTTGGCCGAAACCAAGAACGGCGCCGTCGTCCGCAAACACTTGGGCTACGCCCACATCCCGCAGCACTTTGCCGCCCAGGTCAACACCTTCTGCCAGCACCATCTAAATCCGTACCTGAACTTCCATCGCCCTTGCTTCTTCCCCGAAACCGTGACCGATGCCAAGGGCAAGACGCGTAAACGCTACCGCTTCGAACACATGATGACGCCCTATGAGAAACTCCAATCGCTGCCAAAGGCCAAGCGCTTCCTCAAACCCGGCATCACCTTCGCCCAGCTCGACCGCTTGGCCATGAGCATTAGCGACAATCAAGCCGCGCAGCAACTCAACGCCGCCCGCACCCACCTCTTTCAACGCATCCACCGACGACCCAAACATGCCGCCTGACCGCACCGCTTAGCACCTTCGTTCAGACTCATACCTGAATTGGAATTGACTCCCTTGCCTGAGTGGGGCCCTATTGCTATCCCGCGTGCCGGCTGAATCGCAAGGTGGAACATGTTCCCCTCCCCTCCCGAAGCCCGTCGTGCCGTTGGACCTTGACCCGCGGGTCAGTGCACCCGTCAGCGCTTCCGTGACACTGTTTAGACTTCTGCCCGATCCGCGGCAAGGTTCGTTGCGGCTGACCTTGTTCAGATTTCGGATCGGTCCGCGGCACACGACGTCTTCCAAGTACCCCTGCCATATCCCGCGTCGCGATCTGCCGGAGTGGAGACTGATTGACGCGTTGTTGGCTCATGCCAAGTTGGCTCGGAGGAAGAATTGATCATTGCGCTCGCGCACGGAGTCTTAGGGTTTGGCAATCCTGCAGGGGTGCCAATTTTCGCGAATTACTTCAATGGCGTTGCTGCGCACCTGCGCAGCGCAGGGCACATCGTCATCGCGCCACAAGTGAATCCGGTGGGAACGGTCGTCCAACGCGGCGAACAACTGGCGGCAGCGATTATGGGGCAGCTTCCTCGGGATCAGCGAATCCACGTGATCGCCCACAGCATGGGCGGCCTAGACGCACGGCATGCAATCACGCACGTTGCGGATGTGGCAGAGAGAGTGGCAACGTTAGTAACAGTGGGCACTCCACATCGGGGTTCGCCCGTAGCGGATGCAATCGCCAGTCGTACTGGTCCGCTCCTCGAGCACATTCCAAGGTTCATTGTCGACCAACTTCAGCGCAATGCGGGCGCCTTGGGCGATTTGACAACAGCCATCGGCACACGCTTCGACGATGCGACTCCCGATGTGCCGGGCGTGCGATACATAGAAGTTGCCGGTGACGCTTCGCAGGGTGGTCAAGAGCTCCTACTTTTCCGGCTCTCGGCCGCGATCGGTCAGCTCACCGGTGAAGTCAACGACGGAGTCGTCACCAGGGCGTCAGCGCTTCGCGACGGCAACGAGCACTTGGACGACTGGCCGGTGGATCACGCTGGTGAGGTTGGATGGAGCTTGGCCAACCCCATACCACTGGATATAGAGCTTCTTAGGCTTGTTCGCACGCCGGCTCACTTGACGCGTTATGACGAGATAGTTAGCGCCCTGGAATAGAGTCGCGTCGTGTTTCTGTACCGCTAACGGCACCAACATGCCGCTGCGTCGCCGGAGCGTTCCGTAAAACGGTTGACGCGGCAACGCGCGGTTAGAGACCTGCTCAAGCACGCGAGTGTGCTTGAGTAAAACCCATTAGGCATCAAGTGTAGCGTCCAATAACACGGGCGAAAAACTTCGAACTTCGCGCCGTCGAATCATCCAGTTCCGATGCCGAACATAGCTTTGTGGCCGCTGTGAAAGACGATTCATTTGCTTGCAGGCTCGCCGCCTTGTCTTGGCACGCCCACCGTCTGCGTTTGGTTACAAGCCTTACACTCGTCATTTTTGCTAGGCTTCACAATGTCGCTCGCGGCTAGGGCAATGAGCGCAGCCAGAACTCCAGCCCAAATCGCTTTCGACACATCTTGTCCGTATTTGAAAAGGTCCAGCGTGTCAGATTCGCCGTAGTCCCGATAAACATAGTAGTACTCGTACCAGAACCATATGGGTGGAACAACGGCCCACGCGCCAATGGTAACGTATAAGAAAAAGGGTTCTTTTGAGGTCCAGCTATGGTAGACGACCCACAAAGTCGCCAGCAGCCCTATGATCGAAACAAGACCTGCCCACCATACAAAGCGCTGCGGGAACGTAACATTCGCTGGGTACGTATGCTTTTTCGGATCGAGGTCGTGAACAGCAGAACGGACATGGCGGCAGCAAGATTCAACGGAGCCGTTGTGGCCGGTCCCGATCCGCCCCCAAGGCGATTATTCACGTTGACGCGTACTTGGGTCAGGTGCTTAAGTGCGGGTGTCCCCGGCTTGGCGCGCGAGCTTGCCGAATCAAGCCCGGCCTTTGTCGGCGGCGAGGCCCTGGCATTTTTTTGGGAGATATCATGAACCCGGTCGTTCTTGCTGATCTTTCGATTGATCCAATTACCGGTTCTTCGAAAATCCACGGAAATCTTCTTGACATCGAGATGCAGATCCTGGTCCGAAACAATGGCGACGACGACGCTAAAGGCATCGTCCTCATTGTTACTTTCCCGCCGACGACGCACCGAGTATCGAGTACGCCTGCGGGTCAACCCATCTCAGCGCACCCACCCGAAAACGATCCCAACCTTCCCCCAAATGTAGGCGTCATCGCAGGGACGGAAATCAGAATTCCGGATCTCGGCACGCCTGCTGGAGGCAAAAGCACGTTCGCGGCACGGGTTGCATTTACGATGGTCGGCGCAGCAAAGACGATTGGCGGAGGCGTAAGCGTGGGTGCCTTCGTGCGGGGAACGCGTCCCGATAGTGACGGCGGCAACAACGCAGCCCACTTCAAGGTGCCATAGCCGGACATCGTCCGCCGCCCAGCTGGTTGGTATCGTTTCCCTCTAGGATTGTCGGGAAGGCGTCGCCATGAAACAAGGCCATCACATGCCTGTGCGTGGCCATGCGCCAGAAGATTCGCCAGTCCCCTCGGTGCCGGCGAATCATAGCCGACGCTAGAACGTTGACCATCCAATTGCGCCAATCGAATATTCTCGTGAACAGCGCGAGGCTGACGTGTGTGGCGAGATCCACACGTCGGGGTTTGATACCGCGCTCGAATTAACTCGCCAACGGGTTGCGAAGAAGCAGATCCTCAGTACGGATCGCACTGGACGAACGCAAGGGCAACACAACCAGCCCCAGGAGGTCCAAGGCTACGCCGACTATTGCTCGCGAGAACTGCAGCATCCGCTCATGATGTCAGAGTCGACCTGCGTTTGCAGGCGTCGGCCACGAATGCGCCCGCAGCGCGAACCATTGCGGAGGACAGAAAGTACAACCACATGCAGTGGCTGATGATCTCGTCAGGGAATCGGCGACGCTGACAAAGGATCTTCATCGGCTGATGCCGCAGCGGTCGCGGTGCCGCTGCAAGCATCCACTCGTGATATACGACGAACTGCTACGGCGCCACGGTTGCCTGAGAGTAGCCCGACGGTGTAGCGGCCATGCTTAGTTGCTTTGTCGGATTGACGCTAAAGGTAACGATTTGAGGACAGCGATGGCACGCCGCCTTGCCCTCCTGCGTAAACCAGCGGCAGCTCGGGCGTATGCTGCACCGCGGTAGCGCGCTATCAACCGCCGGCATAAGCTGCACAATACGAGCCGCAAGGCGGCAGTCAGTACCGTCGAAATGAGAACAAGCGCCCTCCTGACAAGTGGCCGCGAAGCGGAACACCTGTGTGGATGGAACCGAGCCCGTCATATCGAGCAGCGATTTTGTAACCGGAACCGGTTTTTCAATCCAAGCGACACGGGACCGTTCGGCGTCCGCAACGACGACGCCGAAGGCCACGCTGTCCGGCATCGCGGGTTGAGCGCTGGGACAAAGGAGTCGCTGTGGATCCCGTGTATCCACTGCCGACTTTACTTCGGGAGTTTGGGCGCGAAGACGAGGCCGATGATGTGCCCTGGCTTGTTGAGTGCCTGAGCCGCGCCGGCTTGCGCTCCGACGCTTGCGGCTACCTGGCCAACAGACGCTTGGACTTGACCGCCCGCACCCTTACCAATGAGTTCGGCGATCTTCGCGGCGTTCTCCTGCGTGGCAACGTTCTCGGGCGCGACAAACCCAACCCAAAGATGTTCAAGGGTAGTCCCGCCGTGCTGCCCGAGGACTTGCTTGACTGCGTTCTGTACGGCAGCGGAGAGCTCGTTAAGAGGGATTTGTGCCATTTGAATCTCCTCACAGAATTATCAGATCACCGCAGAACTGGGCCAGCGGCCAACGGGAGCGAGCCGCCCATTGAAAAGATAATCCAACAACTTTTTCTGTCAAGTACTTTTTTTCGTTCAATGACAACTCCGGCTCCTGGACGCGCTACTTCGAGTTGAAGGCACGGACGAAGGTGACGCTCGAGGACCTGAAGGACGAGAGCCGGTATCCGTATCAACTCAACTTCGTGCACGCGGAGCGCGATGCGCGGAGTGGCCTGCTTTGAGCAAGGCTGAAAAACCTCGGTCCGGCGGTGGACCGTGAAACAGCCCCACTCGCAGCTCCTGTCGGTGAATGTGCTCGACCGTTGCCGACCTTAAACAGGCGGCTCTTGAGCTGAGACGTGCTTGCCAACAAATCGCTACCGCCCAGGTCCTGGACCTTCGAATGACAGCGACGAGAGCAGGCCGTCCACTGCCGCGAGCGCATCCTCCAGTTTCTCGTAAGCCGCATCTGTTTCAGTGACGCGTTCCGGAAGTCTCGATAGGATCTGGCTTGCACGCCGACAGCTGTCGAGCGTTCGCGACGTCATCGCGTGTTGACGAACCAAATCAGCCAATCGGAGCGCGGTGGCCGTTCGCGTTTTCGGATCGAGAGCGCGATCCTCGGTCAGCTGCGTCATGATCTCGACGGCCGTATCGACGCGGCGAGGTGTTTGAGACTGCTCGGCCATCGACAGTACATGCATCGCGAGGAGCGCCTTCGCGTTGTTGCCCGGTTCCGCAATGTCGATACCGTCGAGGGCAAGCTTCCAGGCTTCCTCCAATTCTTCTTGTGTGTCCGTGGCGTCGGCATACTCGCGTAGAGTCGAGACCATGGTTTGGAAGTACGACGCCAGGTCCTTGGCGTTGCCGGCCGTCGCCGCCGCGAGCGCACGGCGCGCGCTAGCAACCGCGTCCCTTAGGATGCTGATATCGGCGTTGTGCTTGTAGCGCAGGCACTGGCACGTGGTCAGATCGTTCCAGACTCCCGCCTGAAAAAGCAGGGGCGCATCGGATAAGGCTGGATCTTGGGCGATCGATGTGTACATCGCTGTGGCAAGGTCCAGCGGCTCAATCATGTCTTCGGAGTAGGAACCGAGGCTGATCACCGCGCAGGTGACGCGCTCGGCGAACCGTGGTGGCACGCGCTCGCCGCTTGCACTCGGACGCGAGGGCTCGTGCCGGCCCACGGTCCGACAGAACGCCGCCGCTGCTTCGGGAATGAGCGAAACGTCGCCATTGTCCCAGAAGCGAGCGAGCGCCCGAGCCATCAACTCTTCATCGTCCATCGCGATCGCTCCTATGCTCCAAAGTTGGCAAAGGCTGCCCAAAAGAACGGATGTTCAAAGGGGCGATCGCCTTCCTCGGCCAGGAGCTGCTTATCCAGTCCCGCGTTTACGAAATACGTTGCCGCCGCTCTTTCCCGGGTAGGTGCGTCCCCCGACAACCAACGCCCCAATTCGTGTCGCGTGAGATCTCGTGGCCAAAGCTGTGCTTCGCGAAGGGCTGCAGCGGGCGAGGCTTGCATCGACACGTCATCCTTGACGCATTGCGAATACAGCTTGACCATCAGTAAGGGTGTAACCCGATCGTCAATGGCCCACAAGGCGCCGATACTGCTCGGAACGCCTGCTTCGATGACCGAAGTCGCGAGTCCGTTGGCCTCCTCCGGCAGCCTCGCGATGTCGGTCACGCCGCTGTGGCATGCCGAAAGTGTCACCAGCCTCATCGCACTGAGGTTACGTGCGGCAATCTGTGCCAGACTCAAGCGGTCACCCCCGGCCAGCAGCAAGTGGGAGGCAAGCGGAGTGTCCGGTTCAAATCTGCCGTGGCAGGCGAAATGCGCATGACTGGCGTTCTCTAGCGCCGCGTCGACCGCCTCCAGCGTCGCCTCGCGGCCGCAAAGCGAGGTGCTGCTTGGGAAGGTTGACGTCACCGCTTGCGCTTCGGTTTCGGCCGCGTCGAGGCTTTCGAAGCCTTCAGGCACGGGTAGCGGATTGCCGACGGCGACAATTTGGCGCGTCGGCGACATCGTCGCCAACCTCATTCGGGCGCATTGCCACACACGCGCCGAGAGACCATGGGCGACCACGTAGTCGTCAAGCAGCGTTCGTCGACTGCCATTGAACGAGAACGGACATGCGTGGAGCGGCACCGCTGCGAGTGCTCCCCCGACAACCAGCACGACCGTCTCGGGATCAGGGGCGCTGTATCGGGGGAGCGAACGCAGATGCGATGCGATCGGGGCGACAACGATCTTACCGACCTCTTCCAGCGTGGCTGCAATCGCATCCAGCGAGGGCGCTTCATCGGGTTGCGCCGTGAGATATCCTCCGCCGAGGACCTTCTTCTCGAGCCACTCCTCGTCAGCGCCAGGAAGCTCGAGAGCGGCCTCACCGGATGTCGTGACGATGAAGGCGACGCCCCCCGCACTACTGAGGGCAATATAGACGAGCGCCAGCGGCGCCTGGACGCCCGCGGGCGTGCGCCAAACGGAATCGATATGATCCCAATCCGTGCGTGCGAGAAACCGCTCGAATCCGGGTACGTTGCGGATTTCAGCGATGCAGTTGCGCAACGCTTGCATCTCGTCGGACTTCAACTGATCGAAAGCGCCGATCAACCGATCGGCGGATCGATCCGGGGTGTTGCTCAGTCCGCGGCTCGCCCTCCAAAAGCGCTTGCCGAGCACCTGGCTACCGGCGAGCTCCACGACTCTCTCTGCTTGACCGCGTCGCGCGACCTTGTTTGACGCCAGCAGATACCGATCCAACAGCTCCGCCTTGCCAGCCGCGGCCAAGCCGGCAAGCTGGGGATCTCGCATCTCGAGGTGCTCGGCAAGCAATCGAACACGCGTTGACTCGAAGGCGAGCACGGCTGGACGTATGGCACCGCAGCGCCCCAACGCATACGATGCGCCGATGCCGAGGCTTTGCGCATCGGCAAACCACGATTCACGGGCGAATCGGTCAACCTGCTCGACGTCCAAGCGATCGATCGCCTGCAGCCCGACGTCGAACGCTTCGGCGGCCTCGGACCAGGCGCTGCGACGAAGCGCCCAACCACCCCAGGTTTGCGCCAGGCTAAGCGCAGCCGCCGGGAAACGGGTAAGAGCATCAGTACGAGCCGCGCGAAACGCAGCGGTCACGGAAGATGCGTCTGTGCCGTCGGTTTTTTCCAGTCGGGCAGCGTAGGCCTGCGCAAGATTCACGCGAATCACGACGGCGTCAGCGGCCGAAACGCTTGCGGCATCAATCTTCTCCAGTGTCGCAATGGCGCGATTTCCGTCTTCGTCGGAACCCGATTCCACGTAGCGGCAGCGAAGTGAGGCGGAGAGATTCACAAGCAGGTCGATGCGATCCGGCCAATCGGCGGGCGCCGACCGGACAGCCGACGAAAGGTGATCAATGGCAGCGTCCAAGGTCGGACGATCCTTGGTCCGCCCGTAGAGTTGTGCCAGCATCAGCCCAAGGTTGGTCTCATAGCGCGGCCGCTCGCTGGAATCCATGGGCGTTTGATTCCATGCCGCCTCAAAAGCCAGGAAAGCCTGTTTGAGCCAATCCGTGTCCTTATCTCGCGCATAGAATTCGCGCGCAATGCTGCCCCACGTGTTCAATGCGGCCGGTCGAACGCTTGCAATGGGCTCGAGCGCCAACGCGCGACGAATGTGTCGGGAGGCTGCTTCGATGTCCGAGAGGTTTCCCTGCAACTGATAGCGATAGTGCAGCATGTCCGCAAGGTTATTCAGATAGATGGGCAGCGTGCCTGACCTTATCGCCGCTTCGACAAGCTCGGCATTCGGGTTACGTTTTGAGCGTTCAATCGAGGCTTCGACCAGTTCGACAGCCTTCGTCGAAGCGTCAATCGCCTTCGCCAGTTCCGCCGGATCGTGCGTTAGCCTGAAGCACATCAACCCGATACGCCCCACGGCACTGAATAGATTGGCGCGGTCGATGGGAGGCACGCCACGCGCCGCGCGCAAACCTTTGCGCCCGCGCGTCAGGAGCTTGCGCAATTGCGACGGATCGCCCTCCGCGTTGGCAATCTCGCCTTCCAGGGAGATCGACACTGCCTCGAGTCCCGGCTCGTGGGTTCCCTTGAGGAGCATGCGAAGAAGATCCCCGTCGGGAGCACGACGCATAAGCTGCCAACGTTGCGCGACCGCATTAGCAGCGGTAGCGCGCATGGCAGCGAAGCGGAAGTCGGTCTCCTGCGGCAGGGTACTCGTCAAGAGTTCGACGGCCTCATCGAGCTCAGCAAGATTCCCCGTCGCCTGAAAGCACGATAGCAACGCGACGCCCAGATTCGCCAAGAGAGCGCGCGAGGGGTTATGGGACGTGAGTCCAACAGCTTGTCGAAACAGCATGACGGCTCGCCGAATCGCCGCTTCCTCGCCCGAAGCGGTATAGCGGCGGAAGCAACTCGCTGCGGTTTCCGCCAGCGCTGCCTGGCGAAACCATGGAGGTGCGATGGCAAAGGCGCGATGAGCGATGATGGCTTCCCAGGCGTCGCTGGCATTGCGCAGCGCAAGGTCATCGCCCTTGTCGGGACTAACGGTCATGCGTCTCGCCGACAGGAATTGCGCATAAAAACGCGGCGGGGCCCCGAATAGTCGATGTTGCGGCGTGTATCCCTCATCGCCGGGTTCTGCGGTTGGATCCAGGATGCACGCACGCGGCGCGGCAGTCGCTTCGTCCAGGTCCGAGCCATGCTTAATCCACAAGCTCAACGAGCGTTTGAACACCTCGAGCACCCGCTCACCGAGAAGATCCTTGCTCGGCCTGAAGACGATCTCAGGATCCTCTCCGGGAAGTCGAACGCACAGCGGGACCTGCACACCGGCCGGATGCCCATTGGGACATGTGAATATCCGCAGCGCCCCGCGAGCGGCGTCAGCTCTCAGTTCCGGGTTCGCGCCGACATCGACGCAAAACCATACTTGCGCTCTCCACGCCTTGCCACAGACTGCGCACGTGAAGTTCGCGGGCTCGGACAGGCTGAGGGCCCGAGAAACGGGGGATCTTTTCATTCGGAAGCGGGGTTCAATGGCACGTCAGGCACGGTGGCCGTTTGCAGCGCATGTCGCACAGTCAGGCGAGTGATTTGCTCCATTCGTATCGCTACAAGGACATGTATGCGCGGTAGCGTGGGCCGTGACGGAGGACGAGCGCCTGTTCGAATGCGCGCAGCTGTGGTCAGTGCTGTGCTTTGACGGTCTGCTGGGAAATCCGGAAGATGACGAACTCGGCCGGTCGCACCGGCGCGACGCCGATCTCGCAGATCAAACGGCCGTTGTCGATGTCGTCTTGGGTCATCGTCGTCTCGTCGCATCTGACGAAAAACGCTTTGTCTTCGGTGGCCCCGAAGAGCGCGCCAAGACGCCACTGGCCGCGCAGAAAAAGACGGATCGCGCTGACTACCTGTGCCCACAGCCGCTCATCGTTCGCCTCGAACACAGCCCATTGTGTCCCCTTGTCGATAGAGCGCTCCAGGAAGATGAAGAACCGCCGCACGTTCACGTACTTCCATAAGGCGTCGGATGTCATCGTGCGAGCGCCCCAGACGCGAACGCCACGACCGGAGAACTGGCGGAGAGTGTTGACCCCGCGAGGGTTCAGCACGCCCTGGGTAACGTCGCTGATGTTGAACTCGAGCTCGATCTCACCATGCAGCGCCTCGTTCGCCGGCGCCTTGAACACGCCGTATTCGACGTCGGTACGCGCATACACGCCAAGGACATGGCCGCCGGGAGGAACCATCCGCCGTGCTCCAGTCTGCGGGTCCGCAATCACGATCCAGGGGTAGTAAAACGCCGCGTATTGGGTATCCTGGATCTTGGTGCGAGGATCGAGCAGCGACGGGCGGTTCACGCCCGGGTCGCAATCGATCACGGCGAAACGGAAACGCAGGCGCTCGCAGTGCACGATGATCGCCTTCGCGATATCGACCGCCACACCGGGCGCGTACACCAGCGCCACGTCACCGTAGGGGTCGAGCTCAAGTGCGGCAAGCCCCTGGAGCTCGCCGCGCGGTGCATTTGGAACGACAGCGCCCTCATAGTCGGCGGCGACGGGGGGACTCGGGTCGTCCACGCCGTTTTGCGTCAGCGCATGCGCGCCGTTTGCTGGACGTCCATCCTCGGGAGCCCCGGAGCGCCGCATCAGGGTTACGAGCGCCGACTTGCCGAGCAGGCGCGTCTCGTAAAAGTCCGGTGAGGTGGCATGGGTCACGAGATCGTCGAAGTCCTCCATGAGCGTCGGGCGCGGCAGCCTCGCCGTTTCGGTGAAAGGATCAAACGTCTGAAATGCCGACGCAGTCTCTTGCCAGTACGCGAGCCGAAGCCGGAAACCCACCGGCTGCGGATGACCGCCGGCGTCCGACGTCGTGGTCGCGCTGTCATCGATGCGCGCCCACACCCGCCGGGCCCAGCTTCCCGGGCCCACGGCGCGCACTATGAAGCCGCCGAATACTGCCTCGCCCGTCGTGGCCTGGGCGCCGACGACGCGGCATACGTAGAGCCGCTCGCCGCCGTTCTCGAAAAACCCGTTGACGGCGCAAGGCAGGAACTTTGCCGCGCCGAAGCTTCCGCCGAACCAGCGCTCGTAATCCTTGTAGCTTGTCACGAGGCGGGGTGTGAGGGCCCCACGCTCGGTTTCGCCAAGGAAGGCGGCGGTGCTCGTGGGCACGCCGTCGATCGGGCGCGGACCGGAGTCGATTTCGTCGATGTAGACGCCCGGGCTCAAGTATTCAGTCATGGCGATGCTCGACCGTCGCGTCAGTCTGCCGCGCCGGACGGCTGAGCGCAATAGGCCGTCGGGTGTCTTCCGCTCTCAGGCCGTCTACATTGAGGACTTAGTGAATGATGGCGCAGGACAAGCCGTTCGTGGCCGCCACGTTGCCAGCAATCGGCGCCTTGCCGTGCTGGAAGAAAGAGCTCATATCACGGTCAGCGGTCCCGTTAAATCTGCTAAGCGCGCAAAACGCCGTTTGCTGCTCTTTGATCGAGCTTCGACGCCGACCAAAAAACCGACAGTCAATCCGGTCCAAGATTCCTAAACCAGATCAGGGTCCGCCTCGCCGCCACGGTTTGACAATCGGTAGCCCAACCTACTGCGAAATATCCGCTATTGCCGCACAAATTCATGCTTACGCTGGCAGATATTCCGGCTCCGTGCCCCGGAAAGTGCTCGACGTATGCGGAACGCAGCGCTCCCCGGTCGGATCATTCCAGAAACCAAGGGGCGCGGATGGGAAAGGTCCGGCCATCGAAGCAGCCGCCACGCCGCACACCGACTGCCAACGCCATCCTGGTAGGCCGGTTCGTGGAAGCCCGCTGTATTGCTGCGCGGTGGCGTGTGCCCTAACATTTCAGTTTTACGCTGAACTCTCGGTACAGCGGAATGGCAATGAACGAGCTCCAGTCATACCTTGCTGCATTTAGCAGCGCTGTGTCTGAAGGCCTCGAGTTGTATCAGCGCAATGTGGACCGCAGGGGTCTCAGGGAACTGATTTGGCACGCGGGCGAGATTTTGAAGATTCTAGAAGAAGAGATAGTCGAACGTTCCGACACGGTGTCCAGCAGAAGACACGAAATTCTCGCGCAGATGCACGCGCGACTCGAATCGCTGAAACGACACACGGCGCCGCCGTTGACGCACTAACGGAAGCCTATCGAGATCTGCAGAGCTATCGCGCAAGAATCGCCACTTGCAGGTCGAGTCATGTGCGCATTTCGTCACTGCAGCGACCGCTCGACAAAGAGTGGCTAGTGGACTGTAACGATTGAAGCGGGAGTAATCCGTCGTGTGGGATCGAAGTATTTCCACTTCACGGGTTTGGCCTCTTTGTTGTAGTGACGGATGTAACGCATGAGCTTTCTCTTTAGGTCGGGCACCGAGGTGAACACGCCGCGGGCGATCACGTCACGCTCGATCTTGGCGAACCACAGCTCGACCTGGTTCAGCCAGGACGAGTACGTCGGAGTGAAGTGCAGGTGAACATTGGCGTGTGCCGCGAGGAATTCGTCGACGCGCTTGGTCTTGTGCGCCGAGAGGTTGTCGGCGATGACGTGGATCTCCTTGCCGCGCGGCTGGTTGGACCACGAGGTCAGTGAGGAAGGCGACGAACTCGGCCGAGGTGTGGCGCTCGGCGGTCTTGCCCAGCACCTCGCCGGTTTTGGTGTTGAAGGCGGCGTACAGCGACAGCGTGCCATGGCGGAAGTACTCGAAGCCGTGCCGCTCGGCGCGTCCCGGCGACAGCGGCAACACCGGATCCTTGCGATCGAGCGCCTGAATCGCTGTCTTCTCGTCCACGCAGAACACCGCCGCATGCTGCGGTGGGTTCAGATACAACCCGATCACCTCGGCAGCCTTGGTCTCAAAGTCCGGATCGTTCGAAGCGATGTAGCCCTCGAGCCGATGCGGCTTCAGACTGTGCTTGGCCCAGATGCGCGTGACTGTCATATGCGAGATATCGCCACCCAATTCCGCGGCCAATTTGCGCGAGGACCACTGCGTCGAGCCATCGGCCGGCTTGCGCTTGGTCGTCCAGGCCAGCACGCGCGCTTCGACTCGGTCGGTCACCTTGTAGCGCTCCCGTCCAGCGTGTCGTGCAAACAGCCCAGCCAAACGATCGGCCTCGAAGCGCTTGCTCCAGCGACTGATGTAGCTGTCGGCGCAGTCAAGCTTGGCCCGAATCTCCGCCCAAGTCAGCCCCTCGGCCAGCAGCAGGATCAACCGCGCGTGCCGTGCCGAGTCGGCCCGGCCGTTTCTTGCGCTCGCTTGCCGCTGCAGTTCCATGCGCTCGCTCTTGCTCAGTTTCATCATGCCCTCCACAGGCATGATCATACTACCTATTTAAGTGTTACAGTCCACTAGTACGGCCTCAGCACTAGTCCTTGGCCACGATCACGCGAACAGGAAAGTCCGGGTGAATGGTGAGGGTCGGCTGTACGTTTAGATTGCGGCGGGTGAGTTCCCGGCCGACCTGCTTGATACGTCCTCGCTCTGCCGAATTGCCACAACAGCCTGGCTCTGCCGGTTGCCGCGATCCGGGGCGCAAGTTCCGCACCGACACCGTTAAAGGTTGCCAGTACCGCACCGGTTAGCAGCCCACGCCAAGGCGAGTCCGCCTCGTCTTGCAATCCGGCATCGACGGGGGCATCGACACCCGGCAATCGATCCAGCGCAATCGACGACGGGTCAGGCAACATCAATCGCGTCCATACCAGCAGTACGCGGCGTTGGCCGAAAGCAATCTGGCTGTCGTATTGGTCGGGCAGGCGTGAGCCTTGCGGGATCAACAGATGCCGTTTGGTCGCCGTGTCGTAGACGTTTCGATGGCGGAGGCTAAGACTTGGCCCAGAAGATCCGGGTTGAGGGTGGTGATCGGTGCGGCCGGAATGAGGGTGCAGGCTGCAATCAGGTACCGCGAAGCCGGTGGTCGCGTCGATTCCAGCCTGAATAGGAATTCGCCACCCACACCTAGCTCATTGACCCTTGCAGGTCAACTGTCCTAATCGAGAGGGGCGCCGGGTCGATTCGGCCCGCGGCAGCCTGTGGGCTCGGAGTGTGGCCACCGGCGGAGTGGCAAACGGCCCATACCGAAGACGGCTGTCAATGACATTCCAACTCGTCAGCCTGATGTCGCTCCCGTCAATGGGCAGTTTGCGCGTGCGCTGCCGACCTCCGTGAGGGGCCACGCCGCGGAGCGCGATATTGGCAACGACGGGTCCGACTTGATGTTCGGATGGCCAGAGGGCATTATGGCCCGCTGCATGCTGTTAGTCGTTGCTGGCACTCGATCGGGGGGTTCATGCCTACCGAAGAACCGAACTCAAGCGCCTCTGATTCGTTAATGGACCAACGGGTGGCGCGTGCGGTGGAAAAGCAGCTTCCGCACCTGATTAAGATTGAGCGCTACATCACAGTTCCGATCGTAGTTTGGGGCCTCGTATCGTCGCTCGGCCTTTTGGGTGTTGGCGCCTGGGGTGCCAAAATAGTGTGGGACAAAATGCGGGACCAAGAGGTGCAGGATGCGGCTCGGTCTGCGAAGACCATACTCGAGTCGCCCGACGGATCTGTGACGCGGCTTTCCAGCAACTTGTCGAATATTGCAACCACCCTCGACAAAACATTTGGTAGCCAAGTGGATTCAGCGAGTTTCAAGCTTCTTCGATTTGGCTGTACCCGCCCTGGTATTGCGCCAGACGAAGACTTCCCATCGTGTCAAACGCTCGCGGGAAAGGCGGCGGAATTCCGAGCCCTAAATAATGTGACGCTTTTTTTTGTCGCAAGCCCAAAGCACCAGACAGTTCGACTGGAGCTATCGGTATATTCGATAGATGGCGCGCCTCAGCTTGAGAACCTGGTCCTGCAGATTTACCTTCAGCCACCCTCGATTCACCAGGCGCTCGTGTCGGCAAGACAGCCTCTTCTGCTATCTCCTGACGATGTTACCAGCACGTCCGGGTTCGTTCAGGATGGACGGTTGCTAATCTCAAACGGAGAAAAGACCCTCGACGCGACCGTTGACCTCACAAGATTCATTGACGCAGATGCTGGGAACACACATGAACTACGCTTTGTGGTGTTGCGCGCAGACGGGAAGGGATACACGGAAGCGCCCGGCACCGCTCGCTTTTACATAAGATCGGTGATCTTTGCATATCATCGACTTGATGCCAAAAAGACGTTTGAGCAGTTGACTGGATCGACGCCAAAATAGTAACGGAGAAGCTTTAATGCGTTCTAGATCTCAAATCCGACATTGGGTTATGGCGATAAGCGCGCTTTATCTGGTCACACCTCACTCTTCGGCTGTGCCAAACGATTGCCCGGCGCTTTCCTCGTTTGAGACGCCGAATTGGAAGGAGGCATTCCCTGGCATTGACACAGCTTCGCTGAAGCTCGCAAGTCCTAACATACGGGATATGACGCTGCTGCGTATTGATCCCACCAAATACCGATTTAGGGTCTTCGACATGCGCGATCTCGCGAAACGCAAACAGGCGCAGGGGAGCTACACTCCGCCGCTTTATTCACTCGCTGAGCTTCGCGGTCTTATTCCCAACGCCACAATAGTTTCATCTGCGGGGTTTACGCGTTCTCTGACGAATCCTGACCCAGCTGGCTACGTGAAGGTAAATGGCCTCGAGCGCGCGCCAGTCGCCCGCAGGGACAGAGTATTAGATGGCGTCGTGTGTTTCTCAGCGGTGGGTGCGCCTTCAATTGAATCAGCGGACGACAAAGAAGGGCGCAAAGCATCCGCGCCACCTGGGAAATGCGTAGATGGTTTCCAAGCTGGCCCTGTGGTGCTTGCGCAATCGCAAGTCGTGATCGATTCTCATCAGAAACAGGCTTCTCGCGTCGTGGTAGGGGTAGACACCGGCGGGCGATTGATCTTGGGTTACAGCTCAATGGCCACGACGGCCGCGCTCGGCTGCGTGCTGTCCGCGACACAACTTAAGGTCACTGATGCAATTAATGTCCAGGGGGATGAAATCGGCGGGATCTCCGTTGCACCTTCAGTCTCGGGTATCCTCCCTGTCGGGCAGTTTGGAAGTGTTGACTCGACTATTGCATCAGCGCTCGTCGTGCAGCCTGTCTTAACGATTCGTCGCCAATCCCAACAATCTACCAACGCTGTTTCCCGATAAAGCGACAGAGCTTCTTAGCTTTTGGGCGCGCATTCGTGGTCCACGTCACCCGTGCACCGCGGCGCGTACACCAAGGCCGTCCCTGCATCACATCGAGATATCGACGCCGTGATATTCGAAAACTCTGCCGACCGCTACGCAGCCGCGCGTTCATAGTAGTTGAGCAATCCTCCAAGCCGAGGGCGACGAATCACCCGTCCTCCTCGATGCACCGAGGACGCGTCCGGCATGATCAGCACATTGCCAAGGCCTTGGTGATTGCGCTCTTGATGAAAATGGGCACCGTATTCTCGCAGTGCACGGCGCAGCATCCCCTGCCCGATCGGAATCAACCTCGATAGGCATTCGTCGCGGACACCACGCACCCATCTCTCCGCGTATGCATTGAGATTCGGAGAGCGCGGTGGCAGACGGATTATTTCGACGCCTTCTCGCTTCACAAACTCGCGGAACGCCTGGCAATACTTCGTGTCACGGTCCAGGTGTTGGTGGGGTTATAGAAGCGCGTCATTTTGAAGCGCGTGATTTTGGGGGTGTGCGCGGATTGGGGCAGGCGAGCGTAAGTGGCGTGAGTTGTTTACATGCGGAGGGCGAACGGTGCATCGCGTAA
Organism: uncultured beta proteobacterium; assembly: GCA_963816445.1. Taxonomy (GTDB): domain Bacteria; phylum Pseudomonadota; class Gammaproteobacteria; order Burkholderiales; family Casimicrobiaceae; genus PALSA-1003. The sequence goes on along the minus strand of CAWFKO010000018.1, from coordinate 104,746 downwards.
TTAGAACGGTGGATCGGTGGATTCAGGAGCGAGATCGAGATCGTGCTGAGGGATGTCAGTTGGGTGGTAGTAGCGCTTGAGCTGCGCGCAGTAGTGATACTCAAGTTTTTCGATGAGCTCGTGGAGGAACTCGACGAGCGTGGCGGCCGCCTCGTCTGACAGATCGATGGGCAGACACAACAGCGGCAAGTCGTTAGGTTTGAGCATGGCGGTTCAGCGCTCCTTGCGCGAAGCTGGGGTGCGGGACTTCGCTTTGCGGGCGGCGCGCTCCTGGGCCTCTTTTAGGCGATAGCTTTTGCCTTCCAAGGCGACGATCTCGGATCGGTGCAGCAGCCGATCGATGAGGGTGACCACGCAAGCGGCATTGGGGAAGACCTGATTCCATTCGCCGAACACTTTGTTGGTGGTCAAGAGAATGGAACGCTGCTGCTCATAACGACGGGTGACCACCTCGAAGAGCAGATCGGCATAGCGTGCGTCGTAGGCGAGATAGCCGACTTCGTCAATGGCGAGCAGCCTCGGGCTGCTATAGCGGCGTAGCCGCCGTGCGAGCGCGGTGGAGGAGTCTTGGGCGGCGAGGTCGTGCAGCATGTCGGAGGCGAGGGTAAAGCGGGCGGTGTGGCCGTGCAGTACCGCCTGGTGGACGAGGTTTTTGAGCAGCATGGTTTTGCCCAAGCCGTTGGATCCGATGAGCACCACGTTGGCGGCTTCTCCGATGAAGGCGAGCGAGAACAGCTCCTCGATCAAGCTGCGGTCGCACTTGGTAGGCCAGGCCCAGTCGAAGTCGGCGACCGGTTTGAAGGCGCCCAGCCGGCTATTATCGAGACGGCGTTTGAGCGAGCGACGAGATCGCTCGAGGTCTTCGATTTCGATGACCCGAGCGAGCCACGGCTCGTTGAGTAGCGTCTCGGCCTGCGCGAGCAGGCCGTAGAAGCCGAGCCGGCGTAGCTGCGGCCGCGCGCTCTCAAGAGTGAGGTTGGTGGTCGTCGGGCTGGCGTTCATCGGGACTCTCATTGCCGGTGTGTTGAGCGGCGGATGGCGTGGCGAGTTGCTCGTAATCGCTTAACGCCTGGGTACGCAAGTTAACCGTGTGTAACCGCGGATCAGGAGACAGCGGCACGGCGATGGGCGGGCGTTGACCGCGGGCGTGGGCGTGGCGATCGATGAAGTGGCGCACCGCGCCCAAGTGTGCGGTGTCCTCGGCCAGCGCTGCGCTAATGGCTGCTTCCAAGGCTTGCGCGCCGTGGCTGTTAAGCAACTGCAGCAGGCCACGGGTGAGCACGCCCAGATGGACGCCACGCTCGGCGGCGCGCACGAACAGCGTCGTGGCGCTGGGTGCGCTGTGATGCAGGCGGTCTTGTGCGCGATGTGCACGAGCGGCACGTTTGTGCGCGACCAAGGCCTGGATGTGCGCCGGCTGTTCGATTTGCGCATCGCGATCGAAGCTGCGCGGGTGAGTGGCGATCAGTTCAGGGCCATCGAGGATGCGCACGCTATCGAGGGTGGCGAGCACGATCAGTGTGCGGTTCACGTGGCTGTGCGGGATGGAGTAGTCGTTCAAGTCGAAGCGCACGTAGGGTGTTTTATGCACGCTCACCTCGATGCGCTCCTCGGCGGGGAACGGGTTCTGCGGCAAAGCCAGCAGATGCGTCTTCTCCTCGGCAAAGACGTCGCGCACGCTGCGGTTGCGCTGCTGTGGACAGGGACGGTCGGCGGCTGCCGTGTCACACCAGGCGGCTGCCTGGGCGTTAAGATCGGCGAGGTCACGGAAGCTGCGCGCGGCGAAGAAGGCGTCGCGAGCGAAACGAATCGCGCGCTCAACGCGCCCCTTTTCGTTCCCCCGCGCCGGCGCGACCGGCCGCGGCTGGAAGCGGTAGTGCGCAGCCAACTCCAGGAGCGTGGGGTGGAAGCGGATCGCATCGTCCACGCGCTCGAGCACGACACTTTTTAAATTATCGTAGAGCAGGACTCGTGGCACCGCATTAAACGCCGCGAACGCGTCCACATGGCCGCGGATGAAGTAGCCCATCGCGGCGCCGAGGTAGAAGCGCAGGAACAGATGCCGCGAGTAGGAGAGCACCATCACGAACGCCATCAGCGGGCGCAGCGCACGGCCGATGCTGAGCTTGCCGAAATGCGCCCAGTCCACTTGGGCTTGTTCGCCCGGCAGCGTGCGCAGCCGCAGATACGCTTCTGCCGCCGGCCGCGGTCGTAGTTGCGCGATGATCGCGCGGAAGTGGTCGGGGGCACCCGGGTAACCGCGCTCACGCACCATATGGTAGAGACGACTTGCGCGCAACGTGGGGTACTTCTGCAAGGTTTCGACGATGAATGCCCGGTACGGCTCGACCATCGACGCACGCACCGTTGTTGGCGTCACTGGCACCCCGGCCTGGGCGAGCACGCGGCGCACGGTGCCGTGATGTACGCGCAATTGTGTGCCGATCGTACCGACAGACCAGTGTTCGGTGTGATAGAGCCGTAGGATCTCGGCTTCAAGCGCGCGCGAGATCATCGCCCGCACACTCCGTCATGGCCCTGCGCGCAACGGGCCCAGCCGTGCGAAGCGCGAAAGCAGACGTCCACAGAAGCAGCAACGCGGTAGCACGGGGGCCGTGCGCTGGATACGCCAGTGCGCGTGTAGACGGGAATCGGTGCGCTTGAGGGCTCTAACGTGCGCCTGCGCTTCACCGGATGCGGATTCGGCATGGCTCCCCTGGATCATGATCTGGGTCGAGGTGGACACCACTATGAGCGTGACCGCGGCGGGAAGGGAACCCTGATGCGTCACTTTTTGCGCTTGGCGCACGCGCCAGGCGTGCTGACGCGCGGCGTGCCTACACGCTCCGCGGTAGCCAAGTTGGTAGCGCTCGCCGGCGCGACGTAACGAGTCGCGCCGGCGCAACCGCGCGCACTCAGCTGCACAGTAGCGATTGCCGCGGTCGCAGTCGCGGCAGATGCGCACCTGCCTGGCGCAGCGCCCGCAGCTGTACAGCCGATACGTCTCCTCGCTCGCCCCCATGCACCCCGTACGCAGCACTGGACAACGCCGCGTAGTGCGGGCATAAAGGCAAAGCGAACGCGCCCCTGTGCGCGCGAGCATGCAGAAGGCCCGGGGTTCTTTCCAGGAATGTGCCCGGGCCTTCGCCTTTCGGCGTTCCGGCCGGAGGATAGCGCACACGGCGCTCGCAAGAGTACGCGTGGCCCTGCGCATCAACCACATTGCGATCAGGACCTCGACGCCCGAGGCCGTTGGATTCAGTCAGAAGACGCCGCTCGACTCGCGCGCATCGAACTCGAACAGCCTTGTGCACGCAAAAAAGCGCGATGAATTATTTTGAGGGTGCGGCGCACCAACCCTCAGAAACACGCGGATTACGATCGCTGTTTACACCAGGATGATGTATCGCTTGTCGAGCAGAATTCCATCGACTCCGTCCGTGAGCTGTCTGGCGATCTGCAACATCCAGGGCGTGTCTGGATGCTTAGTGACCCCAGCGATGTAGATACGCCGAGTCGCCAGTTCCATGACAAACAGCACGTAGTAGGTGATCAGCCCGGACCAACTCCACACCTCAACCGTGAAGAAGTCGGACGCCGCCAACACCTTCCAGTGGGCCTTCAAGAACACTGACCAGGACATTTCCTTACCGCGTTCAGGCGCGGGCTCGATGCCGTGCTCTTTGAGAATTCGACCAATGGTCCCTCGGCCAACCCTGTGACCAAGATTCGCCATGGCTCCCTGGATCCGGGTGTAGCCCCACCCTCCATTCTCCCTAGCCATCCGAACGACCAGCGCAACCAGTTCTTTACCGATGCGCGGCCGGCCAGGACTGCGTCTCTCAACGAATGTCCACTTCTGTGCTACCAACTCGCGATGCCAGCGCAGCAACGTCTCGGGCGTGACGATGGTGCCAAGCTCGTGTAGTGCTTTGCGGCCCAGCGCCCTCGCCTTCTCGGCAAGTCGCCGGCGTTCTGCGTCCGTGAAGACGATACGTCGTCCGCCAATGCGGGCGCGCAGCATACGGTTCTCGGCTTTCAAATAATCGATGGTCGCTGACTGTTGCCGGTGCAGCCAACCGGCGACTATCATCAACAGGAATTGCAGAAGACTTGTGGAGGCAGCCATTGAGACGAATGTTGGCTGCCGATTTTCACAACGTCAACCGTAACAGCGAGATCGCCTGAGTCTGCGGCGTTCAGCTGAGTTTTGGGACAGCACGGGATCTCCGAGGTTTTGTGACCAAGAAGTGACCAAACGAAATGCGAAATTTTTCGGCGACCTGTGGATAACTGCCCGCGATTTCCGGCATTGCGCGGACCATCGGTCTTGGTCCGAACGACGCACGTCACCACATCTGTCAGTCCAACGTTGCCAAGAGCTTCATGAAGTTTCGCTTGGCCTTCCAAGCCAGTCGCACCTCGACGAGTTTCTCCTTGAAGAGGCGTCCTGGCTATGGGCGGCGCGTAGCTCCTGTACCGGCTTGACGATTTCGAATGCCGGCGGCGATTTCCAGCTACACCAAGAGCATCTCTGCCAGCGACCGCGTCGAGTGGATGGTTACGCCGTGAATCGTTCGGCCGTACAGAGCCCCGAAATGCGTTCGATCGCCAGTGACCAGGGCGGTACAGCTCTGGCCGATCGCCGCTGCCAGTACCGGCCGATCCTTGGCCGGTAACGGCAATGACGCTTCGAGCGCAACGTCACTTCGCTGCGCACCTGCCGTCTTCATGCGCGACAACAGTCTCTCGAGAGCGACAACGCGGTCCGGCGCTTTGGCAACGAGGTTTCGGCGTGCTTCCTCGATCACGTAACCGTCCACGCAACACTCGTGGCCGGACTTCTCGAGCAGCATCAGCAGCTGGCGGACCGCGCCGTCGGACTTCGCGGCAGAAAAGAGCACATTGGCATCGAGAAAGATGCGCATCCGCCGGCGACTACCGGGCGATTTTCTTCGGACGGCTCCGGCGGTTCAGGACTTTGGCCAGTTCGGCCTCGGCCTCGTCGAATTCGCGGATTCGCTTCTCGCTGTAGATCTCGACCGGCAAGGTCACCGCCGGACGCAAAAGCAATCCTTCCGGCGTCGTCTCGGCGATGAGCTGGTCGTCGGCCCTGAGGCCCAACGCTCGGCGAAGCTTCGCGGGGAGCGTCACCACGCCGCGATTGGTAAGGGTAAGGGTAGCCTTCATAATTGCAGTTTAACTGAATTACTGGATTTCTGCAAGCTTGGGTGCGGTCGGGAGTCGGCAAGCAGGACGCGCGCGCGAGGCTTCTTGTAGGTGGTGCGATTTGGTGTTGACTTTCGCAATGTAAGACGTTATCTTACTCAGCATGAAGACGACTGTTTCTACGAAGGGGCAGCTTATACTGCCCGCAGAGATCCGGCAGAGGGACAACATCGAGCCCGGCCAGGAGTTTGAGGTCGAGCGCATCGATCGTGGCGAGTATCGCCTCCTGCGCCGAGAGCCTCCTTCCAATGAGGGGCTCGTCGACTGGCTGCTAGCGTGCCCGGAAAAAGGTTATTTCGTTCCTATCGAATCCGAATCGACCGATACGCTGTGACCTATCTGGTCGATGCCAATGTCCTCAGCGAGGCCACCAAGCCGGCCCCCAATTCCAGCGTAATCGAGTGGTTGCGGCAAAACGAGCGCGCGATAGCGGTAGACCCAATAATTCTGGGTGAGATCCGCTTCGGCATTCATCTCCTACCGGCGGGGAAGCGACGTCGTCGACTGGAAACCTGGTTTGATGAGGGCGTCGCGAGAATCGTCTGCGTTCCATGGGATGCGCTGACGGGTCTTCGATGGGCAAAGCTTCTCGCTGAACTGCGCAAGGCGGGTGAATCGCTGCCGATAAAGGACAGTCTGATCGCAGCGACCGCGCTCGTTCACGATTTCATCCTCGTCACCAGAAACACGCACGATTTCAGAAAAGCGCGCGTGAAGGTGCTGGATCCATTCGCGTGACGGCATCGCCAACCTGAGGTGCTCTCGGCTCCGGGTAGCTCGGCCATGCGACACGATCCAAAGCTGCATTTCGGAAACCTTGCAGTGAAAGCGCCCGGCGAAGAACAGTCTCGGAACGACTCGCCCTCCGCTGCGCGGGACTCGCTCGTCGCTGAACTCGCGAAGGCGGAGTCGGACCTCGAGCGGATCGAAGCGCAGCGCGCTGGGGCAAGCATCAGAATCGACGCGCTTCGAAAGGAGCTCGCAGCGTTCGATGCAACTCCTCGGCCCGTGGTGCGAGAGCCGCTGCCGGGGTTTGCACCCCGCACGCCAGCCGACAAGGTGAAACTGTTCCGTCAGCTATTCCGCGGCCGTCCAGACCTCTACCCAACGCGCTTCGTCAGCAAGAAGACGGGCACGCCAGGGTATGCCCCCGCCTGCTCGAACAAGTTCGTGCCCGGTATCTGCGAGCTTCCGAAGGTGAAATGCGGTGACTGCTGGACAGCGTCAAGCAGGATGGCCGGTGTAACGACAATCATCTTGGCCGGTTATCGGGGATGATTGTCGTCGGTTAATGGGTCATGGTTGTCGCTCCGCTGCATGGTTACGGTGATGATGGTCGTCGCTGCTTGCGGCGTCATATGGATCGATCGAAGGCAGGAGACACCGTAATCCACTCCGGTCGGGCGACCAGGAAGCGCTGCAGGCGTTTCTAGGGAGTCTCCAGGTCATTCGCTACCTGCGGCTTGACGCGGTTTTTTGGCTTTTGCCTTCTCGCTTGCATGCCGAGTCTGCTTGTCGCTGGTTGCCGTCTTGCGCCGGTAGCTCTCGACGTTGAGCTCGAAGATCGTCGAGTGATGGACCAGGCGATCGATCGCGGCGACGGTCATACCAGGGTCGGGGAACACCTGGTCCCAACCCGAGAAGGGTTGATTTGCCGTGATTAGAATACTGCGTCGCTCGTACCTTTCAGCGATCAGTTCGAACAGCACGCTGGTCTCGGCCTGATCCTTCCTGACGTAAGACAGATCATCGAGAATGAGCAGATCAAAGCGATCGAGCTTGGCCAAGGCCTGCGGCAGCTGCAGGCTCTGCCGAGCGGCTTGCAGGCGTTGCACCATTTCGCCGGTACGCATGCAGAGCACGCGATAGCCGGCATCGATCAGGGCATGTCCAATCGCTGAACCGAGATGGCTTTTGCCGACGCCAGGCGGACCAAAGATCAAAATCGTGGCTCCCTTCTCCAACCAGGAATCACCGGTGGTCAGTGCGCTGACATGGGCTTTGGACAGCATAGGTACCGCCGCGAAGTCGAAGGTCGCCAGCGTCTTGGCGGGATCGAGTTGCGACTCGACGCGATGACGCTCGATGCGGCGTTTGCCACGTTCGGCCACCTCGTGCTCGAACAGTGCGGCCAGAAATCGGCTGGCCTGCCAGCTTTCTTTGTCGGAGCGCTGAGCGAACTCGGGCCATAGTCGCCCGATCGTGGGCAGTCGCAGTTCGTGCAGCATGAGCGCCAGACGTGCGCCTTCTTGCGCCGGCGCGTTCATGCCGCCACCGCGTCGAGCAGTGCGTCATAGGTACGGATCGCCGGCATGTCGACGCGCACCGCGGGCAACTCGGGTTGCCGCGGCGCGAACTCCTCACGCAGTGCTTTCACGTTGGGCAATTCGCCAGCGCTCAGTAAAGCTTCGAGCCGCTGCGCCAGTACTGCTTCGATGCCGTCTTCTGCGGCGAGCGCCAATAGGGCGACGATAGTCTGGCAAGCCTGCCGCGGTGTCAGCTTCGCCGTGAGTTGTTCCCAGGTATGGCGATACGCCTCGCGCGGGAACAGCGCATCGCGGAAGGCCAGTCCTTTGAAGGCTTGCGGCTTACGTTTCAAGGCATCGATGAAGTGGCGGTAGTCGAGCATGCGGCCACGGCCGCTGCCTGCTGAGCGGATACCGCGTGCGCGGGTGAGCACCAGCGCGCCGCCTAAGTAGCAATCCAGGCGGTCGCTGTACAGTCGCACCTTGAGGCGGTGCCCAATCAGCCGCGAGGGAGCGCTGTAGAGAATGGCGCGGACGGTGAAGGTGCCACAGCGAGTGACGCGGGCCTCTTCCTCCACGAAATCGGTAGTGCGCCGCGGCGGCAGATCGAGCAGTTGCTCGCGTTCGATGCGAAACGCGGCGGCATGGCGGTGATTCCGCCGCATAACGACCTCGCGTACCAACGCCTCGTACGACGAGCGGTCGGCGAAATCACGATGACCACGCAGCAGCAGCGCCTGATCGATCGCCTCCTTCAGATAGCGGTGCGAGGATTCGACGCTACCGTTCTCGTGACTCAGGCCGCGATTGTTGCGCGTGCCGGTCATCGCGTAGTGCTCGAGCAGCGCCGTGTAACGAGCGGTGAAATCCTCCTCTTGCCGCAGATTCTTGAAGGCCGCCGACAAGCTATCGGAGCGATGCTCGCGCGGCACGCCACCGGCCTGCCACAGTGCGTTCTGCAATCCCCGCGACAACGCCTCGAAGCTTTCACCGCCGTCGACCACTTCGGCGTGCTCCCAGCGGGAGAAGGCCAACACGAAGTGATACAGCAGATGGCCGAATGGCGCGCCGGCGATCGTCACCCTCAGCTCAGCCATGTTCGTGAAATCCGACAAGCCACGCTCGCCCGGAGCGTGCTCCTGTGGAAAGAACACCTCCTTCGGCGGCCCTTCCATCGCTCGCCAGTGTCGGATGCGCCGCTGCAACGTACGCAACACGCCATCAGGAAAGCATCCAGGATGTTCTTCTTGCAGCTTGCGTAACAACGTAATCGCCATCAACCGTGGTGCGCTCTGCAACAGCGGCACCATTTCTGACGCCCAAACCTCGGCGAACGGATCCGGACGTGAGCGCCAGTGGCGGCGCGGTTGCTGTGACGGCAGCGTGCCTTGGCCTTCGATGCGTCGCGCAGTTCTCACACTCATGCCAGCTTTGGCGGCAGCCACTTCTTGGGGATGATGCTTGCGGTAACTCATATAGAGATGAACCTGTCGGTCGGTGATACGGGAACCTGGCACGGGGCCGGCCTTCTTCTTGAACTGCGGCCCGCCATCCTAAAACTCCCCCGACATACGCGCTGAACAACGCCGATCACGTCGTCACGCACTGCTCAGCACCGGACACAACCTTTGTCGCTACACCGGCCAAGATGATTGTCGCTGACTAGGTTCGGCCTCCTCGTCGATCGCGAGCTCGCCTGGCGCGATACCCGGCGCTTGGAACGTCTGCTCAAGCAGGCGAAGCTCAAATATCCCGACGCCTGCATCGAGGACCTCGACACCCGCAGTGCCCGCGGCCTCGATCCGCGGCAGCTCGCCAGTCTCGCCGGCGCCGATTGGATTCGCAGTGGCCACAACGTCCTCATCACCGGCGCCACCGGCCTCGGCAAGACCTGGCTCGCCTGTGCCTTGGGCCAAGCTGCCTGTCGTCAAGGCTTCGCCGTCTTCTACACTCGCTTCAGCCGCCTGCTCGAAGAACTGCGCATCGCCCACGGCGATGGCAGCTTCAGCCGCCGCCTGCAGCAACTCGCCCGCACCGATCTCTTGATCCTCGACGATTGGGGCCTCGCACCGATCGGCCAGCCCGAACGCAACGACTTGCTCGAACTGCTCGACGATCGCACTTCCGGCAAAGCCACTCTGATCACCAGTCAACTGCCGGTCGAACATTGGTACGCCTACCTCAACGATCCGACCTTGGCCGACGCCATCCTCGATCGCATCGTGCACGGTAGTCATCGTCTCCCGCTCAAGGGCGAATCATTGCGCAAGAAGACCGCTGACAAAGGATCGAAAAAGTCGTGAACGCGAACACCTTCACAACCGCGTCCCCCACCGCGATGCGCCACCATCAAGGAAGCTACCCAATGACCTGCAGCCTCCGTCCGAACCCTTGCCGGCCTTCCTGGCTGCCCCGCCATGGTGCATCCGCTCTCGACAACCGAAATTGACAACGATGATGACCGACTACGCTAAAATCTAAACTCCACGCACCGCAACTCACCACGCGGTCAACATCGTCGGATTCATCGGTCATCTTCGCCGGAATACGCACAAGGACGCAAATTGCCCCTGGGAGAGACCGGTACGCTCTCGAATGTTCGCCACAGATGGAGCGGTCACGCTCGCCCGACCTCGCGGCGCTTCAGTTCGCGCAGGCCTTCCAGAATCTCCACTCCAACGTTTCGCTTTACAACCGTCTTAGCCATCGATTTCTTCCTTGATCTGTCTCAGAACATGCGCTGGGATGTTGTCGGCAACGTTCTTCGGATAGAGCCTCAGCATCCAGATCTGCCCTTGTCGCGTGCGGAGGACGGACGAGCCTACGACTGTGACTGCTCCAGCGTGACGCAAGCGCCGGCGCGAACCGTGTTGTGTATTTCAGCTACGGCATCGGTGACGCGCAAGAGCTCGGCGATTTCCGCCGGACTGGCGGGCGACGACACTTTGGCCCGATACGCGATGTCGGTTGCTGCTAAGCCGACGCCCGGGAACTCCGCGCTGGCTTCGACCTCGACCGACTCAATAGGGATGCCCCAGCCTTGCCGCTTCGCGATAGAGATCGTTGCAGTAGCACGTTGCCAGCGCCAGCATGAGGAACTCGCCGCCGTTCACATTCGAGCCTTGGCCAGACGGCCTTGGTGGCACGACGAGCGACTGCTCCGAGTTACCCGTGGAGACAGTCACCTCGTGGCGCGACGAGGCGTTTCGAACCGCGGCAGATATCTTCACGTGTTTCTCGGTGCTTCAGACGAGGGGTCTAACGATCAAGTTGAGCGACGCGCCGCATCGACGCTCGCTAAGTTGAAGGGCTGAAGCGGCGCGTCCGCTCGAACGCCAGGTTAGGCTTCACTGCATGCTCCCGCCGCCGAAACGCTCTCGAAAGCTTTCTTTGGCTTCACCGACAAACAGCAGAAGCTGATCTTCCGGAACGCGAACTACTTTGATGCCTTGAAGTTCGGCTTCGGTCCTAAGGGTGTTCGAGAGCAGATTGCTCGGTACGAAGAGCGTCTTGGGTAACTGTTGCTTGTGCGCTTGCCCATCCTTCAACAACCGCTTTGCTTCCATTCTTGTGGGTTCTGCCGCGCTCACTGGAACTAGCCTCGTACAAAGAATGAAGCAGCTTGCTGCATCCATGAGCGCGATTAGGTTGAAGTCACCATCTGCTCCGGTAGAGATAGGCGCATCGTTCAACCTGAAGGCGATCCAAGCTTCGTTAACCCGAAATTGGTTCGGATGAAGCGCGTCGCAAGCCATGGTGAAGCCTAACGCAACAAGCTAACCGGCGACCGACGCGCGGACGAAAGCCCACCGGCGGACGTCCGACTGAGCGAGGGGTTAGGGATCATTTGCCGCGTCCTCGATTGCGCATGTCTCACCATAACTGGCCGCGCATTCGCTTGTTCTCTTCGCGTGTACCCGCAATACCCTCGTTTACTCTACGTCCAGTTGGGTGAGCAGCTTCGTACTTGGATTGACACCCTACGCAGCGAGTCACACTTGGAATTGCTGCGACATGGTCCGCCCGAATCATGTCACCGCGGTCGCGGCATTCGCGTTGGTCCACCATGATGATCCCTCTAACGAACCAAGCTAACCGGCGTCGCGGCGGCGGACACGAATTGCCGCCGACGGGGCGTCCGTGTTGAGCGACGGTTAGGCGCGATGCATGTACGCGACATAGAACACTGCTAGAGCGAGAATGAGGCAAAGCGGAGCATAAACCGCGGTATCGAGGCGCGCAAAGCGAGTGCCGCGAACACGCTTGAAGAAGCCGACCAAACGAAAGTCCCCGACCGCGCGGGCGAACAGGCCAAATGCCAATGCAATGGCTAGCCATGTGACCCATGTGGCGGGGACTTTTGACACGATGAAACCTGCACTCGCAGCGACAAGTACGGCGCAGGCCACCAAGCCGATAGCAACCACGAACGTGGCTGCCGCAGATGGCACGAATGCCGGGCGATCATGCACTTCAGGCACAGCGGCGAGTGACCCCGCTTGGCCGCCGAACGCCCAATAGGCATGGATCAACGCAAGAACGACAAAAACGGCGACGACGGCATCGGCCACAATATCGGGCATTGCGCCTAACTCCTGAGTTAAGCGGCCCGCATCGGCGTGCTGCGTGCTCGAGAGACCCGCAGGCCTGCCCCGCCGGTGTGGGTCCGCTTGAACGTCGGGTTAGACCCCATGTTGTTGAATCGCTTCTGTACCATCGGTGGCTGAGAAGTGTTGTTACCTACGCGCTCGCGTTTGCTTCGACCAGCATGGGCCGTGGGTCATAGTAGCCGCGAACGGATACGATCTGTCCGTCTACAACTTGTATGTGCTCGGCGAAGGGGATCGGACCAAAGACCGTGTCGATGTTGAGGATTGCGACACAGTGCTCTCCATCGACGACAAGACGAAGGACGTTGATGCTCTTCACGATTCGAGAGAACGGTTCCAAGGCTCGAACGAAAGCATCAGCGCCCCGATAGGTGTTCATAGGAAATACGCCGACCACATCCGGATGAAGTGGAAGGTCTGTGGGGTCGTTGCGCCGCACTGCATCGATGTATTTCTCGACAACGGCTATGACTCTGTCTCTCACAATTCCTCCATGTACCGACAATCCTCAGCCAAAAGCACTCGCTTGCGCCTGATCCGTACCGCTCGTGGGGCCTAACGACGAAGTTAACCGGCGCGCCGAAGGCGCGACCGGGTTGAACGGGTGGTTAGGGGTTGCGCGTGATGCTCTGCGTACGCGTCCAGAAGGCGACGGATCATGCGCTGATACTGCGTGTTGTGCTTCTCCGCTTCGCGCTTGAAGAAGTCAACGCTTCGCCTACTCAGTGCGAGCGTTATTTTCACTCCATCGTCTCGAAACACGAGGTCCTCCGGTGACGGGAGGAAATCAGGGACAACTTGGGGCTTCCCTAGAGGTTCATCCGTGTACTTGATTTTCGCGCTCATAAATTGCCTTGCCTTTTCTCCAATAGCCCGCTCCGAGAATTCGAATGACCCCGGCTCGATAAGTGAAGCGGACTGTTAAGACGCCACCACCAACTTGGCCAAAACAGAAGAATCGAGCCTCTTTCTCGCTGTGAGATGCATCTGCCGCAATCACGCGTCGAGGATCTGCAAATGCGAATTGTGCTTCCATGAAACCGACGCCGTGCTTTTGTTGATTGGCGACATCCTTCGTCAGGTCCCAGTCGAAGCGTGTCTTCGCCATTGCCCAATTCTATATGAGAGCCATACAATTAGCCATACATAAATATGGCTGAGCGGTAGCAACCCCTAACGAACTAGCTAACCGGTGACCGCCGGCGGGCTGAATGCCCGCCGGTGGGCGTCCGCGTTGAGCGACGGGTTAGCCGGCTTGGAGTTGCCGAATCGTCCGATCATTGTGTTGCCGTGGCGCGAGCTGCGAGTACGGCTGCTATGACTTCGGGAGGAGCGATAACGCCGTCTTTGCCTCTCACGACACCTTTCGATGTCCCTTCAGCTATGATCATCTCATCTATGGAGAACCTGTGGGTCATGAAGAAATGTCTTTCATCCCAGTGCGTTAGCTGCATCGTGGCTTTGAATCGCGTGAAGACACCAAGGGGCTTGCGGTAACTCATCGTGTGCTCGGTAATGATTGGCTTCCAGCCCCGCCTAAGCATTAGTCGGGCAAGACCTGTACGGATAAAAAGATCCACTCGATTCAGATCGCACAGCGTCAGGTAACGACCATTGTTGACGTGCAAATTAATATCCAGGTCGTTGGGTAAAGTCAGAAGAGTGAGCTCGCTGGTAGCTTGGCCAACCGCCCCGGTGGCCACTTCAATTTCCTCCATCTGTGGCCAGGTCAAATTCCCCCAGGCGCGGCGGCAGGAGCGTGAGGATTGTTACTCGGAATCGTTACCTTTTACAAGACGATTGGCAGCCTCTTTGAGGCGATAGCTTTTGCCGCGGAACTCGGCGATCACGCTGCGATGCATGAGACGGTCGAGAATGGCGGTGGTCAGTGCGGCGTCGCCGAGGTACTTGTCCCAATCGGCGATGATGCGGTTGGAGGTAATGAGATTGCTGCGTCGTAATTTGTATCGTCGGTGCAGGATCGATTGCAATTCGTCAGCGGATTCCAGGGCGATGCGTCGGGTCAGGAACAGATCGTCGAGCACCAGCAGGTCGGCGTCGACGACGGGTTTGAAGAGCCTGCGCTTGGTCAGCGGTGAGGCCTGCACGAGGTTGATCAGCAGCTCGTCGGCCTCGGTATACACCACGCGCAGTCCGGAACGCACGGCGGCGTAGGCGATTGCTTTGGCGATGTGGCTCTTCCCCGTGCCACTTGGACCAATGAACAATCCGCTGTCACCCTCGGCGATGAACTTCAAGGTATGCAGCTCGAAGCAGGTGCGCTTGGGGATCTTGGGGTTGTAGCTCCAGTCGAACTCGGTGAGTGAGGTTCGTTCATCGAGGCCGGAGAGCAGGAAGCGGCGTTCGAGCAGCCGCGATTGGCGGCGATCGAGCTCATCCTGGAGGATGGCGGAGAAGGTCTCGACAAAGGGGAGGTTGGAGACCTGCGCTTCGATGAGGCGGGTCTCCAGCGTGGCGCGCACGCCGGAGAGGCGCAACTGTTTCAGCACTTGATCAATTTCCATCATGCTCATGGTCATGGTTGAGTGTTCCTGAGGTGGGATGGTTTGGGAGGGTGGGTATCTATCAGCCAAGGTCAGGCAATCGCGTGGTGGTCGTTTTAAGCGCCCCGGCTTGGTGCATCAGCGTCGCACTGATCATGATGATGAGATACTGGCTGCGGCCAGTCGGTCGAAGAACTCGGCATACTCGGCCGGCGCGCGAATGAGTTCGTGCTGCTGAGTCAACGCTGAGGCGGTGTTGGTTAGCGGCAGTTGCGGCTGGCGCGCATCGAGGTCGATAACCGCTTGGGCGAGCAGTTGCTCGGAGAGAGCGCGCACCGCTTTGTAGGAGTGGATCTGCCGCGCCAGCGCCACCGCGGCAGCCTGTTCGACGATGCAGGTCGGATAGCGCGGACTCAAGCCGACGATGCCCCACATGCTCTTTTGTGCTTCCCGGCCGCGCTGCGCGAACAGTTCGCGACACAGGGCGAGGGTGTTGGGGCCGATGTGCTCGGCACGGGCGAGCAGCTGATGGGTCTGGCGGGAAGGATTGAACACGCGCTCGTTGTCGGGCAGTTGCACCTCGCCCTTGCGCGTGGCACGTGGATGACGGCGAATGAGTTGCAAGGTTTGTAGGTCGCGAATCTCGAGTTCGCGCTCGTAGAGGCGAATCAGCACTTGGCTGCCGATACGTGCCGGCCGCGCCGCATACCAGGCGCTGTCGACCTGAATGGTGGTGTCGTCACCCACCGTGCGCGTGCCTTCCGCGAAGTAGCGAAAGCCCTCCAGCGGCAGCGCCTTGAGGTGGGCACGTTCTTCCTGGAACATCACTTCGACTTGACGCTTGGCCCGGCCGTGAATGCGTCGCGCGGCCCACTTCTGTTCCCAGTGCAGGAGATAGGCGTTTTGCGCCTCGATCGATTCGAAGCGCCGTCCCTTCAGGGCGGTGACCTGGGTGTGGCCAATCGCATTCTCGACGGTTCCTTTCCGGTTCGGATCGCGCACCCGCGCCGGGTCGGCTACCACGCCGTAGTGCGCGAGCATCGCGCCATAGACGCGGTTGAGTTGCGGTTCATAGATGTCCGGCGTGATCACGCCCTCCTTTAAATTGTCGAGGACGCAGTAATTGACGGCGCCCCCAAAGTAGCGAAACGCTTGCTCGTGCAGCCGCGCCCAGACCTCGCTGCTCGACTGCCACACCACTTGCCGATACGAGCGGCGCGAGTAACGCAGGGTCATGATGAACAGACGCGGCCGCCGGTAGCGACCGCTGTGCGGATGGCGGGTGAGCGCGCCCTCGCCGTAGTCGACTTGGCACTCCTCGCCAGGGAGGAACTCCAGCCGGTCGAACTGCTCCGGCTCCCGGGTGCGCAGCGCCCGACAGAAGCGCTTCACGCTGTTGTAGCGTGGCGTGAAACCAAACCGATCCACCAGCTCCTGGTAGATGGCCGTGGCGTTGCGACCCAGCCGCACCTGCGCTTCGATCCACTCGCGATGCCCCTCGCAGGCCGAGCGCGCGTGCGCGGGCAACCCGGCAGGCGGCGAGCGGGCCCCGAGAGCCGGTGGCCATGGGGGAATTTGAACCGGCAGACCATCCGAGCCGGCGGCCATGGGGGAATTTGACCCATCCATGGCCATGGCGCGCGCCAGCTTGCGCACCGTCTTGCGATCAATGCCGGTCTTGCGACTGATCTCGTGCTGCGAGACCTCGTTCTCGAGCAACGTGATCACAGCACCCTTCTGATGCGGCTTCAAGACATTCACTCCCGGCCCCTCGCACATGACAAAGGGGCGATCATGTCCTGCCGTCGCTACCGTCGCGAAAGACCGCAACGGCTACATCTGACTACGCACTCAGATGGAGGATTTTGAACTGGCCATCACTGGGGGATTTTGGGTGGCCACCGGGGGCCAACCGGAAGTCGAGGCCTGAATGCGGACACTACCAACACCCAAATTAGCCTCAGAAATAGGTTCATGGCAGAACGCACGGAACTGATTGGGGTACCTCGTGAAAGGAACTGGATAGCTGCACCGCGTCAATTGAAGACGGCTAACGCAACAAGCTAACCGGCGACCGCCGGCGGGCTGAATGCCCGCCGGTGGGCGTCCGCGTTGAGCGACGGGTTAGGCGGCAACTCGGAGAGATGAACGCAGAAACTCGGGAGCGAAGTCAGCGCCATTGGGCCAGACGAGCGTGCGCAGCTCCGGATGAACTGTGAACTGGCGAAAGACTTCAATATTTCGTAGTGGTTCAAACATGGGGCCGTGCAGCTCTTTAGATAGATCGACTTCGCCTTCGGCTCCATCGCTGAAGCGCAGCCATACCGTGTGGCCACTAACGTAACGCCCCTCAATGATGTGCGGCAGCATAGGCTTCACTCCAACGGGTCAATACGCGGCAACGGACGACTGGTTCGCGCAAGCGACCAGGCCTCCAACAATTCGACGCGATGCAACTCCTTCCATTCCAATACGTGCGCCAGCGCGCGTTTCGGAAAATCACCATTAACGTGATCAGACTCGATCTCGACAGTAACCTCGAAGTCGCCATAGATCGCATGAAAGTGAGCTGGCCCATGATCGCGGTAGTACATGGCGATAACAATGCCAAGAAAACGACTCAGCTCAGGCATTCATTATTGTAGCGCGGCGCGTGGTTTGTTGCCGCCTAACGAACTAGCTAACCGGCGACCGCCGGCGGGCTGAATGCCCGCCGGTGGGCGTTGAGCGACGGGTTAGGGGACAGCGCGATCGAGGATGCCAAGAATTTTCTCCGCTATGGCGATGGCTTCAACTCTTGCGCCGAGAGGAACGGTGCCGGCATCCGATGGGTCGAGGGTAATCCACAACCTGCCTATTTGGAATGCGTTCGATTGGAATGCGTTGGATTGGAATCCGCCACCAGAGGCCTCAGTTCGCTCAACTTGCTTGTGGTTTGCATGCGTCGCTTCAAGGTGTTTTGCGCCATCCGCGATATGTCGGCAGATTCGGAGTTCGGCATGCTGATTGAACAGATCAGATGCAGGTATGCCGCCGGCCTTCGCAATCCAATCTGGAACGTGTCGGGCGGTGACGAAAAAGTCAAACGCTGCGTCCTCGTCCAGAGGATTACTTTGTAGCCGAGCTAAGTCCCGATGCGCCTTTTCCACCAGGTCGCGTGGCGTCTGAAGCGTGAACAGGCCCTTGTGAGGCGTCGGCACTATGACCCCTAACGAAAAGTAGAGATCCTAAACCCGACAGGAAACATTGCGTCGATCATCCGTTAGTCGTATGTCCAGCCGGAGCAAATCGACCCAGAATCAACGATCCCGTCACCAATAGTGGAGCCTAAAACTTCCCGCTCAAACCCATCCATGGAGACACCTGATCCACCTCGCTTGCTCGATCGTGTTCGTGACAAGATCCGTCTCAAGCACTACAGCATCCGGACCGAGCAAGCGTATGTCGATTGGATTAAACGCTTCATCCGGTTTCACGGCAAGCGTCATCCGGCAGCTTTGGGACCGTCGGAGGTCGAGACGTTTCTAACCGACCTTGCAGTTGCCCGGCACGTGTCCGCATCGACGCCGAATCAGGCCAAGAGCGCACTCCTGTTTCTCTACAAGGAGGGTGCTTGGCCTCGAGCTGCCCTGGCTCGACGACATCGACAAGCCAAAGGTACCGGCGCGGCTGCCGGTCGTGCTCACGCGCGAAGAGGTCGCTGGCGTGCTGTCCAAACTGCGCGGCGTGCACGCGCTGATCGGTGCGCTGCTCTACGGCACCGGCATGCGCGTGATGGAATGCCTGCGCCTGCGCGTAAAGGATGTCGACTTCGCTCGCCACGAAATCCTCGTGCGCGACGGCAAGGGCATGAAAGATCGCGTGACGATGCTTCCAGACGCAGCTGTTCCGGCGCTGAGCAAGCAGCTCGCATTCGCGCAAACGCAGCACCGAAGCGATCTTGCGGCAGGCTTCGGCACGGGCTGCAGCATGCGCTGGCTCGGAAGTACCCCGCTGCCGCGCGCGAGTGGCATTGGCAGTATGTGTTCCCGGCGGAAGCCCGCTCGCGAGATCCTCGCACCGGCGAAGTCCGCCGGCATCATCTGTCCGATCAGGTGATTCAGCGCGCGATGCGACAGGCACTGCGCAATGCGACAGGCACTGCGCAATGCGGGACTGGCCAAACCGGCCACGCCACACACCTTGCGGCATTCATTCGCGACTCACATGCTCGAAGCCGGTTACGACATCCGCACGGCGCAAGAGCTGCTTGGCCACTCCGACGTCAGCACGACAATGATCTACACGCACGTCCTCAATCGCGGTGGTCGCGCGGTGCGAAGCCCGCTCGACCTGTCACTTGCGTGCGCCGACGTCGAGATGAACGCGTGCTACCCTTCGGCGTCTACTACATCTCCTGACGGTTCGCGGTCCCCAAGCAGCGCCATCACGATCGGAATCGTCGACAGCGCACCGATGGTCAATAGCGTCCACCCCAGCGTTCGCCGCGTTTCGGGCCGCAGGTAGCCGCCGAGCAGCAGCCCTGCGCCCGCGCCAGCCATTCCGCGCGTCGCCGCGACGATGGCAATCTCGGGAAGTGTCACATCATAGGTCTTCATCGCTAGCCTTTCGCTTGTCAGATTTACAATGCCGCCATGTCACCCAGCCGGAATCCGCGCAATCCCACGGGAAAAAAGCACAAGTTCAACAAGGCGTGGATGCAGGAGCACGTTTCGGACCACTTTGTTCAGGAAGCGCAGCGCCTGGGTTATCGCTCGCGCGCTGCGTTCAAGCTGATCGAACTGGTCGACAAGGACAAGCTGCTGCGTTCCGGGCATGACGGTGGTCGACCTGGGCGCGGCGCCCGGCAGCTGGTGCCAGGTGCTGCGCGAGCGGCTGGGCGCCTCGGCGCGCGATCGTCGCCATCGATCTGCTGCCGATGGACCCGGTCGCCGGCGTCGATCTTCATCCAGGGCGACTTCCGCGACGACGCGGCGCTGTCGGCGCTGGTCGGGGCGCTCGGCGGGCGCAAGGCCGACCTTGTGCTGTCCGACCTCGCCCCCAACTAAGTGGTGTCGAATCCGCCGACCAGGCGCGGAGCGTGTATCTGGGTGAGCTGGCGCTGGATTTCGCCGAGCGAATGGCTGAAACCGGGAGGCGATTTGGTGGTCAAGGCCTTTCAGGGCGACGGTTTTCCCGAGTTTCAACGCCGCATGCAGACGCCGTTTCGACAAGGTTTACGTGCGCAAACCCAAGGCGTCGCGCGACCGCAGCCGCGAGGTGTATCTGGTCGGCAAGCGCCTTGTCGCCGGCTGACGACGGGGCCCGACGTGGCGCGCCGGATGGCGCTAAGGGCATAGAATTACTTAGGTCCATCGGCCGAACTTCGGGGTCACTGAGGAATCACCTTGAACAATCTGGTTAAGAACATCGGCATCTGGCTGGTCATCGGCCTGGTCGTCCTCACCGTCGTCAAGCAATTCGACGCGCGCCAGACCACGCGCGACGCGGTGCTCTTACTCCGATTTCATGGAGCAGGCCAAGCAGGGCAAGGTCGAGTCGGCCATCGATCGAGGGCCGCACGATCAGTGGGTCGAGCACCGACAAGAAGACCAACATCACCTACAGCCCGCGGCGACCTGTGGATGGTCGGCGACCTGATCAAGGATGGCGTCAAGGTCCAGGCCAAGCCCGAAGAGGAACAGAGCTTCCTCGCGCAGGTGTTCATCTCATGGTTCCCGATGCTGCTTCTGATCGGCGTGTGGATTTTCTTCATGCGCCAGATGCAGGGCGGCGGCCGCGGTGGCGCGTTCTCGTTCGGCAAGAGCAAGGCGCGCATGCTCGACGAGTCCAACAACACCGTCACCTTCGCCGATGTCGCCGGCTGCGACGAGGCCAAGGAAGAAGTCGGTGAGCTGGTCGAGTTCCTGCGCGACCCCTCCAAGTTCCAGAAGCTGGGCGGGCGCATTCCGCGCGGCGTGCTCATGGTCGGCAATCCCGGCACCGGCAAGACGCTGCTCGCCAAGGCGATCGCCGGCGAGGCCAAGGTGCCGTTCTTCTCCATCTCGGGCTCGGACTTTGTCGAGATGTTCGTCGGCGTCGGCGCGGCACGCGTGCGCGACATGTTCGAGCAGGCGAAGAAGAACGCGCCCTGCATCGTGTTCATCGACGAAATCGACGCGGTCGGCCGCCAGCGCGGCGCGGGACTGGGCGGCGGCAACGACGAGCGCGAGCAGACGCTCAATCAGTTGCTCGTCGAAATGGACGGTTTCGAAGGCAACGCCGGCGTGATCGTCATCGCCGCGACCAACCGACCCGACGTGCTCGACCCCGCGCTGATGCGTCCGGGCCGCTTCGACCGCCAGGTCGTCGTGCCGCTGCCCGACATCCGCGGCCGCGAGCAGATCCTGCTGGTGCACATGCGCAAGGTTCCGGTGGCGCCGGCGACGTGAAGGCGGAAGTCATCGCCCGCGGCACGCCGGGCTTCTCCGGCGCCGACCTCGCCAACCTGGTCAACGAGGCCGCGCTGTTCGCCGCGCGCAAGAGCAAGCGCCTGGTCGACATGGACGACTTCGAGATGGCCAAGGACAAGATCATGATGGGCGCCGAGCGCAAATCGATGGTCATGTCCGACGAGGAAAAGAAGAACACGGCGTACCACGAGTCGGGCCACACCGTGGTGGCGAAGCTGCTGCCCAAGTCCGATCCGGTGCACAAGGTGACGATCATTCCGCGCGGACGCGCGCTGGGCGTGACCATGCAGCTGCCCGGAGCAGGACCGCTATTCGTACGACCGCGACTTACCTGCTGCAGCGCATCGCGGTGCTCTTCGGCGGCCGCATCGCCGAGGAAATCTTCATGCACCAGATGACCACCGGCGCCGGCAACGACTTCGAGCGCGCGACGCAGATGGCGCGCGACATGGTCACGCGCTACGGCATGTCCGACACGCTCGGGCCGATGGTGTACGCCGAGAACGAAGGCGAGGTCTTCCTCGGCCGCTCGATCGCGACGCAGAAGAACGTGTCCGAGGCGACGATGCAGAAGGTCGATCTCGAGATCCGCCGCATCATCGACGAGCAGTACGCGCTGGCGCGCAAGCTGATCGAGGACAACCGCGACAAGGTCGAGGCGATGGCCAAGGCGCTGCTCGAAGTGGAAACGCTCGACTCCGACCAGGTCGAGGACATCATGCAGGGCCGGCCGCCGCGACCGCCGAAGCCGATCCCAGGAGCCACGCCCGGAACGACCTTCGGCCCGGACACCGGTCCGGACGCCGCGCCGTCGGCCAAGCCGGCCTGAAGGTTCGCGCATTCGCCCCTCCCCGCGGAGAGGCCGACGCGCGCGATCCCGGCCGGTGAGGGAGCCGACGTCAGGCTAGAGGCGGCGTATGTCCCTCGCAGAGGGAGAGGGGCTCGCCGGTGCACGCTCGATCCCATGCTGATTTGCGGCCGACACAGGTTCGCGCTCGACCGCGCCGCGCGTCATGGGCGTGCTCAACGTCACGCCCGATTCCTTTTCCGACGGCGGCCGTTACGCCGATCGAGTACCGCCGCGCTCGCGCACGCACGTGGCCTGCTCGACGACGGCGCCGACTATCCTCGACGTCGGCGGCGAATCGACGCGTCCCGGCGCGGACGCCCGTCCCCGAGCCGGAGGAACTCGATCGCGTACTGCCGCTGCTCGAAGCTTTGTCGCGCGGAATGCGACGCAGCGCGGCGTGCCGATTTCGGTCGACACGCGCAAGCCCGCGGTCATGCGCGCGGCGATCGCCGCCGGCGCCAGCATGGTCAACGATGTCAGTGCGCTGCAGGCGCCGGGCGCGATGGATGCCAGTTGCCATGGCCGAATCGCCGGTCGCGGTCTGCCTGATGCACATGCGCGGCGAGCCGCGCACGATGCAGCAAGCCGTGCGTGTACAGACGACGTCGTCGCCGAGGTTGCCGCGTTTCTCGCAGGAGCGCGCCGACGCATGCCGCGCCGCCGGCATCGCCCGCGAGCGCATCGTCGTCGATCCGGGCTTTGGCTTCGGCAAGACTGTGGACCATAATCTTGTTCTGCTGCGCAGACTGGAGGGGATCGTCGCGCTAGGCTATCCGGTACTCGCGGGCCTGTCGCGCAAGTCGACGATCGGCGCGCTTACCGGCCGCGCGCTCGGGCGACCGCATCGCCGGCAGCGTCGCCGCAGCGCTCGCGCCGTCGCGCGAGGCGCGGCCATCGTGCGTGTGCACGACGTGCGCGAAACCGTCGACGCGCTCAAGGTCTGGGAGGCGATCGGCAATGTCTAAGCAATACTTCGGCACCGACGGCGTGCGCGGCCGCGTCGGCGAGCCGCCGATCACGCCCGAGCTGGTGCTGCGGCTGGGTTACGCCGCCGGGCGCGTGTTCGCGGTCGCATTCGACGCAGCGTCGCGGCGAAACGCCGGCAGTGCTGATCGGCAAGGACACCCGCATCTCCGGTTACCTGCTCGAAGCGGCGCTGGAGTCCGGCCTCTCCGCCGCGGGCGTCGACGTCTATCTGTCGGGACCGCTGCCGACGCCAGCGGTCGCATACCTCACGCGTGCACTGCGCCTGTCGGCGGGCATCGTCATCAGCGCCTCGCACAATCCGTTCGAGGACAACGGCATCAAGTTCTTCTCCGCGTCGGGCACCAAGCTGCCGGACGCGATCGAACAGGCGATCGAGCAGGGCATGAGCGAGCCGATCGCCTGCGTGCCGTCGGCCGAGCTCGGCAAGGCGTTCCGCGTCAACGACGCGGCGGGTCGCTACATCGAATTCTGCAAGGGCGGCTTTCCCAACGAGCTCGATCTCAAGGGATTGAAGATCGTCGTCGATTGCGCACACGGTGCCGGCTATCACGTCGCGCCGCCTGTGTTCCACGAGCTCGGCGCCGAAGTGATCGCCATCGGCAACGAGCCCGACGGACTCAACATCAACGCCGGCGTCGGCGCGACGCATCCGGCAACACCTGCAGGCGGCGGTCCTCGAGCACCGCGCCGATCTCGGCCTCGCGCTCGACGGCGACGGCGACCGCCTGGTGATGGTCGACGCCGAGGGTCACGCCTACGACGGCGACCAGCTGCTCTACGTCATCGCGCTCGACTACTGGCGCCGCGGCGCGATGGCCGGCGGCGTCGTCGGCACGCTGATGAGCAACCTCGGCTTCGAGCAGGCGCTCGCCCGCCGCGGCATACCGCTGGCGCGCGCACCGGTGGGCGACCGCTACGTGCTCGAACTGATGCAGCAAAAAGGCTGGATGCTTGGCGGCGAGAATTCCGGCCACATCATCTGCCTGGACAAGCACACGACTGGCGACGCCATCGTCGCTGCGCTCGCGGTGATGCGCGCGCTGCGCGAGCAGCAGACCACGCTGGCAGCCGTCGACCGCCGACGCGCCGTTGTTTCCGCAGCGCCTGATCAACGTGCCGATCCGCCGCGGTTTCGAGTGGCGCGCGAGCGACGCGATCCAGCGCGCCGAGCGCGACGCCGTCGCGTCGCTCGACGGTTCGGGCAGGGTGCTGCTGCGGCCCTCGGGCACCGAGCCGGTGCTGCGTGTCATGGTCGAGGCGCGCGACGCCGCGCTCGCGGATCGCTGCGCACAAGGTCTCGCCGACGTCGTCGCGAAGGCCGCGATTTAGATCGTCGCCCCGGCGCAGGCCGGGGCCCAAGTAGATCGTCGCCCCGGCGCAGGCCGCGTCCAAGGCTACATCTCCAACGGTTGGCCGAAATGGGATCCCGGCCTTCGCCGGGATGACGATTCAATCTGCGCCCGATGGTGGCAGTCGCACATTCTGCCCCCATCAGCGTTTAGATCGTCGCCCCGGCGCAGGCCGGGGCCCAAGGTTACATCTCCAACGGTTGGCCGAAATGGGATCCCGGCCTTCGCCGGGATGACGATTCAAGTCGCCCGTTATAATCGCCCGATGGTCGCAGTCGCACATTCCGCCCCCGTTACCGCCGCGCCTGCCGCGCTCGCCGCCTGGCTCGAGCAGGCTGGTGCGGCGTATTCGGCTGACGAGCGCACGGCGCTCGCCGCGGCGGTCGCGTTCGCGCGCGAGCGCTACGGCGATGTGTGCACCGGCGACGGCGAGCCGTGGCTCGATCGCGCGCTCGGCACCGCCGCCATCGTCGGTGGTCTCAAACTCGACGCCATCTCGGTGCGCGCGGCAGTGCTGCTCGGCGTGCCGCACTGTGAGGGCTTCGACGAGGAGCTGTTCAAGCGCGACTTCGGCGCGGAATTGCGCGAGCTCGTCATCGGCGTCGCGCGCATGGGCGCGATCCGCGCCACGCCCGAGAGCCGCCGGCAAGGACGCGCGCGACGAGCCAGGCCGAGAACCTGCGCAAGATGCTGCTGGCGATGGTCGAGGACATCCGCGTGGTGCTGCATCAAGCTCGCCGAGCGCACGCAGGCGCTGCGCTTCCTCATGGGCGGCGACGAAACCGCGCGCACGCAGGCCGCGCGTGAAACACAGGACCTGTTCGCGCCGCTCGCCAACCGGCTCGGCGTCTGGCAGCTCAAGTGGGAGCTCGAGGACCTGGCGCTGCGCGCACTCGAGCCGGAGACCTACCAGCAGATCGCCGCGCTGCTCGACGAGCGCCGCCTCGATCGCGAGCACTACATCGAGGACGTCAAGCGACGCTCAAGCGCGAGCTCGCCGCCGCCGGCATCAAGGCGCGAAGTCACCGGGCGGCCGAAGCACATCTACAGCATCTGGAACAAGATGCGGCGCAAGCGCTCTGGCATCGACTCGGTCTACGACATCCGCGCGGTGCGCGTCCTGGTCGACGACGTCAAGGATTGCTACGCCGCGCTCGGCGTCGTGCACAACCTGTGGACGCCGATGCCGCGCGAGTTCGACGACTACATCGCCAAGCCCAAGGCCAACGACTATCGCTCGCTGCACACCGCCGTCATCGGTCCCGAGGGCAAGGCGCTGGAGGTGCAGATCCGCACGCACGAGATGCACCAGCACTCCGAGTACGGCGTCGCCGCGCACTGGCGCTACAAGGAGGGCGCGCGGCGCCGGGCGGCGCGATCCCGGCTACGACGAGAAGATCGCGTGGCTGCGCCAGGTGCTCGACTGGAAGGACGCGGTCGCCGATGCCGGCGAATGGCTGCAGCAGTTCAAGTCGAGCCTGTTCACCGACACGATCTACGTGCTCACGCCGCAGGGCAGCGTCGTCGACCTGCCGCGCGGCGCGACGCCGGTCGACTTCGCCTACTGCGGTGCACACCGAGCCTCGGCCACCGCTGCCGCGGCGCGCGGGTCGACGGCGCGATGGTGCCGCTCAACTACGCGCTGCAGAACGGGCAGCGGGTCGAGATCATCGCGGCGAAGCAGGGCGGCCCGTCGCGCGACTGGCTGAATCCCGAGCTCGGCTACCTGCAGAGCCACCGCGCGCGCGCCAAGGTGCGGCAATGGTTCAAGGCGCAGCAGCTCGAGGAGACGATCGCGCAGGGGCGCGACGTCGGTCGAGCGCGAGCTGCGCGCGCAGGGCATGACCGCGCTCAAGCTCGAAGCCGTCGCGCACGCAGCGCGGGCTTCGCCAAGCTCGACGATTTCTTCGCCGCGGTCGCGCGCAAGGAGATCAACACGCGCGCAGCTGCAGATCGCGATCCAGTGCGCTGGCACGGCCGGCGATGCCGTGCCGGTCGCCGACGATGCGAAGCGGTCGTGCCGCGCAGAGCAAGGCCGCAGGCTCCGGCAGCGGCATCCTCATCGTCGGCGTCGATCGCCTGATGACGGGGCTCGCGCGATGCTGCAAGCCGGCGCCGCCGGATCCGATCGTCGGCTTCGTCACGCGCGGCAAGGGCATCTCCATCCACCGCCAGAGCTGCAGCAACGTCGCGCGCATGAAGGAAAAGCAGCCCGAGCGCCTGATCACGGCCGACTGGGGCACGCCGCGCGACGAAGTGTTCCCGGTCGACGTGGTCGTCGAGGCCATGGACCGCCAGGGCCTGCTGCGCGACGTCTCGCGAAGTGTTTTCGCGCGAAAAGATCAACGTCACCGCGGTGAACACGTTGTCGCGCAACCTGCAGGCGCGCATGTCGTTCACGCTGGAAGTTCCCGACCTCGCGCAGCTCAAGCGCGCGCTCGCGCTGGTGCGCGACGTGCATGGCGTCCTGTCGGCGGGACGCCGCTAGCGTGGACTAGCGCGACAGCAGCGCCACGGTCTTCGCGTAATTCGCCTCCAGCGTCGCGGGGCTGTCCGCCTCCATGCCGAGGGCGGTGATCATCCCGTCGTGGAGCTTGTAGATCCAGCCGTGCAACGACAGCGGCTGCCCGCGGCGCCACGCATCCTGAACGATGGTCGTGCGCGCGACGTGCACGACCTGTTCGACGACGTTGAGCTCGCACAGGCGATCCTCGCGCGTGCGGTCATCCGGCAGCCGATCGAGCAGCGGCGCGTGTTTCGCGGCCACGTCCTGGACGTGACGCAGCCAGTTATCGATGAGTCCCAATGGCTTGCCCTGATACGCGGCATGCACGCCACCGCAGCCGTAGTGGCCGACGACGAGCACGTGATCTACCTTGAGCGCGTCGACCGCATATTGCAGCACCGACAGGCAATTGAGGTCGGTGTGCACGACGACGTTGGCGACGTTGCGATGCACGAACAGCGCACCGGGCGGCAGGTCGACGATTTCATTGGCCGGGACGCGGCTGTCCGAGCAGCCGATCCACAGGTAGCGCGGCGCCTGCTGCGACGAGAGCTCTGCAAAAAATTCCGGATTGCGCGCGCGCATCTGCGCGGCCCATAGCCGGTTGCGGTCGAGCAGATCTACGAGTGAGGGCATGCGTCGGCGTTGCGTGGCGGCGAGGCCTCATTCTAGGCGATGCCTGCGATGAGCCGAGTCGACTCGTCGCTTCCCATGCGTGCGTTGGCAACCCGGCCAGCACTAGAACGTGCGGATCCCGCCCGCATGGACTTGAATTCCGCACTGCAACAGTACCTTGTAGAGACATAGCGCCAACCTATCGTATTGATCAAAAACACTGATTTGATATCGCTCGCTGGCATACCTATCTTGTCATTGTGCATCGCACCACAAATGCGCCGCACTGGTTTTTGGTCTACCGACTTCAAGGAGCTTTACATGCCTAGAAACGACTCGCCCATTCTGGCGCTGCACCGCGGCGCCGACGTGCTCGGCGACGCATTGTCCGCACGGCCGCCCGGCCGCGCGCACAAGCGCGTACCGCGTACGCCCGGCGGACTGCTCGCGCGTATCGATGCCTGGTTCTGGCGGCAACGCCAGCGCGCGATGGAAGCCTATCTCGCGCAGTCCCAGGACGTATTCGAGCTCGAGCGCAGGATCCGCGATCTCGAACGCGATATCGGCAGTCGTTACTACTGAGCGCAGAGGATGACACTCATCATGAATTCATTGACTCGTGCTTCGACATATCCCTTGACGGCACCCGACGTGCCGGCGGGGCCTCGTCCCGACTCGACCTTCGAGCAGCCTCGTGCGTGGCACGCCGTGAGCGCGCCAGAGGTGGCGTCGCTATACCTGATCCGGCTATGGCTTCTCGCGGGATTCATCGGCGCGAGCCTGCTGGTGAGCGCCATCGCACGCGTGTTCGACGTGGGCGCCGGCGCTGGCGCTGAAGCGGTTTTGAGAATCATCGCGGGCGCCGCGCTTGTCTGGATCGCGTCGCGGCGCCTGTCCAGGATCGCTCAGGAAATCGATCACATCGGCTCAGAAACCGGCGAGCCTCAGTAGCAAACCGGCGGCGCCGCTGAGTCCGATCAGCGGAATGACGCCCAGCTTGAACCGGAACAACGCTACCGCCGCGAGCACGCCGATTACCGCGGCCGGCCACTCGAAGGGCCCGCCGAATCCTGTCGGCCAGAACACGTGCACGGCGAAGAACACCGCCAGATTGACGATGACGCCGACGATCGCCGCGGTAATGCCGGTCAGCGGCGCGGTAAACCCGAGCTGCCCGTGCGTCGATTCGATGATCGGGCCGCCGGCGAAAATGAACACGAAGCTCGGCAGGAACGTGAACCACGTCGCGACGCAGGCGGCGATCGCGCCAGCGAGCAGCAGGTGATCCGGACCGAACAGCGCCTTGCTCCAACCGCCGACGAAGCCGACGAACGCGACGACCATGATCAGGGGCCCCGGCGTGGTTTCCCCGAGCGCCAGGCCGTCGATCATCTGCGTCGCGGTAAGCCAACCGTAGCTTTCGACCGCGCCCTGCACGACGTAGGGCAGCACGGCGTACGCGCCGCCGAAGGTCACCAGCGCCGCCTTGGTAAAAAACCAACCCATCTGCGGCAGTGTATCCGCGCCACCGGGCGCCCACGCCAGCGTGCCCAGCGTGCCGCCCCATAGCAGCAGTCCGACAACGATCGCCTGCGCCAATCGCGATACGCGAAACCGTGCGTGCTCGGGCGTGGGCGTCTGATCGTCGATCACCGCCGCGAGATGAGCAGCAGCCCCCGATGGTTGCGCACCTCCGGTCGCGAACGCGCCCGGCGCCACACGGCCGCCGACTGCCCCGATCACGCCGGCGGCGAGTACGATCGCCGGAAACGGCACGCCGAAGGCATAGATCGAGACGAATGCCGCCGCGGCGATCGCCCACAACGGCGGCGACTTGAGCGCGCGCGAGCCGACACGCCACGCCGCGTGCAGCACGATGGCGGTCACCGCCGGCTTGATGCCGTAGAGAATGCCTGCGATCGCCGGCACCTGCCCATAGGTCATGTACACCCACGACAATACGATGAGCACCAGCAGCGACGGCAGCACGAACAGTGCGCCGGCGGCGATACCGCCGCGCGTGCGGTGCATCAGCCAGCCGATGTACGTGGCGAGCTGCTGCGCCTCGGGACCGGGCAGCAGCATGCAGTAGTTGAGCGCGTGCAGGAAGCGCGACTCCGAGATCCAGCGCCGCCGCTCGACCAACTCGTGATGCATGATCGCGATCTGACCGGCGGGCCCACCGAAGCTGATCCAGCCAAGCTTCCACCAGTAGCGCAGCGCCTCGGCGAAGCTCGGCGCGCGCGGCGCCACGTGGTGCGGCGTATCGTCGACGCTCACGACTTCGAGACCGCATCCATGATTGCCTCCTGCCGCGCGGGCGACAACGAAGCAGAGCTTGGACGGGATCGTCGCTGCGCAGGGCGTCTGCAAGCCCCGATGTGATACTACGGTTGCCGAGCTGAATTCGTCAATCGAGCCCTAGATCAATCCTTCGAGCAGCTGCACGTCGACCATTTCGCCGGCAGCGACGTCGCCCAAGTCGCTCGCGAGCACGATGAAACAGTTGGCTCGTGACATCGACGACAGGATTCCCGAGCCTTGGTCGCCGGTTGCGCGCACGCTGTAACCACCGCGGCCATCGGCGTCCGGCGCAAGGATGCCGCGCTGAAATTCGGTGCGTCCGGGCACCTTGCGGATCGGCGCCGACAGCGGCACCTTGAACACGGGCAGCGGCGCCACGTCATGCTGGCCCTGCATGGTGAGCAGCGCATCGCGCACGAACTGGTAGAAGGTCGCCATCACCGACACCGGGTTGCCCGGCAGTCCGAAAAAATGCGCGTTGCCGAGCTTGCCATAGGCGAGCGGTCGGCCGGGCTTCATCGCGACCTTCCAGAACAGCACCTCACCCAGCTTGTCGAGCAATTGCTTGACGTAATCGGCGTCGCCCACGGACACGCCGCCCGACGTGATGACCACATCCGCGCTTTGCGCAGCGGCGGTCAACGCGGGCTCCAGTTGTTCCGGTACGTCGGGTACGACCCCCATGTCGATGGTCTCGCACCCGAGCCGATGCAGCATGCCATGCAACGTGTAACGGTTGCTGTCGTAGACTTCACCGACGGCGAGTGGCGTCCCGATCGACTTCAGTTCGTCGCCCGTCGAAAAGAAGGCGACGCGCAGCCTTCGATACACGCCGACTTCGCCGATCCCAAGCGATGCGATCATGCCCAGTTCCGCCGGATGGACACGCTGGCCGCTGCGGAACACGACCTGACCCGACTTGAGGTCTTCGCCGGCGAGGCGCCGGTTCTGTCCCGCCCTGGTCAGCGCGCCGGCGGCGATGCGCACGACAGCGTCCTTCTCGCTGGTGCGCTCCTGCATCACCACCGAGTCCGCGCCACCGGGCATGACGCCACCCGTGAAAATGCGCACGCATTGCCCCGCGGCGATGGTGCCGCTCCACGGTTTACCCGCGTAGGACTCCCCGACGCGCGTCAGCGTCGTCTCCCCCTCGGGCTTGATGTCGGCGAAGCGCACGGCGTAGCCATCCATGGCCGAATTGTCGTGGCCGGGCACGGCGATGGGCGAGACAATATCGCCGGCGAGTACGCGACCCAGCGCGCTGCGCACGTGCACGCGCTCGATCGCGGTGACCGGCGAAAGAAAGCTGCGGATCAGCTCGCGCGCCTTCGCCACCGGCATCGAGTTCGGATCGTAGTCGTCGGCGCAGGAGGCGTCGCGCAGGGTCATCGGGGCGTTCATGGGTGAGGATGTCCAGCCGCGGGAATCGCGATTCTAGTACAGGCGGCGATCACCGCGACGATCCGGGGACGCGCGCGGCAGAAAGTTCCTCCGCGGTGTTGATATTGCGAAACGCGTCGGCTTCGTCGTCGAAGGCGACCTCGGTCGTCGCCAGTGTGGCGTACCACGCATCGATCTTGCGCCCTCCCGCTTCGAGAAAGCTCGACAGGTGAGGCAGCACGTCCTTGCGCACCAGCGCGAATACGGGATGCGGCTGCTCGAAGGTGCGTGCCACCGCCAGTTGCGCGTTGTCGCGTTCGAGCGCCGTGCGCAGACGCGACACCAGATCGGCGGGGAGAAACGGCGAGTCGCAGGGTACCGTCGCAATCAGCGCGTGCGCGGCGTGGCCCAGCGCGACGTGCAGCCCCGCGAGCGGGCCGGCGAAGCCACCGATCGCGTCGGCGATCACGCGGTGCCCGAACGCTTCGTAGGTGTCACGATGCTGGTTGGCGTTGATGAGCACTTCGTCGACCTGTGGCGCGAAACGCTCGAGCACGTGGCGCACCATCGGCTTGCCGTCGAGGACGACCAGCCCCTTGTCGACGCTGCCCATGCGCCGCCCCTGACCGCCAGCGAGCACGACGCCGGTGACCCCGGCGTTCGCGATCCCGCCACGCGTCACGCCGGCATGCGTCACGCTGTCGGCGGCGGTTCCGGCCACGGGATCCACGCCACGTGTTCCTCGGAGCAATAGTGACCTTCGGGCACGCGGTCGACGGCGGTGGTGAGGGCTGCCAGCGGTATGTGCGTTTCACCTGCCCAGCGGTCCGACTGGAAAAGCACCTTGGTGCCGCACACGCGGCAGAAGCTGCGAAACGTGCGTGGCGAGGATTCGTAGGCGACCAGGTCCTCGCCGCCGGCATCCACCGTTACCTGCTCCGATTTGAAGCCGATCCAGGTGACGA
The DNA here is from genome assembly GCA_963816445.1 of uncultured beta proteobacterium. Taxonomy (GTDB): domain Bacteria; phylum Pseudomonadota; class Gammaproteobacteria; order Burkholderiales; family Casimicrobiaceae; genus PALSA-1003. Next base: position 72,749 of record CAWFKO010000018.1, on the reverse strand, counting down.
AGCCCGCACTGTGCGAGCGGCGGCAGCTCTCGCAATGGCAATGCGAGCAGAAGCGGGAGGGAAAACGCGCCACGAAGCGCACGCGGCCGCACTGGCAGCTGCCGCGCGCTTCGCCGGATGCTGCGGTTCCGTTCATCGGCTACCTCATTGGCCACATCCGCGCGCGCGGCGCATTCGAGTCGACGCGACAGTACGTTGCACCGGTTGTCTCAGGCAGCAGCGCCAAAACGCTCGCCGCCGGTGAACAGCAGAAAATGCTTGCCCGTGGCGCGCCCGATCATGGTGATGCCCACCTTCTGCGCAATCTCGTAGCCCATCTGCGTGAGCCCCGAGCGCGAGACCAGGAAGGGAATGCCCATCTGCGCGGCCTTGATCACCATCTCCGAGGTTAGCCGTCCCGTCGTATAGAAGATCTTGTCGCCGCCGTCGACACGGTCCAGCCACATCATGCCGGCGATCGCATCCACCGCATTGTGGCGGCCGACATCCTCGACGAAATACAGGATCTCGCTGGTCCGTTCGGCATTGGAGGCGAGGGCGCATCCGTGCACGGCACCCGCCTGCTTGTAGATCGTCTCGTGCAGCCGCACCCGGTCGAGCAGCGCGTAGAGTGTCGAGCGCGAGAGCCGAGCGTCGACCGGCAGGCGCACCGAATCGATCTCGGCCATGAGGTCGCCGAACACCGTTCCCTGGCCGCAACCGCTGGTCTTGGTGCGCTTGCCGAGCTTGGCATCGAGATCGCGCAATCCATGCTTGGTGGTGATCACTACCGCGTTGACATCCCAGTCCACCTGCACGGAGACGATGTCCTCGACGCGATCGAGCAGGCGCTGGTTGCGCAGATAGCCGATGGCGAGTGCCTCCGGCGCCGCGCCGAGCGTCATCAACGTGAGGATTTCACGCTTGTCGACGTAGAGTGTCAGCGGATGCTCGCCCGCGATGGGCGTGTCGCGCGTCGCACCCGTCTCGTCGATTGCGGCAACGTTGAAAGTCGACGGCCGCGCGGCATCGCTCAACTGCGGGCGGTAGGGCGTGTCGCGGGCGTTCAAGTCGCTGTCCGTGTCGCAGGTGCGCACAGCGTTACCCGCTCCCCGCGGGAGAGAGGATGGAGCTGAGGGAACGAGCACGTGAGCTTCACTCCTTGCTCGCCTTCCTCAACCAGTTCATCAACGGCAGAAGGTCGCGGAAATAGCCGGCGAGATCACCCGCGAGATCCCTGGGCGGATACCTTTTGAGGTTCACTTCCGCAAGACCGAAATAGTGCCGCTGCTTGATCGCGTCGATGTGCTTCATGTCGGCGGAGAATCCCCTCGGCGGGCGCGTCAGCGCGTCCTCGTCCATGAGGCCGCCGTAGGTCTTTCTGAATCTTGGGTCGCGCAGCACCGCCGTCAACGTCGCCGGCTTGGTCGCGACGTGCCGGCGGATGCGCTGCAGGATCGCCGGTTCGGGGCGGTAGATGCCGCCGCCGACGTGCATGCGACCGCGATAGTCGATCTCGAAATAGTAGCCAGGCTCGAGCCCGCGCTTGGCGCGGTCGCGGATTGCGGCGCTGAAATGCGTCTTGTACGGGGTCTTGTCCTTGTAGAAGCGCGTGTCGCGATAGATGCGAAACATCGCTTTCCTGGCGTCGACGGGTCCCAGTCCGCGGTCGAACTTTCCCACGCGGGCGATCACGTCGACGAGCAGCGCCTCGAACTCCTCGCGCAGCACGTCGTACGCGGGCTTGTTCCACGCGAACCACGGTCGGTTGTTGTTCTGTTCGAGTCCGCTCAGGAACTCGAACAGGGCCTTGAGATGCATGCGTCGTGCCTACCCGCCGATATAGCTCATCTCGACCTTCGGCAGCGCGATCGTGTTTTCCGACCGGATCTCCGAATAGCGATCAGCACGCTGCACCCAGATCGCCGCCAGGTAGTTGCCGATCTCGGCGTCGCTGTGGCCGCCACGCAGCAGCGCGCGCAGGTCGTAGCCCGTCGTTGCGAACAGGCACGTGTAGAGTTTGCCGTCCGTTGCCAGGCGTGCGCGCGTGCAGTCGCTGCAGAAGGCCTGCGTCACCGATGAAATGACGCCGACCTCGCCGGAGCCGTCGCGGTACGTCCAGCGCTCGGCGACTTCGCCGCTGTAATTGGGGTCCATCGGCGCCAGCGACAGCTCGCGGTCGATCATGGCGATCACTTCCGCCGAGGGCACAACGTCGTCCATGCGCCAGCCGTTGCTGTGCCCGACATCCATGTACTCGATGAAGCGCAGGATGTGGCCGCTGCCCTTGAAGTAGCGCGCCATCGGCAGGATCTCCTGCTCGTTGACACCGCGCTTGACCACCATGTTGATCTTGATCGGCGCAAGGCCGGCCTCTGCCGCCGCGTCGATGCCTTCCAGCACTCTCGCGACGGGAAAGTCGACATCGTTCATCGCCCGGAACACGCCGTCGTCGAGCGCGTCGAGGCTCACCGTGACGCGGTGCAGGCCCGCGTCGCGCAGTGCGCGTGCCTTGCCGGCGAGCGCGGAGCCGTTGGTCGTGAGCGTCAGGTCGAGCGCGTCGATGCCGGCAAGCATCCCGACCAAGCGCTCCAGGTTCTTGCGCAGCAGTGGCTCGCCGCCGGTGAGGCGGATCTTCTCGACGCCATGTCCTTTGAATATCAGGGCGAGGCGAGCGATCTCCTCGAAGGTCAGCAATTCCCCATGCGGCAGGAAGGGGTAGTCGTGCCCGAACACGTCCTTCGGCATGCAATAGACACAGCGGAAATTGCAACGGTCGGTGACCGAGATGCGCAGGTCGCGCAGCATCCGCCCGCGCGTGTCGGCGAGCAGGCCGGTAGGCGCAACGTGCGGTGCCGCGCCCGCGGCGGGGACGTGGCCGGCGCGGGTGGAGCGAACATCGGCGACAGGTATGATTTTGGACATCGTGCAACTCGGATGCGCAATCAATGATCTTAGCAGAGGCGATGCCGGGCTGCAGCGCTGGGGTATGATCGCCGGAGTGATGGGAGCGTTCCATTGTCCATGCCGATTCCGCGGCTTTCCGTAGCCATTGTCATCGAGCGCGTGCCGCTCAGCCATCGCTGGGCGAGCGAGCAGTGGCGCATCGTTGCCGTCGAACCGGACACTGCGGCGGCGACGCCGGCGTTCAAACAATTCGAAGATACCGCGTGCACGCGGTGGCGCGCGCCGGGATTCGCGATCGAATTGCACGTCTCCGAGAGCGAAGGCTACTTCCTGAACATCAGCACGCCGGAGCCGAAAGCTTTCGTCATGTGGCGCGCCCGCGATCCCGACGAGCCCGTCGCCATGTTCGACCCCGACATCGCCATCATTCCGCGACTCGTGAGTGTCAGCTACAACGAAGCCGGACGCCTGCTCGATGGCGGCGAGCAGGTCGATGCGGTAACGCTCGCGCCAGAAATCCGCGCCTGGATGGAGCCCTTCGTGGCCGAGCACTATCGTCCCGAGCCCAAGCGCAAGTCCAAACGCAATCCACTCTATGAGCGCGATCCCGAAGGCGGCACCGCGCCGAAGACCGGGCAATGAACTCCAACTCCGATTCGCCACCGCCGGAGCCGAAACCGTTGTCGCTGCGGCGGTGGTCGCAACGCAAGCACGAGGCGGCGCGCACCAAGGCCAATACCGATGCGGCCACGCCCAATGATGCGATGGCCTCGGCGGCGGGCGCAGATCCGAGGGCTTCGGCACCGGGCATAGTTGCCCCGGCGTCCACCGCGGCAACTTCCGGTCCGAGTCCGCCATTGCCGCCGGTCGAGTCGCTCACACCCGACTCCGACTTCACCGCGTTCTTCGATGCCAAAGCCGGAGTTGCAGAAACCGTCAAGCGTGCAGCGTTGAAGCAATTGCTGCGCGATCCGCGCTTCAACGTCATGGACGGGCTCGACACCTACATCGACGACTACACGCGCGAAGATCCGATTCCCGACGGCGTGCTCAAGCGCCTGGTGCAGTCGCGCGCGTTCCGTGACCCGAATGCGGAAGAACAGGCCGAAGAGCAAGCGGAGCGCGACGCGGTAATCGGCCGGGCGCAAGGCGGGGCATCGGCCGAATTGCCGCGTTCAGCGAGCGTGCCGACGCTTCCGGACGAGACGACCGCGTCGTCGCGTGATGGGGATGCGCCGCCGGACTCACCAGCGTCGAACAGGCCATGAGCCTGCAGGACAAGACGCTGCACCTGTGCTCGTGCAACGGCACCATGCCGCTGGATGCGGCGGCGCTGGCGCGGGCGCTCGAATGGGTCGGCGAATTGCCCGCGCATACGCAACTTTGCCAGAAGGAGCTCGCCGTCTTCGCAGATCGCGCGTCGGGCGACGTGGTCGTCGCCTGCACACAGGAGGCGCGGTTGTTCGGTGACATCGCGGAGGACCGTGGCAAGGCGCAGACCATCCGCTTCGTCAACATTCGCGAGACGGCGGGATGGTCGGCCGAGGCCGCCGCGACGACGCCCAAGATCGCCGCGCTGCTCGCGATGGCAGCGTTACCCGAACCGGCGCCCGTGCCCCGCGTCGCATTCAAGTCGGAAGGCCAGCTCCTCATCGCGGGTCCCGCCAGAGACGCGCTGGCGTGGGCGCGTCGCCTGCACGAGCAGCTCGCGGTCACCGTGCTGGTCACGTCTGACGCGACCGGCAGCGAATTGCCGGCGCGACGCGATTACCCTGTGTTCAGCGGCAAGATCGAGCGCAGCGCCGGCTGGCTCGGTGCGTTCGAGATCCGGTGGACCCAGGAAAATCCCATCGATCTGGACGTCTGCACGCGCTGCAATGCCTGCATCAAGGTGTGCCCGGAAAATGCGATCGACTGGAGCTACCAGATCGACCTCGAGCGCTGCCGCGATCACCGGCAGTGCGTCATCGCCTGCGGCGCGATCGGCGCGATCGACTTCGACCGCCGCGACACCGCGCGCACCGAACACTTCGACCTCGTGCTCGACCTGGGCGACAAGCCCATGTTCGCCATGCATCAGCCGCCGCAGGGCTACTGGCGGCCGGGCGCCGACCCCGTGGCGCAGGCCGCGGCAGTCGCCGAAATCGCACTCGCCACCGGTGAGTTCGAGAAGCCGAAATTCTTCAACTACAAGGCGTCGATCTGCGCCCACAGCCGCTCGCAGCAGCCCGGATGCAACCTATGCATCGACGTCTGCTCGGCACAAGCGATCGCCGCGGACGGCGACCACATCCGCGTCGAGCCCCACCTGTGCGTCGGCTGCGGCGCATGTACGACGGTGTGCCCGTCGGGCGCGCTCGGCTACGTCTATCCGTCGGTGTCCGAGATGGGCGCGCGCGTGCGCACGCTGCTCGCGACGTATCGCCAGGCCGGCGGCCGCGATCCCTGCCTGCTGTTTCACGATGCCGAGGGCCGGGCGTTGATCGAGCGCCTCGCGCGCCGCGGCAAGGGCCTGCCGGCGCGCGTGATACCCGTCGAGTTGCAGCACATGGCGTCTACCGGCATCGACGTCTGGCTGGGCGCGCTGGCGTACGGTGCGAGCGATCTCGCGGTGCTGGCGACCGGCGCGGAGGCGCCACGGTACACCGAGGCTATCGCGCGCCAGATGCACTTTGCCGAGGTCATCGCGCAGGCGCTGGGCTACCAGGGCGCGCATTTCAACCTGTTGCGCGCGGGCGATATCCCCGAGCTTGAGCGTGCGGTGTGGACGCTCAAGCCGGCACTGTCGGTGCGCGTGCCCGCGGCGTTTCGCTGGACCGACGACAAGCGCACGACACTCGGTCTCGTGTTCGAGCACCTGCTCCTGCATGCACCGACGCCGAAGACCGACATCGCGCTGCCGCCAGGCGCGCCCTACGGCACGATCGAGGTCGATCGCGATCGCTGCACGCTGTGCCTCGCCTGCGTCGGCGCCTGTCCCGAGGGCGCGATCCTGGATCATCCGCAGTCGGAGACCCCGCAGCTGCGCTTCATCGAGTCCCAGTGCGTGCAATGCGGCCTGTGCGCCGTGACCTGTCCGGAAGACGCGATTCGCCTCGCACCGCGGTTGCTGCTCGCCGCCGAGGCGAGGCAGCCGCGCGTGGTCAACGAGGCCGCCATTTTCAACTGCACGCGTTGCGGCAAGCCGCTGGGCACCGAGAAGATGATCGGCAACATGCTGGCCAGGCTGGCTGGGCATTCGATGTTCGCCGAGGCCGGATCGCTGGATCGGCTCAAGATGTGCGCCGACTGCCGCGTCATCGACAAAATGCAAAAGGAACTCGGCAGATCGCGCTAGCACGCGATCCCGCCCCAAGGATGGAAGCGGTACCGATCGTGTTCTCAGAGAGAATCGCGCCCGAAGACCAGGCGCGAGCGGATTTCTACGCGCTGCTCTCGCGCCTGTTCGCGGCTGGCGCCGGATGCCACGTTGTTGGCCACAATCGCCAGCGCGCGCCCGCTGCAGGTGGCTGAGGGCGACGCAGCGGTCGCATTGGCGCGATCCTGGGAGGCGCTGGTGTCGGCCAGTGCCGGCGCCGATGCCGATGCAATCGCCGGCGAGTACCAGGCACTGTTCGTCGGCGTCGGCAGCAGCGAGGTGAGCCTGCACGGGGGCGCCTACGCCAAGGCGCGGCGCGGCGGGCCGTTGCTGGTGCAAGTGCGCGACTCGCTTGCGCAGCTGCACCTCACGCGAGCGCCAGGAGCCACCATGTACGAGGACCACCTGGCAGCAGTGTTCGAAACCATGCGCCTTATCATCGTTGGCGATGGGCAACCCGAGGCGTTCGCCTTTGACGTGCAGCGCGAATTCTTCGCCGCCAACATCGAGCCATGGGTCGCCCTATGCTGCAATGCAATATGCGCGAAATCTATTGCAAACTACTATGCTCGCGTAGCACAATTCACTGGAAACTTCGTGGTGATCGAACGTGACTCGTTCACCATCGAGCCGTAGTGCGGCTCAGGACTAGAACGTCACGGGCAAACTTGCGGAGGTGCGTATGCGCGCGATCACTCACAATGATCGTTCTTCCCCGGTTACATCCGAAGACAAACCCTCTACGCGAGCAGACCTGAAGCGCCGTCGCTTCCTGCTCACGTTCGGCGTCGGTGGCGCCGGCGCCGCGGTTGTCGCGGCGCGCTCCATATCCACCGGTACCGCAATCACCCACGCGCCCGACACCGCGTCCGATGACGGCGGATACGCCGCCACGACGCACGTCCAGACGTACTACAAAACGGCCAAGCTGTAGGGCCGCCGCACAAGCGCCGATGAACTGGGAACGCTCGCAAGCGAACTCCCGGCGAACGGCGCACAGCAGTCGTTTAAGCATTCATAGGAGGAGGACCGGACCATGCTGCTAACCAAGACCCGCGAAGCTGCAGGTGCAGCGCGTCCACGTCTCCGCCGCCTCGCCGGGAAACTCCCGACGATGGACCGGCGGGCGTTTCTGAAGCGTTCGGGTCTCGTTGCCGGGGCCGGGGCGTTCGCGAGCCAGTTGCCGTTCAACCTCATCGCCAAGGCCGACGCCGCGGCGGAGGGTGCCGCCGCGAAGCTCGAAACCAAGCGCACGGTGTGCACGCACTGCTCGGTTGGTTGTTCGGTCGATGCCGTCGTCGAGAACGGCGTGTGGATTCGCCAGGAGCCGGTGTTCGATTCGCCATTGAATCTGGGAGCGCATTGCGCCAAAGGCGCATCGGTGCGCGAGCACGGCGTCCACGAGAATTCGCATCGGCTGAAGACACCGATGAAGCTCGTCAACGGCAAGTGGCAGTCCATGACGTGGGATGCGGCCATCAACGAAGTCGGCGACCGCCTGCTGGCACTGCGCAAGGATTCGGGGCCTGATTCCATTTTCTGGGTCGGCAGCTCGAAGCACAACAACGAGCAGGCGTACCTCATGCGCAAGTTCGTGTCGTTCTTCGGCACCAACAACATGGACCATCAGGCGCGTATCTGCCACTCGACCACGGTCGCCGGCGTAGCCAACACGTGGGGCTACGGCGCGATGACCAATTCCTACAACGACATGCAGAACACCAAGTGCGCGCTGTACATCGGCTCGAACGCGGCCGAGGCGCACCCGGTGTCGATGCTGCACATGCTGCACGCCAAGGAGACCGGCGCGCGCATGATCGTGGTCGATCCGCGTTTCACGCGCACCGCGGCCAAGGCCGACGTCTACGTCCGCATCCGTTCCGGAACCGACATCCCTTTCCTGTTCGGCATGCTTTACCACGTGTTCAAGAACGGCTGGGAAGACCCGCAGTACATCCACGACCGCGTGTACGGCATGGACAAGGTCAAAGAAGAAGTGATGACCAAGTGGACGCCGGACAAGGTCGAGGAAGTGACCGGCATTCCCGAGGCACAGGTCTACCAGGTCGCCGAAATGATGGCCAAGAACCGGCCATCGACGCTGGTCTGGTGCATGGGTCAGACGCAGCACACCACCGGCAATGCCATCGTGCGCGCTTCGTGCATCGTGCAGCTCGCGCTCGGCAACGTGGGCGTATCGGGCGGCGGCGCCAACATCTTCCGCGGGCACGACAACGTTCAGGGCGCGACCGACGTCGGCCCGAACCCGGATTCGCTGCCGGGCTACTACGGTCTTGCCGCCGGCGCCTGGAAGCATTTCGCGGCCGTCTGGGGTGTCGACTACGATTGGATCAAGGGCCGCTTCGCCTCCCAGGCGATGATGGAAAAGTCGGGCATGACGGTATCGCGCTGGATCGACGGCGTGCTCGAAAAGAATGAACTGATCGACCAGGACTCGAATCTGCGCGCAATGGTGTTCTGGGGCCACGCACCGAACAGCCAGACGCGCGGCAAGGAGATGCTCGAGGCATTCAAGAAGCTCGATACCGTCGTGGTCATCGATCCGTATCCATCGGCGACGGCGGCAATGGCGGCGATGGTGCGCAAGGACGGGGTCTACCTCTTGCCGGCGGCAACGCAATTCGAAACCTCCGGATCGGTCACCGCGTCGAACCGCTCGCTGCAATGGCGCGAGCGCGTCATCAGCCCGATGTTCGACTCGCAGACCGATCACGCGATCATGCTGGCGTTTGCCAAGAAGTTCGGCTACGACAAGGAATTCACCAAGAACCTGAAGATCGTCAAGCCCGACGCCAACAAGCTCGAGGAGCCCGAGCCCGAGTCGATTTTGAAGGAGATCAACCGCGGCATGTGGACGATCGGCTACACGGGGCAGTCTCCCGAGCGTCTGAAGCTGCACATGAAGAACCAGGCCACCTTCGATGTTAAGACGTTGCGAGCCAAAGGTGGGCCTTGCGATGGCGACTATTACGGTCTTCCGTGGCCCTGTTACGGGACGCCGCAAATCAAGCATCCGGGCTCGCCGAACCTCTATGACGAATCGCGGAGCCTCATGGATGGCGGCGGATGTTTCCGCGCCAATTTCGGCATGGAGCGCGACGGTGTCGACCTGCTGGCCGCCGATGGCTCGTATCCCAAGGGCTCCGAGCTGACGACGGGTTATCCGGAGTTCGACCACGTGCTGCTGAAGAAGCTCGGCTGGTGGGACGATCTCACCGACGTCGAAAAAAAGGCGGCTGAGGGCAAGAACTGGAAGACCGATCTTTCGGGCGGTATTCAGCGTGTCGCGATGAAGCACGGTTGCCATCCCTTCGGCAACGCCAAGGCTCGCGCGATCGTGTGGAACTTCCCCGACGGAATTCCGCTGCATCGCGAGCCGCTGTACTCGCCGCGCCCCGACATGGTTGCGAAATACCCGACGTATGCCGACAAGATGGCATTCTGGCGCTTGCCGACGCTGTTCAAGACCGTGCAGCAGGACAACGTCGCCAAAGAGGTCTCGAAGAGCTTTCCGCTGATCCTTACGAGCGGCCGCCTGGTGGAATACGAAGGCGGCGGCGAGGAGACGCGTTCGAATCCCTGGCTGGCCGAGCTGCAGCAGGAGAACTTCGTCGAGATCAACCCGAAAGACGCCAACGACCGCAGCATCAAGGATGGCGAATACGTCTGGGTGAAGACACCCACGGGCGCGCAGATCAAGGTGAAGGCGCAGGTCACCGATCGCGTCGGCGCGGGGACCTCGTTCATTCCCTTCCATTTCTCCGGTTGGTGGATGGGCAAGGACATGCTCGAGTACTACCCCGAGGGTGCGCACCCCATTGTCCGCGGCGAGGCGGTCAATACCGCCACCACGTATGGCTACGACGCGGTGACGATGATGCAGGAAACCAAGACGACGCTTTGCCAGATCGAGAAGCACACTGCGTGACAAGGAGGCGGACACCATGGCCCGAATGAAATTTCTCTGCGATGCCGAGCGCTGCATCGAATGCAACGGTTGCGTGACGGCGTGCAAGCAGGAGAACGACGTTCCCTGGGGCGTCAACCGCCGGCGTGTGGTCACGATCAATGACGGCGTGCCCGGCGAGCGCTCGATGTCGGTGGCGTGCATGCACTGCTCCGACGCGCCCTGCATGGCGGTGTGCCCGGTCGACTGTTTCTACCGCAGCGACGACGGCGTCGTCCTGCACGACAAGGACCTGTGCATCGGCTGCGGTTACTGCTTCTACGCGTGCCCCTTCGGCGCGCCGCAGTTTCCGCAGACGGGCGCTTTCGGCGTGCGCGGCAAGATGGACAAGTGCACGTTCTGTGCCGGCGGACCCGAGCCCAATAACTCCGAAGCCGAGTTCAAGAAGTACGGACGCAATCGCCTCGCCGAGGGCAAGCTGCCTGCATGCGCGGAAATGTGCTCGACCAAGGCGCTGCTGGCCGGCGACGCCGACGTCCTTTCCGACATCTATCGCGAACGCGTGACCAACCGTGCCGCGCGCGGCACGCCCGGGTCGCCGCCGTGGGGCTGGGATACCGCGTACGGCAGGCCGCCGGCGTTGGGTCAGCCCGGGCAACCGGCGCCGGCCCCGACACCGGCTCCCACGCCCGGGGCGAAGTCGTGATTGCGCGCGTTGCATTGCTGGTGGCCGCTGCGGGCACGGCGGCATTTCTGCTCGCCGCCTGCGGCGAAAAGCCGCAAGTGATCCAGTACAAGCAGGGCAAGTACCAGGGCAAGCCCGATCAGCCGGCGTGGGATAGCGCAAGCTTCAACGGCAACCGGAACGAGTGGGAACTCGCGATCAAGCAGCGCAACCAGAACCAGAACGAGTACAAGCGCATCAAGTGACTGCAGCGCCGGGAGACTACTGATGCAGTTCATCCATCGCGCCATGGCGCTCATGGCTGTCGCTGTGATAAGCGTGGCGGGGCTTGCCGCCGCGCAATCACCGGCGGTCAGCCCGACGGAAGCCAAGGACGCGAAGCAGGAAGCGACGCGGCAGCGCGAACAGCCGCTCAACAACGCGCCGGTATGGAAAGAAGTGCGCTCCGGTGCGCCCCAGGTCAGCACGGTGATCGGCCGCGAAACCAACGTCCTGATCCAGCCCCAGGGTGAGACCTGGCGCGCGCTGCACAGCAACGTGATTGGCCTCGGCGGACTGCTGATGGCGCTGGCGATCGGCGGCTTGGCAATCTTCTATCTGATTCGCGGCAAGTTGACGTCGGACACCAAGCCGGGCGACAGAGTAATCGAACGCTTCACGCCTGCGGATCGCTATGCACACTGGCTGCTCGCGATCACCTGGGTGACGCTGGCGATCACTGGTCTCATCCTGTCGCTTGGCAAGAGCGTGTTACTGCCTTTGATCGGCTACACGTTGTTCTCCTGGCTCGCCACTCTATCCAAGAGCGTTCACAACTTCATCGGGCCCATCCTCATCATCGCGGTGCCATGGATGTTCGTGCGCTACCTCCGCTACAACGGCATCGGTGTCGATGACCTCAAGTGGTTCATCAACATCGTCGGCTACTTCAAGGGTCACGAATACCCCTCGGGGAAGTTCAATGCGGGGGAGAAGCTGGTGTTCTGGTTCGTATTGGTGCTGTTCTCCACGATCCTGATCGTGAGCGGGCTCGTGCTCGTATTCCCGAATTTCAATCAGACGCGCGCTACCATGCAGGTAGCCAACGTCGTGCACATGGTCACCGCTTACCTGGCGATGGCGCTCGCCTGCGTGCACATCTACCTCGGTACGATCGGCATGACCGGCGCGTATCGCGCCATGCGCGACGGCTACGTCGACGAGAGCTGGGCGAAGCACCATCATCTGCGCTGGTACGAGCAGGTGGTCGCGGGGACGGCGCGCGAAAAATTCGTGCAGCCGGAGCGCCCCGCGGCCTCCGCGGCGCTTTCGCGATCGCGAACGGCCTGACGAGTCGCGTAGAACAGGAGATTCCGACCATGACCACCGTGCGCGCATTGCTAGCCTTCGCAGGCGTCTTGCTGGGCTTCGGCATCGCCCTCGCCAAGTTGCCGCCGCCCCCACCCATGGACGACAAGGCCAAGGCCGCGGCGGAAGAGAAAAAGGTGAAGGATGCCGCGGCGGCGGAGGCCGCGAAGCAGCAGCTGGCGCGCGCCGAGGACCGCGCGGTCGCCCACTACCAGGCAAACATGAAGGCGATGGGCAAGACACCACCGACGCCGCAGATGGGACCGACGTCCGTTCCGGTGGCAAGCAACTCAGCGTCGGTGGGCACCGGTAAAGGACTGGGTGGCAACAAACCCCCCGAAAAGGCTTCCAACGCCCATTCGGATCCGAAGACGGTCCGCTAGCTCGAGCAAGCCCGCGCTGCGGGCCATGGCGTCGCGATGGAATTCCAGGTCGAAGGACTTCAGAAGGCTTTTCGTCTCAGGGCTGGCCAAATTCCCCGGCGATGAGGTCGGCGAGAAACTCTGCGACCCACGCCCTGCCGGGGCCACCGTAGTAGGTGACCTTGCGCCGCGTACGCAGGTTCTCGACTTTGACGGCGAACCTTAGCGCGGTTGATCGGCGGCCGGACCGCTTGCCGGGCAAGCGATCGACATCAAGCGCGAAATCGTCGGGGGCGAACCCGAAGCGAACCACTTCCGCCGCAAATGCCAACTGGTCGCCGCGAGCGACCAGATTGTGCCGCCAGTTGCCGTGCAGCAGCGGCTGCCTCTGTTCGGTAAAACTCAGGTGGACGGGCTCGTCGACTTGTGGGACCTGTGGCGACTCGTTCGTCATGCGATTTCCTTGGAATAGGCCGGACCTAGCGCTTGTTAGACCACGGATTTTGGCGCTTGTCATTACGAATTCATCGCCAGCTTGCTAAGCAACCTTCGAGCCATCCGCCAGTTTCCGTTATGGTCCGAATAGTTACCGAACACAGTCGGCTGGATCACGTGGCGCGATGTAAGGTGCGCCGTCAGTGTGGATGTTGTAGCGGTCAAGCACCAAAAAGGGGCCACGGCGAGCGGTCGTGGCAGCAATACGACGTGGCGCGCCGGGGCTCCGGCAGCCTTGCGGAGTGGCCTGCTCGGGGAAGCTAGGCGACGCGCCTGCGCCGCGTCATCGCGTTTGGCGAATTGACAATGTCTGCCGGGTGCAAAGGCAAAGTCCGTTCAATGTTTGCCCGCAACCGACAATTGATCGTGGCCAGGCTGTTTGACTTCGACATATTGCGGGTACTCGGTCACGATCGTTCTCAAAATCGTCCGCGCTACAGACTGGGGTTCAACGGCTGCGTGGCCCAACTGCATTACCCTGGACACGGAGCCTGACCTCACAATAATCACGCCCGAACCGAGGTGAAACGAAGCAGTGTACTGCCTGCCTTCGGCGTTCAAAGTGACGTAGCCATCGAGCATCAGCGGGTCCATTGAGCTCTCCTCGGCTTATCCCATAGCCTTCAGCGGGCAAAAGTTCACCTTCATTGCAGATCACTGCAACCCGCAAAGGCGCTTAGAGCGCGGCCTTTCTTGAACGAAGCGGCAGAACATTCCTTGTTGCGCCGTTGTCACTACTGACCTGCACTTGTTCCTGTTTGCGGCGTTCGCGGCGGATTCGCGCAAAGGTCTTGCGCAGGTCGGTTTCCACGCTTTTCGTGTATCGGAACGATGGGTCGAGGATGGATTTCATCTAGTTGCCTTGTTGTGCGACGCGGTGTCGCTCAAGGCGGCTTGACGCAAGACGCATTCCACCCCTGACGCACACTCTACGGTTTCAAATACTTACTGCGATCGCCGCGCAACCGGCGGGTGACACTGTTAAATTTATTGACACACGTCGCCGGTTGTCGCGCCGCTTTTGTCGCGAACAGCAGGTTACAACTTCGGCTGGCGCGGCCGCGCGCCCCAATGACCAACTCAGAAATCGGCCTCCGAACGGGGCGTGGCTAGTTCTTGGCGATTTGAAATTCGGGCTGACCCGTTTGCCAGAACAGGAACGTGTAGATATCGGTGGTCTGCTGCTGTCGCTGCGACTTGGTGCTGCCGATACCGTGACCGCTTTGGTAGTCGAGATCGAGCAGCACCGGCTTGCCCGAACTCGATGCCGCAAGCAGGCGAGCGGCCATCTTGCTGGATTGCCAGACGTCGACGCGCGGGTCGTTGACGCCGTGGATGAGTAGTACCGCCGGGTACGCGGTCCGGTCTTTCACCTGGTGGTAGCTGCTCATCGCGAGCAGGGCGCGGAATTCGTCTTCCTTCTTGACCGTTCCAAACTCTGGAATGTTTGTCGCTCCGTTGGCGGTAGTCTCCGCACGCACTGCGTCGAGCAAGCCGACCGCCGGCACCACGGCCGCGAACAGGTCCGGGCGCTCGGTTAGCGCGCGACCAACCAGCACGCCGCCGGCGCTGCCGCCGAGGATGCCCAGCTTTGCGCTCGACGTGTATTTCTGCGCGATCAGGTACTCGGCGCAGGCGATGAGATCTTTCCATGTATTTGGCTTGGTGGCTTTGTAGCCCGCCTTGTACCAGTCTTCGCCATAGACGCCGCTGCCGCGCACGTTGGCGACCGCATAGACGCCGCCGCGTTCGAGCCACGCCATTCGCGTCGGCTCGAAGCCCGGCTCGGACGTGATCCCGTAGGCGCCGTAGCCAGTGAGCAGCGTCGGGTTGGTACCGTCGAGCTTCACGCCTTTCTTGTGGATGATCGACAGCGGTACCAGTGCGCCGTCGTAGCTCTTCACCTTGACCTCGGTTGCGACGAGATCGGCGGGCGCGTCGAAGCGGCCGAGCGGCTGGAGTTCTGTATTGACGGCCTTGCCCGAGGCGTTGACGGCGTAGATCTCGCGCGCATGCGTCCATGCGGCGACGCCGACGATCGCGCCTTCGATGTCCGGTGCGACGCTCATCACCCTCGCAGCGCCTTCCAGCGGCAGCTTGACCTCGGTGGCCGAAGCCGCGTCCCAGGCGAGACGCTTGACGCGTCTCACCGCGCCATCGCGCACTTCGAGATACAGACCGTCCTTCGCGGCACCGATGCCGACGATCACCTGCTCCGAGGGCGCGACGATGGTCACCGCCGTCTTCAGGTCGGGCGCCGAGAGCCGCGTACGAATCACGGAAAAACGCGGGCTGGCGCGATAGGTGCGAAGGTAGATCTCATCTCCCCTCACCGCAAACCCTGTGATCTTGTCTGCCGCGTCGCAGATCTTGACCCAGGGCGTATCCGGCTTGCCGATACTCGCCAGCGGCGCGGCGTACAGCGCGAAATCGCGCTGCACACCTGCGACGACGCGAACGACGGCATAGCTCGAACCGGGTGTCGCGACCACGAAGGTATCGTCGATGGGCTTGACTTCGATGCGCGGCGAGGCCCCGCGGCCGGCGATCAGTACGTCTTGCGCGGCGTCGGTTCCCACCGTATGCAGCCACGAGCGGCCATTCAGGTACCGTTCGGTCGCCGGCATCTCGGGCGTGAGCTCCTGCTGGCGCAGGAAGAAAAAGGACTTCCCGTCGGGGCGCCAGCTGATGTGGGGATACTGGGCGCGGGACACCGGCGTACCGACGCGTTTTTTGGTCGTCGTGTCGATGACGTAGATCGAAGCCTCTTCGGACCCCGCGGCGGAGACGCCGAAAGCGACCAGGCTGCCATCCGGTGATGGCTCGAAATAGTTGATCGCGTGCGGCTTGCCGGTCTGCTTCTGCCACTCGTCGGGATCGGCGAGCAGGGTCTCCTGCCCCGCCGCGTTGCGATGATAGAGCTTGAGCGTGTTGTCCTTGGCGCCGCGGCGCGTGAAGAAAAGCTGGCCACCGGGCCGGACGGTTACACTGCCCACCACGGCGGAGACGCCATCGTCGAGCTCCGCGACGCGGCGCTTCATTCCGTCGTATCCAGGCCGCGATTCGAGCGTCCGGCGCGCGTAGTCGCTTTGTGCCTTCATCCACGCTGCCACGTCGGGATCCTTGACGTTCTCCAGCGCGCGGTAGGGGTCGTCGACGACGGTGCCGAAGAATGTCTCGGTAACGTTCCCGGGCGGAAAAACAGGGAGGGTTTGCGCGATCGAGTTATCTGACATAAGCGCGGCGAAGACAGCGACAAATCGGAAAACTGCAGTCAAGGGGGCCACCTCATTGCAGGTGCAGATTGATGATTCTAGCAAAGCCGAGCGCGACTGGACGACACGTCGTGCCAGGGAAGTCTGTCCCTTCCGATCTGCGGTCCATGATCATTCTTCCAACGCCATCTCGCACGCCTCGTCTTCGCTCATCCTGGCACCTTCGTCGAGCAGCCTCTCGCGTTCGGCGGGAGCGATTTTTTCTTGCAGCAATGCGTACAGCCGGTCGCGGGCACGCGTTTCGTTGGGCTGGCGCGATGTCTGTTTTGCCGCGTACGCCGAATCCGCGTAGGCCGACAGGCGGGCGGCGCTTGTCAGCTTGCCGACCAATGCCGCCCGTAGAGCGAGATGATCCATGAAGATCCAGGCACGGCCTCCATCTCTGAGCACCGGCAGACCCTCCCGCGCGACCGCCAACGCTTCCTCTGGTTTGCCCTGTTCGATCAGGACACCTGCGAGATTGGTGAGATTGAAGCCGAACGGGGTTCTGTTGGTCAGGGGCGCTTTGCGTAATCGTGCGATCGTCTCGCGAAACCTCGCGGCTGCCGACTCGAGGTCGCCAAGCACCCAAGAGAGATCCGCGATGTTGCCAAGCAGTCGAAGTACTTCGACGTCCGCCTTGGCATCACGGAAAAGGGACAGTGCCTTTTCGTAGTGGCGCCGGGCGCCGTCCAGGTCGCCGGTCCTCACCGCTACGACGCCCATGTAGTTGAAGCACAGCGCGAGGGCCTTCGGCACCCCCGCGCGCTCCAGCAGGGGAAAGGCTTCGGCCAGAAACGGGGCGGTCTCGTTGTGCCGACCCATGATCGCCAATTCGCCGCCGAGCCTCGCGAGCGAAATGCCAAGTCCCAGCGGGTTGTCCGATCGACGGTATAGCTCGATAGCTCGCGAGAATGCTGCGACTGCCTGAACCGGCATCGCGGTCGTCAACAGCGTCCCCAGCCAGAGCCACAGCCGCGCGTGCTCCGATTCCGGCGTTCGCCCGTCGACCCGCGCAATGGCGGCCTCCAGTCGCTGTACGCCTTCGACATTGAGCGAAAACGCACCCCATCCGACGGCGCCGGCAAGCGCAACCCCGATTGCCGCATCCCCTCCCGTGCCGAACGCCCAGTCGAGCGCGGCACGGACATTGTCGCGCTCCGGAGGATAGATGGCGTGCCACTCTCCATCGGGTAGGCGCATCCAGTCGTCGGCGGCCGTTTCGAACCGGCGGCAGAAGTATTGCGCGTGTCGACGCCTGATGACGTCGGTTTCTTCCGCCTCGGCAAGCTTGTCCAGCGCGTACGCGCGGGTCGTCTCCAGCAGACGGTAGCGTGCGCCGGAATCGTTCGTATCGGCGACGACCAGGGAGCGCTCGACGAGCTGCGAGAGCAAATCCACGACAGCGTACTCGTCGATTGGCGCGTCCGACGCAACATACGACGCGGCTTCGAGCGTGAAGCCGCCGGCGAAAATAGCCAAGCGCCGCAGCACCGCCCGCTCGTCTGCATCGAGCAAATCAAAGCTCCAGTCGATCGTCGCGCGCAAAGTCTGCTGCCGTGGCAGCGCCGCGCGGGATCCCGCATTGAGCAGCTTGAAACGGTCGATGATTCGCGCATTGATCTGCTCGACCGACAATGATCGAATGCGCGCTGCCGCCAATTCCAGCGCCAGGGGAATGCCGTCGAGGTGGACGCACAACTGCGCTATCGCCGCCGCGCGTGCCGCGGTCAATGAAAAATCGGGCTGTTGCCGCTGTGCCCGCTCGACGAACAGCAGCACTGCCTCGGAACTTCCAATCACTTCGGGACTCGCGGTCGGGTCGGGCAACGACAGCGTCGGCAGCGGAAAGATCTGCTCACCGACGACGTGCAACGGTTCGCGGCTGGTGGCCATGATCGTTACTTGCGCAGCCGCACGCAGTACTGCGTCCGCCAATGCGCCACACGCATCCAGAAGATGCTCGCAATTGTCCAGTATCAGCAGCAACTGGCGCGACTTCAGATGCCCGCAGAGCGTGTCCGTGAGCGGCGTGCCTGTTCGCTCCTGAACATCCAGCGCCTGGGCAATGGTTGTCGGTACCAGCAGGGGATCGGTGATCGAAGCAAGCTCCACCAACCAGACGCCGTCGCGGTAGGCATCGATCACCTCTGACGATGCTTGTAGCGCGAGTCGCGTCTTGCCGATGCCGCCGATGCCCGAGAGCGTCAGCAGTCGCTTGCCCGGCAGCAACCGCTTGATCTGTGCCAGTTCGCGTTCGCGACCAACGAACGAGGTCAGCGGCTCCGGCAGATTTGTCCGCCCATGCTTTACGGCGCCTGTCGACTGCCGGTCACGGATCTCCGTTACCGGCCCCACGAAACGATATCCGCGCCTTGCCAGCGTCTCAATCCAGTGCTCGCCTCCGGCCACTTGCGCGAGCGCGTGTCGGATCGCAGAAATCTGCACGGCAAGATTGCTTTCTTCGACGACGAGGCCCGGCCATGCGGCGTCGAGGATGCTCGCCTTTGGCACGTACTCGTTGGCATGCTCGACCAACGTGCTCAGCACGGCGACCCCGCGCGCTCCCAGAGCCACGGGAATCCCTGCATGCGTGAGCACGCTTGCTTTGGCGTCGAGCCGGAACGGCCCGATTGCATAAATCCCGGTCACGTCCAATCAGCCCCCGAGGAAGTCACCCAGGAAGGGACTGACACGATATTGGCTGTTACGCCGGCGATCAGCCATTTGATCGGCTCCGGAGCGACAAGTTTTATAGATTCTTAAGGGCTTTTTCAAGACTTGGCGTGGCATGCGGTCGAAGATTCCGACCGCGTTGGTAGCGTTTCGTGCGGCTCCGATCCAAACGTGGACGGCCGGCAAATGCCTATCTGCAGTCGAGTTGGCCAGCTGCCGTTCGACCGCTCCAAGCACTGAGGCCCCGACCAGAGCGGACGTCACGACTACGGACGGATGGCCAACGCATTGGTACGCATGCGAGGAGATCAGTCATGTCAGTTCACGAACTACGCAATCACTCACGCCGACGCAGCATCGCGCAGGTTGTCAAAGCCTCCGTTGGATTCATGGTTATCGCCGCGCTCACCTACATCGCAGTCGTCGCAGTTCAGCGTTCACCCGCGGCGCCGGACACTTCCTGGGCGTCCGCGTCGGAAGTCCCGATGATCAATCCGAAGCCATTGGCCGGGACTGCGGATGTCCATACCGCTCGCCCGGCAGCACAGGTACCGACGCCGGATACGTCCGCGCTGAAGGCGCCGGCCAGGGATTTCGACTACTTTCCCGATCACTACGTCAATCAGGCGACCAGGATCGAAGAACAGCCCCCGACATTCTGACGCTCCTCGCGAAGCGGCCGGAGAACACCATTCTCGCGGACAACGCCCCGTACGCTGCGTTCGGAGCACATCGATGAGTCCCATTCAAGGCCAGCTGCTGCGGCTGAGCGCGCGGCGCCAAGTGGCGATCTACCGGCGCGAAGACACGCTCTGGGTCGCGGACTTTATCGATGGTCAGGGCGAACTCATGGACGCGACCACCTGGTTCAGGTTCAACTGCGGCACGCAGGCAGCGACGCACGCTCGGCGTCGCATGGTTCGTGAGTCTGCGATCCCCATTCCCAGCCAGCTCGTTGAGAAGATCGAGCGCCTTCATTGTCCCGCGGCTGCAGCCAGGGACAGTGCAACGTCGCTCGGGGTTGAATCAATTCCCAGAGGTGGATCGGGTGGCCGCTTCGCAAGCGTGCTCCGCAGGCTCTTCCGGCGAAGGTACGCGCGCGGAGCCCACTCGGCGAAAGGCCGCGTGTCGGGGGCGAACGCAGAGATTCATCGCAGCGGCGCGACCTGAGTTCACAACGCTCGCCGTCCAATGCCACCTATCCGCAGGGAGAACGGACATGAATGCCAGATGCGCTTGCCGCTTCGCTCCTTACTTGATCGCAGCGGTCCTATTGTTCAGCGGTCCCGGTGACGCAGGGGAACGCACCCACCTTCCCAACCTGTTGCCATTTCCCAATTCGGGCGGGTTTGCGGCGACCTACAGCACGACGGGGTCGATCGATCTGACGGGGCCGTTTTTTCAAAGCCTCGGAACAAACGGGAGAAGCTGCGGGACGTGCCACCAGGCGAGCGATGGCTGGACCGTCACACCGGGCCACATCCGTGCACGCTTCGACGCCACCGACGGTACCGATCCCATTTTTCGCACCAACGATGGATCCAATTCACCCCATGCAGATGTGTCGACCGTCCGTGCACGACGCCTTGCTTACAGCATGTTGCTCACCAAGGGACTTATTCGAGTCGGAATCGGCATCCCCGCCGGCGCGGAGTTCGAGCTGGTGGCGGTGGATGATCCCTACGGCTACGCCAGCGCCAACGAGTTGTCACTGTTTCGCCGCCCGTTGCCGGCGACCAATCTCAATACACTGAGCACGCTCATGTGGGACGGCCGCGAGACCTTCAAGGATCCTGCGGGCAATTGCATATTCGGCACGACCAACTGCTTCGCGTCGATGCATTTCGATCTCGCGGATCAGTCGAATACGGCGACTACCGGACACGCGCAAGGCTCGCCGCTGACGTCGGACCAGCGCGAAGCCATCGTGGCGTTCGAGACCACGCTGTCGACGGCGCAGGTTTTCGATGACGAAGCCGGAGATCTCGATGCGCGGGGCGCATTGGGAGGGCCGAAGCTGCTGTCCGGCCAACCGTTCTACTTCGGCATCAACGATGTCGTATCCGGCGATTACCTAAGTCATGCGCCGTTCAATCCGACAGTGTTCGCCCTCTACGACGCCTGGGGCTCCTCCAATGGCCACCACAACGGCGATGCCAAGGAACATGACAAGGGACGCGCCGAAGCTCGCGCGGCGGTCGTGCGAGGGCAGGCACTGTTCAACAGCAAGCCGATCCAGATCACCGGAGTCAAGGGACTCAACGACGATCTCAACGTCGCGTCGTTGCCTGGTACCTGCACGACGTGCCACGATGCACCCAATATCGGCGACCATTCGATTCCCGCGCCGCTCGACATCGGACTCACCGACGCGTCGCGGCGCACGCCCGACCTGCCGCTTTACACGCTGCGGCACACCGTTGCTCCCTTCGAGACGGTGCAGACGACCGATCCGGGACGCGCGCTCTCGTCACGGGAAAGTGGAGCGACATCGGGCGCTTCAAGGGTCCGGTGCTGCGCGGCGTGGCGGCGCGAGCACCCTATTTCCACAATGGATCGGCGAAGGATCTCGATGCGGTTGTCGACTTCTACAATCAGCGCTTCGGCATCGGTCTCACGGACGCTGACAAGGACGACCTTGTCGCATTCCTGCTGACGTTGTAGCTCGAACCGGGTTTCGAGGTCGCCGATCGTCAATCGGTCGACGATATCGCATCCGCGCAGCGCGTCGGAACGGGGCGTGGCCCCAGAGCAACGTCGCTGGGTCAGATCATTTGCTTGCGCCGCTGCGCTATCAAGCGCTCGATGACGCGAATGTTTTGCCTGACCGCCTCCATGTTGGGGTTGACCTCGAGCGCGCGGCGCGAATACTCGAGCGCGCGTTCGTAATACTCGAGCCGAAAATAGATCTGGGCGTAGCCGGCGAGCGCACCGAAGTGGTATGGATTGCGTTTAATGACCTCGTCGCAATCGGCCAATGACTTGCGCATGTCGCCGACAACGAAATACAACGTCGCGCGCTTGTTCCAGCCTTCGGCAAAATCGGGCTTGAGCTCGATAATGTGGGTAAAGGTAGCGATACTCTGCTGCATGTCGCCGACGGTCATCTGCTGGACCCCGGCCTGGTAGAGCCTGTCGACTTCCTGATCGCCGGAGCGTGCCCAGATCTGCCACACGGCTTGCTGGGCGAGATCACGCACCTCCTCATCGGGATCGCGCAGCGCCTTCACGAGAAGCTTCGTGTCGGCCATGGTGCCGAGCGCGCCGAGCCGGCCAACGGCATCACGGCGCGCCGGCGCGTCGGCACTGGAGAGGGCCTGTACAGCCTGATCGTGATCGAGCCCCTGCGCCTGCGCAGCCGTGCCGGCAAGCAGTAGAATCGACATCAACACCGAAATCAGGGAGCGCACACGATTATCATACCCGCCTGGGCACGCGATAATCGACCAGGTCCGGACGATCGTATTTGCCGGAATAGAATGCCACCGCGCTCTGTTGACTTCGTACAGTCCGATGCGTTTGCGGTGACGCCCCCGGAATTTCAACGCAACGGGAACCGCGAATTTCAATGCTTCCAAGGCGCCCTCGTGGACACGATCAAGCAGACACCGCATAGCCCGCGCACCGTTGGCCGCGTGTTGCTGGTGCTCGCCGTTGTCCTTCTCGCACCCATCGGAAAATCGGCAGCGGCGACACAGGTCTACAAGTGTTTCGACAAGAGCCTTGGGCTGCTGTACACGGATGAGCCCTGCAAGGATGGCGAGGCGATGACCATACGGGCCGGCGACGCCGATCCTGCGGCCGTGGCACGGCTCGAGCGCGCGCGCGACGCGCTCGATCAGAGCGCCGCGCAGCGTATCGCTGACCAACGGCGCGCGGCGGCTGAACGAGATCTCGCAGTATTGTACGGAGGCGAGGGCCCACGAGGCGCGTATGACGATATCGCGGCCAATATGTCGTATGCGCCTTACGACTACGGCTTGTTCTGGTTCTCCCCGGGCTTTGCCCGCTCTCATCCCATGCGTTCACGACCATTCAAGCCGTTGCAGGCTCGACACGTGGCGCTCAAATCAACCCCGATGATGCCTCGGCGTTAAGCATGGCTGGCCTGAAGGCCGGCTTGCTACCGTTGTTGCTGGCTGCCGGGTTGTTTTGCGGATCCGGGCCACGGGCGCAAGTCACCGTCCACAGCAACGAGAACCTGTACTCCAACCGCACGGAGGCGTGGGCGATGAAGTATTTCGCCGCATCCACGCTGATGACCATGTTCGGTGAGACACCGGCGCTGGCTCCGTGGCACTGGGGCGTCGCGGGCGACCTCGGCTACATACCCAAGCTGAGCGACGTGGAGCAGCGGGTGGGGCTGCACGGCATCAAGCACGAGGATCTCAATCGGTCGCCGGTGTTCGGGCGGCTTCGGCTGATTCTGGGTCTGCCGGGCGAATTCGTGGCGACGCTCGGCTACACGCCGCCGCTGACGATCGCCGGCACAAAAGCGCAGGATCTTTTCGCGCTGGCGATTGCACACCGCTTATACGAACGCGACAACTTCAACCTGTCGATGCAGGTCTTCGGCCAGCATGGTCGCGCGGAGGGGGACGTTACGTGTCCGAAGAGAATCGCCGGCATCGCCGACCCGGATGTCAATCCCTTCGGATGCCGGGCTCCTTCCAATGACCATATCAAGCTCAACTATTATGGCCTCGAGTTGACGTCGGCATGGTCCGCGGAGTCGTGGCACGTGCATCTCAGTGGCGGCGCCGTGCGCACCGAATTCGCCGTGCAGGTGGATGCTTACACGTTCGGCGTTCACGACCGCTCGCTGCTCGTGTCGCGCGGCTCGATGCCGTTTGGCACGATCGGCCTGAGCAAGGATCTGGATCCCCACTGGAACCTGGGTGTCGAGGTCCTCTACGTCCCGCTTTACGTGCAGCGCGTGCCCAATACACCCAGTCAGAACGACTCGCTGACCAGCGTGCGGCTGCAACTGCTTTATCGATTCGATTGACGTGAGGTCGCGATACCGAAGCGCCAGCATTCGGCCCGTGCCTTACGGACCAATTTGAGAACGGCGGGTCCGCGCTGCGCGAGGCTTAGTTGCCTGGATCCATCCTCGGCACTTCGGCAGGCTTTGCCGATGCCTTTGACGATGTCGTCGTTTTTGCGGGGGCCGGCTTCTTCTTGGGCGGCGGTTTCTTGGACTTCTTCGCCGGCGGCTTGCTGCCGGCGGACGGCTTTTTCTCCACATGCGAGGCTTGAGGCGCCGGGGCCGCTTGCGCCGGTGTCAAGCCATGCGGTTGAGGTGGGACAGCGGCCTGCGTCTGGCTGGGTGTCGGCGCTTGGCTGTCGACATTCGCGACGCCAGCCGCTGACGTGCCGTCTGGTCGAACCGGTGCTGTCGTAGTGTCGTTCACCGACGTGTTTACCGCCGTTGGCGCCGCGGGTCTACCGGCAACGACGCTGGCTGCACCTTCGCTCACGGTCGGCGCGGGCGAGGCCGGCATGCCGCTGGTTCCGTGGACCGCTGACATCGGAGTTTCACCGCTCTTCCCGCCCACTGTTGCGCGTGCAGCGCTCAGCCACTCCTTGAGCTGCGTCGGATGGCTGTAGGCATAGTAGGCGGACACGGCGAGCGCGCAGAGCAGTACCAGAGGCGGTAGCGCGGCCGCGGCCAGGCGATGCTTTGGACGCCGGTCCGTCGTTGCGTCCGGAGTCTGCGCGGCGGTGACGGGTGTCGTCTCCGCGGGCTGCACCTCCGGCGTCGTAGCAGTGACGGGCGGCTGCACCTCCGGCGTCGCAGCAGCGACGGCCTCAGGCGCGACGTCCAGCGTCGGATCGGCCGCACCGCATTGATAGCAGATCCTGGCAGCCCGATCGTTGATCGCCTCGCATTCCTTACATGGCTTCAGGTGCAGCGGTTCGCCGCACTCGTTGCAGAACTTGGCCGCCGCCGGATTGATGTGGTCACAGAAGAGGCACTGTGGAACGAACATGGACAACGTCCGGTCGCCTGGATGCCCGATATCAATGGCGCGCTCAAACAAATCTGACTTTCGTCCCGAAGGGTACGATCACAATTTAGCGTACGCCGAAATGCAGGAATTGCAACCTCGCCGCGGGCGCTGCTCCGCTCGAACGAGCACGCCCGCCGCCGGCGGGCACTGAATTTCCTTGCGACATTCCTCGCGACCAGCGTCTTCGACCCCACCCTTAGTGGCCGGCCTTTTCGAGCGGCTCGAACGCGTGCCGGAACACGTAGTCGGCGACGCTGCCGGCCCTGCGCGATGCCCTCGGTCTTGTCGAACGACCAGTGGATGCCGAGGTAGATGCGGCTCTGGCCGTTCTCCTCCTCGGCCTGCGAGAGCGATGCGAAACTGCGCGGGACGCAGCGGCCGCACGTTCCCGTCGTTGTCGAGCGTCACGCCGTTGAACTCGTCCGAGACGAAGGTGAAGGCGATGCGGTCGGTGCCGTAGAAGTTGCGCAGCGTCTGGAAGAGCGCGCCGCCGAAGCCCGCGTGCCCGGACGGGTAGGCGGGGAAGGGCGGCGTGAAGTTCGGCCCCGTCAGGTTGCTGGCCGGCGCGCCGAGCGGCGTGAACGTCGGGTCGCCGATGGTCGCCGGGTTGCCGTCGCCGGCGCCGGTGGGACCGGTCCCTGGACTCGCCTCGCGGATGCCGGTGACCGGGCGCCAGAATCCGTAGAGGTACTTCGACTCCCAGATCGCGACGCCGGCATCGGCCATCGCCACGTTGACCAGCGCCAGCAGGCGCGCGAGCTCGACAGCGTCGCGCCCTGGCTGGTGGCGATCTGCACCGCGATCTGGTTGTACAGCCGCGGCGGCGCGCACAGGCTCGGCGTGCCGTCGTAGGCCCAGTAGATGCCGATCTCGGTCTGCTCCGGAGTGCGCAGCGTCGGCGTGATGATGCCGTCGCCGCCGAGACGCTTCACCTCCTCGAACGCGGCGGTGTATCGCGGCTGGTCAGCGCGGGCGGCGGCGGGACGCGGAACTGCGCGACGCCGACGCAGGCACGAACGGCGTCGACCTCGCCCCAGTGCGCGCCGAGCGCGAGCGGCGACAAGCTGATCGGATCCTGGCGCCACTTGCCCGGCTCGTCGCTGGTGATGTAGTCGACGCCCAGGCGCGGCTCGGCGTGCTGCGAGCCGTCGTCCGCTCGCAGCGCCAGGATCGCGCGCGCCGCGCGCTGTCCGAGATCGATGCCGTTCGCCATCTCGCGCCCGCTCGGCGTCGGATCTGGGCCAGATCGTCGGCGAGCAATGCGTCGAATCGCGGCCCGCTGCGACGGAAAGAGCGCGACGAGCGTGTCGTGCGCCGCCTGCGCGATCGCGGCGTCGATCGAGGCGTGCTCGCGGCGCGACGTGCCGGTATAGCTCTGGTAGCCGCCGGCGATCGCGTTCACCGCGTCGAACATCGCGATGTGCACGATCGCCATCGCGCGGCTCGAGCGCCCGGGCCGAGCTGCTCGCCGAAGACGCGGGTCTCTCCCGGGGCGACGGGCGTGTGGTCGAGGCCGCTCGCGTCGATGGCGACGCTGTTCCAGTAGCGAAGCCGAAGCAGTGTGCCGCCGCCACCATGGTGTTTGGCCGCATCCGACTGCGCCGGCCGGGGTTGCGAGCCGGCGCCGAAGCCCGGTCCAAGCGTGTCACGAGGGCCTCCGGGAAACCCCTGAGCCCACGCGTGACACGTCGCAAGCACTCCCAGCAGTGCAGCGATCGAAATCATCGCGCACCGTAACCGATGGATAACCATGGCGTGTTCTCCTTCGTCGCGCGACAGCGGCATGGATCATGTCTTGGAG
Organism: uncultured beta proteobacterium; assembly: GCA_963816445.1. Classification (GTDB taxonomy): domain Bacteria; phylum Pseudomonadota; class Gammaproteobacteria; order Burkholderiales; family Casimicrobiaceae; genus PALSA-1003. The sequence goes on along the minus strand of CAWFKO010000018.1, from coordinate 45,943 downwards.
TGCTGCGATTTCATGCCCTGACAGGTATTAGCATGTTATGACGCGGTCATAACCCCTGCATTAGAATCGACGACGGCCCACAATGCAAGCATGTAGACAGGCTGCACGGTCCGGGATGCCACCGTTCCGTGCCGATGCGAGACCGGGTATAGAATCCCGAATAGCCATCCCACACGAGGAGATTCGCGATGGCGGAAATCCCGAAATGGCAGCTCGAAGGCGATTGGTTCGACGTCTGCAAGTGCAACATCCCGTGTCCGTGTGAATTTGCGCAGGCGCCGACGTTCGGCGATTGCGACGGCATTCTCGTCTGGCACATCCGCAAGGGAACCTACGGAAGCGTCGCGCTCGCGGGGCTCAACGTACTCGCGCTGGGCTACTTCCAGGGCAACATCTGGGCTGGCGCCACGGCGGTGATGGGGATTTTCATCGACGAACGCGCTGATGAGAAACAACGCGAGGCGCTGCAGACGATCTTCGGCGGCCGGGCGGGTGGCTGGCCGGGACAGTTCGCGCAGACCATCGCCGAGGTGCGAGGTATTGAGTTCGCGCCGATCGAATTCGATCTGGCCGGCGATCTTTCCACCTGGCGCGCGGCAATCCCCGGCAAGGTCGAAGCGAAGGCCGAAGCGCTGACCGGCCCGACGACGCCCGCAGGCAAGCGCGTGCAGACGGTGAATCCCCCAGGTTCCGAAGTCGGGCCCGGAGGCGTCGCGACGTGGGGCGTCTCGAAAGTCGACCGCGCGCAGTCGTTTGGCTTCAAATGGAATCGCAGCGGGCAGTCGAGCAAGCACATCGCGTTCAACTGGAGCGGCCCCGGCTGATCGTGTCCGGAGCGCATACCGACGAAGCACCGCGCACGGCACTCGCGCGTCTCTCGTGGCGCATCAACCTGGTCGTTATCGTCGTGCTGGTCCTGCTGTCGGTGCTCGCGTGGCAAAGCACCATCGAGCAGGCGAACTCGATGAGCGGCATGGTCATGGGGCTCGGGCAGATCGGCGTCCGCGCCCAGGGCGACATGGGTGCCGGCCTCTTCCTCACGATGTGGGCGACGATGATGGTGGCGATGATGCTGCCGACCGTCGCGCCGATGGTGCTCGCCCATCTCGCGGTCACGCGCCGTCGCGGCAACGGCATTCTGCTCACGCTCGCCTTCGCCGGCGGCTATTTTCTGGTCTGGTCGGCGATCGGCGTCGCACCGATGCTTGCGTACTGGGCCTTCGCCGGGTTGAGCGACGAGGCGAGATCGTCACGGTGGCTTACCGTGCTCGGCGGGACGATTCTCATCGTCGCAGGCGCCTACCAGTTCTCCGCGTGGAAGCAGCTATGCCTCGACAAGTGCCAAAGCCCCTTCGGCTTCCTCGCCCATCATGACTTCGGCGGCGGCTCGAGCGGCGCACTGCGCGCTGGCGTCGTCCACGGCGCGTACTGCCTGGGGTGCTGCTGGGCACTGATGGCGGTGCTTCTGGTGGTCGGCCTGATGAACCTGCGGTGGATGGCGGCCATCTTCGTGCTCGTTTTCGTCGAGAAGCACTGGAAGCACGGCATCGTGCTGGCGAAGGTGGCGGGCGCGGCGCTGATGATTCTCGGCGTCGCGGTAATTGCGTGGCCCGCGCTGCTCGCACTGATTTCGCGATGAGCCCGCACACGGCCGGTACTGCAATCCGCAACCGATCGAGGCGACCCGCGTTCGGCTGCCCGAGGCGACACCGACATCGTCGTTTTTCCCGGCCGCCGTGCTGAGGGCGGCCGGTCACGCTGAATCGTCCGCGTTACATCATCGGCTCGAGCGCACCGGCGATGCGTGCGAACTGGTCCTCGGTGATTATGCTGCGGAGGATCTTCTGAAACCGAGGTTCCTGCACCCCCGAGATGATGTATTGCCACCGATAGGCAGCGAGCACGCCGGCCTGAATCCGATCCGCTTCTGCCGAGGTGGGCGCATGGTCGCAAACGCTGATGAAATAGTCGGCGTCGGCGCGAGCCTGCATCTGCACCAGGCCGTCGACCGCCGCGACCAGCTCGATCAGCTCGGTGACCGCCCGGTCCCGTTGCTCAGGCGAGAGCTTGGCGTTCTCGCGACGCCACTCGAGCTCGTCGATGATCGCGTGCTGTGCTTCCTCCCTCCAGTGATAGAGGAATACGTCCTTCCAAAGGTCGGACGCGTTCGTGTCCGCGTCGATGCTTTGCCGATAATGCGCCAGCACGAAGATTTCGATGTGGCAGGTCAGCGCGAGCACGGCCCACGTCGACTTCGTGAGGACGGCCGAGGCGACGGCGTTGGGTTCCGGTGCGAAGGTGTAGCCTGGGGGCATGCCCACAGCACACATGCGCTCGATGCGGCGGAACAGCTCCTGGTGTTTGATCTCCTCGTCTCCGAAACGGACGAGCGCTTCCAGTGCATGCTGGTCGCCAAGCGCGTGCTCGTGGGTTAAATCGAGCACTTTCGCCGCAATAAACCGTTCGACCAAGCCGAACATGTTGGCATAGGTGCGGCCCTGGATCTGGCTGAGCAGACGTTGCTCGTTCGCGCTGAGAAAATCCAGGTGACTTACCTTCGACAGCCCGTCGGGCAGAAACTTCCTGGCGAAATCGAAGCTTCGGCCTCGGATCACATCGCGATCGATGTCCCAGCGGATGCGCTTCGAGTTCGCAACGGCCTTTGCGTAGCGGTTGGTTTCCATCTCAACTTGCATTTCAGCTTGCATTTGCATTGAAGTCTCCCCTTCTATCGGTTGTGATCGCTTCAGACCCTACGCTGCGGTAGGTGCCAAGCTGTTTGTCGTCAACTTCGGATTCATGTTGACGAGTGGGACGGCCTGCGCCTTTGCGGAGCGCGGGCAAGGTTGCTCGTGTTGGCGAGCGCTTTGGCGGCGGAGGGCCTCGTCACCGATGTTCTTGAAGACTTCCAGCTGGACGCGGCTGCCTCCGGCATCGCCGAGCAGCGGCTGCAGACCCGCGAGAAGTTCTGCAGCTTCGCCATAGCAGCCGTCAGCCCATGCGCCGAGCGCCCGCAGGCCAGGCTGGGTGATGTGCCGCGCGCGCAGACCCGCGTAATTGTCGCGTTCAGCGCATCGCCCGATCGCCCGCACGAGCCGCCGCGCACGCCACTTCTTCCCGGCGGTCGAATGGGCGAGCGCTGCATGCAGGTCGACGTAGGGCCAGAAGCCCGGCGTCAATGTCCGCTCGAAGGCGTCGGAGACCCTGCGCCAGCGGGCGCCCACGTTGACCCCGTCGGTTGCGAGTCGCCACAGCAACGCGGTGGCGTCGCACGCGTCGAGTGGCGATCGCGCGCTGGCCGGCAACAACCATGTATCGAGGACGCCGAGTGCCGACGCGAAGTCTCCCGCCTCGGCGTCGAACATCGCTAGATGCCATGCGTTGTGCGTCCGCATGCGGCTCTCCCTGGCCCACTGGCCACGCTGATCGCGCATCCATTGCGCGCCGCTGCGGGGCCTCCCCGACTCGGCAATCGCGTGCGCCACCGCGTGCACACCGAGCGGGCAGGCAGTATCGCGCGCCAGGGCCATCCTTCCCAACGTCTCGGCCTGGGCCGCATGGCCGTTTTCGGCATGCGCGAACGATGCCATGGCAAGCACGAACTCGAAGCCCCGCTCATCCCGGGTCCATGCCGGCATCACCTCATCGACAACCGCGCAAAGCCGGTCGTGCCAGCCAAGGAAGAAGTAGCACGACTGCGCGAGGCGCAGCGCGAGCAGATCGTGAGGCCACCGGCTCAGGATGGACGCATAGCTTTCCGCAGCTAGGACGGGGTTCCCCGACAGCCACGCCTCGGCCGCGGCGATGTGCGCGCGCGTTTCGGGTGACGCAAGTCCATCAACTGTCCGGATCGCTTGCGCGATCGCGGGCAGGGTGTCCGGCACTTTTGCGAGGACACCGGCTGCGGCACGGATGGTCTGCGCTCGATCGAACTCCGGATGGCCGGAATCGATACCGCGGAGCTCAGCCACCGGGTCGCCAACAGCGCGCAGAAGGTGGTCGAGCGCCAGAGAGGTCGTTTTCATTGGAGAGTCGCTGCACGCGGCGTGCCGCCGCGATGTCTTGAACTCTATGGGAAATGTGCGGTGCGCAGACTTCACCGGGTGGCCAGACTTGTTTCATTTGTTTCGTGGGCCTCAAGCGGTATCCTTGGCGGACAGACCCCTTGCAGCTCTCACAGCAAATCGCCATGCGATGAAGCTCGGCAGCGGTGACTTTGCGCCACTTTGGTCAGGCCAGAATGCCACCGGATGCCGGGAAGTGTCCGCCCACCAGCTCACGCGAGACCTGGCAGCCGATCTGTAGCGGGCGGCGGAATATTCGCGTCGCGGAAGATGTTTACGTGCCGCGTTCGGACGTTTCTTGGGCGCGGTGCGATACACGCGAACCGCGAACATTGTTTCTTCCTGTCTGCCGCGAATTGCCGGGGCGACAGGTCAACCACGACGAACTTGTCCTCCAAGGAGGAATTCATGGCTCTCAATCTTCGTGCTGCGGTGATCAGCGCATTGACGCTCCTCGTGCTTTGGCCCGCCGTTGCGATCGCCGGCTACGACGAGACCATCCTTGTCACCAGTGCTTCGGACGCCGACCTGATCAACCCCTGGGGCATTTCCTTCAGCGGCAGCAGTCCCTTCTGGGTCTCCGACAACGGCACCGGCAAGGCAACCCTGTACAACTCGGTCGGGGTCAAGCAGGGCCTGGTGGTCACCATGCCGGCTGGTAGCGAGCCCATTACGGGGCAGGTCTTCAACGGGACCGCGAGCTTCAACAGCGATCTTTTCATTTTCGCCAGTGAGAACGGCACGATTGCTGGCTGGCGCGGCGCGCTTGGGACGACCGCGGAGCAACTGTTCGCGCCACCGAACGCGTCCTACAAGGGCCTCGCCATCACGACGGCAAAGGACATGCTGATCGCGGCCAACTTCGAGTCCGGGAACCTCGATATCTTCAACTCGGCGGGTCTCACCGGATCCTTCTCCGACCCGACGATCCCGGTCGGCTATGCGCCCTTCAACGTCCAGAACCTCGGCGGGACCCTGTTCGTGACTTTCGCCGCACAGGGACCGACGGGGGACGACGTCGCGGGAGTGGGGCACGGCATCGTCGATACCTTCGACCCCATCACGCATACCTTCACCCGCTTGTTGACCGGCACCGATGCGGGCGGGACCATCGCGGCGCTCGACTCCCCGTGGGGCATCGCGCTGGCACCGGCGACGTTCGGTGACTTCGCCAGCGCGCTGCTCGTCGGCAACTTCGGCGACGGCGAGATCAACGCGTTCAACCCGGCGACCGGCGCGTTTCTGGGAACGCTGACCGATTTCAACAATAATCCCCTCGTCAACCCCGGCCTGTGGGGTCTGACCTTTGGCAACGGCGGGAGCGGCGGCAACCCGAACGTGCTGTACTTCACCGCCGGCGGCGCCGACGAGGACATCGGCGTGTTCGGCAGGATTGCGGTGCCCGAGCCCGCGACCCTCGCGCTTCTCGCGATAGGCCTTACCGGGCTTGCCGCATCGCGCCGGCGCAAGCTCAGCTAGGATAGGCCGACTTCCCACAGCAACCCCGCCGCAACGGCGGGGTTTGCGTATCCACGGCGCCGCACGGCGCCTTTCCCGCGACGTTTGCTCGGCCCAGTCGACGGGCACTACGGCTCGTCGACGCCCTGTGCCGATCTGAAACAAGCGGACAATGGAAGCGGTCTCCCACGCCCCTGACCGGATGCGACGTACGGGCCACCATGGAACCGAGCGCAAAAATCGAAATCGGCGAATGGATCGTGACCGCGGCCCTCGCGGGCATGAACGAAATCGAGATCCTCGGCGGAGTATGCGAGCGGCTGAGCCGCGCGGGCCTTTCGCCGGTGCGCGTCTCCGTTGCCCACAACCTGCTCGATCCGACGCTATGACGCGCGCGGTGTGCGCTGGCTTCGCGACCAGGGCGGGGTCGAGGAACCGTTCGCAGCGGACCGACGACGCCGCAGTCAACGAGGATTGGTTGAAAAGCCCATTCTTCTTCCTGATCGAAAGCGGTCAGCCAACGCTGCGTCGGCGGCTGGACGCGACGTATCGTCGGGGCGAGTTTCCGATGCTCGACCAGTTCCAGGACGAGGGCGTCACCGACTACGTGGCATTCGCGTTCAGGATCGGCAAGAACTTGCGGTTGGGCGAAGGGGAGGGCATCGTGGCTTCGTGGACGGTCGACGCGCACTGTCGGCTTTACCGACGCTCAGATCGAGATGCTCGCGGGGATCATGCCGGCGCTGACGCTCGCGTTCATTCTGCGAACGACCAATCGCGCCGCGCGGACACTGATCACGACGTATCTGGGAAGCGACGCCGCACAACGGGTGCTCGCGGGCAACGTCGTCCGCGGGCGGGCGGAGCCGATTCAAGCCGTCGTCTGGTACAGCGACCTCGTCGCCTTCACGAGGATTTCCGACACGACGAGCGCCGAAACCGTTCTGGCCCTGTTGAACGACTATGCCGAAGCGCAGGTCGAGGAAATCGAGGCGCAGGGCGGGCACGTTCTGAAGTTCATGGGTGACGGGATACTCGCGATCTTTCCGCATGACGACACGACGCTGGCCTGCAAGCATGCGCTGGATGCGGCGGCCAGGCAGCGCACCCGTATCGCGACGCTGAATCTGCATCGCGCCGCCAATGGCTTGCCGGTGACGGACACGCACGTGGCGTTGCACGTGGGCGAACTGCTCTATGGCAACCTGGGCAGCCCGCGGCGACTCGATTTCACCGTGCTCGGCCCCGCGGTCAACGAGGCGGCGCGGATCGAGTCGCTCTGTGGTTCGCTCGAGCAGAATGTCATCGTGTCCTCGGCGTTCGCGGACGCCGCCGGCGAAGCACGCCGCTTGCTCGTCAGCCTCGGCCGCTACGCGATGAAGGGCGTCGCGCGCCCGCAGGAATTGTTCACGCTGGACTCCGCCTGGATGTCGTAACGACGGCGATCGTGCGCGGGCTCGGCCTCTTCCGGTAACCTATGATCCTGGAGGGGGCAGGCGCATGAACGCGGATCGCGACATTTCCAGACACTACAGTCGAGGCAATCTGCTCGAGCGTCTGAACGCGGCGCTGGCGGAGGACGGTATCGATCCGGGTCGTCCGAGCATCGAGGCGCTGACGCCCTATGATCAATTCCATGGTCGCGGGTTGGAGGCGACGCAGGAGATCGCCGACCTGATCGAGACCGGTGCCGCCGACCACATTCTGGACATCGGCAGCGGTATCGGCGGTCCGGCTCGCTACTTTGCGCATCGCTTCGGCTGCCACGTCACCGGGATCGACCTGACCCGTGAATTCTGCGACGTTGCCCGTCACTTGACGCGGTTGCTCGGTCTCGAGAGCAGGGTCGAATTCGAGGGCGGCAACGCCCTGACGATGCCGTTCCCCGACCGTAGTTTCGATGGCGCCTACTCGATGAACGTCTCCATGAACATCGCCGACAAGGGCGGTTTCTATCGCGAAATTCACCGAGTGCTGAAGCCGGGGGCTTGGCTGGCGCTCTCCGAGGTTGCAAAGGGCACAGGCAGCGATCCCGATTATCCAACCCCATGGGCGGGCAGCGCCCAGACCAGTTTCCTATCGACTCCCGAGGAAACGCGCAGCGGTCTGGAAGAAGCCGGCTTCGACGTCGCTCAGTTGAAGGTCACTCTCGACCAGGCGCTGGCGTTTGGCGCTCGCTCTCGGGCCATGGTCGAGCGCGGCGATAAACCTCCGCATCGCGCGGTCAGCCTGATTCACGGCGAAACAGCAATTCAGGCTATGGCGAACATGGCGCGCGGCCTTTCGGAGGCGCGAGTCGTTCCCATCGAAGTCCTGAGTCGAAAGCGGCGGTAGACATGCGTGGTTTGTGCCAGATTGACCCGTGCCGCATTGATTGACCCACGCGCGCACTTGCGTCGTTACGTCCATGAACAGCGAAGTCCCACCACTGCACTTCCTGCATATCGGGAAATCCGGCGGAACCGCGATCAAGCATGCCCTTGGCCCCATCGCGCCCATCGCGAATGTCGTGTTCCATCCGCATTGGATTCAGCTTGGCCGCATCCCGACGGGCGAGCGCGTTTTCTTCTTCCTGCGCCATCCACTGAGCCGATTCATCAGCGGGTTCTACAGTCGCCAGCGCGAGGGTCGGCCGCGGTACGTCGCCAAGTGGACCCCCGACGAAGCTGAAGCATTCGGCCACTTCCGGACACCCGGCGAGCTTGCTGGCGCGCTGTCGGCGAACAACGCCGCAGTGCGCGAGAGCGCCGAGCGCGCAATGCGCGGCATCGGGCATGTCCGCGCCCGCTACTGGGACTGGCTGGTGGATCCATCCTACTTGCAGTCGCGCGCGGGCGATCTCTACTTCATCGGGCTTCAGGAGAATCTCACCGACGATTTTGCGACCCTGAAGGCGCGGTTGGGAATCGCGCCCGGCGTGTCGCTTCCGGATGATGACATCAACGCCCACCGCAATCCGACCTCGCTCGACCGTTCGCTGGACGAACAGGCCAGCCGCAATCTTGCCGATTGGTACGCCGAGGACTTTGTCGCCATGCGCGAGTGCCGGCGTATCGCGCGTGAGCGCGGGCTTGGCGGCGCGATCGTCGATGCCGACTGGATCAGCGACGGTCGCTGATACTGGCGCGCTTCTTTCCCGTTTCTGCGGCGCGCTGTCAGTGCCGCGTACCGGCCTTCGCGGGCCCTTTCCCCTTGGCCGATACGGCTTCGACCGACAAGGTGAAGGTGCGCTGCTCGTTCGGATTCATCGCACCGACGCCGATGAGCTTGTGTGCGATTTCTTCGCCGCGATCGTTATGAATCGTCACGACGACCGTGTATTCCCAAGGCTCGCCGTCCGCGGGATGCCGAATGCTGCCCTCGATGCACAGTGGCGTGAGGGCAGGCGCCTGCGGCGGCTCGATGACGGCGTCAAAGCGCAGATAATGCCGGCAGGCCGGGCACACGGCCGCACTTTCAAGGATGGTCTCCCGACAATGCGGACACTCGCGGGTCGCCCCGGGGCTACCGGGGCGCGCGCTGCTCATGGGACGGCGCCGCGCTACGCGCCGTGACCGTTGCTGTGCTTGCCGGCCTTCGCGGTCTTGTCGTCGTCCCAGCCGAACTCGGCTTGCCCGCGCATACGGGCGCCGGGTGCGACGGACAACGAACCCGCCTTGAGGTCGCCGATCACCACGCCGGTCTGGAGCAAGTCGACGCGCGATGCCTGCTCGACGTTCCCCTCCAGTTCGCCCGCCACCGTGACCTTGTCGGCGCGCACGCCGCCAGTGAGTTTGGCGCCGGCTTCGATGGTGAGATCGCCCAGGACATTGACGTCACCCTTGAACTTGCCGGCGATCCGTACGCTGCCGCCGCCTTCGATCTTGCCTTCGATGGTGATGTCGGCCGCAATCAGTGATTCCTTGCCGGGCGTGCCGGTGTCGGGTCGCACCGCCCGAACGGCGGCGGGGTTGGCCACGGGCTCGGGCGTCGACAGTGCTTCGTATCGAACGGGCTCCCTCGCTTCGGGCACGGGCACGGCTGCGGGAGTGGGGGCGGGTCGGGGGGCCGTATTATCTTTCCAGATGGACATGGCGTTAGCATATAAGGGTGGATGGGCCCTTGAGGCTAGCGCTAAAAAGGACCGGAAGCAAATCAAATCCATCGCGGGGCCGTACGCCGGCAGTTCGAACTTCTCGTGGCGGGCAGCGACCGGGCGATCCGTCGCGTGGTAAAGGGGCTAAAATCTCCCCTGCGGGCCGATTTTTGGATTGATGACCGGATAGCTCATAAATTCATGGACAAAGCGCTGCTTGTGAAGTATGAAACGGCACGGTTCTCCAGCGTCTACGGTACCTATGCCCTTGTCGATCTCGCCTCTCGTGGTCCGGGATCCAACATCACCGGTTATTTGTTCGCCGCCGGTGAACCTGGTGCTCGACGGGACGGTGCTGGTCGTCCCACCCTTCCGGATCGACCGCCTGGCCCAGCGCTTCCTGCAACGTAGCGAGCTGCGTATCGAGCTCACCGGCCTGGTGCCCGACGTGTATCGGGTGCTCGCGGTGCAGAACTTCTGGATCGAGGACGCTAATCCCGACCTCAGCGAGGGCCTGGCTGCGGTGTTCCTCGCGAGGCGCCGCGTGAACGATGCCTGGGAGGAGCCCGAGAACTGGCCCGTTGAATGCCGCACGCTGGCTACGCTGGGTTATGTCGATATCCGCATGGTCGGAACCGGCCCGTGATCACTAACACCGACCGTCGCGCCTTCGACGTGATCGAGATCACGAACGAGATGCCGGTCAACCGGACTGGCGGCGTCGGTACCGTGATCGACAATTTGATGACCGGCCTCACCGGCGAAGGCATCGCGCCGCTTTGGTTCCTCACCGATCACGGGTATAGCCCACCGCAAGTCGACGAGATCCTTCGGCGCTTTCCCGACGTGGCCGTCGGAACGATCGAAGATCTGGACCGATTCACTGCGCCGTTATCGCATATTCACTCGTACCAGCAGAATCCCGCGCTCTCCGCCTACATTGCGGGTCGCAAGGCCGTGTGCACGATCCACTCGTTGCTTGCACTGGAAGAGCGTTCGAACGACGTGCAGCTCGGCGCGGCCGTCGCGTGGCAGGAACGCCTCATCTGCGACAGCGCCTGCATCGTCATGCTCTCGCGGGCGGAGCGCGCGAAGTATGTGGCGCTCGGATACGACCTGCTGAATCCGTCCGTGAGAGTGATCCACAACGGCGTGCGGCGACCGCCGCGCTTCCGTGCGCCCCGCGGAAAGCGCGTGCTGGGTTATTGCGGCCGGCTCGTCCCGCGCAAGCATCCCGAATACGTGCAGTGGATGCTCAACGAGCCTGGTTTCGAGGATTGCCGCGTGCTGATCGCGGGACGCGGCTTCAGTCCCTACGCGCGCGATCTGCTGCGCGACCGCGGCCTCGACGCACGCGTCGAGTTCCTCGGCTGGTGCGCGGGCGAGCGCCTGGAAGGGTTCTTCGACGGCATCGACGTGCTGGCCGTCCCCTCGACTTACGAGCCTTTCGGACTGGTCGCGCTGGAAGCGGTAGCGCGCGGTGTCCCCGTCGTCTGCACGGCGGTCGACGGCCTGGTCGAAGCGCTCGGTCCGCACGCGTTCTACTGCGCCGACACGAGCTACACGGCTTTCCGCGCCGCGATGGAGGCGTGGCGGACAGCGACGGCTGACGAACTCGCGTCCCGAGCGCGCGGCGCGCGGACGCGTTACGAGCGCCGCTTCACCGATCGGATGATGGGGCGGCGGTACGGGCGGCTGTTCAAGGAGCTCACGACAGCCCGCTGACCGTCGTGGTTCAGTTCGGCTTCTCGAACCCTCAAGCCTCGGGCATCTCGTCGATCAGGCAGCGGAACCCGAAATCCAGGTAGGCCGCGGCGGGCGTTTGAAACCCGCGGAGTGATAAGCGGATCTCCTCCGCGATGGAGCCCCAGGCACCTCCCCGGACCACACGCCGATCCTGCGGATTCACGAACCCCTCGGGATCCACGGTCGGCTCGTTGGCGGGGCGGCGAAGATAGGTTTCTTCATCATACCAGTCGGACACCCACTCCCAGACGTTGCCGACTACGTCGACGAGGCCGAAATCATTTTCGGGAAATGATCCGACCGGCGACGTGCCCTTGTTTCCCCACTTGGGGTTTTCAGCATAGTTAGCCAGGTCCGGCCTGCGCTCGTTGCCCCAGGGGTAGATCGTGGCGTCGCGGCCGCCGCGTCCCGCGTACTCCCACTGCGCCTCTGTCGGCAGGCGCCCGCCCACCCACGCGCAGTATTCGCGCGCCTGCATCCAGTTGACGTTGGCGATCGGATGGTCGACGTTCATCCAGTTCGGGTTGTTGTTCGTGGGCCGCGGCATCGACAACGAACGCTGATGCGCGAAATATTGATACGCGCGTACAGTCACCGGCCCTCGCGACATCCAGAATCCGCGGGTCAGGCGAACCGGATGGCGCGGGTTCTCGACTGTGTAGCGCTGTTCGTGAACGTCGTCGCCCGGCACCCGACCCATCATGAAGTCGCCCGGGGGTACCCAGACATATTCGAGCCCGTCCTCGGGATGGACGCGCTTTTCGCCCGGCCGATGCCGTGTTTCCTGCGCCGCTTTGCGCTTTCCCATCGCCTCGCGAATCCGTTCGACCAGGCGGTCGACGTCCTGGTGGAACGTCAGATGATTCACGGGAAGCGCCTGGAGGACCTCCAGCCGCACGAGCTCACCCGGAAGTGCGCGCGCGACCGGTAGCGACGCGTTATCGACGAGCAGCGGGATCACGCGGATGTTGCGCGTCAACGCCGCGCCGATCTCCGTGCGCACCCAGTCGTTGCTCTGGTCGAGTCGCCGCTGCCCATACTCGTCGGCCGCGGTGAGCCAGCGTTTACCGATGACCGCGAGGCACACGTCGCATTGACGCAATATGGCTTCAGTGGTCGAAGCGAAGTCGTCGCCCGCAGCGATACGCTCGACGTCGATGAAGATCTTGGTGTCGGTGAATTCGCGTACGAGCCGGTCGTAGAGGCGTCCGGCATGGCCGGCGCTGTCATCCCGCCGATAACTGATGAAGATGCCCGACATCGACGGCCTCCGCGAGGGCAACTACTGAGAATCGCAAAACCGAGCGAAACAAGATGTATGAATGTTGCCGTCATCCCGGCGCAGGCCGGGACCCAGGTTCTTGGAACGTAGGCGCTGCGACTTGGGCCCCGGCCTCCGCCGGGGCGACGCGGACCGAGTGACGCAGCATGTATGAATGTTGCCGTCATCCCGGCGCAGGCCGGGACCCAAGTTCTTGGAACGTAGGCGCCGCAACTTGGGCCCCGGCCTCCGCCGGGGCGACGTGGACCGAGTGACGCAGCATGTATGAATGTTGCCGTCATCCCGGCGCAGGCCGGGATCCAAGTTCAGTGGAAACGTAGGCGTCGCAACTTGGGCCCCGGCCCTCGCCGGGGCGACGTGGCTTGTGGCGGGCTGTGTCACGTAGTTAGGTAAAGCTCAATGGGCCGCTTGAGGCCGGCGCCTCAGAGGGCCCGCACCCAAGGAGCGATACTCTCGCCGAGCATGAGATCCGTCAATCGGGTTGCGGGCAGCGAATGCCTTCACCTCGTCGTCCGAGGCTACGACCGTTGTATATTGTGCGCACAACCCTGCCGGAAGTGGACGCACACCAGCATGAAGCGAGCGATCACCGACAAGAAAAAGGCGGCGGGTGGCAACAGCGGCAACAATACGCTGTTCATCAGCCACAATGCCACCGACCGTCCCTACGCGGTGGCGCTGCAGCAGGCGATCCACGGACTGCTCGACCGCGACAAGACGCTGATCGACGTGCGCTATTCGACCAGCAGCGAGGACGGACCTCAAGGCGGCGAGAAGTGGCGCGAGTGGATCTACCAGCAAGTCGTCGAGGCGCGCACTGCGCTGATCGTGGTCACCCCGCAAGCGCTGGGGAAACCGTGGCTTCTCTGGGAGGCGGGAGCGTGCTGGGGGGCTGCGCTTGCCCAGAAAGCGAACGGGGGTGTGGCCTCGGATGACGCCAACTCGGGTGGCCTGAGCTCCGTCGGCAATCGGCTCAACGTCAGCATCGCCTACGGACTCTCCGAGAACGAGTGCCCTGATCCATTGCGCGGGGACCAGATTGTTCTGGGGAACAATCGCGAACGGATGGATTACCTGCTGCGACGTATCCTGCAGGTCCACGACGTGCCCGGCAATGTGCTGCTCAATGCCGGCGCGCACATGGAAGAAGTTCTGAATCGCTATCTGGCCGCCGTTCGCACTGCGCTCCTGCAGGCCCCTTCGCAGGTCAACGAAGCCAACGTGCAGGATTGGCTTTCGCGCCTGGACAAGCTGGTGCAATCGAACCGCCTGTCGGAGCTTGCCGGCTTCCAGCGTTGGATGACGCTCGCCTTCGGTCGCGACGGAGAAGCTTCCGGCATTCCGATCGACGTGCGACTGCATCGACGACTCGGCGAGCTGTATCTGGCGCAGAAGGACTATGCGCCCGCAGTCGAGCAGCTGACTCTTGCGCGGCGGGCAGCGCCGCGTGATGTGTATGTGCTGCGGCCGCTCGCGGAGGTCAGTATGAAACGGCTTCTCGCGGACCAGACGGCGGCGCAGGCGACCGCGGCGCGCGAACAGATCCAGTCGCTGCTCGACGCAATCCAGGAACTCGACAAGGAGGCGTTCGTCGCCATGCCGGACGCCGCAGCGCTATACGGAAAATACCTGCGGCGAGTGATGGGTGATCCGGAGCGTGCGGTCGAGGTCTACGCGACAGCACTGAACGCCAATCTCGACTCGTACTACCTTGCCGACCTGCTGGGACAAACCCAACTGGAGCTGGACCGCAAAGACGACGCCAGGAAAACCTATGCCCGGGCGCTCGATATCATCGATCGCCTCGGCGAAAGCAACGTTTGGAGCCTCGCCACGGCGGCGAGCGCCTGCCTCGTGCTGGGTGACGCGGCCGCCGCTCGCCGGCACCTGATGGCGATTGCCGCACTCGGTCGCCGCCAATCGGAGATCGATTCGATCCAGAGTGGGTTGCGCGAGATCGCCCAACGCCTGGGAATCGCGCAGAGTGTGCTGGACGAGTTGCTGCTCGCAACGACCAGCGGTAGCAACAACGCTGGGGTTCAGTGATCGTCACTCGATGAGCCCGGAGCAGGTTCAGGGAGACCAAGGGATATGGACATACGTGTCGTCACCGTCGAGCTGCTGAGGGCTGGGCCGCGCCACAACCAGCTGTTGTCTCCGCTCACACAATACCTCGGAGTCTGTGGCAACGCGGCCGTGGACATGGTCAAGGTGCCCTATGAGCAACGCGATTTCGATGAGCGGCTCCAGGAGTTGAGGTATGAGGTCGTCGCCGACGACGACCCGACGCGACTAGCCCGAACGCTCGACAAGACGGGTCGAGAGATCGCCTGCATCCTCAGGCAAGTCGAAGGACTGAGCGGCGCTCTGAGCTCCGAAACCGAGCGCTCGCAAACGCTGACCCAGCTGCGAATCGTGTTCTCTGCGTCGGAACTCGCAATGTTGCCTTTCGAATTGTCGAAGCTTCCCTCGGACCCCGAATCCTCGGGCGTCTGGCTGGCGCTGCAGGCGCGCAATCCGGTTTGCATTACACGGCACGTTCGGTCGGTCTCAGCCGAAGGCATGTCATGGCCGACGAATCCCCGCATATTGTTTGTCGCTGGCCCGGAGACGCCCGTCGACGAGCATCGCCAGGCCTTGCTGCGGGTGATGGCTCCGTGGTTCGATGCGGACGACTCGCCGGGCGATCGTCTCGTGGTGCTCGAAGAGGCGAGGCTCGCGGACATCGAGCGCGAGGTTGCGGCCGCAGCCAAGAAGAACGCTGCTTTCACGCACGTCCACATCCTGGCGCATGGCGCGCCGCTCGATCCCACTGACCGCTATTCGACCTTCGGTGTGGCGTTGCGCGACGAGGTGATATCCGGTCGCCAACTCGCGATCACGTTGACCTCCATCGGCGAAAAGGGCTCCAACCGACCGGCCGTGGTGACGCTCGCGACGTGCGACAGTGGCAAGCAAGGGGATGTGCGCATGCCCGACGCCAGCGTTGCCCACGATCTCCACGATCAGGGCATTCCTTTGGTCGTAGCCTCGCAGTTTCCACTCAGCGTCGAGGGCTCGTTGCCATTCGTCGAGGTTTTCTTCGACGGACAGCTCTGGGGGATGCATCCGCTGCTGTCTATCTACGAGCTTCGTCGGCAGCTTTTCGCCAATTTGGGTCACAAGGTGCACGATTGGGCGGCCCTCGTGGTCTACGAGGCATTTCCGTCCGACTTCAAGGCGCAGCTCGAGGAGACCCGCTACTGGCAGGCTCGGCGCGCGCAGGATCGCGCATTGGGCCGCCTGGAAGCGCTGGTCGCTCAGGGTACTGGCGCGCCGGGCGCGACAACTGGCGTGACTGCGCCACGAGCGTCTTCGCTTCAGGACAGCTATTCGACGCTGGTCAAGGATGCGGACACCGTCGGTACGCGACTGCCGGACGACGGACCCTATGCGCTCGAATGTGCCGGGCTGCGCGCCGCGGGCCATAAGCGCATTGCGCAGGTCGCCTTCCAGCTGGCGGGAACCGCGGCTATTTCCGAAACGTGGCGGCGCGACCTGCTCTCCGAATTCTTGCGTCGTTTGGACGAGTCGCGATCGGGGTACTGGCGCGCAACCAGGTCGTTCCTCGGTCCGATGTCAGAGCCCACGCGCAGAAAGGCCAATCTGCACTGGTTACTCGGTCAGGTGTTATCGCTCGACGTCGTCCTGGGACGCCGCTTCAGCATCGACCACTGGACCACCGCACGTCTCGCTGCCCAGATTGACACCGATAGCCCCGACGAGGTGGTGCGCGCGTGGGCTCACGTCAGCTTGTCGGAATTGGCGTTGCTTCGCCTCGCCGACGTGCCGGCCGATGAGCGGGCCGCGTTTGCACAAGAGGCTGTCGACCATGCCGCCCTCGTTGTGGACACACTCGGTCGAAGCTCCGAACACGTAATGACTACCTGCCGCCAATTCGAGCGATACATCGAGTGGTGGGGTAACCGTGACTATGAATCGGCACTTGCAAAGCTCGGCATCGCGGGCCGCGCGCATTGGCATGACGAGGACGGCCTCGTGCCAACGGCTGGACGGGTTGTGCAGCTGTTGCGCGGGTCGCGCCTGCCAGCACCCCCGACCACGGAGAACGGCGGAGGTGGCGGTGGGACTGCTCGCTCATCGTCGCCGCCGCCACCCGGTAGTGACGGGGGAACCGCCGCGACGGCAACGAAGCCGGCGACGGTTTCCCCGCCGCGGCTGGCGAAGGCCGCCACGGCGGCGTTGTTCGATATCGAGATGCTGCCGGCGGAGAACGGCGACTGTCTGTGGATCGAATATGGCGATCCGAAAAAGCCGCGCCGCATCCTCATCGACTGCGGTGCAGAATCGACGGCGCGCGTTCTCGGGTCCCGGTTCGACGGTTCATCGCCGTGGTCGTTCGAATTGTTCGTCCTGACGCACATCGACGCCGATCACATCAATGGCGTGCTGCCATTGTTCGGGGACCCCGCGCTGAACGCCCGCTTTCAGGACATCTGGTTCAATGGCTGGCGTCAGGTCAGCACCTTCCTGAGCGTCAAGCAAGGGGAAGAGTTCTCTCGGCTGCTGGAGGATCCGAAACGCGGATTGCCGTGGAACCGGGCGATGAGCGCCACGGGCGCCAAGGTTCCTGCACCCATCGTCATCGCATCCGGTAAACCCCTGCCATCGTTCGAGCTTCCCGATGGCATGCGATTGACCTTGCTCTCGCCCGGCGCGAACCAGCTTACGCGTCTAGGCAGGCTGTGGCAGAGCGCGCTGCGGGAGCTGCAGACAGGCCCGAAGATGCTCGGGCGCAAGGTCCCGCCACCGCCGGTGACCAACTTTGCCGCGTTCGACCTGGAAGCGCTGGCCAATGCTCCCGAGCGCAAGGATCCAAGCGTGCCCAATGGCAGCTGCATCGCGCTGCTGGCCGAGTTCGACGGGCGCTCGATTCTGCTTACGGGCGACGCCTACGCGGATGTCCTTGCGACATCGATCAAGGCGTTGCAGCGGGAGCGCGGGCACGACGGCGAGAAGCTGAAACTGGACGCACTCAAGCTTTCGCATCATGGCAGCGCGAACGCGACGACATCGGCGTTGCTGAATCTGATCGACTGCCCGCGCTATCTCGTGTCGACCAACGGCAATATCTTCTACCATCCTGATCGCGAGTCGATCGCTCGCGTCATCCTGCACGGCGGGGACCAACCCACGCTGCTTTTCAACTATCGAAGCACGTTCAACGGGCTCTGGGACGAACCGAGCCTCCGCAAGCGATATCGCTACCATTCGGTGTATCCGGCGGAAGGTAAAGAAGGACTTCGAGTGTCGCTGTGAAGGCGCACATGACTGACGGGGAGGGGCGCGAACGTGAAGCGGATCATCCTGTGTGCTGACGGTACATGGAACGAACCCGAAAGACGGGACAAGGCGAGTGGTCGCCCCCAGCCCACGAACGTGCTGAAGATTGCGCGAGCTGTTCTGCCTCGGTCGAGCGCCGGTGTCGAGCAGGTCCTGTACTACCACGAGGGAGTCGGTACCGGTGGAGGACTCGATACGTACACGGGCGGCGCATTCGGTGCGGGGATGGAGCAGAACGTGCGTGCACTCTATCGCTTTCTGGTCTACAACTTCGCAGTCGGAGACGAGATCTACCTGTTCGGATTCAGTCGTGGTGCCTTTACCGTGCGTACGCTCGCGGGATTCATGCGCAAAGTCGGCCTTCTGGGGAAGATGGACGAGTACTACACGCCCGAACTCTATGAACTCTACCAGGCAAAGGGAGAGCCGAATTCCGATCAATGGCGGCATGCTTTTCGAAACATAAGGGAGGTTCGTCCTTGCCCGCCGATCCTGTTCATCGGGGTCTTCGACACGGTCGGGTCGCTCGGCGCGCCCGGATTCATCGGCCAGGTGTTCAACCGAGACAAGTACAAGTACCACGACATCGAGCTCAATGAGACCATCCAGCACGCCTACCATGCGCTCGCCATAGACGAGCAGCGCAAGCCCTTCCTGCCGAGCCTGTGGACCAGGCCACAGGACTGGACAGGCACGTTGGAGCAAGTGTGGTTTCCGGGAGTCCATTCAAACGTCGGCGGCAGCTATAGCCCGGATGGGCTTGCCAATGAAGCGTTGCATTGGATGGTCGAGAGGGCAGAGGGCCTCGGGCTCGAGGTCGACAAGCCGTTTCTCGCGCACTACTTGCCTTGCTTCAATTCGACGCTCAATGATTCGATGACAACGATGTACAAGGTGATGGGTCCGTCCATGCGTCGCATCGGCGACCACGCCGCCGACGGTGAGGCCGTCCATCAGTGCGCCCTCGATCGCGTGAATCTCCCGGAGTGCCGATACGGTCCGAAGAATCTGAGCGCCTACGTCGGGGGCACGGCAGCACGAATTGCGAACACCACGCGGATCACGCGGGGAGTGCCTTGCCAGCCGATGCCTTGAGATTCGCATCAAACGGATTTAGCAGGAGAGGGTGCCATGGCGAGCTATAACTGGAGGGACCACACCGACGCCGATCTGTGGAGGCGTTACGACGATCCCGCGGTCGGCCAACGCGCCCTGGTCGCGCTCGAGCGCGCGCCCGCGTACGGTCGCGACTATATCGGGCGAGCGCGCACGCGCGCCATGGAGTTCGAGCTGCCGGCGCCCGAGGAACTCGAATTCATCCTGGAGCTCTTGCTCTACGCGCGGACCGATCCTTCGCAAACTCCCTTCGCGCCAGTCTTCGGACGCAATCCGGCGTTCGACGGTCTCGTCGCGTTGCGTGGATCGACGGATTGGGGAGGCGCAACCTTTGAATGCCCGCGCATTTTCATTTCCCATCGACAAGCCGACTATCCCGAGGCGCTCAGGATCGCAAAGATTGCCAGCGAGGAGGGTTTTCAATTCTGGCTGGATATCCTCGACCCGGTTCTCACGTGGCTATCCACGACGACGGCGTATCCCGTTGGTTCGCGGCAATATCAGTTGCTGGTTGCGGTCGTGGTCGAGATGGCGCTTCTCAACTGCTCGCACGTGATCGCGATGATGACGCCGAATACGATCGGATCGGCGTGGGTGCCGTACGAGTACGGGCGGGCGAAGGACTCGAGCATTTATTCGCTCCAGGCCGGCTGCTGGCTGCATCCTGCGGTGGCGGACGTTCCGTGGGAGTATCTGCTGCTCGGCATCCAGACACGGCGCGAGGACGAAATCCGCAGGTGGCTTCGCGCTGAGCTCTCCGCATGGCGCTGGAAATATAAGAACACGCAATGCGATGGAGTCGCGGCCGGGGACTGGAACCCCGCTTGGGGTGGCACCTTGAGCCTGCCCGACAGTTGACTCGACCGATCGGGACCGTCCGACGCCGGAGACCATACGTCGAACCGCCCGGTTCGAGATTGCACCTGACAATGGAGATCAAACGTGGCCAACTCACTGCGCATCTTTATCAGCCACAAAATGCCAACCGACACCGCGATGGCCGAAGACATCGGTTCGAGACTGGCGTTGTTTGGCGGAAATCAGATCTCCGTCACCCATGCCGGAAAATTCCGTTACGGGGACAAGTGGCGCGAACGAATTGAACAAGAGCTGACCAACGCGGATTGGCTGATCTTCTTGGCGACGGGTCAGAACGAGGACTGGGGCTTCTGCTTGTTCGAGTGTGGCTACTTCAGTAACACGGTTGCGGGCGCCGGAAGAAACCCTAAGCTTCTCAAGACACTCTGTCGCAAGGGGGACCAGGTCAGCGCCGCGCTCCAGGCGTTCAACGCGCTGGAGATCAGCGTGGGGGCGGTGATGAAGCTGCTCAAGGAAATCTATGTCGAGCCGCCTTACGCGTTCAACCCGGCGCTGGGCGATGACAGGTTGATTCAGACAGCCGAGGAAATCGTAAAGATATTCGAAGGAGGAGAGCGCGTAGAACGAAACTTCGACATCGCGCCAAGCATCGTCATCGAATTGGTCGTTTCGCAGGCAACGCGCGATCAGTTGAGCAATGGCAGGCTCCCGCCGGATTGCCCGGTGACGGGCCTCAAGGAGTGGCAGCGACTCTTCGGGAAAGCGATCGATACGGGCGCCTGGTTGTGGAGCGATCTGCGGAAAGATTGGCCCTTCGTCGAAGCCTACGAATATCTCATTGCAAAGATGATCCTGGACGCGCTCGACGGCAAGGAGCCGACGGGCGCCATTTTTCGCGCGCCGATCTCCGACGAGCTGTTTCGAATGACGTTGCGGCGATTTGAAAAGATGTCCAGCAACAGTCATCGCTTCCACTTTACGGCCGGCCTGGTGGACCTCCCGTTTGATCTGCTTCAACCGGGAAGCACAGTCGACGAAACGGTCCTGTATCACCTGGTAAATCTCACCTGGTATTTTCGCCGGCGCGTCGTCGACAAGCTGTATGGCCGTATCCTCGACGTGAAGACGATGCGAAACCCTCCCGAAGCGACGATCAGCCAGCTCTACGATGAACTTGGACGCGAGCTGATGCTTGTCACTGCCCAGTCGATCATGCGCAACGTCGATAACCTTCGTGTTGTGCAGAAGGCGCTGGGCGTCGACAATCCCGGGGTTAGCGAGCTTGCCGATCGGGCGGGTACTTACGGGGAACTGCAAAAACGGATCTTCGATGCCATGGCAGACGGCGCTGCCGGATTGAACAGCATCGCGAACGACCTCTACAAATTGGCGCTGCAGAACCATGAATTTTACAACGTGGCGGCATCCAGATTTTCGGAGCTCGCGCAAAAACTGCCCAGACCCGACGCGCCTGGCGCATGATCGGCGGCAGACTACGGACAAACGCCAGGCAACGATTGCGTGGATTATTGAGAATCACGGAACCGAGTGACACGGCATGTATGAATGTTGCCGTCATCCCGGCGCAGGCCGGGATCCAAGTTCAGTGGAAACGTGGGTGTCGCAACTTGGGCCCCGGCCTCCGCCGGGGCGACGTGCCTGGGTTGTGTCACCTAGAGGTCAATATAGTGGCGCGCAGAAAGCGAGTGTGCGCGTCCCGCCATACGCTCGCCGCGCCCCCACACCCCCGGTCAGATCAGCTCGATGTCGAACTGGCCGTCCTCCCATACGATCGGCCCACACGCAATGCCGACCTCCGGCCGCGTGTTCTGGCTCACCGGAAGACCGCCGATGATGGTTGCGGCGTCGAGCGGCTTCATGCCTGCCGGCGCATAGTTCACGGTTTGCACGTAGAGGTAGTGCTTCCACGGACCCTTCGGGATGCTGCCGACAGTGAGCTCCCCGGTATAGAAACATCCGTAGCGCACCAGGCGGTAGACGCGTTCGAGCAACTGCTTGTCATCCAGCGCTTGCACCAGCGCGATGAGCTCGGTGAGCAGGCCGCCCCGATACTTCGACAACGGCTCGCGAAGCACGACCGGGTACGCGCGGTCGACCCTGGTCGGCGTTAGAAGCGCCGTCAACTGGAAGCGATCGCACGGGCAGCGGTGATCGGAAACGGTTGCCGCGGTAGTCGCAGGCTCGGCCGTCGCCGCATCCGTCCGACCCGAGATACCCATGGAGAGCGTAGCCGGAGTGACGTTCTTCCAGCGAGCGAGCGCCGTGATGTCGGGCGCGGTCACGCGCTGACTCGGTTTGGGCGCGCACGCCTCCGGCAGGATCATCGCGAAAAGACGGATCGTATCGCCCGGGTAGTAGACCTTCCGGTCGGTGATCAGCAGCTTGTCGACGAGGGCATGCGGATTTTCCTTGACCTCGACGACACTGTGCGAGAAATCGCCTGCGTCCGTATGGCGTGTGTATTTCCACGCGATGTCGACCTTGAAGTGGGTGCCGGGAGTCGGCAGCACGGGGTAGTCGAGCTTTACCTGATGGCTCTCGAGCAACGTCTTTGCGCCGGCCGGCGGTGGCGTCGCGTCCTGTCCGCGGCGCGTCGGGTCGATCACATCGCTCTCGGCCGCTGCGATGGCGACTGCCACTGCTGCGCCGGCGAGTACCGAGCCCACGGTCGTATTCGGTGTGTCGAGGCGGAAGAAGTGGGCGGGATTGCAGATATCGAGCTGGAATCCGATGTCGAGCGAGTCATCCAGCCCGATCGGGGAGGGCTGGACGACCTCGGTGCCGGCAGGACCATCGAGCACGTGTTGATTGCTGAGCACCATCTGCTCGCCGGTCGTACGATCGAACACGATCGCACCCAACGTTCCGTACCAGAATGGCTTGGTGTTCACGCCGACGGTGAGCCCGCCCACCAGGGGATCCTTGCGATCGTCACGCGAACCGGAGGCGCCCGAAGCGGGGCGCATTCTCGGTATTTCGTCGACGTCGGTGGGCACGCCGTCGATCTCCGACGGAATCTCGGTCAGCTTGCGCTTGCGCACCTCGTCCGGCGGGAATTTCTTCTCGACCGCAATGGCGAGCACGACCTTCGTGAAGTCGGTCTTTCCCTTCGCTTGCTTGTAGCCGATGCCGATGCCGGTCACGTTTTCCGTCTTGAGCCACGTGTCTTTCACCCGCGCCAGCACTTTGCGGGCCCTGGACATCGCCTCGATGATCTCAGGCGCCTCGACCGGCTTGCCCTGCTCGATCACGTCGACGGGAACGCTGTCGATATTCTCGGGAAGGAGCTTCGCACCACGTGCGGCGAGGTCCACGGCATTCTGCTTGGTGCGCACGGTGACGACGATCGCCGCAGCACCGGTGATTTTGCCGGCCTTGCGCTCGGGACCGGCACCGACGGTGAGCACGCCGGCGTAGCTCAAGAGCTCTTTTTCGTGGCGGGAGGCAGCCGCGATGGCACGATCCAGCCCGTCAAAGAAGGCTTTGTCCATGGTTTGCCCCTACATGTTGAATCGGATGTTGAGCTGATTGACGACTTGCACGATGGGATTGCCAACACCCGCCTTGCCGTCCTCGTTGGTATTGCCGGCGAAGTTGAGCGCGACCGGCCGCTTGCTTGCCATGTCGACCCACACCGAACCTGAGTCGCCACCTTGAGACAGCGGCTGCTCCATGCCAGTGATCTGCGAAACCAGGACCTGGTTTGAGTAGCTCAGATTACCCGAGATCGTATCTTCCTCGGTGTAGGAAATATTTGTTGCGAAATCGGTCCGCATGACCACGCCTCGCGTTGTTCCGCTTCGCCCCCCCGACTTCCAGACGACGTTGCCGATCACCGCATCCTGCACGCCGAAATTGCCGTTGTCGGTGCGATCGAGCTGGATGATGTTACCCAGGCCTTCGATCGGCAGCCCGTTGTTGGAGTCGTCGCCTTGTGCATCAAGTTCCCCCTGATCGACGCCGCGTGACCCGTTCAGGTTGCACACCGCGCAATCGATGAGATTGGTCATCGCGTCGCCGTTGCGCACGATCTTGCCGATGATGAATTTGGGATCCTGACCGGCGTTGACGTAGTCGTACACGATCGACGCGATGGCGAGCAGGATGGCGATGATGAGCAGGACCACTTTCCACCACGGATCCTGGAAGGCGAGCGGACCGTATTGACCCGCGTAGGCGGGGTTGGGCTCGATCTTGTACTGGAAGCTCACCGGGAGCCAGGCGACCGGCTTCACGCGGCACCAGCCGTCCATGCCGGTTCCCTCCTGCCATCCATCACCGGGGTAGCCGTCGCCGCCGTCCTTGCCGCCGCCGTCATGTCCGCAGCCACAGTGATCGCGTTCCCTGTCGCAGCACGCCTTGATCACCGCCTGCAGCTTGCAGACATCGACATCCTTACCGCCGAGCAGCTCCCGGAGCATCTGCCGCAGGATTGCATTGCTGCGCTTTTCACACTCACCTTCGCGCTTGTCGCAGTCTTCCCACCACGACCCGCTTCCGGAGCCATCGCCGCCGGAGTCCCCGTTCTTCTTCAGACATTGCATCAACGCCTTTGCGGCGTCGTTTGCGCCTTTGGGGTCGAGCTTGATCGAATCGAGCTTGAGGCGAAGTATTCCTTCGGGGACTTCGGTGACGAGCTCCTTGGTGGTCTTGTCGTACGAGGAGCGACTCACGAAGATGGTCTTGGTCACGACACGCGTCGGCGCGTCATAGTTCGGGTCGAACGCGTCGCGCTGTGCGACAAAGCCGACATCGGGTTTCGAAGCAGGCGCGTTGCTCACATCGAGCTTGAAGTAGATCATCGTCTCTTCACCGACCTTGAGGTCCGGCACGCGAACGTAGCCGCCGTCGACCACCTGACCGAACGCCTGCTGCTCCTGCGGCGACCAGGTGTCGATCACGTTGACCCCCTGCGCGTTGAGCGCGGCGCGACTCGCGGGGGCGATGCCGATCTTCATGCCGGTCGGCGGAGAATCGGATTGCCAGTCGAAGAACCACGTGTTGCGAATTCGCACGCCCATGTACTGGACACCCTGGGACGCGTCGAAGATGCCGTCGGGCAACATCACGAGCGAGCCACGCTCCAGCGCGAAGGGTCGCTGCAACACTTTGAACGGGGCATCGAGATTCTCGAACGAGACCAACAGGTCGTTGTAGTCACCATCGCGCTGGTCCGGGAAATTGTCGTCGGCGGACATGGAGGCGAATACGACCAGCGGGCTGGACATGCCGATGGCGCTGATGATTCCGCTCGGCTGCCACCCGGACCCGGCATTGTTGTTCCATTGCAGCTCGGCGGAGCCGTCTTCGAAGACGAAGCTGTTGCCGACTACGCCGTCGTACGCACCGTTGCCGCTGGTCGCGCCGCTGATCAACACGCGCTCGCCAAACGCAGCATCACGGCCAACGACGGTGCCACGCCACTTGCCCTTGAATGGCATTTGCATGCGAACCTCCTGTTGCAGGATCAAGCTATCGGGCGATGGTGCCCAGAGGGACCTCCCCGGATGTGATCAGCCTTGAGTTGTACCAGACGACATGGGCCAATTCTGGAGCCCATGGACACAACAGGCAACGGAGTAATCCGTGGCTTGCGAGTGAATTTGCGGCATTGCGGCCATCGCGGGCCGGCGCTCGCCTACGATTCGCTGAAGAACGCCTTCAGCTCGAGATAGGTCTCTTCGGGTGACTGCTCCGCGGGGTAATGGCCGCAAGGCAACATCCTGCCACGGACATCGACGGCTCTCTCGCGCCACGCCTCGATCGGGCGGTAACTGCGATTGACGTGGCTGCGCTCGCCCCACAGCACCAGACACGGGATCGTGAGCTTGCGCTGCAGATCCGCCTCGTCGTGCTCGAGATCGATCGACACGGCGGCGCGGTAGTCTTCACACACTGCATGGATATTCTCCGGAGTGCAGCAGCGAATGTATTCGGCAAGCGCCTCCTCGGTGAATCCGCTCATACCGACGCCCTTCTTGTCGAGCTTCTTGCGGATATAGCGTTCCAGCCCATAGGCAATGAGCATCTGCTCCGGATAGTCGTACGGCTGCGCCATGAAGAACCAGTGGTACGAAGCGACCGCCCAGTTCTTCGTGATGTTGTTAAGCAGGTGATGCGTCGGCACGATATCCAGGAATGCGACCCGAGTGACCCGCTCCGGACGGTCGAGCGCCATGCGGTGCGCCACGCGCGCGCCCCGATCGTGGCCGCAAACGGCAAATTCGCGGAAGCCCAGCGAGTGCATCACCTCGACCTGGTCCTCTGCCATGGCCCGAAACGAATAACCGCCGTGGTCGGGGCGACCGTCGGGCTTGGAGCTGTCCCCGTAACCGCGCAGGTCGGTGGCGACGACGGTGAAGTCCGCGGCGAGGCGAGGCGCGATCTTGTGCCACATGACGTGCGTCAGCGGGTTGCCATGCAGGAGCAGCAACGGCGGCCCCGTTCCCCCGTAGCGAAGGTTGATGCGGGCCCCCGGGGTCTCGATTTGCGCCAGCGTAAAGCCTTCGAACATCGCGTCCGCCGTCTGCCTAGCCCGCGTGCTTGCCCGACAGCAGCCGGGTCAGATCGCGAACATCGGTGAGCTCTTCGAGCCGCCAAACCATGTCGACGATCCGTCTCGCATGCGCAGCATCCAGTCCGCCCCACGCCGCGCACTCGAGGAATTTCTGCTCGAGCTCGGCATCGGTCATGGGATTGGCAGGGCTTCCTTTGCCGAAGTCGGCCGATCCTTTGACGATCGTGCCGTCGTCCAGCTCCACCTCGACGATCGTCGTCATCTTGTCGAAGCCCGCCGCCTCGGCGTCGGGGTGCACGCCGAATTCCACGCGCCGGATCAACGCCTGAACATCGGGTCGGTTCACCACCTCGTCGGTGAACTGCTCGAGCCCGGCTTTGCGCTCGAGCAGCAGGATCGCCATGCAGAACTCCATGCTGAACTTCGCTTGCAGCTCGTTGCGCGGCTGGTGATGGATGAGCGCATTGGGCATGTTGTGGTTGGTTCCGACGGCGACGCGCTTCACGCGCTGCGGGCGCAGATCGTGGCGCCTGATGAGGTCCAGCATCACGCTCATCCCGGGATGGGTGAGCGAGCCGCTGGGATGTGGCTTGATCGACACACCCGGGAAAGCGAAGGTCCACGGGTTGCCCAGCTTGCCGCTGATCATCTCGCCGCTGTAGCCGCCGCCTGCGGCGCGAAAAAAGCCGCGATCGGCTTCCAGTCCGATTGGCGAGGCGGTGAAGCCGAGTGCGGCGAGCTCGGCGGCGACGACGCCGCTCTCCGCAGCCCGGCCCGCGTGAAACGGCTTGGTCATGGTGCCGAAATTCTCGCGCAGGCCCGCGGCCTGGCTCGCACCCAGGCTCAACGCCCGGCGCGTCGCTTCGCGGTCGAGCCTGAGCACGCGCGACGCGCCCGCCGCCGCGCCGATCGCCCCGCACGTTGCGGTGCTGTGAAAGCCCTGCTGGTAGTGCCGCGGCAGGATCGCTTCGGCGATCTTGCACTCCACTTCGACCGCCAACCTGATACGCCGTCGTGACGTCGCGACCGCCGAGCGCGCCACGCTCGGCAAGCGAAAGCACCGCAGGAAGGGCCGGTGCGGTCGGATGGGTGAGCAGGCCGTAGACGCGATCTTTCGCGACGGCCAGCTGCGTGTCGTCATAGTCGTCGGCATGAATCGAGACGCCGTTGGCGAACGCCGCGAAGCGTGCCGGCAAGCGCAGATCGCCGCCGATGACCGTCGCAGCGGACTCAGTGGCGACACCCAGCGAGTCGAGGTAACGGCGAATGATGTGCGCGGTCTCCGAAGCCGCACCGGCCAGCGCCAGGCCGAGACCGTCGAGTATCGATCGCTTGCCCAAACGCATCACGTCGCCGGGAACATCGCTCGCCCTGGTGCCGACGACAAAGTCGGCGACGTAGGCGGTCAGCGAAGCATCGATGGCGACGGCCGCGCCGGTATCTTGGGTCTGCACGAGAACGTTCCTATTGAGAAATACGAAATCGAGCGACGCTGGATATATGAATGTTGACGTCATCCCGGCGCAGGCCGCGATCCAATTTGACGGCCAGGGATTGGGCCCCGGCCTGCGCCGGGGCGACGCGGCTTGTGGCGGGTTGTGTCACGTAGTCAGGTAAAGCTCAATAATCGTCAATGGGACGCCAGCGCGCCAGCGACCTGCCGGCGCGTTGCGGCCAGCCGCGCGGCCAGGCGCACGGCCTGTTCCAGCGCACCCGTGCTCGCGCATCCCTTGCCGACGATGTCGAAGGCCGTGCCGTGCGCCGGCGTCGTGAACACGGTTTTCAATCCGGCGGTCACCGTCACGCCGCGGTTGAAGCCCTTGAGCTTGGTGGCGATTTGCCCCTGGTCGTGATACATGCTGAGGACTCCGTCGTAGTCGCCGGCGAAGGCCTTCAGGAACACCGTGTCGGCGGCAAACGGACCGCTGCAATGGATCCCACGCGCAGCGGCGCGCTCGACCGCCGGCGCGATGATGTCGATCTCCTCCCGTCCGAAGAGTCCGTTTTCTCCGGCATGCGGATTGAGCGCCGCGACGGCGATGCGCGGATCGCGGATGCCGGCGCTGCGCATCGTGGCGTCCGCCAGTTCCAGCGCCGTCCCGATGCGCTCGGGCGTGATTTGCGCCAGCGCTTCCCTGAGCGCCACGTGCGACGTCACCCGCGACATCCACAGGTTGTCGAGAACGTTCATCTCGCCGAAGAACCCGGCGTGGTGCGTGAGATGCGCGAACAGCTGATGCTCGTCGTTGAAACGCCATCCGCCGGCATGCAGCGCACCCTTGTTGAGCGGGGCGAATGTGATCCCGTCGATGTGGTCGGCAAGCGCCAGGTCGACCATGTAGGCGAGCGTCTCACCGGTGATCCGACCCGATTGCGACGACACGCGGCCGCGCACGATCTGCGCAGGATCGAGATTGGCCAAGTCGATGATCGGAATATCGCGGCGCGACCAGTCGACCGCTTCCGGCGCCGTATAGGCTCGCCAGGCGAGCTCGACGCCGGCGTCGCGCGCCCCCTGCTGCAGCACGCGCGAGTCGCCGACGACGAGCAGGCGCGCGACGTCGTTCAAGCGGCCATCGGCAAGGATCCGTGCGCACTGCTCGGGACCGATGCCGGTGCAGTCACCGAGCATCAGACCCAATACAGGTAGTGGCGAGGCATCGATGCGCGTCATCCGATCCTCCTGCCGGTGAAGCGGTTGATGCACAGGACGAGGACGAAGGTGATGGCTAGCATGGTGATCGACAGGACCGCGATCGGGCCCCAGTCGTTGCTCTCTCGCAGGTCGAACATGGTAACCGAAACTGTCTTGGTCCGCGCCGTGAACAGGAGGATCGTCGCCGACAGCTCCCGGATGGAGCCGATGAAGATCAGGATCCACGTCGTGATCACGCCATTGCGGATCAGCGGTGCGGTGACGTCGACGAGTGCGCGCAGTCGCGTCGCGCCGAAGATGCGGCTCGCGTCCTCGAGCTCGGGGTGCACGGATTTGAGCGACGCGCTGATCTGCTGGTAGCCGACGGGAATCTCCTTGGTCACGTAGGCGAGAAAAATGATGGCCAGCGTCCCGTAGAGCACCAGCGGGGCGTGCGTGTAACTCAGGAACAGGCCGACCGCGAGCACGATTCCGGGGATGGCGACCGGCGCAGTGGCGAGGAACGACAGATAGCGATGCCCCCACACCAGCCGGCGCACACTTAGATAGCCGACAGCGGTCGCGAGCACGGTGCCCGCCGTCGCGGCGGTCACGCCCAGGACAAACGTATTCTGCAGCGCGAGCCGCGTCTGGCTGAACTCGAGAAAGACGAAGCGCCAATTGGCGAAGGTGAGGTTCTCCAGCCCCATCGGGCCCGACCAGTTCTTCACGAATGCGGTCCGCAGCAGCACGCCGTAGGGAAGCACGATCGAGCAGCCTAGGACGAGCGCGAACAGA
Source organism: uncultured beta proteobacterium (assembly GCA_963816445.1). Classification (GTDB taxonomy): domain Bacteria; phylum Pseudomonadota; class Gammaproteobacteria; order Burkholderiales; family Casimicrobiaceae; genus PALSA-1003. The sequence goes on along the minus strand of CAWFKO010000018.1, from coordinate 16,069 downwards.
GCGAGGGCCGGATATTTCCAAGCACCCAATCGCAGCAAACGCATTCCCGTCGCCTTGCCGCCGATGACCGCATACCCGCGACGACCGACGATCGCCGCCTGTGCCCTGAGGAGCACGACGCTGATGATCAACAGCGGCAGGGACGCCGCGGCGGCGAGGCCCAGTCGCGGCGGAAACTGGAACAGACTCCAGATCTTGGTCGTCATCGTGTCGATGCCCGCCGGTAGCGCCAGGATCGCCGGCGTACCGAACAGGGTCATCGACTGGAGGAACGCAACGAGAAACCCGGCGAGCAGCGCCGGTGTGGCCAGCGGAAGCGTCACATCGAGCGCGGTGCGCCACGGGGGAACGCCGAGTATCGCCGAGGCTTCCTCGAGCTCGGCGGGGATCAGGTCGAGGCCGTTGGCAACGAAGGTAAACACATAGGGAAAGGTGTAGAGCGCCATCACGAACACCATGCCCCAGACGGAGAAGATGTTGAGCAGCGGCTGGTCGGTAAAGGGCTTGAGTCCGAACAAGGCGTAGTACCACTGGTTGAGCAGTCCGGCGTTGGGTCCGCCGAGCAGCACCCACGCGAAGGCGCCAAGGAAAGGCGGTGTCACGAACGAGGCGAGGATCAGCGTGCGCAACACGCGCTTGAGCGGCAAGTCGGTGCGCGCGACGAGCCAGCCCATCGGAGCGGCGGTGATGACGCAAATCATCCCCACGGCAGCCGACGTCCAAAGCGTGGTCAGCAGTGGTCTGAGGAACGACGCGTCGGTGAAGAACTGCCGGTAGTTGTCGATCGTGAACTGCGCGGCTTCGTCGCGCACGCTGGTCACGACCAGCCACGCCATCGGCAGCAGCACCAGTACCGCCAGCACCACGACGAACGCGAGCGACAGCGGCGCCGTCAGGTCGAAGCGACGGACAGCCGCGTCGCCAGGCAGCCGCCACGCGCGGGCCGCCCGTGACGTTGAGTGATTGCCGCGCCCGAACACGATTGCTCGCGTCGGGGATCTAGTTGCCGAACAATGCCGTGTAGCGCTTCTTGATCTCCGCGATCTGCGGCAGCATCGCGGCTGGGTCGTCGGGAAGGATCTTGATCGCGCTGAGCGGCGTGCGGTTGGGAGGATCCTTCACGTCCGGATGGACCGACCGCGTGCCGCCCTCGTTCACCGTCAACTGCTGAATCTTGGCGGTAAACAGGAAGTTCTGGAAGACACGAGCCGCATTGGGATGCGGGGCGCCGGCGAAGATCGCGCTCGGCGACGTCACGAACGGCGTTCCCTCCTTGGGGTAGATGATCTTGACGGGACTCTTGGCGTCGATCTCGATGAACATGTTGTATTCGTTGCCGTCGACCATGACCATGCGCTCGCCGCTGGCGATGCTCTTCGGCGTCGCGGTCGTCGATTGCAGCTGCAGCACGCCCTGCTTGGAGAGCTTCTCCAGATAATCCCACCCGAGCAGCTTGACGATTGCAAAGGTGCCGGTCAGGCTCGTGCCGCTGTAACCCGGGTGCGATTTGACCAGCTTGCCCTTCCATTTCGGGTCGAGCAGATCCAGGTAGCCGGATGGCACATCCTTGGCGTCGACCAGCGTCGTGTTATAGCCCATCACGGAAAGCGTCGCCCGCCATGTCGCGAAGTAACCTTCCGGATCCTTGAACTGGGCGGGAAAGCGCTTCACATCGGGCGGAGTGTGCGAGGCGAGCAGCTTTTGCTGCTTCCAATAGATGAAATGCGACGCGTCGGACGAGTTGACGACGTCGACGTTGTGAATGTTCGACTGGTACTCCTGGTTGATGCGCTGAAATACTCGCTCCGAGCCGGAGCGCTCGACCTCGATTTCGATCTTCGGATAGTCGGCGCGAAAAGCCTTGGCGACCGCCTCCGCCACCTTGACGTCGACCGAGGTGTACCAGACGACCTTGCCCTCGCTGGCGGCGGCGGCCACCATGGCGGGAGTGGTTTCCTGCGCGCGCGCCGTCCCTGCGACGGCCAGCATGATGACCACCGCCTGCAGCATTCCCATCACGGTTCGTTTCACGATGCTTCTCCTGTCGTTCCCCGGCCGCGCAAGCGGGCCGGAGCGGTTTAGAACTCTAGCGAGACAATCCGCGGCAACGCTGCTGCTTGAAGCGCACCGCAACCGCCGAGCCCGTCGCCACTTCAAGGTCGGCGGGCGCCGCGATCAGTACGTCCTGTCCGACGTCCACAATATAGTCCCGGTGGCTGCCGAGGTAGGCGTGGCTGCGCACGACGCCGGGCAGTACATTGTTGCCACCGCCCGCTGCGGGCGATGCCGGTACGATCTCGAGGTCATGCGTCTTTACGCAGACGCTCATCGCCTGCCCGGGACCCGCAAATTCGCCTTGCCCGACCTGCAGCGTGTGTCCGCCGATCTCGACCGTGTTTCCGCCGACGTGCCGGGCATTGAGCACATTGGTGCCGCCGATGAAGCGCGCCACGAACGCCGAATTGGGGCGTTCGTAAACGTCCTCCGGCGTGCCGATCTGCTCGATACGACCCGCGTTCATGACCACGATGCGGTCGGCCATCGTCATCGCTTCGACCTGATCGTGGGTGACGTACACCGAAGTGTATTGGAACTCATCGTGCAGACGGCGGATTTCAAAGCGCATCTCGCCGCGCAGATTGGCGTCGAGATTGGAAAGCGGCTCGTCGAGCAGGAGAACGTCGGGTTTGGGCACGAGGGCGCGCGCCAGCGCGACCCGCTGCTGCTGACCCCCGGAAAGTTCGGCCGGATAACGCTCCGCTTCCGCGCTGAGCCGGGTCGCCTTGAGCAGCGCGTCGACCCGGGCCTGCTTTTCGGAATCCGGAGCCGGTTTCAGTTTCAATCCATACGCGACGTTCTGGCGGACTGTCATGTGCGGCCAGATCGCGTAGCTCTGGAAGATCATGCTCATGTTGCGCCGCTCCGGCGGCACGACCATCTGCGGCGACGACAGTCGCTTCCCGCCAACGCGAATCTGCCCTGCGTCGGGCACGACGAAGCCGGCGATCATGCGCAGGGTTGTCGTCTTGCCACAGCCCGATGGCCCGAGCAGACACACGAACTCACCACGCTCGACCGACAGGTCGATCGCGTCGACGGACACGACGCCCGGGTAGCGCTTGCTCAACTTCTCGAGTTCGAGGCTTGTCATCGTTATCGGGCACGCCGCGGTGCATTGTCGCTGAAATGGGCGCGTGGACCGCAGGCGCGACTACCGATCGACGAGGCCGGTCCGTTCAACGACGCTGGCAATAATACCTCGACCAACTCGGTAGGCGCTGGTGGAAGAGCCCGATGCGTCGAACTCTTGCTGCTGTTGTCGGTGAAACTGCAGAGGTCCCCAGTATCAGGGCTGCCCGATCGCCATTCCCTTCGGACGGAACGCCGAGCGCCGACGCAGGTTGTCGCTGTCCGACTTGGCACTCTGCGCAGCGAGCTTGGCGGCTTCGGGGTAGGCCATCGGGGCTTTCGTCTTCGCGATCTCGAGTAGCTTTGTCTGGTCGTTCACCCGGACAGTGTACCTGCCCATGTTGTGGAGGAGGTACATCGCCAGGAGATTGTCGAAGTCCTCGTAGTGGCCCTGATCCTTCCTGAAGTCGAGGGAGAGGACCGAGGGAAAACGGTCGGGCAGGTCCTTGAACGCCACCTTTTCTTCTTCGTGCGGATCCACATAGGTCGAACCCGCGTACTTCCTGTAAAGCACTACGTCCAATCCATACCCCCGGACGTTCCACTCCTTGAGGAGCTTCATCGCCATCTCGGTAGGAATGTTCGCATTGACGGCCGCCTTGACCTTTCGCGCAGAGAGGATCGGGCCGCTCTTCACTTCCAGGTCCTTATATCCGGCGCCGTACTTGAACGCCACGCCGATGGTCTTCGCGCAGTTGAGATCGAGGTAGTCGTAGACGACCTCGCCACGGTGATACTCGGTGCTTCGGACGCGATTGTGATAGTCGTCGTTCATGCGCTTGAAGAAGGCGGTCAGGGCCACCTTCTCACCGGCCGGTACGTTGAAGACACGCACGCCAACGATGGATCGCTTGTAAATCTCGCCAAAGTCCAAACCGAACGATGCGGTGTCGCCGAGCGACGAGGTCGTCTTGAACAGGTACTCCTTCTTCGGGACACCGATCATGAGATCGTCGTCGTAAAAACCCACCGCGTGCTCGAGCGTACGGTCGGCGTAAAAGTTGGCCGAGTAGACCGTGTCATCGCCAGCCACCTGGTTTCGGATGGCCAAAGCAATATGGCCCGCCGAGCCGCCCTTGGAGGTGCCGAAGCTGATCAGCAACTCCAAGTCGTACCCGTCCTGTTGCAGGACGTCCGAAATTTCGTCGATGTTGGCGGGTTCAGGCCCGTCCCTGCTTCCGAAGTCCGCAGCCACCGCCCCCGAAGCGAACAGGAGCACCGTCAACATGCACCAAGCCTTGGCTCTTACCGAAAGGACTGACCAGCAAAACGATGCGGACGTATCGCGACTGGCACAGGGCTTTGGATTGTCAATCCGTTTCATTTGGACAATAATACGTCAAGGAGATGGCATTCCTCCTTAACCGCCGCAAGGCTGATGATGCCTACGACAACCGCCGGACCACCCGTCGGAACGTAGGCGCCTAACCGCCCCCTTCGCTCCCCCTTCTGGCCCGGTCGTGTCGTCGCAGTTTTGACACGGAGGTCATTTGGGATCGCTTGCGTATATTGCAGTGAGTGGGGGTGCCGCCGTCGGCGCTCTGCTTCGCTGGGGATTGGGCCTCGCCCTCAATCCCGTGTTCCCTCCGATTCCTCTAGGGACGCTGGCCGCCAACCTGGGCGGCGGCTTTCTCATGGGCGTCGCAGTCCAACTGTTCGGGGCGCATGCCAATGCGCCGCCCGAAATGCGACTCGCGCTAATGACTGGTTTCCTGGGCGGGTTCACCACCTTCTCGACGTTCTCCGCCGAGGTCATCGACCTGATTGGGCGCAAGCTTTACGGCTGGAGCGTGTTGCTAGTGGACTGTAACACTTAAATAGGTAGTATGATCATGCCTGTGGAGGGCATGATGAAACTGAGCAAGAGCGAGCGCATGGAACTGCAGCGGCAAGCGAGCGCAAGAAACGGCCGGGCCGACTCGGCACGGCACGCGCGGTTGATCCTGCTGCTGGCCGAGGGGCTGACTTGGGCGGAGATTCGGGCCAAGCTTGACTGCGCCGACAGCTACATCAGTCGCTGGAGCAAGCGCTTCGAGGCCGATCGTTTGGCTGGGCTGTTTGCACGACACGCTGGACGGGAGCGCTACAAGGTGACCGACCGAGTCGAAGCGCGCGTGCTGGCCTGGACGACCAAGCGCAAGCCGGCCGATGGCTCGACGCAGTGGTCCTCGCGCAAATTGGCCGCGGAATTGGGTGGCGATATCTCGCATATGACAGTCACGCGCATCTGGGCCAAGCACAGTCTGAAGCCGCATCGGCTCGAGGGCTACATCGCTTCCAACGATCCGGACTTTGAGACCAAGGCTGCCGAGGTGATCGGGTTGTATCTGAACCCACCGCAGCATGCGGCGGTGTTCTGCGTGGACGAGAAGACAGCGATTCAGGCGCTCGATCGCAAGGATCCGGTGTTGCCGCTGTCGCCGGGACGCGCCGAGCGGCACGGCTTCGAGTACTTCCGCCATGGCACCCTGTCGCTGTACGCCGCCTTCAACACCAAAACCGGCGAGGTACTGGGCAAGATCGCCGAGCGCCACACCTCGGCCGAGTTCGTCGCCTTCCTCACTGACCTCGTGGTCCACCAGCCGCGCGGCAAGGAAATCCACGTCATCGCCGACAACCTGTCCGCGCACAAGACCAAGCGCGTCGACGAATTCCTCGCGGCACACGCCAATGTTCACTTGCACTTCACTCCGACGTACTCATCCTGGCTGAACCAGGTCGAGCTGTGGTTCGCCAAGATCGAGCGGGACGTCATCGCCCGCGGCGTGTTCACCTCGGTGCCCGACCTAAAGAGAAAGCTCATGCGTTACATCCGTCACTACAACAAAGAGGCCAAACCCGTGAAGTGGAAATACTTCGATCCCACACGACGGATTACTCCCGCTTCAATCGTTACAGTCCACTAGTTAGCGTGCATGTCGCCGGGTCGTTGCTCCTGACCATCGCCGGTCTCGCCATCGCGCGCTTAGTTTTCGGAGGAGCTCGGACATGAATGCGGTTGCGCTTCGATTCTACGTGCATCAGCCCCGCAAGCACGGCAAGGTCTTGTTGTACGAGTGGCTTCTGGAACGCGCCAAGGAGATGAACATTCACGGCGGTTCCGCGTTTTTCGCCACCGCTGGCTACGGACGTCATGGCGTGATTCACGAGCAGCGTTTTTTCGAGCTGCCGGAAGTCCTTCCGGTAATGGTCGAATTCATCGTGACTCCCGAAGAGGCAGAGAAGCTACTCGACCTGGTGCGAGCGGAGAAGATTCACACATTCTGCACGCGCACGCCCACTGAGGTCATTCTCATCGACGCCTGATCGGGCGAACAGATCGGAATTCGCAATGACGGATATTTTTGCACACGCGGCGCTATGGCTTGGCTTAGCGCTCGTCGCAACACTGCTCTCGATATGGCTCGGTATTGCCACGGCGATGTCGGAGATTGTCGTCGGCACGGTTGCGCAGCTCATTCTGGGGGCGCTCATCGGAAGTGCCGTACTCGGTACTGACCAGTCGTGGGTGCGCTTCCTGTCGTCAACGGGAGCGGTGTTGCTCACTTTTTTGGCCGGCGCCGAGCTCGATCCGACGGTGCTGCGCCGAAGTTGGAAGGAGACCTGCGGGGTCGGCCTGATTGGCTTTCTCGCTCCATTTCTGGGATGCACGGCGGTTGCGTATTACCTGTTGAGTTGGTCCGCGTCTTCGAGCTGGCTGGCCGGAATCGCCCTGTCAACGACATCGGTGGCGGTGGTTTACGCGGTGATGCTGGAATTCGGCTTCAATCGTACCAACTACGGGAAGACCGTACTTGCCGCGTGCTTTGTCAATGATTTGGCAACGGTATTGGCGCTGGGCCTCATGTTCTCGCCCTTCAGCTTCAAAACGCTCATATTTGTCGGTGTGTGCGTGGCCGCTTTTTCCATCCTGCCGTGGCTCACTCCGCGCTTTTTCAAACGCTTCGGCGACCGACCCTCCGAGCTTGAGGCGAAATTTCTGTTGCTTTGCATGTTCGGCTTAGGAGCGCTGGCACTTTGGGCGGATAGCGAGCCAGTCTTACCCGCCTACGTGATGGGAATGGTGCTGGCGGGTACCGTGGGCAAGGACCATGCGTTGATCCGCAGGCTTCGCACCTTGACGATCGGGTTCCTCACCCCCTTCTATTTCATCCGCGCGGGGTCGTACGTCTCCGTACCCGCACTGATAGCGGCACCGGGCGCGTTCCTGGTCCTCCTCCTGGCCAAGATGAGCACCAAGATAGCGGGCGTCTACCCGATGACGCGGCTGTTCGGTTCGCCACGGCTAGAAGGCATCTACACCACGCTGATGATGTCGACGGGGCTGACATTTGGCAGCATTTCGGCACTGTTCGGTCTCACGCATCACATCATTACGGATGCGCAATACTCCTATTTGATTGCGGCGGTCGTGGCGAGCGCGGTGGTTCCGACCCTTATCGCCAATGCGTTTTTTCTACCGCGGCACTTGCTTCCGGCGCCGTCGAGCACGCGTGAGGCAGGTTCTGAGCCAGCTCCGATTGCGGTCGAAGGAGAGCGAAAATGAACTCCAGGATCTTGTGCGCTTACGATGGTTCATCGAACGCCGAAATGGCCTTCGATTACGCCGTGACCATCGCCGCCGCGTTTGGTGCCGAGTTGCATGTGCTTGCGGTGGCGCAACCTCCCGAGCCCGCGGATGACGTGGAGACGGAGGCGCTATTAGAGTCGGCCCAGGAGCGCTTCGAGCGGCAATTTACGATCCTCCGCGAGAAGGCCGTGGCCAAAGGCTTGGCGCCGCAGTTCGATGTATCGGTGGGTCACCCTGCCGAGCAAATTCTTTATCGCGCGGACAGCTTGACCGCGGATCACATCGTTCTGGGGCATCGCGGCAAGAACATGTTCCAGCGCTGGCTTATGGGCTCGGTGTCGCACCGCGTCCTGTCGTAACCTGTACGCGAAGCGCCTGGAGCGTGGTCGGTTCGTGTGGCCGCAGGCGACCAGCGGCGTCGTGCATCTGTCTGCCGCGCAACTGTCGATGCTGCTTGAAGGCATTGACTGGCGGCGTCCGACGCGGACTTGGCAGCCAACCGTAGCGGCGTAACAACAGTGCTGCCGCGATGTGCCGCGTGATGCATTGCGCGCGTGCATCGCGCACGCGACCTGCGGTACATTCGCGGTCATGGCGCTGGCAATCGATCAACTTCCGAATGACGTTGCGACGCTGAAGCGTCTGCTGGTCGAGCGTGATGCCGAAGTCGTGCAGCGCTTGGTGGAGTTGGAAGCACAGCGCGCCGAAGTGCTGGTTGCGCGATTGCTGATCGAGAAGCTCAAGCTGCAGATCGCGCGCTTGCGGCGCATCCAGTTCGGTCGCCGCTCCGAGCAGCACGATGCCCGCGTCGTGCAATTGGAGCTGATCGTCGAGGAACTGGAAACCAGCTTGGCGGCGAGCCCGGCGCTCGCCGAAACCTCCCCCGCATCGTCGCCGCGGACCCCGCCAGTGCGGCGACCGCTGCCGGCGACATTGCCGCGCGAGACCGTGCTCCATGCGGCGGCGTGCACCTGTCCTGACTGCGGCGGCGTGCTCAAGCAGATCGGCGAGGATGTGGCGGAACAACTCGAGTTCATTCCCGAGCACTTCAAGGTCATCCGCCACGTCCGGCCGAAGTTCGCCTGCGGCAAGTGTTCGACCATCGTGCAGGCGGCGGCGCCGTCCCGCCCCATCGACAAGGGAATCGCCGGCCCGGGCCTGCTGGCGCACGTCGCCGTCTCCAAGTACCTCGATCACCTGCCGCTGTACCGGCAGTCCGAGATCTACGCGCGGCAAGGCATCGACCTGGAACGCTCGACGCTCGCCGATTGGATCGGTGGCATCGCTCGGCTGGTGACGCCGCTGGCGGAGCTGATCGGCCGCTACGTCACCGCTGCCACGAAGATCCACGCCGACGACACATCGGTGCCGGTGCTCGATCCGGGGCGGGGCAAGACCAAGACCGGCCGGCTGTGGGTGTACGTGCGTGATGATCGACCGGCCGGAAGCATCGAGGCCCCGGCGGCGTTCTATCGCTATACACCGACGCGCGAGGGCGCGCACCCGCGTGCCCACCTGAAGGACTTCCAGGGCACGCTGCAGGCGGACGGTTTCAGCGGCTTCGACGGCCTCTATGTCGATGGCCGGGTCCGTGAAGCGGCCTGCTGGGCGCATGCCCGGCGCAAGTTCTACGACTTGCATGCCGACACTCGCTCACCAGCTCGCCGAGCAAGCGCTGACGCAAATCCAGGGTTTGTACGCGATCGAGCAGGAGATCCGGGGCAAGTCACCCGACGAGCGCTGGCGGGTGCGTCAGGCGCGCGCCGGTCCGCTGTTGGACGCCTTGCAGCAATGGATGCTGGAAACCCGGGTCAAGGTATCGGCCAAGTCGGAACTTGCTGGCGCGATCAACTACGCGCTCAAACGTTGGGCCGCCCTCACGCGGTATCGCGACGACGGCGCGATCGAGATCGACAACAATGCTGCGGAACGCGCACTGCGCGGGCCGGTAAGGCCCTATTCATTGTGCACGTCCTCTTCAAGTGCTTGGAAACATTGGAGTTTGATTTTCAGAAGTCGCCCGACACGGACGACCCTTTCGCGCGAGCGCGGCAATGACTCGTTCGTCTTGCAGGTCGTGGGCACGGATTTGGTAGGGTGCGCCGGCAACAACCTGCTCGGCCGCCAGAACACGTTCCTTGATGAGCCTGCGGATTTGGTGATTGGTGACTCCGAGCTTAGTCGCGGCCTCAGACATCGTGAGCCACTCCCCATTTTTCTCGGCAGAACGATACGCGTGGATGCCATGCACTGTGCGCAGCGATCCGACACGGTGCGCGTTCCAAGTTTTTCCTTGACCCGTAGGAATCGCCATGCGATTCAACGAGGCCGCGATGTCCGCGTCGGACCACCGGCTTGCCATGCTGCGCATCACGGCCAGGGCTTCCTCGGGAGTGCGGCAGCCATGCTCGCCTGATTGTGGCTTACGGACTCGCAACTGCGAATGCTGACCCCCGCGCCAATGGATCGTGAGCACGATCTCGCGCGCAGGCGCATCGTATTCAGCGATGATGTCGGCAACGAGCGCACGCAGCAGTTGTTGGCGAGGTCGCATCGTCACGCCTGGCGAGTTCCACGCAGCCTGCAGGTCTTCCGCCAGCCCAGTAAAGTCGGGCGCCACCGCGGCAGGGTTCGGCCGCTGCACTGCGTCCAATCGCGCCTCACAGGCTTGTACCCGCTGAAGTGCGGCTTCCCAGCTTTTTTCCAGCTGTGCTGCAATCAGTCGATTGTCGGGATCGCAAGCGGCGTAGCGCCGCTCCGCGAGCGAGGCCTCATACCGGGCTTGCTGCAAGTCCAGTTCGGCCATGCGTTGCTGTTCGTTTTGGACCTCCATATAGCGGCACTCGGCTTGCAACGCGGCCTCAATAGCCATCGGCTCGACCGCGCACAGCAACTCGCGGGCGATGGCGGCATCGACGCGCGTGGCGCCGAAGGTAATACACCGCGGGCGACCGAACATCTGATTGGGCCGCTCGCAACGATAGACCGGTTGACCCGGTGCGCGTCCCGTATAGGCGACCATCAATCGACGTCCACAGCATCCGCAGAGCAGGAGCCCGGCCAGCAAAGCTCGGCCGCCGCGCCCGGATTTGGCGTCGCCCACTTTCCCGTAGGCATTCGCCGCGAGCAGTTTCTGGTTGCGTTCGAACTCGGTCCACTCGATATAGCCTTCGTGGTGATCCTTAATCATAACCTCCCATTGCTCAAATGGCTTGCCATGGCCGTAGCTCTTGCGCGCGCGACCATCAACAATTGCGGTGCGCTTCTCGCTTTTTCCGTAGACGTAGGCGCCGGCGTAGAACGGGTTCTTCAATACCGAGATGACGCTGCGATAACGGATGGGTGTCCAATCGAAGCTCACCAACTTTTTTCCATCGGACGGACGCGGAAAGTGCAGCTGGTCGGCCGCCATCGACAGCAGCACCTGGCGCGCGCTGCCGAGCTTGCGAAAGCGCGCGAAGATCAAGCGGATCGCTTCCTGCAAGCGCAGATCAGGATCAAGACCAAGGCCGGTCTCGCGATGCCAGAGGTAGCCAATGGGCACGCTGATACGCAGCTCTCCGCGCCGGGCTTTGGCGCGCGCGGCATCGAGCATGCGCGCGCGCAGGACTCCAAGTTCAAACTCACTGATGCTGCCCTTCATGCCGAGCAACAATCGATCGTTGGGTCGGCACGGATCGTAGATGCCGTCCATATCGATTACCCTCGCCTCGACCAGACCACACAGTTCAAGCAGGTGATGCCAATCGCGTCCGTTACGGGCAAGTCGGGAGGCATCAAAGCACAGCACCGCGCCCACTTCTCCGGCGCAAAGCCAGGCCACCAGTCGATCGAAGCCGGGTCTTGCCATGGTGCCGCTCGCCGAACGGCCCAAATCGTCGTCAATCACTTCGACGTTGACGAAGCCACGACGCCGCGCTTCCTCGACCAGATCGTATTGTCGGCGTTGGCTCTCGAGGTTCGTTTGTACCTGGGTTTGGGTCGACTGCCGCACATACACCACGGCCTTGCGTCTGAGAAGCGTGGCCGGAAGCAACTCAGCGTTCATCGTCGAGCTCCTTGGTCGCGACACCGGCCGCCAGCATGAGGAGATTCGCCAGATGCATGAGTACTGTTATGCGCTCCGGTGCGCTCAGTCCCCGAAGTGGAATCGACTCGAACGCGATGCTGATCTGGCGGGGTTGCGTCGATGGCAACCGGGCCTTCGACGAGAATTTTTGCACCTTGGTCATCTGGCTTCTCCTGGACGATGTTGGAATCGCCAGGGGAGCTTCGCCGAAATCCGCGTTCAACGAGCAATCGGTGCAAATCCCTCAGGGTGCTCGCCGAAACGCGCGGCGCCCCGAGTTCCATGCCTGCGCAGATACCGGCGTCAAACATCCAAGCCGGCAGTACCGTTACGACGCCTGGGGCGACCTCGACATGGACAACGTGGCCGCCAACCCGTTGCTCGCTGTACTGCGCCCGCAAACGGCGCCCGTAAAACGGGTGCCATCGATAGTGAACTTCAATTTCCCGCCCGATATGGGCAGAATGAGCATGTGATGGCACTGTCGCGCAAGAACTTCCTGTTCGCCGGCGCCGACTCGGGCGGTGAGCGCGCGGCGAGCTGTACACGAGCCTGCTCCAGATCGGCCAGGCTCAATCGACCCGGAAGCTTACCGCTTCCTCGAAGACGTCGCCGAGCGCCGCTGCCGACCCAATGCGCGAGCCGCCTCGGCGAGTCCTGCTGCTGCAACGCTCGATGCCGATCGAAGACGCCGAACAGCATCGTCGACGTCATCACCGCCGTTCCAATCGGGCGCCGGTTGCCGCACCATGGACGACCTGCTCGACGAAATGCGGCAGTGCAAGTCCGTCAGGCGTGCATCGATCTTGCCCTCACCGACGCCTATGGTGAGGATGAGCAGGTGGTGGCCTGGCTGACCTGTATCGAGGAGATGTTCGGGCGGTTCAAGCAGGTCCGGTTGATGGGCAACGACGTGGCGCTCGTCGGCTTCGATCTGCGCTACCACGACGTGGTTGCCGTATGCCAGCAGGGCAAGCGCAAAGCGCGCGTCACCCTCGACTCCATCGAGTTCCCCGAGCTTACGACGGTCGAGCAACTCTGGTTGCGAGCGTGGAAACGATTCTCTGCGACCAACGGCTAACCTGCATCAACACCGTCCGGCAATATGCCGTCACCGGACGCTTACGCCAATTGCACGGTCACCATCGTTCGTTAGCGAGCGTGTGGCCGCAATCGGGAATGGGCGGGACGCTCGACGCGGGGCCCTGAGCATTGCCGTCACGTCCAGCAGGAATGGCGGAGAGAGAGGGATTCGAACCCCCGTTAGGTTTCCCTAAACCTGATTTCGAGTCAGGCGCATTCGACCACTCTGCCATCTCTCCGCGCTTGTGTATTGTATCACTGCGGTAGCGGTCACTAACCTTGCCCGTTATCTGCCCCGGTTTGCCCGTTATTTCGCGCGTAGTCGGTTGCACGCGCGCGCCGGCTTGGCGCCGTAGGTAGGCATCGGTTGTGGTCGCGCGGGCGTGCACGAGCAACGCTTGCGCATCCTTTGCCGTTTCGTGGTCGCTCGCGGCCTTCGCGCGCAAGTTGCGTATTTACCAATCGAACCCGAGCTTGCGGAATCGAGCTTGCATAGCGGCCCGCACGCAGCGCCAAGCAACCCGTCTATCCTGCACGGAGGACCGCAAATGTCGGATCAACGTGCCATACGGCATCAGTGCGAACTAATCGGGCCAAGGTCAGCGCGCGTGGCACGACCGCCTGTCCGACGCCGATAACGCAGGCCTCTTCGACGGCAGTCGCCTGCCTGACTCCCATGACACCGTCCTCCTCACCGCTTGCCGCGGCCGAGTTCGAGGTGCAAGGATGCTCCCAGAAGCGCAGGCTCACGAACGTTTCATTGCGGTCGCTCGGAGGGACGAGTGCGACGCCCGTGCATAATGCGATCTCTTCACCGCAACCATCGATCGCGTAGCCCGGATCCACGATGATGCGCCAGCCGCCCGGGTCAGAGGTGGGTTCGACATGAACGCCAAGTCCGCTTACGATCCCGAAGCCGTGCAATCTGCGGTTGTGCCGACGGAGTTTGTTGCGGTGATAGTCTTGCTCGGCCTGCAGCGTGGCGGCGTCCAGTAGCTGTCCGGCAAAGAAACTTGGACGTGTGATAGGCATCCCCGTCGCGGCGCATAAAGAACCTTGTGCTAACAGCGCGTTGGCGGCTCGCAGAGCGGCCTCACGGCCGCGTTCCGGAATGTCCCGAGCGCCGTAGACCATATTCTCCGTGAGCCACGCGAAGAGTTCCAACAGCGTCACGCCGGGATCGGCCTCATTCGAGTCGGTCCACGCTGGCACCTGGGCGACGACAACCTTCTTGAGCTCAGTGACGAGCGATTGCAAACGCACGCTGTCGATCGAAGTAGAGACGCCAGGGATGCTATGTGCACCCGTGTTTACCTCTTCAACGTAGACGCCTGGGGACAGGTATTCCGGCATCGCGACCTCCTACCTATTCAAGGTGCCGAAATTGCAATCGTATTACACGAGCGCGCGAATCTCATGACAACCGGAATCACAATCCGGCACTATGAATGGTTTCGCTGATCCAAATCCTTGCCCGCAAAGTCTTGCAGACCACCCTCAATTTCGATCGGAAGTACGCTCTCGCCGACACGTCTGCGGATATAGCCATCGGTTGTTGTGGCTGCAGAATGTCCCAGTAACGCCTGCGCATGTTTCGAGTTATCTGCGTCACTCGCTGCCTTGGCACGCAGGTCGCGAATCTGCCATCCTGGCGACAGTTTCGAGAACCGACGCTGCATTGCGCTTAACGTAAAGCGCTGCCCGCGCTTGTCATGCACCAGCCACACCGATGCGACCGGACCCTCAGCAAGCCACCCCAAACAGCCGCTAGCGTGCCGACAACCGCGATGCGTACCTTTGCACCGGTCTTACGTTGTGCGACTAGCAGATGACCGTCCTGTACGTCTTGACGGCGCATTTTCAGAACATCGCTCGGTCGCTGCCCCGTTATGTAACAAAGCTCAAGAAATCCGGCCAGTATGGGATCCGCACGATTGATGACTTGGCTAAATTCCTGATGCGTCACGTACCTTTCCCGATGCGCCATTTTACCTCGAATTCCGACGCACGGATTGGCAGCATTCGTCAGACCCTCACCGCGCGCGAAGTTGAATACTGCAGACAAGAGGGCCTTCTCCCTCGTCGCGGCTATCGGCTTCCCTCTCGTGCGCATGTACTGCCGGACATGCGCAGGCGTAATGTCGTCGAGCGGCACGTGGCCGAATGCTATACCCAGTGTATTGAGTTGCCGGTCATATTCCTCGCGAGTCTTGGTAGCTTTCCGCGTGAGCTCTTCTGCCCGATAAAGCTTAACTGCATCGGCGAACGCGCCCGGTGTCGCGCCGCCCGTTTCCAATTCGGCGTAACGATGCAGTGCTACGCGTTTGTCGGCGCCAAGGGCAACGTTGTCACGGCCCCAGTAATAGCGACCGCGCCGGAAATACATACGGACAGGGAGATCTAAGTGAGACTGGCGGCGGCGACCCATAGGAACTGCATGCTACCCCAGCGCTTTCAGAGCCGCAAAGTTGGGCTCGATCGGTCTTTCCTTTCGGTTCGCTCGTCAACCATTCGCGTACGACGACGACGCGTCCGGCGCGATTCACGACGTGACGATGTGATGCGCGCGGAGAAACTCGGCCTGTGCTTTTGCTCTCCGCCTGCCAGTCAGCACGAAAAGTTCTTCGTCGGTGAGGAAAATGCTCATCTCAACGAATTGGTACGCATTCGTCGGATCGCTTCGCGCTGCCGTGGTGGGAGAGCGCGTCGTTGGGCGCTGGATTCGGTTGTAGCGGCGCTGCTAATCCGGGTGAGTAAGGCCTGATGCTCAATTTCGGCAACTCGCGCATTAGCAACGGTGAGTCCGAGCTCTGGAACGAACTTGCCGCACTTCATGCGCTTGATCAGGACCGCGCAGTAGCGCAACGGATTCCTAACCTGAAGAAGGCGAGGCGTCCTGAGAGCTCGTCGAGGATCTGCTGCGCTTCGTCCCGTGCCAGCCCCGCCAACCGATCGTGCAACGCCCGCTGTTGCGCTGGGTTGAGGCTTTTGGGATAGCAAAGATCACCACCACCACGTCGTCGATAGGGCGACGGCACTCGGGGTTGCGACGGTGGTGGTAGTAGTGATGGTTGATTCGACATGGTTCCTAGGACATGAGTGTCCGGGGCCCCCGGACACCGGTGTCCACCCCCCGTGGTCACGGTTGTCCGGGTCCC
>CAWFKO010000017.1:0-21633 GCA_963816445.1 uncultured beta proteobacterium | reverse complement strand
AGCCAATTGAGCAGGCGGTATGGCCTTGTGCGGCCTTGGCGTTGTACTGCTCGACAGTCTCGCCAGCCGCTGCGATGCGGCGCTGATGGTGAAAGGCGGCAAACATGGGAAGGCTTGATGGCAAGGTTGCAGCGGTGACGGGCGGGGCATCGGGGATCGGTGAGGCCGCGGTCAGGCGTTTCGTTCCGAGGGCGCGAGCGTGGCATTCTGCGACCGGGACGGTGAGCGCGGCCAGCGCGTGGCGGCCGAGCTGGAGACCGCCGGCGCCAAGGTCGCCTTCACGCAGGCTGACGTTGGTACCGAGGCGGCATGCCTCGCCTTCGTCAACGCTGCCGCGCAGAAGTTCGGACGCCTGGACGATTCTCATTAACAATGCCGGCATCCGCAAATACGAGAAGGTAGACGAGGCGAGTGCCGCGAGCTGGAACGAGATCCTCAGCGTCAACCTGATGAGCTACGTCTTCTGTGCCAAGGCGGCGGTTCCGCTGATGCGCAGCAACAAGGGCGAAACAGTCGTTAATGTCGCCTCCGTACGTTCCGTCGTCGCAGGCGGCGGCAACTTGCAGTACGACACCACCAAGGCCGCGGTCGCGGGTTTGACGCGGGCGCTCGCCGCCGACCACTCGCCGGAGGGCATTCGTGTGAACGCCGTCGGCCCTGGCCCGATCTTTCACGCCATTCCATTGCGTTGCGAAACGCGCCCGTCCACGATACGTCGTATCCATCCGGCGGGCACGGCCTTGTTGGCCCGGCCTGGGTGTCCGACCTTGACAGGCTGCGGAAGCTTCGGGCGTCCACTTTCGCGACTTTCGATCGGCTGACTCGCTCCGACTTAGTGCGAACCTCCCCGTTCCCGGGACGAGGGCGGAAGGTCTTTAATCGGGCGCGATCTCGCCGTGGCGAGTGGCACAGCGAACGTCGGCAGTCCACCCCGAAGCGAGCATCGTCGAGGCCTGTGGCGCACGGTTCGAAGCCGACCGCTTCCCGTCCACCACCGGCCGACGGGTTTGCAGGGTCCGGTGGACGCCGGGAGGCTGCCGCCAGGAGAAGTCGGGCCTGCCTTGTGCGCGGCCATCGCGACATTGCAGCGCGGAGCAGCGCGGGAGGCGGTGGATAGCCTGGAAGCGGCGCTCGCCGATGCGCCGCACATCGGCGGCAGCCATGCGCGCAGCGCGAGGTGTTCGAGGATACGCTGATCGTCGCCGAGATCCGGTCAGGACAGCGAGCCAAGGCTGCGGCGCTGCTGCGCGCACGCCTCGCGCGGCGTCCATCGGCCCGCGACCACGGCTGGCTGAAAAGCTGCACGTAGCAGTAACGCGCCGCCGGAAGCCGACCTCTGCCGGACCACCTCCCGGCTTCTGTAGATCCCCTTGACGTCATTGAGGGAGCAACCCCGGCAGGAGGGTGCAGCGGCGCGCCTAAAGCATCTTAGACTTCTCTGCACCGGACGCGCCGAGGCGATCAAGGAGATCGCCGCAGAGTTTGCAAAGGCCCTAAACCAGTAAAGTAGCTCTTAATAGCAGCATGCTGCCCGGTTCAATATAGCCGGGTTCAGCCCTTTGGGCTGCCCCAGAATGACGGAACTTAGGTTCCTCCGGCATTTGCGCTAAGCGCCCGCCACACCCGCTCGGGGGTCGCGGGCATGTCGATCTTGGCGCCGGCAACGCTCGGCGACGGCGTTCATCACCGCGGCGAGCGATGCGGTCGTGCCGGCCTCGCCGACGCCTTTGACGCCGAGCGGGTTGGTCGTGCACGGCACCGGGTGCAGCTCGCTGGTGATGCCGGGCAGATCGTCGGCGCGCGGCATCGCGTAGTCCATGAACGAACCGGCGACGAGCTGGCCGCTCGCATCGTCGTAATGAGCCCATTCGAGCAGCGCCTGGCCGACACCCTGCGCCACCCCGCCGTGCACCTGGCCCTCGACCAGCACCGGCTGCAGCACCCGACCGCAATCGTCGACGCAGGTATAGGCGGCGAGCGCGGCTTGGCCGGTGGCGGGGTCGATCTCGACCTCGGCGATGTGGACGCCGTTGGGGAATGACGGCGCCGCGTCGAACCTGCGTCTCGTGGTGTCGAGGCTCTCGCCGAAGGTCTTGGCGCGATCGGCCAGCTCGAACAGCGCGACGTTGCGGTCGGTGCCGGCGATCTCGAACACCCCGTCGCGATAGACGATGTCCTCGGCGGCGGCTTCGAGCACATGCGCGGCGAGGCGCCGCCCCTTCTCGATCACCGCGTCGAGCGCGGTCGCTACCGCGCCGCCGACCGACATCGTCGAGCGCGAGGCGACCGCGCCGGCGCTCGGCACCTCGTCGTCGCTGTCGCCATGCGTGAAGTCGATATTCTCGACTGGGATACCGAGGCGCTCGGCGACGAGCCGGCGGTAGACCGTGCGGTGCCCCTGTCCGCTCGCCTGCACGCCGATCGCCAGGAGAAGCTTGCTCGACCCGGGAAACCGACCGAGGCGCCCTCGCCCGGCTGGCCGCCGGCAATTTCGAGAAAGCACGAGACGCCGAGTCCGCGCCGTCTTACCGGCGGCTTCCGACGCGGCGCGGCGACGGCCGCAAAACCGGCGACGTCGGCGCGGGCGAGCGCGGCGTCGAACACTGCGGGAAAATCGCCGCTGTCATAGGTCGTGCCGACCGCGCGTCTTGTACGGCATGCGGCTCGGGCGGGATCAGATTGCGGCGGCGGATGTCAATGCGGTCGATGCCAGTCACCCGCGCCGCCTCGTCGACCAGCCGCTCCAGCGCGTAATTGGCCTCGGGTCGCCCGGCGCCGCGATAGGGCCCGGTCGGCACCGTATTGGTGAAAAGACAGCGGATGCGCAGCCCGATCTGCGCGATGTCGTACATGCACGGCAGGCAGCGGGCGAAATTGACCGTCGCGATAAACGCGCCATGCGAGGTGTGATAGCGCCCCGAGCGCCGCCAGACTGTCGATATCGAGCGCGAGGAACTTGCCGTCCGCGTCGATCGCCAGCGTCGCCTCGATCAGCGTGTCGCGCGCCTGGTTGTCGGTGAGGAACCCCTCCTGCCGGGTCGAGCGCCAGCGCACCGCGCCGCCCGAGCCGCCTCGCCGCGAGCAGCAGCGCCGGATATTCGGGATAGCCGGAGGTGCGCATGCCGAACGCGCCGCCGACATCGCCGCTGACGACGCGCAGCTTCTCGACCGGCACGCCCATGCGTGCGCGCCACGTGCTGCCGCATGGCGAAGGCGCTCTGCGAGGCGACGTGCAGCACGTAGCGGTCGCCCTCGGGTTCCTAAATCGCCAGCCCGGCGCGCGGCTCCATCGGCGCCATGGCGATGCGCTGGTTGACGAGCCGGACACTTGCGATGTGGGCCGCGCCGGCAAAGATGCCGTCGAGGCTTCGGCCCTTGCCAAGGAACAAGCCGAAGGTCTTGAGCACCGAGCGGACCTGGTTCTCGAGGTCCTGACGGACCCGAGTTAGTTTAGGGCTGGTGCTGGCGCAAGCGGGAACATGGTTACGTCTACACAACTGCAATCAAACGGGTGGACCTGACGTAGAGTTTCTATTGTGATCATCGTTCTTCAATTCGCCTATTAATGCATCAAAAAAAAGATCAATATTTTCTGTAATGAGCAATGCGGCACGAGGATCGTTTTCGAGGTGCTTACCAAGTTCTCCCTTAAATTTGTTACACAATATCAATGCAGCGGCGGGCGGATCGGGTGCCTCGCTGAGTGCGCGGCGATAAAGTACGCGAACCAGCTGCTGTAGAACAGCAACCTTCGCAGTGAGTAGCTCTAGATGGTTTGCCACGTTTTCCTCGTGAATACGCCGGGACAGACGCGGCAATACTCGGTATGGCGCCCCCGGTTAAGGGTCGGATTAATTTCGGTGAACATGATGTCCTCGTTGTTAGTTGTCGCGCGAACCGCCCCAGCGAGCGAAGACGGCGTTCAGCTCGGCGGCGTGAAACGACCATGCGTCCTGACCGTCCGGATCGCCCGCGAACCGGCCGAGCCGTCGGGCGCAGTCGAAGAACCCGGGCGCCGGTAGGCCGCCACGCGCCTTGCTGATGACGAGCGCCGCGATGAACGGGCGGTCCGCCGCCGCGTCCTCCTCCATCAGACGCTCCAGGGCTTCCGTCACCCGCTGGATGGAATGGGGTGGCAAGATCTGAAGAGCCTTCGCCAGCTCCTGGTAGGTAATGGGGATTCGGCGCTTGGCGAGGCTCTCGAGGAACGCGCGTACCGCATGCGTCGGCAACTGATTGTCCCCTCCCAAAGTTCGACATTGTCACGATCGGGCATGGTCACCTCCTCGCGCTGACGATCCTGATCGGCCCAGACTGCTCCACGACGATGCGTTTGCCCTTAGCATCTGTGCCCGACACCCCGTAGCAGCCCGTCTCGTCGTCGGCCCAGACGACGTCCGGGATGTCGGTGTGGGTAACGAGCGATACGACGCGGTGGCGCCGAGCGGTAGCGGGGTCGGTACGGAAGTCGATGGTGGTCACTTCAAATCCTCCTCCGGCCACAAGGTTTCGTCTCTGGCCGAGCTTCCCCGGGCCTCCTCTGAGAGCCCAGCCGTACATAGAAGAGTTAGTTTGATCCTAAATGGCGTCGCTCGTTCAACCACCTCGATTTTTTTTAGAAATGTGAGGGTTTCAACCGAGGAAAACTATGGCAAATATTTTGCGGCATCAATGTGACATTTTCAAATCTAGGGGTAACAACCGGAAGAGTGACAGTTTTATGATATATTTTTGGTCGAGCGCCGAAATAACTCTTGCCGTCTAGATCGGCGGTCCGGCCTTCGTAGGCGCGCCGAAGGGCGGCCCTCGCGGGTCGCTCTAGCCGGCGAACCAGAGCGCCTGGTCCAGCGTGCACGGAATCTTCCTCCGCAGACAGGCATCACCGCCTAGGCCAGGAGTAACGGAACGCCTGGATTTCACACATAAGCGGACAAACCACGAACTCAGGCGGCCTTACGGCCGGCAACGGGTGCGGCCCTGAGCGGGCGGAATCCATCACGGTTTTCCGTGGCGGGTCGCTCGGCGCTCTAGATACAGCGGCGCCAGCAAGCGGCGGTCTGTCGCACCTTCGGCCTCAAGCGCAGCACCCTGATCGACTTCCTGGCCTGGATCGGCTGGTCTGCCGGCCTCAGGATCCGGGAAGGGCTGAGTGATGCGACGACAGCAATTGACCGAAGCCCAGATCACCGCGCTTCTCGATCCGCCCACGGATCAACGTGAGCTGGTACGCCTATTTGTCGGATTTCTTCTGACCGGGATCGGCTCGTCCTATTACCGCTGGATACCAATGATGGCACGCTGTTCTGGGACCGTCTGCCAATGACGATCAGCTTTGCGGCGATCTTCGCCCTCGTGGTCAAGGACGCGTCAGCGCAGCGGCGGAGACGGCTTACTGTGGCCAATGCTCGCAATCGGCATCGGAAGCCTGCTGTTGTGGCGTTGGACGGACGATTTACGGCTCTATTTCTGGGCACAATTTTTTCCTGGTGTGGCGCTGCTTGTCCTGTTCCTCCTCTATCCGCCAAAGTACACCCTCGGCCACTATTGGATTATTGCTGCCGGCATTGTATGCGCTCGCCGAGCTGCTTCGAACTCACCCGACCGGGCGATTCACTCCTTCGGGCACCTTTTGAGTGGACATACCCTTAAGCACTTGGCGGCCGCGGCCACCTGCTTTGTCGTCCTGCGATATTTCCAGCTGCGTCGACGTATCGTCTTGTAAAGGCAAAGTCGCGCGGTAGGCACGACGCACCGTCTGGTCCGGTCCAAGCCAAAAGCTATTTCGCGGCAGGCGCGGTGGAATTTCGCGACCGGCGCCGCGATACGATCCAGCGTCGAGTGGACCTCGTCTCGCTGAGCATGAATGTAGTCGTAATACAGCCGCTCAACCCGGCGGAACGGTGTTCCGCGCACACTTGCCATAGCATCGCGCTGATCATTATGTCGGGCGAGGATCGCGTCGTACTCCTTCTCGAAATAGTGCAGATTGGCATCAAGATTGACAAAGCGCTGGTCCGACAACAGATCAATCGCGCGTTGGGTTTTGCTTAACAGGAACGGATTTTGCAGCGTGAACAGCCGAAATGTCGTGTCGTAAAGATCGTTAGGATCATGTACCGGCAGCGTCTTTAAAAGCGCGCCTTGCCGGGTCGGCAGCCAACGGAATTCGTGGAACTCGTCTCGTCGCGGTCCGTCCTGCAAAATCTCTTGATAATCGTCGATATCCCCATGCGTCATCAGTTCGGCAAGATTCACGAATTCGTTTGCGGGGATAGCGAGATTGAAGATCTGGCGGAATTTTACCGCTCGCACCGACAGCGGTGACCAGATGTTGGCCGCCGCCAACGCGTTGCGCAAGGTATGCATGCAGTTGTCGGCCCACACACTCCAATTGTAGTCGGCCTCGCCTTCGGCGTATTCACGGTTCTTGTCGTTCAGGAAGCCGATTACCTGGTCCAACATGCCCTCGGTCACCGGCAGCCGGGCGCAAAACATCGATCGCGCGAATTGGAGCGCCAGGTCGGTGCCGATACCGTCTCTTTCGAGGAATTCTCGGAGATCGGTGTCTGAGCTGGCTCCTGGGTAACGGTGGAACGCGACCCCCTTGTAGACGCCCCGGGCGATCACATACTGCTCTACCGCCTCGAACTGAACACGGGTCAGGCGCTCGCCAGGTTGTAGGTTGCCCTCGAAAAACAGTTCATAGCCTGGGACCGCCACCCAATTGACACTCTTGAACCAGCGGCTGACGCTGATCCCGGCCCCATGCTCGGGATCGTCCAGCTTGGTCGCCGCGACCCGGCAGCGCCGCAGTTGCGGGTAGGGAGCCTCGTCATCTTTGCAGGCGCCCTTGAGATACATGACTGCGTGGCCGGCGATGCCGCCCTCGCCCGTCGAGTTTGGCGCGGAATTGGCTCGCGGCGCAGAGTTCGACGTAATACGGAAACAATCTCTCGTAAGCGACGTCTGGGCGACGCTCGATGATGATGTCACCCGGCTTCAACAAGAGCCGGGAGATAATGCCGTCGTCACCGCAACCGCCGAGCGCGGTGGCAAACCCGACAATTGCGACGGCAAACAGCCGGCGAACCACGATCCCGCTGAACTGGAGATGCAACCGCTTTATAATTTTTCGCCTCCGCATGGGCTGGTCGTGAGAGGGGATTTTATTCGGCAGCCACAGATAGGGCGCAATGTTGCAGCTCCAGCCGGGTGCGTTGGCCGCCGGCTGCCCAATGCTGGTTGCCTGTTGCGCCTGCGCGACGGACGTTGCCCCCGTCATGAGCAACCCTGGTAAACCGCAGGCAAGCCTAATTGTCTGAAGGTCCGTTATTCCCCCCCTTGTTTCTTTTCTGGCTCCCGCAGCGCCGCGCGTTTCTCAATCTCGAACAGATCCCGCTCGAGGAAGTAGTTGGTGAATGTCCGAAGCACCGCGAGCGCCCCAAGGCGTCCGAGTTCGAGCCAGGTTGGCGCAACCGCGGTTTCGATAATGTCCGCGGCAATCTGGAAGGTCAGTCCCGCCACCAGCCAACGCCCATACCGCAAATATGCGGTGTGAAACTGCCGACCGGCCGGCGACGGTCTGAACAGGATGATAAGGGACCGAACGAACGCCTCGACCGTCCCGATCACGATGATCAGCAACGCCATCGCGTTGATGATCACGACTGCAATTTCGCGACGTAGCTGAGCCACTCCTTCATCATATTGCTTTACGCCGAGGGCGTTATTGCTCCCGTTCTACGTCGGTGCCATTGGCGGAGCCGCCGCCTATGCTTTCTCGCTCTGCCCTCGCCGTACCCGGCGCTCCCGCCGAGTACGGTGGTTTGGGCACTGTTTCGTTAAGCGGATGGTCAGTGGTTCGCGCCGCCCCCCGCGTCCTCGAGCGTGCGCAGCACGGCGTCGAGGTTGAATGAGGCTGGCTTCTGCCTGGGTGGATAGTTCTGGAATTCCCGGATCTCTCGCGCCACCACGTCCTGCATCATGTAGATGATGTAAATGTGCGAGATAACCCAATCCCAGTAGGTGTTCGAATTTTCGTCGGCCCGCTCGAATGGGTCACGTCGCAGGTGGAACATCTTCGGCGCGCGCAGGCGAACGAATGGCTCGAACCAGCACTGCAAGGTTTTCGCCCGTTGTTCCATCAACACCACCTTCCAATCGCCCATCCGAATCGCCAGGATGTCGCCGTCGTCGCTAATGTAGAAGAAGGTGTTCCTCGGGCTTTCCTGCACCTCGCCGCTCAGGTAGGGAATCATGTTGTAGCCGTCGATGTGCACCTTATAGGTTCTGTCGCCGATCGTGTGTCCCTTGAGAAGCTTGTCATTGATATCCGGCTCGCCGGCGGCGGCAAGGAACGTCGGCAACCAATCCTGGTGGGAAACGATGCCGTTCAGTACCGTGCCCGGCTTGATCTTGCCAGGCCAGCGTACAAACGCCGGTACGCGCCAACCGCCTTCCCAATTTGTGTTCTTCTCGGCCCGGAATGGCGTGATGCCGGCATCCGGCCAGCTATTGTAATGCACGCCGTTATCGGTTGAGTACAAAACGATCGTGTCGTCGGCGATGCCCAGCTCGTCGAGTTTGTTGAGCATCAACCCAATGTTCTCATCATGCCCGACCATCACGTCGTTGTAATCGCCCTGGCCGCTCTTGTCCCGGTGCCGGTCGGCAATATGGGTCCGGAAATGCATGGCTGTCGTGTTGTACCACAGCAGGAAGGGCTTATCGGCCTTATGCGCTTCGTCGAGGAAACGCAGCGCGTGCATCGTGACCTCATCGTCGATCGTTTCCATGCGCTTTTTTGTCAGCGGCCCGGTGTCCGTGACGCGGCCATCGGCGAAACTGTGGATCACGCCGCGCGGACCAAACCGCTTCTTGAATTCCGGGTCTTTCGGGTAATCAGGGTCCTCGGGCTCCTCCTCGGCATTCAGATGATAGAGGTTGCCGAAAAACTCGTCGAAGCCGTGGTTTGACGGCAGGAATTCGTCCTTGTCGCCGAAATGGTTCTTGCCGAACTGACCGGTCATATAGCCGTGCGGCTTGAGCAATTCGGCGATCGTCGGATCTTCCGGCCGAATTCCAATGTCGGCGCCGGGCATTCCGACCTTGGTCAATCCCGTTCGGATCGGGTTTTGACCGGTCATGAACGCCGCCCGGCCTGCTGTGCAACTCTGCTGGCCGTAGTAATCGGTGAAGGCTGCGCCTTCATTGGCAATGCGGTCGATATTGGGCGTACGGTACCCCATCTGACCGCGACTGTTGTAGCTGATGTTCCACCAGCCGACATCGTCGCCCCAGAGGATCAGAATGTTCGGCTTGTCGGTCTTGGCCATAGTCATCTCCTGTTGAGAACACTGTCGGTCCTGGCTTTACGGTCTTCATCGATCAGGATTTGAACATGATCGTCATCCACGCTATTGCCCTCTTGTGTCCTCCCTAAACTGCACGCACTAGGACAGCGCCGAAGGCGAACAACCCGATGAAAACGAGCACGATCGCTATGACGAAGAGCGGCGTCCGCATTCCGCCCTCTCGCAACCCGGCGACCGGCTGGAATTGCGGGCCAGAGAGGTAGCTGACGACCCAGCGGTATTCCCAAAGGGAAATCACCAAGGCCAGCACGCCAGCCCCAATCAGCGCCAGACCGAGGTATCGGGGCATTGGTGAGCGCATAATGGGAGCCACGCTCTCGAGCGTCGGAAGACCCTCGAAAAACTGATCGATCGTGAAACCGAAGCCGATCAGCGCTGTCGCGGTACGCAGCCACGCCATCAACGTGCGCTCCACGGCCATGCGGCTCCGCAGCCAGGCAAAATGGCTGTCGGACGTTGACCTGACTTCGAACCGGCTGGCGCCGTTGGTTGGGGCCGCTTGCTCTCCTATTGTCATTGCTTTGAGCTCACTGAGTTTCGCCCGCAGCGGCATGGCGTCGCCATCGCGCAATGCGCGTGACGGGACCCCGGATCAGCAGATATGGGATGAACGCCAGGAGGAGCGCGACTTTGAGTGCTTCGACCGGAAAAAGGTATTGAACTCGATGGCTTGGTAAAGCCCGTCAATTAAGATGCCGAGAAGGATGATCTTGCCCGTCGCGACGGCCCCTTCGCGCAATCGCGCGCGGCGCTCATTGGGGTTGGACAAGACCGTCCAGAGGTAAGGCGAGCGATCCTTGCGAGCGTCCTTGATGCCGTCCCGGACCGCAAAAATTATCGACATCGCGGGCTGCAATAGAAAACGAAAGGCCAGAGACCCGCCTGGGCGTGCGAGTAGATTATCCAGATGCGCTGGAACTCTGCCAATCCGACACCACGCGTGATTATGCCGGCGGCGATCATGGCCAGCGCTCGATAGAGGATTAGGCGCGGCAGGATCGCATTGAACGATTTCATCGTTCCGGTTCCGACGCGGTCGGCTGACGGACGACGCACCGAAATCCGATATGGCCCATCGATATGTCTACCGGATGGGCATGCCGGTAGCGGCGGCAATAGTTGGGCGCGCAGAGATGAGAGCCCCCTTTGACGACGTTGCGCGGAATCCTGATCACCGGCATGCGGGGGTCGTAACTTTCCTCCTCGCGTCCGCCGCGCGGGTTAGCGGGAATGCAGCATGCTTTTTCGGCGTCAGCTTGATGCTTCGACGCATACCAATCCGTCGTCCACTCCCACACATTGCCGATCATGTCGAACAGACCGTAGTGATTCGCTGGAAAAGCCGTCACCGGCGACGTCCGCTCGGAGCCGTCCTCGGTGAGGTTCTGGTGTGGGAACGCGCGCGGTGAACGGGCGCGCTTCTTCCGGATAGTGCCTGTCGGAGCCCAGGCGGAACGTGCTGCCGGGAATGAACACCATAGCGGCGCAGGCAAATCCCGGCCGCGCCAAGCTCTTCTGTGACCTCCAACATTTTTATAGTTTGGGCCCGTTGGAAAACCCGCTCTTTGATCTGGATCAAGAGAGGCGCGCCGCACTCTACCGTAGCGTCCTTGCGCTCCGCACCTGAGTGCGCTTGGCTGAGGAAAGGAAAAAAAATAGAATGCGTCACAGCCTCCAGCCGATGCTCACGGCGCTGATGAGTGTCGGCGTTGCGCTCGCAGTCTTAGGGATCGGACTGCGGCCTGCCGGCGCACAGCAACATACGGAACCGACTGCGGCACCAGAATCCGCTGCCGTCCTGAGCGGGGCGTCGAAGGCCGCGCCGACGTCGACCACGCTCGCTAGCGGATTGCAGGTCACGGTGACGCCCTATCTGTGGCTGGCGGGCATCAATGCCGCGGTGAGCACGCCGCTGGAGCGAGCGCCGGTCGTCAATGAGAGTGTCGGTCCCTTCGAATTGCTCGGCAAACTCGACGGGGTGCCGTTCATGGGATCGGCGGAGGTTCGCGATGGACCCTTTGGCTTGCTCGGCGATGTGCTCCATGTTCCCGCCGGCGACAACATCACCACTCGCAATATTTTTTTTCAGGGCGGCAGCGCGACGGTGTCGGCGAACATTGGTACGGCGGTGTTCCTGTACCATGCGATCGAACAGCCAGTGCAGTCGATCGATGGCGGCGTCGGCTTTCGCAGCTGGGGCTTTTCGACCCGGCTGACCCTAAATGGCGGGCTGCTGCCGACAACGAGCGTGAACCGGACAGCCACCTGGGCGGATCCATTGATCGCCGCCCGCTACCACCGCGATTTCGGCAACGGATTCGGGCTAACCGCCTATGGCGATGTCGGCGGCTTTGGCGCCGCCGCGCATGTCGATTGGCAGATTATCGGTACGCTTGACTACGCCCTAAAGCCCTGGGTTGCCCTGCGTCTCGGCTACCGCAGCCTCAACGTCAATTACCAGGGAGGGGGCAACCTCGGCTTCAACATTCATATGAAGGGACCGATCCTTGCCGCCACTTTTCAATTTTAAGGGCATCTCGCCGCTCATTGGAGGTGTCCCGCAGTGAACCGGGAAATCGTGCTCTTGCCGACGTGGTAGCTGCGCGCACCTTCCGAGGATCTGCCCATAGGTGCTGACGCGAGCATTAGCCGAGACGGCGGCTTTGCGGGCGAGTTATGGTCGTATCTTACGGGAAGCGTAACCTATTGATCGGGCGGGCGTGAGGAAACTTCCCGAAAGTGTTGATTGGCTACAGACTTGGAAAGGTCATCTCTCCCGTGCGGTGATGCCCGGTCACTGAGCTGAAAGGTCTGCGTGGCCGACCAGGCCGACAGGTCTCTTAACGACCCTGAGCGGACCCTCCCGCCCGCGCGGCATACTGACCTAGCGAGCTGCTATCTTTTGGATTAAATATCTGGCGCCACTGAAAAAGATTCGGGGAACGCAGGACGACGCCAATGGCCCAACAGCCCATTCGTTTTGATGATGGAGAAGCTTACGAGCGTGGGATGGGCGTCTGGAGCCAGCTCGTGGGACAGGTCTTCCTCGATTGGCTGGCACCGCCCTCGGGCCTGCGATGGATCGACGTCGGCTGCGGCAGCGGCGCCTTCACCGAGTTGCTCATCCAGCGATGCGCGCCATCCGAAACGCAGGGGATCGATCCGTCTGAAGGGCAACTCACTTTCGCCCGCGCACGGGCGGCGGCGCGCGGCGCGGTATTTCTCCAGGGCGACGCCATGGCGTTGTCCTTCGACGGCGGCCGGTTCGATGCCGCTATCATGGCGCTGGTGATCTTCTTCGTTCCCGATCCGGCCAAGGCCGTCGCCGAGATGAGGCGGGTGGTTCGTCCAGGCGGGCTGGTCTCGACATACGCGTGGGACGTATACGGTGGCGGAACCCCTTTTGAACTGGTCCGGGTTGAAATGCGCGCTATGGGCGTGACGCCGCCGCTGCCTCCGAGCGTCGACGCCTCGCGCATTGCGGCACTGCGCGACCTTTGGACCGGTGCGGGGCTTGTGGCGGTCGAGACTCGTGAAATCGCGGTGCAGCGGATTTTCTCTGATTTCGAGGACTTCTGGAGCACGAGCATGATCGGGGCGTTGCGAGCGGCGATGGCCACGATGGCGGCGCGCGACGCCGAACAACTCGAGGCACGGGTGCGCGCGCGCATCTCAGTGGACACCTCTGGGCGCGTCATATCTCATGCAAGCGCCAACGCCATAAAGGGCCGCGTGCCAAAGTCGTCGTGACCGTCAAATTGGTGGGGCGGTTCGTGTCTGATTCGGTTGGCGCAGGTCGGCCATCGGATGTCCGCTTTCCACCGATTGTGTTGAAAAACTCGGCGGCAGGCGCCTGACGGAGGTGGCGCTGGACCTGAGTGGGCGGGCGGGCGATCGGTGTTGCTCCCTCAGGTGATGGGGATCATCTGTGGTTCGGGGATGAGCTTGGCCAGTTTGCGGAGGTTCTGGGCGATTGCCGCGAGGTGAAATTCGTCGCGGGCGCCGCAAGGCCCGCGCAGCCTTAACCGGTCAAGCTTTAGGATGCGTTTGAGATGGGCGAACAGCATCTCGACCTTTTTCCGCTGATAGCGCGAGGTCTGGTAGGCCTCGGTCTTGGCGATCTCGCGGGCCAGGTCACGTGCGCCTTCGTAGATTGAGCGCGGCACCTTTCGTGCCGGAGCGTTCGCGCAGCAGCGCGGCTTGAGCGGGCATGGCTCGCAGTCATGCTTACTGGCGCGGTAGCGCAGCGAGTTGTCCTTCATCACGCCAATCCGCGGCACAGTGAACTGCCGGCGGTAGCGCCGAAGGGTCTTTCCGGCTGGACAGCGGTAGGTGTCACTGGCGTGGTCGTAGACAAAGTCGTCGCGCGAGAAGGTATCGTCGGTGCGCTTGGACTTGTCGAACACCGGGATGTGCGGCTCGATCCCGCGGTCATTCACCAGCCAGTTCAGCATCTCGGCCGAACCGTAGCCGGTATCGGCGATCAACCGTTCCGGCCACAGGTCGAAGCGGTCGTGAGTTCGCTCGATCATGGTCTTGGCGGCGGTCACCTCGGCTTGACGCACTGCCGTCGAGGCCTCCACGTCGACAATAACCGCATGCTCCACATCGATGAGATAATTGGTGCAATAAGCGTAGACTGCCGGGCCGCCCCAGGAGGCGGTCCAGCGCGCTGCCGGATCGACGGGCGAGATGAACTTCGGCTCGACGGGTGTGGCGCCGCCGAAAGCCGCATCGTCGAGGGCAGCGAAGTACTCCGCGACCGCCCGGTTGGCCTCGGGGTCGAGCTGATCAGGCGTATTGACCCCGCGCTGGCGATGAGCGTCCGCCACGATCATGCTGGCATCGACGGCGAAGCCATCGCCGCCGACCAGACCTTCGATCATGCACCGCCGAACCACCGTCTCGAACAGCTCGCGCAACAGATCAGCGTCGCGGAACCGGCCGTGGCGCGTCTTGGAGAAAGTCGAATGGTCTGGCACGGCGCCGTCGAGGCCGAGGCGACAGAACCAGCGGTAGGCGAGGTTCAAATGGACCTCTTCGCACAGCCGCCGTTCCGAGCGAATGCCGAAGCAGTAGCCCACGATCAGCATTCGGATCAGCAGCTCAGGATCGATCGAAGGGCGTCCCGTCTCGCTGTAAAATGGCGCCAGGTACACCCGAACGCCGTCGAGTTCGACGAAGCGGTCGATCGCCCGCAGTAGATGCGTCTCGGGCACGTGGCGTTCGAGCGAGAACTCATAGAACAAGGCATTCTGTTGGACTTGCCGATCCCCCATCATCGACTGCCCCCCGGCTATCGCGACTTGAGAAAGTCCTACATTATACCACGATACTCAAAGAGTTTTTCAACACAATCCACCCATTGCCGACACTCAACTGACACCCCCCGAACCATCCGGGGGGCGTCTGGTCTTTGGGGAGCGCCCCTCTCAACCGTCCGGGGTATTCGCGGTTCGCGCGGCGGGGATGTAACGATAGAGCGTCGCCGGAGAGACGCCGAGCCGGTGCGCGATTTGGGTCACGCCGATGTCGGGATTGGCCAGCAATGCTCGCGCGGCTTCAAGGTCGTCCTCGGTCAGTTTCGGCGGTCGGCCTCCGGTGCGGCCGGTACTACTTCGCTGAGGGGTTACAGGACGTCGGCGGCAAGGATCGCGGCGAGGCGGCGGGTCTGGCTCATATCTCCTCGCCCGCCGCCAAGCGCAGACCCGATAGGAGCAGCTCGCGGTCCTCGCTCCTGCGGAGGGGGTGTGGAAATTTGGGTATAGGGGCGGAGGTGACCTCTCTCAGCCGCGCGATCGTCCCCCGAGCCTCATCAAGGCGCCCCAAATGCGCATAGCAGGCTGCAAGGTATCGGTATGGGGTCGGGAAGCTCAGTACTTCCTGGATCGCGAGGCGGAGTTTCGGTACAGCGTCTTCAAAGCGGCGGCTAACAAAATGTGCGGCGCCGACCACATAAAAAGGTGAGGTGGTTTGGCTGCGCGGGCTGAGCCGCTGAGCCGCTTCGGCGTGCTTGATCGCTAAATCCGGTTGGCCAGCCCGGAGCCTGAGGCAGCTGCTGATGAACCAGCCGCGCGCAAAGCTCGGGTTGAACGCAAGAGCGCGATCGACCAATGCCGTCATTGTGTCGATGTCTTCTCCGAAACACGCTAGTGCGAAAGCCGCGTTGGCCAATGTGCCAGGATCATCCCTCGCAACCTCCAGCGCACGCCGGGCGAAATCGACGCCACTGCGCCGCTCTGCATCTGCGTCCTCGCCTAAATCATCATTGACAAGACGGAGGCAGCAAATCGCCGCCAAAGCGAGCGCCGGCCCATAGTTCGGATCGTGGGCGATCGCGTGTCTGACGAGGGCGAGAGCCTGCGACATGTTTCTCGCCGAGGTGAATATGATCGCGTATGCGCGCAGATAGATATCGTAGGCGGTCAGATCGTTGGTTGGGCGGCTAGCGGACCGAGCGGTCTCGGCGGCCCGCAAGGCGGGTTCGATGACGCCGGCGACGCTGATCGCTACCTTATCCTGAAGCTCGAACACGTCTTCGAGCGAGCCATCGAAATGGTCGGCCCAGAAATTTGTACCGGTTTCGGCTTCGATCAATTGCGCGGTGATCCGAACGCGACCGCCGGCCTTGCGCACCGAGCCTTCGAGCACGTAGCGCACGCCGAGTTCGCGTCCGACCTGCTTCACGTCGACGGCCTGGCCCTTGTACGTGAAGCTCGAATTGCGGGCGATCACGAATAGCCAGCGGATGCGCGACAGCGCGGTGATGATCTCCTCGACCATGCCGTCGGCGAAATATTCCTGCTCGGGGTCGCCGCTCATATTGGCGAACGGCAGCACCGCGATCGACGGCTTGTCGGGCAGCGGCAGCGGGGGGACAACGATCGCGCCCTCGGTCGGCGTGGATTTGCCTTGAACCCGATAGGCGCGGATCGGCTGGGCGATGTTTTTGACCTGTTGTTCGCCGAGATCGATGAACCCGACCGGCAGCTTGCTTTCGATCTGGTCGCGCACCGTGGCCGAGACGCAAATCCCGCCGGGCTCGGCAACCGCCTCCAGCCGGGCGGCGATATTGACTGCGCCGCCGAACAGGTTTGTTCCCTCGACGATCACATCGCCGACATGGATGCCGATGCGGAAGCGCATGGCTTCGCTCTCGGCCATGCCCGCATTTTCGTTGGCCAAAGCCTCCTGCACCGCGACCGCGCATTGCACGGCATCGACGGCACTGGCGAAGTCGGCGACGACGCTGTCGCCGGCGGTGTTGAAGATCCGCCCGCGATGTGCCGCGATCAGCCGGTCCATGATTTCGCGGCGGGCCTTGAGCCGGGCAAGCGTGCCGGCCTCGTCCAGCCCCATCAACCGGCTGTAGCCGGCGATGTCGGCGGCGAAGATCGCGGCGAGTTTTCGTTCGACCGCTGGGACGGGCACCTTGCGGCTCCTCTCGATGCCGAGTATAGCCGGAGCAATCGCAGAATCGGAATGTCCCCGATCGTCACCGGCCCGTCGCACGGGCTCTGATCGTCCGCTTTCCGGGGAGCGGCTCGCACGGCAGCGCGGCCATGAAGGTCCGCAGTGGGTCGCTTGTGTTGAAAAACTCGGCGAGCCCCTTTTGCCAGTAATATTTGAATTTGCTGCGCTGGCCCGGTAAAATAATGATGTTCATGGAGGCGAAAAGTGATCTATTATTACTCTGAAGTTGACTACAAGTATTAATCTACGCGTTTTTCAACACAATCCTTGAATACCGTTGAAAAACTCGCGCGCAAAACGCGGCAGACTTTGCCGCACGGAATTTCTGGAGGTGGCAGAATAGACTGGCGGATGGTGCTCGATGAAGTTTCTCGACTGGTTTGAGCCGTCCTCGCCCTTAATTAGCCGGGAAACCGGTCGGCATTGGCGAACCAAAGGCCGCGAAGCGGGCCAGCTTTCGTAAATTCTGGACCGTGGCCGCGAGCAGAAACTCATCTTTGGCACCGGTGATCCCTCGCAGCCGCAGTCGTCGGAAGCTCAAATTTCGCTTCAGATGGGCGAATGCCATTTCGACTTTGCGCCGCTCCCGGGCCGAACGCGCAAAGGCCTCGGTTCCTTTCAGTGCGCGCACGTACTCGCGTTCGGCCTCGAACAGGTTGCGCGTGACGATCCGCTTTTCTCCTTTTGTGCAGCGCGGCTTCAGGGGGCAGGCGCGGCAATCCTTGGGGCTCGCCCAGTAAGGCACGGTGCCGTCGTCGCGCACCAAGCCGGTGCTCTTGAGCGACTTTCCGCCGGGACAGGTAAAAGCATTAGTTTGCGGATCAAAAGTGAAGTCGGCGCGGGTGAAAAAGCCATTGGTCTGGTGCTCGCGGTCGAGCAGCGGAATGTGCGGCTCGATCCCGCGCCGCATCAGCCAGCCGGTCATCTGTAGAAGTATGGATTTGACCTGACAGGCGGTACTCTCGTCGTGGTGGGTGTCCGACAAGAGGAGATTGTCCGTCGTCACGCGGCCCTGATGCTCTTCTCCTTGGCGATCGGCAAGGTGTCAAGGAAGGTCTGCATCGGGGTTTTACCGTAGCACCAGCGGCCCTGGTGAGGGCGATCCTGGTTGTACTCGGTCATCCAAGCATCGAGGTCGCCCTGCAACTGCTCGATCGTCGCGTAGATCCGCTTGCGGAAGGCGATGCGATAGAATTCATCGAGCACGGTCTTATGAAAGCGCTCGCAAATTCCGTTGGTTTGCGGGCTCCTCGCTTTGGTGCGGGTGTGGTCGATGTCCTCGATCGCCAGGTACAGCTCGTACTCGTGGTGCTCGGGGTTGCCGCAAAATTCGGTGCCGCGATCGGTCAGCACTCGGCAGAGCGGGATCTCGTGCTCATCGAAGAACGGGATCACCCGGTCGTTCAGCAACTCGGCGGCGGTGATCGGGGTCTTGCGGTCGTAGAGCTTGGCGAACGCCACCTTGGCGTAAGTGTCGATGAAGCTCTGCTGGTAAACCCGCCCAACCCCCTTCAGCGTGCCGACATAGAAGGTGTCTTGGGCGCCGCAATAGCCGGGGCATTCGCTGTCGAATTCGCCGTGGGTTTCCTTCTCGGCCTTGGCTTTCTCCAACGCTGCGAGCTGGGCCTCGGTGAGCACCAGCCCCTCTTGCGCCATCTTGGCCTCGAGCGCCTTGAGCCGTTTCTTGATGTTTTCGAGGTCGTGACGCTGCCAGACGCCACGCACGCCAAAGGCCGAGATCGACTGGCCGCGCTTCTTCAGCTCATTCGATACCCGCAGCTGACCCCAGCTCGGTTGCTCGATCGCCAGGTCGACCACCGCCGCCTCAATCGCCGGATCCACCCGATTGGCCAGAATCGGTTTCGAGCGGCTGATCTCCTGCAGCGCCAGTTCGCCGCCTTTATCGTAGAGCTCCTTGAACCGGTAAAAGCTGTCGCGGCTGTAACCCATCATCTTGCAGGCTTGGCTCACCCCCGCCTGCGCGGGGGCAGGCTATTGCCGAGCTGCTTGGCAAGTTCCAACAGGCCGACCTTGGCCCGGATCACCTTCTGGGCTTGCGTCATCGGGGCTCCTCATTACCCAAAGCTGGCGGCATCTCTCCAGCTTGATCTGCCCCACCGATCTCTCACAACCGTCAGATTAATTCCATACCTTTACAGCTGCAAAGACCGCCACGCGAGCGCGAATGCCTTCGCCGCCCTTTGACGCCGCCGGCGGCGACATCAACGAGGCTTGCAACTCAAGCCGGTAATCACCCGGAAGCGCTGGTCGTCGTCGGTCGCCATCTGGTTGACGAGGTCGATTTCCCAAGCGAGGTATTCGCGCATCGCCTCCTCGCGGCCTTGGCCGCGTTCCCGCGCCGACAGCACGACGTCTTCGCCTCGCTTGCCATGTGGGTCGCGCCGGTCTCGACGGGCAGGCCGGCAGCGACCCACGCCTTGGTGCCATCCGCCAGAACCATCACGGGCACCGGCGTGCACCCTGCGAGATCGGCGGCTGCCAACTGCGCCAGCGCGCCGTCTGGCGATGTTAGGACGATCGCATCCGCGCGAGGCAATCTTGCGAGCACGTCGGGAAGCTGCGATCGGATCGCGAACCAGCTGTCGGGGATGTGGCCTTGTGCGTAGCGCCGGCTCGTGTCGAGATCCACGACAACCGTGCCCCCGGCGGCGAGCCGATCGCGCAAGGTGGCAGGCTCAATGCTCATAACGGCCGTGGGTGCATCAAGCCCAAGCATCCGAGGCGTATATGGGCCGCTCGTCCAGCCGCCGCCCGAGGCATCAGCGACCAGTGCAGCCACGTCGTTCCAGCCCATCTGCTTCAGCCACGAAGCGGTCATCATCGCTCGCACGCCGTCGTCGTCGACCAGCACAACGCGCGTTCCACGTCGCGATGTGGGCGTCGGTCTCCTGCACCAACTGCCCGCCCGACGCCGAGCGAGCCCCAGCGAAATGGCCGGCCGCGCATTCCTCAGGCGTGCGGATGTCGAGCAGATAGAGGGTGCGCCGGTCGATTTCGGCGCGCCAAGCCGCAAGCGTCGCCTTGTCGATTTGGCGGATATCGCAGCGTGCAGCAACCCCCGCCGCCGCGTCCACGGCCGCCCGCCGCCCGGGCTCGGACACCTCTGGTGGCCGCCGCGCCGCGCCATGCACAACGTCGAACCCAGCCAGGTGCCATGCCATCGTGCCATCTTTCAGCGACATGATCTTGTTGCGGAACCCTGCGTCGCGCAACGCCTGTGCGCCGATGATGCTGCGGGTGCGGCCGCCGCAATTGACGATCACCGTCGTGTCCGGCGACGGCACCATGTCGGCGAAGCGATACACCAGTTCGGCGCCGGGCACGCTGATCGCCGTGGGGATGCTGTTGTTGTGGTACTCCTCATAGGAGCGGCTGTCGAAGATCGCGATGTCGGCGCCGCGATCGATCAACGCCTTGAGGTCAGGCGCCGAGATCCAAGGCGTGCCGGCCTCGTGCTCGACGACTTCGGCAAATGCCTTGCTCGGAACGTGCACGCCGCTGTAGAGGCGATATCCGGCCGCCTCCCAAGCGGCGATGCCGCCATCGAGGATCGCGACATCGCCATAGCCGAGACTGTGCATCCGGCATGCGGCGCGCAGCGCCGAGCCATCGCCGTCGTCGCACCAAACGACGCGGGTGCTGCGCCGCGGCACGAGATCGTCGACGAGCAGTTCGAGCCGGCCTAATGGCACGCACGACGCCAGCAGCAGATGGCGGTGAAAGAAAATGCCCTCTTCGCGGGCGTCTACGAGGGCGATCTCGTCGCCGTCATGCAACTGACGCTTCAACTCATCGGCGCCGAGCCGCTTCACATCGTTACCCACTTCCACCTCCGATCGGAACGGATCAGCTGTCCCAAGTCGATTGATGAAACATCGTCTCGACCAGAAACGGCCGGTCGATTAGGCGCTGATCCATCGAGAAGCGGACAAAATCCTCGAGGTTACGGCGGTTTGCGGCAAGACCCGACGGCCACGGATCCACCGATATCTCCGTATCTTGCACCTCAAACTCGTTGCGGGCAAAAGCGAGCTGCGCATAGCCCGGATCGTCGTAGAACTCGCGCGATTGCGCCTTCGACTCCTCCCACATTGCCATGATTGCCGGCGCGAGCCACGGATGCGCCTCGAGGAGAGGCTTCCGGAACGCGATCAGGTGCATGATCGGGTAGTAGCCATGCCTTCGGTGATAGGCGACCGCCTCGGCCTTGCGGTCTGAAAACAATGGCCGCACGCGGTCGCGAGCCGCCAGCGCAGCCGCCGGCGGGTGCGGAAAGATCATCGCGTCGACCTCGCCGTCGATCCGCAACCGGCTGACATCCGCGCCGGCGGGGGCACGCTCGACCGAGACGCCGTCGCGCTCCCCGAGCGGCAATGCCTCGTCAGAGGCCAGCACCCAGCTGATCTTGTGCCAAGGAACACCATAGTCAAAGGTGAGATCGCCGAGCGCCAGCACCGTCATCGTGGTCTGAAACGAACGGATCAGCACGCGTCAGCCGACAAGGTCCTCCGGCTTGTCGATCCCGGCCGACCGGTTGACGAAGATATGGTTCTGACTGAACAGGCGGCGCGGAAGACGGGATACCGACGAATGGCGCACCGCGGCTGGTCGCGATAACGTGCGACGACAGCGACGTTTCGGCAATGTCGAACTTGTTGTTTTGCAGAAAACGCTCGTGCCGCGCGACGCCGTCGCGGCCCGGGTGTGACATGCCGACTTCCAGCATCTTCAAGGTCAGCCCGGCCGGCGGCTTGACCGACCTGAT
>CAWFKO010000016.1:0-159712 GCA_963816445.1 uncultured beta proteobacterium | reverse complement strand
GCGGCGGCACGCTTGCCCGCGCGCAGCGATCCCGCGAACAGCCAATTCAGCGGCCCACTGCCATCACATGCTCATTCTGCCCATATCGGGCGGGAAATTGAAGTTCACTGTCGATGGCACCCGTTTTACGGGCGCCGTTTGCGGGCGCAGTACAGCGAGCAACGGGTTGGCGGCCACGTTGTCCATGTCGAGGTCGCCCCAGGCGTCGTAACGGTACTGCCGGCTTGGATGTTTGACGCCGGTATCTGCGCAGGCATGGAACTCGGGGCGCCGCGCGTTCCGGCGAGCACCCTGAGGGATTTGCACCGATTGCTCGTTGAACGCGGATTTCGGCGAAGCTCCCCTGGCGATTCCAACATCGTCCAGGAGAAGCCAGATGACCAAGGTGCAAAAATTCTCGTCGAAGGCCCGGTTGCCATCGACGCAACCCCGCCAGATCAGCATCGCGTTCGAGTCGATTCCACTTCGGGGACTGAGCGCACCGGAGCGCATAACAGTACTCATGCATCTGGCGAAGTCCTCATGCTGGCGGCCGGTGTCGCGACCGAGGAAGCTCGACGATGAACGCTGAGTTGCTTCCGGCCACGCTTCTCAGACGCAAGGCCGTGGTGTATGTGCGGCAGTCGACCCAAACCCAGGTACAAACGAACCTCGAGAGCCAACGCCGACAATACGATCTGGTCGAGGAAGCGCGGCGTCTCGGCTTCGTCAACGTCGAAGTGACTGACGACGATTTGGGCCGTTCGGCGAGCGGCACCATGGCAAGACCCGGCTTCGATCGACTGGTGGCCTGGCTTTGCGCCGGAGAAGTGGGCGCGTGCTGTGCTTTGATGCCTCCCGACTTGCCCGTAACGGACGCGATTGGCATCACCTGCTTGAACTGTGTGGTCTGGTCGAGGCGAGGGTAATCGATATGGACGGCATCTACGATCCGTGCCGACCCAACGGATCGATTGTTGCTCGGCATGAAGGGCAGCATCAGTGAGTTTGAACTTGGAGTCCTGCGCGCGCGCATGCTCGATGCCGCGCGCGCCAAAGCCCGGCGCGGAGAGCTGCGTATCAGCGTGCCCATTGGCTACCTCTGGCATCGCGAGACCGGCCTTGGT
This sequence comes from uncultured beta proteobacterium, assembly GCA_963816445.1. GTDB lineage: Bacteria > Pseudomonadota > Gammaproteobacteria > Burkholderiales > Casimicrobiaceae > PALSA-1003. The sequence goes on along the minus strand of CAWFKO010000016.1, from coordinate 158,606 downwards.
CTTGATCCTGATCTGCGCTTGCAGGAAGCGATCCGCTTGATCTTCGCGCGCTTTCGCAAGCTCGGCAGCGCGCGCCAGGTGCTGCTGTCGATGGCGGCCGACCAGCTGCACTTTCCGCGTCCGTCCGATGAAAAAACCTGGTGAGCTTCGATTGGACACCCATCCGTTATCGCAGCGTCATCTCGGTATTGAAGAACCCGTTCTACGCCGGCGCCTACGTCTACGGAAAAAGCCAGAAGCGCACCGCAATTGTCGATGGTCGCGCGCGCAAGAACTACGGCCATGGCAAGCCATTTGAGCAATGGGAGGTTATGATTAAGGATCACCACGAAGGCTATATCGAGTGGACCGAGTTCGAACGCAACCAGAAACTGCTCGCGGCGAATGCCTACGGGAAAGTGGGCGACGCCAAATCCGGGCGCGGCGGGGACGAGCTTTGCTGGCCGGGCTCCTGCTCTGCGGATGCTGTGGACGTCGATTGATGGTCGCCTATACGGGACGCGCACCGGGTCAACCGGTCTATCGTTGCGAGCGGCCCAATCAGATGTTCGGTCGCCCGCGGTGTATTACCTTCGGCGCCACGCGCGTCGATGCCGCCATCGCCCGCGAGTTGCTGTGCGCGGTCGAGCCGATGGCTATTGAGGCCGCGTTGCAAGCCGAGTGCCGCTATATGGAGGTCCAAAACGAACAGCAACGCATGGCCGAACTGGACTTGCAGCAAGCCCGGTACCAGGCCTCGCTCGCGGAGCGGCGCTACGCCGCTTGCGATCCCGACAATCGACTGATTGCAGCACAGCTGGAAAAAAGCTGGGAAGCCGCACTTCAGCGGGTACAAGCCTGTGAGGCGCGATTGGACGCAGTGCAGCGGCCGAACCCTGCCGCGGTGGCGCCCGACTTTACTGGGCTGGCGGAAGACCTGCAGGCTGCGTGGAACTCGCCAGGCGTGACGATGCGACCTCGCCAACAACTGCTGCGTGCGCTCGTTGCCGACATCATCGCTGAATACGATGCGCCTGCGCGCGAGATCGTGCTCACGATCCATTGGCGCGGTGTCAGCATTGCATTGCGAGTCCGTAAGCCACAATCAGGCGAGCATGGCGCCCCGCACTCCCGAGGAAGCCCTGGCCGTGATGCGCAGCATGGCAAGCCGGTGGTCCGACGCGGACATCGCGGCCTCGTTGAATCGCATGGCGATTCCTACGGGTCAAGGAAAAACTTGGAACGCGCACCGTGTCGGATCGCTGCGCACAGTGCATGGCATCCACGCGTATCGTTCTGCCGAGAAAATGGGGAGTGGCTCACGATGTCTGAGGCCGCGACTAAGCTCGGAGTCACCAATCACCAAATCCGCAGGCTCATCAAGGAACGTGTTCTGGCGGCCGAGCAGGTTGTTGCCGGCGCACCCTACCAAATCCGTGCCCACGACCTGCAAGACGAACGAGTCATTGCCGCGCTCGCGCGAAAGGGTCGTCCGTGTCGGGCGACTTCTGAAAATCAAACTCCAATGTTTCCAAGCACTTGAAGAGGACGTGCACAATGAATGGGGCCTTGCGATCGGGCGGATTCGGTTCTCGACCCAGTTGTTGTCGATGGGCAGCGCGCCGTCGTCAAGGAAGCGCGTCAACGGCTTCCAACGCCCGAGGCTATAGTCGATCGCTTTAGCCATGGCCGTTCCGTCGGTCGCCCTCTGCCGCTGCAGCAGCAGCCATTGGCGAAACTTGTCGGCGATCGGTCGCGATTGCCGCTGCCGTATTCGCTGTCGCTCCCCGGCGCTCAGTTCCCGCGCCTCGCGTTCGACATCGTAGAGCTTTCCGAACAGTTGCAGCGCTTCCTCGGCCAACGCGCTCTGGTGGTTGACCCACAGATCGTTGAATTTCCGGCGCGCGTGCGCCAGACACCCAACCTCGGTCACCCCCTGGGCGAACAGCCCCTTGTACCCCGAGTAGTCGTCGCAGACGAGCTGCCCCGACCAGCCGTCGAGGAATTGCTTCGGGTGCGCCGCGGCACGGCTGTCGGCGAAGTCGTAAACGACGGCCTGCACGGCATCGAATTGCGTCGAGCTGTAGCTCCAGATGTACGCACGGTGCGTGCTCCCCTTGCCCGGCTTGAGCATCGCCACCGGCGTCTCGTCGGCGTGCAGCACTGGACGCTCGAGCAGCATCGCCCTCAGCGCATCGACCAGGGGTTGTAGCTGCACGCCGCAAGCACCGACCCACTGCGCCAGCGTCGAGCGCGGTATGGCCAGGCCAGCTCGTTCGAAGATGCCTTCCTGACGATACAGCGGTTGGTGATCAGCGTATTTCGCCACCAGCACTTGGGCCAGCAACCCCCCGGTCGGCAGGCCCTTGTCGATCACCTGCGCCGGCACCGCCGCCTGGATCAGTGTCTGGCACCGCGCACAGGCCCATTTGCCGCGAATGTGGCGCTCAACGTGGAACACGCCCGGGGTGTAGTCGAGCTTCTCGCTCACGTCCTCACCGATGCGTTTGAGCGCACAGCCGCAACTGCACACGGTTCGCTCCGGCTCATGGTGCACCTCCACCCGCGGCAGATGCGCTGGCAGCGGGCGACGCTTGGGTTGCTCCTTCGCTGCTTGCGCCGGCGCAGGCGACCTCAGGGTCTCAAGTTCCGCCGCGATCGCTTCCAGATCGGCATCGATCGCCTCATCGAGGAGGCTCCGCTGTGCGCCGTGCAGCTGTTCGCTACGCGCGGCAAACTTCCAGCGCTTGAGCACCGCCATCTCATGCGTGAGTTGGTCAATCTTGAGCTGCTTGTGTTGCAGCTCGCGATCCTTACAGGCCAGTGTTTCGATCAGGTCGGCGGCAAATTCGCGCAGTCGCTGCGCATCCATCCGAGCAAGTTGATCGTGCACCTGCATGCATGTGATAGTGCCACAGCGAATCGCACAACAACAACATTCTTATGCCACACGAATCGTCGCCTGTGCATCCATACAACACCATGGCAATCCAATCACCAGTGCCTGCAACTGCTCGTGGCTGATCGTCAATCGCAAGTCGGATCCCGGACTCGCCCAGATGAAACGGCCGCGGTGCAATCGGCGCGCGCACAGCCAGATGCCAATACCGTCATGCACCAGCAGCTTGAGCCGATTCACCCGCCGATTGGCGAACAGGTAGGCGTGATGAGCGCGCGCTTCACCAAACACCCGCACCACGCGCGCCAGCGCCGTCTCCGTGCCAGCGCGCATGTCCAGCGCCTCCACCGCCAGCCACACCGCGTCAATGCGGATCACCGCAGCAGCTCGCGCAACCAGCCAGCGCAATCGCCCGCTGCGACCAACGGCCAGCCGACTTTTACGACCGTCGTCCCGCGCCGCAACTCGATTGTGATCTCCTGCGCCGTACTGACCGCAGAGCTGTCCACCTGCAGCGCAATGAATGCGCGCCGCTCAAGGCTTGATGGCCCCGGCGATGCAATCACCGGGGCAGTCGGCTTCGCCCCTTGCATCCGTTCCTCTGCTACCACCCAACGCCGCAGCAGGTTCGCATTCAGTCCGTTAGCCAAGGCGATCGCGGCGATCGATACGCCCGGTTTGCGACAGGCCGCCACAACCTTGGCCTTGAACTCAACGCTATGCTGGCGCCGCCGCCGCCGAATAATGTGGTCGTCGTCTGAAGTGTTCACGTGTCCACCAAGAGCCTAAGTGGACACGATCTTCCCTACCGCAACTCCATCGAACAAGGTGACTTCGCCAACCGCTTACCACCTACTCAGCGTTGATGGACCGCGACTGAACGACTGCTCGCGCATTGAAGACACGCGAGCAAATTCCCATCGTGTCGCCTGAGCGTCCGTTTGCCATCCGTTCGAACGCCGCGGCAGGCGGCAGGCTTTCTCATATCCTTATGGCGCAAACTCGCAACCGTTAGAGCGTTATGTAGCGAGTGTGGTGGCCGCCAAGGCGTCGAGTCCTGAGCACTCGTCAAGGGGCAAGTCCGACCACAAGCCGCCAACCTGGACGCCCGCCGATCATAGCGAGCCCTCCACGATTGCAAACTTGAGGTCGTTAACGTTGGTCCCGGTCGCTCCGGTGATGATGGCGTCCTCCATGCGGTTCAATGCGGCGCTGGTATCGTGGCTCTTGAGAAGTTGTCGCAGATCGATGCCGAGCGCGCGCGCACGCTTTACCGTACCGCCGTCAACCATGGCCCCTGCAATGTCGGTCGGCCCATCGGTACCATCACTGTCAAGGCCCGCGATCACCAGATTCTCGATCCCGTCGAGTGCAATGGCCGCGGCCACCGCAAATTCCTGGTTGGGCCCCCCGGCTCCCACTGCCCCACCATTGAGACGGACGATGGTCTCGCCACCGCCGATCAAGAGCGCGGGTGGCCTTACCGGTCGGTTGGCTCGAGCGACCTCCACGGCGATGGCGGCAAACGCATTCCCGAGCTCCTGGCTTTCGCCTTCGAACCGGGTGGACAGGATCATTGGCTGCAGACCGAGCTGTGCCCCTCGCCGCGCAGCTCCCTCGCACGCGGCTGCAGCTCCGAGCAGCAGCACATCGTGATGTCTTTCCCGGTGGAGCTGTTTCGGCGTCTCGGGCGCTGCTCCGCCCTCGCGGAGGAGAGTGGCTACGCTGTCGGGAATTGATTCCCAAAGCGCGTACCGGTCGAGGGTCGTCCGCGCGTCTGTCAAAGACGAGGTATCCGCGACCGTCGGGTCGGTAATGTAGTCGAGCGGATCGCCGATCACGTCGGACACCGTGAGGTTGACGAGCGTCACGCCGGGATGAATGAGCTGCGCCAACTTTCCACCGCCGACCACCGCGATGTGCTTGCGCACGGCGTTGATCTCGATGATGTTCGCGCCGCAACCGAGAAGGAGCTGGGTGAGCGCTCCATAATCAGCGAGGGAAACAGGCGCAAGCGGCAGTCCCATCAAGGCTGAGCTTCCGCCCGTTATTCCAGCTATGACGAGATCGCCCGGCAGGGTGCTGCTGAGCAGTGCCACCATCTCGCGCGTGGCGCGGGCGCCGGCCTCATCGGGTATGGGATGCGCCGCGTGTACGAGTCGAATGCGGCCGAGCGTTCCGCTCTGGCCGTACTTGCAGATCACCAGGCCCTCGGTAAGGCGGTCGCCAAGGATCTCCTCGACCGCCCGGGCGATCGGATACGACGCCTTGCCCGCGCCAATGAAAAGAACTCTGCCCTGTGCCGGCAGAGGCACGCGCTGGTCGTCGATCACGAGCGCTTCACCATCGCGTGTTACCCGCTGGCGAACGGCATGATACGGATCGGAGGCCGCGAGCGCGTGCTCGATGACGTCGAGTGCCAACGCGCGCAGCTCGCGTTCGCCGTGTGACGAGAGTTGCGTCGCGTTGGAAACGAACTGGCGAAAACTCATCGCTCGGTCAGAACGGTACCTTGAAGTTCTTTCCCGCGTATCGAGCGCATGTGCCCAGCTCGCGCTCGATCTCGAGCAGCCGGTTGTATTTGGCGGTTCGCTCACCTCTCACCGGTGCACCGGTCTTGATCTGGCCGGCATTCAGTCCGACGGTGAGGTCAGCGATGATCGGATCCTCGGTCTCGCCCGAGCGCTCGGACACCATGACGCCGTAGCCGCTCCGGTAGGCGAGATCCGCAGCGTCCAGGGCCTCGGTTAAGGTACCGATCTGGTTCACTTTCCACAGCATCGCGTTGGCGGCCCCCGCGGCGACCCCTTTTCGGAGCCGTTCCGAGTTGGTGCAGAAGAAGTCGTCACCGACGATCTGGATCGCCAGCTCACGGGTGGCGCGCACGAATCCATCGACGTCGTCTTCCGCAAACGGGTCTTCAATACTGACGATGGGGAACTTTGCAATGAGCGATCGATAGAATTTCAACAGCTCATCGCTCGTGAGCTTCTTGCCCTCGAGCGTGTATTTCTTGGACTTGCTATCGAACAGGTGCGTCGCGGCGCAATCCAGGCCATAGACAATTTTCTGGGCGTATCCGGAGCGTGCAACGGCCTGCTCGAGGCAACCAAGAGCCTCGAGCACCCCGGCCATCGGGGGTGCAAATCCACCCTCGTCGCCGACGTTCGCGGCGAGCTTGCCGTACTTCTTGATCACGATCTCGCGCAGCTCGGCGTTTACGCGATAGGAAATTTCCATCGCCTCGGCGAAGGTATCGGCACCCACCGGGAAGATGCAGACCTCCTGGAACTCCAGATCGTTGGAGGCGTGCTTACCGCCATTGATCAGATTTACCAGCGGCACCGGGAGCACATGAGCGTTGACGTTCAGATACCGGTAGAGCGGAATTCCGAGCGACTGGGCCGCGGCCCGCGCGACCGCGAGGGACACTCCGACGATCGCGTTGGCGCCCAGCTTTTTCTTGGTTGCAGTCCCATCCAGGTCGATCAGCATCCCGTCGAGCAACCGCTGCTGCGTCGCGTCGACGCCCAGTAGCTTGGGTTGGATTTCCTCCACGACATTCGCCACTGCGCGCCGGACGCCACGCCCGGCATAACGCTTGCCCCCGTCCCGGACCTCGCTTGCTTCATGCGCTCCCGTAGACTTCCCGGCGGGTACATCGGCCCATGCAACCGTACCATCCGCGAGGGTTACCGTCACGCGCAGCGTGGGCTCGCCGCGGCAGTCCAGAATCTCGAGGGCATCGACTTGGGTGATGGTGCATCGCGCGGTACGGGGGATGTGGAGAGCGTCGTGCACAGGACAAGATCCTTTCCGGCAAGGGGCCTGAGGGCGACAATAATTATGTCGCGCTTTGCTGGGTCTGGTTGATTGTTGACAATCGACTGGCAGCAACCTTACATTAGCTGTGCGACGATGTAAACGGACGCTCTGTGTTTACCGTCCGGAGGACTTGGCCAAACTCTGCCGCACACCGCGATGCGTGAATCCCGTCCCGAGTTCAGCAACGAACTGACGATCGAAAAGAGGCCGCTCGACAAGCAGGCGGCGGATCTTCTTCGACAGCGCATCGTGACCGGCGCTTTCGCGCCTGGCCTCCGGCTGGTGGAGAGTCGGCTCTCCGAGCAAATGAGTCTTTCGCGCGGCACCATCCGTTCTGCCCTCGGTGATCTGGCGCACGAAGGGCTGGTGACGCAGACGGCCTATACGAAGTGGGTGGTGACCGAGCTTTCCGCGGTGGACGCGTGGGAACTGTTCACACTGCGCAGCGCGCTCGAAGGGCTCGCAGCCCGGCTCGCCGCCGAGCGGATCGGGTCGACGGAAGGGGAGCTCCTCTGGAAGGCATTCGAGGAGTTGGAGTCGGCCTCGCGCTCCGGCGACTGGGGCCGACTTACTGATGCCGACTTCGTGCTTCACAAGACCATCGTCGAGATCGCCCGACACGGCCGTCTCGCGCAGCAGTATCGGCTGCTCGGGCAGCAGATCCGCGTACTGATCGGTTCCTCCAATGCCCTGGTGCCCACGACCCGCGAGGTGGTCGCCCAACACCGGCCCCTGGTCGAAGCGATCGCCGCCGGGCAGGCGACGCGCGCCGAAAAGCTCGCCCGCGCCCACAATCTGGAGGAAGGCAAGGTTCTGGTCGCGCACGTCCAGCGGGCGGGCGAGTCCGGCACCCCAGGCAAGATGTCGCAGCATGGTTTGACGGCGAAGCACGCCGATTCCAAGGTTCAGAAGCGCACCCCCGCGAAGCCCATCAGGCGCATGAACTGAATCAGGGCGTGCGCGTGCGCGCGTATTCGACTGTTGAGGCGAGGGAAGGCGATGAAGCTGGTCAGATTTCATGCCCATGGGGCGCTTCGGGTAGGTGCCATCGACGGCGAAGAAGTGGTCGACGCGCGGACAGCGATCGAATTGAAGCGACCGCTTTCCGAGGTGGAGGCGACGATGCTTCATGAAATGGTGCCGCTTATCGAAGGTGGACCCCGCGCGCTGGACCTGGTGGACGAAGCCATCGCGAGCAGTCGTGCGAAGGAAGCGGCCCGGCGAAAGGTTGCCGACGTTCGACTCCTGGCGCCGCTCGCACCCGGCCTCATCCTCGCGAGCGGTGGCAACTACAAGGACCATCGCGACGAGAAGGACGAGGCGCCGCTTGCCGGCCGCGAGCCAGAATACTTTTTCAAAACGCCGAGGTCCGTGATTGGTCCGGATGACTTGATCGAGCGCGATCCGCGGGTCACCCAGAAGCTCGACTATGAGGTGGAGCTGGCGGTCATCATTGGCAAGCGAGGCCGGCACATCGCTCTCGAGCGCGCTCTGGAACACGTCTTCGGCTATACCATCCTGAACGACGTGACCGCCCGCGAGCGGCAGGTGCGATTCCGTCCCGACGGGTCTTACTTCTATGAAGCCGGATCGAGCAAGAACTTCGATACCGCGACTCCGATGGGGCCGTACATCCTTACCGCGGACGAGCTGCCCGATCCGCAGACCCTGGCGCTGAAGACCTATGTGAACCAGGAGCTTCGCCAGAACAACAGCACGTCGAACATGATCTTCTCGGCGGCATACCTGGTGCACTTCTTCTCGACATTCCTCACCTTGTATCCCGGCTACGTCATCTCCACCGGCACGCCGGGCGGCACCGCGTGGGGCGGCGACAAGGAGCTTGGTGGACGGCCGTACACGCGCAACGACGTCGTGCGTGCAAAGGGCTACTTGCAGGTCGGGGATGTCGTGCGCTGCGAGATCGACAAGCTCGGTGTTCTGCGCAACACCGTAACCGGTCCCCAACACCCCTAGAAGCGGCATATGTCAACATTGCACCCCACCGTTGAGCTGACTCGGGACCTAGTCAGGATCCCCAGCGAAAATCCGCCCACGACCGAAGACGGGGTCGGCGAATTCGTTCATCGTTGGCTCGCCTCCGTTCCCGGATTGACTGTCGAACGGCACGAGGTTGAGCCGGGGAGGTCGAATGTCGTGGCACGGCTCTCCTCGGGTACGTCCACCCCGGCGTTCGCGATGCTCGCGCATATGGACACCGTGCCGGTGGGCGAGGGCTGGACGCGGGATCCGTTCGGCGGCGAGATCGTCGACGGATTGCTCTATGGACGTGGCGCCTGTGACATGAAGGCGGGGCTCGCTGTCGTGATGTCGGTGCTCGCCGAATCGGCGCGATCGGGGCAGAAGCCTCGGCGAGATATCCTGGTATGCGCGACCGTCGACGAGGAAGGCAGTCAAATGCTGGGAGGCAACGATTTGATCACCCGCGGCGTGGTTGACCGCGAAAGCCTTGTCGTTGCGACCGAACCCTCGGATCTCAAGGTGATCGTCGCCCACAAGGGTCTGGTGTGGATGGAGATCCAGACGACCGGGAAGCTTGCGCACGCCGGCAATCCACAACTCGGCGTCGACGCGGTCCGTGCTGCGGCGGAATTTGTGACCCGTTTTCATCGGGCAGTCTCATTACTGCCGCAACGCCACGAGATGCTCGGTCGACCCACGGTGACGTTCAGCCATGCAAGCGGCGGCATCAAGACCAACGTCGTGCCCAACCACGCGCGCTTGGAGCTGGACATTCGCCTGCCGCCGCCGATGTCGATCACGGAAGTGCACCAGCTCGTGGAGCGCTGCGCGCGCGAGGTCGAGGCCGAGGTACCGGGCTGTTCGGTCGGGTTCAGGCAGATGAACAACGAGCGGCCGCCGGTCGAAGCCGACTGCTCGGCTGACCTCGTGCTGACGATGAGCGATGCGGTGCGTGCTGTCACCGGCGGCGCGAAGGGCCTGGCCGGGTTTCCAGCGTACACCGATGCTTCGGTGGTCCAGGCGCGCACCGGAAACCGCACGGCGCTGGTATTCGGGCCCGGCCGGCTCGCGCAGGCCCATTCCGTGGATGAGTATGTGCCGGTCGATCACATCGAGAAGGCGGAGGCCATCATGGCCCGTGCCGTCAATAGTCTTTGCTTCGGTTGAGCCATGTCGCCGCGGATCCTAGTGCACTCTCCGCGCAACGGAGAGGCCCAGCGCTATGCCGATCTGGTGAGCGCCGGGTGTGTGGATGCCGATATCGTTGTTTCCACGATGCCGGCGGAGGCGGAACAGGCGGTACCTGAGGCGGAGATCCTGCTCGGATGGTTTTTCCCGCCCTCGATGTTCTCGAAGGCGGCGCGGTTGCGTTGGATCCACATGGTAAGCGCCGGCGTCGACGACGTTGCCTTCAACCCCGATATTCCCCCCGAGGTCGCTCTCACTCGTACCGACGGGTCGCTGATCGCACCCCGGATGGTCGAATACGTTCTGGGCTCGATCTTCGCGATCGTCCAGCGCTTTCCCCAGGCCTGGAAGCAGCAACGCGAGCGACGCTGGCAAAGGTACGACGTCGCTCTCGCCAAGGGCAGAACCGTCGGCGTCGCGGGACTGGGCGAAATCGGTGCCGCTATCGCACGCGCGCTGCACGCGAATGGGATGCGGGTCGTCGGCTGGCGGCGGACGCGAACCGAATGCACCAGCGTCGAGCGCGTCTATGCGGGGCGCGAGGAACTGCTGCCGTTTGTCGAGAGCTGCGACTTCGTGGTCGTCGTTCTGCCCGCGACCGCGGCGACGAAGGGGCTGTTCTCCGGCGAAGTATTCTCGGCCATGAAACCGTCGGCTTGGCTGATCAACGTCGGGCGCGGCGCGGCGGTCGACGAGGAGGCGTTGACACGTGCCATCCTGGACGGACGTGTCGCCGGCGCGGCACTCGACGTGTTCGTCGACGAGCCGCTGCCGACGACGAGCCCGCTGTGGGAGATCGAGCAGATCATGATCACGCCGCATGTTTCGGGCCCCATCGTTCCCGAGGATGTCGTCGGCTGTTTCCTGGGCAACCTTGGGAAATACATGCGCGGCGAGCCGCTGCAGCGCCAGGTAGACCGCGGCCGCGGTTATTGAAATTCGACAGGAGACCGGGCCATGAAAATCACGCCGATTCATCCTCAGGAGCCGAAGCCCGAGTACAACATGCCCTTCGTTCCGGCGTTCGCCGTCGAAGGAGGCAAGCTGATTTTCGTGGCTGGATGCGGCCCCATTCCACCGTATCACAAGCACCCGCATGTGCCGGAAGAAGAGGCGGAATGGTTCAAGGGAGGCATCCGCGAGCAGGCGCTGAAGACATTCGAGCATATCAAGATGGTGCTGGCGGCGGCGGACGCAGACCTGACCAATGTCGTCAAGATGACGATCTATCTCAGCGATGTCGCGGATCAGAACGTCTTGAATGAAGTCTCCGCCGAAATGTTCGGGACGAAGAATCCGCCGCCCCGGACCGTAGTGCAAGTGGCGGCGCTCAACCACGTCAACATGAAGCTGGAGATCGATGTCATCGCCGCCGTCTAGCAATCGATAACCGGCTCTTGCGGCGTGTCGGGAGTTCGCTCGAGCCGGCCGTGTTCCAACGTTAGTAGGAGACACATCATGTCGTTTCAATGCAGGAAATGGCGTTCGGCGCGGAGTTGGTGGCTCACCGCGTCCTTGTGTGCGGGGCTGTTGAGTACCTCCCCTGCGAATGCGCAAACCATTACGGCGGTGATGCAGTCCGGGCTGCGGGTGATGGATCCGATCATGAGCTCCGCCGCGATCACCAACATCCATGGCTACATGATCTACGACACGCTGCTGGGGACCGATACCAGCTACAAGATCCAGCCGCAGATGGCCGAGAAGTGGCAGGTGTCGCCGGATGGCAAGACCTATACGTTTACATTGCGCAACGGGTTGAAGTGGCACGACGGCGCCCCCGTCAAGGCGGAGGACTGCGTCGCGTCGATCAAGCGTTGGGGGGAACAGGACTTGCTAGGCCAGGTCATGATGGGTCTGGTGGCCGAGATGAAGGTGCAGGACGACAAGACCTTCCAGATCGTCCTCAAGGAACCGAGCGACATCGTGCTGAACGGGCTGGCTAAGATCGGCACCCGCACTGCCTTCATGATGCCCAAGCGCATCGCCGAGACCCCTTCCGCTCAGCCGATCAAGGAATACATCGGCTCGGGGCCGTTCAAGTTCGTGGCCGCCGAATTCAAGCCCGGCCTCAAGGTGGTTTACGAAAAGAACAGGGATTACGTGCCGCGCAGCGAACCGGCCAGCTGGACCGCCGGCGGCAAGGTGGTCTATGTCGACCGGGTCGAATGGATTGCGATGCCCGATGACATGACTACGGCGAATGCGTTGCTGAACGGGGAAATCGACTACATCGAGCTGGTACCGTTCGACCTCGTGCCCATGCTGGAGGGCAAGAAGGGGGTCAAGGTCGCGATCCTGGACAATGTGGGACTCTGGACCTATTACCGCTTCAATTTCCTGAACCCGCCGTTCAACAACAAGCTGATCCGGCAGGCAGCCATGTACGCGGTGCGCCAGGAAGACGTGCTGAAGGCGCTGGTCGGCGATCCAAAGTACTACAAGACCTGTGCAGCGGTGTTCGGGTGCGGCACGCCCTTTGCCAGCACCTATGGCAGCGAGATCGTCGTGCCGGGCAACGTGGACAAGGCGAAGCAGCTCCTGAAGGAGGCAAAATACGACGGCACGCCGGTGGTGATCCTGCATCCGACCGACAACAAGCAGGTCAGCACGCAACCCGTCGTGATTGCCGATGCGCTGCGCAAGGCCGGCTTCACGGTCGACCTGCAGTCGATGGATTGGCAAACGCTCGTGGGCCGCCGCGCCAGCGACAAGCCGACCGCGGAAGGCGGATGGAACATTCACGCCACCACCGGCCCTCTGGTCGGCATCACCGATCCGCTGCGCAATCAGACCGTCGCCGCCAACGGGAAGCGGGCGTGGTTCGGCTGGCCCGATGTGCCGAAGATCGAGGAGCTCCGCCAGCAATTCGCACGCACCTCGAATCCGGCGGAGGCGAAGAGAATCGCCGAACAGATCCAGAAACTGGTGATCGACGAGGGCGTAGTCGTGCCGATGGGGCAGTTCGTACTCCCGACCGCTTACAGCACAAACCTCACGGGTGTGCTGGATTCGCCCGTAGCCTTTTTCTGGAATATCAAGAAAGTGGGCAAGTAAGACGCTCCGGTGCTGGCGTACATCGCAAGACGGTTGGTGGCCACCCTTCCCGTGATGGGAACGGTGGCCATCGTCGTGTTTGCGATCCTACGCCTGACGCCGGGTGATCCGGCAGCCATCATTGCCGGGGACAGCGCGACCAGCGAGCAGCTGGCCCAAATACGCGTGCACATGGGCCTGGATAAACCGATCTACATCCAGTTCCTTCTATGGCTGGTACAAGTGCTGCGCGGTGATCTCGGCGTTTCGCTGATTTCCGGCGTGCCGGTGTCCGGGATGATCGCCGACCGTATGGGCCCGACGCTTGCGCTCGGCACGGCCATCATCGTCTTCAGCGTGATCGTCGCGATTCCCCTGGGCGTGATGGCCGCATGGCGGCAGGGAACGCTGCTGGATCGCTCTGTAACGGCGTTTTCTGTGTTCGGCTTTTCCGTGCCGGTCTTCGTCAATGGCTATCTGCTGATCCTCCTGTTCTCGATCATATTGGGCTGGCTTCCGGTGCAGGGCTACAGGCCGCTCGCCGCAGGATTCTGGCCCTTCTTCGAGCGCTTGATACTGCCAACACTTGCGCTCAGCACGGCCTACATCGCCCTGATCACCCGCATCACGCGCACCAGCATTCTCGAAGTCATGGGTGAGGACTACATTCGCACCGCGCGTGCCAAAGGCGTCAAGGAAAGCGCCGTCCTGATACGACACGCGCTGCGCAACGCCGCCGTCCCCATCGTCACCATCATCGGCGTCGGCATCGCCACGCTGATCAGTGGCGTCGTAGTCACCGAGTCGGTCTTTAACCTGCCGGGCCTGGGACGACTCGTCGTGGACGCCGTGCTGGCGCGCGATTACCCGCTGATCCAAGGCTTGATTCTGTTCTTTTCCTTCACCTACGTCCTGATCAATCTGCTGGTCGACGTGCTCTACACCGTGTTCGATCCGCGCATTCGCTACTGAAGATGCTCCCGCAAGACCTCGTCGATGCGGAGAACCCGGCTGCTGCGGACAGCTCCTCCAAACCTCCCTCCTTTGCTCAGCTGAAACGCACGCTCCAGAGCGCGCCGGTACTAGTGGCGCTAGTGCTGCTGGGCGCAATCGTGTTCATCGCGCTCGGTGCACCGCTTCTTGGAACCGTCGATCCGATCGCGATTGATCCTGGCGAGCGTCTTAGACGCTTATCCGGCGCACATTGGATGGGCACCGACGCTTTCGGCCGCGACGTGTACTCGCGCGTGATGTACGGCGCGCGGATTTCGCTCCTCGTCGGTTTAGGGGCTTCGCTGGCGAGCGTAAGCCTCGGGCTACCTATCGGCGTGATTGCCGGCTATATCCGAGTGGCCGACGGCATCATCATGCGGCTGATGGACGGCGTCATGGCCATTCCAGCCATCCTCCTGGCAATTGCCCTCGTCACCGTTTCCGGAGGCAGTCTCCTCACGGTGGTGATCGCCATCACGATTCCCGAAATTCCGCGCGTGGTGCGGCTCGTGCGCAGCGTGATTCTCACCATACGCGGCGAGCCGTACGTCGAAGCCGCGATTGCGCTCGGTACCCCGCTGCCCACGTTGCTGTTCCGGCATATGGTTCCGAACACCGTGGCGCCGTTGATCGTGCAAGGCACCTTCATCTTCGCATCCGCGATGCTGACCGAGGCGGCCATGAGTTTCCTCGGCGTAGGCCTTCCCCCCCAGATCCCATCGTGGGGCAACATCATGGCCGAAGGGCGGATCTATTTCCAGTTGATGCCGGGACTCATTTTCTATGCCGGTCTCTTGCTTGCGCTGACGGTGTTGAGCATCAACGTGCTCGGCGATGCGATGCGGGATGCGCTGGATCCAAGATTGGCGCGGAAACTATGAACATGCTGGCGCTGAAAATCGAGAACCTGTCAGTGCGGGTGGTCGGCAGTCCAGCGGCCCAGCGAGTGGTCGAAAACGTCAGCTTCGATGTACGGCAGGGCGAGACGCTCTGCGTAGTCGGCGAATCCGGCTCCGGAAAATCGGTTACCGCGCTGTCGGTCATGGGGCTGCTGCCGAGGGGTGGCCTCGCACCCGCGAGCGGCAGCATCCTCGTGGAGGGCGAAGAAATCCTGACCGCAAGCCCGACGCGGCTTCGCGAAATGCGCGCCACGCGCATGGCTATGGTCTTCCAGGAACCGATGACGGCGCTGAACCCAGTCGAGCCGGTCGGCAAGCAGATCGATGAAGTGCTGCGCGTGCACAGCACCCTGACCAAAGACGAGCGTCGCGACCGAGTTCTGGCGATGCTCAACTCGGTTCACCTACCGCATGCGGGTCTTACCTATGATGCGTACCCTCATCAACTGTCGGGTGGGCAGCGTCAACGCATCGTCATTTCCATGGCCTTGATCCTCGGCCCCAAGCTCCTGATTGCAGACGAGCCCACCACGGCCCTCGACGTCACCACGCAGAAGCAGATTCTTTCGCTGATCCGAGAGTTAAAGGAAAGGCACAACACAGCCGTGATGTTCATTACGCACGATTTCGGTGTCGTTGCGGAAATTGCCGAGCGGATCGTCGTAATGCATCGCGGGCAGGTGGTCGAGACAGGGCAGCGCGAGGATATTCTTGCTCGTCCGCGACAGCCCTACACGCGCATGCTGGTCTCCTCGGTGCCGAGTTTGATCCCGAAGAAGCGCGAGGCGCCGAACGGCGAGATCGTCCTGGACGTGGTCGGGCTGAACAAAACCTATGCCGAAAAGCGCCTCTTTCGCAGCGGACGGACCGTAGTCGCGGCGCAGGATGTCAATCTGACGCTTCGGCGGGGCGAAATTGTGGGTCTGGTCGGTGAATCGGGCTCCGGCAAGTCCACCGTGGCGCGCTGCATCGTCCGTCTGATAGACCCGACGTCCGGTGCCATCTGCGTGAAAGGAAACGATATTGCGCGCCTCGCGAGGCGACGCTTGCGGCCGTTGCGGCAGCGGTTCCAGATCGTGTTTCAGGACCCCTATCGCTCGCTCAACCCACGGCGACGCGTCGGAGACTCGATGATCGAAGGCTTGGTCAACTTCGGCATGTCGCGCGAGCAGGCGTTGGTCAAGGCGGGTGAGTTGCTGCACCTGGTCGGCCTTGGTTCCGATGTCATGCAACGTTATCCGCACCAATTCTCCGGCGGGCAGCGTCAGCGCATCTGCGTCGCTCGGGCGCTCGCCCTGGCGCCGGATCTTTTGGTCGCCGACGAAGCCGTGTCGGCGCTCGACGTCTCGGTGCAAGCGCAAGTTTTGGACTTGTTGGAGGACATTCGTGCCATTACCGGCGTCGCGGTGCTGTTCATCACCCACGATCTGCGCGTCGCCGCACAAATCTGTGACACGATCGTCGTAATGCAGAAAGGGCGCGTTGTCGAAGCCGGACCGGCCGAAACGGTGTTGACTGCGCCACAGCAGGAATACACCCGCGCCCTTATAGAAGTCGCGCCGGGTCGTAATTGGGATTTCCAGAATTTCCAACCGATGCAGTCAAATCGAAGTAGCTCGGTGAGTTAGGACAAACTCTCACGCGTCGTAATTGAATGTCCGGGATGGATTTCGGCCTTCCGGCCGGCGCTCACTTGCAACGATGCGCGCGCGCTCTACGGGAAGACTCGCAACGCTTTAAGCGTTTCGTTGCGAGTCCGGCGCTGGCCGATCGTCGGTGGGTCGTAGTCTTCGCGGCAAAGGTGCCAGCACGCTCACGGGCGCTTGGCGGCACGCGCTAGAATCGGGGCTACCCAGTCGCACAGTGCGACACCGGCCGGATGGGCGCTATGAAAGCAGTCCCCAGCATCCGAGCCATGGTTGGTTTTACGGGAGTGCTTGAAATGAGCGACGATCTCTCGTCCAAGACCTGCACGCCGTGCCGCGGCGGAGTTTCGCCGTTAACCGCGGCCGAGGCCGAGAAATTTCTGCAGCGGGAACCCGGTTGGGTGCTGGCGGATACGGGACGCAGCATCGAGCGAACCTTCAACTTCAAGAACTTCAAGGAAGCGCTGGACTTCGTTGCCAAGATTGGCAACCTGGCCGAGATCGAGGGTCATCATCCCGATATCAGCTTCGGATGGGGCTGGGCCAAGGTGTCCTGGCAAACCAAGAAAATTAAGGGTCTCCACGAGAACGACTTCATCATGGCGGCCAAGACGAGCAAGCTGTCCGGCGCATGAGGTATTGGCGCGCCACGAGATGGTCATCATCGCAGACGTCGCGCGCCCAGGCCCCGCTCGAGACCTACCATGGTCGCCGAAAACGAACTCTGGATCCAAGCGCCAGAAGTCGTACAGCTGTTGCCCACCTTCGTGTGGAAGTGCCGCTTGCGGCCGGAGGTGCATCGGCCGATCAACGCAGCGATCCTCAATCGATTGGACGAAATGCGGCAGGGCCTGCCGCCGCTCGCTCGCGGCGAAGCGTGGCAGTCGGGTCATGGGCTGCACCAACAGGAAGACTTTCGCGGCCTGGTCTCTTGCATCGATGCGGCCGTGGATACCGCGCTTGCCTTCTTGCGCGTCGGTCATCCGCAGATCCTGATTATTGGTTGCTGGGCCAATGTCAATGCGCCGGGCGCAGCGCACAAGACGCACGCCCATCCGAACAATTTTCTTAGCGGCGTTTACTACGTCCAGGTGCAGGACGGGGCCGATACCATCAATTTCCATGACCCGAGAGCGCAGACGGCGATCATCCGGCCGACAGTCACCGAGCTCACCGCCTACAACACCGATCAGGTGGTGGTCTCGGTCAGCCCAGGAACGCTCATCGTTTTTCCTGCCTGGCTACCGCACTCGGTGGATGCCAACCAGAGCGAGCTCTTCAGAATTAGCATCAGCTTCAATGTCATGTTCGCAGCGTTTGCCCAAACGATGGGGCATCCCTCGTGGGGCGAGCAGTGAAACGCACACTCCAGGCGTAAGAATCGGGACACGCCGTCGTCTTCACAGCGCGCCGCTTCACGGCTGGAACTCGTACGGTGGCAAGGTGGAGAGCCGGGTATCGTCGATCGCGCCGCCCACGGTGAAGTGATACAGGCTCTGCCAGGAATAGTCGTGGATTCCAAGCAGCGCGTGCATTTCGTCATCGAAGAAACAGCCGATCCCAGTGGAGCGCACGCCGGCGGCCTCTGCTTCGAGATAAAGAACCTGCCCGAGCATGCCGCACTCCCAGAACAGATGACGGTAGCGCGATGGTTCATGCAAAGCGGCTGCGAACTTCGCGAGCATCCCCAGCGCAAAACAAGAGTCTGCGCCGATATCTTGGTGGCAGCAGATCGACTTGGCTATGTCGCGCAAATCGTAAGGCAACAATAGATACAGGGGCAGATGATTCGGTCCGGTCTTCTGCCATAACCATTCAGGGCGCATCGATTGCTTGAGGCCGGGGAGGGCTGCCGGATCGCGAAGGAACATATACAGCCCCGGCTCCAGGCCATCCACGCGGTGCAACATCAGCGCAAGATGCACGAGCACGGGATTCGGCAACGCATTCCAGGGCGGTGCATCGCCGCGCACCATGAGGCACTCGAGCATTGCAAAGAGAGCCGCGGCGGGGATACGCGTGGTGCCATCGAAATCCACGGCGCTGCGGCGTTGGCGCGCGATCTCGGCAAAGCTCAGATCAAGGGCGGGAGGGGCAGGGGGCGGAAGCGCAATCGGTGTCGGTGCGGCGGGCTCCTGCGTGCGAGTCCTGTGCGTGATGCGATGAATCGAGTCGATGTCCGGCCATCGCACATGCTCTCGACTCAACCGGTTGGCGTGCCCGTGCCACGTCGCCTTGCTTAGAGGATCCAGCAGGCGCACGAGATCCGGGCGCACATCGGGATCACCGACCCACAGCAGCGCATCCGGCGCTTCTCTTTCGGCGGACTCGAAATCCGCGCTGCGGTCGAGTCCCAGCAGGTTCGCCACGGCGTCGTCCGCGGCGGCAAGACCAATCGAGTCTGCCAGCCAAGGGCCGCCGCGGCGTAGCTCACCGCGGCGATGGCGTGTCCGCAATCATGCTGGCAGTAGCGCCACGCACGCATGCCGTATTTCCACGCTTCGCGCCAGTAAATCGAACTGATGCCGATCAGAACTCCCTCGCCGGAAAAAACATCCGTCCAGTGTGGATCATCCACAGCAGCGCGTCGTTCAAGTACATGATCCCGGCTCAGGTAGTGATAGACCCCGGCGGACAGGTCGGGCAGGTGCGGGCACAGCAGATAGCTCTCGGTCGGATGCAGATTGCCGCTGGAAGGGTTGCAGCGCAGTGCCCAGCGCTTGGCGCCATAGGACTTCCACGCCGACAGCCCGAGTGAAAGCTCGAACAAAATGGCCACATGACCGAGATCGAATCGGCATGCGGGCGGCAGGTCACCCCGGCGCAACTCGTTGTAGCGTGTCACCAGGGAATCCGCGGCCAGGGGCAGCTTGAGCTGCGCCGCGCCGGGAAACTCCCGGAACGGGTCTGGCTGGTTCGCCCAGTCGAGTCCCGATGGACCTGGAGCGTAATGGTTGACGCGGTGCTTGCTGCGTTGGTGATACTCGAACAAACCTTGGCTCAGTTCAGTCATCTTCGCAACCGTTCAAGCGTTGCGTTGCCAGTGGAGGCGGCTGCACGGTGCGACGCTTTACTCCCCCGAAAAAGTAGCGACGAGCTCCTGCAGTTGCAGCTTGGCGTCGTGGAGGATCGATGCCCCATCGCCGAACAGAAGGACGTCGAAATCCAGATTGAGCAGCTGGCGCACGCTTTGCCGCAGGCGCGCCGGATCATCCATCACCTTTTCGCGCAGCAGCCCGCAATGTCCGGGCGGATTGCCGATCACTGCGTCGCCCACGATCAGAAGCTTGCGCTCGGGCCAGTGAAATGCGACCTCTCCAGGAGATTTCCCAGGGACGGCAACGATCGTGAGCGGACCAACCGTCTCGCGGACGATCAATGGCCCATCGATTTCGGCTCCTTGGTCGCGAGCATGCGCGGCGTCGTCTGGGTGAATGAGCGTCTTGGCGGCCGTGCGGGCGCGCACCAGATTGGCAGCCCGTGAGTGGTTGCGATTGGTGAGCAGAATTTTCATGCTGCCCATCCGAGCGATTTCGGCAAGGCACGCGTCGGTCGGTTGTACCGGATCGATGCAAAGATTTCCTCTGGCGTGGCGAAGCAGATGGCCGTTGAAATCGTACCCGTGGGGTTCGGAGAACCACGCCCAGGTAAAAACGTCGGCGACGATTTCGTTCATGCTGCAGCCTCCCGTCATTGCTCGCTCGTTGCACCGTGGGCGTGGACATACTGCCGCTGCGACAGCATCTTGTAAACGCCGGCCGCAGCGATGCCAAACGCCAGGTGCGCCGCGATGGTTATCCAGTCGCGGGCGGCTTCGAACCAAGGAAAAACAGCGGTGAAGCCGTACATGTTCATCCGCATACACCGCGAGGCCGAACATGGCTCCGACGATCAGGGATGGTGCAGCGCGCAGACGCGCGATGACCCATGACACACTTAGGCCGTAGATGATGGAAAGCGCGAAGTGCACAAGTGTCGCGACCAGCATGATCCTCCCGTCAAAGGTCGCGGGTGGGGGCAACACAGCACGGCCCATAACGATAGCGGCGGTGAAGCGTGCATCCCGGAAAAGGATTGTCGGCAGCACGTCAGCAAAGATCGACCACAAGGCGATCTGCACGAGCGTAGCGAGGATGCCAGCGGCGACGCCGGCGTATACGGCGGCGCTCCAGGTCACGCGATATTGCATGGGCCTACAGCTGCAAAACGACTCAGAGGACGATCGACGGTGGGTGGCCGAGGGCTTCGCGCCCGCGGGGACGCACCTGCCGAACGATGGGATAATATCGCCATGAATGCACCACAAAAGATGTCCCCCCGCAGTCGCTTGCAAGAGCTGCTGGCGATAGCGGAGAGTCAACGCACTGACGCCCAGTGGGATGAGATCCATGAGCTTGAAATTGAGCTCTCCTCCGCCAATCGGGAGCAACCCCTGAACCAAGGCGCTCCGCGGAACACTCCGGCAACTGCCGCCGGTCAACCCAGGCCCCGTGGCGGCGCGCAGTACAAGAAGCCGTTCCAGAAGGCCCACAAGAGGCGACCCAAGCAGAAATCGTCGTGATGCGTGGTCGTCGTGGTCGCTGCGGGAAACAGTTCTAGCGGCTGAGCCTTTCATGCTTCGGCGTCAGCCTGGCGTGGTAAACACCGTTAACACGCCGGTGTAGCCATAGAGGTGATCCCTCGCGATCTCGCCCCCGGCGAAAAACCCGACCAGCGGCACCTCGCCGAGCGCCCTGCGCACCATCTGTAGCTCGGCGTGCCGCGCGCCGAAGTGTGGGCCGCCGCGCCCCGAGCAACTGACATAGAGCGCGCCCGCCATGTGCGGTGCCGCGCCGCTCTCCAATTCGGCGCGGATTTCCGTCGCGATGCGCACCAGATCGAGCTGTGCGGCTTCGGCGTTGCGCGTGCAAAAAGCCAGGCGCATGCCGGGCTCGACCTGTTCGGCGATCGCCAGGACCTGGTGCTGCCGGTCCACACCCACCAGGTGCCGCACGACCGTATCCGCGCCGAATTGTCCGGGCCGCGTCGGCACGTCCTCGGCCGCGGTGATCAAGCCCACCAGCGTGGTGGACAGCGCCTGTGCTAACTCGTCATCCGGGGCGTCCGGGTCGAGCCCCAGATCGTGCAACACGCAATCGAGCGCGGGCTTGCCGTCCAGGCTGACCACAAAATTGCGCTCGGCGTTGGTTATATTCCGCCAAGATCCGATCGGCTGGCAGCCTTGGGTCACGCGCGAGATGAGGCCGACTTCCGGGCCGAAGGCCACCCCTGACAAGCCGCCTGTGAATACGCTGTCGGCCACGTGTAGCGTACGGTTGCGCGCCGATGACAGCCCGCCGAACAGATAACCGGTGGCCGTGCGACTGCTCAGCTCATGCAGCAGCTCCTGCAAATCGGGCGTGCTGCCTTCGGCATGGACCAGCGCGGTATGGGCTACGAACTCGGACGATGCTGCCGGCAGCGGCTGCAGGCCCGAGAACAGTTGGAACGATTTGCGCGGTAGCGGCGCGATCATCAGCACCAGGGCCGGCTCGTTGATGTATTCGACACCGCTGGCGGCCACCCCGACACCGACCGTGCCAACCCAAGCCACGCCGGGAAAGCGCAGCCGCAGCTCATCGAAGATCGCCTCGGCCGCCAGCGCGTAATAATCGCTCAGATAGCACCAGCCAAGCGTGAACGGGGTGGAATCGCCCTGCTGCGCCGCACGTGCGGCAATCTGGGTTTGCAGTTGCTTCTGGCAATCGCCCAGGGCCACGCGCCAATCGGCGTGGGCGGCATGAGCCTGCACAAAGGAACCGAGCAACATCACCGTACCCGCCTCGAAAGGAGAGCAAACCTGGCCCTGGTCGGCAAGGCATTTTTCTATAGGCGCCAAGCCTCAGGCAGTGCCAACGCTACCCTCACTCCGAAGGAAGCAATCAAGTGGGGACAGTACCACCAATCGCTGGCGAGGATAACTTCGCCATTCTGCTACCGCCCACCTGATGTCGCGAGCCCCGCCACGTCGATCACTACATCAGCCATCGCGGTGAGCTCAGGCGTCTGAGACACGAAAAACTCGCGCCCATGGGCGTCCAAGCGCAGCACCTCTCGCTTCAATGGTGCTCGACACCCGACCAATAAGGGCTTCGATCGCTCCCATGAAAAAACGCTCCCGGATGGGTTAGTGTCATCCATCTTGCAAGAAATCTAGTTTCAATCGGTTGCCGGTGGTGCGGCACAGACTTGCTCGTAGCGATACCTGCCTTCTAGCACGCGTATTTGAGCATCGCGATCGGCTGGCCATCCTTGAACGTGACGACTTCAGCGCCGTCCAGTTTGTCCCAAGTGAAGGCGGGGTCTGCCACGCGTCCGGTAAGGAAGAAACCGTCCATCCCGTCAACTTGGGCGAAATGGACTGCGGCCGGCGTCTCCCCCTGATTGAGCGACGTGAACCCCTGGCTCAGGGCCGATTGAACGACGTGTGCGGAGCCATCGTTCAAGGCTGCAAGCGCCGAGCCGCCCGGCGGCGCAATCGACCACTCCGGATCGAGACCTTCCGCTTTGAGGTATCCGCCCGACATCGTCGAAATGAGGGGCGAGTAGAACGCGGAAAACAACGTGAACCGAATGTTGATTTTGTCCAAGTGGCTGTACCCTCACGCGCAGGCGGCTGCCAATATCGTGGAGACCATCCTAAGCTAATCTTTGCTCGACTGCGAATGTCACCCCATAGCTATATCGCTACCTTCCGCGCTCCACGCTGCAGAGTCCGGTCGGGTGCGCCGTTCTCGCGTCTCGAGCGTTTGCGCTTCATCGCGCAAACTGGCAACACTTCAGGCGATCCGTTGCGAGTTCCCCAGACGCCGGGGCGGTAATTGACAAGCGCCGGCCGCTAAAGGGCCGCTTGCGACCTCGCGCGCGCGGACTTGAAGCGCGAGCAATCCGCGGTAGCCTGTGTTCATGCGCGTTGACCTCGCGCGAATCACAGGAGATTGCGGATGAACGAGTTGCAAAGGGTCAACGGGCAGGAAGCAGCGCTGCCGACTCTCATCGGAGAGGCGCCGACGCGCTTTGCGATCGGCGGGAAGATCCGCGCCGGGATCAAGGTGCTCACAGCGGCGGCCGCACGCGAGAGGGAGGCGCAGGCGATCTTTGATGCGGGTGTGGAGTCGGGCAAGTCGTTCGACGACATCGCTGCGGAGATCACCCGCGCCGTACCCGAGTTGCGCCACCCGCTGGTGCCGAAGAACGTACCGTATTTCTCGGTGCGGCGGGGCGACTTCGCAATGGCGGAGCTGGCGGACCAGATCCTCGCCAAGTTCGGCGAGGACCGTGGCGATGGCGTGGCGCGCCTGTATCGCTTCCCCGTGGTGTTTCCCGCCGATGCCTGGCAGGTGATCATGCCCCACGCTTTGATGTGCTATGGCGCGAGTCAACTCAAGTACTGGTCCGAATATTCGGTGGACGGGCGCGAGCGCCACTGCATGACCTTCGAGCCGGTGCCGGTCGACAGCGACGGCAAGCGGGCGATCCGCATCTTCGGTGGTCGCAAGCACGTCCGGCGCGCCGCCAACGATGGGCGCTGCGAGCCGGAAGCCTGCCCCGAGTACCAAGCGCGGCAGTGCAATCTCACCGGGCGTTTCATCTTCCTGATCCCGGGCATTGCCTCGATCCAGCCCATCGAGCTCGCGACCAACAGCTTCTATGCGATGAACGCGGCGCGCCAGACATTGGAGACAGTGGGCTTCCTGCGCGGCGGACGGATCGGCGGCTTCCTCGACGGCAGGACCAGCTTCTGGCTGACCAAGCGGGAGCACGAGGTGGCGATGATCGGCGAGGACGGGCAGCCGCGGCGTGTTGCGCAATGGCTGATCGAACTCGAAGCCCCGCTCGATCTCACACGGCTGCTGGTAGTCGACGGCGACGATGCGCGACTCGAGGAGGCTAAGCGGGCGGCCGCGCTTCTCGCCGGGCGCGCCGCCGGGAGCGACGAGGGCGCGATCCACGCGGATAACGAGGTTCCGATCGGATCCGCGGCAGGGCGAACGGGCGGGCAGGGGGGCGACGAGCAATCGCCGTCGCCGGAGTTGCCGGCCGAAACGCCAGCGGCGACGAGTTCGCCTGCAGGCGCCGCAGTCGTGACCGATGCGCTGGCCCAGGTGGCCGAGCGGCTCAATGCACTGCAGATCCCGCGCGAGAAATTCGACCTCTACGCAAAAAGAAAATACGGCGCCGGCTGGAACCGCAACCCGAACGGCATCCGGCGTGTCCTCGCCGCCATCGAGGCGTTCAAGGCCAATCCTCAAGATCTGCTCGCCGCGGTCGAAGCGGATGTAGTTGCTTAAGTGAATTCCTTCGCCACCATTGCCACGAGGCGACCCGTGCGCATCGCGCACTTCTCCGACCTTCACTATGCAACGCGCACGCTCGTGGAGGTCGATCGCTGTTTCGGCCACGCGATCGAGCGGGCGATCGCCGCGGACATCGATGCCGCGGTGATCTCGGGTGACGCCACCGATCATGCGCTGGCACTCCACGCGCCGGCGGTCGACGCGCTCGCCCGCCGGCTGCGCGAGCTCGCCGAGCACTGTCCGGTGCTGCTGCTGCAAGGGACGTACTCGCACGAGCCGCCGGGAACGCTGGAGCTTTTCCGGCACGTGGCCGCCAGGCACCCGATCGACGTGGCGAGCCGCATCGCACAGGTGGCGCTCACCGCTGGTGGCACGTGGGTCAGCTCCAGTGGCTGGAGATTCGATGAACTTCCCGACAACGCACGTGCGCTCTTCTCCTGCCTTCCATCCGTGAACAAGGCGGAGGTTGCGGCAGTCGTCGGCGCAACCGGGGCGGCGGAAGCGATGGGCGAGGCGATCACCGCGCTGCTCGGCGGCTGGGGAGTAATGAACCGGCGCGCGCGAGCCGCGGGCATCGCGACGGTCGGCGTCGCGCACGGCACCGTCTCCGGTTGCGTGACCGAGCACGGCGTGCCGATGGCGGGACTGGACCACGAGTTCACAACGACGGCGCTGTTCAGTGCCGAGGCATCGGCCTTTCTGCTTGGCCATATTCACAAACATCAATTCTGGCGAGAGGGGAATCGCCTTGTAGCGTATCCCGGCTCGATCGGACGGCTCCACTACGGCGAAGAGGGCGACAAGGGATTCATTCTCTGGACTGTCGCGGCGAATGGCGCCGGTCTGGAATTCGTCCCGACACCGGCACGCCGCATGGTCCATCTCGACTTCGGCGGTCCTCCGGATCTCGCGGCAATCCAGACCGCCGCGGCGAGTGCGCAGGGAGCGTTCGTGCGCGTGCGCTGGAATGTGGCGGAGGAAGAGCGCGAGAGCGTCAATCGCGCGGCGATCGTGGCGGCGCTCGCATGCGCCGCCGAGGTGAAGCTCGAAGCGCGAGTCATTCCCGTGCTGCGCTCGCGCGCCGAAGGGATCAGTGGGGCGCAAAGCCTAGAACAGAAGTTGCGCCGCTGGGCCGAAGCAACCGGGGTTGAAGTCGAGGGACTTGCGGCGAGACTGAGGGAATTGCAGAGTTCCGAAGTGGAAAAGATCGTGCGCAAGGTCTCCAACGATGATCGCGATCTGCTCGCGGAGGAACCTCAGCGTTCGCCGCAGCACGATCCACATCACGAAGCGATTGCCGCGCTGGCGATCGCTCCCGGAACAGTGGCGGTGGCGCAAGAGGTGACTAATGATTCCTGAGACGCTGTATCTCAAGGGCTTTGCCGGCATCCGCGCCGGCCTCAATCGCGACGAGCTATCTCTCGACCTCGTGCAACTCGCGGGCGTCGCCGAGCTCGTGGCGTTCGCCGGACCCAACGGCGCCGGCAAGACCACGGTGATGGACAACCTGCAGCCCTACCGCCTGCTGCCCTCGAGGGCATCGAGCTTTGGTCCGGCCGGATTCTCGTTCTACGAGCATCTGGTGCCGCCCGAGTGCGTCAAGGAACTCGTCTGGCGGCACGCAGGAAAGCGGTACCGCTCCACGCTTGTCTTCCGCATGAACGGCAGACGCAAGACAGAGGCTTACCTCCACGCCGAGGAGAACGGCCAGTGGGTTCCGGTGAAGCTTGCCGACGGCACGGTGAGTGACGGCCGCGCCGAAACCTACGACGCGTGCGTCGAAGCGCTGCTGGGCAAGCCCGAGACGTTCTTCACCTCGGTTTTTGCCGCGCAGAACCGCCGCCCGCTGGCCTCCTACACCCCCGGCGAGATCAAGGGACTGATGGTCGAGCTGCTCGGGCTGGAACAGATTCGGCAAACGGGTGAGAAGGCTTCGCAGGTGGCGCGCCTGCTCAAAAATACGCTCGACGAGCGACGTCGCGTGCTAAATGGACTTGGCGATGTCGACGGACGCATCCGAATCCTCGAAGAGGCGCTGTCGCGATGCAGCCAGGAGCTGGCGCAGCGGACGCGCGACAAGGTCGCCGCGCAAGGTCAGCTCGAGACGGCGCAAGCGCAGGTCGCCCAGCTCGCAGCGGAGCGGGACGCGCAACGCGGAACAGAAGAGCGTCGCGCCGCATTTACCACTCGGCTTGCCGCAGTCCGCGAGGCGACTGCCAAGGCGATGGCGACGCTCGATCAGGATCGCCAACGCGAGAGCGCACGCCTCAAAAAGCTTGCCGTAGAGTTGGACGAGGCGCGCGCGCTCGCCCGGCAGCGACTCGCAACGTTGGCCAAGCGCCGAGAGGAGGCGAGGGTGGTCCTCGAGCAGAGACCGGCGATCGTCGCGGCGATCGAGCAAGCCAAGACGATGGGGGAAACCGAAGTTAGATTGCGTAGTGTGTTGGACGCGGCCCAGATTAGGCATCGAGTAGGGGAAGAGCAAAGCAAAGCGCTCGCGGTATTGCGCACCAAGGCGGAGGGCTTGCGGCGCCAAGCGGGCGATGCAGCGCTGCGTGCCGCCGGCCTCAAGCAACGCTTTGGCCTCACCGACGCGGTGCCCTGTCGCGGCACCGACCTGCAGATACGCTGCCAGCTTCTGGCCGATGCGCGGGAAGCGCAGGTCGTGATGCCGTCGGCGGACGCGGAGCTGGCGAAGATTCGAGTCACTCTGGAAGCCGTCAACGCGGAGACCCTGACGCGGGAGGCCACCGTTAACAAGCTCGGCGACACGGCGACGGCGGTGCGCGCCGCGCAGGCTGAGCTTCACACATTCAGCGAAGAGCGGCGCCGCGTGGAAGGGTTGGCGGCCCTGAAAGCGAACCTCGAACAGGGCGAGCGCCGACTGGCGGAGTATGCGACGACGGAAGAGGAGATCCGCGCGTCGCTCACGCTCGCGCAACAACGTTGTGGGCGTGAGTCGGAGGAGGCGCGGAACAACATCGCAGCGGTCGAGCAACGCGCGAAGGAACAAGAGGAGAGCGCAAGGGCGGCCATGAGCACCATGGAAGCGGAACTCGCGGGGCTGCCACCGGCCTTTGACCTGGAACGGCTTGCGGTGGCGGAGGCTGCGTTGCAAGCAATCAGAGCGAAGCTGCAGGACCTCGACGCCGCACTCCTACGGGCCACGAAAGAGGAGGCGTCGCTGCAGGCGGAACTCGTCAGCGCCAGAGAACGGCGCGCCGAAGCAGGTCAGTCACGCGCGGCGGTGACGCGCATCGAGGGCGAACTCGGCTGGTGGAACCTGCTTAGCAAAGCCTTGGGCAATGACGGGGTGATCGCGCTCTGCATCGACGATGCCGGCCCGGAGCTCGCTCTGCTTGCCAACGAATTGCTGCTCGCCTGCTACGGACCTCGCTTCACCGTAACAATTCGCACCCAGGTCGAAACCGCAAAGAAGGAGTTGCGGGAAGGCTTCGACGTGGTGGTCTTCGACGCGGACACTGGCCACGCGAAAAGCGTCGGCGTGATGAGCGGTGGCGAGCGTATCGTCATCAACGAAGCCTTGACCCGAGCGATTGCGCTCTATCTCGCGCGCAGCTCCGGTCGCCAGTACGAAACGCTTTTCTGCGACGAGGTGGACGGCGCGCTCGACAGCGAGCGCAAGCGCATGTTCATGCAGATGAAGCGGAAGGTGCTGCGCTTGGGCGGGTATGCGCGGGAGTTCTTCGTATCGCAGACGCCGGAGCTGACGCAGATGGCCGACGTCGTGATCGACCTCGGTGTATTCACGAAGTCTAACGCGGCCAGCTCCGCCCACGCCGTCGCGTGATGTCGAGCTCGCTGGGCCGCGTCCCTCCTGTGTGGTGACGAGCCGGTCAGCCGGCGACGGCCCTATGGGCGGCAAGGTCCCAATCTCCGCTCGCCTCGTCGTGGCGAAGGACATAGCTGTTTCCGTCGTCGGCGTCGACCTTGAAACAGCGCTGCGCCGGCGTGAACCAGCGATCGATCACGGCATGCACGGCGAGGCGGCGCTCGCCGAGCCAGAACGCAAGCGGCTCCTGTTCGCCGCGATATCCTGCATAGCGCTCGACGCGAATCGCCATGCTGTCACGATACCGCGCTACGTCGGCCCACGCACGGGTCTCTCTACACGCGCCAACCGGATGGCGGCGGCCATTCCTGAGCGCGAGCCCACGGTCGATCGTACGCCTGGCCACCAAGGCCTTGTCGACGGAGTTGGGGGCTGATGGACGTCAAGCTGGAGCAGCGTATTTCAAACGTCCCGCTCTTCTCGATTCGCTGACGCCTCTAAACCCCGCACCCGCCCTCAGAACTCTGCACATTGACAAAGAACGGCGCGCCACTCTAGAATGGTTCCATTATGGTTCCACGGAGAAAGCCATGCTGACGTTGACCCTCAAAAACATTCCGACTCATCTACACGCCCGGCTCAAGGAAAGCGCTGAGAAGAACCGGCGTAGTCTCAACAGCGAAATCCTCACGAGGCTCGAACGCGATGTTGCGGCGCCGAAGGTTGATCGAACAAAACTTGCGCGAGAGCTGAAGGCTTTTACCAATCAGCTTCCCTATGTGGATCATCGAATCGGTGAGCGCTACAAGCGGAAAGGCCTTAAGTGATCGTCGTCGATACCAACGTCATCCATTACTGTTGGGTACGCGGCGAAAATACCGATATCGCCCAGGCGGTGCGTCAAAAAGACCCCGACTGGCACGCGCCCATTCTGTGGCGGTCAGAACTACGTAACGTGCTGACGGCGTATCTCCGGCAGGGGTTGCTCACGCGCGCGCAGATCGTCGGAATACTGAGTATCGCCGATCAGGCGCTCGCCGAGCGCGAACACATGATTTCCGACGACCTCGTGCTTGACGTGGTCGCCAGCAGCGCGCTGACGGCTTACGACGCCGAGTTCGTCGCGCTCGCTACTGCTTTGTCCGCCCCACTGGTGACGAGCGACAAGGCTGTGCTCAAGGCATTTCCTGATCGGGCGTTGACGATGGAAGCATTTCTCAAATCGCAGTAAGTTCCTCATTGATACTTGGGGTCATGCGGCAGCGTGCAATGGAGACGTTGAGCATCAGAACACGCTATCGACCAATACGAATCGGTTGGTGTGCACGCACGGGCGTGGCGGTGCGTGCTCAACTGAGTTTGCGCGCGCAGAGAAGCCATGGGTTGAGCGATCATGCATGAACGTCGGCGTTCGGCCGAAGCAGCATGCTCGGGCGAGAGTCGCGCTTGAATGGATATCGGAAACAGGGGAAAGTAGGGAAACAGTACATTCCGACAAAGGGAATCTCCGATGCTCGCCAAGATCACCGCCAGGAACCAGCTGACGCTGCCCAAGGCCATCGCCAATGCCATTGGTCCGGTCGAGTACTTCGACGTGCAGATGAAGGATGGCCGGATCGTGCTGACGCCGGTGCGAATCCCGCGCGCCGACGCCGTGAGGGCTAAGCTGGCGGCGCTCGACCTGAAGGAACCGGACGTCGCCGATGCCGTGAGCTGGGCGCGCCGACCGGTCCGCAAGACTCGGAAATGAGGCCCGCGCCCCGGGCGGTACTGGACACCAACGTCGTACTTTCTGCGCTGTTATTCTCTCAGGGGCGGCTGGCGGGCTTCGCCTTGAGTGGCGGCAGGCCACCGTCCATCCCCTCGTATCCAAGGCTACGGCCGAAGAGCTCATGCGGGCACTGACCTACCCCAAGTTCAAACTCACGGCCGAAGAGCAACGCGAACGGCTGTCCGACTACCTTCCCTATTGCACGCCCGTCGCCATGCCTGCCAAACCACCCAGGACGCCGCCGTGTTGGGACGCGGTCGACGTCCCCTTCCTGCAACTCGGCATCGTCGGCGACGCGAAATATCTCGTCACCGGCGACAGGGACCTGCTCAGCCTCAAGGGCCGAATCAGCTGCCCGATCCTCACCGCCGAAGAGTTCCTGCGTTCATTCGACCGGCCCTGAACGATCGCCCTTCACGGCGAGGGTTGCGCAAGATCGACCCTCACGTTTTGCAGGACAGCCTCGCGGGGTTCGGACGACGGTCCGTCGGCCGGAGTGGGAACGGAGTAGAGCCTGCCAGCGTGGGAACTCGATTGAAAAGTCGAATTGCCGCCGACGCCCCCGGTGCGTCTTCCTCCGAACGTTGCTCCGTGAAGAAAGGAACAGAACCCGCCCTCAGGCGGGCCCTGTCCGACTCCGAGCAGCCCGCGCTCGGCAAAGCTGACGACCGCATGTTCTGCGACCACCATGTGGTCCAGAACGCGGATATCGACCACACTGAGGGCTTGTTTCAGCGTGCTCGTCAGCGAGCGCAAGCGGATGTTCATGCATATGAAGTGGGAAGTATTACGGCTCGGCGGCTATGCGCGAGAATACTTCGTGTCGCAGACGCCGGAGTTGACGCAGATGGCCGACGTCGTGATTGACTTGGTTGCGTTGGCGAAAGCAGGGGCGGCGAGTATCGCTCCTGCCGCGATCGCTCATTGACACCTCGGTCATACTAAGATATCTTTGAGATATCCAGCACAAACGAGCATCGCGATGACCGCCCGCAGCACGAAAATTCAGATCGCCTTTCGCTACCGCACGGCTGACAGTCCGTCCGGAGTGACGCGCAAAACTGCGAAACGTCTGGCCGAGCACCTGGGCGTCGATGAAACGCAAGTCATCCACCGCGCGCTGCACGAACTCGCCGCCAAGGTTCTGCCCCAATACGAGCGCGACGAGGGTCCCCTCTCAGCAGCGCAGGTGCGGCAGATCAAGAAGCGAGTGCCGCAAGGCACCAAGCGCTCGGTTCGGTCGACCCTGATCGAGATGAAATAGTTTCCCGAATGATGCAATGGTGGGCCGAGCCCACGGCGGGGGACATCGTCTGGTGCCATTTCCCGGACAACGTTAGCCTGCGCCCGAAGCCGCGCCCGGGCCTGATCCTTGCCGTCTTCGATGATGACGCGCCTCAATTCGAGGTTCGCGTCGTTTATGGCACGAGCCAGCGCACGACCACGCTGTATCGGGGGGAGTTTGCAATCCTGCGCAGCCGAAGTCCCGCCGCCTACCAAGCGGCGGGCCTCAGTTACGACACGAAGTTCGACCTGAAACAGACCCTCGATCTGCCCTACACAACCGACTGGTTCTCTGTCCCGCCAGCAGCTCCACACGGACAATCACCCAAACTGGGGACGCTGCATCCTTCTCTCGTACGCGCCCTGGAAGCCGCCTACCGTGGTGCTGCAAAGTGAGCTGGCAACCGTAGGCGATGGTTCGATCGGGCTGCCCAATTCGCAATCGGTGACGCGCCGGTCGCTGCGCTGCGGCGAGCGCGGCGACGCGATGGCTCGTTGGCGCCGCCTGCTTGAGAAAGGCTGCGGCGGTGGCGGTGTGGTGGTAGACCGACATCGCTGACAGACCGCGCATCTTGAGGAGATATGCCCGGTAGGCATCGAGCAACGCGGCGTGGCGATCGGTGCTCGGTTGTTCGATCCACTGCCCGCGCGATCGCAAGAATCGTTCAAAGACGCGTCGGGTGGCTCGAAACAGGCGGGGCTTCTTGGATGACCCAAAGAGTTGCCGCAGGTCGGCATGCGAGAAGTGCGTGTCAGGTGGTACCGGGGCGCGCCGTTCCAGCGCCCATCTCAGGATCGAGATGTGGCCTCGCATTGGCGTGCGCGTGTAGCCGGTTACCTTGAGCCACTGGGCAAAGTCATCGAGCCAATCGGCAACTGGCGAAGTTGAATAGCGGCAGGAGTAATACGGTGGAAAGAGTCGTATGCGCATGGTGTGCCCTCCGAACCCCAGGAATGGGCCCACCACAGTACTTCGGCCTTCTCAGTAATGTGTGTATTCCGACGGAAGGTGACCGAGGTTTCCGACGGATGATGACCGCCGGATCCGACGATGTTGACCGGTAAATCCGACGGATGATGACCGCTTTTGCGGGCATGTCGGAAATCGCGGTCAAGTTGGTCGGATTGGCGGTCACGATGCCCGTAAATCGGGATCGTGATCGTGGTGGCGGGGTTGCAGTGCGTGGTAATTCGAACCTGCGGCTGGGTACGCTCGCTCCCTTTGCTCAGGGAGCCTGCGGTGCCAGCCAACCGGATTACCATGCGCCGAATTCGAGAAGTTCTCCGACTCAAGCACGAATGCGCGTTGCCCAACGCCCAGATCGCCGCTGCATTGGGCATTGCCAAGGGCTCGGTGGCCAACTACCTGGCGGCGGCCGCAGCCGCGGGACTGACGCACAGCGAAGCGGTTGCGCTCGATGATGCGGCGCTGAACGCGCGGCTGCATCCGCAACGCTACGTCTACCCGCAGTTCGCCGTTCCCGATTTCGCCCAGGTCCATCGCGAGCTGCGGCGTAAGGGCGTGACGCTGCAATTGCTGTGGGAGGAGTATCGGGCGCAAGCCCCGGGCGTTCCCTACAGCCGCTCGCGCTTCTGCGAGCGCTACATCGAGTTTCGGCAGCGGCTGCGCCGCTCGATGCGGCAGATCCACGTCGCCGGCGAGAAACTGTTCGTCGACTACGCCGGGCCGACGGTCCCGCTGATCGACCCAGCCAGCGGCGAGATTACCCGCGCCCACATCTTCGTAGCGGTGTGGGGCGCCTCGAATTACACCTATGCCGAGGCGACCGCCACTGAGTCGAAGGCCGACTGGATCGCGGCCCACGGCAACGCCTTGACGTTCTTCGGTGGCGCGCCGGCACTGTTGGTGCCCGATAATCCACGCGCGCTGATTCGCGATCCGGACCGCTACGAGCCGATCGCCAATCGCACCTACGAAGCGTTGGCCGAGCATTACGGCTGCGCCATCTTGCCGGCACGACCACGCAAACCGCAGGACAAGGCCAAGGTCGAAGCCGCGGTGCTGCTGGTCGAGCGCTGGATTCTCGCCCGGTTGCGGCACTGGCGCTTCCACAGCCTGGCCGAGCTCAACACCGCGATCCGGCAATTGCTCGGTGAGCTCAACGAGCGGCCATTCCAGAAGCTCGAGGGTTCCCGCCGCAGCTGGTTCGAGTTGCTCGATCGGCCGGCGTTGCGGTCGCTGCCGAGCACGGCCTTCGAGTATGCCGACTTCAAGCGCGCGCGGGTCTCGCGTCTCGATTACCACGTCGAGTTCGCCCACCACTATTACTCGGTGCCGCATGCCCTGGTCGGCCAGGACGTCGAACTGCGCATCACCCACAGCACGGTTGAGGTGCTGTTCCGTCATCAGCGCGTGGCGAGTCACGCTCGCTCGCATCGTCGCGGCGGTTACAGCACGATCGCTGAGCACATGCCGGCGGCACATCGCGCGCATCGGGAGTGGACTCCAGCTCGGCTGCTGCACTGGGCGACCACCATCGGTGTCGCGACCGGGCATCTGGTCAATCATCTACTCGAATCCAAGCCGCATCCCGAGCAAGGCTATCGCGCTTGCCTTGGTCTGCTCGCGCTGGCGCGCAAGTACGGCGACGCCCGGCTCGAAGCCGGCTGTGCACGCGCTCTCACCCTCGGCGCCCGAACTCGTAAGTCGGTCGCCTCCATTCTCGCTGCCGGGCTCGACCGCCAGCCGGCCACCGCCACGCTGTTTGCCGACACCGTTCTGCCCGAGCACGCCAACGTGCGCGGCCCCGAGTACTACCACTGACCCATTGAAGGAGATCGTTCGATGCTGACCCAACAAACCGTGACCCACCTGCGCACCCTGCGCCTCGACGGCATGGCCCGCGCCTTCGAAGAGCAGCTCACTCAACCCGTGGCCACCGGTCTCGCCTTCGAAGATCGGTTCGGCCTCCTCGTCGATCGCGAGCTCGCCTGGCGCGATACCCGGCGCTTGGAACGTCTGCTCAAGCAGGCGAAGCTCAAATATCCCGACGCCTGCATCGAGGACCTCGACACCCGCAGTGCCCGTGGCCTCGATCCGCGGCAGCTCGCGAGCCTCGCCGGCGCCGATTGGATTCGCAGTGGCCACAACGTCCTCATCACCGGCGCCACCGGCCTCGGCAAGACCTGGCTCGCTTGTGCCTTGGGCCAAGCTGCCTGTCGTCAAGGCTTCGCCGTCTTCTACACTCGCTTCAGCCGCCTGCTCGAAGAACTGCGCATCGCCCACGGCGATGGCAGCTTCAGCCGCCGCCTGCAGCAACTCGCCCGCACCGATCTCTTGATCCTCGACGATTGGGGCCTCGCACCGATCGGCCAGCCCGAACGCAACGACTTGCTCGAACTGCTCGACGATCGCACTTCCGGCAAAGCCACTCTGATCACCAGTCAACTGCCGGTCGAACATTGGTACGCCTACCTCAACGATCCGACCTTGGCCGACGCCATCCTCGATCGCATCGTGCACGGTAGTCATCGTCTCCCGCTCAAGGGCGAATCATTGCGCAAGAAGACCGCTGACAAAGGATCGAAAAAGTCGTGAACGCGAACACCTTCACAACCGCGTCCCCCACCGCGATGCGCCACCATCAAGGAAGCTACCCAATGACCTGCAGCCTCCGTCCGAACCCTTGCCGGCCTTCCTGGCTGCCCCGCCATGGTGCATCCACCCCGAAACATCGGAAATTGACAACGATGATGACCGACTACGCTAAAATCTAAACTCCACGCACCGCAACTCACCACGCGGTCAACATCGTCGGATTCATCGGTCATCTTCGCCGGAATACGCAATGCGGCGCACCAAACCGACGCTGATCTACCGGCGCACCAGGAATCTCCGGGTCGTTCAGCTATTGCTCGGCCATACAAAATTGACTATGTCCGGCGTCGGACTATGTCCCGCCGACCCGCCCGCCATCTATGAGCGCGCGGGCACAGCCGTGGACATAGTTCACAGCGCTACAGACCCTTCAGGAACGGCAAAGACTTTGTCGACGAGTCGAAACCGCCCAGGCTTGCCATTGGGTGGCGTGGGCTTCTTCAGTCGTTCCAAGATGCTCTCCTTGCCAGCGGAAGTGCCTGGCAATAAGGATTGCTATGTCCAGCGCAGTGGGCGTCAACCCGCGACAGCTAAGGTGGGATGGCAATGACGGGACATAGTCCGGAACGGGACATAATCCAATCTATGTCCCGCGGGACATAGGCTCGAGAGCACCGTCCGATATCTCGGGATCGAGGTCGATGACGCGCTGGAGATCGCGGAGCAAACTGAGGTGTAGTCCCGAACGGCTGGATAGCGACCGTCGGTTCGGCGGTCGCTACCCGATTGCAGCCATTCGGTTCGCCGCGCGCAGCGGCGGTCATCGACCCATCAGCGACAATCGACGACTGGTCAATCAGACACTCGCTCACGGCTACCGTCTACCACGGTCCGCAGCAGGCGCCGCTCGCGACCTGGGGCGAAGTTGTGCCACGAGCGCCCCGAGAGCAGGTGACTGCTCCTTCGGGCGCCAGATCAGCGGTGTCACGACATGCGAGTACTGGCGAGCCAGCGCATGGCGCTGCACCCTTGCTTGAGGCATCGCTTCAAGCAATGACTCAGGCACCAGTGCGATTCCTGCGCCGGCGCCCACGCAGGCCACCATGGCGTGATACGAGGCCAAGTCCAGTGTCCTTGTGGTCGCGCCGCTAGTATCTCCCAGCCAGCGGTACAAGCGACGACGGTAAGCACAGCCGTTGGGGAACGCGATGACGGAATCGTCGGCCACGTCCTGCGGTTTGCGCACGGGCGCGTGACCGATGAACGATATGAGCGTCAGCCTCTCGGTGAACAAGGGTAGTGAGGCCAGCTCACCGCCGGCAGGGGCTTCGGCCACGAAAGCAGCATCCATGCGGCGGTCCAGAACGGCAGCGATCAGCGCGTCATTGGTCCCGGTCATGAGCTCCACCTTCACATCAGGGAAGGCCTTGTGGTAATCGGCCAAGACGCTGGGCAGGCGGCTTGCGGTCGTGCTTTCGAGCGCTCCCAATCGCAGCGTGCCCGATGGCACCGTACCATCCAGCGCGCACGTCGCTTCATCGGCTAGTCGCAACAGCTTGACGGCGTAAGGCAACAGCAGCTCACCGCTAGGCGACAGATGCAACCGTTGCTTGTGACGATGGAACAGCTGTGAGTTCATCGACTCTTCGAGCTGTTTGATACGAGTCGAAATGTTCGATGGTACGCGGTGCAGTTTTCGCGAGGCCTTGAGAATTCCGCCTTCTTCGACCACCGCGACAAACACTCGCAGATCCCGCAGGTCCACTTTGGACGGCCTCCTATTGAGAACAAGTTGTTCACAATAATTCAGTATCGGAGAATAGTCTACATCCCTACGATCACGGTTGTGGAACTCAATGACCGATGGCCCTCGCGCCCGTGGATGCTGCGGCAAGGGGCTTCGAACTGCCCTGCAGCACAGACCCCGGACTCACCATGAACCTGCACGATCGTGCTCGCGCGTTTTGTGATCGGTTCGGTCTGCGCGTTCCGATTCTCCTGGCCCCGATGGCTGGCGCTAGTGCCCCTGCGCTGTCCATAGCCGTTGCCAATGCAGGCGGACTCGGAGCCTGCGGCGCGCTTCTGATGACACCCGCCGAAATCTTCGCGTGGGCCAACGAAGTACGAGCAGCGAGCAACGGCAGGTTCCAGATCAATCTATGGATTCCCGATCCTGCCCCGGTGCGCAATGCTGACCACGAGACGCAGCTGCGCGAGTTTCTTGCCACGTGGGGACCGACGGTCGCGCCGAACGCGGGCGATGCCACACCTCCAGACTTCGGTGCGCAGTGCGAGGCCATCCTCGATGCGCACCCTCCGATTGTTTCCTCGGTGATGGGGCTTTATCCGCCGGCCTTCGTGGGTCGGCTGAAGTCCCTTCGCATCTCTTGGTTTGCCAACACCTCGACGGTGGCGGAGGCGAAAGCTGCCGAGGCTGCCGGCGCTGACGCGATCGTAGCCCAAGGCATGGAGGCGGGCGGCCATCGCGGCTGCTTCGACGAGAGCAAGGCAGAGCGCAACATGGTCGGTTTGATCTCGCTCGTTCCTGCGGTGGTCGACGCCGTCAGCATTCCGGTTGTGGCTACCGGGGGTATAGCCGACGGCCGCGGGGTCGCCGCTGCGATGGCCCTAGGCGCAAGTGCCGTCCAGGTGGGCACGGGCTTCTTGCGGGCACCGGAGGCTCACATTCATGCCGCGTGGGCAGATGCCCTGGCCAACGCGGCACCAGAAGATACTTTGGTTAACCGAGTTTTCAGCGGCCGGGCGGGCCGAAGCTTGGCAACCGACTACGTGCGTGCCGCTATTTCCAGTGCCGCGCCACGACCTGCGCCCTATCCAGTCCAGCGCGGTCTGACCGCCGCGATGAGAGCCGCCGCAACGAAAGCCGGAGACGTTCATCGCATGCAGGTGTGGGCTGGACAATCCGCTGGATTGGCGCGCGCGGAATCCGCTGAATCAATCCTGGTACGGCTTTGGGAAGATGCGGTCAGAATTCTCCGATACTGAAGTCTAGATGGCTCTCCTATCGACGCTAAACGTACCCCCGAAAGGCAATGGCTGGGATGGCCACTGCTTGCAATGTCCGCTTCCGAGGAAATCCGCGAGAGGCGGCATATGGCCGGTCAGAGACCCCCGTCGTGCCGACGCGAGCGACCGCTGATTAGTGCGTAGCCGCTAACGACGCGCGAACGGCAGCAATGCATTGCAGAGCCTCCTGTCGACACCCCGGTCCCGATGAGCGAGAACGACCCAAAGCCGTCCTCTCATTTGTAATTTTCAGAGCCCGGACGCAGACGCTTGCGAACAACCCCCTATTGCTCCAGTGCACGGTGGAAGCGACCTTGCGGAGAATCCCCTTTCTTGGGGTTGCGAGGCCAGCCGTCGCTGACTACCATGGAGGAGAGACAAGGATCCATTCCCACAAGGAGAGCCAATGAGCGCGGGCCGCAAATGGGTTGAAAGAAACCTTGGATTCGACCCCATCAAGCAACCGCCGCCCGCGTCGACCTTTGCGTTCCGTGAGGCAGCGAGGTCGGGTGCCACTGAAGACCTGGCGCGCGAAGTCATCGATTTCGACTCTGAGGCACCGAGCGGCCTACGTTTCCTGGCGTTCACTACCGCCACCGGTCTGTCCCGGTACGTGGATGTTGCCTGGCCCAAGGGCTTGGCGCCGATAACCGGCGGCAAGCCGGCGGGAAGCAGCAGCAGCCCGCTTCCGAAGGCTGATGTGCTCGTCGTTACCTGGACCGTCGATGAAGGACATGCCCTTAGTCGCGTCCTGACACCGGGTAAGGACTCGCGCGACGACTACCTCTCGTACACGCACAACTTCGCGACCATCTCGCAGAAGATGCGCAAGGGCTGTCCGGCCATCGAGGCCAAGCGATTGGGGGCCTACTGGACAACGACGATCGGCAAGAAATCGGTCGTCGTCTTCAAGTCCGACTCGCACATGTCGCAGGACGGCCCGCAGCTGGAGCTAATGTCAAGTCTGGTGTACGCGAGCTGATCAGGCGGCGACTCTGCTGGGTTGATTCTTCGCTCTGACGTGCGTTCCCATTTTCACTTCGATCCCATCGCTGAACTTGACTCCCTCAACGACTTTCGCGAGCCATTCGAACCCGCGCAGTCGTCGCCAACTGCGCTCGGCGGATTGCCCGAGCTTGTAGATCATGGCGAGCATCCCGTCGCGCGTCAGGCAGCCCTTGGTGCGGTCGGTCCGGTGCCGGATGGTCGCGAAGCTCGACTCGATGACGTTGCTGCTGCGAATGTGAATCCAGTGCTCGGCCGGAAACGCGTAGAACGCGAGCAACGCAGTGCGATCCTTTGCCAGGCACTCGGTGGCCTTCGGGTATTTCGCGCCGTAGCTGGTGACGAAACGGTCGAACGCGGTCTCGGCATGGGCCTTGGTGTCCGCCATCCAGATGTCGTGCAGTCCCGCTTTGGCCCGCGCCTGCAGCGATTTTGGCAGATAGTTCAGGATGTTCGCCGTCTTGTGCACCCAGCAGCGCTGCTGCCGCGTCGCCGGGAAGATCTCCTCGAGCGCCGCCCAGAAGCCGAGCGCACCGTCACCCACGGCCAGATGCGGCGCCAGCTTGAGCCCACGCTCCTTCAGATCGCGCAGCAGCTCGAGCCAGCTTTGTTTCGATTCGCGTACGCCGTCCTCGATGGCCAGAAACCGCTTCTGCCCGCGCTCGTTCACCCCGATCAGCACCAACGCGCACAACCGAGCATCCTCAGCCCGCAATCCAGAGTAGATGCCGTCGGCCCACACGTAGACCCAGCGCTCCTTGCCCAGCGGCTTGCGCCGCCACGCCTTGTACTCCTGGCTCCAGCGAGCCTTGAGCCGAGCGACTACCGGCGCCGACAAACCCTTCGCCTCGGGACCCACCAACGCGGCGAGCGCCTCGCGCATGTCGCCGGTGGACACTCCGTGCAAGTACAACCACGGCAGCGCCGCATCGATCGCCTTCGCCCGGCGCACGTACGGCGGTACCAGCGCCGAGCGAAACACCGCCGGCTCCTCGGTCCGCGAGCGCACCTTCGGCACGCGCACCCCGACCGGCCCCACGCCCGTCAGCAGCTCGCGCCGCGGCTGCCATCCGTTGCGCACCACCGCCAAGCGACCTTCCTCATCGCGACGCTCGGCGAATTGCGACAGAAACTCGTCGAATTCGATCTGCAGCGCCTCGGCAATCAGGCGCTGCGCTCCCTCGCGCAGCATCATGCTCAACAAATCCTGTCCTTCTGGTTGACGCAGTTGAACTACCGTATCCTTGCTCATGGTGGCGTGACTCCTTGTTGGTTGCTGAAATCCGATCTCGACACTCGAATTCCAGCAGGTCACGCCGCCTTCTTCAACTCATCGCCATACACCAGATTCAGTTATAGCTCCCGCAGCTGCCGAACACCGATGTATGGCGGCAGATCATTCAGGAGGTTAGCCCGAGCCTGGTTATCACCACCGGCACGGCGGGCGGCATTGGCAAGGACTGCGAGGTTGGCGACGTGGTCGTCAGCCCGATCGTTCGCTTCGACTGTATCTCGAAGTTCAAGAAGGAGCCGTTCGCGCAAGCCCACTACCTCAGCGAAGCGCCCAAGACGAAATACTTTGCCAAGGCCCGCTCTCTCTTCAGGACCAATTCCGGTCAACTGCCCAAGACCAACACTCGCCCTCCGAGGATCGTTCGTGTTCCACTCACGGGCCTTGACTCATCGGTCGTCACGACTGACTTCTTCGGCTTTGACACCTCGGACAACCACTACAAGCTGCAAGGCCTGGGCAGCGTCTCCGAGATGGGTGACGCTGTTCTTGGCCTCGTAGCTCAGGAGATGGGCAACGAGGCGCCGCGCTGGCTTGCCATTCGCAACGTGTCTGACCCGCAGATCAGCGCGACAGGGCTCACGCTCCAACAGCAAGGCGCCCTGGCGGCACAGATCTACAAGGGCTTCGGGCGCTGGAGTACCGTGTGCAGCGCAATCACCTGTTGGGCCAGCATCGCGGCGGAGTAGTGCCACTCCGATTACTTGCGGCCTTACTCCTCGGCTCCCCGCCCCCGACTCCGAGGTTTCGCCCTCCAATGCGGACTGTCGCGACGGGCAGGTCAGGCCACAAGCCGTCGCTAGACGGGTCCGGGCGCAGCCGGTGTCCAACCTACAAGGTGCGACGGCTGGGTACTTGGTAGCGTGAGGTTTGCGCCCGCTGCAATGGTCGGTGTGTAGCGTCAGGCCATTGCTGCCCCGAAGGTTGGCCCCGACACCAGATCGAAGGGGGCATCGATGTACCGTCATCTTCTGGTTCCGCTCGACGGAACTCCGCTCGCGACTTACGTCATCGGGAAAGCCGTGGAATTTGCACGGCACATGGGGGCGAGGATCACTTTTTTCTACGCCGCACCTGATTACGGCGCCACGGAGGAAGGTGCGCTCAACAGAACGATCGCCCCGGACATCTTTGCCCTGGAATCCTCCGGAGAAGCGCGCGCGATCCTGGCCAAGGCCGAAGCTTCGGCGCGGGTC
The DNA here is from genome assembly GCA_963816445.1 of uncultured beta proteobacterium. GTDB lineage: Bacteria > Pseudomonadota > Gammaproteobacteria > Burkholderiales > Casimicrobiaceae > PALSA-1003. Next base: position 116,896 of record CAWFKO010000016.1, on the reverse strand, counting down.
GCACAGGTATCCAGCGACTCGCTCGGCCGGATAAGCGACCGACCCTACGAGGCGATTCTCGAGGCGGCCACGGAACGTGGCTGCGATCTTATTTTCATGGCTTCTCATGGCCGTCGTGGGATACGTGGTCTGATAGTGGGCTCACAGGTACAGAAGGTTCTGGCGCAAACGAGGCTCCCGGTTCTAGTCTGCACCGTTGAGCAGAACGCGCCGACGTTAGCAATGGAGACTTCCATCGCGATCATCGAAGATGAACATCGTGCGTTGGCAGTAGTCATCCACGGACTCAGATATGTCCTTCAGGAAGCATGTTACAAGGGGACGGCACCGGACTTCGCGTTGCTGCGCAGCATGCAGCATTACCTCAGGGCCTTTCCGGAGGCATTGCATCATCCGAAGGAAGACGCATACTTGTTCCGGAAGCTAAGATTGCGCACCGACGCAACGGACGACGTCATTCGAGAACTGCAGCGCCAGCACGCGGAGAGCGGGCAGCGCTTGAACGAACTGGGCAGCACGATCGACCTGTACGAGACCGGCGCTTTCGGGGCCCTGGCGGGGTTTGCGCAGGCGGTCGAGCGCTTCGCTGAGTCCCAGTGGCAGCATATGAGCCTTGAGGAGAAGGTCATCCTCCCGGCGGCGCAGAAGTATCTCATCGACGAAGACTGGGCGGAGATCGCGGCGGCGTTCGGCAAAAACGGTGATCCCCGTTTCGGCGCCGAGCCCAATGCAGAATTTTGCCGGCTCTTTACGCGAATCATGAACCTCGCTCCACCCGACGCGGTTAGTAACGAGGCCCGACCCGCCGCCGCGGTGAAGGCATAGGACAGTGTAGACGCCGCATTCAAGGCGAAGAGCTCGCGCATGCTCGTCACGGCTGGCCCAAGCGCGATTCTACGGGTTGTGCCCTGTCAAATTCCGGCTGTGCGCTGCCGGGCATAAACTACTACCGTTTCCCCATAAATCCAGATACGCCCCTGAGGGGAACAGCCGAACGGTAAGCGGTAAGGCACCGGAATCGAGAATTGAAACGCCCGTGCCCGGATTGACCCCCATCACCTGTCGAATATCGCCGCCACATTGACTCGTGCGTCTACGCCAATGTACGGCGAGAGGGCGGATGTTGACGCTGTTTGCTCGACTGGGTAGGCGCTTGACGCGCTGTATTCGCTTCTCGGTGGGGGAACGTCCGTGGCAACCGGCGAATAAAGCATCGCCACGTAAAACACTGTCGCAAGGACGACTGCTTCGAAAGCAAGCGTGGCAATTAGAGTTCTCGCTTTCATTGGTCCTCTCCAAAAGTCTGGACCCTGATAAGTTCATATTAGACTCGTGCATCGACGGTGTTTTGACGCAGCGCAAATGCGGACCTCGCACATCGAAAGTCCCTTGACATAGGTCAAATCTCCCCGCGCAAAGACGCCGGCAACGGGTCGACAAGTCGCCCGTTGGCTCCGATCAACATCAGGCTCCTTCCCTCAACAGAGGAAGCAGTCATGGATGCAGCCACGACAACCTCAGGGCGTGCAACCCGTGGAACAAGAGCAAGCTGCTCGCCAGAATCGGCGTCTCGGTGCGGCTCGTGCTTCGAAGCAGCCGATCAGTGGCAATGCCACTGCGGCGTCGGTTTGGTAGTTTGACGCATCCGGCGCTACAAATCCCGCGCGGCGCGCACGTCGCAGGCTAGCTAATTTCTCGCGTCGCCGAGGTCGCTCATCTCAACGTTTAGTCGAAGGAGGATTCATGTGGAGTCTAAGCTTGCCGTGGTGGGAATTTGTCTTACGCGGAGCAATAGTGTACGTGTTCTTGCTCGTTATCCTACGCATTACCGGTAAGCGAAATACGGGGCAGTTGGCCCCTTTTGACCTCGTGCTGCTACTCGTTCTGAGCAACGCGGTACAGAATTCAATGAACGGCGGAGACAACACTTTGGTGGGAGGGCTCATTTCCGCCGCAACCCTAATCGCCCTCCATTACGCCGTAGCAGTCATGACCTTTAAGAGCAAGAAGCTGGAAGTCTGGATCGAAGGGGCTCCCCGCACGCTGATTCACAATGGTGTGCTGAATGAGGACGTCATGCGTAGCGAATTGATGACGCGTCACGAGTTGGCGGCTGCCCTGCGCGCTGCCGGCTGCTCGGAGATTGAACACGTTCGCCTCGCCACCTTGGAAAACAATGGACAGATCACTGTTTCGCTTCGCCCCCGTGCGGCGTGAAGGTCCCACCGGGCGAATGAGCGTGGCCGCCTGAGCGTAGACCTTCGGACAGCGATCGGCCCACTGCGGTCGGAGCGCGTTGAGCTCCCATAGCGGTCGTCGGTTGATGCTCAAACCACGCGTAATGGCGGCGGGCGCCAATTTACGGAACTAGAATCGAGTATCACAACGTCCTGAAGAACTCACCGATGTCCTTGTTGAAGATTCTCGTCCTTGCAGTAGTTCAGGGGGTCTGCGAGCTTCTTCCCATATCCAGCTCGGCCCACGTCATCATGGCGGAGAAGTTGATGGCACTCGACCCGACAGCACCGCAGATGACGCTTCTGCTCGTTCTGCTTCACACCGGGACAATGCTTGCCGTCATAGCGTACTTCTGGAGATCGTGGCGGGAACGTTACTTCGCCTCTTCCAATGCGTTTTGGCAATTTGCCAAGTTGGTGGCCGTCGCGACCGCGCTCACCGGCGCCATCGGGCTCGCACTGATGTTGCTTATCGAGCGCGTCATCCTGCGCGGATCAGTGCATGCGGAAGTTGAACAGCTTTTCGGGAATGCTTACGTGATAGCCGCCGGCCTCGCAACGGTCGGGGTGATGATCATCCTCTCGGCGAGGCAGGAGCCAGATGCATCTCGCCGACTGGCCGTACGTGAGTCAGCATGGATGGGAGCGATACAGGGACTCTGCCTACCCTTCCGCGGGTTCTCGCGTTCGGGTTCTACCATCTCGACCGGCCTGTTTCTCGGTCTGGACAAGGCTCGTGTCGAGGAATTCAGTTTCGCCTTGGCGGTCGTGTTGACACCTGCCGTGATCGTGAAAGAAGCCTATAGGTTACTGAAGGCGCACGAGGGTTCGCTGACGGTTGCCGGCGACCTCTTCCCTGTTGTCTGGCCGAGTTTGGTCGGGATGCTATTCAGCTTTCTCGCCGGTCTGGTGGCGCTGAGATGGCTTTCACGTTGGCTGGAACGCGGCCGATGGCACTTCTTCGGCTATTACTGCCTGGCGGCATCTGTAACGGTGTTGGCCGTAGACCGGCTTCTGCGCTGAATGAGCGCGCGCCAATAGGGCGATCTCGTATAATTTCCCGATTGCCGTTCTCCAATGTCGCGATTCGGCCACAACCTCGTCAGGGTCGCCGTCCAATTTGTCGGGAACCGGTCGTTCGCCTTGGTGCAGCCTTGTTTCTGAGCGTGGACGAAACGAAGTGGCGGTTCCGGAAACGACACGCAAACTGAAGGAATAACAGCCATAGAACTGCTGTTCACCTAGCTTGGCAAGCAATGGGTACCTTTCGGTCGATAGACGTGCCGTCGTCTTAGGCCGGGAGTTGTGCGACCCAAATCGCCGAAAAAAGATCTGCGAGGCGGGTTGGGGGTACGTGCGAGCGGCACGTTGACGATGTTGCTCAAGCGAGGAGCCTATGATGAAAGGGAATAGCAAGTTTTCCGCGACAGTTGTAGCCTCAATAGCGGCGATGCTCGTTACACCGGTCTTGGCCCAAGAGACACCCTACGCAGCCCACCTCACCGGCTACGAAGAAACGCCGCTGACGCTCAATACCACGGGCAGCGGAGATTTCAAGGCGGTGGTCAGCGCGGACGGTACGATGATCCAGTACATGTTGACGTACCGAGACCTCTCATCACCTGCGATACAGGCTCATATCCACTTCGGCAGGCCAGCAATCGGTGGGGGCATCGTTCTCTGGCTGTGCGCGAACACCCCACCGATTACTCCACCAACCACTATCCCGACGCCCCAGCCGTGTCCTCCCTTCCCGGCGACCATCTTCGGCACTCTGACTGCGGCTGACGTCGTTGCGGTGGCGGGGCAAGGCATCGACGCGGGTGCCGCGGGCTTTGCCGAAATGTTGGCAGCGCTACAAACGGGTTCCGCCTACGCGAACGTGCACACCACGCTACGACCGAGCGGCGAGATACGTGGTCGACTAGGGCCGCTGCCCGTTACAGGTACCACCAGCGAAGACTGAACTCAGCGGTCCGAGAACCAGACGTGACGCGTCCTGCCTCGGGAGTGCTATATTGCGCGCCGTCTTGCTCTTAGCAGGTTGAAACGCCACGTTGCCGCGATCTGAACGGCTGCTTCAAAACGCTTCAACGGCCGCTTCGTAGCACTCTGGCTGTCAGCTTGGGGTCGGTCAAATGGTCTGCTGCCCCGAACGGCGGCACTGCGAGCGACCCCAGCCGTTCGCGCATCCGTGACCGATGTGCGCTAATCAGCGGCCGCTCAGTCGAATCGCATCAATGCCGGCGACCGGCCAATACTGTTGAAATACTCCCTTGAAAGTGCGCGCCTGGTGGCTATGCTGAAAGCAAGGCGTTGGAGAGGGAGCGACGGCGATGATGGGGCAACGAACGGACGGGCAGAAGCCGTTGTTCTACACATTCAAGCTCGACGATCACGTTCCGGCGGATCACCTGCTGCGGGGGATTGATCGTTGCCTTGACCTTAGCGAGCTGAGGCATCACCTCGTACCGTTTTACAGCCATACCGGGCGGCCGTCGATCGATCCTGAGTTGATGGTCCGGATGCTAATCGTCGGTTACAGCTTTGGCATTCGTTCCGAGCGGCGACTGTGCGAAGAGGTCCATCTCAATCTGGCCTATCGCTGGTTCTGTCGACTCGGCCTGGAGGACGCGGTGCCGGACCATTCGACCTTCTCGAAGAACCGCCACGGCCGCTTCCGTGAGAGCGATGCGTTTCGGCAGGTGTTCGAGAGCGTTGTCGAGCGATGCATGAAGGAGGGATTGGTCGGTGGCGAAGGCTTTGCCGTCGATGCCAGCGTAATCAAGGCCGATGCCAATCGCAGCCGGAGCACGGCGCGCGAGGGTGCGGAGGACTTGCGCGATCAACCGCACGCCACCCGGGCCGTGCGTGAGTATCTGGCCGCGCTCGACGCGCAGGATGAGCCAGGCACCGTTCCCGCGTCGATCTCACCGACGGATCCCGGAGCGCGTTGGACGGCAGTCGATGGCCCGGCGTTCTACGCCTACTCGACCAACTATCTGATCGATGTGCAGGCCGGCATCATTGTCGATGTCGAAGCGACGCCAAGGTTGCAGACGGCCGAAGTCAAGGCGACCCGGACGATGATCGAGTGGGTGGAGGAACGGTTCGATCTGAAGCCGGAGCGGCTGATCGGCGATATGGCCTACGGCACGGCCCCGATGCTCGGCTGGTTGGTCGAAGAGAAGCAGATCGCACCGCACATTCCGGTGTGGGACCGGACCCAACGCGACGACGAGACGCTATCCAGCAGCGACTTCGAGTGGGATGAACAGGCCAACGAATACCGCTGCCCCCAGGGACAGCCGCTGCGGAGCGAATGGCGGATCTTCAAACGGCCACGTACGCGCATCACCAAAGCCAACACCATCATCTATCACGCCAGCCAAGCCGCATGCAGCAAGTGCCCGATGAAGTCACATTGCTGTCCGAACACCCCGCATCGGAAGATTGCTCGGAGCGTCCATGAATCCGCCCGCGATGTCGCCCGTGACATCGCCAAGACCGATGCTTACAAGCAATCACGTAAGGATCGCAAGAAAGTGGAGATGCTCTTCGCGCACCTCAAGCGGATCCTGAGGTTTGATCGATTGCGCCTGCGTGGGCCGAACGGTGCTCGCGACGAGTTTCTTCTCGCGGCGATCGCACAGAACTTACGACGAATGGCGAAGTGGTTGTTCTCAGCAGCACGAGAAGTGCCCAGCATGGCAATCTGAATTGGCAAAGAACAGGTCGCCAATTCAACAACAGCGTCCTCACTGACCGATCCGCCGACCGCTAGACGTTCGCGCGAACAGCACCTCGCTCAAAAGCTGTGTTTTTCAACGACATTGGCCGGGTGCTGCCGGATGGTCGACACCATGATCCGGCAGAAGACGACCGAAGCGGAAGCTCAGACTGCTCGAGGACCCGCCGGCGTATTGAGGTAGAGCCGAAACTCGACGGTGAATTGTTTACCGCCGGGAGGTAGGATGTTTCTGGAGTCTTCCGGCGTGAATCCTATTTGCGTCGCGTCTCGTTGCAGTACTTCGTGCGACAGAAGATGCGTTCCCGGCTGCAGCAGTCGCAGACTGGTGGACGGAGAGGGAGAAACTTCAGGTAGTGTCTTGTGGGGCACCTGGGATAGCACTGCAAGGATTCCCTTTGGCTTGCGAGTGGCGCCGTAGGACGCTCATCGGTCGGGCTACATCGACGTACTCGAAGACCAGAGCGGCGTATATGAAATCGACCGGCTCAAAAAGCGATGCGGATGTTTGACTAGCTCCGACAAGCAGTTTGAGCCCGGGGACGCGCCCATGTAAACAGCGATCGTAATCCGCGTGTTTCTGAGGGTTGGTGCGCCGCACCCTCAAAATAATTCATCGCGCTTTTTTGCGTGCACAAGGCTGTTCGAGTTCGATGCGCGCGAGTCGAGCGGCGTCTTCTGACTGAATCCAACGGCCTCGGGCGTCGAGGTCCTGATCGCAATGTGGTTGATGCGCAGGGCCACGCGTACTCTTGCGAGCGCCGTGTGCGCTATCCTCCGGCCGGAACGCCGAAAGGCGAAGGCCCGGGCACATTCCTGGAAAGAACCCCGGGCCTTCTGCATGCTCGCGCGCACAGGGGCGCGTTCGCTTTGCCTTTATGCCCGCACTACGCGGCGTTGTCCAGTGCTGCGTACGGGGTGCATGGGGGCGAGCGAGGAGACGTATCGGCTGTACAGCTGCGGGCGCTGCGCCAGGCAGGTGCGCATCTGCCGCGACTGCGACCGCGGCAATCGCTACTGTGCAGCTGAGTGCGCGCGGTTGCGCCGGCGCGACTCGTTACGTCGCGCCGGCGAGCGCTACCAACTTGGCTACCGCGGAGCGTGTAGGCACGCCGCGCGTCAGCACGCCTGGCGCGTGCGCCAAGCGCAAAAAGTGACGCATCAGGGTTCCCTTCCCGCCGCGGTCACGCTCATAGTGGTGTCCACCTCGACCCAGATCATGATCCAGGGGAGCCATGCCGAATCCGCATCCGGTGAAGCGCAGGCGCACGTTAGAGCCCTCAAGCGCACCGATTCCCGTCTACACGCGCACTGGCGTATCCAGCGCACGGCCCCCGTGCTACCGCGTTGCTGCTTCTGTGGACGTCTGCTTTCGCGCTTCGCACGGCTGGGCCCGTTGCGCGCAGGGCCATGACGGAGTGTGCGGGCGATGATCTCGCGCGCGCTTGAAGCCGAGATCCTACGGCTCTATCACACCGAACACTGGTCTGTCGGTACGATCGGCACACAATTGCGCGTACATCACGGCACCGTGCGCCGCGTGCTCGCCCAGGCCGGGGTGCCAGTGACGCCAACAACGGTGCGTGCGTCGATGGTCGAGCCGTACCGGGCATTCATCGTCGAAACCTTGCAGAAGTACCCCACGTTGCGCGCAAGTCGTCTCTACCATATGGTGCGTGAGCGCGGTTACCCGGGTGCCCCCGACCACTTCCGCGCGATCATCGCGCAACTACGACCGCGGCCGGCGGCAGAAGCGTATCTGCGGCTGCGCACGCTGCCGGGCGAACAAGCCCAAGTGGACTGGGCGCATTTCGGCAAGCTCAGCATCGGCCGTGCGCTGCGCCCGCTGATGGCGTTCGTGATGGTGCTCTCCTACTCGCGGCATCTGTTCCTGCGCTTCTACCTCGGCGCCGCGATGGGCTACTTCATCCGCGGCCATGTGGACGCGTTCGCGGCGTTTAATGCGGTGCCACGAGTCCTGCTCTACGATAATTTAAAAAGTGTCGTGCTCGAGCGCGTGGACGATGCGATCCGCTTCCACCCCACGCTCCTGGAGTTGGCTGCGCACTACCGCTTCCAGCCGCGGCCGGTCGCGCCGGCGCGGGGGAACGAAAAGGGGCGCGTTGAGCGCGCGATTCGTTTCGCTCGCGACGCCTTCTTCGCCGCGCGCAGCTTCCGTGACCTCGCCGATCTTAACGCCCAGGCAGCCGCCTGGTGTGACACGGCAGCCGCCGACCGTCCCTGTCCACAGCAGCGCAACCGCAGCGTGCGCGACGTCTTTGCCGAGGAGAAGACGCATCTGCTGGCTTTGCCGCAGAACCCGTTCCCCGCCGAGGAGCGCATCGAGGTGAGCGTGCATAAAACACCCTACGTGCGCTTCGACTTGAACGACTACTCCATCCCGCACAGCCACGTGAACCGCACACTGATCGTGCTCGCCACCCTCGATAGCGTGCGCATCCTCGATGGCCCTGAACTGATCGCCACTCACCCGCGCAGCTTCGATCGCGATGCGCAAATCGAACAGCCGGCGCACATCCAGGCCTTGGTCGCGCACAAACGTGCCGCTCGTGCACATCGCGCACAAGACCGCCTGCATCACAGCGCACCCAGCGCCACGACGCTGTTCGTGCGCGCCGCCGAGCGTGGCGTCCATCTGGGCGTGCTCACCCGTGGCCTGCTGCAGTTGCTTAACAGCCACGGCGCGCAAGCCTTGGAAGCAGCCATTAGCGCAGCGCTGGCCGAGGACACCGCACACTTGGGCGCGGTGCGCCACTTCATCGATCGCCACGCCCACGCCCGCGGTCAACGCCCGCCCATCGCCGTGCCGCTGTCTCCTGATCCGCGGTTACACACGGTTAACTTGCGTACCCAGGCGTTAAGCGATTACGAGCAACTCGCCACGCCATCCGCCGCTCAACACACCGGCAATGAGAGTCCCGATGAACGCCAGCCCGACGACCACCAACCTCACTCTTGAGAGCGCGCGGCCGCAGCTACGCCGGCTCGGCTTCTACGGCCTGCTCGCGCAGGCCGAGACGCTACTCAACGAGCCGTGGCTCGCTCGGGTCATCGAAATCGAAGACCTCGAGCGATCTCGTCGCTCGCTCAAACGCCGTCTCGATAATAGCCGGCTGGGCGCCTTCAAACCGGTCGCCGACTTCGACTGGGCCTGGCCTACCAAGTGCGACCGCAGCTTGATCGAGGAGCTGTTCTCGCTCGCCTTCATCGGAGAAGCCGCCAACGTGGTGCTCATCGGATCCAACGGCTTGGGCAAAACCATGCTGCTCAAAAACCTCGTCCACCAGGCGGTACTGCACGGCCACACCGCCCGCTTTACCCTCGCCTCCGACATGCTGCACGACCTCGCCGCCCAAGACTCCTCCACCGCGCTCGCACGGCGGCTACGCCGCTATAGCAGCCCGAGGCTGCTCGCCATTGACGAAGTCGGCTATCTCGCCTACGACGCACGCTATGCCGATCTGCTCTTCGAGGTGGTCACCCGTCGTTATGAGCAGCAGCGTTCCATTCTCTTGACCACCAACAAAGTGTTCGGCGAATGGAATCAGGTCTTCCCCAATGCCGCTTGCGTGGTCACCCTCATCGATCGGCTGCTGCACCGATCCGAGATCGTCGCCTTGGAAGGCAAAAGCTATCGCCTAAAAGAGGCCCAGGAGCGCGCCGCCCGCAAAGCGAAGTCCCGCACCCCAGCTTCGCGCAAGGAGCGCTGAACCGCCATGCTCAAACCTAACGACTTGCCGCTGTTGTGTCTGCCCATCGATCTGTCAGACGAGGCGGCCGCCACGCTCGTCGAGTTCCTCCACGAGCTCATCGAAAAACTTGAGTATCACTACTGCGCGCAGCTCAAGCGCTACTACCACCCAACTGACATCCCTCAGCACGATCTCGATCTCGCTCCTGAATCCACCGATCCACCGTTCTAATTACGCGATGCACCGTTCGCCCTCCGCATGTAAACAACTCACGCCACTTACGCTCGCCTGCCCCAATCCGCGCACACCCCCAAAATCACGCGCTTCAAAATGACGCGCTTCTATAACCCCACCAACGGCCCATCGTAGCCGCTCGCTTTCAAGGGAATTTTTCAACGATATCGGCCACTTCCTGTCGTTCGGGGTTGCCGCGGAAATGTCCCATGAGCGGCCGTTTGCGCAAGCGCGCCGAAGTAGCGGTGGCAGTGGCGGTGGATTCGCGGCGGCGGCACCAGCGCGACCAGGCGCTCGGGCAGCTCAAGCGGCGTCAGGAGCAGCTAGCCGTTCCCGCCCGGACCGGGTTTCGTGCCGCTGCCGGAGGTCGTTCGTGTTGCCTACCCTCCCGTCGCTTTTGAAGTTACAGGCGGCGGTTCAACTTGGGGCAGTACCCTGTTTAACCTACACGGCTCGGCTTAGGGTTGTGCGAGTGCGGAGACGGCGTTGACCAGGATCGATTGGTCGCGGCGGTATTGGATGTAGCCAAGGTCGCTGGGCATTGTGGCGCCAGGATAAGTGAGCGTCATGCTGCCGGTTTCGCCTGGGAAAAATTCCACGTTGCCGTTCTGAACCCCAAAGATGAGTCCGACCAGAATGCCAACGGCTGGCGTTGCGCCCGAGACGATGCCAATTGTGCCGGTGACGGTGTTGCTCCCGTAGACGAATGGCGGCACATCGGAGACGGGCAAGGTGGCATTGATGGCGAAGACAGAGCTGGCGGGTGTTCCATTGAAATTGATGGGATGGTTGACGAGGTCCGGCGTAGTGAAGACGGTCGTGTACATGTACATGGAAGCGGATGCCACGTCCTGCCTGTAGAAATCGAACGCGCCGCCAGATATGAAGCGATAGGATAACGAGCCGCTGCCTTCGAAGGCGGGAAGCGGCACCACGTATTGCCAGGTGTTTACCCACCAGGACTCCTGCTGGTCTCCCGAGATATTTCCTCCGACGGCGAGGTCTCCCTGATAAATGATGGCGGAGACGCCTTCCTCCTCCGGGTCAATGCCACCAGGTGTTTGCACGAGTCCAATGCTAGCGGGTGGCGCGAGAATTCTCTGCCACGGATTGAGAATGTCTCCGATGCGATCGAGCAGCGAGGCGAGGTGCGCGGAGATATTGCGCGCTTGAAAGGCGGCGGGTTTGCTGAGGATTTGCGAAAGGTCCGCCTGGCGTTTGGCCAAAGCTTTGCCGTATTGCTCCGGATTCAGGCCCATCGCGATGAGGGTGTCACGATTCTTGCCCAGATCGCGAAGTTGCGCGGTGGTGCGGGAGAGTTGGGCTTCCTGCAATTTGCGAGTGACGTTTGGATTTGTTTTTGCCGAAGCATTGCTGGCGGATGCTGCGGCTGGGACGTCGGTGCTGGTTGGGCGTGCTGAAGATTTACCTTTGCTCATGGGGGACCTCCACGGCGGGTATGGTAGCAGCGGAAAAGGGAATTTCCAGTAAGAAAAGGAGAAAAAATCAATGGGCGCTCGCGGGATGGGACCCATGGACGGAGCGACCACCGCCAGAGGTCGTTCGTGTTGCAATCCTCCAGACGCTGTCCACAATCATTTCTTTCTGACCCAGCGAATTCAGCCTCGGAACATAGCGATCTGCGGCGGGTCCGAAGCGCGGGTGCCGCCGGGTTATTGGCCACGCAAGAGCGATAGCCAGGCGTAGCGGGCAACGCGGCGATGGGCCGGTTCGGCGGCGGGTTGCGCCTTGGGTGCGGGCGACGAGGTCGTCGCGGCCAGCGTGAGGGCGGTGACCGCAGTGCGCAGCAGTGAGTTGGGCGCAAGCACGCCGAAGTAGCGGTGGCGGTGGAGGCGGTGGGGGTGGTAGTGCGAACGTCAGCTTCCGTCAGATTGACAGTCAGCTTTCAGGAATATCCACAGGTGGCTTGGGGTCGGGTACGGCTCGCGCTGGGACAAGCGCGGAAGAGGGGGAACTACGATGAGTTAGCGAAACCTCTTGATGAAGTCCAGCTGGTGCAAGTCCAGCCCGGTCAAAGCCGTAGCGGGTAGGCCGGTAGCGAGTGTTGCCATTCGTCGGGTGACTGGCGGGTGCGAAGCGTACACAGCGAGTAAGTAGGCCGCGAGGGATGAGCTCCGAAATCGACCTCATTGCGATGCCGACGCCGTGCTGTAGGCGGAAGGCAGCATCCGGCGCACCGTTAGGCGAGGTGCGTTCGGGATCGCCGGAGTCGCTAGCCCGGGGCATGCTTATCAAGGGACTTTCCGTGAACCCAGGAGAGCTCCCTGCTTCTCCGCAAGCTGGGCCCGGTGCCGCCCAACCCAAAGACACCAGGTCTCCGGGGGGTGAGGGCTGCCCCCGTGAGAAGCGAATGACCCTCAAGCGGAGTCTCCTGCTGCCAAGGGAAACCGGAGGCGCAGGCACGGGCGGGCGAGCAGTCTTACGATTCCACAGTACCGAGGAAGGTGGAGAACCGCAGGGCTCCCGCAAGGGGCGGCCACGATATCCACTGGAGGGAAGGGATGAACAGGTCGATGTATCGGCGCAGTGCCACAGGCACGAGACTTTGAACTCGGGAAGGCATGTGAAATGGAACTGAGCCGAATAGCTGAGCTGGCCAGGCAAGATGCAGGGCGCAAGTTCTACTCGATCGCTCACTTGCTGACGAAAGAGGCGTTGTGGGAAGCGTTCGATAAGCTGCGCAAGGACGCCGCCGCCGGAGTGGACGGAGTCACGTGTTCGGAATACGAGGAGCACCTGGTCGAGAATCTCGTCAAATTGCACGAGAAGCTGAAGAGCAAGACCTACCGCGCACAACCGCTGCGTCGGATCTACATCGACAAGGAGGACGGGCGCCAGCGCCCAATTTCCATCCCCTCCCTGGAAGACAAGATCGTGCAGCGGGCCACGGTGGAACTGCTCAATGCGATCTTCGAGCAAGACTTTCTCGACTGCTCCTATGGCTTCCGGCCGGGACGAAGTGCACACGACGCGCTGGACCAAGTCGGCCGGGTGATTTGCCGCGGGCCGACCGAGTATGTTCTTGAGCTGGATATCAGGTCTTACTTCGATTCGATTGTTCGCAAGCAACTCATGGAGATGGTCGAGCGGAGGGTAAGCGATGCGAGCATCCTCCGGCTGATTGGCAAGTGGATCAACATTGGGGTAGTGGACGACGGACGACTGCTTACGAGCGAGACGGGGACCGGTCAGGGCCAGATCATCAGCCCGCTGCTGGCCAACATCTACCTTCATCATGTGCTCGATGTGTGGTTCGAGGACGAGGTGAAGCCACGCTTGAGAGGGCAGGCGTTCGAAATCCGCTATGCCGATGACGGGCTGCTGTGCTTCCAGTTCAAAGAGGATGCGGAGCGAGTACTCGAAGTTCTGCCGAAGAGGTTTGCGAAGTACGGTCTGACGCTCCACCCGGAGAAGACTCGCCTGGTGCAATTTGGCCGCACGGCCTACTATCAGGCGAAACGGACGAAGACCAAGACCGCTACTTTCGACTTCCTGGGTCTAACGCACCGGTGTGCCACTAGCCGGGCTGGTAAATTCGCGATGCAGGTGAGCACGATGAAGAAACGCCTGCGGCGCGGGCTCCTCGCCATCGCCGCGTGGTGTCGAGAGCATATGCACACCCCACTGGAATACCAGCAGCAGATGCTCAACGCGAAACTGCGGGGCCACTACCAGTATTACGGCCGACCGACGAACTATCGCAGTCTGGAGAAGTTCGTCCACACGGTTCGCAGTATCTGGCGTCGGTGGCTGGCGCGCAGGACGCGCGGAAGAAACCTCCCTTGGCCGCGCTTCCATCGTATCCTCGCGCGCTATCCCTTGCTGCGTCCGCGCATCACTCACGCCTGGCCAGCCCGGTGAGTCGCGCCTGACGAACCCACTGCGGTAGTTCCGCACGGTGGGGTCAGAGAGGGGTGAGGAGGGTAACCTCCTCGCCTACTCGGACCGTCCCCTCAAGGCGTTGAGCGGCGGCTCCGCGGTGCACACCAGCCGTTCATGCCTCGACGGCTGTCTTGCTTTCATCAGCGGCCGCTCGGTCGAATCGCATCAATGCCGGCGACCGGCCAACTGCAGCCACACAGCGAACTTGCGCACAGCGGCCGTTCGCTGACCCCACGGACGGTTTCCGGACGTACCGCATAGCGCTTGAAGTAGGGTAGATTTAGGGCGATCACTCCGCCCGACAAGCCTCCACCAACCGTCGTGACTACTATCTACCGATTCGGTCGGTTTGAGCTGAGCCCGGCCACACGGCAGCTCCTGGTCGACAATGAGCCGTCGCCGCTGGGCGCGCGTGCATTCGATGTGCTGCTCGCCTTGATCGAACGGCGCGACCGGCTGGTGACCAAGAACGAGTTGCTGGACCTGGTCTGGCCAGGGCTAGTCGTCGAGGAGAACAACCTGCAGGTGCAGATTAGTACGCTGCGCAAGGTGCTGGGTCCGCAGGCGATCGCAACGATTCCCGGCCGTGGGTACCGGTTTACTTCGACGCTGGAGGGGCGGTCGCCCACCAACCCGCGGACAGAACCTAGCGACAGGTCAGATTCCTACCCATCGTCGCCAGCCTCGATGACGAATTTGTCAGTCGGTCTGATCTCCCTAGTAGGGCGGGAAGAGGAGTTGGCAATTCTTCAGGGGCTACTGCTTAGTCATCGACTGGTATCCATCGTTGGCACCGGTGGCATCGGCAAGACCCGGGTTGCGCAAGCTGCGGCTTATGCCCAAGTAGGTCGGCCGGGAGACGGCGTGTGGTGGGTGGAACTTGCCCCGATCACGGACCCACTTCAGATCATCACGGCTGTTGCAGCGGCCGCTGCAGTGTCGGTCGATCGAGCGCAGGATCCCCGCACCGCGCTGCTTCATGCTTTAAAGCCACTGGATATGTTGCTCGTGCTGGACAATTGCGAGCACGTTTTGGGAGACGTTTCGAGCCTAGTGCGCGAAGCGCTCATCGCAGCACCTAACGTGCGCTGGCTCACGACCTCGATCGAGCCACTTAAACTCGCCGACGAATACGTGTACCGCCTTGGCGCTCTGGCGATACCGCCGCCGAGTACAGGGCTAGACCAGGCATTGGGCTTCGGAGCGCTCGCGCTTTTTGCCCTGCGTGCCGACGCAGCCGATCGGCAATTTGCGCTCGGCGACGAGAACGCCGCCATTGCCATCGACATCTGTCGCCTACTCGATGGTGTCCCACTGGCGCTCGAAATGGCGGCGGCTCGGTTGCCGCTCTTGGGATTGGCGGGAGTGCGCGACAAGCTGGCGAATCGGTTGCATGTCTTACGCGCTGCGGGTGGTGTGCCATCACGTCAGCAGACGCTACGTGCGACGCTCGATTGGAGCTATGCGCTTCTTTCGTCGGATGAGCAAAAGTTGTTCCGGCGACTCGCTGTGTTCGTCAATGGCTTCGCCCTCGAGTTAGCTCAGGCCGTCGCAAGCGACGGCGAATTCGATGAATGGGCAGTCTTGGATGCGCTTGGCGGGTTGGTGGACAAGTCTCTCGTGCAGGTTATTGGATACGTCCCACATGCAATACCGCGCTATGTATTTTTGGAGACTACGCGTCAATACGCGCTTGAGCGATTGTCGGCGGCCGGTGAAGCGGACGCGTTTGGCGAACGCCGCGTTCGGGTGTTTGCGAAGTGGGCAGAAGAGATTCGGGAATCGTACAGAACGTTGCCACATCGTCTTTGGTTGGAGCACTGTCAGCCCGAATGGGACAACCTCGTTACAGCGCTGGAGTGGGCGCGGCGCTCCGGCACGCTCGACCGGTTTGGAGCTTTGTTTATTGCCGCAGCGATGATTGCGCCTGATGGTGGTGATCGCGTAACTATCCGCCGTTACGTTGATACGGCGTGCGCCTTCGCCGAGCATGCTGCTCCTGCGTTGGCGTCACAACTCCTTCGAGCAGTGGGCCGGTGCTTCGCGCTAGTGTCAAATCGTCGTGCGCTGGAGGCTTTTCGGGCAGCGGTCGAAAGGGCTCGCATTGCAGGCGATCGCTGGCTACTTTACCAAGCGCTCGTCGCGCTCGCGCGGCTACTCGCGTCGGGGTCTAGCCTTGCCACCTCGAAGGAGATCGAAGCGGTTATCAAAGAGGCACGATCGCTCGAGGATCCGCGCTGGCCATCGGCGGTTCGCGCCTCTCTCCTGCACGCGGAAGGTGGGGCCTTTTCGGAACAAGGCGACATAGTGAACGCGCGCGCACGATACCTGGAGGCATCTGCACTGTACGCCCTGACGTGCTCGGATTGGGGTGTTCGGTCTACCCGCATAGCACTTATGGACCTCGAGGCCAGGGGGGGA
Organism: uncultured beta proteobacterium; assembly: GCA_963816445.1. GTDB lineage: Bacteria > Pseudomonadota > Gammaproteobacteria > Burkholderiales > Casimicrobiaceae > PALSA-1003. Next base: position 100,640 of record CAWFKO010000016.1, on the reverse strand, counting down.
AATACTTTGGACGCCATCGACCTTGGCGAATCTCTCCTGCCTGCGTTGCGAGCGAGTCGCAGCCCATTGTTCTTTCCGCTCGCGATTCTTTGTGGCTTGTATTCTAGACAAGGAGACCTGCTACGGGCTCGATCCATAGCCGGTGAAGCATTGCGCGTCGTTCGCCGCCAGCAACTTGCCGTTACAGTATTTGCCCCCATTGCACTATTGATCGCTCGGGAGGGACGACCAGCGGATGCGGCCAGACTCTTAGGCTACGCAGATGCCTCTCTCCGTGCTAGTCAGCACAAATTCGAGAAACTCGACGAATGTTTTCGGGACGAGGCACTAAGTTTGATAGATGCTGCGATGACGCAATCTGAACGCCAAGGACTGATGGCCGAGGGCGAGGTGCTCACGGACGGCGAGGCCGACGCGATCGCTTTCAAGACTGAGTCCCGCAATGCGACCATTTCGGGCGAACGGTTTTCGGGTTAGGACAATGTCCAGCTTTTACGATGAGCTTGCGCCCCAGTATCACTTGATATTTGACGATTGGGATACAAGCATCGAACGACAGGGGACGATGCTCACTCAGATCATTCGCGGGCGTTGGCCGGACCACCAAACCGTGCTCGACGTGTCTTGCGGAATTGGCACGCAAGCTATTGCGCTCGCTATCAATGGGTTTCGGGTGAGTGGCTCTGACATTTCGTCTCGCGCCGTTGAGCGCGCAATAGATGAAGCTCGACAGCGCGATCAGGACATTGCATTTTCGGTGTGCGACATGCGTGAGGCCTTTGCACAGCATGGTGGAGGCTTTGACCTCGTCATCTCATGCGACAACTCGATCCCGCATCTGCTCGCGGATGGCGAGATTTCGATGGCGCTCAGTCAAATGTTCGCTTGCCTTCGTCCAGGTGGGGGATGTGTGATAACTATTCGCGACTATGACCGAGAGCCACGCGGAACGAACATCGTCAAGCCGATTAGGGCGCTGACACGCGGCGGAGTACGCTACGTCGTTTTCCAAGTCTGGGACTTTGACGGCGACCTTTACGATCTGACAATGTTCTTTGTCGAGGAAAATGTCTCGACTCGGACGGTCTCGGCGCGGGCGATGCGGTCACGCTATTACGCTGTCGGAATCCCCAGGCTTATTGCGCTGATGAGCGAAGCGGGTTTTCAGGACACAAAGAGGCTCGATGATGCGTTCTATCAGCCTGTCTTGTTAGGCACAAAGCCCACATGACCTGGTGCAGGGCCAACCGCTTGGCGACGTCTGCCGCAGATGACCGCACTTGGCGACCGTCCGCTGAGACCACAGCGACCGGCTGGTTTGGGTTGTGGATTCAACTGGTCAGCGCAACACATACTAGGTCTAGGAAACGCGACAGCAAGTACTTGTCAAATCGGTACTAATCGCAAGTAGCGCTGTTTCCTGGTCACTGTTACTCGTGCTTGTACAACCTCGGATCGTCGCTAAGCTACATCGCAGGAAGGCCTTAGACTTCAAAGCCCAGTCTATAACGATGCAAGGTGTTGCGTCGACCGGTTGAGCCCGCAGCCAAAAGCGGTCCTAGCGCATTGCGCCGCATAGCGGCCGTTGGCCGATACTTGTTGCAATAGACGGTCGTAGGCCGAAAGGATTGAGCGCTGCGGGGAGACGTAGTATTTTTGCCGTTCCATTCGCTCGATGAGATCAATCACCGATGGATCGACGGACGTTCATCGGCGCCGTGACTTGCGGTTTTGTCGTTGTGCCGATGACCGCGACAGCGCAAACCACGACACGCGTTCGACACATCGGCTTTTTATCGTCGGGGCCACGGCTGCCTCAGGCCGACCTTAAGGCGGACGACGCTGCCTTGCGCGCAGTCGGCTGGGTAGAGGGCCAGAATCTGCTCGTCGAGCGGCGATACGCTAGCGGCAAACCCGAGTTACTCCAATCTCTTGCGGAGGAGCTTGTTCAGCTCAAGGTGGAGATCATCGTGACAAGTGGCACGGACGCCACACTGGCAGCCAAGAACGCTACTAGCGCCATACCGATTGTATTCAGGATCGCAGGTGACCCGGTCGGTACCGGTCTCGTCGCGAGCCTCTCCCGCCCTGGCGGCAATGTCACCGGCTCTTCCAGAGTTGGCCCAGAGATTGACACAAAGCGTCTTGCCCTGCTGCGTGAACTGTTGCCGGCCGTGCAACGCGTCGGAGTGCTGGAGAATTCGAACAATCCATATCATCGCGCCGCGCGCAAAGAGTTCAAGCGGGCGTGTGAGTCACTTGCCTTGCAGCCGATCATTATCGAAGTCGCCGCGGCGGGTGAGCTGGAGAATGCGATTGCTGAGATGGCTCGCCGAAGAGCGCAGGTGGTATTTATGGCCAGCGATAGTCTCTTCAACACGAATTTGGCTCCGATCATGAAGGCTGCGTTGAGGTATGCGTTGCCGATCTTCGCCACCGACACAGGGATGCTGGAGGCCGGCGCGTTGGTTTCGTATGGGGGCAACGGCGCGGAGGAAAGCCAACGCTACGCTGCCTTTGTCGACAGAATCCTCCGCGGTGCAAAGCCCGCCGATCTCCCGATCGAGCAGCCGACCAAATTCGAGCTCGGAATCAACCTCAAGACCGCCAAGGCGCTCGGCCTGACGGTCCCACAATCGTTGCTGCTGCGCGCGGACGAGGTTATCCAGTAACGGAACTGTTCCTTTTTGTTCGCAGGTTTCGCGTCCGTGGGCACAACTGACCGTCTGCTTCGTAGAAGAACGACTGACCGCAACGGGTCGGATTGAGACCGTCGAGCGACGGCCTGCGTGCGAGCAAATCGCGCTTGTACGACGATCGGAACCTGGCATCCCGTAGCGACGGCTCCCCAACGGGGAACGACTGGCGCATGGCCAGCGGCCGATGGCCGGCGGCATCCTGGCCGGTAAACGGGGATATACTTTTCGTATCGCCGCCGCCCCAGCGACCGACTGCATGCCCTATGCGACGTGGGGGCGCCACATCTAGGCACCAGGTGAAATATGAACCACTACGGCATTAGCGCGATTCACTGGAACGAAAACCTCGGTGAGATCGATGAAGTGTTGTTCCACAAATTCGTCGAGCACGAAGGCACGTTTGTTCTCAAGCACGGCGAGCCGGCTTCGTGCTCTGATGTTGTAAGTCTCATTCGTGGCGGCGACATGGTTTGGGTAATGCTGTCTGCCGGTCGGCACAACTACAAGAACACGGACCACGTCCGCATCAACGTCAAGCGCGGCCGGCAGGCGTACCTCTACAGTTGTACGAGGAGCGGGACGCCGACCACCGCTTTGACGGACCTGCCACGTTACGAGAGGCCGGACGACCTCCCCCCTCGGCCGCCCGGCGTCGGTAGCTCCGTGCATAGAGCACGGCCCACCTAAGGACGGGGTCGCAGGTTCGATTCGCGCTGGGGACGCCCAAGTACTGGCGTCGCTAGTGATCGTGTCAGCGGTCGCCGACGGTGACCGCTCTGCGCAAGCACGGGAGACCGCTCAGTGGCGTCGCGAGTAGCCGCGCAAGCTGGGAAACCCCAGCACATCGCGAGCCACTGAACTACGGAATTGAACGTCAGCTTCGCCGCCGGCGAACGGCGGCTTTGCGCAGAATCGACGGGCTGCAAGGGGTCGGGCACCGTCACACGAACCACGGCGACGAGTGGCGGCTCGACAATCTACATCGGCCCTTCAAGCCCGCATGACTGCTGTGCTTCATCCAGCGGCCGCTCAGGTCGGCACGATGGTCGTCTCTGACCGGCCAAGCGCAGCCCTACAGCGAAGTGACTGATAGCGGCCGTTCGGCGGCGCATTGGATGCGTTGCTAACCTGCCGGCGATCCGTCGGCGAGCAAATTTCATTGGTAGAGCCTGGGTCAGGATGGCATCTAGCAAGACGCGTTGCGGCTGGTTGTAATTCCCGTTCGAACCGAAATCGTGATTCTTTCGCCAGCCTAAGCGCTCTGAAAATTGCCTGGAATAGAGTAGATTTAGCGCGACCGCCTCTCAAACTCCTGGACCTGCTGCCGTGACGGCAAACTACAAATTCGGTCGCTTTGAGCTGAGTCCTGCCACGCGACAGCTCCTCGTCGACGATCAGCCGGCGCCGCTGGGCGCGCGAGCATTCGATGTTCTCCGAGCCCTAATCGAACGACGCGAACGGCTGGTTACAAAGGAGGAGTTGCTCGACCTTGCGTGGCCGGGACTGGTAGTCGAGGAGAACAACCTGCAGGTGCAGGTGTCGGCGTTGCGCAAGATCCTCGGTAACGACGCCATTGCCACCGTCGCCGGCAGCGGCTACCGCTTTGCGCTGCCGATCGGGACCGGGGTTGCGTCCCACGCGGCACCACCTATCGAAAAGCCGCCGGTCGCGGACCCTGCGGACAAACCATCGATTGCCGTCCTGCCCTTCGTCAACACGAGCGACGACGCGGCCAACGAATACTTCGCCGACGGCCTGGCGGAAGAGTTGCTGAACGTGCTGTCGAAGGTTCGCGGCTTGCGCGTGGCGTCGCGGACCTCGGCGTTCAGCTTCAAGGGCGCGAAGGTGGACATCCCGACGATCGCGCAGAAGCTCAACGTGGCGGCAATCCTCGAAGGCAGTGTGCGCACGGTCGGGCAACCGGGTGCGGATCAGCGCACAGCTCATTCACGTCGCCACCGACTCGCACCTGTGGTCGGAGACGTACGATCGCGAGCTGGAAGACATCTTTGCGGTGCAGGACGACATTGCACGGTCGGTCGTGAATGAGCTGCGCGCGGCGTTGATGGGAGAGAAGCCGGACGCGGCCGCGAGCGCGGCGGTCAAGGCGGAGATTCAAGCCGCCGCCCGGGGACGCGGAGAAAACGCGGAGGCTTACCGCTTGTACCTGCAGGCGAATTTCCACAGCGACCGTTACACGGCGGAAGACTTCGCGACCGCCATCGCGGCGTACCTTACAGCGTTGAAGGTCGACCCGAATTACGCGATTGCGTGGGCGGGACTGTCGATTGCGTACGCACGCGGCACCGCTCAGGGCTGGCTCGGGACTCCCCTCGACGAAGGCTTCCGGCTCGCCCGCGAAGCGGCCGAGAAAGCGATGCAGCTCGCACCCGATCTTGCCGAGGCCCACGACGCCATGGGCGTGATTCGTTACACGAACGATTGGGATTGGAAGGGTGCTGAGGCGTCATTCGACCGCGCGCGGAGCTTGCGCCAGGCAACATTCGCGTCATGTTCGATGCAATGTTTCTGCTGCACGCACGGGGTCGCTACGATGAAGCGATCGAGCTCTTGCGGCAGGCCGTAGAAGTCGACCCGCTTTCCGGGGCGGTCTATCGCGAACTCGCGATGAGCTACTTTGTGTCAGGAAGGCTCGACGAGGCGCAAGCGGCAATTCACAAATCGCTCGAGTTGAGTCCGCGTGCCGGGTTCTCGCATTACGTGCATAGCGGGATCTGTCTGAGCCAGGGTAGGCTCGACGAGGCGCTCGAGGCCGCGCAACGCGAGATTCACGACACGTTCCGCCTTCTCTCACTCGCGCACGTCTATCACGCCCAAGGGCGGCACGCGGAGTCGGACGCCGCGCTCGAGGAGCTCATCGAAACCGATGCGGATAGGAACGTCGCATTTCAGATCGCGGAAGCTTTCGCATACCGCGACGACCGGGATCAAGCTTTTGCCTGGCTCGAACGGGCCTACACGCATCGCGATGCGGGCATGAGCATGGTCCGGTCCTCGCCACGCATGCGCGGGCTTGCACGGCGATCCGCGCTGGCGGCCGTTCCTCGAGAAAGTGGGGCTTGCTGATTGATCGCGCGCGTTCGCGGTGAATTATTTACATCGCGAACGTCCGCTCCTGTGAGCCTCGAAAGGCAGGTGTGGGTCGTTCACGCCCATCGGAACCAAGGCACTGATCGGCGGCTCTGCGGCAGCAAGGACCTCCGTAACGGTGGAGATCTATCGAACGCGGACATTCGGAAGCCAAATGGAGCACGTCGGCAGAAGGGGGAAGACCAAGTGGATCCGGTATCAAAGATCATCATTCCGTTCTTCGCGCTGATATTTTTCGGCTACGCCGCGGCGCGAAGGAACTGGGTACCTCCCGCAGCGGTGCCCGCGTTTAACGGATTTCTGCTGTACTTCGCGGTTCCAGCACTGTTGTTTCGGTTCGCATCGACCGCGGCGTTCGCCGAGATAATGAATGGGCGGTTCTTTATCGCGTACACGGTCGGCAGCCTCGTCACGCTTTTTCTGGTGGTCGCTTTCGCCCGCGGCGCGATGGGGGCGAAGCTTCGCGATGCGTCATTCTACGGTCTCGCGGCGAGCGCAACCAACATCGGCTACCTGGGCATTCCGCTTCTCGTCGCGCTGCTCGGGGCGTCGGCTGCTTCTCCGGCGATGTTGGCGACGGTTTGCGAAATGACGATTGTCGCGTCGGTGGCGGTTGCACTCTCCCAGCTCGACGGCACGCATTCCTCGGGATGGCGCCAAGCGGTACGTGACGCGATTGCGCGCGCCGCAGTAAACCCCTTTGTCATCAGCATCGTGGTGGGTGCAGCGTTTTCGGCTCTACGCTGGCAACTGCCCACGCCGATCAACGAGATCATGAACCTTTTGGCCAACGCGGCAGGACCGTGCGCGCTATTCGCGATCGGCGTAACACTCTACCGGCCGGGTGCGACGCAGGGCCTTCCACTTATTGCGCTGCCGGTAGCCGGGAAGTTGCTCCTTCATCCATTTGTCGTGTGGCTGGCGCTCCTGGCTTTCGGAGTTGACCGCCTCACGGTAACGGCGGGCGTTTTGACGGCGGCGCTTCCCACTGCGGGTTGGGTGTTCATCTTCGCGCAGCGCTATGAATCGGATGTCGCACGCATTTCCACGGCGCTTGTCGCCAGCACCGCGCTCTCGGCAGCAACATTTTCCGCATTGGTGTGGTACTTGGGTCTCGGCATGGGGACGAAGTAACTCGATGTTCGCTTGTGGCCGAGGTTGTGTATTAACGGTCCCTTGGGTTTTGCTTGAGCGATGAAGGGGTGCCGGCCTTCGCAGGGGTCATGCCGGCCCCAACCGCGTCACGGAGTTCGTGATCGGCAGTTGTTCAGTTTTTTTGGCCGATGAGGCTGCGAGCGTCGGCGTATCAAGCGAAGTACGAGCCTATGCGGCCAAAGCGCTCATCGCGCGCATCATTGCGCCGATGCCCAGGATGCGCATGACGCGCTTCAGGTTATAGGCAAGGACGTGCAGACTCATCTCGGTGCGCACGCGCGCCAGCGTCTTGGTCAGGAAGTGGGTCCAACCCATCCAGTACTTGATCGTTCCGAACGGATGCTCGACCGTTTGTCGTCGCACGCGCATCATCTCCGGTTGCCGATCCAATCGCTGCTGCATCGCTTCGAGAACAGCCTCGTGCTTCCAGCGTCGGATTCGTCGGTATGGGCTGGGGGTGCAGCGCACTTTGATCGGGCAATGCGGGCACGCCGAGCTCCAGTAAACATCGAGCATCATCCCGGCTTCCATCGTGGTAAAGCGTTTGATCGCCCGCTGTCCGGCGGGACAGCGATATTCGTCGTCGCTGGCGATGTAGATGAAGTCCTGCTTGTCGAAGCGGCCATCGGCCAGGCTGTTCGAGGTCAGCGTCTTGGGCACGATGGGGGTGATCCCGGCCTGGTCACAGTCCAGTATCTGTTCGCCTTTGAAGTAACCGCGGTCAGCCACGACCGTCAGATCGTCGCTGCCAGTGGCCGCGCGCGCCTGTTCGGCCATCGGCGCCAGCTGGTTGCGATCGACACCGTCGGTGATGACCTCGTGCGCGACGATCAGATGGTGCTTGGCATCGACTGCTATTTGCACGTTGTAGCCGACGATGCCACCGTCGCGACTCTTCATTGAGCGCGCATCGGGATCGGTCAGCGATAGCTGTTGATCGGGGCTGGCGAGCATTTGCGCTTCGAGCATCTTGAGCCGCTGCATCTGCTCCTTCAGCGCCGTAATCTTGTCGCGCAGGTGACCCTTCTTCAGCTCGGCCACGTCCGGTTCGGCCCGGTCGGCCGTGTCCATCGCCGCCAGATAGCGCGCGATGCTCTCTTCGATCTGTGCCATCCGCCGCTGCATCTTGGCCGGGGTGAAGTTCTTATCGCGGTTGTTCACCGCCTTGAACTTGCTGCCGTCGATGGCCACGATCGCGTCGGCGAACAGATTGAGCCGCTGGCACAGCACCACGAACTGGCGGCATACCTTGCGCATCGCCCGCCCATTGTCCTTGCGGAAGTTGGCAATGGTCTTGAAGTCCGGCATCAGCCGTCCAGTCAGCCACATCAGTTCGACGTTGCGTTGCGCCTCTCGCTCTAGGCGGCGGCTGGACTGGATGCGATTCAGGTAGCCGTAGATGTAGAGTTTCAGCAGCACCGCCGCGTGGTACGCCGGGCGGCCGGTCGCCGCCGGGTCAACGCCGTCGAATCCGAGTTGCCCCAGTTCAAGCCCATCGACGAAGACCTCGACCACGCGAACCGGATTCTCCGCCTCAACGTAGTCCTCCAGACACGCAGGCAGCAACGTCACCTGGGTTCGGTCCTCGCCTTCGATGAATCGCTTCATGCCGCCACCCAAAGAAACCCGATGCTTCAGTCTAGGAAATTCTTCCGATTTGGCAACCTCCACGTTTTTACACAACCTCGGCCGTCCAGAGACTGTCGCCCTTCAGGTTTCGCGTCCCCAGAGCTGCCGTTCGCCAACTACGGGACCCGACCCTGAACGGTCATCGAGCCTTACAAAAACCGGACGTTCAACGAACGAAGCTGATGGCACTGAATCGACGTAGGACGCCCATGCTCAAAAGGTGGAGTGATAGTTACTGAATCACCGTGTCCGCTCGCAACAGCAGCGCCTGGGGGATCGTCAGTCCGATTGCCTTCGCGGTCTTCATGTTGATGGCGAGTTCGAATTTGGTCGGCCGCTCGACCGGCATATCGGCAGGCTTTGCGCCCTTGACAATGCGATCCACGAAGTTGGGGATGCGTCGTTGGATATCCCGAATATCCGCACCGTAGGACATGAGCAGGCCGAGTTCCATCAACGTTCTTGACTGTGTGATCGACGGTATCCGCAACCGGATCGCCAGCTCGCCGATTGCGCTCTGCGTTGGCGATTGAGATCGCGGTCGGAGTTCAGGATCAGCGCATCTGGACGGGCACGCGCTATCGTCACCAGGGCAGGTTCTACGTCCGCGGCGCTCGCCATGGGCACCGGCAGAACCTTCAGCTTCAGGCCGCGGGCCGCCGCTTCGGTGTCCCTGAAGACAGAAACGTAGATCCTGGATTAGCCGGGCTCCAGATGACGCCGACGTCGGAGAGTGCCGGGACGACATCCAGCAACAGCTGAAGCATCTTCGGCACGTAATCGGACTGCGCCACGGTGATCCCGGTGATGTTGCCGCCCGGCCGCGCGAAACTCTCCACCAATCCTTCCTCGACCGGATAGCTGGGGCCGACGAACACGATCGGGATCGACCGGGTCGCTTCCTTCAAGGCCTTGGTCGCCTCGGAACCGCCGACGACGATGACATCGAGATTGAGTCGCACCATTTCCGCGACCGCTTCGCGCAGCCGCTCGGGCTTCCCTTCCCACCGTCGCCATTCGATGACGGCGGTGCGACCCTCGACGTAGCCCAGTTCCTGCAACCCCTGGCGCAAGACCTCCGCGCTAAGGTTCGCCGCGCTAGTGCCGGCACCTCCCGAAAGAAGGAAACCGATTCGCGGCATGCGGGCTGTTTGCTGTGCCTCGGCGGCGAGCGGTGCAGCAAGAAGTGCCCCGACGCTGATCAGGAAGTCCCGGCGCTGAACGCGGTCCATGCATTACCTTCCCAGAAAGACGCGGGAAGTCTACGCTGGATCGACTACTGTGGGTCGATTGCGACTTCGAACGACCGCTATAGAGCACGAGGCGAAACGACCGCTGGCCGAACTGAGACGGTCAAGCGCGAGTATGGCCGTCATCCATTTCGTCGCCTGCATCGACCCGTGCGGCCGGCGCCGGAACCTCAATGCTTCTTCGGCGAAACTTCCTGCTCCAGCGATTCGAGCCGGCTTCGTAGTTTCACAAGCACGGCACGAGCGTCGCTCGGTAACGTCACCGCATGCTCGACAATTTCGCCTTCCATGATGTCTAGCAGCTCGCGTGCGTGCTGAAACAGCTCGTGAATGTCGTCTGCCGACGCGCCTTCGCGGTTGGCCTCAGTGATCTCGACCAGCACGCGCATAAAGGCGTCCCAGGCTAATTTTGCGCTGCTCATCGCTGGTACGTTACCAGACCGCTTCCGTCCCACTCCAGTCGATGATCGAACGTTGCAGGATACGAGAGCATTGCCGGGTATGGAACCCCTGAATCCTGGACGGGTGGCACATAAGTTGCGTCAGGGTCCGGCGTGACCACAACATCAGGGGACAATCTTATGAATCCAATCGCAGCGTTGCGAGGGCGTCTGAAGGATAGAACCGACAGCGAGCATGAGCAGGCAATTCTTCGGATTGTGCTTCTCGGACTGATCACCGTTTATGTGTGGGGGCGGGTAAGTGCGGCGGCCATCCCAGGCGAGCATGACCAAGTCTTGCTCGTTGGGCTTATTGGCTTCTTCGCGTCGGCAATCGTGATTTTTGTCGCGATTTGCTTATGGCCCGCACCGAACATCCCCCGACGGGTATTGGGGATGCTTGCGGACGCTGGTGGTACAACGTTTGCGCTGTTCTTGGCAGGTGATGCAGGCGTAGGCCTCGTCGGCCTTTACCTCTTCATAATCTTCGGCAACGGTTTCCGCTACGGCCGAGCATACCTATTTCTTAGCCAAGCGCTGTGTCTGGTGGGATTCATACCCGTCGTGATCTTCGGACGCTGGTGGGCCGACGAACCGTACGTTGGTTGGGGCTTGATGGAGTCGCTCATCATTTTGCCGCTATATGTCTCGACGCTGCTCAAGCGCATTATGGAGGCACATGCGCGCACTATGGAGGCACATGCAAAAACCGAGCAGGCGCTCAAGGAGTGCCTCGAGCGGGACATAGGCAACGTCGCCTGAATGACCGGTCATGGCCGAGACTGTGTCAAAACGCGGAAGTTGCCTAATCGGAGAAATTTCCTACACTGAAGTATCGGGTTTCTTCGGGACGGCAGCATGAAGCGATTCATCGAAGGCGAGGACCGAACCCAGGTGACCTTGCTGCCCGCATGTCTGGAGGACTACGTTGAAGCCGAGAATCCGGTTCGCGTGGTCGAGGTCTTCGTCGATGGGCTCGAGCTGGGCGAACTCGGCTTTGTTGGAGTCGACCCGGCGACGACAGGCCGGCCGGGGTACCACCCGGCGGTGCTGCTGAAGCTCTACATCTACGGCTACCTGAATCGCATCCAGTCGAGTCGTCGGCTGGAGCGCGAGGCGCAGCGTAACGTCGAGCTGATGTGGCTGACCGGACGGCTGATGCCAGACTTCAAGACCATTGCCAACTTCCGCAAGGACAATGGACGGGCGATCCGCAAGGTGTGCCGTCAGTTCATCGTGCTATGCCGCCAGCTCAATCTGTTTACTGAGGCGATCGTGGCCATCGATGGCAGCAAGTTCAAAGCGGTGAACAACCGTGACAGGAACTTCACTGCGGCGAAGATGCAGCGGCGGATGGCGCAGATCGAAGAGAGTATCGCGCGCTACCTGGCGGCGATGGACACGGCGGATCGGGCCGAACCGGACGTGGCCGAGCTGAAGAAGGGCCACCTGCGCGACAAGATCGCGGCGCTGAAGGAGCAGATGCAGCAGCTGCAAACCTACGAAGCGCAAATGCTGGCCAGCCCCGATCAACAGCTGTCGTTAACGGACCCTGATGCGCGCTCGATGAAGAGCCGCGATGGCGGCATCGTCGGCTATAACGTGCAGACCGCGGTCGACGCGAAGCACCACCTGATCGTAGCGCACGAAGTCGTCACGACGGGCATCGACCGCGAGCAGCTGACGCCGATGGCCGAACAGGCGCGCGCGGCCACGGGCATCGACGATCTAACCGTGGTGGCTGACCGTGGTTACTTCAAGAGCGAGCAGATCCGGCAATGCGAACAGGCCGGGATCACGCCCATCGTGCCCAAGTCGCTGACCTCGAACAGCCTGGCCGACGGTCGCTTCGACAAGCAAGACTTCGTCTACATCGCCGCAGACGATGAGTACCGGTGCCCCGCGGGGCAACGGGCGATCAAGCGCTTTACCACCATCGAGGCCGGCTTGACCCTGAACAAGTACTGGTCCTCAGCTTGTCCCAGGTGTCCGCTCAAAGCGCAATGCACGACTGGCGACTATCGGCGCATTGCGCGCTGGGAACATGAAGCGGTGCTCGACGCGATGCAGCTGCGGCTGGATCGGCAGCCTGAAATGATGAGAGTACGACGACAAACGGTCGAACACCCGTTCGGAACGATCAAGTACTGGATGGGATGGACCCACTTCCTGACCAAGACGCTGGCGCGCGTGCGCACCGAGATGAGTCTGCACGTCCTGGCCTATAACCTAAAGCGCGTGATGCGCATCTTGGGCGTCGGCGAGATGATGCGCGCGATGAGCGCTTGGGCCGCATAGGATCGAATTTCGCCTGCTGGAACGGCACTCCGGGCCTTATCCGACGCCGAAACCGAGCAATAACCTCGCACGCGCTCCTGAGTCGCGATGAGTGTCGGCATGACCCCTCCAAGGTCCGTTTCGCCGTCATCGCTAATCTCGGAATGCTGGCGAAGTGTTTTTACACAGTCTCGGCCGTGAACTGCCTAATCGTCGACGGTCCAAGTACGACCCGAAGCCGTCTGCCTCCGTTGACTTGCGCGAACTTGGCCTTGCGGTCCCGGACGAGGTCGTCCCATGCTGCTGTGTATCGGTGCCCATCTGCGTTCTCTAAGGGTTCACCCAACGTAGCCGCTTAGTGTACTTCCGCCGAATGCTGCGCTTCCGTCCCGAAGCGACTAAGATTGGGTTGAAGCAGGAACTAACTAAGAGGAGAGATCGCCATGAGAGAACAACGCATCAGCTACGTGGATCTTGCGCAGATGGATCCGGACATGCAGAAGGAAATGGACCGCTGCCGTCGCGAAGGTACGCCGCGGCCGGAAAGCTCGGCGGTGCGCGCCCACGTACCCGCCGCATTCTGGGCTTTCGCCAATTCATGGCGCGACCTGTTCAGGAACGGTGTGTGCGATCACGCCATCAAGGAAATGTGCCGGCTATACGTTTCGCGCTCGGTGCAGTGCGAATACTGCGGCAACCAGCGCTCGATCAAGGCCGCCGCCAGCGGCGTCATCGAAGACCACGTCAAGGACCTGCTCGATTTCGAAAAGTCGACCAACTACAACGAGCGGCAAAAGGCGGCGCTTGCGTACGCTGAGGCTATCACCTGGCACTTGGACACCGATGACGCATTCTGGGAACGCCTGCACAAGCATTTCAGCGAGCCGGAACTTGTCGAAATGGGTTGTTTCATCGCGCTGACGATGGGGCAACAGAGCTGGTTGCGCTTGCTCAACATAGAGCACCACCAAGTGCTGGCCGGAACGCAGGCGTCGATGGCGCCCGGATTTGCCGATGCCGTGGAACTTTCGAAGACCAAAGCTTCGAACGACTACTGGGCGAAGAGGCCGCCCGACAGTAAGGCCGCCCAGACATGAGGAAGGCCGCGCGGTTCCTGTCCATGGCCGCCTGGTTGTGGGGCGTTTCTGGCGTAGCCCAGGCTCAAAGCTGGCCGGCGGCGCCGGTGCGCTTGATCGTGCCGTTTACCGCGGGAAGTGCTACCGACATTATGGCGCGCACGGTAGGGGAACGGCTTTCGCAGGCTTTCGGCCAGCCGGTGCTGGTGGAGAACCGTCCCGGCGCGGGGGGCACGATAGGTGCGGCCATCGTGGCCAGGGCTGCGCCCGATGGCTATACGCTGCTGGTCGTGTCAACCGGGCACGTCGTCAATCCGGTACTGTACCCGGATCTGACTTACGACACCATCAAGGATTTTGCCGGTGTCGCCCCGCTGGCGAGCCTACCCAGCGTGCTTGCCGTGTCCCCGTCGCTCGGCTACAAGTCGGTGCGTGACCTCGTTGCCGCGGCGAAGGCGAAGCCGGGTGAGTTCAACTACGGCACCGCGGGAGTAGGCAGCGCCGCGCACATCAATTCGGAGAAATTCCGTGTGGCCGCAGGCATCAGTGCGCAGCACATTCCGTTCAAAGGCACGCCGGAAATGCTCAATGAGACCATCGCCGGGCGCATCCAGTTCATCTGGGCGCCGCTCATCTCCAGTCTCGGCCAGATCAAGGACGGCAAGCTGATCGCGCTGGCCGTCAGCACACCGACGCGCTCGTCAGTGCTGCCGGATGTGCCCACCATAGCGGAGGCCGGTTACCCCGCGGCGGAATTCAATTTCTGGATCGGCTTGCTGGCGCCGGCTCACACGCCGCGCGACATCGTCGCCAAGCTCAACGCCGAGGTCAACCGCGCGGAGCAGACGCCGGAGGTGAAGGAGCGCCTTGCCAACCTGGGCGCTGTGCCGATGTCGATGTCGCCGGAGCAGTTCGACGCATACATTCGCGACGAGGCGGCAGTGCTCGGCAATGTCATGCGGGCGGCCGGTGCCAAGGTCAACTGATCCCGCATGCAGCTATTGTGGTCGATGACCAGTAGCACAACGCCCGCGATGATCACCGCGATGCTAATCCACCTGGAATGACGGTTGTCTCCTTTACGGTGATCGGGAACTTGAATGGCCCGATACGACCGCACTCGTCGGTGCTCGGTTGGAGCAGCCGCGCGTGACCGCTTCTCGTAAAATTTGGCGCCGATGCTGACCGTCAGTAGTTGGCCGCGGCCCCTGATTACGTATTCGTCGCAGAACGACCCGAAGCAGGCAGTTGCTTGGAGTGGGAGCGGACTCACAAGGTGCGCATGAGCCGCCGTGCAGGGGTCAAGGCTTGTAAGCAATGGCCTCGATTTCTATCTTGGTACCGACCATGTTCTTCGCCTGTATCGTCGAGCGTGACGGCTTGTTCTCGCCGAAGAATTCTCCGTAGACGCGATTGAATTCATCGAAGTCGCGAGCGTCTTCAAGCCAGACGGTTGTCTTCACGACATCCTCGAGCGTGCAACCAGCGAGGGCGAGTACGTGAGCGACGTTCTTCAACGTCTGGCGCGTGTGAGCTTCTATCCCTCCAGCGACGATGCTGCCGTCTTCATCTCTGGCTACTTGACCGGATACAAACACAAAGTCGCCGGCTCTCGTCGCTAGTGACCGTGGTAGCGATCGTGTGCCCGGATTGCTCTCTGCCAAGTACTCAATGGTCATTTCCTTAGCCCTCGCAAACCAGCACTCATCGTGCCCCTGCGACCGCCGATCATCAAGAGGTCCATCGCGGAAAGGCCACCGCTGCCCCTTGTATGCGCACGCTCGGCAGTCCCACCGTTCGCCCCGATCTGTGAGCGTCCGATGACAGGCCACGTTCACTGACGTCCGCTTTCGCGGTCGCCGGCATTGACGCGATTTGATCGAGGGGCCGCCGTTGACGGAAAGGAGCCTGATGTTGATCGGAGCTGACGGGCGCTTGTCGACCCGTGCCGGCGTCTTAGCGCGGGGAAATTTGACCTGTGTCAAAGGACTTTCGATGGGCGAGGTCCCCATTTGCGCTGCGTCAAAAGGCCGTCGATGCACGAAGTTTAATATGAACTCATCAGGGTGCAGACTTTTGGAGAGAACCAATGAAAGCGAGAACCCTAATTGCCACACTCGCATTTGAGGCAGTCATCCTTGCGACAGTGTTTTACGTGGCGACGCTTTATTCGCCGGTCGCCACGGACGTTCCCCCACCGAGAAGCGAATACAGCGCGTCAGGCGCCTACCCGCTCGAGCAAACAGCGTCAACGTCCGCCCTCTCGCCGTACATTGGCGCAGACGCGCGAGTCAATGTGGCGGCGATATTCGACAGGTGATCGGGGTCAATCCCGGCACGCGGGTTTCAATTCTCGATTCCGGTGCCTCACCGCTTACCATTACCGCGTTCTTACCGGTAATCTCCTGCGGTTTTGACATTACCTACCTTACCCCCGCTCTATAGCGCGTAAGGGGATAGTCACTGGTAACGGTGCCGCGTGGGCATTGGTCCCGCTATGGATTCGACCGAACAAGCAATGGTCGATTACACTTCGATTACACTTCGTTCGACGACCGCCCACCACATTTCGATCCATGATCTAAAGACGCACTGTCAGACTACACCGTCCTATGTTTCCACCGCAGCGGCGGGTCGGGCCTCGCCACCAACCGCGTCGGGCGGCGCGAGGTTCATGATCCGCGTAAAGAGCCGGCAAAATTCTGCATTGGGCTCGGCGCCGAAACGGGGATCACCGTTTTTGCCGAACGCCGCCGCGATCTCCGCCCAGTCTTCGTCGATGAGATACTTCTGCGCCGCCGGGAGGATGACCTTCTCCTCAAGGCTCATATGCTGCCACTGGGACTCAGCGAAGCGCTCGACCGCCTGCGCAAACCCCGCCAGGGCCCCGAAAGCGCCGGTCTCGTACAGGTCGATCGTGCTGCCCAGTTCGTTCAAGCGCTGCCCGCTCTCCGCGTGCTGGCGCTGCAGTTCTCGAATGACGTCGTCCGTTGCGTCGGTGCGCAATCTTAGCTTCCGGAACAAGTATGCGTCTTCCTTCGGATGATGCAATGCCTCCGGAAAGGCCCTGAGGTAATGCTGCATGCTGCGCAGCAACGCGAAGTCCGGTGCCGTCCCCTTGTAACATGCTTCCTGAAGGACATATCTGAGTCCGTGGATGACTACTGCCAACGCACGATGTTCATCTTCGATGATCGCGATGGAAGTCTCCATTGCTAACGTCGGCGCGTTCTGCTCAACGGTGCAGACTAGAACCGGGAGCCTCGTTTGCGCCAGAACCTTCTGTACCTGTGAGCCCACTATCAGACCACGTATCCCACGACGGCCATGAGAAGCCATGAAAATAAGATCGCAGCCACGTTCCGTAGCCACCTCGAGAATCGCCTCGTAGGGTCGGTCGCTGATCCGGCCAAGCGAGTCGCTGGATACCTGTGCAACCCGCGCCGAAGCTTCGGCCTTGGCCAGGATCGCGCACACTTCCCCGGTGGATTCCAGGGCAAAGATGTCCGGGGCGATCGTTCTGTTGAGCGCACCTTCCTCCGTGGCGCCGTAATCAGGTGCGGCGTAGAAAAAAGTGATCCTCGCCCCCATGTGCCGGGCAAATTCCACGGCTTTCCCGATGACGTATGTCGTCAGAGGAGTCCCGTCGAGCGGAACTAAAAGATGATGGTACATGGATGCCCCCTTCATCTGGTGTCGGGGCCAACCTTCGGCGCCAGCAATGGCCTGACGCCACACACCGACCATTGCAGCAGGCGCAAACCTCACACTACCAACACGAACTCGAAACGAGTCTGTACTCATGTACGACGCGCCGCGTTGACCTATATCAACCATTTCGAACACGCACGGACGGCGCACGCTCGCCGGCCCAACGTTGGCGCGACCATCCACTGGGTCGCGGAGCAGCCGGATCATGTGCGCATCAACGAGATTGTCATCAGCTCGGTGGTGGAGTTCGATGAGGCGCAATGAAACAGGATCAAAACGACTGACCGGTTCTGGGCAAATTGGACCGTGGCGTTGACCGACTGCAACTGGCCGCATCCGGCCTGATCGTCGGCGGTGCTGGAACAATTGGCCAGCCATTCATGGGGTCAGTGATTTGATAACCTCTCCGCCCTTCATCGAGATTGTGACGCTGTCCTTTGCGTCGAGATTCATCTTCATGAGGTCCACCATCCGGATCTGGCTGCTGTCGTAAGTACGGAAGTAGAACCGCTTCGCCTTAAGATCGCTGGCGCTCGTCCAGATCGTGTAGTCGGCCAGGATATTGCCGTGCTCGTCCTTCTCGTGTTCGCGAGCCGCGCCCTTTGGAATGTCGAATTGGTTCAAAACATGGAACGCTTCGATGATCGCGTCCTCTCCGGTCTTCGGCTTGAACACGGATTGGCTGAATGCGACCGCACGCACG
Organism: uncultured beta proteobacterium; assembly: GCA_963816445.1. Lineage (GTDB taxonomy): Bacteria > Pseudomonadota > Gammaproteobacteria > Burkholderiales > Casimicrobiaceae > PALSA-1003. The sequence goes on along the minus strand of CAWFKO010000016.1, from coordinate 82,589 downwards.
AAGCGCGACGGCGGCGTGAAGTCCCCCGGCAGTCCGAGCATCCCCGAGCCCTGACCGAATGGCTGCAGCTTGATTGATCCGAGTGTCACCGGAGGAACATTCGTCATCGAAAAATTCACATAGTTGCGTAGATTGGTCATGTGCCAATCGAATGTCGGCGAGTTGGTGATCACACCGAGCGGATTGTCGTAAACCTTGAGCTTGCCGTCGACATACTCGATCACGATGGTCCTGCCTGAGGCGTCTTGCACGATGTAATGGGCCTCCGGAGCAAAGCCCCATCCGCCAAACACCACGGCGGGCACGACGATCTTGCCGATGTTGGCTTTCACCTCTTCGACGCTGGCGAAATTCTCCAGTACCCATGATCCTACTTCCCACTGCGCAATCGTCTTTCCCGCCTCGGCCGCCGTATAGGGCATGTATCCGGCCGATGTGGGGAAGTAGAACGTCCCGGCGGCCAGGCCTTTTTCATTCACGCCGTCGAACAGGACTGGCAGGCCCACACCATTCAGTCCGACGCTGGCGTACTTCGCCTTCCACCTGAGCCCTTCCTTGCCGTCAGGCGTGGTTCCGGTCCGAGCATAGCCACGCGGAATCATCATTACGTCGGAGTGAACGTCGATGGCAAATTCCATCGTTCGCGCGTGAACGATGGTGCCGTCATCCGCGACCAGCGTGATGCCAGTGCAAGCCTGCACGGATTGCACAGCGCCGCTTAGGAGCATTGCGCAGACGGTAACAGTAGAAACGACCTTTCGGATAATCTGGCGCTGAGGCATTTGTGTATACCCTTCTCTTACAGTCAGTGCGAGTGGGAATGTTTGGAATGGAATGACGCCGCGGGCGGACGGTTCGCACCCAGATGCGTGGCCGATGCGCTTAGCGCAACAATCTACCACCTTCTTCTACCCACAACGGGACCCTCGCTATCTGCCCAAAACGCCGGATGGTCTGCCGAATGGCTGCTACGAAGCGAATTGTGGGGTGACAACGACGGTCCGGACGTGGCCGAACTGCGACGGCGGCGCTCCTCGTGAACCGACACCCCGGCTGCGTCCGAGCCGCGATGCGGCGCCAATCTGGGTCAACGCACAACAACAACTGGGACCGTCGCGTCGTGCACAACCTTGTATGCGACCAAGCCGAGCAGCGCCGCGCCAAAGGGCCGCATGCCGCGCGAGCCGATGATGATCTCGTCCACACCGAGATTTGTTGCCTGCTCGAGTATGGTTGCGGCCGGTTCGCCTCTCACCGCATGTTTTTCGACTTCGGTCGTCTGATCGAACTGACCCGCGCCTGCGTCCAGCACCTCTCTGCTCTCGGCCTCACGCCCGTCCAACACAGTTTCGCTTGAGGAAACCGGCCCGACCTCCCAGGCCATCACCGGTTGCTCGACATGCAGCAGATCAATCTTGCAGAGCACGCCCTTCGCACGCCGCGCCGCATAATCCACCGCGCGCCGCGAGTGCTCGGAACCGTCTGTGGCAACGAGAATTCTGTACACGAGCCACCCTCCACGGCTCCTGAAAAGCACCATCGGAGCCTTCTATTAACCTAGCGCGTTGGGCTCGGGCAAACATTGACGCAAGTCAATTGGGTGGGTTCATAACGAAAGCCTAGTGAATGACCGCTCCCAAGCAATTTGGGCCGCGACGCTGACCGTCCGCACTTGGCCGATCTCGGACGTTTCTCGACGGATGAAATCGATCCATTGCCGACACACGCGCCGCTTGGAAGCGGCCGTTCAAGTCCGGCCAACCTATTATTGAATTACCTCATCCGCGCGCACCAACAGTGACTGCGGGATCGTCAGCCCGAGCGCCTTCGCAGTCTTGAGATTGATCCCGATCAGGAACTTGGTCGGCTGTTGAACGGGAAGGTCGGCCGGCTTCGCCCCTCGCAAGATCTTATCCAGAAAGTACGCCATGGCGTGAAACACCTCCTCCTCGTCGATCGAAAGAGATAGCAACGCGCCGTCACGCAGCAGGTCGCTAGCACCAACGATAGTCGGTAGACCGTGCTTAAACGCTGCCTGCATGATTAGGGGACCATGCGTCCCAAACATCCTATCCCGCGCGATATCCAACGCCTGCGCCCCTTGTCGAGCCGCTTCGGCAACCGCGTTCTCGAGTTCACTCGCCTCAGCAACGTTAACAAAGATCGGTTGCACACCAAGCAGTCCATACACCCGTTCGTTTTCCTTGCGCGCGATCTCAAAGGTCGTATTGGCCGGATTGACTAGCACGCCGACACGTCGCGCGGTCGGCAGTAGCTCGTGCAGAAGTGCCAGACGCTTGGCGTTGAGCTCCGTAGAAACGATGGAATAGCCGGTGATATTGCCACCAGGCTTGGCAAGACTCGCGACGAGGCCGGTGCCGACGGGGTCGCCGGAGGACATCATGACGATAGGAATACGTGTCGTGGCATTCTTGGCCGCGATGGCCGCAGTTGTTCCGTTCGTCACGATGATCTCCACGTTGAGCCGAACGAGTTCCTCGGCGTCGGCGCGGAGTTGCTCCGCATTATCGCCTGCGTAGCGCCGTTCGACGGTCAGGTTTTGGCCCTCGATCCAGCCAAGCGCGCGGGCCGGCGCCCACCCCCGTTGAAGGTCTGCGGGACTTGGCAGCACACCGAGCCCCAAGCTGCCTATGCGGTGTACGCCTGTCGTGGTTTGGGCTTTCGTGGCGGGCACCCCGCTGAGAAATAACGTGCAGCCGAGCGCTACGAGAGTTTTGCGACGATTCATATACTCACTTCGCCGTCAAAGGAAATCCAACCATACTACGCCTGCGCTGCGAGGCTACGACCGCTGTTGGCCGAGGTTGTGTATTAACGGTCCCTTGGGTTTTGCTTGAGCGATGAAGGGGTGCCGGCCTTCGCAGGGGTCATGCCGGCCCCAACCGCGTCACGGAGTTCGTGATCGGCAGTTGTTCAGTTTTTTTGGCCGATGAGGCTGCGAGCGTCGGCGTATCAAGCGAAGTACGAGCCTATGCGGCCAAAGCGCTCATCGCGCGCATCATTGCGCCGATGCCCAAGATGCGCATGACGCGCTTCAGGTTATAGGCAAGGACGTGCAGACTCATCTCGCTGCGCACGCGCGCCAGCGTCTTGGTCAGGAAGTGGGTCCAACCCATCCAGTACTTGATCGTTCCGAACGGATGCTCGACCGTTTGTCGTCGCACGCGCATCATCTCCGGTTGCCGATCCAATCGCTGCTGCATCGCTTCGAGAACAGCCTCGTGCTTCCAGCGTCGGATTCGTCGGTATGGGCTGGGGGTGCAGCGCACTTTGATCGGGCAATGCGGGCACGCCGAGCTCCAGTAAACATCGAGCATCATCCCGGCTTCCATCGTGGTAAAGCGTTTGATCGCCCGCTGTCCGGCGGGACAGCGATATTCGTCGTCGCTGGCGATGTAGATGAAGTCCTGCTTGTCGAAGCGGCCATCGGCCAGGCTGTTCGAGGTCAGCGTCTTGGGCACGATGGGGGTGATCCCGGCCTGGTCACAGTCCAGTATCTGTTCGCCTTTGAAGTAACCGCGGTCAGCCACGACCGTCAGATCGTCGCTGCCAGTGGCCGCGCGCGCCTGTTCGGCCATCGGCGCCAGCTGGTTGCGATCGACACCGTCGGTGATGACCTCGTGCGCGACGATCAGATGGTGCTTGGCATCGACTGCTATTTGCACGTTGTAGCCGACGATGCCACCGTCGCGACTCTTCATTGAGCGCGCATCGGGATCGGTCAGCGATAGCTGTTGATCGGGGCTGGCGAGCATTTGCGCTTCGAGCATCTTGAGCCGCTGCATCTGCTCCTTCAGCGCCGTAATCTTGTCGCGCAGGTGACCCTTCTTCAGCTCGGCCACGTCCGGTTCGGCCCGGTCGGCCGTGTCCATCGCCGCCAGATAGCGCGCGATGCTCTCTTCGATCTGTGCCATCCGCCGCTGCATCTTGGCCGGGGTGAAGTTCTTATCGCGGTTGTTCACCGCCTTGAACTTGCTGCCGTCGATGGCCACGATCGCGTCGGCGAACAGATTGAGCCGCTGGCACAGCACCACGAACTGGCGGCATACCTTGCGCATCGCCCGCCCATTGTCCTTGCGGAAGTTGGCAATGGTCTTGAAGTCCGGCATCAGCCGTCCAGTCAGCCACATCAGTTCGACGTTGCGTTGCGCCTCTCGCTCTAGGCGGCGGCTGGACTGGATGCGATTCAGGTAGCCGTAGATGTAGAGTTTCAGCAGCACCGCCGCGTGGTACGCCGGGCGGCCGGTCGCCGCCGGGTCAACGCCGTCGAATCCGAGTTGCCCCAGTTCAAGCCCATCGACGAAGACCTCGACCACGCGAACCGGATTCTCCGCCTCAACGTAGTCCTCCAGACACGCAGGCAGCAACGTCACCTGGGTTCGGTCCTCGCCTTCGATGAATCGCTTCATGCCGCCACCCAAAGAAACCCGATGCTTCAGTCTAGGAAATTCTTCCGATTTGGCAACCTCCACGTTTTTACACAACCTCGGCCGGTCGCCGGCATTGACCCGATTCGACCGAGCGGCCGCTGAATGACGTACACCAGCCGGTCGTGCGTCAAGGGCCGGAGTGGATCGTGGAGCCGCCGCTCAGCACCGGCGAGCCCGACCCGTTGCAGCCGGTCGGTTCTCTCCAAAGCGGACGCGCATTAAACGAATCAGGTTAAACGGCGACCGCCGCGAGCAGCGCAAAAGCCGCGAACAACCCGGAACACTCGATCATTGAATCACCTCGTCGGCGCGCAGAAGCAGCGACTGCGGGATCGTCAGGCGGAGTGTCTTCGCGGTCTTCAGATTGAACACCAGCTCGAACTCGGTGGGCTGCAAGATCGGCAAGTCACCGGGTCTCGCACCCTTGAGGACTTTGTCGACGAGGACTGCCATGTTACGAGCCGTGGCGCCAGATTTGGGCGCATAGGATGCCAGGCACCCTACGGAAACGAACAGTTTGCCCTCTGCTATTGTGGGGAGAGCGTGCTTCAACGCCAAGCGAGCGATTTCATCACGGTTGATGACAAAGAGCGGATCAGAGCGCACGATCAGCGCGTCCGCCCTCATTCGGGCGACTTCCGCAATGACTCTCTCAAGCTGGGTAAGATCGGCCACATCGACAAAGATCGGCTGCATTCCGAGTGAGCGGTAGGCTTGCTCGTCTTCTTTCCGAATCATCCTGATGTACGGATTCGCGGGATCCGTGAGTTCGCCTACCCGCGTCGCTGTGGGGAGCAGCTCTTTCAGGAGTTCCAGACGCTTCGGGGCGAGCTCGGGGGAAACGGTCGAGATACCGGTGATATTGCCGCCCGGCCGCGACATGCTGGCGACGAGGCCAATGAGCACCGGGTCTCCAGTGACTGACACGATCGGAATGGTCGTCGTGGCGTTCTTGGCGGCCAGCGAAGCGACTGCGCCGTTCATCACGATCACGTCGGGCCTGAGCTGCACGAGCTCTTCCGCGAGACCAGGAACAAGCTCGGCCTTGCCGCCGGCACCGCGCCGCTCGATGAGCAGGTTCTGGTCCTCGACCCAACCGAGCTTGCGCAGCGCCTCGAAGAACGGTAGCCACTCGCTAGCAACGGTTCCTGCCGTCAAAATGCCGAGGCGGCGAACCTTCCCCGTTTGCTGCGCCCGGGCGAGCGAAGCTGCACCTAATAAACTACCCAGCCGCCAGCATGTTCAAGCATGTCCGGCGGTCCATCACGGAATAACCTCGTCGACCAATAGAAGTCCACGATACTACGCCACCCAGCGGCGCTTCACTCTCGCCACCGGGATGGCTGCTTCCGGGCAACTTGGGCGGAATCGCTGATCGACTGCCCCTGGCCGGTCGCCGGCATTAACGCGATTTGATCGAGCGGCCGCTGTACAACGCAGGGCAGTCATCGAGGTGTGAAGGGCCGCTGCGGATCGTAGTGCCGCCGTTCAGCGTTGAGGCGTGGTTGACTCTGACCGACCCGAAGCCGTCGGCCGGAATCCTCCAAACCGGTCATAGAAATTGATGCAAGCGGCCGCTCAAATTGCGGCCGTTCACGGCGCGATAACCGTTACACCCTATAGAAATTTCCCGAACGGCGATGAGCCAGCTTCTTGCTTGGATCGCACGCCCTATCTCGCGGCGCGGCTGCACGCGGCGACCTCATCGCCGAGCTGCATGAGACGACCTACCGCAGCAGGATAGCCGCAGGCGAGATCGATCGCCCTTACGCGCGCGATTTCGCCGTATGCGTTTGGCGATTGAGGGTTCATCCTTTGCCACAAATCGGCGAGTGTCCGTCTCAAGAGCGGCTCGTCCGTGGTTTGGTCGATCAGCAGCACTACCCGCCGCAGTGGCACCGCATCGATCAGGGCACCGAGTTCGAAGATGCAACCTTTCCTTTCCGGTGTGAAATCACGCAGGTCCATCACTACCAGATCGCTCTGCGCCATCAGCCTGGTCACCGTTTGCTGCCTCGTGTCCGCGCGGCAGAAGAATTCGTTGACACGGTAGCGTCCATCCGGGTCGGGCCGAAGGTCGAGTCCTGCAAGGCGCCGGTCCAGATCGGCGCTGGTGCCGATGTAGGCGCTGGCTAAGTTCCCATTGAGAAAATCAAGAAACTCGTCGGGTTCAAAACGGCTGCGGGCCACGTCCGTAGCGCTAACAAGCTGAATGGTCCCCGCATACCGCCAGCGTGCGGCGAGGAGGTCGAATAGCTTCTCGGAACGGCTGGGCGACCCGAAGACACGAAGAAAAAGCAGACCCGCATTCGGCCGGGTTTCCGCGCGCCCCACAGTCCGCTTCAACCCGTTTCCGACGATGATCTTGTAAAGGGCAAAGGGCAGTAATCCGAGCAAGTAAAGGAAGGGTTTAGTGACGTCCAGGAGAAAGAGACATACGAGCAACGAGCCTGAGAGCCACAGTGCATCCAAGAGGAATGTCTGATCGCTCAGTTGCATGCGGCGATAACGGCGAGCGATCCACAACAGCCCGAACCAGGCGACGACCGCCGACAGCGTGAGACTGATGAAGATCAGAACTTTAAGAGTAGAGCCAGCAAATATGCCTTTGATATGGCCCACGAGCCAAACGCCGGGAGACATGGAAAGGACCAGGTCCGCAATGACCATGGTCGACCGAAGCATGATCAGCGCAAGGTTCACAAACAACGGTCCTACAGTCCCGCGAATAAATCGATTGAAGTACATAATGGGAAACATAAACGGGGACGCGCTCACGCCAAAGAATAAAATCGGCTGGTAGAACGGCGGAAATAGCACCGCCTTAGCAGTAACCGATTGCCCCGATAGTGCACTGGTTAACGAAAGTAATAGAGCTGCTTCGTCCTTCGGCATCAGTCCAACGTCTGCAAAGGGAAGCAATGGAGCGCCCGCGAGCTGCAGTAGCACGCCCATTGCCGGCAGCATGCCCACGTACCCCAAGACAAGGAGAGCGCGGAGGCGGCGGTCCGGACCCCAGAACAGAGCAAGCACGACCATCGTGATAGAAGACCACGCCCAAAACAGGGAGGCGTAACACGTCAACAGTGTCAACCGCGACGTGGTGGATGGGAGGTTATAAATTCCAAAAACGAAGAGCAAGCTCACGGAAGTCGCCGCGCTGACGGAGCCGCCGAGAGCGTAGATGCGCGCCGCCCGGTGGAAAGCGGTTTCGGCATGCTGGAAGCTCGGCGATCGTGCAGACGGTGGACTGGCAGGCCCACCAAGCCTCTCGGTTTGAATTTCCAGTGGACCGATCGCCGAGAGCAATGATGGCCGAATGCCATCCGTCACGCCTGGGCCAGCTTGCGGGAGTGAGGCACCGCGCTGGCTCTCACGAAAGATCGTTCGCACGTACAGACGCATGACGACGAAAGCTGCGGCGCTGACTAGTAGTGCTACTCCCATTACCCAGATCACGCCATCGTTGAAAAACCGCTCGGCTGCTACAGGCAAATCCAACGCACCATCCCCTTCAGCTAAACTTATGGTCGGCATCTCCCTGTGGCTCCGCAGTTATTGGCGTCGCGCATTACACCGCGGGTTGTACGACAAACTATTAGGCGCTCGCCGGGGCGTTGCAAGCTCGTATTCGTGATGCAGGCCGGCAAAGATGGACTTGCCAAGCACGAGTTTACCGCCGCCAATCGATGGCGTGCGGAATCGTTTGATTTCGCCGCTCCGCCTCGTTTGGCGCCCCCAACGACGAACCCCTTGTAGTTAAGCGAAGCTGCCGATCTAAGGTCGTGTATTTACGTGGCGCTGCGTATGCATTCGGCAGCTGTCATGCTGCGGAGGTAGCGCCGCAATTGCCGTTCACGTCCACGAATTGAAATAACGCTGGAATCGCGACCACGTGAGGGCGCGATAGCGATCCGGAATGACCGTTAACTGGAAATGTTGGCGGCGACGCTGACCGTCTGGAGCTGGCCGGTCAGAGACGCATGCGACGCTTCTTACAACGTCTGCTTCCGCGGGATGTTGTTGAAAAACTCCCTTGAATTTGGTCGGTTCTTGGCTATGTTGACACCAAGGTGTCTGAGTGGGAGACGCGGCGATGATGGGACGGCAGCCTGGTGGCCAGAAGCAGTTGTTCTACTCATTCAACCTTGATGATCATGTTCCTGCCGATCACCTGCTCCGTGGGATCGACGAGTTCCTCGATTTGAGTGAGCTGCACCGGCACCTCGCGCCGTTCTACAGCCATACCGGTCGCCCGTCGATTGATCCAAAGCTGCTGATTCGCATGCTGATCGTCGGCTACTGCTTCGGCATTCGGTCCGAGCGGCGGCTGTGCGAGGAAGTCCACCTGAACCTGGCGTATCGCTGGTTCTGCCGACTGGGCTTGGAAGAGCAGGTTCCGGATCATTCGACGTTCTCCAAGAACCGGCACGGCCGTTTCCGCGACAGCGACACGTTGCGGTTCGTGTTCGAGCAGGTCTTGGAGCGCTGCGTACGGGAAGGATTGGTGGGTGGCGAAGGGTTCGCCATCGATGCCAGCTTGGTGAAGGCGGACGCCAACCGCCACCGTGGGGTACCTGGCGCCGAGGTCGATTGGTCGAATCGGCCGTCGATCAGTCGCCCGGTGCGCGAATATCTGGCGGCCTTGGATCAGTCGGAGTTGGAGAAGAGCACGCCCAAGGACATCTCGTTGACCGATCCGGCGGCACAGTTGAGTGTGGCGTGGGGACCGGCAAGCTATGCCTATTCGGCGAACTACCTGATCGACATCGCCGCCGGCATTGTGGTCGACGTGGAGGCGACACCCGCCCACAAGATTGACGAAATCAACGCCACCAAGACGATGATTGAGCGGGTCGAAGATCGCTTTCAGCTCAAACCCGATCGCCTGATCGGCGACACCAATTACGGCACGGCGGAGTTCCTGGGATGGATGGTTGACAAGAAACAGATCGAGCCGCATGTCTCGGTGTGGGACAAGACCCAACGCCACGACGACACGCTATCCAGCAGCGACTTCCAGTGGGACGAACAGGCCGACGAATACCGCTGCCCACAAGGACGGCCCCTGCGGAGCGAGTGGCGGGCCTTCAAGAACCTGCGTAGCCATATAACCAAGGCCGACACCATCGTCTATCGATCGCGCCAGGCCGATTGCGCATCATGCCCGATGAAGGCTCGCTGCTGTCCGAACACACCGTTTCGCAAGATCGCGCGCAGCATCCACGAAGCGGCACGAAATGTCGCACGCGACATCGCCAAGACCAGTGCCTACCAACAATCGCGCAAGGACCGCAAGAAGGTCGAGATGCTCTTCGTTCACCTCAAGCGGATCTTGAAGCTCGATCGACTGCGCTTGCGTGGTCCCAGTGGCGCTCATGACGAGTTTCTGCTGGCGGCTACCGCGCAGAACCAACGACGAATGGCGAGGTGGTTGTACCCGGCAGAGCCAGAAACGGCAAATATGGCGATCTAAACTGGTGAAGAACAGCAACACCAACCCAAGATAGAGCGCCACTAGCAGCGTGATGCAAAACTGGACATTTCTCGGTTATCGACTACGTTGTGAATCAAGGTCCGACTCCGAGAGAGAAACGATGCGCGGTCATCTGGATCCTCAAGCGTCGATGTTCAGCGTACTTCTCGCCGGAAGAGCGGGTACCGGCGACTCATCCGCTGCGGTCGATCAAGGGGTACGCCGATAACGTCCTCAAGTCGTTGAGCCGCGACTTCGATGAACTGTATTCGGTGACCGGCCGGCCGTCGATTCCGCCGGAGCGGCTGCTGAAGGCCAGTTTGTTGATCGCGCTGTACTCGGTGCGCTCGGATCGACTGTTCTGCGAGATGCTCGACTACAACATCCTGTTCCGCTGGTTCCTGGACATGAGTCTGGAGGAGCGCGGGCTGGACCAGTCGAACTTTTCGCGGCTGCGCGAGCGGCTGGTCGATACCAAGCTGGCCTGCCGCTTCTTCGATGCGGTGGTGGACGAGGCGCGTAAGCTGAAGCTGCTCTCCGACGAGCACTTCACGGTGGATGGCACGCTGATCGAGGCGTGGGCTTCGACGGCCAAGAGCATGCGCCCCAAGGATGGACCGCCCGATGGCGGCAGCAGCGCCGACGATCAAGGCATGGTCAACTTCCGTGGTGAACGGCGCTCCAATGCTACGCACACGTCGGCGACCGACCCCGACGCCAACTCAAGCGCAAGGGGCCGGGCAAAGAGACCAAGCTCAGCTTCGGCGGTCACGTGATCATGGAGAACCGCAACGGTATGTGCGTCGAGGTCAAGGTGACCCCCGCGGCGCAGACCGAAACCGAAGCAGCCCAGGAAATGCTGGACCGCTTGCGCCGCCAACGGGTGCGGCCAACCACACTCGGCGCGGACAAGGCCTATCACACCAAGGATTTCGTGGCTCGCCTGCGGGGTCGCGGCATTGCTCCGCACATTGCCATGATTCGCGGGCGTAAGACACCTGGTCTCGATGGCCGTACCACGCGTCACGCCGGCTATGCGATCAGCCAGCGTAATCGCAAGCGCATTGAAGAAATCTTCGGCTGGATGAAGGCGTACGGCGGAATGCGTCGCACGATGGCGCGCGGGCTGAAACGCGTACAGCTCCACGCCTATCTGGTCGGCGCCGCGTACAACCTGCTGCGGCTCACTCGACTGCAACCGCTGACAGGATAATTGCGTCCAGGCGAAAGCCCATAGGACTCAAAAAGACCTCAAAAGCAATAAATCAGAGCAGTTGCAAGCCGAAACTGCTCATCCGGAAATCAAAAACTGAAAACGATGCTGCTTCTCATCGAATACCGCCGTTTTGCATCGGCCTGCTAGTTACCGAATCTCTCTCCACCAACGCTCGCAGCGATACTGCGTCGCTGAAACGTCGAGTTCTTCAACACTATCGCGGCATTGCTGCCGTTGGGAGCACGAAACTCAACCACCGCAAGGGGTCGAACGCGGCCGTTACCAATTGATGCGCGGCCGCAAGTCATCGCGTTCTCGAGATTCCGTTGACGTCTGCTTCGGCCAGGAGCGAACGTTGAGCACTCGACGAGTCGCCGGACGACGGCGTGGCGAGGGCCGGCGATCTACGCGGCCCTAATCGGCAGGAAATGTGAACGTCTTCTTTGGCTGCCAACGGCTTCGGCTCGAAAGCGATCGCGCCGGTGGGGGAGCAGGGCGGACTAACTCAGGCCGCCGTGGCCAGGCTTTGGGCGATGATGGTGGGAATAGCGACTGATCCCCGTGCGGACGCCAGGCCAGCGATTCCCTTCTAAAACTAGTAAAAAACGAACTTGCACGACATGGGATCGTGGAAAAAGCATCGCCACGTCAGCCCGCGTAACAACATGAGAAGATCACGCCTTCGCACCGCTTCGCGGCGCACGCCTGCCGCGCGATGCTCGAGTCGTGCTCAGTGAAGCCGCTCACGTTACCCTCGAACCTGAGCCAATGCGAGGAATGAAAACTTTCGCCGCGACTTTTCAGCAAACCTGCCGAATTTTCAGCAAAGATAGTGAGCGCTATCGCGGAAAGGAAGAGCAGATGGTGCTGTTGAGTGGAGTCGAACCACCGACCTACTGATTACGAATCAGTTGCTCTACCAACTGAGCTACAACAGCCCTGGCGACCGCGGTCGGCTGTGGAGACGACCGGTTTCGACGCGGCCGCTATTATACCCAACGGCCCGCGCGGGCCAAGCGCGCGATACTAGGCGCTTTCACACGGGATAATCGCTTTTCACTCCGGACGTCATCGTGAACCCCACACGGCATCTGGTCGGCTTCCATGCCGTCACCGCGCGGCTACGCCATCATGCCGACGGTGTGCGGGTCGTGTACGTGCTCGATGCGCGCAGCGACGCGCGGATGCGCGAATTGGCGCAGCGGGCGAAACTTGCCGGCGTGGCGGTGCAGAACGTTGACGAGCGCCGGTTGCATGCGCTGGCGGGGCACGATCGTCATCAGGGCGTGGTCGCGCTGGTCGATGATTCAATGGCGCAACTCACGCTCGCCGAGGTGCTTGACGACCTTGCCGAGGCGCCCTTGTTACTGATCCTCGACGGCGTCACCGATCCCCATAACCTCGGCGCCTGCCTGCGCAGTGCCGACGCGTTCGGGGCGCACGCGGTCGTCGTGCCGAAGGATGGCGCGGTCGGAGTCAATGCAACGGTAGCCAAGGCCGCGTCAGGCGCCGCCGATACGGTTCCGGTCGTCTCGGTCACCAATCTCGCGCGTGCGATGCGGGAACTGAAGGAGCGCGGCGTCTGGCTGATCGGAACCGATCCAGGCGCAAGCGAGAGCATCTTCGGCGCTGAGCTGTCGGGGCCGCTGGCATGGGTATTCGGCGCCGAGGGCAGCGGACTTCGCCGCCTGACGCGCGAGCTGTGCGATCGGACGGTAAGCATTCCGCTGCGGGGGAGCGTCGGATCGCTCAATGTCTCCGTGGCGACCGGAATATGCCTGTATGAAACTCAACGGCAGCGGCAAGGCTGAGTCTTCGCGGTTGGCGCGATCTCCGCCACCGCCCAGAAAAGAGGGCATTAGGCCGGTCGGCTCTCCATCCGAAGGAGCCGACGGCCACGTGGAGGTGAGACACACCGCACGCGACGTACGCTCCGCCACGTTTCGAGTGTTGCCACCGCCACCCCGCGCGGCTAGCATGGGGGCTTGCCCGCCGCAGGCTGGCCCCTACCGATCCACGAGGATTTCCATGTACAGCGCATCGACCCACCCAACGCACCGCTTCGTCCACGCCGCGCTCGTCGCGGCGATCGCCGCCATGCCGCTCGCGGCGATCGCCAAGGGCACGCTGGTCTACTGCTCTGAGGGCAGCCCCGAGGGATTCCAGCCGCAGTTCTTCACGACGGGAACGACTTTCGACGCAGTATCGGTGCCGATGTTCAACCGCCTGGTCGAGTTCGAAATCGGCACGACCAACATCGTGCCTGCGCTCGCCGAATCGTGGACGATCTCGCCCGACGGCAAGACGTACACCTTTAAGCTGCGCAAGGGCGTGAAGTTCCACAGCAACGCCAATTTCAAGCCCACGCGCGATTTCAACGCCGACGACGTCGTGTTCTCTTGGAACCGCATGGCCGACGACAACCATCCGTTTCACAAGATGACCGCTGGCCAGACGTTCTCGTACTACGAGGACATGGGCATGAAGAACATCGTCGACAACGTACAGAAGGTCGATGACTACACGGTGCGCTTCAATCTGAAGCGCCCCGAGGCGCCGTTCCTCGCCGACATGGCAATGGATTTCGCGTCGATTCTGTCCAAGGAGTACTTCGAGACGATGCAGAAAAAGGGCACGCCCAACGCCGCCGATGTCTATCCCATCGGTACCGGCGCCTTCGAGTTCGTGTCGTATCAGAAGGACGCGACCATCCGCTACAAGGCCTTCGACCAGTACTGGAAGGGACGGCCGAAGATCGACAACCTGGTGTATTCGATCACCCGTGACGCGACCGCCCGCTACGCCAAGCTGAAGACCGGCGAATGCCAGGTCATGGCGTTCCCCAAGCCCGCGGATCTCGACGAGATGAAAAAGGATCCGCAACTCGCGGTACAGCAGAAGGAAGGCCTCAATATCGGGTACATCGCCTTCAACGTCGAAAAGAAGCCTTTCGACAACAAGCTGGTGCGCCAGGCGCTCAACATGGCGACCAACAAGGACGCAATACTCAAGGCGGTCTACCTGGGCAACGGGCAGGCGGCGAAAAACCCGATTCCTCCGATCCTGTGGGGCTACAACAACAACGTCAAGGACTATCCCTACGATCCGGCCAAGGCCAAGGAATTGCTGGCGCAAGCGGGGTTTCCCAACGGCTTCGAAACCGAGCTCTGGTATCTGCCGGTGACGCGTCCGTACAACCCGGATGGCAAGCGCATGGCGGAAATGATCCAGGCCGATTGGGAAAAGGTGGGCGTGAAGGCCAAGCTGGTCACCTATGAATGGGCCGAGTATCGCAAGCGCGCCAAGGGCGGCGAGCATCAGATCGTGATGTTCGGATGGTCGGGCGACAACGGCGACCCCGACAACTTCTTCGTGCCGCTGCTCGGTTGTGAGGCGGTGAAGGGCGGCGGCAACAACGCGCGCTGGTGCAACAAGGCCTTCGAGGATCTCGTCATCAAGGCCGCACAGACGCCGAAGCAGGCCGATCGGGCCAAGCTATATGAACAGGCCCAGGTGATCTTCAAGGAAGAAGCGCCGTGGATCACGCTCGCGCACTCGATTCGCTTCGACCCGGTGCGCAAGGAAGTGAAGGGCTACAAGATGGACGCCACGGCGCATCATTATTTCGACACCGCCGAGATCGACGTCAAGGAAGTCGCCGCCAAGTGATGCACGATGCCAGGAGCGGGCACCCGCAGGGGCCGCGATTGGCAATCGATGCACCTTGGTTGGCGTCATGTCGACGCAGGCTGCGTGGTGTCATCCCGACGAAGGCCATGTGATGTCATCCCGGCGAAGGCCGGGATCCAAGTTGATTTCCTACGTCGGCGAGCCCACTGCAACTTGGGCCCCGGCCTGCGCCGGGGCGACATGCGTGTGGAAGTGACGAGTTCCCGCTAGCAGCTTCGCATTCCCGTGTTCGCCTTCATCCTTCGCCGCGTCGCGCTGATCGTCCCCACGTTCATCGGCGTGACGCTGCTGGCCTTCGCGCTGGTTCACCTCATCCCGGGCGATCCTGTCGAGAACCTGTCCGGCGAGCGCGGCATGGATCCGGCGCGGCGCACGCGCCTGCTGCATGAATTCGGGCTCGACCGGTCGCTGACGGTGCAATACGGCGAGTACCTGAGCCACGTAGTTCGCGGCGACCTCGGTGCGTCGCTGACCACGCATGAGCCGGTGCTGCAGGAATTCACGACGCTGTTTCCGGCCACCGTCGAGCTCGCGCTGTTCGCGATGCTGCTGGCAGTATGCGTCGGTATCCCGGCCGGCATCCTCGCCGCGCTCAAACGCAACACCGTGGCCGACTACGCCGTCATGGGCGTGTCGTTGACCGGCTACTCCATGCCGATTTTCTGGTGGGCGCTGCTGCTGATCCTGTTCTTTTCGGTGCAGCTTGGGTGGACTCCGGTGTCGGGCCGCATCGCGGTCGAATACGACGTGCCGGCTGCCACGGGATTCATGCTCATCGATACGCTGCGCGCAGGCACGCCTGGCGCGCTGCGCTCGGCCCTGTCGCACCTGATCCTGCCGGCGATCGCACTGGGCACGATCCCGCTCGCGGTAATCGCGCGCATGACGCGCTCGGCGATGCTCGAGGTGCTGCGCGAGGACTACATGCGCACGGCCCGCGCGAAGGGGCTGCCGGCGTGCCGCGTGGTCATGGTGCACGCGTTGCGCAACGCGCTGATCCCCGTAATCACCGTGATCGGGTTGCAGGTCGGGCTGCTCCTGTCCGGCGCCATCCTCACTGAAACAATTTTTTCCTGGCCCGGCGTGGGCAACTGGCTGGTGCACGGGGTGCAATCGCGCGACTACCCGGTGGTGCAGGGCGGCATCCTGCTGATCGCGACGATCGTGATCTCGGTCAACGTGCTCGTCGACCTGCTCTACGGCGTCGTCAACCCGCGCATTCGCCATGCCTGAGGCCGCGCTCACCGTCGATCTTGCACCCGAGGCGTCGCGCACGCCGCTGCGCGAGTTCTGGCACGCGTATTCGCAAAGCCGCGGTGCACTGATCGGACTCGCGCTCATCATGTTGCTGATCCTGCTCGCGGTGTTTGCCAATGTCGTCGCGCCGCATCCGCCCAACGAGCAGTATCGCGAATTCACGCTGACGCCACCGGCGTGGACGGCAGGCGGCAGCGCGCGTTTTCTGCTCGGCACGGACGCCGTCGGCCGCGACATCGCCTCCCGATTGATCTACGGAACGCGCCTGTCGCTGCTCATCGGGCTCATTTCGGTAGCGATCTCGCTGACCGGCGGCGTCGCGCTGGGCATGATCGCCGGCTACTTCCGCGGCCTCACCGAGACCATCGTGATGCGCCTCATGGACGTCATGCTGGCACTCCCCAGCCTGCTGCTGGCGATCGCCGTCGTCGCCATACTCGGGCCCGGACTCATCAACGCCATGTACGCGATCGCGATCGTGCTGCTGCCGCACTTCGTGCGTCTTACGCGCGCCGCGGTGATCGCCGAGGCGGGCAAGGAGTACGTCGCCTCATCGCGCATCGCCGGGGCCGGGCCGCTGCGTCTGATGTTCGTCACCATCCTGCCTAACTGCATGGCGCCGCTGATCGTGCAGGGTACGCTGGGATTTTCCTCGGCGATCCTCGACGCCGCCGCCTTGGGCTTCCTGGGATTGGGCGCGCAGCCGCCGACGCCGGAGTGGGGATCGATGCTGGCCGATGCGCTGGAGTTCATCCAGCGCGCGTCATGGGTGGTAACTTTTCCGGGGCTCGCGATCCTGATCACCGTGCTTGCGTTCAACCTCATGGGCGACGGTCTGCGCGACGCGCTCGATCCCAGACTGAAGCGCTGAATGAAACTGCTCGAAATCGATGACTTGCGCGTCGAGTTCGGCGATGAGCGCGCGCCACTGCTCGCCGTCGACGGCGTCGACCTCGCGCTGGATGCTGGCGAGATCGTCGGCTGTGTCGGCGAATCGGGCTCGGGCAAGAGCGTCACGGCACTGGCGATCATGGGACTGGTGGAGTTTCCAGGACGCGTGCGCGCCAAGCGCCTGGCCTTCGCCGGGCACGATCTGTTGCGCCTCTCCCCACGCCAGCGTCGCGCGCTGGTCGGCAAAGACATCGCCATGATCTTTCAGGATCCGCTGGCGAGTCTCAACCCGTGCTTCACGGTGGCCTTCCAGATCACCGAGGCGCTGCGGGTGCACGGCACGTCGCCAGAGCGTCGCAGTTCCGCGCTGCGCCGGGCGAGGGCGCTGGAGCTGTTGCGACAGGTGGAGATCCCGGATGCGGCGACGAGGCTGAACGCGTATCCGCACCAACTGTCGGGCGGAATGGCGCAACGGGTCATGATCGCGATGGCCATCGCATGCCGTCCGCGCTTGCTCATCGCCGACGAACCGACGACGGCGCTCGACGTCACCGTGCAGGCGCAGGTCCTCGATCTGTTGTGTCGGCTGCAGCGCGAGCACGGCATGGCGCTGCTGCTGATCACGCACGATCTTGCGGTCGTCGCGCAGACCGCCCGGCGTGTTGTCGTGATGTACGCGGGACAGGAGGTCGAGACCGGCCTGCTGCCGGGCACATTCGTGGCACCGCAGCACCCGTATACGCAGGCGCTGCTCGCCGCGTTGCCGGAGCGCAATCGTGAACGCGCGCGCCTGAAGGCGATCCCGGGCGTCGTCCCCGGACAGCGGGAGCGGCCCAATGGATGCTTGCTGTCGCCGCGCTGCGAGTACGCGCTGGACCGTTGCGTAAGCGAGCGACCCGTGCTCGAAGGCACCGCCGCAGCCAAGGTACGTTGCTACTTTCCGCTCGACACGCAAGGCAGGCCCACGCGCGGCTGGACGCAGCCGAGGCAAGTCGCTGCTGCCGGCGCTGGGCCCTGAAACGATGGCGACGCCACCGCCGCTTCTCGAAGCGACTGCGCTGACACGAGACTACGCGGTATCGCGTGGCTTGTTCCGGCCAAAAGTGTCGTTGCGCGCGCTCAACGGAGTCAGCTTCGCGCTGAGGCAGGGCGAGACGCTGGCGGTGGTCGGCGAGTCCGGATGCGGCAAGTCGACGCTGGCGCGGCAGGTGACGATGATCGAGCGTCCGACCGGCGGCGCGCTCAGGATCGACCGGCGAGGATGTCGCGCACGCTGATGGTCGCGCGCTGAAGCGACTGCGGCCGCTGGTGCAGATGGTGTTTCAGAATCCGTACGCATCGCTCAATCCCCGCAAGCAGATCGCGACGCTGCTCGAGGAGCCGCTGGTCATCAACTCGGACCTGAGTCCGGCCGCGCGTCGCGACGCCGCGCATTCGATGCTGCGCGAAGTCGGACTGCGCCCCGAGCACTGCGCGGCGCTATCCGCACATGTTTTCCGGAGGCCAACGGCAGCGCATCGCCATCGCGCGCGCGCTCATGACGCAGCCGCGCCTCGTGGTCGCCGACGAGCCGGTTTCTGCCCTCGACGTTTCGATCCAGGCGCAGGTGCTCAACCTGCTCATGGACCTTCAGCAGCAGCGCGGCGTCGCCTACCTGTTCATATCGCACAACCTGGACGTGGTACGCCATATCGCCGACGCGGTCGCCGTCATGTACCTGGGCCGCATTGTCGAGCATTCGTCGAGGCAGGAACTGTTTGCGCGGCCCAAGCATCCGTACACGCGGGCACTCCTGGCGAGCACGCCACAACTGTTCACCGCCGCGGGTGCCTTGCGTCAGGTGCAGGGCGAGCTGCCGTCGGCGCTGGCACCCCCCTCCGGGTGCGCGTTTCACACGCGCTGTCCGCACGCCATCGACCGCTGCCGTGTGGACGTGCCGCAGCTCGAGGTCTTTGGGGAAGCGCGCGTGGCTTGCCATCGCGTCGCGGAACTCAACGCCTGACGCGCTCGGCACCTTCGCATCGCGGGTGTGGCGACCGTCGGGCACCGCCGCATTGACGCTAATCGGTGCTTTGGGCATGATCGTTGCCGCCTCGTACGGCAGTGTAATCCGCTCCATCAAATGCTTGCCTTCATTCTCCGCCGCGTGCTTCAGTCATTCGCCGTCCTCGCGGTAG
This sequence comes from uncultured beta proteobacterium, assembly GCA_963816445.1. GTDB lineage: Bacteria > Pseudomonadota > Gammaproteobacteria > Burkholderiales > Casimicrobiaceae > PALSA-1003. The sequence continues at coordinate 63,431 of CAWFKO010000016.1, read as the reverse complement.
TGGCGTTCATCGCCTTCGGGCTGTTCAACTTCACCGGCGATCCGGTGACTTTCATGGTCGGTCAGGATGCGACGCAGGAGGACCGCGCGCGGCTGCGTGCCGACCTCGGGCTCGATCAGCCTTTCTACGTCCAGTTCGCGCGCTTCGTCGATCGCGCCGCACATGGCGAATTCGGTCTGTCGTTGCGGCAGGGGCGTCCCGGTATCGACGCTGCTCAAGGAGCGGTTGCCGGCGACGTTGGAGCTTGCGTTCACGGCCGCGCTGCTGGCGCTCGTGCTCGGCATCCCGGCCGGCGTGTACACGGCACTGCGACGGGATACCTGGCTGTCGCAGATCATGCTTGCGGCGTCGCTGGTGGGCGTGTCGCTTGCCGACGTTCCTGATCGGCATCCTGCTGATCCTGGTCTTCGCAGTCCTGCTGGGCTGGCTGCCGTCGTTCGGCCGCGGCGAGACCGTGGCGCTGGGTTGGTGGACGACGGGTTTTCTCACCAAGAGCGGGCTGAAGGCGCTGATCCTGCCGGCGATCACGCTTGTCGCTGTTCCAGATGACGCTGATCATGCGTCTGGTGCGCGCCGAAATGCTCGAGGTGCTGCGCACCGACTACATCAAGTTCGCGCGTGCCCGCGGGTCTGTCCGACCGCGCCGTCCACTTCGGTCACGCGCTGAAGAACACGCTGGTCCCGGTGATCACGATCACCGGATTGCAGCTCGGCGCGATCATCGCCTTCGCCATCATCACCGAAACCGTGTTCCAGTGGCCGGGCATGGGCCTGCTGTTCATCCAGGCGGTGAGCTTCGCCGACATTCCGGTGATGGCCGCCTACCTCTGCTTCATCGCGCTGGTGTTCGTGCTCCTCAATCTGATCGTCGATCTGCTGTACTACGCGGTCGATCCGCGGCTGCGCATCGAGCGCCTGGCGGCTGCGCACTGACCCGCACTGACCCGCTGACCATGTGCCGGTCGCGCCCAACTTGAACTGAGCTTTCGCCGTCGTCCATCCCACCGACGCATGGGTCCCGTCGAACATCTACGCCAGGACCACGCCGCATTGACCGCCCTGCGGCGCGACCTGCACGCGCATCCCGAGCTGGGCTTCGAGGAGCACCGCACCGTCGAGGTCGTCGCGCGCGAGCTCGCCGCGCTCGGCGTCGAGCATCACGGCCACATCGGCAAGACCGGGGTCGTCGCCGTGATTCCGTGGCGAGCGCCGCAGGACAGCGGCCGCGCGATCGGCCTGCGCGCCGACATGGACGCGCTGCCGATGCACGAGGAAAACGACTTTCGCGCACGCGTCGCGCTTCAAGGGTCGCATGCACGGCTGCGGCCACGACGGCCACACGACGATGCTGCTCGGCGCGGCGCGCTACCTCGTCGCGCACGCGCACGCTTCGACGGCACCGTCTACCTCATCTTCCAGCCGGGCGAAGAGGGCTTCGCGCGGCGGCAAGGCGATGATCGACGACGGCCTGTTCGAGCGCTTTCCGGCCGACGAGATCTACGCGCTGCACAACTGGCCCGGGCTGCCGCCGGGCAAGATCGCGGTGCGCCCGGGTCCGATGATGGCCGCGGCCGATCGCATCGAGATCCACATCGAAGGGCGCGGCGGCCACGGCGCGCATCCGCACCTGGCGGTCGATCCGGTGCTGGTCGCGGGGCACATCATCACCGCGGCGCAGTCGATCGTCGCGCGCAACGTGAGCCCGATCGACACCGCGGTCGTGAGCCTGTGCGCGATGCATGCCGGCAACCTCGGCGCGATGAGCGTCATGCCGCGCGATGCGCGACTGGTCGGCACGGTGCGCACCTTCCGCGCCGCAGACGCAGGACCGCATCGAGCGCCGGTTGAACGAGCTGGTGCATTCGATCGCCGCCGCGTTCGGCGCCACCGCGACGCTCAAGTACGAGCGCGTCTATCCGGCGACGATCAACAGCGAGCGCGAGGCGGAGTTCGCCGCGCGAGTGGCCGACGCGCTGGTCGGGCGCCGAGAACGTGGTGCGCGACCTCGAGCCGTCGATGGGCTCGGAGGATTTCTCGTTCATGCTGCAGAAGCGCCCCGGCGCGTACGCGCGGCTGGGCCAGGGCGGTGCCGAAGGCGGCTGCTTCCTGCACAACACGCGCTACGACTTCAACGATGACGTGATACCGCTGGGCGCCGGCTACCTCGCCGCGCTCGCCGAAGCGGCGCATGCCGCTGCGCGCGCTGAGCGAGATGAACTCGAGCGAGCATTTCGCGCAGAGCTACGCCGAGGCGCGCGACAAGTTCCACGCCGCGGCAGCCGGCGCGCGGCGCGCGGCAGTTTCCGCCACGTGCATCCGAGCGAGCGCGGCGCGCAAGGCGAGGAGCTGTCGATGGACCTTGCGCTGCTCGGACGGCCGGACGCCACCGGTCTGCTGCTGCTCATCTTCGGGCACGCACGGAGTCGAAGGATTTTGCGGCTCCGGCTGCCAGGTCGCGCTGCTGCACGACGACGACGTTCTCGCGGCGTGTGGAACGCGCCGGCGTCGCGTGCTGATGCTGCATGCGCTGAATCCCGTACGGCTTCTCGCACCTGCGCCGGGTCAACGAGGACAACGCCGACCTGAATCGCAACTTCGTCGACTTCCGCGCGCCGCTGCCGGTCAACCGCGGCTACGCCGAGCTCCATCCGCTGTTGCTGCCGCCGGCATCGTGGCCGCCGCCGGCGGAGAGCGAGGCGCAGGCTCGGTGCATGGGTCGCGGCGCATGGGGCGCGGCGCCTATCAGGCGGCCGTCAGCGGCGGCCAATACGAGTTTCCCGACGGCATGTTCTACGGCGGTGGCGCGCCGTCGTGGAGCAACCGCGTGCTGCGCGCAGGTGCTGCGTCGAGCACGCCGCGAGACGGACGCGCCTGGGCTGGATCGATTTCCACACCGGGCTCGGGCCGCGCGGCCACGGCGAGAAGATCTACGCCGGCGCGCGAACGATGCCGCCGCACATCGCGCGCACGCGCGCGTGGTGGGGCGACGACGTGACGTCGTTTCTCGACGGCTCGTCGACCTCCGCGCCGCTGACCGGCATCAACGGCATGCGCCGCGCACGACGAGTGCCCGCAGCGCCGACATTCGCCGGCATCGCGCTCGAATACGGCACGCTATCCGCATCGACCAGGTGCTGCAGGCGCTGCGTGCCGAGCACTGGCTGCACAATCATCCGCGAGGCGCCCGCGGCGCAGCGCGCCGAGATCAAGCAGTGCAGCTGCGCGACGTCTTCTACGTCGATGCCGACGACTGGAAGCAGATGGTCTACGACGCAGGCGCACGCCGGCTGCCTGAAAGCAGTACGGCGGCTCGGTCGCTGCCCACGCGCATGCTTGAACCGCAACTTACGCAACTGGAGGAGAAGGACGATGAGACCGACGCAATCGATCGCCACGAGAATGCTCGTCGCGATGGCAATCGCAGGCGTCTCGGCCTGTGGCGCGGCGGCAGGCGGCGACGTTCCGCTTCGCCGATCAGGGCGACGCCGATCTCGATGGATCCGCATTCGCTCAACGAGATCGCTGCAGCTTACCCTCACCGGCAACATCTACGAGCCGCTGGTGGGGCGCGGCAAGAAGCTCGAGCTGATCCCGCTGCTGGCGACGTCGTGGAAGCAGACCGCGCCGACGGTGTGGCGCTTCAACGCTGCGCCCCAACGTGAAGTTCCACGACGGCTCGCCCTTCACCGCCGACGACGTCGATCTTCTCGCTACGAGCGCTCCAAGGTCGACGGCTCCGACATGAAGACCAAGGTCGCGCCGATCAAGGAGATCAGGAAGGTCGACGACCTACACGGTCGACTTCGTCACCAACGATCCGTTCCCGATCCTGCCGGACACGATCAACACCTGGTACATCATGAGCAAGGCGTGGTGCGAGAAGAACAACGCCACCGCACCGGTCGACGTGCGCAAGGGCAAGGAGAACGCCGCGACGCTGCACGCCAACGGCACCGGGCCGTTCATGCTCAAGTCGCGCGAGCCCGGGGTGCGCACGGTGTTCGTACCGAATCCGAACTACTGGGAAAAGGTCGAGAGCAACGTCACCGAGGCCATTTTCACGCCGATCAAGAACGACGCGACCCGCGTCGCCGCGCTCATTTCGGGCGACATCGACATGATGGAGCCGGTGCCGCTGCAGGACATCGACAAGCTCAAGGCCGGCGCGCAATCTCAAGGTACTGCAGGGGCCGGAGCTGCGCACGATCTTCCTCGGCATGGATCAGTCGCGCGACGAGCTGCTGTTCTCGAACGTGAAGGGCAAGAACCCGTTCAAGGACAAGCGCGTGCGCCAGGCGTTCTACCAGGCGATCGACATCGAGGCGATCAAGAGCCGCATCATGCGCGGCGCGTCGACGCCGACCAACCTGATGATCGCGCCCGGGGATCAAGGGCTTCGTCCCGGAGCTGAACAAGCGCCTGCCTACGATCCGGCGGCGGCCAAGAAGCTGCTGGTCGAGGCGGGCTATCCCAACGGCTTCGAGGTCGGCATGAACTGCCCGAACGACCGCTACGTCAACGACGCGTCGATCTGCCAGGCCGTCGCGGCGATGCTGGCGAAGATCGACGTCAAGGTCGAACCTGATGGCGGAGACCAAGGTCACGTATTTTCCGAAGATCCTGTCGCGCAACACGTCGTTCTACCTGCTGGGCTGGACCCCGGACTCCTACGACGCGCAGAACGCGATCTACGCGCTGCTGATGACGCCGGCGCGCCAACGGCCAGGGCCTGTTCAACCTCGGCAGCTACAGCAACAAGCGCGTCGACGAGCTGGGCGCACAGATCGCCAGCGAGCTCGACCAGACCAAGCGCAATGCGATGATCGCCGAGTTGTTCAAGATCCACGGCGAGGAATTCGGCACGCTGCCGCTGCACCAGCAGGCGCTCGCCTGGGCGGCGAAGAAGAACATCGAGCTCGTGCAGCTCGCCGACAACAACAACCGGCTCAAGTGGGTGGTCGTCAAGTGACGCCGGACGCCAGCGCATCGGCGCGATCAGGGCGCTGGCGCATCCCGGCGAAGGCGGGATCCAAGTCGCGACGCAGGTCATCGCACGGCCGTCGCTCGCCGACTATGGGCCCCGGCCTGCGCCGGGGCGACTGCGCATGCGGAGGCCGGCCAGTCGCGGTCGACGACTGCGGCCTGCGCCGCGACTGAGCGTTCCACGCGCCGATCCGCGCGTCATGCCGCTGCGTCGTCGCATCGCTGGCTGGTGGACAGCGACCTCGCGTACAACTTTCGCCATTCGCCGGTGGCGATCGTCTCGGCGATCGTGCTGGCGATCTGCCTCGGCGCCGCGCTGTTCGCGCCGTGGGTCGCGCCGCACAACCCGTTCGATCTCGCGACGCTGAACCTGCTCGACGCGCTGTCGCCACCCGCATGGCATGGCCGGCGCACGACCGGAGTATCCTGCTCGGCACCGACGACCAGGGCCGCGACGTGCTCTCGGCGATCATGTTCGGCGCGCGCATATCGCTGCTGGTCGGTCTTGCGTCGGTGGCATTTGCGCGATGGTGCTCGGCGTGTCGCTGGGGCTCGATCGCCGGCTACGTCGGCGGCAAGCTCGACGCCTTCATCATGCGCATCGCCGACGTGCAGCTGTCGTTTCCGGCGATCCTGATCGCGCTGCTGATCGACGGCGTTGCGCGGGCGGTGCTGCCGCGCGATGCGCACAGGACCGGTCGCGCTGTTCGTGCTGATCTTCGCGATCGGGATCTCGAACTGGGTGCAATACGCGCGCACGGTGCGCGGCTCGACGCTGGTCGAGAAGAACAAGGAATACGTGCAGGCGGCGCGCGTGATCGGCATCCGCCCGCTCGCGATCATGCGTGCACCACCTGCTGCCCAACGTGCTGGGACCGGTGCTCGTGCTGGCGACGATCAACATCGCCACCGCGATCATCACCGAGGCGACGCTGTCGTTCCTCGGCGTCGGCGTGCCGCCGACGCAGCCGTCGCTGGGCACGCTGATCCGCGTCGGCAACGACTTCCTGTTTTCCGGCGAATGGTGGATCACGATCTTTCCCGGGCGCCGCGCTGGTGATCATGGTGCTGGCGATCAACCTGCTGGGCGACTGGCTGCGCGACGCGCTGAATCCCAAGCTGCGCTGATCCTGTGAGCGTCGTCACGCCGCTGCTCGAGGTCGACGCCTGCGCGTCGAATTCCCGACGCGGCGCGGCACGCTGGTCGCGGTCGACGATGTGTCCTTCTCCATCGCAGCCGGGCGAGGTGCTCGGCGTCGTCGGCGAATCGGGCGCCGGCAAATCGCTGACCGGCGCGGCGATCATCGGCCTCATCGACCCGCCCGGCCGCATCGGCGCGCGGCGCAGTCATGCTCGACGGCGCGGCGCATCGACAATCTGTCGCCCGAGGCGATGCGGCGCATCCGCGGCCGCGAGATCGGCGCCGTCTTCCAGGATCCGCTGACCTCGCTCAATCCGCTCTATACGATCGGCCGCCAGCTTATCGAGACGATCACCACGCACCTCGACCTGTCCGCGGCAGGGGCACGTGCGCGTGCGCTCGACTTGCTCGCGGAAGTCGGCATCTCCGCGCCGGAGCGGCGCTTCGACCACTATCCGCACCAGTTCTCCGGCGGCATGCGCCAGCGCGTCGTGATCGCGCTCGCGCTGGCCGCGAAGCCGAAGCTGATCATCGCCGACGAGCCGACGACCGCGCTCGACGTGTCGATCCAGGCGCAGATCATCGCGCTGCTCAAGCGCCTTTGCCGCGACCACGGCACCGCGGTGATGCTGATCACGCACGACATGGGCGTCATCGCCGAAACCGCCGACCGCGTCGCCGTGATGTACGCGGGCCGCATCGTCGAGATCGGCCCGGTGGCCGATGTGATCCACCATCCGCAGCATCCGTACACGCGTGGGCTGATGGGCTCGATTCCGTCGATCGTCGCCGAGCGCGAGCAGCTCGCGCAGATCGACGGCAGCGATGCCGCGTCTGACGGCGATTCCGGCTGGCTGCGCATTTCATCCGCGCTGTCCCGCACGTCTTCGAGCGCTGCCGGCACCGAGCGGCCGAGCTGGCAGCGTCGGATGCGACGCAGGCGGCGTGCTGGCTGCACCAGTCCTGAGGCGGCCGTGACTGTCCGCCGAGGGTCCACTGCTCGAGCTTGTCGACGTCGCGCGCTACTTCGACGTGTCGCCGCCGTGGCTCAACCGCGTGATCGGAACGCAAGCCGCGGCCAGGTGCTGCGCGCGGTCGATGGCGTCAGCCTCGCGCATCGCCCAGGGCGAGACGCTGGGGCTCGTCGGCGAATCGGGCTGCGGCAAGTCGACCGATCGCGCGGCTTATCGTCGGGCTCTACCGCCCCACGCGGCGGCGAAATCCGCTTCGCGGGGCGACGCATCGACGTCGACGACGCTGCCGCTGCGCGCTGCGTCGGACCATGCAGATGATCTTCCAGGACCCGTATGCGAGCCTCAACCCGCGCTGGCGCGTGCCGACATCGTCGCCGAGCCGATTCGCGCGCACGGCCTTGCCACGCGCCGCGGCCGAGGTCGACGCACGCGTCGCGGCGCTGCTCGAGCAGGTCGGCCTCGTCCGCAGCCGACGGCAGCAAGTATCCGCACCAGTTCTCCGGCGGCCAGCGGCAGCGCATCTCGATCGCGCGCGCGCTGGCAACGAATCCCGCGTTCCTGATCTGCGACGAGCCGACCTCCGCGCTCGACGTCTCGGTGCAGGCGCAGGTGCTCAACCTGATGCGCGGGCTGCAGCGCGAGCTGGGGCTGACCTACCTGTTCATTTCGCACAACCTCGCGGTCGTGCATCACGTCGCCGATCGCGTCGGCGTCATGTACCTGGGGCGCATCGTCGAGCTGGCGCCGACGCGCGACGCTGTTCGCCACACCGCTGCACCCGTACACGCGCATGCTGCTGGCCGCCGTGCCCGACCTTTCGCTGGCGGCACCGGGCGCGCGTCGCCGTCGCCGGCGAGGTGCCGAATCCGCTCGCCCCGCCGCCGGGATGCGCCTTTCACCCGCGCTGCCCGCATGCCGCGACCGTTGCCGCCGCGAGGTGCCGCTGCTTCGGCCCGGTCCGGGAGGCATGGACACCGCTCGTTGCCTGTCACGCGGTCGAAGAGGGCCGCCTCGCACCCACCCTGGCGGCAGTCGGCCTGATCCCCCGTTCCAATCGGCTATAATTCGACTTTCGAGCGGTCGCGTGATGCTTCGCAGCACGGTCCGCGCGTGGCAACCCAGCACGACGCGCCGTCCCCGGCGCGCCCGCGCCCGTGCAGAAGAATTCGAATTGCGCCTGACTCAGATCAAGCTGGCCGGCTTCAAGTCCTTCGTCGACCCGACCAGCATCGCCACCCCCGGACAACTCGTCGGCATCGTCGGTCCCAACGGCTGCGGCAAGTCCAACGTCATCGATGCGGTGCGCTGGGTGCTGGGCGAATCCAAGGCCTCGGCGCTGCGCGGCGAATCGATGCAGGACGTCATTTTCAACGGCGCCGGCGACCGCGCCCCGGTCGGGCGCGCCTCGGTCGAGCTCTTCTTCGACAACAGCCAAGGCCGTATCGGCGGGCAATGGGGCGCACTACGCCGAGCTGTCGATCAAGCGCGTGCTCACGCGCGACGGCGACTCGACCTACTACATCAACAACATTCCCGTCCGCCGCCGCGACATCCACGATCTTTTCCTGGGCACCGGCCTCGGGCCCGCGTGCCTACGCGATCATCGAGCAGGGCATGATCGCGCGCGTGATCGAGGCGCAAGTCCTGAAGAGCTGCGCGTCTTCCTCGAGGAAGCGGCTGGCGTGTCCAAGTACCGCGAACGGCGCCGTGAAACCGAGAGCCGCATCGCCGACACGCGCGAGAACCTGGCCCGCGTGGAGGACATCCGCATCGAGCTCGGTGCGCAGCTATCGCGAGCCTGGAAGCGCAGGCGAAGGTCGCCGACCGAGTTTCGCGACCTGGAGACGAAGCTCAAGCAGTCGCAGCACATGCTCTGGTTTGCCAAGCAGCAGGACGCAGCGCGCGCGCGAGAGCGCCATGCCTCCGATATCGCCAACCTCGACTCGGGATTCGAAGCGTTGCAAGCCGACCTGCGCGCCGCCGAGAGTCGTCTGGAGACGCTGCGCGCGGACCACTACAAGGCCGGCGACCTGCTGCACGAACGCCAGGGCGCGTTCTACGCGGCCAACGCGGAGGTCACGCGTCTCGAGCAACAGCTGACGTTCGCGCGCGAGAGCGAAGGCCGGCTGACGCAGCAGGTGGCACAGATCAACGAACAGATCGCTGCGTTCACCGCGCAGCAGGAGTCGCTGCTCGGCGACACGCGCGCGGGCGAGGCCGAGCTGGAGGGCACCCTCGCACAGCGCGAGGCGGCCACCGACGAAGAGCAAGCGGCGCAGGCTGCCGTGCCAGGCCTCGAAGCGGGGCTCGCCGAAGCTCGCTGCGTCCATGGCCGAGATCCAGCGGCGGATCGGCGAAGTCGAGCAGGAGATGCGTGTTGCCGACACGCGCCGCGAGAACGCTTCCAAGGTGCTGGCGGCACTGAGTCAGCGGCGCGAGCGACTCGACGACGAGGCGCGAGAGCTCGCGTTGCCGACTACGACCCACATCGATGCGGTCACCGAGCAGCTCGAGCAGGAGACCGCCGACCTTGCCGAGCGCAGCAAGGCGCTGGCGGAATTGAACGACATCGTACAGACGCTGCAGGCACGGCAGCGCTCGACGAGCGAGGCCTGGCAGCAAGCGAGCAGCGCACTCGCAGAATGCGAGGCGCGGGCGCAGGCGCTATCAGCGTTGCAGGCGAAGATCGGCGGCGGGCAGGACGCCGCGACGTGGCAGGCCGCGCGCGGACTCGATCATGCCCGGCATCTCTGGCAGGAGCTCGACATCGAGCCGGGCTGGGAAGACGCGCTGGAGGCCGTCCTGCGCGAGCGGCTCAACGCATTCGAACTGCCTTCCCTGGATGCGGCGCTGGCGTGGGACGAGGATGCGCTGCCCGGACGCATTGCCGTTTTTGTCGCGAAGGCTGGCGATCGCGACGGTGCAGCCGCGCCGGACTCGCTGCTCGCCAAGGTGCGTGCGCGTCGCCCCGAGCTGGCGCAGCTGCTTGCTGACTGGCTTCATGGCGTGCGCTGTCGCGACGACCTGGCGACCGCGATGCGCGAGCGCGCATCCTTGCGTGCCGGCGCAGTGCTTCGTCGTGCCGACGGGGCATACGGTGAATGTGCAGGCGCTGAGCTTTTTCGCACCCGACAGTGTCCTGCATGGCGTACTCGCGAGGCAACGCGAGCTTGCCGAGCTGGAAACCACGATCGAGACCGCACGCAGGTCAACACTCGCTGCGGCGACCATACGCAGCGAAGTGGAGACGGAGCTCAAGCAGCGCCAGCAGGAATATCACGGCGAGAACATGGCGCTTTCGTCGCAGCAGCGCCGGTGTCACGACCTCGAGCTGGAGCTCCAGCAGCTGAAGCAGTCGGCCGAAGCCGCCGAGCGTCGCCGCGCCCAGATCACTGAAGAGCGCGAGTCACTCGCGCGCGAGGATGCTGCGGAGCAAGCATCGCTCGCCGCCATCGATGCCGATCTGGCTGCGGCGCGCGGGCGCCTGGGCGAGGCGATGGCGGGGCGCGACGCGCTGCGGCACACCCTCAACGAGCGTGAGGTCGCGCTGACGCGCGGTCGCGAGCGCGTTCGCGTCGCCGAACGAACGGCGCAGGAAGCCGGTTTTGCCGAGCGCTCGGCACGCGAACGCCTTGCCGAATACGCGCGCCGCCGCGAAACGCTGGACGCGCAGCTCGCGCAGCAGGAGGGTCTGCTGGCGCAGCTCGCTGCCGAGCGCAAGGGCATCGATTGGACGCCGGTCGAGGCGGCGCTGCAGGCGGAGCTCGGCGTGCGCGGCGCGGCAGAGCACGCATTGGGCGCGGCTCGCGACGAGCAGGAAGCCATCGGCGCCGCATTGCGCGGCGGCGAAGAGGCGCGGCTCGCCGCCGACCAGAAGCTCGAGCCGGCCCGCGCAAAGATCGACGAGGTGCGCCTGAAGGAGCAGGCGGCGAAGCTGGCCGAAGAGCAGTACGCCGAGCAGCTGGTCGAGGCGCATGCCGATGCGGCCGCGCTGCCGGAGCAGCTGAAGGCGTGGGGCAGGGCGAGTACCTTGCCCGCCGAGATCGAGCGCTTGACGCAAGCCATCGCCACGCTGGGCGCGGTGAACCTCGCGGCGCTCGACGAGCTGACGCAGGCGTCCGGGCGCAAGACCTACCTCGACGCGCAGGCGCAGGATCTGACCGAAGCGATGGCGACGCTGGAGTCGGCGATTCGCCAGATCGATCGCGAATCGCGGCAATTGCTGCAGCAGACCTTCGATCTGGTCAACGAAAACTTCGGCAAGCTGTTTCCCACGCTGTTCGGCGGCGGGCAGGCGAGGCTGCTGCTGACCGGCGAGGAGATCCTCGATGCCGGCGTGCAGGTCGTGGCGCAGCCGCCCGGCAAGCGCAACACGTCGATCCACCTTCTGTCGGGTGGCGAGAAGTCGCTGACTGCCATCGCGCTGGTGTTCGCGCTCTTCCAGATCAATCCTGCGCCATTCTGCCTGCTCGACGAAGTCGACGCGCCGCTGGACGACCCCAACACCGACCGCTTTTGCGCGCTGGTGCGGACGATGGCGGAGGTGACGCAGTTCCTGTTCATCAGCCACAACAAGATCACGATGGAAATGGCGCATCAACTCATCGGCATCACGATGCCTGATCCGGGAGTGTCTCGCGTCGTTGCAGTCGACATCGCGGAAGCGCTGGAGCTCGCCGAAGCGGCGCAGTAAGGGCCATCACCGTGGCGCTACCCGCGATCAATCCACTGTTCCTTGGCCTGCTCATCGGCGGGATCGTGCTGGTCATCGGCGTCGTAGTCATGAATTGGCTGCAGGAGCGCCGCGTTCGTCGCCGCATCGACGCTGCGTTCCGCAAACCCGCCGACGGCGCGCGCGACATGGATCGGGTCGAACCGATGTTTCACGGTCAAGACGCTGAAGACGCGCCTGCAGCGGCGCCCGCGAGTGCGTCGGTCGATCCTACTCTGGAACCGATCGACGACGAGCCGATGCCCGCGGATGCCGGCGTCGACCCCGAGCCACTGCCATCGCCACCATCGCGTGCGGAAAGAGGCGCGCTTGCGCCGGACCCCGATATCGAAAGCGTCGTGACGCTGCAACCTGCGCAGGCGGTGGCTACGCAGTCCCTCGCCGCGATGCTGTCGACGAGTGCGGCCAAGCCGGTGCGCTGGCTAGGTCGGCGTGGTGCCGGTCTGCCCTGGCTGGCGCTTGATGCTGGTGCGTCTGGCCCGTGGCAGGAGCTTGCCGCCTGCATGCTCATCGCTAATCGTGCCGGCGCTGCGACGCGTGGCGACATCGAAGCCTTCGTGCGCGCCACGCAGGAGGCGGCAGCGCGATTGCGGGCCCAGTGCGACGCGCCCGATGCGGCTTCCGAGGCAGCGCGCGCCGAGGAGCTCGATCGCTTCTGTGCCGACCTCGATGTGCAGATCGGGCTGACGCTGCTCAGGAGCGGCGGCGGACAGATCGCGGGTACACGCCTGCGCGGCGTCGCCGAGGCGGCGGGGTTCAAACTCAGCGCGGCAGGCCAGTTCGACTACATTCAGGACGAAACCGGCGCCACGCTGTACAGCCTGCAGAATTACAAGCAGGAACCGTTCACCCTCGAGGGCTTGCGCGTGCTTAGCGCGCCCGGTGTCATTTTCCTGCTCGATGTGCCACGTGTTGCTGAACCGGTGCGCGTCTTCGACCAGATGCGACTCGTGGCCAAACGCATGGCGCAGACTCTCGAGGCTGTGCTCGTCGACGACAACCGCCGACCGCTCAACGACGCCTCGCTGGCGGCCATTCGCGCACAGGTCCAGGCGACCGCTACGGCGTTGCGCGAAGCGCATATCGAGCCGGGCGGACCACGGGCGCTGCGATTGTTCGGGTAGAGTTTGCTGGCGCCATGGCGGTTCCCCCGAAGGACGCCAGACGCGTTCTCGCCCTGCGGGCGGCGATCGAGCAACACAACCACGCCTATTACGTGCTCGACGCACCGAGCGTCAGCGACGCGGAATACGATCGCCTCTATCGAGAACTCGACGAGCTCGAGCACCGCCATCCGAGCCTGGTCACGCCGGACTCGCCGACTCAGCGCGTGGGCGGCGCGGTTGCCACGAGCTTTGCGCCGGTGGTGCATCGCGTGCCGATGCTGTCGATTCGTACCGAAACCGACACCTCGCCGGCGGGCGCGGCGAAATTCGACGAGCGCATGCGCCGCGAGCTCGACCTCGGGCCGGACGATCCGCCCATCGTCTACATGGCTGAGCTCAAGTTCGACGGGCTGGCCATCAGCTTGCGCTACGAGCGAGGCGCGCTGGTCGTCGCCGCGACGCGGGGCGACGGCGAGGTCGGCGAAGATGTCACCGCGAACGTGCGCACGATCCGCGCCGTTCCGCAGCATCTGCGCGGCACCCGCCCGCCGGCGGCGCTCGAGGTGCGAGGCGAGGTGTACATGACGCGACGCGATTTCGACGAGCTCAATGCGCGTCAGCAGGCTGCCGGCCTGAAGACGTTCATCAACCCACGCAACACTGCGGCGGGCGCGGTTCGCCAGCTCGACCCGCAAATGACGGCCAGCCGACCGCTGCGCTTTTTCGCCTACGGCGTTGGCGAGACCGAGGGCTGGAAAGTGCCGACTACGCATAGTGCTCTGCTGGACGCACTGCACGCGATGGGCCTGCCGGTCAACGTCGATCGGCGTATCGCACGTGGCGCCACGGAGCTGACTGCCTTTTACGCCGACGTCGCCAAGCGCCGCGCTTCGCTGCCTTTCGCGATCGATGGCGTCGTCTACAAGGTCGATTCGCTGGCGCTGCAGCAGCGCCTGGGCTTCGTCACTCGCGAGCCACGATGGGCGGTGGCGCACAAGTTTCCTGCAGAGGAGATGACCACGCAGGTGCTTGCCATCGACGTTCAGGTGGGGCGGACCGGTGCGATCACGCCCGTGGCGCGGCTGCAGCCGGTGTTTGTCGGCGGCGTTACCGTGACCAATGCGACCCTGCACAACGAGGACGAAATCCGGCGCAAGGACGTGCGCATCGGCGACACGGTGGTCGTGCGCCGCGCCGGCGACGTCATCCCGGAGGTAGTGAAAGTCGTGCTGGAACAGCGCCCGCAGCGTACCCGTGCGTTTGTCATGCCGACGCGCTGCCCGGAATGTGGCAGCGCGATCGTTCGTGAGGAGGGGGAGGCGATCGCTCGCTGCTCCGGCGGCCTAGTGTGTCCGGCGCAGCGAAAGCAGGCGCTGCTGCATTTCGCCGGGCGCAGAGCCATGGATATCGAGGGGCTGGGCGACAAACTGGTCGACCAGCTCGTTGCCGCGGACATCGTGCACACGCCGGCCGATCTCTACAAGCTTGGCATCGCCGCCTTGGCCGAGCTGGAGCGCATGGCCGATAAATCCGCAGCGAACGTCATCGCCGCGATCGAACGCAGTCGCAAAACGACGTTGCCGCGATTCATTTTCGCGCTGGGAATCCGCCATGTCGGCGAAACGACGGCAAGGGACCTGGCGCGGCACTTCGGCAGCCTCGACGCGCTGATAGCCGCGGACGAGTCTGCGCTGCTGGAAGTCCATGACGTGGGCACGGTGCTGGCGCAGAGCATTCTCCAATTCTTCCAGGAGCGGCACAATCGCGAAGTCATTGCCCAGCTGCGCGCCGCGGGAGTACATTGGGCCGATTCCGCGCCGCAACGCGCGCCTGCGGGAAAATTTTCCGGCTTGACGTTCGTGCTGACCGGTACGCTGCCGACATTGACGCGGGAGCAGGCGCAGGAGCAAATCGAGAAGCTGGGCGGCAAGGTCGCCGGCAGCGTTTCGAAAAAGACCAACTATGTCGTGGCCGGTACCGACGCTGGAAGCAAACTCGATCGCGCCCGCGAGCTCGGCGTGACGGTGCTCGACGAAAAACAATTCGTTGCGTTGATGCAAGACGCTCGCTAGATTCGATATTCGTGCGCGCCTGTGGCGCGAAGAAGGATTCTCATGGCGTTCGCTAAGATCACCAAGGCGGTATTCCCCGTTGCCGGATTGGGTAGCCGCTTTCTCCCCGCGACGAAGGCGAGTCCCAAGGAAATGCTGCCCGTTGTGGACAAGCCGCTGATCCAGTACGCGGTCGAGGAGGCCGCAGCCGCCGGTATCACCGACATGATCTTTATCACCGGTCGCAACAAGCGGGCGATCGAGGATCATTTCGACAAGGCCTACGAGCTGGAGACCGAACTCGCGGCACGCAACAAGAGCGCGCTGCTGCAAGCCGTCCAGGCGGCGGCGCCGGCGGGCATCAACTGTATCTACATCCGCCAATCGGAGGCGCTCGGCCTGGGTCACGCCGTGCTATGCGCGGAGCCGGTCGTCGGCGATGCGCCCTTTGCCGTGCTGCTCGCCGACGATCTTATCGATGCTCGAGTGCCGGTGACCCGGCAGATGGTCGACGTTGCCGCTCGTGAGGGTGCATCGACCATCGGCGTGATGGACGTGCCGGCGGCAGACGTCGGCAGCTGGGGAATCGTCGAGGCTGATCCCGAGCCGGCCGGCGAACGCATCAGCCGCATCCGGCGCATGGTCGAGAAGCCCAAGCCGGGAAGCACGCCGTCGACGCTCGCCGTCGTCGGCCGCTACATCCTCACGCCTCGCATTTTTGGCCACCTGCGCGCAGTGCCCGCCGGCGCCGGAGGAGAAATCCAGCTCACCGACGCCATCGCGCGACTTTGCGCGGAGGAGCGTGTGGTCGCCTACAAATTCGAAGGTCGCCGCTACGATTGTGGCAATAAACTCGGCTATCTCGAGGCGACGGTCGAGCTTGCGCTCAAGCACCCCGAAATCGGCGGCGCGTTCGGCGCCTTTCTCAAGCAGCGCCGATGACGTTCAACGAGCTGCGCTACATCGTCGCGGTTGCACAGGAGCGAAGCTTCGGACGCGCAGCGCAGCGCTGCTTCATCAGCCAGCCGGCGCTGTCGGTTGCCATCCAGAAGCTCGAGGAAGAGCTCGGTGCGCAGCTTTTCGAGCGCGCCAAGTCCGAGATCTCGGTGACGCCTGTAGGCGAGCGCGTGGTCGAGCAGGCGCAGAAGGTGCTCGAGGAGGCGGCGCGCATACGCGACATCGCCCAAGCGGGCCGCAATCAGCTCGTAGGCGTATTTCGCCTCGGCGCCATCCACACCGTCGCGCCGTATCTGCTGCCCGACCTGATTCCGGCGCTCAACGAGCGCGCTCCGGAAATGCCGCTGGAAATCGAGGAGAACCTGACCGAACTGCTCGAAGTCGGGCTCAAGTCCGGGCGCATCGACGCGGCGATCGTCGCGTTGCCGTTCGCACCCCCGGGCGTGGTGACCGATTTCCTGTACGAGGAGCCGTTCCAGGTCGTCGTGCCCAAGCGCCATCCCTGGGCCAGACGCAAGTCTGTTGCTGCTTCGGAACTTGGTGACGAGCACACGATCCTGCTTGGCGTCGGGCATTGCTTTCGCGACCAAGTGCTCGAGAGCTGTCCGGAGCTCAACCGCGGTGGCAATGCCATTACGCGGACCAACTCGCTGGAGACGATTCGCAACATGGTCGCCTCGGGTCTGGGAGTATCGGTGCTGCCGCGCGATGCGCTGGCGCCCAAGTACCACAGTCAGCTGGTCGTTCCGGTGCCTTTCGTCAAACCCGTGCCTTCGCGGCGCATCGCACTCGCCTATCGCAAGAGTTTTCCGCGCCCCGCGGCGATTGCGGTAATCCGCGAGGCCGTCGCCGCGTGTCGTGGGGGCAAAGCTGCGCCGGCGTGACACGCGACGATTCCCGGCGGAGGGAGGCTGAACGTCGGCGGGACGGGCGGATGGTTACGTGAGGCCCAAACGTGCGGGAAGCCACAGCGAAAAGGTCGGTACGAATACCAGCATGATGAGGACGACAAAGAGGACCGCAAGATATTTCAGCATCGGTCGCCATACATCCTCCAGCTTCGTTTGCGTGATTGCGCATGTGGCGAACAGCCCGAGTCCGATGGGAGGCGAAAACAAGCCGAGCCCCATCGCGATTGCCATCACCGTTCCGAAATGAAGCGGATGAACGCCTAGCCGCAGGGCAATCGGGGCCAGCAGCGGCCCGAAGATGATCAGCGCCCGCGCGCCTTCCAGAACTGCGCCGAAAAGGATCATCAGCAGCACCGATACGACCACGAAGCTGTTGCTGCCGAAATGCCGTCCCAGTGCGATCATGGCCGCCGACAGGTATTGCGGGATCTGCAGTATCGTCAGGGCGTAGGAAACGCTCGCGATTCAGGTGACATTCGTTTTCGACAGTTCTCGGAAGGAGGGGCGCGTGAAATCAGATCTCGAAGGCAAGGTCGTCATGATTACCGGTGCGTCGACGGGGATCGGTGCCGCTGCCGCACTGCGCGTTCGCGCGTCTCGGCAGCAGGCTCGTGGTCCACTACAACGCGAGCCGGAGTGCGGCTGAAACCGTTGCCGCCGGCGTCGAGGAAGCTGGAGCCCAGGCCGTGCTGGTCGGCGGGGACGTGACGCAAGCCGCCAACGTCAAGCGCATCGCGACGGAAGGCGCTAGCCGCGTACGGCCGAATCGATGTGCTGATCAACAATGCCGGGGGCATGGTCGGACGGACCAAGATCGAAGACTACACGGAGGAGTATCTCGGGAAGGTGCTGGCATTGAACGTCACCCAGGTCGCGCTGTTCATGCACGAGGTGATCCCGGTCATGCGTCGGCAGGGTGGAGGCAACGTCATCAACGTCAGCTCGATAGCCGCACGCCACGGCGGTGGCGGCGGCGCGATCATCTATGCGGGTGCCAAGGGCTTCATTTCGACGGCAACGCATGGCTGGGCCAAGGAAGTGGTCGGCGACAAGATTCGAGTCAATGCGGTTTCGCCGGGCGTGATCACCACGCCGTTCCACGAGCGCTACTCGACCGCCGAACAGTTGAAAGCGATGCAGGCCACCGTGCCGATGAATCGGCTCGGCGCACCCGATGAATGCGCCGGTACCTTCATCTATCTCGCCTCGGACCAATTGAGCGGCTACGTCACCGGCCAGGTGATCGAGGTCAACGGTGGCCAGTACATGCCTTAACCCATCTATCAATCCGGCAAGCGGCCTCCAAGAAGCCATAGCGGCGTCCGATCCGCCCATCCCGTTCTGGTCAAGGAGGAATCGATGCAGATCCGCAAAGCTGTGCGGCGTGCGCCGCAGCTCTGGTTCGGCTACGCCTTGCCAAGCAATTCAGGAAGTGCGGCCAGCGAGCTCACTATCGCATCGGGCTGCGGACCATGCCTCTCGACCGGCGCATTCGCGCGATTGACCCAGATCGCCGTGAAGCCGAAAGCCTTTGCGCCGACGACGTCCCAGCCGTTGGAAGAGACGAAGCCGATGCGATTCGGCAGCAGCGCCAGTTGGTCGACGGCCAACTGGTAGACGCGCGGGCTGGGCTTGTAGACGCCTGCGGCATCCACCGACAGTATGGTGTCGAGGTGGCGCGCCAGGCCCGTCGCCGCGACCAGCGGCTCGAGCATCGCGCGCGTGCCATTGGAGAGTATCGAGCCGCGGCAGCGGCGCCAGCGCGGCCAGCGCAGGCTCGGCGTCGGCGAATGGCGACAGGTCGAGGTAGGCGTCGAGCAGTCGGTGCGCGTATCGCCGGCGACTGCGCAAGCCCGAGCATTTCGACCGCGTAGTCGAGCGCATGCGCAGTCACCGCGGCGAAGTCCTCGCGACGCTGGTGCTGACTCTGCATGAGGCTTTGCAGCCAGGTGTACTCGAGCTGCTTGCGGCGCCACAGTTGCGACAGCTCCGCGCCCATGGCCGGGATGCAGGCGCTCGGCGGCGTCCTCGACCGAATGCACGTCGAACAGCGTGCCGTACGCGTCGAACACCAACGCGTCGACGGAAAGCGGGACCGCGGAATGAATAATCATCAGAGCGCCCGACGGCAATTTTTGCAATCATCCCATGCAAAAACGGCGCAGATAAAGCGGATGTATGCACACGCGCGACGAAAATGCATGCAAAAAAAGAGGGGTTACACTTGCGTGTAACCCCTTGGTTCATGGTGGGCGATACTGGTTTCGAACCAGTGACCCCTGCCGTGTGAAGGCAGTGCTCTACCGCTGAGCTAACCGCCCGCGCGAACCCAGACAGGAGCGCGTATTTAAGCATGCGGCCGAAGCGAGGGTCAAACCGGCGTCGGCGTTTGTCCATGCCTGTCCTGGACAAAAAATGCACCATGACTGGTGCGAAATCGCGCCGCGGCCGGGCGTCCGGAGCCATATCGGCGCACCGTCGATATTTCGATAAGCTTATAGCAGGCAAAAGCAAAATTTTCCGTTGGCTCAAGTCTTGCTAGAAACAGTCGCAAATCTCTCGATATATGCGTCCAGTGTCCCGTCTCAATTACGATGAAATGCGCGCCGCCGGCGGGGCCGTCCGGCCTCACTACCAGGCGCTTTGCCGACTGGCTGCAGCGCACGCCCGCCGACCGGATCGCCCAGAAGCGGGAGGAGGCGGAGCGGGCGTTCCATCGCGTCGGGCATCACGTTCGCGGTCTACGGCGAGGATGGCGGGCACCGAGCGCCTGATTCCGTTCGACATCGTGCCGCGCATCATCCCGGCCGACGAATGGACGCATGCTCGAGCGCGGACTGAAGCAGCGCGTGCAGGCGCTGAACGCTGTTCCTGCACGACATCTATCACGAGCAGGCGCATCCTCGAAGGCCGGCGTCGTCCCGCGCGGAGCGCGTGCTCGGCAACACGCAGTACCGCCGCGAGATGCAGGGCATGGACGTCCCCGGCGGCATCTACGCGCACATCGCCGGCGTCGACGTCGTGCGCGCGGGCGAGGGCGAGTACTACGTGCTCGAGGACAACCTGCGCGTGCCCTCCGGCGTGTCGTACATGCTCGAGAACCGCAAGATGATGATGCGGCTGTTTCCCGAGCTGTTCGCCACGCAGTCGATCCGGCCGGTCCAGCACTATCCCGACCTGCTGCTCGAGAACCTGCACGCGCGTCGCGCCGGCGGGCGAGGAGCAGCCCGACGGTGGCGGTGCTGACGCCCGGCGCCTACAACTCCGCCTACTTCGAGCACGCGTTCCTGGCGCAGCAGATGGGCGTCGAGCTGGTCGAGGGCCAGGACCTCTTCGTCCAGAACGACACCGTCTACATGCGCACGACGCGCGGTCCGCAGCGCGTGCACGTGATCTACCGGCGCGTCGACGACGACTTCCTCGATCCGCGGGCGTTCCGCGCGGATTCGATGCTCGGCGTGCCGGGGCTGTTCGCGCGCCTATCGCGCCGGCCGGGTGACGCTCGCCAACGCGATCGGCACCGGCGTCGCCGACGACAAGTCGATCTATCCGTACGTGCCGGAGATGATCCGCTTCTACCTGACCGAGGAGCCGATCCTCGAACAACGTGCCGACCTAGCAGCTGCGCCGGCCGACGAGCTGCGACTACGTGCTCGCCCACCTGGCCGAGCTGGTGGTCAAGGAAGTGCACGGCGCCGGCGGCTACGGCATGCTGATCGGGCCGGCGGCGACGCGCCGCCGAGCGCGACGCGTTCCGCGAGCGCATCCTCGCGCAACCCGGACAAGTACATCGCGCAGCCGACGCTCGCGCTGTCGACCTGCCCGACGTTCGTCGAAGCCGGGCTCGCGCCGCGCCACATCGACCTGCGGCCGTACGTGCTGTCCGGCAAGACGGTCAACCTGGTGCCCGGCGGCCTGACGCGCGTCGCGCTGCGCGAGGGCTCGCTGGTCGTGAACTCGTCGCAGGGCGGCGGCACCAAGGACACCTGGGTCGCTCGCGACCTGAAGGCATACGCGATGCTCTGCCGCACCGCCAACGAGCTCTTCTGGATGGCCCGCCACATCGAGCGCGCCGAGAACACCGCGCGCCTGCTCGACGTCACCTACCGGATGTCGCTGCTGCCCTACGAGGTGATCGAGCCGGGCCTCGCCTGGGCCGAGCCGTGGGCGGTGCCGCTCATCACCGTCGGGCCTCGCCACCGACGTACTACCAGCGCTATCCGGCAGCTCTCCGCCGAGAACGTGCTGCGCTTCATGATCCTCGACGCCGGCAATCCGTCGTCGATCTTCTGCTGCCTGCGCGCGGCGCGCGAATCGGCGCGCGCGGTGCGCGGCGCGATCACCTCGGAGATGTACGAGGACCTCAACTCGGCGTGGCTGGAGATGCGCGGCTACGACTACGACGCGCATCGAGAGCGGCGGCGTCTCCGAATTCCTCGACTGGGTGAAGATGCGCTCGCACCTGTTCCGCGGCGTGACCTTCGGCACGATGCTGCGCGACGAGGCCTACCACTTCATCCGCCTCGGCACGCACCTCGAGCGCGCCGACAACACCGCGCGCATCCTCGACGTCAAGTACCACACGCTGCTGCCGAGCGGCCGCCGACGTCGGCGGCGCGGTCGACTACTACCAGTGGGGCGCGCTGCTGCGGTCGGTGTCCGGGCTTCGAGTCCTACCGCAAGATCTACAGCGACGTGATCACGCCGCGGCGGGTCGCCGAGCTGCTGATCCTGCGCGACGACATGCCGCGCTCGCTGCACGCGTGCATGAACTTCATCCACGAGACGCTCGAGCGTGCTCTGCGACGACAGCACGCACGCGAGATCGAGCGCGCGGCGGGCGAGCTGCACGCCCAGCTGCACTACGGGCGCACCGACGACATCATCGAGCTCGGGCCTGCACGAATACCTGATGGATTTCCTCGAGCGGATCTCGGCGCTGGGCGACGAGATCAGCCGGCACTTCCTCGTGCCGGCGTATTGAGCCGCCTGCGCGGCGGATTCGGTAGAATCGCGACTTTCGCCGATCGCGCGACCGCCGATGACCTATTGCGTTGCCATGTCCCTCGACGCCGGGATGATCTTCGCGTCGGACTCGCGCACCAACGCCGGCGTCGACCAGATCGCCCGCTTCTCCAAGATGCGCGTCGTTCGCGCGCGACGGCGAGCGCGTGATCGTCATGCTGTCGTCGGGCAACCTGTCGATCACGCAGAACGCGATCAACATCCTCGAGCAGCGCGCGCGCGCCGGCGACAGCGCAGCTCAACCTGTGGAACGCGACGTCGATGTTCGACGTCGCGCGCCTGCTCGGCGACGCGCTGCGCGAGGTGAAGACGCGCGACGGCCCCTACCTGGTGCAGAACAACATCGACTCGCAGCGCCAACTTCATCGTCGGCGGCCAGATCCGCGGCGAGCCGCCGCGGCTGTTCGACGTCTACAGCGAAGGCAACTTCATCGAGGCGACGCCGGACACCTGCTATTTCCAGATCGGCGAGAGCAAGTACGGCAAGCCGGTGCATCGATCGCGTGATCAAGCGCGGCGACGTCGCTGCTCGACGCGACCAAGTGCACGATGGTCTCGTTCGACTCGACGATGCGCTCGAACATCTCGGTCGGGCTGCCGATCGACCTCGTCGTCTACGAGACCGACGCGCTGCGCGATCGAGCTGCAGCGGCGGATCGAGGAGACCGACCCGTACTTCCAGATGGTCCACACGCCAGTGGGGCGAGGGCCTGCGCCGGGTGTTCGCGCAGCTGCCCGATCCCGGACTGGACGTGAGACGGCGGACCCGCGATGGCCATCCGCGTCGCGCTGCAGCACCGCACCACGCTATCGCTTCGACCGGCACGTCACCCTGTCGCCGCACGAGATCCGCCTGCGGCCGGCGCCGCATTGCCGCACGCCGATCCTCGGCTATTCGCTGCAGCGTCGCGCCGGACACAGCACTTCCTCAACTGGCAGCAGGACCCGTACGGCAACTGGGTCGCGCGGCTCGTGTTTCCCGAGCCGCGCCGACCAGCTCGAGATCGTCGTCGACCTCATCGCCGACATGACGGTGATCAATCCGTTCGATTTCTTCGTCGAGCCGTACGCCGAGCACTATCCGTTCGCCTACGCGCCGGCGCTCGCCAAGGAGCTGATCCCGTTCCTCGAGACCGCGCCGCCGGGCCCGCGGCTCGCCGCGTGGCTCGAGCGCTTCCGCGCGACGCATCGCGCCCGGCGAGAAGCACGGTCGACATGCTGGTGCGGCTCAACCAGCAGCTGCAGCGCGAGATCACGCTATCTCGTGCGCATGGAGCCGGGCGTGCAGACGCCCGAGGAGACGCTGGCGAGCGCCAGCGGCTCCTGCCGCGACACCGGCTGGCTGCTGGTGCAGATCCTGCGCCACCTCGGGCTCGCCGCGCGCTTCGCCTCGGGCTACCTGATCCAGCTCGTCGCCGACGTGAAGCCGCTCGACGGCCCGCCGGGCCCGAGCGCGATTTCACCGACCTGCACGCCTGGGCCGAGGTCTATCTGCCGGGCGCCGGCTGGATCGGGCTCGACCCGACGTCGGGCCTGCTCGCCGGCGAAGGCCACATTCCGCTCGCGTGCACCGCCGATCCGGGCAACGCCGCGCCGGTGATCGGCTACACCGACGTCGTGCGAGGTCGAGTTCGCGTTCGCGATGAGCGTGACGCGCGTGCACGAGGATCCGCGCGTCACCAAGCCGTACACCGACGCGCAGTGGGCGGCGATCGACGCGCTCGGGCGAGCGGTCGACCCGATCTCGCCGCGCACGACGTGCGGCTGACGCAGGGCGGCGAGCCGACGTTCGTGTCGATCGACGACATGGACGGCGCCGGAGTGGAACTACGCCGCGCTGTCGCCGAAGAAGCGCGAGCTCGCCGAGGCGCTGCTGCGGCGGCTCGCCGGCGCGCTTCGCGCCGCGGCGGCTTCCTGCACTTCGGGCAGGGCAAGTGGTATCCGGGCGAGCCGCTGCCGCGCTGGGCGCTCGGCGTCTACTGGCGCACCGACGGCGAGCCGCTGTGGCGCGACCCGGCGCTGATCGCCGACACGCGCGCGCCGGGCAGCGCCGACATCGCGACGCGGCGCAGCGCTTCGCCGCGCGGCTCGCGGAGCGCGCTCGGGCCTCGACCCGGCGTACGTGCATCACGGCGTACGAGGACGTGCCGCAGCTGCTCGCCGACGGAGGCGGCGCTGCCGGTCAACGTCGATCCGCTGCAGGCCGACCTGCGCAAGCCGGACGAGCGCGCGCGCCTCGCGCGGCTGCTGCTCGCCGGGCCTCGATCGCCCGGCGGGCTTCGTGCTGCCGCTGCGCGCGGCGGCGCCCGGAGGACGGCGGCGATGCGCGGCGTGGGACACGCAGCCCGTGGCCGCTGCGGCGCGAGCGGCTCTACGCGCGTCGCCGGGCGATTCGCCGCTGGGCCTGCGGCTGCCGCTGGCGTCGCTGCCCGACGTCCTGCCGGAGGACGACGAGATCGAGCATGCCGGTCGACCCGTTCGCGCCGCGCGGCGCGCTGCCGGCGCGCGCCGCGATCGCGAATCGACGCCGGCGCGAAGGCGCGCGGCAGTCAAGCCGCGCGAGGTCGTGATCAAGACCGCGCTGTGCGTCGCAGGTGCGCGACGGCCATCTGTACGTGTTCATGCCGCCGCTGAAGCGCGCTCGAGGACTACGTCGCGCTGCTCGCCGCCGATCGAGGACGCCGCGGCGCGCGATGCGGCGTGCCGGTCGCGATCGAAGGCTACACGCCGCCGCGCGACCCGCGCGTCGCGCGTGCTCAACGTCACGCCGGATCCCGGGCGTGATCGAGGTCAACATCCATCCGGCGTCGTCGTGGGACGAACTGATCGCGACCACCGAGACGCTGTACGAGGAAGCGCGGCAGTCGCGCCTCGGCACCGAGAAATTCATGCTCGACGGCCGCCACACCGGCACCGGCGGCGGCAATCACGTGACGCTGGGCGGCGCGACGCCCGCCGACAGCCCGCTGCTGCGCCGCCCGGACCTGCTGCAGAGCCTGATCACCTACTGGCAGAACCATCCGGCGCTGTCGTACCTGTTCTCCGGCATGTTCGTCGGCCCGACCAGCCAGGCGCCGCGCGTCGACGAGGCGCGCGACGACCGCCTCTACGAGCTCGAGATCGCGTTCCAGCAGATCGACGCGCAAGCACGCGACGCGGGCGACGAGTCGCCGCGCCGTGGCTCGTCGACCGGCTGCTGCGCCATCTGCTGACCGACCTGACCGGCAACACGCACCGCGCCGAGTTCTCGATCGACAAGCTGTATTCGCCGGACACGCCCGACCGGGCGCCTCGGCCTGCTCGAGTTCCGCGCCTTCGAGATGCCGCCGCACGCGCGGATGAGCGCCGTGCAGATGCTGCTGCTGCGCGCGCTGGTCGCGCGCTTCTGGCAGGAGCCGTATCGCGGGCGGCTGGTGCGCTGGGGCACGGCGCTGCACGACCGCTGGCTGCTGCCGCATTTCGTCGCCGCCGACATGCGCGACGTCGTCGCCGATCTCAACGCGCTTCGGCTATCGCGTTCGCGCAGCGAGTGGTTCGCGCCCTTCGTCGAATTCCGCTTTCCGCGCTTCGGCACGGTGAACTACGACGGCGTGACGCATCGAACTGCGCCAGGCGATCGAGCCGTGGCACGTGCTGGGCGAGGAGGTGAGCGGCACCGGCACCGCGCGCTACGTCGATTCGTCGGTCGAGCGCCTGCAGGTCAAGGTCACCGGGATGACCGGCGATCGGCATCGCGTCGACCTGCAACGGCCGCGCGCTGCCGCTGACGCCGACCGGCATTCCGCGGCGAATTCGTCGCCGGCGTGCGCTTCCGCGCCTGGAGCCCGCCGTCGGCGCTGCATCCGACGATCGGCGTGCAGGCGCCGCTGGTGTTCGACCTCGTCGACACCTGGGCCGGGCGCGCGCTCGGCGGCTGCACCTATCACGTCGTCGCATCCGGGCGGCCGCAACTACGACACGTTCCCGGTCAACGCCAACGAGGCCGAAGCGCGCCGCGTCGCGCGCTTCTGGGCGCACGGCCACACGCCGGGCGCCGATGACAGCTGCGCCGCGAGCCGCCAATCCGGCGACGCCGACGACGCTCGACCTGCGCTGGCAGCCGGCCTGAGCGTATGGCGCACGCGGCGCTGTGGCACGCACGGGGATAGGATAGAGTTTCGCATCTGCCGAGCTCGAGGTTGCATCCGTGTCGCAGTCGGTCAGCATCAGGTCGTTCCTTTTCACCGACATCGAAGGCAGTTCCTCCCTTTGGGAACGGGAGCCGCAGCGCATGTCGCAGGCGATCGCGATGCACAATGCCTTGCTTCGCCTCGCAGTCGAATCCAACCACGGCGTCGTGGTAAAGACGGTCGGGGACGGCATGCACGCGTCCTTCGAAGACCCTCTCGACGCGTTGAACGCCGCCGTCGCCATTCAGGAGCAACTCGGCGACCCCGCGGCGACGAGCGGCGTTCCGCTGCGCGTACGGTGCGGCGTGCACGTGGGTGCCGCCGAGCGCCTCGACAATGACTACTACGGTGGCGTCGTGAACCGCGCCGCGCGAATCATGAGTGCGGCGCACGGCGGACAGGTGCTGCTCTCCCAGACCACGGTCGACCTCATCGGCGACCGACTGCCACCGAAGGTCTCGCTGCGCGACCTGGGCAAGGTCCGGCTCCGGGACATTTCGAGCGTGGAGCCCGTGTTTCAGCTCGTTTATCCCGGTCTTCGGGACTCGTTTCCGCCGCTGCGAACGGCGAATCTGACACCGAACAATCTGCCGTACCAGGTGACATCGTTCATCGGCCGGGTCGACGAGTCGAGGGAAATCCGGGAATTGCTCGAGACGACGCGCTTGCTGACGCTTCTCGGTTCCGGGGGCATCGGCAAGACACGGCTCGCCGTGCATGTCGGTGCCGAAACTATCGACCGCTATGCGGACGGCGTCTGGTTCGTCGATCTCGCGCCTGTCGTCGACTCGACGATGGTTCCGAGCGTCGTCGCGCAGGTGCTGTCTATCGCGGAAGAACCTGGCACCCCACTTGTGAAGACGCTGGCGGCGCGGCTCAAGTCTTCCCAATTGCTGCTGATTCTCGACAATTGCGAGCACCTGGTCGAGGCCTGCGCGCGCCTCGCCTCCGCGCTGATGCGCTCATGCGTCAGCTTGCGCATTCTGGCCACAAGCCGCGAAGCGCTGCGAACGAACGGCGAACAGACGTACTCGCTGCCGGTGCTTGCAGTTCCTGATCCCAAGTCGGGCATCGACACCATAGTCGCCAGCGACGCGGTGCGACTGTTCATCGATCGTGCACGGCTTCAGCGACCTGACTGTCTCAGTGATGCCGAGCAGTTGCGCGCTGCAGCGCGAATCTGTTCGCAGCTCGACGGCATACCCTTGGCCGTAGAGCTCGCGGCGGCGCGAGTCGGCGCGCTTCCCATTGACAAGATCGCGGAACGTCTCGACGACCGGTTCCGATTGCTCACGAGCGGCAGTCGTACCGTCCTCCCAAGGCAAAGGACGCTGCGGGCGATGATCGACTGGAGCTACGACCTGCTGAACCCGTCGGAACAGGCACTTTTTGCGCGATTGTCTCCCTTTGCCGGTGGCTGGACGCTCGACGCAGCGGAGGCCGTCGCGACGGACGACATGCTGCCGGTCGGCGAGGTGTTGGATCTGCTCACGGCACTGATCGACAAATCCCTCGTTGCCTTCGACGCCGGACGGCAACGCTACCGGATGCTCGACACGATGCGACAGTACGCGCACGAGCGATTGCAGGAGAGCGGTACTGCCGCGCGGTTGATGGAACGGTATCGCGACTACTTCGTGCAGCTCGTCGAGGAAGCTCAGGGTGCGATGCGCCACAAGTCCGAGGAGACGGCATGGCTTCACCGGCTCGAGCTCGAGCACGCCAATATCGAGATCGCGCTGCAGGGCAGTCTCGAACGGGAGGAGAATGCCGCATCCGCGCTGCGCATATGCAGTGCATTTGGTCATTTCTGGCGGGTGCGCGGTTACTGGCAGGAAGGGTCGACCTGGTGCGCCGCGGCGCTCGCGCGCGACGGCGGCAGGACCGAGTCCGCCGTCACCGTTCGGACCCGCCTGATCGCCGGCGTCCTGAGCGCGCGGCTGGGCAACGCCCCCGATGCGCAAAGGTACGTCCGGGAAGCGTTGGATCTCAGCCGCAGGCTCGGAGATCAGGTGCTCGAGGCCGGTGCCCTCAATAACCTTAGTAACCTCGCGCAGGAACGCGGCGAATTCGCGAACGCGCAGCGGTTGCTCGAACAGGCCGTGCTCATCAACCGAAGTGTCGGGAATCATGAATGGGAGGTCAACAACCTCTCGAACCTCGGGTACCTGCACACGTATCTCGGTAACCTCGACAAGGCGCAGGCTTCGCTCGATCTTGCTCTCGTCCTGAGCCGCGAATTCGCCAATCGCACTGCCGAAGCGGGGGTGCTGGGCTTTCTTGCGCTGCTGGCGCGAAACCGCGAGCAGCACGACGCTGCGCGGGGTCTTGCGGCGAGCGCGCTCGCGATCTACAGGGAGCTCGGCGCGCCCGCCCAGGAGGTCGATCAACTGCAGCTCCTCGCGGATCTCGCGGTGGTCGACGGCGAACTGGATCGCGCGCGCCTGGATTACCGCCAGATCGTCACGGTGAGCCGCGATCTCGGGTATCGCGATCGGCTGCGCAGGTCCCTCTACGGGATCGCGGTCCTGGCGACGGCCATGCATTGTCACGATCGCGGAGCGACGTTTTGTGGCGCCGGCGATGCCCTCAAAGAGTCCGTGCAAATGCGGATCATGCCCGCGGAAGCGAAGTACTACGACCTGGCCCGCAAGGCATGCCGCAGCGCGCTGGGCGACAGTGCATACGATCGCGCGCATGCCGCCGGCTATGCGCTGCCATTGTCCGACGCGGTCGCCGAAGCCCTGCACTGGTTGAGCTCGAGTGACGCAGAGCTGAAATCCGCGCTGCTGTACTCGGAGCCGTCACGGTAGAGCAGCCATCGCCACTTTGGCGGGGGTGCCGATTGACAAACGCACATGCAACCGCCACGATGCTTGCGGGTCGCGAGCGACGATGGCCGCGCGCATCTGGGGGCGGCGTCGAGTGGCGGGGGGATGAGCAATGGGCAAGAACTATGTGATTCTTGGGGCTGACGGCAAGGTGATCGTCGCGTCGGGAGAGACCGGCGAAGTTGCGGCGCTGGACGATGCCGCACAGAAATTGGAGATCGCCAGGTTGATAGAGCAGCGGCAAGCTCTGGGTCGCCAATTGAGCCAGCTGCTCCGCGATAGCGGGTACGTCGTCGCCATCGGCCAGGAAACCGACGTCGTCGACGCCGGCGATCCCTGAGTAACCCCGCGCCCGGCGACGTCGGTCGGGGACGACGGGCGCTTGATCTCGGGGGCACGATCCGCGAAGCGAGCGTTGCAACGACGCTGGCTAGGGCGCGCACCCATCTGCGCGCGCTCGGCATTACACGCCTCGCCAATGTTACCGGCCTCGACCACGTAGGCGTCCCGACGTGGGTCGTCGTGCGCCCACTCGCCCGATCGCTGAGCGTATCTCAGGGCAAAGGCCTTACGCACGAGCTCGCACAGGCGTCCGCCCTGATGGAGTGCATCGAAATCCATCACGCCGAGCACTTCGTGCCCCGCGGTGTGGAATTGTCGATGAGCGAGGCGGTCGTCGCCGTCGAATTCGTGCACCCGGCGTTGTTGCCTGTCCGCCCGAAGGCCGAGGTTTCCGGTGACCCTTGCGTCGAGTGGATCGAGGGCGAGAATCTGGGGACAGGAGATCACCGGTGGATCCCGCGCGACTGCGTCGATCTGGATTCGGTCTCGACTCGCGATCGGCCCCGCATCTTTGTCGGGTCCTCCAACGGTCTTGCTTCGGGCAATACCCGACCTGAGGCCGCGCTCCACGGCTTGTGCGAAGTCATCGAGCGCGATCAGGAGTCGTTCTGGCATGCCCGCGGCCAATGCCTGGGCGAAGGGCGGACGAACCGGCTGAATCTGGATTCCGTCACGGATGTACACGGACGCTGGCTGATCGGGAAGTGTGCCGACGCAGGGCTGGACGTCGCCGTCTGGTACGTCACGCAGGCACTGCGCTTGCCGTGCTTCGTCTCCACGGTTTTTGACGGTGCCGGGAAGACCTTCTATCCGCAGCGGGCAGGCGGCGCGGGCTGCCACCCCTATCGGCGAGTGGCGCTGTGTCGAGCGATCACCGAAGCGCTGCAGAGTCGGCTGGCACACATCACGGGTGGTCGCGACGACATGTACTGGCGGCTGTACCGCGACGAACTGCGCGTCGATGACGTTGCGGGCTCGGCATGGTCGGCAGCGCTGCGAAGCGAGCAGGGCGTAGTCGACTACGAGGACATCGCCGAGGCGCCGCGCGCGGAGCATGTCACGGACCTGCTGCAGTGGACGGTGCAGTGTCTGCACGAAGAAGGTCTGCGCAATGTCATCGTCGTCGACCTCACTCGACCGGAAATCGGCATTCCCGTCGTGCATGTCACCGTCCCGGGCCTCGAATCTCACGTTCTCAAGCCGGGATACACGCCGGGGCCTCGCATGCAGCAGTTTCTCAAGCAACAATTGCTGTCTTGAAGACCTGCCTGTTCTGCGGCCCGACCCTTGCTGGAGAACCGACGCCTTCGGGCATTCGCCGGTTTGGTCCGGCTGCGATGGGCTCGGTATTCCGCGCCGTCGAATCCGGCTACCAGCGCATCGCCATCGTCGACGGCTTGTTCGGCAACGTGCCGTCGGTGTGGCACAAGGAAATACTCTTCGCAATCTCACGCGGTGCGGAGGTGATCGGCGCCGCCAGCATGGGCGCACTTCGGGCGGCGGAATTGTTTCGGTTCGGGATGGTTGGAATCGGCCGCATCTACAGACTCTACCGCCGTGGCCTGTGGACCGACGACGACGAGGTTGCAGTGACCCATGCGAGCGCGGAGTTCGACTACCGCGCGCTTTCCGAACCCATGGCCAACATTCGCTTCACTTTGCGCAACCTGCGACGCAGCCGCATCGTGGATCCGCGGGTGTCCAGCGCGCTCGAAAATCGCCAGAAACAACGGCACTTTTCCGACCGCACAAGGGAGACGTTGCAGCATGATGCGACCGACCTGCTCGGATCGCCCGAGGCCATGGCGCTGATCGCCGCCTTCGCCGCACGGTACGTCGATGCCAAGAAGGTCGATGCGCTCGCGTTGCTCGAGTGTCTCGAACGTGCGCCATCGCCGCAGCAGCAGACCCTCGACTGGACGTTCCCGGCGACGGTGCATTGGATCAAGCAGTTCCGACACGACGTCGAGGATATTCCGCGACTGTTCTGAGACGACCGGTTCACGCGACGTCCCGGAGACTGCTGCCAGGCACGCTAGAATACGCGTCTTGCTCGCATCGTCAGCCCGCCAGCCGTGAGCCGCATCCGCACCCGCTTCGCACCGAGCCCGACCGGCTTCCTGCATCTGGGCAACATCCGCTCCGCGCTCTACCCGTGGGCATTCGCGCGTAAGCACGGCGGCGCGTTCATCCTGCGCATCGAGGACACCGACGCCGAGCGTTCGACGGCGGAGGCGGTGCAGGCCATCCTCGACGCCATGGCGTGGCTGGGCCTCGACTACGACGAGGGTCCTTACTACCAGATGCAGCGCATGGCGCGCTATCGCGAAGTGCTCGCACGAATGCTCGAGACGGGTGCGGCCTACCGCTGTTACACGTCGACGCAGGAGCTCGAGGCGTTGCGCGCGGAACAAGTGGCGCGTGGCGAGAAGCCGCGCTACGACCGGCGCTGGCGCCCAGAAGCAGGCAAGACGCTTCCGGCGCCGCCCGAAGGCGTACCACCGGTGCTGCGCTTTCGCAATCCGATCCACGGTGTGGTCGCCTGGGACGATGCCGTCAAGGGCCGCGTTGAATTTGCCAACGATGAGCTCGACGACCTGGTGATAGCCCGCTCGGACGGCACGCCAACGTACAATTTCTGCGTGGTCGTCGACGATCTCGACATGCGCATCGACCATGTCATTCGCGGCGACGACCACGTCAACAATACGCCGCGCCAGATCAACATGATTCGCGCGCTCGGCGGCGCGCCGCCGATATACGCGCACTTGCCGACGGTGCTTACGCCGGAGGGCGACAAGCTGTCGAAGCGCACAGGAGCGCGCGGCGTCCTGCAGTATCGCGACGACGGCTACCTGCCCGACGCGGTGGTCAACTACCTGGCGCGCCTCGGCTGGGCGCACGGCGATGCCGAAGTGTTCGCGCGTGAGCAGTTCGTCGCCTGGTTCGATCTAGCAGGATTGTCGTCCTCGCCTGGACGATTCGACCCTGACAAGCTGAAGTGGGTCAATCACGAGCATATCAAGCGCCTGCCGGAGGCGGAGCTCGGCGCGCAGCTTCGGCCGTTCCTGGAAGGTGCCGGACTCGACGTCGCATCCGGCCCGGATCCCTTGGCGGTGGCGGCGCTGCTGCGCGACCGGGCTGCAACGCTGGTGGAAATGGCGGACGCCGCCCATTATTTCTATGCGACCGTGCATGCGCCGCCAGCGCTGCTTGCCGAGCAGGTCAACGACAGCAACCGGGTGGCGCTCATCGAGTTGCGGCACGAATTCGAATCGCTGCCTTGGCAGCGCGACTCCATCACTGCCGCGATCAAGGCGGCGGCCGCGCGGCACAATCTCAAGCCTGCGCAGGTGATGATGCCGCTGCGGGCCCTCGTCGCGGGCACGCCGTCGACGCCGGCGATCGACGCGGTGCTCGCGTTGCTCGGGCGCGAGAAGGTGCGTGCGCGCGTCGCCACCGGGCTGGGCCTGTAGGGCGGAATTCATTCCGCCGCGGTGCGTCTAGGGAGCTTTACGTAACGCGGTGACAACATGGTCGTCGCCCCGGCGGAGGCCGGGGCCCAAGGTAGATCTCAAAAATTGGATCCCGGCCTTCGCCGGGATGACGCGGGCATTCGATACGCCACGTCACTCACTTACGAAAACCTCGGCAGCCGGCGTCGACGTGCGAATGAATTCGCACCTACGAAGACTCGGTTCCTTCGCGGACCGAACCGCAGGCCTGGAGATCCGATTTGTGCCGGGCGTTCGGTTCCGGTAAACTGCGAATTTCCGGAACTTGTCGCCCATGACCAAGTTCGTGTTTGTGACTGGCGGCGTCGTTTCCTCCCTGGGGAAGGGCATCGCCGCCGCTTCTCTCGCCGCGATCCTCGCCTCCCGCGGCATCCGCGTCACCAATCTCAAGCTGGACCCGTATATCAACGTCGATCCGGGAACGATGAGCCCGTTCCAGCACGGCGAGGTGTTCGTCACCGAGGATGGCGCGGAAACCGATCTCGACCTCGGCCACTACGAGCGGTTCACCGACGTCAAGATGGGCAAGCGCAACAACTTCACGACGGGCCAGATCTACGAGAGCGTTATTCGCAAGGAGCGCCGCGGCGACTATCTCGGCGGTACGGTGCAGGTCATCCCGCACATCACCGACGAGATCAAGAGCTGGATCATCAGCGGCGCCGGCGACGCCGAAGTGGCGGTAGTCGAGGTCGGCGGCACGGTCGGCGACATCGAGTCTTTGCCGTTCCTCGAGGCGATCCGGCAGATGGGCATCACGCAGGGCCGCGACAACGTCTGCTACATCCACCTGACACTGCTGCCCTTCATCGCCGCCGCCGGCGAAATGAAGACCAAGCCGACGCAGCACTCGGTCAAGGAGTTGCGCGAGATCGGAATCCAGCCCGACGTCGTGCTCTGTCGCGCCGACCGGCCGGTTCCCGACAGCGACCGGCGCAAAATATCGCTGTTCACCAACGTCGCGCCTGAAGCCGTGATTCCGGCGCTCGACACCGACTCGATCTACAAAATCCCCGCGGCGCTGCATGCGGAGGGCCTCGACGAAATCGTCTGCCGTAAACTGAGCCTGAGTCCGCGCCCCGCCGATCTTACCAACTGGCGCCATTTGGTCGACGCGCTCGTGCATCCCGACCACGAAGTCAACATCGCCATGGTCGGCAAGTATGTCGACCTGACCGAGTCATACAAGTCGCTGTCGGAAGCGCTGACGCACGCCGGCATTCACACACGCAGCAAGGTGCTCATCCACTACGTCGATTCGGAAGCCGTCGAGCGCGATGGCATCGCCTGCCTCGAAGGCATGGACGCCGTGCTGGTTCCTGGAGGCTTCGGCAAGCGTGGCGTCGAAGGCAAGATCC
Organism: uncultured beta proteobacterium; assembly: GCA_963816445.1. GTDB lineage: Bacteria > Pseudomonadota > Gammaproteobacteria > Burkholderiales > Casimicrobiaceae > PALSA-1003. Next base: position 29,336 of record CAWFKO010000016.1, on the reverse strand, counting down.
GCGCGATTCGGCACGCCCGGGAGAGCGGGATTCCGTACCTGGGGATCTGCCTGGGCATGCAGCTCGCGGTGATCGAGTACGCGCGTCACATGGCCGGGCTGGCAGGCGCGAACAGCACGGAGTTCGAACCGCAGACGCCGCATCCGGTCGTGGCGCTGATAAGCGAGTGGCAGAATCGCGACGGCAGCATCGAGCGGCGCAATCAGAGTTCCGACATGGGTGGAACGATGCGGCTCGGCGCACAGCCCTGCGACGTGGTGCCGGATACGCTCGCCTTTCGCATCTATGGGACGACCACCGTGTCGGAGCGACATCGTCATCGCTACGAAGTCAACAATCATTACCTGCCTCGGCTCGAGGCGGCGGGTCTGGTCGTCGGCGCGTGGACCAAGAGCGCCGTCGCCGGCGACTTGTGCGAGATGATCGAGCTCTCTGACCATCCGTGGTTTTTTGGATGCCAGTACCACCCTGAGTTCACGTCGAACCCGCGGCGCGGTCACCCGCTTTTCATCGCCTTCGTCAACGCCGCGCTGGCGCGGCACCGCGGTCTGCGCGGCGAATCGATGCGGGCACGGCCGCAGCTGGTCGCCTGACTTCCGGGCCCACCGATGAGACTGTGCGGATTCGAGGCCGGCCTGGACCGGCCTCTGTTCCTGATTGCCGGTCCCTGCGTGGTGGAGTCGGAGCAATTGCAGATCGACGTCGCCGGCGAGCTCAAGGAAATCTGCGCTGCGCTGCGCGTTCCCTTCATTTTCAAGTCGTCCTACGACAAAGCCAACCGCAGCTCGTCGCAATCGTTTCGCGGCCTGGGCATGGCCGAAGGCCTGCGCATCCTCGCCGAAGTCAAACGCCAGGTTGGTGTGCCGGTGCTGACCGACGTGCACAGCGAGGATGAAATTGCCGAAGTCGCGGCGGTGGTCGACGTGCTGCAGACACCGGCATTCCTTTGCCGGCAAACTGATTTCATCCGTGCCGTCGCGGCGTGCGGCAAGCCGGTCAACATCAAGAAGGGTCAGTTCCTCGCGCCCGAGGACATGGCCAACGTCGTCGCCAAGGCGCGCGAAGCCAGCGGGCGAGACAACATCCTGGTGTGCGAAAGGGGCGCCTCGTTCGGTTATCACAATCTCGTATCGGACATGCGTGCGCTGGCGATCATGCGCTCGACGGGCTGCCCGGTGGTCTTCGATGCGACGCATTCGGTGCAGCTCCCTGGCGGGCTCGGGACGGTTTCCGGGGGCCAGCGCGAATTCGTTCCGGTGCTGGCCCGCGCGGCGGTCGCCGCCGGCGTGGCGGGCGTGTTCATGGAAACGCATCCTGACCCGCCAAGGGCGCTGTCGGATGGACCCAATGCGTGGCCGCTCGGCAACGTGCGCGAGCTGGTCGAGACGCTGGTCGAGCTGGATCAGGTCGTCAAGCGGCGCCGATTTGTCGAAACGGGGATTCATCTTCAGGCATGAATCTTCGTGCGGAACTGTGTAACCACGCCTGACTCCCGAAAGTGATCCCATGAGCGCCATCGTCGACGTCATCGCCCGCGAAATCCTGGATTCCCGCGGTAATCCCACCATCGAGGCCGACGTGGTCCTGGAATCGGGCATCAGTGGCCGTGCAGCGGTGCCCTCCGGCGCGTCGACCGGGTCGCGCGAGGCGATCGAATTGCGCGACGGCGATACAGCGCGCTTTGGCGGCAAGGGAGTGCAAAAGGCCGTCGAGAACGTCAACACCGAGATCTGCGAAGCGATCATCGGGCTCGATGCGTCGGAGCAGGCGTTCGTCGATCGCACGATGATCGACCTCGACGGCACCGACAACAAGGCGCGGCTGGGGGCGAACGCGATACTCGCTGTGTCCTGCGCGGTGGCGAAGGCCGCGGCGGAAGAGTCGACGCTGCCGCTGTATCGCTACCTTGGCGGCGCCGGTGAGATGTCGCTGCCGGTGCCGCTGATGAACGTGATCAACGGCGGCGCGCACGCCAACAACAGCGTCGACATGCAGGAATTCATGCTGGTCCCGCTGGGTGCGCCGACTTTTCGCGAGGCGCTGCGCTACGGGGCCGAGGTCTTCCACACGCTCAAGAAGCTCATCGACAGCAAAGGCATGGCGACGACGGTGGGCGACGAGGGCGGCTTCGCGCCGAATCTGCCGTCGAACGAGGCGGCGATACAGTTGCTGCTGGAAGCCATCGACAAGGCCGGCTATATCGCGGGCAGCGACATCGCACTCGCGCTCGATTGCGCGGCGTCGGAGTACTACAAGGATGGCATGTACGAGCTGGAGTCCGAAAAAGCCAAGCTCACACGCTCGCAGATGATCGACTATCTCGCGACCTGGGTGGACAAGTATCCGATCATATCCATCGAGGACGGCATGGCGGAGGGTGACTGGGATGGGTGGAAGCTGCTCACCGACAAGCTCGGTGCCAAAGTGCAGATCGTCGGCGACGACCTGTTCGTCACCAACACCAAGATCCTCAAGCAGGGCATCGCCAGGGGTGTCGCCAATTCGATCCTGATCAAGATCAACCAGATTGGCACGCTTAGCGAAACCTTTGCAGCGATCAGCATGGCCACGCGTGCGGGTTACACGACGGTGATCTCACATCGCTCCGGCGAGACCGAGGACAGCCTGATCGCCGACATCGCGGTGGGCAGCAACGCCGGACAGATCAAGACCGGATCGCTGTCGCGTTCCGACCGCGTCGCCAAGTACAACCAGTTGCTGCGCATCGAGGAAGACCTCGGCGATGTCGCGAGCTACCCCGGGCGCGCGGCGTTCTATCAGCTCAAGTAGACCTTGCGCATACTCGCCGCCATCTTCGCCGTTCTGATACTCGTCCTGCAGTATCCGATCTGGCTCGGCAAGGGCGGCTGGCTGCGCGTGCGCGAGCTCGATCGGCAGGTCGAAGCGCAAAAGCGCACCAACGCGACACTTGCCACGCGCAACAGCGCGCTGGACGCGGACGTGCGCGACCTCAAGCAGGGGTACGAGGCGATCGAGGAGCGCGCGCGCTCGGAACTGGGAATGATCCGCGGCAACGAAGTGTTCTTCCAGCTGCCGAACACGCCGCCCGCCGAGGCGACCAAGGTCCCCAACAGGTAACTGCGCATCGCGTTTGCGCCGCGTAGCGAGGTGATCGAGCGGATCGCGATGGTTCATGGCGAAAGCAGGGTTCTCGCATGCCGCGCGTGACGTCTCCCGATAACCCTCGCCTCAAGCAGACGCTGCGACTGCTGGCGTCGTCACGGGATCGGCGCAAGGCCGGGCGCTGCGTGCTCGAAGGCGCGCACCTGATCGACGCGTATCTGGCGCGGTACGGCACACCGGAAACGCTCGTCGTGATCGATGCGGCGGCGAAAATCGAAGCAGTGCGACGGGTGTGCGGGCGCATGCCGGGCGCGCGAACGCTCATCGTCGATGCCGCGACGTGGACCGAGTTCACGCAATTGCCGATCGACGTCGCGGTGCTCGCGGTGGTCCCGACCCCGCATGCCGAGTTTCGGCGTGCCGCGGATTTCTGCCTGCTGCTTGAAGATATCCAGGATCCGGGCAACGTCGGCTCGATTCTGCGTAGCGCCGCGGCGGCCGGCGTCGCGCAGGTGTTTCTGTCGAGGCAGTGCGCGTTCGCGTGGTCGCCGAAGGTGCTGCGTGCCGCGCAGGGTGGCCATTTTCACCTCGAGATCTTCGAGGATGTCGACCTTGCGGCATGGGCGCGCGACTTTCGGGGCGTAGTGGTCGCGACACTGCCAGCGGGAGGCGACGCACTCTTCGACGCTGACTTGCGCGGGCCGATCGCGCTGGCGATCGGCAACGAGGGCGTCGGATTGTCGGCTGCGCTCATGGCGGCGGCACAACGACGCGTCACGATCCCGATGCCCGGCGGCTTCGAGTCGTTGAATGCCGCAGCAGCGGCGGCGGTCTGCCTCTTCGAGTGCGTGCGCCAGCGCGTTCGTGTCAGTTGAGGACAGCGGTGAAGTGCACGGTCTCGACGCAGCCGGTGGCGTTACTGACCACCCATCGACCCTCGATGCCTTGGCCGGTGGTATGGAACGACTCGATGGTCGCCGTCGTTACCGCCCCCGCGGGGTTGAACCCCTGCGCCGTGCAGGTGTACTGCCCCGGGGACATTTGATAGATCAGGCCGTACTGCGTGATCGGCCCGTTCCATGTACAGACCAATCCGTTGTACGTGTTGTCGACGAAAGTAAAGGTAAGGCCGGCGGATGCGTTGGCGTTCTGAGTGACAGCCAGGTTGAAGCGTCCGTGGAACGACGACGCAGTGTTGTTGGCCGGATTGGAACAGCTCGCGACCGCGCCGGTGATTGATCCGGAGTAACTTCCGCTCAATGCCAATGGTGTGAGCGCCTGCCGCTGAATCGGCTTGCTGACCGTGGGCCCGTTTGTCAATGTGTAGCTCAATTGCGCGTGATAGATATCCGCTGGCTGAAATGCGACCGTACCCACGGGGTTGTTGGTGAGCTGGTTCGGATTCCACGGCAGCGCGAAATACGTACCCGTCGTCGCGTACAGCGTCCCGGAGTAGTTGCCGGTCCCATCGTCATTGAGCTGTGCCGTGTACCAGGTCGGCTTTCCGTCGGCGCCATAGATGAAAAAAGCCATGAACTGAAACGTATTGCTCTGGGTTACGAATACGCCCCATCCGGGCTCGTTGGTGTCGAACCATACGTCGGTATAGGACGCGACGGCGGCGAAAGCCGAATTCGTTAGAAGCAGCAACGCAAAGACGAGGATTCTCAGCACGGCGAACTCCCGAGGTGTGTGAGAATCGCGATGCTACTACTGCAAGCTTTCGACGGCCTTTCGTTACGCGGGGACTAGTGCAGCACGCCGGAGAACGTCGCGTCCTCGCGGCAGCCTGCGCCGACTGTCGGGGCGCTGAAACGTCCTTCGATGCCCAGCGCCGTTGCCTTGAGCTCATCGATTCTTGCGTTGGTGTTGAGTCCGTCCGAGCACTGGTATGTCGTCGTCGGAATCGTATAGAGCTGGCCGTATTGCGTGAGCTGACCCGACATCGTGCAAGTGACGGCCTGGTACGTGAAACTAAAGGTAACGCTGCCGTTGGTGGACTGGTTGACGTCCAGGCCGAAGAAATCGCTGTACGTCCCGTTGTTACTAGTATTACTGCAACCCGAATAGGCGCCCGATTGCGCGCCGATGTATGAGCCGCCGATGGTAATGGGTGTCAGCATCTGTCGCTGTACCGCCTTGGTCACCGTCACAGGGCCCGCAGCAAGGATGTACACCAGGTTCGCGGAGTAGGGGCCGGTCGGTTGGAACGATGCCGTGCCCACTTGGGAGAGGGTCGCATCCGACGCCTTCCACGGCATGCTGTAGTAGGTGCCTGTCGCGGCGTAGAGGTTGCCGTTGTAGTTGCCGCTCGCGTCCAGTGTTAACTGAGCCGTGTACCACGTCGGCTTGTTGTCGGCGCCAAAGATGAAAAACGTGAGAAAGAGGAAAACGTCGCTTTGGACGACGTTGACGCCCCAGCCAGCTTCCTCGGGGACGAACCAGAGGTCCGTGTAGTCGGTAGCGCCGGCGCGAAACGCGGCACACAGGAGAAAGGCACACAGTACGAGTCGCTTGAGCATGGCCGTTGCATTCGATGACGAAAGCATAATTGTAGCAGCCTCAGGCGCCGGCGGCTGTAACTGAAGGTAACAACGCCTCGATCGCGGCGCGCGATGGCAGCGCGGACTGCGCGCCGTGCGCAGTGCAAGCGAGCGATCCGGCGGCGACGGCGCGGCGTAGCGCTTCGCGCCCCGGGACCCGCGCGTCCAGCGCCGCGGCCAGGGCTCCGACGAATGCATCGCCAGCTCCCGTGGTGTCGACGACACGCACATGCGGGGCGGTTGCGTGCACGCAGGTTTCAGCGTCGGCCCACAATGCGCCTGCCGCGCCGAGCGTCACCACGACCGCGAGACCGGGGACCGTCGCTACAACGGCGGCTGCGAACTCTCGCGGCGGCGTCGGCAATCCCAGGCACCGCGCCAGCGCGCTGGCTTCGCCTTCATTGACCACCAGCATGTCGACATGGCGCAGGACATCGAGTCGCAGCGCACGCGCCGGAGCCGCGTTGAGCAGCGTTCGGGCGCCGGCGGTTCGCGCGCGCGCCAGCAGATCGAGATTGGCCGAAGCCGGGACTTCCTGTTGCACAACGAGCAGCGCGTCCCGTGCAAGCATCGCGTCGGGACTCGCACCGGCATCGGCCTTCGCATTGGCTCCATCGACCACGACGATACAGTTCTCTCCCTGCGAATCGACGAGGATCGTCGCGCAGCCGGTCGCGGCATCGACGTGCGTTACGCCCCGAATGTCGACGCCGGCCTCGGCAAGCAGCGCCATGGCCGGCTGCGCGAACGCGTCGCGACCGACCGCGCCGTACAGGCGCACCGCGGCGCCCGCGCGTGTGGCGGCCAAGGCCTGGTTGGCACCCTTGCCGCCGGGCAACGTCGCGAATGAGAGACCCGCGATGGTCTCGCCGGGCACCGGAAAGCGCTCGACCGTGCTGACCAGGTCGAGGTTGATCGAGCCGAAGACGATGACCACCGCCGAGGTCAGTCCGGCGGGTAGCGGTTGACGACCCCCTTGACCAGCAGGATGTTGCCGTAAGGGCGAAGCTCGGCCGTGCGCACGACAGCAAAAGCGTTGCGCGCGCGGGCGTAGAACCCCTCGCGCTCGAGGCTGCCGAGCGGGGAGAGTGCCATGTGCGGCTCGAGTAGCGCGGCGAATTCGCGCACCGGTCCGGGCACTTCCGCTGCGCCGCCGAGAGCTTTCATGGTGTACGCCGCAGGCGCGACCGCGCTGTCGATGGGAAACAGCGTAAGTATCGCCTCCAGCGCTTCGCGCGCGCTCGTCGTCGGCAGATGGATGAGGCGCTGGCCGACGCTCGCTGCCGGAAAGTTGGCGTCGACGATCGCGATTTCGTCGCCATGGCCCATCGCCGCCAGCGCATGCAGCAGATCGGCGTGGAGCAGCGGATGAATACCCTTGAGCATGAGTCCCTCGCTCAGGCGCCCTTTACGCCGCCTGCCGTCAGGCCAACGACGATTTCCTTCTGGATGACGATGGTCAGCAGCAGCACCGGCAGCGTGACGACGATCGCGGCGGCGGCCAGCGGACCCCACGCCAGCTGCTCGAAGGTGAGCACGTTGTAGACGGCGGCGGGCAGCGTGCGCGTGGCGCGCCCGGCGAGCACGGCGCCGAAAACGAAGTTGTTCCAGGAGAAGATGAATGCCAGGATCGTGCCCACGACGATACCCGGACGCGCCAACGGCAGCGCGACATAGCGGAAGGTGGTCCAGACACTGCCGCCGTCGATGAGCGCCGCCTCCTCGAGCTCCTTGGGCAAGGTCTCGAAGTAGCCCGCCATGACGTAGACGACGATGGGCACGGTAATGACCAGGTGCGCGATCACCAGCGCAGTGAGCGTGTTGTTCAATCCGAGGAACTGGAAAGCCGTGAACAACGGAATCAGATACGACAAAGCGGGCGTCATGCGCGCGATGAGGATGAGCACGGTGAGCTTGTGCGCCTGGGCGCGGGCGATGCCATAGCCGGCGGGGATGCCGACCAGCAGCGCGATCAGCGTGCCGAGCCCAGAGACGACGATGCTGTTCCAGAAATACAGCCCCATCGCGTTGTCGGCGAAGACCTGCACGAAATTGGCAAAGGTCGGCGGACTGGGGATGAACACCGGCGGGTAGGCGAGGTTGTCGATCTCGTTCTTCAGCGACAGCGACAGCATCCAGAGGAAGACCAGGATCGCCGGCGAGACAATGACCAGCACCGACAGCCAGAAGCCGGTGCGGCGCAGCAGGCGGCGCATGCGTCCGCGGCGCGCGAGAACGGGCGGTGCGGCGGCGATCGTGCTCATCGGAGACCTTCGCGCTTCGCGCTCCGGTATTCGCGCCCGGGGCGGCCCTTCGCGCTCATTGGAGACCTCCGCGCTTCGCGCTCCGGTATTCGCGCTCGGGGCGGCCCTTCGCGCTCATGTCCACTTGGTCCGCTGGCGCACGTAGAGCAGCAGCATCGCAAGCGCCAGAATCAGCGCGAAGAACACGACGACGACCGCCGACGCGTTGCCGATGTTGTAGAACGCGAATGCCTGCAGGTAGAGGTAGAGGTTGATCGTCTCCGACGCCGTGCCCGGCCCGCCCTGGCTGATCACGTAGATCGTGTCGAAGGCCTTGAGCGCGTCGATCGTGCGGATCACCGCCGCGACGACGATGAACGGCGCCACCAGCGGCAGCGTGATGTAGCGGAACAGCTGCCACTCGCGCGCCCCGTCGAGCGTGGCGCTCTCGTAGGGCTCGATGGGCAGTGCCGCCAGTCCGCCGAGCACGATCAGCATGACCAGCGGCGTCCAGTGCCAGATCTCGACCAGCACGAGGCTCGGGATCACCCAGGTCGGCGAATACACCCACAGCGAGGGCGGAAGCCCAACCAGCGACAGCAGGTAGTTGAGCACGCCCTGCTGCGGGTGGAACATCATCGTCCAGACCAGCGCGACGGCGACCGGCGTAGCCATCATCGGCATCGTGAATATCGAGCGCAACAGGCCGCGAAACGGGAACTCGCGGTGGAAGATCAGCGCCGCGACGGTGCCCAGAATCAGCGGAACGACGACTGCGAGCGCGGTGAAGTAGAACGTGTGCACGATCGCCTCGAGAAAGCGCTGTGTTCGTCGCCAGCTTGACGTAGTTGTCGAAGCCGACGAAATGCGCGATCGTTCCGATCTTCCAGTCGAACGCGCTCATCCAGACCGTGAACATCCACGGAAAAATGATCACCGCACCGACAACCAGAAGCGCCGGGAGGATGAACAGCAGGTAGCTGCGATGGCGGCGAGAAGCGCGGCAGGAAACGCCGGACGTCATCGCGCCGGTGGCAGCCGCGTCATTGCGTTCGCCTCTGACGTCAGCTCTTCTCGCTCTTGTCGAGCACCGGCTGGAACTCGATAGTCGCTTTCTTCAGCTCGGTGGCGGGGTCCGCGCCATTGATCATGTTGGTGAGCGCGACGCCGAAGGTGTCGCGGAACTCGGTGACCGGCAGCGATCACCGGCAGACCAGGTTCGGCGATGCGCGCCGAGGCCAGCATGCATTCGACCCATTGCTTGGGCGACTTGAAGTCGCAGACGTTCTGCGCAGCGGCGTAGGCCGAATTGCGCACGGGCGCACCCGCCGCCGCCTGCAGCATGCGTGTCTGGTTGGTCTTGTTCGATGCCCACTGCAGGTAGAACCACGCCGGACCCTTGCGCTTGCTATACGCAGTAATGCCTTCGCCGTCGCCGAACAGCGCCGAGACCTGCTTCTTCGGGCCCGCTGGCATCACGCCGTAGCCGACCTTGCCGACGACGCGCGACTTGGTCGGGTCCTCGAGCGGCTGCGCGAAGCCGATGCCGTCGAGCCACATCGCCGCCTTGCCCTGCAGGAACAGGCTCTGCGCCTCGTTCCAGTTGTAGCCGGCGACACCCGCGGGCCCGTATTTGGAGAGCAGCAGCTGGTACATTTTCGCGCCCTCGATCGCCTCCGTGCGTAGTCGGTCATGAGCCTGCCGTTCTTGTCGATGAAACCGCCACCGTATCCGAGCAGGAAGCTGCGTCCACACCGGCACGTTGGCGTTCTTGAGGCCGCGGCCGACGAATCCCGAAACGCCCTTTGCCGGGATCGTTGAGCTTGGCCGCGGCGTCGATCATCTCGGCGAAGGTCTTCGGGTACGCAATACCCTTGGCGTCGAAGAGTTCCTTGTTGTAATAGACGACCCACGGGTCGAGATTCAGCGGCAGGCTGTTGATGCGGCCATCGGGCTCGACCGCGTAGTTGAGACCGCCCTTGGCGAAATCGTCGAAGTCGAGGTTGGGATCGGTCAGCGCCTTGTCGGCGAGCATCGGCCGCAGGTCCGTGAGCCAGTTGTTCTTCGCGAACTGGCGCTTCTGCACGTGATAGGACATCGCGATGACGTCGAAGCTGGGATTGCCGGAGTTGAACTCGATGACCGCCTTCTGCCGCTGCTGCTGCTCGGGGACCATCTCTGCGCCGACGCTGATCCCGGTCAAGTCCTCGAATTCCTTGTGGTACTTGGTGAGCAGGTCGCCGCGCGGGCTCTTCACCAGCAGGACCTCGATCGGCTCGCCCTTGTAGCGCTTCCAGTCGAACGCGGACTGCGCTTGCGCCGTCAGCGATGCGCCGGGGACGGCGCCCAGCGCGAGCGGCGCCGGCGCCCGCCTGCAACACGCGACGGCGCGTCGCGTCGGGGGCATCATCGCGGACATCGTGGGACATGGCTTTCCTCCGTGGGTGTGCAACTGCTGCGCCGTGCGCGTGCGGCGTCTTGTGGAAATGATACCCGAGTGGGCGTCGACGCGACGCGAGAACGCGCGAGTCAGTGGATTTCGTCGGCCTCGCCAATTGCGATCATGAGTCGCTCCGCGGTGCAGCCCGGGCCGCGGGCGACAGCGAGTATGCGGCCCTCGCGGCGTGCCAGCAGATGCGCCGCGTCCGGCAGCGCGGCCACGGTGCTGGCCGGGACGACGACGGCGCCATGGCGGTCGGCATGGACGATGTCGCCGGAGCGTACGCGCATGCCCAGCACTTCGATCTCGCCGCCGCAATCGACGACATGAGCGAAGGCATGCGAGGGGGCGACCTTGGCGGCGAGAAACTGGAAGTCGGGTGCCCACTGGTCGATATCGCGTATCGATCCATCGGTGATGACACCCAGCGCGCCCAGGCCGCGATGGATGGCAGACTGCACCTCGCCCCAGAAGGCGCCGTACCCGGCGTCGGCCCCGTCGAGGTCCTGGATGAGTATCAGCGAAGGCTTCGGGCCATCCTCGACATAGCGGTAGTACGCTTGCCTTGCGCGTCGCACCTCCACGGGCGGCGCTTGCGGCGCGTGCCGCGCGCGGATGCGCGCGGTGCGCGCGAAGCCAACGACCGGTTTCATGGCGGGGAAGCCGCACAGCGCAGCACGCGTCGTGTAGCCGAGGCTGCGCCTTTCAGGGGCAACGATCTCGAGGGCGTTGCATATGGTGGGCGTATCGAATGCTGCAAGCGCAGCCAGCTCGGCGGCGGTCGGCAATGCAGTGGCCATATCTGACTCCCGTTCAGATCAAGCCGCGTCGCGCGAGGCGACGATGCCGGTGCGCGCGACCGATGCGATCAATGCGCGGCGCGCATCGCGGTCCATCGTTACCAGCGGCGGACCCAGTGCCTCCCAGCTTGCGTCGCCGCTCAGTTCCGCAAGAAGCGCCTTGAACGCGGCGAATAGCGGCACACGATCGAGCAGAGCGATGAAAGCCTCGACGCGCGCCAAATCCTCGCGGGCGCGGGGCGTCGCGGCGTGATCGTAGAGGCGGCGGATGAGCCTCGGATAGAGATTGGCGATGCCGCAGATCGTGCCCGCGCCGCCTATCGCCAGCGCCGACGGCAGATGCGGTTCATGCCCGACGAAGACCGACAGCGTGCGAAAGCGCTCGAGCAGGCTGCGCGTGTGCCCGAAGTCGCCGGCGCTGTCCTTGATGCCCGCGAGCACGCCGGGATACGTCGTCGCCAGCCGCGAGATCACGTCGTGCGGAATCGGCACGCCGCTTATTTGCGGTATGTGGTACAGGTACAACCTGAAGCGGGGGTCAGCCACCCCGTCGATGAGCCGCGCATAGCTAGCATAGACCCCCTCGTCGCTCAAGCCCTTGAAGAAAAAAGGCGGCAGCACGAGCTCGCCTGCACACCCTGCATCGATGGCGTGGCGCGTGAGCTCGATAACGTCGGCCAGCGCGGCGCAGCCCGTACCGGCGACTATGCGTTGCGCGGGCACGCCCGCGGCGATCAGCGCCTCGAGGCCGTCGCGCCGTTGCGCAACCGAAAAAGACTGCCCCTCGCCGGTGGTGCCGAACAAGGCGATGCCGTCCACACCAGCGGCAAACAGACGTTGCACGTGCGTGGCCAGGACACGAGCGGCGGGGGCGCCCGCAGCGTCGATTGGCGTCAGGGTCGCGCACCATACGCCGCGTATGCGTTCAGGCATGGATTCCACGAGCCTTCGATGAAGGAGATGCCGCAGCGGCTGGCGTGTTGAGCAGGCTCGGCACGGGCGTTAGGATAGCATCGATGTCCTATCCGACCGATGGCTGCGATGGGCCGAGCATGATCCGCGTCGACGCGCATCATCACGTCTGGCGCCTGGACCGCGACGACTACGGCTGGCTGCGGCCCACGCCGGCACTGCGGCGCATCTATCGCGACTTTGATTTCGATGAACTTCGCCCGCAGCTCGCGAAGGCCGGTGTCACCGCGACGGTACTGGTGCAGGCGGCGCCGACGGTGGCTGAAACGCAGTTATCTGCTCGAGGTCGCGCGCGAGAACGCCGACCTCGTGCGCGGCGTCGTCGGCTGGGTCGATCTCGCGGCGCCCGACGCGCCGCAACGCTTGGAACGGCTCGCGCGCGATTCCCGCTTGAAGAGTGTGCGGCCGATGCTGCAGGACGAAGACGACGCGGCGTGGATCCTGCGGCCGGACGTCCAGCCTGCGCTCGCGGCGATGCCGCGCGCTGGGCCTGCGTTTCGACGCGCTGGTCAGGCCGCGCAACCTGCGCTCGCTGCGCACGGTGCTCGAACGGCACCCGGACCTCGCCGTCGTCATCGATCACTGCGCGAAGCCCGACATCGCCGCCGGTGTGTGGCTGCCATGGGCCGACGATCTCGCGGCCATTGCCGCCAACAGCAACGCACATTGCAAACTTTCGGGCCTGGTCGACCGAGGCGGGCGCACACTGGAACGTCGCGCAGCTGCAGCGCTATACGGACCATGTGCTGACCTGCTTCGGCAGCGAGCGCGTGATCTGGGGCAGCGACTGGCCGGTGCTGACGCTCGCCGCGAGCTACGCAGCGTGGAGCACCGCGGCCGATGCATTGCTGGCTGCGCTTTCGCCCCCGGAGCGTGCTGCTGTTCGGGGCGGCAACGCCGTGCGCTTCTACGGACTCGACGCGAGCGTTAACAGGCCCTAGTACACGTGCCGCTGCAGGTGCGCGCGGTGCATGATCGTGGTGGCGATTTCCTCGATCGACTTGGTGGTCGTGTCGAGCATGGCGATCGCTTCGCGCTGCATCATCGCCTCGGCCTCGCGCACTTCGTAGCGGCAATTTTCCAGGGTCGCGTACGTGCTGCCCGGTCGCCGTTCGCCACGGATCTTGCGCAGCCGCTCCGGGTCGATGGTCAGGCCGAACAACCGGTCGCGATGCGCCAGCACCGACTTGGGCAGCTTGCGATCGACGAAGTCGTCCGGCGTCAGCGGAAAATTGGCGGCGCGGATGCCGAATTGCATCGCCAGGTACAGGGTGGTCGGCGTCTTGCCGCACCGGGACACGCCGACCAGGATCACCTGCGCCTTCGACAGGTCGCGTGTCGACGCACCATCGTCATGCGCCTGCGCGAAGTTGATCGCTTCGATGCGCGCGAAATACTCGTGGCTGTTGGCGATGCCGTGCGAGCGTCCGGCGGTGTGCGACGACTTGGCGCCGAACTCCGACTCGAGCGGGGCGATGTACGTGCCGAACAGGTCGAGCACCAGCGCGTTGGCGCGGCCGAGCTGCGCGCTCATCGCCTCGTCGACGATCGAGCTGAAGACCAGTGGTCGCAGGCCCTGGCCGGCGCCGACCTCGTCGATGCGGCGCACGACGTCGTCGATCTTCTCGGGGGTGTCGACGAAGGGGATCGTCTCCCGTTTGAATTGGATGTCCTCGAACTGCGACAGCAGGCTGTTGCCGAGCATCTCGGCCGTGATGCCGGTGCGATCGGAGACGAAGAAAACCGTGCGTCGATCGGGCATCGCTACCAGTCCTTCCACACGGGCGTGACGCCCGCAGGAAGGTCGGGCATGTCGCCCAGATCGATCCAGCTTTCCCCGGGGCCGTGGTAGTCCGATCCCGACGATGCGAGCAATCCGAACACGCGGGCGTAGCGCGCATACTCGGCGGCTTGCGCGTGCGAATGGCTCGACGACAGCACCTCGAGGCCATCGCCGCCGCTGTCGCGGAATTCGCTCAGGAGCGAGCGCATCTGCCGCGTGTCGATGCGATAGCGTCCCGGGTGCGCCAGCACCGACTGCCCGCCTGCCGCGTCGATCCAGCCCAAGCGCCTGCGACAGCGTCGCCCACGCGTGACTGACATGCCCCGGCTTGCCGGCAGTGAGGTAATGCTTGAACGCGGTCTTGGTGTCGGGGACGTGCCCGGCTTCGACCAGGAAGCGCGCGAAATGCGTGCGCCCGATCAGTCGCTCGTTGGTCACGTACTTCGCCGCGCCCTCGAACGCGCCGCCGATGCCCGCGTCGGCCAGCGAGTCGGCGATGCGCCGCGCCCGCTGGTCGCGCCCGCTGCGGATGGCAGCGAGCCCCTCCTGCAACTCGGCGCATTCGGGATCGATGCCGAGCGCGACGACGTGCAGCGTGACGTCGTTCCAGCTCACCGAAAGTTCGCTGCCATCGATGAAACGGATACCCGCGTCCTCGGCGGCCGCGCGGGCCTCCTGCAGCCCGCTGGTTTCGTCGTGATCGGTGAGCGCCCAGACGTCGACGCCACGAGCGGCTGCGCGACGGGCGACTTCGGCCGGGGCCAGAAGGCCGTCGGAATGGGTCGAATGGCTATGCAAGTCGTAGCGAAGCATGCAAAGGCGGATAAATTCCGCGATGGGGAACCGGTGGCGGAGCCGTCCCATCCTATTCTATCAAGGCCGGCGGCGGCGACATGCAGAAGTGCCACCCCTTGCGGGGCGCCTCATCGGCCGCTGTTGCAGGGCACCATTTTGGCACCTTTCGGCGGCTATTCGTGGCCGCTCGCCGGATACCCTTGCGCGGCGCCCGGCTTTGATCAACAATTATGCCAATGTCTTTCGGGGGTGCGGCGGCCGTGTGCCGCGCGCGCATTGTTGATGGTTGATAACTAAGACGATTAAAACGTGAAACTTTTCGACCGAGTGCTCAATCCGCGGGAGATTCGCCGGCGCCTTGGGCTGAATCAGGAACAATTCTGGACCCAGATCGGCGTTACCCAGAGTGGCGGGTCGCGCTATGAGAGCGGGCGCGAGATGCCCAAGCCGGTCCGCGAGTTGCTGCGGTTGGTGCATGTCGAGCAAATCGACCTGTCTCAAGTCAAGCGCGTCGATTTCGAAATCATCAGCTACCTCAAGGAATCGCACCCGGACCTGTACCGCAGCCTGCGGCGGGCGGTGCGCAGCAAGCATCGGCGACCCGAAGGCGAGGAGGCGGTCCTCGCCGACGAAGCCTTCATGCAGAACCACGGCGAACTGGTCGACGACGCTACCGGCCCCAACTAGAGTTACGTCCCTGCGCCACGCGGGCTCCGCGTGGCCTTCGCGCGCCGCGATTTTGCGGCGCTACATTTTTTCCTGAGCCGGCGGGCGCCACGCTAGAATCGCGACCACCGCGCGGCGTTTCGCCTGCGCTTCCCCCGTTTCTGGAGACTAGGCATGAAGGACCCCCGGCGCGTCATTGCGCTCGACGCGCTGCGCATGACCGATATCGCGCAGGTCGGTGGTAAGAACGCATCGCTGGGCGAAATGATCGGTCAGTTGGCTGCACAGGGCGTGCGCGTTCCGGGGGGCTTCGCCACGACGGCGCTTGCGTTTCGCGAGTTCATGGAGGCTGCCGGCCTGCCGCGGCGGATCGACGCGGCACTCTCGGGCCTCGATGTCGACGACGTTGCCCGCCTCGCGCAGGTGGGCTCGCAAATCCGCACATGGATCGAAGCGGCGCCGCTGCCGGCCTCGCTTGTTTCCGAGGTGAGTTCAGCCTACGCCGCGCTCGACCCGGGCGGGGGCTCGGTCACCGTTGCTGTTCGCTCGTCGGCCACCGCTGAGGATCTGCCCGAAGCATCCTTTGCCGGGCAGCAAGAAACATTTTTGAATATCAATGGTTTGTACAATGTTCTTCATGCGATAAAGAAGGTATTTTCCTCACTCTACAACGACCGCGCGATCGCCTATCGCGTGCACCAGAATTTCGCGCACGCCGAGGTCGCGCTCTCGGCGGGCGTGCAGCGCATGGTGCGCAGCGACCTCGGTGCGGCCGGCGTCATGTTCACCCTCGATACCGAGTCCGGTTTCGACG
This sequence comes from uncultured beta proteobacterium, assembly GCA_963816445.1. Taxonomy (GTDB): domain Bacteria; phylum Pseudomonadota; class Gammaproteobacteria; order Burkholderiales; family Casimicrobiaceae; genus PALSA-1003. The sequence continues at coordinate 13,196 of CAWFKO010000016.1, read as the reverse complement.
AGGTCGTCTTCATCACCGCGGCTTATGGGCTGGGCGAGACCGTCGTCCAGGGAGCAGTCAACCCCGACGAGTTCTACGTCTACAAGCGCAACGTCGACGCGGGCCGGCCGGCGATCCTGCGCAAGACCCGGGGCGAAAAGGCGATTCGCATGGAGTATGCGAGCGATACCAGCCCCGGTCGGTCGGTCGCGACCGTGGACGTGCCCGCGGAGGAGCGAAACCGTTTCTCGATCAGCGATGACGAGGCATTGGCGCTTGCGCGGACCGCGCTGGTCATCGAGCGCCATTACGGCCGCCCGATGGACATCGAATGGGCGCGCGACGGGATCGACGGACAGCTCTACATCCTGCAGGCGCGACCGGAGACGGTGAAGTCACGTGCCGACGGGGTGGAGCGGTTGCGACGTTACCGACTCAACGCCCGTTCCGCCGTGCTGGCGAGCGGCCGCGCGATCGGCCAGAAGATCGGGCAGGGCGCGGTACGCCTGATCCGTTCGGCGGCGGAGATGGAGAGCGTCCAGTCCGGCGACGTGTTGGTCACCGACATGACCGATCCCGACTGGGAGCCGGTGATGAAGCGTGCCGCGGCGATCGTCACCAATCGCGGCGGGCGCACCTGCCATGCGGCCATCATCGCCCGCGAGCTGGGCATTCCCGCGGTCGTCGGTTGTGGCGACGCGACCAAAGTACTCAAGGAGGACCAGCCGGTGACGGTGTCCTGCGCCGAGGGCGACACCGGCAATGTTTACGAGGGCCTGCTCGCGATCGAAATCGTCGACGTCGCGCTCGACAAGATGCCGGCGTCGCCGACCAAGATCATGATGAACGTCGGCAATCCCGAGCTCGCCTTCGAGTTTCGACGGCTGCCGAACGAGGGCGTGGGGCTGGCGCGGCTGGAGTTCATCATCAACCGTAACGTGGGCGTGCACCCGAAGGCGCTGCTCGGCTATGACGCGCAGCCGGCCGATCTCAAGCGCGAGATCGACCAGCGCATCGGCGGCTACGCCGGCCCGACCGAGTTCTACGTTGCCAAGATCACCGAGGGTGTGGCCACGATCGCGGCCGCGTTCTGGCCGAAAAAAGTCATCGTGCGCCTGTCCGACTTCAAGTCCAACGAGTATTCCAATCTGCTCGGCGGCGCGCGCTTCGAACCGCACGAGGAAAACCCGATGCTGGGCTTCCGTGGTGCCTCGCGCTACATCGCCGACGAGTTCTACGACTGCTTTCAGCTCGAGTGCAAAGCCTTGAAGCGCGTGCGCGATGACATGGGCTTCACCAACGTGGAGGTCATGGTGCCCTTCGTACGCACGCTGGACGAGGCGCGGCAGGTCGTCGACCTGCTCGCGAAAAACGGCCTGCGCCGCGGAGACAACGGCCTGCGCCTGATCATGATGTGCGAAATCCCTTCAAACGCCGTCCTCGCCGACCGCTTTCTCGAACACTTCGACGGCTTTTCAATCGGCTCCAACGACATGACGCAGCTCACGCTCGCCGTCGACCGCGATGCCGGGGGTGCCATCGCATCGGCCTTCGACGAACGGGACGACGCGGTGAAGGCGATGCTGGCGATGGCCATCGCCGCCTGCCGCAAGGCCGGCAAGTACGCTGGCATTTGCGGGCAGGGTCCATCGGATCATCCGGATCTCGCGCAGTGGCTCGTCGAGCAACGCATCGAAAGCATTTCACTCAACCCCGACACCGTGCTCGAGACCTGGCTGGCGCTTGCCAGGAGCAATCCCGTCTGAACACGCGCGACTTCGTCCATACGGCCGATTGACGCGCGGGCTCTGGCTGGCGCTCAATCGACTGACTATGGATACTGCACCGTGGGTACGCGTCACGCTGGGCCCGTCGCGCATCGCCGGCGCGGCGGTCGTGCTGGTGTTCACCGCGACGGCCGGGCTCGCGGCGTGGCTCCCGTGGCCGCACTCGATCCGCGCGGCGATGGTGCTCGCGCTCGGCGCGTCACGCCGTCATCGCGGCCGCGGTCGGCATCGATCGCCGGATCACGTTGACCGAGGCGAACGGCGAGCGCATCGAGGGTGTCGTGCACGCAGATTCATACGTCGGCTCGATGCTGACGACGATCGTCGTGCGCTTGCCCGCTCGCCGTCGACTTCGAACTGTCGCCATTCTTCCCGACATGCTGCCCGCCGAGGATTTCCGCAGATTGCGCGTGCTGCTGCGCCTTGGACGTGGCGACGGCGCGGACGGGACCGCTCTCCCGCGGGAAGCGGGACAAGGGCGAACGCAGTGACCCGTGGTGACTCGCAGTGACCCGCAGTGACCCGCAGTGACCTATTGCATCTTCGATTCCGCGTCATCCGCGCAACCAATCCTGCGCGTCGATGATCGCGCCACTTTCCGACTTCGGCTGACCGTCGAGCAGGTACAGATACAGCGGCGCGAGCGCCTCTGGCGGTGGCAGGCGTGCGTTGTCGTCGCCGGGATGCGTTTGCGCGCGCAACGGTGAACGCATGGGACCCGGTATTACGCCGTTAACGCGCAAGCTCGGCGTGTGCTCCCACTCGTCATCCAGTATCGTGAGCAGCGCCGACAGTCCTGCCTTGGTGACCGCGTAAGCGCCCCAGTAGGCCTTCGGATCCTCGCCGCGCGTGTCCAGCGTGAAGACTACGCTGGCATCGGGCGCAGCGCGCAAGAGCGGTAGCAGCGCACGCGTCAAGCCAAACGGTGCCAGCAGGTTCACGCGCGTGGTCGCGAGCCATGCGTCGAAAGCCTGATGCTCGACCGGGCCCAGCGACCCTAGTTGCACGGCGGTGTGGACGATGCCGTCGATGCGACCGTGCTGCGCCTGCAGCGCACTGGCGACGTTGCCGAAGTCCTCGGATTTCGCCGTGGCCAGATCGAGCGGGAGTATCGTCGCCTCCGGATGTCCGGCTTGGCCGATCTCGTCGTACAGCGCCTCGAGTTTGCGTACGGTACGACCGTGGAGCACGACGGTCGCGCCGCAACTCGCACATGCGAGCGCGAGCACACGACCGAGGCCGCCGCTGGCCCCGGTTATCAGTATCACGCGCCCGGCGAGCGTGGCGCGCGGCGTGGCGGAAGGCGAGGGCAGGGGCATGAAGCAGCGGGCGCGAGAGGCAGCCGATCATAGCGGAAGCCGTGTCAGATTGCCTTGGACGGTGCCCGGCCGCTATAATTATCAGTTGGCTCCGGGGCTATAGCTCAGCTGGGAGAGCGCTTGCATGGCATGCAAGAGGTCAGCGGTTCGATCCCGCTTAGCTCCACCATCCGTTTTCCGTTGCCGTCGCCTCGTCCCCATCGTCTAGAGGCCTAGGACATCGCCCTTTCACGGCGGTAACCGGGGTTCGAATCCCCGTGGGGACGCCACTGTAACTACATGATAATAAACATATGTTACAGTAACATCATGATACGTCATTCTCATCTAAAGCGCATATTTTGCCACTGTTTGGCACAAAAATGACACAAAAACGACACAGGAAATTGCCTGCCTTTTAGGCAATATTGCTGGCAAAAAAGGGCAGCCGGGCGGCCATCAGGCTTATTTTTTCGCGGCGGCACGACGGAGCGCCGAGATCCCTTGCATCCCTCTCGCGCTCGTTCAAAGCGCGAGCGCTTCCACGGCGGATTCCAGGTGGTTGGGAGCGAGATGGGAATACTTGATCGTCACCTCGACGCGCGAGTGTCCTGCTAACTCCATGACCGTGCGCAGGTCCGTCCCCGCCATCACCAGGTGACTGATAAAGGTGTGCCGGAGACTGTGGAGGCTTCCGGCAAGTTCCGCACGGCGTGCACACTTGGCAAAGGCCCGAGACAAGCTCGCCTTCGTGATCCGGGGCAGGACGTATTCGGACGCGCCCGTGACGTGCTTCTTCAGATGTTGGAGGGCCCAGTGCGCGTTCTGGTTAAGCGGTACTGATCGCCATCTCCCCGATTTCGTGCGCGCAGGTGGCCGTTCGTCGTCTTCGTAGATCGACTCGACCCACAGCCTTCCGTCGTGGATGTCTTGCCAGCGAACGTTCGCGGCTTCGGACCGGCGCAGGCCGGTGTTGGCCATCAATTTCCAGATTGCGTGATGCCCGTTGTAGATGGAGTAACAGTACAGCTGCTCCAACTGCTCGGCCGAGTAATAGTGCGGCGGGCGCGAATCAAGCAGCCTCGGCAGCTCCACGCCCTCGAGCGGGTCAGCAGCCAGGACCTTCCAGTCGACCGCACGCCTCAACGCGGCGTGGAGTGACTGCAGTTCCTTTCGCGTTGTTGCTGCCTTCGCCTTCGCCAGCGTTCGTTTCTGACGGTAGACCCGCGCTTCCCGCGCAGTGATTCGGTCAATCGGCATCAATTCGAAGTGCGGGATCAGATGGCCAACAAAAATCTGCCGCACGCGATCGTGGGAATCCGGATAGGTATCCCCGTGCCAACGCAGATACTCCTGAGCGTACTCCCCGAAACGTGGATAGGCGGCCTCATAGCCCGGGAGCGTCAGGACTCTAGCGTGTGATGCGAGCTCGTATTCCTTCGCCGTGAGGATCGCTTGGGCCTCGCGCTTTGACGTAGTGTCGACACGACCTACGATCTTCCGTTGCCGTTGCCCGTCGGGATCCGTCCACGCCAGCTCCCAGCCGGTGCCCCTGCGCTTGAGGGTTGCCATTGGCGATTCTCCACGGGACGTGAAGCGCGCTCGATTGCGCGTTGAAGGTCTTCTCGCCGATACAATTTCTTGCCCATGAACCAAGTTGCCACGATATTGTATTCTGGTGCGCGGTCACGGAACTGAGAAAGTGAGACGCAACAATAGTGTGCCGCCTCGGCCTCCGAGAGAAAGTCTTTTCCCAGCAAGTTGATCTCGCGCGCATCCATAGCGGTGCTCAGAGCAAGAAGGTCCCATCACGTTTTGTCGATACCCGGTCTTGAATGCGGCACACACGAACCGCTCCGGGTCACTCGGATCCGTGCGTGGCCGAAGACACCGCTCGCCGCTGATATGATGGTGGTGCGCGGTGAGGCCATGGCAGCGCTGAACTGCCCATGCGCTCGCGTGGTCGAGCCAGTGCCCGTGACGCGAACGGCGCCCGGACACAGCCGCGCGGGCAAGGCCGCGTACGACCATGTCGCTAACTCCGGTGGGTCGTCCTCGGTCCGCGCGTTTTTCGAATGAGCCACTAAGGCTCATAGTGACGCCTCGGCGAGGAGGCCTTGCTCCGCGATCGCGACACGATTGCGAGGTCGCGTGATTTCCTGCGGGCTGCCCGCCAGATCTAGTCTGCCGACAGTCGCCTGCTGCTTCTCTGTGGCACGCTGGGTGCCGCCAACCGCTATCGTTTTCATGCGGCGCCCTGCTGCCACGTTGCGTGGGATGGCGCGCATGAGGCGCATTCTGTTGTGCCCCACCGCCGCCGACAACCGGAAAAGCCTCGCGTTTTGCGGGGCTTTTTCGGGTCAGATGCCGAGCGCAGCGCGGCAGGGGCGAGCGTCAGCTGACCAGGAGGTCGTCACCGAAGATGAAATTCTGCGCTTTGCCACGGCGCGAGGGTGGCGGCTCCGGCGCAGCCGATGAATTTTCCGTTGACGCTTTCACTCGCACCTAAGACCAGGCCGTGCTCTGCCGATCTGCGTCCACGATCGAGCGTCAAGATGGTTCTGAACCGAGCTCCGCCACGAGCGCCGGCCACCTACCCGCCCGGTCCGTCGGTCATGATATGGCCTATAAGATCGCTGACATTGCGCTCCATGTCGTCCATGAGATCGTAAAGTAGGTAGCGCAGGGCCAGCATGCCGACCAGCGTTTCGTGCTCGTCCAGGACGACCAGATGGCGGATGTGATGCTTGCGCATCAGTGCTGCGGCTGTGGCCACCGACGTGTTCACGCTAACCGATAGCGCCGGACTCGACATGATGTCCCGCACGCGCGTGGTATTGGGGTCGCCGCCGGCGGCGACGACCTTTTCCAACACGTCACGCTCAGTCACCACGCCGACGACCCCAGTCCCTTCGAGGACGGCCGCGGCACCGACGCTGGCGTTCGGTCATCGCGCGCGCCGCCCGGACGACCGTATCCTCCGGAGCTACCGTCAAGGGTGGCTTGTTGCCTAGCCGAATCAATCCCATGCTGGCCCCCCTCGTGCAAATTGACGCGCCATTTTACTCGCGTGATCGGCTCTCAGAACGTATGACTGAGTGCAACGGGTCGATGCCGATGGCGGTCCTTCCCTGCAAGTTTGGATCTAATCGGGCAGAGTCGAATACCATTCACGACAACTCATACAACTCTCGTTCGCAATAATTCGCGTTGCGGGTATTTCGGTGTGCGGTGGCTGCTACCGCCGCCTGACCCTTGCTCACTACCGTAACGCGTTGTGCTGATTTGGCGACGAATCCACAACCTGTCGTACTGGCGCGCCGGATCATATCGTCCGACAATAAAAGCTTGCCGAACATCCTGCGCTGGTCCTCGGCGACTCGCCACGTGGGTGAGTGCGTTATGGGGCCGACCGACCCGTTCCATCCCTTTCTGTCTGAGGAGCGCGGCGGCTGCTTTACCTGCCGCTGGTTCGGTAAGCGTGTCGGATACGAGGTTTGGTGCACTGACCCGCGCGGTCCGACGATGCGATCGGTGCCGATTCAAGGATGCGCCTTCTGACAGCGCGAGCCTGGGAGCGACGACGAGCCCGCGAGGACTGGGCCGAGCTGAGAGTGGTTTGTGCGTTGCTCACTTGGTTCAATCTTGCCCACATGCCTCCGCGAAAACCCGAACTTGCGGATATGCTATTGGTGCAACTACCCAAGGGAGAGAACTGTGCTCGCAAGCTTCGGCATCCTGTATTTCATCGGCTTGGCTTTCCTGTTCGTTCTCGCGGTCTGCTGGCTAATCCTACCGTTCGCCCTGATCGGCACGAAGCCGCTCCTGCGCGAGCTGCTTGCAGAGACGAAGCGGACGAACGCCATCTTGGCGGATCGCCTACCGGCCCTGCGTCAATAAGGGGCGAACGTGTGCGGCCGCTACGAGTTGAACGACACGCCCGCGCGGCTCGGGTCACGGTATCGCATCGAGCCCGGCGATCTCGACTTTGCGCAGAATGTGGACGTTCGGCCTACCGAGACGAATCCCGTGATCCTGCTTCGCGACGGCAAGCGCATCGCGTCGATGCGCAAGTGGGGCATGGTGCCGTTCTGGGCGAAAGATCCGAAGGCGATGAGCACGCCGTTCAACGCGCGATCGGAGGACGCCCACGCGAAACCGATGTTCCGCGGCCCATTCAAGTCCAAGCGCTGCCTGGTACCTGCAACAGCGTTCTTCGAGTGGCAGGCGGTTCCAGGTCAGAAGAAGAAACAGAAGATCCGCATTGCGCGGGCTGACGGTGATCTGGTTACGCTGGCTGGACTATACGACTACTGGCGTCGGGGGGATGACGTCCTCGAGACGTTCACGATTCTCACCACTGCGCCGAACGCAATGATGGAGCCAATCCACAATCGCATGCCGGTGATTCTCGGGGAGGGCGATGAGGACGAATGGCTCGATGCCACCACCAGCGTCGATACCGCTCGGGCTATGTGTATGCCCTGTCCAAGTGAGTGGCTCACGGTCGCACCCACGTCTTGACCGAGGGTTGGCAGCGGGTCGAAACCGCCTTGGCGCGGTAGGTTTGACGATCGGATGCCCATGATCGACATCTCTAGGCAGGACGGGCGCCAAAACTACTATATGTAGTGGTTTTTGGCGGAATGCGCTACCATCCCATGTGTGTTCACTCATCGGAGGTAAAGTATGGCCACCACCCTACATTCGGCCACCGGTCGGCTCAGCGCTCTTATCGCCAACACTCCGGTTGTCCACGAACAAGACGAGCCAACGATCGAAGTCGCCGCAGCAAATCCGATTACCGTTAGCTCCGGCGCTGACGATGACATCGTGCTTGAACAGCGCGACGACACATTGAGTGAGACGCGCGTGATCTGGTTCGATGTACGGCACGCTGAGGCTCTAGCCGCTGCGATTCTTGCTCACGCGAAGGTCGTGCGCGGGCAGCAATAGAATCCTGGCGACCGTCACTCTGCCGCGGCCCGTCGAGCGCGAGCGGCCGTCGGGATTTCACGCATCCGCGTAGATGTTGTCACGGCACCGCTTCCGGTGACGCCGCGCTGGGCGACCAGCGGATTCTGGTCCGCGCATGCGATCAACGCCAACCGGACGAGCCTCGCGTTTGGCGGGGCTTTTTCGGGCGGATTACCGAGCGCAGCGTGGCAGGGGCTAGCTCAGTACCTGGGGCGTGAAATCGAGCGCGTTGCGCACCCCGTAGTCCTCGAAATTGTTGTTGAAGTAGACGTGGGTGCGCTGCGCTTTGGCGGCCGAGGGTCTCACCTTGTCGGCCAGCTCATGAAGCTCGGCGGGCGGATAGAGGTAGTTGAACCGCTCGCCACTCGACGCCAGCCCCTTCACTTCCCAGGTGTTGGCGTTGCGCCCGTGCAGGCGCACCATGACAAAGGAGGGCGCCGTCACTTCGGCCACCCAGGGAATACTCGAGGCAAAGCCCTGCGGCTCGTCGACGACGACATGGCTCACTCCATGTTGGCGCTCGAACTGGAGCACTTCGTCACGATGCCCGTCATCGAACCAGGTGCGGTTCCTGAATTCCACGCAGATCTCGGCGCCCGCGAGAATCTCCTTGCAGCGCAGGATGTGCTCGTAGTTCGCGCGTGAGCGCAGGCACCACGGCGGAAACTGGAACAAGACACCGGCGAGCTTGTTGGCGCGCTGCAGCGGGAGCAATGCGCTACGAAAACGTCGACCAGAGCTCGATGGCGATTTCCTCGGGCAGGTCGGTGTAGTAGAGGTTGTTCTTGGTGAGCGGCCCGAGTGCCACCCGAATATCCTTGGGCAGCGCGTCCGGCGCGGTGTGGTGCAGGGTGAACAGCCGAAAGGCCTTCACCACGAACGAGAAATCGGCCGGTGTGCGCTCGGCCCAGAGCTGGGCAGTGCGTGCGGAGGGCAGCCCATAGTACGAGCTGTCGACCTCGACGGTGGCGAAGCGGGTGGCGTAGAAGCGCAGGCGCTCGTCCGCGGTCTTGGCGTCCTCGGGATAGAAGCGCTGGCTGTCGATGAGCGTCTTGTCGGTCCACGACGCCGTGCCAACGCGAATGTCGCCCAAGGTGTCTTACTCTGAATCGCTGCTGTCGAAAATCATCGTAGCGGGCGCCGGGTGGTCGTGTCCACCGACGGAGTAAAATTGACGCTGCAATCCTCGTCAACGGATTTCATCAATGCGTCCGTGACGCATTCGTCAGACGGGGCCAGGACTCTTTCGTCGAGAGGTTCTGCATGAGCAAGTATCCCGTGCGACGCGCCGAACGGGCGCCGCGCAAAGTTGAGCAAGATGCGGTCGAAGTCATGGAGCCGGTCTCGAGGGCCAACCCGTTCTTCAGCTTCCGCTATTCGTACACGGAGATTTCGGCGTCCGGTGGCAAGACCCAGGTGAAGTCGCGCGAACACGCGCTTTGAGGATGGCAAGCTCACCTCCGAGGCCTTCGAGGGCGAGCTGGATCGGAGCGCCTACGAGCAGATGGTGAGCCAGGCGCAACATCATTTCCTTGGCCAGACGGCGCTGTTGATGAAGTCGCTGTCGTGGTTGCTGCCGTTTTCCGGGAAACAGCGTCCCGACCGCGACTGATCAATACCAAGCAGCGTTGCAGCCTCTATTCATTGCGACCCTGAAAAGCGCAATGCTGCAAGAGGCCGAGCGTGCGTACTTGGTCGCGGGTTCCAAAGGGCAAACGAAAGGAAAATTGCCGTGAACGATAGTGTCGATAAAGACGATCGGACTCATCGGTGCCGGGCACATCGGAAGCCAGATCGCGCGACTCGCGGTGAGAAACGACTACAACGTCGTGATCAGCAATTCGCGCGGGCCGGAGACGCTGTCAGCGCTCGTCGCGGAGCTCGGACCGAGAGCGCGGGCGGCGACGGCCTGCCGACGCGGCGAAGGCCGGAGACATCGTCGTGGTCACGGTGCCGCTGAAGAACTACCGAGCCGTTCCGGTCGAGCCGCTGGCGGGCAAGATCGTGATCGACACGAACAACTACTACCCCGAACGCGACGGCCACATCGCCGAGCTCGACAATGAGTCGACCACGACCTCCGAGCTCCTGCAGGCGCACCTGCCGACCTCGAAGGTCGTCAAGGCCTTCAACCACATCTACGCCGCGGCGCTCACCACCGACGGGCAACCGGCGGGCACGAAGAATCGTCGCGCGCTGGTCATCGCCGGCGACGACCCTGGGGCCAAGGCGACGGTCACCCGTCTGCTCGACCAGTTCGGCTTCGACACGGTGGACGCGGGGCCGCTGAAGGAGGGCTGGCGCATCCAGCGCGACACGCCCGGCTACGGTCCGCGGCGCACGGCGGAGGAGCTGCGCCGAGACCTCGCGGCGGCGAAGCGGTACGCGGACCGCTAGCCACTTTCCGGCGCAAAAGATCAGAGGCCCGCTGCCGGCTGAAATTCGCGAGGCGATGGCTGGCTCTTCTGCACGACGTCCCGTCCGTGCGTGGGGGAAGCACGTTGAGCTTCAATCGGCGTGAACTCCTGCTTCCGACCACGGGCTTCGTGCACCGCATAGCCGACGTGTTGAATTAAGCCTTACGATTTTTCGGGCTTTTCCGGTTGCGGCCGTTCGGCTGATTGCCAAAAATCGCGTCGTGATGGGCACCAAGGCAGGAATGCGGCGTGATTCCGCGCTGAGCGGCTTCTCTCGCCTTGGCGCGGCGGCTACACGCTGGACAGGGTCCTCGCATGGACGAGCAGCGCTACCTGATCAACGGCAGGATCTTCGCGGCGCACGATCCGGGGCTGCAGGACGCGCTCGCCCGCATCTACGGCACGCCGGCGCGGCCACGGTGCCTGTGTGTCGACGAAGGCGTGGAAATGTACGTCTCGAAGTTCAGCGACTTCGTGATCAAGCGCATGCCGGAGACCGGCGCGGAGCATCGCCCGACATGCCCGTCGTACGAGCTGCCGCGCGAGTGAATCGGGCTTGGGCGAAGTTCTGGGCGAAGCCATCATCGAACGCGGTCCGGAAGGCGTCGAGTTGCGGCTGGACTTTCCCTTGACCCGTCGCGTCGGACGCAGCTTTGCCATTGCGGATCGCGAGCTGCCGGCGCGAGGTCACGGTGGCGCGCAAGCAACTCAGCCTGCGCGGGCTCTTGCACTACCTCTGGGAGCGGGCGGGGTTCAACCGCTGGTATCCGCGGATGCAAGGCAAGCGCTCCTACTGGGTGCTGCGCAAGTTCTTGCTGCAGGCGTGCGAGGAGGTCGAAACCAAGGGGTTGCGTCTCGCCGAGCGGGTGTTCATTCCGGAGCGCTTCTCGCAGGATCAGGCGGCCGAGATCGCGCAGCGCCGCAAAGAAGCGCTGTCGATTCTGTTGTCCCCCGACGCCGATCTGCATTTCAAGATGATGATCGCCATCGGCGAACTGAAGGAGCTCAGGGCAACGACGTTGGGCTACGAGCTGGTTCTCAAGCACCTGCCTGATTGCGCTTTCTTTCTCGACCACAAGGCAGGTGAGCGAACCAAGCGGGCGTTCGAGTCCGAATTGCTCGCGTGGAGCGCGGACCAGGTGAAGCTCATCGTGGCGTGCCTCTTCTACGCCAAACGCGAGCACCTCTACCAGATCGAATCGCTGCACGCTGATGATGACGAGCGCGCAATGGATACCGCTCGACCATGCCTACGAAAAGGACGTCGTCGACAAGCTTGTCGCGGAGCAGCGGGCGTTCCTGAAACCGCTGCGCTACGAAGCGAAGCACGCGGGCAATTTTCCGAACTTTCAGCTGCTCGACGCCGGCGAGCGGCCGGTCGCGCTGGATATCCTGAGCCCGTTCCTCTCGGACCAGGAGCGCGCTGCGAAGGCGAGCGCGATCGCGGCGCGGAATCCCAAAGGGTGGGCCTGGGACACGGCGCAGGCCGTGTTCATACCCGACCTGCCTCCACGCGGCCGGTCACGGCCCGGGTACGCGCAAGGACCGCGACCGGCGACGAGACCCAGCAGCAAGCCTCCTTGGCCTTCCGGGCCGGGATTGACAAGGCCGTCGCTTTTGGTACACTGTCTGTACCAAAAACACCAGCGATGAAGGCACAAGTCATGCGGGCAGTGGCGCAGAAACGCGCTGCAGTTGACCCGGGCAGCCGCGAGGCGCGTAGCCGCCTGGCCGCGATGGTGACGCGACTGCTCGAGCACTGGGACCTGACCGCGACGGAGCAGGCCGAAGTGCTGGGGTTGTCGGCCGGCAGTCGCAGCACGCTCGGCCGCTACCGCAGTGGCGAGCCGCTGGCCGACAACCGCGACCTGCGGGACCGCGCCGGACACCTGTTGGGCATCCACAAGTCGCTGCGACTGCTGTTCCCCCACGATCGGGACCTGGCCTACCGCTGGATGACGCAACCGAACCGCCGGCTCGGCGAACGGCCGGTGGACCTGATCCTCGAGCACGGCTTCGAGGGTTTGCTGGCGGTGCGCCGCTATCTGGACTTCCAGCGGGGCCAGTAATTGCAGGCGGATCTGTTTTCCGCCAACGTCGACTTCCACGACGACCTGGTGCGCAACATTCCAGGCGCGCGCGAATCGCAGAACCTGTTCGACGATCTTTCGTCCGATCCCGCAGACTGGGACGTTGCCATCGCCGCCGAGAGCGCAGAGCGCATTCCTACCGCGGCCGCGCTGATCACCCGGCCGTTCGACTACGGCAGCGTGATCAGCTACACGTTCGACTCTTCGCACTGGCAGACCACGCGCTTCTCCGACGGGTCGCTGTACGGCGTCTGGTATGGGTCGCTTGCGGTTGAGACCACCGTGTACGAGACGGCGTGGCACTGGTACCGGTTCGTGCAGGACAGCTTCGCCGGTGAGGATCGCGAAATCGTGACTGAGCGGCGCGTGTTCGACGTGCGCTGCGAGGCCCTGCTGATTGATCTACGCGGCAAGGAAGCGGCCTATCCGGACCTGACCAGCCGCGCGAGTTATGCGTTCACGCACCGAGGTGGGACGCTACGTGCACGAGCAGGACCTGAACGGGCTGCTGGTGCGTTCCGCGCGCTGCGACGGCATCAACGCGGCCATCTTCAAGCCGGAGCGGCTGTCGAACGTGCGCCACCGGACCTACCTCACCTATCGCCTGAACGCCGTGCGGGACACGGTTCGTTGCCGAACGAACGCCCG
>CAWFKO010000015.1:0-24513 GCA_963816445.1 uncultured beta proteobacterium | reverse complement strand
CGCTCCCGCAACTCCGGTATGTCTCGCAAGCGCGGGGAACTCCGAGTGTAAGTAATCAGTCCCGAAAAGCACGGCTTCGGAAATCCTCCCATCACCCCGCCGCGACGCGCACTCAATGGAGGGAGGCCCGATAATAGGAGGACGACACATGTCGATACCATTCGTCAAATACACGCCGGATATCGAAGCCGTCGATCCCAGGTTCGATGAAAACCTGCAGACGGTAATCGCCAAGACCGAACGTTACATTGCCGGGTCGGTCACGACCGAAGGCACCGGCCGCGCCGTCCGCGACGCACACGCCAAAGGATACGGACTGGTCAGGGCCGAGGTCGAGATATTGGATCGGCTCCCAGCCGAATATGCGCAAGGCATTTATGCAAAGCCTGGAACGCACGACGCATTGATCCGCTTTTCTAACGGCTCGCCGCACGCCGGAGCCGACGCGCGGCTTGGCGGCGCCACCGGACTGGCGCTGAAGATGTTCGGCATCGACGGTCCGACCCTCCTCGAGGATCAGCCCGACACGCACACCTTCGACTACGCCAACATCGACGCGCCGATCTTTTTCTGCAATACGATCGAGCATTATCTATTCATCCAGGAGTTGTTCGTAGAGGCGCCGCTATACTTTGCGCAAGGCACCCCCGGTCGGCGCCGTTTTTTTCGAGACTTCCTGACCGGCAAGGGAACACTGGACCAGGATCAGTGGGCCTGGGACGAACTCCTCGCGTTCCTCACCGTGGCTCAGACACGCCCCGTGAACCTGTTGCTATCCACTTACTGGACGATGGGTGCGGTCCGGCACGGCGACTATATCGCCAAGGTGCGTTTCGCGCCCGAAGCGGGCTCTGCCAAAAACGTGGTCAAGCGCACCCTCGACCTTGCGTCGGCGGCGGAGGTGTACCGCCCGGCTCTGGTCGCCGAACTGCGGGATCGTCCTTACGAATTCGACATCCAAGTGCAACTGTGCGCCGATCTAGCCCTAATGCCGGTAGAGGACGTCACCGTCGAGTGGCCCGAGGCGCTGTCGCCGTTCGTCACGGTGGCCAAGCTCCGGATCCCGCGGCAAGACATCTCCGGCGATGACAACCTCGAGAAGATGGATGCGCTCTCCTTCGCGCCGTGGCGGGTGACGGCCGAGCATGTGCCACTCGGCAACATCATGCGGGCCCGCAAAGAGGTCTACCGCCATTCTTCGATCCTGCGCCACAAGCTCAACAAGCAGCAGCGCACGGAGCCATGCAGCGCCGACCAGGTGCTTGCCGTAAAGGGTAAGGTCTTCCCGCGCTGGTGGTGACCAATACCCCTCCCCCCCCCATCCCCCTGCCAATGGCTGTACAGAAGGCGGCAACACCGGCTTCAAAGCTGCGGGTGATGCTGCGCGCCGAACGGCGCCATAGCCGCCAAACCAAGGTTGCGAACCCCTGAGCGAGGATATCCCCTGCCGTTTGGTCTGCCAGCGGTACCGGTGCGATAAGCGCGCAGCATCTCGGATCGTGGCGAATGACCGCTTCTAAGGCCTAGGCACTCCAAGCGGGGCAAATCGGGAAGCTCGCACTTCACCCAACTGAGGCCGCTCCGGGTGGCGCCCGGCGATGACCGGAATGGGGCCAGGTTGTGTAAAAACTCGGCCGACTACGGCCCAGACGCAATACTTGATCCGTTATACTGCAGGTTCGGCAACGATGATTTGCGAAGCGGCTCGCCTCTATTCTTGATGTTTCGTTTTCTAGCGCGGCGTTCGGGTTTTCACACGGCCTCGGGCAACCTTCAGCATTCGTAAACGGCCGAAGTAGCGGCAGGTCAGCGCCGGATTCCGGACCTTCCCGTCATCGGTCCAGCACGAGGAAGTTCGATGTACCGGAGTTCTGCACCGGCTAGCCAATTTCCGAGCGCCGCTTCGGTCATAATAGCGCTGGGCAGATTGGATCACGAAGTCGATCAGGCAGCAACGACCGTCATCCGAGTAACGGCCAGACGTTTCAGTGGATGTGGGCTAGCCCAAGATGCGCGTGGTCGAATTCGCCTTTCACCATCGCGAAGTGATGCGGCTCGTGCCATTCGCCGCTGACCATCAGGCGAATGAAACCTAGGCCTGTTGGATTTCAATTGAGCTGGTTGGGTTGGTTAGGAAGCGGACATATCCGGACCACGACGATCGGTTACACTGTGATCAACCGTTTTCCTGATGCCGTCGCCGCTTCGCGCTGTTGGCCAGTTTGGGCGCAGCGGATGATCCGACTCGCCGCCGAGACGAAAATTGGCTGACTGGCACGGGGGCCGCGATCACCGGAACAGGGTCAGATCGGCGGCGAGCGGACACGGTGGCTTTCGCTTGTGCCTTTCGGATTCCGGCCGAGGGCTTCGCTGTTGCTGGCTTCGCTGCGGATTTGGTTTGGGCGGTAACGGTCTTTTTTGCTGGTGACCGCGTGGGTACCATGGTGTTCTTCTGAGGCGCCGGGGCCGACCTGGCCTTGGTTGATTCCTTCGCTGCCGGCCTGTCTCCCTGCTTGTCGGGGCCTGCTTTCTTTTCCCGGGCGGGCGGCACCTCATTGGCCTTGGCCTTAACTGCGCTAGCAGCGGCAACAGCCAAGTTCTCAACCACGCTTTTGCGCGTTTTCTTTCGGGGGCCGGCCGATGTCGCATCGGCCGAGCGTGAAGGAGCCGGTGCCTTACTCTCCTCCATGTCCAGACCGAACAGTGCCGCGAGATCGTCACCGACCAAGGTTTGCGCCGGGTCGCGCTTCGTCCGCGTATCTGGCAGAGCGCTCCCTAGATCGGATAGCAGTTCAGTCTCGTCGACCGCACGCAACCGAAACAACAACTCTGGGCTTTCATCGAGCCGCGCGCCGACGCCATAGAGCACCGCTGCAATGTGCTTGCACATCGACGCATAGTCCGAGCAACTGCAAGTGAACCGGATTTCCGATGGCCGCGGGAACAGGCCGGTATCCTGACGGCAGAGCCGCTCCATCACGCCTTTGGAAAATCTCCCCTGCAGCAGTTCCACCAGGGAGTCGATCCCGCCCGAACAGTCCGCGCAAAGCGTCTTCCAGCGGGCCGTGGCCGACGTCTCCGATGCTGACCTTGACCTTATAGATCTTCGACCCGCTGACGATCGCCGTTACCTCGCGGGGTGCGATCTGTAGATCGACCACCGAGCCGTTGCGCACGTAGGTGCGCCCCCGCGGCAACCGGTTCTCATAATCGCGATAACTCTCCAGGTTGTCGCACCACGCCTTGCCCCAGAACGTTCTGGCGATCTGTCGTCCCTCGATCTTCACCGGCGAGACCACCGCGCCCTTCTTGCGGAGCTTCTCCATCTCGCGTTCGGCTTTGCGGCGGCGCGCCGCGACCGGCACATAGGGCGCCCACCCTCCGAAGGAGCGCGACATCAGCGTTACTCCTTCATCGCGGCGTTAAGATCCAGGCTGACCATTCGCATGATGTCGTCATTGGTCATCTCGGTCAGGTTGATCTCGTCGCCGCCCGTCAAAAGCTCATCCGACAAGCCCTGCTTCGAGTCGATCAAGGCGTCAATCTTCTCCTCTACCGTGCCGCGGCAGATGAACTTGTGCACCAGGACGTTCTTCTTTTGGCCGATCCGGAACGCTCGGTCGGTAGCCTGGTTCTCGACCGCTGGATTCCACCAGCGATCGAAATGCACCACATGGGATGCCGCGGTCAGGGTCAAACCGGTGCCGCCCGCCTTCAGTGACAGCACGAAGAACGGGACCGCCTCATCGTCCTGGAAACGCTGCACCAGGGTTTTGCGGTTCTTCACCGCCGTCTCACCGTGCAGCACCATGCCGGTGCGACCGAAAATCTGCCCCAGGAAGGTGGCCAGCGGCCCGGTCATCTCGCGGAACTGCGTGAACACCAGCATCTTTTCCTGCCGCGCGGCGACGACCTCGGCGATTTCACGCAGGCGTGCCCATTTGCCGCTATCTTTCTCCGCCCAGACATTGTCGTTCAGCCATTGGGACGGATGGTTGCAGATCTGCTTGAGCCGCATCAGCATCGCCAGGACGATGCCCTTCCGCTGAATGCCTGCCGATGCCTCAAGGCTCTTCGCAAGGTCTTCGACGGCCTGGCCGTACAGCGCCGTTTGCCGGCGCGATAGTCCGCACAGCGCCTTGATCTCGGTCTTGTCGGGCAGGTCGGCGATGATCGACTTGTCGGTTTTCATCCGACGCAGGATGTAGGGCCGCACCAGCTCACGCAGCGGGCCGTAGGGATTATGCGTCCGCTCGGCCAGTCCTTTGGTATAGCGGGTGAATTGTTTGGCGTTGCCCAGGAGACCCGGGTTGATGAAATCGAAGATCGACCACAAATCGCCCAAGTGATTTTCGACTGGCGTCCCGGTCAGCGCGATCCGCGCCCTTGCCTTCAGCGCCTTCGCCGCTTTGGTCTGACGGGCGTTCGGGTTCTTAATCGCTTGCGCCTCATCCAGAATGACAAACCGCCAATCTGCCTCTGCGAACACGGGGATACGCAGCAGAGAGCCATAGCTTGTAATTGCCAGATCATAGTCCGATGCTTGTTCGGCGGTGAAAGCCTTCACCTCGTCCGCCGGCATCGTCGAAGGATGCACGATCACAGCCTTCAGGCTGGGAGCGAATTTTTCGATCTCCGCTGCCCAGTTAGCCAGCAGGGAAGCTGGGGCTACCAATAGGCTCGGCCGGGGCCCGGCGTCGCGGGCCTGTTCCACCAGCAGCAGGGACTAGCACCTGGATTGTCTTCCCGAGACCCATGTCGTCGGCCAGGCAGGCGCCGAGACCAAGGCCTGCCAGCAGGTTCATCCATCGGGTTCCCGCTTTCTGGTAGGGACGCAGCGTCCCTGCCAGCGCTGGGCCGGGATCGACTCCGTCCCCGTCCGGCGCGCGTAATTCCTTCAGCGTCTGCTCCAGCCAGGGGCCGGCGGTTACACGTGCCCAGCCAGTGTCGGTCGCGGCCGGGTCGTCCCGGGTAACGCCGGCGCCGGCCAGCATCCGCATCGCCTCCGCGAAGGTGAGGCCGTCACGGGCCGCGAGTTCCTCGGCTGCGTGGAACTGTTCCATTGTGCGTTGAAGCCGCGCCCGATCGACCTCGACCCATTGACCACGCAGCAGCACGAGGTTCTCGGTGCCGGCGAGCAGGGTCGCAACCTCGGCGTCAGTGAGTGGCTCGCCATCCAGCATGACGCTCATCTGAAAATCCAGCAGCCCGTCCAGCCCGACAGCCGACGGCGCCCGGCCACCGACTGTTGCGGTTACCTGCGGTCGGGCGGGACGGCTGGCGCGCCAAGAGACGGGCATACGGACCACCACCCCGGCGCTTTCAAGCTCAGGGACACTCTGGAGGAAGCGCGACGCCTCCGTGGGTCCCCAGCGCAGCGGATGAAAAATATCGCCGGCATCGATCATCGGCTTCAGCCAGACGCAATGTTCCGCAGCGCGTTGCACCGGCAGGAGCAAGGATAGCAACTTGTCCCGGTTCGCCGCCCCGGCGTATTCGCGCAGTGCTTGGCCGAGGGGGACGTGCTGTGCCTTCGCCTGGGCGGAGAGGCGGGTGGTGTAGGTCGCCATAAAGGCGAAGGGCTGGTCGGGATCGCGGCGGTTTTCCGCCAGATTGAAATGCACCCGACCGACCAGGTTCCACGCCCGATTCAGGGTGGTCAGGAAGGCCTGCAATCCGATCTTAGCGGCGGCAAGAGACGCAGCGAAGGCTCGCTCCATCTCATTCCACAACGCCAGCAAGACATCCTGGGTCAGATATTCGGCCCCCGCCATAATCGGCGCGGTCAACACCAGAGATGAGAGTTCCGCAGCAGTTGGCGCCGGTACATTCGGCGGCCTTCGGGGCCCCTCCGCGTCCATGCCGGACGCGTGCAGACAAAGCGACCCGACGTACAGGGCCGCGAAGTCACGCCACCAAACAAACAAAGGGGGCAATGCCTGCCCCACCTCGGCGGCGCCGAGCCACACCAGCCCATACCCGGTCCCCCGGGCAAACGCGTCGATCAGACGAATCGACGCCGCGGCGTCGATGTCCGGCCCATCATCCCGTTCCTCGACGCTCAGGCGTCCGTGAGGTGTTAACCGCAATCCGAGTTTGGACACGCGACTATTTTAAATCGGTTTCCGATCTGGTGTAGCAGTCGAACAGCCAGAGAGATTTATATGCCCGAGTGGCAGACGCGTTGCGGCAAGCGGGAATGCCGGAGCGCTGATCGCGACCCGCCGCTTCGCCGCGATCCTCGCCACGGATGCGTGAGGGTCCGTTATCAAACCATGGGGACCGCAGGTCGGGGAAATCGGGAACGACCGTTTTCACCAACCTGCGCCGACCAACAGATCGAGCCGAGCCAAGGTCGGCTAAGGGACAAAGAGCGGTTCTCGATGAGATGGCCGAGCGGCCCTTACAGATTTTCAAGCGGAACAGTTAATGAGAATTCAGTGGGTGGCATGGGTGTGTTGGTTGCGTGTGATTTGAACCTACATCACTATGTCATTGATTTTGTTCACTTCGGATTTGAGGCCGGATCTGTTGATCCATAACTTATTGAACTTACGGGATGAAATGGCAGGGTTGGTTGCGGGGGCTGGATTTGGACTTTGTGACATTTTCAACGCGCAGGGGCTAGAGCCAATAACTTCAGCCCATTAGGGATCGAGATCCTCGCCCGCGCATGTTTGGGCGTCGCCGTGTACCTGCGGGAACCACTGTTGATCGGGTAAATGCCATCAGTTGGCCCGTGGTGGCTTGGCAAGGGCGTAGATCATGAGCTCAACGTGCCGCCACTTCGCATTGCACGATGCTCGACGTCTACAAAAGATTAGGTGAAGGGACCTTCGCCGGAACGCGCGGCAACGACAAGGTTGCGCCGATTTCGGTCGCTCGCTTGACGACCATCGGGCGGCTCAAGTCGACCCGAAGGCGACCTTCATGACCTCGCCAGTCGATGATGGGCGCGGCCGGCAAGCGGACATTCAACTACGCCTTCACCTCTTGTAGTCCGCTGCCGCGGGCAGTTGGCGTAGCTGCGCCTTCAACCGATCGAAATCGACCGGCTTGGTGATGAACTCGACGGCGCCGAGTTCGCCGGCGCGGCGTCGTCGCTCGTCGTCGCCATAGGCGGTCACCATCATGACCGGGAGATCGGGGAGGCGCTGCTTGATC
The DNA here is from genome assembly GCA_963816445.1 of uncultured beta proteobacterium. GTDB lineage: Bacteria > Pseudomonadota > Gammaproteobacteria > Burkholderiales > Casimicrobiaceae > PALSA-1003. The sequence continues at coordinate 17,349 of CAWFKO010000015.1, read as the reverse complement.
TCGCCGCAGAGCGTCAGCCCGTCCATACCCGGCATGTTGATGTCCGACAGGATGACGATCAGCTGCGGCTCGATTTCGCCGGCCAGCCGTTCGAGCGCCTGCTCGCCCGAGGTCGGCGAAGTGCATCACGTAGGTGCCCTGGCGCACCTCGCGGCGAAAGTGCTGGCGAAACAGGTCGGCGACATCGGGCTCGTCATCGACGACCAGGATGCTGACGCTCATGCCGCGGCCTCGCTCGTCGCTGTTGTGCCGCCCGCGGGCGCGCGGCAGGCGGATCGTGAACTCGGTGAACTCGCCGACCTCGCTGTCGACCGCGATCGTGCCGCCATGCTGCTGGGTGACGATGTCGTAGCTGATCGACAGGCCGAGGCCGGTGCCCTCGCCGGTCGGCTTGGTGGTGAAGAACGGCTGGAACAGCTTGTCCCGGATCTCGGGCGGGATGCCGATGCCGTTGTCGCGGACGCGGATCTCGACCGCCTCGCCGAGATCGCGCGTCGTCACCTTCAGGGTCGGCCGGAAGTCCGGGCTCGGCGCCGTCGCGCTGGCGCTTGGTGGCGGCGTAGAAGCCGTTGCCGAACAGGTTCAGGAAGACGCGCGTGATGTCCTGCGGGACCAGCTCGATCGGCGCGATGGCGGCGGCGAAATCGCGCTCCAGGGTGATGTTGAAGCTCTGGTCCTGGGCGCGGGCGCCGTGATAGGCGAGGTTCAGCGCCTCCTCGACCAGCGCGTTGAGATCGACCTCGCGGCGCTCGCCGCTGCTCGCCGCGCGAATGCTCGAGCATGCTCTTGACGATGCCGTCGGCGCGCCTGCCGTGCTCGGCGATCTTTTCGAGATTGCCGGTCAGCATCGCGACGATCTCGTCGACCTCGGCGCGCTTGTCGTCGTCGAGCGCCGCCAAGGCCGGTGCCGCGGCCTCCTTCAGCTCGTCGAGCAATTCGACCGACAGCCCGGCGAAATTGTTGACGAAGTTGAGCGGGTTCTTGATCTCGTGGGCGATGCCGGCGGTCAGCTGGCCGAGCGAGGCCATCTTCTCGGCCTGGATCAGGCTGGCCTGCGCCGCCTTCAGCTCCTGGTATGCGGCCGCGATCGTGCGGCTGCTCTTCCGCCGCGTCGCGCGCCGCGCGGATCTCGGCTTCGCTGCGCTTGCGCTCGGTGATGTCGGCATAGATCAGCACGAAGCCGCCGCCACGGCACCGGGTTGTGGCGGACCTCGATCACCCGGCCGTCCGGCCGGGTGCGCTCGAAGCGTAGTGTTCGCCGGTCGTCTCGGTGACGCGGCGAAGCTCGGCCTCCGGATCGACGCGCGCCGAACTCGCCGCGCTCGGCGAGATAGCGGATGTAATCGCGCATAGCTCTGCGGCTCGGCGAGGAACGCATCCGGCAGATCGAGGATCTCCTGGAAATTGCGGTTCCACGCCGCCAGCCGCAGCTCCTCGTCGAACATGGCGACGCCGTCGCCCATATTGTCGAAGGTGACGCGCAATTCGGCCTGACGCTGCGCCAGTTCGTCGGTGCGATCTCGCAGATCATTGAACAGCCGTGCATTCTCGATCGCGATCACCGCCTGGTCGGCGAAAGTGCTGCACCAGCTCGATTTGCGCAGCCGTGAAAGGTTTCACCGCTCGCCGGGCGCATCCGATGACGCCGATCGGCTTGCCGTCGCGCAGGATGGGTACGCCGAGAAATGTCCGGTAGCCGGTGAGCGACTGCAAGACCTCGCGTGTTCGGGGGTCGTAGTCGGGGTCGGCGAGAACATCTTCGACATGGACCGTGCGGCCTTCCACAAAGGCGCGGCCCATGACAAACCCGCGAGTTGGTGATCGCGGAAACAGGCTGTGAAAAGCCCTCGCCTCATCTGGTAACAGATTGCTCACTGCCACGAGGCGGAGCAGACCGTCCTCGAAACGCGCCACCGCGCTGAATTCCGCCTCGCACAGTTTGGCCGCCCGCACGGTGATCGCTTCAAACACCGGCTGCAAGTCGGTCGCGGACCCGGAGATAACCCTCAAGACCTCGGCGGTCGCTGTCTGCTGCTCCAAGGCCTCGCGCTGCTCGGTCAATAGCCGAACATTCTCGATCGCGATGACCGCCTGGTCGGCGAAGGTGGTGACCAGCGCGATCTCCTTGTCGCTGAACGGCTCGACCCGGTCGCGCGCCATGCGCGATCGACGCCGATCGGCACGCCCTCGCGCAACAGCGGCACCCCGAGCATCGTGCGGGCACGGGTCAGTCTGCGCCTCGTCTTTGACGGCGTAGTGCGGATCGGCCATCGCGTCGGCGATCTGCACGGGCGCGCCCTTCCGAGGCAACGCGGCCGACCAAGGTGCCGGTGCCGGGCGTTATCGGGGTGCGTTTCTCGATCTCGCGATAGGCCGGGTCAAGTCCGTAGCCGACCGCCCAGCGATAAACGCCGTCCTCCAAGCCGGAAGATGCTGCCCATATGCGCTCGGCACAGCCGGATCGCGGTCTCGATGACGTACTCGAGTACCGGGCCGAGATCGAAGGTCGAGCGGCTGATGACCTTGAGCACATCGCTGGTCGCGGTCTGGTATTCGAGCAATTCCTGGAGATCGCCGGTGCGCTGCTGCAATTCGCCGAGCAGCCGCGCGTTCTCCATCGCGATGACCGCCTGCGCCGCGAAGTTCTGCAGCAGCGCGATCTGCTTGTCGGTGAACGGCCGGACCTCCTGGCGATAGACGCTGAATGGCGCCGAGCAGCGCTTTCGTCCTCGCGCAGCGGCGACGTGAAGCGATGTGCGGGCGCCGCCGAGATCGACCAAGCGCTCGCCGGCTCGGGTCGCCGCTGCGGTAGGCTTCCGTCGTCCGCGACAGTCGACGATGTGGACGACGCGCTCGCCCGGCGAGCGATCGCGCCGGACCATGTGCCCGGACGGCGATAGGCCGGCGGTCGCGCCGCGAAACTCGGCATAGGCCGGCGGCACGCCGTGAGCCGCCGCGCGCGGAAGACCTCGCCGTCGTAGGTCCGTAAGTACGCCGAACGCGGCGCCGCACAATCGCATCGCCTTTTCGAGCATCGTCTCGAACACCGGCGGCGAGATCGCCAGGCGAGGAATTGATGACCTGCAGCACCTCGGCGGTCGCGGTCTGCTGTTCCAGCGCCTCGCGCGTCTCGGCGATCAGCCGCGCGTTCTCGATCGCGATCACCGCCTGGTCGGCGAAGGTGCGCACCAGCTCGATTTGTCGCTCGGTGAACGGCTCGACGCGCTGGCGCGCCAATGCGATGACGCCAATCGGCTCGCCTTCGCGCAGCAGCGGCACCCCGAGCTGAGTGCGCAAATTGCCGAGCGTTGTCGCTTCGCTGAGCATGTATTCCGGGTCGGAAGCGGTGTCGGCGACGTGCACTGCCTGGCGCTCCAGCGCGACCCGGCCAGTAATCGATCCCCGGTTGGGGACGAGCGGATGCTGTTCCATGAATGCCCGAAACTTGCGGGCGGCCTCCTTCGTTTCCGGCGAGAAGGCGACGGCTGTTGCTATGCGGTACACCTCGCCATCGCGGCGGTAGATCGCGCCGTAGCCGGCGTCGCAGAGCCGGGCGGCCGTTTCGGCGAGGGTGTCGAGCACCGGCTGCAGATCGAAGGTCGAGCGGCTGATGACCTTCAGCACGTCGCTGGTCGCGGTCTGGTATTCGAGCGACTCCTGGAGGTCGCCGGTGCGCTGCTGCAATTCGCGATAGGTCTCGGCGCTGGTGATGGCGATGACCGCCTGCTCGGCGAAGGTTTGCAGCAATGCGACCTGGCTGTCGGTGAAGCCGCCGATCTCTCCACTACTCAGCGCCACCGCGCCGATCGCCGCGCCGTCGCGCAACAGCGGCAACGATATCTGCGACTTGTACACCGAGATTGCGAACGGCGGCGCTGACGTCCGGGTTCGGTCGCCATGTCGCGCACATGAATGGTCTGCCGGTCGAGAATCGCCCGGCAAGTGATGGAACCGCGCGTCGGCGCCATCGGAAACAGCCGCTTGTAGGCTTCCACTGCGTCGGGCGTGCCGAATGTCTCGGCGCCACGCCATTGATCGCAAATGGACGAGTTCACCATCGAATTCGAACAAGGCAGCGTCCGTGGCGTTGCACAGTTCTCGCGCCCTGCGGACGATCAAGTCGAACACCGGCTGCGGATCGCCCGGCGAGGCCGACATCGCCTTGAGCACGTCGATCGTGGCGGACTGATGCTCGATGCGCTCGCCGTATTCGCTGTTGCGCGCGGCCAATTCGGCGCGGCATCCGTCGAGCTGGCGCCGGAGTTCCGCGTTGTCGCGTTGCAGATCGGCTGCCGCGTTGTCGAGCGTCGCGGTCATGCGCCGGCTCCGGCGAGCGATCGGACATCGTCCGAGATCTGAACGTACGGCATAATTCCTCTAGCCGCGGCAGGCGGCGATCGGGGAGCTGCGAACTGCTCGTGAACGAGGATATCCCTCGGCGCTTCACTCCACCAGCGGTACTGCTGAGATAAGCGCGGTGTCGGAGGTCGTGGCGAATGGCCGCTTTTAAAAGCTAGGCATCCCAGCCCGGGCAAATCAGGAATGACGCGTTTCCACCCACAAGCGACCTTCGGGTGGGGCGACGACCTTATCCGCACCCGCACCGCCGAGGGCCGCAACCGGGCGCAGAAGCGAGGGCAGCACATGGGCCGACCCTCGAAACTGACTGACGCGCAGAAGGCCGAGGCCTGCCACCGACGAGCGGAAGGTGCCACGCTTGCCGAACTCGCGCGCAGCTACGGCGTGGGCAAGAGCATGATTTCACGGCTAACCGAGTGAATAGGTCAGAGAGATTTATTATACAGGATAGGTACCTGTGACAACTATATTAAGCGGGGCCTCCTAAGTAAGCAAAGAGGCGTATCATCACTACGATATGCTTTATGTTATCCTTTTCTATGATAAATTTATCTAAGGTATGCAGATGCAGTGTTGCTGAAGTCAAGGAACGATACCCACCGACGAACTCGAACGGTGTCTGCGGTGGAGTTTTTATCAAATCAAGGAGTAGTGGTGTAAAGCTGTAAAGTCCACACTCTGCTACGGCGAATGAATGAGCAATTTTACATAGCATCTGTCCAAAGCGATACAAATCCATATCGTACGAAACGGACGATATGCTACGCTTTCTCAGTCGTGGCCAGCTAAGGTTTAAATTCTTTTCCCATATTCCGCACATGCCAGATGGCCGCCCACTGAGTATGCGTGGCTCCGTAAGAAGCGGCAGCAGGATCATCGCGGGATAGTCTGGCACTTGAAATGACTGGTATGCATCGTGCTGCCCCTTCTTTACTGGGGCCCAAAGGTGCGTCGGTTTGCTCTTCGGACGGCGCTTACCAAGGCCAAGAGCCAAGCGTGAGCCACGCCAGGAATTCCTCGTAAGGAGGCTCCTTCGATTGTACTGGTAATGCCCCCGCACTTCTGACAACTGGACTGTGGTAATATCCATCTTCCATTTAGCCCATCTGGAATAATATGCTCTTTTCCTAGCGCTTCTGTTGATCCACAATAGATGCAACGACCTACGGGTTCATAGTAATATAGTGGTTGTGGGCGAGGTGTCGTAATAAATGACGAAGTTGCGGACACTCTATTTCATCCTCTCATCTCGGCGGTTGTGCTAAGGCGCTGAGCAAATCCCTCGACTTTGACGCCGACCCGGCGCGCCGCAAACTCCGGCCTTCGGCTGTCCGGGTGCGGATCTACGTCGGCGAGTCCGCCCATCCCCGAGGATAGGGGATAGCTCCCACTGGTGCGGGTATCGGCCCACGGCTGGTACAACGTCGTTAGGTCCACCCTTCGGGCCATGATCCGCGCCGCATGAGCAGCAAGCGCCACAGGCGGCGCGCTCATAGGCCATGAACCTGTTTAGGTTTTTCATTCTCCTTGCGACAGGAGACGGCAATCCTCACAATTTGATCGCTCGCGGGTTCTGAGGGGTGTCGCATGCACTTTCTGTTAGTTGTCGTCTGCCTTATTGCCATAGCGGTCATTATGGTGGCAACGAACGACTGGCGTAGGAGAAACAGACTGGGGTCAACATGCCATCGCGCAATGCGATGCGACGTATACGCAGGAATGCAAGACAGAAAGGCATCAGTCATCAAGCGGCTTATGATCAATGGTTCAATGACAAACAGAAGAGAAGGCGAAGAACTCCGTTAAAATAATTTCCCGGAGAACATCGCCGCCGCCTTGGGCGGGATCATTGCCAAAGCCTTATGCCTTTGCTTCCGGTGAGATCAACATCTTGTAAGGGCGGGGCTGGTTGGCGGCGGCGATGCCGAGGAGGGATCGGAATGCGGCATGCCGGGTGCGCCGACGGTTGAAGCGGAAGACGAATTCATCGAGGTAAGATTGGAGGTGCTTGCGGCGCAGCCCGTGGTAGACGCCCAAGGCCCAGACCTTGAGGTTGGAGAAGATCCGGTGAACCCACGGCAAGACGATATGGGCGGCCATCTTGCCGACGACATGGGGATCGTGGGTGATGCCGGCGGCGCCGGGATATCCGGACCAACCATCGGTCTTGGCGGTGGCGCCGGAGGCGACGTTGGCGGCGAGGAAGGCGTGGAGGCTGGCGGCCGAGTAATCGGCGACCTGGCTGAGGCGAATGCGGCCGGGGCCAAGGCCGCCGTCTTCGACCTCGACGGCGCCGACAACCAGCATTTTGCCCTGATGGCTGCGCCCGCCACCGCCGGTGACCGGATCGTTTTTGCTGCGGCAGGCGATTTCGGTTTCATCGACCTCGACCAGGCCGGCCAGCGGGCTGCGACCCGGCGCGAGCATGCTGCAGCGCAGCTTGGCGCAGATCAGCCACGCCGTCTTGTAGGAGCCGAAAGCGAGCTGGCGCTGCAGTTGCAGAGCCGAGATGCCGTTGGAGTGGGTAGCCATCAGATAAGCGGCCCAGAACCAGGCGGTCAGCGGCAGCTTGGAGTGATGCATGATGGTTCCGGCGGTGACCGAGGTCTGGCGACCGCAGCCGGCGCACTCGTAGGTCCAGGCCTTGGTTTCCAGCCGCCAGGCTTTGCCACCACCGCAGCCCGGGCAGACAAACCCGTCAGGCCAGCGTGTCGCGACAAGGTACCGAGCGCAGGCGGCCTCATCGCCGAAGCGCTGTTGGAACTCGATCAAGGAGCGAGGAAAGTCGGTCATCGCGGCCACCGAGAGCATTTATGTTCGTGATTTGTTCTACCATGAACCTGCCCTCGCCGCTACAACATTTTGTGTCCCCGGACGCAGAGGGATAAGGCTTCATTGCCAATCACGGTAAAGGAGCAATCCCGCCGCGAAGAGGCTCCGAACTTATGAGTGACCAACCTTTTAAGCCAACGCGAGATTAACGTGCTCGCAACGCTCCGGGTGAGCCTCGCTATAGGACAGGGCGATGTTGGACGATAAAGGCCAATTGACGAAAACAGCAAGGGCGTTTGTCATTTGCGTAAACCTAGGCCTGTTCTACGTAGTCCCGACACTGGCAAAGACGATCGACGTAGAGTTTCTACAAATGAATATAGACCCTCGAAGTGTAGCCGAACTGTCAGGGTTGGCCTGCCGGAATTATGATCATGTGATCCACATTGATATTAGCGTGGACTGGCCACGTAAGGCTGTCGATGCGGAGCAGTCCGGTTATGGAAGATTAGTGTTCTGGACTGATAGGGACAAAAATGGGTTTGGGACGGAATATCTGTTTCCCAAGGGAAGCTACTTCTTCCTGCATGGCAGTTATATAGTGAAAGGGTATTTCATCGTTCGTTCTGGTGGTATGCACCAAGGGGTCTCCTCGGTCGCGTTTGAAAGAGTAGATGACGCAACCGTCTTGTTAAATCCAGCTGTGAATGAAACAAAGGCGAAAGGCTCCCGTTGCCCCTAGGCTGGTCATCCGCCGACTTTCGAATCGACCTTATCCGTCACACGCCGCTGTAAGCCGGCACGGAGGCGAACCCGAGGCTGGCGAATTGAGATGCGCTCAAGGCCGGCCGCCGCACCGCCAGGCCGGGCTCGACCAGCTTTTCGACCCCGGCGTCGCCGATTGGCCGGCGCACCTCTTCGGGCAGGATGATCGCGGCGCGCGAACGGCCGGCAGCGTCGCGGAAGGTCGGCAATTCGATCCGGGTCGCGGCCGGCGGGACGTGCACGGCGCGGATGCCGTGAATTTCGATCAGGACGCCATCGATGTCGATCGCGACGGCGGCGAGGGCGAAGAGCTTGCCCGCCCGCATCGGGGTCACCGAGAGAACGGTGATCGAGACCTGGGCTGTCGCGCTGTCGGGCACGAGGCTGTCCATGGGGGAGGAGGTCGCTTGGTAGGACGTGGACGGCGCAGCTTGCCGCGCCCGACGATGTTCGAACAGGGCCGGTCTGCGCCGGCGCCGCGGGATTCGTCCGGACCCGCGCTTCGGCTTGGTATAGTCGGCGTCCACGCGACTACGCACGACAACAAACGGAGGAAACATGAGCCGCCCCCGCGCCGCCGACGATTTTGCGGTGATCCGTGCGCAAATCGAGGAACTGCAGCGCGAGCGCGCTTCAGTGTCGGCCGAGAGCGAGCCGAGCTCGGGCAGCCCACCGCGGCGGGTATCCGGCAGCACCGGACCGGTGCCCGAGGAGAGGCCAGGTGTTGCGCCGCCGCTCCGCCGGAGCCTGTCTCGATCTAGCCGGGGGCCGATGGGCCATGTGTGAGCCGCTACGGCTGGCGAATGTTGCTGACCCGGTTCGATCGATGCGTTAACGGTCGCCCGGATATGGCTGAAGATCATCCCCCTCACCGCCTGCCGAACGGTCGCGCCCGGTCGGACAGCCGATACCCGGATCACCGCGAGCGGATTGCCAAGGCCCGCCAGGCGGCCGAGGCGTTGTTCGCGCCAAAACCACGCAGCGCCGAGCCGCCCGCCCGCCCGGTGCCGACGGTCGGACAGGCGAAGCGCGTTGTGCGCATCTCGGAAACCTCGAAGCCGACGTCGGCTCCGAGCGCCGCGGTCAAGGCACCGATCGAGGCCGAGCCGGCGCCAGTCCGCGACAATCCCTGCGTCACAGTTGGTGCGCATCCGCACCTGGATGAAGTACGGCATGCCGGTCGCCCACGTCGCCAAGCTCTACGGGGTTCCTGTTGATGAGGTTGCCCGGGTTCTGCGCAAAGCCTGACCGCTTCTCGACGGCGCACGGGTTGGACGCTGCACCCTTTCATCCGGGAGGGACGGTCGACGGTAGGAGGACGCGATGAGGAAGTACATTCTGGCCGTGATCACGCTTGCCGCGCTGAGCGTGCCGGCCAGCGCCGAGACAAACGCGCAGCAACAGCGGATGAAAGACTGCAACGCGCAAGCGACGGGCATGACCGGCGCGGCGCGGCGAGTTCATGAGCGCTTGCCTGAGCGGCAAGTCCGCCTCGACCAAGAAGCCGCACTGCGTCAACGGCAAACCATGCGGCAACAGCTGCATCGCCAAGGACAAGGTCTGCCACCAATAGGGTTGGCGGCTCCCGATGCCGGGGACTGCCCGTTATCCGTGGGAGGTCAGCTGAGACGTTGAGCCCAAATTGACGAGATCGGGACAGAATTTTGGACATCGCCGTGACGCCATAGACCGCAAGCTTCCATGCCTGAGTATGGGAGGCGAGAATGAGCCAAAATTTCGAGGCGCGCGGCGATCATTATCGAGCGCTCGCGACATCGCTATGTCAGTTGGCGCGGCAAGCTGCATTTCCCAGCGTCCGAAGGCGACTGATCGATCTCGCGAAGCGATACGATCGAATGGCTACTGAGGGTGATGCCGTTACCGTCGACCCATATCAAGAGATGGACGGCCCAGCGTAAAGCTGCGGTGGTGATCGCCGTGTCGGATGGCCGGATTAGTCGCGCGAAGTAAGGGTGCGCTTGCCGACTTCATAACAGGCGACGAACGCTTCGAGCACGCGATCGAAAAATCTCGGCGGCAGGAAGCCGTAATCGTAGCGATCGCTGCGCGGCAGCTTGCGCAGATCGTAGCCCGGCCACAGAAGCTCGTTGCCTTCGGCGACAACGATCCATGAGCGGTCGTCATCGAGACCGAGGTGCCGGGCAACCGGCAACGGTATTTCGACGGCGGTGGCCGGATCGGCCGGCGGGCTGTGCGTGATCGGCAGCACGGTGACAACGGTGGCGCCGTCGGTTTCGCGCTCGATGGCCAGGACAATGACGCTCGGCCGGTCCTTTTGTCCCTCTTCGCGTCCGGCCTGGTGCTCGCGGTGCCACAGATAGGCATAGGAGATGACGAGACCGGGCTCCGGGTTGGGGATCGGCATGCGGCTCCGCTATTTGGGATCGAGCAGCGTATCGAGATGGGCGTGCCGTTTGTCCATGCGTGAAGCGCGGATCGCCTCGACCTTCTCCTCGGGCAGCTCGGCAGTCGCGAAGCTGCGGCGGTTCTCGCGGAAGCGCCTGAACTCCTCGTATTCTTCGGGCCGACGAAGTAGCCTGTGATCCGGCCGTGGCTCGACACGGCGACGGCCTCGCGCTGGGCCCGCATCCGGTAGCGGCCAAAGTTGCGGGTGAACTCGGAAGCCGGAACGCTGTCGGGCATGTCCATGGGTCCTCTCTTTCTAGCCTTTAATATACGCGACTTACGCTTTGTATGCAACTCGCGCAAATAGCGCTTTCCGTTCCCGATCGCTTCGCCAAAAGTCTTTTGACGCTCGCCGACGATTCCTTGATCGATGCCTATCATCAGGCTTGGGAGGATCACCGAGACGCCCGCGCCGAGGGCAGCGACAACATCGACAAATCTTGCGCCGAGAGCCTCGCCACCGAAGCGGCGATGCGGGCGCGCTTTGCGGATTATCAGCGGCGCTACAAGCAGCGGTATCCGTGAACCAGCTTGTCATCCATTCCTCGGCGCCCATGGTCCCGGCGCTGGTCGCGGCCGCCGGCGAGCGCGCCGGCATGCGCTTCCTCGAATTCTTCGCGGCCAACATCCGCAACCCGCACACCCGCCGCGCCTATGCCCGCGCGGCGGAGGAATTTCTGGCCTGGTGCGCCGCTGCCGGCGTGCCGTCGATCGCCGCCGTCCAGCCGGTGCATGTCGCGGCCTGGATCGAGGCGGGGACGCGCGAGCTCGCCGCACCGAGCGTCAAGCAGCGGCTCGCGGCGATCCGCCATCTGTTCGACTGGCTGGTGACCGGCCAGGTCGTGCCGGTCAACCCGGCCGGCTCGGTACGCGGGCCCCGGCACGTCGTGACGTGCGGGCAAGACGCCGGTGCTCGATCCCGGCCGAAGCGCGCGCGCTGCTCGACAGCATCGATGTCGCGACACACGCCGGCTTGCGCGATCGCGCGCTGATCGGGCTCATGGTCTATTCCTTCGCGCGGATCGGCGCGGCGCTCGGCATGACGGTCGAGGATGTGTTCACGCAGAACCGGCGGCTGTGGGTGCGGCTGCGCGAGAAGGGCGGCAAGCGCCACGCGATGCCGTGCCACCACAACCTCGAGGAATATCTCGCCGCCTATCTCGACGGCGTGGGCCTACGCGACGACCCGAAGGGGCCGCTGTTTCGCACGATCGGCCGCGGCACCGGCAAGCTGACCCGCACGGTGCTGCCGCAGGCGAACGCCTATGCGATGATCCGCCGGCGCGCCGCGGCGGCCGGCATCGAGACCAAGCTCGGCAACCACAGTTTCCGGGCAACCGGGATCACCGCCTATCTCAAGAACGGCGGCACGCTAGAAAAGGCCGCGGCGATGGCGAACCATGCCTCGACCCGCACGACGCAGCTCTACGATCGCCGGCGCGATGAGGTCAGCCTCGATGAGGTCGAGCGGATTGTGATCTGAGAACATGCCTCTGCTTCACGTCGATGACGCCATCGATTACTTGGTCCAGTTTCTCGCGCGCGAAATCAGAGACATCCCGCGACGGGTCTTCACACCCACATCCGAAACCAAATATGGATGTGATTTGTGGATACCGAACATTGTTCGCGGCTTTTGGCGCGCTCGCCAAAGTTCTTTTGACACCCTGAACCACGAGCAACTGAAACCATATTATCAACCATTTTATGATGCGGCTTGGGAGCTTTGCCGAATTGGTGTCCTTCGTCCTGGAGAAGTTACTCCTGCGAGAGAACATCAGGTTATGCGCGGCTTTGGAGGGGACGGCTACAGCCTTACGCTTTTCGGGAGCGAGTGGGTACAAAAAGCGGCTACTGAGCGACCGCTGATTGATCCTGGACGGTACGGTGAGGTGATCAAACCTTTCACAGACCGCTTCGGGGTTGGGTTCGCCCAGCGCGCCGCAGAGGCGGCACATTGCCATCGCACGAACAGTTATCTGGCGTGCTGCGCTATGGCTGGCGCGGCTGCCGAATCTATCTTGTTGGCGGTTGCGATCGCCAAGGTCGGTGATGAAGCGGCCGTGTTAGCTGATTATCGTCGGGCTGCTGGGCGAAAGAAAATCACGGATCAGATTACGCGTGGTCTGGCAAGAGGACTTGCCGAGCAATTCAGGACCGGCACCGAGCTATCGAGTCACTGGCGTGATGCGGCCGCGCATGGGACCGCAACGACGATCAGCGAGATCGAAGCACAACACAGTCTGAGCCAACTTCTTCGTTTCGCCCAATTGACTTGGAGCAACTGGAAAACGCTGACGGACCAGCTCGGAGGATCGTGATCGGTTCGCGTGAATTTCTGTACGGAATACACCGGATTATCACGTAGAGATCGCCGCCACCCACGACAGGCTAGTGCAAGCGATTGTCGGCGGTGTGATCACTGACCACATGGGTAGAATTCAGGACTTTGACACACCGCACTTTGACCTGGCGCGCCGGGCGCGATCCGGTCTATCGGTTCGCTGCGCTGACAATCGGCGTCCGCGTTACGGTCGCCGACGGATAGGCGCCGGCAGGGAGAGAGGGAGATCGGCTTAGGATGAACAGCGCGAAACGGGTCGTGATTGGGGGTGCTGGTGCTGGTGGCCTAGCAGCAGGTTGGGGACTCGCGTCTCAAGGGTACGATGTAGTCATTCTAGAGAAATTATCGGCCCACTGCCAGGTCCAATCTGGTTCAAACGGTGGACAAGCCCGGCGGCATGGCGGTGCATTTTACGCGGGCCTCCCTCAGATAGCCCGCCAAGTTCATAGTGAAGCCGCAGCATTGTACGATATCCCAAATGCCGTTAGGCACGTCGGTGCAATCTACTTCGTCCGCAAACGTGATCGCGCCCTGGTAGTTTCCGGATGGCAAGAAGCGGGAGTTCCGTATCACGAGAACCCGCAGATGACGACCTTGCTTGACGCCGAATTCGTGAACAGGATGGACGTGACGGCGTTCATCACCTCTGATCATGTCATTAACACACAGACATTGGCGGACGTTCTCCATTCCAAATTCATGTCGGCTAATGGCCAGTTGGAGTTAGGTACCGCGGTTGTCGGCTCCGACATCAAGCAAGGGAAAATCACGCAGATCCGCGCAAGGACCCAACAGGGCGACGAGCGATTATTCCCTTGCGACATCTGGATAAATGTAACCGGTGCTTGGCAGCAGGAGGTCGAACGCCTCGTAAATCCTGATGCGAAGCATATCTTTCCTGATTCTTTTGGATGGACCGCCACTCCGACTCTGCGCTGTACCTGGGATTGGCAGGCGCGCAGGCTGAGACCTACCATTCTCCAGTTTTACGGAGATTTCGCCTCGCAGTTTTTGAACCAGATGTCAATCATCCCGATTGTGGATAGTGCAGCACCCACTGGCGCCAAAGTCGCTATATCCACAGCCGAAGAGAACTCCGTGGGGCACCCGGACGATTTCTACGATGCGTCCAGACCCCTTTTCGACGCCAACCAGGCGGTTTTGCAAAACAAGCTTCAGAACCTGGAATGCCTACTAACGACGGCTCTGAATGGGCCTAATTTGTCTGGGTTCCTTCCCGGCGATATGTCGTGGTGTGTCAAATCGTTCCTGATCGATCCCGAAGTAAGAAACCGTGGCATCGGGTGGGGTGCATTGTTCGTTACGGTGTTCTCAATGCATGAACACTTTGGTGGCGCTGAAAATTCTTTGATAGCTGCTCCAGGCAAGCTTGGGTCGGTTCTAGAGTTCAAAGACCGCGTCGTCCAAAAGGTCATCGAGCGCTTTGGAAAGCCTCTGGCTTCCGCTCGTCGAGCTGCGCGGCTAGTGTCTCGCCCGTAGGTGCTAACGCGGGCACAGCCGATCACCCGTGTTTCCGGGTGAGTTACGGTCATATCTTACGGCAAACGTAACGCCTTGACTGGCAGGGGGTGAGCGACTTTGCCAAAACTCTTGATTTATGCGCTACGACAATTCCTTGTCCCTCGATGCAGCGCGCTTTGCCGTTGACCCAAGACGCCCAAAGGAACGATCCTAGTCTCAACTGCTCGGCATCGGGGGAATGTCGGATAAGTGGATACGGGCACTCTCCCTGTAGTTCAGGAATGGGCATCTCTGATCCGAGATGTAGGCGTCATTGTAGGCCTTCCCATTTTCATCGGGGTCGGTGTGAAGCTATTTGAGCTACAGCACAAGGCGGCAGAAGCACAGATTAAGGCTGACGAGGCCCAGATTAAAGTGGTAGGCTTGGAGCGTCGCGGAAGTGCTGCGCTGCTTGGACAAGACTTCGCTGGCGCAAAAATAAGAATTTCATCCCCTCGGGCGGGATCCAGCCGCTTGCGCCCGATCCCAATCGCCGACACGAGCAAGAGCGCTGCGACGTGGCTCGGCGTCGGACCTGCCTGCCGGCCCGGTTGACGGCGCGCCTAGAGAGGGAGGGGTCTCGCCCTCCCCGCAGCCGTAGGTAAATTCGAGCCTGGTTGCCCGTTGAAACGGCGGCGGATGCGTAAATTCGCGGCTGGCGAATAGGTATTACGTACCTCATGCGCTGTCGGGAAATCCCCGCACACTCTGTTTTGGTGGTAGAAACATGGATATCATTCTCATCGTGCTCGTGCTATTTCTGCCCGTTGGCGGGGGCGGCTATTGGGGATATCGGCGGTGGCGATAAGTACAACTGGTGCTTGTTCGCCGATGATTCAAATCATCGGCGAACGGGGCGAGATCCTACATAGGGCGTGCAAGCCCGCCTGCGCAAGACTCAACGGAGTAGAGGCAATGAACATCTTCACTATAATTGGCATAGTGGTTGTCATAATTTTGGTCGCGGGTTATTTTGGCGTGCATAGCTTTACATTTTGATCCGGCGACTCGCAGCGAAGTCATGTTCCGCATGAAGGGTGGGACTAAAGGCCGCGTCAACTGCGACCCTCTGGACGTCGAAGCGCACCCGAAATTTGAGAGCCCTTACCCCTTCGCAGCGCCACAGCAAAGATCGCGAAAATCAACGGCCGCGCCAGCGGCTGAATTCGCCGGGGCCGGGAGCGCCGGTTGCGCGCCGGTCGAGCCCGGTGTTGCGCCGTTGTCGTCCGTGTTGCGCCACGATGCTACCAACCGGATTAATATAGGTAAATTCCGAGGGTGTAACGTAGTTAATCCCGCACCCATCTTCCGAACGGAAGTTTCCCGACAATCTTTTCGTGCAAAGGAGATTTGACTATGGTCGACGCCACTCTAACTACCTCCGGAACCCTGATCGCCGCTGGCAAGGTGAAGGGCACCAATGTCTATAATCTGGCGGGGGAAAAGCTCGGCAGCGTTGATGACATCATGATCGACAAAGTCAGCGGTCGTGCGATCTATGCGGTGATGTCGTTCGGCGGCTTTCTCGGCATGGGCGAGGAGCACTATCCGCTGCCGTGGGCGACCCTGAAGTACGACGCCCAGAAGGGCGGCTACGTGGTCAATCTGGACAAGAAGCAGCTGGAAGGTGCACCGAACTACGCTCGCGGTTCGGAGTTCGAATGGACGCCCGACTACGGCCGCAAGGTCGACAGCTATTACGGAACACCCAGCTACTGGATGTAACCGTAAATCCTCGGCTGGATAATTAAAAGTCCTGAAAAAGCGGAGCGCCAGATGGAGGCGTCCCTGGAGGCAGCATCAATGGTGCCTCCCGGTTGCTTCCGGCGCCGATCATAGCCAATCGAAAGGAGCGACCGGTGACACGTTCGATCACGTTCATGGTGGGCGCCCTCCTGTCGCCGCATCGCTAAGTGGGCCGGCCTTCGCAGGGCACGCCCCGACACATGCAGCATTTATGAAGGTCGACCCGGCGTCGCTGGCGACCGGCTACCGGACATCCAAGGTAGTCGGCAGCACCGTCGTCAACGAGGCCAACGAACCGTTGGAACGATCGACGATCTGATCGTTACGCCGGGCGACAAGGTGCCCTTCGCGGTGCTGTCAGTCGGCGGATTCCTCGGCATGGGCACCAAATACGTCGTGGTGCCGTTCAACTCGCTCCAGGTGCGCGACAACAAGATGGTCCTCGCTGGCGCCACCAAAAAGTCGCTGAAGGGCCTTCCGGAATTCAAATACAACTCCTGAGGCCTCCGCTTCGCGGGGAGCCAGGCCTGTCGCCTGCGTTCCTCGCGGCGCGCCGGCGCTCCGGCGCGATCAACGGAATAAATTTGATGCAATCAGGCGCTACTCGGGCGCCACGGAGGCACTGATGTTGAAAAACCTGGCGATAGCCCTTGGATTGATGACGGGTTTGGCGGCTTGCGTCGGTCCTTACGATTACAACGGTTACAATAGATACGGCGGCGCCGGGTATAGTTACAGCCAACCGGCCTCCTACTACGGACGCGGCTACGATCCGAACTACCCGCGCACCAGCCAGCACGGTACAATGCAATGGTGAGCAACAATCAGACACCCAAAGCGCTCGGGCTTCCGGGCAAGGCGAAGCAACGAGATCAGGCGTTCGCCTTGATGCGGCCTTCTGCGAGGCTAGCCGACGTAACCGACCAAAGCCGATGATGCGGCGGTCGGCTTCGACGGGTGGCGCAGATCGGCTGCGTCATCCCGTGTGCGCTGCTTTACTGGCCATTGTCCTAACGTTTGTTGCTGCCCCAAGCGCCGGCGTTTCAGCCGCCATCCCATCCGCCGGCGCCTGGTTCATTGAACGCTCGGGAGCGGCCCTGCAACTCTTCGACTGCAGCGGCCTCCTCTGTGGCCGGATCGTATGGCTGCAGAAGGCCCGCGATAGCGCCGGGGATCCGGCCCGACGCCAAGAACCCGGACCCGGCATTACGAGAGCGCCCGCTGTGCGGCCTGACCGTGCTTACGGATTGCAGCCTGCCGGCGTCGGTAATTGGAACAACGGCCGGCTTTACAACCCGGACGACGGTCGGACATACAGCTGTGTCGGCAAGCCTCCGCTCGGCCGATATGATTATCGCGCGCATATATGTCGGGGCCCGCTGTTCGGCGAGACCAGGAGCTTGCGATGGATCCCG
>CAWFKO010000014.1:0-17685 GCA_963816445.1 uncultured beta proteobacterium | reverse complement strand
GACCCGAAGATACCGGTCCATTCATCGAACGGCAGGTTGGAGGTGACGATGGTGGAGCCGCGCTCGTAACGCTGACTGAAGACCTCGAACAAGAGCTCGGCGCCGGTCGTCGACAGCGGCACATAGCCGAGCTCGTCGATGATCAGCAGCTTGTAGGCCGCCAGCTGGCGCTGCAGGCGCAGCAGTCTCTTGTCGTCCCTGGCCTCGATCAGTTCGTGGACCAGGGCGGCGGCGGTGATGAAGCCGACCGACAAGCCCTTCTGGCAGGCCGCCAGCCCCAATCCGAGCGAGATGTGCGTCTTGCCGGTGCCGCTGTTGCCGACCGCGATCACGTTTTCGCGGCGAGCGATGTACTCGCAGCGGGCGAGCTCCAGGACCAAAGTCTTGTTGAGCGAAGGGATCGCCGTGAAGTCGAAACTGTCGAGGCTTTTCACCGTCGGGAACCGTGCCTCCTTGATCCGGCGCTCGATCATCCGCCGTTCCCGCTCGATCAGTTCGAGTTCGGCCAGGCGCAGCAAATAGCGAGGATGGTCGACGCCCTCGGCGGCGCATTGCTGGGCGAGCTTGTCATATTCGCGCAGAAAGGTTGGCAGCTTGAGCGCCTTGAGGTGATGGGCGAGCAGAAGCTCGGGCGGATCGCTCATGACGCGACCCCAGCGAGCAGGTCGAGATAGGCCTTGGCCGAGGTCATCGCTACCCTTGCTCGGGGCAGGTAGGGATAGACCGTCAGATCGAGCCGCGGCGGCCGGCGCTCGATCCGGCACAGCACCAGATGCTTGACCGCGTCAAAGCCGATCGCGCCACGCGCGATGGCTTCTCTGACGCCGGCCAGCACGTCCTCGGGGCGGAATACCTCCAGTAGCCGCAGCACCTGGACGAACTCGCGTTTGCCGCGCTTGGCCATGCGGGCCTCGATCAGGCGCCGCAGCGTGGCAAATTCCTCGGGCAGATCCCAGCCGACCAGCGGTGCTGCCTGGTCGAGAGCGCCGATCTTCTGTTCGAGCAACGGCAGGTAATGCAGCGGGTTGAAGACGAAGTCTTCGCGCTCGTAGGAGCGCGGATGACGGGCAATCACCTCGACCCCGCAGGAGATCATCACCTCGTGGACATAGCCGCGGATCATCACCTCGCGGTGCCCGAAGGCGGTCGGCACCGAATAGTCGGTGCCGCGATAGCGCACCAGCAATTGCGAGCTGACCCGGCCCGGTTTCTTCTCGCAGGCGTCGTAGGGCGCTGGCGGCAAGGCGTGGAACGCCTCCAGATCCCGCACCAGCCGTTCACCGATCGTTTCGTCGTGACCGCGCAGCCGATCCCCGAGCCGACGGCGACAACCCTCGAGCAGCTGCTCGTTGAGCGCTGCCAAGCTGGCCGCCCGCGGCACCGGCACCAGCAGGTTGCGGCGGACCCAGCCGATCAGCCCCGCAACTTTGCCTTTGTCGTTGCCTTTACCCGGCCGGCCGAACCGGTCGGCAAACACGTAATGCGACTGCAACTCGCTGAACACCCGCCTTCGCTGGCGCACCCCGTCGCCGAGGATCCGCGCCACCGCCAGCGTGGTGTTGTCGTACAGGATCGAGCGCGGCACCTTGCCGAAGAACCCGAAGGCGGCGTTGTGCCCGTCACAGAACGCTTCGGCGGTCTCCGCCGGATAGGCCCGCACAAAACAGGCGTCGCTGTGCGGCAAGTCCATCGCAAAGAAGTGGATCTTGCGCTCGACCCCGGCGATCTCCGCCAGCGCCTCGCCAAAATCCACCTGCGCATGCCCAGGATCGTGCCGCAGCGGCACGAACACCTCGCGATGCCGCAGACGGCGCGCCAGCACGTAGTCCTTAACGATGGTGATCCCGCCAGAGTAGCCGTGCTCGGCGCGAAGCCGTTCGAAAATCCGCTTCGAGGTGTGCCGCTGCTTCTTCGGTCGTCCTTCATCCGCCGCCAGGATCGCGTCGATGATCGCGGTAAACCGATCCAGCTTCGGACGCGCCGGCGGCCGGCTCCGCCGGTACCCGGGCGGTACCGAAAACGCCAGCATCTTGGCTACTGTCCGCGGGTCAATCCCAAAACGACGCGCCGCTTCCCGCCGGCTCACACCTTCAATCTGAACCGCAAAACGAACCCGAGCGTAAAGCTCCACGCCCTTCATCCCCCAGCCCCTGCCGCTGCCGACAAAGGGCATCTGTCGCCGGATTTTTACTCCGGCCCGACCGGACGGCCCGGCCGCTTCAGTGAGGGATTTTCGCTCCGGCGCTTACATGCGACTGAGGAGGTCTTCCTTTCCGGTCCGGACGGCCTGCAGGCCATAGCATTTGCCGGCGACGACGCGCCGGGTGGGCCTCAGGGTGTCCTGGTCGGGTTCGACGCGCCGGCGCGCCGGTTCGGGGATCGTTGAGATCTCGGAGGGTCGAGAGGGTAGATAAATTTGATTTTTTTGCCAGGTTCGCCAGACGCCGGTATTCACCGGTAGTGAGCACCGAACGAGCTCATGCAGTCACGATGTAATTGGGCATCGTGGATCGGCCCACATTCCTTTCTCACACGGTACTGGAAAGCAGCTTTTGAGCCGAGGGGATGTTCACCAGGACGCCTGTTATGCACCGCGGGCGTCGTCTGGTGCGAGGCGATGGCGCCCTGTTTAAGGTTGGCGGGCTGGGGATGCTGGATTCCAAAAGCCTGGGACAATCGATCACGCTCTTCATCAGGAATTGGTATGGCCGGCACTGGCGGCCGCGACGCAGTTGGGCTCGCGCTCACCAGCTGAGACGGCGGCATCGATACAGTTGCGCTTTCCTGAGACGCGCCGAGCGTTTTGCCGATGGGAACAGCCTGAGTTGGGGGGGCATCCCACCTGTGTTGTATGGTCGGGTAGGCCTCTGTGTCGGACGGCGGCTCAAAACTCGAACTTGACCCAGATCCTGCCGGCAGCACGTCAGAGGTCGTCAGATTTTGTCGCGCCGACGGGAGCGGTATCGTCGCACCAACCGAACTCGGCAGGTCTTCGATTGTGGCAGCCGGTGCAGCGTGGCCTTCAGTGTATAGGGCAACAGCTGAGAGCGGGTAAAAAAATTCGATCCCAGCTTCACCAATACGAGAACTTACCGGCGTTTCTCTCCTGACGTGTGAGAGCCAGGAGGAGGAGGCGAGGGCGAACGAGATAACAATCATTGCGGCGACAAAAGCAAAGGCAGCGAGATGAAGCCTCGTCGCCACTGCACCCAAGCTATTGGTTCGTTTGCTCATAACAATTATTCTATACGTTCGTATTTCACATTGAAAGCAGTAGTGTGATTGGCGGTGTGTTGATCAAATTACCACTAGCCACATATTAGCTTACTAATCACTGGATGACCAGTGTCGCACACTTGAACGTGAAATGAACCGAGGAGGACAAGGACAGCTCGCCGAGCGCGCGGCGCAAGAGACAGTTGCTTCGCTGCTACGCAGGCGGTTCGGGCGATCTCGGATGATTTGGCTGTGCTGCCGTAGGCTTTTGAAATTGCTGAGTCGGTTTCCGCGAAAGGATATAATAATGTCCGAGATCATCGCTTCTGAGTAAGCGAAGCGCTGATCGCACGGTCGGAGCGGGTTGACGTGGATTTGAGTTGTCAGATCAGCCTGTTGCGCCGGCCCAGGCCCAAGGGGTCAGTTCATTGAGACGGCTATTGGGCCAGTTGTTGACGAGCCTGGTCAGCACGTCGGTAAGGTAGGCCTGCGGATTGACAGCGTGCAGCTTGCAGGTCTCGATCAGTGACGCCAGCATGGCCCAGTTTTCTGCCCCGTGGTCGCTGCCGGCGAAGAGAGCATTCTTTCGATTCAGCGTAATCGGTCGGATGCTGCGCTCGACGGTATTGGAATCGATCTCGATGCGGCCGTCATCGAGGAAATGCGTGAGCCCCTCCCAGCGGCTTAGGCCATAGCGGATGGCCTGGGCGATGGTCGAGCCGCCAGCCAGCTGGGTGAGGGTTTTCTCGAGCCAGCTCTTCAGAGCTTCGACGAGTGGCCTGGTCTTCTCCTGCCGCGCCGCACGGCGCGCCTCGGCGCTGGTGCCGCGGATCTCCGCCTCGATCGCGTAGAGTTCGGCGATGCGCTTGAGTGCCTCGGCGGCGATCGGCGCCGGCGGCGATTTGGCGACGTCGAAAAACTGTCGCCGCCAATGCGCCCAGCAGAAGGCCAGCGTCGCTGGGCCGCCGGGCGCTTGGGATCGGCAAGGGCGCGATAGCCGGCATAGCCGTCGGTCTGCAGGATGCCGGTGTAGCCCTCGAACAGCACCGCAGCGTAATTGCCGCTACGCCCTGGCGCATAGTTGTACACCACCGCCGGCGGGGCGGTGCCCTGCCACGGCCGGTCATCGCGGGCGATGGCCCAGAAGTAACCCTTCTTGGTACGCCCCCGGCCGGGATCGAGCACCGGGGCGGTGGTTTCGTCGACAAACAGCTTGGCCGAGCGCAGTACCGCTTCGCGCAGCAGCCGCCACAACGGCTTCAACTCAGCCGCGGCATAGCCGACCCAGAACGCCAATGTCGCCCGGTCGATGGCGATGCCCTGGCGCGCCAGAATTTGGGACTGGCGATACAACGGGCAGTGATCGGCGTATTTGGCGACGACCACCTGGGCGACCAGTTGCTCGGTCGGCAACCCGCCTTCGATCAGCCGGGCCGGCGCCGGTGCCTGGACGATCGCGCCCTGACAGCCGCGGCAGGCGTATTTCGGCCGGCGGGTGACGATGACCCGATATTGCGCCGGGATGACATCAAGCCGCTGCGCGCGATCCTCGCCGATCACATGCATCGCGCCGCCGCAACCGGGGCAGGCGCGATCTTCGGGTTCAACGACGACCTCGATGCGCGGCAGATGCTCGGGCAGCGCGCCGCGGCCGGCCCGGCGCTGCTCGGCGCGGGCCCGCTTCGTCGGCAGATCGGTCTTCTCCTGCTCCGCTTGCGTCTCGGCGACCGCCTGTTCGAGATCCTCCAGCGCCAGATTGAGCTGGTCGGGATCGAGCCGTTCCGAGCGGCGGCCGAACTGCAGGCGCTGCAATTGCCGGATCAAGTGGCGCAGCCGGTCGTTCTGATCGGCGAGCCGGGCCTTTTCGGCGCGCTCGACATCGCGCTCGGCCCACGCCGCCAGCACCAGCGCGCGCAGCGCCGCGACTCCCTCGGGCAAGGTCTCTTGCGTGGTCACGGCGCATTATCGCACTGGCGTCACCATCAGTGATGCTCAACCTAGAGGTGAGTCAAAAAGACGCAGTCTCAGCCCGCGACCTTTGGCCGGGCGATCCGCGGCGCATGCACCCGCCGCCAATCGCGGTAGGGACGATCGTTTCCGACCGCCCCCCGCACAGATCCGGACGTGCCCAATTCAGGCATCCGGCTCCTGCCGTCGGTGTCTGACGTGCTTCTGAGACAGATTGGCGGGGTTGAGGAAGGGAGAGTTTCTGGCTCATCGTAGCCTTTCAAGGAGCGAAGATGAGACCGAAATCCGGGCCGGAGAGGGAACCGTCAGAGCAGGTTGTAAATCCGCCGCGCCACCCGTAGCCAATTTTTGGCGGAGGAGAAGATCCGCACGGTGGCAACACACCGGGCAACATGCCCGGATCGCGGCACTATCGATTGCTCGGCTTCGCCCCGCGATTACACGAGGTCCACACACACCCCACGGCGCCCCAGCGACGCGGTTAATCAGGAAGGAATGGACGAATGGCCAACCTGCCGAACCTGGACCCTTTCTCGACGAAGCGCACGATCCATTGGCGGATCGCTGGCGAGATCAGTTTCAACCTTCTAGCTTTTAGCCCCAACAGCGCTTGAGCAAGCTCAGACATCGCCAAGCTTACGTTCGCTCCCGGCAAACTGTCGTTTGAAGGCCTCGGCTTCCCGGTCGTCGACAAACCTGACCCAGATGATGAAACTGTCCGCGTCCATAGCGAATTTGAAGTCGGACTCAGTGCATCGCTGAGCATCAAGCCATTTTCGGATTTTGGCCATTTGGTCCGCCAAACGAGCCGGCTGGGGCACCCTAACGACGATGGTACGGATGACGGTCCCCTCTGAGAGGTAATCTCGTTAGCGCATAAACCATCAATCGTCAATTTTCCGTCCTGTTCCGCAGGGGGTTTCCGGCCGCCACAGTGGCATTGTTGCGCATCAAAGCCATCCGCGGCCTCGAGGGGCTGCTGGGTGCTGCGAGGCCCCACTAGACTACATGTCCGCCTGAGTACGGGGCGCCCCGTCTCACAGTATGCAGGTAACGAGGGTTGCGCCGGGTTGGCCGGTGCCGAGCCTCATGCATAGGAGACGGGTCATGGCGGATCGTATCACCTACGTTGGGCTTGATGTTCACAAGGAAGTGAACCGCACCGGGTTTCGCGGAGGCCGTTTTGTTTGAGACCTACGCTGCAATACGGGTCAGCTCAAGCTGGGCATAATAGGCGGCCTCGGCCTCGGCAGGAGGGAGGTTTCCGATCGGCTCGAGGAGGCGGCGGTTGTTGAACCAGTCGACCCATTCGAGGGTGGCGAACTCGACCGTTTCGAAGCTGCGCCAGGGGCCGCGGCGATGGATCACCTCGGCTTTGTAGAGGCCGTTGATGGTCTCGGCGAGAGCATTGTCGTAGCTGTCGCCGACGCTGCCGACCGAGGGCTCGATGCCCGCCGCGGCAAGCCGCTCGGTATATTTGATCGAGACGTACTGCACCCCGCGATCACTGTGGTGGACGAGGCCGCCGCCGCGGACGGGCCGGCGCTCGTGCAGAGCCTGCTCCAGCGCGTCCAGCACGAAGCCGGCGTGAGCCGTGCGAGAGACACGCCAGCCGACGATGTGCCTGGCAAAGGCGTCGATGACAAAGGCGACATAGACAAAGCCAGCCCACGTCGCGACGTAGGTAAAGTCGGACACCCACAGGGCATTCGGGCGCGGTGCCCTGAACTGCCGATTGACGCGATCGAGCGGACACGGGGCCGCCGCGTTGCTGATAGTGGTCCGGACCGTCTTGCCCCGCACGACGCCCTGCAGCCCCATCGTCCGCATCAGGCGCGCCACGGTGCAGCGGGCGACCACGATCCCTTCCCGGCCGAGCTCTCGCCAGACCTTCCGGATGCCATAGACTCGGGTAGTTCTCGTCGTACACGCGATCGATCTCGATCTTCAAAGCCGAATCGCGCCGGGCCCGGGCCGGCAGCTTGCCTGGATCGGCGCTCCGGGCGGCGGGGGCATGATACGTCGACGGGGCGATCAGCAAGACGCGGCAGATCGGCTCGACCCCGTAGGTGGCGCGGTGCTCGGCGATAAAGTCGATCATGGCTTGAACCGGCGGTCGAGCTCCGCCTGGGCAAAATATGCCGACGCCTTTCGCAGGATTTCGTTCGCCTGGCGCAGCTCACGGTTCTCGCGCTCGAGCGCCTTGATCCGCTCGCGCTCTTCTGTTGTCAGACCCGGCCGAAAACCCTGGTCACGTTCGGCCTGCCGCACCCAGTGGCGCAGTGTCTCGCCAGAGCAGCCGATCTTCGCGGCAATCGAGTGGATCGCCGACCATTGCGAGGCGTGCTCGCCTTGGTGGTCCAAGACCATCCGAACCGCGCGGGCACGGACCTCGGGGGAATACGGGGGAACTCGCTTTGTCATGGCTCCATCCTCTCAAGAGTTGGAGCCTCCGCGAAACCCGGTGCGGTTCAGACTTACGATCAGTGCGGGGCAGCATATGGGCATTCTCGGAGATCAGCTTCTGGTTTGCCTCGTACCGCTCCCAGCTGATGTATCCGGGATGGTGATCACGCAGCAGGACATTCCATCCGGTCATCGGCTTCGTATGGCCAGTGGTCTTGCGGGCGCGTCCGTCGACGATGCGAGTGCGCTGGGTGAGGTTGCCCGTTTCAGTGGACGGTTAGTCGGCTTGCGGGTTAGGTCGTGGTCATGGTGGCCTGCATGTCGGCTTCGTAGGTTATCGGCGAGCGGTACCCCAGGCCCGAATGCAGTCGCACCGGGTTATACCAACCCTCGATATAGCTAAAGCAGGCCATCTTCGCCTCGGCCTTAGATGCGAACCGGCGACGGCTGAGCAGCTCGGCCTCGAGGGTGGAGAAGAAGCTCTCGGCCATGGCGTTGTCGTAGGCGTCACCGACTGACCCCATCGATGGTCGAACACCGGCCTCGCCACACCGCTTGCCAAATGCCACCGACGTATATTGGCTGCCCTGGTCGCTGTGGTGGATGACGTCCTTGGGCCGCCGTTGGCCAACCGCCATCTCCATCGCGTCCAGCACCAGTTCGGCGCGCAGGTGGTTCGCCATCGCCCAGCCGACGATCTTGCGGCTCCAGGCGTCGAGCACGACGGCGAGATAGAGGAACCCTGCCATCATCGGCACATAAGTGATGTCGGCAACCCACAGCTGGTTCGGTCTGGTGGCGCTGAAGTCGCGGTCGACCAGGTCGGGTGCAGGCCGGTCGTCCTTGTTCCGCCGGGTTGTTGTCGGGCCGCCGTGCCGATGGCTGGCGCCGACCAGACCCGCCTCACGCATCAGACGGGCGATCCGCTTGCGGCTGTGCCTCTCGCCACGCCCACGCAGATCGGCATGGACGCGAGGCGCCCCGTAGGTCTGCCTCGAACTGGCATGCACCGTCTTGATGCGCTTCAGCAAGACCGCGTCGGCCGTGGCGTGGGCGGACGGTGGCCGTTGCAGCCACGCGTAATAGCCCGCCTTGGACACGCCGAGCACGCGTGCCATTGCGGCAATCGGGAAAGAGGCCTGGTTCGCGCTCATAAACCGGAAGAGCCCGACGGCAGCGTGCCGGTCTCCCGCGCAAACCAGACCGCGGCCTTTGACAGAATATCGCGCTCCAGCCGCAACTGCTTGTTCTCACGCCGAAGCCGGGTCAACTCATCACGCTCGGCCGCGGTCAGACCGCGAGCCACCTCCTCCCGGCGGCCCTCGTTTCGGTCAGCCTGGGCGACCCACGCGCGAATGGAGTGGCCGCTCGGCTCAAACTCGCGGGCTAGATCGTCAGGATTACGGCCAGCACGGACCAGGTCGACCATCTGTCGGCGAAATTCCGGCGAATACGATGGGCGTGTTCTTGGCATCGGCAGCACCTCTGGCAAAAGCTTCAGGGTGTCCACCAAACCGGGTCAATTCCAATCCCAAACAAAGATGAGGCTCCGTTTCGGCTTCAGCGCTCCAAAAAACGCATCCAGCAATGCCTTCTAGTTGGCGTGACCTTGAATCCACGGTCTCTTGTCGAGCCAATCAGGCTCCTCGGGTTCGTATTCCGGACGAGAGTCGATCCCGTAGCGCTCGGCAATCGCTTGGCTGTCGATCCTGCCTTTCCGCCACTCTTCTCCCCACGCCCTGTCTTTCAACAGCCAGCCGAATGGCGTCGTGGCGGCGGAGAAGGCGGGATGCGCGAACGGCGTGTTGGAGATGTGCTTGTGGTGTTCGCTGGTCTTTGAGTAGGCGTGACGCGCCAGCCCTGTGTTGCGGCTTCAGCAACAGGAAGTTCACCCGTTCGGCAAAGCAGGGCGGCGCTTCGTCGTCTGGAACGTCGCTGAGGAGCTGTCCCGCGTAACGATCTTCAGCCGCTTCGTCCTTTGTCGAACCAATTCGGTTAAGTGCCAGACAGCTGGAATCAGCCGTGGTGATCGGCAGACTGTGCCGTCCCAGCCGACGTCATGCCAGGGGACGCGAACCGAAAGATGACGGAGGGGAATACGGGCGGTGTTGTTTTCTGTTTTCGCCATCGTTGACCCCAATATTCCTTCCGCCCGCTGCGTCAGGTCAGCCTACGCTGCGGTAATCATACAAGCAAAACGTGCCCGCAGCGCACCATGGAAAGCCGCGAGTCGAACAAACGGCAGAGGAGGGGCCTCAAAACTCCCAGCCGAAAGCCGGTGTCGTCGGTCTCATGAAACCCGATCTCGTCCCACTAGCCATCGAGATTGCCGATCCATAAGAAGGTGTAGGCCCAGCCGCTGGAGTAAGCGCGCCCTTGCCCAAGTGTATCTTTTGTGATACATTCAAGCCTTGGGGATGAATGACGGGCACGCGCTGAACGAGATACCGGCTGTTTTTTATCGAACGGCCGGCGGGACCGAACCGGTCCTCGAGTGGCTGCGCGGCCTTCCGCCGGAAGACCGGCGCGTGATCGCCGCCGACTTGGCCACCGTGCAGTACGGATGGCCGATCGGGATGCCGCTCTGCCGGCCGCTGGGCGAGGGCTTATGGGAAGTCCGCAGCAAGCTGCCGAGCCGGCGCATCGCGCGGCTGCTGTTGTTTGTCCATGAAGGGCGGATCGGCGTGGTGCACGGGTTCATCAAGAAGACGCCGAAAACGCCGACGGACGATCTGGACCTCGCCCGCAAACGGGTGAAGGAGATGAAGGCATGAGCAAAAAGAATCCTCATTGGGGCTCAACGGTCGACGCCTTTCTCGACGAAGTGGGCATCCGCGAAGCCGCCAAGGCCGAGGCGGTCACGCGCGTGGTCGCCTGGCAGCTCGGGAAGGAGATGGAGCGGCAGGGCATGACGAAGGCGGACCTCGCATCGCGGATGCACACGAGCCGCGCCCAGGTCGACCGCATCCTGAAGGCGAAGGGGAACGTGACGATCGAAACCCTGCAGCGCGCCGCCGCCCTAGTC
Source organism: uncultured beta proteobacterium (assembly GCA_963816445.1). Lineage (GTDB taxonomy): Bacteria > Pseudomonadota > Gammaproteobacteria > Burkholderiales > Casimicrobiaceae > PALSA-1003. Next base: position 7,070 of record CAWFKO010000014.1, on the reverse strand, counting down.
GGCCGCGAGCTTCGGCTGGAACTGGTTTGAGGGTCACCCCTCCAACACGGATGAACGGACGCCTACCGATGCCTCTGACGCGCGATTTCAAGGAGCTGGTGCCGAAGCGGATCGCGGACGATCCCTTCGGTGAGGCAGTGCTACGCGAGGAAAAACGTTCGACCCAATGCCTGGGTGGGAGCCAATAGGCGGCAGTGACGTCTGACCCGTTCTTTGATAACCCCGATTTTGAATTCTCCCTATGAATATCCGTTGAGGCACTGGGAGCTTGATGACGCTGGGCAACCGACACAGAAGGTTATCGAGCGCCGACGGAGTGCGAAATTCATTACGCCGATCCCAAAGCCGAAGAAACGGAAAGCTTCCGGCGCGCAGCCGGGGATTTGTGTTTGATGAAGGCAAGGGGATCTCGACCAAAGAACAGCAATACGACCCGACTTCCATCATCAACGAGGTGCGGCAGCGGGTAGACGCTTGGCGATCATTGCCAAGGCCCGATCAGTGGCAGGTCACGCCCGAGACAGCCCGCCTCCTTCAGCACTGGCGGTGCCATACATTCAGCGCTGTCCGGCCGTTCTTCTGCCAGGTAGAGGCGGTGGAAACTGCGATCTGGCTGACCGAGGTTGCCGGATCGGAAAGCGTTTCCTCGACCATCTTGTTTCAGCCAACAAGGATGCCAATCCCGAGCTCATACGGCTCGCGCTAAAATTGGCCACGGCGCAGACATCCGCCCTAAAGCGTCTCATGGCTCGCCAATAAGTCGAGAACCGCCCCAACTGTGACGCAGGAGCCACAGGTTCGCCGTTGATCGATGTTGGGATGGACCACGACCGGCGCGCCCGGCTTGTGTGCGCCCGGTGCGGATCGCGGCTGGTCGGGGGAACGTTAGCGCTCGGTTTGATCAAATCGTCTAGCGATTTCAATTAATCGTCTTCTGATGCTGGGGAGACAAGTTTGTCGAGCAAAGCTTTCGGAGCTTAATCGCTATTTCCCGATAGTGATCACACCTGAACTCGGGAACGTCGGCCATTCCCTTGCCCTCCCGTTGCCCGCCGGCTGAACGGGAACCATCCGCCACCCACCGTCAAAGAAGCGTTGGAATTCCGTTTTTATGGCGTCATTTCGCCCTTGGAGGCTGATGCGGCGAGCCCCGGTGACGGACGTTTCTTTGACGCTGCGTCGGATAGACGACAGTCGCTAAACCAGTTGGGAGGAAAACAAGCCATGATTACCTTCGCCGGACTGTGGAGTGACGGCACCCTCATAGCGTTCAAATTCGATGGTAGCGAAGACGTGCGGCCGGCTGAGCCGATTTCCCTCAGAACACCGAAGCAGGTCGGAAAAACCGTGCGCCGAGGCCCCGGTACCCTCGACGGGTTACCGCCCTCGGATGAGAAAAGGTGGACTGCCCGCCGAAAAGCGGCGGTAGTGATCGCGGTCAGAGATGGTCGGATTGCTCGCGAGGAGGCTTGCCGTCGCTACCGGCTTTCAAGGGAAGAGCTTCTGACTTGGGAAGAGGCTTTCAAGAAATATGGTAATCCCGGTTTGTACGTCGAACGACTTCTGCAACACCGGTAATAGAGCCGGCGGCCGGGGCGTTCCCGAGGGCACAGCGACCTGGCTTCGGCCTGTCCGCTGACCGCGAGAAGCCCGGCGAACCGAGGCTCCTCCTTCTGGCCAGGACACGTTGGACGGGACGACCTGCCAGGCTTATTCAGGCTAACCCGACGCTCCCGCGATTGGTTCCGGCTACTGGGGCTGCACCGACCAGGGTAGGCCTCGTCAGGAACCAGGGCGGTGAACAGGATTTTGCATTAGCCAGGAGGATAATCAATCCCGGGGACATACCTCCCGGTGCCGTCCGGGATGTGGTTGGAATTAGCGATGGCGTAGTCTCCGGGTGCTGAAACCCAAACAATCCCGGCGTTGGTGCGCCGGTGGAGACTACGCATGACCAGCAATAGCACGAAGTCGTCAGCCTCGCAGTCGGAAGCGGAGACGGCGGTCGATCTTCTCGATGACTGGTTTGATCCGATCGAAGTCGGGTTGCGGGATCGGGTGCGCGAGTTCATCCAGGCGATGATCGAGAGCGAGCTCGAGACGGCACTCGCCCGCCCGCGCTATGGCCGCCGCCCAAAGACGGCTCCCGAGAACGCCGATGGCCCGAGCGGTATCTGCGGCTACCGGCACGGTCACCGACCGCGGTCGCTGATTGGGACCTTTGGCCGGGTGGGGATCACGGTACCGCGCGCCCGGCTCGACACCGCGGCGGGCAAGACAACCGAGTGGAAGAGTTCGGCGCTGCGCGCTTACCAGCGGCGAACCAAGCAAGCCGATTTGCTGATCGCCGGCGCCTATCTTGCCGGAACCAATACGCGTCGAGTGCGCCGGGCCCTCTCAGCCGTCTTCGGCGGCGCGATCAGCAAGGACACGGTGAGCCGCGTATGGCGGAAGGTGAAAGGCGATTGGGACACCTGGAATGCCCGTCCGCTGGCCGAGGAGCCGATCGTCCGCTTGATCCTGGATGGCACCGTGGTACGGGTTCGGCTTGACCGGAAGGCTACCGCGATCGTGCTCCTGGTCGTGCTTGGCATCCGCGAGGATGGCCAGAAGGTGCTGTTGGCCGTCAAGAATATGGGCGGCGAGACCAGCGAGGCGTGGCGCGCCGTTCTCGACGACCTCGTCCGGCGGGCACTACGCAAGCCACAGTTCCTGATTGTCGATGGCGGGACCGGGTTGGAGCAGGCATTGGCTGCCCTCTGGGGCGATGTGCCGATCCAGCGCTGCACCGTCCACAAGCATCGCAACCTGCTCGCGCACGCGCCCCGGCGGCTCCATGAGGAGGTCTCGGCCGACTACAACGAGATCATCTACGCCGCCTCGGCGGCAGAAATCGAGGGCGCCGGCGCGCCTTCATCCGCAAATGGCGGCTCAAATGCAAAGCGGTGGCCGATAGCCTCGAGGAGGCCGTCGACCGGCTGTTCACCTTCACCCGGTTGCCCGTCAGCCAATGGAAGAGTGCGCGCACAACCAACGCCATCGAACGGCTCCACGAGGAGTTCAAACGCCGCATCAAGACCCAGACAGTGCTGCCCTCGGCCGAGACCGCAGCGATGTTGTTTCGGGCGCTGCTCGCCGCTGGTCAGATCACGATGCGCAAAGTCGACGGCTGGCATACGCTGACCCACAAGCTCGCCGACAAGCCGATTGACCTCCTGCCTGATCCAATATCCTCGTTCGACCGGACACTGCGCCAAACAAATTCCAACACAAATAGCGACGGCACCAGGCGCAAACTCATGCTGGATAGACGAGCTGCGGGGTTTCGGTGATCTCGTAGCGGATTTTGGTGCACTGACAGCCATCGGTCTGTGGCAGTTCTTGTCAGCCCAACTCCCCAGGACGTGCTCAGGCCTTCGGTTGCAGAAACGCGCCGTAATGCTTGCTGGCGGCGACCGCGGCGGCGGCCTCTCCAATGACACGCAGCGCCGCCATCATGGGCCACGGCCCAAGGCTCACCCGCCGAACACCGGCGCGCGCGAGATCAGGGATTTCGGGAACACCTTGCGTCACCATAATGTTGACCGGCAAAGGCGTCAGTTGAGCGAACTTCTCGATGAGAGCGAGATCGGTGAGGCCGGGCACAAAAATTCCATCAGCACCGGCATCGGCATAAGCCTTCGCACGCTTTGCCGCTTCATTCAGGCATTCATCCGGCGATCCGAATTTCAGCAGAAACGGATCGGTTCTCGCATTGATGAAAAGATGAATTCCGAGTTTCTGTGCAGCGTCCCTTACCGCCTTGATCTTCGCTGCATGCCGATCGGGACTGGCGAGTTGCCGCTTTCCGCCGAAGAGCCCGTCTTCGATATACTGATCCCTATCGCGCCGGCCTTCAGAATCTCAGGTACCGACGCCGCGGCGGCCACTGGCGTGTCGCCATATCCGGCCTCCAGATCGATTGATACCGGAACTCGACACGGCCGCGGTCATCCGCGTCACCAGACCTGTGACCGTATCCAACGGGACATCTTCCCCGTCGGCGTATCCGAGCGCGGATGCGACCGCCGCGCTACTGGTCGCAACGGCTGGAGAAGCCTTCGCAATGGCCTCGGCGGTGGCGACATCCCATGCGTTGAACAGGATGAGCGGATCGCCCTCCGGCGAAGACCGTGAAACGTCTCGGCGTACTGCTGCTGCGTCTTCGGCGTCCATCGCGCGCCCTCCTGGTCAGAGAAACCCGAAAGATGTTGTAGCCAATGCCTCTTCACCGTCCGCCATATGCGAGCTCCGAGCGCCTTCGCTCGCTGTAATGGATCGGATCGAGCATAGAGCCCGCGACATCATAGCCCACGCCGGCAAAACGCCTGAGCAAGTGGTCAAGACTCTCGCCGACGAGAGCCTCGCCTTGTAGGGCGCCCATCGCCCTCCGTCGTACAAGCCGAGAAACGAACCCCGCGCTGGGTTACTGTAAGTGAGACCAAGTTCGATAATGGCTTGGCCCTGGCACGGTCGACGACTGCTCGTGCAAGAAGGTGACAAGCCATTGCCGATGCACTGTTGAAAAAACCGACTGCGTCATCGACAGGGTGCGTACGGCAACCGATGAACTGCGTGTCATGCGGCCGGCCTCTCGCAATCTCCCGGACGCAATCGCCGGTCATCGGCGATAAAACGCCGTCGACATCGTGTCGGTTCCACGGCTCCAGAAAGCGATCCACAAATTTGTCGTCATAGCGCGGCATTTCGGCTCCTCTCGATCTCCCGCAAGCAGTCAGCGAAGAACTGCGCCAGCGCCGACAAACTCGGCGACGGCGCGGGTGACGGCTTTGGGCTGGTCGCTTCCCACCGCCAGTAAACCGGCCTGCGACCGCCGGGCTTACCGTTAACTAGGCCGGCGCGACGGCAAAGCCGGCACGCGGAAAATGCACAGAGACCTCGCCAACAGCGGGGTCATTACGCTTGATGGTGATCTCATCGACGCCGAGGCGACCAATTCGCCGACGACCGGATCGCGGCCGGTATCGTCCGGTGTGACGGTGACGCGCTGTCCCGGCTGGCGACCGATCGGGTCGTCGCGGTCGGCGACGGCGCCGGTGGACGACGTGGCAGCGCTTGCGACCGCAAGCGCTCCCTGTGACGTCATGGGGCGCCGGTCGCCGTGGCCAATGGCGGCGACGCGCTCAGCCCAGCTCAATAGCCTTGGAAATCCGCCGAGCGGTGGTGCCGCCGGTTCGAAATTCCGCTGCAAGAACCAGATGGGGTGGAAGCCGCGAGGTCGGCGAGGCCGGCCGCCGCGCCCTGCAAAAACGAGCGCCCATCGGCCATCATCTGATCGAGCCAGTGCAGGTGCGCGCGCAGCTGATCGAGTAAATAAGGCAGTGCCGCCATCATTGCGGCCGGATCTATGTTGCGGCTGGAGAATTTGGCGCGGTCTTCGAGGAACCCGTCGGGCAACGCGTCCGGCCGCTTGGCGAAAGCGATACCGACCGCCGGGCTGAACATAGTCTTCTCTCGCCCACCACGCAAGCGCATCCGCCGCGCCGCGACCGGCCGGATAAAAACCCGGGGCTCGGATGTCGGCGCTCCAGCCGGCGCATGATCAGTTGACTGTCGCAATAGATGTCGGCGCCGATTCGCAGCACGGGCGTCTTGCGGTAGCCCCCGGTCAGCGCCGTCAGATCGGGTTTCGGCATGATGACGGGGACTACCTCTCCCTGGCGAGTTGGCTTACGTTAGGTCCCAAGGCGTCTCGTAGCAGGCGACCAATGCCCTGAGCGCTCGCGATCAGATTGGGATTGACCCGGTTTGGTGGACACCCTGAAGCTTTTGTCAGAGGTGCTGCCGATGCCAAGAACACGCCCACCATATTCGCCGGAATTTCGCCGACAGATGGTCGATCTGGTCCGTGCTGGCCGTAATCCTGACGATCTTGCCCGCGAAGTTCGAGCCGAGCGGCCACTCCATTCGCGCGTGGGTCGCCCAGGCTGACCGAAACGAGGGCCGCCGGGAGGCGGTGGCTCCTGGTCGACCGCGGCCGAGCGTGATGAGTTGACCCGGCTTCGGCGTGAGAACAAGCAGTTGCGGCTGGAGCGCGATATTCTGTCAAAAGCCGCGGCCTGGTTTGCTCGGGAGACCGGCACGCTGCCGTCGGGCTCTTCCGGTTCATGAGCGCGAACCAGGCCTCTTTCCCGATTGCCGCAATGGCACGCGTGCTCGGCGTGTCCAAGGCGGGCTATTACGCGTGGCTGCAACGGCCACCGTCCGCCCACGCCACGGCCGACGCGGTCTTGCTGAAGCGCATCAAGACGGTGCATGCCAGTTCGAGACAGACCTACGGGGCGCCTCGCGTCCATGCCGATCTGCGTGGGCGTGGCGAGAGGCACAGCCGCAAGCGGATCGCCCGTCTGATGCGTGAGGCGGGTCTGGTCGGCGCCAGCCATCGGCACGGCGGCCCGACAACAACCCGGCGGAACAAGGACGACCGGCCTGCGCCCGACCTAGTCGACCGCGACTTCAGCGCCACCAGACCGAACCAGCTGTGGGTTGCCGACATCACTTATGTGCCGACGATGGCAGGGTTCCTCTATCTCGCCGTCGTGCTCGACGCCTGGAGCCGCAAGATCGTCGGCTGGGCGATGGCGAACCACCTGCGCGCCGAACTGGTGCTGGACGCGATGGAGATGGCGGTTGGCCAACGGCGGCCCAAGGACGTCATCCACCACAGCGACCAGGGCAGCCAGTATACGTCGGTGGCATTTGGCAAGCGGTGTGGCGAGGCCGGTGTTCGACCATCGATGGGGTCGGTCGGTGACGCCTACGACAACGCCATGGCCGAGAGCTTCTTCTCCACCCTCGAGGCCGAGCTGCTCAGCCGTCGCCGGTTCGCATCTCAGGCCGAGGCGAAGATGGCCTGCTTTAGCTATATCGAGGGTTGGTATAACCCGGTGCGACTGCATTCGGGCCTGGGATACCGCTCGCCGATAACCTACGAAGCCGACATGCAGGCCACCATGACCACGACCTAACCCGCAAGCCGACTAACCGTCCACTGAAACGGGGCAACCTCA
>CAWFKO010000013.1:0-527123 GCA_963816445.1 uncultured beta proteobacterium | reverse complement strand
ATCGTGGAATAGCTGCGCGCATGTTTCAGGTCGCTGCGCACATAAGAGGTAGCATGCCGCGGGATGGCACGCCTCTTCAGCGCGTCATCCACCGTGTCGCCGGGAGAAGCCAATGCCAACCTATTGGCAGGACCCCGATGCGATCACTGCGGCAGACGGGGACGCCTGCGACGCTCCCGGCAATGCGATCCCGAGCCGCACCGCGCCACTCGCGAACGACCGTTTCCGAGCAAATTGGTCGGCGGCGTTCACCGGCTGCAAATTGCCGACGGCCGACGTTCTCCGGGCCGAAGTGAACGGCCGGTGTCGTTGCCCGCGACCACGACCCACGTATCCCCTCGGCGGCAGCCATCGGCCCGGAACCATACCAAGCCGCGACGTTCCGGGCCGAACTAAGCCTCCCGGCGGATAACGACGCCCGTCCCGTCTTGCGTCAACTCGAATTCCACTTTCGGCGATTGTCGTGCGCCCCAGGAGTTCGCATCGCGGACCCAATCCGCGTCTTCCTCCAGTCCGGACTGCCGGCGGAAATCGCCTATCGGCACCGTCACGCTGCCATCGAAGGTGACGGGCGCCTGCATCACTTCAGACACTACCCAGTCGAAAACTGACATCATCGCTCCTTTGCAAGACCCGTTCGAACCGCTGCGAAACTTCACCATCGCCACCGCGTGCGCCAGATGCACCCGGTACTCCGACCGGCATTTTCGCGCCGAGCGGCATCTGACACCAAGAATATCCTGAATTGCGGCACCATCACCCGGTCCACACGAGATCCCGCTTGACGCTGGCGATCCGCAGGGCGCGCCTCACAGTCGAGCGGCATGTCTCGGTGTCGCGAGCCCCGTCCAGCGCGCCCGGCCGGTCGGCCAGCAGCGGGCCGAACAGACCGACAAATATGGAACCGATTGTCCAGCAAGTTCCCTCGTCTGGTAGCCAGATCTAAACTGGAATTTCCACAGCGAGGAGACGCTAGCGGTACTGTGCTGACGGCGAGGCATCACCAAGCGCCCGTTGCATCGTTAATGACTGCTGCTTCCGCGCAAATTGAAAAGTGAGGGCGACAGTCTGGAACTGGCCGTGAGCAGTCCGAAGCGAGGGTGAACTGCGCCGACTCGAGTGTGGGAAGGCACGCGGTGTTCTTGCGTGAACCGCCTTGCAAGGCACGCGCGCATCGCGGCGTACTCGAGCGAAAACAATCGCAGTCCCTTCGTGCACACGCTGTGCACACGCGGCATTGCAATCGATTGATATTGAAAATGAATCAGTCCGATCCATCATAGGCGCAACACACAATCGGTGCGATAGGTTGCCCATTTGCCTGACGTTTTCGACGCTCGGTCAGTCCACTAGACAATTGGACCGAGTGGTCATTTTATAGCTATGCGAGCACGACCGCCTGTTTCACTACAGCGCGGTACTTGCAATCGAAAATCGAATTCACCTGGGAATTGTCAGTGCACATGTAGAGCACGCGCGGCGGCCATCTCGTGTGCGCTGACTACAGCATCCGCAAATCACCAGCAGCCCGTGTCGACACAACTCAGTAGGCATCGCCTGATAATACTTTGGGAAATCTCGGGCTGATGAGTCCGCCTGTCCACCCTTGCGCTGGACCAATAAATCCGGAAGGAGTATGTTGAAAAGAACGATGGCTTGTCCACGAAACGCCTGCAAGGTCCCGCAGATGCAGCCATCGTCCGATCAAATAGCTTAGTACGGGAGACATCACCCTTGGTCGAGGACCGTGTCGGCCGTCGGCTTGCTGCGATTCTTGCCGCCGACGTTGCCGGCTACAGCCGCTTGATGGGCACTGACGAGGAAGGGACTCTTCAGCTGCTCAAGGCACATCGCAAGGAATTGGTCGATCCCAAGGTCACCGAGCACCGGGGCCGCATCGTCAAGACCACCGGTGACGGAATGCTGGTGGAGTTCGTCAGCGTCGTCGACGCCGTCCGCTGCGCCGTCGACATCCAACGCGCCATGACCGAGCGCAACAATGAAGTCCCGATAGACAGACGCATTGAATTCCGCATCGGCATCAATGTCGGCGACATCATCAGCGACGCTGACGACATCTTCGGCGACGGCGTCAACATTGCGGCCCGGCTTGAAGCGTTGGCGGAACCCGGCGGTATTCTCGTCTCGCGTGTCGTGCACGATCAGGTACGCGATAAGCTCAGCTTCGGTTTCGAAGACTTAGGAGAGCAGACCGTCAAGAACATTGCGCGCCCGATCGGCGTTCATCGCGTCTGCATCACCGAAGGCGAACGGTCCGGCGGAGCCAAAATCGCCGTGGCTCAACTCTCGAATGTCGATCGGCCCTCTCTCGCCGTGCTGCCCTTCACTAATATGAGTGGGGATTCCGAGCAGGAGTATTTCGCCGACGGCATTTCCGAAGAGATAATCACCGGCTTGTCGAAATTGCGCTGGTTTTTCGTGATCGCTCGCAACTCTTCATTCGCCTATAAGGGGCACGCGGTTGATGTAAAACGAGTCGCACGCGAGCTCAACGTGCGCTATGTCCTGGAGGGTAGCGTCCGCAAGGGCGGCAATCGCGTTCGCATCACGGCCCAGCTGATCGACGCAACAACCGGCAATCATCTCTGGGCCGATCGTTATGACGGGGACCTGGCGGATGTCTTCGCGCTGCAGGACGAGATTACGAGGAAGGTGGTCGCCGCGATCGAACCCAGACTACTCGAAGCCGAGGTTGCGCGCTCACAAAGTCGCTCGCCGGAGGATCTCGGCGCCTGGGAAATGGTCGTTCGTGCCAATTCCCTTTTCTGGAGAATGACCCAGTCGGAGGGCGAGGACGCGATCGCCATGCTCAACCAGGCTGTCGAACGCTATCCTGACTATGCACCGGCGCACAGCATGCTCGCCTTCATGTTGCTGGTGTCAAGTCATGTAAATTTGAGCGGACCTCAGTTGACACGGGCGACGGAACTCGCGGCGCGGGCAGCAGAACTTGATGATAATGATCCGTGGGCGCACCTCGCACTGGGCTATGTCGCTTTTATGTCGAGGCGTACGACCGAAGCAGTGGGGGAATTGCAGCGCGCCCTTGAGCTCAACCCGAACTTTGCAGCCGCGTATGGCTATCTCGGCTGGGCACTTGCTTACGACGGCCAATCCGAGCAAGCGATCATCCATATAGATGAGGCTATCCATATGAGCCCGCACGATCCGCAGAACGCCATATTCATAACGGGCGTCGCTATCGCGCACTATATGGCTGGTCGCTATGCTGAAGCGGTTGCCTCCTGTCGAAGGGCGTTTCAGCAGCGCTCTGGTCTCGCTAGAGGCACTCGTATTTATGTAGCCAGCCTAGCGCAGGTGGGTCAACTCGATGACGCTCGCGCTGCTCTCGCCAAAGTGAAAGAATCGCATCCCGATCTATCCATTGCCTGGATCGAGCAGAATGTTCCCTATACTCCGGCACCGATGGCCAAATTCATCGAAGGCATGCGCAAGGCCGGGCTTCAGTAGGCGAAAGGATATTTCGCTCGGAAATTAGGTCGCGACGGCGGGTCGCTTCTTCCAGAAATTGGTGACCTGCTCAAAAGCGTGCGCAAGCTGAAGCACGCTGAAGTCGTCTCGGAAGCGCCCGACGATCTGCAGGCCGACGGGGAGTGGCGGATCGTCGTCGGTGAATCCTGCGGGCACCGAGATCGCGGGATGGCTGGTGATCGTGATGTAGTAGCAACTCTTCATCCAGTCGAGGTAGTTTTCCATCTTGGCGCCGGCGATCGCGCGCGGCCATTCTTCGGCGACCGGATAGGGCGGCAGCTGGCTTACCGGGCAGAGCAGGAAATCGTAGCGCTCGAGAAAGCGGCGCATGCGGTGAAACAGGTCGGTGCGCAAGCTTTTGGCCCGGGCGATCTTCTCGGGGGTGAGTGCGAGGCCCTGCTCGATGTTCCAGATCACCGTGTCCTTGAGCTTGTCGCGGTGCTGGCGGTAGAGCGCGCCATGGTTCTGCAGGAAAGCGAGAGAGCGCAGGGTCTCGAACGCTTCCGTCGCGCCCGAGAAGTCGGGCTCGGCCTCTTCCACGACGCATCCCAGCGAAGAAAAAATTCCTTTCTGGCGCTCGAGGAGGGCGGTCACGCGAGGATCCATCGGCAGCCCGCCGAGATCGCGGCTCCAAGCGACGCGAACGTTCCTGAAATCTCTGCTGCAGCGGTCCGAGGAAAGCCTTGCCCGGCTCGTTGATCGAAATGGGTGACCGTGGATCCGGGCCGGCCATCGCGCCGAAGAGCAGGGCGCAGTCGGAAACGGTGCGCGCCATCGGTCCCAGCACCGAGAGCGTATTCCAGGCGTTGGCAGCGGGCCACGCCGGCACGCGCCCGGGAGAGGGTCGGAAGCCGACGACGTTGCAGTAGTTGCCGGGATTGCGCAGGCTCGCGGCGAAGTCGGATCCGTCGGCGAAGGGCAGCATGCCGCAAGCGACCGCGACGCCCGCACCACCTGAAGAGCCGCCGCAGGTCTTGTCAAGGTCGTAGGGATTGAGTGTCGCGCCGAACACCTTGTTGAAGGTCTGGCTGCCTGCGCCGAACTCCGGTGTGTTGGTCTTGCCGATAACGATTGCGCCTTCGGCTCGCAGCCGCTCGACAAGAGCGTGATCCTCCCGCGGTACGTTGTGCTCGAAGACCCGGGAGCCGAAGGTAGTTCGGATGCCCTTGGTCGGCACGAGGTCCTTGAATGCGATGGGCAGGCCGGCAAGGATGCCCTGCCGTCCTTTCTTTCTGTCCATTGCTTTGGCTGCCTTGATCGCCTCTTCCGGCAGGAATGTCACGATGGCGTTGACTTTCGGATTCACGTGTTCGATCTGCGCGATGAATGCCCGGGTCAACTCGGCGGCCGATACCTTGCGTGAGCAGATCATCTGCGCGAGCTTGCGGGCCGGTGTGAAGCACAGCTCGGTGTCGGTGGGCATGGAAGTCAACAGAAAGGCATTTCAATGAAGCGAGCTCAAGTATTGGGAGGTCGGTCGTGCGCGTCAAGCATCCTTCTGAGAGGAAGTCGTTCTCTCCGCAGTCTCTTGCGTCTAATTGCGCAGCGTATGGCGACAACGCATTCCACAGTACTCGATGGTGGTACAGCTATGCAAGGTGCGTGCACACGGGTTGCACACGCCGCATCGCAATTGATTGATGTTGCGCGTGCATCGATTCAATCCATCATAGGCGCACAACACAATCGGTGCGATAAGGTGTTCATTCGCTGGAAGTTTTTCACCTTCAGTCGGTCCAATAGAACATTGGATCGATTGGTCATTTTACCGTCATGCGAGTACGACCGTCGTCTCTCCATTACGATGCGGTACCCGCAGATTGGAACGCCAAGTCGCCTGCGTGTGTTGTCAGTGCACACGTAGCGCACACGGGTCAGCCATTCCGCGTGCACTGACTACTGCGCTTGAAAAGCCCCGAGGCCGGTCGCGACCTAACCGGCCCTTGGACCGGACAAGAACAGGACATTCAACCGCGATCGACTCGGGTGTTCAGCATCGCGGTAGGAATGCGCATTTCGGCACACCCCCCGCACAGATCCCAGCGGGCGCGATTCACGCACTGGGCTCCCACCTTGGGTGTTTGACGGCGAAGCGTGCATCAGGCCAAGGATGAAGGATGCGCGGGATAGGCAAGAAGTCCGCAGCTAGTCGAGCGATTCGATCCCATGTGGTACGGTCCTTTTGGCTGCGGCGCCTGAGCGTCTGTCGCCAGAGGTCCACGACATGGTGCCGAAATGCACTTATGCTCGCGAAGTTGGTGGGAACCGCGTGGTAGGCGAAGTAACCGAGTACCACCTGGCGTAGCCATCGCCCTGCTGCGGGATAGGGTCATGCATGCGTCGCCGCAGTTCTTCCTTGATGTCTCGCAGCTTGGCACGCATCCGGTCCCGGCGTGTCTTCCGTATGAGCTGGAAGTTGCCCGTTCGAGTGCGTCCGCAGATATGAGTAAATCCAAGAAAGTTGAATGTCTCCGGTTTGCCAAGCCCACGCTCGTGCTCGATTCGTTGCCGCAAAGCGGCCGAACTCGATCAGGCGAGTCTTGTCCGGATGTAGCGACAATGCAAACTTTTCCATCCGCTGCTGCAGCGTCCGCATGAAAGCGCTTGGCATCGGCCTCGTGCTCAAATCCGGCAACAATGTCGTCGGCATAGCGCACGAAGATGACGTTGCCGTGGGCGTGGTGATGACGCCACCGGTCTGCCCACAGATCGAAGACGTAGTGGAGGTAGACATTGGCCAACAAGCGGTGAGGCGACCGCCCCTTGCGGCGTGCCGGCCTCCGTTGGCGTTACCTCCCCGTCTTCCATCACCCCGGCTTTCAGCCATTTGCGTATCAAGCGGATGATGCGGGGATCGCCGATGCGATGTTCCACGAACCGGATCAGCCATTCGTGGCTGACCGAGTCGAAAAATGGACAACGTCGGCGTCCAATATCCAGTTCACCTTCGTACGGGTGATTGCCGACCGCAAGTGCGTCCAGCGCATCATGCTGGCTGCGCTCGGGTCGGAACCCGTACGAGAACCCCAGAAAGTCTTCTTCGTAGATTGCATTGAGCACCTCCACCACGGCCCGCTGGACGATTTTGTCTTCCAGCGCCGCGATGCCGAGTGGACGTTGCCGCCCATCCGGTTTCGCGATGTACTTCCGCCGTGATGGAAGCGCCCGATAAGCGCCCCGATGAACGCGGGCATGCAAGTCGACGAGGTTGGCTTCCAGGTTCTGCTCGTAATCCTTCCATGTCACTCCGTCTACCCCCGGCGCCGCATTCCGCTTGAGCCAGGAATATGCTGCCTTCAAGCAGTTCGACTGTCAACATGGTGAAGCAGAGCGGTGAACCGCTCCTTCTTCCTTGCCTTTGCTGCTTGCCGTACACGGTCCAGCCCCTGGAACACGCTTTCCCGGCTCGGTGTCCGGCGCGTGCGTTTCTCTCCCGTGTTCCCCTTGGTCCCCTCCCTTCGCTCCATCGACTCCGCAGCCGGTTGCCCAGCCTTTGTTCGCCGACTTCATCGCTACTATGGAGAGGTCTGACTTCTCTCGATCCGTGCATCATCGGCTTCGGCTCCTCACCTTCCCGATGCGGGCCAGCCCATAGCCGCCGACTGGTCAACCGAGAGATCTCCCGGTTCCCGTGCAAGGAGCGTACGTGCATGCCAGGGTCTCAGACCACGCAGGGTCGTCCGGGCACTCGCAATAGCGCGCCCGTCCGTGTTGCCTTCCGCAGGAGTAACAGGCGTCGGCACCCTGGAGTAAGTTAATTTCGCGGCTCAATGGCTGGCCTACACGCACCCCTGTCAACGCTTCGCGCCGTACCTCGCGGTACGCCACGCATGACTCGGGGCCAGTGTGGTTTGCTACACCTTCACTGTGAGGGACTTTCACCCTCTACTCCTTGCCGGTCTCCCGGCGCACTACTGAATCACCTCGTCCGCGCGCACCAGCAGCGACTGCGGGATTGTGAGGCCGAGTGCCTTCGCGGTCTTGACATTGATTGCCAGATCGAATTTGGTTGGTTGCAGCACCGGCAAGTCGGCAGGCTTCGCGCCCTTGAGGATTCGGCCGGTGTAGACGCCCGCCTGGCGATACCCGTCGGTAGGGCTTGCCCCGTAGCTCATTAAGCCGCCGGCGGCCACGAACTCACGCTTGAAGTAAATCGTGGGAACCGCGCGGCGTACCGCGAGTGTCACGAGCAATTCGATCCGCTCTCCAAAAAACGGATCGTCGCCCACGAGGATCGCCCCGATCCGTTGTTGGACGATGGCATTGGACACAGTGTCGAAGTCCCTTTCAGCACCAGCGCGGAGGACCACGAGTTCTTGCCCGTAGCGGCGGGCCGTCGTCTGCAAATCTCTCGACTGGGTCCCGGCATTCGGGTTGTTTGGATTAACAAGTATGGCAATCACGGCAGCCTTGGGTAGAACCTCATGAAGGAGTTCAAGTCGCTTCGCTCCAAGCTCGCCGAAGAACAGGCTCACTCCGGTGACATTAGCGCCGGGTCGGCTGAGACTGGAGACCAGGCCGGCCTTGATGGGGTCGTCGCCACTTGTGAAGACAATGGGTATCGTCGCGGTTGCCGCCTTGGCAGCTTGCGCGGAGACATTGCCGCCAGTTGCGGCTATGACGGCCACCTGATGGCGAACCAGATCGCCAGCAAGTGCTGGCAATCGATCGTAATGATCGTCCGCCCAGCGATATTCGATTGCGACGTTCTGGCCTTCGACGTAGCCCGCTTCGTTTAAGCCGCGTTGGAATGCGGCAACATGGTCGCGCCGCTGTGCGAGCGAACCGCTACTAAGAAAACCGATCACCGGCAAGGCCGGCTGCTGCGCCCGTGCAGCGAGAGGCGCGACCAGGAGCCCCCCGGCGACGCCGGCAATGAACGCCCGACGATCCATCACTGGATCACTGCGTGGACGAATGGAATTCATAGCCATAGTACCGCACCAAGCAGGGTCTTGAGACTCACCGGCGGGCGACCGCTTTCGGGACATTTTCTTGCCGATGCGGGATGTCTGGACGTGGCCGATGAGCGTCATTCGACTCGGTTCTCACCTTTCGTCTCAGGCCTACGTTCTTGTGTAACCCGCCTCCTTCTGACCACGGACGGCTAGCACAAACACCGTATCAAGTTCTGTAACGTATCGATAGAGTGCGACATATCCGCGTGCACGGCGCCCGATCACCAGCTCTCTAAGGTCAGCTTTGGCAGGCCGACCGATAAGCGGATTGCGTTCCAACACATCGATTGCCTTTATGATGTCTTCGATACGCGCTGGCGCATCTGCCACCTGATGCGCAAAGAGATGTTCCAAGATACGATCGAGATCATCCCCGACATCTGGTGCAAGCTCGATGCGCGACATACTAGCGTGCGAGCGTTCGCGCCTTTGGTCGAGCAATCTTTTTGCCGGTGAGCCGACGCTCAAGATAGCGACGCATCTCATTCCACGAGATCGTCTTGCCAGAGGCGACAATCTCGGCGTACCGCCGCTCAGCCGTATTCTGGAACTCCCCTCGGCGCTCTTCCTGTTCGGCCTTCTCGGCTATCGCTTCCAGAATGAAACTGTGCGCGGTGGTTCCAGCCCGTTCTGCTGCGCGAGCGATGCGCTCCTTGAGATCCTGCGGCAGGCGAATGGTGGTGGTGGACATCGCGAAGCTCCATGTTAAACTACTAGTGTAGCACAATTGTGCTACTTCGATATCCGACGTCCGGAAGTGTGCTGAGCGTCAGCTTCACGCGGCGATCTTCTTGCGTGCGTTGGCCCGCCGCGGCACTCCAGCGCACTGGCGCGCGGTGCAGCTAAGTGGGTGCGCGCACACGATTTGCACACGCCGCATTGCAATCGATTGATGTTGCGCGTGAATCCTCCCGATCCATCATCGTGGCCACGCACAATCGGTACGATAAGCTATTCATTCACTTGATATTTTCTGCGCTCTATCGGTCCAATGGATTATTGAAGCGACTCGTCATTTTATCGCTATGCGAGCACGACCGCTTGCGCTCCACCGCATCGCGATAACTCTTGACCGAACTCGAACCTATGCCCAGCGTCGCACTACGATCCCAAATCGAGCGAGTAGTTATCGACTTCGGGGCAGACAAGTCCACGATGTCGATAAGAAAGCGATTGTGGTGTCATACGCCAAGATGACGAGCGCGCGACACTAAGAAACGGTGGCTACGTTGATACAACTTGACGCGATTTTTGCGCACGCACTCGGCGCAGGTGCTGACAGCTTCGTGTTCGCTCGGTGGGGATGCGATCTCGAACCGACCAAACGTTAGCCGGCCAACGCAAACGGGCGTGTAGGAGGTTGAAACTCGCGTAGTACGTCAACTGAGTGAGTTTCGGATCAGCCTGGTGGCCCTTCAAGGGTCTCGTACCCTTGACCGGGAGATGTGCGGGACCTATCGTCGCTCGACCAAATCAGGGTGACGCATTCATCCATGCGTACTTACAACGTATTTCAATATTTCGGCTGGCCGCGAAAGTCCATGCAGTTCTGTTTTTCTACCCGCAAGGCCGCCGTTAATTCGCGCGGCGCCGTATCCACCGGTTGAATCCGCAATCTTTGTCAGACGTTCAGGTTACTGCCGATCCCTTGACCCTCCGATGGCGGCGGCGTACCGTATCTTGTCGTTTTGCACATCCCCCGCAGAGTCGAAGGCCGCGATCCCAAGTCGTGCAGGCTCAAAATGGCAGGGGCACGAGCGTCGACCTCGTCCTCGGCTCGATCTCCCAGCTCCGCGCAGTGGCCGGAGTGCGTGCATCCGCCGACTCGCAGGAAAAGTTCGTCCGTGACTTTGTCGCGGCGTAGCCAAGGTCACGGATCTCGACTGTTTCGACGTGAAGTAGAGGGCTGACCAATCTCAGGAGCCGATACCATGGACAAGATCAATCCGCTGTTCACCGCCACCGCCACCGCCATGGGCGGTCGCAATGGACATACCGCCGCGAGCGACGGGTCGGTCGGCGTCGACCTCTCGGTGCCGAAGGCGATGGGCGGGCCCGGAAAGCCAAATACCACCACCCCCGAGCACCTGTTCGCGTGCGGCTACGCCGCCTGCTTCGGCGGCGCGCTCGACTATGTGGGCAAGCTACACAAGAAGGACGCGACGAAGGGCGCGGTCACCTGCGCGGTCTCGATTGGTCCGCGTGAGCTCGGCGGCTTCGGGCTTTCGGTGAAGCTGCGCATCGAGGACAAGACGCTCTCGCAGGCCGAGCTCGCCACGCTCGTCAAGGAAGCGCATGAGAAGATCTGCCCCTACTCGCACGCGACGCGCAACAACATCGACGTCCAGTTTGAGGTGATCGGTGGCTGAGTCCAGGGCGAGATGTGGCTCGTCGTCGGCAACAACGAGCAGCATCTGCTCCCCGGCGACGGGTTCACGCTGGAGCGCGATGTACCCCACATCGAGCGTTACGGCGCGGAAGGCGCCACGTACTGGGCGGCCCGCCGCAACAGTTAGGTGGTGGTTACTACTTAGCCGTCTTCCTCCAAACCCGCAGTGGACAGTGGCGCGCTGCGAGGACGAAATCGTTGTCGGTTGTCAGCAGCATCAGGCGGTGACGAACGCAAAGCTGCGCGATCTCCGCGTCGATCGTGCCGATCTGCAAGCCGGCGCGGCGGCAGCGATTGCGCAACTCCGCTGCGTCGATGTGATCCAGCCGGTCCGGAGCCAGCAGCGGAAGCGCCGCAAAGCGGTCAATGATGTCCTTGCGCGCCTTCGGGCCCGCAAATCCTTGCAGCAATTCCTGCAAGACGAGACCCGTGACCACGATCGTCTCGCCGCCTTCGAGCGCATCGCGCAGTACATGAACGTGAGGCGCGGAGGAAACGCGCGAATTGCGCATCGGTTGATTGTGGGCGCTAGCTGCGGATGAAACAACGAATACGTTTCTGCACGTCACGCGACGACACACGGATCGCTCTTGCGACGGCGGGTGAGGGTCCGCCTCTGGTGCGCGTCAATAACTGGTTCACGCACCTCGAGCTCGATTGGGACAATCCGGTCTGGCGCCATTGGTACGAGGCCCTCGCCGAACGGCGGACGCTGGTCCGTTACGACCCGCGAGGCTCGGGTCTTTCCGATCGAGACGTGACCGATTTTTCCCTCGATGCCATGGTGGCGGACCTCGAGGCGGTGGTTGATGCGCTCAAGCTTCGCCGCTTCCCGCTGCTCGGCTTGTGCCAGGGCGGCGTAATCGCCGTCGCCTACGCGGCACGCCATCCCGAGCGTGTCAGTCGCCTGGTGCTCTACGATAGCTACCCCTATGGCGCCTTCGTGGACGACGCCGGCGAGAAGCTCGCCAGACAGGCGCAGGCGTTCTCGCAAATGATCGAAGTCGGCTGGGGCAGGAAGGTCGGGGCGTTCCGCGAATTGTTCGCGAATCTTCTGATGCCTGACGCCGCTGGACATCAGCTCAAGTGGATCGGCGAACTGCAGCGGCGCAGCGCGTCGCCGGCAATCGCATGCCAGCTATGGAACGCCTTCAATACCTTCGACGTTCGTGGCGAGGCGCCTAAGGTCACCGCACCCACGCTCGTCTTTCATGTTCGAGGCGACGCCATGGTGCCGTTCGAGGCGGGCCGGCGTCTCGCCGCAGCGATACCGGATGCCCGCTTCCTGCCGCTCGAGGGGAGGAACCACATCCTCCGTGCCGATGAACCGGCATGGCCGATCTTCAAGAAAGCGCTGAATGAATTCCTTGGCGCGGACGAGCAGGCCGATGACTCTGCAGCGGAGGAGTTTGCTGCGCTGACGGCGCGTGAAAGAGAGATCCTGGACTGTATTGCACGCGGTCAGACCAACTCTCAGATCGCGGACTGTCTGCGCATCGCCGAGAAGACGGTCCGCAATCACGTCACCAGCGTCTTTTCCAAGCTCGGTGCGGAGCATCGCTCGCAGGCCATCGTGATCGCCCGCAAGGCGGGTCTGGGCCGCGACTAGCGGTGGCGGCCGGAACCTGGGACCTGCGTCCCATGAATCGTCGTCGCCCTTTCCGGATTTTGACTCGACCTGTGGCCGTCGCCTCATGACGACGGCCACGAGGCCGTGTCACCCTGCGATCGTCAAGTCCACACGAAACGGAGGGCACCATGGGCACGAGACGAGAAAGCCTGGTTCAACGACGGCAAGACCCGCTGCGCGTGCGTTACCGCAGTGCTCCGGCCGAGGCCTGGATCAGCGACGGCGCGCAAACGATCAGCGCGTGCGGTGGAGATCCGTTTCACGGCGTCGTTGTGCCGGCCAACAGTGGCGACGCGCCGCTGCAATTCGGGATTCACCGGGCCGTGGGCGGATTTCACGACTACCCGAATCCGGGCGATCTGCTGAGCGCCGCACTGGCGGCTTGCTTCGACTCGACGTTGCGGATGATCGCCGAGCATCTGGGCATTCGCCTGGAATTCCTGGAAGTGAAGGTCGATGCAGAATGCGACGTGCGCGGTTGCCTGCTGGTGGAGCGCGCGGTTCCCGTCGGATTCCAGCGCATGCATTGCGGCGTCAGGCTCAAGACCAAAGATCGCATCGACGAAGAAACGATCAAGAGGCTCATTGCTGCCGCCGAACAGTGTTGCGTCGTCATGCAAACGCTGCGCAACGGCGTCACCGTGCAAACGCAAGTCGAGACAAGCGATGCCGCGGCGGTTATTGCTGCCGCTCAGCCCGACACACGTGACTCGATCCCAACCCAGTGACCAGGAGAACAGCCATGCCAGAAATCACTTCGATCTCCTCGCCCACCGTCGACCTTGCTGCTGTGAAAGGCAAGCAGCAGGCCGCCTGGTCCGCCGGCGTCTACGCCGTTGTGGGCACCACGCTGCAGATCGTCGGCGAGACGCTTTGCGAGGCCTCGACCTGCGTGGCGGCGAGCGGGCGCTCAACGGGCGCGCGAGACATCAACTGATGGAATGGTGCATGGAAACATCGGGCACAGTGGTGTCGAATGCAAAGCGGCGCTCGACGGCTGAGGTCACCATTTCGAGGGAGTGCCGCGAAGCGCCCGAAGGTAATCGGTCCAGGCACGCGCAGCTGGCCCTTAGCGCGTGGTGCGCCTCGATGGCGGTGCGAGCCCCGCCACGGGCCTCTTTCGTCAGCGCCAACGCGATGCCGAGATGGCGCCCATACTCGGCAAGGATCTCGACGACGGCGTCAGGAACGCCGGCCGCAATACCCGCCAACCGGCATGGAAGCTCATGGAAGATCGCGATACGCTTCTCGATCGCCGCCACAGGACGCCGCGCCTCGGCGGCCGCCGGATCCATGTTGCCCCTGAATTCCTGCATGAGGCTCAGATAGGCACCTGCGACGGCACGTCCCACGGCGGCGCCGATCCGCGGGCCAAGCATCGATGCCAGGGCGTGGGCACGCGTCAGCAGATAGTCTCCGGCCATGACGGGAAACATCGTGCTCCACTGAACGGACTCCCGCGACCCGGTGCGCGTGACGTGCCCCGCGCCGGTGCGCGACAGGTGACAGTGGACCGCGACTGGCAACTGTGCGAGCTCGATGGACGTGGTCGCGGCAATCAGCGTCGTGGCGGTGGCTTGACCACATCGCGCCGCCAGGGACGCCAGCTCGGTTTTGATGGACGTGTCTTCGAAGCTCACAAAGTCCGCGTACAGCCCCGAGAGCAACGGAAGCTCCGCATCGATGGTTGCGATCACCCGCTCGCGAACCGCTGCCGCGTCGAAGACCCCGTTGCGCTCCGGTCTCCCTGCGGCAACTGACGGCGACGCCGACGATTCACCCTCCGTGTACCCGATGACCTCCCGCCGCACACTCTCGAACAATGGCGTGTCGATGGTCAGCGTGTGCTCGACGAGCGCCGACACGAACCGGTGCATCTGAGTGAGCTTTCGCCGCGACCGGGCCCGCGCACCGAACTGTGTCTCCAGCAGCCGGCAGTACTCGCCGAGGTCGGCGCGTTCGGGGTGCGTCGATGCCAGCGCGCTCCGGAGGACCGTCGCGGCCAGCTTTCCCGATTCCAGCGCGCGGTCGATCCCCTCCCCCGTGACCGGATCGACGAGACCGGCCGCGTCGCCCACGAGCAACGTATTGCGGCCCGCGCACCGAGCCGCGTCCACACCGTGAAACAACGGCGCGCCCTGGCATCGGTCGGGTTGCATGTCGCGGAAGCGGTTATCGGTGTCGCGTAGACGCGTCACAAACATCTCGAATACGCGCCGCAGGTTCACCCGCCGATCGCGCGCGCTGACCGGAGAGAAGCCGACGCCGATGTTCGCCCGTCCCTCACCGAGGGGAAACACCCAGCCGTAGCCCGAGATCCGCCGGTTCGTCGCCGGGTCGACAAGGGGCACGTAGCAATGAAACAACGACTCGAGCCCCGTCATGCCCGCGGCGTAGGCGCGGGCGGCGTAGCCCGTCGCGCCGCGATCACGCGTCAGCAGGCCTGCTTTCGCGGCAAAAGGTGAGAGGGCACCATCGGCGGCGATCACAAAGCTCGCCGGGATGGTGATCTCTGCAGAGGCTTGGGCAACGCGAACGCCTGCGACGCGGCCATTCGCCCACAGGGGGCCGCGTACCGGTGCGTTCTGCCAGAGGACAGCTCCGGCTTCGACGGCGCGGCTGGCGACGAGTTGATCGAGTTCACGCCGCGGGATCACTATCCCTGCAGGGCCGCGTGGATGACCGGGGCCGAACAAGCTGTCGCGATGCCCATTGCTTCCGGTGATCACCCGCACGCCGGTGATCTGACGATGGCGATTCAACTCGCGTCCGAGCCCCATTTCGTCCAGTAGCATCATCGCGCCAGGCGAGACGCCATCGCCGCACGCCTTCTCGCGTGGAAAGGCCGACCGCTCGAGCAGGATCACGCGCCACCCCGCCGCCGCAAGGTGATAGGCCGCCGCGGAACCTGCGGGGCCGGCCCCGACAACGGCGACGTCGAAGGCCTGCGTCATGAATACGTCGAGATCGAATCGAGGGGCGCTAGAACGTTCTGAAGGAGGCCGAAGAGGGCGTCCCGGGCCTGGACCGCCGGCAGCGTCGCCATATGCTGTCGTGCGCGGTCGAGCACCGATTTTGCGCTGGAAATTGCGCGCGGGATACCCGGGCTGCCGCGCAGGATGGAGAGTGCCTCGGCCACCTGTGTCTCGGCAAGATGCTCGTTCGCCAGCAGCACGCGGAGCCGTCGCGCGTCGTCGTCCGATTCCGCAAGCGCAAATATGATCGGCAACGTGTACACGCCGTCCTGACCGAGAATTTCGCTGTCACAGTTGGTCCATGCACGCGATCAACGCGGGCACAGCGCTATGTGAGCCGCTTCACTGGCGGCGGTGTCCACGAACCGTCGGTGACCGCGGCCTGCGGCCAGTACGCGCGCAGGTAGAGGGAGAAGTCGCCGTTAGGCGCCGGCAGCCAGTTCGCGCGCTGCCCCGCATCGCTGGGCCGGAGGGTCTGCACGTGGATCGTCAGCGACCCGTCGGCGGCGAGTTGGAGGTCCTTGTTCTTGGTGCCCACCGAGTAGCGGTTGATCTCGTTGGGCGCGAAGAAGTGGTGCTCGTTGTAGATCGTGAGCGACCAGAAGCCGTGCACCGGCGGCGTCCGGCTCTTGTCGAAGGTCACGCTGTAGCGGTTGGCGCCGTTCAACCGCACGCTCCCTTCGTCGAGGTCTTGATAAAAATACTTCGTCTCGTTGGGCGCATTGACGAAGATGTTGGACTTGGCCACTGCCGTGCGCGTGAAGTAGTCGGTGCCGAAGGCGGCTTCGTTGGAGATAGTGCTCCAATGGTGCGACAGCTGCTGGCCGTAGTTGCGAAATTGGAAGAGCGGCTGCACCAACTGCTCGTCGGCCTGCGCAGCGGCCTCGGTCAGCGCTGCCTTCAGCGTGGCATTGTTCTTCGCGGCGTGCAGCACCGCCAGCACCTGCGCGTAACGCGCTTCTTCGCCGGGCAGTGGCGGCGCGTCGGCCAGCACCAGCGGCAGCGTGTCGACGAACGACTCCGGCGGCACCCATTTGATCTCGGCCTCGCCGCTGGCCTGGTTGGGCAGCTTCTTGATCGTGCTCCAGTCGATGTGCTTCATCGCGCCGTCATACTCCGCCAAGGGGTACATCA
This sequence comes from uncultured beta proteobacterium, assembly GCA_963816445.1. GTDB lineage: Bacteria > Pseudomonadota > Gammaproteobacteria > Burkholderiales > Casimicrobiaceae > PALSA-1003. The sequence continues at coordinate 510,524 of CAWFKO010000013.1, read as the reverse complement.
TGATCTGCTGCAACAGCGGCTGGATCGCACGCCGGTCTTGCGCGGTGTCGTCCATGAAGACGCGCGGCGCGGTGAAAGCCGTGTTCGTCGACGACCGGAACACTTCGGTGATGCCTGCGGGCACTTGGCCATGCCAATGCGGCCCGACAAGCAGATAGAAGCCCGCCGTGCTGCCATACATCTTGCCCATGCGCACGAAGCCATCGGTGCGCAGGTCCACGACCTGATAGACCCAGAAGCGCTCGCCGAAGTCAGGGACTTGCATCACCACCGGCGACAGATCGAGGCCCAGCGAGCCACCCCCGTAGGCCACGTCCTGGTTGGGGCAAGCGACGATGCGTTCCTCGGCGGCTACGTAGTCGGTAAGCATCACCAGTCGATTCAGCGGGCCGCCGGAACCGGGCCGGCGTAAGCCAGCTCTTTCGATTGCTCAGCTACGCGCCGCTTGTTATAGACGTTGACGAGTGGCCACGCCCAGAAGAAGGCATCGCGGATCACATGCTGCGCATACGCCTCGGTGATCTTCACGCGGGCGTCGGGGCCGGGTGGCATCGCTCGCGACCAGAAGATCGACGGCGTCAGTTGCTTGTCCATCGCGGGCATCCTTCCGGTTGAGCTATTTGGCTTTCTCGATGTCCGGCAACCGCCACGTCTTGTCGAACAGCGGCTTTTGCGGACCGTAGAAGCGCGCCAGCACCTCAAAACGGCCCTTCGGATCGGTAGGTATCCAGTTGGATGGCCCGCCGGCCGGCGTCTTGGGGCCGAAGAAGATGTCTGCCGAGCCGTCGGGATTCTTTTGCAGCGCCGGCGTCTGCGACGACCGACCAGCCCACTTGGCGCGCCGGATAAAGGCGTGGGTCGCGCGGTCGTAGACCGTCATCGACCAGTATTGAGTGACCGGCGCGTTGGCGGGCACACGCAGGCGATAGCTCGTTTTTCCCTCGAGCGGCTTGCCGTTCTTGTCCCGGCCGCTCAAAAGATAGTACTGGGACTGCCCCAGGTGCTTGGCGCTGAAGAAGGCCAGCGAGTAGACGGTGCCACGCGCATCGATCGGATAGGAGTCTGGCGTGCGCCAGAAGCTCATCACGTTGTGAAACATTTCCTCGGTGGTGGGGAAGAACCAGTGCTCGCCTTCGTAATAGGGCGGCAGGCTGTCGTAGCGGCTGTCGAACCAAGCTTTCGCTTCCAGGATCGCATCGGTGAGAATGCGTTTGGTCTTCGCATCGGGCTTGAACGGCTTGCCGCGTTCGATGCCGATGGTCTTCAGCGCATCGATCATCGCCTTGTCGCGCTCGAGCCAAGGCTCGGCCTGCACCATGCTGTCGAGCGCACGGTAAAAGCTCAGGTCGTAGCGGATTGTGGAGTCGAACACCACGCCGCTTGCATCGACGAACTTTGTTTTGGGATTGGCCGCCTGCGACAGCGGGTAGAGTCGGATGCGCCTTGCGTAGTCCACCGCCTTGGTCACATCCTCTTCGCTGCCGCTCTTCAGCACGGAGCGCAGCAGTGCATAGCCCTGGTAGGTATCCGACGGCATCGCGATGTAGCCGGCGGGCACCTTGGCGGGGTCGAAATCCGGCGGCATGAACAGGTACTTCCCGCCTTTGCCCTTGTCAACGCCGCCCGGCCCCACGTCCTCGATCGCGGCCTGCCAGTAATTCATGATGCTGCCGTTGAACACGCCGCCGTCGGCGGGCGGAATCTCCAGAACTATCGGCCCGACGTCCTTCGTGTTGAAGAACGGCATCAGGTAGATCACATCCGGGTTCGGCGTCAGCGTCTGGTTCTTCCAGTCGAGCAGGCGTGGCCAGTAGAGCACCTGGTTGAAGTCACCCCGCAGCTTGTCGACCATCGCCTCGACCATCAGCCGGTAGTTGACCGCCGGCATGCCCCAGATGGCGGCCTCGACGGCGCGACGATGGATGGCGCGTGCGGCCAGGTCGGCCGCATTGAATTTACTGCTGGTTGCGGTTCGTCCAATCATCGTGGCAGCTCCTCGTGCGGTGATTCCGATCTTGCGATTCACGCTTCGGAGGGGACGTCAGTCCATCGAATGGTGCGCGTCTTCGAGCGAGCATCAAACACTACACCTATCGCCTAGCGCAAGGAACAGAACCATTGTTCGAGCGAGCCGGCTCGCGCGCGTGTACTTGCGCGTGTACTTGAGTCAGACGAGCGTGCGCAAATAATTGACGAACGTAGCAAGTTTGTACAGCCAAGCAGGCGCGTGCACATGATTTGCACATGCTGCTTCGCGAGCATTCGATGTTGAATGTGAATCCTACCGATCCGTCATCGGAGCAACGCCTGAGCGTCGCGATGTTTCTCGGCTTCAGCTCACCGTCGATCCGGTGAATCACTGGACAGGTCAGGAATCGTGTCGGTGCAGTGCGTCTCTAACCGCCTGCTCAAGTGTCTGGGCACGGCCCTCCTGCCAGGCGGCACCGAACGTGGTGGCATCGCCGACTGCCGCGCGGGCGGCTGCAACCTGCCGGTCGTACCGAGGCAGCTCCCCGACCCGCATCGGTGCCCCGATCTGTTCCCGCAGGCGCTCGGCCGCACCCCAAAGGCGCGCTGCCCGACCTGGCCCGGCCAAGCGGAATTCTACATAGCCGAGTCCTTCCAGCGACTCGGCCATGCCCGCCCGGTCGCCCAGATCCCGCTGGATCGCCAAGCTCTGTTCGAGCAGCGCCCGGGCCGATGGATATTCGCCCTGGTCATTGGCCACGTTACCCAGGTTGACCAGCGAGGTGGCCGTCGACCTCCGATCGCCCAGCTCCCGCGAGATGGCCAGACTCTCCTCGTACAATGCCCTGGAGGCTAGATAGTCACCCTGGTCACGGGCCACCTCGCCGAGGTTGTTCAGCGAGGCCGCAATGCGCCCCGAATCGCCAATCTCACGTGCGATCGCGAGGCTCTCCTCGTAGAGAGCTCGCGCGGGCGCATAGTGGCCCTGATCGTAGGCGACGAGCCCCAGGTTGCTCAGCGTAAGAGTGATGCTCGACCGATTGTCGTGCTCGCGCTTCATGGCCAGGCTATCTTCGTACAGCGCTTGGGCGGCGGAATAGTCGCCCTGCTCGCGGGCCACGTTCCCCAGGTTGTTAAGCGCGCGAGCGATGCCAACCGGGTCGTCCAGCCCTCGCCGGAGTCCCAGGCATTCTTCATAGAGCGCCCGAGCCGCCGGATAGTCGCCTTGAAGAACTGCCAATCCTCCAGCACCGCTGAGCGCCTTCGCGCGAGCTGCCGCGGCCTGCCCGCCGGGTGCGGCGGCGAGCAGTCCCGAGAGCCAAGCGCGTCCCTCACGCAGATACCCGCGCACATACCAGAACCGCCAGAGCGAGCCCGCCAGCCGCAGACCACCCGCGGCGTCCCCATCCGCGGTGGTGGACCACGCCAGAGCCGAACGCAGGTTGTCGTGCTCCATCTCAAGCCGGCTCAGCCAGTTCTGCTGTTGCGCTCCCGTCAGCTGCGGTTCGGCCTGTTCTGACAGTGCGAGATAGAACGCAAAATGCCGACGCTGCCATTGTGCGTCCTCGCGACACTCCCGTAACCTGTCCAGTGAATACTGGCGCACGGTTTCAAGCAACCGATAGCGGGTCGCGCCACCGCGCTCTTCGGCCATCACGAGGCTCTTGTCGGCCAGCGACGTAAGAAGGTCGAACATCTCGCCATCGTCTGGACGCTCGCCGCTGCAGATCCGCTCGGCCGCGTCCAGTGTCCAGCCCCCAGCGAAAACGGACAATCGGCGAAGCAGCGCCTTCTCGCCCTCATGCAACAGGTCGTAGCTCCAATCGAGCGTCGCGCGCAGCGTCTGCTGTCGCGGCAATACCGTGCGGGCGCCGTCGGTGAGGAGCCTGAATCGGTCGTCGATTCGTGCGTTGATCTGCTCGACCGACAACGACCGGACTCGGGCGGCTGCCAATTCCAGTGCCAACGGGATGCCGTCAAGGTGGATGCATAACTGCGCTACGGTCGTCGCGTGGCCGGCATCCAATTCGAAGTCGAACCGTTGGCGCCGGGCGCGTTCGACGAACAGCTCCACCGCCTCGGACTGCCCCATGACTTCGGCACTCGCGGTCGGATCGGGCAGCGAGAGCGTAGGCAATAGATAGGTCTGCTCGCCCGCAACGTGCAGAGGCTCGCGACTGGTGGCGATGATCGTTGCTTGCGCAGCCGCGCGGAGGATGGCGTCAGCCAGCCAGCCACACGCATCCAGCAGGTGCTCGCAGTTGTCGAGTAGCAGCAGCGACTGGCGCGAGCTGAGGTGCGCGCAAAGCGTGTTTGTCAGCGGAACGCCCGTTCTTTCCTGGACACCGAACACTTGTGCCACCGACGCCGGCACCAGCGCTGGATCGGTGATCGAGCCAAATTCGACAAGCCAGACGCCGTCACGGTACGCATCCACTACTTCGGCTGCCACTTGCAGGGCGAGCCGGGTCTTGCCGATGCCTCCAACGCCGACGAGCGTCAACAGCCGTTTGCCAGGCAGCAGCCGCTTGATCTCTACGACCTCGCGTTCGCGGCCGACAAACGATGTCAACGGCGCTGGCAGATTCGAGCGCTCTATGGCGCCCGCATCGACTCCCGGCAGATCATTCGGAAGCTCGGTGAGTGGTCCTACAAAACGGTAACCCCGCCTGGGCAGCGTTTCTATCCAACGCTCGCCTCCAGGCACTTTGGCGAACGCGTGCCGGATCGCTGAGATTTGCACCGCGAGGTTGCTCTCTTCAACCACGACACCCGGCCATGCGGCGTCCATGATGCTGGCCTTCTGGACGAACTCGTAGGGACGGGCGATGAGAGTCGCGAGGACGGCGACGCCCCGCGACCCTAACGCTACGGGGACACCGTCGCGGCTGAGCACCCGGGCCTCCACGTCGAGTCGGAACGGCCCGATTTCATAAGCTTTCGTCACACCTGCGGCGCTCCGACGAAAACAGATACAGCGCGGCTAAGGGCGACAGCGCCGACCCCGCAGCGCATCGACGCAGTCCCGACACAACCAAGCCGGTGAGCGACTCGGCACGGATCATCCGCTCGGGTGGTCGATCGCGGCGCGGATGCGTTCCGCCGTCAGTGGCAGATCGCGCACCCGCACGCCGAGCGCATCGAAGACCGCGTTGGCGATCGCGGCTGCGGTCGGTCCTTGCGCGGCTTCGCCGACTCCCGCGGCGGGACAATCCGGGCGCGAGACGATATCGACCTCGACTGCCGGTGTCTCAGAACAGCGCAGGATCGGATAGGCTTCCCAGCGATCGCTGGTCACGCGCTCGCGATCGAAACGCACGGCTTCTTTGAGCGTCCAGCTGGTTGCCTGAATCGCGCCGCCTTCGACTTGGTTCGCAACGCCGTCGGGGTTGATGACCAGTCCCACGTCCACGGCGATGACCAGCCGGCGCACGCGAATTTCGGCTTCGGCTTCGATCTCGGCGACGACCGCGCAGTACGCGCCGGCGTTCTTGTAGCGGGCGAAGCCGATGCCGTGACCGGCACCTTCGCGCTTGCGCCACTGGTTCCAGCCGGCTTTAATCGCGGCGCGTTCGATCACCGCGCGCGCGCGGCGGTCCTCGAGGTGGCGCAAGCGGAAACCGACTGGGTCCTCGCCCGCGGCCGCAGCCAGCTCGTCGAGGAACGATTCGATGGCGTACACGTTGGCAAAGGCGCCGAGCGAACGCAGCGCCGACGTGCGCAACGGCATCGCCATGACGTGATGATTGACGATCTGCCACGCCGGAAACGCGTAGAGCGGGATCGAATTGCGCTCGGCACCGCCGCCGCGTGCGACCGGGGGATTGGTCGCCGTCCGGCGTTCGAACGGGGCTGCGAGATGCCATCCGCCCAGGAATGCCGGGGTCCTCCCGCCACCGGGTCGCGACGTATGACCGTTACTCCAGACCGTGTGTCGCCATCGGACAACCTCGTGCTTTGCGTCGAGGTCGGCTTCTACATCGATCGCCATCGCCGGACCGAACGGCGCCCACGCCAACTCATCGGCGCGTGACCACTGGACGCGAACTGGACGACCGCCGGCGGCGCGCGCCAGAAATGCCGCGTCGAACACGACGTCGTCGGCCCCGTTGTGACCGTAGCAGCCGGCGCCCTGCACGTGCTCAACGACGATATCGCTTTCCGCAAGATGCAGTGCCAGCGAGAGATCCCTGCGCAGGCTGAAGATTCCCTGGCTGTGCGTCCAGACTCGCAAGCCGGACGCGTCCATCTGCGCCAGCGCGCAGGAGGGGCCGATCGACCCGTGCGCGAGGTACGGGCGCGTAAAGCTCCCCTTCAACGTTCGCACGATGGGTCGAGACGAGCCTGCGGATTTGCTGTCGACGATGCTGGTCTCGGCATGCTGCGCCTTCAGCCACGTTGTCAAGGCCGCAGCATCAGGCAGGCTCTCACCCTTACGCCAGCGTGCCGCCGCAGCGAGCTGGCGTGAGGCTGCATCGGCGGCAACTTCGCTTTCCGCAATGACACCGATGAACGACCCGTCGCGCACTACGGCAACGACGCCCGGCAGCGCGCGGACTTGCGCCTCGTCGAGATCGATCAGTGTCGCATCGACGGCTGGCGGCCGATGCACTCGCCCGTGCAGCATCCGCGGCAGTTCGAGGTCGTGTATGAAGCAGGCCCCGCCGAAGATCTTGTCGGGCAGATCCAGGCGCGTTACCGGCGCACCGACGATGCGGTGTGCGGCCGCGCCTTTCGGCGTCGCCTGCGCAGTCGCGTCGCGCTCGAGCAGCGCGAGGTCGGCAAGCGCCCAGTAGCTCGTCCGCGCGCCACCGCCGCTGACGATGTCGCCGTTCACGACGCTGAGCGAGTCGACCGCGACACCGAGCCTTTGCGCTGCAGCGGAGATCAAAATCGTGCGAGCTTCGGCGCAGACAAAGCGCAGCGCCGTGCCGGAGTCCTGGATCGACAGGCTGCCGGAGGTAAACATTTCGTTGGGACTTGCCGCGGTCGACGCCGGAACCATGCGCACCTGCGCCAGCGAGACGTCGAGCTCTTCCGCCGCAATCTGCGCCAGCGCGGTAAGGATACCCTGTCCGATCTCCACCTTGCCCGAAAGGACCTCGACATATCCCTCCGCGTGGAACCGGAGCCATTGCGATAGTCGCCGGTTTCCATGGAGGCTGGTGGGCAGCGATGCGCCCGCCGCAACAGCACTCATGTAGGCAGCTCGTGCGCCGCACGCAATACCGCACGTACGATCCGCTTGTAGCTGCCGCAGCGGCAGAGATTCCTGTCGAGCGCTTGTCTGACTTCGTCTTCGCGCGGCTGCGGCAAACGCTCGAGCAGCGCCGCCGCGCTGATCAGCATCCCCGAGGTGCAGTAGCCGCACTGTGCGGCCTGCTCGGCGATGAATGCCCGCTGCAGCGCATGCGGCGCCTCAGGCCGGCCAAGCCCCTCGACCGTCGTCACCGATTTCCCCGCGACCGCCCACAGCGGGGTATTGCAGGATGCGAGTGCATGACTGTCGACCATCACGAAGCACGCACCGCATTCGTCGCTGCCGCAACCGAAGCGCGTGCCCTTCAACCCCAACGTATTGCGCAGCACGTCGAGCAGCGGTGTGTTATCGGCGACCTCGAGCGTGTGCTCCGTGCCGTTGACGTATAAGCTGATCGGCTTGGGCAGCGCGGTGCTCACTGATCGACCTTCGCTCTGGAAATATTCACGCGTGTTCCAGCGGGGTGATGCGATTATTTCACGTCCGGCGACGCTTGCGACGTGGCGATGCCGGCGTCGCCGCTGCTCCGGGGCGGCGGTCGCGCGCGACCCCGTTTACCGCAGGCATCCTGAATATTCCGGCTTCGAGCAGAACCGCCATCTCGGCACGGATAACGTGTTCTATCTCGTCGATCGCCGCCGATCGTGCCTCGGCAACCGGGCGAGCGAGGATCAGGATGCGATGCAGATTGGCGTCCTCGATCGGGTGCGCGACCAGCTCTCCCGCACGAATCTCGCCGTGAAACGCGGACACCGGCATGATGGTCATGCCGACGCCGGCAATGAGCAGTCGGCGAATCGCTTCCACTGAATCGATCTCGGCCTCGACGCGAAGCACGAGCCCGAAGGCCGCGAGCTGCTGCTCGATCAATGTCCGCAAGCCAACGGTGACGATCAATGGAGTCGCGGACAGCTCAGCGAGCGAAAACGCATCGCGCGTCCCGCGCGCCCCGGGTGGCGAGATGACGACGAGGGGCTCGGAGATCAACGGCGTCAGCGCGAGCGCCGTCGATCGCGGCGGGTTGGTCATGATCGCCACGTCGAGCCGGCCGGTCAGCAGCGCGTCGAGCAGTTGCGGGCTGAACCCCTCGATCACTTTCAGCGTCACAGTCGGGCATTGCTGCCGGGCCCTGGCAATGCAGCCGGGGAGCAGCAATGGCGCCAGGGTCGGTGACGTGCCCATGACGACCTTGCCGCGCGGTGCCTGCGTCTTGCCCCGGACGTGCTCACTTGCGCGCGACACTTCGAGCATGATCGTGCGCGCATGCTCCAGGAAGTCGCGCCCGGATGTCGTCAGCCGGACGCCTCGCGGCAGGCGCAACAACAGCTGCGTGCCGAGCTCCGCTTCGAGCTGCTTGATGTGCCGGGTCAGCGCAGGCTGGGCTATCCCGATCTTGTCCGCGGTCCGCGTGATGCTCCCTTCGTCGGCGACCTGCACGAAGTACTGGATGCTGCGCAATTCCATGAGCTCGAAGGCTCCAGGTTGCTGGGACACAACCATAACGGGACGGCATGTGCCGGCCTCGCAAGTGGCTTCGGCCCCTTGGCGACGTCGCGCGGATAGTCAGCTGCAATACCGGGACGGCATGTCTAGCATAGCAAATCACGATTGGTGCCGTACCCGTCGCGGTGGTTTAATGTGAGCACATCAGGCGATGGTTGACGAGGGTCTCAGGACGCTCGACCCCTCACCGCCGCCGTCTCCCGCGACACGGGCGTGGGGAGATTCGTGGCGCGAATCGGTTTCGGCCACTCGCACGAAGCTGGCACGAGGAGGCTTGCGCAATGAAGCAGATTGGTGTCGGCGTCATCGGCACGGGCTGGTGTGGCGGCATCCGCGCGCAAGCCTGCGCCGCCAATCCGCTGGTCAGGAGCCTGCACCTCGCGGAGATTCGCACCGAACGCCTGGCCGAAGTGGCCAAGGCGACGAACGCACGGACCGCGGTGACGGATTACACGAAGCTGCTCGAGAATGCCGAGATCGAAGCGGTTTACATCTCGGCCACGCCCGAGACGACGCATTACCCGATGGCGCGCGACTGCCTCGCCGCCGGCAAGCACGTGTTTCTCGAGAAGCCGATCGCGCTGTCCCTCGCCGAAGCCGACGAACTCATCGCGGCGGCGCGCGAGCGCAAGCTGAAGTTCACCATCGGCTACTCGCAGCGATTCAATCCCGAAGTTCGCATACGTCCGCAAATCCATCCGCGACGGCATCGATCGGCCGGCCGGTGAGCGCGCTGGTGAGCCGCCACATCACGCGCAACCTGGGCAAGAAGATCAGCGGCCGCATCAAGCTGTCGCCGGCGGCGATGGAGGCGACGCACGACCTGGACTTCGTGCTGTGGTGCCTCGAGCCGGCCAAGCCGGTGCGGGTGTACTCGCAGAACAACTTCGGCGACCATGCAGGAGACGACCGGCGCGCCGATTCCGGACACCCAATGGATCACCGTGACCATGGACAGCGGCGTTACCTTCGTGATCGGCGCCGGCTGGACGCTGCCGCCGGGTTATCCGAACTTCTCGACGACCTGGATCGAGATTCATCGGGACTGACGGCGCGGTGATGGTCGACGACAGTCATCGAGACGTCGTGCTGAACACGATGAACCACGGCATGGTCCTGCCGATGTCGACGATGCCGGGCGAGGCGGTCGAGCACACCTATGCCGGGCCGATGGCGGCCGAAACCGTTCATTTTCTGGAGGCCGTCGCGCTCGATCGACCGGTACTGGTGACGCCCGAGCATGCGCGCATGGTCATGGAGGTCTACATGGCTGCCGATCGGTCTGCCGAGAGCAACCAGCCCGTGTCGCTGCCGCTGGGCGACGCGAAAATGGTCCGCGCCGCCGCCTGAAGCCCGACGATGGCAAAAAAAGACGCCAAGCGGATCGGTCTTGCCATCGTCGGCGCCGGCCGCGTCGGCCTGATCCGCGGCGAAATCGCGGCGAGACACCCGCAGGTCGATTTCATCGGAATCGCGGAGCTCAAGCCCGAGCGTGCGAAGCTCGTCGCGGAAAGAGTCGGCGCGGACTTCGTGACGTCCGACTATCGGCGAACTGCTTTGCGCGGCCCGAGGTGACGGCGGCGATCATCGCCACCGACGAGCATCTGCACGTCGCGCCGGTTCTCGCCGCGGTCGCGCGCGGGCTCGCGTTGCTCATCGAGAAGCCGCTGGCCACCGAGCTGGCAGAATCGGAGCGCGTCCTGAAGGCCATCCAGATGCTCCGGTGTCGATGCGGTAGTCGGCTATACGCAGCGCTTCCGTCGGCGCTGGCTTGCGGCGAAGGAGAAAGTTCGCACCGGGGCGCTCGGCGACGTGACGCTGGTCACCTCGCGCGCGTTCATGAACCGGCTCGTGGCGCTGGACAACTACCAGCGCACCGACGATCCGGCGCAGATATCGCCGATGGTGATCTCCGGCACGCACGCGCTCGACATCGTCATGTGGCTGATGGAGGCAAAGCGCCCGGTGGAGATCTACGCGCGCTCGATCGACAAGGCGCTGGGTCCGATCTGCCGGGGTACGGACGCGACCGCCGGGCTGATCAGCTTCGAGGACGGCAGCCTCTACCACGCATCGATATCGTGGGCGCTGCCGGTCGTGTGGCCGGCGGCCGTTTACAGCCTCGACGTCGGCATCGTCGGAACCGAGGGTGTGCTCACCATCGATGACACGCACCGCGACATCGTGCTCGCGACCAGCCTCTCCCAAGGCGAGGGCTACGCGCCGGACGCCAGCCGGCGCGTCGATTTTCTGGGAAGCTACCCGCCGGGGGATCTCGCGCTCGGTGAACTGCGCGGCCCCATGCGCGATGAGACCGAACAATGGCTCAATCGCCTGGCGCTGGGTTTGCCGACGCAGCACGCGACGGCGGCGGAAGCACACGATCGACTGATGCTGACCAAGGCGTTCGATCTGTCAGCGCGCCTCAAGAGGGCGATACCGCTGCCGATCCAAGCGAGCGTCCTGGGGGAAACTCAGGGGATGAGGGCCGCGGAGTTGCCCGTCGCCCCGGCGAAGGCCGGGGCCTGATTTTGTTAGCGCTTGCGACGCCATGGGCAACTTGGATCCCGGCCTGCGCCGGGATGACAATGTCGAGGCCAACGGAATATTTCGTCGCCCCGGCGAAGGCCGGGGCCTAATTTTGTCAGCGCTTGCGACGCCACGGGCAACTTGGATCCCGGCCTGCGCGGGGATGACAATGTCGAGGCCCGCGGAATACCCATTAGAACCCTGATTCGCGCCTCATGAGAGGCGTGACGGAGGAACCATGAAGAAGGTGGCGACCGCGCCGATCGCATTGATGCTTGCGTTGCTTTCGGCGATAACATTCGGGCAAACGCCCTACCCGAACCGGCCGGTCAAGATGGTCGTCCCGTTCGCCCCGGGCGGCGCGTCGGACTTCGTGGCGCGCATCATCTCTCCGAAACTCGGCGAACTGCTCGGGCAGCAGATCGTCATCGAGAACCGGCCGGGCGCTTCGGGCAACATCGGCATGGAAGCAGCCGCCAAATCTCCCGCTGATGGCTACACGATCTACCTCGGCAACATCGGCACCATCGCGATCAATCCCGCCGTCTTTCGCGAACTGTCGGTGAGTCCGCTGAAAGACTTCGTCGCCGTTACGGAAGTTGCCGATGTCCCGAGCATCCTGATTGCCAGCCCGAACGTCCCGGTCAACAGCGTTGCCGAGCTTGTGGCGCTGGTAAAGTCGAAGCCTGGGGAGCTCAACTACGCCTCTCCGGGATCGAGCACGCTCAATCGCCTGGAGATGGAACACTTCATGAAAATCGCCGGCCTGAACATCGTCCACATCCCTTACAAGGGCGGCGCCGGGCCGGCGGTCACCGGGATGCTCGGCGGCGAAACGCAGGTCATGTTCGTGACGCTGTCGTCCGCGATCGCCTTCATCCAGGCGGGCAGGCTGACCCCGCTCGGCATCTCGACCACCAAGCGTATCGATACGCTTCCGCAAGTGCCGACGATGAGCGAGGCCGGATATCCGGAAATGGTCAGCAGCTCGTGGCAGGGCGTGTTCGTGCCCGCGGGAACGCCGCGACCGATCGTGGACAAACTCCACGCGGCGTTGCTCGCAACGCTTGATTCGCCGGAGATCAAGCAGCGCTTCGCAGGCGGCGGCGTAGGCGTCGTGACCAGCAAGACTCCCGAAGACTTCGCGGCATTCGTGAGTGCGGAAACGGCACGGTGGGGCAAGGTTGCGAGAGAATCCGGGGCGACGATCGATTAACGGGCAATATCGGGGGCACGAATGGCAAATTTCGGCATGGTGGGATTGGATTGGCAGCAACGGGTCAACTGGGATCGGTTGCGCACTTATCGCCTAGACCGGGCGCGCGAACGGATGAAGGCGCACGGGCTGGGCGCGATGCTGCTGATGTACGACGAGAACGTTCGCTATGTGACGAGCACGCTTACCCCCGGATGGAATCGCCTGAAGCCCGGCCTGCGCTATGCGCTGCTGTGCGGCGACGACCCGCCCGTGCTGTTCGAACAGGGCGACCTCGGTGCGCACATCCAGCGCCATTCGCCGTGGATTCCCAAGGAAAACGTGCGCTGGTCGTATGCCTGGATCAAGGGCGCGGCGGGCCCCGCATCGCTGCAGCAGGTGACCAAGTTCACCAACGCCATTCTCAAGGAAATGAAAAAGAGCGGTGTCGCCGGCGCCAAGCTCGGCGTGGACTTCGTCGACATCAACATGATCCAGGTGTTCAAGGACGCGAAGATAGACTGGGTCGATGGCATGACCCCGATGATGGAAGCCCGCGCGATCAAGAATGTCGACGAACAGGAATGCATGCGCATGGTCGGCGCCATCGGCGACGCCGCGCACTGGGAATGCATGAAGTTCCTCAAGCCCGGCCTCACCGAGAACAAGGTGACGGCGCATATCATGGAGTTCCTCTATTCGATTCCCGGCATGGAGGACGTGGAGGACGTCATCGTCTCATCGGGCCTGAACACGTGGCCCAACTGGCGCAATTTCTCCGACCGCATCATCAAGCCGGGCGACATCGTGTTCATGGACCTGGCCGCGCTCACCTGGAACGGCTACAAGTCCTGCTACTACCGCACGTACTGCGTGGGCAAGGAGCCGACTGCGGAGCAGAAAAAGTACTACGCGACCGCGCTCAAGTGGCTCTACGATTCGATCAAGGCGGTAAAAGTCGGCACCACCACGCGCGAGATCGCGTTGAAATGGCCCTCGGCCAAGGAGGCCTGGGGCTACAAGGAGGAAGATCAGGCGGCAGCCAACCTGTGGGGCCACGGGCTGGGCCTGGCGCAGTACGACCCACCGGTGATCTCGCGCATCTGGTCGCTGGATCACCCCGTCGAGATCAAGGAAGGGATGGTCTTCGCGCTCGAAACGCAGCACGGCAAGACGCATCAGTGGGGCGTGCGCATCGAGGAAATGCTGATCGTGCACAAGGATCGGGTCGAGATCATCTCCAACTTCCCGGTCGAGCAGATCACCGTCGTCGATCCGATGCCCGGATATTCGAGCTATGGGAAATCGTAAGTCCGTCATCCCGGCGCAGGCCGGGATCCAAGTCCCGTATCTGATTCGAGATGATCGCAACTTGGGTCCCGGCCTACGCCGGGACGACATTTGATGAAGCCACTGATCGTTCCTCTTACCGCCGCCGAAGCTACCGACGCCACCCGTTTCGGCCCCAAGTCGGCGAACCTCGCTGCCCTCGGCCGCGCCGGGTTGCCGATTCCCGCCGGCTTCTGCGTCGACGCCCACGCGTATCGCATCCAGGTGACGGCGCTTGGACTGGACACGACCGCGCACGAAGTGTCATCGCTCGAGCCGGCTCGCGCGCGTCGCGCTGCCCTGGCGATGAAGCTGGGCCTCCTCGAGGCGCCCATCGCGACGGCGGTGCTCGAGCCGCTGCTCGAGGCGCGGCGAGAGCTGATCGAGGCGAGCGGCGCTCCCGTCGTCGTGCGCTCTTCGGCACTCATCGAGGATCGTTTCGACGCGAGCTTTGCCGGCCAGTTCGAGAGCTACCTCGAGCTCGAGAGCGAGGCCGATTTCGTCATGGCGGTTCGTTCGTGCTGGGCCGCGCTCTGGGCAACGCGCGTGCTGCGCTACATGGCGACGCACGACGCGAGTGCCGCGGACACGGCGATGGCAGTCCTCGTGCAGCCGCTGGTAGCGGCCCGCGTCTCCGGCGGCGGCTTGAGTCGCACGGCCGAAGGCGACATGGTGATCAACGCGACGTGGGGCCTCGGCTCGGCCATCGCGCAGGGCGAAGTCGTTCCCGAGCGAATCGTCCTCACCGGCGACGGAGCGCTTCGCACCGCAGCACCCGGGCTGGGGTTCCACCGCCTAGGCTGCGCGCATGGCGCGCGCCGCGGGCCCAGGCCGCCCCCGCGCTCGGTGAAGCGCTGCCTCGACACCGCACAAGCGCTCGAACTGGGTCGGCTGCTGCGCGAGACGGAAGAGGTGATGGGCCTGCCGGTGGAAATCGAATGGGCGCTCGACGACGCGGGATTCAAACTTCTGCAGGCGCGGCCGCTGCACGTCGAGGCGGCGCGGGTGCCCGACGAGATCTGGATGCGCCACCCCGGCCTCAGTGGCCACCCGGCGGGCGTCGGCTGGGGCGCCGGCCGCGCGTGCGTGATCAACTGCGAGTGCGAACTCTCGCGCGTTGCGCCCGGCGACATTCTGGTGACCCGGGTCGCCGGTCCCGCGTTGAGCCAGGTGCTGCGGCGCGTGGCCGGCGTCGTCGCCGAGCTTGGCGGTAGCACTTCGCACCTGGCCTCGCTCGCTCGCGAGCGCGGCATCCCCATGGTCCTGGGCGTGCTCGATGCCACGGAGCGCATCCCGGACGGCGTGCAGGTCGCCGTCGACGGCGTCGCCGGAATCGTGCGCTGGATGCGCTGATGCACGCGCCTTCCGATGCGCCCCCGCGTCTTCATCACGCAACCCATCGCAGACAGCGCCATCGAACGCCTGCGCGAGGTCGCCGAAGTCGAATGGAACCGCGATCCGCTGCACACCCTCAGCACAGCCGAGCTTTGCACCGCGATCCGCGATAGCGATATCCTGTTCTGTCTGCTGCAGGATCGGGTCGATGCCGGGGTCATCGGATCCAACCCACGTTTGCGTGCCATCGCTTCGATGAAAATCACACCGTCGGATATCGATGTGGCGGCGGCAACGGCGCGGCGCATCCCGGTCACGGTCATCCCACCCATCGTGACCGAGGCGACCGCAGATTTGCACGTCGGACTGATGCTGGCCGTCGCCCGGCGCGTCGTCGAGGGGGACAGATTGTTGCGCAGCGGCGTGTTCCCGGGAGCGCAGTCGATGCGATTCGAGGGGTCCTTCGTCTGCGGCAAGACTATCGGACTCGTCGGGGGCGGCGGTCGCATCGGGCAGGCGGTTGCCCGGCGTGCGCGTGGCTTTGCGATGCGCATTCTGTATTGGGGCCCGCGGCGCATCGCGGAAGGCGCCGAGCGCGAGCTCGATTTGACCTACGTGCCCTTGGACCGGCTGCTGGCCGAATCCGATTTCATTTCGATTCATGCGCCGCTCAAGCCGGAGACGCGCCACCTGATCGGCGAGCGTGAACTGGCGTTGATGAAGCCGAGCGCGTTCCTGGTCAACACCGCGCGCGGCCCGATCGTCGACGAGCAGGCGCTGGTTCGCGCACTGGCGGAACAACGCATCGCCGGTGCCGCACTCGACGTCTACGAGCACGAGCCCCAGGTCGAGGCTGCGCTGCTCTCCATGCCCAACGTCGTTCTCACACCCCACATCGGGAGCGCAGTCGCCGAATTGCGGGAGGCGATGGCGCACGTGGTCGTGGACAACATCGTTGCCGTACTGGAAGGGCGGCCGCCACCCCACTGCTGGAACCCTGAGATCTACGCCGTTCAGGGCTAGCCGCACATCAGCAATCTCTATCCGAAGTACTCCGCGATCGTCCTTAGGAGGGCCCAACATGAAACTCTCGCTGGTGGTACGCATCGCCGCCGCCGCACTCGTATGCATTTCGAGTGCGACGGCGCAGGTTTACCCGACTCGCCCGATCACGATGATCGTGCCATTTTCGGCGGGTGGACCGACCGACGTCCTCGCTCGAATCATGGCCGAGCGCATGGGGAGGGCGCTTGGCCAGACGGTCGTGGTCGAGAACACGACCGGCGCTGCGGGGTCCATCGGCGTGGGCAAGGTCGCGCGCGCTGCGCCCGATGGCTACACGCTGGGCATCGGCCACTGGAGCACCCACGTCGTCAACGGCGCGGTCTACCGACTGCCGTACGACCTGCTGAACGATTTTGAGCCCGTGGCGATGATCGCGACCAATCCGCAGCTCATCGTGAGCAAGAACGCGGTGCCCGCCAAGGACCTCAGCGAGCTGGTTGCGTGGGTCAAGGCGAACCAGGACAAGGTTTCGGTGGGAACCGCGGGTGTCGGCGCCGCATCGCATGTGGGCGGCGTCTACTTCCAAGACCTTATCGGTGCCAAGCTGCTGTTCGTACCGTACCGCGGTACGGCGCCGGCGATGCAGGACCTGGTGGCAGGCCAGATCGACCTCATGCTCGATCAAGCATCGAACTCCCTTCCACAGGTTCGCGCCGGCAAGGTCAGAGCGTATGCGGTGACGGCGAAGACGCGCCTGCCAGCCGCGCCGGAGATTCCAACGGTGGACGAGGCGGGTCTGCCCGGGCTCTACATCGCGATTTGGCATGGTATCTGGGTACCCAAGGGCACGCCCAAGGGCATCGTCGCAAAGCTCAACGCGGCGATCGTTGAGACGTTGGCCGACCCAGCGGTGCGTCAGCGGCTGGCCGACCTGGGCCAGGAAATCCCACCGCGCGATCAGCAGACGCCGGAAGCGCTCGGCGCTTATCACAGGGCCGAGATCCAGAAATGGTGGCCGCTGATCAAAGCGGCCGGGATAAAAGCGGAGTAGCGCCCCGCCGCAATTGTCGCTGAGGGCTGCCTATTGAGCTTTACCAAACTACGTGACCAACCGGCCACAAGCTACGTCGCCCCGGCGGAGGCCGGGGCCCAATCGCTGGCTATGAAATTGGATCCCGGCCTGCGCCGGGATGACGTCAACATTCATACATCCGGTGTCACTCGAGTTCGTAATTCTCAATAAGACACACGAGGAGACGGCATGATGGGCAAGGCGAAAGTCGTCCTCACCGATTACGTCTGGGAATCGCTCGACGTCGAGAAGAAAACGCTGGACGGGCTGGCCGATCTCGTGCCGCTACAGACCAAGAAGCCCGACGAGTTCATCGCGCAGGCGCAGGACTGCGATGCGCTGCTCAACACCTACGCCGGGCCGATCACCGCCGAGGCCATGGCGCGCATGCCCAAGTGCAGGATCATCGCCCGCTACGGCATCGGCGTGGACACCATCGACCTCGACGCGGCGACGCAGGCCGGCATCATCGTCACCAACAACCCGACGTACTGCATCGACGAAGTCGCAGAGCACACGATGGCGCTCGTGCTCGCGTGCGCGCGCAAGGTCGCGCTCTACGACAGGCTGGTGCGCGGCAAGCGCTGGGAGCTGCCGCCGGGCAAGCCGATGTTCCGCGTGTCGGGAAAGACGCTGGGCCTTGTAGGTTTCGGCAACATCGCCCGGCAAGTGGCACTGCGCGCAGCCGCATTTCGAATGCGCGTCCTCTTTGCAGACCCGTTCGTGGCCAATGGGCAGTTCGATGTTGCGGGCGAGAAAGTCGAGTTGCGCGAATTGCTGATGGACTCGGACTTCGTCTCGCTGCATCCTCCGCTGACCAAAGAAACGCGGAAGATGATCGGTGCGGATGCACTGTCCCGCATGAAGCCGACTGCGTTCCTGATCAACTGCTCGCGAGGACCGATCGTGGACACCGACGCTCTCGCGGCCGCGCTCGACGCAAAGCAAATCGCCGGATGTGCGCTCGACACGACCGATCCGGAGCCACTGCCCGAACCCGCATGCGCTGCGGGAACGCGAGAACGTCATCATCACGCCACACGTCGCGTGGTACAGCGAGCAGGCGCTGGTCGGCCTGCAGGCGGGCGCCCCCAACGAAGTGCGGCGCGTGCTCACGGGCGAGTGGCCCGTGAATGTCGTGAACCGTGAGGTGAAGGGCAGGAATCGCGCCGGACTCTAGTCCGCGGAACTGCGGCTCACCGCATTGCGACCAGGAAAAGCCGGCGGAATGGGAATAGCGTTACGCCGTCGGCGTCTTTGGGGTACGCAGCAGCGATAGCCGCGCGGTAATCCATCTCGAACTCACGCGCCTCCGAATCGGACAACGCCGACAGCCAAGCGCCCACCAGCGAGCCTTTCGTGAATTCGGCGACGGGATTGTCGCCTGTCAGTACCTGGACGTACTCGGTCACCCAAATGTCCAGCGATGCCACATGGGGCCGCAGTATCGTGTAGTAATCGCCAGGCTCGAGAATTGGGCGCCGAACCAGTGCGCCAAGTTGTTTGCGCCACCGTGGACTCTTCGCAAGCTTGAACCCGATCTGGTGTGACGGCGCGCCATGCTGCGCCGGCATCTGCACGGCCAGCGCGCCACCGGCATTGACGTTCGACACGAGACGCGGGAACAGGGTCCGGTGGTCCTCGAGCCATTGCAATGCGGCGTTGGACACCAGCAAATCGATGGGCGCCCGGGGGTTCCACTTCGCAATATCGGCAACTTCCCACGCGACGCCGGGGACGGAAACCCGGGCACGCTCGAGCATCGGTTGCGAGTTGTCGATACCGACGATACGCGCCTGCGGCCACCGCCCTTTGATCAATGCGGTAACCGTGCCCGTCCCGCAGCCGAGGTCCACGATGTTTGCCGGTGCCGACAACGGAACCCGCGCGAGCAAGTCTTGCGCGGGCCGCAGACGCTCGGCACCGAATTTCAGGTATTGCGGTGGATTCCAACTCATGGACGAAATCCTAAGTTGTAGCTGTGACACAGTCAAAAGCACGAGCGATGCTGGACACGGCAAGTCACTGCGGCGCAGACTACGAGCTCGGAGGGATCCCTCATGCCAGCCAAAAAGACTTCATTGCCGCGCTCGCTGAAATTGAAGTCCCTGCACAAAGCCGGCGGCAAACACCCGACGTGCGGCAATCCGCTCGGTTTCACGATGCAGCCACAGCAACAGACCCAGTGGTGTTGGGCAGCCGTGTCTGTTTCGGTGAACCTCTACTATCATCCGACCAGCGGCCAGACGCAGTGCGCTGTCGCGAATGTGGCGATGGGCCAGACCACGTGCTGTCAGAATGGCAGCTCTTCGCAGTGCAACCAGCCGTGGTTTCTCGACCAGGCTTTGCAACTCGTCGGCGATCTAAATGCGTGGAGCCCCGGAAAGGCGGCGCTTGCGACCGTCAAAGCCGAGATCGATGCCTGCCGGCCATTTTGTCTGCGCATCGGCTGGAACGGTGGGGGTGGCCATTTTGTCGCGGTATATGGGTATGTGAACCAACACCTCAACATCGGCGACCCGTGGTACGGTAGTTCCGTCGTGAAGTATCCGTCGTTTCCGGGGAACTATCAGGGCGGCGGTTCGTGGACGGATAACTACACCACCAAGAGCTAGCGAGGACCTGGGTCATGGCGATCATCATGCGCAACGCCCCCCGAGGTGGAGCAGCCCTCGTCGCGGCGAACATTATCGAGCTGGTGCGGGAGAAAAAGCTTCCGGGTGGAATGCCCATGGAGATGCGCCCCGAAGAGTTGGCGCACAGCGAGCCGCATCCCGTTTACATCGCGACGCTCAACGATCTGGCCGGCGGCAAGCTGCTCAGCACGGCGAGGCAGACGAGCTGGCGCTATCTGCTCGTGCAACGTGACGAGGCTGTTGCCGAGGCCGAGCTCAGTGTTCCGCGGCGCGGCGCGGGCGCCAAAGCCAAGAAGCTCGAGTTCGCCAGCTTGACGCATGGCCCATTCGCCGGTGCGACGGTCGAAGCGTTGACGGCCGCCGAAGCCCTGCCGCAAGTGGCGAAAACGGATTACGAGCTGCGACTCCTCAAGGTGCCGGCGGTCTATCTTATTGCGTTATGGTTGCATGGCAGGAAAGACGACATCCTCATTCCCATGGGCGACCCACCGGGGCGCCTCAAGAAGAACACGCCTTATTCCGAGGCGGACGTCATCGGGGCATTGCGCGAAATTGCCCAGCGCACCAAGCAGTTTCAGGACGCTTACGACAAGAACCAGCGCAGCCGCCGCGGGAGAAAGTCGTAGCACAGCCCTGTCGCCCCGGCGGAGGCCGGGGCCCAATCCCTGGCGATGAAATTGGATCCCGGCCTGCGCCGGGATGACTTCAACATTCCTATCCGGTGCCGCTCGATTTCGTAATTCTTAATAGCATCGCTTGCTCATCTAAGAGGGCCGGCGACTCTTCGCCCAGCTCTCAAGAACCGCACAGACCGACGCTGTGTCCGACTCCCCGAAACCCTGCGCCATCGCCGCGTTATAGACTGCGGCTGTCGCGGCGAACAACGGTGTCGGGCATTCCAGCTCGCGCGCAAACTCGGTGATGATCCGCATGTCCTTCTGCCAGACGCCGACCTTCATCGCCGCGTCAGAATAGTTGTTGCGAGCCATCATCGGACCGCGGATCTGCAGCATCCGCGACGAACCGGCGCCATCGCCCAGCACTTCGACCATCCGCGCCGGATCCAGCCCGGCCTTCATTCCGAGCACGAGCGCCTCGGCCGCGGAAACGTTGTGAATCGCCACCAGCAGATTGGCGACGAATTTCATCCTGGAGCCGGCGCCGAACGCGCCGAGCAGATAGTGACGTCGGGCAAAACCCTCGAAGATCGGAATGCAACGACGATAGGCGCCGCGCGGGCCGCTGGCGTAGACGGCCAGGTCCTTGACCCGTGCCTGAGCACCGGTTCCGGAGAGCGGGCAATCGAGCAGGGTGATCCCCTGCGCCGCGAGCAATGCGCGCGCTTGCAGCTTCACGGCGATGGGAAGCGTACTGGTTTCGACGACGATCTGCCCGACGTGGCGCGCGCCGGCGACCGCGGTGGCAACCTCGTGCAGCGCCTCCGAAGATGGAAGCGAAGTGATGACTATCGAAGCCCGGGTCGCGACGTCGCGCACGCCGCGCGCCGGCTGACCCCCCGAACGCGCGAATTCGCGCCGCCTGCTCGCGAGCACGTCGTAACCGCGCACGACGAAGCCGGCTGCGACGAGGTTGGCCGACATCGCCGATCCCATGATGCCCAGACCGACGACACCGACGCGATCGAGCGATGTCATTTGCCTGTTCCCTCGATGGGCAAGACCACGCCTCACTGGCCTAGTGCGCCGACGGCGGCAAACAACGCCTCGATCGATTCGCGTGGGATGTCGCGCACGATGAAGACGATGCGTGACCTCAGATCGGTCGCCTGTCGCTCAGCGAGCGCGATTGGCGGATGGAATACGTGCTGTGCACCCTGGATCACGACGGGGGTGCGTTCACCCACCACGTGGACGATGCCTTTGACCCGCAGCAGATCCGGACCGCGCAGCGCGGTCAGCGCCTGCAGCGACGCGTTGAGCGCATTCCACGTCAGCGGCTTGTCGAACCACAGGCAGAACGAATGTATGGCGGTGTCGTGAGCCGGCGAATCCCCCATGACTCGATCTCGCAAATACTTGGGCTGCCCTTCCCCAGTACTCGATGG
Organism: uncultured beta proteobacterium; assembly: GCA_963816445.1. Classification (GTDB taxonomy): domain Bacteria; phylum Pseudomonadota; class Gammaproteobacteria; order Burkholderiales; family Casimicrobiaceae; genus PALSA-1003. The sequence continues at coordinate 488,627 of CAWFKO010000013.1, read as the reverse complement.
CGAGCCGCTCGAGTCGAGCCAGCGGTTGAGTTCCGCGGATCGCGCCGACACGCTTTGCGGAGCGATATTCGTAAGCTCTCCGGGGTCCAGCGCACCGTCGACGGCGATGGTGCAGATCGCAAAAGGATTCATGGCTTTCAGGCGCCGCCGAATGCGATCGACAATGGCGGCATCGGCGATGTCCGTCTTCGTGATCACGCAGCCGGTCGGCCACCGCGGCCTGCTTGACCGCCTCGGGCATCGAGTCGAGCTGTCCCATGCCGTTGACCGCATCGACCAGCGTCACGACGCCGTCGAGCCGGTATTGCGCGCCGAGCAGCGCGTCGGTCTGCAGCGTCTGCAGCACCGGCACCGGATCGGCGAGGCCGGTCGTCTCGACGAAGACGCGATCGAAGTCGATCACCTCGCCGGCGCGCCGCTTGACGAACAGCTCGCGCAGCGTTTCCTGCAGGTCGGTGCGCAGCGTGCAGCACAGGCAGCCGTTGGACGAGCAGCGTCATCTGCTCGGACGACGCCGCCACCAGCTCGTGATCGATCGCCGACCTCGCCGAACTCGTTGATGATGACCGCCGCCCGGTTCATGCCCGGATGGCGAAGCAGCCGGCGGAACAGCGTCGTCTTGCCGCTGCCGAGGAAGCCGGTGATGACGGTGACCGGCAGGCGGCTCGCCAGTGGATCAACCGCGCAGACACGCGAGATCGCTCGGCAATCGTCACAGCGTCATCTCGAGGATGTAGAGCCCGCCGGCGTAGCGGTCGACGGTGTAGACGATGCGCCGGTCGTCGACGTACACGTCGTTGAGCTGGATCGCGCCGGCGGGCGAGAGCGTCGGCGCGCCGGGGACGAAGTAGGCGACCTCCTGCGGCTGGTACGGGTTGGCGATGTCGTAGGCGCGCACGCCGGCGTTGAAGAAGGTGCCGATGACGATCTGCTCCGAGCGCCACGACGTCGGCACCGGCAGATTCTCGTGCAGGTTGTGCGCGCCGAAGCGCCCGCCGCGCTGCACGAACGCCGCGTGCGGCGGCGGCGCGGAAAGCGTGCTGATCGGCACCGGATTGCGTTTCGACGCGCGCGTCGACCACCCACACCAGCTTCGGCCAGTCCGCGCCGTCGTCCTTGCACGCACTCGTCGCTGACGATCAGCAGGTCGCGCTCGAACAGCGGCAGCACCGTGTGCGTGAAGCCGTTGAACGGCGGCGAATAGCTGCCAATGGCCGACCGAGCCTGCGGACGCGTCTTGTCGGCGATGTCGAGGATCACCGCGCCGCCGTCGATGTAGCCGACGTAGGCGCGGTCCGGCCGCTGCGGGAACACGTTGGTGTTGTGCGCACGAAAGCCGGTGTCGAACCTGCGGATCGAGCCTGGCCGGCGGCGGCGCGCTGTCGCCTTCCCGCGTGCCCGGAAGCCACCAGCGGCCGACTTCGACCGGCTTGCGACAGGATTGCGCACGTCGACGATGCGGTAGAACTGATCGTCCTTCGGGATGGCGCGGCTTGAAATCCGCCGCGCCGCTCGCCATGTGCACGAATTCGCCGTCGACGAACCACAGCGCGTGCACGCCGCGCGAATGCGGCCCCGACGCGTCGAAGTGCGAGATCAGCCTTGGCTGCTCCGGGACGCCGATGTCGAAGAGGTCGAAGCCCGCGGGCTTGAGGCCGGCGTCTTGGTCTGGTAGGCGACCGCCATCACGTCGCCGACGACGTCGAGCGAGTTCGAGCGCACCTTGGCGTGCGGCAGATCGGTCTGCACGACCACCCTCGGCGTTCGCGGGTCGGTGACGTCGACGCCGGTGAAATTCTTCGGCGCCGACTCGTGCGCGAGCCACAGGATGCGTCGCCCGTCGCGGGTGCGCTGCAGCGCCATGCCTTCGCCGATCCCGCCGAAGCCCTGCAGCTCGTGATGGGCGAGCAGGCTCATGTTCAGCGACAGCGTCTGGTCGGCGCGCGATCCGGGTCCTGGCAACGGAGGTGGCATCAGCGATACTTTCGGCAATAGGGTTCAGGTAAGATTTCCCTGCAGGACACGACCGTGTTCAGCCGTTGTCAGGAACGCAAGGAGGTCTGTATGCGCATCGTCAGGGCTCTTGTGATCGGACTCGGGCTACTCGGGGCACTGGCCCCTGGCGCGCTGCTCGCGCAGACTTTCCCGAGCAAGCCGGTGCATCTGATCGTAACCTATCCTCCTGCTGGAAGCTCCGACCTGATGGCGCGCATTCTCGCGCAGAAGCTCTCCGAAGTCTGGGGCCAGCCCGTCATCGTCGAGAACAAGCCCGGCGCCGCCGGCTCGATCGGCATGGAATACGCCGCGCATCAGGCGCCCGACGGGCACAGCTTCGTGATTGGCAACCTCGGCCCGACGGTCGTCAATCCGATTCTTTCCAAGGTTCCGTATGTGGTCGATCGCGACTTCATCGCGGTATCGTTGATCTCGACCGGCCCCAACATCCTGGTCGTCAATCCCAGCTCGCCGGCCAAGACACTGGGCGAGCTCATCGCCTACGCGCGCGCCAACCCTGGCAAGCTCAACTTCGGCTCGGGCGGCTCCGGGAGCGTCGCCCACCTGGGCGGCGAGATGTTCAAGAATCTGGCCCATGTCGATATCGTGCACATCCCCTACAAAGGCGGAATCCTGTCGGTGAACGATTTGCTCGCCGGAAACGTGGACATGGTGTTCTCCGACGCCCTGCCGGTCATGCCGAATATCCGTGCCGGCAAGCTGCGTGCGCTCGCGGTCACCAGTCCCGAGCGCAGTCCGCTCGCTCCGGATATCCCGACGTGCGTCGAATCCGGCCTGCCCGGGCTCGTCGCCGTCAACTGGTGGGGCGTACTGCTGCCTGCGGGAACGCCCATGGCGGTCGCCGACAAGTTTCATGCGGACCTGGTCAGGGTCATGCAGGATGCCGACGTCAAGCAGAAGTTCGCATCGCTGGGAGTCGAGGCGATAAGCGGCACGCCCGAACAGTTCAGCGCGTATATCAGGTCCGAGACCGCCAAGTATGCCAAACTCGTCAAGGAGGCGGGCATTCGCGCTGAGGAATGAGGCTTCTACCGGTCGCGCAACCAGCGCGCCGGCAGCATGGTGGCATCGCTCCCCCCCATGCCGGAGCGCACGACCTCCTCGTAGCAGTCCAGCGCTCGCGCGGTCAGCGGCAGCGCGACGCCGAGCGACGCGGCTTCCTCCAGCATCGTTCGCAAGTCCTTGCAGATCAAGTCGATGTCGAAGGTGACCGGCGATGTCTCCCTGCCCTGCAACGTGGCAGCGATCGCGGGGCCGCGCACCTTGAGCATGTTCGGTCCGCCCGAGGTATCGGCGAAGATATCGATCAGCCGCGCCGGCTCGAGTCGCAGGCCTTGGCAGAGCGATAGCGCTTCGCCGAGCGCCTGGTAGTAGACCAGCAGCGGCAGATTGATTGCGAGCTTCATGCTCGCCCCCGCTCCGATCGGGCCGACGTGCTCGACCCGTCGACACAGCTGATCGAGCACCGGCCTGGCGCGCGCGACGTCCGCGGCCTCGCCGCCGACGAAGCCGAAGAGCTTGCCCTCTTTCGCCGGGCCCGACCGTGCCGCCGACCGGGCACTCGATGAGCGCCGCGCCCGTTCTCCAACCTTCGTCGCGAGCGCTCGCTCCGTCTCCGGCCGCACGGTGCTCATGTCGATGAACAACTTCCCTCGCACTTCGCCGGCGAGCAGGCCATCGGCACCGAGATACGCGGCATCGATCGCGGCCGCGTCGGTAAGAATGGTGATGATGAACTCGGCACCTGTCGCCAGCTGTCGCGGCGTGGCGGCGACCGTCGCGCCCGCCGCCCCGAGCGCGTCGGCCTTGCCGGTCGTGCGGTTCCATACGGTGACGTCGTGGCCTTGATCGAGCAGGCGTATCGCGATCGCCGCGCCCATCCGACCTGTCCCTGCGATGCCGATTTTCAATGGGTCCTCCTACAATCCTGATATGGCGCGTCTCTGCGTCGACACAGGTTGACACCGTATCGGCCCGAGCGTCAAATGACCGCGCGATAAACAGGATGTATCGCAGCACCGCGTAACGGAGGAGCGATGGGTGTGCCCGGCAGTGAGCTCCGCGACGGGATGCGCATCGACTGGGACGTGCCGATCGCGATGGACGACGGCTTGCAGCTGCGCGCGGACGTCTTCCGACCGCCGGCGGAGGGCCGCTATCCGGTGATCCTCAGCTACGGCCCGTACGCCAAGGGGCTCGCGTTCCAGGAGGGCTATCCGAGCGCGTGGCAACGGATGGTCGCGGAGCATCCCGACGTCGCGTACGGCTCGAGCAACCAGTACCAGAGCTGGGAGGTCGTCGATCCCGAGAAGTGGGTGCCGGACGGCTACGTCTGCGTGCGCGTCGACTCGCGCGGCGCCGGCCGTTCGCCCGGCTTCATCGACCATTTCTCGCCGCGCGAGACCCGGGACTTCTACGACTGCATCGAGTGGGCCGGCGTCCAGCCGTGGTCGAACGGCAAGGTCGGGCTCTCAACGGCATCTCCTACTACGGCATCAACCAGTGGCATGTCGCGTCGCTGCAGCCGCCGCATCTCGCCGCGATGTGCGTCTGGGAAGGCGCGGCCGACTGGTACCGCGACATGACGCACCACGGCGGCATCCTCTGCACGTTCTGGGCCAACTGGTACGACATGCAGGTGAAGACCGTGCAGTACGGCCTCGGCGAGCGCGGCCCGCAGGAGCCGCGTCACCGGCGCGCTGGTCTGCGGCGACGAGACGCTGTCCGACGAGCAGCTCTACCGGAACCGCTGCGACTTCGGCGACGAGATCCGCGCTCATCCCGCTCGACGACGAGTATCACAAGGCGCGCTCGCCGGTGTGGGAGAAGGTTACCGTGCCGTTCCTGTCGGCGGCGAACTGGGGCGGCCAGGGCCTGCATCCGCGCGGCAACTTCGAGGGCTTCGTGCGCGCCGCCTCGAAGCACAAGTGGCTCGAGGCGCACGGCATCGAGCACTGGACGCACTTCTACACCGACTACGGCGTCAAGCTGCAGAAGCGCTTCTTCGACTACTTCCTGAAGGGCGAGGACAACGGCTGGGACACGCCAGCCGCGCGTGCAGCTGCAGGTGCGCCACGTCGACGGCTTCGTCGAGCGGCACGAGGGCGAGTGGCCGATCGCGCGCACGCAGTGGACGCAGCTTCTACCTCGATCCCGCCGAGCCAGGTCTCCGCCGCGAGCCGGCGGCTACGGCGGCGAACGTCGAGCTACGACGCCGCTCGGTGACGGCCTGACCTTCGTCTCGCGCGCCGCTCGAGCGCGAGACCGAGATCACCGGCCCGCTCGCCGCGAGGCTGTTCGTCTCCTCGTCGACCACCGACGCCGACCTGTTCCTGGTGTTCCGCGTGTTCACGCCGGACCTGCGCGAGGTCATGTTCATGGGCGCGATCGATCCGCACACGCCGATCGCGCAGGGCTGGCTGCGCGCTTCGCACCGCAAGCTCGACCCCGAGCTGTCGACCGAGTACCGGCCGTATCACACCCACGACGAGCTGCAGCCGCTCAAGCCCGGCGAGGTCGTGCGCGCTCGACATCGAGCTCTGGCCGACCTCGATCGTCGTGCCGGCCGGCCATCGCATCGCGCTGAGCGTGCGCGGCCGCGACTACGAATGGCGGCAAATCGACCGGCGCGCGGCTGTCGAACTTCAAGAACGAGCTGCGCGGCTGCGGCCCGTTCCTGCACGACGATCCGCGCGACCGGCCCGCCGGCGGTCTTCGGCGGCAGGACCACGCTGCACGTCGGCCCGGCGCAGCAGTCCTACGTGCTGGTGCCGATCGTACCGGCCAAGCAATGACTGGAGGATGCCCATCGTGACCATGAAGCTGTACGGATTCTGGCGCTCGCTCGCGACCTACCGCGTGCGCGATCGCGCTCGCGCTGAAGGGGGTCGAGTGCGAGGAGATCTCGATCAATCTGCTCAAGGGCAGCAGCAGTTCGGCGACGACTACAAGGCGGTCAATCCGCAGAGCGTCGTGCCGGCGCTCGTGATCGACGACGCGGCCGCCGCTGTTCCAGTCGCTGGCGATCCTCGAGTACCTCGAAGAGACGCACCCCGAGCCGCCGCTGCTGCCGCGAGGACCCGCGCGGCCGCGCCCGCGTGCGCGGGCTCTCGCTGATCGTGGCCTGCGACGGTGCACCCGCTGATCGTGCCGCGCATTCGCAACTACCTCGAGCACGAGACTGCACGCAGGACGAGGCGGCGCGCAACCGCTGGCTGCCAGCACTGGATCGCTCAAGGCGCTGCGAGGCGATCGAGCGCATCTGGCGAACGAGCCCGAGACCGGCCGTTTCTGCCACGGCGACGCGCCGACGATCGCCGACATCTGCCTCGCGTCGCAGGTCTTCGGCGCGAGGCTATTTCAAGTGCGACATCGACGGCGTATCCCGACCGTGCACGCGCATCTTCGACGAGTGCCTGAAGATCGACGCCTTCGACCGCGCGCAGCCGCTCAAGCAGCCGGACGCGCCGCAGAGCCCTGCGCATTGAGCCGACAAGCATCCACAGGAGGAGGAACGACACATGACATTCACGCGCAGAAGATTCATCCAGGCGGCCGGCGCCGGCGTCGGCGCGACCGCGCTCGGCGTTCCCTGCGATCGTCCGCGCGCAGAGCGAGCCCGATCCGCGTCGGGCTGCTGACCGTCAAGACCGGGCCGCTCGCCTCCGGCGGCATCGACATGGAGCGCGCGCTCGTGCATGTACCTGAAGGAGCGCAACAACACGCTCGCCGGCCGCAAGGTCGAGCTGTTCGTCGCCGACACCGGCGGCGTTCCGGCGCAGGCGCGCACCAAGACTGCAGGAACTGGTCGAGACGGACAAGATCCAGGTCATGATCGGCCCGCTCGCCGCCGTCGAGGCGCTCGCGATCGACGACTACATCCGCGCAGCAGCAGCTGCCGACGCTGTCGGTCGCCGCCGCCGAGGACATGACGCAGCGCAAGCCCAATCCCTGGTTCGTGCGCGGCGACGTCGACCTCGTCGCAGTGCGCGCATGCCGCTCGCCGACTACTGCGCCAAGACGCTCAAGTACAAGCGCATGGCGGTGATCGCCGACGACATCGCCTACGGCCACGAGATGTGCGCCGGCTTCCAGCGCGTGTTCGAGGATGCCGGCGGCAAGATCGTGCAGAAGATGTTCCCGCCGCTCACCGTGCCCGACTACGGCACCTACCTCGCGCAGCTCAAGACCAACGTCGACGGCATCTTCCTCGGCTTCGCCGGCTCGAACGGCTTCCGCTTCCTGCGGCAGTTCAACGAGTACGGCCTGCAAGGGCAAGGTCAACGTCGTCGGCGGCATGACCGCGCTCGACGAGGCGGTGCTGCGCAACATGGGCGACGAGGCGCTCGGCATCATCACCGCCTGCTGGTACTCGGCCGAGCTCGACAATCCGATCAACCAGAAGTTCGCGGCGGCGTTCCGCGCCGAGTGCGAAATACGACCCCGGCTTCTACGCCGCGGCGACCTATGTCGACGGCGCGGTGCTCGAGGCGGCGCTGCGAGGCGGTCAACGGCAAGATCGAGGACAAGCAGGCGTTCATGAAGGCGCTGCGCGGCGACCAAGGCCGAGACCGGCGCGCGGCCCGGTTTCGTTCGACGACTACGGCAACGTCGTCGGCAACGTCTACATCCGCAAGGTCGAGCGCAAGGATGGGCGGCTGGTCAACGCGGTGCATCTACACCTATCCGAACGTGAGCCAGTTCTGGACCTACGATCCGAAGGAGTTCCTGAAGAACCCGGTGTACTCGCGCGACTGGCCGCCGGCGAAGAACCTCGAGTCCTGACCTCACGGCGCGCGGCAGGCATGCGCTGGCCGGCGCACCGTCAGCGCCCGATGCAGTTCTGGATCATCCAGACGCTGAACAGCCTGGCCCTCGGCGGGCTGCTGTTCCTGCTGTCGTCGGGCTTCTCGCTGATCTTCGGGCTGATGCGCATCGCCAACCTGACGCACGGCGCGCTGTTCATGCTCGGCGCCTACGTCGGCGTGACGATGCTCAAGGTCGTGCCGAACCTCTGGCTGGCCGCGCTGCTCGGCGGGCTCGTCGGTCGCCGCGTTCGGCGGCCTGGTCGAGCGCTTCATCCTGCGGCGGCTCGCCGGCAACGTCGCTCGGCCAGGTGCTGGTCACGCTCGGCATCGCGTTCATCATCGCCGACCTCTGCCTGATGGTCTGGGGCGGCGATCCGATCCCGCTGCCGACGCCGCGCGTCGCTGCAGCAGCCGCTGCGTCGTCGGCGGCTCGCGTTTCCCGGCCTACCGGCTGGTCGTGCTCGGCGATCGCGGTCGTGATCGGCGATCGCGCTGTATCTGCTGATGGAGCGCACGCGGCTCGGCGCGATGATCCGCGCCGGCGTCGACGACATGCAGATGGCGCGCGCGGTCGGCATCCCGGTGTCGCGGCTGTTCACCATCGTGTTCTGCCTCGGCGCCGCGCTCGCCGGCGCCGGCGGCGTCATCGGCGGCCCGATCCTGTCGGCCTACCCGGGCCTCGACGCCGACATGCTGCCGCTCGCGCTGATCGTCGTGATCCTCGGCGGCGTCGGCAGCCTGCTCGGCGCCTTCGTCGGCAGCTTCATCATCGGCTTCGATCTACACCTTCGGCATCGCGCTGCTGCCCGACCTCGCCTACGTGATCCTGTTCCTGCCGATGATCTTCGTGATCGCGTTCCGGCCGCGCGGCCTGTTCGGGCAGCAGAGCGCGTGATGCGGGGCACTAGGGCGGCTGGATCGCCTCGGGCGTCGTGCTCGCTCGCGCTTCCGCTGGTCGCGCGGCGAGTTCTACGTCAACCTCGCGAGCCAGATCCTCATCGCCGCGATCTTCGCCGCGAGCCTCAACCTGCTGGTCGGCTACGGCGGCCTGCCGTCGCTCGGCCACGCCGCCTACCTCGGCTCGCCGCCTACGTCTCGGCGTGGCTGTACCTGCAAGCTCGGGCCTCGGCCACTGGATCACCGCGCCGCTCGCGCTCGTCGCACGACGCTGATGGCCGGTGCTTTTCGGCTTGGTCGCGCTGCGCGCGACCGGGCTCGGCTTCCTGATGATCACGCTCGCGCTGTCGCAGGTGCTGTGGGGCACCGCGTACCGCTGGGTCGTCGGTGACCGACGGCGACAACGGGCTCTCCGGGCTCACGCGGCCGGCGCCGTTCGGCATCAACCTCGACGGCCGGCGGCGTTCTACTATTTCGCGCTCGTCGTCACGATCGTCGCGCTCTGGATGATGGCGCGGTTCGTCGGCTCGCCGTTCGGCGCGGCGCTGCGCGGCACGCGCGACCAGCCGCGGCGCATGGGCGCGCTCGGCCACGACGTCTGGCTGGTGCGCTGGATCACCTTCGTCTACGCCGGCTTCTGGGGCGCGGTCGTCGGGCCTGCTGTTCGTCTACTACCACAAGTACATCCACCCGACGTCGCTCTCGCTCGACGAGCTCCGCCGAAGGGCTGCTCGGCGTGATCGCCGGCGGCGCGGGCACGCTTGCCGGGCCGGTCGTCGGCGCGGCGATCGTCGTGATCCTGAAGAACTACGTGTCGGCCTATCATCGAGCGCTGGAACATGCTGCTCGGGTTCGTCTTCGTCTTGATCGTGGTGTTCATGCCCGACGGCCTGGTGCCGGGGTTGCGCCGCTGGTGCGACGCGATGGCAAAGAGCGTGACGCCCGCGCTCGCAGATCAGCGGACCTGAGCAAGGCGTTCGGCGGCCTGCCGGCGATCGAACGACGTCTCGCTCGACGTCATGCCGGGCGAGCGGCGGCTGATCATCGGGCCGAACGGCGCCGGCAAGACGACGCTCTTCAACCTGATCACCGGCGACCTCGCGCCGGACGCCGGCACGATCCGCGCTGTTCGGCGAAGAGGTGTCGCGGCTGCGGCCGCACCGAGCGCGCGCACCGCGGCCTCGCGCGCACCTACCAGATCATCACGCTGTTCCCGAAGGACACGCTCGAGCACAACGTCGTGCTGTCGCTGCTCGGGCTGTCGAAGCTGCGCTGGAACGCGTTCCGCCCGCTCGCGAGCCAGCGCCGTCTACGATGAAGACGCGCGCAGCGTGCTCGCGCCTGGTCGGGCTCGAGCAGCTCGCGACAGCGCCCGATCGGCGAGGTGTCCTACGGCGAGAAGCGGCGCGTCGAGATCGCCATGGCGCTCGCGCAGAAACCCGAGGCTGCTGCTGCTCGACGAGCCGCTCGCCGGCCTGTCGCGCGAGGAACGCGCCGCGGTCAAGGCGCTGATCGCCGGCATCCCGCGCGAGATCACCGTGGTCATGATCGAGCACGACATGGACACGGCGCTCGACCTCGCCGAGCGCATCACGCGTGCTGCACTACGGCAGCGTGATCGTCGAGGGCACGCGCGCCGAGGTGGTGGCCGACCCGAAGACGCGCGAGGTCTACCTTGGCGACTGAGTTGGCAACTGAGTTGGCAAGCGGGTCGACACCCGGGCCGGCAAGCGCGGTGCCAGCCGACCCTGCCATCGATGCGCTGGCGCTCGCCGGCATCGACGCGCTCTACGGCGACAGCCATGTGCTGCATGGCGTGTCGTTCGCGCTGCGCGCCGGGCGCGTGCTGGCGCTGCTCGGTCGCAACGGCGCCGGCAAGACCACCTGCATGAACGCGATCATCGGCTTCCTGCCGCCGCGCGACGGCGAGATCCGCCTGTTCGGCGAACCGATCGCGCGCCTCTCGCCCGAGGCGATCTCGCGCAAGGGCGTCGGCCTGGTGCCGCAGGGACGGCGCGTCTTCCCGACGCTGACGGTGCGCGAGAACCTGATCGTCGCGCGCACGATCGCGGCGGCAAACGGCCGTATCGTGGACCCTGGAGCGCGTGTTCGATCTGTTTCCGCGCCTGCGGGAGCGGCCGCAGCAGCACGCCGGCTCGCTGTCCGGCGGCGAGCAGCAGATGCTCGCGATCGGCCGCGCGCTGATGGGCAATCCGCGCGTGCTGCTGATGGACGAGCCCTCCGAGGGTCTCGCGCCGCTGATCGTCGCCGAGGTCGGGCGCACGATCGCGCGCCTGAAGGAGGAGGGCCAGTCGATCGTGCTGGTCGAGCAGAACATCAAGCTCGCGTTCGATCTCGCCGACGACGTGGTCATGCTGAACACCGGCCGCGTGGTGTTCGCCGGCACCGTCGATCGGTTTCGCGACGATCAGGCGCTCATTACGCAGCACCTCGGAGTTTTCTAACGCGGTCGCCATGCAAGGAATGCAATCATGATGTTCAACTGCTTAGCATCCGGATGTTCCGACGCGAGGCACGATCATCGCGCGCCGCGGGCGGCGCGTCGTGGCGTCGTCAAAACGGCACGTGTCGCGCGAGCGGCCTCGACCAAGGTGATCAGCAATCGCCGGGGCAAGAACCTGCGCATCGACATCCACTGTCACTACCTCAACCCGGCGGTGGCCGCGAAGATCGCGCACCTCAATCCTGCGCAATACGAGCCATCCGTCGAGTTCGCCAACGCACTGACGCGCGAGGTCAACGTCAAGCAGATGCGAGACCGGAGCGCGAAACTCTCGACCATCGAGCAACGCCTCGCCGACATGGACCGCATGGGCATCGACATCCAGGCGGTGTCGCCGGCGCCGAACCAGACGTACTACTGGACCGAGCCGGAATTGGGCCTGGAGTTGTCGCGAATGGTGAACGACCGGCTCGCGGAGATCGTCGCCAAGTGGCCGCAGCGTTTTGTTGCGCTTGGAACCGTGCCGCTGCAGCGCGTCGATCTTGCGATCGCCGAGCTCGAGCGCTGCGTAAAGCAGCTTGGCCTGCGCGGAGTGGAGATCAATCCCAGCGTCAACGGAATGGACCTCACGGATGCGCGCCTGAATCTCGAGAAATTTTTCGCCAAGGTGCAGGCGCTCGACGTCATCGTTTTCATGCATCCGATCGGCTTCACGCAGGGCCAACGGCTGACGGACCATTACTTCAATAACGTGATCGGCAATCCGATGGAGACGACCATCGCCGCAAGTCACCTCATTTTCGACGGCGTACTGCAACGCAACCCGAAGCTCAAGATCGTATTGCCGCATGCGGGCGGGTACCTGGCGCACTACTGGGCGCGCATGGATCATGCCTACCGCGCCCGCTCCGACTGTCGCACCGTGATCAAGCGAGCGCCTTCGAGCTACCTCGGGAAAATGTTCTTCGACACCATCACCTTCGATGCGCGGATGCTTCGCCACATGGTCGACCGTTATGGCCCCGATCACGTGCTGCTGGGCACCGATTATCCCTACGACATGGGCGAGGACGATCCACTCGGGCTGATCGGCAGCGTCCCGCGCCTCGCGCGCGCCGAGCGGAACATGATCGAGGGTGGCAACGCGGCGCGGCTGCTCAAGATCGCGCGCTGACCCGTGCCATTCATTCCTGCTATGCCTTGCATGCCGGCCGGCGATTTGTGTACACCGGCCCGTCACGATTAAGCTTCCGAATGAAAACTAGGGGGAGTCCATGAGTGCTATCGGTGCCGTTCGTGCATTTGTCGTCGCGTGGTCGCTCGCCCTGCTCGTCGCCTTGCCTGCCTACGCCCAGGGCAAGTGGGTAAAGCTGGCGGCGTTTCCCGAGCCGGCGGAGGAGTTGCTCGGGGTCGCTGCGGCCGGCAAGCTCTACGTATTCTGTGGCCTGGCCCCCGGATGGAAGCCGACCGGCATGGTCTACGAATACGATCCGGCGAGCGACAAATGGACAAAAAAGAAATCGATGCCGCTCCTGTCGCATCACGTCGCGTTTGCCGAATACCGCGGCAAGATCTACGCGTTCGGTGGATTCGTGCTGCCGGCTTCGGGCCCGGCGGCATGGGTCCCCATCGACAACGCCTGGGAATACGATCCCGTTGCCGATAGCTGGAAAGCGCTGGCGGCGATGCCGACGCGCCGCGGCTCTCCTGTCGCGGCGGCTGTGGGCGACAAGATCTACGTGATCGGAGGGGCGACGACGCCTCCGGGCTCCAAGGAAGCGGCCGTGCACCCGGCGCGCCCGCACATCTCAGTGGGAGCGGTGGAAGAATATGATCCAGTCACGAATACATGGCGGCAGCGCAGCTCGATGCCGACGCCCCGCAACCATGCGACGGCTGGCGTCGTGAACGGCAAGATCTACGTGATCGGCGGTCGCGTCGGCGGCGCGTTCATCACTGCCGGCAGCAGCAACGTCGACGTCGTCGAGGAATATGACCCGGCGAGCGACGCATGGGGAAGCGCCCGCGCCCGGATGCCCTCGGCGCGCAGCGCGATGGCCTCAGGTGTGTACGGCGGGCGCATCTATGTCAGCGGTGGCGAGGGTCAGAACGCGCAGATGATGTATACCTTCCGGGCGCTCGAAGCCTACGACCCCGAAAACAATCGCTGGGCCGTCCTGCCATCGATGCCGGTCTCGCGGCACGGCCTGGCGGGCGCGGTCGTCGGCAATCGCCTGCATATGGTCAGCGGCGACGTTCAATCCGCTGGGACCGGATTGCAGGTGCATACCGATTCGCACGACGCCTTCGAGTTCGACGGCGACAAGAAGTAACGGGTCGGGCGGTGTCATCCGGCGCGTGCCGGGACGACCGCGTACGGTGTCATGCCGGCGAAGGCCGGGATCCAAGGTCGGGTCCCGGATCGAAGAGTGTATTAGGACTTGGGCCCCGGCCTCCGCCGGGGCGACCTCAGGCGGTGTCATCCCGGCGCAGGCCGGGATCCAAGGTCGGCTCCTGGAACGGAAAGCGTATTGAAACTTGGGCCCCGGCCTGCGCCGGGGCGACATTTTCCTGATGCGTAGACGTATCCATCATCGGGTTGTGCAGCACGGGAGGAACGGAGTGGGAAGTCTCCTCGTCGGCGTCGACATCGGCGGCACGTTCACCGACTGCGTCGTCGCTGGACCGCAGCGGCAGCATCGTCGCGACCAAGGCGGCGTCGACGCCGGACGAATTTCGCCGAGGGCATGCTAGCCGCGATGCGCGCTGGCGGCGGAGCGCCTCGAGTCTCCGTTCGAGCAGTTCTGCCGCGAGATCGCGTGTCCTCACGCACGGCACGACCGTCGGCACCAACACGTTGCATCCAGAGGAAGGGCGCCAAGGTCGGCCTGATCACCACCAGGGTCACGAGGACGCGATCCACATCATGCGCGGCTCGCGCGGCGTCACCTCGCGCGACATCCGCAAGGTCGTCCACTTTCCGGAGAGCCAGAAGCCTGTGCCGATCGTGCCGAAGCGCCTGATCGAAGGCGTCTCGGAGCGCGTCGACTGCTTCGGCGAGGTCGTCGTCGCCGCTCAACGAGGCCGAGGTCGAAGCCGCGATCCGACGCGTCTGGTCGCCGCAGGACGTGCGAGGCGATCGCGGTCTGCTTCCTCTGGTCGTTCCGCAATCCCGCGCACGAGCTGCGCGTCACGCGATGATCCGCGCGCATCGCGCCGGACGTATTCGTCTCCTGCTCGGTGGACATCGCGCCGAAGTGGGGCGAGTACGAGCGCATGACCGCGACCGTGCTCAACGCCTACATCGGGCCGGTGATGGTCGAGCTATCTGGCGCAATCTCGACCGCGCAGCTGAAAGCTTCGGCTACACGCAACCGCTGCAGATCACGCAATGCGGCGGCGGCTCGGTCTCGGTCGACAAGGCGATGCGAATCGCCGCTGCTGACGCTCGACTCCGGCCCGGTGTCGGGCGTCACCGGATCGCTGTTCCTCGGCCAGCTGATGGGCGTGCCGAACATCATCACCACCGACATGGGCGGCACGTCGTTCGACGTCGGCATCATCTTCGGCGGGCGGCCGTCGTATTCGTTCGTCTCGCAACGTCGCCAGTACGAGTACTTCCTGCCCAAGGTCGACATCCAGGCGATCGGCTCCGGCGGCGGGAGCCTCGCGCGCGTCGACCAGAGCCTCGCGAACGCTCACGCGTCGGCCCCGACAGCGCGGGCGCCGATCCCGGGACCGGTGTGCTACGGCAAAGGCGGCACGGTCGCCGACGGTGACCGACGCCGATGTCGTGCTCGGCTACCATCGATCCGGACAACTTCCTCGGCGGGCGCATGAAGCTCGACCGCGAACCGTGCCGTCGACGCGGTGACAGCGCGTCGCCGAAGCCGCTCGGACTGTCGCTCGATGGAGGCGCGAGCGGGCATCGCCAGGATCGCCGAGTTCAAGATGGCCGACATCATCCGCAAGATGACGGTCGAAAAGGGCTTCGACCCGCGCGACTTCGTGCTGTTCGCGTTCGGCGGCGCGGGCCCGGCGCACGCGGGCGTGTTCGCGCGCGAGCTCGGCGTGCAGAAGGTGATCGTGCCGCAGAGGAGATCGCCTCGACCTGGTGCGCGTTCGGCGCGGCCTCCGCCGACATCCTGCACGTCTACGAGCAGGTCGACATTCAGGCCACGCCCGTTCGACGCGGCGCGCGTCAACGCCGGGCTCGATGCGCTGGAGCGCAAGCGCGCCGAGCGCAGATGGACGAGGACGGCATCGCGAGTCGCGCCGGCGGTTCGCATTCTCGCTCGACATGCGCCACCGTGGACAGATCAACGAGGTCGAGGTGCTGCTCGCCGGGGACACGTCTGCCGGCGAACGTTCGCGGATGCGCTGCGGCGGCGCTTCTACGCAGCGCTACGAGCAGCTCTACGGACGCGGTTCGTCCTATCGCCGAAGCGCGACTGGAGATCGTGACGCTGCGGCTGCGCGCGACCGCGGCGACGCCGCGACCGAAGCTGTCCGCGGCGGCGACGCAGAGCACGACGCGATCCGCGCCGATGCGACGCGCGGCACACGGAACATCTACTGGGCCGAGTTGAAGCAGCACCGTCGCCAGCGCCGATCTACGACGGCGCAGCGCTGGTGCCGGGCAACCGCATCGCGGGCCCGGCGATCGTCGAGACTCCGGACACGACGGTCGTCGTCCACCCGGGGCGCACGCTCAAGGTCGATGCGTTCGGCAACTTCGAGATCGTGTTCGACCAAGCAAGCTGAGGACCGTCGATGCCCAAAGTGAGCGAGATGAAGGGCATCGCGTTCGACGGCAGGAGCACGGGCTACGTGCCGCCGAAAAGCTCACCATCGCGCCGAAGCTCAAGCTGCAGCGCGACGCAGCACGCAACATCGATCCGATCACCTACGAGGTCGTGCGGCACGCGCTCTGGCACGTGAACGAGGAGCACGGCGCGACGATCCAGCGGCTCTCGGGCTCGCCGGTGGCGATGTACGCGCTCGACCTCAACCCCTCGATCCTCACCGAGGACGGCGAGTTCGTGTACTTCGGGCCGTACATGCAGTACATGTCCGGCGTCACCGACACGCAGGTGAAGTGGATGCTCGAGAACCGCAGCGACAACCCGGGCATCCGCGACGGCGACATGTTCCTCGCCAACGACCCGTGGGTGGGCGCCGCGCACCAGCAGGACGTGATGCTGCATCTGCCCGGTGTTCTGGAAGGGCGAGCTGTTCTGCTGGGTCACCAACTGCCTGCACCAGTACGACATCGGCGGCATCACGCCGTCGTCGCTTCTGCGGCTCGGCGCGAGACGCGTTCGAGGAAGGCATCTGCATCCCGCCGGTGAAGATCGTCGAGAGCAACGAGATCCGCCGCGACATCGAGGAATCGTACCTGCGCGCCTCGCGCAAGCCCGACGCCGTCGCGCTCGACTTCCGCGCGCAGCTCGCCGGCAACATCACCGCGCGCGACCGCGTCCTGCGCGCTGATCCAGCGCTACGGCGCCGGAGGTCGGTGAAGGGTGTGATGAAGACGCATCATCGACAACGGCGAGCGCGCGTTCCTGGAAAAGCTGCAAGCGCCTGCCCGACGGCGTCTGGCGCGACCGCACCTACGTCGAGTGCTGCCGCCCGGGCGACCGGCGCACGCATCGCGTGATGCTCACGCTGCGCAAGAAGGGCACCGAGCTCGTCTTCGAGAACGAAGGCACCGCGCCGCAGGACGGCGCGATCAACGCCACCTACTCCGGCTGGCGCGGCGCGATCATGGTGGCGCTGAACCAGCTGCTCTGCTGGGACCAGTACTTCGCGATCGGCGGCGCGCTGCGCCACGTCGAGTTCGACCCGACGCCGGGCACGCTTCAACTGCGCGACTTTCCCGGCCTCGGTGTCGACCGCGCCGGTGCAGGCGATGGAGATCTCGCTCTATCCGGCCTACAACGTGCTGTCGAAGATGATCTACAGCGACCCGGAGATGCGCGAGGACGTCATGTGCATCGGCGGCACCAGCCAGTGGCCGGCGACGATCTTCCGCGGCATCGACCAGTGGGGCGAGCGCTACGGCTACATCCTGGTCGATCCGATCGGCGGCGCGATCGGCGCCTTCTCGCACGGCGACGGCATCTCGACCGGCGGCCAGTCGCGCACGCCGATCTGCAAGCTGCCGAACGTCGAGCACACCGAGCAGACGCTTCCCGCTGCTGTTCCTGTACCGCAAGGAAGTCATCGATTCCGGCGGCGCGGGCCGTTGTCGCGGCGGTCTCTCGGCCGAGTCCTGCTTCATCCCGCACCGCACGCGACGCGATCACGCAGGACACGCTTTCCTCGGGCAACGCGATCCCGACCTCGACCGGCATGATGGGCGGCTACCCGGCGACGATGAACGTGTACAAGTTCAAGCGCGACACCGACATCCGGCGAGCGCATGGCGCGGCGCGAGATGATCGGCGACATCGCCGAAGTGAAGGCCAGCGACGTCGACGCTGCAGCTGCGGCAGGAGAACTTCCTGCAGCACCCGGGCGACGTCTATGCGGTGCTCTGGTCGGCGGCCGGCGGCTTCGGCGATCCGCTCGAGCGCGACTCCGAAGCGCGTCCGCGAGGACGTGGTCGAGAACCGCGCGGTGTCGCTGCGACGCGGCGCGCGACATCTACGGCGTGGTGATCGCGCGCCGACGAGCGCGCTCGACGCCGAGGCGACGCAGACTGCTGCGCGCCAGCGCCGCGAGGCCGACCGGAAGACGGACGGCGCCGTCGACGCGTCTGGCCGGGACGGTGGACGCTGCGCATCACCGACAATCTCGAAGTGCGCATGGAAAACGGACGGCCTGCACCTGGCTTGCGCGAAGTGCGCCGCCGATCTCGGGCCGGTGCACGACAACTACAAGGACCACTGCGTACGGCGCGAGTCGCGACATCGGCACGGCGAACCCGAACATCGGCGACTATCTGCGCTACATCGACGAGCGGCCGGTGTTCCGGCAGTTCTTCTGCCCCGGCTGCGGCGCGCTGATCGAGAACGAGATCGCGCGCGCGGACGATCCGGTGCTGCACGATATCCAATTGCATATGCCGTCGCCCCGGCGCAGGCCGGGGCCCAAGTTGACGACGCTTGGCGGAGCTAAAAACTTGGATTCCGGCCTTCGCCGGAATGACCCATGAACGCGCCGCGCACGCCGAGGGAACGCGTCCCGTATTCGGCGATCGTCGACCGGCCGGCGCTGACGCTTCCGGGCGGCGCGCGCATGGTGATGTGGACGATCGTCAACGTCGAGGACTGGGGAATCGAGCGCCCGATGCCGCGCACCGTCCTCTCGCCGCCGATGGGCCAGCCGCTGTTGCCGGACCTGCCGAACTGGGCGTGGCACGAATACGGAATGCGTGTCGGTTTCTGGCGCCTGCTTGACTGCCTCCGGAAACTCGACGTGACGCCGACGCTGGCGATCAACGGTGTCGTATGCCACAACTATCCGCGCATCGCCCAGGCGGCCAAGGACGCAGGCTGGGAGTTCATGGGCCATGGCTGGCTACAGAACCCGATGCACAAGGTCGATGATCAGCGGGCATCGATACGCGATACGATCGAGGCGATTCGCACCTTTTCCGGCAAGCCGCCGCGCGGATGGGAGAGTCCCGGCTTGACCGAGACCTTCGAGACCATCGACTACCTTGCCGAGGCTGGCATCGAATACGTGGCCGACTGGGTGCTCGACGACCAGCCGGTGTATATCGCAACCGCGAGCGGCCCCGTCGTCTCGGTGCCCTACACGGTGGAGGTCAACGATATCGTCATGACGGTCGTGCAGCACCACGCGGCCGAGGAAATGTTACGCCGCGGCCGGGATCATTTCGATCGCCTGTACGAGGAGAGCGCGGTCTCGCGGCGAATCATGGCGATCAGCGTCCATCCGTATATCTCCGGAGTAGCGCATCGCATCGGATACCTCGAGCAGCTGTATCGCTACGTGCTCGGCAAGCCCGGCGTACTGCACTGGACCGGCGAGCAGATCCTGGATTGGTTTCGCGCCCAGGTGCAGCCGACGGGCATGCCGACCAGAGATTGATTGACAGCGCGAAAAACGCTGTGTAAGCATGGTCCATCCTTTGGAGGAGGAGACGGCAATGAAAAGACTGACGGCCTGCCTTGCGGGGGGGTTCGTAGCCCTGGCGTTCGCGGTGTCGGTGCAAGCGCAGCAACCGCTGAAAATCGGCTTCGGCATGAGCCTTACCGGCCCGCTCGCCGGCAATGGCAAGGCCGCGCTGATCTCGATGCAGATCTGGGCTGAGGATGTCAATGCCAAGGGCGGGCTGCTCGGCCGCAAGGTGGAGCTTGTCTACTACGACGACCAGACCAATCCCTCGACGGTGCCGAGCATTTACACGAAGCTGCTCGACGTCGACAAGGTCGACCTGCTCGTCTCGGGTTATGGCACGAACGTCATCGCCCCGGCCATGCCGATCGTGATGCAGCGCAACCTGACGTTCATGACGCTATTCGGGCTGAACGTCAATTCGAAGTTCAACTACGACCGCTACTTCCAGATCATGCCGGCAGGGCCGGAGCCGGCGATCGGCTGGACGCAGGGCTTTTTCGACATTGCGATGTCGCTCAACCCGAAGCCGCAAACGGTCGCACTGGTCGGTGCAGACGCCGAGTATCCAGCCCTCGCACTAGAGGGCGCGCGTGCGCAGGTCAAGCGGACCGGGTTGAAGGTGGTCTACGACAAAACGTATCCGCCGAACACCGTCGACTTCTCACCGATCATGCGCGCGATCCAGGCGACGAACCCTGATCTCGTGTTCCTCGCGTCGTACCCGCCCGATTCCGCGGGCATGGTGCGCGCCGCGAACGAGGTCGGGCTCAAGACGCGGATGTTCGGCGGCGGGTTGGTCGGCCCGCAGTTCGCCGCGCTCAAGACGCAGCTTGGTCCGTTGCTCAATGGTCTGGTCAACTATGAGGCCTACGCGCCCGATGTCTCGGCGAAATTCCCGTTCCTGGAGCAGTTCCTGGCCAAGTACCAAGGGCGCGCCATCAAGGAAGGCGTCGACCCGCTCGGGTTCTATCTGCCGCCGTACGCCTACGCCATGATGCAGGTGCTCGAGCAGGCGATCAAAGCGACCGGCGGACTCGACCAGGCGAAACTCGCCGAGTACATGCACAACTACGAGTTTGACACTTACGTCGGCAAGGTCCGCTTCGCCAAGAACGGCGAGTGGGCCATACCGCGCATGATGACGGTGCAGTACCACGGCATCAGCGGCAATGAACTCGAGCAGTGGATGAAGCCGGGCCGCGTCACGGTGCTGGCCCCGAGCGCCTTCGCCAACGGCACGGTGATGACGCCCTATCAAGACAGCAAGAAATAGCGTTGCGACCCATTGGTTCGTCATTCCCGCGATCGCGGCCGATGTCGTAGGGTCGAATTCACTCGGCCCTCGGTGTTTCGATGCTGCGGCGCGTGCGAATGAATTCGCGCCCACGTCCTGCGTTCGCGGGGACGACGGCTTTCCTGTCCACCTCATGAAGCTCGACAGCTGATGGAATTTCCGACGGCATTGGTGCTCAACGCCATTGTCGCCGGGCTGTTGCTCGGCGGCTTCTACGCCGCCGTCAGCGTGGGCATTTCGATCTCCTTCGGCATGCTCGACGTGGTGAACATTGCACATCCGGCGTTCATCATCCTCGGCTCGTACATCGCCTATATCGTCAACGACTGGATGGGCCTCGACCCGATCGTGGTTTCGATTGTGTTGTCGCCATTGTTTTTCGCACTCGGCATGCTGATCTATCGCGTCTACTACCTGTGCTTCGAGAAACGAGGCCAGGAGTCGCTGCGCGGCCTCGCGTTTTTCTTCGGCATCCTGTTCATCACTGAAGTGGCGCTGGTGCTCATATTCGGCGTCGACTATCGCATGGTACAGACCGCGTACTCGGAGACCACCTTGCGGCTTGGCGTGGTCGATTTTCCGCTGCGCCTGGTCGTTCCGTTTTTCGTGTCGATAACGATGGTCGTCGGCGTACAGCTCTTCCTGTCTCACACTTTCTTTGGTCGCGCCGTGCTGGCGGTCGCGCAGGACCAGCTCGCGTTGCGCCTGTTGGGCGTCAATCCGGTGCGTGTGAAGGAGATGGCGTTTGCATTGTCCATCGCCACCGCCGGGGTCGCCGGCGCGTTCCTGATCGTCATTCAACCAGTGCAGCCGGCGATCGGGCGCGAGTACATCGGCCTGGTGTTCGCGGTGTGCGTGCTCGGCGGCATGGGCTCGATCTGGGGCACGTTGCTCGGCGCGTTCGTGCTCGGCCTCGCCGAATCGTTCACGTCGACGTTTTTCGGCCCGTCGTGGGCTCCGGCAGTGTCGTTTGGGCTGCTGCTGGCCGCCCTCGCCTTCAGGCCCTCCGGGCTGCTCGGGCGATGAGCAATAGGATCTTCGCCGTAGTAGCATTCGCGGCCGCGTTGGCACTCATCGTCGCGAGCCAGCTCATCCCCAACGACTATTTCTTTTCCGCGGCGTACACGGTGCTGCAGTTCGTCATCCTCGCGACGGCGTGGAACATTCTCGGGGGCTACACGGGATATGTGAACTTCGGCTCGGCCGCGTTCTTTGCGACCGGCGCCTACTCCACGGTATTCCTGTTCAAGGCGTTGCACCCGCCGCTGGCTGTCATGATCGTGGCAGGGACGCTGGTGGCGGGCCTCCTGGGTCTTGCCGTCGGCTACCTGACGCTGCGTCTTCGCGGCGTTTTTTTCGCCATCGCGACGCTAGCGCTGGCGGTCGTGCTGTATACCTTCGTCGTGAACTGGGACTACGTCGGTGGAGCGCGCGGCGCGTACATCATCCTGCCGCGCGAGGTCCCGTTCGGTTTCCCGCGCTACATTCACCTGCTGTACTCGGTGATGCTGCTGATGACCGCGTTCGCGCTGGTCGTCGCGCGCGCGATCGAGACCTCGACGATCGGACGCGGCCTGGCGGCGATACGCGACGATGAGATAGCGGCAGAATGCGCGGGCGTTCCGACGCTGCGGCTCAAGATCCTGGCCGCCGCCATCAGCGGCGCGTTGATGGGCATGGCGGGAACGACGTTTCCCTATTACCTCTCGTACGTCGAGCCGAGCGCGGCATTCAATCTCTCCTACGCCGTCAACAGCATCGCGATGCCCTTGATCGGCGGCATGATGAGTTGGATTGGACCGGTTATCGGCGCCGTGCTGCTCGGCGCGGTTCAGCAGATCGTCCAGGTCACGGTCTCGTCGGCGTGGAACCTGCTGATCGTGGGCGTGCTGCTGGTGGTGTTCGTCACGCTCGCGCCCAATGGCATCATGGGTTGGGTCGATGCGTGGCGGCGGCGGAGACGATGATGCGGCACGCGCGCTACCGATATGCCCCTTGCTACCTTGTGGGGGAGGAAGAACAACCATGAGCGCACCGCTTCTGGAACTCACGCGCGTCACCAAGCGCTTCGGCGGCTTCACGGCGCTCGACAAGGTCGATCTCGTCGTGCGGCCGGGCGAGCGCCTTGGCCTGATCGGGCCCAATGGTTCCGGCAAGAGCACGCTCGTGAACTGCATCTCGGGAACGCTGCGCAACGAAGAGGGCGGCGTGCGCTTCGACGGCAACGATATCGGCGGCCAGGCGCCGCACCGGCGCACGCGACTCGGAATCGCGCGCAGCTTCCAGATTCCCAAACCGTTCGCCAGCATGTCGGTACTCGACAACCTGCGCATCCCGCTGGTGTATGCGGCGCGGCAGCACGAGAGGCTCGCTGCAAGCGACGCCACCGACGAAGCGCACCACATCCTCCGTCAGGTGGGCTTGAGCGACAAGGCCCACGCGATGTCTCGCGGCCTGACCCAGGTCGATCTACGCAAGCTCGAACTGGCACGCGCGATGGCGGCGAAGCCCAAGCTCCTGATTTCCGACGAGGCGATGGCGGGACTCTCGGCCTCGGAAGTCGACGAGATCCTCGCGCTTCTCTCCGGGCTGAAGCAGCAGGGTGTCGCCGTCATCATGATCGAGCACGTCATGCGTGCCGTGATGAAATTCTCCGAGCGAGTCGCCGTGCTGGTCGCCGGGCGCAAGATCGCCGACGGCGATCCGGGTGACGTGGCGAGCAACATGGAAGTGGTAACCGCTTACCTTGGCCAATAGCATCCGCGTCGACCAGCTTTCCGCGGGCTATGGCGCGGTGCGCGTGCTCGATCGCATTTCCCTGTCCGTCAACGATGGCGAGACCGTGACGCTGCTCGGCGCCAACGGCAATGGCAAGAGCACGCTCATGAATTGCATCATGGGCATCGTCTCGCCGAGCGCCGGCCGGATCACCGCCGTAATCAATGATGTCGAACACGACCTCGCTGGCATGCCCCCAGAGGACATCGTCGATCTCGGTATTGCGCTTGTACCCGAAGGGCGCAGGCTATTCCCACGCCTCACCGTCGAGGAGAACCTGCTCCTCGGGGCGTATCGGCCGACGGCTCGCTCGGCGATCGCGCGCAACCTGTCGTTCTGCTTCGAGACGTTCCCGGTGCTCGCCGAGCGCCGCGCGCAGCTCGCCGGCAACATGAGCGGCGGCGAGCAACAGATGCTCACCTTGGCCCGTGCGCTCATGACCGCGCCCAAGATCCTGCTGATCGACGAGCCTTCGGTCGGCCTGGCGCCGCTCATGGTCATCCACACCATCGACAAGATCCAGGAGCTCAAGAATCGCTACGGCCTCACGGTGCTCATGGCTGAGCAGAACTTCCACCAGGCGATACGCATCGCCGACCGTGGCTATGTCATTGTCCACGGCAAGATCGAGTACGAGGGCGCTACGCGGGACGAGCTCTCCAACAACGAGCTGGTGCAGAAACTGTACATGGGAATGTGATCGGCCTCGATTCTCGAGGCTGCGGGGCGATGCGACAGGGCGCAACCTAGGGCAACGGCATCGACGGTTGAAACGAGGGGAGAGGTGCACGCCAACCAACAATTGCAACGTTACACATCAGGTCGGGCGCTCAGTGCGCCTTAGGATTATTCCGACTGCTTGCGCCGCGACGATGAAGACTACCGCATTGAGCGCGTTCTCGCCCGCGAGCGAGTGATCGAAACCATCCCGCGACACTCGTTGAATGCGACTTGGAGGCACGCCAAATCGCTTGCGGAATTCGAGCGCAAAAGTTGTAGAGCTACGAAAGCCGCAGCGCGCCGCGACATCCGCCACGGAAAGCTTGCCTTCACCGAGCGCTCGCTGGGCGTAGTCGAGCCGCATATTGCGGACATGGGCGACCGGTGTGATGCCGCGAAAGTCCGCAAAGGCCTTATCCAGCGTTCTCCAACTTACGCCACAATACGTTGCGAGCTGCAAGACCGTGAATGCCTCGCCGATGTGTTCCTGGACGAAGCGGTCTGCCCGTTTCAGGAAAAAGGGATCGAGCGGGCGTTTGGGCTCCGGGACGCGCGCCTGGCTCCGTGCAGAGGCGACGCTCCGGTTGTGCGCCCTGACCAGGGCAACGTAGCGTCTGTAGCTTGCCCGTGCGGCAACGGTGTCGCCGAGAGCGTCAAGAACAATGGAGCAATCATATTCGAGGAATTCAAGTAGAACGTTTTGCGTCCCCGTGTCGCGAGCTATACCGAGCGCGACATTGAGCTCGTGCAGCGCTTCGCGATGGCGTCCCAAGATGCGCAGTCCCCACGCGAGATTTGAGCGGGTTACGATCTCGTCGTATCGAGCGCCGCGTGCTTGCAGCGTACCGAGGCGCTTCCGGATCGCACGCACCGCTCGATCGGCATGACCCAGCAGGATTTCGAGCCTCTCGAAGTTGCCCGCAACATACCAGGCTGCGAACTCGTAGTGGGCGTGCTCGGCCACTTCACGGGCACGTTCGAACAGGCGGAGCGCTTCGCGCGCGTCAACTTCCATCGGTGCTGCGTCAGAAGGATCGAGCGACGAAAGATGGGAGCGCGCGTGCGGCTCGCGCAGCTTCGATGTAGCGCGATCGAAGTGAAGCGCGCCGAGGACGTTGAGAATCTGGACGAGAACGTACCGATCACCGCTTGCCTCTGCAAGCTCGATGGCAGGATTTGCGAGCTTGGCAACGCGATCGTAGTCGGTGCGCGCCAGCAGGACTGCGATCTTGATGCGCAGTGCGAATGCCGCATATGCCAAATCGCCGTTGTGCTCAAGAGTTGAGAGCAGGCGGTCGACGATGCGTTCGGCGTCGGAATAGCGTCCTTGGAAATACGCGAGTTCGGCGCGCCACGCGTCCACTCGAAGCGCCGACCGTGTATCGGCCCGCGGCGAAGACGAAGCGCGTGCCGCGGCGTCGAGGTTGCGCATCGCCTCGGGCTGATCTCCTTGGCGCATCGAGCAAAACGCCGCGACCAGGTTGAGCTCAACGAGAGTGCTCGGCGCGGCATTCAGGCTCATTCCCGCCAGCGCTTTGCGGGCTGCGTCTGAACCGCCGCGCAGGTCGCCCGCGCGGGCGAGTTCCCAAAGGCGGGAAACGAAAGGAGTTTGGGGTAATTGTCGTTTCACAGCGGCATTTTTTCACTTTTAAGCCCGCGAGGCGCTCGCCGCTTTCAAAAATCTGCGAGTTTCGATAGGTTCCATGGAGGGAATTCCCATAGTGCTAACGACGCACCTAGAATGCGGTAACGGGACCCTGGGAGCCATCGTCATGAAGACAATGCGGCAAACCCTATGCGGCGTCGTTGCTGCAATCGCCTTCGCAACCTTCGCAGTCAATGTCGCCGAAGGAAACCACTATATCCTCCCGTGCGTTGACGAGTGCTCGACGCCTGCCGTCGACATTTCGATCGGGCCCCCAGGGGCGATAACGACCGATGGGCTTGGCAACGTATTTTTTAGCAGCCCAAACCTTGTCTTGAAGCTCGACACCCGCGGCTATCTTGCGCGCGTCGCAGGAAACGTCGCCGCCGGATATTCGGGTGACGGCGGTTCTGCCACGCAAGCTCTCTTGAATTTCCCGAAAAGTTATCCGGAATTGGTGGAGGATCCCTTCGACTTCGGCGAGTTGATTGCGGGACTCGCTGTTGACCCGTTTGGCAACCTCTATATCGCGGACGCATACAACAATCGGGTGCGGCGAGTCGATGCGTACGGAGTCATCACGACCGCCGTCGAACCGTTGGCGTCGCCTGCGAGGTGGCCCGTAGGTCTGACTACAGACGCCGCGGGAAACTTGTACATTTCGTACTCGTACGGCGCTCTTCTTAAGATGAGACCCGACGGTGTAATTACCACGCTTGCCGGGCCTGACTGCGGTCCCGGCTTCATCGGGCCCGGACTGTGCGGGCCCGCGGGAATCGCCGTCGACACGAGCGGCAGCGTCTATGTTCCCGACGGCTATTGCAGGGTCCGCAAAGTCCCGACCATTGGCAGCATGTTCACCATCGCTGGCGATGAAAGGCCAAGCCAATACTTTACGTTCACATGCGGCTTTTCCGGCGACGGTGGTCCTGCCATTCTTGCGGCGTTGTCAAATTCGCCGTTCGGCGTGGCGGTTGATGGCGGCGATAACGTGTACATCGCCGACACCTATAACAACCGCATACGGAAGGTTGACGCCACCGGTACCATTTCGACAGTTGCCGGGACGGGCTCGCCAGGCTATTCGGGTGATGGCGGCCCTGCCAAGGACGCCCAATTGAATCTTCCGCATGGCGTCGCAGTGGACACTGTTGGAAATATCTATATCGCTGACACCGCGAACAATCGCATCCGGAAGGTGTCTCCGGACGGGATCATCATGACCGTTGCCGGCAACGGAGACCCATCGCCCTATCCAGAGCGGGGAGCGATGCCGTTTGATCACCGCCTGCGATCATGGCGAAGTGGATATTGAATTCCGTGATCGGCGACACCGCGAAGAATGAACTCGACGCGATTGACGCTGCCCGCGGACTGAGCTATCCGTATGTCGTCTGCGAAGCGGCGTTGCTTCCCACCGCTACTTCCGCTGTGCGGCGTCGAATCCCGCACTCAAATCGCGCCAGGGGCACGCTTACTGGCAGACGGTCCCGGGAGCGCGGAACACCAGGCGCGTAAGCTGTTTGGTTTGCGTCACGCTGACCGGAGGGTTGCCGAGCGTTACCGTGTACGCGAATGTTGCACTGTCACCGTTGCCGAAGGTCAGCGTCAGAGTCCCCATCGGTATCCTGACCACGCTGAGCGGATCGAACGGTACCGCGCTGAACGCCGGTCCTGTGGTCCGGAAGAGCGTTCCGCTGTAGATGCCGGCTGAGGTCTTCGACGCGGTCGCCGATAGCCATAACGGGGCGCCGTCGAGATCATAGGTGAACCACGTTGCGAAGATGAGGTCGCCCTGGTGCGTGAAGTGGACACCCCAGCCCGACTCGCCCGTCCCGGCCGAATCCCACCAGATATCCTGGTAGTTGGTGGCGGTCGCAAGATTCGCTTGCGTTCCGAAGGTGCAGAGCGGAAGAGTTGCGAACACCATCCGAGTGATCGCCTTGGTCTGAGCGATGCCGTTGACCGTGTAGGCGAACGTGCCGTTGTTCGCATCACTGAAAGTCAGCGTACCGGCGCCCACCGGGAGATACGACACGGCATTCGGATTGAACGGCGTATTGAAGGCCGGGCCGTGGGTCTCGAAGAGTGTTCCCGAGAAAACATTGTTCCCGGTTCGGTTGGCGGTCATGCTCAACCACCACGCCCTCCCGGCCGCGTCGTAGGTAAACCAAGTCGCGAAGATCACGTCGCCCTGGTGCGCCAAGTTGATTCCCCAGCCGGACTCCGACCCGGCGGGTGCATTCCACCACGAACCTTCGTAGTTCGGCCCGGGTGATGGCTGGGCTGCGATACCTGTCGCTTCCAGCGGTATTCGATAGGGTCCCTCAGAGGTGTTGATCGTCACTTCATCGCTGCGATCACCAACCTGGGTTAGGCGTGCCTGCACACCGAAGGTGCAACTGGCTCCCGGGGCCAGTGAGCTACCCGGCAAGCATCCGTTGGTACCTATGAGGAAGTCGCTGCTGTCCGGTCCGATGCCGGACATCACCAAAGCGGCGTTGCCGCTGTTGGTCACCGTGACCTGGCTCTCGCTCGAAGTCGATCCGACCCCGAGCGTGCCGAAATCGACCAGCTCGGGCAATGAACACACGTTGCCGGCCTGCTGTCCGGCTGCGGGCCCATAAAGGCAACGGCAGCCATGGATGTCGTCGGCGGTCAGGTCGGTACCGTTGGTGTACATCGTGTCCGGCGGACCGGACATCAGCGCGCCCTCCACGTTCGAATGTCCGAGCCCGATCGCGTGTCCCCATTCGTGACTTACGGTACTTGTCATCTGATCCGATGTTGTCACGTACGCCGGATCGAGCATCATGTCGGACTCGACCAGCGTCAGATTGTTGGGACCGTACGACTGATACCACACATAAGTGGCGCCGGAGATGCCCATGTCCGGATGCTGCCACCCGACCACGCTGATGCCATCGGGTCCCCCGGCAAGAGTTTTCGGCACCGCGTTGGTCTCGCCGGCGTACGCGATCTGGACTCCGCAGACCGCCGTCCACTTCGCCGATTGCGCGATGATCTGTTGAATCACCGCGTCCTTCGCATTGGTGAATTGCGCCGGAGCGCCCGTATGGTTGTAATACCAACGCAGTGCGCCGGGCCATTTGGCCGGCGCGCCGAACATGAACTTGGATTCGGAAGTCAAGCCGGAACCCTGCGCCGATGAGGCACCGGGTAGTGGGCTTATCACGTAGTCCGAACCATTTGTGTCGGCATGCGCCCCACCTGGCCACGTCGAGACCAGCAACATGACCGCCGCCACGACGCATGCGTGGCCGAACCCGATATTTCGGAATGGCTTCTGCACAGCTAAATGCTGTGACTTATGGAAGCGACACGCGATCAGACGAAACCTAAAACAACATCGGTGCGCGTCTGAATTCTTTGTAGGACTTACAGGCTCCCGTTCAGTTGCCGCTGAACTTGGCTGTAGAAACTGGATATTGAGTGGTTCAACCTCGCGGACGGAAACTCAGAGCTATAAGAGAGAAGCGAGGCTCCCCTCAGCCCAAGCGTTGAACGTCCGGCTTTCGCAAACCTGGACGACCGCTTACGGCCTAACAGCGGACGGTTTGCGTCGACTCCCAATTTGCTCGGAAGCGGCCGCTCGACGGAATGGCCCGCCTGCGACGCTAGCGGCGTCATCGGCCGCGGCCATCGCGAAGTCGCACCGCATTTACCGATTGACTAATGCAATCGGTAGGCAGCGTGGCAAGCGACACACTGTTGCATGACGGTTCCGAGCGCCGCCAGCGCAGGCCGCACGTCATTACCTACACTCGCGTTTTGGGCCTCGACCGCAAACTGGCTGGCTGCATGGTGCATCGCGGTCCCGATGTCCTGCATGCCCTGCGGCATATAGGGCGCAATGTGCGCCGCACCGTGGAGCTCCAACGAGCTCATCCCCAGACGCTGCTCGGCAATGCGGGAAGCTTTGTCGAAATCATTCTTCGAGAGCGCCACGTCGATTTCCTGCAGCGACAGCAGATGGTCGCGCATGCTGGTGATGGTGTGCAAACGCATCGGCTCCGGGAACTTGACCAGTTGTCGCGTATCCCCGGAGGCCGCGCTGGGTGCTGCCATGTCGTGCTGCCGGGTCTGCGCGCTGGCGCCTAGCGTGTAGGCGCCGGTCCCGACGGCTGTCAGCGCTACGCTAAGAATCACTTTGAGCCGCATGCTACCCTCGCTTGAGCTAGCTGGAATGCGGGCCGAAATGCATTCTGCCGGCGCCCATCATGCTGAAGTGCTGATCCGCGATAGTCCGCTGCTCCGGCGTCAACGCGGCATAGAGATCCTTGAGGGCGTTGGTCATCGTCGCCATGCCGGTCGCACGCTGCTGCATTGCGACCGTGAGCTGGGCCATGCGCTCCGGTGCGGTTCCGGTGCCTTGCTGCATCTGGGTGTGCATCGCCTGCATGCCCGTGGCCTGCTGCTTGGCCGCGGTGGTGAATGTCTCCCATGCGGCTTCCTGCGCCGCGGTGATTTTCAATTGCGACTTGAAGTCACCCAAGTGCGAGTCGATCATTGTCGCAGGGTCGACCCCGGCTATCGGCCCGTGACCTGATCCCATGCCCATTCCCATTTCGTGTCCCGAGCAGGGGCCCATGCCGCCAGACGGCTGGGCGTAAGTGACGGGGGCGACTGCCAGTGAAACGCCGGCTACAAGGCCAGCAACGACAGCGTTAATCCTTTTCATCGTGTATCTCCAGTTGGTGGTGAGTCATCCGTTCGAAGAGAGGCATCGTTCGATAACACCCTTCGTAACGGTTATGATTTCAGCAGCCCCGTGTAAGCCCAGTATGTCAAGTCAGGGACCTTTTGGTAGCGTAGTGCAACAAATAGCCCGATGACACACTGCGTTACCTTTCTCTCGCCCGTCTGGCCTGAAACCATCCGAGAATTTCGCCATGGAGACGCTCGATCATATTCTGATCGTCGATGACGACGCCGAAATTCGCAGCCTGCTGAGCCAATATCTGACAAAGAATGGGTTGCGTGCAACGGCTGTTGCCGATGGGCGGGCGATGTGGCAGGCACTTGATGCCGGGCGGATCGATCTGATCGTGCTCGACCTGATGCTTCCGGGTGAGGACGGGCTGACCCTCTGCCGGAACCTGCGGGCGAAGTCGTCCGATATTCCGGTCATCATGCTCACCGCGCGCGGTGAGGAGACCGATCGCATCGTCGGGCTCGAGATGGGCGCCGACGACTACCTTGCTAAACCCTTCAGCGCAAGGGAGCTGCTGGCTCGCATCAAAGCGATCCTGCGCCGCGCGCGTAGCCTGCCAGAGAACCTCCAGCCCGACGACAGTCGCAACATTCGGTTTGGAGATTGGCTGCTCGATACCGTTCACCGCCAACTCATCTCCACGGCGGGCGTGGTCACGCCGCTCTCCGGTGCGGAATACCGGCTGCTGCGGATATTTCTGAGCCACCCGAATCGCGTGCTCAATCGAGATCAGCTTGTGGATCTCACACAGGGCAAGGAGGCTGATCCACTCGATCGCAGCATCGACGTGCAGGTGAGCCGCCTGCGGCAACGGCTTGGCGACGACTCGCGCGAGCCGCGCTTAATCAAGACGGTGCGCGGCGAAGGTTACGTGCTCGCAGTAACAGTCAGCGCCGAGCCGTGATGCGATTTCTGCCGAAGTCGCTATTTGGCCGCCTGATGCTCGTACTGGCGAGCGGCCTGATCGTCGCCCAGCTCTTGAGCGCGGCGATCAACCTGGCCGAGCGCGATACCGTGCTCGTCCGGGCCATGGGCATGCAGCCAGCGCAGCGCATCGCCGATGTGGTCAGGCTGCTGGACTCCCTGAGCCCGGCGGAACGCGAGCGGATCGTTAGTATTCTCAATGTGCCGCCGATGGTCGTATCGCTCGATCGTGCCCCTGTGTCCGATGAGTCAGATTCGACAGGCGCTGCGCATGCGGCAATGTTCGCTGCCGTGCTCCGGGCGGCCTTGGGCGACGAGCGGCCGATCCGGGTCAAGATGACCGGCACACCGCCGGCGTGGATGCATGGACCGGTTCACGCAACGGGTCGATTTCCCTTGGACGGCCCCCCCGGTCCGTCGGGCATGCACAGGGTTCCGCCTGAGGGGATATCGATGCTCACCCAGGTGCGCCTGCAGGATGGAACTTGGGCGAGCTTCGACACGCAACTCTCGCAGGCAGCGGCAGGCCTGCCATGGAGAGTGTTGCTGACCCTCGCAATCCTGCTCGCCGCTGTGCTGCTTCTCTCCTACGTCGCGGTGCGTTGGGTTACACGTCCACTAAACGTGCTTGCCACAGCCGCCGACGAGCTCGGTCGGGATATCAATCGCCCGCCACTACCGGAAAGCGGTCCACTCGAAGTCAGGCGCGCGGCCCACGCATTCAACACGATGCAGGCCAGCTTGGTGCGGTTCATCGACGAGCGGACCCGCCTGCTCACGGCGATGTCGCACGACCTCAAGACACCGATCACGCGGATGCGCTTGCGTACCGAACTGCTGGAGAACGACAGCCTGCGCGAAAAGTTCGAAAAGGACCTGCTGGCAATGGAGTCGATGGTTACCCAGACGCTCGAGTTCATGCGCGGTGTCACCCAGCGCGAACCCGAGCAACTGGTGGACGTCATGGCTTTACTCGAAAGCCTGCAGGCCGACAACGAAGCAATGGGGAGGAGTGTCACGATCGACGGACGTATCACGCGTCCCTTCTCGGCCGTGCCACAGCTCCTCAAGCGCTGCATCTCCAATCTAATCGACAATGCCACTGTCTATGGCCAGCGCGCCGAAATCCGCGTCGACGAAGTTCTATCGGAACTGACCATCCGCATTCGCGACCATGGTCCCGGTATCCCGGACGCCGAGTTGGAAAAGGTCTTCGAACCGTTCTTTCGGCTCGAGGGCTCGCGTAGCCGCGAGACCGGCGGAACGGGACTTGGGCTTGGCATTGCGCGCAACATCGCGCGCGCGCATGGCGGTGAAGTCCGACTTCGCAATCATGTGGACGGAGGGTTGGAAGCGACCCTGACTCTCCCGTGGAACCGCGAGACAGCCGCGGCGACCGGGCAAATTGCGACGGGTACCTAAGACCCGCAAACGAAGCTCGCCGAACGCCGATGGTGCGGCCTTGTGGGTATTGGGCTACGACCGCTTGGTTGCGTGTTCAACGACTGCTTGAGGAAGGTGGGCGGCCGAAAAGGGTCGGACTTTGAACTTCGCCCGTCCTTTCCCATGGCCGTCGTTCCGGAGGGCGAAACGCGGGCGTCGGTCGAGACTCGCCGTAATGCGGAATCTCCTTCAACCGAAAGGAGAACGCCATGGACGGAATTTCGTACCGCTCCCCACCGGGAAGTTTGGAACAAGGGCAAGCTCGTCGGCCAGAAGGCGCCGTTCAAGCTTCAAGAGATCTGGGCGATCCGCATTCGCCCGCAGATGCAAGGCCGGCTACGCGACCTTGCCCTGTTCGATCGGGGGATCGACGTGCGGCACGCACTCCATGCGCCGAACCAAGCCGACGCTGATCTATCGCCGCACCCAGAACCTCCGAGCAGTGCAATCGTTACTCGGTCATAGCAAGCTCGATTATGTCCCGTTCCGGACTATGTCCCGTCATTGCCATCCCACCTTAGCTGTCGCGGGTTGACGCCCACTGCGCTGGACATAGCAATCCTTATTGCCAGGCACTTCCGCTGGCAAGGAGAGCATCTTGGAACGACTGAAGAAGCCCACGCCACCCAATGGCAAGCCTGGGCGGTTTCGACTCGTCGACAAAGTCTTTGCCGTTCCTGAAGGGTCTGTAGCGCTGTGAACTATGTCCACGGCTGTGCCCGCGCGCTCATAGATGGCGGGCGGGTCGGCGGGACATAGTCCGACGCCGGACATGGTCGAACCTATGTCCCGCGGGACATAGGCTCGAGAACACCGTTCGCTACCTGGGGATCGACGTTGACGACGCGCTCGAGATAGCACCGGGCTCCTGCCTATCGCAACAAGCCTGTCGTGCCGTCATACAACAACTTCACTCCAATGCCAAGCAGAGCCCAGTAGCTGATCTGGTAGAAGACTTTCTCGTCCAGCTTACCCTGGATGATGACCCCGAGCTTAACGCCGATTGGTACGAGCGGCAGCAGCACGAACGCGGTTGCAAGATTGGTAAGATCGAGTTGCCCCAGAAAGGCATACGGGACGATCTTCGCGTAGTTCGAGGCGAAAAAGAACCATACCGTCGTGCCGACGTAGACGTTGCGATCGAGTCTCTGTGGCAGCAGATACGCCATGATCGGGGCGGAACCCGCGTGCGCGACGAAGCTGGTTAGTCCGGAGAGGCTCGACCAGAAAACGCCGCGCGGCCACGACGCTGTTGTGGGTGGGCGATTGCGCGCCCAGCCAACGATGTTGTTCAGTGCGAATGCGATGGCAATCGTACCAATTACAATACGCATGATCTCGCGCGGTACTAGCTTGAAGACGAGCATCCCAACCACGATGCCAATGGCAAGGCCCGTTAGGAGGATTGGCATATTGCGCCGGTCGTAGATACCTCGGAACGTGCGCAGCCCGAACAGATCGATGCAGCACAGGATCGGCAGCATCAACGCGGCAGCCTGCAGCGGCGGGATAACGAGTGAGAGGAGCGGAACAGCCATCCCGCCGAAAAGGCCAGGAATTCCGGTCTTGGATATTCCGCTTAGAAGGACGACCGGAATGGCGATGGCGTAAAAGAGTGGATCAGCAATAAGCATTGCGGAGCGCGGTAAGGGCCGAGGGTGGCGTGCTTTCGAGCGACCTGTACCAACCGTCGTCGGACGCCTCCATAGTGACTTTTTTCCGGAAACTTGGGTAGCGACACCGACGGTCTGCGGTTCGGTTGAATGGAGATGGCGCTCGATAGGCCGAATGCGGGCCGGAAGCCGCACTCAGCGGGTACTTTTCGGTCAACTCGATAGTATTGGGTGATCGAGACCGGACCCTCGGAGGTTGTCTTGGTGCCACCTCCTGCGATAGTGTCGCTGACTGACGCGGTGAGACTGCGGCGGTTACGCATGCGTCCCCCGATTTGTTAACGCACACGCGGCCATCTCGAAACGCAGATGCAGGCGCCGAAAACGAGGACTGATACAGGTCTGCTGGCGCAGCGAGGCGCTTAAGCCAGGGCCGGGTTAAACGGCAGCTCTTGGAATCGCTGAACGTCCAGAGTGGCGAGAGCAGTCCTTGGCGAACTCGCGTTGTACCAGGACCGGAAGTCAGCTCTCGAGGCTCCGTTTCCGTGGATGGACGTGTACCGATTCACAATTCCGTGACCTAGACTCAGCCAACAACCACTTCGCTAATCTGGATCACGGGCGATAGGTCAGTGTAGTTCGCTATGTCGGCCAGGATCTCGTTCGAATGAGGCGCGAAGCCGGCTTGAAAACTCTCTACCGAATCGCAGAAGATGTGGCACATGCCAACGTACGTCGCAGGTGTGCCCGGCACGCCGCCGGCTATGCCCTTTTCAACTGTGTAGTATCTGCAGTGGTCACCCATGCGCGCTTTCACCAGCGGCATGTGCTTGTCGCGGTAGTAGTCGTGGTTGAATCGAGCTCCGGGCGTGTTCGGATACATCACGCTGACCTTAATCATGTCTCGTCTCCTGGTGTAGGCTTCCGGGTGGTCGGGACCGCTCCTGCTCGACAACAGAGTCTACTGCAAGCGATCGAAGGCGGGGGGGCTGACAGCGACAGGCGTTGCCTCTCTGGGATTCTTACCCATGGCGAAGCCCAGGTCCGAGCCGCGGCGGTCCTGGGGCCGCGGTCGAAGAAGCGCAAAAAGCGGATGACACTGTTTGTCAGTCTCGGGGTCGAAAGAACTGCTGCGGGATGATGCTATGCCACCAACGATTTCGACGTTTTTTAGGCACTTGCCCTGGTATCCATGCATCGCGTTGCGCGTGGTTGTCGCATTCCTGCGCGAAGGAATGCTCCGGACACCGATACGCGTGCGAGGTCGAAGGCTGTGGCTGGCAGCCCTCTTGACGGTGCTCTGTCAGGTGAGCCTGGCGCAGGACTATGACATCGAAGTACCCGGGCTCGAGGCCTCTACTCCTCCGATCAGTGGCGGGGTCACACTTTTTCAAAACGTCCGCATCTTCGACGGCCGAAACGCGACCCTGTCGGGCCCTTCCGATGTCTTGATCAGAGGCAACATCGTCGAGCGCATTTCGACGAGCCCGATCCTCGTCGACGCGACTTCAAACGTCCAGGTCATTGCCGCAAACGGAAAGGTATTGATGCCGGGCCTCATCGACGCGCACTGGCACGCGTTCATGGCAGCGACACCTCAGCTGGTTCTCATGACCGCGCCCCCCTCCTACCTCCATCTACTCGCCGCACGACAAGCCGAGGCGACCCTGATGAGAGGCTTCACTACGGTACGCGATCTCGGCGGCCCCGTCTTTGGCCTGAAGCGTGCCATCGACGAAGGCGTCATGGTTGGCCCGCGCATCTATCCCTCGGGCGCGATGATCTCGCAAACCTCGGGCCATGGAGACTTCCGTTTCCTCTTCGAGCTCCCGCGAACGCCAGGCGGGCCGCTGAGTCACTCCGAAATGGAAGGTATCGCCGCGATTGCCGACAGCCCCGATGAGGTCCGGCTACGCGCGCGCGAGCAGCTGCGAAACGGAGCCAGCCAGATCAAGCTCATGGGTGGCGGCGGCGTCAGCTCACCGTACAACCCGATCGAATCAACCCAATTTACCGAAACGGAGATTCGTGCCGCGGTCGAGGCTGCTGAAAACTGGGGCACCTACGTGACCGTACATGCGTACACACCGCGTTCGATCCGGCAGGCAGTGGCGGCTGGCGCAAAGTGCATCGAACACGGCCACCTGATCGACGAACCCACAGCCAAGTTGCTCGCAGACAAGGGTATCTGGTGGAGCCTGCAGCCGCTGACGTACGACGAAGGTGCATTTGCCCGAATGAGTCCGGTGTCACAAAAGAAGGCATTGCAAGTCTGGGCTGGAACGGACACCGCCTACAGGCTCGCAAAGAAGTACAAGATCAAGACGGCTTGGGGAGCGGACATCCTGTTCGATGTCGGGGGTGCGAATCGACAGAACAGCTATCTCGCCATGATGGTCCGCTGGTACACGCCTGCCGAGGCGCTCAAGATGGCCACCGCAGATAACGGCGAGTTGATGGCTCTCTCCGGATACATCAATCCGTATCCCGGCAAGCTCGGCGTTGTCGAAGAAGGCGCACTCGCCGATCTCCTGCTCGTCGATGGCAATCCGCTGGAAAATATCAAACTGATCGAAGACCCAGCTAGGAACTTCCTGGTGATCATGAAAAACGGCAAGATCTACAAGAACGCGCTGACCAGGTAAGCGCGCTACAGCGTCGGATTGTCGCAGGGCAACCCGAGCGCGACCCGGCCGAAGGTCGTCGCCTGAGGCTCCCAGATCATCGAGATATGCGCCGTTGCCGCGTGCAGGTCGCGGAACGCGCGCTGCAGTGGATGGTCGTCGAAAAGCGCACCGCCGCCGCCGGCCTTGAAAAGCACGCCGATCGCCCGCTCGCACAACCCCGCCGAGAATGCACCGTCACGTCGCCACGTCGCCTTCGTCAGCAGATCCGGCACTTCACCGCGCTCAGCCAGCGACTGCGCGCTCTCGCAGTGATCGCGCATCACGCGGCGGGCGGTATCGATGCACGCGGCGGCCTCGGCGATATTGATCTGCATCGCGGTCATGTCGGCGAGGCTTTTGCCCGAGTAGCGCGCGGCGCGATCGCGCAGACCCTCGACGAATGTCTCGTACGCGCCCTGCGCGATTCCGAGCGCGATGCCGGTCAGCATGTAGGGAAACGTCGCGAAAATCGGGATGCGGAACAGCGGCGCCGTATTGGTCATGGCGCCCGGGTGCGTTGCACCTCCCTTGGTTGCCTCGACGGCAAGTGTTCGGTGCTCGGGCACAAAAGCGTCTTTCACTTGCACGTCCTTGCTGCCGGTACCTCGCAGGCCCAGCACGTACCAGTTGTCGATGATCGCATAGTCTATGGACGGCACCAGGAAGATCCGGTACTCGCCGCCGCCATCCACAGTGCCGCCCAGCATGTTCCACGCTGCGGGATCGACACCGCTCGAGAACGGCCAGCGCCCGCTCAGGCGATAGCCATCCGCCACGCGCGTCGCCTTGCCGGCCGGGAAAACCACCGACGACGCGATCAACGCGGCGGGATCCGCGTCCCAGATTTCGTCCTGGCATGAGACCGGCCAGAACGCGAGCATCCAGTGGTGCACTGCGTAATTCGCCCAGTTCCACGCAGTGGAGGCGCAGCCCCTCGCCAGCTCGGAGCCGATGTCGATCAGCGCGATCCATGGCAGCTCGGATCCGCCGACGCGGCGCGGCTGCAGGACTCGCATCAAGCCGGAGTCGTTGAGCTCGCGGATCGACTCGTCGGGACAGCGGCGCAGCAGGTCGGCGTGCGCGGCGCGCCGCCTGAGCCTCGGCGCCATGGCGCGCGCGCGCGACAGCGCTTCGTCGTGCGTGAGCACCGGCGCTGCAGTGCGGGCTACGACTTCGGCAGACAACGGCGGCTCAAGCGACGGCGGCCGAGGTGGTGCCCTGCGTGTGTTCCGATTCGGACGCCGGGAAATTGAGCTCGATGGTAAGGCCGTTGGGATCCTTGATGAACACCTGGTGCAGGCCGAGCACCGGCACCGCGCGCTCGAAGAAGCTCACGTTGTTGCGGCGGCAACGCTCGAGCATCCCTGCACGACCCGTTACCGAAAATGCCACATGGTCAAACGCACCGGTATCCCCTTTGAGCGTATCCGGGTCGGCACCGCCCATGTACTCGATAAGCGACTGCGGGTTGCTGCGATCGACGCCCATGACGTGCACGATGCCGTAGTTGCCTGCCGCGTGATCGAGGTCGACCGGCGGCTCGCCGTCGTAGAGCCACAGGCCCGGAAAGTCGAACGGGGGTCGCGGACCCACTTTGAGACCGATGATCTCGGTGTAGAACTTGCGCGACGCCTCGACGTCGAGCGTACGGATCGAATAGTGATCGATGCGTTTGATTTCCATCGGGTCCTCCGGTTCTTCGCTGGTGCGAATTCATTCGTACGCACACGATAGCTTCAGCAATCTGTCGCACCGGCGCAGGCCGGCGCCCAAGTTGCATCTCCAACCGTCAAGCGAACTTGGATCCCGGCCTGCGCCGGGATGACGTTGCATTCGTCGCCCCGGCGCAGGCCGGGGCCCAAGGAATTCCGACAACCGTACTGCGACTTTGATCCCGGCCTGCGCCGGGATGACGGCGGCCGAGGCGCACTAATTCGCCCCTGCGACACAACGTATCGGCCGCACTCGACTATGTCAAGCTCGGCGGGGAATGATCGGCAGCAGCAGGTACGACGCGCGCGCTGCCGCCGGTAGAATATCGTGTTGGTTCCGGAATTGTAGTCAGCGCGTAGTGCGTGTAGGGCGCGCTGCCTACGCCGTCGCGCGGCTGGACATCGAGCCGGATGCGGTGGCCCTTGGCGAACACCATGCGACGTCGGCCAGATCTCGACGTCGACCCGGACCGGCTCGCCCGGCTCTGAGCCACTGCGCGCTCGGCGTGCGAGTGATACGGCCGGTACGGCAGCGCCAGCGCGGTCATCGAGCTTGCGATGCGAAGCGCGCAGCCAGCCCTTGGCGACCGGGACCGGCTGGCTCTGCTGGCCGATTTCGAATACGTCCGGCCGTCGGGTGCGATGTTGCGGATGGTCGCGAAGATGTCCATGTCCTCGGTGCTGCTCGCGACCCACAGCACCAGCACCGACCGGGCCGGTCACCTCGGTGTCTTGCGTCGAGCGGCGCGGTCTCGAACGACACCCCCATCGCGCGGCAGACTGCCGGCCAGCGCCGTCGAGGTCCACGACGCCGAGGCGACGCCGGCCTTGGTCATGCCGCTGGCCGGAGTACGAAAGCGAGCTGCGCTTGCGCGGCGCGTCGGTGACGAGCGCGCCCTCGGCGTCTCGCCTTCGTCGCCGTGTGCGTCGGGTCGCAGATAAAACTTCGTCCACCGCGTGCGCGCTAGCGGCCACTGCGTTCTCGAAGCGCCACTCGGTAGTTGCCGTGGCCGCCCTTGCGGATCAGCAGCTTCACCGGCGGCTCGTGCATGATGCCGGTGTCGATGCCCTTCAGCCAGTGATCGAAGAAGCGCAGCTGGTCGGCGCGCCCTTCCGTCGGTGTAGAACGGGTGGTAATGCGTGCCGGCGTGGATGCGCAGCTTCTTGTGCTTCGACGCGGCACGCACGTAGCCTTCGGTGTTGCCGCGCAGATGCAGCCCCATGCCGCTCCAGTTGCCGGCGCTGTAGAACGGGACAGTCGATGCTATCCCAGTCGCGCGCGGCGGCCGTGGTACCAGCTCGCTGTCGAGGTTGTAGCGCATGTACTCCCACACCCACGGCGTAGCGAATGCGTCGGGCGTGCGTTGCCTGCGGCTTGCCCGAGCAGGTGGTGCGCCATGTGGTTGTTGTACCAGTTGACGACGAAAGCCGAAGCGAGAAGATGCCGCCGTGGTAGCCGAAGTCGCGGTACATGTCGGCCGCGCCTTCCCACGGGATCATCGCCTTGAGCGACGGCGGCTTCAGGTTCGGCGACCAGCCACTGCGTCATCGCGAAATACGAAATGCCGCTGGTGCCGACGCGGCCGCTGCACCATGTCTGCTTCGCCGCCCATTCGATGGCGTCGTAGAAATCGCGCGCCTCGACGCGGCGACCACGGATCGGTGCGTCCGGGCGACTTGCCGCGAGCCGCGGCTGTCGATGCGCAGCGGCGACGTAGCCGCGCGGCACCCACCACAGCGGGTTGACCGTCTCCCAGTTCATGTACGGATTGGCGCTTCTCCTCGAGGTCGGCGGGCGGCACCCACAACTTGTCCTTCTGGTACGGACCCGAGGTTGATGATGACGGGGAAACGTCCTGCCGACCTCGGGCGGAAGACGTCGGCCTTGAGCCGCGCGCCGTCGCGCATCGGAATCTCGACGTCCTTCTCGACGATCAGATCGTAGCGCGGCTGCGATCCGCGGTAACGTGGCTTGGCCAACCGCTGCTCCGCCGGTCGTTACTCGATCTTGACCTTGTTGTCGCGGACGACTTCCGACCATGCTGAAGTCTCGGCACGAACCTGGTCGGTGAATTCCTGCGGCGAGCCCGACAACGTAACTGTCATCAACTGCTGCGCCAGCATCTCCTTCATCTCCGGCCGCGACAACACGACGACGACCGCGGCATACAACTTGTCGACGATCGGCTTCGGCGTCGCCGCCGGCGCGAACAGCCCCTGCCAGGCGTTGGTGCCGATGCCGGGGTAGCCCTGCTCGGCCATGGTCGGGACGTTGGGCAGCTCGGGAAGCCGATTGGGCATGGTAGTGGCGAGCACCTTCAATCGTCCGGCCTTGACCTGCTCGATCGTCGACGCCAGGTTGATGAACGCGACCTGGACTTCACCGGTCATCAGCGCCGGAAGCATCTGCGCCGCACCGCCCTTGTACGGGACATGGGTCGCGTCGATGCCCGCAGCCTTTGAGCAGGCGCAGCATGTCGAGTTGCGGGTAGGTGCCCAGCCCGGCGGAGGCGTAATTGAGCTTGCCCGGATTGCGCTTGGCCCACTCGATCATCTCGGCAATCGAGTTGGGCGCAAAAGTCGGAGCCGCCACGACGACGTGCGGAATTTCGACCAGCTTGGTGATGCCGACGAGATCGCGCGATGGGCGCGTCTGCATGACGTCGGCGAACGTGCTTTCGTTGATGGCGTTGGTCGAGACGTTGCCGACGAGCAGCGTGTAACCGTCCGGCGTCGCCTTCGCCGCAGCCTCGAGAGCGATGTTTCCGGACGCGCCGGGGCGATTTTCGACGACGAAGCCCTGCCCAAGGACGTCCTGGAGCTTGGGCGAGATGTGGCGGGCGATAAGGTCAGTGGCGCCGCCAGGCGCATACGGAATGAGCATCTTCACCGGCCGGCTCGGGTACGAATCGGCGGATTGCGCCGAAACAGCCAGCGGCAGCAGCGCGACCAGCGCAGCGAGCGCGATCTGCCGCGCCGCGCGCGACACACTCGCCGATGCACTGCGGCGAATCGACACGATTCGAGCCATTGCTTTCCTCCTCGGGCTACCCGACCAGGGACGCGCTCATTTGGCGTTCGGCCGTTGCCGCCTTTCTTACGAACGGTTCGTGACCATGATAACCTGCCGCTCGAATGCGGCGCCAATACCGGTTGATCATCCAAGCCATAAGTATCCGGCATCGGTGAGCCCCGGTGACGGCCCATGTCGGAGACCGAGCTGATGACGCAGGATACGGCTGATCACCCGGTTCACGAACCTTCAGCGCGCGGCCCATGCCGCGCGATCGATACGCATGCCCACTGGTATCCCGAGGATTGGCTCAAGCTGTTCGAGCGCGACGGCGCGGCCGAAGGCGCGCGACTCGAGCGCAACGAAAAGGGCTACACCATCCGCACCGAGCGGATCGTCAACGCTTTCGACGAGCAGTTCGTCGATCTCGGCCTGCGCCTCGAGGGCATGAATCGGCAGCGCGTCGACGTTCACGCGCTGTCGCTCACCGCGCCGATGGTCTACTGGGCGTCTGCCGGCTTCGGATTGGCGCTCGCGCAGGCGTACAACGACGCGGCAGCCGCTGCCCACGCCAAGTACAGCCAGCGCTTCGTGGGCCTCGCCATGCTGCCGATGCAGGCGCCCGAGCTTGCGCTCAAGGAACTCGAGCGCGCCGCCAAGCTCCCCGGCATGCGCGGGATGTACCTCGCGACTCACGTCAACGGTGTCGAGCTCGACGACAAGCGCTTCTGGGATGTCTACGCGAAGGCCGAAGAGCTCGGCTGGCCGATTTTCCTGCACCCGATCGACACGATCGGCCGGGAGCGCACAACGCGCTACTACCTGCGCAACCTGCTCGGCAATCCCTACGACACCGGTGTCGCGGCAGCGTCTCTCGTCTTCGGTGGCGTGCTGGACGCATTTCCGAAGCTCGAGGTCAACCTGCCGCACGCGGGCGGCACGTTTCCGTGGCTGATCGGACGCCTCGACCACGGGACCAAGGTACGCCCGGAACTGCGCCACATGAAAAAGCTGCCCAGCGACCTACCTGCGGCGATTCACCTACGACACCATCGGCCACAACGACCAGATCAACCTCAACCTGATCCGCCTGGTCGGCGCGGACCGCGTAGTGCTCGGCAGCGACTACTGCTTCGACATGGGCCTGACGGATCCACGGGGTGACGTCGAGCGCCTCGACGCGCTCTCCGAAGACGAGCGGGCTTTGATCATTGGCCAAACGGCGCGAAGGCTGTTGCGGCTGGAGTAAGGCGTCTGCGGTTCGACCTACTGAGCTTCACGCAAATGACTTACAGGTTTTCGTCCGTCCTCGTCATCCCGGCGAAGGCCGGGATCCAAGTTGGTGTCCGGCGAAAGACGAACTTGGGCCCCGGCCTTCGCCGGGGCGACGATCGATTTGTCACTCATATTGGTAAAGACCAATAGGCGCGCTGCTCGCACGCCCAAGTCGCCGTTGCTCGGAGGAGGCCATACAGGGAATGTCTAGTCGGTGTCGCGCCGGGTAGTATTGGATAGCCACTTCTCATTTCTGTCGCAGAGGATAGCTCTGTCCCATCGCGGCAAATGTCAGTAACGCGCCCCACGCTGGTGTACGACGGCGACTGCGGCATCTGCCGCGACTGGGTGAACTATTGGCAGGCACTCACGGCGGATCGGATCACCTACCGACCGCTCCAAGAGGCGACACCAGACTTCCCCGGCATCCCTCGCGAGGCGTTTGCGCACGCGATCCAACTGATCGAACCCAGTGGGCAGGTGTATTCAGGCGCGGCAGCAACTTACCGCGTGCTGCGGCAAGTTCCGGGGCGCGCCGCCTGGTGGTGGCTGTACGCACACCTGCCCGGATTCTCATGGGTGAGCGAACGGGCCTACGCATTTTTCGCGCGGCGCCGGAATTTGCTGACCCGCGCGACCCGCATCCTGTGGGGACGCCCGCTCGAGCCGGAACGCTATGAGCTGGTCAGCTGGCTGTTCTTGCGGTTGCTGGGCGCGATCTATGTTGCGGCGTTCGCGTCGATCGCCGTTCAGATCCAGGGACTGGTGGGTCACGCTGGAATCCTGCCGCTGGACGCTTACCTCGATGCGGCGCATCGCGCGCTCGGCGGTGCCGTCTATTGGGTGCTGCCAACGTTGTTCTGGCTGAACTCGAGCGACGCGGTGTTGAGCGCGGGCGCGATGGCCGGTGTGGTGCTTGGGTTGTCGGTGATCCTGGGCTGGTGGACGCGCCCCGCGCTCATCGGCTTGTTCGCGCTCTACCTGTCCTACGTCATCGCCGGGCAAGATTTCATGAGTTTCCAGTGGGACACGCTGCTGCTCGAAACAGGGTTTTTGGCCATATTTCTCACCGGCGGCTCCCGGATCGTAGTCTGGCTTTGTCGATGCCTGGTCTTCCGCTATTTCCTCCTCGCCGGTGCGGTAAAGCTCCTCTCCGGCGACTCGACGTGG
Organism: uncultured beta proteobacterium; assembly: GCA_963816445.1. GTDB lineage: Bacteria > Pseudomonadota > Gammaproteobacteria > Burkholderiales > Casimicrobiaceae > PALSA-1003. The sequence goes on along the minus strand of CAWFKO010000013.1, from coordinate 444,361 downwards.
CGCGATCTGACAGCGCTCGAATACCATTTCTGGACGCAGCCATTGCCAACTCCGCTTGCGTGGTACGCCGCGCAGCTGCCGCAGTGGCTTCTGGTGGCGGGGACCGCCGCGACCCTCGCCGTCGAGCTCGGGTGCGTCTTTCTCATCTTCCTGCCACGGCGCCCGCGCGCCGCGGCGGGCTGCGCGCTGCTCCTCTTCCAAACGCTCATCGTGCTTACGGGCAATTACAATTTCTTCAATCTGCTCAGCATGTTGTTATGCATCTTCCTGTTCGACGACGCGGCGTTGCGCCGCCTGATACCGAGGCGGCTCGCATCATGGGTGCAAACGCGGGCCCCGCATCCAGGACGCACTGCCACCACGATCGCGACGGCGCTCTCGCTCGTCGTGGTACCGGTTGGCCTTAACCGGATCTGGGAAACGTTCACGCGCACCGAGCTCCCGCTGGTAGGCATGATATCCAACGTCGTATCACCGCTGCTTATCGTCAACGCGTATGGACTGTTCGCCGTCATGACGACTGACCGACCCGAAATTGTGATCGAGGGCTCCGCCGACGGCCGAACCTGGACCGAGTATGTCTTCCCCTACAAGCCCGGCCCATTGACGCGCCCACCGCCCTGGAACATTCCGCACCAGCCGCGTCTCGACTGGCAGATGTGGTTCGCGGCGCTCAATGGCGTGCGCGCGAATATGTGGTTTCAGAGCCTGATGCTCCGGCTGCTCCAGGGCAGCCCACCGGTAATGGCGTTGCTGGATTCCAACCCGTTTCCGGAGCGTCCCGCCAAGTATGTTCGGGCAAAGCTATACGAATATCGCTTCGCCGATGCGCAGACGCATGCGGCGACAGGCGAATGGTGGGTGCGCAAGCCGGAAGGCCTATATTTTCCTCAGGTCAGCTTGGCGGACTTTGGGCAGGCGGCCGGCTCCCAGCCCGCGACGCGGCCGGATGCGGGCGTTTCCGGTCGATAAACCGAGCTGCGTTCACGGCGCAGCTTGCCTGCACGACCAGTCCGCGTGGCGACGCCCACTGAGCTTCACGCAAGCGACTTACAAGTTTTCGTCCCCTCTTCGTCATCCCGGCGAAGGCCGGGATCCAAGTTGATGTCCGGCGAAAAACGAACTTGGGCCCCGGCCTTCGCCGGGGCGACGATCGATTCGTCACTCATGTTGGCAAAGATCAATGAGTCTGTAACCCCGCAGCCTTGATCCCGGCGATCGCGCAATCTTCGTCGCGATCCGACGTGTCGCCGCTGATGCCCACGGCTCCAATGACATTGCGCGCCGGATCGTAGATGAGAACACCGCCGGCGACCGGCACCAATCTCCCCTGACTCACGGCCGCCAGCGCATTGACGAAGTGTGGGATCTTCTGTGCCCGGTCGGCGAGCTCTCGGCTGGGAAATCCCATTCCCAGCGCACCCCACGCCTTCCCGCGGGCGATGTCGGCACGCAGAATACCCGAGCCGTCCTGCCGTTTCAGCGCTATGTCGTGGCCTCCGGCATCGAGCACCACTACCGTCAATGGCGCGCACGCAAGTTCGGCCCCCCTGCTCAATGCAGCGTCGATCACCTGTACGGCTGTCTCCAGTTTCAATCCTGCCATTCGAATGCCTCGCTTTGTGGAATGTGAACGCGCTTCACCGTTGAACCTTGGGCACGACCTCGAATGCCTCGTGCGATTCGGTATCGAAGCTCAGACCCTTGGGAAGGAACGATCGCCGATTGGACGGTTCCGCCCGCGATGTGTCTCCGATTCCCGATGGCGGCGTGAAGCTCCCAACTCCACTGTAGACCAGTTGCCCCGCGAGTGGTCACTCGGTGGAATGGAGGGTCCATCAGCCGCAGCGTGCGGACACGTGCAATTCCCCGATCGTGATCCCCGATTATTCGGCTAAGGAGGAGGCCGCCCGCCAGTTCTGTAGTCCACGGCTTGACCATGGTTAGCAGTAGGTATGGAGTTTGCACCAGCCCCCGTATGGACAAGTACGCTCCGGGCACGCGCGCGTCCGAACTCAAGCTCGTCGAGATCGCGAAGCCGACGCAAGATCCGCCCCTCGCCGACGACATTGTTGCTCGTACGCAGGGGCAGCTCGACGCCGCCGCCACGGATACGTTCCTCGCCGATGCGCTGCGGGAATTCCAGACCGGCCATGTCGACCAGCCCCTTTGGGCGCACGCGCTGAGCCGGGTCGGCGGTGACGAAAAGTTGGCAATGCCTGCCTATTTGCGCGCTCGCGCAACGGCACTCCGGGTCGCCAAACGCGACGAACGCTCGGGCAAGCCTTCCCACCGCCCGCGGACGCGTGATGGCGAGGCGAAGCCGGCCACCACGACACGCGGGGTGCTCGCTCCGGCCAACCGCAAATACCTGATATGGGTGGCGGGCGCCATCACGGGCATCGTCGTGGTCGCCGTCCTGGTTGCGATGCGCGCGGGAAACGGCGCGACGCAGCAACCCGCTGTAGCCGCGCCACCGCCACGATCCATGCCGAATGCCGCCGCCACCGGGCCGGGGCGTGACGCTGCCGCGGCGTCCACCCCGAAACTCGCCGAAGACTTCGTCGGGCGCACGCAGGCGCTCAAGGACGCGGGTAACTGGAACGTGCTGGTCCTGTATGCGGTGGAATGGACACGCAAGCAGCCGGAGAATCCCGTCGCTTGGAGAGAGCTCAGTTCGGGTTACCTGAAATTGCGCCAGTTCGACGACGCCTTGAGCGCAGCCAACAAGGCTGTCGAACTCGCTCCCGTGGATCCCGCGATGTGGCGCAATCTCGCGCAGGTCGACATGGCGATCAACGATTCTGCCGCAGCCATCGCCGCATTCGAGCGGGCGACGACGTTGAACGACCAGGATGTCGTCAGCCTGGTTCAGCTCGGCACGTTGAACCTGAGCCTGGGACGCGTCCAGCCTGCGAAGATCGCGTTTGCGAGCGCGCTCGCGGCGCAACCCAGCAGCGCCGATGCGCTGTGCGGAAGCGCGTCGGTCGCCCGGCTGGAGGGGCGCGCGAAGGATGCGGAAGCGATCGCGCTTCAGGTCAAGGATTCGGGCGGCAGCTGCCCGGACCCGAAGACTGCGGACAGCGCGGCGGTGGTCGTCAAACCTCCGGCCGGCAGCAAGTCGACCGTCGCACCGCGTCGCTGACTTTCGCCCCGATGGCGCGCCGCTGGCTCGCACAAGCCGGAAGCGTGCGGTCGAACGCCTGACCCGCTCGATTCGCGTGTGCGAGAATCGCAAGATGGCGCCAACGTTTTGCGATTCGCAGTGAACATCGATTGGGCGGCATTCACGCCCGGTCCGTCTCTCGCGGGAGGCGCGATCATCGGTATCGCCGTGGCGATGTTCGCGCTGCTCAATGGCAGGATCGCGGGCATCAGCGGCGTCGTCGGCGGGTTGTTGCGGCCATCGCTGCCGGATGCGGCGTGGCGTGTCGCGTTCGTCCTGGGACTCGTCGCCGCGCCCGCGCTCTACGCGTTATTTGCAGTGCTCCCGGGTCTGGTCATCGATGCGGGCTACAGCGTGCTGATCGTCGCCGGCTTCCTGGTCGGCATCGGGACACGCTACGGCGCGGGCTGCACGAGCGGTCACGGTGTGTGCGGAGTCTCGCGGCTGTCGCCGCGTTCGATCGTGGCAACGCTCGTATTCATGCTCTCAGGATTCGCGACAGTATTCGCGATGCGACACGTCTTCGGTCTCGGTCCGACGCCATGATTGTTCTGTGCGCGTTCCTTGCAGGCCTCGTCTTCGGCATCGGCCTCATCGTGTCGGGCATGGCCAACCCCGCGAAAGTGCTGGGATTCCTCGATCTGGCTGGCCGCTGGGATCCATCGCTGATCCTGGTCATGGCCGGCGCTATCGCTGTCGGCGCGATCGGATTGCTCGCCGCCGGTCGCCGTCGCCTCTCACTGCTCGGTTCCCCGATGATGCTGCCGACCGTGCGCATTATCGATCCGCGCCTGATCGGCGGCAGTGCCGTCTTCGGCGTCGGTTGGGGGCTTGTCGGCTTCTGTCCCGGCCCTGCACTCGTGGCGATCGGTGCCGGCTACGTCAAAGCGCTCGTGTTCACTGCAGCGATGATCGCCGGCATGGCCGTCTTCGAGGGGATCGAACGCGCGCACCGACATCGATCCGCCCGGGCGGACAGCGCGGCGGTTGGCGCGAACGAATAGGCAGCGAAGAATTGTTGCGGGTCGACCAGGAGACCGTCGAGCAGCTTGGTTCACGCGGCTCCGCTTAGCGACACGCGGTTGCCCGTGAGAACCAGCGATCGCCGCTCGCCGTGAGGAAGCACTACCCGGATCACGGAATAGGGAAGCGCATAGCGCCCGTGCTTGCGCGCGTGCACGCGGATTTCCGTCGCATTCCAATGCACTCCGATAGCGACCTGTGCACAGCCGCCATCCCGATAGGCGCACGTGTGGCCATCGTCCTCGTACAGGGTGAACGTGCTGGCGCCGCGGCCACGTCCGGGAAAGATGCGCAGCGCACGCGACGGCTCGTCGTGCAGCCGCCGCATGTCGGCGGTGTCGGTCGGCGGGAATGATCGCGCCGGCGGGCACGAACAGCGGGATGCGCTCGAGCGGTGCCGGCGGCGATCGCGGTCACACCGGCGCGATGGTGCTCGCCGGTCCAGAAGTCGATCCAGCCGGCGGGCCGCTTGCGGCAGATAGACCGCGCGCTCGCGTTGCCCTGGCTCGCACGACCGAGGCGACCAGCAGGTTCGGTCCGAGCATGAAGTCGTCGCTGTCGTCGAACGCGCGCGGATCGTCGTCGAAATTCGTAGAACAGCGGCCGCAGCATCGGCTCGCCGAATTCGCGCCGCGCGCCAGTACAGCGTGTACAGGTAAGGCATCAGCCGATAACGCAAGCGGATCGCAGTCGCGCACGATCGGCAGCACCGCGGGTGCAGCCACGGCGTGTTGACCTCGCCGCCCGCCTTCCACGAGTTCATGATGAAGCGCGGGCTGAACGCGCCGTTCTGCACCCAGCGCACGAGCAGCTCGGCGTCGGGCGCCGGGCCGTGGAAGCCGCCGACGTCGTGGCCGGTGTTGAACATGCCCGACAGGCTCATCGTCAGGCCCATGCGGATGTTCCAGCGCAGCGTGTGCCAGCTCGTCGTGTTGTCGCCCGACCAGGTCTGCGCGTAGCGCTGGATGCCGGGCGGGCCCGCGCGCGTGACCGTGAACACGCGCTCGTCCGGGCGGTGCGCGCGCCTGCGCTTCGCAGGTCGCGCGCGTCATCAGCAGCGCGCTGCAGCGGCCGCGAGCGCGTCGATCGGGATCGGCGTGCCGAAGCCGTGCGAGACGCCGTCCTCGTCCCAGATCTCGTACTCGTTGTTGTCGTTCCAGCCGGCGTCGATGCCGTAGTCGAGCAGCTGCTCGCGCAGGCCCTCGCTGCCACCAGCGCGATCGCCGGCGGGATGCGTGAAGTCGACGTGCGCGCCCTACGCCGTCCCAGAACTGCCCGACGCACGGCGTGCCGGTGCGCGCGTCGTTGACGAATGCGCCGTGTCGCCGCGACCTCGGCGTAGGCCGGATGATCGTCGAGCAGGCAGGGCTTGAGGTTGGCGACGAGCGCACGTTCTGCGCCCGCTGAACTGCTGCGATCGAGCGCGCGCGGCGTCGGGAAACTTGTCGCGGTTCCACGTGAACACGTAACGGCGCTTGCCGATGCTGCGTGTAGCCGGAGCCGAAGTGAAACGCGCGACAGCGGAATGTCGTGCCTCGACGCGCCTGGTCGATGAAGTCGCGACAGCCGCGCCTGCGCGTCCGGCGCATCGGTCAGGCTCATCGCGGTGTTGGCGTAGCCCAGGCTCCAGCGCGGCCGAACGCCATGCGCGCCGGTGAGATCGGCGAACTTGCGCACGACGTCGCGGATGCGTCGGGCCCGACGAACAGGTAGTAGTCGAGGTCGCCGTCGTCGATCTCGGCAGTAGCGATAGAAGCCGTGGTAGTTGTCGTACTCGCAGCCGAGGTCGAAGGTCGCGCTCGGACAGCGTGTCGTAGAAGAGGCCGTAGCGCGACGCCGCGTCGCGCCGATCGCGCGCGAGCAGGAACGGCCAGTGCTTGTAGAGCGGATCGCTGGTCTCGCGCGTCGTAGCCGAGCGCGTCGAGCGCCAGCGTGCGCAGGCGGCGGCCGTGCTTGTCGAGCGGACCGGTCTTGTCGCCGAGGCCGAAGTAACTGGTCGCTGCGCGTCGCGCGCCATGTAGTGGCGCAACGATGCCGCTGCGCTGCGCTGCCACTGGTACGCGTGCGTCGGCCGGTCGGCGGCGAACGGGCTTGTCCGCGCCGGTCGCGCCCAGTCGAGGCCGAACGGGCTGCAGCCGCACGTCGCAGCGCAGTGCCGTGGTCTGCAGCGACGATCCGGTCGTCGCGCGTCGTCGAGCGCGAATGGCGGGCGCGGGAATGCAGCCACGTCGAGCCGGTCGCGCCCGTCCCACGGCACGTCGCCGCCGGCCGGCGCGACCATCCACGTGCGCGGCTCGCGCAGGCCGTTCGGGCGCAGCGAACAGCACGCGGACCAGATCGTCGCCGAGCACGAACGACCCGGCACTGCCAGCCGTCGTCGAGCGCGAAGCGCGACGCCATCCGCCGTGCGTCCCGCGAACGATGCGGCGCGTGCGGCAGCGGGCTCCATCGGCCGCCGCGGCCGGATGCATGCGCGCGAGCGCCGACTCGCCGTCGTCCGGCGTCGAACAGATGGCGCTGCGGCGACGGGCAACGACACGGTGACGGTCTCGCCGCTCGCGGTGGCGCACCTGGCCCGGCGACATGCACCGTCACGCGTCTCGCCGCCCGGCAGCGCGCAGTAGAGGAAGCTGTGCCGCGCCCAGCTGCTCGACGCTGCTCGATCGTCGCGCGCAGCGCGCAGTCGCCGCGCCGGCCGTCGACCCAGCGCGATGTGCTCGGGCCGGATGCCGAGCGTGACCGCGGCGCCGCCGCGGTGCCGTCGCCGCGCACCGGAACGGCAGCGGCCGGTCGCGCTTGCCGCGCCGGCGTCGAGCGCCACGCGCACGCCATCGCCGGCGACGCCCGCGATCACGCGCGCGCAGGAAGTTCATCTGCGGCGAGCCGATGAAGCCGGCGACGAAGCGGTTGGCCGGCGCGGTTGTAGAGGTCGAGCGGCGTGCCGACCTGCTCGATGCGGCCGGCGCGCAGCACGACGATCTGGTCGGCCATCGTCATCGCCTCGACCTGGTCGTGGGTGACGTAGATCATCGTCGCCGCCGAGCCGCTGCGTGCAGCGCGCGTGATCTCGGTGCGCATCGGCACGCGCAGCTCGGCGTCGAGGTTCGACAGCGGCTCGTCGAACAGGAAGATGCGTCGGCTCGCGCACGATCGCGCGGCCGATCGCGACGCGCTGGCGCTGGCCGCCGGAGAGCTGCGTCGGCCGGCGCTCGAGCAGCGCGTCGAGCTGCAGCAGCTTGCGCGGCGTCGCTGCACCTTGGCGTCGATCTCGGCCTGCGGCGTGCCGATGTTCTCGAGGCCGAAGGCCATGTTCTGGTACACGCGTCATGTGCGGATAGAGCGCGTAGGACTGGAACACCATCGCGAGGCCGCGGTCGCGCGGCGCGACACGTCGTTGACGCGCTTGCCGTCGATGCAGGATGTCGCCGGCGGTCGACGCTGCTCCAGCCCGGCGATCATGCGCAGCAGCGTCGACTTGCCGCAGCCCGACGGGCCGACGAAGACGACGAACTCGCCGTCGCGCGACCTCGAGGTCGACGCCGTGGATGACGGTCGTCGCGCCGAAGCGCTTGGCGACGCTGGTCGAGCGTGAGTGCGGCCATGTGCGTCCTCGCTACTTGACGCCGGCGCCGGCGATGCCGGTGGTGATGTAGCTTCTGCAGGAAGGCGAAGACGAGCGTCGACCGGCAGCAGCGTGATCACCGTCATCGCCAGCAGGTAGTGCCACTGCGTCGTCGAGCTCGCCCTGGAAGGCGTTGAGCGCGAGCTGCAGCGTGAACTTCTCGGTCTTGCGACAGCACGATCAGCGGCCACAGGAAGTCGTTCCAGCGCCACATGACCGAGAAGATCGCGAGCACCGCCAGCGCCGGCGCGGACAGCGGCAGGACGATGCGCCAGTAGATGCGCCATTCGCTCGCGTGGTCCATGCGCGCCGCGTCGATCAGCTCGTCGGGGATCGTCAGCATGTACTGGCGCAGCAGGAACACGCCGGTCGGCGTGGCCACCGCGGGCCAGATCACGCCCCAGAGGCTGTTGAGCAGCCCGAGCTCCGATGACGACCAGGAAGTTCGGCACCAGGATGATCGTCGGCGGGATCATCAGCGTGGCGAGGATCAGCAGGAACACCGCGCTTGCGGCCGCGGAACTGGTACTTCGACAGCGCGAACGCCGCCATCGAGTTGAACAGCAGCGTGATCAGCGTCGCGACGACGGTGATGAACACGCTGTTCCACAGGTAGCGGCCGAAGTCGAACTTGCCGAAGAGCTCGGTGTAGTTCTCGGTGGCGAGGCTGGAACTCGCGCACCGGCTTGCGGTCGTTGATGTTGACCTTGAATTCCTCGTCCGGGCTTCGCCGGGTCGACCATCGTGCGCCATGATGCCGATGCGGCGCACCTCGGCCAGCTCGCGCGTCGTGCCGTCCGGCAGCGTGACGCGGTAACAGCGGCAGCGGCTTGTCGTCGCCCGGCGACCGCCACCGTCTTCTGGCCGTAGGGCAGGAGGCTGCGGCGGAAACTCGGTCGAGCGCCGCCTGCGGTCTTGAACGACGACAGCACCAGCCAGAGCACCGGGCCGAACATCAGGACCAGGCCGAGCGCGCAGGTAGGCGTAGGTGAGCCAGTCGGTCCAGTCGAGCCGTGCCGCGGCCGCGCGTGCGCGTCAGGAAGTCGCGAGCCTAGCTCATCGCGCGCTCGCCCTCTGCCTCGCCGCGCCGGCGCGACGCCGCAGCTGCAGCAGCGTCAGCACGATCAGCGACCGAGCGCCAGCACCAGCGAGGCGGCGGCGGCGAGGCCGTACAGGCGGATCTGCTCCGGCGAAGCCGGTCTGGTAGATGAACTGGACGATGAACGTCGTGGCCGAGCCCGGCCCGCCGCCGGTCAGCACGAAGACCTCGTCGAAGATCTGCACCGCGCGGATCAGCGCCAGCACGCAGCACGACGAGCAGGTTGGGCATCAGCAGCGGCAGCGTGATGCGCGCAGAAGCGCGCGCCACGGCGACGCGCCGTCCATCTCGCGCGGCCTCGTAGAGGTCCGCGCGGAATCGCCTGCAGGCCGGCGAGCAGGATCAGCGTGTAGAAGCCCATGTGCGCCCAGATGCTGACACGAAGACGCACCCAGAAGAACGCCCAGCTCGCGCTCGGTCAGCCACTCGACCGGCGCGCCGCCGACGCCGACCAGCAGCGGCGTTGAGCACGCCCTCGCGCTGCAGGATCCACTTCCAGATCAGCGCGACGACGACCGGCGACAGCAGCACCGGGATAGAAGAACACGCCGCGCAAGAAGCCGCGGCCGATGATCTTGCGGTTGAGCACCAGCGCCGTGACCAGCGCGAACAGCACCATCAGCGCCGACCTGCAGCAGCGCGAACTTCGCCGTGTTGCAGACCGCGCGCCAGAACAGGTCCTTGCGGCAGGTCGACGGGTCGAGGTAGTTGCCGCAGTCGAACAGCGTCGCGAGGTTCTCGCAGCCGGTGAACGGCCGCTCGCGACGGGTAGAGCTGCACGCCGCCGGTGAAGGCGTAGTAGAAGTTGATGACGATCGGCAGGAAGGTGAAGAGCGCCGAAGATCGACGAGGTTCGGCGCGACGAACAGCCAGCGCGATGCGCGGCACGCCGAGCACGCGCTGCAGCGCGCGCATCGGCGCGTCGACCGCGTCGAGCACCGCGCGCCGGCGCACGCCGGCAGCGCGAGCAGCGCGACGGCACGGGCGCCGATGCGTCGCGCGGGCACGCGCCGCGCGCGCGGCCTACTTCTGCGCCGCCTTGACCTGCTCGTCGATGTCCGGCGCTGATGCGCTTCAGCGCATCGTCGAGCGCTCATCTCGCCGGCGATGGCCTGGCCCAGCCGCGCGGCCGTCGGATTGAACAGCGCGCGGTTGTAGCTTGTAGCCCTGGATCTCGTAGGCGACCGGCGACGAGCTTCGGCGACGTCGGCCGACGAACGCGTTGAGCGCGGCCTTGGCCGGCGGCGAGACGTTGTAGTCGACGCCCTTCTTGGCGACCGCCGGCGTGCGCCGGGATGTTCTCGGTGCGTCGCCATGTACTCGGCGTAGATCGGCGTCGCTCGCCAGGAAGTCGAGGAACGCGGCCGACATCCTTCGGGTTCTTGGTGCGCTTCAACGCGACGAACGCGGCGCCGCCGGGCATGCCGGTGCACGCCGCCGGGCCGCACGGGTTCGGCACGACGATCCAGTCGAAGTTCTTGCCGATCTGCGTGTCCATGCGGCGTGATCTGCCAGCTGCCCGACAGGTACATCACGACGCGGCCGTTGGCGAACTCCTCGAACGCGTCGCGATACGTGCGAGCCGCCGACGCCGCCCCAGACTTCCTTCGGCATCGTGCCGTCGCTGGTTCCAGTCGTACGAACTTCTTCGCCATCGCCTTGTAGCCGTCGTCGATCGACCAGGTTGCCCTTGGCGTCGAAGATCTTGGCGCCCATGGCTGATCGCCGGCGCCGCGAAGCGGTGGCCGCTGCGGTCGAACGCCATCGCGAACGGCGTCTGCGTCGCCTTGGCGACCTTGCGCGTCGGCCTCGACCCAGTCGTCCCAGGTCGCCTTCGGGCCGGGCAGCGGCACCTTGGCCTGCTCGAACAGCGTCTTGTTGACGAACGGCCCGGTGACGGTGAGCTGCGTCATCATCCCGTAGATGCCCTTGTCGGTCGGCGATCGGGCGCATCCACTTGCAGCGTCTGGCCGAAGTTGGCCTCCCAGTACTTCGGGTCCTTCACGTACGGCGTGATGTCGAGGTAGTACTTGGACAGCCCGCCGAGATCGGTGACGCGCGCGATGTCCGGACCCTCGCCGGCCGCGAGCTGCACCGGCAGCTGTCTCGAGGATCGCCTTGTACGGCACCTTGTCGATGATGACCTTGACGTCGGCGTTCTGCGCCTCGAAGCGCTTGGCGAGATCCTGCGTGACCTCGCACTCGTTGCCGTCGGAGTAGCACGCGACGCGGATCTCGCCAGCGGCAACGCCGCCGGCAAATGCGCACGACAGCGCGGCAACGATGATGCTCCGACTCCAATTAGATGGTTTCATTACGAATCTCCTGTAGCTCGCCTCGGCGGCCCGGTTGTCCCACGCCCGGTTGAGCAATTGTACAGGCTGCCATTGGCCAACCCTGAAATCGCGCCGCGATGGCAAAGCCGTGGCAATGTCCGATGCCATCGCGCCAAGAGGATTTTGACCGTCTCGGTCGAGAAGCTCGCACTCTTTTTTCTTCACGAAGCGAGCACAGTACGTACCTCCGTACCGCGTGCCGGTCGGCTTCATAAGTCCGAACCTCGAGCATTACCTCAAGACTACGCTGCCTGGCGCGCGGCGGCAATGCAAGCTGCCAGCGAGCTTGCAATTCGGCCGCAAGCCGAAGACAAACCTGTCATTTCGAAGAGCTGACGATGCTAGGACGACACACCGGGGATTGATTCAAACTCCGCCCGGTCCGCCAATTTACGCGCATCGCATCGGGCGCGCTGCGCGTAGCCTGCGGTTGCTCGATTCGCAGTTTTACGACATGCTGGAACGCAAATGCATGATCGAGCAGGCAGACACGGCTACCACAGCGCCCTGCAGCGGAACGCGCCCTCCAATGCATCGACTAGATGAGACACACGACCCGGCGTTGACCAGCTGGATCGAGTCCGCCAACGACTCGGCGACGGACTTTCCGATCCAGAATCTCCCCTTCGGTCGTTTTCGCCGCGCATCTGCCGACGACTGGCGCATCGGCGTAGCCATCGGCGACCAGGTGCTCGACCTGAGGCGCGCCGGCGTGATCGACAGCGGCGATATGAATCGCCTCATGCGTTCAAGCGCCGAAGCGCGCAAGGCCCTGCGCCTGACGCTGTCGCAAGCCTTGCGTAGCGGCAGCACGCGTCAGGCGCAGCTGCAGAGTGCGCTACTGCCGCAATCCAGCGTCGAGATGGGCCTGCCGTGCCACATCGGCGACTACACGGACTTCTACACCAGCATTCATCACGCGACCGCGGTCGGCAAGCAGTTTCGTCCCGACAACCCGCTGCTGCCCAACTACAAGTGGCTACCCATCGGCTATCACGGACGCGCGTCGTCGATCGTCGCCAGCGGAACGCCCGTGCGCCGCCCCCTCGGTCAGGTCAAGCCGCCCGACGTTGAGACGCCGCGTTTTGGCGCCAGCCAACGCCTCGACTACGAACTCGAGCTCGGGGCGTTCGTCGCGCTGCCCAATGCGCTCGGCGAAGCGGTGAGCATCGAATTTGCCGAGGACCACCTGTTCGGCCTGACCCTGTTCAACGACTGGACCGCGCGCGATATCCAGGCGTGGGAGTACCAGCCGCTGGGCCCGTTCCTGTCGAAGAATTTCGCTTCCACCGTTTCGCCGTGGATGGTCACGCTCGAGGCGCTGGCGCCGTTTCGCGCGCCGTTCACGCGACCGGCCGGCGACCCGCAGCCACTGCCGTATCTCGAATCGCTGGAGAATCGCGCGGCGGGCGCCATCGACATCACCCTCGAAGTACTGCTGCAGACCGCACGCATGCGCGCAGCGGGCGTCCCGCCGCAACGCCTGATGACCTCGAACTTCCGCGACAGCTACTGGACGCTGGCGCAACTGGTCGCCCACCACACGGTCAACGGTTGCAATCTGCAGGCAGGCGACCTCCTGGGGACAGGCACGCAGTCGGGACCGGCGCCGGGACAGGGCGGCTCGCTGCTCGAGCTCTCGAGCGCGGGCAGGAACCCGTTGCGGCTCGCCAACGGGGAGGTGCGCGGCTTCCTCGAAGACGGCGATACCGTGATTCTGCGCGCCATCAGCGAGCGGCCGGGATTTCGCCGTATCGGATTCGGCGAGTGCGCAGGCACCATCCTGCCCGCACGCACACCTTAGGGATTTAGCAATGAACCTCACCGACAAGACTGTTTTGGTCACCGGCGCCGCCGGTAATCTCGGACGCGCGGTCGCGGCGGCATTCGCCGAGCATGGCGCCAACCTGGTGCTGATCGATCGCAAGCGCGATGTGCTGGACGCAGCGTTCGGTGCTGAGAATTCGCGTCGAATGTTCGCGGCGACGAATCTGCTCGACCAGGCGGAGGTGAACGTGGCCGCACAGACAGCTGTGCAACGTTTCGGACACCTCGATGTGCTGTGCAACCTCGCCGGTGGCTTTCGCATGGGTGCTCCGGTACACGAAACTACCGACGTCGACTGGAATTTCTTGTTCGACATCAATGCGCGCACGCTCCTTTACGCCGTGCGCGCGGTGGTGCCGCACATGCTCGCCGCCGGCGGCGGCAAGATCGTCAACGTCGGGGCATTCGCAGCGCAAAAGGGCGCGGCGCAGATGGGTGCCTATATCGCCGCCAAGAGCTCCGTCATCCGACTGACCGAGACGATGGCAGCGGAGTTGCGCGAAAAGAACATCAACGTCAACTGCGTATTGCCGACCGTCATCGACACGCCGGAAAACCGCGCCGCGATGCCCTCCGCCGATCCGGCGCGCTGGGTAGCGCCCGCGGATCTGGCCAACGTGATCGTGTTCCTCGGCTCCGACGATGCGCGTGCCGTACACGGTGCGGCTGTGCCGGTAACCGGGCTCAGCTGAGATATTGAGCCCTATCTAACTACGTGACACAACCAGCCACGGGCCACGTCGCCCCGGCGCGGCCATGGCCCAATCCCTGGCTATGAAATTGGATCCCGGCCCGCGCCGGGATGACGTCAACATTCATACATGCCGCGTCACTCGGTTTCGTAATCATCAATAGGCCGACGCTTGGGCTAGCCTTGAGACGCTTGCCTGCAGCAGCGCCCGCCCCTTCGTGCTGACGCTCACATAGCGGCTGTTCGGATCGTACTCGATCAGGCCAGCGATGCAGGCGTCCTCCCAGATCGACAGCCGCGGGCACGTCGAGTGCCATGCATCCAGTACTTCGGCATAGGTGTGTCGCCCGTTCGAAATCCACTCGAGCAGTTGCAGCGTCAGAGCGTCGTTCGGTCCGCTCACGGTTCTACCCTCATTGTCACCGCCGGCGCATTGCCGGCGCTGAAACGCATAGTGTACTGTTACGTATTGGCGCCGGCAATCGGATCGTCCATGTCCTGGCTCAGAGTCACCTACCGCATTCGCGCCGCCCCGGAAGACGCCGGCGACATCGCGCGAGCCATCGCCCTCGAGCAAAGTGTCGAAGTCCCGGCAGAAGCCGTGCGCGACGCCTTCGTCGCCGAGCACATCGTCGGCCGCGTCGACGACTTGCGCAGCCTGGGCGACGGCACGCACGAGGTGCATATTCGCCTGGCGAGTGCGACTACCGGGTTTGACGTCGCGCAGACGCTCAACATGCTCTTCGGCAACAGTTCGTGGCATGCGCATGTCGAACTGATCGACGTCGAATTCCCCGCCGATTACCTGGAACACTTTTCGGGACCGCGCTTCGGCCTCGAAGGCATCCGCGCGCTGCTCGGCGCGGAGCGTCGTCCACTGACCTGCGCGGCGCTCAAGCCGCAGGGACTTCCCGTCGATCGCCTCGCGGCGCTGTGCTACACGCTGGCGCATGCGGGAGTCGACGTCATCAAGGACGACCACGGCCTTGCCGACCAGTACTACGCGCCCTTCGCGCAGCGCGTCGCCGCGTGCCAGCGCGCGATCGCGCGCGTATGGCACGAGACCGGACATCGCGCACTGTACGCGCCGAGCATCATCGGCGCGCCCGAAACGATCGCGGAGCAGGCGGACATCGCCCGCGATGCCGGTGCGGCGATGGTGTTGCTGGCACCGGCCTTGGTCGGCATGCCGGCGTTTGCCGAGCTCGTGAGCGAGCATCTCGATGTCCCGGTACTCGCGCATCCCGGCTATGCCGGAGCCGTGCGCATCGCCCCGGCCTTCGTTCTCGGAAAGTGGTTTCGCCTGATCGGCGCCGATGCCGTGATCTTTCCGAACTTCGGCGGTCGCTTCGCCTGGGACGAGCGTACCTGCGGCGACATCGCGCGCAACGCCCTCGCGCCGTGGGCGCACTTGCGCCCGGCATTGCCCGTTCCCGGAGGCGGCATGAGCGTCGAACGCGCACGCGATATCGTCGCCTGCTACGGTGCCGACGTCATGCTGCTCATCGGCGGCTCGCTGCTGGGCGCGCCCGAGCACGTGCAGGAGCGCGCGCAGATGTTCGTCACCGCGGTACGCGACGGCGCCGCCGCGAACCTCAGCACGCGCGCCACTGCGGCCTGAATCGGGCGAACGCAACCGACATGGCGTCCACACCGTATCGCCGGATGATCGCCCCGCTGCGCTGGCGCGAAGTCGACGTGCTCGAGTACAAGCAGCAGGGCAGCGCGCCGTTTCGCGACGTGACGCGGCAGGTACTGTTCGACGATCCTGCGCTGGCGTCGCAATTGCGTTACTTCGAAGTCGCGCCGGGCGGACACACGACGCTCGAACGACACGAGCACGCGCATGCCGTGGTCGTGCAGAAGGGCGCGGGCCGCTGCCTGATCGGCGACAAGGTCTACGATCTGGCGGAGCACGATCTGGTGCACGTACCCGCGCTGACCTGGCACCAGTTTCGTGCCGGCGACGACACGCCGCTGGGCTTCCTGTGCATGGTCAACGCCGTACGCGATCGTCCGCAGTTACCTGCCGCCGATGACCTCGCGCGATTGCGCTCGGATCCGGAGGTCGCGGCATTCATCGCGCCCTGACACAGCGAGCCGATCATCACATCGGTACGAAGTCATTCGCACGCCGACGGTTCAGCGCGGGGGAAACAGGCGATGACTTCGGTCGCCTTCGCGAAATCCCAACAACGGCGCATCGAACCCACGAATCAGCGCCAGGACCTTGAATAGCTCACCCATCTCCGCGGGCGACAGCAGCTTCTGCACCGCGGAGGCTTCGCGCAGGTAACCTGGCGACGTCGGCTCTCCAGTGGCGGCAAGCCGATCAAGGATGCCGCAATTGATGAGCAAGCGCGCCTGCGTGCAGTAGCCGCCGACGCGCATGTCTGCCGCGGTCGCGGCACGCGCCATTGCGGAAAAGTCGACGTGCGCCGTCAGGTCGGCGAGCCCTGGCCAGCACAACGGGTCGGCAATGGCGTGGTGGCGATAGTGCGCCATCAGCGTCCCGGCATCGCGTTGCGGATGGTAGTACTCCGCGGTAGCGAAGCCGTAGTCGAAGAAGAACATCGCACCCGCATCGCAGCGCGCCGCGAGGCTACGCACCAGCGCCTGCGCCGCGGGATTGATCTCGCTCGCGTAGTCGCCGGTTTCCGGAAACAGCGCCCGCGCCGATGCGAGCAGCGCCGCGTCCTCCAGCGGCCTGTCGGCGAGGATCAACGCATCGCGCTCCAGCGAGACGCCACGCTCGTACCACTGGCCGGCGCCACGCACCACGACATGCGCCGCCACCGCGTCCAGCACTTCGTTGGCGAGCACGACGCCGCGCCAGCGGGCCGGCAACACGTCGATCCAGGCGACGCGCGGCATCAGCGCGGGGACGCAGCGCTGCAACAGCTCGCGCTGGCGTGCGCGCAGGTCGGGGCTGACCTCGAGGAGCACATATCGCGACGGCAGTGTGTCGTGCGCAGCGAGCGCGGCCAGGACGTCCGCGGCCATGCGTCCGCTTCCCGGTCCAAGCTCGATGACATCGCCTGGCGTACGCGTCAACACATCGCCGACCTGCGCGGCGACCGTCTCGCCGAACAGCGGCGTCAGCTCCGGCGCGGTGACGAAGTCGCCGTCGCTCCCGAACTTGCGTGCACCGGCGACGTAGTAGCCGAGTCGCGGGCGCGTACAGCGCGGCATTGATATAGTCGGCCAGCGATATCCATCCACCCGAAGCCGTGATTGTCGCGCGGATATACGCGACCACCTTCGCGCTGTGTGCGCTCGCCTCGGGGGACGGTGCAGGCACGCGCAGCGAATCTGCGTCGGTTGGAGTGGTCCGCATCGATGTGTTAGGCTGTTGTGTTCACGCCAGTGTAGCCGGAGCACCGCGTGCAGGGCAAAGTCGTACTGATCACGGGAGGAGCCAAGCGCGTAGGCGCGGCGATCTGCCGGAGACTACACGCTGGTGGCGCGACGCTGATGCTGCATTATCGCGAATCTGCCGGCGAAGCGCGCCTGTTGCAGGCCGAGCTCAACAATCAACGCAAGGACTCGGTAGCGCTGATTCAGGCCGACCTGCTCGACCTGGGCAAGCTGCAATCGATTGTCGACCAGACCGTACAGACCCACGGCAAGCTCGACGCGCTGGTCAACAATGCGTCGTCGTTTTTCCAGACGCCGGTCGGCGAGATCACGGCCGCACAATGGGAGGACCTGATCGGAACCAACCTGCGTGCGCCGCTGTTCCTGTCGCAGGCGGCGGCGCCGGCGCTGAAAAAGACTCAGGGTGCGATCGTCAACATCACCGACATCCACGCCGATCGGCCACTCAAGAATTACGTCGTGTACAGCGTCGCCAAGGCAGGCCTCGTCGGGCTCACGCGATCGCTCGCGCGCGAGCTCGCTCCCGAGGTCCGCGTAAATGCCGTCGCACCCGGACCGATTCTGTGGCCGGACGACGCGACCTTCGACGAACTGTCGCGCCAGCGCATCATTTCGCACACGCTGCTCAGGCGCGAAGGAACGCCCGAAGACATCGCCAAGGCCGTGTACTTCCTGCTGGCCGACGCCACCTACGTCACCGGCGACACGATCAACGTCGACGGCGGCCGGCACGTCGCGATGTAGCTTCGTAGCATCGACTGCGGTGCGGGGTCGTCATCTCGGCCAAGTTCGACGGTTGTTCGCCAAGTAACTTGGGCCCCGGCCTCGACCGGGGCGACAGCCTGGTCATCCCGGCGCAGGCCGGGATCCAAGTTCGACGAATGATTCGCCATATGCTTGGGCCGGCCTCTGCCGGAGCGACAGCCTGGAAGTCAGCGCCGGCGTGTCGCAAGCTGCGCGGCCAGCGTTTCCAGGTACGGATCGACGACGCCGTGCGTGATCAGCGCGATGCGCGTGTGCTCGAGATAGTCCGCGGACGAGCCGAAGGCTCCAGTGGCGCACCCCAACACCTTCGCCTGCTCTTCGACGCTCAGCTCCCCCGCGTACTGTGCGTGCTTGCGATCGACGACGAATGCGAGCGCGCGTAAGCGTGCGCGTACCGGAACGTGCGCGCATCCAGCGCGGGTGGTACGCACCCGTCACCATCTCGCGACGCCACAGAAGTGCTCAGCTCGTCGCGAACGTCGGCCTCCGGCAAGCGGTACACGACACCGCGACAGGAGCCGCCGGGCTCGAGCCCGAGCACCAGCCCCGGCTGCTCGCGGTTCCACGCGAAGCCTTGGACCACAGGCAAAAACGGCGATGCACGCCATGCAGCGTCGCGGGTTTGGCTTCCACGAACGGGAACAGCGGATTCCACAGCAGCGATCCGTAGGCGAAGACCCACCAGCCTGCCCGTGCCGGCCTGCGCGCCACGGTTGCTGCGAGCGACGCCGCGAGATGCGTCATCCGAGAGCGCGCCCTGCGCGGAGACCGTCGCGGCGTACAGCGAACGCATGCGGCCTTCCTCGAGATCGCGGCGCGACAGCGTCATGCTTCGGATTCCGGGTCCTGCAAGAGCTTTCGCACCTCTACCGCGGTCTGCCTTCGCTTGGCCGCGGTGGTCTTTCCGTGCGCGCCCCCCTTGGCCAGCAACGGCGAGCGCGCGACCGGATTGCGTGGTTTCGGCGCGCGATATTGCTTGGCGCGCTTCACGCTGTGCGTCCTCGCGGCGAGCACGCACGCGGCGGCTTCCGCATCAAGGCAGCCCTTTCCATGGCAAGTTCGTCTCGCACCATTGCGCTACCGCGAGCAGTCGATCGTCGTCACCGGCGAGCGTGGCGAGCTGCATGCCCAGAGGCAGTCCGTTGGACGCGCGAGCAATCGGAATGCATATCGCCGGGACACCGAGCAGCGTCCACAGCGTGCAACACGCCGGATCGCCGGTCTGCGTCAGGTCCGGCGGCGCGGCGCCGGGTGCCGGCGCCGCGATCACGGCGTCGCAGTCCGCGAGCCAGCGCTGCGATGTATCGATCATCGCTGCGCGCTGGTCGAGCGCGCGCGCGCAGGTCGCGGCGTCGATCGCAGCGCCTTCGTCGAGCGCCGAATTGAGTTTGTCCGACATGCGCCGGCGCTCGCGCTGCTGCAGCGATCCCAGCTCGCGCGCGCCCTCGTGCAGCATGATCGTGCGATGCACGCGCTGCGCATCGTGCCAGCTGTCGGGCAGCACAAGCGCGTCCACGCGCGCGCCGGCGACGCGCAGCATTTCGACTGCCGCATCGATGGCCGCACGCTGTTCGCCGCTGATGGTAACCCACGGGAACGCCGCAAGCAGCGCCAGGCGTGGCGGCTCGCGCAGTGCGCGTGGCGCCGGCGAAATCGCCCCGTGATCGTCCATCGAGGCGGCGACCGCCGCACAATCGGCGACGCTGCGCGCGATGACTCCGAGCGTATCCAGCGTTGGGCTGAACAGGCAGATGCCGGCGTAGGGCAGCGCGGCGTGGGTGGGCTTGTACCCGTCACGCCGCAAAAGGCCGCAGGGCGCACGATCGACCCGTTGGTTTGCGTCGCGAGCGCGGCACCGACGTGTCCCAACGCCACCGCGGCGGCGGATCCGGACGACGAACCGCCGGGCGTATGCGCCGGATTCCACGGGTTGCGCGTTTTTCCCGGCTGCATGAACGCAAACTCGGTCGTCACCGTCTTGCCCAGCGCGAATGCACCGGCACGCCGTAGTCGCGCGACGCATTCGGCGTCGGCCACCGGCTGCGCGCCCGCGTAGATCGCCGAGCCCATTTGCGTCGGCATGTCGTCCGTGGCGATGATGTCCTTGACGCCGATGGCGATCCCCGCAAGCGGCCCGGCGTCGACGTCGGACGCACTGCGGGCATCGCAGGCTCGCGCCGCGGCGAGTGCGCGGTCGCGATCGAGGTACGCCCAGGCCTGCACGTTGGCGTCGGTGGCGGCAACGCACTCGAGCAACGTGCGCGTCAGCGCCTCGCTGGAGAGCGTGCCCGCGCGCAACGCGCTCGCGGCCCCGGCCACACCGATTGGCGCAGTCATGGCTCGAGGCGCGCCAGCACGACCGGAGACGTCGTCGTCGCGGACGGCCTCGCGTGGCGCGGAAGGAACAGCGCCTGCAGATCGTTGAGGAAGCGCCGTCCGCGCGGCGTTGGACGCAGCTGCAGGTGATCGCGCTCGATGAGCCCGCGTTGTTCTGCGACTTCCAGCGCCTCATGCACGAGCGCCAGCGGAAAGCCCGTGCGTTCGGCGAACAGTGCAACCGGTACACCCTCGGCCAGGCGCAGCGCGTTGAGCATGAACTCGAAGCCGACGTCCTCGCGCGTGACGGGCAGCTCCTCGAGCAGCGGCGAGTGCCTTTCCGCCTGTTCCATATACTGTTGCGGCTGCTTGTAGCGAACCTGGCGTACGATGCGATCGGCAAACGACAGCTTCGAATGCGCGCCGGCGCCGATGCCAAGGTAGTCGCCGAAGCGCCAGTAATTGAGATTGTGCCGGCACTCGTAGCCCGGCAGCGCGTACGCCGACGTTTCGTAGTGCAGATAGCCGGCGGCGCCGAGTGTCTGCTTCGATCACATCCTCGATATCCGCCGCAGTGTCCTCGTCCGGCAGCTGCGGCGGATAGCGATGGAACAGCGTGTTCGGCTCGATGGTCAGGTGATAGAAGGACAGGTGCGGCGGCGCAAACTCCAACGCTGTCGCGACGTCGGCGCGCGCGTCAGCAGGCGATTGTCCCGGCAATGCATACATGAGGTCGAAGTTGACGTTGCCGAAGATCGCCAGCGCCGCGGCCGCGGCGACGCGCGCCTCATGCGCGTCGTGGACGCGACCCAGCGCCTGAAGAAAGCGCGCGTCGAAGCTCTGTACGCCCAGCGACAACCGGTTGACGCCGGCGCTTTTGAAACCCGCGAACTTCGCCTGCTCGAAGGTGCCCGGGTTGGCTTCCAGCGTCGCCTCGGCGTCGGGGTTGAGCACGACACGCGCACGTACGGCGGCCAGGATGCGGTCGATCGCCGCCGCGGAGAACAAGCTGGGCGTGCCGCCGCCGATGAATACGCTCGACACGCGCCTGCCCCAGATCGACGGCAGCGCGAATTCCATATCGGCAATCAGCGCGTCGACGTAGCGCGCTTCCGGAATCTCGCCACGGCCTTCATGCGAATTGAAATCGCAGTACGGGCACTTTTTCAAGCACCACGGAATGTGCACGTACAGCGCGAGCGGCGGCAGCGCGCTGAACTGCGGCGAGCGAAGCACGACGTCGACCGCCGAGCTCATCGTTCTGCCTCGAGGCGCGCGACGAGCGCACGCAGCGCCTGTCCGCGGTGCGACAGCGCGTTTTTCCTTTCCAGTGGAAGTTCGGCGCCGGTCATCCCTGTCTCGCTGTCCTCGAAATGCGGGTCGTAGCCGAAGCCTGCCGTTCCGCGGGGCCTATCGATGATCGTCCCGTGCCAGCGGCCTTCGGCGATGATGGGCTCGGGATCGTCGCCGTGACGCATCAGCGCCAGCACGCAGTAATAGTGCGCGCGGCGGTCGGCCACTCCGGCCAGCGCGGCGACGAGCTTCGTATTGTTGCGCGCGTCGGATCTGGGTTCGCCCGCGTAGCGCGCGGACTGGACGCCGGGCGCGCCCCCGAGCGCGACCACGCAAACGCCGGAATCGTCGGCGAGCGCCGGCAGACCCGCGAGTCGGCTGGCGTGTCGCGCCTTGGCCAGCGCGTTCTCGACGAAGGTCGCGTGAGGCTCGTCCGCTTCGGGAATCGCCAGGTCGGCCTGCGCCACCAGATCGATGCGCAATGGCGAGAGCAGGCGCTGGAATTCGCGCAACTTGCCCGCATTGTTCGACGCCAGGACCAGTCGCGAGATCTCGTTCACGACAGCGCCGACGAAGCCCAGCGCCTTCTTCTGGGCCGCGATCAGCTCGCGGATGCCCGCACCGGCGAGATCGAGCAGCCGATCCATTTCAACGCGCGAGAACGCCGCGCCTTCTGCCGTACCCTGCACTTCGACGTAACCTCCGGCGCCGGTCATGACCACGTTCATGTCGGTGTCTCCGCCAGAATCCTCCGCATAGTCGAGATCGAGCAACGCCGTACCCTCGACGATGCCGACCGACACCGCCGCGACAAAGTCACCCAGCGGTTCGCCCGAGACCAGCCCCATTGACTTGCACCACCTCACCGCGTCGTGCAGCGCGACGCAGGCGCCGGTGATCGATGCGCAGCGCGTGCCACCGTCGGCCTGGATGACGTCGCAATCGATGCGCACGGTGCGCTCGCCCAGAGCCGCGAGGTCGATTACGGAACGCATGCTCCGACCGATCAAGCGCTGGATTTCCTGCGTGCGCCCGGACTGTCTGCCTTCGGCCGCCTCGCGCCGCATGCGCGTGTTGGTCGCGCGCGGAAGCATGCCGTATTCCGCCGTGACCCATCCCTGACCCCTGCCCTTCAGAAACGGCGGCACGCCCTCCTCGACCGAGGCCGTGCATATGACGCGCGTGTCGCCCGCCTCGATCAGGACCGAGCCTTCGGCGTGCCGGTTGAAGTTGCGAGTAAGGATCAGCTCGCGCAGCTGATCGGCGCGGCGCCCGCTACGTCGTTGAGTCATCGAGGGTCCCGGTATCCGGATACAAACGTCATGGTCGAGCAGCGATTATAGCGGCCACGCCACGCCGTCAGGATGCCCGTTGCGATCGCCACCAAGCGACCGTTTCCGCAATGCCCTCGTCAAGGGTGCGCGGAGGCGCCCACTGCGCCAGGACGCCGAAGCTGCTGTGCGTCGACTTGCAGCGATCCAAGCAAGCGCGCCGATGCGGCACCGCGACCCAGGACCGCGGCGCCGGCACGCAACATCGAGACCGGAATGCGCGAGAGTCGCGGCGCCGTGCCCAACGCCGCGGCAATCTTTCGTATCAGCGCAGGGGTAGACACCGCCTCGGCATCGGCGACGGGAAGCGTTTGTCCTGCGAGCCGGGGGACGCGCAGCGCCGTTGCGATCGCACTGACCGCATTGTCGAGATAGAGCAGACTGCGCAAGTTACCGACGCCGGCGAAAGGCAGACGCCGGTTGGCGGCGACGGCATCGAGCAGCAGCGCGAAGTTGCCCTTGACGCGTGGCCCATACACCAGCGGCAGACGCAGCACCACGCCCTCGATGTCACTCTCGTTGCACGCCCGCCATAGCACGTTTTCCGCCTCGGCCTTGCTTTTCGCATAGGCGTCGCGCGGATGCGACGGGTCACCGGCGCGAAACGGGCGCCCCGGCAGCGTGTTCTCGCCGTAGACCTTGATCGTGCTGGCGAACACGACGCGACGCACGCCCGCGCGCCGCGCCGCCTCGAGCAGGCGGCGTGTCACGTGAACATTGGCGACGATGTGCGGCGTCGGGTCGTCGATCGCGCTCGGTCACGTGCGCGCGCCCCGCAAGGTGCGCGATGGCATCGACATCCTGCAAGCGCATCGTCCCAATCGGCCGCGGCAAAATCGCCGAGCACGACACGATTCGGCGCATCGTCGGTCGCCTTGCGTACCGCGCCGACATGCGCGATGCCTTGCGTGGCGAACTCGGCGCAGAGCGCACGACCGATGAAGCCGTCGGCACCCGTTACCAGCACCCTGCGTGGTGCGGCGGCGTTCAAATCCATTTCCAGCCATGCTTGTTGAAAAAACGCGCGCCGCTGCGCAGGAAGTATGCGACGTGCCGCAATCCCTTGCGCGCAGCCCGGCCGCCATGATGCACGACACGCACCCCGGGAACGTACGCCGAGCGTGTGACGCGGTTCAGCCGCACGCTCCAGTCGAAGTCCTCGAAGTACAGGAAGAAGTTGGGATCGAAGCCACCGGTGGACTCGATCGCCTTACGCCGGATCAGCATGAACGAACCGCTCATCACCGGTACCGGCGACACGACGTTGGTGCCGATCGACGTCGCGCATCTCGTAGCGATCGAGGCGGCTGCGGAACAGCGCGCTGCAGCGCGCGCGGCGCGAAGCCACGCAGCGCGAGATCGAGCACGTTCGGATAGCGCTTGCACGCGTATTCGCGCGTCCCGTCCCGTGCGGAACATCGCGGGCACGACCACACCCACGTCCTCGTGCTCCTCGAAGTAGTGCAACGCCACCGACAACGACTCCTCGGACAGCTCGACGTCCGGATTGAGCACCAGGTGGAAGTGCGTGTTGCCGCCGTGCATGACGAGGTTGTGCGCGGCGCCATAACCGATATTGGCGTGACCGTGCAGATAGTTCATGGTCACCGGCGAACTTTCGAAATGCGCCGCGCCGAGCCTGACCACGGCTTCGGCGACGGCGCGCTCGCCGGTGTTGTCGATGAGCACGAGATTGACCGCGCGCAGCATGCCCGCCTCGCGCGCCATCGTCCATCGCGAGCGAGAGCTTGCGCAGGGTCGTGTCGAGCTGCGCGAGATCGGGGCGATACGTGACGATGCTGACCGTCAGGGTCGGCGGAGGCACGATGCGAGCAAGGTGAAGGCGGAGTCCGAGCGGTGAGCTAGAATGCTGGGCGATTGCCCTATTCGCGTCAACTTCACTCGCCGGATGTCGGCAACGACCATCTCGAATCCACGACCGCGCTATCGCGCCGATGCGCTGCGCACTTTCGCGCAGCGACTTGTTCGAGCGTGCGGGCGCGCGTGCCGACATCGCACGCGACGTCGCGGCGATCCTCGCTCGACGGCGACCTGCTCGGCCACACGACGCACGGGCTAGCGCTGCTCGCGGCCTATCTCGACGAAGTCGAGCAACGGCCGCATGGCGAAGTCCGGCGCGCCCGAAGTGCTCAACGGCCGCGCGGCGACGGAGACCTGGGATGGCAAGCGCCTGCCCGGGACCGTGGCTGACGTTGCGCGCGCTCGAACGTGCCACGGCGATGGCGCGAGAATGCGGCACCGGCAGCGTCGTCATCCGGCGCTCGCATCACATCGCCTGCCTCGCGGCGTATCTGAAGCGCGCCACCGATGCCGGGCCTGATCGCGATCATCGAGAGCTCCGACCCGACGGTGAAGGCGGTAGTGCCGCACGGCGGCTTGCAGCCCTTCATCACGCCGAATCCGCATCGCTGCCGGTTTGCCGACTTCAGGCGACCCGATCCTCATCGACGTCTCGACATCGATCACCAGCATGGGCTATGTCCTGCAGCAGCAGGCCGCGGGCAACATGCTGCCCGGCGAATGGCTGATCGATCACCTCGGCAATCCGACGCGCGATCCGATGGCGATGTCACGGGAGCCCAAGGGCGCGCTGCTGCCGCTTGGCGGCACTCGACGCCGGGCACAAGGGGTTCGCGCTGGGTCTGCTGATCGAGGCGATGACCGCCGGGCTCGCAGCACACGGGCGCGCCGACCCACCGGCGGGATGGGGTGGGACGATATTCGTGCAGGTACTCGATCCGGAGGCCTTCGGCGGTCTTGCGCCTTTTAAGCGGCAGATGGATTTCGTGGCGAAGTCTGCGCGTGAAAGCCGCCGTGCGTCCCGGCGCGGAACCGGTGCGCCTGCCCGGCGAGCGCGGGATGCAGCGCTATCGAGAGCAGAGCAAGAACGGCGTCGCACTTTATCCCGCGATCATGCCGTTGCTGGCACCGTGGGCGCAGAAGCTGGGCGTTGCCTTGCCCCAAGCGCTGTAGGTGCGAATTCATTCGCACGCGAGCGCCAAAAATGTGCGCCGCGCCCGAATGAATTCGGCGTTACCGGGCTGTGCGACCCATGCTCACGCGCTGAATGCCCGCCAAGTCCCGCCGTGATTCGACGCCGACAAATTCGGCATCGACCAGCAGCGACCGCACCGACTCGGCCTGGTCGTAACCGTGTTCGATCAACAGCCACCCCCCGGCCGCAAGGAATGCCGATGCGCCGGCGACGACCGCGCGGATCGCCGCGAGACCATCGATGCCGCCGCGCAGCGCAGCCGCGGGCTCAAAGCGCAAGTCGCCCTCGGCAAGATGGACATCGTCGTCGGCGACATAGGGCGGATTGCTCGCGATCAGCCCGAAGGCCTCGGGCCGGAGCTGCGCGTACCAGTCCGATTCGGCGAAGCTCGCGTTGGCGATGGCGAGGCTCTGCGCATTGCTGCGCGCCAGGGCAACCGCTGCCGGTGACACGTCGACACCAAGCACGTTACACATCGGCCGGTGCCGCGCGACCGCCAGCGCAATCGCGCCGGATCCGCAGCCCAGATCGAGCATGCGTACGCCACTGCGCTCGCCGATGTGCTCGAGCGCGAGGTCCACGATGAGCTCGGTTTCCGGTCGCGGAATCAGAACATCGGACGTGATCTGCAGCTCGAGCCCATAGAACTCGCGTCGACCAATCAGGTACGCGACCGGCTCGCCTTCATGCCGCCGCCGTGCCAGCGCTTCGAATATTCTGGCCTGCGCCACACTGAGCTCGTTTTCGGCATGGGCGGCGAGCCAGCCGCGATCGCATTGCAATACGTGCGCGAGCAGGGTGCGGCTCTCCGATGGAACGAGCCCGCTCGCGGCGAGCGCGCTGCGAATCCGCAGCATCATCGTGGCGAGCGCTCGATGGCGAATAGGCGCAGGTCGCGATCGTAGTAGCGGCCCCACCCGGCGTCGCGCATCCCCGCCTTTTGCAACACGCGCTGCGATGCGAAATTGTCTGGATGCGCAAGGCCGATGATGCGGTAGAGCCCGAGCGTTTCAACGCCGTGGCGCGCAAGCGCGCTCGCGCCCTCGGTCGCGTACCCGCGGCCCCACGCATCGGGCAGCAGTCGATAACCGATCTCGATGTCGACCGTGTCGGGAACGTAGTTGAGCGAGAACCAGCCGATGAAGCGGCCCGCGGGTCGCTCTTCGGCGGCCCATTTTCCGAGCCCGGGATACATCGCGTAGTAGCGCATCGCGCGCGCAACCGCCGCGCGCGCGCCGTCAGTCGTGCCCACGCGGCCATCGGCGATGAAACGCATCACGCGCGGATCGCCGTCGAGACTGTAGAAGTTCCCGACATCGTCGGCAACGACCTCGCGCAGTGCGATGCGCGTCGTGTCAAAGAAAGGCATCACGATGGTGCTCGACGCGCCCGGCTGCGCCGGCGATTCACCTTTCCTCGCCAAGCGCAGCGAGCTGCTCGGCCTGGAATTCCTGCGCGAGCGCCTGCGTCAGCTCGAACAGGTCGCCGTCCATGATCGCGTCGATCTTGTAGAGCGTGAGGTTGATGCGGTGGTCGGTCACGCGGCCCTGTGGAAAATTGTAAGTGCGGATGCGCTCGCTGCGATCGCCGCTTCCGATCAGACCCCTGCGCGTCGCCGCCTCTTTTTGCGCACGCTCCTGGCGCTCGCGGTCGAGCAGACGGGAGGCGAGCACGGCCATCGCCTGCGCGCGATTACGATGCTGCGAGCGGTCGTCCTGGCATTCGACGACCAGCCCCGTCGGCAGGTGCGTGATGCGCACCGCGGAGTCGGTCTTGTTGACGTGCTGCCCGCCGGCACCGGAAGCGCGGAAGGTGTCGATGCGGATCTCCGCGGGATTGATCGTGATGTCGGCGATCGGATCGGCTTCGGGCAGCACAGCCACCGTGCACGCGGAAGTGTGAATCCGTCCCTGCGACTCGGTGGCGGGCACGCGTTGCACGCGATGTCCGCCCGACTCGAACTTGAGCTTGGAGTACACCTCCTGCCCTGCGATGCGCACGATCACTTCTTTGTAGCCGCCCATGTCGCCGAGGCTCTCGGAAAACACCTCGACCTTCCACTTGTTGCGCTCGGCGAAGCGCGTGTACATGCGAAACAGGTCGCCCGCGAAGAGCGCGGACTCGTCGCCGCCGGTACCGGCGCGGATTTCCAGAAAGATATTGCGCTCGTCGTTAGGGTCGCGCGGCAGCAGCACGCGCTGCAGCTGTTCCTCCAACGTCTCCATGCGCGCCTTCGCGGCTTTCATCTCGTCGTCGGCGAAGGATTTCATCTCGGCGTCGCCGAGCATGTCCTGTGCAGCGATCAGATCCCCATTGGCCCGTTCCCAGTCGCGATAGAGCGTGACCACGGGCGCAATCTCGGCATGCTCGCGCGAAAGCGCGCGAAACCGGTCAAGGTCGCGCGTGACGTCCTCGGCCGCGAGCAGCCCGTCGAGCTCGTGCAGGCGCGTGGCGAGTTGAGTGAGTTTGGTGGAGAGCGATGCTTTCATGTCGGGTAGCTTGTCGCCCTGGCCTGGGGCGGGGCCCAAGGCAAGGTGACTTCGTGCGGGAAATTACTTGGATCCCGGCCTGCGCCGGGACGACGTCGATTGTGGGGTAACGCATCCGTCGCCAATCGCAGCCTGCCTGCGGTCACCCGCTCGCGGACAGCCGCGTCAGCTAATCGCCATCGGGAAGCTGGTAGACGCGGTGGACCAGCAGCAGCAGCTCCGCACGCTCGGCTTCGCCCGCCTGATTGAGCGCCTGCGTCGGCGCGTGCAGAAATTTGTTGGTCAGCCCCCGGGCGAGCTGATCGAGCACTTGCTCCGGCGGCATGCCGCCGGCGAGGAGGCGCCGCGCGCGTTCCAGCTCCGTGGCCCGCAGCTGGTCGTGGTGGCCGTGCAGCGCGGCGATGGTCGGAACCACGGCACGGCCTTCCAGCCACTGCAGGAAGCTCTGCACCTGTTCGGTGATCAGCGACTCCGCCTCGCGCACGGCCTCGACACGGATCTGCAAGTTGTCCTTGACGATGTTCGAGAGGTCATCGACGCTGTACAGAAATACATCGTCGAGCTCGGCCGCCTCCGGCTCCACGTCGCGCGGCACCGCGAGGTCGACGATGAACATGGGGGTATGGCGGCGCGCCTTGATGGCACGCTCGAGCAGGCCCTTGCCCAGGATCGGCAGCGAGCTGGCGGTCGAGGTGATGACGATGTCGAAGCTCGCGAGGCGGTCGGGCAGCTCGGAGAGCGTGATGGCGTCGGCGCCGAAGCGCGAGGCGAGCTGCTCCCCGCGTTCCAGCGTGCGGTTGGCGACCGTGATCGAGCGCGGTCTTTTCGCGGCGAAGTGCGTGGCGGCGAGATCGATCATCTCGCCGGCACCGATCAGCAGCACTCGGCGCTCAGAGACCGACGGGAAAATGCGTTCCGCGAGTCTCACCGACGCCGCCGCCATCGAGATCGACGCGCTGCCGATGTCGGTGCTCGTGCGCACGTCCTTGGCCACCGCGAAGGTGCGCTGGAACAGTCGGTTCAGCACTAATCCGATCGAACCCGCGGCTTCGGCGGTTTTCACCGCGTGCTTCATCTGCCCCAGGATCTGCGGTTCGCCCAGCACCATCGAGTCGAGCCCGCTGGCCACGCGAAAAGCGTGCGCCACCGCCTGCTCCTGCGGAAACGTATACAGATAGGGCGACAGCGTCGACTTGGGCAGGTGATGAAAATCGGCGAGCCAATCGCCGACCGGCGCCGCGTCGGCGCCGTTGAAATAGACTTCGGTGCGGTTGCACGTAGAAAGTATCGCTGCCTCCTTCACGCGCGGGCGGCCGATGAGATCGCGCAACGCCTGACCCAGCGTTTCCAGCTGGAACGCCACTTGCTCGCGCACTGCAAGCGGGGCGGTCGTGTGGTTGAGGCCTAGGGCGAAAAGAGGCATGGCTGGCGGATGCGATGTCCGGCTGGCTCGCTACGAGTGCCTGGGAGTGTAGCGCAATCTGGTCGGCCTCGCGAGCCAGTTGTAGGTGCGAATTCATTCGCAGGCCATCACCAATTCGTGCATCACGGCCACCAATTCAACATCGCGCCCGAATGAATTCGGCCCTACGCCTTGATGAACTCCTCGCGACCACCCAGCCAACGCTCGAGATGCGCCTTCGCGGCCTGCGGTTCGCGGCGCAGCAACTCGTCGGCGGCATCGCGCGCCTGCTCGATCAGCTTGACGTCGCGCTCGAGGTCGGCGAAGCGCAGCAGCGGCACGCCCGACTGCCGCGCGCCCAGGAACTCGCCGGGGCCGCGGATCTGCAGGTCCTGGCGCGCGATCTCGAAGCCGTCGTTGTTTTCGTAGATCACCTTGAGCCGCGCCTTGGCGAGCTCCGACATCGGCTCCTCGAACAGCAGCACGCACACGCTTTCGTCGGCGCCGCGCCCGACGCGTCCGCGCAGCTGGTGCAGTTGCGCCAGCCCGAAGCGCTCGGCGTGCTCGATCACCATCATCGACGCGTTGGGCACGTCGACGCCGACTTCGATCACCGTGGTCGCCACCAGCACGTTGACTTCGCCGCGCACGAAGCGCGTCCATCACCGCCGCCTTGTCCGTGCGGCTTCATGCGCCCGTGCAGCAGGCCCGACGCGCAAGCTCAGGCAGTGCGGCGGTCAGCTCCGCGTGCAGCGCGACCGCGGTCTGCAGCTCGAGCGTCTCCGATTCCTCGATCAGCGGGCAGACCCAGTAGACCTGGCGGCCCTCGCGGCCAGCTTGCGCACGCGCTCGACGATCTCGCCGCGGCGGCGCTGGCTGACGAGCTTGGTCGACGACCGGCGTGCGGCCCGGCGGCATCTCGTCGATCACCGACACGTCGAGGTCGGCGTAGAAGCTCATCGCCAGCGTGCGCGGGATCGGCGTCGCGCTCATCATCAGTTGATGCGCGTCGCCGATGCCTTTCTGCCGCAGCGCAAGTCGCTGCGCGACGCCGAAGCGGTGCTGCTCGTCGACGATCGCCAGCCCGAGCTTCGGCAGCGTCACCGCCTCCTGGAACAGCGCGTGCGTGCCGATGGCGAGTTGCGCCGTGCCGCTCTGCACGGCTTCCAGCGCCTTCCTGCGTTCCTTTGCCGGCAATCCACCCGACATCCAGGCGATCGAAACCGGCAGGCCGTCGAGCCAGGCCGTGAGCTTGCGATAGTGCTGCTCGACCAGGATTTCGGTGGGCGCCATGAACGCGACCTGGTATCCGGAATCGATCGCCTGCAGCGCGGCGAGCGCGGCGACCACCGTCTTGCCGCTGCCGACGTCGCCCTGCAGCAGGCGCTGCATCGGCTCGCCGCGCGCGAGATCGCGCCGGATCTCGCCGCCCACACGCGTCTGCGCACGCGTCAGCGCGAAGGGCAGGCGTTGCATGCAACGCGCGCGTCAGCGACGGAGTCGCCCGCGCAGGCGCGGCGCCTTGCGTCTGGCCCGCGCGCGCCGATGCATCTTGAGCGAGAGCTGCTGCGCCAGCAGCTCGTCGAACTTGAGTCGCGTCCACGCCGGATGCGTACGCTGGTCGAGCGCGATCTGCGACGCATCCGTCGGCGGCTCGTGCAGGTAGCGCACCGCCTGCGCGAAGCCCCACAGCGCTCGCGGCTCGCGCGTCCACGGCGGCAGCGTCTCGCCGAGCAACGCAGGATCGCCTTGCATCGCGCGCAACACGCGCTTGCGCAGCGCGTCCTGCGCGAGCCCCGCGGTGGTCGGATACACCGGCGTCAGGCGATCCGGCAGCGGCGTCCCGGGCGCGAGGACGTGAAACGCAGGATGCACCATTTCCAGTCCGAAGTTGCCTTCACGCACTTCGCCGAAAGCGCGCACGCGCTTGCCGGTGGCCAACGCCTTCTGCTGATTCGGGTAGAAATGAAAAAAACGCAGCACGAGCTGCGCGTCGCCATCCTCGATCAAACAGACGAGCTGGCGGCGGCCGCGGTACTGGATCTGGGTATTGACGACCGTGCCCTCGACCTGCCACGGCTGTCCGGGACGCAGCGCAGCGCAGCGGGCACACACGCGTGTGGTCCTCGTAACGCAGCGGCAAGTGCAGGACGAGATCCTGCTCGCGCACGATGCCGATGCGCGCTAGCTTGTCCTCGAGCGTGTTGCCGGCCTTCGGTTCGTTGCTCGCCGACTTTTTCGCCGCCACGCGCGTGCTACTGCCCCTTGCTGTCGTCGAACATCGGGCGCCCGCCGGGGACGGCCTGCGTAGCGGCCCGCACGATCATCACGCCTTCGATCTCGACGCGCGCGCCCTTCGGGAGAGCCGCCACCTGGTAGGTCGCGCGCGCCGGATACGGCGCCGCGAAGCTCTTGGCCAGGATGTCGTTGACGGTCGCGAAGTCGGCCATGTCGGCGAGCAGCAAGGTGATCTTGACGATGTCGTCGAGCGCGCCGCCCGCGGCTTCGGCGACGGCGCGCAGATTGGCGACGACCTGACGTGCCTGCGCATCGACGCCCTCGCGCAGGTTACCCGTCGTCGGGTCGAGTCCGATCTGGCCGGACAGGTACACCGTGCTGCCTGCGCGCACCGCCTGCGAATACGGTCCGATGGCGGCCGGCGCGGCGCTGGTCTGGATGACGTCCTTGCTCATGCGATCTCCTGGATGCGGACTTCGAATCTAGCACGTTCGCGCGTCGGCGCGCGTGGAGCGCGTGGAACGTCGATCGCAGCGGTGCCGCGGCAGGCACCGCTCAACGAGTGATCGAGCAGGCTCGCTCGGCTGGAGTCATCGCGCGCCGCTACGCACCCGCTCGAGGCGATCGGCCAGATAGGCGTCGAGTTTGGCCTCGCTGGTGAATTCCGGCGCCGTGTCGGGAACGCCGAGATAGAACACGACAAGCGCGGGCGCGGCCTCAGGCGGCCCCGCCGCCGCGTTGTAGAAGCGCCACTCGGTGCGCGGAAAATCGGCAAATTGCGCCCGCGGTAGACGCAGATCGATAGTGCCGGGAGTTTGCATTTCGCGCAGGATCTGCAGCGCGCGTTTCGAGAACGGATTGCTACCGCCAACCCCGAGCCAGGGGTAGACTTGCGGATCGGCGATAACGCGAACGACGACAAACGTTGTCGCATCGTCGGCACCGCGCGACACCGCCCACGCCAGCGCGACTCCGGGCTCCCCGTAGGCGTCTCCCGAGCCGTGGACCTCGCGCGGCGCCTGTGCCGCCGCGCAGGATGCGGCGAACGCAAACGACGCACACCATGCGAGCAGCCACGATACGCGGAAATTCATGCTGCACTCGCAGGAGGCACGCTCATCGTATGCTCGGCCAAGTGCAGCGCGATCGTCGCGTCGGCGTCGACGTGCCCGACGCTGTCCCGACTCATGACGGCGATGCGGTCGGATATCGCCATGGCCCCTTCCTGAACGTGTATCACGTCTCCGCACGCCGTCCGCAAACGGTGCGGTCTTCGATGCTGCTATGGACGACGGTACCGAATCGCGTCAGCAGCGTCAACCGGGGCGTCACGCCGTTGCGCGACGGTCAGTGCTCGACCCCAAGGCCCGCCGCGATCCATGCGTCGATGCCGCCAAGCAGCGGACGGATACGCTTGTAACCCAGCTTGCGCAAGGACTGCGCGACCTTCACCGCGGTGGCTTCGTTCGGACAGGCACAGTACACGATGACCTCGCCATCGACGGGAACGCCCTTGAAGCTCTCCGTGATTTTCTGCATGTCGACGGCGCGAGCGCCAGGAATGCGTCCGGTGGCGGCCTGCGTCATCGGCGAGCGCACGTCGACGATGGCGTTGACTTTCCCTTCGTCGATGAGCGCGCGCAGCTCATCGACCGAAACGCGGTCCATGCGCAATTGGCGCGCGAACAGCCAGCGCCGGCACGCCTTGACCAGCACCCACAGCGCAAAGCCGGCGAAAACGAGCATCAGCCCGTACTGCCCGAGCTCCTTCAGCGCGTTCATCGCGTCGCCGATGGCGTGACGGAACAGATAGCCGATGCCCACACCGACGCCCACCCACAGCGCGGCACCGATGGCGTCGAAGAGCACAAAGACCAAGTAGCGCAGGCGGATCGCACCGGCGAGCGCGGTTGCCACCGCAGCGAATCCCGGTACAAATTTGGCGAACACCATCGACGTCGGACCGAAGCGCTGGAAGATCGACTCGGTCTGGCGCACGCAGGAGTCCGGCGACAGCGACACGCGGCACAAAGTCCTCAAGATCGACAGCCCGAAGCGCCGCCCCGCGAGGTACCAGCCGGTGTCCGCAACGAGCGCGGCGGCGACGCCGACGGCGACGAGCTGCCACAGCGGGCTTCCACCCATCGCGGCGTAGGCGCCAGCGACGATCAGCACCGGATACGCCGGGACCGGTAGCCCGGCCTGCAGCGCCAGCACGTTGAGGAATATCAGCCCCAGTCCGTAGTACTGGAGCAGCATGATCAGGTGGTCCATCCGGGCCTTTCTGCAAAGTCAGTCGCGAACCTGCCGGCGGAGCTTACGTTGGGGCGGGACTCGCCGATTTCCAGGCGTCGCTGGACACGAAGCGCTCAAGGTATACGGTCCGCGCCGCTGCGGCTATAATTGCGCCCCTGTGGGGACGTAGCTCAGCTGGGAGAGCGCCGCGTTCGCAATGCGGAGGTCGAGGGTTCGATCCCCTTCGTCTCCACCAGAACCCATGCGGGTTTCCGCGATTGACAGCCGCCTGCCCAGGGCGGCTTTTCTATAACTAGTGATCGAACGGCCGCTACGCTCGAGCCAATGCATCGACATCTCACTGTTTTCGCGTTGGCTTTTGTCCTCGAGTCGGCTGCCCATGCGGCGGAGCCGTCGACGCTCTCCGTTGCGCCAGACTCCCCGCGCTGGGACCTGCAGGGCCAAGCCAAGGTGGTCGAATATCAGGGCCGCAAAAGCCTGTTCCTCGATGGCGGAGCAGCGGTATTGAACGAACTCGAAATGCGGGACGGTGTCATCGACGTGGATATCGCGACTCCTGCACGCCGCGGGTTTTTCGGTATTCAATTTCGGATCGTCAACGACGGCGCCACCGCTGAATGGGTTTACCTGCGTCAGCACAAGTCGGGGCTTCCCGACGCGCTGCAATACACGCCGGTTCTCAACAACGGCGCCGACTGGCAGATCTATAACGGGCCGGGTTTCACCGGCGCGGTCGATATCCCGAACGATGTCTGGTTCCACCTGCGCCTCGAGGTGGTGGGCGCTCAGGCAAAGCTCTATGTCAAGGACATGGACAAGCCCGTGCTCGTCATGGATGACTTGAAGAGCGGTGTCCAGAAAGGCCAGGTGGCTTTGGCCGTCTTGACGGGCGCGACCTATTTCTCGAACTTCGAAATACGGACAACGCCCGACGCCGCATGGCAGCGGCACTTGCCGCCCATGCCGCCGGGCACGCTAACCCGCTGGAGCCTGTCGCCTTCGTACGATGCGCTCGGGCGTAACCTGGAGCGCCCACTCTCGCCTTCGGAAAGCGACGTCATACGCTGGCAGGAAGTGGAGGCAGAACCACCCGGCTTTGTCGTCATCAATCGTTATCGCGAGAGCCCGCAGGTAAGAGTCTCGTTCGCAAACGATTTTTCCAAGCGTCTGGAGCCTCAGTCGGGGATGAAGGTCGTCTATGCCCGGACCAGCATCGAGTCCGATCGCGATCAGGTGAAAAAACTCTACCTCGGTTATAGCGACGACGTCAGCGTGTTCCTGAATGGCAAGATTCTCTTCCGTGGCCGAAGCGCCCAGAATTTCCGTGACCCTGGATTCCTCGGCATCGTCAATCCGGAAAACGATGCTGTCTACCTTCCGTTGAAGAAGGGCAGCAACGAGCTGCTGCTCGCGATCAGCGAGCTCGGCGGCGGATGGGGATTCATCTGCCGCCTGGCAGAGCTTGAAAACTGAGCTTGTCCGGATCCCGGGATCTCGGCACGGTCGAGCAGCCAACTCCTCCGCAATGTTGCGCAGAGCAACGGGCTCCTCGCCAGGCGCGCCAGTCGACAGATCCTAAGCGGCCACCGCAACGCTCACCGGTCGCAGATGATCGATGAATTGATGCGTGGATCGCCTCCACGAATACTGCTTCGCATGGCGGCATGCCGCGCCACGATCGAGCTCGAGCGCGGCGAGCGCGGCAGCACGCAGGTCCTCGGATAGCACACCTACGGCGGGATCGCTGACGACGTCGATCGGGCCGGTGACCGGATAAGCCGCGACCGGCGTTCCGCAGGCCATCGATTCGAGCAGCACCAGTCCGAAGGTATCGGTACGACTCGGGAATACGAAGGCGTCGGCCTGCTGATAGTAGTAGGCAAGATCGGCGCCGT
This sequence comes from uncultured beta proteobacterium, assembly GCA_963816445.1. Lineage (GTDB taxonomy): Bacteria > Pseudomonadota > Gammaproteobacteria > Burkholderiales > Casimicrobiaceae > PALSA-1003. The sequence goes on along the minus strand of CAWFKO010000013.1, from coordinate 408,218 downwards.
GCTTCATGCCGTGAAATACCGCGTCGGGAAACTTCGCCTGGAGACCGGCACGCGCCGGCCCATCGCCAACGACCCACTTGGTGCCGGGGAGATCGAGCTCGAGGAAGTCCTCGATTGTCTTCTCTACCGCGATGCGCCCTGCGTAGAGAAATATGGGTCTGCCCGGAAGCGCTTCGCGCTCCGCCGGGGCGAACACGTCGCTGTCGACGCCGCGCGACCACCGCGCGAGGTTGGTGAAGCCCCATTTTTCGAGCTGCCGCTGCATCGCCGCCGTCGGCACCAGTACCGCGCTCGCCGGCTCGTGGAACCAGCGCATCCACCGGTAGCTGACGGCGAGCGGAAGGCGGCATCGCGCGTGAACGAATTCCGGAAACTGCGTGTGGTACGCAGTGGTGAACGGCCGGCCCGCGGACAGGCAGTAGCGGCGTGCGGCGAGGCCCAGCGGCGCTTCGGTCTCGATGTGCACGGCGTCGGGTTCGAACTCGTCGATCATGCGCACGACGCGCGTGCCGGGGGCCACCGCGAGGCGGATCTCGGGGTACGTCGGGCAGGGAAGGGTGCGAAAGCCCTCGGGCGTGATTAGCTTTACCGAGTGGCCGAGCGCTTCGAGCTCGCGCGTCGTGTTCCGCAGCGTCGTGACGACTCCGTTAACTTGCGGCGACCACGCGTCGCTCGCGATCAGTATTCGCATCGTCCATCTCCTCGTCCGTTTCATCGATGACGCCCGCCGCGAGCAAGTCGTGCCATTGCACGATTCTGAGTTCGCCGTCGCGATCCTCGACAAGCGCCGTTAGGCTTTCCACCCAATCGCCGTCGTTGCAGTAGAGAATGCCGTCGATCGACCGTATCTCGGCCTTGTGGATGTGGCCGCACACGACGCCATCGAAATTACGGGCGCGCGCTTCAGCAGCGACCGCCTGCTCGAACGCCGTGATGTAGGACACCGCGTTCTTGACCTTGTGCTTGAGAAACTGGGCGAGCGACCAGTAGGGAAGCCCGAGGCGCGCGCGCAGCGCGTTGAAGTGGTGATTCAGCCGCAGCGTCAGCGTGTACAGCCAGTCGCCGAGATAGGCGAGCCACTTCGCGTACTGCACGACGCCGTCGAAGAAGTCGCCATGAATGATCAGCAGGCGCAGGCCCCGCGCAGTGCGATGGATGGCTTCGTCGCGAATGGTGATGCCGCCGAATGCGACCCCGAGAAAGTGGCGTACGGCTTCATCGTGATTGCCGGCGATGTAGACGACCTCGGTCCCCTTACGAGCCTTGCGCAGGACCTTTTGCACGACGTCGTTGTGGGTCTGGTGCCAGTACCAGCGGCGGCGCAATTGCCAACCGTCGATGATGTCGCCGACGAGATAGAGGTAGTCGGACTCGGTGCAGCGCAGGAAATCGAGCAGACGTGTCGCCTGGCAACCCGTCGTGCCCAAATGCGTATCGGAAATCCAGATGGCGCGAAAACGCAGCTTGGGTGCGTTCTCGTCATCCATCAAGTACGCAAGTTCGTCGGGCAGCCTGGCATGGCAGCGGCAACGCTATCGTGCTCGTGCGACGCGATCATTACGGAAAGGTTGCACGCAGATGACGCGGGGGCGCCGGCTGTCACGGAACCGTAACCTTTGCCGCGTACGGTTGGTTGAGCCGGCAGGAAACAGGCCGCAACATCGCGAGGCACGCAATGGCTGTCCACGCAGAAGGCGACTGCAGTGTCATGGTACAGCTCGGAGAAAAGCAGGACTTCGAGGCGGAACTGAGTCGGCTTGGCTATCGGCACGAGGATTTCCTGCTCAGGGTCCGCCTGGTGCGCCGAGGCAATTCGCCGGAAATGTGGTTGTCGGACTACGCGGTCTGCGTGACAGATCTGCGCACCGCAAAGTCGAACATCTATCTGGGCGGCCCGCGCCGGCGCTGGGTAGCGCAATTCTCGGCGGACTTGATGGAAGGTTACTTCGGTGGTGCGAACCTCGTTCGCGAATTGGCACGCACGTGGCACAGCCGCACGAGCGCATAGCGGTCCGAGCCGGTCAGCGCGACGATTGGCGTCGTTCTTGTCGACGCGCGCTGACCTGAAATCCGCGCCACTCTGCCATTGGAAACTACGGACACCTCGGAGAGTCCGCACAAGGGTCAGCGCGGGCTGCGCCGCCTCGTCAACGCCCTGTTCTATTCGCTATCGGGCTTGCGCCTGGCCTATCGACACGAGAGCGCGTTCCGCCAGGAGATCGCGCTGGCAGCGGTACTCCTGCCCTTGGCGCTGCTGGTCCCGGTGGGAGCGGCCGAACGCGTGCTGCTCATCGCGTCGGTGCTGCTGATGCTCATCGTCGAGTTGCTCAACTCAAGTGTCGAAGCTGCCGTCGATCGCATCGGATTCGACACGCATCGCCTGTCGAAGCGCGCCAAGGACCTCGGCAGCGCGGCCGTACTGTTGACGCTGGTGCTGGTGGCGACGACATGGCTCCTGCTCGCCGTTCCACCGCTTATTCGATTTGGTCTAGCGCTTCGCGCCTGAGTTGCTATGGCGGCGGCCATCGCTACCGCTCGCTCAGCTACTGCCGCCACCCCGCGACTTCGGTTTCTGGAACCGGGCCACGCGTGCCGCCCGCGTCCGCAGCATCGACGAGGGGAAATAAAATGCTAACGCACGTCCCGCCGGCCCCGTCGCGATTGCCGATGAACAGGTTGCCGCGATGCCGCTCGACGACTTCCTTCACGATAGCAAGGCCAAGCCCCGAGCCTTCACCAGGTGAGCCCGCGATGCGGTAGAAGCGCTCGCAGACACGGCTTAGTTCGCTGATCGGAATGCCCGGGCCGGTGTCTTCGACGCTCAGACAGGCCGCGCCGTCGCTGCAGCGGGTACGCACTGTAATCGCGCCGCCCACGGGCGTATACCGCAACGCATTGTCGATGAGGTTCTCGAGCAATTCCGGCAGGAGGACGGGGTCACCGAGAATCACGGCGCGTTCGAGTGCGAATCCCAGGTCGATGTTCCTGGCCAGCGCGTCATGCGTCCAATGCCTAGCTGCCGATTCAGCGATCGACCGCAGGTCAACGATCTCCAGCTCGCGGTTTTGTTGGGGCGGACTCTCGGCCTTGGCAAGCGCGAGCAACTGATTCGCGAGGCGGCTCGCGCGCACAGTCGCGCCGTGCATGCGTTGGATCTCGTTGCGCACGAACGCGGGCAGTTCGCGCCGCGACAGTAGCTCGAGGTGCATCTGCAAGCCCGCCAGCGGCGTGCGTAACTGGTGCGCTGCATTCGCGAGAAACCGTTGCTGCATCAGATTCGCCTCGCGCAAGTGCTCGAGCAGGCGATTGAACGCATCGACCACCGGAGCGACTTCCACTGGCGCCGAAGCACTCGCCAACGGGTGTAGATCGCGCGGCGCACGGCTCAACAGCTCGGACCTCAGGTCCTCGAGCGGTATGAGGCCGCGCGCGACCGCAAACCACGCGAGCGCAATCGCAACCAGGCTGATGATCAGTGTGGACGCAAGCTCGGCGACCAGGATCTCTCCCACGAGCCGATTGCGCTTGTGCAGGGTTTCACCCACCTGTATGACGAATCCGCTCGGCGTACGCAGGGCGGCGAGTCGCATCCTCTCGCCGCCGTAGTTCCCGTCGAAGTAGATGTGCTCGCTTGGAGCACTCGGCGGGGGTGGCGGCAAGTCCGGGGCGCCGTCGATGATCGCGCCCGTCGGCGAGCGGATCTGGAAGATCACTTTGTCGACCTGGTCGTACACGAGCGCCTCGAGCGCTTTCTGCGGAAGGTCGAGGTGGGCGCCTCCGACGTCGAGCTTGATGTTATCGGCGATGTCGAGCACCGGGTCGAGCAACCCGCGATCGTATGCGTTGTTCGCGGCGTGCACGGCAGCCAGGTAAGTCACGAGCGCAGCCCCCGACAGAATGAGCAGCAGCGAGCTGATGAGGAATAGCAGCAGTCGGCGCCGGATGCTCGAGCGTCGCCCGACTTCACTCATCGCTGCTTTCCCACAAGTAACCGAAGCCGCGTACGGTCCGTATATGCACACCGGCGGGTTCAAGCTTCGTGCGCAAACGCGAAACGTGAACTTCGACCGCGTTTGGCGAAAGCTGCTCCTCGAAGCCGGTCAGGCGTTCGGCGATCTGCTCCTTGCTGAGCACGCGACCCGGGCGGGTGAGGAACAGTTCGAGCAGCGTCCACTCCCGACGGGTGAGTTCGACCGGCTTGTCGAGCACTCGAACCCGCTTCGCGGCAACGTCGACCTTCAAACCGCCGATTGACCAGCGCGCTTCGGGCGGTACGTGGCGCCGGAGCAACGCACGCACCCGCGCTTCGAATTCCGTAACCGAAAACGGCTTCGTGAGGTAGTCCTCGGCCCCCAGATCGAGACCGCGCACGCGATCTTCGACCGAGTCGCGTGCAGTGAGCACGAGTACGCTGGTGTTGCTCGACTCACGCGCGCGCAGCCTGCGCAAGACTTCGAAGCCGTCGGTGTCGGGCAGGCCGATGTCGAGAACCACCAGGTCGAACGATTCGGCACCGAGGAGCTGATCCGCGCGCCAGCCGGTCGCTGCGTGCTCCACCGCATGCCCCGCACGCTCGAGCACGTCGACCAGTCCTTCGGCGAGGAGCGCGTCGTCTTCGACTACGAGTATGCGCACGGCTTGACGGGTCCGAACATTTGCGTGGATTCAACACCAGTTTGAGCCGACGCGCGGGCGATGTCCAACGCGGCGTAGTCAAGGGACCTGTCGCGCTGCTGTAGCGAATCTTGCGGTTCGCTGACGACATGACATCGATCTAGGATCGATATGCAAGAGTTTCAATGCCGATACTGCCGCAACTTCGGGCGCGACGGCTCCTTCGTTGTGAACGGTGTCGTCGCAGGCGGAACTATCGTGGTTCAGGAGAGCGACATTATGCGTACTCTTATCAAGCGGGCGACGATGATGGCAGCGCTGGCGATGATCTCCTCGACCGTGTCGGCCCAGAACTGCGGTCTGTCCCGCATCGACCATCGCGTCAACTACGACGCGTCGGGGATCTGGAATCCGGACGCGTACCGCGGACTGATGGTCGCCCTGACGGTCGCCCAAGTCGGCGGCGCGGTCTGGGAGGGATCGGAGACGCGCTTCGGAAAGACGATGTGGCAGGGCATCGATTCCGAGATCATCTCCGGGGCGAGCGCGACGATCGGCAAGTACGTGTTCACGCGGGTGCGACCGAGCACGGAGAACAATCCCTGCCTCTGGTTTCAGCACGGATCCAACTACAGCTTCCCGAGCGGCGAAGCCGCGGTGGCGGCGGGACTGGTCACGCCCTACATCATGGAATACGCAAAGGAATACCCTGCAACGTACTTGTTGACGCTCATTCCGCTCTACGTCGGTGCCGGAAGAATCAAGAACCAGGCCCACTGGCAGACCGACGTACTCGCAGGTTGGGCGGTCGGCGGCCTGTCCGGCTGGTACGCACACAGCCGGGACGTGCCGATTCTCATCGAGCTGCTTCCGCATGGCGTCGCAGTGGGATGGCACACGCAGTTCTAGGACTGCGCTCCGCGTCGCGGCGCCGCGACGGACGTTCACGACAGGCCGCGCCTGATCGAGTTATTGAGCTTTACCTAACTACGTGACACAACCTGCCACGAGCCACGTCGCCCCGGCGCAGGCCGGGGCCCAAGTTGCCGTGGCAGTGAAATTGGATGCCGGCGTGCGCCGGGATGACGTCAACATTCACACATGCCGTATCACTCGGGTTCGCATTTCTCAAAATAGTGCGTGCGTTTCCAGCGGGTCAGGCGCTCGCCTCGTCGAGCGCCCACATCGTTTCGGCCTTAAACCCGCCCTTGCTCGCGTCAGCCGAGCGTGGTTTGAATTGCCATACCCGTCTTCAGCATCCTGCTGACGGGGGTCTTCTCGCTGATCTCCGCAAGCCTCTCCAGTTGCTCGGGCGACAACGATGCGCTGAAGCTGATGCGCCGCTCGATGCGGCGGGCTTCGCCGTCGCCGGAAAAATCGACGGACACCTTGATCCTGCCCAGCCTCCAGCCTTTTCTTTCCGCGTACATGCGCAGCGTGATCGCGGTGCACGCACCCAGGCCGGAGAGGACCAGCTCGGTGGGTCGCGGACCGGTGTCGCTGCCGCCCGCCGACATCGGTTCGTCGGCACGCAGTGTGTGGCCACTGGCGTCGATCATCATCGCGTAGCCGCTTTCACCGGATGAACTCACGGACACCATCGCGTTACCCGATGTATTTCTTGACGACTTCGGCCGGCCGCAGGTGGGCCTCGGAAGGGTCGCGCCCCATCTCGCGCAGCGCACGTCGCTGGCGCAGCAGGTCCCAGCACTGCTCCAACTCGACCTGGACCGCCGCGAGCCGTTCGGTTTCAGAATCGTCCAGCGACGCCTTCTCGAACAGCCGATGCTCTTCGGCGACCAGGCGCTGCACGTGCTTCAGGACTGCCTTGTCTTCCATTGGGTCATCCATAGGGGCCCTTTGCATGATGGTTAGACCGATACCGCACGAGCCGGCTGCGCGGCCGCTGCGACGGCCGCCGCGAGATGCTGGTGAATCAGTGCCACCACGGACGCGCCTTCGCCGATCGCGCCGCCGACACGCTTGACCGACCCGGAACGCACGTCGCCAACCGCAAACACGCCCGGCACGCTCGATTCGAGCGCTCCCGCCGCGTGCTCCTTCCCGGGCATCGTGCTTGCGCGGCCAGTGAGCACGAAGCCATCCGTATCGAACGCCACGCCGCTGCCTTCGAGCCACGCGGTTTCGGGATCCGCGCCGACGAACAGAAACAAATGGCGTATCGGGTGCTCTTCTTCGACTCCCGAGCGGCTGTTGCGCCAGGATATCGCCTTGAGGCCAACCAGCGCGTCACCGTGAAGCTGCGTCAGTTCGGTGTGCGGCCGCAACTCGATGTTCGGCGTCGCTTCGATGCGATCGATCAGATAGCGCGACATGCTGGCGGCAAGTCCGGGCCCGCGCACCAGTACATCGACCTTCGCCGCGTGCTGCGAGAGAAATACCGCCGCCTGCCCCGCCGAATTGCCACCACCCACCAGTGCGACCTCCTCGCGAGCACACGACTTCGCCTCGAGCGGGGAGGCCCAGTACGACACGCCGCGGCCTTCGAACTCGGCCAGCCGCGCCACGGCCGGGCGGCGGTAGCGCGCACCGCTGGCGATGACGACCGTGCGCGACCGCAGCTTTCGCCCATCGCTCACTTTCAAAGTCAGCTCGCCATGTGTCTCATCGCCGCTGCGCTCCAGCGCCTTGGCCTGCGCCGGAATCAGAATCTGTGCGCCGAACTTCTGCGCCTGCACGAAAGCGCGTCCGGCCAGCGCCTGGCCGGAGATCCCCGTCGGAAATCCCAGGTAGTTCTCGATGCGCGCGCTGGCCCCGGCCTGGCCGCCGAACGACCGGCAATCGAGCACGACGACCTTGAGTCCTTCCGACGCCGCGTAGACCGCCGTGGCGAGGCCCGCGGGCCCGGCGCCGACGATGGCAACGTCGTAGAGCTCGTCGCGCTCGGCCGTGTCGAGCATCCCCAGGCCACGGGCGAGCGCATCCTCGGACGGATTGACCAGCACCGATCCATCAGGGAAGACCACCAGAACGTCTCCGTCGGCGACATCGTGCTGCCCAAAAAGCATGCCGGCGCCGGCATCTGTCAAGGGATCGAGCACCTGATGCGGTTGAGCGTTTCTGCCGAGAAAATTCTGCAGCCGCAGGAGCCCGGGTGACTGCGGCTGGCCGATCAGCACCGGACCGCTCGATGCCGATTGCACGAGCGCCACGCGACGCAGTATCAGAGCCCGCACGATGCGCTCGCCGAGATCGGCCTCGGCGATGATCAGCGCGCGCAGCTGCTCCGGTGGCACGAGCAGCGCCTCGACGTCATCCTCGGCGTAACCGTCGACGAGTCCATAACGCCCGGAGAGCTGAGCAACCTCACCGGTGAACTCACCGGGGCCGGCACGCACGATCGGGACAACCTTGCCCAGTCCATCCCGCTGGCTCATGGCGATCACGCCCTCGAGCACAATGAACATCCCGGGGCTGCGCTCACCGGCCGCGAAAAGGCGCGTGCCGCGCGCGAAGCGCTGCACGGTGCCGAAGCGGCTGATGCGCGCGATTTCCGCTTCGGTCAGCACCGGAAATATCTGGTGGCGCCGCCGCTCGACTTCGCTCGTCACATCGTCTGCCATGTCGACACCATCCTCCTGCTCCCGTGCACCATGACCCACGTCGCCGCGATGGAATGGCAAGCGTGCTCCGGCAAGGACGCGCGCGCGTGATCCGCCGAACCGTGCGCCGCCGCGCCGTGGCCGGTGATCCTCGAGCTCCAGCAGGATTGCGCGTGATCGGCGTTGTGGCTGATCTGCCCCTTGCGGCCGTGAGATCTACGCGCCGCGGCTCGCCTCGAAGAGAAACCAGACGCGCCTTTCGGCCTGATCGATCCAGTTTTCAAGCAGGCTGGCGGTGGCGACATCGCCGTGCTCGTCGCAGACGTCGTGCGTCTCCCGCATGCGCGCCGCAAGCTGCATATTGTCGTCGCGCAATTCGGCGAGCATATCGGGCGGCGTTACGTAGTCAGCGTCGTTGTCCAGCACGCGCTGCAGGCGCGCGATGTGACCGATCGAACGCAGCGTCGTTCCACCTACCTTTCGCGTGCGCTCGGCAATGTCGTCGGTCGTAGCGTAGAGCTGATCGGCCTGCTCATCGAGCAAAAGGTGATAGTCGCGGAAGTGAGGGCCCGATATGTGCCAGTGAAAGTTCTTGGTCTTGAGGTACAAGGCGAAGAAGTCGGCCAGAAGCGCATTCAGGGCTCCCGAGATATCGCGCGTTGCCTGTGCCCCCAATCCCGTCGGCGTGGCGAGTGGAGCCTTCCGTCGCGTCGTTGCGTCCTTCGGTGCCATGGTGAAAATCTCCTTGGGTGATGGATAAGTCGCGCGCAATTCGAGCCGCGTGAAGTCAACGCACGGTCTCGACATCCGCCACGAAAAGATAGCCCGCCCCGCGTTCGGTGCGGATCAAACGCGTGTGCGCATCCCTAGTTGCGGGTTAGTGGCCTACATTGTGCTACGAGAGTGGCCCGCTGGCACGACGCGCAGTTGTCACGCGGCTCGGGAAATTGTGACAGTTGTCACACGGCCGGACGGACGTACGCATGTTCCGAACCACCACGCCTGTCGAAGGGTCGTTGCGCCGGCGTACATGCCGGGTCTCCGGGCTCTGTGCTCGAGGAACGCGTCCACCAAGGGTCGCAATCCGTCCGACACCGGAGCGCCGAGCGCCGTTCGCAAGGGCTAGCGGCCGATGCGCACCAACCACCGCGGCCCCAGGTCGGCGATGCTGGTCGCGCCCAGCATGGCCATGTCGCGCGAGACCTCGTCGCGAAGCAGCTCGATCGCATGGCAAACTGCGGCCTCGCCGCCGATGGCCGCGGCGTAGGCGTACGGACGGCCGACAAATACGAATTTCGCGCCCAGCGAGAGCGCCTTGAGCACGTCGGTGCCGCGGCGCACGCCGCAATCCATCATGATCGGAATGTCCGGGCACGCCGCGACGATGTCTGGCAGGACACGCAACGGCGACACCGCGCCGTCGAGCTGGCGGCCGCCATGGTTCGACACGATGATGCCTTCGGCACCGGCCTCACGCGCGATGCGCGCATCGTCCTTGTCGAGCACGCCCTTGACGACCAGCCGGCCCGTCCACATGCGGCGGATGAGCTCGAAATGATTCCAGGTCAGATGTCCGCGGTCGGAATAGTCGCGCACGACGGAGGGCGACAGGATCGGCGCGCCGCGCGTCGCGTAGTTGTTCTCGAAATGCGGCATCCCGTGCCGCACCAAGGTGCGCAGGAAGGTCCCGAACAGCCAACGCGGATGCGTGATTCCATCCCAGGCCAGCCGCAACGTGGGACGCAGCGGCGTGGAGAATCCCGCCCTCACGTTGTTCTCGCGATTGCCGGCCACCTGACAGTCGACAGTGATCACGAGCGTCTCGAAGCCGGCTCGCGCGATGCGCTCGACGAGCGCCGTGATGCGCGGTACGTCGCCGGGCAGATACGCCTGGAACCACGTGCCCGGGCATTGCGCGGCGACGTCCTCCAGACGGATGAGCGACGAGCCGCTCATGATCATCGGCACGTTTAGCGCAGAGGCGGCGCGCGCAAGCACCAGATCGCCCCGATACGCGATCAGCGCACTGATGCCCATGGGTGCGATACCGAACGGCGCGGCGTACGTACGGCCGAACAGGCTCACTTCCTGCGAGCGCTTCGATACGTCGATCAGCACGCGCGGCAGGAACCCGTACTCGGCGAAGGCGGCACGGTTGTCCTCCAGCGATGCGTTGGTTTCCGCGGCGCCGGCAACATAGCCGAAGATGGGCCGCGGCAGATGGCGCTCTGCCGCGGGCTCGAAATCATCGAGGCACAGCAGGCGACGCAAACGTTTCGGCGACGGCCGCGCGAGGCCAGCCGGCGCCAAAGTGTCGGCCGGCGCGGCCGGGTGCGCCGCATCGTGGGTAGCGTGGCTGGCGGTCATGAATGCTCTGCGGGCTGGGATCCGGCCGCTGTCGCGCATCGTACGTTCACGATGGTCGCCATCGCAAGTTTATCATTTGCGAGGCGCCGTATCGGGTTCGGCGTTGCATCGGCAATCGCTTTTCGTCATCTGACACGAAGCACGCGCTTGCGGACATCCGCGGGATGCGAGCACTATGGACATTGGTCCGGTCGCAGCCGCGAGCGACCGGCGCCCGTGAGCCCATGAACAAACGCAACAGCCGATCGTGCGGCAACAGACCCACGCAAGTTACTGCTCCGTGTCGAGGCTGACGCGACACCGGACGCAAACGCCAAGCGAGAGTCCGCTTCCGCCCTTCCAACCCGAACAAAGGAAAACAGGAAATGAGCACGATCACCACCAAGGACGGCACGCAGATCTACTACAACGACTGGGGTACCGGGCAACCGGTCGTTTTCAGCCACGGCTGGCCGCTCTCCGCCGACGCGTTCGAAGACCAGATGTTCTTCCTGGCATCACGGGGCTATCGCTGCATCGCGCACGACCGCCGCGGCCACGGCCGCTCGAGCCAGCCCTGGACACGGCAACGACCTGGACACGTACGCCGACGACCTCGCCGACCTTGGTCGCAGCGCTCGACCTGAAGAACGCGATCCACGTCGGTCACTCCACCGGCGGCGGCGAAGTCACGCGCTACATCGGCCGCCACGGCACCGCGCGCGTGGCCAAGGCCGTGCTGATCGGCGCCATCCCGCCGCTGATGCTGAAGACGCCCGCCAATCCCGGCGGTTTGCCGATCGAGGTGTTCGACGAGCTTCGCGCCAGCGTCCAGGCCGACCGCTCGCAATTCTGGAAGGATCTGAGCATGCCGTTCTACGGCTACAACCGTCCCGGCGCGAAGATCTCCGAGGGTGTGCGCGAATCGTTCTGGCTGCAGGGCATGATGGCGGGCTTTCCCGCGTCCTATTTCTGCATCAAGGCGTTTTCCGAGACGGATCTCACCGAGGATCTGAAGAAGATCGACGTGCCGACGCTGATCCTGCACGGCGACGACGACCAGATCGTCCCGATCGCCGATTCCGCGCTGCTGTCCTCCAAGATCGTCAAGAACGCCAAGCTCGTCGTGTACAAGGGCGCGCCGCACGGCATGTGCACGACGCTCAAGGACCGCGTCAACGAGGAACTGCTCGCGTTCATCAAGGGTTAGACTCCCTGGTGCCGGGTGTGCGCGCGCTCAGCGAACGCAGAGGCGAATCCGATGCTGCATATACGCAAGTCGAAGCAACGCGGCACAGCCGACTTCGGTTGGCTGGACAGCCGGCACACGTTTTCCTTCGGCGACTATCACGACCCGAAGCACATGGGATTCGGGCCGCTTCGGGTCATCAACGAGGATCGCGTCAGCCCGGGCCAGGGTTTCGGCACGCACGGTCACCGCGATATGGAGATCGTCTCCTACGTGCTCGAAGGTGCCCTCGAGCACAAGGACAGCATCGGCACGGGATCGGTGATCCGCCCGGGCGACGTTCAGGTGATGTCCGCGGGCACCGGCATACGCCACAGCGAGTTCAATCATTCGAAGCGCGAGCCAGTGCACTTCATGCAGATATGGATCATCCCCGACCGCGAGGGCATCGTACCGCGCTACGAACAGAAGACGATTCCCGATGCCGAAACGCGCGGACGCCTTCGGCTCGTGGGCTCGTCGGACGGGCGCGACGGCTCAGTCGTGATCCATCAGGACGTCGAACTGTTTGCGGCGCGCCTGAATCCCGGCGAGCGGGTCACGCACGCCTTCGCGTCCGGACGCACGGGCTGGCTGCAGATCGCGCGCGGCGCCGTACGAGCGAACGATCACGATCTGGAGGCGGGCGACGGCGCCGCCATCGACGGCGAGGCTGCGCTGATCATTGAAGGGAAAGCGAGCGATTCTGAGGTCCTGCTGTTCGACCTGCCGTAGTGCGAGGTTTTTAACGTTGATCCTCCTCGTCTGCAACACCATCGTCGTTTATCGTGTATTGTCGTCGCCCGCACGGTGGACGCCGGGGGCCTGATCGCACGCCGGACGGGTCACTCGCGCGCGCTCGCGCGTCGATGGAATCGCCCACCGCCTGCCCACCCTGAGGAAATTTTCGATGAAACGAATGTCGTTCGACCGTCGTGCACTGATGTCGTTCGCGCTTTGCTGCGCCTCTGCCATGCTGGCCGCGGCGAGCGCGCACGCCGCCGATTTCGGACCCGGGTTCAAAGTGCGCTCCGTCCCCGTCGATGGCGGCACGATCAGCGTCAACGTAGGCGGGACCGGGCCCGCCGTGATTCTTCTGCACGGCTACGCCGAAACGTCGCTGATGTGGAAACCGCTTGCCAAGGTGCTGGCGCCGCGCTTCACCGTGATCGCACCCGATCTGCCGGGGATCGGCGAGTCGTCGATTCCTGCGACCGGCATCGATATGAAGACCGCGGCGGAGCGCATCCACAGTGCGGTGCGCACGCTCGGCCACTCGAAGGTGCGCGTGGTGGGGCACGACATCGGCTTGATGGTGGCCTATGCCTACGCGGCGATGTATCCGCAAGAAGTCGAGAAGCTCGCGCTGATGGACGCCTTCCTTCCCGGGGTCGACGGTTGGGAGCCAATCTACAACAGTCCAGCGATCTGGCATTTCCGCTTCTACGGGCCGACGCCGGAGGCGCTGGTCAAGGGACGCGAGCGTGTTTTCTTCGAGCATTTCTGGAACGACTTCGCAGCCGACAAGACCCGCTCGATACCCGAGGATGCGCGGCGTGCGTACACCACCGCTTATTCACGTCCGGGCCGCATGGCTGCCGGCTTTGCCTACTTCGCGTCGTTTCCGAAGACGGCCGCGGACTTCGCTGCGCTCGCGAAGACCCGGCTCACCATTCCCGTTCTGTCCATTGGCGGGGAAAAGTCGCTGGGGGACGCTCTGGGGGCGCAGGCGAAGCTCGTCGCGACGGACGCCACCGTGATCGTGATCAAGAATGCCGGGCACTGGATCATGGAGGAGCAGCAGGCCGAGACCATCGCCGCTCTGGAACGATTCTTGTAGGAAGGTTGCCGCTGCCGCGGTTCCGATCAACGCGTCTTATTGAAGTTTACGAAACCGAGTGACACAGCATGTATGAATGTTGAAGTCATCCCGGCGCAGGCCGGGATCCAATTTCATAGCCAGAGATTGGGCCCCGGCCTCCGCCGGGGCGACCTGGCTGGTGGCTGGTTGTGTCACGTAGTTAGGTAAAGCTCAATAGGATCCGCGCCGAGTCGTACAATTCGATTATGCTTCCCGGTTCGCGAGTCTAGCGTGGGGGCGTCTGTCTTGGCGACTGCGCAATGCGTTTCATCTGTTCAGTTCGGGAGGAGCTCAACCGTGCCGGCCAAGCGTGATCGACCAGGGCCCGCGACCGAGATCGCGAGCCTGGTGGCCGAGCTCGAGAAGGCAGAAGCCTACGAGCAGAAGCTTCGTCAGATTATCGTCGATATCAAGGATCAGCTCGCCGGGGGCAATGCCGCCAGGGCGCTGTCGATGCTCAACGAAGCGCTCAACTACATCGACAACGCCACCGACGTCGTCGCACCTTCGGGGAAGCAGTAAGTCCGCCCGCGATGCGCGTCGCCGCGGAGGACGTCGAGTGGACCGCGATTCGCGCGCAGGGCGCCGGTGGTCAGAACGTCAACAAGGTTTCGACCGCTGTCCACATGCGCTTCGACATTCGGGCCTCATCGCTTCCCGAACCCGTCAGGCAACGCCTGCTCGCTTCCCGTGATCAGCGCATCAGCGCGAGCGGGGTGGTCATCATCAAGGCGCAGCGCTATCGCAGCCTCGACAAGAACTTCGAGGACGCGCTGTCGCGCCTCAACGAACTCGTCGCCAGCGCCGCCGTCGCGCCGCGCGCGCGCAAACCGACACAGCCGACCAAGGGTTCGCAACGAAGGCGCGTCGAGAACAAGCTCAGGCGCGGCGACGTCAAGTCGATGCGGCGGCGAATCACCGAGGAATGATCGACGGCCGTGTCGCTCCGGCCGACGTCAGCTCAGGCGGTAGACAGGGCAGTTGCGAGCGCCTCGTCGACCTGTTCGATCCAGACGAACTGGAGCTGCTCGCGCGCGTCGGCGGGGATGTCTTCGAGGTCGCGGCGGTTGCGTGAAGGCAGCATCACGGTCTTGATTCCGGCGCGCAGCGCTGCGAGTACTTTTTCCTTGACGCCGCCGATGGGCAGCACCAGTCCGCGCAGGCTGATCTCGCCGGTCATCGCCACGTCAGTGCGCACCGGGCGCGACGTCAGCAGCGACGCCAGTGCGACGAACATCGCAACGCCCGCGCTCGGACCGTCCTTGGGTGTCGCGCCTGCCGGCACATGCACGTGAATGTCGGATTTCTCGATGACTTCCGCAGCGATGCCGAGGTGCTCGGCGCGCGCCTTGACCAGCGAAAGCGCCGCCTGCGCGCTTTCCTTCATGACCTCGCCCAGCTGACCGGTCAGGATGAGCTTGCCGCTTCCGGGCATGCGCGCGGCCTCGACGAACAGAATGTCACCACCCACCGGCGTCCACGCGAGGCCCGTCGCCACACCCGGCATCGGCGTGCGCATCGCGACCTCGGCCTCGAAAATGCGTGGGCCGAGAATCGCCTGCAAGTCGTCAGGGCCGATGTCGACCTGCTGCACGCCCCCTTCGGCGATGCGCACCGCAACGTTGCGGAACACCTTGCCGATCTCGCGCTCGAGATTGCGCACTCCCGCCTCGCGCGTGTAGTCGTCGATGATCGCCGACAGCGCGTCGTCGCTGATTGCGCACTGCTCCGGTCTTGAGCCCGGTCGCCGCAAGCTGACGCGGCACCAGGTAGCGGCGTGCGATCTGCAGCTTTTCCTGCGCCGTGTAGCCCGGCAGCTGGATGATCTCCATGCGATCGCGCAGCGGCCCGGGGATCGTGTCGAGCACGTTCGCCGTGCAGATGAACATCACGCCCGATAAGTCGAAGGGCACGCCCAGGTAGTTGTCGCGGAACGTCGAGTTCTGCTCGGGGTCGAGCACTTCGAGCAGCGCCGAGGCCGGGTCGCCGTGGAAGCCGCCGGCGCCGAGCTTGTCGACTTCATCGAGCATCATCACACAGTTGCGCGTACCCACCTTGCGCAGGCTCTGGATGATGTTACCCGGCAGCGAACCGATGTAGGTGCGGCGATGGCCGCGGATTTCCGCCTCGTCGTGAACGCCGCCGAGGCTCACGCGCGCGAACTTGCGTCCGGTCGCCTTGGCGATGCTCTGCCCGAGCGACGTCTTGCCGACGCCGGGCGGGCCGACGAAGCACAGGATCGGGCTCTTGCCCGACGGATTGAGCTTGCGCACCGCGAGAAATTCGAGGATGCGCTTCTTGATCTTGTCAAGGCCGTAGTGGTCCTCGTCCAGGATGCGCCTTGCCTCGGCGACGTCGATGTCGGTCACAGCATCGGCCGCCCACGGCAGATCAATCAGCCAGTCGAGGTACGTTCGCACCATCGAGTATTCGCCGGCGCCTTCGGGCATGCGCTCGAGGCGCTTCAACTCCTTGCGCGCCTGCTTTTCCACTTCCTCGGGCATCTTCGCTTCGCTGATCGCCTTATCCAGCTCCGTGATCTCCGCCGCATCTTCGTCGGCGTCGCCGAGTTCCTTCTGGATCGTGCGCATCTGCTCGCGCAGCAGGTGCTGGCGATTGCGATCGTCGATGGATTCACGCGTGCGCTCGTCGATCTCGCGCGAAACCTTGAGCACCTCGATGCGATGCGTCAGCAGCTCGAGCAGCTTATCGAGCCGGCTCTTGAGATCGAACATCTCGAGCAGCGCCTGCTTTTCCTCGACACTGATGTCCATCAGCCCGGCGATGAAATCGGCGAGTCGCGCCGGACCCTCCACGCCTTGCAGCGCAGCGACCATCTGCTCCGGTACCTGCGGCAGCAGTTGCAGGATCTCGACCGCGCGCTCCTTGAGGCTGTGCGCGCGACCTTCGATCTCCGTGCTGGTCTGCGCGGGTTCCTCGATGAGTTGCACCCGGG
Source organism: uncultured beta proteobacterium (assembly GCA_963816445.1). Lineage (GTDB taxonomy): Bacteria > Pseudomonadota > Gammaproteobacteria > Burkholderiales > Casimicrobiaceae > PALSA-1003. Next base: position 391,650 of record CAWFKO010000013.1, on the reverse strand, counting down.
CGACAGCCATCGGATAGTCGTCGAGAAACTGAAGCACGCGGAAGCGCTGGCCGCCCTGACAGACGACGTGATGCGCCCCGTCGGGCGCCGTGATGTAGCGCAGCACGGTGGCGGTGGTGCCCACCCAATGCAGGTCGTCGGGACCCGGCTCGTCGACGTCGCGCTTGCTCTGCAACAATATGCCGACCGGGCGCTGCAGGCGGACGGCTTCCTGCACCGCGATGCGCGAGCGCTCGCGATCGACGAGCAACGGTACGATCATGCCCGGAAAGAGCACGACGTTGCGCACCGGAACGACGATCAGCGCGTCGTCGGGAATCGGTCGGGATGTGCCCTGGCGCTCGCCCTGAGGCGCTTCGGGCGCCTTCGCATCGGCGCGCGCGCCGGCATCGGCGGTCAGGGGATCGGTCGCGGAGATTTCCTGGTTCACGGTTGTCCTGCGTAGCCTTGCTTGCGCAGCCTCACGATCAAGAATCCATCGGCCGATTCGCGCGTCCCGGTGTCCAGGTCGCCATCCGGCAGGGCGATGCGACGCTCGATGTCTCCGTAGGGGATCTCGAGTTGTCGCACGGCGCGCCGGGCGCCGGCGAATGGCAATGGGCACTCCGCGCGCACAATCAGCGTCCTGCCCTCAGTGCTGACTTCGATGCGCTCCGCCGGCACGCCGGGCAGGGCGACGATGACGATGACCTCGCGCTCGTCCTCGAACACGTCGACGGGCGGCTCCCACATCGCACGTGCCTGACCCGACGCCGCCAGCCGGAAGAATTGCCGCTGCATGCGCTCGGCCTGATCGAGCAACTCGAACGCCTGCGCCCACATCCAGTCGTGAGGGATGCGCGTTGACATATCGAATCGTCAGGCCTGCACGTTCGCGCGCACCCAGCCCAGCAAGCCCGGAAGCTGCATGGCGCCGGATTGCCGCGCCACCTCGCGGCCGCCCCTGAACGCGATCAGCGTCGGAATGCCGCGGATGCCGAAGCGCGCAGAGATCTCCGGCGCATCATCGCTGTTGAGCTTGGCCAGCCGCACACCGGGCGAGAGCTGAGCCGCGGCCTGCTCGAACGCCGGTGCCATTGCCCGGCACGGGCCGCACCACGGCGCCCAGAAGTCCACCACCAACGGCAACCCGCTCGCGGCGACATGACGCTCGAAGTTGGCCTTGGTAAGCTCGATCGGCTTTCCGGGAAACAGGGGTTGCTTGCACTCGCCGCAGGTCGGGCCGGCGCCGAGCCGATCGCCTGGCACGCGGTTGGTCGTGCTGCAACTCGGACACGCCACGCGCAGGGATTCGGCCATGAGCAAAGGATGAGGTCGATTGGAGCAGATTCAAGACCGTCGGGGCGGACGTGCCGGACCAACGCCCCTGCGCCGCAAGGCGATGTTACGCCGAACGCTGCTGCGCGCTGCGTCGTTCGAGAATTCGCACGATGCGCGCCCCGGCGTTGCCCGCGCCGAACGGCGCTGCCGCGTCGATGGGCAGCGCGGCACGCCGCTCCCGCGCCAGCATCTGCATCGCCGTCGTGACGACGGTCCCGCGTCGAACGTCGGCCAGGCGCACCCAGCCCGTCTGCAGGGCCTCCGGCCGCTCGGTGTTGATGCGCGGCACCAGCAAGGGTACCCCAAGATGCGGCGCTTCTTCCTGTATGCCGCCCGAGTCGCTGATGACGATCGCGGCAGCGCGCGCGGCAAGGATGAATTCACGGTAAGGCATCGGCTCGCAAATCTCGCAGGGCTCGAGCCAGCGCAGTCGCCGGCGCACCGGCTCGGCGATGCGCGGGTTGGCGTGCAGCGGAAAAACCACTCGCAGCTGCGGTTGCTGCTTGACGATCTGAATCAGCGATTCGCAAAGCAATTCGGCGCCGCGGTCGTAGTTCTCGCTGCGGTGCAGGGTAACGAGGATGGTGTTGCGCGTGCGATGATCATCGGCACCGCGCGCACCCAGTTCGTGAAGTACCCTGGCGAGGCTGTCGATCGCCGGCGATCCGACATGAAAGATGGTATGGACATCGATGCCTTCGGCGGCCAGATTCGCCGCCGCCGTCCGGCAGGACGCGAAGTGCAAGTGAGCGTAGCGCGCGATCTCGCGCCGTAGCCACTCCTCGGGAAACGGCGTCAGAGAATTGTCCGTTCGCAAGCCCGCCTCGATATGGCCGACCGTACGTCGCTCGACACGGGCCGCGCGCGCACCGGAATACGAAGTGGCCGTATTCCCGGCGACCAGCACCACCGCGGGCTTGACTTGGCGCACGATTGCGCGAATTTCGCGCTCGAGGTAGCTGCACGCCGGCTGCAGATGTGTAAACGCGGGCATGGGGGCGAGCTCCAACGGACGCCGGACCCCCAGGTCTGCGAGCGACGCGCGCACGATCTCAAGATTCTGGCCACTGTTGAGGACAACTGGCGCCAGCATTTCGGAACGCCCGATCGCACGCGCGACCGGGGCGAGCTTGATGCACTCCGCCCGGCTTCCGACGATCAGCAGGACGACGGGTCGAGGACCGTGCCCGGCGATCTCGATGACATTGTCCGATGCCACGTAACTCCCTTGTGCCTGACGCACACGCAGCGACCTGAACCAGCCCTGGCGGGACGATCGCTCGCGGCGGCCGTGGATCCCCCCAACGCCCGTGCCTTCCATTCCTTGGGGAATTTCTGAACAGTACAGCTAGCGCCCACCCCGAGGGCCGGTCAGCGTTGCCAAGCAGCATCGCGGCGGCGCAAGCAAATGTCAACCGGGGGCGGTCGGCTCCTGCCGACCGTTCGCGCTCCAACCTGCCTTCAGTGGGAAAAACCCCTTCTAGCGGAAGACAACGGTTTTCATCCCGTTCAGGAAAACGCGCCGCTCCAGGTGATACTTGACCGCTCGCGCGAGCGCTTGGCATTCGACGTCCCGGCCTAGAGCAATGAGATCGTCGGCACGCATATTGTAGTCAACACGTGCGACCTCCTGTTCAATGATCGGTCCTTCGTCGAGCTCCGATGTCACGTAGTGCGCGGTAGCACCGATCACCTTCACGCCGCGCGCGTACGCCTGGTGATACGGCCTTGCGCCCTTGAAGCTCGGAAGGAACGAGTGATGGATGTTGATGGCTCGGCCCCTGAGCCTCGAGCACAGATCCTCGGAGAGCACCTGCATGTAGCGCGCGAGAACGACCAGCTCGGCGCCTAGCTCCCCGATCAGGGACAGCAGACGCGCCTCCTGTTGCGCCTTGGTTTCCGGCGTGATCGGCAGGTGGAAAAACGGCACGGCGTACGAGGCCGCCAGGACCGAGGTCTCCGGATGATTGGATACGACCGCGACCGGCGTCATCGGCAGCCAGCCGACCTTGTACCGGTACAGCAGGTCGTTGAGGCAGTGGTCGAACTTCGACACCAGGATCAGCACGCGCGGCTTGTCCGCGGCGTCGCTCATCTGCCAATCCATGCCGAAGCGCGAACCGATGCCCGCGAACTGCCCGACGAGGTCCGCGTACGCGGTCTCCGGCGGGAGCGCCTCGAACAGCACGCGCATCATGAAGCGCTGCGTGTCGAGATCGCCGAACTGCGCGCTGTCGATGATGTTGCAGCGACGCTCGGCGAGGAAGGTGCCGACCGCGCCCACGATGCCTGGGGCATCACGGCAGGAGAGCGTAAGCACAAAGCGTCGCGGCGAGCGTACCGGCATCGGCGGACCCATTGCGCGCATTTGTACCACACCGCGCATCGCACCAATGTGAAAAGCCGGCTTCGCGCCGGCTCTTCTAGTTGCGACGATGCGCGGATGGTCAGGCCGCCGCTTGCGTCAGCTTGCCGTTTTGATAGTCCAGCATCGCCTGCTCGATTTCCTCGCGCGTGTTCATGACGAAGGGACCGTACTGAACGATCGGCTCGAGCAGCGGCTTGCCGGCGAGCAGGATCACCCGGCCACCTTCGCTGCCGCCGTTGAGTTCGATCGTGTCGCCGTCGGACAGAATGCCGGCGCTATGCGTTTTCAGATGGCGCTGTTTCCCTTCAGGTCCCACCTCGACGCTGCCTTCGAAGGGATAGACAAAGGCGTGATAGCCCGGCGCAACCGGATGCGAAAAGTGGCTCCCCGCCGGCAGCTCGACGTCGAAGTAGAGCGGATCGGTGGTCACGCCCTGAATCGGACCCGGCGTCTTCCCGCCGGACACATCGAGGGTACCCGCGATCACCTTCACCCTGACGCCGTCCGGCAGCGCCACCACGGGAATCTCCTCGGGTTGGATATCGCGATAGCCGGCGGGCTTCATCTTTTCTTTGGCCGGCAGGTTGATCCAGAGCTGGAAGCCGCGCATGCGGCCGGCTTCCTGCTGCGGCATTTCCGAGTGGATGATTCCGCGCCCCGCGGTCATCCATTGCACACCGCCGCCCTTCAGGTCGCCGGTGTGGCCGAGGTGGTCCTCATGGCGCATGTGGCCGTCGAGCATGTAAGTCACCGTTTCGAAGCCCCGGTGCGGGTGTGCCGGAAATCCAGCGATGTAGTCGTCGGCGTTGTCCGTGGAGAAGTGGTCGAGCATCAGGAACGGATCGACGCGCGCCCACGCCGACTGACCGATGCTGCGGCGTAGCTTGACGCCGGCGCCATCCGACGTGGGAATGGATTCGATGGCGCGTTGCAGGGTGCGTGTGGTCATCGTGGTCTCCGTGTTCAAAGCGCATATGGAGGCAGACGCACGCGCCTTCAAGACCGGCCGACTGGCGCCGGCGCTACAGCAGCTTTGCAGCGTGCAGCCGGCTATTCTTGGAAACGGAGGCGAGCAGGTACTCCATCTGGTCAGCGAGAATCCGCCGATTGCGCAGAATGAAGTGCTCGTGGCGATCGGGCACATACGGCACGTACAGCAGCGGCATGCCCGCCTGCTCAGGCGAGCGGTTGCCCTTGCGCGTGTTGCAGCGCCTGCATGCCGTCACCGTATTCGTCCAGCTGTCACGGCCGCCGCGTGCGACCGGTCGCACGTGATCGCGCGAAAGATCGCGAGTCATGTGGCGGTCACCGCAGTAGGCGCAAAGATGGCGGTCGCGGGCGAACAGCAGCGAATTGGTCAGGCTCGGCGCGTGCGGGTATTTGGCGGCGCCGCTGCCCTTGATCGCCAGGATCGACTTGGTCGCGATGCGCGAGCGCTCGCCATTGCGCTGGTAGCCGCCGCGAAACTCGCGCACCGTCTGGCCGACCGACCAAGCCACGAGCTGCTTGGCGTGGTAAGTGATCGCTTCCTCCAGTTCCACCCAGGCTTGCGGAAGGCCGGCGAGATCAACGGTCAGGATCAGCGGTTGCATGGCGTCGACGTAGAGTAAGCGCTTATCTTAGGGTGCCGCGGGCGGTTTTGCAAAGCCCGAGGCATCGGCTTTGGCTGCGACGCTGCGGTAACATGGTCGAATGGCATCGCAGAGCGTGTGGCGGCTTGTCCCGGCGCTCGGCGTCACGCAAGTCATCTCCTGGGGAACGCTCTACTATTCCATCGCGGTGCTCGGGGCGAGCATGCGCAGCGAACTGGGGGTGTCTGCCGAGACACTGTTCGGCGCCTATTCGCTTTCTCTGCTCATCGCCGCCATGGTCGCGCCCAGCGTCGGGCGGACAATCGATCGCCACGGTGGCCGGCGCGTGATGAGCATCGGGTCGGTGGTCGCCGGTGTCGCGCTGCTGGCCATTGCGAACGTGCATTCCTCGGTCGCGCTCTACGCCGCGTGGTCGATCGCGGGCCTGGCGATGGCGATGACCATGTACGACGCCGCGTTCGCGACCTTGAGCCAGCACAGCGGCGCCTCGTACCGTTCGGCACTGACCGCGCTGACACTGATGGGTGGACTCGCCAGCACGGTATTCTGGCCGGCCTCGCTCAAGGGTCTGGAATGGTACGGCTGGCGAGAAACGCTGGTGTTCTTCGCGGTGCTCCACTTCTGCGTTTGCCTCCCGCTGCACCTCGTGGGCGTGCCGCCGGGCTCCGCCTCCCCCGCCGCCGGCAAGCTGGGTCCAGTCGAGTCCGCACCCACGTTGTCACCGCGGTCGCGGCGCCGCGCATTCGTCGCGCTCGCTGTCGCCTTCGCACTCAACGGATTCATCGTCTCGGTGCTTACCGTGCACATGGTCAGCGTATTGCAGCGCCAGGGGCTTGCGCTGGAGACGGCGGTGTGGGTCGGATCTTTTTTCGGACCGATGCAGGTCGCCGGCCGCATCGTCGAGTTCACGATCGGCCGGCGATTCGCGTCGCGCACCATCGGCGTCATCGCGCTCTCGCTCCTGGTCGTCGCCGTCGGCGTGCTGATCGGGCTCGGCGGACAGATTGCGGTGGCGCTGGTCTTCACGCTGCTGTTCGGTTTTTCCAACGGCGTCGTCACCATCGTGCGCGGCACGGTGCCCGCGGAAATCTTCGGACGCGCGGGTTACGGGCGTATTCTCGGAAGCCTCGCGGCGCCGGCATTGCTGGCGCGGGCCATCGCACCACTCGCGTTCGCGCCGCTGGCGTCCGCGCAGACCACGGCATTCACATGGCTGCTGGGGCTGCTGGCAATGGCGGTGGTGTCGGCGGTGAGCTTCGCGCTCGCCGTCGTGCGAGGCCGCGAGAGCTGACAGGCATTGTCGCCGCGCGCGACTTCAAGCCTGTGTACCTGTGCGCTCCAGCGGCGCTGTCGCGTATTCCATCTCGTCGTTCGCGGCCACGCGCATCTTGGGCTTGCGCGCGTCGGCATAGACGCGTGCGATGTCCAGCGTTTCGCGAACGCCGATGTCCGAGCCGTGGCGCGCGAGGAACTGCCTCGCCGCCGCTCTCCCCGCATCGTGCAAGCGCAGCAGCGTGGCGCGCGAGCGCTCCAACGCCGACCCCGGGGCGGCGAGTTCGCGCGGCGGCGGACCGATGCGGTGCATGCGCACGTCGAGCAGTCCCTGCGTTCCTTCGCCTCGCGCGGCGAGGGAGCGCATCGCGGCTATGGCCTGCATTTCGGCCACCAGGCTGGAGTTGAAGACGATCTCGCCGATGCGCTCCCGAATGGCGATCGGGTCGCGCGGCGCTTCCGCGACCTCATCGGGGACGAGTTGCACCAGGACGATGTCGCGTGCTCTCGCCGAGTGCATCATCGGCCACAGCGTGGGGTTGCCGCAGTAGCCGCCGTCCCAGTACGGCTCGCCGTCGATCTCGACCGCAGGAAAAAGCGTCGGCAGGCACGCCGACGCGAGCAGCGCATCGATCGTGATGCCATCGTTGGCGATGACGCGCGGCAATCCGGTTCTGACGCTGGTGACGGTGACGTAGAGTGCCGGCGCATTCTTGCTGCGAATCGCCTCGAAGTCGACGTGCGCCGCGATCGCCTCTCGCAGCGGATTGATGTTGAGCGGGTTGACGACGTAGGGGGACACGGCAGCGCTGGAGGCGAGCCAGGTCGAGAACGAATCGCGCCAGGCGCGACCGAGCGGCTCCCAGATCTCGGCGAGCGCTGGCTGCGCGACGCTCAGCCAAAACTCGCGCAACTCGCGCCGCGCCTGTGCCGGCGAGCCCTTCGCCAGCGAACTGGCGACGATGGCTGCGTTGATGGCGCCGGCACTGGTCCCGCTGAGCTGCGCGACGCTGATGCTACGACTCGCCAGGACTGCATCGAGCACGCCCCACGTGTAAGCGCCCCACGCGCCACCGCCCTGCAGCGCGAGGCTGATGGGCTTGCGCGTCGAAACGCGTTGAGTACTACTATCAAAGTCAATCGCTGTCATAGGTTTTGCGTCGACACCGCTTGTGGCAGTGTCGGCTTCTCCGCGTCGGTTAGATGACGGTCGGACGCACCGGGACTCGTTTTGTCCGCGGCGTTCCAAACAGCTGGGCTGGAATACCTGACGTGCTTGGATAGGATCGAGCGCGGCGCAGGAAACTCAGAGCCCGTTCAACCGTAGATTGTTGCATTGCACCAAAGCACAATGAGGGATAGGACACGGTGAGTCCAATCGAAGTTTCCTATAGTTAGCATAAGATTTGCTGATGACATCGGCATGAATTGCTGCACTGCCATAATTGCGGTAGCATGCTAAGCATGCCCTGCGGCTTGCACGTCACGAGGTTCATCAGGATCGACCCGCTCCAGGGGCTGACCGATCGCGTTTCGGCCGGCGGACGTCGTGCGGGCGGGCGCGAACCGGCGCTGCGCGCCAGGCGCACCGGCTCATGGCTGGGAACCGCACTCGCCTTGATCTGGATCGGCGTGCTGCTATTGGTCGTCGCCTATCTCGCGCTCAAAGGCGAGGCCGCGATATCGGAGTTCGACAGCCTCGACCTGAGCGCCTATTCGACCACCCCGTAACGGCGCTCTCACCCGAACCAGGCCCCCGTCGAGCCTCGCGGCGGCGAGGGTCGACGCCGCTGCAGCGGGGCGCAGGTCACAGCTCGAGCGCGACTCTCGTTCCCTGTTCGATGGCGCGTCGCGCATCGAGCTCGAGCGCGACATCGGCGCCGCCGATCAGCCGTGCCGGAATGCCCGCGGCCTCGAGATCGGACAGCAATTCGCGCCGCGGCTCCTGCCCGGCGCAGACGACGATCGTGTCGACGTCGAGCAGTTGCGGCACGCCGTCGATCTTCACGTGCAGGCCGGCGTCGTCGATGCGCTGGTACTCGACGCCGCCTGCCATCGCCACGCCGCGCTTCTTGAGCAGCGTACGGCGGATCCAGCCGGTGGTCTTCGCCAGCCCGGCGCCGACCTTCTCGGTCTTGCGCTGCAGCAGCCACAACTTGCGCGCCGGAGGCGGATCCTGCGCCGGCATCACGCCGCCGCGATGCGCGTAGCCGACGTCGATGCCCCATTCGGCGGTGAATGCAGCGATCGCCGGGTCGTTCACGGCGCCCTCGCTTTCATGCCCGTCCTCGGGATTCGCGGCGCTCAGGAGCTCGGCGACATCGAAGCCGATACCGCCGGCGCCGATCAGCGCGACGCGCGCGCCCGCCTGCCTGCGCCCATCGACGATCTCGACATAGCTCGCGACCTTCGCGTGGTTGACGCCCGGTATCGCCGGCGTGCGCGGCACGACGCCGGTGGCGAGTATCACATCGTCGTAACCGCCCAGGTCGGCCGCCTCGACACGCCGGTTCAACTCGACCGTGACGCCGAGCTGAGCGAGACGCGTACGGAAGTAGCGAAGCGTCTCGGCGAACTCCTCCTTGCCCGGAATGCGCCGCGCCAGATTGAACTGTCCGCCGATTTCGCCCGCGGCATCGAACAGCGTCACGACGTGGCCGCGCTCGGCGGCAGTCAGCGCGCACGCCATGCCTGCCGGCCCGGCGCCAACGATCGCGATCCGCCGTCGTTCGAGCGCGGGCATGAGTCTCATCTCGGTTTCACGGCATGCGTAGGGATTGACCAGACACGTCGCCGTCTTGCGCTGGAAAATCTGGTCCAGACACGCCTGGTTGCACCCGATGCAGGTGTTGATTTCGTCAGCGCGATCGGCCGCCGCCTTGTTGACGAATGCGGCGTCGGCCAGGAATGGCCGCGCCATCGACACCATGTCGGCATCGCCGCGCGCGAGCACGGATTCGACGGTAGCGGGATCGTTGATGCGGTTGGTGGTGATCAGTGGAATCTCGACCGCGCCTTTCAGCCGTCGCGTCACCCAGGCGAACGCGGCGCGCGGCACCATGGTGGCGATGGTCGGTATGCGCGCCTCGTGCCAGCCGATTCCGGTATTGATGATAGTGGCGCCTGCAGCCTCGACCGCTTGCGCCAGCGCGACGACCTCATCCCACGTGCTCCCGCCTTCGACCAGGTCGAGCATCGACAGGCGGTAGATGATGATGAACTTCGGGCCGGTCGCTGCGCGCGTGCGGCGCACGATCTCCACGGCGACTCGAATGCGGTTGAGATACGAGCCGCCCCATTCGTCGTCGCGATGGTTCGTTTGCAGCGCGATGAACTGGTTGATGAGATAGCCTTCGGAACCCATGATCTCGACGCCGTCGTAGCCGGCGCGCTGCGCGAGTTCTGCGCAGCGCGCGTAGTCGGCGATCGTCTTGCGGATGCCCCACCGTGTCAGCGCGCGTGGCCGAAACGGTGTGATCGGCGACTTCAGCGCCGACGGCGCGACCGACAGCGGGTGATAGGCGTAGCGTCCCGCGTGCAAAATCTGCAGCGCTATCCTGCTTCCGGCATCGTGCACGGCGTCGGTGACGATGCGATGCTTGGCTACCTGCCACGGAAACGACAACTGCAGCGCGCGCGGCTCGAGCCGCCCGCAGAGGTTAGGCGAGATGCCGCCGGTAACCATGAGCGCGACGCCGCCCGCGGCGCGCGCCGCGTAGAACGCCGCGAGCTTCTCGAAGCCGCGCTCGGATTCCTCGAGCCCGGTGTGCATCGAACCCATGAGCACGCGGTTCTTGAGCGTGGTGAAACCGAGGTCGAGCGGGGCGAGGAGGTGCGGGTAGCGGGACATGAAGGGCGCGTTCGCGCAGTGCGCAACGCGCGACGGCCGCTAGTGTAGCGTGGGCCGCGCGCCAACGCGATCGCCGCTACCGCGCGCTCATCCAGAACTCGAGCTGCGCAGTATGCGGCTTGCCGTCGCCATCGAAATAGTTCGACTCTCGCTTGCTCGACCGCGAACGGTCGGCGACTTGCTTGCCCCGGTGCTTGGTTATGACACGGCTTCCAGGGGTACGCCGGTCAGGCTCCGCATGTCTTGACGCGGCGCCGCTACCTCGACCACGCGCTCCTTGGTGATCAGGAAGTACAGCAGTTCCCAGCTACCCATCACCAGCACGGCGAGCACGGCAACGATCGCGAACGTCGCCAGAGTGGGGTCGGTGTCCAGCAATAGTCGGTGCAAATCCATGGTGCACTCCTCTTGCAGGGTGCGTCCGCAGACGCGCGTGCCTATAGATTCGCCGCGACCGCCCGTCGCGCCAATCGGCGGGCGTCTGATACGTCTGTAGGAGGACCGGCAGAGCGATCCGGCTAGACGGTCAATCGATCGGGCGAAAGATATTGCTGCCGATAAAGCTCGAAGGGCAGCGTGTCGGCGGTCTCGATCTGACGCTGCTTGACCAGCGAGCCTTCGGCCAGACGCGCAAAGCGGCTCGCAATCTCGTTCGAATAGGGCAACTTCCAGATTGCATCGCGGTGCTGGATCGATTGTGCCAGCGCGAAGCGCACGTACGAGCGGTCATAGTCGCGCCGCATCGCCTGCAACACTCGCGCCGAGGGTGTGAGGTCGGGATCGCGCAGGCGCGCAACGGCGATCGCGTGCGCGCGCCGGTACGCGTCAATGTCCGCTGTCTTGCCGTGCACCTTGGCGTGCGCGGCGTCCAGCGCTGCGGCAATCGGCTCGCACGCCGCGAGCACCTGCGCTCCCCATCCGGTGAGCGAAACCTCCTCGACGCCACGGGTGAGCAATAGCCCCGGTTCGCGCCCGCGCGAAGCAGTGCGCTGCTTGTTAGACGCGACCGCGGCAAGCTCCTGCGGCGTATCGGGCGGGCTTTCGCGCAGGAGGCAGTCGAGCAGGAATACGTCCAGGAAGCGCATGGTGTCGGCGTCGATGCCCACCACGCAGAATGGGTCGAGGTCCATCAGGCGCACCTCGACATATTCCACGCCGCGCTCGCGCAGCGCGTGTAGCGGCCGCTCGCCGGGGCGGATGCGGCGCTTCGGGCGAATCGTTCCGTAGAACTCGTTCTCGATCTGCAGCATCGTATCGGCAAGCTGGCGATAGTCGTCGCCGTCGCGAATGCCGACCGCTTCGTATGCGGGATAGGGCCTGGTCATGGCTTCGTGCAGCGACCTGGCGTAACCGTCGAGCCCGTTGTAGCTCACCGCCAGCGACGACTGCGCGTCGCTCTGATAGCCCAGCCGCCCCATGCGCAGCGACGTCGCATGCGGCAGGTAGAGCGTGTCGTCGTTGTAGCGCTGGAGCTCGTGCGTGCGACCATCGACGAAGCTTGCGCATACCGCGGGCGACGCGCCGAACAGATACAGCAACAGCCAGGACTGGCGACGGAAATTGCGAATCAATCCGAAGTAATCGTCGTTGGACAGCGGCTCCGGCCAGGAAAAGTTGTAATGGATGCCGGAGATGGTCTGCATCCGCCGACCGTAGCGGTGCGACAGCCCCATGCGGTAGACGCTCTTGGCACGCCCGACGTTGGACGTGCCGAACTGCGCGATGGGAATCGCGTCGTCCGCGGGCAGCCTGCACGGCATGCTCGCAGCCCACAGCAATTCATCGCTGATGGCGCGATACACCGCCTGATGGATTTCGACGAGCTCGGCCAGGCACGAGGGCGCGTCCGGATGCACGCCGGTGATCATCTCAACCTGCGACTCGCTGAAGTCGGTGGTGACCAGCGGATGCGTGAGTGCCGAACCCAGCGCGGCCGGATGCGGCGTGGTCACCAAGGCGCCGTCCGGACGCGTGCGCAGGCTCTCCTTTTCGATGCCGCGACGCAGGCTGGCGAGCAGCTCAGGCGACAGTGCGTCCAGGCGTTCGTGCGGAAAAGCGGCAGGTTCGGTCGACAACGGGAGACTCCGATAGGGATGCGGTTCCGTGACCGCACCGCGTTCCCGGCGGCTTTGTCGCAGCTCGGAAGGCGGTCCGGGGTTCGCAGTTTACCCGCGCGCGGGGCTAAGATGTGCGCGCCCCTAAAGATTCGCATGCCCATCTTGATTCAATTTCCGCTCCCCCGCTGGGTTGGCTTCGCGCTCGCTACCGCCCTTGCTCTCGGCAACAGCACCGCCCGGGGATTCGATCTCGAAGGGCACCGTGGCACGCGGGGGCTTGCACCGGAAAACACGCTCCCGGCCTTTCGACGCGCGCTTGAAATCGGTGTCACGACCATCGAGACAGACCTTGCCGTCACGCGCGACGATGTCGTGGTGATATCGCACAACATGACGCTCAACCCGGATATCGTGCGCGGGCCGGACGGGCGCTGGCTCGCGGCGCCCGGGCCGCCGATTCGCGGGTTGACCTTCGTGCAGCTTCGCACCTACGACATCGGCCGCATCGATCCGGCGAGCAAATACGCGCAGCAGTTTCCTCTGCAACAGGCGGTCGACGGGGCACGCTTCCCGCAGCTGGTCGAGTTGTTCGACCTGGGGAGGGCGAGCGGCAAGCCCGTGCGCTTCAACATCGAAACCAAGATCACCCCCGCCAGCGGCGACACCACCCCGGATCCCGTGAGCTTCGCGCAGCTCGTGATCGCAGTGGTGCGCGAGGCGAAAATGGCCAATCGCGTGACCGTGCAATCCTTCGACTGGCGCACCCTGGTCGAGGTCAAGCGCATCGCGCCCGACATCGAGACTTCCTGCCTCACCATTCAGACGCCGAGCGACGATACGGTAAGTGCTCCGGCCGATGGCCCCTCGCCCTGGCAGGCCGGGCTGTCGCTTCGCGCGCATGGCGGGTCGCTGCCGGCGCTGGTCAAGGCGGCGGGATGCGGCACGTGGTCGATGTTCTGGCGCAACCTCACCTCAAAGGACGTCGCCGATTCACACGCGCTCGGGATCAAGGTGCTGCCATGGACCGTCAACGACGCCGCCGACATGGCGCGACTGATCGACATGGGCGTGGACGGCATCATCACCGACTATCCCGACCGCCTGCGCAAGGTCATGGCGGAGAAGAAGCTGGAGTTGCCTTAGCGAGGCAGCCGCACCTAAGCCGAAGCGGGCGCAAAGGCGGTACGCAGCGACGACGGTACGGCGGCCGTGGCTGCGCGAATTTGACAAAAGTCTAGAATTGGACTATATGGCGATTATAGTCCTGTCTTGGACCAATCGCCTCGTTCGGACCCGATCCCGTCCATGGTGCAGCCGACCGGTAACCGTCGCTCCACTTTCGCCGCCCCCGCCAGGCCGGCGCGACCCGCCACCAACATCGAGCGGCTCGCCGGCCCGGCGCTGCGCACGTTTTTTCGGATCGCTGAGGCGTGGCGGCTTTCCACCGACGAAGCGCGCACCCTGCTCGGCGACCCGCCGCGGTCGACCTTCTTCGCCTGGAAAAAAACCGGCATCGGACCACTTTCGCGGGACACGCTGGAGCGCATCTCCTACGTCCTGGGCATCTACAAGGCGCTGCAGATCCTGCTGCCGGAGCCGGTGGCCGCCGACGCGTGGGTGCGCAAGCCCAACACGGCGCCGCTGTTCGCAGGCAAACCCGCGCTCGAGCGCATGCTTTCCGGCAACGTCGCCGACCTCTACGTCGTCCGCCAGTATCTCGACGCGTGGCGTGGAGGATAGCCGTGGCCGATGCGCTCCGCGCGCGGCGCACGCAATGGCGGCCGTGCCATCGGCTGGTTCCCAGCCGCTTTCCGCCGGTTGGCCTGTTCGATCGCGTCGCCCGTGCCGAGGATCTTGCCGCAGTGTTCGAAGTCGAGGCGCTGACCAACGACCGCGTCCGCGACGAAGTCGGAGAGCTGGCACTGGTGCCGCCTGAAGAGCGCATCAGCGGCCCGGGGACCACGCCGATCATGGCAGCATTCACGCACCTCAACCCTGAGGGCAGCCGCTTTTCCGACGGCTCGTACGGCGTCTACTACTGCGCGCACGAGCTCGACACCGCGCTTGCCGAGGTGCGCTACCACCAGGCGCGCTTCCTGCGGCGTACGAACGAAGGGCCACTGCGTCTCGAGCTAAGGCTCTACCTCGCCGACCTCGACGCCCGCTTGACGGACGTGCGCAAGCTCGCCGAATGTCATCGGCCAGACGACTACGCGCCAAGCCAGAAAGTGGGTGTTGCACAGCGCCGCGAAGGCCGCGAAGGCATCCTGTATCGAAGCGTGCGCCACGCGGACGGGACTTGCGCCGCGGTGTTCCGGCCGCGCTTGCTCAGCCGCTGCCGTCAATCCCGGCACTACGCATTTCGTTTCGACGGCAGGGATGTCGTCGCCATCGACGAATTGAAGTCCGTCTGGCCCGGGTAGGAACGACGCCGCTCGCTCAGGAGCAGCTGCATCCCGGCACATGCTGGGATCCAAGTGCCACACCGCGTTTGCGCGCCATACAACTTGGGCCCCGGCCTGCGCCGGGGCGACGTCAGTTTGAACGTAAGCCACGGCAACTCGGCGCGTCTCAAATGAGATGTCATCCCGGCGAAGGCCGGGATCCAAGTTCGAGCACAGAGCAAATCAGCAACTTGGGCCCTGGCCTGCGCCGGGGCGACGTCAGTTTGAACGTAAGCCACGGCAACTCAACGCGTCTCAAATGAGATGTCATCCCGGCGAAGGCCGGGATCCAAGTTCGAGCAGAGAGCAAATCGGCGACTTGGGCCCCGGCCTGCGCCGGGGCGACAAGTTGCGAACGGTACCGTGGGCGAACGAATGAGCTCGCACCTACCGCAGCCTCGCCAGGAGATCGTCGCGCGCGCGCACGCAGTGCGCCCTCGCCACGCGCCCGGCTCTTTCGACGTCGCCCTTCGCGATCGCGCTCATGATCTGGCGATGCTCGGCGACGATCGCGTCGGTACGGCGGGGACCGAAACCGAAACGCACGCGCAGCGCTTCGACCAGGAGCCGGCCTTGTCCGAGCACGCGCACCGCGTCGGGATTGTCGGCGTGGCGATTGATGCTGTCGTGGAATTCGCGGTTGGCGCGCACGACTGCAAGCGCTTCTGCGCTGGCACACGCGTCCTCGAACGCATCGAGCCGCGCGCGCAGCTCGGCGATGCCTGCACCGTCGACGCTCTCCGCACAACGCTCGGTAAGCATGCCTTCGATGGCCGCGCGCAGGTCGTAGACATTGCGCACGAAATGCGGGTCGACGGGACGGATCACCGCGCCGCGATGTGGCAGCAGATCCAGGATGCCCTCGCGCTCCAGCGCGTGCAGCGCGCCGCGTACAGGCATGTGACTCACCGCGCAGATGGCCGCGATCTCGTCGATCTTGAGGCGCCGGCCGGGCGCGAATTCGCCCATCAGGATGCGCTGCCGTAAGTCGGCGGCGACGCGCATCGCTGTAGTCGCGCCGATCGCGGCGGCCTCGGCTGCCTTCACTCAGGCTCGACGCCGACGTCTCTGGCCAGCTTGACCAGACGTTTTTCTTCCGAGTCCATCATCGCCGCCGCTTCGGCAGGCGAGCTGGCGATGACTTCCGCGCTCATGCCGGCGAGCCGGTCCTTGAGCGACGGGTCGCGCAGCACGTCGACGATGTCGCGGTTGATCTTGGCGACGACCGGCGCCGGCGTTTTCGCAGGCACGATCACCGCCGCCCACGACACGAAATAGAAGTTAGGCACGCCGGACTCGGCGATGGTCGGCACATCGGGCAGGTAGGGCGACCGCTTGAGGCCGCCGACGCCCAGGAGTTTCATCTTGCCGGACTGCACGTGCGGCAGGATCGACGGAACGGCGTCGAACATCACCTGCACGCGTCCGCCGATGACGTCGGGATGCGCCTGTCCGCTGCCCTTGTAGGCGATGTCCTGCATCCTGGTACCGGTCATGTTCTGGAACGCGAGCGCCCACAGCTCCGGGTTGCTGCCGCGCCCCGACGTCGCGACGTTGACCTTGCCGGGATTGTCCTTGATGTACTTGATGAGCTCCTGAACGGAATTGACCGGCAGCTGCGCGTTGACCACCAACGCCATCTGCACCTGCGTGGTCACGGTCACCGGCTTGAAGTCCGCAAGCGCGTACGGCAGCTTCTTGTACAGCGCCGGATTCACCACGTGCGAACTGGCAACGAAGCCGATGGTGTAGCCATCCGCCGGCGCCATGCCCACCGCCTCGGTGCCGATGACGCCGTTGACCCCGGGTTTATTCTCGACGATCACGCCCACGCCCCATTTCTGCGAAAGCTTTTCGGCCACCAGCCGAGCCGTGATGTCGGTTGCGCCACCGACCGGATAGGGCACGATGACCTTGACCACGTGATTGGGATATTCCTGCGCGAAGGCATGCATGGCGAAGAGCGACGCCGCGAATCCCGCCAGCGCGAATATCGAAAAGCGTTTGACCAAGCTCATGCTTCCTCCAGCGACTTGCAGCGATTCAATACGAGGGCTTCGTGGGAAACCATCCGGGGCGTCCCGGATCGAGGTACGCGCCCTTGATGTCGGTGACTTCAAAGTGATCTACCGCGCTCAAATCCACTTCGACGCCCAGGCCGGGGCCCTGCGGCACGGCGAGCCTCCCTTCGCGGACGTCGAAGGGCGCGGTGATCACGTCGCCGTCCAGATAGTCACGCTCGTTGTCGATGGCGAGTGTCATGTTGGGAATGCTTGCCGCGAGATGCAAGTACGCCGCCTGCGACAACCCCAGCTCGCCACCGCAATGCAGCGTCACCGGAATACCGACCGACTCCGCGATCGCCGCCGCCTTCACCGTTTGCCACAGGCCGCCAGCTTCGTGCGGATCGAGCAGAATCACGTCGGCCGCGCCGGCGCGCACGATGTTGCCCACGTCGTTCAGCGTATACGCGGATTCGTCGAGTGCGATGGGAATGGCCTGAAGGTTGCGCAGCTGCGCGTGGCCTTCGAGATCGTCGAGCTCGAGGGGCTGCTCGACATAGACCGGGTCGAACTCGGCGAGCTTGGATAGCTGGCGGCGCGCCGTCCCCGGCGTCCACGCACCGTTGACATCGAGGCGCAGCGGCGCTCCGGGGCCCAGGCAATCGCGCACCGCGCGCGTCAATGCGATGTCGGAAGCCTCGTCGAATCCGATCTTGAGCTTGAACGACGTGTACCCGCGCCGCTGAAAGTCGCGCGCGTCGGCGACGCACCGGTCGCCATCGCTCTGCAGAAGGTACGCGCAGATGCTGATCGGGTCGCGCCAGGCCCCTCCCCACAAACGGTGCAGCGGCTGGCCGCACGCCTTGCCAAACGCGTCCCACATCGCCATCTCCACTGCGCATATCGCCATCACTGCAGCGCGCTTGTGGTGGTAGTAGCCGGCGCCGAGCACGTGGCGATACAGCGATTCGGTCTGGTCGACGCTCTTGCCGATCGCGCAGGGCATGACGACGTGGTCGAGCACTGCGGGAATCGCATCGAGCAGGCAGATGGTCTCGCCGTAGCCCTTCAGTCCACCTTGCGTCGTGATCTCGACGACCAGCCGCGTTACACCCGAGCGCGTCCCCGACGCCCACGCGATCGGATGCTTGAGCGGAACGCGCACCAGCCAGCGGCGAAGCGAGGCGATGCGCAGATCGGCGGCGGATTGCGTTGCGGGTGTGCTGGATAGTGGCATGCGCCGGGACCGGTGCAGGGTGCGGCAAGACTAACGCCGATTTGATCAAAAATCAAATTAATTCGAATTTCCCGGCACGTGCAGGCGCTGACGGGATAGGGGACTAACGAACGAACTGATACGGCTCGAGCTGCAGCGTCTCCATCCGCGCCCCGAGCATGACGACGCGGCCGCTGCGACGATTGAAGCCGTCCTCGGAAAAATCGAACTCGAAGGTACGGCGCACGCGCACGATGCCCTCGGTATCGCGCGCGAACGAGAGGCGCGTGCCGTGCACCGTGTCGTCGAGCAGTTGCAGGCCCTGCCGCCTGCACGCTTCGCGCGTGAGACGAATGGCGGCTTCGCGCGCGCGCAGCGCCTCGTAGAGCAGCCAGCCACCCACGATGACGGCAGCGGCGAGCAGGGTTTCCAGCGCATCCATGAGCCTCTCTACTACTGCACGCTATACTCGCGCCACCGCTTTGCCGGTGGCGCTTCCCAACGACGAGGACCTTCGATGCGAACTCTCATTGCCTGCATTCTTTCAGCGCTGATGCTCTTCGCGCCAGCGGCCTCCGCGCAGAAGGCCGCGACCAGCGCCACCCAGTTCTACATGGACTACCGAACCGCGTGGGGCAAGGCAACGTCAATCGACGCGCTGCTGCCGTATCTTTCGAAGGATGGCCGTGCCGACATCGAGGCGACGCCGAAGGACAAGCGGCAGATGATGTTCGACATGATGAAGATGATGGGCAACATGGCCAACGTCAAGGTTGTCAAGGAAAGCAAGCAGGGCGACGGTTACGTGCTCGACCTGACCGCAACTGGCCCCGACAAGAAGCCGATGGCCGGCACCGCCGAGATCGTGATGGAAGACGGCGCCATGAAGCTCAAGAAGGAAACCTGGAAGAGCTGAGGGCGCCTCACTCCACGGGCAGGAACCCCTCGATCGACAGGTAGCGCTCGCCCGTATCGTAGTTGAAGCCGAGTACGCGGGCGCTCTGCGGCAATTCAGGCAGCTTCTGTGCGATCGCCGCAAGCGTCGCCCCGGAAGATATGCCGACGAGCATGCCTTCCTCGCGCGCGGCGCGGCGCGCCATTTCCTTGGCGGCGTCGGCGTCGACCTGAATCGTGCCGTCGAGCAGTTTCGTATCCAGAATCGCCGGTATGAATCCAGCGCCGATGCCCTGGATCGGGTGTGGCGTGTGCTTACCGCCGGAGATTACCGGCGACGCAGTCGGCTCCACCGCATAGACCTTGAGCTTCGGCCACTTCGGCTTGAGCACGCGCGCGCACCCGGTGATGTGACCGCCGGTGCCGACGCCCGTGATCAATGCATCGAGTCCGTCGGGAAATCGCGCAGGATCTCCAGCGCTGTCGTGCGCATGTGCACGTCGACATTCGCCGGGTTCTCGAACTGCTGCGGCATCCACGAGCCCGGCGTCGCTGCGACCAGCTCCATCGCCTTCGCGATCGAGCCCTTCATGCCTTCCGCGCGCGGCGTCAGCACGAACTTGGCGCCGTACGCGAGCATCAGCCGGCGGCGTTCGACGGACATGCTGTCGGGCATCACCAGAATGATCGTGTAGCCTTTCACCGCCGCGACCATCGCCAAGCCGATGCCGGTGTTGCCCGAGGTCGGCTCGATGATCGTGCCGCCGGGCTTGAGCTTGCCGGAAGCTTCCGCGTCCTCGATCATCGAAAGCCCGATGCGGTCCTTGATCGAGCCGCCGGGGTTCGCGCGCTCCGACTTGATCCAGACGTTGCGACCCGGTCCGAACAGGCGGTTGACGCGGATATGCGGAGTGTTGCCGATAGTGGCAAGAATGTTGTCGAAGGGCATGTAGGCTCCGGAAGGGATCGATCGCAACGCGCGAACGCGGCAGCGCGATATTCTCACCCGATCCGGCTCGAGCACAACGCCCTCTTTCCACGACGTGCGCGCGCAGTGTACAGTCGGCGCTGCCGCA
The DNA here is from genome assembly GCA_963816445.1 of uncultured beta proteobacterium. Taxonomy (GTDB): domain Bacteria; phylum Pseudomonadota; class Gammaproteobacteria; order Burkholderiales; family Casimicrobiaceae; genus PALSA-1003. Next base: position 371,558 of record CAWFKO010000013.1, on the reverse strand, counting down.
CCGCTTCAATGCGAGACGCCGCCCCTTCAGGCCACAACGATGCAAGCTCCGAGCACGAGTGCGCCCACCGCGGTCACGCATTCCGACGCCGATTTCTACGCGCGCCTGCCGATCTTCCACGGCTTCGACAGGATCATGGACCCGGCGCGCTATCGGTCGCTGCCTGAAGACTGGATGATCGGCCTCACCGACGTCGTGCGCTCGACCCAGGCCATCGAGGGTGGGCGCTACAAGGCAGTGAATGTCGCCGGCGCTTCGGTTATCGCCGCGCTGAACAACGGCCTGAAGGGTCGCGCATTCCCCTACGTCTTCGGCGGCGATGGCGCGAGCTTCGCGGTCGCGCCGCAGGACCAGGCTGCGGCACGCGATGCGCTCGCGGCGACGGCGGCGTGGACGCGCGACGAACTGGAACTGGAGTTGCGTACCGCGCTGGTGCCGGTCGGCGCGGTTGTGCAGCAGGGACTCAAGGTGAGCGTCGCCCGTTTCGCGCCTTCGGGCAACGTCTCGTACGCGATGTTCTCCGGAGGCGGTCTCGCGTGGGCCGAGCGCGCCATGCGCGACGGAAGGTACGAAGTGCCCGCAGCGCCGGCCGGTGTGCGGCCGGATCTCACCGGGATGTCGTGCCGCTGGAACGACATCCCGGCCACGCGCGGCGTCATCGTCTCACTTCTGGTTGCACCGGTAGTCAACGGTGATGCGGCGTTTCGCACGCTCATCGAAGGCCTGCTCGCCGAGCTCGAAACGAGCCCGGAGGTCGCGCGCCCGGTGCCCGACGGTGCTCCAGGCGTCGGCTGGCCGCCGCCAGGCCTCGATCTCGAGGCGCGCGCGTCGCGCAAGACTGGCGAAAGCCTCGGCGTGCGCCGCGTTCGCGTTGCGATCGAAACGCTGATCGCATATTTCGTCATGCGTTTCGGCATTCGCGTCGGCGGATTCGATCCGGCGGTGTATCGGCGGGATGTCGTGCAGAACTCGGACTTTCGCAAATACGACGACAGCCTGCGCATGACGCTCGACTGCACGGCGCAGCTTGCGGATCGCATCGAGCAGAAGCTGCGGCGCGCGGAAGCCGAAGGCATCGCGCGCTACGGTATTCATCGTCAAAGCAAGGCCATCATGACCTGCATCGTGCCATCGATTTCGGAGAGCAACCACGTACACTTCGTCGACGGTGCGGCCGGAGGCTACGCGCTCGCCGCGCGGCGCCTGAAGCAGGACGTGGCCGCGCCTGCGCAGCGCGAGTCGAGTCGAGCATGAGCAACGCCGATCCCGTGCGCGCAACGCCTGTGACGGACCTGCCCTGGCTGTCGCTGACCGAACTCGCGCGTGCGCTCGGCGCAGGCGCCGTTTCGTCGCAGGAGATCGTTGCCGCCTGCATCAGGCGCATCGATACGCTCGACGGCCACCTGCACGCCTTCGTCGAGGTCTATCGCGACGATGCGCTGGTCGCGGCCCGTCGCGCCGACCGGGAGCGCTCGGCTGGCCGCGTGTGCGGACCGTTGCACGGACTGCCCATCGCGCTCAAGGACCTGCTCCACGTGCGCGGGCGCATGACGACCGCCGGATCGCGAGCGCGGCCCTTCGGTATCGCCAGCCAGACCGCGACCGCGTGGGAACGGCTCCAGTCGGCCGGCATGATCGCGCTGGGCAAGACGCATCTGGTGGAATTCGCATTCGGGGGCTGGGGACGCAACGCGCCGATGGGCGCGCCGTGGAATCCGTGGGACATGCGCACGCATCGGGTCGCCGGCGGTTCGAGCAGCGGATCGGCGGTTGCTGTCGCGGCGGGACTCGCGCCGGCAGCGCTCGGATCCGACACCGGAGGCTCGATTCGCATTCCCGCGGCGCTGTGCGGGCTGACGGGCCTCAAGCCGACGTACGGACTCGTCAGCCTCGGCGGTGTCTATCCGCTCGCGACGACGCTCGACTCGGTGGGTCCGCTCGCACGCAGTGCCGATGATGCGGGACTGATCACCGTCACCATCGCCGGACCCGACCCGCGCGACCCGGCGACGCTCGCCGCACCGGGCGTGGATTTCGCGTCGGTGCTCACCGGCGCACCTGACATCCGCGGTATGCGTATCGCCGCGCTGGCGGCCGACCAGTTCCCGTCGCCGGTCATACCCGAGGTGCTGCGCGCCCGCGATGAGGCGATCGCGACGCTGCGTGCGCTGGGTGCCGTCGTCGAGGAAATGCGCGCGCCGCTGGACTTCGAAGACATCATGCTGCGCAGCGGCCGCATCATCGCCGCCGAGGCGTGGGCGCTGCATCGCGCGTACATCGAAGATACGGAGCTCGAGTTCGACCCGTGGGTGCGTAAGCGCGTGGTGGGCGGCAAGAGCATCGGCGCCGCCGAGCACGCCGAGCAACTCGCCGCGCACCGGCGTACTGCCGCTGCATTTGCCGACTGGATGCGCGGTCGCGATGCGCTGCTCACGCCCACGCTGCCGATCGCGGCAACGCCGCTGAACGAGGTGGACGAGGCGACCACGCCGCTGGCGACGTTCACGCGCGCCGCCAACTACCTCGGCGCATGTGCGCTTTCGCTGCCTGCGGGGCTCTCGGGCGAGGGACTGCCCGTTGCCGTCCAGCTCATGGCGGCGCCTTTCGGCGATGCGACGCTGATCAGACTGGGCCGGGCGTTTCAGCAGGCCACCGACTGGCATCGGCGACGACCGGAAATGGTCTGAATCGAATCCTGGGAGCGCGAGTCCGGGCAGGCGGCCAGACGCGGTTTGCAGCGCGACGCGCGATCGCGCATCATCCGCTCGGATACCGGGTCGAAACGAGGAGCCTATCGAGCTTTACGTAACTACGTGACACAAGCAGCCACAATTCGCGTCGCCCCGGCGGAGGCCGGGGCCCAATCTCTGGCTGTGCAATTGATCCCAGCCTGCGCCGGGATGACGTCAACATTCATGCATGCTGTGTAACGCGGTTTCGTAATTCTCAATAATGTGTAGGTGAGCAAGTTTCCAAGGGAGGAAATCATGCTTGTCGTGATGCTGGCGCTGCTCGGCGCGGCCTAGGCCCATAGAATCGTCGGGCGACATGAGCGACCCCGTCTATCCTGACGCGCTGCCCGCGCTTTCGAGGTTGCACTGGTACGTTGTCGAGCGCGTGCTGGGGCAAGGCGGATTTGGCATCACTTATCTCGCGCGCGACACCAATCTGGATCAGCGCGTAGCGATCAAGGAATATCTGCCGCTCGAGGTTGCGACGCGCCAGCAGGACGCAACCGTCCGATCGCGCAACGAAGAGAATCGCGAGCGTTACCGATGGGGTCTCGAGCGCTTCATCCAGGAGGCACGCACGCTTGCGCGCTTTGACCATCCCAACATCATGAGCGTCGTGGTGAAGACTGCGGCCGATTCGTGCACGTACCTGGGATCGTATTCGCAAGGCGGTCACTTCGGCCATGTCTCCGGAGGCTATGCGTGCGTATCGGGCGATTCCGGGACCTTCGCGATGGACGAGATGGCTGTGAGCTGGTACGACTTCCGCGCGCGCACGGTCCTGAGCAGCGATACCGGCTGCATCTTGAAGGGACTCGTGAGCGGTCTGCGGCAGCCACCACCACCGCAGTGACCCGTCGTCTCCGATCGGCTGCGCGCCCCCTGGCGCGCGGGTCGCGCAGATGTGAGCCCGGCCGCGCTGGCGCATAATATGGTTTTGCCCAAACAGGCGTGCCTATGCGCCCGCGACGCCCCCGATCCGGAGTTGCATCGAGGATCATCCTGCCGCTGCTTGCGCTCGCGGCGTTCTGCTGCGCGCCGTGGTCCATCGCGGCTAACGCCGACGGCGCGGCCGCGGCCGTGGAAGACGGCATCGCCTGGCACAAAGGCGACGTCGATGCCGCCTTTGCCGCTGCCAAAGCTGCCAACAAGCCGGTCTTCCTGTACTGGGGCGCGGTGTGGTGCCCCCCGTGCAATCAGGTGAAGGCGACGATATTCAACCGCCAGGATTTCATCGAGCGCTCGCGGTTTTTCGTTCCGGTGTATCTCGACGGCGACAGCAAGAGCGCGCAAAAGCTCGGCGCGCGCTTCAAGGTCGTGGGCTATCCCACCATGATCCTGTTCAAGCCGGATGGGCGCGAGATCACGCGCCTGCCGGGCGAGGTCGATGCCGACCAGTACATGCGTGTCCTGGAGATGGGCATGGACGGGGCGCGGCCGATCAAGGACACGTTCGCTGCCGCGCTGGCGGGTGGGGGTAAGCTCAGCGCCGACGAATGGCGCATGCTCGCCTACTATCCCTGGTACGCCGACGAGCAGCAGGTCGTACCGAAGACGAACGTGCCGGCCACGCTGGAGCAACTCGCACGAGCCTGCCCCGCCGATCAGCGCGATACCGCGGCGCGGCTGAAGATCAAGGCGCTTGCCTCGGCCGCCACGGAAAAGAATGCGAAGCCGCGCGACGACAAGGCGGCAGTGACGACGGTCATGCAGCTGCTCGCGGAACCCAAATTCGCGCGCGACAATTTCGACGTCATCGTTTCCTACGGCGCCGACATTTCAGGACGCTACACGCTGCCCAGATCGCCGGAGCGCGCCCGGCTCAATGCAGCCTGGAACGCGGCGCTGGGCCGGCTCGCTGTCGATCCGACGCTGTCGACCGCCGACCGCTTGAGCGCGGTCGATGCGCAAATCATGCTGGCAAAGCAGGACGATCCCAAAGCCACTTTGCCGCCCACGCTGCTCACGAGCGTGCGCGAACAGGCGGCGCGCGCCGACCGCGAAACGTCCGACCCCTACGCGCGCCAGGCGGTGATCAGCGCGGCCGCGGAGATGCTCGCCGACGCAGGTCTGCTCGACGAATCCGACGCGATGCTCGAGGCCGAACTCAAGCGCTCGCACTCGCCGTATTACTACATGCTGGGCCTCGCCGCGAATGCGAAAAAGCGCGGCGACAAAGCCGCGGCGCTAGCCTGGTACGAAAAAGCCTACGGCGCGGCCGATGGCCCGGCGACACGACTGCAATGGGGTGCGAGTTACGTGAAGGCGCTGCTCGAATTGTCGCCGCAGGATACGCCACGCATCGACGCCGCGCTGAAGAGCGTCGTCGCCGAGCTCGAGCCGGCGCCCGAAACTTTTTATGGCCGCAACCAGCGCGCGCTGGAAACCATGAGCGGCAAGCTCGCGGCGTGGGACAAGCAATCCAGTCGCAACGCGTCGCTCAGGCGCTTTCGCGCGCAGCTCGCGAGCGTCTGCGCGCAGCTTCCGACCGCCGATCCAGCGCGTGCAAGCTGCGAGCGTGTCGGCCGTCCCGGCAGCAACGCCAAAGCCTGAAAGCATAGGTGTGACGTGAACGATCCCGAGCTGCAGATCTCGCCCGACGACCGGCCGCTGTTTCGCGAGGAGCGGAGAGCGCGCTTGCCGCTGGCCGTCGCGATAATGATCGTCCTCGCCGTGGCGGCGCTGGCGATCGGCGCCTACCTGTATTGGACTTCGCGCCAAGCGCCCCCGGCACCCGTCGCCGCCAACGAACCGCCGGCGACGCCGCAACCCAAGGCGGAGCCGCGCATCGAACACCCGATCGAGGCCGCCACGCCCGTGACGCCGCTGCCATCGCTGGCGGACAGCGATCCTGCGCTCGCCGGCGCGCTGACCGCACTGTTCGGCAAGGCGTCTTTCGAGCAATTGTTCGTCCCCGATGCGCTGGTGCGTCATTTCGTCGCGACCGTCGACAACCTGCCGCGCAAGCAGGTCGCGGTGCGATTGCTGCCGGTGAAACCCGTCCCCGGGGCGATGCGAACCAGCGGCGACGCCGCGGCGCTCGTCATCGCGGCGGACAACGCTGCGCGCTACACGCCCTACGTGCGCGCGATGGACGCCGTCGACAGCAAGAAGCTCGTCGAGCTGTACGTGCAGTTCTATCCGCTGTTCCAGCAAAGCTACGCCGAGCAGGGATATCCATCGCGCTACTTCAACGACCGCGTCTTCGAGGTCATCGATCACCTGCTCGCCACGCCGGAAGTCGCCGGGCCGATCGCGCTCACGCAGCCGAAGGTGCTCTACGAATATGCCGACCCCAACCTGCAGGATCTCTCCGCCGGCCAGAAAATCCTCCTGCGCATGGGACCGGCCAACGAGGCGCGTGTGAAAGCCAAGCTGCGCGAGATTCGCAAGCTGCTGCATCGCGAATAGCGGGCGATCAAGCGCTCCGAAATCCGGCGCGCTCGCGCGTCGCTGCCGCTTCCGGGCCTGCGAGCAGCGCCACCCATCGTCGCGCAAGTTCGGGTTCCCGCGCCGGGAGGCACACGGCCGCCGAATACACGGCAGCGAGTCCGAATCCGGAAGGTAACTCTCCGATGAGTGCAACGCCCGGCGTGGCGATGATTTCGCTGACCTGCGTGATGCCGATCGCGCTCGTCTCGCCGCACTGAGCAAGTTCGCGCATCGCCGTCGCGCCGTTCGGGTAGATCCGCATGCGGGCAGCGAGCTGGTCACGGATACCGAGCGCGTGCAGCACCCGCAGCACGTGGATGCCGGCCGTCGAGCGCCCGGTGTCCGGCACGAAGATCGCCGGCGACGCGAGCAGCGCAGAGCGCAGCGCATCGCCGCTGGAAACGTCAACGCGTGCCTCGCCCGCTCGCACGGCAACACCCGTGGGAACCGCGCCCAGCGTCATCACCGATGCCGGGTCGACGCGCCCGTCGCGCGCGAGCGATGCGATCAGCGCCGCGGTCAGGATGGTGACGTCGCAAGGCGTCCCCGCAAGCAGTTGCTCCTGCATCGCACCGACCGCGCCGAAGCTCGCGTAGATGTCGCATCGCGTGGCTGCGGTGAACGCGCCCTTGAGCGTATCGACCAGGCCGCGCGCAGCGCCGCCGCTCAAGACGTCTAGGTGCATCGTCCGAGCCGTCGCGACATGTCCGCGTGCACGCTCAACGCTGCATCGATCGCAGCTCGCGCGACGCCGACCGGCGAGTCACGTCTATTGATCCGGCTTGGCGCCGGAGATCCGGACTATGCGCTCCCATTTTGCGATGTCTTCGTTCACGAAGCGCGTGAATTCCTCAGGGTTCATATTCATCGCCGCGGCGCCCTGCTTGGCCCACTCCTCGCGCACTTCGGGCTTGCTCACGATTTTCACCACCTCCGAATTCAGGCGCCTGACGATGCCTGGGGGAGTACCCTTCGGTGCCATCAGGCCGAGCCAGATCACCGCCTCGTAGCCGACGACTCCGGCTTCCGAGATCGTGGGCACATTGGGCAGCACCGCGGAGCGCGCCTTGCCCGTCGTGCCCAGCGCTTTCACCTTGCCCGAGCGTGCGAACTCGCTCATGGTGGTGACGGCGTCGAACATCATATCGACCTGCCCGCCGAGCACGTCGGTGCGCGCCTGCGAGCTGCCCTTGTACGGAACATGCACGATGTCGACGTTGGCCATCGCCTTGAACAGTTCACCGGCCATGTGATACGGCGTGCCCGGCCCCGACGACGCGTAGTTGAGCTTGCCGGGTTTGGCCGCGCCAGCGCAAGCAGATCCGCAAGCGTCGAAACCGGCACCGATGGATTCACGACCAGCACCAGGTCGGAGTAGTTGATGGCCGCGACGGGCACGAAGTCGCGCATCAGCGCGTAGGGCTTGTTCGGACATCAGCGACTCGTTGACGGTGTGCGTGTTGGACATCAACAGCAGCGTGTACCCGTCGGGCGGGCTCTTGGCCACGACGTCGGTACCGATCACCGAGCCGCCACCGGGCCGATCGTCGATGACGAATGGCTGGCCGAGCGCCTCCTGCAGCCGCTGTCCGAGAAAGCGCGCGTAAATGTCCGCGGGACCACCGGCGGCGAAGGGCACGATGATCTTCACCGGCCGAGTCGGGTAGTCCTGCGCGAATACGGAGGCGCACGCGCATGCCGCTATCAAGCAGCCGACGAATCTGGCAATCGCGCGCTGCATCGTATCTCCCGTTTGATCCGCCAAGTCACTAATTTACTACGATTGTGGATCGTTGCTGCATTTTCGGCACCGCGTGCGAATGAATTCGCACCTACGAAAGCTGCGCGTCATTGTAGGGCCGAATTCATTCGGCCGCGTCGCTTCGATTAACGATGCCCGTGCCAAACGCCACCTTCACGGCTCGTCGAACAATGACGGCGCCGGCTCTTCGAGTTGCGGCGCCGGCGCCGTCCCCACCGGCGAGAGCCCCGCCAACCGCACGCCCAACAGGCGGATCCGGCGCTCCAGCGGTACGCGCCTGAGGCACTCGCCGGCGACGCCGCGGATGGCACGCGCTTCCTGCGTCGGTTCGGCGATGGTCTTGTCGCGGGTGACGATCCTGAAATTGTCGTAGCGAAGCTTGACGCCGACCGTCCGGGCGGCGTAGCCCTTGCGCTGCAGGTCGCCGGCCAACTCGAGGCAAAGCTCGGTGAAGATCGCCGACAATTCCGCGCGATCGCGCTTTGCATGCAGGTCGCGATTGAAAGTCGTCTCGCGGCTGATGCTCACGGGTTCGCTCTCGGTGACGATCTCACGCTCGTCACGGCCATGCGCCGCATCGTGCATCCAGACGCCGCGAGTAGCGCCGAAATGCTCGATCAGCCACGCTCGGTCGGCACGTGCGAGATCGCCGATGGTGTGCACGCCCAATGCATCGAGCCGCTCGGCGGTCTTCGGTCCGATGCCGTTGATCTTGCGCGCGGCGAGCGGCCAGATGCGCTCTGGGATGTCGTCGGCACCCAGCATCGTCAGGCCATCGGGTTTGTCGAGCTCGGAGGCGATCTTGGCCAGCAGCTTGTTGGGCGCAACCGCGATCGAGCATGACAGTCGCGTCGCGGCGCGCACGCCGTCCTTGATCGCGCGTGCGACGTCGCGCGCGCGCCACCATGCCTCGCGCGGTTCGTCTGTGGCGTCCTCGTGCTCGGGCAGGCTGACCCCGGTCAGGTCGATGTAGATTTCGTCGATGCCATGGTCCTCGATGCGTGGCGCGATCGCGCGCACCGCGCCTTTGAACGCGCGCGAGTGGCGGCGGTAGGCGTCGAAATCGGTCGGCAGAAGAATGGCGTCGGGTGCCAGCCGCGCCGCCTTCATCAGTCCCATTGCCGAATGGACGCCGAGCGCACGGGCGGCGTAGGTCGCGGTCGTGGCGACGCCGCGGCCGACGTAGTCGCGCAAGCGCGCGAACTCGCGCGTGGTCTTTCCGGTTTTGGGATCGGTCGTCTCGCGAGGCTGATGTCCGCTGCCGCCGCCGATGACAACCGCCATGCCTGCAAGCTCGGGATAGCGCAATAGTTCGACCGACGCGTAGAACGCGTCCATGTCGAGGTGAGCGATGAGGCGTTGCGACGGCGAGGGCATCGGCGGTGCGGCCAACAAAAGCGCGGGCGCGTCGGCCCGCCGTCACAGTCTAATGCTAAATGCGCCGGCTAGAATCCGTACAGGCGAGCCGGATTCTCGACGAGGATGCGCTGTCGCACCTGCGCATCCGGGGCCCAGTCCAGCAGCAGATCGAGCATCCCAACGGTCGACGGCGTCGTGCTCTGGCCAGGATGCGGCCAATTCGTCGCCCACAGACAGCGTTCGGGATGCGCGGCCGCGAGAGCGCGCGCGAGAGCGCTGACATCGTCGTAGCCGGGAGCACCGACCTTGGACGTTTCGTACGGAGCCGAAAGCTTGACCCACGTCCTGCCGGCAGCGAGGAGTCCGAGCAAAGCCGCAAAAGCAGGATCGGTCGGCGGCACGGGTTCTAGGAATTTGCCGTTGTGGTCGATCACGACCTCGACCGGCAATCGCGACAATCGCTGCCGCTGGGTCGGCAGCTCGCGTCCGTCGAGTTGGACTTGAACGTGCCAGCCGTACGGCTGCACGCGCGCAGCGATCACCTCGACGTCATCCCACGACAAATACCCGCCTTTGAGCATGTAGCAGCGCGCACCGCGAAATCCCGCGCGCGTCAGGCGTTCGATCTCGGAGACGCCCGTGTCCGGGGAAATCGTCGCGATGCCGCGCGCTGCGTCGCCGAACTGGCGCAAGGCGTCCTCTGTGCACGCGTTATCGAACTTGTATCCGTTGGGCTGAACGACCACGACCCGCGTGAGCCCGAGCTCGCGCTGCACCGCGCGGTAAGCAGCCACGGGCGCATCGGGCAGCGGTATCGGCCACGTCGGCTCCGCGCAAAAGCGCGGGTCGTAGATGTGCATGTGGCAGTCGCAGGTCCCGGCGGGTGCCGCCAGGCGGGGAGAAGGATTCATCGATGCGCGCTTGCCGTTGATCGCGGGCGACTGCGCATGTTAACAGACGGCCGATAGCGGAATTCAACTTGGACCCCGGCCTGCGCCGGGGTGACAGCAATGGCACGCACGAGCGACAGATCAGCACGGGTTTCCGTGGTCCGAATTCATTCGGTCGCGGCGACAATTGCCGGCGTCATGCGCGAATGATTTCGCACCTACGGGCGACAGATCAACGCGGCGTTTCGCGACACCGAACTCATTCGGCCCGCGGCGGCAAGACTTACCGGTATCGCGTGCGAATGAATTCGCACGTACAGGGCCGCCATTGCTACCGCACGCTGCTGCGCGCGTGCTTCGCCGGGGCGTCGGTCTCGCCCAGGCTGAACATATCGTGCAGCGCCTCCTGATAGGCGACGCGGCCCAATCGCATGCTGTTGTTGTGCGTCGCACCTTCGACGAGGAGCAGCTTCTTCGGCTCGTGGGCGGCATCGTAGAGTGCCTGTGAAAATCGCGAAGGCACCATGCGATCGTCGGCGCCGTGAACGATCAGTACCGGCAGGCGCACATCGCGGATCTTGTCCAGCGAATCGAATTTCTGCGAGAGGAGGAGGTCGACCGGCAGCCAGGAGACGGTCAACGAGCGTGCAATGTCGGCAAGTGTCGTGAACGAGGATTCGACGATCAATCCGCGCGCCGGCGCTGGAGCGCCGGGGGGCGTCCCGGCCGCGAGTTTGGAAGCAAGGTCGATCGCGACGGCGCCGCCCAGCGAATGGCCGTAGATAAATCGGCGCGCGGGGTCGCCCTGCAATGCCACCAGGCGTTTCCAGCCGACCTGCGCATCTTCGTAGGCCATCGTTTCCGACGGCAGATCGCCGCTGCTCTTGCCGAAGCCACGGTAGTCGATCGCCAGCACCGAGAAGCCGAAGTCGTGCAATTCCTCGATGCGAAACAGCTGCCCGGTCAGATCCCAGCGCGAACCGTGAAGGTAGAGCACGGCGGGCGCCGCCGGATCCTCCGCGGGCCACCACCAGGCGTGAACCTGCTGCGTCGTGTCCCCCGCCGCGACCGGCAGATCGAGTTCCTGCACGTTCGCAGGCATGCCCGTAAACCAGCTCGGGGTGGAACGAACGACGCGGAACGTCAGCTCGCGCTCATGCTGCTGCAGGCTCACGCAGCCGACTGCACCCAACCCGACCAGCGCCGCCAGGACGAGCGCGCTCTTCCAAGGGATGGACCGGCGGGCACGCGGCGAAGCGGTGTCGTTCATTGTTCAGTTCAATCAGCGGTCTTGCGCCGCAACGCGCGCGCCGGCAAGTACAGACCACGCCAAATGGGCTGGGTTCCAGAGACTGCAATGTAACAAGCAATTTCCACGCCGGGGGGTCGGTTCGACGAGCCACCACGCGCCCGGGACGTGGCGCCACGCTATGATGGCGCATGCGACCGTCAACCGACAGCGCAGGGGACATCGCCGAGCGCTTCACCCTGGCGGACTTGCCTCCCGCGTTCTACGCCGATCCCTACCCGACCTACCGTGCGCTGCGCGAGCATGCCCCCGTAAAGCGCCTGCCCGACGGCTCGTGGTTTCTCACCCGCTTCGGGGACGTGGTCCCCGTTTACCGCGACCACAAGGCTTTCAGCTCCGACAAGCAGAAGGAATTCGGCCCCAAGTTCGGCGCGACGCCGCTCTATGAGCATCACACGACCAGTCTTATTTTCAACGATCCTCCCTTGCACACACAGGTCCGTCGCGCAATCGTCGGTGCCATCTCGCAGCGGCATATTTCCGCGATGGAGTCCGGGCTGATCAAGCTCGTCGACAACCTGCTCGACGCCATGGCCGAAAAAGGCGAGGCCGATCTGGTCACCGAGTTCGCAGCAGCGATCCCGATCGGCATCATCGGCAACCTCCTGGGAATCGCGCAGGAGGATCGCGCGCCGCTGCGAGGCTGGTCGCTCGCGATTCTCAGCGCCCTCGAACCCGTGCTCACGCCCGAGCGCGCGCGAAGCGGGAATCGCGCCGTCAGCGAGATGCTGGCGTACCTGAAGCTGCTGGTCGACGAGCGCCGCGCACACTTGCGCGACCCGGATACCGATGTGCTGACGCGGCTGATCGTCGGCGAATCAGGCGACGCGCCGTTGACCGAAATGCAGCTGTTGCACCAGTGCATTTTTCTGCTCAACGCCGGTCACGAGACAACCACTAACCTCATCGGCAACACCCTGAACGCGCTCACGCGGCTGCCCGTGCAGAAGGCGCAGCTCGTCGCACAGGCCGATGACATGGAAAGCATGAAAATCGCGGTCGAAGAATTCCTGCGTTACGAAAGCCCGGTGCAGCTCGGCAACCGTATCACCACGCAGGCGGTCGTCCTCGGTGGCGAACGATTCCCGGCCGATACACGCATTACCATCTGCATTGGCGGCGCCAACCGTGATCCCGCGCAGTTCCCGCGGCCCGACGAGCTGGATCTTGCGCGCGAGCCGAACCGTCAGCTCGCGTTCGGATTCGGCATCCACACTTGCGCCGGCATCAACCTCGCGCGGCTCGAGGGCCGCGTCGCCCTGTCACGATTCCTCAAACGCTTCCCGCGCTACGAGCTGGCGGGCGAACCCGTGCGTGACCTGCGCGCGCGTTTTCGCGGCTTTCAGCGCCTGACGGCAGTGCTCCATTCATGATCTGCAACCCAATCAGCCGTGAATTGTCTTCCCGGCGGAGGCCGGGATCCAAGTTTGCGAACACCTTGGTGAAAATCGCTTGGGCCCCGGCCTGCGCCGGGGCGACAGACTGCCGAACCTGACGCGTAAGCGCGAACGGGTTCGCAGCTACGGGGTTTCGCGTTTTTTTGCCAGGTCGATGTCGAGGTACTTGTAGTAGGTCGTGAACACCGGCGGCGCGAAGCCCTTGAGCCACGGCTGCACCAGCTCGCTCTCGGTGCGGAACACCAGCGGGATGAACGGCGCGTAGTAGCGCAGCAGCGCGGTCATCACCGCTACCGCCTCGGACTGCGTCGCCGGGTCACCGCTGCCGACATAGGACTCGAAAGCCTGGTCGAAGCGTGGCATCGCGAAGCGGCTCGGATTCACGGTGGGCGGCGAGCGGCTGTAGAACTGCGACGTCACGCCGTAGGCATTGGGCAGGCCGCCGATCACGAAGACGGTGATCTGGAACTGCCCGGACTCGGCTTCCTTGAGCACCTCCTGGAAGCGCGTGACGCGAAAGTCGGCGCGCAGACCGATGGCCTCGAGGTTCTTGCGGATCAGCGTCTGCTCCTCGCGCGTGGTCGGCGCGGTGCGCAGCGTCACGGTAATCGTGAGCGGCTTCGCGCCCGGCGCGAGCCGGAAGCCTTGCGCGTCGCGGTTCGCGTAGCCCATCTTGTCCAGCAGCGCGTTGGCGAGCGCTGGATCGTGCTCGGCCCTGGGCAAGGCCGCGACGTGGCCCGCGACGGAAGGCGGCACGACCTGGTTCGCCGCGCCTCCCTGGCCCGCGTAGACTACATCCGCCCACGCCTGGCGGTCGATGGCCAGGGACAGCGCCCGGCGCAGGGCGATGTGCGGCAGGTCCATGCCGCCGACTACGGCCTCGTTCATGTTGAAGAACATCGACGCGACGTAGGGCTCGGGATAGGCCCGGCGCGTGACGCCGCGCGCGGCGTACTCGGACCTGAGCGCTCCGCCGTTCACCGCACGCGCGCCGGCAGCGCCCGTCAGCACGACGTAGTCGAGCGCACCCCGATCGAACTGCAGCACGCGCGTGAGCTCCTCGTCGATGACGTGGATCTCGACCACACCAATGGCGGGCAGCGCGACGCCCTGCATGCTCTTCACGAGCGCGGCGTCGCGTGGATCGTTGCTCGTAGGGAAGGCCAGCGTGCGGTAGTCGGGATTGGACTCGAGCACGATCTTCGATCCCGGAAGCCACTCGCGCAGCTTGTACGGCCCGGTGCCGACCGGCCGCGTGCGCGCGTCGCCGTTGGCAGCAGCGATGACTTCGCGCGCGACGGCCGGCGTGGTCAGGAAGCTCTCGATCACCGGATAGTTGGCGCGCAGCAGGCGAATCTGCACCGTGTAGCGGTCGAGCGCGCGCAAGCCCTCGATGGGCCGGTCGTAGTCGAAGTGGCCGGCCTTCTCCGCGGCCTCGACGAGCGCGCGCGCGCCGACCACGACGTCGGTGACCACGGCATTGCCCCCGCGCTTGAGCGTGGGATCGAGCGCGCGCTTCATCGAGTAGACGACGTCCTCGGCGATGAGTTCGCGCGGCTTGCCGCCGAAGGCGGGATCGTCGGTGAAGCGGATACCCGGCTGCACATGCATCGTCCAGACGCGGCCATCCTCGGTGATCTCGGGCATCGCCGTCGCCGTCACGGGCGCGAGCCCCACTGGGGTGCCGAGGTAAGCGGGCTCGTAGAGGCCCTCGAAGATCGCCGCGGCGACCTGCGACGACGGGTCGTCGTTGATGCGATGCGGGTCGAGCGTCTCGATGTCGAACACGGCGATGCGAAGCACTTTCGCCGGATCGGCGGCGCCCTGCGCAGCACCCGCGGCAAGCGCCAGCAACATCGCCATCGCCATTGTCGTCAGGTGCGTCGCGAGCGAGCGTGCCATCATCGGAGGTTCCCCGGGGACTTGGAATTGCGCGCGATTATGCATCAGCGCGAAGTCTTGCCGGCGGGCGGGAACGGCGAATCGATTTCGCCGTCTCCCGGGCTTTTCGCTATCATGCATGCCAAACATCCAAGGAGGCGCGATGCAATCCCACAGTGGTTTGCGCGTTGGTTGCCGTTTCGCTCGCGCGCTGGTCGCCGCGACCGGCATCGCGCTGGCGGCGACGGCGGCGGCACAAGTCAAGGTCGGCGTCACCGTCTCCGCGACTGGCCCCGCGGCCTCGCTGGGAATTCCGGAGAAGAACACGATTCCGCTGTGCCCCAAGACGGCCGGGGACAAGAGCATCGAGTACATCCTGCTCGACGACGCGACCGACACGACGACCGCCGTGCAGAACACCAAGAAGCTCATCAGCGAGAGCAAGGTCGACGCGATCATCGGCTCGACGACCACGCCGAATTCTCTGGCGATGATCGACGTGTTTTCCGAAGCCGAAACGCCGACGATCTCGCTGGCATCGTCGATACGCATCATCGATCCGGTGGATGCCAAGAAGGCGTGGTCGTTCAAGACCCCGCAGACCGACGTCATGATGGCCGGAGCGATCCTCGAGCACGCGGCGAACAATGGCGTCAAGAGTATCGGCTACATCGGCTTCAACGACGCGCTGGGCGAGGCCTTCTTCGCCGAAGTCGACAAGGCGGCGAAACTGCGCAACATCCCACTGGTTGCCAACGAGCGCTTTGCGCCGAAGGACACCAGCGTCACCGGTCAGGTACTGAAGCTCGTCGCAGCCAAACCGGACGCCATCGTCATCGGCGCGTCGGGCACCCCGGCAGCGATGCCCGCGTCGGCGCTGGTCGAGCGTGGATACAAGGGCAAGATCTACTTCAATCACGGTGTTGCCAACAATGATTTCCTGCGCGTCGGAGGCAAGGACGTCGAGGGCGCGTTCGTGCCTGCGAGCCCGGTGATCGTTGCCTACCAGCTTCCAGACTCGCACCCGGCGAAAAGGCGCGCCGAGGAATATACAAAACTCTACGAGGCGACTTACGGGAGCGGCAGTGTTGCTGCCTTCGGGTCGTATATGTGGGACGCCTGCCTCGAACTGGTCAACGCGATACCCACCGCCCTCAAAACCGCGCAGCCGGGAACCGTGGAATTTCGCCGCGCGCTGCGCGACGCGCTGGAAGCGACCAAGAGCCTGGACGTGACCAACGGCTCGGTGACCATGAGCAAGTCCGATCACCTCGGGCTCGACTCGCGTGCCCGCGTCATGGTCCAGGTGCAGAACGGGAAGTGGGTACTGCAGAAGTAGTCATTCGTGCTGGAGCGGGCCGCGGCAGGCTTACGAGAAAAAGGGGCGCACTCGCGCCCCTTTTCGTTCGTCCTGCTTCGCGATCAGCCCGTTGCCGCGCGGTGCTCGTTCAAACGCGTACGCATTCAGCTGCGAGAGGCCGCGCGCACCGGAATCTGGTTGCCCTTCGCATACATGCACTGCACGTACGCGTTGTCGTACCGACGCTGCACGGTGAAGTTGTTGTAGCCCGCAGCACTGGCTCCCCCGGCGCTTCCGACGAGCAGCCCACTACCGGCACCGATCGCCGCGCCCACGCCCGCCTGGCCAGTGGCCGCGCCGATCGCGGCACCTGCAGCGGCCCCGATGAGCGTTGCCGCCGCGGCGGCGTTGACCCCTGCCGGGTCGGCTACCTGCTGGCCGGGCGGACCGACCAGGCCGACAGAGGCCTGCGCGAACTGCTGGCACGCGAAGTTGTCGGCCTGGAACTGGTCAAAGGTCTTATTGGAACCGGGCAACACCATAACCATCGGCCCGGCCGGTACGGTAACGCACCCGGCAAGCGCCAGCGCAGTCCCGGCAGCAAATACGCGAAGCGAGTTTCTCATCTGATCTCCGGACTACTGATAGTTCGGCAACGGCGCAGGCCGCGTCGCACTGTCCGGCACCACCTTCAACCATCCCCTCGGGCACTGCGCTACCTGGGGATAGTAGCCCGCCGGATCGATGCAATAGTAGGTGTAGCTATCGGACGAAATCGCGCGCGGGACCTGCCCCTGGCTGTAGGCACCTGGCGCCGGTTCGTAGGAACTCGGCCCCGACTGCGAAGGCTGATCGCGCTGGATGTATACCACGTTGCCTGAATCGAAGGCGGTTCCATCGGCAACCCACGGGCTGCCAGGCCAGGCAACTTGACCCCAGACCGGATTCACGCCCGGCCACCACCAGGCGCCGGGAACGCCCCACCAGATATTCACAGACGGCCAGCCCCACCAGCCCGGGCCGCCCCACCAACCCCAACTGGTCCCTCTCCAGCCCCAGCCGCCGCGCCAGCCGCAGTTCCAGCAGCCGCGCCAGCCGCCATTCCAGTTGCTGGCGTGCCAGCCGCCATTCCAGTTGCTGCCGCCGTGCCAACCGCCATTCCAGCTCCCGCCGTTCCAGTTGCTGCCGCCGTGCCAGCCGCCGCCATTCCAGTTGCCGCCGCCGTTCCAGCTGCCGCCGCCGTGCCAGCCCCCGGCGCCCATGCCCATGCCGCCGCCGTGCATGCCACCGCCGCCGCCGCGCGATTGCCCCGCCGCCGTCGCTGCCGCCATCGCGAGCAGGGCGGCCGCAGCCAATGTAACGATATGTTTCCGCATGAGATCCTCCTTCGGGATCACCTCTTAGACTCAACGCATGAACGCGAGTTCGGACGACACGTTTTGCGCAACATCGCATGCCGTCGCCCCTTTGTAAATGGGGTTCAGCACCGCTTTGTAAAGGGGTCCAGCAACGGTCGGCCGGGCACTTTGGTATCCTTACAAGTTGACTTGCAACCCGGGGAACTCGTCATGGCAAATGAGACCGCGCCACGCGGCGTTGAAGCAAAAATGGACGCCGCCTCGCTGTACCGAGAGGAAATCTACACCGACCGCGGAGCCGGCACCATCCGCGTCCTCACGCCGGTCACGCGCGACGGCGGACCCGACCAGACGCGCGCGGCGATCTATGTCGGTGAAGCGCAGATACTCACCAACATGGGTCCACTGCCGATCAGCTTCGAGATCGATGCGCCGACGCTCGGCGAAGCCGTGCAAAAGTACAGCGCCGCCGCCAAGGAAGGCATCGAGAGCGCCGTCCGCGAATTGCAGGAACTGCGCAGGCAGCAGTCGTCGTCGATACTGGTGCCGGGACAGACCGGCGGCCTGCCGGGTGGTGCGCTGCCGCCGATCGGCGGCGGCAAGATCAAGATGCCCTAGCGCCGTGCCCGCGCGGGGTCCAGCGCCCATTCCGGCACGGCGAAGCGCGCGCTCAGGAACTCGCTGAAGGCGCGCACTTTCGCCGACAGGTTGCGCCGGCTGGGGTACACCACGTAGATGCTGACGGCCTGTGGCTCGAAGCGCCGTAAGATCGGCACCAGGCGTCCTGCGCGCACGTCCGGCCCGACGTGAAAATCCGGCTCGAGCACGATGGCGGTACCGGCCACCGCCAGCGCCACGAGGAAACTCCCGCTGTTGGCGTGCGCGGGACCGGCGACACGCACGTTGCGCTCGTGACCTTTGGGGTCGCGGAACGGCCAGACGTTTTTATGCGGTGAGTATTCGTAGGTCAGGCAGGCATGTCCGGCCAGGTCCTCTGGAGTCTTCGGTTCGCCGTGGCGCGCGAGGTACGCGGGCGCCGCGCAGCAGATGAGCCGCGTCTCGCCGATCTTGCGCGCGACCAGGTTCTGGCTGCCGACCGCGCCGATGCGCACCGCCGCATCGAAGCCCTCGTCGACCAGGTCCGCGGTGCGGTCGGACAGCTCGACGTCGAAGCGCATGTCCGGATAGCGCGCCAGGAAGTCGGCGATCGCACCGGCGATATGGCGCGCACCGAAGCTCGTGCCACAGGTCAGGCGAAGCGTGCCGCGCGGGCGCACGGTTCCTGCGCCGGCCGACTGTTCGGCCTCGTCGAGGTCGGAGAGCAATTGCACGCAACGCTCGTAGAATACGCGCCCGCTTTCGGTCAGCGACAGTCGGCGCGTGGACCGATTGAGCAGCCGCGCATCGAGGTGGGCCTCGAGCTCGCTCACCTGCCGCGACACCGCGGAAACCGACACGCCGAGCCGCTCTGCGGCGCGGACGAAACTTCCCGCCTCGACCACACGCGCAAAGGAAGTGATGGCTTGGAAGCGATCCATGGTGTCGTCGCATTATTGCATTTAGCGCAACAGTAATTCAATCAAGGCCATCTTTATTATCGATCACGCAAGGCAGATCATTCTCGCAGCGCGCCATCCACCGCACCCAGGGGTGCGGGGAGCACCCGCGTTTCGGCGATGGTCACAATCGTCGTCGGACTGCTCGGCGGTGGGCGCGATGTACTGCTGGCGAACGCCGCGAGCGAATTTGGAATCATCGGCTGGTTCGCGCCTGAGCGTGGACCGAACTACGACCTTCACTCGGAGGATGTCACCATGAAGCTCTACTTTTCTCCCGGCGCATGCTCGCTGTCGCCGCATATCACGTTTCGCGAGGCCGGCCTGCCGGTCACGCTGGTCAAGGCGAGCACCAAGTCCCACACGCTTGACGACGGCACGGATTACTACTCGATCAACCCCAAGGGTTATGTGCCGCTGCTCGAGTTGGACAACGGTGAGCGGCTGTCCGAGGGCCCGGCGATCGTGCAATACCTTGCCGACCAGAATCCCGCGTCCGGATTGGCGCCGGCCGCCGGTACCCTGCCGCGTTACCGCCTGCAGGAGTGGCTCAACTTCATCACCACCGAGCTGCACAAGCAGTTCAGCCCGATGTTCCAGCAGAACACGCCGGCCGAGTACAAGGAGATCCTCAAGGAAAAGATTGGCAAGCGCTACGACTGGCTTAGCGAACAGCTCGCCGGCAAGGACTACCTGATGGGCAAGCAGTTCACGGTGGCCGATGCCTACCTCTATACGATCCTGCGCTGGACCGACTTCGTGGGCCTCCACCTGGCCAAGTGGCCGGTACTCGCCGCCTACAAGGCGCGGGTCGAAGCGCGCCCGAAGGTCAGGGAAGCAATGCTCGCCGAAGGCCTGATCAAGGCGTCGGCAGCGACGGCCGCCTAGACGCTTGTCGCCCTCGTCCCCGGTCGCCATGGCCCGCGACTCCAGACCATGAAGACGCTTCCCACGCTGTTCATCTCGCACGGTTCGCCGATGCACGCCATCGAGGCGGGTGCGGCGGGCCGCGCGTGGTCAGCGCTTGGTCACTCGTTGCAGCGACCACGTGCCATCCTCATCGCGTCGGCGCACTGGGAGACGTCGGTGCCGATGCTCACCGGTAGTCCGAAGCCGCAGACGATTCACGACTTCGGCGGCTTTCCCGCGGAGCTCTATGAGCAGCGCTATCCCGCGCCCGGGGCGCCGGAGCTGGCGGCACAAGCCGTCGCGCTGTTGAAGGAAGCAGAAATCGCCGCCGGCATCGACGGCTGTCGTGGACTCGATCACGGAGCATGGGTGCCACTCAAGTGGATGTATCCGCACCACGATGTTCCGGTCGTGCAGCTGTCGCTGCAACCGGAGCTGGGCGCCGCGCATCACCTGCGCCTGGGACGCGCGCTGGCGCCGTTGACGCGCCACGGCGTGCTCATCGTCGGCTCCGGCCACACCACGCACAATCTGCGTGACTGGATGTCCAATCCGCGCCGCGAGGAACCGCTGCGTTACGTCGAGGCATTCTCGGCGTGGCTCAATGACCGCCTCGCCGCGCACGATGCCGAAGCGCTGATCGCCTACCGTGAGCGCGGACCCGACGCGACGCGCGCGCATCCCACCGAGGAGCATTTCCTGCCATTGTTCGTGGCGTGGGGTGCTGCCGGAACCGAGGCACGCGCTGAACGCGTGGTCAGCGGCTTCGAAGCCGGAGCGCTGGCGATGGATTCATACCTGTTCGAACCCGCAGACGCGCTCGCGACGCAGTAGGGCCGATTCATTCGGCCGCGTTGGCTTCGTGACGCGTTTGTGTGCGAATGAATTCGCGCGTGCAAGGCCGCTAATGCAACCGCTGCCGTCCCTTGCGTGATGCTTCGCGGCGCTGTGCGCGGCGTTCGGCGCGATTGGACGATTCGGGCTTGCCCTTGTCCTGCCAGTAACGAAACACCAGCACCGCGGCGATCGGCAGCTCGTCGATCATGTCGAGGCGCTTGTCCTCGGTGTCGACCCAGTCAAGATACTCCGGATCGTGGTCGCCATAGGCTAGCGCCTCGACGGGAAGCATCCAGTCGCGCGTAGCGTCGTTGGAATACAGCGGCTCCCACGCTTCCTCGCGCAGCAGCACGCCGGTCATGTAGCCCTCGCACCACGCGCTAGCTTCCGGCGGGCTGCGGTCCTCACGCAACTGCTGCTCCGCGTGATAGAGCAGCGGCTTGAAGCGCGTCGGCGATTCCGCCAGCGTGCGCCGGATGCTCTGCTGTAGGCGCAACACCAGCGACAGGACGCGCTCGGCCTGCTCATTGTTCTGGAATACCGGCGTCACCGTGCGCTGGCTGTCGCTCCAGACGACCGGCAGCCACTCCGAAGGCTGGATCAACTCCGGCCCGCTGACAACTGCGGTCAGGAAGCCGTCGAGCATTTCCAGGTCCATACAATCCTGCGGGACGGCATTCGATCCGAGGAATACCTCGAGTTCGTCGTAGTCGACGTCGTTCAGCGGTTCATCGAGCTTGTTGGCTTCGGCCATGAGTGTCGCCAGGAGGTATCGCAATTGCGCGGTCGAACATCATGGGCCCAGACGGCCGCGAAAGCAAATCAGCCGTGCGCATCACGCGCCGCGTGAGCCGCGTTGAGCGCGGCGGCGAAGAGCAGCACCGCACCCGCCTGATGTGCGGCGGCCAGCGGCAGCGGTACGACCAACACCAGCGTGGCGATGCCGAGGGCGATCTGGACGGCCAGCATCGCCAGCAGAAGGCCGGCCGCGAGCCGCAGTGGCGCAAATGGCGCCGAGCGGGCACGCCACCAGAATGCGGGAACGAGCAGCACGAGCAGCAACGCAATGACGCGATGGTCGAACTGCACGGTCGCCATGTTGTTGTAGAAATTGCGATACCACGGCTCGATGAGCATGATTTCGGATGGGATCCATTGGCCGTTCATGAGCGGAAAGGTGTTGTAGGCGAAGCCAGCGCGAATGCCGGCGACGAGCCCCCCCGAGAGCACCATCGCGAACACCAACGCAACGACAAAGCGCGCGAAGCGACTGTGTGGGCCATCGCGCGCGGCGACCCGCGGCGCAGGGCGGAGCAACGACAGGGCGGTCCAGAACATCGCCGCGAAAATGACAAACGCGAGACCAAGATGCGCGGTCAGGCGAAGCTGCGACACACGCGGGTCGTCGACCAGGCCGCTTTGCACCATGTACCAGCCCAGCGCGCCCTGCAGGCCGCCCAGCACGAAAATGGCGGTGAGGCGCGACGCGTATCCAGGTGGAACCTGGCGGCGTAGCACGAACCACGCGAGCGGCACGATGTACACGACGCCGATCGCCCGTCCGAGCAGGCGATGGAAATATTCCCACCAGAAAATGCCCTTGAATGCCTCCAGAGTCATGCCGCGATTGACCTGCAGATACTCCGGTGTTGCCTGGTAGCGGGCGAAGGCGTTGTTCCAATCCTGCGCGGACATCGGCGGAAACGTGCCGAGGATGGGTTGCCATTCGGTGATCGATAATCCCGAATGCGTGAGACGCGTGACGCCGCCGATGACGATCATAAAGAACAACAGCGCACAGCAAATGAACAGCCAAGCTGCGACGGCGCGTGAATGGTCCAGCCGCGGGCGCGACTGCGCCGTCAACCCTCTCGGTCGCGACACAAGTCCTTCGTGTTCCGTGAATTCCACGGCCTCGATTTTGCCACATCGACACAATGACGATCGTCCTGCAGTAGATCGCCAAACGGTCTCCGCGTATTGGCTGCCTGCGCTCAGGGCACGACGCTGAAGTTGAATGCGCCTTCGGTCGTGTGCGTATCGACCGAAAGTACGCGCCAGGTCACCCGGTATTTGCCCGCGCCAATCGCGCGCAAAGGCACACGAATGATGTTGCCGCTGAAGCTGGGCTTGCCCGTGTCCACTCGCCGCCCGGACGCATCCGTGATCGTGACGGTGCTGAAGGCAGGCTCGAGATCTTGCGTGAATCGCAGGCTAACCTCCGAGGGTGCGGCGGGAACGGTGCTGTCGACTCGCGGACTAGCCTCGTCGAGAAAGGCGTGGGCCCAGGCGGCACTGCCCCAAAGAGCGAGCGTCGCCGTGGTGCCAATGGCGACTAAGACGTTGTGAGCAGTCTTCATGTTCTTCCTCATTGTTTTGGTGTACTCGGGTGCGCCGCACCCATGGCTTCAACCTCGACCGATACCTCGATCGTGCCGGCGTGCTCGAAGGTCAGCGTCAGCGGAAACGTGTCGCCCGCCTTGAGCGGCTGCTTCAGGTCGACGAGCATGACGTGATAGCCGCCCGGCTTGAGCTCGAGCTTGTCGCCGGCGCCGATGTCCAGCGCCTGCACGGCGCGCATTTTCATCACGCCGCCATCCACAGCCATCTGATGCAATTCGACCGCGCCCGCGACTGGCGACGCCGCGTGCACCAACCGGTCCGGCATCGTTCCAGCGTTCTGGACGACGAAGAACGCCCCGCCCGACTTGGCGCCCGGTGGCGTCGCGCGCGAGAATGGATGGCCGATGGTGAGCGATCTCAGCTTGTAGTCGTGGGCACCGACCACGCCGAAGCCGAGGCAAAGCAGCGCGAGCCCGAGCAATGTCCGTTTCATGAGGCATCCTTCCAGGGTCGAAACCGCCGAACGCCGCCCGTGAAGGCGAGGGCGTTCGCGTTCGCGGTGCGGCACGGGCGCGAGCCCGTGCGACCGGCCTACGACACTGCGAAGGTGCGGGGAGGCCCGCGCGAGGGCGGAGAAAGCATCGGCGCAGCCACGATCGCAGCGCTGTGACATTGCAGTGCGACTGACGCACCGGGCGTCAACGCAAATGCGGGTGCTGCCGGGGGCGGCGCCAACGCAACGAACGACGACCCGCCGGGACACAGTGCACAATGCGAGAGCGCATGATGCCCCGGCTGGGGAAGCGGTGCGCTGGGGGACGTGCCGTTCGTTTTCGCGTAAACCGAACAGATATCGCCCAAGCCCGGCGACGACTGCGTGTAGGCATACGCCGCGAACGGCGCGAACGCGTGCAGGGCCAGAACCGAAAGGATGGTCGCTACGCGGAAACGGCACTTCATTGCGTCGATTGTACAATGGTGTCCAGGATTCTGCCCACGATGAAGTTCACGCCGCTGTCGTCCGGCTTCGGATTCGAAACCTCGGATGCCGACCTTTCGCGGGCGCTGTCGGACGTGGACTTCGCGCGAACTTGAGCGCGCTTTTTCCAAGGGCAGGTCCTGGTGCTGCGCGCCAGTCACCTACGCCGGCCGCAGTACGTCGCGTTCGCGAGTCGCTTCGGACCGCCGGAGCCGCACGTCATCGACCAGTTCCACCATCCCGAGGATCCGAACATCCTCATCCTGTCGAATCGTAAGAAGAACGGCCAGCCGATCGGCCTGGCCGACGCCGGTTCGTACTTCCACACCGACTATTCGTATCTCGCAGGTGCCGGCGCGGGCGACGATGCTCTACTCGATCGAGGTGCCGAAGGTCGGTGGCGACACGCTGTTCGCCAACCAGTACGCCGCGTACGACGACCTGCCGGAGGCGATGAAGCAGCGCATCGAGTCGCTGGTCGGCATCCATCACTACGGCAACCGCAAGGTCGCCGACGAGATGAGCCGCACCGCGGCATCGCCGCTGACCGACGAGCAGAAGGCGAAGATGCCGCTGATCACGCACCCGATCGTGCGGCCGCATCCGGTGACCGGGCGCAAGTCGCTGTACGCGGTCTCGGGCAGCTCGTACGGCATCGTCGGCATGCCCGAGGACGAAGCATGCGAGCTGCTCGACGAGCTCGCCGCGCACGCGACGCAGCCGAAGTACCTGCTCGAGCTACGCGTACGCGTCGGCGACGTCGTGATCTGGGACAACGCATCGCTGCTGCACTCGGCGACGCTGACCGATCCGGACGATCCGCGCACGCTGTGGCGCATCACGGTCAAGGAACCGTCGCGCAAGCTCGATGCGCTGGACGTTCTGGCACCGACTTTCGGGGCAATGTAGCCAGCGAACCGGTTTGCCGCATGACGGATTCGCGCTAGACTGGCAGCCGTGATTTTCCGCCGCGCGCCCACGTTCGCTTGCGCCGCGACCTCGCGCCATGCTTGTCGCGCTGTTCGCTGCTGCTGCTCGGCTGCAGCAGCGAAGTGCTGGTCCATGCGCTGCACGCACCTTGGCGCGACGTTGCATCCGCGGCAGGACCAGCGGATCTGCAGACACCGGTCGCGGACGCGCCCTGCGTCGAATGCGCGTTGCTCGCCGGCGGCGCGTCGCGTCATCGGCGGCAGCGACGCGACGCGACGCTTGTCCGCGCACCGGCTGAGCACATCATCGTCGCGATCGCCTCGCGATCGCTAGCGGCACCCTCCTCCTACTCCACAGCCGCGCCCCGCCCTCGCTCCTCTGAGTCTGCATTCGGCGCGTCGTCATGCGGCGACACGATTCCCGATCACGACTCGAGGAGCATCATGCGTGTCCAAGTCATTCTGGGCGTCGCGGCGCCTTTGCGCTGGCGCTGCTTTTGCCCGACGTCGCATGGCGGCGACCGATGCCGATCTCGCGGAGATCCGCGACGAGATCCGGCAACTGAAGGAAAGTCTACGAAGCGCGCATCCAGGCGCTCGAGCAGCGGCTGAAGGATGCCGAGGCGCGCACGGCGCCGACGCCGGCTCCGGCCGCAGCGCCGGCGCAGCATCCGCCCCGGCGCCCGTGCGCCGCCGCACCGGTGGCTGCCGCGCCGGCCGCGACGGCATCGCCGCCTTCAATCCGGCGATCTCGGCGGTGCTGCAGGGCGCCTACGCCAACCTGTCGCAGGATCCGAACAAGTACGCGATCGCGCGGCTTCGTGCCGAGCGGCGAGATCGCGCCCGGCAAGCGCGGCTTCAGCATCGCGCGAATCCGAGCTCGCGCTCTCCGCCAGCGTCGACGACAAGTTCTACGGCAACCTGATCGTTCTCGCTCACGCCCGACAACACGGTCGAGGTCGAGGAGGCCTACGGCATCTGTACACCGCGCTGCCCTACGGTCTCACGCCGAAGTTCGGCCGCTTCTTCTCGGGCCTCGGCTACCTGAACGACCAGCACCAGCACGCTGGGACTTCTATCGACGCGCCGCTCGTGTACCAGGCGTTCCTCGGCGGCCAGTACGACAACGACGGCCTGCAGCTGAAGTGGGTCGCGCCGACCGACACCTATCCTCGAGTTCGGCGGCGAGCTCGGCAGCGGCGACGGCTTCCCGGGCAACGACGCGCAACAAGAACGGCATCGGCAACGGCGTCGTCTACGTCGCACGCCGGCGGCGACGTCGGCGCGAGCAACAGCTGGCGCGCCGGCCTGTCGTACCTGCAGACCGCGCGCGCGAGAATCGCGACTACTCGCAGATCGACGTCGCCGGCAACGACGCGCAGACTCGGGCTTCACCGGCACGCAGCAAGCTCGCGATCGCCGACTTCGTCTGGAAGTGGGCGCCCGAACGGCAACGCGCAGGAGACCAACTTCAAGTTGCAGGGCGAGTACTTCTGGCGGCGCGAGAGCGGCGACCTCACCTACGACCGCGACGGCGCGCTGGGATTGACGAACACGTCGAACTACGCGTCGCGGCAGAGCGGCTTCTACGTGCAGGGCGTCTACCAGTTCATGCCGCACTGGCGCGTCGGCGCGCGCTACGACTGGCTCGATCCGGGCAGCGTCGACTACGGCGCGAACGCGCGTCTACCTCGGCAACGCCGTCGTTCAACCCGCAGCGCTCGACGGTGATGATCGACTGGACGTCCGTCGGAATTCAGCCGCTTCCGCCTGCAGTTCGCAGCAGGCCAGGCTGCGCGCCGGGCGTCACCGACAACCAGTTCTTCCTGCAGTACATCCTGACGCTCGGCGCGCACGGCGCGCACAAGTTCTGAGGAGCAACACCATGAGAACATTCATGCAATTGCTCGGCGCGATGCTGCTTGCAGCGTGGCTCGACCCGGCGCTCGCGGCGCTCAACGTTTTCGCGACCGTGCCCGAATGGGGCGCGCTGGTCGAGGAACTCGGCGGCGACAAGGTGAAGGTCTACATCGCGACCAACGCGCTGCAGGACCCGCATCACGTCGAAGCCAAGCCCAGCCTGATCGCGCGCGCGCGCAGCGCCGACCTCGTCGTCGCCACCGGCGCCGAGCTCGAGATCGGCTGGCTGCCGCTGGTGACTGCAGCAGGCGGGCAACCCGAAGATCCAGCCGGGCAAGCCCGGCTACTTCGAGGCGGCGCCGCTACGTGACGTTGCTCGACAAGCCGGCGCGCCTCGATCGCGCCGACGGCGACGTGCACCCGGCGGGCAACCCGCACATCCAGACCGACCCGCGCAACATCGCGCGCGTCGCCGCAGCCGCTCGCGGCGCGGCTGGCCGAGCTCGATCCCGCGAACGCCGCGTACTACCAGGCGCGCTACAAGGCGTTCGCCGAGCGCTGGAGCGCGGCGATCGCGAACTGGGAGAAGCAGGCAGCGCCGCTCAAGGGCGTGCCGATCGTCGTCCAGCACAAGGCGTTCACCTACCTGATCGCCTGGCTCGGCATGAAGGAAGTCGCGGCGCTCGAGCCCAAGCCCGGCGTCGAGCCGACGACCGCGCACCTGACCGAAGTGCTGGCGACGCTGCAGCGACACGCCGGCGAAGATGGTGATGCGCGCGGCCTACCAGAGCGATCGCGCGTCGCAGTGGATCGCCGAGCGCGCGAAGATCAACGCGGTCGCGCTGCCGTTCACGGTCGGCGGCGACGATCAGGCGAAGGATCTCTACGGCCTGTTCGACGACACGATCGCAGCGCCTGCTCAAGGGGGCGCAGTGAATCTCGACGCGCTCGAGCTTTCGATCCTGCTGCCGGCGTTCGTCGCCGGCCTGCTCGTCACCGCGACGCACGTGCCGCTGGGCATGCAGGTGCTCGCGCGCGGCATCGTGTTCATCGACCTCGCGATCGCGCAGATCGCCGGCTGCGGCGTGCTGCTCGCCGACCGCTGGGCTTCGAGGCCGCAGGCATCGCGGTGCAGGTCGCCGCGCTGGCGGCGGCGCTCGGCGGCGCGCTGCTGCTCACGTGGACCGAGCGCATCTGGCCCGACGTGCAGGAAGCGGTCATCGGCGTCGTGTTCGTGCTCGGCGCGACCGGCAGCGTGCTGCTGCTCGCGAGCAACGTGCACGGCAGCGAGCATCTGCGCGACCTGCTGGTCGGACAGATCCTGTGGGTGCAGCCGTCGCGGCTCGTCGTGGGCGGCCGTCGTCTACGCGGCGATCCTCGCGCTGTGGTTCGGCATGGCGCGAGCGCCTCGGTCGCGTCGGCTTCTACGTGCTGTTCGCGCTCGCGGTCACCGTGTCGGTGCAGCTCGTCGGCCTGTACCTCGTGTTCGCGACGCTGATCGTGCCGCCGCTCGCGACGCGCACGCATGCGCGCGCGGCCGGCTTGCGCATCGCGTGGGCGATCGGCGCGTCGGGTACGCGGTCGGGCTCGTGCGTGTCGACGGCGATCGACCTGCCGAGCGGACCGGTGATCGTCTGGGTGCTGGTGATGCTCGGCCTGGCGTGGTACTTCTGCGCGCCCGCACCATCCGCGGTCCGCTCAAATCACTGAGGTTCGCAGGCGCAAGCCGCTTCTATCGCTGCGCACGCACGTAGCCGTCGGTCAGGGTTCGCAGGAACGCCGCGATATCCCGACGCAATCAACGCGGGCTGGCGGCGCGCTCGATCGCGCGCGGGTTCGCGGGCACAAGGCGCCTCTGCTTGCGCTGCTCGCTGCGGTGGCCGCGTCGATCTTCGCGCTGGAAACTCTTTTTCTTCGCGGCCGAGCCGTATATCTGCGTCCACTTGCCGCCCTTGAAAACGATCTGATATCCCCCGGACAGGATCTGGAATGGCTTCTTCACCTTCTTCAGCCGATCGAACTGCACCGAACCGGACTTGTGGAACGTCTCGAAGTACGACGGATAGACGAAGTCGGTCATCGCAATGCCTTGCACGGGATAGCTCAGCTGCTCGACGGGATCGGCGCTTTCGTACGCATAGACCGCCTTCGGATCGGGCCCGGTGCTCATGAGGTTGATGGCAGGGTCGACGAGCATTTCCACCAGCTCGTGCGATGCCGAGACGCTGACCAGATCGTGGTTCTTGAGCGTGGTCTGCACGAACACCTTGGCCTCCGGAAGGCCGTCGGGCGTCAGGTCGTGGTAGGCGAGCGCGCCCGGCTCATCCGCGTTGTCCAGGAAGACCATCGCCCAGTGGCCCGGGATGAACCCCGTGGACTTTACCAGCTTCGCCGGCGTTCCCCAGACCGGCGCGACATCGTCGTCGATGAAGGCCTGCATCGCAGCGATCAACGCATCCAAATCGACGCCGAGCGGGGTCGCCGCCTTGTTGAAACAGGCGATGCTCGGAACATCGCCTTGGTTGAACGCAGCAAACCTGGGTTTGGCAGCCGTGACAGTCGTGATCATGAGATTGCCCTCCAAATGCGAGCAGCGTTGAAATGGCCGAACTTCAGCCGGCCCTGCCAGCGCTTGCGCTGGCGACCGCCTTTTTCGGATTGATCAGCACGCGGCGGCCGTCGGCGGTCCGATCCGCGGTCGAGACGATGATGTCGATCACTTGCGGCGGTGTCAGCTTCGGATTCACCGCGAAAATCTTGGCGGCGAGCCCTGCAACCTGGGGCGATGCCATCGAAGTGCCGGACTCCGCGACGTGCTCGCCACCCGGGATGACGCTGTCCACTTGATAGCCATTGGCATGAGCCTTCACCGTCGGCCCGTAACTGGTGAAGGACGCCTCGTCGCCGGCAAGGTCGACCGCGCCGACGGTCAGCAGGTTCGGCAGAACGATGTCGGCGGGAATGGCCTCGGCAAACGTCGAATCGGCGTTCGCGTTGCCTGCTGCCGCCACGAACAGGATTTCGGGCGCGCTCGCGAACGCCTTGGTCAGCGCATTGCGCTGGATGTCGAAGTATTCACGGGCGATTTTCTTTCGCTCCTCCGCGTTGGCACCGATGCCGCACACTTCGAGATCCCCCTCGAAGTCCTTGACCGAGCCGCTCCAGCTCATGTTGACGACGCGCACGCCATTCTTCCGGAAAAAATCGACGTAAGCCTGGCTCGCCTTGGCGTCGCGCTCGGCGAGTTCCCTGCTCGGGCACGGATCGGGAATGAGCGTGTTCGAGAACTCGATGCGCCCGACGACCAGGCGGGCGTACGGATTGCCAGCCAGCGCGATGCCTGCAACGTGCGTGCCGTGCAGGTAGATCGAGGTCATTCGCAATTCCTCGATCGCCGCCTTGTATTCTGCGGGCTTCAGCGTCGACAGGTACTGCTTGACTTCGCTGGCCTCGGGGCTGTCGATGTTGGACTGCAGGTCGGAAAAGCCCTTGGCGCGCGCCTTCATCTTGGGCAGGCGGGGCCTAGTCGCCTCCGGAATCGGAAAGAGCTCGCCGGACGCCGGATTGGAGTACTTGTCGTACGCGATCAGCGCCGGCGCACCCGACGCGTCCTTCACGACGCGATCGCGAAACAACGACGTGTCCGTACCGCTGTCCCAGATCGCGACGACCACGGGTGCATAGTTACCCGTCGCCGGCAGATCTACATTGCGGGCGGCCCAGATGTCGGCCTTCTTGACGGTGTGGCGCGCGAGGTAATCGCCGTAGGTCGCGATAAGCGTCTGCTTGACCGGCAGCGTAGCGTTGATGCGATAGCGGGCATTGATGAGTGCCGGGGCCAGGTCGGACGAAAGCGTCCCGGATTTCGCCACCGCCGGCTGCAGGACCTCGCGGACATAGCCCAATGCCAGCGCTTCACTGGCGATTTCGGCCGATGCCTTGTATTCGCGCACGTCATTCTGTACGACTTCGAAGGGCATTGGCTCCAGGTCGGCACCGATACGCTTGCCGACGTCCTGCTGATACGCAGGCGAGTTGCGGCTGCCCGTCTGCTGCTGGGCGCCGATGAACGCGCGCAACTGCAATCCCGACAGCAGCTTGTCGGCCGGCTTGTCCTGCAATCCGCGGATGCGCTCGAGCTTTTGCAGCGCGTCGCCGTTCTTCCCTTCCAGGTAGTCGAGCTGCGCGAGCGAACCGAGGAGCTGGCGCAGCGTGGCCTTGTCCCGGATGTCGTACTGCGCGAGCGTCGTACCGACGTCGCGCCGGTAATCGCGCGCAAACGCGGCGAATTTTGCGTCGTCGCGCACGACGTCCTCGAGGTTTCCATCGATCTTATAGGTGTAGCGGGGCAGATCCGACGCCTTGTCGACACGTTTCTTGTCCTGCGCCAGCGCAAGCGACGCGGACAAGGCGATCGCCGAGACTGCGAGAATCGATCGTACAAACATGAATGGTGCTCCGTCAGAGTGAGTTGCGGCCGCGGCTTGCGCCGCACCTGAACATGCAATTGTACCCGCTGGCGGGCCGCGGGGACGAGCGACGAACCCGCCGCCCGGAATGCGCGGGAGAACGGGCTAGCGGCGCAACGCTGCGATCCCGCGTTGCAATCCGTCGAGCGTCAGCGGGAACATGCGCGGCCCGAGGGCTTCGACGACCATCTGCGTAGATCGCGTGTAGGCCCACGTGCGTTCGGGTTCGGGATTGAGCCAGATCGTGTGCCGATACGTGTCGAACACGCGCTTCAGCCACGCGATCCCAGGCTCGTCGTTGATGTATTCGACGCTGCCGCCGGCCTGCACCAGCTCATAAGGGCTCATCGCGGCGTCACCGACCAGTACCACGCGCCAGTCGGGACCATACTTGTGGAGGATGTCGAACGTCGCGATTCGCTCGTTGCGCCGCCGTCGATTGTCGCGCCATACGTGGTCGTAAACGCAATTGTGGAAATAAAAGTATTCGAGGTGGCGGAATTCGCTCTTCGCGGCGGAAAAAAGCTCCTCGCACACCTGCACGTGCGGATCCATCGAGCCGCCGACGTCGAGGAACAGCAGGACCTTGACGCGGTTGCGTCGCTCGGGCACCAGACGCAGGTCGAGCCAGCCCGCGTTCTTGGCGGTACCCTCGATGGTGCCAGGCATGTCGAGCTCTTCGGGAACCCCTTCGCGAGCGAAGCGGCGCAGCCGCCGCAGTGCGATCTTGATGTTGCGCGTGTTCAATTCCACCGAATCGTCGAGATTGCGGAACGTGCGCTCGTCCCACACCTTCACGGCGCTGCGGCTGCGCCCCGAATCCTGGCCGATGCGTATGCCTTCCGGATTGAAACCGTAGGCGCCGAACGGGCTGGTACCAGCGGTGCCGATCCACTTCGAGCCGCCCTGGTGACGCGCGCGTTGCTCCTCGAGGCGGCGCTTCAGTGTCTCCATGAGCTTGTCCCAGCCGCCGAGCGCCTTGACCAGCTCCTTATCTTCGTCGCTCAGCGTCCCCTCGATCATTTTCCGGATCCATTCTTCGGGGATCTCGGCGCGAATATCGAATATGCCCTGCAGGCCGTTGAAGTAGCTGCCGAAGGCGAGGTTGAAGCGGTCGTACAGCGCCTCGTCCTTGACCAGGCAGGTGCGCGCGAGGACGTAGAAGTCGTCGATGTCGTTGCTGACCACACCGCGCTGCAGCGCCTCGAGCAGCGTCAGGAATTCGCGCGTGGATACGGGCAGCTTCGCGGCCTTGAGGTGCAGGAAAAAGTCGATCAGCACGGCGTTACTCCTCCTCCCCTGGCAGGGTAAGAGTGACGCCTATACTTCCCGCTCTTCCTCCGCGAGGGAGCATGAGGTCGATCACGAGGAAGGGAGTGCTCATCTCGGACGCTCCAACTGATAGCGCAAGTGCTGCTTCACCGCCGGCCACTCGCCCTCGATGATGCTGAACACCACCGTGTCGCGATAGCTGCCGTCGGGCGAGATCTGGTGATTGCGGAGAACGGCGTCCTGCTTCGCGCCCAGGCGCGCGATCGCCGCGCGCGAGGCCTGATTGAACCAGTGCGTGCGAAACTCGACCGCGATGCATCGAAGCTTCTCGAAGGCATGCGTCAGCAGCAGCAGTTTGCATTCGGTGTTGACCGCCGTGCGCTGTGCACGTTTCGCGTACCAGGTGTGGCCGATCTCCAGCCGGCGGTTGGAGGCATCGACGTTGAAATAGCGCGTGCAGCCGACGATCTCGCCGCTGGCGCGTTGTCGCGGACGACAAAAGGCATGGCGCCGAGGCGCTCGCGCATATCCAGTGCGCTCGCGATGTAAGCGCCCATCTTGCTCCGGCGGTCGCCACCGACGTGTACCAGAGCCGCCAGAGCTCGCCATCGGCGGCAGCCGCCGACAGCGCCGCTTCATGCTCGCGGCCGAGCGGCTCGAGCGTCGCGTGCACGCCGTGGAGCGTGACCGGTTCGACGAAAGCCACGACTGCCGCCGGGCAGGCCCTAACGACCCGACCGCGCCATGAACGCGACCGTCTCGAACAGGTGCACGTCCTGCTCGTTCTTGAGCAGCGCGCCGTGCAGCGGCGGGATGATCACCTTCTTGTCGCTGCTGCGCAGCGCCTCGGGCGGAATGTCCTCGGCCAGCAGCAGCTTGAGCCAGTCGAGCAGCTCCGAGGTCGATGGCTTCTTCTTCAGGCCGGGCACCTCGCGCAACTCGAAGAACACTTCCAGCGCCTCCTTGAGCAGCGCCTTCTTCAGCCCCGGAAAATGCACGTCGACGATGCGCGTCATCGTCTCCTTGTCGGGGAAGCGGATGTAGTGGAAGAAGCAGCGCCGCAGGAACGCGTCGGGCAGCTCCTTCTCGTTGTTCGACGGTGATGACGACCAGCGGCCGGTGCCGCGCGCGAATCGTCGCGCTGCGTCTCGTAGACGTAGAACTCCATGCGGTCGAGCTCGCGCAGCAGGTCGTTGGGAAACTCGATGTCGGCCTTGTCGATCTCGTCGATCAGCACGACCGCCGGACCGTCGCGACTCGAACGCCTCCCACAGCACGCCGCGCTTGATGTAGTGCGCGATGTCGGCGACGTGCTCGTCGCCGAGCTGCGAATCGCGCAGGCGCGACACCGCATCGTACTCGTAGAGGCCCTGCTGCGCCTTGGTCGTCGACTTGATGTGCCATTGCAGCAGCGGGCGACCGAGCGAGCGCGCGACCTCTTCCGCGAGCAACGTCTTGCCGGTGCCCGGCTCGCCCTTGACCAGCAGCGGTCGCTCGAGTGTGACCGCGGCGTTCACCGCGAGCATCAGGTCCGGCGTGGCGATGTAGGTGTCGGTGCCTTCGAAGCGCATCGTCTGCTCCAGGGGATTGCGTCCGCACCGTCATTTCCACCGCCATCTTAGCCGACCAGCCAGCGCATGAGCCAGAGCGTTACCATGCCGGCCAGAATCGTTGCGACCGTGTCCTTGCGCCACCACGCAACGACGCCGCGCGACCAGCGCCGCGACGAGCTTGGCATTGCCGGGTCCGAGAACGGAGCACCCCGGGCGCGACGAACACCACGGCGGGCACGACGATCGCCGTCAGCATCGCCGCCGGCAACGTGACGCAGCGCGCGCGCCAGCAGCGGCGGCATCTCGTTGCGCGCGAACCAGCGCGATGAACGACAGCGCGCGAAGCGAAGTTGAGCGCGCCGACGACGAGCGATCACGAGCCAGAGCGCAAGCTGCCTATCCACGCGCGCTCGCGCCGACCGCTCTGCCAGCAATGCCGCACGCGATTGCGAGCAGGCCCGCGCAGATCAGCGACAGGCGCATCGGCAGCGCGTCGAGAGCGACGACCGCGACGGCTGCGGCGAGGAACACGACGCAGCGTCACTCGGTCGCGCAGCAGCGGCGCGAGGATGCGCGATAAAGCACAGCGGCACGACGAAATCGAGCTGCCAGGACGGCGGGATCACCGATCGCCAGCCGAGCATGCCGACGAGCGTCGGCACCTGCCACGTCACCCACAGCAGGACGCCGCTGCCGAGGAAATACGAGGCGTTGGCGCGCAGGTCGCCCGACTCGCGAAAGCGCCGGATCGCCGCGGCGAAGGCCTGGTCGGTGAGCAGGAAGGCGAGCACGTTGCGCCAGCGCGAATCGAGCGCCCGCAGGTGCGGCGCCATCGCCGCGCTGTACATCAGGAAGCGCAGGCTGACGCACGAAGCACGTGAGCACGACACCGCGAACGGCGCGTCCGTCGGCGATCAGCTGCGTCGCCGACGATCTGCGCAGCGCCGCTGAAGATGATCAGCGACATCGCGAGCGTCGACCAGCGGCGAGGCGCCGGCGGCGAGCGCACCGACGCCGCAGACGATGCCGAACGGCACGATGCCCGATGAGCATCGGCAACATGTCGCGTACGCCTTCGACGAAAGGCGGGCGGGAGAAGTGCGATCGCATCGCGTCGAAATGAAAAAGGCTTGCGGCACTGCAGCCACAAGCCCGTCAGCTCACTGCGATTATATGGCCAAGCAGACCTGTCGACGAAAATGGATGGATTTTCCTCGCATTGAACTTGAACGTTGAGGGAAGCCCACATCGCACCGGCCCCGACTTCAACCCTTCACGCCACCCGCCGTCAATCCACCGACCACGCGCTCCTGGAAGATTGCGATCAAAATGCAGATCGGCACGATCGCGATGATCAGTGCCGCGGAGATCAGCGGCCAGGGGAAGGCGAACTCACCCTGGTAGAGCGTGATGCCCACCGACAACGTGCGCATGCTGACTCGGTTCATCATGGTCAGTGCGAGCAGGAACTCGTCCCAGGCATTGACGAATGCGAGGATCGCCGCCGTGAATACCCCAGGCGCCGATAGCGGCACGACCACCTTGAACAGCGCGCCGACCCGTGAGCAACCGTCGATCATCGCAGCAGCCTCGAGGTCGGGTGGGATGTCCTGGAAGAAGCTGGCCATCACCAGCGTGCAGATCGGCATCGACAGCACGGTATAGGGCAGGATCAGCGCGAGATAGGTGTTGAGCAGTCCCAGCTCGCGCATCACCTTGAACAGCGGCACCATCAGCGAGATCAGCGGGAACATCGCCACGGCCAGCAGCAGCGACATGATGAGATTGCGCCGTGGCATGCGCAGCCGCGTCAGCGCGTACGCCGCCAGCGCCGAGACCAGCACGCACAGCGCCGTCGACGCGCTGGCGACGACCACGCTGTTCCACATGAAGCGAAGGATCGGCTGCGCGGAAAAGGCGAGGATGTAGTTGTCCAGTGTCGGCGCCTGCGGCAGGTAGGTGATCGGCACCTGCAGCAGCTCGGTCTCGGTCTTGAACGAAGTCAGCAGTATCCACACTGCCGGGAAAAAGCCGTTGACTACGACGACGAGCGCCGAGAACCACACGACGGTCTTGCGGCTGAAATTCACCACGAGTCAGTCCTCGCCGCGGCCCGAACTGCGACGCGTGTAGCGCAAATAGCCCGATGTCGCGACCATGCTGATGACGAACATCAGCGCCGCGAGCGCCGAGCCGTAGCCGAAATCGAGAAAATCGAGCGTCGTCTTGTGGATGTACATCGCCAGCGTTTCGGTGGCGTCGCCCGGTCCGCCACCGGTCAT
Organism: uncultured beta proteobacterium; assembly: GCA_963816445.1. Taxonomy (GTDB): domain Bacteria; phylum Pseudomonadota; class Gammaproteobacteria; order Burkholderiales; family Casimicrobiaceae; genus PALSA-1003. Next base: position 335,149 of record CAWFKO010000013.1, on the reverse strand, counting down.
GGCGTAGGGAATGTCGAAGGTCTGCACCGCGGTGATAGTGCGGAAGATGAGCGCGACGAAAATGGCTGGCCGCAGCATCGGCAGCGTGATCTGTACGAACTGCTGCCAGATGCCCGCGCCGTCGACTTCGGCCGCTTCGTACAGCGATTTCGGGATCGATTGCAGACCCGCGAGCAGCATCAGCGCCATGAACGACGACGCCTTCCAGATGATCGCGATGCAGATCGCCCAGAACGCGAGCGTGGGATCCGACAGCCACTGCGGCGGGTCCATGCCCAATCTCATCAGCCAGTCGTTGACCACGCCGGTCCGGTATTCGAAGAACCAGCGGAATATGAGGCCCGCGAACACCAGCGGCAGCGCCCACGGCAGCAGCAGGCCGAGGCGCACCGGCCATTTGACGCGAAACGGTTTGTTGGCGAGCAGCGCGAGCCCGAGGCCGACGAGCAGCGAGCCGGGCACCGTGACCACGGTGTACAGCATGGTATGCAGCGTCGAATTCCAGAAGCGGTCGTCGGCGAACGCGCGCGCGTAGTTGCCAAGGCCGACGAAGCGCTCGCCGGCCTGCGGGTTCGCCTGGTCGACGCTGTGCAGGCTGGTCCAGAACAGCGTTGCGATCGGATAGACGACGACAAGCAGCAGAAGCAGCGCGGCGGGCAGCAACAGGAGCGCGCCGAGCGCGCTCTCGGAAAGGTCCTTCGGCCCGAGTCGCCCCGGCGCAGGCCGGGGCCCAATCTCACCAACCGGTTCCAGTGTGCGCATTGGATCCCGACCCTCGCCGGGATGACCTTATTTGAACAGCGGCGTAAGCCGGTTCTTCATGTCATCCAGCGCGACGTCGGTGGTCTTGGTCCCGGCGAGATACGCGTTCATGTTGCTGCGGATCACATCCGACACCTGCGGGTATTGCGCCGACACCGGCCGCGACTTCGCGCCCTCAACGACCGGCAGCGCGTCGGCGAACCAGGGATTGGCCTTGAGCACATCCGGATCCTTGTACACGCTCGGGAACACCGGCATGTGCGAGGCCATGATCGCCTGCATCTTCGAAACCTCGGGCGACGACAGCCAGCGTGCGAACTTCACCGCTTCCGCCTTGTTCTTCGAATACGCCGACACCGCGAGTTGCCAGCCGCCGATGCAGGTCGCGCTCTTGCCGCCCGGTTCGTGCGGGAGCATGGTCACGCCGATCTTGCCCTTGACCTTGCTGTCGGAGTCGTTCTCGAGGCGGTTCCAGGCGTAGCCCCAGGTCATGCCGAAGATCAGGTTGCCCGCCTGCATGTCGATGCGGATGCGGTCGGTGGGAATTTCCGCGATGTTCTTTGGCAGCACGCCGGACTGCTTCATCTTGCCGTAGAGCTGGAAGGGCTCGCGCGCCTGCGATGAACCGAGGTTGAGCTTGCCATCCTTCGTCAGCTCGCCTCCGGCCCCCCACAGCGGCACGAGATAGGTGCACACCGTCCCCTCGATCGGCGATCCCGCCGTGGTGAAGCCCTGAAGGTTAGGACTCTTCTCGCCGTCCATGATGATCTTCGCGGTCTCCATCATTTCGTCCCAGGTCTTGGGCACCGGCCGCTTGTATTTCTCGAGCAGATCCTTGCGGTAGTACAGGAACTGCGAATCGGCAAAGTACGGCAGCGCGATCAGCTTGCCGTTGACCTGGTCGGCATCCGCGTACGCCTTGAGGTACTGCGCGAGGATCTTTGGTTTGTCGGCGCCGAGATACGCGTCCAGCGGCTCGGCCCAGCCCTGCGCTGCCCACTGTGCCGGGCGGATGACGTCGATCAGGATGACGTCGAGCACCGAGTCCTTGGCCGAGAGCACCGTGGACAGGTACTGCTGCTGCGCCTCCGAGGTCGCGCCACCTACCTCGACCTCGACCTTCACGCCGGGATTCTTTTTCTGGTACTCGTCGGCGATCTTGCGCATCACGTCCGGACGTTGCTGTCCGCCGGTGAAGATGCGCAGCGTCGTCTCCGCGGCGGCCGTCATCGCGACGCCCAGTCCCAGTACCGCGGTCACCATCAGTCTGCAGATTTTCATTGTTGCCTCCTATTGAACTACCAATCCACCCCTCGAATTGCGCGACCCGTGTCCGGATCGAACAGATGGAAGCGGTTGAGCTGCAACGACACGACCAGATGCTCACCCACCTTAAGCTTAGCGTCCGGCGGAAACCGGCCCGTGATCTCGCCACCTTCGGTGCCGCCACCCAACTTCACCAGTCCGAGCGTATCCGATCCCAGCGGCTCGACCAGCATCACGCGCGCCGTCACAGCTGCGCTCGCCGCGTCGCCTGCCGTGGCCGCCGAAACGTGCTCGGGCCGCAGGCCGAAAGTCAGCGTACGGCCGATATGGTGCGCGCACTGGCCGATTCGCTCGTCCGGCACCGTCAGGTCGACTCCGCCCGGCAGGTGCAGCACGCGCCCGCCGTCACCGATCCGGCACGGCAGGAAATTCATGGGCGGCGAGCCGGTGAAACCGGCGACAAACCGTGTCGCCGGACGATTGTAGACGCCGTCGGGCGTGTCGTACTGGATCAGGTTGCCGGCGTGCAGGACTACGATGCGATCGGCCAGCGTCATCGCCTCGACCTGGTCGTGCGTGACGTAGATGATCGTGTTGCCGAGCTTCTGGTGCAGCTTCTTGATCTCCACGCGCATCTCGCTGCGCAGCAGCGCGTCGAGATTGGACAGCGGTTCGTCGAAAAGGAACGCCTTCGGCTGGCGCACGATCGCGCGCCCCATCGCCACGCGCTGGCGCTGGCCCCCGGAGAGCTCGCGCGGCCTGCGCTCGAACAGGTGCTCGATCTGGAGGATCGCGGCGGCTTCGCGCACGCGTTGCCGGACTTCGTGGTCGGGCAGCTTGCGCAGGCGCAGGCCGAAGGCCATGTTCTCGAACACCGACTTGTGCGGATACAGCGCGTAATCCTGGAACACCATCGCGATGTCGCGTGCCCGCGGCGGCAGCTCGTTGACGACGGTACCGCCGATGGCAATCTGCCCGGACGTGATGCTCTCCAGTCCCGCGATCATGCGCAGCAGCGTGCTCTTGCCGCAGCCCGAGGGTCCGACGAAGACGACGAATTCGCCCGAGCGCACGTCGAGCTCGATGCCGTGGATGACTTCGTTCGCGCCGTAGGCCTTGACGACGCTCCTCAGGCTCACCTCGGACATGGACCATCCGGCCTTCGCCTGGCATCAGCCGGCGCTGGTTTGCGCCATGCCGGCATCAACGATCAAGTTGTGGCCGGTGATGCCGCGCGCTTCGTCGGACGCCAGGAACAGCGCCGTGCGCGCGACATCATCCTCGCTGAGCCGGAATTTCAGGCATTGATTGTCCAGAATCTCGCTCTCGGCCTCGGCTGTCAGCCACAGCCGCTTCTGGCGCTCGGTCAGGATGGCACCGGGGACGATGGAATTGACGCGGATGTTGAGCGTGCCGAGCTCGCGCGCGAGCGTTCGCGTCAGGCCGTTGATTGCCGCCTTCGCCGTCGTGTAGGCGACCATGCCCGGAATCGCGCGCATCCACGAGATCGACCCCATGTTGATGATCGCCCCGCCACCCGCGGCTTTCATTCCCGCGATGACCGCCTGCGTCGCAAAAAACTGATGCCGCAGGTTGACCGCCATCCGCTCGTCCCAGTACTCGGGCGTTACGTCTTCGAGTTTGTGGCGGTCGTCGCGCGCCGCGTTGTTGACCAGAACGTCGATGGGGCCCAGCGCGCTCGCGGCCTTCGACAACGTCGCGCGCAGCGCCGCGATATCGCGCAGGTCGCAGCGGAAGTAGCGCACCGTCGCCGGCGCGAGGTGCGCGCAAAGCGCTTCGGATGCCCCGTCGTCGATGTCGCAGAACGCGAGTTTGCAGCGCTGCGCGGCAAAGCGCGACACGATGGCGGCGCCAATGCCCGAGCCGCCGCCGGAGATGAAAACGACCTTTCCGGCGAGGCTGGGGTACGACACCGCTGCGGGTTCGGCAACCATTGCTCCTCCATCCTAGGGCCTTTTAACGCTATATACCTGCACGCGTGACCTTCTAATAGGTCCACGCAGGCATCCCTCCCGCATTGCGTGTGACGCGGCGCGCGTGTAGTGCGCGGAATGGGACGCGGCCGCGCGCACCGGCGAGTCATTCATATCATACATATCACATAGATGACTCGCGCGCAAACGGCGGCTACAATAGCCGCCCGACCGCTCCGCGCGGTGTCACCCGGGAAACGCTCCGCCATGGACCTTCCGCAAAACCAGTTCAAGCGCGCCATCGTGTCCGGCAGAACGCCGCTCGGCGCTTGGCTCATGTGCGCGACCCCCACGACCGCCGAAGCGCTTGGCTGCGTGGGCTTCGACTTCCTGGTCGTCGACATGGAGCACACGCCCATCGACACACCGCAGATGATCGGAATCCTGCAAACCATCGCCGGAACGCCCGCGCAGGCGGTGGTGCGCCCGCCGTGGAACGACGTGGTGATGGTCAAGCGCTGCATGGATGCGGGTGCGCAGACGCTGCTGTTTCCTTTCGTCCAGAACCCGGAGGAAGCGCGGCGCGCGGTGGCTTCGACACGCTATCCGCCACAGGGTGTGCGCGGAGTCGCCGGCACGCATCGCGGCAGCCGCTACGGAACCGTCGCCAATTACCTGCAGCGCGCCAACGACGAGATCTGCGTGATCGTTCAGATCGAGACGCTGTCCGCCTTCGACCAGCTCGACGCCATCGCGGCGGTCCCCGGTGTCGATTCCATTTTCATCGGCCCGGCGGACCTGTCGGCCTCGATGGGCTTTCTCGGCGACATCGGCAACGCCGCGGTCCAGGAAAAACTGAAGGCGGGCGCCCAGGCGTGCAAGCGCATCGGCAAGCCTTGCGGCATTGTCGGCGCCAATCCCGACATGGCGGGTCGCTTCGTCGAATACGGATATTCGTGGGTCGCCGTCGGCTCGGACCTTGCCTACGTCGTCACCCGCGGCACCGAGTACCTCGCGAAAATGCGCGGCACCACGCCGGCGGTGCCCGCCAAGGCGCAGAGCGCGTATTGACCGCGTCGGACTGCGGTCCGGTCCGGCACGACTTTTCTTGTACGATGCCACTTTGTATGGTGGGAATGTTCGATGACCGCCGTGCTCGAATGCGTCCTCGACGCCAAAGCTAGTCTCGGCGAATGCCCCGTATGGTCGGTAGCGGATCAAGCGCTGTACTGGGTCGACATCAATGCGCCTTCGCTCAACCGTTTCGACCCCGCGACCGGCAAGAACACGGCTTGGCCGATGCCCGAATCGATCGGCTGCTTCGCACTGCGCATGCGCGGTGGATTCATCGTCGCACTGCGCGGTGGATTGTGGTTTGTCGATCGCGACGGCCGGCTCGAGCGCAAGGTCGTCGACGCGCCGTACGATCCCGCACACCATCGCTTCAACGATGGTCGCGCCGACGCGCAGGGCCGCCTCTGGGTGGGTTCCATGAACGAACGGCGCGACGCCGCGAGCGCGAAGCTGTACCGCCTGGATCGCGACCTTACGCTCAGCGTCGCCATCGAGAACATCACGATCTCCAACGGACTGGCTTTCAGCCCCGACGGCAGGACGATGTACCACGCCGACACGCCCACACGGACCGTGTTCACCTATGCGCTGGATAGCGCCACCGGGTCGATCGCCGACCGGCGCGTGCTGGCGGCATTCACGGGCGAGACCGATCGCCCCGACGGCGGCGCCGTCGATCGCGAAGGCTGTTACTGGAGCGCGTTCTATCGGGGCGGCAAGATCGTGCGCCTTTCGCCGCAGGGCTCGCTGCTCGCCGAGTACCCGGTGCCGGCGCTGTGCCCGACCATGTGTGCGTTCGGCGGACCCGACATGCGCGTGCTGTACGTGACGAGTGCACGGCAGATGCGCGACGACGCCGAGCTCGCGCGACTACCGCAGTCCGGCGGCATATTCGCCATGCACGTCGATGTCCCGGGACTGATCGAACCAAAGTTTGCCGGATAGGGCCATGGACCATCCCCTGTACGTGCAGCTGGACAGCGCCGCATTCCTGAGGCTCGACGCATCGAGCAGCCTCGGCACTTCGAGCTCGGGCGCATCCTTCGCGACCTCGACGGGCGATATTCTCGAAGTCGGCTGCTTCGGTCCCGGCGTGCTGCGCCTGCGCGTCGGACCGAACACGCGGCCGGACTATGGGCTGGTGGTCGCACGCGCTCAGCGCTGCGACGTCGCGCAGCCCTCGGCCGGCGTGTGGAGTTTCACCGCCGGCGATACGACGCTGGAGCTGACCGGCGCGCCGTTGTCGCTGCGCTTGCTCCACGACGGGCAGACGGTATTGCGCTCGCTCAGCGACGAGCACTTTCGCGGATTCACCCGCCTCCCCGTCATCGGCCGCACGCGCAACGGAGCGCAATGGATCAGCGCTTTCGCACTCGCGTCCGGCGAACCGGTCTACGGGCTGGGCGAAAAATTCGGACCGCTGAACAAGCGCGGCCAGATCATCCATTCGCAGGTCGAGGATGCGCTCGGCGTCAACACAGGGCTTTCGTACAAGAACGTCCCGTTCTGCTGGAGCTCGCCCGGCGGCAAGGGCGCGTGGGGAATCTTCGTGAATACGCCCGGGCACGTGGTTCATGGCGTCGGCCACCCGGACTGGTCGCATCGCTCGTACGGCGTGGTCGTCGAGGACGAGGCCCTCGATCTGTTCCTGATCGGCGGCCGCGATCCCGCGCAGATCATCGAACGCTACACACAGCTCACCGGGCGCGCGCCCGACGTACCCCTGTGGGGACTGGGATTGTGGGTCTCGAAGGCGTACTACCGGACGGCCGAAGAGGCGATTGCCGTTGCCGCCAAGCTGCGCAGCCGCAGGATTCCATGCGACGTGCTCACGCTCGACGGCCGCGCTGCATGGGAAGTGCAGACGCGCTTCGACTTCCAGTGGGACAGGCAACGCTACCCGAACCCCGCCGCGGCGCTGGCCAGGATCAAGGCGAACGGTCTGCGCGTGTGCGTCTGGGAATATCCCTACGTGTCGATACATTCGCCGCTGTTCCGGGACCTGGCGGCAAAACGCTACCTGCTGACCAACGAAGTCGGCGACCCTTACGTATTCCGGTGGGACAGCGCGCCTGGCACTTCACCGTTCGGCGACGTGCTGACTGCGCTGCCCGACTCGGGCATTGTCGATTTCACGCATCCCGCGGCGTACGCGTGGTGGCGCGATGCGCACGAAAGCCTTTTCCGAGCCGGGGTCGATGTCATCAAGACCGATTTCGGCGAACACGTGCCCGACGACGCCCTCGCTGCCAACGGTGATCGCGGCCGACGGCTGCACAACGTGTATCCACTGCTCTACAACCGCTGTGTCTTTGAGGCGACAAGCAAATTCGGTGACCGCGATAGTGGCCCGCCCATGGTTTGGGGCCGTTCCGGATGGACCGGCAGCCAGCGCTATCCCATCCAATGGGGCGGCGATCCGCAATCCGACTGGGAGGGCCTGGCGGCGAGTATCCGCGGCGGGCTGTCCTGGGGCATGAGCGGCGTACCCTTCCACGCCAGCGATATCGGCGGCTTCTATGGATCGGCGCAACCGTCCGCGGAACTCTATCTGCGCTGGCTGCAGATGGGCGTGTTCAGTTCGCACATGCGCGTGCACGGCATCGGCGCACGCGAGCCGTGGGCTTTCGGCGACGAGGCAGAAGGCATCGCCCGTCATTGGATCGAATTTCGCTACCGCCTGCTGCCGTATCTGCAGCGCGTCATCGCCCAGGCGGTCGCTACCGGTTTGCCGGTGATGCGCGCCATGCCTCTCGCGTTTCCCGCCGTCGGCCTCACACGCGCGTACGAAACGCAGTTCATGTGCGGAGACGCGCTGCTGATTGCGCCGATCATCAGCCCGGGCGGCGAGGTCGACGTCGCGCTGCCGCCGGGCGCCTGGTACGACCTGGCAACGCGCCAGCGCGTCGCCGGGCGTCAGGTCATCCGCTACCGTGCCACGCTCGAGCGCTTTCCCGTGTTCGGGCGCGAAGGCTACGCGCTTCCACTGGGTCCGGTCGTGCAAAGCACTGCGGAGATCGATTCGGCACGGTTACTGGACGCGCTCTATGTCTTCGGCAGGCCGACGCAGACGCTCACCGGGTTCGCGCAGGCGACGATCGTGCCGGGCGATCCGGAAGCGATCGTCGAGGCGCAGGCGGGCGTCGGGGTGGAAGTGTTCGGGGACGGAGCGGGCATTCGCGTGCGACCGCGCGCTGCAGGATGAGCGCGCGGCCGACGATCGCGGTGACCAGCGGCGAGCCCGCCGGTATCGGCCCCGACCTTTGCGTGCGCCTTGCCGAAAAGCGCTGGCCGGCGCGCATGGTGCTGATCGGAGACATCGATTGGCTGCGCGAGCGCACGCGAAGGCTCGGCGCCGGGGTACGCCTCGTTCCCTACATGCGCGGCGACACTGCGCCCGCGACCGCAATCGAAGTCGCGCACTGTCCGCTCGCAGCGAAGGTGATCGGCGGGGCGCCCGACCCCGCCAACGCGCGCGCCGTACTGGCTACGCTGGACATCGCAATCGACGGCTGCGTGAGCGGAGCGTTCGCGGCGATGGTGACGGCCCCGGTGCAAAAAAGCGTGATCAACGCCGCCGGCATCCCGTTCACGGGCCACACCGAGTACATCGCACAGCGCACGCACACGCCTCAGGTCGTGATGCTCCTCGTCGGTCGCGGCAATGCGGCGTGGTTGCGCGTCGCACTGGCGACCACGCACTTGCCGTTGGCTGCGGTTCCGGCGGCGATCACGCGCCCCGGGCTTGTCGCGACGCTGAATGTCGTCGCCCACGATCTGCGCACCCGCTTCGGCATCGAACGGCCGCGCATCGCAGTATGCGGCCTAAATCCGCACGCCGGTGAAGGCGGCTATCTCGGACGCGAGGAGCTCGACGTCATCGCGCCGGCGATCGCCGAGTTTCGCGCCGCCGGAGCGAACGCGGCCGACGTGGATGGCCCGCTGCCCGCCGACACCGTATTCGTGCCGCATAACGCGCGCAACTTCGATTGCGTAGTCGCGATGTACCACGACCAGGGACTGCCGGCACTCAAGCAGGCGAGTTTTGGCATGGGTGTCAACGTTACGCTGGGCCTGCCCATCGTGCGCACTTCGGTCGACCACGGCACGGCGTTGGACCTCGCCGCCGACCCGGCGCGCTCGCGCGCGGCGGATCCAAGCAGCCTGTTTGCCGCCGCCGAGCTAGCGATCGAGCTCGCGGACAGTGCCGCGTTGCGCGTACGGGCCGTCGCGCACTGAGCCGCTTTCGCGAGCGTTCGCACGATACGCGTGCTGTCGCGGCGCGACCGGCGATATCCGCCATGCACGGACACCAGGCACGCAAACGCTTCGGCCAGAACTTCCTGGTCGATGAGAGCTATGTCACGCGCATCATCGCCGCCATCGCGCCGCGGCCGGGCGAGAATCTGATCGAGATCGGTCCCGGGCTGGGCGCGCTCACCCGCGCACTGATCACCGCCAGCGGGCGCCTGACGGCGATCGAGATCGATCGCGATCTGGCGACTAGGCTGACCGCCGAGTACGGCGCACACGCGCTTGCATTGCACGTGGCCGATGCGCTCGAATTCGATTTCACTATGCTCGGCGATGACCTGCGCGTGATCGGCAATCTTCCGTACAACATCAGTTCGCCGCTGCTGTTCCACCTTGCCGGCTTTGATGCGATCCTGCGCGACGTCACTGTTATGCTGCAAAGGGAAGTCGTCCAGCGCATGGCGGCGCAGGCGGGAACCCCGGAGTACGGGCGCCTATCGGTCATGCTTCAGGCGCGCTTTTCGGTTGAGCGGCTGTTTGTCGTGCCGGCCGGCGCATTCCGGCCGGCGCCCAAGGTGGAGTCTGCCGTCGCACGCCTGGTGCCGTTGCGCGAGGCGCGCCCGTTCATCGCCGACGCGTCCTTGTTCGCACGCGTGGTGAGCGCGGCGTTCGGCCAGCGGCGCAAGACGTTGCGCAATGCTCTCAAATCACTGGCGACCGAACGCGAACTCGAGCGCGAGGGCATCGCACCGGGTGCGCGCGGTGAGACGCTGTCGGTCGGCGATTTCGTGCGCCTCGCCAATGCACTGGCTGGTTGAGCGGCGCGTGCGAATGAATTCGCACCTACGAGCGGCGCCCGGCGCAAGGCCGAGTGTGGCGAGCGGCGGTTTTCGCGAGACCGAATTCATCCGGCCGCGGTGATCAACGAAACAGTTGCGCCAGCGCCTGCTCGATCCACGCCACGGGCAGCATCAGGATGAGTTGCGCCAGCACGATAGCGATCAGTGGCGACAGGTCCAGCGTACCTCCGATTGGCGGCAGCACGCGACGTATCGGCGCCAGCACGCGGAAGGTGAGCGCGTTGAGCACGCCCGCGAGCGGTCCGTCGGGCGCGACCCACGACAGGATCGCCTGGATGAAAATCGCGCCGATCATGATCCACAGCGCAGCCTTGACCAGTTCCACCAGCGCGTAGACCGCGACGAATGCAGCGAGCGATCCCGTCCATGCGCCGCCGCCCAGGCCAGCCAGCGCGAGCAGCCACAGCATTTGCGCGATCCACGCCACGAGCAGCGATGCCCAGTCGTAGCCGCCGCGGCCGGGAATGACGCGACGCAGCGGCTTAACCACCCAATCGGTCAGGGCGATGGTCGCCTGCCCGAGCGGATTGCGAAACGGCGCGCGCAGCCACTGCATCATGAAGCGCAGCAGCGCGGTGTACACCACGAGCCCGAACACAGTGTTGATCAGGAAGCGCAGCGCGTCGGCCCAGAGCATGCGTCACTCGCGGCCGAAATGCTCGCCCAGCTCGCGCGCCCGCGCCGCCGCGGCTTTCACCGCGTCGACAACGGCGCTCATCACCTTCGCTTCGTCGAGCGCCGTCACCGCCCGCTCGGTGGTGCCGCCTTTGGAGGTCACCTGCGCGCGTAGCATCGCGAGATCGGTGTCGCTTTGCTCCGCCAGTCGCGTCGCGCCCGAGAAGGTCGCCAGCGCGAGGCGATGCGCCTGCGCCGGCTCGAATCCGAGCTCGCGCGCCGCCAGCTCCAGCGCCTCCACGAAATAGAACACGTAAGCCGGTCCACTACCGGACACCGCGGTGATGGCATCGAGCTCGTCCTCGCGTTCGCACCAGAGGGTGCCGCCGACAGCCTCGAGCACCGACGCCGCGCGTGCGCGGCCGTCGCCGTCCACGCCCGGAAGCGCGTACAGCCCCGCGATGCCGGCGCCGATCAGCGCCGGCGTGTTCGGCATCGCCCGAACCAACCGGCGGTAGCCGAGCAGCCAGCGCGACAGGTCGGGCAGGCGAATGCCGGCGGCGATGGTCAGTACGATCTGGCGCTTGAGCAGCGTCGCCAGCTCGCGCGCAACGATGCGTACGTTCTGCGGTTTAACCGCGATCACGATAACGTCGGCGTTGATCACCGCGGCGGGCTCGATCTGCACGAACGTGGCGATGCCGAAGCGTGCAGCGACAGTCGCGCGCGCCTCGGGCTCGACGTCGACCACGGCGAGCGCGTTGGACGCGCCGCCGCGGGCGATGAGGCCGCCGATGAGGGCTCGCGCCATGTTGCCGCCGCCGATGAAGGTGATGTTCATGCGTTACGCCGTCCCCTGAGTTGCAGCGTGGTTCGAGTATCGCTCACTGCTCGCGCGATGTGCATCAGCAGCCCCTAGGTCGCCTTCGCCGTCTGCCGCGCGCCGAACAGCGCGGTTCCGACGCGCACCAGGGTCGCGCCCTCCGCAATCGCCGCCTCGAGATCCGCGGACATGCCCATCGACAGGGTATCCACGTCCAGGCCGGCGGTGCGGGCGCGATCGCGAAGGGTGCGCAACGTACGGAATTGCGCGCGCTGCAGTACCGCGTCGGCGCCCTCCGCGCTGATACCCATGAAGCCGCGCAACGCGAGATGGGGCAGGCGCGCCACCACATGCGCGAGGTCCAGCGCTGCCTCCGGCGCGCACCCGCTCTTGCTCGTCTCGTGGCTGATATTCACCTGGATGCAGACGTTGAGCGGCGATTGCGCGGCCTCGCGCGCGTCGGACAGCCGTTCAGCGATCGCCACCCGGTCGACACTGTGCACCCAGGCAAAATGCGCCGCCGCCGGGCGCGCCTTGTTGCCCTGGAGGGGGCCGATGAGATGCCACTCCAGATGTGGCAGATCGGACAGAGCCTCGATCTTGGCCACCGCCTCCTGAACATAATTCTCACCAAAGGCCCGCTGGCCGACCGCGTAGGCAGCGCGGATCGCCTCGGAAGGCCGTGCCTTGCTCACCGCCAGGACCCGGATATCCGCCGGATCGCGGCCGGCGGCGCGCGCCGCCACAGCCACGCGTGCGGCAACAGCTTGCCACGTCTTCGCGTATAGGGTCATAATCTGATGACGACGGCATAGACGGCCGAGACATGTAATCAACAACTTGCCTCGATTTGCCTGAATTGCCGGCGCAGGGATTATAAATGGACATTGCCGAACTGCTCGCATTTGCGGTCAAGAACAAGGCGTCCGACCTGCATTTGTCGGCAGGGCTGCCGCCCATGATTCGCGTCCACGGCGACATCCGGCGGATCAACCTGCCGCCGATGGAGCACGAGGACGTGCACGCCATGGTGTACGACATCATGAGCGACGCGCAGCGCAAGACGTACGAGGAAATGCTCGAATGCGACTTTTCCTTCGGCATTCCCAACCTCGCCCGCTTTCGTGTCAACGCCTTCAACCAGGAGCGCGGCGCCGCGGTCGCGTTCCGTACGATTCCGTCGAAGGTGCTGTCGCTGGAGGAATTGGCGGCGCCGCGAGTGTTCGCCGATCTTACCAACCGGCCGCGAGGGCTGATCCTGGTCACCGGCCCCACCGGATCGGGCAAGTCGACGACGCTGGCGGCGATGGTCAACCACGTCAACGAAAACGAGTACGGCCACATCCTCACCATCGAGGACCCGATCGAGTTCCTCCACGAATCGAAAAAGTGCCTGATCAACCAGCGTGAGGTCGGTCCGCACACGCTGTCCTTCGCCAATGCGCTGCGCGCCGCGCTGCGCGAGGACCCGGACTACATCCTGGTCGGCGAAATGCGCGACCTGGAGACGATCCGGCTGGCCCTCACAGCCGCGGAAACCGGTCACCTGGTGTTCGGTACGCTGCATACGAGCTCTGCCGCCAAGACCATCGACCGCGTGATCGACGTCTTCCCCGCCGCGGAAAAGGACATGGTGCGGGCGATGCTCTCCGAATCGCTGGTCGCGGCGATCTCCCAGACACTGCTCAAGACCAAGGATCAGCAGGGCCGCGTGGCCGCGCACGAGATCATGATCGGCACGCCCGCGATCCGCAACCTGATCCGCGAGAACAAGGTCGCGCAGATGTATTCCGCGATCCAGACGAGCCAGGCCGCCGGCATGCAGACCCTCGACCAATGCCTGGTCGAAATGGTGCGCCGCAATCAGGTGTCGATGATCGAGGCGCGGCAGCGCGCCGTGAACAAGGATCTGTTCGGCGGCTGATCGCCTGAATCGGAGAGCGAGCGCATGGAACGCGAAACCGCTACAAAATTCATACACGAGCTGCTCGACCTTCTGGTCAAGCAGGCCGGCTCCGACCTGTTCATCACCGCCGGATTTCCCGCCTGCGCTGAAAATCGACGGCAAGATCACGCCGGTGTCGAAGACGCCGCTGACACCGCAGCACACCATCGAGATCGTGCGCAGCGTCATGAACGACAAGCAGGCGGCTGAATTCGAATCGTCCAAGGAGTGCAATTTCGCGATCAGCCCGCCGGGCATCGGCCGCTTCCGCTGCAACGCCTTCGTACAGATGGGGCGCGTGGGCATGGCCATGCGCACGATCAACACCACGATCCCGACCTTCGACGAGCTGACCCTGCCGCCGGTGCTCAAGGACGTGACGATGAGCAAGCGCGGCATCATGATGTTCATCGGCGCGACCGGTGCCGGCAAGTCGACGTCGATGGCTGCGCTGCTGGGCTACCGCAACGAGAACAGCTACGGGCACATCATCACCATCGAAGACCCGATCGAGTTCGTGCACGAACACAAGAACTGCATCATCACGCAGCGCGAAGTCGGTGTGGACACCGACAACTGGGGTATCGCCCTCAAGAATACGCTGCGCCAGGCGCCCGACGTCATCCTGATCGGCGAAATCCGCGACCGCGACACCATGGACTACGCGATCGCCTTCGCCGAAACCGGACACCTTTGCCTCGCGACGCTGCACGCCAACAGTACCAACCAGGCGCTGGACCGCATCATCAACTTCTTTCCGGAGGAGCGCCGTCAGCAACTGCTGATGGATCTCTCGCTCAACATCCGCGCCTTCGTTGCGCAGCGCCTGATCGCGCGCCGCGATGGCCGCGGCCGCGTCCCGGCGGTCGAGGTGATGCTCAATTCGCCGCTGATCTCGGACCTTATCTTCAAGGGCGACGTCTCCGGCATCAAGGAGATCATGAAGAAGTCGCGCGAGCTGGGCATGCAGACTTTCGACCAGGCGCTCTTCGACCTGTACGAGGCGGGCATGATCAGCTACGAGGATGCGTTGCGCAACGCCGATTCGCTCAACGACCTGCGCCTGGAGATCAAGCTGCACGGCAAGGACGCGAAGAATCGAAACGTGATGGCCGGCATCGGCAACATGGATCTCGTGCCGGACCAGACCAATCCGCTGGCGGCCAATCGGTTCTGATTCGACGTCATCCTGGGCCGGCATCGCGGGTGCGGAAGGGATCCAAGCTTTAGTGTCATCCCGGCGCAGGCCGGGATCCAAGTTCGACAAAATGCTGGCGTGACCACTTGGGCCCCGGCCTGCGCCGGGGCGACGACTTTGATGTCATCTCGGGACAGGCTGTAGGGGATCCGCGTTCGACAAGACATCGGCGTGATAACTTGGGCCCCGGCCTGCGCCGGGGCGACGACTTTGGTGTCATCCCGGCGCAGGCCGGGATCCAAGTAAACAGCCCCTGCTTCCGGCGCCCGCGCGCGGCGCTTGTGATAGGCTGTGGATTCGCGTTCCGTGCCCGCTGCCATGTCCGGCCTGCAATCCGATACCCCCATTCCGACCGAGATCAAGCTGCACCAGGCGTCGCGCCTGATGGAGCTTAGCTTCGCCGACGGAACGTCGTTTCGCCTGCCCTACGAATTCCTCCGCGTGTATTCGCCGTCGGCCGAAGTGCGCGGTCACGGCCCCGGGCAGGAAACGCTGCAGGTGGGCAAGCGCGAGGTAACCATCGCCGAGGTCGAAGCCGTCGGCCACTACGCGATCCGACCGAAGTTTTCCGATGGCCACGATACGGGCATCTACTCCTGGGATTATCTGTACGACCTCGGTGCGCGCCACCAGCAGTTGTGGTCACAGTACCTGGCACGCCTGGAGAGTGCCGGCGCAAGCCGCGACCCCGACGCGAACGCGCCCCCCGCGCCCGCGCATGGCTTGTGGTCACAAGCACTGATACGCGGTTGCAGGGTCGCTGCCTGCCCCGCCCATCGCCCGCGAGCGGGAGTCTCTTGAAGCGCCCGGCGATTTACCTCGATGACGACCCCAACCCCACCCCTCCTCCGCGAGGATTGGTGAATCGCTTTTCGCGATTCACTTCGTAATGGAAAAAACCACCTTCGGCTTCGAGGAAGTCGCTCCCGACGAGAAGACCCGGCGCGTGCGCGGCGTGTTCGAGTCGGTCGCGGGCAAGTACGATCTCATGAACGACCTGATGTCGGCGGGCATGCATCGCGCGTGGAAACGCTTCGCCGTCGAGATGAGTGGCGTGCGCCGCGGCGCGCGTGTTCTCGACGTCGCCGGCGGCACCGCCGACCTGGCGCGTCTGTTCGCCGATCGCGTCGGCAGCAAGGGCAGCGTCGTGCTCACCGACATCAACGGCGCGATGCTCTCCGGCGGACGCGACCGGTTGCTCAACGAAGGCCTGGTGATTCCGGCGGTGCAATGCAACGCCGAGGCGCTGCCTTTTCCCGCGCGCCACTTCGACTGCGTCTGCATCGCCTTCGGTCTGCGCAACGTCACGCGCAAGGAGGTTGCACTGTCCGAAATGCGCCGCGTGCTGCGTCCAGGGGGCGTCGCGCTGATCCTGGAATTCAGCCGCATCTGGGCGCCGCTGCAACCGGCATACGACTGGTACAGCTTCAACGTCCTGCCGCGCCTGGGCAAGGCCGTCGCAAGCGACGAGGCGAGCTACCGCTATCTCGCGGAGTCCATCCGCATGCATCCCGACCAGCAGGCGTTGAAGACGTGCATGGAGCACGCTGGCTTCGAGCGAGTCGATTGGTTCAACCTCGCGGCAGGCGTGGTCGCGCTGCATCGCGGTTACGTGTTCTAGCGCGAAAATGATCGTTGCCGATACTTTGATCAATCGCACGCTGGACCGCGAGCCGTGGGCGCGCGAGCGGCTTGTCGCGCACGCCGGGCGTACATTCCGCGTGGTCGTCGGACCCGCACAATTCGCGCATACGATTGACGACACCGGGCGGCTGCGTGAGGCCAAGCCGGCGCCCGACCTGACGCTAACGGTGTCGCCGCTGCGCGTTCCGGCGCTGCTCGCGCAACCTTCGCGCTGGAACGAGTTTGTTGTCGCGCAAGGCGACGCCGAGCTCGCGGCAACGCTCGCCGAGCTCGCGCTGACGCTGCCCATGTTCGTCGAGCAGGCATTCACGAAGGCGCTGGGGCCGGTGGTCGGAACGCAGCTCGCGGCGACCGGTGCGCGCCTGCTGGCGATGCCCGACTACGCGGCGCAGCGATTCGGTGAAAGCGTCGCTCGCTATGTCGGCGAGGAGAGCGAAGCCGCGGTGCGCGGCAGCGAGGCGCGCACTTTTGCCGAGGATGTGAACGCGCTGGCGACCGCGGTCGACGCACTTGCCGCGCGCGTGGACGCGATCGCCCGCCGGCGCTGATCCGCATCTCGCCGCGCGGCGCGCACGACGGTGTCGGTCCGCGCCCGCGTCTTCGTTGAGTCCGGCGCCGATCCCGTACAATCGACCGCATGCACTTGCTGCGCCTTGCCGTGATCATGCACGTCGCGTTGAAGTACGGACTCGACGAGTTTCTGCTCGGCCACGAGCGCTTCCGCTGGCTGCGACCGACCGCGCGCACGCTGACGTTCTGGCGCGACCTGTCGCGGCCGCGCGGCGAGCGGCTGCGTCTCGCGCTGCAGGACCTTGGGCCGATCTTCGTGAAATTCGGCCAGATGCTGTCCACGCGCCGCGACCTGCTGCCGCCGGATATCGCCGACGAGCTCGCGAAGCTGCAGGATCGCGTGCCGCCGTTTTCGAGCGACGAGGTGCGCGCGATGCTTGCGCGCGCCTACGGCAAGCCGGTGGAGCAGGTGTTCAAGTCCTTCGAGCGCGATCCGGTCGCCAGCGCGTCGGTCGCGCAGGTGCACCTGGCCGAACTCCCAGACGGCACTCCTGCCGCGGTGAAGGTGCTACGGCCGAACATCGCCGCCACCATCGAGAAGGATCTCGGTCTGATGGACGCCGGCGCCATGCTCGTCGAGAAGTTATGGTCCGACGGGAAGCGCCTGCGACCGCGCGCGGTCGTCGCCGAATTCGAAAAGACGATTCACGACGAGCTCGATCTCGCGCGCGAAGCGGCCAACTGCTCGCAGTTGCGCCGCAACTTCCTGCACTCGCCGCTGATGCTGGTGCCCGAAGTGTATTGGGATTGGTGCACCAGCGAGGTGATGGTGATGCAGCGCATGACCGGCACGCCGATCAGCCAGGTCGACGATCTGCGTGCGCAGGGCATCGATATTCCACGGCTTGCGCGCGCCGGCGTCGAGATTTTTTTCACACAAGTGTTTCGCGACGGATTCTTCCATGCCGACATGCATCCGGGCAACATTTTCGTCGCCGTCGATCCGGTCGATCGTGGCAAGTATATCGCGCTCGACTTCGGCATCATGGGCACGCTCTCCGAGCGCGACAAGAGCTACCTCGCGCAGAACTTCGTGGCGTTTTTTCGCCGAGACTACAGACGTGTGGCGACGGCGCACATCGAGTCGGGCTGGGTTCCGCCGGACGCGCGTGTCGACGAGCTCGAGAGCGAAGTGCGCGCTGTGCTCGAGCCGATCTTCGACAAGCCGCTCAAGGAGATCTCGCTGGCCCGTGTGCTGCTGAGCCTGTTTCGCGCGTCGCGCCGGTTCAACGTCGAGATCCAGCCGCAGCTCGTACTGCTGCAGAAGACATTGCTCAATGTCGAAGGCCTCGGACGGCAACTCGACCCGGACCTCGATCTGTGGGTTACCGCGAGACCTTTCCTCGAGCGCTGGATGACCGACCAGCTCGGATGGCGCGCGCTGGAGCGGCGCATGCGCGAGGAAGCACCGTTCCTGGTGACGACACTTCCACTGCTGCCGCGGCTCATCTACCAGAAGCTGTCCGCACCGGCACCGGCTTCCGATGCCGCGCTCAACGAGCTTGCCGCCGCGCAACGTGCGCGAAACCGCTGGCTTGCAGTCGTCGCCGCGCTGCTGGCTTGCGTGGTCGCGATATTGTTGCTCCAGCCGTTGCGGTAGGCGAAGGGCCCTTGGGCCGAATTTGTTCGGCACGATCGCCCTTTGCGCACATGCGGGCGCAGCCCGCGGCAAGGTTGGGGAATGCGCCGACGGTAGCGAAAGCGACGGGCAGACCGGCCAACGATTGCGTATCGACCGTCGCCTTCTGCTCGCACCGAATCGACGTGACTAGCGCCCGACGGACGACAAGTATGCTCAGGGCTTACGCGGCGTCGTGCCTACGATCGTCTCGTTCCAGACGATCGCAACATCGGGCTGCCGCTTGACCAGCTGCTCGAGCCACTGCTTCTGGCGCTTCGAGCGCACGCACCCCTGCAATGTCACGAACTTGCGCATAGTGGTCACCCACACGCTGCTGTCGCGAAACCGGGCGTCCGCGGCAATGGCGGCAACGACGCGCGCATTGATCTCCGGATCGCGGCGATAGGCGCCGCCGCATTCGCAGGTGCCGGCCAGGCAACACGATGTTCCGCGCTCCGCGCGTTCGTGCGCCTGGATGCGCATTTCCTGTTCGGTGAGGACGGGCGGCGACACTTCCGGGCAGGTGCCGTAACCGGTGGTTGCTCGCGCAAAGGGATCGAGCTGATACGTGCGCGGTTCCTCACAGCGGCCCGGTTGCACGAACGTCGCAGCCAGGACGAGGACGACGCAACACGCTCGCTTCGTACTCCGCCTCGATATTGCCACCGGTTCGGCAGCACGCCGCACAAGGAGCACAAACGCGCGCTCGATCTGCAACGCCGAAATGCTCATTTGGCTCCGGCGCGATCGTGACGCTCGACCGTGGAAAAAGCCATCGGTTTGTTACAATCCACCATTCTGTGTCGGTAGGCGAACTCCATCCGCGATGGCGCTGCTAGAGATTCAGAACGTCACCCGAAGGTTTGGCAATTTTACCGCGGTTGACGGCGTCAGCATCGGCATCGAAGCCGGCGAATTCTTCACCCTCCTCGGACCTTCCGGCTGCGGCAAGACGACGCTGCTGCGCATGATCGCGGGTTTCGATCTTCCCGACGGCGGCCGCATCGTTCTCGACGATGAAGACCTGGTCGACCGCCCGCCGGAGCGTCGTCCGATGCGCATGGTGTTCCAGAGCTACGCGCTGTTTCCGCACATGACCGTCGAAGGCAACGTCGCCTTTCCGCTGCAAATGTCGAAGACGCCTGCCGGCGAGATTCCCGCAAAGGTTGCCGCCGCGCTCGAGGACGTGCGTCTTTCCGGCTTCGGCAAGCGCTATCCGCACGAGCTCTCCGGTGGCCAGAAGCAACGCGTGGCGATCGGCCGCGCCCTCGTCACGCATCCCAGCGTGCTGTTGCTCGACGAGCCTCTGGCCGCGCTCGACGCCAAGTTGCGCGAGGAAATGCAGATCGAGCTCATCAATCTGCAAAAGGAAGTCGGCATCACCTTCGTGTACGTCACGCACGACCAGACGGAGGCACTCGCGCTGTCGCATCGCATTGGCGTGATGAACGCCGGTCGGGTCGAACAGCTCGGGGAGCCATCGCGCATCTATGGCTTTCCGGCTACCCGCTTTGTCGCGGACTTCATCGGCCAGTGCAATCTGTTTTCGGGCCCGGTCAGCGACAGTCGAGACGGCGTGCAGACGGTTGCCGTCGACGGTCTGGGGCCCGTGCGGGTCGCGACCGAAATCAAGGTCGCAGTCGGGCAACCCGGGACGATTGCGCTGCGACCCGAGAAAATCCGCATCGCGGCTACCGCCCCTGGCGATACGCCGGACAACCATTATCGCGGCACGGTGGCCGACCTGCTTTACATGGGCGACGTCACCGTCTACAAGGTCGCCACGCCTGGCGGCATGCGCGTCGAAGCCCTGCTTGCCAATTCGCAGAGTGGTCGCGCCAAGTTCTTCGAGGTCGGCGACGCGGTCGAAGTGAGCTGGGCGGTGGACGCGGGTCATTTCATTCCGGAGTAATGGCCGTGGCCACTCGCGCAGCGTCACGATCCGGCCGCTGGCTGGTCAGCGGTCCGCCGCTGCTGTACCTGCTGGTGTTCTTCGTCGTGCCCTCGCTCATCATGGTGCTCGCGTCGTTTCGCACACCGGGCGACTTCGGCGGTCTGGCGCCCCTCCTCCAGGATGGAAAGCTCGATCTCAATGTCGAAAGCTATGCGCGATTTTTCACCGAATCGGTGTACGCGCAAATCTTCCTGAAGTCGGTGTGGTATGCGCTGCTGACGACGCTGTTCTGCCTTGCACTCGCCTATCCGCTCGCGGCGCTCATCGCGCAAACGTCAAAGCGCTACCGCGACCTGCTCCTTCTGCTGGTCATCCTGCCGTTCTGGAGCAACTTCCTGATCCGCGTCTACGCATGGATGATCATCCTCGGACCCAACGCGGCGCTGGCCAAGGCGGTCAACGGCGTGCTGGCCTGGTTCGGGCACGAACCAGTGCCGCTGCTTTTCAGCTCCTTCGCCGTGCTCGTGTGCCTGGTCTACGTGCACCTGCCCTTCATGGTGCTGCCGCTGTATGCGAACCTGGAGAAGCACGATCTGGCGCTGCTCGACGCGGCGCGCGATCTCGGTGCCAACGCGTGGCAGCGATTCTGGCGCATCACCTTTCCCCTGTCGCTGCCGGGCGTGTACGCCGGCGCGGCGCTCGTGTTCATTCCGGCGCTCGGCATCTTCGCGATTCCCGACATCCTTGGAGGTCCCGACGACAGCCTGATCGGCAACGTGATCAAGCAACAGTTCCTGGAGACTCGCGACTGGCCCTTCGGCAGTGTGCTGTCTATCGTGCTCACCGTCGCCGCGCTCGTCCTCGCGGGAGTGGCGGCATGGCTCGCGCGGCGCAACCTCGGCACGCCGTCGAGCGCGGAGGATGCGCATGCGTAAGCGGCGTCCCGCACTGTGGATCGCGGCTGCGGCGGGCTACGCCTTCCTCTACGTCCCGCTGATCGTCGTCGTCGCCTATTCGTTCAACAACTCGCGCCTCAACGCAGAGTGGGTGGGTTTCACGTTCGAGTGGTACGAGAAACTGTTCCACAACCAGGAGATGCTCGCCGCGGCGGCCAATTCGCTGATCATCGCGCTGGTGGCGAGCGCGGTTTCGACGCTCCTCGGGACCGCAGCGGGCATGGCGATGTACCGTTATCCCAGCCGAATCCTGTCCGTGCTGGTGCTGGCGCCGATCGCGATCCCGGAAATCCTGATGGGTGTCTCTCTGCTCATCTTCTTCGTGCTGCTCAACTTCACGCTCGGATTGCTCTCGGTCGCCCTGGCGCATATCGCCTTCTGCATCGGCTTCGTCGCCATTGTGGTGCGCTCGCGTCTTGCCGGAACCGACGAGACCCTGGTCGAAGCCGCGCGCGACTGCGGCGCCTCGCCGTGGAACACCTTTCGCTACATCACGCTGCCGCTGATCATGCCGGGTGTCATCGCCGGCGCGTTGATGGCTTTCACCTTGTCCATCGACGATTTCGTGATCACCTTCTTCACCGCCGGCGCGGGTACCGTGACCCTGCCGCTGCAGATATACTCGATGATCAAGATCGCGGTCACGCCGGAGGTCAACGCCGTATCCAGCCTGCTCATGCTGTTGACGCTGGCATTGATCATCATCGCGTCGAAGCTATCGCCCAGCCTGCTTCGTTCGGAATAGGAGCCATCGCTATGAGAAAGCTGCTCGTGTTACTCGTGTCGCTGGCACTGTCGGCGCCGCTGTTCGCGAAGGACCAGTTTCACCTCTACAACTGGAACAACTACATCGCGCCGGAAACGATCAAGCGCTTCGAGGACTCCTGCAAGTGCGAGGTTGTGCAGACCTATTACTCCGACAACGAGGAATTGCTGGCCAAGCTCGCGGCCGGCGCCAAGGGTTACGACATGCTCGTTCCGACGAGCAACGCCGTGGAGGCGCTCATCAAGGGCGGGCAGCTCAAGCCCCTGGACAAGTCGCAGCTGCCGAATCTCAAGAACATCAACCCGATCTACCTCAACACGCCTTTCGATCCGGGGAACAAGTATTCCGTGCCGTATGCGATGTCCACCACGATCATCGGCTACAACGACCAGAAGATGAAGGAGTTGGGATTGCCGACCGACACGTGGGCGGTGATCTTCGACCCCAAGTACCTCGAGAAGGTAAAAGGCCGCGTCACGGTGCTGGACAGCTCGAACGAATTATTCGCCGCGGCCCTGAAATATCTCGGCTACTCGGCCAACGACGTCGACCCCAAGCATTGGGACGAGGCCGCGGCGCTGATCAAGAAAGCGAAGCCGTACTGGGCGGCGTTCAATGCATCGTCGTACATCAAGGAGCTGACCGTCGGCAACATCTGGCTCGTGCACGGCTACTCCAACGACATATTCCAGGCGAATCTCGACGCCAAGGCGGCCGGCCGGCCATTCCAGGTCCTGCAGGGGATGCCGAAGGAAGGCGCGGTGCTCGCCGTCGACAACATGGTGATTCACAAGGATGCGCCGCGCCCGGATCTCGCGCTGAAATTCATGAACTTCATGCTCGAGGGAAAGAATTCTGCGGAGCTCACCAACCTCATCGGCTCCGGCAATCCGAACCTGGACGCGGTCAAGTACATCAAGCCGGAAATTCTCAAAAACCCGGCGATCTTTCCGGACAAGGCAGTAGAAGCCAAGCTCGAGCAGCTCAAGGAGTTGACCCCGGCGCAACGTCGTCTGCGCAACAAGTTGTGGACGGAGATAAAGGCAGGACGTTGATGCAGTACACGACGCGGCGCGTTCATGCCTGACGTCACTGTCAAGGCGCTGGCGCCCGGTCTTGTCGACGACTACCTGCGCTTCTTCGATCACGAGCGCGGGCCCGCTTTCGGCGACAATCCGGAATGGGCCAAGTGCTACTGCCACTTCTATGAGGTGCCCCGCGCGATCGACTGGCCCTCTCTTTCGGGAGACGCCAACCGCGTTGCAATGCGTGCGCGCATCGAGGTCGGCGAGATGGAAGGATATCTGGCCTACGACGGCGACGAGGTCGTCGGTTGGATGAACGCGCAGCCGCGGCACAAGGTGCCGCATTGCTTCGAGCGCATGCGGACCACGGCACCGGAGATTTCCTGTGCGCCCTTTGAAGCAGCGGTCATCGTGTGCTTCGTCATCGCGCCGGCGCGACGCAAGAGCGGCGTCGCCCGCGCGCTGCTGGCCGGCGGTCTGGCCTCCCTGACCGCGCGTGGTATCAAGCTGGTCGACGCCTTTCCTTTCAAGGCTGGCGACAGTATCGCGTCGGCAGACCATTATCATGGACCGCTGTCGATGTTTCTCACCGCAGGGTTTTCGATCCTGCGCGAAGACGCCGAGGTGACCGTGGTGCGCAAGTTGCTGTAGCCGGCGCCGGTGCGGACGTCGCTATAATGCGACGCGTCGCGCACGCCGTCGCGACCAGCTCATGATGCCCTCGCGCCCGCGATCCACGCAGTTTCCTCAGTACTGCGCGGCACTCTACGGCGCGATGATCGTCTATGCGAGTCTGCAGCCTTTCTCGAGCTGGCTGGCGCCACTTCCGGGAACGCCGTACTTCCTACTCGCACCATGGCCGCCGCGCTACACGCGCTATGACGTCGCCATCAACGTGATCGCCTACCTGCCGTTCGGACTGGCGATCGCAATGATCGGCACGCGCACGCGAGCGCTGGTCCGGATCGGCCGCGCGCTGGCGGTGGGCGCACTGCTCTCGTTGTGCATGGAGAGTGCGCAGATGTTCGTACCCTCGCGCGACGCGAGCGCGATCGACCTGCTCGCGAACAGCGGTGGGGCCACGGTAGGCGGCCTGTTCGCGGCGGCGTTCTGCGCCGTGCCGCGACTGCGCGCGCGCGCCGGGGCGTGGCGTCGGCGCGTGTTCCTCGAGGGTCGCGGTGGGGACCTCGGCCTCGCGTTGCTCGGCGTGTGGTTGCTGGCGCAGGTCAATCCCGGGATCCCACTGTTCGCGGCGACCTTCGATCCTTCGCTTGAGTTGACGAGCGATCTCGCCGGCACGCTGCTGCAGGGAGCACAGAGCGCGTTCAACGTTGTCGGCGTTGGCCTGTTCTTCGCGCTGCTCGTGCGCCAGCGGCGTTACCTCTGGGGTGCGGTCCTGCTGCTCATCGGCAGCGCGCTCATGCTCAAGGGCTTTGCGGCAACGGTGTTGCTGCGCCAGGCGGTACTCGAGACCTGGCTAAAGCCCGGCGTGGCCGCTGGCATCGCGCTGGGCGCAGTCGCGCTGCTGGCGGCGATCGGCCTGCCGCGGCCGCTGCGCACGAGTCTGTGCGCGATCGCACTGCTGTCCTCGCTGATCGCGCCGTTGCTCGCGCCCGACATGTGGCAGGCGCGCGCACCGATCGCGCTGTTCGACTGGCCCTACGGACAATTGCTCAACTTCAACGGCCTCACGCACGCCGTGCTGGTCGTATGGCCGGTGCTCGCAAGCGCCTACCTGCTGTGGCTTGCGGGGCAACCGGGATGGGGCCACACGGCGATGGGCGATGACCCTCGCGTATAATTCGCAGACCGTTTGGCCCAATACGTCATGAGCTACTACAAGCACCACGTCTTTTTCTGTCTAAACCAGCGTGATCCGCCCGAGGCGTGCTGCGCCAATCACAACGCAGTCGAATTCCAGGCGTATGCCAAGAAGCGCATCAAGGAGCTCGGGCTCGCCGGCAAGGGCGCGATACGAATCAACAAGGCGGGCTGCCTCGATCGATGCGAAGAAGGGCCGGTCATCGTCGTCTATCCCGACGAAACCTGGTACACCTACGTCGACCGCGACGACATCGACGAGATCATCGATTCGCACATCGTGCATGGTCGTGTCGTCGACAGGCTCAAGATTTGACGCGCGGCGAGACCCGGAAGACGATCGCCGGTCCCGCCGGCGCGCTCGAGGTCGCGCTCAACGTGCCCGAAGCCGCACCGCGCGGCATCGCGCTGGTCGCGCATCCCAACCCGGCGCAGGGCGGGACGCTGGACAACAAAGTTGCGCAGACGCTGGCGCGAACCTTCGTCGCATTGGGGTACGCAAGCGTGCGCTTCAACTTCCGCGGCGTCGGTGCGAGCGAGGGCGCGCTTCGACAACGGCGCTGGCGAGACCGACGACGCACTTGCTGCACTGGCATTTGCGCAGCGTGAGTTCGCCGCGCTCGCCGCTACGCCGCCGGTGCTCGCCGGATTCTCGTTCGGCGCCTACATCCAGACACGCGTCGCTCATACGGCGGTTCCGGATCGCATGGTGCTCGTCGGGCCTGCGGTAAAACGCTTTCCGGTGGAACACGTCCCCGCCGACACCATCGTCATTCACGGCGAGCAGGACGATGTCGTTCCTCTGGGCGACGTCTTCGACTGGGCGCGTCCGCAGAATCTGCCAATCATCGTTTTCCCCGGAACGGGCCACTTTTTCCACGGCCGCCTGGCACAGCTGCAGCAGACGATCGTCGGCATGTGGGCGCGTTGAGCCCGTCGACGACCGAAATCCAGATGCCATGAATTCGGCCGACGCTGTCGTCCTGTCCGTCGTCGGGCTGCGCAAGTCTTATGGCGACACCGAGGTCGTGCGCGGGCTCGATTTCGCGATTCGCCGCGGCGAGTGCTTCGGGCTGCTGGGACCGAACGGCGCCGGCAAGACGACCACGCTGCGCTGCTGCCTCGGCCTCACCGATCCCAACGCCGGCTCGATCATGCTCGTCGGTGAGCCGGTGCCCAAGGCTGCGCGGCAGGCGCGCATTCGAGTCGGCGTCGTGCCGCAGATGGACAACCTCGACCCCGATTTCACCGTCGTCGAGAACCTGCAGATCTATGGCCGATACTTCCGCCTGCCCGACGCGATTGTGCGCGATCGTATTCCGCGGCTGCTCGACTTCGCCGGACTCGCCGCCAAGGGCAACGTCAGCATCAGAACGCTCTCCGGTGGCATGAAGCGGCGACTGACGCTGGCGCGCGCGCTGATCAACGATCCCGAGCTGCTGATTCTCGACGAGCCGACCACCGGGCTCGATCCGCAGGCGCGGCACCTGATCTGGGATGGGCTGCGCCAGCTGCTCACGCAGGGCAAAACCATCCTCCTGACGACGCATTTCATGGACGAGGCCGAGCGCCTGTGCTCGCGGCTCGCCGTAATCGATCACGGCAAGATGATCGCCAGCGATACGCCACGCGCGCTGATCGCGGCGCACGTCGAACCGGAGGTCGTCGAGGTCTACGGCGACGAGGTGCGCGCGTGGGTCGACACACGCGGGCGAACGCTCGCAGACCGTCTCGAAGTCGCGGGCGAAACCGCATTCTGCTACGCGCGCGATGCGGCGCCGCTGCTCGCCGATCTCGCGAAGAGCTCCGGCGTGCGTTATCTGCACCGTCCGGCAAATCTGGAAGACCTGTTCATCAAGCTCACGGGGCGCGAGTTGCGGGATTGAGAACGGAGGCCTGGTCTGCCAGACGCGGCGGCAATGCACCAATTCGAAAACAATGTCTAGCCGGTCACTCAGCTCGAACGCCCGCCGGTGGGCATTCAGGCTCCTGGCGGTCGCCGGTCAGCCTGCGCATGAGCGAAAATGAGCAATGGAACGTCCCCCCGTCACCCGATACAGCGCGCCTGCCCAAGTCCTGCACTGGCTCACCGCGGTTCTCGTCCTGATCGCGTTTGTCTACGGCCCTGGCGGCTCGGAAGAGCGTGTGTATTCTGCTGCCCGCGACTTTGATCGGCAACTGCACGAAACCCTCGGACTAAGCGTACTCGCCCTGGCCACGCTACGGGTCCTGTGGCGAGCCTTCGACATGCGCCCTGAACCATCGCCGGTCGCGCGCTGGATGCACATCATGGGCAGGACGATGCAGGTAGCACTTTACGTGCTTCTCTTCGCGGTCCCGCTCACCGCCATCGCTGGCGCCTGGCTGGAGGGCCACGCTCTGACGCTGCTCGGAGGAGCGCGGGTTCCTTCTCCACTCCCCGAATCGCACGCGATTGGGGCGAAGATCGCGAGTCTGCACACGTGGCTTGGAGACGCCATTCTTTGGATTGCCGGATTACACGCGCTGGCCGGCCTCTATCATCATTACATTCTCAAGGATGGCGTGCTGAGATCGATGCTTCCATGCCGGCACGCGACGGAGCATGATGGGACCTGACCCCTTCCATCGAGTGGACAGCTGTCCACGCCAACATCAACAGGAGCCCAAATGAATCCAAACAAGGCACTTTGGGAAAAAGGCGACTTCACACGCATCGCAGAGGGCATGAGAGATAGCGGAGAGTCGTTCATCAATGGCCTAGGAATTACGAACGGCCTCAAGGTCCTGGATCTAGGATGCGGAGATGGAACGACGGCATTGCCTGCGGCGAAACTCGGAGCCGAAGTCTTAGGGGTCGATATCGCAAGCAACCTGGTTGAGGCCGGCAACAGGCGTGCGAAGGCGATGAATCTCTCGAACTGCAGGTTTCAGGACGGCGATGCGTCCAATATGTCCGAGTTGCGAGACCGAACGTTTGATCTCGTGGTGAGCGTATTCGGCGCGATGTTCGCGCCAAGGCCGTTCGACGTGGCCAAGGAGATGGTGCGCGTGACCCGTCCTGGCGGCAGGATCGTCATGGGGAATTGGATCCCGAATGATCCGACATTGGTAGCACAGATCTTGAAAATCAGCTCCTCATACTCGCCGCCGCCGCCGGAAGGCTTCATAAGTCCCATGACCTGGGGCGTGGAGAGCAACGTGATCGAGCGATTCGCGGGCGCAGGGGTCCCGCAGGACAAGATTTCTTTGGTCAGAGACACTTACACCTTCAACTATCCCGGTCTACCGTCCGATCTCGTCGCCGCATTCAGAAAATTCTACGGGCCGACCATGAATGCATTTGAGGCCGCAGAAAAGAACGGTCGATCAGACGATCTGCAGAAGGAGCTCGAGGATCTATTCAACAGGCAGAACCGAAGTCCGCGCAAGGACGCGACCTCCATTCCAGCAACCTTCCTGCGCGTTACCGTCGCCCTTTGAAAAAAGGGGATGGCGAAACCAGTCAAACAGCGGCGGCCGACACCGAGGCACGGTAAGGACGTCAAGCATCATGAGCCAATTCTCTCCGATCACCGAGTCTGTTCTGACGTGCCCGCATTGCGGTTTTTGCTCCGCCGAGGTCATGCCCACCGATGCTTGCATCGTTTTTCACGAATGCGGCCGTTGCCACGCACGCTTGCAACCTGCACGGGGCGACTGTTGCGTGTTCTGTTCCTACGGTTCGGTTGGATGTCCACCAATGCAACGACAGCGTTCTTGTTGCGGGGACGCTGCGATGCCGGCCGTATCGACGACAGCTCGGGATAGCGGTCGCCGATAGTGAGCGCGGTTCCGAGTCGTCCCTCGATGACCTGACGCCGCGTCGTTGATGCTCGGTGGCAGTCGAAGGCCGGTGATCGCTCGCGCCAGGCGCCTGCCACATTCAATCGACCTTGATGCCGGCTTCCTTGATGAACGCGCCATAGCGTCCGCGATCGGCCGCCTGCCGGCTCACGAATTCCTGGATCGTCATCGGCGCGACGTCACCACCCAGCCGAGCCATGTTGTCCACCAGCACCGGAGAAGTCAGCGTCCGGTTGATCTCCCTGTTCATCCGTTCGATGATCGCGGCGCTCACGCCGGCCGGCGCGTAGAGCCCGAACGTTGTGTCCGCATCCACGCGCATGCCCAATTCCTCGAGCGTGGCGACGTCGGGATAGCGTGAAGCGCGCTTCGCGCTCGCCACGGCGAGCACCGTCAACTTGCCGGTCGCCGCGTGTTGCAGACCCGGGCCGGGATCGAACATGAACTGCACCTGCCCGCCCAGGAGATCGTTGAGCGCCGGGGCCGCGCCTTTGTACGGCACGTGAGTGGCCTGGATCTTCGCCGCGCGCGTGAACATCTCCCCGGCGAGGTGCGGAGAACTGCCGCTGCCGGCCGAACCGTAGGAAAGTTTCCCGGGGTTGGCGCGCGCGTAGGCGACGAACTCATTGAGAGTCTTCGCCGGCACAGAGGGATGGACCAGCAGGAAGACGCGCACAATCGCGAGCGACGCCACCGGCGTCAGGTCTTTCTGCGTGTCGTAAGGAAGATTGGCGTAGATGAACGGGTCAACGGTCATCGCGCCGCCAGATGTGACGAGGAACGTGTATCCGTCGGCGGGCGACTTGGCAACCACATCGGCGCCGATCGCCCCGTTCGCTCCGGGACGATTTTCGACCACAACCGGCTGCTTGATCGCCTCGGACAGGCCGGGCGCAATGCCGCGGGCGAGCGTGTCAGCGACGCCGCCTGGAGGGAAATTCACGATCAGCCTGACCGGCTTGTCCGGCCAGGTCTCGGCCTGCGCGCACAAAGCGCAGGCGGCGAACAACGCGACGACGCTGCGCCGAGCTGCTGAAATGATCGACATGGTGTCTCCTCCCGTTGTGTTTGGCGGCAACGCGCAGCGAATCGTCTCAGGCGACGTCCACTTCCACAAGCGTCGGCACGCTTACCCGCAACGCGGCGATCAGTGCGGCGCGCAGGTGCCGGGCGTCGTTCACGTTCACGCCGTCGCATCCCTGGCCACGCGCCAGCGCCACGAAATCGATGCCGGGCAGGTCGGTCCCAGCCAGCGCTTCGTCCGGAGCGAAGCCGAAGGTTGGCGCGAACTCCTGCAGCGCGGCATACCGACGGTTCTTCAGGACAATGAACGTGATCGGCAGCGCAAGCTGCACGGCACTCCACAAGGCCTGGATCGAGTACATGCTCGATCCGTCGCCGATCAGGGCGATGACCTTGATACCTGGTTTGCCCAAGGCGATCCCCACGGCCGCCGGCATGGCGTAGCCGAGCCCGCCGCTGCACATCGTGTAGAACGTTTCGCTGCGAAGGATCGGCAGGTAGCTCTGCATTGCCGAGCGCGAGCTGGGCGCCTCCTCGACCACGATCGATGCCGGATCGCGGATCTGTGCGAGCGTTTGCATGACGAAGGCAACCGACATCGGCGTCGAAGCGTCGACGCGTGGCGGCGCACGGCGCTGGACAGGGTGCCCACGCGGACGTGCGGCTTCGCGCGCAAGCAGATCCAGCACGCCCAGCCGGATGCTTCCGACCGCCGACGTCCCCTGCAGGGCCCAGGCGGCGATGCTCGGGTCGTCGATCAGTTGCACGAGTCGCGTACCCTCGGGAAGGTGCGGCCCGGCGCCCTCGACGTGATAGGTGAATGCGGCGGCGCCAAGCGCGAAGACCACATCATGGCCTGTCAGCAGCTTCACGATCTTCTCGCGCATCGGCGGAAGAAATCCTGCGAATAGCGCGTGATCTTCGGGGAAACTGCAGCGCCCCGACATCGGCGCCACCCACACGGCGGCGTTGTGCCGCTCAGCAAGCTGCACGACCTCATTCCAGGCACCGTCGCGATCGACTGCCGCGCCGACTACGAAAGCCGGACGCAGCGACGCGTCGAGCGCATCGCCGATCGCGTTGAGCGTACGTGGCTCGGGTCGAATCGCAGTGCTCACGATGCGTGCCTGCACGGGCTCACAGGCCTTCGACCAGTCGTCGGCGGGAATGGAGATCAGCACCGGTCCGCGCGGTGGCAGCATGGCCGTGTAGTACGCGCGCGCAATGGCGAGCGGAACGTCCTCGGCGCGTGCCGGCTCCACGCTCCATTTCACATATGGCTTGGGAAGCTCGGTCGCCTGGGCCGAAAACAGGAACGGTTCGTACGGAAGGATCGCGCGTGCCTGCTGACCCGCGGTGATAACCAGCGGCGTGCGATTCCGGTATGCGGTAAAGATGTTACCCATCGCATGACCGACACCCGCGGCGGAATGCAGATTGACAAAGGCCGCGTTGTGCGTCGCCTGCGCGTAGCCATCCGCCATGCCCACGACGACCGCCTCCTGAAGGCCGAGAACGTAGCGGAAGTCCCCGGGGAAATTTCGAAACAGCGGCAGCTCCGTGGAGCCTGGATTGCCGAAGACCGAAGTCATCCCGAACGCGCGCAGCAGATCGAGGACGGCGGCGCGGACCGTCATCGCGTTATCGGCGTCTTGCACGGGGCCTGGCGTGGGCACGAATCAGGGTTGAGATCATACTGCAATTGACCTGACCGAACCGCGGTTCACTGCGGAAGGGCCAGCGCAGCTTCGTCGCAACCGCGCGGCGCCATGGTGGCAGCGCCCGTCGCACCCGTGCATACTTGCAGCACGATCCATTAACCGGGCGAAACGCGGCATGTACACCGAAGAGGATCTCGTCACGGCGGTCGGGGCCGGAATCCTCACCGAGGAGACCGCCAACGCCTTTCGCGCGCACGTCGCCCGGCTCAGGAACGCTGCAGCGATCGACGACGAGCAATTTCGACTCGTCACCGGATTCAACGACATTTTCGTCGTCATCGCGTGCGTGCTTGTGCTGGCATCGGTCGCGTGGCTAGTCGGAGGCGTTGCACCGTGGGTCGGCGCGCTGTCGGTGTCGGCGGTGGCGTGGGGACTCGGCGAATTCTTCATTCGCAAGCGGCGTTTGGCGCTTCCCGCGATTGTTCTGCTGCTTGCGTTCACCGGTGGCATCGTTGCCACGGGCCTGCTTGCCCATACTCCGGCAAGTGCCTCGATCGCGATCGCCTGCGCGGCCGCGGCCATCGCGACATGGCTGCATTGGCGGCGCTTTCACGTCCCGATTACCGTTGCCGCAGGCGCTGCGACAGCGGTGGGCTGCATCATCGCGCTGGCGCAGACAGCTGCGCCCGGCGTGACGGGATGGACCAACGCGTTGTCGTTCGCTTCCGGGTGCGTGGTCTTCGCGATTGCGATGCGCTGGGATAGTGCCGATCCGCAGCGACAGACGCGAAAATCCGACGTCGCCTTCTGGCTGCACCTGCTGGCGGCGCCGCTGCTCGTCCGTCCCGTGTTCGCCGTTCTCGGCGTGTTCGCCGGTGCGACTGATCTTCGCCAGGCGATCATCGTCGTCGCGATCTACATCGCCATAGCCATCGTTTCGCTGTCGATCGATCGCCGCGCGTTGATGGTTTCCGCACTCTTCTACGTCCTCTACACATTCGCCGACCTGTTGCGTCAATACGGCGTCGTTGCTTCCGGCTTCGCAATCGTCGGAGTCATCATCGGCTCGGGGCTGCTACTGCTATCCGCTTTCTGGCACCCTGCACGCGTTCGGGTGCTGGGGTTGCTCCCACCAGGCCTGCGATCTCGTCTGCCACCGTTGCGCTGAGCGCCGGCGTTGGCTCATCGCCGGCATCGCCGGAGTGCCGTCGCAGCAGGACTGGCGCGATAAGGTGCGTGCGCGCGTCGCCACCGGCTCGGGCCTGTAGGACGGAATTCATTCCGCCGCCGTGCGTCTGGCCATCGTCGACGCGCGACGGATGACTAGAGCTCGAAAATCCGCCTCGCATTGATGCCGCGCACCTTGTCGCGCGCGGCGTCCGGCAGTCCGTTCACGCGCGCGCAGGCAGCCCGGCATGTCGCCGATGGTGTGCGGGTAGTCCGAGCCGTACAGCACATTGTCGGCGCCGAACGCCTTCGACGCACAGCTCGAGCACCTCCGGCGCGAACACGACCGCATCGGCGTAGATCCTGCGGCATGTACTCGCTCGGGACGCACCGAGATCTTCTCGCGGCACGCCGGGATGTTGTCGAAGCACTGGTCCATGCGCGAGATCGAGGTACGGCAACGCGCCGCCGCCGTGCGCGGCGATGATCTTCAGATTGCGGTAGCGATCGAAGAAGCCGTCGTAGATCATGCGCGCCACGGCGAGCGAGGTGTCGAAGGTGAAGCCGATCGACGCCGTGAGCTGGAAGCGCGACATGTCCATCTCGCGCAACGCCGGGCGGCGCAGTCGGATGCACGAGCACCGGCAGCGCCTTGGCGTCGATCGCGCGCCAGATCGGCGCGAAGGCGGGATCGGTGAGCGGCTGGCCGTCGACGTTGGCGAGCACCATCACGCCGACGCGCCGGCCGCGATGCGCGCGCTCGAGCTCGGCAAGCGCCAGCTCGGGATACTGCCACGGCAGCGACGCGAACCAGCGCAGGCGCGCCGGGGTGCGCGGTCTGCGCTGCGGTCATGTCGTCGTTCATGATCCGCGCCGCCTTGCAGGCTCACTTCCGGGCCGCCCCAGTAGCAGTTCGGGCACGTGAGCGACACGACGCAGACGTCGACACCGTACTCGTTCATCGTCTTCAGGCGCAGGTCGTAGTCGAACATCGCCGGCACCGGCGTCATGAACGGCGCGCCGTCGAGGTGGATCGCGCGCAGGCCGCCGCGCACCTGCCTTCACGCGTGTAGCGCGGTGCGCCGTGCTGCTGCAGCAGCGCGAACCATGCCTCGGTCAGGCAGTGCGTGTGGACGTCGATGACGGGACTGGTCATCGCGATCGGGCGCCATCGTCAATCGACCTTCGCGCCGGAATCCTTGATCGCCTTCGCCCACCGCGGCTGCTCGGCAGCGATGATCGCGGCGAACTGCTCCGGGCGTGTGCGGCGCGAACGGCTCCATGCCGAACTTGATGAGCTGCTCCTTGAACTCGGGCGCGGCCTGGATCTTCTGCAATTCGGTCGACAGCCTGGCGACGATGTCCCTCGGCGTTCCCGCCGGCGCGACGATGCCTTGCCAGGCCTGCCAGTCGTAGCCGGCGACGACGCTGGCGATCGGCGGCACGCCGGGCAGCAGCGTCGTCTGCCGCGCCGCCGACGTGCCGAGCGCCGTCACCTTGCCGGCCTGGATGTTGGGCACCGCGATCGTCGCGTCGGCGAACATCACCTGGATCGACCCGCTGAGCAGGTCGGTCAGCGCCGCCGGCGTCCCCTTGTACGGGACGTGCTGGATCGTCGAGACCGTACTCGGTCTTCAGCGTTTCCATGAACAGCTGATGCGGGCTGCCGCTGCCCACCGATGCGTAGTTGTACTTGCCCGGATTCGTCTTGATCGCGTCGATCATCTCGCGCACGTTCTTCGCGGGAAACGTCGGATTCGCGATCAGGAAGAAATTCACGGTCCCGACCTGCGAAATCGGCGCGAAGTCCTTCACCGGATTGATCGGGCGACGGCTGGTACAGCGCGGGGCTGATGCCGAGCGTCGTGCTGGTCGCCATCAGCAGCGTGTAGCCGTCGGCGCGGCGCCTTGGCGACGAACTCGGCGCCGACCAGCGTTCCCGCGCCCGGCTTGTTGTCGATGACGACCGGCTGCCTGAGTGCCGCGGACAAGCCGCTCGCCGATCGCGCGCGCCAGCAGATCGGTCAGCGCGCCGGGCGGATACGGGAACGACGAGCTTGATCGGCCGATCCGGGAAGCCGGTTTGCGCCGATGCAAGCGTCGCGTTGAGCGCCAGCATCGCTGCGATCGCGATCCCTGCCGCCTGGAGCCCCGTGATGAGTCGGCGCATCGATTTGAATCCGTCGCGAAGCAACGTGCAACGGTACGGGAGCCGCGCGCGCGGTGTCAAGCTCGCGCTATACTGCGGCGGCACTGTCGTCCATTCCCGCATGTCGACCGCACAAACCCTGGTCCACCCGCCGGAGCTTTCGCTGCGTTGGATTCCGGTATGGCGACGCAACCTGCTCGTCTGGCGCAAGCTCGCCATCGCCTCAGTGCTGGGCAACATCGCCGACCCGCTGCTCTACATGCTCGCGCTGGGCTATGGCATCGGCAGTTTCGTGCCCGAGATCGGCGGCATGAAATACATCGCGTTCATCGGCACCGGGATGGTCTGCCAGAGCGCGATGTTCACCTCGTCGTTCGAGGCGATGTACTCGGCGTTCTCGCGCATGCACGTGCAGCGCACGTGGGACGCGATCATCAACGCACCGATCTCGCTCGACGATGTCGTCTTCGCCGAATGGATCTGGGCGGCGTCCAAGGCGGTCATGTCGGTGATCGCCATTCTCATCGTCATACTGCTGCTGGGTTTCGGCCATTCCTGGCTCGCGATCTGGGTTATTCCGCTGGGGTTCCTCGTCGGCCTCACCTTTGCGGCCTTCGGGCTGGTGATGACGGCGCTCGCGCACGAACTATGATTTCTTCACTTATTCGCTGACGCTGTTCCAGACGCCGATGCTGCTGCTCTCGGGCGTCTATTTTCCCGTCGACCAGATGCCGCCGCTGCTGCGCGGGATCGCGGCCGTGCTGCCACTGTCGCATGCCATCGACATCGCGCGGCCGCTGCTCGACGGCCGCGTGCCCGGCGACCTGCTGCTGCACCTGGCGGTGCTGCTCGGGTACGCGATCGTCGCTTACGGTTTCGCGCTGGTGCTGACGCGACGGCGCCTGCTTCGCTAGGTCGGGCGGGGTACCGCGATGCTCTGGGTCAAATCCTTCCACGTCGTGTTCATGGTGACATGGTTCGCCGGTCTGTTCTATTTGCCGCGGCTGTTCGTCTACCACTCTCTGGCGACCGACTCGGTCGGCATCGAGCGTTTCAAGCTCATGGAACGCAAGCTGTACTTCGGCATCATGACGCCCGGTGCGGTCCTGACCATTGCCTTCGGCCTGTGGCTGTGGCTGGGCTATGGCATCAGCGGTCGCTGGCTCTATGCCAAGCTGGCGCTGGTCGCGATCCTGGTTGCGCATCACGCCTGGCTCGGCAAGCTGATGCGCGACTTCGAGCACGATCGCAACCACCACAGCGACGTGTTCTACCGCTGGATAAACGAGATTCCCGGCGCTGCCCATTCTGATCGGCGTCGTACTGCTGGTCGAGTTCAAACCGTTCTAGGGTCTACGTGGAGCGCTTCTTCGCGCCGTGCCCGCGCGGACTCGAGGCCGCGCTTGCTGAAGAGCTGGGTGAGCTCGCGGCGCGAGAAATCGTAGCGGCAGACGGTGGCGTCGCGTTCGCCGGCGAGCTCGATCTCGCGTACCGCGCCAACCTCGAAAGCCGGCTGGCCAGCCGCGTGCTCTGGCAAGTCGGCCACGGACCCTACCGCGACGAACGCGACGTCTACGCGCTCGCGCACGCGCTCGATTGGCCGCGCTGGTTTCGCGCCGACCGTACGCTGCGCGTCGACGTCGCGGCGACGCGCTCCCCGCTCAAGAGCCTCGAATTCGCCACCCTGCGCATCAAGGACGCCGTGTGCGACCGCCATCGCGCACGCGACCGGTGTCCGTCCGAGCGTCAGCAAGGAACGCCCCGACGTGCGCGTGCACGCGTACCTCACCGCGACCGATGCGACGTTCTATCTCGACACCTCCGGCGAGCCGCTGTTCAAGCGAGGCCTGCGCCGTGAGAGTGCCGAGGCGCCCCTGCGCGAGAACCTCGCCGCCGGCCTGCTGCGCCTCGCCCGTTGGCGGCCCGGGACCGCGCTGCTCGATCCGATGTGCGGCGGCGGCACCATTGTGCTGGAGGCTGCGCTGATGGCGCTCGACATCGCACCGGGACAGAAGCGCAGCTTTGGTTTCCAGAAGCTCGGCTGGTACGACGGACCGACATGGCAGCGCATCAAGCAGGCCGCGCAGCGGCGCGCGCGGCCACCCGCGCCCGCGCAGATCTACGCCAGCGACAACGACGATGCCGCGCTCGCGCATTGCCGCGCCAATCTCGCGGCAGCAGGCGTCGATGGTGCACTCGTCGTCGAGCGCGCCGACGTGCTCGCTCGCGCCGGCGCCGGCAAGCGCAGGGATCATCGTCAGCAATCCACCCTACGGCGTGCGGCTCACCGGCTCGGGTGCGCTTGCCGCGTTCTATCCGCGCCTGGGCGACGCGCTCAAGCAACACTTCGCCGATTGGACCGCGCACTTGCTCAGCGCCGATGCGCAACTCCCCAAGCTCATCGGGCTCAAGCCCAGCCGCCGCGTGCCGCTGTTCAACGGCGCTCTCGAATGTCGCCTGTACGAGTTTCGTCTGGTCGCGGGACCGATGCGCGTTGGCGCGGCGAAGGACCGCACGCAGTGATAGAATTCGGCACGACGAATCCGATCGCGAGACGCCCGATGATGCTTCCCAGCCGGCACTACGTTTCCGAGCACACCCGCTTCATTCGCGAGCTGCTCGCGGCCAAGCCGCAAATCGTCGAGCAGCAGCGTGAGGGCCGCGCAATCTGGTGGGACAAGACGCCGCACGCCCTCGCCGAAGAAGCGAAGATGGATACGGGGCGCGTGCCGCAAACCGGCTACGTTTACGACGGCAGGGACTGAATCGCCCGCTGCTGCGGTCTCATCGCCGCGAAGGCCGGGGTCCAAGTTGACGAGTGACGAAACGCCGCGACGGGTCAGCGGGGCCACACCTCGCCGTGAATGAAATAGCGCGGCGTCTGGGTCAATGTAGGCGTCCACCCCAGCTCGACGAGCTTTGCCGATAGCCTCCGCGGTTCCCAGAAAATCTTCACGATGCGAAATTCGCGGCCGTCGTTGAGCTTGCGCGTGACCACGCCTGCGCCGGGCACCGGCAGGACGTGATTCTTTGCGGTCGACGTCGGATCGAAGGCAGAGTCGATAAGGTAGGTCGCGCCACCGGGCGCCAGCGCCGCGGCGACAGTGCGCCAAAACGCGGCGAAGCGCGCTTCGGGCACATGCGACAGCCAGAAGCTGAAGAACACCGCATCGTAGCGCGCCGTCGGCATCCACTCGAACAGGTCCGCCTGAGCATAGTCGACATTGTCCGCGTCGACGCGTGCGCGATTGAGGTCGATGACCTCGCTGGACGCATCCACCGCAGTCACGCGCTCTACGTGCGGCGCGATGCGCCGTGTGAACAAACCCGTGCCGCAGGCAAGCTCGAGAACCAGCCGCGGGCGCAAGCGCGCAAGCCAGGTGTCGAATGCGGCCTCGACGGCGGCGGTTTCCGCATGCCAGTTGGCGTTGAAATCCTCGCCGCGGTCGTAGCGGCCCTGGCGGAACCACCATTCGTCGTACTCGCCGGCACGCGCACGGTAATAGTCGATCTGATCGCGCAGGACCGGATCGCGGTTCGCTCCGTCACTGCCCACGAGCTTCACGCGGCGGACTCGTCCGCGCGCGACGAAACCGCCTTGCGCAGCAACAGCGCGGCTTCAGGCGCAACGCGCGCGAACGGTTTACTTGTCGTCGAGGCGGATCTCGACATAGGCGCGGTCCCGCACTTCGCGCACCCACGCCTGGAAGGCTTCGTCACCCTTGCGCTGGCGTATCGCCAGCTGCGCCTCGGCGCGCTCGCGCTCGGCGGTGATGTCCTGCTTCCGTCTTTCGAGCACCTGGATGATGTGCCAGCCGAACGGCGAACGTACCGGCGCGGAGATTTCGTTGACGGCGAGTTTGTTCATTGCGTCCTGGAACTCCGGAACGGTATCGCCGGGGCTGAGCCATCCCAGATCGCCGCCCTTGGCTGCGGACCCGTCTTCCGAATTGAGCTTGGCGATGTCCTCGAACTTGGCGCCCGAATCAATACGGTCCTTCAGGCGGTCGATTTTCGTTCGCGCATCGGCTTCCGAAGTAAGCTCGTTGACGCGGATGAGAATGTGCCGCGCGTGCGTCTGGTCGACGACCGTCGTATCGTTCTTGCCACGTTTGTCGAGCAGTTTCACGATGTGGAAGCCGCTGGCGCTGCGCAGCACCGGCGAAACCTCGCCGGGCTTCATCGTGCGCACCTGCTCGGCGAACACCGTTGGCAGGCGCGCGCCGGGGCGCCAACCCAGATTGCCGCCGCGCAGCGCGTCGTTGGCGTCCGAGAAACCGGCCGCCACCTGGCCGAAATCGGTGCCGCTCTTGATCGCCTTCAGCGCCTCCTCGGCGCGTCGGCGTTTGGCCTCGATCTGGTCGGCGCTTGCCTGCTCCGGCACCATCACGAGGATATGCGCGAGCTGGTACTCGGAGTCGCCGGCGTTTTGCGCTTTGAGCGTCGCCAGATAGTGATCGACCTCCGCATCGCTGACCGTCAGCTTGCTGTCTACTTCGCGTTCGCGCAGGCGCTGCACGGTGATCTCGCTGCGAATGTCGTCGCGGTACTTGGCGTAGGTGACGTTTTCCTGCGCCAGCGCCTTCTTGAAATCCTCGGGCGAGAGTTTGTTATCCTGGGCGATGCGCTGGATCGCGCGCTCGACCATCGTGTCGTCGACGCGCAGGCCCGTTTCCTTGGCGAACTGCAGCAGCGAGCGCTCGGTGATCAGTCGCTCGAGCACCTGCTTGTCGAGGACTTCGGAGGCAGGCGGCTGCACGTTCTGCTGCTTCATCTGCGTAAGCACGACGCGCCTCGCATCATCCATATCGTGCTGCGTGATCGCTTCGTCGTTGACGATGGCGACGACACGGTCGACCGCGACCACGCGCGAGGGCGCCGGTCGCGGTGAGGACGTGGGCTGCGCGAACGCAACGGCCGCCGCGGCCATCGCCAAGAGGGCGCACGAGACCGAAATCAGATCGCGCACTGTATTCATTTGCGGAACCCTAGAAATTCGGGAAAAAGCTCGCCGGTTTATCGCCGATCGGGCGCGACGAAGGGTCGTTCGCGGTCGAATATCCCGGGACGCTGCGTCGAAGCACGTCGCCGGGGTTGGTACCAAGGCGTGCGAGGCCGTTGAGTTCGAGCTGGACGAAAACCGACGTCGAATACTGCTGAGTGTTGGTCTGAAGCCGCTGCCCTGCGATGCGAAACACCCAGCAGCCACCATTGTACTCGAAGCCGATCACGCCCTCCAGCGTCTTGGCATCGACAAGCGAGTAGTTCCAGCGCCCGATCACCGACCAGTTGTCGAGAAACGGCACCTGCCCGGAGATATCGATCTGCTTCAGCTGCGACACCTGGCCGCTGGAGTCCAGGTATTGCCGGATGTAGCGGTAGCTGGCGTTGAGCACGCTGCCCGACGCGGGCTGGTAACGCGCGCTGAGGTCGAATCGCTCGGTCTGCTTGGGACTGACCTGGTAGTCGAGCGCGCTGGCTGCGGACCACACGTCCGAGAACCGGGCCTCGGCCGACACCAGCAGATCCGACGTGTTCGACGTGCGCGGTGGTTCGTTGAGCGTCACCTGCTGGCTCTTGAAATAGTACTGCTGCGCGACCGCGAAGCGCATCTTCTCTTCGCCAGTCACGGGGTCGAGAAAGCGGCTCGCCAGTCCCACGGTGAGCTGGTTCGCATCGCCGATGCGATCCCAGCCTAGATACCGGTTTGCGCTGAAGTATTGCGAGAAGTTGGTGTCGTCGGTGGCGGTGTCGAAATTGGGATAGGTGCTCTGGTTACGATAGGGAATGAGGACGTAGTACAGGCGCGGTTCGAAGGTCTGCACCCATGACTTGCCGAGCCACTCCGTGTCGCGCTCGAAGAACAGTCCACCGTCGACACTCGAGATCGGCAGCACGCGATTGAAGCTCGACGGCGGCGTGGTCGGATTTTCGAGGTCGTAGTTGGTCATGTTCAGCCCCGTCTGTGCCGTCACGAACCAGTAGCTGCCCTGCCGCGACCACGCTACCGTCGGATAGAGAATCGAACGGTTGCCGTTGGGGACCAGCGCCGACTGACTGAAAGCGCACGAACTCGCCCGTGGCGCCCCAATCGAACCCCTGCCACTCGACCGGCTTGATCGTCATCGTCACCTGCGGCAGGCGGTTGTACGGCGGCGTGATCGGATTGTTCGGATCCTGCAGCGTCTGGAAGCTCTGCATCTGCGCGAAAAACGACACAGGATCC
The DNA here is from genome assembly GCA_963816445.1 of uncultured beta proteobacterium. Taxonomy (GTDB): domain Bacteria; phylum Pseudomonadota; class Gammaproteobacteria; order Burkholderiales; family Casimicrobiaceae; genus PALSA-1003. The sequence goes on along the minus strand of CAWFKO010000013.1, from coordinate 294,070 downwards.
TTGTTGTAAGTGACGCCGTAGTCTCGCGGCAGGTTGGTTTGCGAGGTCAGCGCCAGGCGGTCGGACAGGTCCGCGAAGTAGGTGTCGTCAGAGACTTTCTGCACGTTGACGAAGCCCGCGAAGCCGCCGCCGAAATTCTGGTTGTGCTTCCACGCCACTGCCCAGCGGTCGGTGTCGGTGATGCGGTCGTGTGGGAGGATCTCCGCGTCGGCCTCGCCGTTGGCATCGGCAAACAGATAGCGGAACTGTCCGCCGAGCTGCAGGCCGCGCCTCGACATCGGCCGCGCCAGCAGCGTCGCGTCATAGTTCGGTGCGAGGTTGAGGTAGTACGGTATCGCGACTTCGAATCCGCGCTGGTTGCTCGATCCGTACACCGGCGTGAGAAAGCCGGTCTTGCGCTCGTTGGACAACGGAAAGCTCAGATACGGCGAATACAGGATCGGGACGCTCTTGAAATACACGGTTGCATCGTGCGCCGTCCCCACCAGCCGCGACCTGTCGAGCTCGACGTCGGCCGAAGTCAGGTACCAGTCGTTGTCCCCGGCAACGCAGGTCGTATAGCGCATGTCGGTGATATCGTATTTTTCCGAACCGAGAAATGTCAGCATCGACGCGTCGCCGCGCGAATTGTTCTCGCCGATGTGAAACTCCGGCTGCTTGAAAAACCCCGTATCGTCGTCGCGCTTGAATTTGACTTCGGGGCCGGTAATCCAGTCGATGCCGCGACGAAGCACGACGTTGCCCTTGCCCCAGAATTTCGTCGGTGGGAATGTCGTAGTGCAGCCAGTCGGCCAGGACCGTTTGTCGCCGCGAGCGCAGCTCGACCTTGCCCTCGGCTTCGACCCACTTCTGTCCTTCGCCTTCGAGCCGGTCGGCACGCAGAAAAATCGCGTCGAGGTCTTCGCTTGGGGCCTGTGGCTTGCCGTCTGTGGGCGGCTTGCCGACGGTGAGCGGCTTGGCCGGTGGCGGCTCCAGGTACGGCGACGTCTTCATGCGTGGCGGTGGCGTGTCGCTGGAACTGTCGGCCACCGACTGTGCTTCGCTCGTGGTCGCGAGCGCGAGCGGCAGCACGGACAATACGACGGTGACGGCGCGGCGGCGCATGCGAGGCGATAATCGATAGCGAATGCTAAGATCGCGCATTCTACATTCCTCCCTCCGCCACCCGTCCGCATGAGCTCCGACGCCCGCTTCGACGCGCTTTGCGCATGGCTCGAGCGGGTTTCGCCGGCACCGATACACGCGATCGCACCGGCTTCGGCGGATGCGAGTTTCCGGCGTTATTTCCGCGTGACGCTCGAGCGTGAGACCCCGCTCCCGGGTATTGGTGCATTCGTACGCACGCTCATTGCGATGGATGCGCCGCCGTCGCAGGAGAATTGCCGCGCCTATGTCACCGTCGCCCGCCTGCTGGCGAACGCCGGCGTGCACGCACCTGCCGTCCTTGCAGAAGACTTGCAGGATGGATTTCTGCTGCTGTCGGACCTGGGCACGCGAACCTATTTGGAAGCATTGTCGGAGACGAGCGCTCCTGCCCTGTATCGCGACGCCAGCACGGCGCTGATCCGCTGGCAACTCGCGAGTCGCGAGGGTGAATTGCCGCGCTATGACGAAGCAATGCTCCGACGCGAACTCGACCTGTTTCCCGACTGGTACGTGGCACGCCACCTCGGTGTCGTGCTCGCCGAGGGGCAGCGCGCTGCGCTCGCCGCGGCCTTCACGCGAATCCTCGCCAACAACCTGGCGCAGCCATGCGTCTATGTGCACCGCGACTACCATTCGCGCAACCTGATGCAAAGCGATCCGAACCCTGGCGTGCTCGATTTCCAGGACGCGGTGTACGGGCCGGTGACCTACGATCTCGTTTCGCTGCTGCGCGACGCATACGTGGCATGGGGCGAGGAACAGCAGCTGGACTGGGCGATCCGTCACTGGGAAAGAGCGCGCGCAGCACACCTGCCGGTCGGCGCGGATTTCGCCGGCTTCTGGCGCGATTTCGAATGGATGGGCGTGCAGCGCCAACTCAAGGTACTGGGCATTTTCGCGCGTCTGTTTCACCGCGACGGCAAGGACGCCTATCTGGCCGATATGCCGCGAGTCATGGCGTATCTGCGTAGCGCCTGCGCGCGTTACAACGAATTGCGCGGCCTGCTGCGGCTGCTCGACGAACTCGAAGAGCGTCCAACGGCCATCGGATATACGTTCTGATGGCCCGCGCAATGATCCTTGCCGCCGGCCGCGGCGAGCGTATGCGCCCGCTGTCCGACGCGTGTCCCAAGCCGTTGCTGCAGGCCGGCGGCAAGGCGCTCATCGCATGGCAGATCGAACGCCTGGTGGCCGCGGGCTTTGGCGACATCGTCATCAATGTCGCGCATCACGGCGCGCAACTCGAATCGGCGCTGGGCTCGGGTGCACGTTTCGGCGCAACGCTGTCCTATTCGCGTGAAAGCGTACCGCTCGAGGTCGCCGGCGGCATCGCCACCGCGCTCCCGCTGCTGGGCGACGGCGTGGTGCTCGTGGTCAGCGCCGACGTATACGCCGACTTCGACTACGCCGGGCTGCGCCCGCGTCTCGCCGCGATGGAAGCCTCGCGTGAGTCGCCGCACGCGCATATGGTGATGGTGCCCAATCCCGCGTATCATCCAGCCGGCGATTTCGTCCTGAACGATGGCTGGCTTGCGCTGAACGGCGGCCAGCGACTCACTTTCGGCAACATCGCGCTGTATCGCACGTCGTTGTTCCGGGAGCTGCCGCGCGGCACGAAACTAAGAATTCTGCCGCAGTACCAGCGATGGATCGGCGAGGGTTGGGCCAGTGGTGAGCTTTTCTCAGGATGCTGGGCCAACGTGGGCACGCCGGAGGACCTCGCCCGGCTCGATGAGCTGCTTCAGCGTCGCGTTCTTTGAGACTCCGTACGCAGCGTGAAACCGAACACAAACACACCCGGCGGACTTCCATCCGCCAATCCGCTGCTCGATTTCTCGGGGTTGCCGCGTTTTCCGGACATCGCACCCGAGCACGTGAGCCCGGCCGTCGACGCGCTCATCGCCAGCGCGCGCGCCATGCTCGACAATGTCGCCACGCTGCATGCCGCACCCGACGTGGGACAACTTCGTTCTGCCGCTCGCCGATAGCATCGACAGGCTCGCTCGCGCCTGGGGCCAGGTCGCGCATCTGAACGCCGTGCTGAACACACCGGGGCTGCGCGAGGCCTACAACCTCAACCTGCCGAAGATCACCGCCTTCTACACCGACTTCGGGCAGGACGAGCGCCTGTTCGCGCGCTATCGAGCGCTTGCTGCGGCAGATGACTTCGCCGATCTCGACGCGGCGCAGCGCCGACTGATCGACAATGCCCTGCGCGACTTCCGCCTGTCCGGCGCTGAACTACCCGACGACAAGAAGGCGCGGCTGAAGGCAAGTCGACGAAGAACTTGCCGTCCTTTCCGCACGCTATGAAGACAACGTGCTCGATGCGACCAATGCCTGGGAGCTTGTTGTCGCCGATTCAGCAGTGATCGCCGGAATTCCCGAGGACGTCCTTGCGACCGCGCAGCAGACAGCCTCAGCCGAGGGTAAGTCCGGCTGGAAGCTGACACTGCACATGCCGTGCTACCTTCCGGTCATGCAGTACGCCGAGGACCGCGGCCTGCGCGAAACGCTCTACCGTGCCTACGCGACGCGCGCGAGCGAGTTCGGCAACTCGGAGTGGGACAACAGCACGATCGTCGAGCGCATGCTGGCGCTCCGCCGCGAAGCGGCCGCGTTGCTGGGCTACGCGAGCTACGCCGAAGTTTCGCTGGTTCCCAAGATGGCGCGCACCCCGGCGGAGGTGCTGGCCTTCCTGCGCGACTTGGCGGGCCGGGCGCGGCCTTACGCGCAGCACGACATGGCCGAGCTGCGCCAATTTGCGCGCGACGAGCTGGGAATGAAAGAGCTCATGGCGTGGGACCTGCCTTTCGTATCCGAAAGACTGCGCCAGGCGCGCTACAGCTTTTCCGACCAGGAGGTGAAGCAATACTTCCCCGAGGACCGCGTCCTCGCCGGCATGTTCCGCGTGGTCGAGACGATCTTCGACGTCGCCATCCGTATGTCCGCCGCACCGGTCTGGCACCCCTCCGTGCGCTTTTTCGACGTCGTCGATCGCGACGGCGACATCGTCGGCCAGTTCTATCTGGACCTGTACGCGCGCCCGGTAAAGCGCGGCGGCGCCTGGATGGACGACGCGATCAATCGCCGCAGGCATGGCACCACGATCCAGCATCCAGTGGCCTATCTCACGTGCAATTTTTCTGCACCCGTCGACGCCGGCGGCATCCAGCGCCGCGCCCTGTTCACGCACGACGAGGTAACGACGCTGTTCCACGAATTCGGTCACGGCCTGCATTTGCTGCTCACCCGGGTCGACGTGCCCGGCGTATCCGGGCTCGAAGGCGTGGAGTGGGACGCCGTCGAGCTTCCCAGCCAGTTCATGGAGAACTTCTGCTGGGAGTGGGACGTGCTCAGGCACATGACCGCGCATGTCGAGCGCGGTGAGGCGCTGCCGCGCGCGCTGTTCGACCGCATGCTCGCGGCGAAGAACTTCCAGAGCGGCCTGCAAACCGTGCGCCAGATCGAGTTCGCGTTGTTCGACATGCACCTGCATTACGACTTTACTCCGGCGCAAGGCACGCCGCAGGCACTGGTCGACGCGGTCCGGGCCGAAGTCGCCGTGGTCGCGCGTCCGCCCTGGGATCGGAGCCTTACGCACTCGTTCAGCCACATTTTCGCGGGCGGCTACGCCGCGGGGTACTACAGCTACAAGTGGGCCGAGGTCCTGTCGGCTGACGCCTACAGCCTGTTCGAGGAGGACGGGGTGCTCTCCCCCGCCGCCGGCGCGCGCTTCCGGGACGAGGTCCTGGCCCAAGGGGGCAGTCGCCCGGCGCTGGAGTCGTTTGTCGCCTTCCGCGGCCGGCCGCCCCAAATCGATGCCCTGTTAAGGCATAATGGTATGTCCCCGTCATAATCCGACCCGGTATGGAGGAGGGCATGATGAACAAAGCATCGATCCGATCCGGGCTCCTGGTGGCGCTGTTGCTGCTGGGCGCCACCAGTGGCACTGCGGGCGCGCAAGCGCAGCAGGTCTATCGCTACACCGACGTCGACGGCAAGATCGTCTACTCGGACAAGCCGCCGCCGGCCAACGCCAGGGACGCGCAGGCCAAGCGCGTCACCGGCAACAGCATCGAGACCAGCGCGCTCTCGTTCGCGACGCAGCAGGCGCAGGAGCGCTACCCGGTGACGCTGTATACATTTGCCTGCGGCGTTGTTTGTGACACCGCGCAAGGCGTGCTCAACAAGCGCGGTGTGCCGCACACCGTGGTCGATATCAGCTCCGGCGACGGCGCGGAGAAACTCAAGAAGCTCGTCGGCAGCCTCGACGCCCCGGCGCTGCAAGTCGGCGATCAGTACGCGGTCGGCTTCAACGAGATCAAGTGGCAAGGAATGCTTAACGACGCCGGCTATCCCAAGACGCCCCCACCGCGTACTACGCCCGTTGGCCGACCGGCCGCACCCGAGGCCACCCCGCCACCGACCGCGACCACGCAGGCGGCACAACCCGCGGCCGCTGCAAAGGGTGGCGGCTACCCGCAGTAGCCATCCCCCGGTGCCGGGCAGCTGCCCGGACCGCGCACTGCGCCAAGTAGCGGCGACCCGACCATCCCCGCGCACCCGAGGCAGCGGCGCGCGGCTTTTTGTGTGCGAGGCGACATTCCCGCGTTGTCGGTGCGCGTGAGCCGGCGTTTCCTTGGCGCCGCCGGACCGGGTAGCATGTCGTCTGCACGCGGCCAACGCCCAAAGCGTGGCCCCCGGATCGCCACGAGGCGCGCTCCCACAGGAGTTGGCGCCGCAAATACGCCCAGGAGAAGTCAATGCCTGTCCGCTTAAGGCCGCGGGATTCGACCTCGTGTGGCTCGGCGTGCTGATGACCATCGTCATCGAGGCGGGGCTCATCCATCCGCCGGTCGGCCTCAACATTTTCGTGATCAAGAACATCGCTCCCGACATTCCGCTCAAGGACGTCATCTGGGGCGTCATGCCCTTCGTCGCGCTCATGTTCGTGGCAATACTGCTCATCTGTGCAATCCCGGGCATCGCGGTATCGCTGCCCAACGCGCTCATGGGCGCAGGCCGATGAAGCTCGCGACCTGGAACGTCAATTCGCTCAATGTACGCCTGCCCCGGCTGCTTGCCTGGCTCGCGGCGGAGCAACCCGACATCATCGGCCTGCAGGAGACCAAGCTCGAGGACGCGCGCTTCCCGGCAATGGAGATCGCCGCCACCGGCTACCAGGCAATTTTCTACGGACAGAAGACTTACAACGGCGTTGCGATACTCTCGCGCATTCCCGCGGCCGACATTCGCCCGGACATGCCGGAGTTTCCCGACGATCACAAGCGCGTGCTTGCGGCGAGCGTCGGCGGCATCCGCTTCGTCTGCTTTTACGTGCCCAACGGCCAGTCGCTCGAGTCGGACAAGTATCAGTACAAGCTGCGCTGGCTCGCCGCTGCGACCGCGTACCTGCGCGCGGAAATGGCCGCGCATCCGCGGCTCGCCGTCGTCGGCGACATGAACATCGCGCCGGAGGATCGCGACGTGCACGATCCGGACCTGTGGCGCGGACAGGTGCTGGCCAGCGACGCCGAACGCGCCGCGTATCGCGACTGGCTCGCGCTGGGGCTCGTGGACGCTTTCCGCCTGTTCGACCAGCCGGCAAAAACCTTCAGCTGGTGGGACTACCGGCAGCTCGCGTTTCCCAAGAACATGGGCTTGCGCATCGACCACATCCTGCTTTCACCGGCGCTCGCCGCGACCTGCACAGCCTGCCGCATCGATCGCCAGGCGCGCAAGGGCGAGAAGCCTTCGGATCACGCGCCGGTCATCGCCGAGCTCACGGCCTGACGCAGTTTTTCGACCGGTAGACTCCGCCGCGCCCGCACCGCGACGCCATGGTCTTTGCCTCGCCGATTTTCCTGTTCCTGTTCCTGCCGCTGGTATTGGCAGCGTACTTCGCGCTGCCGCGTCGCTTTGGCAATGCCGTGCTGCTGGTGGCGAGCGCCGCCTTCTATTTCTGGGGCGAAGGCATCATGCTCGCGTTGGTGCTGGGATCGGTCCTGTTCAACTGGCTGCTGGGCCATAGGATCGACGTCACTCTCACCGCGCCAACGCGGCGACGGTGGCTCGCGCTCGCGGTCGCCGGCAACCTGCTGCTGCTCGGCATTTTCAAGTACGCCAACTTTTTCGCAGCCAACTTCAACACGCTCGCTGCCACGACGGGTTGGAGCACCATTGCGCTGGCCGCGATCCCCCTGCCGCTGGGCATTTCGTTTTTCAGTTTCCACGCGATCTCCTATCTGATCGACATCTACCGACGCAATGCCACCGCGCAGCGCCGCGTCGACAGCTTTGCGCTGTACATACTCCTGTTCCCGCAGCTCATCGCTGGACCGATCATCCGATACAAAGACATCGCCACGCAGATCGGCGAGCGCGGTCGCCACTGCGCGGACTTCGTCGAGGGAGTGCGTCGCTTCATCATCGGGCTGGGCAAGAAGGTGCTCGTCGCCAACACGCTTGGCGGAGTCGCCGACCCGATCTTCGCGATCGCGCCCGGCGAGCTCACGACGAGCGTGGCCTGGCTGGGGATCGTCTGCTACACGCTGCAGATCTATTTCGACTTCTCGGGCTATTCCGACATGGCGATCGGGCTCATGCGCATATTCGGCTTTCGGGTGCTGGAGAACTTCAACTATCCGTACATCTCGCAGTCGATTCGCGAGTTCTGGCGGCGCTGGCACATTTCGCTGTCGAATTTCTTCCGCGATTACCTTTACATTCCGCTGGGCGGCAACCAGCGCGGCACGAGGCGAACGTACATCAACCTCGCGATCGTCTTCCTGCTTTGCGGGCTCTGGCACGGTGCTGCGTGGACGTTCATCGTCTGGGGCATCTGGCACGGCGTCTTCCTGATCCTCGAACACGCCGGCCTGGGCGACCTGTTGCAGCGCACGTGGCGGCCGCTGCGCCACGTCTACGCGCTCGTCGCGGTCGTGGGCGGCTGGGTACTGTTCCGCTGCGATACGCTCTCGCACGCATCGGCGTTCTACGCGGCGCTCGCCGGCGCGGGCGCCGCCAGCTCGCCGATGCATCCGTTGCCGATGTTCCTCGACGCGCTGGTGGCGACGACGCTCGGCGCGGCGGCGATCGGCGCCATGCCGGTGGGACGCATGCTTGGCGCGATGCTCGATCGCGGCGCGCGCGCGCGCGCCTGGATCGGCACCGCTGGCACGATCGCGGAATGGTGGTGGCTGGCGGCGGTGCTCACCGCGTCCTATGCCGGGCTCGCGTCCGGCACTTACAATCCGTTCATCTATTTCCGCTTCTGAAGCATGACAACTTCCGGCTATCTTCCCGACCGCCCGCGCCCGGCATGGTTTGGCGCTGCGCTCGCGACGCTTTTCGTGGCCAGCATCGTCGTCGCGATGGCCGGCTCGTTGCGCGCGCCGCGGGCACCCGCCGCCTTCGAGAACCGCGCGGTGGAAACACTGCCGCCGATGCCCGACAGTCTCAAAACATTGCGCGAGTATCCCGCGCGCTTCGAGCGCTTTTTCGACGATCGCTTCGGCATGCGCGGCCCGCTGGTCCGCGTCGATCACTGGGTGCGGGCGGTGGTATTCGGCGTTTCACCGGTGCCGAAAGTGCTGCTGGGCAAATCCGGCTGGCTCTACTTCCGCGGCGAGGACGCGAAGGCGTTCGACCGCTGGTACCGCGGCAGCGAACCGCTCCCCGACGCGACGATCGTCGCGATTCGCGACGAGTTGTTGCGCCGCCAGGCGTTTCTGGCGGGTCGCGGCATTGCCTTCCTGGTCGTCGTCGTCCCCGAGAAATACACCGTGTATCCGGAGTTCCTTCCCGACTGGGCCGCGAGGCGTGCCGACCCTACGCCGCTCGATCGAATCGCCGCGGAACTCGCACGCCATCCGCAATTGCCATTTGTAGACCTCCGTGGCCCGCTGTCGCGCGCCAAGGGCGGCGGCGAACGCCTCTACTACAAGACCGATTCGCACTGGAACTACCTCGGCGCTACCGTTGCTTACCACGCGATCATGCACGAGGCCGCGCGCCTGCTTCCCGGCGTGACGATCGCGCCGGTTGCGCCGCCGCGCCGGGATTATTACAGCGGCGACCTGCCGCGGATGCTCGGATTGCCGCGGCAGTTCCGCGAGGACGACACCGCGCCTTTCGTCAAGAACCTCTCGGCGCCTGAATCCCGCTGCGTCGTGGAGGAAACGCCGGCCGCGGGGCCGAAGATCGAGACCTACGTGTACCGCTGCGCGAACGCGCCCCGCTTCACTGCGCTCATGTACCGCGACTCGATGGCGATCCCGCTGATCCCGATGCTCGCGGAGAACTTCTCTCGCAGCACATTCGTCACGTCGGAGCACTTCGACCCGGAATTGGTGGAGCGCCTGAAGCCCGACATCGTCATCGAGGAAACGGTCGAGCGCGCGGCGGCGAATCCGGCGTACTATCCGATGCCGCGCTAGCTGGCCGCGGAGCATGCCCGCCCTTGGTGCAATCGCAGTGTTGCTCGCGACCGCCTCGACCGAGCCGCCAATTCGCCCGTCGGACGAGGAACCTAGCGTTTGGTTTCGAATCTTACCCGTGGGTTCGGGCATGGAGCCCGGCCCTGACATGACAGGAGAATAAGCGATGCGACGTGCAATGTTGAGTGTGCTGGCGGTCGGACTGTTCGCCGGATCGGTAGGACTGGCTCAAGCCGAAGGGTTGAAAGTGGGCACCCTGAATTGCAACGAAGCAGCCGGATGGGGTCTGATCTTCAGCTCCTCGAAGAACCTCAAGTGTGTCTTCAGCCCTGCCGACAAAGCGGCGAAGCCTGAGCACTACACCGGGACGATCAAAAAGTACGGCGTGGACATCGGGTACGTGGGCGGCGGCGTGCTCCTGTGGGCGGTCGTCTCATCGGATGGGAAGCTCACACCGGGCGCCTTGGCGGGCTCCTATGGGGGCGTCGGAGCCGAGGCAGCCTGGGCCGGCGGACTCGGTGCCAACGTCCTTGTCGGCGGGTCGAGCAAGGGCTACGCGCTGCAACCGCTCAATGTTGAAGGGGTCGTCGGCGCGAACATCGCCGCGGGCGTAGTCGAAGTCGATCTGAGATCGGCCAAGTAACGGCGCAAGGGCGCGCGTCGCCTGCACGGTGGCGACGCTTGCAGGAGATGAGCGCCAGCCAGGAAGCTAGCCAGGTGTCGGAAGACAATGCATGAGGGCGCGCTCTGCGACGTTCGCCTTCACGGACCTCGACATGAACTAAAGCACGCTGCGAGTTGCAGGCGAGCGCGTCGGCCCGAGCGGGCCATGCGTGTGTTCAACGCTTGTCTGCGTCCAGCTTGAGTTCCTGGATCTTGCGCGTGAGGGTGTTGCGGCCCCAGCCCAGCCACTGCGCTGCTTCCATCCGATGGCCGCCGGTGTGGGCGAGCGCGCGTACGATCAGCGTGCGCTCGAACTCCTTCTCGAGGCGGTCCCCAACGGCGCGCTCGCCGCGCGAGAGCGCCTGCGCCAGTTCGCGGTCGAGCGCCTGCTGCCAGTTGCTCTCGACCTCGTGCGCGCCGGCGCCGGGCGCAGTGCGCACCTCCGGCGGCAGGTCGCCGACGTCGACCTTCTGCCCCGGTGCCATCACCGTCAGCCAGTGGCAGATGTTCTCGAGCTGACGCACATTGCCGGGAAACGCGAACGTCGAAAGCATCTTGAGCGCAGCCTCGGTAAGCTGCTTGGGCTCGACGGCGAGTTCACGCGCGCTCTTCTGCAGAAACTGGCGCGCAAGTGGTGCGATGTCCTCGGCGCGCTCGCGCAGCGGAGGCAGGCGCAGACGAACCACGTTGAGGCGGTGCATCAAATCCTCGCGGAACAATCCCTGGCGCACGCGCTCCTCGAGGTTCTGGTGCGTGGCGGCGATGATCCGTACGTTGGCTTTGAGCGGCGCATGGCCGCCGACTCGATAGTATTCGCCATCGGAGAGCACGCGCAGCAGGCGAACCTGCAGATCGGGAGGCATGTCGCCGATTTCGTCGAGGAACAGCGTGCCGCCCTCGGCCTGCTCGAACCGGCCGCGGCGCGAGCTTTGCGCGCCGGTGAACGCGCCGCGTTCGTGGCCGAACAGTTCTGACTCCAGTAGGTCCTTGGGAATCGCCGCGGTGTTGATTGCGACAAACGGCGCGCCCGCACGCGGACTGTGACGATGCAGCGCGCGGGCGACGAGCTCCTTGCCGGTCCCAGATTCGCCGGTGATGAGCACGGTCACGTGCGATTGCGACAGCCGGCCGATGGCGCGAAACACCTCCTGCATGGCCGGCGCCTGCCCCAGCATCTCCGGCGCGTCGACGGCGCTGGGCACTGTCGCCGAAGCCGCGGCAACGTCCGACCCGGCGCGGCGTATCAAGGCGATGGCGTGATCGACGTCGAACGGCTTGGGCAAGTACTCGAACGCACCGCCCTGAAACGCCGCGACCGCGCTATCGAGATCCGAATACGCTGTCATGATAATCACCGGCACGCGCGGATGACGCTCCTTGATCCTGTTGAGCAGCGCGAGCCCCGATTCGCCCGGCATGCGGATATCGGACACGAGCACCTGCGGCTGGCTGTGCTGGAGCGCCTGCATGACCTCGATTGCCGAGGCGAAGGTCTTGAAGGGAATGCCTTCGCGCTCGAGCGCCTTTTCCAGCACCCAGCGGATAGATCGGTCGTCATCGACGATCCACACGGCCTTCGTCGTAACGCCGCCCGCAAGTTCCCGGTCATCGTATGCATGCATGTCATCACTCACAATCTCGGATCCGCGCCTCGGCTGATCAGATGCTGCCGCGCGGCAGCTCCAGCGGCAGCAGGACCGTGAATACCGTTCGCCCCGGAACGCTTTCGCAGTCGATGGCGCCGTTGTGTTGCGAAATGAAGGTCTGGGCGATGGTCAGCCCCAGACCGCTGCCGCCCTCGCGCCCCGAGACCAGCGGAAAGAAAATCTTATCGCGGATCGCCTCGGGCACACCGCCGCCGTTATCTTCCACGGCAAGCGCGAGCGCCAGGCGGTGGCGGCGCTTGGCCAGCGTTACGCCGCGCGCGACTCTGGTGGTCATGCGGATCTGCGGCGCGTGGCGTGCCGTCGAGCGCCTGCGCGGCGTTGCGCACGATATTGAACACCGCCTGCGTAAGCTGCTCCGGGTCAGCCTCGAATTCCGGGATGCTGATGTCGAAGTCGGAATGGATCACGATCTGCGGAAACTCGGCCTGCACGACCGTAGCGACGCGCGACAGGATCTCGTGGATGTTCGTGCGCCGGTACTTGGGCAGCCGGTGCGGCGTCAGCATGCGGTCGACCAGCGTTTGCAGCCGGTCGGCCTCGCCGATGATGACTTGCGTGTATTCGATAAGCGGCGCGCGGTCGAGTTGGCGCTCGAGCAGCTGCGCGGCTCCGCGAATTCCGCCGAGCGGATTCTTGATCTCGTGCGCCAGGCTGCGGATGAGGTCGCGGTTGGCCTGCTGCTGCTCGAGCAGTCGTTCTTCGCGCGCGATCTTGAGCTGCTGGTCGATGTGCCTGAACTCGAGCAGGAGTTCGGCGTCGGGCGCGTCGACGATCGACACCGTGCACGCGAGATGCAGCCGCGGCTTGCCGATGGCGCCGAGCTCCAACTCTTGCTCTGTGTACGAGGCTCCGTTCGCCTGCGCCCTGCCGACGGCCTGGAACAACGCCGGCGCATCGCCGAAGATCGCGCGCGCCGGCTGGCCGACGAGTTGCCGTTTGGACAGCTCGAAGAGGTTTTCCGCCGCGGGATTGGCGTAGCTGACCTGCAGATTGCCGGTCAGCAGAAGCGCGGCGGTCGCCAGCAGCTCAAGCCCGGCATACGACGGAGACGTGTCTTCGATTGGGGAGAAAAGCGGCTGAACATGCATCGCGTGTCACCTGGAAGGTGCAGCGACGATAGTAGCAATATCCGCGCCCGGCTGACGCGATGCAACAATGCGCGTCAGCGCAGCGCGGCGAGCTCCTTGCGCAGCGCTTCGATGTTTTTCTCGTGCAGCGTGACCGCCTGTCGCAGCTTGGCAAGTCGATCCGCGTACTTCTGCGCGTTGCTCATCTCTTCCGGCAGCGGCGTCGGCGCGCCGTCGCCATAAGCGACCTTGGACTCCGCGAGCAGCTTCTCCTCGGTCGTCAGCTCTTCGGTGAGCACCTTGCGGCGCATGTCGTCGCGGCCGCGCTGCGTATCGGCGTCGACCTTGGGGAAACCCGCCGGCGTCGCCGTGGCTCGCGAGCTGCTCCGCACCGTTTCGCCGCCTATGTCGCAGGAAAGCTTCTTCCACCCTTTTTCCGGAGCGACGTTGATGTAGTGAATGTTTCCGTCGCCGTCGAGATATTTGCACACTGGAGCTGGCGCCTGCGCCTGGACGAGTCGGTGCAAAGGCAAGCGCGCACCAGCACGTGGCGCGCATGCACCAGGCAACAGCAGAACGGCGGCGGGCAAGCATGCGGCGCAGTGTATCAAAAAGCGCAGCGCACGATGCCTCGCGGCCACGGGCGCGGCCGGGCGCCGCCCGCCCGCCGCTGCCCGATGCCGCCCGCGTTACAAGCTGTAGTACATATCGAACTCGACCGGGTGCGTGGTCATCCGGAAGCGAGTCACCTCTTCCATCTTCAGCGCGATGTAGGCGTCGATCATGTCGTTCGAGAACACGCCGCCGCGCGTGAGAAATTCGCGGTCCTTGTCGAGGTGTTCCAGCGCCTCGTCGAGCGACGCGCATGGATGCGGAATCTTGGCGGCCACCTCGGGCGGCAGATCGTAGAGATTCTTGTCGATCGGATCGCCCGGATGGATCTTGTTCTGCACGCCGTCCAGGCCCGCCATCAGCAGGGCGGCAAAGCAGAGGTACGGATTGGTCGTCGGATCGGGAAAGCGCACTTCGACGCGACGGCCCTTCGGATTGCTCACGTACGGAATGCGACACGCCGCCGAGCGGTTGCGCGCCGAATAGGCGAGATTGATCGGGGCCTCGAATCCCGGCACCAGCCGCTTGTACGAGTTGGTGCCCGGGTTGGTGATGGCGTTGAGCGCCTTGGCGTGCTTGATCACGCCGCCGATGTAATACAGCGCGAAATCGGACAGACCCGGCGTAACCGTTGCCCGCGAACAGGTTCTGCCCGCCCTTCCACACCGACTGGTGCACGTGCATGCCCGACCCGTTGTCGCCCACGACCGGCTTGGGCATGAAGGTCGCCGTCTTGCCGTAGGAATGCGCGACCATGTGCACGGTGTACTTGAGGATCTGCATCCAGTCGGCGCGCTTGACCAGCGTATTGAACTTCGTGCCGATCTCGTTCTGCCCGGCAGCCGCGACCTCGTGGTGGAACACTTCGACCTCGACGCCCTGTTCCTCCAGCGCCAGCGAAATCGCGTTGCGGATGTCCTGCAGCGAGTCGATCGGCGGCACCGGGAAGTAGCCACCCTTGACCGGCGCGCGATGCGCCATGTTGCCGCCCTCGTACTCCTCGCCGCTCGACCACGGAGCTTCCTCCGACTTGATCTTCACGGAGCAGCCGGACATATCGACGCTCCAGGTAACCGAGTCGAAGATGAAGAACTCGGGCTCCGGCCCGAAATAGGCGGTATCGCCCAGGCCGGTGGATTTGAGATACGCCTCGGCGCGCTTGGCCGAGCGAGCGCGGATCGCGGTCGTAGCCCTTGCCGTCGGACGGCTCGACGACATCGCAGGTGATGTTGAGCGTGGTCTCGTCGGTGAACGGATCGATGCGCGCCGAATCGGGGTCGGGCATCAACAGCATGTCCGAGGCCTCGATCCCCTTCCAGCCGGCGATCGATGAACCATCGAAGGCGTGGCCGCTATCAAACTTGTCCTGCGTGAACTGCTTGACCGGGACCTGTACGTGTTGTTCCTTGCCTCGGGTATCGGTAAAGCGGAGGTCGACGAACTTGACGTCCTTGTCCTTGAGCATCTTCAGTACATCAGCGGCTGCGACGGCCATGCGGGTCTCCTGTAGGGCGAGATTTGCGTTGGGAAATGCAGTGCGGGAACGGAAATTCGCGGGAGCACAGCATTTAGCAGAAACTATGCCATGGGTACATTCCGAGCATACGGGGCAAGAGGGGGGCTTTGTTCGTCTGGAAACTTCGCCACCAATGCGCAGTATGCACCAGACTGGAGCGCGCTGCTTTACCTTCGCTTCGCTGTGGTGCAACAAGACAGGTCCGACCCTGGGCGGAAGACAGAGCGCAGGCTTATACTTTAGCCTTCGCCGGTTATGGCGGTCGGTCTGCCCCGGGCGGAGCCGTGCCGTCTCGAAATCCCAGGCCTCCATAGACGCGCGTCGTGACCGAGCCCAAGTCCGCCAACGAAGCCGCTGTCGCTACCGTTCTCGCTGCGGCGCAGCACCGTGCGGTGGCGCTCGCGTTGCCATATTCCGGTGCGATTACGCCGCAGGAAGCGAGCACGTTGCTGGTCGACCTGCCTGGGACGCGCCTGATCGATGTCAGAACACGCGCGGAATGGGACTACGTAGGGCGCGTTCCAGGAAGCATTCTGATCGAATGGAACACCTATCCGCAGGGAGCGCGCAATCCTGCGTTTATCGAACAATTGCGGGAGGCCGTGGGTGCGACGGACACACCGCTGCTGTTTCTGTGTCGCAGCGGTCAGCGCTCCGATCAGGCTGCCCGCGCCGCGCAGGCCGCGGGCTATACGCGAGCTTTCAACGTGCTGGAGGGTTTCGAGGGCGACAAGGATGCCTCCGGGCAGCGCGGCCACCGCAATGGCTGGCGCCACGCCGGCCTGCCCTGGACTCAGGGATAGAACAGATAGACCTGATAGCCGGCCTGCGTCGTCGCGCTGGCATCGATGAACAGCTTGACGGCGAGTTCAGCATTGCCCGCGATGCCCCCTTGCGGGTCCGCGGCGGCATTCAGGTATTCCTGAGGCGCAAACGCGCGGCGGACCACGACCTGCTCCTGGGTGTCCGATAGCGTCAGCTCGACATAGGGATATGCCTGCGCAAACGGCGATCGGTTGCGGATGGTCGTGGTGAGGATCAGCAGGCCGCGATGCGCGGGGTCGGCCTGAAGGTCCGAAGCCTCGATCGAGAGTGCGCTGACGTCGGCCATCGGGCGTACCTCGCAGGCCGCGAGGGCACACAAGCGGACCAGTGCCAGCTTGGTCGTCGGCCAGTGGGCGGCGACGGCGTCGCGAAAGTGAAACAGCGCCTGGGCCGCGAGCAGCACGAGCAGCACCGGGATCGCCAGTCCCAGCACCCATGTCGGGACACGTCGGCGTTCCTTTTGCTCCTGCCACGAGAATCGAGACGAGTAGTCGATGGGCGGATCGGCGTTCGCCTCCGCGTCCTCGGCCGCCGCCTCTTCGCGCTCGTCGACCTGTGCGCCCTCGTCGTGTTCGACGGGCGCAGGGGTCGGCGCCGGCTGCAACGCCTGCGAGCTGCGCAGGGTCACCGTCGGCGGCCCCATCGCAATCTCGTCGAGCTCGGGCTCTTCGTGGAATTGCGGCGCAAGCGAGATCAGCGCCGCGTCGCCATCGAATACCGTCCGGCAATGACCGCAGCGCACCTGTCCCGAACGCATCGCAAGCTGTTGCGGTGTCACGCGGAAAATCGTCTTGCAGCCGGGGCAGCGCGTGAATTTTTCGTCAGCCATCGTCACGCTTCCGGCGGCCCGCCAACAGCACCCATCCATCCTCCCGCGCCCAGACGTCGATATTAAACCATCGCGCATACTCCGCCTTGAGCGCATCGGCCTGCGCGTCGAGAATCCCCGACAGCGCGATGTCGCCGCCGCGGTTCACTCGCGCGGCGAGCACCGGTGCCAGCAGTTGCAGCGCGTTGGCGAGGATGTTGGCGACGACGATGTCGAATCCGCCCGCTCGCAACGAGTCAGGCGTACCACAGTGGACATCGACGGCATTGCCCGCCGCGTTCGCAATGCACGAGTCCACCGCGTTCGGGTCGACGTCGACCGCACAGACTTCGCCGGCGCCCAGTCTCACGGCCGCGATCGCGAGGATGCCGGAGCCGCATCCGTAATCGAGCACGCTCGCGCCGCGCGCGAGCCTGGCGTCGAGCCAGCGCAGGCACAGGCGCGTGGTCGCGTGGCTGCCGGTCCCGAAGGCGAGCCCGGGATCGATGCGCAGATTGCAGGCGGCGGCGTCTGACGGCTCGCACCACGTCGGCACGATCCAGATCCGCGGGCTGGCCTGGATCGGAGCGAATTGTTCCTGCGTCCTGCGGACCCAGTCGTCGTCGGCCACCGGCTCGACGGAATGCGCCGGCACGCTCGCCGCGAGCTGCGCGCCCGCGAGCGCAAGCGCGGCGGGCGCGTCGTCGCCGGCATCGAAGAGCGCGGTGAGGCGCGTCAGCGGCCATGTCGTGGCGGGCGCGCCCGGTTCCCCGAACAGCGAGGTCTCGTCGCAGCCTCCGGCGTTGGCGTCCGCCGCATCGACGGCCAGCGCACCGGCGTCGAGCAGGGCATCCGACCAGCGCTCGACGTCGTCGCCGGCTACATCGAAGCGCAATGCGAGATACGGCACCGCAACCAACCCTTGCTACGCGGTCTGCTTGCGCTTGGCCATCCGCTGCTCGAGATAGTGGATCGACGTGCCGCCACGGAGGAACGAGGCGTCGAGCAGCAGATCCTGATGTAACGGGATATTGGTCTTGATGCCCTCGACGACCATTTCGGATAGGGCGATTCGCATGCGCGCGATCGCCTGCTCGCGCGTGTCCCCGTAGGCGATCACCTTGCCGATCAGTGAATCATAGGTCGGCGGAACGAAGTAGTTCTGGTAGACGTGAGAGTCGACGCGGATACCAGGGCCGCCCGGCGCGTGATACGAGGTGATGCGCCCGGGTGATGGGACGAATGTTTCAGGATCCTCGGCGTTGATGCGGCATTCGATGGCGTGACCCCGGCGTACGACGTCGCGCTGGCGGAACGCGAGCTTCTGCCCTGCCGCCACGCGGATCTGCTGCTGCACGATGTCGATGCCGGTGACGAGTTCGGTCACGGGGTGTTCGACCTGCACGCGGGTATTCATCTCGATGAAAAAGAACTCGTCGTCCTGGTAGAGGAATTCGAAGGTCCCGGCGCCGCGGTAGGCGATCTTGCGGCAGGCCTCGGCGCAGCGCTCGGCGATGCGCGCCAGCGCGCGCGCGGGGACCCCGGGAGCGGGCGCCTCCTCGATGATCTTCTGGTGCCGGCGCTGCATCGAGCAGTCGCGCTCGTAGAGGTAGACGGCATTCTTGTGCTCGTCCGCGAGCACCTGCATTTCGATGTGTCGCGGCGCCTCGAGGTACTTTTCCATGTACAGCGTGCCGTTGCCGAATGCCGCGGCGGCTTCGGCGCGCGTCAGCCCGACCGCGGAGAGCAGCGCCGCCTCGGTGTGCACGACACGCATGCCGCGGCCCCCGCCGCCGGCGGCTGCCTTGATGATCACCGGGTATTTGATCGCGCGCGCAATCTTGACGACTTCCTTAGGGTCGTCCGGCAGCGCGCCCTCCGAGCCGGGCACGCAGGGCACGCCGGCCTTGGTCATCGTCACCTTCGCGCTTACCTTGTCGCCCATCAGACGAATCGTGTCGGGGCGCGGCCCGATGAACACGAAGCCGCTCTTCTCCACTTTCTCCGCAAAGTCCGCGTTCTCGGAAAGGAAGCCGTAACCTGGATGGATCGCCTGGGCATCGGTCACCTCGGCGGCGCTGATGATGGCGGGGATGTTGAGGTAGCTCTGCGCTGAGGGTGGCGGCCCGATGCACACCGATTCGTCGGCAAGGCGGACGTACTTGGCCTCGGAATCCGCCTCCGAATGAACGACGACGGTCTTGATGCCGAGCTCGCGGCAGGCGCGCTGGATACGCAGCGCGATCTCGCCGCGATTGGCGATGAGGACCTTGTCGAACAATTGGCCGGAGTTTTTGGTTGCCACGAGCTCGTCCTGGAGCTGCAGAGCCGGCGGTGCACCCGTTGCGCACCGCTCGCGCGGTGATCTAGGCGATCACGACCAGCGGCTGCCCATACTCGACCGGCTGCCCGTTCTCGACCAGGATCGCCTTGATCACGCCGGCCTGGTCGGCTTCGATCTCGTTCATGAGCTTCATCGCTTCGATGATGCACAGCGGGTCGCCGGCTTGCACGCTGTCGCCGACTTCGACAAAGGCCTTCGACCCCGGCGCGCCCGCACGATAAAACGTGCCGACCATGGGCGATTTGACGACGTGGCCTTCGGGCGCGGGCGCGGCAGGCGGCGAGGCGCTTTCGGGCGCCTTCGCCGTCGGCGCGCCGACCCCAACCCCGACCCCAACCGTGTGCACCTGAGTAGGGGCAGCACTGCCCGGGGGCGACGCAGCAGGCGGCGCTCGCGTAATGCGCACGCGCTCTTCACCTTCGGCGATTTCGAGTTCGCCGATTCCCGAACTCTCGAAGAGCTCGATCAGCGACTTGAGCTTGCGCAGATCCATCGCGTCGCAACCGCGATCAGCGGGACTTGACCATCAGGCGCGATACGCGAGCAAACTTGTTGGGCGCTCTGGATGCCCGTAGCGCGCGCCTGCGCAGCGGGGGCTGCCCTCGCTTGCGGCCGGCCCGACACCGCGATGGCCCGCTCCTCGGCCCCAGGAGATTGAGCTCAGGCTCATCGACGACCGGGATGGCAGCCTTCGGACTGCGCCGGTGGCGCCCGAGCGACTTTTTTCTGCCGCGAAGCAGCCATGCATCCCTTTCCCCTGTGGTTAACGTCGTATGACCGGAGTTTGACGCAGATAGCAGAAGATGTCTAGTCGATAGAGCTTATTAGAGCGAGGCTCGATGGTCGCACCATCGCCGTGCGTAACCGGTAGCTTCGACTTGGCCGCGTGGGGCGACAATCGTACGTCGCAGCCTCACCGGATGCCGGTTTCTCGAACGGCAATGGCGAGCGAGGGATGCAATTTTGATACCTTTTAAAGTAGTTTGCCGATAATAGACCGAAGTTGCTCGGGTTTAAGGGGACCCAGTTGGGTATGAACGACACGCCCTTGCCGATCGACGACGATGCTAAAGGGCAACGCGGCAAGCCGATTGCCGAGGGTTTTGGACAATTCCACTGCGCCGTAGCCGCCGATCAGCGTCGGGTAGTTGAGGCCCAGCTCTTTGCTGAGGCGCTCAGCCTTATCGGCGTCGTCAACGGCGATACCCACGAATTGCAACCCCTTGCTCCCGAATTCGCGCTGGGCCTTCACGAACTCCGGCATCTCCTCCCTACACGGGGCGCACCAGGTCGCCCAGAAATTCACGACAACGACCTTACCGCGCCATTGGCCGATCGACTGCTCCTTGCCGGCCGCGTCGGGCAACGACAATGCGAGCAAGGCCGAGGCATCGACCGGTGCGTCTCGATGCAGAGCGACGTAGATGCCCGCGCCCAACGCGGCTATGCCCACGGCGCCAACGATCAGCAGCTTCTGAACCTTTGTCATGCGGAATAAGGTTTTCGGTGGGTGTGAGCAGTCACACCACTGAGCCTGGCGTCAATTGAACCACGATTTCCGCTCTGCTTCGCCCGGGGGTGTAGGCGCAACGTTCGCCGCCGGCAAGGCAACGGTGACACGCTGCACTTGCACCGGATAACAGATCCCAAGATCGGCGCAGCCCTGCGACTCGGCGACGACGACCACGCTTCTGGCCGGGCACCGTATCCTTGAGCGCCAAGTTCACCAGGATGCCGCCGCGATAGGTCTCCACGCGCCCGAAAAACTCGTCGTCCTTGATCTTGCCCGGGGGCAGCGGCGAGACGGTCAAGGGAACCGTCGCGGGCTCGACCGAAAAGTGGATGCGGTCCCGGTACAGGTAGTAGCCGTCGGCGATGGTAAAACGGGCCTCGACGGTTTGCGGGTTGAGCGCGCGCGCGTCGAAACGGAAGGCCTTGTCAGGCGCCAGGGGACGCGGCTGCGCAAGGGCCGACCCGGCCAGCGCCGCGCCGGCGCATAGCACCAGAAACGAGCGGCCGAACTCAGCGGCCAGGCGCGGTTTCGGCCGAGATCCAGTCGAGGTAAGCAGGCAATCCATGGGTAATGGGGACAGCGACGATTTCGGGAAGTTCGTACGGATGTCGCGCCCGAATGGCCTCCTCCAGCCGCGAATACAACACGGCAGAGGTCTTGATCGCCATCGGCGTCTCGTCGGCAGTTTCGATTTCCCCGTGCCAGTGATAAAGTGAATGCACCGTCGCGCCGATCTGGATACAGGCCGCGAGACGGGCCGCAAGCAGCTCGCGCGCAAGTGACTCGGCAGCCTCCCGCTGTGGAAGCGCGGTGAAGACCAGCAGTGCCGATTGCGGTGCAGCGCCAGGCAAGGAGCCTCCATGCGTTTTTTGGTGATGTTGATTGTACTGATATTCCCCGTGCTCGACGTCATGGCAACGATGCGTTTCGCCAAATGGACGGGCATTCCGCTGATGGCATTCTTGCTGACCTCGGCAGTCGCAGGTTCGCTGTTGCTGCGCCACGAACGCGTCGCGTTTCGCGCGCAGACGCTTGCTGCACTGCGAGGCGATCGCCCGCTGCTGCGCGGATTGCTCGACAGCGGCCGCAAAGTGCTTGCTGCGATTCTTCTGATCGTGCCGGGCATCGTATCCGACCTGATGGCGCTGACGCTGCTGCTGCTGCCAATCAACCTGGGAGCCTCGTGGGCCCCGGTGAGCCTCCGCGGCAACACGCTCGACGGCGACTTTCGCCGCATCGACTAGACCAGCTAGGGACCATAGATCGTCGGCTGCGCCTTGCGCGACCGCCGGTACGCCCAGATCATCATCGCGATGCCGGCGAGAATCATCGGCAGCGAAAGCCACTGTCCCATCGTGAGTCCCAACGAGAGCAAACCGAGGAAGCTGTCCGGTTCGCGCGCGAACTCGACGACGAAACGAAAGCTGCCATAGCCAATCAGGAACAACCCCGAAACCGCGCCCATCGGCCGGCGCCGCCGCGCGTATATCCAAAGCAGTGCGAACAGCGCCAGCCCCTCGAGACCGAATTCGTACAGTTGCGACGGATGCCTGGGCTGCATGTCCACTTGCGGAAACACCATCGCCCAGGGCACGGTCGTGGGACGGCCCCACAGCTCGCCGTTGATGAAGTTGCCGATGCGACCCAGACCCAGCCCCAGCGGAATCAGCGGCGCAACGAAGTCAGTGACCTCGAGCCAGTGTTTCTGGCGGTTGCGCGCAAACACCGCGAGGGCGACGAGCACGCCGAGAAATCCGCCGTGGAAGCTCATTCCACCCTGCCACAGCGCGAGGATTTCGAACGGGTGCGCCGCGTAATAGCCGAACTTGTAGAACAGCACGTATCCGAGCCTGCCGCCGAGAATCACGCCGAAGACGCCGTAGAACAGCATGTCATCGACGTCGCGCGGATGCCAGCCGGTGAGCAGGTTCTGCCGCGCGCGATACTTGCCGAGCACGACGAACAGGACGAATCCGAGCAGGTACATGAGCCCGTACCAGCGCACGGCGAGCGGTCCCAACTGGAATGCGATCGGGTCGAACTGCGGATGAACCAGCATGGACCGATTATAGCGGCGCACCGTATCATCGCGGGTTCGATCCCGAATTTGCACAGTCAGGAACATCATGGCCGATAATCGCCGCAGCCGAATCATCACCCACGGAGTTGCCCGCTCGCCGAATCGCGCGATGCTGCGCGCGGTGGGTTTCCAGGATGGCGATTTCGACAAGCCCATCGTCGGCGTCGCCAACGGCCATTCCACGATGAATCCGTGCAACGCCGGAATCCAGCCGCTGGTCGATCGGGCGATGGCAGCGCTCGCAGCCGGCGGCGCGAAGCCGCAGGTGTTCGGCTTTCCCACGGTCACCGACGGCATCGGCATGGGCACTGAAGGCATGAAGTACTCGTTGGTGTCGCGCGAGGTCATCGCGGACGCCATCGAAGTCGCCGTCATGGGGCAATGCATGGACGGCGTCCTGTGCGTGGGTGGCTGCGACAAGAACATGCCGGGCGCGATGATGGCGATGGCGCGTATGAACGTTCCGGCCATTTTCGTCTACGCCGGAACCATCAAGCCTGGATTCTGGAAGGGCCAGAAGCTCACCATCGTCAGCCCGTTCGAGGCGGTCGGTGCTTTCGCTGCGGGCAAGATGTCGGAGGAGGACCTGACCGGAATCGAGAAGAACGCGTGCCCCACGGTCGGGGCCTGCGGCGGTCAGTTCACGGCAAACACGATGTCGTCGTCGTTCGAGGCGCTCGGATTGAGCCTGCTCGGGAGCTCGCAGCTTGCGTCGCCCGATCCGGAAAAAGCCGACAGCGCTGCGGCGTCGGCCGAGGTGCTGATCGGCGCTGTCGCGCGCGATCTCAAGCCGCGCGACATCATCACCCGCAAGTCCATCGAGAACGCGATTGCGCTGGTCATGGCCACCGGTGGCTCGACGAACGCGGTGCTGCATTACCTGGCGATTGCTTCCGCTGCCGGCGTCGAGTGGACAATCGACGACTTCGAACGCGTGCGCCAACGCGTTCCGGTCCTTTGCGACCTCAAGCCATCGGGACGCTATGTCGCGGTCGACTTCAACGCCGCGGGCGGCGTGCCACAAGTGCTCAAGATGCTGCTCGAGCACGATCTGCTGCACGGCGACTGCATGACCATTACCGGCAGGACCCTCGGCAAGGAACTCGAAAGCATTTCCGCGACACCCCGGCGCGACCAGGACGTGATCAGGCAGTGGGACAACCCGATGTATGCGCAGGGGCATCTCGCGATCCTGCGCGGCAACCTGGCGCCCGAAGGGTGCGTGGCCAAGATCACCGGGCTCAAGAGCACGACGATCACCGGACCGGCGCGCGTGTTCGATTCCGAACCGGCGACGCTGGAGGCGATCATGGCCAACAAGATCAAGGCGGGCGACGTCATCGTCATCCGCTACGAAGGTCCGAAGGGCGGACCCGGCATGCAGGAGATGCTGGCGCCCACGTCGGCGCTGATCGGCCAGGGGCTCGGAGAAAGTGTGGGCCTGATCACCGATGGTCGCTTTTCCGGTGGCACCTGGGGCATGGTCGTCGGCCACGTCGCGCCCGAAGCCTACGTGGGCGGAACGATCGCGCTGGTGCACGAAGGCGACTCCATCACCATCGACGCGAAAAAAAGTCTGCTCCAGCTCAACGTCGACGACGCCGAACTCGCGCGCCGCCGTGCCGAGTGGAGACCGCCGAAGCCGCGCTACACCACCGGCGTGCTGGCCAAGTACATGCGGCTGGTGTCGACCGCCAGCCTTGGCGCGATCACCGACGCAGGCTAGAGCGCTGGCAGCGCGCTGCGCGTTGGATTAGCATGCATGAAATCGCCACGCGGCGCGTCACGCGTCCGTGTTGCCATCGGTAACGGAGTCACGCGATGTCGATGCTGCGCAACTACGCACTGCGCTGGCGCATGCCGGCGTTGTTTGCCATCCTCGCACTGTCGGCGTGCCAGGCGCCCACGCCGATCCCGGCGTCCGCTCCGATCGTCGTTCCGCGCCTGGTCGTCGGCGACCACTGGCAGTACCGGATCACCGACAATCTTCGCCGCGGCGCGGTGACGTTGCTCGACGTCGAGGTGACGGCTGTAGTGGATGGGACCGCAACGCTTCGCGAAATCTTCGATGGACCCTACAGCCGCGACGAACGCGCCGAGGAAGTCGACGCCAATTTCTGGCTGGTGGTTGGAGCGTTGAAGGAAGCACCCGTGCGCCGTTTTCCGATGCCCCTCAAGCTCTACGATTTTCCGCTGGAACAGCGCAAGACCTGGCGACAAAGCGTAAATACCACCGGCCCCGAGACCCAGCTGCCGGCGCAAATCCTCGTCTTTGGGACGGTGCGGGGCATGAGCCCGGTCAGCGTTCCCGCAGGCAGTTTCGACGCTGCGTTTATCTATCGCATCCTGCAGCTAGACGACGATCAGTTCTGGCGCACTCGCACCGAACGCCGCGACTCGGTCTGGTTCGTTGCTGCCGTCAAGGCGCCCGTGCGTGAATTGCGCGACGCATCCTTCATCGAACTCTCCGGCCCGGACTCGACGCTAATCCGTACCGAGAACACGACGCGTGAACTGACGTCGTTCCAGCCAGGAAAAGGCTGAGACAGCGCTGACCGAACGCTTCGGCGCAGGAGCAGACATGGCCACCACGAATGCAATCCCGCCCACGCAGTGCCGATGGTTCCTTGCCGCGATCGCTGCGCTGCTTGCGGGGTGCCAGTCGGCGACGCTGACGCCGAGCTTTCCTCCCGTTCCTGCGCCGGCGCTCGCCGTCGGCGACCACTGGCAATACCGAATTACCGACAACCTGCGCCTGGGCCTGGTGACGATGCTCGACGCCGAAGTCGTGAACATCAGCGGTGGCACGGCCTCGCTGCGGCTCATGTACAGCAACCAATACGGGCGCACCGAAGCAAACGAAGAAATCGACGCCAATGGCGGGCTCGTCGTCGGCGCGCTCAAGGCGGGCCAGGACTCGCGGCGTTTCCCGTCGCCGGTCAAGCTCTACGATTTTCCGCTCGAAAACGGCAAGACGTGGCGCCAGACCATCGATACCTTCAGTCCCGAAACGCAGCTCGGTGCGCAGATCCTCGTCTACGGCGCGGTCAACGGACAGAGCGTGGTCACCGTACCCGCCGGGGCGTTTGAGGCCACCTTCGTCTACCGCATCATCCAGCTCGACGACGAGCAGTTCTGGCGCACTCGCACCAACCGCCGCGACTCCGTGTGGTTCGCCAGCGCGGTCAAGGGCACCGTGCGCGAAATACGTGATGCGTCCTACGTGCAGATCGGCGGCGGGATCGGTACGCTGGTACGCACCGAGAATACGACGCGTGAGCTGATCACGTTCCAGCCCGGCGTCATCAAATAGGCGTGGCGCTCACAGGCCCAGCCGTTGCCAGATGATGGTACTGAGACTGGCCTGATTGAGCGTGTAGAAGTGCAGTCCCGGCGCCCCGCGCGCGAGCAGATCGGCGCACAGGCGGGTCACCACATCGAGACCGAATTCGCGCACCGACGCGGTATCGTCGCCGAAGCTTTCCATCCGCCGCCGGATCCACCGCGGAATCTCAGCGCCGCAGGCATCGGAAAAACGCGCAAGCTTGGAAAAACTTCCGATGGGCATGATGCCGGGAACAATCGGGATGTCGATTCCGAGCGCGGTCGCATCCTCGACGAATCGGTAGTAGCTGTCGGCATTGTAGAAATACTGTGTGATCGCCGAGTCCGCACCAGCTTCGATCTTGCGCTTGAAGCTCGCGAGGTCGGCCGCAGGATTGGCCGCCTGCGGGTGGTACTCGGGGTAGCAGGCGATATCGACGTGGAACCAGTCTCCGGTCTCAGCGCGAATGAACGCGACCAGCTCGCTGGCGTAGCGAAAGTCGCCGACGTCGGCCGTTCCCGAAGGCAGGTCGCCGCGCAGGGCGACGAGATGCCGGATGCCGTGCTGACGATATGTTGCAAGCGTCGCTCGAATGCTCTCGCGCGACGAGCCAATGCACGAGATGTGTGGTGCCGCCCGCTGGCCGGCCGACTCGATGTCGAGTACTGCCTGCAGCGTGCGATCGCGCGTCGAGCCGCCGGCACCGAAGGTCACCGAGAAAAACCTCGGCTCGAGCTTCGCCAGCTGCGCGCGGGTCGCCGACAGCTTCGCCGCCCCGTCGGCCGTGGCGGGCGGGAAGAATTCGAAGCTGAATACGCGATCGGACGGCCTGGCCATGGGCGCCGGGTCAATCCTTCCTGTGCAACAGGATTGCCGACAACGCCCACGAGATGATGCTGTAGAGAATTGCCCCGCCCATCGCGGTCCAGAATCCGCCGACGTGGAAGCTGTCGGCGAAAGAGCCGACGAACCAGAACAGCAGGGCATTGATGACGAAAATGAACAGTCCCAGGGTAAGCAGCGTCGCAGGCAGCGTGAGCAGGATGAGCAAGGGCCGGATGAACGTGTTGATCAGTCCGAGCACCAGCGCCGCGATGAGCGCGGCGATGAACGAGTCGACCTTGATCGACGACATCAGGTAGGGCAGCGCGAACAGCGCCGCCGCGTTGATCAGCCAGACGATGAGTAGGCGCATGTCGGTGGGCAGAATTGGATGGCGAGGTCCGGCGTCGACTCGGACGCCGGCACCCGGCCTTCAGTAGCGATACGTCTCCGGCTTGTACGGCCCTTCCTTCTCCACGCCGATGTACCTGGCCTGCCGGTCGCTCAATTCGGTCAACGTGGCGTCGAGCTTGGCAAGCTGCAGCCGCGCGACTTTCTCGTCGAGATGCTTGGGCAGCACGTACACGCCCACCGGGTAGCGTTTGCCGCCGGTCCTGGCATCGTCCCAGAGCTCGATCTGCGCGATGACCTGGTTGGCAAACGAGCTCGACATCACGTAGCTCGGATGCCCAGTGCCGCAGCCCAGGTTCACCAGCCGCCCCTGGGCGAGCAGGATGATGCGCTTACCGTCGGGAAAAACGACGTGGTCGACCTGCGGCTTGATGTTCTCCCACGTGCAGGCCTTCAGCGACGCGACGTCGATCTCGTTGTCGAAATGCCCGATGTTGCAGACGATCGCGTTGTTCTTCATGCGCACCATGTGCGCGTGGGTGATGACGTCGATGTTGCCCGTGGCGGTGACGAAGATGTCGGCCTTGTCGGCCACCTGCTCCACCGTCACGAGGCGGAATCCCTCCATCGCGGCCTGCAACGCGCAAATGGGGTCGACTTCGCTGACCCAGACTTGCGCCGACAACGCGCGCAGTGCCTGGGCGCACCCCTTGCCAACGTCGCCGTAGCCGCATACCAGCGCCACCTTGCCGGCAATCATCACGTCGGTCGCGCGCTTGATGCCGTCGACCAGCGATTCGCGGCAGCCATAGAGGTTGTCGAATTTGCTCTTGGTCACCGAGTCATTGACATTGATCGCGGCAAAGCCCAGGCGTCCTTCCGCGTGCATCCGATACAGGCGCTTGACGCCGGTGGTCGTTTCCTCGGTCACGCCTTTGATGTTGGCCTTGAGCTTGGAGTAGAACCTGGGATCGGTAGCCAGGCGCTGCGCGATCGCCGTGTACAGCCAGAATTCCTCGTCGTTGGCGGGTTTGGAGATCACGCCGCGGTCGTTCTCGGCTTGCTCGCCCAGGTGCACCAGCAGCGTCGCATCGCCGCCATCATCGAGGATCATGTTCGCGCCGCGACCGCCGGGCCATTCGAAAATGCGGTGCGTGTAGTCCCAGTATTCCTGCAGCGATTCGCCCTTGTGCGCGAACACCGCCGTGCCACCGGCGGCGATGGCAGCGGCGGCATGGTCCTGCGTCGAATAGATATTGCACGACGCCCAGCGCACGTCGGCACCGAGCGCCTTGAGCGTCTCGATCAGCACCGCGGTCTGGATGGTCATGTGCAGCGAGCCGGCGATTCGCGCGCCGCGCAACGGCTGCGCCGCGGCATATTCCTCGCGAATGGCCATCAGCCCCGGCATTTCGGTCTCGGCGATGGCGATTTCCTTGCGCCCCCAATCGGCGAGCGCCAGGTCGGCGACCCTGAAATCGGAGAACTTGGTGACATCGGTAACGGCGTTCATGCTTCACTCCGTAGTGAGCGGCGCCGCATGGGAAGACGATGGATTGATGCGCTCGCCTTCCCGCGGTTGCCGCGGTTCAACGAGCGCCGTTGCCAAAGACGGATCCCCAAGCCTGGCGGGTCACGCGGTCCAAGGCGGACGGCGGCCCGTTGCAACGCTCCTCGGGGGTAGAATAGTTTAGCGCAGGCGGGGGGCTTGTGCACCTGGCGGGGGTGCCGGGATCCTGCGCGCACTGCCGGGGCCCGCAAGAACCCGTCGAATAACAGTTGGTTACAACTCCGACGCAACGATCGCGTCCCTTCGCGGACAATCCCATGCCCCCCGACCATATCGTTACGTGCGCATGAGCCCCGACACGTCCACCGGCAGCCAACCCGCCCTGACCACCGCACCCGCGCCGACGCCCGCGCTGCGCCAGCGCCTGTGGCCATGGCTCGTGGCCCTGCTGGTCATCGCCGCGATCGCCGGGGCGGTCTGGTACGCGTGGCCCAAGGCCGCCAGCGCGCCTGGCGGCTCCAACGCGCCTGGGGGCACCAAGGGCGGTCGCTTCGATGCGACCGCGAAACCGCCGCTGCCGGTCGTCGCTGCACCGGCGACCAAGGGCAGCATCGACGTCTACCTGAATGCGCTGGGATCGGTCACGCCGCGCAACGTCGTCACCGTGAAACCGCGGGTCGACGGCCAGTTGATGAGTGTCTCCTTCAGCGAAGGGCAGATCGTGAAAGCCGGCGACCTGCTGGCGCAGATCGACCCGCGGCCATTCCAGGTCGCCCTCACACAAGCCATCGGCCAGCAGGCCAAGGATCAGGCGTTGCTCAAGAACGCACAGCTCGACTTGGAGCGCTACCGGACGCTGCTGTCACAGGATTCGATCTCCAAGCAGCAGGTCGATACGCAGGAAGCGCTGGTGCGCCAATACGAAGGCACCGTCCAGTCCGACCAGGGGGCCGTCGACAGCGCGAAGCTGCAGCTGACGTATTCCCGCGTGACGGCGCCGATCACCGGGCGCGTGGGTCTGCGCCAGGTCGACCCGGGCAACGTCGTGCATGCGTCCGACACGACCGGCCTGGTCGTCATCACCCAGCTGCAGCCGACGACCGTGGTGTTCTCGCTACCCGAGGACGACGTGCCGCGTGTGATGAAACGCATGCAGAACGAGAAAGCGGTGGTCGTCGAGGCCTGGGATCGCGACCAGAAGGTCAAGCTCGCGACCGGCAAGCTGCTCACCGTCGACAATCAGATCGATCCGACCACCGGTACCGTGAAACTGAAATCGGAGTTCGCCAACGCCAATCTCGCCCTTTTCCCCAACCAGTTCGTGAACGTGCGCATGCTGGTGCAGACGCTGTCCGATGCGACGCTGATCCCCAGCGCGGCGATACAGCGTGGCGCGCCCGGAACCTTCGTCTACGTCGTCAAAGGCGACCACACCGTGAGCGTGGTGCCGGTGAAGCTGGGCCCCGCGCAGGGCGAGATCACTTCGATCACAAGCGGTCTCGCGCCCGGTGACATCGTCGTGACCGACGGCGCAGACAAACTGCGCGAGGGCGCGAAGGTCGAGCTGATCACGCGTGAGGCGCAGACAGCGCCGGCGCAGGGCTCCGGCCGGCGCGGACAGCGCGGCGACAAGGCCGGCGGCCCGCGTCAGCCCGCCGGCGCACCCGGCAACGGATTGCCGCCGCCGAAAAACGGCGGATGACCGAGTCCTCGCCAACGGGACCACAACGCGCGCGCAATGAACCCGTCACGCATCTTCATCCTGCGTCCGGTGGCGACCACGCTGTTGATGGTAGCCATCCTGCTTGCCGGGATCGTCGCCTACCGCGTACTGCCCCTGTCTGCGTTGCCGGAGGTCGATTATCCGACCATCCAGGTGGTGACGCTCTACCCCGGCGCCAGTCCCGACGTCATGACATCGTCGGTCACCGCGCCGCTGGAGCGGCAGTTCGGCCAGATGCCGGGACTCAACCAGATGTCGTCGACGAGTTCCGGCGGCGCCTCGGTCATCACGCTCCAGTTCAGCCTCGAGCTATCGCTCGACGTCGCCGAGCAGGAAGTGCAGGCCGCGATCAACGCCGCAGGTAACTTTCTGCCCAGCGATCTGCCCAACCCGCCGATCTACAACAAGGTCAACCCGGCCGACACGCCTATCCTCACACTGGCGCTGACTTCGCCGACCTTGCCGCTGCCCAAGCTCGAGGACCTCGCCGACACGCGCATCGCGCAGAAAATCGCGCAGCTCCCCGGCGTCGGGTTGGTCAGCATCAGCGGCGGCCAGCGCCCCGCGGTGCGTATCCAGGTCAACCCGAAGGCGCTCGCATCGTACGGATTGTCGCTCGACGACGTCCGTACGGCGATCGGCAACGCCAACACGAACCAGGCCAAAGGCAGCTTCGACGGCCCGACGCGCGCCTCGACGATCGACGCCAACGACCAGCTCAAATCGGCCGAGGAATACAAGCAGCTGATCATCGCCTACAGGAATGGCGCGCCGGTGCGCGTCGCCGACGTCGCTACTGCCGTCGATGCCGCCGAGAATTCGCGCCTCGCCGCATGGGCCAATACAACACCGGCGATCATCCTCAACGTACAGCGCCAGCCGGGCACCAATGTCATCGAGGTCGTCGACCGCGTGAAGCAGCTGTTGCCGCAGTTGCAGGCATCGCTTCCGTCCTCGGTCGACGTCGTGCTGCTTACGGACCGCACCGTGACCATTCGCGCCTCGGTGCGCGACGTGCAGTTCGAATTGTTGCTCGCCGTGGCGCTCGTGGTTCTGGTGATCTTCTTGTTCCTGCGCAATGTGCCGGCGACGCTGATCCCGAGCGTCGCCGTGCCGCTTTCGCTGGTCGGCACGTTCGGCGTGATGTACCTGGCGGGATTCTCCATCAACAACCTGACGCTGATGGCCCTGACCATCGCCACCGGCTTCGTGGTCGACGACGCGATCGTGGTCATCGAGAACATCGCCCGCTACATCGAGGACGGCGAGTCCCCGCTCGACGCGGCGCTGAAGGGCACGCAGCAGATCGCTTTCACGATCATTTCGCTGACCTTCTCTCTGATCGCAGTCCTGATTCCGCTGCTTTTCATGGGCGATGTGGTCGGCCGGTTGTTCCGCGAATTCGCGATCACGCTGGCGGTATCGATCCTCATTTCGGCGATCGTGTCGCTGACCCTCACACCGATGATGTGCGCGAAGCTGCTGCATCACACGCCGCCGGAGGCGCAGGGACGCTTCTACCGCTGGAGCGGCAGCGTTTTCGACCGCACGATCGCCCGCTACGGGCGCATGCTCAACTGGGTGCTCGATCGCCAAGGCGCGACGCTGCTGGTTGCGCTGGCAACGCTGGTCCTCACAGTCGTGCTCTACATCGTCATTCCCAAGGGCTTCTTTCCGGTGCAGGACACCGGGGCGATCCAGGGTATTTCGCAAGCACCGCAGGACATCTCCTTCGCGGCGATGGCGCAGCGGCAAGAGGAGCTGGCCGCCGTGGTGCTCGAGGATCCGGCCGTCGCGAGCCTGACCTCGTTCATCGGCGTCGACGGTACCAACGCAACGCTCAACAGCGGCAGGATGTTGATCAACCTCAAACCACGTTCGGTGCGGCACGCGAGTGCCACGCAGATCATTCGGCGCCTGCAGCCCAAGCTCGACAAGGTCGAGGGAATTTCCCTGTTCATGCAGCCGGTGCAGGACCTTACCATCGAGGATCGGGTCAGCCGCACGCAGTACCAGTTCACCGTCGAGTCCGTCGACGCCACCGAGCTCGGCACCTGGGTTGCCCGGCTCACCGACCGCCTGAAGCAGCTTCCCCAGCTCGCCGACGTGGCCAGCGACTACCAGGACGGTGGGCTGCAGGCCTACGTGCAGTTCGATCGCACCACGGCGAGCCGCCTTGGCATCACGCCGGCAGCCATCGACAACGCTCTCTACAACGCCTTCGGGCAGCGACTGGTCTCGACGATCTTCACGCAATCCAACCAGTACCGGGTCGTGCTCGAAGTGCAGCCCGAGTTCCAGCGGGGCCTGGGAGCACTGGAAAACGTGTACGTGCCCTCCAATGTCCCCGGGCAACCGACGCAGCAGGTCAGACTGTCCACGATCGCACAGGTTGTCGAGAAGACCACGCCGCTTTCGATCAACCACATCGGGCAGTTTCCCGCGGCGACGATCTCGTTCAACCTCGCACCGGGCGCATCGCTGGGCGACGCCGTGAAGGCGATCGAGGCGGCCAGGGCCGAGCTGGGCCTGCCCGAGAGCGTGCAGCTCAATTTCCAGGGCGCTGCGCTGGCATTCCGCGCATCGCTCAACAATGAGCTGTGGCTGATCCTGGCGGCGATCGTCACCATGTACATCGTGCTCGGGGTCCTTTACGAAAGCTTCATCCATCCGGTCACGATTCTGTCGACGCTCCCCTCGGCCGGCGTCGGCGCGCTGCTGGCGCTGATGCTCTCCGGCAACGACCTATCGATCATTGCCATCATCGGCATCATCCTGCTCATCGGCATCGTGAAAAAGAACGCGATCATGATGATCGACTTCGCTCTCGATGCGGAGCGCCAGCAGGGCATGGCGCCGCGCGACGCGATCTTCCAGGCCTGCCTGCTGCGCTTCCGGCCGATCATGATGACGACCATGGCCGCCATCCTCGGCGCGCTGCCGCTGATGATCGGCTGGGGTGAAGGCTCCGAGCTCAGGCATCCCCTGGGTATCACCATGGTCGGCGGCCTGATCTTCTCGCAGGCGCTGACGCTGTTCACGACGCCCGTGATCTACCTCGCGTTCGACAGCATCGCGCGGCGTGTCGACACCAAGCGCCGCAGCACCGGAGTGCCGCAGGACATCGGTGCGACTGGAGACTGACCGGCTGCCGCGATGAACATCTCCGCCCCATTCATCGACCGCCCGGTGGCGACGACCCTGCTGACCTTCGGCATGGCGCTGGCGGGCGCGATCGCGTTCCGCCTCCTCCCCGTCTCGCCGTTGCCGCAGGTGGATTACCCGACGATCTCGGTCCAGGCATCGCTGCCTGGCGCGAGTCCGGAGACGATGGCGGCAACCGTGGCGACGCCGCTCGAGCGCTCGCTCGGTCGCATCGCCGACATCACCGAGATGACGTCGTCGAGCTCGCTGGGCTCGACGCGCATCACGCTGCAATTCGACCTGAACCGCGACATCGACGGCGCCGCGCGCGATGTGCAGGCGGCGATCAACGCGGCGCGCAACCTGCTGCCTTCGGGACTTCCCAGCAATCCGACCTATCGCAAGGTGAATCCTGCCGACGCACCGATCATGGTCCTGGCGCTGACGTCGGCCACGATGACACAAGGGCAGATGTACGACGCAGCGTCGACGATCATCGCGCAGAAGCTGTCGCAAGTAGCCGGCGTCGGGCAGGTAACGGTCGGCGGGAGCTCGCTGCCCGCGGTGAGGGTCGAACTCAGTCCCTCGTCGCTCAACAAGTACGGCGTCGGACTCGAGCAGGTACGGGCGACGCTTGCCGCCGCGAATGCGAACCGGCCGAAGGGCGCGGTCGAGGACGGCGACCGCCACTGGCAGATCTACGCCAACGACCAGGCGAAGACTGCCGCCGAATACCTTCCGCTCATCGTGTCCTACCACAACGGCGCGCCGATCCAGCTTGCCGACGTTGCCGACGTCGTGGACTCGGTGCAAGACCTGCGCAATGCGGGCATGGCCAACGGCAAGCCCTCGGTGCTGGTGATCATCAACCGCCAGCCCAATGCCAACATCATCGACACCGTCGATCGCGTCACCGCGATGCTGCCGTCGCTGCGCGCGGCGATCCCGAGCGCAATCGATCTGACCCTTGCGGTGGAGCGCACCACGACGATCCGCGCATCGCTGCGCGACACCGAACGGGCACTGATGATTTCGGTCGTGCTGGTGATCCTGGTGGTGTTCCTGTTCCTGCGCAATGCCCGCGCGACGCTGATTCCGAGCGTCGCGGTTCCCGTGTCGCTGATCGGCACCTTCGCCGTGATGTACTTGTGCGGATTCTCGATCAACAACTTCACGCTCATGGCGCTGACCATCGCGGCGGGCTTTGTCGTCGACGACGCGATCGTCGTACTGGAGAACACTTCGCGGCACATCGAGGCCGGAATGCAGCCGTTCGAGGCAGCGCTGAGGGGAGCACAAGAGGTCGGATTCACGGTCCTGTCGATGAGTTTGTCGCTTATCGCCGTGTTCATTCCCATTCTCCTGATGGGCGGCATCGTCGGGCGTCTGTTCCGCGAGTTTGCGATAACCCTGTCAGTGGCGATCCTCGTCTCTCTCGTCGTGTCGCTGACGATGACGCCGATGATGTGCGCGCGACTGCTGCGGCCGAAGTCGGAGCACCGGACCGGGCGTCTCGGCGCGTGGAGCGAGCGCGCGTTCGCCGCGGTCCTGCGCGCCTACGGGAGCAGTCTGACCTGGGTGCTTGGGCACGGTGTCATCGTCATGCTGGTGCTGCTGGCGACGGTCTGCCTCAATATCTATCTGTACGTGTTCATTCCCAAAGGCTTCTTCCCGCAGCAGGACACCGGGCGGCTCGTGGGCAGCATCCAGGCCGATCAGAGCATTTCGTTCCAGGCGATGCGGCAGAAGCTCGCCGACTTCATGACCATTGTGAGCGCGGATCCGGCGGTGGAGAACACGGTCGGATTCACCGGAGGATCCCAGCGCAATTCCGGATTCATGTTCGTTGCGCTCAAGCCGCTCTCGCAGCGCAGCGAGACCGCGGACCAGGTCATCGCGAGACTGCGGACCAAGCTGTCGAAGGAACCCGGCGCGAACCTGTTCCTGCGCCCGGTCCAGGACATTCGCATCGGTGGCCGGCAGAGCAACGCGCAGTACCAGTTCACGCTGCAGGCCGACGACCTGGCCGATCTGCGGACGTGGGAGCCCAAGATCCGCGCGGCGCTCAGCGCGCTTCCCGAATTGACCGACGTCAACACCGATCAGCAGGACAAGGGCTTGCAGACCTCGCTGGTGATCGACCGCGATACGGCAACCCGACTCGGCGTCACGCCATCCTTGATCGACGCGACCCTGAATGACCTGTTCGGCCAGCGTCAGGTGTCGACCATCTACGCCCAGCTCAACCAGTATCACGTCGTCATGGAAGCCGCACCGGAATACTGGCAGTCGCCGGCAGCGTTGAATACCGTCTACGTGAGCGCAGCCGGCGGAGCCCAGGTGCCGCTTTCGGCGTTCGCCACCTACGCTCCGACCAACACCCCTTTGGGCGTCAATCATCAGGGCCAGTTCGTCGCCTCGACGATCTCGTTCAACCTGCCGCTTGGCGTTTCCTTGTCCCAGGCCACGCAGGCGGTCGAGGACGCCATGGCCCGGCTTGGCGTGCCCAACAGCGTGCACGGCACCTTCCAGGGCAGCGCGCGCGCTTTCCAGGCCTCGTTGAACTCGCAGCCATGGTTGATCCTGGCGGCGCTGCTGACGGTCTACATCGTGCTCGGCGTGCTCTACGAGAGCTACGTACACCCGCTGACGATCCTGTCGACACTGCCGTCGGCGGGCGTCGGCGCGCTGCTCGCATTGAAGCTGTTCGGGACCGAATTTTCCATCATTGCCTTCATCGGCGTCATCCTGCTGATCGGTATCGTGAAAAAGAACGCGATCATGATGATCGACTTCGCGCTCGAGGCCGAACGTGGTCGCGACCTGAACCCACGCGACGCAATCTATCAGGCGTGCATGCTTCGTTTCCGGCCGATCATGATGACGACGATGGCGGCGATGCTGGGTGCGTTGCCGCTGGCGCTCGGTGCCGGCGACGGCGCCGAGATGCGCCGACCGCTGGGCATCTCGATCGTCGGCGGACTGATGCTGAGCCAGCTGCTGACCCTTTACACAACGCCGGTCGTCTACCTCTATCTCGACCGATTCCGCCTATGGTGCCTGCGCGTCCGCACGCAGCGCCGTGAACGCAACCGCCTGCTGCTCGGCGAGGCCGCCTGACACGCGAGGACCGCGCGAGATCTATGACACCGATGCTGATCGGTCGAATTGCGATTTTCTCCGCCGCCATTGCGCTAGCCGGCTGCATGATGGGCCCGGACTACGTGCGACCGCCGGTAGTTGCCCCGGGCGCCTACAAGGAGGCAGAGGGCTGGAAGGTCGCGCAGCCGCAGGACGCGGTGCCGCGCGGCAAGTGGTGGAATGTTTTCGGTGACGCGAAACTCGACGAGCTCGAGTCGCAGGTCGACATCTCGAACCAGAACATCAAGGTCGCCGAAGCCAACGTGCGCCAGGCACGTGCATTGACCCAGGCGGCCCGATCCGCGCTCTTCCCCATGGTGAATGCCGACGCGACCGCCACCCGATCGAAGCAGCCGACGGGTAGCCGCGTCGTCACCAGCGGTGTCGTCAGTGGCGGCGCCGGCATCACCAACAACTACAACGTCGCCCTCGATGCCAGCTGGGAGCTTGATTTGTGGGGCGGCATCCGGCGCAACGTCGAATCGAGCGAAGCCAGCGGACAGGCCAGCGCTGCCAACCTGGAGACAGCCAGACTGTCGGCGCAGGCCTTGCTGGC
The DNA here is from genome assembly GCA_963816445.1 of uncultured beta proteobacterium. Classification (GTDB taxonomy): domain Bacteria; phylum Pseudomonadota; class Gammaproteobacteria; order Burkholderiales; family Casimicrobiaceae; genus PALSA-1003. The sequence continues at coordinate 256,816 of CAWFKO010000013.1, read as the reverse complement.
GCAGGATTACTGGCTGCTGCGCGTGCAGGACGCCGAGATCACGTTGCTCAACGAGACCGTGGCGGGCTACGAGAAGTCGCTGCAACTGACGAGGAATCAGTATGCCGTCGGCGTCGCCGGCCGCAACGATGTCGTCCAGGCGGAGGCGCAACTCAAGTCGACGCAGGCGCAGGCCCTCGATGCCACCGTGCAACGCGCTCAGCTCGAACACGCGATCGCGGTCCTGATCGGCAAGGCCCCCGCCGAATTCTCGATTGCTCCGCAGCCGATGCAGTGGACATTTCCAGACATCCCGACAGGGGTGCCGTCGGAGCTGCTGGAACGCCGGCCGGACGTGGCGTCGTCGGAACGCAGCGTCGCCGCTGCCAACGCTCAGATCGGCGTCGCGGAGGCGGCTTTCTTCCCTTCGTTGACGCTGTCCGCCGCCGGCGGTTTCCAGACTTCGAGCTTCGTGAACCTGTTCTCGCTTCCGAATCAGTACTGGTCCATTGGCGCCGCACTCGCGCAGGCGATATTCGACGGCGGCCTGCGCAACGCGCAAAAGGCCCAGGCACTCGCGGTCTACGACCAGACCGTCGCCACGTATCGGCAGACGGTGCTCAACGGCTTCCAGGAGGTCGAGGACAATCTCGTGGCGCTGCGCGTCCTGGAAAACGAAGCGGCCGTACAGGAACAAGCCGTCAAGGCCGCGCGCGAATCGGTGACGATAACCACGAACCAGTACAAGGCCGGGACGGCGAACTATCTCGCGGTCGTCGTCGTGCAGGCCGCGGCGCTCAATAACGAGCGCACGGAGTTCGACATATTGGGACGCCGGCTCACGGCGAGCGTCGGGCTCATCAAAGCGCTCGGCGGCGGCTGGAACGCATCGGAACTCGCGCAGACACAGCCGTAGGTCCGAATTTGTTCGGCGACGGCGGCCATCAGTCGCTGTGTGCGCATAAATTCGCACCTACGGACCGGCCTCTTCGTAGGGGCGAATTCATTCGGCCGCGCTGCCCTCTCAGGCGTCGCCGCCCGCCTGCGCCGCGGTCATCTGCCCGACCAGCGCAGCGACGAGCGTCGACTCGCGCTTGTAGAATCCCTCGGTGTGGAAGGTCTCCTCGAGCGCGAACAACTCGTAGTCCAGGTGATGGCACAGCTCGTGAATCAGCGTGCGCAAAAACGTCTTGAACGCGACCACATTCTTCTTCTGCGCGGTGCGCATCCACACGCTGATGCGCGCCGCGGTGCCCTCGTCCTCGGGCTCGTAGAGGCCGTGCAGCTCGCCGGTGCCGTCTGCGGGGCGCGTTGCCAGCACGCGCACGCGGACCTTCGGGACTCGATAGCCGGCGACCAATGCGTCGATCAAACGTTGGCAGGCCGCCTGGACGTCGGCGCGTCGGTCCTGGCGCAGCCCTTCGCCGAGCGCGCCGACCATAGCGCCGAGCGCCAACCCCGGTGGCAGCCCCAGCGTGACGATGGCGTCGCTCTTGCGGTAGATTCGCTGACGAGCGGCGGAGAGGTTGTCGTAGTACGCGAAGCGCATGGCTGAGAATCAGAAAGCGGCAGTCTACCCAAGTTGCCGGCGCAAGCAATGCGCGTGCATTCCCACGGCCCGCGACGACGCTGGGGCGCAGACTTGAACGAAACGCTCTCTCCCGCGACGCTCGCCTTCGACGCGTCCGGCACGCCATTCTCCGACGCCTATGGCGACGTCTATCACAGCGCCGCCTCCGGCCCCGGGCAGGCTCGGCATGTGTTCCTCCATGGCAACGACCTGCCTGGGCGCTGGGCGGAAGCGAATGCCTTCACGATCGTCGAATGCGGCTTCGGATTCGGGCTCAATTTTCTCGTCACGTGGCATGCCTGGCGTGAGGACCCGCGGCGTTGCGACCGCCTGCACTACGTGTCGATCGAGCGGCACCCCTTCCAAGTCGCCGATCTCGCGACGCTGCACGCGCGTTATCCCGGGTTTGCGCCGATCGCCGAACTGCTGCGCCGCGCATGGCCTGTGCTCGTGCCGGGAATGCATCGGCTGCACCTCGACGACGGCAAAGTCAGCCTGACGCTGGTCTTCGCCGACGTGGCCGACGCGCTTTCCGGCTTGCGTGTCACGGCCGACGCGTTCTACCTCGACGGCTTCGCGCCGGAACGCAATCCAGACATGTGGTCGCCACGGACTGCAAGGGCGCTCGCGCGATTGGCGCATCGGGACGCGACGCTGGCGACGTGGAGCGTTGCGCGCAGCGTACGCGACGCGCTGGCTTCCGCAGGCTTCGTCGCCGATCGCCGCGCCGGATTCGGCCGCAAGCGCGAAATGCTGGTCGCGCATTTCGCGCCACGCTGGCATGCGCCAGATACGCGCGCCCGTCCGGAGCGCGCAAGGCGTGGACGCGCGATGGTCATCGGTGCGGGACTCGCGGGATCAGCGGTCGCCGCTCGCCTTGCCGCTCGCGGCTGGGACATCGCGCTGGTCGATCGCGCTGCCGTGGCGGCATCTGCAGCCTCGGGTCTTCGTGCCGGCGTGTTCCAACCGCACGTGTCGCGCGACGATTGCCTTCTCTCGCGCTGGACGCGCGCCGGGTTTCTCTATGCGCAGGCACAATGGCCCGCGCTATCGGATTCGGGTAGCGAATGGCCATGGCAGCGCTGCGGTGTGCTGCAGCTTGCCGACGGCGACGCCAACGAGCTACGCGTCGCCGAAACCGCGGCGCAGCAGGCGTATCCGCACGACTACGCGCAATACGTGACGCGCGAGGCGGCGAGCACGCTGGCGGGCGCCCACGTAGGGCTGGGAGGCTGGTGGTTCGCGCGCGCAGGCTGGGTCCGGCCGGGTGCCATCGTCGCCATGCAGCTCGCCGCCACCCGCGCCCGGCTCACGCTTCACTTGCATCGAGAAATCAGCACGCTCAGGCGCGACGGCGGCATCTGGTACGCACGCGATGCGGACGGCGCCGTCGTCGCGCAAGCGCCAATCGTCGTGCTCGCCAACGCGGACCAAGCCGTGCGCTTGACCGACGCCGACATCGATCCGCTCAGCTATCCCCTCCGAGAAGTGCGCGGGCAGCAGAGTTACCTGCCCACGCCACCCTTCGCGGCGCCTCGCGCGATCGTCGGCGGCGACGGCTACGTGCTGCCGGCGCACGAGGGCATCGCCGTCGTGGGCGCAACCTATGACCTGGACCGAAGCGACCTCGCGCCCGATGCCGCGAGCCACGCGCAGAACCTGGCGCGCGCCGCGCGCATGCTTCCAGGCAGCACCGAGAGCATCGACATCGCACACGTCCACGGCGCCGTCGGCATTCGCTGCGTGGCACGCGATCGCATGCCGATGCTGGGCGCGCTGGTCGATCTCGCCGCCGCGCGCGAGAACGCGGCGATGCATACCGGAGCGCATTTGATCGATCTGCCGCGATTGCCCGGAATCTACGCCGCGTTTGCGTTCGCCTCGCGCGGCCTGGCGTGGACGCTGCTCGCGGGCGAGCTCCTTGCCGCCCAGCTCGAAGGCGAGCCGCTGCCGATCGAAGGCGCGCTGGTCGACGCGATGGATCCCGGACGCTTCATGCTGCACCGGCTGCGGCACAAACTGGCGTGAAATGAGGCGCTGGTAGAATCGCGCCACAACCCGGACCGCGAAACCCATGACGATTATCAAACCGCATATGCGCGATCTCGGCGGCGGCTTGCAGGTACAGCGCCTGCTGCCATCGTTCCCCGACAAGATGATCGGTCCGTTCATATTTTTCGACCATTTCGGACCGGTCGATTTCGCGCCCGGGCAAGGCGTCGACGTGCGGCCGCATCCGCACATCGGACTGGCAACCGTGACCTATCTGTTCGAGGGCTCGCAGATGCATCGCGACAGCGCCGGCTCGGTCCAGCGCATCCTCCCGGGCGACGTAAACTGGATGACCGCCGGTCGCGGCATCGTGCATTCCGAGCGCTCGACGCCAGAAGACCGCGCCAAGGGCCATCGCCTGCATGGACTGCAGACGTGGGTGGCGCTGCCCAAGTCGCACGAGCAGGCGGAGCCGTCGTTCAGCCATCATGCGCGGGCATCGCTGCCGGAGATCGCGCTGCCTGGCGTGCAGATGCGACTCATCGCCGGAACCGCGTTCGGACAGCGCGCGCCGACCGTCACGTTTTCGCCGATGCTCTACGTTGCCGTGGATATGGTCGCCGGCGCTGCGTTCGACGTGCCTCCCGAACACCAGCAGCGCGCGGTCTATGTCGGCGGAAGGCGATTTGCGCGTCGAAGGCGTTGCCTTGCCTTTGCGCCACATGGCGGTGCTGATGCCGGACAGTGTCGCGCGGATCGAGGCGCTGAGCGATGCACGATTGGTGCTTCTCGGCGGCAGCAAGATGGACGGTGATCGCGTGATCTGGTGGAACTTCGTGGCCAGCTCGACGGATCTCATCGACGCGGCGTCGCAACGCTGGCGCGCGCAGGCTTACCCACCGATACCCGGCGAGACGGAATTCATTCCGCTGCCGGAGCGCCAGCCGCTGCGCTAGGTCGTTGCCCGCGCGAGGTTACGCTCGCTCGCGCGATCGCCTAGTCCCGCGGCAGCGCGAAGCGCCTGGACCTTGTCGATGGCTTCCCAGGTGAACTCGGGCTCGTCGCGCCCGAAGTGGCCGTACGCCGCGGTCTTCTGGTAGATGGGACGCAGCAGGTCGAGCATCTGGATGATGCCCTTGGGCCGCAAATCGAAATGGGCGGTGACGAGCTTGGCGATATCGGCGTCGGGAATCCGGCCGGTGCCTTCGGTGTAGACGGTGACGTTGATCGGCTGCGCGACGCCGATCGCGTACGAGAGCTGCACCTGGCACTGGCGCGCGATGCCGGCCGCGACGATGTTCTTGGCGACGTAGCGCGCCGCATACGCCGCCGAGCGGTCGACCTTGGACGGATCCTTGCCGGAGAACGCGCCGCCACCGTGCGGCGCCGCGCCGCCGTAGGTGTCGACGATGATCTTGCGACCGGTCAGTCCCGCATCGCCGTGGGGTCCGCCTATCTCGAAGCGTCCGGTGGGGTTCACCAGGAAGCGCGTGTTGACGAGCATGTCCGGCGGCAGGACCGGCTTGATGATTTCCTCGACGACCGCTTCCCCGAGCTCCTTTTGTTTCATGTTCATGCTCGGGTGATGCTGCGTCGACAAGACCACCGTGTCGATGCTCTTCGGCTTGCCGTCGACGTAGCGCACGGTGAGCTGCGACTTGGCGTCGGGACGCAGCCACGGCAGCCGGCCGTCGCGGCGAACTTCGCTTTGCCGCTGCACCAGGCGGTGCGCGTAGTAGATCGGAAACGGCATCAGCGACGGCGTTTCGTCGCACGCGTAGCCGAACATCAGGCCCTGGTCGCCGGCCCCCTGGTTCATGTACTCCTCGGATGTGCGATCGACGCCGCGCGCGATGTCGGGCGATTGCCGGCCGTAGCACACCAGCACGGCGCAGCCCTCGGCGTCGAAACGAAGCTCCGGATCGGTGTAGCCGATGCGGTGGATCGTGTCGCGCGCGATACGCGCATAATCGTGCTTGTGCGCCGTGGTGATCTCGCCGGTCATGACCACGAGTCCCGTGGACACCAGCGTCTCCGCGGCTACCCGCGCGTGCGCATCAAGCGCTAGAATGGCATCGAGAACCGCATCGGAAATCTGGTCGGCAACCTTGTCTGGATGACCCTCGGAAACCGATTCCGATGTGAACAGAAAATCGCTCATCGACGCTCCCCTGCCTGTGTGATGCCGCTTGGATTCTGATTGTCGTACCGGCGCCGGCGCAAGGCCGGCGCGCGAAAGGTCTGCAATTCTACCAAATTCGCCCCGTCCGGCATCCTGTACCCCTTCCGTGCATAGGGTCCCAGCGTGATCGTGGCCGCGACACCCGAGTCGATTGACCGCGGGGCGCGGCTCTTGCGCGAAGGCGCGCTGGTCGCATTTCCGACGGAAACCGTCTACGGATTGGGCGCCGATGCGCGCAATCCCGACGCCTTGCGCCACCTGTATGCGGTGAAGGGGCGCCCCGGTGAGCACCCCGTCATCGTGCATATCGCGCGGGCGGCGGCAGTGCCGCGATGGACAAGTCGTATCCCGCCTTATGCCCATGCGCTGGCGCAGGCCTTCTGGCCGGGTCCGCTCACGCTGATCCTGCCGTGCGCACACAGCGTCCCGCGGCTGGTCACCGGCGGGCAGGACAGCATCGGTCTGCGCGTGCCTGCACACCCGGTGGCACAGGCGCTGCTCGCACGCTTCGCGGAGCGCGGCGGCGACGGCATCGCGGCGCCCTCGGCCAATCGCTTCGGACGCATCAGCGCCACGCTCGCAACGCATGTCGCCGACGAGTTCGGCGCCGACGTCGCACTCATCCTCGATGGCGGCGCGTGCGAGCACGGCATCGAATCAACCATCGTCGACTGCACCGGCGACGCCGCGGCGCTGTTGCGCCCGGGTGCGGTCGGCGTCGAGCAGCTCACGCAAGTGCTGGGGGGCGCACCGCGCGGCGCGAGCCAGGGTTCGCCGCGCGCATCCGGCTCGCTCGAGTTGCACTATGCACCGCACACGCCTTCACGCCTGCTCGCACGTGACGACCTGATCTGGCAACTGGCGCGACTGCCCGCTGCGCGCGTCGCGGTGCTCGCGCACTCCGTCCTCCGTCCCGCGGCATTCCCCGGCATGTGGTGCGCAGGGCCGTCGGGAAGCGTCGATTACGCGCATACGCTCTACGCCAACCTGCGCCTGCTCGACGCGTCCCGCTCGGACGAAATCTGGATCGAGGCGCCGCCGCAGCGCGACGAGTGGACGGCGATCAACGACCGCCTGCGGCGGGCGACGTATCGACCATAGTGAAAGCGGGTCCGCAGGCCGGCAAGCGGGCGTTTCGGAGTCGTTGGTTTCGGAGCCGGTTGCGTCCGCGCTATGACGAAACTACTGGTCGTTCAAGGACAAGCCGCCGCTCGAGCCTGCCGTAGCGGCGGTGGTGCGCTGGATATCGCACCCGGGCGGCGGCAAGCGACTGTCAGCGCGAATGATCGTGCAGATCGCTGTCGGCAAGCCGTTGCTATCGTCGGTCCGATCGAGCGTCACACGAACTTCGGTGATCGCAAGTCCGGCCTTGGCCTCTACGGCGCGAATAATCGCCGCAAGCAGGGGCCCAGCCTCGTCACACAATTGTTTTTCCGCTACGATTTACGTTTGTACGTTGCCGGTGAAACAGCGAGGTCGGCGACGGCGCTTGCGAATTTGAAAAAGATTTGCAGCCAGCATTTGGGCGACCATTACCGCATCAAGGTGATCGATCTGCTCAAGAATCCAAAACTTGCGCGCGACCACCAGATCTTGGCGCTCCCGACACTCGTTCGGCAGCTGCCGGTGCCGGTTCGTAAAATTATCGGCGACTTGTCCAACACTGAACGTGTCCTCGTTGGCCTCGACGTCAAGGTCGTAAGATGAAAGCAGCTTCGAGACAACCGGCCCCGCGCCGACGACCCGTGAAGCGCATCCCGCAGCGGACCGCCGGGACCATGGAGGTCGACCCCGACAAGGCGGGCGCACGACGGAAATTATCGGCGGAAGCCGACCAAACTCTCGAGGCCATACGTGCCGGTCAGATAGATGCGCTGGTTGTTCGGCAGAATGACTTTGAAAAGGTCTATGCATTGAGAGCGTTCGCCGAGGATCCTGAGACGCGAGTTCTGTTTCTCACATCGCACTCGGACGAAGATGCGGTCGTATCTACGATATTGGCGGGGGCTTCCGGCTACCTCCTGAAAGAGATTGGCTCCAAAGCGCTCATCAGCGCGATTGAGATGGTGCATGGCGGCCAGTCGATACTCGATCCCAAGGTAACCAAGTCCGTGTTGCATCAAATGTCGATCCTCGCCGGAAAGGCAGACGCCCCAAAGGAATCCCGGAGCGACAGACTATCTCCGCAGGAGAAGCGCATTCTCGCGCTGGTGGTGCAGGGGAAGACCAACAAGGAAATCGCGAAGTCGCTGGGTCTGAGCGACAAAACCGTCAAGAACTATCTGAGCAACGCGTTCCAGAAGCTTCACGTGGGTCGTCGCTCTCAAGCGGCCGCGCTCTTCGAGCGCGATACCAGCCATTAGTCGCGAATCCTCCCGCCGCGGCGCCTGCTTCCTGGAAAGTTGCAGGAGCGCCCTGCGTCGACAGCAGACATTTCTTCATGTCGCCAATCGACATCTGTTATCTTTGGCCATGTGTCGCCCGTCATCTCGATTTCGAATCTTTCGAAGACCTACGCTACGGGGTTCCACGCGCTCAAGGGCGTGAACCTGGAGATCCGTCGCGGAGAAATCTTTGCACTGCTCGGGCCGAACGGCGCCGGCAAGACGACGCTGATCAGCATCGTCTGCGGCATCGTCAATCCGTCAGCCGGACGGGTGCTCGTCGACGGCCACGACATCATCCGCGACTATCGCGCAGCCCGCGCTCTGGTCGGCCTGGTCCCGCAGGAACTGACCACCGACGCTTTCGAGACCGTGTGGAATGCGACATCGTTCAGCCGCGGCCTGTTCGGCAAACCACCCAATCGCGGCGCACATCGAGTCGGTGCTCAAGGCGCTCTCGCTGTGGGACAAGAAGGACAGCAAGATCATGACGCTGTCCGGCGGCATGAAGCGGCGGCTGCTCATCGCCAAGGCGCTCGCGCACGAGCCGCGGATCCTGTTCCTGGACGAGCCGACCGCCGGTGTCGACGTGCGCCTGCGCCGCGACATGTGGGAGCTGGTGCGCACACTGCGCGCGACCGGCGTCACCATCATCCTCACCACGCATTACATCGACGAGGCGCAGGAAATGGCCGACCGCATCGGCGTCATCAACAAGGGCGAACTGATCCTCGTTGAGGACAAGGCCGAGCTGATGCGCAAGCTCGGCAAGAAGCATTTGCAGCTGTCGCTGTCGACACCGCTGACGGCAGTTCCCGCCGCGCTGGCGAAATACGGCATGGAGCTTTCGAACGACGGCCTGCAGCTCGTATACACCTACGACACCGGCGAGGCGCAGTCCGGCGGCGCGGGGGGCGCGCACCAAAGCGCGGATCTCATCGCGCTGCTCAGGGACGTCGAAAGTGCCGGCATCGAGTTCGCCGACCTGCAAACCAGCCAACGGTCGCTCGAAGACATATTTGTCGAGCCTGGTCGATCACTGACTCCAGACTGCAACCGACAGGACGATCCTCGTGATGAATCTTTATGCAGTCCGCGCGATCTACAAATTCGAGATGGCGAGAACGCGGCGGACGCTCATGCAAAGCATTATCTCGCCGGTGCTCTCGACGTCGCTGTACTTCGTCGTGTTCGGGTCGGCAATCGGCTCGCGCATACCGGAGATCGATGGCGTGAGCTACGGAGCCTTCATCGTGCCCGGACTCATCATGCTGTCATTGCTGACGCAGAGTGTTTCCAACGCTTCCTTCGGCATCTATTTCCCGAAGTTCACGGGTACGATCTACGAACTCCTGTCGGCGCCGGTTTCCTCTTTCGAGATCGCGCTGAGCTACGTTGGTGCGGCGGCGACCAAGTCGATTGTCCTTGGACTGATCATCCTGGCGACTGCGGGCCTGTTCGTTCCGCTGCAGCTACTGCATCCGATCTGGATGATCTTCTTCCTAATCCTGACCGCGGTGACCTTCAGTCTGCTCGGCTTCATCATCGGCATCTGGGCCGACGGCTTCGAAAAGCTGCAGCTCATTCCCCTGCTGATCATTACACCGCTGACCTTTCTGGGCGGCAGCTTCTACTCCGTGCACATGCTGCCGGGGTTCTGGAAGACGGTGACGCTGTTCAATCCCGTGGTCTATCTCATCAGCGGCTTTCGCTGGAGCTTCTACGGCCTGGCTGACGTAAGCCTCGAAGTGAGCCTCCTCATGACGCTGGCGTTCCTCGCGGGTTTTCTGCTGATCGTGGCCTGGATTTTCCGGACAGGCTACAAACTCAAGACTTGACGCGATTCGCGAGCGGGGACGGTCATTTTTCGCATGTGGCCATCAGCGCTCGCTGCAGGAACGGCACCAGCGCCGCGACGAGCTCCTTGTTGCGGTTTGCCATGTAATGGTCAGCGCCGGCGATCACGACCTGCGCGGAGCACGCGTCGCGCGGCAGCATCGTGCGGCGCCGCGGCGAGGACTCGCGAACCTGCGGAAAGTCGCCATCGGCGGTGAGATCGAGCACCGGCTCGCGCGGGGCGACCGCGAACTCTCCCCACATGCCGATGGGCACAAAGGCGTCGATGCGCGTCGCGTTGCGCGACGCAAGATACGCGTTGACCATCGACGCGCCCACGCTGTGTGCGACGACCGCGATGCGCCTGGTCGAGTGCGCCCGGAGAAAGGCGACAGCCGCGGCGATCCGCTCGTCGGCTTCCAGCTGCAACGCGGCGTATGCGTCGCGCGGTGCCTCCACCGCGAGCACCGGCATCTGCACCGAGAGCGTCGTGAATCCGGCGTCGGCCAGCCCCGTGCGCAAGCCGCCGATCAGGCCCCAGTCGGGATGCACGCCCAGTCCGTGCACGAGAATGACGCCGCCCTTCGATCCCGGCGCCTCGGTGTACAGGGCGAGCACTCGCGCTCGCGACGGCGTGGCGAGCCAGACTGCGTCGCCGACGACGATACCCGGAACGACCTCGCTCGCCCAGCGCTCCTCGCGCGCATAGTCAGGGGCCGCAAAAGCGCCCGCCGCAGCCACCAACACAATCATGCCTGCGACTGTCAGGCGGAAATCGCGACGCATGCCGAAGAACCGGTGTCAGTGCACCGAACGGTGCTGATCGCCCGGCAGGGGCAACGTGAACGTGAACGTCGAGCCCGCGCCCACCTCGCTCTTCGACCCAGATCTTGCCGCCATGCAACTCGATGAACTTGCGCGAGATCGCGAGGCCGAGTCCCGTGCCCTCGCATCTTCTTGGCGGACGATCCGACCTGCCGGAATTCCTCGAACACGGCGTCCTGATCCTCGGGCGCGATGCCCACGCCGGTGTCGGTCACCGAAATCTCCGCCATGCCGTCGCGCGCGTGCGCATTGACATCGACGCGGCCGCCCTCCGGCGTGAACTTCAACGCGTTGGACAGGAGATTGAGCAGCACCTGCTTCACCTTGCGCTCGTCGGCGCGAATCGTCCCGAGGCGCGGATCGATCGACGCGCTCCAGCGCTGATGCCGTGCCGCTGCGCGCGTTCGCGCACCAGCGTCAGCGCGTTGTCGATGGCGCTCGGCAAGTCGAAGTCGGCCGCTTCCAGCTCCATGCGCCCGGCCTCGATCTTGGACAGGTCGAGGATGTCGTTGATGAGCGAGAGCAGATGGCGTCCCGACTCGAGGATGTCGGCAAGGTATTCCGCCTGCTTGTCGTTGACGTCGCCGAACAGCTTCTCCGACAGCACCTCGGAGAAGCCGATGATCGCGTTGAGCGGCGTGCGCAGCTCGTGCGACATGTTGGCGAGGAACTCGCTCTTGTGCCGGCTCGCCGTCTCGAGCTCCCGGCTCTTGTCCTCGATCTCGCGGAACAGCCGCGCATTCTGGATCGCCAGTGCCGACTGCGTCGCGAAGGTCTTGAGCAGCGCGACCACCTCGGGCGCGAACTCGCCGGGCGTCTTGCGATTCACCGTCAAGCCGCCGAGCAGGCGATCCTCGCGCAACAACGGCACCGCCAGCAGCGATCGGTAGCCCAGGCCGAGCAGGATCTCGCGAACGCGGCTCTGGTAGACGCCTGCGTCCGCGATGTCGTGGATCTGCGACCGGCTCGCGCGGTCACTGCCAGACGTCCCAGCGCGCCCTCGCCCTTGCGAATCGGCGTCGCGCGCAGCGCTTCGACCAGTTCGTCGGCAGAACCGGTCCGCGGTGTGCAGGAAGAACTCCTCGCGCTCCTCGTCGTACTCGTAGATCGCGCCGGCGTCCATTCCGGCGAGCTGCGTCGCGCGCGTGACGATCGTCGAGAGCACGGTCTCCGAGATCGAGCGTCGAGCTGACCGCCTGGCCGACCTCGCCCAGCGCCTTGAGTTCGCCCACCGAGCGCGTCAGCTGCGTCGGTGCGCGCCTCCAGCTCCGTTGAACAGGCGCACGTTCTCGATCGCGATCACCGCCTGGTCGGCGAAGGTCTGGAGCAGCGCGATCTGCGTTGTCGGTGAACGGCCCGGGCTCGGACCGGCCGACGGTGATCGCACCGATCGGCTGTCCTTCGCGCAGCAGCGGCACCGCCAGCATGCTGCGAAAGCCCGCGTTCGGCGCGAAGGCGCCGACGCGATAGTCGGGGTCCTCGCGCACGTCGGCGATCACGACCATCTTGCCGCGTCTGGACTGCGCGCGCCGTCGCGTTGTCGCTGGCTGGGCGGCCGCGGAAACAGCTGTCGCAATCGCGTCCGCGCCGGCCGGATCGACGTTGGCGAGCGCCGCCGAGGTGAATCAGCTTGCCGTCGAAGGTCACGACAAGGCGCGACACTTGCCGCGCACAGCTTCAGCGCGGCGGCCGCGATCGTGTCGAACACCGGCTGCACGTCCGTCTGCGACTGGCTGATCACGCGCAGGATCTCGCTCGTCGCCGTCTGCTGCTCCAGCGCTTCGGTGAGGTCGCGGTTGCGCGCTCCAGTTCCTTGAACAGCCGCACGTTCTCGATGGCGATCACCGCCTGGTCGGCGAAGGTCTTCAGCAGCGCGATCTGCGCGTCCGTGAACGGGCCTGGCTGCGGACGCGCCGACGGCGATGCCGCCGATCGGGCTTGCCCTCGCGCATCAGCGGAACGCGCCAGGACGCTGCGAAAGCCGGCGGCGAGCGAGGCGTCCTGCATCACGTAGTCCGCGTCGTCAAGTACGTCCGGGATCGCGACCACGCTCCGCGTGAGCACCGCCCGGCGACCGCCGTATCGCGGCTGGGTGCGCGCGGGTAGAACTGTCGAAAGGCACTCTCCGACTCGGGGTTCACGTTCGCCGAGCGCCGCAACGTGCAACAGCGTCGCCGTCGAACGTGAGGACGTTGGCCGAGCGTCGCCCGACACAGCTCGGAGCGCGGCTGCCGCGATCGTCTCGAACACCGGTTGCACGTCGGTTGGCGATCGGCTGATCACGCGCAGGATCTCGCTGGTCGCGGTCTGCTGCTCGAGCGAGTCCGTGAGTGCGCTGTTGCGCGCCTGCAGCTCGGTGAACAGCCGCACGTTCTCGATCGCGATCACCGCCTGGTCGGCGAACGTGCTGAAGAAGCGCGATCTGCGTTGTCGGAGAACGGCCCCGGTTCGGGCCGGCCGACCGTCGATCGGCGCCGATCGGGGCTCCTTCGCGCAGCAGGGGAACCGCCAGGGTGCTGCGGAAGCCACCGGCCACAGCGTCTCGCTTGGACGCGTAGTCGGGGTCCTCGAGCACGTCGGGAATCATGGCGACGCCGCACCTCAGGATCGCTCGGCTCGTCGTTATGTCGCGACTGGGTGGCCTGGGAAATAGCTTGCGTACGGCTTCGGCACCCGCCGCATCGATGGTCACGACCGCCCCTGCGTGAATCAGCTCGCCGTCGAAGGTTACGACGGTCCCCGAACTGGCACGGCACAGCTTCATCGCCTCGGCTGCGATCATATCGAACACGGGCTGCACGTTCGTGCGCGACTGGCTGATCACGCGCAGAATGTCGCTTGTCGCAGTCTGCTGCTCCAGCGCCTCGGTGAGTTCGCGGTTGCGCGTCCCCAGTTCAGTGAACAGCCGCACGTTCTCGATCGCGATGACGGCCTGGTCGGCGAACGTCTGCAGCAGGGCGATCTGTGTATCGGAAAACGGCTTTACCTCGGAACGCCACACCCCGATCGATCCGATCGCCTTGCCGTCGCGCAGCATAGGCACGCCGAGAACGGTTCGCGCGCCGACACGAGAGCCTGGGGCGGACCAGTATTGAGGGTCATTGAGCAGGTCGGCCGTCTTGACTACGCGACATTCGAGCGCCGCGCGGCCGGCCACGGTGTCCGGACCGATCCTTCGCGGGTAGCCGCTCTCGAATGCCGCGCGTTCTTCCGGCGTCAAACCGGCGGTCGCAGCGAGACTGTACGTCTCATCTTCGAGCAGGTACACCGCGCTGAACGTCGCATCGCAAAGCGTGAGGACGCTGCGCACGATCGTGTCGAACACCGGCTGCACATCCGTTTGCGATTTGCTTATCACCCTCAGGATCTGGCTCGTCGCCGTCTGCTGCTCCAGCGCCTCGGTGAGCTCGCGGTTGCGCGTCCCCAGTTCGGTGAACAGTCGCACGTTCTCGATCGCGATCACCGCCTGATCGGCGAAGATGCTCAGCAACTGAAGCTGCTTGTCCGAGAACGGCCGGACCTCGGTGCGGAACAGGCCGATCACACCCAACGCAACGCCCTCGCGCAGCAACGGGTTCGCTACCACCGTGCGGTGTCCCCACTGCCTCTGAAGATCGCGCCCCACCGGATATTCTTCCTCGCTCTCTGCTGCGAGGTCGTGAATGTGGATGCTGCGGAGTTCCAGCGTGGCGCGACCGGATACAGAATCCTTTGTCAGCGGGATCTCGATCGCAGCAAGGCTGCCGACGCGTTCTATCAGCGCGTCCGCATAGGAGCCGGTGCCTGCCGCGCAACGGAGCACATCGTTGTCGACCTGAAGGATCAGGACATTGGGCGCGCCGCAGAATTGGGCCGCAGCGCGGACGAGCGTGTCGAGCACTGGCTGGAGGTCGCCCGGCGAGCTCGAGATCGCCTGGAGAATCTGCGCCGTGGCGGTCTGCTGGTCGAGCGCGTCCTTTGTTTCATTGAAGAGCCGAACGTTCTCGACGGCGATCACCGCCTGGTCCGCGAACGTCTTGAGCAACGTGACGAGATGATCGTTGAATGCGCCGGGATCTTTGCGCGACACCGCGATCGCTCCAATAAGCTTGCCGTCGCGCAGCATCGGCACGCCGAGTCCGCTGCGCCATCCGCCCGCTATTGCGAAGTCGCGCGAGTAGTGGGGGTCCACAAGCATGTCGGGCAGGTTGTCGACGGCCCCCTTCATCGCTGCGCGCCCAAGCATGTTCTGCATGTTAGGCCGCATTGGAAACATGCGCGCCGTAAGCTCAAGTGCCCCCGGCGAAAAGCCATGGTGGGCAAGCGGGTGCAGCATCTCGCCGTCGAATCGTGCGGCTATACTGTGGTCGGCCCCGCACAATCGAACGGCACTCCTAACAATCGCGTCGAATACCGGCCGCACATCCGTGGGCGATTCACTGATCACCCGCAGGATCTCGCTTGTGGCGGACTGCCGGTCGAGTGCTTCCCGCGTCTCGTGAAAGAGCCGCACGTTGTCTATGGCGATCGCGGCCTGGCGAGCGAAGGTTTCCACGAGCGCGACCTGATCACGTGTAAAGCGCCGCACCACGCGACGATAGAGAAGGATCCCGCCGTACGCGTGACCCTCACGCATCAGCGGCACAGCCAGGATGGTACGGAATCCCGCCGCGATTGCATTTTCCCGCGCCGCCGGATACTCGGAATCGAGCAAGGGCACGATGTCCGTGATGTGAATGGTCCTGCGGTCGAGCACCGCCCGGCCGGTGATGGCGGTTCGGCGAATCGGAACGGGACGCGCAGGCAACGCAATGCGCCTGCCCTTGGCGGAATAGTCTGCCCGTTGTACCAGCCCGTCGCCGTCGACCAGCAGCACGCGCGCGTAGGGAGCGTCGCAAAGGCGCGCGGCGTGCCGGGCCACCGCGTCTAGCACAGGCTGAACGTCGCTCGGCGACGCGGACATCAAGCGCAGGATCTCGTTCGTCGCCTTCTGTTGCGCAAGCGCCGCAGCCAGGCGCTTCCCGACGTCTCGGGCCGTGGGTGTCTTTTTCTTCTTCGCGGATTTCGGGGCAGCAGGACGCTTGGCTGCGACCTTAGCCTTCGCGGACGTGGCTGCCCGACCCATCGGCCCCTCCCTTGACCGTTAATGTACTCCGAGCGTACTTAGCGGAGGCTAGGCGAAGGCGCGCGCGCCCGCAAGTCCATAGCCACTCCACTGCTCGAAACTTGGGCCCCGGCCTGCGCCGGGGCGACGCGTGTTCGGAGAGTCGCAACAGGAAGCCCCGGCCGGAACGTGCCGTACTACGATGCGGAGTCGGCGCGACGTATGTTCGTCATCCCGGCGAAGGCCGGGATCCCAGCTCGGTGCTCGGGCGATGTGGCAAGCGCCTCAGTCGCCGCCGTACCCCGTCGTCGCGCTTGTGCTTCCTCCTGGCGTGACCCTCACCGCACAGTACTTGAACTCCGGAATCTTGCCGAACGGATCGAGCACAGGATTGGTCAGCAGGTTCGCCGCAGCTTCGTAGTAGCAGAACGGAATGAACACGGCGCCCCGCGGCGTGCCCGCGTCCGCGCGCGCAGCGAGCGTGATGCTACCGCGTCGCGAGGCGACCGTGATCGCGTCGCCCGGAGCGACACCGAGCGCACCCAGATCGGCGGGATTGACCGATGCCACCGCGGAGGGTTCGATACTGTCGAGCACCTCCGTGCGACGCGTCATGCTCCCGGTGTGCCAATGCTCGAGCTGACGGCCGGTGATAAGCACGAACGGATATGCCTTGTCCGGCTGTTCTGCGGCAGGAATGATCGCCGCCGGCACGAAGCGGCCTTTGCCCGATGTGGTCGGGAATTGCTCGGTGAACACGACGCGTTGCCCGGGGTCGCCCACCTTCTCACAGGGATAGGTCACGGCGCTGTCGCGCTCCAGCCGGTCCCATGTCACACCGGCGATCGACGGCATCACCAGGCGCATTTCTTCGAACACTTCGCTGGGATGTGCGTATTTCCAGTCGAGGCCGAGGCGCTTGGCCATCTCGACGATGATGAGCAAGTCCTGCCTTGCCTCGCCGGGTGGATCGAGCGCCTGCCGACCGAGTTGAACGCTGCGGTCGGTGTTGGTGAAGGTGCCGGTCTTTTCCGGAAATGCCGACGCCGGCAATATCACGTCCGCGAGATAGCCGGTCTCGGTGAGGAAGATGTCCTGCACCACCAGCATCTCCAATTCGGCCAGCGCCTCGCGCGCGTGGCGCACGTCGGGATCGGACATCGCCGGGTTCTCGCCCATGATGTACATGCCGCGGATCTGGCCCGCGTGCACCGCGTCCATGATCTCGACCACCGTCAATCCGGGCTTGGGATCGAGCGCCGTGCCCCATACCGACTCGAATTTCTGCTTCATCGCGGCGTCGTCGACGCGGCTGTAGTCGGGGTACATCATCGGGATCAAGCCCACGTCGCTCGCACCCTGGACGTTGTTCTGCCCGCGAAGCGGGTGCAAACCGGTGCCGGGACGCCCGACCTGCCCGGTCATGAGCGAGAGCGCGATCAGGCAGCGCGCATTGTCGGTGCCGTGGATGTGTTGCGAGATGCCCATGCCCCACAAAATCATCGACGCGCGCGATGTGGCGAACATGCGCGCGACCTCGCGAATAATCTCGGCCCCGACGCCGCACACCGGTGCCATCGCTTCCGGGCTGTAGCCGGCGACGTTGTTGCGCAACTCCTCGTAACCGCTGGTGCGGCTCGCGATGAACTCCTTGTCGACCAATCCCTCCTCGACGATGACGTGCATCATGGCGTTGAGCAATGCGACGTCGGTGTCGGGCTTGAACTGCAGGTAGTGCGTCGCGTGCCGTGCAAGCTCCGAGCGCCGCGGGTCCGCGAGGATCAGCCTGGTGCCGTGCTTGACCGCGTTCTTCATCCACGTCGCGGCCACCGGGTGGTTGACCACCGGATTGGCGCCGATCAGCAGCACCACGTCGGCCTTCGTGACGTCCATCACCGGATTGGACACCGCGCCAGAGCCGATGCCTTCGAGCAGCGCTGCGACGCTCGAGGCATGGCACAAGCGCGTGCAGTGATCTACGTTGTTGGAGCCAAAGCCAGTGCGCACCAGCTTCTGGAACAGATACGCTTCCTCGTTGGAGCCCTTGGCCGAGCCGAAGCCGGCCAGGGCATGCGGGCCCTTCGTGTCGCGAATGCGCTTGAGCGTGTCGCCGGCAAGCGCAAGCGCCTCGTCCCACGTCGTCTCGCGAAACACCGCGAGGGGATTCGCCGGGTCCATGACGAAGTCCGCCGTCTTCGGGAATCCGGGCTTGCGGACCAGCGGCTTGGTCAGGCGCTGCGGGTGACGCACGTAGTCGAAACCGAAGCGGCCCTTCACGCACAGTCGCTCGTGATTGGCAGGACCGTCGCGCCCTTCGACGCGAACGATGTCATTGTCCTTGACGTAATAGGTGAGCTGGCAGCCGACGCCGCAATACGGGCACACCGACGCGACAGTCTTGTCGGCGCGCACCAGATAGGCATCGTGCGCCGGGGCCAGCGCGCCGGTCGGGCACGCCTGCACGCATTCGCCGCAGGCCACGCAGGTCGAATCGCCCATCGGGTCGCCCAGGTCGAAAACGATCTGCGAATGACTGCCGCGAAATGCGTAGCCGATGACGTCGTTGACCTGCTCCTCGCGGCAGGCGCGCACGCACCGTGTGCACTGGATGCATGCGTCGAGATTGACCGCCATGGCCGGATGCGACAGGTCGGCGGCGGGCTGCGCGCGCGCCGCGAAGCGCGGCTTGCCGATCTTGAGTTGGCGCTTCCAGTACTCGAGCTCCGAATCGGGCTTGTAGACGCGCTCGGGCACGTCCGCGGCGAGCATTTCCACCACCAGTTTCTGTGAATGCAGCGCGCGCGGGCTGTCGCTGGCGACTTCCATGCCGGCGACCGGCTTGCGGCAGCACGAAGGTGCGAGCACGCGTTCGCCCTTGATCTCGACCATGCAGGCGCGGCAATTGCCGTCGGGCCGCATGCCGGGCTTGTAGCATAGATGGGGAATGTCGACGCCGTGGCGCTTGGCCGCCTCGATGATGGTTTCTCCGGCGTACGCGTTGACCACCTCGCCGTTGAGCTGGAATGACGTCTGCTCGAGTTGCGCTGCGAGTTCAGCGGGCGCGTTCATGCGAGCTCCTGCGGGAAATATTTGACCACGCATGCGATCGGATTCGGCGCGGCCTGTCCCAGCCCGCAGATCGATGCATCGGCCATCGCCTGCGAGAGCTCACCGAGCAACGCCTGGTCCCAACGCGGTTGCGCCATCAGGCCGACGGCCTTTTGCGTGCCGACGCGGCACGGCGTGCATTGTCCGCACGATTCGTCGGCGAAGAATCGCATCAGGTTGAGCGCCGCATCGCGCGCGCGGTCATGCTGCGACAGGACGACCACCGCGGCGGAGCCGATGAAGCAGCCGTGCGGTTGCAGCGTGTCGAAATCCAGCGGCACGTCGCCCAGCGAGGCCGGCAGTATGCCGCCCGACGCGCCACCGGGAAGGTAGGCGTAGAAGTCGTGGCCTTGCGCCATGCCGCCGCAATATTCGTCGATGAGCTCGCGCACCGTGATGCCGGCCGGCGCGAGGTGCACGCCCGGGTTGGCGACGCGCCCCGACACCGAGAACGAGCGCAAGCCCTTGCGACCATTGCGTCCTTGCGACGAAAACCACGCGCCGCCTTTTTCCAGGATGTCGCGCACCCAGTACAGCGTTTCCATGTTGTGTTCGAGCGTCGGTCGCCCGAACAGCCCGACCTGCGCGACGTAAGGTGGACGCAGGCGTGGCATGCCGCGCTTGCCCTCGATCGATTCGATCATCGCCGATTCCTCGCCGCAGATGTATGCGCCTGCGCCGCGCCGCAGGTGTATGCGTGGCAGCGGGCAAGGGGGGTCGCTCACGAGGCTCGCGAGCTCGCGCTCGAGCAGCGCGCGGCACGCGGCGTACTCGTCGCGCAAGTACACATAGACGTCCTCGATGCCCACCGCCCATGCCGCGATAAGCATACCTTCGAAGAATCGGTGCGGATCGCGCTCGAGGTAGTAGCGATCCTTGAACGTGCCCGGCTCGCCTTCGTCGATGTTTACCGCCATCAGCCTGGGCGCGGCTTCGGCGCGCACGATTTTCCATTTACGACCCGCCGGGAAACCGGCGCCGCCGAGGCCGCGCAGTCCCGAATCGTCGAGCGCGGCGATCACATTCTCGGCGCTCAACTTGCCGCGAATGCACGCGTCGAGCGCGCCGTAGCCCCCAGCCGCGCGATACGCGGCGTAGTCGACGGCTTCGGTCGGCGGCGGTTCTATCGCTCTGGCCTTCACCAGTTGAGCGATCGAATCGATCGTGGCATGACCGAGGGCATTGCGCCCGACCACCGCCGCGGGTGCCTGCTCGCAGCGGCCGATGCACGGCGCAGAGAGGACGCGTACTCCTGGCCAAGCCGCCTGCCTGCACGCGGCGAGCAGCGCGTCGGCGCCCGCCATCTGGCACGAGAGGGTCTCGCATATGCGCACCGTCATCGGTGGTGGCGCGCTCTCGCCTTCCCCGACGACATCGAAGTGGTGATAGAAGGTCGCGACCTCGTAGACCTCGGTGCGCGCGAGACGCAGCTCCTCGGCCAGCGCAAGTATGTGCGCGGCCGAGATGTGTCCGTAGCGGTCCTGCACGCGGTGCAGGTACTCGATGAGCAGGTCGCGCCGGCGCGGCGCATCGCCCAGCAGTGCGCGGATCTCGGATTGCGCCTGCGGGTCGAGCGGCCGACCCTTGGGATGCGCGCGCTTCTTGCGCTGTCGACCCAGCGCGGACGTATCGACGATCGCCTGCGGCGGCGTGCGGGGATGCGTGGCCATCAGTCGAGAAAATCGCCGTATTTTTCGACATGCGCGGCCAGATCGAGCGAATGCTGGCGCACCAGGCGCTCGGCGAGCTCGGTGTCACGCTTTTCCAATGCCTCGATGATGCGCATGTGATCGACGATCGAACGCTCGGCGCGGTCGCGCTGTGAAATCGTCATGCGGCGGATGGCGCGCACGTGGATGAACAGGTTCTCGAGGGTCTTGCCCATCAGGTGCGAGCCGGAAAGCGCGATGATCGCCTGATGGAACGCGATGTTCGCATCGGAGTATTCGTCGATGTGCTCGGCCGGGGTCGCGTTGCGGAATTCGTCGAACATGTGCCGCAGCGCCGCGATATCCGCATCCGAAGCGTTGAGCGTAGCCAAGCGCGCCGCCATGCTTTCCAGGGCAGCCCACATCTCGATCATCTCGATGATCTGCTTCTTGGTCTTGCGCACGATGAACACGCCGCGGCGTGGCACCGTGCGCAGGAAGCCCTCCTGCTCGAGCAGCGTCATCGCTTCGCGGATCGGCGTACGACTCACGCCCAGCGCCCGCGAAAGCTGGCGCTCATCGAGGCGGATCTCGTCGCGGTGGGCGTAGATATCTGCGTTCATGATCGCTTGCTTGAGCGCAGCGTAGGCCTGATCACCAATGCTGACATTGGCGCTGAGTGGCTGCAGTTCCAACGGCAGCGGCCGCTCGGAAATCTCGACCATCGTGGCCATGTGTATCTCTCAGTTGCCCCTGTTATTGGGTAGCTCGGTGGCGGCGGCTGCAACGCCCGCGCGCTGGCGGATTAGCGCCAGCACGATGTCTACCGTCGGCGTCGGCGTTCCGGTAAGCCGTCCGAGCTCCTGCACCACGCCCACCAGCGGCTCTATTTCCATCGATCGACCGCGCTCCAAGTCCTGCAACATCGACATCTTATGCGGTCCCAGGGCCTTGGCACCGTCGATCCGTCGGTCCACGTCGACCCGTAACTTGAGGTCGAGTCGGCCCCCTATCGCCGCCATCTCAAGCATCATCGCGCGACAGATTCCGCGCGTGCCAGGCTCGCCAGCGATCACGTCGACCGTCGCTCCGGTCAGCGCGCTCAGCGGGTTGAAGCACAAATTGCCCCAGAGCTTGAGCCAGATCTCGTCGCGGATATCCTGGCGAATCGGCGCGTCGAAATCGCTGGCGACGAGAATTTCGTGCAGACGGACGACGCGGTCGCTGCGCCCGCCTCGCGGCTCGCCCAACGGCAGCTTCGAACCGTGATCATGGCGGATAATGCCGGGCGCAACCATCTCGGTGGCCGGGAAGACGACGAGGCCCAGCGCACGCTCGGTGCCCAGTACTTTCCGCAGGCGACCAGCAGGATCGACGCACGCGAGCGTCGCACCGCGGTAGGGCGGCGCGACAAAGTCCAAAAACCAGTACGGCAGACCGTTGCTGGCGGTGACAATGGACGTGTTTGGTCCGAGCAGCGGTAGCATCGCATCGACTGCGTCCGGGATCTGATGGGCTTTGAGCGCCAGGATCACGTATTCCTGCACCCCGAGATCGGCGGGACGGTCGGTGCAGGGCAGCATTGCGACATGTTCGGAGGCGCCGATTTGTAACCGCAGCCCCCGTTCTCGAATCGCAGCAAGGTGTGTCCCGCGGGCAACCAGGCTCACGTCGAAGCCGGCCCGAGCCAGTTGAACGCCGAAGTACCCTCCAATCGCGCCAGCTCCGAAAATGCATATCTTCGACCGATCATTCATGCTTCAAGTAGTGGACCCTCTTGCTGCTGCTGAGCGCGAAAGGTCGCTGCGCGGGCTTATGTCCCTCGAAATTACTGTTGACAATATCTGGTATACAAAATACGTTACGCTAACCTATTATAGTAGGCTAATAGCCTTCAGGTCGACCGTTGAATGCTGCGAAGGGCTATCGTATAAGTATCCTGCACCTGTCGTATACCTGTCGAATACGCCCAGGAGGAAAATATGGGGATATCGTTCTTTCGCGCTCGCGAGGGAACCGGATTCCGCAGCCGAACGGCAAAAGTGTTAACTCAGGTCGCGTTTCTCCGGCGATGCGGGCAACGTATGACGCATACCCGAACCCGGGGTTTGTAACCGATTAGCGCAAGCTCACATGAAGTCAGCCGAGTTGGATGGCGAGCATTTCCGTAGCGGGTATCGGGGAACACGACAAATCGCGCGCAACGACGCGCCGAAACACAAAGGAGGAGTCAATGGAAGCCACAGTCAAGCCGGGCGCAGCGACTGCAAACATTCCGTCCACGAAGCGTTGGGCGCAACTCATCATAGGCATCATTTGCATGGTGCTGATCGCCAACCTGCAATACGGTTGGACGTTGTTCGTCACGCCAATGTCGCAGAAGCACGGATGGGAGCTCGCGGCAATACAGGTGGCGTTCAGCGTCTTCATTGCGCTCGAGACTTGGTTTACGCCGATTACCGGCTGGATTGCGGACCGCCTTGGTCCGCATAGAGGTCCGCGATTGGTCGTCGCCATGGGGGGGATCCTCGTGGCGATCGGCTGGATCATCAATTCCTACGCACAGACGCTTTCGACGCTCTACCTGGGTGCCGTGATCTCCGGCATTGGTGGCGGCGGGGTCTACTCGGTGTGCGTCGGTAATGCCGTTAAATGGTTCGCCGACCGCCGTGGGCTCGCGGTTGGGCTGACTGCGGCGGGTTACGGCGCAGGTGCGGCCCTCACGGTCATTCCGATGCGGATGGTGATCGGCTCGTCCGGGTATGAGGCCGCGTTCTTCTGGTTCGGTCTGATCCAGGGTGGCGGCGTATTCCTGCTGGGATGGTTCCTGCGCGGGCCGCTCGCCGGCGAGGCGCCGGCGGCAGTATCGTCGGCGCGCGTGGTGCAGTCGACACGCAGTTTCAGACCGGCGGAGATGCTTGCTACACCGACGTTCTGGTTGCTGTATCTCATGTTCGTTTTGATTTCGGCGAGTGGACTGATGGCCACCGCGCAGCTAGCGTTGATTGCCAAGAACTACGGTATCTCCAATGAGGTGCTGTTCCTCGGTGCTTCAACGCTCACGGTCGCGCTAATTGTCGACAACATCATGAATGGGGTCGCGCGTCCGTTTTTCGGCTGGGTGTCGGACAAGATCGGGCGGGAGCCCACCATGGCGATCGCCTTCGGCGGCGGGGGCATCGCGTACTGGCTATTGGGTTCGCTTGGAACCAACCCGTGGTTGTTCGTGCTGTTTGCGGGATTGATCTTCTTCACATGGGGTGAGATCTTCAGTTTGTTCCCGTCCACTTGCACCGACACCTTCGGGTCAAAATTCGCGACTGTGAACACCAGCCTGCTCTACACCGCAAAGGGCACGTCGGCGTTACTGGTACCGCTAGCGAACGTGCTGAAGGATGCGACCGGGGGCTGGCATGCGGTGTTCGTCGTAACGGCGATCGCCAACTTTGTCGTCGTCGCTCTTGCTCTGTTCGTACTGCGCCCGCTGCGCGCCAGGCAGCAGGCGGCCGGCAACGCGTCAATGGGCGCACAGAAAGTCGGCGCGGGTTAGCTCTCGATTAGCGGCGCCGCCTTTCTTCGTCGGGACGGCGTTGCCTGTTTCTCGGCAATTTGCGCCAATGCACGACGATTCAAGAATCGAGGAAAATCATGCTAGAAGAGACGATCAGGACGACCAAGCCGCCAGCGACCGCTACGACAGCGGGAGACACGCCGAAAACCGCCGGCGGCGAGATCAATGCCGAATCACAAGAGATCGACGGCTTTCAGCTGGTCATCGACGCCCTCAAGCTGAACGGCATCGATACGATCTTCGGCCTGCCCGGCATTCCCGATCACCGACCTCACGCGCAAGTTGCAGGCCGCCGGAATACGCGTGATCTCCTTCCGCCACGAGCAGAACGCCGGGTACGCCGCTTCGATCGCCGGCTTCATGACGCAGAAGCCGGGCATCTGCCTCACGGTGTCCGCACCCGGCTTTCTCAACGGACTGACGGCGCTCGCCAACGCCACCACCAACTGCTTTCCGATGATCCTCATCAGCGGCTCGAGCGAGCGCGAGATCGTCGACCTGCAGCAGGGCGACTACGAGGAGATGGACCAACTCGCCATCGCGCGGCCGCACGCCAAGGCCGCGTTCCGGGTCCTGCACGCCGAGGACATCGGCGTCGGCGTGGCGCGGGCGATCCGTGCCGCTGTCTCCGGCCGTCCCGGCGGCGTCTATCTCGACCTGCCGGCCAAGCTGTTCCCGCAGACGATCGACGCGGAAGCCGGGAAGAATTCGCTGATCAAGGTCGTCGATCCGGCGCCGCGCCAGATCCCCGCGCCGGACGCCGTGCAGCGCGCGCTCGATCTGCTCAAGAGCGCCAAGCGTCCGCTCATCATCCTCGGCAAGGGCGCGGCGTACGCGCAGGCCGATGCGGATATCCGCGCGCTGGTCGAAAGGACCGGCATCCCCTACCTGCCGATGTCGATGGCCAAGGGCCTGCTGCCCGACACGCACGAGCAGTCGGCATCCGCCGCGCGCTCGTACGTGCTGCCCGAAGCCGACGTCGTGATGCTGATCGGCGCGCGCCTCAACTGGCTGCTTTCGCACGGCAAGGGCAAGACGTGGGGCGGCGCTTCGCCAAGGCGTGGGGCGGCCAGAAGTTCGTCCAGATCGACATCTCGCCACAGGAGGCGGACAGCAACGTCCGCATCGATGCGCCGGTCGTCGGCGACATCGGCTCGTGCGTCTCGGCCATGCTCGAGCGCGATCGGATCGAACTGGCCGAAGCCGCCCGCCGAGTGGCTCGACGCCATCGCGGAGCGCAAGACCAAGAACGTCGCGAAGATGGCGGAGACGCTGGCGAAGAACCCGACGCCGATGAACTACCACAGCGCGCTCAACGTCGTGCGCGACATCGTCAAGGCGAATCCGGATGCCATCCTCGTCAACGAAGGTGCGAACGCGCTCGACTTCACGCGCAGCATCGTGGACATGTACAAGCCGCGCAAGCGCCTGGACGTCGGCACGTGGGGCGTCATGGGCATCGGCATGGGCTTTTCGGTCGCGGCGGCCGTGGTCAGCGGCGAGCAGGTGATTGCGATCGAGGGCGACAGCGCCTTCGGCTTCTCCGGCATGGAGTGCGAGACGATCTGCCGCTACAACCTGCCGGTCTGCGTCGTGATCCTGAACAACAACGGTGTCTACCGCGGCGACGAAGTGAATACGACCGGAGGGCGCGATCCGTCGCCCCTGGTGTTCGTCAAGGGCGCGCGCTACGAGAAACTGATGGAGGCCTTCGGTGGCGTGGGTGTGCTGGCGACGACGCCGGCCGAGCTTCGCAACGCGATGGAAGAAGCGATCCGCTCGCGCAAGCCTACGCTGATCAACGCAGTCATCGACGAAAAGGCCGGCACGGAAAGCGGCCGCATCACGAGTCTCAATCCCGCCGCGAAGAAGAAGCCGTGACGGCAGTTGAGTCTGAATAACGCTTTCAGAATAGCGGCATCGGATAGGGGAACGTAATGGGCAAGGCATTAGACGGCGTCAAGATCCTCGACTTCACGCATGTGCAATCGGGACCGACGTGCACGCAGCTTCTGGCGTGGCTCGGCGCCGACGTCATCAAGGTGGAGCGGGCGGGCGAAGGCGACATCACTCGCGGGCAGCTGCGCGACATCCCGGGCGTCGACAGCCTGTATTTCACGATGCTCAACCACAACAAGCGCTCGATCACCGTCGACGCCAAGCACCCGCAAGGGCAAGGAGGTGCTCGAAGCGCTGGTCAAGCACTGCGACGTGCTGGTCGAGAATTTCGCGCCCGGCGCGCTCGATCGCATGGGACTTCACCTGGGAGCACATCCAGGCGCTCAATCCGCGCATGATCGTCGCGTCGGTCAAGGGTTTCGGCCCCGGCCCGTACGAGGACTGCAAGGTCTACGAGAACGTCGCGCAGTGCGCTGGCGGCGCGGCGTCGACCACCGGCTTCGACGACGGTCCGCCGCTGGTCACCGGCGCGCAGATCGGCGATTCGGGCACCGGGTTGCACCTCGCGCTCGGCATCGTCGCCGCGCTGTATCAGCGCAACACGACCGGCCGCGGCCAGCGCGTGCTGGCAGCGATGCAGGACGGCGTGCTCAACCTCTGCCGCGTCAAGCTGCGCGACCAGCAGCGCCTCGATCGCACCAAGATGATGGAGGAGTATCCGCAGTATCCCAACGGCAAGTTCGGCGACGCGGTGCCGCGCGCCGGCAACGCCTCGGGCGGCGGCCAGCCCGGATGGATCCTCAAATGCAAGGGCTGGGAGACCGATCCCAACGCGTACATCTACTTCATCACGCAGGCGCCGGTATGGAAGGACATCTGCGAAGTGATCGGCCAGCCCGGAATGGCTGACCGACCCGCAGCTACGCGACGCCCAAGGCGCGGCTGCCGCACCTGATGGAGATCTTCGGCAAGATCGAGGAATGGACCAAGACCAAGACCAAGTTCGAGGCGATGGACATCCTCAACAAGCATGACATTCCGTGCGGCCCGATCCTGTCGATGAAGGAGATCGCCGAGGAGCCGTCGCTGCGCAAGACCGGCACCGTCGTCGAGGTCGATCATCCCGACGCGCGGCAAATACCTGTCGGTCGGCAACCCGATCAAGATGTCCGACAGCCCGACCGATGTGAAGCGTTCGCCGCTCCTCGGCGAGCACACCGACGACGTGCTGGCGGAGCTCGGCTACGGCAAGGACAAGGTCGCAGCGCTGCGCGCCGCCAAGGTCATCTGACTGCCGACCTACCACAGCACCGTGCTAGCGCAGCCGCGCGCGGGCGAAATCAGAAGGGAAAGAGATGGCCAAGAACAAGAGCGAAGTACGCCGCATTCTCGACGCCGTGAAGGCGGAGGGCCGCACGTCGCTGACCGCCCCGGAAGGCAAGCTCGTATGCGACGCCTACGAGCATTCCGGTGCCCAAGGAAGGCGTCGCGACGACGGCCGCCGAGGCGGCGAAGCTCGCCACGCGCATGGGCTTCCCGGTCGTGTTGAAGATCGTGTCGCCGGAAATCCTGCACAAGACCGAGGCGGGCGGCGTCCTGGTCGGCGTCAAGAATGCACGAGGACGTGAAGCGCGGCTTCGCCACGATCATGGCCAACGCCAAGAAGTACGACCGCAAGGCGACGCTGCTCGGCGTCCAGGTCCAGCAGATGCTGACCGGTGGCCAGGAAGTCATCGTCGGCGCGGTCACCGATCCGTCGTTCGGCAAACTGGTGGCTTTCGGGCTGGGTGGGGTGCTGGTCGAGGTGCTCAAGGACATCACCTTCCGGCTGGCGCCAGCGTCCAAGGAGGATGCGCTGTCGATGCTCGACGGCATCGCGGCCGCGGCGATTCTCAAGGGCGTGCGCGGAGCGGAGGCGGTAAACCGCAATGCGCTCGCCACGGTGATCCGCAACGTGTCGCAGCTTGTCTCCGACTTTCCCGAGATCGCGGAGATGGACCTCAACCCGGTCTTCGCGACGAAGCAGGGCGCCATCGCCGCGGACGTGCGCATCGTCGTCGACTTCGCGCCGCCGCCGGCGCGCTTCCGGCCGAAGCACGACGACATCGTGCGCGACATGAACCGCATCATGAAGCCGGAGGCGGTGGCGGTCATCGGCGCGTCGTCGGAAGACGGCAAGATCGGCAACTCGGTGATGAAGAATCTGATCAACGGCGGATACAAGGGCGAGATCTATCCGATCAACCCGTCCGCGACCGAGATCATGGGTCGCAAGGCGTACAAGAGCGTCAAGGACGTGCCGGGCGAGATCGACGTCGCGGTGTTCGCGATTCCCGCCAAGTTCGTCGCGCAGGCGCTGGTCGAAGTCGGCGAGAAGAAAATTCCCGGCGCTGTGCTGATCCCCTCGGGTTTTGCCGAGACCGGCAACGTCGAAGGCCAGAAACAGATCCAGGAAATCGGCCGCAAGTACGGCGTGCGCCTGATGGGCCCCAACATCTACGGCTTCTACTACACGTGGAAGAATCTGTGCGCGACGTTCTGCACGGCCTACGACGTGAAGGGCCACGCCGCACTGTCGTCGCAGTCCGGCGGCATCGGCATGGCCATCATCGGCTTCTCGCGTTCGGCGAAGATGGGCGTGTCGGCAATCGTCGGACTCGGTAACAAGTCAGACATCGACGAGGACGACCTGCTCACATTCTTCGAGCAGGACGACAACACGCACATCATCGCGCAGCACTGCGAGGACCTGAAGGATGGACGCGCCTTCGCCGAAGTCGCCAAGCGCGTCTCGAAAATCAAACCGGTGGTCGTCCTCAAGGCTGGGCGCACAGCGATGGGTGCCCGTGCGGCAAGCTCGCACACCGGCGCGCTTGCGGGCAATGACAAGATCTACGAGGACGTGTTCAAGCAGTCCGGCGTGATCCGTGCACGCAGCCTGCGCGACCTGCTCGAATTCGCGCGCGCAATCCCGGTGCTACCCACGCCCAAGGGCGAGAACGTGGTGATCATCACCGGCGCCGGCGGGTCCGGTGTGCTGCTGTCCGACGCGGTGGTCGACAATGGGTTGACGCTCATGGCAATGCCGCCCGATCTGGACGCGGCGTTTCGCAAGTTCATCCCGCCCTTCGGCGCCGCCGGCAACCCGGTCGACATCACGGGCGGTGAGCCACCGAAGACTTACCAGAACACGATACGCCTCGGGCTGGAGGATCCGCGCATCCACGCGCTCATCCTGGGCTACTGGCACACCATCATCACGCCGCCGATGGTATTCGCCAAACTGGTCGTCGAAGTCGTCGACGAGATGAAAGCAAAGGGCATCAGCAAACCTGTGGTGGCCTCGCTGGCGGGCGATGTACAAGTTGAAGAAGCGGCGGAATATCTGTTCGACCACGGCATCCCGGCGTACCCCTACTCGACGGAAATGCCGGTTGCGGTACTGGGCGCGAAATACAAGTGGGCGCGGGGCGCCGGGTTGATCTAACGACCTTTACGCAGGTGGCTTGAGAGTTTTCGTCCCCTCTTCGTCATCCCGGCGAAGGCCGGGATCCAAGTTGGTGTCCGGCGAAAGACGAACTTGGGCCCCGGCCTGCGCCGGGGCGACGATCGATTTGTCACTCATACTGATAAAGATCAATAATGTATACGCGGCTGTTGCAATTCGAGGCGCGCTGGCCGCTATTGCACGAGTAACTGACGGTGCAACTTTAGGCCCCGGCCTGCGCCGGAGCGGCAACGGCAGGATCGTCGGGGAACGGCAACGCTGACAGAAGCATGGTCACCCCCGCGCGGGCAGGAATCCAGGCTGGGCGTCCCACCAATGAGCGCAGCGACGTGATGAACGCAAACCTCTACGCCCTGCTGCGTGACCACTTCCTGGAACGCGCCGATCAGCCCTGCATCCTCATGCCCGAGGGGCCGGTCATCCCCTACGAAACGCTCGACTCGACTTCCGCGCGCATCGCGGCGGCTTTGCGCAAAGCTGGCTGCGAGCCGGGCGACCGCGTCGCCGTGCAGGTCGAGAAGTGCTGGGAGGCGCTTGCGTTGTACCTCGGATGCCTCCGCGGCGGCTTCGTATATCTACCGCTCAACACGGCCTACCAGAAAGGCGAGCTCGCCTATTTTTTCAACGACTCCGAAGCGTCTGTCATCGTTGGTCGACCGGAGTCCGCCGCTACGCTGTCAACGCTGCGGCCGCAGGCCCGCGTGTTGACGCTTGCCCCCGGCGCCGGAACGCTGCTCGACGCCGCGGAAGACCAGGATTCGAACTTCGAGCCGGTCCATCGCGCGCCGGACGACCTGGCGTCGATCCTGTACACCTCGGGCACGACGGGCCGCGCCAAGGGCGCCATGCTCACGCACCGCAATCTCGCGAGCAACGCGCTCACGCTGGTCGATCGCTGGGGATTCACGCACGACGATGTGCTCCTGCACGCCCTGCCGCTCTACCACGTGCACGGCCTGTTCGTGGCGTGCCACTGCGCGCTGTTAGCGGGCGCCCGCATGCTCTGGCACGCAAAGTTCGAAGCCCCGAAGGTGGTGTCCTCGCTCGCACACGCGACGGTGATGATGGGTGTGCCGACGTTCTACTCGCGTCTGCTCGCCGAGGAACGCTTCGATGCCGACGCCTGCGCCGGCATGCGCCTGTTCATCTCCGGTTCGGCGCCGCTGCTACCCGCTACCTTCGACGATTTCGCACAGCGCACCGGCCACACCATCCTTGAACGCTACGGCATGACCGAAACCGGCATGAACACGTCGAATCCGCTGTCGGGCGAGCGCCGCTGCGGCAGCGTGGGCTTGCCGCTGCCGGGCATCAATGTTCGCGTCGTCGATGCTGCAGGTGCGGTGTGTCCCGCTGGTGAGGTCGGTGCGATCGAGGTCAAGGGACCCAACGTGTTCGCCGGCTATTGGCGCATGCCAGAAAAGACTCGCGAGGAATTCACGGCAGACGGGTTCTTCAGGACCGGCGACGTGGGCGAGATGGCCGGCGATGGATACCTGACGATCGTGGGTCGCGCCAAGGATCTCATCATCACCGGTGGCCTCAACGTCTATCCCAAGGAAATCGAGGAACATATCGACGCGCTGCCCGGCATCGTCGAATCGGCGGTGATCGGCGTGCCCGACACCGATTTCGGCGAGGCAGTGACGGCGGTGGTCGTCGCCGAAACCGGCGCGCAGACCGAGGCCGGCGTCATCGCCGCGCTCAAGGGCGAGATTGCCGCGTTCAAGGTGCCCAAACGCGTGCACTTCGTCGACGGCCTTCCGCGCAACGCCATGGGCAAGGTGGAAAAGAAGGCGCTGCGCACGCGCTATTCGGCGCAGTAGGCATCAGCCCGCCGTCGATGTGTCATCGCCTCCGCTCGATCACTACCTCGAGGTACTCGCTCGGTAGCACCAGCGTGCGGTCGCCCGAGCGGTTGCGGCTTGCGATGAGCGCCAGCAATTCGGCGGTGAAGCTGGCCTGCTTGTCGGCATCGAGTGCGCCGAAAGTCTTGGTCATCGGGCCGTAGTACGTGCGGAAGACTTCGATCCAGTGTTCTGGCGAGTGGTAACGGAAAACGAACTCGCGGCGCGTGGTGTGGATCTCACCGGTGGTCTGGCCGAAGAGTTCTTCCAACCTCGTCTTCGTTCCCCACAGTGCGGGTGATTTGACACCCGCCGCAGGTGGGACGTACTTGCCGATCGTCTTGAATAGTTGCCCGATAAAGCTCTCGGGAGTCCAGTTCGCCAGACCGATCTTGCCGCCGGGCCTGCAGACGCGCGCGAGTTCGCTCGCCGCCTTGTCCTGGTTCGGGGTGAACATTACGCCGAAGGTGGACATCACCACATCGAACGACGCGTCGGGAAATGGCAGGTTTTCGGCGTCGGCTTCCTGAAACTTGATCGTGTGGCCCTCGGCAAGCGCTCGTGCTCGACCCGACTCGAGCAGCGAGGACACGTAGTCGGTGGATGTCACGTCGCCCCACCGGCGCGCAGCCGCTAGCGTCGCGTTGCCGTTGCCCGCGGCGACGTCGAGCACGCGCGCGCCGGAGCGAAGATCGAGTGCTTCGCACAGGGTTTCACCGACGATCTGCAGTGTCGTACCGACGACAGCATAGTTACCCGTGGACCAGGCGGCTTGCTGACGAGCCTTTACCGCAGCCAGATCGATGGGGGGCGGGGATGTGGCAATGACTGTGGACATTTCTCGACTCCTAGTGATGTATATCGGACTAAACCGGTGCTGTAATGCGCCTCGGCAATCTAGTCATAGACAGTGTTGTTCGCTCTGTGCCCGCACTCACGGGCGCTGTCCGCCGGCTCCGAGTCTTGGTCGGCTGCGTTGGTTGGCAACGCTTGAGCCTCGCCGACCGCGGAATTCGACGCAGTTACAGCACCCAGTGGCGTCAGCGCGCCATCCGGCGCAGCGGCGGCGGCGTCCAATGCCATCACCTGGAGGATGCCCCCAATGGCCAGATACGCAAGTATGCATATGGTGACCAGGATTGCGGCGGCCTGGATCGAAGATCCCTTGCGGTCCGAAGCCGCGTCACGACTTGAATCTGTTGTTTTCACGCATAGCTCCTTGTCTTCCTCGTGCCTACGAGTAGCTATGAAACCGGCAGTCGGCGATGGCGGATCTCCCGCCGTGCGCTCACCCAGATCCGTGGTGCCATCGGTGGTGCGGCCCGTATAGAGATCGCAGTAGAGAATTCGAGTCCAATGAGTGGCGATCGGTGAAACATCCGCGTCGCTGTTCGGCCGCGCGTCCGCGTCGGAGCCGGGAGCATGGCTGCGCATCACGTCGCCCGGCGAGAAGTACTTTGAGGC
This sequence comes from uncultured beta proteobacterium, assembly GCA_963816445.1. Lineage (GTDB taxonomy): Bacteria > Pseudomonadota > Gammaproteobacteria > Burkholderiales > Casimicrobiaceae > PALSA-1003. The sequence continues at coordinate 223,919 of CAWFKO010000013.1, read as the reverse complement.
ATGAGCGGGCCGCTTGCCAAAGCAATGGCGGCCGGGTCGAGCAGTTGCAATTTAATCTCCAGCGAACCGGAACTGGAGTGAAGTCTATCGGTCGCGTACGGCGGAAAAACTTCACGGCGGGGCCAGATTTGTTTCGTTTGTTGCTTGCGCCCGGCTCCGCGCGCTATTTCTCTGCTGTTCTCGTGAGGGCGACGTCGACGGTCTCACTTACGCCGTTAGCGTTTTCCACGCGAAGAACGTCGCGATCGCGTACAGCCGACACGCGAACGCGCTACGCAGTCGCACCGCCTGCCAGCGACGCGCGCATCGAGGCGCAGCTACTCACCGAGGGCCGCTTCAGCCCCGGAACCCCTTCCAAAACATGTAGGCGCCGAGCACCAGTAGCAGAAGCGAGAACGCACGCCGCAGCCGGCTCATGGGCCAGGCGTGGGCAAGCCGCGCGCCGAGCGGTGCAAGCAGCATGCTGGCCGACGCAATGCCGACCATCGCCGGCACGTAGACGTAGCCGACCGCAAAAGGCGGCAGATCGGACTGGCGTAGTCCGGCGACGATGAATCCGACTGTCGAGGTGATCGCAACCGGCCAGCCGATCGCAGCCGACGTCGCGACCGCAGTGCGCACCTTGACGTTGCTGCGGACCATGAACGGCACGGCGAGAAACGCGCCTGCGGTACCGACCATTCCGGCGACCAACCCGATGCCTGCGCCGACGGCGAACAGACCACCCCTGCCTGGGAGCGAGGCGGTCGGAGGCGGCAGGCGGTTCGTCAACATACGCAGCGCGCCCAGCCAGGTAATGGTGCCGACGATCGTCGCCAGCGCGCGCATCGGCAGCGCGCTTGCGATCTGCGGTCCGATCAGCGATCCGACGACGAGGCCGGGCGCCATCGGCCAAACGATATCCCACGCGATCGCACCGCGGCGATGGTGCGCACGCGCGGACGATAGCGCGGTGAACACGATGGTTGCCGACGACGTTCCGATCGCCAGCGGCAGGACGTGCGTGCTGCCGAAGCCTTCGCGGGCGAACGCTTCCATCAGAACCGGCACGATGGTGAAGCCGCCGCCGACGCCGAGCAGGCCGGCGAGAAATCCGACGAAAGCGCCCAACGCGAGGTAGACCGGGACCAGCGACCAGTCGATCACGCGAGTTCCCTCGCAAGCTGCCCCAACACGTTCACCTGACGCTCATGCTGCCTGCGTGATCGAACATGGTCGATCCACCCCACGCTGATCAGTTCGTCATACCCACGAGCTTGGTAGCGATGAATTTCCACTCACGCGCGTCGACGGGCGTGATCGACAGGCGGTTGCCGCGCTGAAGTACGCGCATGGTCGCGAGCTCGCGGGCAGCACGTAGCTCGGGCAATCCGATCAGCCGAGTTTTTTGCACGAGCGTAACTTCCACGTTGAACCATCGCGGCGACTCGCGCGTCGCCTTGACGTCGAAATACTCGCTCTTGCGGTCGAACTGCGTCGCGTCGGGGTAGGCTGCGCGACTTACGCGCACGATGCCGGCGATGCCCGGCTCGGGACAGCTCGAGTGGTAGAAGAATGCGAGGTCGCCGACCTGCATTTCGTCGCGCATGTAGTTTCGCGCCTGGTAGTTGCGTACACCGTACCAGGCGACGGTCTTTTTCGGGCGCGCCGCGAGATCGTCGATGGAGACGTCGTCGGGCTCGGATTTCATCAGCCAGTAGCGCATGGACTATCCGACCCTATCCGAGGGTATCAATAAATCTGTTTTTATTGAATTACTTAGCATGGCAACTAATCATATCACTAACCGAGAAAGTCCTACCCGACCCGCCAGGATCCTGCCCCACACGACGAATACCTCGCACAACGCCAACAGAGCTCAGATCGCTGGGGGAGCGCTCCGTGGTTGGTTGCGAGAACGGATGACTGTCCGCAGAATGCGTCGTCCGGATCCCAGTCCCCGAACACATACATGCCCGCAAAACCTGGCGCGGATTCGCTGTTCCCCACGGGCACCGTGACTTTCCTGTTCACGGATATCGAAGGCAGCACAACGCTTGTGGGACCAATATCCTGTGGCGATGCAGGCTGCGCTCGCTCACCACGACAAACTGTTGCGTCATGCGATCGGGTCATTCGACGGATGCATCATCAAGACCACTGGCGACGGCGTGTTCGCGGTCTTCGGCGCCGCTGCAGATGCGCTTGGAGCGTGCCTTGCGGCACAACGCGCCTTGCAAGCCCCAGAGTCCGGTTTCTCGGATCGTGAGCTGACGGCATCCGGTACCCGGCTACCGGTCACGCTAAGAGTACGGATGGGATTACACACCGGCGATGGCAGAACTTCGGGACGGCGACTATTTCGGTACAGCGTTGAACCGCGCGGCACGCATCATGTCCGCCGCTCATGGCGAACAGGTCCTGCTCTCTGCCGCCACGGCGGAAATGGTGCGCGAGCATTTGCCGGAAGGCGTCACGCTGCGCGAGATGGGCGAGCATCGGCTGAAGGGCTTGCCCATTCCCGAACGCCTGCTGCAGGTCGTCGCGCCCGACTTGCGTGTTGATTTTCCGCCGTTGGCATCACTCACGGGCGGCCATAGCCTGCCGGCCGAGCGCGATCCCTTCGTCGGCCGTCGCGAGCCATTGGCCGAACTGGCACGACGCCTGGACGCGGGGGCACGCCTCGTCTCGGTACTCGGCGTTGGTGGCACCGGCAAGACGCGGCTCGCGACGCGGTTCGGGTGGAGTGCGCTCGGGGACTTCCCGGGCGGCGTCTGGTTCTGCGATCTGTCGCAAGCTCGAAATCTCGACGGCATCGCTCATGCCGTCTCACAAGGGCTCGACGTGCCACTGGGCAAGGACGATCCGGTGACCCAACTCGGGCAGGCCATCGCGGGGCGCGGACATTGCTTGGTAATCCTTGACAACTTCGAGCAGGTCGCTCGCGAAGCGAAGGAAACGCTGGGCCGGTGGCTCAACCGTGCGAGCGCCGCACGGTTCCTGGTGACGACGCGCGAAGTGCTGGGGTTGCCCGGAGAAGAGATACTTGCGCTGCCGCCACTGGTGCCGTCCGACGCAGCTGCACTGTTCGTGCGCAGGGCAGAAGCGGCAAAGCCGGGATTTCAACCGAACACCGAGGACCAGGCAGCGATCGGCCGGCTTGTGCAGCTGCTGGACGGCCTGCCGCTGGCGATCGAGCTGGCCGCTGCACGGGTGCGCGTGATGCCACCGCGGACGCTGCTATTGCGCATGAGCGAGCGGTTCAAACTGCTCTCGTCGGCCGGCGGGCGGGTCGACCGACAGGCGACGCTGCGTGCTGTGTTCGATTGGTCGTGGGATTTGCTGTCGTTGCCCGAGAAAGCTGCGCTGGCCCAGCTGTCGACGTGTTCGAGGGCGGGTTCACGCTCGAGTCTGTCGAGGCGATTTTGGATCTATCCGCATACGACAACGCGCCGTGGCCCATGGACGTGCTGCAGTCGCTGGTGCAGAAGTCGCTCGTCAGGCAAGTGACCGACGATCGCTTCGACCTCCTCGTGAGCGTGCAGGAGTATGCAGCGGAGCACCTGCGCACAGCGGATCGCTACGCGGGCAGCGGCCCGGCGGCGTTGCTCGCCGCCGAAGCACGACACGGCGCGTACTTTGCGGGCCTCGAGGAGAAGGCGGCTATTGCCGATGCCTGTGCCGACCTCGACAATTTCGTCGTCGCTTGTCGCCGAGCTGCGGCGCGGGCCAACGCTGATGTGGCAGCGGACACGCTTGAGGGCGCCTGGGCAGGGCTGGTCCTGCGCGGGCCTTTCAGCACCGGTGTCGAACTCGCGTCTTTGGTGCAGTCCATACCCGGGCTTGGGGCCGCCGCAGCCGCCAGGGCGCAATGGGTTGCGGGCAGCGCGCTCGCGGCCTGCGGCAAGGACGCTGAGGCGCACGCGCAGTTCGAGGCGTCGCTGGCACATGCGCGCGAGGTCGGAGACCGGCATTGCGAGTGCCGGTCGCTCATCGGCCTCGCCGGGCGCGAGAGTCACGGGGGCCGCATGGACACTGGGCGGGCGCACCTCGATGCGGCGCTCGTCATCGCAAGAGAAATTGAGGATCGGACGTTGCAAAGCGACGCTCACAACGAACTCGGCGTCTTGGAAGTAATACTTGGTCGGATCAACGAAGCTCAGGCGCAATTCGAGCAAGCGCTCGCATTTGCCCGAGAGGCCGGGGACCGCGAGCGTGAGGGCCGCATCCTTGCCAACCTGGGCATTCTTCACGCCAACGCCGGAAGAATGAACGAGGCCAAGTCCCATGACGAAGCCGCGCTTGCCCTGGCACAGGAACTTGGGAATCGGAAGCTTGAAGGCAACATACGATGCAACCTCGGCCTGCTGCACCAGGTGCAGCGTCGATTCGACGAAGCTCTTGAACAACTCCAGGCGGCGCTGGCGGTGGCTCGAGACTTGGGGAACGAGCGTCTCGAGAGCATCGTGCGGTGTAATCTTGGAATGGTCTACGACGGACTGGCCCGTTTCGATGAGGCTCGGCATCACTTCGAGGCGGCCCTGGTCGTCGCCCGCGATTTGGGCGATCGGCGCTTGGAGGGCCAGTTTCTGAGCTACCTCGGCCTGCTGCACGCCCGCCAAGGCAATTTTGTCGAGGCACGGCGGTGCCTGGATTCTGGCGAGGCGCTGTTACGTGTCGCGTCCGACCGTACGAGCCTTGGCATCCTGCTTTGCGGCCGAGTCGAAGCGGAACACCTTGCGGCGCGCCCCGATGCCGCGAGGGCCGCGCTTGCGGCAGCCGACGTCATCGCAGCCGAGGTCTGTGCCGGACCTGATTCTGAACTGGGGCTCGCGCTCGCACGTGTCCGGAATCTGCTTGAGCAAGTGCGATGCGCGACAAGTGACAGCTCGCTCGGCGGGTAGCGCTCTTTTGCGCAGCGACGGGATACGCTTCGTCGGCATCGCGCGCCGCGCGAAGCGATCGGCGCACTCCGCGCGCCATCGCTCGAACAGGAGATCAAGCAGCGGATTCGCCCCGCCGCGGCCGTGCTGTTCGAGCAAGATCGGCTAGCGCATCGTGCGAGAGGGCGCTCGCTCGACCTTGCGGCCGCGATAGGCCGTGCGCTCCTGTTCTGTGAGCGGCAAGCGAGCGCCCGATGGCGACACTGCTCCGCTGCGGGCCAAAAAAACGGCGCCGCCTTCACGACGCCGTCATACAGGATGTTCCCCACCTGTGCCGTACCGGCCGAGGTCTTGAACCGCGGTTCAAGAGGGTCGCCTGCCAGGGCCATCAGGCGCTTCCGCGTAGGGAGCGCACACCGGCCCGATCAAGGCGCGGCAACCTCGCTAAGGTAGCATTGGTTCAAAGAACTATATGGCCAATTCGAACACCGCAGGGAACAATCGGCGCAGTCGCTAGATCAGCTTTTCCTGTTCCGCCATCGCACGATCAATGGCCGACTGCATGGCGGAAATTCTACGCTTAATGCTCGCACTGTCAAAGGATGTATCGCCGGTGGCACCTTTGCTGCGCAGCAGCTCGTGGGCGATGTTGAGCGCGGCCATTACCGCGATGCGCTCGGTGCCCGCGATCTTGCCTGCTTCGCGAATCTCGCGCATTCGCCGGTCGAGGTAATGCACGGCCTGCATGAGCTCGGTGCGCTCGGATTCCCTGCACGCGACGCGATATTCGCGTCCGAGAATCGACACGTCGAGCATAGTCGAGCGATCGTCCATCGGCGCGGCTTCCGTCAGCCAGCCGATTCGGGCAGCCGCCGCAGAAGCATGTCGAGGCGCGAGGACGCCGTCGCCACCTTGTCCGCGAGTGCGCGGCTTTGCTCCTGCGCCCGCAACACTTCGCGCCTGAGCGACGAGTTCTCCGCTCGCAGCCGGTTGTACTCGGCAAGCAACGCCGCGAGCTTGTGTTCCAGACCAGCGATCTCGGAATCCATCAGCGACTATAGGCGGAAGATTTCGACGCCGTCAACCCGAGACTAGCGGCTCGTAGCGCACTTCGAGGATCTCCAGCTCGTCCACGCCGCCGGGCGTCTTCAGCGTCACGACGTCGCCTTCGCGCGCCTTGATGAGGGAGCGGGCCATCGGTGACATCCAGCTGATGTAACCACGCTCGGTATCGATTTCGTCGATGCCGACGATGCTCACCGTGCGCTGTTTGCCGTGGCCGTCACGAACAGTTACGGTCGCTCCAAAAAACACGCGGTCGGCGTCGTCGTCGTCGCGTCGCATGACCGGGTCGACCACCTCCGCCCGATCCAGACGATCGACAAGAAAGCGTATGCGGCGATCGATCTCGCGCAGTCGCTTCTTGCCGTAGATGTAGTCGCCGTTTTCCGAACGGTCGCCGTTGCCCGCCGCCCACGCCACGGTCGTGACCAGCGCCGGACGTTCGACGTCGACCAGCGCGTCCAGCTCGGCTTTGAGGCGTCGGAATCCGTCCGGCGTGACGTAGTTCTTCGTTCCCGGCGGCAGCGCATTGGCTTCGACTACGCCATCGTCGATGTCGCTATCGTCGTCTTCGCGTGTAAAGGCCTTGTTCATCACAGATCGCCAGTCGGTGCCGGGGGCCACCGCCGTTCTCGGTGGGCTCGAGACTGTGAAGTATAGGACAGCCCAGCCAGGCGGGAGTGCCTGCGCTGCGAGCAGATCAGCGCGCCGGCGCCCGCACCCGGGAATGCGCGCGCGCAACGACGAGCGCCGCGCAGAGCTGCTCGACGCCATCGACGAAGCGCGGGCCGGCCCGGTGCAGGAGATTGGCATCGACCACGAACAGATTGTCCTGCGCCACGGCGGGCAGCGTGGGCCAGGCGCGCCAAGCGTCGAGCCATTCCGGCCGGACACCGGCGTCGGTGCCGGCGATGATCGCAGAAGGCGCCGCCGCCAGGACCGACTCCACGCTTACCTGTGGTGCTGGCAGCGTTTGCGTGGCAAATACGTTGCTGCCTCCACACAGCTCGATCGCCGCGGTGATCAGATGGCCTCCGCCCACCGTATACATCGGCTGGTTCCAGATCTCGTAGAACACACGCACCTGTTCGGCGCCGATGTAGCGTTCGCGTTGGCTGGCGATGCGCGCACGCAAAGCCGCCGCCGCCCGCGCCGCCGCATCGCTGCTTCCGGTGAGCACGCCGAGCCGCTCGATATCGTCGGCGATCGCGTTCGGCGTGCGCGGGTCGGACAGGTACACCGCGATGCCCATTTCGCGCAGCCGCTCGACCTTCAGCCCGGGGAGATACGGCCAGGTCACGATGAGGTCGGGCTTGAGCGCAAGAATGCCCTCGAGATTGACCGCATTGGCGTCGCCCACCTTCGGCAGCCGACGCGCCTGTGCGGGCCAATCCCCGGGCGCAAGCACGCCGACCACGCGATCGCCGGCGCCCGCTGCGAACAGGAGCTCGGTCGTGTGCGGGGCGAGGCTGATCACGCGCCGGGCCGGTGCGGGGAGGGCGACGCGCGCGCCGCTCGCGTCGAGCACGGAAATATCGGCCCGCGCAGGCGTGAGGCAGGCAAACACCCCGAACAATGTCAGCGCACGCAGCACGCTCAGTACCGGTATCGCACGCCCGCAAAAAGATTGGCGCCCATGGTGTTGAAATCGGCCGCGAGCTCGTAATGCTTGTTGAAGATATTCCCCGCGACGGCAAACAGCGCCCATTGCGGCGCCAGCGCGTATTCGGCGTTGAGGTTGACCACCGCATAGCCCGCCATTCGCCGCGTGTTGGCGGCATCGTCGTAGCGCAACGACGAGGCGAGTAGCTGCGCGCCGACCTGCAGCGCTCCGAGCGCCTGGGTGATGTCGATCGCACCGTAGCGACGGGCGCGACGCGGCAGGATATTGCCCGTCGCGTCGTCGTAGGGACGCGCGAAATCGATGCTGCCTTTCACCGTCGTGTCGCCGTAGACCGCCTGCAATTCGAGAGTGACGCCCTCGAGCGTCGCGTCGGCGACATTCTGCGGCGCGCAATTGAAGTTCGCGTCGCATTCGAACACGATGAGATCGCGCACGCGGTTCCTGTAGGCGACCAGCCCGGCGTTGAGCGAACTGCTCGCGTAGCGCAGCGCGACCTCGAAATTGCGCGCGGTTTCGGGCACGAGGTCGGGATTGGCGAAGCCCGGGAAGTACAAATCGTTGAATGTCGGTGCCCTGAAGCCGGTGCCGTAGCTCGCACTCGCCCGCCACCCCGGCGCGATCGTGTAGGCATACGCGAGCGCGCCGGACGTTTGCCCGCCGTACTGCGAGCTGTCGTCGCGCCGCAGGTTCGCTTGCAGTGCGTTGGGTCCGTCTTGGAGCTGGTAAACCGCGACCACGGCGTTCGTATTGCGCGACGTGACCGCGAACGCTGGCGTGGTGTCGAGACTCTCCTCGCGCCGCGTAAGCGCCACCGACAGCGCACCCAGCGGCAGATCGAAATCGTTCTGCCACGTGTACTGGCGCTGCGTGGTCTTGAACGGTGACACGCCGAACGCGGTTTGCGTACGGCTGTCGTCGATAGACACGCCGGCCTCGAGCTGGCTTTTCCAGAAGGATGCGAGCCGGTTGCGGCTCGCGACCGCGTAGCTTTGCACCGTTGTGATGGTACGGTCGTCGAAATCCGGCGTCGAGTCGATCTGCGCGTTCATGCGGCTGTAAAAGGCTTGGGCAGAAAGCACCTGCTCCGGCGCGAAGGTGTACGCAAGCGTGCCGCTGCCGCTGCCGTTGGCGTAGCCGTCGCGGTCGCCGTTGTAGCTGAAATTATTGGGATTGGCGATGGCGTTGAAGCCGGCGCTCTGACTGTAGCCGCCCTGCAGCGCGAACCGCCAGGGTCCGCTCGTGCCCGAGGCGCCGGCGGTGTATTGGCCGGTGTCATAGGTGCCGTAGCCGGCGCTGGCATTGGCGCTCAATGCCTTGCCACCGTTACGCGTGAACACCTGGATCACGCCACCGATCGCGTCGGCGCCATACAGGCTTGCCGCCGGTCCGCGCAGGATCTCGATGTGGTCGATCTGGGCCAGCGGAATCGCCTCGAAGGGCGTGGTGCCGCTGCTCGAGGAACTCACGCGCAGTCCGTCGATGAGCACGAGGGTCTGGCCGGCGTTGGCGCTGCGCAGGAACACGCCGGTGGTCGAGCCCGGTCCGCCGTTGGAAACGATCTGGACACCCGGCTGCCGTTGCAGTAGTTCGGCGAGGCTCTGCGCACCGGCGCGGGCTATTTCCTCGGGGCCGATGACGGTGACGTCGGCGAGCAGTTGATCGAAGCGTTGTGGCGAACGGGCAGCGGTCACGACGATCGGATCGAGCAGGGTGGGTACCGGCGAGCTCTGGGCGACAGCGTGCGGCATGGCGACGAGCGCCCACGTGGCGGCGAGCGCGCGCGGCACCGCGCGCGTCGCTGTCGGCCGCGAGTCTGAACATGGCATGGTGGATCTCCGCTCGAGCCGTGCATCCCCGCACGGCAGTGGATCGAACAACGAGGAGACGTTGCTCCGGCAGGCATTCCGCACGCGGCGGACGTCCTGCCGGTACCACCTCCCACGATGCGCCTGGTTACCGGCACCACGCGTTTGGCGCGGTGCTCGGCTGCAGGCCGGTCTCCGGGCTTGTCAGTCCTGGCCGCCCGCCTTCCCACTCGCACTACGCGAGCAGTGGCGCAAAAGAGCGGCCCACACTGATCCACCGTTGCGGGGGCAGCGCCGGATTGGCCGCCTCAGATGGCGCGACGCACCGGCTTCCCGTTTCACCCGCGACGCACGATGCGCCGCGGACACCTGCGAGTCTGATTATAGCGGCGCGCCGGCGACACGACGCGGGCTCACGCCGGCTGCTATAATCGTTGCCCTTTTGCAGACGTGCCGTCGCCAACACGCCGCTTCCCAGTGAGCCGCAAGCTGTACATCCGCACGTTCGGCTGCCAGATGAACGAGTACGACTCGGACAAGATGGCCGACGTGCTGCATGCCGCGGAGGGGCTCGACGCTGACCGAGCGAGCCGGGCGACGCCGACGTCATCCTGTTCAACACCTGCTCGGTGCGCGAAAAAGCGCAGGAGCGCGTGTTCCACGACCTCGGTCGCGTGCGCGAGCTGAAGGCCGCCCGTCCGGAGCTCATCATCGGCGTCGGCGGCTGCGTCGCCAGCCAGGAAGGCGCCGCCATCGTCGCGCGCGCACCGTACGTCGACGTCGTCTTCGGCCCGCAGACGCTGCACCGCCTGCCCGAGCTGATCGCGCGCCGCAGCGCAGAGCGGAAAGCCGCAGGTCGACATCAGCTTTCCCGGAAATCGAGAAATTCGACCACCTGCCGCCGGCGCGCGTCGATGGGCGCGTCGGCATTCGTGTCGATCATGGAAGGCTGCAGCAAGTACTGCACGTTCTGCGTCGTGCCCTACACGCGCGGCGAGGAGGTGTCGCGACCGTTCGACGACGTGCTGACCGAGGTCGCCGACCTCGCCGACCAGGGCGTGCAGCGAAGTCACGCTGCTCGGGCAGAACGTCAATGCCTACCGCGGCGCGATGGGAGCGTCGGGCACGATCGCCGACCTCGCGACGCTGATCGAGTACCTCGCCGAGATCGCACGGCCTGGAGCGCATCCGCTACACGACGTCGCACCCGAAGGAAATGACGCACGCGGCTGATCGACGTCTACGGCCGGTGCCGCAAGCTCGTCTCGCACCTGCACCTGCCGGTGCAGTCGGGCTCCGACCGCGTGCTCGCCGCGATGAAGCGCGGCTACACGGCGCTCGAGTACAAGTCGATCGTGCGGCGGCTGCGCGAGGCGCGCCCGGAACTCTCGCTTACGTCCGACTTCATCGTCGGATTCCCCGGCGAAACGCGACACCGATTTCGAGCAGACGATGAAGCTGATCGACGACGTCGGTCTTCGACGGCAGCTTCAGCTTCGTCTACAGCCCGCGTCCGGGCACGCCGGCGGCGCGACTTCGCCGACCCGGTGCCGCGCGCGACCGCAGCAGGCGCGGCTCGCGCGGCTGCAGGCGCGCCTCGACGCGCAGTACCGCGCGCACAGCGAGGCCATGGTCGGCAGCGACGAGCGCGTGCTGGTGACCGGCCGCGCCAGCCAGGGACGCGCGCGAGCTCGCGGCCCGGACCGACAACAATCGCGTCGTGAACTTTCGCCGGCGATGCGGTCTGATCGGACGGTACGCCGAGGTGACGCATCATCGCTGCGCTGCGCGCACTCGCTGCGCGGCGAACTCGTGGCTGCGGCCTGAGCGACACGTCCGCCGCCGCGCCAAGATACCGACGCAGAATCACACGTTCGAGGATACCCGTATGCTTTCCCGTCTGCACCGCTTACCTGTACGCTGCCGTCGCCTTCGCGCTGGCGCTCGCCGGCTGCGCCACGTACGCCGACGCTCGCCGGAAGCGCGCAGGTAGCGGCCACCGCCGCAGCCGCACGGCGCGGCAGCCGCCTCCGCCGCGACCGTCGCCGCGGGCGTCTGCACCGGGGGCCGCCAACGCCTTCGCCAGCGGCACCGCCGCGGCAGCGGCCGCCGCAGCGGCCGCGCGCCGCGCTGGCGCAGCCAGAAGCCGTTCGCCGAAGTCATCAAGGATGCGAAGGAGACTGCCGGGCTTTTTCAGCGTCTGGCAGAAGGACGAGAAGGTCTGGCTCGAGATCGCGCCCGAGCAGTTCGAGCAACCGTTTTTCTTCGCCGTCAACCTGTCCACCGGCCTTGGCGAGAAGGGCTTCTTCGGCGGATTCATGCTGGACAGCTTCGTCGTCATCGTTCCATCGCCTGAGCTCGGCACAGGTCCAACTGATCGCGCGCAACACCGATTTCTTCGCGCAAGCCGAATACTCCGCGAGGCGCGCGCCGTCGACGAGGCGTTTTCCGACAGCCTGCTCGCGGCCGCGCCGGTCGCGTCAGCAGCCGCACCCGGAACGCAAGTCGGTGCTGATCGAGGCCAATGCGCTGCTGTTCGCCGACATCCCCGGCGCCAACGCCATGCTCGAACGGGCGTACCGGCAGTCGTACGCCTTCGACGCGCGCAACTCGATCGATCACCAAGGCGCGCGCTACGCCGGATCTGACGGCGATTCGACGTCAACGCTCACTACGCGCTGCAGCGCGTCAGCCAGCCCTCGTCAGCCGCGGGCGACGCCGCGCCGCCGCTGCCGGCGACCGTGCCCGACGTCCGCAGCCTGTTCCTCGGCTTCTACTACAACTTCGCCAAGCTGCCCGACGAGCCGATGCGCGCCGCGCGTCGCCGACGACCGCATCGGCTACTTCACGCACGCGATCGCTACGACTTCTCGAACGACACCGACGCTGTCGCCGAGCGTCAACTACATCCAGCGCTGGCGGCTCGAGAAGAAGGATCCGGCGGCGGCGCTCTCGGAGCCGAAGCAGCCGATCGTCTTCTGGCTCGACCGCAACATCCCGGAGAAGTACCGCGACAGTCGATCACCGACGGCGTGCTCGAGTGGAACAAGGCGTTCGAGAAGATCGGCTTCAAGGACGCGCTGCAGGTCGAAGATCCAGCCCGACGACGCCGACTTCGACACGCTCGACGCGCGCCACGCGTCGATTCGCTGGATGACCGACGCGCACGGCCGACGTTCGGCGCCATCGGCCCGCGCCAGGTCGATCCGCGCACCGGCGAGATCCTCGACGCCGACATCGGCATCGATCCGGCGCGTCTGCGCGGCCGCGCGCTCGATGCGCGTCGAACAGATCCGCCCGCCGGCGGCGCTGCCCGCGTTCGTGGCGACGCCGCGGATCGCATGTGCCTGCGAGCGACGAATACGCGACGCAGGAGCTCGACTTCGCGCTTCGACCTGCTGGAGGCGCGCGGCGAGCTCGACCCCGACGGCCCGGAGGCCGAGGCGTTCGTGCTGGCCGACCTCAAGGACGTCGCGATGCACGAGGTCGGCCACGCGCTGGGCCTGCGCCACAACTTCCGCGCGTCGACCGTCTACACGCAGGCGCAGCTGAGCGACCTCGAGTTCACGCGCGAGCACGGCATCGCCGGCTCGGTGATGGAGTACAACGCGGTCAACATCGCGCTGCCGGGCGAGCAGCAGGGCGCGTATCACATGACCACGCTCGGCCCCTACGACTACTGGGCGATCGAGTACGGGTACAAGCGAGATCGCGCCGGAGCGCGAAGCCGGCGAGCTGCAGCCGCATCGCGGCGCGCAGCAGCGAGCCGCTGCTGGCGTTCGCGACCGACGAGGACGACAGCTTCGCGGCATCGACCCGGACGCCAACCAGGGCGACCTCGGCAACGATCCGCTCGCGTTCGCCGCGCGCCGGCTGCAGCTCGCGCGCGAGCTGTGGAACCGCTGGCAGGATCGCGCAGCTCAAGCCCGGCGAGAGCTACGTCGTGCTGCGGCGCAACGTCGCCCGCGGGCTCGATCGCAGGTCGGCGCAGTCGGCGTCGATCGCCGCCAAGTACATCGGCGGCGTCAGCGTGCTGCGCGATCACGCCGGCAGCGCCGCGCCGCCGCTCAACCCGATCTCCGCCGCGCAGCAGCGCGACGCCCTCGACATGCATCGCCGACCGGCCTGTTCTCGGTCGGACAGCTTCCGCTTCAAGCCGGAGTTCATGCGCCGGCTGCGAGTCGACTACCTCGATCGCGGCGACATCGTACGACGTCGGCCTGTCGGCGCCGGGCATCGACTATTCGCTGCCCGACGCAGGTGCTCGCGCATCCAGCGCGACGTGCTCGACCAGCTGATGAGCGACACCGTCGCGCAGCGCATCCTCGACAGCGAGGTCAAGCTCGACGACCCGACGAGGCGGCTTCCGACTCTCCGAGCTCTACGACGACGCTGCACCGGGCGATCTGGAGCGAACTGCAGCACTGGACAGGACATCTCCCCGCTGCGACGCAACCTGCAGCGCGAGCACGCTGGCGCGAGTCGCCGACGCGCTGCGTGCGACCGTCGCCGACGATGCCCGCCGACGCGCGCGCGCTGCTGCGCGCCGACGCGCGCGCGCTGCGCGACGAGCTCGCGGCGGCGCGGCGACGCGGTCTGCATTCGTCCAAGGAAACCCAGGCGCACATCGCCGAAAGCCTGTCGACGCTCGACGAAGCGCTGAAGGCGCCGCTGCATGCGGCAAGGCGTCTGAAACGGGCCGCCCAATGGACCGGCGCCGCGCGTGAAGCCCGCTAGCGCCGAACTCACGCTCGCGCCGCTGGACAACCGCGCGCTCGCCAATCTGTGCGGCGCGCTCGACGCGAACCTGCGACAGATCGAGGCCGCGCTCGACGTCAGCGATCGCGCGGCGCGGCGCAACGTTCACCTTGCGCGGTGCGCCGCCGCAGACGGAGCGCGCGGCGGCGGCGCTGCACCGTTTCTACGCGCAGGCCGCGAAGCCGCTGTCCGTCGACGACATCCAGCTCGGACTGGTCGAGCTCGCCACGACAGGCGCAGCGCGCCGCGCCACGGCGCCGGCGGTCGAGGCCGACGACGCGCCGGTGCTGCGCACCCGGCGCGCCGACCTGCACGGCCGCACGCCGAACCAGACCGCTGTACCTGAAGAACATCCAGGAGCACGACATCACCTTCGGCATCGGCCCGGCCGGCACCGGCAAGACCTACCTCGCGGTCGCCTGCGCGGTCGACGCGCTCGAGCGCGACATGGTCAAGCGGCTCGTGCTGGTGCGGCCGGCGGTCGAGGCCGGCGAGCGGCTGGGCTTCCTGCCCGGCGACCTCGCGCAGAAGGTCGATCCGTACCTGCGCCCGCTCTACGACGCGCTCTACGACCTGATGGGCTTCGACAAGACCGCGCAAGCTGTTCGAGCGCAACACGATCGAGATCGCGCCGCTGGCGTACATGCGCGGGCGCACGCTCAACCACTCGTTCATCATCCTCGACGAGGCGCAGAACACGACGCCGGAGCAGATGAAGATGTTCCTCACCCGCATCGGCTTCGGCACCAAGGCGGTGATCACCGGCGACGTGACGCAGATCGACCTCGCGCGCGGCCAGAAGAGCGGCCTGATCGAGGCGCGCCGCATCCTCGCCGGACGTGCGCGGCATCGCCTTCACCGAGTTCACCAGCGCCGACGTCGTGCGCCATCCGCTGGTGCAGAAGATCATCAGCGCCTACGAAAGCACACCCATAGCGAGCGCGTCGACGCTCCGCCGGCACCAGCCCGCACCGAGCGCTGACTATGGCCAGCGGTCGAACCGCCGGCGCGGCGCGCACCCGCGTTGGAACTCGTGACCCGCGGGCGGGCGGCGCGCGCCCGCGGTTGTCGCTGAGCGTGCAATACGCTGTACCCGGCGACGATCTTCCGGCACGGGCCTTGCTTCGCCGCTGGGCGTCGGCGGCGCTGGAGCGCGACGCTGACCGTCACGCTGCGCTTCGTCGACGCGAGCGAAGGCCGCGCGCTCAACCGCAGTTACCGCGGCAAGGACTACGCCACCAACGTGCTGTCGTTCGTGTACGATGACGTCGTCGGCGACGGCGACATCGTGCTGTGCGCGCCGGTGCTACGGCGCGAGGCGCACGAACAGGGCAAGGCGCTCGCGGCGCACTGCGCGCATCTCGTCGTTCACGGCATGCTGCATCTGCAGGGTTACGACCACGACACGGCGATCGGAAGCGGCGCGCATGGAGGCGAGCGAAGTCGCCATCCTCGCCGCGCTCGGCATCGCCAACCCGTACGCTGGCGGACGCGCGCCGATGAGCCCCGATAACGCCGGATCGCGAGGGCCTGAAGCCGACGTTGCTCGAGCGCCTGTCGGCATTCCTCACGCGCGAGCCCGAGGACCGAGAGGAGCCTGCTGGAGATACTGCACGGCGCGTTCGAGCACAAGCTGCTCGACGCCGATGCGCTGTCGATCATCGAGGGTGCGCTGCAGGTCTCGGAAATGACCGTGCGCGACATCATGATTCCGCGCGCGCAGATGGACGTGGTATCGATCGACGACGACCCCGCGCAGTTCATTCCGTTCGTCCTGGAGACAAGGCACTCGCGCTTTCCGGTCATCGGCGAGAACAAGGACGACGTGGTCGGCATCCTGCTGGCCAAGGAGCTGCTTAACTTCTACGCCGATCCGGAGGCGTTCAACCTGCGCGACACGCTGCGCCCGGCCGTGTTCGTACCGGAATCGAAGCGGCTCAACGTGCTGCTGCGCGATTTCCGCGCCAACCGCAACCACATCGCCATCGTCGTCGACGAATACGGCGGCGTGTCCGGGCTGGTCACCATCGAGGACGTGCTCGAGCAGATCGTCGGCGATATCGAGGACGAGTACGACTTCGACGAGAGCCGAGGACAACATCATCCCCGAAGCCAACGGCGCGCTATCGCGTCAAGGCGCAGACCGAAATCGCCGACTTCAACGAGACCCTGAGCAGCGCCTTCAGCAGACGAGGAATTCAACACCGTCGGTGGCCTCGTGCTGCGCGCCTTCGGTCGCCTGCCCAAGCGCGGCGAGGCCGCGACGATCGGCGAATTCCGCTTCCAGGTGGTCCGCGCCGACAGCCGGCGCATCTACACGCTGCAGGTCGAACGCGTCGCCGCCGCAAGTGGAGCACAACGCGCCGGCAGGCAGCGCCTGATGCCGGCGGCGCTTTCGCTGTGCTTGCGGCGCTGCTGCTAGGCGCCGCCACCGTCTTTGGCTTTCGCACCGTTCGCGTTGTGGGCGCTCCCGCTATTGACGCTTGCCGGCCTGTTCGCGCTGTGGCAGCACGCACCGAGTCCGCGGCGGGCGCTGGCGTTGGGTTTCGCATTCGGAATCGGCTTGTTCGGTGCGGGCGTGTCGTGGGTCTACGTCGCGCTGGCGACTTTCGGCGAAATGCCAGCGGGGCTCGCGGCGATCGGCACCGCTGGCTTCTGTGCCTATCTCGCGCTGTTTCCGGCGGCGGCGGGGTGGGTGTGCGCGCGCTTCGCGTCCGAGGGTTCGCGGCACGCGACTCGCCATCGCAGCTGCGGCGTGGACGCTCGCCGAGTGGTTGCGCGGGTGGCTGCTATCGGGTTTCCGGATGGCTTGCGCTGGGCTATGCGCAGGTCGACGCGCAGTTCCACAGCGCGCTGGCTGGCTACGCGCTGGTCGGGGGCGTGTTCCTGGTGAGCCTGGCGATCGCCGGTGCGGCGGCGTTGCTCGTGCACGCGGCAACGGCGTTCGAAGCGGGCAGCCTGCGCAGCAGCGCCATCGCGCTTGCCGCGTTCGCCGCCATCGCCGGCGTCGGGTTCGCTCTCGCGCGCAGTCGAGTGGAGCGCGCCGGTCGGCGCGCCGCTCGACGGTCAGCCTGGTCCAGGGCAACATCGAGCAGGAACAGAAGTTCGATTCCGGCAACCGCGATAACACGATGGCGATCTACGCGAGGCTAGCGCGCGAGGCGCAGGGGCGCCTCATCGTGCTGCCCGGAAAGCGCACTGCCGATGTTCGCCGACGAAGTCCCGGCCGCCTACGTCGCAATCCTGCGCGATGCGGCGCGCAAGAACGCGGCGGCGATCTGCTGCTCGGCCTGTTCTTTTTCGAGCAGCGCGAGAACGCGGACGAGGAAGACCGTTATTACAACAGCGTGGTCAGCGTCGGCACCGCCACCACGCAACGCTACCGCAAGCACCACCTGGTGCCGTTCGGCGAAACCATTCCGGGCAAGGCCGTATTCGGCTGGTTCATCCGCCGCGTGCTCGCCATTCCGCTCGCCGACCAGACGCCGGGGCCCGCGTACCAGGAGCCGTTCGACGTCGCGGGCGCAGCACGTCGCCGTCAACATCTGCTACGAAGATGCGTTCGGCGACGAGCTCGCACGCCGCGCGCCGGAGGCAACGCTGTTCGTCAACGTAACCAACGACGCCTGGTACGGCCACTCGATTGCCGCCGAGCAGCACGAGCAGATCGCCGCAAATGCGCGCGCTGGAGACCTCGCGGCCGATGCTGCGCGCCACGAACACCGGCATCACGTCGATCATCGATCACCGCGGCCGCGAACTCGCGCGCCTGCCGTGGTTCACGCGTGGCATACTCGAAGGACGCATTGTCGGACGCACCGGACTGACGCCGTATGTCCGCTTCGGCGACTCGCTGGTAGTCATCGTGGCGCTCGCGCTTGGCGCCATCGCGCTGCTCATGGCGAGATCGCGCAAGCACCCCTGATCGCTCCCGTCCGGTCTTTGGCCGCGGCGCCTCGATTCCCGTAAAATCGGCCAGTTTGCCCCTTCCAGCGGTCGCGATGCTCACTTTTCAGCAAGTCATTCTCACGCTCCAGGACTACTGGGGTGCGCAGGGCTGCGCACTGCTGCAGCCGTACGACATGGAGGTCGGCGCCGGGACCTCGCACACGGCAACGTTCCTGCGCGCGCTGGGACCCGAGCCCTGGCGCGCGGCGTATGTGCAGCCGTCGCGGCGTCCGAAAGACGGGCGCTACGGCGAGAATCCCAACCGCCTGCATCAGCACCACCAGTTCCAGGTCGTGCTCAAGCCGTCGCCGGCGAACATTCTCGAGCTGTATCTGGGATCGCTTGAAAACACTCGGCTTCGACCTGAGGAAAAACGACGTGCGCTTCGTCGAGGATGATTGGGAGAATCCGACGCTGGGCGCGTGGGGACTGGGCTGGGAGGTGTGGCTCAACGGCATGGAAATCACGCAGTTCACTTACTTCCAGCAGGTGGGCAGCCTCGATTGCAATCCGATCACCGGCGAGATCACCTACGGCCTCGAGCGCATGAGCATGTACCTGCAGAACGTCGAGTCGGTATTCGATCTGGTCTACGTCGAAGGCATGACGCTACCGCGACGTCTTTCTTCCAGAACGAGGTCGAGCAGTCCCGCTTCGCGTTCGAGGAATCGAACGTGGCCAGGCTCTTCGAGCAGTTCGCGCTCTTCGAAAGCGAGGCGAAGCGCCTGCTGGAGGCCAAGCTGCCGCTGCCCGGCTACGAGATGATCCTCAAGGCTGCACACACATTCAACCTGCTCGATGCGCGAGGCGCGATCTCGGTGACCGAGCGCGCAGGCTACATCGGCCGCATCCGCGCGCTGTCGCGCCTGGTGGCGCAGGCCTACGTCGACGCCCGCGAGGCGCTCGGATTCCCGATGCTGCCGACGACGCAGCGCAAGGTTGCGTAGTGGCAGCCGCGACGCTGCTGGTCGAGCTGGTCACGGAAGAGTTGCCGCCGAAGGGGCTCAGACGTCTATCCGACGCCTTTGCGCTGGCGCTCGTCGAAGGGCTGCGAAAGCGCGATTTCCTGGGACCGCACAGCACCGCGACGACGTTTGCGACGCCGCGCCGGCTTGCGGTCGCGATCACTCACGTGCTGGCGGTCGCGCCCGACGCCGAGGTCACGGACAAGCTAATGCCGGCCAAGATCGCCCGTGACGCATCCGGCAATGCCTCTGAGGCGCTGAGAAAGAAACTGGCTGCGCTGGGCCGCTCGCACATGGCCACGGCAACTCTGGATGCCACCGACGGCACGGACCGCGTATTCATTGCATCCGACGGGAAGACGGACTACGTCTACCTGTCCAGCCTCGCCAAGGGGCAGCCGCTTCAGCGCGGCCTCGAAGAGGCGCTCGACGACGCGATCGCGCAGTTGCCCATCGCCAAAGCTCATGAGCTATGTAAGCGCGGGCGGCTACTACAACGACCAGAAGTTCGTGCGTCCGGCGCACCGACTGCTCGCGCTGCACGGCGCCGACATCGTGCCGGTACGCGCGCTCGGGCTCGATGCCGGCCGCGTCACGCGCGGGACACCGCTTTGCCGCGCGCGCCGATATGTCCATTGCCACCGCCGATGCCTACGAGCCCACGCTCGAAGCCGAGGGCAAGGTCGTCGCCTCCTTTGCCAAGCGCCGCGGCGAGATCGTCGCGGCTCTGGAACGCGCATCGGAGCACGCGCGAGTGATCATGCCCGACGCGTTGCTCGACGAAGTCACCGCGCTGGTCGAATCGCCTGCGGTCTACGCCGGGAGCTTCGACCGCAGCTTCCTGGAAGTTCCGCAGGAATGCCTGATCCTCACCATGCAGCAGAATCAGAAGTATTTCGCACTCGCCGACGATAGTGGCGCGCTGCGCCACCGTTTTCTGCTGGTCAGCAACCTCGCCATCGACGACCCGTCGGCGATCGTCCATGGCAACGAGCGCGTGCTGCGCGCACGGCTGGCCGATGCGCAAGTTTTTCTACGACCACGACCGGCGACAGCCGCTGGAATCGCGCCTGCCCAAGCTCGCCAACGTCGTCTACCACAACAAGCTGGGGAGTCAGCTGGACCGCGTGGCTCGGCTTCGGGCGCATAGCCGGCGCGATTGCCGGGAGCCTCGGCGCCGATGCCGCGCAAACCGATCGCGCGGCGCTGCTTGCAAAGGCCGACCTGGTCACCGACATGGTCGGCGAATTCCCGGAGCTGCAGGGGGTCATGGGACGCTACTACGCGCTGCACGACGGCGAATCGCCGGTGGTCGCCGACGCCGATCGCGCAGCACTATTGGCCGCGCTTCGCCGGCGACGCGTTGCCGCGACGCGCCTGTCGCCATGGCGGTTGCGCTGGCCGACAAGGTGGAAGCGCTGTCCGGCATGTTCGGCATCGGCAACGCGCCCACCGGCGACAAGGATCCATTCGGTCTGCGCCGGGCGGCGCTGGGCGTGTTGCGCATTCTGGTTGAGGGTGGCTTGCCGCTGCCACTGGACACGCTCATTGCCGCAGGATTTCCCGCATTCGCCGGTGCTGCCGCGGTCGCGCGATATGCGCGTCGACCTGCACAACTTCCTGCTCGAGCGCCTGCGCGGCTACCTGCGCGACCAGGGCTACACGGCCAACCAGGTCGATGCCGTACTCTCGATGCGCCCGGTGCGCATCGACCAGGTCCCCGGCGCAGATGCTCGCGGTCAAGACCTTCGCCGACACTGCCCGAGGCCGAGTCGCTCGCTTCGGCCAACAAGCGCATCACCAACATCCTCAGGAAATCCGGCGGCGAGGCCGCGGCCGCCGTCGATCGATCGCTGCTCAACGACGGCGCCGAGCACGACCTGTATTCCGCGGTGGAGAAACTGCTGCCGGTGGTACACGCCCACGTGCGTCGTGGCGACTACACCGAGGCATTGCGTGCGCTGGCGTCAGCACGCGGTCCGGTCGACCGCTTTTTCGACGATGTGCTGGTGATGGACGACGACCGCGCCCTTCGCGCCAACCGGCTCGCGCTGTTGCGTGGCCTGGCCGAAGCGATGAACCAGGTCGCGGACATTTCGAAGCTGCGCTGCCCTGAGCGAGCGCGCCCATGGTCCAGTTCGCTTCCGAGTCGGTCACCCAAACGCGCCACGCCAAGCTCATCGTCCTGGATCGCGACGGTGTGATCAACTACGACAGCGACCAGTTCATCAAGTCGCCCGACGAATGGCGGCCGATCCCCGGTAGCCTGGAGGCGATCGCACGACTCAATCACGCCGGATTCCGCGTCGTCGTGGCCACCAATCAATCGGGGCTCGGTCGCGGGCTGTTCGACATGGCGACGCTGATCGCGATCAACGAGAAAATGCACAAGGCGCTCGCTCACGCCGGCGGCCGCCTCGACGCCATTTTCTACTGCCCGCACACGGCGGATTCGGCAGTGCGACTGCCGCAAGCCCAAGCCCGGCATGTTCGCCGAGATCGGCCTGCGGCTCGGTGTTGACATGACCGGCGTGCCCTGCGTCGGCGACAGCGTGCGCGACCTGGAGGCCGCAGCCGCGATCGGCGCTCAGCCGATACTGGTGCTTGACCGGCAAGGGCGAGAAGACGCTGCGTGACGGCAATTTCCCGAAGAACACCGTGATCTTTCCCGATCTCGCGTTCGTCGCCACGGCGCTGCTTGCCGGCGATTGAACCGATTCGCGATGTCGGCGCTGCGCTCCGTCCTGTTCCTGATCTACCAGATGGTCGTCACGCCGATCTACGCTATCCTGGTGCTCTCGCTTTTCTGGCTGCCGCCGATTCCGCGATTCAAGTTCATCATCGGCTGGTGCTGGCTCAACCTTTTCGGGGCACGGTGGATCTGCGGCATCCGCGAGCGGGTCATCGGTCGCGAGAACCTGCCGCCGTTCGACCATCCGCATGTGGTGATGTGCAAGCACTCGTCGACCTGGGAGACGCTGGCGCTGAACTTCGTCTGTCCGCCGCTGGCCTTCGTCGCCAAGAAGGAGCTGCTGTCGATTCCGTTCTTCGGCTGGGCCTTCCGGTGTGCGTCACCGATCACGATCGACCGCAAGTCGGGACAGGACGCGATGACGCAGATCGTGACACAGGGACACGAACGGTTGCGGCAGGGATTCTGGATCGTTGTCTATCCCGAAGGTACGCGTATTCGCGCCGGAACGCGGGCGCACTACAAGACCGGCGGTGCGCGGCTGGCGATCGCACTGGACGCGCCAATCCTGCCAGTGGCGCATAATGCCGGCTATTTGTGGCCCAAAGGTATGCTCGGCAAGAAGCCCGGCACGGTGACCATGTCGATCGGGGCCCCCATAAGCACCCGCGGCAAGGACATGCAGCGGTTGATCAAGGAGGTCGAAACCTGGACCGAGAACGAGGTCGCGCGTCTGGGCAATCCGCTGGAATCGGGCGAGCCCGCGCGCGCCTGATTCGCGGCGCTGCCGGCAGTGCGCGCCACGTGTTGCTGGACGGGCAGGACGTCGCTTACCGCCTGTTCCGCGCTCGCCGCCGCTCGATCGGCATGCTCATCGATCAGAGCGGACTCACCGTACGTGCGCCGCCGTGGGTGAGCATCCGCGAGATCGAGCAGGCACTGATCGAGCGTGCGGCGTGGGTCGTCGCCACGCTCGTGGAGTGGCAGGGGCGCGAGTGCGAAGCGCTGCCCGCGGCGTGGCGCGAAGGCGCTGCACTGCTCTATCAGGGGCGGCCGCTGACGCTGGCCCTATTCGCTGCGCGCCGACGCAGGATCGCTGCCGATATGCTGCATCTGACCGTGCAGCACCCGAATCCCGGCGACGAGCAGGAAATCGGCGCCTACGTCGGAAGCTGGCTCAAAGAACAGGCGCTGGCGCTACTCTCGCCGCGCGTGCTGCATTTCGCGCGCAAGGTCACCACGCTCACGCCGACGGTGAAGCTTTCGAATGCGCGTACGCAATGGGGCACGTGCAACCACAAGGGTGAGATCCGGCTCAACTGGCGTCTCGTGCAGCTGCCGCCCCGCATCGCCGACTACGTTGTCGCCCATGAGGTGGCGCATCTGATCGAGCTCAACCATTCGCCTCGCTTCTGGGCGCTTGTCGAGACGCTGCTGCCCGGGCACGTGGACGCCCGTCGCGAACTCGACGCGCTCACACCGCTGCTCGGCTGACGTTGCAGCGGGGTTCGCAGGTGCGAATTCATTCGCACGCCGATGCGGCGACGGCCAGCGCCGTCGAATGAATCCAACTCTACAGGGGTCCGGGCAAGGCAAGCGGCGCGATGCTGACGCCGGCTTGCGCTTCGAACAAGCGCGCGAACGACGCACCTAGCTCGCTGTCGTCGCGGGTGTCACGCCACGCGCCACCTGCGCCACGAAAGTGGAACCCTCCGGATCGCGCCGCTACCCAGATCTCGCGGCTCGGCAGGTGCCGGTTGACGATGAGCTTGCCGCCGGCGCCGCAGTCGACGGTGAGCACGCCGTCGTTGAGCGTCCAATCGACGTCGGCATCTGCGGCGTCCAGAGCGGCGCCGATCGCTGCCAGCACGCGATCGGCACGCGCACTGAAGTCGCTCTCCGCGCTCATCGGCGGCGCCCCAGCACGCGTGCTAGACTGCGGCGCAATCGCATCGTGATTTGCTGTCGCATGGAGCTTTGCATGTTACGCCGGTCGGTCGCAGCCTTGCTCATCGCCGTGGCCTTTGCGGCCGGCGGGTGCGGCATCAAGGGCCCCTTGCGACTGCCTCCGGCAAAGCCTGGCGCACCCGATGCGACAGCCGTTCCGCAGCCTTCGCGGCCCTCTTCAGAGACACCATCCCCCGACGTGCCGAACGCCGTTCCCGAAGGGCGTACGGAGTGACGGAATTCGCGTATCGCGACGGCGCGCCTCGCCGCCGAAGGCGTGCCGCTTGCCGAGATCGCGGCGCGCTTCGGGACGCCCTGCTTCGTCTACTCGCGTGCGGCGCTCGAAGGCGCCTTCCGAGAGTTCGACGCGGCGTTTGCGGCGATGCCGCACCTGGTCTGCTACGCAATGAAGGCCAATTCGAACCTTGCGAGTGCTCAACCTCTTCGCGCGTCTGGGCAGCGGCTTCGACATCGTCTCCGGCGGCGAGCTCGCGCGCGTCATAGCAGCCGGCGGCGATCCGGGCAAAATCGTCTTCTCCGGGGTCGGCAAGAGCGACGCCGAAATGGAGCAAGCGCTCGCGCTCTCGATCCACTGCTTCAACGTCGAATCGGCGAGCGAACTCGAACATCTGAACCGTCTGGCGCAGCGCATGGGCGTGCGCGCGCCGGTAAGCTCTCCGGGTCAATCCCGATGTCGATCCCGGGACGCACCCGTACATCTCGACGGGACTCAAGGAGAACAAATTCGGCATTGCCATTCGACGACGCCCTGGCGCTGTACCACCGGGCGCGCGGCGATGCGCGCACATCACCCTGCGCGGCATCGATCTGCACATCGGCTCGCAGATTACCGAGCTGGCTCCGCACCTCGAGGCGGCGCGAAAGGCGATCGCGCTGGTCGACCGGCTGGCCGCCGAGGGCATTCGCCTGGAGCACATCGACATCGGCGGCGGCATCGGCATCCGCTATCGCGACGAGCCCCGCATCGACCTCGGCGAATATGCGACGCTCGTCGGCAAGCTGATCGGCGACCGCCGGCTGAAACTGCTGCTCGAACCGGGTCGCTTCCTGGTCGGGAACGCTGGCGTGCTGCTGACGCGCGTTCTCTATCTCAAGCCGGGCGCGGAGCGCAACTTCGCGATCGTCGACGCGGCGATGAACGACCTGCTGCGCCCGGCACTCTACGACGCGTGGCACGATGTGCGGCCGGTGCAGCCGCGCAGTGCCTCGTCAGTGCTCTGGCAGGTGGTCGGCCCGGTCTGCGAAAGCGCCGATTTCCTGGCGCACGATCGCGAGCTGGCACTCGCCGAGGACGACCTGCTCGCCATCGGCTCCGCCGGTGCATACGCGATGGCGATGAGCTCGAACTACAACTCCAGACCGCGCGCCGCGGAGGTGATCGTCGACGGCGAAACCGCACATCTCGTGCGCTCACGCGAGCGCGGCGCCGACCTCTATGCGCACGAATCGCTGCTGCCTTGAATCGCTGCGTCACGTGAAAAAACGCGTGTGCAAATTCGCAACAGTGACGTTCCGCGTCACTTAAAACCGCAATTAAATCTTGTATTTCGAAAAAAATTGGCTAGAATTCAGGCAGCAGGTGTCAATGGGTTTGTCAAGAGGTCTGCGGAAATTCGCAACAACCGACGGCAAATTCCAAGGTAGCCTGCGATGAAACAGAAGCACTCATAACAGTTATGGAACTCAGACAGGAGAACCAAAGATGATGGCAGATATGATGACGATGGCCCCGGCGGCACCGATGCCGCCTAAACGCAAGGCGAAGAAGAAGGCCGCGACCAAGAAGAAAGCGGCGAAGAAGAAGGCGGCCCCGAAGAAGAAGGCGGCGAAGAAGAAGAAGGCGGCGAAGAAGAAGGCGGCCCCAAAGAAGAGGAAGGCTGCGAAGAAGAAAGCCGCCAAGAAGAAGGCCGCAAAGAAGAAGCCCGCCAAGAGAAAGGCCGCGAAGAAAAAGGCCGCTCCGAAGAAGAAGGCCGCCAAGCGCAAGCCAGCCAAGAAGGCGCGCAAGGCGAAGAAGATCTAAGCTTCGGCAGGCGAATCGTCCGTCGGCAGGACTGCGACGGACGCCAAAACAGGCGACGCGAAAGTGTCGCCTGTTTTGCTTTCTCGACTCCTCAGTGATTCTGGCCGGAAGCGACGCGCGGACGCGTGACGCGGCTTGTCGCCGGCGCGGCGACGTACCGCTGGCAGGGGGCTTTTTCCGGCTGGATGCGCGCGCCGCCAGCGGGTCCCGCAGTCGCTGACGATGCGGAGTCTCTGCCCTGCCACCAGCTTCGTGCCCAGATCATGGTTCCACGACCTTGAATGTCCTGCTGCGTGACGTCGTAGCGGTTGGCGATCGACGCAGAGCGACTCGCCCTTGCGCGACGCGATGATAGACGCGTGCGCCGAGCTCGGCACCGTCGTGAACACCACATTCTGCAGCGTCGCCGCGGTCGCGTCCGAGGGCGCCTGCGACGGCACGAGCAGCGCGTGCCCGGTCGGCACCGTCATCGGCGCGCGCGCCGATGCCGTTGACCGTGCGCAGCGTCTCCAGCGGCATACCGAAGCGCGCCGCGACCTGCGCCAGCGTCTCGCCGGGCCGCGTCTTGTACGCCTGCCAGGTCACCATCGGCTGGTCAGACAGCTCGAGCTTCGCGGCGAACAGCTCGGCCTTGTCGTAGGGCAGCAACATCGTCGCAGCGTCCGCGCCTGCGATCACCGGCCGGTTGTGCTGCGGGTTGAGCGACAGGAACTCTTCCAGCGGGCATTTCCGCCAGCTCGGCAGCTATCTTGACGTCCATCTTCCGAGTCGTGCGCACGACGGCGAAGTACGGCGCGTCGGGAATGTCGGCGAGGTCCAGGCCGAAGCTCTCGGGCTCGTTGATGATGTTCTTCACCGCCTGCAGCTTGGGCACGTACTGGCGCGTTTCCGCGGGCATCTTCAGGCTCAGATAGTCCGTCGGCAGACCACGCTTGGTGTTGGCACGCGATCGCACGACGCACCGAACCCTCGCCCCAGTTGTACGCGGCAAGCGCGAGATACCAGTCCCCGAATTCGGCGTAGAGCTGCTGCAGATAGTCGAGCGCGCTTTCGGTGGCGGCGACGACGTCGCGTCGCTCGTCGAACCACCAGTTCTGCTCCAGGCCGAAGTGCTTGCCCGTCGACGGAATGAACTGCCAGATGCCCGAAGCGCGACTGCGCGAGTAGCGCCATCGGGTTGTACGCGCTCTCGATCATCGGGCAGCAGCGCGATCTCGGTCGGCATGCCCCGCTTCTCGACCTCGCCGACGATGTAGTAGAGGTAGCGCCGGCTGCGCTCGACCATGCGCGCGACGTAATCGGGCCGCGCTACGTACCACGTCCTCGGCGGCCTTCACATCCGGCGTATCCACGTCGGGCAGCTCGAAGCCCTGGCGGATGCGCATCCACAGATCGCCATACTCCGACTGGAGTTGCAGCGTCTGGTTGTTGATCGCGTCGGGGTCGCCGCCGTCCGCGCGAAAGAACACCGGTGCCGGCTCGACCGGTACGTCGATGACCGCCACGCTCCGGCTCAGCCGGCCGCTCCGGAGGTGGCGTCAGCGCAACGGGCTCCGCGGGAAGCGCGCGGAGCCGCGCAGGAGGCAAGCGCGAGTGCGCACACGATCGCGAACGCGACATGCGCGGCACGCGCCAGAATCGGCTGTGGCATCAGGCAAGGTGTGGCGATGGTAGGGGCCCGCATGGCGTTGCGTCAAGCCGCACCGGGCTGATCAAAAGCTGTTCTTCCAGGCCCGCAATTCGGCAAACACGGCCACCGGCGACTCGAGCGCACGGCCCGCGTGGCGCTCCGCGGCGGCGCGGATGGTGGCATCGCGGCACGCAGGAATGGGTTGGTCGTGCGCTCTTCGGCGATCATCGACGGCAACGTTGGCAAGCCCTTTGCCGCGCTTCGCCTGCTCACGCGCCTGGCGCTGCTGCAACGCAGCGGACGCCGGGTTCGACCGCGAGCGCGAAGCGAAGGTTCGACACCGTGTATTCGTGCCCGCAGTACACCTGCGTCGCGTCTGGCAAGCGCCGCCAGCTTGTCGAGCGACGCGAGCATCTGCGCCGGCGTGCCCTCGAACAGCCGCCCGCAGCCCGCCGCGAACAGCGTGTCGCCGCAAAAAACCACGCCGTTGCCGGCGAAGGCGATGTGCCCCGACGTGTGCCCCGGAATATCCAGCACCGACAGCGCGATCCCGATTCCTGGAACGACGATCGCATCGCCCTCGGCCAGCGCGCGCGTGCGGCCGGGGATGGCTTCATGCGCAGGGCCGAAAACGGGTACCGACCAGCGCGCGGTGAGCTCGCGGATGCCTCCGACGTGATCGCCGTGATGATGCGTAGCAAGGATCGCGCTTAGAGTCAGCCTTTCGCGCTCGAGATATGCGATCACGGGCGCTGCATCTCCAGGGTCGACGACGGCGGCGAGACCACCTTCGCGCAGAGCCCAGATATAGTTGTCGGCAAACGCCGGGATGGGGATAATCGTGGGCATGGGCGAATCTTCGATAGCGTCGGCGCAACTGTCAACCGGAACGCTCGCCGAATGGTTTGCGACCCCGCTGGGCAAGTACTTGCGTCGCGCGCGAACAAGCCTACTTCGACGGCGCGCTGGCCGACATCTTCGGCTATCACGCGTTGCAGATCGGCCTGCCCGAATGCCCGTTCCTGCAGGCGTCGCGCATCAGCACGCAGTTGACCGTCGATCTCGAGGAGCCGGCGCAGGTGCTGGCGCGATCCGCACTGGCTGCCGTTCGCCGAAAACAGCATGGACCTGATCGTGCTTCCGCATGTGCTCGAGTTCACCGACGAACCGCACCAGGTCGCTGCGCGAAGTGCATCGCGTGATCCGTCCGGAGGGCCAGGTGATCGTCGCTGGCTTCAACCCGTTCTCGCCTTTCGGCGCCAAGCGCTACTTCGGGCGCGAGCAGACAATGCCCTGGAACGGCAATTTCATCGCGCTCTACCGCCTCAAGGACTGGCTGTCGCTGCTCGGATTCGAGGTCACCGGTGGCAGGCTCGACGCGTACGTGCCGCCCGTATGCGCAGGAGAAATGGCTGCGGCGCTTCGGTTTCTTCGAAAAGGCCGGCGACCGCTGGTGGCCCATTGCCGGTGGCGTGTACTTCCTGCGCGCCACCAAGCGCCTCCTGGGCATGCGCGTGATCACGCCGCAGTGGACGCGCCGTGTGCGCAAGAAATCGCTTGCACCCGCCGCGCGCGCAGGCGCGTGAATGCGCCGAAGATCGTCGATTGAGCGCCGCCGCATGACGGCGCCGGTTGTGATCTACACCGACGGCGCGTGCAAAGGCAACCCCGGTCCGGGTGGATGGGGCGCGCTGCTGCAATACGGCGACGGCGAGCGCGAGCTCTTCGGCGGCGACTTCGACAACGACCAACAACCGCATGGAAATGACCGCCGTGATCAAGGCGCTGGAGAGCCTCGAAGCGCCGCGGTCCGGTGGTGATCTATACCGATTCGCAGTACGTCAAGAACGGCATCCAGACGTGGATCCACGGCTGGAAGAGGAACGGCTGGAAGACCGCGCGACAAGAAGCCGGTCAAGAACGCGGACCTGTGGCAGCGAGCTCGATCGCGCTCGCTGCGCGCTTCGACATCGAGTGGCATTGGGTCAAAGGTCACAACGACACGCCGGGCAATGAGCGCGCGGACGCGCTCGCCAATCGCGGCGTAGAGCAGGTCGCCGGCTTCGCCGGATAGGTCTTGCGACCCGCTAGAGCTGCATCGGCAGGATCACCATCTGCATGCCGTTCAGATGCAGGCGCCGCTGCAGCGCCAGCGCCGTCTGGTTGTGCAGCAGACGCGTCACCCAGTTCTCGTTGCGGAACACGAGCTTGCTGGTGAAGAAAAGGCAATTCGGAAACTCCCGCTGCAGTCTCCTCGGCGAGCTTCACCAGCTCGTCGACGCGGTCGGTGCCCAGCGAGATAGCGCGCCGTCGCCGCCAGGCCGTTGGCGTGGCAGTAGTCGACGTAGAACGCGAGCGCGCGGTCGAGCGTGCCCTCGAGCTCGCCGATGCTGCTCGGCGCCGCCGTAGCTTTGCGCGTCGACCGCCTTGGCGCTGATGAAGACGAAATTCCTGAAGTTGTTCGGAAACAGCCGCTGCACCCACAGCAGCGTGTGGATGCCGCCGCCGCGGCTCGATCCGACCATGAACACGGCGGTCGGCGCGTCCGGAGCCAGCGGCGGCGGGTTCGTCGCACTTCGGTGACTGCGCGGCGGTGAAGACTTCGTCGACCTCCTTGAGCCGCGCCTTGACGCCGTCGTAGTGGCGATGGATGGCCAGGCATATGCCGATCACCACCGACGTGATGAGAACCGTGACCCAGCCGCCCTCGCCGAATTTCTCGACGACCGTCACGCCGAGAATGCTCGACGTCACCGCCAGACCAAGCCCCGAAAAAGCGAGCCGCGTGCAGCCAGCGGCGGTCGCTGTGCGCGGGCGCGCCACCAGTAGATGCACAGTCCGAGCAGCGACAGCGAGAACGTCAGGAACACGTTGATCGAATACAGCACGACCAGCAGATCGACCTTGCCGCCGCTCCACAGCAGGATCACCAGCGCCGCCAGCCCCATGATGACGATGCCGTTCTGCGTGACCAGCCGCGTCGACAGGTGTCGGAACTGGTGCGGCAGCCACGAGTCGGCCGCCATGTTCGACAGCACCTGCGGGCCGCCGAGAAAGCCGGTGTTGGCGGCCACGAAAAGCAGTCCCGCCTCGGTGACGAGCACCAGCCAGCAACGCCACGTGGTTCGCCGTCACGGGACAGGCCGAGGCTGTCGATGATCGTGCCGAACACGACGGCGTTGAGCGTCTGTCCTTCGACCGGCCGCGCGCTGCCACAGCAGGTAGAGCAGGATGATCCCGCCAGCGGTGAAGGCGAGCGAGGTCGCCATGTAGAACATGGTCAGCTTGCCGGTGCGAACGATCGGCTCGCGCAGCGTCTGCACGTTGTTGGACACCGCCTCGATGCCCGTGTAGGTGCCGCCGCCCAGCGAGTAGGCGCGCAGGAACAGCGACACCGCGGCGACCCAGCCGATGTCGTGGGCGAGCTGGCGGGTCTCGGCGACGCGCATCGGGTACGATGAGCGTGAGACCCTGCGAATGTCCGAGGATCGCCGTAGACGATGAGCAGCGGCGTGCGTGACGAAGAAGCCGACGAAGATCGGCAAGCAGCACACGTATCGATTCCTTCATGCCGCGCAGGTTGAGCACGAGCAGCACCGTCGACCAGCGCCATTTCGGCGCCGAGCTTGTACGGGACCGAACGAAACGGGAAGCAGGCTGAACAGCGCATCGACGCCGCTCGCGACCGAGATGGCGATGGTCAGAACGTAGTCGACGATCAGCGCCGCGCCGGATACGAGCCCCGCACGCGGACCGATCAGGCTGGTCGCGACGCGATAGCCGCCGCCGCCGGTCGGAAACAGCTCGATGACCTGGTTGTACGCGAGCGAGATGATGAACACGGTCGCCGCGGTCGCGAGCGCCAGGTACAGGCCGAGGTGGGTGTGCGCGCCGAGCGCGCGGAAGGCCTCCTCGGGACCGTACGCGGACGATGACAGTCCGTCCGCGCCCAATCCGACCCACGCGAGGAACGCCGCCAGTGCAATGTGCTGGCGCGTGGTCTGACTGAGCGGATCGAGCGGCGCGCCGATAACCAGCGTGCGCAGCCTCTCGTAGGTCTTCATGCCCCTACTCTGAGCGCGAGCCGTTTCGCCAGGCGGCGCGCGAACACCTGCATTTCCTTGTACGCCTGTTTGTCGCCCTTTTTTTCCGCCGCCGCCATCCCGTCGCGATACGCCTCGAGCGCCGCGGCTTCCTGCCCCGACGCCGAGAGCGCCTTGCCAAGCAATTTCCATGCGGCCGAATAGCTCCGGATCGAACGCCAGCGCCTTCCGCAGGTGCACGAACCGCGTGCGCGGGATCACCGGAGCTCAGATAACCGTTTCCGAGCCCGAAACGCAACAGCGCGCCATCCCTGCCGGCTGCGAGAAGCGCTTCGAGCGCCGCGACGCCTTCGCTTGCGGCACGCGCATTCACTTGTGCAGAAGTTCTCCGCTCTGGCAATCGACGCGCTGCATCGGATAGATCACTTCTTTGGTCTCGCCGTTGACCTTGCCGCCTACGTGCGCGAAGAGCCAACCATTCGCGGCATGGCGATAGATGATTCGCTGCGGAAACTCGTCGGTCGTGTTTTCGAAGGTGAACAGCTCGTCTTCGCCGTCGGTTTTCCGGCTTGTCAGCTTGAACGCGGTCTCCTGGCGTCCCGACGGCGCAGGTACGTAGTAGATGGCGTCGGCGCGCGGCTCCAGGCGCAGGTATTCATAGCTCTGGGTCTTGCCCTGCATCGCCGTCTGGCTAGCACCGACCATGACGTCGCCGCGCAGCGGCAGCCATTCCTCGCGAAACTCTCGCAGGTTCACCTTGCCTTCCCAACAGCCAGCCAGCCAGGCAAATGCGTCCAGCGGCGAGGACGCCGGCGGGGCCGTCGTCGTGGCACTCGCCGCGGGAGGCATCCACGTCTGCGCCAACGTGGCGGCGGCGGGGATCGCCGCGCAAAGCGCCAGCAGTATGCGGCACCAACGCAATGTCGATTTCATGACCAGGTCCCTCATTGTGATCGAGCCAACGGCAAGTTGAGCAGAAGGTTCTGCGGCTTAAGACGCAGCCGGTGTTCGCGGTCCATCGCCATGGCGAGATAGACCGGCCGGCCGGCGATCGCCGTACGCATGGCGGCCGGGTCGGCAAAAGTGAGTTCGAACAGGCAGAGCAGCCGCTCCATGCGCTCGTCCGCGATTTCGACGCGATTGTACAGGTCATTCAACAACGAGCTCGCTTCCGCGTCCAGCCCGACGTGCCACACCCAACGCGCGTCGTTGATTTCGCGCTGCGTGACGATGGACACGTCGACGCCGAGAAAGTGCCCGACCCAGCGCTCGAGCACGCGGCACAGCGCCGAAAGCGCCGGACGTCCGCGATTGATGCTGACCGCGAAATCGAAGCGTTCATCGCGGTCCCAGTAGCGCTGGGCGTTACCCGTGTCCATGACGTCAAGCTCGATGCTGCGCGTCGGCGTGCGGTTCTGCGCGAGCAGCTCTCCGAGGCTGCCGAAACCGCCGGCGGTGGCGTAACGCTCGACCGTGATTTCGTCGGCGGCCATGACCGCACCGTCGTCGCCGACACTGATCTTCTGCGTGCGAAACAGCATTTCCGCGGCGCGTACCTCGACCGGATCGGCGCCCTCGCCCAGAATGTGGCGCAGGAAAATCTGCGTCAGTTGATGCACGAACTGCGGCGGCACGTCGACACCGTCGCCGCCGAACAGTGCGGCGTAGGCTGCCTCCAGCGTGGGCGCCCGCAACAATCGCTCGCGAAACGCGCTCCAGATGCGGTAGTTGTCCCGCGCGTCGGGATCGGCGATGCCAGCGATGTCCTCCGCCGCGAGCATGCGCATCGGATCGGCGAGCAGCGCTTCATGCAGGGCGAGCTCGGTGGCGCACGACTCGGCTACCGGCGCGAGTTCGGGGCGCAGCAGGTAGCTAACCAGGAACGGCCGCGTCACGCGCAGCCGGCCGTCGCCGTCGACGTCGAGGAAGCGGTAGCCGCAGGAAGGCCAGAAGTCAGGCATTGACGTGCATCGTCGAAAACGCCGCGCCGCAGGGTGAGCCTGCGGCGCGGTCCTGCTGGTGCAACGACTGGACTACTTGAAGGTATACGTCACTTGCGCGCCCAGCAGGTTGACGTTGCTTTTGTACGAACCGCTGATGAGTCCGTTGGCGGCGGTGCTGCCACCGTTCTGGTTGATGTCGGGGGTCTGGATCCAGATGTAGGAGTACGCCACGTCCAGAGCCCAGTTCGGGTTGAATTTGTACTGCGCGCCTACCGCCAGCCAAGTGCGGTTGTTGTCGGGCAGGCGCGGACTGCGGTCATTGGTGTTCACCGGCGATTGATCGTACGCCACGCCGCCGCGAAAGGTCCACGCATCCGTGTAGTGATAGTTGAAGCCCACCGAGCCGCGCCAGGTGTTGCGGAAATTCTCGGGCAAGGTCTCCAGAACGACGCCCGTACTGCGCACGACTTGGAGCTGCTGAATGCTGCTCCAACCGGTGTACTGCAGGTCCGCCATCACGTCCCACTTGTCGTTGAGCGTGCTGAACAC
Source organism: uncultured beta proteobacterium (assembly GCA_963816445.1). Taxonomy (GTDB): domain Bacteria; phylum Pseudomonadota; class Gammaproteobacteria; order Burkholderiales; family Casimicrobiaceae; genus PALSA-1003. The sequence goes on along the minus strand of CAWFKO010000013.1, from coordinate 190,050 downwards.
CGACACGTTGGCGGTTTCGGGCATCTTTATGTTGAGCGTGACGTTGCCATCCGCCAGCGCCGCATTGACGCCGGCCGCGACCAATCCGCCGATGGGAGCAAGTGGCGTCGGCAGCGGACCGAGCTGTGAGACAGCGGGGTTGCTGAAGCTCGCATTGCCGTTGACGGTGTACTTGATTGTCGAGCGATAGGCCGCGCCAAAGCGCGTTTGCGGCGTCGCCTGCCAGAGCACGCCGACATTCCAGCCCCATGCGGTGTCGTTGCCGTCGACCTTCGCCCCGGCCTCGATTCCTGCGGCGGCTCCAATCAGCGTCGGCGCCGCGCTCGGGGGGATGGTTCCGTTCAACACCAGGCCACTGACACCCTGCGCGTACAGGCCGGCCCAGTTGACCTGGTTGGTAAGCGTAGCGGTGACGCGTTGCCAGCTGAATCCGGCGCCGACGGTCAGGTCCTTCGTCGGCGCATACGACAGCGCGGGATTGACGTTGTACGTTTCCAGCTTCGACTCGACCGCCTGGAAACGTCCCAGCCAGTTGGAGTCGTACTCCGTCTTCAGACCGAACGGCACGTTGACGGCAAGCCCGAACGACCACTTGTCGGCAAACGGGACGCCCAGGTAGATGTTCGGCACGACGGCGCAGCTGCCGGCATCGCCTCCGTTTCCGCCGAGCGTCTGGAACATCGCGTTCTTCGAGCCGCCGTTGTCACTGAACTTGGAGGAAGGACAGATCAGGTTGGCGGCGGCGGCGACCTGAGCTGTCGGCAAGCGCACCAATCCCGCCGGATTGAACCAGATCGTGCTTACATCCTCCGCCGCCGCCGCGCCACCCGCATAGGCATTGCCCAGCCCGCTGGCGTTTTGTTCCTGCAGGGCAAACGCCGAGCCAAGTGCCTGACCCGCCACCATGGACAGCACGGCACCCGCAACCGCGGCACCGACTTGCGTATGGCGGAATTGTCCGAATCTCATTGCGGGTCTCCTCTGGTGAAATGCAACTCGGGTTGCTATTTTCTTCGCTCGCCTCGCCTGCTTGGCGAGCGCGCGAACCTGCTCGATGCGCCATACATCGTACACCGGCGTCCGTGCGGGGTCACTCCGCGGGCAGCTCGCAGGGGCGGCGGTCGGGCCCGACTGCAACATAAGTCAGACTGGCCTCGGTCACCTTGACGCAGATCACCTTGCCGGGATTGCGCTGGGCGTAGACCTGGACGTCGACCGTGATCGACGTGCGCCCGGTATGCGTGAGCTTGGCATAGAAGCTGACGACGTCGCCGACCAGCACCGGCTGCTTGAACACGAACGAATTCACAGCCACGGTGGCGACGCGCCCGCGCGCGCGCCGGGCCGCCGGGACGGCGCCCGCAATGTCGACCTGCGACATCACCCAGCCGCCGAAGATGTCGCCGTGCTGGTTGGCATCGGCAGGCATCGGCACGACGCGCAACGCGGGCTGCGTGTCCGGCAGCGTATCGCGTGCTCGTCGTGCGTCATCGTCATGCCACGCTTTTCGCCTCGTCGCGCAGCTCGCGGCGCAGAATCTTGCCGACGTTCGATTTCGGCAGCTCGCTGCGGAATTCGACTTCGCGCGGGCACTTGTAGCCGGTGAGCTGTTCGCGACAATGTGCGAGCAGCGCGTCCGCGGTGAGCGCCGGTTCCTTTTTCACGACGAACAGCTTCACCGCCTCGCCCGACTTCTCGTCGGGCACGCCGATCGCCGCGCATTCGAGCACGTCGGGATGCATGGCGACGACCGCCTCGACCTCGTTGGGATAGACGTTGAAGCCGGAGACCAGGATCATGTCCTTCTTGCGATCGACGATGCGCACGAAGCCCTCGCTCATCCATGACGCCGATGTCGCCGGTGGCGAGCCAGCCGTCCTTGTCGATGACCTTCGCCGTCTCGTCGGGGCGGTGCCAGTAGCCGGCCATCACCTGCGGGCCTTTGACGCAGATCTCGCCACGCTCTCCGAGCGCGCACGTCGCGTGCCCTCGTCGTCGCGCAGCGCCAGATCGGTCGACGGCACCGGCAGCCCGATCGAGCCGTTGTATTCGCGCAGGGTGAACGGATTGATGGTCGCCGCCGGCGAGGTCTCGGTGAGGCCGTAGGCTTCGATCAGCGGCTTGCCCGTGACCTGCTTCCAGCGCTCGGCCACCGCCTTCTGGACCGCCATGCCGCCGCCGAGCGTCATGCTTCAGCGACGAAAAATCCAGCTTGCGCGAAGTCCGGCATTGTTGAGCAGCGCGTTGAACAGCGTATTGACGCCGGTGAGCGCGGTGAATCGATACTTGCCGAGCTCCTTGACGAACCCGGGAATGTCGCGCGGGTTGGGGATGAGCACGTTCTCGCGCGCCCAGCGTCATGAACATCAAGGCAGTTCGCAGTCAGCGAAAAGATGTGATAGAGCGGCAGCGGCGTGATGATCAACTGCTGTGCTCGCCGAGGAACGGTCTGACCCAGGCCCGCGATTGCAGCAGATTGGCGACGATGTTGCGGTGCTGCAGCATCGCGCCCTTGGCCACGCCGGTCGTGCCGCCGGTGTATTGCAGGAACGCGATGTCGTCGTGCCCGAGGGCGACGGTCGTCGAGCTTGCGCCGGCGGCCCTCGGCCAGCGCGCTCCGAGAGCCGCATCGCGCCGGCGTATGCTCCAGGGCGGGACCAGCTTCTTGACATGGCGCAGCACGAAGTCGACCAGCAGCCCCTTGAGGCCCAGCATTTCGCCGATGCTGGTCACGATGACATGCTTGACCTTGCGTCTTGCGCGAGACTTCGGCCAGCGTGTGGGCGAAATTCTCGACGACGACGATTATCTGCGCGCCGCTGTCGGTCAGCTGATGCTCGAGCTCGCGCGCGGTGTAGAGCGGATTGATGTTGACGACCGTGCATCCGGCGCGCAGCACGCCGAACAGGCACACCGGGTATTGCAGGATATTGGGCATCATCAGCGCGACGCGATCGCCCTTCTTGAGGCCGCGTCGCCTGCAGATACGCGCCGAATGCACGCCGACGCTCGTCGAGCTCCGCGAACGTGATCGCGCTTGCCCATGCACGTGTAGGCGCGGCGCGCGGCCGTACTTGGCGCAGCTCTCCTCGAGACACGTCGCGCACCGACGCGTACTGGCTGAGGTCGATCTCGGCGGGTACGCCCGTCGGATACGACTTGAGCCAGATTCTTCCACGGTTTCCCTCCCGGCGCTCGGCAGCTCGGAACCCGCCAGAGCGCGCCGTCTCCCGCTCCTCCCTCCGTCGCCCCCTCACTGCTAGCAGTCCGCGCAATCTACGAGGGGGTCAGGAACCGGACCGCTGCGCCGCAAGATAATGCAGCGGGCCGCCGGTGAACGGCGCGAAGCCGGTGCCGAAGATGGCGCCGGCGTCGACCAGGTCAGCGTCGGCAACGATGTCCCTCGGCGAGCGCCGCCTTGCGCCTCGGCGAGCATCGGGTCGATCAGGCGGTGCGGCGAGCCCCGGCGGTACCGCGCCCGGCGCCGCCTTCGCCGCCTTGCCGCTGCGTCCAGTCGTAGAAGCCGCGTCGGTCTTGCGCCCCAGGTGCGCCTGCCGCGATCAGCTCCGTGAGTTTTTTCGGCGGCTCCGACGCCGCCGCCCAGCATCTTGCCCACCGCGAGGCAGATGTCGAGGCCGACGCGTGTCGGCGAGCTCGATCGGACCCACCGGCATGCCGAAGGCGAGCGCCGCCTCGTCGACGGTCTCCGGCGCGATGCCTTCGTCGACGCAGCGCATCGCCTCCATCAGATACGGCGCGAGGATGCGATTGACCAGGAATCCGGGCGCGCTCTTCACCGGCAGCGGCAGCTTGTCGATCTGGCGCACGAATGCGGCCGCCGCCGGAACCAGCTCGGCCCGCGTGCGTTCGCCGGCGACGATCTCGACCAGCATCATGCGCGCGACCGGATTGAAGAAGTGCAGGCCGATGAGCCGGTCCCGGATCGGCAGCGGCGCGCCGATCTGCTCGAGCGGAATGCTCGACGTATTGGTTGCGAGCAGCGCCGTCGGCTTGGCCTTCGCCTCGAGCGCGACGAACAGCTTTTGCTTCGCCTCGAGATTTTCGAAAATCGCCTCGATGATCACGTCGGCGCGGGCGACGCCGTCGCCGGCGACGTCGGGCACGAGGCGGTCGAACGCATCGCGCGCGCGCAGCGGATCGCGCAGCCGGTCGGCGAAAAGCTTCGCCGCCCGGCCCATCGCCGGCGCGAGCCGCTCGGCGTTCTGATCCTGCAGCGTCACCGTCAGGCCGCGCAGCGCGCACCAGGCCGCGATGTCGCCGCCCATCGTTCCGGCACCGACGACGTGCACGTGGCGCATCGCCGACTCGACCCTCCTTGCCGAAGGTCTTCAGCCGTTCCTGAAGCTTGAAGACGCGAATCAGGTTGCGCGCCGTCGGCGTCTGCAGCAGATGAGCGATCGACGCCGGGTCCGAGGGCGCCGCGCGCCAGCGGGTCGCCGTCGTGCTTGACCCAGATGTCGAGAATCGCGTACGGCGCCGGATAATGTTCGCGGCGCGCGCGCGCTGCGACCTGCTTCCGCGCCTGCGCGGCGATCAGCGGCCGCAGCAGCGGACTGAGCGTCAGCGACAGCGGAAACGGCACGCGCCGCGGCGGCGGCTGCTTGCAACAGCACGCCGCGCGCGGTGTTGATCCATGATGCGCGGCGGAACGCATTCGTCGGCGATGCCGAGCTTGTTGGCGCGACGCGCGTCGACGGTGCGCCCGGTCAGCAACAGGTCCAGCGCCGCCGGCGCACCGGTCAGCGGCGGCAAGCGCTTGATGCCACCCCAGCCGGGAACGATGCCCAGCATCACCTCGGGCAAACCGAGCCGCGTTCCGCGGCTCGTCGACGACGACGCGGTAGCGGCACGCCAGTGCCAGCTCCATGCCGCCACCGAGGCAGAATCCGCGCACCAGCGCCAGCGTCGGATACGTCGCCGCGGCCAGCTGCTCGAAAGTATCCCAGCCGCGCCGGACCAGCGCGATCGCATCGTCGACGCTTTTGAGCGCGCCGAACTCGTCGATGTCGGCGCCGGCGATGAATCCATTGGCCTTGCCCGAACGGATCACCAGTCCCGCGGGCGGATCGGCGGCGAGCTGCGCCAAGCACCGCGCGAAGCTCCTCCATGCACCGTCGCGGACAGCGTGTTGGTCGACGCTGCCGGCCCGGTCCAGCGTAAGCCAAGCCAGACCATCGTCGTCGCGCTCGAGCCGCCAGTGCTGGAAGTCGCTCAGCTCGGCCTCCAGTGCCGCCCCGCGAGCGGCCATCGATCTCGTGTCGGCCTACGCGCACTCGCTCGACGACGGCCCTTCGGGTCTTCAAGCTCCCGCCTCGCTCATGCGCCGCCACGCTCGACCAGCATCGCGCCGCCCTGCCCGCCGCCGATGCAGATCGCCGCGATGCCGCGTTTGCCACCGGTTCGCGTGAGCGACGTTGAGCAAGTGCAGCACGATGCGCGCACCCGAGGCGCCGACCGGATGGCCCAGCGCAATCGCGCCGCCGTCGACGTTGAGCCTGGCCGGATCGATGCGGCCGAGCGCGCGCCGGCAGGCCGAGCTCGTCGCGGCAGTACTCGTCGCTTTCCCACGCCTTGCAGGCAGGCGATCACCTGCGCGGCGAACGCCTCGTTGATCTCCCATGCGTCGAGATCGTCCAGCGCAAGACCGTGCCGGCGCATGCAGCGGCGTCGCGGCATGGACTGGTCCCAGGCCCATTTGCGCCGGGTCGAGTCCCGCCCACTCGCTGTCGACGATCGTGCCCAGCACCGGAAGCTTGTGCCTGGCCACTGCCTCTTCGGAGGCGAGCACGAGCCACGCCGCGCCGTCGGTGATCTGCGAGCTGTTGCCGGCGGTGACGTTGCCGTACTTGCGATCGAAAAACGGCTTGAGCTTGGCCAGGTTTTCCGGCGTCGAGTCCTCGCGCACGCCGTCGTCGGCCGCGTAGACCTTGCCGTCGCGATCGTACAGCGGAACGATCTCGCGATCGAAGTGGCCTGCCTTTTGCGCGGCGAGCACGCGCTTGTGGCTTTCCGCCGCGAAGGCGTCCATGTCGCGCGCGCGTGATGCCGAAGCGGAACGCGAGATTTTCCGCGGTCTGGCCCATCATCAGCCCGACCATCGGATCGGTCAGCCCTTTCATGATGCCGATGACGGGCGTGAGCATCGCCGCCGGGACTGCAGCTTGAGGAATGCGCCGGCCTTCTGCCCGAACGTCCGCGCCGCGCTGAAGCGCGGCGAACCACAACACCATTTTCTCAGAGTACAACAGCGGCGCGCGCGACAGCGCGTCGACGCCGCCGGCAAGCACAAGGCTCGATCTGCCCGGCGCGGATGTTGGTGAGCGCCGAATCGAGCGCCTGCATGCCCGACGCGCAATTGCGCATCACCGTCCAGCCGGGAACCTTGAGCCCGCAACCCATGCGCAGCGCGACGACGCGGCCGATATTGACTTCGTCCGGTGACGGGCTCGCGCAGCCGAGAATGACTTCATCGAGCTCCTCCGGCGCGAACGGCATGCGCGTCAGCAGCGCCCGGCCCGCCTGGACGGCGAGGTCGGACGCGGCGAACGGTCCCGGTCGGTTGCGTGCCTTGAGAAACGGCGTGCGCGTGCCATCGACGACGTAGACCGGCGCGGTCATCGCGGCCTCGTCGTCGCGTCACCGCTTCCGGTGCGAGTACGCTTCATGCTGCGGCGACCTTGCGACCGAGGCGCGCTCGCGGGGCGGACGCCGGTCGACGGCTTGCAGCTCGGACGCACCCAGGTCCTGCGCAAAATCGTCGACGCGGATGACCCGATCGGCGAGCTCGCTGGCGCGCCGCAGCACTCGTGAGCTCGTCGGCGGTGATCACGCCCGGCCCCGACGCGCGGCGGCGGCGCGATCGGCGCCGGGGCAGCGCCGAAGCGCGCCGGCCTTGAGGCGTCGCGCATGCGGGCCTCGATCGGCTCGGCGGCCAGCGTGGCCGCCAGCGCGAGCTCGATCGCACCGAGTGCGTCGCCCTCGTCCTCCGGCAGGTACATGCCGGCGGTCAGCCGGTCGCGCGTGGCCGAAGGCTCGATCAGCAGCCGCGCCACCTCGTGCCCGAGCTTGTCCGAGGGCACGACATACGGGCGGCCGAGCGGGAACACCATCGCCCGCAGCACCGCCGAAATCATCCGGCTGGGGAAGTTCGAGATCACGCCCTCGATGCGCGTTCTGCGCCCGGAACATCGCGTCCCAGATCGCCCAGTGCATCAGCGGCGCGTCTTCGGCCTGCCGGCCTTCGTCCTCGTAACGCTTGAGCGTGGCCGAGCAGAGATAAAGCATCGACAGCACGTCGCCAAGCCGCGCCGACAATTTTTCCTTGCGCTTGAGCGCGCCGCCGAGGACGCCCATCGACATGTCGGCGAGAAACGCCAGCGCCGCCGAGAAGCGCGTCAGCTGCTGGTAATAGCGGCGCGTTTCGGGCGCGACGTCGGTGGGCAGCCCGCGCGCAATGCGAGCCGCACAGGCCCATGACGAACGTGCGCGCCATGTTCGACAGCACGAAGCCGATGTGGCCGAACAGCGCCAGGTCGAACGCGGTCGATGCGCGAGTGCGGTCGGCGTCGTTGGCGGCGGCGATTTCCCTTAGCACGAACGGATGGCAGCGGATCGCGCCCTGGCCGAAGATGATGAGGCTGCGCGTCAGGATGTTCGCGCCCTCGACGGTGATCGAGACCGGCAGCTGCATGTACGCAGCGCCGAGAAAATTCGACGGGCCCATGCAGACGCCCTTGCCGCCGGCGATGTCCATGCCGTCGATGACCACCTTGCGCGCGCGTTCGGTCAGATGGTATTTGGCGATGCCCGACAGCACCGCGGGCTTCTCGCCCAGATCGACCGCCAGCGCGGTCAGCACGCGCGTCGCGTCCATCATGTACAGATTGCCGCCCATGCGCGTCAGCGCTTCCTCGACGCCTTCGAACTTGCCGATCGGCGTCTTGAACTGGCTGCGCACGCGCGCATACGCGCCGGTCGCGCGCACGGCCAGCTTGGCCATGCCGGTCGACGACGACGGCAGCGAAATCGCCACGACCCGCGGCCAGCGATTCCATCAGCATGCGCCAGCCGTTGCCGACCTCGGCCTGTCCGCCGATCACCCAGTCGATCGGAATGAAAACGTCCTTGCCCCAGTTCGGGCCGTTCTGGAACACCGCGTTCAGCGGCATGTGGCGACGGCCGATGTTGACGCCCGGATGCCTGGTCGGAATCAGCGCGCAGGTGATGCCGAGATCCTCGGCGCCGCCCAGCAGATGCTCCGGGTCGTAGGCGCGAAACGCGAGACCCAGCAAGGTCGCGACCGGTCCCAGCGTGATATAGCGCTTGTCCCAGGTCAGGCGGATGCCCAGCGTCGCCTTGCCTTCGTGCTGTCCCATGCAGACGATGCCGCGATCGGGAATCGCCGCCGCGTCGGAGCCCGCATGCGGATTGGTCAGCGCGAAGCAGGGGATCTCGATCCCCTTGGCAAGGCGCGGCAGATAGTAGTTCTTCTGCTCGTCGGTGCCGTAGTGCAGCAGCAGCTCGCCCGGACCGAGCGAATTGGGGACCATCACCGTCACCGCCACGGCGCTGGCGTGCGTCGACAGCTTGGTGATGACCTGCGAGTGCGCGTACGCCGAAAAGCCGAGTCCGCCGTACGCCTTCGGAATGATCATGCCGAGGAAACCGCGATCCTTGACGAACTGCCACGCCTGCGGCGACAGGTCGCGGTAGACATGCGTCGTTTCCCAGTCGCTGACCATTGCGCACAGCTCCTCGCACTCGTGATCGAGAAAATGCTGTTCCTCGTCGGTGAGCTTGGGCGGCGGCAACGCAAGCAGTTTTGTCCACGACGGCCGGCCGGAAAACAGGTCGCCATCCCACCACACCGTGCCGGCCTCGATCGCATCGCGCTCGGTCGCGACATCGGCGGCAGCGCCTTGCGGAACGCCGCGAGCATGCCGTCGCTGACGAGCATCCGGCGCAGCCACGGCCAGTTCAACGGGATCGCCAGCAAGAACAGCAGCACCGCCAGCAAGCCGATCAGCAGCGCCGGCAGCGCACAGTGCAGCGCCAGCGCCGCGATCAACGCGGCGCCGATCGCCAAGAGATCCACAGCCAGCCGGCGGCATTCGACATAGGCCAGCGCAACAAAGCCGATCGACGACCGCAATCAGCCAGAGAACGATCAACATCATCGACCTCCTGCCTGCCGCTCTGGAGCGCCGCTGCCATCGAACTCGGACAGATCGGGCAGCGGCGCTTTCAGTCCGGCGACCAGGAACGGCGCCAGACGATGCAGCAGGATTTCGTCGTTGCCCGCGCTCGCGCGGATTGAGCGCGGCGATCAGCTTCAGCGCGTCGGTGCCCGCGAGCGTGTATGACAGGGCGCCCATGACGAAGTGCAGGCGCCAGCGAAAGTTCCCTCTTCGGCAGCTGCGGCAACGCGCGCCCGAACGCGGCCTTGAAGCGAGCGATCATCACCGCGTATTGCTCGGAGAGAAAGCGCCGGATGAACGGCGCCGGATCGGCGTAGGCGCGACCGAGCAGCCGCAGGAAATTCTGTGCCGCCGCGCTCGCGGTCGCGCGCGAGCTTCGAGCGCCGGAATGAACATCGCCGTCAGAATGCGCTCGCACGAGAGCGACTTCCGGTGCCGCCTCGCGCTCGAAGCGCGTCAAGCAGCGCGATCCTCTCGCGGTTCATCGGATCGAGCCGGCGCGTCAGCACCGACTCAAACAGCTCTTCCTTGCTGCCGAAGTGATAGCTGACGGCGGCGAGGTTGACCTCGGCCAGCGCCGTGATCTGCCGCAGCGACGTCGCCTCGAAGCCGTGCTCCATGAACAGCGCCTCGGCCGCGTCGAGGATCGCGTACGCGCGTCGGTCGAAGGGTCCGGCGAAGGCGATCGAAGCAGCGTGCCGCCCATGGTGTCACCACAGAGCTTTACGTAACTCGGTGACAACGTTGTCGTCGCCCCGGCGGAGGCGGGGGCTCCAGGTAGATCCGACTGGACCGGCCTTCGCCGGGTGGCACGGGTAATTTGATGCGTCGCGTCACTCACTTGCAGAAACCTCTGTTGATTGGCGCGGGGCGAGCCGGACAGCACCGAACCGGCATGTCAAACGTCCGTTGAATTATGGGTCCTGGCGCGCACGAGTCGACCCGTCCTGCCAACCCCGCTTCAGGAGCCCGTGGCTGGCGCACGCGCCATGCAAGTCGCGCCGCGAAGCGCATGGCGGCTATCCCCGCCGTGATAGATCGCGTTCAGCGCGTCTTTGAACTTTTCGAGTACCAGCGGTCGCTTGAGCTTGAGCGTCGGCGTGAGCAATCCGTTGTCGATGGTCCACGGCTCGCTGCCTGGCGATGACGCGGCGGATGCGCACCCAGCGTGGAAATTCCTTCAGCCGCTCGTTGGCGCGCTTGAGCAGCGCCTGCTCGTCGGTCTCCCTGCGTCACCGTCAGCAAGGTCAGGAACGGGCCTCGCCTCGCCGACCAGCATCACCTGCTCGAACACCGGATCATGCAGCAGTGCGAACTCGACATCCTGCGGCGGAAGCTTCTCGCCGTTGGACATGACCAGGATGTCCTTGACGCGACCCGCGGATATAGATCTTCCCGTCGCGGATCTCGGCAATGTCACCAGTGTGCAGCCAGCCGTCGGCGTCGATCGAGGCACGCGTCGCCTCGTCGTTGCGCCAGTAGCCCTGCATGACGTTGCCGCCGCGTGGCGAGCAACTCGCCCGCAGAGCGCAGAGCCGGATGTCGATGCCGGGCAGTGGCGGACCGACCGATTCGGGGTCGTTGTCGTCGAGCAGGTTGACCGAGATCACCGGCGAGGCCTCGGTCATGCCGTAGCCCTGCAGCATGGCCAGGCCCAGCCCGATGAACGTGCGTGCGATGGCGCGGGTCGAGCGCCGCGCCGCCGACGCACCGTCAGTCGCAGGCGTCCGCCCATGCGCGCCGAGGATCGGCTTGGCAACCAGAGCGCGCAAGTGTTGGCACGAGAAGCCGATCAAGCACGCCGGCCCCGCCCTGCTCGACGCGCCAGCCGCGCGCGACGCATTGAGCGAACGAGCCATTGCTTGACGCGGCGAAGTCGACAGCGACTGCTCGATGCGCGCCTGGAACTTCTCGAAGATGCGCGGCACGGCGAACATCCTGGTTGGCCGCTGCTCCGCGAGATCGTCGGCGATTTGCGCGACGCCGCGGCAATACGCGACCCTGGCACCGACCGCAAGCGGCAGGTAATAACCGCCGGTCCGCTCGAACATGTGCGAAAGCGGCAGGATCGACAGGAACGTGTCAGCACGTATCGCGTCATGTTCGACTGCGCGGCACGACTCGACGTTGGCGATGATGTTGCCGTGCGACAGCATGACGCCCTTGGGCCGGCCGGACGTGCCCGAGGTGTAGCAGATCGTCGCCAGCGTATCCCCCGTGAAGTCGCGAAACTCGGGTGCGCGATGCGGTGGACGGTAGCAATCTGGACGACCGAAGCCCGCGTGTCGCCCATCTCGGGGCGCAGCACGTAGATCGGCGGCAACGGCGTGCCCGTCTGCGCAAGCGCGTCGCCCATGCGTGTCGATTTCGACGAGCAGCACGCGTGCTTCGGCATTGCCTGCGCACCACGCGATATTGTCCGGATTGTCATCGACGTACAGCGGCACGATGACCAGCCCGAGCCCGAGCGCGGCCAGGTCGAGCGGCGACCCAGTCGACGCCGTTTCTCAGGCACAGCGCGACGCGCTCGCCGGGCATGAGTCCGAGCGAGCTCAAGGCCGCCTGCCAGCGGCCGACGAGGGTCGCGACATCGCCGACGGTCACGTCGCGCCAGGCGTCGGCCGAGAACTGGCGATATAGAACTTGCCGAAGGCGTGCTGAGATGCTGCCGGAAATAGTGCGCGATATTCGCCATGCGCCCTTGCCTGTGCGTGCGTTCCCGATCGGTGCAGGAGATTCTGACGGCTTTGGACACACCGGTCCATCGCAATGCCCGGTGGGTTGACGGCGTTGCGAGTGCGTACGACCCCGCTTGTGCGCGCTGCGCCGCAACATGCGCAATGCGTCGCGGCGGAGCGCTTTGGCTATACTTGCATTTCGTCGAGGGAGCCCGGCATGCCGTCCATTTCGATCAAGCGCCGCCACAAGCTGGACCCGAAGAAGGCGCGCGCTGTCGCGCAACGGATCGCCAAGGACCTCAACAAACGCTATGGGCTCATCTGCCAGTGGGACGGCGACGATGTCGCCTTCGACGGTGTCGGCGTGTCGGGAAGCATGCACGTCGGCAAGAGTGCAGATTGCGCTCGACGTGCAGCTCTCGTTCCTGCTGGCGCCGCTCAAGGGCACGATCGAGCGGGAAATCAACAAGGAACTCGACACGCTCTTGCCCAGCGCGTAAGCGTCTTAGATCCGCGGGTCCGGAAACGGCTCGTCGTCGCCATCGAAGAATCGCCTTCATCAGCGCCGTTTCCCTGGCATCGATGGTCCGAAGGAATTCGTTCGCGCCGCGCATGCGCGCGAATCCGGCGGCGCCCCGCTCTAGAAATCGCTGCAGCGCGCCCATTCCCGCTGCGCGCGCAGGGACGCGCATGACGAGCAGCGCCTTGCGCAGAAGCGGCGCGTGCACATACTGGTCGAGCCCGCGGCCGACCTCCCCGATCAGCGCGATCTGGCGCTCGCGCGCACCGCGATTGGCACAGGCGCGATACGCCGCACAGTAGGTTCGCACGTCGAGGTCGGCGCCGAGCTTGTCGATCAGGGCTCTGTCGAGTTCCCGCGACAACACCGAGAGCTGCATCGCGTCTGCCACGGTCGCGATCACCGCCGACGGCATCATGCGCACCAGGCTCGGAACGATGCGCGCGAGATCGGCGTCGCGACGGCTGTAATCGCCGGGCCCATACAAGTCGGTGCGAAAGAATTCGATCGCAGCGGTGTAGCGCGGTTGCGCCGCGAGGTCCGCGTAGGTGGTGTTCAGACGCCGCGACTGAAAGTCCGCGAGACAGTCGAGCCGCGCCGCGAGCGCCGTCGACGCGGCGCGTTCGTCATGCAGCGCACGCGCACGCTCCAGCGCCGCGACCAGGCGTGCCTCGGGGCGAGTTGTCATGGATGTCGCCAGGCGCCCATCGCGGCCCAGTCGCGCCGGCGCGGGAAATTTAGATTGTTTTGTCTAGTTTCGGCGGATACAGTGCATCGCAGCCGCATCCCTTTTGCCTCGTCGCGCGCTCTGCCGCGTTCCATTGCGTGAGTCACTCCACCGATCGTCAACCGCGAATGACCCGCCGAACCCTGCTCAAGGTGGGCTTGGCGGGCGGGGCCGCGTTGTTTCTCGCGCGCTGGTTGACAACGCGCGACGCTTCGAGCCCGTCCACCGCCGCTCACTCGGATGCACTCGATCCTCCAGCGCGTGCCATCGTGGCAGCGATTGTACCGGTGCTGCTCGCCGGCGCGCTGCCAACCAACGGCGCACGCGCAGACGACGATCGCGGCCGTCGTCGCCAATGTCGAGCGTGCAGTCGACGGATTGCCGCCCGCAGTGCGCAAGGAAATCGATCAGTTGTTCGCGCTCCTGGCCTTCGCGCCGAGTCGCGCCCTGCTCGCCGGCGTGTGGTCGCCCTGGAGCGAGGCGAGCGCGAGGTCGATCGCTGCGTTCCTCGCACAATGGCGCGACAGTCGCTTTGCGCTGAAGCGCTCCGCTTATGGCGCGCTCCACCAACTCATCATGGCAGCGTGGTACGGCAGCCCCGACGCGTGGCCGGCGATTGGCTATCCCGGGCCGCCGTCGCTGGCGATCGGCTGACAACGATGGTGGTCACGCGCGATTTGCAGCGTGCGGATGGATCGCCGGGTACCGCATCGCTACGCGATCCCTTCCGTGACGGGCTCTCGCGCGGCTGGAACGTCATCGACGCCGCCACGCTGACGGCGGATCTCACCATCGAGGCGGACGTCGCGATTGTCGGCACCGGGGCCGGCGGCGGCACTGCCGCGGAAATCCTGAGCGGCGCCGGCTTAAAGGTCGTGCTTGTTCGAAGAGGGTCCGCTCGCCACGTCGTCGGACTTTCGCATGCGCGAATCCGACGCGTACCCGCAGCTCTACCAGGAATCCGCAGGGCGCAAGACGCGCGACAAGGCGATCAACATTCTCCAGGGGCGGTGTGTCGGCGGCAGCACGACCGTGAACTGGACCTCGAGCTTTCGCACGCCGCCGGCGACGCTGGCCTACTGGGCACACGAGTTCGGCATCGAGGGATTCTCGCCGGACGACCTCGCGCCATGGTTCGAACGCATGGAAGCACGACTCAACATCGCGCCGTGGCCGGTCGCACCGAACGCCAACAACGAAGCGCTGCGTCGCGGCGCACAGGCGCTAGGAATTCCCGCGGCGTCGATCCGCCGCAACGTCAAAGGATGCTGGAACATCGGGTACTGCGGCATGGGCTGCCCGACGAACGCCAAGCAGTCGATGCTGGTGACGACGATTCCCGCGGCGCTCGAGCGTGGCGCGACGCTGCTGACGCGCGCGCGCGCGTGGACGCTGCGAGCGCGATGGCGAGCGCATCACCGAGCTCACCTGCGTGGGACTGGACGCGCGCGGCACCGATCCCACCGCGCGCCGCATCCACGTGCGTGCCAAGACCTTCGTCGCAGCGGCCGGCGCGATCGGCACGCCGGCGCTGCTCCTGCGCAGCAAGCTGCCGGATCCGCACGGAGTGGTCGGCAAGCGCACCTTCCTGCACCCGACCGTGGTATCGGCGGCGCTGATGCCGGAGCGCGTCGACGGCTTCGCCGGCGCGCCGCAGACGGTCTACTCGGACCATTTCCTGGACACGCTGCCGCTCGACGGCCCGATAGGCTACAAGCTCGAGGCACCGCCGCTGCATCCGCGTGCTCGTGGCGACGACGCTGCCGGAATTCGGTGTCGCGCACGCGCGCTGGATGCGCGAACTGCCGCACATGCAGGTCGTCATCGCGCTGCTGCGCGACGGATTTCATCGCGACAGCCCCGGCGGCTCGGTCGCGCTGCAAGGCGACGGCACGCCCGTGCTCGACTATCCGCTCAACGACTACTTCTGGAACGGTGCGCGGCGGGCGCTGCTCACGATGGCGCAGATTCAGTTCGCCGCCGGCGCCAAGACCGTGATGCCGTTGCATGCCGGCGGCGCGAGCTATAGCGACTGGAAGCAAGCGCAGACCGGCATCGAGGCGGCGACGCTTCGCGCCGCAGACCACGACGGTAGTAAGCGCGCACGTGATGGGCGGTTGCCCGCTCGGACCCGACGTCAGGCGCGCCGTCGTCGACACCAGCGGCCGCCATCACCATCTCGACAACCTGTACGTGATCGATGGCTCGCTGTTCCCCACCAGCATCGGCGCCAACCCGCAGCTGTCCATCTATGGCATTGCTGCCAAGCTCGCCAGCGCAATCGCCGGACAAGGCGCGCACAGGAGCGGCGGCGATTAGGGTGATTGCTCTAATCGGGGCGGATAGAGTGAAGCAATCGGCGTCACGAACGCACGATCGTCTTACTCACCCAAGGAGCAACACCATGCAAAAGCAAGCCAACTTCGGCATCTATTCGCAATCCCGTCGCCGACGCGACCCTCGCGGCATCGCGCCAGGTGTGGCTCGCCGGTCTCGGCGCGGCCGCCTACACGCGGGAATGGGCACGCAGCGAGGCTGGCAAGACCTTTCGTGCGCTAGTCAAGGAAGGCTCGGCCGTCGAATCGCAGGCGATGCGCGTGCTCGAGCAAGCGTGTCGAGAACTCGGTCGCGACCGCCACGGCGCTGCTGCGGCAGACGCGCGCGACCGTGATGACCACCGCCGGCTCGCTCGCGCAGAACGCGTCGAACGCGCTTGCCAGATTCAAGGCGCCCGTCGACCAAGCGCAGCGCCCCTGCAACGGCGCGAAAGGCAGTCAAGGCGAGCGCGAAGCGCGCCATTCGCAGCACGCGCCGCGTCAAGCGCACCGCACGTAAGGCGTAGTAGTATCGCGGCTGCTCATTCGCAGCGGCTAACGAGGAGTCCGATGCCGGCAACGGCAGTGCCGCCACGTCGCAACCGAAGTCCGACGCAGCGCATTGCCGGAACCCGCGTGGGCCTCGCGCTGGCCGGCGGCGGGCCGCTGGGTGGAATCTACGAGGTGGGCGCCCTGATCGCGCTCGCCGATTCGCTCGACGGCATCGACTTCAACGACCTCGACGTCTATGTCGGAGTCTCGTCCGGCGGCTTCGTCGCCGCCGCGCTGGCGAACGGCATTTCGCCCGCGCAGATGTATCGGCTGTTCATCGACGACGGCGCGGAGGCGACCCTCTCGCCGGACCTGTTCCTGCGTCCCGCATTCGGCGAATTTGCGCGCCGCGCTGTATCGGTGCCGAGGCTTCTGCTTCGCTCCGCGCTTGATTATCTGCGTCATCCTCTGCATCGGGGCGTCCTGGAATCGCTGTCGGTGCTGGGCCGCGCGGTGCCGACAGGCATGTTCGACCAGCACGCAATCGATGCCTTCCTGACGCGCCTGTTTGCGGGCGCAGGGCGGACTAACGATTTTCGCGAGCTCTCGCGCAAGCTCTTCCTGGTCGCCACCAATCTCGACACCGGCGCTTCGGTGACCTTCGGCGAAGCCGGTCTCGATCACGTCCCCATCACCAAGGCGATCCAGGCTTCGGCCGCGCTGCCGGGCTTGTTCCCGCCGGTCACCATCGACGGCGAGCACTATGTCGACGGCGCGCTCAACAAGACGTTGCACGCATCGGTCGCGCTCGACCAGGGTGTCTCGCTGCTCTTCTGCATCAATCCGCTGGTACCCTTCGACGCGAGTTCGGCGTCGCGCCGCGGCCGGCTGACGGTCGAAAAGCTGCAACAGGGCGGACTCCCCCTGGTGCTCGCGCAAACCTTCCGGGCGATCATCCACTCGCGCATGAAAGTCGGCATGGAAAAGTACCGGCAACAATATCCCGACGCCGATATCGTGCTGCTCGAACCGGACCGCGAGGACGCAGACATGTTCTTCGCCAACATCTTCAGCTACGCGCACCGCAAGCACCTGTGCGAGGCAGCGTTTCGCAAGACGCGGCAAAGCCTGCTCGTGCGCCGCGCGACCCTTGCGCCGGTGCTCGCCCGACGCGGCATACATCTCAATCTCGCGCGGCTCGTCGACGCGCATCGTACGCTGCATTCGGCGCTCGACGACCCGCGTCCGCTGTTTCCGCGCGCGACGGGTGTACGACAGGCAACGCGCGATCTCTCGCGAACGCTGGACCATCTAGAGCGCTGGCTCGCGCACGCGCGCTAGTCCGAGCACCACGCGCGACGGCGGTCCGTCGCCTGTTTGCCACCGGCCGCGGCGGGTTCTACACTGCCCGCGAATCCAGGGGATAGCCATGGCGGAACGCAAACGTCCGCGGCAAACGCGCGAACGCATCGTCGAGACCAGCCTGCAGCTGTTCAACCACCTCGGCGCACCGCACGTCACGACGGCGGACATCGCCGGAGAGATGAACATCAGTCCCGGCAATCTCTACTACCACTTCCGCAACAAGGACGAGATCATTTCGGAGCTGTATGCGGCATTTGAGCGTCGGCTCGAAGACCTGCTTGCGCCTCCCGCGGGACGCATCGCCAACGTAGAGGATTTGTGGCTGTTCCTGCACTTGTTGTTCGAAGCGATGTGGGATTTTCGCTTTCTCTATCGCGACCTCGACGAGATATTGTCGCGCAACGGCGCGCTGGCGGTGCGCTTCCGGGGCTTTATCGGTCGCGGCAAGCGCACCATGCTAGAGTTGTGCCGCAGCATGGTGGCCGGAGGAACGATGCGCGCGAGCGACCGCGAAGTCGCCGCGCTCGCGGAAAACACCGTCCTCGTGGCGACATACTGGATGTCGTATCAGAAAATTTCCGGCGGTGCAGGCCGACGAGGCACCTTCAATCTCGACCGCGCCGCGTACCAGGTGCTTTCGCTGATCGCGCCGTTCCTGCGCGGCAAGGATCGCGCGCTGCTCGACCGCTTGAGCCGGGACTATCTCTGAACAGCCGCAAGGAGGGCATCGATGGCGACGAAATGGGCAAAGTTTCCACATGCAGACAAGGCCTATGTATACGACGGCGCCGCGCTGAAAA
This sequence comes from uncultured beta proteobacterium, assembly GCA_963816445.1. Classification (GTDB taxonomy): domain Bacteria; phylum Pseudomonadota; class Gammaproteobacteria; order Burkholderiales; family Casimicrobiaceae; genus PALSA-1003. The sequence continues at coordinate 171,935 of CAWFKO010000013.1, read as the reverse complement.
AGCACTGGGACCGCCTGCACCGCGGTGACCGTGAGCCTTATCCCAAGGATGACGCCGCGCAGACGGCGTGGCGCCAATTTCATGCCGGAGACTTCCAGCAGGCAGTCGACACCGGAACCAAGGCGGGCGGACCGGCAGTCAACGCCGCGATCAAGGCGCAGGCGATCTACGCGAACTATCTGGAGAAAAGCGACAAGGCCAAGCTCGCGCTGTTCGAGCAGGCGGCGCGCTGGGCCGAAGAACGCCAGGCCGCAGCCGCGAAGGATGCCAATGCATTCTACCTCTACGCGTATGCGCTCGGCCGCTACAGCCAGGGCATCTCCGTGGCGAAGGCGCTGGCGCAGGGCTTCGGCGGCAAGATCAAGGCAGCGCTTTCCACCGCACTCAAATTACAGCCCTCGCATGCCGACGCGCACACGGCGTTCGGCGCGTATCAGGCGGAAGTGATCGCCAAGGTCGGCGCGCTCGTCGCCGGCATGACCTACGGCGCGAAAAAGGACTCGGCCCTCGAACACTACCAGAAGGCGATCAAGCTCAATCCGGACTCCGCGATCGCCCACATCGAGTACGGCAACGGCCTCATCCTGCTCATGGGCAACAGTCAGATCGCTGAAGCGACCAAGCTCTACGAAAAGGCGGTGAAATGCGAGCCGGCCGATGCCATGGAGCGCCTCGATGTGGAACTGGCGCGATCGGAGCTAGAATAGCCATCTGCACCACTTTGTGTTTCGCCGTGAATGGTCTGAGTCTTCGCGTTGCTGCGCTTGCGCTGCTTTTGCTGTCGCCCGCCCTTGTCGCGCAGACGGCGGACAAGGGCGGCCCCAAGATGCCCGCGGCGGCGGCGCCGCCGCCCGCCGGGCAGATCGACACGCTCCGGCGCATTCGCGACACGGGCGTGATCCTGATCGGCGTGCGCGAAGCCTCGGTGCCGTTCTCGTTTCTCGACGCCAACAAATCGCCGCAAGGTTATTCGGTCGACATTTGTCTCAAGGTCGCCGATGTGATCAAGGCCGAGCTCAAGATGCCGCGGCTGGAAAGCAGGTTCGTTCCCGTGTCGTCCGCGAACCGTATTCCGATGCTGCTCGAAGGCAAGATCGATCTCGAGTGCGGATCGACGACCAATACGCGTGACCGGCAGAAGCAGGTGGCCTTCGCCTATACGACGTTCGTGGCCGGCATCAAAATGCTGGCGAAGAGAAGCTCGAATATCAGCAGCATCGAGGACATACGCGGCAAGACCATCGTCGTCACCAAAGGCACCACCAGCGAGAATGTGATGAGCGTCAAGAACGACGAGCAGTTGCTGAAACTCAACATCATCGTCGCAGCGGACCACAACGAATCGTTTCGCATGGTCGAGGAAGGCAAGGCGGTCGCGTTCCCGATGGACGATGTCCTGCTCTACGGACTTATTTCGAAGTCGAAGAAGCCGGACGATTTTGCGGTCGTCGGCAAGTATCTTTCGGTGGAGCCTTACGCCATCATGATGCGCGAGGACGAGCCACAGCTCGAGCGCGTGGTCAACAAGGCGTTGTCGGACATGTTCGCCAGCGGCGAGATTCGCAAGCTTTACGCCAAGTGGTTTGCGACGCGCGAGCTCACCGTGCCGATGAACCAGTTCATCAAGGAAGCGTTCCTCGCACCGAACACCTATCCGGCGTGGCCGTAGCTTCGACGCTCGGCGTTCGCAAGGCCGGATTCAGTCGGCCGCATTCGATGGTGTGCGAATGAATTCGCACCTACGAGGAATCGCGATCCGCTTGACGTGATTCTCGGAGCCCGTTCATGCCGGCGTGAATAGCGTCCGTTCAATATCCTCCGCGCTCGGCGGCGCATCCCACGGCCACGGCGCGAGGAGCGTGGCCAGCACCAGCTTCTCGAACTCCGGAGCAAAGTGCCTCGATGACCTCGTCGGGGTCCGGACATAGCTTGCGATCGGTGACCAACCCGAACTGGACTTCGTCGTTGTACGACAGGATCGAGACGCCCACGCCGATGTCCCCCGACTGCGGCACCCAGAACATGAGCGTCTCGATGGCAGCACCCGACAGGAACAGCGGCCTTTGCGGCCCCGGCACGTTGGTCATCACCGCCGTTGCGTTCTTTGCCAGCATGCCCAGCAATTGCTCCTGCAGCACGCGCGGACCCACCCCCATCGCGGCCAGGATGCCCAGCGAAAGAACAGGCTGATACGAACCTTTGAGCGCTCCCATGTTGGCACGCACCGCATAGACGCGCTCGACGGGATTCTCGATGCCGAGCGGCAGGTCGAGAAAGACGAGTCCGAAGCGGTTGCCCAACTTCCACGCCTTCTCGGGCGGACGCAAGTTCACCGGTACCAACGCGCGAATGCTCACGCCGCCAACGTCGTCGCCGCGCGCCTTCAGGTACGCGCGAAGCGCGCCCGCCACCGAAGACAAAAGCACATCGTTGACCGAACAGTCGAGCGCACGGCCGATCGCCTTGACCTCGGACAGCGGCAGCGGATCCGCCCACGCCACGCGCTTTGCCACACCCGGCTTGCCTTTGAAGCGCGTCGGCGAATCCTCGTTCATCAACACGAGCTTGGCGATTTCGGCGGTCAATGCGCTGCCCTGCTCGGCGAGCGCGACCGCCTTCGTCGGGTGCTGCCAGAGGCGACACCTTTGTCGACCAGCGTCGAGCCGGCCTTTAGCGCAAGCTTGCAACGTGTCGGCAAGCGGCTCGATCAGCATCGCCAGTGGATCATCGGGATCGTGCGTCCGCGCGCTTCGGTGGCGGCGGCACCGGACCCGCGAGCTTGCCTTCGCGATCGGCGTCGGTCATCGACAGCATGACCTGGATCAGCGCAATGCCGTCGGCGTAGCAATGGTGGATGCGCACGATGACGGCGCTGCCGCCTGCCGTAGCGCTCGATCAGGTGGAATTGCCACAGCGGCCGCCGGTGATCGAGCGGCGTGCTCATCAGCTTGCTCGCCAGCGTCTCGAGCTCCGGCTTCGCGCCGCGCCCCGGGCAGCGTCGCTCGCTGCACGTGGGCCGCGAGGTCGAACGACGCGTCGGATCTCCCAGAAGCTCCCGCGGCTGTCTGCACCGGGCGTTGCTTGAAGCGCCTGAAAAGCAGGAAACGGTTTTCGATGGTTGCCTGCAGGCGGCGCAGCGTCACGCGCTCGCTGAAAATCAGCACGCCGCAGATCATCATCAGATTGCTGGGGCGATCCATCCGCAACCACGCGGTATCCACGCTGGACATGCGTTCGCGCTTGCTCGTGGCCATCGATCGTCCCGTTCGAAGCGGGCGTGAAGTGCGCGCCGATTGATCTGCGTTTGCGAGTCGCGCTAAAGTAGCACAGATACATCGGCCCGGAAAACGCGTCCGTGTCACCCCACCGAGGAGGAACGATGGCCACCGCACCCAAAGATTTGAAAGCGAAATTCGAGGCCGCGGCCACGGCCGCCAAGAAAACCAAGAAGAAACCGGACAACAGCACGCTGCTCAAGCTCTACTCGTACTACAAGCAGGCGACCGAGGGCGACGTCAAGGGCGATCGACCCGGGCGGCTTCGACTTCGTCGGCGCCGCAAAGTACGACGCGTGGGCCAAGCTCAAGGGTTCTAGCAAGGACGACGCGATGCAGAACTACATCAAGCAGGTGGAGAGGCTCAACCGCGAATAGCGCGCAGTCGGTCCATTCACTCGGCCACAGTCGCCGTCGCCTCGCTCGCCGGAGCGTTGCGCACTGGGTATTACGCCCGGGTACGAATTGCGCACCGCTGCGTTGGCAAGCAATTCTCGTCCGCCTGCCGACAGCACGACACGCCCGGACTCGAGCACGTAGCCGTGGTTCGCAAGGGACAGCGCATGTTGAGTATTCTGCTCGACCAGGAGCACCGCGACGCCCGTACCGTTGATTTCCTTGACCACCCGGAACGTCCCAGGATCGGCGAATCGCCGCAACTTCGCTTTGACGCCGGCGATGCTCAGATCGTCAGCTTGCGCAGCGTCTCCGGATCCTTGATCACGCCTTCTGCCGGCCCGGCGGCGCGCCGTAGAGACCGGCCGGCGGATTGGTGTCGAAGCCGCGACAGCACGGACGCGTCGGCGCAGCGCTTGTCGAAGATCGACCGCGACCTGGTCGCCGGCGATCGCGCCCAGCGCTGAAGCACGCCTGGCCGAGCTTGGCGTTGAGCGGCTTCAGCACCCCGTTCGCGACGAGATCGCCCGCCGGGCCGCTGCCGGCGAGCTGCAGGTCGTAACGCGCGGCGCCGCCGCCGCGGCCGCGGTGCGACGGCGATCACGTCCGGCAGGCCGACCAGCTCGCGCGCGAGCGGTCCTCGGCCGCGGCGATCGGGCATGCCCTCGACGCTGAGCGTCACCTTCTGGCCTGTCGACGTTGCACGTGCTGCAGGAAGAAATCGCGCGAGAATTCGTCGGCGATCTTCGCGCCGATCGCCTTGCAGCGCCTCTTCCTCGCTCGCCCAGCTGCCGACGCCCTTCGGCAGCGTGGTGTTGAAGTAGATCTCCTCGCCGGTCGCGCGATCGACGCACTTCACCGTCCACGACGTCAGCGTGTACTTGGTGACGACGACGCCGGACGCCTCGAGCCGCATCGACAGCTTCTTGATCTTCGCCTCGCCGCTGCACCGCGAAGTCGGCGTCCGCCGTTGCCGGCGTCGGCGACCGCCTTCCGACCAGGTGCGGAAGCCGAACGTCTTGATGCGCTCCTTCAGGATGTTCTCCGCGACCGGCGAGGGCTGCGGCGGCGCGTCGGGCTGGTCGGCGTCGCGCACGGCGATCTGCACCGACACCTTCGGGTCGCCGCTCGCGCGGATGAACTCGACGCGCTCGTCGCGCGACATCTGGTTGAGCGATTTCTGCACCGCCTTGACGTTGACGACCGCCTCGGTCGTGATCGACATCAGCCCGTCCTTGCCCACGCGCGGCTCGCTCTCGCGGACGACCGTCGTGATGTAGTTGCCGCTGTTCGACGAGCAGCTTGTCCTTCAGCAAGTCGTAGTTCTTCGCGAGCGACTTGGTGTCGACGCAGCAGGCCGAGCGCCTTCTGCGACGAGCTGGCTCTTCGAGTCCGCGCGCAGGTCGCCTTGCAGCAGCGCCTTGTCGCCCTGGTAGCGCGGATCGCTGGGATCGACGAGACCGACCGCGGAGATCAGCATCGTGCCCGGCTCGAGCTCGCGTCGGCCGGCCGGTTGCCGGCGGGCGGGGACGCAGGGCGGCGCAGCCGGTGGCGCGAGCGGCGCGCTGGAGCCGCCGTCGGTGCGCTGGCCGACTTCGCCGCGTCCGCGCCCGGCCGCTGCATACACGAACCAGGCGCCTGCGCCGATGCGCGATGACGCGGCGGCGACGACGATGGCGATCGCCGGCGCCTGCGATTTCGTGCCGATGTCGGGTGGCGACGCGGCGGCGCGGCCGCCGCCTGCGGCGGACGGAGGCGGCGGCGGCGCGGCATCGGCGTAGGCGCGGCACGTGCCGCTCGCGTCGCCGCCGTGCATCGGCTGCGCGCCGTCGAGCGGCACGATGATCGCGTCCGTCGGTGCTGCCCGCGCGGCCGGCGACGGTGACGCGACGCGCGGTCGCGGCCGCAGCGCGATCGCGTCGGCGAATTCCGCGGCGCGTCTGGTAGCGGTCGTCGGCACGCTTCGCGAGCGCCTTGCGCACGACCGCATCCATCGCCGGCAGCACCTGGACGTTGAGCGTCGACGGCGGCAGCGGATCTTCCTTCAGCACCTTCTGCATCGTCGTCGTCGCCGAGCCCGGAGAACGGACGCTCGCCGGTCAGGAACTGGTAGAGGATGACGCCGGCGGAGAAGAGGTCCGAGCGCCCGTCGACCGGCAGCCCCATGATCTGCTCGGGCGACATGTAGCTCGGCGTGCCGAGCACGGTGCCGACCTGCGTCAGGTTCGACGATTCGATGTGGGCGATGCCGAAGTCGGCGACCTTCACCGAGCCGTCGGTCGAGCAGGAAGATGTTCGCCGGCTTGATGTCGCGGTGGATGACGCCCTGGCGATGCGAGTAGTCGAGCGCACCGAGGATCTGCGTCATGATGCGCACGATGTCGGGCGATGCGTGAAGCGCTCGTTCGCCTCGAAGCACTCCTTGAGCTCGCGCCCCTTGACGAATTCCATCGCGATGTACCAGATGCCGGCGTCCTCGCCGAAATCGTAGATCGACACGATGTTGGGATGGTTGAGCCGCCCGGCGGCCTGCGCCTCGCGGCGGAAGCGCGCGATGACCGTCGTCGACGTCCTCGCCGGTGAGCTGGTCCGGGCGGATCGTCTTCAAGCGCGACGACGCGCTTGATCATCGGGTCGTAGCCTTCGTAGACGACGCCCATCGCGCCGCGTCCGATCTCGCGCCGGATCTCGTACTTGCCGAGTGTGGTCCGATGTCTGGCATTCGTCGCGCCCGCCCGAAACGGCGACGCCGGCAGCGGGCCGGCGTCGCGATGGTCGAGCGTCAGCCGCATCACTTGTACTTGTTGTCGATTTCCCACACCGACTTCTGCACCAGCCGCTGCACCATCGTGTCGAGCGACACGCCGCCCTGCTGCGACTGCGTACACGCCGAGCGCGCCGCGACGACTTCGCGCCGATCTCCATCTTTTCCTCGGTGTAGCCGGTCGCGACCTGCTCGGTCGTCTCGGCATTGATGATCTTGTAGCGCATGCCGATGACCCAGACGCTCGTCGACTTCGCTCGAGTGCACCGAGCCGACGCCGGTGCCGCCGACCGCGCCGGCCGCGCGCCGCCGCGCGAGCCGCGAACGCGCCCAGCAGGCCCGCCATCTGCCCGAGCGTGCGGCCGTCGAAGCCCTGCTGCGCCGCGGCGACCTGCTCGGTCTTCAGGATGTCGAACTTCACGACGTACTTGGTGCGTCTTGAGCTTGCCCATCTTCAGGAACTTGCGCGCCTGCGTCGGGATCGCCGAGGTTGTAGGCGAGCTCGAATTCCTTGCAGCGATCGGCCCGAGGTTCGAGCGCTCGAGCACCTGGAAGTTGGCGCTGCTGAGCTCGATCTCGCCGAAGTCGGCGATGTTGTTCGCCGTGAACTTCTGCAGGAACGTCGCGTTGTTGCTCTTGATCTCGCCGGGAATCACGACCAGCGCCGGGCCCTTCTTGTTGGCGTTCGTGTACGTCGACCGGCTGGTAGATGCGTCTGGTCGGCGGCGGCGTTGGCCTTCTGCGAGGTCTCGCTGCCGGCCGTCGGCGACGGGTTGCCGAATGTGGGCTGCGCCATCGACAGCGACGCCGCGGCGAGCAGCATCGCGCCGAGCGCCAGGCACGGACATGCGCATCGAGTGTGAGCGTGTGTTCATGGCGATACTCTCCTATGCGATCCCGGTGATGTCCGCGAGTCACGGGGCTGCTACTTGCGGCCGGCTTGCCGCGCCGCGGCCGCCGGCGTTGCGGCAATAGTCCGCGTAGAGCGTGGCGACGACCTCGTCCGCCTTCTCGTTGACCAGCGTCAGCGCCATGCGCTGCGACGTCGGCGCCGGCGTACGAGCTCGAATGCGCGTGCGCGTCGGAAATGATCCGGCCGTTGCCGCCGATAGAGCGTGAACTCCATGTTCACCGAAACCTGGTTGACGTTCATCATCGGATTCATGCATCGCCTGCGACGTAGATCAGCCCGCGCAGCACGAAACTCGCGCCGAGGCGCTTCGACGCGCTCAGCGTCGCATCCGGATCGTTCCTGAAATACGCGTCGATCTCGGCCTGCGCGATCTGGCGGCGGATCTCCTCGGGCGTGTAGGTCCTGCAGGCCGAGCGCGCGCAGGCGCGTCGTTGATCGCCTGGAAATGCGGGCCGTAGTTCTGCTGCTGCGCGGCGATGTAGCCGTTCGACTGCCGCTCGCCGATCACCACCATGATCTTCTTGTCCTTGATCCCCGCCCGGCAGGGTGTCGACAGCTGCTCGGCGATTCGGTTCTGCCGCGCCTGCTGCTCCTGGCGGTCGCTTTCGTCCGGCTGCGAGAACTTGAACCCCTGAGCATGGGCGAGGCCGGCAAGCATGGTAAGCATCGTCGCGACGGCAAGCGTGAGCGTCGGGTGCAGCATCAAATACCTAGGGATGGGGGAGGGTCGCCATGGATACGGCAGCGTAGCCCAACGCACTGCGGAAATCCATATGGAATATTCCCGAACGCAGGGCCGGCCCCTGGGACAGCGAGTTGTGGGCGACAACGTCACGGCCACGCCTCCACGCAGGCGTCGGCACCGATCTTTCGCGCTACTTCAGCGCGGCTTTGGCGATCTTGGTCGCGGTCTTCACGGTCTTTTTCGCAGTCCGCGTCGCCTTGGAAACGGTCTTGGCCGCGCTGCCGGTCGCCGTCGAGACGGTGCGCGCTGCAGTGCGCGTCGCCGACTTGACCGCGCCCTTGACCATTCGCTCCATGGGCGAGGATCGCGGCGGCCGGCGGATTCCCTGCGCCTTGAGTAGCGCATTCACCGCCTCCGAAAGCTCGTTCACGCGTTCGGTCAGGCGCTCGACGTCGGACGAGGTATGAACGCCGAGCTGACGCAGCGCGCGCGCCACGCGCTCCTGGAACACCTGTTCGAGCTTGTCCCAGGTACCGCCCGCGATCGCCTGCATCTCCTTCGCCTTCGTCGTTGCGGCATCACGTGCGGCTTCGGCGGTCGACGTCGCGGCCTGCCGCGTCTTGGCTTCCAGCGCTGCGCCCTGCTGCACGAGCGCGTCGAACACCTTGCCGCCGCTGGCCTGTGCCTTGGCGAATGCGCCCAGGCCCGCGAGCCAGATCTGATGCGACGATTTCAATACCGACTGCGAGAGGCCGGAATGGTCCTGGGCCGTCGCCGATTTCAGTTCGGCCTTGGCTTTCTTGAGCATGTGAATCCTCCCGGCGAGACATTGCTGCCGATCGACGAGCAGTGATTGTAAGCGATGCGGGCAGCAAGATCATACCCGGGGAGTCGAGGCGGCGGGCGATGCAACCGTCGGTATAATGCACACGCCGAGCCCTGCAGCAAGTCTGTGCGGCGCCGATCTGGAGCTGGCGAGTCGAAGTGGGCGGCGGCGAACCGCGCGAGCCGCCGATGCTTCCGCTCCACGGCGAGATCGATTATCCGGGAGGAGGAAAAAGCGATGGCCTACTTTGTCACGGGCGCCACCGGTTTCATCGGTCGCTTTCTGGTCGAGGATCTCCTGAAGCGAGGTGGTACGGTCTATGCGCTGGTGCGCAAGCATTCGCAGAAGAAGCTAGCCGACCTGCGCGAGACCTGGGGCGTGGACGACAAGCGCGTGGTCGGCATCGTCGGCGACCTCGGCAAGCAGCGTCTCGGTGTATCCGATGCCGACCTCAAACTGCTCAAGGGCAAGGTCGATCATTTCTTCCACCTGGCGGCCGTGTACGACCTCAAGGCAAGCGCGGAAGCGCAGCAGCGCGCCAACGTCGACGGCACCCGCCATGCGGTCGAGCTGGCGGAGGCGGTGAAAGCGGGTCGCTTCCATCACGTGAGCTCGATCGCCGCCGCCGGTCTCTACGACGGCGTCTTTCGCGAAGACATGTTCGAAGAGGCCGAGGAGCTCGATCATCCCTACTTCAACACCAAACACGTCTCCGAGGGGATCGTGCGCAACGAATGCAACCGACCGTGGCGCATCTACAGGCCCGGATTCGTCGTCGGCGATTCGAAGACCGGGTACATCGACAAGATCGACGGACCGTACTACTTTTTCAAGCTGATCCAGCGCATGCGCGAGCTCGTGCCGCCCTGGGTTCCAACCATCGGCATCGAGGGCGGACGCATCAACATCGTCCCCGTCGACTTCGTCGCCGACGCAATCGACCACCTCGCACACAAGAAGGGGCTGGACGGCAAGTGCTTTCATCTCACCGACCCCGCGCCGTACCGCATCGGCGAGGTCCTGAATATTTTCGCCAAGGCGGCGCACGCGCCGCAGATGACTATGCGGATCAACGCGCGGATGTTCGGCTTCATTCCCGCCCCGATACTCTACGGCCTCGGCTCGCTCTCGCCGATCAAGCGCATGACGCGCGCCGTACTCAAGGACCTCGGCTTGCCCCAGGACGTGTTCGCGTTCGTCAACTGGCCGACGCGCTACGACAACCGCGAGGCGGCGAAGGCGCTCAAGGGTTCGGGAATCGCGGTGCCGGAGCTGCCGACCTACGCCGCAAAGATCTGGGATTACTGGGAACGCAATCTCGACCCCGACCTGTTCATCGACCGCAGCCTTTCGGGTCGCGTGAAGGACAAGGTGGTGGTCGTCACCGGGGCCTCGTCGGGTATCGGCAGGGCGGCGGCGCTGAAGCTCGCTTCCGCGGGCGCCAAGGTGATGATCGTCGCGCGTGGCGAGGACAAGCTCGTCGACACGAAAAAGGAGATCGAAGCCGCCGGTGGCCGGGCGTGGATCTACACCTGCGACGTGTCGCAAACTGCATCGTGCGACGCGCTTGTCGCCAAGGTCCTCGCGGACCACGGCAGCTGCGACTATCTGGTCAACAACGCCGGACGTTCCATCCGCCGCGGCATCATCAATTCACTCGATCGCTTCCACGATTTCGAGCGCACGATGCAACTCAACTACTTCGGCGCGCTGCGGCTGATCATGGGTTTCCTGCCGAAAATGATCGAGCAGAAGCACGGCCACATCATCAACATCTCCTCCATTGGCGTGCTGTCGAACGCTCCACGCTTCTCCGCCTACGTGGCGTCGAAGTCGGCGCTCGACTCGTTTGCGGCGTGCGCGGCGTCGGAGTTTCTCGACAAGGGCATCAATTTCACCACGATCAACATGCCGCTGGTGCGCACGCCGATGATCGCGCCGACCAAGATGTACGAGAACGTGCCGACGCTCTCACCGGAGCAGGCCGCCGACCTCGTGGTCGATGCGATCGTCCACAAGCCGGTGCGCATCGCCACGCGGCTGGGGATCTTCGGTGCTGTGGCGCATGCGATCGCACCGAAGCTCACGCAGATCCTGCTCAACACGGCGTTCAACATGTTTCCGGACTCGCCGGCGTCGGCCGGCAAGAAGGATGGCGAGCAACAGCCGTTGTCTGCGGAGCAGATGGCATTCGCCCAGCTTACGCAGGGGATTCACTGGTAGGAGGACAGTTCTGACGTTGCCTACCGACGATGGCAGCAGGGCTGCTCGCATCGCGCGGTCACCATGCGTCGCGGGCGCAACGCAGCCGCGCATCGCGTATCCTCGACGAGCGGCCCCGACGGCTAGTGAAGCACGCCTCATTGCCGTACATTAGCCATCCTGGGATTGTGCCTTTTTGGGGGCGTTGGCATGCACGGCCAATCCGCGGTCACGACTTATCTATTCACGGATATAGAGGGCAGCACTCGGCTGTGGGAGCAAGAGCCGGAGCGCATGCGCTCGGCGCTCGCACGCCATGACGCATTGACGCGCGAAGCGGTTGAGGCAAACCGCGGCAGGATCGTGAAAACGACGGGCGATGGTTTTCATGCCGTGTTCGACGATCCGCTCGACGCGCTGGCCGCCACGTTGCAATTGCAACTCAAGCTGGCCGATTCAGAAAAGACCAACGGCGTCGCGTTGCGGGTGCGCAGCGCCTTGCACGCCGGCGTCGACGAGCGCCGCGGCAACGATTTCTACGGGCCAGTAGTCAATCGCGCGGCGCGCATCATGAACGCGGCCCACGGCGGGCAGATACTTGTTTCGCAGGCGGTTGCCGCCTTGATCCGCGATCGTCTGCCACAGGACGTCGCGTTGCGGGACCTGGGGCGGGTGCGGCTGCGCGATCTGACCGGCGCGGAGCCCCTCTATCAGGTGCTGCATTCGAAGCTGCGGCAGGACTTCCCCGTGCTGCGCTCGCTCGAAGCGACACCGAACAATCTGCCGCAGCAAGTCACATCGTTCATCGGTCGCGAGCGCGAACTCGCCGAGGTCAAGAATTTGCTGCGCGAGACGCGATTGCTGACGTTGGTCGGCGCGGGCGGCCTGGGAAAAACTCGCCTTTCGCTCCAAGCGGCGGCTGACGCGTTGGACATGTTCCCGGATGGTGTCTGGTTCGTCGAGCTCGCATCGCTGACCGATGGACAGTTCGTGGCCCAAGCGGTTGCCTCGGCGCTCGGCGTCAAGGAAGAAGCTGGACGACCGGTCGCGCAGGCATTAGCAAAATATGCCAGGGAGCGGCAGCTGTTGATCATTCTCGACAACTGTGAACACCTAGTACGAGCCTGCGCCGACCTGGCAAATAACGTATTGCGGTCGGGTCCCGGCGCAAGGATTCTTGCTTCAAGTCGCGAGCGTCTGCGAGTGGCCGGCGAGACCGCGTACCCCGTGTCACCGATGGCGGTTCCCGATCCGAACACGAGAATCAGTCCCGCCGCCCTGAGCGAATACGAGGCCGCGCGACTGTTCGTTAGCCGCGTAGTCGCAGTACAACCTTCGTTCGCACTCAGTGAGCAGAACACGTCCGCGGTTGCGCAGATTTGCCATCGCGTGGACGGCATCCCCCTGGCGCTGGAGCTGGCTGCCGCGCGAGCGAGTGCCCTCACGGTGAATGCGATTGCCGAGCGACTAAGCGAGCGCTTTCGCTTGCTCTCTCGCGGCGACCAAACCGCCCTGCCGCGGCAACAAACGTTGCGGGCATTGATCGATTGGAGCCACGACCTGCTGACGGACAAGGAAAGGGTCTTGTTCAGGCGCCTGGCCGTATTCGCCGGCGGGTACACACTCGATGCCGCGGAAGACGTGGGTAGCGGAGACGAGCTCCATCTGGACGAAATCGTAGAGGTAGTAACGCAGCTCGTTGAGAAGTCACTGGTCGCACACGATGCCGCTGCAAGTCGCTATCGCCTGCTGGACACCGTGCGTGAATATGCGGACGAGCGCCTTGCCGAGTCCGGTGAAAGCGGCGTCGTTCGCAGTCGTCACTTGCACTTCTACCTCGCGCTCGCAGAAAAGGCGAGAGCCGAACTGGACGGACCCAACCAGGTCGCGTGGCTGAGTCGCCTGGATCTCGAGCGCGAAAACCTCCTTGCGGGACACGCGCGGTTGGATCACGACGAGGAGGACGGTTTGCTCGGCCTCAAACTGGTCAACGCTTTGCGGCCCTACTGGGTCAAGCGCGGGCTGCTCGCGCTGGGCCACAGGGTTACCGCAGAGGCGCTGGATCGCGCCGGCGCCAAGCGGCGAGACTTCGCAAGATGCCGTGGTCTCTCCGACGCGGGCCAGCTTGCGTATTACATGGGCCACTACGATGAGGCCGTCGCGCTGCTCGAAGAGGGGCTGTCGATTGCACGCGAGATCGGCGACAAAGGACGACTCAAAGTCGCGCTTTACATGCTAGGCATGGCGTCGATCGGCCGGGGAAACCTGGCGCTGGCGAGGGACTGTATCGACGAAGCGTTGGCCCTGGCGCACGAACTCGGGAACAAACGCGACATTGCGGCAACGCTCAACGCACGCGCACAGCTTCACCGGATGGAGGGTGAAGTGGATACGGCCGAGCCGCTCTACAATCAGATGTTGGCGATTGCGCGCGAACTCGGCGACCGCGAAGGTGTGGCAATAGGACTTCTAAACCTCGCGATGGTATGTGTAGGTCGCGGACTGTTCGAGCGAGCTCGAGCAATGCTCGGCGATTCACTGTCGATTGCGGGCGAGATCGGCTCTCAGCCCGTAGGCCAAAGCGTACTCGAGGTTTGCGCGGGCCTAGCAGCGCAGGAAGCGCAGTGGCAGAATGCGGCGATTTTCTACGGCGCTGCCGAGGCCCACGCCGCTGATACGGGCTTGCGGCGCGATCCGACCGACGAATCGTTTCTGGCGCCGCTAATCGCCAAGGTACGCCAGGGCCTCGGCGAGAATCCGTTCGCCGAAGCCAAAGCCACTGGCGCCATGATCAAGTTCGACGATGCGCTGTCGCGGGCGCGCGCATGGTTGGAGCGGGCCGCGTGAGCGCGATTGGTCCGTCAGTCTATCGACATTGACGGATCGAGCGTCTGCGGGACGCCGGTCGCATCGTTGTTGATGGTAATGGAGTACTTCCACGACGCGGGAAGCGTCGTTGGCTTAGCGAATACGCACGCTATGACCTTGTATGCCGAGGGGAGCCGCTTACAGGTCGGAACAGGCCCTCCCGCGCCAAATGTGATCGCATTGTCGCTGGGAAAAGAGTAAACGCCCATGTAGTCGAGCGACCACAATACAGCAAAGTAACCAGGCGGAGCCTCTTTCGGGCGCACCGGCTCCTGATCAATGACGGTTCGCCCGTTGATGACAAAGACGTTTGGCGCATTCCCGTCGGGTACCGTCACCGCGCTTAGTCGGAATCCATCGGTACCTTTAACTGTGATCGATCGCGCACCCAAATTGATCCTCTGCTCAGGCCCGACCCGAACACCTGCGCAGCCCGACACCAAGAGCGACAACAATACTGCAGCGAGAACCGATAGTTTCATGATTGCTCCCCTAGTGCTTTTTTCAATGGATTCTTGTCGAGCGACCGCTTCTCGATTCGCCGGCGTGGACATCATAAACAGTATGTAGGCCACTGCAAGGGGATTATTCACATCGCGATCGCGTATCCAGCGATCCTTGAGGCGACCTGCCCCGCCAGCCTTCGATCCCCACCAACGCGTTGTGCCCCACCCCAACAATCGCCACATTCTCGGCACCGGCCATCTTGCTGCTTGCCTGTGGCGCCCTGTCATGCCGTGACCAGATCGACGCGATTGACCGGGCGACGCATTGCTCTGGTCACGGTTGAGTTCGAGCAGCCACGCGTTTCCCGGGCCGCATTTGTGCCAGGCAGCGCCCAGCCCAGGTCCACGCAAGCATGCTGCCGTGATGCGGCGTGCTGATGGTCCGCGAAACGCACGCGCCGCTGAATCTCCGGACGCAAGCGCGCGCGACCAAACTCCCCATGCTGTGGCCCGCGAGCGGCACCGATGCGGCCCCGGTGCCGTGCAAACAACATCGCACATCGATTTTCTCTGCGAGCTGCCCGGCGGACATTCCGTGGCTGGCAACCTAGCTCATTCGGTGATCGCATGTGGTGACCGTGGCCAACGAATATTCATACCCGCCGCGCCGGATTTGCAGACGACTTTCCTGCGAATGGCTTCTATGCTTCCCTACAGATGTAGGCACCGACAGGCCATGGCGCGACCAGTCACAAAGAAACGGCACTGCGGCCTGACGCATCGCGGGTAATCGCCCGCCACTCGAACAGGAGAGAGAATGAACGCTTATGAGCCTCGCACTCCCCGAGTCACCGTCGGCATCGTTGCCGCCCTCGTCACCGCGATCATGCTCGGACTGTTCGCGGTGCTCCCCGCAGAAACGAGGACGCCGAACACGGCCACTTTGGTCGTGCAAAGCTTGGTCGTGAGTTGAGCGATCGCAGCGCTCCTCAGGCAGCGCGCGCGTCAACGATGGTGTCGGCGACGAGTGCCATGACCCGCGCGCTGCCGAGCAGCGCGTTGTGGCCTATCCCGACCAGCGCAATGTTGTGCGCGCATGCGAGCTCGGCGCTGGCCTGCGGCGCCACCATGCTGTCATGGCGCGACCACACCGACACCGTCGGGACGGTCGGCGAGCGTGATTCGTCGCGGTTGAGCGCCAGCAGCCACGCGTTGCCTGGTCGCATTTGCGCGAGACAGCGCCCTGGCCAGCTCCATGCCAGCATGCTGCCGTGATGGGGCGTACCGATGGTGACGATGCCTGCGACGCGCGCAGCGCCGATTTGTGCGATGCATGCGCGCGCGACCAACCCACCCATGCTGTGGCCCACGAGCACGACCGACGCGGCCCCGGTGGCCGTGCAAACCACATCGATCTTCTCTGCGAGCTGCCCGGCGAAGCGCTCGATGTCCGCGTAAGGCGGCCCGTAGTTGATCGTATACAGCGCGCCGATCCCGTGACTAGCAAGGTGGCGCCGCATCCAGAACCACATGCCGTCGTTGACCAGGACGCCATGAATGAGGATCACCGGTCGGACCGAAGGAGCCGGCGGCGGATCATGGATCAGAAGCCGGTGCAGCGCCAGTAGTGGCCAGGATGCGGCAACCGCGAGCACTTCGCCGACAAAAAGTCGCACGCATCCGCGGGCAGCGAGTCGTGCAGCAGGCGGCCGCGGCGTGCGCCAAATCCACGATAGCAGGAACCACATCGACACCAGCACGACGACCGGCACCAGATACGCAATCGGCGCACCGACGACGAACCACCAGGCGGCCGCGCCGTGCTCGACCAGGAGATTGGCCCACCGCACATAGGCGACGGCACCGGCGACGAGAAGCACGCAGAGTACCAGCGCAGTCATCGCTTGATGTCGCCCTACGGCAATGGCAGCGGCGCTAGCGGGCGGCGGGCCATGCAGCAAGCGCGGCGCCGTGCGCGTTCAGGCCGGGACCAGGCCTTTGCGGAAGCGATTGAGCTGCTGCACGGTCTCGAAGGTCTGACCGAACAACGACGACAGATTCTTGAGGATCATGCGCGAGACGCGTTGCTCCCAGTCGCCGTTGAATTCGATCTGATCGTCCAGCCAGCGCTCCAGCCACACCGGGTCTGGGAGCCGGCTTTGCACCGTGTCATTGGGAAACAGGTTCTTGTTGACGTGCAGGTTCGTCGGGTGCAGCGGCTTTCCCGCGCGGTGCGGGCTCGCCATCAGCACGCCGATCTTCGCGAACGCGCGCTTGGCCTCTTCGCCGCATCGATCGAGCGCGCGGCGCATGAAGCGCAGGTACGCGCCGCCATGACGCGCCTCGTCCTGCGAGATCAGGCGGTAGATTTCCTTGATGACCGGCTCGGTGTGCCACTCGGCAGCGCGCCGGTACCAGTGATTGAGTCGGATCTCGCCGCAGAAATGCAGCATCAGCGTTTCCAGCGGTGGCGCCGGATCGAAATGGAAGCGTACAGCGTGCAACTCGTTTTCGGTCGGCAACAGGCTCGGCCGGAAGCGGCCCAGGTACTCCTGCAGCACCAGCGAGTGCTTCTGCTCCTCGTAGAACCAGATCGACATGAACGCGCAGAAATCGCTGTCGTGATGATTGTCGCGCAGGAACATTTCTGTGGCTGGCAACGCGGACCATTCGGTGATCGCATTCATCTTGATCGTCTGCGCCTGCTCGTCGGAAAGCAGGTCAGAATCGAAGCGCGCCCACGGCACGTCGTCGACCATGCTCCAGCGCACCTGTTCGAAGTCCTGGAAGAGTTCACGATATAGCATGGGCGTCCGATCATTCGCTCAAACGAGCAACGCTTTGGCGGCATAGCCCGCAACCTCAGATACGGTGGCGGCGTCGCCCCGGACGCTAGCGTCCTTCAGTGGGCGGGCGATGCTATCACAGCCCGGGCTTGCTGGCGCGACGCGGGACAAGGCACCGCTGGAGCGCGGATTACAGGGTTCCACATTTCCTGGTGCGGTTCAACGTCCAACGGCGGATCCGGAAGCTTCGGCGCCCGCGTCCGGGCGCCGGGTTTTCAGCGACGGAACTACCGCTGCAAGGTCGGGCAGCAACAGAACTCCCGGCAACGACTTGCGCAGACGCCGTGTCATTTCACCACCCGCCCAGAGCGCCACCTGCGCCGGCAGCGCGCGTCGCAATGTCGCCAGCCCCTCGCCTGCCTGGCGCAGGGGAAAAGCGGCCGAAAAGGAAAGGGCGACCACGTGGACCTTGTGCGCCAGCGCGGCATTGTTGATGTCGTCGACGGGCGTCTGCGTTCCCAGCGAAACGCACTGCGCTCCCTCGGGGACGAGCAACGCCTCGACCATCAACAGGCCCAGACCGTGCTGTTCTCCCGGAAAGGTCGTCAGCAGCACCCGCGGTCCCCCGGTGGAACGCGGAAAGGTGTTGATCGCGATGCGCAGCGCGACCTGAAGATGTTCGGTGAACAGATGTTCCTCGAAGACCTGAAGCTCGCCGCGCATCCAGGCCTCGCCCACCGCGCGTTGCAGAGGCGTGACCGTCTCCAGGACAAAGCGTTGCAGGCCCTGGCGCATCAACTGGTTAGTGAGCGCATGCTGCAGCGCCGGCGCGTTGTGGCTCTTGAGCAGTGCCAGGAGATCACGTTCGACCGCAGGCGCCGGCGCTTCCCGCCGCGGTCCTGCCCTCGCTTCGGCGAGCGCATTCAAGTCGGACAGCGATTGCCTGATGAGCTTTCCCGGGCGCATGCCGGCGTCCATGAGGCGCTTGATGGCGCGCAGCTTCGCCACCTGTTCATGGGGATATTGGCGCTCGGCGTTGTCGTCGCGCCGGGGATCCGGAAAGCCGTAACGCCGCTCCCAGATGCGAAGCACATCCTTGGACAGCCCCGTCTCACGCTCCACGGCACTGATGTTCAGCAGGACGCTCGGGTGTTCCATCGCTCCTCGCCAGGAAGCCGTTGACGTGCGCCGGGCAGTTATTTACGCTAGCAGTTCGAACAGGCTTTGTCTATGACATCGCTGGTTTGGTTGCACAGGTTGTCCAATCACTACGGCGGCCCTTCCATGACGACAAACCATCTCCTGGCGTGCTTGCTTGCACTGTTTGTCGTCGTTGTGGCACCGGCGCGTGCGGCCCCGGGCGACGCGTGTCCTGCGGTACTCGACTACACATTCAACAGCTTGCAAACAGGGAAGACCGAATCGCTGTGCCAATATCGCGGCAAGGTACTGTTGATCGTCAATACGGCGAGCTACTGCGGGTACACGCATCAGTACGAAGGTCTGGAAGCGCTCTACCGCAAGTACAAGTCGCGCGGACTGGTCGTGCTGGGTTTTCCAACCAACGACTTCGGCGACCAGGAACCGGGTAGCAACCACGAAATTGCCGAGTTCTGCCGTCTCACCTACGGCGTCGAATTTCCGATGTTCGAGAAGTCCAGCATCAAGAGCCTGAAGAGCAACCCCTTGTACGCCGAACTGGCCTCGCGCACCGGCCAGTCGCCGCAATGGAATTTCCACAAGTACCTCGTCGACCGCGACGGGGTGCGCGTCACCAGCTTCGGCTCGCGGGTCGAGCCGGACAACGGGGAACTGGTGACGACGCTCGAAAAATTGCTGGCTGCCAAACCCTCCGCGTCGAACAGCTAGGATCCTCGGCGCAAACGGCGCTGCGCCCTGCGATCCGTGTCTCTGGCGGCGTCCGGAAGCTTGAATCCATCGCAGTCCGTATTGCGTATGCATTAGCAACAGGCGCTGATGCGGCGCTGATGGACCGGTGCGGGATCGGCGGCCAAATTCGGCATCGCCGTTCAGGCATCGGAGGCGCGGGATTCGTTTCCGCACATCCGGGGGAATAGCGTGGTCAAAGTTGCGATCGTCGGTTCGGGTATTGCCGGCCTTGGCTGTGCGCGGCTCCTTCAGCAGCGGGGGTGCAGCGTGACGCTGTTCGAGGCCAATGATTACGCCGGCGGCCATACGCACACGGTCGATGTGACGCTCGAGGGTGTCACCGCGCCGGTAGACACCGGATTCCTCGTCTACAACGATCGCACTTATCCGCGGCTGATCGCGCTGTTTGCGGAGCTGGGGATCGAGTCGGCGCCGAGCACGATGAGCTTCGCCGTGCGCGACGATTCCGCCGGCGTCGAGTGGGCGGGTACCGACCTCGTATCGCTTTTCGCGCAGCCCGCCAACCTGGCACGACCTGAGTTCTGGCGCATGCTGGCCGATATCGCGCGCTTCAACCGCGAGGCGCGCGCCGTGCACGGCGACGATCGCGGCTGCGCGGTCACGCTGGGCGAGTATCTGGACAGCGGGCGCTACTCGGCATCCTTTCGCGACTGGTACCTGCTGCCAATGGCGGCGTCGATCTGGTCGGTGCCGCTGCGCGCGGTGCTCGATTTTTCATTGCCTTCATTCGTGGACTTCTGCGATCGCCACGGGCTGCTGCAGGTTCGCAACAGGCCGCAGTGGCGCACGGTGGTCGGCGGCGCACGTACTTACGTCGAGCGCATACTCGACGAACTGCCTGATGTGCGCCTGGCGACCCCCGTGCGTCGCGTTCGCCGGCGCGCAAACCACATCGAGATCGACTCGCCGGCAGCGCGCGACGAACGTTTCGACCAGGTGGTCTTCGCCTGCCACAGCGATCAGGCGCTAGCATTGCTCGCCGATGGCTCGCCCATGGAGAACGACTTGCTGGGACGCGTGCGCTATCAGCCCAACCGCGTGCTGCTGCACACCGACATTCGGCTGATGCCGCGGCGGCGACGTGCGTGGTCGGCGTGGAACTATCTTGCGCGTGAGGCGCAAGGCGAGCTGCCGGTCAGCGTCACCTACTGGATCAACCGTCTGCAGCCGTTGCCGTTTCGCACGCCGGTGCTGGTGACGCTCAATCCCGGCGTCGAGCCGCGCGCGGATACGCTCATCGCTGAATTCCAATATTCGCATCCAATCGTGAAAAGCGCTGCGGTCACCGCACAACAGCATTTCGCGCGCCTGCAGGGCGAGCGCCGCACGTGGTACGCAGGGGCGTGGCTCGGCCATGGCTTTCACGAAGACGGACTGGCCTCGGCGCATCGCGTCGCAAACGGCATCGCCGCGCGCGCCTCGAACGTCGCCGTCGAGCGCGTCGCGGCATAGACGTGGCCATCTCGATTTCCAGCGTCGTACACGGCAGTGTGATGCACCGCCGCCTGCGACCGGTGCACAACCAGTTCCGTTACGCCGCGTTCTCGCTCGCTTTGCCGCTGTCGCGGCTCGCCGAGTTGCCGGCGCTGGGCATCGCGTGGAACCGCTCCGGGCTGGTCAGCTTTTTCGATCGCGATCACGGCGAGCGCGACGGCAGCGCGCTGGAACCATGGATGCGCCGTCTGCTCGCCGCCGAGGGCGTGCAAGCCGACGGAGAGATCGTACTGCACGCGTTTCCGCGCATGCTCGGCTACGTCTTCAACCCGGTCAGCTTCTGGGTATGCCACGACCGCGATGGCGCCGTGCGCGCGGTGCTATGCGAAGTCTGCAATACCTTCGGCGAGCAGCACAACTACCTGCTCGCGCACGCCGACGGAAGGCCACTCGCGTCGGGCGAATCGCTGCGCGCTCGCAAGGTGTTCCACGTTTCGCCGTTCTGCGAAGTCGCGGGCACGTACCGGTTCCGCTTTCATTTCGCACGCGAACGATGGTTGGCACGCATCGACTACGACGACGACGATGGCGAGCCGTTGCTCGAAACGTCGATCTCGGGCGCGGCAGCGCCGCTGTCGCGATCCGCCGTGCGCAGCCTGCTATGGCGCTATCGCTGGTTCACGCTGGCTGTCATCGCCCGCATTCACTGGCAGGCGCTGCGGTTGTGGGCCAAGCGCGTGCCCTATATCGCTAAACCGCAACCTCCGCTGCAACGGACTACTCGATGACGACGTTCGATTCCTCGCTCGCCGGCGTGGTGCCGCGGGCGAGCCTACCAACGACGGGACGCCTGTTCTTTGCGTTGCTCGAGCGCATGGAATACGGTGCGCTTAACCTGACCACGCCCGACGGCATCACGCGCCGCTTCGGGCCGGGCGCCGGCGCCGATGCGCGGCCCGATGTCGCCACCGAGGCCGACTTGACGCTGCGCGATTGGAAGCTGTGCCGCGACGTCGTGACCGGCGGCGACGTGGCGTTTGCTGAGGCGTACATGGACGGCCGCTGGGAAACTTCCGACCTCCCGGCGCTGCTCACGGTCGTCGCCTTCAACCAGCGCGCGCTGGAGCTCGCGTTCTACGGTCAGTGGTGGCGGCAGCTCGCGTTTCGTCTCAAACACCTCCTGCGCAGCAACTCCCGGCGTCGCGCGCGCAAGAACATCGTCGCGCATTACGATCTGGGCAACGACTTCTACCGGCTGTGGCTGGATTCCACGATGACCTACTCGGCGGCGCTATTCGAGGGCGACAGGGAGCGCCCGCTCGCCGACGCGCAGCACACCAAGTACGCGCGCATGCTCGCCGAACTGCGCCTGCCGCCAAACGCCCACGTCCTCGAAATTGGTTGCGGGTGGGGCGGCTTCGCCGAGGCCGCGGTACGCAACGGTCATCGCATCACCGCGATCAGCCTTTCCGAAGCGCAGACCGCCTACGCCCGCGCACGGATCGCGCAATGCGGATTCCTCGATCGCGTCGAGCTGCGACTGCAGGACTACCGCGACGTGAGCGGGTGCTTCGACGGCGTCGCGTCCATCGAGATGTTCGAAGCGGTGGGTGAACGTTACTGGCCGGTGTTTTTCGATCGCGTGCGTCGCGCGCTGCGCCCTGGCGCGCGCGCGGCGGTGCAAACCATCACCATCGCCGACGGGCGCTTCGCCCAGTATCGCCAGACCAGCGACTTCATCCAGCAATATATTTTTCCCGGGGGCATGCTGCCGTCGCCTTCGCGCTTTGTCGCGGCGGCGCGCGCCGCGGGTCTCGAGGTCGACGGGCTGCGACGCTTCGGTCACGACTACGCGCGGACGCTCCGGCGCTGGCTTACCGCCTTCGACGCGCATACCGATGCCGTGCGCGCGCAAGGATTCGGTCAGCGTTTCATCCGCTGTTGGAGATTCTATCTCGCGTATAGCGTGGCCGGCTTCGCCAGTGAAACGACCGATGTCGCGCAGTACACGCTGGTCCCGGCTTAGCCTGGCGCTGCTTTTCGTCACGGCGGTTGCCGCGTCGGACGAGCTCGCATCCGGCATTCCACCTGCCGTCGCTGCACAGATTCCCGATGTGAAGATCCGCGGTAGCGGCGAGATGACTTTTCTCGGGCTGTCGATCTACGACGCTCGGCTGTTCCGCGATGTCAGCGCGCGTGGCGACGTCACGACCGATGAGTGCTTCGCGCTGCAGCTCGTTTACAAGCGCAAATTGTACGGGCCCCTGATCGCAGCCCGCAGCGTCGAGGAAATGACCAAGCTCGGCTACGGCAGCGCGGACCAACTCGCGCGCTGGGGACAGCGGCTCAAACAGATATTGCCGGATGTCGACGCCGGCGACAGCCTGACCGGGATCAATCTGCCGCATCGCGGCGTATTCTTCTACCAGAATGGTAAGCCGATCGGCTCGATCGACGATCCTAGTTTCGCGCGCGCATTTTTCGCGATCTGGCTCGACCCGCGCACCTCCGAGCCCGTGCTGCGCAGGCAATTGCTGGATCAGCCATCGTGAGCACGCGGCGAGGCGCCCCGAAGCTCCCGGTGCGACAGCCGGCAGCGTTCGGGATGCACTGACGTGGCGCTCAATCCGCCGCTGCCGCCGTGGGACGAATGCCGCGTCTGGGTGATCGGCGCATCCACCGGGATCGGCGCCGCAACGGCGACTTCGCTGCTCGCGCACGGCGCACGCGTCGCGCTATCGGCGCGCAAGGCGGAAGTGCTCGCCGCAGTCGCCGCCGGCAATCCGCGCGCGCTTGTCGAGCCGCTGGATTTCACCGACAGCGTGCAAGTTGTCACCGCGTGGGAACGGGTTCGCGCCGCGTGGGGCGGTATCGACCTGGTGCTCATTGTCGCCGGGACGCACGCCGAAATCCGCGCATGGCAGCTGACCGAAGCCAACGCGATGGCGCTGTTGCACACCAATCTCCATGGCGTAATCACCACGGTGGCGACAGTGCTGCCCGGGTTGCTCGCGCAAGGAAAGGGTGCATTGGGCATCGTCGCTTCGATTGCCGGCTACCGCGGACTGCCCAAGGCATTGATCTACGGCGCATCGAAGGCGGCGCTGATCAACTTCACCGAAACGCTGTACCTCGATCTGCATCCGCGCGGCTTGGGCGTCTACCTGATCAACCCCGGATTCGTGAAGACGCCACTCACCGACCGAAACGAGTTCAGGATGCCGCACCTCATCAGCGCGGAGGAAGCCGCTGCGTCGCTCATCGCGGGTCTGCGCGCGGGCGATTTCGAGATCGATTTCCCGAAAGCCTTCACCCGCCAGCTCAAGCTCCTGCGCATCCTGCCTTATCGCTGGTATTTCGCACTCATCCGCAGATCGGTAAAGCTCTGAGCAAGCGCGCTTTGACCCACAAGGCGCGAATCGCCTATAATTACGCCCCTTCGGCGAGCTAGCTCAGTTGGTTAGAGCAGAGGAATCATAATCCTTTGGTCGGGGGTTCGAGTCCCTCGCTCGCTACCAATATACATGCGGGTCTCGACGGTTTTGGCGGTAGCGTTTCATTCCGCAAACCCGTCGGCGTTCCGCAATTTTGTGGATTACTTGGTGGGCGTGACCTTATCGCCCGCCCGCGAACGCAGATAAACCTCGGTCGTTTTGACGCTCCGGTGCCCGAGCTGTTGCTGCGCTCCCCTCAGGTCTGTCGAGTCGGCCTTGTCCGTGCCCGCCTTGGCCCTTAGATCGCGAAATTGGAAGCCTCTGACGGCGACTGCCGCCTCACCGTTGCCCGCAGCGTCTAGGGTCTTGGCTGCCCGTTTCCGGGCTTCCTCGAAGCGGTTCCAGAGTGCATGGTAGGAAAGCGGCTGCCCGGTTCCGTTCCGGATCAGCGCCAAGCTTGTCACCTTGTACGCGCGACCCTGAATGCGATCGATCAACGCGCCGAGCTCGCCCGCGATCGCCATGCGCAACTTTGTACGCGTCTTTCCTTGCGTGAGCCATAGGAAACCGTCGCGAATATCAGGTAGCCGCATCTTGAGCACGTCAGCGGGGCGCTGCCCCGTCAGGTATGCCAGGTCCATTGCGTCGCGTGTCGGCCAGTCTGCGGCGTCCCACACGGCCTTGTACGTCACGTCCTCGATGTACGCATCCCGGCCGCGCTCGGTGAATCCCTTCACGCCCGCGCATGGATTCGGCGCTGCCGTATAGCCCCATTCCCGCGCCATATTGAAAATATGCGAGAACAAAGCTTTCTCGCGATTCGCGCGCACCGGTGCATCCTTGCGCCAGTCAAGATATTGCCGGACATGTTGCGGTGAGATTTGGTCGAGCGGTGCCGGCGGTGCGTCAAAGAATTTGTAGAGCTTCGCAAGCTGGATCAGGTTGTCGCGCTGCGTCAGTGGCGCCTTGGTGGGCAACACGTCACGCTGGTAGCGTTCCGCTACGTAGCGAAACGTTACGATCTCCGCGTGCCGCGGGCGCGCGTCAATCTCAAGCTCGGCCCACTTCTTGACCGCAAGAGCATAGTCGCTGCCCAGCGGGATCTCGCGCCGAGGCTTCTCGCCGGTGTCGTAGTAGTAATACGTCCGACCGCTCGGCAACGTCCGCGCCCGCAGCCGCGACGGCAGGTTCAGATGCTTGGTTGGTCGGCGGCCCACGGCAAGCAAATCTACGCTCCCTTGGCGAGTTTGACCACTGAGGGAGCCCACGTACGTGGCGACGTCCGTGCGACATTTCCCTCGATCGCGGCGCGCGCGACGACTGGGCGGCCACAACCGTTAACGTAGAAGGCGATGCCCATGCGCCGCAATTGCTCAACCTGGCGTCCCTTGCGATGGAAGCCAGTCAGTAGCGCAAGTTCATCGGGATTCAAGAACACCGCCGCTGCTCCGATCGTCTAAATCGAACTCTGCTCGCTGGGCTTGTCGACCAGCACGACGTTAGCGACCCAGGTAAACCGCGGTAATTTGCTCGCGGCCGTGGCCCATCTCGCGGCTGATAACCTCCCGAGCCTGGCGATCGATTTTCTTCTGCTTCGGCGTGAGTCGCTTTGACTTAATGCCACCGCGCGCGGGGCACGCCCAACCAGTCAATTCCAAGTACCGCGTCTGCGCATAGAAATGACGATGGCCGTGGAAGGCGTGAATGCCAACCCGCTCGCATTGATAACGAAAATATTTGAGATGGTCGCGGTAGGTGCTGTAGCGCGGCGCGACGAGACTCTTGCCTTTGGCCAAGGCCTTCGCCTGTTCGATCAGTTCCCGCTGTTCCGCGGTACGGATGGGAATCTCGCGCTCCCGCCCACCCTTGGTCCACGAATCCTTGAGCACGAGGCGGTCGCCGCGATCCGCCCACGCAGGAATGATTTTGATTGATTCCTCGCGGCGAAGGCCAAACAGCACCTGGAAGCAGAGCGACATATGAATGAAGAGATCCGGAATTTGCTTGAGCTTGTCCATATCGAGTTCCTTTGCTTTGCTAACGTTGGTGACGTAGACCCGATCCGGGATGCCGTAGGCGGCATTGGTACGGGCGATAATGTTTTCCTTGCCTATCTTCTCGGCCCACCACCTAAGGGCCGACATCCGGTTCTTGATGGTCCCCGGCGAGAGCTCCTCGGCAAGCCAGCGCTCGACCAGCTTCTCGACGTGCTTGGGCTTCACGCTGTGGGCATTCATATGCCGGAATCCCATTTCTTCGAGCTGGTCGGCGATGAGAGCGAGGACGTGTTCCCGATCCGCTTGGGTGGCGTAGCTGCCATCGCGGTTGTGCCGGCAGAGTTGCTTCAAGTCGTAGTTCAAGTCGCGCATCGGCACCTCCTTTCGTTTCCGCGCATCGGGGCCCGCTAAAATCGTCGTCGAGCGTCTCTTTCCTGCTGCCTTGGTGTATGCAGGTCTGGTAAGTGTTTCTGCTCGCCTGGGGCGCCAGTGGCAGCCGCAGGGGAACTGCTGAGCACGGGACACCACTCCCGTTGTGCGCGGTTGTTGTGCTGCTCGCCGGCGCCGCGCGGCGCTTACTCGGCGTCGCGATGGCGTTCCTGTGGGAACTGCCCAATCGCGAGAGTCATTAACCCAGGACTCAAGGAGCGCCGTTAAGGCGCGGCTGGTTGATCCCTTACGGGAATCATTCGGCGAGGAGCGTTGCACTCCCTGCACAGCTGACGAGTCATTAACCCAAGACTCACGGAGCACCGTTAAGGCGCGGCTCATCGATCCGTTACGCGAATCATTCGGCGGTGGGCGTTGCACCCGTCGCGGTACAAGACGTGATGCCCTTCGGGAGGCCATCACGTGGTTCGGAGCCCTCGGTCATGCGAAGGGACGCCCTTGAAACCCGCGCCGACCGTGGTATGCGCGCGTACGTCACTAGCAGTGACGACGCGCAAACCAGCGCCATGCGTGCGCGCTACGGCCTCACGCGACGTCGTGCGTGCGAGCTCGATGGCTCGCAGCACACTCGCGGCGCGAAGGCCTTTGCGCACGCACCGCCGGTTGGCGGCGATCTCGGGGTGGGGCTCGGGGAATGGCCGGCGACGCCTGCGCTTCTCTGCAGGCACCGCGGCGGCTCAGGTGGCAACGCTCATTCGCAGCGAGTGGCGCGATGGTCCCCGTCGTGACGACGAGGACGCGCGAAGGAAACAGCACGCGCACGGACAGCCGCGCCGCTCCCGCTACTCTGAGGTTGCACCTAGACGTATCGATCCCGCGTCGAGCGCAGGACCGCTCCGTCGCTTTAGGACGCCTTCACGTCCGCGACCGGGGCAACTGACAACGTTGCCTGGTCTCCATTGAAGAACCGGGTGCTCACATCAAGCATGATCACCTGGCCACCCCTCGCGGGATGTCTGCTGACCGGCCGTCACAAGGACGACCCAGTGTTACTTCACCGCCGACAGAACGACGGTTATCGATTCGACCGTCTTCGAGACGGCCATTGCTGCAACTGCGCGTCTTGCGACGCAGATCGGAATCACTCCGATCGCTTCAAGGGCGAGTAACGATCGCAACGCCAGTGCCTGAGCACTGGACTTCATGCGTGGCTTGGCGACAAACCAAACACGAAGGTTGTGAGCGCGATGCTCACTGATACAGCTTGAGTATTGCACTACCGATCCGCGACTTCAAGAGTTTCTGATGCCGAAAAGGCGGCAAAAAAGGGGGGCTTTCGGCATTAGCGCATTGATTTACGTTTCGCGCCAGCTTCATTCCTTCAAACCCATTCGACCCTGGCCCCTTTGATTCCGTACAGCTATGCGCGCAGACGCGCCCGATACCGATCAAGAGTTTCCGGCTGAATCGACCCTTCAGGAATCCTAGCGATGAAGTCTTGCTCTAAGGCTACGTCGACAGTACCGGTTGGTGCAGCATAGTCCACGAGCGCACCCAGCGATCTCTCAACGGTTCCAAAATCACCTTGCGCAAGCGCGATTCGAATCAACACGCCATAGGCTTGTCGAACGAAATTCTTTTCGGCGAGCGCTTTCTCGACTGCGGTCTGAATCGTCGAGCGCGCCTTTTGAAGATTGACGGCGTAGTAATGATAGTGCTCGGTCAGGGCAATCCAATTGTATGCGTCGTCGGGCGCGATTTTGATCGCCTCTTGCAAAAGCTGTTCTAGTTGTTCGAATCGTCGCGAAGAATCTTTGTCCCAGACCACGCCCGATAGCAAGACCTGGTATGCATTGATCGCCGCACCGAGCGCTGCCAATTGCTGCTCCGCATTGCAGCCGCTAATTTCCGCCCTCACGAAGGCCAAGAACTTCGACACCGAAGCATCGCTGCCGTAGGCGAGGGCGGCCTTCGCGAACGAATCTTGATCAAACGGGATCGTCACCGTGGTCTCCTTTGATCGGAATCGGGACGCCAAGGCTCAGGGGCGTCGGGCGGCATCGTTCCGCCGTTTCCTCTGCACAGCCTCAGCCTGTCATTTGCGCGACCTTGACATGCCTGTACCCAACGACCACCGCCGAAGGACCATTTCAGGCAATCCGCGCTTTCGCGCTCCCATTGCTTGAGGCAAGGGTCGTCGTCAGGACTGCACCATTCCTTGATTTTTTTCCAAAGCTGCTGGCCCAGCCCAGGTCTTGGAGGATTGAGAATGTCATCGATTGGCGGTGGCAAATCTGGCCCGGGCGCTACTATTGGAGGGATACAGATCCAACCCGGCGGACACGGACGCACCTGCGTCGCCAGACCAAACGTGTCAGCACTTGTGAGGGGCATGCCTCCCACATACGAATAAGTGTTTGGACCGCCGCCGAGCCCAATCGGATCGCTCTGCTCGTACCTTCCTACCGCGGGATCGTAGTCCCTGAAGTAGTTGTAATGCGTCCCCGTCTCCGCATCATAGTACTGGCCGGGGAAACGCAGGGCATAGTGAAACGGCCCTGTCCCGGTCGGATTCTCATTGGCGCTGTTAGCCCCAAACGGATCGCCGTTGTCCCATGTCCATAGCAGGCTATTGTCGGCGGGATTGCTGATCGCCCGCGGCGCGCCAAGATGATCGGCATGGACGTAGAACGCGCTCAGCTGGCCGTTCTGCGACTGCACTGTAGCCACTGGTAGATCGCCTAGCCAAACCGTTTCCTCAACGAGATTGCCCCCGCCGTCGTACTCACCCAGCAGATGGCCCTGTTCATCATAAGCGAACAGAGTCGTGGCGTTGCCTGCGGTCTTGCTCACTCGCTGCCCCAAGGCGTTCACTTGATAACTCGCCACGGTACTGCCCCCGCTCTGGATCGTCACCAGCCGATTGGCATTGTTGTAGACCTCGGTCTGGCTCCCGAGGGCGGTGGGGTTGCCCGCCGCATCATAGCTGTAGATTCGGCTCAACGCGCCCGTGAGCGTCTGCAGCCGGTTGCTGGCGGTGGGGTAGGAAAGCGTAGTCGTCCCCGCGTTCGTAATCTGATTCAGCCTATTGCCCACGGCATCGTAGCCGAACTGCTGCGCGGTGGCCAGCGGACTGCCCGACTGCGCCACGATGAGCCGGTCTAGCGTGTCATATTGGTAGCCGCGACTCGCCGTTGGCACATTGGGATCACTGATGCCGGTGATGCGTGAGGCCGCATCAAAGCTGTAGTCCTTCCGCAGATAGCTGACGCCATTGCGGAACTCCCAGGTTCCGAGTCGTCCATCAAGATCATAGTCTCGGAACATGTTGAGGCCATTGCCCCATTGCCATTGGCTCGGCGGGCCAAACGGGTCGTAGACTGCATTGCTCAACAATGTGACAGTAGTCGAGGAGCCCCCGCCGCCACCTGCTACCCCGGCCAAGACCTGCGTCGTGAGTGTGTATGTGGTTATCTGGTTCGGGTTGTTGAATTGCAGAACGACAGGGACGCTCCCATTTGGGGCGAGCGTACCTCCGCTGCCGAAGACCTGAATCTCGGTCCGTCCGGACGGCGGATTGCAGCTGCTCGTGGTGCCGGTCCCATTGGCAAGCGTCACGGTACCGGGAGAAATGCTTACGACGAGAGTAACTGGCCCTTGGATGGTCGTGTTTCCCGTGTTCGTCAGGGTCAACTTCTGGGATTGCACCAAGGCTGGCCCGAGACTGATTCCGATTTGGCTCGATACGTCCTGAGGACAGGTGCCTGAACCACCGGAAAGCGTCGCCGTCAGACTCTGCACTCGGCCCGCGCCATCGTAGCCGTAGTCCAGCGCCACGCCGGAGGGGTACATCAACTGGGTCAGCTGCCCGGCCGAGTTATAGGCATAGGCGGTGGTGAGTGTCTGGCTGCCGGCACCCGCCGTAATCGTCGATTGTTTTTGCGTGACCCGGCCACGGCTGTCGTGCTGGTAGGACGTTCCTCCCGTGGTATCCGTGATCGCAGAGAGACGGCCCAGGGCGTTGGTCCCGACATCGTAGGTGAATGTGTGGGTCTCGTTGGGACTGCCGCTCTTGCTGTAGACGACCTGCGTGATTCGGTTGAGCGCGTCGTACGTGTAGCTCGCGACGGCGCCACGGGCATCGGTCTTGGTTAGGAGGTTCCCCACGGCATCATAAGCGCTCGTGGTGGTTCCCGTATCCGGGCTCACCAGCCTAGTGGCATTGTTCAATCCGTCATAGGTATAGACGGTGGCGTTGTTGCGCGGATCTGTAACCTGCGTGAGATTGTTTGCGGCGTCGTAGGCATAGCGCGTCAATCCTGTATTCGGATCGAGAACCTGTGTGATCCGGTTCAGCGCGTCGTAGATATTGCCGGTAGCGTGGCCCAGTGGGTCAGTACTGATGAGAAGATTATTGTTGTTGTCGTATGTGTATTGCGTGGTCTGGCTCTGAGCGCCAATGTCGGAAGCCAACCGATTCAGCGCATCGAAGGTATGCGATCGCAGTCTTGCCAGGCTATTGGCAGGATCGAACGTCTGTTCCTGCGTGCGATTATCCATCGCGTCGAGCGTATACACGACCTTGTTACCAAGGTTGTCGTTCACCTGCGTGAGCCGATGAGCAGCATCGTAGGTGTACTGCAAGTAGGAACTATCAGGCAGCGTGACCCGTGTCAGTTGACCGACACCGTCGTGAGCGTAGGTCGTCAGCTCAGTGCCAACCTGGCGCGAGATTAACCAACCGCGTGGACTGTAGCTCAGGGTGGTCACAAGGCCGTTGGGATCGGTCATCGAGAGCAGCCGACCATTGGCATCGTAGCTCGTCATCTGTATTACGTGGCCCAGTGCATTGGTGATCGTCCGCACATTGCCACGCTTGCCAAGATTGGGGTCGTTGTCGGCGTAATAAGCCCACGTCGTCGTGTTGCCGTCGGGGTCGGTTGCCGTGACTACCCGTCCCAGAGTTGCGTAGGTCCAATTCCAAGTCCGAGTAACGTTAGCACCAGTACCATCGTTCTTCGGAGCGGTCACAGACCTTTGCGTCAGGTTCGCAGACGCGTCGTAGGTGAACGTCGTGGCCTTGGTGCCACCCGGGGCTGGCTCGGTAATCTGCGCCGGAAGTCGCCAGGTCGAATTCCATTGTGTTTGGATAATCCTGGATACCGAAGTCCCCTGTGCTTCGGTGCGTAGTGTTTCGAGATTTCGCGTCAGGTCATAGGCAAAGGTCGTCCGGTTGCCGCGAAAGTCGGTGATGGCAAGCGGGTTGCCGTTTGCATCGTACGAAGTGGCGCTGGCCGTTGCCCCGCCGCAGGTGGCACAGGGCTGCGACATGCTCGTATTCTTGAACGCGCGATTTATCGACGAGTAGGCAAAGGTTCGCTGCGTCCCGAGCGGGTCGATGACCACCGTGCTCACTGACGGCGAAGTGAAGTAGCTAAATTGATATTGATCGACCCCTCCGGCGTGCACGGTTGCCGTAGCGCGTCCTGTGCTGTCGTAGGAGAACGTCGCAAAGCGCGTACCGTTTTCATCAACGATGCCCGTCAGCGCTCCTGGCAGACTGGTGTTCTGTGTCAACTGCTGCTCGTTGTAGACATATCCGCGCTGAGTGCCGTCGGGAAAGGTTACGGTAGCCAAATTGCCATTCAGGTCATAAGCGTACTGGTAGACTTGCGCCAACGGATCAGTGACCGAGTGAATCCGCGCCACCGAGTCGTAGGTGAAGCTAAGCTCGCGTCCGAGTGAGTCGGCAACTTGCAGCAAGAGGCCCGCCTGCGGGGCGTTCGGCGAGACCCCTGTGCTATACGTCAACGTCTGCGTCGCGCCGCTCCGGGCAGTGATCGATTGCAACCGACCCGAAGCATCAAAGAGTTCGGTGTCATCGTCCTTCGTTACGTACTGCCATCCGAGGAGATTGTTGTTGGTATCGACAAGTTGGTACAACCGATCAACGACGTCAGGATCGGATGTCCACTGCATGCCTGTTGCAGGCTTCGAGAACTTGTAACCCTTTCCGTCGGGCCTCTGCACCCACGCCACGCCGTCGGGGAGACTTACGTTGGTCGCCGCCACCGATCGGTCATAGCTGTGACGCCACTGTGGCCCGAGCGTTTGCGAGCCAAATGCGGCGGAGTTGTAATAGCGTTCAAACCCAGGGCTGCCCAAAGCGCTCGGCCGGATGTCCGTGTCTCGCTGGAACTTGTTACCAGTTGCCACGTTGATCGGATTGCCCAACATCGGACTGCCGGCATTGCACTCGCCGAGGTTCTTCGGGTTGATCGGCAGAGCCTTGAAGCAAATATCGGGAAGCTGAAAGATGCTGGTAGGGATCGTTTGGATTCCCTGCGCGTAATAGTTATCTTCAACTGCACTGTAAGCGGTGCGATAGCCGGCCGGACACACGGCGATTCGTCGTCTATACGCAGGGATCGTCACCGTATCGCCACACACGGGCGGAACGACGTTAAGGTCTGGGATAACCCACTTGTATTGGACCGTCCCATATTCGACATCGTTATCGGCTATGTGCCATTGAACGGGAAAGGCGTACGCGATTCCAGCGACTGGATCGGGAGCCACAAACGTTCCCCCGTAGTCGAGCAAGCCGCCATAGGCGAAATCTTGAACCAAGTACGGCGTGGTGCCGCAAATGTTGTAGAGCGGGTTGCTGGCGACGAAATACTGAACGACGCCATCTTGAGTATCAAAAGCTGGTTGCGGTGTGACGTAACCCGTATTGCCAATGAACCAGTAGCCGGGGGTGGGTAGCGACCATTTTGGCGGCGTGAAGTACTGCATCGACTCGCACGTGCCGTCCTGAACGTCGAAAAAAAAGTCCCGAGTACAGAAGTTATCGGCCTGTGCCTGCCATGACGCGAGCGTTGCAGTGAGCGCGAATAGCAGCAAGAGCCAGGATCCGGGCCGCATCCGCTTCCTCATCGGTGGTCTAGTGCGGCGACAGTCTTTGTGGGCCAGTACGCGCTCTTCATCGGCCGGCTGGCCTCTGGCGTGACTGGGTGACCGGCCCGGCACGTTATTGAGCTGTGTCTTGTTTTTCGAATAGATCGTCGTGATCATCGCGAGTTCTCCCCAGATAAAACGCGCACGAGTCCAAGCCAATCAACAGCGAAGAGCACAAAATTGTCGACGGATTAGGCGCGTGAGCCGAAGGACAGTCAATTCCTACAAAAAAATAAACACTTTGTACGCGGTAGCTATAGGCGACACGCGTTGTAGACAACGCGCGCAATCAGGTCATCGCTAGGGCAAATCGCCGAGCGAAGCTGGCGACGACGACTGCGCGGCTTCGATTGGTCCGCGAAAGTCGTCAAGAGAGCGAGTTTCGGCGATGGGACCGACGCGAAAATGAAAACGCGTCAGACCGAAGAATCAACCCGCAAGAGTCGCCGCGTCCTCAGCTCGAGTAGATCAGATTTGACCGAAATGGTTGCGATCATCCGCAATCGGTTGCGGAACTGGTGGAGATGAGCGGGCGTGCACAGTCGAACCTTACATGTACGCCGGCGAAGATGGCGTCCGCCGTTTCCATCACGATGAAGACAATTGGCCGTCGCACGGTGCCTTGCG
Source organism: uncultured beta proteobacterium (assembly GCA_963816445.1). GTDB lineage: Bacteria > Pseudomonadota > Gammaproteobacteria > Burkholderiales > Casimicrobiaceae > PALSA-1003. Next base: position 138,021 of record CAWFKO010000013.1, on the reverse strand, counting down.
TTGCCGTCAAGAAGATCGCCGTCGAGATCGATCCGTACTTAGATCGTGGACCGACTCAAGGTCGCCTACATGCGCGAATGCTTGGCGATCTGGGTTGATCAGGGAATTCGCGGCGAACACGTTGTTACCGTAGTCGACACCGTGAGCGCCGAGCGTGGCGCACCGCGTCGCATTCAGGTCGATAACGGGCCAGAATTCGTATCGAAGGTTCTCGACCGCTGGGCCTACGAGCGTCAGGTTGAGCTGGCATTCTCCCGGCCAGGCAAGCCCACGGACAACGCATTCATCGAGGCATTCAACGGTCGGCTACGGCAGGAATGTTTGAACCAGCATTGGTTCTTGAGCTTAGCCGATGCGCGGAGCAAGATCGAGGCTTGGCGCCAAGGCTATAACGAGACCCGACCCCACGGTGCATTGGGATGGGCTACACCGGCCGAATTTGCCCGTAGTTGCTTGCACGCGGACGCGACGATGTGTTCGAAGGACCCCGAAAACTCCGCGTCTGAGCAGTTCTAAATCGGGTACAGGATCACAGCCGGTCGTCGCCGCTGGGTCGACCACCTGGGTCAATTTACCCTTGCCGTTGGCGCCAATATCATAGACAAGCGTGTGTGTCTCGTCTGGCATCGATGGCAGGCGATAAACGATCTGAATGACCCGATTTAGGACATCATATGCATAACTCGCGGTTGCACCGCGTGCGTCAGCTCTGGTAATGAGGTTGCCAGCTGCATCATAAGTATTGACCGTCGTCCCGGTGTCCGCGCTTACCAGTTTGGTCAGGTTGTTCAAGCCGTCGTAGCCGTAGATCGTCACGACCCCGCGCGCGTCGGTGGATTTGGGTCAAATTGTTGGCCGGGTCGTAGGCGTAGTTGGTTGTGCCGATAGCTGGATCGAGCACTGCACTCAGACGGTTCAGCGGGTCAAAGATATTCCCGATGGCCTGAGCGAGATCGTTATAGTCACACGAACTCAGCAGCAGAGGCTCGATAGAAGCATAGGGAAGGGCGGCTTGGGGCTCCAAACCAAAATGCCAAGCCCTTGGGGGTGGCATAACTGCCACCTGGCACGCATCTGCCAGGTCTCGAGCATGATAGCCGGCACGGCAATGATTGGTTGATGACCAGCGACGGAGGACAGGCTACAGGGAGCACGGCCGCGAAAGGCGGTGACGCGCCACGTCGGGATCAAGACGTCGTTCGCGTTGCCGAGCGTTCCAGATGGCTGTTCGCTCAAGTTGCGCGTGCGACCGCTTGCGTGCAACGTGGCGGCGCCTAACGGTCGCTAAACCACCGAAAATAAAGGGTGCGACAAGAAGATTCGGGGAGAGACGACGCCACGTGTGTCGTGCGTCTTGGTCGTGCTTGGCTTGTCGTGCTCTCCACTCCAATCGCTGGCTGGCGAATGACTGGGACGCTGTCCTGCAGCGAATTGCTGACGGCTGCACAAAACCCAGAACGAAAAGCCGTTTACGGGTCGCGTAACGATGCAGACCAGCAGGGAGGCGGGCGACCCTTGATCGCATATTTCCCGCTGGCGAAGAGCATATCTCCGGACCAGTGCGGGATGACGGGACAATTCGACTCGAAGGGCTAGGCTGGCGCACAAGCCACGAAGGCCGCGCCACACCGATCGATTTCGACTCCGCGTCCTCCGGCAACGCGAGGTTCGGGCAGTTGGCGGGTGATGAGTAAGCGGCCGGCGAAGTCATCTTGCTCGGCCGAGTTGCGATAAGGAAGATCGTGTCCACTTAGATTCTTGGTGGACACGTGAACACTTCGGACGACGGCAACGTCACTCGGCGGCGTCGGCGCAAGCATAGCGCGGAATTCAAGGCGCAGGTGGTGTCGGCCTGCCGCAAGCCGGGCGTATCGATCGCCGCGGTGGCCTTGGCCAACCGACTGAACGCGAACCTGCTACGCCGCTGGGTCGTGGCGGAGGAACGGGCGCCGGCGGCGAAGCCGATCGAGACCGTCAGTGCGTCGCCGGCACGGTCAAGCGTCGAGAGCCGCACGTTCCTTCCGATCCAGGTGGAGAGCTCGGCGGTCACGACGGCGCGGGAGATCACGATCGAGCTACGACGCGGCGCGACGGTGGTGAAGGTAGACTGGCCGTTGGCCGCGGCGGCCGATTGCGCGGCCTGGTTGCGTGAGCTGCTGCGGTGATCCGCATTGATGCGGTGTGGCTGGCGGTCGAACCGCTGGACATGCGGGCTGGAACGGAAACGGCGCTGGCGCGGGTGGTGCGCGTGTTCGGCGAAGCTCGCGCGCATCATGCCTACCTCTTCGCCAATCGGCGGGTGAATCGGATCAAGCTGCTGGTGCACGACGGTATCGGCATCTGGCTGTGCGCGCGACGCTTGCACCAGGGACGCTTCCTCTGGGCGGGTGCGGACTCCGGCTCGCAGCTGACGATCAGCAGCGAGCAGTTGCAGGCGCTGGTGATCGGCTTGCCATGGTGTCGCATCGGCGCACAGGCGACGATTCGCGTGGCGTGAAATTGCTGTTGTTCGGCGCCTCGTTGTGGCAGCATCGAGTTCCATGCAAGTGCACGATCAGCTCGTCGGCATGGATGCGCAGCAACTGCGCGAATTCGCGGCCGGCCTGATCGAGCGCGTGACCCGCCAAGATCAGGAGCTGCGCTACAAGCAGCTCAAGATCGACCAGCTCACCCATGAGATGGCGGTGCTCAAGCGCTGGAAGTTTGCGGCGCGTAGCGAACAGTTGCACGGCGCGCAGCGGAGCCTGCTCGATGAGGCGATCGATGCGGATCTGGAAGCGATCGCGGCGGAGCTTGCGACGCTGCGATCTCCTACGCCGGCGCAAGCGTCGCAGGAGCAACCCAAGCGTCGCCCGCTGCCGGCGCATCTGCCGCGCGTCGAAGTGCGCCATGAGCCGGAGCGAACCGTGTGCAGTTGCGGCTGCGCAATGAAGCGCATCGGTGAGGACGTGAGCGAGAAGCTCGACTACACCCCGGGGGTGTTCCATGTCGAGCGCCACATTCGCGGCAAATGGGCCTGTGCGAAGTGCCAGACGCTGATCCAGGCGGCGGTGCCCGCCCAGGTGATCGACAAGGGCGTGCCCACCGCGGGGCTGCTCGCGCAGGTCCTGGTGGCGAAGTATGCCGATCACCAGCCGCTGTATCGACAGGAAGGGCATCTTCGAGCGCGCTGGCGTGGCCATACCGCGCTCGACGCTGGCGCAGTGGGTCGGTGTTTGCGGCGTGCGGCTGCAGCCGCTGGTCGATGCGCTGCGGGCGATGCTGCTCGAGCGTTCAGTGCTGCACGCCGACGAGACGCCGGTGGCGATGCTCACGCCGGGCAAGGGCCGCACGCACCGGGCGTATATCTGGAGCTACAGCTCGACGCAATTCGATGGCCTGCACGCGGTCGTTTACGACTTCGCCGACAGCCGTGCCGCGGCGCACCCGAAGCAATTCCTCGACGGCTGGTCGGGGCAGCTCGTCTGCGACGACTACTCGGGGTACAAGGGGCTGTTCGCTGAGGGGGTGACCGAGGTTGGATGTCTTGCGCACGCGCGCCGGAAATTCAACGATCTGTGGGTCAACCACAAGAGCCCGTTGGCCGAGGAAGCGCTGCAACTGTTCGGAAAGCTCTACGATGTCGAACGCGAGGCGCGGGAACTGAGCGCCGGGGAGCGACAGCGAATACGGCAGCGGCAATCGCGACCGATCGCCGACAAGTTTCGCGAATGGCTGCTGCTGCAGCGGCAGAAGGCGACCGACGGCACGGCCATCGCCAAGGCGATCGACTATAGCCTCGGGCGTTGGACGGCGCTGACGCGCTTCCTTGATGATGGCGCGCTGCCGATCGATAACAACTGGGTCGAGAACCGGATTCGCCCGATCGCGTTGGGCCGCTCGAACTGGCTGTTTGCGGGATCGCTGCGCGCGGGAAAGCGTGCCGCCGCAGTCATGAGCTTGATTCAATCGGCCCGGCTCAACGGCCACGACCCGTATCGATACCTCAAAGACGTCCTCGAGAGACTGCCCACCCAATCCGCGAGCCGCATCGGCGAATTGCTGCCGCACCGTTGGACGCCGGCAACAACTCCGAGCTGACACCGCGCATCGGCGCAAGGTGAGTTCCCCAGACGCTTACGGTGATGATGGCACTCGCCAGGCTGAGGAATCGACTGCGTCAACTAATCTGATTTCAACGCAACACGGCCACTCCCATTCGGGATTGCTGGCTTGCCATATGTTGGCAAGTCCGAGATCGGAACAGTTGAAGCGTCAGATGGCTTGACGTGGTGCTATCTGAGGAGACGCCAACCGCTTCTTTAGCGCAAGCGCGGGCTTTTCCACGAGCCACCACGACATGACAGCGCAGGCCAGTGCGATCGTGTATGCGAGTGCAAAATGCGAATATCGCCCCCAACCGGGGAGCGCCGCATAGAGCGTCTGCTGGATCGGAAACGCATAGATGTACAAACCGTAAGAGAAATCGCCTAAGCATCCCCATCGGGATAAGTACCCAAGTGGTGCGTGTGCCATCCAGACGACGACGATTGCGAGCGCGACCGCGAATAACGGCACGAAAGCCGGCATGCGCCACGTGGCCGCGGCCGCTAATATAGCGACGGCAGGAACGGCGCCCGTGGTGGGGAAATACGCTCTAAGCAAGTAGAGAACTGCGCCCAGGGCAAAATACGGCGCGAGCCGTCCAAGAGTCGAAGGCTCGAGCCTGTGCCCGCCGAGATCCCCGTGTTGGGTCCAACCCACAACAATTGCTATCACCATCCCCAAGCCCACGATAAATGCGCGACGACTGCTAGCCCAGGGCAAGGCGAGCAGACCCAGCAAGAAGACAAGCAAATACATTTGGACCTCCGGCCAGAGAGTCCATAAGGAACCATTGACGGCACCGGCTACCGGGTTTCGCACGAATACTCCGGGCAAGTCCCACTGCATTCGAACGAGCGTCAAATTACTAACCAGGTATGAATACGTCTGCTTGCTCTTGAAATAGTCTCCGAAGCGTAGGTCCGTTAAAAGCGGCCCCAGCACGAAGGCGCTGAGCGCGAGGACGGCTGCCAAGGCCGGAAATAGGCGCAGCGCTCGCGAGGCCGCGAAGAAGCCTAACCGCCCCCTTTCCACCAGGCTACGCACGACCAGAAATCCACTTATTACGAAGAAAATGTCTACACCGATGGTCCCGAACGTCGCGAAGCCTTGAGTTAGTGCCGCAAGCGGCTCAACGCCCGGGCCGGGGTGAATCGCGTATTCGTGCGAAAGAATGACCAGAGATGCCGAAAACCAGCGGATAAAGTCAAAATTATTATCGCGGCGACCGACGCGTTCTGCCAACGTTTGCATTGCCTTTACCTAGACGTCGAGAACAGTACCTTCCTCAGCCAAGTATTCCACGCAGCAATTCGGTGTCGCCCCGTCGACGGATGGCGTTCCATGGGTATACGCTACGTTATCCGCCCTATGGCTGAAAGTGACGACGGTTTAATCGAAATACGCGCGTCAAATCCTGATTTGTCCGCGACCCGAAAACGGGATCTGTGGTGCCAGGGTATCGATGGAGCAATTGCGGTGACAGCAGCGTTGGCGGCAACTCATCTAAATACCCATTTCGCTGCGGCCACGTAGCTCAGGATAGCGGCGAGCAGGGAGGCTACCGCCAGCGCCCACAGAACCTGCCATTGCATCTGAATTACCAACAGCGAATACACAAGGAGATTCGCGGTGTTGGCGATGCCATTCGCTGTGATGAATCGCGCCCATTCGACAAAGGATGCCGCCTTGGGGGCTGAGGCGGCGAAAGTTATGCGTCGATGGTACATCCAAGTCACAGTCGCTGCGACGAGAAAAGACGGAATTCTGGACAGCACGGGCGGTAAAGCAAGAATATATACAAGCATTAGGAGGGCCGACGCATCGACAACAAATCCCAGCGCACCCCCGAGCAGGAACCAGACAAACCTATGGGGCTTCCGCCGGAACTTGTTACCGGAAAACACTGAAGTACGCCAATCGCTTTGCCTCCTTCCGGCCACGCCCGACGCTGTCCAGCACAATTCCACACGCCGCGGTGATCACCGCTAGCGACATGATTGCCGCCGCAAGGACAGCGGTCGGCAGCCGGGGCACCAGGCCAGTCCGAAAGTATTCTGTTATGACCGGAATACCCAGGCCTAGAGCCAGTGCGACGAGCGAAACGGCTATCGCACCGAAAAACCGTACGGGTCGGATTTGCTCATATAGGTGGGCGAGGGTTAACGCGATTCTGAGACCATCCCTCAGGGTATTGAGCTTACTTGTGGACCCTGTGGGTCGCCGCCCGTATGGCGTGGGAATCTCGCGGATCGGTAGTCCAAGATCCAAGGCGTGAACTGTGAGCTCGGTCTCGATTTCGAACCCTCCGGAGAGTGCCGGGAAGGAGCGCAAGAATCGCCAGGAGAACGCCCGGTAGCCAGAGAACACGTCGTCTAGCGGGTAGCTGAACAGCCGGGAGACTGCGCGCGTGAACATTCGGTTGCCCCACGAGTGCCCACGCCGATAAGCAGCTGAACGATCCCCATCCGAGGTCACGCGCGAACCGACAACCATATCGAGGCGAGAATTTACCAAGGTCTCGACGAGCGTAGTCGCCGAGCCAACGTCATACGTGCCATCTCCATCAACGAGGAGGTAGACATCTGCGCCTGTAACCGAGAACAATCGGCGAACCGCGTTGCCCTTTCCAGGTCTCGGCTCCGACACGACCGAGGCACCAGCGCGTCTTGCTTCGACGGCGGTGTTGTCCGTCGAGCAGTTGTCGCAGACCCAGATCGTTGCCATCGGCAGGACGTCCCGGAACGCGGCCACCACGTTTGCAATCGTTAACGCCTCGTCCTTGCAAGGTATCAGGACAGCGACGCGAAGGGCAGTGAAATGCCGTGTGTCGGGCGTCTGGTCGATCGAGGTTGAAGCTAGTGAACGCGAAGACACGGACAAACTCCATAGTTGTAGGCCTTCAGATCATTCTTGCACAGTAGCGCGTCCATGACTATAAATGAGTAGTCCTTGCGCGGGTGCCATGGGGGAAAATTCGTGATTGTTAATGTGGCTTTGCGTCAATGTTGACGCAGCGGTGAGAAATGCTCGGCAAGAATTGAATACTTTACTTCGCGTTAGTCGTCGTTGCCTGACAAGCAATGCCAGCGCGAAACGTGAGCACCTGAAACACCACCGAGCCATCGTGCTGCGTGTAATCCGTCAGTGTGCCCGCGTCTTGAAACGCCCGCCGCCACGCGTCGAATCGCGGAGCCCGGTCTTTGATCAAGGCGATAACGACGGGGCTTCCTTCGCAATTCTTCTGGCGAGCAGCATCGAGCCGTTCGGTATCCCATATTTCCACGCGTGCCCTAGTCAGGAAGGCCACGGGCATCATCAGCCCCCAATCGGGCAGTATCACAAGCCTCCTTGCGTCGTTCGCCAAAAGATTCTCCGCGAACTTATCGATGGCGTCCGAATACAGACCAACACCGTGGGTACGCGTGAGGTCGTCGCCTTCCTTGATTTCCCCCCAAACATTGATCGCGCCGATCGTGGCGAGCATGCATCCCGTTGCGATACCTGTCACTCGCCTGCTAATCGGAAACGACGCAGGGATTTGGAGAAGAAACGCATTGCACACAACGGCCAACGCGCCATAGCAAAGCGGCAGGATAGATACGAAGTGATGCGCGCCAAGTCGGTTACCGAAGGCCACGCTGCAAGCCGCGAAGATAAGCGGCATACCTACGAATAGCCGGATATTCCGGTTCGAACGCCGAAGCACCTCGAGTATGAGCCAGCCGCCAATCGGCACGGCCACGAGCAAAAGCATCTTGAGATCCGATCCGGGAAGAGCCTCACGAAAACCGAAGATCAATTCGTGGTTCCACCAGTTCGTGATCACGGCATCGACCATGTGACCCGCGAATTCGATACGCGCCCAGAATCCGAGTGGGGACGCGAACGCACCAAGTGCAGTTTGCATGTCGGCGATGTAGTTGACGAGCTCGGGGATTCCGCCAAGAGCGCTCGCGAGCAACCCGTAGCCAATCCAATAGGAAAGCGTTCCCGCGATTAGGCCACCGGCCCACGACGATGCCAGTAGCCCCGCTCGCGAAAGGCGCGCACTCCAAGATTGAGCGTAATTGCCGGTGAGGAGGCTCGCGAGAATCGCCGGCAAATAGAACGCGTAGACGAAATACCCGACAATTGCAAGTCCAAGGAAGAGCCCGCACCAGAATGCACGACCAGGCGTGAGCGCCTGGCGCGGGGACCGAGGCGGATTGATGAGACAAATCAGCGCGGTGAACAGCCAGATTGACGGTGCGAGTGTGATATAGCTCTGAGTGCGAAACGCATAGACAAACGACGGATCGCAAGCCAATGTTGCGACCACGCAAACGCTCAAACATCGGCCGACGCTCGCGCGGATCAATAGGGCGTAAAGCGTTAGCAGAACCGCGAGGCCGAAAAGCATGTGCGTCAGCCTCAAACCGGTTACCGAGGCTCCGAAAAGCCAGAACCACGGCAATCCCAGCCAAAGTTGCTGCGTTCCGTGATAAGGCATGGTGAGAATCGGCAGTCGACCGAAGAAAAGATTCCCCGGCAGGGCATAGCCTGGAACGTATTGGCCATGCCAATTCAAGATTCGCGCAGACAAATAATCCGGATTTACTGCATCCATGTAAATGCCAGGCAGGGTCAATTGCGCGAAGCCGAAGAGCGCGTATGCGCCACCGATGATCAGCAGTGGAAAACCAATGCTCAAGCCCACGCGAAGAACCCGCGCGCTGCGTGGCCGCTCAGCGGAGGGGCGGCGAGCGGACGACATGGAACAAGGGAAGGATGATTGATCGGCGCGGTGGCCGAACCCGCGAGAGGACTATCAATGATCGTGCACGGGCACCTCCCATACGACGACATGCCCGGTGCACTACAACCGCGGTGCATGAAAGGGCCTGTACGGTGATTGGTGCTCTCACCGATGTGCGTTTACAACGATCACGGCAGCATAGGGGGCGAAGTGCGGAACACTGATGTCGCGTTTGAAAATCGAAAGGTGTAGGTGCATTTCCTACATGCACGGCGTCTCGTCTGACGGAAGAAACGGTCGGTGACTTATGGCCCACAGGTCGACTTAGGCGTATTTTTGTATCGTACTACTTAACGCGCGTATCTATGCACAAGGTCGGCGATGAACGTATGAAATATTTTGAAAACGCTGGCGTGGCGTGGCAAGGGTAAAGAGCGCGGATTTCGGTCAACTGAGGAGTTGCCATGAAGATAATTCGGTTTCTCGCAACGCTTATATTTACAATTTTTTCGATGCCGCTCTACGCCGCAGTCTTTACGGACTTTGCGCCGTATCTGTCACGACAAGGGGGCTCAGTATGGGACCCTGCACTTACTGCGGCATTCTCGCAGTGGGCGACGGACCCGACTGGCACAAATCAAGCAGACGTCACTTGGGGTCCACCGAGTGGTTGGCCGGCCGGCAGCAGCACCGAAGAGCACGAGATCAAGAGCAACTGCAGTGGTGGTGCATCGATGGCCTGGCTTAACGCGTATCGGGATTACAACTCTGGCGCACGTTACACGATAGACACCACGCACGCGACCTACTATGACGTCAATAGCAGCACAACCTACGATATAACCGACGGTGGTAGCTGTGGCCAAAATGGCCAACCATATGCACTGTATGACGTCTATAACGCTCCCTACATCCTAAGTGTATGGGGGAATATTAGATTTTCCAACGGTGTCGTCGCGAAACGGTTTTTCTGGACCGCAAAATACACAAATAATGTAACTGAAACCAACTCTTGTTGGTCTGCGGGTTCGACCAGCGCGACAACAATTCTCCAGGAAGAAGCTTGGTGGGATTCGCAGAGCGGGTGGCTTGGTACCGGCAGTGGTCACATTGATTCAACAACCAATGAACCGGATGGAACGGCGATTAATTATTCGGACTATCAGACCATCGCAGAAGGCATAGGGTATTCGTGGACCTATGGCAACTATCCCTCTGGAGTTAAGACTCAAACGGGATGCCTTCGATACCAGTGGAGTTGGTAGCGCGGCTGCTCGGCCATGCGAACGTTCGTGGCGCCGTTCCTGAGTAAGTGAGTAAGACGCCGCAGGCCGTGCGTGCGAGCCAAGAGTTGTCGCAAGTCGAGGCTGCCAAACGGCTCCGATCCAGTCAATCCCGGGTCGCCAAGATGGAGAGTGAAGAGGCGAAGAAGCATTCGTCAAAGCGATTTTCTTTGCATTCGCTAGGGTAGGCGCGATTTTGACGTGGGCACCGCCTCAGGGTTTCTAACCGCTTGATGGACGGCTTAGGAGCGAGGGCAGAATTGCTATAAAAGCGGCGCCTCGCCCCCGGGAAAAAAGGCCGTCGCAGCGCGCTGTCAAATTTCGCTATCTATTGCCCGGATGCCATAGATTTCAGTCAGGCGCGCCTTAATATCAGCAAGGACCGGCCTCTGTTGGGTTTCGGTACTGGTAGGGGTAAGCCGCAGGCGTTTGCCAGCACGACGCACGAACCCGGCAACATTTGCCCGTGTGACGCCGTGATGGTGGTAGACATCGGCCCATCGCTCGTCCGGCAATCTAACGAAGCGGTGTCCGGAGCTCTGCAGCCCCCTGTGCAGGTCGGCACCCGTGTCGTATTCGACGAAGGCAGGCCGGCGGCCCTCGAACTCGCTCGGCTCCGTCCCGCCCCTATGTCGCGAGGTCGGAAGCCGCAGTCGACACAAGCCGCGTACCCGATATCTGTAGCCGATCAAGCGAGAGAGCTTTGGCATGTTGGGAATTTCAAGAAATGGCCGCCGAGCTTCAAAGCTAAACCCGGTTTGCAGCGCGTTGCGAACCAGCTCCGTCCGTAGCAGCACAAACGGAATCCACATCCGTTCAGCATAGTAGCCGCAGTACGGGGGAAGCCCATGCTCGGGCCCCATCCACTCTGGGCCATGCACGAAGCCGGCACCGTAAGCATCTTCGTTTTCTGCAAGCGCCGTCTTCATTGCCCTGAAGACGCGGTCATTGCGAATTTCCAAATCAGAGTCGACAAGCAGCACAATGTTCGAGCGGATTTCACAAAACAGTGCATTGAGCGCAGCCGGATGTGACCTTACAGGCCATGTGAGCCAATGAAAATGCAACGCATAGTTGTGCGCCAGCCACTCGAAATGGGCACGGCTCCCATCTCTCGATTCGCAGTCAATGACGAGGACCGGGCAGTCGGTGTTAGCCAGTGCCGAAACGAGAGCGAGCGAGGTGACCCACTTCGTCCCGCAATTGATGATGACGGCGCGTCTTTCGGTGAATGGAACGTCGCCGAGCTTAGCAACAACCTGCATTACGCGCGCTGTCTTAATTGGACCGCCTGACCGCTCCCCGATCACGAGTGCCACTGCGTGTCGGTGTTGGCATACCCGCGAAACCTCGGTGCCAACAGATCGCATGTAACCCGTGGTAACTCTGATCGATATGCGGCGTGATGAACCGAATTAGGTCTCCACCGGTACGAATCGAGCGTTAGTTCCCGCAACCTGACATGTCTCTTGCCGATGGTGAACCGCTGCCAATCTGGAACGAGCCGGGAACCTTCTGAAGTCGCACCATGCTCAATGCTGATGCCGACAGACAGCGCCATCCGCGAGGAGGCGGCGCGCAGCAGGACAAGCGGTCCACGATAGTATCCGAGTTTCCTCGTTGCGGTGGCTGTAGCGATTCGCGACATTCCAATCCCCAAATCGTAACCCTCCAAACCAATTTGGACGCGGACCAGACCCACTTGACGTGCTAGGTGGGGGACGATATTATCATCCCCTGATATGATATGTGTGACCGAGCACCCCAATACGGACTCGAATTCCTACTGGACTTCGATGGGCGCATTCATCATCTCGAAGAAGGTTACTGTATCAAGTTCGAGATCGAACGCGCCAAGGCGACCAAGGAGCGACCGCACGGCTTGTCCTACTCGTTCACGCTGCACGCACCGGACGGCACGCGACTGCTGGGCTTTGACAACGCCCATGGCGTGCCTGTCAAAGGTTCTCGGTTTAAACCGAAGCCGCCGGCGAGTGACCATTGGCATCGGACGGAGGCCGATCCAGGCCGACCGTATCAATTCAAGGACGCTGAGACGCTGATTGACGATTTTTTTAACGAAGTCGAGCGGGTGTTGTCTGAACGAGGAATTGGTCTGACGGTTATTGAAGCGGAAGATACACGGAGTTCGAGATGACCAAATACAAGGTTCAAAATCTGCGCTCGTTGCGCGAAGAAATGAAGGCCGTGGCGCGCGGCGAGCGCCCCGCGCCAGCCGATGCGGGGAAGCCGAGTTTCAATTCGGTCGATGCCCTAGTGCGGCTGTTGACCCCAGAGAACCGGGAGCTTCTGGCCATCATTCGCGACCGCAAGCCGCAATCGGTTGCGGAGCTCGTGGAGATGAGCGGCCGGGCACAGCCGAACCTCACGCGTACGCTAGCGAAGATGGCATCCGCAGGCTTCATCACCATGAAGGCGGTAGGCCGACGCAAGACACCAACCGTTGCCGTCAAGAAGATCGTCGTCGAGATCGATCCTTACTCGGATCGTGACCGACTGCAGGTCGCGTAGCGTGGCCAAATCGGGGGATTTCAGGGGCCGGAGGGGGTCATTTCCCTCTGTGCTTCCCCTTGGAGCCCTTGGGCGGCGTGGGTTCGAATCCCTTTGTTGCGATGTTCGTCGTTTGAGTATGGACGAAACTGAGCAAGCTGGAAGGAGCCTTGGAGAATAGCTACTTGATTCGTACACACTTCTGGGTTAGGTTGCAGCCCCCCGCAACCACGTTGCGCTTGAGCCTCACGGCCAACACGATGATTCGATCGGACAACTCGACACGCTTTACGCCACACGAAGTCAGCGAGCTTCGGCAGATTGGACTCGATCTGGCCAATGTGACGTGTCAATACGACCTCGACGCAGAGTTAACCCGGTGGGCCCACACCCTTGCCGACGAACGCTTCGATCTACTGGAGAAGATTGCTTCGGCGATGGCCAAGTCGAGGGGAGTGAACCTGCCTCCCAAGCTCAGCGCCGTTTGTTGAGGAACCGAAATCGAGCACCGACCAGATTCCGTTCCGCAATTTCGGGGGACGCCACGCCAGTAGAGCCTCTGCGGTCCGCGAATTCGTTGTAATTGCGGAACGGTTTCCGGCCTAACTCACTGAAACAACGATAATCTGCGATAGAATCATAATCCTTTGGTCGGGGGTTCGAGTCCCTCGCTCGCTACCAGATTCCCTCGGTGCATTCCGGTCATATGGGTAACGGTTTATACCGGAGACATGGGTAACACTTTTGCGGCAAAGGGGTTCTCTGCGCATGAGACGACCGGTCTCGTGGTCGAAGAACCCCAAGTGAATGCCCGCACCCGAGCAGCGCCCCAGATCGGTGTAGAAATCGGCGGCGGGGACCATTTTCGAACGTGCTCCACGGATTGACCGGCACTTGTCCAATGCCGGGAGCATCCCAATTGCAGACACCGTCGGGGAATACCGGCTAGCCACTCATCCATCGTCAGGAAGGCTTCGCGCGTGAGCGCCGCCCCCGGCGCGGCGATCGTGTACGACAAGTGAAACAGGACGCTCCGGAATGCCTGCTCACGCCTCACCCAGTCGAACGTCCGCCCCCTCCGTTCGCAACTCGTCTTTCGGTGCCGTCACGGGCTTGTAGCCGATCCTCTCGTACTCGGCGATGATCTGCGCGCCGAGCAGCAACAGGATCGCGCCCATCTCGACCGACAGCAAAGCGAGGATCGACGTGGTCAGCGAACCGTAGACGAGCTGCACCTGCGACATGGTTCCGTAGTACCACGTCAGCACGTGCCGCGTGACCTCCCACAGCAACCCCGCGCTCACTCCGCCGATCAGCCCATGCCGCAGCGACAGTCGGCCGACGGGCATGACCAGATAGATCGCCGTGAAGATCAGGATCTCGCCCACGACTCCAACGAAGTACAAAAGGTAGCGCGACAACTCCGCCAGCGAGCGCGGAACGCCGAGCACGGTGAGTTGGTGCGTGGCGAGCCAGCTGAGTTTCCCGGCGACGACAGACACGATCAGCAGCCCGATGCCGAGGAACACGATGAAGACGTAGGGCAGCAGCGCGGAAACCAGGAAATGCCGGCGCCGCACGGCGACGCGGTGATAGAAGATGACCGACATCGCGTTCTCCAGCACGGTGAACGCGAGCGCGCTGAACAACACCATCGTCGCGAGCAGAAATCCGCCGATCGTTGCCTCGCGATCGATGAAGGCGCGCAGCAGGTCCACCACCGCGCCGGATTGTCCGGGCAGGACAAATTTCAGATACTCGGACAGCGTCGCCAACAACAGCGATTGATCGACCACGTGCGACAAGACAATCAGCAACAGGATCAGCAGCGGAATCAGCGACAGCAAGGCGTAGTAGGCAACAGCTCCGGCGAGCAGCAGGCCCTGGTTCTTGCGAAATGCCTTTAAAACACACAGCGCGAACGCGCCCGGGTTTCGGACGACGTGCGTAGTGCGCCCTCGCAGCTGTTGCCAGCTCGATCCATTCATCCCGATGGTCGACAGGCCGGTCACCAAGTGCGTCGCTTGGCTCACATGCAAGTCCTCAGTGCGCCGCACTCGTCCGACCCGGATTCGGTCGCCGCGCGGGGCGCTCGATCGCGACGATGCCAACTGGAAGCCGATGCTCCTATTCGATCAACCTAGTGGCTCGCCGAGGCACGCGTAACAGGCGTCGTCTGAATCGGGTGTAGGACTTATTGATGCGTCACGAGATTCCTACAGGCAAATCGGACCCGCGCCGATACTGTCGCCCACGGCTGAGGGCGAAACTGCAGCCTGTGGAGGCATCCTTCATTTCTTTTGAGGAACCTGCGATGACATTGAATATCCGGAAGATGTTGATGGGTTCGGCGGTCGCCGCGACCTTTGCCCTCTCGTCCGCGGCGTCGTATGCCGCCAGCAATTTCTCGCTGTCGGTCAATGTCGGGCCGCCGGCGCCCGTGTATGAAGCCGTCCCGGCGCTAAGGCCGGGGTACGTATGGGCGCAAGGATATTGGGATTACGACCACGGAAAACACGTGTGGCATAAGGGTTACTGGGAACGCGAACGGCATGGTGAACGCTGGGCGCAAGCTCAGTGGCAGGAACGTGACGGACGCTGGTACCTGAATCGCGGTCACTGGGAACGTTAAGCGCTGGTACATCACCACGTCCACGTTGCTGTTGAACGACGTGCGCCGGCACTACGCCGGCGCGTTTTTTTGGACCGTGCGAATCGCTTCGATCACTCGCCAGCGCGCTTGACTTCTTCGATTCCACCCTAAAATGGCTTATCCTCACGGTGGACTCCCATGAGCGCCCTCACCCGCTTCCACCCTGCCGTCGCGCAGTGGTTCACCGAGCAATTCACACTTCCGACCGATCCGCAGTCGCGCGCCTGGCCGCTCATTCACGATGGCCGCAATGTTCTCATCGCGGCCCCGACCGGCTCCGGAAAGACGCTGGCTGCGTTTCTCGCCGCGATCGACGAGCTGATCGAGCAGGGCGTGCGCGGACCGTTGCCGGATGAGACGTCGGTCGTCTATATCTCGCCGCTGAAGGCGCTGTCGAACGACATCCAGCGCAACCTCGCTGCGCCGCTCGCGGGTATTCGCGCGAAGCTCGTTGAGCTGGGCTCGACGGACGTGGATATCCGCACGCTCGTGCGCACGGGCGACACCACCGGCCGCGAGCGCATGCTCATGCGACGCCGGCCGCCGCACATCGTGGTGACGACGCCGGAATCGCTGTACGTGCTGCTCGGTTCCGAATCCGGCCGCGGGATGCTCGCCACCACACGCACCGTGATCGTCGACGAAATCCACGCGTTGGCCGACAACAAGCGCGGCAGCCACCTCGCGCTGTCGCTCGAGCGGCTTTCGGCACTGACCCAGCACCGCCTGCGGCGCATCGGGCTGTCGGCGACCCAGAAGCCTATCGACGAGATCGCGCGTTTCCTGGTGGGCAACTCGCCATCCGGTGCACCGCGCGCATGCTCGATCGTCGACACGGGACACGTTCGTCGCCGCGACCTCGCAATCGAGGTGCCTTCTTCGCCGTTGCAGGCGGTGATGTCCAACGAAGTGTGGGAGGAGGTCTATGACCGTGTGGCGGAGCTCGCGGCCGGGCACCGCACGACGCTTGTCTTTGTCAACACGCGGCGCATGTCGGAACGCGCCGCACGGCACCTGTCCGATCGCCTGGGTCCCGGGCTCGTCATGTCGCATCACGGCAGCATGTCGAAGGAACGCCGCCTCGATGCGGAGCAGCGGCTGAAGTCCGGCTCGCTCAAGGTGCTGGTCGCCACGGCATCGCTGGAGCTCGGCATCGATATCGGCGACGTCGACCTCGTCTGTCAGCTCGGCTCGCCACGTTCGATCGCGACGTTCCTGCAGCGCGCGGGACGCGCGAGCCATCAGGTCGGCGGCACGCCCAAGGCGCGACTGTTTCCGCTGTCGCGCGACGAGCTGGTCGAATGCACGGCGCTGCTCGATGCCGTGCGGCGCGAAGAGCTGGATCGCCTCGAGATTCCACTCGAACCGCTGGATGTGCTGGCGCAGCAGATCGTCGCCGAGGTCGCCGCCACCGAGTGGTCCGAAAACGCGTTGTTCGATCTCGTCCGGCAGGCTTATCCCTACCACAAGCTGCAGCGTGACCGCTTTCTCGAAGTCGTGCGACTCGCTCGCTGACGGCTTCGCGACGCGGCACGGACATCGCGGCGCTTACATCCATCGTGACGCGGTCAACGGCGCGTTGCGAGGGCGCCGCGGAGCGCGTCTCACCGCGCTGACCTCCGGCGGCGCTATCCCCGACACCGCCGACTACGACGTCGTGCTCGAACCCGCGGGGCAGCTCGTCGGTACGGTCAACGAGGATTTCGCGGTCGAGAGCCTGGCCGGCGACATTTTCCAGCTGGGCAACACGTCGTATCGGATCCTACGCGTCGAAGCGGGTCGCGTGCGCGTCGAGGATGCGCACGGACAACCGCCGACCATTCCCTTCTGGCTCGGCGAAGCGCCCGGCCGGACCGCCGAGCTGTCGCAGGCCGTGTCGCGTTTGCGAAGCGAAATCCAGGCGTCCATCGACGCAACAGGTGACGCGCGCGAGTCAATCGACGATATGTCCGGCCGCAGCGAAATCGGACCGGCCGCTGCGGTGCAACTGGTCGAATATCTCGCGAGCGCGCGAACCGTGCTGGGAACGTTGCCGACACAGCAGCGGATCGTGTTCGAGCGCTTCTTCGACGAATCCGGCGGCATGCAGCTCGTCATTCATTCGCCGTTCGGCAGCCGGATCAATCGCGCGTGGGGCCTCGCCTTGCGCAAGCGCTTCTGCGTCAAATTCAATTTCGAGCTGCAGGCCGCGGCCACCGAAGATGCGATCGTACTGTCCTTGTCCACCGTCACATAGCTTCGAGCTCGCCTCGGTGGCGCGCTACCTGAGTTCCGCGACGGTCCGGGAGGTGTTGATCCAGGCAATGCTGGACGCGCCGATGTTCGCTGCACGCTGGCGTTGGATCGCGGGCATATCCCTCGCGCTCCCGCGCTTCCGCGCTGGCAAGAAGGTGCCTGCGACGCTGCAGCGCATGCGGGCGGAAGATCTCATGGCGGCCGTGTTTCCCGACCAGATCGCATGCGCGGAAAATCTCGTCGGTCCGCGCGAAATTCCCGATCATCCGCTGGTCGATCAGACCATCCACGATTGCCTTTACGAAGCGATGGACGTCGAGGGCCTCGAGGGCGTGCTGCGCGAGATCGAATCGGGCGCGATCGAGATCGTAGCGCGCGACCTGCCGATGCCGTCCCCGCTCGCGCTCGAAATCCTGACCGCGCGACCGTATGCGTATCTGGACGACGCGCCGTTGGAGGAGCGCCGTACGCAAGCCGTCATCGCGCGGCGCTGGCTCGACGATGCGGCCGCGCAGCGCCTGGGCGGCCTCGACCCTGCTGCCATCGACCGCGTTCGTACCGAAGCCTGGCCCGAGGCCGATACGGCGGACGAGATGCACGATGCGCTGCTTGCGTTGGGTTTTCTGGCCGATGTCGAGACAACGGCGCAGTCCTCCTGGCCCGCTTTCTTGCGTGAGCTGTCCGACGCGCGACGCGCCACGTGTCTGCACGTTTCGTCGTCCACTTCCGGAGAGCCTGATCGCTGCTTCTGGGTCGCCGCCGAGCGGCTGCCGCTACTGCAAGGCGTTTACCAGGCGTCCCGATGCGAGCCGCCGATTTCGGCGCCGGAAGAATTCGCGCGGCAGACGTGGGCGCGCGAAGGGGCGCTTGTGGAGATCATGCGCTCTCGTCTCGGGCGCTCTCGGTCCGGTGACGCTGTCAGCGTTGGTCGAATCGCTCGGCCTCCCGCGCGGCGACATCGAGGTCGCGCTGGCGGCGCTTGCGACGGAGGGAGTCGCGATGAGCGGCTTGTTCACGCCGGGCGCGAGGGAGCACGAGTGGTGCGATCGCGCCTTGCTTGCGCGCATTCACCGCTACACGGTCAGCCAGCTCCGGCGCGAGATCGAGCCGGTGACAACGCAGACGTTCATGCGGTTCCTGTTTCAATGGCAGCACGTCACGGCGAGCGATCGCAGGCAGGGTCCCGACGCACTCGAAGCCGTGATCGCGCAACTGCAGGGTTTCGAAGCGCCGGCGGTCGCGTGGGAGTCCGAATTGCTGCCGGCTCGTGTCGCCGACTACGACTTCACCTGGCTCGACGATCTGTGTCTCGCCGGACGTGTCGTCTGGGCACGTCTGACCGTACCCGCGGCGGCCGCGGCAAAGGTGCAAGCCGGTCCGATTCGAACGACACCGGTCGCCCTGCTGCCCCGACGGTTTGCGTCACTGTGGAATCGGGCGACGCCGAAAACGGAAGTCGCGCCGCGCCTGAGCTCTCGCGCGCAGACGGTCGCGGATTTCCTGCGCAGTCATGGCGCCGCATTCCACGACGAGATCGTCGAGGCCACCGGATTGCTGCGCACGCAGGTCGAGGAAGCACTGGCGGAACTGGTGGCGGTCGGTCTGGCCAACAGTGACAGCTTCGCGGGCCTGCGCGCACTGCTCACGCCGTCCGACAGGCGACCCCCGTTCGGTGCGCGGCGCCGGCACCGGCGCGCGCTGTTCGACATCGCCGACTCAGGACGCTGGTCGCTCGTCCGCCGCTCCGCCACTGCTCCGCGCCTCGACGCTGGTGCCCTCGACCGGGCGCAGCCGGAAATCGAACACATCGTGCATGCGCTGCTGCGCCGTTACGGCGTCATCTTCTGGCGACTGCTGCATCGCGAGGCCGACTGGTTGCCGCCCTGGCGCGAGCTCCTGCGCATCCTGCGACGCATGGAGGCGCGCGGCGAGATTCGCGGCGGACGCTTCGTCGCGGGCGTGTCCGGCGAGCAGTTCGCGCTGCCCGAGGCCATCGAGCTGATGCGCAAGACACGCAAGGCGCCCGAGACGGCCGATTTGCTTGCCGTCAGTGGTGCCGACCCCTTGAATCTGGTCGGGGTGTTGCTGCCGGGCGGCAAGGTTCCGGCGGTCGCAGGCAACCGCGTGCTCTATCGCGATGGTGTACCCATCGCGACGCTGATCGCCGGCATCGTGCAATGCCTCGAGGATCTGCCTGCCGACCAGGCGCGCGCTGCGCAGGATCTGCTGGTGCAGCGCCGGTCGGGAAGCGCGCTGCCCGCGTATTTGCGCTAGACCGTTCGCATCAGGGCGCGGGCGCAACGCCGAAGGGATGCGCACTCAGTCCGCGGGCCACCGCCGCGGAACGCCCGCCGAGCAGTCCGATCGGTGATACGGCGCGAGGTCTACTACGCGATGCGCGGGCAGACGCGGCAACGTGTGTCGCAGCAATCGATACGTCCGCCAGTCGAAGTCACGCCGCCGCACGTCGATCGACTGATACACGTCGGAGCTTGTCCGCGCGGTCCCCAGAAACTGCCAATCGTGCACGATGTGCAGATCGGCGTGCTCGCGTATGCCGATCGGCCCGTGATGCGGCCACGACGGCACGCGCATGGGTCGAAGCAAAGCGAACAGGCGCAGGAGTTGCCGGGCGCGTTCGACGGCCGACCCGCAGGCGCAGGGCTGGACCGGGATGCCGCATGCGGCACACTCGCCGGCTGCCGGCGTCCCGAGCAGCTCGCGACACAAACAGTGCCGCGTAGCGATGCGAGACAGAGCGTTGCATGCTTTGCGTTCGGAGGCGAAGACGCCAAAGCATTCGGTCAGTCGCGGCACGCCACGGTCGAGCAGCGGGACGATGGCAATACACGGCACGCGCTCCGGCCGCCACTCCCAGGTCAATGGCGCAGCGCGGACGCTGCGCGCGGAGCCGTCGAACAGCACCTGTTCGGTGGCGCACGCATGCAATCGCGCGCCGATCACGCCGCCGGTGGCTCGCCAGGTGATGTTGGTGATCCGATGCGAGTACTCAAGCGCGCGACGACTGGCCCGATCGTTGCGAAAGTAAGCGATGACCCGTCGCTTCAGGTTGCTCGCCGCACCCGCAAAGAGGGGTGCATTCCCCTCGCCATGGAACACGTACACGCCGGGGCACTCCGGCAGCCTGTCGACCAGGGCTGGATCCAGATGCGCGGGCGATACGGGAGCCGCCACCAGTTGCGCGACAGCGTCTCGCAGATTGCGCGCCGGTCGCTCGCGCAATAGGATCTGCCACAGCTGCCACAGCGCGTCCGCATCGCGCAGCGCCCGATGCCGCGCGTCGATGCGCAACCCATGGTGAAGGGCCAGCGAGTCCAGATCGTGGCGAATCAATTCCGGATAAAGCTTGCGCGACAGCATGACCGAGCAGATCGCGCGCGGAGCGAAGACCGTGCCGACCCGGGCGAATTCTGCGCGCAGGAATGCGACGTCGAAGCGTGCGTTATGGGCGACCAACAACCGCCCTGCGAGACGACGCTCGAGGTCAGCCGAGATCGCGCCAAAGCGAACCGCGCCGTCGTCGTCGCGCCCCTTTGCGCGTTGTGCGCCGGAGCCGGTTTGGAGCAGAGCGGTCCATCGCTCGACCTGCCTGTCGTCCACTGTCACGACGCCGACCTCGGCGATGCGATCGCATGTTGGACTGAGGCCGGTTGTTTCGACGTCGACGAAGGCTAGAGACGAGAGGATGCTCACCGGCTGCGCTGGGATGTTTGCGTCGGCCATTATCGAACGATCGTTCGTTCGCGTCCAGCCGCGAGCCTTTCGCGCATGCCGTGTCGAGCGTGGAGCACAGCGAGTGCAGCTGCGCACCAAGATCGTCCGAGCCCTGCGGCTTAACCCGCGAATCAGCGCCAGGCGCTGACGCACGTCGCCTGCCGCGTCCTACGCGAGAATCGGACTGAGCCGATTCCGTGCGCCACCCTGTTCGCGGATAGTTCATATACGGGCATCGCCGCTGGCGATCAGTCGTGGTCGAGTAGCATTGCCTTGCAGAGTCAAGAGGACTCCATAGGATAGGAGACGGCGCATGAATACGCGAAGCAGCCTTGGAAGCAGGTTGTCTCAGCGACTTGTCGCGCGCGCGGCGGTGGTTGCCGCGCTCGCTCTCGTTTCCGGTCTTACCGGATGCGGCAGTATGAGCACGCGGGATCGGGACACCCTCGTCGGCGCGGGTGTGGGTACGGCAGCCGGCGCGGCGATCGGCGGCAATGTCGGTGGCGCCGTCGTCGGTGGCGTCGTTGGCGGTGTAGTTGGCAATCAGATCGGCAAGGACAGGTAAGACAGACAGGTAATCTTCGTACCGGGACCGGCCGGGCAACGCAGGCGGATTGGGTCGGCATGCCTTTGCCCGGGCCCCTCCCCTTAAGGTTCGCCTCGCGGTGAACCTTTTTCTTGTGCGATCAAATGCGTGGAGACACTTTCCCGCTCTCGCGACCCTCCGGTCCGGAGCGCGGGTCATTTCCTACTCCGTGGGCGCAGCTCGCCCACGATGCCGCGCGGGAAGTTATAGACGCAAAGCACGAAGAGCACGCCCAGCCACAGCAACCAGCGATCGGGGTGGAACAGATCGGGCAGCAGCGGCACGCCCTGCATCGCGCCGGAGAATGTCTGCATCGCGTCCTGCAGGTAGTTCTGCGCGACGACGAAGATCGTGGCGCCGATGGCAGCGCCGTACATCGTGCCCATGCCACCGATCACCACCATCAGCAGGATATCGATCATGATAGTAAAGTCGAGCGTGGTGTTCGGCCCGGTATAACGCAACCAGAGCGCGTATAGAACACCGGCGAGCGTTGCCACGAGCGCACCCAGACAGTTGGCGACGGTACGATAGATGACCGTGCGATAGCCCAGCGCCTCGGCGCGGAAATCGTTCTCCCGAATCGCGAGGAGCACGCGGCCGAACGGCGAATTCACCACGCGGAGCAGAAGGAGGAAGACGACGAGCGAAGTGCCGAACACGAGGTAGTACGTGATGAACCTGCCGCCGATAGTGACGCCGAGCACCGGGCGCTCCAAAATCTGGTAAGCGGGACGCAACAGCGCCGGCACTTTGAAGGTGATGCCGTCTTCGCCACCGGTGAAGCTCGAGAGTTGGGAGGCGAGTATGGCGAAGAAGGAGGCCACCGCGAGCGTGATCATGGCAAAAAAAATCGCCTTCACGCGCAGCGAGAACAGGCCGATCAGGAACGATAGCGCGAGCGACACGAGCATCGCGACGGCGGTTCCTAGCGCGATCGCCGACCAGTCGGCCTCCATGCGCGACAGTGCAATCGCAACGCCATAGCCGCCGATGCCGAAGAACATGGTGTGGGCAAACGAAACGATGCCGGTGTAGCCAAGCAGGAGGTCGTAGCTGGCCGCCAGCAGCACGAACACGCAGACTTTTGCCGCGACGTCGAGCGGCCGCGTGCCGGGAAAAAGGAACGGCGCCAGCGCCAGAGCGACGAAAATCGCGACCAGCATCACCGACAGAACGCTGCTCTTCGGTCGGTCGCCGGAGAGCAGCGCGTCGAGCATCGTCATCCTGTTCACGATTTGCTCACCGGATACAGCCCCTGCGGCCGCCAGAGCAGCACCACCACCATCAGCAGGATATTGGAACCGAGCGCGATCTTCGGCGACAGGTAGCCGACGTAGTTCGCTACCAGGCCCACGAGGATCGCGCCGACGAAGCAGCCGCCAACCGAGCCCAGGCCGCCGATGATGATGACGATGAAGATGAGCACCATCATGCTGGCGCCGATGTGCACCGTCACACTCTCCTGGTACATGCCCCAGAGCGCGCCGCCGAGGCCCGCCAGCGCAGAGCCGGCCACGAACACTGCCACGAACAAGCGCCGGATGCGGTAGCCCATCGCTTCGACCATTTCCTTGTTTTCGACGCCGGCACGGATCAACAGTCCGATCTTGGTGCGGTTGAGCAGAGCCATCATTGCGGCGAAAACCGCCAATCCGATCACCACCGCGACCAGGCGGAATTTCTCGATGGCCACATCTCCGATCACGAAAGATCCGCGAAATGTCGCCGGTCGAGACAGCGGCAGCAGGTCGGGGCCCCACAGCACGATGATCAACTGCTCGGCGACGATCATGCCGCCGGTGGTGACAAGGATCTGCTTCAGGTGCTGCCCGTAAACCGGCCTGATGACGACGCGTTCGAAGAACAGGCCGAGCAGTCCGGCGACGATCGTCGCCGCGAGCAGTGCTGGCACGATCGCGCCGAGGTTTGCGAGGAAGCTCTCCGAGCCGGCCGCGGCGGCGAACAGCGTGATCGTCGAGGCGGCGACATAGGCGCCGATGGCGATGAACAGGCCATGCGCGAAGTTCATCACGTCCATCAGGCCGAATACCAGCGTCAGACCGGACGACATGATGAAAATGAGCAGGCCCATCGCCAGCCCGGCCGCGGTAAGCGTGACCCAGGTCGACGCGTTGCCGATAAGCGCGAGCGCACCGAACGCGATTGCTAGCATCAGCGACGGCGGGATCCAGTCGATCGCACGTCCCGCGATCGGCTTCACTGGTGCACCTCCAGCGACAACCCGAGCAACCGCGTCTGCAGCGCGCTGTCGGCGGCGAGATCGGACATGCGGCCGGTGTGCACGATGTGCCCGCCATCCATGACCGCCACCGAGTCGCCCAACGATCTCGCGGCGTGGAAATTCTGTTCCACCATCAGGATAGTGGTGCCAGTATTCTTCAGCTCGGCGAAGGCCTCGATCAGATTGTTGATGATCGCCGGCGCGAGGCCCTTGGTCGGCTCGTCGATCAGCAAGAGCTTCCTCGGCTCGACGATGGCGCGCGAAATCGACAGCATCTGCTTCTGGCCGCCGGAGAGGTGTCCTGCGGGCAGCTTCCAGAATTTCTTCATCGGCGGGAAGAAGCGGAAGATCCTTTCCAGTCGCTGCTCGTCGGGTGCACCGCGACGCGCCGCGAGCAGCAGGTTTTCCTGAACCGTGAGCCCCGCGAAGATGCCCATCGACTCGGGCACGTAGGCAATGCCCAGGTTTGCGATCGTAGGCGTAGCGTGCTGGGCGATGCCCGCGCCGTCGAATTGGATCGAGCCGCCCGTCGCGCGCCAGAGGCCGAGGATCGTTCGCAGCGTCGTGGTTTTCCCCGCGCCGTTGCGCCCGAGCAGCATCGTGAGCTCGCCGCGCGGCACCGTGAAGATCGACACCCTGCAGGATGTGGTAGTGGCCGATGTGCGTGTGCACGCCGGACAGCGAAAGCAGCGCCTCAGGCATCGGCCGGCACGCCGAGATAGGCTTCCTGGACCACGCGCGAGGCGATCACTTCGGCGGGCGCCCCGTCGGCCACCAGTTCGCCCTGGTGCAACACGACGATGCGATCGGCGAGCGAGCGCACCACGTCCATCTTGTGCTCGACCAGCAGGATGGTCTTGTCCTTCTGGTCCTTGATCTCATGGACCAGGTCGAGGATCGCCGGCACCTCGTCCACGCTCATGCCCGCAGTCGGCTCGTCGAACAGGAAGATGTCGGGCTCCAGCGCGAGCAGGATCGCAACCTCGAGCTTCCTCTGGTCGCCGTGCGAGAGCTCGGAAGCGAGCGTGGCGCGTCGCCCGGCCAGCGCGACCCGCGTCAGGAAGTGCTCCGCCTTCTCGATCAGTTCGACGTGGTCGCCCCACATCGAGAGCAAGTTCAGGCCCATGCCAGCGCGTGCCTGTACCGCGAGGCGCACGTTCTCCTGCACGCTGAGGTCGGGGAAAAGGTTGGTCAGCTGGAACGCGCGTCCCATGCCCTTGCGCGTGCGCATCGGCGCCGACTCGCGCGTCACATCCTCGCCATAGAGCAACACGCGGCCGGCGCTCGCCGGCAGCTGGCCCGAGATCAGGTTGAAGTACGTCGTCTTGCCCGCGCCGTTCGGGCCGACGATCGCGGTGAGCGTCCCTGGATCGAAGCGACAACTCACCGCATCGACGGCCACGTGGCCCCCGAAACGGATCGTCAGGTCACGCGTTTCCAGGACAGGGTGCGCGCCTGCCATGAGCCCCTCATGCGCTGGTTTTCCCGCTCAGCGCTTGTTGCGGATCGGAAGCGGGATCTCCTTCGCCGGTATCTCGCGCACCAGCTCCAGCAGATCCCACTCGTTGGCCTGCGCTTTCTTGATGCGGAACTGGTACATGTCCTGCAGCGCCTGGTGGTCTTCCCTGCGGAAGGTCATTGTTCCCTTGGGCGTCTCGAAGCTCATGCCCTCCATCGCGGCGATCAGCTTTTCGGTGTCGGTACCGCCGGCCTTCTTGATCGCCTCGACTACCGCGATTCCCGCCGCCATGCCGCCGGCAACGAAGAAATCAGGCGGCGCGCCACCGTAGCGCTTGCGATACTCGGTGACCATCCAGTCGTTCACCCTGTTCTTGGGAAAGCCGTAGTAATAGTAGATCGCGCCCTCGACGCCGGCGAAGTCCTTCCAGCCTTTCATCACGGGCAGGATGTTGCCGCCCGGCGCGAGCGCGATGCCGAAGCGCTCCGGCTTCATGTCGGCGATCTTGGACAGCGGGTTCGGGCCGGCCCAGATGATGCCGATAATCTTGGTGCCCGGCTTGTCCTTGAGCGCGTCGAACATGCGCTGCGCAGGCGCGGTGAAATCGGTCGTCGCCTGCGGCACGTATTCCTCGTGCACGATAACGGCTTTGCTTCCCGTGGCGGCAAGTGCGTCCTTCATTGCCTTGACGCCATCGCGGCCGAAGGCATAGTCCTGCGCCAGCATTGCGATCTGTGCATTCGGCGGCGTGGCTACCGCGGCCGCGATGGCATCCTGCATCGAGCTGCGCCCGGTGCGGAAGATGTAGCGGTTCCATTTGTCGCCGGTGATGGAGTCGGCTACAGCCGGCTCGACCAGCAGGAGTTTCTTGTATTCCTCTGCCACCGGCAGCATCGCCAGCGCGGATGCGGATGAGGTGGGTCCGATCGCCAAGTCCACCTTGTCGTCGCCGTAGGCCGCGGCCAGCGCCGACTTGGCGATGTCCGGCTTGGTCTGGTCATCCTTCTCGATCACCACGATCTTGCGGCCGAGCACGGTCATGCTGCCGCCAGTCGCGTACTCCAGACCCAGCATCAGGCCAGCCTGCGTCTGCTTGGCGTATGCCTCGAGGGGGCCGGTCTTGCCGTAGACGTGGGCGATCTTGATGTCCTGAGCGAGCGCCAGGCCGGCTGCGCCCGCCAGCATTGCGGCTACGACCAGGTTGGTCAGACGTTTCATGCGCTCTCCTGCGGAAACTCGAACGATCGGTCGTCAAGTCTCTCATAGAGCGAAGCGGATTGCTTACAGCGCATGTAAGAAAGCCAGGCTCGCCACGACCAACCCTTGGGAGATCCTGCAACGGGCCGGGGTCGCGCTTTCGCCGATGCCCGCAACGCAAGCATCGAACGCCACGGGCAAGCCCGATGGCAACATCCGCCGTGGGCATACGTATTTCATGCAAGGAAGCGAGCCGCGTGATCTCGCAGATGCAGGACACCGACGTCGCGTTGAGCGTGCGGCTTCGCGTGCGCGTGCACCTGCTGCTGTGTGTGGCCTGCCTGCGGTTCGCGCGACAAGTACGCTTCCTGCGCGTGGCCCTTCGACGCTATTCGCGCTAGACACCGCCGTTAGCGCGAATGCGCTCCTGCGCCCCGACCTTGGGCCCCGGCCTGCGCCGGGGCGACAAGCTGGACTTGTCCGCCGCAGGGTGGGGCACCAACTCGACGTCATCCCGGCGCAGGCCGGGATCCAAGTTCCAAGAACAAGGTAATGAGACGTCCGCACCTCGCGTGTTAAAATACGCGGCCGTACTGGATCTGCCGGATACCGCGCTTCCATGCTCTCGCTGATGGTCAACGGCTCGCAATTCGTCTGCCGCGAGGCCTCTGCAACCGTCGCCGACCTGATTCGCGAAATGTCGCTGGAAGGTCGGCGGGTCGCCGTCGAGCGCAACGGCGAAATCGTTCCGCGCAGCCTGCACGCACAGACCGCCCTCGGTCCCGGCGATCGCATCGAAGTCGTCGCGGCAGTCGGCGGCGGATAGAACCCACCGTGAATGCACCCGCTGACAGCAAGGCCATTGCACTCGACGATCCAATGGTCGTCGCCGGACGTGCCTACCGATCGCGGCTTCTGGTCGGCACCGGCAAGTACCGCGACTTCGCACAGACGCGCGCTGCCATCGATGCGTCGGGTGCGCAGATCGTCACCGTCGCCATTCGCCGCACCAACATCGGCCAGGCGCCCGGGGAACCATCGCTCCTCGAGTATCTGCCCCCGACCGAATTCACGCTGCTGCCGAATACCGCCGGCTGCTACAGCGCGGACGATGCTGTGCGTACGCTCAAGCTCGCGCGCGAGCTGCTCGATGGGCACACGCTGGTGAAGCTCGAGGTCCTCGGAGATCCGCAGTCGCTGTTTCCCAACGTCCGCGAGACGCTGCACGCGGCCGAGACGCTGGTCAAGGACGGCTTCGAAGTCATGGTGTATACCTCCGACGACCCGATCGCCGCGCGCGAACTCGAAGCGATCGGCTGCGTCGCGATCATGCCGCTCGCGTCGCTGATTGGGTCGGCAATGGGCATTCTCAATCCGTGGAATCTGAAGCTCATCATCGAGCATGCGAAGGTGCCGGTGCTCGTCGATGCCGGCGTCGGCACCGCATCCGACGCGGCGATCGCGATGGAATTGGGCTGCGCCGGCGTGCTGATGAATACGGCCATCGCCGGCGCCGCCGATCCGGTGCTGATGGCGGGCGCGATGAAAAAGGCGGTGGAGGCGGGACGCGAAGCGTTTCGTGCCGGCCGCGTGCCGCGCAAGTTCTACGCGGCGAGTCCGAGTTCGCCCACGACCGGGCTGATCGCCTGAGCGCGGCGCTTCGCCGTGTGTCCCACGCGATGACCATGCGTCTGCTTCGCATACTCCTGCCGGGCCTGTTCTGCATTCCGATCTGTGTCTACGCGGCGCGGCTCACGCCTTCGGAAATCGCCGAAACTTGTGCCAATGCCGACGGTGGCGCTCACTGCGCGCGACTGATCGAGACGTTGCAGTTGAAGCGATTGCCGGGACTCGCGCGCCGCGACGGCAGCAACCTGCTCGTCGCGCTGTACCCGCAGGGCACGGCGACGTTCACCGATGTCGACGATCCCGTCAACGGGCTTTCGTACAGCCTGTGGGATTCGCTGGATGCCATCAACGCGGTGCTGCTCTACACGACCACCACCGAGTCGACCAGTTTCACGCTGCTGCAGCGCCGCAGCAACCGGCGCTACAGCCTGCCCGCCGAGCCGGTGCTCTCACCCGACCGGCAGCGGTTGGTCACCGCGGACGTCTGCAGGAAAAACTGCAGCAACGAGATTGCCGTGTGGAAGTTCTCGGGCGACGGGCTCGCCAAGGAGCTATCGTGGACGGCGCCGTCCGCATGGACAGACGCAGGTGCCACGTGGAAGAACGCCGAGACACTCACGATCGAATACGCCGCGGGGCCGCAAGCCGACACCAAACTCGAGCGCACATTGGGCGACCCCGCGTGGACGCGCCTGCTGCCGAACCCGTGATACCGCATCGAACAAATAACGACGGCATCGCGCCGGCGACGCCGTTCGCGCATCGTCCCGTCCGCAGCTATGTGTTGCGCCAAGGCCGCTTTTCGCCGGCGCAGCGCGAAGCCTACGAAGCACTGTTGCCGCGCTATGGCGTCGACTATGCCGCGGCACCGCTCGACCTCGCGCGCCTGTTCGGCCGCGGTAATCCCAAGATCCTGGAGATCGGCTTCGGCATGGGTGAGACTACCGCGGCGATCGCCGCCGCCCGACCGGATCACGATTTCCTGGCGGTCGACGTGCATGTCCCCGGCGTCGGCAGTCTGCTCAAGCTGATCGCCAGCCAGGGTCTGTCCAATGTGCGCATCGTGCGCCACGACGCCGTCGATGTCGTGACACACATGATCGAGCGCGACACGCTCGCCGGCGTGCATGTCTTTTTCCCGGACCCCTGGCCGAAAAAACGCCATCACAAGCGGCGGCTGCTCAGAGGCGACTTCGTGCGCGCGCTCGCCGAGCGCCTCGCCGTCGGCGGTTATCTGCACGTTGCCACCGATTGGGAGGACTACGCGATGGAGATCCTCGCGACGCTGCGCGCCGAGGTGCTGCTCTGCAACTCGGCGCCCGAATTCGCTTCGCGCCCCGACTACCGTCCGCTGACCAAGTTCGAGCGTCGCGGCCTGGCGCGCGGTCACGGCGTGTGGGACGTCATCTTTCGCCGTCGCTGAGCGCGAACAATTCCGCGAGCGCGGCGCGGGCGACGTCCCGCGAGAAATGCCTGCGGATGTTTTCGCGCCCGCCGTCGGCAAGGCGCGTCCACAACGCCTCATCACCATAGGCGCGGGCCACCGCGTCAGCAAAGGCTTCAGGGTCGTCTGCCACAAGCACGTCGCTCCCGGGCGTGAGGTGCATGCCCTCGATCGACGGCGTCGTGGCGATCACGGGCAACCCGTAGCTCATCGCCAGGTTGACCTTGCCCTTGACGCCGGCACCGTAGCGCAACGGCGAGACCGAAGCCCGACATTCGTTGAAGTAGGGCGCGACGTCGGGAACGAATCCGGTGATGACCAGATCGTCTGCGGCAAGCGCGCTGATCGTCGGGGGCGGATCGCTGCCAATGATGTAGGTCTTGACGCCCGGTAGCCGCTCGCGGATGCGCGGCAGCACTTCCGCAGCGTACCAGAGCACGGCATCGGTGTTCGGTGGATGACGAAAGCCGCCGATGAACACGAGTCCCTCGCGCTCGGCGAAGGGCTTGCCGCCGGTTGCGGGTTCATGAATCGTCGACAGCAGCAGCACCCGCGACGCCGGCGCGAGCTCGTTCAGCAGGTCCCGCTCGACCGGGCTCACGACGAGCGTCATGTCGGCCTTGCGTATCAGCGCCAGTTCCTCCTCGCGCTTTGCCGCAGCCGCACTGCGCGCGGTACGGCTGGCGTTGAGGTCGGCAAGCCGCTCCTCGCGCAGGAAATGCAGGTCGACGGTGTCGAAGACGATCAACGCGCGCGGCGCGAATGTGCGCAGCGTGTCGATATGCTTGATCGCAACATAGTGCCGCGACAACACGACGAGGTCGAATTCGGCGCTCCGGACGTTGAGGAATTGCGCGACCGAGCGCGCGTACGGCGCGAACTGAACTTCGACGCCTTGCTGCTGCAGCGCAGAGACATACGGCTGCCGGTATTCGAGATTGTCGGCGAGAAAGGTGACCCTGCAGCGCAGCTCGACGAATAACTGCAGCATCTGCTCCATGCGCTGCGACCCCGCGTCCTGGTCGGGCGTGAGCATGCAGGCGTCGATAACGAGCACGTGGCGCCGAGCCCAGCGGTGGCGCTCCAATTCGGGCGCGGCACCGTTGGCGCGGTGGCTCGCCAGCGCGCGTTCCCATTTATCCGCGAACGTGCGCTGATTGATTACCTGATGTCGCTTGACGCCGGTCGTGCCGTCGGTCCCTGCGGTCGCGCCTTCGAAATGCACGATCGTCGCCAAGGGCTGGTAGTAGACCTTGCGCCCGGCGTTGCGCACCGCAAAGGCGAGGTCTACGTCTTCGTAGTACGCGGGTGCGAAGCGCGCATCGAATCCACCGAGCCGCACGAAAAGCGCGCGCGGAACGGCAAGGCAGGCTCCCGAGCAATAATCGACCTCGCGTACGTAATTGTATTCGGGGCGGTTCGGGTCGTCGTCGCGTCCGTCGTTCCACGCCGAGCCATCACGCCACACGATGCCGCCCGCTTCCTGCAGGCGTCCGTCGGGATAGATCAGCTTCGCGCCGACCAGTCCGGCATCGGCTCGCGTGTCGAAGACGGCGAGCAGCGCTTCCAGCCAGCCAGCGGTGGCGATGGTGTCGTTGTTGAGAAAGACCAGCACCTCGCCGCGCGCGTGCTCGAGTGCCCGGTTGCAGCTCCCGACAAAGCCGAGATTTTCCGAATTGCGCACGAACCGGACGCCGCTCACCGCGGCGAGTTGCTCCTCGAGCGGCGTTTGCGACGCATCGTCGACGACAACGACCTCGTAGAGCCCCGGCGGCGCGGTCGAGCGGATGCTCTTCAGGCACGTGTAGGTCAGCAGCGGCTTGCCATAGGCGGGGACGATGATGGTCACGCGCGGCGTCGCGCAGGGGGCGAACGCAAGCGGAGAGATCTCGCTCTCCTGTCGGTACTCGACGACGGGGCCCGCGGCGAAGCGCCGCGGACGTGCAAGCCGGCGAGCGACGCGGCGCGTCAGCGCGACACCACCCTCGTTGCGCAGGATCGTCAGCGCGAAACTTGCATAATGCGGCACGCGCTGAAAGTCCATCCAAACTGCACGCAGGCGCGCCAGCCCCGCCCTGGCGCGATTGACTGCGCGGCGCAGCGGCGCGGTCGCCTGCCAGATCCTGCTCGTTTCGAGCGCCTCCACGCGCGCCCGTGCTTCGCGCAGGAAGGTTTCCAGGTTGCCGACCTGCATCGCCCGCGCAATGTTCTCGCGCTGCGTCGCCGACAACTGCTGCGCGAGCTGGTTGCGGTCATCCTCGGCGCGATCGCGCAATGCACGAAACCATTCGAGATCGGATTCGAACGCCGCAACCCGCCGCTGCAGTTCCGTGCGCGCTTCGGTGATGCCGCACTCCACGCCCGAGACATAGAGCTGCGGCAGCGACAGGTTGGGCACCGCACGCCGGTTAGCGGCGGGATACCAATGTCTGGCATCGAGCGCAGGCACGTGCGCCAGCGACTGCACCCGGCGCGGCGCGGGCGGCAGCACGGCAAGATACTGCGCGAGGTAGCGTTGCGGATCGGTCACGACACGGCCACTCTCGGCGACACTGCACGCGGCGCGCCGGCAAGCGCCCCGGCGGCGATCAGCGCGTCGTTCCATTGCGCGGGCGATGCGTCGGCCGGCAACAAGGTCGCGCGCGGATGTCCGGCAAGGCGCTCCGGAAGTGCTCCAAGCGCCGACGCGACGATCGCCGCGCCCGATGAAAGTGCTGCCGTGAGCGTGTAGGAATACGATTCCGGCACCTGCGCCGGAAACCAGATCACGTCAGGTCGCTCCGCGGCAATGAGCGCCGGCAGCTCCGCCTCGGTGTATTGGCCGTGGATGGACAGCGACGCTCGCGGCCATTGCGCCAGCGGGTCGGTAGTCCACCCAAGCACGCGAAACGCCAGCGGCAGCCCGCGCGCACGCGCGTCCTCGGCGCACGCGGCGAGGACGCGCAGGCCCTTTTCCGGCGACAGCCCGCCCAGCGTCGCGACGCGCACGACGCGCGGGGCCACGGGCTGCGTTTCGGCGTGCGGCAAGACCGTTACGTCGATGTCGGGGAAATAGCGGGCGATACGCTGCGCGAGGTCGCGCGACGGCGCAATCACGCGATCGGCGCCACGCAGCAGCGCTTCAAAAGTGGCACGCCATTCCGTGATGTCGAGCCCCCATTGGCTCGGCCGCCGGCTGATGCACGCCGCGCAGCCCGCGGCGTCGGGCTCGCCGCAATAGCGTCCGTCCTCGGTCACGAGATGGTACTGGGGACAAATGGCGTAGTAGTCGTGCAGCGTGCAGTCGTAGGAGACGCCTGTGGCGCGCGGCAGATCGAGCACAGCGCGCGGCAGTCCGTGCACATGATGGAAATGCATGCGCACAAGCCCAAGCTCGCCGAAGAGTCGCGCCAATTCCGGCACGTCCTGCGGCAACGTGAAATACGCCGCGAAGCCCTCGCCGTCGCGTAACCAGGAAATCTTGACCGTGTCCTCCGACGCGGGCTCGAGCAGAAGCACGTTGCAGCGGTCGCTCGCCAGCGCGGCAAGCTCGTCCATGTGACGGCGAATGCCGCCGCCCCAGGCGTGCGCGATGAACAGAATGAGCTGACGCGGTGATTCCGCCAGCCGCAGCAGGTCGACGCGGCGAGCCAGCGGCCGCGCCGGATCGCGTTGTGCGAGTTCCGCGCGCAAAGCGCGAAATTGCGGGTAGCGCTTGTCCAGCGCGGCATAGGCACGCTCCGTCCCTACCGCAGCGGCAGCGACGTCGCTGCGCCAGACGTAGCAGTCCGCAGCCAGCACGTGCCTGAAGCCGGCGTTGCTCGCGCGCAGAGAGAAGTCCTCGAGCACGCCGTCGTCACCGCCCTGCGGTCCAGGGGAGAACGCGCCGATCGCGTTGAGGCATGCGCGGCGTACGTACACGCACGGTCCGAAGGCAAGCGGCAGATTGACAGCGACGCCGGCATTGGCCCGCTGGATCAGGCGGTCGAGCGACGCAAGCGTCAGTTCCGCGGGCATTGTGTTGGTCTTGCTCGACTTCGGGTAGCCGGCAACGCCGCCCGAGCTCGCGAATGGCACGACCATGCCCACGTCATCGCTCGCCGCGTGGCGGGCGAGGCGATCGAGCCAGTCCCCCGTCACTTCCGTGTCGTCGCCCACAATGACGACATCGCGATCCAGCCCGCGATGCAGGGCGATCGCACGATTGAGCGCAGCAGCGAGTCCCTGCGGCATCGGCTGCTCGATGAGCGTGATGCGGCGTTGATCGGCAAGTGAGCGCAGCCAACTCACCAGCGCCGCGTCCGGCGACGCGTCGCTGACCGCGATGATCTCGAACGGCGCTGTCTGGCGTTCCGACAGCAGGCTTTCGAGGCACCGCCGCGCAACGGCAGCGTTGGCAACCGGCACGATCACGTCGACAGTCACGGTGCGCGCCTTCCAAGACGGTTCCTGGCGCGGGCTAGCGGCCAGCGCATCCAGCCCTTCCACGTTTCGCGAAACGCGAGTTGCTGCCGCGCCGATTCGAGCGCATCGACCAGCTCCCCATGCTGGGCCTGCACGTCGCGCGAACTCGGTCGCGAGCGCGGTGAGCATGCTCACGCATGCTGGCCAGCTCGTTGACGGCGGCCCCGAGCTCGAGTCTGGCGCTCGTCCGCGATCTTGCGTGCGTCGACTTCGTCCCAGTACAACCGTTGCTCGGCGCGGAGCGCGCGACCGTAATCGCGATAGAGAGACTGCCTGCCGTCGTCGAACAGAGACAGTCCGGGAAGCTGCGGCAACACGGTTTCGCGGGCACCGCAGACGACGACGAAATACATCGGTGGCGCCGGCGCGGTGCGCAACTGCACCCGATCGTCGGCCAGCTCGACGATTTCCGCACCGATCGCCACGTCCCGCTGCTCCTTCCACAGCAGCGAGTGCGCGAGTACGCGCTGCCCGTACCACACCTGCTGCGGAAAGTGCGTGCCCAGCATCGCCTCGAGCTCGGCGCGGAAAAGCTCACGCACGTGAAATTCGTTGGCGTACCCACTCTCGTCGGAATAGACGGCCTTGTTCGGCGACGAGATGACCAGTGCGCCCGAGGGCGCGAGTACACGCCGGAATTCGGCGATCATCGCCTCCTGACCTTGCAGATGCTCGATGGTCTCGAAGGACGCGATGAGATCGGCTCCCGCCGCGGGCAGCGGCAGCGCCGTGCACGAGGCCTGAACGTAGCGCAGATTCGGCCGTGACGCGTAACGCGCTCGCGCGTGGCGAACGGCCACGCCATCGACGTCGACGCCGACGACCTCCGCCGCCGACTGCGCCAACAGCCAGCTTCCGTAGCCCTCGCCGCAGGCCGCGTCGAGCACGCGCCGACCGCGCGCGAGCGGCAGCATGACGCTGTAGCGATGCCAGTGCTCGTACCAGATCGCGCCTTTGACCTCGGGCGTGAAGCGTTCACCGGTGAACGGAAGGGATGCGGTCAAGAGGACGCCTGCCCGGACGTGCGGTCGAACGACGCCTGTCGCGCGCCGCGTGCCGCGACGTCGCTTGCCGGGAAGCGGTATTTTACGCCCGCGGGGGTGCCGGTCCAAGCCAGCTCCGCCAATGGACGTCATCCCGGCGAAGGCCGGGATCCAATTTCGGTGATTTGATCGATGCAATGCACTTGGGGCCCCTGCCCGCGCAGCGGCGACGACTAGTCAAGCTCGAGCAGGACCGGCTGGTGATCGGAGGCCTGCGTCTTCTGATCGACGCGCACGTCTGTGCACGCGCGGCGCAAGATCGGCCGAGACGAAAATGAAGTCGCAGTGCAGCTCCGGCTCGTCCGGCGCTTCCTTCTCGTAGATCTTGAACGTCGACGGATGAGGCGCGCCGGGATGCGCAAGTCTCCCAGGCGTCGCGCAGCGGCGGCGTACTGTCGGTCGAAGGGCGCGCCCAGGCGCGCGTGCAGCGGATCGTCCGGCTCGAGGTTGAAGTCGCCGGTGATGATGGTCGCCGGCGGGACGCAATCGTGTGTGGAACGGGCCGCCGCCGGTATCGACGATGCTCGCCGCGTCGCGCGTGGCCGCTGCCTTCGGCGTAGATCGTGCGCAGCGCTTCGACCTGCGCCGTGCGCTTGAGCGTGCCGTAGTACTCCAGATGCGTGGTGATGACGCGCACCGGAGTCGACGGCGCCTCGATGATGCCTCGAGCGCGATGCGCGGCATGCCGTTGACGCCGGGGTCGACGGGATAGGGCAGCAGGTGGCGAAACACCTGGCCCACCGGCAAACGCGAAAGAATCATGTTGCCGAAATGCCGCGCGCACGGCGCTGCGCGATCGGCCTCGGCCGGTACATCGACCGCAATTCCGGGCACGGGCAGAATAGCCGGGCAGCAACGCGCGCAACCTCGGCGAACTGATTCTCGCCGTGGCTGCCGGCGAGTCGTGGATCCGGAAAATTGTTGGCGACTTCCTGCAGGCACAGCACGTCGAAGTCGGCGAGCGCCTTCGCATGCTTGACGATGCGCGCCGGATCGACCTTGCCGTCGACGCCGCGGCACCACTGCACATTCCAGGTAATCAGTTTCATCGGATACCGGCTCGCATGAACGATTGCACGAATTGTCGCTGGAACAGAAGGAACGCGACCAGCAGCGGCGCCGTCGTGAGCAGCGTGGCCGCGGTGATGATCGACCAGTCGATGCCCTGGTCGCCCGCCGAGAACACCTGCAGCCCGACGGTCAGCGGACGCGACTCCACCGAGTTGGTGATGATCAGCGGCCAGAGAAAATTGTTCCAGTGGTAGCTCACGCTGACCAGCGCATAGGCGAGGTACACCGGCCGCGCCAGCGGCACGTACACCTTCCACAATACCTGCAGCGGCGTACAACCTTCGACGCGCGCCGCCTCGTCGAGTTCCCTGCGGCACCGTCTTGAAGGTCTGCCGCAGCAGGAAAATGCCGAAAGCGCTGGCCATGTACGGCAAGCCGATCGCGAGCGATGGTGTCGCGCAAGCCCGAGCGCATTCATGGTGCGATAGTTCTCGACGATCAGCACGTCGGGCATGACCATGAGCTGGACCAGTACGAGCGCGAACAGAAGATTGCGCCCCGGAAACTCGAAGCGAGCGAAAGCGTAGGCCGCGAGCGTGCACAGGACGAGCTGCGCGGCCGAGGATCATCGTGCACAGAAGAGATCGTGTTCAGAAAATAGCGTGCGAAGGGCGCTGCGTGCCACGCCTTGACGAAATTGTCCAGCGTCAGCGGCGCCGACAGCACGAAATGCGTCGAGAATTCGCCCGAGTGAAACGCGGTCCAGACCGCGTAGGCGAGCGGCAGGATCCACAGACAGGCCGAGCAGCCAGCGCGCGCGCTGTCGTGGTCGATGACCATGGAGCTCACTGGTCGGCCTCGTTGTCCCGCCTCGACAGGCGAAACTCCCGCGCCGGCCTCGCCAAGTCGCACGCGCCGCGCCCTCAGGGCCTCGGCTCGACTTCGCCTCGCCTGCCGTGCTCATTGGTAATGCACCCTGCGCTCGACGAAAGCGAACTGCAGCCAGCGCGGCGAGCCCGAGCAGCAGCAGCAGCACCATGGTCAGCGCCGCCGCGTACGCCGAATCCCAGAAGCGGAAGCCGATCTCGTAGATGTAGTAGAGCAGCAGCTCGGTCGCGTTGTCCGGGCCGCCGCGGGTCATCACCACGACGTGATCGACCAGGCGGAAGGCGTTGATCACGGCGTTGACCAGCACGAACAGCGTCGTCGGCATGAGCAGCGGAAGCGTCACGCGGCGAAAGAAGTACCAGCGCGACGCGCCTTCGATCGCGGCCGCTTCGGCCAGGTGCGGCGACATCTGCTGCAGCGCCGCCAGGTAGAAGATCATGAAGAACCCGGCTTCCTTCCACACCGTGACGACCATGAGGCAGGCGAGCGCCGTGTTCTTGCTGCCGAGCCAGTTGTGCGCGGGCAGTCCGAGCGCGCCGCGTGAACTGCTCGAGCAGACCGTATTGCGGCGTGTAGAAGAACAGCCAGATGTTGGCCACCGCGATCATCGGCAGCACGGTCGGCGTGAAATACGCGAGCCGCAGGAACGGACGGCCGGCGATGCTTGCCATTGACCCACGTCGCCATCAGCAATGCGAGCGCGATCGCCAGCGGAATCGTTCCCGGCGGCGTACCACAGATTATTCGACAGCGCCTGCCAGAAAATCGGGTCGTCGGCGAGCTGCCGGTAATTGTCGGCGCCGACGAACACCGACGGCACGCGCGCCCTTCGGCGTCGATTCGAAGCTGTGCCACAGCGTCGCCAACGCCGGGTAATGCGTGAACAGCGCGAGCAGCGCCGCCGCCGGCAACAGCAGCATCCAACCGTAGAGCCACTGCGTGGTGCGCGTCATGCGTCGCGTCGGTATGTAGCCGTGGACGCCCGCGCTGCCGCACCGGAGAAGCGGCGCGCGTCGACGAAGGCGTTATCTTGCGATACGGTCTGCAGCAGGCGATCGGCCTCGCGCTGCGCATCGGCCATCGCCTGCCCCGGCGGCTTGGTGCCGGTGAGCGCCGCCTGCAGTCCGTCGTTGAGCGCCTTGGTCACGCGCTGATTGTCGTGCGTCGACAGTTCGGCCACGGCGTACTGCAGCTGATCGCGCGCGACGGCGGCCGGCGGAAAATCGGCGACGTATTTCTTCATCACCGGCGTCTCCCACGCGTCCGGACGCACCGCGACATAGCCCGTATCGATGCCCCATTGCGCGGCGCGCGCGGGCGCGGTGATCCACTTGATGAACTTGAACGCAGCCGCCTGCTGCTCCGGCTTGGCCTGCTTGAAGATATAGAAGTTGCCGCCGCCGGTCGGGCTGCCGCGGCGCTTGTTGGCGGGCAGCATCGCCACGCCAAAGTCGAACTTGGCGTTGTTCTTGACGTTGGTGAGGTTGCCGGTAGTCGTCCACATCATCGCGACCTTGCGTTCGAAGAAGTCCTTCGGCGTCGTTCCCCAGTCGACGATGCCTTCCGGCTGCACCTTGTACTTGTTCGTGAGGTCGACCCAGTACTGCAGCGCCTCGACGACGGCGGGCTTGTCGTAGTAGGTCTCGGTACCCGCCGTATTCATCAAAATCGCGTCGTTCTGCGTCGTCAAGCCCCTGGAACAGCCAGTAGGGAAATCCCGACGAGGGAATCTGCACACCCCACTGCGTGACCTTCCCCGACGCGTCGCGCTTGGTCAGCTTCTGGCCGTACTCGGCCATCTCCTTCCAGTTGGAGGGCGGCTTATTCGGATCGAGCCCCGCCTCCTTGAACAGCTCCTTGTTGTAGTACAGCACGATGGTCGAGCGCTGGAACGGGATGCCCCAGGTCTTGCCGCCGGTCTGACTGTTCTCCATGAATGCCGGGTAGAAGCCCTTGACCCACGCCTGGTCATCCGCGGTCTTGATCAGCGGATCGAAGGGA
Organism: uncultured beta proteobacterium; assembly: GCA_963816445.1. Lineage (GTDB taxonomy): Bacteria > Pseudomonadota > Gammaproteobacteria > Burkholderiales > Casimicrobiaceae > PALSA-1003. The sequence goes on along the minus strand of CAWFKO010000013.1, from coordinate 98,837 downwards.
ACGACCGCGTCCTCGTCGATGAGCGTGAACATGTCGGTCGAAAGCAGCACCGCCATGGTCGGCGCATCATTGCCCTTGACCGCGGTGAGCGCCTTCGTGAGCGAGTCCTGATAGCTGCCCGAATAGATCGCCTTGACCTTGATGCCGGGATTTTCCTTCTCGAAGTCGGACGCAAATCCGTCGACGAGCTTGGTGATCGGTCCGCCAACGGCAACCGGGTAATAGAACGAAATTTCGACCGGCGCTTGTGCCAGTGCGAACGTCGACAGCGCGGTGACGAATGCGCCGGCGAGCCAGCGGGTGAGAGCGTACATCATTGGCTAGTTCTCCTCGTAAGTCGACTCTGCGTGCTCAGGCGAGCATGGTCGCCGATTCCTGGTGCTGGTCGATGTCGCGGCGCGAGCCCCCGGCATCGAAGAAATGCAGCGCGCCGCGGGCCCACGACAATTGCACGTGGTCGCTCGCGCGCAGTCCGACCCTGCCGCCGACGCGCGCGACCAGCTTCTGTGTACCGACGTGGCACGTGAGCAGCGAATCCGCGCCCAGATACTCGACAGCTGCGACTTCGGCGGCGATGCCCGCCGCAGTGCCGAGCACGACATGTTCCGGCCGCACGCCGACCATCGAATCCGCGAACTCCGCAGGGGCGATCACCGGGGCAGCCGTGCCGGCGATGACAGCGCCGCCGGCTCCGCGTTCGAGCCGCAGCAGATTCATCGGAGGCGTGCCGATAAAGCGTGCCACGAAGGTGTTCGCCGGTGTCTCGTACAAGTCGGCGGGCCCTCCGTTCTGCTCGATGCGCCCCGAGGCGAGCAGAATCACGCGGTCAGCCATCGACATCGCCTCGACCTGGTCGTGCGTGACGTAGACCATGGTCACCCTAAGCGTGCGCTGCAGATTGCGAATCTCCTGGCGCATTTCCTGGCGCAACTGCGCGTCGAGGTTGGACAGCGGCTCGTCCATCAGACACACCGGCGCCTCGGCGATGATGGCGCGCCCCAGCGCGACGCGCTGCTGCTGACCGCCGGAGAGCTGACCGGGCCTGCGCTCGAGCAGTGCGCCCAGGCCGAGAAGGCCGGCAACGCGCTGCAGGCGGCGGTCGCGCTCGGCGTCATCGACCTTGCGCACGCGCAGTCCGAACACGATGTTCTCCGCAACCGACAAATGCGGGAACAGGGCATACGACTGGAACACCATCGAGATATTGCGTTGCGCAGGCGACAGTCGCGTGACATCGCGCTCGCCGATCAGCACGCGGCCTGCGTCGGCGTGGTCCAGTCCGGCGATCAGGCGCAGCGTCGTCGATTTGCCGCAACCCGAGGGTCCGAGCAGCACGTTGAGCGTACCGGGTTCGAGCGCGAACGAAATATTGTCGACCGCGCGCACGCGACCCGCGGCGGTCGTCCAATGCTTGGCTACGTTCTCGACGGCGATCGCCGACACGGCTCCCCCAATCGCACTGCCCCGGTATGGGCACAGCACTCGGCCCGCAATCATAGCAAAAGCAGGGGGCCCTGCCGGACGTCTCGTTCAGGCTCCGGAGAACAGCGCGGCGAGCGCGGCGCCGGGGTCCGCCGCGCGCATGAATGCCTCGCCGACCAGGAACGCGTGCACGCCGTGCGCGCGCAGCTGCGCCACGTCAGCCGGCGCGAGAATGCCGCTTTCGGTGACAATCAGCTTGTCGCGCGGGATGCGCGGCAGCAAGTCGAGCGTGGTCTGCAGCGAAACTTCGAAAGTGCGCAGATTGCGGTTGTTGATGCCCACCATCGGCGTTTGGAGCATCAGCGCGCGGGCAAGCTCTGCCGCGTCGTGCACCTCGACCAGGACCGCCATGCCCAGAGCGTGAGCGCACGCCTCCAATGCCGCCAGCCGCGCGTCATCCAGCGCGGCGACGATGAGCAGGATGCAATCGGCGCCAAGCAGGCGCGATTCGGCAACCTGGATCTCGTCGACGATGAAGTCCTTGCGCAGCGCAGGCAGCGCGCAGGCGTCGCGCGCCGCCGCGAGGAACTCGGGCGCGCCCTGGAAATAAGGGCGATCCGTCAGCACCGACAGGCACGCGGCACCGCCGGCTTCGTAACGGCGGGCGATGGCCGGTGGGTCGAAAATCGGCCGCAGCAGGCCCTTGCTCGGGCTCGCCTTCTTGATTTCGGCGATGACTGCCGGGCGGCCGGCGTCGATTTTCGCGCGAAGCGCGCCGGCGAAATCGCGCGGGGGCGGCGTGGCGGCCGCCAGTTCGCGCAGTCGCGGATACGGCGCCACCGCCCGGAGCGCGGCGATCTCGCCCGCCTTGGTGGCGAGGATGCGCGTGAGGATGTCGCGCTCGCTCATCGAACGCGCCGCATCAGCCCCTCGCAGGCGTCGCGAGTTTTTGCGTCGTGGCGACGAATTGCCCGAGCTTGCGCTTCGCCGCGCCCGACGCCACCGCCGCGCGCGCTCGCTCGATGCCCTCGCCGATCGACGCGGCGACGTCGGCTGTGTAGAGCGCAACACCGGCGTTGAGCACGACGATTTCGCGCGGCGTACCCTCGACGTTGGCGAGCGCCTCCTCGAGCATCGCCTTCGACTCCAGCGCGTCGCCGACCTTGAGGCCACGGTTCGAGACCATGCGCAGCCCGAAGTCCTCGGGATGAATCTCGTATTCGCGCACAGCGCCGTCCTTGAGCTCGCCGACCATGGTAGCCGCGCCCAGCGAGACCTCGTCCATACCGTCTTTGCCGTAGACGACGAGCACGTGCTTGCTGCCCAGGCGCTCCAGCACGCGCACCTGAATGCCGACCAGGTCGGGATGGAACACGCCGAGCAGCTGGTTGGGCGCGCCCGCAGGATTGGTCAACGGCCCGAGGATGTTGAATATGGTGCGGATGCCGAGTTCCTTGCGCACCGGTGCAGCGTGCTTCATCGCACTGTGGTGGCTGGGTGCGAACATGAACCCGATGCCGGTCTCGGCGATGCAGGCTGCAACCTGCTCGGGCTTGAGCATGATGTTCGCACCCAGCGCCTCGAGCACGTCGGCGCTGCCCGACTTCGACGACACCGACCGCCCGCCGTGCTTGGCCACTCGCGCACCGGCCGCCGCAGCGACGAACATCGCGGCGGTCGAGATGTTGAAGGTGTGCGATGCATCGCCGCCGGTGCCGACGATGTCGACCAGCTGATCGCGGTCCGGGACGTCGACCTTGGTGGCGAATTCGCGCATGACCTGCGCTGCGGCGGCGATCTCGCCGATAGTTTCCTTTTTTACGCGCAGCCCGACGGTGAACGCGGCGATCATCACCGGTGTCGCCTCGCCGCTCATGATCTTGCGCATGAGCGCGAGCATCTCGTCGTGGAATATCTCGCGGTGCTCGATCGTGCGCTGCAACGCTTCCTGCAATGTGATCGACATGACGTCCTCCACCTAGGGCCTAATGCGCTTTCAGGAAGTTGCGCAGCAGCGCGTGGCCCTGCTCGGTGAGTATCGCTTCCGGATGGAACTGCACACCTTCGACGGGCAGCTCACGATGACGCACGCCCATGATCTCGCCGTCCTCGCTCTCAGCGGTGACCTCCAGGCAGGCAGGGAGCGACGCGCGGTCGATCGCCAGGGAATGGTAGCGCGTGGCGGTAAGCGGATTGGCGAGCCCCTCGAAGACGCCGGTCCCGTGATGCGAGACCGCCGAGAGCTTGCCGTGCATCACGCGCTGCGCGCGCACGATGCGCCCGCCGAACGCCTGCCCGATCGCCTGGTGCCCCAGGCAGACACCGAGAATGGGGATCTCTCCAGCGAAGCGCTGGACCAGCGGCACCGACACGCCGGCCTCCGAAGGTGTGCAGGGCCCGGGGGAAATGACGATCCGCTCCGGGCGCCATGCCGCGATCTGTTCGAGCGTAACCGCGTCGTTGCGATAGACGTTGACGTCCTCGCCAAGCTCGCCCAGGTATTGCACGAGGTTGTAGGTGAAACTGTCGTAATTGTCGATCATCAGCAGCATGATGCATCAACCTCTTGATGTCGCTGGCAGCAATCCCCGCACCTATGGTCTTGCTGCCTGCATATGTTCCGGCAATTTTGCGATAACCCCGTCGTTCAGGGCGTCGTGCGCCGGTACGCGGCGCGAATAGGAGATTAGGCGGCAGGCTTGCGCCAGCGCCAGAGAGGAAATGCAGCAGGGTTGATGCGAGGATCCACCGATTGATTATCGCATCGCTCATCGGTGCTGCCAACCCCGCCGCACCAAGGTAGCTACGCGCGCCAGTGAATGGGCGCGCCGCGATGCAGCCGTCGAGTGTCCGTCATGGAGCGCACCTGACAGGCGGTGCTCTACAACGTATGCATCGCGGATGTGTGCGCCGCGAAATCGCATCCGCAGCATCGCGTACGCGACTCGATGCATGACCATCATTCAAGATCGTTCTCGATATTCTTTGCCGAAACGGAACCGATTGGCACAACTTGTGCTGACTCCGCCTTCAGGCTTGAATGATCCGTGGAGATTTCGCGTGCGCTTGTCTGGAACATCGTCGGCAGTCTTTCCCGAGGGGTCCGACCACACGATCGGCGGCTTGGCTGGCGGGACCCTGTCCCCGTTGGCGTCCCAGGACGATGCCATCGAGACGCAAAAGGCCCTGTGTGCGGCGATCACGCAGCTCGTTCGCGATAGCCCGCCCGAACTAAGGCAGCTCGACGAGCTTATGGCGCTGGAGCGGCAGGCACTGCCGCTCAGCGAGCAATTGCTGACCCGATACGTTGAAGGCTACGGCCGGTTACATTCATTTGACTGGAACACGTGGCATTCCGCACTGAAGCTCGGCCAGTCGCTCTTCGATGCCTACGACTATTTCCTGCGACACATTCGCACAACCGCCGACGTCAACTGGATCGGGCACGAGCGCTTCGTTCTGGTCCAATTGCTGCATCATCGCAAGGTTGAATTCCTGCTGCGTTTCTTTCGCTACAAGAGGCGCAGCACCGGACATTGGCGACATCTGCACGAGTCTTATCGGCTTGCCCGTGAGCGCGGTTTGCTCAACGACTCCGATGGGCGCGATCGAATGGACGGCGATCACCGCGCGGCCGGCAAATTCGAGCATGAGTATCTCAAGATCCTAATGCTGGAAGTCATGAACAGCGGCCACTTCTCGCCCCGAGAGGCGCTGTGGGCCTATCAGTGGCTCGAGCGCTGGTGCCGTGAGCCGGCCCTGCAATTGGCTCCGGTCAATGGCACACCGCACTTCGACCCGAGGGGATTCGTGGTCGACCTGGATGGCTCGGACGGGCTCACGCGAGACACCAGCGCGAAGGGCGATCTTCTGTATCTCGATCCCTCGCCGTTGAGCGCGCTGATCAATCAGGAAATCGCTTCGTTGCGCGATGGCGCCACCGTGCCGCTGCGAGCAACGCCGCCGGTGCGCGCGGGGCAGCTCGCCCTGCTGCACAAGCTCGCGAATCTGTACGCTCCGAATCCCGCTGAGATCGAGCGCCGCGCGGAGCGGAAGTCGGTGGCCCTGACGGTCCAGGGCGTCGCCGGCTTTCCCTATATCGTGGAAGAGTTGCGAAAGAACGGCCAAAGGCAGATCGAAGGCAACTCGTCCCCGGTGGCAGCGGGAGACGACATCACGGTCTCGCCTTTGGCTGCGCCAACTTCTTCACCGCTGTTCACGGGCGGCGGCGGCGGTAGTCCCGCATCGTCTTCGATGATGGGCCCGTTCGACTCGATTCCCCAGGTATGGCAAGTCAAGGACCGAAGCGATTCCGGTTGCCGCATGCGCGGGCAGATCGACAATCTGAATCGTGTCATCCCTGGCTCGCTCATCGCGATTCGTGACGGGGATTCAGCACCATGGACAGTGGCGGTGGTCCGCTGGTTTCGCAGGCTCATGGTCGACCATGTCGAGATCGGCGTTGAGTACCTGGGACGCAAGCCGCGCTTTGTGAAGCTGGTGGCTGGCGACAATCGAGAATTGGCGATGGACGTGATGCCCGGGTCGGCATCGCAGTGTTTCGCAGCGCTCTACCTGCCGCCGAGCGAGAAGCATCCGACCATGCCGATCAAGACGCTGCTGCTTCCCGCAGGCGAATTCAGCGCCGGTTGCGATGTGACATTGCTGGCGTCCAGCGCGACTTACAGATTGCGACTGAACGAGCCGATCCAGCAGCAATTCGAATTCGTCTGGACATCATTTGGGATCATCCAGAAGGTGACAGCGCCGGCGACGGGGATCCTGTCGGCGCCGGCATAGCGAGTCGCAGCACAAGATCGCCACGAGATTTGCAATCGGTGCTGCCCCTGCGGGCAACACCTGTAGCCGGTTAGCCCCAGCGACCTCCGCAGTTGACGCAAAACCGCACTGCTGCCTGCCATGCAGTCGTCAGCGGGCGAAGATACATCGGGCGAGACTGCCTCCAGCCCTGCCGGGACACCCCGTCGGAGAGACGCGCGATGTCATAATTTCTTACACTTTCCACTTGATCTCATGCGGACAATTTGCTTAACCATTTGATTTTACGGATATCCATGAAGGCCGGCCCGTTTATTGCTACACATTGTAGCCTTCAGGGGCGACTATGTCGTAATGGCAGTCGATACCCCGCGATCCAAGAAAGGGGCATTCAAGTGAAACGTTCACTTTTCGGTCTGGTACTGGCGGCGGTGCTGCTTGTTCTCGCTCCGACGGCTCAGGCGACACTCATTCACTTCCACTTTACGCTCAGCGGGCAAAACGAAGTTCCCGCCAACTCCGTCTGCGGGGACCGGTCTCGTCGATCTCTTCCTGGACACGACGGCCCAGACCTTGCAGGGGAACATCGTGTTCTCCGGCCTGGGCAGTCCAACGACGGCTGCTCATATTCACTGTTGTCTGCCGTCCCCGTTCGTGACGGGCGTGAACGTCGGAGTAGCGACGGTCGTGCCCGCATTCCCCGGTTTCCCGCTTGGCGTCATGAGTGGAAGCGATAATTTCACCCTGGATCTGACATCGGCCGCATCGTACAACGCAGCTTTCATCACTGCACAGGGTGGGTTGACCAATGCGGAAGCGGCATTCATCGCCGGCCTGATCAACGGTGAAACATACCTGAACATTCACACGATGCAATTTGGAGGAGGGGAAATCAGAGGCTTCGTCTCGATCCCGGAGCCGGCTACGTTGGCCCTGCTCGCATTGGGGCTTGCCGCCGCGGGATTCTCCGCGCGGACCCGCAAACGTAGATGATCGGCGCACGCGGCAACGAGCCCCGCTTCGGCGGGGCTCGTCATTTTGGGCGTCCGATAGCGCCTGACGCTGCTCGTCGCAAAACGGTGCGCGTGCGCCGGAATGATACGTTCGGGTACGAAGCAATCCATCACGGTTCGGGCGTAGTGCGGCCGCAGGCGCCGACTGGCCGCTCTTTCGAAGGGTCGATACCGACTGGCACGGTAAATGCGTATGATTGCTCCATGGAAGGTTGGAGGCACCATGGATACCGTGATTTCTATCGCTAACCTGCAACCGATCTATTCAGTGTCGGAGGTCGATCGCGCACTCGGAGATGGCACCGCTGCGCGCAACGAAGGACTGAAGAGCTGGTACGACCGTATGCGGGAACTCGGTGGTTCCCGCTACATCATCAAGCCTTCATCGACCGCGGCGCTCGACGACCTTGTCAATTCATCGCCCAATTTCACCGACGTCGTCGACGATCTGCGCAAGTACCTGGCGCTGGCCATCGCCGGCAACGAGGCTGTACAGTTCACGCCCATCCTGCTGGTGGGTGAGCCCGGCCTCGGGAAAACCTACTTCGCGAAGAAGTTAGCACAGGCACTGTCCACGGGTTTCGAATTCGTATCGATGAATTCGCTGACCGCCGGTTGGGTACTGACCGGCGCGTCGGCGCAATGGCACAACGCGCGTCCAGGCAAAGTCGCGCAAGCGCTGGTCGATGGCGATTACGCCAATCCCCTCGTGGTACTGGACGAAGTGGACAAGACCGGCGGCGACCACCGTTACGACCCGATGGGCGCGCTCTACGCCCTGCTCGAGCGTGACACGGCGCTGCAGTTCAAGGACGAATTTCTCGACGTCGCGATGGACGCCTCGCATATCCTCTGGGTCGCAACCGCGAATGACGAGAGCGTCCTGCCGGAGCCGATCCTCAACCGGATGAACGTGTACGTCATCGAGCGACCCGACGTCGACGGTTCACGGCGGATCGCGCTGTCGGTCTACCACGAGATCCTTGACGCGCATAACTGGCCATTTCCGCACGAACCGTCGGAGAGCGTGCTCGAGCGCGTCGCCGCGATCCCCCCTCGCGACATGCGCAAGCTCCTGGTCGACGCCTTCGGCACCGCGCAGCTCGCGGGCCGTGATCACCTCGTGCCCGAGGACGTCGACGCGACTAAGCTCTGCGGGCGCAAGGCGCGGATGGGGTTCTAGTTCGGCGCCGCATCCGGGCGCGCTTCAGCAGCAGGGGCCATCGGTGCCGTCCGGAACACTGGGCCACCGACATAGGTGAAATATAGCTTCCGCTGACTGTGCGCAACGAGCACCCGATGCGCTTGAAGGAAGTCGGCACCCAACAGCATCATCGGCTGCTGCTGCTGCACCTCGTAGCGGAGGCCCCACCACATGTCGGCGAACTGGATCGTCGTGTCCCTGACGATCTCATCTCCGATGACAAAACTCCGAAACGGACCGAACCAGGTATCGACTGCATCCCCGCCGAGCCCCTTGGCCTTGGCGCCGGGGGAGACGCCCGGCGTTTCCGGTGTAACGCCCACGTCGGCGGCGCTGTGCTTGTCCAACAGCGACGAGGAGGCGCCCGAATCGAGCATCGCTCGAACCGGTTTGCCGTTTATCCGCACGGTGAGAATGATCCTAGGGCGGGCGTCGTTCACCGCCCCGATCCAGACTTCGCTGACGGCATTGGTCGTCCAATACGCCAGCGACGCATTGTCGCAATCTTTGGGCTGGAAAAGTCTGACCGCATTGTGGGCCAGATCGAACTCGACATCGAACACGTGGAAGAAGTCATCGCCAAGGACGACGTCCGCGCCTTCCACAGCGTGCTCGCCGGCGACGGGCAAATCCCAATCTTTGCGCGAGGATTCGCCGATCCTGAATTCAGCCACATGTGCATGCTCGACTTGGGATTTGCCGCCAATGCCGAACGACCATTCGCCCGCGTACCAATGGCGTGGCAGGTCCAGACGCTTTGCTGACTCGCGCAGGATCATGCTTCGCTCCGCCCCGGTGTCCAGCAAGATGCCTACCTTCGTACCGTTGATGACGCCATCGGCCATGAGCTGGTTGTGGACCAGGCGTATAGGCCACTCCTCGATTCGTACCAGCTTGCACTCAGAGGCCGCCACAACGTGACCACTCACCATGGCCAGGCCGATGACGGCTGATACGGCCAGAGACATTCGCAGCTTCATCAACCGGTAGACGAACCGTCTTGAGGGGCGGCAAGTTTCGCACGCGTGCATCACCCCGAATAGGGGCCTCCATCACCGGCGCAGCTCTCGAGTACGACAGGAACGCGTTTTCAGTTTCCGGGGCCTTCGCGATCGACTGCACGAGGCCGGATACTTCGAATAGGTCGGGAATGTGGGACACTTCGACCAGGAACCACGCCATGCATCTCGATGCCCGCGGCCTCTCTATCTCGACCGTCAGCGCCAAGGCTGCGGATGCGTTCGACCATCTTGTCACCGGCTACCTGACCTACCGAGCCGACACGCCCGCCCGTCTCAGCGCCGTGCTCGAGGCCGACCCGGACTTCGCGCTTGCACATTGCATGCAGGGCTATTTCGCGATGCTCGCCTTCAAGCAGGCCGTTGTTCCGGTCGCCGTCCAGGCGGCGCGCACCGCACAGTTGCTTGCTGCCGGCGCCACATCGCGCGAGCGCGACCACATCGCTGCCCTCACCGCCTGGGCCGATGGCGAGCTCGACCACGCCATCGCCTCGTGGGAGGCGATCCTGCGCGCCCATCCGCATGATGTGGTCGCCTTTCGTCTCGCCCATTTCGTCAATTTCTGGCTCGGCCGACCGCAGGACATGGCCGCTTCCGTCGAGCGCGTGATCGCGGCGTGGTCGGAACAGATCCCGGGCTACACAACGATACTGGCCTGCCGCTGCTTCGCCCAAGAGGAGGCCGGAAACTATCTCGCCGCCGAGCCCTACGGGCGTCGCGCGATCGAGCTCGACCCCGCTGATCTGTGGGCGGCACACGCCGTCGCACATGTCATGGAAATGCAAGGCCGCCGCCGCGAAGGCATCGAGTGGCTCACCACGCTCGCGCCCAACTGGGAGGGCAGCCACAACCTGCAGCACCATCTCTGGTGGCATTGCGCGCTGTTCACGCTCGAGCACGGCGACTACGCTGCCGTGCTCCAACTCTACGATACCCGCTTCCGCAATCTCGCCGCGCCACTGACGATCGCCTCGCCGGATGTCTACATCGACGCGCAGAACGCTGCCGCCATACTCTTCCGCCTTCAACGCCTCGGTGTCGATGTCGGCAACCGCTGGGACGAATTGGCCGACAAGGCGGAGGCGCGGATCGGTGACTGCCTGTCCGCCTTTACTGTGCCCCACTGGCTGATGGCACTCACCGCCACCGGTCGCACCGCCGCTGCGGAGCGCATGATCGAAGCCGCGCGCACCTTCGCCAGTGGCAGCGGCACCGTTCCCCCCATCGTGCGCGACTACGTGCTGCCGATCGCCGAGGCCCAGCTCGCCCACGCCGCCGGACGCCACGCCGAGGCCGTCGCCCTGATGCGTCCCGCGCTCAGCGGCATGTACCGACTCGGCGGCAGTCACGCCCAGCAAGACGTACTCGAGCAGCTTTTCGTAGACGCCGCACTCAAGGCGGGCAGCGAGGCGGATATCCGCCTCGGCCTCGAGCGTATCGCTGGTCAACGGCCGATTCCGCCCGAGCGCTTCATCGGCTGGCGCGAAGCCGCCAACCGAGCGGCGATGGGCGCGTCATCGGTGTGATGCAGCGTGTCGCACGCGATGCACTACGACCGGCATTCGGCCCGTCCAGCGAAATCGGCATTGACGCACGGCGTCAGGGAAGCGGAACGACAGCGTATCGCCCGAATCGTCGGTCCTGAGAGAGGTGGCCCGCAATGATTCACCGCGCGGCGAAGCAAAACGAAAGCCCCGCCGGAGCGGGACCTGCATTGACCAATGAATCCGTTACTGCTTGCGGCGCGAGACGCCAAGTCCGGCGAGGGCCATTCCCAGCAGCGCGAGCGTGGCCGGCTCAGGCACGGCGGCTACGACATCGCCAGGACGCACCGCCCACGCGAACAGTTGCGTACTCGGGGTGAAGAACACGTTCATCGTGCCGGAGGTGAAAAAGAACAGCCACGAGAGGTTGGGTTCGAACGCCGTCCCAGACCAGTACCCGGTTTGAATCAAGAACGATTCGGGCTGAATGCCCGTTATCACCTGGCCTCCCAGCGCAATCTGCATGCCCGTCTTGTCCTGCCCGAAAGCCCCACCGAGGTCGTAATAGAACATGTAGCCCAACTCGTTGTCGCGGCACGCGACTTCAGTGGCGAACAAACAGTCAACAACCGTCGTCGTCGGCCCGGCACCCGCGAGTACGCTTACCCACGGCAAGCGCCAACCCGATAGGCCGTCGACGACCAAGCCCGCTGCCCAAGCCTCGGAGTCCTCCCAATTCCGCCTGACGCCGTCGCCCGCCTGCCGGGTCCAGGTAATGTTGAGCACGTTGTCGTAGACCATGTCGGGGCCGCGGTCCAACAGCGTGGCGGACGCGCCGCCCGCGAGGCCCATCGCCGCCACCAGCAGCACCGCGGTCCAGCGCTGCGCCGTTGCGTACCGTCGATTGCCCATGAGTCTCCCCCGACGTTGAGTGCAGTTCCATGCCGGAACATGACTGCAAGCATAAACCCAGCTTCGATAAAAAATTCTACGTTATAGCCGTAGCTCGGCGGCGGCGGCACGGGCGGGCGTACTCCCGCATCACGACTGTTGATTACGCCTGTGCCCCTTATGCCGGGGCATCGGGTTTTAGATGGACAAGCGGCGTACTCGTACTCCCACTACGCCGCGGCTCGAAGGCCCGGTGCGAATTGTAAGTCGCTGACTGCGCGCCGCAAACCGCGTAGCGCGTTCGCGTATCAACGGTGCGCCATTTAGTTGCTCGCCGAGGTGCCGGTGGTCTCCTCGGGCTCATCGATGACATTCTCCGGGCACGCTCTCACCGCGCGGAGCGGTATCGAGTTGCGAGGATGACAGCTTCGACGGTCTTAGCGATTTGCGCCATGAGCGCCTCACGAAGGTTGGCGGCCGGTCCATCAATGGATCACTTCGTCCGCACGCAGCAGCGGCGCCTGTGGGATCGAGATGCCGAGCGTCACGAGCCTCCCCTGGCTCCGCCACGGTCCCCGAAAGGAGGACGGGCACGGACAAGGCGACGCTACGCGGCCACCTCCGGCCGGTCAAGCGACTCCCCAATCGCTGCCCGAGCGGTCAACAATGCGCGGCTGAGCCGGCAAGCTCTGACCTGGGAATGTTACGGCATCGTGTCCACCGGTCCGTCAGCGCACGCGAAACAAACGAAACAAATCTGACCCGTCAACGAATTCTCTCTGGTACTCCGGCCGACTAAGCTGCGATGATTGGCGTCGAGCGCGCCAGCGCAACTTGCAGCGGCAGTCGGTGGCGGGGGCACTCTCCTTCGGCGCCGCCGCAGCGAGCCCGCGCGTCAGCCGACGAATTCCAGTGCTCAATACGCTGCCCGATCCAGACCTCATTGCCGCGCTGCCGCGCCTGCGGCGCTATGCGCGCGTGTTGACGGGCGATGCGCACCGCGCCGACGACCTGGTGCAGGACACGTTGACACGCGCGTGGGACAAGCGTGGGTTGTGGCGGCCTGGCAGCAATCTGCGCGCATGGCTATTTACGATCATGCATAACGTTCACGCCAACCAGCATACTGTGCGCCGGCGCGAAGTCGCCGAGTATTCGCTCGACGACGACGACGGGCCCCTTGCCCACTGGGAAGTACCAGTACGCGCCACACAGGACGATCGCATCGAGCTCAGCGAGGTGCTGGTATTAGTCGGACGCTTGCCGACCGATCAGCGCGAAGCGCTCATGCTTGCGGCAGTCGAGGAGCTGCGCTATGAGGAGATTGCGCGCATCCAGAGCGTGCCGATAGGCACGGTCATGTCGCGTCTCAGTCGTGCCCGCGAAAAACTCAGGGAGATGGCAGGAGCACCGACGCTGCGGCTGCGAGCCGTCAAATGAACCGCGCCGCTGACTTCCAGAAACAGAGAACCAAAGCCGCCACTCAATAGGCCGCGCAAGGAATGGGCGCTATTGCCAAGGTTGGAGTCATTTCTCAGCACCGGCGGCCTTCATTTGCAGCGCTCGAGCGACGAGACCTGCTCCCCCACGAAATCAAACGAGTAGCCGCCCGGAACATCGCTCACCGTTCCGGCATCTAGTCGTCGTCCTCCACTAAGCGGCTACAGAGTCCTATGCCCTCGAAACCTGTCACCTCCGACCCGGCAATCGACGATGCAGAGCTCGTCCGTCGCACCGCGCGCAACAACGAGGCGGCGTTCGAGACCATCATGCGGCGACACAACGGTCCGCTTTTTCGCGTCGCCCGTGCGATTCTGAAGGACGACGCCGAGGCCGAGGACGCGTTACAGGAAGCCTATATCGACGCGTATCGCAGCATTGGCAAGTTTCGTGGCGACGCGAACCTGTCGACGTGGCTGACGCGGATCGTCATCAATCCGGCGCTCGGACGATTGCGTAGACAGAAGCGCGACGGCGTCGTCGTGCCGTTTGCGACGCCGCAAGGGAGCGATCAGGAACACGAGGAGGCCGCCGTGGCCGATACCAGAACCGATTCGCCCGAGACGGCCGCAATGCGCGCGGATGTTCGGCGTTTGCTGGAGCAAAAGCTCGACGAGCTCCCCGTGGCGTTTCGCACGGTGTTCATCATGCGCGAAGTCGAGGAGATGACCGTCGAGGAGACAGCGACCTGCCTCTCGGTCCCAAGCGCGACGGTGCGTACGCGCCTGTTTCGCGCTCGCGCGTTGTTGTGGGAATCGCTGGCGCGCGAGGCGGATATGGCGTCTGCCGAGGTGTTCGCCTTTGCGGGTGAGCGTTGCGATCGCATCGTCGCGCGCGCCCTCGAGCGCTTCCATGTGCTTGCGGCGGCAGCGCACGGTGGCGACGCTCCAAATCCGAGCGACCGCTTGCAACGCTAGTCCGTCCGGCAGGAACGGCGGACGCCGCTGCTGCATCTAATACAGCAGCACCCAGACGGCGCGATGGTCGTTCGACCAGACGCCGATCTCCGATACGGCGAAGCGTAGCTACATCCATTCAGCCACGCCGCACGTATCAGGGTGGCAGAACCCATCCACCGAGGAGTCCAGTCATGCGAAACATCCGCATCGTGTTTGCAACCGCTCTATTCCTTGCGGCCGGCGCGGCCGCGGCCCAGGCACCTGACGATGCACAGATCGCGTCCATCCTCGTCACCGCCAACACCGTCGATATCGATGCCGGCAAGCTCGCAGAGTCCAAGTCGAGCGACACCGACGTGAAGGCTTTCGCCCAGCGCATGATTACCGATCACACCGGAGTCAAGTGCCGCGCATGCGGCACGACGTGGCGTGTCGGGTGATGCCGCAATCCTTTGCCGCCGTCCTAGCGAGAGGACTGAACTCAGCAGCTGAACGACCGCTTCTCCGAGGCTCGAAGGTCGGTAGCAACCGGACAAAGCCGCTGGTCGGGATAATGGCTTCCGGCCCAAGAGCGGTCCAAGTTAGAATTGATGCGCGGGACAAGGGAGTGCTTGTCCCGCCTACCTGCGCGAGCGTGTTCCGGTCGCGCGGGTGTTCGCCGTCGGCCAAACGGGAAGGAGCGAGGCGATGGACAAATCAATGATCAAAGGTATTGTGATTGGTGGCATCGCCATGGTTGTGCTCGCGGCGGGCGCAGTGCCGACCTACAAGGCGCTTACCAAGCCGAAATTCGCCGACGTTGTCACGGTCAACGAGGTAACGGAGACGGTCGTGACGCCGCGTGAGGAATGCCAGGACGTGCAGGTTCAGCGGCAAGCGCCCGCGAAAGACAGCAATCGCGTCGCCGGGACAGTCCTCGGCGGGGTCGCGGGCGGCCTGTTGGGCAGCACCATAGGCGGCGGTACAGGCAGAACGGTGGCCACCATAGCCGGGGCCGCGGGCGGGGCGTATGTCGGAAATCAAGTGCAGAAGAACATGCAGCACAAGGACGTCGTTGCGACGACGGAGCGGCGCTGCAAGACTGTCAACGACACGACGCAGAAGCTCGTCGGCTACGACGTGACCTACCGCCTGGGAGACAAGGAAGGTACGTTGCGAACGTCCTTCAAACCCGGCGCCACACTACCGGTCAAGGACGGACAGGTGATCGCGACGCCACCGGGTGCTGGTTGAGCGGATAGATTCTTCGACCGCGAGAGCGTCATCGCCGATAGCCGACGCTCGAATCCATGCCTGCCGGACCCTTGAGCGCATCGGCGCTTCACGTCGGGGCAATTTACGCCGCTCCGCGTGCGTGTGACAATGGAAAAAGCGCCACGCGAAACAGTCAGCCACCTATTAGGGCCGAGTCCCACGCACCTGGACCGTGCACGTGCAACCTCCGGCCTGTCTCTCACTCGAAAGCTTCTACACAAGCCAGAACGGAACCACAGTCATGGAAACCAATAGGATCTCCGAGCAGGAGGCGCACGCCATAGGCGTCGACGCCTATGTTTACCTCTATCCGCTCCTATCGATGGATATCACACGGAAGCAATTCACGAACATCGCACCGGGAAAAGAATTCGGCAAAGGGCCGATGAATATGTTCGTCAGCGTTCCTGCGTATCCACCCGCCGATTTCAAAGGGGTCGTGCGGTCTAACTTCGACACGCTCTATTCCATCGCGTGGCTGGATCTCAGCGAGGAATCCCTGGTCATTTCCGCGCCGGACACGAACGGTCGGTTTTATCTCCTGCCGATGCTCGACATGTGGACCGACGTGTTCGCGTCTCCCGGCTGGCGGACGACCGGAACGCAGGCGTGCAATTTCCTGGTCACTCCGCCCGGCTGGGTCGGATCGGTTCCGACGGGGTTGACGCGAATCGCAGCGCCTACTCCCCACGTTTGGATCATCGGACGCACGAAGACGGACGGACCGGCGGATTACGCTACGGTGAACAAGATCCAGGCGGGCTACGTAGTCACGCCGCTCTCGCGCTGGGGCAAGGGTCCGTTACCGGTGACCGTCAAGATCGACGCTACCGTGGACATGCAGACGCCGCCGAAGACTCAGGTCGACACCATGCCGGCCGCTAAATACTTTGCCTACGCGGCCGAACTGCTCAAGCTGCACCCGCCGCACCTGACGGATCAGCCGATCATCGCGCAGATGAAGCGCATCGGCATCGAGCCAGGAAAGAGCTTCGACTTCGACAAGCTCGATCCTGTCGTGCAGAAAGCCCTCGCGAGCGCGCCCGCGGAAGCCCAGAAGCTCATGACGTGGAAGGTCGCAACGCTCGCCCGAGTCGCCAATGGATGGTCGATGAACACCGATACCATGGGTGTCTATGGCAACTATTATCTGAAGCGAGCCATCGTTAGCCAGGTGGGCCTAGGGGCAAATCTGCCCGAGGATGCCATCTATCCGTTGAACCTCGGCGACGACACGGGCAAGCCGCTCGTTGGCCAAAACAACTACACGATCCACTTCGACAAGGGCAGCGCCCCGCCGGTGAACGCGTTCTGGTCGATCACGCTTTACGATGCCGAAGGTTTCCAAGTGGCGAACGTACTCAACCGTTTCGCGGTTAGCAGTTGGATGCCTTTCACCATCAACGCGGATGGATCACTCGATCTGTACATCCAAAACAAGAGTCCCGGCAAGGACAAGGAAGCCAACTGGCTGCCGGCGCCGGCCGGAGCGTTCAACCTGACCATGCGCCTCTACGGTCCGAAGACGGATGCCCTCACCGGCAAATGGAACCCACCGCCAGTGAAGAGCGTGCTGTAGTCAAGTCTCACTTCACGGTGGCGTGGTCGGAGATCCCACGCTCTCAAATGTCGGGGTTTCTTACAGATGGCTTGCCGCGACTGGCGAGGTGTTCAGCGCATGGCTCTTTCATTCAACAACTTCTCGCCGGTTTGACCGGCGCTACGGAGCCGACATGAAGACAGCACTTGCAATGATGGCGTTCGCACTCGGACTCACCGTGACTTCCGTCGACGCGCAGATCCTGGAACAACTCAAGGACGCGATCACTGGCCCACCGACCCAGGCCGACATCGCCGCGGCGCGACAGGAAGTACAAGCGGCGGCCCAGCAAGCGCTCTCCGCGCTCTACGCATACGCGCCCAATGCCCGCCGCTCGATCGACAGTGCCGCCGGCTACGCCGCGTTCAGCACCTTCGGCATGAAACTCATGATCGCCGGGGGCACCAGCGGCAAGGGCCTCGCGGTGAACAAGCGCACCAACAGCCAGACATACATGAAAATGCTGGAGGTGCAAGGTGGGCTCGGGTTCGGGATCAACAAGAACCAGCTCATATTCGTCTTCACCACGGAACCCGCGTTCTCAAACTTCATCAATCAGGGCTGGGAATTCGGCGGTCAGGCCGGCTTGTCGGCGATTGCCGGCGGGGAAGGCGAGATGTTCAACGGAGCGGTCTCAATATCGCCCGGAGTTTATCTCTACCAGATCACCGAGACGGGACTCTCCGCCACGCTGACCATCTCCGGCACCCGGTTCTTCGTCGACCCTGACCTCAACTAGGGCCCCACGAGCATGGCTTCTGTTGCTGCGATTGACGTTCCACCAGGTCAGTGGACCGAGCCCCACGGTAACCCACCGTCACTGCATGTGGTGGTGGTGCTCGGCGCCCGCAGCGTCAGCGCTGTAGCCCCTTAGCTTCGCGTA
This sequence comes from uncultured beta proteobacterium, assembly GCA_963816445.1. Lineage (GTDB taxonomy): Bacteria > Pseudomonadota > Gammaproteobacteria > Burkholderiales > Casimicrobiaceae > PALSA-1003. The sequence continues at coordinate 80,889 of CAWFKO010000013.1, read as the reverse complement.
CAGTTCGTTTTGCGCCGGCGTTAGGATCTGGGTCTCGGTGAGGTGCGCCTCCAGATGGGTGCGACGGACGCGCACCTGAAGCGTGCCTATCTCATCAAGGGCAGCGGTGAGCTTTGGGCCGTCGATGGTTTTCATCGCGAACATCTGATCGAGCACGCGCTCCTTGTCGATAAGCTGGCGGCCTTGTGCATTGCGTTCGACTGCATCGACTCGAAGAGGGCTTGCGTTTTCGCGCGCTGCTCTGGCGTGAGCTCCAGCTGCTGGGCAAGTTCGAGCACGTGGGCCGGCCCGGCGTAGCCATTCAGTTCAGCCGCTTTGGCCATGCCAAAGCCCTTCCCCGAAATGTAGGCGTCGACTTCCTCCGGCGACAGTGCCTTGATGTCGCGCGCTTCCTGGCCTGCATAGGCAGACTTTTGGCCTTGTGCGCCGAAGGTCGGGATCATGCAGCATGAAACAATGACAGTGACCGCAGTCAGTGTTCTCATGGGATAGCCTCGCTACGCAGTCATCTTCAAGCCCGCACCAGATGTGATGCTAATGCGTGTCAACCGCAATTGCACCTGCGGCGACTGCCATTGTTGCCTCGCTGGGCTTCCCCTCGCGGACGCACAAGATCTACGTGACGTTGAACATCGCAGCGACGGCATCATCGCAGACATGCACGGCTTGCGCTTGATGGCCCCGCTCTGCTAGCCGCGCCGGAGTCATTGTCTCCCGGTCGCCTTCGGCGACTCCTTGCCAAGAGCCATTCCACGAGCGGAAAATTAGCCGTCCGATGCGTGTCAATCGAAGGAGGGGCGTCGTGGCGCAAGTAAAAGGATTCGATCCGGCAGTCAGTGGGCAGCAGCCCGAAGATATCAACGGAAATCCGGTCCCGGTCGGTGTCTGGGGTGATTCCAACACAGGCGGGGGTGTGTTCGGCACGAGCGGCGTGCTGCCGCAAGGCACCAGCATTCCGATCGATCCGCCGGCCGGTGTCGAGGGACACGGCGTAGACGGCCCAGGCGTGGTCGGCCGCAGTATCAACGACAGTGGCGTCGTCGGCGAAAGCCCCGGTTCGCCGGGCGTGCTCGCCCGCAGCATTACCTCGTCCGGCCTGCTCGGCGTGACCTTCAGCCCCGACGATGGCTCGCACGGCGTCTTCGGTTCCTCCACGGCCGGCGGCAACGGCGTCACCGGCTTCGTCGGCAGCGCAACCGGCGCCATCGGCAGCAGCGTTCGCGGCATCGGCGTGCGCGGCACGACCGGCACCGGAGCGGCCGGTGTCCTCGGCCAAACCTTTGGTGACGGCAGCGGCGGCGGTGCGGGCCCGGCGGTACTCGGCAGCAGCGATGTCGGCGTCGGCGTCAGAGGTGTCAGCGGATCCACCGACGCGACCGAAGGTCTCACCTTCGGCGAAGGCTACGGCCACTACTCGCTGCATTTCTCCGCGCAACCGGGCGGCGGGGTGCTGGGCGTCAGTGTGCTGGGCAGTGGTGTCGAAGGGTTCACCTTCAGCTCCATTCGCGACAACCCCGACGTGGCCGCCGTGCGTGGCCAGAGCGCCAACGGCTTCGCGGGGCTGTTTGTCGGCAGGGTCCGCGTCACCGGATTGTTGCAGAAGGCCGGTGGCGGATTCACCGTGGACCATCCGACGGATCCGGCGAACAAATACCTGTCGCACTCGTTCGTCGAATCCCCGGAGATGCTCAACGTGTATAGCGGCACCGTGACCACCAACCGCAACGGCGTGGCGCGGGTGCGGCTGCCGGCGTACTTCGAGGCACTCAACCGTGATTTCCGCTATCAGCTCACCGTGATCGGCGAATTCGCCCGCACCATGGTGTCCGAAGAGATCAAGGACAACGAATTCGCCATCCGGACCGACCCCGGCCGGGTCAAGGTCTGCTGGCAGGTCACCGGCGTGCGCAAGGACGCCTGGGCCGAAGCAAACCGCATCCCGGTCGAGGAGACCAAAGCAAAGGCGGAACGTGGCCGATACTTGCACCCCGAGCTGTTCGGGAAGAACGCCGGCGCCATCCATCCCGTACCGGCCCCCCGGATACCCGACGCGCTGCCGGAGAAGCTGCGCGGTCGGGCCGAGAAAACGCTGTCCGGCCTGGCCAACGGGGGTGCGGCCGGCAAGGATCTGCGCGTGCTCCTCGACCAGGCCAAGCGGTCGTTCGGCGAGCAGGCCGCGGCCGGGCGAACACGCCTGCACGAAGCAGTGGCGTGCCGTGCAGGAAAGCCTGAAGGCGATGCCGGCGATGCGCCCGCCGGCGCGTAAGCGCAGGCGCTAGCTGGATGTGTACGCTGTGACAGTGCCGTGCCCGATGCCGACGAAACGCGTCCTAACACCCCGAAACGTCTTGCGATGTCATGCCTCGTACGCCTATTCCAGGGAGCGTTTCTAGCCGCGCTATCAGCGACGTCACTTGCGCAGGTTTTGTCGCCGTCCGAGATCGACCCGAAGTCCCTGCGGCGCCCTCTGCGCTACCTGGAATCAGGCAGAGCGGGAGTTCGCGTTCCAAAATTGGGATCGGGTTGTTCCCGCACGGACCATTGCGCGCGGCAAGGAGGTCCATCCACTGCCGGAAGGCACCCCGCTGCCCACATTTGCACCGGGTGGTGAAGGTGCAATGCAACTTCAGCGCAACATCGACGACTTCAAACTGGCGGGCATTGTCGTGTTGCACGACGGCAAGGTTCGCCTGGAGCGCTACGCCCTAGGCTACAGCGCTGCAGGCCGCTGGGTGTCTTTTTCCGTGGCCAAGTCGTTGACCAGCACTTTGGTGGGCATCGCCATCAAGGACGGCTACGTCTCCAGCGTCGACGACGTGGTGACGCGCTACATACCCGAGCTGCGTGACAGCGCCTACGACGGTGTGACGGTACGTCAGTTGCTGACGATGACTTCGGGTGCGAAGTGGAATGAGGACTACACGGACACCAAGGCCGACGTCGCTCTGTTCTACTCCGCACCCGTCGAGCCCGGCATGGATGCAACCGTCAGCTACATGCGGAAACTCAGTCGCGACACGACACCGGGCCAGAAGTGGCACTACAACACCGGAGAGACCAATCTGATCGGCGTGCTGGTTGAACGCGCAACCAAGAAGGACTTGGCTACCTATGCTTCGGAGAAAATCTGGGCGCCTTATGGCATGGAACAGGACGCGTCGTGGATGCTCGACCGTACCAATCACGAGCAGGGTGGCTGCTGCATTCAAGCCACCACGCGCGACTATGCTCGTTTCGGCCAGTTCATTCTCGATGGCGCACGCATCGATGGTCGATCGATCGTTGCCGACGGCTGGCTGGAAGCCGCGACCCGCAAGCAGGTCGACATCGGCCAACCGGGAGGTCGGCTATGGTTACCAGTGGTGGACGCGGGACAATGGCGCGTTCAATGCCTTTGGAATTCACGGTCAACAGATTCACATCGACCCGGCGCGGCGACTGGTGGTCGCGATCAACAGCGCCTGGCCGGTGGCGGATTTCACGAGGGAATCGCTCGCCGCACGTCTGGCACTGCTCGACGCAGTACGGGCAGCGATTGATTCGGAGTCCCGCACTTCCGGAAAATAGTGAGTGCTAGCGAGCGTGGTCGCTGGCGCTAGACGCGGTCGGAACGCCGATGCCTCACGATCCAATCGACCGGACGGGCCGGCGCGCGCTTCTCGCTTCTGCCTGTGTCGACAGCGCCTGATGTCAGCTCGCCGCCAGAGAAATCTCCACGCGTTTATTACGTTTACCTTCGCTTCGGATCCTGATCACGCGGATGCGGCCGATCTCGGCAATGTTTTTCACATGCGTGCCCCCACAAGGCTGCAAGTCGATGCCGGGGATCCTGAGCAGCCGGACGCGGCCCGAGCCGCGAGGGGGCTGCACGCTCATGGTTTTGACCAGCTCAGGTCGAGCGTCGAGTTCCTCTTCGGTAATCCAAACGGTTTCCGTTTCGATGGCGCGCGCGATCAGTTCGTTAGTTTTGTGCTCAATCGCCTGTGCGTCGAGCAAGCTCATGTCGATGTCGAAATCGAGGCGTCCTTTGTCAGGCGAGATGTTGCCACCGGTGACCGGAGCCACCACGACGCACGACATTACGTGCAGCGCCGTGTGCAGGCGCATCAACGCATAGCGACGTTGCCAATCGATTTCGAGCGTGAGCGTTTCTCCGAGCTCCGGTTGCGGCATGCCGGACGCCGGGATATGCAGCACACTGTCGATCGAATCACCCTTTCGCGTATCGGCGATCGCAATGCGCTCGCCGCTCGCGCGCGACATCACGCCGGTGTCGCCCAACTGCCCGCCACCCATGGGATAGAAGATCGTGCGGTCGAGCTCGATGCCGCGTTCATGCACCGCGACGACTTGCGCGTGCACCGTCTCCAAGTACGCGTTGTCTCTGAACAGCAGTTCGGTGGTCACGTCCGAGGCCAGGAAGAACTGTACGAAAGCTATATTAGCAACCGGTTAGCTGACAGTGGTGATCCGCCCGAGGGTTGCCCCTGGCAATTGAGGCGTTGGCACTGATGGCCGGCCAGCGATGGAGTAGGAACACTGCACATAATTCCTGAAATCCGTGGTTACAATTCTGCGGTTCCGTACCGCCCACGTGTGATACCACGGCCAACAGGACGCGGTATGCTGCCCCTTGCGCGTTTCACCGTGCGCGATAACAATCCACGAGTTTTCGCTGTTCGCCGTCCACATCAAAAGGAGGAAGTCATGTCTCATATTTCCAGGTCTGCCAGGCACGCGGTGTGGGTAAACACCGCGCTGGCGGCCGCCATGCTGGCTTACGGCTCGGCGAGCGAGGCCCGCGTCACGAGGATCGTGATCGACGCGACCGCCCCGCTCACCGGGCAGAACATCCCTTACACGCAAATACGCGGTCGCGCTTTCGGCGTCCTCGATCCCAACGATCCGCACAATCAAATCATCACCGATATCCAGCTCGGCACGGATCCTGACGGCATGGTGCGTTATGAGGCGACATTTACGCTCACGATGCCGACGGACCTGAGCCAGGCCAGCGGTTTCATGTGGCACGACGTGCCGAACCGGGGCGGCGCAATCACGATCGTCGCTGCGGAGCGCAATCTGGGGGATATCGGTCTTTCGAGCGCCTGGCAGGCCGACAATGCGGGCTCGGGAGGCGGCGGCACCGCGACGGCGATCCCGACCAATCATGTGCAGGCGGTCAACGGCAACCACTGGGTCGCGGTGCCGATGGCGAAGAACCCCGACGGCTCGCTTGTCCCCGGAACGATTCTGGGGAGAATCGTCAATCGCAGCGGCGTTGCATCGCAGCCGCTCAATGTGATGGGGAATCCGATCCCTTACCTGCCCGCGACTCTCGACACGACTCAAGCCACACTGACCACGCACGTGCACGAGACCTACACCGGCGTCATCACGCCGGGGTCGACGATTGCGAGCACGGATTGGGCATTCGCGCACTGCGACGCGAACAATCCATTTCCAGGGACGCCGCAGGACCTCGACGTGACGCACCTGCCGGGTTCGCTTCCGGTGCATATCTGCCTGCGGAACGGCTTCAATCCGAGCCTGGTCTACCAGGTCGTCTATCCGGTCAAGGGTGCGTATCTGTTAGGCGTGGGCGTAGCCGCGTTCCGGGACGTGGGCTCGTTTTTCCGTTATGCGGCAGCCGACGACAACGGCACCGCGAATCCGATTGCCGGAAAGGTGCGCTGGGAGGTGATCCGCGGCGTCTCGCAATCGGGCAACTACACCCGCGGCTACATCATGCAGGGGTTCAATCAGGACGAGACAAACCGGATCGTGCACGAGGGCGCCTGGCCGATCATCGCCGGACGCCGTATCGCTTCGAACACGCGCTGGGGTCAAACCGACGGAGTGCCCGAGCTCTATCAATTGAGCGGTGAGGGTCCGCAATGGTGGTCCGATTTCCCCGATACCATCCGCAACTACCCCTCGCTCAGCATCCTCGATCGTTGCAATCTCACCGGGACTTGCCCGAAGATCATCGAGCACTCGGGCGGGTCGGAGATCTTCGCGTTGCGCCTGGCGATGGAGTGGACCGGCTCCGAGGGAAGCACGGATATCCCTGTGCCGTCCAACGTGCGTCGCTATTACGTGCCGAGCTCGACGCACGGCGGTGGTGGCGGCGGGTTCAACGAGAACATTGCGAACAACCCAGTGAATTGCCCCGGGAACAACTGGGGGCCGAGCACCTTGAGGGCAAATCCGGTTCCGGAGACCGAACTCACGAACCGGCTGCGGATCGCCATGCGCGACTGGGTTATGCTCGGCACATTGCCGCCGCCAAGCCGCTATCCGACGCTCGCCGGAGGAACTCTGGTCGATGCGACGAAAGCGGCGATGGGCTTCCCTTCGGGCGTTCCAGGCATTCCCGATTCGATCTTCCAGCCCGAGAACTTCGTCAACCAGACGCTCGACTACGACTGGGGGCCGCAGTTCAACCCCATCGACATTACCGGCGTTCCGACGAACCAGCCGCCGCCGATCGTGCACGTGATTCCGCTGAAGGTGCCGAAGGTCGACGCCGACGGGAACGAATTGGGCGGCGTGCCGACAACGCTACGCGATGCGCCGCTCGGGACATATCTCGGTTGGAACATCACGGCGTCGGGATTCCATGCAGGTCAGGTATGTAATTACGTTGGCGGCATGATTCCGTTCGCGCACACGCTGGCCGAGCGATTGGGAAATGGAGATCCACGGTTGTCGCTGCAGGAGCGGTATGGAAGCCACAACGGGTATGTGCTGGCGGTCAAGAACGCAGCCGGGAACGCCTGGAGGCAAGGCTACTTGCTCCCGCAGGACATGATCAATCTTGTCAATCAGGCGCAGGCGAGCAACGTTTGCACTCACGGTGCATCGGGGCAAAGCTGCGACCCGGCCGCGCCGTAGCGGGCTTCGCATCGCGTAGCCGAAGGCGGCAAGAGCCGGGCAACCGGTTCTTGCCGCGCTGATCCCGCGACGACCGCTGATGCCGCGAAAGCACGGCGCCGGCGACCATAGGATTCACGATCTCAGTGCACCGGATGGCGGCTGCGGCCGCCATTCTTTTTGCGGCGTCGATAACAGCCGAGTCGCTTCGCAATCGTGGCGCGAAGCGCTAGTTCGGGGCACTGACATCAACGGACAGCGTATCGCAAGCGAGTGCGAAGTTCGCGCTGAAGGTGGCGGAGATCTCGCCTTGGGTGACGCCCGCCCGCGTGCCCGTCAAGTCCTATTCGGAATCGCACCCCTCAGAGTGAATGTCTGGCTAGGCAGGAGCACGGTTGCTGGCCGGGCGCGACGCTCGCAGACCGGCCAGGAGCGCTCCTCGCCGTGATCTACTCGTGCGTCCGCGACTGTTAAGGGTTGTACGACGCCTCCCCGCGGACCAGCGTCCCGCACCCACACATCGACGCGTCAGGGCAGGCATCGTACAACCCTTAACACTTGCAGCAGTTCAGCGCCTCTGTGCGAATTGCCCCGAAGCGGGCGTCAGGACGTTCCATTGTCCCGCTTTCGTCTTAACAGGCGCCAGGTCAGCCATGAAATGACCACGGCAAGGATAACGAACAAGCATTGGCCGGATATGCTGAACGCTTCGAGATAGGGAGCCAACGCCACCAGCAATGGGATGTGGGAATTGCTGGCGAGGGCGTACAGCGCGACCCAAACTATCAGGGCGATCGTAAGGCCGGAGAAGGTGCAAAGAAAAGCCATGTTGATGGCCCGCTGTACTTTCTACGCCCGTCGTTCAGCGTGCTGCCCGGACATTTGACCACGGTACTGAGTCGCAGTTACTGCTAGATCGCGAAGAAGCAACCAGCGATGACCGGGCCCCTCGGGCCGCCGCGTCCACACCCATAGCCGGAGCGACTGCGCCGGGAGCCGATGCCGGCGGGCCGGATTCAAGCTGGAACAGTATGCGCTGTGCGACGTCGCCGTTGCGAAAGGTGTGCGGCGCGATCACGGCACATCTTTCTTCCGCCGCGCTTGTCGTTCCTCCCAGGCCCGCAGGGCCGACCGATAGCGGTCGAGTGCATCGTCGTACACATCGAAGACGCACGGATCACAAGAACGATTACAGCAATCGTCAAGGCTAGGGCGCACGGGCGGTTCTGGCCGCGGATCGTTATCTTGCGATGACATGACTGCGCAACGCCTGTCGTGACTGTAGACTCTTTCGATTGGCGATGTCGCCATGCGCAGGCAAAAGGCCTGTGCCTTGTCTAGCATAACAAAGGTGATTACCGTGATGAGGCGATCACATTGATTCCGCGCCGCTCCGACTAGGCATCGACCACCGAACGCCAGGGCGTATGGGCCGGCGGCACGTGTCCTCGAAATGTGTCGCGAGCACCAGTCTGACTACTTTCAAATTCGCCGAGTACGACGACGGAAAACGTCTGTCCGTCTCCGTCCGACTCTTGGAAGTGGTCACGGCTTTCGAACGGGTGAACCGTTGTTCGCTTGTGACCACAGTTTGGCGAATTGCAGACGCACCGCAATTATCCAAATGGATGATGCGTACGCGGTGTCATGACGCACGTTCCCACGACGTGAGAGCGCGTCAGTGGGCGCGGCCTTGATCGAAATCGATGTCGAGGAAGTGAGCGAGAGGCAGCAGCGTTCGCATTACCGGCGAACGCGAGCTCCCCCGCGACCTGAATCGCTGTCGGCCGACCGCCGGGTCATCGGCTGTCTCCGTCGCGGGCTGCCGGCGCGCGGCTTGTTAGCGCCTTCGTGCCATTCGCCTTGAGGCAATGAATCGTGGGCGACGCCACAGCTTGCCTGCTTTCACAAACCTTTCTTGCGCGGCTCGCAGCGGGCGCTCGGTGACTTTCCACGTGAAATGTTTCGTCTTTCAACGGTGTTGAGCGTTTGGAGAATGCCGAGTTTGGTATTGCGCGCCCCACGGCGACGCAACTTCACGTAGCATTGCGGGCGCGATACAGTCTTCGGCGCGCGGGCGGGATTCCGCCTGACGCATCGACCCACAATTCACGCTCAGAAAGGAGCGACCTTTGCGAATAGGCTGCTCGGTCAGTGCCTTTGCGCTGGTGGCGGTACTGGCCGTTCCTGCGGCGGCGGCGCCGCTCGAAGAAGGCATCGATGCCTACCGTGCGAAGGACTATTTGAAGGCGGCGCAGCTTTGGCAGCCGTTGGCGGAGCAGGGTAACGCAGTCGCGCAATACCGGCTGGGGACGCTGTACGCGGAGGGCAAAGGCGTCGTGCAGAATGACGCGACCGCGTTCATGTGGATGCAGCGCGCCGCTACGCAGGGCAACGCCGATGCGCAGTACGACGTCGGCGCGAGCTACATCGAGGGCGTCGGCGTCCAAAAGAGCGCGTCGGAAGGCGCCAAATGGTTCCTGCGCGCTGCCAATCAGGGCATGGTGTACGCACAGTTCAATCTGGGCCTTCTCTACGCATCGGGCACGGGTGTGCCGCAGGACAATGTCGAGGCGCTCAAGTGGCTCCAGCTCGCGCTGTTCGCGCTGCCCGCCGGTGGTGCGCGCAGCGACGCGTCACGCGCGATCGTCGACGTCACCGCGAAGATGGACGACGTGCAAAAACAGGAAACGAACAACCGCGTACGTTCCTGGAAGGCGGTGGCCGAAACGAAGTGACGCGGTCATGGCCACCGGAGATCCAGCGCAAGCGCTACGACAACTCGCGTTGCAGCGCAGGCAACTCAGGGATGCAGGACCAGCTTCTGCACCCGCCAGTTCAAGAGCTCTCCGACATAAAGCACGTTCTCGGACGGGCACGCGATTTCGTGGATCCAGCCAAACTGCTTCAACTGTTTTCCGGATTCGCCCAGCACGCCGAGGACCTTGCCATCGAGTGACAGCTTGTAGATACGGCCCGGGTAGGCATCCGACGTATACAGCACCTGCTTCGGCCCCGGCGTAATGCACACGGTCCACGGTGCGCCCGGCGCCATCGTGAGCGGCGAGCCCGCGGCCTCCAGTTTGGCGACATCGGGTATAGCTCCGATCGCCGGCTGCGCGCCCGGCTCGACGGGCACATCGATCCTGATCTCCCGCAGCACATTGCCTTCGCCATCGAAGACCTGGATGCGCCGGTTGCCGCGATCGGCTACGTAAATATTGCCTTGCGCATCGGCTGCGATATTGTGCGGCGTGTTGAGCTGGCCGGGCTTGTTGCCGGGCTCGCCAAATGACTTGAGCCATCGACCGGTCTTGTCGGCTTTGGCGACGCGCGAGTTGATGTAGCCATCGCTGATATAGATGTTCCCGGCAGGATCCCAGGTGACGTCGGTTACCTGTCGGAAGCGTCCAACTTCAGGCGGCAGCGGCGGCTTGGGATGCTTGAGCGGTCCGGTGTCCTCGTCGGAGGCTTCCTGCTTGCGTCCGAAGACCATCACCACGCGTCCCTGCGGGTTGAACTTGATCACCATGTCCGAGCCCTTGTCGGTCACCCAGACGTTGTCCTCCCGGTCGACGCGTACGGAATGCCCGAACGACCACGCATACAAGTTCTTGCCGATCTCGCGCACAAACTTGCCGCTGGCGTCGAACTCGAGCAGCTGCGCAGCCGCCGCCGCGTATGCGGGGCCGGTGGTGTTTCCACGCGAGAGCACGAAAATGTGGCCCTTGGAATTGACCGCGACTCCGGTCACTTCTCCAAGATACATATTGTCGGGAAGCGTTACCGGATCGGGTGTGGAGTCGAAGCGGATGACGGGCACCGACTCCTGCGCGAACGCCGCCGCGCTGGATAGCGCGAGCGCCGCGACAGGCCACCACATTTTCATGTTGCCTCCTTTCGGACGGTCTTCAGCACAAACACGGGCCGGCGTCACCGATCCTGGGTGGCGCGACCCGGCGGAATCTGCGGACCCGCTCGACGCCACCACCGGTACAGCGATCGATCAGTTGTCGAGGAAGACGGTATCGTCGGCAGGCTGCGGCGGGATCTTGATCGCGAGGGCCTTGACAGGGCCGCTGGTCACGATGGCCCCGGCGTGCGCCGTGCCCTTGGGAATGATGAGCAACGTACCGGGCTTGAAGTCCTTGCGCTCGCCGCCGAGCCACATCGAGCCGCTTCCCTCGATGATGTACTGAATTTCGTCGGTCTTGGGATGCATGTGCTTCTTGATGTCGCCGGATTGAATCGCGACGGTGGCATTGTCCGTTACGACCAAGGTCTTGGAATTCATTTCCGGATTGGGCGTGGTCGGAATGTCGCCGTGCTTGAGGGCCGCGAGATCGATTACCGCTGGAGTCAACGGCGCGGCCGCGGCGCAGGCTTCGGTGATGGTGTGGCGCAACGCGGGCTGAACCAGCAATCCAGCGGCAAATGCCGCAACGACGGCAATGCCGAGCGTAGCGCATGGGAATCCTCCTTATGTGTCAGACTGCCACGGGATTCTGCGCGCGCGGGACAAAGTTGTCACCATCGAGGCGGGCGGGCCTGGGCCAACTGTCGGTCCGAGAGCGGCCCCAAGTCGGTCTGGCCAACCGCGGCGCCGCAGTGGCACAATCGGCAAGCGGGACCGGATACTCGATTTGGAAAGGAGTGCTGCAAATGTGCGAGAAACTCGGACATCATCCTGGACGCGATAACCCTGGCCGCCGAAATTTCCTCAAGTTGACTGCCGCGGCAACCGCGCTGCAGCTCGCGGGTTCCGGCTATTTTGCGAGTTCTGCGCGAGCCGACGCGTTGACCAAGGCACAGCGCGACGCCATGACACCGGAGCAGGTCATCGAGGCGATGAAGGCTGGCAACAAGCGTTTCCGCGATGGCGTGAGGAAAAACCGCAACTACCTGAACGAGCAGAGGGCAAGCGCCAAGGGACAGTATCCCGCGGCGGTGCTGCTCAGTTGTATCGACTCACGCGCGCCGGCCGAAGTCATCATGGACCTCGGCATCGGTGACATCTTCAATTGCCGGGTTGCCGGCAATGTCGAAAACAGCGACATCCTCGGTAGCATGGAGTTCGCCTGCAAACTGTCCGGTGCCAAGGTGGTGCTGGTGATGGGCCACACCGCGTGTGGCGCGGTCAAGGGCGCCATAGACAATGCCGAGCTTGGTAATCTTACGGGGCTGCTGGCCAAGATCAAACCTGCGGTGCAGGCGACGGCGTACACCGGCGAGCGCACGGCGACAAACTACCCTTTCGTAGACGCTGTCGCGCGCAAGAATGTGGAGCTGACCTTGGCCGACATCCGACGCGATAGCCCCGTGCTGGCAGAATTGGAAGCCAAGGGCACGATCAAGATCACCGGCGCAATGTACAACCTGGCAACGGGCGCCGTGGAGTTCTTTGGCTGAAGCCAGGCGCTAATTGACGTTGGCTTCGCGCATCGTTCCGTGGCGAGGTGCTCGCGTCTAGTCGGGTCAACAACGAGGTGCAGCAGTTGGCTACCTTTGCCAATCCGCGTGAGACGTGGAACGAGCGCTATGCCGGGCCGGACTATCTGTTTGGCGAAGCACCAAACGAGTTCGTCCGGTCAGGGGCCCATTACCTTGCCGCCGGTCAATCCGTGTTGTGCGTCGCCGACGGCGAGGGTCGAAACAGCGTCTGGCTCGCGGAACGCGGGCTGCAGGTGACGGCCTTCGACTTCGCGCCGAACGCGGTGGAGAAGGCACGCAGGCTCGCGCGCGACCGAAATGTTCACGTCGATCATCGGCTGGACGATTTGGAGACCTGGAACTTCGTGCCCGCGTCGTTCGATGCGCTCGTCGTGATCTTTATCCAGTTCCTCGCGCCCGAGGAGCGTGGCGGCGCGTTCGCCAGGATGCAATCGGCGGTGAAGCCCGGAGGGCTGTTCCTGCTGGAGGGCTACCGGCCGGAGCAGCTCCAATATCGCACCGGTGGCCCAAGCGCTATCGAGAACCTCTACACGCGGGAGTGGGTGGAAAGCACGTTTCTCGGTTGGGAAATCTTGGAGCTTCGCGAATACGATGCGGTATTGCGCGAGGGAACACGCCACACCGGCATGTCGGCACTGATCGACCTGATTGCCCGTAAGGCGTGACACACGCTGACGTTTACGCGGTATCGAAGCGCTCAGGAAACACACCGGAGGACTTGTGCTCCGTCATCCGAAGGGAGAGGACCCATGATTCATTTCGAACTGCTGCGTGACCGGGGCATCCTTATCGTCACGCCCCAAGGCCCGCTCGAGAAAACGGACTTCGAGCTCATCGCGCAAGAAGTCGATCCATTCATTGCAGAAAAGGGAATGCTGACCGGCGTGATGATCTATGCGAAGTCGTTCCCCGGCTGGAAGAACTTCGAAGGACTCCTTTCGCACCTGAAGTTCGTCGGTGAACACCAACAGCATATAGGGCGCGTCGCAGCCGTGACCGATAGTGAGTTCCTGACGATCATGCCCAGCATCGCCGCTCACTTCGCCCGCGCGGAGGTGAAGCATTTCGCCTTTGACGAGAAGGAACGCGCGTTCGCGTGGCTAGAAACGGGGCGTTGAGCGCCTCGAACGACAGCAGCGTCGCGAGCGGAGACTGATCGCCGATCAGGCGGCGCTCGGCCGAGAACGGTCGAAGGTCAACGACCGCGCTCGCCACAGCGGACGTTGATAACGGGTTCATTCGCGGTTCCAGCAATTCCCGAGTCGGCCGTGGTCTGGCGAATGGGGAAGTCCTCTTTGGCTCATGCATCCGGTATTGCCTTGTCTTCCAGTGCGTAGCGCACGGCGTCGTCCATGGACATCGCTCGGCCTTCGTTCCAGGCTTGATTGGACGCTTCGGCCGTCAACACTGCGCGGACCTGCTTGGCATGGTGGTCGTACACGATGTTGTCGGGAACCGACCTTGCATTACCAATCTGCTCTCGCAACCCATCGGCTGCCCCCCACAGCCGGGCAGCGCGTTCCGGCGCCGTCGCTCCGGCGAGCGCCGCAAGGCCTTCCAGCGCCACGATGACACCCGGGCGATCGCCGACGCCGTGCAGAAGGGTGATGCCCTCTGCGAAGCGCATATGCGCGAGATCCCAACGTTCCTCGTTGTATTCCGCCCACCCGAGTTCGTTTAGGCCCCATCCGATTTCCCATGGCGCATCGAGTTCCCGCGCCACCTCGAGCGCCTCCTCCTGCAGTTCGCGCGCCGCGGCTCGCTGGCCTTGCGTCTGCTTCACGAGGCCGAGGTTTCCTAGGCTGGCGAACAGCGTCCTGCGGTTAGCGGTCGCTCGCGCGCGGTCCACCGACTCCCGCAAGAACGCCTCAGCCTCGGCGTAGTGGCCCTGGCCGATCGAGAGGATGCCCAAGCCGCCGAGCGCCCAGGCGACTCGGCTCTGGTCGTCGATCTCACGATAGAACGCCAGGGTCCCCTGAAACAATCGCTCCGCCGCCAGATGGTCGCCTTGCGCGAGCGCGAGCAAACCGGTGACGAACTGGCCGTTCGCACGCTCGCGCGTCCGGGGCTCGATCGGGACTGCGGCGAGGAGCCGGGTAAGCCAGTCGCGCCCTTCGGCCAGGTGGCCGCGGATGCGCCAGAACAAATTGAACGCTGTTGCGAGCCTCAATCCCTCCATCGGGGTCGATTCGACCGACCATCCGAGCGCGGCCCGCACATTGTCATGCTCTGCTGTGAGCCGGGACAGCCACGATCGCTGTTTCGGGGTCGAGAGCTCTGCGTAGAACGCCTCGCCGAGTGCCAGGAAGTGGGTGAGGTGACGGCCACGCCATCGCGCTTCCTCGCTGCTCTCGCGCAAGCGATCCAGCGCGTACTGGCGCACCGTCTCCAGCATCCGATACCGTGTCGTACCCGCCTGCTCGTCGGTCACGACCAGGCTCTTGTCCACCAGGGACGCGAGTCGCTCGATCACGTCAGAAGCATCGATACCGTCTCCGGCGCAGACCTGTTCCGCGCTCGCGAGCGTCCAGCCACCAACGAACACAGCCACTCGCCGCAGCATCGCCTGCTCGCGTTCCGTCAACAGATCGTAGCTCCAGTCGAGCAGCGATCGCAGCGTGCGGTGCCGCGGCAGTGCCGCACGCGAACCGTCGGTCAGCAACGCGAAGCGCTGATCGAGGTGTTCGCTCAGTTCATCGACCGACATCGAGCGCACCCGCGCCGCGGCCAATTCGATCGGCAACGGCATGCCGTCGAGCCGAGCGCAGATCGATGCGACGCAAGAAGCGTTCTCCGCCGTCAGGTCGAAGTCGAGACGCGCGAGCTTCGCACGCTCTACGAAGAGGCGCACACCTTCGTACCGTGACACGGTCTCCGGCGTGGGCGGCTCGCTCGTTCCCGGCACCGTCAGCGACGGCACGCGATACGCGAGCTCTCCCGTAATCCCCAGCCGCTCGCGGCTGGTCACGAGCACGGCGATATCCGGGCTACGACGAACGATCTCATCGACCAAATGCGCGCAAGCATCAAGCAGGTGTTCTGCGTTGTCGAGCACCAGCAGCAGCTTCCTCGACGCAAGATAGTCGCTCAAGGACTCGATCATCGGCTGCGTTGCGTGCTCCTTGACTCCAAGCGGCTGGGCCACGGCTTGCGGCACGAGACCCGGATCGGTGAGCGCGGCGAGCTCCACCAGCCATACGCCGTCGGGATACGTGTCGACCATGCGGTTGGCCAGCTCGATGGCCAAGCGCGTCTTGCCCGCGCCACCGGCACCGGTCAGCGTCACCAACCGATGCGCCGTCACGACCTCCTTGAGCTGCGCGGTCTCCTGCTCGCGACCGACGAAAGTCGTAAGTTGATAGGGCAGGTTGTGCTTCGGTTTCGATGGGTGACCGGCTTGGCCGTCACGCTTGGTTACCGGCAGTGTGAATTGGTAGCCTCGTCCCGATACCGTGGTGATGGCCCCGTCGCCCAAGACTTTGCGCAGGGCAGACACCTGTACGTGCAACGCGGCCTCCTCGACCACGAGTCCAGGCCACACGCGATCAAGCAGCGCGTCCTTGCTGATGAGATGGCCAGCCTGATCGACCATCGCCGCAAGCAGGTCGAACGCGCGCGGGCGCAGCGAGACAGGCAGGCCGTCCTTCAGCAGCCGTCGCTCGTCAAGATGCAACTCGAAAGCGCCGAAGCGGTAGCGCTCGGGTGAGGCTCCGGAAGCCATGCCCTAAGTCTACCGCTAGCGGCAAAGTCCGCTCGACGGGTTGGGCGTCATCCCTGGACCACGTCACGGCCGGATATTTTCCACGAGGGTGGCAATCTGCACGAACTCGACGCTGGGGCGCACACCGTAGAGACCGGCTACCCGCTCGAGTAGCTCATCAGTGAAGAACGCTTTGGCGGCCTCCTCTGAATCCCAAACGTAGAAGTTCGCGGCCTCACGCTTCCCGGAATTGAGCGTGAAAGCCTTTGAGCGTAGCCCCGGCATTCCTTCGAACCTTACGCGTGCGGTCTCAGCGATCTTCCGCACGGCTCGCTCATCGAAGTTGTCTCCATAGCGGAATGTAACGAATACACCGATCATGTCGCACTCCTTTCGACGTAGTCGTTGAGGTCCTCTCCTCGCAGCGGGCGATGCCGATTTGATCGGTCGACGAGACCAGGCTGGCGGTAACCACGCTCTGATCCTCCAGGCTGCCCCGGAGCCGGAAACCGAGCTGCATCGCGAATGCGAGCATCGCGCGATTGTCGCTCTTGATCTCGCCGAACAGCCGGCGCACGCCTCGGCGCCAGGCAGTCGCCAGAAGCCGCTTCACGAGGTGCTTCCCTAAACCTCGTCCCTGGAAGTCGTCGGCAACGGCGATCGCGAACTCCGCGTTGTCGTCTTCCCGCGCCAGCGCGTAGCGCGCTTCCGCAACGATGGCGGTGCTCTCCTGTCGCCCGCTCAGCGCGACCAACGCCAAACCCCGGGCGGGGTCGATGTTGACGAAGTGATCCAATTGCGCGGCCGACAACTCGGCAAGCGCGACGAAGAAGCGAAAGCGCCGCGACCTCGCGGAGAGCCGGCGAACGAAAGCCTGCAGCAGCGTGGCGTCACCGGGTCCGATCGGCCGCACGACGACCTCGGAGCCGTCAGTAAGCTGCACGACTTGTCCTTCACCGGTACCCATGATCGACCCCGCTCGAGCTAGACGGCGCGGCCGCTCGCCGCGTTATGAGTTGAGCGTATCGAACCGTAGCAGCAGGAGAATTTCGCCGGGAGGCGAGATTTGTTTCTTTTTTTTCAGGCGGCAGGCGTATGAAGGCGACCGCGCCGAGACGCGCGGTCCATGCCTGGTCCTCGTCGAGCGTGGAGGCTCAAGCGTGGGTGGCGCGCGGGGACGGCGGCCGTCGGCCCCGCAGGTTAGGCCGTGCGGCTGCGTTCGCTGAGTACCCGACGGGGTCGTGGGATCGCCAGGCGCCGGCCGCCTCGTCAATGGCCGCTTACCGGAAATTCCACGGCGACATCGACCGGCCGGAGTTGGCCGGAACGGCGAGCGTCTCGCGAATTTCCACCACTCGGGCCGAAACGCGTGAAACAAATCTGGACTCGGGATGAATTCGTGCTGCTGCACGCTCGTCCTAGACTGCACTCACATCTTTCCAATAGAGACTCTCGAATGCACCAGCAATGCAACAACTCCGGCGAAGGCGTGCGCAAGCGTGCTGCCTGCCAGCAACGGCAGGAAGATCGCGCCCATTCCCGGCAGCATGTGGCAACCGATGCGCAGAACAGGGCTCGCATTTTCCCGACCATCGCTTGCAGACCCGCACATGTTGGCGCTGCCCCGGTCGCGTTTCTGCACCGTGCGCTGAGTGTGTAAATGAACGCGCCATTTGCGCCCGGCGCCCATGTGGTCACTGACCGGGCTCTTTACGCGCATCACGGCATTTACTTGGGGAACGGACGAGTAGTGCATTACGCCGGTCTTTGCAACGGTTGGCAAAGCGGTCCCATTGAGGAAGTTTCGCTAGAACAATTCGCCAACGGTGAACGCGTTCTTGCAATTGAGCATTCCTCGCGGTCTTTTTCCAATGCAGAAGTCGTAGCGCGAGCACGTTCGCGACTTGGCGAGAACTTGTATCACATCCTCCGAAATAACTGTGAACACTTCTGCGAATGGTGCGTTACCGGACGCAAGCGCAGCCGGCAAGTGCACAAATGGATGTCGTTACCGAGCAGGCTGCTACATACGGTGTTTCGATGAGGCGACCATGCGAGGGCCACACCTCCCGCGCCGACGAGCGCCTCGGTACTCCGCTCGTCACGAATGTCCGCTCCTGACAAGCGGTCATCGGGTCTCGCCCTCCAGGACGGCGGTACAAATAGCAAGCCCCGCCGAAGCGGGGCTGTGCTTGGTGCGGGATCGATTTACCGCTTGCGGCGCGAGAAGCCGAACCCGGCGAGACCAACGCCGATTAGCGCGAGCGTAGCGGGTTCGGGAACCCGGGAGACCGAATTGAACACGCCTTCTACGTCAATGAGTCCGCAATCGTTTCCCAGGGTGGCGTCCAAGTTCCCGTCGCACACGTCCCACTCTCGCGTCCTCACCGTGTTCATCGATGGCGAAGGACTTTCCGGAAGCAGCCGCGCGTCGGTGACAAGACTCAAGTCCAATCCTCGAATTGCGACGAATACAATCGTGTCTTCGTCACCTGCGCCGCATTGACCGGAACATTGTTCCGTGGAGAATGCTTAACCGTCGATCGTGTCCGCCGGATTCTGGGGATCGGGCGCGTTATTGCGTACGGTGATGGAATTGAAAGTTTGAGCGAGAGGACCAAAGCTCGGAACCATTCCGTAATTGACGCCGTTGACCGTTACGTCGGACCAGTACTGGCTTGAGATTGGCGCGCCGTTATACCGACTGAATCGACCGGCCTAGGCACGGGCCCGTGCACATGCCGGCATGGGCATCGAGTACCGCGCGTGGCACGCTCGACACCATCGGTGGGTGCGACCGCACGCTGCGCCGATCGATCAGTTCGCTGGCAGCACTAGCCTACGAGGGCGGCGATCGCGACCGTCCGCTTTTCCGTAGGCCGAAGGGCGGCAACGCGGAAGCGGTGTCGTAACGTACCAGCGATGAGCACCGCAAATTGGCCTGGGACGCCTTTATGCGCGTGCTGGTCGAGATCGCAAAGGCCAACCGCGAAGGCGCGTCCGCAGACAACATTCACGAGCTGTTCCAGCACGCGCGAGAGCTGCTGGACATCATGGAGGTGTCATTCTTGCCACCTTTGCGGAACGGCACGACAAATTCGGCCGCGATCAGCAGAGCGGTCTGGCCACGCGCAGCAAATCAGCGGCCCCAATGCCAATAGCCGTCGTATGGCTGCTTGCCGGAAAGCGGACCTTCGATAGCCGCATATCATCGTCGCGGCACCTCAGCGAGCGTACTATCAGAGGATTGCAACGGGAGTCTCTCGCATATGGATCGGCGCGCGTTTGCTGCAGGACTTGTCATGGCTGCCTTGGCGGCAAGCGGCGTTGCCAAGGCCCAACCAGTACGAAGAGTCTATCGAATTGGAGTTCTCGGCCTCGGCACAACTTCTGATATGGCCGGCCCGCAACCTACTTGGTCTTCGATGAAGGCGCTGCTGGGTGGCATGCGCGATCTCGGCTACGTGTACGGTGATCAATTCGTGACCGAGCCCCGCGGCGCTGGAGGAGATCCAGATCGTTTTCCTGCGCTAGCCGCGGAGCTGGTTCGACTCAAGGTGGACATCATCCTCGCTGGCGGGGGTCCGAGTGTGCCCGTGTTGAAACAGGCGACCACGACAATACCTATTGTGATGGCGGCTTCGGGAGATCCAGTTGGCCTCGGCTACGTCCAGAGCCTTGCGCACCCTGGCGGGAACATTACCGGGCTGAGCCTTCAATCAACAGAAACGACCGCGAAGCGACTCGAGCTGCTCAAAGCAATGGTCCCCGGTCCCGGGCCGATTGCGGTCTTCTGGAATGGGGGTGGCGGCCAAGCGTGGAAGACAACCGAAGAAATCGCGCGTGAAAGGGGCTGGAAGCTTGTGTCGGTCGAAGTGCGCGACGGCGGAGCCATCGAAGAAGCCTTCAAGGTGGCAAGCGATGCTCGTGCGAATGCTGTGCTTGTCTTGGCCGCAGGGGTCCTGTTCCCGCGAGCCCAGCGAGTCGCGGAGGCAGCAGCGAAGCACCGGCTCCCAGCTATGTATGAATTGCGGCAGTATGTCGATGCCGGTGGCCTGATATCGTATGGTGCGAACATCAATCAGATATGGCGGCAGGCGGCGGGGTTCGTCGATAAGATCTTGAAGGGTGCTAAAGCAGGTGACTTACCGATCGAACAGCCGACAAAATTCGAATTGGTGATCAACCTGAAAGCCGCGAAGGCACTCGGTCTGAACGTCCCGTCGGCAGTATTGCTGCGAGCGGACGAGGTGCTTGAGTAGCACTACCTCGAGTTGATCGTGATCGGGTGTCCGCTTCTTGTATGGCGCAACGGCCGCTCAGGGTCGGTGGACCGGTCGCTCGTCCGTGGAATTCGATTCTCACATGTCCGGACGGCGAATCAGGCGATGTTGATAGCGGTGGCCTCATCTTCCGAACTCGCGGTCTGGACAATCTGGGCCCTACCCAATGAAAACGGCGGTCTATCAGTCGTATCGAACGCGAGACGTCCCCGCGTGGGTGAACCGATGCATGCAATCAGTCAGGGCGTGGGCGGACGCGCAGCCATTCGACTATCGCTTCATCGATGACCGTTTGGGGCGGTACCGGCGCGCCCGGCGGTGGGTCTTTGATCAGTGTACCCACGGACTCCCCTTTGTCCGGCACAAACGCGGCATTGTAAACAAGGGCCGCCACCTTCGGATCGGTAGCGGAGAACGTTTTCAAGTGTTCATTGAAGGCGTTGATCTTCGAAGATCCGGCCTATGGCGCCGTGATATTCACCGCCGACCAGAAGACACGACTTGCCGCGGTATTCCCCGACGGTGTCTGCAATTGGGATGTTCCCGGCGTTGGGCAGGCGTCGGTCAATCCGTGGAGCACGTTCGAGAATGGTCCCGGTGGTCAACCTTTGGGTCCGCCGCCGGTTTCTACAGCCCTCTAGAGTGCAGGTCCGGTGCCGCATTCACCCTTACGCGCTCGCGGTATGACGACGGTGGGCAGGTGAGGGTGATGCCATCGAGAAAGTTCGACCCGCTGTCGCGAAGGAGGGTCGAATTTCGAAAATCGTCAACTGATGCCCAGGAGGCCGAACGGTGAAAGATGTCGGTGATCGCCCAGATATCGCCGATCAGAAAGTAGCCAAGTCCATCATCTTTGGTTCTTCCGAAGGTCCCGCGACGACTGCTTGAGTTACTTCGTAGCTGGGACGATCTTGCATTCCGAAATGGTCTCGACGTAATCAATAACCGGCGTCCATTCCTGCAAGATCGCGTCCTTGAACTGGGCGTTGATGTAGTAACGCTTGCAAGGCTCGGCATTGAGGTGGTAGACGTGCGATGGCGGACCGCCAGGCCAGCCCGGCGCGGAACCTAGCAGGATGAGACGGTGTTCGCCTGGCTCAATCCTGATCGGATCGGTGCTGAAAGAAGCCTGATCGTCGATCCGGTCGATGACCGCTGTTCGACGATTCAGCATCGTCGCGCTGAACCTGTTTCCTGTGACTTCGCTCCAGGATTGGCAACCACCAAGCAGGAGCACCATCACCAATATCACTTTACGCATGATCTTCTTCCGTCGACAAGGTCTTATCACAGCATTCGGGAGCTATTCCGTCAATCGTCGTTTGCAAGGTGACGAACCAAGACCATCGAACATGGCCTAACACTCAGCCATGCTTGCCAAAACGCTCCCTCTGCTCCTGCTCTGCGCCTGCGCATCCACGGCGCAGCTGCCTATGGCCGACCAACCGGAGTTCGCCGAGATGGCGAAGCCTTATGCCCAGCAGTTGCAAGCCGTGGGCGTCACCCGCGTGATCTCGCCGGGGAGTGGCGCCATGGTGCAGTTGGAGACCGGTTACGGTTCGGTGTACGTGCAGTATCCGTTGGCTTCGGAGCCGCTGACGTTCGTGCTGGACATCGGTCCAGATGGCGTGCGGGCAACCGCGGCGACGTTCGACCCGGCCAGAGACCGACAGATACTTGCCGCGCTCGTACCTGATGCGGTGCGGGCGACGACCGCCAACAATAGACTAGGGTGGCTGCACGCCAACCCGGAGCATTGATGCACGCGTCGGGTCCGCACTAATCGCGTCATCGCCTGAAATTCTGCACCAGCCAATGCCCGACGTTACTTTTCGGGATTGCGTCCGCAGGGCAGACCCGGCGGGGTCATCAGCGATGCCGGGGAAGAGTTCGTGATGCCCGTCGTCGTGCCTACGGTAGCCACGGTCACGTTCTCCCCCACCACAAAAGGCGGCTGCCCGTTAGCGGGTGCGCTGGTCACGTTGGTGAACGTGCCGGTCATGTTTCGCAGTTGGATGCCCGCGCCGCTGGTCGCGATGCTCACGTTGTCGAGACTTACGTTCCGGATACAGGATTCCGGCAGGCCGGCGATGCTGCTTGCCGCGCTCGCACCGGTCGCCTTCAGGCCGGAGATGGTGATGTCGTGGATATTCGGCGTGAGCGCCGTGATCGCCCGTGGCGGATCATTCGGTGGGTCGGCGGGATCACCTGCGGCGTGGTCGTAGGCGCTTATTGCCAACGGCTGCCGTACGTTCGTCATGCTCAGATCCTGCGCGATGATGTTGTAAATGCCGACCGCATGATTGCCGCGAGCCCGGCTCGACTTGATCTGCAGGCCATAACCGGTGTCGGTTTCGTCGATGTTGCGCGCGACCACGTTGTAGACGCCGTTCACCGCTTCGCCGCCGATCACGATGCCGTTGCCCTTCGTGAAGGTGGAAGTGACGATTTGCACGTCATGGGTGGGCAGTTGCGGCAGACCGGCCTCGGTCGGATCGTCCGCGATCGGAACGTTCAGCGGCAGGCCGGACTTGAGCGCGACAGCGTCACCACCGGTATTGATGTTCAGGAACAGCAGGGTCGCATAGCTCGAGCCGACCAGATCGATGCCGTCGGTATGCGCGATCGAAGGATCGGGCGTGACCGTGGCGTTGTACTCGGACACCGTGATGTGGCTGCTGTAGCGAAACACCAAGTTCCACATCGGCGCGTTGGTCAGCGTGACGTGGTTCACCGCGACACCGTCGCACTGATAGAACTCCACAAGCCACGGGCGTGGCACGCCGTTGGAGGTCGGGACGTCGGTGTAGGGTGCGGCGTACCATGTGGTCCCATCGACGGTGGCACCCGACGCTTGGGTCAGCGTCCACCAGCTCGGCCCGCCGCCGAGCGCTGGCGCGCCGCCTTGGCCGTCGATGGTGCCGGGGCCGACGATGCCGGTGTCGACGGCCTGATACGCCGACACCAGCGCCTCGTTCGCGTGGTACGGATAGTTGAGGAACGCGACGCGATATTTTGTGTGATCGGTGGTACCGAGCAGGGTCGCGCCTTTGTCGATCTGCAGTCGGACATGGCTGGCGAGTGAGATCGGGCCTGTCAGATAGGTGCCCTTGCCATCTTCCACATAGAGCCGCACCGCGCCGCCGCCTATCCTGGCGCAGGCGCTGATCGCCGACTGGATCGCCGTGGTGTTATCGGTGACGCCGTCTCCAACTGCGCCATAGGTCAGCGGACTACAAGGATCGCCGCGGAATTGGGCGGCAGCCGGGTTCATTGCCAGTACCAGCGCGAGCAGCGCCAGGCAGGTAGCGCCAGCCAGATGCGACCTACGCAGGGGATATTCCTTCTTGCGTCCGAATTCTGTTGATCGGAGCTGACTCGCGACCAGCGCGTTCGTCAGACACCGAGCCTTGCACATCACCCGACGGTGTCGTGATCAGACACGAAAAAACCCGAGGCGAACCTCGGGTTCTTCGTTTCGATCACCGCGTTACGAGGACGGCGGGATGAACCCAATCGGAGCCACGTTGCCTGGCGGATAGGGGGCGCACGGGATGCCAGGCGGGGTTGTTGTCGTGTTCGGGGGTGTATTGACTGATGTCACGCCGCCGGGGAAGGTGCTGCCGCCTGTTTCTGTCGCAATCACGTTCTCCTGCACGACCCATGCGGGGATCGGCGGCGAGTGCGTGGAGGTAAGGTTCACGTTGTTGAAGGTCCCAGTCATGTGCCGCAGTTGGAAGGTGCCGTTCGCGCCAGCGGGTCCGGCCGCATTTGACTCGATGCTCACGTTGTTGAGGTTCACGTTCAGGATGCAGGATTCCGGCACCCCGGCGATGATGCTCGACTGCGATGCTCCGGTCGCCGTCAGGTCCGAGATGAAGATATTGTAG
This sequence comes from uncultured beta proteobacterium, assembly GCA_963816445.1. Taxonomy (GTDB): domain Bacteria; phylum Pseudomonadota; class Gammaproteobacteria; order Burkholderiales; family Casimicrobiaceae; genus PALSA-1003. The sequence goes on along the minus strand of CAWFKO010000013.1, from coordinate 56,689 downwards.
ACATTTGGCGTGTATTGCTGAATCGCCTGCGGCGGATCGACGCAGTTTGTCGTGAGGGTCAAAGTACATTGTGGTACTGGTATCGGGGGGCCGGATTCGTTGGGCGGACCGCCGGCTGGGTAGTACCCGAATATCAGGATCGGCTGCATGACGTTGGTCGCGATCATGTTGTTTATGGTGAGATCGTGGATACCGATGGCGTAGTTGCCCCGGGTCCGGCCCGTCTTGACCCGCAAGCCCTCCGTCAGCGAAGAACCATTCGCGTTTACGTTCTGGATGTTCACGTTGTAGACACCGTTCGACGCTTCGCTGCCGATCGAGATGCCGTGGCCGCCGGTTATGTTGGCATTGGTGATCGTGATGTCATGGGACGGCATCGTCGGCAGGCCCATCTGGTTCGGGTCTGAGCCCGGGGGTCCCGGGATGCCGGATACGACATCCTTTGGCAAGCCGGATTTAATCGCAACATCGTCGTCACCGACCTGGATATTGATGGTGGAGATGTTCAGGAAGCTCGAGCCGACCGGGTCGATACCGTCGGTGTTCGGTCCTATCGTGGGTGCAGGTATGGTGTTGGCGGGGTCGCTGTAGTTTTGAACGTGATAGTTGGTTACCGTGATGTTGTTGCTGTAGCGCAAAACCAGGTTCCACATCGGCGAGTTGACCAGCGTGATGCCGTTGACCGTCACGTTGCTGCACTCATAGAATTCCACCAGCCACGGACGCCCCGTGCCGTTGGACGTCGGCATGTCGGTTTGCGGCGCGTTGAACCACGTGGTCCCATTCAGGGTGACACCGCTCCCCGGCGACGGCAGTGTCCACCAACTGTATAGCGACGCCGGGGTTCCCGTTCCTGGAATCAACCCTATATAGGATGGGTTGCTAGCGGTTATCGGGCCGGCGGCAAAGCCACCCATTCCGGTTCCGGCGGGGCGGTTGGTCGAAGTGGACACGAGGTTGCCTTGGCCCGCGATGGTTCCGGTCCCGATAATCCCGGTATCAACCGCCTGGTAGGCGAAGACGAGCGCCTCGTAGGGTTTGGTCGGTTGGAACGGAATCACATTGGTCCCAGGCATCGGGTAGTTGAGGAACGCAATGCTGTATTGCCCCTGGTCGGTCGTGGCCAGGAGGGTCACGCCCGCGTTGATCGACAGGTAGACATGGCTCTTCAACTGGATCGGGCCGGTCAGGTAGACGTTCTTGCCATTCGGTGCCGGGTTGAGCGCGACGATGCCGCCGCCTCGCGCCGCACAGGCGTCGATCGCCGACTGGATCGCATTGGTGTTGAGGGTTCCATTGTTGGTGCCGACGGTCCCGTCGCCGACCGCGCCATAGGTCAGCGGACTGCACGGATTGCCGGCGGCCATGGCCGCTCCAGCGCTCATGGTCAGGCTCAGCATCGCCAAGCCGATGATTTCACCCAAATGTGAGCCACGCATCTGATATTCCTTTGGACTGGTTTTAGTCTCGAACGTCTATGGCGACCGGGCACGCTGTGCGGCCGGACTTTAGGCGCGGCGGCGGCGGCCCAGCATGCCCAGCGCGAACAGCCCGGTTGCCATCAGTATCCAGGGAGCTGGCTCGGGAACGAAAGCGAAGGTGGCCTCCGTTCCCGTGAAGTTGGCAGTCGGCGTACCGGGGTCAGGGAAGCCGGCACCCTGGAAGGTATAGAGATCAGTGCCGAAGTCAACAAGGGGTACCAGGGCATAGCTGAACGGCGCCTTCAAGTCTGCAAACGGGATACAAATGTCGCCGCAAGAGAGGTTCTGGGACGCGTTGACGAAGGCGCCCGTACTGGAGGCGCCGTTAAAGCCTTGGTTCGAAGCAAAGAAACTGAACATGTCCTGAATCAGGCTTGACCCCAGGGAATTCGTCAGCGGGGTCGTGAGGGATTGTCCATTGATGATCGCGGTCACGAACCCAGTCGTGCCCGGGGAATTCTCAATGTCCAACGCGAAGCTTCCATCCCCGGTCGTAAAATAATTTGGACCCAGAGTGGAGAAGTTGAGGATCAAGGTGTAGCTGTCGCCCACCAGGCTCGTCATGCCGACTGGCAAGCCGAACAAACCGCCGGTTTCGCTTCCCGAGGTGATTATGCCGGTTGTCACGACCTGCGGGCTCGCGTCAGCCGGTAGGGCGGCCAGCCCTCCGCCCAGCAGCGTAACCCCCAACAGCAGCGCCTTGAAGAAGGGGCGCCCGGCACCGTCACCCGGCAGCTTTGGCTTGGCTTCCGACGCCAACGCATCGACTGATAGTAGGTTCATGATTCCTGGCTCCCCCACGATTTTTGTCCCACCTGGGCCGCGTTCGGTACAGGCACGCCCAAGACTCCTTTAAGACACCGCACGATTCGGAGGTCAAGCGCCCTCAACGTGTCGTCCGTCCGTGTCGCGTTACAAGTGGCCGAGGCGCAGTTTTGGCCGTAAGCTACTGATATAAATTGAGAATCGATCCCCGCCTGCGGCAACATCGAGCATCGATTGGCGGTATGACCACCCGGATACCTCCATCACAGCTCTGTGCGAAACAGCTCGTTACAAAAAACTCGACCACGCCATGTCGTGCGATACAAATCACGCAAACGCCATGCCTAAGACTATCCGCCCCGACAGTTCAATGAGTTGTTTCTTTCCTCCGAACTTGCCTGATGAGAAATGTAAAGCCCCTCGACATCTTCGCCGGCGTGAACCTGAATTCGGCGTGCCACATCTCGGAACAAGCTTGCGTAGACCTTATCAATTATTCGCGCTGCTCGCAGCGGATCGGCGCTTAACCTGATTCGTTGAGCGTGTAGTTCGGAGAAGCCCGACCATCCGGTCAGGGTCGTATGCTGGCGTTTCTGGAGCAGACGCGGGGCTACTTCGCTATTGCTGCCCCTTAGAGCGCGGTCAATTCCGGTTGCCGCTTCTCCGCGGCAACCTTCGTCCACAGGGCCTGCTCTTCCGGCGACATCCGCGCCCAGCGTTCTTTCGCCTTTGTTCGGGCAGCATTGATTTCGGTGCAATTCAAGGTTGTTAACGGTCGCATATCGAGCGCTAGAATCACCCGAACCCTACGGGCGACAGGCGAAGTAGGAAGGGCGCGGCTTTCGGTACCCTGATTGTCTTGTTCAAACCGGATGTCGTCCGCGAGTTCGTCGAGCGCAGTCCATTCGCGTTTATTCTTCACCTGCATGTCTGACGTCGCCGCCTTTTGTGCTTGATTCAAAATAGACAATACGAATTTCGACGAGAAGCGAATTGAGAGCATTCAGAAGGGTCAATCGACCCACGCGGACGTAGTTGCGCTGCTTGGACCGCCAACGGCATCGTTCATCGCGCCCATGGTCAAAGAGACCTCTGGTGAAGCGATCGGATATACCTACCAAGCAATTCGCGGCGGCCTATTCAGCGGGCTCAAGGCATATGAAGACCCTGCGAATTTCGTTCGATGACAATGGCCGCGTCTCAGACGTCGAGTTCACGTCGTCGGACAACAAGTGATTCCGCACTGACGGAAACTGCTTCCATAATTGCTTGGTGACACGCCGAACAAACATCCGGAACCGGAACGCAGTTCATGAAACAGCTCCCGTTGGCCCTTGTAACGCTCTTGGCGGTGGTGGTCAGTGATGTCACGTTTGCGCGTGGAGGCGGATTCAGCGGGGGCGCAGGCGTTTCTGGTGGCAGCGGTGGACACCACGGAGGCGGTGGATACAGCGGGGGCGGACATGCAGACGGCCGGGGCGGAGTGTGGCACGGAGGTGGCTATGCGATTCAGAACTGCGACGGTGCCTGGATGACGGTCGTACCGCAGCGCTGATCTCTGCCGACTCTAGTGGCGCCGTCGCAATGCTGCCCTACCGCTGCCGCCACTGTGAGCTAATCCACTAGCCGTGGCTCGCGATCCGGGCGACGTAAAGCGTGACCAGCAAGCAGCCGCACGCGGCCGCCAGTCCGACGTATCGATTCAACCGGATTGCTCGATCGGGATGGCCCGCTTCGACCATACGTTCGCAGGCGATCGACGTTAGGAGGAGAACAAGCACCATCGAGAAAGACGTGACGACGACGATATTCACCGGTCGCGCGCCGAATCCCGCATCCGTGAGCGAATTGACAATGTACTTGTTGCCGACGGCAGCGAAGACGGCCGTGCCAATCATGGTAGCCCGGGTCTGGAGCAGTCGCGGGTTCACCAGATAGCCCAGCAGGCAGATCAGCACGCACGCGATAAATCCAACGAAATAGTCAATCGCAAGCCCCCAGCCAACGTGCTCCGCCGTTACCTCAACAACCGCGCGCGAATATTGGGCGCTGGTGCGCTCGCGCAATCCGAAGCCGGTCTTATACTGCTTGCGTTCCGTGTGAATCGCAAAGTCGGTGATGCGCCAACCCGGGGAATACATTTCCGGGTCGGCCATGCTGTCCTCGGTGTCGATGGCATAGCGCAGGTAATCGTCTTCATAGGGTGACTCGATCTCAATCCGCAGACGATGGCGATCAAAGGGAAACGCGCTGGTGTCGAGAATCTGTTCGATCGTCGTATCGACACGGGCCGCGAGATAGGTGTCGCCGTTGGGAAGCCTGCGCTTGTCATCCAGGACGACGGTCATCGACCGCGCATTGACTATCTGCAGCGCCGCGATCGGATCGAAAGCGTCGTCGTGATACCGCCACCAGACGTTGAAAGACACACGAAACGAGTGTCTTGCAATGTCGAGTTGCTGTACCGCGTATAGAAAAACGCCAATCCGGACTTCGCCGGGTGGCGGTACGTTGAGGGGCGGCGCGCGTAGGGCGGTCCGCACGGGAGGCTCGATAGTCGTTGACGAAGCCTGCGCGCACGCCATGGCGCTGGCGAGTTCCAACAATGCAAACGTCAGCAACACGGACGCGACACGGCAAATCGTCATTCGCTTCCCGAAGCCATCATGGGCGGCACAGGGAGAGAATCATAGGGCAAACCGATGCGCAGTGGTGTGCCCGGGACGAGTCGCTGGAGCGGCAAGCCGCGTGTATCAGTGCCGCACCACAACCCGTCGTAGTAGCGCGCTTGGGCGAATCGTCCGACAATCGCGACATGGCGAACATCCTGCGCCGCTTCCCCGCGACGACTCGCCATGCTTCGCGAGCGTGGCATGGATCTCACCCGAATGGCCGCAACCCCCGACGAGAGGCGGCTGCGTCCCGCTGGTTGCTTCACCTGCCGCTACGCGGGCGCACCATTCGGCGATCCCGAAGACCCACTGGGCGACCACCGACTGCGCTGCTCGCGGCCGGGCACGTGGCCGGCGAATCGGCCCAAGGATGGCTGCTGCGACTGGGAGCGCGAGCCTGGGAGCGATGACGAATGAACGACTCTCCATTTTGCATAGGTAGTTTTCGGACGCTTTCCTACAAACAAATCGGCGTTTCGCCGATTCCCACGGTCTGACCGGTGGTCCACACTAGTAACATCAGCAAGCGAGCCATGGAACTGGAACCCAACTTCGCCAGTATGTCGACAAGTCGCGTCCAAGTACGTGATGAACTCGTTTATTTCGCGTACGGCGCAAACATGATTACCGCCCGAATGCGCGAGCGGGTACCGTCGGCGACGCCGATCGGTATCGGCTATCTGGTGGGCCACGCCTTGCGGTGGAACAAGCGCAGCTCCATTGACGGGTCGGGTAAGTGCGACGCGGAAGCCACCGATAGAGACGACGACACGGTGTGGGGTGTCCTGTTCACCTTGGCCGCCCGTGATAAGCCTGCCTTGGATGCCGCCGAAGGGCTCGATGCAGGCTACGCCGAAAAGCGGGTGAGGATCCTGACCGAACACGGCCCCATTGCCGCCATTACCTATTGCGCGATCGACAAGGACCCAAGCCTTCGTCCTTATCACTGGTATAAGGACCTGGTCATCACCGGAGCGCGCGAGCACGCCCTCCCGAATCGTTACCGGAGTCGCCTCGAGCTCGAACCGACGGTTGCCTACCAAAGCTATCGGTTGGGACGCGGTGCTGTGCACTCATGATGCGCGGCGCGTCTCGCGCTTCACCCAAATGATCGCGGACGTTTGCCGTCCACAATCGCTCCAGCCGAGAATCTCCAGCACGAGGATGCGGGAGAATTGAAGCGGAAAGCCGCCCTGGATGATGCGGCGGTCGGAGGCTGCGGAAGGGTCTACGAATGCGTCCACTTTTCGGCACTGGCGCCAGTCAATGCGCGGACGCGAGCTTCATCGGCGGCGAGCTCGCGTGCACTCCCCGAGTAGACAATGCCACCATCGTCCAGTACATAGGCGTAATCTGCAATTTCAAGGCTCATCCGCGCATTCTGCTCGACCAGAAGAACCGAAATCCCCTCGTCGCGCATTTGAGATACGACGCGAAAAACGTCCTTGACGATCAGCGGAGCGAGACCCTGGGACGGCTCGTCGAGAATCAGAAGCCTTGGATTGAGCAGGAGCGCGCGGCCAATCGAGAGCATCTCCTGTTCGCCTCCTGAAAGCTGGCGTCCGCGGTTGAGCCTACGCTGCTCCAAACGCGGAAACAATTCGTAGATCCGCGTAATTGTCCATGGCCCGTCGCGTTCCAACGGAACCTTCAGATTCTCCTCGACGCTGAGATTGGCGAAGATCCTGCGTCCCTCTGGAACGTAGCCGACACCGCATGCCGCGATCCGGAATGTCGGCCAGTACGTGGCATCCGCCCCGAAAATTATTACTCGGCCACGGCGCGCGGGAGTCAGTCCCATTAGCGTGCGCAACGTTGTGGTCTTGCCAGCTCCATTGCGTCCGAGCAATGCTGTGATCCCGCCTTCCGCGACCTCGAGGCTGACGCCATGCAGGATGTGGCTCTTGCCATAGTACGTATGCAACCCTTCGGCGATGAGTGCCGCACTCATGCTGCCTTGCCCAGATAGGCGGCCTGCACGGCTTCGTTTGCGGCGATCTCTTCCGGAGTGCCGTCAGCAAGAAGACCGCCTTGGTCGAGCACCGTGATCCGGTCCGCGAGATGAAAAATTACGCGCATGTCGTGCTCGATAAGCACAATGGTGAAATCGCCGCCGCCATGCAGGCGATGAATGAGTTGTGTGATCTCGTAGGTCTCCTGCTCACCCATGCCTGCGGTTGGCTCGTCGAGCAGCAACAGGCGCGGCCGCAGCGCCAGCGCCATCGCGATCTCGGCAGCTCGCTGATCGCCGTGGGCGAGTTCTCCGACCAACCGATCAGCCTTCGAGCTCAGACCCGTCAACTCGAGCGTCTCATCGACCTGTCGATGGACCATCGTGGTCTCGGCGCGGCTTATCCAGGGGCGCAAACGATAACCGTCGGTCACTTCTGTGCTGATGCGCACGTTTTCGAAGACGGTGAGCTCGGGGAAAATCTCAGTGATCTGGAAGGTGCGGGCGATACCGAGCGTAACGCGCTCATGCGCAGGGATTGCGGTGATATCACGTCCGTCGAACGCAATCGTTCCGGTTGTCGGCGCGAAAAAGCCGCTGACAAGATTGAACAGGGTGGTCTTGCCAGCACCGTTTGGCCCGATGATCGCGCGCAATTCGCCCTTCGCCACGCTGAGCTCAACGTCGCGCAACGCGACCAGACTGCCGAAGCGTTTGCTGACACCCTTGACTTCGAGCATGTTCAAGCTTGTTTCTTACGCCCGATGAAGCCAAGCAGACCGCGCGGAAAGAACAGTACGATCGCGATGAACAGCATGCCTACGAACGACATCCAGTTGACGGTGACGCTCGACAGGTAATCTTGCAGCACGACGAATACCGCGGCGCCGAGTAGCGGACCCCAAAAGCTACGCATGCCACCCATGACCGCCATCATCACGAAATCGCCGGACTGGCTGTAATGCAGCCCGCGCGGGTCGGCAAAGTTGTTCACAAGAGCGTAGAGCGCGCCCGCGAACGCCATGAAGAAACACGACAGCGTGAAAGCGATCCAAATATGGCGGTCAACGGGAATGCCGAGAAAGCGCGCTCGCCGCGCGTTTTCGCGGATTGCAATCATGGTGCGCCCAAACGGGGACCGCAGTATGAAGCCCATGACAGCAACCGCCAGCGCGACGCAGGCCAGGACAAAATAGTAGAACGCGTTGGCATTCGAAAGAATGTCGATCGTCGCGATGCCAAGGTGCAGTGGCTGGCGCGAAAACCCGCGCAATCCGTCGTCGCCACCGGTCACCGAACTCCATTGAAACGCGATGTAGTAGAACACCTGGCCGAAGGCGATGGTGACCATCGCGAAGTAGACGCCACGAAGGCGTGCAATGAGGGCGCCAAGCAAGGAGCCGGCAATGCCCCCCAGCAGCATCCCGCACAATAGCGAGAGGGGCGTGCTCGGCGCGAGGAACTTTAGCGCGAAGCCGGCCCCGTAGGCGCCGAGTCCGAAGTACGCCGCATGGCCGAAGGAAAGCACGCCGGTGAATCCGAGAAGGAAATTGACCGACATGGCGGCAAGTCCAAGGACAAGTACTCGCGTGCCAAGCGCCGTGTAGCCACCAAGCGGCGCCATCCAATAAGGTGCGAGCAAAAGCACAGCCCAGATCGCCGCGAGCATCAGCAGCCGGCGGGACTGCGCCGGTGCACTCATGTCATCATGCCTTCTTCGCCAAGCAGGCCACGCGGCCGGATCAGGAGCACGACGGCCATCAGCACGTACATCACCGCTTCGCTTGCCGCAGGCAGGAATACCGCGGTGATGCCCGAAGCGACACCGATCAGCAATCCGCCGAGGAGTGTCCCGGTCAGGCTTCCGACACCACCGACGATGATGGCGATGAAGCTGGGCATCAGCAGTCCTGTTCCCATCGTTGGTTCCAGTCCTAGCTGGCCTGCAGCGAGCACGCCGCTCAATCCCGCAAGATAGATGCCGACGCCGAAATTCAGCGAGCGCAGCTTGCCGACGTTGATACCCAGCGCAGAGACGGTTTCGAGGTCGAGGGTGCCGGCCCGGATACGCATGCCGATACGCGTGTAGCGCAACAGCACGAACAGCGCCGCAACGGCAACCGCCACGGTGACGACCATGAACAGGCGGTAGCCGGTGATGAAGAAAAATTCGTTGCTCAAGGGTTGCGCGAGGACAGCGGGCACCGTGACCGGTTTGCCCTGCGCACCCCAGATGAACCGCGTGCCATCCTCGAGGATGAATGCGAGGCCGAAGGTGAGCAGCAGACTGTAGAGCGGATCGCGGCCATACAATGGCCTGATCAGCGTACGCTCGAGAATCAAGCCGATCATCGCAGTCAGCGGCGGCGCGATTAGCAACGCACCCCAGAATCCGACGTAGGGGGTGATCGTGTAAGCGATGTAACCGCCGACGACGAGGAAGCCGCCGTGGGCGAAATTGATCACGTTGCTGAGGTTGAGGATCAGCGACAGTCCCAGCGCCATCAGCACGTAGAAGGCGCCGATGATCAAGCCGTTCGTGACATTGAAGAGCAGCAGCTGGGTCATCGTTGGCTCACGTCCCAATGCGAGTTGCGGGCAAGCTGCTACCCTCGGCAAGCGTCACAGCATTGCCAGGAACGACGGTTCTTGTGAACGCCGCCCGAGGGATCGCCTCAGGCGGCGTCTGCGGAACTACGCCGGCCACTGCACCTTGCAGCCGGTCTCATTCTCGGGTGGCGCGGTCTTGTCACCTGCGATCACCTGATCGACGCGGAACAGGTCCTCGGGATCGCCGGCAGGCTTGGAAAGCGCTTCGCCAACGAAGGCCGAGGTCATGAGCTGGTGGTCGCCCTTGCGGTAGTAGCACTTGTTGGGCTGAAGCTTGACCTCAGGCGCCAGCTCGAATCCCCCAAGCGCCTCCGCGAGTTTTCGCGAATCGAGCGTCTTTTCTCGGTTGGCAACGGCGGCGAGCGTGTGGACCGACGTGTAGCCGAACCAGTGTCTTGCGGTGGGGACCTTGCCGCTGTTCAGCTTGCGGATATCTGCTACGAACTTGTCGACACCCGCCACTCCTGGTTGCTTCCAATACCACTCGAACATCCAGATACCGACCCGCGCCTCAGGCGGCATCGCCTCGAGCGATTCGAGCTCTTGTTGCAAGCCAGCAACGTGCATCTGCTTTTCCATGCCGAACTGCGCGACCTGTTTCAGGCAATTGACCATGTCGGAACCCTGCGGCAGGACCAGCAGGACATCCGGATTGGCGGCGCGCGCCTTGATGAGATACGCCGAGAAGTCGGTGGTGCCGAGCGGTGTGAGCTCGTTGCCGGTGATCGTTCCGCCGAGCTTCTGCAAATCCACTGCCGCGGCCTTTTCCAGTGTGTGGCCGAAAGCGTAATCCGGCGTGATGAAATGCCACTTCTTGCCGTACTTGGTGAACAGGAGGTTGGCAACCGAATTGGCTTCCATGCTCGTCGTGTTGCACACGCGGTAGACGTTCCATTTGCAATCGACGCCCGTGATCGTGTCGGTGTGGCCGCCGGACACGATATGCAGCACACCCTTCTCGTTGCTGACCTGTGCAATGGCCTGGGCGATGCCGGAATTGACATCGCCGATGAGAAACGAAACCTGGTCGCGCTCGATCAACTTGCGCGCCTTCTGCACACCGGTGCCGACGTCGTTTGCCGAGTCCTCGACCAGCAGCTCGATGGGTCGCCCGAGAATACCGCCCTTGGCGTTGATCTGGTCAACGGCAAGTTTTGCACCCATCACTTCATTTTGGGCAACCGCCGCATAGACGCCGGTCAATGGATCGACCATGCCGATTCGCAGCGGTGTCTCGGCGCGTGATCTCATGATGAAGGGAGGTGCGAATTGCAAGGCGGTCGCGGCGGCCGCGCCCTTCAGCACCCTGCGCCGATCAAACTTCAAAATGTGCCTTTGGGTTGTCATAAGCCTCCTCCAAGTAATAGTCGAATTCGCATCGCGACCAGCGCGAGACGTGAAAAACCTCGGACGAAGCAATATTGACCGTAATGGGTGAAATCGACAACCCCCGGTTCCGCAGTACCCGATGCCAGCTTCGTGTCAGGATCGGTACCTCCCTACTGCTCAAATACTCGGCGCTCGGAACAAGACTCACAACAAATTGGAGGCAGGTTGCGACATGCCGGCGAGTCGGGCGGACGCGGCCAGTCGCCGTCCTTGTGTCGCGCCGGTGCAAAGCGTACAAGGTCTTTCGACCAAGCACCGGTGCCCGGTGCGGGGGTAACAGTGAGCCTTACCGTATTTGGTTTCATCGCCGCCACAACGGCATTTGCGGCGTTCGTTCAGGGAACTACCGGCGTTGGATTCGCGCTTATTGTCGCGCCCGTCCTGGCGTTCATTGCGCCCGAACTGCTGCCCGTCTGCCTGCTGGCGCTGATGATTCCGCTCAATCTGTACGTCGCCTGGCGCGAGCGGGCCGCGCTCGATCGCTCGGGTGCCGCTTGGATCACGGCCGGACGATTTCTGGGCACGTTTGGCGGCCTGCGGCTCCTCGCCGCACTGACCTCGAGCCAACTCCAGATTCTGATCGGCGCATTGACCATTCTGGCCGCGGCGGCGACGCTCGTTGCGCCCTCATTCACGCCGGGTCGTCGAGTCTTTGCCGCAGCGGGGGTCGTTACCGGGGTCACTGAGACGGCAACCGGGATCGGGGGGCCGCCACTTGCACTGGTTTATCAGCATCAAGCGGCAGCCACGCTTCGCTCGACGCTGGCCATCTGTTTTTTGCTGGGTCAGCTGATGTCGCTGGCGTTCCTGGCGACGGCCGGGCGCGTAACTTCTGCGCAGTTCGAAACGGCTCTCATGCTCACACCGGCGCTGGCCATCGGAGCCATGTTGAGCCATTGGATTCATGGCCGCGTTGGCGGGCGTGCGCTGCGCGCGTTCGTACTGATCTTCGCGGTCGCGTCGGGGGCACTTTTGATTGTGCGGGGATGATCGTCACGCATCGCTACCGGACCTTGCGAATCGCCGGTTGACCCGGACTCGCCAAGGCGAAATACTCCAGTCCGTGCGGTTTAGCATCCTTTTCATCCGAAGCCGATCATGGCCGTCCAGCCGACATTCATGCTCATCGCCGACATCGCTGGCTACACCCGGTTCATGAAATTGCATCGGGCGAGCCTCGCGCACGCGCAGGAAATTGTTGCGCAACTGCTGGAGGCCGTGATCGACGCCACCAGCCCGCGCCTGAAGCTGGCGAAGCTCGAGGGAGACGCCGCCCTGTTCTACATCTCGTTTCCTCCAGCCTCCGAGCCCGGCCTCGAGTTTGTCCCGGAGCAGGCGGCAGCGATCTATCGGGCGTTCCATGCACGCCTTTCCGATCTCAAGATCAACAACCTGTGCAACTGCGACGGTTGCATGCAGACGGGCAATCTCAAGATCAAGCTGGTCGGCCATCTTGGCGAGGCGGCAATACAAAAGGTCAAGAACCTGACGGAGCTGGCTGGCGTCGACGTGATCCTCGTCCACCGGATGTTGAAGAACAAGGTGCCTGTCGCCGAGTACATGCTGATGACCGAACCCGTGCATGAGCGCATCGACGCCACGATGCGCGAACGGTCAGCAAGCCACGCGCTAGAGCTCGACGATCTAGGCAGCACGGCGACCTTCTACGTCGACCTCGAGCGTTACGTCGGCGAGGTGCCCGCTCCCCGGCGCCTGCCGATGGGTGCGCGAATCGCCAGGCAGCTGAAGCTCGGTGTGCGCTCGTTGCCGTCATTGCTCGGCATTCGCAACGCCTGCGCCGGATTCCGCAACGTTCCCGATGCGCCATCGTTCGCCGGGAACTGAGGGCTTGCCGATGCACGCCGATGATTTCCGTCAGAGACGCTAGCAGACGACCTCATCTGGGCGTAGCACGAGCGCCGGCTTGATTGCGACGCCAGGCGCCTCGCGGTGGTTCGCTGCCAATCTCAGGAAGGAGTGGGGAGCAGCAGGTACTCGATGTACCGCCAGGTCTCGCGCCAGAGAAAATCACCCCGGCTGGCAAGCGACTGAAACCGACTTGACGATGTAGGTGCCGGCGTCGCCTGCAACCCAAGGCTCGACGCCATAGCCATCGCGCGCCGCATATGCAGAGGATCGCTGACCAGCAGCACCGTCTGGATTCCGTGCGACTCCAGCAGGTCCTTTGCATTTGCAAGGTTTTGCCACGTCGTGCGGGAGGTAGTTTCGACCAAAATGGCTGCGGGTGGCACGGCATTCTCAATGGCGAATCGGCGGCCGACTTCGCCTTCCGCCGGGTAGGCGGGTTCCGGCGTTCCACCCGTAAATATGAGGTATCGCACGCGACCGCTCTTGTAGAGCGTGATAGCTTCAGCGATGCGCTCACGATATACGGGGGAAGGCTTTTGCCCCCACGCGGCCGCGCCCAGAACCAACGCCGCATCGGCATGGGCGTCGAATGACGAGTACCGATAACTGACGATCTGCCACGCCACGCCGAGGAACCCCAGCGCGGCAAACAACAGGAGCGTCAGGAAACCTACGACCAGCGGGTGCCTGAACGAGAGCATTTGCATCGACTCGGAGGTTCTTGCCTCGACCTCATTATCAACGATGCAACACACGCTCGCGGCTGCGGCCACCACTTCCGCGCCAATTGCGCTTATGTGCCCTTCGGCAACACCCTGATGGAATACGGCGCAACCGGCTCGATGACCGCCCGGGCTTGGCGTCAGGTTATTGAAAGCCTTGAGGCGCTAGAATGGATCAATGACAGCCCGGTGCAAGGGAATGCTCCAGCCCGTGCCTCCAGCGGCTGGATTGGCTGCCACCCTCATCCTAGATCGCCTCATATGAATAATCGAAATCTCATCAGGGGCCTGTTTCTAATCGCGTTCTCCCTGGTCTTTGGCGTGTGGTCGCGCAACTACCAGTTCGGCGAATTCAGCCGCGCGGGCCCCGGCCTGTTCCCACTGTTGGTAAGTGGCCTGCTCTTCCTGATCGGCTTGATTACCGTGGTGCGCTCGCGCTTTGTCCCGCCCGTCCACCTCGAGTTCAAATTCAAGAACATCAGCATCGTCCTGGCAAGCCTGTGCGGATTCGCGTTGATCTCGGAGCATCTGAACATGACCGCGGGCATCGTGTTCATGGTGTTTTTCTCCACGTATGCCGGTACTTCGTATTCTGTGATGCGCAATGTCAAGATCTCGGCTGGCCTGATCGCGATTGCGTTCGCCCTGCAAAAACTGCTCGGCCTCAACCTGCCGTTGTTCTGATGGACATTCTGCAAAACCTCGCACTTGGCTTTGGACACGCGCTGACCCTGCACAATCTTCTTTATTGCGCCATCGGATGCGTGGTGGGAACGCTCGTGGGCCTGCTGCCTGGACTGGGGCCGCTGGCCACCATCAGTTTGTTGCTGCCCCTGACCTATTCCATACCCACCGGTGGCGCGCTCATCATGCTAGCGGGCATTTACTACGGCGCTCAGTACGGCGATAGCGTGAGCGCCATCACCATGAAGATTCCGCACGCGAGTAGCATCGTGGCCTGTATCGACGGCTACCAGATGACGCTCAAGGGAAAGACCGGCCTGGCCCTGTTCACCGCGGGTATTTCCAGCTTCATTGGTGGCACCGTGGCCATCGTGGTGCTGTCGACGCTGGCCCCGGCGCTGGGAGAGGTCGCATTCTTGTTTGGACCGGCCGACTACTGTGCCCTGATGCTGGTGGGGTTCGTGTGCGTCAGTTTTGTCACCACAGGAAGCCTGATCAACGGCCTGGCGATGAGCCTGATCGGAGTGTTGCTCGGGCAAGTGGGCACCGACGTGAACAGTGGCGTGGCTCGCTTTACCATGGGCCTGCCCTTCCTGCTCGACGGCATCGGTCTCATAAGTGTTGCGCTGGGTTGCTTCGGCATAGCCGAGATCGCCAAGAACCTCGACAGCCGGAGCGAGCACACGCCATTCAACGGCAAGATCAATCTCATGCCGACCTGGCCCGAGTTCAAGCGCATCATTCCGAGCGCGTTGCGGGGCAGCGTGATCGGCTCATTCCTCGGCATCCTGCCCGGAGGCGGTCCGACGCTTGCCCAGTTCGGGGCCTACGCGGTCGAAAAGAAGTTCAGCAAGTACAAGCACGAAATCGGCTCCGGCGCCATTGAAGGTGTGGCCGGCCAAGGCGCCGCCGACGAAGCTGCCGCGCGTACCAGCTTCATTCCGCTCATGGCCATCGGTATACCCGAGAATGCGGTGATGGCCCTCATGCTGGCCGCGTTCATCATCAAGGGTATCCAGCCCGGGCCGAACATGATCGCCAGCCACCCCGATCTGTTCTGGGGCCTCGTGGCCAGCATGTGGATAGGCAACGTCTTCCTGGTCATTCTCAACGTGCCTTTAGTGCGCTTCTGGCTGTCGGTGTTCAAGATTCCCTACACCGTGCTGTTCCCATCGATACTCTTTTTCTGCTGCATCGGCACGTATAGCATCAACAACAGCCTGGACGACATCTACATCACGGCCACTTTTGGCCTGGTGGGCTACTCGTTTTTGCGCCTCGACCTGGAGGCGGCACCGCTCTTGCTCGGCTTCATCCTGGGACCCATGTTGGAGGAGAACTTTCGACGCGCGCTCCTTCTTAGTCGTGGAAGCTTCGCCACCTTCGTGACCCGCCCCATCAGCGGCACCCTGATCGCGTTGATTGCCATTTTCATCGTGTGGCAGGTGACCGCGTTTTTCATTCAAGCGCGGGCAGCACCGGTGCCGCAGGCCGAGTAGCGCCGACCGCGCAATCAGATTGCGGTCCGGACCCAGCTGCCGGGTGCTGTGCGCTAGAGCCTAACTCCGAGGTATGGCCGTCAGTAGCGCTCAACCCTCCGCATCGAGCCCCAACTGCACCATATCGGCCGCGCGCTGCAGCGCGCGCAGCTTGTTCAGCGTCTCCTGCCACTCACCCTCAGGCGAGGAATCGTGGACGATGCCGCCGCCCGCCTGCGCGTACAGGGTGCCGTCCTTGATCACGCCGGTGCGCAGCGCGATCGCGGTGTCCATGTCGTCCTGGAAGCTGATGTAGCCCACCGCGCCTGAGTAGATGCCGCGGCGCGTCGGCTCGAGCTCGTCGATGATTTGCATCGCCCGCACCTTCGGCGCGCCGCTGACCGTGCCCGCGGGGAACGCGGCGCGCAGCACGTCGATGCTGGTTAGTCCCGGCTTGAGGCGGCCTTCGACGTTGGACACGATGTGCATCACGTGTGAGTAGCGCTCGATCACCATGCGATCACTGACCTTGACGCTTCCGGTCTGCGCGACGCGGCCGACGTCGTTGCGCCCGAGGTCGAGCAGCATCACGTGCTCGGCGATCTCCTTGGGATCAGCGAGCAACTCGGTGGCCAGCGCCTCGTCGGCGTCGCGCGTGGCGCCACGCGGGCGCGTGCCGGCGATCGGGCGCAGCGTAATGGCGTCGCCCTCTTTGCGCACAAGGATTTCCGGTGACGCACCGACGACGTGAAAGTCCCCGAAGTCGTAGTAGAACATGTACGGCGACGGATTGACCGAGCGCAGCGCGCGGTAGAGTTGCAGCGGCGGCTCGCGGAACGGGCGGCGCATGCGTTGCGCGATCACGACCTGCATGATGTCGCCGGCGGCGATGTACTCGCGCGAGCGCGCGACCGCAGCCTTGTACCCGTCGGCGCCGAAGTCGCTCTGCGCCTGGGTGAGCGTGGTCGCGGTCTGGTACGGCGCCGCCACCGCTTCACGCGATTTGCGTCGGAGCGCATGCAGCCGGTCGTGCGCGATAGCGTAGGCGTCGGGCTGCGACGGGTCCGCGTAGACGATGAGCGAGATCTTGCCCGACAGGTTGTCGACGACCGCCAGCTCCTCGGTCAGCAGCAGCAGGATGTCGGGAATGTCGGCAAGGGCCGGGTCGACGGGAGGCGATGTGTCGGCGAGCCTGGCCTCGATGTGGCGCACCGTATCGTAGCCGAAGTAGCCGGCGAGCCCGCCGCAAAACCGAGGCAGCCCGGGCCGCGGCGCTGCGCGATAGCGGCGCAGGAACTCGCCGATGAACGCCAGCGGATCGCCGCGATGGCGCTCGACGATGCCGCCGCGATCCTCAACCTCGATGTCGCAACCGCGCGCGCGGACGCGAACCTTCGCCGGCAATCCGATGAACGAATAGCGGCCGAAGCGCTCGCCGCCGACCACCGATTCGAGCAAGTACGTGTAGCGCTGATTGGCGAGCTTGAGATAGAGCGACAGCGGCGTGTCGAGGTCGGCGAAGGACTCGAGCACCAGCGGGATGCGGTTATAGCCCTGCGCGGCCAGCGCGCGGAATTCGGCTTCGTTCATGATGCTCCAACTTTCAACGTACGCAGGAAAAACTTCGGGGTGCCCGCCCGCGTCTTTGCGCGACGCGGGCGCGACTCAAGCTTGGCGACGCCAGCGCCAGTCGTTGCCCTGCCGCCAGGTGCGGCCGTTGCGGTTGAAAGTGTCGAAGCTCATCGGTCGTGTGCGAAACGGTGCTGCGCCGGCACGGGAGGCCGGGTCGGTCGCGGAACTATACCACTCCCACCGACGCCCTTGGCAGGCAATATCAGCGCGCCTCAGGCGGAGGTCACCGCGGCACGCATCGCGGCGATGGTCTTTGCGTATTCCTTGACGCCAAAAATCGCCGACCCGGCGACAAAGGTGTCGGCACCGGCCTTGGCTGCAGCTCCGATGTTGTCGGTCTTGATGCCGCCGTCGACTTCAAGGCGAATGTCGCGCCCGGTGCGCGCGCTCATGGCGTCGATACGCTCGCGCGCGAGCGCGATCTTGCTCAGCGCTTCCGGAATGAACACCTGGCCGCCGAAGCCTGGATTGACCGACATGATCAGCACCAGGTCCAGCTTGTCGAGCACATGGTCGAGCCATGACAGCGGTGTCGCCGGATTGAACACCAGCCCGGCCTTGCAACCGGAATCGTGGATGAGCGCGATAGTGCGGTCGACGTGCGCCGAGGCCTCCGGATGAAAGCTGATGATCGACGCGCCGGCCTTCGCGAAATCGGGAACGATGCGATCGACCGGCTTGACCATCAGGTGAACATCGATCGGCACGGTGACGACGGGCTTGAGCGCCTCGCACACCAGCGGGCCGATGGTGAGGTTGGGCACGTAATGGTTGTCCATCACGTCGAAGTGAATCATGTCGGCGCCCGCGGCGATCACCGCGCGCACTTCGTCGCCGAGACGCGCGAAATCCGCGGACAGGATCGACGGCGCAATCAGGCAGGTTCGCATCGCGTTATAATCCTCGCATCAGCGGTGTCGGGGCATAGTTCGTGGCCGAGAGCATCAAATACGAAATTACCGTGGTCCCGAAGGCGATGTACATCGACGATCAGTCCGATCCGTCGAAGAACCAGTACGTCTTCGCATACACGATCTCGGTCACCAACACCGGCACCGTGCCGGCGCAACTCGTCAGTCGCCACTGGCTGATCACCGACTCCAACGGCAAGGTGATCGAAGTCAAGGGCCTTGGTGTCATCGGCCAGCAGCCGATGCTCAAGCCCGGCGAGAGCTTCGAATATTCCAGCGGCACGCATCTGGAAACCGCCGTCGGCACCATGCGCGGAACCTACCAGATGATCGCCGAAGACGGCCACACCTTCGACGCGCCGATTCCGCCGTTCACGCTGTCGGTACCGCGCATACTCCATTAACGCTTCGACTCCGCGGATCGCTCCTGCGTGCCCGGTGAAGCGGGCGGCTGCGCTGGCGACTCGGGTGGCTGACGCTTAGGCTTGCCGCCCATGGTGAACCAGACGATGAACACCGCGAGCCCCAGCGCGAGTCCGGCCTCGAGCAGAATCCATTCCATCGCCTGCGGCCTCCGTCGTATCCTGCCCGCCGTCGCGGTGATGCTGGTCGCGGCATGCGTCACTGCGCCGCCGCCCCGTGTTCCTCCGGCGCCCCCGCCGGCGCCTCCGGTGCAGCCTGCTGCGCCGGCGATGCAATTGCGCGAAGTCGCGTTTGCCGAATTGCCGGGCTGGCGCGACGACGCGCAGGCTGCGGCGTGGCCCGCGTTCAACGGGAGCTGCGGCGCATTGCTCGCGCGGCCAACCACCGAAGACGCGTGGCGTCGCGTGTGCGCCGCCGCGACCAGCGTCGACGGCCGCAATACAGCCGCTGTCCGCGCGTTCTTCGAAGCGCATTTTAGCGCATACCAGGTGCTCGCCAGCGACGGCGGCGACACGGGATTGATCACCGGCTATTACGAGCCGCTGCTGCGTGGGGCCCGCGTGCGCGACGAACGGTACCGCTATCCGCTGTATGCGCCGCCGGATGATCTGCTCACCGTCGATCTCGGTGAACTCTATCCAGAGCTCAAGAACAAGCGTGTGCGTGGACGCGTCGAGGGCAAACGCGTCGTGCCCTACTGGACCCGCGCCGACATCGACGCCGGCAGGGCGGGTGTCGCGGGCAAGGAGCTGGTCTATGTCGACGATCCGGTCGAGGCGTTTTTCCTGGAGATCCAGGGCTCCGGGCGCGTCGAGCTTCCCGATGGCAGCGTCGTTCGCGTGGGCTATGCCGACCAGAATGGACAGCCGTATCGCTCCATCGGCCGCGTGCTGGTCGACCGCGGCGACCTGACGTTGGACCGGGCGTCGATGCAGGGCATCAAGCAGTGGGGACGCGATCATCCCGACCTGCTGCCGGCGCTGCTCGCGGAGAATCCGAGCTACGTGTTCTTTCGCGAACGTGAGCCCGCGCCAGCCGCGCTCATCGACGGGCCCGTCGGAGCGCTGGGCGTGCCGCTCGCCGCCGGACGCGCGATTGCCGTCGATGCGCGCTTCATTCCGCTGGGCGCGCCCGTGTTCGTCGCCACAACCTGGCCACTGTCGACGCGGCCGCTCGCGCGATTGATGATGGCGCAGGATACTGGCGGTGCGATCCGCGGTCCCGTGCGTGCCGATTGGTTCTGGGGTTTCGGCGCCGACGCCGCGCGCGAAGCCGGGCGCATGAAGCAGGAAGGACGAATGTGGCTGCTGTGGCCGAAGGGTGCCGCACCGACGCCGGCGGGCACTCGCTAGCGGCCGACGGCATCGTGGTCGATTGCGGGTCGCGCGAGGCAGGCCTCAGTGGATGAACTTCCCTTCGCGCCCAATCATCGAAAGATCGACATACTGCGAACCGTTGTGGTTATCGGGCGAGAACCGGACCTGGAACCCGCCGGTATCAAAATTCGACATCGATTCCATCGCGGTAACGAACTTCGCTCGTGTGAGATCCTTGCCGGCTGCACGCAGGCCTTCGACCAGCACCTTGGCCCCGATGAAGCCTTCGAGGCTGGAAAAATTCACCTCGACCTTAGCTGCCTTCGCGAGGTCGAGGAATTCCTTGACGACGGGCACGGTTGGGCTCCAGGGGAACGGCACGACCTGCGAGATAATCACTCCGCGCCCGTCTGCGCCCAGTGCCTCGGCCAAGGCCTTGCTCCCGACAAAGGACACGTTGAAGAACTGTGAGCCGCTGCCGGCCTTCTTCATCTGCTTCACGAACTCAGCTGCCGACGTGTAGGCGGTGATCATTACCGTCGCTTCCGGTCGGGCCGCGTTGATCGTGTTCACGGCCTCGGACACATTCGTCGTGTTGCGCTCGACGGTGCCGAGCACCATCGGCTGCATGTTGCGTCGCGAGAGTGCGCGCTTCACGCCCTCCAGACCGGCCTGGCCGTAGGCGTCATTTTGATAGAACACCCCGAAGTTCTTGACGCCCGTCCGCACCAGAAAGTCGACGATCCTCTCCGTTTCGTCGTAGTAGCTCGCGCGTACGTTGAATACATACTTGTTGAGTGGCGACCGCAACAGCTCCGCGCCGGTGAACGGTGCCACGAATGGGACTTTCGCTGCGGTGAAGATCGGCAGGCTCGCCTGGCTTGTCGGCGTGCCCACGTAGGCGAACAGCACGAATATCCGATCTTCCTCGATCAACTTCTTGGTGTTCTCGGCAGCGAGCTTCGGCTCGTACTTGTCATCGCGCGATTTGAGCTCGATCCGGCGCCCGTTGACGCCGCCCCGCGCGTTCACGTAGTCGAACCAAAGCTTCGCGCCGTCCCTCATCTGGATCCCGAGCTGTGCGGCAGGGCCCGTGAAAGCTGCCGACTGCCCGATCAAGATCGACGTGGGGGTAACACCATCCTGCGCCAACGCGCCCGAAACAAGTACCGACATTGCGCCGATCGCGGCGACGATGCGACTGATTAACATCATGAACCTCCCTTGGCGGCTCTACTACGTGCGGCCCCTGATGCGTCAGGGTAGCCCGAGTGGGGCCTGAGATCAATGATTCTTGCGGCAACCATCGATCGCAAAGGGCAGCGTGGGTCGCCCAGACAACGATCGATAAGGCGGCGGGACACTCCGTGGCTGAGGAGGGCTTTCGGAAGCTCACGGGCATCAAGGAAAATCCGTGGCTGATGCCGGTCGAACGTGTCAGCTCCCCGGCACGCCGTAAATGGGCGAAAAGAACAGGTCCTTCCATGACGCGGGCTGGGCTTTGATCGTGCCGACGCGCGACATGAACTCGGCGTACCTCATGGTTCCATCGGGCACCGTCGAGAACGTCGAGTTCGGGTCGCTGAGGATCTTGACGATTTCGTCCACCGTCGACTTCTGCTTCGACACCGCGATGTAGATCTCCGCGGCCTTTTTCCTGTCCTTCGCGATCAGCGCATTGGCTGCGTTCATCGCCGCGATGAACGCAGCACAGATCTTCGGATTGGCCTCGAAGAACTTGCGCGTCGTGTAAGTCATGTCCAGCGTGATGTTGCCCAGCACGTCGACCGAGTTGAAGACGCGGTGCAGCCCCGGCGTCGCGTCCTCGATGTAGGAGAACGGCGGCGAGGCCATGTGGCTGTTGATCTCGCCCTTGCCTGACAGCAACGCCGTCAGGGCGTCCGGGTGCGGCAGGCCGACGGTGATGGGATCGAGCTTGTTGTAATTCGCGTCGCCAAGCTCCTTGGCCACCGCCATGTGCAGGATCACCGCGGGCAGCGAGGTCTTGATGCCAGGCACGGCGATCCGGTCCTTTTCGCTGAAGTCTTTCAACGACTTCACCGCCGGGTTGCGCGTCATCAGGTAGAGTGACGACGAGCTCATGCCCGAGAGGCCGCGGATCTCGATCGTGGGGTTGTCCTTTGCCTTCGCCCACAGCGTGAGAAAGCCGGCGACCCCGATCGAAGCGATGTCGAGCGCGCCGGAGAGCATGGCGTCGTTGATCACGTTCCCGCCGTCGAGCACCAGGTAGGTCGCCTTGACGTTGGGCAGCCCCGCGGCCTTGGCCTGCTTTTCCAGCAGCTTCTCGCTCTCCATTACCATCAGCGGAAGGTAGAGCACGCCGAAACCGCGCGAGATGCGCACCTCCGCGACTTCGGCGTGCCCACTCACCGCCGCGAATGCCGTCAGCGCAACGGCCGCGACCGCGCGCAGGAATCGATGTCGCATTGAACTCCCTTCGTGACTTCCGCTACGGCGACGCCTCGAGCACACCGTGCGCCTGCTGGTCCGCGTGATACGACGAGCGCACCAGCGCACCGACCGCGGCATGGCGAAAGCCCAGCGCGTAGGCCTCGCGCTCGAACATCGCGAAGGTTTCCGGGTGCACGTAGCGTAGCACCGGCAGATGTCCGGCAGTGGGTTGCAGGTATTGGCCAATGGTCAGCATGTCGATCGCATGCGAGCGCATGTCGCGCAGCACCGCGAGGATCTCCTCGTCGGTCTCACCCAGGCCTACCATCAGCCCCGACTTGGTCGGAATGTCCGGATAGCGCGCCTTGAACGACGACAGCAGCCTGAGCGAGTGCATGTAATCGGATCCCGGTCGCGCCTGCCGATACAGCCGCGGCACCGTTTCCAGATTGTGGTTCATGACGTCGGGCGGCGCGGCGGAGAGGATGTCGAGCGCGCGCTCGAGCCGGCCGCGAAAATCCGGCACCAGCACCTCGATCTGCGTGTCGGGCGAATGCGCGCGCACAGCGCGTATGCAATCGACGAAGTGCTGCGCTCCACCGTCGCGCAGATCGTCGCGGTCGACGCTGGTGACGACGACGTATTTGAGCCGCAGCGCGGCGATGGTGCGCGCGAGATTGACCGGTTCCGCGCCGTCCAGCGGCAGCGGCCGCCCGTGGCCGACGTCGCAGAACGGGCAGCGTCGCGTGCAGATGTCGCCCATGATCATGAATGTCGCGGTGCCCTTGCCGAAACACTCGCCGATGTTCGGGCACGACGCCTCTTCGCACACCGTGTGCAGGTTATGCTCGCGCAGGATTTTCTTGATCTCGTAAAAGCGCGGTGACGACGGCGCACGCACGCGAATCCATTCGGGCTTTTTCAGCCGCTCGACGGCGACGACCTTGATCGGGATGCGCGCGGTTTTGTCGCCGCCCCTGTGCTTGACGCCGGCGGCGTTCGCAGGCGGCGCGCCCGACGACGTGTCAGGTGCGCTCATGCGTCAACCGTCTCGGCCAGGCACTCGGCGAGCACCGGCGCCAGGCCGGCACCCGCCTCGTCGACGCTGGTGTCTACGCCGAGGTCGCGCAGCTGCGTCACCGCTAGGCCGCGGTAACCGCAAGGGTCGATATCGGAGAACGGCGATAGGTTCATGGCAACGTTGAGAGCGAGGCCGTGATAGGTGCAACCGCGGCTGACTTTGAGCCCGAGCGCCGCGATTTTCGCGTCGGCGGCATGCTGCTGAACGTAGACGCCGGGAGCGCCGGCCTTGGCATAGGCTTCGATACCCAGCGACGAGAGCCATCGTATCACGGCGCGTTCGAGCCTGCGCACGGCGTCGCGGATGCCCAGCCCGGCACGCGCCAGATCCAGCAGCGTATATACGACGAGCTGCCCCGGGCCATGATAGGTTACCTGCCCGCCGCGATCGACCTTGAGCGTGGCGATGCCGTTGTCACGCAGCAGATGCTCGCGTCGGCCTGCGAGCCCGAGCGTGTAAATGGCCGGATGCTCCGTGAGCCAGAGCTCGTCCGCGGTCGTCGCGGTGCGCGCCGCCGTGAACGCCTGCATCGCGCGCCACGTCGGCTCGTACGCGGTCGTACCCAGTTTCCGTACGTGCAGGGCCATGGCGGCGCGCGGCGCCGCCGGCATCAGAGCACCATCACGACTTGCGGGTGCGCGGACAACTCGCGGTAAAGCGCGTCGAGCTGCTCGCGCGAGGTCGCGTTGATCGTGCAGGTGAGCGAAAGATACTTACCCTGGCGCGACGCGCGCATCTCCATCGACGCGCTGTCGAAGTCGGGAACATGGCGCAAGACGATGTCGAGCACCGCCTGGGCGAACCCGTCCTGCGTCCGACCCATGATCTTGAGCGGGAACGCGCAGGGGAATTCGAGCAGGGTCTCGGTCACTTGGGTCTCCATGATCCGCATATGGGTACGCGCAGCACGCATTGCAAGCGTCGGCACGCCGGCCATCGGCGGCCGCCGTCGACGGCTTCAGGGCGCGTACATGTAGTCGCGCGTCGCCGGGTGCGGCAGGCTGCCGTCGGGGAACGGCTTGCCCGCAAGCAGCTGGAATAGCGACAGCCAACCCCGGTCGAAGCCGTGGGCCGAGCCCGCGAGGTAAATTCGCCAGGTGCGGAACTTCTCCTCGCCGGCCTCGCGCCGCGCCGCATCGGCGTTGCGCTCGAGGCGGTCGACCCAGTGCCAGAGCGTGCGTCCGTAGTGCTCGCGAAGCGGCTCGGCGTCGAGCAGTTCCAGGCCCTGCGCGGCCATGGCTTCGATCACCGTCGAGACGTGGGCGAGCTGGCCGCCGGGAAAGACGAACTCCTCGACGAAATCGCTGATGCCGCTGCCGAGGCCTTCGACGCCGACCTCGTTCTGCGTGATGCCGTGGTTCATCACCATTCCACCGGGCTTGAGGATTCTGTAGATCTTGCCGAAGTAGCGCGGGTAGTTGCGTATGCCGACGTGCTCGAACATGCCGATGCTGGCGATCTTGTCGTATAGACGGTCGGGCGGCAGATCGCTGTAGTCGAGGAATCGCACCTCGACGCGCCCGGTCAGCCCGCGCTCGTCGATTTGCGCGCGCACGTGCTCGTACTGATTGCGCGAGAGCGTGATTCCGGTCGCCCTTACGCCATAGCGTTCCGCAGCGCGGAAGATGAGACCGCCCCACCCGCAGCCGATGTCGAGGAATTCCTCGTCGGGCTTGAGCATGAGCTTGCGGCAGATGTGGTCGAGCTTTTGCGTCTGCGCCTGGTCGAGAGTGTCGGTCTCGCTGCGAAAATATGCACAGGAATACACCATGCGCTCGTCCAGCCACAGTTTGTAGAACGCGTCGGAGACGTCGTAGTGGTGCGCGATGTTGGCGCGATTGCTGCGATGGTGGTGCCACCATTGCAGCAATCGTGCGCGTATCCGATCACGGCCGTGCGTGACGCTGCCGACCAGCGCCTCGGCGATGCCGAGGATGCGCCGGGAGCCGCCGGAAAAGTCGATATCGCCGCGTACATAGGCACGCGCCAGGCGGCCCATCTCGGGCGAGGCCAGCGCGCGCAGGCCGCTCCAGGTGCGTGCGTAGATGTCGATCTCGGTGGGTTGCGAAAGTGCGACCCTGCCGCCGTCGGGCAACACCAGGGCGACGGGAATATTGCGCCCGCCATAGCGGCTGGTGACGATCTTGGACAGCGAGTCCTTCATGGTCGTGGCGACGTCAGACGATGCTGCTCGAATCGAAATGCCGCTCTACGCTCGAAAGCCGGTCGAATCAACCGCGCGCGCCGGACATGTGGATAGTTTAGCGCCAGCCCGCGCATTTTGACACCCCGCCGGGTCGCCCCTAAGATGCTCCGGCCAGCCTTTGCGGCGTGCGCCGTGCGCCCTTCCCCGACGATTGCCATGTCCAGCCAGCGCGCGCCACAGGTCCCGTCGTCCGAACGCCAATTGCGTGATGCCTTCGCGCAATTCGCCACCGGGCTCACGATCATCACCGCGCGCACTCGCGACGAACGTTATGTCGGCTTCACCGCCAGTTCCTTCAACTCGGTGTCGCTCGCCCCGCCACTGATCACCTGGAGCCTCGCGCTGCGCTCACGTAGCCTCGGCGTCTTCGAGGGGGTCACGCGCTATGCGGTGAACGTGCTGGCACACGACCAGATCGAGCTTGCGCGGCGTTTTTCGCGGCCGCATTCCGATCGTTTCGCCGGCGTCCCGTTCCGCCTCGGCGCGGCGGCGGCGCCGCTCATCGAAGGCTGCGCTGCGTGGCTGGAATGCAGCCATCATGCACTGCATCCGGCCGGTGACCACATGCTGTTCATCGGCAAGGTCGAAGCCTGCGCGCATCAGGCGGTTGCTCCACTGGTCTGGCACGACGCCAGGTACTGCCTGACCGGCCCGCACCCGGCCGCCTGAAAGCTCCGCGCTTACGCGGCTTTGCGCTTACTGGCCTGGAACAGCGCGTGCATCTTGCGAAACACGGGGCCGGGCTTGCCTCCCGCATACGGCTTGCCGTCCAGCGTCGTCACCGCGAGCACCTCCTTGGTCGACGACGAAAGCCACATCTCATCTGCGGACAGCGCCTCCTCGCGCCCCACCGGGCGCACGGTCAGCGCCATGCCACCCTGCCGCGCGAGCTCGAACGTGGCATCGTAGGTGATTCCCGGCAGGATCAGGTTGTCCTTCGGCGGCGCGATCACCTTGCCGTCCTTGACGATGAGCACGTTCGACGCCGACGCTTCGGTGAGATAACCGTTGCGGAACATCACCGACTCGACCGCACCGGCGGCGACCGCCGCCTGTCGGGCGAGCACGTTGCCGAGCAGCGAGATCGTCTTGAGGTCGCAGTGCAGCCAACGCTCGTCCTCGCCGGTGATCACCGCGACCCCGCGCTCGACCTGCTCGGCGGTGGGCAGCGCGAGCGGATTGCTCATCATGAATACCGTCGGCGCAACGTCGGCGGGAAATGCGTGGTCGCGCTTGGCCACACCGCGCGTGACCTGGAAATACACGCCCTGGTCGGCGAAGGGCGTGCGCCGGATCAGGTCTCGGATGATCGTTTCCCATTCGGCGTCGCTGTGCGGGTTAGTCAGCCCGATGCCATCGCAGCTGCGCTGCAGCCGCGCCAAGTGCTGGCGCATGCGATAGGGCTCCCGGTCGTACACCGGTATCAGCTCGTACACGCCGTCGCCGTAGATGAACCCGCGATCGAGCACCGAGATCTTGGCGTCTTCGAGCGCAACAAACTGACCGTTCAGATAGACCGTCATGATGCCTGCCTCACTCCCCGTGTCGCCCCGACGAGCGCCCGGGGCCGAAGTTTCGCTATTCGTCACTTGAACCACAGCCTGCACCGTATCCCAGGCGCGCCCGGACAGGCTCGCCAGCGGCACGTCGGCGAGCGCCTGTAGCGGGTACTCGCCGACCGTCTTGCCGTCGAAAATGACGCGCACCGTACCCACGCGCTGGCCGCGCGCGATCGGCGCGACCAGCGGTTCGACCGCTTCCATGGTCAGCTGAAGCTTTTGCGCCTGGCCCTTGGGCAGCGTCACGTACTGGTCGGCGACAAAGCCGGCGGCGACGCTGTCGCTCGCCCCTTTCCATACGCGCAGCGTGTTCACCGTCTGGCCGTTCTGATACATCTGCACCGTGTCGTAGAACTGGAAGCCGAAATTGAGCAATTTCTGCGATTCGCTGGCGCGCGCCGCGTCCGATCCGGCGCCCAGCACGACCGACAGCAGCCGTCGCGGGCCGCGCTTGGCCGACGCGATCAGGCAGTAGCCCGCGGCGTCGGTATTGCCGGTCTTCATCCCGTCGACATACGGATCGCTCCACAGCAGTCGGTTGCGATTGGGTTGCGTGATGTTGTTGTAGCGATACTCCCTGATCGAGTACATCGGGTAGTACTCGGGATAGTCGCGGACGATCGCCGCCGCCAGCAGCGCAAGGTCGTTCGCGGTCGACACCTGTTGCGGTGCCGGCAGCCCGGTCGCATTCGCGAAGTGCGTGTTCTTCATGCCCAGTCGGGCGCCTTCCGCGTTCATGCGCTCGACGAACGCGGCTTCCGACCCACCGACGGTTTCCGCCAGCGCGATCGCGGCATCGTTGCCGGATTGCACGATCGTGCCGTGCAGCAGTTCGTCGACGCTGACCGCTTTTTTCGGTTCGATGAACATGCGCGATCCCTCGGCGCGCCACGCCTTCGTCGAAACGGTCACCGGCTGTGATGGGACGAGTTGCTGCTCCTTGAGCGCGCGGAACACCAGATAGGCAGTCATGAGCTTGGTCAGCGACGCCGGCTCGCGCGGCTCATCCGCATTTTGAGCGACCAGCGTCTGGCCGCTCAGCATATCGACGAGCAGGTACGCCTTGGCGGCTAACGCCGGTGGCGGTACGGAGGCAGGCGCAACGATGGAGGAAGGCGCAACGAGGTCCGCGGCCGCAGCGGCGAATGCGAAGAACGCCGGCAACCAGCGCGTGCACGAAATAAAGGACATCGGAGATCGTTGCAGAAGGAAGTGCCAATTATAACGCGCTGCGTGAGACAGACAGCGCCTGCGTCGGCGGAATGCCCAGGCCGCCCTGAGCATCGCGACCCGACGGCACGGCGCGCCCATCACGAGCACGTCGTCTTGTGGATCGCGAACATGCTGCGGAAGATCCGGTATGGGGATGCTCACCAAAGACCATCTATGCGGCGTGGCGCGGATCTGGCACTCCGACCTCGTCTGGATACTACGCTAGCCGCGTCTCATTTCGGCGCACGCAAGTAGACGTCGGGGTCGTGCCGCTCCATGAAACGCACCGGCGACGCAGGCGGCGCAAAGCCGAATCGCGCGTACAAGCCGTGGGCATCCCGCGTCGCCAGCAGCCATCGACGCAGCCCCTGCAGTTCCGGGTGACGCAGGATTGTGTCGATCAGCCATTTGCTCAACCCTCGTCCGCGCGCCTCCGGCAACACAAACACGTCGGCAAGATAGGCAAAGGTCGCGCGGTCGGTCACGACGCGGGCAAAGCCCAACTGCCTGCCGGTGTGATAAAGACCAAAGCAAAGCGAGTGCTCGATGGCGCGATCGACGACTGTTCGCGGCACGCCGATAGACCAGTATGCGTGCTCGCTCAGGAAGGCATGGATCAGCGAGCTATCGAGCCGCGCCGGGTCGGTCGCGATCTCGTACTCGCCGCGCCGTTCGCTGAACTCGGCAACCATCATCACCCGCCGAGGAACTTGAATGCAACGTCGGGCTTCGCGCCGGATACGATGTCTGCGAGCGCCTTGCCGGATCCGGCCGCCATGGTCCAGCCCAACGTGCCGTGGCCGGTGTTGAGATACAGATTGCGATATTTGGTCTTGCCGATCAGCGGAACGCCGGACGGCGTGGCGGGACGCAGGCCGGTCCAGTATTCGGTGCGCGTCGCATCGACCGCATCGCCGAACCACTCGCTTGCGCGCCGGGTCAGCGCCTCGCATCGCACGCGATTGAGATCGAGCTTGTAGCCGGAGAGCTCCGCCGTGCCGGCGACACGCAGGCGATCACCGAGCCGCGTGAAGACGATTTTCTTGGCATCGTCGGTAATGCTCCCCTGCGGCGCGGCCCCTCCGTCGACGATCGGTAGCGTCGCCGAATAGCCCTTCGCCGGATACACCGGTGCGGTCAGACCCAGCGGCGCGAGCAGGAGCGGCGTGTAGCTGCCCAGGCATACGACGTAGGCGTCGGCCGCCAGCGTCTGCTTGGCGCCTTGCGCGTCGGTAGCGACGGCGCCCGTCACCACATCAGCGCCGCCTTCCAGCTTGTCGATGGTAACACCGTAGCGAAAGCTCACACCGCGCGCGGCCGCGAGCGCTGCAAGCGACTGCGTGAACTTGCGCGCATCGCCGGTCTCGTCACTCGCGGTGAACGTGCCGCCGGCAATCCACTCGCGCCGCCTGGAAAGCGCGGGCTCGATGGCGACGCATTGATCTGCGTTCTTGACTTCGCGCGCGATGCCATAGCGGCGCACCAAGGCCGCTGCCTTGACCGCGGACGCGAACCCCGCGTCGTCGGTGTACACCTGCAGAATGCCGCGCTGCAGATCGTCGTAGCGGATGCCGGTGCTCGCGCGCAGTTCGCGCAGGACCTCGCCGGAGTATTTGCTGATCGCCAGGATCTGCCGCATATTGCTGCCCGTGTGCGAGGGGAGGCACTCGATCAGGAATTCGATGCCCCAGCGCCATTGCCGGGGATCGAGCGTCGGTCGGAACAGCAGCGGCGCATCGGGTCGTGACAGCCACCTGAGAATTTGCAGCGGTGCCCTCGGTCCCGCCCACGGCTCGACATGCGACACGGAGATCTGGCCGCCGTTGGCGTACGAGGTCTCGAGCGCCGCGGCGCTCTGCCGCTCGATCACCGTGACTTCGTGGCCTCGCTCGCGCAGGAACCATGCGCTGGTCGTGCCGATGACGCCGGCGCCGAGCACCAATACTCTCATTCGGCGTAGTCTGCGACAGGAATGCAGGAGCAGAACAGATTCCGGTCGCCGTAGACGTTGTCGGCGCGCGCGACCGGCGGCCAGTACTTGTCACCGCGCAAGCCGGGCAGCGGATACGCCGCCTGCTCGCGCGTGTACGGGTGCTGCCAATTGCCGGTGACGAGCGCGGCAGCGGTGTGCGGCGCGTTCTTCAACGGATTGTCCGCACGGTCCATGCGACCGGTTTCGATGGCGCGGATTTCCTCGCGGATCGCGATCATGGCGTCGATGAACCGATCGAGCTCGGCCTTGGACTCGCTCTCGGTGGGTTCGATCATCAGCGTTCCAGTCACGGGGAAGCTCATTGTCGGCGCATGGAATCCGTAATCGACGAGGCGCTTGGCGACGTCGTCCACACTGACCTCGCTGGTCTCCTGGAGCGGCCTCAAGTCGAGGATGCACTCGTGCGCTACCAGCCCACCCGGCCCGGAGTAGAGCACCGGATAGTGCGGCGCAAGCCGGCGCGCGACGTAGTTGGCAGCGAGTATCGCCGATTCGGTCGCGGTCCGGAGTCCGTCGCCGCCCATCATCGTCACGTACATCCACGAGATCGGCAGAATGCTGGCGCTGCCGTAGGGCGCAGCAGACACGGGTCCAATCGCTTCGGACGCGGCGTCGGCCTTCGCACCCAGCGCGCGATGCCTGGGCAGGAACTTCGCGAGATGCGCGCCGACGGCGATGGGGCCGACCCCGGGTCCGCCACCGCCGTGCGGAATGCAGAACGTCTTGTGCAGGTTGAGGTGCGACACGTCGGCGCCGAATTCGCCGGGGGCGGCCAGTCCCACCAGTGCATTGAGGTTGGCGCCATCGACGTACACCTGAGCGCCGTGCGCGTGCACGATGTCGCACACATCGCGGATGCCGGCTTCGAACACACCATGGGTCGAAGGGTACGTGACCATCACCGCCGCGAGGTCCCTGCTGTGCGCATCGGCCTTGCGCTTCAGATCGTCGATGTCGACATTGCCGCTGTCGTCGCAGCCGACGACGACCACCTTCATCCCCGCCATGTGTGCCGACGCCGGGTTGGTGCCGTGCGCCGACGCGGGTATGAGGCACACATTACGGTGCGCGTCTCCGCGCGACGCGTGGTACGCGCGGATGATGAGCAGCCCGGCGTACTCTCCCTGCGAGCCGGCATTCGGTTGCAGCGATACCGCGGCATAGCCGGTCGCCGCGCAGAGCATCGCCTCGAGCTGGCCGATCATCTCGCGATAGCCGACCGACTGGTTCGCCGGCGCGAAGGGATGGACCTGCCCGAACTCGCGCCAGGTCACCGGGAACATCTCGCTCGCGGCGTTGAGCTTCATGGTGCATGAGCCGAGCGGAATCATGGTGCGATCGAGCGCGAGATCCTTGTCCGCGAGCCGACGCAGATAGCGCATCATCTGCGTTTCCGAGTGGTGGCAATTGAACGTCGCATGCGTGAGGAAGGTCGAGGTGCGCGCGATCGGCGCCGCGAAAGCGTCGTCGATGCCGGCTTCGATGCCCACGAAGTCGGGCAGCGCAGCGCCCGCAGGTGCGCAGATCGTCCACAGCAGTTCGACATCCGCGCGCGTACTGGTCTCGTCGAGCGAAATGCCAAGGCGCGTGCCGTCGATTCGGCGCAGGTCTATCGCGCGCGCATGTGCCGCCTCGTGGATAGCCGATGTGCGATCACCGGTAGCCAGCGTCAGCGTATCGAAGAACGTCGCATTGGTGCGCTCGACGCCCAGCGTGTTCAGGCCGGCGGCGAGCACGGCCGCCAGCCGATGCACGCGCGCGGCAATGGTAGCGAGTCCCCTGGGTCCGTGATAGACCGCGTACATGCTCGCCATCACCGCGAGCAGGACCTGCGCGGTGCAGATGTTCGACGTCGCCTTCTCGCGGCGGATGTGCTGCTCGCGCGTCTGCAGCGCCAGTCGATACGCGGGCCGTCCCTCGGCGTCGACGGTGACGCCAACCAGTCGCCCCGGCATGCTGCGCTTGAATTCGTCGCGTGTGGCGAGGAACGCCGCGTGCGGACCGCCGAAGCCGATCGGCACGCCGAAGCGCTGGCTCGACCCGACAGCGACATCAGCGCCCCATTCTCCGGGTGGCGCCAGCAGCGTCAGCGCGAGCAGATCCGTCGCGCAAACGACCATGGCGCCGTGCGCGTGCAAGGCGTCGGAGAGCGCGCGATAGTCACGCACCTCGCCGTCGACGCCAGGGTGCTGCAGGAGCGCGGCGAAGCAATCGTGTGCGGCCGCCTCCGCCGCGGGTCCCACGACCACCGTAATGTCGAGGGGCGCCGCGCGCGTGCGCACGACATCGCAGGTTTGCGGAAGCACGTCGTCGGCAACGTAGAAGATACGGCTCTTGCCGCGGCCCACGCGCTGGCACAGCGTCATCGCCTCGGCCGCGGCGGTGGCCTCGTCGAGCATCGAAGCATTGGCCACCGCCAGCCCGGTCAGGTCACATACCATGGTCTGGAAGTTGATCAGTGCTTCAAGACGTCCCTGTGAGATTTCCGGCTGGTAGGGCGTGTACGCGGTGTACCACGCCGGGTTCTCCAACACGTTGCGCAGGATCACCGCCGGCGTCAGCGTACCGTAATAGCCCTGACCGATGAACGATTTGGCGACGCGGTTCTTGCGCGCGATTGCCTTCAGAGCGTCGAGCGCTTCCTGTTCGCCCTTCGCGGGCGGCAGCGCAAGCGGCCGCGTGAGGCGAATCGCACGCGGCACGACGGCGTCGATCAGGGCTGCACGCGAGGAGAAGCCCAGCGTTTCCAGCATCGCCTTCTGCTCGGCGTCGCTGGTGCCGACATGACGGTCGACGAAATCCCGGTGTTGCTCGAGCGACTCGAGCGAGCGGTGCTCGGGCGACTGCAGCGACTCCATTTTCACGTCGAATCCCTCAGGCGTCGCCGACGCTAGCAATGTAAGCCGCGGCATCGAGCAGCACCTCCGTGTCGCCAGCGGTTTCAGGCTTGAGCCTGAAGAGCCATTGGCCGTACGCATCGGCGTTGACCATCTCCGGCGATTCGACGACCTTCTCGTTGGCAGCGACGATGGTGCCGGCAACGGGCGCGTAGATATCGGAGGCAGCCTTGACCGACTCGACCACCGCGCAGGCCTCACCGACAGCGACTTTGCGTCCCGGCTTGGGCAATTCGATGAATACCAGGTCACCCAACGATTGCTGCGCGTGATCCGTGATGCCGATGGTCAGTGTGCCATCGGCGTCGGCGCGGATCCACTCGTGCGTCGCGGTGTACTTGAGCTCGGCAGGAACATTCATGCGATTCTCCGTGAGGTTCATTCGATCAGGATCTTGCCGTTGCGCACGAAGGGTGGCTTGACCACGCGCGCTGCGACCTGCTTGTCGCGAATGTCAACTTCGACCGTGTCGTCAACGGCGACGCCGGTGGGCACGCGCGCCAACGCAATCGAAGCGGCCATCGACGGCGAGTAGCTGCCGCTGGTGATCTCGCCCTCACCTTGGGCCGTATGCACGCGCTGATGGCCGCGTAGCACGCCGCCCTTCTCCAGCAGACGCAAGCCCACCAGTTGCCGCCGCCGCGGCGCCGCAGCCAGCGCGGACTTGCCTACGAAATCGCGCAGGCTCGTCGAATCGACCGTCCATGCCAGTCCCGACTCCAGCGGATTGACCCGCTCGTCCATGTCCTGGCCGTAGAGATTCATACCGGCTTCCAGGCGCAACGTGTCACGCGCGCCCAATCCGCAAGGACGCACACCCGCCGCGTTGAGCGCGTTCCACAGCGCGGCGGCCCGCACCGCGGCCACCATGATCTCGAAGCCATCCTCGCCGGTGTAGCCGGTGCGCGCAATGAGCAGGTCACCGAATTCGCGCGCGCTGAACGGCTTGAGTGCTTCCGAGGCCTCGCGGCTGCCCGGCAGCGCCTGCCACACTCGCTCGCGCGCCTTTGGACCCTGCACCGCAATCATCGCCAGGTCGCGTCGCGGCTGCAGCTCGACCTGAGGCGCATGTTGCGCGGCGAGCGCGCGCAGCCAGACGAGGTCCTTGTCGGCGGTGCTGGCGTTGACCACGAGTCGAAAGCGGTCCTCGGCGAAAAAGTACACGATGAGGTCATCCAGCACGCCGCCGCTGTGATCGAGCAAGCAGGAATACAGCGCCTTGCCAGGCGCCTTGAGCTTGTCGACGTTGTTGGCCAGCGCGTAGCGCAGGAAGTCGCGGGCGGCCTCGCCGCGCAGGTCGACGCCCAGCATGTGCGATACGTCGAACATGCCCGCGTCGCGGCGCACGGCGTGATGTTCCTCGATTTGCGAACCGTAACTGACCGGCATGTCCCAACCGCCAAAGTCGACCATCTTGGCGCCGGTGGCGAGGTGCAGCGCATGAAGCGGTGTCTGCTTGAGCACTTCGACGTCCCAGGTCACGAAAGACAAAAAGGGGCGATCGCCTCTAGTCGTCGCCCCGTCTGTCCTTTTACCTGAGAGATTGCGGTGCGCGTCGTCGCGACGCGCGGCCGGTGCCCCTTCGGTGGGTCACCCGATCCGGCCGGGTGGCCGCTCTCCAGATTGGCTCTTGCTGTCCGCGCGGTCCTTTTGCCTGAGCGATTGCGGGAGTTGCGCCTTCGGCGGCGGCCAGCCTCGACCACGAAGCGGCCGCGCTCTCCTGCACGGACCGGCGAAGGTTACCGGTCGCGTGTGCCGTTGTCAAAACACTCGCGCGATCGATACCTTGTACGGCGTTGTCCCCGAGTACGGGGCGCTTACTTCTTGAGCGTGAGAATCCAGGTCACGAGGTCCTTGATGTCCGCCTCAGGCACCTGCGCATTCGGCGGCATCGGAATCGAGCCCCACACGCCGACTCCACCTTTTTTGACCTTGTCGACCAGCTTTGCGACCGCGTCTTTGTCGCCCTTGTATTTGGCCGCAACGTCGACGTAAGGCGGCCCGATCAGCTTCTTGTCGATGCTATGACAAGCGGCGCAACCGTCCTTTTTCATCATGGCTTCCGCGGCTGCATTGTCGAGCGCAGCGCTGGCGCTTCCGGCCGCGAGCAGCCCCGCGGCGAGAAGTGAGATTTGGCGTTTCATGCGGTCTCCGCAACGTGGACAAACCCTCACCATCGTACCGGAAGCGCCTGGGCCACGCTACTGCCCGGCGGACACACGCTCGCGCAGCGCTGTCTCGATCGCGTCGAGACGGTCGAGCGGCGGCAGACACGTTGCGCCCGTGCAAACCCACGCCGTTGCTGCACCTGCGGCAAGCGCATGCGGCTTCGCCAGCGCACCGGGCAGCGCGTCCTGGCCGGAGACGTCGAGCGTGCGCAGCGCGGGCCGGTAACGCGCCTCGAGCGCGCGCTGCCACGCCGCGCAGATCGCAACGTCGCCCTGAAGCAGTACTGTCGTCGGCGGGTGCAGCGCATCCGCCAGCGCGACCAGCAACGAGGCAAAGCCCGAGGGCTGCGCGCCGAGGTCCTGTGCGAAAACGCGCACCGTGCGTTCCGCAGCGTCGACGTAGCGCGACTCGCCGAGCCAATGCCCGAGAGTGAACAGCGCCTGCGCCGCGATGCCGTTGCCCGCTGGCGTGGCATTGTCGTGTCCCGGCTTGGCGCGGTGAATCAGCGCCTCGTGATCGTGGCTGGTGAAGTAGAAACCCCCGCCGCCGCTCGCGTCCTCGAAGCGCGCCAGCAGCACCTCCGCGAGCTCAATCGCCCAATCGAGATCCTGCCGTCGCAAGCGCGTCTGCAGCAACTCGACCAGCGCGGCGAGAAGGTAGGCGTGATCGTCGAGGTAGGCGTTCAGGTGCGCATTGCCGTCCTTGTACGTCGCAAGCAGGCGGCCGTCCTGCCACAGCGTCGAGCGCAGGAATCCGAGCGCCCGCTGCGCGCAGGTGAGCCACGCCGGTTCGTCGAAGATGCGCGCCGCACGCGCGAGCGCGCCGATCATCAGCGCATTCCACGACGTCAGCACTTTGTCGTCACGGCCCGGCCGCACGCGTTTCGCGCGTGCGGCCAGAAGCTCTGCGCGCGCCACATCGAGGCGGGCCTGCGCAAGCGCGATGTCGATGCGCAGCTCCTGGGCCACTGTCTCCAGCGCAACGGCGATGCGCAGGTGCCAGGCGGAGTGTTCGAAATTGGGCGGACCATCGAGCCCCCAGTGACGGGCGGCAACGGCGTACTCGTCGGCGCAGAGCAGCGACTCTACCTCGTCTGCCGTCCACACATAGAATTTGCCCTCCTCGTGCTCGCTGTCGGCGTCCAGGCTCGAACTGAACGCGCCATCGCCAGTGAGCATTTCTAGAAGCGCCCACTGCACGATCCCGCGCGCGGCGCGCGCGAACAGCGGCTCGCCCGTCGCGCGCCAGGCGTCGCTGTACAGAGAGAGCAGCAACGCGTTGTCATAGAGCATTTTCTCGAAGTGCGGAATCGTCCACTCGGCGTCTACGCTGTAACGGCAGAAGCCTCCGGCGAGCTGGTCGCAGATCCCGCCCTGTGCCATGCGCGAGAGCGTGAGGCGAACCACTTCGAGCGCGCGTTCATCGCCGGACCTGGCATAGCGGCGCAGGCAGAAATCCAGCTCGGGTGGACGCGGAAACTTGGGCGCGCTGCCGAACCCGCCGTAAACCTCATCGAAGGTGCGCGCCATCTCCACCCACGCAGCGTCGACGGCATGCGCGGGCAGCGCCGCTCCCGCGGCCGCCGGATCGGGACGCATCGCATCGAGCGCCAGCGACAGCCGATTGCTTTGCTCGGCGATCTCGGTTCCCTGCTCGCGATAGGCGGCGGCGACGCGCGGCAGGAGGTCGACGAAACCAGGCATGCCATAGCGCGAGGTCTTCGGAAAATAGGTGCCGCCGAAAAACGGTTGCTGCTCGGGCGTGAGAAACATCGTCAGCGGCCAGCCGCCGCCGCGGCGCGTGAGCAGCGCATGCGCGGCCTGGTAGATCTGGTCGAGATCGGGGCGCTCCTCACGATCGACCTTGATATTCACGTACAGATCGTTCATGAGCGCGGCGACATCTGCATCCTCGAAGGATTCGTGCGCCATCACATGACACCAATGGCAGGCCGAATAACCGATCGATAGCAGGATCGGCTTGCGCTCTCTCTGCGCGCGTGCGAGCGCTTCGGCGCCCCACGGGTACCAGTCGACCGGATTGTCGGCGTGCTGCTGCAGGTAGGGGCTGGTTTCGCGCCCCAGTCGATTTGCCACCGTTCAGGTGCCCGGGTCCCGCGTGCCCTCAGGGTGCCGTTTCCTCGAAGGCCACGCGTTCGAAGTCCGCGCCGCGCTGGATGAGCCGCGACAGCCGGAAGCGGCGTTCGGGCCCCGATGCGAGCGAGCGCACGACACGGCCCGCGCTGAATGTGCGCGGAGGCACGATGAGGCTTGCCTTCTCATCGGGAGTGACACCGAGGAGCACTGCGGGAAACGGCGTCTCCTCCACCAGCATCGTCGACAGCGCGCGCACGGCGTTGGCCGACGGCGCGCCCGCCCAAAGCCTGAGCGCGACCGCGAGGTCCCCGCGCGAATCGAGCGCGACACGCGTGACGTAACCGCAGCGCACACGCTCGTCGTCGCGCACGATGACCAGTTGATCGAGGTGCCAGCGATGCTGTCCCGACCCCGTGCGGCGAACCGACGCCGTCGACCAGTCGTAAGTTCCCTGCCAGCGCTCCCACGACCAGGACTTTTCGGCGTCGTCCTTGTTGCGATCGTAGTCCGTCAACGCACCCAGCGTCGCCAAGTGCTGCGTACCCTGGTACGACAGACGCCCGAGCATGTCCTGGCTGTTGAACGTTCGACCGGCGACGCGAAAGAAGGCGGCACCCAGCCCGCCTACACACAGCTCCAGACCCGATTGCACCTCGTTGCCACTACGCCTCGCCGGGCCGGCATACCAGCGCGCGTCCAAGTGGGCGAGCAGCGCCGTGCTTGCCTCGACAGACACGTCGTGGCCGAGTTGCAGCTCGGCGGGGTTGGCGCCGGTCCCCAGGCGTTTGAGACGCCCGCGCACGCTGGTGGCAAGCTTCGCCGGGTAGCCGAAACGCGTGCCCTCACCGGGGTGGCGCGGCCCGATGGTCGTCAGCGTGGCACCCACGGGCGCATCCAGGTCGATGGCGATCATCGGCCCTTCGGTTTCGCGCTGTTGAGTATAGGGAAATACCTTGCGGGCCCACATCGCCAGCCAGCGGTCGGTGAGTTCGATCTGCCGCACGGTCATCGCGCAGGGATCGGCAAGGTCGAGCAACAGAGCGTGGCAGTACGTCGAATAGCACGACACGCCGATGGCGTTGGGCATGAGCTCGTCGGTGACCGCGCTGACTGCACATTCGAGAATCTCGGCCAGACGATAGTAGGCGTGCAACTCCTGCCAGATCGCCGGCACCGGCAGGTGTCGCGCCAGGCCGTGCACGAGCACCATCTGCTTGCCCACCCACAGTCCGCGCTGCAACACCTTGGCCTTGACGCCCTGCAGATCCGGATCGTTCTCGAGCAACGGCTTTAGACACGCGGAGTATTGGCCCCACAGTGCCTGCCACAGCGCCACCGACTGGAGGAACGCCTCGCGCTCCCGGTCGGCCGCCGGCTGCGGCTTGCCCGCGTAGCGGCGCGCCAGCTCGGTGTGAAGGAACATCACCGGCTCGCGCATCACTTCCGCAATGCGCGCGCGCTCGCGCGGAAGCATTTCAGCTTCAGAAAGGCGTCGCAGCTGGGTCAGGACGGCTTCGAAGTGCTGCGGGATGTTGGTGAGCGGGAGCCCACGCAGCCACGCCGCGCAACCATCGGCGTCGTAAAAGGCGAGCGACGAAGCTCCCGGCTCCGTTTGTGTCTGCGTCAGCGTAAATTCGTTGGTCGCCATGGCGCTGCCGTCCTGCAGGACGCCGTCGGCACGCGTCGCGGCTCCCGCGCTGGAAGTTGCTTATAGCACAACTCAGGTGGCCGCCACCGTGTCTTCCGGCGCAGGGGCGCTCCCTGCCCGACAGCCGGCTTCGACGGCGGAAACGTGAATATTCTGCATCCGCGATGCGCAATCGAACGGCGCGCGGCGCGCTGCACCCGCGGACAATCCGTCCTATGGATGCAGGTTAAGTGCGCAACCCCAGGGCGAGCAAATCATGGAACGACGTGCATTGAATAGCCGTACAGTACAAAGACCAGGGGCCGGACGCCCGTGCTGGCATCCCGGCCTGGCCATCCCGTTTGGCGACGGCGAGGCACAAATGCAAGGTCAAGGCCTCGAGTTCGACTTCGGCTTCAGCGCAGTTTCCCAGTTGCCTCCACCCCGCGCTGCGCGTACGCCGCGCAGTCGCGGGTTCTTTTTGAAGGCGACACCGGACTCGAAGAAGCCGCAACGCGAGTGGAGCAAGTGGAATTTTTCGATCGTCCCTTTCGCGGTGGCCGTCGTAGCCCTCACGTCAGCGCTGATCTTAGGCGCACCGTCGGCGATACTGGGTTCCGCGGTATCGCTCAATCCGGGGCCGGCGATGATCGGCGCAACCTCGGTAGCGCCGGCATTTTTCACGCCGCCCAAGGCGCGCTGAAAAGCGGCGCCGGCGGGAGCGGCGCGGCCTACACCAGCACGCGCTCGATGCCGCCGTGCGTCGCGTTATCCACGTAACGCGGCAGCCAGTCCTCGCCCAGAAGATGGCGTGCGATCTCGACGACAATGTAGTCCGCACTGGTGCCGGCATCATCGTCGTAGCGCGAGAGGCCCTGCAGGCACGACGGGCATGAGGTCAGAACCTTGGCCGTGCCTGCGAAGCCGTCGGCCCGCAGGCGCGCCGCTCCAAGGCGCATTTCCTCCTCCTTGCGAAAGCGCACCTGCGTCGATATGTCGGGCCGCGTGGTCGCCAGTGTCCCTGACTCCCCGCAGCAGCGCGCGTTGGGCGCGACCGGGGATCCCATCAGCGCGTCGACGACCTGCTGTGGCTGATATGTCTTCATCGGCGTATGGCAGGGGTCGTGGTACATGTAGCGTACGCCCTGCACACCCTCAAGGCGCACGCCTTTTTCCATGAGATATTCGTGGATGTCGAGCAGACGGCAGCCGGGGAAGATCTTTTCGAACTGATATTTCTGCAGCTGGTCCATGCACGTGCCGCACGACACGATGACCGTCTTGATATCCAGGTAGTTCAGCGTGTTGGCGACGCGATGGAACAGCACGCGGTTGTCGGTGATGATCTGCTGTCCCTTGTCGCGATTGCCTGCCGCGGTTTGCGGGTAGCCGCAACACAGGTAACCTGGCGGCAGCACGCACTGCGCGCCGATGTGATAGAGCATCGCCTGGGTCGCCAGCCCGACCTGCGAGAACAACCGCTCGGAACCGCAGCCGGGAAAGTAGAATACGGCGTCGGATTCCTCGGCCGGCTGCGCCGGATTGCGGATGATCGGCACAATGGCCCCGTCTTCGATGTCGAGCAGGGCACGGGCGGTGCGCTTGGGCAATCCGCCCGGCATCGGCTTGTTGATGAAGTGCACGACCTGCGTCATCAACGGCGCGGCGCTCACGCTCGCAGGCGGCTGATCGGTCTGTCGTTGTGCGATGCCGGTCCGCCGCACCAGCGCATGGGCCAGTCGCTGTGCCTTGTAGCCCCAGTCGATCATCAGCGTCCTCGCCAGCTTGACGGTAGCCGGACGTGTCGCGTTGAGAAAAAACATCGACGCCGCAGCGCCTACGTTGAATTTGCGATGGCCCTGCTCGCGCAGAAGGTTTCGCATCGCCACCGACACGTCACCGAAGTCGATGTCGACGGGGCACGGATTGGCGCACTTGTGGCAGACCGTGCAATGGTCGGCAACGTCGGAGAACTCGTCGAAATGGCGCAGGCTCACACCGCGCCGGGTCTGTTCCTCGTAGAGAAACGCCTCGATCAGCAGCGAGGTTGCAAGGATCTTGTTGCGCGGGCTGTACAGGAGGTTCGCGCGCGGTACGTGCGTGGCGCACACCGGCTTGCACTTGCCGCAGCGCAGGCAGTCCTTGATGGAGTCCGCGATGCTGCCGACGTCCGACTGCTCGAGGATCAGGCTCTCGGCGCCGAGAAGATTGAAGCTGGGCGTATACGCCCGCTCGAGATCGGCGCCTGGCAGGAGCTTGCCGCGATTGAAGTGACCTTGAGGATCGACCTTGCGCTTGTATTCGACGAATGGGGCGATCTCGCCGGGCGTCAAGTACTCGAGCTTGGTGATGCCGATGCCGTGCTCGCCGGAGATCACGCCATCGAGGCGTCGCGCCAGCGCCATGATGCGCGCGACGGCG
Organism: uncultured beta proteobacterium; assembly: GCA_963816445.1. GTDB lineage: Bacteria > Pseudomonadota > Gammaproteobacteria > Burkholderiales > Casimicrobiaceae > PALSA-1003. Next base: position 15,113 of record CAWFKO010000013.1, on the reverse strand, counting down.
GCGTGCGCCGTGCGCAGCATCGCGTAGTTGTCGGAGTTGACCGGAATATTCGTGTGCACGTTGCCGTCGCCGGCGTGCATGTGCAGTGCGACGAATACGCGCGAGCGCAGGACTTCGCGATGCACGTCGGTGCAGCGCTTTTTCACCGGTGCGAAAGCAATGCCGGCGAAGATTTCGTCCAGCGGCGCCTTGATCTCGGCTTTCCACGACACGACGAGGGAATGGTCCTGCAGTGCAGGGAAGGTCTCGTCGATGCGCGCGAGCAAGTCACGCCACCGCTCGCGTACCGAAATCACGACCGCGTGCGCTTCGTCGATCTTGGTCGCCAACGCTTCCGGCGGAGGCGGCTCCTCCGCGTAGGCGCCCCAGAGTGAGGTCGACAGCGGCTCGGCCAGCGCAACGAGCAGCGCGTCGCACACCGCGAGCTTGTTGGCAATGGACAGCTCGATATTGATCCGCTCGATGCCGTCGGTGTAGTCACCCAACCGATCGAGCGGGATGACCACGTCTTCGTTGATCTTGAAGGCGTTGGTGTGCGCGGCGATCGCGGCGGTGCGCGCACGGTCGAGCCAGAACTTCTTGCGCGACTCCGCCGAGACCGCGATGAATCCTTCGGCACCGCGCACATTGCAGATTCTCACGACCTCCGACGCGGCGCGCGCGACTGCGTCCTCGTCCTCGCCGACGATGTCGCCGAGCAGGACCATCTTGGGCCGCCCGTGACGCTTGGCTTTGGTCGCGTAGCCGACCGCCTTGACGTAGCGCTCGTCGAGGTGCTCAAGCCCGGCCAGGACCGCGCCTCCAGGACGACTGTCGAGATAGCGCTTGATCTCGACGATCGCAGGCGTGGAGCGACGCACCTGACCGAAGAACTCCATGCACACGGTACGCACCGCCGACGGCATGCGGTGCAGGATGAAGCGCGCCGAAGTGATGATCCCGTCGCAGCCTTCCTTCTGCACGCCGGGCAGGCCCGCGAGGAATTTGTCGGTGACGTCCTTGCCTAGCCCGGTCTTGCGAAATGCAGTGCCCGGAATGGTCAGCGTCTGCTTGCTACGCAGCGCCCCGAATCCGCCGTGGGGATCCGCTTCGTGATACGCGAGCTCGAAGGTCGCGACCTTCGCGTCGTGAATCTTGCCGAGGTTGTGGTCGACTCGCGTGACTTCCAACCATCCTGCATCGGGCGTCACCATGCGCCACGACGCAAGGTTGTCGAGCGCCGTGCCCCAGAGCACGGCTTTCTTGCCGCCCGCGTTCATGGCGACGTTGCCGCCGATGCACGATGCGTCCGCCGAAGTCGGATCGACCGCGAAAACCAGTCCTGCCGCTTCCGCCACCTCCATGACGCGCTTGGTGACTACCCCGGCGGCAGCGTCGATGGATGGCACCGGAACATCGCGGCCGGGTAGTGCGACACGCTCGATCGGCGACAGGCGCTCGAGTTTTTCGGTGTTGATCACTGCCGAGCGCGCATCCAGCGGCACCGCGCCCCCGGTGTAGCCCGTGCCGCCGCCGCGCGGGATGATGGTAAGGCCCAGCTCGATGCAAGCGCGCACCAAGCCCGGAACTTCAGCCTCCGCGTCGGGGTAAATCACGACGAAGGGATACTCGACGCGCCAGTCGGTCGCATCGGTGACGTGCGAGACGCGCGCGAGGCCGTCGAATGCGATGTTGTCGCGGCGCGTGTGGCGCGACAGCGCGCGCAGCGCACGCCGCCGCAGCGCCTGCGTCTCGCCGAAGGCGGCGGCGAAGGCGTCGACCGCCGCATGCGTGCCGTCCAGAAGGCGGCCGACTTTGGCGTCCTGCGCGGCGTCGGCGTCGGCGCGGCGCCGTTTCTGGATTTCCGCCAGGCGGTGGCGCAGCGCCTTGACCAGCATGTCGCGGCGCTTGGGGTTGTCGAGCAGATCGTCCTGCAAGTACGGATTGCGCTCGACCACCCAGATATCGCCGAGCACTTCGAACAGCATGCGCGCCGAGCGCCCGGTGCGCCGTTCCCCACGCAGCAGCTCGAGCAGCTGCCACATGTCGGCCGCCGAGCAGGCGAATGACGATTTCGCGGTCGGAGAACGACGTGTAGTTGTAAGGGATCTCGCGCAGGCGCGGCGCCGCATCCGTGGTGGCGGCGTCATCGATGCCCGCCTCGGCGATCGCATTCATGGCCGTCGGATTTTACCGCAACGCAACATCGGCAGCCTGAGCGCAGCGTCCGCGACATTTCTCGCGTGCCCACAAGCGTGCGGCTGCCGAAATGTCTACTGCCGTGGCGTGCGCTCGTTGCGCGCGGGGGCGGGCTCGAAGTTGCTGCGAAAGGGGTTGATGTCGATACCGCCGCGGCGCAGAAAACGCGCGTACACGGTGAGCCGCTCGGGCCGGCAACGCAGCGCGATGTCGACGAACATGCGCTCGACACAGGCCTCGTGAAACGCGGCGTGTGCACGATAGGACACCAGATACGTGAGCAGCGCCACGCGATCGATGCGCGGGCCACAGTAACGCACCATCACGTCCGCGTAGTCGGGCTGACCGGTCACCGGACAGTTGGAACGGAACAGTGCGGTGCGCAGCGCTTCGTCGGCGAACGACGCGCCGTGCGCTAGCAGCGTTGCGTCGGGGTGGTAGCGCTCGGGCACGACGTCGACGGCATCGATCGAGGCACCCGGCAGCTCGGCCATGCGCAGCGTGGCTGGCGCCGGAAGAAGAGCAATGCCGACCGGCGCGCCGCACGTCCTTTCCAGATCCGCCTGAATCGTGCGTGCAAGATGGCCGGGTGCTGCAAAGCGTTCCTGCGCGAACGATCCCAGGTAGAGCTTGAGCGACTTGGATTCGACGATCGCGCGCGAGTCGGCGCCGACGCGGATCTCACCGATCGCGACCTGCGGCTTGCCGTGGTGATCGAGCCACGTGATTTCGTACGCGGTCCAGATGTCGACTCCGGAAAACGGCAGGCGGGTCGGCAATTGCAGTTCCGCGCGCTGACTCGCACGCTCGATGCCGAACAGAAGCGACGCGTCGTAGCGATCGGGATAGTCCGTCGCACGACCGAGGGGAGAGCGATCCGCCTGCATGTTCAGTCGATTCCGGTACCGTGCCGATTCGCGTTGGACGCGGGTCGCTGCGCGAAATTGATCCGGAGCAACGCGTAGGACAGCGGCACCGCCACGGCGAGCGCCGCGAGCATCGCCAGTGGCCGGGTCACGCCGCCCAAAGCGACCGCTACCCAAAGCACTGCGAGCGATAGCGCATAGGCCACACCATAGCAGAACAGATAGCCCGCCAGGGTCGCCATTCTCGGCGCAGCGCCAAACACGAAACGCGCGTTCGCCCAGTAGCCGCCGGCGAGCCCGACGACGTACGCGACGGTATAGGCCACGCGATAATCCGCAACCGAGAGCAGCAGCAGGTAGACGAGATAGCTTGCCGCCGTGTTGAGGGTACCGGCGACGAGAAATCGCGCGAAGCGGGGCATCGATTCCACTCGTACCGGGGTCATGCGCTCGCCGCGATCATCGCGCTGCGGCGCGCAGGAACTCGTTGTAGTCGCGAATGTAATCCTTGGGATCGTACGCATGCGATGCCAGAACCAGAAGCGCTGCGTCGGGGCTGTAGTCGAATTGCGCGGCCCACACCATCGGCGGCACGTACAGGCCGAGCGCGCTGTGGTCGAGCAGGAATTCCTGGCGGCGCCTGCCGTCGTCGGCAATCACCCGGCAGCTTCCGGACACGCACACCAGGAACTGATGGCACGTGCGATGCGCGTGCTGCCCGCGCACCTCCCGACCCGGAACATGGTGAACCAGAAAAAACCGCCTTACCGCAAAGGGGAGGAACTTCGCGATCTCCGCGGCGACCAGCCCGCCGCGCAAGTCCGCAACCACGCCCAATTCTTTCACGAACACACCGCGTACGCGTGTTTTGCCCGAACGCGAGGGCTTCGTCGCCACCGGGGCGACAGCCGACGGCCGCGGTCCCGCGTCGCAATAGCCGACGATGCGCGCCGGATTGCCCGCGACAATCGCGTACGCGGGCACCGACTCGACGACGACGGCTCCGGCACCGACCATTGCTCCGCGCCCGACCGACAGGCCCGGTAGAATCGTCGCGTTGGCGCCGATCGAGGCGCCCGCTTGGAGAATCGTTGCCAGATACTTCTTCGGCGGCCGCTTGCTGCGTGGAAAAGGATCGTTGGCGAAGGTCGCATTCGGGCCGATGAACACATCGTCCTCGACGCGCAGGCCGTCCCAGAGCTGCACACCGCATTTCACGGTGACGCGGTCGCCGAGCGTGACGTCGTTCTCGATGAACGTATGGTCGCAGATGTTGCAGTCGCGCCCGACGCGCGCACCGGGCAGGACGTGCGCAAACGCCCACACGCGCGTCCCCGCGCCAATCGTCGTCGACTCGCACCGTCCCTCCGGATGCACGAAATACTTCACCGTCGCTCCCCTTGGCCGAAAGAGTAGCGTCGCTGCACGATGGTCAACGGGCGACCCTTGGTGTTCTCGAACGCCCGCCATGCGTACGCACCCACCACCGACAGGCCCAGCGCGTTGAGCGCGCCGAATCCCGCAACCAGGAGCACGGTCGTGGCATAGCCCGGCTCGTGGATGAGGCCGGTCGCACGTGCGAACACGACGATGGTTCCATAGACGATCGCCGCTGCCAGCGAGAGCATGCCTACGCCGAACAGCAGGCGTATCGGCAGATCGGAAAACGACAGACAGCTGTCAAACATATAGGCGAGCTTCTTTCTGAGCGTCCACGCGCTTTCGCCGTGCTGGCGCGGCAGGCGGCGGTAGCGCACCTGTTCGCGTCGAAGGCCGATCCAGATCAGCAGCCCGACAAGACTGGAATGCGCCTCGGGCAGCGCGACGAGCTGGTCGCGCGCGACGCGGTTGCAGCCGAACACGTCGATACCGCCCTCGGGCATCTCCGGCTGCACCAGCCGCCGATAGAGGCGCCAGAACAGCGTGGAAGCAGCGCGCACATGAAAGGCGTCGTCGCGCGCTTCGCGCACCCCGCAAACGACGTCGCAGGCGTCCGCTGCGAGCCTGCGGAAGAATTCGAGCGCGAGTTCCGGCGGCTCCTGCAGATCGGCGGCCATGACCGCGAAGTACGGCCCGGTCGCCTCGACAAGGCCGGCGCGAATCGCGGCAAACGAGCCGAAATTTCGCGACATCTGCAGGACCGTCGCCGGGTAACGCTGCTGCGACAGCCCTTCCACCAGCAGCGGCAGCGATCGGTCCGGGCTGCCATCGACGACGAACACGGCTTCGAGAGCGCCGCCGAGCCGGGCGTTCAGGTCCGCCACCGCCGCAAGCAGCGCCGGTACCGTATCCTCGTTGCGGTACACAGGAACGACAAGCGAGCACGTCGTCATCACGACCCGCGCCACTGGTTGCACGCCGCGGCGACCGCGTCGATCTGCGCATCGTCCAGGCCGGGATGGCACGGCAGGCTCAACACGCTCGCGCAGGCGTGAACCGTCTGCTCGAGGTCGGTGGCGGGTGCCAGCGCTCGCCACGCATCCTGCAGGTGGTCCGCCACAGGGTAATGAATTTCGGTGGCCACGCCCACGCCGGCGAGGTACGCGCGCAACGCGTCCCGCGCGGGACTGCGCACGACGTACTGATGAACGACGTCGGCATCATCCGCCGGCGGCGGCAGTACGATGTGGGGATTGCGGATAGCCCCGGTGTAGCGCCGCGCGATCGCGCGCCGGCGCTGGTTCCAGGCGTCGACGTAGGGCAGTTTCACCGACAGTACCGCGGCCTGAAGTTCATCCATGCGCGAGTTCATTCCACCGGCTATCGTGCAATGATACTTGCTGGACCAGCCGTAGGCGCGCAGCTGCCGCGCGCGCTGCGCGAGCGCGGCATCGTCGGCGATGAGGGCGCCGGCGTCGCCCAATGCGCCCAGGTTCTTGGTCGGATAGAAGCTGTAGCAGCCGATGTCGGAGAGTGTACCGGCCATACGGCCGTCGCGCCGCGCGCCGTGAGCCTGCGCGCAGTCCTCGATGAGAGCAACGCCGCGAGGTCGCGCGATTCCTGCGATGGCGTCGACATCGGCCATGCGGCCGTAGAGGTGGGTGACGATCACGGCGCGTACGTCGGACGCAAGCAACGGCGCCAACGTCTGTTCGCTCATCAGCAGCGTTGCAGGATCGACGTCGACGTACACCGGCACGGCGCCGGCTTGCGTGATCGCGCTCGTTGCGTAGCCACCTGCGTTGGCCACCGTCACGACGCGATCGCCCGGTCCGATGCCAAGCGCCCGCAACGCCAGCAGCAGCGCCTCGGTTCCGTTGGCGACCGCGACGCAATGGCGCGCGCCGCAGTAGGCGGCGAACGCAGTCTCGAAGGCGTCCACCTCCTCACCGAGGATGTACCACTCGCGATCGAGCACGCGCCCAATCGCGGCGTCGAGGTGCGCGCGCAAGGGCGCGTGCTGCCACGACAAGTCGACGACCGGTATCACGGCGCACGGCCACTCGGTGTCGGCAGTACAACCGGCTCGTCGCCGCAGCCGTTTGTGGCAAGCGCGCTTCGCCAGCGCGCGCTCCAGTCGGACAGGCCGGGCGCAAAATCCAGCGCCAGCGGGACCAACGCGCGAGTAGCCGGACTGAAACAGTAATAGCGGTCGGGAAGCGCGTGTGGCGGCGGCATTTTCGGCGTCAGCGGATTGGCCGCGACGTCGAGCAAAGGCTCTCGCCGCAGGCGTCCAATGATGTCACGGGTGAAAAGATCCGGCCAACGATCGAGCTCCATCGTCGTCTGCACGATGAGGCGCGGCGCCAGCGATGCAGCCTGCACCGGCGGCAGCAGGAGGCCGGCTTGTGAGTTGCGGCCGAAGGGAATAGCTCCAACGTAGTCGGGAACGACGACGAACGCATAGCCACCGGCGGGGACAGTGGTGGCGATGCGCGAGAGCGCGCCGCGCAACACGTCAATATCGCGCTCCGCGTCTACCCTGCGCACGATGGCGGCGTGGGCCAGCGGCAGCTCGACCGCGAGCGCCACGCCGGCCGCAACGCACGCGAGCGCGCGCAGGCGCGGGAGTTCCGATGCGAGCGGCAGCGCGATGCCCGCAGCCGCGAAGGCCGAAACCTGGTAGAGCAGGCGCCCGCCCTCGCCGTTCGGCGGCCACGCCAGTTGCAGCAGCAGCATGATTGAGCCGCCAGCGGCAGTGATTGCCAGGGCGATGAGAGTGCGCGATAGGACGCGTTCGCGCATCGCCGCGACGATGGCAAGCAAAGCGAGCACGCCCAGGATGACGCTCAATGCCCGTCGCAGCAGCGGCTCCGGCAGGACCTGCGGCCACCATTGACCGAAGCTTTGCAGGTTGTTCAGCCATTTTCCGGAAAAGAGCGTGCGTGCGGGTGAGCTCCCCGGCAAAACGCTGAACGCGTCGCCGAATATCCACAGGCGCAGGAGAAAGTAGGCCGCTGTCAGCGCCAGCCACGGCGCGGCGACGCGCAAAGCGCGACCCGCCGCCGTTCGAACAGGCTCCGACGGTTGTCTCAACCATGCCAGCATCAGAATCAGCAGAGGCAAGATCGCCGCCGCTTCCTTGCTCATGAATGCAAGCGCCGCGGCGACGAGGCTGAGCAGTCCGTAGCGATCCGTCCACCGTCGCGAACTCTGGAATGCGCACGCCGACACGAGCATCCAGAACATGACCATACCGTCGAAGCGCGCGGCCACCCACGCAACAGCTTCCACCGAGGGCGGGAACGCGGCGTAGATCGCGCCCGCCGCCAGCGCCGCGAGCCAGCCGCGCCGGTTCTCGCGGCCCAGCAGTAGCATAACGAGCAGCGCAACGAGCGCCGAATTTACGGCGTGCAGGGCAATGTTCACGGCGCGCCAGCCAGCCGCGTCGGTGCCATTGACCATCTCGCTCATAGCGAACGAGAGCATGGTCAGCGGGCGATACTGGTGCGATGGCGGCCCGACGCCGGAAACGAACATCTGAGCAACCGTGGGTACCAGCTCGCCGGCCTCGCGCGCCGTATGAAACGGCAACAGCAGCGTGAAATCGTCGCTGATGAAACCGCCTGCAAGTGACGGCCAATACAGTGCGACGGCGACGATCGCAGGCAAGCCAAGCGCCAGCATCGAGGCAGTGTTGCCTGCGGGTCGGGGGGAGGATCGCACGGCCTGGATTCGAGCCCACGCGCCCGAGCTTCAGGTGGGTCGCAGCGCGGCTTGCGGCATCTTACCCCGCAAGCGCAAGGCGATGTCACTGCTCGCCGCCAGCAGCGCCCTCCACAAACATGGCTCGACCGGGCGGACCTCCTTCGGTTGCACGAGCAACGGCTGAACAGGTACTTCACGATCGGCTGCGGAGGGGGCGGGTCCGCGCAGCTCGTCAGCTACGTCGTTCAGGTGGTGCCCCGCTCCAACCGCACTTGATGGCATTGCCAGCCGATGACACGTTGGCACAAACAAAAAACCGAAGCCGCGAGCGAACTCGCGATTCCGGCTTTCAATCGCTCCGCTGCGAGGCGCGGCGATCGGAATACTCGCCGCGCTCGCGCGGAGCGCAATGCTTGTGATGTTTACGGTGTCGGGATCAGCACCGCCTGGGGCGCGCCGCTGGGGTTGTCCTGCGACACCACCATGATGCCGAGCGGCTTGCTCAGTGCCCATTCCGTCGCGTTGATCGAGACCCCCACGTTCGCCGACCCGTTCGGGGCGACCGTTGCGAACTGACCGGTCGAGATTGCCGGGGCAAACGCGTTGTAGGTCGCCGTGTCCCCCACCTGTTCCCCGCCGTTGTCGCTGAATGCGAACACTTGATAACGGAACCTCGGCGAGGTCGCCGACAGGCCCAATTGCTGGGCGATGGCCGGGAGCAGAAACGTCGAGTTGTCGGTTGCGGCATCTGCGAAAAACACGGAGCCAACGACGGAATTGGTATTGGGGTTATAGATAAAGGAAGCCAGCCGCCCCGAAGGTTGGCTCGATATAACCGAGCTAATGTTCGCGCCGATCACGTAGTAGTCCGGGTTTCCGTTCACGGGATGACCGTCGAGATAGATGGCAATGTCCCACTCAAACGGCGCCGGGTTCGAGACGCGCGGATAAGTGTTGATCGCGAACACCAGGAACTGGTTCGCTCCCGACGCAAAGGACTGCACGCCAACCGCTCGCGTATCGGCATAGTCCAGGCCTTGCGGAGGGCTGCTAAGGCCCCACGCATAGAAATCGCCCGTACCGGAGATCAGTCCACCCGGGTTGGTGACGCTCAAGGTGCCGTTGGGACTGGCGAGCGTTGGCGGAACTCCGGAAACCTGAACGTTGGAGCGCACGCGCGGGACGACATAGTATGGGATATGCAACGTGGCCCCACCGTTCGCCGAAGCGCCCGACGGCGTCAAACTGAGCGTGCCCGCGGCATCGTGAAAACCGCTGGTCGTTCCGAGCGGGTGTGTGGCGGGGACCGCCGCCGGCAGCAGCAGGAACTTGACGCCGAGGTTCGCGTCACCGCCCGCGGGGACCGTGATGCTCGGGGCGCTGACGCCAATCGTGTGGATGAGCGACCCCGCTTGAGGCGTCGTCTTCACGTTGAACGTGACCGCCGAAGCGCCGCTGTTGTGAATGTCCAGCGTCTTCGTCGTGCTGTAGTTCCCGGACGTCAGTTCGACGAACCCGAGCGACAGCGGGTCAGGCGCGTTTGCCGTGCCGACGACGTAGGCCTGCGTGTTAGTCGCCGGCAGTGGCTGCACCAACCCATTTCCGGCAAGACGCGCCGAGTAGCTGACGATCTGGGACGGGTCGGCTGTCTGGGTGATCGCGGCACGCTGTGCGAGCTCGCTCCAGCCCGGGTGGGCCTGGCGGACCAGTGCGGACACGCCCGAGATATGCGGCGTCGACATGGAGGTGCCGGACTCGAACACACCTCCCGTTCCGGTCCCGACAGCGGTTGAAAAGATACTCACACCCGGTGCTGAGACTGCCGGCTTGAACAGGCTGTCGCCGAAGCGAGGCCCACCGGAAGAGAACGAGGCAACGGTCTCGAACCCAGGGTTCGCGATGGTCGTGTTGGTTGCAGTCGCGGTTGCGGGCGCCGGTCCACCGGTCGGGCCCGTCAGTGCGGTCGTGTCTTTCTGCAGGACGCCAAAGAACGGGATCGTCACCGGTTCGTAGATGTTTCCGTCAATCGGGCTGTCGGCGCCACCTGGAATCGGGCCCTCGAAGGGCGGATAGGCCGATGCCGACGTGTCGATCATTGCCGCCGCCGCGGCGCCGAAATGCTGGGCTGCTCCGGCCCGGAACACCCGGGCGCAGGTTCCGCGCACGGTGACCACCAGCTTGCCGACAACGTTGACGCCGCCCTGGGTCGGATCGTACTCCGCCGGGTTGCAGCCGAGCGACACGGTGCCGTCCGAGTTGCGCAGCACGACGATCGGATATTGAGTTCCGTTGGCAAAAGACGCGCCATTCGAATCCTGCACAAGGATCGGATTCGGATTGCCGCTAAGCGCGAGGCTCGCCCCAGGGAAAGCCGCGGTCCCGTCGATGGCGGCCGCCGTAATTGCAGCGGTGCCCGACGCCGGTGTAGAGGTGATGTACGGGGCGGGACCTGCATTACCCGATGCTGCCACGACCGTGATGCCGGCCAGCACCGCGTTCTGAGCAGCGATAGCGTCAGCAGAGTTGGCATCACCCCAGTCGGCCCCCAAAGACATGCTGATCACGTCCATGCCATTCTGCACCGCCCAGTCGATCGCATCGATCACCACGTCGGTCGAGCCGGTGCATCCGAACACGCGTACCGCGTAGAGGTCGGCCTTTGGCGCCACACCCGGACCGATCTGGAAGCTCGCCGCGTCGGCGTAGAGCGCGCTGTTATATGGGCCCGGGTAGGTCGCGTTGTTCTTTACCCCGAATCCCGCGGCGGTTCCTCCCACGTGGCTGCCATGGCCATCGCAATCGAGCGGATTGGGATCCGGATGGGGTATTGGTTGGTACGTGGAATTGTTGGGATTGGCGTCATAGCTGTCGCCAACCAGGTCGGTTCCACCTTTGACTTTGGGTGCGCCAGGACCGAACAGCGCCGGGTCAGCCGGCGCGGTACTGTTCGCGAACGCAGCATTCCAAGCGGCGACAGTACCAGGGCCGCCGAAGTTGGCGTGCGTGTAGTCGATTCCGGTGTCCACGATGGCGATCTTGATGCCTTCGCCGCGGAAGCCGGGGACACCCTGCCAGGCGAGCGGGGCGCCGATGAAGGGTACGCTCCTGATGTTGTCGATGCTGTACACGCCAACCGGGCGCACGCTTTCCACGCCGGGCAGCGCGGCCAACTCGGGAATCCGCGAGCGTGCGACCTCGACCTTGATGCCATTGAGTGCGTGCGCGTATTGGGCGAGTACCTGCGCGCCCTTCGCCTCGAGAAGCGGCCTGATCGCCGCGTGCTGAACGGCGACGGTCTTTTCGACGGCAGCGCTCTCGGCAAGCGAGAGCTTGTGTCCGGCCGCCTGGGCACGCATGCGCGCGACCGAATCGCCCTTCATGATCACGACGACGCGAATTCGCTCGTTGCCGCGGGTCACTGCCGGAACAAAGCTCGTCGATAGTTCTCCGCCTATTGCCTCGAACGCGGCCGCTCGATCGCCGGCCGTGTCCTGGGCGAGGCCCGTTCCCGTGGCCGCGAAAACCGCGATCCCCGCGACTGCGAAAAGCGTTCGAGCGAATGGTCTGTTATAGCGCTGACGGACAGCCACCACCGACGCCGTTACATTGCGCAACATATTTGCCCTCCTTGATGGACGAGTAATTACCGACGGCACCCATGCGTGCCCTTGCTGAGCTCTTATCGGCCGATCTTCGGATCGCGAAATTGGCCGTTCCTGCGCCTGGCCGGCACGAAAAGTACAACACCTACACGGGCCAATATTGAGTTTTCATAGATGGCATTGAAATACGGCTGCGTACCATTTGTGCCGCACAAATGACCGTATCCACAATTGTATCCTGATCGGGACAGGTGGCGCATCGAAAACTGAGAGTTCGCACGACTGGAGGACGGCGACGGTATGGCAGACGCAAGTTTGATACGGGCGCAGGCGGAGACTGCGAGAGGCCACAGCAGGGCGCGCGGAACTTCCAGCGCCGCGGCCCACGCACCCAGGTTCTCGCGCCCCAGCACTAACATGACGAGCAGCGCAAGCAGTGCCGAATTTACGGCGTGCAGCGCAATGTTCACGGCGCGCATGTCACTGCCCCGGCAAGCGGCATCCGCAAACGCTGCTCGAGCCGGCGGAATCGCCCTCGCTCACGCGCGGTCGAGTCGTCGATAGCCGATCGCCTCGGCAACGTGATTCGCGCCGATGGCGTCGGCCGCGCAGAGATCAGCGATGGTTCTCGCGACCTTGAGGATGCGGTGGTAGGCGCGCGCCGAGAGCGACAGCTGCGCGAACGCAGCTTTGAGCAGACCCGCGCCACGTGCGTCTAGCGCGCAATGCCGTTCGACCTCCTTCGGCTGCAGCCAGGCATTGGGCTTGCCTTGTCTCGCATGTTGCCGGTCGCGCGAGGCGGCGACGCGCATGCGGACGACGTCACTGCTCTCCGGCAGCGTATCGCGGCCGGACAGCGCGGCGAGCGCGTCGGCGGCAAGCGCTGGAACGTCGATCTGCAGGTCGATTCGGTCCAGCAAGGGTCCTGAAATGCGCGCGCGATAGCGCGCGATCTGTTCGGGCGTGCAATGGCACTTGCCGCTGACGTGGCCGAGGTATCCGCAGGGGCATGGATTCATCGCCGCGACGAGCTGGAAGCGCGCCGGGAACTTCGCCTGCCGGGCGGCGCGCGACACGTGAATCTCACCCGTTTCCAGCGGCTCTCGCAGCACTTCCAGCACGCGGCGATCCCATTCCGCCAGCTCGTCGAGAAAAAGCACACCATGGTGCGCGAGGGAGATTTCCCCCGGCCGCGGATCGCTGCCACCGCCAACCAGGGCAACCGCGGAGGCCGTGTGGTGCGGCGCGCGAAAGGCACGGCGCCGCCAGTGCTCCGGGCGAAACGAGCTCGTCAGCGAATGGATAGCGGCGCTCTCCAGCGCTTCGTCCTCAGTCATCGACGGCATGAGTCCCGGCAAGCGCTGCGCCAGCATCGACTTGCCGGTTCCCGGTGGACCCAGCATGAGGAGGATCTCTTCGCCATCCGCGGGTGGTCACAAGATCGCGAATTGGCGTCAGTCGTGTCCCACCAAGCCTGCGGGCTTCGGATTGCCATCGGGAGCGGCGGCTATCAGGCGGGCAAATCGCCGCTATCGTGACGCCGGCGTTAAAGGGCGTTGCGGGGCAGTAGGCTTTGATAGTTGCCGATCCGCGCGCCCTCAAACCCGATCAATCGTTTCCCGTTTGGATAGGTCCCCCGCTTCCACGCCGCGGCTGGAGCACCAAGTCGGCCGCTTCCTCAGCCTCTTTGAGGAGCGTCTTGCGGGGCGTGCCCATCCGCGCACGCATGGTCAGGCCACGAGCAAAATCCGTGACTTGGATCGCGCGCACGGCTACCGGAAAGTCAGGCGGGATGTCTCCCACACAGATCCCGTCCCGGAAACGGCGCTCCACCAGCGCCGCGCCGCCCGCGACCGTGCTCTGCAGGAACCGCCGAACCTCAGCGTCGTTCACAAGCGGCGCGACGCACACCAGAAGACAACCCCGGGCGGACCCTTTCTCGGTCGCACTTTCGACGGCGTACCTCAGAAAGCCCGCGATCGAGTCGCGAAGACCCTGTGGCGAGAGGAGTGCCTTCGCGGCTGATGCGCCCTTCCGTTCTGCGTACGCCCTAAGGACGCGCAAGAATATCGCCCGCTTGTCCCCAAAGACGGCATACAGGCTCGGCCGTCCCACACCCATCCCGGCGACGAGATCGTCAATCGTCACTCCGTCGTAGCCTTTCGACCAGAACACCTGAGTCGCCTTTTCCAGCGCCTCCGTCTCGTCGAAGCTGCGCGGCCGTCCCCGCGGCCTGGCGGTATTTTGAATCATGTGGTTCAAAACTCATTGACAATGGCCATCGCACCAATATATAACCGAACAGTTCGAAATTAGCAAGCCGGCCCTGGCCTCGCGGGGCCTCACGACTCGACCTTCCCCCTTCACCACGGAGCCGCCCATGGAACATTCGATCGCGCTCGTCACCGGCACCACCTCCGGGCTCGGTCATGCGGCAGCCCGCTTGCTCGCCATCGAGGGCTACCGCCAGGTCATCGTCACCGGGCGCAGCCTGGCCCGGGTTCAAGAGACGGCCGCTCAACTCGCGGCCGAGACCAAGAACAGTGATCTTCACGCCGCTGGAGCTGGAGCTGGACGCGCCGACCAGCGTTCAATCCGCCCTCGCCGAGCTGCTCAAGCGAGGTCGGCCGATCGATTTCCTACTGCTAAATGCAGGGATGGTCCCAGGTAAGAAGCGTGTGCTCACTGCGGCGGGCGTCGAGGCGGCTCAGGCCCCGCTGATCGGCCATCATCAACTGACTGCCGGGTTGCTCCGCGCCAACCTGCTGAGCCCCAACGCGCGGATTGTTATCGCCGGTGCGGAACCTGCCCGAGGGGACGTACCCCTGTTCAGCTACACCGACGTGGCGGCCCTCGCAACCAAGCATCACCAGGGTGACCGGAGCGCCGCGGTGGAAGCCCTGGTGCGCAACGGGCCGAACGTGAAGTACGAGCCCAACCGGACGTATGCCGACGCGAAGCTCATTGTTGCTTGGTGGGCCGCGGCACTAGCACGCCGTCTACCCTCCGGCATGGCCGTGTACGCCGTCTCGCCCGGTAGCGCGCCCGACACCAAGGCGGTGCGAAACCTTGGCCCGGCCATGAAGTTCCTGATGATTCCAATCGTGAAGCTCATTCCCGGCATGTCCCAGACGCCGGAGACCGCAGCTCGCCGGTACCTCCAGGCATCGGAGTTCGGCACCGACGTCTCGGGCCAATTCTTCGCCTCGGCGCCGAAGAAGCTCACAGGCCCAATTGAGGCGATGCGCCACCCACACTTTCACGATCGCGCTAACCAGGAAGCCGCCTGGCAGGCCGTCGTCAAGGTCTCTGGCGTCGATTTCTCTTCCGCAGCAACTTGAGAGCGGTGTCCGGTCGTCGCGTGAGCGCTAAGATGCGT
>CAWFKO010000012.1:0-26260 GCA_963816445.1 uncultured beta proteobacterium | reverse complement strand
GCGGGCGCGGGCGTCCGGCACCGAGAGCGCCAAAGCTCGCTCCTTGTGCGGAATGGTGACGTTAGCGCCGACAAAGCCGTGCCTCGACAAGTGCAGGACGAATTCGGCAAACCCTTCGGGCGGCACTGCCTCGATATCATAGCCGCCCTGGTGATTCCCAGCGTCCGTAACCAGTAACGATGGATCAGCGGCGAGCGCGAATGCGCCGCCGGCCATCCGATCGAGGCAGGCGGCGCGGGCTCTTGATCTCGGCTGTTCATCCGCCAATCCTGTTGCAGCGCACCGGGCCCGGGCGCGCTGGTAGCTGCTCAAATCGGGCAAGCCGTGGTCGCCGTCAATGCCTTGTCCGGTGCCGGCAAGGCATACGATCTCGTCGCAAAACAGGCAGGGTTCACGAAGTTCCCGCTTCGGGCCCTGGCCATGGATACGCTCGCGATCCATTCGACGGCGCAAGCCAAACGCCACGCAAATTCTTGCGCAACCGCGCACTTGCCTGATCCGCTCATCGCCAACGATCATGACCTTCGACCTCAAGGCCATGATCGCAGCAACTCGCTACGCCGCGACGCCGACGCGCGGCGACGATTCGATACCGGCGGCGCGGCCGGTGACCGTCGACGCCATGCGGTCCGAACTGCCGTGTGGACCTGCCGGCGCCTGGCCTGTCGCCGACCTCAACTCCACGATCGATTCGCCGATCTCGGCTTCGGGCATCATGGCGCGGACGCGATCCCATCCCGACCAGCCCTCGCGGGTGCTCAAAACCGGCAACCCCGGCCGCGCCTTCCCGACAGGATAGCGTTGATCTTCGCCGTCGCGTCGGTGGGACAGACGATCTCCACCACATAAATCGGCTCCAGCAGCACCGGCTGGCACTGCGGCAGCGCTTCGCTGACGCCGATCCGCGCCGCGGTGCGGAACGCGAGAAATCAGAAGTAGTCCACGCTGTGATACGAACCGTCGGTCAGCGTCACCTGCACATCGATGACGGGCAAGCCGAGCGGCCCGCGCAGCAAGCCATCGACCACACCCTCTTCCACCGCGCCTGTAGAGTCCCGCGGAACCGCGCCGCCGACGACCTTTTCGTGAAACTCGAAGCCGCCGCCGCGCGGCATCGGCTTGATCTCCAGCACCACGTCGCCGAATTGGCCATGGCCGCCGGATTGCTTTTTGTGCTGGCCGCGCTGGGTAATCGATTTCCGGATGGTCTCCTGATATCCGATTGCCGGCGGCTGCGATTTTACGCCTTGACGCCGAAGCGGTCGCGCAGGCGTTCCAGCGCGACCCGCAAACGCATCTCGCCCTGCCCCCACAGCACGATATCGTGGGTCCGGGGATTGTGGATCATCGTCAGCGAGAGGATCTTCCTCGTTCGAAGCCGCAACAATGCCTGGCCGAGTTTGACGTCGGTCCTTTGCGGTCGGTTGCCGAAAGCGCCATCGCCAGCACCTGGCGCGCGACGCCTCAACGCTCACCAGCGCTCTTCGCGCGGTCTTGCTCGCTCGACAGCGTGTCGCCGGGTCTTGACGGCGTCGAGCTTGCCGAGTGCCAGCAGCCGGACGACGACCGGGCCTCGGCAGCGGCCCGCTTGGTATCGTGCCCGCCGCTCACCGCGAGAATACCGGAAACGCGCCCCAGAATTCGCCGGAGGGAGGATTGCAGCGTCGCGCCGTCGTCGAGACGGCCGGCCAGCAGCCGCGTCAGCGACAGCTTGCCGCCGTGCTGCAGATGCAGGGTCTTGAACACATAGGCCAGCGCATCCTTCTGCGACGACGCGCCAAGCCGCTTCGCCGTCTCGGCAACGCCGGGCGCTTCATGCCGCAGCGCCTTCATCAACCGCAGCACGCCGTTCTCGCGCGCGGCGGCGCCCAGCAGCACCGGGCAGATCAGGCCCTCGCGCAATTCGCGCGCGAAGATCGTCGAACACCGCGTCGCGCGGCGGTGGCGGCATATCTTCCAGCAATTGCTCCATCAACGCGTCGTCGTGATCGGCCAGTTTTTCCAGCATCGAGAAGCGGGCTTCCTTCTCGCGGTCGAGATCGCCGCCTTCCAGCGCGACAACCTCGGAGGCCTTGTGTTCGCGATAGATGAAGGCGCGTTCCAGCGCCAGGTCGACGAAACCCGCGATCAGATCGCCGTTCCAGATCGGTATCTAGGGCGGCCGGAGTCGTAGCTTCCTATCGGCGTGATCGCCTTCTCCAACGCGTCGGGCTGCAGCTTGAACCCCTGCTCCGCCGTGTCACCACCGGCACCGGTTCGCCGCCGGCAAGCGCCACCATTTCCGGATAGCCGCCCAATAGGGCGCGGGAATGATAACCTCGTCGCCGGGATTGATGGTGGCCATCAGCGCGTTGTAGAGCGCCTGCTTGCCGCCGGTGCCGACGATGACCTGGCCCGATTTGTAGGTGAGGCCGTTCTCGCGCTGAAACTTGGCGATAATCGCCTCCTTCAACTCGGGAATGCCTCCGACATCGGTATATTTGGTCTTGCCGGCCTCGATAGCGTGGTACGCCGCCCAGCTTGATGTTGGCGGGCGTGTCGAAATCGGGCTCACCGGTTTCGCCGAGGCCGATGACGTTGCGGCCGGCCGCTTTCAGCGCGCGTGCTTTATCCGTTACCGCGATGGTCGCGGACGGCTCACACGATCAAGCGCAGCGGACAGAAACGGCATCATCATCTCCTTGCAGACATCGCGAACACGCAGTCACCGCGCGCCGATCTCGCGGTTTTGTTGGGGAATACAGCACCCTAAAACGGGTCACGCTGCACTGCAAGAAGCTTGGCCGATGCACCCAAACTTTAGGGAACGTTAAAGCGCGCTCGCTAGGTTGCGCGCAACATTCATAAAATTCCGCGGCGAAATGACTCATTTCTGGCAAGGGCTGCGATCCGGCCAATGGCTGACCGCCCCGCGTGCACGCGGCTACAGCCTGATCCTGCTCGGCATTTGCATCATCTCGGTGGCCGGCTGGGTCGCGGTGTCGAACGGCCTGATCGACCGCAACGGCAAGCCTGTCGGCACCGACTTTTCCAACGTCTATGCCGCTGGCACGCTGACCTGGCAGGGCCGGCCTGCGGAGGCCTACGTGCCGGCGCTCCAGCATGCTGCGGAGACGGCCGTATTCGGCGGCCGCGAGGTGCCGTTCTACGGCTGGCATTATCCGCCATTCTTCTTTGCGGTCGCGGTCCTGGTGGCGGCCGTTCCCTACGGCTGGGGTCTCTCGATCTGGCTCGCGGCCAGTCTCGCGGCCTATCTGGCCGCGATGCGCGAATTCTGCCCCGTCCGGAGACGCTGCTGATCGCAGCCGCGTTCCCCGCCGTGTTCGTCAACATCGGCCACGGCCAGAATGGATTTCTTACCGCGGCACTACTCGGCGGCTCGTTGCATCTGCTCGAACGCCGGCCCTGGCTCGCGGGGGTGCTGATCGGCTGCCTAGCGTACAAACCGCAATTCGGCGTTTCTGATTCCCTTTGCAATGCTGGCGGGCGGACGATGGAGCACTATCGGCGCGGCCATCGCCACCGTTGCGGCGCTTATCGCTCTCAGCTTCGTGATGCTGGGCGGCAGCGTCTGGCACGCCTTCGCGGAACTCGATGAATTTCACGCAGACCGTGGTGCTCGAGCAGGGCGGCACCGGCTGGGAGAAAATACCGGTCGGTTTTTCGGCGGTGCGGATGTGGGGCGCGGGCGTTCAAACTGCCTATGCCGTACAGTTCGCGCTGGCGCTGATGCTGGCCGCTAGTCTTGCATGGCTGTGGCACGGCGATGCCGCCTTCGAACTCAAGGCCTCGGCGCTTGCGACCGCAAGCTTGCTCGCGACGCCCTACGTACTTGACTACGATCTCGTCGTACTCGCGGTCGCGATCGTATTTTTCATCCGCCATGGGCTGAGCCGCGGATCCCGCAACTACGAGATCGGTCTGCTGGCCGCAGCGTGGATCGTGCCGCTACTGTCGCGCGAAGTCGCCGGTGTCAGCGGCATACCGTTGGGCCTGCTGGTTATGCTCGTATTACACGTCTTCACGTTGCGGCGGGCGGTTTTGGATCGCGCAGGCCTCACGTCCGGCGCCCGCAAATCGCGCAAGTGATTTGATTGATTTGTACCCGAGTGCTGGCAAAGCTTTTTGCGCGGTTGCAGTGCAGTAGAGGTTTTCGCCTTTTTCATATTCCGGGTCTTGCGACATATCGGCATCGGCATCATTGTTTAGCCGCGTTGCTGGGCGACAAGACGATCTCCCCGCCACGCACGGTACGACCCACCGATCGAACAATCCGAATGTACAAACTCTATTCGATGCAGCGCTCCGGCAACAGCTACAAGGTTCGCCTTGCGCTGGCGCTTGCTCAACGCGCCGTATCGCGCGATCGAGAGTCGACATTCTGCGCGGCGAGAGCCGCACCCCGGATTTTCTCGCGAAGAACCCCAGCGGACAAGTGCCCCTGCTGGAAGTCGCGGAAGGACGCTATCTCGCCGAGTCCAACGCCATCCTCTGGTATGTCGCCGGCGGCACCCCGCTTGCGCCGAAGTCGCGGATCGAGCGCGCTGAAGCGCTGCAATGGATGTTCTTCGAACAGCACGCGCTGGAGCCGAATATCGGCGCGGCCTATTTCTGGCTGGCGCTGGTCAAGGGAGGCCGCGATCTGCAGACCCATGCGCTGGAAGATTGGATGGAGCGCGGCTATGCGGCGTTACAGGTGATGGAAAATCACCTCAAAACCCGTGATTATTTCGCGACCGGCCAGTTCACGGTCGCCGACATCGCGCTCTACGGCTACACCCATGTCGCCGACCGCTGCGATTACGACCTCGCGACATTCCCCGCAATCCGCGCATGGTTGCGGCGGGTCGAGCAGACCCCCGGTTTTGTCGCGATGGATTGGCGCCCCGACGTCCAAGTCGACAATTCGGCCGGTATCGCTGCCGAGGTTTAGACGGCGAATTAGCGGCGTAATGGCCCGATTTGCCGCCATTTCGCCATTTTCAGGGCAGTCCCGCCCCAATATCGCCAGCAATTCCTGCGAGATTCTATTACCACGGGTGATTCGCCCCGCGCACAACAAGGATCACTTACCATGATACGGTCGCCCGGCGCAGCGGGCTTTAACAGCCGATGCGCGCCTGTAGCCTCGTCCCGACTAACCGACGCCGTCGCGGCTTCGCTCGCGATCGGCGCGTTGTCGCTGTGCCTGATCGTTAGTCTCACAGTTCTTTCGATCAAGGTCTCGATGGCAATGCCAATTCCGGCATAATCAATTTGTTTTCCAGGCAAATCGCAATTTGCGCGACAACGCGCGGTGGGTCAGCACCGCGATCGGGCAACTATGAAGACACCTGTCGTACTCGTTACCGCGGCGCTGACAGTAGCGATCCTGCTGGCGGCATCCCACCTGATCGCCACGGGAACGCGTGGCGAAACCGCACTCCGGCCGCTCACCGCCGATCCGGCAGGCTGGATCCTGCCGATGTCGCCGACTGCAAGGTAATGGCGCAGATCGCCCGCCACGCGCAGTAGCCTCGTCACCCTGAAGGCGGGCAACCCATCCTGGCACTTTTGACGAAGCGCGAAACCACAGCGTACCGGATATCCGGTTTCACAGGCATGACGGTCGATTGCGTCGCGTGATTACCAGCCTTACGACCATTTGTGAAAAATAAGAAACGCGCCGGCGGCGATCAACGCAAAACCCAATCCGTGATTCCACCCAAGCGGCTCCTTGAGATACAAAACCGAGAATCCGGCGAACACGATCAGCGTGATCACCTCCTGCATGGTCTTGAGCTGCGCCGCCGTATACAACGCGCTGCCCCAGCGATTGGCGGGTACGGCCAGGCAGTATTCGAAAAACGCAATACCCCAGCTCACCACAATCGCGAGCGGGAGCCAGCTCTCCTTGAACTTGAGATGGCCATACCACGCGAATGTCATGAAGACGTTAGAGGCAAACAGCATCAAGACCGGCAAGACCGACGGCGAAATAGTTGGCATGGATATCCTCTCGAAATCTCGGCGCTAACACCTGAGCGGGGAACCGGGTTCCTCCGCGATCAATATCATTTGATCCAAGAAATCTGAAAGCCGCGCCGTTCTGTTCAATCGGTTTTTAAGGATGGAGCAAGAAAGCCCACCGCTGTCGCAACTATCCGTCA
Source organism: uncultured beta proteobacterium (assembly GCA_963816445.1). Taxonomy (GTDB): domain Bacteria; phylum Pseudomonadota; class Gammaproteobacteria; order Burkholderiales; family Casimicrobiaceae; genus PALSA-1003. The sequence goes on along the minus strand of CAWFKO010000012.1, from coordinate 20,111 downwards.
CATGCTTCACCTACTCTCGTGGGAAACGAGATGTAAGCGGATCGCCAGACTGATTTTGCTTCACTTTTGTCGCGTCTTGTCGCGTTCTGTTCCGGGTCATTTCGTCTGTTGCTGTTGCGTAGCTGTTGCGCGGCCCAGCCGGTTCGATGACGCCAGCAGGTTGTCGAAGCCGCCCGGAACGTGGTGCTTGTAGACCCTCTTGATGATCTGCTCGCTCACACCGCAACGACACCTGATGCGGCGGCACGCCGGATCGCAGATACCATGAGATCGCAGTATGCCGCAGGGTGTGCGGGATCACCTTGTCCTGCGGGATGTCGGTCGCTAGTCCGGCCTTCTCGACTACGGCGTCCCATCCATCAGTGACGCGACCAACCGCTGCGCCGTGATACTCGACAACGGCCTTGGTCGAGATGCCGAGCCGGTGCCAGCGTCGGATGTGGGCGAGCAGTCGCGGCGGGAGGTCGATGGTTGGCTGACGCTTGTTGCTTTCGCGCTTGCCGTAGGCCAGACGCCGAAACTGTCCGGTTTCAATGCGGCGCTCCAAACGGCAACTGATTTGCCGCATTATAGCGCCGTTTCACGAAAAAAGGTCCAAACCGTTTTAGGTTGCCGTTTATGACAGGAACGCTAAGGCCGCGCTCGGAGAAGGCCCCACACCCTAAATTCCGCGACTAGCCCCCCTCAAACCGGTAGCAAGCCCCTCGACGAATGAATGGACAACATCCGTCGAGGGCTCAAGAGATCGTTCACGGCGCACGATCTCTGAACCCAGCAACGAGATCAGGCGGTCAGGATAAGCGGCTATAGATTGCGCTAGTCAGATTGGCGAACGACAGCCCAGAGCAGACGTTGGATGTTTAGCCGCATCTTCGGTCTGGAGGGCGAGGGCTGGAGCCGTTATGATGCCCTCACCGTCGAAGCCAGGCTGGCTCCACATGACCGGGAGTATTCATCGAGAAGGACCGCTTCTGAGCCGCAAGATCGCAGCTCGAGCGTGGCACATTCGATCGAAGTGCCCCCTGAAATCGTCCGAAAATGGCAAGAGTTCGTAAATCTCCTTGCCGAGATCATGCACGTGCCCTCTGCCTCCATAATGCGGGTCGATCCTCCCCACATCAAAGTCTTCGTCTCCAGCACGTCCAAAGGAAATCCTTGCGAGCCGGGCGCTGTCGATACGGGACCTTATTGCGAGACCGTCATGAAGACCGGTCAGCCGCTGCTCGTCCCTGACGCTCGTCGAGAACGAAGCATGGAAAGCGAACCCGCATGTCAGGCTGGGGATGATCTCTTACCTGGGCTTCCCGATCGGTTGGCCCGATGGCCGCTTATTCGGGACGATTTGCGTTCGCGACAATAAAAGGAACGAATATAGCGAGGCTTATCTCAAGCTACTGCTGCACTTCCGCGACATGTTGCAGGCTGACTTGAAGTCATTCGCAACATTGCACGGCCAGCTCGAACAGCACGAAGCGAAGATCCGGCGCCTGGTCGACGCCAACATCATCGGGATCTTCATCTGGGATTTCGAAGGTCGCATTCTTGAGGCCAATGACGAATTTCTTCGCATGGTGGGATACGATCGAGAGGATCTTGTTTCGGGCCGCCTAAGGTGGACGGACCTGACGCCGCCCGACTGGCGCGAGCGCGACGACGCACTGATCGCAGAGCTGAAGATGATCGGGGCAGTCTCAACCGTTCGAAAAGGAGTACTTCCGGAAAGACGGTAGCCGTGTGCCCGTGCTGATCGGTGTGGCTGACGTTCGAGCGAAGAGCGGAGACCAGGGTGTCGCATTCGTGCTCGATCTGACGGAGCGCAAACGCGCCGAGGAAGCTCTGATGCGAAGTGAGGCTTATTTGGCCGAAGCGCAGAAGCTGACGCATACGGGCAGTTGGGCTTGGGATCCCCGCACCGAAAAGGTGCTGTACTGCTCCGAGGAAATGTTCCGAATTTTCGGATTGGATCCCCGGGAGAGCTTACCTTCTCGAGACAATTTTCGGCAGCAAATCCACCCCGAGGATCGCGATTGGGTAAAGAAGAGATTCGAGGAGTCGCTTCGCGAAAGAGTTGATACCTTCGCCGAGTACAGGGTTCTTCTGCCAGACGGAACAGTTAGGCACATCAATGCCTCGGGTCATCCAGTTCTCAATGAAGACGGCGAGCTCATCGAGTTTGTTGGTACTGCTGCAGATCTGACAGAACGCAAGCGCGCCGAGGAAGCATTGCGGGAAAGCGAAGCGAAATTCCGCGACTACGCGGAAAGCGCCTCCGATTGGTACTGGGAAACCGATCCTGATCACAAATTCACACGCGTCACGGAGTACGAACGACGTCTCGCTCGCGGCTTCGCGACTGTGAGCCGGATTGGGTTGGCCCGATGGGAATTCGCGACGGACGTCGAATCGGAGCCGGAAAAGTGGGAGCTTCATCGGTCTATGCTCGAGGCGCGTCAGCCGTTCCGCGATTTCGTCTACCGGGCCGCACGAAGCGACGGATCTCTGGTTTATAATAAAATCGGCGGCAAGCCAGTGTTTGACGCCAACGGAGAATTCCGCGGTTATCGCGGCACCGGCACCGATGTTACGGCATTGCGGACGGCAGAAGCAGAAGCTCGCGAAAACGAGCAGCGATACCGCAAGGCGCAACTCGAGCTCGCGCACGCCAACCGCGTCGCGACGATGGGCCAGTTGACGGCCTCGATCACCCATGAAGTGAACCAGCCGATCACAGCGGCAGTCACATACGCGTTGGCCGCTCGGCGTTTCCTAAGCGCGGAGCCACCGAATTTTCGCGAGGTGGATGACGCGCTCTCTCTGATTGTCAAGGAGGGGAATCGCGCAGGCGAGGTCGTCGGGCGAATCCGCGCGCTCATCAAGAAGGCGCCCGCACGAAAAGACGCCGTAGAGATCAACGATGCCATCCTCGAGGTTATTGCTCTCACCCGTACGGAGGCCGCAAACAATAGCGTCTCGGTGCGGACGCAGTTGGCGGAGGGCTTGCCGCGTGTCCAGGGAGATCGGGTCCAGCTGCAACAGGTGCTGCTTGAACTTGATCATCAATGCCATCGAAGCGATGAGTGACGTTGGCGAAGACGAGCGCGAATTACTCATCAGCACGCCGTAACGAACCGGATGGCGTGTGCGTCGAGGTGCGGGATACCGGTCCAGGGCTTCGCCCGGAGAGTCTGAGCGCGTCTCTTCGAGCCCTTCTACACGACGAAGCCCGAGCGGCATGGGCATGGGCCTCTCGATCTGCCGCTCGATTATCGAAGCCCATGGCGGACGGCTGTGGGCGACCAGGTGCGAGCCGCGGGGTGCTCTCTTTCAGTTTACGGTCCCCGCTGACTGAGCCGCTATCCGTGATCGACGTCGCTTATTGGCGCCACAAGCGGTCATTCCATAACCGCTGAAACCGAAATCGCGCATCCCTAAGTCAAATGCGCCGCAAAATCGCCGCCTGCCCCGTCGAGCGAACGAACAGCCTTCAGCGCGTCCTTGCCCTTCTTGCGCGATCGGTCTTCGGCTCCTGTCCGAAGACCGTCTCGTCAACCAGGCGCCAATACGCTTCGACAACCTTCGTGTCTTCGGACGACAGTCCGCTCGTAACTTGCATTTCAGGGCCGAACTCCGAAAGCGTGGCGGTAAGGCTGACCATCATATAGTGGAAAAGAATAGGATCGACTGCGGGAAGGAGACCTCGTTTCTGAGCCTCAATGATCTGAGGTAGCAATCGCGCGAGAAGCGGAGCCAGCACCGTTTCCGCCCGGCGTGGCGAGGTAGCCCTGTCCGTCATCCAAAGGTTGTGTGCCTTCGGTGACGATCAGGCCGACGCTGGCGCGTTGGGCATAATATTCGGCGGCGAGTTCTCCCGGCGTGCCGTCGAACTTCGCGCGGCTACGGGTCATCGGGGCCATGACCAGACGGTTTTTCGGAGTGTAGCGTCCGACACGGATGGGCGTGAATGATTTCTTCATAGTTTTCCTCGACAGGGCTTGGATGGCGCATGAGGGGGAAACTAAGGATTGCAGGTTAGTCGGATAAGCCAGCTTATTCAGATAGTATCCATCGGCACATCGGATACGATGTCGGCGGATTCACCCTGCCGTTCCGAGGAAATGGCGCACCTTTCGGACCTGCCCAATTCTTCCGATCAACGTTGCACCAATGCGCTGCGGTCACAATTACCCACCGGCCTTGTTCAACGAATTCTTCGAGGTATCCCCTATCGGACCCTTCGCGCGAACGTCGAATGTGCGCGCTCCGAGCTCCGGCGGCATCGGCTCCAGCCACGGCGCAGCCATTATCGTTTCCTGCGCATCGGAGAGACCCTGCGCCCATCGCGTTTCCATCGTCGGGCGGTCGAATTCGTAGTCCTTTGATTGTCCCAGCGCGTGCTCCGGACGGTAAATCACTTGAACGATGTCCATGGTAGTCACGCAACGGAATTCGTCGAGCAAGGCGGCTTCCGGGCCGGTCCTCAGATCGTCGGGAAGTCTCTCCCAAAGCATGTTGATGCTGTGGCGCAGATCGTGCATCTGCCGCAATGTGTCCGTACCCGCCCGCGTTCGGCTGGAATAGCGGATATCCTTGTCGCGCTCGGTAACCTCGTTCAAATTTCCGGGCAGGGCGCCGCGGGCCGGGAAAACGTCCACCTGGAAGACGAGATGGCTGCGGCGCGGATAATATTCGATCACGTACTGCAGCGGCGTATTGGATACGAGCCCGCCGTCCCAATAGTACTCTCCGTCGATTTCGACGGACGGAAAGCCAGGCGGCAGAGCGCCGCTCGCGAGGACGTGCTCCGGCCTTATCTCGGTCTCCGCATTGTCGAAATACGCAAAATGGCCGGTGCGGACGTTTACGGCTCCGACGCTGAAGCGAATTTCCCTGGAATTGATGCGGTCGAAATCGACAAGCCGCTCCAACGTGGATTTGAGCGAGCTCGTGTCGTAGTAGCTGGTCGGCGTGTGGCCGAACCACCATCGGTAGGCTTTCGCGGTGCGAAGAAGTCAGACTGGCCGAACATCAGCGCATGCAATGCGCTGATCTGCTTTCCCAGGTCGAAAGGCAAACCCGCGCCGTTACGAGATCAGAACCGTACGGGCCATCACGCGGACGTTGTGATCGTCCGCCAGAATTCACGCAGCTTTTCAACCCGCATTTCCGGCGAATTGCCGGCGATCAGGGCGGCGTTGATCGCGCCGATCGAGATGCCGGCCACCCAGTCAGGTTTGTAGTCCGACGAGGCGAGCGCCTCGTAAACGCCGGCTTGATAGCTTCCGAGGGCGCCCCCGCCTTGCAGGACGAGTGCAACCTTCTTCGTGTATGATTCTGGCCGCAGGAGCATGCTTCATTGTCCATCCTCTTTTTTATCGACAGAATTCTCCAGGGGGCGCGCCCAAGCAAACTCCCCGTCGAGACCCAACCAAATTCGAGCTAATCATCAATCTCAAAGCCGCCAAGGCGCTCGGCCTCACGATACCGAACTCAGGCAATAGTAGTCGGGTGGAGCAAGTCTTCCAGGCCGATGTTGCGATACATCTCGCGCCGCATGCGATCGCCGACCGCGTTGACGATCTCCGCGTCGTCCTGCGACGGAACGACGTGGACGCGCTCGCCGAACGGAAGATCGACAACGCGAACGATCTGGCGTGCGACGTCCGAGGGATCGGCGTCGGCGGGCTCGAGGCCGGCGAGACCCTTCAGCGCTTTTTCCGCTATTCCGGCATAGGGACCGGATTTGTATTCGGCTATTCGCGCGCGCTGACGAAGTGATCGAATGAGGCGGCGCGAATTCATCACGCTTGCCGGCGGTGCGGCGTGGCCGCTTGCGGCGCTAGCGCAGCAGCCGGCGATGTCGGTGATCGGGCTTCTCAGCAGCCTTGCAGCGGGCGACGCGGACGTGTGTCATGACCCATTTCGTCAAGGCCTCAACGGTGCCGGCTATGTCGAGAGCAGTAACGTGACAATCGAGTATCGCTGGGCCACGGGCTGCGACGACGAGGGACGATGTTCTCGCCGCGCGCCGCGTGTCGGTCGTGAAGGCGCTTGGACGTCCGGCAAGCGAGGTCGGAGATCGCGGAATATCTCGATCCGTGGACCGACCCCAGGGTCGCTCGATCCTGGTTGGCGCTCGCGGGCGCTGCGGACAACCGCTATACTCACGAGATGCTGCCGGCCCTGCTGCAATCCAGGACGCCGAAGCTCCTGGTGTGGGGCGAGGACGACCCATTTCAGACGGTCGACTATGCCGAACGCTACGCGCGAGAGATCCCGGAAACCAGGCTGGTTCGGATCAAGTCGGCCGGCCACATTCCGATGGAAAATGACCCGAAGGCGGTAGCTGGAGCTCTGGCCGAGTTCTTTGCCGCCAAACGCTAACGGGAGGGTACCGATGAACGTTGCGATCCTCGACGACTACCAGAACGTCGCGCTGCGGCTTGCCGACTGGTCGGGCGTCCGGCGCCACGCCGAGATCACCGTGTTCAACGACCACGTCGCCGATCCCTCGGCAGTCGTCGAGCGGTTGCGGCCGTTCGACGTGGTGTGCGTCATGCGCGAACGCACGCCGCTTACAAGGGAGATCCTGCAGCAGCTGCCGAACCTGAGGCTGATAGCTTCGACAGGACCGCGAAACGCCTCCATCGACAGCCAGACCGCGGCCGATCTCGGCATCGCGGTCACCGCGACGGGCTACGATTCCACTCCGACCATCGAGTTCACCTGGTCGCTGATCCTTGCGAGCATGCGGGGCATCGACCGGGAAGCCGCTTCGCTGAAGGCGGGTGGGTGGCAGACCGGCCTCGGCTCCAACCTGCGAGGCAAAGTTCTCGGCGTCGTCGGGTTGGGCAACATCGGAAGAGAGGTCGCGCGCATCGGTCGTCGCGTTCGGGATGAAGGTGATCGCCTGGAGCCAGAACCTGACCGAGGAGAAGGCCAGCGCTGCCGGCGCCACTCTCGTCGACAAGCAGACACTGTTCCGCGAGGCGGATGTCGTCACGGTCCATCTCGTCCTGAGCGGCCGCACCAGAGGCCTGATCGGGGCGCCCGAGTTCGCCCTGATGAAGCCGACGGCCAGGTTCGTGAATACATCACGGGGTCCGATCGTCGATGAGGCGGCCCTGATCGAGGCGCTGCAGGCGCGCAGGATCGCCGGCGCAGCGGTCGATGTATTCGACGTGGAGCCGTTGCCTCCCGATCACCCCTTCCGGAAACTGGACAACGTCCTCGCGACGCCTCACATCGGCTACGTCACCGAGGACCTCTATCGCACGTTCTATGCAGATGCCGCGGTCAATATTGCCACTTGGCTCGAAGCCAACTCGGCGGTCTCCTAGCGGGCCGCTGCACCGGCTCGGCAAAGGCAGTTCGGAATTGACCATCTCCAACGCGAGCGCAAATCTGCATACGCCTCGCCATCAGGGTTGGTCAGCGAATGTCCGCTGTGCCCCAGAGACAGCCAAAGAGCGGACTTGCTGTGATATCCTAGTTGGGTCAAAAGTCGAATTGACGAGCAATCCTCTGAGAGCTCCGTGCCGTCATTTTCAGTTAAGAATCGTAGAGCGTTAGTTGATCACGGCGAATGCCGCTTTGCGGCCCCACAACCGGATGTTTCCTTACCGTTTCGGAAATCGCGGTGAATATGCCGTTTCGGATTTATTGGCTTTTCTGGGAAGCCCTTAGTAGTTCCTCATAGAGGGCTGCTGATTGTTGCGGCGCGCCTCCCCGATGACGCGTTCCATTTCGACAACGCAGTTCTCAGGATTGATGACGGCATGACAGCACGCGGCGTCGGCGGACAGGTCGACGAAATTGCCGAAGACGCCGTCGCCGAGGGTGTGATGAGCAATCTTGTGTAAGCGCTGATGCTGATAGGAGGGCATTCCCACGATGTGAAAGACCAGTGATCGTTCGGCCTTGGCGCCCATCACGCCGTTCAAGGCCGATAGCTCGCCGACGCCATAGGTCGTCACCAACATCGCCGCACCCCGGACACGCGCATAGCCGTCCGCCGCGTAAGATGCATTCAACTCATTGGCACAGCCGATCCACTTCACCTTCGCGCTGCTATCGACCGCATCGCAGATCGGAAACACATAATCGCCGGCAACACCAAAGCAGTGGTTGATTCCCTCTGCCGCAAGGCGCTCCACGATATAATCGGCGACGCTGACCGCCTTCACCATTCCCGACGTTTCGGTCTGTCGAACTTGGTTAGTCATGGCATTCTCCTTTTCGCCATTGTGCACCACAGCGTGAGATTTCGATCCTTGTATCCCTTCGTTTAGCGAGCCACGCGCGTCGATGGAGACGAGCTAATCCGGAAAAGGTGTCGTTCCACCGTGAAAACTCCGACTAGCAGGTTTGGGCCCACGAGCGAGACACCTGGTGGGTGCTCAGACGAACGCGCTCAATCCGGTGATGGACTTGCCGACGATCATCGTGTTCATCTCGCGTGTGCCCTCATAAGAGTAGATCGCTTCGGCATCGGCAACGAACCGACCGATGTGGTTCTCGAGCAGGATGCCGTTGCCGCCGAGCAACTCGCGCGCATAGCCGACGGTCTCGCGGCATTTGACCGTGCAGAACGCCTTCGCGAGCGAGGCATGCTCGTCCTGCATCACCCCTCGTCCTGCAACTGCGCACAGGCGCAGCATCATCGCCTGCGTCGAGCCGTGACATTGCCGAGCATGCGCACCAGCAGGTCCTGAACGAGCTGAAATCCGCCGATCGGCTTGCCGAACTGGCGTCCGCTCGGTCGCATAGCGCAGCGCGTGCTCGTAGGCGCCCATCTGGCAGCCGACGGCGAACCACGCGACCCCGGTGCGGGTCATCCTCAGGACCTTCGCGGTGTCCTTGAACGTATTGGCGTTCTGCAACCGATCGGCCTCGGGCACGCGGCAGTCCTTCAGCGTGATCAGCCCGTTCTGCACCACCCGCAATGCCATCTTGGTTCTTGATCTTCTCGACCGAAAAGCCGGGATTGTCCTTGCCGACCACGAAGCCCTTGACCTGGTTGGAGCCTTCCTCGCGCGCCCAGATCACGTTGATGTCGGCGAAGGTGGCGTTACCGATCCATTTCTTCTGGCCGTTGAGGATCCAGGTGTCGCCCTCGCGACGGCAGGTCGTCATCATCCCGCCTGATGTCGCCGAACCTACCAGCGGCTCGGTCAAACCGAACGAGCCGATCTTCTCGAAGCGCATCATGGCGGGCAGCCAGCGCTGTTTCTGCTCCTCGTCTCCGCACAGATAGATCGACCCTGCCGACAGGCCCGGTATGCACGCCCCAGAACGTCGCGACCGACGAATCGACGCGTGCCAGCTCCATCGCGACAAAACCGTTCAGCAGCCAGCTGCCGCCGGCCGCGCCGTATCCCTCGTAGCCGACTCCGCCGATGCCGACCTCGGCCATCTTCGGAATGATCTCGAAGGGAAATTCATCGCGCGCCCAATAGTCCTCGATCACCGGCGCGACCACACCTTCCGTGAATTCGCGCACACGTTTGAGCAGCGCCCGCTCCCCTCATTCGAATACTGCGCGATCCTGTAGAAATCGCCATCGACAGGTGGCGGCGAGTAATCCGGCTTGCCGGTTAGTGTCATTTGCCGGCTTGCCATCTGCTCCTCCCTTTTTACGCAGCCTTGCTTCGTCTCTTTTTCGGCTTGGGCGTCGCATTACCGGCCCGGCTCATGGACGTGGGCCGCCTGACGCCGAAGAAACTCCTGCGCCAGCCGACCGCTCGCGAAAGCAGACACGATGGCTGCGCATCGTTTGCTCTCGTCCGCCAGAAATGCTTCGATCAAGCGCTGCGGTTTCGGCCGGTCGCGTCACCATGAACAGATGTCCGTCATCGATCATCTGGAGCTCGGGCGTTCGGGATGAGGCGCGCCAGAATATGGCCGTTGACGGCGGGACCAGCGGATCGTCGCGGCCCATCAGCACGAGGGTCGGTTGCCGCAGCGACCACAGCCACGGCAGGCTGGTCCAGCCGGTCATGGCGAGAAGTTGATACAGATAGCCCAGATTGCGCGCGCCACACATCGCGTCCGCGTGGCGGCCGATCAGCGACGGGATCGTCGCGAAAGGCTCCGCCGTAGATTTCCGGCGCGACTTCTGCGCATGTAGTCCTTGTCGATGTAGCGGCGCGGCGTCGCCATTTTCCACAGCACCGAAGGGCTGGCCGGCACCATGATCGCGCCCGGCGAGGTCGCCGCCAGCACCAGCCGCCGGCACAGTTTCGGATACTGATGCGCGAACTGCTGCGCGATGCCGCCGCCCCACGAGACGCCAGCGACATCGATCTCGCTGATAGCCGAGCTCGGCGACGAGGCGCGGCGCCAAGCCGCGCCAGCGTCGACGGACGATACGGCAGCGACGGCAGCGGAGAGCCGCCGATCCCCGGCACGTCGAAGATGATCGCCGTCGTGTCGGTCAAGCGCTTCGAGGAACGGCTTCGCCAGCTCCCAATTGGCGCCGATGCCGTTGAACAGCAGCAGCGGCGGCGCGATTGCCAGCCCGTGCTTGATCGCGACCATGAAGCGCCTGACCGCCGATCGAGATCATGCCGCGCTTCGATCGTCAGCCGGCTTCGCGTCGCAGCCGGTCTTCGGCCTCGATCCGCCACCGGCTCCGGCGCGCTATCGCTCAAAGACGTAGGTCCCCGGGGCCGGCGCAAGGACGGGATGGCGCTCGCTGCCGAGCGAAGTCGGCGCGTCGACCTCTTCGCCCGGAGCGCTGCATGCAGCCAGTCGCGCCAATCGAGCCACCAGCTTCCCTTCCGCTTCTCGGCGCTCGAGCCAGGAACGCGTCGGGACCGGCCGGATCGACCGGCCCGATCATGAAGGACGCCTTCGGGTTGGTCGGCGGATTGAGAAGGCTCTGCAGATGTCCGCTGTTCGACAGCACGAAGGTCGTGCCTGTCGCCCAGGATGCGCGCGGTCTTGTAACACGCGCCTTCCACGGCGTGATGTGATCGGTGACGCCGGCGACGACGTAGCTGTCGACCTTGCCTTGACCTTGCTCATGTCGACGCGTCCTGCCGTTCAGCGTCAGCTTGCCGGCATTGACGAACGGGTTGGTGAAATAGAGATCGATGTAGTCGCCGTGCAGGCGAGCCGGCAGCCGCGTCGTATCGGCGTTCCAGTAGAGGATGTCGAAAGCCGGCGGCTGCGTTGCCGAGCAGATAATTGTTGACCCAATAGTTCCAGATCAGATCGTTCGGCCGCATCCAGGCGAACATCCGCGCCAGATCGTGGCCGTCGACAATCGCCGCGCAGCCGCGAGGCCTCCTTGGCGGCGCGCATCGTCTCGGGCGTGATCAGCGAGCCGAAGGCGCTGTCCGTCGGCCGTGTCGGTGTCGAGCAGGCAGACCGCGAGCACCAGATTCTTGATCTTTTCCGCGGCGCCGCCAAGCGTCGCAAGATAGGCAGTCGGAGGTGATGCCGCCGGAGCAGGAGCCCATCATGGAGATGTCGTCGCTGCCGGTGATGTCGCGGACCGCGTCGACGGCCTCGTCGAGCGCGGCGACATAGGTGTCGAGGCCCCAATCGCGATGTCTCGCCGTCGGATTGCGCCAGCTGACGCAGAAGGTCTGAATTCCGCTCTCGAGCAGGAACTGGACCATGCTCTTGTCGGGCGACAGATCCATCGCATAGTATTTGTTGATCTGCGGCGGCGTCATCACCAGCGGCCGCTTCCAGACCTTCGGCCGTCGTCGGCGCATATTGGATGAGCTCGATGCAGCTCGTTGCGGAACACCACCGCGCCGGGCGTGATCGCGAGGTTCTCGCCGACCTTGAAGGCGGATCGTGTCGACCTGCGACGGCATGCCGCCGTTCTTGACGAGATCCTCGAGATAGTTCTTCAGCCCGCTGCCACAGGCTTTGGCCGCCGGTATCGATGAGCTTGCGCGATCGCCGCAGGATTGGCGATGCAGGCTGTTGGTCGGCGCGAGCGCGTCGACCAGGATCGTCGTGAACAGGTGCGCGCGCTCCTTGTCGACGTCGCTGAGGCTCGTCTTGTCTGACGAAATCGTCCGACCGCTTCGCCCCATGCGAGATAGGCCTTGAGCAGTCCGCTGTGCAGCGGGCTCGTTCTTCCAGGTCGGGTCGGCGAACCGCTTGTCGCCGGCTTCGGCGCGCGCTCCGATTTGCCGGTCGCGATGTCGCTCAGCTCGCCGACGAACGAGAGCCACTGGTCGGTGGCGACCCTCGGCTCGTTGATCATCGCCTTGAAGAGGATGCCGGCGCTGTCGAGCAGATCCTGGCCGCGGAAGCCGACAAGCGGATTGAGCGCCAGCGTGTTCCGTGAGGCTTGCTCGGACATGCCGTCCGTCGTTGGCGCCTCGGAGCGATTCTCGGTGCTCATCGCTGTCTTCGTCCCCTTCGCGGGAATGAGGAACGCCAGCGTTTCGGCGATCAGAGCAGGCTTGTCCGATCCTTCGACCTCCAGGGTGTTCCTGGTCTTCATGATCGCCTGTCCGCCGTCCTTGGGCTCGACGCCGGCGAGAACGACGCGCAGGCGCACGCGCGCGCCGGCGGGCACCGGCGCGAGAAAGCGCGACCTTGTCGATCGCCGTAGTTGAGGCCGGCGGCTGCATCCTTGGGGATGACACCGACCTGCATCGCGAGAGGAGCGACCATGGCGAGCGTCAGATAGCCGTGAGCGACCGCGCCGCCGATAGGGGCTTTCGCGCTTGGCCCGCTCGACATCGACGTGGATCCACTGATGATCGCCGGTGCAGGCCGCGAACGTCGTCGATGCGTGACTGGTCGATCGTGACCCAATCCGAAACGCCGAGCTCCTGGCCGACTGCGTTCGCCGAGCTCGAGCAGATCGTGAATTCGCCCACTCGAGTCTCCTTCTCCGATGCGTGAATCGCTGAGTCGGCCTCGCAGCGCAGGCTACATGTCGCCGTATCGTTTGGCGCAGCTCCTTCTTGTTGATCTTGCCGACGCTCGTTCTCGGGAGGCTGTCGACGAACAGGATTTTCTCCGGAATTCCGTATTTCGAGATGACGCCCTTGTCGGCGAAGACCTTCAGATGGGCCTTGATGTCGGTGTCGCTCGACGGCCATTCGCGTCCGACGCATCCTTGACCACGAGCGCCATCGGCCGCTCGCCCCATTTTTCGTCCTTCACGCCGATCACCGCGGCCTCGGCAACGCCGGCGCATTGCGTGATCAGGTCTTCGATCTGCAGCGACGACACCCACTCGCCGCCGGTCTTGATCACGTCCTTGATGCGGTCGGTGATCTGGACATAGCCGTCCGGCGTCGATCACCGCGATGTCGCTGGTATGCAGATAGCCGCCGGCCCAGAGCTCCTCCGAGGCGTCGGGATTGTTGAAATAACCCTGGGTGAGCCAGGGCGCGCGCAGCACGATCTCGCCGGCGGCCTTGCCGTCATGCGGCAACGTCGTTCATGTCCGGGTCGACGATGCGCAGATCCACCAGCGGCGCGGTCGATGCCGGCTCTGGCGCGGATCTCCACCTCCTCGTCCGGATCGCCGGTCGAGATCCTTCGGTTCGGACCTGGGCGACGCAGAGCGACCGGACCGGTCTCCGACATGCCATAGCCGGCATAGATGTCGATGCCCGCGGCGAGCGCCTGCTTGGCGAGCGCCTTCGGCAAGCGCCGAACCGCCGATCACCATCTTCAAGCCTGCCAGATCGGTCTTTGCCGCGGCGGCCGCGCCGAGCAGCATCTGCAGGATCGTCGGCACGCCGTGGGTGAAGGTGACGCCCTCGGTCTTGATCAGCTTGACCAGCATCGCCGGCTCGTAGCGGCCGGGATAGACCTGCTTGACGCCGGCGAGCGTCGCCGCCCACGGGAAACCCCAGGCGTGGACGTGGAACATCGGCGTGATCGGCATGTAGACGTCGTCGCGCGAGAAGCGGCCCTGCATGCCTGCGATGCCGAGGAACGCCAGCTCGGCAGAGCGTATGCAGCACGAGCTGCCGATGGCTGTAATAGACGCCCTTCGGCAGCCCGGTCGTGCCGGTCGTGTAGAACGTCGTCGCCTGCGTGTTCTCGTCGAAATCGGGAAAGTCGTAGTCGCGGCGAAGCCGCGGCAAGCAGCGCTCTCATATTCGCCGACGAACGACAGCCCGCCGGTCTGCGGCGCACGGCCGGTCCGACATCACGACCAGCCGCTTGACGTTCGGCAATTGCGGCTTTCAGCCCTTCCACCAGTCCGACGAACTCGTCGTTGACGAGAAGCGTCGACGCGCCGGCGTGGTCGATCGTGTAGGCGATCTGTTCGGGCGACAGACGGACATTGACCGTCTGCAGCACCGCGCCCATCATCGGGATCGCGAAGAACGCCTCGAGAAACCGGTTGCTGTCCCAGTCGAGAACGCCGACGGTGTCGCCGGGCTGAACGCCCGCATCGCTGCAAGCGCCGAAGCCAGACGGCCGATGCGCTCCCTGATCTGCGCGATAGGTGAACCGCTTCAGATCCCGGTAGACGACCTCCTGATCCGGCGCCTGCACACGCGGCGTGTGCCACAATTGCTTGAAGATCAGCGGATATTGATAAGCTGATTTGGTGGTCTGAATGAGCCTTCCCACCATGGCGGCCTCCCTCGACTTGTCTCTCCTCCGGCCGTTTCGGCGTCCGCAATTCTGGTCGAGCGGATCGCTTGGTCTGCCGTCTGCCTCCCGACGGTCGCACCGCACGGTACCAGCCCCGAGCCTCGCGCGCGGCCCGGTGCTTGTGAAGGTCTGAAACGGACGACGAGCGGGTCCGAGCCGGACAAGTTGCCCGCCATCAGGAGCGAGGTCTTGAATAAAACCGCTGCATTTTACGACCCAAGGGGAGCCGGTGGCTCAGCCGGCTAAGCCTATGGGCGATCGGAAAAACTGCTATTCTGTCCCGACGACAAGTGACAGCAAGCTTCGAACCGTATGGGTGTCCAAAGGCAAATTCAATTGAGCGACTCCAAGCAGCCCGGCAGGTCTTCCGCTTTGCGCTCCATTTCGAACAACGCAAAGGAGAGCCCGATCGTTGGATTAAGCGAGCGTGTTTACGAATTGACCAAACTTGCCGCGATATTCGACATACTCGTCGAGCAGGGTTACCCAGCCGGCGAAATACTGAGAAACGTCAACCTGACCGTAGAGGAGGTGCACTCTCCGAAGTCAAGAATTTCGCTCGCGGAATTGATGGCGGCCTGCAAGAACGCAATTCGGCTCTCAAGCGACCCGCACCTGCCATATCGCATCGGTGCATCGATCCACATCTCCGCTTACGGCATGTACGGGTTCGCCATTCTTTGCTGCCCCGACTTTCGCAAGGCGATGGCTTTTGCCGAACTGTATCACGCGCTCGCGGCGCCGCTGGCAACAATCGAATTCAATGAGGAGGAGGGGTTCGCGAGCTGGATCATTGAGCCCAATGCGCGCGCCGCAACCGATCCGCAAGTTTACCGCTTCATCGCCGAGATGCAGATCGGCATTCATATATCGCTGATGCGGGATATCATGGGCCCTTCGTTCACTCCGGATCAGATCAGCTTGGCCTATCCAGAATCCTATGACTTTGACCTGCCAGCGGGCCAGATCGGATGTCGCCCAAGCTCAGCAAGTAGGACCAACCAGATCATTTTTCGGTCGGCATGGCTGGACCAGGCTGCAAATCTCGGCAACAAGACGACGTACCCAGCGGTCGTGGCCCTCTGCGACGACCTGCTCAACGATTTGAAATCGCGAATTGGAGTAGCCGGAGAACTTCGCGCACTTCTGCTTCGGAATATCACCAACCCTCCGACCCTCGCCGCCATAGCGAAGCTCCTTGAAGTGAGCGATCGCTCGCTGCGGCGTCAGCTACGGGAGCAAGGCATTTCTTTCCGTGGCTTGCTGGATGAGCTTCGAATGCAAATCGCGCTGAAATACCTGCGCACGACAAGGCTCGCAAATGAGGATATTGCGCTGGCGCTCGGATTCAGCGATGCCGCAAATTTCCGCCGCGCATTTCGCCGCTGGACGAACAAGTCACCTAGTGAGATCAGAACGAAATAGCCCGCTGAATTTACACGGCACACTTCTTCCGCCGGAGCTGAAATGATCTCGCAAACGACCTTCGCGTTTGGAACCCCTTTGTCGAAACGCTTGAGCGGGCTGACATATATGTCCAGTCGCGGATCATGATGAGCGTTTCCGCAAGAACGATACGAGGTTTGTCCAAGAGACGAGTGCCTTCTTGTCCTAGTTTGGCCATTCGTCAGAACGGAAGGGGTAGTTCATGAAACCCGCACGAGTAGTAGCGAAGGCAAGGAAACCGGCGCCGACGAAGAACACGGTGACGAACATCGCCAGTCCCAGGCCACGCACCGAATCCGGCAGCGCGACCCGCAGCGCGCTACGCAGCCTTTTGGACCCGAGAGGTCTGCAATCGCTGCGCCTAAAGCGCGTAACCGCATTCATGCATGGTGCCGTGCACGATAATGAAGCCGCCTTTCTCCACCGATACGCGAAGGCTTTCGTTCGCTACCGCTTTCTGGGCATCGCACGCACTGTCGGGAGCGAAGATGGCATCGATCGGATTGGCCGCGAACTCCGAGGAAAGCTGATTTCCACCCTAAGCTCCCCTGCCATCCTGTTTGCCAATCACGCAGCGCCATGCCGCCAGGCGCTCGGTGGGATACTGCTTCATCCACTCGGCGAGCTGCGGCGCGCCCATCAGGCAGGACTGCATCGAGACATCAGCGAAGTCCGAGGTGGTGACGGTCTGCTCGTGGCAATTTGCCGGAGAGGAGAGACTGCAGAGCACGGCGATGATCTTGATCACGACAGGAGAACCCCGTCGCTAGCGATAGGCATTGGCGCCGCTGACCGTATGACTTACCGGTGCCTTGTCCTGCTGCTCGCTGACCGGATCAGCCGGCGGGAAGATGCTGTCATATATCGCGCGGGCCACTCGGATTAGGTGGGCTCGCTCGCGCTCAGACTTTGGAACAAATCGAATAACTTCGCCCATATTCGCTCCAGACATTAGTTAGAGACAGAATCCGCTGTTTGAGAACGGGTTCACTTTGAGATGACGCATATCATTCCATTCTATGTGGGATATCAGCGCCAACTTTGAAGCTCTGCAGGCGGTAACGAATGAATAAAAAGTTCGTGACTGGACCGCGCGTCGGGCATCCCAACATTACCAGGCATTTCTTCCGCAGGGTGGGCTGTGAAGCTGCTCATGAGGTCATGTACGCGGCTCGCCATCAGCGTTAGTAGCCGATCGAGCGAATGCTTTGGCCGCATCAACATGCGAAGCTTTCTCAGCTCGCCGCTGGTAGTCGTCGGCGAGGGCTTTAAGCTGACCCGCAATCGCTCGGTCGGTCATGGTTTGGGCAGCGCGGAGCAAAGTCTGTGCTGTTTTTAAGTATTGCTTGCCTCGTTGTGAGATCTGAAACGTCATAGAGCCCTCGCGCGGTTCTCGGGCGCCGGGCTTAAGGTGATTTGGAGCCAGGGCAGCCAATTGCGGTCACTTTCCCTGCGAGCTCTGAAGCGATCGACGCACTTCTTGGAACAAAGCGGGGTTCGCCACGAGTAGTGCCGGACGAGACCAAACTTGCCATCACAAACTGCGCATCGCGCGGCTCTGCCAGATCTAAGACTTTCGGAGCAGTTCGGCATTGTAGTCTCCTTTTGGTATTATCGTCGTTGTTCGTCGATCATCCTTTTTTCAGCGTCGCACTTCATCAACCTGAGCGCCTTTCCGACGCATGCAGTCTAAGACGATCACGATCAGCGGCTCAATTGAACGTAGGTAATCGTCCGGCATCTAAAGGTGTCACGGAAACGATACGAAGGTTTATGGTGCTCGCCCTCAAAGCCGACCACTTCCGCAATAGGTCAGAACTCGGCTGTGCCCGATCGGGCGAACATAATCCGCCTTTGCATCAGCAGCCGACGCAAGAACAGAGCTCGCAGGAGGTCCGGAAAGGTCACAGATCCGGAAGTAACTGCAGGCGCAGCGTTCGTTCTCTCAGCCCTCGGGCAGCCCGCCAGCCGCAGGTCTTTCTCCTGTTTATCGTTGACCGATTGGTCTCGTGCGGCTCTGCCTGCGCGACAGGGTTCTGCTTCCCCAACGATGGTGGCATGATGCGCCTTTGTCGCGCGTGGCATGCACCAGAAGGTGGCCCTCGGCGTCCCGCCCATTGAGGTTTCACACGATCAATGCAAGAGGTCGCACGCTGCAACACGATTGAGGTCGGCGAGCCGGTGCTCCGCGCTGGCTCGAAAATCGAGGCCTGCGACCAAGTCGAGCAGACGTTGAAAAGCGCGATCCGCGACCGCGACAGGCAAAGGTTCCTCGTCAAAGCTTCGACATAGCCGCCGACGAGGTAAGTCAGCAACCGGCACAAGGCCCGTTGCTCGGGCTCGTCCCCGCTCAAAGTTTCGAGTTTTTGCTGGAAGATCTGGAAGGTCCGCAAGCCGTCGTGCTGCTGCGAAAGCCACGCATGCAAGTCGTTCATGTCAGCCTCTTCGAATCATAGAAGAAGCTACGGAGTTATACAGTCGGCCAAGGCTTCGCTCCATGGTAAATTCTGCATTTTCGCTCTCAACCTTTTAAGAGAGGCAAATCGGACCTACCTAACCAGCCCCCAGATCCTCGGTTCTAGACGCCTGCAACCGCTGAGGGCGGCGCATCTTCCTCCGCTTCAACCGAACAACATGAGTCGTGCCGGCGGCGCGTTGCTCGACCTCGGTCAATGGGAAGGTGAGAAGGAAGGAAGATCCTTCGGCGGCGCAAGACGTATGAACGCGGCCGCCCAAACTGCTGGCCAGCTCGCCGATGATCGCTAGCCCTCGACCGCGCCGGATCGGTTCAGGTGCCGAGCCATTGTCAGAGACCCTGCACTTTACGACGTTGCCTGCAAGCATCAACTCCACTCGCAATTCTGGATGTCTAGCGTCGAATTGTGCATGTCGTGCCACATTGGTCAGTAACTCGGATACAATCAGCCCAAGCTTCCAGCAGCGTTCTCCTTCAAGCCGCAGATCATCCGCTGAAAACAAGACACGTATCGCCAGGCGGTCCAGTCGGTATTTCGTGATGGAGAAGCAAAGCTGCTGGAGGTACCTTGCGGCATCGGTGAGGCGCCCCTGATCCGGCATGTGCAGCGCCCGATGAACATCGGCGCATTGATGCAGGAGGTCTACGACGTCGAGCAGCGCGGCCTTGACTGCCACGCTATCCGACTGCACCGCTTTGGCTGAAACCGTGTATATGGCGGAAGTGAGTTCGTTTTTTATTCTGTGGTTCAACTCACGAAGAAGCAATGATCCATCGGGATTCGGTAACTGTACAATGTGTTTTGTCATTTCGTGCTCCACGATTGTTCTCTCTGGCCAACAATGAAGCTAAGCGTCCGCCGCGGTTTCGTTCGGATAGCAGCCACAGCTCGCGCAACGAATGCTCGACAGAGGTCTTTAGCTCGACGCCGCGGCGCTCCAATTCGCTTCAATCGCGTCAAAGACGATCTCGGCTGGCATCACTGCAAGATTGGTCCAGAGGATGATCGCAGCGCGAGCGGCGGCAAGACTACCGGTATTCGGTCATCGCTGAACGATCGCAAGTTTGACATGATTGCTCCTTTTGATGCGCCTGGAGTAGCGGACCTGCTTCGGACGATCTTGTTCATTCCTGATCCATTTAGACGGTTACTGCGCAGTTCCGTGCGCAACGACAGCAGCTGTTTATCTTTCAATTCCTCCCGGTGAGCGCCGGCCAATCCATAGGCCATGACGACGCGACGTGCCTGCGCGACATGGCAGTCGATCTTGTTTGACCATTGTCGATCCACCTAAACTGACAACAGCCCCCGCCCCCTTCCGCTCTTGCCAGCCGACGCGTAACGGAACCTCTGGCCGCAGGCTTTGATCGAGCGGTCCTTGCCAAACTGCGCTTGATGCGCAAGGTCGGATGATCGACAGCCGCCAACGGTGTATCCGGCTTCAATTGGGCCAAAGCCCCAAGATACGATTGATCTTGCGCTTCGTCAGGCGGTAGCCGGACCGACTGCGCCGCCGGAGGCTCCTCGACGGCGGGAGGTGTTATGGTCGGCTGGCTGGTGTCCAGGACGATCTTTTCCGGCCATTTGTGTGTC
>CAWFKO010000011.1:15000-76148 GCA_963816445.1 uncultured beta proteobacterium | reverse complement strand
CCAGCGGGCATGGCGCGTGCTTATTGACCCGCGTGTGCCGCCGTAGCGAGTAATGCCGGGCAATTGCTCCAAATTGCTGCTAAAGAAGGCGGTGGATCCGCGTCCGCCGTACCGGTAAGACGAGGAACGGCTGGCAATTCCCGGGCGATGGAGTACGATTTCTTCAATCTGGAGAGAGGCCGCGCGCGTAGCGCGCGAAGAGCTTGCTTAGCCAACGTCAAGCCTAAGCCCGACGCCGGGAGTTCTGACAGATGGTGCAGCAGTCGCTGGACGTCGCGTACTCGGACGATAGCTCTCAGGTGTTGTGGGAGGACGGCGAGCGCGTGTTCAGCCGTGGCTGGCGGCTGGACGACAATGGCAACCGGCTCGCCGTGCTGCTTGTTGCCCCTGCCGCCGACCACCCGTCTCGCTCAAGGTTCGACCGCCTCACGCACGAATACGAGCTGAAAGATGAGCTCCACAGTGCATGGGCGGCGCGGCCGCTGGCCCTCATGCGCGACGCCGGTCGGACCGTGCTGGTGCTCGATGATCTGGGCGGCGAGCCGCTCGACCGTTTGCTCGGTGGGCCCATGGAGGTAGAACGCTTCCTGCGCCTGGCTATCGCTGTCGCCTCGGCTCTGGGCAAGCTTCACCAGCGCGGACTGATCCACAAAGACATCAAGCCAGCCAACATTGTGGTGGTGGACTGCGCGGATGGACACGTGCGGCTCACCGGATTTGGCATCGCATCGCGCCTGTCCCGCGAGCGGCAGGCGCCCGAGCCGCCCGAGACCATCGCCGGTACGCTTGCCTACATGGCACCCGAACAAACTGGGCGGATGAACCGCTCGATCGACGCCCGCAGCGATCTCTACGCCGTCGGCGTCACGCTGTACCAGATGCTCACGGGCGTCCTGCCCTTGACGGCGACCGATCCGATGGAATGGGTGCACTGCCATATTGCCAGAAAGCCGGTGCCGCCAGGGGAGCGGTTAGAGAGTGTCCCAGCGCCCGTCTCGGCGATCATCATGAAACTGCTCGCCAAGACACCCGAGGATCGTTACCAGACCGCCGGCGGTGTCGAGCGCGATCTGCGACGCTGCCTGGCGGAATGGGCGACCGCCGCATCGATGACTTCCCGCTCGGCCTGCAGGACACGCCAAACCAGCTGCTGATCCCCGAAAAGCTGTACGGACGAGATCGTGAGATCGCGACGCTGCTTTCCTGCTTCGATCGCATCATCAAGACCGGTGTGCCAGAGTTGGTGCTGGTCTCAGGATATTCCGGCATCGGCAAATCCTCAGTCGTCGACGAACTACACAAGGTGCTGGTGCCGCCGCGCGGCCTGTTCGCGTCCGGCAAGTTCGACCAGTACAAGCGCGATATCCCTTACGCGACACTGGTGCAGGCTTTTCAAAGTCTCGTCCGGCCTCTCCTCAGCAAGAGCGACACCGAGTTGGCAAGCTGGCGCCACGCGCTTCTGGAGGCGCTGGGAGCGAACGGGGCGTCACGATCGTCCTTATCCCCAACTCAAGCTAATCATCGGCGACCAGCCACCGGTTCCTGAGTTGTCGCCACAGCAGGCACAAAGCCGTTTTCAACTCGTATGTCGGCGCTTCATTGGCGCATTTGCCCGACCGAACCATCCACTGACGCTCTTCCTCGACGACCTGCAGTGGCTCGACGCGGCGACCCTCGATCTGCTTGAGGATCTGCTGACGCGTTCAGATTTGCGGCACCTCATGCTGATCGGTGCCTATCGCGACAACGAAGTCGCTGCGGCCCATCCGCTAATGAGAAAGTTCGACGCCATCAAGGCCGCCGGCGGAAAGGTCGTGGAGATCACGCTGTCGCCGCTCGCCCGAAAGCACCTTGGGCAGTTGGTTGCGGATGCTCTTCACTGCGAGTTGGAGCGGGCCGCGCCGCTTGCGAAGCTGGTGCACGTGAAGACCGGCGCGGCAATCCGTTTTTCGCCATTCAGTTTCTGTCTTCGCTCGTCGAGGAAGGATTACTCACATTCGATCATGATGGCGCGCGCTGGTCCTGGGATATCGACCGCATTCACGCCAAGGGCTACACCGACAACGTCGTTGATCTTATGGTCGGCAAGCTCTCTCGCTTGCCGGCCGAAACTCAGACGGCGGTGCAGTTCATGGCTTGTCTCGGCAGCGCGGCCGAGGTGGCCACGATTTCGATTGTTTTCGAGACCCCGGAGGAGCAGGTCCACGCGATGCTGTGGCCTGCTGTCCGTCAGGAACTGGTCGAGCGCCTGCCCGGTGCCTACCGGTTCGTGCATGATCGCGTACAGGAAGCGGCCTATTCGCTGATCCCGCCAGAACGGCGCAGCGAGGTGCACCTTCAGGTAGGGAGACTGCTCGAAGCGCATACGCCTTCCGAGAAGCAGGAAACGGTCATTTTCGACATCGTGAACCAGCTGAACCGCGGCGCGACCTTGATCGCCTCGCAAGGCGAGCGCGAGCGACTGGCCGAGCTCAATCTGCTCGCTGGCCAGCGCGCCAAAAGTTCGGCCGCCTACGCCTCGGCGCTGACCTACCTTGCCGCCGGTGCGGACCTGCTCCCGGAAGATACCTGGGAGCGCCTGCACGAACTGAGCTTCGCGCTGGAGCTGAATTGGGCCGAATGCGAGTACGCGACGGGGGCGCTCGCGCAAGCGGAGGCGCGCCTGGCGGTGCTGTCAACGCGCGCTGGTACGACGGTCCAACTCGCAACGGTGGCCTGTTTGCGGATCGATTTGCACATGACCATCGGTCAGCTCGACCGGGCCGTCGCCGTCGCTCTTGACTTCCTTCGCCACCTCGGGATCGACTGGCCGCCGGATCCGACTGAAGAGCAGGCGCGCGACGAATACGAGCGGATCTGGTCGCAGCTCGGCGGCCGCACGATCGAGGAGCTCCGTGAACTGCCGTTGATGAGTGACCCAGACACACTCGCGACCGTTGAGATCCTGATGCGCCTGGCGGGGCCTACTTACGTTATGGGGGCGCGGTTGTTTTCCCCTCGCCAGCTGCAGGGCCGTCAGCCTCAGTCTCGAGCACGGCCACAGCGAGGCCTCGTGTGTGGCGTATGAGTTCTTCGCCATGGCGGCCGGGCCAACTTTCGGTAAGTACGACGCCGGCTTTCGATTTGCCAGCCTCGGCAATGAACTCGCTAAAAAGCCTGAACTCAACCGTTTCCAGGCGAGAACGATTTAGACGTTTGGGTTCGTCACCCCCTGGACGCGGCATGTCCGGACAGGACGTGACCTGCTGCGGCGCGGGATAGAAATAGCGAACCGTACCGGCGATCACGCGTTTGCTGCCTACGCCTGCGGTCAGCTGAACACCAATTTCCTGTTGGCGGGCGATCCGCTCGACGAGGCCCAGAGGGAGACCGAAAGCGGCCTGGAGTTTGCGGAGAAATTGGGGTTCGGCCTTGTTGTCGGTTGGATCACCTCGCAGCTCGGGCTTATCCGGACGCTGCGCGGGCTCACGACAAGGTTCGGCGCGTTTGATGATGGGCGATTGAAAGAGCTCGAGTTCGAGCGCCATCTGTCAAGTCAACCGGCATTGGCCCTTGTCGAATGCTGGTACTGGATACGCAAGCTGCAGGCCCGCTTTTTTGGGGGTGACTATGCAGTAGCGGTCGATGCTTCGTCGAGGGCGCAACCGCAGCTACAGGCATCAATGTCAATGCTGGAAACGGCCGAATATCACTTCTATAGCGCGCTGACGCACGCGGCATGTTGGGATATGGAAACAGCCGAGTCGCGGCAGAAGCACATCGAGACCCTCACGGCTCACTACCGGCAGCTCCAGATCTGGGCCGAGAATTGCCCGGACAACTTCGAGCACCGCGCTGCGTTGGTTGGTGCGGAGATCGCCCGGATTGATGGCCGCGCTCTCGATGCCATGGACCTTTACGAACAAGCCATCCGTTCGGCACAGGCAAACGGCTTTGTTCATAACGAGGCGCTCGCCAAAGAGCTGGCGGCGCGCTTTTACGCCGCGCGCGGCTTCGAACAAATCGCGCACCTATATTTGCGAAACGCCCGGGACTGCTACCTGCGCTGGGGCGCGGACGGAAAGGTAAGACAACTCGATGCGATGTATCCGCGCCTCAGAATGGAAGAGCCCGCACCTGCTCCGACAAGCACAATCGCAGCGTCTGTCGAGCAACTCGACCTGGCAACGGTGATCAAGGTGTCGCAAGCCATATCGGGCGAGATCGTGCTGGCGAAGCTGCTCGAAATACTTATGCGCACGGCGCTCGAACAGGCTGGCGCCGAACGAGGCTTGTTGATTCTTTCACGCGGAGCTGAGCAGCGGATCGCCGCCGAAGCCACGACCGATGGCGATTTGGTGACCGTGCATCTGCGCGACGAGGACGTGGCTGCGACAGTGCTGCCGGAGTCGGTGCTCCACTACGTCCTGCGCACCCGGGAAAGCGTTATTCTCGACGATGCGTCATCTCACAATCCATTTTCTGCCGATCCCTACATCGTTGAGAATTATCTCCGTTCTATTCTCTGTTTTCCGTTAATCAACCAGGGAAGGCTTACAGGCATTCTCTACCTGGAGAACAATCTGACACCCAGAGTCTTACGCCCGATCGCGTCGCATTGTTGAAGGTGCTTGCGTCGCAGGCGGCGATCTCGCTCGAAAATTCGCGGCTTTATCGCGACGTCGCAGATCGCGAAGGGAAGATTCGGCGTTTGGTCGACGCCAACATCATTGGGATCATCATTGCCGACCGCGAAGGTCGAATTCTTGAAGCCAATGACGCGTTTCTATGTATCTTAGGATATGACCGTGAGGACTTGGTTTCGGGCCGCGTGCGCTGGACCGAGCTGTCCCCGCCCGAATGGCGCGAGCGCGACATATTCACTTAGGCAGAACTGAACTCAACCGGGATAGTTCAGCCCTTCGAGAAGGAGTATATTCGGAAAGACGGCAGCCGCGTTCCTGTGCTTATTGGCGCCGCTCTGTTCAAAGAAGGAGGCGACGAGGGCCTCGCATTCGTGCCCGATTTGACAGAGCGCAAGCGCGTCGAGGAAGCGCTTAGCCAAGCACAGAAGACTAGCCGCACCGGCAATTGGATCTACGACGCGACAACGATGCGTTACCTCTATTGGTCGGACGAGAGTTACAGGATCTGGGGGTTTGATCCGCTGCAGGGCCTTCCAAGTCGACAAAGTGTGTGGGAACGCATTCACCCAGAGGACCGCGACAGAGTGTGGGCAGCGGTTCAGGGGGCCGTGCACCAGAAAAGAGATTTCATGGCCGAGTTCGAACTCCTTCTGACCTGATGGAACAATCAAATGGGTTGAAGGAACCAGCTATCATGTGTTTTCCCCTCGGGGCACGCTGGCTGAGGTTATCACCACAACCGTCGATGTGACGGAACGAAGGCGGGCACAGGACGAACGTGAAAAGCTGCGCCAGCTCGAGTTGGATTTCGCCCACATGAACCGCGTGAGCATGATGGGAGAATTGGCGGCCTCGCTTTCACACGAAATTCTGCATCCGATCGCGACCGCTCGCAACAATGCTCGTGCGGGGATGCGCTTATTGGAAATGAATCCGCCGAACCTGGGTGAGGTCAGGGAAGCGCTCGGTTGTGTTGTCAGGGACGCGGACCGCGCTAGAGACATCGTCGGACGGACGCGTGATCACATCAAGAAAGTGCCACCGCGAAAGGAGTGCTTTGATCTCAACGCGGCGATCAACGAAGTGCTCGTATTGGCGCAAAGCGTGACCCACAGGAATGAGGTTTCGGTCCAAACCCGGCTTACAGATGGATTGCTTCCGGTTCTGGGGGATCGCATTCAGCTGCAACAAGTCTTGCTGAATCTGATTTCTCAACGCGGCTGAAGCAATGAGCTCGGTTGAGGAGGGAGCAAGAGAGCTGTTGATCAGCACCGAGCAGGACCAGACAAGCGCCCTCGTAGCCGTACGCAATTCAGGGCCCGGCATTGATGCGCAGCATCTCGATCGAGTCTTCGACGCCTTTTACACCACGAAGTCCAGTGGAACGGGGATGGGGTTGTCGATATGCCGCTCTATCATCCACGCTCATGGGGGCAAGTTGTGGGCGGAAACGAACGAACCTCGCGGCGCCGTATTTCAGTTCACCTTGCCGGCGGACAACAACTCATGAATTGTCTTCAATCGGCGTGCCCGGCCGCAGAGCCGAACGCAGGCATCGTTCAAGATGGTTGTCGTCCACCGGTTTGCTGAGGTAGCAAGCAACCCCGTCCCTTAGCATTACAGTTGTCTTTTTGGCACGTTGAGCGGCGGCCTGGTGAGCTCTGTGCCTGCCGTAAATCAAATCCGGACATATTGGTGATGCAGTCCGCCCAAGATTGGGCGACAAAGAATGTGCCCGGCGCGATCGACCGCGCGCGGGATCGGTGCATCTTTCTCCAGGGATAGATGCGTGCGGGTCCTATTGTAATATTTCATGTAGCAGAGCAGCAGGTGACGGAGGTGGCGCTCGCTGAATACAATAACGTGGTCAAGGCATTCCCGTCGGATCGAACCGATCAGCCTTTCAGCATATGCGTTCTGCCACGGGGACCGTGGCGATGTTGGTCGGTCGCGAATGCCTATCGATCGGAGTCTGCGGATAAAGACCTCACCATAGACCCTCTCCCGGTCACGAATGAGATAGCGGGGAGCCTGTTCCCACCCGCATGCTTCCGTGACCTGATTTGCGATCCATTCTGCGGTTGGATGCGCTGTGACGCCAAACGACAGAATATGTCGCCGGCCGTGCCCCATGATCAGCAATCCATAGAGCAGGCGAAACGAGATTGTCCGCACGACGAACAGATCCATCGCAGCGATCCCGTCAGCGTGGTTGCGGAGGAACGTCCTCCAGCCTTGGGACGGCGGGTCTCTTCGTCCGCCCATGTACTTGGCCACGCTGGTCTGACCGATGCCGACGCCGAGCTTGAGGAGTTCTCCATGGATCCGAGGCGCTCCCCACAGAGGATTGGCAATGCTCATCTCGCGGATCAGCTTGCGTATCTCCAACGGAACTGTTGGCCTGCCACCCCGCGCTTTCGATTTCCAGCGCCAATATAATCGGAAGCCGGCGCGGTGCCATTTGACTACGATTTCCGGCTTAACAATCGCCAGCGCATCGCGAACGCCAGGGCGAAGCCGACAGAGGCAAACAAAAATCAAGCGGTCGATGGCGCTGAAGGTTTGTTTCTTAGGAGCGGTTCGCCGCAGGACGTTTATCTGCTGCCGCAACATCCAGATTTCCACCTCGAGCGCTGTCCGCGATCGAAACAGATCTGCGACCATCCAAACAATGAGCCTGGCAAGATCTCTCATCCCGCAAGAGCATCGCCCGATTCGCGATCAACTGCTAGTCAGATTGAGTTTGCGATAGGGACAGGACGCAACCATGCGGCCTACGCCTCAAGACATTCAACTGATGTCGAAGCACTGCGTTCTCAGCTTCAAGCCGCAACGTCGACTTGAATGGCGAGGCCAGGACGGCCAGAACGAAACAGAGCAGCCCGTTCATTCCGCCAGCTTAAGCAATTCCATCACGTCATCAACTCGAATAAGGTTTTCGGTACACACAAGACAACGGGCGGCGATCATCGGCGGCGCGATCTTCGAAAAGCTCGCGAAAGATGCCGACGAGGCAGCGGCCATGCTGGAGCGCGGCGACATAACGGTCGCCCGCTGTCACGAATTCCACTGCGTCGGCTCGCTCGCCGGAATCTATATGGCGTCAGTGCTTGTGATGGACAACGCCAGCGGGCGGAAAAAACGCGCCTTCTGCAATTTCTGGCCGCAGATAAATCAATAGGTTAGAGACGCAGTCAGAATAGACCGCCCCACTGGGACCGACATTTGCTGATGATGGCCATCTGAAGTGGAGAGTTCATTCCGAAGCAAACACGGCACGATAATCTTTGCACAATCATCCTTCCGGCGATCCGACGCTATGTCAGACCGATGTGCAGATGACCAAGTCGGTGATCGACGTCGCCGCCCCGCTCGTGATTGCGGTGCATGACCACATTATCGTCGGCAAGAACGGCCAAGCCAGCCTGAGGGGGCTGAAGCTGGTGTAGCGCAGCAACTCAGCCGCCGAAGCGTAATTCAGGCAGGCCTCGGATGCCGAGATCGTAGATCGCGAACAGGCTGCCGCGCAGCACGCCGTCACCTGGAAAACGCGGCAGCGGTTGCCGCGCCATCGACGTCACGAACAGGATATCGAGATTCGGGCCCCCGAACATCACGCTGGTGATCTTCTTCACCGGCATGTCGATGATGCGGTCGACCGATCCGTCGGGCGCATAGCGCACCAGCCGGCCATCATAGACCAGCGCGGTCCACAGATAGCCCTCGGCATCCACGGTGGAGCCGTCCGCAGCGCCGCCTTTCGAGGTATCCACCTTGGCGAAGGTGCGCCGGTTCGACACCGCGCCGGTCTCCAGATCGTAGTCATAGGCCCAGATCTCGCCGGACCATGTATCCTGAAAATAAAAGATGCGGCCATCCGGACTCCAGCAGGGCCCGTTGGAACAGATGATGTTGGTTTCGAGCTTTGTGACCTCGAGGTCGATGGACAGGCTGTAGAGGCCGCCGCTGTCGGCTTCCTCGCTGGTGTCCATCGAGCCGGCGATGAAGCGGCCGCGCTTGTCGACCTTGCCGTCATTGAGCCGGTTGGACGACAGATCGGGTTCGGGATCATACACCAGGGTGACGTCGCCGGTCTTGAAATCGAGCAGATGGAAGCCGCGCTGCAGCGACACCACCGCGCCGTCGCCGTCCTTACGAATCGCCATCGAGCCGATCTTCTGCGGCACGTCCCAGGCCCGCAACTCGCGCCCGTCCGCGGTGGCACGAAACACCCGGCCATCAGAACGAGTCGATCCAGTACAGCCGCTGCTGATCGACATCCCAGAGCGGTCCTTCACCCAGCGTGGTTTTCACGTCCACCAGAACTTCGATTCGCATCACGTCCTCCCGTTTTTCCTTGCCTGCGGCCGAGGTCAGAACCCGACGGTATCGCCGCCCTTGAGCCCGAGCATTTGCCGGGCTTCGTCGGGCGTCGCGATCTCGAGACCCAGTCCCTCGACGATCTGGCGCACGCGCGTGACCTGTTCGGCGTTGGTCCTGGCGTAGACGCCGGGACCGATCCACAGACTGTCTTCCAGGCCGACGCGGACATGGCCGCCTTGCGCCGCTGCCGTGGCGGCGATGTTCATCTGATTACGTCCCGCGCCCAGGACGGACCACTGATAGTGATCGCCGAACAGGCGGTCCGCGGTCCGCTTCATATGCGCCACGTCATCCGGATGGGCGCCGATGCCGCCCTGCAATCCGAACACTGTCTGGATGAACAGCGGGCCCTTCACCAGACCCTTGTCGAAGAAGTATTTCAGATTGTAGAGATGCGCGGTGTCGTAGCATTCGAACTCGAACCGCGTGCCGTTGCCCGCACAACTCGACAGGATGTGCTCGATCTGGCCGAACGTGTTGCGAAAGATGATATCCTTGTTGCCGAGATAGCTGCGCTCCCACTCGTGCTTCAGATCCTTGAAGCGATCGAGCAGGCCGAACAGGCCGAAATTCATCGAGCCGAGATTCAACGAAGCAAGTTCCGGCTTGAAGGTGGCGGCCGGCTGCACCCGCTCCTCGATGGTCATGGTCGGCGCGCCGCCGGTGGTGATGTTGACGACGCAGTCCGCACCGGCCTTCACTGTCGACAGGAATTTTCCAAACGCCTCCGGCGTCTGGTCGGGCGCGCCGGTGAGGGGATCGCGCGCATGAAGATGCACGATCGCAGCGCCGGCCTTGGCTGCGCCGATCGCGGATTCCGCGATCTGCTCCGGCGTGACCGGCAGATAGGGCGACATCGACGGTGTGTGGATCGCACCGGTGACGGCGCATGAAATGATAACCTTGCGGGCTTTGGCCATGGAAACTCCTATTCTCCGATGTCGTGTGAGGCTATGCGTTTGTGAGCGAGCAATGCCATCAGCCGCCGGTCGCGCCAGGCCTAGCGTTCCGCAAGCTTGTCACTCGGCAACTGTGGCAGACCAGGCAGCGGGTGCGGCCCGCAACATGCTCCATGAATTTTGACGGCAGGATCGCCGAGGTCGAACTGGCGATGATGGCATCGGGCGGCTTGTTTCGGGCGAAGTCGATCGCCGCCTGCGGCGCGGTGGGACCGCGATCCCACAGCCGCACCTGGTGCCCGGCACGGGCGAAGCTGATCGCCCATGAGCCGCCAGATCCGATGAGCGTCGTCTTCATAGCGATTCCAGATTGCCGTCGATCGGCAGCGATTGGCCGGACAGGTTGCGTCCGCCGGGCGACAGCAGGAACAGCACCATGGCAGCGACATCCTCCGGATCGGTCATGCGCCGCAACGAGATGCGCGACAGATACTGCGCCTCCATGTCCTCATAGGGCACGCCAACCTGCGCGGCGCGATCGCGGATCACGCCTTCCATGCGCGGCCCCTTGATGATGCCGGGCAGGATCGCGTTGACACGGATATTCGACGGGCCGAGCTCCTTGGCAAGGCTTTGCGTCAATCCAACGACACCCCATTTGGCCGCCGAATAAGGCGTCCGGAAGGCGTAGCCAAAACGTCCGGCCGATGACGACATGCTGACGATGGCGCCGCCACCAGCGGCCTTGAGCATCGGCACGGCGAGACGCGCGCACAGGAACTGGCCGGTCAGACAGATATCGATGGTGCGGCGCCAGTCGGCGGGCGTGATCTCGTCGATGCCGCCGGTCGGTCCGGCGATGCCGGCATTGTTGATCAGCGCGTCGAGACCGCCGAGCGACGTGCCGACCTCGTCGAACAGGCGCGCCACGTCGTCCTCCCGCGACACGTCGCAGCGGCTGGCGCCGTGGTCGGGATAAGCCGTGCGAAAGCCGGCCAAAAGTTCATCGGAGATGTCGCAGACATGGACGCGCGCACCATTCGCGATGAGCAGTTCGGCGATCACTCGGCCGATGCCCGATGCGCCCGCCGTGACCAGGACCCGCTGTCCGGGCTCAAGGGCAATGCCCACCATATTGTCGTCCTTTCTCAGGTCGATTTTTCACGCAATGCGATGACCGCGCCGAGCACCACCGCGCCGTAGAGGATCGCACGGGTCGCATAGGGCAGCGTTGTTCCGGACAGCAGCGTCTGCAGCGCCGTGAGCAGGATCACGCCGCCGATCATGCCGAGAAAGCTGCCGCGCCCACCGGTGATCAGTGCGCCGCCGACCACCACGACGGCAATGGACGGCAGCAGATATTCGTCACCCATGCCGAGACTGCCCTGCCCGGAGAAACCCGACAGCAGGATGCCGACAAGAGCCGAGCACAGCCCGGAGAGAATGTAGACCCAAATCAGGGTCGCCTTGACCGGCACGCCGGAGAGTTGTGCCGGACGCTCGCCATTGCCGATCGCATAGACGCGGCGACCAAACACGGTGCGGCCCAGCAGCACTGCAGCGCCGGCGACGAAGATGATCAGGAACGGCACAACGGGCGTCACACCGGCGATCCGCCCGGTCATGAACCAGCGCAAGGCAGGGGACGCAAAGCCGTCCGGCGTGCCGCCCGAATAGACCAGCCCGATGCCCTGCAGGATGCCGTTCATCGCCAGCGTCATGACGATCGGTGACAGGCCGAGCGCCACGATCCCCAGTCCGTTGACGAGTCCGATCAACGCGCCGACGCCGAGCACCGCCGGCACCGCATAGATCAACGCGGCGTCCGAGCCCTTCAGCAATCCGGCGCAGAGAATGCCGCATAGGCCGATGATCCACGGCAACGACAGATCGAGGCCGCCGGTGAGGATCACGGTGCCCTGGCCGAGCGCGAGGATCGCCAAGAAACAACCGAGCACCATCAGCGAGTCGTAAAACGCCCAGGAGAACACCGCATTGCCGAGCACGAACTGGGTGACGACCAGAACGACGACGAAACAGACATAGGCCGGCAGGCTGGTGCGCAGCACCTCGGTGTGGCGCCGCCAGAACGCCGGCGCCGCGAAAGCCACAGGCGGCGTCGGCAGCGCCAGCCGCGTCGACGGCAAATCGAGCTGGCGCGGCAGCATTCCCGCGCGGCGGGCGCCGGAACGCCTCACGATGGTACGCAGCGTCGTGGCGAGCACCGACGCACCCGTGAACGAGGACGCCAGCACGGCGAGGATCAGGATCGTGCCCTCGACGATGGAGGAGTAGAAAGCCGGCACGTTGAGCACAAGCAGGATGTTCACGACCAGCATCAGGACATAGGCGCCGAACACCGTGCCGACCAGACCGCCGCGGCCGCCACCGAGCAACGTGCCGCCCAGCACCACCGCGGTGAACATCTGCAACAGCATCGGATTGCCGACCAGCGGATCGCCCGAGCCGGTCTGCGCACTGATGAAGACGCCGGCGAGGCCATAGAGGCCACCGGCCAGCACATAGGTGCAGAACTCGTGCAGCGGCACGCTGAGACCCGACGCGCGCGCGGCTTCACGGTCCGATCCCACCGCGCGAATGGCCTTGCCGAACAGCGTGTTCTTCAGCGCCAGCCAGAGCACCATCAGCAGCGCCAGCAGCAGCACCGGCATCGGCAGGACACCGGGGATGGCATCGCCGGTGACGAACTGTGCAAAGCCTGGCGGGATCTGTCCGCCCGGCTTATCCATCACCAGCAGCGTCACGCCCTGCAGGATGAACATGGTGGCGAGCGTCACCACGATCGGTTGCAGCCGCAGCACCGCGATGAAGAAGCCATTGAAGGCGCCGGTGAGCGCACCGATGCCGATACCCGCAGCGGTCCACAGCAGGATGCTCGCGACGCTGTCCTGCATCTGGCCGGCCAGCGTCACGTTGACGAGCGAGATCACGGCCGCCGCGGACAGGTCGAAGCCGCCGGACAGACACCACAAGGGTCTGGCCGAGCGCGGCGATGGCAAGGGTGGCGCCACCGGCAGCGAGCGTGCCGATCTCGTAGTAGCCAAGCGTGCCGCCGCTCACCAGCTTAACGATGCCGAGACAGATGACAAACACCACGACCGCGATCAGCGGGCCGCGCTGCCGCTCGATCCAGAGTTTGACCGGTGACGCGGCACGCCGGGGCGGCGCCAATGTCGTGATCGTACTCATTGCAGGCTCAGGCTGGCAGGCCCGCTCCCCAGCGTCGCACGCAGGATGGCATCTTCGTTGATGGCGTCACCCTCAAGATCGGCGGCGAGCCGGCCTTCGTACAGCACGAGAACGCGGTCGCACAGATGATCGAGCTCCGGGATTTCGGTGGAATGGAACAGGATCGATCCGCCTGCCGCGGCAAATTCGCGCATCAAGGCATAGATCTCGTTCTTGGTGCCGACATCGATGCCGCGGGTGGGATCGAACAGCAGCAGGATGCGGCTGTTGGCGAAGAGCCATTTGGCGACGGCGATCTTCTGCTGGTTGCCGCCGGAGAACGACTTCACGCTCGTCCACAGCGCGCGGCTCTGCACCTTGAGCCGGGCGAAGATCCGCGCCACGTCCGCGGCCTCGCGCCCCGTATCGACAAGGCCGAACCGCGCGTAGCGGTCGATCACAGGCAGCGAGACGTTGCGCTGGCCATCGAGCTTCAGGAACAGCGCCTCGGTCTTGCGATCCTCCGGGACCAGACCGATGCCGATCCGCGCATCGACGGCGTCGCGCGGCGAGGTGAGAATCACCGGCCGGTCGTCCAAGCGAATCTCGCCCGGCTCTCGGTCATGCCGAACAAGGCCGGAACAATTCGAGCTGGCCCATGCCCTGAAGACCGGCGATGCCGAGAATTTCGCCGCGGCGCAGAGCGAACGACACATTGCCGAGGCGCTTGTCGGTGGCGAGGTTTTTCACGGCCAGAACGGGCGTAGCCGACAGCGTAGAGCGCGGCGGCTTGACCGGAAAGGAATGGCCATGCGCCTTGCCGACAATCAGCCCGATCACATCCTCATCCGTGACTTCGGACACCGGCTGGGTGGCGACGTGTTTGCCGTCGCGCAGCACGGTGACGCGATCGCAGAAGCGCGCGCACCTCGCGCATGCGGTGCGAGATGAACACGATGGTCGTGCCCCTTGCCCTCTGGCGCGCGATGATATCGCCGAGCCAGTCGATGTCGCGCCCCGAGAGCGTCGAGGTCGGCTCATCGAGCAGCAGGATCCGGGGATCGCGGAAAATGGCACGCGCGATCTCGATCTTCTGGCGCTCGTTCAGATCGAGATCGCGAATTTCCGCGGATGGATCAATGTCGCCGAGGCCGAGCGCATCGAGATGCGCACAGACATCACGGAGCGCCGCGCGTCGCCGGATCAGCCCCAGCGCACCGGTCGGTGGGTCGGGCAACAACATGTTGTCGACGCACTGTGAGATCGCGCACCAGGCTCAGCTCCTGAAACGCGGTCTGGATGCCCTGCGCATGGGACGCACGCGGCGAGCGGAGAATCCCGGCTGCCCGTGAATGGCCAGGCCGCCGGTGGTCGGCGGATCAGCCCTGACAGCAGCTTGACCAGCGTCGATTTGCCGGCACCGTTCTCTCCGAGCAGCGCGTGGGTGTCGCCGGCGCGGATATCGAATCCGACATCGTTCAACGCGACGGTCGGACCATAGACCTTGCGTATGTTGCGGGCCGCGACGGCGATGGAAGCATCGCCGACGCTCCCGGCCTGGATGTGGTCGTGAGCCAAAAGGGTATCCTCGCAAGGCAGAACGGGGGCGCCGCGACGCCCCCGCAGGCGATCAGTTTTCCGGCTGGCCGACCAGCGCCGCGTCGAGCCCAATCTCCGGCGTCTCGTTGGAAAAGATCGACGCGAACCAGCCCGGATTGGAGACGATCGATGCCTTGAAGGCATTGCAACCGTCCTTCATTTCCTTCCAGCTGCCTTCCTGGCAGAGCTTGATCGTCTCGGTGGTCACCAGCGGAAGCGGCAGCACCGTCTTCTTCGGGATGTCTTTGCCTTCGAGCTTCGACACCACCAGTTTCAATGCCAGCGCGCCCGAATAGGGCGGCGAGGCATAGGAGATTCGTGGCGCATTCATCGGCTTGTAGGTACCATTGGCACCTTCCACCTCGGTGTTGACTGGCAGCATCTGGACCCGGCCGCCATTGGAGCCTTCGCCGGCGCAGGGCTTCAGCTTGTCGATCGCGATCCCGGCCTCGACCTGCATTGTGTTGGCGGTGTAGCAGCCGACCTGCATCCACAGTCCGTCGATCTGGTCCCATTTGCGGGTGGCCAGGATCTTCGACAGTTCGGTACGCGCGACCGCCTGGCTCCACATCCCAACCGCCTCGTTGACGATCTTAATGTCGGGATATTTCGCGAACACTTCCTTGGCGGCCTTGGTGCGCAGCGTATCGACGGAAGTGCCGGGCACGCCGGTGATGGCGACGACATTGCCTTTCCCGTTGAGCTTCTTGACCAGCCATTCGGCGGTGACGCGGCCGGCCTCGACTTGGTCGATGGCGACGTTGTAAGCGCAGGGCTCGGTGATCTCGCCGTCATAGGCGATCGACGACGATGCCCTTCTCGCAGGCATTCCTGACCGCGGTGTTGAGCGCGGTCGGCGAGATCGGGAATACCACGATGGCCTTGGCGCCAGCCTGCACCATCGCATTAATTTGCTGGATCTGCTTCTGGGCGTTCGGGCCGGCCACCTGGACCTGGAGATCGACCTTGTCGGCCAAGTTCTTCGAGGCTGCCATGGCCTTGATCATATTGGCCGCCTCGCCCTGCCAGTCGTTGCCGATGAAGCTCATCGACAGATAGACCTTGAATTTCTCGGCATGGGCCAAGGCCGGCACGCCCGCCGCGATGGCAAGGCCGAGTGCGACTGCACCGAATAGCGGTTTCCTCTTGAACATCGTCTTCTCCCTCCTAATCGGGCTGTGCGCCTGATTGATGATGGCCGGCGTCTGCGCGCCGTTTTTCGTTTGATCAAAGATCACAAATCAAATATGAATGCAATAGTGCATGGTCGATTTGCCGTCTCGCTTTGGCTGCCATGGCAACGACGAATCCCTCATATTGCACCAAACTGATGGATCCGGTCTGATGGCGCCATTGCGCAAACAATTGCAGGAATTGAGCTATTCCCCCGTTTCGCGGGTCACGGTGCAGGAGCATGTCTATGGGCGGCTGCGCGAACTGATCCTCAATGGCGGGATCGAGCCGGGTCGTACCGTGACCGTGGTCAGCCTGTCCGAGGCCTTCGGCGTCAGCGCCATGCCGGTGCGCGAAGCGCTGCACCGCCTAGTCGCGGAAAAAGCCCTGACCGTCGTCACCGGACGCTCGGTGGGCATTCCGCTGCTGACCGCGCAGCGTCTGCACGACTTGCGCCGCGTGCGCGTCGCGGTGGAAGGCACCGCGACGGAATGGGCGGCGCAACGCTTGACGGCAAGCGATCTTGCCGAACTCGACCGCCTGATCGACCAGATGGAGACGGCCAAGGCCGAGAAGAACAGGGAGGTTTATGTCCCCGCCAATCGCGAATTCCACTTCATGATCTACCGCGCCGCGGATTTTGAGACCCTGCTCTCGCTGATCGAAATTGCTGTGGCTGCAGATTGGTCCTTACTTCAATCTGCTCAAGATCACCGACAACTGGCACACCGCCAATATCGAACACCGGGCGATGCACGCGGCGCTGGCCCGCAAGGATGGCGCTGCGGCCCGCGAAGCGCTGAAACGTGACATCGATGATGCCGAGATCGCATTGCGCTGGCTGATCACGCAAGCTTAGGCGCGGCAAATTCCGGTTGCGCATGGCAGTCGCCCCCGATCCGGGAGCGTCACTGCCTGACCAGAATCACCGGATCGGCGCTGTCGATCACACGCCGGTCTAGCGTAGCGTCAAAGTTGCGTAGAGCCGCCAAGGTCGGCGGATCAAAGCCGGTCGACATTAACCGGATTGCCGCCAACCCATCCGGCCGCAGCCGACTTTTACAACAAAATCTGCCAAACTGCGACATGCACGGGGATTTGCACCTGATTTCCGCACGGGCTATCGATCCGAGTACTTGACTTAACAAATTATTGAATTAACATACCCGCTAAATGAATAGTATCGACCTCACATTTGCTGCACTAGCTGATCCTACCCGTCGGGCAATCGTCGCTCGGCTTGCTCGGGGAGAAGCGACTGTGGGCGAATTGGCCAAGCCCTTCAGAATTAGCGCGCCCGCGATTTCGCGACATTTGAAGGTGCTTGAGGAAGCCTCGCTCATTTCAAACAAGCGACAAGGCAAGCACAGGCTCTGCCGCCTTAATTTGGAAGCACTAACAAGCGCCAGCGAATGGATCGAATCCCAACGCCACTTCTGGAATCAAAGCTTTGATAGGCTCGAAAAGCACCTCAAAAAGAAAAAAGGAAATCAACAGTTATGACCACAGAGAACACAATCCTCGAAATCACGCGCGTATTCGATACTTCGCCCGCGCGTTTGTTCAACGCCTGGATACAAAGGGAAGAATGGCAGTCATGGATCGGCCCGGAAGGCATGAATTGTGAAGTCCCGTTGTTGGAATCCCGCGTTGATGGGCATTATCGCGTCATCATGAAAATCTCAGACGGCAAGGCGATCCCTGTTGCAGGTGTTTTCAGAGCAATCGAACCGAATACGCGGTTAGCGTTCACGTGGGGCTTGGAAGGCGACGAAGCCCGGCAATCGCTGATTACGATTTCTATTCGCGACCTTAACGGCAAAGCCGAACTCACCCTGCGCCAAGAGGGGCTTGGCTCGGCTGAAAACCGCGATGCTCACGGAAAGGGCTGGAACAGCGCATTCAACAAACTTGCCATACATATCTCAGCATGAAGGCTTCGCACTTGTCGAATGCGTGGCGGTCAATGCCACTCGCGTTACACAACTCCGCTCATAAGAAAACATGATTGAGATACCAAAAGAGGGCGATGAATGATTTCTCAATTTCCACTAACAGCCTTGTCATCGTTGAGCGCGCTCGCCGTCTATTTCGTGGCTTGCCTAGTTGTTGCCTCTGCTCGCCGGAAATACAATATTGTTCCTCCCGCCGTCATGGGTGACCCGGCGTTTGAACGCGCTTTTCGAGCGCAACAGAATGTCTTGGAATGGATGCCGTTGTTCTTTGTCAATCGGCGTTCAAATTTGGCTCTGACGCAATTTTGGTGCAGCGCCTACTCCGCGCCGATTAATCTGGCTTGAAGCAGATCGATTTTCCCGCGGCCATACATCTGACGTCTGACTAGCTTGAGGCGCGTGATCTGACCTTCAGTCTGTCCGTTGGACCATGACGAAGTGATTGCCGCTCGAACCGCCGCTTCATCCCTTGCGACACCGCTGGCGAACGAGGCCATGAGACTAGCGCGGGCGCGCTCGATCCATGGGGTAAGTTCCTTCTCAAGCCTTCGCCGGATCATCAAGTGGAATTCGGCGATGATCTCGCGTGCCTCGATCAGGGTTGGTACGCCAGCTTCGATCGCCGCGACCATGACGGTCTCCGCTTTGGTGAGCGAGTTCCGCCCGATCGCCATCAGGCGTGCGATTTTTCTCGCCGATGGAATCCGCTGAAGGTTTTGTGCATCGGTCTTTTCAGCCCGTCGTCTGCGGGTCGCCCACTCGCTGATGACGCGGAGCGAACCTCGAAAGCCTCGCGGTTTCAGGCGGCGCCATAGTTCAGCGCCGTTTCGGCAGCCACACGAACCATCTGCTGGGGCCATTCGCGAATGTACCCGGGTAGGACGTGCGCTTCAGCCCAAAATCGACCAAAATGCTGCATCGCCTTGAAATGACGCTATGGGGCCATTAGCCAGGGCAATCGCAATTGACCTTCGAGAGCTGCTCGCGACGGAATCGATAGCGAGCGAAGTGGAATCGGATCGCGAACATCTGGCTCGTTTTCTGTCGGACTTTTCGAATTTTTGGCTGTATGCGATTGCCCTGGGCCATTACTGACAAACGCAGGCGCGGCTGGATGTCCGCTAAGTGCAATCTTTCGGTTCGGCTGATAGGTTCAGCACAAGCCGCGCATAACGGCAGCAAAAGAATTGAGGAGAATGCACCATGGACAATCTCAAAACTTACTTGCCTCCGCTCGGACGCTTGTTGATGTCGAGCCTTTTTATCTGGGACGGCATCCGTCAGCTGCTCAGTCCGAGCTTCTTCGCGCAGTATTTCGCGAGCGTACACGTGCCTCTACCCAATGTGGCAATTTGGATCTCGGTCCCTATCCATCTTCTCGGGGGCATGGCTCTGCTAGTGGGTTTCAAGACTCGGTGGGCAGCTGCTCTACTCGTCCTATTATGTGTTGGCACTGCCTTTGGCGTGCATCTGCCGATCGGAGACGAAGACAACATGATCCATTTCTACAAGAATCTGGTGATGACGGGTGGGTTCCTCTACGTGATAGCCTTCGGCGCTGGTGCCGTCAGCATGGACAGCAAGGCCGGGTAGTGTATTCGCGCTCTTTGCCGTCATGTCGGAGATGGGTCCAGGTTGTGTAAAAACGCGGATATTGAGAGTTGCCGGGTGTGATCGATCGGTTCTGAAAAGCCACTCCTATGCATGGATCGCTTCTATCAATCCGCCGACGCCCAGAATGTGCATTAGCCGCTTCATGTTGTAGGCCAACACGTGCAGGGCCATTTCGGTGCCGACGTGCTTGAGCGTTCGCATCTGGAAGTGGGTGGCTCCCATCCAGGATTCTATCGTACCGAAGGGGTGAAGGCGGACGATATCGCTTTGTTGGGCAGGATAACGCAGCATTGGCTGCGCCACAAATTCGCGACGGAAACTGGCCGGAAGGACCTTCGCGTCGCCATGGCGCAGGGCGGCTGGCGGGACCCCCGATCGATCCACGGGTATCTGATCGCGGACGCCGAATTCCAGCGCGCTACTGTCGAGGAACGCGGATCACCGGCGTCGAAGAAGGCGGGATGAAGTCATGAACGTATTCATCATCGATCCTTTCGGAAGGCGCCTGCAGGCCGTCGACCTCGCCCCGGCGGCGGTCGAACTGCTCTGCGATGGTTTCATGGTCTGCGCATCGCTGTTGAACGATACCGATGCCCTCTACGTGCGCGAGCGACTTTCCGGCCGTCACTACTTCGAGGTCGGGCAGAATTGGATCTTCGGTCTGGGCCTGATCGTTGGTCGGCGCCCAGGCCGGCGACCGACGACCCCCATCATTCTGGAACGCGAGATCGCCCAAGCGCTCAAATTCGGCCGCCTCAAGAAGCCGCTCCGGACGACCGACGGTTATTTCGCGACGGTGCGCTTTTTGACCTTTGACTGCTGATACAAAACTGGCACAAGCGCCGGCATGACAATCACATAAGCCATTGCCAAGACAATAGAAATCCTAAGCCAGAGCACTCCATTGGTAGTGTGTCAATCGTAAGCATCAAATCACACGCCATCCTTGGAGGCCTTCACCACCGCTACACCCGAGCTTAAGTTTTTGGTACACACAGGTATAACATTCGAGGGATTATTCGGAGTCATCGAGGCCATGGACAGTGCGCAACGCTGCTGCGATCAGGCGGCAGAATGTCTTCGCCTAGTGAAATCAGCGCAGAGCAAGCATGAAGCCGAGGTTCTGAGAAATATCTCCTCTAGCTGGTCAAGACTTGCCGGCCAGATCGACCGATACAACGCGCTCGTGCGTGAACAGGACCGCATAATCCGGAAGTAAGGCCGCCTCATGTGTGGATGGCCCCCGACTTGCAAGAGTTTTTTCGCGTGATGAACAGTGGTCGCTTGCAGTCATGTGTCCGGCCTTTCAGTGCGGTCTCACATGACCGCTGGCCTTGATGGATTCCGCGGGTCGAGGCCTTATCAGTTGGTCGGGATTTGAATCCCGCTGAGGCGGTCAGGTTTCTCTCGATCCGTCGGGTGACCGACCGTGCCATCACGTGTTTTCACTCTCGCAAGCTTGCGGCACGCCGCGGTTTAGCAGTTTATGCTGCCACTGCTGCGTGTCGATAGGTGTCCTGTCTGCTCATGACGGCCCAAGCCACGCGCGCCGTCTTATTGGCTAAGGCGACTGCGGCGACAAGCCGTGGTTTTCAACTCAACAAGGATGTTAACCAGGGGTCGTTTCTGGCTTGCTTCGAACAAAGGAGCACCGTGTGTGCGCTGTTGACGAGCAGGCGACGGAGATAACTGTCCCCTCGTTTGCTAATTCCTCCGAGACGCGCCTTTCCACCGGTAGAGTTTTGTCTCGGTACTAGCCCGAGCCACGCGGCAAACTCTCTGCCGCTACGAAATATGTTCGGATCTGCAACCGTTGCTGCGATCGCCGTGGCGATGATCGGTCCGATCCCCGGAATGGTAGCCAGACGTTGGCTGACCGGGTTGCTCTTGTGCCACGCGATAACCTGCGTCTCGAGCCCAGCGATCCGCGTCTGAGTATCTTCGATCTGGTTGACGATCACCTTCAGCACCTGACGGGCAATATCCGGTACGCGCCCGTCCGTCTCGTCCATGACAATCGCAATCAGTCTTGTCACTTTGTGCAGGCCCTGACCCTCGATCAGACCGAACTCGGCCAAGTGCCCGCGCAAAGCATTGACGAGCATGGTGCGCTGGCGGATCAGCAAATCCCGAGCCCGATGCATCATCAGTGCCGACTGTTGGTCCGCCATTTTTACCGGTACGAAGCGCATCGATGGACGCCGAACCGCCTCGCAGATCGCCTCGGCATCGGCCACGTCGTGCTTGTTGCGTTTTACATAAGCTTTCACATAGCTAGGCGGCATGAGGCGAGCCTCATGGCCAAGCGCAATCAACTCACGCGCCCAATGGTGCGCCGTCGCGCAGGCTTCGAGGCCGACAAGGCACGGCGGAACCCTGGCAAAAAATGCGAGGACCTGGCTGCGTCGCAGCCGCTTGCGCAGCATTACTTTGCCTGCCTCGTCGATCGCATGAACCTGGAAGACACTCTTTGCCAGATCAAGACCAATTGTTGTAATATCGCCCATGGATGGCTCCCGTTGCTGGTGATCTTTGACGACCACCATCTTGGCACATCGATGCCGTCAGGGGGCCATCCACCCCATCAGTTGGTGGCCTCTTTCGTTATCGGGTTTGGCTTGCGATGTCGCCGGTTGGACGAAACGGTCATCCCGGTTCTTCACCGCAAGCCCGCTATGAGGGGATGAACGGACCCACCTCTCTGCGGTCCGAGGCAGAGTTCGACCCACTTCGGACATTGCTGCTGACGATGGCCCTCGTTAGCCTCTGCTCGGCGCACAACCCGCTTCATTTTTCGTATAACATCATCATATAGAATCGGTACGATGAATTTCATGGTAGCGATGGCGGAATAGTGATGGCGAAGTCATCAAAACTCGTTGCAGCAAAGCGCGGGCGGATTTTGTTGGTTAGAAGAAGGCGCGACCGGATATGGATGTTCCCGGGGGGCCGCAAGCGTGGACGGGAAACGGAGAAAGATTGCCTGCGCAGGGAAATCCGGGAGGAGCTTCCAAGGCTGAAACTGGGGCGGTTGAAGCTCTGGAAAGAGGTCAAAGCCAAGAACCCCAGATCAAGACGGAAGATGAGCGATGCTATATTCATCGCTAATAAAGTCTCCGGTCGTCTGGCCATCGGTGACAAGAAGGAAATAGATAAGGCGACCTGGCGTAAACCGCGGGGCATCCGGTTAACACCGACCTCTCGATACATCCGCGACAAGCTGTTCCCCAAGCGAGGCTAACCACTTCCGCGTTTGGCAGATTTTGTTGTAAAAGTCGGCTGCGGCCGATGGGTTGGCGGCGATCCGGTTAATGTCGACCGGCTTTGATCCGCCGACCTTGGCGGCTCTACGCAACGTTGACGCTACGCAATGCACTGAGCTTGAGCGGGAGGCGGTCGCGCGACTAGCGTGACGAGCCGTCGCAGGTTCTGGGCGATGGCGGCTAGAACAAACTCATCCTGGGCACCTCGCGGGCCCCGCAGTCGGAGCCGACCAAGCCTCAGGATGCGCTTCAAGTGTGCGAACCGCATCTCGATCTTCTTGCGCTCACGTCGCGATTGCTCGAAGCCATCGGTGCCGGCCAACGACCGGGCAACGTCTCGGGTATGCTCATGGATATCGCGCGGGATCTTGCGCGATGGTTCTTTTGGGCAGCACTGCGGTTTGAGCGGGCATACATCGCAGTCGAGTTTACTGGCACGACACAGAAGCGTCTTGCCCTCATGCACGGTGCCGCTCGTCCCAAGCCGCTTTCCGCCCGGGCAGTGATAGACGTCGCCGGTCG
This sequence comes from uncultured beta proteobacterium, assembly GCA_963816445.1. Classification (GTDB taxonomy): domain Bacteria; phylum Pseudomonadota; class Gammaproteobacteria; order Burkholderiales; family Casimicrobiaceae; genus PALSA-1003. The sequence goes on along the minus strand of CAWFKO010000011.1, from coordinate 52,926 downwards.
GGTCATATCGAAAGTCGCTCCGCGAGAAGGTGCCATCGTCCCGCTTCGACTTGTCGAACACAGGGATATGTGGCGCGATGGCTGTGAATCGGCGCGGGTCCCGACGCCGATCGGCACACCAAGCTACTGATCCATTTAGCCGTTGAGGGGTCAACTTTGAACACGATGACGTAATTGCGGTCGGCGCTCGTGGCACGAAATCTCCGTTACCTTCGAGCTCTCGCAATCGATCGATTCGGAGGGCTATCATGAAGCAGTACGTCGGGCTGGACGTCTCGCAAAAGGAGACCTCGGTGTGCGTGGTCAGCGAGACGGGGCAGGTAATCTTCGAAGGAAAGGCCAAGTCTGATCCAGGCGCTCTGACTGAGCTGCTTCGCAAACACGCTCCGCATGCGGAGCGTATCGGCTTCGAGACCGGAGCGATGGCGAGCTGGCTTTGGCATGAACTTCGACGGGTTGACCTTCCTGTCGTTTGCATCGATGCCCGACATGCGCACGCGGCTCTGTCGGTTCGCATGAACAAGAGCGACCAGAATGATGCTCAGGGTCTCGCCGAACTGGTTCAGGGTCGGCTGGTATCGCGAGGTGAAGGTCAAGAGCGAGGAGAGCCAAGGATCCGCGCCATCCTTGTTGCACGGTCCCGTCTCGTCGGCATTCGCAGGGATATCGAGAATCAGGTCCGCAGCATGATCAAAGAATATGGGCTGCTGTTCCGAAGAGCCATCGGTCTGCAGTTCAGGAACCAGGTTGCTCGAGCTGGTGGGCGAAGGATCATCAACTCCGTGCCGTCATCGAGCCACTCTTGTCGATCCACGAGCACGTGTGCCGAGCAGCAAAGCAAGTTCGACGACGAGGTGCGACGCTTGGCAAAGTCCGACGAAACGACCCGTCGTCTCATGACGGTTCCAGGCGTCGGTGTGGTGACGGCCTTGACGTTCCGCCACACGATCGACGATCCATCACGCTTCCGATCGGCCTCGACGGTCGGCGCCTATCTGGGGCTCACGCCGCGGCGCAATCAATCCGGCGAGACCGACACGAACGGCAGAATCTCGCGATGGGGCGACCGGCTGCTGCGAACCTACTTGTTCGAGGCCGCGACCGTCTCTGCTTTATCGCACGAAGAAATGGTCCTCCCTCAAGGCCTGGGGGATGAAACTTGCCAAGCGGATCGGCATGAAGAAGGCGAAGGTTGCCATCGCCCGGAAGATCGCCGTGATCCTCCATTGCATCTGGGTCGACGGCACTTCGTTCGAGTGGGGCCAACCGAAGGCGGCCTGATCGCCATTCGAAGTTCCTGGCCCGGTTCTCCGGGCCGGCGATGTCCCGCTGGGACGGTGGTTGTGACGACCTCGTTCAATCGGCTGGCGGCGGCTCTGTCCGCACTCCGCTGCACACGTTGAGGCATCCGACCCGGACATCATCATGAGGCGCTCGGCGACCTCGGAAAGGACCATGACCCCAGCGATGACATCAATGAGATCACGTTGAAACTGCCAGTCATGACTAATCGATCCCAACGCCAAGCCGGTAATCGCATTGACAGCCGCGCTTGCCCCTTCTCCGCAACCCGTCCAGCTCCGGGGGGGCAAGCGCTACCGCCTGAGCAAGATGCGAGCTTGAAAAGGAGCTTGACTAAAAACCCGCAATTAAAGGGCTTATTCACAGTAAGGCCGCGGATCGCACCGCGAATCCACAATCCGTCGCCGTTCGTCCAGACACACGGCTCGCCCCGCTTGCCGCGGCCGTATCTGGGACAATCCAGCAATGAGCCGGCTTGAAATGCCCTTCGGCGACGGCGCGCTCGCAGTCGCTTACGAAAAAGCCGCGCCGCCCTGCTCCACACGGAGGTGCCGCAAGAGCTGTCCGACCAAGGGTACGGATCGCGATTGGCGCGTATCCTCGGGCTGCGATAGTCTCATCGTTCATCTGTTCAGCAAAGCGCGTCACGGCACGCCTGTCTTCGAAATTTTCGATCCGTCTATTGCCTGATGGTCGGCGAAGCCACTATCAAACCATGAGAGTCATTCGTACCACCGTCGATCGGCTGCTCGGACCGGCTCAGACGGTACGTCCGAGCCGGTCTGCGTTCGTTCGCAAAACCGGCACGAAACCCTTGACCATCTGCGGGAGAGTGACGCGTGCCGAGGATGCGCTCGCACTCATAGCGGCCACGACGGTGCCTCGAATGTCAAGAACCGGCACCGCGATGGAGCGCAGTCCAAGCTCGAGTTCCTGATCGGTATAGGCGTAACCGGTCGACCTCGCTTGCCGAACGACGTCTCGCAAGGCTGCCCTCTTGACGAGCGAATATTTGGTGCGGGCCGCTATTTCCACTCGATCGAGATATTCGGCGACGCGGTCATCCGGCCAAGCAGCAAGCAGCACCCTCCCCGTCGCCGAACAGTAAAGATCGATACGTGTCCCGACTGTAATGCCGGTTGTCACCAAACGCTCCGCCTCGGAGCGCGCTACGAACAGAGCGGACTCGCGGTCGAGCACGGCGAGCGATATCGACTCGTGGAGCTGCTTTCGCGCCGCTTCGAGGAACTGCTGGGCAATCTGCGGCAAAGAGCGCCCTCCGGAATAACCGGCGCCCAATACCAGAAGGCGCGGCTGAGGGCGAAAGTATTTGCCGTCGAATTCAAGGTAGCCGAGTTCCGTCAGAGTGAGTAGGCATCGCCTCGCCGAAGCGCGGGATGTCCCCGACGATTGTGCCGCTTCGGTGACGGTCAAACGAGTGCGGCGCGGTGTGAAGGATTCGATGATCGCCAAACCCTTCGCGAGCCCGGCCATTCCTTCCGGTAATCGTCCCATTCTTTTGCAGACCTGCAAGCCGCTGGGGCCGTGTTGACATCCGATTAAGTTGGAAAGATTCTACGTGGTGATCTGTTGTTCGTTATACGAACAAAATCGGGCGCCGACAATGATCGCGCGCCTCTCGGCCGGGAGGTTTTCATGCTGGACAAGGTCGGTCACAAGCCCCACCAGATCAGCCACGTGTGGCCCAACGATATCGTGACGCGCGTGCCCGTTCTGGATCTACCAGGACCGCGACGTCTACGCCGCCGAGCAGCAGCGCATCTTCCAGGGCCGACCTGGAACTATCTCTGCCTCGATGCCGAGATTCGAAGACCCGGCGACTTCGCACCACCTTCGTCGGCGACATGCCGGTCATCGTCGCGCGCGATGCCGATGGCGAGATCTACGCCTTCGAGAACCGCTGCGCGCATCGCGGCGCGCTGATCGCCTGGACGAGCCGCGGCAAGGCGCAAGCGACTTCACCTGCGTCTATCACGCCTGGACCTACGACCTGACAGGGCAACCTCACCGGCGTCGCCTTCAAGAACGGCGTCAAGGGCAAGGGCGGCATGCCCGACGACCTTCTGCATGGAGCGACCACGGTCCGCGCAAGCTGCGGATCGCGACGTTCTGCGGCCTGGTGTTCGGCAGCTTCTCGGACGACGTGCCGCCGCTCGAGGAATATCTCGGCGAGGAGATCGCTCCGCGCATCGAGCGCGTGCTGGGCGGACGCACGCCGGTCGTGCTCGGGCCGCTATCACGCAGGTGCTGCCGAACAACTGGAAGCTCTACATCGAGAACGTGAAGGACACCTATCACGCGAGCATCCTGCACCTGTTCTTCACCACCTTCGAGCTCAACCGGCTGTCGCAGAAGGCGGGCATCATCGTCGATCCGAGCGGCGGCCATCACGTCAGCTTCTCCGCGATCGACCGACGGCGGCGAACGAACAACGACTACGCCGCGCAGAGCCTCCGCTCCGACAGCGAGTTCGGCTCGCCGATCCGATCGCTGCTGCAGAGCTTCGACGAATTTCGGCGACGGCATCACGCTGCAGATCCTGTCGGTCTTCCCGACCTTCGTGCTGCAGCAGATCCAGAACTCGCATCGCGGTCCGCCAGATCGTGCCGCGCGGGTCGGACCGCACCGAGCTGCACTGGACCTACTTCGGCTTCGCCGACGACACGCCGGAGCAGCGACTGCGTGCGGCTGAAGCAGGCGAATCTGGTCGGGCCCGCCGGCTACATCTCGATGGAGGACGGCTGCGTCGGCGGCTTCGTGCAGCGCGGCATCGCCGGCGCGCCGGCGACGAGCGCGCCGTGATCGAGATGGGCGGCGCCGGCACGGAGCCAGCGAGAGCCGCGGTCACCGAAGCCTCGGTGCGCGGCTTCTGGAAGGCCTATCGCGCGCAGATGGGTATTTAAGGAGCGGACGAACGATGACCGACGCTGTCGCGCCTGATCGCGCGTGCACAGAACGCCTACGCGCGCTGCATCGACGACGCATCTCGAGGCATGGCCCGACTTCTTCGACGATCGATGCCTCTACAAGATCACCACGGCGGACAACTATCGCGCAGGGCTTGGAAGCCGGCGTCATCTTCGCCAACTCCAAGGCATGCTGCGCGACCGGGTCGCGGCGCTGCGCGAGGCCAACATCTACGAGCGCCACGTCTACCGGCATATCCTCGGGCAGCCCTGGATCGTCGCCGCAGGACGCCAGCGAAGTCCGCAGCGAAACGCTCGTTCCTCGTGGCGCGCATCATGCGCGACGGCACCACCGACGTCTTCGCCACCGGCCGCTACATCGACGCTTACAAACTGAACGGCGCCGAACCCAAGTTGCGCGAGCGTATCGTCGTCTGCGACAGCTCGCGTATCGACACCCTTTTGGCGTTGCCGCTATGAGCGAGACCGCCAGACGATCGCGCTGACGATCGGCGATCCGAACGGCATCGGCCCCGAGATCGCGGTCAAGGCGGCCGCCCATTTACTCGGCAAGCGGGACCTGCGCGTGGTCCTCGTTGGAGACGAGCACGTCATCCGGCACTACGGCGAGCGGGTCGCCCCCCACGCTCGATTCCGATCTTTCACGGGCAGTTCGTCGGCGAACGATGAGATCCTCTTCCACCCCGTCGATGCCCTGCCCTCGCCACATTTCCGGCCAGGCCAGATCGAGGCCGCCGCCGGACGCGCCACCGTGGCCTATGTGGACGCCGCCATCGGTCTGGTCCGCGAAGGCGCCGTCGATGCGATCGTCGGCTGTCCCCACAACGAGACGGCGGTGAATGCCGCCGGCATCCCGTTTTCGGGGTATCCCGGGCTGATCGCGCGCCTGACCGGAACGCCGGAAGGGAAAGTCTTCATGATGCTAATCGGCGGCGGCCTGCGGATCCTGCATGCGACACTGCACGAGCGCATCCATCACGCCTTGGCGCGGCTGACTCCAGAGCTGATCGAGGAAGCCGGGCTGGCGTGTGCTTCCACTCTGAAGCAGCTTGGCGTCGTCGATCCTCGCATCGGCGTCTTCGGCATAAATCCGCATGCCGGCGAGAACGGCTTGTTTGGCGATGACGACGATCGCATCACGGCGCCCGCGGTCGCGCGACTGCGCAAGGCCGGGATCGCGGCCGAAGGCCCGGTTGGCGCCGACATTATCCTCGGCCGCAAGGACATCGACGGCTTCGTTGCGATCTATCACGACCAGGGCCACATCCCGGTGAAGCTATTGGCCGGACGCAACGTCTCGGCGCTTTCGGTCGGCGCCGGCGTGCTGTTTTCCAGCGTCGGTCACGGCAGCGCCTTTGACATCGCCGGACAGGATAAGGCCGACCCAGCGGCAGCGCTCCGTACGCTCAAGCTGATCGGCAACCTTCCGGTCGATACAACCAACCTTCAACCGGCGGGCGTGGCATGACGTTCAACGTCACCATTGCGGAGCACGGGGTCAGCTTCCCGTGCGGACCGCACGAGTCCGTGCTCGATGCCGCCGAGCGCGCCGGCTACACCATGCCGTCCTCCTGCAGGAAAGGTGTCTGCAACACCTGCGAAGCCGGTCTCCTCGAGGGCGAAGTCGATCAGCGCGGTCGCGGGCGGCGGACCGAAAAGGATGGCGCAGCGTTGATGTGCCGTTCCCGCCCCCGCAGTGACGTGATCATCCGCCCCAAGCGGTTCGAACGAATAGACATCTTCCGCCGCAAAACCGTAGCGGCGAAGGTCTATAGGCTCGTCAAGGCCGCGTCCGACATCACGATCCTGACGCTCCGCTTCCCGATCGGTCTAAGGGCGACGTTCAAAGCCGGTCAGTATCTGCAGATCGTCATGGACGACGGCGACCGGCGTAACTTCTCCCTGGCAAACGCCACCCGACACAACGACGGCGCGGAGCTCCACGTCCGGCATGTCCCCGGCGGCAAGTTTTCGACGCGAATTCTGCCGAAAATGTCCGTCGGCGATCCCGCGCGGATCGAGGTGCCGTTCGGCGATTTCTATCTACGCGACAGCAATCGGGCCGTTGTTCTGATGGCAAGCGGAACGGGCTTTGCGCCGATCAAGTCGATCGTCGAGACCGCGATCCATACGGGTGTCGAACGGCCGATGCATCTTTATTGGGGCGCCCGAATGCGCGAAGACATCTATCTCGAGGAATTGCCGGCGAAGTGGTCGAAGCGTCTGCCGTGGTTCTCGTTCACACCAGTCCTTTCCAACCCTTCCCCATCCTGGACCGGGCGCACCGGTTTGGTGCAGGATGCGGTCCGCGAGGACTATGGCGACCTATCCGTGGCCGACGTCTACGCCTGCGGCAATCCGTCGATGGTCAGCGCCGCGCAGCACGACTTCACCATGAGCCACAGGCTGCCCGACGCGCAATTCTTCGCGGATGCATTCGTTGAATCCGGAGCTTCGATGTCGAACGACCTCCAACCTGTCGGTGCCCGTTCGTGAAAACGCACGCCGCCATCACGTTCTCTCTTGCATTGTGCGCGCTCGGTCTGTTTTGCCCGGAAGCCAGCCGGGCGGAGGACGCAGCCAATTATCCGTCGCGACAGATCCGGATCGTCGTGCCTTTTCCTGCGGGAGGCACCGCGAACTCGTTGCCGCGGATCATCGCGGAAAAGCTTCGGCTGAAATGGAGCCAGACCGTCATCATCGACAACCGCTCCGGCGCCGGCGGCAACATCGGCGCGGAAGCCGTCGCAACCAGCGCTCCGGACGCCTATACGCTGTTAGCGAGCCCGCCGGGGCCGATCGCGATCAATCAGACGCTCTATGCCAAGCTTTCATACGACCCGTCAGAATTGAAGCCCGTCGCTTTGATCGGCACCGCGCCGAATGTGCTCGATGTTCGACCCGATTTCCCGGCGAAGACCGTCAAGGAGCTGATCGCCTACGCGAAAGCCAATCCGGACAAAGTTACCTTTGCCTCTCAAGGCAACGGATCGACCTCGCACCTCACGGCAATTCTATTCGAGAAGCTGACCGGCACCAAGATGGTGCACGTACCCTATCGCGGTACGACGCCGGCACTCCGGGACATCATGGGCAACACCGTCGATATACTTCTTCGACAATCTCGGCTCGTCCTTGAGCCTGCACCTCGGCGGCCAGCTGCGGATCCTCGGAGTGTGCGGCCCGGAACGCTCCGGGTCCTTGCGCGACGTGCCCACCGTTCGCGAGTCCGGCGTTCCCGATTTCACTTCCGTCACCTGGTTCGCGCTTATGGCGCCGAAAGGCACGCCGGATGCGATTATACAGAAGTTGAATGCGACCGTTACGGACATCCTGAAAGATGACGACGTGAAAGCGAAATTCGAGAAGCTCGGCGTTCAGGTCGAAACTATGGACGTCAACGCGACGGCGAAGTTCATCGCCGCGGAACGCGTCCGATGGGGTGACATTGTCCGGTCGGCTCACGTCACGATCGATTGAGCGGCGCCGCAACCTTATCGATGCAACCCATCATCAGCGCTGGTTTGCCGGTGGAGATGATCTTATAGAACCGTACTCTGCAGAAAAGATGGACGTCGTGCCGGCCTGAGCCTATGCATCAAGATGAGAAGGCCTCGAAAGGTAAAGTCCACGACCTCGTGGTGCTTCATGCCCTTCCCGCTGTGCCTGTCGTAAATTAAATCCGGGGGATGGTAGAGACGAGCCTTGAAGCGGTAGCCCTCTGCGGAGCCTCGCTGTTAATCTCACGCTTTCGCGATCGACCGCATGGGCAGCGTTTCGGGACATAAAGGCAAACAACTCAACGCGCCAACGCGAAACAACGGACCGGCTTTTGTGGCTTATGGGATCGTGACGCTCAATATAGTAGGTCTGGTCGTCCCGTGTTGGTAATCCTCCCTTTCGCGCTTGGGAAGTTACCGAAGAAAGGTCGGGGATTTCAACGAAACCAAAACGAATTGTGACATGCCAAGATCCCTCGCCGTGTCGCCGATATGTGCGGAAGATTGGATGGTGTGCCGCTCGTCCATTACAGGAGATGCAGGCTGAGCGTCTGCGCTAGGCAACGCGACCTGGCCTATGCGGCTTTGTCGGCGTCAGTTGCAATTTGTCGGCCATACATCAAAAGCCGATCTTCCGCCGCAGCGATGTCAGCGCTCAGCAATTCACACTCGGCCCTATGAAATTCTCAGGCGTGCTCCTCGGAAATGTCGCGGTTGGTATAGTCCGGCAACATGGCAGTCGAAACAATGCTGACGATCGCGCAGAACAGGATATACCCTGCAATTACGTAGCCCGATCCGTATGCCGCCAGCAGTGCCGTGGCGATCAACGGGGCCGGGCCGCCGGAAATGATCGAAGACACCTGATAGCCGATCGAGGCGCCGCTATAGCGCAAGCGAGGAGTAAAGCACTCGGCGATCAGGGCCGCCTGCGGACCGTACATCAGGTCGTGCGGCACGAACGAGAGCACGATGCCGAAGAAGATCAAGGCCGGCACGGTCGTGTTCAACATCGCAAAGTAGATGAAGCCGAATATCCCGGTTGCGACTGCGCCGATGATATACATGCGCTTGCGACCGATGCGGTCCGACAAATGTCCGGCGAGCGGAATCGTTGCAAATCGACACAATGCCGGCGCAGATCAGTGACGTGAGCAGGAAATCGCGTGAGGCATGCAGAACCTGGGTCCCGTAGGCGAATACGAACGCGAGATAGATGTAGGCGGGCGCCTGCTCGGCCATCCGTGCCAGCGCGGTGAGGATGATCGACCTCGGCTGACGCTTGATCACCTCGAGCGACGGGGGCCCGCTCGATGCGGTTTTCGGCGACCATCCGCCGGAACGCCGGAGTTTCGAGAATGCCGAGCCGGATATAGAGCCCGATCGCGACCATGACGATGCTGAGCAGGAACGGGATGCGCCAGCCCCACACCAGGAACTGATCGCCGGAGATGCGGCTGAACACGAGCACCGCGATGTTCGCCAGCAGCAATCCGGCCGGGCCGCCGAGTTGCGGCCACGACGTGATGAAACCGCGGTGGGCGTTGGTCCGCGCCCATTCCATCGACAGCAGCACCGAGCCACCCCACTCGCCGCCGACGCCGACGCCCTGGATGAAGCGAATGACAGTCAGGATGACGGCGCCCCAGATGCCGATCTGGTCGTAGGTCGGCACGAGGCCGACGGCGACGGTCGCGAGCCCGGTCAGCAGCAGCGTCGCGATCAGCGCCGCCTTGCGGCCGATGCGGTCGCCGTAGTGGCCGAAGATCGCGGCGCCGATCGGGCGGGCGATGAAGCCGACAGTGTAGACGGCGAACGCCTCCAGCACGCCGACAAGGGGATCGGATTTCGGGAAGAACAGCTTGCCGAAGACGAGGCCGGTGACCGTGCTGTAGAGCAGGAAATCGTACCATTCGATCGTCGTGCCTACCGTGCTGGCGATAACGGCGCGGCGCAGCTGAGCGCGGTGATCGGTTTCCGACAAGGGATGAGCCGTGATGTCGATCGTCGTCATGGCCCTTCTCCTTGGCCTGGGAGACCCTTGTTTCGGCGTCCCTTGGTTCTCCCCGCTATCAGGGGGCGCCATCATGGACTGCAAGAGAGGCTCGACACCTCGACATTCCGTTGATGACTAAGTCTCGGAGATATCTTTGACCGCGGGAGCTTGATCCTCCGCATACATTGGATCAATTAGTTCTTCGTCGTCGGACACGTTCCGCCGCAAGTCGAGCATTCCGACAAAGGTAAAGGTAAGGCCTTTTGACCCTTCAATGCAGACTGAATAGCGTTCGTCGAAATCGCCATTGATAACTCAGGCATAGCCGGCGCGAAGATTGGTGATCGCTCACAATTTTACCGGGCGGACGGGACAGTGGTCGGGTCTATTGTCACTACCGACTCGAACGGCTGGCTCAGATCTAATGCAACGATCTTCGCTTCGGCTTTCGTCGACAAGGTGCCGCGCCAGTAAAACGCAGGGTGCCCAACCTCTGCTTGATCTGCATCCAGCGACAACGTTGACGAGTTGGGAGATGTCGTTTCGGGTTCGATCTGAGTCATTCGTGCCCTATTTGAGCTGCTGAGGATTCCTGCACTTCCAAGAGAGCATCCGAGGCCGTAATCCTACTCGGACCGAAGCAAACCTTACCTTGAGGGCGTGTTGGTCCGGCGGTCCGGAACCTCTCGCTGTTAATCGGCCTGGGGTCCCGACACCGATCGGCAAGCTAAGTGATTGATCCGCCTAGTGGTGAAGGGGGCAGCAGGCCGAATGAAAGCTTGGGGATCGGACTGTCGATATGCCGTTCAATCACAGAGGTGCATGGCGGCGCGGCTCGGTTTTCCATGCGCCGGCGGTGGGGCGCCGCAGGCCGAGATTTTCGCGCAGGGTCTTGCCGGCGTAGTCCCTTTGAAACAGGACGCGCCGCTGCAATTCCGGCACGACGTGGCGGACGAAATCGGCGTAGGACCCGGGCACATAGGTCGCTGCGACCACAAAGCCGTCGCAACCGCCGTTGACGAACATCTCTTCGAGCCAATCAGCGATTTCCTTCGGCCCGCCGACGACGGCATCCTTGGTCTGGCCGCGGCCAGTGAAGGTGATAAAATCACGCGCGCTCGGATTGGTCTTGCCGCTGGTTCGCAACACGACGTCCCGGATGCCAATCATGCCCTGCATCCCCTGAAGTTCTTCCGTGGTCAACGGCTCGTCGATGCCCTTGGCGGCGAAATCGTAGTTCAGGCCTTCCGACAACAACGACAGCACGTCGATCTCAAGCGGCAGCTTCTCGATGAGCGCCATTTTGTCTTCGGCCTCGGATTTAGTCGCGCCGGCGACCGGCGTCACCAGATTGCAGAGAAACATCTGGTCGGGATCGCGTCCGGCCTTGGCGGCCTCGCTCTTGATGGCGTCATAGCCCTGCCTGGCGCCGGCGAGATCGCGGGCCGCCGTGAAGATTACTTCGCCCCATCGTCCCGCAAAGCGCTGGCCGCGACCGCTGGCGCCGGCCTGGATGATGACGGGATGGCCTTGAGGCGAGCGCGGCACCGTGAACGGCCCCCGCGACTTGAAGAACGCGCCGTTGTGATCGAGCCGCTTCACCTTGCTCGGGTCGGCGAAACGCCCGATTTTCTTGTCAATGATCAGCGCGCCGTCCTGCCACGAATCCCAGTGACCGAGCACGACCTCCATGAATTCGTCGGCGCGGTCGTAGCGAAGATCATGCCCGAGGTGCTGGTCGCGCCCCATATTGTGCGCCTCGCCATCGTTCACCGAAGTGACGACGTTCCAGGCGGCGCGGCCGTTAGTCATCAGATCGAGGGTGGCGAAGCGGCGCGCCACGTCGAACGGTTCGTAATAGGTGGCCGAGCAAGTGGATGCCAGCCCGAGCTTCTCGGTGACCATTCCCATCGTAGTCAGCACAACGATCGGATCCATCTTCACGCAGCGGATTCCGTATTCGACGGTGTGAGCGTGGTCATTGCCGTAACGGTCCGGCATCGCCAGGCGATCGTCGAAGAATGCCATGTGGAATTTGCCGAACTCGAGGATCCTGGCGATTTCCTGATAATAGTCCGCCGACATCGAATCGTCGCGCAATTCCGGATGGCGCCACGAACTTGGCAGGTTGGTGCAGTTCTGCGCCTGCAGGAAGCCCACCAACGTCATTTGCCGTGTCATGCGCTCTCCTTGTTCCGGCCAGTGTCACATCAGATAGAGCTTCCTGCGAGGCGCCGGCAGCGTGAAGATGTGCGTAAAGGCGATCGGCCCCGAATTTCTTGTTCCCAAGCCTTGTGTACAGAAAAACCTTATCTGAGTTGATGCCGTTATGGAATCGCTTAAGCTGGCTGCCGAATTGCCGAAGCGCTACAGCTTCGAAAGATAGACATCCGCAAGGAATCGATTTCAACCCGGCTGCCGGCAGCATTAAGTCAGGGGCATATCGGCTGGTGCCCGTGCATCGGCACTTGGGCGATTTGGGCTTGCTGCGCTTCGTTGAAGCCTCCGACGATGGCCCGCTGTTTGCGAAAGGCAGCTACAAGCGCGTTGTCGATCTTGTCCGAACCGTCGTAACAGACAAGCGTGTTCAGCCTAACCACGCATGGCGGCAGCGCCTCAAAACGGTCGCTCGCAACCTTGGTCTGGATCATCGGGTGATTGATTGCATCCAAGGCCACGCGGCGCGAACGGCCGGCGAAGATTATGGTGACGTATCCGTAGTCGCCATGGCCCGCGCGGTTGCCGCTATTCCCCGGATTGCGATCGGCCCGACCGATTAGGGCGTGGGGTTGTAGAACGAAAATGGGCTGATGGAGATGTGCGTCGATCACTCCGACATTTCGTAAGCGGCCATGCCTGCTCTTGGAGAAGGTCGAGTGATCCGGCACCTCGCCGTCAAACGAGGTTTCAGGTGAACTTCCTGCATAGCCGCCGTTCCGAACGAATGCCGTAGCAGTAGCCACCGGCAACATCCGGACGAGCAGTTCGGGATCAATCGACGGTCGACCAATAGAGCTATAAAATGGCGCCCAGATGACCCCGAATGTCTGACAAATCGACAAAGTGGTCGATCGCCCTCAGCATGAGGGTGGCCGAAATGTGTCGCTCAAGGGAGAATTCGTAGAACAGCGCCGCCTGATCAATCTGCCGCGGACCCATCGCTTCCAATCTCGCGCCCACAAGACCGAATGAATCAGCGAACTCCTTCCGCTTCGACAGCAGAGTTTTTCAACACAATCCGTCAGGTGCGGTCATTCAAAAATATACCGAACCCCGTGATCGAACGGACGCGCCTGCCCAAGAATCTGCGCCACATATCCCAAGCCAAGGCCACCAGCCGGGGATATCCGCTCCAGGCAACGACAAAGTGAATTCCGTGGTGCGGCAGTCAGCGATTAGTCGATCCCTTTGTGCTCGCGCTCGCGGCCAACACGGCAATCATTTTGTTGAGCGACGCTTCGGCAGTGGCCAAATGATCTTGCTGCGACTTCAGCCAATCAAAGTCCGACTTCGTCTTGGTCCGCTCATCGGCAAGCATCCGGGTTACCTCGGAAAGCTGCGGTCCACCAATCCCCCTGCCGCCGTACACCATGTGCTCGGCGCTGATGGTCTCTTTAAATACCGCTTCGCTAAGCGGAAAGTCCTGCTTCGTATCCTCTTTATAGATGCGAGCAGCTTCTGCATAAGGAATTTCGGACAATTTGAGACCGTGGGCACGGCCGTAGTTAGTTAGCGTGGACGCATAATGATGACCGATACGAAACGGCACGTCGGCCGTCCTCAGTAGTGCATCCGCGATTTCGGTTGTTGTCGAGTAGTCGGCATTCACCTCAGCCAACGCGCGATCCTTGTCGACCATAAGGCCGTTGAGAACCTGCTGGAACAGTTCATAGACCTGCAAGGGTCTTTCGCTTGGGACGGGATCATAACTGCGATAGTCGAACGAGCCGGTGCGTGTGTTATGAGCCAGAAGGAACACAGTCTGCATTTCGCCTACCATATTGCTGCTCTGGGTTCGAAGCTGCTCAAGTGCCGCGGGATTTCTCTTTTGCGGCATAATGCTACTCACGCCGCTGAGCTTCCCTTCTGACAACATCAACCACGGTGACGGCTCAGCATTTTGAGCTTGAATGTCCTGTGCGAACTGTCCCAACTGGATGGCGGAGATTTCCAATGCCCCCGCAACCTCGAGGCTGCTGTCCACCGAAGCAAGATGATTGGCGTCGTAGGAATTCTCGACGAGGCCATCAAAGCCCAGCAGGTCGGCGAGCCGATTTCGGTCGATCGGGAAGCTGGATGTCCCTAACGCGGCGGCGCCGAGCGGACTCTTGTTGACACGGCGATAAGCTTCTTGCAGCCGGTCGCTATTTCGGGCCAAGGCGAATTCAAACGCGAGCAGATAGTGCGCAAACGTTGTCGGTTGGGCTTGTACTCCATGGGTATACGCCGGAACGATGGTTTGCTTGTTCTGATCAGCGATTGTGAGAAGCTTTTCGCGCGAGCTTGTCAGAGCCTCATACTCCTTGAGGATGCCGTCGCGCAGAGACATGCGTGCGATCGCGGCCCCCATGTCTTGGCGGCTCCTTCCCATATGGAGACGCGAGGCGTCCTGGCCGACAACGGCGATCAGCTGGGGCTCATACTCCAGATAATCGGCAGACCGTTCAGCGCCGGGCTCCTGCTCCTTAGCAATGATCCGCTCGATCCCGCTCGCGATGCTTGCTGCGATCGGATGAGGGACAAGGCCGCCCTCATCCAACATGACTATCGATGCTTTGTTTATTTGGTCGAAGAACTCGACCGATCGTCCACCGCCCCGAGAACTTTCATTGAGGTCCTTTGTTGATGCCGGCATGGATGAAAAGCCCGTAACAACAGCTATCGAAACCGATAGGAGAACAATTCTCAGCATGATCCATTCCTTTACGCGATATTCAATCGAGTTCTTTCAGTTCCCAATTTTGGGGCATGTCGTTCCAATGTAGCACGCCGGGTCAAGAAGGACGATGCGAACCCAACGAAGCGAGGTCTTTAACGCGGTGGCACGTATGACGAGCCTGCAATCGCAGGGTATTCAGCTAGGATATCCTCGTTAATGGTGAGGCCAAGCCTCGGCTCGTCGTTTGGCTCGATGAAGCCGTCCTTCACCCCGAGGGGGTTTGAGGCAAGCCGGTCGCGCCAAGGATTGATGGCGGAAATGTCGGCCTCGTAGATCAGCCTGTTCGACACGGCGCAGAGCAGATGCACATTGGCCGCGGTGCTGATGATGCTCTGGCTGGTATGCGGCGCGACGGGACGGTCGCCACACTGCAGCCATATCGCAGATCTTCTTGAGCTCTGTAATGCCGCCGGCTTTGGTGCAGTCGGCCTGCACGATGTCGATGGCACCCGCTGCCATGAGATCGCGGAAGGCGTGCTTGGTGTAGTGGTTCTCACCCGCCGCGATCGGAATCCGCGTTGCGCGGCGAAGATCCGCGTAGGCATTCAGGTTGTCTGGCGTAAAGTGCTCCTCGAGCCACATCAGCGCATGTCTTCGCAATAGCGGATGACAGGCCCGATATCGGTCCAATTGTAGCGGGTGGCGGCATCGACCGCGATGTCGAGCTTATCACCAAATGCGCGCCGGATGTGAGTTACTCTGCTGGCGTCCGCTTGTACGTTCTGTCCGACGCGCAGCTTGATCGCCTTATAGCCCTGCTCGACTAGCCGGGCGACCTCGAGCTCAAGCTCTTCGTTCGGTTGCCAGCCGAGCCCATCCCGCCCGCGTAGGCCCGGATGCTCCGCTTGGCTCCGCCGAGCAGGCGAAAGACGGGCTGGCCGAGAACCTTTCCGATCAGGTCCCATAGCGCGATGTCGATGCCGCTAAGCGCGATGACGCTACCGGCGCCAAGCCCGTGGGTGACGATCTGATGGCGCCAGATCCGGTGCCAGATACCTCGGTGCGGTGAATTCCTCTTCGTTCATGGGATCCGGAGCCCGGCCGTCCGTCATGGCGCGGGTGATGTTTAAGTGCATGAACCCAGGCCCTGAACATGCCGCCCGCGATGCGCGGCAGATCAAAACCGGCACCGACCGCCTTCTCAAGGCACGCCCGCAGCTCGTCCCGAGAGAGCTTGCCTGCCAGATCCGTATCAACACCGGCGAAACGAAACATCGCGGTCGGAGCCTGCAGTTCCTTCGGATTGAGATCGAACGACGCGCCCGACAGTTTGGCGATGTTGCCGTCACCGGTGCAGTCGATGACAACTTTCGCTCGACACGCCCAACGGCCGTCCCTGCTCTCAAAAATGACGCCGCGAATCGACTGGCGATCATGATCGCGGCAACTGCCGTCGTATGAAGCGCGCACCTCGCGCCAGCATCGAGAACCAATCGGTCGGCGACCAACCGTAGGGCATAGGGATCGTAAGGCATTGAGGCTGTCTTCAACCAGCGCAGCGGCCCCGAAGCGGCTCCCATCGCCTGCATTCGCTCGACCAACTCGCCGGCAAAACCGTTCACCACGGTGCGGACTCCGGTGTCGGTCACGGCATAGAGACCGCAGATGCTGCCAAGCGTCACCATCGAGAGCGTACCGCCGAGGAAACCATGGCGCTCGGCAAGGAGCACATTTGCCCCGTTACGCCCCGCCGCCGTCGCAGCCGCCAGGCCGGCCGATCCTCCTCCGACGACCAACACGTCCACGTCGTACTTCACCGGTGTTTTACGAGGCGGCTCTTCGATCATGTTCTGCATGAAACAATCCTCATTTCGACGAGAAAATCCGTCTTTGGTCACTGCTTATCGTCGCTTAAGCTTGTTGCTGCGCCTCGCTTCCCATTCGTCAGTGATTGACTAGGCGCGCGGGTACCCAGAGCAGGATCATCGCGATCGAAATCAGAAGACAGATCGCCACGATGGCCAGGCCCGACGTCAACGAATGGGTGAGGCCCTGCAGCCAGCCCATCAGCGACGGTCCGACGAAGCTGGCGAGGTTCCCCGTGGAGTTGATCAACGCGACACCCGCCGCTGCGCCAGCGCCTCCGAGGAATGAGGTGGGAAGCGCCCAGAACATCGGCAGCGACGTAATGATGCCGGCCGTCGCGATCGTTAGTCCGATCATGGACAGTGTGGGATTGTCCTGACCGAACAGCGCGCAGAGCAAGAAACCGGGGATTGATACAAGAACCGGGATAATGACATGCCAGCGCCGCTCTCGCCGGTAGTCGGAACTGCGCGCCGCCCAGAACATACCGACCAATGCTGCAAGGTAGGGAATTGTGGTCAGCAATCCGATCGTCATAGGATCCGATATGCCGGAACTCTTGATGATCGTCGGCTGGAAGAAACCGATGGTGCTGCTGCCCATCACGATGAAGAAAAGTATCACGCACAGTAGCCAGACACGACCACCGGTCAGGCCATACCGGACCGAGGTGTGCGTTATGTTTACTGCGCCCGCATCGATCTCGGCCGCGGCTACGGCTCTTTCCCGATCATCGAGCCAGAGCGCGTCAAGTACGTTATCGGTCAGGAAAAAGTAAACAATCACGCCCAGTATCGCGGCCGGAACAGCCTCGAGAACGAACAGCCATTGCCATGCCGCAAGCCCACGCACCCCGTTCATGGCGTGCAGGATATAGCCGGAAACTGGTCCGCCGATGATCCCGGAAACAGGATTGCCCGCCATAAGGACGGCGACCATCTTGCCCCTGCGGTGGGTGGGAAACCATTGGCTCAGATAAAGTAGGATACCTGGAAGGAAACCCGCCTCCGCCACGCCGAGCAGGAATCGCAGGATGTAGAAGACCGTCGTCGACTGGGTCAAAGCCATCGACGCGGATACGATTGCCCACGTCACCATGATTCTCGGCGATCCAGCGGCGAGCACCAACGCGGTGCAGGATAAGATTGCTGGGTACCTCGGCCATGAAGTAGCCAATGAAGAAAATACCTGCTCCCAGTCCGTAGGCCGCGTCACTGAACCCGAGGTCGTTCAGCATGGTCAGCTTGGCGAAACCGACGTTGACACGGTCGAGGTAGGCGACGACATAGCAAATGAAAAGCAGCGGCATGAAGCGCCACGTTATTTTTCGAAATACGGCGTCGCCGGCGTGGACTTCCGCGTCAGCCAGTCCGGCCGCAGTTGCATCGATGGTCATGATTGTTTCCTCTTGGATCGGCTTCTTTTCGGCCGTTTTGATTGGAGATGCCGCACCGCGCGGCGCTGTCTCTGATGCCTAGGAACCTGTGAATTTCGCCTGTCTGCGTTCAATGAAGTGCGCCACGCCTTCCCTGAAGTCGTCGCTCTGGATGCTGTCGAACATTTCACGGTTGGCCAATCCGATGGCTTCGCTCAAAGTCTGGAACGGCACCTCGCCCAACTGCTGCTTGATGACTTTGATGGAGCGCGGCGACACGTTGGCAGCGAGATCGTCGGCATAAGCGACGGCCTGCTCGATCAGCTTATCCGCCGGCACCAGACGTTCGACGAGGCGCATGGCCAACGCCTCTTCTGCGTTTACCTTTCGGGCTGAAAACAGCAGGTCCGCGGCAACGCCAGGACCAACCAGTCGCGGCAGCATCCAGGCGATCCCGTGCTCGGCGATAAGCCCTCGCTTCGAGAAAGCCGTCGAGAAGACGGCCTTATCGCTGGCGAACCGAATGTCCGAGTAGAGAGCAAACACCAGCCCGAGACCCGCCGCGGCACCGTTGATCGCACTGATGATGGGCTTCTTGACCGCTGGAAAGTAAGAATAGCGGCTCTGGTAGTCGGACCGCCGGTTCATGTCGTAGGGACGCATCCACTCCGCGCCGCGAATATCGCCCGGCGGCAGAGTTTCGAGTTCGGCGATATCCATGCCGGCGCAGAAGGCACGCCCCTTTCCGGTCAGCACGATTGCCCGAACGGATGCGTCCCGATCGAGGCTCGCGAACGCATCACGCAGTTCCGCCTCCATGACCTTCGTCAGTGCGTTCATGTTGTCGGGCCGGTTGAAACATACGATGGCAACCTGGCTGTCGACGCCCGCACGCGTGAGTTCGAGTTGTTTGTACACGTGTTGTCTCCTGTTCGCCGTTCAGCTTGCGGCCGCGACGGGTATTTGGATTGAACGAAGTTCAATGAATTCCTCGATGCCGTATCCGCCGCCTTCCCGGCCGATGCCGGAAGCGCCGAAACCGCCGAACGGCGCCGCGGCATTGAACGGTGCGCTGTTGACGTCGACCTGGCCCGCACGCATGCGCCGGGCCACGGACTGGGCGTTCCGCCGATGCGCCCCAGACCGCGCCGGCCAGGCCGTAAGGCGTGCCGTTGGCGATTTCGATGGCTTCTTCGTCAGTCGCATAGGTCTGCACGGTCAGAACGGGGCCGAAGACTTCTTCCTGCGCCAGGCGCGAGGCGATGGGGACTCTTCCGAAGATCGCCGGGGCGACGTAAAATCCCACCGAGGGCACCGCATCGGGGTCCCCTACGCTGATCGGGTCATAGCGCTGCTCAAGAGCGTCCGTGATGAACGCCGCTACCCGCTGCTTCTGCTCTGCGCTGACCGACCCGCGTGTCAGGATCGCGTGGGTCGCCGAGCCGCATCTTTTCTGCCGCCGCCTTGAGCAGCGCGCGATAATGGTCGTATTGCTCCTGCGGCACGATCAACCTGGTAATGGCGCTGCAGGTCTGGCCCGAGTTGAGCAGGCAGGAAGAGAGCGCGTGGCGCACGACGAGCGCGGGGTCGGCGTCGCGAAGGGCGATCCCGGCCGATTTGCCGCCCAACTCCAGAGCCACGCGCCTCAGGGCGCGGCCGGCGGACGAAGCTACGTGAGAGCCCACCTTCGTCGATCCCGTAAACGAGACCATATCGATGCCGGAATGGGTGACGAGCGCATCTCCGGTCTTCGCATCGCCGAAAACGATGTTGACGACGCCTGCGGGAAGACCCGCTGCAATGACGGCTTCGCCAAGAACCTTCGCGGCGGTCGGTGCCAGTTCAGACGGCTTGAGCACGACGCAGCAGCCAGCAGCCAGGGCGGCCGCCAATTTGCCGGTGATCTGATGCAGCGGATAGTTCCAGGGCGTAACGGCGGCAACCACCCCGACCGCCACCTTCGTGATGACGGAATGACCAAGATGGGCATCGGTCATCGCTTTAGCCGCGGCATCGGCCGTCGCGCGCCAGGCTGCGATCGGAGCCTGAACCTGGATGCGGCGGGTCAGCTTGATCGGCATGCCGACTTCCGCGGTGATACCGGAAGTCAGTTCGTCAGATCGCTGTTCGAGTTGATCGGCTATGGCCCGGATGAAAGCTGCACGTTGCTGTACTGGCGTGACGGACCAAGGCAGAGACGCCGTTCGCGCGGTTTTGACCGCAGCGTCAATGTCGTCGTAACTGCCGTGCGAGACTTTCGCGATCGCTTCTTCCGTGGCGGAATCCTTGACGATGTTATGCGCGGCATTCGAGGCTTTGCGCCACTTCCCGTCGATGAGATGGCTGTCGTGGTCGATCATGAGTTGCTTCCTTTTGGGGCGCGGCTGAGGAATGCACCCATCGCGGCCTGCGGCTCCCCGTTTGCGTACACTCGAGTTGGGCCTGGATGCCCGCGTCCCGGGCTTCGTCGAAACCGGCTTGCGTGAGCGACCGAAACCGCTGTTTCGAAAGACGGACGGCGTTCGGCGGTCGCTTCGCCAGTTCGCTTGCGCGTTCCAATGCGGCGGCCACCACGTCTCCGTCGGTAAACTCGGTGACCAGGCCGATTTCATAAGCGCGTCGCCCGCTGATGAGATCTCCGGAGAGCGATAACTGAACGTTGTGCGTCATTCCGACGTGTAGCGTCATCAGGAATGATCCCACGATGCTGGCGAGGCCCGCCTTAACTTCGGGCTGGCCGATGCGCGTGTCGCTATTGGCGATGCGCCAGTCGGCGCACATGGCGATCTGAAAGCCCGCTCCGGCTGCGACCCCTCGCAAGGCGGCGATGCAGGGCTTATCGAGATCGCGGACGGCCTGGTACATGGCCGCCTGCTCGTTCAGCCACGGCGCGATGCCGTCGGTGGCAACGCTTGCGGCCTCGGCGAGGTCTTGACCCGCGCAAAACGCGCGGTCCCCGGCGCCCGACAATACGATCACGCGCACCGCGGGGTCGGCGTTCAGTTGGCCGAGTACGTCGATCAACGCCCTGCGCAACTCATGATTTACGGCGTTGAGGTTTTCGGGACGATTCAAGGTCACCAGCGCGACGTTCCCGTCTATCCTGAGGAGAACAGGGCCGCTCATGATTCCGTCCCGAACTGCACAACGGCATCGACGACCGTCACGCCCTCCCCTGCCGCCATCACCATGACGGGATTCATGTCGACTGAAGCCAGTGTGTCGCGGTGGGCCATTGCGAACTCTCCAAGCCTCGTCGCGGCGACGGCGAGAGCCTGGGAGTCTCAGCGGCGGTTGCCCCCGGAAACCCTTCAGGACCGGCGCGATCCTGAGCGTGGCGATCGCTTCCAATGCCTCCTCGACCGAAAACGGCGCGAGGAGCGAGACAATGTCGTGGCGCATTTCCACAAGCGTCCCCCCCTCTCCGATCATGACAAGAGGCCCGAAGACTGGATCAACCGCGGCGCCGAGCATGAATTCGTGGATACCCTTGGCCATCCGGGCCACGATCACACATCCGTCCGCCAGACCCAGTTTTTTGAGCGTCGCAAGACAGTTCGCCGCCGCGAGCTTTACCGCTTCGGGTCCCTGAACCCCGACTCGCACCAGGCCGTGCTCGCTTTTGTGAGGCACTTGCGCCGCGCATCCCTTGACCACGACCCGCTCGCCCAGCGATCCCGCGGCAGCCGCAGCCGTCCGGGCTGGTGCAGACGGCATGCTCGACGACAGGAATGCCGTATTCGGCCAATAGCGCCAAGCTATCCGCCTCGTCGAGCATCCCGTGGCGCGCGGCGCCAGGGGGTGGAATCCGGAAGGATGCGCGCGGGCTGACAGGGCGACACTGCCGGGAATATTGCCGCAGCGCGTTGACCGCATCAGTCTCATTCGTGAAAGTCGGAACACCGCGTTCGGCGAACTGTGAGCGCACCGACGCCTGGGGCGCGGTCACTACCAACGGCTTGCGATTTTCGTTCATGAATTTGGCCGCGGTCCGCCTGCGCGAGCCCCGGCACGTCATAACCGGGTCCTGCAACCGGGACTCCAATCAGAAACATGTCCGCCGCGGGATCCCCGCCGAGCGCCTCCAGGACGCGGGGAAACATGTCCTTGTCACCCAGGAAGAGACGCAGTTACGTCGAGGGGATTTGCGCACCGGCGAAACTTGGGATGATCTCCTTGAGCGCGACCAGGGTCGGCCCGGATAGATTGGTCAGGGGCAGACCGCTGCGCTCGGCTGCGTCCGCGCATAGGACTCCCACGGCTCCGCTGTGGCTCATGACGACGGTCTGCCCGCCTTTGGCCGGGAAGCCGCAGAGGTACAATGGCGCGGCGTTGATCAGTTCGTGGATGTCCTGGGCGCGCCAGATCCCGTGCCGGTTCAGGAAGGCGTCCAGGGCGCCACCCCTCGCCGACCATCGCGCCGGTATGCGAGGCGGCCGCGACGGCGCCCCGCTGACTGCCCGCCGCCCTTGAGAAGGACAATATGAGCGCCGCGCCCGTGTGCAAGGCTGGCCGCCTCGGCGAGCATCTCCGGATTCGTGATCGCTTCGACGTAGACAAGGATGAGACGGATATCCTGATCGGCCGCGATCCGGAGCACCAACTCCGACACCCCGAGATCGGCATCGTTGCCCGTCGCGGCAATATAGCGAACGCCCAGGCCTCTTTCCCGCAATAGCGCGTACGGCATGACGCTCGCAGCACCGCTTTGGCTGACGATCGCGATCGGACCGTCGAGCGGGGGCACTTCCATGAAGATCGCACGAAGTTCAGCACCGCGCCGCTGGAGAAATTCGCGATGCCTTGCGCGTTAGGACCGACCACCCGCATGCCGTGGGCGCGCGAGAGCTCACAAGATCGTCCTGTACCTGGCGGCCAGCGGGACCGATCTCGGCAAATCCGGACGCCATGACGATTGCGATCGATACGCCGAGTTTGCGCAATGCCGGACCGCCTCGCAGGCTTCGTCCCCGGCTACCGCAATGATGGCCGCTTCCGGCACCTCGTCGAGCTCATCAAGGCTCGCATAGCAGCGCAGTCCCTGGACGACTTTCCGTCCGGGATTAACTGGCAGAAAAACGCCGGCCCGCATAACCGAACCGTTGCATGTAGTGAATTGGTCGTCCGCCGACCTTGTTCGGATTGTCGGACGCGCCGATGACGGCGACTGAGGCCCGGTTCAGCAGTTCGACTGCCCCAAGAGCCGATTTATCAAAATTCTTGACCAGCATTGATGTTCGCTCCCATCCGATGCCGGGGCGTTGCGTTTGCCCGGTCCTTTATTTTGTTCAGAGACATTAGCGGTTTCCCCTAGCCATGCGTAAGTGTAAGATCAGGGATATCAGATATCGATAAAAGTGATTTCGATGAATTTGAAACAACTCGAAACCTTCGCCCTTGCGCGAAATTCCGGGCTCCCTCTCAAGGGCGGCGAAAACTCTCGACATTGCCCAGTCGCTGGTCAGCCGCACCTCGCTCAACTTGAATCCGAATGGGGCGACCGACTATTCGAGCGGACCGGCCGCGGAGTTGTGCTACGGACTTCGGCCGCCGTGTGCAGCCGGAAGCCGGTCTGCTGCTTAGTCAGGCAGACCGATTGGGGGTTGTCGTGAAGGAAACCGCCGGTAGTTCTCACCGGCACGGTACACGTTGGAGTGCTCCCTTCCATGTCACGCCAACTGCTTCCAATGCTGATCGATGATCTGAGCGAGACGGCCCCGGCTGTACGGTTGCACGTGACCGCAGCTCAGCGGAAGCTCGATGAGCAACTCGGCTCCGGGCGCCTCGACATGATCGTCGTCAACAGGTATGGCGCATCGGCGCCGCGTGGCGAAGCGCTTAGGCGTCGTCGACACTTTTCTCGTCGGACGACCTGACCACCCTGCATGCCAAGGTCGAAGCTTCCATTTCCGAAGATTAGCAGGGCTTCCACTTGTACTTCCATCGACGCCCAATGGCCTTCGTTCGACGCTCGATCACATCGCGCGCGAGCAGCGCATTTCATTGAATATTATGATGGAAGTTGATACGAACACAGCGATGAAAGATGTCGCGGCAAGCGGTCACGCACTAACAATTCTTCCCCTACTTGCTGTTCAGGATGAATGCCGTGAGGGCCGGCTGGCTGCGGTTCGTATAAGTAGGCCCTTCGTTAAACGCACTATTGCCTTGAGCTTCACGAAGCAACGGCCGTTGTCGAAGGCTGCTCGTCTGGTCGGGTCGCGGCTTCGCACGTTTACAACTAAGCTGCTGAGCGCTTCACTCCGGCCACAACCGGCCTGCCTTTTCGTTTTCAGGTCACAATTCAGTTTGAGGCAACGCCTACACCGCGCGCATCTCGTTGATCAGTTTCGACGCCTCGGCTTTGGTCAGGTCGAGCAAATCATACGAACGGTGCACCTGCTCGCAGAGTGTTTTTAGATACGATGCCTGAATGTCCGGACATGGAGTGGAAGGAAGGGCCCGATAATCTCTGGGCGCTGGATGATACCCGGTATCTCATCGTTGAGTGCAAGAGCGAGGTCGACGTCACGCGGGCGGAGGTAAACAAACGCGAGGCGGAGCAGATGAGTTGGTCTGCCGTCTGGTTCGACAAGCACTACAAGGGCGAATTCTCGTCGCTGATCGACGGTAAAGTCGGAATGTGACGCGGTGGCTTTAGGCTGAACATATCTGTTGCCGCCTCTTTCGTCTGGCGGTGCCTTAGTGGCTCGACCATGACTTCGTTTTCACATCCCGCTCATCGAACCGAACAGGCGAATCTCCCGCATCCGGCTCTCGGACAAGACTTCACGCCTTCACCCACGGCACGTCGTGTCCAAGCGCAGTCAAGCGTACGAGCCCGAAGTGCCCGTAGAGTGCGAGAGTGGATAAGTCCCGCCCTTACGTCGCCTGACCTTGTGCTTGGAGCGCAACCACCGGCGCAACCGCACAGCGGTGCAGTTGTCGATCGCCCGGTACGCCTTGTTGACGGTGCCTACTTTGAAGTAGTTCGCCCATCCGCGCAACGTGCGGTTCAACTTACCCACCAGTTCGGCAGTTTCTTGCCATGTCCCCGATCGGGCGGTCAGCGCGTGAATGTTCTCCACCATGCGCCGGATGCTCTTCCGCGACGGCCGATATCCTAGGCGTGCCTGACCGGTTCTCGCTGAATACATCCGCCCGAACGAGTAGCCCAAGAAGTCGAACTCCCCTTCCGGGACCTTGCAGATTTGTGTTTTCTCCTCGTTGACCGTGAGCTTCAGCTTTCTCATGATCTTGCGCAACACCAAACGACATTGCCGATTGGTTCAGCAAGGTACCCGGGACCAGTGTGCTGAAGATGGACGGAACTTGGGGCGGCAGGGGAGGAGTTCCCGTTGTCCAAACGGAAGGCGAAGCCCAGTCCGTGTGGCGCAAGTTTACCTCTTCCCAAAAACGAGGCTTGCGCTGGATGAGGCGATGGAAGGATTGGCTTGTCTATTGCGATCCACTCGTCTTCTGGAACGACCCGGCGTTCGACTGGCGTGGAGTATTACTGCAACGTTATGTTGTGGGTAGGCTGGCGAACTCGATGTTGGCTTGCTGGCGTGGCAAATTGCTCGGTATGGTGAATGTGGAGGCGCTTTGCACCGAGCAGGCGACTGCGACTGCCCCCAGCACGATCGTGCGTCTCATCGATCATCCGGAGATGATGCGCGCGGCCGAGGTGCTCTGCGCCACGCTCGGGCTGTCAGGCTTCCACGGTCTTGACTTCATCCTCGAAGAGGGAAGCAACTGCGCCCAGTTGATAGAGCTAAACGCTCGGTGTACTCGTCTGGGGCATTTGCGCCTGCCAAGGCAGGGCGATTTGGCCGCATTGCTCGTGAGGCATATTGGCGCGAAGCCGCCCGACACTGATGACGAGGCGATCGTTTCTCACGAAATCGTCGCCTTCTTTCCGCAAGTCCTTTCGAGGAACCCGGATAGTCCTTATCTTCGTGAGTGCCATGTAGACGTGCCATGGAGCGAGCCACAGCTGATCGCGGCGCTCCTGGGTCGCCCGTGGGTTTATACTCCACCGCTTTTCAGGCTCTATCACGATGGGCTGACGAGGAGGCAAAAAGATCCGCCGCCCCAGTATTCCGCAGTCCTGCGCATAGCTGCGGAAACCGGACACTCGGGCGAATTTGGCCCCGATCTGAACTTGCAGCGCAACTAGCTGTATGCAGCGTACCGCCCGCTGGATCGCCTGCGGTCCGCGAGCACTGTGTGTCAATTGGCGTTCCGTGGCGAGCCTGCCCACGATGGCCAGTGCAGTGAGCTGCGGCTCGACGGCGAGCCAGTTCTCGATGGTCGCAAGATGGGGATCGAGCTTCGAGGGCATGCGAATGCGCTTTTTGTATCGCCGTTTCGGCCGGCGGTGCGTGGCCCGCACTTCGGTGGTTTTTGCCGCCGTGCCGAGCGATCGGGCGAACGAGAGCGGATCAGCCGGCGATACGGTGGGACCCCTCGCAAGACCGCGCTTGCCGATCCGTTCGCCGAGCTCTTCCCGCGCCGTGCGGATCGTGGCAAGCAATTGTATGGGATCGAGAGTCCGATACGTCCGGCGCAGACGGCGCTTGACCGCTGATGGGAGTTTCGGGTGTCCCAGTGCACGTTCGTATGGTGTAGCAGGCGGATGATAGCGTTTGATGATCTTGGCACCCTCGCGGCGCTTCTCTTTGAACTTGGATGACGGCTGGAAGAAGTTCACCAGCAGGCGCGCCGCCGCGTAGAGGCGTGCCATCACGCGGGCCGTCTCGACCCCGACGAAGCGCCCGTATCCGACGAGCCGCCGGACCACCGCGCCGTTCTTCTGCTCCACGAAAGCCTGATCGTTCTTTTTGTAGGCACGTGACCGCGTTACCCCGATCTTCTGTGCTCGGCACCACGGAACGACGACGTTGTTCATGAACGCGCTGTCGTTATCGAAGTCGGCGCCACAGATCACCCACGGGAACAGGCCCTGTGCTCGCGTCATCGCTTCAATACCGACAATCGGCCCACGCTGCGTGCGCTTGAACAAGCCCACAACATTGCGACTTCTGCCGACGATGCGGCGGTTGCCGTCGAACTCCTGTCCGTAGCCACCAGGCGATGAGGCCACACTTCCGCATTTTCGGCACTGCAAAGACATCGATTGAAAAATCTGGAAGGGGAAGCGGCATGATGACATCGTAGGACTTTTGTCGTAGGTACGGCGTCGGTCGGCTTTGCGTCAGCACTTGATCTGCTGCCAGTGCAACTTCCTCCTCATGCCCGAAAGGAACTGTGGGGCGCACTCCCTAACTGACGGCAGGGATCAAGCCGCGGCTCACTTTCTGGGTTCGCGGGTGGCGGTTCGCTGTTGGCCCTTCGCGACATATTGCGCCGCCGCGCGATCTCGGTTGCTTCTCTAATCGGCCGTTTGGGGTCAAGCGCTTTCAGACTATCCACCACTACAGTGTCGATGTCGCTCACGGGCTCGTGCTTCTCTTCGGAATCGGCACCAAGGCCCTTGTATGGGGCTTTCTTTGTCAAGGAGTTTGCCAGGGCGGCGAATCTTTTTCCTTCGTCAGTTTTTTGTTCGATCTCAAAGTCCGTTTCTTCGTCCCGACCCGCGCTTCGCCCTGGTCGACGCGCGGTCAAGGTTGGCCGTTGCACCAACCTTGCGGCATGCTCCGCCTTTGCCAGGCCATACCTTGACGGCTTCGAGCACGACGGCACGCTTACGCGGTCGGGATGACGATCAGAGGGGAGCCCGCTTTCGGGCGCGGTTCAATCGCGCCACAACCTTGTATCCGGTAGGTCCAAGGACCCGAACCATGATGCAGTCATGCGCATCGGCAGCGAAGCTCCGAAGCGGCGGACCCATTCTTCCAGTCGGCATGAAAGCCAAGGGGCTTGTCGGGATTCCGCCACCTCGAACCGTCATCGGCGTCCCGTCACAAGCGTACGGACAAGGCCGAAACTGTCGGGGTGCCTTCAGCGTCCTCCGTTCATTGTGCCGGACGCAAAACGACGCCGTCCGGGACAACGCCCTCCCGCACGAGCCGCCACAGGGCGATCAGTAGCTTGCGCGCCAAGGCCACGATCATGGGCTTTCGAGTACCGCGAGCGTTCTCGGTGCGGGATCGAAACCACTTCGTCAAGGCGCTGTCCTTCTGGTGTAGAAGGAACCGCCACGCCAATTGAATCATGCCTCGTCGGACCCGGGCATTGCCCGAGCGGGCCAGCCCTTTCTCCCGGCGTTTCCTTCCGCTCTCGTCGGGCGAGCCAGTGAGGCCGGCATAACGCGCTACGGCCCGTCGGTCGCGCATGTTTCGCGACAACACCTCGTGCACCAGCATGTCGGCTGTCTCTATGCCGACCCCCATCACGCGCGCCAACAGGCGCACCATGGCGTGCGGTCCATCACTGGGCGCTTGTTCGATACGCTCCAGACGCGCCTCCTCGATCTGCCGGATCTGATCACTGACGAGCCGTCGGCGCTCCATGTCGCGACGCAACTCAGCCAGCGTGTTGGGCGGGATTGGCTCGCCCTCAGGCGTGCGCAAGCCGTCAAGGCGCGCGGCGGCCCTTTTCAGCTTAGGATTGAAGCCGCGGATGCCGAGCCGAACCAACGCTGCCTTCATTCGGTTGACGATCCGACTTCGCTCTCCGATGAGGCTGTCACGCTCGCGGTTGGGCCGCTTGGCATCCTCGTCCTTCATTGTCGGGATCTCGACCATCTTGCAGTGATCACGCTCGCCGCGCAGCCAGCCGAGAAAGGAGCGTTTGAGCAGCTCGGTGTCGAGACGATCGGTCTTGGCGCGCCGATGCTCGCGCGACACCGCCACACTCGATGCGTGGATGACGTAGGCCTCGATGCCGCGCGCCTTGAGCCAGCGCGCCAGCCAGAAGCCGTCACGGCCGGCCTCGAAGGCGACTGCAATGCGCTCGATCCTGCGTCCTGCTTTCTCCGCTTCCTCCCGCCATCGATGCAGCAGCTTCAGCAATGCGCTCTCGTCGACCGCGAGCTTCTTCAACGGCTGGCGCTCGACGCCAGGCACGATACCGGCAACGAGCCAGCTCGACAGGCTCATCTCGATGACCGCGATCAGCGTGCCGTCCGGTTCGAGGGCGGTGAGGGATCGGCTCAGGTCGTTCAACTTCTGCATGGGGCGCTCCATCGGTTCACATCAGCGACGATGGAATGCAATATCCTCGCCGCCGCCCCATAGCATCTTCCATCATGGGATTCGAAGACGAGGTGGAACAATCTATTGGGCGGCCTTGCCGTCAGATGAACGGCAGGTCCAAGCGGACATGCGAACTCACCTCATCCATCGTCCCGCGAGGGACATCATTCCACCGCTCGGTGGAGCTCGAGTTTCCTCCTATTGGATTTGATCCTGCACGGTTTTCATGCTGCTGCGGCCTGTTCCCGGGTCCAGCGGAACTCGGTGCCGTCAACCCAGATGCGGTGCATGATCACGGCCAACCGGCGCGCCAGCGCCACGATCGCCTTTTTCATCCCGCGGCGCCTGGCGATCTGCATCGCCCAGGCCTTGAGCCAGGACCATTTCTTCGAACGCAGCATGCTCTGAGCTGCTTCGTAGAGCATCGACCCGCATCATCTCGTCTCCGCAGCGTGATATTCTGCCGCTCCGATCGACCTCGCCCGATTGATACTTGGAGCACGTCAGCCCAAACACCGCCCCGACTGCCTTGGATTTGCGGAAGCGAGCGGGCACGTCGACGGTGGCGCGATAGGTCAGCGCCACCACGGGGCCGACACCGGGGATCGTCATCAGGCGCCGGCACACCTCATCATCCCGGACGATGGCCAGCAAGCGGCGATGCAGGATGACGATCTGTTCGCGTAGCACCCGCCGGACAATGAGCAGCGGTTCGACCAGCGCCGCCAGGTCGGGGAGGTTCTCGACAAGCTCCTTGATGCGGGCCTCGAACTTCACCTTCCCACCATGCCGACCTTGAGGCCGAAGTTGCGCAAAGTGCCGCGCAGGTCGTTCTCGATGGCGATCGCCTTCGACTGCAGCAGCTTGCGATGGGTCAGCAGCATCCGCAGTTTCTGACTGCGTAACGTCTTCACATGCACCGGACGGTAAAGCCCCACCCGCATCATCTGCGCGATGCCGCGCGCATCGTTGCGGTCCGTCTTGTTGATCTGCGCCTTCAGCACCGCCTGCATGTGCCGCGTCTCGACACAGATCACCGGCAAGTCCGCTTCGGCGAGAGCGCTGAACAGCCATTGCGACAGCGGCCCGGCTTCCAATCCAATCCGCTTGAAGTGGTAGGCGGGGTTCTTCAGCACCGCCAACAGACGCTTCAGGTTCGCTCGCCACCTTCACTTCCCGAACGATCTTGCCCGTGTCATCCACAATGCAGACGCTGGTCTCCTTGACCGAAACGTCCAGTCCAGCAAAATGGTCCATGCTGCGCTTCTCCTTCTGATGCTTGAGGCCGTTCACACGGACCTCGTTTCACCATCAGCCTGAAGCGCAGCACCCAAAATCTTCAGCTATCCACAAGCTGCCGGCCGATTACCCCATCTCCTGGCCCATCGCGTCATTTCGCGGCAGCGCAGCAAACGGTCGCTTTCGGGGGGTGGAACTCAACCGGTCGACGCAACACCCCTTCACTCTAATCCGCCACGTTGGAATGGCATGCATATGGAGGGACATGCACGGACACGGTTCATGCTGCAGCTGAAGGCAAAGCGCTGAGAGGGCTGGAAGAGCTGCCAATACTGGCGGATAACGCCTGAGCCGCTCGAAGGAACGAGAGCGGTGTCTAATGTCTTGGCCCTTAATGGAGAAATTGCTCCGGCACCAACAGTCGGTGTGCTCCAGCGAGGGGTGTTGCGTCGACCGGTTGAACTCACCGGGTAAAAGCCGACATCGGGTAACCGCAACGTAAACCGCTATCACGCCTCGCCGAGCATCGAGGCAACCGCCGAAGCCGAATAGTGGCGACCGCTCGGCGTGACGTAACCACGCGGGCCAGACTCGGCGGCGATCTTGCGAAGGGATTGAGGCCGACCGTCGGGATTGCCGCGCAATTGCCGCGCCAACGCGACTAGCTCTTGCCCACCTTCCCGCTCGGCGTAGGCCTTCCGGCCTTCGCACTTGCCCCGAGCCCGCCGCACGCGGTCGCGGGCGCCCTTGAGCTTGGCGACGGTCATCGCCTTGTCGAATTCCGACACAGCGCCGAGTATCTGCCGGATCAACTTTGATGTGGGGCCGTCGTCAAGGAAGGATGACGGGCTGTCCGCCGCAATCAGCGTCACGCCCAGGTCGCGCAGCATGGCGAAGCCGACTTCCTGAACCATGAGATCGCGGGCGAAGCGGTTTGCCGTCTCGACGATGATCGTGCGGACGCCGTTGCCGGCGATCCGTGCGAGCAACGCGGCGAAGCCGGGCCGCGCCTCGATCGGATCGGCGCCGCTCTTCGTGACCTCGCCGGGTGCGGCGACGGCAATATGGATGTTGTTGGTCTGAAGGACGCCGCCGATGTCGGACTTATTCGATGCGCCCGACCGCAGCCGCTTGAGCGTCGTATCTTTGTTTCCGAACGCCTGAAGGAAAGCGAAAGGGAACTCGACGGAGTCGAATGGCTGCTCGGCAAGGGCCGATATAGCTTCTTCGATCTCAACGGCGTTCATGGAACGCTGACCTCTAGCTGCTGACGTTCCCCTATGCGCTGGGTGCGTGCAATCGGCAAGCCCACGCAGGCGAAGGACATCGCGCAACACTTTCGCGATGGCTCGCGCGGATCAGCCGGTCGCTTCGCCGCCGCCCAACCCCACCCCGCCCCCCTTCGGGCCGCGACCCTCCCCCTGGCAGGGGAGGGTGAAAATCGCTGCGCCCCGGCCTCTTTTCCCGGCCGGAACCCGCCCCCATATTTAGGCGTGGCGGATCGCCTTCGGGGGTCTGCCGCGGGTGTCGGAAATTATTGATTTATATCATGGAACCGCCGCCCAGCCGTGGTTAGTGAAACCAATGACGATGTCTTATCCGGGCCTTCGGGACGGGTAGGTCAGGCCGAGGGAAAACGGACATGAATTTCGAAAAGTATACCGACCGCAGCCGCGGTTTCGTGCAGTCGGCCCAGTCGCTCGCGCAGCGCGAGGGCCACCAGCAATTTGCGCCCGAGCACCTGCTCAAGGTTTTGCTCGACGACCCGGAAGGCTTGGCCGCGGGCCTGATCGACCGGGCCGGCGGCAATTCGCGCGCGGCGCTGGCCGCCACCGAGGCGGCGCTCGCCAAGCGGCCCAAGATTTCGGGGGGCGGCGCCGGGCAAGTCTATCTCGATCCGGCGCTCGGGCGCGTGTTCGATGCCGCCGAGAAGGCGGGCGAGAAGGCCGGCGACAGCTTTGTCACCGTCGAACGGCTGTTGCTCGCGCTCGCGCTGGAAAAGGGCACCGAGGCCGGCAAGATTTTGGCCAATGCCGGCGTCACGCCGCAAACGCTCAACGCCGCCATCGAGGCCTTGCGTAAGGGCCGCACCGCCGATAGCGCGTCGGCGGAGAACGCTTACGACGCGCTGAAGAAATATGCCCGGGACCTCACCCAAGCCGCACGCGACGGCAAGCTCGATCCTGTGATCGGCCGCGACGAGGAAATCCGCCGCACCATCCAAGTGCTGTCGCGCCGGACCAAGAACAATCCGGTGCTGATCGGCGAGCCCGGCGTCGGCAAGACCGCGATCGTCGAAGGCCTGGCGCTGCGCATCGTCAACGGCGACGTGCCGGAGAGCCTGCAGGACAAGAAGCTGCTTGGCGCTCGATCTCGGCGCGCTGATCGCCGGCGCAAAATATCGCGGCGAGTTCGAGGAGCGGCTCAAGGCGGTGATGCAAGAGGTCACCGGCGCGGCCGGCCTCTACATTCTCTTCATCGATGAGATGCACACCATCGTCGGCGCCGGCAAGGCCGACGGCGCCATGGATGCGTCGAACCTGCTCAAACCGGCGCTGGCGCGCGGCGACCTGCATTGCATCGGCGCCACCACGCTCGACGAATATCGCAAGCACGTCGAGAAGGACGCCGCCTTGGCGCGGCGCTTCCAGCCGGTCTATGTCGACGAGCCGAGCGTCGAGGATACGATCTCGATCCTGCGCGGCCTGAAGGACAGATACGAGTCGCACCACAAGGTGAAGATCACCGACGGCGCGCTGGTGGCGGCGGCGACCTTGTCGCACCGCTACATCGCCGACCGCTTTCTGCCCGACAAGGCCATCGACCTTGTCGACGAGGCGGCGGCGCGGCTGCGCATGCAGATCGATTCAAAACCCGAAGAGCTCGACAATCTCGACCGCGAAATCGTGCGGCTGCAAGATCGAGCAGCAGGCGCTGATGAAAGAGCGCGACGCCGCGTCCAAGGACCGGCTCAAGCGGCTGGAGAAGGATCTGGCGCAGCTCGAGGAAAAGGCCGACGCGCTCACCGCCAAATGGAAGTCCGAGAAGGACAAGCTCAATTCGGCGGCCGAATTGCAGAAACAGCTCGACAAGGCCAAGAACGATCTCGCCGACGCCGTTCGCCGCGGCGATTATCAGAAGGCGGGCGAGCTGCAGTACGGCACCGTGCCCGAGCTCGAGAAAAAGCTCAAAGCGATCGAAAGCGTGGCGGCGTCGAGCATCGTGGTTTCGGAAGCCGTGACCGCCGATAATATCGCGGGCGGTGGTGTCGCGCTGGACCGGCATTCCGGTCGATCGCATGCTCGAAGGCGAGCGCGATAAATTGCTGAAAATGGAGGACAAGATCGGCCAGCGCGTGGTCGGCCAGGCCGACGCCGTGCACTCGGTTTCGACCGCAGTGCGCCGGGCGCGCGCCGGCTTGCAGGATCCGAACCGGCCGATCGGTTCGTTCATGTTTTTGGGCCCGACCGGCGTCGGCAAGACCGAGCTGACCAAAGCCTTGGCGGAATTCATGTTCGACGACGAGCATGCGCTGATCCGCATCGACATGTCGGAATACATGGAGAAGCATTCGGTGGCGCGCCTGATCGGCGCGCCGCCCGGCTATGTCGGCTACGAGGAAGGCGGCGCGCTCACCGAAGCGGTGCGGCGGCGGCCCTATCAGGTGGTGCTGTTCGACGAGATCGAGAAAGCGCATCCGGACGTCTTCAACGTGCTGCTGCAGGTGCTCGACGACGGCCGCCTGACCGACGGCCAGGGCCGCACCGTCGATTTCCGCAACACCTTGATCGTCATGACCTCGAATCTCGGCGCCGAATATCTGGTGCAGCTCGGCGAGAATGAGGACACCGACAAGGTGCGCGATCTGGTGATGGCCGAAGTGCGCGCGCACTTCCGCCCCGAATTCCTCAACCGCGTCGACGAGATCATTCTTTTCCATCGGTTGAAGCGCGAGCACATGGGCCGCATCGTCGACATCCAGATGCTGCGCCTGCAGAAGCTGTTGGAGGATCGCAAGATCGTGCTGACGCTCGAGCCCAAGGCCCGCGAATGGCTCGCCGACAAGGGCTACGATCCGGCCTACGGCGCGCGCCCGCTCAAGCGCGTGATCCAGAAGTCGGTGCAGGATCCGCTGGCCGAGCTCATTCTCTCCGGCAAGATCAAGGACGGCGAGAAAGTCGACGATCTCCGCCGGCAAGCAGGGCCTGGTGTTCAACGGCGCAACGGTCGCCGCGGCGGCGGCTTAATTCCGTCACCCTAGCGTGGCCGCGAGAGCGGCCCTCGAAGTGCGACAGCCCGGCGCCGCCGCATCCTTCGAGGCTCGCTTCGCTCGCGCCTCAGCGATGACGGATCGTGGGTTAGCGGCGCGGTTGCTGCGGCTGTGCCGGAATCGAACTCGTTCAACCGCTCGCGCACGTGCTCGACGAAATAGCGCGCCGCGGATTTCGACACCCCGGTAATCCATAACGGATTGGCGCCGCCCGAGCTCTCGACGCTGACCGCATCCCAGAAAAAGCCGCGCGTGTGCGCCACCTCGGCGATATGCGACAGCGGCAAATGCTCGTCGGTGCGCCGCCACGGCGTGAGCCAGAATTTGACGTCGCTGGTCGATACGCCGAGCCGGTCCGCCGCCATGTGCAGCGGGAACATGAGCCGCGTCAGGTTGAAATGAAACAGCGCCCACAGCCGGCTCGAATCGCACGTCGAGGCGCTCGCCGGCGTCGTTGGTTTGAGTCACCAAAATCTCCGATCTTTCTCCTCCCCCTTGTGGGGAGGGGAGGGGTGGGGGTCGTGAGGTGAAACGTAACGTCGACGCCGCCTTTAGCTCCCGACCCCCACCCCTCCCTCCCCACAAGGGGCAGGGAAAAGAGAGTCTACCGCGATTGCGCGACGCGGGCGGGCGCGCGCGCCATCACGGCGTCGAGCTGGTCGCGATCCTTGTCGAATTGGGCGAGCGCCGCGCCGTCGAGCACGCGGCCGCGCGGCAGCTTCACCTTCATCGGATCGACGAAGCGGTCGTTGATGAGGATTTCGAAGTGCACGTGCGAGCCGGTCGACATCCCGGTCGAGCCGACGAAGCCGATGATCTGGCCCTGGCGCACCTTGGCGCCGACGTCGAGGCCGCGGGCGAACGCGGTCATGTGGCCGTAGGCGGTCTCGTAGCCGTTGGCGTGGCGCATCTTGACGTATTTGCCGTAGCCGCCTTTGAGCCCGATCTCCTCGATGGTGCCGTTGCCGGCGGCGAAGATCGGCGTGCCCATGGGGGCGGCCCAATCGACGCCGGAGTGCAATTCGCTGACATGCAGCATCGGATGGGTGCGCCAGCCGAAGCCCGAGGTCACCAGGCCGACGGCGACCGGCTTGCGCACCAAAAATTTCTTCGCGCTCTTTCCGGTCTCGTCATAATAATCGTAGGTGCCGTCGTCGGTGGTCTGGAAGTGGTAGTACTTCTTGGTGTCGCCGCCGACCGAGAGCGTGGCGTAGCGCACCTCGTTCTTGTTCTCGACGTTCTCGTCGTCGGAATAGAGCACTTCGAACGAGTCGCCCGGCTGCACTTTGCGCTGGAAGTCGACGTCGTAGGAATAGATGCGGACCAGCTCCTCGATCACCGATTTCGGCACGTTGTTGCGCAGCGCCGTCTCGTAGAGGCTCTGGTAGAGCGGCGGGCCCTTGCCGTCGTCGTCGCTGGTGTCGTCGCTCGCTTCGGCCGCTTCCTTATCGACGTTGCGGATGTCGACCGGGACGTATTTGCCGGTGTCGGACAAGGCCGCGGCCGCGGCGATCGCGCTGTCGCCCAATATAATGACGCGCAGCGGCCGGTTATGGCCGGCGCCCAGCGGCGCCATCAGCACGCGCAGCCGCTGGCCTTCCTTGATGCCGCCCTCGGCGGCGAGCGGGCCGAACACGGCGATGATTTGTTTGATCTCGTCGGGCGCGGCGCCGAGCTCGCGCAGGATCGAGCCTACGGTCTCGCCCTTTTTCACCACGACGAGGCGCTCGCTCCAGTCGCCGCCGCCGTTGGTTTGCACCGTGGTCTTGGGCAACAGCGTGACGTTCTCAGGCACCACGCGCGCGGCAAAGCCGAAATCGGCGCCGGGATTGCCCTCGGCGGCGTAGCTGAGCGTGATGGTTCCGGTCGGGTCGGTGGTCGGCCGCAGCGCCGTGTTGGTGGGGACGGCGGTGGCGACCTCGCGCACGCGGGTCAGCACGTCGTCGAGCGACAATGTCGCCGAAGTCTTGACCTTCGGCAAAAGCGAATTGAGATCGCAGACCGCGGGCGTGACCTTGCTGGTGCGCGGCGCCGCAGCGACGAAGTCGCAGGTGACGAAGGATACTTCGGCGTCCGGCTCCGCGGCCGGCGTCTGCTCGTCGCCGGCGACCGCGTCGGCAAGAAGCTTTTGCGGATTGAACGGCGGGATGTTGGCGGAGAGATCGGACACCGTCAGCGACAGATTGCCGGTGACGCGGACGTAAGCGCGGGTGCGCACCAGTTCGCGTTCGCGGACGCGCGTCGAGGTCGGAATTTTCAGGATCTGCCGCGTCACGCTCTGCTCGGCGATCGCCGGCAGCCGGTCGGCCTTGCGGAAGGCGTTCAAGCGGTCGCCGATGCCGGCGATCGCGCCGCGCAGCGCCATCTCGACGCGCTCGGGGGCGGTGGCAAAATTGGTTTCGCCGTCGAGCGAAGCAAAAACGGCGCCGCCCATCAGCGCCGCGCCGCACAGTCCGGTCAAGATCGTGCCGGAGAACCATTGCACCGAAAGCCGGCGCCGGTCGAGCAGGCCGCCTGAGCCGCCGTCCACCAATAGCGGCGGCTCATTGCCGAGGTCGATCACCTCGGCATCAAATCGTCGCCGTGCGCCGCGCCGCCCTGCTTGATCCAAGCCAACGTCCCCTGCGGCTACTTCCCCCTGCACGCGCGTTGCCGCGTCGTGCCCCCGCGGCGCCGAACGGTGACGCCGCGTTTGCCCGATTGTCGGCCCAGATTCAGGCCAAAAACCGAGCGCAACCACGTTGCCTTGACGGCTCCGGCCGGGCAGACCAGCCGGGCAAGCCAAGGGCGAAAGCTAGTTGAAGTTGTCGCGTCCCCGCATTGCGACATCCCCGAGACGATTATGTATAAGAACGGCGGAGGAATGTGGCCGCAGTACGGCCGGGGACCGGCTTTCCGACCCCTCCTGCGCGACGCTTGCGCGCTGCACGCGCGCCGCGGGAGAAGGGTGGAAATTGCTTGGCCTGCGGGGCTTATTTTGGGGTCAAAGGCGTTGACAAGGCCGGCACCCCAAGACTATATAGACCCTCTTGGACGCGCCGCCGCCTGGCGCGATGGCGCGTCTGCGAAGCCCCTCACTGTTTCACACGGTGACCGAGCATCCGGCCATGCTCTTTGTGGCCATGTTCGTCGCCGCGTCGGATGTGACGGGCTTTATGTTCTTCGGCTCTGGCTCTCCGGTTCTGCCGGAGATGTCGGGACGACGGAGCTGCGAGGCTCCGGGCTGTTTGAAAAGTGAATCGGAAGAAAGAGAAACGTGGACGGCGGAGTCCTTGCGGGCCGCTTCCTCGAACGGAGAAGGCTTGGGTTCAAAAGACCAGACCTTTTCCGCAAGAGAGGCGGTCATGGAAGAGACTTCGGCGGTCTTACGTTTCAAGGTTTTCTACATCGGC
>CAWFKO010000011.1:0-7500 GCA_963816445.1 uncultured beta proteobacterium | reverse complement strand
ACGCGGCCGGGCCGTCTGCCACGGAACCCCCGATCGATCCGCCGGCGCCTAATTATCCAATTCCGCCGCAGGTCATCCAAGCCTATCCAGGTCCCACGAAAAACTGCGGGACGGGCATTATCTGCGATGGCGCCCACTTCCTGTTCAACGGCAACATCCTGATCCCGACCGAATCCCTGAGCCAGCAGGGGTTCGACTGGATCCGCAATTCCAAGGTGTACGAAAAATCGACACTCGACCAAGCGCGCAAGGACGGCAAAAAAAATCTGCCGGTGCCGCAGCGCTACATCGTGACCAAACACATGTACTGGCCGGTCAAGGCCGGCGTCGTCTCGGCAATTCCGGTCTGGCACGATTATCACGACGGAAAATATCTCGAGTATGCGGGATATGAGACGTGGCCGGTTCTGGTCGGCGTCGATCCCAGCGGCCAATCAGTCGGTAAAAAGACCACGGTCAGCTACCTCTATGGCGTGCTGCAGCCCGACAACAAGCCCTGGCCGACGATCACCGCATCGGTGCAGGTTTATGGGTTGAAAGACTTCTATTATCACCAAGTCACCCAGGCCGATTGGGACAGCTTCGACGATGCCGACAAGGCGATCATCAACGCCTCGAGCTATTGGGCCTACAACCAACCTTTCGTTCCCGGCGATTTCCTGGTGACGATTGCGATGCACGTCAATACCAAGGAAATCCCGACCTGGGCGTTGCAAAGCGCGTGGTGGTCGGATGTGCCCAATGGCGGCATGTATGCGGCGGACCGTCCCAAATTGCTACAAGCCAAGGGTCCGTGGGATCATTATCTGCTGGTCGACGCTTACGGCATAGCGGATGCGTCCGACCCCAAGCGGCTGCCGGTCGCCACCAATCCCTACATCGAATTGGTCAGCCACCGGATCGGCACCGACTGGAACAACTGCCACGTCCGCGCCGGATGGCCGACCGCGAAGTACCAGGGTTCCAATTGTCCGGTTTTGCTGGAGAAGCTTTTGCCGGACAACCCCTGCTTCAAGGACCTGACACGGAGCGATTTCCAATGGATCATCCCGGACCGGGCGCAATGAACAATCGCGATCCGGACGGCTGACGCGCCGCCCGATGACCCGCTGCCGACGACGCGTCCCGATCGTTCCGTTCGCCGCCGGCCTAATGGTCATGGTCGGAGCCCTGTCGGCCCGAGCCCGTGCCGGACTCGGCCGTCAAAGTCCTCTGCGCCGATGGTACTAAGCCTCAAAGGCTTGGAAGAGTAGGTCGCTGCCAGGTCTGCCAAGGACGGAACGCCTCTATCTTCATCACGATACTCAGATCAAAAGCCCCGCGATTTTCCGCGGGGCTTTTTTGTTGATGTCATGTCTGACGCGAAGACGGTTCTCCTGTCGTCATTGCCGGGCTTGACCCGGCAATCGCATGCTGCTTTGACGCTTGCAACCGACTGGCCGCACTGCTCCCCCTTGCTTCGAGCCAGCATGGATGCGCGGGTCAATGCCCGCGCATGACGAGTTCCGTGCGTGGTCATTTCGCGCTACCTTGCCTTGACTAACGCGCAATCGAGAGGAAGCGCCCATGCCCACCAACCGCGTCTACAACATCGCCGTCATTCCCGGCGACGGCATCGGCAAGGAGGTCGTGCCGGAGGGCGTGCGCGTGCTCGAAGCCGCGGCCAAGAAGTTCGGCTTCGAATTGCGCCAGGATCACTTCGACTTCGCCTCCTACGACTACTACGCCAAGCACGAGCGCATGATGCCGGAGGACTGGAAGGAGCAAGATCGGCCGGCACGATGCGATCTTCTTCGGCGCGGTCGGCTGGCCGGCGAAAGTTCCCGATCACATTTCGCTGTGGGGCTCGCTGATCCAGTTCCGCCGCGAGTTCGATCAATACGTCAATCTGCGCCCGGTGCGGCTGATGCCCGGCGTGCCGTCGCCGCTCGCCAACCGCAAGCCCGGCGACATCGATTTCTGGGTGGTGCGCGAGAACACCGAGGGCGAATATTCCTCGATCGGCGGCCGCATCTTTCCCGGCACCGAGCGCGAAGTGGTGATGCAGGAAACGGTGCTCACCCGCATCGGCGTCGACCGCGTGCTGAAATTCGCCTTCGAGCTCGCGCGCAAGACGCCGAAGAAGCATCTGACGTCGGCGACCAAATCCAACGGCATCGCCATCACCATGCCGTACTGGGACGAGCGCGTCGAAGCGATGGCGAAGAACTTTCCCGACGTGAAGTGGGACAAATATCACATCGATATTCTCACCGCGCTGTTCGTGCTGCAGCCCGACAGGTTCAACGTCGTGGTCGGATCGAACCTGTTCGGCGACATCCTCTCCGACCTCGGCCCGGCCTGCACCGGCACCATCGGCATCGCGCCGTCCGGCAACATCAATCCCGAGCGCCGCTTCCCGTCGCTGTTCGAGCCGGTGCACGGCTCGGCGCCGGATATCGCCGGGCAGGGCATCGCCAATCCGATCGGCCAGATCTGGTCGGGCGCCATGATGCTCGAGCATCTCGGCGAGGCCGAAGCCGCAGCGGCGATCGTCAAGGCGATCGAGAAGGTGCTGGCCGAGCCGAAACTGCGCACCCGCGATCTCGGCGGCGCGGCCGATACGGTCGCCTGCGGCAAGGCGGTGGCCGCGGCGCTGGCGTAGCATCGAATCCATCGCGCGGTCAGCGAGTGCGACAGCATTCGCGGACGGGTCGGGGCCGAATGGGCGCCATCGCGGAGCGCCTGACGCCGACGCCGGGTTTGAAATTGCTGCCGCGTCGGGACAGCACGCGCGACGCCGATGCACAATGCGTTGCGGCCGCGGATCGGCGCACGCGCCGGCCACGTATCCGCGCCGACGTCCGCGCCCGCCTCCGATATCGTCGACGTGCTCCCAGCATCGACCGACCGTCGATGGCGTGCGGCCGGATTTCTCACGTGGACGTCAGATCCAGCTTTCAGTCCAAGCCGCCGCCGAACACCAGATTCGTCCGCGCCGACGCGCGCTCCATGCCGCGACTGACCGAGCCGGAGCGAAGCACGATCGCGCCGCTAGCCATGCGCGCGGCGCGATCGGATCGATCGCGGCGCCGGTAGCCGGCACCATTCGCAGCGTCTCGATGCCGGCAGCACGTCTACGTCCGCGTTGGTCGCGGCACGGCATGACATCGACTCGATAGCGCACGCCTGGCCGCGGCGGTTGGCGCAGAACGCGACGCAGCGATGATCGTACCTCGGTTCTCGGCCCGTATATGCGCCGGCTGCGCAACATGAAACTTCGCCGCTTCAGTCTCGGCCATACCGCGCGCTACTCCGGCCAATCGTGCAGGCGCTCGGCGCGACGTCGCCGTGAGCGTCTCGCGCGCCGCCGGATGGTCTCCGACTCTCGAGCCTCGTCGACGTCTGCAGGAACGCGCGACCGCCAGAGTCTGGGCGCAGCAGCGTGACCCGCAGTCGCCGAGCGTCGTTGATCAGCGACGACGATCGACGCTCGATATTCGCTCGTGACGCCTGCGGAGCTCCGGCACATCGTCGACGTCACCGAGCGCTGCTGCGCGCCGCCGGCGTGACGCGCTGCACGCTGCATGCGGGCGCGCTCGCCGAGCGGTCGAGACCGCGCCGCGATGTCGAGTGCAGCGCCGGCGCCAGCATCGCCGCTGCCGACATCGCGACGCGATGCTGCCCAGACTTCGAGCGTCGAGCCGGCGGCCGTGAGCGCGCGATCTATTCCGCGTCCCGAGACGCTTGCTGCGCGTGTTGATGCCGCCGTGTCAGATCACCGCCTCGATGGTGCTCGTCGCCCGCGCATCGGCGATCGCGTGCGCGCCCTGCGGACGCGTCGGATGCCGGTCCTGTAGCGCTGCCCCGCCATCGCGGCTCGCCGGCAGTCCGGCCACCGCGCGATGAGCCGCGCGAGAGGTTCTACGCCGCCGCGCGCTGTCGGGATCGCGCGCCGGCACCAGAGTCGCGCAGCTTCGGCGCGACGTGCTCCATGAACAGCGCAGAGCGGAACACCTTTTCGCGCGTCGCCCAGTCCTTGCCGGTCACGATCAGCAGCGTGCCGAAGCCGCCCGCGGCCTCGTAGAAGTCGCGCAGCTGGCTCGCCACCTTGTCGGGATCGCCGAGATAATAGACGCCGGCCTCGGCGAGCTGGTCGAAGGTGACCTCGTCGCCCTTGAACCCGATGTCGTAGTTCGACTTGATCAGCCTGATCAGGCCGCGCTTCATCTGAAAACCGAGCTCGTAATTGATGTCGGCGCGCAGGTCGTCCATCGCCTCGCGGCGTGAATCGGCGAGATAGACGTAGCGGGCGACGGTGACGTTGTTGCAGCGGCGTCGTGCGGCCGGCCGCCTTGGCGGCGCGCGCATAGCGATCCGCCTTCTCGCGGATGAACCGGCCGGCTCGAGTTGCGCGCGCAGCAGCGTGTAGCCGCGTGCGCCGGCGAGATCGATCATGCCGTCGGTGTCGGTCGCGGTCGCCATCGGCATGTGCGGCGGGTGCAGCGGCTGCGGCGTGGCGACGATGCTCTTGCCGCTGCCAGTACTTGCCGTCCCAATCGAACGGCTCCTGCGCGGTCCAGCACTTCAGGATGAGATCGAGCGACTTCGCGCAAGCGCGCGTGGCGGTCGTCGTGCGAGAGGCCGCGCTCGTCGGCGAACAGCGGGTTGGGGAAGCCCGAGCCGAAGCCGAAGATGAAGCGGCCGCCGCCGATCACATGATCGGTGACCGCCGCCTGGATGGCGGTATCGACCGGATGGGCGAGATGAATGAGCTTGACCGCCGCGCCCATGCGGATGCGCTTGGTCAGCGCCGCCGCCTTGCACATCAACAGTTCGGGCACCGGCAGGGTGTCGACCTTGCCGATATAGACCGGCTCGCCGTGATGCTCGCTGATATAGGCGTCGCGAAAGCCGAGCTGGTCGGCCAGCACGATCTCGGCGAGGTCCTCTTCGTAGGTCTGCGCGGCGCTGGTGTGCGGGCGAAAGCCGTTCGAGAAAATGCCGAATTCCATTTCCAATCCTCAATGTAGGGCGGCAACTTACGATCCTGGCCGCGGATTGACAACGCTCGGCGCCGGCACACGATTTTCGGCTATGGTCGGCCGCCAAACCGGGAAACACCGCATGTCCGGCCTGCGCATCTACGGCATTGCCCGCACCCGCGCCTTCCGCGCGCTGTGGGTGGCGAAGGAGCTCGGGCTCGATTACGAGCACCTGCCGATCGAGATCGGCGATGCCGGCGCGCGCTCGCCGGAATTTTTCGCGATCAATCCCAACGGCCGGCTGCCGGTCATCGTCGACGACGGCTTCGTGCTGTTCGAGTTGCTGGCGATCACGCTCTATCTCGCCAAGAAACATTCGCCCGGACGCTCTATCCCGCCACGCTGGAAGGCGAGGCGAGAGCGTGGCAGTGGAGCTTTTGGGCGATCGCCGAGGTTGATCGCGGCGTCAACATCTGGTCGCTGCACGCGGTGCGCCTGCCGCCGCAGGAGCGCGATGCGGCCAAGCGCGACGAGGCGCTGCAAGTGCTCGCGGCGCCGTTCAAGGTGCTTGACGCGGCCTTGGCCAAGCACGCCGTATCTGCTCGGCGACGATTTCACCGTGGCCGATCTCAACGTCGCCGCCGTCATCAGCCGCGCCATCGACATGGATTTGTCGGCGGTGCCGAACCTGCAAGGCCTGGCTGACGCGCTGCCTCGACCGGCCCGCCGCGCGCGAGGCGCTTGCGCTGAAAACCAAAGCCGACAACGAGACGCCGCCGGAGGTGACCCGGCGCATCGCCCGGATCAATCGCCTGTGAGCCAAAAACCCGGCCGATTCAACCTCGGTCAGTCGATGAACGAGGCCGTTGGCGCTGCACCGGCAAGGCCGGCTGCGCGACGCCGAGAAGATCTACACCCGCGTGCTCAAGGCTGCGC
Source organism: uncultured beta proteobacterium (assembly GCA_963816445.1). Classification (GTDB taxonomy): domain Bacteria; phylum Pseudomonadota; class Gammaproteobacteria; order Burkholderiales; family Casimicrobiaceae; genus PALSA-1003. The sequence goes on along the minus strand of CAWFKO010000011.1, from coordinate 1,600 downwards.
CGGATCACTTCGATGCGCTCAATCTGCTCGGCACCGTCAAGGCGCAACTCGGCCGCATCGGCGAGGCGCATCGCCTGCTCAGCGCCGCGGTCAAGCTCAATCCGCGCGTGCCGCAGGGCTGGGCCAATCTCGGCCAGGTGCTCCATGCGCTCAAGCAGGATCAGGACGCGCTCGGATGCTTCGACAAGGCACTCGCGCTGGCACCCGACGACATCGGCATCCTCACCAATCGCGCCAACGCGCTGCTGAGCCTCGGCCGCACCGAGGAAGCGCTCGCCGCGTTCCGCGAGATTCTGGCGCGGGTGCCGCAGCACCCGGAAGCACGGCTCAACAGCGGCATCGCGCACGCCGCGCTCGGCGCGCTCGACGAGGCGGTCGCGGAGTTCGATCATGCGCTGACATTGGTGCCCGGCCATCCGGGCCGCGCACTACAACCGCGGCGTCGCGCTGTACGATCTCGGCCGCTACGCCGATGCGGTCGCGGCGCACGATAACGCGCTCGCGCGCGGCGCCCGATCATGCCGGTGCGCTGCTCAACCGCGGCCGGGCGCTGGCCGCGCTCAACCGCTTCGACGATGCCATCGCCAGCTACGGCAGAGCGCACGCGCTGCGCAAGGACGACGCCGACGTGCATTTCAAGGAGGCGCTGGCGCTGCTCACGCTCGGCGACTATCGCCGCGGCTTTGAGAAATACGAATGGCGCTGGCGCAGGACCGGCATGGCCGGCGCAGCGCAGAGGCGCGGCCGGCCGCTGTGGCTCGGCGATTATCCGCTGGCGCGCAAGACCGTGCTGTTGCATGCCGAGCAGGGTCTCGGCGATACCATCCAGTTCGCGCGCTACGTGCCGCTCCTTGCCGCGAACGGCGCCAAGGTCGTGCTCGAAGTGCAGCCCGAATTGACCGCGCTGATGGCGCGGCTCGAAGGCGCCGCGACCGTCATCGCGCGCGGCGAGGCGGCGCCGCCGTTCGACGTGCATTGTCCGCTGGGCTGCTTGCCGCTGGCGTTCAAGACCGAGCCGGCGACGGTGCCGGCGGATATTCCCTATCTGTCAGCCGACGATGCGCACCTGGCAAAATGGTCGGCGCGGATCGGTGCGCCTGGAGCGGCCGCGGATCGCGATCGCCTGGGCCGGCAATCCGAGCCACCTCAACGATCGCAATCGCTCGATCGCCTTTGCCGGCTCGCGCCGTTGTTCTCCATTCCGGCGCGCTTCGTCAGTATTCAGCGCGACGTGCGCGGCGAGGAATCGGCTTTGCTCGCCGCCGAGCAACGCGTGACCAATGTCGGCGCCGAGCTTGAGAATTTCTCCGACACCGCGGCCGTGATTGCGCTGTGCGATCTCGTGATCTCGGTCGATACCGCGGTGGCGCACCTGGCCGGCGCCATGGGGCGGCCGTTGTGGATGCTGCTGCCGTTCGCGCCCGATTGGCGCTGGACGCTCGATGGCGAAACCAGCCCTTGGTATCCGACGGCGCGCTTGTTCCGGCAGACCTCGCTCGGCGATTCGAATGGGGTGATCGAAAGGCTCGGCGACGAGCTGAGGCGCTTCGTGCAATCGTAACCGCTACGCCGCCTCGACCTTGATGCCCGCCTGCTCGCA
>CAWFKO010000010.1:0-481545 GCA_963816445.1 uncultured beta proteobacterium | reverse complement strand
ATGTAACCTACTCGACTAGTACGTATTGCTATACACCGCCCATTGCGTCTGCCCGGTCATGAAGCTTCCGGGTAGCACGCCGATGCCCTGCAGAAACCATATTCCGCCGAGCACCACCAGCACGATACCCACTGAATTCAGGACCAAACGCATGGGCGCCTCGTTGCGTCGCGGCGTCGCGACCCGGCCGACCGGGTCCCCGCCACATGCGTAGCTTACCGGACATCGGCGGCGGCTAGCTTCGTGTCGCCCCGAGATTGCCGCTATAAGCGGGGCCGTGAATCCCGACGTACGCGACGCCGGCGGCGTAGACGATAAGACCCGCCGGGAATTCCCCCATCGAGGCATGCACGACTATGGCCAGCGCAAGCACGATCATCAGTCCCAGCGCGCCGATGCGCACCGTCCGTGGCAGGAGAAAAAGGATCGCCAGCAACGCCTCGATGCTGCCCAGCGCCAACAGTTGAATGTTCCTGGCGTGACCGGGTAGCCAACCCGATGAATGCACCGCGGTGGCCATACTTTGAACGAATATGACTACGCCGAGCACGACATGCAGCGCGACGAACGCGTGTCGCAACCTGTTTGCATCCATGGTCTGCTCAGAATGGCAGGGGCAGCAGATCCGGTTCGACCCACTGACGCCGCGCCTGCACGGATGCCAGCGCTTCCTTCGAGTAGTGCGCGTCGACCGGCCAGCGCGTGCCATGGCTCGCGATGACGGCGTTGGCCCTTTCCCAAAGCGCAAGGTGCGGATAGCGCGCACGCGCAAGATGGTTCAGAAGCTTCATCCAGAACACCGTCATCGTCTCGTGCAGCGCGCCGGCGTGTTCCTCGCCGAGGAACCGGCGCAGCGACGCGCGCATGCGCTGCGTCGCCGGCTCCAGCGAGGCACTCTCAAGATACGCCAGGCCGACCGCGATGTGCGCCGAGTGCCTGAACCCGGCCTTGGGCAGGCTTCCATTCTCGAACGCCGCCACAAGCGCACGAATTTGTGCATCCGAGGTGAAATCGCGAATCCTCATACGACTATTCCGCTCCGCGCGGCGCCGACTGCAGGAGCTCGGCCAGCTCCTTCTTCCAGAACTTCGCCTGGCCGGTCGTGCCGTGGCCGGCGGTCTGCTCGCTCGCGGGGATCAGCAGCACGCGGCCGTTCTTCACGCGCTTGATCTCGCGGTCGAGCACGCCGAGCTCCGGCGGATTGCGCTCGTCGTCGGCCGCGTTGATCGCGAGCACCGTCGCCTGGATGCGCTCGAGGCCCGGCCGACGGGTTGTAGTCGCGCGACGAATCCCACTGGTAGAGCACGTCGTTGGCGTCCGCCGGGAACGGCGCCGTGAGGCGCTGCGTCGAGCAGCTGCGTCGGCCTTCTCGCGCGTCGGCGCGGCCTTGTACGAGCGCCTGGTTGCCGCCGCTTGGTCGCGATGCCGAAGAACACGCGAGGCGAACTGCGCGCTTCGCGGCTGCTTGCGTGTAGTTGCCGTTCATCCACTCGGGATCGTTGCGGATGGAGTCGGTGATGAGCCGGCGCAGCATCCAGTTGCGGCCCGACATCTCGGTCGGCAGCGACGCCATCGGCACCGCGATGTCCATGAACGTCGGGATATTTCGTCGGCGAAGATCCAGGTCTCCATGCCGCCCATCGAGTTGCCGATGCACGAGCCGCAGGTGCCGCACGCTTCAGGTGCTCGGTCAGCAGCCGATACTGCGCATCGACCATGTCGTCGTAGTTGTACTTCGGGAACTTCGTGCGCAGGCCATCCGAGGGCTTGCGTCGACTTGCCGTGGCCGATGGCGTCGGGGAGGATGATGTAGTAGCGCGTGGCGTCGAGCGGCTGTCCGGGACCGAAGAGCTCGCCGGCGAATGCCGGCGTGAGCATGCTCGGCGCCCGATCCGGCCGTGCCGTGCAGGACGAGCACCGGCTCGCCGGTCGGCGCGCCGATGGTCGGTAGTGCAGCGTGAGCTCGCGGCAAGACCTCGCCGGTGTGAAAGCGGAAGTCGCGCGCGACCCACGCGCCTTCCTGCGGCGCCGGGTAGTCGGCAGCCGGCGCCGCGCAGGCGACCAGGGCAAGTGCCAGGCCCATCAGCGTACGCAAGCGAATGGCTGTGAAATTCATTTTGACCTCCATTGTCGACGTTGTCGGCGCCCCGGGCGTGCCAGGTCATCGGTTCGCCTTGGCGCCGACGTCGCCGCGTCGGTCGCCCGGCATGTTAGCTCTCGCCTTGCCTGGCGGAAAGCACATCGTGCGGCGGCAGACCTGGGCGAAAATCACCGCACAGGCTGCCGCTCGTGCTCGTTCACTCAGTCCCGATAGCGCGAGATCCCGTGAGGAGCGCCCGGGGTCGCACGGATCAGGAATCAATCGCCACCTCGGCCTCGATCTCGACCGGGATGCCGAAGGGCAGCTCAGCCATCCCGACCGCTGATCGCGCGTGACGACCCCGTTGCGCGCCGTACAGTGTCACAATCAGGTCGCTGAAGCCATTGATCACCGACGGCTGCAGTCTGAATCCGGGCCCCGAGTTCACCATCCCGAAAACCCGGAGCCACGCGGAGATTCTGTCCAGATCGCCCAGTTCGCGCTTCAGGCTGGCCAGGATCGACAGCGCGGTCAAGCGCGCGGCGCGTTGTCCTTGCTCCAGTGAGACGTCGAGCCCTACCTTGCCCAAAGGAGCGGCCAGCGAACCGTCCGGGTTCTGCGCTGCGTGGCCGGAAACGTAGACGCGGTTGCCGTGAACGCGGACCCACGGAAACGGCAACACGATCCCTGGAGGTAGTATCAACGGCTCGGGAAGAACCAGTCCGAGCGTTTGCAGTTTCGCCTCGATCATTGCCACGGCAGTCTCATTCCGGGTCGATGCTTGCCATTATGCCCAACCTCGATTGCGTCAGGCGGCGATGACCAATTGCGTTTGCGTGACGACAGCGCAGAGCTTTCCGGCGCTCGACCTGATCAGCGTCTGCCATACCATGGTCGTCCTGCCGCGATGGAAGGGCGTGCTTTCTCCGATGACGGTCTCGCCCAGGCGCGCGGCTCCGACGAACTTCGTGCTCGACTCGACCGTCGTGGTACGCGCGCCCGGCGGCAGGTTCATGATCGTGCCGACCGCGCCCAGCGTGTCGGCGAACGCCATGATCGAGCCGCCGTGGAGCGTCTCGCCGGTCGTGCATAGGTCGGGGCGCACGAGCAAACTGGCCACTACTCGATCGACGCCAACTTCGGTGAGCGTCATGCCCAACAGGCCCGGCAGGCGCGGTGCGAAAAGGCACTGGAGCGATTCGATGTCCGGCATCTGGATGCCTCTGAAAAATGGAAATCGTCAAGCTTCGCCAGTGAGCCGTCGAGGACGCTGTCTCCGGCTCTCAGCTACCCGGTTGCTCCGTTGCTCGTCGCAAAGGTGCGCGCGAGACTTGAATCGACCGTGAAAACGGCACGTCCATGTCGGGTCACTTTCCGCAGCTCATTCCTGCGGCGGCGTCCTTCTCCGGCAGCTTGACGTCGAAGTCGAGATTCCAGCTCGTCTTGCCTCGGCTGCCGACGATCTTGCCCGTTAGCATGGCTCCCGGCTTGACCTCACCGGTCATCCTCTCGACCTTGAAATCCTTCGGCGCTTCGACGACCCACTGAATACCGGCGACCGATGCTTTGGCGTGATTCGTGTTCAGATCGATCGACTTGACTGCCGCCGCGGAGGCAGTGACGGACCCTCCACCCGGGCAGAACATGATCTGAACCAGCGTTCGTTGCTTGCCGGCCTTGGTCCCGCCGGCATAGGACGACGTCCCGAAGCTGTCTGCCTCGTCCGGCGAGATGGGATCTTCGTTGAACCATATCGCCACGCTGTGCTGGTCACCGAACAGTGACGCCGTGCAATGGTTCGCCGCAAACCTTTCACCTTCCATCGTGCCCGCAGCCGAGCACTTGTTCAGCCGCGCGGGAGTGGGCGCGGCGGCCGCGGCGACGTTCTGATCCTTTGACACGGTGGCGGCGACCGCTCCGGGCATCGGCCTACCCAACTGCCAGGCGGCGGCGAGGGCCTGGGCCTGCCGCATCTGCGATGGATTCAGCCTCCTGCCGATTTCGTCCCGGCGCCCAATGGACTCCTTGCTGCCGTTGCGCGCGGCGATCGCGTAGTTGGCGAAGGCGAGCACGTCGTCCTGCGCCTCACCTTCGCCGTTCTCGTAGACGACCCCCAGCTTGAACTGAGCGTCGGCGTACCCCTGATCGGCGCCCTTGCGAAACCAGGCGATCGCCTGCGCGAGGTCCCTCTGAACGCCGTTGCCCTTGGCGTACATCAGTCCGAGGTTGTACTGGGCGACCGCTTCCCCCTGCATCGCGGCCTTTCGAAACAACTCCACCGCTTGCTTGTCGTCCTGCTTGACTCCGTCGCCGGTCGCGTAGATCACGCCCATTTCAAGCTGAGCGTTGGCATTCCCTTGCGCCACCGACTTGCGCAGCCAGACCAGGGCCTGCGCCTTGTCCACGGCGACGCCCTGACCGAATTCGTACATCCGCCCTACGCGATACTGGGCTTCCGCATTCCCCTGCTCGGCAAGCGGGCGCAATTCCCTCAACGCCGTCGCGTAGTCGCCCTTCGCAATGGCGTCGATACCTTCGTTGAGACCGGCGATGCCGGCTCCGCACCACAGAATCGTGATGGCAAAGACCGCTAACGCGCTGCGTCGGGGCACGCTTCGGCCACGGGCGTCGGGCAGCTCCGACTCCCGGCGCGCATTCACGAAAACCTCCACCAGATGAATGCCGCGGCAGCCGCGGGGATGGCAAAGATAACGAGAAAAATCGGGAGCTCCTCGGCAATCGAGTACCCCGCCCGCGATACGCCCAGCCACATGTTGATCAGGGCGACGGCGAGCCAGACCGGGATGAATAGCTTCGCCGCTACCATTGTGGATCGCGGCCCGCCACCGAGCCACCAGCCGACGACCGCGAAAACCCCAAGCAACACAATCCCTCCAAGGATGATGGCGGCGGTGCGCATAAATTCTTCCGAACGGTTGGGTTGACCGCGAATGTCGCCTAGCGCCTGGAGCGCGATCGTCCAGGGTCCCGGCATTGTACTGGCTGATCACGCGCGCTTGCGCAGAAAGACGTGGGTCGCACGTTCGCCCGCGACGTACTTCGCGCATTCGATAGCCCAAAGCGCGCATATCGATGCCGTTCAAGAGATGCTCGCCGGAACCGAGCAAGACAGGTCGGATGGCGAGATGCAGCTCGTCGATCAGGCCGGCGCGCAGATACTGCCGAATCGTGGATACGCCGCCGCCGAGGCGGACGTCGCGGCCGCCCGCTGCGGCGGTCGCCTGCTCCAGAGCGGCGTGAATGCCTTCGGTGACAAAGCGAAACTCCGTGCCTCCCGCCATCCTGAGCGGCGCGCGCGGGTGATGCGTCAGCACGAAGACCGGCGTGTGATACGGCGGCTCGTCGCCCCACCAGCCCTTCCAGCTGTCGTCCGGCCACGGGCCGCGGACCGGGCCGAACATGTTGCGCCCGAGAATCCAGGCGCCGATTCCGGCAAAGCCCTGCTCCGCGATTCCGTTGTCGACGCCCGTCTCTCCATCGTCCTGGCCGTGCATCTTTCGCCACACGCGTGTGTGGAAGAACCACTCCATCAACTCGGGCCCCCGACGCCGAGCGGATTCTGGAGATCCTGGTTCGGCCCGGCACCGTAGCCGTCGATGGAAATCGCGAAGCTTTGGACGCGGAGTTTCGACACCGGATTCCTCGCTGCGTGATGAGTCGGATGGTCCAGGCATGCCTGTGTCGAAATTCAGCCCCCACCGCAAGCGTGGAATGAAACCAGTCGATCCGCGCCTGGAGGACGGCACGCGAGCACCGCCGGCACGCTCGGCGGCGTCTCGCCCTCAACGCAGCAAGTTCAGCAGCGGCTCGACCTTTGGCCGTAGCCCGTCGACATAGTGCTGGACTTCGGCATCGTTCGCTTTGCCATGCGCGACGAGTTCCGCGATCAGCCGCAAGGTCGCCTGCACGATCAGCAATGCGTTCTCGTATCGAAAGTAGGCGAATCGCCACTCGACGCCAACGCGAAGTTCAGGATGAAAGACATGAGCGCCGCTCTTCTGGGATGGATCGATCGCCAGGTCATGAAACCTCAGGATCTCGCCCACGCACTGGCGCACGCCGCTCGCACCCTTTGAGTTCAGCGATAGAGCCCTGCGCAGGACCTCGGCGATCTGGATGTAGCGCGGCGTACTGTTTTCACGCCATTGGTCGCACAGTGATTGAGGCACCTGAACCTTGGACTGGACTGAAGCACTGAAGGCCTGCACCGCGATTCCGGAGGCCACTATCGCCTGCACAGACGCCTCAAACTCCCACTCCAGCACGTCGGCCCTTTCGATTTCGTCCGCACGACTCCATCCGGTGACGCGTGTGGCCTGCGCAGCGCGGGCATCCGACAGATAGCGGGTGGCAAGCTCCAACCAGGTAGGGCAGACGTCGAAGCGAGCAGGGGCAACTACGCCCGCTGTACTTTCATCGCTGCTGATCGAAGGCGATAGATCGTCGGCTGCAATTTCGCGGTATTTGAACGCAACGCTCATTTGGTTGCCTCTAGCGGTTGAAGCCTAACGAAACAAGCCAACCGGCGCCCGCCCGCCGGGTGAGGACTGATTGTATCGCAGTGGTTTTTCCGTTGCTCAACGCAATTCAGCCTCGCTCGAGAAAACGGACGGATCGCCTTGCTCACCACCTCTGGATGCGCAGTTGGGTCGATGCGCCCAAATTGTCGAACTTCATCGCCTCGACTCGTCGCAGGGGCCGCCGTCAGGATCCTGGCTGGCTCACTTCACCCCTTCGGCCGCTTGTCGATCACGCGCTTCGCCTTCCCGAGCGAGCGTCTCGATGCCGCCGCCTGCACGACGCGCACGGTCGCCGCTCACGCCGATCAGGCTCTTGATCATGGTGCGCAAGCCGTGCGCCGGCAGCGTCGCCGTCCTTCGCCGCCCGCGCTCGGCGCGCGTTCGACGACCACGGTCAGCTCGTCGAGGTTCTTCGGCCGCGTGACTCTCGAGCTGGTAGTGCGGCGCCAGCGCGTCCTGCTTGAGGATCAGCTCCTCGACCTGCGTCGGAAACACGTTGACGCCGCGGATGATCAGCATGTCGTCGGAGCGGCCGGTGATCTTCTCCATCCGCCGCATCGAGCGCGCGGTCGGCGGCAGCAGCCGCGTCAGGTCGCGCGTGCGGTAGCGGACGATCGGCAGCGCTTCCTTCGTGAGCGACGTGAAGACCAGCTCGCCCTTCTCGCCCTCGGGCAGCACCTGGCCGGTCTCGGGATCGATGATCTCGGGATAGAAGTGGTCCTCCCAGATCGTCAGTCCGTCCTTGGTCTCGATGCATTCCTGCGCGACGCCCGGCCCGATCACCTCCGACAGGCCGTAGATGTCGATCGCGTCGATGCCGAGCCGCGCCTCGATCGCCTTGCGCATGGTCGGCGTCCACGGCTCGGCGCCGAAAATGCCGATTTCGAGCGACGTCGAGCGCGGATCGATGCCCTGCCGCTCCATTTCCTCGGCGATCGCCAGCATGTACGAGGGCGTCACCATGATGATGTGCGGCTTGAAGTCCTGGATCAGCTGCACCTGCTTCTCGGTCTGCCCGCCGGACATCGGGATCACCGTGCAGCCCAGCTTCTCGGCGCCGTAGTGCGCGCCGAGTCCGCCGGTGAACAGGCCGTAGCCGTAGGCGACGTGGACGATGTCGCCGGCGCGGCCGCCCGCGGCGCGGATCGAGCGCGCCATCACGTTGGCCCAGGTGTCGATATCGTTCTTGCGTATAGCCGACGACGGTCGGCTTGCCGGTGGTGCCCGACGAGGCGTGAATGCGCACGACCTGCTCGCGCGGCACCGCGAACATGCCGAACGGATAGTTGTCGCGCAGATCGGTCTTGAGCGTAAACGGGAAGCGCGCCAGATCCGCCGAGCGACGGCAGTCGTTCGGGTGCACGCCGGCCGCGTCGAAGGCCTTGCGATAGTGCGCGACATTGTCGTAGGCGTGCGCGAGCGTCCATTGCAGGCGCTTCAGTTGCAGCGCCGGCGAGCTCGTCGCGGCTCGGCGGTCTCGATCGGCTCGAGACTCGCCAGGCGCGGGCTTCCTGACGACATGGCATCCCTCCTGGTGCGCTGACGCTGTCGGCGCGATCGACGTGTCCCTTGATGCGGTACGACTTGCCGCGAAAGAACGCGATCGTCTCGCCGTGCTGGTTCGTCACCTCGATATCGTAGACGCCGGTGCGGCCGCTGACGCTGCGCTCCGTGCGCGACCGCCGTCAGCACGTCGCCTTCGCGCGCAGGTGCGACGAAGTCGATCGTGCAGCCGGAGGCGACCGTCGTCAGATTGTAGCTGTTGCAGGCGAACGCGAACGCGCTGTCGGCCAGCGAGAAAATGAATCCGCCGTGGCAGATGAGCGTGACCGTTGAGCATGTCGGCGCGCACGAGCATCGTGAGCTCGGCATGCCCGGCGCCGACCTCGCACGATGTGCATGCCCAGCGCCTGCGACGCGCGGTCGCGCGCGTACATCGCCGCGGCGACGCGCTCGGCCAGCGCCTGCGCTTGCTGCGGGTCAACGCGGCCGGATGATGCTCGCCCATCGGAATCCGCGTCGTACGGCTCACTTGCCCGGTGAACTTCGGCGGCCGCTTGGCGGCGAAGGCGGCAACACCTTCGCGATAGTCGTCGCTCCGCCCGAGCTCGCGCTGCAGGTCGCGCTCGAGGTCGAGCTGCGCCTCGAGCGTATTGCCGGCCGCGGCGTAGATCGCCTGCTTGGTCGCGGCGAGCGCCGCGCGTCGGCGCGCTGGCCAAGTGCTGCAGCAGCGCGTCGACCGTCGGCCTCAAGTTCGGCGTCCTCGACGCACCGCCAGATCAACCCCCACTCGCGGCCTGCTCGGCCGAGAGCTTGTCGCCCGAGCATCGCGAGGCCCATCGCCCGCGCGGTGCCGACCAGCCGCGGCAGGAAATAACGTCCCGCCAGCGTCGGGAATGAGTCCGATCTTGCAGAATGCCTGGATGAAGCTCGCCGACTTCGCGGCGATGACGATGTCGCAGGCGAGCGCGATGTTGGCGCCGGCGCCTGCGGCCACGCCGTTGACCGCGCACACGACCGGCATCGGCAGCGCACGCAGCGCGAGCACCAGCGGCTTGTAGTTGCGCTCGATCGACGCGCCGATGTCGACCGGCTCGGCACCCGGCGCGACCGCGCGATCGGCCAGGTCCTGCCCGGCGCAGAAGCCGCGCCCTGCGCCGGTGAGCAGCAGCACGCGCACGCGACGGCGTCGGCCTTCACGCGTCGCGAGCGCGTCGCGCAGCTCGGCGTGCATCGCGTCGGTGAAGCTGTTGAGGCGATCGGGTCGATTGAGCGTCAGGCGTCGCGATGCCGCCGTCGACTGTCGAAAAGATGTTCTCGTAGCTCATTGCGGCGCTGCCGCCACGTGCATCCGATGCTGCACGACGCGGAAGCGGCTCGCCACGAACGCCGAATCGGTCAGCGCGGCATTGGCCGCCGGGTTGGCGCCGGTGCCGTGATAGTCGGAGAAGGCAGCCGACTGATTGACGAACACGCCGCCGGTCAGATTGATCGACAGCGCGACGCCGGCATCTTCCGCCACCGCGATCGCCTCGCTCGATCACCTGCCGGTCGTTCGAGTACAGCGACAACGTCAGCGCGCCATGCGTCGTGCACGGCGCGGCGCGCGATGTCGAGGCTCTGCGCCGTGCCGTCGGTGGCGATGACGAAGGCGATCGGCCCGAACCATTCCTTCAGGTACTTGGCGTCGTCGGTGGCGTCGAGCTTGACGATCAGCGGCGTGCGGATGCGCGCGCTGCGGGAACTGCGGATGCGCGATCGCCTGGCTGTCGAGCACGACGGTGCCCAGCGCGCGCGCGGCGTCGATGCGCTGCAGCGACGCCGTCGTTGACCACCGCGCCGAGGATTTCCACCGCGCGCGCCGGATCGCCGACGAGCTTCTGCACCGCTTCGGCCAGCGCCTGCGCCACCTGATCGAACGACAGATGTCCCTCGCCGGTGTCGATGCCGCCGCGCGGCACGTAGATGTTCTGCGGCGCCGTGCACATCTGCCCGGTGTACAGCGCCAGCGAGAACGCGATGTTGCGCGCCGACGCCTTCGAAGTCGTCCGCCGAGTCGACGACGATCTGATTGACGCCCGCCTTTTCGGTGTACACCTGCGCCTGGCGCGCGTTGCGTCTCCAGCCAGCTCGCCGTTGGCGCTGCTGCCGGTGAAGTCGATCAGCTTGACCTCGGGCCGCAGCGCCAGCTTCTGCGCCGTGTCGTCGCCGGCCGCGTGCGCGACCAGCGTGACCACGTTCGGATCGAAGCCCGCCTCGCTCAGCACCTCGCGTGCGATCGCACGCTGATCGCCAGCGGCAGGATCGCGTTCGGATGCGGCTTGACGATCACCGCGTTGCCGGTGGCCAGGCTCGCGAACATGCCCGGGATAGCCGTTCCAGGTCGGGAAGGTGTTGCAGCCGATCACCAGGCCGATGCCGCGCGGCACGATCGCGTAGTGCTTTTCCATTTTCAGCGGCTCGTTCTTGCCCTGCGGCTTTTCCCAGTACGCCTTGGCGGGCACGCGGCGCATCTCGTCCCAGGCGTAGGCGATCGCCTCGAGCGCGCGATCCTGCGCGTGCGGCCCGCCGGCCTGGAACGACATCACGAACGCCTGTCCGGTGGTGTGCATCACCGCGTGCGCGATCTCGAAGCTGCGCTTGTTGATGCGCGTGAGGATTTCCAGGCAGACGCCGACCCACGCCTCGGGTCCGGCCTTGCGCCACGCTGTTTCGCGCCTTGGCGATCGCCGCGAAGAGCGCGTCGAGGTCGACCTTGGGATAGGTGATGCCCAGCGCGCATGCCGTACGGCGAGACGTCTCGCCGCCGACCGTGCCGGTCGGTGCCGGGCAAGGTCAGCGGAAAAGGCTTGTGCAGCAGCGCGTCGAACGCCGCCTTGCCGTGCGTCGGCGTGCGCCTTCGCCGTAGGCCTTCGGGCTCGGGCGCTCGGGAAACGCGCTCCAGTAGCCGCGCTCGGCGATCGCCTTCAGCGCCTGATCGAGCAGCGCCTTGCGATGACGCTCGATACACGGATGGGACACGACGGTCTTCTAACCGTTCCGCAAGGCCTGCGTGACTTCGCTACCAGTCACACGGGCTCGCTGAAGCGACACAATCTGCTTGGCAAGCCAGGTTGCAGATTCGGGGCCGCGCCGTGAACTCACCCCGCCTGATCGAAGTCGACGACCACCTTGTCGGTGACCGGATAGCTCTGGCAGCACAGGATGAATCCGCGCGCGACCTCGTAGTCCTCGAGCGCGAAATTGACGTCCATGTCGACCTCGCCCTCGACCAGCTTGGCGCGGCAGGTCGAGCACACGCCGCCCTTGCACGAATACGGCAGCTCGATGCCCTGCTGCAGCGCGGCGTCGAGGATGTTTTCCTTGGTCTTCTCCAGCGTGTAATCTCGCGCGCGGCGCCGTCGATGATCGACCGTCACCTCGCATTCGGCTATGGCCGGGCTCGGGCGCGCGGCTGCGGTTTGCGCTCGTGCTTCGGGATGCTCGCGGCAAACAGCTCGATCTTGATGCGCGACTTGGGCACGCCGTGCGCCTGCAGCGACTCGGACACCGCCTGCATCATGCCGTCGGGACCGCAGACGAACGCGGTATCGATATCGGCCAGGTCGACCCAGTGCTCGAGCAGCGCGTCGGCCTTCTTGCGCGTCGATGCGACCGTTCAGGATCTCGATGTCCTGCGGCTCGCGGCTCATCACGTAGACCAGGTTGAAGCGCTCGAGGAAGCTGTCCTTGAGGTCGGCCAGCTCCTCCCTGAACATCACCGCGCTCGACGAGCGATTGCCGTAGAACAGCGTGAACCGGCTGTGCGGCTCGGACAGCAGCGTCGTCTTGACGATCGACAGCAGCGGCGTGATGCCGCTGCCGGCGGCGAAGCCGACGTAGTGCTTGCGGTTGGCGGCGATCCAGCGGCACGTTGAAATGGCCCATCGGCGGCATGACGTCGATCGTCTGGCCCGGCGCGCACGTGCTCGTTGGCCCAGGTCGAGAACACGCCGCCCGGGCGCCTTCTTCACCGCAATGCGCAAAGTCGCCGTCCTGCACGGCGGAGCAGATCGAATACGAGCGGCGCACGTCCTCGCCGTCGATGTCGGCGCGCAACGTCAGATGCTGTCCCTGCACGAAGCGGAACGCTGTCGCGCAGCTGCGGCAGGCACGTCGAAGGTGAGCGCGATCGCGTCGCGCGTCTCGCGCGCTACCGCTGCGACTGTCGAGCGGGTGGAATTTGCTCATCGAACTGGTCGTGCGAGGAGCTCAATGCGGCTTGAAGTAGTCGAACGGCTCGAGGCAGTCCTCGCAGCGGTACTGCGCCTTGCACGGCGTCGAGCCGAAGCGCGACAGCTCGGTGGTGCGCGCCGATCCGCAGCGCGGACACGCGCACCGGCGCCGCAGCGCGCGGCGCGCAGGCCGCCGATGTCGATCGCCCGGGATCGTCGGCGCGCGGCGCCCGGCGGCGCGATCCCGTACTCGGCGCAGCCGCGCGCGCGCGGCCGGTGCGATCCAGTCGGTCGTCCACGCGGGCGCGAGTCGCGTCTCGATGCGGACGTTGACGACGCCGCGTCGCGCCAGTGCCGCGCGCGATGTCGGCGGCGATCACCTCGGTCGCCGGGCAGCCCGAATACGTCGGCGTCACGCGTCACCACCAGCTCGTCGCCGCCCACGCCACGTCGCGGACGATGCCGAGCTCGACGATCGAGATCACCGGGATCTCCGGGTCGGGAATCGCTGCAGCAGCGCCGTCCAGATCGTCGGCAGCGTCGGTCGCGCCGGTCGGCTCGCGAGTGTCCGGCATCGCGTCACGCTCACCATTGCGCTCCCGGATAGGCTGCGCTGCAGCGACCTGCATCTGCGGCGAGCACGGGCCGACGTGCTCGGTGTGCACGCCCTGCTTGCCGCCGGCTCCGCCCTGCATCCAGGCGTCGCGGCGGAGACGTCGAGCGTCGCCTCGGCGAGCACGGCGCGCACGCGCTCGCGCCAGGCGCGGCCAGCGCTCGCGACGTCGCAGGCGATGCCATCCGCCGCGAGCGCCGGTTCGACTTCGTCCGGCTTCGAACATCTCGCCGGTGTACATCCACAGATCGTCGATCGCCGCCTGCATGCGGCGTGGCTCTCGTCGGTGCCGTCGCCGAGCCGGATCACCCAGTCGGCGCTGCGCTCGACGTGGTAGCGCACTTCCTTCAGCGCCTTCGCAGCGATCTCGGCGATGCGTGCGTCGGTCGAGTGCGACGAGCTCGGCGAGGAGCAAGTCGTGCCAGACGTCGAAATAGAACTGCCGCGCCATCGTATCGGCATAGTTGCCGTTGGGCTGCTCGACCAGCAGCAGGTTGCGGAACTCGCCGCGCGTCGCGCAGGAAGGCGAGCTCATCCTCGTTGCGTCCGCGCCCGCGAAACGTGCCTCGACCTCGCCCGCGTACGCGTACCACAGGCGCGCCTGGCCGAGCAGATCGAGGCCGACATTGGTCGACGCGATGTCTTCCTCGAGCACCGGCCCGTGCCCGACCCACTCACCCAGGCGCTGCGCGAGGATCAGATCGGTGTCGCGAGGCGAGGATCGAAGGCTGCTGGTCAGGTGCATGGTCAGAACACTTACGTCGCCGCGCAGCCAGGGCCAGCGATGACACTACCTCGATGACCATCCGGATGCTCAGATGTGCTTCACTTCGTCCGGCATCGGGAAGAACGTCGGATGGCGATAGACCTTGCTGTTCGCGGGCTCGAACATCGGTTCCTTGTCGCCCGGGCGAGCTGGCGGTGACGTCCGCCGACCTGCACCACCCAGATGCTCACGCCTTCGTTGCGCCGCGTGTAGACGTCGCGCGCGTTGCTTGATCGCCATCTCCGCGTCGGCGGCGTGCAGGCTGCCGACGTGCTTGTGCGCGAGCCCGTGCTGGCTGCGGATGAAGACTTCCCACAACGGCCATTCGCGTGCTCATGGGCGTGGCTCCCCTACCTCGAGCAGCCTTCCTCGCCTCGCGCGCTGCACGCTTCTGCGCGTGCGCGAGCGCCGCCTCGCGCACCCAGGCGCCTTCTTCCCACGCCTCGCACGCGCGTGCGCAGCCGATCGCGGTTGCACGGACCGTTGCCCTTGACCACTTCGTAGAACTCGTCCCAGTCGATCGGGCCGAAATCGTAGTGGCCGCGCTCCTCGTTCCACTTGAGCTGCGGGTCGGGCATCGTGATGCCCAGGTAATCGGCCTGCGGCACGGTCTGGTCGACGAAGCGCTGGCGCAGCTCGTCGTTGGACAAGATCTTGATCTTCCACTGCGCCGACTGCGCGCTGTGTACGCGAATCGGCATCGGGCGGCCCGAACATCATCAGCGACGGCCACCACCAGCGGTTGAGCGCGTCCTGCGCCATCGCCTTCTGCTCGGCGGTGCCCTGGCAGAGCTTCATCATGATGTCGAAGCCCTGGCGCTGGTGGAAGCTCTCTTCCTTGCAGACGCGGATCATCGCGCGCGCGTAAGGGCCGTACGAGCAGCGGCAGAGCGGGATCTGGTTCATGATCGCCGCGCCGTCGACCAGCCAGCCGATGGCGCCGATGTCGGCCCAGGTCAGCGTCGGGTAGTTGAAGATGCTCGAATACTTCGCCTTGCCCGAATGCAGGTCGGCGACCATCTGGTCGCGCGACACGCCCAGCGTCTCCGCCGCGGCATAGAGATACAGCCCGTGGCCCGCTTCGTCCTGCACCTTGGCCATCAGGATCGCCTTGCGCTTCAGCGTCGGCGCGCGCGTGATCCAGTTGCCTTCGGGCAGCATGCCGACGATCTCGGAGTGCGCGTGCTGCGAGATCTGGCGGATCAGCGTCTTGCGATAGGCCTCGGGCATCCAGTCCTTGGGCTCGATCTTGATGTCGGCATCGATGCGCTCCTGGAACGCGCGCTCCTCCGGCGACAATCTCCGCCAGCGTACGCAGCCGCTTGGCGCCGGTATCGACCATCTGGGCGTACATCGACATGACTCCTCGTCGGCCAGCACTGCCGACTCAGGAAAACGATACACGCTTTTGGTGTCTACTGCACTTGACCGCGGTCAGGCGAGCGCCGGCTCCGGACGGTCCACAGCGTGTCATCGTCGTCGTCGTCATCGTCGTCCGAATCGCCTTCGTCGTCGTCAGGGTCGATGCTTCCGCCACCCGATCCCCCGCCGGGCTTGTCTTCGTCTTCATCGTCGTCATCGTCCACCGGGGGAATCGGCCCCGGCGTGTGCAGCTGGAGCGCGAATGCGGAGTCCGGCCAGGCGACGGCCATGGCCTGCAACAGCATGATCAGCCGACGTTGCAGCATCGATCCCATGACCAAATAGCCTACACCGTCCGCGCGGGCCGCGCAGGATGTATCATGATCGCCGCTCGCGAGAACCGGCGCAACGGGCCGACCGCAGCTACGCACCGGTTGCAATCTGATCGTCATGCCTCCAACCGCTGAACGTTCCGCCCTGCCCTCCGACTGGACCTCCGCGACCTTGCTCGGCCGTGCCTGGCTTCCCGGCGCGCGCGGCGGACCCTCGCCGATTACCGTACGTGCCGACGGCACGGTCATCGACCTCTCCGCGACAGTGCCAACGGTGAGCGCGTGGCTGGAACGCGACAACGCGGCGGCGCTAGCGCGAAACGCTGCTGGTGCGACGTTGGGTCACGTCGACGCGCTGCTCTTCAACAGCAGGCCGGAGTTCAACTCTACGCTGCCGCACCTGCTCGCGCCGTGCGATTTGCAGGCGATCAAGGCCGCAGGCGTGACCTTCGTCGAGAGCATGCTCGAGCGTGTCATCGAGGAGCAGGCGCGTGGCGACGCGACCAAGGCCGATGCAATCCGCGCCCGCATCGTCGGAATTCTCGGGGGCAGCCTGACGTCATTGAAGCCAGGCTCCGAAAAGGCTGCTCGCGTGAAGCAGGTGCTGGTCGAGCAGGGCGCATGGTCGCAATACCTCGAGGTGGGCATCGGGCCGGACGCGGAGATCTTCACCAAGACGCAGCCGATGGCAAGCGTCGGTCACGGCGCGCTGATCGGATTGCATCCGCACTCCGCGTGGAACAATCCCGAGCCGGAGATCGTGCTCGCGGTGAATTCTCGGGGCAAGATCCAGGGCGCAACCCTGGGCAACGACGTCAACCTGCGCGACTTCGAGGGCCGCAGCGCGCTGCTGCTGTCGAAGGCAAAGGACAACAACGCCTCCTGCGCCATCGGTCCGTTCATTCGTCTGTTCGACGACGGCTTTGCGCTCGACGACGTGCGAGCGAGCGAGCTGTCGCTCGACGTGCACGGCGACGACGGCTTTCACCTCGCGGGCCGCAGCTCGATGCGCAAGATCAGCCGCGACCCCGCCGACCTGGTGGAGCAGGCCATCGGCGCCAATCACCAGTATCCGGACGGTTTTGTCCTGTTCATGGGCACCATGTTCGCGCCGGTAAAGGACCGTGATGCGCCGGGTGCCGGATTCACGCATCACCTGAACGACCGCGTCGTCATCGCCACCGAGCGCCTGGGCGCGCTGGAAAATCGCGTGACGACCAGCGACAAGGCGCCGCCGTGGACCTTCGGCGTCGGCGAACTCATGCGCAATCTCGCGGCGCGTGGGCTGCTCTGACCGAATCGAGGATGGGACACAACCATGGCTGAACTGCACAGGAACTACGTCGCTGGCGACTGGGTTGCGGGCAGCGATGTCACGAAGAACATCAATCCGTCGGACCTCTCCGACGTCATCGGCGAATACACGCGTGCCGACCGCGCCCAGGCGGAGACGGCCATCGCCGCCGCGCGCGCCGCATTTCCCGCTTGGTCGATGTCGGGAGTGCAGGATCGAGCCAACCTGCTCGATGCGGTGGGTACGACGATCCTCGCGCGCAAGGACGAGTTGGGGCGCCTATTGTCACGCGAGGAAGGCAAGACGCTGCCGGAAGGCATCGGAGAAGTCGCGCGCGCCGGACAGATCTTCAAGTTCTTCGCCGGCGAAACGCTGCGGCTGGCCGGCGAAAAGATTCCGTCGGTGCGCCCCGGCATCGACGTCGAGGTCACCCGTGAGCCACTGGGTGTGATCGGGATCATCACCCCGTGGAATTTTCCGATCGCGATTCCGGCGTGGAAAATTGCACCCGCGCTGTGCTACGGCAATTGCGTCGTGTTCAAGCCGGCGGAGCTGGTGCCGGGCTCGGCGTGGGCGCTTTCCGAAATCATCGCCAAGGCTGGCTTTCCGCCGGGCGTGTTCAACCTGATCATGGGCCGCGGCAGCGTCGTCGGCGAATCGATGATCGCGGACAAGCGCGTCGATGCGATCAGCTTCACCGGTTCCGTGACCACCGGACGCGCGCTGGCCGCGAAGGCCATCGCGCGCATGGCGAAGATCCAGCTGGAGATGGGCGGCAAGAATCCGATGATCGTGCTCGACGACGCCGACCTGCCGATCGCCGTGAATTGCGCGGTCAACGGCGCGTATTTCTCGACCGGGCAGCGCTGCACGGCCTCGTCGCGCTTGATCGTCACCTCCGGCATCCACGACCGCTTCGTTTCAGCCTTGGGCGAGCGGCTGGCCAAGCTCAAGGTCGACGATGCACTCGCGCCCGGCACCGACATCGGGCCTGTCGTCGACGAATCGCAATTCAAGCAAGACCTCGACTACATCGGCATCGGCAAGACCGAAGGCGCGACGCTGGCCTACGGCGGCGAGGTGCTCGAGCGCCCGAAGAAGGGCTACTACCTCGCGCCGGCGCTCCTGACCGGCGCCACCAACGCCATGCGCATATCGCGCGAAGAGATCTTCGGGCCGGTCGCGAGCGTGATACGTGTGAAGGACTACGACGAGGCGCTGGCGGTGGCAAACGACACCGACTTCGGGCTCTCTGCTGGCATCGTCACGACCTCGCTCAAGCACGCGTCGCACTTCAAGCGCGCGAGCCAGGCCGGCATGGTGATGGTGAATCTGCCGACCGCGGGCGTCGACTATCACGTACCTTTCGGCGGGCGCAAAGGTTCGAGCTACGGGCCGCGTGAGCAGGGAAGCTATGCGCGCGAGTTCTTCACTGTCGTGAAAACCGCCTACACGCTGCCCTAGCGATCGCCTCGACCAAGTCGATCGACCAGCTGGCGGGGCCCTTGTGGCCGCGATCGCCCTGCGCCAACGTGCTGCTTGGCTTCGGTGCCAGAGACGCCCCAGCGGAAGGCTCCTTGGCACTGATCCTGTATCTGGTCGTCGCTGATCGCGTTACTCTCGTCGCCGACATCGACAGCCCGCGCGAACGCGACCCGGTTGAAGCCGCAATATCTTCCACAGCTTTCCTGCGCCGCTTGCGCGGTAGTTCTCTCGCCAACATTCACCGACTCGCGACGGCGCGCAGACGTGACCCTGCGAGGAACAATCGCATGCAGACCTCCCGTTCGGACACGAACGCGTGATCGACGCAGGCGTGCTCGGCGACGACCAGTTGCTCCAACGGGACACCATCGCGCTGGAACAGCCCGGCGATTCCGCCGAGAAGGCCGATCGCGATAACGGCCGCCAGCGTTGCGGCGACAAGGGTGGTGCCGACGTGGCGGCGGGGGAAGACGGGCTTGGCGCGCATGGCAGACTCCTTCGGTCGTGTTTCATTCGGAAAAGCTCCGGTGCTGCTGGGACGTACTTTCCGCCAAGGGGGCTGCTTCAGTCCTTTAGCCAGGCTTAAACGTTCTGAAAGTCGTTCTGAAAGCGCCTTCGCCATTCGCGTGGCCGAGAAAGGGCCTGCCCCTGCCAGCTCGACGGCGCGCGGTGTAGACTCGCGGCTGCAGAACTGACACGCTCAAATGGGAGGATCCGATGTTGCGTGCAATATCAATACTGGTCGTGCTTCCGTTCGTTTTTGGCACTTCCGGGATTCTCGCTCAGACGAAAAAAACCGCGCCCGCGGTCAAGATGCCCACGGCGAAGGACAAGTCCATCAGCGTAATCGTCTACATGAGGGATGCGAACAAGGACGAGTTGATGCTCGGCACGCGAATCTGGCCGGACTACCCCGACTACAACGCCGTGGCGCTGCAGCGATTCTTTGCGTTGATGAAGGCGCTCGATCCGCCCTACACCCAAAATGACGAGGTTGCCTATACGTGGGGCACGAAGGCAAAGGTCACCAAGTGCAGCATCTATCTCGAGTCGGCCGAGGCCGGTGCCAAGAATGGAACCGGTGCGATCGTGGGTTGCGAGGCCAACGGCGTGAGCAGCCTTTCCGCGACCTCCACCGCCGACCCAAATCACGCAGTCAGTTCATCCCAGGATCCCAAGCACCTGAACGACGTGATGGACATGTTCAAGAAGCAATCGGAGCGAGCCAGGAACAGCCTTGGCAAGTAATTGATGAACCATCGCCCCGCCATGTCGGCCACACCGGGGCTCATCGCTCTGCCTTCACCCCGGCCGTCGCAATCACCTTCGCCCACTTGGCGATTTCGTCGTCGAGGAACTTGCGTGCCTCCTCGGGCGTATTGCCGACCGGTTCGATGCAGGAAGCGTTCCACCCACGCCGGTAGCGATCGTCGCGTGGGCTATCTGCCGACCATCGCCAGCACGTCGGCCTTCAGAAAACGCTCAACCACGAGCATGAAGGCGATCGACGGGATCAGCAGGAGCAACGCGGTAATCGACGAGATTTGGTAGTTGCCGCCCATCGTGGCGTTGAACATGAGCAGCGGCAACGTCGTGACGTCGGGTACGCCGACGAAAAAGGTCCCGGTGAACTCGTCGAGCGACTCGAGGAACACGAATATCGCGCTGGCGATCAATCCCGGCGTGGCAAGGGGCAGCGTCACCGTACGAAAGCACATCCAGGGCGACGCGCCGAGGTTGCGCGAGGCCTCCTCCAGGGACTCGTCGACGGCCGAGAACGCGGCGGAAGCGATCCACACCGCGAGCACCAGGCCGTGCGACGCATGCACGAGCACGACGCCGAGAATGGTGCCGTTCAATCCTATCTGATAGAAGACCTGCGCGATGTTTACGTACACGGGCAGGTTCGGCACCGCCTGCGGCAGCAGAAACAGAAGCAGGATCGCACCCCGGAACGGCAGCCTGAGCCGGGCAAGCGCGTAGCCGGCGGGAATCGCCACCGCGAGGCTGAACGCCACCGTCAACAGGGCGATCCATACGCTGGTGCCCAGCGAAGCCAGCGCATTGCCGCGCGGCTGGAACACGATGGTCCAGTACTTGAGGCCGAATTCCAGCGGCAGCTTGCTCGGGAAATACCAGCGCTCCGCGAAAGCCCACAAGAGGAGGTTGAGCAGCGGCCCGAAAATCACGAAGGCGAACAGCGCGAGCAGCGCCGCGCGAACGATCATCGCACCAGTCGCCGGCAGCGAAAGGCCTCGGGTCATCGCGCAGGCTGCAACGAAGCGCGCGACGCGTGTCGCAGATAAAATGCCGCGCCGATCGCTGAAATTCCGAGGGAAAGCAGGCACAGCGCATTGGCAACCGCGTAGTCGCCGTGCGTGCTGATGCGATAGGCGATGTCGACCGTGATCATGGTCGGCGAATTCGGGTTGATCATCAGCGGCACTGACAACACCGAAAGCATCGTGACGAAGGAGAGCACGAGGCCGACCAGCAGCGTACCGCGCACCTGGGGCAGCACGATGTCGACGAGCACACGCAGCCGCGATGCGCCGAGATTGCGCGCCGCTTCGATGTGCTGCGCCTCCAACGACGCCATCGCGCCAGCCAGGAGCAACGTCACGAACGGCGCCTGCTTCCAGACGAAGGCGATGACGATGCCACGCCAGTCGAGCAGGCTTTGTGCGGACAGCGGCTCGATCAACCCGCTGCCGATGAGAACATGGTTGAGCATGCCGTTCTTGGCGAGAAACGTGCGCATCACCTGTCCGGCAACGACGAAGGGAATGAACAACGGCCAGCGATAGAGCCAGCGCAGGGCTGCCACCGCGCGCGCGCTTCCACCGAGCGTCAGGTAGCCGGCGATGGCGATGGCGACGACGCCGATGAGCAGCGTCGACAGCACCACGATCGCCAGCGTGAACAGCAGGTCGGTGGAGTAAAAATCGAAGGCCTTGGCGAAGTGCTCGAGCGTGAAACCGCCGTCCTTCGCGCGGAATGAGACGATAGCCGACATCGCCAGCGGTGCGACGAAAAACAGCGCGACCACAACCAGCGCCGGCGCGATGAGCGCCAGTGCAACGCCGTGACCGCGCGTCGAGTCCCCGGGAGCGATCATCGCGGCGCGCGGGTATCGCGTCGATGTGCCTTCATTCGCACACGCATCGATACCGAGTTCACCGCGTCCGGGGTGCGCAACGACGAAATCGCGCCGGTCCTCGCGAGCATTCGCCCGTCGCTCCCGGACACCCGCGTCACTTCAGCACTACGCGCTCGTACCCTTCGACGATTTCCTTGAAATACGGCGACAGCGGGAACGGGCGTCCGTACTTGGAAAGATCCGCCGGCGAGATGTCGGTGAACAACTTGTTCCACGCCGCCGGATCCAGCTTGGACTGGACGAACTGCGGGTCGATGCCCGGGTACCAGTTGAACTGCTTGACGATGCCGTCGGCCTGCACGTCCGGGCTCTCGGCGAGCTCGATGAACTTCTTGGCCAGCGCCGCGTGCGCAGCCTTCGCCGGAATAACGTAGTACATCGGCTGGCCGGGGAGTCCGGGCGACGGCAGCGCGAGCTTGACCTTCGGGCTCATACGCCCGTCGGCCTGCCACGTGTAGAACATGTCGACCCACACCGGCCCCATCGCGATCTCGCCACGGTTGAGCATGTCAAGCGTCCCCGCGTTGCCCGGCGTCATTACCACGTACTGGTTGAATTCCTTGAGTCCGCCCAGCGCCTTGTCGATCGCGGCCTGCGAGCTCGCGTCATACGGACCCTTTTCGAGCTTGTCAGCGAGGCCGCTGTAGGCGGACACCCAGCCGGTGACGAAGCCTACACCCGACATGCCACCCTTGACGCCGTTGTAGCCGAACTGCTTCGGATTCTTCTTCACCCACTCGTTGAGCTCGACGAAGGATCTCGGCGGCGACTTGACGAGGTCCGGGTTGTACGCGAACGCGATCTGGCTGTGGAACATCGGCAGGACGTAGCCGTCGACGTTGGCGCCCAGCGCATTCTTGGCCGTGTCGCGCGAGACCAGTTTGCCGGCGGCGATATCGTTGCGATACGGCATCAACAACTTCTCGTTCACCATCGTCGCCGAGGCGAGCTGATGGATGACCGCGACGTCCACATCCCACTCGTTGCTGCCCGCCTTCTGCTGCGCCGAGAGCTTCTCGTAGATCTTCTGCGACCCGCCGTCACCTGGCCCGGTGCCGACCGCGCGCACCTTCACGCCCGGATTCGCGGCCTCGAACTTCGGCGCGAGGTAATTGTTGACGTAGTCGACCATGTTCTGGTCGCCGGCGGTGACGACATTGAGCGTCGTCTGCGCAAATGCCGTTGCGGCGAAAGCGAACAGGGCGACGGGTAAAAGGTGACGAAGTTTCATTGCTGCCTCCTTGATGTTGCGGCTGTAACGAAGCGAATCATTGTGTCATGGCTTGCGCTTGCGGAAATAACATCAGTGCGGCGCGCGGAACAACGACGCGCGCCGTCGAACCTTCGGCGACGCGTTGCGGTGCATGTACCCAGATGTCGGTTTCGCCCGCACGTACACGGTAGCGATAGCCCTGGCCGACGTAGACCGCTTGCGCAACGGTGCCATCGAGCACGAGATCACCGTCGGCGCTGGCGGCCTCCGTGGAGAGGTCGCCGAAACGCGCTGCGTCGCTGCGAAAGTGCGCGCGCACACGTTCCGAGGCGTCCGTGGGCACGTCAATTGCAATCAGCGCTCCGCCGGCGCTGCGGATCAGGTCGATAGCGTTGTCGGCGCCCATGAAGCCGGCAACGAAGGCCGACGACGGGTGGTGGAAGATATGCTCCGGCGCGCCGATCTGAATGATGCGCCCGGCGTCGATCACTGCGATGCGATCGGCGAGTGTCAGCGCCTCCTCGCGGTCGTGCGTGACGTAGACCGCGGTGATGCCGATGCGTTTCTGAAGCGCGCGCAGCTCGTGCCGAAGCTCGAGGCGCACCTTGTAATCGAGGTTGGACATCGGTTCGTCCAGCAGCAATAGGTGCGGATCGATCGCCAGCGCGCGCCCGAGCGCAACTCGCTGGCGCTGGCCGCCCGACAGCTGCGTCACCGGGCGCGGGCCGAAGCCCTCGAGCTGAAGCAGCTTGAGCATTTCGCCCACTCGCGCGGCCATCGCGTCCTTTTTCCAGCCGCGCATGCGCAGGCCGTAAGCGATGTTGTCGGCCACGCTCATGTGCGGCCACAAGGCGTAGGACTGGAACATCATCGCTGTCTCGCGTGCCTCCGGCGGCAGGCGCGTGATGTCCTTGCCGCCAACGCTGATCGTCCCGGAGTCGGGAATCACGAAGCCTGCAATCGAACGCAGTAGCGTCGTCTTGCCGCAGCCGCTGCTCCCCAGGAGCGCGATCATCTCTCCACGGTCGACGTCGAGGCTGACGCGATCGAGTACCCGCGTGCCGCCATAGGACACACTCAAGGACTGGATCGACAAATAGGACGGCATGAGACCTTGTCATGATGCGGACGCTAACGCCCCAGTATGACGCGGATGCGACGCCACGGCCAGCCGTCGCGCCCCCTGCAGTGCACAACTGAGGTACCGGTCGGCTGGCTGGTGGAACCACCGCAGGCGCGGCTTGCCGAGGGAGGCACGCGTCGTCAACGTGGTCGCTTATGCTATCCTCTTGCGCACAATAGTGAAACTCAGGTTGCTATCGCTGGCTATGGCTTGTTCGAAATGGTGGTTCCGCTCGGCACTGCTGCTGACGTTTGCGCTGGCTGCGCCTGTTGCAGGTGCAGCCGACTTCGTGCTGTCGATCACAGAAGGCATTACCTACTACCAGACCAACAAGGAGATCCAGGCCAGGTTCGCACCCCTGGCGGACCTGATCTCGAAAGCCATCAAACGCCCCGTTCGCGTGGTCGTCGTCAGCTCTTACAACGAGGTGCGCGAGGGTCTCGACAAGCAGGAGTACGACCTGTCCTTCATCCACCCGGCACACGTCGCGCTGGCGGCGATCAAGTCGGGCAAGTACCACTCCGTCGCGTGGACCACGGGGTACACGGACTACTCGGTGATGCTGCTGACCAACAAGGACCAGCCGATCGCCACGCTGGACGATCTGCGCGGGCGCACGATCGTCAGCCCCGACCCCGATTCGATCACGGCCTGGATGCTGCGCGCAATGCTGCGCGACCAGAAGCTCAAGCCCGAATCCGACCTGAAAATCATCACGACACGCTATCAGGACGCCGTGCCCTTCTACATCACCTACGGCTTCGCGCAGGTTGGCGCGACGGCGGCGAAGGCGGTAGCCAAGGACTGGACCGACAAGGGTGGCAAAGTGGTGCTGTCGTCGCGGCCCGTGCCCATCAAGCAGTGGATCGTGTCGAGCAAGGTGTCCGCGGACGAGGTCGACAAGATTCGCAGCGCGCTCATCGGCGCCACGCAAAGCGACCTCGGCAAGCAGGCCCTGGTGGCGCTCGGCTACAAGGGATTCGTCGGCACCAGCCACGACGACGAACTCAAGGCTATCGCCTGGCTCGGTCTGTAGGTGCGAATTCTTTCGCACGTCCGCCAGAAACCTGAGCACCGTGGCCGAATGAATTCGGCTCTGCGAAGGACAGGCCGGCGTACGAACTTCGTTGGTGGGAATTCGTTTGCATCCTCCGTGCTCCCCTGCCGAGGTATGCTGCGAATCGCCGTCCGTCCCTACGCAGCGACTTCGTGATTGACGATGAAGTAATCCGGCGGCGGCGGCCCCCACACATAAAACGAATCTGCCGGCGGATAGTCGCCCGCCTTCCATTCGACGTCGGCAGGAATGAAGTCGATGTCGTACGAATATTCGGCGAAGCTGCCCCAGGGGTCCTGTACGTAGGCGAAATAATTCGAGCCGATGACGTGGCGGCCGACACCCCACCCGCGCACGTGACCGTGCCCGATCATCGTATCCATGCCGACACCGACTTCGTCGATGCTGTCGACCTGCCAGCTCGAATGGTGGTAGCCGGGCCCACCCGATTTGGCGAAGGCGAGCATGTGATGGTCGCTGGCGTGCGCGCCGTGCATAAACGCGATGATGTCACCGGACCGATCCGACAACCGCAGCCCGAGCGCGTCGGCGTAGAAACGCACCGAGCGCATCACGTCGGAGCTGAATAGCAGCACATGCGACAGGCGGCGCGGACGTACCCTGCCTGCCGCCGAGCGGGTGGGTGCGGCGCCCTTGCCGGCGGGATGTTGCGGTGCCAGGGCTTGCGGTGGCGCCGCGGCGGGCGAGACCTTCTCAGCGGGCACCAGCTGCACTGCCACGCCTTCGGGATCCGACAACCATATGCCATCGCGGTCGGCGAGCGGATGCGCGGGGGCACGAGCGATCTTCAACTTGTCGAGTTGTCGCGCCAGCAGTTCGAAGTCCTCCGTGTAGACACCGAAGCTCAGGTATTGGAGTTTCTTGCGACCTGCGCCCGCGTAGATCGATCCCCAGCGGTGCGGATGGCCATAGGTGTGGAGGTCGAGGCGATCGCCGCTCTTGCGGACATCGAGCCCGAACTGCGTGTAGAAGCGTTCGGCGACGTCGAGATCCGGCACGCTGAACGCGAAGCGGTCCAGCGAATGCACCGCAGTCACGCCATCGCGACGCAGGGTACCCTTGGCCGATGCATTCATGCGACTTTCCTCCATTGCATGGCGCGCGCTTGCAGATCGAAGGATCTTCCGTCGCCGCGTTCCACAACCGAACGTATACTAGGCCATAGCCCGTCGGGACCGCAACAGCGCGCCGCGTTGGACTGCCGTTCCGGCGCTACGCCGCAGTCTCCAACGGAATCGGCCGCACCGACAGCACGCCGCGGATTGCGGCGATGGCGTTGATCGCCGCGGGCGGGATCGGACTGTCGACGTCGACCAGCGTGTACGCGACTTCGCCGCGCGACTGATTCACCATGTTGTGGATGTTGAGCCCTGCGCTCGCCATCGCGGTCGAGATCTGGCCAAGCATGTTGGGCACGTTAGCGTTGGCGATCGCCACCCGGAATGGCGACTCTCGATGCATCTCGACGCTGGGGAAATTGACAGCGTTGGCAATGGTGCCGTGCTCGAGGAACTCGCGCACCTGATCGACGACCATGATGGCGCAGTTCTGCTCGGCCTCCTCGGTCGAAGCCCCCAGGTGCGGGAGGGCCACGACGCCCGGCTCGGCGAGCAGCGTCGCGCTGGGGAAATCGCAGAGGTAGTACTTCAGGCGCCGTGAATGGAGCGCGGCGACGACGGCCACCTCGTCGACGATCTTGTCGCGAGCGAAATTGAGCAGCACGGCCCCCGGCTTCATCGCCGCGAGTCGCTTCGCGTCGATGAGATGCCGCGTTGCTGCGAGCAGCGGCAGGTGCAAGGTTACATAGTCGGCGTGCTTGAGCAGCTCATCGACGCTGTTGGCCTTGCGCACGGTCGATGGCAGGCGCCACGCACCGTCGACGGTGATTTCGGGGTCGAAGCCAGTGACGTTCATGCCCAGCTTGATCGCCGTGTCGGCAACCAGGCCGCCGACGGCGCCCAGTCCGATGATGCCCAGCGTGCGCCCCGGCAGCTCGGTGCCGGCGAACTGCTTTTTGCCGTCCTCCACCTGCTTCTCGAGATCGGCGGCGCCGGGATCGAGCGAGCGCACGTACCCGGTCGCGGGAACAACGTTGCGCGCTGCCATCAAGAGTGCCGCGAGCACGAGTTCCTTCACCGCATTGGCGTTGGCTCCCGGCGCGTTGAACACCGGCACGCCGCGTTGCGACATCTCCGCGACCGGAATATTGTTGGTGCCGGCGCCGGCGCGGCCGATGGCCTTGACGCTTCCGGGAATGGCCATGTCGAGCATGTTCTGCGAACGAACGAGTATCGCGTCCGGATTCTCGACAGCCTTGCCAAGGGCGTAGCGTGCAGCGGGAAAGCGATGCAGGCCCTGGCTCGCGATCTGGTTGAGCGTGAGGATGTTGTACTTGGTCATGAGCTCGCGCCTGTTTCTAGCCGTGCTGGCCTGCGAATTCGCGCATGTACGCGGCCAATGCCTGCACGCCTTCGATCGGCATCGCGTTGTAGATCGAGGCACGGATGCCGCCGACCGCGCGATGGCCCTTGAGCTGCACCATGCCGCGCTCTTCGGCACCCTGCAGGAACGCCTTGTCCAGCGCGTCGCTGGGGAGGCGAAACACGACGTTCATTCGAGAGCGGTCCTGCTTGCGCACCGCATGCTTGTAGAAATCGATGTCGTCGAGGCAGTCGTAGAGCAGTTTCGCCTTGGCGATGTTCCTGCGCTCCACCGCGGCGATCCCGCCTTGCTCCTGCAACCATTCGAACACCAGGCCGGCGATGTAGATGGCGTACGTGGGCGGCGTGTTGAGCATGGACTCGCTGGCCGCCTGCTCCTGCCAATGGAACGCCGACGGCGTGATCGGCAACGCGCGATCGAGCAGGTCGTCGCGCACGATGACCAGCGTCAGTCCCGCAGGGCCCATATTCTTCTGCGCGCCCCCGTAGATCACGCCGTACTTCGAGACGTCGACTACGCGCGACAGGATATGCGAGGACATGTCCGCAACCAGCGGCACCTCACCCGTCTCCGGAGTCCACTGGTATTCGACGCCGCCGATGGTCTCGTTGGTGCAGACGTGAACGTACGCCGTGTCGGCGGCGAGTCGCCACGTCTGTTGTCCAGGCACGTAGGTGAATTGCCTGTCCTCAGCCGATGCGGCGATGTTCGCCCGGCAATACTTGCCCGCCTCCTTGATCGACTTCTTCGACCATTCGCCGGTATGGACGTAGTCCGCGACCGTGCGTCCTCGCAGGAGGTTCATCGGCACGATGGCATTCTCGGCGATGGCGCCCCCTTGCAGGAACAGGATCTTGTAATTCGCAGGAATGGCAAGCAGCGCGCGCAAATCGGCCTCGGCCTTGGCGGCGATGGAAATGAATTCCTTGCCGCGGTGACTCATTTCCATCACCGACATACCGCTGCCATGCCAGTCGAGCATTTCGGCAGCCGCCTTTTGCAACACCACTTCCGGCAGCACCGCGGGGCCGGCGCTGAAATTGTAAACGCGCATGAAAACGTCCTGGGTCGGGGAGCCGCGTCAAGGGCTCCACAGAGGGGAAACGACTGGTTCGGGCGCGTATTTTACTCGATGCGGGCGGGTAACGCAGAAGTGCGCCCTAACCTTTGCCGTCTCCCGCTTGCGCGGGCGAGTGAAACTCCCATGGGGCGCCGCGCCGACGCAACGGATCGACATTGACAGCGGCGTCCCGTGCGTTCACATTCAAGCGACCAGTGTGCGGGAGAAAGCAATGCGATTCGAGCACATCATGCACGTCGTTGCCGCGATGCTCCTAGGTGTGGCGTGCCAGTCGGCGATCGCCGAGGACACGCTCAAGCTCGCCATCGGCCAGCGCGGCAACTGGGAGAACGCCGCACCGGAACTCGGGCAGAAGGCCGGGTTCTTCAAGAAGCGCGGGCTCGTCCTCGAGTTGCTCTATACGCAAGGTGCGGGCGAGACGC
Source organism: uncultured beta proteobacterium (assembly GCA_963816445.1). Taxonomy (GTDB): domain Bacteria; phylum Pseudomonadota; class Gammaproteobacteria; order Burkholderiales; family Casimicrobiaceae; genus PALSA-1003. The sequence continues at coordinate 452,839 of CAWFKO010000010.1, read as the reverse complement.
TGCAGGCGGTGATCTCGGGCAGCGTGGACATCGGAATCGGCGTGGGGACGGCAGGCGTGCTTGGCGCATTCGCCAAGGGCGCGCCGGTGCGCGCGATCGCCAACTCGACGACCGGAGCCGACGACCTGTTCTGGTACGTGCCCGCAGCGTCGCCGATCAAATCCATCAAGGATGCCGGCGGCAAGACCATCGCCTATTCGACCAGCGGCTCATCGACAAATCTCGCGGTGCTCGCCTTCAATCGCGAATTCGGCATCCAAGCCAAGCCGGTCGCCACCGGCAGCCCGGCGGCAACGTTCACGCAGACCATGACCGGGCAGGTGGATATCGGCTGGTCGGCGCCACCCTTCGGCATCGCCGACCTGCAAGCGGGGAAGATTCGCATCATCGTACGCGAAAGCGACGTGCCATCGTTTCGCAACCAGACTGTACGCCTGATGATCGCCAACACGCAGACGGTCGAGCAGCGCCGCGACGCGATCGATCGCTTCCTGCAGGCGTACCGCGAGACGCTGGACTGGATGTATTCCGACCCGGCGGCGCTAAAGGCCTACGCCGAATGGGTGGGCGTGTCGGAAGCGCTGGCCAAGGAAGTGCGCGACCAGTTCTATCCCAAGGAGAACCTGCGGCTGGACCGCCTGTCGGGACTCGATGATGCGATGGCGGATGCGGTCAGCCTCAAGTTTCTGCCGGCGCCGCTTACCAAGGCGCAGCAAGGCGAGCTGTTCAAGTACTACGCTCGCCCGTAGAGGGTCACGGTGATCTTGGTGGGGCGGAATTCATTCCGCCGCGATGGCTGTCGATGCGCTTGCGTGCGAATAAATTCGCACCTATTCGATGGTGCCGACGCGGCGCGTCCACAGGTCCCAGACACGCGCGAGCTGCGTGTCGTTGGTCGTCGCTGCCTTCGCGGCTTCGACCTCGTTGAGATATGTCACATCGCCCAACCCCATCGCCTGCATCTGCAGCCTCGCGTTGACCTCGGCGTAGATCGCCCGATAGACGGCCTGCTCCAACGACGCTCCGACCACCGTCGAGCCATGCCCACGCATGAGCACGGTCGAGCGCATACCGAGCGTGCCGGCCAGCGCCGCCCCGAGCTTGCCGCTGCTGATGAGCATGTCGGTATCGCCCGCGGTTTCGCGTATGTCGAACAGTGCCGTGCCCTGTCCCAGGAATCCGCTCATGTGGAACACCGGACGTAGCGGTTGTCGCGTTACGCCGAACGGAATGACGCTTGGCGAATGGCTGTGCACCACCGCGTTCACGTCGGGCCTTGCGCGGTAGATCTCGCCGTGGATGAATCGCTCGAGATAAACGCGCCGGCCGTTGGCGTCGAGGGCGGCGCCGTCGAGATCGAAGGTGACGATATCGTCGCGACGCACCAGCGCGGGCGCCATGTTGCGCGCGAGCAGGAAATGCACGGGCGAGGCATCGTGGCGCACGCTGACGTGACCGAAGCCGTCGACGACGCCCTGGTCGTAGAGGATGCGGTTGGCAGCAACGAGCTTGTCGACCAGGCCCGGGTTCGGCGCGGGAATTTCCATGGTCACCACATCATATGCGAAGCGCCCTCGCCGCGGAATCCGGCGGCCGCGATCGTCGAATCAAACGCCGAACTTGGATCCCGGCCTTCGCCGGGATGACATCTCGTTTCGAATGCGTTGATTCGCTGGGATGACATTCAAATTGACGTCGCCCCGGCGCAGGCCGGGGCCCAAGTTGCCAACTCGCTCACTGCTCGGGCTTGGATCCCGGCCTTCGCCCGGATGACCCCAAGGTCGTCGTCCGGACTCCGTAGCGTGCAGCGGGCGGGGTCCGCCCTGGAGCCCAAGGGCATTTTCAAACGCCTTCCGCAGGCGCATAGCGTTCGCGCAATTCACGCTTGAGCACCTTGCCGATCGCGCTGCGCGGCAGCGCGGAAACGATCCTCAGGTCCGACAACCGCTCCATTTTTCCGACGCGCGCGTTGACCCATTGCATGAGCTCGCGCGCGGCGACGCCCGCGGCGTCGTGCGCGACGACGAACGCCACTGGCGCCTCGCCCCATTGCGCCGACGGCACGCCGACGACCGCGGCGTCGGCGACGGCCGTGTGCCGGCGCAGTATGGACTCGAGGTCACTGGGATAAATGTTGAAGCCACCGGAGATGATCATGTCTTTCTTGCGGTCCAGCAGTATCACGAAACCGTCGGCGTCGAAGCGGCCGATGTCGCCGGTGCGAACGAAGCGCTTGCCGCTGCCGTCGTGCCAGAACGCGTCTGCCGTCTTCGCCGGCTGGCGATGATAGCCAGTCATCATCGCGCTGGAGTGACCGACGATTTCACCGGCCGCGCCCGGCGCGACTTCGACGCCGGCGTCGTCGATGAGACGGATGTCGTGCCCAGGCGCCGGCGTTCCCACGGTGTGCAATTTGTCGCGGCGCTCGTGCGCCTGCAAGACGCAGGTCCCTCCCCCCTCGGTCATGCCGTAGAACTCGACCAGCGCGCCGGGCCAGCGCGCGAGCACTTCCGACTTGAGCGCGGCGGCGAAGGGCGCGCTGGTGGAAAGCTTCATCCGGAACGACGACAGGTCGTAGCGATCGAACTCAGGCGCCGCCATCAGGCGCTGATACTGCACCGGCACCAGCATCGTATGCGTGACGCGATGGCCCTGTGCCAGCTCGAGGTACGCCGTGGCGTCGAACTTCGCCATCAGTACGACCGTCCCGCCCATTGCCAGCGCCGGAAAGAAGGACACCAGCGTCGTGTTCGAATACAGCGGCGTCGACAGCAGCGTTACCGCATCGATGGCATAGCCGTACACCGGCCCGCGCTGCATGTGTCCCCAGCGCATCGCGTGTGGTTGCACGATACCCTTGGGTTCGCCCGTCGTACCCGAAGAGTAGATGATGTTGAAGGCCCAGTCGGGCGCGATGGCGACCGGCTCGGGGTGGCTGCCCGGTGCTACCAGCCATTGCGCGAGCTCGCGACAGTCGTCCGCGCGGTCCAGCGCGATGCACGCGACTCCGGCGCGTCCCGGCGCTGCGCCCAGCAGGGCCCGCGCGGGCGCGTCGACAAACAAGTGGGTGGCGCCCGAGTCGTCCATCATCGCGGCAAGTGCTTGCGCGGTGAGCGACGGTGCCAGCGGCGCGACGGCAACGCCGGCGCGCAAGGCGCCGAGAAAGACGATCGCGTATTCGATTGAATTGGCGGCGCAGATCGCGATCGTACCGCGCGCCTTCACGCCGTCGCGCTGCAGCGAGGCGGCGACCCGATCCATCATCGCATCGAGTTCGCCGTAGTCCAGACGGCGAGCGTCCTGCACCAGTGCGCCGCGTCTCGGATCACGCACCGCGTGCGTCGCGATGAGCTCGCCCACAACGGCGAATTCGCTGCCGAGCATGGCGTCGATCGTTCGCGTGACCATCGCGCGACCGCCCTAGGCGTGCTTTGCGAGTTCCAGCTTGCCGATCTGGTTGCGATGCACCTCGTCCGGACCATCGACCAGCCGCAGCGTGCGCGCATGCGCGTAGTCGCGGGCGAGACCGAAATCGTCGCTCACGCCGGCGCCGCCGTGCGCCTGGATCGCCCAGTCGACGACCTTGCACACCATTGCCGGCGCGGCAACCTTGATCATCGCGATTTCGGCGCGCGCGGCCTTGTTGCCGGCGGTATCCATCTTGTACGCCGCATTGAGCGTCAATAGTCGCGCCTGGTCGATGAGAATGCGTGCCTCGGCGATGCGCTCCAGCGTCACCGTTTGCTCAGCGATAGGCTTGCCGAACGCGATCCGCGACTTGACGCGCCTGCACATCTTCGCCAGCGCGCGCTCGGCGAGCCCGATGGCGCGCATGCAATGATGGATGCGCCCCGGGCCCAGGCGCCCCTGCGCGATCTCGAAGCCACGCCCTTCGCCGAGCAGCATGTTCGTCACCGGCACGCGCACATTCACGTAGTCGACTTCCATGTGCCCGTGCGGCGCGTCGTCGTAGCCGAACACCGGCAGCGGCCGCAGCACGGTGACGCCAGGTGTCTCGCGTGGCACCAGCACCATCGACTGCTGAGCATGCTTCGTTGCAGCGGGATCGGTCTTGCCCATGAAAATGATGATTTTGCAGCGCGGATCGCCGGCGCCGGACGACCACCACTTGCGCCCATTGATGACGTACTCGTCGCCGTCGCGCACGATAGAGCTCTCGATATTGGTGGCATCCGACGACGCCACGCCCGGCTCGGTCATGGCGAAGGCCGAGCGGATCTTCCCCTCGAGCAGCGGGGTAAGCCACTGGCGTTTCTGCTGCGGCGTGCCGTAGCGCTCGAGCACCTCCATGTTGCCGGTATCCGGCGCCGAGCAGTTGAACACCTCGGCGGCCCACAGCACGCCGCCCATGATTTCGCACAGCGGCGCGTATTCCGTATTGGTGAGCCCCGCACCCTCGCTCGACTGCGGAAGGAACAGGTTCCACAGGCCGGCCGCCTTCGCGTCGTTCTTGAGCTGCTCGACCACCTGCGTCGGCTGCCAGCGATCCCCCTGCGCCACTTCGTCGTAGAAGCGCTGTTCGTTGGGATAGACGTACTCATCCATGAAGCGCTGGACTCGCTGCTGAAGCGCTTTGACCTTTGGAGAATATTCGAATTCCATCGATGCCCTTTCCGCACTTCAAAACCGCGCCCGTACGATCCGTCCGCCGCCCGTTTATTCGTGCCGAGTCAGCCCCCTGGTGGAAGCTCAGTCGGCGCGAGTGCCCGTGCCCGCTGCGGCACGATCGCGCCGCAGCATGAACGTTCCGCTGGCAGTGGCGACGAGCTTGCCGGAAGTATCGTGCACCTCGCCCTCGCAGAATGCGATGGTCTTGCCACGATGCACGCAGCGTCCGTCGGCGATGAGCGTCCCGAGGCCCGGTCCGACGAAGTTCACCTTGAGCTCGACCGTGATCGCACCTTTCGCGTGTGCATCGAGCGAACGCAACGCGACGGCGAGCGCGATGTCGAGCAGGGTCATAGTCGCGCCGCCGTGCATCGATTCCCAGCTGTTGAGCAGCTCCGGGCGCGCGTCGAGTTCCAGCCGCGCGCGACCTTCGCCGAAGCTGACCAGGCGTATGCCCAGGTGCTTCGCGAACGGCAACTTGCGGCCGAGCGATGCTTCGATGTCCATTGGCTGGGTACGCAGGGCCGGGAGGCCGTTGCTCGATCCCCTTTGCCAGCATTCTAAGTTAAGATGCCGCGAACCGGGCGACCGAGCTTCGCCGCTCTGCATCGATGCCGCATGCAACCTTGGCGAATGCGCATGGACCTCAATTACTCCACCGACGATCTTGCGTTCCGCGACCACGTCAGCGCGTGGTTGCGAGACAACCTGCCTGCAGACTTGCGCGACAAGGTCACGCGCTATCGCCTGCTTTCGCGCGATGACCTCTTGCGCTGGCATCGCATTCTCGCCGCCAAAGGCTGGATCGCGCCGGCGTGGCCCGAGGAATGGGGCGGCACCGGCTGGAACGCCGTGCGCCGCTACATTTTCGAGGAAGCCTGCGGTTATGCCGGTGCCCCGCCGCTGATTCCCTTCGGCCTGATGATGTGCGCGCCGGTGCTGCTCAAGTTCGGTACCGAAGCACAGAAGCAGCGCTTCCTGCCCCGCATCTACCGCGGCGACGACTTCTGGTGCCAGGGCTATTCCGAGCCGGGGTCGGGCTCGGATCTGGCATCGCTGTCGACGCGCGCGGAGCGCCAGGGCGAACACTACATCGTCGATGGCCAGAAGACGTGGACCACGCTCGCGCACATGGCCGATTGGATCTTCTGTCTGGTGCGGACGGATCGCGACCGCGGCAACGAGCGCAAGCAGGATGGCATCTCGTTCCTGCTCATCGACATGAAAACGCCGGGCGTCACCGTGCGTCCGCTGCAGCTCCTCGATGGCAGCCGCGAGGTCAACGAGGTTTTTTTCGACGATGTGAAGGTCCCGGTCGATAACCGCGTGCACGACGAGGGCAAGGGCTGGACCGTTGCCAAGTACCTGCTCGGCCACGAGCGTATGAACACCGCGCGCATCGGCGCCTCGCAGCGCGAGCTCGAGAGCCTCAAGACCTACGCGGCGAAACAGCAGAAGGGCGGCAGACCGCTCATCGACGATCCGCGCTTCCGCGACCGGCTGTCGCGCGTGGAAATCGAGCTCATGGCGTTGTCGATAACGAACTTGCGCTTCCTCGATCGACTCCGGACCGGCAATGCGCCGGGCGCGGAGGTGTCGATGCTCAAGATAACGGGCACCGAGATCCAGCAGTCGCTGACCGAGCTCATGATGCAGGCTGCGGGTCCGCTGGCGCAGCCGTTCCGGGCGGACGATGACGCGATCGATTTCGACACGTACACGGCGGCGCTGGCACCGCGCTACTGCAACTACCGGAAGACGTCGATCTACGCAGGTTCCAACGAGATTCAGCGCAACATCATCGCCAAGATGGCGCTGGGACTTTAGGCCCGAGTCACGGCATGAATTTCGATTACAGCGAAGAGCAGCAACTCCTGGCCGCTTCGGTCCGGCGCTTCGTCGAGAAGGAATACAACTTCGAAGCGCGCAAGCAGATCGTCGCCTCCGCCGAGGGAGTGAGCGCAGATGTTTGGGCGTCGCTAGCCAAGCTCGGACTGCTCGCGCTGCCGCTCCCGGGTCATGCCGGCGGCTTCGACGGCGGTGCCATCGACCTGATGAGCGTCATGGAGGCGTTCGGAGAGGCGCTGCTGGTCGAGCCCTATCTGGCGACGGTCGGCCTGGGCGCGCAACTCGTCGCCCGCGGCGGCAATGCGGTGCAGAAACAGACATGGCTGCCGCGCATCGTCGAGGGCAGGTTGCGAATGGCCTTTGCCCACAGCGAGCGCGACGCGCGCTACGACCTTGCGAACGTGGCAACGCGCGCGCGACGCGCCGGCGATGGCTACGTCATCGATGGCGAGAAATGCGTCGTGCTTAACGCGCCTTGTGCCGATGCGATCGTAGTGACGGCTCGCACCTCGGGCGACGGCACCAGCCGGACCGGCATCAGCGCATTCGTGATCGATGCACGCTCGCCCGGTCTCGCGTCAAGCGCATATCGCACGCTCGACGAAATGCGCGCTGCGGACATCCGCCTGGCAGGTGTGCGCGTAGGCAACGATGCGCTCATCGGACCGGAAGGCGAAGGCCACGCGCTCATCGAGGAGGTCGTCGATTTCGCGACTGCGTTGTTGTGCGCCGAAGCCGTCGGCGCGATCAAGTACGCCAACGATGCGACGCTGGAATATCTCAAGACGCGCAAGCAATTCGATGTGCCTATCGGTAACTTCCAGGCGCTGCAACACCGCATGGTCGACATGATGATCAGCGGCGAGCAGGCGCGGTCGATGGCGAGCCTGGCCTGCGCGAGCGTGGACTCGGAAAAGGACCCGGCGCGACGCGCTCGCATCGTATCCGCCGCCAAGGTCCGCATCGCCGACGCCTGTCGCCACGTCGCGCAGGAAGCCATCCAGCTCCATGGCGGCATGGGCATGACCGAGGAAATGAAGATAAGCCACACCTTCAAGCGGCTGACCATGATCGCGCAGCAATTCGGCGACGCCGACCACCATCTCGAACGGTTTGCCGGGATGCGTTAACACCGCGGCGGAATGAATTCCGCGCTGCGAAGGGCGGATCGATTTTCGTAGGTGCGAATTCGTTCGCGCGCGACCGCGTCTACGGCTCCCCGCGATCGAATGAACAAGCGCTGGATCGAAGGAAACGACGATGACCGACATGAACAAGCAGGTTTTGCTGGCAAGCCGCCCACAGGGGGCCGTCAACGAGGGCAATTTCAGCATCGTCGACGCGCCGACGCCTTCGCCGGCCGAGGGCGAAGCGCTGGTCAGGAACGACTGGCTTTCGCTCGATCCCTACATGCGCGGCCGAATGAGCGAGGCCAAGTCGTACGTCCCGCCGGTGCAGATCGGCGAAGTGATGGTCGGGCAGACCGTCGGGACCGTCGTCGAGTCGCGGGACCCGAAACTCGTGGCCGGCGACGCGGTGCTTACTCAGCTTGGGTGGCAGCGCTACGGCGTGGCCAAGGGCAGGGATCTGGTCAAAGTCGACACCAAGCGCGTGCCGGCATCGTACTACCTCGGCGTACTCGGCATGCCGGGTATCACGGCGTGGTTCGGGTTGCACGAGATCGGGCAGCCCAAGGCCGGAGAGACATTCGTCGTATCGGCTGCCTCAGGCGCGGTCGGCAGCGTCGCCGGCCAACTTGCTCATCTCGCTGGCTGCCGCGTAGTCGGCATCGCCGGCGGCAAGGCCAAGTGTGACTACGTCGTCGGTGAGCTCGGCTTCGACGCCTGCATCGACTACAAGGCGGGCAACCTGCTTGCCGATTTGCGCGAGCATTGCCCGAAGGGCGTCGACGTCGATTTCGAAAACGTGGGTGGGGTGATACTCGATACGGTTCTGCGCGTGATGAACCTGCGCTCGCGCATCATCGTGTGCGGACTCATTTCCGACTACAACGCGACGGAGGCCTACGGCTATCGGATGCTGCGCTCGGTGCTGGTCAACCGCATCCGGATGCAGGGCATGATCGTGTTCGACTGGAAGGATCGCTACGGCGAAGCGATCAAGGGGCTTGCGGGCTCCCTCGCCGAGGGCAAGCTCAAGTATCGCGAATCGATCGTCGACGGTCTGGACAACGCGCCCAAGGGACTCATCGCACTGCTCAAGGGCGAGAATTTCGGCAAGCAACTGGTCAGGCTGGGCTAGCTGTTACAACACCGGGGCCGATCCCTGAACACGCGGATGCACATGAAATTCGCGGCAGGAACGGCAATTTTGACCCTGACGACCGGAGCCGCCATGGCAGAGACGATCAATTTTGATAACGCCAAGCCCGGCACCCTCCCGCCTGGATGGAGCGCGGGTGTCACGGGACGCGGTTCGCCCGAATGGACCGTGGAGGAAGATCCGACGGCGCCGAGCAGACCTCACGTACTGAAGCAATCGGGCAGCGGGACCTTTCCGTTCTGCATGGTTGAGGGGAGTTCGCTTGCCGACGGTTACGGGGAGGTCAAGTTCAAGCCCTTGGCCGGAAAAGAAGATCAGGCAGGCGGAATCGTGTGGCGCTTCAAGAACGGCGAGAACTACTACGTTGCCCGCGCCAATGCGCTCGAGAACAGCTCGAGAACAACGTGTCGCTCTACTACACCGAGAATGGAAGCCGCCGCACCATCAAGTACGTCGATGCGCCGGTCGCGACAGAGACATGGCACGCGCTGCGGTCGGAATTTTCCGCACAGTCGATCAAGGCATTACTCGATGGCAAGGCGTACATCGAGCTCAAGGACGGCCACATCGGCGGCGCCGGTGCGCTTGGCGTATGGACCAAAGCCGACAGCGTGACAGCGTTCGACGACTTTACTTACGGAGCGCAGACGGGTCGCTGACTTTCGGCGGCGCCCATACTGATTTCGACGCGCTGATGCTATTGCGGGTTTTCCGCGATGCTTACAAGCACCAGCTGCGTTCCGCATGGCACAAAGTGATAGTAGTTCGCGAACTTCTTCCCCTTGGAATTCACGCCTTCGCTGCGCACATAGGCGGTGCCGGCGCGGGGGGTGAATTCGCCGGCGGTCCCGGGCTTGAGAAAACGATCGGCGTAGACCGCGAAGTCGGCGTCGATGCCGTCGAGCCCCCGAATCGCTTCCACCTGCTTCTTGTCGAAGCCCTGCGCCACGAGCAGCGCCTTCAAGTCCCTCTTCTGTGCCGCATCATGCATCGCACGATACGCCGCGTTGACCGGGCCTTCGGTCGGCGTGGGCCGCGTCGTGTCGTAGCGCGCGCCGTGCGTGCGGTCGCCTTCGCTGACTTCGTTGACCTGTGGCGTGATCACGGGAAGATCGAAGTCGAAATAACCGTCGCGCTTGTGCACGACGTTGCCACTGGCGTGCCCGGCATCCTGCTTCATCCGGCTCTGCCAGTAGCGCCCGCCCACGTCCTCCTCGCGGCTGCTGCCGTTGAAGGCAGTGCCAGCAGCGAAATACTTCGATCGGCCTTTGTCGTTCAGCGTTACTTCCATGTAGTTCGCATTGCGCAGCTCCGTGAGCGCACGCGCCATGGTCATCGGGCAGGCCGAATCGATGAGCATCGGCGACGCGATGGCCTTGCTGGTAACGTAGACCACGGTGCCGGCGCTGCGGGGCGCCGTGTACGCGATACCGTCGACGACGTCGAACTCGCCGATGTTGATCTCCTTGTAGTGCCCTTTCACCGGCGCCGGATAGGTGTACCGGGGAGGCTTCTGTTCCTTCACGATCGCCGCAGCCTGCTTGCTGCCCGTCGCGGGGGTTTCCTTGCCGCATCCCGCGATGACGAGCGCGCCCGTACAAACGGCGATGAAGCGCGAATTGCCAAAGTGCATCGATCGTCTCCCCTAAAGCCGCCCGCTCTATCAGGTTGGGCGTCCCTACTTGGCCGCACGCTTGATGATCGCCTGCGAGCGGGCATCGGTCGCCGACGCACTCGCCATCTGCACCTGCGCCTTGGACAGTCGCGCGCCACGGTCGACCAGCGCCTCGGCTGCGTCGGGATGGCGCATGATCAGCGCCATCGTTAACGGCGTCATACCGCTGCCGTTGGTGACGTTGAGATCTGCGCCCGCCGCCGCGAGCCTGGTCACGATCTTCGGCCCGCACATCTGCGCCGCGCTCATCAGGATGTTGTTGCCATTGTCGTCCTTGCGCTTGAGATCGGCGCCACCGGCGATGAGCACCGCGACGGTATCGACCAGCGGTCGGTCTCGCCTTGCTTGGCGCCGCAGCCGGAGAACGCCGCGAAATAGATCGCGCTGTCCGACAATCCCGCCCCGCTATTGACGTTGACGCCGGCGTCGAGGAGCAACTGCACCTCGGCGGCATTTCCCTGCAGTGAGGAGCGGCGAAGCTGATCGGCGGAGATGCCGACGCCACGCGCCTTCAGCGCCGCGTTCGCGCGCTTCTCGCGATCGCCGCCGCCACCCTTGACGTCTGCGGCAGCCCCGGCGACCGGCATGCCCTTCATGAAATTGCGTAGGATCTCGCCACGACTGCGCACGAAGTCGTCGCGATCGTTCTCGGCGATCGTCGCGGCCTGGTCGAGCACGGCGCGCGACGCACCCATGTCGCGCAGTGCGATAAGCGCTTCGCCGCGCGCGAACGGCGTCGGGCCGTCCTTGCCGACTTTCAGTAGCAGCGGCGTCGCCTGGTCGAGCAGGTAGTGCTTGACCGCAGCCGGGCTCGAGCCGCTCGCATCACCCAGCGTTTCGATCTTGTCGATAGCGGCGCGCAACTCATCGGTCGAACCCGGCGCGCAGCACTGCAATCAGCGGTGCGAGATCGCGCTCGGGAACGACATTGCCGGCGGCAATCGCGCGCTTCGCGTTGTCGTAGAGCGCCGCCACGCTCGCGGCGTGCGCCAAGCCGCACGTCATCGAGACTGCGACGAACAAGATTGCCCATGCCACAGGGGTCACGCGCTTCATGCTGATGTGCCCTCGGGTCCGGAATGCGGGGCAATAGCGGCCGCGTCGCCTACGCCACTTCGAACAGGCCGGCGGCACCCATGCCGCCGCCGATGCACATCGTCACCACGACATAGCGTGCGCCGCGGCGCTTGCCCTCGATCAGTGCGTGGCCGGTCAGGCGTGCACCCGACACACCGTAAGGATGGCCGACGGCGATCGCGCCGCCGTCGACGTTGAGCAGCTCGTCGGGAATACCGAGCTTGTCGCGGCAATAGATCACCTGCACCGCGAACGCCTCGTTCAGTTCCCACAAGCCGATGTCCCCCACCCGCTTGCCGGTGCGCGCGAGCAGCTTCGGAACCGCGTAGGCGGGACCGACGCCCATCTCGTCGGGCTCGCAACCGGCCACGGCGAAGCCGCGGAAAATGCCCAGCGGCTGCAAGCCCTTGCGGGCGGCGGTCTCGGCGTCCATCACCACGCACGCTGACGCGCCGTCGGAGAACTGACTCGCGTTGCCAGCGGCGATCACGCCGCCCGGTAATGCGGGGCGGATTTTCGAGACTCCCTCCAGCGTCGTGTCCGCGCGGATACCCTCGTCCGCCGCGATCGTCACTTCGCGCGTGCCGATGGTTGCGGCCGCGGCATCGGCCACTCCCATGGTCACACTCATCGGTACGATTTCGGCGGCGAACCTGCCCGCCGCGGCGGCTTCGGCGGCGCGCTGCTGGCTTTGCACACCGTAGGCGTCCTGGCGCTCGCGACTGATGCCGTAGCGCTTGGCGACGGTCTCTGCGGTCTGCAGCATCGGCCAGTAGATCTCGGGCTTGTGCTCCGTGAGCCAGCGCTCGCGCAGCATGTGCTTGTTCATTTCGTTCTGCACGCAGGAAATCGACTCGACACCGCCGGCAACGTAGATGCCGCCTTCGCCGGCCAGGATGCGTTGCGCCGCAATCACGATGGTCTGCAGCCCGGACGAGCAAAAGCGATTGACCGTCATGCCGGCGACGCTGACCGGGCAGCCCGCGCGCAGCGCGATCTGCCGTCCGATATTGGAGCCGGTGGCGCCTTCGGGGAACGCGCAACCCATGATCACATCCTCGACTTCGCCGGGGTCGAGCTTCGCGCGTTCCATTGCGTGCTTCGCGACGTGCCCGCCCAGGGTCGCACCGTGGGTCATGTTGAAGGCGCCGCGCCAAGACTTGGCGAGTCCTGTGCGTGCGGTGGAAACGATGACGGCGTCGGTCATGATGGCCCGATCTGATGGATGTTTAAAGCGCCGCGCTAGGCCGCGGACGTCGTGAAGCCCCTGCCGGCCGCGGCGAGCTCGGCAAGCCGGCGCGCCGGTTGCCAGAACGCCGCGTCGCCGCCGGGTTGCGTGGCAAAACGCGCCATGCTGCGCACCACGGAGTACAGTCCCACCGTATCGGCGTAGAACATCGGACCGCCCCGCCACATCGGGAAGCCGTAGCCGGTTAGGTACACGAGATCGATGTCCGACGCGCGCAGCGCGATGCCTTCCTCGAGGATGCGTGCGCCCTCGTTGACCAGCGCGTAGATGCAGCGCTCGATGATCTCGTCGGCGGCAATCTTGCGCGGCATGATGCCCCGCTCCTTGCGAAACGCCGCGATCAGCGTATCGACCTCGGGATCGGGCAGCGCGTCACGCCTGCCCGGCACGTAGCGGTACCATCCCAGACCGGTCTTCTGCCCGAAGCGGCCCAGCTCGCACAGGCGGTCGGCGATTTTCGAATAGATCACCTGTGGTTTCTCGACGTAGCGGCGCTTGCGTATCGCCCATCCGATATCATTGCCGGCAAGGTCGCTCATGCGAAACGGTCCCATCGCCATGCCGAACTGCTCCAGCGCGCGATCGACGTCCTGCGGCGACGCGCCCTCTTCCAGCAGGAAGAATGCCTGGCGCAGATACTGCTCGACCATGCGGTTACCGATGAATCCGTCGCACACGCCAGAGACGACCGCGGTCTTGCCGATCTTCTTGGCGACCTGCATCACAGTCAGCAGTACGTCGGGGGCGGTCTTGGCGCCGCGGACGACTTCGAGCAGCTTCATCACGTTCGCCGGGCTGAAGAAGTGCATGCCGACCACGTCCTGCGGCCGGCGGGTGAACGCCGCGATGCGGTCGACGTCGAGGGTCGACGTATTGGTCGCCAAGATCGCGCCGGGTTTCACGGTGGCATCGAGCCTCTCGAAGACTGCCTGCTTGACCGCCATGTCCTCGAACACCGCTTCGACCACCAGATCGGCCTGGGCGGTGGCGGTGTAGTCGAGCGTCGGCGTCAGCCGCGCCAGCGTCTGTTCGAGCTTCTGCGGTGTGAGCCTGCCTTTCTTGAGCGAGCCTTCGTAGTTCCTGCGCACGGTGGCCAGCCCCTTGTCCAGCGCCGCCTGAGAGGTTTCCAGGATCGTCACCGGAATGCCGGCATTGAGGAAATTCATGGCGATGCCGCCGCCCATGGTCCCCGCACCGATGACCGCGACGCTGTCGACACGACGCGGCTGCGTGCCCTCGGCGATGCCGGGAATCTTGGCTGCGGCGCGCTCGGCAAAGAACGCGTGGCGCAACGCCTTCGATTCCGGCGACTCGACCAGCAGCGCGAAGAGCTCGCGCTCGCGGCGGATGCCCTCGTCGAAAGGCATCGACACAGCCGCCGCGACCGCATCGACGCACTTGAGCGGCGCGGGGTAGTTCTTCGCCAGAGCGGCCACCGAAGTGCGCGCGAATTGAAAAAAGGCCTCGGCGTCGGGAAAGTCGATGCGAATGTCGCGCACACGCTTGAGCGGCCTTCGCTCCGCGACCACCTGGCGCGCGAACGCGAGGGCGCTTTGAAGCACGTCGCCGTCGAGCATCGCGTCGAACAGCGCGGTGCTCTTCAGGGTCTCGGCTGCTCTAGGCGCGCCCGACACGATCATGTTCAGCGCGGTTTCCACGCCGACCACGCGCGGCAGGCGTTGCGTGCCTCCCGCGCCCGGCAGGATTCCCAGCTTCACTTCCGGCAGCGCGACCTGCGCGGTGGGCATCGCGACGCGAAAATGGCAACCCAGTGCCAGCTCGAGTCCACCGCCCATGCACACGCCGTTGATCGCCGCCACCACCGGCTTGGTCGCGTCCTCGACAATTCGTATCGCAGTACGCAGGGTCGGCTCCGCAAGTGCCTTGGGCGTGTTGAATTCGCGGATGTCGGCGCCCCCGGAAAATGCCTTGCCGGCGCCGGTCACGACGATGCCCTGCACCGCGGCGTCGGCATGCGCGGCGTCGATGCCCGCCACCAGCGCCGAGCGCACCTCGTGGCTGAAGCCGTTGATGGGAGGGTTGTCCAGCGTGATCACGGCGATCGAGTCGTGCACGCGATACGTAGTGGTGATGATTTTCTCCGTGAGTGGTTGTTCAGACTTCGAGCCAATCCTTGCGCACGCCGGTGTTGCCGCGAAGCTGCTCCGGCGTTCCTTGGAACACGATCTGGCCCTGTCCCATCACGTACAGGCGGCGCGAGATGGCGAGCGCGATCGTGAGCTTCTGCTCGATGAGCAGGATGGCGACGCCGCGCGCGGCGATCTGCTCCAGAAGCTCGCGCAGTCGCTCCACGAGTTTGGGCGCCAATCCTTCGGTCGGCTCGTCGATCATGATGAGGTCGGGATCACCCATCAGCGTACGACAAATCGTCAGCATTTGCTGCTCGCCGCCGGAAAGCACGCCACCCGGCGCGCCGGCACGGGCTCGCAGCACGGGAAACAGCTCATACATGTCGTCGATGCGCCAGCGTCCACCGACCCGCGCCGATTTCATGCCGAGAAGCAGATTCTGCTGCACGGTGAGCGTCGGGAATATGGCACGGTCCTCCGGCACGTAGCCCACCCCGCGGCGCGCGATCTGGTACGGCTTCAGCCCGTCGATGCGCTCGCCCTTGAACTGGATGCTGCCCACGGGTACGACCTCGCCCATGATGGTCTTGATCGTCGTCGAGCGTCCCGCGCCGTTGCGTCCCAGCAGGCTTACGATCTCGCCCTCGCCCACTCGCAGGGATACCCCCTGCAGGATGTGGCTCTTGCCGTAATAGGCGTGCAGGTTCGCAACGTCAAGCATGCACCGGCGTTCCCAGGTACGCGGTTTGCACCGCGGCGTTTTCGCGGATGCGCTCCGGTACATCGGTGGCGATGAGTTCACCGTAGACCAGCACCGAGATGCGATCGGCCAGGTCGAACACCACGCTCATGTCGTGCTCGACCATGACCAGCGTGCGCCCCTGAGTCACCGAGCGGATCAGGTCCACCGCGTTCTCGGCTTCGCTGCGGCTCATCCCGGCGGTTGGTTCGTCGAGCAGGATCACGCTCGCGTCGCCCGCGATCGTGATCCCGATTTCCAGCGCGCGCTGCTCGGCATAGGTAAGCACGCCGGCCGGCACATCACAGCGCGCCCTGAGGCCGATGCGCTCGAGCGTCCGGTCGGTGCGCTCGTTGGCATCGCGCAGCGAACGGGCGCTGCGCCAGAAGTTGTACCGGTAGCCCAGCGTCCACAGGACGCTGCAGCGGATGTTCTCGTAGACGGAGAGCCGCGGAAAAATGTTGGTGACCTGGAAGCTGCGGGCCAGGCCGCGCCGGTAGATTCGCGAGGGAGACTGGCCGGCGATTTCTACGCCGTCGAGCCTGATCGAACCCGAGGTGGGCGCGAAGCGGCCACTCGCCAGGTTGAACAGTGTCGACTTGCCTGCCCCGTTCGGTCCGATGATCGCATGACGCTCGCCGCGGCGCACGTCGACGCTCACGCCGCGGATGATCGGCGTCGCGCCGAAGCGCTTGTGCACGTCACGCAATTCGAGCGCGCTCGGCACAACGTCCGAAGCGCCCTGGATGGCGCAAGCAGATTCGTGCGACATCAGGGCGCCACCTTCGTGTTGCGCGGGGCCGCTTCGTCCAGCGCACGTTGCCACGCCGCCGAGATTCCAGGCCACGTACGGCGAAACGCGTAGAAGCCCCCGACGAGCAAGGTAACCGCCGCGAGCCACGGCCAGGGCGTCGCCGCATCGATAGTGACGCCGAAGATCTGCATGCGCGACCCCGCCTCCGGCTGCGTGGACAGCCGATAGTTGATCTCGATCAGCATCGCGGCACCGGCGAGCGCCACCAGTGCCGGCAGCAGCGCGACCGCGTAGCTGCGCAGCACCCCCGCGAAAGCCCGCGCGCGGAAAATCGGAACGTGCATCATGATCAGGCCAGCCAATCCGCCGGGCGCGTAGAGGACGATCGCCATGAAAAACAGTCCGAGATAGAGCTGCCAGGCCGTCGTGTAGTCGGATAGATTCACCTGCAGCCAGGTGAGCACGATCGCACCGAGGACGGCGCCGAGGTAGTACCCCTGGCCGCCGATGTACACCATGAGAAGCACGCCGCCAGAGCGCGCCGCACTCAGCGCGTCGACGCCGACGATCTCGTAGTTGATCGCGTGCAATCCGCCGGCGAGACCCGCGAACATCGCGGCAACCGAGAACACGATGAAGCGTACCCCCTGCGTGCTGTAGCCGACGAACGCGGCGCGCTCCGGATTGTCGCGGACCGCGTTGCACATGCGGCCCACGGGCGTGCGCGTGAACGCGTACATCAGCGCGGCGGCGACGAAGGCCCAGAACGCGACGATGTAGTAGACCTGCAGCTGCGAGGCGAAGCTCAGGCCGAAGGGATGCGGTCCGACCGCACGGTTCGCGGTAACGCCGCCCTCGCCGCCGGAAATGCCCTGCAGTATGCCCATGGCGGCGTGGACCAGCTCGCCGACGCCAAGTGAGATGAGCGCGAAAACGACGCCCGAGCGCCGCGTCGTCACCGCGCCGAACACGACGCCGAAGGCGAGTCCGACGGCTGCCCCAACCAGCGGCACCAGCGGCATCGGCACCGGGAGCCCGGCATTGACCGCGCGCATGAAGTGGATCGCCGCGAAGCCCCCCAGCCCGAAATATGCCGCGTGTCCGAACGACAGCAGGCCGGTCTGTCCGAGCAGCAGGTTGTACGACAGCGCGAACACCGCGGCGATGCCCATCTGGCAGAGCAGCGATCGGGCGAAATTGCTCGTCAGCCCCGGTACGTGCGGCAGCGCCATCAGCAGCAGCGCGGCGACGATCCAGGGCGCGAGGCGCGCGAGCGGTGCATCGCGCGGCGAGAGTTGAGCACCGACCTGGGCGATAGTGGCTTCCTCAGCGCTCATGTCTCGCGCGTTCCGAGCAGGCCGCGCGGACGCAGCATCAGCATCAGGACCAGCATCAGGTACGGAATCAGCGGCGCCGCCTGTGCGATCCGGATCGAATAGACCTCGTGCATGAGCGATGCCGGCGCAACCTTCACGTCGAGCACGCGGAACAGGTCGAGCAGCGAATAGTCGAGCGCCACCGCAAAGGTCTGCACGATGCCGATCAGCATGGAAGCGATCAGCGCGCCGGGAATCGAGCCCAGCCCGCCCACCACGACCACCACGAACACGATCGGACCGAGCGCAGCCGCCATGTTCGGCTCGGTCAGCAGCGCGAAGCCGCCGATGACGCCGGCAAGCCCGGCGAGCGCGCTGCCCACCGCGAACACGAGCACGAAAATGCGCGGCACGTCATGGCCCAGCGCGTTGACCATGTGCGGGTGCGTAAGCGAAGCCTGGATGATGAGCCCGACGCGCGTGCGCTTGAACGCGAGATACAGGAATGCGAACATACCCACGGAGATCGCCATCATCAGCACCTTGTAGAACGGGTAGCGGGTGCCGAAGAGCACGAACGCGGGGAAATCGATGACCGATGGAACCTTGTTCTCGATCGGATTGCGTCCCCACAGCATGACCACGATCTCGGCGATCACGTACGCCAGCCCGAAAGTGAACAGTATCTCGGCGACGTGGCCGCCGCTGTGGACGCGGCGCAGGCCGTAGCGCTCGACAAGCGCGCCGATGGCGCCAACGAGCAGCGGCGCGACCACCAGCGCCGGCCAGAATCCGATGTGGCGCCCGATCTGCCAGGAGAAGTACGCGCCCAGCATGAACATGCTCGCGTGCGCGAAATTGAGCACGCCCATCATGCTCCAGATGAGCGTCAGCCCGCTCGAGAGCATGAACAGCAGAAGCCCGTAGACGATGCCGTTCAACAGCGAGAACGTGACGAGCTCGAGCACCTCGTCCCCGCTCTCGCGTCGCGCCTAAGACCTGTCCTCCGCCTCGCTCACATCGGCCGCTGCATCTTGCACGTCGTCGGCAGCGCCATGTCCTTGCCGTTGATTTTTATGTCGGTCTTGAATCCGAGTCCGGTCTTCTCGACATCGTATTTCACGTTGTCGGAGAGCGTCGACACGTACATCGGCATCAGGATCTGGTGGTTGTCGGCGCGCATCTCGATCTCGCCCACGGGCTCCGTGATCTTCAAGCCCTCCAGAGCCCTCGCCACCTTGATGGGATCATTGGACTTCGCCTTCGCGGCCGCCGCGGCGAACAGATCGAAAGTCGTCTTCAGCCGATAGTAGCCGAACTCGTCGTCCTTGCCGGTGAAGCGCTTGCGAAACGCCATAGCATCGGGATCGGGCTCAGCCAGCGCGTTGGTATGGTACTCGCTGATCTGCTTGACGATGCCTACGCCGTCCTTGCCGATGGCACTGGGCGTCCCGAGCGCGCCGCCGTAGTAGGTGTACCAGTTGACCTTGAGCCCAGCGTCCTTGCCCGCCTTGATCAGCAGCAGCATGTCGTTGCTCCAGTTGCCCGTGATCACGGTGTCCGCGCCCGAGGCCTTGATCTTGGCGACGTACGGCGAGAAGTCCTGCACCTTCTGCAGCGGATGCAACTCATCGCCGACGATCTTGATGTCGGGGCGCTTCTCCGCGAGCATCTTCTTCGCCGCCGCGGCAACAGCACGGCCGAACGAGTAGTCCTGGTTGATCAGGTAGACCGATTTGATATGCGGGTCCCTGGCGATCGCGTCGGTGAGGCCGCCCATTTTCATGTCGGCGTCGACGTCGAAGCGAAAGTGCCAGAAATTGCACTTGTCGTTGGTCAGCGCGGGATCGACGGCGGCGTAGTTGAAATAAAGCACCTCCTTGCCGGGATTGCGCTCATTGTACTTGAGCACGGCGTCGGTGATCGCCAGCGCGACGCTGCTGCCGTTGCCTTGGAATACATAGCGTGCACCGTCGTCGAGCGCCTTCTTCAGCGCAATCAGCGATTCCTGCACATCGACCTTGTTGTCGAAGGAGATGAGCTCGAGCTTTTCGCCGTTGAAGCCGCCAGCCGCGTTCGCGCGGTCGATCATGTAGGTGAAATGCTTCTGCGCGTTGATGCCGGCACTCGCAGCGCCGCCGGAAAGTGGATCGATGAAGGCGATCTTGAGCTGCGCGGCGGCAGGCAGCGCGACCGACATCGCCGCCAGTGTCAACCACGCGAGGTGTCGCGAATTCTTGCGCATAGTTCCTCCTGGAACGAATTGCGCTCGCCGGCAACTTCGCGCGACGCGCAGCCGGTCGGACGCAAGGGAAGAGGCATGCTACCGGCCCGGCCAGGGGCTGACAAGCCGCTTGCACTGTGGGGCGTAGTGCCCTGGGCCCCAAAGCGCGCTAGCATTGCGGCGGGAGTCCCCGAACTAGGAGGAGCGCAATGAAAAGGCAGCGAATGGGCATTGCATTGGCGATTCTTGGCGTAACCGCAATTTCCGGCCCCGCGCTGGCGCAGCAATCCGGCATGTCGTTTTTCATCACCAGCAGCGGTTCGGGCAAGGGTGCGGACTTCGGTGGCCTCGCGGGCGCCGACAAGTTTTGCCAGAGTCTCGCGGCCGCAGTGGGCGCGGGCAGCAAGACCTGGCACGCCTACCTGAGCACGAGTGCCAGCGGCGGCGCGGCAGCGGTCAATGCGCGCGATCGCATCGGCAAGGGGCCATGGCAAAACGCCAAGGGCGTGGTCGTGGCCAAGGACCTCGCCGAGCTGCACGGCACCAACAACATCAACAAGCAGACCGGGCTCACAGAGAAAGGCGACACCGTCAAGGGCCGCGGCGACGACCCCAACCAGCACGACATCCTGACCGGGTCGCAGCCCGACGGCACCGCCTTCAAAGGAGCCGACGACAAGACCTGCGGCAACTGGACGAAGAGCGCAGAGGGATCGGCGGTCGTCGGTCACTTCGATCGCACCGGTACCAATCCGGATCCGGTTGCGAACGCGTCGTGGAACTCATCACACGGTTCTGCTGGATGTAGCGTCGACTTGCTGAAGAAGACCGGCAGCGCGGGGTATCTGTACTGCTTTGCAGTGAATTGAGCGGCGCCGGCCGGAAACGGCGTGGCGTTCCGGAATCGCGTCGAGCTCTTGCGCGGTCCGCGACGTCGCGCCATTGCCTGGCATCGGCGAGTCGGGGAACCGGCCGTCGATCTGCTGGCGCGGCGCCTGCCGCCGGTCGCGTGCGCGCGGAAAGGCTCAGCTTGCTCTCAGCTTGCTACCCCAGCTCGGAACGCGAACGTGCCGGTATCGCCATTGCTGCAGTTGTAACCGCATTGCGTAAATCGAACACCGGCGCGGTAGCAAGCCGCGCGCGGCGCCTGCAATCGCGCCGCCGTGCAACGAAAAGCAACACGCCTTGAAGTTGCACACCACAACTTGACCGCATGCACGCCGGCTATCGGCAACCATCTTGGCGTGGATTCACTCGCGGAGTAGCCTTGTCGCGGCATCGTATTGCGATTCATTGCATTCATGGATACCGCCATTGCGCTAACCATTCTCGTCGGCCTCGGTGTCGCGCTCCTGTTGGTGCGACGCTCGCTCAAGCGGAGAAAACGACTCATCGAAGATCGCGAACGAGCGCGACGCAGGCAGCCCAAGTACAAGCCGCATCCAATGTCGAGCCGCACCGAAATGCGCGCCTACGACGACCCGAGCACGCTCGCCGGCGAAATAACGACACGCGGCAGCCCCACCACCACGCAGAATCCTTTAGGCGGCGTTGCAACGAGCGTCCGCGTCACCGACCGTCCCGGACTGCGCACCCGGTCCGAGGCAAGGCATGACGCGCTCGGAGCTACTGGCAAAGGGTCCCGGGCGGACGGAAAATCTGGCGCGTGATCGTTTCGGTGCGCGCGGTACCGGCAACGTTGTAGCTGAACATCGCGTCGGCGCCGTCGACGAAGGTGAGGCTCGCATTCCCGACCAGTACGCGCACGACACTGGTCGGATCGAACGGCACCGCGGAAAACGGCGGACCGGTGCTGCGGTACAGGTCGCCGACAAAAACACCGGGCTGTCCCGTATTCTGCGCGGTCATCGACAACCAGGTCGCCGAACCATCCACGTCGTACGTGAACCACGTAGCAAAGATCGTCGCGCCTTCGTGTGCGAAATTGATTCCCCATCCCGACTCCGACGGATTCCACCACAAGTCCTGATAGTTCGTCGCCTGCGCGAGGTTCGTCTGCACGCCCCAGGTGCAGGTGGGAATCGGCCCGAACGCCTGGCGCGTGATGGCCTTGGTCTGCGCGACGCCATCGTACGCGTACGCGAAAAAGGCATCATTGCCGTCGACGAAGGTGAGCGTTCCGGTGCCTACCGGAGTGCGAACGACCAGCGAGGGATCGAAGGGTACTGAGTAGAACGGCGGCCCGGTGGTGCGATAGAGCGTACCGCTGTATACGCCCTCGCTCACCTTCGGCGCCGTCATCGACAGCCACAACGCCGTGTGATCGGCTGCGTAAGTGAACCACGTTGCGAAGATCACGTCAGCCTGGTGCGCGAAATTGATGCCCCATCCCGATTCGGAGCCTCCCGGCGAGTTCCACCACAGTCCACTGTAGTTCAGCGCAGGCGGCTGCGCGTTTACATCAAGCAGCACGTGGTCGTCGCCGCCGCCGGCAACCGCACCCATCTGCGCGAGCCTGACCGACGCAGCGGCATCGTTGCGCACCTGCGCATCGAGGAATGTCAATGTCCAGGTGAATATATCGTTGGTGGATGCGACGTCGAAGCCATGCGTGACGCCGGTAAGGGCGACCAGCTCGCGTGTCCCGGCGAGGTGTTGCATACCCTGCATCGTCGATGCCAGCGGCGCCGTTGTATCCGCCGTGCCGCTGATGGCGAGGAAGGGCAGCGTGACGTCGTCGAGCCCGTGCTGGTCACGTCCGAAGGCGGGAAATACCGGCTGTCCGAAGTACGGCACGTAGCCCACCGCCGCCTTCAGGCGCGCATCGGTCTCGATCTTGGTCCACGACAGTCCAATCGAGGTGGTCAGGCCCGCGCCCGACATCAGGAGCAGCGATTCACCACCGAGGCTCGCACCGAAGCCCCCGATGCGGGTCGCATCGACCTGCGCGCTCCATTGCGGCTGGCCCAGCATCAGGTCGATCGTCGCGCTGAGCGCGAGCGGGCGCAGCGCCTGCAGCGCCAGGTAGTCGGCGAGGTGCGTGAGCGCGTACGCGATGTCGTTGAAGCTCTCGAGCTGGAATTGGGCGATGCGCGCGTCGCCGTGAAACGGGGCGGCGACGATGTAGCCGTAGCTGGCGACAATCTCCACCGCCTGCAGGTAATCGTTGGATAGCGGGCTGCCCAGAAAGCCGTGCGAGAACAGGACCATCGGCCACCGGATCGACGGGTCCGGCAGGATCGGTGCGTCGCCACCGAGTTGCATGTGCGGCACGGACACGCCATTGGGCAAGGGATAGTCGGCCCGCGAATTGGTAGCCGTGGTCGGATAGCAGACGATCACCGTCACCGCTAGAGTCTTCCCGGCAAAGGACCCGTAGACGCTGCCATCGTTGGGAGCGGTGATTGTCACCGACAGCGTATTGCCTGGATCCGACAGCAGATCGGTTATGTATCGCGGCGAACCGTCGCTGCGAGGTACGCCTTCCCAATAGGTCTGGACGTCCTCTCCCGGTGCCATTCGGGTGAAGTCCTGCGCGACATTGCTGCACGCAACCGGATAGGGACCGGGCAGCGGCAGCGGTGGCACCACCGCAGTGGGTTGCGCGACCGCAACGGCCCACGCAAACAACGTCAGGAGACCTGCGAGACCACGAATCAGAACTCGACCTGTCCCCATGGATGACCCCACCGCGCAGTGATGACGGCGGCAGTATCGCGAGCGCTACGCCCGGCCGCTATCGGCGAAGCACTGATTGCCGCGTAGGACAACGCCACCTTTACACCCGGAATGCGCCTCACAGCCCGAGCTTCGCATCCAAAAATCGGCCTGGCGCGTATGTCTCAGCGATGGCACTGCCATGAGAGCCAATCGTACCCACCACGAAGCGCGAGCGCACCGGCGTTCGACGCCCTTCGCCGTCACCTGTACCGTCGCATGCATCGCGACGTCGCTACAGGCAGCGCCGTTCACGCCCGTTGACGACGCGCAGGTCCTCGAACGGCTCCCGAGCCGAACCACGCCACAGTTTCGCGATCTCAAGGCGCTGCAGGCCGCGGCTCGCCGATCCCCCCGCGATCTCGGGGGCGCGGCGGCGCTCGCCACCGCGTACATACGCGCTTCGCGCGTCGAAGGCGACCCGCGCTTCCTGGGTTACGCGCAGGCCGCGCTTGCGCCATGGTGGAGCGACCCGCAGGCGCCCACGAGCGTGCTTGTGCTCCGCGCGACGATCCTGCAGAGCACCCACCAGTTCGGCGCCGCGCTCGTCGACCTCGATGCGGTGTTGACGCGCGATGCTCAAAATGCCCAGGCGAGGCTGACGCGCGCGACGATCCTCACGGTACAGGGCAACTACGCAGCGGCGCGCGTGGACTGCGACCGCCTTTCAGGCATCAGCCCGCCGATCTATCCCGCCATCTGTATCGCGGCGATCGACAGCCTTACCGGCAAGTCCGCCGCAGCGTATGCGACGCTGCGCGGCGCGCTGCGCGCGCTGCCGCGTGTCGACGACGCCGGCCGCGCCTGGGGCGAGACGCTGCTTGGCGAAATTGCGCACCGGCTTGGTGATCCCGCGGCAGAAGCCCATTTCCGCGCCGCGCTTGCCATCGGCGACAAGGACGCCTACCTGCTTGCGGCGTATTGCGACTGGCTGCTCGAAGAGCATCGTGCGGAAGACGTCGTGGCGTTGTTGCAGAACGAGACGCGGGTCGATACGCTGCTGTTGCGGCTCGCGCTCGCGCAGGACGCGCTGCGGCGCCCCGAGGCCGCGATGTCCATCGAGCAGCTGCGTGCGCGCTTCGACGCCAGCCATGCGCGCGGCGACACGGTGCACGCCCGCGAGAATGCGCGCTTCGAGCTGGTCCTGCGCCACGATCCGAAGAGCGCGCTCGCCTACGCGCTCGAGGACTGGAAGGTGCAGCGCGAGCCGGCGGACCTGTGGATACTCGCCGCGACGGCGAGCGCGGCTGACGACGCGGCGGCGCTGGCCACGGTGCGCCGCTGGATCGCACAAACCGGCATCGAATACACGGCGCTGATGATGCTGCTCGACGCGCACAAGGCGCCGCGATGATGCGCAGGCTTCGGTTCGTCGTCGCGACCGCGCTTGCTGCGATCGCCGTTCCGCTGTGGGCGCACAAGCCATCGGACAGCTACCTGACGCTGGAAGTGCAGGATTCGCGCGTCGCCGGCCAATGGGATATCGCCCTGCGCGATCTCGATTTCGCGATCGGGCTCGATGCCAACCAGGACGACGCGATCACCTGGGGCGAGGTCAAGGCGCGCCACGCCGATATCGCGGCGTACGCGCTCTCACGCCTGCGTATCGGTCCCGAGAGCGCGCCCTGCCCCGCCGAGGTTACCGGACAGCTCATCGACAATCACAGCGACGGCGCGTATGCGGTGCTGCGCTTCAGCGCGACTTGCGCGGCCGCGCCGAAGACGCTGACGCTGAGCTACCACCTGTTCTTCGACCTCGACCCGCAGCACCGCGGGCTGGTGCGCATCGTCCACGATGGCGCGACGCGCGCCGGCATTCTCAGCGCCGACGCGTTCGAGCAGCGATTTACGCTCGCCGAGCTCTCGCCGTGGCACGCCTTTGTCGACTACGGCAACGAGGGCATCTGGCACATCTGGACAGGGTACGACCATATCCTGTTCCTGCTTTCGCTGCTGCTCCCCGCGGTGCTGGTGCGCGCGCGCATACCCGGCGAGCGCTGGCAGGGAGCGCCGGACTTTCGCGCGGCGCTGATCGACGTGGTCAAGGTCGTGACGGCGTTCACGCTGGCGCATTCGATCACGCTTTCGCTCGCCGCGCTCGGCGTGGTCAGCCTGCCCTCGCGCCTGGTCGAATCGGCGATCGCGCTGTCTGTGCTGCTCGCTGCGCTCAACAACTTGTGGCCGATGGTCTTCGAGCGCCGCTGGCTGATCGCGTTCTGCTTCGGTCTCATTCATGGCTTCGGGTTCGCTTCGGTATTGGCCGACCTTGGATTGCCGCAGGGCTCGTTGCTGATTGCGCTGGTTGCCTTCAACCTGGGCGTGGAGGTCGGTCAGCTGGCGATCGTTTCGGTGTTCCTTCCAGTCGCCTACGTCATGCGCAATTCGGCGCTCTATCGCCGCGGAATCTTCGTGGCGGGCTCCGCGGCGATTGCGCTCGTCGCGCTGGGGTGGCTGATTCAGCGGGCGTTCAACCTCCAGCTCATTGCGGGCTGAGCTGCACGTTCGCACCCGAAGTAACTCGTAATCGCCGAGGCGCGCGCCGCGGCTCAAGGTGCAGGCGAAACAGAAGCCGCAGGGAAGAACTTGGATCCCGGCCTGCGCCGGGATGACATGCACGAGTGCGCGGGGGATAAAGTTGCAGGCGAAGCAGGAAGTCGCGGGGAAGAACTTGGATCCCGGCCTTCGCCGGGATGACATGCCCGAGCGCGCCGGGATGACAACGCGAGTGCGCAGGGATGACATCCACGATCTGGCCCGGTACAGCCCGGGACCCGAGTTGCAGTGGCGGGATCCTACTGGCCGAATATCACGATCGTCGTGCTGCCGGTCAGCGGTATCGAACCACCACTGCTGCCCGAGGCGACCGCCACGTATTGCTTGCCGTCGCGCTCGTACGTGATCACACCGCCGGCGATCGGTCCTCCGGTGTTGAATCGGTAGAGCGTCTTGCCGCTGCGCGCATTGAGGGCAAGGAAATTACCCTGCAAATCGCCGGTGAAAACCACGCCGCCGGCAGTCGGCGTCAGCGCGGCGTACATCGGCGCCGCGGTATGCACGCGCCATGCCATCTTTCCGGATTTCGGATCCACGGCGTTGATCCAACCCGACCACTTGTCGACAGGATCGTTGGTGCCCCAGCCATTGGCGAGCCCGGTATAGGGAACGGTGGCGACCCACTTCGGATCGGGCCCCGACTTGAACACCGTGCACCAGTCGATAGCGTTGACGTAGAGCAGCCGCGTCTGGGGACTACGCCGGGCCGTTCCATTGGACGCCGGCGACCGGACACACGCGCACGCCTTCCGGCGTGATCGGCATGTCGTGGTTGAGCAGCGTCGTCATCGGCAGCTTGAACACAAGCTTGCCGTTATCGCGATTGACGACGTGCAGAATACCTTCCTTGCCCGAGGTTGCGACAAGCCTGCGCTTGTCGCTATCGAAAAGCGATACCACGGTCGCGTCCCAATCGTGATCGTCGTTGGCGCGAAGCTGATACCACCATTTCAGCTTGCCGGTGCGGGCGTCGAGCGCGACAGTGGAGATCGTGAACAAGTTGGCGCCCGGGCGCATCCCCTTGTGGTAATCGGGTCCCGGATTGCCGACCGGAACGAAGAGCGTTCCGCTGGCGCGATCGAGCGCGTAGGTCACCCACGCCGCACCGCCGCCGTGTTCGGCGGATGCCGGATCCGTCCATGTGTCGGCACCGGTTTCGCTGCCGGTCGGGATCAGGTCGAAAGACCAAGCCAGCGTTCCGTCGGCCACGTTGAACGCCATCATGCGTCCGTGAATCCCCCAGTCGCCGCCGGCCTTGCCGACGTAGACGATGTCGTTCCACACGATCGGCGCGGCGCCGATGCCTTCGCCGATGCTCCAATCCGCCACCTGCCGTTCCCAGAGGCGTGCGCCGGTCTTGGCATCGAGCGCGTACAGAAAGCCGTCCTGCGTGCCGCGGATCACGCGCCCGCCGGCGATTGCCACGCCCTTGTTCGTCGCATTCATCTCCGGGCCCTGCGCCACGTGCTGATGCGTCCAGATCTTGTTGCAGGTCGTGGCGTCGATCGCGTATGTGCCGAGATGGGTCGTCGCGTACAGGATGCCGTCGTACATCACCGGCCCGGTCGAGAAGGTTCCGAGCTCGCCCAGCTGGAACATGCACACTGGACGCAACTTGGTGGCGTTGCGATAGTTGATTTTGTCGAGCAGCGAATAGCGCGCGCCGGAATAGCCCTTGTTGTACATGAGCCAATTTCCCTTCGCGCTGTCCGCAGCGTCGAGCTCGGCTTGCGTCGGCCCACTCGTCGATGGCTGCGCGAGCTTGCCGTAGAGCGCGCCGATCTTGATCTCATCGGGGAGCGCCGCGCTGGCCGCGCTGCCAACGCTGGAATCCGCCGGCAGCTCGAGAACCCGATCCATCGCTGACTTCGGCGTCAACATCTCATCGCCCGCCGGCAGCCCGCTTTGCGCGAGCAGGTAGGCGACGATGTCCGCGTATTCCTGGCTGGGGAGCGAGTCGGCGAGGCCCAGCGGCATGTTGGTGTGGACGTAGGAATACAGGTCGGAGAGGTTTTTGCCGTTCCATTGCGTGTTGAAAATGCGGCCCTTGAGCGCCGGCGCACCTGTGCCCTGCAGCTGTGCGCCGTGACATACCGCGCACTTCTGCGAATACTCCCAGCGTCCCTGAGCGACCTGTGCAGAACTGAAGAACGGCGTGCCGTCGGCAAACGCATCCGCGCCGCACCCGATCAGCGCCGCGAGGATCGTTGCGGCGAGCGCAGTACGTCGCGGGGGACGATGTTTTGGAACGCAGTAGCATGCTTCCATCGCCCTCTCCCGATCGGTACCCAGCAAGCGGCACATTATAAAACGGGCGTGCGCGGCTCGACTGGCATAATGGGCCGGAGCCTATCCCCGCCATCCCAGAACATGAACGATCCCGCTGCGCCACCCGATGCAATCCTCGGTCCGTGGAATCCCGGCATCCGCTCGCAGGTGCCACGCGAGCTGCTCCGTCTCGCGACGATCTTTCACGGCGAAAACGTTTTCACGCGCGTGTCCGACGCGGAGGAATTGCGCGACCTGACCGGATTCGAGCTCGCCGATCTGGTCGCCTTTCGTCCCGAGCGCCTCGCGCTGCACGAGGTGCTGGTGCGCGTGACCGCCGACTTTTCGGTTCCCGACGGTTCGAAGATCGAGGATCTCGGTATCAACTTCCGGCACATCACGAGCACGCTGCTCGCGCGCTGCATCGAGCCGCGCATGGACACGATCGTCGCCGCCTTCGAGGCGCTGCGGCAGCGCACCGCGGGCTTAGTCGAGCGCGAGCTGGCGCCGTTGTTCGACCCGCCACCGGTCTCGCCTCCGCGTGCGAGCCGTGGGTTATTCAGTTTTTTCCGCTCCGCGACGCACGCTGCTGTCGAACTCGAAGCCGACACCGATCGCGAGCGCAGTCTCACCGCCGAATGGGAGCGCAAGGCGGACACGAGCACTGACCCCTTTGAAAGAGCGGCGTATCGTGCGCTCGCGCGGGTCGTGTCTGCCCTCATGGTGCGTCACGGACATGCGTGGGGAGGGCGCGAACTGTTCGCGTCGTTGGCGACGAACCTCGCCTGCAACGATTTCGGAAGCGAGGAAATCGGGCGCCTGCTGGAGCCCTGGCTTGCCGAGGCCGCGCGCACCGAAGGCTATCGCTCTGCTGCCGCGGCAGGACCAGCCGGTGGTGATGAACACCAAGGGCGCGTCGGCGTCGGGCAAGAGCACGCTGCGTCCGCTGCAGAAGGCGCTCGCCGGCAGACTCGGCGTGCGACTGGAGCGAATTCGCGCTGATCAGCCCCGACATCTGGCGCAAGCAGCTGCTCGACTACGCGGCGCTCGGCGACGCGCTACAAGTACGGCGGCGCCTTCACCGGCGACGAAGTGCGCGATCATCGACCAGAAGCTCGACCGCTACATGGCGCGCAAGGCGGCAGCGCGGCGACATGTCGCACCTGCTCATCGACCGCTTCCGCTTCGACAGCTTTGCGCCCGATTCCGACGAAGCGGGCAGCAACCTGCTGACGCGCTTCGGTCACGATCGTCTACCTCTTCTTCATGATCACGCCGCCGGAATCGCTCGTCGAGCGCGCGTGGTAGCGCGGGCTCGAGGTCGGGCGCTACAAGGCGGTCGACGACACGCTCGCGCACTGCGTCGATGCCTATGCCGGGCATTCCGCGAGCTGTTCTTCACCTGGATACGCCGCGGCGACAAGCGCGTGCACTTCGAATTCCTCGACAACAGCGTGCCGCAGGGCGAGCGCCCGCGCACCGTCGCCTTCGGCACCAACGAAGTGCTCAACGTGCTCGACGTCAAGTGCATGCTCGACATCGAGCGCTTCCGCAAGGTCAACATCGACGCAACCTCTCCGAAAACACTGTATGCAAACCAGGCGACGCTCGACCCGCAGCGCAATACGACGTTTCTAGCGCGCTGCGCCGAGCT
The DNA here is from genome assembly GCA_963816445.1 of uncultured beta proteobacterium. GTDB lineage: Bacteria > Pseudomonadota > Gammaproteobacteria > Burkholderiales > Casimicrobiaceae > PALSA-1003. The sequence continues at coordinate 422,802 of CAWFKO010000010.1, read as the reverse complement.
CTTTCACGAGGTCAACTTCGCCGACCAGCGTACGGGCCGCGTCTATTTGCGCATGCTGGAGGGTAGTGCCGTGTGGTCCGATCGCCTCGCGCGCGAGCACGCGTCAAAGGATCCCGATACGCGCGCCGGACTCGCCGCCGTCGACGCCGCGCCTTCGCAGATTGTTACGGAGAACGACCAACCCGTGTTTCTCGCCGAATCGATGCCTGGAGGATCCGGCCGGGGCCGGACGCTGGGCGCGTGGGGCGTGGACGCGCCGCGGTAGCGTTAGCGATGGGTGGCGAAGCGCCGCGTCGCTTTTCGTCGATTGCGCGCACGCGGCGCTTGGTGTAGCTTGACCGTTGGGGGTGTGCGGGACCCCCGGGAACATTCCCTCCAAGACGGTGCCCCGTCCAGATCCCGCGAACGTTGCGCGAGCAACACAGGCACCGTGTCGCTTTCCATCATGATTTCACCCAGTGTTCGACGCCTGTACGCGGTGCGGGGCCTGCGCGCCTTTGCCGACGGCTACGTCAGTCTCCTGCTGCCGCTGTATCTCATCGCGCTGGGGCTGACGCCATTTCAGGTCGGGGTCATTGCGACTGCCACGCTGCTTGGCTCGGGCGTACTCACTTTGCTGGTGGGCCACCACGCCTACCGCTATCGCTACCGCAGCCTGCTGCTGGCGGCGACGGTGCTGATGGCGGCAACGGGATTCGCGTTCGCATGGGCGACGGACTTCTGGCCGCTGCTGCTTATCGCGCTCGTCGGCACGCTCAATCCCTCGAGCGGCGATGCCAGCGTCTTCCTGCCGCTGGAGCAGGCGGTCCTGGCACGGCTCGCACCGGATCGCCAGCGTACGGCGCTGTTCGCGCGCTATAGCCTCGTCGGTGCGCTGGCAGGCGCCTTCGGCGCGTTGTTCGCCGCTTTTCCGGAGCTGCTCACGGCAAAATTGGGTCTGCCCGACAAGGCTGCGCTACAGGTGATGTTCGTGCTGTACGGCGCATTGGGACTCGCGGCAGGCTGGATCTACTGGAAGCTGCCGTCGGAGCTGGCCGTTGAGGCCGAAGCGCCGTCGGCGCCGCTTGGTCCTTCGCGGCGCATCGTGTACACGCTCGCCGCGCTATTCAGCCTCGATTCCTTCGGCAGCGGCTTCATCGTGCAGTCGCTGCTGGCACTGTGGCTGTTCCAGAAGTTCCAGCTCTCGGTGGCCGTAGCCGGCACCCTGTTCTTCTGGACTGGAACGCTGTCCGCGTTCTCCTACCTGGTCGCGGTACGCATCGCCGATCGCTACGGCTTGATCAACACGATGGTCTTCACCCATCTGCCGTCGAGCGTGCTGCTCGTGCTCGTGGCCTTCGCGCCGAACCTGACGTGGGCCATCGTGCTGTTGCTCGCGCGGAGCGTGCTCTCGCAGATGGACGTGCCGACGCGCAATTCCTATGTCATGGCTGTCGTGTCACCCGGAGAGCGCGCCGCGGCGGCGAGCATCACCAGCGTTCCAAAGACCTTCGCCTCGTCGATCGGTCCATTGATCGCCGGCTATCTGCTGGGCGTTTCCGGTTTCGGTTGGCCCTTGGTCATCGGTGGCGGGCTCAAGATCGCCTACGACCTGCTGTTGCTCGCGACGTTTCGCAGCGTACGGCCGCCGGAAGAGAGCGCGCGCCGGGGTAAGGCCTGAGTTCAGCTGTTCCGCTACGCAGCGTTTGCCGTATCCGCGATCAATCTCTTGCGACCTTGTCGAGCGATGCCCTGATTACAGCGGCCGTGTCCCCGATGTGGCGCGTGATCGCCGTATGGTGGTCTCCGGGGATGACATGCGTCTCCACATCCGAGCTGACGGCAGACCATCCCAGCGCGGTGCGCAGGTCGTTTCGGCTTTCCGGTTGCAGGACGATCAGTTTCCCCACGAACGGTTCAGGCTGGTACTTGCCCTGAATGCGCCGATATTTCGCGATGATGCCCTCGTTCGTTGGCGGTGCGGCAGGTGCCTGCGCCAGCGTCCGGCGCCTGCTCGCGGTGGGTGGAGGAGCGCCGATGCTCACACCTTCGAATACGCGCTGCGGCCGCCGCGGCGCGACGGCGTCGATGATCACCACCGCCTCGATTTTCTCGCCGTCCTGGAGCAGACGCCGCGCCAGCTCCAGCGCCACGAGCGCGCCGGCACAATGTCCACTAAGCACATAGGGTCCGTGCGGTCGCGCGCGCCGAACATTGATCAGCAGATCGTCGGCCATGGCCTCGATCGACTCGGGAACGTCGCGCGTGAACAGGCCGTGAGGGTGGACCACGTAGAACGGCTGATCGGGCCCGAGGCCGAGCGCGAGCGGCTTGCTGAAGAATCCGCCGCCGGTGAAGTCGCCGTGCAGGAAGAACATCGGGGGGCGCGTCCCCTCCGCATTGATCGCCATGACGGGTGTCTGAACGCGCAACGCCTGATCGCGTATAGCGTTGGCCAGATGTTCGATCGTCGGGTTGATGAACAATGTCGTGAGCGGAACCTTTACGCCGCACCTGACCTCGACCGTATCGATCATCTGCGCCGCCAACAGCGAATGTCCTCCGAGATCGAAGAAACTGTGGCGGATGCCGATCTGGCGCACGCCAAGCAGCTCTTCCCAGATCACGGCCAGTAGGTTGTCGAGCGGGTCCCGCGGTGCGAGGTGCGCTCCGCTGCGCTGTGAGGCGATCTCGCCGGGACCGGGCAACGCGCGGTAGTCGATCTTGCCGTTGGCGGTAAGCGGCATCACCGGAAGAACCACGATCGCCGCCGGAACCATGTAATCCGGGACCTTCTGCCGCAGCGCGTTCCACACGTCCGCCGGCGTCGGTTGTGCGCCTTCGACTGGAACGACATACGCGATAAGGTGGCGCGTCTCCGCCGTGTCGCCGCGCAGCACGAACACCGCTTCGCGAATTTGCGGTATCTGCAACAGCGCGGCCTTGATCTCGCCAGGCTCGATGCGGAAGCCGCGAATCTTGATCTGCTGGTCGATTCTGCCCAGGTATTCGAGATCACCGTCCGGGGTACGGCGCGCAAAGTCGCCGGAACGATACAGACGCGATGCCGCGCCGGCATAGGTATCGAACGGGTCCGCGACGAAGCGTTCGGCAGTCAGCTCAGGCCGTTTGAGGTAGCCGCGCGCGACTCCGGGGCCGCCCACGTATATCTCGCCCGGAATGCCGAGGGGAACGCGCTGCATGAAACGGTCCAAGATCTCGATGCGTAGATCGGGAATGGGTTCGCCGATCATGCTGCCGCGCGCCGAATCAAGGTCCGCGAGCCTGACCGTACGGTAGGTGACGTGAACCGTGGTCTCCGTAATACCATACATGTTGATTAGCCTTGGATGGGAGTCCCCATGGCGCTCAATCCACGGCCGCAGGCTCTGCAGCTCCAGCGCCTCGCCGCCAAAAATCACTACGCGCAGGGCCAGGCAGTCGCCGTCGCCGGCCGCCGCGTCGGCAGCGATCAGCGGCTTGAATGCCGACGGCGTCTGGCTCAGCACGGTGACGCGCTCATGAAGCAGGAGCTGGCGAAAACGTTGCGGATCGCGGCTGACCAGGTAGGGGACGACCACCAGCGTGGCGCCATAGCGCAGCGCGCCCCAGATTTCAAACACCGAGAAATCGAATGCGAAGGAATGAAAGCAGCTCCAGATGTCACGCTCGTCGAAGCCAAACCAGTCGTGCGTCGCCGTGAACAACCGATCGACGTTGCCATGGGTGACCATCACGCCTTTGGGTTTCCCCGTTGAACCCGAGGTGTAGATGACGTACGCGAGGTTCTCCCAGGACGCGACACGAGCAGGATCGGTGGAGGGTTGCGCCGCAACGATCCCCCAGTCGCGGTCCATGCAGAAAACATGACCGGCGTAGCCCGCGAGCGCCAACAGCAGCGCGCTGTGCGTAACCAGCACCGGTGCACGCGTGTCATCCAGCATGAAAGCGAGATGCTCGGCCGGATATCCCGGGTCCAGCGGAACGTACGCGCCGCCGGCCTTGAGAATCGCCAGCGCGGCGACGACCATGTCCAGCGAACGCTCCACGCAAAGTGCTACCAGCACCTCGGGCCCGACGCCCCATGACCGCAAATGATGTGCAAGGCGATTGGCACGCTCATTGAGCTCGGCATAGGTGTGTTGCAACCCTTCGAAGCGCACCGCGACCGCATCGGGCCGCCGGGCGGCCTGCGCTTCGACGGCGTCATGGATGCATCCGGCAGGCCGCTTCGTGGCAGCGCCGGCGATGCGCGGCACCGTCAACGCCTGCTGTTCCGCGTCACTCAACAGCGGCAAGCGTGAGACAGGCAGCTCCGGATCGCTGATCAGCCCCTGCAGCAGGGTACGCCAGTGGCCCACCATGCGTTCGATCGTCCCCGCGTCGAACAGCGACGTAGCGTACTCGGCACGCCCCTGCAGGATCCCGGCAGTCTCGGCGAGCGTGAAGGAGAGATCGAACTTCGCGCCTTCGGTAGCCAGATCGTCGACACGCGTGGCATCGATACCCGGCAGCTTCCATTCGACCGGCGGCAGGTTCTGGAATGCGAACGACACCTGGAACAGCGGATTGCGGGACAGATCACGCTGCGGGGCGAGGTCGTCCACCAGTTTCTCGAAGGGCAGGTCCTGGTGCGCATAGGCGTCGAGTGCGGTTTGACGTACGCCCCGCAGGTACGCCGTAAACGCGGGCTCGCCGCGCAAATCTCCGCGCAGCACGAGCGTGTTGACGAAAAAGCCGATGAGTTGCTCGAGCTCGGGCCGGCTGCGTCCCGCGATCGGCACGCCGACTGCGATGTCGTCCTGGCCGCTGTAACGGTAGAGCAACACCTGGAACGCTGCCAGCAGCGTCATGAACATCGTCACCCGCTCGCGCCGGCTGAGTTCCTTCAACGCCTGAGTGAGCATTGCGTTGATCTCGAAATTCACCTGCCCGCTTGCATAGTCTGCGATGGCGGGGCGCGGATGATCGGTAGCCAGCTGCAGTCCCGACAGTTCCGCCAGCGCCTGCCGCCAATAGGCAAGGTGGGGTTGCAGAGTCTCGCCATCCGCCCACTGCCGCTGCCATACCGAGTAGTCGGCGTATTGCACCGGCAGCTCGGACAATGGCGAGGGTTCGTCACGCAGGAACGCCGCGTAGAGCTCCGAGGTCTCGCGCGCAAGCACTGCCGCCGACCAGCGGTCGGTGATGATGTGATGCATGGCGATCAGTAGCCAATGCTCATCGGCCGACAGCCGCAGCAACCGTGCGCGTATCAGCGGGCCGCGCTCGAGGTCGAAAACCTGCACTGCTTCGCGCATTGCACGCTGTCGTGCGGCGGTCTCACGCTCCGTCGCCGGCAGGACGCTGAGGTCTTCTACAGGCAAATCGAGCACCAACTCCTGATGGATCACCTGCTTCGGCACGCCGTCGATGACCGAAAAGGTCGTCCTCAGCGTTTCGTGCCGACGCGCAACCTCGTTCAGCGCGCGTCTGAGTGTGCCGACGTCGAGCGACCCCGACAGCCGTTGAGCGCGAGCCGTGTTGTACGCTGCCGACTTGTCCGGCAACAGGCGCGACAGCACCCATAGTCGCTGCTGACCGAACGACAGATCGGCGGTCAAGCTCGGAGCGCCTTCGGCGCCTTGCGAGCTCTCTGCCCCGGCGGCAGCGTTCGGAGGTGCCTCGGAACCGGCCGCAACGCCGGCGTCGACCAACGCATCGTCGCCATGGCTCATTTGGTCTTCCTGCGAGAGGAGTCGTCGATGCCCGCTTGGGTGATCACGCCGGAGTATTTCTGGATCTCCGAGGCGATGAGCGCCGCGAATTGCGCCGGCGTGTCGTTGATGGGCTCGTAGCCGAGCGCGAGCATCTGCCGTTGAAATTCGGGCTCACGTCGCACGTGGTCGAGCGCGGCGACGAGCAACGAAGCCGCTTCCGGTGGCATGCCGTCGGGCGCGAGCAGGCCGTACCAGGGATCGATGGCAAACCCAGCGATGCCTTGTTCGGCGACGGTCGGCAAGTCCGGAGCACTGAGGGCGCGCTTCGCGCCCGTCGCTGCCAATAGATGCACCGTGCCGGCATCGATGTGTTGCTGGACGTTGGCAAGGTCGAACAGCCCGATGTCGACGCGGCCGCCGAGAAGATCGCCAAGCGCGGGCGCCGACGATCGATAGGGAACCTCGACCATGTCGACGCCCGCAATCTGTTTCAACGATTCGAACGCGACGCGTGAGATCGTTCCGTCGCCGAACGAAATGTAGGTGAGGCGCCCCGGATGGGCCTTCCCGTAGGCAACGAATTCGGAAACCGTCGTCGCGGGTACCTTGGCGTTGACCACGAAGAAGAAGGGCGTATGCACGACGCGACCGACATGAAAAAAATTTGCACTCGGATCGTAGCGCAGCGTCGCGCTGAGGATGGCCGCGACGACCAGGTTGCTCTGACCTCCCAGCAGCAGGGTGTAGCCATCCGCCGGCGCCCTGGCGACATACTCCGCCGCGATGGTGCCGCCCGCACCGGCCTTGTCCTCGACATTGACCGGCTGGTGCCAGTAGTCCGACAGCGCTCGGGCGATCATCCTGCCGACGTTGTCGGCCGTACTCCCCGCCGACTGGCCGACGACAATCCTGACCGGACGATTCGGAAACCCCTGGGCATGCGCGGATGGCGTTGTCTGCATCGCCGCAGCACAGACCGCCACGGCTAGCACACACAGGCGACGCCAGTGTAGCGAAATCGACGCGCGGTGCGCTGCCCATGATGCCGTGAAATCGGCGCAGTCGAGGTGGGATGGCTCGGTCACGAACGCGCGCGAATGGCGTCGCGGCGCAAAGGGTCGCGCACTCATCGCTTCGCCGCCGGCCGCGCCGGCGACGCGCGTCGCTCGGGCGCAAGCGCCGATGCCGAAGCGCGCTTCAGCGGCTCGATCGCTGGCGCTGCCCTCGGTGCCCGGTCCTCGAGTACCGCGCGCAGCTGGTCCGCGAACCGGGCGACCGTCGATGCCTGGAATAACGCCGAAAATTCTATGCGGATGCCGAACTCGGCCTCGACGCGGGAGAGTACCCGCGCGCCGCGCAACGAGTCGCCACCGACGGAAAAGAAATGATCGAACACGCCCACACGCGGCAGCTCGAGGACTTGAGCGAAGATCGCGGCCACGCGCTCTTCCAGATAGTTCCGCGGGAGTACGAAGTCACCGGCAAGCGATGCGCCAAGTGCAGCTGTCAACATGTCGCGCTGTACCTTGCCCAGGGCGTTGGTAGGCAACTGCGCGACTTCCACTATGGTCGTGGGTACGTTGCAAGGCGCCAAGTGCTGGACGGCGAAGTCGCGGAGCGCCTGCATGTTCACCGATCCCGGCTCCCGAAGCACGACCGCCGCGGCGACGTCCTCGCCCAGCGAGGCGTGCGGCGATCGAGAAGGTCGCAGCGGCGAGCACCGCCGGATGTCTCAGTAGCGCTTCGTCAACCTCAGCGGGCGAAACCTTGAGGCCGCCCCGGTTGATGAGCTCCTTGATGCGTCCAGTGAGAAATACACAGCCATCTGCGTCGACGTAGCCGAGGTCACCGGTGCGAAACCAGCCGCCGTGGAAGGCGCGCTGATTCGCTTCCGGGTCGTCTTCGTAAGCGTGCATGACTCCCGGGCCGCGCACCGTGATCTCGCCGGGCGCGCCGTCCGGCACGCGCGCGCCGTGCTCGTCGCGAATGCAGATCTCGATGCCCGTGCTGATGCCCGCAGAGCCGGCCCGTTGCCGGCCCGGCGGCAACGGGTTCTGGGCAATCAAGCCGGTTTCGGTCATGCCGTAGCCTTGCACCACCGGCACGCCGAACGCGGCTTCCAACTGCGCTTCGACGCGCGCCGGCAGGGATTTGCTGCTCGAGCGGATAAAACGCAGCGAGCGCGGTGTTGCTGGCCGCCGTTTCTTGAGCAGGTCCAGTACGGCGGCATGTACCGTTGGGCTCGCGGAGTAGAACGTCGGCCGCAATGTGTCGAGCCAGTCGACGAATGCTTCGGCGTCGAGCCCCGCCGTAATGATCGTGCTCGCGCCCGCAGTCAGCATGCCCATCACCGAGATGCCGAATGCGCTGCGGGTGTAGAGGGGCGAGAGACACAGGGCCCTGTCGGCGGCGGCAAAGCGCGCCTGCGCACTGCTCCACAGTATTTGCGCCAGCGTCATCGGCACCAGTTTCGGCCTGCCCGTTGTGCCCGAAGTTCGCATGACCAACGCGACCTCGTCAGGTTCCGGGCTGCCCGGTTCAACCGAGGCGCGCGCGGATTCGGAGCGCAAGGAAAACACGCCGGCGGGCTCGCTGGTCAGCGGGCACATGCGCACGATCTGAAGGCGCATCGCGCGCGCAGCCGCACACGTCGGCGAGTCGCTGTTCTCCGCGATGACCAGCGCGTCGACGTGCAGACGCTCGAGCAACTCGCCGGCTGCCTGCAGCTTGAGGTGGGGGTCGAGCGGCGCGCACGCTGCGAAGGACATCGCCGTGAGCATCGTCACGGCGGTTTCGGCGCTATCGGGAAGCGACACGGCGATGCGGCTTCCGCGCCCGAGCCCGATGCCCGCGAGCAGCAAGCCGCTGCGCTCGATCTGCTCGTTCAATGCGCCATAGCTAAGGAGCGCTCTACCGGGGGCAAGAATGGCGGGCGCGGCGGCGCACTGTTGCGCGTGGCGCGCGATCAGCGCGCGAAGCGTTTCTCGCCAGGGTTGCGGCTGGACCATCGGTGACACTCCCTTGACGCCGGGCAGGCTGCAGCGTCCCGCCGTGAGCCGTTCTGGCTCTCTATCCGGTTGCCAAACCGGTCTGGTCATATTTTACACGAGGCATGCGCGAGGCGTGCCCTGCCCATGCAGGTGCATCGAGTTACCAAAACAGACCGTGGGGTCGCACCAGGGATGGTCGGTTCCTGCAGCGGTGCGCACCGTGCCGGAGCTCGTCGACTATGCGCGTGCGAATCCGGGTAGACTCAACTATGGATCGACCGGTAACGGCAGTGCGTCTGCGCTCGGCGCGTAGCCGCTGATAGCTGCGACCGGGATCGGACTGGTTCAGATCCGCTACAAGGGCACCGCACCCGCCATCACCGATCTGCTTGCTGGGTACGTCGATCTCATGTTCCCCGAACCCTGGGCTACGATCCGATCGACGACAAAGCACAGAGTCTGAGCATGAGAATCGAATCCGACATCACTAAGTATTCGGGACTGAAGAAGCGTATGGGTAGCAAGGCAACTGAGTGATCGCGGACGTTACGCGTGCGCCAGCCTTGGGTTGCAATGCCCTCGCGCAAGGATGACAAACCAATCAAGGAATCAAGATGAAGCGACGCGCAATCCGTAATCGGTTCTCCAATCCACTCCTGATCTGGGCCGACCTGTGGCTGAAATCCGGCGAGCTGATGATGGCCTCGGCGCAGGTCATCGGGCATCGAACGGCACGCATCGCTGCTGCCGGCATCAAGCCAGGCGCGCGCGATCGGCGCGAATTCACACGGATGGGGCAGGAAAAAGCGGTAGCCGCAACCGAGTCTGCGGCAGCGATGGTCGCGCACATGATGACGATGGATCCGTTTCTCGGAGCGCGAGCCGCGCAACACATGCTGGAGACCGCGGGAGCGATGATGGCGCTCGCCGGGAGCCGTACCGCGGCCCAGGGCTTCGCGCGCCACGCGAAGCTCGTGCGCACCCTGGGGCAATCTGCCGGCACGCTGTCGCAAATTTCTCGCACGTCCGCGCGGCTCGCGCAACGCGGCTTGAAGCCGATACATGCCCGTGCGACCGCCAACGCAAAGCGGCTGGGCAGACGCTAGCAAGCCACGCCAGGGCCAGGTTCTCGGGGCGCGGATGAACGGGTTTTGCCTCGCTCAATGGGCGAGGGATATGTCGAAGCCCAAAGCGCGCAACTGTTCCAGCAGCGCATTGCCTTGCGCCGCCGACAGCTCCACCAGCGGCGGCCGCAGGCGCGACCATGCTTCGTCGCGCCTCGAGTACGCGATGGCTTGCTTCATCGCGGCGATCATGGGGTAGTTGGCAAAGACGTCTCGCACCGCATCGAGTCGTGCCTGGATGGCCTCGGCGTCGGCGCCTCGCCATCCGCGGTACAGCGACGCGATCTGCGCCGGGTTCACGTTGGCCGTGGCGCTGATCGCCCCGCGTCCGCCGCTTCGCATATTGGCGAGCAGAAACTTCTCGCTGCCGACGAAGACGTCGAAGCCGTCGCCGGAAAATGCGTCGAGCATCGCCCTGGTGTTATTCCAATCGCCCGAGGAATCCTTGATGCCGGCAACGGCACGCGGATACGATTTGAGCAGGCGTTCGATCAGGCCGAGACTGATGCCGACCTGGGACACCGGCGGTATGTGATACAAGTAGACGCGCAGCCGATCGTCCGCCACCCTGTCGATGACCTCCGCGAAGCTTCGATAAAGGCCCTCGTCGCTGACGCCCTTGTAGTAGAACGGCGGCAGCATCAACACACCGGCGCATCCCAGACGCATCGCGTGTGCGGTCAGCTCCGCCGTCTCCATGATCGAGCAGCAGCCGGTACCGGGCATCACCCGCGCCGGATCGACGCCGCCCTCGATCATGCGGTCGAGCAGACGCATGCGCTCGATGCCGGAGAGCGAGTTCGCTTCAGAGTTGGTGCCAAAGGCGGCCAATCCGACGTCATTGGCGAGCAGCCAGCGGCAGTGCGCGAGGAAGCGACCGGCGTCAGGGGTGTAGTCGCTCGCAAATGGCGTCAGGACGGGCGCGAGCACGCCGCCAATGCGCGTGGTGTCGTGCGCCTTCTTGCCGATCTCCGTCGTAAGCGTTGCGATTTTCCTACCCTCCTTCCCAGTCAAGCACCTGAACATCCAGAATAGTGGCGTCGCCGGCATTCGGAGTCAACGAGCCGCGCTTACAAGCGCCCGAAGTGAATGCGGATTCGCCGCGTCCATGCTTCGATGAGAGAACACGAGCTCTGGGTCGCTGACCAGCAGCCGGTCACAAGCGCAGCGGCTGCCCGTAACCCGTCAACTCCAGATAACCGCGACCGACCTCGCGCCCGGCCCTGGCCGCATGCACGGCACCTTCCCAGTAGACCGTTCCGGTGCTCTCGCGCGAATCGAGCTCCTGATCGTCCAGCAATGGCGCAAGCTCGTAGGCTTCATCACCCGCGCTCAACCGGACCGCGACCGGATAGACGACGCCCGTTCGCGGCGAGCGCCATCGCCGCAGCACGTCGAAACGCACTTCCTCCGGTGCGAACCTCCGTACGCTGCTGTCTGCATGGCGAATCGAGCCGCCCGCCCACAGCGCTTCGCCATGTTGGTCGCGCATGCGAAACGCCATGAGCGCGGAACCGTCGTCGAGATTGAGTCCAACCCAGTCCCAGCCCACCGCGCCGCCACCGAGCGGCTCGCTCGACCATTCGTGATCCAGCCATGCGGTTCCAGTGACAGTCAACGTGTCATCGGCGAGCGCGATCTCGCCGCTCACGGCGAGCTGCGGCTGGCTGTAGTAATAGCTCGCCTGCGTCGGGCTCGGTCCCTTGCGTGAATAGCCGGCGACCCCTTGCGGCAGCGGCGGCTGCGTGGGCGTGAAATACAGGGCGAAACGGAATTCGCGCGCAACGATGCGCGTGACATAGCGGTCGCCATCAAGCCTCAGCGACCAGTCGTCGATGCGCACATCGGTCGTTTGCTCGGCCGCCTCGGCCAGCCCGAAGCCCGCGCGCGCGGCACGCTGGTCGTGGCGCAGTCGACCAAGACGCGGATCGGCGATCGCCGCGTGAGCGAACAGCAGTTGCCGTGGCGCGAAGCGGCTCGGATTGTCCTCGGCGACGCCGGGCCGATTGCGGAAAAACGTCACCTGGACGCCGAGCTCGCGTCCATCCGCAGCGCGGACCCATCCTGTGACGTACCACCACTCGTTGCGAAACGCCGGATGGCTACCAAAGTCCCGCGGAAAACTGACCGGTCGATCCGGTACGACGATCGGGTAGTCGACCGCGTACGCGCGGCGCGCCACGAGCAGAGCGAGCGGACTGGCAAGGAATACGCGGCGTTTCATTCTTCGGGCCTTGCGCTCACCAGTCCTCGCGCACCGCCCGCACCACGTCGCCGCTCATCGCACCACGTCCCGCGATCACCGCCGTGCACGTCGCCAGCGCGAGAAAGAGCAGGACGAATGCGATGAGCGCCGCCCACGGCGGCATGAATGCCATGCCCCAGTGAAACGATTGGCGGTTCACTACTTCGATGAGTACCACGCTGATCGCGCAGCCCAGCGCGAGGCCAAGCATCGTCCCGATCGCGCCGACCACCAGGCCTTCGGTGGCGAGCATCGCGGCAACCTGGCGGCGTGTCATGCCGAGGTGACGCAACACGCCGAACTCGCGGCGACGCGCGATCACCAGTGCGCCGAACGACGACGACAAGCCCAGCAGGCCGATGGCGACCGCGGCTAGCTCGAGCGCGTAGGTCACTGCGAAAGTCCGATCGAAGACGCGCAGCGAAAGCTCGCGGATCTCGCCGGGAACGGCAAGGTCCAGGCGATCGCCACCGGGTATGCCTTCGGCGATGGCGCTGCGAAGCTGGTCGAGATCGGTCCCCGGGGCCAGCCAAAGCGCGGCGTTGGTTGCCGCACGATCACCGGTCAGTGCGATGTAGCGCGCGCGATCGATGACGATCGTGCCTTGCTGGCGGGCGTAGTCGCGCCATACGCCGGCTACGGTGAACGCGACGGCTCGGCCGTCGATCGGTAATTCGATGACGCGGCCCGGCGCGAACCCGTAAACGTCGACCATGGCTTCGCTGACCCACACCGGAGGCGGTGCGTTCGCGTCGGGCACCACTGCGTCGCCGAGCAAAGGCAGGCGCGCACCGGGGTTCGCAGCATCGATGGGACGCGCCAGGAGCGTCACACGCGGCCGGGACGCGTCGAGCACGAGCTGCTGCTCGCGGAGGAATTCGGCGCTGCGCACGCCCGGCAACGCCGCCAGGCGCGCCTGGTATTCCGGGCCCAGGAATGCCGTATCACCGCCCGCGGCAACGCGCACATAGGCATCCGCGGGCAGGATGCGCACGAGCCACATGCCGAGCGCGTCGCGAAACGAGTGCACCATGATCGCCATCGACACCATCAGGCTGGCGCTGGCGACGATGGCAGCGAGGCTCACGGCCGCGGACCCGGGCGTGCCCCGCAATTGCGTCACCGCGAGCTGCGGCGCCGCGGCTCGCGGCGTGGGACACGCGGCGAGCACAAGCTTTGCCAGCCCTGGCAGCAGCATCAGGCAGCCGGCCAGCATGAGCGCGATCGCGAGATAGCCGAAAAGCGGCAGCCCGAATACCGGCGGCGCGAGCGCGGCGATGAGCGCCGCCGCGAGCGCAACAACCCCGGGCCAGCCTAGGTAACGTCGAGCGAAGGCACGCTCATCGTCACCCGCCTTTAGCGCGAGCGCCGGCGGCGCACGCGCGGCGCTCCGTGCCGGCACGACGCTGGCCAGCACGGCGACGGTCACGCCCAGTATGAAGGATGCGCCCAGCGCCATCGGCGAGACACCGATCGCCGGTGTCACACCACGAAAGTATCCGGATCCGAGATCGACCCCGATGCTGCGCACCGCGAACCAAGCCAGCGCGAACCCGACGATCAGGCCGCATACGCTGCCGAGGCCGCCGATCAGGGCACCCTCCGTGAGCAGCGCCCACACTAGCTGTCGGCGGGTGACGCCGAGCACGCGCAGCAGCGCGAATTGCGGCCGCCGCCGCATCACGGAAAGCGACTGCGTCGAGAACACGAGCAAGGCACCGGTAAACAATGCGACCAGCGCCAGAACCATCATGTTGACACGATACGCGCGCGACGCGCTTGCGCTGGCCTCGATACTGGCTTGCGGACGCTGGATCGCGACGCCGGCCGGCAAGTGCGCACGCAGGCCGTCCGCAAAGCGATCCGGATCCACACCCGGTCGCAAACGCAGGTCCAGGCGCGTGATCCGGCCCAAGCGCGCAAACGCGGTCTGCGCCCCGGCGATGTCCATGACCGCAAGACGCTGCTGTGCTTCGGCGTGGACGACGCCGGCAACATGCAATGCGACATCCTGCAAGGCGACTTGCACTCGCAGCGTCGCACCCGGTTCGACATCGAGCCAGCGCGCGGCCGCCGGGCTCAGGAAGACTGCATCCGAGCGCAGCGTTGCAAGCCGATCGGAGACCGACGGAACAAGCTGCGGCTGCACCGCGGCCGCACGGAAGACATCGATGCCGAGAACCGTGAGCGTCTTGTCGCGTCCAGGCAATGTCGCGTCGACTTCGAGCAGCGGGCTCGCCGCAGCGACTTCCGGCAGCGAGGCGATCTCCGGATAGACATTCTCATCGAAGCCCCCGCGCGGACCGCGCAGCTCGAGATCGGCGTCGCCCGAAAGCAGCGTCACGCCCGCGGCGAGCTCGTTGACTGCCGCGGCGGTGATGAGCTGGACGGCGTATCCCAGGGCGACCCCGAGCGCGATGGCGAACACCGCGAGCACCGCGCGCGACTTTTCGTGCGTCCACGCGCCGGCCAGCACAACGCGGACGACGTCCGGCCTCGCGTCTGACGCCGACGTTCGGCCGCTAGTCGCCACGTGCGTCGTGCAGCCCGAGCGCCGAGAGTACCAGGACGCGATCGGCGCTGGCCGCGGCCGCTGACGAATGCGTCGCGACGATACCGGCTGCACCGTTGGCCTTGATCTGCGTGCGCAGCAGCGCCAGAACCTGTGCGGCAGCGTCGGGGTCGAGGTTGCCGGTGGGTTCGTCGGCCAGTACGAGGCTCGGGCGGTGCACGAGCGCGCGGGCGATTGCGACACGCTGCAACTCGCCGCCGGACAGCTCGCGCGGCATGCTCTCACCACGATCGGCCAACCCAACCGCATCGAGGATGTCGTGCGTGCGCCGCGTCGCCTCGGTCTTGTCCACCGCGAGCAGTGTGAGCGGCAGCGAGACGTTATGCGCAACGTCGAGATAGGGCAGGATATGGAAAGCTTGGAACACGAAGCCGATCCGCGCTCGGCGCAGGATCGTCAGCGCATCGTCGTCCAGTGCGGCGAAGTCCTCGCCGTCCAACGCGATCGAACCCGCGTCCGGGCGATCCAGGCCCGCGATGAGATTGAGGAGCGTCGATTTTCCGGCGCCGGATTCGCCCATGATGGCGACGTATTCGCCCGGACCGACCTGCAAATCGACGCCGGCGTAGAGTGTGCGCGGCCGGGAGCCGGCAAAGGACTTCGCGACGCCACGGACAGCCAGCATGCGCTCGAGCGTAACTGCCGCCGCCGGTGGTGACAAGTCGTGCGGTTCGGTGCGGCGCCCGATTGACCCCGCTTCGGTCGACAGCCTTTCAGTCCACCGGAACCGTCCGGTACCTGGCGACGTCGGCGGCGTTCACCGCGCCGTGCCGCGATTGCCCCACGACTGCCGCATGTACGTCACCACCTCGGCGACCTCCTGGTCGGTCAGCGTGTACGCGAACGGCGGCATGCCGAACGGCCGCGGATTGCCGCGCGTCGACGGCGGAAAGCCGCCGAACAGCACCATGCGGATCGGATTGACCGAGAACGTCCATGTTGATCGCCTGATTGTTGGCGAGCGGCGGATACATCGGCGGCACGCCCTGGCCGTTGCGCCGTGGCACGCCTTGCAGTGCGTGTCGTAGAGCTTGGCGCCGGCTTCGTACGCCGCCCTGCTCTGGCCTCCGTCGGGCGGATCTGCGTCGGGTCGCTCGGGCGCGCCGGGCTGCGCGAGCGACTTCAGGTACACGGCCATCGCCTGCGTGTCGGCTTCGGTGATGTACTGCAGGCTGTCGTGGACGACCTGCGCCATCGGGCCGAACACCACGCCGCGCTTCGAAATGCCGTTGCGCAGCAGCGCGACCACGTCGGCGAGTCTCCCACTGGCCGAGGCCGGCCTCGCGGTTGGACGTGAGCGACGGCGCGTACCAGTCCTGCAGCGGAATCAGGCCGCCGGCGAACTGCTTGTCCTTCTCGGTGGCGCCCAGCATGTTGCGGCTCGTGTGGCACGCGTCGCAATGGCCGAGGCCCTGCACGAGGTAGGCGCCGCGGTTCCATTCGGCCGACTGCGCGGGATCCGGCTTGTACTCGCCCGGCGTGAAGTAGAGCGCGCGCCAGCCGATGCAGCAGGTTGCGCTGGTTGTACGGGAACTTGCATCTTGTGCGGCGTGTTGCGTTTCTTCACCGGCGTCGAGCGTCATGATGTAGCCGTAGATCGCGTCGGCGTCCGCGCGCGTGACCTTGGTGTAGCTGGGATACGGGAAACGCCGGATACAGCAGCGAGCCGTCGCGCGACTTGCCTTCGTGCAGCGCGCGCCAGAAATCGTCGGCGCTCCACTTGCCGATGCCCGTCTCCGGATCGGGCGTGATGTTGGGCGTGTAGAGCGTGCCGAACGGCGTGGGCATCTCGAGCCCGCCCGCGAACGGCTCGCCGCCGCGCGCCGTGTGGCAGGCGACGCAATCGCCGACGCGCGCGAAATACTCGCCGTCGGTCTGCGCCGGAATGCGCGTCGCGCTCGGCGCGCGCGCCGCAGTCGCCTTCGGCGTGGTCGCTGGCCGCGCCGTTCGCGGCGTTCGCCGGATGCCGAACGCGCCCGCGCACGCGATCGCGCCGAGCTAGCGCGACGATGGCGAGTCGCCAGCCGCCTCGCGGTCATCTGGCCTCCTATTGCGGCTGGCTGCCACAGGCGAGCGGCAGTTTCTGGCGGCTTCGGGCTCGGGCAGCGTTGCCGGCGTACCGGGCTGGTACGCGAGATAGGCGGCGACCGCAGCGCGATGTCGGTGCCGCTCAGCTTCGCAGCGATCTTCGCCATGCAGTCGGGCTCGGTCGCGTGCCGACAGCCGCCCTGCCATGCGCCCATCTGCGCGTTGATGTAATCGGGATACAGTCCGACCAGGCCCGGGATGCCGGGCTGCATGCCGGTGAGCGCCTTGCCGTGGCAGGCGACGCACGGCGGGATGCCCTTCGCGCGGTCGCCTTGCCGCACCAGCATTTCCGCCGCGGGCGAGCGCATCCTTGGTCGCCGACGGCTGGATCGGCGTCGGAAACGGCGGCTTGAGCTTCGAGTAGTACGTCGCGATCTCGCATGCAGGTATTCGTCGGAGAGATAGCGGGTGAAGTAGACCATCTGCGGATAGGTGCGCCGGCCGTCGCGGAAATTGACGAGCTGGCGATAGAGGTACTGCGGCGGGCTTGCCCGCGATGCGCGGGTAGTACTCGTTCGTGCCGGCTGCCTTCGCCCTGCTTGCCGTGGCAGCCCGAGCATGCGAGCAGCCGCTGCTCGAGCGTGTCGGAAAATTCCGGGGCGCCCGTGTCCGCTGACCAGGCCGGTATCGCGGCCAGAGACAGCAACGTCGAAGCGACAACCCCGTAGATGCGCTTTCCCGGCATGAACCAGCTCCCTGGCACAGATGCGTGAAGCTGCGGCTTTGTGCAGTCAGCACAAGCATCGCCCCGGGCGACGCGAATTGCAAGTCGATGCGATGCGCCGTCCCGACGTCCGCGCCCGGAAGAATGCTGCTCCTTCGAGCCGCGCGAGCGCGCTAGGCGCCACTTCGCTCTTTCGCCGCGGCGAGCGCCGTGGGATTCGGCGTGGGTTCGCCGATCTTGCGTAACGTGTTGCGATCCGTGTGGTGGAACGGTTCGGCCTGACCCGGGATGATCAGCACGGTGTCCTGATCGTACGACCACGTGCCGTCTGCATTGACCGTGACCGTGACGGTGCAGCTCTGCGTCCTGAACGCGTACTCGAGAAACGACCCCGAGACGATGCCATTGGTCAGCGAGCCGCGAATCGCTTCCAGCCGGAATGTCGTCGCGTCGGCGCTGGCGCGGCCGGCAAGCATCGCGACCTGTCCGCGCGGAATGGACAGCGTCAACAGCAGCGCACCCGTGGCCGGCTCCCACAGCCAATGTCCCACTTGGTCGTGAAAAGTCTCGGGATCATCGGGCTTGACGATGCGCGTGTGGTAACGCAATCCATACAGGAGCTGCGGTCCGTTGGTCTGCGCATCGATGGGCTGCAGCTCGTAGTGCTCGATGTAAACCTGCTTTTCGGGGCCGTCGGGCTTCGGACTCGTATCGAGCCCGCGCGCACCCGTCCAGATGCCGGCCATGCCGGTCAGCGGCCCCAGGTTAGCCAGCGTGTCGACATCCGGTTCCGGCTCGGTATAGATATCCGCAGGAAACTTGTCCATGGCTCGCATTGTGCAGTTCGATCCAACGGGTCGTGCGCCTCGCCGACGCGGCCCTGGGTTCGTCAATGTACCCCGACGATGACCGGTCTGTGAATATCGAGGGACCCGGACTGCAGTGTGCGAAAATCCTCAACGCGACACAATTGAGCGCAACCGCCATGGCAGGCTTTCAGCGATGAACGTTTTCGTCTTTCGGTTGCTGTCCCCGGGATTTCGCGCGGCCGCGACGGCTTGCGTGCTGGCAATCGCCGGCACGCCCGCCATCGCCCAGGACGCTTACCCGAATCGGTCGGTCAAGATCATTGCGCCGCAGGCGCCGGGAGGTGGCGTCGACCTGGTGGCGAGGATCATCGCCGACAAGCTGGGCGTCGCCATGGGTCAGACATTCTGGATCGAGAACCAGGCGGGCGCCGGCGGTGCGATTGCCACGCTGGCGACTGCGCACGCGCGCCCCGACGGCTACACGCTGATGATCGGCTACGTGGCGACGCACGGCACGAACCCGGCGGTCAAGAAGAGCGCCTACGATCCGGTGCGCGACTTCACGCCCATCGCGATGCTGGGTGGCACGCCCAACCTGCTGGTGGTGTCGCGCTGCGGTACCGGTCAATACGCTGCAGGAATTCATCGCCTATGCCAAGGCGAATCCAACCAAGGTCGACTACGGGACGTCGGGTGTCGGAACGCTGAATCATCTGGTGATGGAGCAATTCAAGCACGCCTCGGGCGTGCCGAGCATGGCAGTGCCGTACCGCAGCATCGGGCAGGCATTCACCGAAGCGATGGGCGGGCAGATCCAGGTGATTTTCCCGGGGCTGGCTGCCGCGCTGCCGCACGTGCGCTCGGGCGCGTTCAAGCCGCTCGCCGTCACCGGCGAAAAGCGTCATCCGCTCCTGCCCAATGTGCCGACGTTCAAGGAATCCGGCTACGAAGGCTTCGACGGACTGACCTGGTACGGCATCGTAGGGCCGGCCAATATGCCCGAGGCAATCACTCGAAAGCTCAACGAGGAAATCAACAAGATACTCGCCACCCAGGAACTGCACGACACATTCACCGCGCAGGCGCTCACCGTGATGCCGATGACGCCCGCGCAGTTCGGCAAGTACATCGCCGACGAGGTCGTGCACTGGACGGCAGTCGCGCGCGCCAGCAAGATCGAGGCCGACTGAGACCCGCACCCTTGACGCTCCCGACTATCTCCGTTTCGGAGCGGATGGCGGCGGCGTTCGCCGGCATGCCCCGAACGCTCCCCGCCGCCGTGACGCGGATGTGCGACGACGTGCTGATGGACGTCGCCGGCCTGTGTGTGGCCGCGCGTCGCACGGATTATGTGCAGGCGATGCTGCGCCGCGAGCGGCGAGCCCGGAGCGTGTACGCTGATCGGCCATACGGGTGGCTTCAACGTCGCCACGGCGACGCTGTGCAACGGCACCGCCGCGCACGGCGAGGACTACGACGATACCTTCGAAGGCGGCCCGGTGCATGCAGGCGCCGTGATCATTCCGGCCATTCTCGCCACTGCCGAGCAGCATGCGCTTGCAGGTGACGACCTCGCGCGCGGCATCGCGGTCGGGTGCGAAATGATGTGCCGGCTGTGCCTCGTGGCGCCCAAGCGCGTGCACAAGGCCGGCTTTCATCCCACCGCGGTGTTCGGCGCGCTGGGTGCGGCGGCGGGGGTGTCCTCTGCGCTGTCGCTCAACACGACCCAATGGTTCAATGCCCTCGGCATCGCCGGAAGCATGGCGTCGGGCATCATCGAGTACCTCGCCGAAGGCGCGTGGACGAAGCGCATGCATCCGGGCTGGGCAGCGCAGGCCGGCTACCGTGCCGCGCGCATGGCGCAGGCGGGCTTCACCGGGCCGCGCACGCTGTTCGACGGCGAGCACGGTTTTTTCCATGCGTTCGCCAATAGCGACGGCTGCGATTTCGGTGAAATGCTCGATGGGCGTCGGCCAGCGTTGGCTCAGCGCCGACATCGCCTTCAAGCCGTATGCGTGCGGCACCATGGCCCATCCTTACATCGACTGTGCGCGCAAGCTCGTTGCCGAGGGCGTGCGCCCGGCGGAAGTCGCGGCGATCGAATGCAAGACCGCCGAGGGCATCGTGCATCGCCTGTGGGAACCGCTCGGCGACCAAGCAGAATCCGCCCAACGGCTACGCCGCCAAGTTCAGCATTCCGTACGCGATCGCAGTCGGCATGCTGCGCGGCGACGCCGGGCTGGTCGAGTACGAGGAAGCGGTCGTGCACGATCCCGCGGTACGTGCGCTCGCAGTCGAAGGTTCGCTACGTGGTCGATCCGAGCAATCCCTATCCGCGGCAGTTCACGGGGCACGTTCGGGTCACGCTGAACAATGGCGACGTGCGCGAAGCAAGCCAGGACCACTTTCGCGGCGGGCGCGAAGAGCCGCTGTCGGCGGGCGCGCTCGTAGCTAAATTCGTCGCCAACTGCGACTATGGCGGGTGGAGCGCGCTTCGCGCCGAGCAGGCGCATGGACGCGCTTCGAGCGCTGCGCGCCGCGCCGCGCGTCGATCTCAAGACCTTGCGAGGCTGAATGGACATCGCGACACTTCCAGGCAAGGTGGCGCTGGTCACCGGCGCGGGTCGCAACATCGGGCGCGCGATCGCGCTTGCGCTCGCCGATGCTGGCGCGAAGGTGGTGGTCAACGTGCGTGCTAGCCGCGATGAGGCTGAGGCCGTCGCCAAACGAGATCGTGGCGCGCGGCGGCGAATCGCTTGCTGGCCGTGGCTGATGTCACGCAGCGCGTGGAAGTCGATGCGATGATCCACGCCGTGAACCAACGCTACGGCCGCCTCGACATCCTGGTCAACAACGCGGCGATACGCCACGAAGTGCCGTTTGCCGACATGCCTTACGCGCGAGTGGCGAGCATACGCTGGCGGTGTGTGTCGATGGCGCGTTTCACTGCACCCAGGCGGCGCTGCCGTTGCTCAGGGAAAGTGAAGCCGGCACGATCATCAATATCGGCGGCCTGACTGCGCATACCGGCGCGGTCGCACCGCGCCCACGTCGTGACCGCGAAGGCGGCACTGGTTGGCCTGACGCGCGCACTAGCGCATGAACTGGCCGAGTTCGGCATCACCGTCAACTGCGTCGCACCCGGTATGATGGACACCGTGCGCAACAGCGCGAGCGCATCGGCGAATCCCGCGCATCACGCTGCTCGACCGACGCTGCTGGGACGACGCGGCCATCCCGATGAAATCGCGAGCGCGGTGGTCTGGCTGGCGGGCCCCGGCGGGCGCTTCACGACCGGACAGACGCTGCATATCAATGGCGGGGCTTATTTGGGTTCTTGACATGCAGCAGGTTGCCCCGCATTACCGCATCGTTGGCGACGCGGCTCTCCTGTTCGTTCAACATCGACGGTGCCGACCTGGGCAGCAAGGCGACGTTGTCGCTTCTGCTCGAGTTGTCCCGTCTTGAGCACGCGAAGAAACAGCGGCGGACTGATGATTGTGCCGTCGCTGACCGGCAAGTGAGCTCAAAGCACATCGCCCCTCGGGCGAACTCCCGCATTGTCGCGCTTAGCGACCTTTCCGGGCCGGCACGCGAGACATGACGGCGCGCGCGTATCCGCAGACGACGGGGCAGCAGGTCGAGCGCGGCTGGCGCTTCGGCTGGATCGACGCGATCGTCGATCCTCGCCGTCTTCGCGTTGCTGTGGCTGCTGGTGGTCCTGAGCGGCGACATGCGGGTGCGCTTCGACGAGCTGCACCCGCCGCCGCTTTCACTCGACGTCGCGCTGATTCCCTACTACACCGCGCGCACGGTGTTGCGGATGTTCATCGCCTTTGCCGCGGCGCTCCTGTTCACCTTCAGCTACGGCTACGTCGCCGCCAAGAGCGCCCGCGCGCGCAAGGTCATGCTGCCGCTGCTCGACATCCTGCAGTCGGTGCCGGTGCTGGGGTTTCTCTCGGTCACCGTCACCGGCTTCCTGGCGCTGTTTCCGGGGAGCCTGCTCGGCGTCGAATGCGCGAGCATCTTCGCCATCTTCACGGCGCAGGCCTGGAACATGACGTTCGGCTTCTATCACTCGCTGATCACGATTCCCGCCGAGCTGCAGGAGGCGGCGTCCGTCTACCAGCATGAACCGCTGGCAGCGCTTCACCAAGGTCGAAGCTGCCCTCGTCCGCAATCGGGCTGATGTGGAACTCGATGATGAGCTTCGGCGGCGGCTGGTTCTTCGTCGCGCAAAGCGAAGCCATTTCGGTGCTGAACAAGAACATCAAGCTGCCGGGACTGGGCTCGTACATGGCCGCGGCCGTCGAGGCGGGCGACACGCGCGCGGCCGTCTACGCCATCGTCGCGATGATCGTCACCATCGTCGTCCTCGATCAGCTTGCTGTGGCGGCCGCTGGTCGCATGGGCCGAAAAGTTCAAGCTCGAGCAGACCGAAGGCAAGGACAATCCGACATCGTGGGTGCTGGATCTGCTGCAGCGCTCGTACGTGCTGGCATGGCTCTCCGAGCACGTCGGTCGCGCGCTCGGAGCGCTTCTCGCAGCGCGCCTCGATGCTCGGCGTCGGACGTCACGCAGACCGATCTCCGGCCGCACACCCGGCACCGCTCAAGGCGCTGCTGCGCATCGCGATGTGGGCACTGGTCGCGGCTCGGCGTCGCGTGGCTCGTCTTCGACGCGATCGATATCGCCAAGGAGATCAGGACCGACATGACGCGGCGCGCAGATGCTTCACGTCGTCTGGCTCGGCGTGCTGACCCTGCTGCGGGTCGTGGCGATGAGCGTGATCGCGACGCTGATCTGGACGCCGATCGGCGTCTGGATCGGACTGCGGCCACGCGTGGCGCGCATTGCTCAGCCGCTCGCGCAGATCGCCGCGTCGTTTCCGGTGAACATGACATTTCCGTTCATCGTCGCGTTCTTCATCGCGGCGCGCATCCCGATCAACCTGGGCAGCGTGCTGCTCATGGCGCTCGGCACGCAGTGGTACATCCTGTTCAACGTCATCGCCGGTGCGATGGCGATCCCCACCGACCTGCGCGAGGCCGCCAGCCCTGTTCGGCCTTCGCGACTGGCGGCTCTGGAAGACGTTGATCATCCCCGCGATCTTTCCGTTCTGGGTCACCGGCGCCCTAACCGCGACCGGCGGCGCCTGGAACGCCAGCATCGTCGCGGAAGTCGCCTCGTGGGGTAACGACAAGCTCGTCGCCGACGGGCTGGGTGCGTACATCGCGCAGGTGACGGAGAAGGGCGATCAGCCGGCGATCTATTTCAGCATCATCGTGATGGCGCTGTTCGTGGTCGCCATCAATCGCGTGTTCTGGCGCCGGCTCTACGACCTGGCCGAACGCAGGTTCAAGCTCGACTGAGCGTCAGCGATGGCCTCTTCGATGCTGACGCTACGACGCTGGCCGTTCCGCGCCAGTACTGCCGGGAGTGACCGATGCCTGCCGACGCATTGCTCGCCGATCGACCGCCCAGAGCCCGCCGGAGGCCCGCCGGGCAGCGCCCCTGATCGAGCTGCGCCACGTCTCGAAGTCGTACGTCGGCGCCGACGGCGGTCGCGCCCGTGACCGTGCTCGACGACATCAACCTCGAAGTCCGTGAAGGCGAGATGCTGGCGCTGCTGGGACAGTCGGGCTCCGGCAAGTCGACGATCCTGCGCCTCATGGCCGGTCTGACCGAACCGACGCAGGGCGCGGTGCTGAGCCATGGGGCACCGCTCGACGGCGTCAATCGCCGACTCGCGATCGTGTTCCAGAGCTTTGCGCTCTATCCCTGGCTCACCGTGCAGGAGAACGTGCAGGTCGGGCTCATCCAGCGCCGCCTCGGCGCGCGGCAGGAACGGGACGAAATCGACCGCGCGCTCGAGCTGATCGGCCTCTCCGGCTACGAGAACGCATATCCCGAAGCAGCTGTCGGGCGGCATGCGCCAGCGCGTCGGCTTCGCGCGGGCGCTGGTCGCGCAGCCCGAGGTCCTGTGCATGGACGAGCCGTTCAGCGCGCTCGATGTTCTCACCGCGGAGAACCTGCGCACGCAAGTCGTCGACCTCTGGCGCGGCTCCGGGCACGCCGGCCTCAAGAGCATCTTTCTCGTCACGCACAACATCGCCGAGGCGGTCTTCATGGCCACGCGCATCGTCATCATCTCGTCGCATCCCGGGCGCGTCCGCAACGTCATCGTCAATCCGCTGCCCTATCCGCGCGACGTCAATTCCAGCCAGTTCGCTGCGCTGGTCGATCAGGTTCATGCCGCGATCACGGCGCTCGTGCTGCCCGACGAACCGGTCGAAGCGCGCGCGGCGCGCGCCGCGGCACGTCGCGGACCGGCTGCGCGAAGCAGCCGAGGCGGCGCGGCGCTTGCCGCGGCGCGACCAGCGCCGCGCGCGTCGAACCGATCCCGAACGTGCCGGTGGAAACCATCGTCGGCCTGCTCGAGATCCTCGAGGACGCGCAGGAGACGATCAACGTGTTCGACCTGAGCGCGCGCATCGGCAAGGAGTTCGGCGAGACCATCGCGATCGTCAAGGCGGCCGAGATGCTCGATCTCGTCGATACGCCCAAGGACGACGTGCTCATGACGCAGGCCGGCTGGTACTTCCTGGCCGCGCCGCCGCCCGCGCGCAAGACGCTGTTCCGGCAGGCGATCATGAAGCTGCGGCTGTTTCAGATGCTCACCGCACGTCTGGCGGATGCACCCGATGGACGAATCGATGCCGACAGCGTTCTAGACGGAACTCGGCAACGCTGCTTGCCCTACGATCAGCCGACGAAGTTGCTCGAGACGCTGATCGCCTGGGGCCGCTACGCCGAGCTTGTCGACTTCGACCAGAACACCAATGCGGTCTACCTCCACGAAGCGAGCGCGAGCGACGACGAGGACGAGGATGACGCATCTCGATAGTGCGCTACGCCGATCGCGCCGAATGAACGAGGGATCACGCAATGAATCCCGTCGGCGAACTGTTGGAAGCCGAGGACATCGAGCTGGACCTTGACGTGTCGGGCAAGGACGCGCTGCTTCAGCGGATCGCCGGCATGCTCGCGCGGCGCCGCCACCTCGTGCCGATCCGAAGTCCTGGACAGCCTGACCGCGCGTGAGCAACTGGGATCGACGGCGGTCTGGGTCATGGCGATCGCGATCCCACACGCGCGCATGTCTCAGTGCGACGCGGCCGCCGGCGTGTTCGTGCGAACCAGATTTGGCATTCCGTTCGACGCACCCGATGGCAAGCCGGTTTCGCTTTTCTTGGGCTTGATCGTTCCGCAAGCAGGCCAACGAGCGACACCTGAAGCTGCTCGCCACGGCCGCGGCGATGTTCAGCGACCGGGCCTTTCGCGAAAAGCTCAAGGCGAGCACCGATCCGGCGGCGGTGAGGGACCTTCTCACCGCGTGGCCGGAAATGCCTGCCTTGGCCGCGCGGGACAAGCCAAACGAATAGTGAACACACGAACGGGCGGCTATCCGCCCGTCGAGCCCGCCGGGCACGAGCAACAGCATTTCGGACCGGGCGCACTGACCCTGTGAAGGACGCCGTGCAAGTACGGCACACTTCGGGACGGCCTACTCTGGTGGCTTGCTCGTAAACGTTCTGCGTCGGCTCGGATAAGCGGGTAAGTCGCGGCGCGTTTACGATGCCTTCACGACCATCCGTCACAGCCGCCACCAAACACGCGCGATTCGGAGCGGTCGAGACAATGTCGCGCAGTTCGCGTTCGCTCATCTGGTTCAGGAGCCGGCGATCGTCGGCGGCCTTCTTCCAGGCCGCGATGCGAACGTCCAGGCGCTGTGCAAGCATCCGCAACGCTGAGGCCACATCGTGCAGAAAGCAGCTGGTCTGGAACAGCATCACGGCCGGGTAATGCCGCGGCGCGTACGCAATCATCGATTTCTCCACGATAGCTATGCCGGTGGCTTTGTCGCGGCTCTCGCCCGCGCTTGCCTGATGCGCTTGGTCGACTCGTGGTTCACGGGCCGATTCGTCGCAGCTGGGCTTTGACTTGTTCGAGCGACGGGGACGTCGCGTCGTACTCAATCCCGCAGGCCAGGCGCTGCTCCGCAGCGTGCAGAGCGCGCTCGCTCAACTCGACGATGGAATGCAGGCCGCCGCTACTGCGGCCAGCGGCGCCGCGCAACGCTTGCGTGTGACCATGCTGCCCTCGTTCGCACGGCGTTGGCTATTGCCCCGCATCGGCCGCTGGTACGAACGGCATCCAGGTCTTGTGCTGGAGATCGACGCTTCGCACCAGGTGGTGGATCTGTTGCGCGAGGGATTTCATGCAGCCCTTCGTCAGGGACGTGGACCTTGGGTGGGGTTGGAGTCGGAGCGCCTGTTCGACCAGCCGATGCCCATCGTCGTCGTCGCTTCACCCTCCGCCGCGCGACGGCTGCTCGGCGTGGAACCTCAAGCCTTGACGCGCGAGCCGTTGCTGGGTGACGCAGAGCTGTGGCGGCACCGGTTCGCCGCGGCCGGTGTGCGCACGCAGGTGACCACGGTGGCTGTTTTCAACGATGCCGGACTCATGTTGCAGGCGGCCGAACAGGACCTGGGACTGGCACTGAGCCGCGAACTATTGGCCGCTGACGCATTGCGAGACGGGCGACTCGTCAAGCTGTCGCCGCTCGCCGTCACGCACGAAATGGCGCAGCCCTATCACCTGGTCTATCCGCCGACACTGCGCGAGTGGCCGCCGCTGCTATCGCTGCGGGCGTGGCTGCGCGAGGAGCTCTTGCTTTCGCGCCAGGCATTGCATCCCGCATCGTCCAAGCCGCGCGCAAAATCGAGCCGACGCTGACGAATCTCGCCACGATACGGCCTAGTGCCGCTGGGAAGCCTCTCCCAGGTCACGCCTGATGCGCCTCACCGTGGCGTCGCCGGGCTCCAGACTGACGCTGAAGCCCAGCGAGCGTGCGAGCCGAAGCATGGCGACGTTGGTGGCCAGAACAAGGCCCCTCACTTCGCGCACGCCCGCGTTCCGCGCGTGCGTGAGCAAAGTCTCGAGAAGGCGGCGGCCAAGCCCTTTGCGCTGCCACGCGTCGGCAAGCACGATCGCCACATCCGCGATCTTCGCCAGTTCGTCGACGACATAGCGGCCGACGCCGATGAATTGCTCGGCACCGTCGCGCACCACCGTCAGCACAAACGCCATGTGCCGTCGATAGTCGATGTGCGTCATCGAGTCGATCCACTCGGGCGTGACCTTGAAGCCGCCGCTCAACATGCGCTGGTAGCGTGACTCGACGGAAAGCGCTCGAACGAAGGCCTCCTCGCGTTCGCCATCGTCGTGACGAATCGGGCGCAGGACCAGCGCCTGACCCGACGGCAGGTCCCATTTGGACGCCAGATGCGATGGGTAATTCTGCAGCCAGTGCGGCGCACTGCCCGGCAGCCCTGGCGCGGGATGGCTGGGTGTCATGGAACAGGTCCCTTTTGCAGAAGGTGCGGACTGGCCCATATCGGCGTATATGCGCCCATAATAAGCGTATATACGCCTGTTGTCAAGACACGCCGGAGGGGCGACCCGGTGATGCATCCGTTGTGGGGCGCAAATGCTGATGGCGGCCCGGGACGCCCGAACCCTGCCCGGTTAAAAGGTAGTCCGCCTGTCTTCTGGCGCGTTTGACGGGCGCGGATCGGACCCGGGCACCACGGCGCAAGTCCAAACTTTCGACGACGCGGCAAACATGGCGTAGGCCTGGCTGCCGCTTTCCATCTGCGAAGGCAGTACGACGAGCACGCCGATGGTGAGCGCTGTCATCGCTGCCGCCGCAAAGGCGAAGGTCAGGCGGGGGGCTGGAAATTCGTAGGACTGCATTGTTTTCTCCTCAGGTGCAGCAGTGGCTTCAGCTCGCAAAGGACGGCCATGATGCCGGGGTGACCATCGCGTGCGGCGATTCGCGAGTGGTGTCGCGCGCCGCGCAGTTGTCGACAAACGCTTCGATCCAGGGATTGATGCGATGCGCATCGCTAATCGGCCCCATGTGGCCGCAGTCGAACCAGCCGACGCGGCAATCTGAGAGCACGCGGGTCAGCGATGTGACGATGCGCTGCACCACTTCCGGGCTTCGCTGACCCACGAGCAACAGCGTGGGTGCGACGATTGCGCGAAGGTCGGTTGGAGCCAGCGGCCAACGCCACGCCGCCTGATAGTCGAGCACAACCTTGTCGATGCGGCGCACGATGCTGCCTTGGGTCGGAAGCGGAAAAGACGCGAAGCTGCCTTCACCGCTCCAGAAATCCACGAACGCCTGTGCGGCATCGTGACGTCGTTCCGCCATGATGAGGCGGGCCATCCGCTCGGCGGCTCGTCTGATGCCAACCAGCGCCGGGTCGTCGACATCCAGCATGCGCAAGGCGACCGGCTCGTACAACGAGAGGCTCGCGACGCGCTCGCTCCTGGATTGAGCGAACCGCAATGCGACCAGGGCGCCATACGAGTGCCCGACGACATGGACACGCGCCTGCGGCTCGACGAGGTTGTCGAGATAGGCGCTAATCAAGCGGACCTCGTCGTCGAGGGTAAACGACGTCCCCGAAATTGTCGCCGGATTGTCACCGTAGCCGCATAGATCGAGCGCGATCACGCGAAACCGGCGTGCCATTCTTTCCACGAGCGTGGTCCACTGCGATTTCGAACTGAGCGAAGCATGCAGCATGACGACGGGTGCACCGGCGCCCGCAACAAAATAAGCTGGCCGCTCGGGCTCCATTTCCTGCTGCGGACCGACGTTCGGGTCTGCTATTGCTGGCAATGGCGGGTTCATGTCGATATCCTCACAAGGCGGCCGTGCGCGCTGTCGCAAAGCAGCGCCTCGCGAACGCGGCGATGGCGGCAGGACTACCCGATAGCGCCGCGGGAAGACGGCTCCTGCCCGACGTGACGGTGAGCACGCGCACCCCGTCGCGCTCATGCATGCTGAAGCCGACGTCGGGCAAATGGCGTGGCGCGGCGATCAGAACCGTGGTGATGTCACGAAACGCGCTGACATTGAACCGGACACCCAGTTCGAGCGGCACGATCGTGCCTGCCGTTGCGATCGTGTCCCGCGGCGCGCCCTCCGCGGTGATCCAGGCCTGTCCCGTCAGAACGTGCGCTTCGCAACCGACCGCATCCTCGATCGAAACGCAGGGCGTCGACCGCACGGTGACGGCGAACCCCTGCATCGGCCGGTCCGTACCCCCACGGTGCGCTGAGGCCCAGCGTTCTTCGGGCGGTGAGTCGAAGACGAGACGCCTGCCGGTGCCAAGCGGGATCGACGAAGTCGCCTGGGCGCGAAACCGATCGCTGGAAGTATTCATCACCTGTTGCTCCTCGCCTTGTCCGAGCCCGTCGCAGCAGGCTCGTCCAACGTGCAAAGGGACGAGGACGAGCCGACCGAGAACGCCGGCTGCCATGCCGATCTGGCCGTCAATGCGAAGGTCGAGAGAATCAGTATCGCGACGGCGAAAATCGCCGTCAGGGCGAGACGATCTACGAAACGGTTCTTGCTATCGTCTGTATTCACTTCCTAGCTCCTGTGGTATTTCCCGTCAGCTGCGGCAGAGACGCGCGTATCACCGATGGTTCGCGCGCCACTTCCTGCCATGTCTTGTCGCGCGGGCCGCTTGAAATGTTCCTCAAACGCCGTTGCAGTCTAACGAGCACGCATGACAGCCGGACTTCATCCGAAGTCCAGTTTTGTATCGTTTGTTTTGCCCCTCCCCGACGTGCGCCGAGTTCCCGGCAAGTGCGCGCGATGACCGACGCCGGCCGACCATGGCCGCTTCCGCATGAGTACGGAAGGTCGTGCCCAGGCGTTGTCGAGGAAATCGCCTGGCTGTTTACGGCGTCGCGACGTAGAACGTGTAGGTCGCGGTGTACGGAACCTGGGCTATCTGTTTGGCGTTGGCGGCGCTGCACGGCATCGTCGGTGCGACACCGCCAACCGTTTGCAGGCGCTGAATGCTCTTGGTGGTACTGAACACACCGGCGCCGGCAGTCGTTTTGGCACGAAGCAAGAGCCATGGGATTGCGGACGGGGTTGGCCCCGCATCGCGCGCGCTGACCTCTCCTACGACCGAGCTGCCGTCGATCGACTCCCAAGTCGGCCCTGCGTAGTGCTTGCCGATGGTACGACCCGAGCGATCGGCGAGCGTGGCCTCCGGTGCTCGGAACACCCACTCGTAGGTCGAAGCCTGATCAGGTTTGGACGTACATTCGTAGATCTGGACCCCGGACGCGAACGTCTCGAGTGACACGACCTGCCCGGCAGGCGGGCGCAAGTTCATCGGCGCTACAGACGCGGCATGGCTGCGGTCGCCGGTGCAGCCACCCGCGGCCAGGAGCGTGGCCGGAACGGCGTAAGCAAGCAGGCGCATCGATCTCATGAGTTGGCTTTCGGAGTTGATCGGAGGCACGCAAGTTCGGTCTGCCGCCCGCGGCTACCGTGGGCGACTTCTCGGCGAAAGTCTAGCGACACGTCGCTGCAAGGCGACTTTGGCAACCGGCGAGTTTTGTTTCGTTTGTTTCAGGCACCCCCGCGATGCGTTGACTCCTCTGCGGATGGATTTATCCTGTGGCCTCGAGGGCTGGCCCCTCTATTTGCCAGGAAGGTCCCATGGATTCGCCACATCACAACGCTGTAGCGGTACCATTTGCGTCGCAGCCCGCCGGAGGCGCAGCTGTCTCGCCCGCCGTGCAGGCCCGAAGGAGTCGCAGAGTATCCGTGAACACAAAAGCCACGATCCTGATCGTCGATGACGAGCCGGACGTTCGCGAGGTGCTGGAGGAATACTTCGTCACCCATGGTTATGCGGCGATGGGCGCAGAAAGCGCCGCCGCCGCGAAGGCAATCGCCGCCGCGCACCCCATCGACCTGGCGCTGGTCGACATCAATATGCCCGGAGAGGACGGTCTCAGTCTTGCGCGCCACCTGCGTGAGCGCTACGCGAAGATCGCGATCGTCATGCTGACTTCGGCCGGTACAGTGGTAGATAGGATCGTGGGCCTCGAGATGGGAGCCGACGACTACGTCCCCAAACCCTTCGACCCTCGCGAGCTGGTGGCCCGTGTCAAGAGTGTGCTTCGCCGCACCTCCGCGGCGGCACGCGCCGACCTTGGCGCGGCACGCGTGCGTATCGGACGATGCGTGCTCGACGTCGCCGCCCACCGTCTCACGGACGAGGAGGGAAGCGAGGTGGCAATGTCGCCACTCGAGTTCGACCTGCTCAAAGCGCTTGCGGAGCACCCGAACCGGCCGCTTTCCCGCGAACGCATCCTGAACCTCAACGGGCAACGGGATTGGGATCCCTTCGACCGCAGCGTGGATCTGCGGATCATGCGGCTGCGCAAGAAGATCGAGCCGGATCCCGAGCATCCCAGGTTCATCAGGACCATACGCAACGAGGGCTACATCTTCGTCCCGGACGGAGCCTGAGCGCCATGAACACCGGCCATCGCACGAGCAGGAACCTGTACCTGCTCGCATGCGTAGCGCTTCTGCTCCTCGGGTGCGCTCGCGAACCGGAAACCGCCCTGCGCGTCGGCACCAATGTCTGGATAGGAAGCGAGCCGCTCTACCTGGCACGGGAGCTGGGTCGCCTGGATCCCGTAACCGTCCAGCTCGTCGAGTATCCATCCGCAAGCGAGGTGCTGCGCGCGTATCGCAACCAGGCCATCGACGGCATGGTGATCAGTCTCGACGAACTGTTCGGGCTCGCGGTGGATGGATTGCAGCCGCGGATCATCCTGGTGGTGGACGTATCCCACGGTGCTGATGTGGTCGTGGGTCGCAAAGGCATGCGATCGATGCGTGATCTCAAAGGTAAATCGGTCGCGGTGGAAAGCGGCGCGCTCGGTGCTTTCATGCTCAGCCGCGCGCTCGCGCTCAATGGAATGCAGGCCAGTGATGTCAACGTCGTTCACCTGGAGTCGAACGAGCAACCCAGCGCCTTCGAGAAGGGCGAGGTCGACGGTGCTGTCACTTTCGACCCGTATCGCGCGCAGCTCCTTCGGGCCGGCGCGACGACTCTGTTCGACAGCACCCGGATTCCGGGTGAGATCGTCGATCTCCTTGCCGTGCGGGCGAGCGTCGTGGAAAAGCAGCCCAAAGCGGTGCAGGCGCTGCTCAGCGGCTGGTTCGCGGCGCTAGACTACATGCGAAGCGACCCCAAGGACGCAGCGCGGCGCATGGGCATACGCCAACAGACGAGCGGAGAGCAATTCCTCGAGGCCCAGCAGGGCCTCCACGTCCCGTCTCGCGAAGAGAATCTGAAAATGATCGGTGGATCGGCCCCGGAACTTGCGGTGACCGGGCGTCGACTGATGACGCTGATGCTCGATTCGAAGCTGCTCCGGACGGGGCTGGACATTGAAGGTGTACTGTCGCCGGGGCCGCTGCAGAGCCTGCAAAATTGAACATCCGCTTTCCGACGTCGCTCAAGGTCACGGTACCGCTGATACTGCTGGTCTTTGCCGCGACGTTAAGCGCGGTGAATCTGCTGTATCACGTTCCCAAGGCCGAGCGTGCGGCGGAAGACGACAGCCGCAAGCGACTGGCCCAGGAGATGTCCCGCTTGCAGAGCACCCTCGAGTATCTGCTGCTCAAGGGTGAGGTCGCCGTTGCACAGCACGAAATCGAAGTGCTGGCGCACAACCACGACGTCACTCTCGCAGCGCTGACCGATGACCGGCAAATCGTGGTCGTCGCGACGAAGCGTGCCTGGCTGGGACGGCCGATCGCGGAGGTGCTGCCGCAGTTCAACCTCGATCAAGCCGCCGGCGCGATCCGCGAACGGCGCGCAGAGGTGACCACCGACCCGAACGGCGACGTCCTGCTCGGCTACGCCGGCGTCCTCATAGGCAGCGAGCGCGAGGAGCTGCGCCCCTCACGGACCGGCAGCTTGTTCCTCGCCTGGGATCTTCGCCGGTACAAGGCGGAAGCTCGCGAGCAGGTTGTTCAACAGTCGCTCTACTGGGCAGGATGGGTGACGGCGCTGGCGCTCACCATGTGGCTGGTGTTTCACTTTCTACTGACTCGCCGCACCGCCCGACTTGTGCATGCAGCAGAACAACTGGCGGCGGGAGATCTCTCCGCCCGCAGCGGCCTGAAAGGGAGCGATGAGCTCGGTCGGCTGGGGCGTGCCTTCGATGCCATGGCGCTTGCCATTGCCACCGACATCAGCGAGCGCGAGCGTCAGGACGAGGCGCTCCGCGTGTCGGAGGCAAGCTACCGAGCGATCTTCGACGCCGCCGAGGATGCCATTTTCGTGCACGACATCGAGACGGGCGCCATCGTCGACGTCAATCCCAAGGCCTGTGCCACTTTTGGCTACACCCGGGAGGAGTTTCGAAATATCGACATCGGCTCACTGGGTACTGGCAAGCGGCCCTACGCGCAGGAAGACGCGATGGAACTGATCGGGCGTGCAGCGGCAGGAGAGCAGTTCCGCGTCGAATGGCACGGCAAGAACAAAGACGGCAGCCTGCACTGGCACGAGGTGTACGGCAAGCGCGTGACCATCGGCGGACATGATCGAATACTTGCGCTCGCGCGGGACATCACGGGACGCAAGCTGGCCGAGGCCGCGCTGCGCGCGAGCGAAGAACAGTATCGCTCCATGTTCAATGCGTCCATCGACGGGCTGGCGCTGTGGAATGCAGCGGGCGAGATCGTGGACACCAACCCCGCTCTTTGGCACATGTACGGATATAGCGAGAGCGAATTCTCTGCGCTGCCGCCCGGCAGCTGGGAGGGCCCCTGCTATCACCTCGATTTCCTGCGCGCCGTCGCGGCCGGTGAATCGCTGCACGCGGAGGTGACCGAGTTGCGCAGGGATGGCTCAGCTCTGGAACTCGAAGTGCATGGGATACCGATGCAGTATCAGGGACAGCCCCATGTGCTGACCATCGCCCGCGACATTACTGAGAAGAAGCGCTCCGCGGAAGAACTCGCGCGGCAGCGGGAATCGTTGTATCAGCGAGAAAAGCTTGCCGCGCTCGGTTCGCTGCTTGCAGGTGTCTCCCACGAACTGAACAATCCGCTCTCCGTCGTCGTGGCCCGCGCCGTATTGCTCGAGGAACAGGGCGACTCGGCTACCCAGGCTGCGGCGCTCAAGATCCGCACCGCGGCGGAACGCTGTGCGCGCATTGTCCGGACCTTCCTCGCCATGGCCAGGCAACAGCGACCCACACGCGGCCCGGTGGCGATAAACGACGTCGTCACGGCAGCGCTCGACATTGCCGGCTACGCGATCCGCACGAGCAGCATCGAAGTGCAACTCGATCTTGCCAAGGGCATTCCGTTAATCCTCGCCGACGCTGATCAGCTCCATCAAGTATTGCTCAACCTGATCATCAATGCGCAACAGTCCCTGCAGGAGCACGCCGTGCCGCGCCGCCTGTGCGTAACCAGCTGTTACGACTGCTTCGCCGGCGTGGTGTGCATCGCGGTAGCGGACAATGGACCCGGCATTCCGGAACACCTTCGTGCGCGGGTATTCGAACCCTACTTCACTACCAAGCCCATGGGAGTTGGCACGGGCGTTGGCTTGGCAGTGAGCCTCGGTATCGTCGAAGCCCACGGAGGCACACTCACGGCCGCCAGTCCGGCTGAAGGGGGCGCCGTGTTTACCGCCATGCTACCCGTTGGCAAGGTGGACGCGCCCCGCGCCGACGCCGAGCCACCGCGCAAAGCGAGCGCGAGCCAACGCAGGATACTCATCGTGGACGACGAGGCGGAGATTCGCGATACGCTCGCCGAGATCCTCACGGGCGCACGGCATCGGGTGGTGGCTGTCAACTCCGGACGAGAAGCGTTGGAGCGGATGGCGGCCGAGCGATACGATGTAATCCTCACCGATATCCGTATGCCTGATCTCGACGGCCGCGCGTTCTACCAGGAAATCGAAGAGCGTTGGCCCGGCCAGGCCGAGCGCGTCGTCTTCATCACGGGGGACACACTCGCCTCCGCACTGCGCGAGTTCGTCGCCGAGAGTGGTCGTCCCGTGATCGAAAAGCCGTTCCTGCCAAACGACGTCCGCCGCGTGGTCGCCGAACTGGTGGTGGACGGCATTGCGCCACCGGACTGAACGCGCGCCGCGCGCGCGAGCGCGTGAAACAAACGAAACAAGTTTGACCTCCCGCTGAAGTTCTCCTGCGACACCTGTCCAATAGACTGAAGCTTGGTTCGGTCTAACGGAGATGTGCAGTGGGTAGCGGCTTGGAACATCCGCTCGTCAGGTGCAGCCTGTGGCTGCATGTCGGATTCGTCGGCGCGTCAGCGATGGCGGTCGGCGTGCTTCAGCTGTTCGAAGGGAGTTGGCTCTCGGCGCTGGCACTCGCCTTCTTCGGAGGCCTGCTCGCGGTCGTGGGTTGGCGCCGCGGCCGGATCGTCCTCGAATCTCCCGAGTCGGTGCTGCTCATTGTCAACGAACGGCCACGGCAGTCCGTCGGCGCGCGAGCCGAGACCGGACCCTGGACCGTCAATGGCTAGTGCGCGGCGCAGATCCGCCCTTTCTCTCGTGCACGACGTTATCGCTTCTCCCGTGACGGGGCTGAGCGCGGCGGCGTTGATCTGGTCCGGCAATATGGTCGTCGGGCGCGCGCTGAGAGATTCGATCTCACCCTTGTCCCTGAATTTCTGGAGATGGACGGTTGCCTTGGCGATATTGCTTCCACTCTCCTACGGCCCGTTCAAGCTGCATCGCCCGCTGCTTCTTCGCCATTGGAAGCGGATCGCAGCGCTCGGGTTGACGGGTATTGCCGCCTTCCACACTTGCGTGTATCGGGCGCTTGCCACGACGAGCGCGGTCAATGCATTGCTGCTGCTGTCGCTTGCGCCGTTGCTGATCATCTTGCTTTCATGGTCTGTGCACGGAGAGCGGCTTTCCCCGCGACAGCTGCTCGGGGCCTGCATCTCGTTCCTCGGCGCAATTGCGTTGATTGCGCGCGGAAGCATCGGCTCCCTGACGGCGCTCAACTTCGGAGCCGGCGACTTGTGGATGCTTCTGGCTGTGGTCCTCTGGGCGATCTATTCGCTGCTTTTGAAGCGCGTTCCTGCCGAGCTTCCGCAGCTGGCGCTGTTGAGCGCAAACGCGACCGCGGCAGTGCTGCTCATGCTCCCCGTTTATCTCTGGAAGTCAGCGGGCGAACCCGCAATTTCCCTGAGCACACAGACTGTCGGCGGCGTCCTCTACATGTCGGTGTTCGCGTCGGGGTTTGCCTTTCTTCTGTGGAATCGCGGTGTTGCCAGGATCGGCCCGAGCAGGGCCGGAACCTTCATTTACCTGATGCCGGCCTTCGGCGCGGTACTTTCCTTCGCATTTCTCGGCGAAGCAGTGCAGTCGTACGAATCGGGGGGCTGCGCGCTCATATTTCTGGGAATCGCAGCGATGAACTGGAAGAGCGCCCCTCCATCGACGCAGCAGATTCCCTTCGCTGCATCCGCTGTCGGCGCTGGCATAGTCCCAGCGAACCTCGTTAAAGGAAGGAAATGATGAGTCAGAAAGGCAACGTGCATCTGCTGCAAGCGCGGCACGGCATGATCCGCCCCGAACCGAATGACTTCGCCCTCGCAAGAGAAGTCGCGGATCGCGAAGTGAGCGTGTGCACGGATACACCGCTGCTCGTCATCCCGCGGCGCGGCACGGCCGACAACGACGCCACGTGTGACGATCCGGCGCTCTCAACGTGTGACGCCGAGTCGTGGGCGCGCTACGCGTCGGCGGCAAGCGGCTTTGGCGATGCCGCGACAGCGGGGTGGCCAACGAGCTACGAGGTGCATCAAGCCGCCAAAAGCCGTCGCGCGCGATCGCTCGGCGCAAGCATCGCCGCAGCAGCGCGGGCGATTCGAGAAAGCGCTCGCCGCCTGGTGGCACGCTACCGACAGCGTCAAGATGCGAAGGCGGCGTACGACCTGCTGCGCGGGCTCGATGACCATTTGCTGCGCGACCTCGGGTTCGATCGCAGCTATATAGCAGCGGTTACCCGGGAATCGTCTGCAGCGGACATCTCCGCCCGCATGCTCACGTATTGGACGTCCAAGGGCCCTCCGAAGTGAACCGATCTCGCGTGGCGCACTATCGGCCTCACGCATACCGCTGCCGAATATAGGCGTAGAGCGCGCGCAGGCCGGTGGCTTCTCCGCCTTCCGGGCGACCGGGCTTCGACGTCTGATTGGCGGCCATGATATCGAGGTGCGCCCACCGCGTCTGCTTCGACACGAACTCGGCGAGATACAACGCCGCGATGATCGAGCCTGCATGGGTCCCCTTCGCGACGTTGTTGAGATCGGCGCACTTGCCCTCGATTTCCTTGCGATAGGGGCGCCAGAGCGGCATGCGCCAGAGGGCGTCCCCTACCCGGTTGCCGGCTCGTAACATTCCATCGGCGACCGAGTCGTCATCGCAAAACAGCGCCTGCAGCTCGGTACCGAGCGCGATGCGCGCCGCGCCCGTCAACGTCGCGCAATCGACGAGCAGATCGGGGTGCTCGCTGTCTGCCTCCGCCAGCGCATCGCACAAAATGAGGCGCCCCTCGGCGTCGGTGTTGCCGATCTCGACGGTCTTGCCACTGCGCGTACGCACGATGTCGCGCGGCCGAACGGCATTGCCGGCCACGGAATTCTCGACTGCGGGAATCAGCAGCCGAAGCCGGATCGGTGTGGCGGAGGACATGAGCGCGCTCGCGAGGCCGAGCATGACGGCAGCGCCACCCATGTCTTTTTTCATTTCCAGCATCCCTTCCCGAGTCTTCAAGTCGAGACCGCCGGTGTCGAAGCAGACCCCCTTCCCCACCAACGTCACCTTCGGGGCTGATTCGTCTCCCCAACGCAGGTCGATCAGGCAAGGCGGGCGGTGGCTCGCCCGACCGACAACGTGGATCGTAGGATAGTTTTGGGCTAGAAGTTCGTCGCCGCTGATGACGCGCATCGCCGCGCCGTGCGCCTGCGACACGCGCTCAACGGCCTGCGCAAGATGCTGCGGGCCCATGTCTTCGGCCGGCGTGTTGATCATGTCGCGCGCGAGAAAGACGCTACGCGAAATGCGCTCGACCTCGCCTTGATCGGCATTGTCCGGCCACATGAGCCTCGCCGGTGCACGCTTCGGTTGCCTGTAGGCATCGAACGCATACGATCCCAGCGCCCAGCCCAGGGCAGAGTCCGTGGCCGACCGATCGTGGGGCTCCAATTCGAGAACGTATTTCCCTTCTGGCAAGCTCATCGGCAAATTCGCAAACGCGTAAACCGACGCACCCTCGACGGGGGAAGCGACGATCGCCGCAGGTCGCCCATCGCTGCCTGGAAGGAAGGCAAACGTGCCCGGATCCGCCTTGAAGCCAATCCCTTCCAGCCACTCGCGGGATTGCGGGTGCTGCTCGAGCCATGCCGGGAACCTCGCTGCGCTGACGGGCGTGATCGGGATGGCACGGCTTCGGTCTGACGTGAAAGACTCGGACATTGCAGAACTCCGTAGTAGCGACGCTCAACGAGCGCCGAATGCGATCGATGAACCGACGTGGGTCGCGATCGCCCGCTCGTAGATCCAGGCAGCGCTGGCAACGTCCTGTATGGCCGTGCCCGTGGAATCGAACACTATTATTTCGTCCGGATTGGTGCGACCCGGCCTGCGTCCGACGTCCAGTTCGCCTAGCTCGGCATGGACGTCTCCCGCCGCGACAAGGCCTGCATCGATGGCATGATGCAGATCCCCCATGGTGGCGCCCTGGGTAAGGACGTCCACGACGATCGTCGCATTGGCCATGAGTTCGGGCGCCAATTCATTCTTCTCCGGACTGTCGGCGCCGACCGCCGCGACGAACGCGCCTGGCCGCACCATGTCATGGGTCATGAATGGCGTTCGTGCCGTCGTGGCCGTCACGATCACACCACTCGGCCATGCTACATCGCGAACCTCTGGCACTGCGACGACGTCGAGCCCGAGCAAAGCGCGCATATCAACGGCGAACGCGCGCGCTTTTTCCCGATCAATATCCCAGGCGAGCGCGCGCCTGAACGGCATGACCTGGGCCAGCGCGACGAGCTGGGCGCGCCCTTGCTCGCCGCATCCGCAGACAGCTATGCGCTCGGTGTCCGGGCGTGCGAGGAAACGCGCCGCCAGCGCACTGGCGGCGGGCGTGCGCTGCAACGTTATTTCGATTGAATCCATGATTGCGAGGATCGACCCATCGACAGCGTCGCAGAGGACCACGACACCCTGGATGGTCGGCAGCCCATGGCGCCGCGGATTGCCTGGAAAGTTCCCATTCACCTTGACCGCGTCGTAGGCGCGATCGAGCACCACGCGCCCGCCTTTGACGTGAAAGCCGCCATCTTTCGCCGAAATATGCATTGGTATCGGGACGTCGGCACCTCCGATGGCGTAGCTCCGAAAGCCGGCCTCGACGGCGGCAAGGTAATCCTGCGGTCGCATCAGCGCCACGATGTCGCTTCGTGTCGGGATCAACGCAGGTTCCGGGACGGTGCTCACTGTCGAGCACGCTACTGAACGACTTTTTGTGAGTCCGTCGCACATTCGCGCCCCTCCATGGCTTTGCGACCCCAGAGCAGGAGCAGAGCTTGGACGTGATGAGCGTCTTGCGGAAGCGGGGAGTCTGCTTACCATCCCCGGTCACTCGAAACGAATATAGCGCAGCGCCGCGCACGGCTCAAGGCCGGTCCCAGGTGCCATGTCGACTGCGCCGCTCGCGACCATCCCCCGCTATCGGGCACGCTTCTGTCGATGCGGACGCGCCCAGGGTCCCCAGTGACGGCGATTGAGAAACCCGCTAATATGCTGCGGCGCAGCAAATCTGCACGCAGGAGACTTGATGGAACTAGAGGGAAAGGTTGCCGTAATTACCGGTGCCGCCAGCGGCATCGGGCGGGCGGTCGCGATCGAGATGGCGCGGCGCAACGTGCGCGCGATGGCGCTCGTGGACATGGGCGAGAACATCGACGGCGTCGCCGCCGAAGTCAATGCGGACGCCGGCCGGCAGGTCGCCTACCCGTACCGGGGCGACACGACCGACGAGGCGTTTCGCGCGTCGGTCTTCGATTCCATCAGCAGCGAGTTCGACACCGTCACCATGTGCGTGCCGGCCGCCGGCATCACGCGCGACGACCTCGCCGTCCGCATCGACAAGATCACCGGCAAGGCGCGGATCTATCCGGTGGACCGCTTCAAGCAGGTCATCGACGTGAACCTCGTCGCGCCCGTCTACTGGGCGCTCGAGATGATCGGACGCATCGCCGAGAATCGCGCCGCGTGCGGGCTCAAGCGCTGGCAGCCGTCC
The DNA here is from genome assembly GCA_963816445.1 of uncultured beta proteobacterium. Taxonomy (GTDB): domain Bacteria; phylum Pseudomonadota; class Gammaproteobacteria; order Burkholderiales; family Casimicrobiaceae; genus PALSA-1003. The sequence goes on along the minus strand of CAWFKO010000010.1, from coordinate 382,357 downwards.
GAAGGAATGCAGGGCGCCATCGTGTTCATCGGCTCCGTCTCGTCGCAGGGCAATCGCGGCCAGATCTCCTACGCCAGCACCAAGGCCGGCCTCGAGGGCGCGGCCGCGACGATCATGAAGGAAGCCGTCTTCTACGGCGTGCGCTGCGGGCTGATTCACCCGGGCTTCACCGACACGCCGATGGTGCGCGCGATGGGCGACGACTACATCAGCAAGCACATACTGCCGTTCACGCAATTGAGCCGGCTGATTCGTCCCGACGAGATCGCCGACGCGATCTGCTTCATGCTCGCCAACTCGGCGGTGAGCGGCGAGCTGTGGGCGGACGCCGGCTGGCACGCCCCCGCGTAGCGAGCGTCGTGGCGGTGATCTCGTGGCGGTGATCGATGGCGGCCGACGTTCACGCGGTGACGATCGCCATCGACGCGGCGCAGAGCGTCTCCGGCTTACTGCAAACGCCGCCTGACGCGAGCGCCTGCTACGTCATGGCGCACGGCGCTGGCGCCGGGATGGCACACCCGTTCATGGCGACCGTCGCCGGCGGACTCGCCGCGCGCGGCATCGCCACGCTACGCTATCAGTTTCCCTATATGGAGCAGGGCTCCAGGCGGCCGGATACCCCGAGTCTCGCACAGGCTACCGTTCGTGCCGCGGTGGCGGAGGCGTTGCGCCGGTTGCCCGGACTTCCACTGCTAGCCGGCGGCAAATCCTTTGGCGGCCGCATGAGTTCGCAGGCGCAAGCCGCTTCGCCGTTGGCGGGGGTTCGCGGGCTGGCGTTTCTCGGATTCCCGCTTCATCCGCCCGGGCGACCGTCGGACGAGCGCGCAAAGCACCTCTATGCGGTGCAAACTCCGATGCTGTTCTTGCAAGGAACGCGCGACGAGTTCGCGGACTTGCAGCTCTTGCAGACACTCGCCGCACAGCTTGGCACACGCGCCACGCTCAGGCTGTTCCAGGATGCCAATCATTCGTTTCACGTACCCGCGCGCACGGGACGCAAGGATTCACAAATAATGGCTGAAATGCTGGACGCGCTGTCGGGCTGGATCGAAACGATTCTCGAAGGTGCGGTCAAGCGATAAGGACAGGTGAAACCGGAAACTGTCGACACTCAGAACACCGGAGAAACACATGCGTTTGCGATCACTAGTGGCCCTGATCACGGGCGCGGGGCAAGGCATCGGCGCAGCTTGCGCGAGGCGATTCGCGCAGGAAGGAGCGTCGGTCGTGCTGGTCGACGTCAACGAAGCGCCGGGTTGCACACTGGCCGCTGCGCTGAGCGACCAGGGCCACACGGCAGCGTTCGTGCGTGCCGATGTTTCTCGCAAGGCCGAAGTGGACGCGGCGGTCGCAGCGGCGGCGGCGCGCTTCGGCCGCATCGACATCCTGGTCAACAATGCCGGCATGACGCATGCCGCCGAATTTCTCGACGTCGAGGAAGAAGACTTCGATCGCGTCATCGCGGTCAACCTCAAGTCGATGTTCCTGATGAGTCAGGCTGTCGCGCGGCTGATGGTCAGGCAAGCGTGGCCGGACAAGCGGGGTGGCGCGATTGTCAACATGTCGTCGGTCAATGCGGTGCTGGCCATTGCGAATCAGGTTCCGTACGTTGTTTCGAAGGGTGGCGTTAACCAGTTGACCAAGGTCACGGCGATCGCGCTCGCGCCCTACAATATCCGCGTCAACGCCATCGGCCCCGGAACGATCCTGACCGAGATGGCCAGGGCGGCCGTGCTCGCAAACGAAGAAGGCCGCCGGAAGATCCTGTCGCGCTCGCCGTTGGGGCGCTGCGGTGAGCCCGAGGAGATTGCCGCCGTCGCCGCGTTTCTCGCAAGCGACGACGCGTCGTACATGACCGGACAGACGATTTATGCGGACGGGGGACGGCTGGCGCTGAATTACACCGTCCCTGTTGCCGACTGAAGATCGGCCTTACATCATTCGGGCGAGACAGCGGATCCCTTCGTCGATCTGGTGGGACTCGATCGCGCCATAGCCGAACACGAGCCCGTCACGCTTTTGCTTGGTCATCGCGAATCGCCGTATGGTATTCAGCGCGATGCCCGCTTCGCGCGCCTTGTCGGCCAAGGCTGCCGCGGGGATCGAGTTGCGCAGGTAGGCGGTCAGGTGCAGTCCGGCCCCGACCCCTATGACACGCAGCCGGTCGGAACAAAACCGCTCGAGGGCGTGCTCGAGAATTTGCCGCCGTTCCCCATAGATCCTGCGCATCTTGCGGACATGCCGGGCGAGATGGCCCTCGGTGATGAAGGCGGACAAGACTTCCTGCGTAGTCGCAGGCGCATGCCAATCGGTCAGCTGCTTGGCGGCAACGAGCGCCTGCATCGCCCATGGCGGCGAGATGATGAATCCGAGTCGCAAATCCGGGAACAAACTCTTGGAGAACGTGCCCACATAGAACACCGACTCGGCGCGGTCGAGTGTCTGCAACGCGTCCAACGGCTTGCCGGCGTAGCGAAACTCGCCGTCGTAGTCGTCCTCGATGATGACTGCCCGCTGCGCCCGCGCAAAATCCAGCAACGCGACCCGACGCGCGAGCGACAGGCGCACGCCCAGTGGATATTGATGCGACGGCGTCACGCAGATCACCCTCGCGCTACGCGGAATCCGGTCAACGCGGAGCCCTTCGTCGTCGACCGGAATGGACACGAGCTTTGCATCCGCTGCGGCGAGCACGCCGCGCATCGACGGATAGCCCGGGTCCTCGACGGCAACGGTGGTCTTTCCCGGGGTTACTAGAATGCGTGCGAGCAGGTCGAAGGCCTGTTGCGCCCCCGCGGTGACCACGATTTCGTCAGGGCTGCACGCGATGGCACGCGCAAACGAAATGTGTTTGGCGATCGCTTCGCGCAGCCCCAATCTTCCCTCCGGATCGCGATAGTCTGACGGCGCTCGCGATGCGGCGCGCAAGGCCCGAGCCGACAGGCGTCGCCAAACCGCGAACGGGAAGGACTCCGGATCGATCAGACCGATGCGGAAATTGAAGCGGCAATCGGCTAGCGCACCGGGTGGACTCAGCATCTGGCGGGTACGCCAGGCCGGATTCAACCGGGGATCCAGCCCCGCCCTGTCTCGGGCGCGCTGCCGTGCCGGCGGCGATAGAAAGTCGGCAACCAGCGTTCCGGCCCTGCCGTCGGCGCGTACATAACCTTCACTCAGCAGCAGATCGTAGGCGCTGACCACCGTATTGCGCGACGTCCCGAGGGCCGCCGCGAATTCACGCGTTGCGGGCAGGCGCAATCCCGGCTGTAAACGGCCGCTGACGATGGCGGTGCGCAGTTGTTTATGCAGTTCGCGTCCCATGCGGCGCGACCCGCGCGCGGGCAGGTCGACTGCCAGGTCGAAAGTCGGGCTGATTGGATTCATAAAAGTCACGCGATATGGATCTTTTATAGTACCAATCGTATCCGTTATCTTTGCTGCTGTCATCAGGCAACCGGAGACGACCATGAATGCCTCGACCCATACACTCGGCCTGCACACTCCTACCGGCCTGGGTCCACCGCGTTTCCGGGAAAGTGGCGGCGCGGGCGCCACCCCATCGTTTGTAGGCGTCGGGGCCGGTACCGCTTCGCGGCGGGCGGCGGACGAACTTCCCCACCCGCGTTCCCGCTGGGATTGGACTCAGGCCAGGCGGGCCAGCCGCGTGGAGGACATCCTGTTCGCGATCACGTTCGCGGCGCTTGCCTGCCTCTGGCCGGGAGCGTGTCTGCTGCACGTGCTCTATTGAGCTTTACCGATCTACATGACGCAACCAGCCCACGTCGACGCGGCGCAGGCCGGGGCGCAATCCCTGGCTATGAAATTGGATCCCGGCGTTCGCCGAGATGACGAAACGTCCCGGCACAGGCCAAAAGCTTCGTCGCCCCGGCGCAGGCCGGGGCCCAAGTTGCCGGCTATTCGCTGATACGAACTTGGATCCCGGCCTGCGCCGCGATGACGTCAACATTCATACATGTTGTGTCACTTAATTTCGTAATTCTCAATAGGTGTGAACATTCAACAGCCGGTCCACGTGACAACGCCCAGGCAACAGCCATCGGTTACTGCGACCCGGCGCCGACGAGCGCGCGATAGCGCGACATGTGCCGGATGGCTTCCTTCGGTCTGGCAAGCTGTTCGCACAGCAGCGCGAGGTTGTAGTGACAATCGGCGAATCCGGGATCGCAGGAAAGCGCAGCCTCGTACGCCTGCATCGCCTCGGTCCTGCGATCCATGTCATGCAAGCAGCACGCCGAGGTTGTAGAGCAGCACCGGTTCGCTGCCACAGGCATCGATCGCGTCGCGATAGGCGCGCTCGGCGTTGGCGAAGCGCCCGGCCTGGTGCAGAAGACGCCCGAGGTTGATACGCGCATCGACGAATAGCGGATCGGCCGCGACCGCTTCTTCATACATCCGGATCGCCGTCGCAACGTCCCCTCGCTCCAGCTCGAGCCCTCGGTCGAATAGTGCCTGTGCGTCGACCGCTGGCTCGGACTTTTTCGTTTCGATCACGCTGAGCGAGCCGTCGGAGGGATCGCCTTCGAACTCGAGCAAGTACTGGCCGGATTCCGCCTGCCAATGGCTGCCGCCCTCCCTGACGACGACGCGGTCACCGACGGCGCAGATGCTGAGGCCGGACAGCGGCATCGTGTCGGGTAGATAGCGGCGCAGCTCCCGCACCGATTTCGTGATCCGCCTTTGGGGAACCTTGGCCTCGGCGAGCGCCTGCGCAGTGCGCAGCACGATCAGGTCCTGAAAGGAGAATCGCCACGCGCCTCGTGACCCGCGCGCGGGGGATACGAATCCGGCGGAGATCAACGCTCGAATCGTGCTGCGCGGCACGCCGAGCAGTCTCTCGACGTCAGCGACGCCGTACGGGTGCACCGCCCGCTCCGCCCCTGCGCTCGCTAGGCTTTCCTTGCGACCTTGCGCACCGCTGGCGCCGCCGTGGCGGCCGTCTCAGCGGGCTGTGCGCGCTTGGGCGGCTTGCGCGCTGTTGCGGCGGCGGGTTCGGGCGCCTTGGCGCGCAGAGGCGCCTTTTTCTCGAGGCTCGCACGCAGCGCTTCCATGAGATCGATGACCTGCGCGCCACCCTCGGGCGCCTCGGCCATGGTGATTTCCTGGCCTTCGACCTTCTTTTGCACCGCCGCTTCGATGCGCGCCGCGACCTCGTCGGTGTAAAGGCTGGGATCGAACTTGTCGGACGCCTGCTGCTCGATCAGTTGTTGCGCGAGCTTGAGCTCGGCGGGCTTGACCTCGGTCTTCGGGATCTCGATCTCCTTGATCGATCTGCACTTCGCCGGCGTAGAGGAGCTGCTGCATGATCAGGCCATCCTCGACCGGGCGAATCATCACGATGTACTGCTTGCCGCGCGCCGCCCAGCGCCCGAGCGCGCAGCGCTCTCGACTCGCGCAGCGCGCTCGCGAGCAGCGCGAAAGGCTTGGCACCGCCCTTGTCGGGGGCGAGGTAGTACGCCTTGTCGAAGTACACCGGGTCGACGGCCTCGATCGGCACGAACTCGGTGATCTCCGCCATGTGCGTGCCTGCCTCCTCCATCGCCTTCAGCTCGTCGGGCGTGAAGATCACGTACTGGTCTTTGGCGAATTCGTAGCCCTTGACCATGTCCTCGCGCGCGACCGGCACTTCCTCCTTGATGCAGAGGTACTGCTGCTTCAGCCGGGACCCGCAAGCCTTGTGCAGCAGATTGAAGGATATCGCGCGGCTCGCCTCGGTGGCCGAATAGAGCTTCACCGGGATCGACACCAGCCCGAATGAAACCGTCAATGACGCTATCGATCGTGCAGCCATGTTCCGCCTCCGACTTAAGTCTTTGCCTCGGTGCGCGACAGCGCCTTTTCGAGGTCCTGCTTGCGCTCCAGCGCATCTCGCCAGCGATCGCCGGTCTCGCTCAGACGCTGCGGGACGTTCGTGATCCTGAAGTCCAGCGGGTGCGCCCCGGCGAGCTCTTCCCACGTAAGTGGCATCGACACCGGCGCGCCAGGCTCGCCTCGTGGCGAGTAGGCCACGTTGAGCGTCTTGCCGCGCACGTTCATATTGTAATCCATGAAGATTTTGCCTGTCCTCTTGGGCACGCTCCATTCCAGGGTGATGTCCCTGGGGTGCAGGCGCATGAGGTGCCGCCCGACCAGCTCCGATACCTGGCGCGCCGCGTCGAAATCGAGGGTACGCCGGATCGGCACGAACACGTGCAGGCCGGTCTTGCCCGAGGTCTTGACGATCGATTCGAGCGACATGCTCTGGAGCAAGTCGCGCAGCCAGAACGCCACCTCCTTGCCCTTCTCGAACGCCACCGTATTCAGCTCGGGTTCGGCACTCGGGCGCCTCGTTGCCCGAATAGATGTACGGATCGATGTCGAAGAGCACGTAGTCGGGGTAGTTGAGCACCGATCCTTCCAGCGACTCGAGCGACGTGGCGTAGTCGGTGCTTTTGCTGATCGCGTCGGGTCCGGGCCTGGCGCGGGAATGCCAGACATGGAACTCGAGCGTCCCCGATTGCGCGAGCCACAGCAGCGTCGGCAGGTTGTTGCACAGGAGGTACTCGTGCTGCTCGTCCTTGTGGCCCGAGTACACGGTGATCGTCTCGACGAATTGCGGTCGCTCCTGCTCCCAGTGCTTCTGGAAAAAGCGCTGCCCGCGGATGCCGTCGGGCATGCGAATCATGGTGAGCGGGCGGTCGGCCAGATGCGGCAGCATGAACGGCGAGACTTGTGCGATGTAGCGCAACAGGTCACGCTTCGTCAGCGCCGATTGCCTGAGCGCCGGGTCCGCGGGCCAGTACACGCGATCGAGGTGCGTCAGGCGGATGCGATGGGGTCCAACCGCGATCGTCAATGCAGCGTTGGTGGTTGTCAGCTGCGCCAGGACATCGTCGATCGGGCCGGTGGACGACAGACGCTTGAGGCACGCTGCTGGCCTCGGAGCGCCGTACCGACTTCGGGTCGACGTCGTCGCGCAGGCGCAGGAACACCGGCGCGCGGAGCGCACCGTCCTCGGTCCAGCTCTGGAAGGCCACTTCGGCGACGACCTCGGGCTCGACCCAGGTGGTCGGACCGTTGAGCGGCGGCTGTTCGACGAACGGGCAGGTCTTTCTTTGCAACCGGTCCAAGCGACTCTTCGTTTGCGCCAGCGTGCGCTCATCGAAACCGGATCCGACGTGCGATGCATAGCGCAGCTTGCCCTTGTCCCAGTAGCCGACCAGAATCGCACCGAGCGGAGCGCGCGAGCCCTTCCCTTTCGAGTAACCGCCGACGACAAAATCCGCACTTTGCGTCGGTTTGACCTTCACCCACGAGGCTGAGCGCTTGCCCGCCTCGTATCGGCTTTCCTTGCGCTTGCCGATCACGCCTTCGAAGCCGCTGGCGAGCGCCGCGGCCTGCAGTGCAACACCGTCTTCCGACGTATGCACCAGCTGGACGAGCCGCGAGGGAAGCAGACACTGGGCGAGGTAGCGTCGGCGCTCGCTGTAGCTGGCCTTGCGCAAATCGATGCCGGCGAAATACAGCAGATCGAAGCAATAGAAAACCACGGGCGTGCTCTGGTCCGCCATCGCGATCTCGCGGTCGGTCTTCAGCTGAGCGCGGCCCTGGAGTGTCGCGAAGGACGGTTTGCCGCTCGCGTCGAAGGCCACGAGCTCGCCATCCAGGACCATGCCATTGACAGCCTGCCTGGCGAGGTCGGCAGCGAGCTCCGGAAAATGAGACGATAGTTCGAGCCCGCGCCGCGAGCGCAGCCTCACTCCATGCTCGTCGATGAACACGAGCACGCGATAGCCGTCGAGCTTGGGCTCCCACATCCATTCCGCGCGATTGAAGGCCACCTCCCCCACCTCGGCGAGCATCGGGGCGAGCTTGGCCGGCATGGCCTCGACTGCACCCGAAGGGACGAGCTGCGTCGCCGGAATCCGGTGCGCGGGAACGACCTTGAGCTCTTCGACGGCGACGCCAGACAGCACCGACCGGTTCTGCGCAGTAACGTCGGCGGTCGTAGTGAACCGGTCCTTGTGTTTTATCAGCAGCCACTGCTTGGCTTCCTTGGTGCGCACCAGCGCGAACGAGCCCTTGAGTTTTTCTCCGCGCAGCAGAATGCTGAGCTTGCCCTTCGTCAGCCCCGCGTTGACTTCGCGCTCGGCCTGCGCGCGGTCGTGGAACCACGTCGCGCCGCCTTCGTCGGGCGAATAGACGCCACAGTCCCAGACGATCACTTCTCCCGCACCGTATTGCCCGGGCGGAATCACGCCTTCGAAGGAGGCATAATCGAACGGGTGATCTTCGACATGCACGGCGAGGCGCTTTTCGTTCGGATCGAGCGCCGGGCCTTTGGGCACCGCCCACGATTTGAGGACGCCGTCGCATTCGAGCCGGAAGTCATAATGCAGTCGCCGGGCGGAATGCTGCTGGACGACGAACAGCAGCGGTCCGCCTTTCTGGCGCGGCAACGGCCGGTGGCGGCTCCGGCGTCGCCGCGAAGCTCCGCTTGGCGGAATATTCGGTCAGGGTGCTTTTCGCCATGGCGGGATTGTATTGAGGTTTTCGCCCCGAGGGACGCCGTGCGTGTCGATACTCGTTGTCATCCCGGTGCAGGCCGGAACCCAGTGCTATGTTGTAGTAACCATGATTGGCCCCGGCCGTGGCCTGCCGCTTGCCGCGATACGCGGCCAGAGCGAAGGCGCCCGAAGCCCGGTCGAAACTAGGCGAGGACCACAACCATGACCACTTCGAGAATTCTGGCCGGCGCGAGCGGCTATTCGTTCAAGGAATGGAAAGGAACCTTCTATCCGGACAAAATCAAGCCGGAAGACATGCTGGCCTTCTACGCCGAGCGTCTGCCCACGGTCGAGATCAACAATACCTTCTATCGCATGCCCAAGGCGTCGATGCTGGAGAACTGGGCGGGTACGACGCCGCAGGCATTCCGCTTCGCGATCAAGGCGTCGCGCCGGATTACCCACATCGCCCGGCTCAAGGTCGAGACCGCAGCCGAGCCGACCGGCTATCTCTATCGCAACCTCGCGGCGCTAGGCGCAAAGCGTGGTCCGGTGCTGTTCCAGCTTCCGCCGAATCTGAAAAAGGACCTTCCGCGCCTGAACGCGTTTTTGAGCGTGCTTCCGGAGGGCCACGGCGCGGCGTTCGAGTTTCGCAACGATACGTGGTTTGCCGACGACGTTTACGACGCGCTCAAGACCTCCGGAGCCTCGCTATGCTTTTCCGAGCGCGAAGACAACGCGCCGCCGCCACTGGTTGAGACGGCTCCCTGGGGCTACGTGCGGCTCCGACTCGAAACCTACTCGGATGACGATCTGCAGCAGTGGGCGCGCCGGCTCGAAGCGACTTCGTGGCAGGAAATATTCGTGTATTTCATGCACGAGCCTACCGCGCCGGCGTATGCGCGGGCGTTGATGGGATACGCAATGACCTACTCAGCTTTACGCAAGTGACTTGCAAGTTTTCGTCCCGTCTTCGTCATCCCGGCGAAGGCCGGGATCCAAGTCGGTCGTCCGACGAAAGGCGGACTCGGGCGCCGGGGCGACGATCGATTTGTCCCTCAATTCCGCTCTTCGTCATCCCGGCGAAGGCCGGGATCCAAGTCGGTTGTCCGACGAAAGACGGACTTGGGCCCCGGCCTGCGCCGGGGCGACGATCGATTTGTCCCTCATTCCGCTCTCAGTCATCCCGGCGAAGGCCGGGATCCAAGTCGGTTGTCCGACGAAAGACGGACTTGGGCCCCGGCCTGCGCCGGGGCGACGATCGATTTGTCCCTCATTCCGCTCTCCGTCATCCCGGCGAAGGCCGGGATCCAAGTCGGTTGTCCGACGAAAGACGGACTTGGGCCCCGGCCTGCGCCGGGGCGACGATCGATTTGTCACTCATATTGGTAAAGATCAATAGGAAGTGCGAGATCGCCGCGCCTCGATGCGCTGGCTGATCTCCGGCCTCACTCGTTGGATCCATGCGCGCGCAGCCGATCGAACAGCACCGCGATGATGATGAAGCGTGCCGACGAAGGTGCCCTGCCAGAACGTGCTGATGCCGAGCAGGGTCAGGCTGTTGCGGATGACCTCGATCAGCGCCGCGCCGACCACCGCGCCGAACGCCGTGCCGGCGCCGCCCGTCAGGTTGGCGCCGCCGATCACCGCCGCGGCGATGACGGTCAGCTCCATGCCCTGGCCGAGGCCGGTGGTGATCGTGCCGAGCCAGCCGACCTCGAGGATGCCGGCGATGCCGGCGCACAGGCTGCAGAACATGTAGACGCTGACCTTGATGCGCCGACCGGCACGCCGGTCAGGTTGGCCGCGTGCTCGTTGCCGCCGATCGCGAAGAGGTGGCGGCCCCAGCGTCGTCCAGCGGAAGGCGAAGCCGGTGACGACCAGTCATCACGAGCAGGAAGAGCGACCGGGTTCGGCACCTGGATCGGCATCGACGAACGGCAGCGCCAGGTTGACGAACCCGCCGCCGAGCGCCAGCAGCTGCGGCCTGGTCGGGGCCGAACTCGTAGACCATGCGGTTGTTCGGACAGCACCATCGCGAGGCTGCGCGCGATCGACAGCATGCCGAGCGTGACGACGAACGGCGGCATGCCGACGTAGGCGATCATCACGCCGTTGAAGGCGCCGACCAGCAGCGCCGCGCCGAGCGCCAGCGGGACCGCGAGCCAGATCGACATGCCGGCGTTCATCGTCATGCCGATCACCATGCCGGAGAGCACAGCACCGCGCCGACCGACAGGTCGATGCCGCCGGTGATGATCACCGCCGTCATGCCGATGCGCGATGATGCGCGACGAAGGCGAAGTTGCGCGTGACGTTGAACAGGTTCTGCTGCGTCGCGAAGACGTCGCTGGCGAGCGACAGGACGACGAAGGCGAGGACGCGCGGCGACCGACACCCAGAAGGTCTGCTGGCTGACGAGCCAGGCCAGCCAGGTTGCCGTGCATCTGCGCTGTCGATCGATTGCTCGAGCGTCGTCGCCATGGCGTTGCCGCTTGGTCGATCGGCCGCGAGCCGCGTCAGGCGGTCTCGATCGCGCCGGTGATGAGGCCGGTCACCTCTTCCGGCGAGCTGCTGCGCGATCGCCTTGTCGGCGACCTTCTCGCCGCGCCGCAGCACGACGATGCGGTCGGCGACCGCGAAGACGTCGGGCATGCGGTGGCTGATCAGCACCACCGCGATGCCGTGGTCGCGCAGGCGGCGGATGAGGTTCAGCACCTCGGCGACCTGGCGCACGCTGATCGCGGCCGTCGGCTCGTCCATCAGCACGATCTTCGGGCTCCGACAGCCGCGTGCGGGCGATCGCGACCGCCTGGCGCTGGCCGCCGGACATCCGGCGCACCAGGTCGCGCGGCCGCGTCTCCGACTTCAGCTCGGCGAACAGCTCGCCGGCGCGCTGGTACATCGTGCGGTAGTCGAGCATGCGGAACGGGCCGAAGCCGCGCATCAGCTCGCGGCCGAGAAAGACGTTGGCGGCCGCGGTGAGGTTGTCGCACAGCGCGAGGTCCTGGTAGACGATCTCGATGCCGTGCGTCGCGCGCGTCGGCGGGCTTGTGGAAGGCGACCTTGCGGCCCTCCATCGTGCATCGTGCCGCTGCTCGGCGGGAAGTTGCCGGCGATGATCTTGACCAGCGTCGACTTGCCGGCGCCGTTGTCGCCCATCAGGCCGACGACCTCGCCGGCGTGCAGCGACAGCGACACGTCGTTCAGCGCCTGGATGGCGCCGAAATGCTTGGAGATGCCGGTGAGTTCCAGGATGCCATGGCCAGGCTGCACTCGGGAGCTGCCGTGCGCAGCAGCGAACAAGGGCGCCGGCGGCGCCCTCGATCAGGCCGCCGGTCGGCCGGCTACTTCGCCGGACACTTGCCCAGGTTGGTGGGCGTGCACTCGTCGAGACCGGTGTAGAGCGGATCGGCGACCTTCTTGCCGTTGATCAGGTCGATCAGCACCGCGGGCGCGCGGTGGCCCATCTCGAACGGGCGCTGGCCGATCTGCGCGTGGCTGCGGCCGGCCTTCAGCGCGTCCAGCTGCGGCGGCAGCGTGTCGCCGGCGATGATGATCAGCTCCTTGGACTTCAGCTTCGGCCATCACCTGGTCGGTGACCTGCGCGTAGGCCTGCGGGCCGAACTGCGCCCAGCCGCCGACGAGGATGAACGCGTCGAGCTTCGGGTTCTTGGTGAACACGTCCGCCATCTGCTGGTTGGCGAGGTCGATCTGGTCGTTGGTGAACAGCGGGCAGCCGGCGATCTCGGTCCAGCCGCCTTCGCCCTTCAAGCGGTCGATGCCCTTCTTGCCGGTGATGGTGTCGCGGAAGCCCGCGGCGCGCGCGTTGATGTTGTCGGCCGCGACGTTGCCGAGCTGCAGGCACACCGTGCCGCCCTTGGGCTTGAGCTCCTTCAGGTGCTTGGCCATCAGCACGCCCATGTCGTAGTTGTTGGTGCCGAGGTAGGTCTTGCGCAGCGCCCGGTCGGCCGCGGCGAGGTCGGCGTCGATCGTCATGATCGGCATCTTCGGCTTCTTGGCCTTGAGCATGTTGCGCCATCGCCGGCGCGTTCGACGGCGAGATGGCGATGCCCGCGACGCCCTTGTTGATCAGGTCCTCGACGATCTGCACCTCGCCGGCCTCGTCGGCGCTCGACGCCGGGCCGGTGTAGAGGCAGGTGTACTCGGAGTTCGGGTTCTCCTTGTTCCACAGCGCGCAGCCATCGCCGAGCACCGTGAAGAACGGGTTGTCCAGGCCCTTGACGACCACCGCGAGCGTCTTCTTCTGCGCCGTGGCCGGCCCGGCAGCAATGCAGGCAACCACCATCAACGCGCCGATGGCGATCAGCATCGACTTCTTCATCTCGTGTCCTCCTTTGTCGTGCGGGTGGGCAGTGCGCGCATTCCGCGTCTTCCGCTCCACCGTGAAGTACTATCGACCGTCCGCCGCCCCGATCCGATGCGACGCGCACGCTCCAAGCAGCTCCAACGCTGCCCCTTCGAACCAATCGCAGCGCTGCTGCACTATAGGATTGCACGCGAGCCCTGTCCAGTACCGCCGCGGCCTGCTTCGGGACGCTGCACGGTCGAGCGTAGGCTGTTCACGCGCTCGGTTGATCGGACCCCCATTTGATCGAGCAACCGACGGACGCGTGTTGTACGGAAGGACCTCTTCCACTGCGCGCGATCTCCCCCATCGCGGTGTAGAGCTCGCGCGATGCCCTCGGGTCGGACGACCGACCGGAGCTGTCGAGGCGCCCGCGATAGGCAAGAACGAGCCTGCGGTCGAAGCCGAAGAAATCCGGTGTGCATACGGCCCCATACGCCTTCGCGACAGCCTGTGATTCGTCGAAAGCGTAGGGAATCGCCAGCCGGTGCCGTGCCGCGAAAAGATGCATGTTCTCGAACGAATCCTCGGGATACTCAGTGGTATCGTTACTCGAGATCGCGATACTGCCGATGCCTTGCGCGGCGAGCTCGCCGGTGTCGCGCACGATCTTGTCGATCACCGCCTTGACGTAGGGACAGTGATTGCAGATGAACATGACGAGGAGCCCGTTCGGGCCGCGCGCCGATTCGAGCGTATGCCGCCTGCCGTCGGTGCCGGGCAGGTCAAAGGCGGGTGCAATCATTCCGAGTTGTCCCGCGGGGATCACCGTACTGGCCATGGGTCGCTCCTGGCGCCGACCGGCGCGTTACGATGGCAGGATCGTAGCACGCCAAGAACCGAGCGCTGCGAGTGGCCGCAACACCTGACGACCCGGAAAGAATGCCAATGGAAAAGTACGACGTTGTGGTCATCGGCGGAGCGATCATGGGCTCGTCGGTCGCCTACTTCCTGAAATGCCTCGCACCCGCATGTGATGTCGCCGTGCTCGAATGCGACAAGACCTACGAGTTCGCCTCGACATTGCGAGCTTCGGGCGGCGCTCGCCGGCAGTTTTCCTGCGCAGAGAACATCGAGATGTCCAACTTCAGCATCTCATTCATTGCGCGGGCGAACGGGGAACTCGCGATCGAGGGAGAGCCTGCGCACGTCGATTGGCGCGAAGGAGGCTATTTGTTCATCGTCCCTCCGTCCGACGTCCCGGGGTTACGCGCGAACTACGAGACCCAGCGCATCCATGGCGTGAAGGCCGACTATCTCGATCAAAACGGATTGCACGAGCGCTTCCCTTCGGTGAATCTCGAGGGTATCGCAGCCGGCGTTCATTCCCTCGAAGATGGTTGGTGCGATCCGAACGGATTGCTGAAGGGGTTTCGACGAAAGGCGCGCGCCCTCGGCGCGCACTACATCTACGAGCGCGCCGTTGGTATCGATCATGATGGCGGCGTGGCCCGCGCCGTGCGACTGTCTTCGGGACAATCTGTCGCTGCCGACACCTTCGTGAACGCGGCCGGACCGTGGGCCAAGGAGATTTCGGCAATGGTGGGCATGCCGTTGCCGATCGAGCCGCTCCGGCGTTTCGAGCACTATTTCGAGACGCCGAATGCGATTGAATCGCTTCCCTGCGTGAAAGACACGAACCGGCTTGCCTTCCGCCCCGAAGGACGAGGTTACTCTGGAGGACTGGTCAATTCCGACGAACCTCGTGGCTACAACTTTGACGTCGATCACGACTATTTCGAGCGCATCGTCTGGCCCGCGCTTGCTCGGCGCTTCCCGGCGTTCGAGGCCTGCCGCTGTCGCCGTACCTGGTCGGGCCTCTACGAGCAGAACGAGCTCGACGGCAATCCGGTGATCGGTGCCTGGTCAGGACGCATGGAGAACTTCTACGTCGTCGGCGGTTTTTCAGGACACGGCATGATGCATGCGCCCGCGGCCGGCCGCGCGATCGCAGAATTGATCGTTCATCGACGATTCCAGACTCTGGATCTCTCGCGCTTCGGCTACCGGCGCGTCGTCGACAATCTGCCCTATCGCGAACGAGGCATCCTGTAGCGAGCGCCGACGTTACCCCAGCCCCGAGCTCACCGCGGTCGAACGCGGCATGCGCGGGCAAAGTGTGCCCGCTCCGAATCTTGAAGTCTTGCACTGGGACGCAATGGTTATGGCGCCATGCCTTTCTCCGCAAGCTCCTTGATCGCCGTCCCGTTCTTCGAGAGATGCGCGAGTCCCATGCCGCGCAACACGTTCGGCGCTTTGGTGAACTGAATATTGTCGTAGCCGACGATCTCTATGCGGTTGCCCCAAGGGTCGAGAAAATCCAGAAATGGTCCTGGCAACGCCTCGATGCCTGCATCGGCCAGCGCTTTGCGAGCGGCCTGCTTGTCATCGACGACAAGTCCAAAATGCCGCCCATCGTCGGCGGGCTGCGTACGACCCTTCTGGAGTGCGAGGAATTGGTCGCCCAGATCGATGAAGGCCATCGAGTCGCTCTTGCTCCGAAGCTCGAAGTCGAACAGGCGACCGTAGAAGGCCAGGGCTGCTTCGATGTCGCCGACCTCGAGCGCGACATGATTGAAGCCGACGGCACGTGCTTTTCTCACTTCAGACATGGAGCCCTCCAAAGTATTGCCGGCCAGGTTCACCGGGTAGCCGGTTCGCTCAGGATACCGCGTAGCTTTGCCGCTGCAACATCCGCGCGAATCGGCGGCACGGTAGCTTCTTAGAGTGAACGTCATGCCGACATGCAGGTGTCAACGCGACTCGGCCGCGGAGCAGGAACCGCGCAGATAGCGTGCAGCGCCTCGCTTGACCCTCGGATGGCACCGGCGTAGCGTCGCCTTGTCGGTTCTGGGTTCCACTCCCCGAACGACGGCAAACACGTGATCGCATGAGACGGCGCGAATTCATTAACCTGCTCGGTGCCACGGCATTGGCGTGGCCGCTCGCCGTTCCCGCGCAAAGCTCTACCGAGCGCCGGGGTGCGCGATCCCCAAAGGGCAACGCCAACGCGCCGCCGCCCCAGCACAGCGCCGATACCTGGAGGAGACTGGACGACGGTTCGGGCTCGGGCGTGAGTTCGTACTTCAGCCGTCCGTGCATCCTGCCGCCGAGCGGCGACATCATGCACATCTGGGACGCGCCGAGCGACCAGTCGCTGAGCGGCGTGCGTATCTTCTCGCGCGCAAACAAGACTTGGCAGACGTTGCGCATGTCGGCGCTCGGCCCGTTCCCGGCAGACTGGCCGAAGGATGGTTCCGGCCGCCCGAGCTTCCGCTGGGAGAACAGCTCGGCAGACTGGTGCGACAACATCGGCAAAGCGATGTGGTCGTCAGCGGGGCCGGTCATATTCCCGAAGAACTACGAGACATTTTTCGATCCGGCGACGGCGACATTCACGCAGTTTCAGCCGGGATGTGCCGGCAGTGACAGGATGGGTGGCTACTGGAATGGTCGCTACTACCTCTGGGGCCTGATGAGCGGGCAATACAATCAGATCCAGACGCGCGCCCTGCCATCGGGCGCCCTCGAGGCCTGGAGCGACGCAAATGTTCCTCCGCTCGGGAGTGGCAGCCAGGTGTCAGGCGCATCGATGGGCACGACGCGCGGCGGCGTCGACCATCGCACCGGGCAAGCGTGGTTGTTCAACAATGCCAATGAACTCTATATGCGCAGCCTCGCAGCCGGCGCAGCCGATAGGGTTGGCTGGTATCGCTTACCGACGACGGGGCCGAGACCGACCGTTGGTGCGTGCTACTGCCTGGTCGAGCATCTGGATTGTATCGTTGCGTATACTGGCGACACGCATGGGCAAGGCGAGGACAACGGTGCCGGCACCGACCCGCAGACAACCTATATCCTCGATCTGGCGACGCTGGTCTGGCGCTACGGTCCGAAGCTGCCGGCCACCGTGCCGCCAGGCGTTCCGCAGACCAGCGCAGCGCTGCTCTACGATCGGTTCAATCACGAACTCAAGTACCTGGTGACGCATGGGCTACAGGTCTGGCAGCTTGACATCGCCAGTTCGCCGCTATGATCCCATCGCGCACGTTTATCATGCGTCCCGAGGTGTACCCCTCCAAACTCGGTCGCAGTTCGGCCGGTAAACAATTTCGCGTCTGCCACGACGCGATAGGCAAGCGCAACATCATTTTTGGCGGCGACTTCTCCAATACCGTGACGAGCCAGACGGCCGCCGGGAGCGTGTTCAGCTACGATCCGGTTCTGGACCTGAGCGGTGACGCGAAGCAGGGTTGGCGGCAAGTCTCCGGTTTCTGCCACGGCCCCGGCAAGCTGACGCCGTCACGCCCCGATGATTCTCAGGCATGCGGGATGGACTACAAGCTGGACGCCTTCACATGCAATCCCGGTGGGTGGCGCGCGAACGATGGCGATATCTGCTCGGTCGCGGGCAAGGGTGACATGCGCTCCCTGCCGGGCTCGACGTACTATCACGGCGCGATGCGAATGGCGCGCGACGGGAGTTGGAGCGCAATCTCCAAGGCGTTCGAGGTCCCGGGCGGCAAGAATGGCCACTTTGACCAGGTGCAACGCTGTCTGGTGTGCATCGATTCGGCTGCCGCGGCAATCAATCGTTTCTACGTCGACGATCCGCCGCACAAGGATTCGACGCCGATCGATCCGGCCACCATCGGTGCGCTCGCCAACGGCCGCCTGTTCGCACCGTCGTACATGGACGGCATCGACTGGGGTATCGACCTGATCGGACGCTGGGGCTACGTACTGTCGGTTGGTGATGTGTGGGTTGCCGGCAATTACAACCACAGCGAGAATTTTTTCTGGCGATTCAACCTGGACAAGCCTGCCATGCAGCAGGCGCTCGCAGATCCGCCGTTCGGCTCGCATGCGACGTACCAGCGGTACCACGCCGCTGGAACAGACCGTTTCCGCTGCCAGTTCGACTCGCGAAACCGCAAGGTGGTCTGGTTCTACACCCGCTCGATCTGCGGCATGGTGCATGGCATAGGCGTCTACGATCCGGTCACGAATGCCTGGAATACCGTGCCGATCGCGCAGGATATCCCCAAGGGGCTCAATCACATCTGCGCCAATGCGCACGGATACGACAGCACGAACGACGTACACATCCTGATGGGCGGCGCTTACGCGGTACCCGGAGACGATCCGCAGGGCGAGGAAGTTCCGGCGGGAGCGATCGCGGACTACTACACGATTTGGAGACTATAAGGCCGGTGCAACGCAGGCAACGCTTCAAACCAGACTTTCGAAATAGTCCCCCTTGTCCCCCTTTTTGACGCAGTTGTTGGAGTCGTCGCCGCTGCGGCACGCCCCGTTCCGAATGTTCTACTTCGGATCGATCGGGGTTGCGTTGGGCTACACCATGCAGGCCACCATCGCCGCATGGTTGATGGCCACGCTCACACCCTCGCCGCTGATGGTCGCGTTGGTGCAGACGGCAAGTACCGCGCCGACATTGCTCTTCGGGTTGATCGCAGGAACGCTGGCGGACATCGTCGATCGGCGACGGATCATTCTCGTCACGGTTCTCCTGTTGCTCACGGCGGCGCTTGTGCTTGGCGGCGCCACGATCGCCGGTGTTACTGGGCCTGTAGCGCTCCTCGCGTTGACCTTCGTTATCGGCACCGGCTTCACGTTCTACCTACCCTCCCAGCAGGCAAGCGTCAACGAATTGGTGTCGCGAAAAGAGCTGTCCCATGCCGTCGCATTGAGCGCCGTCGCCTTCAACGTCGCGCGAGCCCTCGGCCCTGCGCTGGCAGGCGCGATCGCAGCGGTGTACGGAATCGGAATTGCATTTGTCATTGGCGCGCTCGCGTTTACACTGATGCTCATCGCTCTGCGCCGCTGGAAGGGGCGAGAGCGCCAGCTTCCCGGCGTGCCGGAGAGGTTGCTGTCGGGCATACGCAGCGGGGTTCGCTACGCCCGGCACTCCGCCGCCATGCGCTCGCTGATTATCCGCAACCTCAACTTCGCCGTGTGCGCCAGCGCCTTTTGGGCACTGTTGCCGGTTATTGCGCGCGATCAGCTCGGTATCGGCGCCGGGGGCTTCGGATTGCTTTCCGCCGCATTTGGAACGGGCGCAGTCGTGGGTGCATTGGCGCTGCCGGGTCAGCTCCGCACTGGCGTGCTGAACACCGTCGTGACTTCCGGCGTTCTGCTCTGGACGCTGGCCATTCTGCTCGTTGCGGCCAGCGGCATCACTGCGCTTACCGTGATCGGAGCCGCCTGCGCGGGCGTCGCCTGGGTCACCGTGTTTGCGAGTCTTTCGGCAGGCACCCAAAGCAGTGCGCCAGCCTGGGTGCGCGCACGCGCGGTCGGAATAAATATCGTCGCCGTTCAGGCGAGCCTGGCAATCGGCAGCGCGTTGTGGGGCGGCCTGGCGACCGCGGTCGGTACCCGTATCGCACTCGCCGTATCGGCCGCCTTGATAATCGTGCTGCACCTGTTGAATCGCCGCGTCCGTGTCGCGATGGGCGAGGAAGCTGATGTCACGCCGGGCGTGCAGTTGCCGGACATGGCCATCTCGGCAGAGCCACTGCCCGATGATGGCCCGGTGTTGATCCAGATCGAATATCGGATCGACGCCGAAAAGCGCCGAGCTTTCCTGCGCGCCATCCACGCCGTCGAAGCACCTCGGCGCCGCAACGGCGCAGTCAGCTGGCGGATTTTTCGCGACCTGGGTGAAGAGGGGCGCTTTGTCGAGCGCTATATCATCGCTTCGTGGGCGGAATACATTCGTCTGCGCTCGCGCATGACGATGTCGGACCGGAAGTTGCTGGATAACGTCGACCAGTTCCAGCGGGAAGGCGTGCCGGTACGCGTATCTCGTCTTATCGGCGTCAACGCGTTCGATGACGACCAGTCGGAGCCACCCGATGCGGAGTCGGAGCACAGATCGCGTTAAGATACGCATGACGACGCGGTGCCTGAGCGAGCGAAGCACTGAGTGGCTCAGCTAGCGGAGCGCCCGGACGATCATCATCTACCCTCGTGTCGGCTGGCTCGGGGCGGCAACATCTCTAGGATAACCACCATGGCAAACATGACCTTTCTCGGTACCGGACTGCTCGGCGGCGCACTTGCCGAGGCTGCTGCAAAGCGTGGTGATACGGTTACTGCGTGGAATCGCTCACGAGATAAAGTGCTCGCGCTCGCTCAGTTCGGCATCAAGTCCGCCGCATCGCCCGCGGAAGCGGTTCGAGGCGCGTCGACGGTGCATCTGGTACTGAAGGATGACGCAGTCGTCGAAGAAGTCATTTCGGCCGCGCGTCCGGGGCTTTCCGATGACGCGGTGCTGATTGATCACACGACGACGCTGCCGAAACTCACCGCCGCGCGGGCCCGACGCCTCGACGAGCAAGGCGTCAAGTATCTGCACTGCCCTGTCTTCATGGGACCGGCGGCAGCACGCAATGCGCAGGGTTCGATGATCGTTGCGGGACCGAGGGTACTTTTTGAGAGCGTCAAGGGCGAGCTGACCAAGATGACCGGACGCCTCGAATACCTGGGCGAACGCACCGATCTCGCCGCCGCGAACAAATTGTTCGGCAACGCCATGATCATTGGAATCACGGCTGCGACGGCGGACGTGCTCACTATGGCCCAGGCAAGCAGCGTTGACGCCGAGGATGCCATCAAGCTCTTGAGACTACTCGATCTGAACGCGATGGTCGCAGGACGCGGAGTGAACATGGCGAAAGGCAATTTCGCCCCGAGCTTCGAATTGTCCATGGCGCGCAAGGACGTACGACTGATGCTAGACACTGCCGGTGACAGGCCTATGGCGGTGTTGCCCGGAATCGCAGCCCGCATGGATCAACTCATTGCAACTGGGCATGGCGCCAGCGATGCCAGTGTTATAGGGATCGATGCAGTGCGCCGAGCTTAGATCCAGGCTAACACCATCCCTCAGGGCGCGGCAGTCGCCGTCGACAGCGCCTCCATGCTAACTTGCGCGGCCGCCTTGCGACGTGCCGGCGTCGTCGGGGCGTCCCAATGATGGGGGTCGATGAAGCATTCCATGATCTTGGCACGCCATCGATTCGAATTTAGATCCCCGATATCCTCGGCGCCACCCTCGGCGTCCCACCACCGCTTCGCCGCCCGGTAGCCCATATCACGCAACATCTCGAGAAACGGCAACGCCGTGTTGTTCTTGCTCGCGAGGCCGAGTGGTGCCATTTCGGCCTCGCTTTCGATGTAATGCACGCGCACAAGCCGCTTGCCTGACAACGGCCCGAGCGCCTTGACCGGGCCCTTCAGCTTCGGCGGCAGACCGTCGATGCTGGCCAGGATGTCGTTCATCATCATCAACCGCTTCACCTCATCGATGATCGACGAATTCAACGTTATCTCGTTCGCACGATCCATGATCTGCCATGCCAGCAACGGCAGGTCGTCACGCACAATGGGGTTGATCCCGACGAGCGCGACGTCAATGGGTTCGTCATCGTCGGGACCATCTCCAGTCCCCCTCCTCGCGTTCAGCCGTGGAGATTCGAGCAACGGAGAGATCGCGGGGTCGGCACGGAACCCACCGTCCCAGTACGCCTCCTCACCGATAACCACCGGCCAGTCGGCGCTGGGCAAGCACGCCGAGGCGCAAAGCACATCGGTACTGAGTTGCGTTCGCTCGAAGACCTTTAGCTGGTTCGTCCGGACATTGGTGGCGCAGACGTACAGGTCTGGCAGCGATGCGGACTCGGCGAAGCGGCCGAACTCGAGCAACGACTCCAAGATGAGCGCGAGTGGATTCCGGTGCAACGGGGTCAGTTGCGCCGGGCCCAGCGCCGACGCGCTCATGCTGAGAAGCGTGGGCAGCGGCGCGCCATCGGTGTTCCACGACCACCACCACGGTGCAGGCACGTGGCGATAAGGATTGGCGAACCAGTCGGCAGTCTGGCTCGTACGCACCCAGAACGCCTCGAGAAGTCCTCGGGCTGTCGACTCCGGGTTGGCGTCGCCCGATCCCAAACCGTAGCCGGTGATCGCGGCGTTCATCGCGCCACCGCTGGTGCCGCTGATAGCAACAATCTCGACGTGATCCCTAAGCTCGCCGAGCAAGAAGTCCAGGGCGCCCCACGTAAAAGCACTATGCGCCCCGCCCCCAGCCAGCGCCAACGCGATTCTCCGACGGGTTGATGTCTTCCGGCTGCCCATGTTTCACCCCATTCTTGGTAGCAGTGACCTCCTTGGCGCCGGCGCACGGCTGCTTCGGCCAGCGCGCGACGTCTGGACGATATTAAACGCTAGGGACCTGGCGCGGCCGTACGTCTGATATCGAGCTGAGGGGAGTTTTCAATGCAATCACGGGCAAGTCAAGCCTTGCCGCGCACAGGCTCGCCGCCGCGCAGGAATGAAAACGCAGCGCCTAGCGCCGCTTGGCCGCCTTCACCATCCGCGCTCGGGCCGCTTCGATGTGCGCGCGCATTGCAGCCGCCGCGCGTTCGGCGGAGCCCGATTGGATCGCTTTGAGGATGTTCCAGTGCTCGACATTCGATGCCACGGCGCCAGCGGCGTAGAGGCCTTGGAGGCGGAACAGATGCAGCTCCCGTGTAATACGCCGGTAGATCTCGGCGAGCCTGCCGTTGCCCGCGTAGGTAACCAGAAGGTCGTGGAAGCGCAGGTTGTTTGGATAATAGCGGCGGATGTCGCCGGCCTTCGCTTCCTTGTCCATCGTTTTCAATAACGTCTCCAGCTCGGCGTTTTCGTCGTCGCGCAGCGTGCTTGCGAGCTTGCGCCCGACTTCGTCGTCGAGCGCCGCGCGCAAGTCGTAGAGCTCCTGCGCTTCTTCGACCGTAAGTCGCCGCACGAACGCCCCGCGATTGCGCGTGAATTCGACGAGCCCCTGCTCGCCGAGCGCCTGAAGGGCTTCGCGAAGCGGCCCCCGGCTCGTGCCGAAGCGTGCCGCGAGAATGCTCTCGTTCAGCCGTTCGCCAGCCGCGATGCTCCCATCGAAGATCATGCGCTCGAGCTCCAGCTTGAGTGCGGAGGTGAGTGAATGCTCCTGCACGAGACTGAGCGGGGACAAGCCCTGGTCGCCGTCTGGGGGTGTTTTCATTTTGTTAACTGTTGACCGTCCAGAAAAACCAAGTGTAAACTGTGAGGCGTTCGTTGTCGATACAGCATTCGGATCGGTGACCGGAGTGCCTATTCCGTCACTCGTAAGGCCTGCACATGTCCCCACAGCCCACTGTCGCACTCGCTCGCTTCGTTGAGCGCTCTTCAGCGACGAGCCTTCCCACCAACGTCGTGCACGAAGCGAAACGCGCGATCCTCAACTGGGTCGGTTGCGCGGTCGGCGCGTCGGGACACGCGACCGTCTCGCGCGCGATTGAGGCGTTGCGGCCCTTCATGGGCTCGCCGCAGGCGACGATCCTTGGGCGCGGCGATCGCGTCGACGCGCTGCATGCGGCGATGATGAATGGGATCGCCTCGCATACTTTCGATTTCGACGATACGCATCTCAAAACGGTGATTCATCCGGCGGGACCGGTTGTGTCGGCGATTCTCGCGCTCGCGGAGCATGAATGCGTGAGCGGCGCGGATTTCCTGCACGCGTTCGCGCTCGGCGTCGAGGTTGAGTGCCGCATCGGCAATGCGGTATACCCAAGCCACTACGACGCGGGCTGGCATATCACCGGCACCACGGGCGTGTTCGGCGCCGCCGCCGCCGCCGGCAAGCTCATCGGCTTGACTGAGCAGCAGCTCGTCTGGGCGCTGGGCATCGCCGCGACGCAGGCGTCGGGACTGCGCGAGATGTTCGGTTCGATGTGCAAGCCGCTGCACGTCGGCCTCGCCGCGAAGAACGGACTTGCCGCGGCATTTCTCGCGCGCAGCGGGTTCACGAGTACGACCGCCGGAATCGAAGGCAAGCGTGGCTTTGCCAACGTGCTCGCGACGGAGCGTGACTACGCGAAGATCACCGAAGGTCTTGGCAAGACCTGGGAGCTGCTCGAGAACACATACAAACCCTTCGCTTGCGGGATCGTCATCCATCCGGCCATCGACGGGTGCATCCAGCTTCGCAACGAATGTGCGCTCGAGGCGCGCGACATCGCGTCGATCGAGCTGAATGTGCATCCGCTCGTGCTCGAACTCACGGGCAAGACGAACCCGCAAGTCGGGCTCGAAAGCAAGTTCAGCGTGTTCCATTGCGCGGCCGTGGCGATCATCGACGGCGCAGCCGGTGAGGCCCAGTTCTCGGATGCGCGCGTGCGCGATCCCGAGGTCGTCGCGCTGCGCGATCGCGTCCGCGCGAGTACCGGGCGGTCGATCCCCGAAGATGCCGCGGAAATCCGCATAACGCTGAACAACGGTAAGGTGCTCGAAAGAAACGTCCAGCACGCGATCGGCAGCCTCGCGCGTCCGATGTCGGACACCGACCTCGACGCCAAGTTTCGCGCGCTGTGCGTGCCGATCCTGTCCGGCGGCGCGACCGAGAACCTGCTCCAGGCCTGCTGGAACCTGGACCGTGCAGTCAACGCGGGGGCGCTCGCGGCACTGGCGGTGCCCAACGGCGATGAGCGCGCACCGCACGCGAACAACGCGGCGGAGCCTGCCGCCGAGGAGCTCGGGTAGCAGATACTGAACATTCAGCCCCACGGAGGAGAAATGAAACGCATCACATCCTGGGCAGCGCTCGCCGCAGCCCTCATGCTCGTGAGCGCGAGCACCCTCGCGCAGCAGCCCATCGTCATCAAGTTCAGTCACGTGGTCGCGCGGGACACCCCCAAGGGCCAGGCCGCTGAGCGCTTCAAGCAGCTCGCCGAGGAACGCACGAAGGGCCGTGTGAAGGTGGAGGTGTACCCGAACAGCCAGCTATACAAGGATGGCGAGGAAATGGAGGCGCTGCAGCTCGGTGCCGTTCAGATGCTCGCACCATCGACGTCGAAGTTCGGGCCGCTGGGCCTGCCGCAGTTCGAGCTGTTCGACTTGCCATACATCTTCCCGAATCGTGAAGTGCTGCATCGTGTGACATTGGGACCGGTTGGCAGGGAGCTCTTCAAGAGCCTGGAGAGCAAGGGCATCGTCGGTCTGGGCTACTGGGACAATGGCTTCAAAGTCATGAGCGCGAACAGGCCGCTGCACATGCCCGCCGATTACAAGGGGCTCAAGATGCGCATCAAGTCATCAAAGGTCCTCGACGCGCAGATGCGCGCGCTCAGCGCACAGCCACAGGTAATGGCGTTTTCGGAGGTGTACCAGGCGATGCAGACGGGCGTGGTCGACGGCTCCGAGAACAGCTTGCCGAATTTTCTCACGCAGAAGTTCTACGAAGTGCAGAAGTATCTCGCTCTCACCTATCACGGCTACGACGGTTACGCAGTCATCGTCAACAAGAAGTTCTGGGACGACCTCCCACCGGACGTCCGCGCGACACTCGACAAGGCGATGCAGGAAGCGACGACCTATGAGAACGAGCTCTCGCTCAAAGAGAACGAGGATGGCGTCGCCAAGATCAAGGCGACTGGCCGCGTGCAGGTCTACGAGATCACGCCCGAGGAGCAGGCGGCGCTGCGCAAGACCCTGATGCCCGTGCACAAGGAAATGGAATCGCGGATCGGAAAGCAATGGATCGACGCAGTGTACAAGGAGGCAGCCGCGGCGGGCGTGCACTACTGATTCAAGGGGCCTCTCGTGGCTCTGATCTGCAGCTACTCGCGTGCGAGCCCCGATGCGGGCCATCTCTGACGATTCCGAGGATGCGCCGCGCCGCCCGTGTATACGCGCTACCGCGCGGTGAGCACGCCTTCGACGCGCGCCGAGCACGCTAGCGCGCCGAAAACTGTTGACAGTTGACACGAAACGTTCCACCATTATTTTGAAGACGTTGGGCCGAAAAACTTGAACCGAGACGACGACTGGCAACCAGTCGTCGCGTAGCTTTACTTCCCCGTAAGGCGTCACGGTACCGCAGTTCGCGTGATTCATCTGGCATGGAGGAAAACATGCAATTCAACGGCAGGTCTTATAGCGTTAAACCAAGCTCAGTGTGGTACGGGTTTGCATTGGCGACCTTCGCGGGTGCGCTTTCGCTCGCCTCGCCCGCCCAGGCGCGAATCACGTCGCTCCAAGTCGTGCGCCTGGAGTCGCCGACGTTCGGAGGGATGAGCTTCGGGGCCGTCGGGCAGTACGAGAAGATCGTCGCACGCGCGACGGGCGAGGTCGATCCGAGCCTCCCGGGCAACGCGCTCATCACCGACATCCAGGGCGCGCCGCGCAACGCGAACGGGACGGTCCAGTACTCGATGGACGTCATGATCATCAAGCCGATCAACCCGTCCCAAGGCAGCGGCAAGATCTTCTACGACGTCGTCAACCGCGGCAGCGACATGTCCTTCTCGACGTTTAATCAGGCCTCGGCGCCGTCGAAGACGGGCACGACCAACGCCGCCGGCGCCGGGACGGGCCTTATGATGCGACGCGGCGACACGCTCGTGTGGTCAGGGTGGGAAGACACTCGCATCATCGGCACCGCCGCGACCCAGTTCTCGGCCACGCTCCCTATCGCGACGAATCCGGACGGCTCGCCCATCGTCCAGAACATGATCGTCGAGCAGATCTTCGACAACGCGACGGGCACCGACTTCACGCTGCCGTTCGCGGCCAACTCGACCGACCAGAGCAAGGCGTACATGGTCGTGCACAATCACACGCAGTTTGTTGGAGGCCCGCTTGTCAATCGTGTGACGGTTCCTACCAGCGTTTGGTCCTACGTGAACAACACGACGGTGCGCATCAACCGCGCCGATCCGTTTCTCGCGCCGTACGACCAGGGTGCGGCGTTCGAGTTCGTGTTCCCTGCGCAGGACCCGATCGTCGAAGGACTGGGGTTTGCCGCGACGCGCGACCTGATTTCATTCCTCAAGCACGACACGTCTACGCAGAATCCCGTTGCCAACTTCATCCAGTACGCGGTGGGCCGGGGTGATTCGGAAAGTGGCCGCTACCTCAAGGGCTTCCTCTACTGGGGGTTCAATGCTGACGAGAACGGACGCATCGTCTTCGACGGCATTAACCCGCACATCTCGGGCGCCCACGCGATCGCCGCCAACGATCGCTTCGGCGACGCCAACGCGACGGGCCGCAGCTACCAACGGCATCTTTCCGCCAAGATGGAGTTTCCGTTTACCTACGAGGTGCGCACCAATGTGTTCACGCACGCGGTCGACGGCATTCTGAAGCGCTGCCTTGCAAGCAACACGTGTCCGAAGATCATGCACACCGACAGCGGTAACGAGCCGTACCTGAAGCCGGTCTCGCTGGTGACGACGGATGGCCCCGGCAACGGTGCCATTCCGACCGATCTCGTGCTGCCGTCCAATGTACGCGTCTATACGATCGGCAACTCGCAGCACGCGCCGCAGGCGTCGGCGTCGACGACGCCGAGCGGTACCTGCCAGCAGCCAGGTAATCCCAACAAGTGGCAGCCTCATGTCCGCGCGCTCGGCATCGCGCTCGAAGACTGGGTGACGTTGGGTATTGCCCCGCCGGCAAGTCGTTACGCGAGGATCGACGATGGAACGCTCGTTCACTCGCTGCCGCAATCCGAACTCGGCTTCCCGGTCATCCCTGGCGTGACTTACACCGGTTGGTACAACCCGGTCGACGAGCTTGACCACAGCGTGCTGCCGAACATGCCGATCCCGGGCGAGTCGTACACGATCCTCGTTCCGAAGGTCGACAGCGACGGCAACAGTATCTCCGGGATTCGGACACCCGACGTGCAGGTCCCCATCGCGACGTATACCGGCTGGGCCTTGCGCCGAGCGCCCTTTGCCGGCAACGAGGATTGCGCGCTGACGGGGCAGTACATTCCGTTCCCGGTGACGAAGGCACAACGCCTCGCGACCGGCGATCCGCGGCTGTCGGTGGAAGAGCGCTATGTAACCATCGGCAACTACAACTATCTTTACGCGTTGGCCGTGAAGCGGATGATTGCGGACAGAACGCTGTTGTCGGAGGACGGGGGGGCGCTGGTGCAGGCCGCTGTGGCGCGGGTCAGCCCGCTGCTGCCGGTCGCTCCGCCGTCGAATTGACCAATGTCTGCGGACCGGGCATTTCGACGACTTAGCTGACCCCGAGCGCGCTCGGGCGGCCGCTTGTCCGCCCTCATGCGCATGCTGCGCGGCTCCGATCGGAGCCGCGTTTTTTTTCGCCGGCTTCGGATCTTGCGAGCGCTGGACAAGCGCGCCGTCCCGCCGAGGACCGCGCGCGAGAAGGCGACGGCAGCAGCCGCCCTTCGGAGGATGAACGGTCTTCTACTTCGGCTGCGGCACGACGCGCAGATAGGGCTTGAGTGTCTTCCAACCCCCGGGGAATTTCTTCTTCGCGTCCTCGTCGGAAACGGACGGTGGAATGATCACGTCCTGACCCGGTTTCCAGTTCACGGGCGTGGCAACCGTATGCTTCGCAGTGAGCTGGATCGAATCGAGCACCCGTAGCACCTCATCGAAGTTGCGGCCCGTGCTCATCGGGTAGACCAGCATGAGCTTGATCTTCTTGTCCGGGCCGATGACGAATACGGTCCGCACGGTCGCATTGGCTGCCGCCGTACGCCCTTCCGAGGTGGTGCCGGCATCCGCTGGAAGCATGTCGTAGAGCTTGGCAACCTTCAGCTCCGGATCCCCGATCATCGGGTAATTGACCTTGTGGCCCTGGGTTTCTTCGATATCAGCCGCCCACTTGCCGTGGCTCGTGACCGGATCCACGCTCAGCCCCAGGATCTTGCAGTTACGCTTGGCGAACTCGGGCTGCAAGCCGGCCATGTAGCCTAACTCGGTGGTGCAAACCGGCGTGAAATCCTTCGGATGCGAAAACAGGATCGCCCAGCCGTCGCCGATCCATTGGTGGAAATCGATCGGACCTTGAGTCGTGTCCGCCGTGAAGTTGGGTGCTTCGTCATTGATGCGCAGTGACATTGATGACATCTCCTCTGTCTGGATTCAGCGGTGTGAGGGGCACCCGCTCGCCCTGGGGTCTGGTATGGCCTCGCCTGGCCGGTCGGCGAGCCTGATACGGGGTCCGCCCCGCCGGATGATCAGTATTTAGGGTAGCGCGGTCCGGGTCAAGAGTTGATCGAGCCGCGTCCGCTCTGGAGCGGGTTCGAACAGCACGATCTACAGAGCCTTACGTAACTCGGTGACAACATACTCGTCGCCCCGGTGAAGGCCGGGGCCCAAGGTAGATCTCGAAAATTGGATCCCGGCCTGCGCCGGGATGACGCGGGTAATACGCCGCGTCACTCGCTTACGAAAACCTCGATAGGCCCAGAGTATCAGCCGCGTGGCGCAGCGCGTGTATTCAGGAATACCGAGTACAGCGACGTCGTGCCGCAGATGAACAGTCGATTGAGTTTCGGGCCGCCGAAACACACATTGGCGACCGATTCGGGAATCAGGATCTTGCCCAGCAGCGTGCCGTCGCTGGCGTGGCAGCGCACGCCGTCGCCCGCCGACAACCACAGGTTGCCGTGGACGTCGACTCGAAAGCCGTCGAAGAGCCCCACCGGGCAGCTGGCGAAGACCTCGCCGCCGGAGATCGAGCGGCCATCGGCCGACACCTTGAAGCGCCGTACGTGGTGCGGGCCGTCGAACCTGTGCGTTAGCCCGGTGTCGGCGATGTACAGCAGCGATTCGTCGGGCGAGAACGCAAGGCCGTTGGGCTGCTCGAAATCTGAGGCCACGATGGTGACGCCACCGCTCGCCGGGTCGATACGGTAGACGTTGCAGGCGCCGATCTCGCTGGGCGCGATTTCGCCTTCGTAATCCGCGTCGATGCCGTAACTCGGATCGGAGAACCAGATGCTGCCGTCGCTCTTGACCACCACGTCGTTGGGCGAGTTGAAGCGCCTGCCATCGTAACGATCGGCCAGCACCGTTCGCGTGCCGTCGATCTCGGTACGCGACACGCAGCGGCTGCCGTGCTCGCACGACACCAGACGACCCTGCAGGTCGACGGTGTGGCCATTGCTATACATCGACGGCTGACGGAACACCGAGACGGAGCCGTCGGTCTCGTCCCAACGCATGATGCGGTCGTTCGGAATGTCGGACCAGACCAGGTAGCGGCCCGCCGCGAACCATGCCGGGCCCTCGGCCCAGCGGCAACCCGTGTAGAGCTTCTCGACATGCACGTAGAGAAACGTCAGCTTGCGAAAGCGTCGATCGATGACTTCGAAACTGGATGTTAGTTCGAGCTTCTTGCTGTCTTCGAGCTTCATGGTGTCGTGTTCCGATCAATCCGAATGCCGCCGGCCCCGGCCATACACCAGCAGCATCGCGATGATAACGACGCCGTAGATGACGTGGCGGCCGAATTCCTCGATCTGCATCACCGACAGGATGGATTGCAGAAGGGTGATCAGGATGACGCCAGCGACCGTACCAAGGTAGCTGCCGCGACCGCCGAGGATCGAGGTGCCGCCGAGAACGACGGCGGCGATGGCGGGCAGCAGGTACGGGTCACCCATGGCCTGCGCCGCCTTGCTGGCGTAGCCGGCAAGCAGCACGCCACCGAAAGCCGACAGGCCACCCGAGATCGCGAACGCCGCCATCACGACGCTGCGCGTGCGCGCACCGGAGAGGTAGGCCGCGCGCTCGCGGTTGCCGATCGCATAGACCGTGCGACCAAATGTGGTGCGCGTCAGCAGGAAAACGGCGGCGATGCCGACAACGACCCACACCAGCAGCGCATTCGGCACGCCGAGGACGCTGTGGCCCGTGGCGATCAGGCGCATCGCCGGTGACGATGAATCCTGCGGCGAGAAGCCGCCGGTATGGACCACCATCAGCCCTTGCGCGACCGCATTCACCGCCAGGGTGACGACCATCGACGGAATGCGCAGGAACGCCACGCCGGCGCCGCTGACCAGCCCCAGCGCTATTCCGCAGCCGACGCCTACCGGAATCGCAAGCACTTCGCCGAGCGGTCCCCAGCCGGTTGCCGCGGTCGCCATCATACCGCCGACCGCGACGACCCACGGTACCGACAAGTCGATCTGACCGAGCAGGATGACGATCATCATCCCGGTTGCGATGACGCCGAGAAAGGACGCGACCTTTAATTGCTGCAGCAGGTATTCCGGCGACAAGAAGCTGCTCGAATAGAGGCTGCCGATGAGCAGCACGACGACGATGCACGCAAACGACCAGGCGATGGCCGGGTCGATGCGCCGGCGCAGGTTGCCAAGCACGCCAGCGGAACCAGCAGTGGGTTCCCGCGCGTCAGCCATACAGATCGAGCCGGTTGCGCACGCGTAGCAGGCGAGCCGAGCCGAGGCAGACGGCCGCGAGCAGCACCACGCCCTGGAACAGCGGCTGCCACAAAGGTTCGACGTTGAACACGAAGAGCAGGTCGCCGATGGTGCGGAACATCAGCGCTCCGAAGATCGCACCGATCGCGCTGCCCGAACCGCCGAACAGCGACACGCCGCCCAGCACCACTGCGGCGATCGAATACAGCGTGTACGTGCTGCCGTTGGCCGCCGAGGCCTCGCCCGAGTAGGTGATGCAGGTCAGGAACAGCCCGGCCACCGACGCGAGCAGCCCCGACAGCGTGTAGGCGACGAACTTGGCGCGCCGGATCGGCACGCCCGACATGTAGGCGGCGACCTCGGACGAGCCCACGGCATAGGCGGCGCGGCCGATCGCCGAGCGCCGGAAGGGCAGCCAAACGACGCAGCACCAGTGCCAGCAACAGCGCCAGGCTCGCCGGCACGCCGCCGGGCAACTGGCCGGTCAGCGCATCGGCCAGCGTGGCGTCGACGTCGCCGCCGGGAACGCGCCTCAGCGCCAGCGCGGCGCCGTAGTAGATCGCGCCGGTGGCGATGGTCGTGACGATCGGCTGCAGCCGCCCGAAGATCACGATGAGCCCGTTGATCGCACCGCACAGGCAGCCGACGAGCAGCACGCCGAGCACGCCCAGCGCCGTCATCAGCGGCGTGCCGACGACGATGGCCGACGCCAGGCAATTGGCGAGCACCATCACCATTCCGACCGACAGATCGATGCCGGATGTCAGCACCACCAGCGTCTGCGCCATCGCGACGATCGCGAGCAGCACGCCCTTGTTGGCCGCGGTCGTCGCGACGTTGGCGTTGAGGCCCGCCGGATGGTTGGCGGCGTAGATCGTGAACATCACGACGAAGGCCGCGAAGGCGAGCAGCGTGCCCTTGTGCTCGCGCAGCCAGTAGCGCCAGTCGTCGTTCACGGCGGGAGACCTGCCGGGTGTCGGACTGTGCGGCGGAGCCTGCGGAGCCTCGGCCCCGATGTTCAAGGCGCTGCTGATCAGCGCGCGCTCGGTGATCTCGGCGCCGACCAGTTCGCGCTTGATCGCGCCGTCGTACATCACGAGCACGCGGTCGCAGCAGCCGATCGAGCTCGTCGTAGTCGGTCGAGTAGAAGAGGATCGCCGCGCCCGGCGTCGGCCAGATCGCGCAGCAGCTGGTACATCTCCTGCTTGGTGCCGACGTCGATGCCGCGCGTCGGATCGTTCAGCAGCAGGATGCGCGGCGCCATCATCAGCCACTTGCCGATGACGAGCTTCTGCTGGTTGCCGCCGGAAAGCGACCCGGCCGGCAGGTCGGTGCCGTCGCTGCGCACGGCGAGCAAGCGCACGATCCGCTCCACCGCGTCGCGCTTCGGCGGCGCTATCGACGACGCCCCAGCGCGACAACGTGCCGAGCGCGGCGAACGACAGGTTGTCGCGCACCGACATCGGCAGCATCAGGCCCTCGGTCTTGCGGTCCTCCGGGATCAGCGCCATGCCGATCTCGTTCGCGCTTCGCGACGTGCGGGCCGGTGATGGCGACCGGGCGGCCATCGATCAGCACCTCGCCGGTCGTGCCGCGCAGCACGCCGAACAGCGCCAGCAGCAGCTCGCGCTGGCCCTGGCCGTCGAGCCCGCCGAGGCCGATCACCTCGCCGGCGTGCAGCTGCAGCGAGATGTCGTTCAGCCGGTCGGTCCAGCTCAGCTGGCGCACTTCGAGCCGCGGCGGCGCATCGCTCCGCCGCGCGCGCGGTCCGCGGCGGAAACACGGCGTTGTACTCGCGGCCGATCATCAGCTCGACGACCTCGTTGTCGGTCTTCGTGCCCGCGGCGTAGCTCGCGACGCTGCGGCCGTTGCAGAACACCGTGCACTCGTCGGCCAGCTCGGCGATCTCGTGCATGCGATGCGAAATGTAGACCAGGGCCAGTCCCTCGGCGCGCAGCCGCTTCAGGACGCCGTAGATCTTCGTCACGTCGGCGGCGGTCAGCGCCGAGGTGGCTTCGTCGAGGATCAGGATGCGCGGCTTGCGGGCGAGCGCCTTGGCGATCTCGACCATCTGCCGTCGCGACAGCGACAGGTCCTTGACCAGCGCCAGCGGATGGATGTTGTCGGCGCCGGCGCGCGCCAGCGCCTCCTCGGCCATGCGGCGCTGCGCCTTGCGGTCGATCAGTCCGAAGCGCCGCGGCGGATTGCTGATCGCGATGTTGTCGGCCACCGACAGATCGGGGATCAGCGACAGTTCCTGGAAGATGCAGGCGATGCCGGCCGCGTTGGCCGCGGCCGGCGATGCGAACGAGACCGGCTGCGCCGTCGAGCAGCATCCGGCCCTCGTCGGGCGCGACGACGCCTGCCATGATCTTGATCAGGGTCGACTTGCCGGCGCCGTTCTCGCCGAGCACCGCATGGATGCGGCCGGCCTCGATCACGAGGTCGGCGTCCTGCAGCGCGCGCACGCCGCCGTAGCGCTTGGAGACGCCGTGCATGACGAACAGGCTCATGGCGTCAGACGCGGGGACCGCAGTCCCCGCACCCGCGCCTACTTGTTCGCTTCGCTCTGCCCCATGATTTCCTGCGCGGTGAAGTTGATGCCGCAGGTGGGGAACGCGTTGCCGACGAAGAAGTTGTCGCTCTGCGCGGGGTAGTAGTCGGATCCCTTCCTTCATGTTCGGGTACTCGGCCTTCGCGAGCGGCAGCTTCACCGACTGCGGCACGACCTTGCCTTCGAGCGCCGCGATCGCGGTCTTGATCGCCACCGCGACCTGGGCCGGCCCGGTGCCGGCCGAAGCGCACTTCGAGCCCCTGCGCGCCGTACTTGCCGCAGAACTTGCGGAAGCCGTTCTCGGTCTCGCCGCCGAACGGCACGAACGGATGCTTGGCGTCGATCATCGCCTGCACCACGCCGGTGTCGCCGCCTTGCGCGGTGATGGCGTCGAACTTCTTGTGCACGGCGATCGCGTCGGCCGTCACCTTCTGCGCCGTCGGATCGTCCCACTTGCCGATCACCTCGACCGTGTCCCACTTCTTGCCCGACGCCTTGAACACTTCCTGGATGCCGTCGTGCCGGTCGCGATCGACCGACGTGCCGGACACACCGCGCACCTCGAGCACCTTGCCGCCGTTGGGCACGTTCTTCACCAGCCACTCGGCCCAGTACTTGCCGAGTCCCTTCTGGTCGACGTTGACGTTGATCGCCTCCTCGGTGTCGAGGATGTTGTCGAACGCCACCAGCACGACGCCTGCATCGTTGGCGCGCTTGATCACCGGCTTGAAGGCCGCCGGATTCTGCGCATTCACCACGATCGCGTCGTAGCCCGAGTCGATGAAGTTGTTGATCGCCGCGATCTGCGCCGCGACGTCTTCGCCGGTGGAGACGACCTTGAACTCCTTCAGCTTCGCGGCGACCTCGGGCTGCGCAGCGTAGGCCTTGGCCGTCTTGATCATCTGGATGCGCCAGGTGTTGGCGATGTAGCCGTTGGCGAGCGCGATTCGGTAGGGCCCCTTCTTCGCCGGGTACTGGAACAGCTTGGTATTGCTCGCCCAGGGCGCGAAGCACTGCGCGTCGGAATTGGGAAGCGTCACGACCTTCGGCGGTGCGGCGGTCGCGACACCGGCCGCAAGCAGCGCAATCGCGACGGCAACACGGGTGCGGTATAGCATCGGAGCCTCCTTTTGTGGACTAGGAACTGCTGCCGTCGATACAACAGGCGGCCAACGCAACTGGCGTCGTGTTCTCAACGCGGGGCCGACGCCGAGTGCGCTCGCATGAGCATACATTTGGTCAAGCAAAGATACAAACTATAGGCACCGAGGATAGGGAGTTCGATCATCGGAAGCGAGTGGATGATCCTCATCTCGTTACCTCCGGTCGGTCGGACCAAGGCGGAGTCGGCATGCGATCAGTGATCGCGGTAGGTTTGGCTGCTCCGTACTTTCAAGCCGAAGAAGCGAACGCTGTTGTCGCTGAAGCACCCGCGAGATGCAATAATCAGGGCTCGCTCACGCGCACTGTTCGTCACGCCGTAACTAAAGACTTGCATCGTCGGCTCGACACGAGGCTCAACTTGATAAACACGAACGGGAATTGCGCGGTCGCTATACGAACAAGGTGAATCGACATCCAGTCGTGCCAGAGTTCAGCGGTCCCCGCATGATTGCCCTGCCCCGCCTTGTGAAATAGCGCCAGCACAGGAATTCTGTTCGCCCGATGAAGAAGAGCCGGGCCCAGAAGGAGATCCGATGGCAAACGTCGTGCAACGCCCACTGAGTGAAATGCTGGGCACTCTCCTCACCGAAGACTCCCCTCTGGGAAAATTCGTCGGTGGCACCTTGACGGACGAGGCACGGATGGCGGAGATGGATCCACAGCCACCCATCCAGATTCTGCCCGACGTCAATGTCATTAAGATCGGCGCCCAGAGCATGATGGACCGCGGACGGGTCGCAATCTATCCGCTGCTCGAGGAGATCGTGGAGAACTTGTCCCAGCATAAGATGCTCCTGGGGACGGGGGCTGGGACACGGGCCAGACATGCCTACGCTGAAGGGCTTGACCTGGGCATGCCCACCGGCGTGTTGAGCGTTCTCGGCTTCCTGGTGAGCCTGCAAAACGCCCGCATGCTCGGCTACTTGCTGGCCAAACACGGCATTCCAATGATCGAGGCGGCTCAGTTCGCCCAGCTGGCTCTCTATTTGGCCGAACGTCGCGCGGCGGTTTTTGTCGGCTCGCCGCCGTATTCGTACTGGCAGCCCAATCCATCGGTGGGCCGGTTGCCCGCGCATCGCTCCGACACCGGTTGTTTCCTGATCAGCGAGGTGCTCGGCGCGCGCTCGATGATTTACGTCAAAGACGAGGACGGCCTCTATACCGCCGACCCCAAGAAGGACCGTGGCGCCAACTTCATTCCGCAGATCACGGTCGAGGAACTGGAAAAAATGGATCTCGGTGACTTGGTCGTCGAGCACATGGTCCTGAAGATGATGAAGAACGCCAAGCACCGCCGTTCGATCCAGGTGATCAACGGCTTAAAGCGTGGGAATTTGACGCGCGCGCTGAACGGCGAACCGGTCGGCACCATCATTACCGCTGAAGGGTAGTTTAGCTGCCATGGCGACTCGAAAGAAAACCACTCCCGTCAAACCAGCGCGGCCCGACGACGGGCGTCATCATGTGCCGTCGTTTCTGATGCGCGAGAGCCTGCTCGATAAGCAGGTCATGGCGTCGACCGAGACGCCCGTCATACCGATGCTGCGCACCGCCCACTTCATCAAGATCGGTGGACGCTCGATTACCGACAAAGGGAAGGCCGCCACCTATCCCTTGATCGACGCCATCGGCGCCGCGCTCAAGAAGCACAAGTTGATTATCTCTAGCGGCGGCGGCATCCGCAGCCGTCACGCTTATTTCATCGGTACGGACCTCGGCATGCCTACTGGCGTCCTTTCGCAGCTGACCTTGAGCGACACCCTGGGCAAGGCGTACATCCTC
Source organism: uncultured beta proteobacterium (assembly GCA_963816445.1). GTDB lineage: Bacteria > Pseudomonadota > Gammaproteobacteria > Burkholderiales > Casimicrobiaceae > PALSA-1003. Next base: position 345,728 of record CAWFKO010000010.1, on the reverse strand, counting down.
GGCACGCTGCTGGCGCGCCACGGGGTGGTTGCCGTCCCCCCGGATACGTTGATCCACATGCTGCCGTTTTTCATCCAGGCAGTCCCGGGGATCATCTTCAACGGCGAGCCGCCTTTCACGCTTTGGGAGCACCTGCCGCGTTTCGGCCGCATCCCGCCCCACCGGACCGACGCGGGATCGTACCTGCTCGCGGAGTGCTTCGGCGCCGCGAATCTGACGCTGATCAAGGACGTCGATGGCCTGTACGAGCAAGACCCCAAGACCCACGCGGGCGCCACCTTCATCAAGGACATCACGGTGGCTGAGCTGCAGAAACGCAACCTGCGAACGCTGCCGTTCGACCGCGTGCTGATCGAGCTGCTGGCCTGCGCTCGCCTGTGCAAGCGCTTCCAGATCATTAACGGCTTGAGGCCGGATCTATTGGAGCCGGCGCTGCGGGGTGAACATGTCGGCACTATCGTCCGCATGGACGAATCTTCTTGAGCCTTTGGCGCGCCGCACGAGACTTGCACATGCGACTAGCTGGTTGGTTCGAGGCGCTGAGGATGACGTGCGAAGGGCCTCGAATCCGCCCTTGAGAGCCTAACGAAGGACTCAGTGCTACGAGCGAAGCACGAAGTGGGTCAACGCGAGCGCCCGTTCCTTCGGCCTTCGCCAACAATTCACTTGCCGCGAATTTCCTCCGCCGCGCGACTGAGTATCTCGGCAATGCGCCGCTGTTCCTTTTCCGACCCACCCCGCTTTTCGACCAACGCCGCCCTGAGTCGCGATCGCGCCTCACGCAGGTTGGCCGACATGGTGTGGGGCTCGCCCTCGTCCGAGACTGCGCGCCGCATCTGCTCCATCTTTTCGCCGACCCACTTGAGCTGCGCCAGGATCGTATCGACGACATCACGACTTTGCTCAAGATGGGCGCGTCCGGCTTTGGCAATCTTGTAGAGCTTGCGGTTTCCGTCCGCCTCGACTGACGCGAAGCCGATCTCTTCGAGGTACGTGAGTGCCGGATACACCATGCCCGGGCTAGGGCTGTAGAAGCCGCGGGAACGCTCACCGAGTTCCTTGATGATCTCGTACCCGTGGGCCGGCTTTTCCGCGAGTAAGGCGAGGATGATCAACTGCAAGTTCTCCGCACCAAGCTTCCGGCCTGCGCGAAAGCCCTGCCATCCTATGTCGTCACCTGGGACGGAACCGCGCAAGAAGCCCCCCAGACCCTGACGCCGGCCATGTCCGCCGCCGCCGCCCTGCTGCTGTGCCCAGAATCCCGCAAAATTGTGGCGCATGAGGCCTCCGAAGGTGTGATATGCAATCTTACAACGGATCTAAAGATATATCGTACGATATAATCTGTCAAGTCCCCGTCGCGAATCTTGCAACTTGTCGCGAGGCTGTTCATCGACAATCGAAGGTGACCCTGCACCTGCGCCTTTATACGAATGTCGATCAAGTGTTGGCGATAAGCAATCGGTTGGGCACATCGAATCGAAAGCAATGCGGACAGTGCGCGCGTGCGGCACACTACCGGCAGTCAACTGTCCGCGGGAGTACAGACATGGCACGCATCATCGGCGGCATCGCCGCCTCGCACACGCCGACCATCGGCTTCGCCTACGACCGCAACAAGCGCGACGACCCGGTGTGGGCACCGATCTTTGAGAACTTCGCGCCGCTGGCCGCCTGGCTCGACGAAAAGCGCCCGGACGTCCTGCTGCTGATCTACAACGATCATGTCACGTCGTTCTTCTTCGACCACTACTCGGCATTCGCGCTAGGCGTCGGGCCCGAGTGGCACGTTGCCGACGAAGGCGCCGGCGCGCGCGATCTGCCCCCGATCAAGGGGCATCCGCAACTCGCCTCGCACATCGGGCACTCGCTGATGGCCGACGAGTTCGACATGTCCTTTTTCCAGCACAGGGCCCTGGATCATGGCTGCTTCTCGCCGCTTTCGGTGCTTTGCCCGCACGAGCCCCAATGGCCAGTGAGCATTGTGCCGCTGCAGATGGGTGTGCTGCAGTACCCGATCCCCAGCGCCCGCCGCTTCTACAAGCTCGGACAGGCACTCAGACGCGCGATCGAGAGCTATCCGGAGGATCTGCGCGTGGCAGTCGTCGGCACCGGCGGCCTGTCGCACCAAGTGCACGGCGAGCGCGCGGGTTTCAACAATCCCGAATGGGACCAGCGGTTCCTCGATCTTTTCGAACGCGACCCGGAGCGGCTGGCCGAGATGACCATCGCCGAATACGCCGAGCTGGGCGGGGCCGAGGGCGCCGAGGTCGTGATGTGGCTGACCATGCGCGGCGCGCTCTCGGCGAGCGTTCGAATGCAAATTCCGCAGCTACTACCTGCCCTCGATGACCGGCATCGCGACGGCGATCTACGAAGGCATGGACGACGCGCCCAATCCGGCGATCGTCGAGCGCCAGCGCGACACATGGCTAGCGAGCTCTCCGGCATCGAGACGCATCGAAGGCACGTACCCGTTCACGCTCGAGCGCAGTGTCAAGGCATTCCGCATCAACGACTACCTGCACCGGATGGTCGAGCCGAGTCATCGCGAAGCGTTCCTTCGCGATCCCGAGGCGAGCTTCGCGGCGGCCGGGCTGACCGAACAGGAGCGCGACCTGATTCGTCGACGCGACTGGCGTGGCCTGATGCACTACGGCGCCATCTTCTTCATGCTGGAGAAGCTCGGCGCTGTCACAGGAGTGTCGAACCTGCACATCTACGCCGCGATGCGTGGTGAAACGCTCGAAACGTTCCAGAGACGCGCAATGCGCCAGGCGCGCTGTACTCGGTGGCGGGCAAAGGCGCTGGAAATCTCGCCTGGGATCAGCCGGCAGCCGGCACGCCGCCATTGAACCCGCCGTCGGATCGCCTCTCGGGAGGCACTCAGTGATCATCGACATCCACGGCCACTACACGACCGCGCCCAAGGCGCTGGAAGCGTGGCGCAACCGGCAGATCGCCGGCATCAGCAACCCTGCGCGAGATGCCGAGCGCTTCCGAGCTGCGCATCGGCGACGACGAACTGCGCGAATCGATCGAGGGCAACCAGCTGCGCCTGATGCGCGAGCGCGGCCTCGACCTCACCATCTTCAGTCCGCGCGCCAGCTTCATGGCGCATCACATCGGCGATTTCGAGGTCTCCAGCACGTGGGCCGCGATCTGCAACGAGCTGTGCTACCGGGTGAGCCGGCTCTTTCCCGGACCATTTCATCCCCGCCGCGATGTTGCCGCAAAGTCCGGGCGTCGATCCCGCGACGTGCATTCCGGAACTCGTGAAGTGCGTCGAGCAGTACGGCAACGTGGCGATCAACCTCAACCCCGACCCGTCGGGCGGGCACTGGAACTCGCCGCCGCTGTCCGATCGCCACTGGTACCCGATCTACGAGAAGATGGTCGAGTACGACATTCCGGCGATGATCCACGTGAGCACGAGCTGCAATCGCGTGCTTCCACACCACTGGCGCGCACTACCTGAACGCCGACACCACCGCGTTCATGCAGTGCCTCACGTCGGACCTGTTCAAGGACTTTCCGACGCTGCGCTTCGTGATCCCGCACGGCGGCGGCGCGGTGCCCTATCACTGGGGCCGCTTCCGCGGGCTGGCGCAGGAGATGAAGAAGCCGCTGCTCAAGGACCACCTGCTGCAGCAACGTCTTCTTCGACACCTGCGTCTACCACCAGCCCGGCATCGACCTGCTCACGCGCGTGATCCCCGTCGGACAACATCCTGTTCGCGAGCGAGATGATCGGCGCGGTGCGCGGCATCGATCCGGAGACCGGCCACCACTTCGACGACACCAAGCGCTACATCGAGGCGGCGCACGTCGATGCCGGAGCAGCGGCACAAGATCTACGAAGGCAACGCGCGGCGTGTCTACCCGCGCCTCGATGCCGCGCTGAAGGCGAAAGGACGCTGACCATGTACGAACTCGGAGTCGTCTATCGCAACATCCAGCGAGCCGATAGCGACCTGGCGGCCAAGCTCGGCGCGTTCGGCGCAGCGACCGTCCACGAAGCGATGGGACGAGTGGGCCTGATGAAGCCGTACATGCGCCCGGTCTACGCCGGCGCGCCAGGCGTCGGGCACCGCCGTCACGGTCCTGCTGCACCCCGGCGACAACTGGATGCTGCACGTTGCGGCCGAGCAGATCCGGCCCGGCGACATCGTCGTCGCGGCGGTGACAGCCGAGTGCACCGACGGCTACTTCGGCGATCTCCTGGCGACGAGCTTCAAGGCGCGCGGCGCACATGGGCTCGTCATCGATGCCGGCGTGCGCGACGTGCGCGTGCTGACCGAAATGAAGTTCCCGGTGTGGAGCAAGGCGATCTCCGCCAAGGGCACGGTGAAGGCTACGCTGGGTTCGGTGAACATTCCGGTCGTGTGCGCCGGCGCGCTGGTGACGCCGGGCGACGTCATCGTCGCCGACGACGACGGCGTGGTCGTCGTGCCGGCGGCGCTCGGCGCAGAAGACGCTCGAGGCCGCGTCCGCGCGCGAAGCCAACGAAGGCGAGAAGCGCGCGAAGCTCGCGGCCGGCGTGCTCGGCCTCGACATGTACAACATGCGCGAGCCGCTGCAGAAAGCCGGGCTGCGATACGTCGATTGAGGGCGAGCGGCGACATGGCGATGGAGCCAGGCAGGTGAGCAGATCACCGGCATCTCGTCGATGGCGACCCGCGACGTGTTGGCCGAGCTGGCCGACGTCTATCGAGCGGCGGTCAGGCCGGCCGGTAGCCATCGTGTCGGTCGGCGGCGTCGACGCGGTCCGCCGCGTTCAGCGACGGAGAACCGTTCGACTTCGTCGTGCTCGCCGGCGAGGCGATCGACCGGTTGGCGGCCGCCGGGCGCGTCGACCCGGGCAGTCGAATCGACATCGCTTGCTCGGGCGTGGCGATCGCGGTGGCGGCCGGTGCGCCACGGCCCGACGTCGCCAGTGAGCGGGCCGTCAGCGCAGGCGGTGCTGTTCCGCCCGCAGCATCGGCTATTCGACGGGTCCGAGCGGCGCGCATCTTGTACACCTGTTCGAGCGCTGGGGTATCGCCGAGACCATCGCGACGCGCATCGTGCAGGCACCGCCCGGCGTTCCGGTGGGCACCCTGGTGGCACGCGGTGACGTCGAGTTGGGCTTCCAGCAGTTGAGCGAGTTGATGCATCTGCCGGGCGTCGATGTGATCGGTCCTCTTCCGCCGGAGATCCAGCTGGTCACCATATTCGCGGCCGCGGTGTGCACCCGTTCGACCCGAGCCGAAGCCGCCGATGCACTGCTCTCGTTCCTGGCCTCACCCGAAGCTGACTCCGCCAAGCGCCGTCACGGTATGGAGCCGGCATGCACGGAAGCGGTATCGGAAAACGCCCGCAGTTCAACCCGAACGTAGCTACCGTTCGATCGCCGCCAGCACCGTGGGGCATCTGCGGGCGATTTCCTCCATAAGGATCTTCGCGCCCGGCGATGCCAGACTGTCCGTGCGTCGCGTGATGCCGATGACGCGTCGCGTGTCGAGCAGCGGAACCGGGAGCAGAGTCAACAGCCCGACGGCGAACTCGTAGGAAAGCTGCCGAGGCGAGATGGCGGTCAACAGGTCGCTGTTCAACAGCACGCCGCGAAGCACCGCAAGATCGCTGGTCTCGACGACCACGTCGGGGGATGGAAGCCCGCGCTTGGTCAACGCACGCTCGAACAGAATGCGGTTCGGTGTATTGACACGCGGAAGCACCCAGCGCGCGCGCGCAAGATCCCGAGGCGAAATCCGCTTTCGTTCCGCCCATGGATGACCCCGCCGGGAGACGACCGCAAGCTCATCGTTTGCCAGTGCCTCGACTTGAAAGTCGCTCGCGTACTCTGCCGGCCGCAACGCGCCGAGAATGAAATCGAGGTCGCCCGCGCGCAAGCTGGCGGCGAGCGCTTCGAACGAGCCCTCCATCGTTGCGACGCGCAGTCCGGGATATTTGGCCACCACGCCGGCTATGGATTCGGGGAGCAGGCGCGTGCGTCCTAGCGGTAGCGCGCCGACGGTGATCGTACCCTGCGTAGTGCCGCGCAGCGAAGCAATATCGGCGACCGCGTGGCGGATCTCCGCCAATGCACGCCTCAGCCGCAATGCAAGCGCGGTGCCCGCCGGCGTCGGAATCATGCCGCGCGCCGTTCGTTCGAACAGCGCCATGCCGATGCTGTCTTCCATCTGGCGCACCGCGATACTGACCGCGGGCTGCGTAATGCCGAGGCTCTCGGCGACCGACGGCATATGGTGCTGCTCGGTAAGCGCGACGAATGCGCGAACCTGCCGCTCAGGCGTCAACATGGTGAATATCGGCGCGTTTCGCACACCGCCCTTCTCGACGAGGGTGGCGAGCTCGGTACGGGCGCGTTGCATTTCGGCGCGCACGCGCTGCGTCCGGACAAGGAGGGCGCGTCCATATTCGGTAAGGAGCATCCCCCGGGCGCGACGTTCGAAGAGCTTGACGCCGAGCTCGCGCTCCAGCTTGTGAATCGAACGTGACACCGCGGACTGGGCGCGAAACAGGGCAGCACCCGCCCGATTCGCGCTGCCCTGATCGGCAACCGCAAGGAACGCTCGGAGGTGGCGCAGTTCGGGTTGCATTCTTGCACGGCTACCGGAGATCAGCATGAGCTAGTCTAGACAATTGCCTATCCACTTGCCGCCATCAATAAGCATTTTCGATATCTTAGCGCTGCATAAACTGTGGCAAGCGGCGACGATAAGCGAGAGAATTCGGGCTGTCTCGTCGCCGTTTCACCATAAACCATTCGGATACCGGGAGGTCGTCAGTCCCATGCGCTCCAATGCTCGTATTTCCGCCTTCCTTCTCGGCCTGATACTCGCGCAGCCACTGCTTGCACAGACCCAGCCCGTCAAGATCTCCGGTCTGGTCGAGCTGTCGGGCACCGGCGCCACGTCCGGGACCAACTTCGACGACGGCGTGAAGCTCGCGGTGAAGGAAATCAACGCCGCCGGCGGCATCCTCGGCCGCAAGATCGACTACACGAGCGAGCGACACCCAGTCGCAGCCGCAGATCGCCAAGGCGCTCGCGTCAGAAGGCCATCGACGACGGCGCCTACGTCGTGATGGGGCCGGTGTTCTCCGGCTCGATCATCGTCAGCATGGCCGAGACCCGGAGCGCGGAGATCCCGAACTTCACGGGCGGCGAAGCGGCGGCATCACGCAGCAGGGCAACCCGTACATCTTCCGCACGTCGTTCACGCAGACGACCGCGATGCCGAAGGTCGCGCGCTACATCGCAGGACAACCTGAAGGCGAAGACGGTCGCGATCATCTGGGTGAACAACGACTTCGGCAAGGGCGGCCGCGACCGTATGCCTGAAGGCGCTCGAGACGCTGGGCATCAAGGTCGTCGCCGACATCTCGACCGATCCGGGCCAGCTCGACTTCTCCGGCGCGGTGCTCAAGGCCAAGCAGGCGAACGCCGACGCGCTGTTCGTCTACAGCAACGAGGAGGAATCGGCGCGCGCGCTGCGCGAGCTGCGCAAGCAGGGCTACGACAAGCCGATCGTCGGCGAGACGGTGCTCACCAGCCAGAAGGTGATCGAGCTCGCGGGCGACGCCGCCAACGGCGCCATCGCGCACGTCGGCCTCACCGCGGATGCGCCGCAGCCCGGCATCAAGGCGTTCGACGACGAAGTTCCAGAAGGAATACAAGCTACAAGGCCGACCACAACGCGCTCGAAGGGCTACACCGGGATGTACATCGTCAAGGTGCGTCACCGAGAAGCATCGGCAAGTTCGATCCCAAGGCGTTCGCCGCGGCGATGCACGGCGCCAAGTTCTCCGTCAAGGACAACCCGGGCGTCCTGATGGACGTGAGCTTCGACAACAACGGCGACCTCGATCGCGAGAGCTTCATGACCAAGGTCGTCAACGGCAAGCAGCAAGTGATCGCGGTGCTGCCGGCGGCGTCGGCAAAGTAAGGTCGAGAGGACTCGAGACTACGGCGATGGCGGATCAGAACACCTTCGGCATCGCCGGCCTTCTGGGCTGGCCGGTCGCGCACTCGCGCTCGCCGGTCATCCACAATCACTGGCTCGCGCACCACGGCATTCCCGGGCGCTACGTGCTGTTTCCCGTGCCGCCGGAGAAGCTCGAAGCGGCGGTGCGCGGCATCGCGGCGCTCGGCTTGCGCGGCTGCAACGTCACCACGCCGCACAAGCAGGCGATCTTCCCGCTGCTCGACCGCGTCGACGACCTCGCGCGCAGGATCGGCGCCGTCAACACCGTCGTCGTCGAGAAGGACGGAACGCTCACCGGCTTCAACAACGACGGCAACGGCTTCATCCAGAGCCTGCGCGACGCCGACCCGCAATGGCGCCCGGACAGCGGGCCCATCCTGGTGCTGGGCGCCGGCGGCGCGGCGCGCGCGGTCGTCGCGAGCCTCGCCGCGCAGGGTGCGAAGGAGATCCGCCTCGCCAACCGCACGCTCGACAAGGCGCAGGAAATCGCCGATGCGGTAGGTCCGGTGGTCAAGGTGCTGCCGTGGGAGCAGCGCGAGGACGCGCTCGACGGCGTCGCGCTGCTTGCCAACGCGACGAGCCTTGGCATGGCCGGCAAGCCGCCGCTCGAGATCTCGCTCGATCGACTGCCGAAGCGCGCGCTAGTCGGCGACCTCATCTACATTCCGCCCGAAACGCCGTTGCTTGCGGCGGCGCGCACGCGCGGCAACGTCACGGTCAACGGACTCGGTCTGCTGCTCAACCAGGCGCGCCCGGCGTTCAACGCGTGGTTCGGCGTCATGCCGGAGATCACGCCCGCGCTGCGCCAGGCCATCGCAGCCACGTTCTAGGCTCTTCGATCGTGGACACCCGCATCTTCGACGAGCCGAAGATCGACTGCCACGTCCACGTCCTCGACCCCGTACGCTTCCCGTACCGGCGAACACGCACTACGCGCCCGCCGGCCAGGAGATGGGTACGCCGGCGCAGTTTGCGACAAGTGATGGATGCCTACGGCACGCGGCTACGCGCTGCTCGTCGGCCCCAACTCCGGCTACGGCCTCGACAATTGCCTGCATGCTCGACACGATCGCGCGCGGTCAGCGGGCGCTACAAGGGTATCGCCGTCGTCGCGCAACGACGCGACGCTGGATGAACTGGAAAGCGCTCAAGCGCGCGGGCGTCGTCGGCGTCGCATGGAACGTCACGCACTACGGCGTCGACCACTATCGCGACGCCGCGCCGCTTCTGGAGAAGCTCGAGGCGCTCGACATGTTCGTCGACATTCAGGTCGGAGCACGACCAGCTCGTGCGCATGATGCCGCTCCTCGAGAATTCGGCCGTGCGCGATCCTCATCGACCACTGCGGTCGCCCCACGATCGATGCGGGGCTCGACGAACCGGGCTTCCAAGCGCGTGCTCGACCTCGGTGCAACGGGGCGCGCCTTCGTCAAGCTCTCTGGGTTCGCAAAGTTCTCGCGCGAGCCCGCACCGCACTCGGACGCGTGGCCCTTCATCAGGGCGCTGGTCGATGCCTTCACGCTCGACCATTGCATGTGGGCGTCGGACTGGCCCCACCTTCGGGCGCCCGCCCGCGTCGACTACGGCGTGCTGCTTCTGCTCGTCGTCATGCTGTTTCCCGACGTGTCCAACCGGCGCAAGCTCCTGTGGGAGACGCCGCGAGAGCTGTTCGGGTTCGCGTCGTGATTGAATGTATGGATCGGATTGGACGCGGGCTTGGCGTACGGCTGCTCGCCGCCGCGCTGCTCGCCGCGTTCTCCGCTCATGCGCAGCCTTATCCCAACCGTCCGATCAAGATCATCGTTCCGTATGCCGCCGGCGGTGCCGTTGACATCGTCGCGAGGACCATCGGAACGCCGCTCGCGGAAGCGCTCGGGCAGCCGGTGATCGTCGACAACCGCCCCGGCGCGAGCGCGAACATCGGCATGGAGATCGCTGCCAAGTCGCCGCCCGACGGCTACGTCCTGCTGATGGCGTCGAACGGCATCGCGACGAACATGGCGCTGTTCCCACACCTCGCTTTCGACGGTCGCCGCGATTTCGCGCCAATCGCGAAGATCGGTTACGCGCCGCTGGTGATCGTCGTGCCCGTCTCCTCGCCGGCGAAGTCGCTCAAGGACCTGATCGCCATGGCGAAAGCCGAACCCGGCAGCCTCACCTACGCTTCGGCGGGCAACGGCAGCTCGGGACATCTCGCGGGCGAGCTTCTCAAGGCAACCGCGAAGATCGACGTCCTGCACGTCCCCTACAAAGGAGGGGCGCCAGCGATCACCGATCTTCTGGGCGAGCGCATTTCGTTCATGCCGATCAATCCAGTCGAAGTCATCGCGCATATACGCGGTGGCCGACTGCGCGCGCTTGCCGTCGCGAGCGACAGACGACTCCCGTTGCTGCCCGATGTGCCGACCGTCGCCGAGGCCGGTCTTACCGGCTACGAGGCGTCGGTCTGGTGGGGCCTCGTCGCGCCGGCCAACACGTCGCCGGAGATTGTCCGAACGCTCAATGCCGAAACGAACAAGGCGCTGGCGAATCCCGCGATCGCGAACAAGCTGGGCGACCTCGGCGTGGTCGTCACGCCGGGTACGCCCGAGCAGTTCGGGGCGTTCATCAAATCACAGACCGAGCTCTGGTCGGAACTCATCAAGGCGGCCCGCATCCAGCCTGACTGATCGACGGGAGCAGCGCTCGCGATCATTCGAAATTGCCGGAAGGAAGGACCGCGGGCGTCGCGGTCCTTCGTGAGTCAACGCTCAATACGGTGGATTGATTACGACGAATTGGCCCCCCTGGGGCTGATACCAGGTGCTGCCGCACTGCTGATAGACAACGCCGCCGTAGTTGACCGGGACGCATCCTGCCGGCACGGTTCGCACCATCGAGCCGACGATAGCCGAAGTCACGCCGACTGCCGCGGTAACCGCTGCCGCGGTCGCGACCGGGTGATAATCGTTGTCCCAGCCGCCACAGCAACCGCCATGGCCTTCGACGTTGACGTTGACGTTTCGGTCGACGTTGACGTTGTTGACGTTGTTGACGCTGCCGCTTCGGACATTGTTGGTCCGGGCATCAGCCCTGCTGTTATTGACCTGCGCACTCTGCCTGCTGGCGCCGCCGCCAGACGCTGCATGAGCGCCGCCACCACCGCCTCCGGCGCGGGCGCCGCCACCTCCGCCGCCGCCACCACCACCGCCGCGGCCGCCGCCGCCACCGCCGCCGCCGCCACCACCCCGACCCGCGGCGTCAGCGTAGGGCGCCATGGCGAAGCTGGCCAGAACGAGCGCAGCCAACGAGGCCGAAAGCAACTTGCCGAATGATGTCTTCATGTTGGCGCTCCTCTACTTTGTCTTCAGCGGAACAATCTCGACTTTGGTAGCACCCTTGGGCGGCGTGAACTTGAAAACCGAATCCTTGAAGGTCGGATTCAAATTCCAGTCGATCAGGGAGATGGATTGTGGCCGCGCTTCGTCGGCGCGATTGGTAATCACGACCTTGCGAGGAAGAGGCTTGCTCCCGGTAGTGATCCAGATCTGCCAGTCGATTTTGCCCTGACGAAATGCGTAATGGTCACAGATATCCTCGCCAATGAAATCCTGGCCGGCATTCATCGCCGACTCGATCTTGTCGAGTGGCGCGGCCGGAGTACCCCATGCGAAAAGATCGGACATCGGGAGTTCCACGCCGTATTTCTCTTCAAGCCGATTGATAAGCTCACCGATCGTGCCGGAAAAGTCGACCTTCGAGTAATACTTTTGCGCGGGCGTAAAGAGCGTGACCGTCTTGCCGTCGTAGAAGAGCTCACGTTCTGAACGGGCGCTCCACATTTTGGCGCGCAGCATGCTCGGACGAACAACGTCCAATTCCGCCCTTGCCGTGTGCTGCAGCTTCTGACCGTCGGCCAGAACACGCTCGGCGGTCAGTTCGGTCGACACCTGGAAGCGCTTCAGCGTTTGCAGATGGGCGCCCATGTCCTTGAGGGCCTGTATCGCTCCTGGATCGACAGCGTTCGCTGCTGGCGGGGCCGTGGCCGCCGGCGCAGTCTGCGCGCGGATGCCAGGTGCAGCGAACGACATCGAGATCAAGCTCAGCACCAGTATCTTGCGTACCATGGATATCTCCCGGTTTGTAGGAGCTATTGAAGCGATACCGACGGCGCACCGTCGAATTCATAACTTGCGAGGCAGCACCGCCTCAGTTCCTGCGGTCACGGGGATTGTCCTGCTTTTTCATGGTCCCTTCAATCACCTTCTTAGTGCTGAGCCAGTCGGCGCTCCGCCGCGACGGATAGTCCGCGAGGCGCGTAACGTGCGCAGCCAGAAGCGCGATCCTGCGGTTGGTACCCAAGGCGTGATGATCTGCGCAACGCGGGCCGGCGCAATGCGGACAAAGTACAGCTTGCCACGTGTACGAAAGTGCAGGTGCCGTCGAACAGGAGGAGAATCAGCCTTCGGGCGCCGAAGGCCGGGCCGGAATACCTTCAGATGTCAATGTCGCAGTCATTGCCGACTTTTTTTCCTATCCGAGCTAACGCGGATCGTCTCGAGGATCCAGGTATTCGAGGCCCAGTGGACCGATGGCCGTTACCTGGGTAACGTACTCGCCGGATTTTGCCCAGTGGAAGTGCCACGTAGCACCGGGCAAAACGATGACGCTACCCGGCGGATAAGCATTCACCTTATCACCATCGAACTGATTGCCCAGGCCGATGTAGAAAACGCCGGACATAACCGTGTAGATCCTGTCCTCCGGGTGTCTGTGTGGCATCAGCTTCACGCCAGCAGGAACTTTGACTCTGATCACATAGGGGCCGGGCTCCGAGGGATGACCGACAACGACGGCGAGGCGGACCGAAGGGGGGAACGCCGCGAAAGGCTTCCAGTCGAGTTCCTCCGGTAGGACCGACCTGAAAACGCCTTGGTCTGGCTGGTGAGTTCGAGCCATTGCGGTTCTCCTTGTCCGGCCTCCCGCACGCACCTCAACCACGAGTCCGATCGATACCGTCCGATGTCGATCGCTGCTGGGCAACGCGGCCTGCCGGGCTTCCGACTCATCCGAACGTAAACACGTACGCCTCCACGCCAGGGTCGAGAAACTCGATCTCGAACGTTCGGTCCGCAATGGGCTTGGGCTGTCGGACCAGTTGATAGAGCCGCTGCTCCGTGACCGTGCCGTTGCCCTGCTCGTCGACATCGCCACCGTGAGCGTTTCCCGGCGGGTGGCCGTCGAGGAGCACACGGAAGCGCACCGACGATCCGCGAAATGACGGTCCCATGACCAAATGCAGATCGCGGGCGTGAAACCGGTAGACGACGCGCCCACCGGCTTTGTCGAGCGCTACGGCGCCGGGGTTCACGGTCCAATCGCCGCCGAGGGCCCATTGATTGAGCCTGAGCGACGGTGGGGGAGCGTAGGTTCGGGTCTTGCCGACCAGTGCACTGCCGGCAGATGCAAAGCCCTGCGTCTGGTCGCGGCCGAGATAATTCTCCTGTGATCGGAGATTGTCCCAGTCCGCTGCAACTTCCGAACCGCGCGCATCGACCTGGACGGCGTCGTTGCCCATGCCGGAATATCCGGCTTCGCGCAGCAGTTGCTGAATGACCGCTTCCGTGCGCTCGTACTCGCCCTCGCCGAACTGGTGATAGCGGATCTTGCCGTTCGCATCGACGACATACACGGCAGGCCAATAGTGATTGCCGAACGCATTCCATATCGCGTAGTCGCTGTCGACCGCCACAGGATAGTCGATGCGGAACATCTTGAGCGCCGGGCGAATGTTCTCGATGTTCTTCTCGAATCCGAACTCGGGGGTGTGCACGCCGATCACCACAAGTCCCTGATCCCTGTACTTCTCGGCCCATGCTCGAACGTACGGCTGTGTACGCTGCCAGTTGATGCAGGTGTATGTCCAGAAGTCGACGAGTACAACCTTGCCGCGCAACGCCTCCGGCGTCAGCGGTTGCGAATCGAGCCACGTGGTGGCGCCGGCGAGGGAGGGAATCGTGCCCTCGAAGGGCAGCGGATGGGCCCGCATTGTCATTGTCTGCATGGGACGCTCCTGCGCGAGCGATTCGATCGGTGTTGCGACCGAGGCGGCGAATATCGTAGCGGCCACGAGCAGATGCGATTTCATGAAGGGCTCCCTAACCAGTGGAAGATGCGAGCTGCCGCACCGCTGTTGCAAACGCCCTCCTCGGGTCTTCTCGCGGTAGGTTGTGACCCACATTCAAAGCATTCGCTTTCGACACCATGCCGTCAGAACTTGTCGACGTCGATAACCGCCTGCGCAAAGGCCTGCGGTGCTTCCTGCGGCAGATTGTGCCCGATGCCGCCCGTGATGTTCCGATGCGCATACTTGCCTGAGAATTTCTTCGAGTAAGCGCTGGGTTCCGGATGTGGCGCGCCATTGGCATCGCCTTCAAGGGTAATCGTGGGCACGGTGATGACCGGACCTTCAGCCAACTTCTTTTCCAGATCGTCGTACCTGGGCTCGCCCGGAGCCAACCCGAGGCGCCACCGATAGTTGTGGATCACGATGGCGACGTGATCCGGATTATTGAAGGACGCCGCACTACGATCGAACGTGGCATCATCAAATTTCCACTGAGGTGAAGCAAGTTGCCAGATCAGCTTCGCAAAGTCGTGGCGGTATTTGTCATAGCCGACGCGACCACGATCGGTGGCGAAATAAAATTGGTACCACCATTCGAGCTCAGCCTTTGGCGGCAGCGGCTGCTTGCCCGCTTCCTGGCTGCCGATCAGATAGCCGCTCACGGACACCGTGGCCTTGCAGCGCTCGGGCCAAAGCGCCGCGACAATGTTGGCAGTCCGCGCTCCCCAATCAAAGCCGGCGAGGATTGCCTTCTTGATATTGAGAGCATCCATCAGCGCAATGACATCCATAGCAAGTGCGGCCGGTTGCCCATTCGGGAAGCTTTCGGTCGAAAGGAAACGCGTCGTTCCGTACCCTCGCAGATAGGGCACGATCACCCGATACCCGGCCGCAGCCAACAGAGGCGTGACGTCGACGAAGCTGTAAATGTCGTACGGCCAGCCGTGGAGGAGGATCACCGGAGCGCCGGCTACGGGACCCGCTTCCGCGTATCCCACGTTCAGCAGACCGGCATTGACTTGTTTCAGCGGACCGAACGAGCCCTTCGTGCCACTGACGGGAGCGTCCGCGGCAACGGCCTTGCGCAGCTGCGTTGCAGCGATGGTCATGATCGCCGCGGCGAGAACGCGGCGGCGGTTCGGGTTGACGGTTTCAGCCATGGAGGTTTCTCCGAATAACGTAAAACTATTGCGAAATGGTTCCCAAGGCTTGGACAGAAGACAGCGCGTTGACGACTTGATTCGTGGTCACGATGGCACTGGCGTAGTTCGGGATATTGACGTCGAGAGCCGCGTGCATCTCCTTATCCGAGTAATCCGCCGTCGCGTCTCTAACCATCGTGACCTCGTAACCGAGCTCGGCGGCATAGCGAACCGTTGCCTCTACACAGGTGTGCGCGATGAGCCCCATGATGATGAGCTGATGGATGCCGTGTTTCTTGAGCTGCAAATCCAGATCGGTGTTGGCAAAGCCGCTGGAACACCAATGCTCGAGGGCAACGATGTCACCCGGTTGCGGCGCGAATTCGCTGCGGATCTCGCCGCCCCACGTGCCGTATTCGAAGGTCTTATGCGACCAAGCTGCCTTCTGGACGGGCGCAATGTACTTCCAGGTTTCGTAGTCGCCGGGACGGTACCGATGATGCAACGCAAAGAATACGCGAAGACCTGCGTTCCGCGCCGCATTGAGAACCTGCGCCATATGAGGAACGCAATTGTTTGCTTCCGCAACGGCCTTCAGGCGATCCCACACCTTTCCGCCCTCGGAAATGAAATCGTTGTACGGATCGATCACCAACAGTGCAGTGAGCTGCTTGTCGTATGTCACTTGGCCATGTACATCAATGTGAGTAGCGATTGAAGACGCACGAATTCTCTGGATCAATCCTGTTCAGCCAACAGTTGCGCCTGCGTTTTCCCGTAGGGAAAGAAATTCGCCTTCTCGCCCTTCGCCCAGGCGGCTCGCTGCTCCGCGCTGCTGATGTCCCAATCGGGACGGCAGCGCTGCAGCACGGCCCGCAGGTCGAGGCGCAGCTCCTCCACCGTCGGCCGGCCAAAGAACCAGTAGCCATTGTAAATTTGGTAGACGCGCAGGCCAGGCTCGAGCACCAGTGTGTGCGGGATCATCGGATCGTGATGCGGGTCGGTGTATTCCGCGATGTCGAGATCCTTCTGCAGTTTGCGCCCCGGGTCGGAGAGAAACGGCCAGAGGGCACCGACCCCGGCGCGGAATTCATTCGTCTCGAGCAGGTTATCGGTCGAGATGGTCACGAGACGGCAGTAGCCGACTTGCGCCTCGCGGTGGAGTTGCAACAGCCCCTCGTGCTGCCGCCTGTCTTTTGGACAAAAACTTCCGCGGGATAGCACCAACACGAGCGGATCGCCCTGCTGCAACTCGGAGAGCGTCCGGTGCTTGCCGCGGTGGTCAGGAAGCTCGTAGTCGGGAAAGACTGCACCGGGGAGGATGTCGGCCCTCATGGTCGGCCGCCTTCCAGGTGGAGCGCAGCATCTTTGGCGGCGTCCTCGGGAGTCCTGCCGCGCTCACGCGCGACGATATAGGCGGCGTACCATCCCGACCAATGGTGCTTGGGAGCGGTTGGTTCGTACTTGCCATGGCGCTCCTCTGCCTCTCGCAGAAGCTCGGTCAGACTGGCAACGTCGCTACTGCTGAGTCCTCGTCCCGGAAGCCGCGTCTTGATCTCCTGGAGCAGCCAAGCATTGCCGTCGGGATCGCTGAACGAGGCAAATGTGCGATAGCTGGCGCGGTCGGGTGCGGGCCCGCTGAGTCGACCGCTCGCGCCGTCGCGCTGGAACTGAGCTCCCGGTGTCCCCGCGTGGAACACCTCGCTCATCGTCGGCACCGCGCGCGACGAGCTCCTCGCGTGCAGCCTCGATCTCGGAGACGATCAGGTAGAGGCCCTGGACCGACCCAGGCGCGGCCGACGTGATGTTCGTGCCGAATTGGACCGAGCATCCCGAGCCGGGTGGCGTGAACTGAACGACCCGGAAGCCATTATCGAAGGCGAAATCGGCGTCCAGCCGCCACCCTAAACTCCCGTAGAAGTGCTTGGCGCGATCGACGTCGGACACCGGAATCACGACGACCTCGAGCTTCGAATCGACCATCGCAGCGCTCGGGATTTGGGTTACATGTTCACTGCGCACCGGTGTGCTGCTCATGGCGACCCCGTGGGTTGGTAGTAAGTGGCATCAGGTTGCGACGAGTGTGGCGATCACGGCGTCGAAGCTCCACGGTCCCGGCCCTCCCAGCATTACGACCGCCAGTCCGATGTGGTCGAGCACTCGGGCCGTTGAGCTCGTGGGGTCGCCAGATGGCATCCAATGGCTCTCGACTAAGGTCACCTAACTGGGCGCTCAGATCAGCACCGCCACCGCCATGGTTCGTGCCATTTTCATCTGATCCGGCTTTCGTCTCAACTCGACTGACGCAGCGGCCTGAACGCGGCTCGGAGCTCCGCGCTGAAAAGCTCGGGTTGTTCCCACGCGGCGAAGTGTCCGCCCTTGTCGACCTCGTGGAAGTAGATCAGGTTGCGATAGGCGCGTCGCGCCCATGTCTCCGGGGGTCGATAGACGTCCTCCGGAAATACCGTGATGGCCACCGGGAGCGAGATCTCGCCGGTTTTCTGCGCGGCCGCGACAATGACGCTGCCACGTGCACCGTTCTCCCAGTACAGCCGGGCCGAAGACGCGGCGGTGTTCGTCAGCCAGTACAGCGTGATGTTGTCCAGCACGTCATCTTTCGTCGGGGACTTTTCGGGATCGGCGCCGTACGTCCATTGCGCGAAGCCCGGGTGCACGAGGACCCACGCCGCGAGACCGGCCGGCGAGTCGGTCGCGCCGTAGCCGACCGTCTGCGGCCGCGCGGTCATCATCGTGAAGTACGCCAAGTTCCCCTGCTTGCCGGACGCCATGAGGGCGTCGAACACCGCGCGTTCCTTGTCGGAGAGTCCCGGCGGCACAGGGCCGCCGGCGAGCGCCGCGGCCACCTCGGGCGGAACAGTCGCCGGCAAGTTGATATGGATGCCGAGCAAGCCTGCAGGCGCCTGGCGCGCCATGGCGCTGGAGATCGGAGTGCCCCAGTCGCCACCCTGTGCAACGTAGCGGGTGTACCCGAGGCGCGTCATCAGCTCTGCCCAAGCCCGCGCGATGTGGTCGGGATCCCAACCGGTGCCGGTCGGCTTGCCGGAGAAGCCGTACCCCGGCAACGACGGGATGACGACGTCGAAGGCGTCCTCGGCGCTGGCTCCGTGCGCGGTTGGATCCGTGAGCGGCCCGATGATCTTGAGTTGCTCGACGATGGATCCCGGCCAACCGTGCGTGATGATCAGCGCAAGCGCATTCTTGTGACGAGAACGGACGTGGATGAAATGAATGTCCACCCCGTCGATCCTCGTGGTGAATTGCGGCAAGGCATTCAGCTTCGCTTCCAACCTGCGCCAGTGGTAGTCGCTTCCCCAATAGCGGACCAGTTCCTGGAGCTGGGCCAACTGAGCGCCCTGCGAGCGATCGGCGACTGTCTCCTTGTCGGGCCACCTCGTGGCACGCAATGCGTCGTTGGAGGTCATCGAGCGCCGCCTGCGGTACCTGGGCCTTGAACGGGCGGATCGATGGGTCTTCCGCTGCCGAGCGCTGCGTAGACGCCTGGGCGACGACGGAGCTTTCGGTCGCTGCGATGGTTTGGCCGCAGCCGGGAGACGCAAAAATACAAAGCCCGAAGGCGAGCGCAGCCGCCGTGGCGGCGCAAGGCAGCATCGACGAAATGAGCAATGGTTTGAACACGTCGCCTCCCCTCGGAGATCAGCCAAGCATCAAGGCCATCCATTTTTCGCTATGTGTACACAGCATGGGCAACCTGAGCGTGACGTGGGATGCCGTTTCTCATGTCAATTGACGTACAGCCGTAACATGAGCAATCCGGACGAGTTTGACTCGCGGATCCCAAGGTTCGGCCAACTGGCAGCTCGCCACGAGCACCGAGCCTTGTGTCCGAGAATTATTGAGAATTACGGAACCGAGCGACACAGCATGTATGTTGACGTCATCCCGGCGCAGGCCGGGATCCAATTTCATCGCCAGAGATTGGGCCCCGGCCTCCGCCGGGGTGACGTGGCTTGTGGCTGGTTGTGTCACGTCGTTAGGCAAGGCTCAATAGGAAGCCTTTGCGTTCACGTTCGGCTGATCCAAACGGAACGCGCGGACGCTATTTCTTTGTCGCCGACCAGCTCTTGAGCGCATCGAGCGTCTTCTCGACGTGCTTCGTCGGGTCGAGGCTCATGTACTGGAACACGATGGAGCCGCTGGGCTCGATGACGTACGAAATCCGGTTCGCATACTCCGGCCGCGTCTTCATCACGGCGTCGTAGGACTTCATGACCGACTGCTTCTCATCGGAGGCAACCGGAAACTTGTTCTGGCACACCTGGACCGAGAACTTGGACAGCGTATCGATATCGTCGCCAGACACGCCGATAACCGTAGCGCCGAGCGCCTCGAATTGCGGCACCGCCTCGGCGAAATAGTGCGCTTCGAGCGAGCAGCCCTCGGAATAGGCGGCCGGGAAGAAGTAAAGTATGACCGGCCCCTTCTTCAGAGCGTCTGCCAATGTATAGCTGTAGACTGAGCCGGCCATCGCCGCCTGCGTCGTGAAATCCGGCGCGCGCTCGCCGATGTCGAGCGCCGCGCGCGCGGGCCAGGAAAGCGAAAGACAAACGAACGTGCACGCGACTACACGGATCATGACAATCTCCATGCCACTGCCGGGTATTCTATGCCGGCTTGCCGCCTTTTGCGTGGCGCTGCCGCTGGCCGGCTGCGGGGTGCTGCCGCAACGGGCGGATTCCCCGACATCGACCGCCACCAAGCCATCGCCCGACAGCCCGCTGGTCAGGATCGCGCAGGAGTCCACGCCGTCACCGGAGCTAACCGGATTCCGGCTGATGCCGCTCGCCGCCTATTCGCTGGATGCACGGATCGAGCTTACCCGCCGCGCGAAATATTCTCTCGACATCCAGTACTACCTCATCCAGAACGACCGCACCGGGCGTCTGCTGCTACGCAACGTGCGCGATGCTGCGAAGCGTGGCGTGCGTGTGCGCTTGTTGGTCGATGATCTCTACACGTTCGGCTGCGATCCGATGCTCATCGGCCTCTCCGCGTTTCCCAACGTCGAAGTGCGTCTGTTCAATCCTTTTTGTTGCGGGCGCGACGGTCTCGTGTCCAAGTACACGGCGTCGCTGTTTGATTTCCGACGCTTGAACCACCGGATGCATAACAAGCTTTTCATCGCCGACAGCGCGATGGTAGTGGCCGGTGGCCGCAACATCGCTGACGAATACTTCACGCGCAGCATGTCTGGCAATTTCGTCGACATGGATGTGTTCATCGTCGGCGCGGTCGTACCGAAGCTCATGAACATCTTCGACAACTACTGGAACAGCACGCATGCGTACCCGGTCACCCAGATCGTTGCCACCGATCGCAACCGGGAGCAGCTGCAAGAGGACTTCAACAGGCTCGTTGACGAGGGCGATCAGATGATGGCGGTGAAAATGCCGCCGATCGACATCCTTGGTTACGGTCCGATCACAGACGA
The DNA here is from genome assembly GCA_963816445.1 of uncultured beta proteobacterium. Taxonomy (GTDB): domain Bacteria; phylum Pseudomonadota; class Gammaproteobacteria; order Burkholderiales; family Casimicrobiaceae; genus PALSA-1003. Next base: position 325,022 of record CAWFKO010000010.1, on the reverse strand, counting down.
CCTCGAGGCCGGTCGCCTCGGATTGGAATGGGGAAAGGCTGTCGCCTTCGCCGATTCCCCCGACAAGGTCTCTGCGATGACCCCCGAGGCGGCGCGCAGCATGAGCGTCACCATGAACGTCTTCGACCGGGTGCTGGTAGCGCACAGCGAGGTGATGCTCTCGTCGCCGTATTTCGTTCCCGGGAGGATGGGCGTGCAGGCGTTCACCGATCTGTGCAAGCGCGGCGTCAAAGTCACGGTCCTCACCAACTCGCTGGCTTCCAACGATGAGCCACTCGTGCACACCGGCTATGCGCGCTATCGGGCGGAGCTGCTGCGCGCCGGAGTCGATCTCTACGAGCTGAGCCCGACACGCGTGCTGCTCAACAAACGGCTGGATCTCGCGATCCCCGGCGCGTCGGTTGGACGGCTGCACGCCAAGACCGCGGTCATCGACCGTTCCATCGTGTTCATCGGATCGATGAACCTCGATCCTCGGTCCGACAGTACGAATACGGAGCTCGGTGTCATCATCGAGAGCCCGGAATTCGCACGCGAGGTGCTGCGCGTCATTCAAATCACGAAGCTGCAAAGCGCGTACCGGCTGCAGTTCGGCGCCGACGGCCACAGCCTCGAATGGCTGACGACCGACAATAGCGGCGAAGTGATCCTCAACTCCGAGCCCGATACCACGTTTCTACTCAGGCTGGAGAACGCGCTGTTGGGCCCATTCGTGCCGGAGCAGGAACTGTAGACCGCGTATCGCCGCGACCACTACGGCGCAGCTGCGAATGACGGCAGCACCTCAACTGATGCTCACGATTTCGGATCCCGGGCACGCCGGCGCGCCTGCATGAGCGTCGCTATATGGAGCATGAACAAGATCGGCACCAGGTATACGGGAATGAGCACGAGGGGCAGCGCTGCCATCGGACTGGTAATGACCTCCCCTGTGGCACCCGTGGCGAGGGCGGCGCTGAGTGCCCCGGTGCTGACGGCGACAACGAGGTCCGATAGCCCCAGCAGGTTCCACACCACGAAGGTCTTGCTCGCCGCGAAGCGGGGCTGACGGATGAGGGCAACGAGTATCCAGGGCGCGGTCAGTCCGATGGCCATATCGCCAAACCCTGCGGGCAAGGCAAACATGCCGGGCAGCAACCCGTAGGCGTACATGGCCAGGAACGCCAATCCGGCGAACCTCCACGCTTGTATGCCGACCATCAGACGGATGTCAGTCGCCAGAACGAAGTCTCGAAACGGGCGCGACATCCAGAGCCCGCCAAGATACAAGACAATGGGCACCATCACTCCGATCGCAATCGGGACAGGCGGCGTCCCGGGCGCTGTTATAAACGCTCCGGTTGCGCCCAACACTGTGATGAGCGCAAACCACGCGGTAACAACGGCTGCGGCGAGCAACTTGGGCCCCGTGAAAATCGTGCTCGGTTGGGGTTGCGAGAATACGGCGTTCAGCATGGCGTCTCCTTCCAGAAGTCACTTGCATTTTGCAAGTTACGCCCAACCGTAGCACAATAACTTGCATTATGCAAGTGACAATCCGAGATCGGTGCCCACGAGAATGAAGACCCAGATTAAGAAGGCGGATGGCTTTCGCCGCTCCGCTTGCGCCGTCGCCAACTCGCTCGATCTGGTTGGCGACAAATGGTCGTTGCTTGTAATTCGGGACATGTTCCACGGCAAACGCACTTATGGGGAGCTGCTGAATTCGCCCGAGGGAATCCCGACGAACATTCTCGCCGATCGCCTGAAGCGCCTGGCGGATGCGGGGATCATCGCAGGCGTCGCGTACCAGGACCACCCGCCACGTTATAGCTATACCCTCACGGCCAAGGGAAGAGACCTGGGAGACGTCCTGCTTGCCTTCGTGCGATGGGGCAAGAGACACGTACCTGGCTCCAAGACTTTGAACAAATCGGCGCCGGGTGTCGCTCGCAGACAGGAATCAGCCCGCGCGATTCGGACGCGCGCAAAGGTCACGCCCGCGAAATAGCGGCGTCCTCAAAACTCCGCGCTTCACCTCGTAGCGGACGGGACTCACTGCGTCTTGCGCCGGCAATTCGACGTTCCTTCGCTGTAGGGAATCGAACGCGCGCTCTTGCGGAGCCTGGTTTTCGACAGTTCGCGCGGCGAACAGCGCGAAGCAAGGATCAGACGCGATAACTAAAAGGCCGTGCAGGACAACTCAAACGCAACGATAAGACCCCACTTCTGAACCTACACTAGGCTCGCGCTGTAGTGACGGACGCGACAGCAGTTCCATGTGGAGGGGTGCGGCGTTTTCACGATACACGTTGCATGTGGCGGTCGCCTGTCTCTCGGCATGATCGTCTCAAAAAGAAGTGCCAATTTTGCTGACTGAAACTATGCAGTACCTGGGGATCGAACTGCCTGAAAATCGTTTAAACCATATCCGAACCTAACGAGGAAACAACATGTTGAGGCACCTTAAGCAGGCGACCGTTAAGGCAGGTCATCTAGCATTGTTGCTATTGAGTGCGGCGTTGATTCCACTGCCAGACGCGGCCGCACAGGCCATTGCACCCTTACCGGCGGTTCCTGCTCAGATGGGCTGCACTCTGTCGGCTTTTCAGAACCTGAACCTGAGTGGCGTGGCCGACGATGGCGGTCAGGTCAGCTTCACGGCTGTCTCGGTCGTCGCTGCGTCGGCGACGAATCCCGCCGACTACTGTTCGGTGAGAGGCGTCATCGGACCGGGCGCCAGCTCCATCGTCATGAAGTTGCCGATGACGGCCTGGACGCAGCGCTATGTGCAGAACGGCTGCGGCGGCGAGTGCGGGAGCGACAATCTCGGTGACCCCACGATGTCGACTGGCTGCGTGCCGGTGACCAGCGGTGCCCTCGCGACCGCCACGACCAACATGGGCCATACCGGTTCACAAGGGGCCACGTGGATAGTCAACAACCCATGGGCGGGAATCGACTTCGCCTATCGCGGCGTGCACGTCGCGGCGCAGGTCGCGAAGGCGGTGATCCAGAATTTCTACGGGCGCGCCGCCGCCTATTCCTATTTCGACGGCTGCTCGGATGGCGGCCGTGAGGCGCTGATGTCGGCGCAGCGATACCCGAATGACTTCAACGGCATCGCCGCGGGCGCGCCCGCGAACAACATGGACGTTCAGAACACGTACCATCACGCCAACCGAGTGCTCACCAATCAGGCCACACCGGGATTCATCCCGCTTCCGGCCCGGAACACCTACCTCCTGCTGCAAGGCAACCTTCCCTATGTCCATGCGAAAGTCGTCGCCGCGTGCGATGCCTTGGATGGCGTTGTCGACGGCATCATCGACGATCCGCGGAATTGCAAGTTCGACACGAACTCCCTCGCGTGCGCGAATAACGGCAACGAAGCTGGCTGCCTGACGCAGGCGCAGGCGGATGCGGTAAACCGGATCCACGATGGCGCCAAGGCTGTCGATGGCAATCGGCTGGAGCCGCATATTGCCAGCGAGTGGGGGTCGGAGCTCGACTGGACGCTGTACATGCCGGCAGCGCAGGGAGGGAGTGCCCAAGCGGAGAACTTTGTCACGAGTTGGTTGCTAAAGGACTTCATCAACGACCCGTACAAAGACTCCGCCACACTGACGACACGGACGCTCAACGACCTGACGTGGACCACCCTTGGCTTCATGACCACGGTCCAGTCGTCGATGCTCTACTCGGCGACCAATCCCGACCTGCGGCCGTTTGCCGCAAGCGGCGGCAAACTGATCCTTTGGCACGGATGGGCCGACCAGCACATTTCGCCCCAGGGAACCCTCCAATATTGGGAATGGATGAACAAAGTGACGAGAACAGCGGATATGTTCGCTCGGTTTTATCTGTTCCCGGGCATGGCGCACTGTGGCGGCGGTCTCGGACCGAACACGTTCGACCTCTTGACGCCGCTGATGTCGTGGGTCGAAACGAGCACGGCGCCCTATGCGCTCGTGGCCAACAACACTTCGACCGGCGTCTCTCGACCGGTGTATCCCTACCCAACGGTCGCGCGCTACAACGGCACGGGCAGCATGAATGTTGCGGCCAACTTCGGGCCTTACACGCCGAATATCCCGTCGGACATCGATACGAGCAATGTCGGGAATTATCTCTACGCACCCTTCTTCCCGCAGGTGGGATGCACCGCGAGCGGCACCTCGATTGTCTGCGGCTCGACGCATTGACGAGTAGTGGTCCTTGCTGCTCGCGGCGATGCTGTAGGTGGCTGCGCCGCGAGCAGTGGAACGCTGAAGCGACGAGCTCTGAGTCTTGGACCAGATCATGGACGCGAAGTGCTGCCAGATCGCACCCGCGCAACTTGCTGTCGATGGCGAGGTTGGCCAGCGCGAATTCCAAACTTATCCGGCTCAGTCCCGCTATTGGGCGATGCAACCTTGAGTTCGGAAAAATAGATGGCGGATCAGGTTGCCCCGATCCGCCATCCGGTGTGTTGTCGCTGCCCTACCCTGGTGGGTACTTCGTATTGGTGCACAACAAATTGGCAAAAACCATATCCTTCGACGTCGGCACAAACGGAGCCGCGAGTACGTTCGATGCAGTCGCATTGGCGATCAGCGTCGGTGCCTCGGACGGGAGCAGGAAGCGCTGCGCGACAGCCTTGTTCACAGCACGCGTCACGACGCAGACGTAGCCAGCGTGGGTACCGTACCGCTCCTCGAGTGACGGACGCGGGTCACCGGCTGCAAGGCGGTTCGCCCGGGTATCCCAGAAGGGCCAATAGCCTCCGCTGTTGCCCGCCCCGGCAAAGACTTGGCCGACGCTTCCCGGGCCGTTACTTGCATTGGGCCCATACCAGCCTGTCGTGGCCAGGTTCCAACCGACGTAAGTACCCAGCGGGGCGTCTCCCAGCACCGTTGGCATGCCGGTGACGACGCTATCATTGCCGTCCGAGTTCACCCTCGCTGCAAAGTAGGGAAGCACAGCGTTGATGATGGGTGGCTGGATACTTGGTATGCCACTCTGCTGATCGTAGTTCTCCCCGGGTCCGAAATCGTAGACGAACGGCACCCAGGCCTGATCCCCGTGATACGTAAGACGCGGGACGGTCAGGCTGAAATCGGGATATCCCTCGGCCGCGGCGGTGTTGGGTACGAGCTCTCCGCGCGCAAGGGTGGGATAGACGCTCGGCGGCATCGGCGTACCCTGCATGATCAGCTGGATCAAGGCAAAGTTCAACGCATTGTTGGTATGCGTCGCCGGAATTGGACTCGTGGGGAGCGACTGACCAGCCGGTGTGGCGATCGTCGCGGGGGAAGTCCAGGTGAAGTTGGCCGCGCCGCCGCCATGCGTGCCACCCGGCGTGAAGTACCGATGGACATTGGGCGGTATTGGAATGTCCTCGACGCAAGTGAAGCCGCACAGGCTCGCCGTGAACTTCTCGGAATAGAGCTCCGCCGAAGCGAAGGTCTCCAGGATCTCCGGGCAGGTATTGGTTTGCGTGCAGCGGTGCAACATGCCGTTCGCCGGAAGGCCACGGGCCAAGTTTGGATAGTCCGCCCACCAGACCGGTGCCTCGTCCCCGCCCATGTACAGATACATGAGGTTATTCGGCTGACCCCAACGGATGTTCATGACCATCATCCGCCCGTCGACCTGCGGCCAAGCGCCATCGAAGAGCTTGCGGCCGGCTTCGTCCCTGTTGAAGCCGTAGAAGATGAAGCCATGAAGGAATGCAGCCGACTGCGACGAGCCGACGGTGGATGCCTTGGTGATAGTGCCGGAGAGCGGGTTTGAACCACCACCCGGGGCAACCGACCCATAGCGGAGGAAAGATCCCAGATCGCGAAACGCGGCGAATCCCACGCCGAGCACCAAGGGGTTCTTCGCCGTGTAGGCCATTTCATACAGAAGGCCCGGGTCGAACGTGCCGGTCTTGAGACAAATCCAGTTGGGATTGGGCGTGCCGGGCGGACCACTGGGGCAGTAGGCCCAGGTCCACTGATCGCTCGCGATCGGCGTCTTGGCGCCAGTCACGCCTTTGAACGTTTGCGACGACACGGTCCAAAACTGAGCCTGGGTTGTGTCCGTGCTTACCGGCTGGTAAGGCACAAACGCCGGCCCTTGGATGACGAGCTGCGCGGTGCTCGTGGGCGTACTTCCGACGGCCAGGCCGCACCCGTTTGTGCCGGTGCACACGTGGCCGTACACCGCACCCGAAATGGGTGGCTGTCCCGCCCCATTCGTGGCCACCGGCACCTGTACGACAAAGCCCGCCAAGGTCTTGAGTCCCCCCGCAGCCGCCACGTCAGGTACCGAAGGAGCGGTAAAGGCTCCCGTGGTGGTGTTGAGGCTACCGTAAGGTCCGGAGTTCAGATCGAAGCAGGGATAGGGGATCGCCGTCGACGGCGAGCATTGCGTCAGAAGGTCGCCCTGCCAACCGCTCTGAACGTAAGTTACCCCTTGCAGCAGCGCCGTCGTGGTGATCGAGTTGCCTCCACGATTCGGCACCGAGTGGATCATCAGTCCGTTGCGCTGTGCCGGATCGGTCGGCGTGACGATCTGAAAGTTGGCAACGTATTCGACCCTTCCGGCGGCGTTCTTCGGCGCAAGACTGATGTCGGTGATGACCGTGTTGCTGGGATCGCTCGGATCGAGGTCGCCAAATGACCGGCCCACGTACACCGTGTAGGACGTCGGGACGCCGGGAGTCGCGGTTCCCAACGTGATCGGCGTGAAGTTGACGGTGGCCGTCTGGTCGATGACGATCCGTTGGATGGCGGCATCACCAGGCGGACTCCAGCCGACGAATGCACCGAGCCCGAAAGCCGATACGAGATACAGGAGCACCCTGCTTGTCTTCCGACACATGTTCATTTCTCCTCCTTTGTATTGACATGACTGGGACGGTCGCCGCACTCGAGCACGCGTACGGCTCTTATCCTCGCGAGGATGTTCTGGACAGCGGATTAATGCCAGCCGGAACTTGTCTCGCAGCCGCACTTTCGCAGTGCCGGCCTCCCAATCGTTTTTATCTTAGCACCGAATGCCAGCACCAGAGGAAACAGTAGTACGCGACCGGGACAAGCTGCAAGCGATGCTCTCGGTTAGAGTGGTGTTGCTCACCCTGCGTCTGGCGGAAGTGCGGCGCGACAGTTAACTTGAACGCTAGCGCTGAAGTGGAATAGGTTGGCGGGCAATATGACGTTGACCTTAGTCTTACCGGACAACCCCGATGAACATCGTGTTTCGATTGGGATGCGGCGGGCACGATGTTGCTAATGATCGTAGCTCTCATGCCGCCGGTGCGCTTGCGCAGACGCCGCAGGAACAGGTGCCGCGCGCCGTCTGCAGCAGAATGATCCAAACGAGAAACGGCTACGAATGAACGGTGCAGCTCGCCGGATGCAGCGGAATGATCCGTCCGGACAGCAAGGTGCGCCCATCCAAGGCCAAGGCTCGATGCGCAACTATCAGGGGGTTCAGCGCCAATGGCGTCGCTTTGGCACGCCGCGCTGAATACCTTGTATGAGCGCCAAGCTCCAAGACACCTGCCGGCATTGCAGCTTGCACGCGGTCCGCAACGAACGCCTTGGCCCGGAGCGCAGCGTCTAGTAGTACTCTCCAGAATGACAGTGCTGTTCGAATCGCCGGACGAATAAGCTCTTCACGACACCCGAGAAAGGATCCGCCATGAAGCGCAAACGCAAACTCACCATTGCGATAGCCACCGCAGTATTCGCCGTCCAGGGCGGCACAGCCGTTCACGCGCAGGAGAAGTACTCGCTGAAATCGCCGAGCGGAATCGCGTTCTCCGACTTCAGAGGATACGAAGACTGGGCGGTGGTTTCTTCCGCCCGGACCGACGAAGTGCTCAAGGTGATCGTCGCCAATCCGACCATGATCAAGGCATACAAGGCCGGCGTTCCGGGCAACGGCCAGCCTTTCCCGGATGGCTCCAAGATCGCGAAGCTTCAGTGGAGCTTCAAGAAGAGCACGGAGGCCACCTTCGCAGTGGACGTACCAAACGTCTTCACGCAGGCTTTCGTCATCGAAAAGGACAGCAAACGATTTCCGAAAAGCGGCGGATGGGGATACGCGCTGTTCAACTACGAAGCCGCGTCCGACAAGTTCACGGCCGATGCGAACAGCCCGTCAGACTGCGGACACTCGTGCCATGTGGCCGTGAAGGCGAAGGACTACATCTTCCATCCGTACCAGAAGCGTTGAACCGTGCGTGCCCCGACATGAAAACTCTGTCGAGCCTCCGGGTGCGTTAGAACCAGTCGTGACTTTTGCGCCGTTCCGGCCGGCTTCGAGTTCCGGCCAGCCTGGCGCGGCCTACCGGTGCCAACAATGCGACGCTACTTGCTTACCGCCCTGCTGGTTGTCTCAGCGCCAATTCTCTTCGAAGCCTGTGCGACCACGTCGGGTCGTGACCCGCTGCAGGTTGCCGTCGCCGACATCGAATCGTTGCCGGGAGAAGATCTGGAATTGCGGATGATGGTCAAACTTCGGATTCAGAACCCCAATGACGCGCCGGTTGAGTACAACGGTGTCTACGTGAAGTTGGAGGTTCTGGACAAGACCTTCGCCACCGGTGTCAGCGACGAACGTGGCAGCGTTCCCCGCTTCGGCGAATCGATCATTAGCGTGCCGGTAACGATATCCATGCTGCGCATGGCGGTGTATGCGTTGCGCATGCTCGACGGCAAGCCGGTCGACCGGGTCCACTACAAGCTGGATGGCAAGCTCGACGGACCGATGTTTGGCTCGACGAGATTTCAGTCGCAGGGTGAGTTTGCGCTTCCGGGTGCTCCAACGCAGTAGTCGACGATCGCAGGAATCGCTTCAACGCGTGATACTGGGCGCGGGTAATCCATCGATCATGACGTTGAGGCACGCGGGCAAACCACTTCGCAGCGCACGTTCGGCCGCTGGAAGCAACGACTCCGGATCTGTGATGTGTTCGCCGTGACCACCGAATGCAACGCAGACTTGGTCGTAGCGCGATGGAAGCAGTTCGCAACCGATCGTTCGCTCGCGGCCATAGTCACGAAGCTGAATCTGGTACTCCGCATTCCACCGCGCATCATTCCCGACTACGGCCAGGAAAGGTAGCCCGTAGCGCACGGCCGTGTCGATCTCGGCACAGTGAAATCCAAACGTCCCGTCGCCGAGTACCGCGATGACCGGTGCCTCGCGCTGCGCGAGGCGCGCTGCGAGTGCGAAGGGCAGCGCCGATCCGATCGAACCTGCAGCGCCGTTGATCACTCGGTGCGGCGCACTCAGGCAGGCCTGCGCCCACTGGCCGATCTCACCGCCGTCGCTGACCAGGACCGAGTCGGGATGCCGGTTCAGTATTTGCTGAAATGGCCGCAGCGCGTGCACCGGATGCAGACGACCGGTTCCTGCCGCGGCGTGATCCCATGCCGGAGGACGAAAAGCAAGCGCCTGGCGCACCTCGTCGAGCCAGCGGCCCTCACGCGGTCGCGCATCGCGCGTCGCAGCCATCAATGCTTCGATGCTTGCAAACGTATCGGCGAGAATTGCGGAGCGAAGTCGCGGTCCGAACGCACGGCGGCTGCGCGCGAGTTCCTGATCATCGGAATCGATGTGGATGACTTCGCATGTTGCGGCCAGCGCGGGCGGTCGTCCGAACTTGAGGGTGTAGTCCGGCTTCTTGCCGAGAAGCAGCACGACGTCGGCGATCGTGAGGACCTCGGCGAACGCACCGAGTGCAGGATCGGCGATCCCCCGCGGGCTCTCCATGCCGATCACGGGTATGCGCAGGTGCTCTTCCAGTGCCGTCACGCGCGCGCGGCCGGCACGAGTCAAAGTCTGCGGTCCCGTGAGGACGATGGGCCGTGTCGCGCGACGAAGCCACTCGCTTATCTCCTCGGCGTCTGAGGGTGTCAGCGATTGCGCCGTTTCCGCGAACGACCCGCGCAGCAGCGAATCGCGCTCGCCTGCAACCCTCGCCTCGAGGACATCCATGGGCAAGCTTATGTGTACCGGGCCACGCCGGCCGGAGATCGCAGTTCGCCACCCCCTCGCGACGTCACCGGGCAGTGCATCGGTTTGCGCGCTGGTCCACGCCGCCTTGGTCAGTGGCCTGGCAATCTCGGCCTGTTGCATTTCCTGGAACGCGCCCAGACCGAGCTGCGACTGGGGCGCATGTCCGGAGAGCAACAGCACAGGCGACTCTGCCATGGACGCGGTATAGAGCGCCGACACGGCGTTGGCGTGTCCGGGACCGCCCGTGACCAGCGCGACGCCGACCTCGCCCGTGAGCCGAGCCCACGCGTCCGCCATGTGCACGGCGGCCGCTTCGTGCCTCGTGTGAATGAGTTCGACGCCGGCATCCAGGGCGGCGTCGAAGACCGGCATGATGTGGTTGCCGGAAAGCGTAAACAGACGCCGCACGCCGGCGGCTTGCAAGGTCCGGACCAGGACATCCGCGCCACGCATCGCGGAGAAGCCGATCGCCCGCTCAACAGTGAGCGGGGGCCGGGGCGGTCGGCTCTAAACCGCCCGCGGCGCCTCGCTCACAAAATCGCAACTCGTTGCCTTACTTGTATGCCCGTTGAAGGTCGATGTTGCGCATATCGAAATAGTCGGGACGCGTCACGCAAGCGAAGTTCGCCGCGTCGTTTGGATCGCCTTGGCCCACGTACTCGCCACGTTGAGGGAACGGGCACAGGGGGCGCTGAAACTGCACTCCCTGTGACGCGGTATTGTTGACGTAGTGGGTTGCGACGATGCGGTTCGGCGCGGTTCCCTGTTCAACCCATCGCTCGAGCGCCTTCACCAGGTCGTGGTCGGCGTCGATCACCGGACCGTTGCTCGTGCCGTTGCCGAACGCGTTCGGGCCGTTACCTCCGCTGCAGTGGGCCATGCCGGGCACCATGAACACGCGATAGAAGTCGGACGGGTCCCCCATCGTCTGCGTAACCTTGCGGTAATAATTGAGCCCGTTTTGAGGTGGGATGGCGGCATCCGACCATCCGGCATACTGGATCAACTTGCCACCGTGCGCTTTGAAAGCGCTCAAGTCGGGATTCACCGAGCTGAGGATTGGTTGCAGCGTCTGGCGTGCGGTGTTGTCCTGAGTGACGACGTCGATGGCAAGGTAATTGCAGCTCGCTACACCCTGCATCAGAGAACAGCCGAATCCAAGGCCCAGTGTGTACTGGCTGCCGAACGAAGTGGGTGAGGCGCCCGTGATCCAGGTGGTCCAGCCTCCGGTCGGCGCCTCGCCACCCGGCTCGAGGCCGGGAAACAACAGGCTCGTGCCGTCGTGGGGGCCCGCGTAGAGCTTCTGCGCGGCTTGCACCTGTGCGGCTGTCAGGCAGGTAGTCGGATCCTGCGTGGGAGTGCATGCGACCGTCGAGGGGTCGAACTTGCACTGGCGCGGGTCGTTGAGAAACAGGTCGGTTCCCACGCCACCGTCTTTGCCGACGCATCGCGCCAGTACCGCGTTGGTGAGAATGGGCAGCTTGCTCGTCGGGATGTAAGCATCCGGAACGCCGTTGGTCTGCGGGCCGCTCAGCGTCGCCTGACTGTTGTACAGATATGAGGCACCGAACTCGCCCACCTGATCATTGACGGGGGAACCGGCGATGATGCCGTTGAAATCGCTGGGGAAACGCTGGGCTTCCTGCAATGCCTCCCTGCCGCCGTCCGAGCAGCCTACGAAATATGAATACGTCGGTGCCTGCCCCATCAGGGAAGTGATGATCGCCTTTGAATTGTCTGCGGTCGCCTTGACCGCGCGATATCCGTAGTCGAGCAGCACGTCCGTGTTCCCGATGAAGGCCGGAGCGCCCGACGGCGGACCGGACGTCCCGTCGTCGGTACCGGCCGTCGCGTAGCCGCGCGAGACGGCATTCGCGATATTGGCCGCCGAGATCGAACCGGCGAATCCGCCGTTGCCGACTTGCTGGTACTTGCCGTTCCAGCTTCCGTCGGTCGGAATCCAGACCTCGAAATGGACATTCGATTGCACACCCGGCTTGACCGTCGCCGCGACCCGGCACAGGTCCACCGGCGCTCGCGTTGTGCCCGATACGACGGTTCCCGCCGTATACGATTGGGCCAGCGTTATCGTCGTATTCAACAGTGACAGGTTCGCCAGGTCAGCACAGACGGTTGCCGAAGCAGGTGCCGCGCAGAACAGGGTAGCGATCACTGCGAGCGGCACTGTGCGATGGCTTCCTGGCCGTTGCCGCTTGCTCGACATATTGCATTGCGAAAATTCGTACTTCATCTTTCCTCCTACTGGGTCGTTGGGGCGTACGAACGCGCTCCGTGCTGACGCGCTGCATGGATGGCTGCCGTACTTCTGCGATGCCAAGTTGCGGACCTGAATACGAGTCTTTAACGCGCATACGGTCACGCTTTTCCACATTTTCCGACGGTAGCGCAAAACGGTCAACATTCGTGGCGGCCAGCTCTGGACAAGGCCTTCTACCGCTTCGCGGATCCGTCGGCGTACCCGCTACCGCCGCCGGTCCGCTGCAGACCAGAACTCGATGGAATCGCCACCCTGGACTGCTGGCAACGGATCGGCGGTTCGATGGCCATTCCACCCTATCGTATACTGCAAGCGCGTGCCGCGACGGTCGCCCTCGCCAAAATGGTCGTGGTCGTCGCCGCGAAGATTCGCGGCGCGAACGAGGGGTTCGCCGATCGAAAAAGGAGGCTTCATGTCCAATTCAAGCAGGTTTGGTCGCACTCTGCTCTTCGCGACATGCATCGTGCCGCTCTTCAGTTTCGCCATCGTGGCGAGCGCGGCCGACGCGAGGATCACGATAACCTTCGCGAACTGGGCCTCTGCCGAAGGAACGACCAAGCCTGCGATCGACCGGGTCATCGCGGACTTCGAGAAAGCGCATCCGGACATCGAGATCAAGAGCGAGGCCATATCCTTCTCCGAAATCGCGCGTCAGCTTGCGCTGCGGGTGAAGGCGGGGAATCCGCCCGACGTCGCGCAGCTTGCGGGCAACGACACTTTTGTGATCGCAGCGACCGGGAAGCTGGAACCGCTCGACGCATATGTCAACGCCGATTTGAAGGCACGACTCAAGCCGGACGCCACAATGGGATTGCAGTATCAGGACAAGCTGGTGGCATTGCCGTGGACGCTTGCGCCCGCGGGCTTCTGGTACAACAAATCCGTTATGGCGAAAGCGGGGCTTGATCCCGAAAAGCCACCTCGTACAATCGCTGAGCTGGGCGCGGCAATGGCCGCAGTGAGGAAGAGTCAACCGGATGTAATTCCGCTCGCACTCGACACCACGAACCGGCCGTTTTCATTGCAGTCGAACTGGCCGTGGATGGCGACGTTTGGAGCCACCCCGATCGGCGGTGCAAAAGCTCGTGCCGATTCGACCGAAATGAAAAGCTACCTTGCCTGGATGCGCGATCTCGCGAAGAACCGCTACATCGATCCGGGCCGCAAGATCGGCGAGTTCCGCCCTCTTGCAGCACAAGACAAGGTGGCGTTCGTCTGGGACCAGGTGCTGCTGCAAGGCGTTATCCAGTCCGCGAACAAAATGTCCGATAGCGATTTCTATCGGCGTTGGGGCGTCACGACGCAGCCGGCGGGACCGAGTGGGAAGTCGTATTCGTTCGAGGGCGGCCATCAGCTGGTGATATTCGCCGGAAGCAAGCAGAAGAAGGCAGCATGGACGTTTATTCAGTACCTGGCTACCTCGCCCGATGCGATCAAGACATACACGCTGGGCCCGGGGTCATCGCTTCCGCCCCTGGCCTCTGCACCGAACCAGGAGCTCGCTGCCAAGCTCGACACACCAATCTACAAGAGCTTTACCGCAAACATCGTGCCGACGGTGACGATGCCACCCTTCGGTCCGGAATTCGCATCAGGCTCGTCGGCAATCATGGCGGGTGTACAGCAGGCCGTGACTGGCTCGGAGCCGATCGATCAGATCGCAATCTCGATCCAGCAGCAGCTGGATCGCCGGTAATCCGAACGCAAGGGGAACGCTGCAATTCCCACTCAGCCGGATCGCCGGCGACCAAGCGATCCGCTCACTCGTAAACGCAGCATCTCATCGGCGATGATCGACGCGCGCTCGTCACGGCCGTGGTCCGCACCGCGAGACGCGGGACGGATGCCATGGCTCGACGCAATGGTTGTGCCATGCCTGGTGGTGCTTGCGATTGTCGTCGGCTATCCCGTGGTCGACACCCTGCTTCTGTCGGCGCAAGACTACAATCTCCTCGCCAGCGAACCCGCGCGATTCATCGGCGCCGCGAACTATCGCAAACTCATCTCCGACCCGACGTTCTGGCAAGCGCTGGTCAATACCGCGTTCTACACGTTTGGAAGTGTCGGCGTCTCGCTTGTTCTGGGATTGTCGCTGGCGTTCCTCACCGAAGGTCTCGCCGGCCGGCACGGCCGCGTCTTGCGCGCGTTGCTTCTCACCCCGTGGGCAGTGCCGTTTGTTGTGATCGCCTTCCTGTTCCGCTATATGTATTTGCAAAACGGCGGCGCGATCAACGCGGCGCTGCTTGCTATCGGGCTGATCGACACGCCGATCTCGTGGCTCAATGTGTCTTCGCTTGCAATGCCTGCGGTCATGGTCGCCAATATCTGGGCGATGACGCCGTTCTTCTTCCTGATCCTCGGCGCGGCGCTGGCCGGTATCCCTACCGAAGTCATCGAGTCCGCGCGCGTCGATCGCGCGCGCGTCTTCGACATGGTCCTGCACATCAAGCTGCCTTTTCTGCGCAATCCTCTGCTAGTCAGCGGTCTGCTCATGATCATTGCCAACTTCAACGACTTTGCAAAGATCTGGGCCATGACCCAAGGCGGCCCCGGCTATAGCACAACCACGCTCGTGATCTACGTCTACCGGCAGGCGTTCGAGAATTTCGCGTTCGGCTACGCCTCGGCGATAGGCGTGGTGTGGCTATTCCTGCTCATTGCCTTCGCGGGGGCGTACCTGCGCGCATTGCGATTGAACTGACGGTGCAAGAGCGTCCGATCTCGCCTTCCGCATCTGCTCTCCGGGCGCGTCTGCGTTCGGCGAAATCTGCGCGGCGAAGCGGGGCCGTTATCCGCTGGGCGGCAATCGCGCTCGCCCTGGCGTGGAGCCTCGCCCCGGTCTACTGGATGATCGCAACGTCATTCAAGACCGAGCTGGAGGCGGCCCGCCTCGACCCTACACTGTGGCCACATGACGCCACGCTCGCCAACTACCACGGGCTCTGGGGCGGATCGCTACCGTTCGCGTCGTTCTTCATCAATACCATGCTGACCTGCCTGGCCGCTGCAGTGGTCGCAGTCGCAGTCGCGACTCCCGCTGCCTACGCGCTGTCGCGCGCGCGATTCCGCCTCCGGGTCCCCTTCGGCTATTCAATTCTAGTTTTCCGGATGCTTCCGCTCGTCGTGCTTCTCGCGCCACTCTACCTGCTGCTCCTCTACGCGCACTTGCTCGACACCCGTGTCGGGCTGGTCATCGGATTCACTACGTTCGGTCTGCCTTTCGCAGTCTGGATGTTGAAGAGCTTCGTCGATGCAGTTCCGATCGAGATAGAGGAAGCGGCACGGATCGACGGCTATCCGCGTTGGCAAATTCTGTCGAGAGTCGTAGTTCCGCTGATCCTCCCGGGCATCATTACTACTGCCACATTTGTCTTCATGGAGGCCTGGAACAACCTTATCTATCCGCTGACATTCATGACGACGTTGGAGAAGCAGACATTGCCGGCCGCTTTGGTGCTAACGTTCAGCGGCCAGTTCAAGACCGACTGGGGTGGCATGATGGCGGCGGCAACAGTGACGACACTGCCGCTCATGCTCGCCTTCTTCGCCGTGCAGCGGTCGATGGTTCGTGGGCTGACCGCGGGGGCGGTGGCCGGTGCGTGACCACCGCCCAGAACGTTGGCCCGCCTCGCGCGAAGAGACTTTCGGCCGTCGCGTGGGAAAGCGCTGATGGCGAGAATTTCGCTGCGCAATGTCGAGAAGCGCTATGACGGTGTGGTGGCTCTCGCCAACTGTAGTCTCGAAATCGAGGACCACGAGTTCATCGTTCTCGTCGGACCGTCCGGATCGGGCAAGACGACGCTGCTGCGCATCATTGCGGGCCTGGAGCACGTCAGCGCAGGCGAACTCTTCTTCGATGGCCTTTGCGTCAACGACGTCGACGTCGGAGACCGCGACATCGCGATGGTGTTCCAGAATTATGGACTCTATCCACACATGTCGGTCTACGACAACATGGCGTTCGGCCTGCGGCGGCGAAAATTCACCCACGACGAAATCGACGCGCATGTACGCCGCACGGCGAAAATGCTCAATATTGAAGCCCTCCTGCACAGGCGACCGCGGCAACTCTCAGGCGGCCAGCGACAGCGCGTGGCGCTCGGCCGCGCAATCGTGCGCGATCCGGCCGTGTTCCTGCTCGATGAACCGTTGTCCAATCTCGACGCTCACCTGCGCGTACAAATGCGCGCCGAAATCCTCAAGGTACACCGCGCCGTCGCCGCGACGGCGGTGTACGTCACGCACGATCAGGTCGAGGCACTTACGATGGGCGACCGGATCGCGGTGATGAACGAGGGAAGAATTCTGCAGGTTGGCACGCCTGGCCAACTCTACGATGCCCCGGTCGACAAATTCGTCGCGTCGTTCATCGGGACGCCCGTGATGGGCTTCATCACCTGCCGCGTTGAGCGTACCGCAGACACTGTGGAGCTTGTGAGCAACTCGGCCCGCACCAAGGTTTCCGCTATGCATGCGCGGGTCCTGAGGCAAGTGGATGCCGAGCGGGTAGTCGTGGGCATCCGCCCGGAACGCCTGACGCTCGTGGCCGACCAACATGCCTCGTCGACCGATGTGATTGTGCGCGGCACCGTCCAAGCCGTCGAAATGCTTGGTGCCGAGCAATATGTTCATGTAATTTCCGACGACGGCTCGCTCACTGCGCGTCTGCCGCGGGATCTACCGGTCAAGGTGGAGGAGACGGTCACCTTCGCGGCTCGTGCGCACGACGTGCACCTGTTCGGTTGTCAGACGGGAAGGGCATTGCGGTGACGCAGGATCGTCACGCAGGCGGCCGCTTCCCTTGTAGCCATGAAATCCGCAGCCATTGATCGCGGATCTTGCAGGCGGTTCGAGGCGCGGCAAAGGGGCCGCATCCTTTCGTAACCCACTCACCTGGCGGCAGTGCTATAGTTTACTACCTGCCGTAGTGTTCAGAGGCGAATCAGATCATCGGACCGCCCCCTCGGACACTCGCCGCAGCGTATCGCTCTTGGTTCCCGCGAACTTTGGATCGACCGAGCCTGGAATGAAACCACAGCGCAACGAATCGTCCAAGTCGTGCTCGCGTTGGTGGCCCAATGGACCCATGGCTTCAGGGAGTCGCCGCGCTAAATCGGCAAGCTTCACGATCGACCAAGTCGTCGAAGCATGATGCCGAATAGTTCGCCGCAAGACAGGAGTATGACAACCGCACGACGCGTCTGAGCACGCACGCGCCAACTGTGTTTCGATAGGAGAAAGTCATGGCTAAGGATAGCAAGTCCAGCGACAAGTCGAGCGGCAAGCCCAACATCCTCGTCATCTGGGGCGACGACATCGGGCAGTCGAACCTCAGCTGCTATACGCACGGGCTGATGGGCTATCACACGACCAACATCGACCGCATCGCCAAGGAAGGGATGCTGTTTACCGACAGCTACGGCGAGCAGTCGTGCACGGCTGGACGCTCATCGTTCATCACCGGCCAGAGCGTAATGCGCACAGGCCTGTCGAAGGTCGGCATCCCGGCCGCGCCGGTCGGGATGAGCGACAAGATCGTGACGATCGCAGCTTTGCTGAAAGAGCAGGGCTACGCGACCGGCCAGTTTGGCAAGAACCATCTCGGCGACCTGAATTCCATGCTGCCGACCAACCACGGCTTCGACGAGTTCTTCGGCAACCTGTACCACCTGAACGCCGAGGAAGAGCCGGAGATGGCCAACTATCCTCCGGAGAAGGACTTTCCGAACTTCCGCAAGCAGTTCGGCCCTCGGGGCGTGATCCACTCCTGGGCAACCGACAAGGACGACCCCACGGTCGAGCCGCGCTGGGGCAAGGTCGGCAAGCAGAAGGTCGAGGATACGGGTCCGCTCACCAAGAAGCGCATGGAGACCTGCGACGACGACTTCGTCGCCGCGGCGACCGACTTCATCAAGCGCCAGGACAAGGCCGGCAAACCGTGGTTCGTCTGGCTCAACACGACGCACATGCACCTGTTCACGCACACCAAGCCTAAGAGCGTGGGGCAGGCGGGGCGCTGGCAGTCGCCGTACCACGACACGATGATCGACCACGACAAGAACGTGGGCCAGATGCTCGATCTGCTCGATCAGCTCGGCATCGCGGACGACACGTTCGTCATGTACTCGACCGACAACGGTCCGCACCGCAATTCCTGGCCCGACGGCGGCATGACGCCGTTTCGCAGCGAGAAGAACACCAACTGGGAAGGCGCGTTTCGCATTCCGCTGCTGGTGCGCTGGCCGGGCAAGATTAAGGCCGGTTCGATCTCCAACGGCATCGTGCAGCATCACGACTGGCTGCCGACGTTCCTGGCGATGGCCGGCGCCCCGGACGTCGTCGACAAGCTCAAGAAGGGCTACAAGGCGATCGGTCGCACCTACACGAACCACATCGACGGCTTCAACCTGCTTCCCTATCTGACCGGTGAGGAAAAGGAGTGCCCACGGAACTTCTTCTTCTACATCAGCGACGATGGCGATGTGCTGGGAATCCGCTACGACAACTGGAAGGTCGTGTTCATGGAGCAGCGGTGCCACGGCACCATGCAGCTGTGGGCCGAGCCGTTCACGCGGCTGCGCCTGCCGAAGATCTTCAACCTTCGAACCGACCCGTACGAATTCGCCGACATCACGTCGAACACCTACTGGGACTGGATGATCCACAACGCGTACTTCATCTATGGCGCGCAGTGGGCGATGGCGCAGTTCGTGCGCACATTCAAGGACTTCCCGATCATCCAGAAGCCGAACACGTTCACCGTGGACGATGCCCTCCGGAAGATGAGCGAAGCGACGAGCGGCGCGGGCTGATCGTGCTGGAGTCGTGGAATGAAAAGCTGGCCCACGGCCGCTTTCGCCGTGGGATTAGCCCAGTGGAGTGAGCTTTTGCTCGCGAGGAACAGTCACCATCATCGCTGCAGCACGCACGAGGAGAAGACCATGATGCATTGGATTTGGACAATCCTTATCGGATTCGTAGCGGGATTGATTGCAAAAGCCTTCACGCCCGGCGGTGGGCCGTCCGGATTCTGGCTCACCGCGATCCTGGGAATTGCTGGCGCGATCGCGGCCACATTCATCGGGCAGATGCTCGGTTGGTATTCCGAAGGTCAGCCCGCAGGATTCATCGCGTCGGTCCTCGGCGCGATCGTGCTCCTGGTGATCTACCACTTCATCGCCAGGAATAGACAGTAGCGCCAGGAAAAGGAGACAGTCATGGGACTCATGGATATGTTGAATCAAGCGCTCGGCAACCAGCAGGGCGCTCCGCAATTTAGCGATGTCGCCCAGAGCGCCCCCAACGATGCGCTCGCCAAGGGCCTGTCGGCGGCGTTCGCTTCCGACCAGACGCCGGCTATCGGCAACATGGTGTCGCAGCTTTTCGGACAGTCGACCGGCACGCAGCAGGCCGGCATGCTCAATCAACTCCTCGGCACGCTCGGGCCGGGACTGATGGCGGGATTGGCTGGCGGGGCCCTTGGGAGCGTCATGCGCCCGGGGCAAACGCAGATTACACCCGACCAGGCCGCGAAATTGACACCGCAACAAGTGCAGGATGTCGTCAATCACGCCAACGACGTTCATCCCGGCGTTGCCGATCAACTCGGAGCGTTCTACGCACAGCATCGAAGCTTGATCAATACGCTGGGTGGTGTCGCGGCAACCGTGGCGATGATGAAGATGAAGGATCACATGTCGCAGAGTTGATTCGCGGCCATTGAGCTGCGCAATGGCAACAAGAATATTGAGCTTTGCCTAACTACGTGACATAGCCAGCCGCAAGCCACGTCGCCCCGACGGAGGCCGGGGCCCAATCCCTGGCTATGAAATTGGATCCCGGCCTGCGCCGGGATGACGTCAACATTCATACAGGCTGTGTCACTCGGTTTCGTAATTGTCAATAGCAAGGCCACGCTGCCTATGCGCAAGGCCAAACTGAATCGAATGCAGTGGTGTTTCGTCGAGTATCAACGATGACAACAAGAAACGGGCTCGTCGAATTGCTGCTTTCCGCCTTGATGCTCGCGATCGCGGCGCAGTCGCGCGCGCAGGCGCAAAGCAGCGACGAAGACCTCGCCACGCAACTGAGCAATCCTGTTGCCTCGCTGATCAGCGTTCCATTCCAGTTCAACTGGGACCATGAATTCGGCCCCGAGGGCGACGGACGGAAGTTCTTGGGGTCGCGGCACGCTACTGGGCCGACAGCCCGAGCACGGGTCCGCACGGCTGGGGTGCGCGACTTGTAGTGACGCTGCTGTTCCCGAAATAACGCGCGGGCGACCGAACACGTCTAGCGAACATCCGCAGCGGAGCGCGGTATTGTGTTGATCTCGCGTTCACAGGGACAGTGCACGGCCGATGCGAGTCGCGTAATCGGGCGCTCTCACTCGAAATGCGGCAGCGGTTTCGGCCCGAAGAATATTCGCTGTGCTTTTTGTCTGCCGATCACGCGCACCAGCTCGCGCCCCGTGCAATACATCAGGATCAACACGAACAGCAGGATTTGTATTGCCAAAAAATGTGGCCATACCATTTCCGCGAGCAGCTTCTCGTTGCCGGCGGTGATGCCACCCGCCTGCCGACTGAAATCGAATAACCGCTCGAGATAGTGGATAACACCGGCGACCAAGAGATAGATCACGGTCTTCCACGCCACGTTGTAGATGAGCGGCTCATCCGGGTAGCGATTGATCGCCGGGAGCATGTCCGCAATCAACACGGCTTTGCCGAGGATCAGCGCCGCAACGGTAATCGAGATCGTCGACACCGGCTGGATACTCGTTCCTTTGGTCATCAGCACGCGCACGACGGCGACGATGTGCAGTGTCACGAAGAAGAAGATCGTCGGCGGCACCACCGCCAGGAATTCTTCCTTGAGTTTCTCGAGCGCTTTGTGCATGGTCATTCCGATCGTTCGAGACCGGCGTGCGTGGACCGGTGAGTAATGCCCTCGATCCGCGTCCTGGTCAGCTGGATCGCCTGCATTCCCAAGGCCGAGCACGCGCAGCCGCGCAGGATTGACGTCAAGGTGGCCTGGCGTCCTCGCAGTACGGCGGCGAGCCGGTAGCCATCGCAACAGCAGATTACGGCAGGGGGTCGGGCTTGCCGCCCGACCCCTTGATTACGAAGCCGTCGCTACTTCGGGTTGATTTTCGTGATCTTGTTGCCCTGGAGTCCCAGTCCCGCCATCAGCCCCTGCTGACCGAAGATGAACGCGTAGATGTCGTCCTTCATGGTCGTGGTCGTCGCCGTCTTCGCCTTACCCTCATCCATCACGACGACGCTCGGTCCGACACCGACCTCGAAGCCATCTGCCTTGTCGAGCGCCTGCAGGGCGCTGTCGTTCATGAAGAACATCGCGTAGCCAAAAGTCTGGGCGCCCGCCTGGAGACCAACGGACGCGCCCGCGATGTTGTAGTACGCGACCGCCTTCCCGCCCTTGAGCAATGCTCCGTCACCGGCCTGACCGCCGACACCGAGACCCGCCTTGACCACTTTCGGAAAAACCAGAATCGCGTGCGCCTTCGCGCCCAACTCCTTCGCTGCCGGCACCTTCGCATAAAGCGATTGCAACGCGCTCTGCGCGTCGCGACTAAGCTGCGCGGCGTCGGCGGCCGATGCAGCGCTGGTCCAGAGTACGAACGAGACGCTGATGATTGCGCCGATCCATGCTTTCCACGGTATATTCATTGCTCGATCTCCTTCCTGTGATGTTGGATGGACTGCACACCGAAGGCGCGCCCCTGGCAGCCCGCGCCTCGACGCAGGTGCTACTTCGAACCCCCGGGCGGCAAGCGTAGAGACTCCATGGGGCACCCAGGTTGTGATCAGGAACCTCGCGACATCGACTTATTTCGTCGCCCTCGCGACATCTGCCAGCAGGCCGGATGCTTTTGGACTGGTCACCGTCCTGCGGATCAGGATGTCCGGCGGCAGTAGATTACTCCGGCCGTAAAAGGCATCGTTCCACGGCACGTTTGTGCTCACGACGGTGCCGTCGAGATTGAGACCTCCGTACACGCCTTTGGCACGCGTGAACGAAATCAAGTCCGCCGTGATCGTGGACCTCGCCCCTGCGCCCACTGGACCCGCCGCAATGCTCGCATCGCCGCCGATTTTGAAAGAGGTCGACAGCAGAGAATTGAACCCCTTGTCGGTCATGACGACGATGATGACCTCAGACACATCGATGCCCGCCTGGAAACCGACGCTGGCCGTCGCCAAGTTGTAGAACGCCGGTCCCGCCCAGATGCGCCCATCGCGCGCAACCAGAACGCCTCGTCCGCCCGAGCCCCCGAAGATAAACCCGGCTCTGACAACCTGGGGCGCAATCAGCAGTGCCCTGGCCCGGTTCAGGTTGTCCTGGATCCAGGTCTGGTCCGGATCGCGGATGAAATTGCTCAATGTAGTCTGCGCATCGGCCACAAGCCTTTCCGGTTCGGCCGAGGAAACCGGCTGCGTCGCGCATCCGGCCAGCGCCGTCGCCGCCAGCACGCCCAGCGCGTTACGGCGCGAAGGGCTTTCTATCGTTTTGGATGGTGTCATCGTAGCTCCTCTGAGAGACCCTTGGTGGTTGAAGGCACTGAATCACGCTGACATTTTCTCGCATCTTCCTGTGTCGGTGCGAGTCTTCTAACCGAAAGGCCCCGCGTCGAATGCCATGCTGGCGATCGCCATGAAGCCGATGACCAGCAACACCAGCGCAACCATCAAGGTCAACGACGGCGGAAAATAGCTCTCGGCGCGAATCAGCCCTTCAGCCTTCAAATGCTGCCGCTCCTTGCGCAGTTGGAGCATGAATAGGATGTGATAACCGATGCCGACCACAAGCATCCCGATCCCGAGCCAGACCAGCGCTTCACCGAAGTGACGAGCGGTCGAACTGCTCTTCAATATCTGCGCGTCGTGCAGCTTCTGGAACACCTGGAAAATCGTGAAGCCAAAGCCGATCAACGACATCGACGTGCGAATGACCGACATCAGCGTGCGGTCCGCACTCATTCGAGTACGTTGGAAAGACATGCCCGTGCGGCGCGACGAAAGCTCGACCGAGATCTCGTCGGCACTCCGGCCCCCAGGGAGTCGGCCCTTCGGCGACGCGTTTCGGGGTCGGTCGCTCATTGCTATCGGTTGGAACTCGGTGCGTGAATGACGAAGATGAACCAGTCCGCTCTCAAGGCCAATTCGTCCTCGAGCAGCGCTTCGCCCGACGCAAACGCCCGTTCCAGTCGGCGAAGACGTAAACGGTATCACGGATAGCAGAATCGCGGATCATTGCCCATGAAGCCGGGGCCGGGAAGTTGACCGGAAGTCATCGGGCTGGTCGACGAACCTGTCGCCCGCGTCGCCAAATAATAGACGATCCTGACCGCGGACGTCGCCCTTCCGTGACCGTCAGAGTACCGAGATGGACTGATATCTCCAACCGTCTACTGCTTCGCAAGCGTCTCCAGCACTTCGCGCCGAAACACGTTCAGGATGGGATTGTCGTTGTCCTTGCGACAGCAAAACACCATTTCGACCGGACGCGGCGGCTTGGTGGCCATGCGACGCAGCAGGACGCCTTCGAAGTGCAGGCGCGAGGCGGTTTCGGGAATGAGCGCTACGCCGATCCCGGAATCGACGAGCGCCAGCATAGTGTGGATCTGCGGGACGTAGTCAACGACGTCCGGCCTCACGCCCTCGCGATCGAGGCAGGACTGCACGAGCTGATAGAAGTAGTTCGCCTCGTAGGGCGAGTACGCGATGAACGGCTTCTCGTGAAGGCACGATAGCGTCGGCGCCTTCGGCCAGCTCTTCGACTGTGTCTCGGGAATGGCGAGCATCAGCGCCTCGCGCCCCAGCAAGACCGTCTCCAGACCGCCGTGTGGAGGATGGGGACGCATCAGTCCCACGTCAAGCTGGCCGGAATCGAGCGCCTCGAGCTGCTCGCTGGTCACCATCTCCTTCAGCATCAGCGTGATGTTGGGCACCAGTTCGTGCAGCTGCCGCACCATCCTGGGCAGCAGCCCGTAACCGAAGGCCGAGGTAAAGCCAATCGCAATCGATCCCTTTTCGCCCTTCGCTATGCGCCGTGCTGTCGTTGCCGCCTCTTCCGCGAGACGCAGGATTCGAGTTGCCTCGGGAAAGAAGACTTTGCCAGCCGCGGTGAAACGCACCATCCGGTTCGTTCGCTCCAGTAACGGCGTACCGACCTGATGCTCGAGCAGTCGGATTTGCCGGCTCAGCGGGGGCTGCGTCATGTTCAGTCGTTCCGCGGCGCGACCGAAGTGAAGCTCATCCGCAACCGCAACGAAGCAGCGAAGGTGACTGATTTCAAACATGATTCAACTCCTGAATCAATCGAGACAGTGATTGGTTTGATTATGCATCAATCGAAGCTGACAATCACCTCGATCGCAATAACTGATGACCGTGAAAAGCGGCTGCTCTCGAAGCGATCGATAGGAGGATCCGTGAACCACCTGGCTGCCCGCTCTCGAAGACCTGACGCGATTCATCGATCGTCCCGGATTCCAGTTCATTCTCCCAAGTGAGGACAACCATGCAAAGCAGCGCAGTGGCAGTGAATTCGAGTGTGCTCGCGGAAAGCGCCAGGAAGACCAATGTCCGCTGGATCGTGGTCGCGGTCCTGTTCTTCATCACCATCATCAACTACGCGGACCGAGCCACGATTTCCCTGGCCGGACCGGCGATGGCGAAAGAGCTGAATTTCGACTCGATTACGATGGGCTACATCTTCTCGGCGTTCGGCTGGGCCTATGTGATCTTCCAGCTGCCCGGCGGCTGGCTGCTGGACAGGTTCGGGTCGAAGAAGGTCTACGCGTTCAGCATTTTCTTCTGGTCGCTGTTCACGCTGATGGTCGGCGCGGTCGGCTTTTTCACTGGCCTGCTTGCGATCGTCATCCTCTTCTCCCTGCGCTTCCTGGTCGGCGCATCGGAAGCCCCGTCGTTCCCCGCCAACAGCCGCATCGTTGCCGCGTGGTTCCCGGCCAACGAGCGCGGTACCGCCGCGGCCATCTTCAATTCTGCCCAATATGCGGCGACGGTCGTGTTCGCCCCGCTCATGGGCTGGCTCATTCATTCCTTCGGCTGGCATTGGGTATTTGCCGTCATGGGCGTGCTCGGCATGCTGTTCGTGTTGATTTGGAACAAGCTCATCTTCGATCCGAAGGATCATCCGATGGCCAACGCCGCCGAGGTCGATTACATCGAAGCCGGCGGCGGCCTGGTCAGCATGGACCAGGCGATAAATCGCGGAACCAAGCAGCAAGGCCCCAATCTCGCGTACATCAAGCAACTGTTGTCGAGTCGGATGCTGGTCGGCATCTACGTCGCCCAATACTGCATCAACGCGCTGACCTACTTCTTCATCACGTGGTTTCCGGTGTACCTTGTGCAGGAGAGGCACATGACGATCCTCAAGGCGGGCTTCGTCGCCGCCATCCCGGCCATCTGCGGTTTCGTCGGTGGGGTGCTGGGGGGCATCATCTCGGACTTCATGTTGCGGCGGGGCTTTTCGCTCACAGCCGCCCGCAAGACGCCGATTGTGGCAGGCATGCTGCTGTCGATGGCGATGGTGATCTGCAACTACGTTTCAGCCGAATCCGCGGTGATCTTCTTCATGGCGCTCTCTTTCTTCGGCAAGGGCATCGGCGCGCTGGGTTGGGCCGTCAACTCGGACACGGCACCCAAGCAGATCGCGGGACTGAGCGGAAGCGTGCTCAACGTCTGCGGCAACCTATCGAGCATTACGACGCCGATTGCGATCGGATACATCATCCAGTCCACCGGGTCGTTCAACGGTGCACTCGTGTATGTCGTCATGCACGCCTTCGTTGCGATGATCTGCTACCTGTTCGTCGTGGGTAAGATCGAGCGTCTGGTACTGAAGTGATGCATCGAAGCGGTGCGCGGCCGCTCGGGTCGCGCACCTTCGCAATCAAGTAACAACGCGGGGGATCGAGATGAAGGGTCAATCGGCAACACCGGTCGTCACGGCAATGCAGGTCATACCTCTGGCTGGATATGACAGCATGCTGCTCAACCTCTGTGGTGCGCATGCTCCATATTTCACGCGCACCATCGTGATTCTCGATGACAATCTCGGCAACACCGGCCTCGGCGAGGTGCCGGGAGGCGAAGGCATCCGTCGCACACTCGAAGCGGCGATCCCGCTGGTTGTCGGCCAGCCTGTCGGCCTCTACAACAACATCCTCAACTCGGTGCGTCAGGGATTGCTCCACCAGGGCAAGTCGGCGCACGAAGCGACCGTCCACAAGGTCACGTCTGCCAGCGAAGCCGCGGTGCTGAAACAGCCGCATGAGATCAATTTGCGCACCGACAACGTCCTCACCGCCATCGAGTCCGCACTACTCGATCTACTGGGCCAGTTTCTCGGCGTGCCCGTCGCAGCGCTGCTCGGCGCGGGCCAGCATCGCACGGCGGCACGCATGCTGGGCTACCTGTTCTACGTTGGAGATCGCAGCAAGACCGGTTTGCCCTACCAAGCCGGGTCGGGCAGCAAGGATCACTGGTACCGCGTGCGCAATGAGGAAGCCGTTACGCCGGAAGGCATCGTCCGGCAGGCGGAGGCCGCCAGCGCCCTGTACGGATTCAACGATTTCAAGCTGAAGGGCGGTGTGATGTCGGGAGCTCAGGAAATGGACGCGGTGTCGGCTCTCAAGGCGCGCTTTCCGATCGCGGGCATTACCCTGGATCCCAACGGCGCCTGGTTGCTGGACGAAGCCATCGGCCTGTGCAAAGGGCGCGGCGACGTCCTTTCGTATGCCGAGGACCCCTGTGGTCCGGAAAATGGCTACTCGGGCCGCGAAATCATGGCCGAATTCAAGCGCGCGACCGGCATTCGTACCGCCACCAACATGGTAGCCACAGACTGGCGCCAGCTGAACCACTCGCTCAGCTTGCAGGCCGTGGACATTCCGCTGGCTGATCCGCATTTCTGGACCATGCAGGGCTCCGTACGCGTGGCACAATTGTGTCACGAGTTTGGACTCACCTGGGGTTCGCACTCCAACAATCATTTCGATATCTCGCTCGCGATGTTCACGCATGTGGCGGCGGCTGCGCCCGGCCACATTACCGCAATCGACACGCACTGGATCTGGCAGGAGGGTCAGGAACGTCTCACCGCGGAGCCGCTGAAGATTGTCGGCGGCGAGGTCGCCGTACCGGATGAGGGCGGCCTGGGCATCCGCATCGACATGGCCCAGGTGGAAAAAGCGCATGAGCTGTACAAGCAGGTGGCCAAAGGTGCGCGCGACGACGCGATGGCAATGCAGTTCCTCGTGCCTGGTTGGAAGTACGATCCGAAGAAACCTAGCCTCGGTCGTTAGCCGAATGGCCATCCAGATCAACTGCCGAGGCGGCCGACTTGCGCGCAGGCCGGCTACCGGAGTTGCTGCGCGGCCGTCCGGTTCGCTTCAATACTTGTGTTGGAGAACGACATGACAACCACCGTGAACCAAGCCAAAGTGAGTGGCGCCCCGACAGTCACCGCGATGAAGGTCATTCCGGTCGCCGGTAGGGACAGCATGCTGCTCAACCTGAGTGGCGCGCATGGCCCTTTCTTCACGCGCAACATCGTCATCCTCGAGGACAGTTCCGGCAGCACGGGCCTCGGCGAAGTGCCCGGTGGCGAGAAGATCCGCCAGACCATCGAGGACGCACGACCGCTGATCGTCGGCAAGCAACTGGGTCAACACAACAACATTCTGAACACCATGCGCCGGACCTTTGCCGACCGCGATTCGGGCGGCCGTGGCGCGCAGACGTTCGACCTGCGCACGACGATTCACGCGGTGACTGCGGTGGAATCCGCGTTGCTGGATCTGATGGGTCAGTTCCTGAACGTGCCCGTCGCTTCGCTGCTCGGCGAAGGCATGCAGCGCGAAGCAGTGGACATGCTCGGATACCTCTTCTACGTGGGCGACCGTGCCAAGACCAGGCTCGACTACCGGACGGAGCCACATGCAAATAACGAATGGTTTCGGTTGCGCAACGAGAAAGCCTTGACCGCAGAGTCGGTCGTGCGCCTGGCGGAGGCAACGCATGAGCGCTACGGCTTCAACGATTTCAAGCTCAAGGGTGGAGTGCTGGCCGGCGCCATCGAGATGGAAGCCATCATCGCGTTGGCCGAACGATTCCCGAAGGCGCGCATCACGCTGGACCCCAACGGCGCGTGGTCGCTCGATGAGGCGATTCGGCTGTGTCGCGACAAGCACGGTGTGCTCGCCTATGCCGAAGACCCATGCGGAGCGGAGAACGGCTACTCCGGCCGGGAGGTGCTGGCCGAATTCAGGCGCGCTACCGGATTGCCGACGGCTACCAACATGATCGCCACTGACTGGCGCCAGATGGCGCATGCGATCCAGCTGCAGTCGGTGGACATTCCGCTGGCGGATCCGCACTTCTGGACCATGCAGGGCTCGGTACGCGTGGCGCAGCTGTGCCACATGTTCGGACTGACTTGGGGCTCGCACTCCAACAATCATTTCGATATTTCACTGGCGATGTTCACGCACGTCGGCGCCGCTGCGCCGGGCAAGGTCACCGCGATCGATACCCACTGGATCTGGCAGGACGGCCAGCGCCTTACCAAGGAGCCGCTCAAGATCGAGGGCGGTCAGATCCGCGTACGGGAAAAACCGGGCCTCGGCATCGAAATCGACATGGCCGAAGTGGAGAAGGCGCACCAAGCCTACAAGAACATGGGGCTGGGCGCGCGCGACGACGCCGTTGCCATGCAGTACCTGATCCCAGGCTGGACGTTCGACAATAAGCGCCCATGCCTGGTCCGATAGTTCTCGCGGGAATCGAGAGCAGCCTGTGCCGCGCTGCGACACAGGGGTATCACAAATACGCCTCAGCTTGAACGCCGGCTGCACCCATCCACCCTTTCACTCGCTGGAGACAAACAATGAGCAAAATCGGATTCGTTGGCCTCGGCATCATGGGTACCCCCATGGCGGAGCATCTCATCAAGGCCGGGCACGAGTTGTCGCTGTTCAGCATTCCGAGCGTTCCCGCTTCCCTGGTCCAGGCTGGTGGTACGGCCTGCACGTCAGGAAAGGAAGTCGCGCAGCGATCCGACGTAATCATCATCATGGTGCCGGACACGCCGCACGTTGCGGCGGCGCTGTTCGACCCGAATGGCGTGGCCGCGGGGCTTTCGCCCGGAAAAATTGTCGTCGACATGAGTTCGATATCTCCAGTCGAGACCAAGGTGTTCGCGCAGAAGATCAACGCGCTTGGCTGTGAATATCTCGATGCACCGGTGTCTGGCGGGGAGGTCGGTGCCAAGGCAGCCAGCCTAACCATCATGGTCGGTGGACCCGACGCCGCGTTTGAGAAAGTAAAGCCGCTATTCGCGCTGATGGGCAAGAATGTGACGCTGGTTGGCGCCAATGGGGACGGTCAGACGTGCAAGGTCGCGAACCAAATCATCGTCGCACTCAACATCGAGGCGGTCGGCGAAGCGCTACTCTTCGCATCGAAGATGGGCGCCGACCCGGCGAAGGTTCGGCAAGCGCTGATGGGGGGGTTTGCGTCGTCGCGCATCCTGGAAGTGCACGGCGAGCGCATGATCAAGCGCACCTTCGATCCGGGCTTTCGCATCGAGCTGCACCAGAAGGACCTGAACCTCGCGCTGTCCAGCGCGCGGGCAGCAGGGATCTCGCTTCCCAACACCGCCACGGCGCAAGAGTTGTTCAATGCCTGCGCCGCGCATGGCGGCAAGACATGGGACCACTCTGCGATGGTCCGAGCTCTGGAGATGATGGCCAATTTTGAGATCGGCCAGAAGGCTTGAGGCGAACCTTAGGCCACGCTCGGGCGCCATCGTTCGTCCGCAACCGGACACGAACCTACAAACTTGGTGATCCCGGCAAGCGGACGAATGGAGCCGAGAATATGCATCGCGGCCTCAAGAGGGATGGTGCGCGATCAGCGGTAGTGTCACGCCCATTTCGTCTGCGCAACGTTCAATGGCCGCCCAATCCATCGGATCGTAGGCGATACCCACATGCAACGACGTGGTTACGCCGCGGGCGGCCTGGTCGCCGGGCACCCGCACCGGACGCTGTGGATTGACTGGGCGGTTTTCGCGGCAGCGTTCGGACAAGTAGTTCATCTGCTCGGCGAACGCGTCGCGTCCTGCAAAAAATTCGGGGTCCAGCACCTGCAGGAACACATTCCCGCCCCATTGGCTCGGCCCATCCTTGCGCCCATGCCCGCTGAGACCCTGCGATAGCGCCTCGATCATGAGCGCCAGCCCAAAGCCCTTATGGCCGTATTCCTGGCCGCCGACCAGTTGCAGTGAGCCGCGCGGCTCCCGGTGCTCGAGCACGGCAGGGTCGCGCGTGGGTACGCCTTCGGCATCGAGGAGCCATGGATGCTCGAAAAATTCACCGGCAGCAAACTTCTGTCGCGTCATCGATGTGGTCGTGATCGATGCGCAGATGTCCACAAGCACCGGGTGCTCAGCGCCGGGGTAGCCGATGGCATAGGGATTTGGCGTGAACAGGGGCTGCGTGCCGCCATACGGCGCCACACGTTGCCCGGCCGGGTCCGAGTTGGCGATGATCGCTATGTAGCCACGGTCGGCCGCCTGCTTCACCAACGCCGCCAGGCATCCGATGTGGTGACTGCGCCGGATTGCCACGGATACCACGCCGTGCCGGACGGCGCGTTCCATCGCAGTGGCAATCGCTCTGTTCATCAGCCACAGACCGGGCAGGTAGCGACCATCCCAGACCATCGTTGCACCGGTATCCTTTATGACTTCCGGTTCTCCCACCACCTGCATGCCGCCACTGCGAATCGCGTCGATGTACAAAGGAACCATCGCCAGTCCGTGCGTGCGACGCCCCATCATGTCGGTCAACACCAGAAGTCGCGCCACGTTCTGGGACTTATCTTCATCCATTCCGGCAGCGGCCAGCAGCGACTCGGCAAAGCTAGTCAGCGTCTCGACGCTGAAGTGGGTGCTTGTCATCACTATCCTGCCGTGGTGCCCGGCGTTACTCGGTAGGTAGCTCCGCCAAAACGGGTTGCTCCAGGGGCTGGGGTGCAATCTGTGCTTCTGTCGCGGGCCCAGGCTCCAGTAGAACGCAGTGGCCGGGATCGATCGACAGATAGGCAGTCGCGCCATCCTTGAATGTGTCAGCGGCGGTCTGGCGGATCACGAGATCACGCCCGCCCCAACTGACGTGCACCTGCGTCAGATCACCGAGGAAAATGGAGCGGCTCACCGTGACCGGCCAGACGTTGATCGCCGCCGCGGGTGGCGCGGCACTGAGTTGCAGATGAACCGTGCGCACCGACATCATCGCGGTCGGTCCGGGCGTGCGCCCGTGTGGCGTGCCGTGCACGATGTTGCCACCATCGGCCTCTAGAGCGACCCATCCATCCTTTGCAAGGTCAGGGCGTAACCGTCCGCTGATCAAGTTGGCGCTGCCGACGAAATCCGCGACAAAAGCGGTCCGCGGATAATTGTAGATCTCCCCCGGCGATCCGCCCTGCTCGACATGGCCGCCGCGCATGACAATGATATCGTCGGACATGGCCAGCGCTTCCTCGAGGTCGTGCGTGACATACACGGACGTCACACCCAACCGATGCTGCAACTCGCGTAACTCGATCCGCATCTCCGCGCGAAGCTTCGCATCCAGGTTGGATAGCGGTTCGTCGAACAGCAATACCTTGGGCGAGAACGCGCATGCCCGCGCGAGAGCGACCCGCTGCTGCTGGCCGCCGGAAAGCTGAGAGGCGTTGCGGTCTGCGTACGGCCCCATCTTCACCAAATCGAGCGCATTGCCCACCTTTTCCTTGATCTCGGCGGCGCCCGCACGTCGCACTCGCAGGCCATAAGCGACGTTCTCAAACACCGTCATGTGCGGCCAGATCGCATAGGATTGAAACACCATCGACAGACCGCGCCGTTCCGCGGGAACGTTGACCCCTCGCGCTTCGTCGTAAACGGTTTCGCCGCGGATGCGAATCGCTCCGCCGCTCGGGCGCTCCAGTCCAGCAATCGAGCGCAATGTCGTGGTCTTGCCGCAACCGGACGGTCCCAGCAGAGTTAGCTGTTCGCCCTGCTTCACCGCGAAGCTTACGGGTCCCACAGCTGCCACCGGACCATATCGGATGACGAGGTTCTCGACCTCGATTTCCGGCGTAGTAGTTGTGCTCTGAAGCGACATCATGTCCCTCCGTGCCGTGAAGCCCGGCGCGTGATCACCGTGAACAGCACCATTGCGGCACCAACAACCACGGTCTGGATCAGCGCCATCGCTGCCGTGAGTTCCGAACTACTCGAGAAAAATGCTTCGACGATGGCTGGCGTCAGCACCTTGGAATCCGGGCCCATCAGCAGGATGGATGCCCCTAATTCCCGCACGCTAGCCACGAATATCAACAGCCACGCTGCCAGGATTCCAGGCCGCAACAATGGCACGGTGATCGTACGCAGACGGTATCCCCACGATGCGCCGCTCACCTGACCGCACTCATCGAGGCTCTTGTCCAGCTGCATGAGCACGCTGGAGATCGTGCGTACGCCCAAAGGCAAGAAAACGGTCAAGTACGCAATCAGCAGTACCCATAGCGTGCCGTAAATCGGAATTGGAAATACGAGCCACGCCCACATCATCCCGAACGCAAACACGAGTCGCGGAACCGCTTGCGGAAACATGACGATATATTCCAGTACGCCGCGACCCGGCAGCTTGCTGCGCTGGATGATCCACGACAGCAACCCGGTCAATGCAACACCGATCGTCGCAGTCAAGAGACCGAGCAGTAGGCTGTTCCACATGGCCGAGCGAACGGCATTGAGCGATAGAGCGGTGCGGTAGTTTTCGAGAGTGAAGTTGTCCAGCGTCGGGAACGCCACGGCCAACTTCTGAACGGACGCATAAACAAGCGTCGCTACGGGGAGCACGACCGACAGCAGGACGTATGACAGGCAGACCAAGAACAACACCCAACGCAGCCAGCCCACGTCCATTGCACGCGGTCGAAAGGCCTTGCCGCTGATCGTTACAAAGCTGCGGTTCGACGTGACGCGGCGGTATAGATACAGCATGAGAAACATGACAGCGAACAACGACACGCCCATCGCCGCGGCCAACGGAATGCGCGGCGGATATTGCGAGACGAGCTGATAGATCGCCGTGGTGATGACGTAGAAGCGCGACGGCGTCCCGAGTACAAGCGCCGCCGAGAACGAGCCCAGCATCTCGGCGAACACGAATATCGCCGCACCCAGAACGCCCGGTGCAACCAGCGGCAGCGTAACGCGCAGCATTGTCCGCCATCGGCCGGCGCCGATCACCTGCGACGCCTCCTCGAGCGATGGATCCATCGACTTCATCACGGCGCCGATCATCACGAAGGCGACTGAACCTTCAAACAAGGCCATGACCCATGCGATGCCCCACGCCGAGGTCATGTCGATCAGCGCACCCTCGCCGCCCGTACTGCGCCAAAGCTGATTGACGAATCCGCTCTCCGGTGCGCCGAGCAGGCTCCAGGCAAGCGCCCCCAGCAATGGCGTGACGTAGTAGGGCACGACCATGATCTGCTCCAGCGTTCGTCGGAACGGAACGTTGGTGCGAGTGAGTGTCCAGGCAGTCAGGAACCCGAATACCAGCGCCAATGCCGTAGCGACAAATGTCACGCCCAACGTGTTGAGCATGATCTCCCAGTAACCCGACAGCGCCGCAAAATTATCGAAACCGTAGGCAGTCGGCGGACGGGTATCGGGCGCACCCACGTCGAGCGACGCCTGCACCAAATAGTAGATCGGGTACAGTACAAAGACGGCGACGACAATGATGACGGCGGTCATGGCGACCGTCTGCCCCGAAAACGCCCGGCTCATGCCAGATGGGGCACGCGAAATCGTCGCGGAGGACATGCTTGAACCTACAATCCGAGCATCTTGTTCCACTCCTTGTTGAACTCATCGTGGCTGGCCATGAAGGCATTCATGTCACTTGGCACCAGTAACTTGAAATCGCTCAATCGAAGGCCGCCCGGCATCGGCGGCGCACCCTTGCGCACGGACCCGTAATACAGATAGGGATTGTTCTGATAGTGGGCCTGTCCGCGCGACGACATCAGCCAGTCCACAAGAAGTTTGGCCGCTTCGGGATGCGGCGCTTTATCCACCACCCCGTTGAGCAGCGGCGCTGCGGGGAGCCCATCAGGAGGCGCTACAAAGACAACGTGCGCTCCCTTGTCCTTGATGAGTGCGTAGCCGGCGTATTCAGCCAAAGCGCACAGCTTGTCGTCGCCTTTCGCCAGCCGGTCGAATAGTTGCGCGCGAGAGTCGAAGCCGCGCGGGCGCAGCTTGGCGAAGTCCTTCCAGAAGCCGTCGCCGTAAAGGCGGCGCAATTCGTACCATTGTACGAACTGCATGCCCGATGTGGATTGCTTGACACTGACGCCGTTGAGCCACTGCGGGTTCAAAACGTCCTTCCAAACCTTCGGCGCGTCCGCGGGCTTTACCTTGTCGGTGTTGTAGGCAATACCGGCGAAGCTGACACCGATCCAGAAATAGTCCCCGACCGGTGTGCTGAGGTGATCGGGCGCATAGAACTCGTTCTGAGGCGAGACGTAACGAAGATAGCCACCGCGTTTCTGAAAGTCCAAGGCAGTCGAGGGCTCAGAGAACTGAATTACATCCACGTTGTATTTCCCTGCGGAACGCTCGGCCAGGACCTTGCTGAACAACGCGCCGTTCTGCGCTCGAACATACCTGCCCTTGATCTTGGGGAAGTCCTTGGAGAATGCCTCGACGATGCTGGCACCGGCAGGCTCGCTATCGTGCGTATAAAACAACACTTCGCCTTCCTGCTCCGCCTTGGCGACGTCGGCGCCCGTGGTGAAGTCCAGGACCTTGGTTACCGCACCCGCTGCTTGACCCGCGAACAGCCCGGTGAGCGGCAGCGCGGCCATCGCCGCGCCAGCCTGCAGGGCGGCACGTCGTGTCATGGATTTTCCGATATTGAGCTTCGACATTTGGTGGCCTCCGTACGATGTTAGAAATGGTGCAAAGAAAGAAGGTATCGCTACCCGGTGCAGTTACCGGTGCAATCCCACCCGAGTACAGCGATGCAGATTCGTGGATGGCTAGCGCTCCCATTTCACGCCCAAATGATAGCGCGCCGTGACAGATTCACAACGGTGCGGCCCAGTCAGTGATGACCAGGCCACGTTTCAGTGATTGTCCCTCGGCGTTCCCTTACTCGTCGCAATCCGCTGATACTTGACCGCAGGCTTGAGCACCATCCCCTGCGACAGTTCGTCCACCATGCCGCGCTGGATCTCCTGCCAGGGCGTCTGGCTGTCGGGAATCTTGAAGCCGCCCTGCTTCGCCAATGCCTTTTTGCGGCTGTCGTACTCCGCCTTGCTGATCAGGATGTCGGCCGTGCGCTTGTTCAGATCGATGCGAATCCGGTCGCCGGTTTTCAGGATCGCGAGGCCGCCCCCGGTTGCCGCCTCCGGGGACGCATTCAGGATCGACGGGGAACCCGACGTTCCCGACTGCCGTCCGTCACCGATGCATGGCAATTCGGTGACGCCGTGCTTGATCAGCTCCGCCGGCGGCTGCATGTTCACCACCTCGGCGGCGCCCGGGTAGCCGACCGGGCCGGTGCCGCGTACGAACAGCATGCAGGTGTCGTCGATCTTGAGCTTCGGATCGTCGATGCGGTGGTGGTAGTCCTCGGGGCCGTCGAACACGATCGCCCTGCCCTCGAAGGCGTTGGGATCCTTCGGGTTGGACAGGTAACGCTTGCGGAAGGCGTCCGAGATCACGCTGGTCTTCATGATCGCGCTGTCGAACAGGTTGCCCTTGAGGTTCAGGAACCCGGCCTTCTGCTTCATCGGTTTCTTGTACGGCCAGATCACCTTCTCGTCCTCGATTGCGCGCGTCTCTTGCAGTTCTCGTAGAGCGTCTTGCCGTTGACGGTCAGCGTGTTCTTGCGGATCTTTCCGGCCCTGATCAGCTCGCCGACCACCGCGGGCACGCCGCCGGCGCGGTGGTATTCCTCGCCCAGGTACTCGCCGGCCGGCTGCAGGTTCACCAGTAGCGGGATGTCGTAGCCGATCTTCTCCCAGTCGTCGTTGTCGAGCTTGCACTCCGACATGGCGGGCGATCGCGTTGAAATGGATCGGCGCGTTGGTCGACCCGCCGATCGCCGAGTTGACGACGATCACGTTCTCGAAGGCTTCGCGCGTCATGATCTTCGAGGGGCGCAGGTCTTCCCACACCATCTCGACGATGCGCTTGCCGGATTCGTAGGCGTTTACCGCGCGATCCTTGTGCGGCGCCGGAATCGCGGCGCCGCCCGGCAGCGACATGCCCAGCGCCTCGGCCAGCGAGTTCATGGTCGACGCCGTGCCCATGGTGTTGCAGTGGCCCGCCGACGGTGCCGAGGAGGCGATCGAGCTCGATGAATTCCTCGTCGTTGATCTCGCCCGCCGCCAGAAGCTCGCGCGCCTTCCAGACGATGGTGCCCGAACCGGTGCGTTCGCCGCGGAACCAGCCGTTCAGCATCGGGCCGCCGGACAGCACGATGGCCGGGATGTCGACGGTGGCCGCCGCCATCAGTTGCGCAGGCGTGGTCTTGTCGCAACCGGTGGTCAGCACCACGCCGTCGATGAAGTAGCCGTAAAGCGTCTCCACCAGCCCGAGGTAGCAGAGGTTGCGGTCCAGCGCGGCGGTCGGGCGCTTGCCGGTTTCCTGGATCGGGTGCACCGGAAATTCGAACGCGATGCCGCCGGCCTCGCGCAATGCCTTCGCGTACGCGATGGGCAAGCTCCAGGTGGTGGCGGTTACACGGCGAAAGGTCCGACCCCGATTGGGCGATGCCGATGATCGGCTTGCCGGCCTGCAGCTCTTCGCGCTTCAGGCCGAAGTTCATGTAGCGCTCCAGGTACGAGCGCCGTCATGTTGGGATTGTCCGGATTGGCGAACCACTGGCGGGAGCGGAGTCTTGAAGGGTCTTGCTTGACAGATTTCCTTGGCATGATCGGATTCCTCTTTCGGAAGCTATGGCCCGGATGGCCTCGAGCCAGAACGATTAATCCAACGTGACGCGTCACCAGACGAACAGAGTGTCGAGTGCGTTCGCCCGCGCCGAGCGCTCTGATGAGGTTTGCCTACGTGACACAACCAGCCACTGGCTACGTCGCCCCGGCGGAGGCCGGGGCCCAATCTGTGGCTATCAAATTGGATCCCGGCCCGCGCCCGGATGACGTCACCATTCATACACGCGGTGTCACTCAGTTTCGCAATCCTCAACAATGTTCTTGGAGTCTGGACTCGAACCTGGCGCCGGGCGGATGATAAGTCCAGAAGTCGACGATGCGAGAGGCGAATTCGCTCCCGTTGTCGCAAAACACTGGCCGCCGCGGCTGCGCAGATGGCACGGGTCAGTACGTGCCGCCACTCGGCGTCGCTTTGACCGCACGCGAAGCCATCTTGGCGATCACCTGCTGCGCACCGGCAGCCATCAATCTAGCGTCCGAGCTTATCGTTACGAACTGGAAGCCCTTTTCGATTCGCTTCAGCGCAGCCTCTGGGGTACCGTTGTGTATTGCAGCGACCACGCCATGCTCCTTGGCTCTCGCGAGGATGTGATCGATGGCTTCGGCAACCGGCTTATCGACATCGTCGAACGTGGGCGTGCAACCGAGCGCGAGCGAAAGATCCGACGGGCCGATATAGACCGCATCAAGCCCCTTCACCGAAAGGATTTCGTCGAGATTGTCGAGGGCCTGCTTTGTCTCGATCATCGCGAAGACGACGATCGTATCGTTGGCGTGCTTGGCATAGTCCGCTCCGCCGTAGAGCAGCGCTCGTACCGGCCCGAAGCTGCGCGTGCCGCGGGGAGCATAGTGCGTGTACGCGACCAATCTCTCTGCATCCGCGCGAGTATTCACCATGGGACAAATCAAGCCGTAGGCACCGGCGTCGAGCATTTTCATGAGAATGCCCGGCTCAAGCCATGGAACTCGTACTACGGGCACCGTATTGGTCGTCGAAATGGCGGTCAGCATGTTGACGGCCGCCTGATAGTCGACGACGCCATGCTGCAAATCGATGGTCAGCGAGTCCCAGCCCTGGTGCGCCATCGTTTCGGCGGAGAACGCGTTGGGAATCGCGAGCCAGCCATTGACGATGGCGCCGCCGGCCTTCCAGACAGTCCGAATTCTGTTTTCACGCATCGTGCACCTCCTCGGTTGGCTCGATATTGGCACCCGGATCAGCGCACGAGGCTGGGACGCCTGCTGCCGAACTTCCAGATTGATCTGTTCGCCGGGTCATTGCATTCCTGTCAACCATCACCAGGAGGCGGCTTTCTAGTTCCGCTCCTACAGCACGGGGTGGCCGGTAATCAAAGACGGCAACCACGTTGAGAAGCCCGGTACATAGGTCACCAAAGTTATGGCGACGAGTATTGCGAGGTAGTAGGGCCAAGCGGTCTTGGTGGCCTCTCCGATGGAAATGTTGCCGATAGCGCAGCCCACGAACTGGACCGTGCCAACCGGTGGATGGACGAGCCCAAGCGCGCAATTCAGCAGCAGCATCATCCCGAATTGCACAGGGCCGACGCCCATCTGCGATCGCCAACGGCAGGAAGAGCGGAGTCGTAATCAGGATGTGCGCCGCCATGTCCAGGAAGATGCCCAGGATGATCTGGATGATGTTGATGTAAAGCAACATCAGCCAGGGAGTCGTCGTCGCCGTCAGCAACGCGGCTTCGATGGCATCCGGTATTTCAAGGTACGCCATCTGATAACGGAGCATGTTGGACACGCCGATGAGCAGCAGGATCACGCCGGTGGTCTTGGACGCCTTGGCCAGCGACTTGACCAGCTTCTTCCTGGACATCGTGCGGTAGACGAAAACGGTAAGTATCAACGAGTACGTGACCGCGATCGCAGCCGCTTCCGTCGCCGTCGTGATGCCCTTCATCACGCACACCAGTATGATGAGGACCACCAGCAGCCCGGGGACCGACGCGATGAACGTGCGCAGAACTGCGTTCCAGCCCGGGAACTTCTCGACCAGCGACTTGCCGTCGACGCTCTTCGGATAGCCGTACCTGCACCGCTTGCCAGTAGGCAGCGACCAGCATGCACACCATGATCCAGAAACAGGGGATCAGTCCAGCGAACATCAGGTCGCCGATGGATACGCCCTTGACGACGTGCCCGTCGATCATTCCGGTGGCCGCCTGCGCAGCGAATGCGTAGATGATCATGTTGTGCGAGGTCGGCATCAGCGCACCGGAGAGCGAGGCGTGCGTCGTCACATTGACCGCGTACGCGGCGCTGTAGCCCTCGCGCTTCATGATCGGGATCATGACCCCGCCCATGGCCGAGGTGTCGGCCACCGGAGAGCCCGAGACGCCGCCGAACAGCGTGGACGCCACCACGTTCGCGAGCCCCAAGCCGCCTCTCCAGTGCCCGACGAGGCTGCGGGCGAAGTTCACGATCTTGTCGGCGATCCCGCCGTGCAGCATCAGCTCGCCGGAGAAGATGAAGAACGGAATGGCGAGGAACGAGAACACGTTCATCCCGGAGGTCATCATCTGGATGGCGGTCTCGAACGGCAAGCCCTCGACCGCGAACGTCGCGAGGCAACTCAGCCCGATCGCGAACGCGACCGGCACGCCCAGCAGCAGAAAGACAACGAAGCTCAGACACAGAACGGTCAGTGCCATGATGGGACCACCTCTTTCCCGGCAAACAGTGCAATCAGGTGCTCGATCGAGAACAGCGTGATGAGGACGCCGGCGATCATCACCGGCAGCGTAGCGTATGGCCTCGGAAATTCCCAGCGTGGGAATGGTGTCGTTGCGCGTCGAGGTCGCCATCTCGACCCCGCCTGCGAGCAGCGCGAGCGCAAACAGGATGCTAAGAACGAAAACGGCGACCTCGCACCAGAACTGGGCCCGTTCCGGAAGGATCATGACCAGCGAATCCATCCCGATGTGGCCGGCGTCGCGCACTCCGGCGGACGCGCCGAACATGGCAACCGAAATCACCAGCAGCAAGCGCTACCTGCTCGACGTAGGGCGGAGCGTCGTTGAAGACGTAGCGCAGGACGACGCCGTAGACGACGACGATCAACAGACCCGCGAGGCAGACGCACGGCCAGGTACATCGCCCACCGCGAAAGTCTTGCGTTCAATGCGGTTAGCCATTTCATTGGCTTCCTCCCTATCGACCCCGCGGCGGATAACCCGCCGCGAGGGTCAAGCGGAACAGCGGTCAGCGCGTAGCCGCGTTACTTCGTATTGACGATCTCCTGAACGAGCGATTTCATTTCAGGAGTGGTGGCGAACTTGTCCCAGACCGGCTTCTCGACATCGACGAAGCTCTTCCTGTCGATTTCAGCGGCCGGAATGATCTTCGCGCCACCCTTGATGACTGCCGCCTTGGCCTCCTTTTCCTTGGCCTCCCAGAGCTTCACGTAGTAGGGCACGGATTCCCTGGCCGTCTTGCGGATCGCCGCCTGTTCCTCCTTGCTGAGCGTGTCCCAGACCTTTTTCGAGAACACCAGCACTTCCGGCGGCATCGCATGCATCGTTTCGGAGAAGATCGGGGCTGCCTCGTAGTGCTTGGTTTCGTCGTAGGACGGGAATGTTGTTCTCCGCCGCATCGATCAGGCCGGTCTTAAGTCCCGTATAGACCTCGGCGAACGGCATCGGGGCGGGTGATGCCCCCATCGCGCTGATCAGGCTCGACCCACAGGTCGGACGGCTGAACGCGAACTTTCAGCCCCTTCATGTCCGCCACCGACTTGATCGGCTTCTTCGCGTACATCGAACGGGCGCCACTTTCGTACAGGGCGAGACCCACAAAGCCCGCCTTGTCGAACGCTGCCAGAATCTTATCGCCTTGCGGGCCGTACATCGTCTTGCGGAAGTGCTCGATATCACGGAACAGGAACGGAAACGCCGGGATCATGGACTCAGGCACGATGCCGTGGAAGGCGGACGTATTGACCCGCACCATGTCGAGCGCGCCGATCTTCACCTGCTCGATCGTGTCCTTCTCGGATCCCAGCGAGCTGTCGCCGAAGACCTTGATGTTGTCCTTGCCGCCTGTCGCTTTGGAAAGCTCGTCGCCCATGTATTTCACGGCCAGGTTCGTCGGATAGTCCTTCGCGTGCACGTCGGCCGAGCGGAACGTGCGTGCCGTGGTCGTTGTGGCAGTTACAATGAACAGCGTAGCCACGATTACACCGGGCAATTTTCTGAATTGACGTTTCATTACACCTCCTCGTTGGATGGGATGGCGTGCGCCATCAATTGGATACGACTGGAATACTCTTCGCTTTGGAACGTCGTTGTGACGCGATCTTTGCCCGAGCCTCGGAAACAATGAAGCCTCATGATCTCCCAGCGCGCGCATCAGGTGGAGTGTAGTCCAAGGTGACGAAACCTCCTCCTTGGAATTGCTGCGCGATCGGGCTGAGGGGGTTTGGCTGCTTGAGAACCTCGGCAGCAAAAACCTCACTGTTCTGGGTCGGTTGGTAGCCGAGCTTTTCCGCCCCGGAGTTGTCCCAATAACTCCGCGTGTTGTTCGAGACGCCCCACACGGCCATGTAACCGACGTCCGGCACGGAGATGCATTGCATCATCAATTGCATGAGGTCTTCATCCCCGAACCAGGTGCTCAGGTGCCGAAATTCGGCCGGTGGCCGGCTAAATGCGGTGCCGATGCGCACGGATATACCCTCGATGCCGTGCTTGTCCCAGTACATGCGGGCCATCGCCTCCCCCCAGACCTTCGATAGACCGTAAAAGCCGTCGGGACGAAATGGCGCATCGAGCTTGAGCTTGTCCTTCACCGAGTACATGCCGAAGGCGTGGTTGGAACTGGCAAAGATAACGCGCCGCACCTTGTTGCGCCGCGCGCCCTCGTAGACTTGGTACAGCCCTACCAGGTTATTCTCGATGATCTCCGGCAACGGTCGCTCAACACTGGTCCCCGCCAAGTGAATCAACACGTCGACACCGTTGAGCAATCGATCGACGACGGCAGGATCGCGCAGATCGCCGGACATGATGTCCTCACCCTCGTGCAGCGGGGTCAGAGGATTCCGACCGCCTGCCGAGCGCAGATCGACACCACGCTTTTGGAGCCCGACACGAAGGATCCGGCCCATGTTGCCGCCGGCGCCGGAGAGCGCAACCTTGGTCATCGCTGTGTCCTTATTGGAGAGTCGCGGTCGCGCCCATGCCGCGCCTGGGGCTACCGCGGCTTGAAAGAGCTTTGCGGGGAAATTCGGCGCTCACAGCGTCGAGCGCCAGCCAGATATCGTGGCCGGGGCGATATCCCGCACTTTCAATTGCTTGCATGATGATGTCAAGCGCGGCCTGGTTTGACGGCAAATCGGACATGATTGCGCTTACACCGTGGCGATGCGAAGCAGATTGGTCGCGCCGGGCGTACCGAATGGCATGCCCGCGCTGATCAGAATCGTGTCACCCGCTTTGGCGAACCCTTCTGCGATTGCGCACTGGCAGGCGTGCTCGACCATTTCGGCGACGGTCGCAAC
Source organism: uncultured beta proteobacterium (assembly GCA_963816445.1). Classification (GTDB taxonomy): domain Bacteria; phylum Pseudomonadota; class Gammaproteobacteria; order Burkholderiales; family Casimicrobiaceae; genus PALSA-1003. Next base: position 282,160 of record CAWFKO010000010.1, on the reverse strand, counting down.
GTCCGGGGTTTGCACCGAATGCACCCCCCAGACGAGTGCGAGGCGACGCGCCGTTGAAAGGCTTGGCGTCATGCTTAGGATTGGAGGCTTCGGCCGCTCTCTCGCTGCGCGCAGGCTGGTCGATCCCGACGTCGTATAGGTCACGATGACAGCGACCGGCAAAAGGCCCGCAATGGTGTCCATCGCGGCGCATATCGCGTCTGCACTCGTCGATTGCGCCGGCGTTTGCGCGGCTTCGAGCAACTGTCGATGATACGGGTCCGATTCGACCTCGGTCACTATGCGGTTCATCATTTGAACCGCTTCCAATGGATATTTGCCGGAAGCCGATTCCGCCGAAAGCATCACCGCATCAGCACCGTGATAGATCGCCGTCGCAACATCCGAGGCTTCGGCTCGCGTGGGTACCGGCGAGCTGATCATCGATTCGAGCATCTGCGTGGCGACGATAACCGGCTTGCCCTGCCGTCTGCAGGCCCGCACGATGCGGCGCTGGATTGCGGGCACCTTTTCTGCCGGCAGCTCCACCCCGAGATCGCCACGCGCGACCATCACAGCGTCGGACTTGTCGACGATCTCGTCCAGGCGCTCAACCGCCGATGGCTTCTCAAGCTTGGTCATGATCCGGGCGCGTCCCCGGGCAAGCGAACGCGCCTCGTCCAAATCCTCGGGGCGCTGCACAAACGATAGCGCCAACCATTCGATGCCGAGTTCCAACGCGAACTCGAGGTCACGGCGGTCCTTTTCGGTGAGCGCGGAAAGCGGCAATACTGCATCGGGTACGTTCACTCCTTTGCGTTCCGAAAGCGGGCCGCCAACGACTACCTCGGTCTCGGCGAATTCGGTCGTGCAATGCGTTACGCGCAGGCGAAGCTTGCCATCGTCCAGAAGCAGGTTGGATCCTGGTTTCAATGCCGCAAATATTTCCGGGTGCGGCAGGTACGCGCGCGTTGCGTCTCCTGGTTTGTTCGTAAGGTCGAGTCGGAAGGACGAACCTGCAGCAAGAGCCACCGGGCCGGACACGAACGTGCCGACGCGAAGCTTTGGACCCTGCATGTCGGCCAGCACACCGATTGGACGACCGACGCTACGCTCGACGTTGCGGATCTGCTGCAGCCGTTCGCGGTGCTGCTCATGCGTCCCATGGCTGAAGTTCAGACGGAACACATCGACGCCAGCCAGAAACAGGCCTTGTATCATCTCCTCGGTAGCGCTAGCCGGCCCCAGTGTGGCTACGATCTTCGCGTTGCGATGTCTGCGCATGTCAGGAATTCTCCGCGTCGCTGTCGATCAGAATCGCACGAAAATCGTTGACGTTGGTGAGTGTCGGCCCGGTCACGACGGAGTCCCCCAGCGCAGCGAAGAAGCCGTGGCCGTCGTTGTCGGCAAGACTGTCGCTGGGATTGATGCCCTTACGCCACGCACGGTCCAGCGAGTCCGGCGCAAGGAGCGCGCCGGCAATTTCCTCTTGTCCATCGACGCCGTCGGTATCGCCGGCAATCGCGTGGATCCCCGGATGGCCGTGTAGCGTGATAGCGAGCGAGAGGAGGAACTCGACGTTGCGACCACCACGTCCCTTGCCGCGAACGGTGACCGTCGTTTCACCGCCCGACAGCAGCACGCACGGAGGCGTGAACGGCTGTCGCCGCCTCGCAACCTGGAGCGCAATGCCGCCCATGACCTTGCCAACATCACGCGCCTCGCCTTCCAGGCTATCCCCCAGGATGTGTGCCGGAACGTTCGAAGCGCGGGCGACGAGCGCAGCAGCCTCGAGTGCCATCTGCGGTGTCGCGACCATCCTCGTGTCGATACCGACAAGACGCGGATCACCCGGCTTCACGGTCTCGCCTTCACCTGATTCGAGTACCCGGCGCACGTTGGCGGGAACCTCAATGGCGTAGCGACGTATGATCGCGAGCGCGTCGCCGCAGGTCGTGGGGTCGGGCACGGTAGGCCCGGAAGCGATGTCGATCGGATCGTCGCCCGGAACGTCGGACATCAGTAGCGTGACGACCTTTGCCGGATAGCACGCCGCCGCAAGCCGGCCGCCCTTCAGCGCGGACAGGTGTCGGCGTACGCAGTTCATCTCCGAGATGTTCGCTCCGCTCTTCAGCAACTGCCTGTTAATCGTCTGCTTGTCCGCCAGCGTAAGGCCGGACGCCGGCGCCGCGAGCAGCGATGATCCGCCGCCGGAAATCAGGCAAAGCACGAGATCGTCGGCGCTCAAGCCCGAGACCTTTTCCCGGATTCGCCGCGCGGCCTCGATGCCGGCGGCGTCCGGCACCGGATGCGCGGCTTCGACGATCTCGATACGCTTGCACGGGACCGCGTAGCCGTAACGTGTGACCACCAATCCCTCGAGCGGACCATCGATGTTGTCCTCGACGGCCCGCGCCATCGCGGCCGATGCCTTCCCGGCACCGATCACGATCATGCGTCCCACGGGCCGCGGCGGCAAGTGCGGGGGCAGGCACACCGTCGGCTGCGCAGCAGCGATCGCGGCATCGAACATCCTTCTCAACAGCTCGCGTGGCGCGTCCATTGCTCGCAAAGAATCGGGTAGATTGTGGAGCTGGTATCAACCGAACTATATCGAAACCGGTCGTGGTGCGCTGGTAAACGGCTCAGTCTGAGCTGCCCGACATTCATAACAATCCTCCGTTGACCAGCAGCGTCCCGTTCTTGGGGACACGCATAGTCAGAAGCAAGTCGCATGAAGCGCGCGACATGCTCCCCAACACCTTCAGTGGCGCTAATCTAGTGGAGCATCGCCTCACCGACTAGGAAAATATTGCGCCTTCACCGATCGACGCTGCGCTGATATTGGGTAGGAGTCATACCCAACAGAAGCCGAAAGCTGCGGTCCAGGTGGCTGTGATCGAAGAATCCCACGCCTTGCGCGATGTGCGTAATGCGGGTTCCCTCGCGCAACATCGCTTTTGCACGCGACAACCGCAGCAGAAGCTGAAATCGATGCGGTGATACTCCAAGCGTTGCCGTGAACCGTCGCACCAAGTGGCACTTGCTTACGCATGCCACCTTCGCGAGGTCGCATAGCTGTATCGGTTCGACGTAGTGCTGCCCGATATAGACCAGCGCGCGCTCAATCGCAGGCGATCGCTGCCACACGACGAGCACGAGTTCGGGATTTACTTGTGTGAGTTTGTTCTTCTGCACCTGCTCCGGCAAGTCTTCGGACCATGGGAGCACGACACAGATCGCGCGGGCCGCGAGGACGTCGCCAATAGCCTGGCACTGATCCCGGTCGTCGAATTCACGGCCGGCCGAGGTCGCCGAATGATGGTGGATGACATCGGCGCCAAACCTCTGAGATGCTGTCCGCGAAACCGCCTGGCCTATTTGACCGGACCCGAGAATCCCCAGAGTGGTTGCTTGGAGGCCCGACCAGATGTTCGCATTCTCGATGTCAACGGGTCCACCTGTATCGGATCTGCTTGGCGAAACGAACGCGTATCCGATCTTGGATCCAAAGACCATTTTGTCATGCGCGCGCTTTTCCGAGACCGCAACAAGCCACGGCAACGCGCGAGTGACCGAACTTACCAAATCGATGAACAGCATGCCGAAATTCCTCCGTTCCGCGTTTGCGGCCTTCGCGCGGACTTATTTTTCGCAAGCCAAGGCTAGATGTCCGATAGCTGATTGTGCTTGGAATCGATATGCTTGAATAATGATAAAAAAAGAGCTTTGTATACCCAATACGTATACATAAATGGGTATGATTCCGGATCCTGGGCGGTAACCCTTTCAGGGCGCGTAGTCGACCTGGTTGCTCGGAAGCGTCTGTGAAGCAGCAGCCAGACTAGGTCGGCAACAACGGTGTTCGACAGCCCTCGGCCTAGGGCGACACACGGAGCTCATGCCATGAAGCCCGTAGTAAATGCTATCGCGCGCGGGCGGCTAAAAACGCGCCACATCGTGCTTCTTGTGCACCTGTATGAGCAGCGCTCCGTGTTGCGGGCCGCCAAGGCCGCCAACATGACGCAGCCGGGAGCCTCGAAGTTGCTCAGTGAATTGGAGGAGTCGCTTGGCGTACCACTCTTCACGAGGCATGCGCGCGGCATTGAGCCTACTTGGTACGGCGAGATCATGATGAGGCGCGCTCGATCGGCTCTTGCCGAGATGGATCGCGCGCAGGAAGAAATTGCCGCCCTCCGTTCCGGCTTGACCGGTAAATGCGCAATTGGCGCGGTGGTGAATCCTGCAACAAGCCTGATCCCGACAGCCATTGCGTCGCTAAAGCAGCGTCACCCAAGGATTCTGGTCAGTATCGAGATCGACAACAGCGCCGCCCTCGCCGCTCGTTTGCTCAAAGGTGAACTCGACATCGTGGTGGCCCGGGTCCCAGGTGCTCACGCAGCTGATGAGCTGGTTTTCGAGGCCATGGCGGGTGAAACGCACCGCGTGTTTGCGCGGACTGCCCATCCACTCGCTGGAAAGCGCCGCCTGCACCTAAGCGACCTGGTGGATCAGCCGTGGATACTGCCACCTTCTGGCAGCCTTCTTAGGAGTCGAATTGATTCGATGTTCGTTCACCGTGGACTAGGCTTGCCGCGTAACGTCGTCGAGACCGCGTCCATCCCCGTGATAACCAGCCTGCTGGAAAGCACCGACATGGTTTCACCACTGCAAGAGGGGACAATCGTCCCCTACTGCAAGTCTGGTCTTCTGGCGGCTCTCCCAGTAACGCTAGGTGTCCAGATGGAGCCGTTCGGGATCGTGACACGGCGCAATCACCAAATGTCGCCAAGCGCAGAGGCGATGCTGAAGTCGTTGCACGAAGCGGCAGCAAGAATGTATACCAATACCAATGCTTTCGCGCCAAACGGGACACGACCCTCCAAAGCCAGGCCGCGACAGAACAGCTCAGTGGCTGTGGCTGGCGATAGGGGCGGAATCTGAGCTCGGGCAAATGGTCCGCATCAAGGATTTCGCAGTGGCAATCAACACTCCGCTTCCTGGCTTGTTCCAACCACCAAGCGCAATTTTTTCCTATGCTAGTGCCAGGCGCGCTGCGAACATAACCGTCACCCGGATGTCGAAAAGCAACGCCCAGCCAATCGCCAGCAGCGGGCTCAAGCCCGGGTACGTGCCAGTTGCTCCGTCGTCGCGTGCTGAACCGCACTGATCGTCCAAAGGAAAACGCACATGATTGAAACCTCGTCACAAAAGCCTCTGACGATCCGCATGCACGAACACGACAACGTCGCGATCGTCGCCAATGATCGGGGCCTCCCGGCCGGAACCAAGTTTCCCTCCGGTTTGACACTGTGCGAGCACGTGCCACAAGGCCATAAGGTGGCGCTGGTGGACATACCCCAGGGCAAGCCGATACTGCGCTACAACGTGATCATCGGTTACGCGCTCAAGGACATCCCCGCCGGGAGTTGGGTGCACGAGCGGTTGTTGAAGATGCCATCGGCGCGCTCGCTCGACAACCTGCCCATTGCAAGTGTCAAGCCCGCGCCACAACCGTCACTCGAGGGCTACACGTTCGAAGGGTACCGCAACGACGACGGTTCTGTGGGCACGCGCAACATCCTGGCGATCACCCAGACGGTGCAGTGCGTGGCCGGAGTCACCGACTTCGCGGTGCAGCGCATCAAGGCAGAACTGCTACCGATGTTCCCGAATGTCGACGACGTCGTGGCGCTAGACCACACCTATGGGTGCGGTGTCGCCATCGACGCACCTGACGCGATCGTGCCGATCCGAACGCTACGCAATATCAGCCTCAACCCAAACTTTGGCGGTGAAGTCATGGTGGTCAGCCTCGGTTGCGAGAAACTGCAGCCGGATCGCCTGCTGCCGCCGGGGACCATCCCGCTGATCGACGAGCGTAACGTCGCCGACGTAGGCGACAACGCGGACGCCGTCCTTGACGTGGTCTGCCTGCAGGACGACAAGCACGTCGGCTTCAGCTCGATGATCGATTCGATCATGACGCAGGCTCAAGAGCATCTGGAGCGACTCAACGCGCGCCGGCGCGAGACCGTTCCCGCAAGCGAGCTGGTCGTCGGCGTCCAATGCGGCGGCAGCGATGCGTTCTCCGGCGTCACCGCCAACCCGGCGGTCGGCTTCTGCACCGACCTATTGGTGCGTGCCGGCGCCACAGTGATGTTCTCTGAAGTAACCGAGGTTCGCGACGGGATCGATCAGTTGACATCACGCGCAACGACACCGGAAGTCGCCGAGGCAATGATCAGAGAGATGGCCTGGTACGACAATTACCTTGACAAGGGGCGAGTGGATCGCAGTGCCAACACGACTCCCGGCAACAAGAAGGGCGGCTTGTCGAACATCGTCGAGAAGGCGATGGGCTCGATCGTCAAGTCGGGCAGTTCACCGATCTCAGGTGTCCTAGCGCCCGGGGAGAAAGTCCGGCAAAGGGGCTTGATCTACGCCGCTACGCCGGCGAGCGACTTCATCTGCGGCACCTTGCAGCTCGCTGCCGGGATGAATCTGCATGTGTTCACGACCGGGCGAGGAACGCCCTACGGTCTCGCGCAGGTACCGGTGATCAAGGTCGCGACGCGCAGTGATCTTGCGAGACGCTGGCACGACCTGATGGATGTAAACGCCGGCACGATTGCAACGGGAGAAAAGACCATCGAGGAGGTGGGTTGGGAACTGTTCCAACTGATGCTGGAGGTCGCGAGCGGGCGCAAGAAAACGTGGGCGGAGCGCTGGAAGCTTCACAACGCTCTGGTCCTCTTCAACCCCGCGCCGGTGACGTGATGCCGGGGAAACGCTCTGCAACCGCCAGCGCCGGCACCTCGACGATCGACTGCGCGGGACCGCTGGTCTTACAGCACTGATAGATTAGCGGCGTGGCGGGCGCCCGTGGCCCCTTATGGGGTCTGAACGCAACTTCCTCGTCTGCCACAAACGAGGGGAACCCTGGCGCATGAAGATCTCGATACTCGATGATTATCATGACACGTTGCGCAACCTCGCCTGTTTCAAGAAGCTTGCGGGCCATGACGTGACGATCTGGAACGATCACGTCGAGGACGTCGATGTGTTGGCCAGCCGGCTCGAGGATGCTGAAGTCCTGGTCTTGATCCGGGAACGGACCAAGATTCAGGCTCCGCTGCTGGACCGACTGCCAAAGCTCCGTTTGATCAGTCAACGCAGCGTCTACCCTCACATCGATGTGGATGCCTGCACGCGACTTGGCGTGGTCGTGTCGTCCAACCTCCACTCCGATACGCCGTCGTATGCTGCGGCGGAGCTGACTTGGGCACTGGTGCTGTCGGCGATGCGACAGGTGCCCCAGCAAATGGCCGCACTCAGGGCGGGAACCTGGCAGATCGGCGTTGGCAGTACGCTTCGCGGCAAGACGCTGGGAATTTTTGGTTACGGCCGCATTGGCAGCATCGTTGCCGGATACGGCAAAGCCTTCGGAATGAATGTGACGGTGTGGGCGCGCGAGACATCTCTCGCCCGCGCTCGAGCGGACGGTTATTCCGCGGCCAGCAGCAAAATGGCGTTCTTCGAGGTGTCCGACGTCCTTTCGCTGCACATGCGATTGGTGCCCGAGACGCGCGGCATTGTCACCGCATCCGACCTGGACCGCATGAAGCCGACGGCGCTTCTGGTAAATACCAGCCGGGCCCCGCTGATCCAGGCCGGCGCTCTCGTGAACGCGCTGCGCGCGGGACGCCCTGGCATGGCGGCGGTGGACGTCTATGAGGCGGAGCCTGTCGTCGACAAGAGCCACCCGCTGCTGTTGATGGATAACGTGGTTTGCACACCGCATATCGGCTACGTGTCGCGTGACGAATACGAGGTTCAATTCAGCGACATCTTTGACCAAGTCGTGGCCTTCGCTGCGGGTACTCCGATCCATGTCGTGAATCCGGACTCGCTGAACAGGGCTCGACGCGGGACGTGAGCAGGCAGCCAGGGATTGCCTAGCTCGACGCCCACAAACGACACCGAGCGTCGCGGCCGCAAACGGCGAACCAGCGGCGCTTCGACGCTACTCGAGCGCGGACGCACATGCTTCGAGCGGCACGAGTGGGAAGACGCTTTCGAGCTGTTGTCGCGCGCGGATGCGTCGAGTGCCCTTGGTGCCGAAGATCTCCAGCGTCTGGCGTGGTCGGCCGGACTTTACCGGACGCGACGAGGAGATGCTCGCGACGACGGAGCGTTGGTATCACGCGTTGATCGACGCCGGAAAGTCTGCCAGCCGCACGCGCGGCGTTCTGGCTCGGCTTTCGTCTCCTCGCTCGCGGCGACGCCAGCCGCGCCGGTGGATGGCTCGGCCGGGCGCAACACCTGGTCGAGCGCGAAGGCCGCGACTGCGTGGAAAACAAGGCTACCTGTTGCTGCCGGCCGCCACTCGGCATCTCACGGCAAACGAATTCGCCGAAGCGCACGACGCCGCCACGCGTGCGGTGCAATTCGGCGAGCGCTTCGGGGAAGCGGACCTCCTCGCCTTCGCTCGCAATCTGCAAGCCCGCGCCTTATTGAGCCAGGGGCGCCTCGACCTCGGCTTGGCCCTGGTGGACGAGGCGATGGTCGCCGTGGTCTCGGGCGAGCTCTCGCCGGTCGTGACAGGCGTCATCTACTGCTCCGCGATCGGGAGGATCAAAGATGAACGCCCGCGCGCTCGGCCAGCACTCATCCCGGCCGCGATCGAAGGTAGTTAGTCAGCGGATTTCAGCGGCACCGTTCAGTGTGACGTGAAGCTCGTCATTCTGCACGGCAAGATCATTCAATTTCAGCGCGCGCACGTCGATTGTGTAGGGGGCAGTCTTGTCCGGTGCCGTGAGGGCCCGAACCGCCTGCAGGACGTCGATATGCAGTCGCGAGAGGAAATTCGCGCCGATCAGGCCTTGCAATGCCGCTGCCACCATGGGTTTGTCCGCAGCCTCGATGCGCACGTCCTCCAGGGCAGCTTCCTGCAAACGCAAGACGGGCCGAGCGGAGAGCATGACCGCGCTGGGTTCTGTTGCCGATTGGCAAACTCCGCCGATCAGCGCGCCAATCCGTCCGGAAAAGTGAGCCCCGATATAAACGCGGCCCTGTTTAAACGATACGGTGGGGTTCTCCAGATACGGATCGTTGCAACGATCAGGCCGCTGTAGATAATAGCGGCCCCGGTCTTTGAAGATCTGCGCATTCAGTGCCTTTACGACCATTGACGAGTGCACGGCGAGGTCGATGGCGCGCGCACCCGGAGCCGCAAGAGCGAACGTCGACGCGAATAGCAGGGCTGCTAACACTCTTGGTTTCGTGAGCTGTGTCACAAGTCATTCCTTCGCGATAACGGAGATTTGTCGAGGAATGGTGCGCCTTCGTTTGCAATAAGTCGACGCACTTGGCTCGACGCCCTAGTACCCGTGCTCGAGACTTCGAGCGAAGTCGTGCGGCTCCATCACCGGGATTGGCTTGTCAGAGATTGCCCTGGTTCTTGTCGATCATGCTTCTAACGATATAGGAGATACCCCGCCGCCACGACTCGTCTGTGTTGCCCCGCAAATCGACCGATTTGTTGAGCACTATGTCGCCGCTTCCCGCGTCTTCGATCCGAATGTTGATATTTACAATTAGATTGCTCACCTTCTGGACCCAACCAATCAAGACCCGCTGGGCCTGCAACGAGCGAGCTATGTCGAGCTCGCAACCGTTGCATTCATGAAGCTGAGACCTGGACTGATTCACCTTGATCAGCTCTGCGGCTGGTCCGAGCTCGACCACGCGATACAGATGGTTGTTGGCGAACTCCTGCTGCAACTGGGCATGAATCGCAGTCAGGCGCTGGTATTCGACGGTTGCAGGAGAAAGCTCGCGCTGATCATCGACAAGATCAAATTCAAGGATAGCGATGGTCTTCAACTCTTCGCCGCGCGGCTGCGCATGACAGATCCAAGCCCCAGTCCATAGCATGGCGCCGAAAATGAGCCGCAAGGCGGTATTGAGAGACACCAGACGTTCCGGCATTTCTGGGTCGGTATAGTCGGCGCGATCTACAACTGGCGCTTAGGCTAGCCCGTCGTACGGACCGCTCGGTACGGCGTGCGCAGTTCTCGGTCGCCGGTACGTAGCTTGGCGCCTTGACCCAGTACACGAATCACTGCTCGACCACTTTGTCCGCGCGCAGCAAGATTTCTGGCGGGAACGTGATGCCTAATCCTTTCGCGGTTTTCATGTTGATAACCAGTTCGAATTCAGTCGGCTGCTGAACCGGCAAGTCGGCCGGATTGACGCCCTTCAGGATCTTGTCAATATAGCTTGCGACAATCTTGTGGAGATTCCGAGGATTCGGTCCGTAGCTAAACAGCCCGCCTGCTTCCACCTGCGCCAAGTATTGATAGATCGCCGGCAACTTTCCTCCTGCAGCCAGTTCGGCAATTCTTTTCCGATTGACCATCGTCACGGTATCCGCAATTACGATGAGTGCCTCCGCTCTTTCCTTCGACATCAAGGCAAATGCGCTTTCGATTTCGTCGGGTGTTGAAACGGTTATGGGCAGGACAGTCAGTCGGAATCCTCGCGCTGCTTCTTGAATCCCCCTGAGTATGGCCGGAATGCCGGGGTTATCGGGCAGCAGTACGGCGATGCGTGTCGCCTTAGGAACGACCGCGTGCAAGAGTTCCAACGGTTTTGCCGCCATGTCGAGGCCCAAATTGGCCACGCCGGTAATGTTGCCGCCTGGATGCGCAAGGCTCGCCACAAAGCCGGCACCTATCGGGTCCGAAACCCCGATCATGACGATCGGAATCGTCGCTGTCGCTTCCTTGGCAGCGCGAGTTCCAGGGGTAGCCCCGGTGACGACAACGTCGGGCTTTAGCGCGACGAGCTCGGTGGCCAGGCCACGGAGACGCTCCGGCCTACCCTCGGCATACCGAAAATCGAACACAATGTTCTTCCCTTCCCTGTAGCCAAGATCCCGCAGAGCGGTCCTCAGATCGTCGATAAACTCCTGATTTCCGGATAGCGAACCGTTGCTCAACCACGCCACACGATTGGGTTTCGCCGGCTGTTGTGCGCGAGGCTCGAGTGTGGCTGCCAGTGCTCCTACGCCAAATGCGATCAGCAGCATGCGTCGATTCATCTGGCCGCGCCCTTCGGCAAATTCGTTCAAATGGGAAAGCAGGATTGCGATCATATACCGCTTCCCCTCAAGCAAATTTCTGACGGTATTCTTCGAACGTGCAGCCGAACGTCGATCAGGATTACCGACGCCGGAATGGTGCCATGCAGCGGTCACGAACAGCCACGCCGAGGCCGGCGCACTGGTCGCGCACATCGGTATCCGGAGGTTGGCTCTTGCGACGTAGCGGTTGCCAAGGCTCGCTATGACGGAATCGAGCTGCTACAGACCATTGAGAGCAGGATCAGTAAAACAGCGGCTGGCGCGGGGTAGTAATGGCAGATACAGAAATGGCAGATACAGAAGGAACGATCGTCACGGATGGAACGATCGCGAGTGACAAAAGCGGCGGATTCTCGGTCCTAGTCGTCGGCTCGCCGTCCGGGCACGTGGCGCCTCTCTTGCGCAAGCCTAGGACTCGGGAACCTACCCCGATCGGTCTCCCGACGGGAAATGCTGCGACGATCGGCGTAATGCCGGTACGCACATTTGCACGACCAGGGTGACGAACAGTCCGGCAGCGGCAAACGAGGCGCCTCGTCACTCAAGAAGCGCTTGTCACGCAGCCCCACGGCCGCTGGGCATGCCCTGGGCCCGTCGATGACGCTCACCGCGTGCCACGGCTCTTTGACGGGTCCAGTCGGTTTGGTCTTCGTGATTGTTTTCCCGAAGTTCCTGTGTGACTACGGGCTCATCGCTTCGCCGATCCTTGCATCGAAATCATCGCCCCATCGCCCTTTGTCTGCGTTTGTTCGCGTTGATCGCTGCACGTCGACGTCAAGCGCGGATTGCGCCACGGCGGTCGGCTCGAGAAGCAACCCGATGCCCACCAGCGCGATCACAACCCCAATCAGCAATTCCAGAAAGTCCGCCGCTCCGTCGATTGTTGCGAACGCCACGACGAAGGCCGTCGCACCGATCGACACGTCTACAGCGTTGGCGCTGTATCGCCGCCAATTCAAAGACCATGTGTCGCCGATATTCTTCATTGCACGCCCCGGCCATGGATGTGATTGAAATATAGGCCACGGGTGCGGGCGCCGGCATCGGTGTCGCGCTGATTTGCTTGTAGGACAGATACGAGCATGCACGGCAACGTACAGCGATGCAAGGGTAGAATCCCCTGACATCCGAAATGCAACTAAGCCTCTGACGTCCCGGAATTTTCCTGGCATTTCTGGTCTTTCAACCGAATAGGCCACAAGCGGACGTCAGTGCGAGGGCAAAGGACGTCAGCTCCGAGGCGGCACGGCTTCCGGCGTGCGCGTCTGGTCGAGCGCCGGCCACTGCTGCGAGATCGCCGGCAGCGGCGTTTGCTTTCCGGTGAGGCGCTCGACGGCGAGCGCGTACACCTCGATGTGGTGCAGCCGCGGGTAGAAGCTCTTCGGCCGGCCCCCGATGTCCGGCGCGTACTTCTTCATCAGTTCGTCGAAGAACCACACCCGCTGCTCACCCGGCTGCACCAGTGCAATGCGACCGAACGCGATCACGCTGCCGTAGCTCGTGCCAGTGTCGCACTCGAAGCGCCCGTAGGCAAACACCTGTCCCGTCTCGTCGATCTCAAAGCAGGCGCGGGTGTCGCGGTCGATATTCTGCCGGAGGTGACCACGTGCCGCTGCGGTGTGAAAGTAGATCACCGGCTTTTTCCAGATGTAGAGTAGCGGCACCACATACGGCCAGCCGTCGACCGAAACGGTCGCGAGGCGCCCACACACGCCGCGCTGGATGACGTCCTCGACGTACTCGTCAGTCATCACCTTGTCGGTGCGGCGGAGCTGCGGTGCCTGGCTCATGGGGCGACGCTACGAAAACCCGGTGCCTGTGAACATCGCACAGAAGGCGTCCCCTTCCGTGTTCGCTTTGGGTCGTGACTGCTTGTCATTTGAACTGCATGCCGTGTTTCTTGGAGATCTCGTCTAACTGTTGCCGGGTCAATTGCTTCGGCGGTGCGCCGCGAGCACTGGATACCTCACGAAAGAACGCTTCGACCCCCGGCGGCGCCACGACCCAAAGCAACAATAGCTCACACTCGGGATTCTCGACACCATGCCAAACGCTCGTGGGAACATAAATCGCCGAACCCTTTTCAATACGCATCCGGGCGTCGCCTAAGATGCCGAAACCAGAGCCCTCCAGAACGAACAGCACCTCATCTGCCTCGTTGTGCTGATGGACGGGGATGCCAGCACCGATCGGGACCTGCTGTGTCCCCAGGGCCATATTGTTTGAACCCCTACTGGGGTCAACCTTGATTAGAAGGTTTCCGCCGTTGCGGATGAGGTGTTCGCCCTCAGCGGGGCCTAGCACATACCCCTGTGTAGACACGCTTGCACCTCCGCGAGGCTATGGAATGCGAATCTTGAGTGTGACTATCGTACCTCGCAAAGGTCCAGACCTATAGCACCGACTAATGGGCCGAGTCCGGCCAACAGTAGCCGTACTGCGGATGCGCTTCGAGCGGACATCCGGTGGTGTTGTCGACCCGGTGCCGACATCCGGATTGGATGGATGCGGCGACCTGGTCCAGGCCTCCGGACGTTTTATTTGTGGCCAGCCTCAGGCATGGTGTGCAGATAGCTGTAGAGGGCGGCAATCTCCGAATCCGTGAGGTGCGACAGAAGTTGCCGTGCCCACGGGCTCATCGTCCCGAGGTTCCTTCCCCCGAGCGCGACGCCCTCGCGCATCAGTTGCGTGAATGCTTCCGGAGAATAGGCGGCCACCAGCCGCAGACTCGGACTGGTGAAATCGGGATTGGAATCGCCGCGCAGGCTCTGTCCCGTGGCACTGCGGCGCAGGTGGTCCGCGCGAGGTATCGCCCGCGCGCAGCCTGTTCGCTCGGTCGCCTCGGGTGGCGGGACCGTTTCAGCGATGAGCTCCGCCACCGGCTTGAATTGGTCGGCTGGCAACCGCCGATGCGCCCGAGTGGCCCCAGCGAGACACTCGGACCCGGCCCTTCGACCACTGGCAGTGACCTCAGAAACGCGATGATGCGGCCCAAGTCATCGTCAGTCAGCAACACGTACGCTTCCGACGGCATCACCATCAAGCTGCGCCCCCCGGGCCGCACGCCATTCCTGATGATGGCGACGAGTTCCGCATCGCTGTACTTGCGGACGGCGGCCGTAAGATTGGGCGCGACGACACGCCCGATCATCGGCTGGTCGAACATGACCATTCCCTCGGCCTGCTTGCCGTGGCAACCGCCGAAGCAGCCGCGAACGGTGGCCAGCCGCCGCTCCCTCGACGATCGAGCGGGATCCGTCGGAATCGTTATTGCGACGGCGGGAACCGCGTAAGTGTGTCGCAGCACGCGCTCGGAAAGAACGTACACGACGGCGTACGCCACGATCACCAATCCAGCTACACTTGCCAAGCCCACTCCGATCCACCGTAGCACGCGCTTCATGGTCTCCCCCTATTCGCAGATGCCCCGCATGTTGAGCGCTGCCTTCGCGTAACGCAACGCGATTGAATGACTGCCCATGTCTGTTCAGCGAAGTCCGAGAGTGTCGGCTTCCCGAACGCTTGACAGGTCAGCAAAGCGGGGCAGGTGGCTGGCCGCGCCCTACTTGGTCATCGCTAGGCTGGCAATGGCGGCGGCATGCGCTTCTGCGCAGTCAAAGGTGCCGAAACCAGGGTCGACGCCCTTCTTGAAGACCAATGACAAATCCGTACCGGCCAGCAGGATCGATTCACATCGACGTGTGGTGGTCAAGGCGCTTCCCGCCCGCATGAAAACCTCTCGCTGTTCAGGGGTCGCAACGCCCGCGCTCGCCATCGACACGTAGGCTTCGTGGACTTCGGGGAGGTCGTTCACCGGAGCGATGACTTCCACGTCATCGAGAACGCCATAGAAGCCTGTTTCCATGACCACACGAGTTCCAAGCAGCCCGATTCGTCTGAAACCACGCCGCCTTACCTCGAGTTTGACCACATCGAGCAAGTCGATCACCGGAACGGGCGATACCTCCTTGAACGCTTCGATGCAGAAATGGCCGGCAACCGACGTGACGGCAATTCGTTCAACCCCGGACCGTTGCAGTCTTTCGGTCAATTGCCGGTAGATCTCGACCTGAGCCCCGACGTTCCATTCGGCCTGGTTTCGTAGCATGGTTCTCGAGTCTGCATGAGCCATCGTCAAATGAAGATCCTGGCCGGCTCGCGCCAATGCAGAGATCAGGTATCGATAGTAGTAGTCGGTAGCGGCCGGACCGATACCGACGATCATTCCGATGTGCATGGATCAACGCTCAAGGCTGGTGAGTGGAATGCAGCGAATTCGAACGGCGCTTGAGGGTCAAACGTCATTCCAGCGACGGGGTCAGGGGCGTGGCACGAGAAGCGCAGCGATGTCACCCACTCGCAGGATCGGAATTATCTCAGTGGTGTCGCCTCTGCATGCCGAACCGCTAGTTGAAACTCGTCGAACACCCACCAATTGTTGGGGATGCAGTCGTGCCATGCACCATCCTTCCAGCCTGGCGCCAATTGCCAAGTGGTCGACCATGCCAGCACCGCGACGAGCTTGCGCTGCTGAACATTGACGGAGCCCATTACGGAGATCTCGTCGGAGTCGAGAGGTGATACTCTCTCGCACCCGCTTCCCGCAGCAGTTCGGCGACTTCGGTATTACCTTGTTCTTCGGCAAGCTGGAGTGCGGTCTTCCCATCCGTCAAAGGGGTGAACCCAAGTGTATTCGGATTTGCCCCTTTTGATAGCAGAAACTTCATCACTTCCAGGTGCCTTGCCAAGAGACCGGTCCGGTTCTGCGCAGCCCGCGCAAGTGGCGTAAAACCGTCACTGTCTTTCGCATCGACCACCGCGCCTTTCTCTATCAGCAGCCGCACTACTCCAATGTGTCCTTGCTGTGCCGCCATCGCGAGCGGTGTGACACTATCCTTGTGCTTGCCTTCAACCGCGGCGCCTCTGTCCAGCAACAGCTTTACCACGTCGACATGTCCATTGAAAGCGGCAGTCGAGAGGGGCGTGCAACCATCTTCGGCCTTGGCCTCAATCGCGGCGCCTTTGTCCAACAGTAGCTCGACCACTGCCAGGCGCCCTTCGCCTGCAGCGATATAAAGTGGCGTGGCACCGATCGCTTCCACCGTGCCTTTTACCGCAAGCACTTTCACTGTCGCAGGATTGGTGTAGAACGCGGCGGTCGAGGCTGGCGCGCGACGATAGTTGGTCTTGGCGTCAATCGCCGCGCCTTTCTCCAACAGCAGCTTCACGACTTCAACATGCCCTTCCTGCGCGGCGACGGAGAGCGGCGTGGAACCGTGCATGTCCTTGACATTAACCGAGGACGGATCGTCCATGATGATAGCGCCAGCTTGCGCCACGTCTCCCAGCTGTGCGGCATCATGAAGCGGCGTTGCGTGCAACAGGCACGAGCCGAAGGTGAGGGAAAGAATGAAAGCGAAGTCTGTTAGGTTGCGCAGAATCCTTCCCCGATCGGTCTCTTGGAATGACGCGCTGTTGCTTCTCGCTTTTTGATTGACGACGTTGGACATGGGAAGTTTTAAAACCAACGCATTCTGGCATAGGGACGCCGCCGGTGCGCACCTCGGCGACAAGATCACTTGGTGCTGAAGCCGAAAACGCCGTCCCAGTCAGCACCAGGTGGGCTCGCGCGGAAGTCGGCGATGCGCTCGCGGTAGAGCCGGTACAGCTTCGCTGTCGGCGCGACGGAAGCGAGCTCCTGCAGCAGCGCGTCGGCCTCGTCCCAGCGCTGCGCGCGGAAGTGCGCCAGGGCCTCGATGGAAGCGGGCGATCTCCGCGAGCATGTCGCCGTCGACCTCACCTTGCGCGCCGATCGGTTCGAAGATCGCGACGCCCTCCTGCTTGCCCTTCACGCGCACCTTGTCCACTTCTCGGTAGACGAAGCCCTGGACCGCTCGCACGACGTACTCGGAGACGAGGATGCCGACGCCGTATTCCTTGGTGAGACCCTCGAGGCGCGAGGCGAGGTTCACCGCGTCGCCCATCACCGTGTACGAGCGGCGGAACTCGGAGCCCATGTCGCCGACGCTCATCGTGCCGCAATTGATGCCCACGCCGATGCGCAGCGCCGGCCAGCGCTTCTTCGCGAACACCGGGTCCAGCTCGCGCAGCGCCTTCTGCATGGCGAGGCCGCATTCAAGCGCGCGTCGCGCGTGGTTCGCGTCGCGCACCGGCGCTCCCCAGAAGGCCATGATCGCGTCGCCGATGTACTTGTCGACGGTGCCGCGCTTGTCCTGGATGCAGACGGTCATCTTCGTGAAGTAGGTGTTGATCAGGTCCTTCAGGTCTCGTGGCTTGCGGTTCTCCGAGATCGACGTGAAGTCGCGGATGTCGGCGAAGAGCACGGTCATTTCGAGGCTCTGGCCGTGCATCGAATAGCTCTCGGGCTGCTTCGCCATTTCGGCGACGATCTCCTTCGGGACGTAGGTGCCGAACAGGTTCGTCATCAGCTTCCGGTGATCGGGTTTCGGCGAAGAAGCCCCACGCCACGTCGAGGAAGTAGAGCCCGACCAGCATGACCAGCGGACCGGCCAGCGGCAGCACCAGGTTCTGCGCCTGCCACGCCCACGCGTTCGACGCCGATGCACGAGCACGGACAGCGACCGGCGACAACGAGCGTTGCCGCCAGCGCGGACAGCCGCGGCAGGAGCACCGCGAGCGGAATGCCGACGAGCAGGATCGTGAGCACTGCGATGGCGAGCATCTCCGCCGGCCGCGACTTCATGGCGTTGTCGAGCGCGCCGGAGATGAGGCTGGCGTGGATCTCCACACCCGGGAGGTCCTCCCGCGTGGGCGTGGCGCGGACGTCGACGAGTCCCCGCGCCGAGGTGCCGACGATGACGATCCGGTCCTTCAGCTCGTCGGCGCCGAGCGTGCCGCGGATCACGTCGGTGGCCGAGACGTAGCGAAAGCCGCCCTGGCTCGCGGTAGGGAACGAGCGCCGCCATCCTCTCGTCGAGCGGAATGCGCACCGTGTCGCCGACGCGGACGAAGCGGATCCATCCCTGCGGTCGCCCGCCGGTGTCGACGATGGTCGTCTCGAGGTTGATCGGCGCGTTGCCGAGGTAGATGCGAAGGACGGCCAGCGACATCGCCTCGAAGAAGCCGTCGCCCGACCTGCATGAACATCGGCACGCTGCGCGTGACACCGTCCGGGTCGAGCGCGGGCTACAGATGTCCCGCGGCGATCGCGGCCGCCTGCAGCGGCGCAATGTTGCCGCTGTAGCCCGAGGCGCTGAAATGGCGGTACTCCGCGTTCGCGAGAGCGCTCGCCGCGAACGCCGGGCGCGGCAGGACACCCGATCGATCTCCTCTGCGGGCTGACCAGGAATCCGAGGACCACCGGGCCCTTCCCGATCTCTTCGGCGAAGCGGCGATCGTAGTCGAGCGACGGCGCGCGCCCGCTGCAGGAAGGCCTGGAACGGCGCGTCGTCGCGCAGTTCGCTCCCGGCGATCGCTTCGAGAACCGAAAGGCCGGAACTCGGGTCCGCCTCGGGAAAGGCGACGTCGAAGCCCACCACGCGGACCTGGTACTCGTGCGAAGAGCTGATGCAGCATCAGCGCCAGCTTGTCGCGACCCCAGGGCCAGTGTCCCTCGGCATTGAGACTTCGTTCGTCGATGTCGACGATCACGATGCGCGGGTCGCGCGTCTCGGGCAGGAACAGGCGCACTCGCTCGTCGTAGGCCCAGCGCTCGAGCTGCGTCAGCGCACGGAACTCCATCCAACCTGCGGCGTCGGCGAGCAGGAAGGCGACCAGCGCCAGTCCGATGCCGACGCGAACGAGCGGCACTCAGCGAGAACTTCGGGATCCAGCGGGCGATCGACACCACGGGGCGCACGCTATGCTGTCGGAGGGCGAAGCATAAAAGATGCCGCGCTGCTTGGGGAATATTCGTCGGAACTGGGCGCCGGCAGGAGCGCCTAATGCCGATGCGAAGGCACGGCGGAGCACTTTCGCGGTGACGTCTGTGCTCGGGCAGACAATGCCACGGCACTTTGACCCGGACCTGCCAACCGGCCAGAATGACACCTGACCCTGACGAGAGTGCACCAATGCGTTGGAACAGAAATGATGACGATCCGCGGCGCCGCCTGCTGATCAAGGCGCTCGCCGCCGGGTTGTTCTCGAGCGCGGTCGGGAGCCGCGAAGCGAGCGCGCAGGTGCTGGGCGCACGACCGGCCCCGCTGCCGCCGGGGAAGTCGATCTACCGGATCGAAGGAGCAGGTGCTGGTCAACGGCCAGCCGGCCACGCCCGACACGCAGATCGCTGCCAGCGCGACCGTCGAGACCGGGAAGAACAGCGAGGTCGTCTACGTCGTCGGCGAGAGCTGCCTTCCTCCAGCGCAGCGAGAGCCACGTGACGCTGGAGACGAGCGGAAGCCGATTCGATGATCGTGTCGGGCACCCAGCTGCTCACGGGGAAGATCCTCTCGGTGTTCCCGAGCGGCAAGGCCCGTACGCATGACGACGAAGAACGCGTCGATCGGCATTCGCGGAACGGGTGTCTACATGGAGTCGGATCCGGAGCAGACGTACTTCTGCACCTGTTACGGGACCGCCGACATCGTCGCAGTGAACGATCCGACGAGCCGCGAGACCGTGGTGTCGCGCCAGCACGACCGGCCGCTCTACATCCTGGCCGGGGAGCAGCCCGGGCAGAACATCCGCGCCGCGCCGTTCATCAATCACACCGACCAGGAGCTGATGCTGATCGAGGCGCTGGTCGGCCGCACGCCGCCGTTCGTGTTCCCGAGGAGCAACTACAAGCGACCGCGGCGCCCGTACTGATCCCGCCGGACGAGGCGCTACTGCGGCGCGCCGTTGAGCGCCCAGTTGAGGAAGAGATCGTATTTCGCGCGCGCCGGTTGCCCGGGCGCCGCGCTCGTGTCGAAGCCTCGCCGCGGCCCCCGCGGTGATGGAGGCCTGAGGGCTTGCGCAGCAGCTCGCTGGCGGCGATCTCCGCGAAATTGATGCGGCTCCTTACCTCGGCGTAGTACCAGGCGTCGTCCGTCGCACTGCCGACGATGCCATCGCCATCGCGGTCCTCGTTGGTGAAATAGATCGGCGCGGGCAGCGGGCTGGCGGGACTGTGGCAGCCCTGGCACATTCGAACCCGTCCTGCAGGATCGCCTTGATGTCGGCGAAACGGATGGCGCTCGGCGCCGGGGTCAGCGCGTTGTTCACGACCAGCGTCAGCAATTTCGGCGCGCTCTGGGCCGAGTCGTTGCCGACGACGAGACTGAGCACGTACGTCCCGTCGCTCGCGGCATTGAACGTGGGTTGCGCCGTGTTGGCGTCCGTCAGCGTGGCGGGCGAGCGCCGCGTTCGGGGCCGACACGATCGACCAGGCGTAGGTGTTCGCGTACAGGCTGCCGGTGCCGGACAGGCGGGTGGCGCCCTGCCGGAGCACGCGATCCGGCCCGGGATCGGCGATCGGACGGCCGGGCCGCAGCGGGCTTGCCGCTTGCGTCGCGCGCGGCAAAGCCCTGGCCTGCCGAGGAAATTCGCCAGCGTCTCTTCTCCCGGGGAAGCGTGGAACGCGTCGTACACGAGCTTCGCCAGCGGCATGTTGCCGCGATTGACGACGGTCGCATAAGTTCGATCCGCATACGGCTGGAATTTCTCGAACGTCGTGAAATCGATGTCCGACTGCATCCCCGTTCCGCGCATGATGTGACACACGCGGCACGCGGGCGCAATCACCGACGTGTAAAGCGGCGGTCTGTCCAGCCGCCGTCCACGAAGCCGGCACGTTGACGTCCGCGTAAGCCGGGTTGGGCAGGCCGTCGCCTCCGTAGGACGCCTTGACGAGCGCGGCGGCGGTGCCCTGCCACTCGCCCGAGCTCGCCGGGCGTCGGCAGGCGTCCTCCGGAAACGTCGACGGCGCGGGCAACGGGTACGAGCACAGGACCATCCTGTTCATCGTCTTGAGGGCGGCCTCCTGCTCGGCGCGCGTGTAACCAGGCGTCGTGGAGAACTGGAAGGTGTCGACCTCGAACGGCGGCAGCTGCCCCTGCGTGTCGCCGCGAGTCCGCGATACCGCGTTCTGCAGCAGGTTGAAGCGCGGCTTGCCCGAGGCGTCGGGTGGCGTCAGTGCATCGGCCCTGCCGCCGTGGCAAGTGATGCAGGGTCCGGGCATCGCCTTGTCGCCGCGGCCGTCGATGTCCACCATGATTCTCGCCGCTCGCCGGTCACGACGTTGAAGTTGAAGAATTTCGCGAAGCTGGCCCCGCCGGCCGGGCCGGGGCTGAACTCGATGCCGGCGACGTACACCAGCGACTTCGGGTCGCGCACGATCGCGGCCTCGAGGTTGATCGGGGAAAAGCCGTATGCCGCGCCCGTCTTTACCAGGTAGTTCTCGACGAAGAAGGCGAGCGTGCCGTCGGGGTTCTGCCGCGCCGTCATGCGCCGCCCGAAGCCCAGGTCGCGCGAATCGCCGAAGACGGCGGTGACCTGCGTGCCGGTCCCCGTGTCGAAGCCGTTGGCCGCCTTCCACTTGGCAAGCGTGTCCTTCGTGTTGTTCGGATCGATGGCGGCGTAGTAGGCCTGCGCGTAGGCCGGCGTGTTGGTCTGCAGCGAACCGTCCGGCTGCACCTGCGGATTGGGAAACAGCAGGAACGCGTTCGGCTCGCCCGTCGACCGAGGCCGGGGTCGGTTCCGGGGTGAATGTCGCCCGGGCTCCCGCCGCCGCCGCACGAGGCCAGCAGCAGCACCGCGGCGGCGCGCGGCGAGCCGGGCAAGAAGGCGCGTGAGTTCCATGGTTGAGATCGTCTAGAAGACCTTGAGCAAAAACAGCGGAGTACTGATTGTCGACGTAGCGGAGCGAACCCTGCACGTCGAAGTCCGGCCGGTCGGTCGGCGTCGCCTGCGCGCGCCGCCACGAGATGTCGATCGACGCCTGCTGGCCCAGCGGCAGGTTGTAGCCGAGCGTGCCGACCCAGGTACGGGCATCGTAGCGGTAGGCGTAGCAGTTGCTTGCCGGGAAACGCGTCGTCGAGCACGAAGACCTGCGGCGAGGCTCACGTTCACGAGCGAGGGGTGGCCGTCGGACACGGTATCGCCGCGCCGGTATTCGCCGTTGAGATACACCGTGCCGCTGCGGCCCAGCGAATAGTCGAGGTTCAGGCGCGCGGAATAGTAGTTCAGGTCCCACACGTCGCTCTGGGCGCGGCGCTGGTTCCACGACGAGTTCTCCGTAGACGCCGATGCGATCGGTCAGAGCGGCCTGCGCGCTGACGCCGAGCAGTGATACGGCCGCCGTCGCGCAGGTGCGACTCGTAGTTGTCCAGCCAGCCGCGGGCGAAGGCCCCGAGCGTCACCGCGTCGAAAGCGCGCGGATCTGCGGTACTGGAGCTCTGCCTGCAGGCCGCCCGACAGGTTCGACAAGCCGTTGTAGGTCTTGAACATCTCGCCGTTCGAGCATGCCGGTCACGACGACCCGGGTGTTGTCGTTGATGCGCAAGGTACTGCCCGCGCTTACGTTGAGGCCGAGCAACTGGTCCGCCAGGATCTCATCGGCGGCGCGGCCCCGGGTGACGTTATCGTCGTAGGTGTAGCCGAGGTCGATCTGCACGCGATCGAAGATCGACCACGGCGAGCCGGGCGAGGCGGCGGGGCCTATGCCGTAGGGGCGGGTCCCGGCGCGACCACGGTTCCGGTTGCGGTGTCTTGCGCCGTCGATGCCGTCGGTGTCGCCAGATTGAGCACCGCGGCCACGATGGCTCCAACGTGGCGCCAGCGGGCGGGCCGTCGTTGAAGCAAGACAGCGCACTAGGCCGGTCGCTCGGACACGCCGAGAGGCTCCAGACGCGAGCTCGGCCGAGAATGCGGTCGGGACGATCGAGGAATGTTCGACGTTCATCCCCTCATCAGGACGCAGGCCAGCCCGCGATTCCGGACATGTGGGAATGGCCACCACTCCATCGCGCGACGCTGGAAGGCAGGAGACTTACTTTTTACATCAATCGCAGGCGGCCAACAAGCGCCTTGGGTGCTTTAGTTGCGCAGCTGCAGATTGCACTGACCAACCCAATAGAGACGGGCGAGCGCCGAAACGACATGGGATCGAATCAACATGTTGTTGGGGGAGAGATCAAAGCGTCGTCCAGCGATCGATCTCCCACACCGGAAGCCCGCGCATGTCGATCGCATTCTTGTCGACGAATGCCTCCGGTCCGGGATGCTTGCCCGTGCGCTCCCAGGCTTCCTTGGACAAGGGCGCACCCATGCGCATCAGTCGCTTCACCAGGTCTCCGGTCAACGGCTGCTGGTAGATCGATTTGACCTGCGACAGACCGACGAGGGTGCGCGCGTCGCCCTCGGTGATCCACGACCAGCCGCGGCGGCGGTAGAGGATGTTCTCGACGTACGGGCGCTGCGCAGCGCGGTCGCTGAACCAGTCCTGGCTGGCGAGATCGATGACAGCGTCCGCTGTCATCTCGCTGACAAGTTTTGTAGCGCGCTGATTCGCAATCAGGAGCGCCACGATCGCCTTGGGGTTCTTGCGCAGGAATTCCTCGCGGGCGACCCACCAGATGCGGTGCGGGTAATAGGCTTCGGGTGCGAACGGTGTCTTGGCGAAGCTGGCGATCTTGTGGCCAGCGCCCTTCCCTTCCGGACCGTCGTAGGCTGGCCCGGTCGTGCCGTCGTTGAGCAGGAGGTTCACGAGCTGGCCGGAGTTGACTGCGCCTTGCGCAGCGGGCTCGACGTTGAGCACTGCGTCGATGCCGGGCTGGGCGCGCGTCAACTCGGCGAAGGCCTGAATATTCTTGACCGTAATGTCGAGCGCTTTCGGATCGTCGGTGCCGAAATGAGCCTGTAGCATCAGATTGAGAACAAGATGAAGATCGGATCCGACGATCGTCAACACGACCTTTCCCTTGAGGTCATCGAGCTTCTTGATCGGCGAGCCCGGCGGCACCTGCAGCGGAAACTTGATCCCGCCTCCGGCAATGGCGATGGGGATCGTCGGGTTGGGCTGTGACAGGCTGCGAATTGTCGGGGTCGAACCCAGCATGCCGATGTCGAGCTGGCCGGCAGCCAGTCCCTGCAGCATGCGCAGCAACACAGGGAAATTCAAATACTCCGGATCAAGGGTGAGTCCGAGCTCGGTCGCGGCTTTCTCCAGCAGCTTCTCCTTCTGCATGGCGAAGACGAGCGGCGCGCCGTCGTTGGTCAAGCCGACGCCCATCGTCATCTTGAGCGCCTGCGCGAGCGCTGGGCTCGCGCGAAACAGCGGGACGGCAAGCAGGGCGGCGAGGCCTGCGCGCAGCACGCCGCGACGATTTGATCGCATGTCGTTCATGGCTTTCCTTAGGATCGTTGATGGGAATGGATCGGCGTTCAATTTGTTTCTTCGACGATCGCCTGCGCAGCTTCGTCGCGAATCAAGCTCCAGATGTGATCGATGAATCGTCCCGCCACAGCAGTGTTGCGCAGCGAGCGCCGCGGACGGACAAGATCGATGGAGACGACGTCCTTGATTTGGCCAGGCCGCCGGCCAAGAACGATGACGCGGTCCGACAGATAGACCGCCTCGTCGATGCCGTGGGTCACGAACATCACCGCGCGGCGCGACGCCGGATCACCGGCATCACCCCACAGGCGCAGCAATTCGTCCTGCAGGATGTTGCGCGTCTGCAGATCGACCGCCGCCAGCGGCTCGTCCATCAGCCAGACCTCCGGCTCGTTGGCGAGAAGGCGCGCGAGCGCACAGCGCTGTCGCATGCCGCCCGACAATTCGTGCGGATATCGGCCCTCGAAGCCCGTGAGGCCCACCATCTCGATGTAGCGCTGCGCGACCGCTCGTCGCGCCTCGGCACTTGCGCCTTGCGCCATCGGACCGAATTCGACATTGCCGAGCACGGTGCGCCATGGAAACAACGCATACTCCTGGAACATGACGCCGCGCCGTGGGTCTGGAGCGGCCACCGCAACGCCATCGACCAATACCTTTCCCGCCGATGGTGACACAAATCCAGCGACGAGCGAGAGCAGCGTCGATTTGCCGCAGCCCGACGGCCCGACGATGCTGACGAACTCATTCGGCATGATGCGAAACGAGATGTCGCGAAGCGCCTCTACCCGATCGCCCGTTCGCGCCGACACGTAGGTCTTGGATAGGCCGAGGCCTTCGATCTTTGCGTCCATCGTCACCGCCATGGCGTGAGGTTGCGTTGCAGTCGTCGCATGAGAAGGTCGATCAGAAGACTGATGATGCCGACCACGATCATGTAGAGAACGAGGGCGTTCACATCGCGCCGAATGTAGAGCGTACTCACCATGAGCTGGCCGAGGCCGACCGCACCCGAGCCTCCGGCCGATACCTTGATTCCCATTGCGAGCTCCGCGGCAATGATCGCGCCCCAGGCAAAAGCCAGTGAGATGCGCGCCCCGGTGAGAATAATCGGCAGCGAGCCGGGAAGGATGACTGCTCGAGCGATCAGCGAGCGGCTTGCACCAAGCGCACGCGCTGCATTGACGAGGTTGCGATCGACCAAGCGCACTGCCTGGATCGTATTCACCACGAAGGGAAAGAATGCCGCGTAGGTAACGATGAAAAGGGCCGCGTTGCCGCGTATGCCCAGCCACAGGAGTGCCATCGGAATCCACGCGATCGGCGCGATGGAGCGCAACGAGTCGATGATCGGACTCATCGCCCGATTCACCGGCTGCAGCGAGCCCATGAGTACGCCGAGCGGGATGCCCAAGAGGGCGGCGATGGCGAATCCGAGGAGCACCCGGTAAAGGCTGCCCGATGTCGCCGCCAATAGACTCCCATCGCCGACGGTGCGTATCGCCGCGCCGAGCACGCCACTGGGATAGGGATAGAGGGTGAGCTGCCCGGACTGACGCACGGCAAGCTCCCAGAGCACGAGCACGGTGGCGAAAACGGGCAGCGGCAGCCAGCGGCGTTGCGCGTCTGTCACCGCCCCGTCTCCAAGCCGTCCGGGCTCCAGCGCGTGATGCGCGCTTGCAACCAGCGCAGGAGCGTATCCAGGATGTAGCCCAGGATGCCAATCGTGAGAATCACAGCCATGACTTTGTCCATGGCGAAGAATTCCTGGTACCAAAAGATCCGCCACCCCAACCCCGAATCTGCACCGGTCAGCTCACCTGCGACCATGGCCATCCATGCAACGCCGAGGCTCAATCGGGCACCGGCGAGGATAAGGGGCAGGGCCGCCGGCATCACGACATGCGTGACGATCATGCGGCGCGAGGCACCAAGCATCTGCGCTGCTTGCAGCAAACGGGGCTCGACCTGCTTGATGCCGGCGAGCGTGTTGATGAACATCGGGAAAATGGCCGCGTAGAAGATCAGAAACATCGGAACACCACGGCCGATGCCGAACATCAGGATGGCGATGGGAATCCAGGCGATAGCGCTGATCGGGCGCAGAATTTCCACCATCGGATCGACGATCGCTTCGAATAGCAGGAACCGCGCCGCGAGCAATGCCAGCGCGAGCCCGGCGGCAACCCCGAGCCCATAGCCAACGCCAAGATGAACGAGACTCGCGAGGATGTCGCCCGGCAGCTCGGCGCGCCATAGGCTGAACCACGCATCGAGCACCAGCGGAGGCGACGGCACGAGCGTCTTGTTGTTCACCGTCACGCTGATCACCTGCCACACGACCACGATAACGGCCAGCGCCAAGACAAATTCGCAGCGACGCAGAGAACGCTTCCATGATTCGCCGCCTCGGGCGGCTACCGATAGGATGCGACTGCGGATCGCGAGTGAGGTAGTCTCATTTTCCATGGCAATCAAAATTACCACGTCGTCCGATAATTGATTAACCCGTTTCTTGCCCCGGGCGGTTTCACTGAAGACTCCATGTAAAGTACAGCTATTCGATGAACTGTAAAGACATCATCTCCAGGGAACTCGTCGCTCCACGGTTCAGCCGCACGGCAGCAGTCGAGAAGCGAAGCTAGCCTGCTGGCAGATGTGCTCCACCCGTCACCGGGAGATCGACCCCTGCGATATAGCTCGCTGCATCCGAGCAGAGCAGCACTGCGGCCCCGACCATTTCGTCAGGCTCAGCTGCCCGCCCCATCGGGGCAGCCGTGGAAGCCTGGATCCTGCGCCAATTGTCCGCGTCCTCGCGTCGCCAGCGATTGCGCTCAGTGGCGACGAGTCCGGGCGACAGGTTGTTGATCATGACATTGGATGGAGCGTACTGCCTCGCGAGGTTCATGCACAGGTTGTGTTGCGCGGATTTCAGCGCCGCGTAAACCGCAAGGTCGGCCGATGGGCGCACCTGGTTGATGCTCCCGATGGTCAGCACCCGCCCCCAATGTCGCTCCTTCATCGGCGGTAGCGCTGCCTGCAGCAGCTCGACAGTGGCGCGAAAATCGATCGCAACCTGCTGCTCGATTTCGTCCGGCGTCACCTGCGCGAACGGCGTGCGCATTTGAAGCGACGCGCAGATGACGAGGATGTCGACCTTGCCGAAAGCAGCCCTCGCGAGCTCGAATGCGCGGTGCCCGCCACCGACCGGTAGAAGATCCGCTTCCACCAGGCATGCATCGACGCCTCGACGGCGAACCTCTTCTGCCGTCGCGCGGGCGGCATCGGGCAGACCGGCTTTAGCATCCGCTGCTGCCGAGAAGTGGACTGCTATGGAGGCGCCGTGGTCGGCAAATCCCAAGGCAAGGCTGCGGCCGATGCTCATGCTCGCCCCGGTGATTAGCGCAGTCCTTCCCTTCATTGAAAACCAGCTCGCCATTGAGCCCTCTATGATAATGATCAAATCATGCGTCTACGCTGGCATTTGAGCGCTTCTCGGAGCAATTCGGCGACAATCGTCAACATCGACGCATTCCCGGCGCGCGGCCCGAAAGAACCACTCCGGGCGGTTGGTCCATATTGGCGACTGCTGCGGGCGCTGACGCAGCACCTAGAGGAGTCCTGGATGAGAATCTTTGGAATCTACCGCGCGCTGGCGATGACTGCCGCACTCTCGCTCGGCGCAACCTCTGCCGCGCAGCCGGCGTGGCCCGAGCGCCCGGTCCAGCTAATCGTCCCATTCCCGGCTGGCGGCGGCGTCGACGTCATTGCGCGACCGTTCGCTGAGCTCTGGAGCGCCATGATCCAGCAGCCCGTGCTCGTGGTTCCGCGCGACGGCGCGGCGGGTACCATCGGGATTGCCGCCGTGGCCGCGGCCAAACCGGATGGCTATACGCTGGCTTTCACGCCCAATGGTCCGATCACAGTCCAACCTCACGTCATCGCTGCATTGCCTTACAAGCATGACGACCTCGTGCCGTTATGCCAGCTCTTTGCAGTGCAATATGTGCTTGCCGTACGTGCAGACAGTCCCTACAAGACGCTGGGCGATTTCGTCGCGGCGGCGAAGGCAGAGCCGGGCAAATTGACCTACGGCTTTGGTGGCATTGCCACCGCGCCGCATCTTGCGATCAGCCAGCTCGCGATCGTCGCCAAGATCGACATGCTCGGGGTCCCGTTTCGCGGCGATCCTCAGGCCATAGTCGCGCTGCGCGCGGGCGAGATCGACAGCGCAATGCTCAATATCGGCGGTGCAAAGGCACAAGGGTTTCGTCCGCTCGCGACGTTTGCCGAGAAAAGGCAAATCGAAATTCCCGACACGCCCACGGTGAAGGAGCTCGGTTATCCGATCGTGAGCTCAGCCTTCGGCGGTCTGTTCGCACCCAAGGGCTTGCCGGCCGACATCGCGAAGAAGGTCGATTCGGCGTGCGAGAAAATCGTCGCCGACGAGCGATTCCAACGGGCCGTGCGTCAGGCGAGCCAGGAACCGGTATACCGCAGCAGCGCCGAGTTCGCGAAGGTCCTTGCCGCCGACTATGCAGTCAAAGGCGATATCGTGAGGAACGCGGGCATCAAGAGCCAATAACTGTAGAGCACATGCGGGCAGGGCCATCGGAAAGCACGAAGCGATCGCTATTTGACGAGGTCGAATCAATCACGGGAGCGTTTCTTGTCGGCCGACGGCTTCCCCGAGCGTTTGACTTGCGCCAGGCCATAGCTTGCGGCACCGATCAGCGCCGCACCCTCCACCGTGATGACATGCACCGGGACGCGCGAGAGCAGGTCGGCAAAGCGACCCTTGCGCCGAAGCGCGGCGATGAAGCTGCCTTCCTCGAGGATGGGCAAAATGCGCCGTGGAATACCGCCGCCGATGAACAGTCCACCCGTTGCCAGCACCTTGAGCACCAGATTCCCCGCCTCAGCGCCGAGGATGCTCACGAACATCTCGAGTGCCGCCGAGCAGAGCGGATCCGGCGGCGCGGCGCGCAGGGCATGTTCCACGATGAGCGGCGTCCGGTCGTCGGCGGCCGCCAATTGTGCGGCAAGCTTGGAGGACTCTGCCGTGTGCTGGATATCGCGACAAAACTCGTAGAGATGGGGTATGGCCCGACCCGAGCAAACCAGCTCGTAGCTCACATGCTCGAAGCGCCGCTGCAGATAGCGCAAGAGCTCGACCTGCGACCGCGTCGTCGGCGCGAAGTCGGCGTGACCACCTTCGGACGGATAGGCGCGGTACGCCGCTCCGTCCCAGACGAGAAACGCTTCGCCGAGGCCTGTACCCGGCGCGATGACCGCCATCGCCCCGTTTTCCGCCGGCTCGCCGCGATGGAGCGCATGCAAGTCGCCCGACTGCAGCAGCGGGATGGCATGCGCAAGGGCCGTGAGATCGTTGATCACCCACGCGTCGTCGAGATGCAACGCTCGCTGCAGCGTTCGTGCGCTTACGTCCCAGGGGAGATTGGTGAGATGCGCGCGACCGTCGACGACCGGGCCGGCGACGTCGAAGCACGCATGCGTAATCGGTTCTTCGGTTTGGGCGACAAATTCGCGCGCCATCGCGGCGAGACTCGGAAAAGCGGCGCTATGGAAGCGTTGGCGCGCGACAAAACTGCGCGCGTCTGAATCGGACGCGAGAACCGCCACATCCGTCTTTGTTGCCCCTATGTCGGCGACCAGCAGCATGGGTCAATACCCATTTTTTGGGACCGCCTCAACGCTCGAAGTTCGACTCAGGCTGGCGGTTTGCCTGGCCGTGAAAGCAGCGACGCCGCGGCGCCAGAGGGGCGCATTCCAAGCTACGTAGCACGAACGATCTTGGCGCGGGTCTTCTTCCGCAGCGTTGCCGTCTTCGATCCGATCGGAGGTGGCTGCTCCATTCCGCCGCTGCGGTGCTCGTCCGGCCCTCCGCCGTGCGAAAGATTGCGCGCAGTGTTGATCAGCGCCACGTGCGACAGTGCTTGTGGGAAGTTGCCGAGTTGGCGGCGCGTACGAGGGTCGTATTCCTCAGCCAGCAGCCCGACATCGTTGCGCAGGCCCAGCAGGCGTTCGAACAGTGCCTCGGCATCTGCCTTGCGTCTCTGCAGCGACAGATTATCCGCAAGCCAGAACGAACACGGCAGGAACACGCCCTCCCCTGCAGGCAAGCCGTCGATCCGCCTGGTAGTCGGATAGCGCGCGACCAACCCACCGAACATCAGCTCGCGCTCGATAGCTTTAACAGTGGTTCGCACACGTGGATCCTCTGGCGGCAGGAAACCCACCAACGGCATCAACAGCAGGCTCGCATCGAGTCTGCTGGAGCCGTAGTGCTGGACGAACGTGCCGCGCTTCGCGTTGTAGCCCTTGCGGCAAACGTCGGCGTGAATCCGGGCACGCATGCGACGCCAGCGTTCAACCGGCCCTTCGACGTCATGGCTCTCGACCGCTTTGATGGCTCGATCGAAAGCGACCCAGGCCATCACCTTCGAATGCGTGAAATGCCGCCGCTGCCCTCGGACTTCCCAGATGCCATTGTCCGGCTCGGCCCAGTGCGATTCTAGAAATTCCAGCAGCGCGCGCTCGAAAGCCCAGGCGTCGGCGTCCGGGGCTAGCCCGGCGGTGCGCGCAAGGTGCAATGCGTCGATCACCTCGCCGTACACGTCGAGTTGGCATTGCATGGCCGCGGCATTTCCGATGCGCACCGGTGTCGATCCCGCGTAGCCCGGAAGCCACGCCAACTCGAGCTCGGTCAATTGCCTTTCGCCGGCAACACCGTAAACAGTCTGCATATCCTGCGGCCTGCCGGCAGCCGCGCGCAGCAGCCACTCGCGCCATGCCCGCGCCTCGTCGTGATAGCCGGCCAGCAACAGGGCGTAGAGCGTAAACGTCGCATCGCGCGGCCAGCAGAACCGATAGTCCCAGTTGCGCACGCCACCGACGCGCTCCGGCAGTGAAGTCGTCGGAGCGGCAACGATGCCCCCGGTCGGAGCATATGCAAGCGCCTTCAGCGTGATCAGCGATCGCTTGACCGCGTCGACCCAGCGCCCATCGTAGGTGCAGCGCGCGCACCAGTTGTGCCACGCCAGCTCCGTCGACGCGATCGCCGCATCGGCATCGATCGGCAGCGGGCGCGGCTGGTGCGACGGAAAATGGCTGATGACGAACGGAATGCGCTCGTCCCGCCGCACCGTGAACTCCGCGACGGTGGTGAACCGCTCGCCTCGAGTCTCGACGGGCGTACGCAACTCGAGCGAGTCCGGGCCGGCGGTCGCAAGGAGCGCATTCTCGACACGGCGCACCCACGGCACGACGGCACCGTAGCCGCAGCGAATAATGAGCTCCATGCGCATTGGTACCCGGCCGCGCACGCCCTCGACGACACGGACGACATCGGTCCGATCCGGCCACGGCGGCATGCAATCGATTAGCCGCACGATGCCATCCGCGGTCTCGAACTCGGTCTCCAGCACGAGCGTCTCGCTGCGATACCTGCGGCGCACAGTCCGGACCTTCGCCGCCGGCGCCAGCAGCCAACGACCATGCTCGCGAGTGCCGAGCAGCGCGGCGAAGCACGCATCCGAGTCAAAGCGCGGCGCGCACAACCAGTCGATCGAGCCGTCGCGGCCGACCAAAGCTGCAGTGCGCGTGTTGCCGATAAGCGCGTAGTCTTCGATCGGGGTGGTCATTTGCTCGTCGAAGTGCGCGCCAACGTCCTTCGTCGTTTCGCGGCGGCCGCCCAGCGGCCGCATTCCGGATGGGTGCGGTGCTGAGCTGTTCTCACTGTGAGAGCATCCTGATGAGCGCAGTCAAAACACCGCGCGGCCGGTGGCTTGAATTGGCGGGGGCACGCTACCTGCGTTCTACTCGCCCTTGCCCGAAGAGGGTCCGGCAAGTTCCGCACGCCGCTTCGTCAGGATATCAAGCTGTTCTTCGTGCTCGGCGATGCGCCGCGCAATCAGCTCGTCGTCTGCAGCGCCCGAGTATGCAGCAGCCTGTTCGACCAGCTCGCGGAGGTTCTCCCGCAGGGTCGCAATGCGTAGGTCGATTTCCTCTATGCTTCCGGGAATGTCCAGCATCGTTGGTTCCCCCGACACGGCCTTCGCGGCGACAGAGCATACCTTCTACGACCGTGCTCTTCCTGAGAGAAGGGTAACACAATGAGGCCAGGGCGCGCGGGCAGCTCCGACGCAGTTCATTGGCTCGCGGTGACACGATTCGAGTCGAGGCGCGATTGGTGTCGACGTCCGCGCGATCCGGCGGCTCGCGGCAATCTGTTACGTCACCCACGGGATTGCCGACGTGGGAGAGATGGTGCTCAATCACTCCGCTCTGCGATGGCGGCAGCGGTGTGTTCGCGCTCGATGTGCTCGCGCCATTCGAGCTGCGTGACGGCAACGTATTCGCTGGCGGGCATTTCCACGAGCCTGTGAAGGGTAGCGGGCGGTCAGTTCCGCCATGTACTGCAGCGGGCGCTCGACGCGGTCGACAGCCGGGACATCGCGCGCGTCTCGAGCCACGCCTGGAGCGCCAGAAAGTTGCGCATCGCATTGCGCTCGACGATGCCGCGCAGACCACCGATCCATTACGGTTGGCCATCGTTGCGACGGCCGACGATCGTGAAGCCGGCCTTGCCGCTTCCTGTCGCATAGCAGATCGAATGCGTGCGTTCGATCGGTTCGTAGAACTCGTGGCCGCTGTATACAATGAGGAAATCGCCTTCGGGAGTGTGCTCCTGCGTGCACGCTTTGAGTTGATGTGCAGTGTGAGGACAGCACCATTCACCCGGTGAGATCAGGCGCGCGGCCAATGGCGCAAACGAACCGCCCAATTCGCGATAGATCTCGCCGTGCGTGCGGCCGTTGTCGTCGCCGGAGTCGACAACGAGAGGCCGATCGAAGGAGGGCGCCGACATACGTGGCCGCAGAAGTTCGTATCGCTCGGCTAACGGCGCGGCGGCGGGCTCGCCGGCAAACGACATGCCCGCAAGGCTAGCCGCGAAGATAATCCCGACGGCGGCGAGGGCCGATGTGGCGTATCGCAATGTCGGTACAGGTGACCGCGACATGCGGTTGCCAGCGGCGGCAATCTGCTCGTTTTCGCTCGCTCACAGTCGCCATTTTGCGTACGCTCATCTCGCTTGTGCAGTCGACTCGGGTACTCTACGGACCCGCGCGACACCGAGCCAGGGAGGATTCCCGGGACTACGTAACGAATATTCGCGTTACGGGACCACGAGCGTCGGAGTGGATGACAGTGGCGATCTGCCGACTTACCCGGATGAATGCCTCAAATCGGCCGGGAGGAGCCATAGCGAGTTGCGCCCTATAGCAGCCGTTGGCCGGTACCGTTCGGCGCAACCGGTTGCGAAGCCCAGTGTTTGAGCGGTGCCCGGGGAAGTGGTACTTTTGATGTTCGATTCGTCGACGAAGGTGCCCCGGTGATGGACCGGCGGACGTTCATAATTCTGACCGGCGTGTTCATGGCGCCGCTTGCCTCACTCGGCCAACAGCAATCGAAAGTGGCACGGATCGGCTTTCTCGCTGGCGACTCCCTGGCCGACAATCGCCACCGACTGCAGGCGTTTCGCGATGGCCTACACGAGCTAGGCTACGTGGAGGGAAAGAATCTCGTCATCGAGTACCGCTGGGCGGAAGGGCATTACGAACGCTTGCCGGGTCTCGCCACCGAGCTGGTGCGGCTGCCGGTCGATGTAATCGTCGCCGTGGGTGATCCTGTCATCTTCGCCGCCAAGCAGGCCACGAGCACAATTCCTATCGTCATGGCATCGGTTGGCGATCCGGTGGCTCGGGGATTTGTCGTCAGCCTGGCTCGACCTGGAGGGAACGTCACCGGCGTCTCCAATTTCGCCGTTACTTTGATGGGGAAATGGTTGGAGCTGCTCAAGGAAATCTTGCCCACGTTGTCCAAAGTGGCAGTCTTACGCAACGCTGCAAATCCAACGCACCCTCTGTTCTGGATGGAAGCGCAGAGCGCTGCTCCGAGACTAGGTCTGAAACTTCAAGACGTGGAGGTTCGTAGTTCCGACGACCTCGAAGAAGCCTTCGGCTCGGTGGTCAGGGCGCGATCCGGGGCTGTCGTCGTGGTTCCCGATCCACTCCTAGCGGGCGCAGCGGAAAAACGCATCGCCGACCTTGCGAGGAGCAACGGAGTTCCCACAATGTGCACGTTCAAAGAGCAGGTGGAAGTCGGCGGCCTTCTGTCCTATGGTCCGGACCTTGCGGTTAATTCCCATCGCGCGGCTGGTTACGTCGACAAAATCCTCAAAGGCGCGAAGCCCGCAGACCTACCGGTCGAACAGCCCACGAAGTTCGAGCTGTTCATCAACCTCAAGACCGCGAAGGCGCTGGGAATCACAATCCCGCAATCGGTGCTGCTGCGGGCGGACGAGGTCATCGAATAGTCTCGCGCGTATGGCCGCTTTCAAGATCGGGCTATGGGCGGTGAGGGTCGTTCTCGCTCATTGACTTGCAGATGTCGAGATCGGTCGACTAGAGACGTCGGATTCTGCGCGAGGTCTGAAGACAGAGGCCTACGGCAACGCAAACGCGACTAACGAGTCGCCAAGCTTGGTGCCCAGCTTGCCGTGACCACCGGCGGCGATCACCACAAACTGCTTTCCGTTACGCTGCAACTGATACGTCATCGGCATGGCTTGACCACCGGCGGGCAAACGGCCCTTCCAAAGCTCCGCCCCGGTCTCGACATCGAACGCGCGCAAATAATTGTCCATCGCTGACGCAATGAATACGAGACCACCTGCGGTGATGATGGGGCCGCCCAGATTGGGCGTTCCGCGGATAACGGTAACGGCATTTGGAAAGAGGTCGGCCGTCGTTCCCAATGGCACATTCCATCGAATCGAGCCATTGGACAAATCGACCGCGACCAACGAGCCCCAGGGTGGTGCAATGCACGGAGCACCGTTGGGCGAAGCGAGGACCTGGCGGCTCATGCCGTAGGGCGTTCCGTGCTGAGGCGAGACCTCGGCACGATACTGACCCTGCTGGGCCGCCTTCTCGACCGCCTCGTATCGGTCCCGCGGTATCAAATGGACTTCCATCGGGAGATTGTTGACGTTGGTCACAAACATCTGATGCACCGGGTCGAATGCACCGCTGCTCCAGTTCATGCCGCCGAGGTTTCCGGGCAATGCGACGATGCCTTGCACGCTGGGTGGCGTAAAAATGCCCTCCGAGTGCAGCTGCTCCATTCGCGTACGGCAGCTATCGCGATCCTGTGCAGTAAAGCCCCAGGCATCGTCGGCGGACACGCGTTGCGGCACGAGAGGCGGCGGTGCCAGCGGAAAGGGCTGGGTCGGCGAGGCTTCCTCGCCGTCGGCGTCGCTCTTCGGGACCGGGCGCTCTTGCGTGCCGAAGAGGGGTTGTCCGGTCTCTCGGTTCAGCACAAAGAGGTTTCCGGTCTTGCTGCCCTGGATGACAACGGCTATCGCCACACCGTCGCGGCGTAGTGTGGCAAGGACGGGCTGCGGCGCAGTGTCGTAATCCCAAAGATCGTGATGTACGAGTTGGAAACCCCAAATCAATTCGCCGGTCTTTGCCGACAACGCCACCACAGAGTCTGCCCACCTGTTGTCGCCGGGTCTCTTCAGGCCGTGATAGTCGGGGCTCGGGCTCGTGGTTGGAACTACGACAACACCGCGCTCCACATCGACCGAGATCGCCGACCAGGCGTTGCCGCCTCCCGTAGGCGACAGTTCCTCCGGAATCGGATTCCAGCTCCAGCGAATCTTGCCGGTGCGCGCATCGAAGGCTCGCACGACGCCACTGGGGCTATTGACGCGATCGTTGTCGGCGATGGACGAACCGACAATGACAAGGTCGCCGGCAATTGCCGGCGCTGACGTTTCCTCGTATTCACCGCGACGGCCGATATTGGCGACGCCCTGCGTGAGGTCGATCTGGCCCGCAGTACCGAAATCGGCGCATGGTTGCCCTGTTGCAGCATCGAGTGAAAAAAGACGCGCGTCGATCGTTGCCAGAAAGACGCGCCGACGGCAGGCGTTGGCGGTCGGGCCCGAATCGCTCCACAGCGCCACGCCACGACTGATCAGGCCTTCAGAGTAAGGCGCGTGCAGATCGATCTTCGGGTCGAAGCTCCACTTCTGCCTGCCAGTCTCCGGGTCGAGCGCGATGACACGATTGAACGGCGTCGTGAAGTACATCGTGCCATCAGCGACAATGGGCGTTGTCTCAAAGGCACTCTTGCGGCGATTGGCGCTGCCGTCGGAGACATCACCAGTGTGATACTCCCAGGCGATACGCAAGCTTGCTACGTTGCTCTTGTCGATTTGACTGAGCTTGGAGTAGCGACCGCCGCCGGCATCGCCGCCGTAATACGGCCACTCGGCGATCGCGACATCCCCAGCCTGCGACGCCGGAAGCCGGGCCCCCGAGCACGACGCGAGCAAGAGCGCGCTTGCCAGTCCTGACGAACGCATGAAGGATGTAATAGGAAGCACCGTCTATTGAGCTTACCTAACGACGTTACACAGCCAGCCACAAGCGACGTCGCCCCGGCGCAGGCCGGGGCCCAATCCCTGGCTACGAAATTGGATCCCGGCCTGCGCCGGGATGACGTCAACGTTCATGCATCCGGTGGCACTCGATTTGGGTATTCTCAGTAAGCGTCTGCTTTCAAGGACAGCGTACCTCCGTTTTTGGTTGGACGCTATTTCCGGTTTGAGTCGACTGTGTCGCGGAGATGATCGATGCAGAAATGGCGCTGACCGGCGCGTCCCGCAATATACAGTTTGTAACAATTTCGTCGCCGGCGAATCGCGATTGAGTCGCGACTATGCCACGGATCGATTGTCAGAGGTTCGTTACCCCGCGCTTGGCTCACTTTGGTCTCGTACCCAGGCTTCGACTTTGCGCAATGGTTGCTTCGACACTCGTCGGCTAGATTATCGAATTTGGACCAAGGCCGATGGTGATGAATCCGGCTCGCCGCGACTTTCCCCACGCTGCGTCTTCGGGTGCGCACGGTAGCGACCGAGGAATTGGCAATATGGCCATCGACGCTCCGCCCCCCGCCACTGCGCCGCACGTCCTGATCGTCGACGATGACCAGGACGTGCGCGAGCTGCTTGTGGAATACCTCGGGAAGAACGATTTGCGCGTGACCGCGGTCGCCAGCGGCCGCGACATGATGGCCCTGTTCAACAGTGAAGCCATCGACCTTGTCGTACTCGATCTGCGCCTGCCCGGTGAGGATGGGATGCAGATCGCGCGCCAGTTGCGTGATCGTACGACCATAGCGATCGTGCTCTTGACGGGACGGTTGGATGAAGCCGACCGCGTGATGGGCCTGGAGCTCGGCGCCGACGACTACATCACCAAGCCGTTCAGTCCGCGCGAGCTCCTTGCCCGCATACGCGCGGTCTTACGCCGCTACCAGATACAGGTGCAAGCGCCGTCACGCGCTGAGGAGAAACGGCGCGCGTTTCGATTCGCCGGCTGGGAGCTCAATCTGCTCACGCGCAAGCTCGTCACGCCTGACGGACGCAAGCTCAAGCTGGGCAACGCGGAGTTCAATCTCCTGGCCGCGCTCTGCGCCGCTCCACAGCGGGTGTTGAGCCGCGATCAATTGCTGCGCCTTTCGCGGCTCAGCGATGCCGAGGTCTACGACCGCGCGATCGACGTGCAAGTCTCGCGCTTGCGCCGCAAGATCGAGGTTGATCCAGCAGATCCGCAGGTCATCGTCACCGAGCGCGGCGCCGGCTACGTCCTCAGCGTGCCGGTGGAAACGCTCTATTGACGACAGTCCGACGATTCGGACGCCTGGTCGCGGTGGACGCGCTCGATTTCACGTCGCGATGATGCAGACGATCCCATCGCGACGCGGGCACGCGGCCAACCCGTGGTGGATCGCGCTCGGAATCGCCCTGATGCTCACGCTGACGGCGGCCCTGGCCCTGTGGCAGCTACGTCGGGACGCGGTGGATGGGCAAGCCAGAGAGCTCGGCCTGCTGTCGCTTGCGCTCACTGACGAGATCGATCGCGGCCTCCAAGGCGCGGGAGAAGGTTTCCAGGCGATACGCGACGAACTGCGCGACGGCCGATTGCCGCTGACCGGTTCCGAGGCCACGCGAGCGCTGCGGACACGCGCGGGGTTGATGCCGCTCATCGACACACTGTGGTTGATCGATGGGAGGGGCCGGCTGCTTGCGGCGTCGGACACGACGCCGCTGCCCGATGTGACCTCGTTCTCACCGGCTTTGACGGATCTCAACGATGATGCGACTGCGGTAAGTCGTCCTTTCACCGGCCAAAGCGCACACGAGATGTCACTTGCGCTCGCCGTTCGCTTCAAGGGACCTCCGGGCGCATCCGACGGGTGGATACTCGCGGGCATGCCGGCGAGCGCCCTGCTCGGTGCATTCTCGGTCGCTTCGCCCACACCGGACGCGCGCATGGCGGTCTTTCGTAGTGATGGCGTTCGCCTTGCCGGCTCGATTGTCGCGACGCCAGGGTTCGAGGAGCCTGGCGTCGCACAGCGCCTGGCTGGCCTTAAGGGCATCGAGGCTCTTCGTTTTCCCGATGGCGGCGAGCGCTTGGTTGCAACGCACGCCTTGCCGCGCTGGGGTCTGGTGGTATTGCTGACGCGCAATGTCGACGCCTTGCTCGTCGCGTGGCGCGAGACGGCTTGGCTGACTGCGTTGGGCATGGCATTGCTCGTCGCGATCGCCACGGCGTCGCTCTACGTCGTGCAGCGCGCCAACCGGCGGCGCGCGGAGGCGCAACACGCACTCGAAGCGCAGCTCGCACGGGCCAGCAAGCTCGAAGCATTGGGAACGCTTGCCGGTGGCGTGGCACACGACTTCAACAACGTTCTCGCTGCGATCGCCGGCTACGGAGAGATGGCACAGGATGGCGCTCCTGGCGGCAGCGACCAGGCACGTCACCTCGACAAGGTGTTGCAGGCGGCCGTGCGCGGCAAGGCCCTGGTCGAGCGCATCCTGACGTTCAGCCGTGGCGGTGCGCGAGCCTCCACGGTGTTCGCTCTCGAGCCGGTAGTCGAGGAGGTTCTCACACTGCTCGCGGGCTCGCTGGCGCCCGGCATCGTGCTCGAGCGCCGGTTCGAGGCGCCTGGCGCACGAGTGCGCGGGGATCCCACGCAGGCCTTCGAAGCGGTGATGAACCTGTGCACGAATGCGCTGCAGGCGATGCCGGAAGGCGGTTTGCTGAGTGTCGCGCTCGAACGCGAGCGCATCGCCGCGACCCGGGTTCTGTCGCACAGCCAGGTCGCTCCCGGAAGCTACCTCGTGTTGACCGTGGCTGATCAGGGAAGCGGCATCGCCCCCGACGTCATGGAACGCCTCTTCGAGCCGTTCTTCACCACGCGCGCGGGAACCGGGACGGGCCTTGGACTCGCGGTCGTCCACGGCGTGGTGGCTGAGTTCGGCGGCGCGATCGACGTGCAGAGCGCTCAAGGGCAAGGCGCTCGCTTCGCCTTGTACCTTCACGAATCCGTTGAAGACGTCGGTTCCACGTCAGAGTCGCTGCAAGCAGTGCCAAGCGGACGCGGGCAGATGCTGATGGTCGTCGACGACGATCCGACACTGGTATCGCTGACGGTCGAGATGCTGAAACGGCTGGGTTACGAGCCCGTTGGCTACAGCGATCCTCAAATGGCGCTGGAAACCCTGCTCGCCGACCCGGATCGATTCGCGGCAGTCATCACCGACGAAGCGATGCCCGGGGTCAGCGGGACCCAACTCACCGAATCCGTTCGGCGACAAGCGCTGCGTATGCCTGTTTTGCTGCTGAGCGGCTACGGCGGCGCGCTGCTCGCGTCTCGAGCCGTCGTCGCAGGCGTCACCCGCGTTCTAGCCAAGCCTGTGCGGCGCGTCGAACTGGCGCGGGCCCTGGGTGAACTGCTGCGCTGACCTTCGCGGCAGGGTGTCATAACGGCGCGGCGGCATCCGGCGCCGCACGTAACCGCGCGGCCGGCTTGACGCCTCGCTTCATTTCATCTGCAACACGTCCCGGCCAGGACGAAACATTGGCCCTCATGAAGCAACGTACGATGGCCTCGTTGCATCGACACCCTTGCCTCAGTCCGATCAGACAACCCATGAAGTTGAACGGCTCCCTGCCCCTCGATGGCGATGGCGCACGCGTGTCGGAAGCGCGACTCTTGATCCACGCCCCCATCGCTTTTGCCGGACGCATGAGCTCATTTCGTTCGGTACTGCGGCGTCTTCGCGGCCTTCGCCGCGAGGCGCCACAAGTGCAATCGCGCATGCACGTACAAGTCGCCAACCTGCAAGGTGGCGAACTACGGTGCCTCGACACTTCCGAGGCGCTCATCGAGCTCCCGCTGCCCCCTGGCACCTACGACGTCACCGTGACGCTCGGCAACATTCGCCGTCGCTACACGGTACCCCTCGCACCGGGCGCGTCATGCGACCTGCACCTGCGCCTCGGTCACGGCGCTGCCTCATGGCGGCAGTGACCTCCCAGACCCGGAGACACCATGCACTTTCTACGACAACCGCGGATCCCCGTCATGGTGATCGCCTGCGCATTCGCGCTAGGCGTCTTTGGCGCTTGGACAGCCGCCCACGGGCAAGCAGCGCCGCATGCGGCCTCGACCGCTCCTTCCGCATTGCCTGACATCGCGACCATAGTGGCCAGCAAGGCTCCGACAGTCGTCAACATCAGCGTCAGTGGTACGCGCATCGTCTCGACGGCCGACGACGAAGATGAAGACGAAGGCTCGCAGCCCCAGGACGCGGACCCGATGCGCGACTTTGTGCGCGAGTTCCAGCAGAAGTTTGGTGGTTTGCCGCCCAAGATGCGGCTTCCAGTCCGGGCGCAGGGGTCCGGCATCATCGTGCGCTCCGATGGCGTGATCATGACCAATGCCCACGTCATCGCGGGTGCAGA
The DNA here is from genome assembly GCA_963816445.1 of uncultured beta proteobacterium. Lineage (GTDB taxonomy): Bacteria > Pseudomonadota > Gammaproteobacteria > Burkholderiales > Casimicrobiaceae > PALSA-1003. The sequence goes on along the minus strand of CAWFKO010000010.1, from coordinate 240,825 downwards.
CGCCATCACGGTGAGACTGGCCGACCGGCGCGAGTTTCGCGGACAGCTCCTCGGGACCGATCCCTTGATCGATATCGCCGTGATCAAGATCGATGCGACCGATCTTCCAGCCGCCTCGATCACCGGTTCGCCTCAACCGCTGCGGGTCGGTGATTGGGTAGTGGCCATCGGTTCGCCCTTCGGCTTCACCGGTTCCGTAACGGCCGGCGTCGTCAGCGCCGTGCGACGGTCGCTGCCGGGCACGCAGTCGACGCAGTTCATCCAGACCGACGCTGCCGTCAACCCGGGCAGTTCCGGCGGACCGCTGATCGACATGCACGGCGAGGTGATCGGGATGAACGCGCAGATCTACTCGGACAGCGGGGCTTACCAGGGTCTGTCGTTTGCCATTCCCATCGAGTTCGCGCAGCACAGCGTTCAAGAAATCATCACCTCGGGCAAGGTGCGACACGCGAAGCTGGGTGTGGCGTTGCAGGACGTCGACCAGGCACTCGCCGACTCGTTCGAGCTCCCGGGACCATCCGGCGCGCTGGTCGACGACGTCGAAAGGAACGGCGCGGCCGCGCGCGCCGGTCTTCGGACTGGCGACGTGGTTCTCGCCGTCAACGGGAAGTCCATCGAGGACTCGGGGCATCTCGCCGCTACGATGAGTCTCGCGCAACCGGGCGACACGGTCGACATGGAACTATGGCACCGCGGTGCGACGCGCACCGTGCACGTTCGCCTGGACGAGGCGACACCTGTCCCGCTCGTTGCGACCGATCGGGAGCCGGTGGTCCTCAATGAGCGTCTCGGCCTCGCGCTTCGCCCGTTACGCGCCGACGAGCGTCGCCGATCCGGCGTAGCGTCGGGCGTGTTGATCGCAGGTGTGAGTACTGAGGCCGCTCGCGCCGGTTTGCAGGCGGGTGATTTGCTGTTGGGCATCAACGACGAATCCGTCAATACGGTCGCCGACGTGAGCGTCACCGCAGATCGGAACCACAAGGCAGTCGCGCTGCTCGTGCAACGGGACGGGCGAAAAGTCTACGTCCCGTTTCGGTGGTAGTCGATGCCGTTCAATCGCCAGTGCGTGTGCGCCAGCCGGAATGCGAAATCCCCGAGCGCGTCGCTAAAAGATAAGTTACCCAACAAGGGAAGGGACTGGCCATTACGATGATGGCATCGAATGAGATTTCGCTACAACGCCACAACCTACAACATGGAGTCAGGGACCAACGATTCGCCGCCTTTTGCGAGGAGCAGTCATGGAACCCGCGAACAATCCCATCGCGTCCCCGGAAACCCCGACGCATGGTTCCATTCCAGCCACAGTCACGAGCGTTTCCAATGATCGAACCCCTTCTCTCGTCGCCGTAGTCGCGGACGCCGTGTCGGTCACGAACCTGCCTCTGCGCGCGCGCTTGCTGCAGCTCCTGATGATTCCGATCGGCCCGCTGGCAATGACGGTCCTCGCCGGCGGTGCCTTCGCGAAGTACGCGGAGTTCGCGCATCGATTACCGATCCCAGTATCGTTGGAAGACGCCGCGCGAGTCACGTCGGACCAGGTGGCCGAGATCGCGCGCTATCTCGAGCAAAGCGATCCATCGGTGCTGGAGCAGGTGGTGGTCGCGCTTTCGCGCGATCCCGCCGCGATGGCAGCGCTAGGCACGTCGGTCGCGCCGATTGCCGTCAGGCTCGCATCCGCAAGCCTGTGCCGCGGCACGAGGACTTCGATCAACTACACCAGGACGCCAAAGCGATCCTGCAGCCGGACCAGGCCACGCTTACTGCGGCCCTGACAAAGCTCTATTCCGATCAGACGACCAACGATGTGAGCGTGGTCCAAACGGATCAGGCTGCCGTCGCGACCGCGGAAGGGCAACTCAAGCCTGATCGGCAGGCGGTGTTGGGCGGACTGGGCGGCGCATTCGGCCAGAGATACGGGATGCGCAGAGGGGCGTAGCTGTTGATCGCATGAGCGGGAAGCGGCGGCCCGACCACCGCCGTTTTCACCCGAGCAGGCTGCGGTGTATCAACGCGTGGCGCTGCCCTCCGATGGAGCGTTTCCGCCGATCGCCTTGCCGCCATCGTTCGTGCCGATTCCTCGCTGACAATGCCCGCCCCCTGCGCGGCACTTGGCATCGATTTCGCTACCGCTCCCGACTACGTCGGCGCAACGCGCCTCAAGACAGGTGTTCCATTGACTTCGGAGAGACTCGAGCCGTGAAATTCAACGTGCCGCTGTACGCGCTCAGCGTGAGCGCGTTTGTCTGCCTCGGGTCGCCAGCACTCGCACAGGAGCGACACGAGTACGGCGGGCGTGAACCGTCCGCCGATCGCGTGATGGGCCTGCGCCTCGATCACCGCTACCACCACGATCACTACTATCCGCCCCGCGGGCACGCATTCGCGGCATTGCCTGGCGGGAGCGTCAGCGCGGCCTTCGGTGGCAATCAATACTTCTTCCATGGCGGCGTCTGGTTTCGCCCGGTTGGCGGTCGCTTTGTCGTGGTCGCGGCTCCAATCGGCATCGCAGTCCCGGTCCTTCCACCCTCCTACGTCACGCTCTCGATAGGCGGGGCGCCATACTATTACGCGAACGACGTCTACTACACTTCAGCACCGGGCGGGGGCTATACCGTTGTTGCGCCGCCGCCCGGAGCGGAGTCGGCTCAGCCGACGGCTCCTCCGGCGACGATTTCGGCGCCGATCGTCTATCCGCGCAATGGCCAGACTGCCGCACAAACGGAGGACGATCGTCAGGCGTGCGGCCGTTGGGCCTCGGCGCAGCCGGGAGCGACGACCGATGGCCAAGTTTTTGATCGCGCCATGGACGCGTGCATGGACGGTCGCGGGTACACGGTGCGCTAGAAAACGCAAGCGGCGAATGGCCCGGCGGAAGAGGTGAGAGTCGAACTCACCGAAGGCGCCAGCGCCGGATTTATCGAGAGCGTCGTGCTTGCAAGAAAGATCAGATACCCGTCAGGTGCGGCAAGTGCGGTGGTCTCCGTCGCAATCACCTGCGCACCACCACCCTTATTGTCGATGACGATCGGCTGATCGAGGATCTGATTGAGCTTCGCGCCGACCAGGCGCCCGACAATGTCGCCGGCGCGCCAGGAGGGTACGGGATGATCATACCGATGGCGCGGGTGGGAAAACGCGGCGTTTGCGCAACTGCGATCGCATGCGCACCGAGCGCAATCACGGCCGCGACCGCACCACGCAGCAGAGTTCGACGCGAACGATCGTTGGTTACGCTGTCCACAGGCAGATATCAGGCGTGGGCATGCTTCGCCGCGTCGGCGGTCGCTGCCTGGCCGGCGCCGGTTCCCGCGACGCGGCCGAACAACGCGCCGGAAACCAACCCGGTGCCGCTCGGATAGTTGAAGTAGAACAAGCCACCGACCATTTCGCCTGCGCAATAGAGCCCCGGGATCGGCGTGAGCGTCACGTCAAGGACTTGTCCGCTTGCGGGATCGATGCGCAGACCCCCGAAAGTGAACGTGATGCCGCAGGTGGTCGCATACGCATCGAACGGCGGCGTATCCAGTTGCTGCGCCCAATTGGATTTCGGCGGCTCCAGGCCGATCGTCCCGCGGCCATCCTTGATCGCGTGCTCGAAGGGCACCTCGGTGCGCACCGCAGCGTTGAACGCACGCACCGTCTCGAGAAACCCCTTCGGGTCCACGCCTTCGAGCTTCTGTGCAAGTTCCTCGAGCGTATTCGCCGACACCTTGGTCATCATCCGAATGCGATATTCGGAGCGCAGGAGCTGCGTCACCTTCGCATCGAAGACCTGCCAGGCGAACTGTCCAGGCTGCTTGAGCACCTCGCCGCCGTATTTGGCGTAAGTGAACGAATGGAAATCGGCGCCCTCGTCGACAAAGCGCTTGCCGTGTGCGTTGATCAGCAATCCGAAGATGTAACTATGCTTCTGGAACTGATCTCCGACATTGACGTCGCCGAATTCGGGTGCGTTCAGGTCCCACCCGGTCGCATGGCATCCCGACCAGTTGCCGTAGGGCGCGGCACCGACGTCCAGCGCCATCTTCAAGCCGTCCCCCTGGTTGAAGCGCGAGCCACGAACCTTGGCGAGCTCCCAGCCGGCGCCCAGATAACGCGCTCGCATTTCGGGATTCGCTTCGAAGCCCCCGCAGGCGAGCACCACGGCCTTGCCGAAGAATTCGACAGGCGCACCACCGTGACTGGCCTGCACGCCGCAGACACGATCGCCGTCCTGCAGCAAGCGCTTGGCGCGCGTGCCGTAGAGCAGCCTGATGCCGGCGTCGCGCGCGGCGGCGTCAAGCGCTTGCACAAGGCCCGCGCCGCCGCCGGAGGCTTCGATGGGCATGCGGCCAAAAAAATTGTGTTTGCCATTCACGAGCGCGGATTGGCGACCGAAATTGGGAACAAACTTCACCCCTTTGCCGCGCAGCCAAACCATCGTGTCGAGGCTCTGCGTCACCAGCATCTCTGACAGTGCCGGGTCGGTACGAAAGCTGGTCAGTCGAAACAGGTCGTCGAAGAACTCGTCGGTGGTGTTGGTGCCGAAATCGCTCCCTGCCACTTCGGCGTCCGTCAAGTCGGTGACTCGCCTCAAATCGTCCACCGACGCGTAAGCAAAGCGCATTACGCCGCCGGCGAAGCGGCTGTTGCCGCCGCTTTCATCTTCGCGCGCTGCTTCCAGGATCGCGACGCTTGCGCCCTGATCGCGTGCGGCAAGCGCCGCGCAGAGTGCGGCGTTGCCCTTGCCGACGACAACGACATCATAGCGATGCTGGAGCACCTTCAATTCAACTTTCCTTGTGCGACCGATCCGACCATGATGAGGTTGGTCAAGCTGCGCATGTCCGCGAGCGTATCGATGCTTTCGATCGCTTCGGCAATCGGCGCGACGGCCTCGTCGCGCAACACGGTCGCGGCACACAGCGCGAACTTGCTGCGCAGGCGGTCCGGAGGCACGGGATTGTCGGAAGTACGCCCGAGCGCCTGCTCGACGCGCGCCGTTTCCACCGTGCCGTCGCACATGGTGACGCGAACCGCACCGCCGAAGTGGTTCTCCGGCGAGAACTGCGTGTCGTCGTAGGGCGCGACATATACCCGCGGCAGGAGCGCCTGCACACGCGCGTCGCGATATGCGTCGCCTTCGAAATCCGGGACGCCGACATGCCGATCGACGAGCGCACGGGCGATCACGTATTGCAGGCTGAATTTGGCGTCCAGCGGGCTGTCAGGGTTGGGCCGGTTGGTGTGCTTCAGGCGCCGCGCGTGAATCCAGGCGTCGACGCGCACGACCTCGTCGGGGACGATCCGTCGTCTCGCGACCAGGTCGAGCATTGCATCGATCGCCGGATGCGTGCTGCCGCAACAGGGATACTGTTTGATCGCGATGCCTGGCTTCACGATATCGAGTGGCGCTGCCCACGCGTCGAGAGCGCGCCGTGCGTCGTAGGTGCCGGGACCATTGAACACATTCAGGAAGCCTTGCTCGTGCTCGAAGACTTCCTCGGGGTTCGCGGTGAATCCGTTGTGTGCGAGGCGCGCGGCAAGCACCCCGCTGCGCGCGCAGTGGCCAATGTGCATTGGTTTGGCCATTGTGCCGAAATTGGCTTTGATACCCGAGGCGAACGACGCGGCCAATGCGAGGGCCACGCTCGTCTTCCGCGCGTCGAGTTGCATCAGGCGCGCACACGCCCCGGCGGCGCCGAAGGTACCCAGCGTTGCGGTCGGGTGCCAGCCCTTGGTGTAGTGATGAAAATTGACGGCGAGCGCGATCTTCGTCTCGATTTCGAATCCTGCGATGTAAGCGAGCAGGAAGTCGCGGCCGTTGCTGCCGAGCTCGTCGGCCACGGGAAACAGCGCCGACAACACCGGCGCGGAAGGGTGCCCGCCAAGGGTGTTATTGCAATCGTCGAAATCGAGCACATGCGATGCAGTGCCGTTGAGGAACGCCGCATCGAGCGTCCCGATGCGGCGCGGTTCACCGAACAGCAGGCTTGGTCCTGGCGCGAGGTCGAGCGAACGCGCCACCAACCGCGGCGCCGGTTCGCGACTGCCCGCAAGCGTGACACCGACCGTATCGAGGATGCCGACTTTGGCCCAGTGCAGCGCTTCGGCGGGTACGTCGCACCATTGGAACGCTGCGACGCGCGCGCCCAGCGCCTGCGCGAGGCCGGGAGACGTTGCAATCGCGTCCGTGGTTGCCTCCGCCGGCCGCGCTACGACTCGGTCTTGATTCCGGTCTTTTGGATCAGGTCGCGCCACTTCTCGACCTCCGCCTTGATGTGTGCCGCAAATTCCGAAGGCGAGCTCCCGACGGGCTCGGAGCCGTCTGTCGCCATTTTTTCGGTGACGTCGGGCAAGTGAACGATGCGCACTACTTCGCGATTGAGCTTGTCTATGATCGCAGGGGGCGTGCCGGCGGGCGCCACCATGCCATACCACCCGGCGACCTCGTACCCCGGCACGCCAGCTTCCTGCATGGTCGGCAGCTCGGGCGTGGCGGGAGAACGCTTGCGCGTGGTGACCGCGAGCGGTCGCAGCTTGCCCGCCTCGACGAGTCCGCGCGACTGCAGTCGCGTGGAGAACAGCATGTCGATCTGCCCGCTGACCACATCGGCCATCGCGGGTTCGCCACCGCGATACGGAACGTGCGTCATCTCGATGTTCGCCAGCACGCAAAACAGCGCGCCCGACAAATGGCTGGTGCCGCCAATGCCCGACGATCCATAGGTAAGCTTTCCGGGCTGCGACTTGGCCAGCGCGATCAAGTCGCGAACCGATTTGACGGGCAGCCCGGGATCGACGACCAGCACGTATGGCTGCGTCGTCAGTTGACTGATCGGGGCGAAGTCCTTCAGCAGATCGTAGGGGTGCTTGCTGCCTTGCAGCGTCACGTTGACCGAGTGGCTCGCGGTGATCATCGACAGCGCGTAGCCATCCGGTGCCGATTTGGCCACCACGTTGGCGCCGATCGTGCCGTTACCGCCCGCGCGATTGTCGGGCACCACCGGCTGCTTCCACGCTTCGCCCAGCTTCTGGGCTATGGTGCGACCGACGATGTCGGTGCCGCCGCCGGGCGCGAACGGAATGATCAAGCGAATCGGGCGCGTCGGATAATTCGCGGCGGCGTCACCCTGCGCGAGCAGACGCGGGATGGCCCCGACACCGGCGAGCGCACCCGCGATGCGGATGAACCGCCGACGGCTCTGATTCATCGGCACTCCTCCTTCCAGCGACGCCGCGTCGCCACCGCAAGCTTCGCGCACGGGTTCGGTCCTCTCAAACTCGGCGCCCCGGCACGGCGGCGGCTTCATCGCGGCCCCTGGCGCACTCTGAAACGCCTATAGAATACCACGGTATACTACTGCTCGTCGATCGGGCGATCGACATCCAACCCGACCGATTCCGACATGGCACACGCGCTATCCGGCACGCAGGACAATCGCTACACCGCGGGTATCGCGCGATTCGTCGCCGGCCTCGAATACGGCGACATTCCAGCTGACGTCCGCTCCCGAATCAAGCTCCTGATCCTCGACTCGATAGGCTGTGCGCTGTACGGCGCGAACCTCGAGTGGAGCCAGATCCTGCAGAACACTCTAGGCGCGCTCGACAACACGCCGGTGTGCAGCGTCTGGGGCACGAGGCAGCGGATATCGGCGCCGCATGCCGCGCTGATCAATGGCACACAAGTTCAGGGCTTCGAGCTCGACGACGTGCATCGCCAGGGCGTGCTGCACGTCGGCGCTGTAGTGCTACCGGCGCTAATCGCCATTGTCGAGCTGCGCCCCGCCATGAGCGGGCGCGAATTCCTTACGGCAGCGGTGGCGGGCTACGAAATTGGTCCGCGCGTGGGCATTTGCATGGGTCCTGAGCACATTGCGCAGGGGTGGCATTCCGGCGCAACGCTCGGCGTGTACTCGGCTGCGTCAAGCGCCGCGCGGGCGTTGCGCCTGGACCTCGAGCGCACGGTGCACGCGCTGGGAATCGCCGGCACACAAGCCGCGGGCCTGATGGCGGCGCAATATGGCGCGATGGTCAAGCGCATGCATGCCGGACGCTCGTCGCAGAGCGGTCTGTACGGCGCTCTCCTTGCGGAGCAGGGTTTCACCGGCATCATGAATGTGCTCGAGAGCGAGTACGGCGGCTTCTGCACGACATTCTCACGCTCGCAGGACCGCTTCGCGCTCGATGAACTGACCGCCGGCTTCGGCAGCGTGTGGCAGACCATGGGCGTCGCGCTCAAGTTCTATTCGTGCGTCGGCAGCAACCACACCACGCTCGATGCCATACGTGCCATCCGCGCCGAGCGTCCGTTCGCGCCCGCCGAGATCGAGAAGATCGTCGTCCATGGTTCGCAGGTCACGATGGACCACGTGGGCTGGAAATACGTTCCGCAAGGCCTCACCTCGGCTCAGCTGAATCTGCCGTACTGCGTAGCGACGCTGTTGCTCGAAGGAGATTGCTTCGTCGATCAGTTCACCGAGGACAAGGTCGCCGATGCCGAGCGTATGCACCTCGCAGAGAAGGTCAGCGTGCAGCACGACAGCGAGATCACCGCCAGGGGCTCGAAGTTCCGCCACATGGTTCGCGTGCAGGTATTCTTTCGCGACGGCAGCATCCGCGAGCATACTGTGCAGGCGGCGCGCGGCAACGAGAAGGATTTCGCGAGCGAACGCGATATCGTCGACAAATTCACCAAGCTTGCAACGCATGTCGTGCCGCACAGCCAGGCGAATGCAATCGCCGAGTGGATCCTCGCCCTCGAGGAACAGCCGGACGCGCGGGCGCTGGCGCGCCTTTTGGTGCGCAACGGCTAGTGCGGCGCGGCTCGCCTGCCTACGGCTGCATCAGAGCCTTGCGCTGGCGCAAAGGCTTTACACCGGGCACGATACCCTTGCCGAGCAGGCTGGCGTGCTGGATCTCCATGCGTGCGCGCAGCGCGGCGCGCACGTGGTCCACAGCAGCGCGGCTTGCGGCGGCCTCGTCACGCCGGGCAATGGCCACACACAGCGTGCGGTGCTCGATCAGCACGGCGCTGCGCCGGGCTGCGATACGCATCGTCGAGATGCTCCGATGCGCGGTCAGCGTGTCGTACATCGACTGCAGGTACTTCGTCAGGTAGCGGTTGCGTGCCGCGCGATAGATGAACTGATGGAACACTCGATTGTGCTCGAACATCATCTCGGGGCTATCCGTCATTGCCGCCTCGGCCGCGACCATCTGCTGGAGTGCGGCGATCTCGGCGTCGGTGGCATTGCGCGCGGCCATTGCCGCCACGCCGCCTTCGAGCACCTCGCGTGCAGCGTACAGCTCGTAGATCGCGTCGTCGTCCACGGACGCGACGACCAGCCCGCGCCGCGGCACGGCAGTGAGGAAACCCTCGGCCTCCAGGCGACGCAGGGCTTCGCGCGCCGGGGTGCGGCTGATTTTCAGCCATTCCGCCACCTTGTATTCCGACATGCGGTCGCCGGGCTTGAGCTCGTTGGCCACGATCGCATCGCGAATCGCGGCGTACGCAACGTCTCCCAGGAGCAGGTTCGAAGGGAGCGGTTTCTTCATGCGTTCATTGTCGCACGTCTGCCACGGCCGCTGGCGCAGCAGACGCTACGCCCGTGTCTCGGCTCAGCCTCGTGCGCCGCGCGGTCCTGATCCCGCTCATCGTCGCCTGTGCGCTGTTCATGGAAAACATGGACTCGACGGTGATCGCGACCTCTCTGCCCGCGATCGCCGCGGACATCGGGGAACACCCCCTTGCGCTCAAGCTCGCTCTGACGTCGTACCTGGTAAGCCTTGCCGTCTTCATTCCGATCAGCGGCTGGATGGCGGACCGTTACGGTTCGCGCACGGTCTTCAGCGCAGCGATAGTCACGTTCATGGTCGGTTCGGTGTTGTGTGCGCTGGCCGGCACCCTCCCCGCAATTCGTCGCGTTCCGATTCGCGCAGGGAATAGGCGGCGCGATGATGGTCCCGGTGGGGCGTCTGGTGCTGATGCGCGCGATCCCCAAGCACGAGTACGTGTCCGCTCTGAATTACTTGACCATACCGGCGCTGCTCGGGCCGGTGATCGGGCCGGCGCTCGGCGGCGCCATCACACTCTACTTGCATTGGCGCTGGATCTTTCTCATCAACGTGCCGATCAGCGTGCTGGGGCTGTTCCTGGTGTTGCGACACATTCCGAACGTGCGCGAAGTCGAAAACCCCCCGTTCGACGTGCGTGGCTTCGCGCTCTCGGGCGTGGGACTTTCGGTACTGATGCTCGGCCTGTCCGCGCTGGGCGGGCATCTGCTGCCTGCCGAGGCTACTGCGAGCTGCATCGTAGTGGGCACGGCGGCGCTGCTCGCCTACGCTTGGCATGCACTGCACACGCCCCATCCGGTCATCAACCTGCGGCTGTTCAGCCTGCACACATTCCGCGACGGTGTATTGGTCGGAAGCCTGTTCCGTATCGGCATTCAGTCCACGCCCTTCCTGCTGCCGCTGCTTCTGCAGCTCGGCTTCGGACTCGATCCGCTGCAATCCGGACTGCTGACCTGCGCAACTGCGGTGGGTGCCATGTTCATGAAGACCCTGTCGGTCGCTATCCTGCGTCGATGGGGATTCCGCCAGGGTTCTCGTCGTCAACGGCACTCTCTGCGCGCTCACCGTCGCGATGTTCGCGGTCTTCACCGCGCAGATCGTGGCACGTGCTGATTGCGTTTTTGCTACTGTTGTCGGGCTGCCTGCGCTCGCTGCAGTTCACCGCCCTGCAGGCCCTAACGTTTGCCGACATCCACACGCAAGACATGAGCCAGGCTGCCAGCATCTCGAGCATGCTGCAACGGCTCGCACAGAGCGTGGGCATCGCAGTCGCGGCTTACCTGTTGCAACTTTCGAGCGCATTGCAGGGCCATGACAGCATCGTCGCGGCGGATTTTCCGCCCACGTTCATCGCCATCGCGTTGCTGGCGCTGGTCGCTCCGGTGTTGCACAGGCGGCTTCCTTCCGACGCGGGTGTCGCCGTGTCCGGGCACGGCGCGAAATGAGCGCGCGTCCCATACGCGTACCGCGGGGGATGGTGCGGCTGTTCGTGTCCGCGGACTTTACTCGGCTTTGACGCCTGCCTGCTCGACCACCTTGCGCCAAGTAATGATTTCGCGCGCCACCCGTCCCTGCAACCGTTCGTGCGATCCGCCGGCAGGCGCGACGCCGTCGTTCTCCAGCAGCGCGGCGCAGGATCGCGTTCACCTCGCGGTTGAGGCGCGCAACGATCGGCGCCGGAAGTCCCTTCGGTCCGATGATGCCGTGCCACAGGACCACCTCATACCCGGGGACGCCGGACTCGGCAACGGTAGGCACGTCGGGAAAAACGGGACTGCGCGCGGAAGTGGTGACGGCGAGTGCCCGCAGTGTCCCCGCCTTCACGTGCTGGATCGCCGTCGACGTGGGGCTCGGAGTCGCGTCCATCGTCACTTGTCCATCATGGTATACCATGGCATGCCATCGCGTCGTCCACTGCAACGCCTATGTCCACCGCTGCCCGCACGCTGTCCACTTTCGCCACAACGCTGCGCCACGAAGCCATTCCCGACCTTGCCGCCGGGCGGGCGCGCCAGTGCCTGATCGACACCGTCGGCGTGTGTCTGCTCGGCAGCCGCTTGCCTTGGGGGGTAATGGTCGCCGACTACGCGCGTCACTACGGTGGCAACGGCACCAGCCGCATGGTCGGCCTCCCGCAGCGGGTCAGCGCGCCGCTGGCCGCGCTCGCCAATGGGGTGTTCGCGCACGGCTTCGAACTCGACAGTCTGCGCAAACCGGGCGCGGGAGTGCATCCCGGCGCAGCGCTGGTGCCCGTCGCGCTCGCGCTCGGCGAACAGATGGGGTGCAGCGGCAAAACGCTGCTCACCGCGATCGTCGCCGGATGCGAGGTGATGTTTCGGATCGGCGCGGCATCGAAGCACAGCAGCGAGCGCCTCGGCTTTCACGCGCCTGGCCTCACCGGTCCCTTCGGTGCAGCGGTTACCGCTGCACATATCCTGGGCCTCGACGCCGAACGACTTACGCAGGCGCTCGGCATCGCGGGCTCGCTGTGTGGCGGCGTGCTGGCATTCGCCAAGGGCGGCAACGGCGCGATGGTCAAGCGGTTGCATCTCGGCCGCGCCGCCGAATCGGGAATCCTTGCCGCGCGCCTGGCCGAGAGTGGCTTCGAGGGTCCGGATACGATCCTCGAAGGTGGATACGGTTTTCTAGAAACCTATTGTGCTGAATCCGATCCCGCGTTGCTCGTTGCCGACCTGGGTACTCGCTTCGAGACGGACAAGCTTTGCATCAAGCGCTACCCGTGCCACGTTACCGCGCACACGCCGCTGGTCGCGATCGAAATGCTGCGACGGGAGCACGGATTCGACGGTGACGACGTCGCATCCGTCATCGTCCGCGCCAGCATGAAGGTCGTGAGCCATCACGCAGATCACGAGCCAGCCGACACGATGGCCGCGCAGTACAGCGTGCCCTATTGCGTGGCAGTCGCGCTGCGCGACGATCCGATGGATCCGGACGCCTTCGCCGTGCGCGGCCTGGCCGACGCCGGCATCCGGGCGCTGTGTCGCGCCGTGCGCTGCGAGGCTCTCCCCGAACCGAGCGGCGGCTGGGCAAGCGAGGTCGAGGTCACGCTCACGGACGGACGTCTACTCGCTCGCGCCGTCAACGATTTTCCAGGCACGCCGACACTTCCTCTTGACGCCGAGGCGCTGCGCGCGAAGTACCGCCGCTGTAGTGGTGGGTTCGCCCTTGCCGAGCGGCTGCTTGAGCAGCTGGAGCGCATCGAGACGGTGGGTGATGTGCGCGAGCTTGCGCTTGCCTGATCGCGTGGTTCAATGTGAGTCTGCCCTGCGCACATGCACCGTGTTGCCTCGGCCGGCGACAGTAAAGTGATCTCGTCCGCCGGCGTGACAACGTCGAGGACATCACGACGATCTCACTGCAGCGAAACCTTGCCGCTCTCGATGACGGCGCCCAGCCGCTGCTTTTCGGCGCGAATGAATTGCGTAAATTCCTCGGATGAATTGCCGACCGGCTCCGCGCCTTCCTGCGCCAGCGCCTTGCGCACGTCCTCCTGGGCCAGCACCTTGACGATGTCGTCATGCAGACGACGAACGATCTCCGGAGGCGTCCCCGCGGGCGCCAGTATGCCGTACCACGAACTCGTTTCGTAGTTCGGAACCCCGGACTCCGCGATGGTGGGAACGTCGGGCAGCAAGGCCATCCGTTTGCGCGACGTGACTGCAAGCATCCGCAATTTGCCAGCGCGCACGTGCGGCAGGATCGCGACGACGCTGCTGAACATGAGCTCGTCCTGTCCGCTCAATAGGTCGGTCAGCGCCGGCGACAGCCCATACGGAATGTGCACGATGTCGATGCCCGTCATGCCGGCGAACATGACCGCTGCGAGATGCGACGAGCTGCCATTGCCGTTCGACGCGTAGTTGAGTTTTCCCGAGTGCGACTTGGCGAACGCTATCAGTTGCTGCACCGATTGCGCGGGAAGCGAAGGATGAACGACAAGAACTAGCGGTGCGGAGGCCAGCAGCGAAACCGCCGCGAAGTCCTTGATCGGATCGTACGGAAGATCTTTGTGCAAATTCGGATTGATCGCATGACTGCCGACGCCGCCGAGGAACAGCGTGTACCCATCCGCCGGCGCCTTCGCGGCAAGCTCGGCACTGACCACGCCGCCGGCACCCGGACGATTGTCGATCACGACGGGTTGCCCGAGCCGCTTGCCGAGCGATTCACCGACGAGGCGCGCAACGGTGTCGTTACCTCCGCCGGGTGCAAACGGTACGATCAGGCGGATCGGTCGGGTCGGATAGTCCTCGGCGTGCGCGGCAGACGCGAGGGCAAGCAGACAAGGCAATAATAGCCGGGTAAGGCATGAGCGCAGCAAGCGCAATCGGACACCTGTCGAGTAGCGAATCGTAGATACCCAGTTTACAGCGGGTCGCGACTTGCGACCTGCTTCACCAATCCCGATCCGAACACAAGCAGTAACCCATACTCCTCGAATAGCGTGCGTAATGTATCCATACGCAGTGGAGTTTACCCGACCGCCAGCGGGACCGCCGATGACGACCCAGTTTATTGCACCCGTAGTTCAGGTGAATCTGCGAGCAAACGCCTCCACGGCGACTCACGCCGAGCCGGTGAACCACCTTCGTCGGCGATCGTCCTCATCGTGCGGAGGATTACAAACGAAGATACACTTTGAATATAGCGAGGAGTGGAATCGGCAGCATGTCGGCGCAAGCACGAAACTTTTGAACCGTGATCCTCAACATCCTCTCCGACTTGCATTTGGACGTGCACGCTATGAAGCGGCCGGAGAATGACGCCGATCTGGTCATTCTCGCTGGAGACGTCGCCCGTCCCGAGGCGGCTGCGTCCTGGGCAACCGGCTTTGCCAAGCCGGTGCTCTATGTTCCAGGCAACCACGAGTTCTATGGAGGCAGCATCGCAGGCACAGTGCAGACCCTCAAACAGCGGTGCACCGCGACCAACATCCATGTGCTGGACAATGATCAGGTTGTTCTCGACGGCGTGCGGTTCCTGGGAACGACGCTGTGGACTGATTTCATGCTCTTCGGTATGGGCGAGCAACGCTCGGCGGCGATAAAAGAAGCAAAACGTCTGATGTACGATTACAGCAAGATTCGCGCGGGCGAGGCTTCGGAAACATCGTTTTCACCGGCGGATTCTGCAGCACTGTTCAAACTGCACGCCGGATGGCTCGAGACTAAGCTGGCTGAACCGTTTTCAGGACCGACCGTGGTGATCACCCACCATGCGCCATCGCCGCGGAGCATCCATCCAAGATTCGCCGATTCACTCTCCAACGCGTGCTTCGTATCCAACGTCGAGCACCTGATCGAAGGACGTCGCGCGCGTTTGTGGATTCACGGACACACCCACGACAGCTTCGACTATTTACTGAATGGAACACGAGTGGTCTGCAATCCGCGCGGCTATGCGAGAAACGGAGTGAACGAGAATGCGCTATTCGATGCCAACTTCGTAGTGGAAATCGTCTAGCTATTCAAGCGCTCCGATGCATCAGAAGACCGTTTCGATGCATGCGCGCCCAAGTCTGTCCTGACTGAGGAATACGAACGATGATCGCGACGGCTTTGACCGAAATGTTCGGACCAGCATCCCATCGTTCTGGGGCCAATGGCTGGTGTTGCAGGCGGACACCTGGCGGCAGCCGTTTCCAATGCCGGCGCCCTTGGCCTTGTCGGGGGAGGCTACGGCGACTCGGTTTGGCTGCGAAGGGAGTTGTCTCGCGTGAAGGAAGAAACCAGCCGGCCGCGGGGCGTTGGTCTGATCACCTGGTCGATCGAACGGAGTGTGTTAGACCTGGCGCTGAGCTACCACCCTGACGCGTTCATGCTTTCTTTCGGCGATCCACTGCCCCATGCTGCGGCGATCAAGTCGGCAGGCTGCAACTTGATTTGCCAAGTGCAAGGTGTCGAAGAAGCGCAACGCGCCCGGGACGCCGGGGCCGAGGTGATTGTGGCCCAGGGTACCGAGGCCGGAGGACATCATGGAAGCGATTTGGGTCGCCGCCGAAATCGTCGAAGTCACCGCAAGCGGGACGAAATTCGGCACGGTGGGATATGAAATCATTCTGCTCTATCTCGCGAGCCTGCGCGCGCTCGTTCTCGGAGGCGCGGGTCCGCTTTCAATCGACCGGTGGCGCGAGGCGTTGCGCGCACGTCGCCGCGGCGCGTGAGCGGAATTCCGAGTGCTGCGCCGGCGGCGTTCGCGTTTGATCCCGGAACAGTAACGAAAGCGCGGACAGATGCGTCCGGTCAGACCGCCACAGCCGGGCCGATCTTCCAATGGTGACGGCGCTGCTATGATCTGATTTACTCGGTCTCCTGCCGTCCGCGCTTTTCAGCGGCGTGCGCTGCGCCGACGCTTTGACTATGCGCACGATCTTCCCTGCTGCTGCTTCGAACGTGAGACTCGGCCTCGGCGGAGCGGCCATCGGCAATCTTTATAAGGCGATCTCCGATGGCGATGCACGCGATGTTTTGCGTGCCGCTTTGAACGACGGCTGTCGCAGCTTCGATACCGCGCCACACTACGGCAACGGATTGAGCGAACATCGCTTTGGCGAGGCGCTGCGAGGGGTGCCGGTACACAACCGGGTCCTCTCGACGAAGGTGGGACGCCTCTTGAAGCCCCGTCCGAACGCGCCGCGCGACCAGAACGGCTATGTCGATGTGCTTCCCTTCGTTCAGCAATGGGACTACTCGGCCGCTGGTGTCCGGCGCAGTATAGACGACAGCCTCCAGCGTCTCGGCGTCGCACGCATCGACGTTGCCTTCGTGCACGACTGCGATGAGGCCACGCACGGAATCCGCTACCGCACGATCCTGGACCAAGTCGTCACCGAAGCCATCCCGACGCTGCGGCAGATGCAGGATGAAGGTCTGGTGGGCCACTGCGGATTGGGAGTGAACGACGTCGGCGTATGCGTGGACATTCTCCGCATGGCCGACATCGACTGTTTGTTGCTTGCTGGGCGGTACAGTCTCATCGACCAGAGCGCGTTACCGGAATTGCTTCCTCTGTGCGTTCAGCGCGGAGTTCGCGTCGCCCTTGGTGGCGTGTTCAATTCCGGAATTCTCGCGACTGGCGTTTTGAATGCCCGGGAACCGATTCGATTCAACTATGGCAACGCGTCGAAGCAATGGATTGAGCGGACGGCCGCGGTCGAGGAGGTTTGCAGGCGGTTTTCCGTGCCCCTGCGTGCAGCGGCGCTCCAGTTTCCGCTTGCGCATCCCGCGATTGACGTGGTGGTCGCCGGTGCGCAGCTTCCCGAGCACTGGGAAGACACCGTGAACATGCTGGTGCATCCCATTCCCGACGCCTTCTGGCGCCAACTCAAGGCCGATTGCCTGCTGCCGGACGAAGCGCCGGTACCCGTCGACTGATCGCTCCGGTTGGCTCGCCCTTGCGCGAGTAACGGGCTGGAGGGTGCACTTTCGCGCTGAGCGGCAGGAAGGACACCACCAAAAAGGGCCTGACGATGATTACTTTGGCTTCGCAACGCTTCCGAGCCCGCTGCGCGCCAATCACAAAGCATGAGTACGCGTCTCGAGCAGCCGGTAGCGCGCACCGGCATGTTCCGCATCGGCGATCTGATCGAACGATCCAACGCGCGCCGTTGGCCAGTGAAACAAATGAACAAAATTGGCTGTTCGGTGAAGTCTTCTTGCCACAGCCGGCTCGTAACCTCGGTCGGGCGCGTGCAGGCGATCAAGTGGAGCCACGCAGCCCTTCGTGGATCTACGGAGATTCTAATTGCTGAATGGCATCGACTCATTCGATCGCAAAATCGAAAAACTCAGAATTGGCGTCGTCAATCGGAACCTCGCGCGAGGGAACTTCGCCGCGGCCGAGGCGAGTGTCGATCGCATTGCCCGCGCCTTGAGTTGGATTGGTCTTTCATCGCCACTACGCCGCGCGAGAAACTCCAGGCCAAGGTGATATGTCATCGCTCGACAACACAGCAGAAAAACATGGTCCACACCAAGATCGAGATCTAGGTCATTCACCATAGGCCATGATCAACGACATCTGCAATTTTCCTAGCCTGAATCGTTGTTGTTGAACACCGATCCACAAGGAAAATAAACGGCAACTTGTGTTCGTATTCAGTACCCAGTGCCTCGGACTTCGCATGACCGCCAGCTGGGACGTAGAGGCAAATTGTAGCCAGCTGGCTTGTACGGAATCCGAAGCACCTGGCTCGAAACACGGAGACCTTCAACGTGCTTGTGCCGTTGGCACACAACTTGCTGCAGAAGTTGCATCCGGTCTTCCTCCTCCTAAGACCGGTCCTAGCCCCGGGCACCCACCCCCGAGTGCCCGGGGCTTTGTTTACGGGCGTGACGATTTACGGCCTTCCCTGACTCCTCACGGTGCTTGCACCGACTACTTGAGCACGGTGTCTCGGGCGATTGCATTTGCCCTCCACGCCATCAGGTGGCAGCGATACAAGCTTCCTTGAACCGTCGGTCCTACCTCTTGTGCTTTCCTTTCATCTTCGACCGGGCCACTTTCCGAAGCGTCGGCGAGCTGGAACGGTCCGAGAATTTCGGGAGCACCACCTTGGCGAACCGCTTGGCCTCGAGATCCCGCCGCTTGCCGACGATTCGGTACGAAAACCTCACGCTGGATTTCCCGGCGTTCAGCTCCTCGACGACGAAGCCATTTCTGTTTCTCGATGACACGTAGAGACCATTCGACTTGCCGTAGGGCGTCACGAATACGTGGTACGAATCAGTTTCGATGACGCCTCTGAATTCTCGCTCGAGTTTTCCCTGCGCCTTGCCCTTGACCAGCTTGGCCTCGCCAAAATCCTCAAACCAGGATTCCGGACTCTCCATGCAGTACAGCCGGCGATAGGAGCCATCGGAAAATGGAATGGCGACGCTCTTGTTCTTGGATATTACCGTGAGGTCGCCGCTCACCCAGAGGTTGCGGGCAACGGACACGTCACCCTCGAAGTACCCAGCGGTACCGTTACTCGGATTTCTGGTAATCGCATAGATTCCATAGTTGTTGCCAATCGCCTTGACACCTGCGTATCCCCCCGTCGCGTACACCCCGATATCGGAAGAATCCAACTCGGAAGGAGCGCCGGCGCTTCCGGAAATTCCCACGACGCCAGGCCCTCCAAACCTGCCCGCGAAGTTTCCCTCGGGCGCGCTTTGCTGAGGAGGACCGCCAACAGCGACGACGCCGGCATAGTCGATCTTAGGCGATGAGCCGACACCGCCGGCCAGACCGACTACGCCGGTTCCGCCTTCTTGGATCGGTCCGGATCTTTGTGACCAATTCGCTGAGCCACCCACGCCGACAACCCCGAACCCGCGCAAGCCTGGCATCCCGAGGGCAGGAGCGGCGCCCCCTCCCATCTCCACCAAACCGGGTCCTCCCGTAAGCCATTCGCCCCGAGGCTGCTGCGCGCCGGCGACGCCGCCGAATCCAACGACGCCAATTCCGCTATTACCGCCAAATGAACCCGGCCAGCCATAAAAAGAGGCGAAGCCCAGCACGCCGACGGACGGGAAGAGCGCTGGGCCCTTGCTTAACACGTCTCCCGACCCCCCACGCCAACAACCCCAACTCCTGGATCGACGTTTTTGGCGCGTGATGCTTGGCCACCGTGCCCGTATACGCCAACACCGCCTGCGCCCCTGGAAATCGGGCCGCCGCCGCCATACCCGGATACGCCAGCACCATTATTCGGGCCGCCAACTCCGCTGACCCCGTCGCCACCGTTCGAACCGGTGCCTTGGATACCGGTAACATCATGGCGAGGGCTCAGCGCTCCTGCTTGCGGCCCAACTTTGAGAATCAAGCTTCCTTTGAAGTCGATAGTTGAGCTAGGTGCATCGGCAACGAGCTCTGTTATGTCTTCGGAAGTGGTACTTGTGCCCGCTACAATGTTTGTTCCGGTCGCCATCTCATCCCCCAATCCAGTTGTTATTTCACATCGGCAGTCAAGAGCGCTTGCGTCCACCGCGATTCGTCATCTTGCCCAAACCTCCCTCACCGACGGCGGGCTGCTGCAAAAATAGTCATCGACTCGGCGGGAGTCGTGCCAACTGCAGCATGTGCTCATCATGCCAGAGTCAGCCGGTGCTTGCAGGTGCCGATCCCTGCACCGCCCGCAGCGCGAATTATTGCGGGGCATAAGTGGAATCGAATCGGAGTATCGTAGCGGTGCTGGTCTCGCGCCAAAGAAATCGTTCGGCACCCAGTCGATACCTGCCGTGAATGGTCGCCCCACTGCCAATCGCTATCCCGCGCGTGCGAGCGTGTTGAAACCGAGGCGACCCTGGACCGCCATTCGCATCGTCCAAGAGCGGGCTCTTGGCTGTGGTCGCCTTCTGCGTTAGCCGCGACCCGCGTTGAGTCGAGTGGTTGCGCCTACTCGGGGTAGAAGCCCGAAGCAACCAATCCTGAAACGCCGTCGATTTTCACGGCCTTCACGAAGGCCCATTTCTGCGATGGCTGTGTCTGCCCAGGTTTCGGAAACATGTAGTCAACCCACCCCGATCCCTTGGTTTCGGCTGTCCGGATAATGGCGTCGTGAAATTGCTTCCCGTTGGCGTCCTTTTGACCGCTGACGTTGGTTCCCTCGCGCGCCGGGAAAGCGGGGTTCAGCAGGACATTCCCTTTCAAATCGTATGCGAACAAATAGGTATCGCCGTGGAACCACTCGGTTCCCTTCACTCTCAATTCAGAGAAGGCCGCGCGCCCTTTGGCGTCGATCAGCGCCGCCGCCTTGTTGACCAGCGCTTCTGTCTCTTGCGCCTTGGACGAGGGTGGCGGAGATGGCTGAGCCATCGCCGACGTCCTACCAAGCATCACAGCGAAGAACGCAACTCCAATGGACATCGCTTTCCATCGCATAACAATCACCTCCTTCGCTGAGCGCGGTGGCATCGCGCAGCGAATTGGGCGTCGCCACGCTACTTCCGCTTCTTGCCGGTTGCTGACCGAAACATGAACGTATCTCGCCCTTCGACCCAATGCGGTCATAGTCGCCTTCCTAAGAGCAGTCGTCAGGGCGGCGCGCACGCGGTGTGTCGCCCCGCAGTCGGGCGAGCCGAGGCATCACATCGCTGAGTGGAGCTGGGCTGGAGACGAAAACGGCTTGGTTGCGTCCACTACGAACATGATGAGGGCGCTCAGGTCAGTCGTGCCGCTGTTGAAGACTTCCATCGGCATGCCGGCAGAATGTCCATTCATCGTGTGACCGGCGTCGACATGACTAACGCCCTGCGGAGTTCTTTGGCCCAGCTGACCGGAGATCACGTAGAAGGCTTCGGAGCCCGGATGGCTATGCTGTGGTGTCTTGGCTCCGGGCGGCCCAGAACCGTAGTTGATGCGCAGCAGATACTCGGGCGCGGTGATCGGGGGCACGGGCCCGATCTCGGCGACCTCGGTTCCACCAGGTGTCGAGCCGCCCTTGGGACCGAGCGTAAAGAGCCAGACCTTGCCCGCGACTTCAGCGGCCAGCGACGTCGCGCCGTCATAACTTACCGTGTTTGGATTCCAACGATCGGGACCAATGGCGGCCTGCGCCTGCGCCAGGGTGGGGAAATTCTCGATCCGCCAATACAGAGGGCCATCCGGCAGTTGCTTGACCTTCTTCTCGGCCACTGGCTTGACGACATAGACCCCGTCTGCCGCCGCTGTCGGTTGCACTGCGCATAACCCCGACACCAATACCGTTGCCATACCGATCAGGAGCTGTTTCATCGCGATTTGTCCTTTGATTGACGCGGGCGCGGAATACGGCTTTCCCAAGAGCGACCCCTCGCTTGCAACGCGGGGAGTCCTGCTGAGTACATAGGACATGACCGAGAGATAGGAGTTCAAGGGTCTGCCTGGCTGGGGCAACTGCACCAGCTCAATCGGCTCGCGGCCTGCGAATTCTCGGTAGCTCCATCGGCGCGGCTCGCTGACGGCCGATGACGTACTGGCGATCGCGCAATGGGAACACGGCGGCAGCTTCTCCGTCGATGCGCTACGGCCGCCCGACCGCCTCGCCGTGCGGGTGCCGCCACTGCAGTCAATTCCAATTCAGGTATGAGTCTGAACGAAGGTGCTAAGCGGTGCGGTCAGGCGGCATGTTTGGGTCGTCGGTGGATGCGTTGCAAGAGGTGGGTGCGGGCGGCGTTGAGTTGCTGCGCGGCTTGATTGTCGCTAATGCTCATGGCCAAGCGGTCGAGCTGGGCGAAGGTGATGCCGGGTTTGAGGAAGCGCTTGGCCTTTGGCAGCGATTGGAGTTTCTCATAGGGCGTCATCATGTGTTCGAAGCGGTAGCGTTTACGCGTCTTGCCCTTGGCATCGGTCACGGTTTCGGGGAAGAAGCAAGGGCGATGGAAGTTCAGGTACGGATTTAGATGGTGCTGGCAGAAGGTGTTGACCTGGGCGGCAAAGTGCTGCGGGATGTGGGCGTAGCCCAAGTGTTTGCGGACGACGGCGCCGTTCTTGGTTTCGGCCAAGGCGTTGTCATTGCTGTGGCGGGGAGGCGATTGGGTGAACTCGATGCGCAGCTTGTCGAGGAGCTTGGCCACGGTGTGGTTGATGTATTCGGAGCCGTTGTCGGCATGGAAGCCGCGGAGGACGAAGGGGAAGCCGTCGCGCAGGGCGGCGAGCACGGGCATCAGGTAGGCTTCACTTAGGCGTTCGCAGGTGGCCACCAGCTCGAACTGGGTGAGGCAGTCGACGGCATTGATGTGATAGAGCCCCTTGGCCTCGTCCAGATCGCCTTGGTGGACGCTGTCGATACGGATGAAGCCCGGGCGGCCATCGGGGGCGGGGGCGCGGCGTTCGGCGATGGGAATGGCCTGGCCACGGGTCTTGGTCCAGTGCAAACGGACGGCTTGATAGCCGCCTTCACGGCGCAGGTTGTACAGGTGCGACACCGACAGCCCGGCCAGCCGCTGGTAGCGGGCATCACCATAGCGATGGTAGGCGCGCTGCAGCAGCAGTTTGGTCGCCGGCCCCGACAAGGTGCCATGCAGGGCATCGGTGTGCGCCAAGAGCTTCACGTCAGCGGCGCTGAATTTGCGCGCAAAGCCCACCACCGGCGCACGATAGCGTTTGACCAGGACCGCCCCATGCCGACCACGGCGAACCAGCCGGGTGAGTTGCTGCCGGGAGTAGCCGGTAGTGCGCTGCAGATAGCGCAACACCGTCCCTTTGTCGGCCCGACCCAGCCGGCGATAGGCAAACCGTTTGAGTACGGCGGTGATGAAGCGGTAGCGTTGCGCATCGTCGCTGCCGGGTTGGAACTGAACCTCCGAAGTACCGTTGAGAAAGGCGCGTAATTGCGCCACCGTCGTCAACCGCGTTTCGTTCATGTCGATCACCATCGTCAAGATGATCGACCCAAGCCTTCGCCTTCAGACTCATACCTCGTTGGAAATACGCGCCCCGTCCAGACTCATACCATGTTGGAAGAGACTACTGCTTTGCTGGAGACCGGCCAAGAGCGTACGATGGGCGACGCCAGGCGCCTTGCCGCCCTGTCTCGGTGTTCTCGCGATGCAAGAAGAGCGTGCGCCAGCCCGCCCACGCGTCGCCAATGCCGGGGAGGGTATCGGCACGCTGGTAACGCCGCCGGCGATTTCTTCGTCGCTCCACCGGCGGCTTTCGCTCACCGCATTTGGAGGAGGCTCTCATGAAACTACCGCTGCAACGGTTCGTGGTTGCCGGCGCGATGGTGTTCGCGCTGCTCTGCGGATCGCAGACGCCTGTTCATGCCGCATTGAGCAGTTGGTTCACGACCTGGGCCGCGGCCAGCCGCGATCCGGGCACCACGGGTAGCACGTTCGCTGCGGGCACGACGATTCGCGAACCTGTCTTCGCAACCATCAGCGGCGACGCGGTGCGCGTCAAGTTCTCGAACGCCTACGGTACTTCGACGCTTACGGTCGGACCGGTATCGATCGGTATTCGGTTGTCGGGATCGTCCGTCATTCCCGGCACGCTGATACCGCTCACGTTCGGAGGCAAGGCGACCTTCGACATTCCTCCGCATGGATTGGCGCTCAGCGACCCGGTGAGCCTGACGGTGCCTGCGATGACCGACATCGTCGTGAGCGTCTATCTTCCCAATGGTTCCGGTGAGGCGGTGAGTTTTCCCGGAGCCAACAAGACGACGTACGTCGGCACCGGCGATCAGACGCTCAGCGACACGTTCGTGCAGACGTCGACCAGCACCAACGGCTTTTTCCTGGGCTCGATCGAAGTGCATTCGACGACGGGCGTCGGCGTCATCGCGGCGGTCGGAGATTCGATCACGCAGGGCGTCGGATCCACTGGCGAGAACAATCGCTGGAGCGACCGCCTTGCCGTGCGTGTCGAGACCGCTACCGCTCCACCGCTCGGCGTGCTGGGTCTGGGAATCGCGGGAAATCAACTCCTCGGCGGCGCGCTCACCAACCCGGCCGCGCTTGCGCGCTTCGACCGCGATGTCCTCGGGATGGCGGGATTGACGCACGTCATCATGGCCGACGGGATCAACGACTTCGGGAGCACGGTCAGCAACCCGAGCCTTCCACCCAATCCTGAAGACGTCGAATACGGGTTGCGGCAGCTCGTGTCACGTGCGCATGCGCGCGGAGTCAAGGTGATCGGCACGACGATGGGCCCGGCGTTCGGCTTTCGCAGTTACGAAAACATCGATTCCAAGCGGCTCGCGTACAACCAGTGGCTGAAGACGGTGGGCGTTACGATTCTCGACGGGGTGATCGACTTCGATGCGGTGCTGAACGATCCGAACAATCCGTCGCACATGCTGCCGCAGTACCTGACGGACGGCATCCACCCGAACAACGCAGGGCACCAGGCGATGGCGGATGCGATCGACCTTGGTCTCTTCCATTGATGGAGGAGGGACGAACATGAACGCAAACCTACAACACCCCACGTGGACGCGCGCCATCGCGATCGGGCTCTGTGCGATCGCATTCGCGGGTGCGCCGATTTCCGCCGCGCTTGCCGGCGATGGATGGTTCACGACCTGGGCGGGTCCCGCTCAGGATCCCGGCGCGACGGGCAGCACCTTTCCCGCGGACACGACGATCCGCGAGATCGTCTGGAGCAACTTTCAGGCGGACCAGCTGCGCGTCAAGTTCTCGAACCTTTACGGGACGACACCGCTCGTCATCGGAACCGCATCGATCGGCGTCCGCGCGAGCGCGGTTACCGACCAAGTGATCCTGCCGGGGTCGCTGCGCGCGCTGACGTTCGGCGGCAAGCCCGGGGTCACCGTACCCGCCGGTGGCGTCGTGCTGAGCGATGCCGCCATTGTGAAGGCACCTCCGCTCACGGACCTCGTGGTCAGCGTCTACCTGCCAAGCGGTTCCGGCGAGTCGGTGCGCTATCCGGGCTCGAAGAAAATCACCTACATCGGCAGCGGTGACCAGACGCAGGCACTGAGCATGATGTACACGTCGACGATGACCAACGGCTTTTTCCTCGCGTCGGTCGAAGCGCATTCGGCCGCCGGTACCGGCGTCGTCGCCGCGGTCGGTGACTCGATCGTCGCCGGAGGCGGTTCCACCGGCGAAAACACGAAGTGGAGCGATCGACTGGCCGTGCGTCTCTATCCGCGCAGGATGAGCGTCCTCGGCCTCGGCATCGGCGGCAATCGGTTGCTGTCGGGAGCGCTGAGCAATCCATCGGCTCTTGCTCGCTTCGATACCGACGTGCTCGGAATGGCAGGTTTGACGCACATCATCATGGCCGACGGTATCAACGATCTCGGGGGTACAGCGAGCAACCCGAGCAACCCGCCATTCGCCGAAGACATCGAAAACGGATTGCGCCAACTGGTCGAACGCGCGCATGCGCGCGGTATCAAGGTGATCGGCACGACGATGGGACCCGCGTTTGGTTTCATGAATTACCAGAACGTGGATTCCAAGCGGCTCGCATACAACCAATGGATCCGCACCGTGGGCGTCACGATCCTCGACGGCCTCATCGACTTCGATGCGGTGTTGAACGACCCGAGCAATCCGGGTCACATGCTGCCGCAGTATCTGACCGATGGGATTCATCCCAACAACGCCGGCCATCAGGCGATGGCGGACGCGATCGACCTGACCCTGTTCCAATAGGGCAAGGAAGGTCGCTGCCACTGCGCAGAGGCGCCAAGGGCGCCTCTCCTTTTTGCGACCTCGTGAACCAAACCGAGGCCGACCGCTCGCACGGCTCAACGCCGATCGTGGCGCAAAGCTCTGAAACGCGCCGCATCGAGAACTTCCGTTGTGAGACCGTCCGAAGACCGCTGCCCTTCGGCGAAGCGCGCCGTCGATCCTTGTGCAAACCGAGCGCTCTACGCGGAACGCGCGGGCTGACACATCAACGGCCCGAGGCTTCCATGGCTGTGAATCATGGCGCTGCGCTACCGTTGCCCTCCGGGACCGTCACCTTGCAGCCGTGCTCGGCGTGAAAGAAGCGCCCGGTGCGTCGCTCGACGCGATACTGGCTGCGAGCTCAAGGACAAGGAAGTGTTGCTTGTCCTGGAGAACTGTGAAAACGTGGTCGAAGCGTCGGCGCGACTTTGCGAAACGCTGCTTGCCAATTGCGCTGGCATTCGCGTCCTTGCAGCCAGTCGGGGAGTGAGCGAGGAATCGATGGTCCAATGGGAGAGCGGTCAGGAATTGGCCAACTGGGACACCGCGTTGACCCAAAAGCTCTGGTCGCGTCGATATTCGACGCGGCCGACGTCAGTGGGCGCAGTGGCATCCGGATTGGAGAGCAAGATTTCGCCGGTTTCACCCGGAAAAAACTGTACGTAGCCGTTGACGACGCTGAAGATCAGTCCGATGAGAATTCCGATGGCCGGGGTGCCGCCGGGTACCAAGGCGATCGTGCCATTGATTTGGGCTCCGCCATACAGGAACGGTGGGACATCGGGCACGGGCAAGGTTGCGTTGATCAGAAAATCGGAACTGACGGGCGGCTGAGTGAATTGGATCGGCTGATGGGCCATGTCGTTGGTGGTGAACACCGTGGCGTACAGGTGGACGGAGCCGGAGACAACATCTTGCCGGTAAAAGTCGAACGAGGCTCCCACAGTGAAGCGATAGGACAGTGAGCCCGGGTTTGGGAAAGTCGAAGATGGGGCAGGAAACGGAACTACGTATTGCCAGGTGTTGACCCACCACTGTTCGTCCGCGCCGCTGGCATAGATCTCTCCGCCGACGGCGAGGTCGCCCTGAAAAATCTCGGCGCTGATGGTTCCCCCGGCTTTGGACGTAGGAGGCACCTGGATCAGGCCGGCACTGGCGTTGGGGGCAAGGACGGTCTGCCACGGGTTGAAAATATCTCCGAACCGATCGAGCAGCGTGGCGACGCGCGGAGACAAGCTCTTGGCTTGCCGTGGCGCGGGGCCACGCAGTTTTTGGGAGAGTTCCGCGTACTGCTTGGCCAATCCGGCGGCGTATTGATCGGGATCGACGCCGAGGGCGCGGAGGGTGTCGCGAGCGCTGCCGAGGTTCCGAAGCCGTGACGCTAGCCTGGCGTGCTGGACTTCCTGCAGGGTACGCTGGACGGTGCCGCTGCTTTGCCCTTGCGGCGAGGCTTTGCTAGCCGACGCAACGGTCGGATTGTTGGCGTCGCTTTCGCGCTCCGAAGACTTTCGGTTGCTCATAGGGGCACCTCCGAACAGCGCGTATGTTAGCAAGACGGACAGGATTCGTTAATCGGGCGCTCGCCGACTCCACACCGGCGCAGTGCGCCGACGCACTCTGCCCCGCTCCCGCTGCATCGGATCACTACGGTTTGCAGCCCCGCTGCGGGGGTCTGCTGGCCGACCGCGCCGCACGTCGATGCGGTGTTGCGTTCGAGCGTCGAGGAGACGCTCAACGCGCTGTTGCAGGCGGAAGCCGACGCGATCTGTGGCGCTACACGACCATCACACCCTTGCGACGCCGACGCTTGCGCACGCTCGGCGCTGCCTCCCGGTACAGGCCCGGCAGAATTTCGCATCAAATTACGTGATTAGCGTCAATGGTGCCTGGTCGTTGGCGACGCCCAGCCGGCGGCTAGAGGCGCCAGATGCACCTCTTGCGGATTTGGGCTATTGTTTGCGCATCCGACAGGTGCGGCAACGCCACCGCCGCCCGAACAACCCCAAAGGAGGAGCAATCCATGAGCAAGATCTCGAGCTGTCTCGCCTTCGTCGCGGTCGCGATCCTGTTGTCGGCGTCGGCGCACGGACAAGTCACGCTGCGGGCCTCGCACCAGTTTCCCGGCGGCAAGGGGGACGTCCGCGATGACATGGTGCAGATGATCGCCAAGGACGCAGCCGCCGCCAATGTCGGCCTCAACATCCAGGTCTATCCCGGAGCCTCGCTGTTCAAGCCGAACGACCAGTGGAACGCCATCGTCAACGGCCAGCTCGACATCACGCTGTTCCCGCTCGACTATGCGAGCGGTAAGGTGCCGGCGTTCAGCGCGACGCTCATGCCCGGCCTGATCCGCAGCCAGGATCGCGCCAAGCGCATCAACGCCTCGCCGTTCATGACCGACGTACGCGCCGAGATCGAGAAGCACGGCGCGATCGTGCTCTCCGACGCATGGTTCGCCGGGGGCGTGGCCGCCAAGGGCGGCTGCATCGTGCAGCCGAGCGACATGAAGGGCCGCAAGCTGCGCGCGGCGGGCCCCACATTCGCCGCCATGTGGGAGAGCGCCGGCGCGAGTATCGTGAGCCCGCCGTCGAACGAGATCTACAACGCCTTCCAGAGTGGCGTGGTCGACGGCACCGACACCAGCCTTGGCACCTTCCAGTCGATGCGCCTCTATGAGGTCAGCGACTGCCTCACCGCGCCGGGCACCAATGCGCTGTGGTTTATGTACGAGCCGGTGCTCATGTCGAAGAAGAGCTTCGACAAACTCAGCAAGCCACAGCAGGACGCGATCATCGCCGCCGGCAAGAAGGCGCAGGCCTTCTACGAAGGCAAGGCCGACGAGGTGAACAGGGAGGCGATCAAGGCGTTCGAGGATCACAAGGTGAAGGTGGTAACGCTCTCCGACGCGGATTACCAGGCGTGGCTTGACGTCGCGAAGAAAAGCTCCTACGCGAGATTCGCCAAGGACGTGCCGAACGGTCAGAAGTTGATCGACGAAGCGCTCGCGGTGAAATAGCGAACCCCGCGGCCGGGCGGCGGGCATGAGATCCGCCCCGGCTGCTGCATGACGCCCTGCCATTCTCGGGGCACGCCAAGCAGGGAGAGACGGGCCCATGGAAGCTTACGTTCGGGTGGTGGGATTCCTCGCGCGCGCCGCCGGCGTGATTGCCGCCTTCCTCATCGCCCTCGCAGTACTGGTGATCTGTGAGATGCTGGTCGAGCGCTACGTCCTGGGCCGCACGACGATCTGGCAGATCGATGTGGTCACCTATTGCATCGTCGCCGCGACCTTCATCGGCAGCGCCTACGTTCTGATGACGCGTGGCCACGTCAACGTCGACGTCCTCCCACTGCACGTCCGCCCGCCCGCCCGCTACTGGCTCGCGGTCGCGACCGGCTCGGTGGCACTCGGCTTCTGCATCGTTATCTTCGCGCTGTGTACCGCCTACTGGTACGAGGCGTATACCGACCGCTGGCTCTCCAACACGGTGTGGCGCGCGCGGCTGTGGATCCCCTACCTCTCGATGCCGATCGGCCTCGGGCTCCTGGTCCTGCAATACTTGGCCGAGCTGCTGCTGCTCCTGACGGGCCGCGCCCGGCCCTTCGGCATCTACGACAAGGAGGCTGCCGAGGACGTGGCCCGTGCCCGCGCCAGCGAAGCTCTCGGCGACAAGCCATGAGCCCGACCACCCAGGGCGCGATCGTCCTCGTCGTCACCCTGCTCGTCCTGCTCTCCGGCATTCCGGTCGCGTTCGGGCTGGGCGCGATCGCGCTCGCCTTCCTGGCAATCTTCCAGGGTATCGACGCGCTGCACGTGGTCGCCGAGACGTTCTGGTCCGGCCTCGACGAGTTCACGCTGGTCGCGATTCCGATGTTCGTGATGATGGGTGCGGCAATCGGATCCTCGCCGGCCGGCAAGGACCTCTACGAGGCACTTGACCGCTGGCTCTATCGCATGCCCGGCGGACTGGTCATCTCCAACCTCGGCGCCTGCGCGATCTTCGCCGCCCTCACCGGCTCCTCACCCGCCTGTTGCGCCGCCATCGGAAAAATGGGCATACCCGAGATGCGCCGGCGCGGCTACCCGGACGACGTCGCCACCGGCTCGATCTGCGCCGGCGGAACGCTCGGCATCCTGATCCCGCCGTCGATCACGTTCATTCTCTACGGCATCGCCACCGAGACCTCGATCGGCCGGCTCTTTATCGCTGGGGTTGTGCCCGGGCTGATGCTCACGGCCCTGTTCATGGCCTGGACGGTCTTCATCATCTGGAAGCGCGGCTTTCGCGCCCACGCGCTCGACTTCCGCTACTCGTGGAAGGAGAAGTTCCAGTCGATCCCGAAGATCGCGCCGTTCCTCCTCATCATCGTCGGCGTCATGTACTCGCTCTACGGCGGGGTGGCCACGCCGTCGGAGGCGGCGGGCGTGGGCGCCGCACTGTGCATGATCCTGGCCGTGCTGATCTACCGGCTGTGGAAGCCCGAGCAGATCTGGTCGATCCTGCGCGACACCATGCGGGAGTCGGTGATGATCCTCACCATCATCGCCACCGCCGTGCTGTTCGGCTATATGCTGACCTCGCTCTACCTCACCCAGACCCTCGCGCAGGCGATCGCCGACGCGCACTTCAACCGCTGGGTGCTGATGTTGATGATCAACCTGTTCCTGCTGGTCTGCGGTTTCTTCATACCGCCGGCCGCCATCATCCTGATGACCTCTCCGATCCTGCTGCCGATCATCACCGCGGCCGGGTTCGATCCGGTGTGGTTCGGCGTGATCCTGACCATCAACATGGAGATCGGCCTCATCCATCCGCCGGTGGGCCTCAACATCTACATCGTCAGCGCCATCGCCCCGGACGTGCCGGTGGTCAAGATCATGTGGGGGACGCTCCCCTACGTCGTCTGCATGATGCTGGCGATCGTGATCCTCTGCGTCTTTCCCGAGATCGCCACGTGGCTGCCGGACATGCTGATGGGCGGCCGCAAGTGAATCGCAGGCGCCGCCGGTCCTATCGCCTGCCGCTAGGCCCCGCGAGAGCGCGTGAGCCAGAGCTCTACCACTCGAAACTTGCGAGCACATCGATGAATGCCAGCGACAGCGAGACGGCTATCAGCTTGCCATCGAGTTCCGCAGCAAGACCTGGTTGGAAGGGGAGCATGCTGCGGTGACACTAGGGCCCCTCCACCGGCGCTGGAACTCGACCGGGCCGATTACGAATCCACAGCCCGCGTCGTGCATCGAGAGAGTTACCGGCTGGGCACTCGGACCGGTGGTTTCAGGCGCAGCTTCTTTGCCCGGCGTGCATAGCCTCGGTCGTCGAACGTCAGCAGCTCGCTGCAGGATTTGCTGGCGGCAAGATGCAGCGCATCGGCAAAGTCGATCCAATTGCGATAATGACCTGACGCTGCTTCGATCTCGTCGCGATCCTCGACGAGCTAATGTCAAGTCTGGTGTACGCGAGCTGATCAGGCGGCGACTCTGCTGGGTTGATTCTTCGCTCTGACGTGCGTTCCCATTTTCACTTCGATCCCATCGCTGAACTTGACTCCCTCAACGACTTTCGCGAGCCATTCGAACCCGCGCAGTCGTCGCCAACTGCGCTCGGCGGATTGCCCGAGCTTGTAGATCATGGCGAGCATCCCGTCGCGCGTCAGGCAGCCCTTGGTGCGGTCGGTCCGGTGCCGGATGGTCGCGAAGCTCGACTCGATGACGTTGCTGCTGCGAATGTGAATCCAGTGCTCGGCCGGAAACGCGTAGAACGCGAGCAACGCAGTGCGATCCTTTGCCAGGCACTCGGTGGCCTTCGGGTATTTCGCGCCGTAGCTGGTGACGAAACGGTCGAACGCGGTCTCGGCATGGGCCTTGGTGTCCGCCATCCAGATGTCGTGCAGTCCCGCTTTGGCCCGCGCCTGCAGCGATTTTGGCAGATAGTTCAGGATGTTCGCCGTCTTGTGCACCCAGCAGCGCTGCTGCCGCGTCGCCGGGAAGATCTCCTCGAGCGCCGCCCAGAAGCCGAGCGCACCGTCACCCACGGCCAGATGCGGCGCCAGCTTGAGCCCACGCTCCTTCAGATCGCGCAGCAGCTCGAGCCAGCTTTGTTTCGATTCGCGTACGCCGTCCTCGATGGCCAGAAACCGCTTCTGCCCGCGCTCGTTCACCCCGATCAGCACCAACGCGCACAACCGAGCATCCTCAGCCCGCAATCCAGAGTAGATGCCGTCGGCCCACACGTAGACCCAGCGCTCCTTGCCCAGCGGCTTGCGCCGCCACGCCTTGTACTCCTGGCTCCAGCGAGCCTTGAGCCGAGCGACTACCGGCGCCGACAAACCCTTCGCCTCGGGACCCACCAACGCGGCGAGCGCCTCGCGCATGTCGCCGGTGGACACTCCGTGCAAGTACAACCACGGCAGCGCCGCATCGATCGCCTTCGCCCGGCGCACGTACGGCGGTACCAGCGCCGAGCGAAACACCGCCGGCTCCTCGGTCCGCGAGCGCACCTTCGGCACGCGCACCCCGACCGGCCCCACGCCCGTCAGCAGCTCGCGCCGCGGCTGCCATCCGTTGCGCACCACCGCCAAGCGACCTTCCTCATCGCGACGCTCGGCGAATTGCGACAGAAACTCGTCGAATTCGATCTGCAGCGCCTCGGCAATCAGGCGCTGCGCTCCCTCGCGCAGCATCATGCTCAACAAATCCTGTCCTTCTGGTTGACGCAGTTGAACTACCGTATCCTTGCTCATGGTGGCGTGACTCCTTGTTGGTTGCTGAAATCCGATCTCGACACTCGAATTCCAGCAGGTCACGCCGCCTTCTTCAACTCATCGCCATACACCAGATTCAGTTATAGCTCATCCTCGACGGTTACCCCCGGCAGCGCGATGAAGTCCGCCAAGCGTTCGATCACCTTGTTCTCCGGTCGATTGGCGACATACCGCAGGACCCGCTCGAGTTCCAAGACGACCTAAGAGGCATCACTCCGATCCGGGTGACGCCAAAGTCGCGTCCCGTTGAATCCGGGGTCCTCGGACGACGGACTAATAATCCGCAGGTCGGCTGCGATAAGTTCTTGCGCGGAAAACTAAAACGGCGCCACTGGGGAGAGCAAGCTGCCGGCCCCCGGCGCCCTGTGGCTACCATATCAACAGTTATTATATACTGTGCTACCAATCAGGCTCGGTAGGTGAGGCCGCACAGCAATGGATCGTCTGCGCAACTTCGGCTTTCTGCTTAACGATCTGACGCGCAGGTATGTGCTTCGATTCGAGCAGCGCGCGCGCGCGATAGCCCTGACACTACCGCAGTGCAAGGTACTGGTCCGCCTTCAAAAGAACGAGGGCGCAAGCCAAGCCAGGCTCGCGGAGCTGGCCGAGGTTGATCCGATGACCATGGTGCGCATCCTCGATCGCATGGAAGCCGACGGACTGCTCGAACGGCGTCTTGACCCTGCCGATCGCCGCGCGCGCTGCCTTTACCTTACCCGCAAGGCCCGGCCGCTTCTTGACGAAATCTGGCATCTGGCCGAGCTAACTCGCGCGGAGGTTTTTGCCGGCATCAGTCGGCAGGAGCGTGAAGCGTTCATCGGTATGCTCGAACGCATGCACAACAACGTATGCGCACTCGAAAGCCATCCGATCCAGGCGCCACAACTTGTCGCAGGAACGGACGGAACGGACCAGAATGGCAACTTGGTTGGCCGTTCCCGCAGAAACCGAAAACCATGACGACTGCGGACGGATCCGGTGGTCATGGCGACGATGCTTCGCGATCGGTGCCGGCGCGCTCCTGGCGTAGACGGCTGCGCCTTCCCTTGATGCTGCTTGGACTGGCCGTCGTCACCGCCGGCGCGGCCTATTTCTATTTGACCAGCGGGCGTTTTGAGGCGACCGACGATGCCTACGTTCAAGTGGCGCGCGTCGACATTAGCGCCGACGTCTCCGGACGCGTACAGGAGCTCGCGGTGCGCGACAACCAGGCTGTGCAAAAAGGCAACGTACTCTTCCGTCTAGACGATGCTCCGTTTCGCATCGCTGTCGAGGAAGCAAATGCCCAGCTCGCCGCGGCTCGACTGCAAGTCGAATCGCTGAAGGCGAACTACGGACAACGGCGCGCCGAACTCGCGTCAGCGCAGGACACGCTTGAGTTTCAGCAGCACGAGTTGGAACGGCAACAGCGACTGCTCGGTTCGGGCATCGCTTCGCAGCTGCAAGTCGACCGTGTTGCGCATGCGCGCGACGAGGCGCGCGCCCAGGTTGCGGCCGTGCAGCAGCAGATCGCCGCCGTCGTCGCCGACCTTGGCGGCAACCCGAACATCACCCTGGATCGGCATCCGAAGGTGCAGCAGGCGCAAGCGCTGCTTGACCGAGCCAAGCTCAACCTTGCCTACACCGTGGTCACGGCCCCAAGCAGCGGCATCGTTACTCGGGTCGAACGGCTACAGGTCGGAACCTACGTGAATGCATCCGCACCACTGTTCGCACTGGTGTCGACCGCGGATACTTGGATTGAGGCCAATTTCAAAGAGGATCAGCTCACCCACATGCGCGTGGGGCAAATGGCGAGCGTACAGATCGACAGCTATCCCGGCAAAACCTTCGAGGCTCGAGTGGCGAGCGTAAGTCCGGGCACCGGTTCGCAATTCTCCGTATTGCCCCCGGAGAATGCGACTGGCAACTGGGTAAAGGTCGTACAAAGACTGCCGGTGCGCATTGAGCTCGTGCGCGTCGACCCGGCCTATCCATTGCATGACGGATTGAGTGCGAGCGTCAGCGTCGACACAGCATATCGACGCCGTGTGTTCGGCACCGGGGAAGTGACCCCGGCCGCCGCTTCCACCTCATCGAAGTGAATGTCGCTGCTGTAGCAGGTGCACCGCGCCGGGCGCCGCATCGGGCGCTGATTACGCTGTCGGTAATGCTGGCCTCCATCATGCAGGCACTCGACAACACGATAGCGAACGTGGCGCTGCCGCGGATCCAGGGGTCGCTGTCGGCAACGCAGGACCAGATGACGTGGGTGCTGACGTCGTACATCATCGCTGCCGCCATCATGACACCACTCAGTGGCTGGCTGGCCGGCCAGGTCGGCCGCAAGCGCGTGTTCCTGTTGTCAGTGGTGGGCTTCACCGTCGCCTCCGCCTTGTGTGGACTCGCCCAATCGCTGCCGGAGATCGTCCTGGCCCGGCTGTTCCAGGGGCTGTGCGGCGCTGCCTTGATCCCCATGTCGCAGGCCGTGCTGCTCGACATCAATCCGCCAGAGCAGCACGCGAAGGCCATGGCGATCTGGGTCATGGCCGTCACCATCGGTCCCATCCTCGGTCCCGCACTCGGTGGCTGGCTGACCGAGAACTACAACTGGCGCTGGGTGTTCTACATCAACGTGCCCTTCGGCATTCTTTCCTTCCTCGGCATTCTCACCTTCATGCCAGAAACGCAACCGAGCAAATCGCGGTTTGATTTTTTCGGATTCACCACGCTGAGCTTCGCCATCGGCGCGTTTCAACTGATGCTCGATCGCGGCCAGCTCAAGGACTGGTTCAACTCCACCGAAATCTGGATCGAAGGCACCGTTGCCGGCCTCTCCTTCTATCTATTCGTCGTCCATATGCTGACGACGTCAAAACCGGCTTTCGTCAGCCGGGCCTTATTCAAAGATCGCAACTTCGTGACCGGCAACGTGTTCATCTTTGTCGTCGGTGTCGTGCTGTTTGCAACGCTGGCGCTGTTGCCGCCATTGCTACAGGACCTGCTGCATTATCCGGTCCTCCTGACTGGATTGGTCACAGCGCCGCGCGGCATTGGCACGCTGGCGGCTATGTTCATCGTCGGCCGACTCATGGGCAAAGTTGATACCCGGCTCATCATCGCCGCAGGCTTCGGGCTCACTGCGGTGTCGCTATGGCAAATGACCGGCTTTTATCTGCAGATGGACAGCTCGCTGGTCGTGTGGTCGGGACTCGCGCAAGGGCTCGGGACCGGATTCGTGTACGTGCCGTTGGCCGCGGTCACCTTTGCCACGCTGTCACCGCGGTTTCGCAACGAAGGAACGGCGTTGTTCAGTCTTGTTCGCAACGTCGGCAGCAGCGTCGGCATCTCGGTCGTGGAAACCCTGCTAACACGCAATACTCAGATGATGCACTCGCGGCTTGCCGAACAGCTTACGCCTTATGGCGACGTGCTGCACTCACAGGCACCGACCGACGTGACGATAGCCCACGGGCTGGCCCTGCTCAATCACGCCGTCAACGACCAGGCCGCCATGATCGCGTACAACAATGACTTCAAATTGATGATGGTGCTCACGCTGTGCGCGATTCCGCTGGTCGCGCTACTACGCGGTGGGCGACCGAAAAAAGGCGCCGAGCCGGTGGTGATCGAATGAAACGAGCGAAAACTGGCGCGCTGATGGCGTCGGTAACCGCGGTGATGACGCTCGTCGGGTGTGCGCTGGGTCCTGACTTCAGACGTCCCGATCCGCCGGCCGCGGATCGCTACACTTCGCAGGACTTGCAGATCGAGGCAACGGCAGAGGGAGGCCATTCCACGCAACGCGTGGAGCTTGGCGAGCAACTCAGCCGCGACTGGTGGCGTCTGTTTCAATCGGACCCGCTCGACGATGTGGTCAAGCGAGCATTGGCCGGCAATCGCACGCTGGCGGCGGCGGCGTCCGCGCTCGCGCAGGCGCAGGAACTGGCCGCCGCGCAAGCGGGAACGCTCTATCCTCAGGTCGATCTGACCGCCGGCGTCGGTCGACAGAAATATGGCGAGGAGTTTCTCGGCCCGCTGCCCAAGCCGCCTCCGTTCACCTACTTTGCCGTGGGAGCGACGGTCAGCTACGCGCTCGACTACACGGGTGGCACCGCGCGGTCAATCGAACAGCAATACGCGTTTGCCGACTATCAGCGCCAGCAACTCGACGCGGCGTATCTTGCCGTCACCGGCAACGCTGTCATGCAGGCGCTGAAGATTGCCTCATTGCGTGCGCAGATTGCGACCGTGGGGGCCATCCTCGACCAGGATCGAGAAAACTTGAAGCTTGTGCACGAGGCGTTTGCGGCGGGATCTGTCTCGCGGCTCGACATTGTAGCCGCGGAAAGCCAGCTCGCCAGCGACACCACGCTACTGCCGCCGCTGCGCCAGGAGATGAGTGTGGCGCGGCACGCGCTGGCCATCGTTCTAGGGCAACCGCCCGCTAACGCGCCACTGCCCGAATTCGATCTCGCACAAGTCGCATTGCCGCGACGCCTTCCTGTAAGCCTGCCATCTGAGCTTGCGCATCGGCGGCCCGACATACTGGCAGCTGAGGCACAGTTGCACGCCGCGACGGCGGCCGTGGGGATAGCCAATGCCAACCTCTATCCGCACATCAACCTCACAGCGTCAACGGGGCAGCAGGCCGCCGATCTGAGCCACTTGTTCGACCGAGCAAGCAATGTTTTCAGTTTGGCCGGCGCGCTCGTTGCGCCGCTGTTCGATGGTGGCACGCTGCGCGCGGAACAGCGAGCAGCGGTCGACGCGATGCATACTAGCGCTGCGAACTATCAACAGGCGGTGCTGGTGGCGTTCGGTCAGGTCGCCGACTCATTGCAGGCGCTGGAGCATGGCGCCGAGCAGCTCGACACCCAAGCGAACGCTCAGGACGCCGCACGCGAGAGCCTGGAACTGACCCGCAAGAGCTACCTCGAGGGCAACGTGGGCGTGCTCCAGGTTCTCGATGCCGAGCGTCTATATCAGCGGGCGCGGCTTGGCTTTGTGCAGGCGCAGGCGCAACGTTATCTCGACACGGTCCAACTGTTCCTGGCACTCGGAGGCTCGGGACCAAGTATCGATGGATTGAGCGATGCCGGTACGCGCGTGTCGGAGGATCGATAAGGTCGCAGTCATTGAATCCATCGGAATCCCGTCAGACTTGTTACCCCCCTCATTTCGATATTCGGCGCTATGTTTGTCTCGTGGAACAGGAACAGGAGAGACACATGGAGGAACAACGCGAAAGTTCGACAGGCCCAAGGGCAAGGTTAGCCTGCTCGACCTGTTCGAGGGCCTCGGGCAGTTGATCGTGCTTAGCTTCCCGGTTTCGCGACCCAAGCAATGCAATAGCCGTGCGCACTGATCGAGCCCTCGACAACCTTGCAGGCTCCCTCGCTATTCGCCGTTTTCCCCGGGATGAATTGCAGACAATCGTCACAGTCCTTGCTCCCGTTCGGCGTGGTTTGATACTTGACGGCAGCCTTCGAGAGCTTCTGTTGCGCTCTCGCAGGCAGCGGGTGCACGCCTTCCAGCGCCGCCCCTCCGGCAAGGGTGGCCGCCACCCTCATGAACCAGCGACGGGAATACCTTGGGCTCATTGGTGCGTCAGCACTGTTCCGTTTACGCGTTGGTTCACGGGGCACGTTCCCATTCGGCCTTTAGCGGGCCGTCGCTAGCTTGACATCCTCACCCGCCTGCGACATGCACATGTTGCGGTCGCTCACCGGCATCCGGGCGCACGCTGCGGCGGCAGCGTGGAAACGAGTTTCCTCGCTCTTAAACGCGCTCAGCTGAGTAGCCGACAAGGCCGCTCGCGCCGGCACCGCCTGCCCATAACCTGCCTGGGCTGCGCACATCCCGCGGTCGCTCAGCGGAAGCTTCTTGCATTCGGCCATTTGTGACGCCGTCTTGGCGGTCGCAGACGTGTCGATCGCGATCTGCGATGTGTGGACCTGTGCCGCGGCGACCTGAGACTTACAGAATTCGCGTCGGCTCAACGGGAGCTGCGCGCAGCTTGCCATGTTCTCTGGAGCCGTCGTTCGGATCTCGGGCGTGTTTACCGTCGCACGCGCAGTGCCGATTACAAGGGACAGCGAGAGTGCGACACTCGCAACAAACATCGTTGAACAGACTCTGAATCTCCGATCGCTCATGATCGTCTCCTCCTGTTCCACACTTGGTTAGACTCAGGGCTTACCTTCGGAGTTCACTGGAATCGCCGACATTCTCCATAACGACTGGCGGCCAGATTGCTTAGAGTGACGGGCCGCGAAACGGCTCCAAGAGAACCTGTCAGAAATCCTTAGCGACGTACGTACAGAAACTCTGATCGGTGCGCCAGCTGCGTCACGCCGTGCCGGATGGCGACAGACGCCCGCGCCCGCGCTCCGGTCCTCGCGTCCACAAGCTCTTCAACAGGGTGATGGTGCAATACGCTCCTAGGAACGACCTACGATACTAGGTAATATCGTTTGGGCGAGAGTTCACTGCCCGCAAGGTGCGAGACTCGTGGGGCCGCCGTTCAGTGCCATAGCCTCGCCCGCTGCTCGCGCCCGTGCTGGCATTCCATGCAGCGCCCTGCCGCCGGGTTGGCCTGGAGACGCTGATAGTCGATGTGCTCGCCGCAGTCGATGCAGATGCCGAACGTGCCATTTTCAAAACGATCGCGCGCCGCAGCGAGGTCCTGAAGCTCCCCGAGGTAGTGGTCGATCACACTGCTCTCGAGAGCGACCTGGATGCGCGCGAACGCGTGATCGGCTTCGTCGCCGGTCTGCTCCATGAGTTCGGCGAAGCCGTCCGCCTCGATGGACTTGCGCTCCTCGGCAACCCTGCGGCGCAACTCCCTTTCGCGCTGGTCAAGTTCACGCAGGAGCGGGAGCAGCCGTGGTTCAGTCAGGGTCTTCACTTTATGGGCCTCCTGCGGCAGTCACCGTGCCGCCACGTCAGCTTGTGAGACATCGGCCGCGCGTCAAGTTCCCTTGGGCGTTAGCCAGGCGTGGCTCCAAGGGTCGTGGCGCGCACCCGACGCGATCAGATGACCGAAGACCGCTGGCGCCGCGATGCCGCCGTGCGCGGTGCCGATGGGGCAAAAGACTCCGAGCGTGGTGAGAAAGCGTCGGCGCGCGTGCGTGAACACTCGCGGCCCGATTCCCGCCGATTCCCGCCCGCGGGACGATGGGTCAGCAGCGCGCAAATCCGACTGGCAATTGCTTGGCCCATCGCGAACGCAGGTGGCATCCCGCGGACGGTACTGGAACGGGGGTTGGTCAACCGATATCGACGGCAACGTACATCGTCTCGTTATCGCGCTCCACCAACAGCGCCACTGATTTGCCGGCCTTCGTCGTGAGTGCGCGAAACTGCCCGGGGCTGGTCACTTTGGCCCCGTTGACGGCAAGGATCACGTCGCCGGATTCGATGCCGGCCGTCGCGGCAGGCCCTGAGGAGTTCTCAACAAGTACGCCACCTGTCACGTCCAGGTCATGGCGTTCTTCTGGAGTCATCGGACGCACCGTCAAGCCAAGCCGGGCGTGCTCAGCGGCGGACTCGGCCACCGCGACCTTCGACGCCTTCAGCTCTCCAACCGTCACCTCGAGTTGCTTCGGCGAGGCGTCACGCAGCACATCGACCGCCACCCGGGTACCCGGCTTCGTGTCTGCCACGAGCAGCGGCAAGTCGATCTGCTTGTCGTTGAACTTGACGATGATGTCGCCGGGTTCGAGCCCGGCCTTTGCGGCTGGCCCGGCCTTTTCGACCGAAGAGACCAGGGCGCCCGCCGGTTGGCCGAGCTTGAAGGCGTTGGCCAGTTCTTGATTGACGCCTTGAACCGTCACTCCTAGTGGACTGTAACACTTAAATAGGTAGTATGATCATGCCTGTGGAGGGCATGATGAAACTGAGCAAGAGCGAGCGCATGGAACTGCAGCGGCAAGCGAGCGCAAGAAACGGCCGGGCCGACTCGGCACGGCACGCGCGGTTGATCCTGCTGCTGGCCGAGGGGCTGACTTGGGCGGAGATTCGGGCCAAGCTTGACTGCGCCGACAGCTACATCAGTCGCTGGAGCAAGCGCTTCGAGGCCGATCGTTTGGCTGGGCTGTTTGCACGACACGCTGGACGGGAGCGCTACAAGGTGACCGACCGAGTCGAAGCGCGCGTGCTGGCCTGGACGACCAAGCGCAAGCCGGCCGATGGCTCGACGCAGTGGTCCTCGCGCAAATTGGCCGCGGAATTGGGTGGCGATATCTCGCATATGACAGTCACGCGCATCTGGGCCAAGCACAGTCTGAAGCCGCATCGGCTCGAGGGCTACATCGCTTCCAACGATCCGGACTTTGAGACCAAGGCTGCCGAGGTGATCGGGTTGTATCTGAACCCACCGCAGCATGCGGCGGTGTTCTGCGTGGACGAGAAGACAGCGATTCAGGCGCTCGATCGCAAGGATCCGGTGTTGCCGCTGTCGCCGGGACGCGCCGAGCGGCACGGCTTCGAGTACTTCCGCCATGGCACCCTGTCGCTGTACGCCGCCTTCAACACCAAAACCGGCGAGGTACTGGGCAAGACCGCCGAGCGCCACACCTCGGCCGAGTTCGTCGCCTTCCTCACTGACCTCGTGGTCCACCAGCCGCGCGGCAAGGAAATCCACGTCATCGCCGACAACCTGTCCGCGCACAAGACCAAGCGCGTCGACGAATTCCTCGCGGCACACGCCAATGTTCACTTGCACTTCACTCCGACGTACTCATCCTGGCTGAACCAGGTCGAGCTGTGGTTCGCCAAGATCGAGCGGGACGTCATCGCCCGCGGCGTGTTCACCTCGGTGCCCGACCTAAAGAGAAAGCTCATGCGTTACATCCGTCACTACAACAAAGAGGCCAAACCCGTGAAGTGGAAATACTTCGATCCCACACGACGGATTACTCCCGCTTCAATCGTTACAGTCCACTAGTCGTCCACGTGTCACGTGTCCGCTGCTCAGCAACTGCGCCTCGACTTGCATCGCCACGTCGATGGGGATTGCGAAGGAAATGCCCTGATATCCGCCGCTGCTGCTGTATATCTGGGAGGTGATTCCGATCACCTCACCGCGGGCATCGAACAGCGGCCCTCCCGAGTTGCCGGGGTTGACGGCGGCGTCGGTTTGGATGAACGGGACGTAGCTTTCCTCTCCAAGGCTGCGCAGGTTGGCGCTGACGATACCTTTGGTCGCCGAATTCTCGAAACCGTACGGCGAGCCGATGGCAATTACCCACTCGCCAACCTTGACGCTGGCGGAGTCACCGAGCCTGACCGTTGGCAGGTTCGAGGCGTTGATTTTCAGCACCGCAATGTCGCCTAGTTTGTCGAGTCCCAGCACCTTGGCCTTGAATTCGCGCCCGTCAATCAGCTTAGCCGTTACCTCGGACGCGTTGTCCACTACGTGGGCATTGGTGAGGACGACTCCGTCCGGCCGGATGATAAATCCCGATCCGAGCCCGTGCGTCGTGTAGTCCCGAGGTGTGGGCGGCGGAAACTGGCGGAAGAACCAATAGAACGGGCTGTTCTTGTCGAGGCCTTGAAGCCGCGGCGCCATGTCCGCTGTCTTTTCGGTCTCCGTCACACTGATGTTGACGACGGCGGGTCCGTATTTTGCGACCAGTTCGGAGAAGTCGGGAAGGCCTGCGGGGGTGCTTGGCGCTGACGGGGCTACGGCGGCAGGCTGCGCTGTTACCGCGGCGTGGACTTGACCGACGAGAGCCTCGTCGAGTGCGAAGAACCCCAGGCCCGAACCGACGATCCCTGCCGTCAACAGGCTGATCACGACGACTTTGAATTTCATTTTGCGCTCCTATCAATTCATTTGTGCCATCACCGTGCGGGCGGATCGGTGGGGCGAGCGATAGACCATCGGTCGCGGAGAGCCAGCCGAGCCCGGTCAAGCTCGGCGAAATGGTCGAGGCAATCCGCTTCCATTGACTCATTCCCGCACGTCGGCGATCGACCGCACGCATTCACATTCGATGCCTGGTGGCGACGCCTGAGCTTACCCTTGGGGCATCATGCCTTCATAACGCGTTACTGCGGCTTTCGGTGTACACGTCGATTTGCCGATCCGCGCCTGACGACGAGACAATAGCTGGCTCAATGCATGCATAACTATATGTTAAGATAATATTGTTTTACCAGAAACTTCTCTAGTCTCCGATGCCGACCAGGATCGGATTGCTCGGTTGAGCCCCATTTCCGATCGGTGCATCCCTTTCTTAAGCCTCACTTAATTCTTACGCGGGAGAATAGTTGCGCCGAAACACGATTGCATCACGCGGATGACGGCGTGGAGATCAGCGTTGCTATCAATCGGCTGGTGCAGCGCAATCAGACTATTGAGAGCACCGGCATGAATTGCATCGGCAGGCGCCGGATGACAATCTGCCTGGTTGCCGCGATGTGTGCGACGACCTGCGCAAGGGCTGCAACGACCAGCCTCCCCCCGGAGCAGAGCCAAGGCGCGGTGATCTACATGTCTGGCGGCATCGACCGCGACCAGGAATCCGCAATGCGGCGCGCCGCGGTTGAATACTCGCTGGAGCTCGAGTTCTCCTGGAAAGGTGAGTTGTCGAAGGTGCCCATTGCATATGTTCCTGTCACGATCAGGGACCAAACCGGCAAGATCGTCCTCGACCGCGCGTCCGACGGACCGCTCCTGCTGGTCAGACTTCCCGATGGCCGCTACACAATCACCGCGCAGAAAGCCGGCGAGGCTGAGGTACGCGAAGTTACGGTTGTCGATGGCCACCCAGACAAAGTCACCTTCACCTGGGCACCTTCCGACAACCCCATGACGGACTCTGGTGCGTTATTCAAAGCAGACCGTGCGACCGACGCACGTAACGATTGAAACGCAGGGCGCCCGATCATCGCCAGGCTTTTGGCCTATCTGCTCCTGGTCCGGATGACATACGGCCTCGCGCAATACATTCGACGCTCACGTCGGCTCAAAGGACGCGGAAGCCACCGGCTTCACGGTGGTCGCTGCTATGACATTTGAACTGCGATACGGCAAGCCGCCGAGCTCCAAACGCCTTTCGTGAAACGCGGCGAGCGCACTTCGGTGACCAACGCTTACAAGCGCCGTGTTCGGCAACCGCTGCTTGACCAGCCCGTATAGCTGCGCCTCACTCGCTTCGTCGAGCGCGGCAGTTGCCTCGTCGAGGAACAACCACGCCGGATGTTGCAGCAGAGCGCGGGCGAAAGCGACGCGTTGCTGCTCCCCGGGCGAAAGTTCCAGCGCCCAGTGACGGGACTCGTCGAGCCGGTCAGCGAGCCGCGATAGACCACAGGCGCTCAGCGCTTCGCGCATAGCGGCATCGTCGAAGGTCGAAGGCGGGCCCGGATAACTCAACGCTCTGCGCAGCGTACCGATCGGCATGTACGGCCTTTGCGGCAGAAACAGCGTGCGCCCATGAGCCGGAGTTTCGATGGTTCCCTCGCCGAATGGCCAAATGCCGGCGATGGCGCGCAGCAGCGTACTCTTCCCTGCCCCTGTCGGCCCGGTCACCAGCCACGCTTCGCCCGGCTTTACTTCGAGATTGATGCCTTTGAGCAGCGGAGCTCCTCCCGGCAACTCGAGTCGGAGATCGCGGAGCGTGAGGCCGGCTTGGCCGGTTCTTGCCCAAACGATCCTTGCTGCAGCTGCGCGTGTTTGCGCAGTGCGCATCGCGGCACG
The DNA here is from genome assembly GCA_963816445.1 of uncultured beta proteobacterium. GTDB lineage: Bacteria > Pseudomonadota > Gammaproteobacteria > Burkholderiales > Casimicrobiaceae > PALSA-1003. The sequence continues at coordinate 196,674 of CAWFKO010000010.1, read as the reverse complement.
AAATCCTGTCAACCGGTCTGTCGTTGCCTTCCACTGCGCAAGCTGGGTATAGGCGGTCACGAACCAGCTCAGCGCACCCTGCACCTGGCCAAACGCCTGGATGGTCTGCATCAAGGCACCGAGCTGAATCGCACCCGAAAAATAGCGTGGCGCGGCAGCGATAACGGGAAACACGATCGCGGCCTGACTGTAACCAGCGGTGAACCACGTCAGACGCTTTTGCCGTTTCATGATCGCCCACCAGTTTCTCACGATGTGGCCGAACCGGTCGCCCAGGCTGCGTTTCTCCTCGCGCTCGCCGTGATACAGCGCGATGCCCTCGGTATTCTCGCGCAGCCGCACAAGCGAAAAACGGAAGTTCGCCTCGAACTGCTGTTGCTGGAAGTTCAGGCCGATCAGGGGTCTTCCAATACGATGCGTAAGCCATGTACCGCCCACCGCGTAGAGAAGCGCGGCCCACAGCATGTAGCCAGGAATGGCCAGGTGGCGCGCACCAAGCGGAACGTCGATCGTCCCTGACAGCCGCCAAAGAATCACGGCAAACGAGGCGAGCGTGACCACCGAGCTCAATAATCCGAGCGTTAGCGTCAGCGTCGCCTCGACGAACAGCTGGAGATCATCGGCGATCCGCTGGTCCGGGTTGTCGGTCCGGTATTCGCCGAGTTGCAGATGGTAGTACGCGTGCCCAGCCAGCCATTCGCCGAGATAGCGATCGGTCAGCCAGCGTCGCCAGCGAATCTGCAGCATCTGGGTCAAGTACGTCTGGTAGACGGCGATAACGATGAAAGCGGCTGCCAGGATGCAGAAATAGAGGAGTTCGTGCGAAAAGCGGGTTAAGTCCCGTTGCTGGAGCGCGTCGTAGAATCGATTGTTCCAGTTGGAGAACAACACGTTGACGTACACGATGCCGAGGTTCATCGCGACGATCACGGCGAGCAGACCCCGTGCCTGCCATCGCTCCTCGGATGCCCAGTATGGTCGGGCGAGGGATGTTACTGCGGCAACAAAGTCACGAGTTCTGGCGAACATGGATCCTTTCCCCCATAGGCATACTTCGCCTAGGTTCAGGGAACATTCGCGCATGCGCAACTACTGCAGCCGGCGACGCCGCATCCAACTCTGAGCGCGTTGACTTAGCGCAGACTTAAGCGTGGATGCAAATCCTCCACCACGCGGCCGGGGCGCGATAGAAAGCCATCCCGGCTCCAATGCCTGGCGGGAGGCAAGTCGGGCGTCACCATCCGGTGCGCGAGGGCGTGCCGACAACGACCTGAGGGTTAGTCGAGTTGGGTGACGCCGTGCTGGATCGCGAATTTGACGAGATTGGGCAAGTCACCAATCCCCAGTTTGTGCATCATCCGGCTGCGATAGGTGTCTACTGTCTTCGGAGAGAGGAAGAGCTTCGCGCCGACCTCGGCGCTGGATCTGCCCTCCGCGATCAGTTGCAGAATCTGGCGCTCGCGGCGGCTCAGGCTTTCCAGGGGGCTGCTGCGATGGCGCTCCGCAATGTAGTCGTCAACCACCGTCGTCGCGATCTTCTGGCTCAGGTAGCGGCGGCCCGCATAAACTATTCGAACGGCGTCCACCACCTCGGAACCAGCCGAATCCTTGAGCAGATACCCCCGCGCTCCCGCCTGCAGCGCCCGAAAGATGTGCTCCGTGGTCGAATGCATCGACAGTATCAGGATCTGTGTCGATGGGCATGCGTCGCGGATCTGCAGTGTCGCTTCGATGCCGTTCAACTCCGGCATGGCAATATCCATGACCACAACGTCAGTATGCAACTGCTGAGCCTGGCGCACGACCTCCCGGCCGTTTGCGGCGTTGCCTACGACCTTGATATCCGGCTGTGCTTCTAATAGAACGCGCAGGCCGTCTCGGACCACCGCATGATCATCGGCGAGAAGCACTCTGATCACGGGCAACTACCTCTCAGGTTCACGATGACCTGTGTCCCGCATCCGGCTGTGGATTCGACGCTGAGCTCCGCACCGACGCTAGCGGCGCGCTCGCGCATGATCATCAAGCCCCACCCATGATGCGCGTCACGGCGACGCTCTGCCGCTGGATCGAATCCGCACCCGTCATCGGTGATCGTCAGGCAGATGCTTTGAGGCGTAGTCGCCAGTATCACTTCGGCCTGCCGCGCACGTGCATACTTGGCCACGTTGGCAAGCGCCTCTTGCGCAATGCGGTACAGCGCCTCCTCCACCAGCGGCGCCAGCCGGCGAGTCGGGCCCCGCTCGATCACCGACGTCGCAACGCTGGTACGTTTGGCGAATTGCTCAGCGTACCATCGCAGTGCGGGTGTCAGTCCATAATCGTCCAGCACCGCGGGCCTCAGCTCGGCCATCACGTCGCGGATGCTCTCGATGGTCTCCTCCACCAACTTCAGCGAGTCCTCCAGCCGCGCATCGATCCGCGCTGCACGACCCGGCGTGAGCTGGCTCTTCACGATATTCAAATTGATGCTCAGCGCCGTCAGCTTTTGCCCGACAAGGTCATGCAGTTCGCCGGCCAGCGCATGGCGCTCGGCCTCCTGCACCTCGACCAGCCTGCGCGAGACGGCGCGCAAATCTTCGGCATAACGATGCAGCTCCCGCTCGGCCAGTTTCTCCTTGGTTATGTCGCGCACATACGCGGTAAAGATTGTCTGCCTGTGCACAGGAACAGGCGTTACCGCTAGCTCTGCAGGAAACTCGCTTCCGTCACGTCTCCTCGCCGTAATGTGCTCTCGCTTTCCAAACGTCGATAACGGCGGGATTGAGCCTCGGTCATCCGGCTCCCGGCGCCCTGCGTGTCCCAGAAACGAGGAGGTGACCATGGCGGAGACGTGCTTCCCAAGCGCTTCCTCACGCGAGTAGCCAAAGGTACTTTCGGCAGCGGGATTGAATTCGACTACCCTCCCCGAGCCATCGACCGAAATGATGCAATCCAGCGCCGCACGAAGGATCGCGGTATTTCTGAGCTCGCTCTCCTCGAGCTCGGACTGCGCTCGTTTGCGTTCGCTCAGATCGAAAACACTCCCCTGGGTCATCAGAAATTCGCCACGCGCGTTCAGCAGGGCAATCGTGCTCAACAAGACCGGGAACGTCGTCTCATCTTTTCGTCGCAACTCATATTCCGTATCGCGGATGCCACCGCCGCCCTTGAGCAGGGCGAAGTTCTGCTCGAAACGCTCCTGGTATCGTTGCGACAGAAGATCGGCAAAGCACATCTTCCCGACGACTTCGTCGCGACTGTAGCCCAGCCAGCGAAGCTCAGTGCCGTTGATGCGGATGAAGACCCCATTGGCATCGAGCGAATGATAGCCGCAGGGTGCCGCCTCATATAGATCGCGCAGCTCTTTCGCGGTTTGCTCAAGCTCGTTCGCGAGAATCCTGTTTGCGGTGATGTCAACGAGTACGTCGGCGGTACCGAGGCAGTCGCCGTCCGGGCCGACGATCGGAGAGGAAGTGATTTGGAGCCAGCGCTCGGAACCGTTCTTGTGACGCATTCGGAACTCGCCACGCCTCCCTGCAGTCTGCGAGTGGCTCTCGGAATTCGGACATTCCACTGCGCCCGGAAATGCGAACGAGGAAGGCGCTCGATTGAGAATTTCGGCAACGGTATAACCCAGGATCGCGGCACCGCATGCATTCACGTAGTCGATCAAGCCCTCGGCATTGACCGTCCATACGCCTTCACCGACGGCATCCAGGATGCGCCGCTCGAGTTCGCCAGACTGGGCCTTGTATCTCATCCTTCTCTGTCTCGCCACGCTGTGCGATGGCGAAGGATAGTAACCGGAGTCGATCGACGACGACATGAACCCACTCCAATGCAGCATCGACAACTTCATTCTATTTTACCGCTCCGACCGTGATGAAGGTAAGACCGCAAACGAACTCCACCATCACGAGCGTCGGCGCAAAGGTCGGGGCGGTGACCGTAAAGCTCCGATTGACAAGCGGAGCGGCCAGAGAAATCGCCAAGAGTCATCGCTCACGCGTCGCACAGGAAAGCAGCGATGTATGCGTTTCTTCCTTCTGGGTGGCGGAGCTCGCTTCGCCGTTGCTCCTGACCGCGCCTCGAGTTGCACCAACGATAGTGAATATCGAAGCTCAGCACCATCGGGAATACTGGACGATTTCTGTAGGGAAGCCTTGATTGGTGCTTCCCGGCTGGTCGCAATCCGGGCATGTCTCCGGAGCGTGTCCACGGGTCCCAGCGGCGAACGGAGTCTTCGCAGCGCAGATCGTCAAGAGACCCCTACAAGAACTGTCAGAGTTTCCCGATATCGAGCCGGACGCGATTCCTTCAGACTGCAATCGAAAGCGCACCTGCCGGCAACCGCTGACACGCGAAGTCGGTGTGAAGGGCGCCTTCAGACCTAGCTCGAAAGGAGTCCGAAATGAATCGACATCCTCGGAGTCTCATGGGGTGTGCGCTGGGCGCCTCGCCGGGCAAGAAACGATCACATGCGTGATCACAAGCGTGATCTGCGAACGAGGGCTGACCGGCCCACTCCTGGATCTAAAGGCAACGATGAATGAGGGCTTCAAGATGAACACTGTGAACAATGGCAATCGAATCCTGTGGGCGAGTCTATTGGCGATGTCTCTTCCTGTATCGACGGTGTGGGCATCCATAAGCCACGACATGCCGCCGGCGAAAACCGCAGGGCCGGTGACCTACTTCAGCGGGGGGAGCACTCCGGCGCAGACCGAGGCAATGGACAGCGAAGCGGCTGGCTACCCACTCGAACTGCTCTTTCTCTGGGGGCGCGGCCAGAAGGAGACCGCGGTCGCCGTCGAGTGGTCGATCAGGAATGCGGCGGGCCATGAACTGCTCGACGCGCGTTCCAGCGGGCCAGAGGTACTCGCATCGCTGCCAGACGGACGCTATAGGGTGACTGCCCGGTACAAGGAAACCACGCTTTCGCGCGTCGTCAACGTGCACCGGGGAATGCACGACACCGTGATCCTGGAATGGCCGAGTTAGCACGTGGATGACCGCGGATCCCATGCTGCACCGGATGTATCGCATGACAACAAACGCGCCGACATGCCGACGCATGCGATAGCCGACCAAGACATAGGACCGTCACCCATCGTCCCGATGCCGGCACCGTCCGGCGACATCAAGGAGCTCGCCGTGCACCGCATTTTCGCGATCGTCGCTAGCATGCTTATAAGTGCCGCAGCCTGGGGCCAATCTCAATCTCTCACCTTCGGGACGTCGGTTCAGTTGACCGGATCGCTTGCCAACATTGGTCGTTATTACAAAGACGCCTACGAGTTCGCCGTCGACAAGATCAACGCCGACGGTGGCGTTAAGGTAGGTTCGTCGCACGAGAAGATCTCTCTCAGGATCCTCGACAACCAGTCCGATGTGAACTTGAGCGTGCGCCAGTACGTGCAACTACTCGCCCAGGACAAGGTGAATTTACTGCTGGGGCCCTACGCGAGCAATTTCGTGCTTGCGGATTCGTCGATCGCGGAGAAGAACCAGATACCGATGGCGCAAGGCGGAGGAGCCTCGGATCAGATCTACAGCCGCGGCTACAAGTACGTCTTTGGGACGCTGCCGCCGGCGAGTGATTATTTCGGCAGCACCGTCGCAGCGATGACGAAACTCGATCCGAAGCCCCGCACGGTGGCCCTGCTCTACGCCGATGATGCGTTCGACGTGTCGGTTGCCAAGGGAACCCGCGACCTGCTCTCGAAAGCGGGGTTCGAGACGCCCATCGATGAACGCTACAGCACGAACGCCTCCGATTTCGGCACGCTGCTATCGAGGATCAAGAGCGAGAAGATCGACGCGGTGCTCGTCGCCGGTCACGAGACCGAGGTGCTGAACTTCATACGCCAGGCCAAGAGCCTCAATGTCACGCCGAAGCTGTACTCCTTCACCGTGGGGGTACCGAGCGAAGACTTCAGAAACGCACTGGGCAGGGATGCAGAATACGCCTCTGGAATGACGCCGTGGCTGCCGTCCAAGGGGCTGAAGGACAGATGGTTCGGAGACGCGGAACAGTTTGCACAGGCGTACAAGACGAAGTTCGGCTATGAGCCCGACTACCACTCTGCAGCAGCCGTCGCCGCGGTCGAAGCACTGGTCAACGCCATCGAGGCGTCCGCCAGCACCGACCCCAAGAAGGTGCGGGATGCGCTCGCCAAGGTGGACTTCGAAAGCCTCTACGGCCACATCGCTTTCAGCCAGGCCGGCCAGGTAAGCCTTCCGCAGACAATGATTCAGGTGCAAAACGATCATCTGGTTCCTATCTATGGGCCGGAGGGCTTCGTCAACAAGCTGGACTACCCGATGCTGGCGTGGGACGTGCGCCATTGACAAGGTGACGTCTTAGCGCCGGCGCCGTGCGATGGCGGCGCCAGCGGCCGTCCGACTGCCGGCAGCAACCCTTTAGTTGCGGTTGTTGTAAGGGTTTGGCGGATCCGCGAGAGGTCGGGCCGCGACCCTGGGCAGTGCCGGGAACCGTAGCAGCAGCGGCTGATTCGGAGCATTCCGATGGAACTGCTGGTTCAGGTGCTGGTTAACGGCATCCTCCTCGGCGGCCTCTACGCGTTGATGGCGTTGGGACTCGCTCTTGTCTGGGGCGTACTCAATATCGTGAACCTTTCGCACGGGGCGCTGATCATGCTTGGCGCCTACGCAACGTACTACCTGTTCACGCTGGCGCACGTCGATCCGTTTGCGGCACTACCCCTCACGGCGATCGTGCTGTTCGTCGTGGGCTACGCGATACAGGCGGGGATCCTCAATCTGGTCGTCCGCGCCCCGATGTTCAACACGCTGCTTATCACGTTCGGCATCGAGGTTGTCCTGACGTATCTGGCGCAGCTTCTGTTCTCTGCCGACTTCCGGACGATCAACCCCAACTATGCCGGCACGAATTTCTCGGTGCGCGGGGTCACCATCCCTTACGTGCAGGCCATCGCCTTCGCGATCGCCGTCGGTCTGACGGTCGCGATGTGGCTGTTCCTGCTGCACACCCGTATCGGCAGAGCCATCCGCGCAGCGGCGCAGAACCTCGTGGCCGCGCGCCTTTACGGCGTCAACCCACGCAAGGTCTATGCGCTGACCTTCGGCCTCGGTGCGGCGCTTGCTGGCGTGGCAGGCGGGCTCTACGGCACGGTTTCGCAGATCAACCCCTACATCGGTGGGCCGCTGACGGCGAAGTCCTTCGTCATTGCGATCATCGGCGGGCTGAGCAACCCGCTCGCTGTGATCGTCGGCGGACTCTTCCTCGGGATCATCGAATCGCTGACGTCGCTATATATTGGACCTACGTACCGCGACGTCGCGAGCTTCGGCATCCTCGTGCTGGTCCTCATCGTGCGTCCGACCGGACTGCTTGGCAGAACGACATGAAAAAGGCGGTGCGCCCGGTGGTTGTGGCGGCGATTCTCGTGTTGCTTGCTGCTCTGCCCTGGATAGGAAACACCGTCCTCGTTCAGTTTGGTATCAGCGTGCTGCTTCTCGCGACCTTGGCGCAGAGCTGGAACATCATCGGCGGTTTCACGGGCTACCCATCGTTCGGCAATTCGGTTTTCTACGGTCTCGGCGCCTACGGTGTGGGGATCGCGATGGTGCAGTTTAATCTCCCGTTCTGGGTGGGCATGCTGCTCGGCCTCGTCCTGGGCGTTGTCTTTGCGGCGGTCCTCGGCGTCGTCGTACTCCGGCTGAAGGGTCACTATTTTGCGATTGGTACGCTCGGACTCGCGTTGGTCATGACGGCCATTGTTTCCAATCTCGAGATTGCGGGTCGCAACGTCGGGCTGGTGCTGCCGCTGCTCAAGAGCGACGTCCTGTTCTATGAACTGGGATTGGGCCTGCTGGTTCTTGCCACGCTCACCGTCTACTGGCTGTCGCGGAGCCGCTTCGGGTTCGGTCTGATCGCCATCCGCGAGAACGAGGAAGGCGCCGCAGTGATGGGGGTCAACACGACGCTGTACAAGGTGCTCGCCTTCATGCTCTCCGCGACCTTCAGCGCGATTGCGGGCGGCATTTACGCGTACTACATCACCTTCATCGATCCGGTGGGGGTGTTCGACGTCGTGCTCGATGTCAAGATGATCATCATGGCCGTCTTCGGCGGGCCGGGAAGCGTTCTTGGCCCAGTCGTTGGCGCGTTCATCCTGTCGGGTATCTCGGAAGTCCTCGCGACCGAGGTGACCAGCTTTGCCAGCATGTTCTTCGGCATCGTGATCGTCGTCGCAGTGGTGTTCATGCCACGCGGCATCGCACACGTCGTCCAGAACTTCGGGCGCCTCGGCTGGCGGTATTTCCTGGAGAACGTGAGAGCGCATCGGCTGTGACGAACAACATCCTCGAAGCCAGACGTCTGACCAAGCGCTTCCGTGGCTTGGTGGCCGTGAGCGAAGTGAGCTTCCATATCAGGCGCGGAGAGATTCTCGGCCTCATCGGGCCAAATGGGGCCGGCAAGACTACCCTGATCAATATCGTGAGCGGCACGCTGGACCCCAGCGACGGCGAGTTGATATTCGAGGGCGCACAGCTGCGGGGAGTGCCCGCGTTCCGCCGCGCTCACCTGGGCATCGGGCGCACGTTCCAGATCGTGAAACCCTTTCCCGGCATGAGCGTGCTCGACAACGTATCGATCGGTGCGCTGTTCGGCGCGAGTGGCGGCGAGCGGCAAATCCGCCGCGCGCGGGAGCAGGCTCGCGCGAGCCTCGAGTTCGTCAGACTCGGCAAGCGCGCCGCTGAGCGCGCGGACGCGTTGAGCGGACCGGACCGAAAGCGTCTGGAGCTGGCGAAGGCGCTTGCGATGAAGCCTAAACTCCTGCTTCTCGATGAGGTCATGGCCGGCCTCAACCATGTCGAGATCGAGCAAGTCATCGAGGACATCAAGAAGGTGCGCGATCAGGGCATCAGCATCCTGGTGATCGAACATGTCATGAAGGCGATCAAGAGCCTTGCCGATCGCGTGTTTGTCTTGCACCACGGGGAGAAGATTGCGGAAGGCGAAACCGACGAAGTCTTGAGCGACCCACGCGTGGTCGAGGCGTATCTGGGACGGAGGCGGCATTGAACAGGACGCTGCTCCGCGTGTCGGGCCTGAGCGCAGGTTACGGTGAGATGCTCGTGCTGCGCGATGTCGCCTTAGCGGTCCGTCGGGCGGAGATCGTGGCGATCCTCGGCAGCAACGGAGCTGGAAAGACAACCTTGCTGCGCGCGGTTTCGCGGCTGATCGAATCGCAGGGCGAGGTCACCTTTGAAGGGAATTCGCTCGTCGGCGCGTCGGTCGAGGACGTGTTCAGTCGAGGCCTGGTGCAGGTCCCCGAAGGACGCCAGCTCTTCGACCAGATGAGCGTCAAGGAGAATCTGCTCATGGGAGCCTACAGGCGCGATGACAAGGCCGCCATCAAGAAGGACCTGGACAGGGTGTACCAGTTGTTCCCGCGACTGGCGGATCGCCGTGGGCAGCTCACCGGAAGCATGTCCGGAGGCGAGCAGCAGATGTGCGCGATCGCGCGCGCCCTGATGGCGGCCCCGCGGCTGATCATGGTGGACGAAATGAGCTTGGGACTTGCGCCCGTGGTCGTCGACCTGTTGCTCGACGTCATGACGCAGATCCGCGGCCAAGGCGTCACCGTGCTGCTCGTGGAGCAGGACGTGCATGCCGCGCTGTCGATCGCGGACCGGGGCTACGTCCTCGAAACCGGCGAGATCGTACGCGAAGGGACCGCGGAGGCACTGCGCAACGATCCCGACGTTCAACGGGCGTATCTGGGGATGTGACCCGGGACTCAGCTTGGCCGATGCCCGGGTTTGCAGATCGCCTTCCGGCAGAAAGCTGGACGCGTCAGCTACGTCGTCGCGGCCCGACTCACACTCCGTGGTGCGCCCGGATCGGTCGCCCGCGCGCCACCGAGCTTGGTGACCTCTAGAATTTCCTGCTCGTCGAGCGTCTCGCGCGAAAGCAAGGCCCGCGCGAGCGCGTCCAACGGCTTGCGATGACGAATAAGGAGCCGTGTCGCCTCGGCGTGGGATTCCTCGATGATCTTGCGCACCTCGAAGTCGATCGATTTCGCGGTGTCTTCGCTGAACGGTTTCGCGCCAACGTAGCCATCGGCGTCGTTCAGGTAAGGGTTTTCGCGAGGAGCAAGCTGCACCATCCCGATCTTCTCGCTCATGCCCCAGCGCGTCACCATCCGTCGTGCCAACGCAGTCGCCTGCTCGATGTCGCTCTCGGCCCCGGTGGTCTTCGTCCCGTACACAATCTCTTCTGCAGCTCGTCCGCCCAGCAAGCCGACGATCCGCGCACGCAGGTACGATTCCGGATAGTTGTAACGGTCGTCGTCGGGACGCTGATACGTCACTCCGAGGGCCTGGCCTCGCGGAACGATGGTGACTCGGTGCACGGGATCGGCGCCGGCAACGACCAAGCCTAGGATCGCGTGACCACCCTCATGGTAGGCGATGCGCTCGCGGTCCGCCTCGCTGAGAAGGATCGGCCGCTCGGGACCGAGCACGATCTTCTCGAGCGCATCGAGGAAATCGGTCTGGCGCACCTTTTCCTGTCCGCGCCTTGCCGCGAGCAGTGCCGCCTCGTTGACGAGGTTGCGGAGCTCGGCGCCGGAAAATCCCGGCGTCGAACCCGCAATCTCCGCGAGGCTTGCATCGGCGGCAAGCGGCACGCTGCGCGTGTGAACCTTGAGAATCGCCTCGCGCCCCTTCCTGTCCGGCAGATTGACGATCACGCGTCGATCGAAGCGGCCGGGCCGAAGCAGAGCCTTGTCCAGCAAGTCCGGCTGATTCGTCGCCGCGAGCACGATGATGCCCTCGCGGCTGGAGAAGCCGTCCATCTCGGTCAGGATCTGGTTCAAGGTCTGTTCCTGCTCGCTCGCCCCGCCAACGGCAATGCGACCTCGCGCGCGACCGATTGCGTCGAGCTCGTCGATGAAGATGATTGCAGGCGCGTTTTGGCGTGCCTGGTTGAAAAGATCGCGTACTCTCGCTGCGCCGACGCCGACGATCATTTCGACAAACTCGGCGGCGCTCATGGAGAAGAATGGCACACCGGCTTCACCGGCGACGGCCTTGGCAAGCAAGGTCTTGCCCGTCCCCGGCGCGCCGATGAGCAGCACGCCTTTCGGAGCGGTGCCGCCGAGACGCGTGTACTTTGGCGGATCCCTCAGGAAATCGACGATCTCGACAAGCTCGTTCTTCGCCTCGTCAATGCCCGCAACGTCGTCGAACGTGACCTTCGATCCGTCTTGCTCGTCGTAGCGCTTCGCATTGGTCTTCCCGATGCCCAGCAATCCTCCTATCGCACCGCCTTGCCCGGCCTGGCGCCGAAACAACCAGACATAGAAACCGATGAGAAGCAGCGCCGGACCGAAGCCCAGAAGTAGCATCGACCAAGCGCTGGTTCCTTCATCGATGGGCTCGGCGCTGATCTCGACCTTGTGATCGACAAGGAATGTTTCGAGGTTCGGTCCAACGAAGGAAGGCAGTGTTGTCGCAAATCTGGCTGAGGTCCGTGGCCGCTGTGCGTTCAGCAACGCACGCCCCGTCTTGCTTTCGGTCGTCAAGTCCTGGGCTCCGGAGGAGGGATAGGTGACGGCCGTCCTGAACCGGCCGGTTATCGTGTCGCCGCGGCTGTAGATCGCCGTGACGTTGCCTTGGCTCACTTCTTCCTTGAACAGCGTATACGGGATCGTCACCGGCGCCTCTCCGCCGGGGACCATGTATCTCGCGAGCAGGAAATTGATGACCAACACGATGGCAAACCACAGCCACGTGCCACGCGGCGGCATTCGCGTGGGCGTTTCGCCCGATGGCCCAGCGCGCGGAAAGCCAAACCGTCTCGGCGGGGTGGTGTCGTTCTGCGCTCGCGTCCGAACGTCTGTTGGCATCATGCGGTTTCTGCTTCTGCGATCATGAATAGAGATGTTGGAGCGCCTTTGCCATCATAGGCCGACTGCATCTTGTCCAGCGGGCTTACGCCCAGGCGCGTCGCAACCGCCGGAACCCAAAAGCAGCCAGCTTTCTAGTTAGTTGGACGCCTAGCCGCGCCAGCTGTTCCGCTTGCTGCAAAGCATTCGCGCCCTGCGCGGAACATGCCACGCATCGCGCGGTCGAATGCAACGTGCTGCGGCGCACAACGTCCAAGAGCACGCGTTGGTGAAAGGTATTCAGCGGGGCCCGGCAACTCGATGGTTGCTAGCGGGCTCCGACACGCAAGCAACAGGCCCCAATTCTCTCGGAGTTGATGGCGAGACCCGAATTCAGGAACTACACGGTGCTCAAGGTCAACTTCGACACCCGCAAGGACCTCCTCTGCGAGTTCCGCGTCGCCATGCAAAGCACGCTTATCATTTATCGCGCCACTCTGGAACTGACGCGCTCGACGGGCGATGCCAGCGAAGACTCGATCGCGGCGAGCCTCCGCAAGGCGCTCTCATGAGCAATGTCAGGTAGCCGGCGGCGATGACGCTAGGTCCGGCCGGCTACGGCCTCGCGCTCCTGGCGGGCTTGCTGTCGGTCTTGTCGCCGTGTGTATTGCCGCTGTTGCCGATCATTGTCGGAACCGCGCTGGCGGCGCATCCTTGGGGTGCCGGCGCACTGGCGTTCGGACTCGCGCTTTCGTTCACCATTGTCGGATTGGTCGTGGCCACGGTAGGTTTTGCCATTGGCCTCGACAGCCAGTGGTTTCGTGACAGCGCCGCGGTTCTCCTGGTTGCTTTCGGCGTGGTCCTGCTCAGCAGCTCGTTGCAGCTGCGCTTCGCCGGCGCGACCGCGTCGATCGGCACCCGAGCCGAACGCTGGCTGCGACGGGCACGCATCGAAGGGCTAGGCGGGCAGTTCGTCGTCGGCGCGCTGCTCGGGCTCGTGTGGGCACCGTGTGTCGGCCCAACGCTTGGCGCCACAGCCACGCTGGCGAGCCAGGGGAAGAGTCTCGGTCAGGTGGCCCTCCTGATGGCGATTTTCGGCCTCGGAGCGGGCCTGCCGCTTGCGCTTATCGGATCCGTTGGGCGCCGGTTCTCGGGGGTTGCTCGGGCGAATTTGGCTCGCGTCGGCCTCTACGGCAAGTACCTCCTTGGAACCGTGTTCGTGGTGCTCGGAGTGAGCGTGCTCACCGGTTGGGACCGATCGCTCGAAGCCTACCTCGTCGAGGTTTCGCCTGTGTGGCTTACCCGGCTTACGACGCAATACTGAAGTCGCCGACCAAGCAATCCATTCTCTGTGAACCGCTTCGGCGCGTCTCGTGGCCAGGCGGCGGCACAATGGAGCTGGTCGCCTGCTGCCGGCATAATCAGCTCTGCGGTTTCCTCCCTGGACATGTTCTTTTGCGCGCCGCGTGACTGTGATGCCGACTTAGCCGTGTCTTTCGACGAAAACGTTGCGCTAGACGTGACCGCGGTGCGTGCCGTTGAAAGCGCGGACCGCGCACGCACGCTCTGGACCGATGACGACCGTGCGTGGGCAAGTCGGGTCGCAGCCGAGATGGTCGGCGAAGGCGCCGCACCGGAGGCTTTTCTGGCCGCCCGTGCGCGCCTCGCGCTGGAGCGCATCGGTAAGCGATTCAAGGCCCTTCCGCGCTCCGTCCGCGCGTTACGCTGGCGGCCCTGGGTGGGCGTCCTGATCGTTGTCGCCGCATTCGCTACTGGTATGGCCATCGATCAGATAGGTGGCTCGCAACGGATCAATCTACTCGCTCCACCACTGTTCGGGTTGCTTATCTGGAACCTTGCCGTTTACGCGCTCCTCGCGTTTGGTTTCATCGTGCGCTACGGCGATGCGGCGCCGCCCGGTCCGATACGCGGGCTTCTGACGCGCTTTGCAGGTGGCCGGGCAAGGCCTGGTCGCAGTGAACTCGCCGTGGCTATCACACAGCTGTCCGGCGACTGGTCGCGCCTGTCAGGGCGCCTTTACGGCGCCCGCGCCGCGCGCATCCTCCACTTTGCCGCGGCGACGTTCGCCACCGGGCTCATTGCGGGGCTCTATATCCGCGGCATCGCTCTTGAATACCGCGCAACATGGGAGAGCACGTTTCTGGATGCGGCGACAGTGCGCTCACTCCTTGCCGCAATGTTGGCTCCTGGCGCCGCGCTCACCGGAATTCCGATTCCATCTCCTGCCGAAGTCGAGGCAATCCGTGCGCCTGCAAGCGAGAATGCAGGACGCTGGCTGCACCTGATGGCGGGTACGGTTGTACTCATAGTGATCCTGCCACGGCTGGTGCTTGCGCTTGGGGCGTGGATCCTCGAGCGATACCGCGGGGCGCATCTACCGCTCGGGATGGAAGAGCCTTATTTTGCGCGCCTGCTGCGCGGTTTTCGCGGCGGCCCGGTGCGTGTCTGCATTGCGCCGTACAGCTACACCTTGCCGGCCGCCGTGGCGACCGGGCTCGAGCGCCTCGTTCGGAACGTGTTCGGGTCGAACGCTTCGCTGACGATCATGGCGTCGACAGGTTACGGGGACGAAGATGCGCTTGCCCCAACCGTGCATTCCGAATCCTTGGTGAACGTGATCGCGCTGTTCAATGCGACAGCGACACCGGAGCGTGAAGCGCACGGCGTTTTTCTCAATCGGCTCGCCGCACAACTGGGTCCAGGCGGCACGCTCGTGGCGCTTGTCGACGAGAGCGTCTTCCGCGAGCGACGCAAAGACGAAGGTGTCCACCTCGAGGAGCGCCGTGCGAGCTGGCGTGCGCTGGGCACGGATTGCCAGGTACCCTGCGCCTTCGCCGCGCTCACCGCGCCTGATCTGGGCGATGCGGAGGAACAGCTCGAACGTGCACTAGACGAGGCCCTGCAGTGAGCGGAAGTGAAATTGCGTTATCGTTGATCTCGCACACCAATGCGGGCAAGACGACGCTCGCGCGTACCCTGCTCGGCCGCGACATCGGCGAGGTGCGCGACGCACCGCATGTCACCACCGAGGCAACGCTGTACTCGCTGCAGACCACGCCCGATGGCGACGCGCTGGTTCTCTGGGACACGCCGGGCTTCGGCAATAGCGCGCGATTGGCAAGACGCTTGGCGCAACACTCCAGCCCGATTGGCTGGTTCCTGTCGCAGACATGGGATCGTTTTCGCGACCGGCCGTTCTACCTGTCGCAGCAGGCCGTGCGCAATGTCCGCGACCAAGCCGACATCGTTCTCTATCTCGTCAACGCGTCCGAGGCGCCCGCCGATGCAGGCTATCTGGCGCCCGAGCTCGACGTTCTGGCGTGGATTGGCCTGCCCACCTTCGTTCTGCTCAACCAGACCGGGCCACCGCGTCCGCGCCGCGAGGAGGCAATCGAGGAATCGCGCTGGCGCGCGGCGCTCGGGTCGCGTCCGTTCATTCGGGGCATCCTGACCTTCGATGCCTTTGCGCGTTGCTGGGTGCAGGAGATCGTGCTCCTGCGCGTGCTCGCGTCGGCCGTCTCGCCAGCCAAAACCGAGGGCTATCAGCGGCTCGTCGCCGCATGGCAGGCACGTCGGATCGCGCAATTCGACGAGGCCATGGCGGCGCTAGCGACGCCGATCGTTGACGCGGCCTGCGCCCGCGTGATCGTCGCCAACGCAAGCGTCACGGACAAACTGCGCGAGGTCGTGCGCTCGGTCGTCGTCACCTCCAAGGAAGGCGACGAGAGGCAAGGCGCGGCACGTGAGCTTGCTGCCCGTCTCGACGCCGGAGTGCGCGACAGCACCGCCCACTTGATCACGATTTACGGCCTCGAAGGGCGCGCGGCAGATATGGTGCGCGAGCGGCTGACCGATTACGTGCGCAGCGATGCGCCGATGCACGAAGGCAAAGCAGCGGTGATGGGCGGTGTGCTGTCCGGCGCCTTGTCAGGCCTCGTGGCCGATCTTGCGGCAGGCGGGCTTACTTTCGGCGCCGGCACCCTCATCGGCGCGACGGCGGGCGCGCTCGGCGGCGCGGGTATTGCACGCGGCTACAACGTTCTGCGGGGCCGGACCGAGACGGCGATCCGTTGGGACAACGAATTGCTCGACCGCCTAGTGACGTCAGCGCTGTTGCGCTACCTGGCGGTCGCCCACTTCGGTCGCGGCCGGGGCGAATGGAAGCAAAGCGAGTACCCGCCCTTCTGGCGCGAAATCGTGCAGCAGGAGGTCGATGCGCGCAGGGCAGCACTGTCTGCGGTTTGGGCGCGTCGCGGGAAGGAAGGTGAAGCCCCGGCAATCGACAATGAGTTGCGCGCGATTCTCGCGCAAGCGGCGCGCGCCGTGCTCGACGCGCTTTATCCAGAAGCGCTTCGATGACTTGCAGGAAGGACGACGACTACAGGGGAAGCGTGGCGCCGGGCAGCGAGGCAGCGTTCCTTAGCTGTGATGCTTCAATACGTTGCTACTGTCCTCTCGAACTGAGTCTGAGAGACTGGAAGGTGCGACTCGGCCACGGCGACGCGGGTCAGAGATCGGCGAGCGGCTTGAAGCCCGCGTAGCGGCCTCCGCCGCGGCACAACTTTGACGCCTACGCACTCCGTGGCGGAAGCCGGCTCAACCAGCCTGGCCGGTCGGGGCTACGCGCGACTAAATCGCGCGATTGCGTCGTCGAGGCAGCGTTCTTTGTGTTCTGCCGGCCCCGCAACACACTGCTTCAGTGCAGCGTGATAGGTGGCTTCTCGACTGCTAGCAGGTGCCGCTGCCACGTGTTTTTCTGCATGGCTTCTTTTATGAGCCGTAGCGTGGTGCTTTTCAGTGTTATTGGCGGAGGTCATGGTTGACTTGCCGGCGGGGCTCGTTGTCGTGCCTGCCGTTGCGCTCTTGTCGGGGGCCGCGGCTGCATGCGACGCACTTCCGGCGGTGGTTTGTCCAAATGCAGATAGCGCCAGCAACATCAAACAGGCGCCGAGGCTTGCTTGGTGGATGATTCGCGGTTTCATGGGTCGTCTCCAAAAAAAGAGGGGGCTGGGTCCCTCGCGCCCAGGTCGCCGAGACACCCTCTGTCGGCGCCAGCGAATGTCGAGCGGTTGCGCACGGCCCGCCGCCCCCTTCCAGTAGCTGCGCCTCCCGGAGCTGACTCCTTCGTCTCGCGCGGCTTGCCGATCTTGCGACCTCATCGCTGCAGGCGAGGCGTCGTAGCCAAAGACGGACCACTCGACCAGGGTCCTAGCTTGTAGCGTTATACCTAGCCTAATATGATATTGCCAGATATATAAACGCCGTGGAAGATCTTCGGTTGACACGCTTCTGCACCGGCCAACGTGACTGCAAAAACGCGCTACGGTCGCTTGTGCCAGGAAACGGGGTTTTCGTTGAATTGGAGGTGCTTCGCGGCACTGGCGCCAGCCGTGCCGAGAGGCATTCACAACACAAGATTGGGGTATTCATGCATCCGCGTATCCTCGTGGTGGCGATGCTCCTCTGGGTGGCAGCCTGTTCCACTCCGCCGACAAAAGAGGCGGCTCCTGGCACGGCCGAAGCGCCAGTCGTTCCCTCACAAGGCCCGACCGAGGCGACCACTGCACGCAACCGCGCCCCAGGCATCGGCGTGCCTGATCCTCTGAAAGATCCCAGTAATATTCTTTCCAAACGCAGTGTTTTCTTCGATTACGACGAATCGTTGATCAAGGCCTCTGACCGACAGCTCCTTCAGGCCCATGCCAACTACCTACACCAGCATCCAACCACCAAGATCGTCGTCCAGGGCAATACCGACGAGCGCGGCAGCCGCGAGTACAACCTCGCCCTTGGGCAGCGACGAGCTGACGTCGTAAAGCACTACCTGACGCTGGCCGGTGCCGAAGACCGCCAGATCGATGCCGTTACCTTCGGCAAAGAAAAGCCTCGATGCACCCTCAATGATGAATCGTGCTGGTCGCAGAATCGGCGCGCCGATCTAGTCTACCCTGGCGATTAGGCACCGGTGAAGACGGCTGCGCGGCCAGCGAGTCGTCAGTTCGCTGACTCTTGGCACGGGGAGCGGGATCGAACCCGCTGAACGCGTGGCTTCGCGCGTAGGTGGCCAGCCCCGCCAGAGCATTCAGGGAACTGCCATCTTCCAGTGCATCGCCCGCGGTGGGTCGTATCCCAAAGAAATCTCCTAGCGACGGCCCGGAAGTCCCATGGATGGACCCGCCATCCAAGGCCTCCAGCATGAGTTCGTCGGAGTCGCGCGTATCCGCCCTTACGCTCGTCACTTGCGGCCATAGCAACTCGACCAGAACGCACGCCAGTAACACCGCTACCAAGAGCAAATCACGCATCGCACGCAACCCCCCCACGCCCGCACGCGCGTCGCCATGCATGGCGAACAAGTACCACAGCCTGACGATGACCCAACCAGGCCGCGTACCGCCTGGCCCGAAGCAGCAGCTCACTCGGCCACCGCCTTGCGCCAATATAACTATGATCCAATACTAGTTATCAAGGGTACTTTTTTGCAAAGGCGCTCGTTCGTTCGGCCATAGCCTCAGGGTTCGGTGAGCGGCTTCATCGCCGCGCGCCGATCGCGAAGTCCGGTCAGCCGTAGCAGCCTCTCCAGGTCGCGGTCGAGTCTCTTGAGCGCCTCCCGCGGCATGCGGTGGAGGGCACCAGGGATGACCCCCTCGGCGGGTTTGGGCGCTTTGCGCAAGACGCCCTGCCCCGCGGGTGTAAGGTAAACGCGGACGGTGCGCTGGTCCTTCGTCCCGCGTTCGCGGCGCACCAGCGCCTTGGCTTCTAGTCGATCCAGCAAATTGCTCGCGGTTGACAGGTGTACCGAGAGGGCCGTGGCCAATTCGGAGATCTTCAATCCTGGCCGCGCTTTCAGCTCCGCCATCGCCCACAGTTGCGCGCCGCTGACGCCACAGCGAGCCTCGATGCGTTGAAAGTGCTGTTGTGCGACGCGAAAGAGTTCGCGGATGTGTTGCAATACCGCGAGCGCCTGGACAGATTTGGCGTTGCCGCGACCGACGGCGCTTGCCGAACCCGCGACCCCAGGCGTTGCTCTTGGGGTGGGTGAAACGCGGCGATGCCGCCGGGATTTGCTGGAGATTGGTTGGCCCATGCCTCTTGCGTTGAGTAACGTTCGGTGATAATTGTGCCCGTCGCAGCAATTACTTTACCTCAAAATAGTGTAGCTCCAAATTGAGGCGGCGTTGGAGGAAGGAATTTCCGTAGCAACCGAGGGTTCAGAAACAAATGCCCACTAAGCGCTCCCGCTGGCGACCTCGACTCGCGGCACTAACGCTTGCGCGTCTGCTCTGGTGTGCCATGGGTGCGACGGTCGGTCTCGGCTTGGTTCTCTGGCTTGTCAACCCGCCTTCGTCCCCCCTTTGGCTTGCATCGTTCGGGGGAACCGCCGTCTTCCTATTCGGCCTCACCCGTGCACCGGCCGCCCAGCCGCGCGCATTGTTCGCCGGCCATCTCAGTGGCGCATTTGTCGGTGCCCTCTGTTTCCAAGCCTTTGGGGACGCCGTTTGGGTCTACCTGCTCGCGCTCGCCCTGTCTCTTATAGTCATGCTCTGGACCAAGACAGTTCATCCGCCTGCGGGCGCCAACCCCTTGATCATGGTGCACGCTCATGCGGGCCTGTCTGCTGTCCTGTTCCCCGTGGGCCTGGGTGTGCTGATCCTGGCGTTAGTTGCTGCCGGGTGGAGCCGCCTCCTCGCCGGTACGGTCCGTTATCCATCCAGTTGGCTGGAACGGTCGCCTCCCTCGCTCTTCTGGGGTGGCTGGATCGAGTAACCGGTGACGTGCTCCGAGTCGCCACGCGTAGTCAAGCTTGATGCTCGGGTGCACTGTTACGGCGCCAACGACCGCTTCGTGAAGAAGCGGATCGACTGGGCGTCGATGGCGAGGTTGCGCACTGTGAGCGCGAGCGCGCTCGGGTGCGATTGATCGCCAACGCGGCGACACGAAACTGCCGTATCTGCCAGCCCCCTGAGCGATCACGCCTTCCCGTCGCCCACTCGGACGCTTGTTGGGGACAAGTATCGGTGCGGAGGCACAACTAGGTTGAGGGGTGCCGGAACATCCTTGAACACCCGTCCGGCCAAGTCAAACTTGGAGCCATGACATGGACAGAGCCATCCGCCCGGCCAGCCAGCGCCCAGGTCGGGAGCTCCAAGCTGCTCGCGCAAGGTGGGCGAGCAGCCAAGGTGAGTACAAACCCCAATGACAACGAAGTAGCTTGGCTCGATCGACCGCGTGGCATTCTTGCAGTAGGGCGGTTGCTGAGGCTGCTCGGAGCGCGGATCAAGTAACAGGTTGTCGTGCTTCCCCAGCATGGCGAGCATTGCTTCCGCGCGGTGCAGAACCCATACCGGCTTGCCGCGCCACAGCACGGTAATTTCCATGCCCGGCTCGATTTTGCTGATGTCCACATCCACCGGTGCGCCTGCGGCACGTGCGGCTGCGCTGGGTAGCATGCTCGTTATGAAAGGTGCCGTCGCGCAGGCAATGCCAACGCTGCCCGTCAGCGTGGTCCCCACGACGAGCCAATGCCGTCGGCGCAAATCCACTGTCTGATCATTCATCATGACGCCTTCGGGATGATCCACCTGCCGTCGCTGTCCCACACCCGGCTGCGGCTGGTCGTCCTGTTCGCGGTGATCTCAACTACTAATAACGCGGCGCGCGCGAAAACGTTGGCGGCGTCGCGTCGAGGCGAATGGCGTCTGATCGAAGCGGCGAATCCAAGCCGAGCGTGTGCCAATTGATGCGGTCGACCAGCCGGATATCTACGGCGAGCTGATCGATATGCTCCACTCCGTGCGCCGCGCCGGTCTGGATCCGGACGCGGACGCCTGGCGCTTCGAGCGGGCTTCGCTCAGCTCCGTTGACGCGTGTTGGGAAGAGCCCCGCACACACGCTGCTCACCCGCCTGCTCGAGTTGCGAAACGACGTCGGCCTCCTCGCCAAAGAATCACTTAGGCCCTGGCTCCAGCGCCGCTCGCGTGCCCAGTCGTGGCAAGCCAGTTGCGCACGGCCAGAACACTGGGTAGCCGATACGGCGCAATCGTCGGCCCGTGCTCCACTTTCACGCCCCATCCTCTCCGCGCGGCTACCGCTGCGAATCCGTACTCGTCGGTCAGATCATCGCCCACGAATACGGGGACTCGACCCTGGAACGGTGGTTCGTCCAGATACTCAAGAATGGCTGTACCCTTGTCCCTGCCGTGCGGGCGGAGTTCAACAACTCCTTTGCCGCGCTGAACTGTCCAGGCGCCGTCAGGCATTCCCGCGAGCTGCGCGCGAACGGTGCGGTAGACCAGCCCCGCGAGGTTCGGCGCCAATCGGTAGTGGATCGCAAGTGCGGAACCCTTGTCCTCGAGGAAGACGTTCGGGTGACGCTGTGCGAAGAAGCTTAGCGTGCGGCGGATCGCGGGTAACCCAGACACTGGACCTGAATGCCGGTGGATCAATCCGTCCGCGGATCGCCGGTCGCAGCCGTGCTGCCCGGCGATGAGCAGTGCGAGGCCGGGAAACAGCCGATCGGCATCGGGGATCGATCGCCCGGTGATCAGGGCGACCGCGCCCCCCAGGCGATGCAACAAGGCCGGCAGGAGCGCTAACAGACCAGGCTCGACTTTCACCTGGTCCGGGGCGTCTGCAAGGTGCAGCAAGGTGCCGTCGATGTCGAGGAACAACGCGTTCGTCTCCACCAGCGCAGGCGGACGTCGTGTACGCAATGCGACGGAGTGTCGTGACACGCTACTTGCCATCAGCGAATTCCCGGGCTGTCCGACGCGAAGCGCGCCCCCGGCAAGACGGACCGCCAGCGCTTTCGCGGACTTGGGCCCATGATGCACACTGGCGCGCGCCGGGTCTGAAGCGGGACAGGTTCGACTCGTCCCTAGCGGCTTGACGGCGACGTTGTGCCATGTCCTCAACGGAAAATGCGTTGGATGGAATTCTAAAAGGTCGCAACCTGCGCTATCCGGTCGTCTCCGAGACTCCTTCGATGCCGCGAAAGCGGGCTCGTTGCCGCATCACCGCGGCGTCGAGGAGCATCCTTCCGGCCCAGCGAAAGACGTTGAACTCCCTCACCACACCGCGCATGAATCGCATCCGATCGCGCTGCTCGTCGGACGGCATGGTCAGGGCACGCTGTAGCGCCGCCGCACACTGGTCGGGGTCGTAAGGATTGACGACGAGCGCCTCCGGCAGTTCCCGCGATGCGCCGGCAAACTGCGAAAGGACGAGGACGCCCTGCTCATCATCGCGCGCAGCGACGAACTCTTTGGCGACCAGGTTCATTCCATCATGCAGGCTGCTGACGAAACACAGGTCCGCAGCGCGGTAATACTCGTAGACCTGGTCGGGCTCATGGTGTTCGGCGAGCAGGATGATCGACGGGTATTTCGCGTCAGGATAGCGTCCGTTGATTTCATCGACGAGCGTCCGCACGCGTGCGGCGTAGTCGCGGTAGTCGCTGATCGTGGCTCGCGTCGGGGCCGCAACCTGAACAAAGGTGAACCGGCCGATCCAGCGCGGATCCACCTCCAGCAACCGCGCTATGGCATTGAATCGCTCGATGACGCCTTTCGTATAGTCCAGGCGATCGATTCCGACGCCAAGCCGATGGCTCGCCGGCAACCGTAGCCGTTCGCGCACTGCACTCCGGGATTCGGGCACGCTCTTCGCGGTCGCCAGGGGGGCCGGTGGCCATTCGATGGAGATCGGGTAGCGGTGGACCGCAGTCGAGTGGCCTCGGTATGAAACGGTGAACGACTCGCGATCAACTCGCGCTTCGAGCAATCGATCGACGGTATCGAGGAAATTGTTGCAGTGGAATTGAGTGTGAAAGCCGATGATGCTGCTGCCAAGCAGTCCGCGGAGCACGTCGGTCCGCCACGGACAAATCCCGAACGCCTCCGGGTTTGGCCAGGGGATGTGCCAGAACGTGATGATCGTAGCCCGTGGCAGCCGATCGCGGACCATCGCCGGAAGCAAGGCAAAGTGATAGTCCTGCACGAGGACGATCGGGGCCCTTATCTTCGCCTCTGTGGCAACGGCATCGGCGAACTTGGCGTTGACGGCGCTGTAGTATTCCCAATCGCTCTTGCGAAACGTGGGCCGCACATGCGCGATGTGGCACAGCGGCCACATGCCTTCGTTGGAGAAGCCCCCGTAGTAACCCGCTTCCTCGTCCGGAGAGAGCCAGATTCGCCGCACCGAGTACAACGGGTGCTCGGGCGGCACCATGATGCGATCGTGCCGGTCGACGGTGTCATGATCCGCAGAGCCACTCCCGTGGGCGATCCACGTTCCGGAGCAGGCGCGCATCACCGGCTCGAGCGCGGTGACCAGACCGCTGGCGGGGCGTTGGACGCGAATTTTCTCGCCTTCACGAACATGGATATAAGGCTCCCGGTTGGAGACCGCGATCACGTCGTCGCCATGCAACTCCCTGCGCAAGGTCGCACGCAAGGCGTCCCGATCCCAGATGCGCTGGCTGCCGTCCAGCGGTCGGTACTGGCGTTCCAGGTCGCGGATGAGGTCGCGGACATCCCGTTCGATGGGTCGCAGCTCGGGCGCGGTGGCCGCGGGGCTTGGTCGCAGGATCCCTTCCCCGCGCAGCAACCCGCGCATTCCCTGGACCCAGCCCCGCCAGGACAGTTGCGCGATCACGACCGTAATCAGAGCAATGATGGTACCCAGCGCAATGAAGAAAAAAAGAAGGTAGCGTCGGGTTTCCTCGCTCCGTCGTTCCACGAAGCTCATGTCGTGTACGAGAAGCAGCTTGCCTGAAGATCCGTCTGCATCCAGCGGGTACGCCGCGAAATGGACCATGCCGCGACGTGTCTCGAGACGGCGTCCCGCCGAGTCTTCTTCGCTGGTTCCCAACGTGTCGCAACCGATCTCGGCGGGAAAATCCTGAGTTGCGATGGGTTTAGCGTCCCCTTTCCGGCAAAGCCCTACCGCATACAGGCGTTCATCTCGAGTGAGCTTCCTCAGGAAAGCGACGACTCTTATATTCGAACCGGATTGCGCAAGGTCGCTCAACGGCTCCTGCACCGTTGAGGCTATCAATCTGGATCGAATGTCGAGGTCCCGCGTAAACCATTTCAACATCAGCGAGTCGGCAAGCGGAACGGCAGCGTAGGCAAACGCCCCGAGTGCAAGCAACAGCGGGAACACAAAGCGAAGCGATAGTCTCATCGTCGACTAGCAGCCCTGAATGTGGAGCCGGCCCGGTACGACAAATCCCAAAGCGCATGATCGGGGAATCCGCCCGGCAAGCCAAGCCCAAGACTATAGACGACCACGCATGGTAGAGCACAGGTGCTCAGCCCGAGCTTGGGTCACCCGATCCCGCTTCAACCCGCGACCAACGGGGTGTCGGAGGGGGATTACACGAACATCGCTTTGAGTTCAGACGACGAAGCTGATATGTCAAGCATTTAGCGTGACATACTGTATCTGGCAATAGTGTTTTGCGCAAATTGGCTTCTCACGTAGCCTTTCGGGGGTAAGGCGTCACGACGCCCGCGCAATGGCGAGCAGCGCGAGAAGCCGCGAGTTGGCTATACGCGCTTTGTTGTGCACCGCTGGCCGGGCAGTCGGTCTGCCTCAGCCAAGATCCACCGGAACGAAAATCGTGGCGTCTTCACGATGAACGAGGACAGCGACGTGCTTGCCGGCCTTGGCAAGAAGGTCGTGGAACTGCGACTCGCTCTTCACAGGCACCCCGTTGAGTCCGAGAATGACGTCGCCAGGCTGAATGCCCGCCTCTGCGGCCGGCCCGCTGACGGCACCCACCAGCAGACCGCCATCGACGCCGGCTTCCTGCCGCTCGTCAGGGGTTAGAGGACGGACTTCGACGCCGAGGCGGTCTTGCTCGTCGCCTGGCTGCCCGGTGGTCGCCACGACATCGTCTTTGAGTGCGCCAACGGTGACTGCGATATCGCGGGCCGAGTCGTTGCGCCAGACGTGCAACGTTGCCGTGGTGCCAGGTTTCAGATCGGCGACCATATTCGGTAGGGAATTCGATTCGTCGATGTCCTTGTCGTTGAGCCGCAGGATGACGTCACCCGCCTGGATGCCGGCCTTCGCTGCAGGACCGCTCGGGTCCACCGAACTGACCACGACGCCACCAATCTGCTTCAGGCCGAACGAATCCGCCAGACCCTGGCTCAGGCCCTGAACGGTTACGCCGAGGCGACCATGCGTTACGTGGCCGTAACGCAGGAGATCATCCTTTACCTTGAGTGCGACCTCGATCGGAATCGCGAACGACAGGCCTTGGTAGCCGCCGGAGCGTGAATAGATCTGCGAGTTGATGCCGACTACCTCCCCCTGTAGGTCGAACAACGGACCGCCAGAACTGCCGGGGTTGACCACCGCGTCGGTTTGCATGTACGGGACATAGGTATCGCTGCCCAAGGTCCGCGCCTTCGCGCTGACGATTCCGGAGGTGACGGTGTTTTCGAACCCGTAGGGCGAGCCTATCGCGATCACCCACTGGCCAACCTTGACGGCGGATGAATTGCCGAGTTTCACCGTCGGCAGATTGCTCGCGTCTATCTTGATCACGGCCAAATCGGAATGCTTATCCACCCCCAAGACCTTTGCCTTGAATTCGCGGCGGTCGATCAGGCGCACGGTGACGTCCTTTGCGCCGTCGACCACATGCGCGTTGGTCAGGATGACGCCGTCCGGGCTGACGATGAACCCCGAGCCGATTCCACTCATCGGGAGTGCTTGCTGGGGCACCTGGAACTGGCGAAAGAACTGCGAGAACGGATCGTTCGGATCGACACGCGGTAGTTGCGGCACGCTCCCAGCGGTTCTGGTGATGCCGGTCACGGTGATATTGACGACGGCCGGCCCGTACTTCTGAACCAGCGAACTGAAGTCCGGCATCGCCACAGCGGCGACTCGCTCCGTGGTTGGAGGCTGTGTCAAAGCGATCGGCTGTTCCTGCATCCGCTGGATCGGTGGCAGCTCTGCTGTGGCGCTGACGGCGAGCAATGCCGCGCTCAATCCCACTGACAACAGACTGTATGAGCTCCGTATAGATTTCATGATCAGCCTCCTTGCACTGTTTCAAAGATCGATCAAGTCAGGCGAAACGCGGCCATGTGCCGCACCATCGGATTAACGCGGAATCACCACCACGATCTGCGCGGGCGAAAAGAACAGACGGCAAACCCTAAAGGTCCAGGATAGCGCCCCGACCCGATGAAAAATCGCGTAATTGTTTGACAGGTTTCGATCAACCACGTTCTGTAGATAGACGCGACTCGCGACGGCTCCTTCGCGTTCGCGAGCATTGCGAAGGGGAACTGCGGCCGCTGCGGACGTTCAAATAAGTACGAAGGCACCGGATGACCAAGGGCGTTACCGGGGTCTGCTGGACAACCTCCGAGCCATGTGCCACGTCGAGTTGCCCGGAGAGTGGTTATAGGCCCCTTGACGTCCTCCGGTGGCCGACGCTTTATGGAGGGCAAGACCATGTCCATCAAAGTGAAGCACTGGCAGGATCCGGTGAACTTCCTGCTCGGTGCGTGGCTCCTCGTATCACCATGGGCGCTGCACTACCGCGCCGACGCGGCCCCGACCTGGAATGCGATCGCGCTCGGGATCCTCATTGCCGCTGCCGCACTGCTTGCACTGTTGCGACTCATGGCCTGGGAAGAGTGGGCCAGCGTCGCGTTTGGAGCCTGGCTGCTGATATCCCCCTGGATCCTCGGGTTCAGCGGGGTTACGGCGGCAACGCGGAACGCGGTGATCGTGGGCGCAGTCGTTGCGGTTCTCGCGCTCTGGGCCTTGGCGACGGATAGGGACATCGGAGGCTGGTGGCACCCGGCAACTTGATTTCAGGTGTCAGCAGGTCAACGACGCCGCATCGAAATCGAGGGGTGCCAAACAGCGCGCACTCCCGCCTTCGCGCGAGGAGAACGGGCATGACAAAAAGCAGTGCGATTGCAGTGGTGATTCTACTGCTCGCGTTGCTCCTGTGGCTCACGTTCCAATCCGGCGATATTTCCATCATGGTAAACGGACATAGGCTGGTGGGACCGGCGAGGCTCGCCGTGGAAGGCTGGGGGCTGCTCGTGGCAATCGTGGCGCTGTCTTGCATGGCGATCCTGCTTGCCTTCGTATTTGCGGGGTTTGGACTCGTCGTGCTCGGCACCCTGCTGCTTGCCGGTCTGCTCGCGACCTGGCTCGCGTTTCCGTTCCTGTTACCTCTTCTAATACCGCTTTTCGTCGTCTGGGTCTTCGTTGCCGCCGCCCGCGCCGGCAGGAAAGCCGGCCCATAGCGATTCCGGCTCGATGAGGGTCCGCTTTGCGCCAGGCGCTCGTCGACTGCCGCTGCGATCCAGGCCACTTTTGTGCAGAGACGCGCGATGCTCCGCGCAGCCATGGAGCGCATCGCGAGGCGGTCAGGCCGAGGTACGCCTACAACCCCTTGCGCAGGGTCGCCGCGATGGAATCCTTTCCAGTGTCGCCGATCGTGCGTGCCACCTCCCGCTTGCCGCGGTACACGATGAACGTACTTTGCTCCGCGACGCGAAGCGTTCGACGCGCTTCCTTTTGCGTATCGAAGTTGATCTTGAGCACCGTGTAGTCTCTGAATTCCGGGCTCGCCATCAACTCGGAAACAATGGGCGCCTGCTGCTTGCAGGTCGGACACCAGTCCGCGTAGACATCGATCAGCACCGGTTTGTTGGCTGCCTGCAGGGCCGCGAACTTCGCCGCGTCGAAGGGCTCGATCTCCGCCGCCAGGGCGCTGGTAGTCGCCAGTATCGAGAATGCCACCAGTGCGAATGGGGTTCCGATTTTCATGGTCCTCCGAGCGTAGCCATCACACGCAATTTGATTCCAACTCTGGTCGACGGTTCCGTCCGCAATCCGGCGAGCGCTCCTCGCGCACGGCGTATCGACGGTTGCTTGAAAACGACAACGCATCGATGCCGGCGGCTGCCAGCTTGCCTGGCCAAGCGGGCGGCTCATGTCGTGGCATCGACTTCCGCCGCAAGCCACCGCAGGGTTGATGAAACAGTGACCCGGTACGGCGCCGCAACATTCAGGCTGCGTAGCCGCCCAGGCAGACGGGCGAGTTCTGCGGCCGCATGCTCGCGGGCGGAATCGAGGGTTGTTCTGCTTCCCAAGATGACCCCGCCGCGAGCGATGGGTCGCAGCAGCGGTGTGCGATCCGCTGCAACGCCATCCAGTGTCAACAGGTCTCTTCGAAGCACGCCATCACAATCTTGTTCGCGATAGACCTGCTTGCGCCCGGGCCACGTGGCCTTGCCTTGCGATCGCTTGCGTCGCGGGCGTCCGTCGTATTCCTGCAGTTTGTAAGCGCAGTCGAGGTACGGCGCGTCGGCGGACGTGTTCATCCGGGTGCCTACGCCGAAACCGTCGATGGGGGCGTCTTGTGCAACGAGCTCCCGCAACTTGTACTCGTCCAGGTTGCCGCTTGCGGAGATCATCGTATCGACCAAGCCGGACGCGTCCAGAATGGATCGTACGCGTCGCGACTGTTCCCCGAGGTCGCCGCTGTCGATGCGCACACCGCTCACCGCGATCCCCTGCTTCGCCAGTTTCGGCGCCAACGCCACGACCTTGCGCGTGGCCTTCTCGGTGTCATAGGTGTCGAGCAGAAAGATCGCATTAGCCGGCTGGCTTTTCGCGAATGACTCGAACCCAGCGGTCTCGTCCGCGTGTGCCAGGACGTAGGAGTGCGCCATCGTGCCGTATATGGGAAGCCGAAACCGTCGTCCCGCTTCCACGGTAGCGGTCCCGGCAAAGCCGGCGAGATAACTGGCACGCGCCGAAAGCAGGCCCGCTTCCGCGCCGTGCGCACGGCGCAGTCCGAAATCGACCAATTTCTTCCCCAGGGCGGCGAGCACCATACGTGCCGCCTTGCTCGCAACCAAGGTTTCATAGTGCAGCAAATTCATCACGCGACTCTCGATGAGTTGCGCCTCCCGCAACGGCGCGGTTATCCGCAGTATCGGTTCATTCGCGAAAAACACGGTCCCTTCGGGAACCGCATCGACGTCGCCGGTGAAGTGCAGATCGGCCAGGGAATCGATGAACTCGGGAGTAAAGCGCCCACTATTGCGCATCCACGCGCGTTCCTCCTTGCTGAAACCGAGATCGTCCAGATAGTCGAGCACCTGGTCGAGACCCGCCGCCACAAGGAAGTTGCGTTCGCGCGGCAGCACCCGCACGAAAAACTCGAACACCGCGACGCCGTTCATCCGCTCTCGAAATATGCCTGGAACATCGTCAGTTCGTAGAGGTCGGTAAGCAGAACACTCTCAGCCATGCGCGCAGTCTCGCGGTGTTGGGCCCCGTTGTTACTGGACCGGGGTGAGTTGCGGTGGGCAGATTCAGTCGACGTAAGGGACGCCCAAGTACGGCATTCGTGCCGAGGACGTCGCTATCCCGTTGCGGCGCCGCTGACCCATGCCGAGACCTCGCCAAGCAAAGCGGTCACCGCGTCGTCGAACGCGACCACGGTCTCGGACGCGGAATCGCCTGCGGTCGGCGCACTTTTCTCGAATCTATGCCGCGCGACAATCGTGCCGTGTCCAAGATCGACAAGTTCCGCGACCAGCGTGATTCGAACGCTGGCTGGCCTTGCGCTGGCGTCAACGTAGATTTCCTCGAGCCGGGTGTTGAGCATGAAGTCGCCCCGGGCGCCTGCGGTCGTCGATGCCACTGAACGAAAGGCGTTGTCCGCGCTGAGACGGGAGATCAAAAGCTCTGTCAGTTTTCTTCCCGGCCGCTCGGTCCAGGCCGCAAATTGGTAATAGGCGCGCTGCCCCGGCACACGACTGAACACCAGGCTTTGCGTGTCGTAGAACTCACCCACCGATGTCGTACTGACAAGCAGCACGCTATCGATCCGAGGTCCGCGCACCGATGCCGCCGGCATCCCGAGATCAGCAAGTACATAGTACTCGCGAGGTGGCACACTGCCCGGGGCCAGACAACCGGCAAGAAGCACGGCGACGAGCGCAGCGGTACGCCTCATGGCAGCTTCTCGCCGGGGCCAAGCTGGGCGGGGCTCGGCCCGAGGATGAGCGCTCGCGGGTCCTTCAGCTGGTCCGCGGCACGAGCAAGTATCTCCGCACTCGAGCGCAGCTCCTGGGCCGTGGCTCGAATCTCCAGCGTAGTACTGTCGCTGGTTCCCTCGAGCTTTGCTACTAGGGCGCTCGTCTCGCGCTCGAGCGACTGCACAGCACGCGACAGATCGCGCAGCGCAAGCTCCGCCTGGCTCGCCACCGGCTGTGCGCTTGCGCTCACGCGGTCGACCGCGGCCGCGATCCTCCGGCTCGATTCGCCGACTTCGGTGCTATTTCTTGCCAGCGCGTCTGCGACGGCGTCGAGCTTGCCCATGCGTTGCGTAAGAGAGGCCGAAAGCTGGCGCAGGTTGGCAAGCGTAGCCGCGAAGGCCTCGCGGTTTTCCTTATTGAGCAACTGATCGAGGCTGTCGAGCGCCTTGGCGCCGCTGAGGGCGAGGCGATCGACCGCGGCGCTGAGGTCACCCGTTTCCCCGCCTTCCGGAATTACCGGATAACGCTCGCCGGCGGCGATTTTGGTGAGTTCCGGACCAGGCGCGCCCGGCGTGACGAGCTCGATCTTTGCGAGCCCGGTGAGTAGGTTGCGGCCAACGGTCGCCACTGTGTTGTCGCTGACCGGCGATTCGCGCCCGACACTTATGATGGTGTCGACGCGATTGATGTTGTTGCGTGCAATCTCGATGCTCTCCACTCGCCCGACTTTGACACCGCGCATTTCGACATCTCCCCCGACCTGCAGACCCCCAAGCGACTCGTGCTCGAAATGGATGGTGTAGTAGCGGAAATCCGCTCGGCCCCCGCTGCGAGCCAGCCAGACCATCGTCAACGCGACGGCCAGCACCAGTACGAGCAGCACCGCGCCCACGAGCGTATACCGTGCATCAGGTTCCATGGTTTTCTCCGTCTTCGATGCGCCTGCGCGATTCGAAATAGGACCGTACCCAAGGATCGTCCACTTGCCGGACCTCCTCTACGGATCCCTGGGCGATTACTTTCCCGCCGGCCAGGACGATCACGCGGTCGACGATGGTGAGCAAGGTGTCGAGATCGTGCGTCACAAGCAGGATCGTCAGCCCGAGGTCGTCGCAGAGAAACCGCAGCAAGGCGTCGAACGCGCGAGCGGTGATCGGATCGAGCCCGGACGTCGGCTCGTCGAGGAACAGCACCTCGGGTTCGAGCGCCAGCGCGCGGGCGACCGCCGCGCGCTTGCGCATGCCCCCGGAAAGTTCGCTCGGCATTTTCTCCGCAGCGTCGGCCGGCAAGCCGGCGAGGGTGATGCGCAGGCGCACCAGGGGCCACAGGAGGTGCGGCGGGACCGCCGCATGCTCGAGCAGCGGTGCCGCTACGTTCTCCGCCACCGTAAGTGAGGAGAACAGCGCTCCATCCTGGAACATCATTCCGAAGCGGCTGCGCAGCGCGGCGAGCTCGGCGCCCGAGGCAGTCCACACGTCTGTTCCCAGCAGGCGCACGGTGCCCGCGGTCGGTCGCAGCAACCCTATGATCTCCCGCACCAGCACCGACTTTCCGCTGCCGCTGCTGCCGATCAATCCAACGACCTGCCTGCGCGCCACGCTGAACGAGACGCCATCGTGTACTGTCTGCGCGCCAAAGCGAGTGACGACCGACTCGACCTCGAGCACCGGTGCGACCGCGTTCAAATATGAAGCTCCTGAAAGAACACCGCGAAGAAAGCATCGAGCAGAATCACGCCGACGATGCTCTGCACCACCGTCGACGTGGTGTTGATGCCTATGGAACGGGTATCGCGGCCGACGCTCATCCCCATGCGGCAGGCGATGATCGCGATGACCATGGCGAACACCGGCGCCTTTCCAAGTCCGACCGCGACGTGCTTCAGTGGCAGCGCCGTCTGCAAGCGCGCGATGAAGGTGGTGGGCGTAATGTCAAGCATCGGCCCGGCCACGCTCATCGCGCCCACGATTCCCGCGACGTCCCCGAGAAATACCAACAGCGGCAACGCAACGACCAGCGCGAGCACCCGCGGTATGACCAGCACGCGCATCGGCGACAGGCCGAGCGTGCGGATCGCATCGATCTCCTCGGTGAGCAGCATCGTACCGAGTTGCGCCGTGAACGCCGCGCCGGATCGCCCGGCAATGATCACCGCGACGATGATCGGTGACAACTCGCGGGACATTCCGATCCCGACGCCGTCGACGACGAAGATGTTCGCACCGTATTTCTCGGCCTGCATTCCGAGCAGGTAAGCGAATACGACGCCGATCAGAAACGTAACGAGCAGCACCACGGGTATCGCCTTGAGGCCGACCTGATCGAACTGTGCCGTGAGTTCTTTCAAGCGCAGCGTGTGCGGGCGCATCGCCAGGTGGCCCAACGCGACGGCGGATCGTCCCAGAAACGTGACATGACCTCCCAGGAGGTCACGCAATTCCACCGCCCGCATGCCGAGGGACGCCAGGACGCCATGATGGCGTTGCGTCGGGCGGCCGGCGCCTTGGTCGAGGCGTGCGCTCACGACGGCCATGACCTGCTCGTGGGTTTGCTTGAAATTGACGAGCTGCTCGACAGTCGCACCGGCAGCACGTAGACGGCACAACAGGGCCAGCGCCGCCGCTGTGTCGAGGGTATCGAGCGCTCCCCCGTCGAGCGTTATGCGCGATGCGGGCATTGAGACCGCCGCGAGCGCCGCATCGATTTGGCCCAGATCAACGAGCAGCCACTTGCCGAACAGGAAAAGCGTGGAGGCTGTCTCAGTGCGCGCAAGGCGGCAATAGGTTTCCGTTGTGTTCATCGCATCTCGGTGCCGCGCATGGCAAAGCTCCGGACCTCGGCTTTGACGGATCGCATCGCGACCGTGCCGACCGGCCACCGCCAAAGTCGGGACCCCGTTGGGGAAGGCGGGCCAGAGCGCGATGTCCACGGAGGCGATTGGTCGGCCAAGGCAGGCACATCGAGGTCCCACGCAAGAGTTCAACCGTTCTGCAGTGAGGAGCGCGCCATCGCCGACATGCATCCCTGCCTGTTGGATTGCTTTTGGCGGAACAGGTTCAGGGACTACCGAACAGAGGCCGAATCGATGGCGGACAACGGCAGTGCGACCTGCTCGAGAGATTTCTGCTCCGCGTCGACCCCGAGCCAGACCTCGATGCCGGCCGCCGCCAGCATGAGACTGGCGCCTAGTATGTAGCCGATGAACACTGCCTCTCGCGACCCTGTGCCGATCAGAGCGCCGAACAACCACGGCGCGGCGACACCACCGATCGCCGTTCCCAGGGCAAAAAAGAGTGCGATTGCCAATGCCCGCAATTCGAGGGGAAATAGTTCGCTCACCGTGAGATAGGCAGCACTCGCCGCCGCCGACGCAAAGAAAAAGATCGCTGCCCACAGCAGGGTCTGCTCCTGCGCGGTGAGCCTATGCGCCACGAACAGTGCGCCGGTCGCGAGCAGCAGCAGCCCGCTTAGCGCGTAGGTCGTCGCGATCGACACGCGACGACCGATGGTGTCGAAGAAGCGCCCCAGCAGGAGCGGCCCGAGGAAATTGCCGAGCGCGAACGGCAACAGGAATATTCCTGTATCGCTCGCGGGCACGCCATAGAAGCGCACGAGTACCAACGCGTAGGTGAAAAATATCGCGTTGTAGAGAAAGGCCTGCGAAGTGATCAGCGTCAAACCAAGCACCGCCCGGCGCGGATAGCTGCGCAGCAGCGTGTGAAATACGTCGTGAAGATCGACCTTGCGGCGAGGATGAATGACCAGGTAATCGCCCGGCGCTGACCGCGGGCTCCGGCCGGTCGCTGCCGTCGCTCCCGCGCGGGCCTCGAGCTCGGCCATCACGGCCAGGGCGCGCGACTCATAGCCATGCACGATCAGCCAGCGCGGACTTTCGGGCACATGTCG
Organism: uncultured beta proteobacterium; assembly: GCA_963816445.1. GTDB lineage: Bacteria > Pseudomonadota > Gammaproteobacteria > Burkholderiales > Casimicrobiaceae > PALSA-1003. Next base: position 162,842 of record CAWFKO010000010.1, on the reverse strand, counting down.
GCGCGCGATGAGCAGGAGCAGCCCAAGGGTCGCACCGATGCCAAAGCCCAGACGCCAGCCGACGTCTGCAGGGATGCGCGCCGTATCCAGGAGGACGAGTGTTGACATGGCCCCTACCGCAGCCCCGACCCAGTAACTGCCGTTGATGAACAGATTCGTTCGACCGCGGACCCGCGCCGGGATAAGCTCGTCGATGGCAGAATTGATGGCCGCATACTCGCCACCGATACCGAAACCGGTGATGCAGCGAAACGCGGCGAGGCTCCAGAAATCCCAAGAAAACGCTGTCAGGAGCGTGCCCCCGAGATAGACCGCCAGCGTCGCGAAGAACAGTCGCTTGCGCCCGTGTCGATCGGTGAGATAGCCGCACACCAGTGCACCGAAGACGGCGCCCAGCAGGTAGGCCGAAGCCGTTGCACCGACCCGTGTGCTCGAAAGCCCTAGTGAATCCGGCTGCTGCAGTACCGCCCCGACTGCACCGGCGAGAGTTACTTCCAGGCCATCGAGGGCCCAGCTTGCGCCGAGCGCCGCCACAACGAGCCAGTGGAAACCGCTCCACGGCAGCCGATCCAGCCGGGAGTGCACGTCGGTTCGAATGGGGGCGAGGTTCGAGCGCACGGGCGGGGGGTTCGGCGATGGCGATGTCGGGCCGCCTTGCTGCGGCAAAGATCATGAAGAAGACTGTCCGCCCGTCACGCAGGGAAAAACGGGCAAGTTGGCGGCCAGGCACGGTGTGGCTGACGTAGACATCCTCGTCCCGATGCGTGTAGCGCGCCACCGTGAAGGCCGCGGTGCGATAGCCGAGGTAGCGCTCAAACTCGTTCTCGGGGCCGAATGCCAGAAGACGCACCTGCGAATGCAGGCCGTCGGCGCCGATGACGAGGTCGAAGCGACGACGGCCCGCACGCTCGAATTCGACCTCAACGGCTTGACCGACATCGTCGATGGCTCGGACCGTGTCCCCGAATATCGCCTCACAATCGCCTCTCACCGTACTGTACAGGTCAAAGGCCAAGTCGCCGCGAAGTATGCTCAGGAACTGTTTGCCGAGCGCGCGACGGAAAACATCGGTCCGGAATCCACCTACGCGCCTTCCGGAGCTGCCGACCAGGCGAACCTCCCGAATTGCATAGCCTTGGCGCCTGAGTCGAGGGAGCAGTCCCATCCGCTTTGCCACATCGAATCCATTTCCCCAGAAATCGATGACGTAGCCACCACCCCGGAACCCGGTGGCGCGCTCGACAATAGTCGGAAGAAACCCTCCCCGAAGCAGCCAGTAAGCGACGGTCGGTCCGGCAATTCCCATCCCCGAGACAAGTACAGTGGGCCGCAAAGGACGCTAGCCAAAATTGTCCATGGCAAAGCTCCAGTCAATCAAGCTATCGAACACGGCGTTGACGTATTCGGCGCGGCGGTTCTGATAGTCCAGGTAGTACGCATGCTCCCATACGTCGATCACCAGCAATCCTCTCACGCCAAGTGTCAACGGCCCATCGGCATTGGCCGTCTTGAGCAGCTCGATCCGGTTCCTATTGACGACGAGCCAGGTCCACCCGCTGCCGAATTGCGAGGTCGCCAGCGCGGCCCATTGCCGCCTGCATTCCGCAACGCTACCGAACGAATCCTCGATCTGCTGCCTGAGGATCGCGGGTGGCGTGCCCCCGCCGCCAGGCCGCAGGCTGCGCCAGTAGAAGTTGTGATTCCAGACCTGCGCGGCGTTGTGGTAGGTAGCGATCTGTTCCGCCCGACGCGCCGATTCGACAATGATCGTTTCCAGCGGCAAATCACGGTATCTCGACGCTTCGACAAGCTTGTTCAGGTTGTCGACATATCCCTTATGGTGCTTTCCGTAGTGGACGTCGACGGTACTTGCCGAGATCACCGGTGCGAGTGCACCTCGGTCGTAGGGTAGGTGCGGTAGCGTATATGTAGGTCTCGCGATACTGTCCGCAGTAGCCGTGGAACTGTAAATGCTACGAGCGGTATTCATGGGGGTCTCCTTTCAGCGTGCGGGCGCATGATCACGGTTGCAACCTTCTGCCAGTTGCGCCTTAGAGGTCGCGCCCGCTCCAAGCGAGGATAAATGCACCAGATCGAGGCACTCCTTCCCATCGCACAAGTGCGACAGACTTGGTCGCGTTATCAAGCAACCGACACGGCCTCTTCAACCGTAATAGTTCGACAAGCCAGCACAACTCGGGTTCCGAGCTTGAGGGCTGCCCGCGGTCAACATCCGCCCGCATCACGAGGGAAATTCGGGTGAAGCTCGAGGAGGATGCTGGCAAGCAGATAGAACGGTCGAAAGCCCAGATTCCAGAGCGCGAACTCTGTGGGAACGGCAGCCGCCTGATGCCTTTGAATTCCGATCTTGATCATCTGCAGGCTCGGTGCGTACCGACGCTTGGTTCGCCGCCGTTCGAAGACGAGCGCATGGCGTGACGAGGCAGCACTATTGGTTTGGCGTGTTTATACCGGTTTTTCGGTGAGATCCCGAGGCGCATTTTGCGTCGAGGCCAGCAGCGCGCGTGCCTGCTCCTGCATCACGCGATAGGAGTATTCCCAACGGTTCTGGTGCGGGCTTGTGTGCGCGAGGCGGCGCACGAGTGCCTCAAGCGCATCGGCCTTCTGGCGCATGGTTGCCAGCTCGGCAAGCGCCTGCTCGTGTTCGTCGGCGTAAACAAACTGAACCTTGCGGTCCTGGCAAATCCCGATGCAGGTCTGCGGGGCCTCGATCCGTCCGCAGCCAATGCACTGCCAGGCTTTCACATAATCACTCATCGCGCTTGCACGGGTGCATCGGGGACGTCGCAACGCGACCTCATTCAAACAGCACAGGTCGGCCTTCGCGGTCGAATGGAATGAACGACCCGTGTGACCCTACCTTGATCGCCTCAACCATCCGTTGCAGAGGCGCTTCAGCATCTTCATGCGACAGCGCGCGGTCACCTCGCCCGGCAAGGCCGGCAACGAAAACCATCGTCCACTCGGGCCCTGACATGCGAGATTCTTCGGTCAGCGCGGCAAACGTAGTCAGCTCGTCGGGCGTCTTGTCCACGCACATCAACGGGACGAGCGCACCGCCGGCGCCAGCGGCAAAACGCTGCCGCTGTTCGGGTGTGCTGTCTTCGGGCAATTCCGCCCCCATAAAGACGAACAACAGGCGTTGCGGTTCCGGCTGCTGTCGAGCGGCACGCAACAGGTCCTCAAAACCGGCGATGCTCAGGTCTGGCATGGGAACGGGAACGGCTGCATTGGAGGCGATTGCGATTGCGACTGCTATTGCACGAGCGGCGTGCCGGCGGCATCGAGGTCGATGCCCTGTACCTGTGCTTCACCGGCAAGCAGTCGAAGGTATTGGCGCAGCGCCGTGACGTAGGCGAGCTGGCGCAGCGACGTCGCGACCGCACCGCGCACTGCGTCGAAGGATTGCGCCACACCGGGCTCCCGGGCCAGGACCTCGACCACATGAAGCCCGAAGCGGCTATGCACAAGCCGCGGCAGGACGCCCACCTCGGCATGGCCGAACAATTCGCGCGCGAATTCGGGTGCACACTCGGTGGCGCTCAACCAGCCGAGATCGCCGCCGTGGGCGCCACTGGGACAGTTGGACGAGGCGCGGGCGGCATTGACGAAGCGGTCGTTGGTCTTGCCATCGTGGCAGCGCACGTCCAGCAAGGTCGTCTCAGCGCGCTTGCGCAGTTCCACGACATCTACGCCCGGGGTGACGGCGAAAAGGATGTGTCTTGCCAGTACACGCTCGCCGGTCCGGTAGGTAGCCTCATGCGCGGCGTAGTGCCGCAGGCACGCTTCTTCCGATGGCTCGGGCGTCTTCAATACCCGATCGAGCAGCGATTCAATCGCGCTGGTGGCCGCTTCACTGCTAACGCCATCGGGCGACGGCACGTCGTCCGTGCTCAGGAGCCCAGCGCGTTGCGCGGCTTGGCGCAGAAGCTCCGTGCAGGCCCGTTGGCGCAACTCGTCCGGCGACAGCGCGGCATCCTGCAAATGCAGTGCCACGCCATTGATGCGCGCCACGTCAGGGGTGATGGTTCTTGCGTTCGTCATCGCCATGCTCCATCAAACGCCGGCGTCAGGTTGGCGCGGGAGGTTACGTCCAGCCGGCACATTGAGCCGCCGACTGCGCACTACCTGGTAGGGGCGGAAAAGGTACGCGACGCTGGCGAACCCGCTCCAGACGTGCACCAGCCGACTGAACGGGAACAGCAGGAAGATCGTCATCCCCAGAATCAGGTGAATCATGTAGGGCCAGTCCAGCGCGACGAGTGCGTCGGCGTTGGGACGAAAGGTGACGATGCGCTGCGCCCAATCAGCCAGGATAAGCATTGCGCTCGCGTCCGCGTGTTCGTACGAGAACGGCAGCGTGATCAGGCCAAGAACCAGCTGGATCCAAAGAATGAGCAGAATCGCGATGTCGGTCCGGTGGCTGGTCAGACGGATGCGCGGATCGAAGAGGCGACGGTAAAGCAAAAGGCTCAAGCCAACGAAACAGACGAGTCCCGCCACACCGCCCGAGTAGATGGCCATGCGCTGCTTGGCTGGGGCGCTGATGAAGCCCTCGTAGAACCAGTGCGGCGTCAGCAGGCCCACCAGGTGCCCGAAGAACAGGAACAAAATGCCGATGTGGAACAGGTTGCTGCCCCAGCGCAATGTGCCGGTGCGCAGCATCTGCGATGAGTCGCTCTTCCAGGTGTACTGGTCGCGATCGAAGCGCGCGAGGCTGCCCATTAAAAACACCGCCATGCAGATGTACGGGTAGACGGTGAAGAAAAAATAGTGAAGGTAGGAAAAGACGGGGTTCATCGGGCTGCTCCTGATGGCGTGTTCGCCCCGCTTCCGCTTGCCGGGACGGATCGGACGACATGGATCGGGTGTGCCCGGCCCGACCTAGCCTGACCTTTCGCCGAGCAGCCGTCGAATACCGGCGGTTCGGCCCAGCTCTCGTCGAGCGGCTCGTCGGCGGCCGGCTCGACCGGCTGCGCTTTTTCTCCGGCGAGCTCAATCAATGCGCCCAACACGCTGGCGTAGGCACTCTGGCGCTTGCACAAGGCGCCAAAGAGTGCGTTCAGGATGTGGGCGATTTCACCCAGGAAGGCGCGTGCCTCGCGCGGCGGCTGCGTGGACGCGAACTCGAGCAGCGCCGGCAGGTAGTCGGGAAGCTCCGCCGGGGCGAGAAACAGGCCCGCGGCTTCGTAGGTACGGCAGAGGTCGATCATCGCCGGACCACGATCGCGCGAATCGCCATGGACATGCTCGAACAGATGCAGCGAGGTGGCACGGCCGCGGTCGAACAGCTCGACATAGGCAGCCTCGGCTTCCAGCGTATCGGCGCTCTGCAACGTATCCATCAGCGCATCGAGCTCGACTCGACGCGACAGCGAGACAGCGTCCTCCTCGGCAAGCAGGCTTCGCATCTGCGGCAGGAAGCCGCGCATCCGCGCGTTCGGGTAAGCGAGCAAGGCCGCCAGCACGCGCAGGCTCTTGTTCATTGGGCGATGATGGGGCGTCGGCGCAAACATGTCAGACCTCCGCCTTGATCGGAATCGTGCGCCGTTTCTCGCTGCCAAACAGGCTGGTCTCGGTGGTGCCCTCGGAGCAGCCGTTGCCGAAGCTGAAGCCGCAGCCACCACGAACGTTGAAGGTATTTTCGGCGTATTCGCGGTGAGTGGTTGGGATCACGAAGCGGTCTTCGTAATTGGCGATGGCCATCACGTGATACATCTCCTCGACTTCGGCCTGGCTGATGCCGACCTGCTCCAGTACCGCCTTGTTGATACGCTTGTCGACGTGTTTTTCCCGCTGGTAGGCGCGCATCGCCAGCATGCGTTCCAAGGCTCGCACGACCGGTACGGTGTCGCCGGCAGTGAGCAGGTTGGCAAGATACTTAACCGGTATGCGCAACTGGTTCACATCGGGGATCTCGCCGTTGCTGCCGACTTGGCCCGCATTGGCGGCTGCACTGATGGGCGACAACGGCGGCACGTACCAGACCATCGGCAGCGTTCGGTACTCGGGGTGCAGCGGGAGCGCGACTTTCCACTGCACCGCCATCTTGTAGACCGGGCTGTTGCGCGCCGCCTCCATCCAATGGTCGGGGACGCCGTCGACCCGCGCCTGCGCGATCACCTGAGGGTCGAACGGGTCGAGGAAGATGTCGATCTGCGCCTGGTACAGATCGCGATCGTGCTCGACACTCGCCGCCTCCTGGATGCGGTCCGCGTCATACAAGAGCACGCCAAGGTAGCGGATGCGCCCGACACAGGTCTCGCTGCAAACAGTCGGCTGGCCGGCCTCGATGCGCGGATAGCAGAAGATGCATTTCTCCGCCTTGCCGCTCTTCCAGTTGTAGTAAATCTTCTTGTACGGGCAACCACTCACACACATCCGCCAACCGCGACACTTGTCCTGGTCGATCAACACGATGCCGTCTTCCTCGCGCTTGTAGATCGAGCCCGAGGGGCAGCTGGCCACGCACGCCGGGTTCAAGCAGTGCTCGCACAGCCTGGGCAGGTACATCATGAAAGTGTTCTCGAACTGCCCGTAGATATCCTTCTGGATGTCGTCGAAGTTCCGGTCCTTGCTGCGTCCCGAGAATTCACCGCCGAGGATCTCTTCCCAGTTCGGGCCCCAGACGATCTTGTCCATCTGCTTGCCCGTGATGAGGCTGCGCGGGCGCGCCGTCGGCGTAGCCTTCATCTCGGGTGCCGATTGCAGATGACCGTAGTCGAAGGTAAACGGTTCGTAGTAGTCGTCGATTTCCGGGAGGTTCGGGTTGGCGAAGATGCGCATCAGCAGCTTCCATTTCGCGCCCTGGCGCGGTTCGATGCTGCCGTTGGCCTTACGCACCCAGCCGCCGTTCCACTTGTCCTGGTTCTCCCACTCCTTCGGGTAACCGATCCCGGGTTTGGTCTCAACATTGTTGAACCAGGCGTATTCCATGCCAGGGCGGCTGGTCCACACGTTCTTGCAGGTGACGGAGCAGGTGTGGCAGCCAATGCACTTGTCCAGGTTGAGAACCATGCCGATTTGCGCGCGTATCTTCATGCGGCCTCCCCACGGTGCAACGAACGAATGTGAGCATGGGGATTCATGCCACTTCTCCTTGCGCCTGGACCGGGCGGATGAGCTCACTGCCGACCGGAGTATCGAGCCAGTCAACCTTGTTCATCTTGCGCACCACCACGAACTCGTCGCGATTGGTGCCGATGGTTCCGTAGTAGTTGAAGCCATAGCTGAACTGCGCGTAGCCACCGATCATGTGCGTAGGCTTCAACACGATGCGGGTGACCGAGTTGTGGATGCCGCCGCGCACGCCGGTAATTTCCGATCCCGGCGTGTTCACGATTTTTTCCTGCGCGTGGTACATCATCACCATGCCGGGTTTCACGCGCTGGCTCACTACGGCGCGCGCGGCGATGGCCCCGTTGACGTTGAACAGTTCGATCCAGTCGTTGTCGATGATGCGGCCACGCTTCGCGTCCTCTTCGCTTAGCCAGACGCAAGGCCCACCGCGACTCAACGTGAGCATGATCAGGTTGTCGGTATAGGTGCTGTGAATGCCCCATTTCTGGTGTGGCGTGATGAAGTTCAGCGCGATTTCCGGGTTGCCATTCGGTTTGACGCCCAGAATACCAGCCGTGGTCTTCAGGTCCACTGGCGGGCGGTAGCTGCTGAAGCCCTCCCCGAATGCGATCATCCACGGGTGATCCATGTAGAACTGCTGGCGTCCCGTCAACGTGCGCCAGGGAATCATTTCGTGCACGTTGGTATAGCCGGCGTTGTACGAAACGGTCTCGCTTTCGATGCCGCTCCAGGTCGGCGAGCTGATGATCTTGCGCGGCTGTGCCTGGACGTCGCGGAACCGGATCTTCTCGTCCTCGCGGTGAATCGCCAAGTGTGTGTGGTCGAGTCCGGTCTGCTTGCCCAGTGCTTCCCACGCCTTGACGGCGACATGGCCGTTGGTCTCGGGAGCGAACTGCAGAATCACCTCGCAGGCGTCGATGTCGGTCTCGATTTTGGGCATGCCGCAAGTCGCACCCGGCGCAATGACGAGCCCACTGAGTTCACCGAGCTGCTTCACCTCCGTCTGGGTGTTCCAGCTGATGCCTTTGCCAGCGTTACCGACCTTGGCCATCAGGGGCCCCAGCGCGGTGAATCGTTTATAGACGTTCGGATAGTCGCGTTCCACGACGACGAGGTTCGGTGCGGTCTTGCCCGGGATGAGGTCACACTCGCCACGCCTCCAGTCCTTGACGTCGAAGGGCTGCGCCAGCTCGGATGGACTGTCGTGCATTAGCGGCACTAGAGCCAACTCGCGCTCGACACCCAGATGGCCGACGCAGACTTCGCTGAATTTCTTGGCGAAGCCCTTGTAGATGTCCCAGTCGCTGCGCGATTGCCAGGCTGGATCCACCGCAGTGGACAGCGGATGGATGAAGGGATGCATGTCGCTGGTGTTGAGATCGTTCTTCTCGTACCAGGTGGCCGTGGGAAGCACGATGTCGCTGTAGAGGCACGTCGTGCTCATCCGGAAGTCGAGCGTGACCAGCAGGTCGAGCTTGCCTTCCGGCGCCTTGTCGTGCCACACGACTTCCACAGGTCTCGCTTCTTCTACGCCGAGATCTTTGCCTTGCACGCCGTTGCTGGTACCCAGCAGGTGCTTAAGGAAGTACTCGTGACCTTTGCCCGACGATCCAAGCAGGTTGGATCGCCATACGAACATGTTGCGCGGCCAGTTGTCGGGGTGGTCAGGGTCGGTGCAGCTCATCTTCAGCGAACCGCCTTTGAGGCCCTTGACGACGTAATCCTTAGGCTCCATGCCGGCGCTCGCCGCGTCGCGCACGACTTGGAGCGGATTGGTCTGCAGCTGCGGCGCGGACGGCAGCCAGCCCATGCGCTCGGCGCGCACGTTGTAGTCGATCATGCTGCCGCCATACAACATCTTGTCGGCCAATGGCGAGATCACTTCTTCCATGCCCAGCTTCTCGTAACGCCACTGGTCGGTATGCGCGTAGAAGAAGCTTGTGCTGTTCATCTGACGGGGCGGTCGGATCCAGTCGAGCGCGAAGGCCAATGCAGTCCATCCGGTCTGCGGGCGCAGCTTTTCCTGTCCCACGTAGTGCGCCCAGCCGCCGCCACTCTGACCGATGCAGCCGCACATCATCAGCATGTTGATGACGCCGCGATAGTTCATGTCGCTGTGGTACCAGTGGTTCATCGCGGCACCGATGATCACCATGGACTTGCCCTGAGTCTTGTGCGCGTTATCGGCGAATTGGCGCGCAACCGTGATCAGCTGTGCGCGTGGCGTACCCGTGATGCGCTCCTGCCAGGCCGGCGTATAGGGCGTGTCATCATCGAAGTTCTTCGCGGCAAGCTCCCCCGCCAGACCCCGAGCCACGCCATAGTTGGCAACCTGCAGGTCGAACACGGTGGCCACCAGGGCCTCGCGCTGCTCACCGGCCTTGCCGAGCGCGATTCGTCGCACGGGAACGGTACGAACCAGCACGTCTGTTTGCAGATTGTTCGGAAAATGGTCACTGACGATTCCGCCGAAGTAGGGGAAACCTACCTTCGCCGTTTCGGTAGTTGGACTCTCGCCTTCGAGCAGGGAAAGCCTGAGCTTGACCTCCTCGCCGTGACGGGCTTCCTTTGCTTCCAGATTCCACTGGCCTCTATCGGCACGTCCGTCGGGGCCCCAGCGAAAACCGATGGCGCCATGGGGCAGGACAACCTTGCCCGCCTCGTCGAAGGCGACCGTTTTCCACTCGGGGTTGTTCGCTTGTTCGAGTTTCCCGTCGAAGTCTGACGCGCGCAAATAGCGGTCGGGAACGGTGACAACCTCGCCGTTAGTCAACGTATGCTCCTTGAGCATCACAAGCATCGGCATGTCGGTGTAGCGACGCACGTAGTCGTCGAAGTACGCGCTGCGTTCCTTACCCTCACCGGGGAAGTAGAACTCTTTGAGAATGACGTGCCCCATCGCCATGGCCACCGCTGCGTCAGTACCCTGCTTCGGGTTCATCCAGATGTCCGCAAGCTTGGCGACCTCCGAGTAGTCCGGCGTCACCGCCACCGTCTTGGTCCCCTTGTAGCGCACCTCGGTGAAGAAGTGCGCATCCGGCGTGCGCGTCTGCGGCACATTCGAGCCCCAGGCGATGATGAAGCTCGAATTGAACCAGTCGGCCGATTCGGGCACATCGGTCTGCTCGCCCCAGATTTGCGGACTGCTCGGCGGAAGGTCGCAGTACCAGTCGTAAAAGCTCATGCACACGCCGCCGATCAGACTCAGATAGCGCGAGCCCGCGGCGTAACTGACCATCGACATCGCCGGGATCGGCGAGAAGCCGATGATTCGGTCGGGGCCGTGCTTCTTGATCGTATAGACGTTGGCCGCGGCGACGATCTCGTTGATCTCGTCCCAGTCTGAGCGCACGAATCCACCGAGTCCTCGCACCTGCTGGTAGTCGCGTCGCTTGACGTCGTCCTCGACAATGGACGCCCACGCGTCGACCGGATCGTGTCCGACACGCGCCGCGCGCCAGCTTTTCAGGAGACGTCCGCGCACCATCGGGTACTTGACGCGGTTCGCGCTGTAGAGATACCAGCTGTAGCTGGCGCCGCGCGCGCATCCTCGCGGCTCATGGTTGGGCATGTCCCAACGCGTGCGAGGGTAGTCGGTCTGCTGCGTTTCCCACGTGACGATGCCGCCCTTGACATAAATCTTCCAGGAGCACGAGCCGGTGCAATTCACGCCGTGCGTGGAGCGCACGATCTTGTCGTGCGCCCAGCGGTTGCGATAGGCGTCCTCCCAAGTACGGTCTTCGCCGGTAGTGACGCCGTGGTCGCCAGCGAAGGCCTCGCGGGGTTGCAAGAAGTAGCTCAGTCGATCTAGAAAATGGCTCACGGCATCGTCCTCAAGGATTCTTCACGTAGGCGTTGGCGCGAAGGTAGAACCACCAGTTCAGCACCAGGCAGACAGCGTAGAACGCCGCGAACCCGTACATCGCTATCTGTGGCGTGCCGGCCTGGATCTGGTTACCGATCACGATCGGCGCGACGAAGGCGCCGTAGGCGGCGATCGCCGACGTCCAGCCCAGCACCGGGCCTGCTTGCTGACGGTCGAAGATCACGCCGATGGTACGGAAGGTCGAGCCGTTGCCGATGCCGCTGGCGAAAAACAGCACGATGAACAGGCCGAGGAACGCCGGAAAGTACTGCTCCGGCGTGGCCGAGGCGTAGGCCTGCATCATGACGTAGCCGACGGCCACCGAGGCGACCACCATCACCACCGAGATGACCTGGGTGACGATGGATCCGCCGACCTTGTCGGATATCCATCCGCCGATCGGCCGCGCGGCCGCACCGACGAAGGGACCGATCCAGGCGTAGGCCAGGATCGTGGGTGCATTCGGGTTATTGAGCGTGTGCTGCATCACGCCGTTGGGGCCAGGAACGTGGCTGACGCCGAAGATGACCTTCATCGACAGCGGCAGCGCCATCGAGAAGCCGATGAACGAGCCGAAGGTCACGATGTACAGCGCCGTCATCGACCAGGTGTGCTTGTTCCTGAAGATTTCGAACTGCTTGGCGACGCCCTCCTTCATCGGGCCGAACGCCGCGAGTCGCATTACTGTCAGCGCGGCGATGATGTCCAGCGGAATGGCCACCCACATGCTGATCACACCCAAGCCGGTGGGCGGCGGCAGGTACAGGTACATCCCGAGGATCGAAGGCACGAAGGCCAGCGTGTACAGGTAGGTGATCTTCGCGAACGCGACGATCGGGTTGCCGGTGGCCGGCGAGATCGTCTTCAGGTTGTTCATGCCGAACCAGCACAGCGCTGAGAGCGGCACCAGCGACAGCACCCACGCGAAGCCCGCGTTCTGGATCCAGGTCGTCGTGCCGGCTGTGATCTTGCCGAAGATCCACCCGCTGTCCTTCACCAATGTCATCGGCTCGCCGCCGAAGGCGCCGAAGATGCCCACTGTCATGACCAGCGGAATCACGATCTGCATCGTCGTCACGCCGAAGTTGCCCAACCCCGCGTTTAGCCCGAGCGCCGTACCCTGCAGCCGCTTCGGAAAGAAGGTGCTGATGTTGGACATGGAGCTCGCGAAGTTGCCGCCACCCACGCCCGACCACAATGCCATCAGCTGGAAGGCCCACAGCGGCCAGTCCTTGTGCTGCAGCACGATGCCGGTGCCGATGGCGGGCGCGAGCAGCATCGCCGTGGTCAGGAAGATGGTGTTGCGGCCGCCAGCCAGGCGGATCAGGAACGAGGCCGGGATGCGCATCGTCGCGCCGGAGATCCCGGCGACCGCGGTCAGCGTGAAAAGCTGCGCCTGAGTGAACGGGAAATCCAGGTTGAGCATCTGCACGGTGATAATTCCCCACATCCCCCAGACTGCGAAGCCGCACAGCAACGCGGGTACCGAGATCCACAGGTTGCGGTAGGCGATCTTCTTGCCTGTGCTTTCCCAGAAGGCTTCGTCCTCGGGGCGCCAGTCGGCGATGTCGGTACGGTCGCCCGTGTGAGGTGCGACCACACGGGACTCGAGCGATGTGTTCGTGATGTTCATGATGCTTCCTGTTTGACGGCAACCTGCCGTCCCTGAAGGCGGAACGGCTTGGCGTTGCTACCCATCAGCTCCGCGCCGCGTACTTCCGTCCAGTACATCCATATCAGCGAGACCCAAACCACGCCGTACATCAGCATGAACGCAGACGAGCGGATGCCGGTGAGGTCCATCAGTGCGCCGAACATGATCGGCAACACGAACCCGCCCATGCCACCGGCCAAGCCCACGACACCGGAAATAACGCCGATGTTGGCCGGATATTCGTCGGAGATGTACTTGAACACCGACGCCTTGCCGAAAGCCCAGGCGATCCCAAGGACGAACATCAGGATCGTGAACGGCCAGATGGAGAGACCGAGGTGAAAGGTCTTCGGCCCGGTCGTGGTCAGGATAGTCATGTCGGTCTGCGGATACGAAAGGAGAAACAGGCAGACCCAGCTGACCCACAGCACCCACCAGGTCACGCTGTGCGCGCCGTACTTGTCCGAGAACCATCCGCCGACCGCGCGCAATACACCGCCGGGCAGCGAGAAGCACGCGGCCAGCAACGCCGCGGCGCGGATATCCAGTGCGAATTCGCCCACGTAGTACTGAACCATCCAAAGACTCATCGCCACGTAACCGCCGAATACGATGGAGTAGTACTGGCACAGCTTCCAGACCTTGGGGTCCTTCAACGCCTCGAGTTGCTCTCGCCAAGTGATCTTCGAATCCACCAGGTGCGCGGGGTCCGAGTAGCTGCAGAACCAAAACAGCAGCGCGGTCCCGAGCATGATGGCCGCGTAGACCTGCGGCACCACCGCCCACCCGAATGCCACCACCAGGGCCGGTGCGACGAACTTGTTGACCGCCGCACCCGAATTGCCGGCGCCGAAGATGCCCATCGCGAAGCCCTGCCGGTTCCTTGGAAACCAGCGTGCGACGTAGGGCGTGCCAACCGAGAACGAACCTCCCGCGATACCGACGAAGAGCCCGAGGACGAGGTACTGCCAGAATTGCGTTGCGTGCGCGATCAGATAGATCGGCACCACGCAGAGCAGCATGAGGATGAATAGCACGATGCGCCCGCCGAACTTGTCGGTCCACATGCCGAGAGGTACGCGGATCAGCGAGCCGGTGAGCACCGGGGTCGCAGTCAGCAGGCCGAACTGCGTCGCGTTGAGATCGAGTGTCTTCTTGATCGGGATGCCGATCACCGCGAACATCATCCAGACCATGAAACACACTGTGAACGCGAGCGTGCTGACTATCAGTACCGACAGCCCCTGCCCCGACTTGCGTCATGACAACCCCGCCTCAAGCGTTGCTATGTGCCGAGTTTGGCAGGCGGCGAGGCGGGCCGGCATCCGTCCATAAGCGTACGATGGAAAGAACGAAGAACGATGTAGCAGGGAGCCCGCATCGTCCGAAAGAACTATTGCGGAGGCAAACTTGCGCAGGGTTGCGCTAGGTCAAGCCAGGCCGTGCTCCGTTGCGATAACGGCCGCCTGCACGCGCGAGGCCACCTCGAGCTTGCGCAACACATGCTGGACGTGGATCTTGACGGTGGTTTCGGCGATACCGAGCTCACGCGCAATCACCTTGTTGCTCGCCCCGCGCGCAATTCCGCGCAGGATTTCCTGCTCGCGCGGTGAGAGTGACGCGACAGGCGATGTCGGCAGGCTGGAATCCGCCTGCAGCGGTGTCGCCGCGGCATGGCGATAGGCTGCGACAAGTTTCCCCGTCATTTCGTCCGCGACGACGGACTCGCCGCGCATGGCGCGCAAGATTGCCATGGCCAATGCGTCGCCTTCCATGGTCTTCAGCAAGTAGCCGCAGGCGCCATTACGCAGCGCCGTCGCCAAATCCTCTTCGTCCTCGCTGACCGTGAGCATCAGCACGCGCGCCGCCGGCGCGGCTTCGCGCAAAGCGGGGAGCGCGTCCGCTCCGGTGACACCTGGTAAATGGTTGTCGAGCAGAATCAGATCTGGCTGCAGTTCTCGCGCGCGCCGCTGGGCTTCAGCGGCGTCGGCGGCGTCGGCAATCACTTCGAACGTCGCCTCGCGTGCCAGAAGTGCAGTAATGCCGCGTCGAAAAAGCGTGTGATCGTCGACCACGAGAATGCGGATCGGTTGTGGGGCTGCGGATGACATCGCGGTCATTGCAGCACTCGAGCGTCCGCCGGCGCCGATTCTTCCGGAGCGACTGGAGTAACCAACGCCAAGGTCAGTACGATCGACGTGCCCCGCCCGGGTGTCGCCAGGACGTCGAGGCTGGCGCCGATCCGCTCAGCTCGTTCAGCCATGATGCGTATTCCCACGTGCGTCTCGTCGGAAGCCCCGTCTGGCCGGTAGGAACCCCACGCCGTCATCACGCACCTCGAAGCGCCAACGCGGCTGCTGTTGCACGTCCAGCCAGACCTGCGTTGCCCGGGCATGCTTGCGCACGTTGGAAAGCGCCTCCTGCACGATGTGCAGGACCTGCACCTGGAGGACCGGGGCCAGCGGCAGCCCATGGCCATGCATCTGCAACGTGGTCGTAAGGCCACTTTGGTGCTCGAACTTGCGCAGCGTGGTCACGAGCGCCGGCTCGATGTCCTCGGCATTGGCCCGCGTGCGGAAATGCACGAGCAGCTCGCGCACGTCGCCGTAGCATTCGCGCACTCCTGTGTCGATCTCGCCAAGAGCGCGCTCGACCGCTTCAGCATCGCTGTCAGCAAGCCCGTCGCGCATGAGGCCAACCTGGATCTTGAGAAATGCCAGCGATTGCGCAATGGAATCGTGCAGTTCTCGTGCGAGGAAGGTGCGCTCCTGTGAGACTGCGGCCTCCTTCTCCAACGCGTTCAGGCGCAGATTTTCCATCGCGCCGGCCAGATGGGCGGTCAGCGCTTCCAGCAACGAGCGCTCCGCGACGGACAGGGTGAACTGGTTGTGAAAGAACAGGTCCACTTCGCCCATCAAGCGGTCGTGCTGCAAAATCGGGACCGACACGATCGTCTCGAATCCTGCATCGCTGCAATGGTGCATGCTAGCGGGTTGCCTGGCCTGAATTGCAATGACGCGTACGTCGCGCAACGCCGATGGCGAGCCGCAGAAGCAGTGTCCCGCCTTGAGACACTGCTCGCCCCCAATCATTGCAGCAGGCAGCCCCTCGGAGGCGAGCATGTGGAAGCGCTGGTTGGTCTCGTCGGACCAGCGCAGCGCCACCCCGTCGGCACGCGCAACCCGACCGACATGGCGCGTGAATCCGGTCGCGAGCTCCTGCAGCGTCGTGGCTTTGGCCGCCAGCGTGGTCACACTGTAGAGCGCTTCAAGCCGTTCGCGCTTTTCCTCCAGCTCGGCCGTCTTTTCCGCGACCCTGGCCTCGAGGTTTCGGTACATCGACTGAATGTGCTCCGCCATACCGTTGAAGCCCGTCGCCAGCGTGCCGAGTTCGTCGCTCGTGATGCGTTGCACCCGGGCGCCGAAATCGCCGCCCTGAATGCGCTGGATGGCGCCTTTGAGCTGTCCGACCGGCTCCAGTACGAACCGATAACCGGCGTAGAGCAGCAGCGCCGTGCCAAAGACGGCCAGCGTCATCATCGCGATCTGCAGCAGATGCAGAAGCGCAGTCCACCGCGACATGTGCGTTTCGATGGCCGCTACCAGTGCATCGATGTGCGCGGCAAACGCCGCGGTATCGTCGCGCAGCGCTGTCCATCGCGGCCGATTGCGTCGGAATCCATTTTTCATGAAACCGCGACCAATCGCGCTGGACGACCTCGAACTCCTGCCGAACCGCGTCGTCCCATGGCACGAGCAGCGGACGCTCGGGATCGCCGTCGCGTAGAAGCGCGAGGCTGCGCTCGAATTCCGCAATCTCGTCCGGTATCGCCTTGTTATCAGCCGTTCCGATCGACAGCGACAGACGATATGCCTGCATCCGCATCCGTCCGGCCTCGTTGACCGCTGCCGCTCCGCCGTCCAGTTGCCACGATACCCATAGCGTGGTCGCGATGATCAATAGAGCGAGCAACAGAAACGGTACGCCGACCAATCCCAGCTTGGCGCCGAGGCTCCAGGTTCTAGGATGGTTCATGCGTGCAAACTATCGATTGGACCGCGTCCAGCTTTGATGTGGATCAATTGGGATCGACACTCGAATCAAGGACCACCAGTGCATTGGCAGTCCGGTGTTCCGGTAGGACAACCTAGGAATCAGGTTACCCCTGCATCCGCGCACATGGCAAGTGACGCCATACATGAAAGGATCACGACGACACTGCTACGTCACATGCTGGACTTGGTGAGGGCTGCTTATACGGTATAGGCGAACGCTACAGCAGCGCCGGCAGCCGCCGGGCTGCCCAGCTCCATCGTTTCAGCACGTCGACGATCTGCTCGACCGAAGACCGCTCCATCTTTGTGACACCCCACGTCGACAAATCCCGGCCATTCGCATTCCAAGCGCAGATCCCATAGACGATCGCGATCACGTTACGAGATAGAATGGGCTCTGCGCGAGCGCGTCGGGCGCAAGGATCACCCGCTCTGTCCCAACGAGCGCAAACGCAATCCACACCGCTGCCGCCGTATAGCGCGGTCACCCGCTGCGGAGCATCGTCCTGGCATGGCTAAGCGCCACCCCCGCCGGCAGCGTCCTGCGACGCGCAACCGGCGAGCAGCGCTAGCGGCAACACGCTGTAGACCAGTGCGCAGGGCAGGCACTAGATCCAACGCATCCCGCACCCCGGTCGCCTTGGCATTGGCCGAACGTCCTGAAGCAGCGCCCAAACGTCGCTACGCCTGCCCGCTGCAGCCACGCGACGCCCGGTGTGCCCAGCGCGATATTGGCGCCCAACAGCAGGAGCAGGTTGGCTGCAAGATAGAGGCGCGCTGCAGGGGCCGGTATCGTGTCGATTGCAGAGCCAGTGCGCCGACCGCTCCGAACACGGCGCCCGGCAGCGCGCGGGTCGCGATTCGCCCGATGTGATATCGGGTTGCGATGCTGCAGTCTCGCGCGCGGGCAACAAGGGTTGTGAGGCGCCATTGCGGTGACTGCCGCGACCAGCCGGCCGGACATTGCCGTACCGTGCAATCTACCCAGCGCGCCGACCATCCATGCCCCGATGTGGAGACTCAGCGTCATTTTGCCTGGCCTCGTCTCGTGGAAATGACCTTGTTGGGCAGTGCAGGTCGGGATTACACTCCAAGCCGCCTTGCTCCCCTGCAAGTCGCCGGAGTGCTTGATGGCTACACCCGCCACCCACGATACGGAGTCGACTGCTCGGCCTGCCGCCGTGATCTCGATCGGCGCGCTCAAGACGCATTGCAATAACTGCACCATGCGCGAGCTATGCCTGCCAGCCGGCCTGGATCCGGATGCGATGCGGGAGATCGATGCAGTGGTAACGAGCCGGACGCGCCTCAAGAAAGGCGACGCGCTGTACCGCACGGGCGAGCCCTTCACCGCGCTCTACGCAATCCGGATCGGCTCGTTCAAGACCACGATCCTCGCTGAAGACGGGCGCGAGCAGATCACCGGTTACCACATGATCGGCGACATCCTAGGCATGGATGGCATCGGCGGCGAGCGCTACGGCTGCGAGGCGATCGCACTCGAGGACACCGAAGTGTGCACCCTGCCCTTCGACAGGTTGGAGAAACTCGCCCGTACCGTCCCGCCGCTGCAGCACAATCTCCACCGGTTCCTGTCCCGCGATATCGAGCGCGACCAGAGCATGATGCTGACGCTGGGCAGGTTGCGCGCCGAGGAACGCCTCGCGGTATTCCTCCTGAACCTGTCCGAGCGATACCGGCGGCGGGGTTATTCGTCGACGGAGTTCGTGCTGCGCCTGACGCGCGAGGAGATCGGCAGCTACCTCGGATTGAAGCTTGAAACCGTGAGTCGTCTGTTCTCGCGCTTCCAGGAAGGGGGGCTGCTGCAGGTGCAAGGCCGCAGCGTAAAGCTGTTCGACCTCACCGCACTGAAGCAGCTCGCCGGTCTTCACTGCTGATACGTCGCCGGGCCGGCCGGGTCGAATTGGGTCGCACCGGTTCCATCGCGTCTGGGACATTCTTCCGCCCGCGCGGCCTCGTCCAGTGAGCACCAGTTCACGTCGAACGGCGAAACCTGGAGAAACGCCGTGAGAGTCGACGCGGCAATGCCCAGTCCCCAAAAGCCGAAAAAACCCTTCGACGTCCGACCCTTGTCCTGTGGCAAGAAATGCCCGTTCCAGCCCCGCCTCCGTATTGACCTGCCTCAAAGCCATCCATCGGCCGAACCACTAGCATGCGATTCAGTACAGCGCTGTGCGGACTCAGCTCCCGCGGCGCTAGCAAAGGAGAGAAGGTGGATGCGATCCGGATCATCGACAACGAGCACCGCTCGCTGCCGGGGTGTTGCACCGGACGCCCTGCGTGGTCCATGGGATCCACCGCCGCGGCTGATGGATTCGCATGGACGACGCAGGCTTCAAGACTCTTCCTGGACAGCGAGAGCATCAAGGTACTGACGCACAGCGACGCGCCGGTGTTCCTGCTGCGCTGACCGGATGACACCTTCTTACTCGCGCAATAGCGTTACGAGGCAGGCGCGCCTCGTCGAGGCGCTGCGCGCGTCAGCAGTGTCCGACCTTGGTGAGTTGAACGTCAGTCTCATCGAGACGCATATTTCCTTTGTGCTGCTGGTCGGCGAATTTGCGTACAAGATCAAGAAGGCGGTGGATCTCGGCTTTCTCGACTTCAGGCGGTTCACCGCGCGACGCTTCTATTGCACGGAGGAATTGCGGCTCAACCGCCGGCTCGCGCCTGATCTATACGTCGATGTCGTGGCGATCACGGGAACGATCGAAGCACCGAGGCTTGGCGGCAATGGGCGCGCCATCGAGTACGCAGTCAGGATGCGCCGGTTTCCGCCGAACTCACTCGCCAGCGAAGAGCTCGCGCGTGGCGAGTTATCAGCAGCGGACATTGACACACTCGCAGCGAAGATCGCCGCGTTCCATCGTGCGGCACCCGTAGCAGGCTTGCACGCGTACGGCGCGCCGGATGACGTGTTTCGCGTGGCCCAGCTGAATTTCACGCAGATTCGATCGCTTCCCGATTCACATGGGGAGGCAGACGCACTCGCTGCGCTCGCCGAGTGGACAACGCGCGAATACGGCACCTGCAAAGAAGTGATCGGGAGCCGGCGCGACGGCGGGTTCGTCCGCGAATGCCACGGCGACCTCCATCTCGGCAACATCGCGCGCTTCGAGGGAGATCTGACGGTCTTCGATTGCATCGAATTCAACGAAGCAATGCGCTGGATCGACGTCATGAGCGAAATCGCGTTCACGACGATGGACCTTCGGGCACGCCGCCGACCGGACCTTGCGCATCGGTTCCTCAACGCGTACCTCGAAATCACCGGAGACTACGACGGGCTGAGCGTGTTTCGCTTCTATTGCGTCTATCGGGCGCTGGTGCGCGCCAAGGTCACTGCCCTGCGCGCGGCACAGGTGGCGGCCGGCGAGGCAAAGGCCACTCTGCTGGCGGAGTATCGAACCTACCTGAATCTTGCCGCGCACTATGCGACGCCAACCCGCGGGGCGATCATCATCACCCATGGCGTTTCGGGTACCGGCAAGACAACCCGTTCACAGTATCTTCTGGAGCTTGCGGGCGCTGTGCGCATCCGCACCGACGTCGAACGCAAACGACGGGATCGAATCGATACGGTGCAGCCTGGTAGTTCATGCATAGAGGGTGGTCTCTACGCACCGCAGGCCACTGCGTGGACCTATGCCACCGCGCATGCGCATGCGCGCTCCGTCGCCAAGGCGGGATACATCGCGATCGTCGACGCAGCATTCTTGAAGCGCTGGCAGCGAGATCTGTTCCGGAATCTGGCCTCGGAGCTGGCCGTGCCGTTCGTCGTTGTCGCGTTTACGGCAAGTGAGGCGACCCTGCGCCAGCGGATCCTGCATCGTCTGGAGGCCGGCGACGACGCGTCGGACGCGACGCTGGCGGTTCTGGAGCACCAATTGCGCACGATGGACCCCTTGACCGCGTCCGAGCTCGCAGACGCGGTTATCTACGACCCCGAGACACCCTTGGGCCAGACATGCTCCCAAGAGTATTGGCGCGCGGTTCTTCATCGACTGGGGGCCGACACGGCTTCGCGCCATGTGGCAAGGGAGCCGGTCAGCTCGCGCGCTTGATCGCCCCGGTCTGGCGCAAGAACGGCCATGATCGAGCGCTAAATTTCACGCCGTCAGCGAATCACGAGAACCGGGATGCTGCTGTGCGTCAGCACCTTGCTGGTTTCGCTGCCCAGGATGACCCCGGACAGACCGTGGCGCCCATGCGACGCCATGCAGATGAGATCGCAGTTCTTCCTCGTCGCCACGGCAATAATCGCTCTCCAGACATCGTTGTTCTCGATTAGCACGGCCTCGAGCTCGACACCGGCGGCATCAGCTTGCTTCCCTATTCCGGTGAACAGCCGTTGGGCCTGTACCTTCATCTCGCGGTCATACGCCGTATCGGTCGCACCGTCGGCCGCGCCAAATACGCCGGGGTGGCTATGCAAGAATCTCGGAAGCACGTGCAATGCCTCCAGCTTGGCGTGGGTGATCTTCGCGAGCTCGATTGCGCGCTTCACCGCCTTCTGCGACAGCTTGCATCCATCCGTCGGAACCAGAATTCTCTTGAACATGGCTTCCCCGCAAAGTCGTCTCGAAGCCGCGGCCCGATGATTCTCGACGCCTGGCGAAACATTCTCCGGTGTGAGCCCACGCCTCCCATTGACCTGTCGCAAGAAATTGCTCGCCAAGCCTGCGTGTCGAGGCCTTGATCTGCCTCAAAGCCTGCGCTGGCCGATCGCCTATCATTGATTGAGGAAGCGTTGCGCAGACACCGGCGGGTGTGCTCGAAAGGCAGACAGTGAACGCGATTGGCATCATCAAGGACGAACACCGCTCGCTGGCGGCGGTCCTGCACGGCATGCTCTACCTGGTCCATCAGACCCGCGACCGCGGCACGAAGCCCGACTTCAGACTTCTTGGCGCCATGGTTCACTACATCGATACCGTTCCCGAGCGATTCCACCATCCCAAGGAAGACAAATACCTTTTCACGCTCCTGCGGGTGCGCTGCCCGACAGCGGGGCCCCTGCTCGACCGCCTGCATGAGGAACACCATGTGGGCGCCGAGAAAATTCGCACACTGGAGCAGGCGCTGTTGCGTTACGAGCACGGAGCTGGCGACGAGTTTCGTACTTCGTTCGCGACGGCGGTGGAATCCTACGCGGCGTTTCATTGGGAGCACATGCGGCGCGAGGAAACCGAGATTCTGCCCCTCGCGGAGAAACACCTGACGCCTGGCGACTGGGAGATCATCGACGCGGCATTTGCCGGGCATACCGATCCGCTGTTCGGCGCCGACGCGAAGACCGAGCACGACGCGTTGTTCAAGCGGATCGTCAACATGGCGCCCCCACCGATCGGTGTCGGGCCGGCGGCTCAAGCAAGGTAGGCCTGGAAGGGCCCACCGGTGCACGCGAGGCGCTGGAGCTCAAATTGTGGCTAAATAGTGCCTTTGGGGGCGGTTGACATGCAACTTGCAAAGTTCGTAAAGTTCCGCCAGGAGAAGTTCGGCGGTGTCCTGTTCGAGACCCGTTCGGAAAAGGTTTACACACTCAATCCCGTCGCGACGGCGGTCGTTCGAGAGATCGAGGCCGCGCAGGATGAGCAGGCAATCGTCATGCGGTTGAAGGAGCGCTTCCAGGATCGCGATGGGGCCATCGAGCGCGAAACGCTCGCGTTCATCGGCGAATTGCGACAAAAGGGCCTGGTGCAGGACTGATCCCATGACCGGACCCGCGGCACGGCCCGCGAAAGCAGCGCGCACCGCAGCCGGAGCATCGAGGACCGGCGAGACGGCCGATCTTGGAGCGCCGCTTTATGTCGCGTGGCAGGTGACCAACGAGTGTAACCTCGCGTGCCTGCACTGCATCGAAGAAAGCGGGCCGGGCAAGGCGTTTCGCGACGAACTCAACGAGGAACAGATCTTCAATGTCCTCGAGCAATTCATGCAGCACGAGATCCCCTATCTGTCCTTTTCCGGCGGCGAGCCGATGGTTCACCCGCTCTTCTTCAAGATGGTGGAATACGTCTGCTCGCGCGACGGTCAGCTCAAGATCGAGACCAACGGCCACTATCTGATGCCCGAAAATTGCGAGCGACTTGAAGGAACTCGGCGTGAAAGCGGTTCAGGTGAGCCTCGACGGTGCCACGCGATCGACGTTCAACCGCATGCGCGTACGCGGAGACTTCGACCGGGCAACCGAGGGCGTGCGCAACCTGCGTGCCGCCGGCGTGCCGATCGAAATCAACTATTCCCCGACCTGCTTCAACGTCCATGAGATAGGTACGGCGATCGACCTCGCCTACGAGCTGGGTGCCTACAGCTTCTATACCGGCCGCACCATGTATACCGGCAACGCTGTCAAGGCATGGCACAAGCTAGCGCTGACCGATGAGCAATATGCTGGATTCTTCGACACCCTCCGCAAGAAAACCGAGGAGTACGAGGGCCGCATGCGCGTGCATTTTCACGAGATGGGCCTGCTGGAAGAACTGCGCTACCGGCTGCACCATCCGGCCGCGCTGCTGATCGTGCTGCCCAACGGCCTGGTCAAGCTGATCAACGCCCTGCCCTTCGTCTGCGGCGATCTGCGACGGGAATCGCTCGCGCAGATCTGGGCGAACTTCCAGCGCGCGTGGCAGGATCCGCGGGTGGCGCAATTCATCGACGATCTAGCCGACGATCCGGGCAAGACGTCGACGCTGCACCAATGGGTCTACGTATGAGTGTTCCGGCAGGTCATTTCGTACGGGGTCCATCGTCCGTGCACCGTTTGCTGTCGGTGTTGAGCATGGTGCGCTACCGTTTTTTCCTCTACGCGGGCCTGCTGCCCTATGGGCTCGGCGCCGCCTGGGCCTACGCAACGACCGGCAGCCTTGACGCGCCGATTTTCTGGAGCGGGCTCGGCGGTGTGGTGCTGGCCGTCATCGGTGTCGAGGCATTCAACGAATACTTCGACTCGCGCATGGGCACCGACCGCGTCTTTAACGCGGAAGATCGTGCCGCCGATGTCGAGCTGGGTCTTGATTTTGGGGACGGCCGCATTCGCAGGAGCGCTGGCGGTCGGCATTTACCTCGCTGTCCGCGGGGGATGGCCGATTTTCCTGTTTGCCCTGCTCGGAGGGTTGGCCGCCATCTTCTACGTGGCGCCTCCCATCCGATGGGCGTACCGCGGCCTGGGCGAGCTGGTCATCGCACTGTCGTATGGACCGTGGATGGTGCTCGGCAGCGTCTATCTGTACACCGGCAGGGTTTCGTGGGGCGCGCTGTGGGCGTCGCTGGTGCCGGGGTTCCTCATCATGGCGCTCGCGGTGGTCAACGCGATACCCGACTTCCACCAAGACCGCCTCGTCGGAAAGCGCAACCTGGTGGTACGGCTCGGGCGACGGCGCGCCGTCTGGCTCTACTTGGCGCTGGCGAGCGCGGGGCTGGCGGTTGTGCCGGTCGGCGTCGTCGCGAGCGTATTTCCTCCCGCGTGCCTCACCGCGCTCTTCGGCACTGCCGCTTCTCGTGTCCAGCGCGCGCAGCGCGCTTCACACCTTCGAGACGCCGCGCCTGTTCGTGCCTGCGATCCGCAGTATCGTCGCCTGCTACGGCGTTGCGGTGACGCTTTTCGCTGCCGGACTCTTGCTTTCTGCATGGCGGCTGCCGGCATGAGCCACCGCATCGACAGCTCTGCGAGGACCCCTCCTGGTCACGTGGCAACTCACCCGCGACTGCGATCTCTGCTGTCTACACTGCTGCACCGATTCCGCACCGGGGAAACGACTTGCGGACGAACTCGACGCCGAGGAGGCGATCCTGGTCGTCGAGGACATCGTGCGCAGCGAAGTGCCGTATGTGATGTTGTGCGGTGGCGAGCCCCTGGTCGTCGCTCATTTCTTCGAGATCGCCGAGGCGTTGGGCCACGCCGGCGTGCAGCTCAAGATCGAGACCAATGGCCAGCGCTTCGACGCCGACGTCGCGCGACGATTGGCGCGACTGCCGATCCGTTCTGTGCAGATCAGCCTCGATGGCGATAGCCAGGAAACCTATCAGCGCCAGCGACCCGGTGGTTCGCTTGCCAAGGCGCATGCGGCGTGTCGTGCTGCGACCGAAGCGGGCTTACCCCTCGAGATCACGTTTGCGCCCACGCGGCTCAACATTCACGAGCTGGGCGCAGTCATCGAGCGTGCCCGGGCACTGGGGGCGTTTCGCTTCAACACGGGCAAGCTCATGCGCGTCGGCACCGCGGCGCGGCTGTGGGACAAGCTGGAGCCGGGAGCGCCGGCTTACCGCGAGCTACTGAGCGTGCTGGAGCGAGCGCAGCGGCTGATTGGACACGAAATGGAACTCTGCTATAGTCCTTTCGACATGGCGAGCGCACTCCGGGGGAATCTGGCCGAACCACCTGCGACGCTGCTGGTACTTCCGAACGGCTGGGTGAAGGTTGCGGCGGCCCTGCCGTATGTGTGCGCTGATCTTCGCCGCGAAACGTTGGCGCAGGCGTGGCAGGCTTACTGCAGCGCCTGGCGAAACGGTGGGGTGAGGGCGGCGGTACGCCGTGCGGCTTGTGATGAATCGCGTCACGCGCAGGCGAATAGCTGGGAAGTGTTTTCCTTGGCTCAAGTGTGATCGACGGGAGATAGGATGAGCGAACTCAATGTGAAGCTGGAAGGTGACAAGTCGGCCGAAAGCGCGACCGACAAGGTCAAGCCGAACGAAAAGCAGACCTGGGAAACGCCCAAGTTGGAGGACGTCTCAGAACAGGTGATGGCACAACCGTACATACGCTTTACCTGAGCGTACGGTTATTTCGCATGCAGGGGCGCGCGGTCGACGAGTACCGTGCGCCCCTTTTCTTTGCCTGGCAGCTTACCAACCGCTGCGCCGCGCGCTGCATCACCTGTTGCGAGGAATCGGGACCTGACAAAGCCTGGCGCGATGAGCTAACGCGCGACGAGGCGCTGAATGTTGCGCGGAGCGTAGCTGAATTCGGTATTCCCTATGTGGCGTTCGGCGGCGGCGAGCCGCTGAGCGTGCTGCATTGCTGGGATATCTTCCAGGTCCTCGCCGACGCCGGCGTAGCGCTCAAGCTCGAAACCGATGGCAGCCGCATCGATGCCGCCGGCGCCGATCGGCTGGCCACGCTCGCCGTCCAGTGCGTGCAGATCTCGGTAGACGGTGCGACCGCCGCCGTTCACGACCGCGTGCGTCCGGGGTCGAGTTTCGCGGCGGCGGTCGCCGCGATCGAGAGGCTTGCCGCGCGCGAACTGTCGCCGCAGCTCGTCTTTGTTCCCAATCGATTCAATATCCACGAGATTGTTGCCGCCTATGAGCTCGCGGTGTCGCTCGGTTGCGGTGCATTCGTCACTGGACCGCTCATGCGCATCGGCCGTGCCGCGACAGGATGGGAGCAACTGGCATACAGCGCCGACGAATGGGAGCGGGCTGTCGCTGGGCTCATCGACCGCGCGGCCTCGCTCGGCGCGAACACCGCGCTCTCGATCTATCCGTGGGACATCGTCACCGAAATGCAGAAGCGGCTGGAGAGTCCCCAGGCAATGCTGCTCGTGGTGCCCAACGGCAAAGTCAAGCTGCTCAACGCACTCCCGTTCGCGCCCGCCGATCTGCGGCAGGATTCGCTGGAGCAGGCATGGCATGCCTATCGCAACGCCTGGCGTGCACCGGAAGTGCGCGAGTTCATTGCTGCCTGCCCGACGAACCCGTCGCTGTTGAACCACGCCAACGAGACGTGGCCGATGGGTGCCGCGAATCGATAACTGGCAACATGTTGCCGATTGCCCGCGCAGGGGGCTGGCGGCGCCGAGACCAGTGATCGCTGCCCGGCAAGTATTGATCAGGTTACGTCGTAGCGGCGCGGCATTCGTCGCTCGGGAACGCGCACTACGTGAACACTGCACGGTGCGTTTGCAGTAATGGTCGAAGCGGCGGAGCGCCACCACCCAAGCTTCTTGGCGGACGGTCCCGGGGCGCCGAGCACGATCAGCCCGACATGGTTGGCCCGTGCAAGATCGAGCAAGGTGTCGGCTGCATTGACCGCTTGGACCACGTGGAGCGAGACGCGCGACGTGGGGAGCTTCAGCGGTTCGACCCAGTGCCGCAATCGCGCCTTGTGCTCGAGGTGCTTGCCCGTTGTGGTCGCGCTGTCGTTGGCACCCTCGCCCACGGGCGGGCTCTTGACCACGGATACGCACATCAGTCGCAACTCGGGATTGAGCGAGGCGATCTGCCCGGTCGTCCATCGCAGTGGTGAATGCCGCTCATCGTCAGGGTGTTCCGTGTCGACCGCGACCATGATCACCACCGGTCCGGGCGGCGCGTCTCGCTCGCGCGTGCGACCGGAGCGTTGCTTGCGTCGGGCGCGCCACCAGTGTGCAAGGTGCTCGAAGAAGCCGATTCCCGTCGTGTGCTGGGATCGCGGGGACAGCGCGACCAGGTCGGGATGGCGCAGGTCAAAGGCGACATGCGCTGCCGACGCGTAACGTGCAGCGGCGTCGTGCTCCAGGCAGCGAAGTATGGTCTCTTGCAACCATGGAGGAACTCGGTCGTTCACGGCGCGAGGCGGTGAGGGTCGCCGCCACAGCCGGTCACGCATTCCGGCTAGCGTTTCCGGCTGGCCGAATGGCTGCCTGCCGGTCGCAAGCTCGTAGAGCACGGCGCCGAGCGCAAACAGGTCGCTGCGCGCATCGCTGCGGTCGTCCTGCAATTGCTCGGGAGAGACATATGCGGCCGAGCCTGCGGCGAACTGCTGCTCCTCGGCGAGCAGGTCGGGGTAGCGCGCGTGGCGGGCGAATCCGAAATCGAGCAGCACCGCTTCTCCCGTCGGGCGCAGGATGAAATTTTCGGGCTTGACGTCGAGGTGGATCACCTCCTGCGCGTGCACGCTTTGCAGCGCGTCGGCCAGCGCGGCTCCGATTCGCGCAACCTCCTCCGGTGGCAGCGGCGCGCGCGCGACGAATTCGGACAAGCCCTGTCCGTCGATCCATTCCATGACAACGTAGGGTGTCGCCGTCACGTCGCCCGCGGCGACGAAGCGCGGCACGTGGCGGCCCGTCAGGTTGGGCAGCACCGTCTGTTCTATCTCGAAGCTGTCGATACCGATACTGGACTCGCCCCGCCCGAGCAGCGGCGCCTTGATCACGATCGGAAACCCTGGATCCTTCTCGGCGGGGGCCGTAGCGCGGTAGATGGACCCCGTACCTCCCTTGTGAATGCATTCGCCGACGCCATAACCGTCGATGATCGCTCCGGGACGTACGCGTTCGCGTATCGATGGTGAATCGGTTCCGGTCACGAAGGCCATTTCTAGATCCCCAACTCGACCCGAAAGGCCAGCGAAGCAGGCAAGCCGCACTCGCGAATGCGCTCGGCGGCGGCGACCGCGTCATACACGACCCGGCAGAATGTGACTTCCCGCCGTGCCACATCGAACAGCGTGTAGGCGGCGGCCGGATTGCGGTCGCGCGGCTGCCCGACGGAGCCGACGATGGCCACCCAGCGGCGGTGACTGCGCACGGGGATCGGTGTGCCGGCAGTTGGTCGGAATTCAATCATCCGTCCGCGAGAGTTCTCGAAGTACAGCGCCTGGTCGTGCACATGTCCGCAGAAGGTGTACGCAGTTTCTGCGGCGTCGGCGCAGTGCTTTGCGGCCGCCGGACTGTCGATGTATTCCCAACGTTCCGGAGCCGCTGCCGAGGCGTGGACATAGCAGACGTCGTCGTCGCGCACGATCAGCGGCAGCGACGCGAGGAAGCGCTTCTGCGAGGCGTCGAGCGTCTTGCGCGCCCAGTCGAGGGCCGCCTGCGCCGCGTCGTTGAAATATCCGGTGCTCTTCTCAATGGCCTCGTCGTGATTGCCCTTGAGCGCGAGCGCTCCATCGGCTACGCATCGGGCGACGATGTCCACGACGCTGCCCGGATCGGCGCCGTAGCCGACGAAGTCCCCCAGGAAAGCGTAGCGCTCCGCCCTGCAACTTCGAGCGTGCTGAAGGCAGGCTTCCAATGCCTGGACATTGGCGTGAATATCCGATAGCAGCGCAATCAGCATCGATCAGCTACGACGCGGGGGCTCGTCCACAGCGGAGCCATTCATCCGTGGATAGCTACCGGAACCCGATGGTCACCATCTTGCGGCGAATGAAGGCGATTTGAGTCGCGAGCGGCAACTGTTTTGGACATACGTCGTGACACGCGAGCAGCGACATGCAGCCGAAAACTCCGTCGTCATCGCCGACGAGCTCGTAATAGTCGGCGTCGGTCCGCGCATCGCGCGGATCCAGGCGAAATCGCGCGATCTTGTTCAGCCCGACCGCTCCGACGAAATCCTTCCGCATGCGGGCCGTCCCGCATCCTGCCACGCAGCACCCACATTCGATGCACCGGTCGAGCTCGTAGATCTGCTGCGCAAGCTCCGGCTCCATGCGCTCTTCCAGCCGGGAAAGGTCGACTTCCCTTTCCTTCAGGTGCACCCACGTCTGCAGGCGCTCGCTCATAGCGCGCATCCACTTGCCGGTATTCACCGAAAGATCGGCGATCAGCTCGAAGACCGGCAGCGGCGCGAGCGTAATTGTCGGGCCGAGACCCTTCGTCAGTGTCCGGCACGCGAGTCCCGGGCGACCGTTGATCACCATGGCGCAGCTTCCGCAGATGCCTGCGCGGCACACAAAGTCGAAATGCAAGGACGGATCGTGCTTCTCGCGTATCTCGGAAAGCGCGATGAACAGCGTCATCCCCTCCGCCTCCTCGAGTTCGTAACTCTGCATTCGCGGCGCGGTGTTCGCTTCCTGCGGGTTGTAGCGCAGAACGCTGATCGTCAGGTTGCGGTGCGTTTCAGCACCGGAAGCGGCGCGCGATGTGGGACTCTCGTTGGAGGCAGCTGTAGTCATTGCCGATGCGTCGGTTGGCGAGACACGTTCGGCTCCAGACGCGCGCGGCGGCGATCGTCCAGCGGCTCGTCGATGCGTTCGTTAGGACCGCGGAAGCGCTCGGGCAACATCTCGTCGTAGGACATGATTGCTCTCTGAATGGCGAAGCGGTCGTCGCCGTTCAGCTTCTTCCTCGTCGCCTCGATTTCTGCTGCGCGCCGCGGTGTGTCAGGATGATCGATGTAGTCCTTTGCACCGTAGCCGCGCCACCCCGGCGGCAATTCCATCTTCATGACGTCGAGCGGCTCGTATTCGAGCGATGGCAGCGTCGCGCGATCGTCTTTCCAGGTCGCGAGCGTACGCTTGAGCCACTGGGCATCGTCGCGCCGCGGATGATCCTCCCGGAAATGCGCTCCGCGGCTCTCTGTGCGGGCAAGAGCACCATAGGCGACGCACAGTGCCAGCTTGAGCATCTTCTGCAATCGATAGGCGGTCACCAGCTCCGGATTGGCGCCGCGCGCCTTGTACTTGAGTCCGATGCTCCGGCTGCGTACCAGCAATTGCTGCAGCTCCTCGACGCCACGCTCGAGAGCGGCGCCGTTGCGGAAGATTCCGACCTTCGCCATCATGATCTCCTGCATCGCCACGCGCAGCGCTGTCGCGTCCTCGCTGCCGACGCCATCGACGAGAAAATCGATCTTCGCCTGCTCGCGCCGGAGAAAATCGGAAATGAGGCCGGTGGATATGTTGACGTCGTTTTCCGGCCTGTCGCAGAAATCTCCGATGTATTCGCCCACGATCATTCCGGCGACGACCGTTTCCGCGACCGAATTCCCCCCCAGGCGATTGAACCCATGCATGTCCCAGCACGACGCCTCGCCGGCGGCGAACAACCCCTTCAGTGCGGGGCTCTCCCCGGTGTATCCGGTGCGCACGCCACCCATGGTGTAGTGCTGCGCGGACCGCACGGGGATCCAGTCCTTCACCGGATCGATGCCGAGAAAATACTGGCAAATCTCCTTGACCTCGCGCAGGTTGCTTTCGATGTGCTTCTTGCCCAGCAGCGTGATGTCGAGCCACAGGTGGTCGCCGAAGCGCGATTTCACGCCCCTGCCCTTCCGAAGATGTTCTTCCATGCGGCGGGCGACGACATCGCGCGACGCGAGTTCCCGCTTCTCCGGCTCGTAGTCCGGCATGAAGCGGTGTCCGGCGCCGTCCAGCAGCAGCCCGCCATCGCCGCGGCAGCCCTCGGTGACAAGGATGCCCGCGGGAAAAATGGCCGTCGGATGGAACTGCACCGCTTCCATGTTGCCCAGCGCGGCGACGCCGGTCTCGAGCGCGATGGCCGAGCCGATGCCCTCGCAGATCACCGCGTTGGTCGTCACGCGATACAGGCGCCCCGCGCCACCGCTGGTAATCGCCGTAGCCTTGGCAATGTAGGCAGCGAGCTCCCCGGTGGTCAGATCGCGGACGACGGCGCCGTAACAGCGGCCCGCGTCGTGGATCAACGCAATGGCCTCTGCGCGTTCGTGCACGGGTATCGAATGCGCGATGGCCTGGTCGCTCATCGCGTACAGCATGGCATGGCCGGTGCCGTCGGATACGTAGCACGCACGCCACTTCTTGGTGCCGCCGAAGTCGCGCTGCGCGAGCAGGCCATGCGCTTCGTCGCGCTCGGTAATCGTGATTTTCTTGCCGTTGATGACCACCTCGCGATCACCCTTCCTGATTCGGCTCCATGGCACACCCCACGCCGCGAGTTCGCGTATCGCCTTCGGTGCCGTGTTGACGAACATTCTGACAACGCGCTGGTCCGCGCCCCAGTCGCTGCCACGCACCGTGTCCTCAAAATGCACGTCTTCGTTGTCGCCTTGTGCCTTGATTGCGTTGGCAAGCGAGGCCTGCATCCCGCCCTGCGCCGCAGCTGAATGCGAGCGCTTCGGCGGAACCAGAGAAAGGACGATCACGTCGTGTCCGCGGCGCTTGGCGCCGATTCCCACGCGCAGGCCGGCAAGGCCACCCCCGATCACCAGCACGTCGGTATAGATGACCTTCATCGTGGCGCACTGATGGGCTTGGCTAGCCACGCCGGCACGTAGCGCTCGCCGTAACGATCCTGATGCTCGATCCCTATCTTGATATACGCAGCCAGCGTTGCCAGGCCCAGCGCCAGAAAAAACACGGTGATCGACCACTTGAGGACCTTCAGCCGGCGTCGCATCGTGTTTGGATCGGCATTGCCCATCCATCCCCACTTCACGGCGAGGCGATATAGGCCGATGCCGCCGTGAAGTTCGACTGCAAAGAGGAGCACCAGGTAGAGCGGCCACAGGTAGTCGCTCCAGACACGGTCGGCCGACTCGAAGGGACCGATCCGATCCGGACGCGTGAGCATGATGTAGAGATGCACCGACGCAAGAAAGAACAGCGCGAATCCGGTGCAAACCTGCCAGAACCACAGCGTCGTATCCTCGTGCCGCATGACCCGCATATGGCCGCGGAAGGTGTTGAACTGCCGGTAGTTACTCGGAAACTTGCGCAGCGCCAGCAGCGCATGACCGGCGAACAGCACGATGACACCGGCGACGACGCCAGAGACGATGCCCGGATGCGACGCGCCCAGCAGAAAATAGCCTTCGAAGAACCTGGTAACAGTCCACATCGCGTCCTTGGAAATCAGGATCGACGAGACGAAGAACATGTGGCCCCACATGAAAATCACGAGCAGCAACCCGCTTGCGCTCTGTGCGAGATCCAAGCGAGCCGGCCAGCGGCTCTTGCGAGCGCGATCGGTCAGCCCGGCGCCGGCGATGATTTGACTGCCTGAATCCATACGCGCGTCCCCTCCTCGGCGTGTGCCGGCGCGAACACCTCAACGACGATTCGGCTGGCGCGGCAATGACGGCGTAACGGACCGATGCCGCCAGTCGAAACCAAGCGTATCTCCCGACTGCAGCCGGACTATTGACTTGCATCAAGGGATTCGCCGGCAAGGCTTGCGCCGCGGTGATCGGAATATGGACAATGGCTGCACAGTGGACGACTGCTTTTCAACGAGCGGATCACGAAAATTCAAATACGCGACCATGCTTAGAATCTCCGAGGGCTGCCATGCGATCGCGCAGACCATCGCAGTGTGCAGACCGGAATTGATCTGCGCGTATTCCGCTAACCCTCAGGCTCGCATCATCGACAGGCTGGCCGAAATGGCGAAGGCGGGTGAGCTTGCGAACTGCGAGTTCATCAACGTCGACTCGGAATTCGCTGCAATGTCGGTCGCGATGGGCGCGTCCGCAGCCGGCGCCCGCACTTATACGGCGACCGCAGGCCCCGGGCTGCTGCAAATGGCCGAGGCTCTGTATGGCGCTGCAGGGCTGGGGTTGCCGATCGTCATGACGGTCAGCAATTGTGCCGCGGATGCACCGACCAGCTCATGGAATGATCATTCCGCCAGCATGCCGATGCGCGATGCCGGATGGATACAGCTTTACGCCGAAACGAATCAGGAAGCAGTCGACCTCCACGTGCAGGCATTCCGGATCGCCGAGGCGCTGTCCTGCCCGGTGATGGTTTGTGTCGACGGCACGGTCCCAACGCACGCGCTCGAACGCGTCGAGGTACCGTCGCAGGTGCAGGTCGACGCCTATTTGCCGCCTCTGGAACGTCAGCGGGGAGACCCCGGCAGAATTGCCGGCATCGGCATGATCAGCGGTCCTGACGCGTTCATGGAGATGCGCTACCTCGCGCACCACAAGCAATTGCGGGCGCTCAGCCTGATTCCTCAAGTGGCCGGCGAGTTCTCGGCACGATTTGGCAGGCCGTCGGGGGGCCTGCTGCGCACCTACCGTACCGAAGACGCGGAAACCATCGTCGTCGCGCTGGGATCGGTCAACCTCGCGATCAGGGAAGTCGTCGACGAATTGCGCGAAGCCCATTTGCGTATCGGGTCGGTGACCCTGGGCTCGTTCCGCCCGTTTCCGCTCTGCGCCTTGCGCGACGCGCTGCAAATGGCACGGCGCGTCGTCGTTCTGGAAAAGTCGCTCGCCGTCGGCCTGGGAGGCATCCTCTCGGACGGTGTGCGCAAGTGCTCTGTGGGGCTCGCGCTCATCACCTACACGGTGATTGCCGGACTCGGCGGTCGTGCGGTGACCCAGGCATCGTTGAAGCAGCTGTTCGAGGACGCGGCTCAGGATGAGCTCGAGCAAGTGACCTTTCTGGACTTGAATGCGGATTTCATCGCACGCCAGCTAGAGAACGGGTCGAGAAGCGGGCGCCCGGCTGCCGAGACGCTGTGGACCTGAAGGGCGGACGACTCCAGTAAACAGCGCAGCAAGTTCTACTGACCATTCCACGCGAAAGGCGGGTATGCGAACATGATCGAGGGCGTACAGGGAGTGCTGCAGCGACATCCTTTCGTGGAGGAATTCCCGTCGCAGTA
The DNA here is from genome assembly GCA_963816445.1 of uncultured beta proteobacterium. Lineage (GTDB taxonomy): Bacteria > Pseudomonadota > Gammaproteobacteria > Burkholderiales > Casimicrobiaceae > PALSA-1003. The sequence goes on along the minus strand of CAWFKO010000010.1, from coordinate 128,852 downwards.
TGTCGAGAAGCTCGCGACGCTGGCGACGAGAGTGCGATTCGACCGTGAACAGGTCATTTTTCGCGAAGGCGACGAATGCTCGGACTTCTACCTGATCGTATCGGGGCTAGTCGCGCTCGAAATTGCTGCGCCCGACCACACGTTTCGCGTCCACACGCTATCGGCCGGCGACGAGCTCGGATGGTCGGCCTTGCTGATGGGACGGGGAAAGCACTTCCAAGCGCGCGCATTGGAACGCGTGGAAGCACTGGCGCTCGACGGGGGGGATCTGCTGGCAACGTGCAAAAGCGATACGGCGTTCGGGTTCATCTTCATGCATCGGCTGCTGGGCGTCGTCGCGGAGCGGTTGCAGGCGACGCGCTTGCAGCTCTTGGACATGCACTCGCCGGTCGCGAAGCGGGCGGGAACCTGACCTGACGTCGTGCCTTCACCACTACCGGGCAACGCTTTCTGCAACGGCCGCTCGGCGCACTGTCTGTCAGCGACAGACAGGCGGTAGGACCAGTACCGGTAGATGACCACCGGGATCTTGGAGTGGGTCAGCACCCTCTGGGTGACGCTGCCGAGCAGCAGCGATGCCAACCCGCCGCGTCCGTGCGATGACATGAAGATCAAGTCGCATTTCTTCTTGCGGGCGGTGGCAAGAATGCCCTGGTAAGGCATCGCCGTGACCGTCACCACCATCTCGCAGGCGACGCCGGCCGCGCGAGCGGCCTTCTCGATTTCGGCCACGTAACGCAGCGCTTGTGCTTCCTTTCGCTCCTCGAGCGTCTTCCGCGCCGAGAGGTTCCGGCCGCCGCCTTCGTAGTAGAAACCCTCGATCGGCTCGGAGGCGTTATATCCGATCACGCTTGCGCCGACTTCCCTGGCGAGCTTGACTCCGGCGGCAACGGCCTTGCGCGCGACCCGTGAGCCGTCGGTCGGAATCAGGATTCTCTTGAACATCGCCACGCCTTCTCTCCATGTCGTGAATCGGACGCTCGTCAGATGCTCAAAGCCGGGCAATCACCCAGCCCGGAAATATCCCCAGAACGATCGACAGCAGCAGGCAAATCAGGCTTGCGCCCATGGCCAGACCGCGTGGCGCGACGCGGCCCGGAGATGGCGCGTCTGCGCTCATGAACATATATTGCATCACTCGGAGATAAAAGTAGATGCCCAGGTAGCTGCCGACCAGGCCCAACACCGCGTAGACGGTGAATCCCGCGGCGATCACGTTCCTGAAGATAAGGAACTTGGCGACGAATCCCGGAAACGGCGGGATGCCTGCCAGCGACAGCAGGGCGATGGCGATCATGATCGCGGCGTAGGGCCGGCGATGAAACAGTCCTTTGAAGTTGTCTAGGCGATCGCGGGCCGTGTCGTTGTCGTCGGGCGGCAGCGAAGCGAAGGCAAGCAGGTTCATCGTCCCGTAGGCAATTACGTAGAAGGTCACGGCTTGAAATCTCCCGGCAGCGTCGCCGAGGAATGCGTAGAACAGATACCCCGCGTGAGCGATGGACGAGTACGCGATCATTCGTCGGAAGCTCTGCTGGCGCATGGCGGCCAGGTTGCCCCATACGATCGACAGCAAGGGAAGGATGGCTAGAAGGTCCGCCGTCGGTCGCTGAACATTGGCGGCACCGAACAGGCGCACGGCAGCCAGCAGAACGCCGCCCTTGATGACTACGGCCATATACGCCGTCACGGGGACCGCGGCGGTTTCGTAGGCATCTGGGGCCCAGGCGTGAAAAGGCACGATCGCCGCCTTGAGGAAGAACGCGACAATGACCAGCACGACGGCGATGCGCGCCATGGTGTCGGCGGCATCCATCGAATCGGCGAACACGGAAAGCGCCAGCGATCCGCTGCCGCCGTACAGGAGCGAAACGCCCATCAACAGCGTCGCCGTTGCGGTGCCTCCGAGGACCAGGTACTTCAGCGCGGCTTCCGCGCTTTCCGGCCGGCGATAGGCAAGCAGCACCAGCGCGTAGACGGGAAGCGACATCAGTTCCAGCCCGAGGAATAGCGTCAGGAAGCTGTCCGCCGACAGCAGCAGGCAGACACCGTACAGCGACGACAAAAGCAGGATGTGCAGCTCGCATTGGACGCTCTCCCCGCGCGAAATCAGGACCACCGGTATTGCAAGCGCGAGGACGACCGCCTTGGCGAGCAGCGCCGATGCGTCGACCGAGTAGTGGCCAGGAAACGCGGCAAACTCGTAGCCGTTGAACGATAGCCATGCGGCGGCCGCCGCCGCGGAAATCAGCACGAGCAGCGAGCTGGCCAGCGCGCTCTCGTCGCGGGCATCGCAGATCTTGTGGCCAATCAGCCAGACGATGCCCGCGAGCAGCAGGTTTTCGGGCAGCAGGGCGATGAAGACGTCTATCCAGTTCATCGTGTGCCCATAGTCCGGTCCGCGGAAGGGAGCATCATCGTGTCCGACCCGCCTTGCCCGCCTTCGATGCGAGCCGTGGAGCGCGTTCCGGTTCGCTCCGCCGCGAGCAGTTGCTGGAACTCCCGTGCAGCGAGCTCCGTCTTGCGCATCGCGTTGGCGGGGAAAAGGCCCAGCCAGAACACGGCAACGACGATCGTCGCCAGGATGGCCTTTTCCCGCAGTCCGAGGTCGGTCAGCGGCTGATGCGGCGCCTTCGCCGCACCGAACAGAAAGCGCTGCGCGAACCCAAGCATGTACAGCGCTCCCAGCACGACGCCGGCAACGGCGATCACACTGATCGCCAGCGGATAGGTCGCGCCATGCTCGTAGTGTGGCCATGCTCCGCTGAAAGCGCCCAGCAGCACGAGGAATTCACCCGTGAATCCGCTGGTCGTGGGCAACCCGATCGCCGCGAGCGTGAAAACGAGGACGAATAGCGAGTACACCGGCATCAATTTGGCCAGCCCTCCGTACGCCGCCAGCTCCCGCGTATGGCAGCGCTCGTAGACCATACCGACGAGGAGGAACAGCGCTCCGGCAACCAGTCCGTGACTCACCATCTGGATGACCGCGCCCTGGATGCCGAGGAGGTCCAGGCTGATGAGCCCCAGCATCACGAAGCCGAGGTGGCTGATCGACGAATAGGCGATGATCTTCTTGATGTCGGTCTGGACCAGCGCCAGGCAAGCCCCGTAAATGATGCTCACGACCGCCAGGGTTCCGATAAGGGGAGCCAGCAATCGCGTCGCGTCGGGAAACAGCGGGAAGCCCAGCTTCATGAAGCCGTAGGTCCCCATCTTGAGCAGGACGCCGGCCAGAATCACCGAGCCGGCAGTGGGCGCCTCGACGTGCGCGTCGGGGAGCCAGGTGTGCAGCGGTACGATCGGCACCTTGATGGCAAACGACAGCCCGAACGCTGAAAGCAACACTATCTGCACACGAAGCGGCAATTCCGCGCGGTAAAGTTCCGCAAATGCAAACGATGTCACGCCCGTTGTCGCGTTGAGGGAATACACGAGATAGATCACCGCGGCCAGCATCAGAATGCTGCCGAATGCCGTGTACAGCACGAACTTGATCGTCGCATAGATGCGACGCTCGCCTCCCCAGATGCCGATGATGAAGAACATCGGGATCATCATCGCTTCCCAGAACAGATAAAACAGGAAAAGGTCCTGTGCGACAAAGGCGCCCACCATCGCGAACTGGATGAGGAACACCATCGAGTAGAACAGCTTCACGTCCTTCCGGATGGCTGTGAACGAACCGGCGACGACCAGCGGGCCGAGAAATGCCGTCAGAAGAACCAGCAGCAGGTTGTAGCCGTCGAGGCCGATCTGGTAGTAGACGCCCCAGTCGGGAATCCATGGCAGGCGCGTTTCGAATTGCACGCCTGGAGTCGCCGCGTCGAACTGCAGATACAGCCACGCGGCCAGGGAAAGCTGCAGGAGCATGACAACCAGCGACAGGCCGCGGACCAGGTCCTCCTTTTGCGGCGGCAGCGCAAGCAACGCCGCCACACCCAGCACCGGCAGAAACAGCACGCAATTGAGCAGCGCCGCTTCACCCATGGCGCCAACTCCACGCAAGCGAGGCGACGATACCCACGACCACGAGCAGCGCGTACAGCTGCAAGCTGCCGTTCTGCACCCGTCCGAGCACGCCCGCGGTACGCTGTCCGAGGGCGGCGAGGCCGTTGAGCGAGCCGTCGAGCAGCTTCTGATCCACCAGGCGCAGGAAGCCCCGGTCCGAAATCCAGAACAGGGGACGGGCGATGAAACGATCGTAGGCCTCGTCGACGAAGTACTTGCCGGAGAGCACACGGTGCACACCCGAGAAGCTGCGCCGCAGCCGCTCCGCGCGCTCGGCGTTGCCACCGAACACGAACGCGGCGCCGATGAGCCCCGCCAGTGCCAGCGCAACCGACACGAACATGAGAGGTGTCTCGAGGTGTTCGAGCTCCGGAACCACTTCCGGCACAGGCAGCATTGCTGCCAGATAGTGCGGGATCGAGACGAAACCACCGATCGCCGACAGCGCGGCCAGGACGACGAGCACGCCGGTCATCGAAGGCGGCGATTCATGGATATGGTGGTCGACCTCCGCGCTCATTCGCGGCGCACCGAAAAACGTGAGCCACAGGAGCCGGAACATGTAGAACGCCGTGATCAGTGCCGTTCCCGCCACGACCGTGTAGAGCAATGGCGAGCCGCCACGACCGCTAGCAAATGCAAACCATAGAATTTCGTCCTTCGAGAAAAAGCCCGCGAGGGGAGGAATGCCCGCGATGGCCGCGGTCGCAACGGTGAAGGTAGCGAACGTCAGGGGAATCCTGCGCGCCAGCCCACCCATTTTCCTGATGTCCTGTTCGCCGCCCAGTGCGTGGATCACGCTGCCCGCGGCCAGGAACAGGCAGGCCTTGAAAAAGGCGTGCGTATAGAGGTGGAAGATCGCGACGCCGTAGGCTCCGACGCCCAAAGCGACGAACATGAAGCCGAGCTGGGAAATGGTGGAGTACGCCAGCACCTTCTTGATGTCCGTCTGAACGACGGCCACCGTCGCGGCAAAGAACGCCGTGAGCGCGCCGACGGCGGCGACGACCGCGCTGGCTTCAGGCGCGTGCATGTAAATGCCGGACAGGCGGGCCACCAGATATACGCCGGCGGTGACCATCGTGGCCGCATGAATGAGCGCTGACACAGGGGTTGGTCCCGCCATGGCGTCGGGCAGCCAGACATGTAGCGGTATCTGCGCGGACTTGCCGGAGGCGCCGATGAACAGGAGGATGCCGACCAGGCTGGCGGACACCGCGGGTGCCGGACCGCTCGCGAACGCGCCGTTGATCCGGTCCATGTCCAGCGTTCCGAACGCCTGGTAGAGCACGAACATGCCGAGCAGAAAGCCGGCGTCGCCGACGCGGTTGGTGATAAAGGCCTTCTTGCCCGAGCGCGCCTTGTCGGGATCCTCGAACCAGAAACCGATAAGCAGATAGGACGCGAGCCCCACGCCTTCCCAACCCACGAAGAGGACGAGCAGCGACTTTCCCAGGACGAGCGTCAGCATGAAGAAAAGGAAAAGGTTCAGGTAGGCGAAGTAGCGCGCGTAGCTGGTGTCGTTCTTCATGTAGCCGATCGAGTACACGTGAATCAGCGATCCCACACCAGTGACGATCAGCGCCATGACCGCGGTGAGACGGTCGAAGTAGAAGGCGATATCGAACGAATGCCCCCCGATGAGCGCCCACGTATAGGCGGTCTCCACCAGGGGCGCACCGTTGCGTTCCCCCAGGTCGATGAAGCACTTCACCACCACGATAAAGGCCAGGATCGGCAGGCCGCATCCGACGGCCGACACGAAGCGCTTGCCGAGGCGATTGCCGGCGAGGCCGTTCAACAGGAACCCGGCCAGCGGCAGCGCGACGATCAGGCTGAGCGGATGGCTCACGGCTATCCTTTGAGGTCTGAGTACGCGCTCAGGTCCATGACGTGCTTGCGGCGCACGAGCAGCAGCACGATGGGAATGGCGATGGCGATCTCGGCGGTCGCGACAACGAAGATCAGGAAGACGAGCACCGCGCCTGCGGTCGACGCGGTTTGCTGCGCGAAGCTCACAAGGCTCAGGTTCACTCCATTGAGCATGAGCTCCATGCACATCAGCATGATCAGAACATTGCGCCGGACAATGACCCCGAGCAGGCCGAGCGCGAACAGCGCGAGGGCGACGAAAACGAGCATCTGCAGCTTATCCACGCTTGCGCCGCCCGACCTCGAGCACCGCTAGCGCCGCGACGATGGCGGCGACCAGCAGTACCGAAACCAACTCGAAGTGCAGCCAGTAGTCGCTCAGAAACGCGACGGAGAAATCCTTCACGGCGAACAGCGTGTCACTCACCACGGCTGAAGGCTCGGGAAGTGCACGCCAGAGCCCGTGCGCGAGGATCGCGAGCAGGAGCACCAACGCAATAAGGCCGGGCACGAGCAGGCGCGAAAAGCGTCGCGCGCGCGAACCCTCGCGCACGTCGAGGAGCATGATTGCGTACACCATGAAGACCATCACCGCGCCCACGTAGATCAGCACCTGGAATACGGCGATGACGTGCACGTCGAGCATCGCGTAGACGCCCGCGAGCGACAGCATGCATGCGACGAGTGCGAGCGCGACCCGCATCGGATGCCGAAGCACGATCATCAGCGCCGCAGCGACGAGCGCCGAGCCTGCGAACAGATAAAGGAGCAGCATCTCCATCATTCAGCTCCGGACTTCGCTGCCCTGCGCGGCGCAGCGGGATAGGGCTTGGCGACATCGCTTTGCGGGTTCCAGTGAAGCAGTTCGTCGAGCGACAGCCACATGTTGCTGCGGTCGAGCACGGGCAGGTTGGGCACTTCCTTGACCATGCGAATCGCGTCCTCGGGGCAGGCTTCTACGCACAGGCCGCAAAAGATGCAGCGCGAATAATCGATCTCGAAGCGAACCGGATACTTCGGATGCGCCAGGTCGTCCGGATCGAAACCTGCCTCGATTTCAATAACCTTCGCCGGGCACACGGTTGCGCACATGTTGCAGGCGATGCATTGTGGTCTGCCGTCCGGCCGCTGCGTCAGCACGTGCTTGCCGCGGTTGCGCGGAGCGTAGTCGGAACGTGTTTCTTCGGGGTAATACGTCGTGAGCGCGCCCTTGCGCAGCGTAATCCAGCGCCACATGTTCTTCAGGAACACCCCGCCGGTGATACCCAAACCGCGCACGATCTCGAACAGGTACGCACGCTCCCACCACGACATCGTGGGTGCGTTCCAGTAGCGCTTGCGCCGGTAGAGTTTCCCGCTCACGATTAGGCGCTCATCACGAACGCAGCGCCCACACGGCAACGGCGGTCAGCGTCAGGTTGGCGAGCGCCAGCGGAAACATAAACTTCCAGGCGAACCGGAGTAGCTGGTCGTACCTGAATCGCGGCAGCGACCAGCGCACGAGTATCTGGAAGCTGCACACCAGAAGCACCTTGACGAGAAACACGACCAACTGCGTAACGACGACCCAGCCGTGGCCGAGCGCAATGGCGCGCCCGCCCGGGAGCACGAACCCGTCATCGGTCATGAAGGGTAGGTTGTAGCCGCCGAGAAACAGCGTCGTGAAAAGCGCGCCGATGATCGCGATCTCGATGAACTCGGCAAACATGAACAGACCCATTTTCATCGCGCTGTACTCGGTGAAATAGCCAGCGATGAGCTCGGACTCGGCCTCGGGGAGGTCGAAGGGGATCCGTTTGTTTTCGGCGATCGCCGCTGTCATGAACAGGATCGCCGCAAAGGGCTGGAGGAAGATTCCCCACGCCGGCAGAACGCCGAGAAGCACGCCCGACTGCTGTCTCGCGATCGCGCCCAGGTCGACGGTCCCATAGAGCACGATCAGGCCCAGCACCGTCAGACCCATGACCAGCTCGTAGGAGATCATCTGTGAGCCGGCACGCACCGCACCGAGCATGGAGAACTTGTTGGACGATGACCAGCCAGCGAGCATCGCCCCGATAATCGTCAGCCCGCCGAAGGCGAAGACGACCAGCAAGCCGGCATCGAGGCGTGCGATCTGCAGCGGATAGCTGCGGTCGCCGAACCACGCTGACAGCGCGGGTATGGCGTGAAAAAGCGTCCCGGGAACCAGCGTGCCGCCAAAGGGAATGACTGCAAACACGAGCAGCACGGGCGTGAACACCACCCACGGCGCGATGGCGTAGGCGAAGCGGTCGTAGGTGTCCGGTTTGAAATCCTCCTTGAGCAGCATCTTGAGCCCGTCGGCAAGGCCGTGGAACAGGCCCAGCCACACGAGCTTGATCTGCGTGAAGGGAATTCGCACGTAAGCACGGTTGGCACCAATGCGATCGGACATGATCGCCGCCTGCTTGCGCTCCACCCAGGTCAGCACGGTCCCGAACACCAGGAGCACCGTCACCGCGTAGCCGATGTACACGACGTAGATGACCAGATCCTGGATCATGCAGGCTCAGCTTCGGATATCGCCAGCGCGGCAAACAGCGATTCGGCATCGGCGACCGACGCCTTTTTCGGGAAACACGCGTCGAATGCGCTCACTACTCCCTGAAAATTCGTGTAATGCCCGCTACGCTCGGTCTGCGCGCTGATCGGAATGAAAACATGCGCGTGGCCGTTCTCCGGCTGCACGTACGAATTGAGATAGATGATCCGCGCCGACGCCGGTATGCGCGCGAAATCGAAGCCCTCGCCCCAGACCAGCACCAGATCGGTCCTGTCGTCGAGGACGCCAGCGCCGTCGAGCGCCGGAAAGAGCGCGCTCGCGGCGGCCGTATTGGGGTTCTTATCCGCCCGGATCAGCAGATCGTCTTCGATGCGCTCTCCGGGCCGGGGCGACCAGTCGAACTTTACAAACGCATTGACGCGGGCGCCAAGCGCCTGCTTGAACGCGCTGAGCTCCTCGTTGGAAGCCCAGCTCGATACCACGGCGATGGGATGCGCGGCCCCGTCGATCATCTTGCGTGCATTCGCGATCGCCACCGTCAGCTCGACAGGCTGTCCCTTGAGCATTGCCTGCTCCGCGCGCGGCCGCTCGAAAATCTGCGCGAGGTCCCGGCCCTTGTTGCAGATCCAGGGTCCGTTGACTGCCGGGTTTTCCAGCGGCGTGACGCGCTCGATGCTGACGTTCCTGCGCGGATCGAGCGCGTTGAGCTTCCACTCCGCCTTGCGATGCCAGATCTGCACGCTGCAACCACGCGCGCAGCCGGGACATACCGAGCGCGTCGGCTCCAGATACCAGACCCGCGCCTTGTACAGGAACGATCGCGAGAGCAATGCGCCAACGGGACAGATGTCGACGATGTTGTCGGAGTAGGGATCGGCGTCGAGTGGGTTGTCTTCCGCCGCGCGCACCAGGGAAGCGTCTCCGCGTTGCGTGATCCCCAGGGCATTCGACTTCGATATCTCGCGGGTGAAGCGCACGCAGCGCGAGCAGAGAATGCAGCGCTCGTTGTCGAGCACGATACGTTCCGACAGCGCGTGAAACTTGGTCGCATGGACCTTGGGATCGCGCGACAGCGAGGGTGTGCCGTTGTACTGGTAGTGGTAGTCCTGAAGCGTGCACTCGCCGGCCTTGTCGCAGATCCCGCAATCGACGGGGTGATTGAGCGTCATCAGCTGCATGATGGCCTTGCGGTATTCCTTGACGATAGGTGAGTCCGTCTGCACGCGCAGACCTTCGCTCACCGGCATGTTGCAGGCAATCTCCACCCAGCTGCGGTCTTCGACCTGGATCGCGCAGATCCGGCAGTTGCCAGCTATCGAAAGCTCCGGATGCCAGCAGAAGTACGGGATGGAGAAGCCGTTGGCGCGCGCCGCCTCCATGACGGTCTGGTTGCGCTCCGCGTCCACCGGATGACCGTTTATGAAGATGCGAGGCATTCCAGGTTCCCGTCGCAGCGCGACCTCTTGTAATCGATGAAATATTCGAACTCGTCGCGGAACTTGTTGAGTATTCCCGCCGTCGCGTAGCCCGCCGCATCGCCCATGCCGCAGATCGTCGTGCCGTCGTTCCACTTCGCGATCTGGTAAAGCCGCTCGATGTCCTCGGGGCGCCCCTCACCCGCCACGATCCGATCGATGATGCGGTGCAGCCAGCCCATGCCCTCGCGGCAAGGCGTGCACTGACCGCACGACTCATGGTGATAGAAGCGCAGCATGACCTGCAGCAGGCGTACCATGCACGTGCCCTCGGCGATGACGATCATGCCTCCCGAACCGAGCGACGAGCCGGCAGCCTCGACCTCATGGTTGACGAGATTCAGCGGCTCGATCTCCGCCCCGGTCAGTACCTTGGTCGAAATGCCGCCCGGGATGACAGCCTTGAGCTTGCGTCCGCCTGGAATGCCACCGCAGTCGTCGAAGATGAACTTCGCCCACGGATACCCGACCTCGATTTCGTACACGCCGGGTTTGCGTATGTGTCCGGAAATGGAGATGAGCCGCGTCCCGGGGCTCTTCGCATTGCCGATTCTTTTGAACGCCGTGCCGCCGTGTGTGACGATGCCCACGATATTCGAGAGCGTCTCGACGTTGTTGACGACCGTGGGCCTTTGGTACAGCCCGCGCACCGTGAGGCGCGGAGGGCGGTTGCGCGGGTAGCCGCGCTTGCCCTCGATCGACGTTAGGAGCGCCGACGCCTCGCCGCACACGTACGAACCGGCGCCGCGATAAATGACGAGGTCGCACGCGAACTCGGTACCGAGGATCCGCTCGCCGAAATAGCCGGCCTGGTAGGCCTCCTCGAGTGCCGCGGCAAGTCGCCGATACGGCGCATCGAACTCGCCGCGGATGTAAACGAACGCGTTGCGCACCTGCAGCGCGTACGACGCGATCAGCATCGACTCGAGCAACAGGTGCGGCGCATTCTCGAGAATCCAGCGGTCCTTGAACGTGCCCGGTTCGCCCTCGTCGGCATTGGCACACAGATAATGCGGCTGACCGTCGTTCAGATTCACGACTCCCCACTTGCGTCCCATCGGAAACGCCGCCCCGCCGCGTCCCTGAATCCCGGATGCGTTCACCTCGGCAGTGACCTGCTGCGGCGTCATCTGCCGCAACACCTTGTCGAGCGTGGCGTAGCCGCCGCGCGCACGGTACTCGGCCAGCGTGTGCGAGGTCGCAGTGACCGGGAAAGTCATCAGGAGCTTGGTGGCGGCCATGCTAGGGCAACGTCTGGAGTAACGCGTCGAGCTTCTCGGGGCTGACGCTCTCGTGACAGGTCTCGTTGATCATCACGACCGGCGCTGTGCCACAGGAGGCGAGGCACTCGATGGTCGAAAGCGTGAAGCGCCCGTCGGCGGTTGTCTGACCCGGACTGATCCCGAGCCGTTTGCAGAGGTGGCCGACGATCCTGTCCGCCCCGAGCAGCGAGCAGGAGACGTTACGGCATGCCTGAACGTGCCAGCGCCCGACGGGTTTGCGGCGCAATTGCGTGTAGTAACTCAGCACCTCCTCGACCTGGATGCGCGGTACGCTCAGATAATCGACCAGCGCGTCGATATCACTGTCGGCGACGTAGCCGCGGTCTTCCTGAATGCGGCGCAAGCACGGAAGCACGAGCGAGGACTCAAAACCTGCCGGGAAGCGTTTGCGAAGGAGTTCGAACTCGGGGATCAGGTGCTTCACCGATCGCACTCCCCGCCGATCATGTTCACCGAGCCGAAGGTCGGAATGATGTCGGCAAGCTGGTAGCCTTCGAGCAGACGTTGCACGCCGCCCATGTGCACGAAGCTGGGCGAGCGGACGTGCATCTTGTAGGGCGACCCGCCGCCGGTGCTGACCAGGTAGAAGCCGAGCTCGCCGTTGGGCGCTTCTTGAGCCGAGTAGACCTCGCCGGCGGGGACCTGTGGACCTTCCATGATCAACTTGAAATGATTGATCAGCGACTCGATTTCCGTGTACACGAGGTGCTTTTCCGGCAGCACGCAGCGCCGATCGTCGACGTTGATCGGGCCGCCGGGCAGGATATCCATGAGCTGCCGGATCATGTGCACGGATTCGTCCATTTCACACATGCGCACGTAGTAGCGGTCGTAGTTGTCGCCCTTGATTCCGACGGGCACCTCGAAATCGAGTTCGCCGTACGCGAGGTACGGCGCATCCTTGCGCAGATCGCGGGGCACACCAGTCGATCGCAGGATCGGGCCGGTGAATCCCCAGTTGACCGCGTCGGCGGCCGAGATCACACCGACGTTTCGCGTGCGATCGATGAAGATGCGGTTGCGGTCCATCAGTCCGTGAATGCGTCCGACGAAGTCTTCGTACTGGCCGAGGATCTCGTCGAGGCGCTTGAGCCAGCCGTCGGGAAGATCGCGAGGCGAGCCCGCCGATGCGCCCGTAGGTGTAGGTAACGCGCGCGCCGGTCAGTGCCGCGAGGTGCTCGTAGATGTAGTCGCGAATCATCACCAGGTAGAGAAAGGCCGTCATCGCGCCGAGCTCCATCAGCGATGCCGCGATGCACGTCAGGTGATCGGCGATGCGCGAATATTCGGACAGCAACGTGCGCAGGTACCGGCAGCGCGGCGTGATCTGGATGTCCATCAGCTTCTCGACGGCCTCGCAGTAGGCGAAGTTGTTGATCAGCCCGGAGCAGTAGTTGAGCCGGTCGACATAGGGAATGAGGTTGCTCCACGTGTGCGATTCGCATTCCTTTTCGAAGCCGCGATGCAGATAGCCGCAGTGCACGTCGACGCGCCGCACTCTCTCCCCGTCAAGCGCGGCGATCACCTGGATCGTTCCGTGAGTCGCCGGGTGCGACGGCCCGATGTTGACGACGACCTCGCCCTCGCTTTCGCGCGCCGAAGGCCGGGCGAACGGGGTTGGGGAGCATGCTATCGGGCATCGCTTGCTCTACGTGCGATAGGGTACGAGCGGCTGCTCATGCTGCTTCGCGTAATCCTTGCGCAGCGGATGGCCGACGAAGCCTTCGTAGAGCAGGATCGGGCGCAGGTCGCTGTTGCCGCGAAAGACGATCCCGTACATGTCGTGGCATTCGCGCTCCATGAAATTCGCGGAACCGTACAGGGAGACCAGCGAGTCCACCGTCGGATCGGCCTCCGGAACGCGCGTCTTCAGTCGTACGCGGACGTAGTGCTGGGTCGAATAGAAGTGGTACACGACCTCGAAGCGCGGCACCCTGCTGGGGCCAGTCGACTGCCGTGACGTCGAGGAACAGGTCGAAGCCGAACTCCGCCTTGAGCTGCCGCACGGTCTCGGTGAGCGCGGTACGATCAACCACGAGCACCAGCACGCCGTGAGACAGCGCTGGGTCGCCCGCCGTGGAACCGAATCTTTGCCGCAAGAGGTCCAGCGTCGGCGCCGTCATCGTCAGAACCTGTCGGTGAGGATCGGATGGTGCGCGCTGGCGATCCTGTCCTGCAGCTTCATGATCGCGTCGATCACCGTCTCCGGCCGCGGCGGGCATCCGGGAACGTAGATGTCCACCGGGATGATCTTGTCGATGCCCGCGACCGCGGCATAGTTCTGGTAGAAGCCGCCGCTGGTGGCGCACGCGCCGAAGGCCATCACCCATTTGGGCTCGCACATCTGCTCGTAGACCCGGAGCAGGACCGGCGCCTGCTTGTGCGTCAGCGTGCCGACGACCATCAGCAGGTCCGACTGGCGGGGCGAAAAGCGCGGCAGCGCCGCGCCGAAGCGGTCGGTGTCGTAGGGCGTGGAGCTCACCGCCATGAACTCCATCGCGCAGCAGGCGGTGACGAACGGGTACGGAAACAGCGAGAACTTGCGCGCCCAGCCGACGAGCTCGTCCTTCTTGGTCGAGAGGTACTCGAACGCCTGCGATGGCGCGATTGACCCGATGAATCGGAATCGTGGTCGCGGTCATGCGCTATTCCGTCACCGCTTCCAGCAGCCGCGCCTTGTACACGTACAGCAGGATCAGCGACCAGCAGGACAGGCGAAGATGAAGAACGTGAACAAGCATGAAGCCGGTGAGCGGCTGCGCGCCGAGCGCCCAGATGATAGAGGAACACGGTCTCGAGGTCGAACAGCATGAAAGCGATGGCGACCGCGTAGTACTTGATCGGCACGGCCTTCACGTTGCGCGTTTCGATCGGCGTCGCGCCGCACTCGAAGGGCTCGAGCTTGATCGCGGACGCGATCGGCTTCGGTCCCAGGTAACGGTTCATCAGCAGCGTGACGGCGACGAACCCCAGGATCGCGATCAGGTACAGCAGGAAGACGACGTAAGGATTCATGGATGACGACCTGGACTCGACGTCGATGCTGCGCGGTGGCACGCGCGTTTCTCGCAAGCTGCCGACACGTAAGCGCGTGCCGCCGCTGCCCGTTTGACTTGGATCAACGGTCGGCGAACGACGTCGTGCGCGGCGCTACCTTGGCCTCGCGGTCGCGCAGCCGCGACGGCGCAATTGCATGACCTAGATCAACGACCGGCGGCGAAGCCCCGGAGTAAGTTCCCGCATGCAAGATTCGCGAGCGAAATTTGCCGGACGATGTTGGTACGTTAAGCCGGTTGCGGCAGCGAAACCGCGGAGGTGCAAGTGCGCGCAGCTCGCCGATCCCGGCAGCACGTACCGGCGGGTCGACCGGGCAAACTTGGGAGAAGACGATGAACTGGTCACAGGTCTACGATCCGCTCGGCAACCAGGTCCTCTCCACGATCGTCGCCGCGCTGCCGATCGTCGTGCTGCTCGGCAGCCTCGCGTTCTTCCACATCAAGGCGCACTGGGCGGCGATCCTCGGCCTGATCGTCGCGCTGGCCGTCGCCGTCTTCGTCTACGGCATGCCGGCGGGCATGGCCGGGAAAGTCGGCGCTGTACGGCGCGCTGTTCGGCCTGCTGCCGATCGGCTGGATCGTGCTCAACGTCATCTTCATGTACCAGCTGACGAACGACGCCGGGCTGTTCGACGTGCTGCAGAAGAGCATCACCGGCATCACGACCGACCGCCGCCTGCAGCTGCTGCTGGTCGCGTTCTGCTTCGGCGCGTTCTTCGAGGGCGCGGCCGGATTCGGCACGCCGGTCGCCGTGACCGCCGCGATCCTGATCGGGCTCGGCTTCAAGCCGCTCGCGGCCGCCGGGCTCTCGCTCATCGCCAACACCGCGCCGGTCGCCTTCGGCGCGCTCGGCACGCCGATCATCGTGCTGGCCGCGGTCACCGGGACTCGATCTGCAGGCGCTGAGCGCGATGGTCGGGCGGCAGCTGCCGTTCTTCTCGCTGCTCGTGCCGTTCTGGCTGATCTGGGCCTTCGTCGGGCTTCCGGCGGATGATCGAGGTCTGGCCGGCGATCCTGGTCGCGGGCGTGTCGTTCGCCATCCCGCAGTTCCTGGTCTCGAACTTCCACGGCCCGTGGCTGGTCGACGTCGTCGCCGCGATCTGCTCGATGGGCGCGCTGGCGCTGTTCCTCAAGGTCTGGCACCCGAAGCAGGTCTGGACCAGCACGTCGCGCGAGGGCGCGACGGTGTCGTACGCAGAAGCCGAAGCGAGCGCGGTACGCCACGGCTTCACGCGCGCGCAGATCGTCAAGGCCTGGACGCCGTGGGTGATCCTGAGCGTGCTCGTCTTCGTGTGGGGCCTGCCGCAGGTCAAGGACTTGCTCAACGACATTTCGGCGCCGAAGTTCCCGATCGACGGCCTGCACAACCTGGTCGTGCGCATGCCGCCGGTCGTGCCGAAGCCCACGCCGGAGGCCGCGGTCTTCGTGCTCAACTGGCTGTCGGCGACCGGCACCGGCATCCTGATCGCCGCGATCATCGCCGGGCTGGTGATGGGCATCTCGGTCCCGAAGATCGTGCAGACCTACGGCGCGACGCTGAAGCGCGTCCGCTACTCGCTGCTCACCATCGCCGCGATGCTGGCGCTCGGCTTCACCACCAGGGCGCGGGCCTCGACGCGACGCTGGGCCTCGCCTTCGCGCACGCGGGCTGGTTCTATCCGTTCTTCGGCGCGATGCTCGGCTGGCTCGGCGTCGCGCTGACCGGCTCCGACACGTCGTCGAACGTGCTGTTCGGCGGCCTGCAGAAGGTCACGGCCGAGCAGCTCGGCCTCTCGCCGGTGCTGATGGCCGCGGCCAACAGCTCCGGCGGCGTCATGGGCAAGATGATCGACGCGCAGAGCATCGTCGTCGCGTCGACGGCCACGCAGTGGTACGGCCACGAAGGCGACATCCTGCGCTACGTGTTCTTCCACAGCCTCGCGCTGGCCGCGCTGATGGGCGCTGCTGATCATGGCGCAGGCCTACGTCTACCCGTTCACGCTGATGGTCGTGCACTGACGCCGCGCACCCATGGCCGCCGCGTGCCGAGCGCACGCGCACGAGCGCGATGTCGCCCGAGCCGCTATCGGCCGCTCTACGGACGCGCTGGCGCGGGTTCATCCCCGGCGAGCGGCTGGTCACCGATCCGCTGCGCCTGCTCGCCTGGGGCACCGACGCCAGCTTCTACCGGCTGGTGCCCGCGATCGTGGTCGTGGTCGAGAGCGAGGACGAGGTGCGGCGCCTGCTCGCGGCCTGCGCGCGGCTCGCGCACGCCGGTGACCTTCCGCGCCGCCGGCACCAGCCTGTCGGGCCAGGCGATCACCGACTCGGTGCTGGTGCTGCTGGGCGACGGCTGGCGCGGCTGCGCGGTCGGCGCCGACGCCGCGACGGTCACGCTGCAGCCCGGCGTCATCGGCGCCGCGGCCAACCGCCGGCTCGCGCCGCTCGGGCGCAAGATCGGCCCCGATCCGGCGTCGATCGACGCCGCGATGATCGGCGGCATCGCCGCCAACAACGCGAGCGGCATGTGCTGCGGCACCGCGCAGAACAGCTACCACACGCTGGCCGGGCTGCGCGTCGTGCTGGCCGACGGCACCGTGCTCGACACGCGCGATGCCGCGAGCCGCGCCGCGTTCGCCGCGCAGCGAGCCGGAGCTCGTGCGCGAGCTCGACGCGCTCGGCGCGCGCGACGCGCGGCGACGCAGGCGCTGGCCGACGCGCATCCGCCACAAGTTCCGGATGAAGAACACCACCGGCTACAGCCTGAACGCGCTGGTCGACTTCGACGACCCGATCGACATCCTGGCGCACCTGATGATCGGCTCCGAAGGCACGCTCGGCTTCATCAGCGAGATCACCTACCGCACGGTGCCGGAGTATGCCGACAAGGCGAGCGCGCTGATCCTGTTCGACGACCTCGAGACCGCCTGCCGCGCGGTGACGCGCGCTCAAGAGCGCGCCGGTGGCCGCGGTCGAGCTCGCCGACCGCGCGGCGCTGCGCTCGGTGGAGGACAAGCCGGGCCTGCCGGAGGCGCATCGGCGCGCTCGGGCCGACGGCGCGGCGCTGCTGGTCGAGACGCGCGCCGCGGACCGCCGCGACGCTCGCCGCGCAGATCGACGCGATCGCAGCGACGCTCGCGGGCATTCGCACCGCCGAGCCGGTGCGCTTCTCGACCGACGCCGCGGAGTGCGCGCGCTTCTGGAACGTGCGCAAGGGCATGTTCCCGTCGGTCGGCGCGATGCGCCGACGCGGCACCACGGTGATCATCGAGGACGTGGCCTTCCCGGTGGCGCGGCTGGCCGAGGCCACGCTCGACCTGCAGCGCCTGCTGCACGGCGCACGGCTATCCCGACGCGATCATCTTCGGCCACGCGCTCGAAGGCAACCTGCACTTCGTCTTCACGCAGGACTTCAACGGCGCGGCCGAGGTCGAGCGCTACCGCGCGCTTCATGGACGCGCTGTGCCGCGATGGTGGTCGAGAAGTACGACGGCTCGCTCAAGGCCGAGCACGGCACCGGCCGCAACATGGCGCCCTTCGTCGAGCTGGAATGGGGCGCCGAGGCCTACGCGCTGATGCGCGCGATCAAGCGCGCTGTTCGACCCGGCAGGGCCTGCTCAATCCCGGGCGTGATCCTGAACGACGATCCCGAAGTCGCACCTGAAGAACCTGAAGCCGCTGCCCGCCGTGCGACCCGCTGGTCGACAAGTGCATCGAATGCGGCTTCTGCGAGCCGAAGTGCCCGTCGCGCGGGCTGACGCTGTCGCCGCGCCAGCGCATCGTCGGCTGGCGCGAGATCGCGCGGCTCGAGGCGCAGCGGCGACGAGCCGCGCGCGCTCGCGCGAGCTGCAGCGAGCTCTACGACTACCACGGGCATCGACACCTGCGCCGCCTGCGGCCTGTGCGCGACGGCCTGCCCGGTCGGCATCGAGACCGGGCTCCTGATCAAGGCGCTGCGCGGCCGGCGCGCGAGCCCGTTCGCGCAGCGCGTCGCCGACGTCGTCGCCGACCACTACGGCGACGCTCACGGCGGGCGTGCGGCTGGGCCTGGGCGTCGCCGACGCTGTGCACGGCGCTCGTCGGCACGCGGCGCGATGAAGGGCTCGCTCGACGGCCTGCGCAAGCTGTCGCGGCGGCGCGCTTGCCGAAGTGGTCGCCGGCGCTGGCGCGCCGGCCCGGTTCACTCCGCGCCGCGGCGGCGGCCGCATCGCACGTGCCGAGCGCATCGTCTACTTCCCGAGCTGCGCCGCGCGCAACATGGGCGCGCAGCGCGGCCGACGACGGCGTCGAGGCGCTGCCGGCGGTCGCCGAGCGGCTGTTCGCCAAGGCCGGGCTTCGACGTCGTCTACCCGCGACGACCTCGACGAGCTCTGCTGCGGCCAGCCGTTCGAGAGCAAGGGCCTCGCCGCGACGCGCCGAACCGCAAGTCGGCCGAGCTCGAAGCGGCGCTGCGCGAGGCGAGCGAGGGCGGCCGGCTGGCCGATCGTGTTCGACACCAGCCCCTGCGCGTACCGGATGAAGCGCTACCTCGCCGGCCGGCTGCACGGTGCAGGACAGCATCGAGTTCGTCCACGACGCGGTGCTGCCGCGCGTCGACGATCGCGCCGCAAGCCGACGCCCGTCGCGATCCATCCGGTGTGCAGCGTGCGCAAGATGGGCACCGTCGACAAGCCTGCTGCGCATCGCGCGGCCGCTGCAGCGCCGAGGTCGTGACGGTGGACGACGTGCTCTGCTGCGGCTTCGCCGGCGACAAGGGCTTCAACCGACCGGAGCTCAACGAGCATGCGCTGCGCCACCTGAAGGCGGCGCTGCCCGCGGGCTGCACGACCGGCTATTCGACGCAGCCGGACCTGCGAGATCGGACTGTCGGAGCACGCCGGCTTCCCGTACCGAGTCGATCATCTACCTGGTCGACGACTGTGCGAGGCCAACCGCGGCCGGTCAGGCGAGCCGCGCAGACAGCCCTTCGCCCACGCGTGCGGAGCGACATTCGAGCGGGGACTTGGTCCGATGAAAGTCGCGCTGTTCATTCCTTGCTACGTCGACGCCTTCTTTCCCGAAGTCGGCATCGCGACGCTCGAGCTGCTCGAGCGGCTCGACATCGACGTCGCCTATCCCCTGGACCAGACATGCTGTGGTCAGCCGATGGCCAACAGCGGCTGCCACAACGAGGCGGCGGCGACCGAAAAGCTCTTCGTCAAGAACTTCGCCGGATTCGACTACATCGTCGGCCCTTCCGGAAGTTGCGTGCACCACATTCGCGAAAACCTGACGGCCATTCCCGCAGACCGTCGAGGTGACCAAGGTGCGCGCTCGGACCTTCGAACTCGTAGAGTTTCTGCACGACGTGGTCAAGGTACAAGCGTTTCCCTGGGCCGAGTTCCGCCACAAGGTCGGGCTGCACAACGGGTGCGCGACGCTGCGCGCGTTGCGCGAGGCGAAGATGTCGGAGATCGAGGAACCGTTCTTTTCCAAGCCGATGGATCTGCTGTCCAAGGTCAAGGGCATTCGATTCGTCAAGCCCGATCGGCCCGACGAATGCTGCGGGTTCGGAGGAACCTTCTCGGTATTCGAGGAGCCCGTCTCCGCAAGAATGGGCAACGACAAAGTCAGCGATCATCATCGCGCCGGCGCCGAGTACATCGTATCAGCGGACATGTCCTGCATGATGCATCAGAAGGGTTGCGCCGAACGGCTCGGACTCCCGATCAAGTTCATCCACGTCGCTCAGATCCTCAACGGAGCACGCGCATGAGCACGAAGCGAATCGACCATGCGGAAGCGTCCTCGAAATTCATCCGAGCGAAGGACCATGTCGAGTTTCACGACAAACGGCTCTGGGACCTGCGCCAGAAACGGGATCGCGCAACCGAGCCCATTCCCGAATGGGAGGATTTGCGCCTGATCGCGTCTGCGATCAAGGAACACACGCTGACCCATCTCGCCGACTACTTGCAGGAGTTCGAGCGAAAGGCGATTGCGAACGGTGCGCACGTGCATTGGGCCAGGGACGCGGCCGAGCACAACCAGATCGTGTACGACATCATGAGGCCGCACGGTGTGCGCACGCTGGTCAAGTCCAAGTCGATGCTGACCGACGAGTGCGACATGCGGCCATTTCTCGAGACTCGCGGGATCGAGATCATGGAGACGGATCTGGGCGAACGTATCCAGCAGCTCGACGACGAGCCGCCAAGCCACATCGTCGTGCCCGCCGTGCACAAGCTGAGGACCGACGTAGCCCGGGTGTTTTCCGAAACCATCGGTACCGACCCGCAGAACAGCGACGTCCACTACCTCGCCGAGAGCCAGCGTCGGCACACGCGACCCTACTTCCTCAAGGCCGAGGCTGGAATGACCGGCGCCAATTTTGCAGTCGCCGAATCCGGGGCCATCGTCGTATGCACCAACGAAGGCAACGCGGACCTCAGTGTCAACCTGCCCAACCTGTACATCGCCTCGGTCGGCATAGAAAAGATCATCCCCCGTACCGAGCACCTTGGAGTCTTCGTCCGGATGCTGTCGCGCAGTGCGCTAGGTTCGCCCATTACGCAGCTCACGTCGCACTTCCGCGTCCCGCGCGCCGGCAGCGAAATGCACATCGTTCTGGTCGACAACGGCCGTTCTGAACGGCTGGGCATGGCCGACTTCTGGTATTCGCTGAAGTGCATACGCTGCGGCGCGTGCATGAACACATGCCCTGTCTACCGACGCAGCGGTGGTCTGAGCTACGGCGCAACCTATTCGGGGCCGATCGGCGTCATCATCGACCCGACGTTCAATCTGCGCAAATACAGCTCGCTGCCCTTTGCGTCCACCCTGAACGGAAGCTGCACCAGCGTCTGCCCAGTCAGGATCAACATCCACGAGCAGATCTACAAGTGGCGCCAGATCATCAGCGAGCGCAACCAGCTGCCGATGATCAAGAAGGAGGCGATGCAGGTCGCCGGCAAGCTGCTGTCCAAACCGAAGCTCTATCGCGCGGTGGTGGCAACGGCAGAAGCGGGTGTCGAGCACCTTCCGCGGTTCATGATGTACAGCCGTTTTAACGCATGGGGGCTCCAGCGCGAGGTGCCCAAGGCGCCCCCGCTCACCTTCCGCCAGTGGTACCTGAAGCATCGAGCGAAGAAGCGAGGCAAGCGATGAGCAGCCGGGACGACATCCTCGATCGAGTACGCAGGAACCAGCCGGCGCCGCAACCGCTGCCCGTCGTTCCGATGTTCGACTCGGGACTATCGACGTCGATCGACACCTTCAAGTCCAGCCTGATGCGGATGGGCGGCAAGTTCGTCGATGCACCCGCCGGCGGCCTGGATGCGCTGATCAAGACCCTGTTTCCCGACGCGAAGGTCATCTGCTCCGCCACACCCGAGGTCAAAGGAACGCGCCCGATCGCCAGTGTACGAAGCCCCAGCGAATTGAACGATGTCGACGTTGGTGTCGTCCGCGCGCTCTTCGGCGTCGCCGAAACCGGTTCCGTGTGGCTTTCGGAAGCCGAGTTCAAAGTGAACGCGCTCGGTTTCCTCGCGCAGCACTTGGTCGTTCTGCTCGATCCAGGCACCATCGTCGCCAACATGCACCGCGCCTATCAGCACCGCGGCTTCGCCGACGCGAAGTACGCCGTGTTCATGACGGGGCCTTCCGCCACGGCCGATATCGAAGGTGTCCTCATCCACGGGGCCCAGGGCATACGGACCATGACGGTGATCCCTGTGCCCGCGTGACGAGCGTGCAACCGCGAATCCACTCCACATCGAGGTGCACGCGATGAGCCTGATCCCGAAGGACATCACTCCGGTCTACAAAGCGACGATCGGCAAAGGAACAAGCGCGAAGCGCTGGCAGCGGCCGGTCTACGTCGACCTTCTGCCACCGTGCAATCATGCCTGCCCTGCCGGCGAGAACATACAGGCATGGCTGGATCTCGCTCAGGCGGGCCGCTATGAGGATGCCTGGCAGAAGTACATGGAGCACAATCCACTGCCCGGCACGCACGGCCGAGCCTGCTATCACCCCTGCGAGGGCGCGTGTAACCGTCAGTTTCTCGATCAGCCGGTTTCCATCCACTCGCTCGACCGCTTTCTGGGCGATCTCGCCAACGCCAAGGGATGGCAGGTCGCCATCAAGCCGGCGACCGATAAACGCGTACTCGTCGTCGGCGCGGGGCCGGGGGGCCTGTCGTGCGCGTATCACCTTAAGCGCATGGGGCATCGACGTCGAGATCCGGGACGCGAGTCCGGAGCCCGGCGGAATGATGCACTACGGTATTCCGCAGTACCGGCTTCCGCGCGAGGGTCTGATGATGGAGATCGAGCGGATTCGTGCGCTGGGCGTGGTGATCACCTGCAACTACCGCGTCGACGATGTGCTTGCCGAGCGGGATGTGGGCGGTTTCGACGCGGTATTCCTTGCGGTCGGCGCCCACGTCGGCAACCACCTCGACATTCCCTCGATGGATGGCGGACCGATGATTCACGCGCTTGACTTGCTCGAGCAGGTCGAGCACGGACATGCGCCCAAGCTGGGGCGCGTCGTCGGCATCGTCGGCGCCGGTAACACCGCCGTGGACGCCGCGAGGGTCGCAAGGCGGCTTGGTGCCGAAGAAGCCGTTCTGATTTACCGCTCCGACCGCAAACATATGCGCGCACATCCCGAGGAAGCCACCGAGGCTTTCGCCGAGGGCGTCAAGGTGAGATGGATGTCCACCGTGAAGCAGTTCGGCAGCGACGAGATCATGGTGGAGCAGATGCAGATGTCGCCCGATGGCTCGGGTACCGTGGGCACCGGCAAGTATGAGAAGCTAAAGGCGAATTCCATCGTGCTTGCGGTGGGCGAGCACGCGGACGTGGAGTTCTTGAAGACGCTGTCCGGCGTCAAGATCGGACGGGGCGATGTCGTCGAAGTCGACGAGCACATGGCCACCGGCCATCCCGGCGTATTCGCCGGCGGGGACATGATCGGCGGCGCACGCACCATGACAGCCGCTGTTGGTCACGGCAAGAAAGCGGCGCGCAACATCGATGCCTGGCTGCGCGGCGAGGTCTACGTACCGGGCCCCAAACACCCGATCGTGCACTTCGAGGCGCTCAACCTTCCGGTGTTTCTCGATGCCGACCGGCGCGAGCAGGCCACAACTCCGGTCGCCAAGCGCGCGGGTTTCGACGAGGTCGTCGCCGGACTTTCCGAGCAGGAAGCGCGCTACGAGGCGAGCCGCTGCCTGTCCTGCGGCAACTGCTTCGAGTGCGACAACTGCTATGCATCGTGCCCGGAGCAGGCAATCATCAAGCTCGGCAAGGGCCGTTTTTATCGTTACGAGTATGACCTTTGCACGGGCTGCGCGGTGTGTTTCGAGCAATGTCCGTGCCACGCCATCGAGATGGAGCCGGAACCCAATGGCGCAGCCGATGCCGGCAAACCCGCTACGACGGTGCCGACGAAGTTCAAGGTCCGCGCGTGACGCAGTGCTTGGAGCGTTAGCATGACCAGGATCCAGACGGCCGTCATGGACGGCAACACCGCGGCCGCGCATATCGCCTACCGCGTCAACGAAGTCGCCGCGATATTTCCCATCACGCCATCGTCGACCATGGCTGAGCTGGCCGACGCGTGGGCTGCCGAAGGCATCAAGAACATCTGGGGCAACGTGCCGGTGGTGCAGCAGATGCAGTCGGAGGGTGGTGCTGCGGGTGCGGTGCACGGATCGCTGCAAAGCGGCGCGCTCACGACGACGTTCACTGCGTCGCAGGGTTTGCTCCTGATGCTGCCCAACATGTACAAGATCGCCGGCGAGCTGACTCCATGCGTCTTTTACGTCGCGGCACGCGCGCTTGCCACCCAGGCGCTGTCGATTTTCGGCGACCACTCGGATGTCATGAGCGCGCGCATGACCGGTTTTGCGATGATCGCCGCAGCTTCGGTGCAGGAGGCGCACGATCTCGCGCTGGTCGCGCAGGCGGCAACGCTCGAGTCGCGCGTGCCGATCCTGTACTTCTTCGACGGCTTCCGAACCTCGCACGAGGAAAACAAGATATCGATCATTCCCGACGAACAGATCCGGGCGATGATCGACGACGAGCTGGTGCGCGGCTTTCGCGCGCGGGCGCTTTCGCCCGAGCATCCGGTTGTGCGCGGTACCGCGCATAACCCCGACACGTTCTTCCAGGCCCGCGAATCGGTCAATCCGATCTACGAAAAATTCCCGGGCATCGTCCAGGAGGCAATGGACCGTCTCGCGAAGCTCACCGGACGCAGCTACAAGCTTTTCCGCTACACCGGGCATCCCGAGGCGGACCGCGTCATCGTGGCGATGGGGTCGGCGTGCGAGGTGCTCGACGAAACCGCCTCATTCCTCAATGCAAAAGGCGAGAAGCTCGGCGTGCTGCAGGTGGCCCTCTACCGGCCGTGGGTCGCCGGTGCTTTCCTCGACGCCCTGCCGAAGACGGTAAAAGCCGTCGCGATCCTCGATCGCACCAAGGAACCCGGGGCACTGGGCGAACCGCTGTACCTCGACGTCATCGCCAGCTTCGCCCATGCGGTCGCCGCCGGCAGGTTGTCGGCGATGCCCAAGCTGATCGGCGGCCGCTACGGGCTCTCTTCGAAGGACTTCGATCCGGCCATGGCCAAAGCGGTATTCGATGAGCTCGCCAAGCCGAAGTCCAAGCACGGGTTCACCGTCGGCATCCAGGACGACGTATCGCACACCAGCCTCGAGGTCGATCCTTCCTTCGATATCGAGTCGCCCGAGGTCGTACGCGCCCTGTTCTATGGCCTGGGCGCCGACGGCACCGTGGGCGCGAACAAGAACTCCGTGAAAATCCTCGCCGCTGACGACGCGCGCCACGCCCAGGGCTACTTCGTGTACGACTCGAAGAAATCGGGCTCGTACACGATCTCGCACCTGCGGTTCGGGCCGAAACGCGTGCGCGCGCCGTACCTGCTCAAGTCAGCGAGCTTTGTGGGCGTTCACAAGTTCGACTTCCTGTACAAGCAGGACGTGCTTGGCGGAGCAGCGCCCGGCGCAACCGTGCTCATCAACAGCCCTTATGGATCCGACAGGGTCTGGGACGAGCTGCCGCGCAAGGTTCAGCAGCAGATCATCGACAAGAAGCTCAGAGTGTACGTTGTCGACGCGTCAAAGGTCGCGTTCGATCTCGGCCTTGGCGCGCGCAGCAACACGATTCTGCAGACTTGCTTCTTCGCGCTCTCGGGCGTGCTCCCGCGCGCCGAGGCCATTGCCGCGATCAAGAAGGAGACGGAAAAGACCTACGCGCGCAAGGGGGTCGAGGTCGTGAAAAAGAATTTCGCGGCCATCGATAGTGCGCTGGCCAATCTCAGCGAGGTTAGGATACCCGAGACTGCAACGAGCAAGCGAGAGGGTTTCAAGACGGTGCCCGACACGGCACCCGAGTTCGTCCGCAAAGTGACCGCCATCATGCTCGAAGGCCGCGGCGATTCCCTGCCGGTCAGTGCGATGCCGATCGACGGAACGTACCCCACCGGGACGACGAAATACGAGAAGCGCAACATCGCGGAAGAGGTGCCGATCTGGGAGCCGGACCTTTGCATTCAGTGCGGGCAGTGCTCGATCGTCTGCCCGCACAGCGTGATTCGCGCGAAGTACTACGACCGCACGCAGCTAGCCGATGCGCCGGAGGCCTTCAAGGCCATGCCGATCAACGCGCGCGGCTATCCGGACTCGCGCTACACGCTTCAGGTCTACATCGAGGACTGCACCGGCTGCGGGGTCTGCGTCGAGAATTGCCCGGCGCACAGCCCGACCGACGACAAGATCAAGGCTATCAACATGAAGCCGCGGCTGGAGCACATGGACGCGGAGCTCGCGAGCATCGCGTTTTTCGAGCAATTGCCCTGGGCGGATCGCACCCGCGTCAACTTCGCCAACGTTCGCGGCGTGCAATTCCTGCAGCCGCTGTTCGAATTCTCGGGCGCATGCGCCGGCTGCGGCGAGACCCCGTATCTGAAGCTGCTGTCGCAGCTGTTCGGGGATCGCTTGCAGATCGCCAACGCCACTGGCTGCTCGTCGATCTACGGGGGCAATCTGCCAACGACGCCGTGGGCACCCGGCCCCGACGGCCGTGGTCCGGCCTGGGCCAACTCGCTGTTCGAGGACAACGCCGAGTTCGGGCTGGGCTACCGCCTTGCCATCGACCAGCAGACGGCATTCGCGAAGATGCTTGCGCGAAAGCTTGCGCCGAAGATCGGCGAGGACCTGGTGACGGCGCTGCTCGCAGCGCCGCAGGGCACTGAATCGGATTTTCGCGTCCAGCGCGAACGTCTCGCGGTACTCAAGGCGAAAATCGCCGCTGCGGACGATGCGGACAGCAAGAACCTCCTGGCGCTGGCCGACTTCCTGGTTCGACGCTCGGTCTGGATCGTCGGGGGCGACGGCTGGGCCTACGACATCGGCTACGGCGGCCTCGACCACGTGCTCGCCTCGGGACACGACGTCAACGTTCTGGTGCTCGACACCGAGGTCTACTCGAATACCGGCGGGCAGGCCTCGAAAGCAACGCCGCTCGGTGCCTCGGCAAAGTTTGCAGCCGCGGGCAGAAAGATGCCGCGCAAGGACCTGGCGATGATGGCCATCTCCTATGGCAACGTTTACGTCGCGCAGGTAGCGATGGGTGCGAACAACGAGCAGGCCGTGATCGCATTTCGCGAAGCCGAAGCCTACCCTGGACCGTCGCTCATCCTCGCCTACTCGCAGTGCATCGCGCACGGTACGGATCTGCGCCACGGGATGAAGCAGGCGGCGCGTGCCGTGGCCAGCGGCCACTGGCCTCTGCTTCGCTTCGATCCGACAATGCGAAGTCGCGACATGAACCCGTTCCGGCTCGACTCGACACGGCCGCGCATTCCACTCGAGGAATACCGCAACCGCGAAGTGCGCTTCAAGGTGGTGGCGCAGACCAATCCCACCGAGGCAGGCCACATGCTGCGGCAGGCGCAGCTTGCGCTCGACGAACGCTACAAGCTCTACGAGGACCTTGCCGCGCGGGACGGCAGTCGGTTTCTTCCGCACTGGGAGAATGTATGAGCGCGAACCTGTCGACTACCTATCTTGGCCTGAAGCTGAAGCACCCGATTATCGCCTCCGCCTCGCCCCTGACGGCCAGCGTGGACGGCATACGCGCCCTCGAAGACGCCGGCGCCGCGGCGGTCGTCATGCCTTCGCTGTTCGAGGAAGAGATTAGCGCCGAAGACACCGCCTATGCGATGTATACCGAGCATGGCTCCTATAGCCAGTCGGAGGCAGGCAGCTACTTCCCGTCTCTGGATAACTACGACAGCGGGATATCCGGCCATCTCGATACGCTGCGCCGCGCCACCGCGGCGGTCGACATTCCGGTGATCGCAAGCCTGAATGCGGTGACTATCGAGGGATGGCTCAACTACGCCGCAAAGCTGGAACATGCCGGAGCCGCGGCGCTGGAGCTCAACATGTATTTCATCCCTACCGACACGACCATGAGCGGCCAGGAGGTCGAAGCGCACTACGTCGAAGCGGTGCGCGCGGTCAAGCGCGCGGCGAGGATCCCGGTCGCCGTGAAGCTGTCGCCATTTTTCAGCTCGATCGGTCACATGGCGCACCAACTGGCCGACGCCGGCGCCGACGGGCTGGTGCTTTTCAATCGCTTTTACCAACCCGACTTCGACGTTTCGACATTGTCAGCCAGATCGGACTTGAAGCTGAGTACGAGCTATGAGGCCGGCCCACCCCTGCTCTGGATCAGCGTGCTTGCCGGCAGGCTCAAGACATCTCTCGCCGCAACGACCGGCGTCGAAACCGCGGACCAGGTACTGAAGTACTTGCTGGTCGGCGCAGATGCGGTGATGACGACATCGGCGCTGCTGCGTCACGGACCGGCGTACATGCAAACACTGGCCGGTGGACTCACCGCGTGGCTCGACGAAAACGGCTACTCATCCGTATCCGCCATCCGCGGGCTCAAAAGCGTCATGCAGCTCGACAGCGTAGGAGAACTGCTGCGCGCGCAATACATGCACCTTCTTACGGAATACGTGCCGGGGCACTTGGTTGCCTGAGCGCCGGCGCCGCCATAGCCAGTTCGCGTGGTCGCTCGATTCGGCGATGCCGCCACAGGCACTGTATGTTCTTCGACGGCCGGGTCCGCCTTTTGCAAGAGTCTTGATCTAGATCAGATTACCGCTACCCGAGTCGGCAGAGACTGCGTGATAACGCAACGCCCTGCCTGACCCGGGGAAGGGGTCTGGTGTGTGACGATATTTGTCACAGCCCAGGGTCTGGCGGGCGTGGCTGAAATGCCGGCAGTGGTCGCACAACAGCAGGAGAGGAGCAGTCATGCGACTCAAGATCGCCGTTGCGGAATACGCACTTGGCTTCGTTGTCGCATCTCTCCTGAGCTACCCGGTTGCGGCGCAGACGCCGGCGGACAACAAGCCGGCTGCGTACAAAGAGGCGGGCGCCGTAAGGCCCGTCTGCGCAAACTGCCACGAGGACAAGTGGAACTCGATAGACCTCACGCCGCACGGTGCGCACAACGACGCCAACGGCAGCATGTGCCAGAACTGCCACGGCGACGCTACCGAGCACTTGAAGGATCCGACCAAGGCGAAGCCGGCCAACCCGTTCGGCAAGGGTAAGCCTGCGGGAGAGCAGGCCGCCGTCTGCCTTACCTGCCATAGCTCCAACCGCAATCTCGCCTTCTGGACGTCGGGGCAGCATGCGCTGAACCAGGTCGCTTGCAGCAACTGTCACAGCGTCCACGGCCAAAGGGTCGTCCCGACCTACAACGGCGTCAACCTGGCGGCGCAGGCGGTGACGATCAACAAGTTCGTCACGACGTTCCAGCCAAATCAGTCCGAAGTCTGCGGGACGTGTCACCAGCACATCCGCGCGGAGACCTTCAAACCCTCGCATCACCCGATCATCGAGGGCAAGGTCAAGTGCTCGGACTGCCACAACCCACACGGTGCGCTCTCGCCCGCGATGGTCAAGCAGCCGACCATCAACGACCAGTGCTATTCGTGCCACGCCGACAAGCGCGGACCGTTCGTGTTCAATCACCCGCCAGTCCAGGAGAACTGCGCCACCTGCCACAACCCGCACGGCTCGGTGCACTACAAACTGCTCAGGGAGCACACGCCGAATCTCTGCCAGGACTGCCACGACGGATCGCGGCATCCGGGAACGGTCTACGGCTCTTACGGCGGCTTTATCTGTCCGCCCGGCACCAACTCGGCCGCCAACCCGGCCTGCGTGAACCAGGCTGTCGGGTCACTCAACAGCGCCGTCAGCACGCGCCTTGTCGACCGCGCGTGCCTGAACTGCCACAACTCGATCCACGGCTCGAACGCGCCGGCAAACCGCGGCCAGTTCTTGATCCGATAAGGTCAGGAGAGAATCATGGGCAAGACGCTCCTTTCCACGCTGATCGCGAGCCTCTTTGCGGCTACTCCGGCATTCGCACAGAGCGATGAGGATCCGATGCGGGTCGAGGGCGGGGCGACTGCGGGCGCCATATACAACCGCCAGAACGCGGACGACAAAGCCAAGCTCCAGGAGTACCAGGATCTCGGCAACGGCGCGCTGACGAACGTCTGGGCGCGGGGGCGCAATTCCACCAACTGGTTCGAAGGCTACGGCGAGAACTTCGGCCGCAGTGACCAGTACATGTTCCTGCGTGGTGGCGTGTACGACGTCTTCAAGGCTGGCGGGTACCTTAACGAAATGCCGCATGACTTCTCGACCAACGCCATCACGCCTTATACCGGCGTCGGCAGCGGCCTGCTGGTGGCGACGTTCCCGCAGCTCAACCCAGCCAACTGGGGCTCGTTCAACCTGGGTTACGAGCGCAAGGATGCCGGCGGCTACTTCGAGTGGCAGAAAAACAGCCCGTGGTACTTCCGCGTCGACGGCAATCAGGTCAAGTTCGACGGGACCAAGGTCGGCTCGGCATCGAACGGAACCAGCCCCGGCAACGGCTACGTAGCGCTGCCTATTCCGGTGCAGACCAGCACGGTCAATTTCGGCGTCGAAGGCGGTTACCAGAGCAGCAAGGCAACCTACTCGCTGCGCTGGGACTACAGCAAGTTCGACAATGCGATCGATCAGCTCAATTGGTCGAATCCGTTTTTCGGCAGTCTTCTGGACACGACCGCACTGGCGCCCGACAACACCTTCAACAAGTTCACGGCAACCGCCAACTATCGCGACCTGCCGTGGAACTCGGTGATTGCCGCTCGGTACAGCTGGGCGAAGACAACGAGCGATGTCAACATCCCGACGACCCAGCTCAACAGCTTCCCGACGGTGCCGGCGAACAATCTGACGTTGCCGAGCCAGGGCGCGTTCAACGGCGAGAACATAAACCAGGCGTTTGCGCTCGGATGGACGGCGCACCCGGTCAACACCGTGGACAGCCGAGTCTTTTACTACTGGACCAAGCTGCAGAACAAGTCCAGCGACATTACCTACGGTAACGCTCCAACGCAGCCACTACCTAGCGGCCTTGGCTGCGACAACGTTCCGCCTCCGGCGGGATCTCCCCCGGCGACTGCATGGCCATCCGGCAACTGCCAACCGGACCGCTTCAACTACACGAAGAACGACGTCGGCTTCGACGTCTATTGGCGTTTCACGCGGGGTCAGCGTGTGGGCTTCGGATACGACTACTGGAACCTGGACCAGACCCGGGTTGACTACGACAAGGCTCACGCGAGCACGGTCTTCCTCGAGTATAAGAACACGATGTTCGACACGCTGACCGGCCGGATCAAGTACCGGTACATCAAGCGTGATTCGACTCTCAACTACAGTAACCAAGGTGTCAACCCCAGCGACCCGAACTTCCTGCTGCCGTACACGTCGGCCTTCGACATGCAGGACCTCACGACCAATGAGGTCCGGCTCTACCTCGACTGGACCCCGCTGCCGCTGCTGGGGCTGAGCTTCGAGGGTAACTGGGCCAGGAACAACTACAACAACGTCACCCTTGGGCGGACGGACAACGATACACAGGGTTACTACCTCAGCTTGAATTGGGGCGACCCGAACAAGTTCCTGGTGAACGCGTTCGGTGACTGGCAGCAGGTGCAGTACCCGTCGAACCATCGATACATCGGCACGGTCTCCAACGGCCCGCCACCGGCGACCAACTCGCCGCCTGGATGGTGCCCGCTCGCACCCGCCTCCCCAGCGAACCCGGGCTGCTACGACCCGAATGCCCCGCCGTTCTTCGTCAATACCTCGACGTCGTCGTACAACTGGAGCTCGCAGACCAAGGACCAGACGTGGATGATCGGTGTCGGCGCCGACTGGCCTGTCAACCCGCAGTGGACGCTGAAGGCGTCGTACATCTACGTGAACAACGACGGAACCGCTACGTTCTCGTCGCAGAACAACATCGGCAATCCGCTCAACATCGGGAACTTCGACAACACAAAGCAGCAGTATTTCAACATCAAGGCCAACTACGCGCTCAACAAGAACTGGTCTTTCGGCGGCGGCTACGCGTACGAGAAGTTCAGCCGCGACGATATCGGCTCGCAGGGGTTCACTTATCTCACGCCATCGCCAGCGGTAACTCCTCCCAACACAAGCGTGAGCTATCTCAACGGCTACTACCTGAACCCGAACGGCAACCAGAACATTTTCTGGCTGACAGCCACGTACAAGTTCGATGCGCCGCCGCTGCCGGCCCCGAAGGTCGTCGCGGAAGCGCCGCCGCCCGTCATAAAGCCTACCCCGCCGGCGCCCCCGCCGCCGCCCCCGCCACCGCAGGTGCAGAAGATCACACTGGACTCGAAGGCGCTTTTCGACTTCGACAAGGCGGAGCTCAAGCCTGAAGGCAAGGCGGCAATCGACAGCCAGGTCGTCGGCAAGCTTTCGCAGGTGCAGAAGCTCGAAGTCGTGCTGGTGACCGGTCACACCGACCGGCTCGGGCACCGAAGCCCACAACCAGGCGCTGTCAGAGCGGCGTGCCAACGCGGTGCGCGACTACCTCGTCAGCAAGGGTGTTCCGAGGGACAAGATCGAAACCCTCGGAATGGGGCCAAAGCAACCGGTCGTGCAGTGCGATCAGAAGAACATGAAGCAGCTGATCGACTGCCTGCAGCCGAACCGCCGCGTCGACATCCAGGTGAAGGGCGAATCGGCGCATTGATCGCGGCGCGCCGTGGCATCATCGAAGCCCGCTCGGGCCCGTTTGCGGCCAGGTACAAACGCGCACCGCCGGCGGTGCAGATCCATAGCGCTGCACAGGCCTGCCTGGCTAGCGCGCATCGAACCGGGTCGTCGAGCGGCGGTCGCGGCCCCTAGCCTCTGATCAGCTAGCGTGCAATGAGTCCCATTGGAATCACGCTACTGATGGCAGCGGCGTTCGCCGGTTTCTTCTTCCTCGCGTGGCGAAAGATCGCCATTGTCGTCGCGCTCAAGCCCGAGGTCCGGTGGGACGAACCGTGGGCGCGGCTGCAACGGTTGGTGAGGAACGGGTTCCTGCAGGCACGAATGATCCGCGGCGAGCGCAAACCCGGGATCATGCATGCGGTGATCTTCGTCGGATTCCTTGCGTTGCTGGCGCGGAAGCTGCAGCTGATCGTCGTTGGCTACGATGAATCCTTTGTCTACCCCGGCGCGCTCGGTGCGGCGTTCACGTTCGGCAAGGACCTGGTCGAAGTCGCCGTGCTCCTCGCAGTGGGATATGCGTTCTTCCGCCGCCTGGTCCAGAAGCCGGCGCGACTCGAGCGCAACCGCGAAGCTATCCTGATCCTGTCACTGATCGGGACGATCATGGTGACGGACTTTCTGTTCGACGGATTTCGCTTCGCGCTGCTCGCCAGAACCGACCCTCGCATTGCGCACGAAATGCGCTATGCCGTCGTCGGCGCGGCGGTTGCGCGATCGATCGCCGGCATGAGCGCGCCTGCGCTCGGCGTCGCTTATCACCTTGCGTACTGGGTACAGATGGCGACGGTATTCGCGTTTCTCGTGCTGCTCCCCGTCGGCGAGCACTTCCACATCGTCACCGCATTGCCGGCGTTGTTCTTCGCCAGGCGCACGCCCTCGAACCGCGTACCTAGCATCGATCTGGACAAGGTATTGGAAAGCGCAGACGGAACAGACATGCAAGTCGGTGTGCGCAGCGCCGCCGACCTTGTCTGGAAGGACGGGCTCGACGCGTTCACGTGCACCGAATGCGGCCGCTGCAAGGATGCCTGCCCGACGTTCCTCACCGATAAGCCGCTGGCCCTGAAGTGGGTGTTCGACAGCCTGAAGGTACACCTGCTCGAGCAGCGCGCTCCACTCGTGGACAGGCGTGATGACGCGCTGCCGCCGCTTGTTCCCACGGTCATCGGTTCGGAGACGCTCTGGGCGTGCACGACCTGCGGGTACTGCGAGGCCGCCTGCCCGATCGAGCTCGAGCACCTGCCCAGGTTCTATCGCCTGCGCCAACATCAGGTAATGATGGAGGGCGCATTTCCACACGAGCTCAAGGCCGTGTTTGGCGCATACGAAGCGCAAAGCAACCCGTGGGGACTCCCCGCCGAGGCGCGCGGCGAGTGGGCGCGGGGACTCGACGTTCAGGTGGTCACGACGGCGGCGCAGGCCATGAAGCTCGACTGGCTGTTCTACGTCGGCTCCGCGCAGTCGTTCGATCCGCGCGGCCAGAAGATCGCGCGCGCGTTCGTCGCGGTCATGCGCGCCGCGCAGGTCCGCATCGGCATCCTCGGCGCCGCCGAGACTTCGACCGGCGAATGCGTGCGCCGCGCCGGCAACGAAATGCTGTTTCAGACGCTTGCCAAAGGGCTTGTCGCCACGCTGAAGGGACTCGGCGTCACGCGGATCGTCACGTGCGACCCGCACGCCTTCAACACCCTGAGGAATGAGTACCCGGAGTTCGGCGGCCGCTACGAGGTCATTCATCACACGCAGCTTATCGCGCAGCTTGTTGAGTCGGGCCGTCTCGCGCTGGTGAAGCAACACGAGAAGGTGATCTACCACGAGCCGTGCTACCTCGGCCGCCACAACGGCGAGTACGAGGCGCCGCGCCGCGCGCTCGCCGCCATTTGTCGGGACAAGCCACTCGAGTTCGCACTCAGCCGCGAGAAAGCCATGTGCTGCGGCGCAGGCGGCGCCCGGATGTTCATGGACGAGACCATCGGACGCCGCATCAACGTGACGCGCGTCGAGCAGGCGCTCTCGCGTGCGCCGGCGATCGTCGCGACCGCCTGTCCGTACTGCGCGGTAATGATGAGCGACGGCGTATCCGCGCTCGGGCAGGATACCGCGATCGCCACCCGCGACATTGCCGAACTGGTTGCCGAGTCGCTCGCAGCCGCCGACGCGACGGCACCTAGCCCCTCGGGTTGATCACGTCAGCAGCGGTGCGTGCGCAGCCGGAACCGGTGCACGACGCCATCCCTCGATGGTCAATAGCGCCCATGCACCTTGTAGATGTAGTTGGTCAGCTCCACCGAGTGCATCGACAGCTGCCTCTGGATCTGATGCACGGCTTTCACGATTGCGCGCATCACCCTGTAGACGATGTCGGGGTGTGTGGACAAGAGCGATTCGAGCTTCTCGCGCTCGAGTCCAAGCACGCAGGTATCGCCGCGCGCAATGAGTGAAGCATAGTGCGCGGCTCCGTCCATGAAGCTCAGCTCGTCGGCAAAATCGCCGGCCGCGATGGTAAAAAACGTCACTTCTTCGGGGCGGCCTGCATTTTTCACCACGCAAAGCAGTCCCTTGACGATTGCATAGAGATGGTTGTCGGACAGCCCTTCTTCGACCAGTACCTCGCCATCTTTCAGCTCGCGCAAGGTGACCAAGGCGGCAAGCTCGCGGCACTGGCCCTCGGTCAGCTCGGTCGCGAGCTTCGATTGTCGTAGCGCTTCGAACCGATCTCGCTGGATCATGATGATGCGCTCCTGTTAAAGGTCGACTCGTGCGTCGAAGTGGCTAGACCCGGCGGGAAGTCTTCAACTTTCCTCAGCGGCTTTGCCCCGGTAGACCTGCTCGGCACGCCCGACAAAAGCGTCGACCAGCGTGTTGGCGATGCGATCGAACACGGGGCCTGCAAGCCTTGCCATCGCCGCGCTCTGGAACTCGTAATGCAGGCAAAACTCGACCTTGCAGGCGTCGGCGGCCAGTCGTGCCAAGGACCATTCTCCCGTGAAATGCCGGAATGGTCCCTGCTCGAGGTGGATCGCCATGTAGTCCGGACGGCGTTTGGGATTGCGCGTGGCGACCTGAAATCGCACGCCATGGTAGTCGACGGCAATCCTCGCACTGACCATGCTGTCGTCGCGCGCGAGTATCGTCGCTCCCGCGCACCACGGCAGGAATGAGGGATAGTCCTCTGCCGCCTCGATCAAGTCGAACATGCTCTCGACCGAAAAGCCAACGAGTGCGGATTTGCGGACCTCGTTCACATCCAAATAGGCTCGACAGCCCCATGCCACGCCGGCGGCGCTCGCGGTATCCCGCATCGACGGCCATGCGCTGTGACGCCATGGTGGCATATTGCGACGGCGCGCGGAGGGCCCGATTGATCTGGATCAGCCGGACACCAGAAACGCGCGTCGGCACCGCCCCGCGGACACGGATTCTGCATGTCCTCTTCTTGACCCACATCAAGCCCGTTCGGCGCCGGAGGTGCTACACAGCGGGCAGACGACGAAGTTGGGCTGCTTGTCCCTCAGGCCCATAGTGTTAAAGTCCGCATTGCGCACCGAGCGCAGCGCGCAAGTCTGGACCGATCGCCCGGGCGGGTCATTTCTCTTAAGGAGCGAACATGAAATCAATACTGATTGCGGCCCTCGCTACCGTCGGCCTGGCCACCACCGCACCCGCGATCGCGCAGGAGGCACTGGCCAAGAGCAGCGGCTGCTTGAATTGCCACGCTGTGGACACCAAAAAGGTCGGTCCGGCGTTCAAAGACATCGCCGCGAAATTCAAGGGCAAGGCCGATGCCGAGGCGACGCTAGTCGCCGAACTCAAGGCCGGCAAGACGCATCCAGCGCAGAAAGCCAGCGAGGACGACTTGAAAAGCCTCGTCAAATGGGTTCTCGCGATGTAGGTTTCCCGGCCTGTAGCCGGCGACGAGGGGGAGGCCGTGGCAGACGAACTCGATCAGGATGGGCGCCCGCACGGGGTTGCGCGCCGCCTTTGGACGCGGCTGACGACACCCAGTGCCAAATGGTCGGTGCTGGCGCTGCTGATTGCGGGAATCGTTGTCGGCGCCGGCAGCGTAGTCGCGACCCAGGTCATGGTGACCGCGACCGGGACCAACGAATTCTGCGGCGGCGCATGCCATTCGATGACGTGGGTCGCGCAGGAATACAAGCAGAGCGTCCACTACGCTAACCCGACAGGAATCCAGGCGACCTGCCACGACTGCCACATTCCGCACGCGTACCCGCAGCTCCTCTGGTACAAGGCCAAGGCCGGCATCCACGACGCGATCGCGGAAGCCCGCGGCGTGATTTCCACGGAGGACAAATTCAAAAAGGAGCGCCTGCGCCTCGCCAAATCCGTCTGGTCAGAGTTCAAGGAGACGAACTCTGCCAACTGCCAGCATTGCCATGCGTTCACAGCTGAAATCGTCGCCAAGCAGAAGGCGTTTGTGCAACCAATGCACCAGTTGGTGCTGAACAAGGAATCGACCTGCGTCGATTGCCACAAGGGCGTCGCCCATTCTCCCCCTGACGAGTAGCGGCCCGTCGTCCTTCCCGGCGATTCCCGAACGATCCGACTAGCGCTCGGAACACTACACTGATCCGCGGCTGGCCGAAGGTGGGCAAGCCACGCTCTTCGCGTTTCGGTTCGACCGGTGTGCCGCGTCCACTGCGGCAACGTCTCCCACGTCGCGATAGCGTCCTGGCGTTGCGTATGGAGTTACACTCTCGCCTCCTGCACCCGTCCCACGCCCGGCAATGACGACTCCTGACGGTCCTTCCGCGCAGCCGTCTCCAACTCCAGCCTCGGTAATCACGTTACGCGAGATCAAGACGCATTGCCTGAACTGCAGCGTGCGCGAACTGTGCTTGCCGGTCGGGGTTGATCGCGAAGGGTTGCATCAAATCGACGCTCTGGTCACGCATCGCTTGCACCTGAAAAAAGGCGAATCGATCTATCATGCGGGCGATCCCTTCGCAGCGCTGCACGCAGTGCGCGTCGGTTCATGCAAGACTACCGTGCTGGGCGACAATGGGCATGAGCAGGTCGCGGGCTACCACATGATGGGCGACATTGTCGGCATGGATGGCATCGGAACCGGACGGCACGACGGCGAGGCCGTGGCGCTGGAGGATACGGAGGTCTGCGTACTGCCGTTCAACCGCCTGGAGGAACTCGCGCATCAGGTCGTGCCCCTCCAGCGAAACCTTCACAAGGTCCTGTCCTCGGAAATCGCGCGTGACCACCACGTCATGCTCTTGCTGGGAAGCATGCGCGCCGAAGAGCGGCTGGCGGTGTTTCTGCTCAACCTGTCCAAGCGCTACAAAGACCGCGGCTACTCGCCGACCGAGTTCGTGCTGCGTCTGACGCGAGAGGACATCGGCAGCTACCTTGGACTACAGCTCGAGACGGTGAGCCGGTTGCTGTCACGTTTCCAGGCCGCAGGGCTCATCCAGGTTCAGGGTCGGATGGTCAAGTTGCTCGACCTGCCAGCGCTGAAGCAGATTGCCGGCCAACGCTATTGAGGCGACGCCCCGGGCTCGCGCCGTTTACTCGCGGCTCCGATCGTAAGATGGCCAATGCAGGACGAATGGATGTCACCAGCAATGCGATTGGAGCCCGGCGAGGGCAAGAGCCTTTGAGCACTCCGCTAAGGTCGTTCTCTTGACCCCTCGATTCGTTCGCTGACGACGCTACTCCAAGCCCCGACCGAAGGACTTGATCGGGCTCAATCCCAAAGGGCAACCACACCACCACTGTGTGACAGTCCTCAGGGTAGGGCATCCGCTTGAGAGGAGGAGGATTGCTGGGGCAGGCGGGATTGCCGCGCTGGGATCGGGGCCTGGCTTTATGTTCGGTAGCGTACAGACGACGCCCAGTCGCGAGGCGTACGTTGCCTCCGTTACGCAGCTCATTATCATCCGTTGGAGGCGCCCAACGGACCTTGGGGGAGGTCAAGTGAAGGCTGCACAATCCGTCAATACTGAGGATGTTCGGGCGACGCCCCACCATGGCGCCGTCAACCTCCACGCCGTCGAGGCCGACACCCCGCCCCTGCGATTTCGGCAGGTCCTTGCGCAGGTGGAAGAGCTCAAGCGAAAGCTGACCTCAAGTCAGCAAGAGCTGACCGCTTCGCGGCATCAACTCGAATTTCTTACGAAAGCCAACACACAGCTTAGAGAGCTCACGATTCGGCGCGAGTACGAACCCGCGTGCGGCCCTTCCCGAAGTTCGACTCGAAAATTGACAGATCTTTGCTTAACCATCGGGCTCGACCCGATCGCGATGGGGCGCGTGGATCAACTCGCAGCTAAGCGAGTTCGGCTTAGCAAGGGCGACCCACTCTATCAAGCCGGCGAAGCGTTCAAGGCGCTCTACATGATTCGCGTGGGATCGTGCAAGACCGCGTTGCTCTCGAGAGGTGGGGAGTCTCAGGTTGCCGGCTACCACATTGCTGGAGAGATTGTCGGTATGGACGGCATCGGCACCGACGTTCACAAGTGTCAAGTGATCGCCCTGGAAGCAACGGAAGCCTGTGTGTTGCCGTTCGATCAAATTGAGACCCTTGCGCAGCTCAGTGGACAGTTTCAGCGCAACCTGCACAAGATGCTTTCGGACCAGTGGGTGCGTGCGCAGGACATGATGATCTTGTTGGGAACCATGCATGCTGACCAGCGCCTCGCGGTGTTCCTGCTCGACTTGTCGCAACGGTATCAGGCGCGCGGATATTCATCGTGCGAGTACGTCCTGCGAATGACGCGCGAAGAAATTGGCAGCTATTTGGGGCTCAAGTTGGAGACGGTGAGTCGATTATTCAGCCGGCTTCAGCACGAAGGTCTCATCCAGGTGCAGGGGCGCACCGTGAAGTTGCTTGACCGGCCCGGGTTGAGCCGGATCGTCGATTGCAGCGGCTAGCGGGACTCGGACCCCCCGGTCGCCAATCCTCCGGTCCAGCCGGGCCAAATCGGGGATTTTCGGGCTCCAGGCGACGGATCTGCAATGCACAACCACGCCCGCGGACAAGGTGTCCCTCAGGCTAGCGGCGATGGAACCCAATTCCCTATAATGTTGCCGTGCGCAGTCAAGAAGAATTTCTAACCACACGCCTAAAGGCCCTTTGACCAGCTAATTCCGTACTTCGCAATGCCAGTGCTATCCGATCCCCGGAAAAATCATCTGCTCGCAGCCCTGCCGCCTGCGGTCTACGACCGCTTGCTTCCAAGCCTTGACCACGTATCGATGCCCCTCGGCGAGATCATGTACACATCGGGCAGTCAATTGGCTCATCTTTATTTCCCGACGACTTGCATTGTCTCGCTGGTGTACGTCATGGCAAACGGTGCG
Source organism: uncultured beta proteobacterium (assembly GCA_963816445.1). Lineage (GTDB taxonomy): Bacteria > Pseudomonadota > Gammaproteobacteria > Burkholderiales > Casimicrobiaceae > PALSA-1003. Next base: position 89,130 of record CAWFKO010000010.1, on the reverse strand, counting down.
TCGGCCGAGATTGCGGTGACGGGCTGCGAAGGGTTGCTCGGCGTTGCCTTGTTTCTTGGCGGGCACACCGCACCAAACCAGGCCGTGGTCCAAGTGGGGGGGCATGCCTATCGGATTCCCGCGAACGTGATCAAGTCTGAATTTGATCGCGGCGGGCCACTGCATCATCTGTTGCTGCTCTACACGCAGGCGCTGCTTGCCCAAATGGCGCAGACCGCGGTGTGCAATCGGCATCATTCCCTGGATCAACAATTATGTCGTTGGCTGTTATTGAGTCTTGATCGTCTGCAATCGGGTGAACTGACGATGACACAGGAGCTGATCGCCAATATGCTCGGCGTGCGGCGACAGGGTGTTGTTGAGGCGGCGGGAAACCTGCAAAAAGCGGGATTGATTGAGTACCGGCGCGGTCACATCCGTGTTCTTGATCGCGCCGGGCTGGAAGCAAGAGTTTGTGAATGCTACGCCGTAGTCAAACGTGAATACGACCGCTTGTTGCCTCGGTGAGTCTCACGCGCACCATTGACCCAGGATTGTTCCTGGAGATGGGTTGGGGCGGGTTGCCAACGATACCGGCAGACGAACCGGCTGTTCCGCTCATCCGCAACCCCAACACCTGCATCACACGTTGGATCGACGACGCCTGACAATGTTCGTCGAACGGGTTCATCCTAGCTCCTGCGTCATGCTCCGGTTGTTGATGCACGTCAAACCGGAGCGTGCCTCAGGGGGATACGCTTCGTATCGAGTCGAGCTACTGTCGTCTTGCGTGGGTCAACATTGCTCCGCTGATCGTGAGGGCGCGCGATGACTCGCATCAGTTTTCCGAAGGGCCGTTGGCATGAATGTTGGTAAGCACGTGCGTTCGGCCACGGCGGCCGCGCCTCACGTTGTCGATTTGAAGAGCGCGTCGGCGCTCAAGCGAAGGCGTCGGCTACATCGGTTGCCGGCAGGCGGTCCGTTGCGCGAGCTGTTCGGCACCTTGTTATCGCATCGACTTGTCTCATGCCTGCTCTGCGCCTTTGTTGCCGGCCCACTCTCGGTTGGTGCCCAACCGACGCCCAGCAACTCCCGAGGCGAGCTCTTGTACTCTACGCACTGCGGTGGCTGCCATACCACGCAGGTGCATTGGCGAGACAAGAAGCTGGCCATTGACTGGCCGAGTCTACGGGCGCAAGTGCTCCGGTGGGAGTCGAACATTGGTATGAACTGGAACGACGAAGACATCGTCGCCGTCGCCCGCTACCTGAACGAGCGCTACTATCGATTCCCCGTCGCGGACAGGAGGGCGGCCGTGGCGCGACACTCGCCGCGCGCATCGACACCGCAGCTCGCACTTCCGGCAACACTCGCCGGCCGACCGCGAGCGTCTGGGACACCGGAGAACAGATCATGGTCGACAGAATCTGGTTGAAGTACTATCCCGCGGGCATACCGGCCGAAATCGATCTCGACCGCTACAACTCGCTCGGGGATCTATTCGACGACATCGTCGACAAATTCTCCGACAAGAAAAGTCCAGTTATCGCTGTCTACCAACAAGGGAAGCTTACGCCATGACCGCTGAATGTTGGGCAGCTGCCATCCAAACGCCGAAGACCGGTATCAGCCGTACAACCCCCTGATCGCAAGAGGTCAGATGGCCGGGAGTCATCACAAACATTGTTGCGACTCTTGCGGCGCCACACAGTCCGCGCAAGCCCACCGCTACTGGGGCACGGATTCCGGGTAGACCGGCAACTCGTCATCGCCACACGACCAGCTCGTGCGCGAACTGGAGAAGATGCGCGCCTGCGGCTTGATCGGGGCCTCGTCGTCCAACGATCCGGCCGGAATCACGACAATGTCGGAGTCCCTGGGCTGACGCGGCAAACGGCCGCCGCACGTAGCGCAGAAAGTATTGGTGAACCGCTTGGCGTCGGGCACCTTGAATGCGCGGATCTGCTGCTCACCGCTGAGCCACTTGAGCGCCCCCGGTTGCAGGAAAAGGTTCGATGCATGCCCCGTACCCGTCGCCTTGCGACAGCGCGAGCAATGGCAATGGTAGAACCGCTTCGGTTCGCCGATCACTTCGTACTTCACGGCTCCGCACAGGCAACTGCCCTTGAGGGTGGTCTGGGACATGCCCGACTCCGTTCGATGATCGAGCATTGCAGGATACGGGAGCATCGCCGAGTAAGGAACCCCTGAATCCTGATGCGCCGAGCGAAGTCGGCGGCCGCACCCGCCGGGACGAGCGGTGATGATTCCCTGCAGGCGGTGGTTCCCCCCTGAACTCAGCTCCTCGCCATACTCAAGCCAGTCGACTGACGAGACAATTGCGCCTTACCGCGAGACGTTCACACAAACCGCCGCTGCTCGCCGGTGGGAGACCCCACCCTGCCCATCCGAGCGGCCGATTATGATGATGTTCGAGCCGCCATTCATCGCGGAGCATCGGACGGCGGTGCCCGACCCGCAGCGGAAGTTGCAACTACCCGAAAGCGGTCGTGAGTATTCGTCAAGCAGCCGCTCAGACCGAGGGTGCCCATCAGAGGCGAAACCAAGGCATCGTGAGGTAAACGCACGCCATCATCGCGACCACGGGAACCACCCACAACCAGCCCAGCCAGATACCGTTGCGTCCATCGTTCGGGCAACAACGCGGCAAGAAGGCCGACGACGAGCGCTCCGAGCGCCGCAGTGGCGGTCCAGCCGTACCAGTACATTGCGGGCGCAAGGAACCCCAGCGCGGGGTCGACGGTATCGCGCGAATGGTGCGTGCCGAGAAGCACGACGCCGAGCGACGGATACACGGTGAAAAGCGCGAGATCCAGCTTGAGCGCGACCACGTAGAGGACCGCGAATGCTGGTCCCGTAGGCAAATGCGAACCTGCGGAACGCGAACGAGGAAGTCATGCGCCGAAGCCCATGATGTTGTTGGTGACGTGGCCGATCGAGAAAGCCCCACCAGACGATGAAGGCGAGGATCGAGGTCAGGACGGCGCGCGCTCGAATGGGCTCGTCGTTACGCGGCCGCCGCCAGCAGACCCAGTAGGCCGGCAGCAGTGCCACCCCGATGGCGACGAAATGCTCCTTGAGATCGAAGAAGCCGAGTGCCTGCCAGTGGCCGGCCTGCTCCAGCGTCGGGCCTGACGTCGACGCGGAAGTACAGATACATGATGGCGCCGAGGAGCGCGGCAGACGAGATACAGAACGACGACGGCATTGGCGAATGAAGCGGGCGGCACGGTGCGAAAGCGGCCGAAGAAAGAGTTGGGTCGGGCGTTCACCGGCGCCCATGCGGAAAGCGTCTGGTGCGTGATCGCGCCGAGCAGCGCAACCGCCACCAGCCCGTGAATGATCAGCAAGGCGGTCGCCATCAGCGTCGCCCGCACCGCGATCCGGCCGCTTACTTGAACAGCTCCACCGTCGCGAACGGCTCAGCCGACCACGGCCGAAAGCGATTGAGCGTGAACTTCGTCTTCTGGCCGGGCTTCGACGTCCACCAGGACGTAGTTGTACTCCTCCTTCGGCGGCTCGCCTTTCCAATAGAGGTCCGGCGGATAGTCCGCCGGCAGCTTGATGCTCGTCCGGCCCGGAAGGATCGGGTCCTGCTCCGCGCCGCCGCCGCCCAGCATCAGGTATTTCACGCCGTCGACGTCGTACATCTCGGTGGTGTGGACGTGCCCGTTGAACACGACGATCTCCATGTCCTTGGCGTAGGACGCGATCAGCTTGTGCGGATTGTCGGACTCGGGGATCGGTCCCAGGCCCGATCGGGCGAACACCGGGTAGTGGAACGTGATGAAGGTCTTCTTGATGCCCTTGGCCTTGGCCTCGTCCAGCCACTGCTGCAGTTGCTTCATCTGCTCCGCGTACTTTGGTCGATCCGCATCCCACAGCGAGGGCGACCGATAGTCATACTTGCCGCTCCACAGGTAGATGAAGCGGACGCCCTTGAAGTCGAACTTGTAGATGAGATTGTCCGGCGTGACGCCGAACTTCTTCAGATATGGCACGGCATCGAGCACGCCTTCGATCTTGGGATCGCCCCACACCTCGTGATTGCCCACGCTCATGAACCACCGACCGTCGAGCCCGGCCGCGCGCATCTCGCTGTCCGCGGGCGGCAGTTGCTTCAACATGGTGTCGTTGAGGCGCTTCCAATACGGGCTGTCCTTGACCGTGAGCCCCTGATTTCCCCACCAGACGACATCGCCGCTGTTGACCACGAATCGGGCGCGCCCGGACTGCACGTCCTTTACGATCTCCCGCGCCACCCAATCGCCGCCACTCAAGCCGAAACATTGTCCGATGCACGCCGGGTAGCAGTTTCATGTCCTCGACCGACGCCTCGGTGACCCAGCCCTTGTCCACCGTCAGCGTCATGACCTCGGTCTTCGACGTGAACGGCATGATGACCTGGATGAGTTCCTTGGTGGCCGGATCGAAGATCATCTTCACGTCCCGCTTCACCACCTCTTCCGCCACCTTCTCCGGCATGACCAGGCCGAACATTTCGACGAACAGCTTGCTGGCGTCGGGCTGGCCGTCCTTGATCGGCAAGTACATCATCGGCCGCGAGTCACCGTAGGCCGCAAAGGAGAAGCCAGACTCGGACTTCGTTGCTGCTTTGGCGGTCTCGGCCGCCACGGCGGTCTACGTGCCAGCGCTCAATACCAGCGCGGCGAAGGCACCGACGAGGACGCCGCAGGCCGACGTCGGTTTTCGTATCTTCATCTTTAGGGTCCTTCGGCGGTCAGCGACGGTCTACGTCAAACACGAAAGGAAACGCGGAAGAGTATGTTGTGATCATGTCTTGAAGTGCGTCAAGGCCCCGCAGAGTTTGACGTGGGAAAGACGGCCTTCCAGTCGCGCGCCATCCCGACGACCGTGATGCCGTACTCCGCTGCGCGGTCGAGCGCCTCGGCGAGCGGGCTCAGGTTGAAATCGCGGTCGTATGCGAACTCGCGCTCGGCATCGTCGTGGTGCAGGAGCAGCGCGAGGCGAGGGCCGTCGCCGGACTTGACGTAGCGCAGCATCGCGAGATCGCCGTCGGAGTTGCCGAACGCGAGAATCGGCCGCCGCCCGATGTGAAGCTGTATGTTCTGCGCCTTGACCTCCCGGTCGTCGAAGGACCCCAGCTCCGCTAGCTTGACGAGCACGCCGCGGTCTTCACGGAGCTCGAAGCGCGTCTTCACGCTCGAGCCGATCACCTGCTCGGGCGGAATCCCGTAGACCTCTTCGGCGAAGGCGCGCATCAGGTCGATTCCGCCGCCCGAGACGATGAACGTCTTGAAGCCGTTGGCGCGAAGGTAGTCGAGCAGCTCGAGCTGCGGCTGGTAGACGCACTGGGTGAAGGGCCGACTAAGCTTGGGATGCCGCGCCGATGCCAGCCACGACCGCACCATCGGCTCGAACTCGTCCTCCGTCCCCCCGGCGTGGGTCGCGAACGCCACCTCGAACGCGGCTTTCCTCCCAAGCGCGTGAATAGTCTTCATGTCGTGCTCGAGAAAGGCCTTGTAGGGCTGGCGATCCTTCATCGTCGGATCTTTCGCCGCGAGAGCCTTGAGGCGATCCAGGGCGAAGAAGATTTGCACCTGCAGCGGCTGCTCGCACCACAGCGTGCCGTCGTTGTCGAAGGTCGCGATGCGCTCTGCGGGCGCAACGTAATCGCGTCCGCCCTTCTGCGTCACTCGCGCAACGAAATCGAGAATGGCGGTCCGGGCCGGACCATCGTTCCACATAGAAAGCGGATCGTTTGCCATACAAAGGTCCCCATGTAAGCAGCTAGGATAGCGAGGCACCTGCGTGCGGGTCAAACAGGGTCCAATTGCGACCGCTCGACTCAGGAGTTAATATTTACGCCAGTTGGAGCGATGGCCGTCAGCGCCGCTGTTCCCATGATCGCCGCAGCGCAAGGGCCCAGCCGGACGGCCGACAAAGGAGCAAGCCATGAGTACGAACGCCGACCCGAACGCGGTCACCGCCATCGACATCCTGCTGGAGCCGGATACCACGATGCTCCAGCACGCGCAAGCCGTGAACGATCGCTTGCTCAAAGCTTTCCCGAAGGGCTTCGCGTTGGACGCCACACACCGTCCTCACATCACCTTGGTGCAGCGTTTCGTCCTCACCGAGAATCTCGACAAGGTGTATGCCGCCGTCGGCAAAGTCTTCGCCAGCGCCAATGTGACCGGCCTGAAGCTGGAGGCTTTCAAATACTACTACATACCGAACAAGGACATTGGCCTCTGCGGGCATTGTCATCAAACCGACGCCTGAATTGCTCAAACTGGAAATGCAGGTGATTGACGCTGTGACTCCGTTCGCGGTGAAAACCGGAACCTCGGCCGCATTCGTCACCGGCGACGTTCCCGAAGTCCTTCCGGCCTTGATCGCCTACGTTACGGAGTTCGTGCCGAAGTCGTCCGGCGAAAATTTCCATCCGCACGTCACCACCGGCGTCGCCCCCAGAGAGTATCTGGACAAGATGCTCGCCGAACCGTTCGAGACCTTCACGTTCTCGCCCGCAGGCGCGGCCGTTTACCAGCTCGGCCACTTCGGCACGGCCGCGAAGAAACTCAAGCAATTCGACCTGAAACCTTGAGACGCAAAGCGGGGCGCACCGTGGGATCGCCGGTCGCCTCGACAACGGCTGCTTCCCGGCAAATCGGGATGTCAGGGCGACCGTACCGCAGGAAAGCTTGGAATGCGGGCTAGTACATTAACGTCACGAGGCTCGGCGATAAGCTTAATCCCGCGGCCTGGTCCAACCAAAGGCCCACAGTTCACGTTCGGTGAATGTGGGCCTTCGAGTCCTTGAAGAAGGAGGCCACCAAGCCCACCGCGCAGAATTTCCTGCAACGGCAGGCCAAGCTCGATGAGTTCCTCGATTGCTCGACATGAAGTATCCCGCTGAGCTTCACCGGCCCTCACCGCGCCCGTATCACGGGCTCGACGAGCTACATCCCACGCCACGAGCATCTGCAGAACTTCCTGCATGTGATATTGAGCGGGAAGGTCGAGTATGAAGTCCTTACCGGTAGAAAGACTCTGCAGTTCATTGCTGGCCCAGGTACCACATTCGTTCTGCCGCGCGGTACCGTCGACGAATTGCGTTGGGCAGGACCCACTCATCGGATAGCGGTTGCGCTACACCCGAGTCTGCTAGGGCCTGTTAACGCTATATACCTCCACGCGGCGCGGGAGCGCCGGGTGCAGGGCAAGGCGCAGGCGACGCCGTTTGGCAGCGCCAAATAAGGAGCCAGCAACGACGCCATGCGCCCGGCGCTCCCGCGCCCCGAAGGGTGATCCTTCAGAAAGCCCGCAGCCCGCGTTGCCGCTCGTCGCGAGGCGCCCAGCCTCGCTTCCTCGCCGCGCCTTGCCTGCGGGCTTTCTGAAGGTCACGCGTACAGGCATATAGCGTTAACAGGCCCTAGTCAACGCGCTCGACGAACCGGTTGGCGAGTCCAATATTGAGCTGTCCGAGCATTGGAACGTCACCGATCGCCATATCATGGCAGTGCTAGTCGCGATGACGACCGATCTCGATGAGGGTTCACCTGGCGGCCGTCTCTACGGTGAATCGCTGGCAAATGCTCTGGCGGTGTATCTGCTCAATCGCTACGCCGTGCGCCGCCATGTACCGACCGCTTACAGAGGAGGCTTACCGGCATATAGGTTGAAGCACGTCCTCGAATACATTCGTCCTTCTGCAAAGGGTCGAGCGCGCTAAGAGCATACTTCGCGAGCCGTCACGCAATGTTATCGATGCAGGCATGGCCGCCGGATTCTCTAACCCAAGCCACCTCGCCCGGATGTTTCGTCGATTCGTGGGTGTCAGTCCATCGCGATTCCAATCCGATCAGACGCGAAGGTAGCCCCCGGTAGTGAGCGTTGCAGCAACGAATTTCGAGCCTAGATCCATCTTCACCGCCACCATCTAACGGCAAAGTATGCGGCAACTGTGGCTACCATAAGTCCCACCGCGATCCTTCCCTGCACCGATCCTCTGGTTGCGCGGAGTTTGGCCAGCCTATCCGCCGCGATCGCCGCAGGCTTCGCGCCGAAATGGGCCGTGACGTAGTTGGCAAAGGCGGCGATCTCCGTGTCGCTGTATGTAGCGCCCGAGGCGGGCATCGCAAGGGCGCAACAGGAGGGTCGCCTTCACGAGCCCATGCCCCCTCCTCTTGCCTCGCGGAAAGGTTCTTTTTGGACCGTCATGTTGCTCAGGTTGCGGGGCCAACGGTTCCCTGCGAAACTCACCCGGACGACATGCCGCCGGGAGTACTGCTAACCCTGCGCGAAGTTGGAGACATAAACCCAGCGACGGAGAACACCGATGTCCACTTATCGAAAAACTCCTGAGGCAGTTGCGCGTCTGTCGCCGGAGCAGTATCGCGTGACGCAGCAAAACGGTACCGAAGCGCCTGGAAGCGGCGAGCTTCTCGATAATCACGAGCCGGGCATTTACGTCGACGTCGTGTCCGGCGAGCCGCTGTTCGCGTCCTCCGACAAGTTCGAATCGGGCTGCGGCTGGCCGAGCTTCAGCAAGCCGATATCGCCGAGCACCGTCAACGAGCTGAACGATGATTCGCACGGGATGATCCGCACCGAAGTGCGCTCGGTTGCCGGTGACAGCCACCTCGGCCACGTTTTCGACGATGGGCCGGCCGACCGTGGTGGCCTGCGCTATTGCATTAACTCGGCTTCGCTGCGCTTCATCCACCGCGACGACATGGAGGCTGAAGGTTACGGCGCGTACCTCGACCAAGTGGAGGACAGAAAATGATGCAGGAGCGTGCTGTTCTTGCAGGCGGCTGCTTTTGGGGCATGCAGGATCTCATTCGAAGGCTCGACGGTGTGGTCTCCACTCGAGTCGGATACTCCGGCGGTGATGTTCCGAACGCGACCTATCGCCGCCACGGCACACACGCCGAGGCCCTCGAGATCATCTTCGACCCAGGCCGCCTCAGCTATCGTAAACTGCTCGAGTTCTTTTTCCAGGTCCATGACCCAACAACGCATAATCGCCAGGGCAACGATGTTGGCACAAGCTACCGATCGGCCATCTTTACGACCAGCGACGAGCAAAAACGCATCGCCGAAGACACGATTGCTGATGTAAACGCGTCGGGCCTATGGCCCGGGCGCGTCGTGACTGAAATCGCCCCGGCGGGACCGTTTTGGGAAGCGGAGCCGGAACACCAGGACTATCTCGAACGCATTCCGGATGGGTACACCTGCCATTTCGTCCGGCCTGGATGGAAGTTGCCCGTCCGAGACAAGGCAAAAGTGGGTGCTGCGAAAGCCATTTGACGCAAAGGCTCTAGAAGATTGATCCGCCGGGGTCAAACCGCCCGGTAACCTCCTCGCAACCATTCGGCGAGCTTGGCGCTGTAGGCATCCGCCGCGTCCTCCCAGATAAGGTGACCGCCTTCGATGAGCTCATGGCGGCGATGCGGCAAGTGTTTCGCGAGCAACTCGCCGTTCGATGGCGGAGCAATGGGGTCATGCCGGCCGGCGAGAACAAGCACGTGGGTCTCGATGCCCGGCAAGAGCGTTTTTAGGCGGGCGAGGTCCCGAGGGTAGGCTCTGACAAATTCTGCCGCCTGCGCAAACCGGCGACCGGCGGACGATAGCCGGTAGTCCTCCAGAACCGCGGCCGGCGTGGCCACGGCCGCGGACTGGGTGACGAACTGCACCGCGTGCTCACCTCCCTCCACGCTGTCCAAGGCACCCGCCGGCGCTTCGATGAGCTCCTTAAGCCCCCTGGCCGCCAGTTCCGGACTCGTCGCACCGCTGCCGACCACGAGGCTTTCGAACAACCCCGGACTGCGGACCGCCGCGAACAAAAGTGCCAGCGTTCCGACATCAGGGCCGACCGCGTGCATACGGTCGATCCCGAGATGTTGGACGAGCCTGACGATGAAACCTTCCATCGCTTCGGGCGCGATCAAGTCGGGTCTGCGTTCGGACCGCCCGAAGCCGTAGGTTGCTACCACCTGTGCCATTCCATACGACAGTCTGATGGCGCGACGCCGTCGCGCTAAGTCAGCTGCATGGCCGCAAGGAATTCGCGCAATCGTTGCGGCGTGTGACCTTCCGGCAACAACGATCTTATAGCAGCGTGCGGACCGCATCGTCGCCGAGGGCGGCCCGCCCGTCTCCCGAAAAGCGATACGCCCAGATCAGACTGACGGGCGCTTTTTCGGCGACGGGCGTCGACATATCAGACCTGAGTAGACCGGTCATCGCGGGCGCCGACGTGTGGCGAGAGGTGCCCCTCCGGCACGTTGCTTCGCTTTAGAAGGTTTTCACGAATGGAACATACAGCACGCCGGACAACTGGATTGCGGCCGGGAGCGTCAGCACCCATGCCGTGAGCAGATTGCGGATCGTTGTCATCTGCAGTCCGGACTTGTTGGCGGCCATGGACCCCGCGACGCCGGACGACAACACGTACGTCGTCGATACTGGGAGCTTATGCATGTCAGCTGCGCCGATCGTCAGCATCGCGCCCAGCTCCGCGGACGCGCCTTGCGCGTAGGTCAGGCGGCTCTTGCCGATTCTCTCGCCCACGGTGACGACGATGCGTTTCCAACCGACCATCGTGCCCAGTCCGAGGGCGATCGCCACCGACACCTTGACCCAGAGCGGCATGAATTTGATCGACTCGTCGAGCCACGACCTGAACGCGGTCACGTTCTTGATAGTATCGGCGTCGAGCTTGGCGCCGGGCGCTTTGGTGAGGAAACGGATCGCTTCGGAAGCCAGGTACATGTCATTGCGAACGTTCTTAACCGCATCGGCGGGTATCTCAGTCATGCTGCCGTACCGTGGGACTTCAGAACGCAAGCGAAGGCGCGGCTCGCCGACGGCCTGAAGACGCACGTCGGTGCTGCAACCCGCCATCGCCCCACTTTGGGCCATGCTTAGGTTCGTTGCTGGCACGGACCCGCGCTTAGGGCTATATTCCTGTGGGAGCGTTAACTTGACGTGCGCCATAGCCGCCGGGCCTAGCATCCAGCTGCGCGTAACCAACAATGGCGCCGATGGCGCGCGAGATGCCGTCCCCATGCAGTCAAACCTACCGCCCGTCCTCAGCACGAACATTCAGCTGCCGCGCGCCGCAGCGGAGCTGATCGAGCGGCCACGCCTGCTCGGTCTCCTCCCAACGGTGCGCACGAAGCTACTCAGCGTCATCAAGGGTCCGGCCGGCTTTGCCAAAACCTCGATCGCGCTTGCCTGGGCACGGGCCCTTGAGTCTCCCGACTGCCGGGTCGCATGGGTCACGCTGGAGCCCAACGACGATGTGCCGACCCGATTCCTGTTCTCTGCCGTGCATGCGCTGCAGCGGGCTTCGAGGGGACTCGGTGCTTCGGTGATCGCAATGATCTCGGAGAACTCGCTGCTCCCGATCGAGACCCCTATTTCACTTCTGATCAACGAACTCGCCGAGCTCGACGAGGACGTATTCCTGTTCGTTGACGACTACCACTATCTCAGCGAGCCGGCGATTCACGAAGGACTCTCGTTTTTTCTCCGCAACGCGCCGCCTAACTTTCATCTTGTGCTCACGTCTCGCAGCGACCCTCCTCTGCCGCTGGCGCGTCTAAGGGCGCAGAACCAACTGCTCGAAGTGGACGCTACCGAGTTGCGCTTCGACGTGTCCGAAACCGATCGACTCCTGAGCATCGAGCACAAAGCCGTGTCGCACCCGGATGTCGAATTCCTACATTCAATTACCGGCGGCTGGCCTGCAGCGCTTCGCCTGGCAATATCCGCATCGGCACACACCAAGGGAGGGCTCGCGTCTTACCTTCGCTCGCGAATCGGCCTCTCGCCCGAAATCAATGACTACATCGAAGACATGATCGGTACCCTGCCGGCACCGCTCGTGTCGTTCATGCTGCGTACGTCGATACTCGATCGTTTCAATGCCGCTTTATGTGATTCGGTGACCGGAACGCGGTCGAGCAAAGAAATGCTGACGTCGATCCGGAAGAGGCAGCTTCTGATGACGCCACTCGTGGGACCAGAGCAGTGGTACACCTACCATCCGTTGCTCGCGGGGTTCCTGAAAGACGAGCTGCAAAGTCGATATCCTGACGAAGTGCCGGAGCTCAATCGACGGGCGGCCCACTGGTTCGCATCGAGCGAAATGTGGATCGACGCAGTCGAGCACACTCTTGCCGCGGGCGACGTGCAGGAAGGGCTGCGGTGGATCGAGAAATGCGCCATGGACCTGGTGAAACGGGGCGAGCTGCTCACATTGCTTGGATGGCAGCGCCGTCTTCCGAGCGAGGTCATGCGTGAACAAATGAGGGTAAGGCTTGCCATTGCGTGGGGAATGGCGCTGGCGATGCGATTCGCGGAGGCACTCGCGCTGCTCGCCGACATCGAGAGTGATCTTGTCTCCGCAACGGCATATGCGCGCGACGAAATAGTCGTGGAATGCCAGACAATCCGCTCGGTCGTCATCGCTCTGCAGGACGATAGCAGCGCGGCGCTGGCTTTGGCCGAGCCCTGCGTGCAGCCGCGCAACGCCGATCCATGGAATGCGAATGTCGCCTCGAACGTCGTGCGCTTCGGGCACTGGAAGGCCGGCAACCTGGAAGCCTTCTACGCTGCGCCATGGATACCTTACTCGGTCGAGGACGATACGCGCAATCTTCTGGCGGACGTTTATCGACTTTGCCTTCAGGGCTTCGCGGAACTCCAGCAACTGCGCTTCGGCGTGGCCGAGCACCACTTTCTTGATGCGCTGCGACGATCTGAAGAGCAAGTCGGCAGGCAGTCTACGGCTGCCGCACTCCCCGCCAGCCTGATCGCGCAGCTGCGTTATGAGCAGGGTCGATTGGACGAGGCGGAGTCGATGATCGGCGATCGCCTGCCAACGATCAACGGCACCGCCATGCTTGAATGTGTGCTGACCGCCCATGTCGTGCTAGCGCGAATTGCCGCGAGTCGCTCCAACATCGAGCATGCCTATGCCTTGTTGGAACAGGCCGTCAGTCTCGGCTACTCGCGCCGCTGGGGTCGGCTCTGCGCGGCCGTCGAATTGGAGCGTCTGCGCCTCTACCTTGGCGAGGGCCGGCTCACCGAGGCCTCGGCCTGTGTTGCGCAACTCGATCGCCTTGTCGACGAGTATCCTGCGTCTACCCGGTGTGCGTGGTCGGAAATCTCCGAGTATCGGTCAGTTGCAAAGAGCTTACTGGCGTTAGCAGGAACCCGTCCCGGCGACGCGGTGGACGGCTTGAGAGCGCTCCGGCGTGACGCGTTGGGTACGCACCGCCATTATTTCGTTCTGCGCCTCGATGCGCTGCTGTCTGCGGCACTCCTCGACGCCGGCAAACCTGCAGAGGCGGTCGAGCTGCTCCAGGATGTAGTAAAGCGTGCAGCTCCGGCGGGCATCTTTCGAACGATCGTTGACTCCGGGCCCGAGATCGGGTTAATCCTGCCGCGGCTCAGGGAGAACATCGAGCGCAAGGCTCACTCCGATGATCTGTTAACGTACCTCGATCATCTGCGCGACGGCTGGCGCGCCATTTGGCAGCCCAACCGTGAGCAACAACCGGGTCCCAGGGTTGCCGAAGCCCTTGCTCCCCGCGAGCGAACGGTCCTCGAGCTCATCGGCGAGGGGCGATCGAACAAGGAGATCGCCCGGCTGCTCGGTATCGCCCCCGAGACTGTCAAGTCTCACGTCAAGAGGATTTTCGAAAAGCTCTCAGTCGGTAAGCGCGCCCAGGCGATCGCGCGCGCGCAAAGCCTGGGACTGGTGAGGACGAGGTAGTCAGATCCACTGCTCGCTATCACATTCTTGAAGCGCTATCCCGAGGTTCCGCAGCGGGCCTGAGGGGAATTTCGGATCTGGTTTCCGAACGACCGTCGAAGCGGTCGAGGTCCATTACCTTGGTCCAAGCCGCCACGAAGTCTTTCACGAATTTCTCCTTCGAGTCCGCGCACGCATAGACTTCCGCAAGTGCGCGCAGCTGCGAATGCGAACCGAAGATCAGGTCGACACGGGTGCCGCTCCACTTGACCTCGTTCGTCTTGCGATCGCGGCCTTCGTAGACGCCTTCAGCGGTGGAGGCAGGGTGCCACTGCGTGCTCATGTCGAGCAGGTTGACGAAGAAGTCGTTGGTCAGCATCTCTGGCCTTCTGGTAAGGACGCCGTGCGTCGACTTCCCGGCATTGGCGCCCAGGACGCGCAGGCCACCGACGAGAACCGTCATCTCAGGCGCCGTCAGGGTCAGTAGTTGCGCCCGGTCGACCAGCGCCTCCTCGGGCGACATGAGTTGCTTGCCGCGAGCATAGTTGCGGAACCCGTCTGCGGCCGGCTCGAGAGGGGCAAAGGATTGCGCGTCGGTCTGTTCCTGTGACGCGTCCATCCGCCCCGGCATGAACGGAACCTTCACGTCCTGCCCCGCTGCTTTCGCGGCGTTTTCGATCGCGGCGCCGCCGGCGAGGACGATCAAGTCGGCGAGCGACACTTTCTTCCCGCCAGGCTGCGCAGCGTTGAACCCCTTCTGGATCGCTTCGAGCGTCGAGAGTACCTTAGCCAGTTGCGCCGGCTGGTTAACTTCCCAATCCTTCTGCGGCGCAAGGCGAATGCGCGCGCCGTTCGCCCCACCGCGCTTGTCGGATCCACGGAACGTCGAAGCCGACGCCCAGGCCGTCGCGACGAGCGCCGACACCGACAGGCCAGAGGAGAGCACCTTCGTCTTCAGCGCCGCAATGTCCTGCTCGCCGATCAGTGGATGATCCACGGCGGGGATCGGGTCCTGCCACAACAGCGTCTCCTTCGGCACGAGCCCGCCGAGATAACGCGCGATCGGCCCCATGTCGCGGTGCGTGAGCTTGAACCACGCGCGAGCAAACGCATCCGCGAACTGGTCCGGGTGCTCGTAAAAGCGCCTCGAGATCTTTTCGTAGGCAGGGTCAAACCGTAGTGATAGATCCGTCGTCAGCATCGTGGGCACATGCTTCTTGTTCCTGTCGAAAGCGTCCGGAATCGTGGCCGGGGCATCCTTCGCCTTCCACTGCTTCGCGCCGGCCGGACTCTTCGTCAGCTCCCATTCGTACTTGAACAGGTTGTCGAAGAAGTCATTGCTCCACTTCGTCGGGGTCCGTGTCCACGTAACTTCCGGGCCGCCGGTGATGGCATCGGCACCGAAGCCCGTGCCGTGCCTGCTTTTCCAGCCGAGGCCCTGATCCTCGATAGCGCCGCCTTCCGGCTCCGGGCCGACGAGTGACGGATCGCCGGCGCCATGCGTCTTGCCGAAGCTGTGGCCGCCGGCGATGAGCGCGACCGTCTCCTCGTCGTTCATCGCCATGCGCGAGAATGTCTCGCGGATATCGCGGGCCGCCGCAACCGGATCGGGATTGCCGTTAGGTCCTTCCGGATTGACGTAGATCAGGCCCATCTGCACGGCGCCCAGCGGATTCTGCAGCTCGCGCTCGCCGCTGTAGCGTTCGTCGCCAAGCCATGCTCCCTCCGGCCCCCAATAGAGTTCTTCCGGTTCCCAGACGTCGGCGCGGCCGCCGCCGAAGCCAAACGTCTTAAAGCCCATCGATTCCAGTGCGACGTTGCCGGTAAGAATGATGAGGTCAGCCCAAGAGATCTTCCGGCCGTATTTCTGCTTGATCGGCCACAGCAAGCGGCGGGCCTTGTCCAGGTTCGCGTTGTCTGGCCAGCTATTGAGAGGCGCGAAGCGCTGCTGGCCGGAGCCAGCGCCACCGCGGCCGTCGGCGACGCGGTACGTCCCCGCGCTGTGCCATGCCATGCGGATGAACAGGCCGCCGTAATGACCGAAGTCGGCTGGCCACCAGTCCTGCGAGTCCGTCATCAGCGCACCCAGGTCCTTGATCACCGCGTCGAGATCGAGACTCTTGAATTCCTTCGCATAGTCGAACGCCTGGCCCATCGGGTCGGACAGGGGCGAATGCTGGTTGAGAGGCTCAAGGTTCAGCTGGTGCGGCCACCAGTCACGGTTCGTGTGTGCGTGTGACCCGCCCGTGAACGGGCACTTACTTTCATTTGCCATGTGCTATCCGATCGTGTTCCGCTTGTTCCTGTTTATGTATCTCAAGACTAGGCTGTTGAGGACGAGGTAGTCAAGTTCCAGGAGGCTGGCCACTCGCCAAGTTCGCAACCCGACGGTGCGCTTCGACCATTCATTGGCTCGCCGCCGGTACAGTGCCGTTCGCGACCTGGGTCGTTCGATCGCGATTGATCCTTGTCGTCCGCTCGCTCCACAGCGCGCCCGCCAACGCGAGCACAACCGGGCCGACGAAAATCCCGATAAACCCTAAGAGCTCGAGGCCACCCAAGGTGCCCATAAGCACCCAAACAAAACCGAGTTGAGTCGAGCTACTGACGAGAACTGGCCGTACCACCTTGTCCCCCATAAAAAGGATGGCGGCTCCGGCGGCGAGGACGGCCCATGCTGCGATTGCTGAGCCTGCGCCCAGCACAGTCACAAAAGCGCCAAACACCACTACGTAACCGAGAAAGGGAATCGCTGCGAGCAGACCCGTCAGCGCACCCCAAACGTGGGCGTCTGGCAGGCCCGCAATCGCGCAGACAATCCCAGTCAAAACACCGTCGAAGATGCCCACGAGGAGAGTGCTGCTGATCGTTGCGCGCAACCCGTGGATCGCAAGTTCGATGTAGTGGTTGGCACGAACACCGACTCTTTCGTCGGTGACGCGTCTAAGATCGAGTGCCAGTGCTTCTCCACTACGGTACACAAAGAACAGTACGAGAACAGTGAAGACGATTCTGAACAAATGGCGTCCTGCGAATTCACCCACCGATTGCAGCCATCCGAGACCCTCCGCCGTATCGACACGCTGAATCCAAGCCGACAACCCGCCGTGAGTATGGAATTGCTCGACCAGATCGGGTCCGACCACAGGCACCGAGGACAGCCAAGCCGGTGCGACGAGTTCGTTCGGATCCACCAACATCGTGTCCACCCAAGTGCGCGCGTGCGCCGCCAGGGTTCCAAAGGCGAAAACAGGAGGCCCTAGCACGACTAACGCAACGAGCACGGTGAACAGCAAGGGCGTCACGTTGGACGCCATGCTCGATGGCAGGTGCCGGGCAAAGCGCCGGTAGAGGGGCCAGGTCGCGACGGCAATGATTGCTGCCCAGAGCAAGACTTGGAGAAAGCTCCATAGAATGCTGATCGACAACCCCGCTATCAAGGCCCCCATAATCCAGCGCGTGCTGGTCTTGAAGTCGAACCCGGGACCACAGTCAAGTCTCACGATTCGGCCCCAGTCACCACATGCGGTCAGGGAATGTTCTCAACGATCATTTCCCAGACGTCGTGGCCTTTGCCGTGCAGCATCGCCTTGGCGCTGTAGACCGCCATCCCGACCACGGCCTCCGGCGAAACGAAGGGCGAAGGCGGCGTCACCAACTGCATCGGTTTCACCTTCACATTCAGCAGCGCCGGACCGGGCTGCGCGAGCCAGGCTCTGAACGGACTCCTCGAGTTCGCCCGCCTTCGAGACCTGTGTCCCCAAAGGCCCATCGCCCTCGCAACTTCGCCGAAGTCCGGGTTCTTCAAATCCGTGTACACCGGCACCAGGCCGGCTGCCTTCTGCTCGATATCGACAAACCCGAGCTTGCCGTTGTCGTAGACGACGATCTTGATCGGCAAGTTCTCCTGCACCGTCGTCAGGAGATCGCCGAGCAGCATGGTGAACCCGCCATCGCCTGCCAGACAGATCACCTGTCGGCCGGGCTGGCACTTTTGCAGTCCGAGCGCCGATGGCATCCCGCCCGCCATCGTGCCATGGAGCAAGCTGGCAAAGGTTCGGCGCTTGCCGCCGGTGTCGATGTGGCGAAGCATCCAGACCGCCGCAGTTCCGTCGTCCGCCGCGAACAGCGCGTCTTCGGCAGCGTGCTTGTTGATGATCTTGGTCAGGTAAGTGCCCGAAATCGCGGCGTCGGGACCCGAAACGGCTTCAGCCTTCGCCGATGCCACGTCCTTCCGGTGACGCTCCACATGCGCTCGTCAGGAAGCTGCTATCCTCGTGCTGGTCGAAGGCGGGGTAGCAGGGCCTCCGAGTGTCGTCTTGATATCGCCGACCGCTCCGATCGTGACCGGATGGCGTCGGCCGACATGCGTCGGATCGGCATCGATCTGGATGATCGTCGCTTTGTCCGGATAGAACTGACTCCAGGCGAAATCCGCTCCGAGCAGGAGCAGCACGTCGCAGTCGAGGATCGCGTGATAGCCTGCGGGCCCACCGATGATGCCGGTCATGCCGACGTTGTAGGGATTGTCGTACTCGAGGAAATCCTTGCCGCGTGAGCGTGTGGGCCATCGGCGCCTTCAATCGCGCCGCCGTGGCGACCACCTCGTCGTGCGCGCCTGCGCAGCCGGCGCCCGCATAGATCGTGATCGCTTCGCTCTCGTTGAGAATCGCTGCGATCTCGTCGAGGTCCGCATCGCTCGGGCGAATGAGCGGCCGTCGCGCATGAACAGCGTACGGCAGCTTCATCGTGCGCGTCGGCATTGGCGACGTCCGCCGGCACGACCAGCACAGCGACACCGCGTTTCGTCAGAGCTGCCTGGCAGGCTGCGACTGTCTTGCGACGGGCCTGTTCCGGCGTAACGATCATCTCGCAATAGACACTGCAGCCCTTGAACACGTCATTGAAATCGATCTCCTGGATCGATTCGAAACCTAGGTCCTGCCGCACGATCTGGCGTTGCAATCAGGATGACCGGCGCGCGGTTGCGATTGGCTTCATAGAGGCCGTTGATGAAGTGGAGACTGCCAGGGCCACAGGTTCCGGCACAGGCCGTGAGTCGGCCGGTGAGCAGCGCTTCGGCTTGCGCCGCGAAGGCGCCCGCCTCCTCGTGCCGCATGTGGACCCAGTCGATCTCGCTGCGATCGATAGCGTGGGCGATGCGGTTCAGCGTGTCGCCGACGATTCCGTAGCACGTCTTTACCCCGGCTGCCTGCAGCGTTTCGATCAATAGATCAGCCACTCGTCTACTCATTTCAGAACCTCCGTATAGCTAGACTATAAGCGGTGTGATTCGGGGAATCGTCTCCGGCCATCACGCGCGCAGATGCGCTTACTTCGTCGCCAGGATCCAGTCGACCAGCGCCTTCAAGTCCGCGTCCGAAACATTGTTCGGAGGCATCGGAATCGCGCCCCAGACGCCACTGCCCCCATTCTTGATCTTCTGCTCGAGCTTCGCGGGAGCGCCGGAGTCGCCGGCGTACTTCGCGGCGACTTCCTTGTAGGACGGTCCGACGATCTTCTTGTCCGCTGAATGGCATGCCGTGCAGTTGTATTTGCCTGCCAGCGCGGCTGCGTCGTTGGCTGCGGCACCGACGCCGGGCGTGACAAGCATGGCGCCTGCGGCGGCAGCGATCGCCAGGGAGTGCGCTTTCCTCACAGGTAGCTTTCTCATGTTCGATTTCCAAGTTGGGTTCGTTGCCAATGGGGCTAGGTCATGGCCAAGACCAGCCCCGCCATCGCAGCACCGATTAGAATGCCGATCCAGAGGCTTCCTGCCCCAGCCCATGGAACCGCGAAGCGGATTGCTCGCAGCAGGCCGTCGTTCACGGGCCGAACCTTGGACGATTTGCGTCGGCGCCCGTTTTCACCGACGGGCCCGAGCCAAGCGCCGTTCACTCCGCCGCTGCTAGCGGAGCGACGAACGCTGTCGTCTCGAAGAGTTGCCATGAGGTCGTCCGGGTTCGCGTGATTGCCGCTATGCACGACGTTGCTGCGCTTGGCAAATGCGTTGAGATGGGTCATGTTTGCCTCCAGACTACTTGGTGCTCGCGTTCCCACCGCGGTCTTGTCCTCGTTGGCGCGCTTGATCACGTACGCGCGGATCGCCGTGGCGTCGTCCTGATCGAGCACCGGTCTTGAACGACGCCATGCCGGCATCCTTCATCGCGCCGTTGAGCACGATCTCGTACCAGAAATCGTTGCCGAGGAAATTGGACGCGCGCAGATCCGGCACCACGCCGCCGCCGACCGCGTTTTCGCCATGGCAGACGCTGCAGTACTGCGCGAACAGCCGCTCGGCCGGCGGCGACGGTGGCCGCATCGGCGGTCGCCGCGGGCGGGTTGAGCACCAGCTTCTGCTCGGGCGGAGGCGCGGAAGCTCGCGGTGCCGCCGACCTTGAACACCAGCACGCGACTCACGTTGCGCAGATTGCCGGACCGGGCCGCTTCCTTGCCCTCGATCAGAGGGAAGGCTCCGCCCCAGCCGGCCATGACCGCGATGTACTGCTCGCCGTTGACTTCGTAAGTGCTG
The DNA here is from genome assembly GCA_963816445.1 of uncultured beta proteobacterium. Taxonomy (GTDB): domain Bacteria; phylum Pseudomonadota; class Gammaproteobacteria; order Burkholderiales; family Casimicrobiaceae; genus PALSA-1003. Next base: position 68,839 of record CAWFKO010000010.1, on the reverse strand, counting down.
GGGCCGCCCATGACGGCGCTTTGCGCCGACATCGACCAGAGTTTCTCGCCGGAGTCGGCCCGGTACACATTGACGTTGCCGGCGGCGTCGCCTTGCACGACGAGGTTGCCCGCCGTCGTGAGCACGCCGCCGTTCCACGGACCGAGGTACTCGACGCGCCAGGCTTCCTTCTGGTGCACGGGATCCCAGGCGAGCAGAAGGCCCTTGGTGTTGGGAATAGCGGCGCTTCCGACCGCGACGTTCCAGCCCATGGCGCGAGGGCTTGTAATCCTTGACCGGGAAGAATTCATTCCCGATCTCCTGTGCCGGGATGTAGACGAGCCCGGTCTTCGGGTTGTAACGCCATCGGTTGCCAGCTATGCGCGCCGAGCGGGCCGGGGATCATCTTCGACCGGCTTGCCGGTCTCGCTGTAGCGGATGCCCGGGTTCTCGATCGGGCGGCCGGTCTTCAGGTCGACGCCGCTCGCCCAGTTGATCGGCACGAAGGTCTGCGCCGAGATCAGCTTGCCGGTCTTGCGGTCGAGCACGTAGAAGAAGCCGTTCTTGGTCGCCTGCATGAGCACCTTGCGCGGCTTCCCGTCGATCGTGAGGTCGGCCAGGATCAGCTGCTGGACGGCGTCGAAGTCCCACTCCTCGCCGGGCGTCGCCTGGTAGTGCCAGACGTACTCGCCGGTATCGGCGTTGAGCGCGACGATCGAGGAGAGGAACAGATTGTCGCCCTTGTCCGCGCTGCGGTAGTTCTGCGCCCATGGCGATGCCGTTGCCGGTGCCGAAGTAGACCAGATTGAGCTCCGGATCGTAGGCGATGGCGTCCCAGACCGTGCCGCCGCCGCCGAGCTTCCACCACTCGCCGCTCCAGGTCTTCGCGGCCATCGCCATCGCCTTGTTCTCGAACGGCTTGGACGGGATCGCCCGGCACGGTGTAGAAGCGCCAGGCCAGCTTGCCGGTGTCCGCGTCGTAGGCCGAGATGTAGCCGCGCATGCCGTACTCGCCGCCGCTCTTGCCGATGATCACCGTGCCCTTCGACGACGCGCGGGCGCCGGGTGATGGTGTAGGCCTTGCTCTGGTCGACCGGTGACGACGCTCCACACCGGCTTGCCGGTCTCGCGCGTCGAGCGCGACCAGGCGGCCGTCGAAGGTGCCGACGTAGATCTTGCCTTTCCACGCCGCGACGCCGCGGTTGACCACGTCGCAGCAGGCCTTGACCCCGACCTCGCGCGGCACTTGCGGATCGTAGGACCAGAGCAGCTTGCCGGTCGCGGCGTCGTACGCCTTGACCATGCTCCAGGCGGTCGACACGTACATCACGCCGTCGACGACCAGCGGCGTCGCCTCCTGACCGCGATTGGTGTCGAGGTCCGCAAACCAGGCGAGGCCGAGCTGCTTCGCGTTGTCCGCCGTTGATCTTGGCCAAGCGGGCTGAAGCGCTGCTCGCTGTAGGTCCGGCCATAGCTCATCCAATTCGCGGCGTCGCGGTCGGCAGCGTTCAACCGTGCGGCATCGACGTTTGCAGGCATGTCAGCGGCACGCGCATGTCCAAGCACGAACGTGGAAATGACCAGCGCGACTGCTGCAGCGAAAGTATGGTGGTTGCCGTGCCTGCCTATCTTGTTCATCTGCGAGCTCCGGATCGAGGGTGGTCGCCAGCGCATCGCTCCGATCGGCCGGTCTGCGGCGTTTCGATCAATGGATCAGCCACTCGTTTGCTCACCGGAGAACCTCCGTATCGCTCGACAATTGGAGTCTCCGCTGAAGGCACTGCTGGCCATATCCCCCCGATGGGGGATCACCGCCCTGTGCCCCCGCCCGGGGGATATGGATCTGTCGGGTTAGTCGGCAGACTGCTGTCAAGTTCGCTCAAGACAGTGCCTGCCCGGCCATTCAGAAATCGAGTATGACGATTCTCGCTCGACTCAGCGTTGGTCGCATCCTCCTTCATCTCATCGCGATGCTGGGCGATCGTAGCGTTCGCTTCCACTTTGAAGGCATCGCAAGGGAGCTACCGTGGACAGCGTCGATACTGGCAATGCTCACGCGCGCACCGAGCCGCCTACTCGCCGCTTTGACCCTCTACCTTGCGCAGCCGATCAAGCACTCCATCGCGGATCCGGGCGCTGATCCACAGTCCCTCGCGGGCGTACTCGAGCGCGGTGATGTCCTGCTCACCCATGGAAATTCGCGATTCGCCGCTCTCATCAGGTGCGTCACGCGGTCGCCGTGGTCGCACGTGTCCATGTATGTGGGACCGCTCGAGGGTGGCCCCGATCCGCTTTGCGTCGTCGAGGCCGATATTGCAGCGGGCGTCAGATCGATACGACTCTCGGAGCTCAACGCGCTGCATGTCCGCGTATTGCGGCCGGTCGGTATTACGGACACAGATCGCGGCCGACTCGCCGACTGGGTCGTGGGCCGAATCGGAAGCGAGTATGAGTTTGCGCACGCATGGGGTCTTCTGAGAAACGAGTTGCGCCTTCGGTTGCCAGATCGCTATAGCACGGCACCAAGGAAGATAGCGCGCAGTGCGACCGGCTTCATCTGCAGCAGCTTGATCGCGCACGCGTTTGCATTGATTGGGTATCCGATCTTGCCCGATCAGATGAGGGTCAGCCTTATGGTAGCTGCCGACCCCGCCAGCCTCATTCCAGGCGATTTCGAGCGCGCATCGATCTTCGAGACCATAGGCGGCGAATGACTACGGCGCCGAACGCGAGTCATGTCGAAGGTACGTGCCTTCGCGTCGAACGGCGCCTCGATTGCGCATGTCCCCCAGCCGGGGGATAGAGATATCTGGACACTCCTGCGCAAAATTCGTCGCAAGCCATGAACAGCACCGCGCACCTCTGGCCGGTCACGCTCCGGCTCCACCAGTTCTTCGCGCTCACCAAGCCGCGCGTGGTGTCACTCATCGTCTTCACGGCGGTAATCGGGATGTTCCTCGCTACGCCCGGCATGGTCGCGCTCCAGGCGCTCCTGTTCGGCGCGATCGGCATCGCGCTAGTGGCGGGTGCCGCTGCGGCGATCAATTGTCTGCTTGAGCAGAAAATCGACGCGCTGATGGCGCGCACGCGCGCCCGGCCGCTGCCGATGGGCCAGATCCATTCGGCGGAAGCACTTGCTTTCGCCGTCGTCATCGGGACCGTGGGCCTGGCGCTGCTGTATTCGCTGGTCAATCCGCTGACCATGTGGCTCACGCTGACGACGTTCGTAGGTTACGCCATTGTGTACACGGTGATCCTCAAGCCGCGTACGCCGCAGAACATCGTGATCGGCGGTGCCGCGGGTGCGATGCCTCCGGTACTCGGCTGGGCGGCGGTGACCGGAGAAGTCTCGGCCGACGCGCTCCTGCTCTTTCTAATCATCTTCGCGTGGACCCCGCCGCACTTCTGGTCCCTGGCGCTCTATCGCAGAAAAGAGTACGCGAAGGCCGGCGTCCCGATGCTGCCGGTGACGCACGGCGAGCGCTACACCCGTCGGCACGTGCTGCTTTACACCGTGATTTTGTTTGCCGTCAGCTTACTGCCGTTCTGCACGCGCATGAGCGGGCTCATCTATGTCGCGAGCGCGCTAGTCCTCGGTGGCATCTTCCTGGCACACGCAGTCAAGCTCTACCGCAGGTACAGCGATCGCCTGGCGCACGCAACTTTCCGCTACTCGATCGTATACCTCGCGCTGCTGTTCGCGGCGCTGTTGGCCGATCACTACCTCCTGATTCGACTCTGAGCGATGGAGAAGCCGATGAAGATTGGACGCCTGCTCGCCGCAGCAATTGCCATAATCGGCATCGCCGCACTCGGCGGCTGCTCCGAAGGCGTCCTCGATCCGAAAGGACCGATCGCCGTCGCCGAACGGCAAATTCTGTTCAACTCGCTCGGTATCATGCTGGCGATCGTGATCCCGACGATCCTCGCCACGCTTGGCGTCGCCTTCTGGTTTCGCTCGTCCAATCGCGCGCGCCCGCTACCTGCCCGATTTCGACTATTCCGGCCGTCTCGAGTTGCTCGTCTGGTCGATCCCCGCGATGACGGTGCTCCTGGTCGGCGGCGTCGCCTGGGTCGGCGCACACGACCTCGATCCGCGCAAGCCGATCGCCTCGACGGTCAAGCCCGTCACCGTTCAGGTCGTTTCGCTCGACTGGAAATGGCTGTTCATCTATCCCGACGCAAGGCATCGCGAGCGTCAATCATCTGACCGTTCCGGTCGGCACGCCGATCAGCTTCGAGCTGACCTCCTCGGGCGTGATGAACAGCTTCTTCGTGCCGCAGCTCGGCAGCCAGATCTACACCATGTCGGGAATGGCGACGCACCTTCAGCTGCAGGCCGACCATCCTGGAACCTATCCGGGGCTGTCGGCCAATTTCAGCGGCGACGGCTTTGCCGACATGCGCTTTACCGTCGATGCGGTGCCGCCCGAGCAGTTTGCGCAGTGGGTCAGATGCCGCGCGCAGCACGGGTCCGGTGCTCGACGCGCGAGCCTATGCCGATCTGGCCAAGCCGAGCAAAGCGGTCGCGCCCTTCACCTATCGTGCCGTCGCTCCCGATCTGTTCAACGGCATCGTGAGCTCCGGCATGCAGCCGGACGATCCGTCGCAGGTCAGCTATTCGACGTCACAGAGGGCAGAAAAATGAATCTCCTTGGCAAGCTCAGCTGGAGCGCGATCCCGTTCGACCAGCCGATCATCATGGGCGCGACGGCGGTCATGGTCCTCGCCGTCGTCGGTCATTCTTGGGTGGGTCACGCTGAAGGGATATTGGCCTTATCTGTGGCGCGAGTGGCTCACATCCGTCGACCACAAGCGTATCGGCGTGATGTACTTCGTGCTGGCGCTGATCATGCTGCTGCGCGGCTTCGCCGACGCGATCATGATGCGCGCGCAGCAGGCGGTCGCCGCCGGCGGCGCGCAAGGCTATCTGCCGCCGGAGCATTTCGACCAGATCTTCTCGGCGCACGGCACCATCATGATCTTCTTCATGGCGATGCCGTTCGTGATCGGGCTGATGAACTTCGTGGTGCCGCTGCAGCTCGGCGTCCGCGACGTGGCCTTCCCGACGTTGAACTCGGTGAGCCTCTGGCTGACCGCATCGGGCATCCTTTTGATCAACATCTCGCTGGTGGTCGGCGAGTTCGCGAAGACCGGCTGGGTCGCCTATCCGCCGCTCAGCGAGCTGCAGTTCTCGCCCGGCGTCGGCGTCGACTACTATCTCTGGTCGCTGCAGATCTCCGGCATCGGCACGTTGCTGACCGGAATAAATTTCGTCACGACGATTCTGAAAATGCGGGCGCCGGGAATGGGCTATATGCGCATGCCGGTCTTCTGCTGGACCGCGCTCGCCACGAATCTGCTCATCGTCGCGGCTTTTCCGGTCCTGACCGCGACGTTCGCGATGCTGCTGCTCGACCGCTATCTCGGCTTTCACTTCTTCACGGTCGATGGCCAGGGCAATCAGATGATGTACGTCAACCTGTTCTGGGTGTGGGGTCACCCGGAGGTCTACATCCTGATCCTGCCGGCGTTCGGCGTCTTTTCGGAGGTCATCGCCACCTTCTCCGGCAAGCCGCTGTTCGGCTATCGCTCGATGGTCGCCGCCACCATGGCGATCTGCGTTCTCTCCTTCCTCGTCTGGCTGCACCACTTCTTCACGATGGGCGCCAGCGCGAACGTCAACGGCTTCTTCGGCGTCATGACCATGATCATCGCGGTGCCGACGGGCGTCAAAGATCTTCAACTGGCTGTTCACGATGTACGGCGGGCGCGTTCGCTTCACGGTGCCGGTCCTGTGGTCGATCGGGTTCATGGTGACGTTCGTCATCGGCGGCATGACCGGCGTGCTGATGGCCGTGCCGCCCGCCGATTTCCAGCTGCACAACAGCCTGTTCCTGATCGCGCATTTCCACAACGTCATCATCGGCGGCGTCGTGTTCGGCGCTGATGGCCGGCTACAACTACTGGTTCCCGAAGGCGTTCGGCTTCAAGCTCGACGAACGCTGGGGCAAGGCATCGTTCTGGTGCTGGTTGATCGGCTTCTATCGTCGCGTTCATGCCGCTCTATGTGCTCGGGCCTGATGGGCATGACCCGGCGCATGCAGCACTACGACGATCTCGCTTGGCAGCCGTGGCTGGTGGTGGCGGCGGTCGGTGCCGTCATCATCCTGGCCGGGATCGTCTGCCAGATCGTCCAGCTCGTCGTGTCGATCCGCGCCCGCGAGCAGCTCCGCGACGTGACGGGGGATCCGTGGAACGGCCGCACGCTGGAATGGTCCACGGCGTCGCCGCCGCCGGCCTGGAATTTTGCAGTCCTGCCGCATGTCGCCGAGAGAGACGCCTTCTGGAGCAGCGAAGCAGCGCATGCGCGCAAGGCAGACTCAGCCGGCGACAAGCGCGCAAGTACGAGCCGATCGAAATGCCGAAGAACAGCGCGACCGGCTTCGTCAACGCATTCTTTGCCGTCGTCATCGGCTTTGCGCTGATCTGGCACATCTGGTGGATGGCCGGCCTGGGAGTGCTCGGCGCATTCGTGACGATGCTTGTCTTCGCGTTTCGCGAGCGAGGAGGAAATCGAGATACCGGCTGAGCAGATCGCCCAGTTCGATCGGGCGCACCCGGCGGAGGTCGCGGTATGAACATCGCTGTCGCCGTCGATGATGTCGCCCCGCGAAGCGCTGCCAGTCGCGAGCGAAGCCGGTCCTGCTCCGAAGCGGATCGTCGTTGCCTACGGCTTCTGGATCTTCCTCCTGAGCGACATCGTGATGTTCTCGGCGCTGTTTGCCGCCTACGCGGTGCTCGTGCGCGCGACCGCGGGCGGTCCGACCGGCGCCCAGCTGTTCAATCAAGCCAGCGTCGCGATCGAAACCGCCTGTCTTCTCGCCTCGAGCTACACGTGCGGACTGATGTCGTTGGCAGTCAATTCGCGACGCCGTGCCGGCACTTATCTCGGCGCCGTGGTCACCTTCGTGCTCGGCGCCGCGTTCCTCGCGTCTCGAGATCCGCGAGTTCGCCGACATGATCGCCCGCGGCGCGACTCCGCAACGCAGCGCGTTTCTTTCCGCCTTCTTCACCCTTGTCGGCTGCCACGGGCTGCACGTCACCGTCGGACTGATCTGGCTGATCGTGATGATGGCGCAGGTGGCAGTCAAGGGCTTTCGCCGCCACCGTGCAGCGCCGCCTGCTCTGCTTCGCCCTGTTCTGGCACGCGCTCGACATCATCTGGGTTGGGCTGTTCACGGTCGTCTATCTGATGGGAGTCCGTCCATGACCGAAGCACGATACGATCGCGCGCCCGGAGCGCAGCCGGTCGACACCCGGCGACCGAGGCTGCGAAGCGGGCACGTCGTCCGGCGTCCTCGTCTACACGATCGGATTGTTTCTGGCCGTTATCCTCACGGCGACGTCGTTCTGGGTCGCCAACACGTCGCTGCTCTGGGGGCCCGGGCGTCCCTCTGGGCCTCGCCGTGCTCGCCATCGCCCAGATGGGTGTTCATCTGGTGTTCTTCCTGCACATCACCACCGGACCGGACAACACCAACAACGTGCTGGCGCTCGCGTTCGGCGTGCTCATCGTATTCCTGGTCGTCGCCGGCTCGCTGTGGATCATGGCCAATCTGAACGACGAACATGATGCCGGCGACCGAGCTGATGAATTTGCATATGCAGCACTGAGCGATAGAAGCTCCAGCATCGCATTGCAAGTTGACTTGTCGCATGCATGCACGCAAGGGGTGTCCCCATGAAGTCGAAGGAATTGATTAGCCGCCGTACCTTCCTGATGAGGGCAGTCATGCCGATAGCGAGCGCGACTGTCCTCGGCGCGACGGGGCATAGCGTTACATCGGCCGCGGAGCCCCGTCGCGCTTACAAGCCGAGCTATTTCAACGCCGAGGAATGGGCGTTCGTGAGCGCTGCCGTCGATCGGCTGATTCCTGCGGACGAGGCGGGGCCTGGCGGCGCCGATGCCGGCATCCCTGAGTTCATCGATCGCCAGTTGGAGATGCCGTACGGTCATGGCGCATACACATACATGTTGGGACCGTTCCAATCGGGACTGCCTCCGACGCTTGGATACCAGCTGCCCTATACGCCGAGAGATCTGTACCGGCATGGCATCGCCGGTGCCAACAAGGCGTGCCGCGCGATGCATGGGGTGGCGTTCGAAACGCTGTCGAATGCGCAGCAGGACGCGTTCCTCAGCTTGCTGGAGGGGGGACGCGTCGAAGGAGACGACCCGCCGCTCGCCGCCTTCTTCGCTCAGTTGCTGGAGAACACCCGCGAGGGCTTCTTCGCCGATCCGATGTACGGCGGCAATCGAGACCTGAGCGCGTGGAAGCTGATCGGTTTTCCTGGAGCGCGCGCCGACTTCACCGACTGGATCGACCAAGCCGGGCGTCCCTACCCATACGGGCCGGTCTCCATTGCTGGCGAGAGAGCGTGATGGCGGAGCGCAAGAAGGCGGTGGACGCCGTCATCATCGGCTATGGCTGGACGGGCGCCATCATGGCCAAGACGCTTACCGACGCTGGCCTGTCGGTCGTTGCGTTGGAGCGTGGGCCCGCGCGGGACACCTCGCCTGACTTCGAGTTCCCTCGCATCGCGGACGAACTCAAGCACGGAGTGCGCGGCGAACTGTGGCAGCCGCTCGCCAAGGAAACAGTCACGATCCGCCACAGTCCTGCCGATGTCGCGGCTCCGTATCGCCGCTACGGATCCTTCGTTCTTGGCAACGGTGTCGGGGGCGCGGGCGTCCACTGGAATGGGCAGCTGTGGCGAGCGTCGCCCGAGGACTTGCGCCTGCGAAGCCATATCGAGCAACGCTACGGCAAGAAGTTCATCCCGCCCGGGATGACGATCCAGGACTACCCGGTCAGCTTCGACGAACTCGAGCCCCACTTCGATCACTTCGAGAAGGTCTGCGGTACGTCTGGCATCGCTGGCAACCTGCGCGGCGCGATGCGCGCTGGAGGGAACCCCTTCGAGGGGCCCCGCAGCGACGAGTTTCCAACGCCCGCGATGCCGGCGATCGAGAGCGCTCGGCGTTTCGAGAAGGCAGCTACTGAGCTGGGCTACAAGCCTTTCCCTGTGCCCGCGGCCAACAGCTCGGTCGCCTACACGAATCCCTACGGCGTTCGCATGGGGCCGTGCAACCTGTGCGGCTACTGCGAGCGCTTCGGTTGCTTTCTGTATTCGAAGGCCTCGCCGCAGACGAGCATCCTGCCCATCCTGCGGGGTCGGCCGAACCTTGAGGTGCGTACGAACTCGTACGTCACCCGGATCCTGCTCGATTCCTCGCGCACGCGCGCGACAGGCGTGCTCTACATTGACTCGAACGGCCGCGAGGTCGAACAGCCGGCCGACGTGGTCATGCTGTGTGCCTTCCAGATGCACAACGTGCGCCTATTGCTGCTCTCCGGGATCGGCAAGCCGTACGAGCCGTCTACGGGCGAAGGCCTGGTAGGGAAGAACTACGCCTACCAGATGTGTGCCCTCTCGAGCGCTCACTTTGCCGAGGACGTGGAGATCAGTCCGTTCATCGGCGCCGGCGCAGCTGGGCAGCGTGTCATCGACGAGTTCAACTCGGATCACTTTGACCACGCCGGGCATGGCTTCATCGGTGGCTCGCTGATCTTTGCGTCTGCGACAGGGGGACGCCCCATCGCCCAGATGCTGCTGCCTGCAGGCACGCCGCATTGGGGCAAGGAATGGAAGGACGCCGCGCGCCGGCACTACCGGCATTCGGCGCCCTACGCAACGCAAGGGTCGGTGATGTCCTACCGCGATAGCTATCTGTCGCTCGACCCGACCTATCGCGATGCACACGGCTTGCCGTTGTTGCGCATCACCTTCGACTGGCACGACAACGAATACCAGATGGCTGCGTTCTCCGCGAAGAAGCTTGACGAGATCGTCGCGGCGATGAAGCCCGAGAGCCACTCGACGCTCTTGATGCGCCCGGGCGACCACTACGACACGCGGATCTACCAGTCCACGCATACGACCGGCGGGGCGATCATGGGATCGAATCCGTTAAACAGCGTCGTCAATCGGTACTCCCAGTGTTGGGAGGTTCCGAACCTGTTCATCCACGGCGCGTCCGCCTTTCCGCAGAACATTGGCTACAACCCGACGGGCCTCCTGGCCGGACTGGCCTATTTCTCGGCGGCGGAGCTGCGGAAGACCTACTTCAAGTCGCCTCGGGCACTAGTGCAAGCATGACGACGTCGCGCTGGATCGTCGCCGCGACTACGGCCAGCTTGCTCGCGCTGGCTGGCGCGATGGGCGTCTCCTGGTGGGGCGACGCGAGGACGGGCAATTCCTCCATGGCCGAGCCGCATCCGAGTGCCGAGTTGATCGCGCGCGGTGCTTATCTCGCGTCGATGGGCGACTGCGCGGCCTGCCACAGCGCGCCCGGCAAACCTTCGTTTTCCGGCGGACTGCGAATGGGCATACCGATCGGAGCGATCTACACGACCAACATCACGCCCGATCCCGTCTACGGCATCGGCAAGTTCACTCTTGCCGACTTCGATCGTGCGCTGCGCTTCGGGGTCACCGAAGGCCATACGCTCTATCCGGCGATGCCGTTCACCTCGTACGCCAACACACGACCAGAGGACGTCGACGCGCTCTACGCTTATTTCAAGTACGGCGTCGCGCCGGCGGCCGTGCCCAATCAGGCCAACGACATCGTGTTTCCCTTGTCCATGCGCTGGCCGCTGACCTATTGGCGCTGGATGTTCGCGCCGGCTCCACGTCCTTTCGCCGCTCCTGCAGGCGCCGATCCTGCCGTCGCGCGCGGCGCGTATTTCGTCGATGGCATGGGGCATTGCGGGGAGTGCCACACGCCGCGCGCGTTCACGATGCAGATGAAGGCAGCGAGCTCGGCAGATGGCACCGACTATCTCTCCGGCGCGGTGATCGAAGGCTATTTCGCACCCAGCCTGCGCTCTGGCGGGAAGGGGACGCTGGCAGAGTGGCCCGTGGACGACATCGCTGAGTTCCTGCGAACCGGCACTAACTCGCGCGGAACGGCGTTCGGATCGATGACCGATGTCATCGCGCACAGCACCCAGCACATGACGCCTGAGGACGCGGTCGACACGGCGAAATACCTGAAATCGATCGTCGATCCTGGCGGAACGCGGGAACGCTTCGCCTACGACCAGGCGACGGCCACCGGCCTGCGCAGCGGCGACGACCAGGCGCGCGGCGCTCGCGTCTACCTGGACAACTGCGCTGCCTGCCACCGTCCCGACGGCAAGGGTTATGATCGCGTCTTCCCGCCGCTTGCAGGCAATCCTGTCGTCCTCGCGGCAAATCCCGCTTCGGTGGTTTCGGTCGTGCTGAAGGGCGCCATGACGCCGCGCACCGCATCGACGCCGGCGCAGTTCGCGATGCCCTCGTTCGCGTGGCGCCTATCGGACGAGCAGGTCGCCGACGTCATTACGTTCGTCCGGAACAGCTGGGGCAACGACGCCAGCCAGGTTGGCGCCGGGACGGTGACGTCGCTGCGGCCGCCTGCGCTGCGACAAGCGTCGAAGTGACCATCGCTCGCAAAGCGCCAGGATCGCTCCCGTCGCGTGTGCGGTCACGCCGACGTTTGCGTTGGGACCGCTTTTCTGATGAAGAAATCGCGCGCCTGTCCGGAAGACGGCGCAAGGCCGATCGATCCGCAGTTGCGGGCTATCTTATCGGGGAGAGTCTCGACAAATAATCCATCTCCAGCTCGCCTTCATAAGTTTCGGCGCCGACCTTCAATGCTTCCGTCACGCGCGCTTGCGTCACCTCGCTAGCGACACTCAAATCGGACTCATGGGCTTCCACCAGAAGCCCCTCTGCTATGGAACTGAATGCTCCAGTATCCACGGCCGCCTTGGCGTGAGCGATGGCATGCGCAGGAAATGACGCGATGCGGTGAGCCAGTTTCTCGACAAAAGGCGTCAGCTCGTCCGCTGGCAACGCTCGATTGATATAGCCGTAACGTTCTGCCAGCTCCGCCGAGAAATCATTGCAACCGAGGAGCACCTCCAAGGCGCGTCCCCGCCCGATGAGCCGTGGCAATCTTTGCGTAGAGCCGCCGCCCGGAACAAGCCCAACCGCCACCTCTGGTTGGCCGAAGATCGCTTTGCCAACGGCAGCAAAACACATGTCCACGGCCAGCGCGATCTCACTCCCTCCGCCCCGGGCCCGTCCCTCGACTTTGGCAATGGTTGCCTTGGGCATGTTCCTGAACCGCTCGCCGATCGTCTGCGTAAGACGAAAGCTGCGCGTATGGGACACCGTTTTGGAAGCGGCTCCAACCCGGCCCAAACCAGAGTGGGCTATAAAGAAATCAGGAAGTGCGCTCTGCAAGACCACAACCCGGACGCTCTCATCGGCCTCGAGTTCCCTGCCGAGTTTGTCGAATTCCTGCGACAGAACTTCATCGAGAAGATTTATCGGCGGGTGATCGATGCTGACGAATGCGACTCCAGAATCAAACCCGAACCGGAAACATTTGTAATCAGAATATTGCAAGGGAGTGGCTCCTGTCGGTTGCCCTGCTCGCTTTCTCAGTCGTCCTGCACGGGGTTGGTCAGGACACCGAGCCCCTCGATCTCCACTTCGAAGATATCGCCGGGCTGCATGAAAACGGGTGGCTTACGCGCCGCTCCGACGCCACCCGGCGTGCCGGTGATGATCACATCACCTCGCTCCAGACTCATCGCGACACTGATCATTTCAATCAGCGCTGGAACACTGAAGATGAGCAGGTCTGTGCGCGAATCCTGCATCACGCGGCCATTCAAACGGCCCTGGATGCGCAATCCGCGGGCCCCCGGCGGCACGGCATCGGGCGTCACCAGCCACGGGCCGAACGATCCGGTGCCATCGAAATTCTTGCCCATCGTCCATTGCGGTGTGCGGAGCTGAAAATCACGCACGGTCGCATCGTTGAACAGGGAGTAGCCCGCCACGTGATCGAGGGCCTGCTCCTGCGGGATGCGGCGCCCCGGCTTGCCGATCACCACGGCCAGCTCGGCTTCATAGTCGAGCGCATTTGATTCGCGGGGCCGCCGGATCGGCTCTTGATGAGCGATCAGGCTCGTCGCGAAGCGGGCGAAGATCTCCGGATAGGCCGGCTTCTTCAGCCCGCTTTCTTCCAGGTGATCATCGTAGTTGAGACCGACGCACAGAATTTTCGGCGGTACGGGCACCGGCGGCAGCAGCCGGACTGCGTTCAGGTCGATTGCCGGCGATTGCCCGAGGCTTCTGCCGACGCGCAACAGGTCTGCGCCTTGTGCGATCAGCTCGGGCAGAGTGCCTGGAAATCCGCGGTCGCGCTGCGTGAGGCCATGCCAGCCCGAGCCTTCATCCGCGGCAATTCCGGGGACTCCATCTGTTTCGAAATGAGCAATGCGCATGAGTTACCTGCAGTGCGTGCGGCGGAATGCTTCAGCGCCAGAGATGCGTTTTTACCAGATCGACGACTTCGTCGGCCTAATCGTGACGCCGCCCGCGGGGTCGAGTGGCTGTGCGAGCAGCGCCGATTGCGCCAGGCCCGCTGTCAGTGTCCAAATGTTGCTTCGCATTCGGATCTCCATGTCAAGGGAACCTCCTGTTGTCTCGCTGAAGTTTGCGTTGAAAGCGGTGCTCGACACATCCCCCGGATAGGGGAGACGCGCCGTGTTGTTCGGATTTTCGCTTGCGCTCAATTCCGCGGGAGCGATGCTTCCCCATTCGGGGGATAAAGAAATCCCGCACTTGGTGGCCACAATCATGGGACGCCCCCTACACATCTACAGGAGTTCCAGCATGAGCAGATCCGCAGCGGACTACATGGCGCAAGCCCTCGCCCAGGCTGGCGTCAAGCGCATCTATGGCGTCGTTGGCGACTCGTTGAACGGCTTCACCGATTCCCTGCGGCGGCTGAAATCCATCGAGTGGATTCACGTTCGCCATGAAGAGGGTGCCGCGTTCGCGGCTGGTGCTGAGGCTCATCTGACGGGAACGCTCGCGGTCTGCGCCGGGAGCTGCGGTCCTGGAAACCTTCACCTCATCAACGGCCTGTTCGACGCAAACCGCAACCAGGTGCCCGTGCTCGCGATTGCGGCTCACATACCGAGCAGCGAGATCGGCATCGATTACTTCCAGGCAACGCATCCCGAGCATCTGTTCAAGGACTGCAGCCACTACTGCCGAGCTGGTAAGCCACCCCGATCAGCTGCCGCAGGTCCTGCTGCGCGCGATGCGTGTAGCCGTTGGGCAGCGAGGTGTAGCCGTGGTCGTGATTCCGGGTGACGTGGCATTGGGGCCGTTGGCAAAGCCGGTCCCAACGTGGCTGCTGCCCTCGGCTCCGACCGTGCGGCCCAACGATGACGAGCTGAGCCGCCTTGCCGAGCTGCTAAATGGCGGCAGCCGCGTAACGCTGTTCTGCGGAGCCGGCTGCGCCGGCGCGCACGACGAGGTGGTCGAGCTTGCCCGGCAAGCTGAAGGCGCCGATCGTCCACGCCCTGCGCGGCAAGGAGCACATCGAATACGACAATCCCTTCGATGTCGGCATGACGGGGCTCCTCGGATTCGCGTCCGGCTACCGCGCGATGAAGGGGTGCGACACGCTGCTGCTGCTCGGGACGGATTTCCCGTACCGCCAGTTCTTTCCGGAGGACGCGCGCATCGCACAGATCGACATCCGCGCCGCGGCGCTCGGCAACCGCTGTTCTCTCGATCTCGGTGTCGTCGGAAACGTGCGTGACACCCTCGCGGCGCTGCTACCGCTCATTGGCGAGAAGAGCGATACGGAGCACCTCGATGAATCGCTCGCCCACTACCGAAGGACCCGCGCCGACCTCGACGCCCTGGCGGAAAGCGGGCCCCACAGCAAGGTCATCCATCCGCAGTACGTGAACCGGGTCGTCAGCGATCTGGCGGACGACGACGCGATCTTCTCGACCGACGTCGGCACGCCCGTCGCGTGGGCGGCCCGCTACCTGAAGATGAACGGGCGACGGCGGCTTGTCGGTTCGTTCAGCCATGGATCGATGGCGAACGCCATGCTCCAGGCTATTGGCGCGCAGGCCACCTTTCCCCAGCGCCAGGTCATCTCACTTTCAGGCGACGGCGGCTTCACCATGATGATGGGCGAGTTCGTGACGCTGCTCCAGACGAAGTTGCCCGTAAAGATCGTCGTGCTGAACAACGGCACCCTCGGCTTCGTGGAAATGGAGATGAAGGCAACAGGCTTTCTCGACACCTACGTCGACCTGAAGAACCCGAACTTCGCCGAAATGGCGCGTGCCATGGGCATCAAAGGTGTTCGCGTCGAGGCGCCGCAGGACCTGCATGCCGCCGTTCAGGATGTGCTCCAACACGACGGGCCAGCGCTTCTGGATGTCGTCACCGCTCGGCAGGAGCTGGTGATGCCGCCCGCGACAAACTTGGACGAGGCGCACAAGTTCGGCGTGTTCATGCTCAAGGCGGTCCTCGACGGACGAGCGAAGGAGCTGATCGATCTGGCAAAGGTGAATTTGACGCGGTAGGGTGCCTTCTACGTTATGGAGTCTGTGACGCTGACCTCGCTGCGCCACTACGATACCTTCGTGAAGCTGGACGGGGTATGGTTGTTTGCAGAGCGCCTGCTCTACGTGGAGCATTACCGGTCCCGCATCTGACCAGCGATGCAGGACGCGTACAGGCTGCTGCGTCCAGCTCTCTGCCAGCTCGCCAAAGAGTCGATAGTTCGGCAGAAAGATGGGGTCAATAAATCCCGTTATGCCCTGCTCCCGGTTGGGTCCATTCCCCAACGCTTCATATGCGGGCCAGAAAAGCCGGCGAACCTCGAAGAGCGCAGGGAATCGGTCGTCCAGAACGGTCAACGATGCGGCCGCCTCGGCAATGCGATTCCATGCGAATATATTGCGATGCGTCGTCCCACGGGATTACTCGCCCCCGTCCGTCATCAGCTTCTGGCACCTCCCTGGATGAAGGCAAGGAGATCGGAGTTAACCTGATCCTTGTGCGTCGTGCACATGCCCGTGGGGTGCACCTTTGTACACCTTCAGCGTCGCGCCTATCACGAGCTTCGCAGACAGCAGCGCCGAATCGGCGATTGGCACGATCTGATCGTCGTCGCCATGAAGAATCAGCGTCGGGACATCGATCTTCTTCAGGTCTTCGGTTTGATCCGTCTCGGAAAACGCCTTAATGCAAAAGTAGCACGCAGGCATGCCGGCCATCATCCCTTGCAGCCAGAACTGCTCCCTCACGCCCTCCGAAACCTTCGCGCCCGGCCGGTTGTAGCCATAGAACGGCAGCGTAAGATCCTTGAAGAACTGTGAACGGTCCGAGAGCACCCCGGCGCGGATCTGATTGAATACGTCGATCGGCAGGCCGCCGGGATTCGCGTCAGTCTTCAGCATCAGCGGTGGAACTGCGCCGATCAGCACGGCCTTCGCCACGCGCTTCGTGCCGTGGCGGGCGATGTAGCGAGCGACTTCGCCGCCACCCGTCGAGTGGCCGACGTGAACTGCATCCTTGAGATCGAGCTTCTGCACCAGCTCGGCGAGGTCGTCGGCGTACGTGTTCATGTCGTTGCCGCCCCAAGGCTGGCTCGAGCGACCGTGACCGCGGCGGTCGTGCGCGATGCAACGGTAGCCATGCGAGGCGAGGAGGAACATCTGGTCCTCAAAGGCGTCCGCCGAAAGCGGCCAGCCATGGCTGAAGACAACTGGCTGCCCCTTGCCCCAGTCCTTGTAATAGATCTGCGTACCGTCCTTGGTAATGATCGTGCTCATGGTGCGTTCTCCTTTACGGTCAATACGTTCTGGCGCCAAGGTTTCGAAACGTCCGGCGTCGCTCTGCGCTTGTGCGTCGATTCCCGATAGTGCGAACGCGGTCGCGACGCCGGCACTTGTCTTCAGGAATAGGCGTCGCGATGCCGTCGCCGGTAATCCGTCGTTGGATGCGACATTGTTTCTCGTTGATCGCATAGGCAGAGGCCTTGTTCAGGGGCCGTCGATCGCCAGCTCGATCATGTCCTAGAAGCTGCGTTTCAGAACGCGAAGCACGAGCAGCCGAGCGCGCCCCAGAAGCTCTTGAGGTCGTCGACCGGCGCGGTGCCGCCCCAGGCGTGGCCGTGGTCGTGGCCGTGGACGCTGCACGCGCTGGCGCAGCCGCACGCCGCATCGAGCTGCTGGCGGTGCATCTCCCCACGGCCTTGCTCGCCCCAGGCGGCGTAGCCGCCGAAGCGGCGCACCGGCGACCATTCGGGCATCGCCGGCGGCGGCGGCGGCGCGTCGAGGCTCGCGAAGATGCCGGCCGCGTAAACGATCCTGCCGCCGACGATGGTCAGCTCGGAGACGGTGTCGGCAATTTCGCTCTTCCGGGCACGCGAAATAATCGCGGTCGGGAACAATCAGGTCGGCGAGCTGGCCGGCCTCGATCCGCCCCTTCTTGCCCTCCTCGTTGGAGAACCAGGTGACGTTCTCGGTCCACAGACGCAGCGCCGTCTCGCGGTCGAGGCAGTTGCGCTGCGGATAAATGCGCAAGCCGCCCAACCGTGCGCCCGGTGACGAGCCAGGCGAGCGACACCCACGGATTGTAGGAGGCGACGCGCGTCGCATCGGTGCCGGCGCCGACCGTGACGCCCTTCTCCAGCATGCGCGCGACCGGCGGCGTCGCTTCGGCCGCACCGCGCCCGTAGCGCTCGACGAAGTATTCGCCCTGGTAGGCCATGCGGTGCTGCACCGCGATGCCGCCGCCGAGCGCCGCGATCCGGTCGATGTCTGCGTCCGAGATCGTCTCGGCGTGGTCGAAGAACCAGTGCAGCCCGTCGAACGGGATGTCGCGGTTCACGCGCTCGAACACGTCGAGGGCGCGGCTGATCGTCTCGTCGTAGGTCGCGTGCAGGCGGAACGGCCAGCGGTTCTGCGGCGAGGATGCGCACCACCGCCTCGAGCTCGGGCTCCATCTCCGGCGGCATGTCGGGCCGCGGCTCGCGGAAATCCTCGAAGTCGGCCGCCGAGAACACGAGCATCTCGCCGGCGCCGTTGTGGCGGAAGTAGTCATCGCCCTGCTGGTACTTCGACGATCCCGGTCCAGCGCAGGAAGTCCTCCTTTTCACCCTTCGGTTTCTGCGTGAAGAGGTTGTAGGCGATGCGGACGGTCAGCTGGCCGTCGGCGGCCAGCTGCTCGATGACCGCGTAGTCCTCGGGATAGTTCTGGAAGCCGCCGCCGGCGTCGATCGCGCCGGTGACGCCGAGCCGGTTGAGCTCGCGCATGAAGTGGCGCGTCGAGTTCAGCTGATAGTCGAAGCGGCAGCTTCGGACCCTTGGCGAGCGTCGCGTAGAGGATGCGCGGCATTGGGCTTGGCGAGCAGCAGCCCGGTCGGCTCGCCGTCGCGCGTCGCGCACGATCTCGCCGCCGGGCGGGTTCGGCGTGTCCTTGGTGTAGCCGACCGCGCGCAGCGCCGCGCGCGTTCAGCAGCGCGCGGTCGTAGAGATGCAGGATGAACACCGGCGTCTCGGGCGCGGCGGCGTTGAGCTCGTCGAGCGTCGGCAGCCGCCTCTCGGCGAACTGGTGCTCGCTGAAGCCGCCGACCACGCGCACCCATTGCGGCGGCGGCGTGCGCGCGACCTGCTCGCTTCAGCATCGCTCATCGCGTCGGCGAGGCTGCGCACGCCGTCCCAGCGCAGCTCCATGTTGTAGTTGAGCCCGCCGCGAATGATGTGGAGATGGTTGTCGATCAGGCCGGGCAGGACGCGCCGGCCCTTGAGGTCGATGACCTTGGTCTTCGGACCTGCCAGCGCCATCACCTCGTTGTCGGTGCCGACCGCGAGGAAGCGGCCGTCCCGAATCGCGACCGCCGTGGCTGTGGGCTGCGAGCGCGTCGAGCGTCGTGATAAGGCCGCGATGCAGGATCAGATCGGCGATCGGTGTTGGTTGGGTCATGTGCGCTTTTCCTGTTTGGAGTCGATCTCTTGCTGTATTGCCTGTTCGTGGCTCCCAGGCAGGAGGCCGAAGATGTGCGGCGTGCACTGTGACTGACGCCACGCGGCGGCGAGATGCGAACCCTCCAGCATGTGCCTGGCCAGTGGGATAATCTGCTCGCCAATGAGGATGCCGAGCAGCCCAACTAGCGCCACCACGGGCGGCGCCGGCGATCTCACATTGAGCAGGCTGTAGACGATGCCGACGAGCAGACCGGCGCCAAGCGATACAAGGTAGGTGCGCATATCGGCCATGGCGCGTGACTCCTATTACGCCGGCACCGGCTCTAGCGATTTGTGAAGCTTCGAGGTTCGCTGCGGCGCCTTGTGCACCATGGTGTAGGCGTAGTCGACGCCCATGCCGTAGGCGCCGGAATGCTCGCGCACGATGGCCATCACCGCGTCGTAGGTATCCTTGCGTGCCCAGTCGCGCTGCCATTCGAGCAGCACCTGCTGCCAGGTCACCGGCACGACGCCGGCCTGGATCATGCGCTGCATCGCAGTACTCGTGCGCTTCCTTCGACGTGCCGCCCGAGGCGTCGGCGACCATGTAGATCTCGTAGCCGCCCTCGAGCATCGCGGACAGCGCGAACGTGTTGTTGCACACCTCGGTCCACAGGCCGGCGACGACCACTCTTCTTGCGCTTGTTGGCCTTGAGCGCATCGCGCACCTTCTGGTCGTCCCACGAGTTCATCGACGTGCGCTCGAGCAGCGGTTTGTCCGGGAACACGTCGAGCAGCTCGGGATAGGTGTAGCCGGAGAAGCTCTCGGTCTCGACCGTGGTGATGGTGGTCGGGATCTTGAACACCTTCGCCGCCTTGGCGAGGCCGACGACGTTGTTCTTCAGCGTCTGGCGGTCGATCGACTGCACGCCGAACGCCATCTGCGGCTGCTGGTCGATGAAGATGATCTGCGAGTTCTGAGGCGTGAGGACTTCGAGCTTCGGATTGCTCATGCGTGATCTCCTGAAATTGATGCCTCGATTTGAGGTACCCGTCGCACTGCAGTTTGCGTCTGAAGGCAATCATCGAAATATCCCCTTGATGGGGGATAGGTTCGTCCTCTCGCTACGACGACATCCAAGGCTCCGGCAGCATGACGATGGCGTGCGCGACGGCGATACCGCAAGGCCTGGAAGCTCGGCCTTCCGCATCTTAAAGGCGAAGCTCTCCGCCCACGACGCAACGACGGCGCAGACAGTCCCCCAGCCGGGGGATAAGAATTTGCCGAATCAGCGGGCAATATTCGGACAGCCAAGTCCGATGTGCACGGAACGCGCAACGATCCGAACATGTTGCGAGCTCGAGACAACGGATGCGTCACGAACCTGGAGAAAACGCGATGCCAAGACTGCCCGAGGGGCACGACGAGCTGAAACCTTCGGTGCAGATGAACTTGCTCGATCGCCTGGCCGGGGCCATTGAACCGCTTGTCGCGACGCGGCCGATTCACTTCATCGCATTGCTGGGCCTCTGCGCCGCCTACATTCAGGGCGGCCTTATGAAACTCTTCGACTTCAACGCTGCAGTTGCCGAGACACAGAGCTTCGGGCTCCCCTTCGCGGCAGCTGCTACCGCCGCGACGATCGTCACCGAGCTCGCCGGTTCCGCGCTCATCTTGACTGGAATCTACCGCTGGCTCGGCGCCCTGTGGCTTGCAGGATTCACGCTGCTCGCCACGTTCGCCGCAAATCGATTTTGGGAAATGCAGCCACCGCAACGCTTCATGGTCGAGAACTCGTTCTTCGAGCACCTCGGACTCATCGGCGGCTTTCTTCTCGTCGCCTGGCTCGATCTACGCAACAGCCATCGCACCTCGATCGGAGACTCGTATGCTCGGCCCCAACTCCATTGATGACGCCGGAACATTGGCACAAGACGCTCGTAACGGCCCGCTGCCGCTGCTCCTCATCGTGCTAACCGTCGTCACCGGACTGGTTGACGCCGTGAGTTATCTCAAGCTCGGTCACGTGTTCGTCGCCAACATGACGGGTAACGTGGTGCTGCTGGGATTGGCGGTCGCCGGCGTCTCGGAATTTTCAGTTGCTGTATCGCTGACTGCGATCGGTTCGTTTCTCTTGGGGGCCCTTGCTGGAGGGCGCCTTGGGTCGAGCACGGGCCAACATCGTGGCCGATTCCTCGCGCTCGCAACCTACGCTAAAGGTGCAGCTGTTGGTACCGCGTTCCTTGTATCGCTTGCGTCATCGGACGTGAGCGGGGGAATCCCCGCCTACGCCCTCGTCGTACTTCTTGCGTTCGCCATGGGCCTGCAAAACGCCACTGCGCGCCGTCTGGGCGTACCCGACCTGACAACGACGGTGCTGACGCTGACCCTAACGGCAATGGCCGCCGATTCGCATTTCGCGGGCGGCACGAATCCGAACGTCGGCCGGCGCCTGCTCGCGACCGCTGCGATGTTCATCGGGGCGTGGCTGGGTGCTGTTCTCATTTCCCATGTCAACGTGAGCGCTGCGCTCGCGGTTGCGGTTGCGCTGCTCTTGTTCAACGCGATCGCCGGCTATCGGTTGTCTTCATCGACTGCCGCTTGGACCACGGCGAAATGACTCAAACGAGGCTCATCGTGCGCGCTGGCACTCCTCTCGCTCTTGGCGTGATTCGTGACCTCGCGCTGACGCAGGGTTCGACCTGTATACCAGAGACACGACGGAGAGCACCACCCATCGTTTCATTTTGTGAAGGAGATAGTCATGACACGCGACAAGTATTCGTTGGCAGCGAGGTCACTTCTTGCCGCAAGCGTGACAGTCGTTGCCGCAGGCGTCGCGGGTAGTGCCGGCGCCCAGATCGGTCCGGGCACCGATTCGTATCGTTATTTCTTTAGCCAGCCCATCGACAAGGCTCCGTCCGCGTGGCGTCAATCCCATCCGAACGGGATGACGGAGCAAGCAGTCCAGGCGTTGGCTTCGTCGGATTTGTCGGCTTGCGCGGCGAAGATGGATCCGCCGGTCTTCGCCAGTGCCGCCGCAGATCCGACGTGGCACCAAACGCGACCGAACGGCCTGACTGACCGGGAGTTGAGGGCGTTGTCCTCGAGCTCAATCTCGAGGTGGCAAGATCCGGACGTGTCGGGAGCCTCTTCTCAGACTAACTTGGCGGAGAGCTCCCGAAGCACGAAGGGAAACAGCCATCAATGATGCGGGGCACTTGGGGGAATGCCCATGAACTCCGGCACTCAATCAAAGCTGCCGCGACGGCGAACCTGTAGCTGGGCTGCTCCGTACGAGGCGCGGGCGTTGCTGTTTGTTCCTTGAGCGTCATAGTGGGCTGGTGAGCGGGTTCCCGATCCATCCCAGCGCTCGACAGGAAAGATCGGCTCGCTCCCTACAACGCAGTTTTCGTTTTCACTGTCGAGCTGATACCGCACGAGGTCGGCGATGGTGATCATCGTCAAGCGGTGCTTCCTGCAAAATCGGACGAGGTCCGGAACGCGAGCCATGGTGCCGTCGTCGTTCACAATCTCGCAGATCACGCCCGCCGGGACACATCCGGCGAGGCGGGCGAGGTCGACAGCGGCTTCGGTGTGGCCGCGCCGTTCGAGCACTCCACCGGAGCGGGCGCGAAGGGGAAACACGTGGCCCGGCCGTGCCAGGTCATCCGGCTGGCTCCTGGGATCGATGGCGGCTTCGATCGTGCGGGCCCGCTCACGGGCCGAAATTCCCGTCGTCATGCCCTCGCCGCGCGCATCGATCGAGACGGCGAATGCTGTGCCTCCCAATGCGCCGTTATGCGGCACCATGGGACCGAGCTGAAGCCGATCGAGACGTTCCGCGGTCATCGCGAGGCACACCAGTCCCCTGCCCTCGGTCGCCATGAAAGTGATCGCCTGGGGGGTGATCATTTCGGCCGCGATGGTCAGATCGCCTTCGTTCTCGCGATCCTCGTCGTCGACGACGACCACCATGCGTCCGGCCCGGATCTCGCGAATGGCCTGGTCGATGGTCGCCGGCTCGAAGTCGTCGCGTTCGAGCGTCAAGGTGTGCCCGAGCCTCTCCTTCTTGGTCGTCAGATAACGGAGCGAGTACGGCGTCGGCTTACCCTCGCAAGGCATCTGCTCGCCAACGTTGATGCCAACCTCGGACAGCGCACGGCCCTTGTCGGGATTGTTCGAAAGGAGGCGCACCCGGTCGATGCCGAGATCGCGCAGAATTGCGACAGGGAGCCGATAGTCTCGGTAATCGGCCTCGAAGCCCAGCGCGTGGTTGGCCTCGATCGTATCGAGACCTTGATCCTGCAACTCGTAGGCCTGCAATTTGGCCATCAGGCCTATGCCGCGGCCTTCCTGATATTCGTAGATCACGAGTCCGCAGCCCGCCTCGGCAATCGCCTGCATGGCCGCCGCCAGCTGATCGCCGCAATCGCAGCGCAGGGACCCGAGCATTTCGCCCGTCAAGCACTGCGTATGAATGCGAAGCAACGGAGCAGCAACTGTTGTCGGATCGCCGAGCGTCATCACGAGTGCAGCGCTGCCGTTCGCGCCGTCTTGCACGTAGCCGATCGCCTTGAACAGCCCCCACTTGGTGGGCATGCGCGTCGACGCAATTCGTCTGAGTGGCCCGGTTTCGATACCGATAGCCATGCGATCACGCTGCACGTTTCGTTACTTGCGGAATGGCGCCGCTGGCGCGCAAGCCGTCGATTTGGGCGGCGCTGAATCCCAGTTCCTGGAGAACCTGGTCGTTGTGCTCTCCGATTTCCGGAGCGCGCTTCGCGGATACTTTGGAAACTCCATGAACCTGAATCGGACTGCTGATCGTCGACGTCAGCTTGCCGCCGGCGCCCTCAAGCGGGACGACAATGTCGTTTGCGCGCAACTGCGGATCGTCAATCACTTCCTGCGGGCCGCGCACGGCACCGAACGTGACGTGGACGCCGCTGAACACTTCGTACCAATGCGACATCGGCTGCGCACCGAACACTTCGTCGAGGATCGCCGTCAGCTGCGACATGTTTGCGATCAGCTTCGCCGGATCGGAGAACCGCGGATCAACCAGCAGATCGGGCCGACCAATCGCTTTGGCCACGGCCGCCAACTTGTCCGACGTGACGATCAGAACGAACCACGTGTCATCGGCGGCCCGATACACGTTCATCGCCGCGTTCGCGGGATTCTTGCGGTCGTGCAGCCCGAAGAAACTCGCGTCGCACAACGCGGCCTGAATCGAAACGCTGGCAGCCCATACGCCCTCGGCCAGCAGCGACGTCGTGACGTACGATCCCTTGCCGGTGCGCTCGCGACGGTAGAGCGCGGTGACGATGGCGGAATAGAGACCGACAGCCGTCGCATTGTCCCCGCTGCCGGCCACCGGCCATGTCGGAGGCAAGCCCGCATCGCGCGTCATCGACAGCAAGCCGCTCCTTGCCCAGTACGACGTAATATCGAAGCCCGGAAGATCGGCATCCGGTCCCTTTTCGCCGAAGCCCGTGAGATCCGCGTAGATAAGCCGGGAGTTCCACGCCACCACATCGTCGTACTCGAGCTTCAATCGCTTGCGCGCGGGATGCGGCGTATTGACGATCAGGACGTCCGCCCATTTGACGAGCTTTTCGACGACTTGCTCCGCGCCCGGCGATTTCAGATCGACCGCCATTCCGCGCTTGTTGCGGTTGGCTAGATGCCACGGATACGGATCCTTCGCTTGCGGCTGTGGAGGAATCTGATGCGCGTGTCTCCAGAGGTCCCCGCTCGGCGGCTCCACTTTGATGACGTCGGCGCCGAAATCGGACAGAATCACGGCGGCGCTCGGACCTGCGATGAAGCTCGCGAAGTCCACCACCTTCAATCCGGAAAAAATGTTGTCGGTTGCCATGGATCTCTCTGCTAGATCGTCGTATGTGGCACGTTGGATTCACCGCCCCTGGAAATGGGGCGCGCGCCTTTCGAGGAACGCGGTCGTTCCTTCCTTCTTGTCCTCGGTTGCGGCGCAGAGGCCGAAGTAGGCGGCCTCGAGCAGCGCGCCTTCGCTCTGGCTCGTTTCCAGCCCCTTGTTCGTCGCCTCGAGCGCGAACTTGACGGCAATGGGAGCGTTGGAGGCGATCTTTTTCAGGATTGCCTCGGCTCGCGGGATCAGTTCAGCCACCGGAACGACCTCGTTGACGAGCCCGATACGATAGGCCTCCTGCGCGCTGATCGTTTCTCCGGAAAGGATGAACTGCAGCGCGCGACCCTTGCCGACGAGACGTGGCAGGCGTTGCGTGCCGCCGCCGCCCGGGATGAGTCCGAGCGTGACTTCGGGCTGACCGAACTTCGCACCGTCCGCGGCAATCCTGATCGTGCACGCCATCGCCGTCTCACAGCCACCGCCGAGCGCGAAACCATTGACGGCCGCGACGACCGGCTTCCCCAGATTCTCGATGACATCGAGCACCTCCTGTCCAAAACGGCTGGACTGTTCTGCTTGGAACGCTGCGACCTGCGCGAGCTCGCCGATATCGGCGCCGGCGATGAACGCCTTGTCTCCCGCGCCAGTCAGAATGACACCGCGCACCGACGCGTCGTCTCGCGCGTCCTGGAACGCGGTCCGCATATCCTTCCAGGTCGGTGTGTTGAGGGCGTTCAGCACCTTGGGGCGATTGATCGTCACATAGGCGATCGCGTCCCTTTTCTCGTACAGCACATTCGCGAGCGTCAGCGCGGCCGCCGGCCGCGTCTCGAGCGTGGATACCGTTGCTTCCAAACTCATCGGAACATCACCTCGGTGGAAGTGCGGGTCATTCGAGAGCGGACGGCTGGAACGAGTGCGCTGCCGGCGCAGTCGTCGTTTGACTGAAGTCCGGCTTCCGTTTGCCGAAGAACGCCGCCAGGGCTTCCTTCGCGTCCGCCGATTGGAGGCGCGAGACGTACTCCTGGACCTCGATCTTCGCTGCCGCCGCGATCTGGTCGCGCGAAGAGCGTTTCATCAACCTCTTGCTCGCCTGCACCGCGCCGGCAGATTGTTGCGCCAGCCTGTGCGCCGTTTCGAACGCTGCGCCCAGCAGGCTTGGCTCGGGCACAACCTGCGTCACGAATCCAAGCGCCGCGGCGCGCCGCGCGTCGAAGGGCAATCCCAGCAGAATCAATTCCGCGGCGGCGATGTATCCGATCTGCTCAGGAAGTGAATAGCTCGTTCCAAGCTCTGGCACTAAAGCCAGATTGACAAAAGGCATCTGGAACGTCGTGTGCTCGCTTGCATACACGAAGTCGCAGAACGTCAGCATCGTCGTTCCCGAGCCGACAGCCGCACCGTGGACAGCCGCGATCAGAGGCTTGTCGAAGTCATTCAGCGCATCGATGAAGCGGCCCTGCGGACTGTCATACCCCTTGGGGGGATTGTTCAGGAAATCACCGAGGTCGTTGCCCGCGCTGAAGGAATCTCCAGCCCCGTGCAGCAGCACGACCCTTATGCCATCGTCCCTGGCTGCAGTATTCAGCAGCTCAGCCACCGTGTCGTACATGCTCATCGTCAGAGCGTTCTTCTTCTCCGGCCGGTTGAACTGAATGCTCAAGATGCTTCCGGAGCGTTCTGTACCAATCTCACTCATGGTCTTCCTCGAGAATCTGTTTTTCTATTGAGCTTTACCTACCTACGTGACACAGCCAGCCACGTCGCCCCGGCGGAGGCCGGCGCCCAACCTCTGGTCATGAAATTGGATCCCGGCCTGCGCCGGGATGACGGCAATATTCATACATGCTGTGTCAGTCGGTTTCGCAATTCTCAATAGTGAAGTCAACTGCCTGGCAGGCGCGTTATACGAAGGCGCCGATGCCCGTGATCGCCTTGCCGACGATCAGGTTCTGCATCTGGTACGTGCCTTCGTAGGAGTACAGCGCCTCGGCGTCAGCGAAGAAGCGCGCGACGTTGTAGTCGGCGACGATGCCGTTGCCGCCCAGGAGCTCGCGGCCCCATGAGACCGTCTCGCGTGACTTCGCGGTGCAAAAGGCCTTCGCGAGCGCCGCTTGATGGTCGCTGAGCTTCCCCTCGTCGGTCAGCTGTGCGAGCCGCATCATCATGCACTGGCACGCAGTGACGTTCGCGAGCATCTTGGCGAGAAGGTCCTGCACCATCTGGAACGACGCGATCGGCTTGCCGAACTGCAATCGCTCTTGCGTGTACTTGAGCGTTGCCTCGAACGCGCCCATCTGGATCCCGTCGAGCCCCAACCCACCATGTACCGCGTCATCCGCAGCACGCGCGCGGTATCGCGAAACGAGTTGCCGCCCTGAAGGCGGTTCGCTTCCGACACCCGCACATCCTTGAGGGTGATCTGGCCGTTCTGGACAACTTTGAGCGCGATCTTGTGCTCGATCTTCTCCACGCTGAAGCCGGGCGTGGTCTTGTTCTCGACAATGAAGCCCTTGACTTGGTTGTCGGCGACGTCGCGCGCCCAGATGATCGAGATATCGCACCACGGCGCGTTGCCGATCCACCGCTTCTGGCCGTTGAGAATCCAGATATCGCCTTCGCGCTTGGCGGTCGTGGTCATGCCACCGCTCGTTCCCGAACCCACGAGAGGCTCAGTCAAGCCGAAGCAGCCGATCTTTTCCCAGCGCGCCATCGGCGGCAACCATTTCTGCTTCTGCTCTTCCGATCCATCGAGATAGATCGAGCCCATGGCGAGACCGCTGTGGACACCGAAGAATGTGCAGAACGAAGCGTCGACCCTCGCCAGCTCCATCGCGACCAGCCCGAACAGCTTCTGGCTCCCGCCGGCGCAGCCATAGCCCTCATAGCCCAGACCGCCGAGCCCCAATTCCTTGAAGGAGGGCAGCAGCTCGAACGGAAACGCATCGTCCGACCAGTACTTGTTGATGATCGGCTGGACCTTCGTTTCCATGTACGCGCGCACCTTCCTCACGATCGCCTTCTCCTCGGCGGTCAGGACATCGATGTGTTGATAGAAGTCGCTGTCGGGCGCGGGGAGTGGCTTCGGCGCCTTCTTTGCGGATGACGTCGACGGATCGGTTGCGGCGTTCGTGACATTTGATCGGTCAGTTACGGAACTCATTGATGCTCCCGCGTTGTGTTTAGCGTGTGATGGGACCAGGCAGCTCGACGTACGCGATGCCCGTAAGGTTGCCCAGCGCGATCTGCAGCGTTCGCCGGTCCGAGCCGTCGAGATTGGCGCTGTAGATCGATCCTCCGAAATCGGTGATGAACATGCGGCCGCCCTTCGGATCGAGCGCCAGGCCGATGCCCTCCATCAGGTGATCGAACACGATTTCGGGCGAAGGACGCTTGCCCGGCGCGACGTCGAGCGGCGCGCGGTTCACCGTGTTGCCGCGCGGCGGGTCGCCGCGGTCGGTCCAATACAGCATGCGAGCGCCGGGATCGATATCCAGATCGATCGGCTCGGGCAACGCGTCATAGAGCAAATCGATGTCGTGGCGATTTGAAGGCGTGTCGTCCTGCGGCATGTCGATGCTCGCGCGGAGGACGCGGCCCTGCTCCGCGTTGTCGCCGCCCTTCTGCGTCCAATAGAATTTTCCGCGCTCGACATCGACGGCAATGCCCACGCACCACTTCGTAGCATCGGGACCCGGCCGCAGATCGCCTTGACTCGTGTCGACCAGTATCTCGATGTTCGAGCCGTCGAGGTTCGCGCGCATCACCCGCATGCCCTCGCGATCCGACCAATAGAGCTTACCGGTGCGCTTTTCGATCTGGATCTGCTTGGGTGTGAACGTGCCACCTGCAGGAACAACGATAGTGAGGTTCCCGCCGTCGAGATCGGAACGAAGGATCGAGCCGTCGTTCGCCTTGGGGTTTCCCATGTTGGTCCAGTAGAGATGTCCCGCTGCGATGTCGACGGCGAGACCGTCGGGCAGCTTTCTGCCTTCCTCGACGATCGTTTTCAGATCGGAGCCGTCGGGGTTGGCGGACATCACTCGGCCTCCGGCGAGATCCAGGACGAAAATGCGGCCGGCTGCTCCGTCATTTGTTTTGCGTGTCTTTATCGAAAGCGTCGGCTTTTCGCTCATGCGTCGTCTCTCAAGGTGTATCGCTATGGAAGCGTGTTGCTCGCCTTCGCGCGAAAGGCGAGAAGCGAGAGCAGCACGTCGTTCTCCGCTCGCGCAAGCTCGTCGACCGAGTGTTTGCCCGCGTCCTGCAGCACCCCCTCGACAACGGTCTGTCTGAGTGCCGGCGTGACGTCTGGCATCTGAAGGCTCTTCATCAAGCCCGTAAGCGGCTCCATCAGGTGATCCATGTAGTGATGGATCCCTCCTGCGCCTCCACCTAGATGCCACTGCAGGCTGGGCCCCATCACGCCCCAGCGAAGCCCCGGTCCGTAGGAAACCGCGATGTCGGCATCACCGACGCTCAGCACACCCTGCTGCACGAGATAGAGAATTTCTTTGTAGAGCGCCGCCTGCAGCCGATTCGCCGCGTGTCCCGGTATGCCTTTGTGAAGCCGGATCGGCTTCTTGCCCACCGACGCGTAGAACGCCATCGCCCGGTCGATCGTCGCTTCCGATGTCTTGGCGCCACCAACGACCTCGACCAGCGGAATGACGTGCGGAGGATTGAATGGATGCCCGATGACGCAGCGCTCCGGATGCGTGCAATTCGCCTGCGTGACGTCCATCGGGATGCTGGACGAACTCGACGCGAGTATCGAATCGACCGGTGCGATCTCGTCCATCTCGGCGAAGAGCTTCGCCTTGAAATCCGGGCGTTCCGGCGCGTTCTCCTGCACGAGATCCGCTTCGGCGAGTGCGACGTGCATGTTCGGCGTGAACGTGAGCCGGTCCCTTGACGCGCCGTCCGCGAGTCCAAACCTGGTGAGCGACACCCACGCTTCGTCGACGTACTTGCGTAGCGCTGATTCCGCATCCGGTGCGGGATCGGTTGCAACAACATCGAAGCCGCGCGCGAGGTAGAAGGCGGCCCAGCTCGCACCGATCACGCCGGTCCCGACGACTCCAATGCGACGAATGGGTTTAAATTGCGACATGGTTGCGGGTTTCCTTTCGATCAGACTTCGATGGCTGCCTCATTCGAGATAAAACGACGAGGGCTTGAGACTAACTATGAGGTTTCAGCGCTTGGCGCGATATCCCCCGAACGGGGCAGAACCAATAGGGAGTAGGCAACGTGTGCGGCGAGAACGATGTGGCCTACTGCTGGTGCGCTATATCGCCGACCTATTGAGCTTTACCTAACGACGTTACATGGCCAGCCACAAGCGACGTCGCCCCGGCGCAGGCCGGGGCCTAATCTCTGGCTATGAAATTGGATCCCGGCCTGCGCCGGGATGACGTCAACATTCATACACGCCGTGTCACTCGGTTTCGTAATTCTCGATAAGTCCCGATTTTCACGGGCCGCTCTTCGGGTCCGAGGATCGCCTATCCCAGCCTGGTAATCGTCCGGATGTCATGCTCCGTCTCTCCTCCAGCGATTTCTCGGCGCGCAACCGCGAGATTGCAGTTTCAATCATGCCGTAGAGACATTGGTGATCTGGATCGATCGGATTTGAATCGATGAGCGTGCCAGGAACTCAATTGGCCCGAATCGTCCCGGTGGCGAAGGCCAAAGCGGCTGCCGCCGTGAAGACGTTCGCGTGCGCATCCTCTCGGTCCGAATCCGCGCGCGCCAGTGCAGTCTGCTCGCTCGCCACGTCGGTGTATGTCCCGACGCCATGCAGGTACGCGTCGAACGCCGCGTCGTACGAGGTTTGCGATGCCTCGCGTACCGTCACGGCTGCCGCGTATGCCGCAAGGCTCGTGCGAAGATCGCTATAGGCGCTGACGACTTGCTGGACCGCGGCGTCACGTACCGCGGCGAGCTTGTCGCGCGCGGCAGCCACCTGTGATTGTGCGACCGAATCGCGCGTGTCACGGGCGCCCCCGTCGAATAGCGGAACACTCAACGTCAGCAGAATGTTCCCTCCCGGCTTGTTCACGCTGGAGTACGGACTCCCGTCGCTGCTCAGCGAGCCCATGTTCTGGTAGACCTGTCCTATTACGGAAATCGTCGGGTAGTGGTCCGCACGCTTGCTCTTGACCTCGCCCTCGGCAGCGTCGATCTTACCGAGCGCAGCGATGACATCCGGCCGACTTCTCAATGCCTCCTGTATCAATGCCGAGAGATTCTCGGGTGGCTCCGCCGGCAACGGCTGCTCCGAGCTGTCGGCGATGTCGATGTGCGTGTCGGCGGGCAGTCCGATGGCCGCAACGAGGCTGGCATAAGCCGTACGCTCGTCGCCGCTCGCCCTTGTCAGATTCAAGCGAGCCTGTGCCGTTTGCCGCTGCGCCTGCGCCACGACTACGACGGTCGTCAACCCACGCTCACGCCGTGATTGCGCTGCGTCCTGCACGGTTGCGGCGGTCTGCAGTGCTTGTTGGGCGGCGGTCACGCGGCCGCGCGCGGCGCCCAGCGAGAAGTAGGCGCGACTGACGGCGAAAATGAGCTTCTGATGAGCGCCGGTGAATCCGACGTTGGCGACGAACGAATTGGCTCGCGCCGCCTGCTCCTGACCGTCTCGTCGGCCGAAGTCGAACAACAGCCACTTGAGCGCGACCGTTGGAATCGCCTCAACCGTGTTCGAGATGAAATAGCCTTTGGGATTTACCGTCGTCGGAATCGGAAGCGGCGTCCGCTGAAAGCCGGCAATCGCCTCGATCGAAATCTGCGGCGCGTAACTGCTTTCGACAAGGCCCACGGCGAGCGCCGCCTGGCGCGCCTGTTCCCAGGCCTCGTGCGTCTGTGGGTTGAGGCGCTGTGCGAGGTCGATGAGCTCGGCAAGATCGTAGCGATGGCCTCGTTCGATCAGAGCCGACATCCACGCTTCGGAATCGGCCGCGCTTCTCGAGCCGGGCAAACGGTCCGACTCCGCCAGGCGCCGCACGGCTTCTTCAGGCGATGGAATGACCCACGGCTTCTCCGGGGTAGGGGGCGCGAGCTGAGTCGGATCGAACGCCCAGGCGGCAACGGGCGAAAGCAGCGCGAGAAGCGTCACGCGAACGCACGTGCGCAGCGGTGATCTACGCCGGGACTGAGGCGGCATATTGCATTTCCCGGTGCAGGAACGCCCTGGCGGCGAGGGCCGGGAACACGAGCGATGGCGCAGCGTCCAAAGGAACCGGGTGCGCCTCGGTCAGCTCCGACTCAGGAATAGGTGCGTGCGGTGACTCTCCGGCGGCAAAGCGGCGTGCGGCGTCGGAAAACCATGCCGCTGCCTTTTCATCCTGTGCTCGAGCCCTGTCGCCAACGTCGCTCCGAGGTTGTGCCGCGACGACGAATGCCGCCGCGGCGAGTCGATCGAGCGTGCGGACAGCCGACTCTTCGAACGTTTCCCGCTGATGCGCTCGCTGCAACAAGTGGGTCTCGAACCCCGCGATCGAAACGAACTGCCTGGCCTGGACTATTCGCTGCACCGCGGTCAGCCGCGTGTCGGCCAACGGCTGGGTCCCACTGCGAAAGAGCTCGCCCAGCGTGCCCATAGCCTGCGCCAGGAGCTGCCGCGCGCGGTCGAGCGCGCTGACCGGCCAAATCGCGCTGAACACGATGGTCATCAGCACATTGCCGAGAAGGATGCCGACGATGCGGTCGCGCGCGGTCGTCAGCTCCAGAGTCGGACCGTAGTCGTGCAGTACGCCCAGGAAGAAGGCAAACGCCATCTGCAGGCCCAGGTAGGACAGCCGCTCGCTGCTGGTGGCGACCCAGGCGCTCACGGCCGACATGGCGGCGATCAGCAGAGCGAGCTGGCCGATATCGGTCATATGCGGCAGGACGTAGACGATGCTGAGAATGGCGGCCGCGCCGCCGATCACCGCGCCGGCGATGCGCAATGTCAGCTTGTGCATGGTTTCGCCGAGGCTGCCCAGCGCGACGAAGAAGCAGGTGGTCACCGCAGTCCGGATACCGGGCCAGCCGAGCATGGTGTAGATGAAGTAGGACGCCATGACGGCGATCGTGGTCTTGAGTGCGAAGCGCGCGTGTTCCGGGTTGCTCCAGGCGTCGGCGACCAGCACAGTCGATTTGCCGGGCGCACTCGGCGAATCGGCGTTCGTGCGCCGGCGAGCGATGTCGGCGCCAAGACGGCCGAGCGCATCGGCGATGGCCGTGACGACCGATGCGGTCTCGCCATTGAGTCCGTCCAGAAGTGAGGCAGGCACGGCACGCTGCGTAGGAAGCGATGCCTCCTTGGATGCCAAAGCAAGTCGGCATTCCCTGCTCGCGTCGGCGAGCCACTCGCGCACCTCTCGAGGCGTATTGTTCGGAAGCGCGCGAAGCATGGTCAGCAATTCAACCAGCGTCTCGATCAATCGACCATCGATCTCGGCTAGCCTGCGCAGGCGCCGATCGCCCACCTGCGCGTGCCGTCGCAACTCGACCAACTCGAGCGCCTCGGCTTGTCGGTCGCCGGCATCGGCCGATGGATGTCCAAGCAGCGTGGCGGTCACCGAATCGAGCAGGCGCAAGCCGGTCTGCAGCGCGAGGCCGCCCGGATTTCTACCGAACGCGAGATCGACCAACGTCGTCAGCGTCGCGGGGAACATCGCCACCACCCAGAGCCACAGCACCAACCGCGTCAACGCTTCGGTCGACGGGATGCCATCGATGAGCGTTTGACTCAACACGAGAACGAACCCGGCAAGGAAAGCGATCGGTCCCAGCGCGGAGGTACGGACCAGAAACATGCCCACGAAAGTGCTGACCGCCATCAGTGGGATTCGGAGCGCCGGCTCCGACGCGTCGACCATGAAGAACAGCAGCGAAAGCACGACGCCCACCGTCGCAGCGATGGCGCCCCCCGCGGCGCTGATAAGCGTGCCTATATATTCGCTGCGGCTGAGGAGCAACACGATATAGGCCATGTACGCCGGCAGCGGGATCTCGAAGACCATCGCGACGACCACCGTGGTCGCACAACACACCGCGGTACGCGCCGCCGCAGCGGTTCTGCCAGGTCGTGGCGCGAGCTCCTCGCGAAGCCAGGCGTTGAAGTTCGCCCATCGCGACGTTGCGTCAGTTGCCGGCATGCTGCACCCGAACCGAAGCGGTCGCTCCGATCCGCGTCAACCGCGGAGACGGATCGTCGAGCCGGACCCACACGGGAAAGCGTTGGGCGACGACGACCCAGTTGATCGTGCGTCCGACGACGGGCAATCCAGGGCCGCCGCCATCCTCGGGTTGCACGCCTGCGCCCAGGCTTTCGACATGACCGCGGATCGGCTCATCGTCCGACCCCATCACCCACACTGTTGCATGGTCGCCCACGTTGATATGCGGCACCTCCGTCTCGCGAAAATCCGCGATTGCGTACCACTTGTCGGTCTTGATGAGCGTGAACAGCGGATGCCCGGTGACCGCATAGGCTCCTTCGGCGATCTGCAACCCGACCACCGATCCATCGTACGGCGCGCGCAACGTCGCCAGGCGCAGGTCGCGCTCGGCCAGCGCCTCGGTGGCCTCCGCGCCCGCGAGCTGGGCGATCAGGCTATCGGTGTCACCGACGGCCTGCCGCGCTTGATGAGCCTGCTGGGTCGTAGTAGTCAGGGCGATGGCGGCGTTGCGCTCGTTCGTCTGAGCCTCGTCGATTTGCTGCTGGGTTACATAACCTTTCGCCAACAGCGGTTGCAGCCGCTGCAGCGTGTCTTGCGCCAGTTCGAGCTGTGCGCGCGCATGGTTGATCTGCGTCGCGGCCGCATCAGCACCGGACTTTTGCGATGCAACTTGCCGTCCGGTCAAACTGATCTGAGCCTTCAGCGCCGCGACCTGGGCGCGGGCCTGCCGTACCCGCAGCTCGAACGGCTCGGGATCGATGTCGACCAGCGGCTGCCCCTGCTTCACTCGCTGGTCGTTGGTGACGTGCAGTGCGACAATGCGACCGCTGACCTCCGGCGCCATGCCGGCGCTGTACGCGAACAGGTGCGCGTCGTGCGTGCGCGGACGTCGGTCGAGCACAACCAGCGCCCAGGCAGCGAGGCCGAGTGCAGCCACTACCGCGAGCACCGCGATCAGTCGGGCCAGCCAAGCGCTGCGCTCTTTCATCGCCAGTGTCCGGCTAGCCGAGCCATAGGAGCCAGATCGCCAGAGAGAATGCCGTCGCGAACGCGAGATAGACAACGATCGGCATCGGCAGCTGCTCGTCGATGCCGGCTTTTGCCAAAATGGCGCGCACAGCGATGGTCGCGCCCATGCCGATCAGTGCGCAGATCATCCACGACGGAAAATACGAGCCGAGGATGTTTCGCGACGGAGCGGAACTGCATCCGCTCAAAAGCGTGAGCGCAGCCGCAGTCGAGGCGCTCGCCCCGACCGCGCTGATCGGATCACGCAGGAACGCAAGAATCCATCGCAGCCCCTCCATATAACGGTCCTCGCCTCGCTCCTTCAGTGGTCGGTGAGTCGAGTCTGCCGTTCCGGCGGGTCAAGCCATATCCCCCCTGTGGGGGATGGAGCAGTCCGGAGGATATGGCAGCGTTTGCCAGACGCAAGGTCGCGAGCGCTGGGAAAGCTACGGCTGCGACCTTAAGCCGCTGTCCTGCCGCGGCGCAGACCGCTTCGGGGCCACTGGATCGGTGACAACCTCGGCGCCAACGTCTCTAAGAAGGCGCTGGAAGTCGGGTGACCCAAGGATGATCGTTCCCGCCGCTGCGCGCAGGCGGTCGACATCTGCGTCGGGCAGCTTAAACGAGGTCGGCAGGTCGTTGAGGTAATCGAATTCCGCCCGGTCGCTCAACGCCTGAAATGAAACATCGATGGCGTACAGGTCGATGTCGGGCGCGTTTTCGACTTCTTTCAAGGCGGGGTCCTTGTCCGCCGAGAACGCGGGGGAGTCACGAACCCGTCGCAGCATCTGCCATCGCGCTACAGTGTCCTTCAATATCTCCATCGCCTCGAACGAATATTTTTCGATGGGCACGCCGGTCGCCTTCAGGAGAACCTTGACGCTGCCCGGTGATCCGACTGACTCGTCCCACGTGGTCTTGGGAGAGGAAAACGAATTGACGACGAGAAGGACTATCCTGTGCACATGATCAAGCGGCGTTGGCTGACCTGCCAGGTGCAGGGCTTCAAACGCTTCAATGATGTCCAGCACGCCGCGCACCGCAAGATTGTCGGACAGGCCGCCGTCGACAAGATGGAGGTAGGGTCTGTGGACACTGTCGTCGTATGAGGCAAGCTCCTTCAGGCGTCGCGACGTCCGTGCGGCTGGTCGCGGGGTGGTGGCCGAGTCCGTGAACAGTCCGGCCAAAGCCGGCAAGCGATAGTTGCAGGTGCCGCCATAGTTGTTGATGGTGACTGGAGACAGGATCACGGGAACCGCGGACGATGCCGCGGCGGCACGCGACAATGGAACACTATCGAGGTCCGAACATATGACATCGAAGAAGAACTGATCGAAGACTAGGCGCGTGCCGGTCGAGAGGTCGGTTGCTGATATTGCGATGAGCGGACCGTTGCCCCGGTCGAGGTTTGCAAACGTTGCTCCATCGAAAAGTATCTCGTCATACAGGCGTGCTGCAAGCTCGGAACGTCCCCACTCTGGCGACTGAAGTGCTAGCCAGTTCGCAGGATTCAGGAAGCGCGAAATCAGCTCATCCTGCACATTGCGCTTCAGGAAACGCTTTTCGTATTGGTCGAAGAGCTTCTCGCCGTACAGGCCGTAGGCCAGCGCGGTGAAGCTGCCACCCGAAACGCCGGTAATGACGTTGACTTCGTCCAGCAGCCGGACCTTCCCTTTGGGTCCCGTGATTTCGGTGCGGCGCAGCGTCTCGAGCACGCCATACGAGAAAGCCGCCGCACGCATGCCGCCACCCGAGAACGCGAGAACCACCAGATTGTCCGGGTCCTTGAAATAATGTAGACGCGCCAGGACTTGGTACCCCTTCGTCGCGCTGGATTCCGCGATTGGCGGGTTGATCGGGCGAGCCGCACAACCCGCCAACAGGAGCAGCATGAAACCCGACAGCCCGACGCGCCGCACGCAGGTCATGGCGTGTTTCCAGACGGCGTATCTGGCTTGCCCTCGCCAACTGTCCGAAGGGCGGCGCAGTGACAGGACCTCGTGTGTTCTGCCGCGGACATCAGGGAAGTGAAAAAATCACGATCGCCGACGTACCGCTACCCCCAAAGAATCCGGACACCACGCCAGAGGTGGTGGCGACGTATTGCTTGCCCTTGACCTCATAGCTGATCACCCCACCGCCGACCGAGCCGCCGGTGTTGAAGCGGTAGAGCGTCTTGCCGTTGCTGGCGTCTATGGCGAGAAAGTCGCTGTTGAGATCACCGGTGAACAGCAGGCCGCCCGAGGTGACGGTGATGCCG
Source organism: uncultured beta proteobacterium (assembly GCA_963816445.1). Classification (GTDB taxonomy): domain Bacteria; phylum Pseudomonadota; class Gammaproteobacteria; order Burkholderiales; family Casimicrobiaceae; genus PALSA-1003. Next base: position 31,611 of record CAWFKO010000010.1, on the reverse strand, counting down.
GCCACCAGCGGTGTCGGCCATTGCTCGCGCCAACGCATCGTTCCCGTCGCAACGTCGATCGCCTGCAGCCAGCCGCGAGATTGCTCGCGCGGGTCGGGGGTGACCGCGCCGCCGTAGTAGTGGGCGTTCTCGGTGAACGTCGGTGGTGTGTCGCTCTTGGTGAAGGTGCCGCACCAATCGACAGTCGCAACGTAGAGCCTCTTCGTCGATGGACTGTACGCTGGACCGTTCCACTCCATGCCGCCCAGCAATCCCGGGCAGCCATGAGCGCCGGCGACGGTGGGTACTGCATCGAAATTGGTGCGGGTGGTGATCGGCAGCTCGTAAAGCACGTCGTGGCTGTCGCGGTCCACCATGCGCAGCAACCCATCCTTGCCGGACACGGTGAGCAGATTGCGCGGCTTGCCCTTGACCGTGGCGCTGAACAGCGGACTGACCTGGCTCAGGTCTCGGTCATTGGCATCGCTCGGTCCGAACTGCTTGTACCAGAGCAGCTTGCCGGTCTTGACGTCGAGCGCCACCGCCGAGTTGGTGTACAGATTGGTGCCTGGGCGCACGTCCGGGTAGAAGTCGGGCGACGGGTTGCCGACGGGAACGTAGAGCACGCCTTTGGCAACATCGAGCGACAACGGCGTCCACAAGCTGCCACCGCCATGTTCGCGCGCCTGCGGATCCTTCCAGCTGTCGGCGCCTGGTTCCCCGGTATCGGGAATGAGATTGAAACGCCACACTTGCTCACCGGTGGCGAGCTTGAACGCGCCGATCCAGTTCTTGGCTCCCCAGTCGGCGCCAGCCGGTCCGTAGATCACCAGGTCCTCGTAGATCAGCGGCGGCATGCTCAGGTACTGGCTGGTCTTGGCATCGGCGATCTTCTGGCTCCACAGCAGCGTACCCTTCGCCATGTCGACCGCGATCAGGTAGCCGTCGGCGGTGCCGCGCACGACCCGGCCATCTTTGAGCGCGACGCCGCGATTGGTCGGCGACAGCGCGTGGTCCTTCTGCACCCAGTTGTAGGTCCAGCGCTCGCGACAGGTGGCGGCATCGATCGCGACAATGGCCGTGTCGATGGTCAGGTACATCACGCCCTGGTAGACCAGCGGGTTGGTCTGCGTTGAGCCAGCGACGTTGGAGCGATAAATGCAGGCGGCACGCAATTGGCCGGCATTCTTCGGCGTAATCTGACGCAGGTCGACGAAACGCTGACCGGTGTAATCCTTGCTGGCGTAGAGCCAGCTCGTCTGGTCCTGCGCGGCGTGGAGCAATTCGGCCTGCGTCGGCCCCTGCGTCGACGGCGTCCCCGCAGCCTGTGCCGCCGCCGGTGGCGCTGCGGCCGCAGCACTGGCTTGTCCCAACGTTTCCAGATAGGCGATCACGTTGGCTCGATCCGTCGCGTTGGGCAGGGAGACCGGCATCGACGTGCCCGGCACCTTGGTGGTCGACGAGGTGAGGAACTCGTCGAGGGTCTTCTCGTCCCAGGTGAGGCTGGACTGGGCCATCGCCGGCGAGTAGGTGAATCCTGCGAGCCCGCCCGCCTTGCGTCCGATCAATTCCGCCAGCGAGGGTCCGAAGCCGTTCTTGCCGACGACCATCGTGTGGCACGACGAGCACTGGTTGGCAAACACCGTCTTCCCGGCCGCGGCGTCACCGGCGGCGTAAGCTCGCCCGCAGAAGAAGACCAGCGCCCCAATCGCCAGCCCGCTCATGATACGCAGTGTCGGAGCTTTGCCGATTGACATCGCGGATCTGTTGCACCAAACGCAGAAAGGTTCGATTGCACTCACGAGTCTCATGTTGCTCTCCTGTGCGTGCTCCTCCCGCAACGCCCGAAGCGGAGTCGCCAGGAGTTGCCGGACTTACCAAAAATGACGCGCTACCGTCGCATGGAACGTCGCACAACGCATTTGTCACGGCTTCCGTCACGGTGGAAGCGTTACGGTTGCCTGTTTTTTGGCAACCAGCAAAGTCCGACAGACTTCTAGACGGGCTGTAGCAGCCAGGTCGCGTTCGCCCGACGCGGCCAGCTGAGAAGTCCTACCGCGGTTCATCGGTCGAGATTGCCTTGCGCGATATACGATTCAGTAGTGCAAGAGGTGCCACGCTGAAACTCAAAAACAACGCGTCGGGAACAAGCGACGCCCCGATGGGGCCAAGATGGCTCTCGAGGAGGAGCCACGGACCAATCAGCAGTATCCACGCCTACGAGCGCGAACGCAGCAACGACGCCGAGGGCGAGCTTGCGAGCGACATTTCGCAGGGCTTCGATAACCGTCAGTTGGATGCGCCTCTCGAGAGGCGCGAGTCGCGCTCGAATCATGGCGATGGTCGACCCGAGCGTGCTGATCGGACCGCGCAGGAACGTAAGAAAGAATCCATCGCAACCCTATCATGTGACCGTCCTCGTCTCGCTCCATCAGTGGTCGATAGGTCGAGTCTGCCGTTCTGGCCGGTCAAGCCATATCCCCCCTGTGGGGGATAGGACACGACCGATCTCGTCGTCCCGGACTGCGCTAGATACATCCTTGGCGGCCTCACTCCTATCCCCTCCGTGGGGGATAACGCGCCGACCGTCGATAGCTCACAGTGTGCGGGTGAGAAAAGGAATGACGATCGACGGGTTGATCACCGTTCGCAGCAGCTTCGGGCATGGCGAGACACTGGCCAGGTTCGAGGCTGCGGTCCGGGCCAATGGATTGCGTATTGTTGCAGGCGTAGATCATGCAATCGCCGCGTGCGAGGTTGGCGTATCGCTCGACGCAACGACGGTCCTGATGGTCGGAGACGGCGCACGACAGGCCGCGCTGATGAACGCTCTTCGATTGATCGCCCTCGAGCTGCCTTTCAAGGTGCTCGTCTCGCAGGACGCCGGCGAGACCTGGCTGTCATATATCGATTTTCGGTGGCTCGCAAAGCGCTACAAAGCCGCGCCCGAGGAGGTGCGCCTTATCACTGACATCGCCGTGATGATCGACGGCATCGCAAGAAAGGCAGCGTCGCCGCCTTAGCAGCGTAGACTTCGCCCATTGCTGACGAAGCCTTTCCGGCAATGGCATCTCCCGGCCCGCCTCAACCCTACCGCTTCGGACCCTTCGAGCTGCAGCCGGACAAACGACGGCTGCTGAAGGACGGCGCAACGATTTCACTGCGTCCGCGCGCCTTCGATCTGTTGGCCGCGCTCGTCGATCGCGCCGGACATCTCGTTACCAAGGACGAATTGCTCGACCAGGTGTGGCCGAAGATGGTGGTCGAGGAAGCAGCGTTGCACGTGCAGGTTTCCGCGCTGCGCAAAGTCCTAGGCACCGACGCCATCACCACGGTATCGGGGCGAGGCTACCAATTCACCCTGCCGGTGACGACGGGCGACGGTCAAGGCGTTCGTGCATCGAAACCCAAGCACAACCTGCCCTATCAGCTGACGAGCTTCGTCGGTCGCGAACAGGAGATCGCGCAACTCGAGGAGCTGGTGCCGGCGAATCGGCTGGTGACGCTGACCGGTGCCGGTGGTGCGGGCAAGACGCGCCTGGCGATCGAAGTGGCGAGGCGGTTGGTCGACGCGTTTCCCGACGGGGTATGGTTGGTGGAGCTCGCGGCGCTTTCGGATCCGCATCTCGTGCCGCAAGCCGTGGCCCAGGTGCTTGAAGTCAAGGAGCAGCCGGCGAGACCGTTGGTCGAAACGCTTAATGACCATCTAACTTCCAAAAAACTGCTGCTCTTGCTGGATAACGTCGAGCACTTGCTGGAGGGTTGCGCGCACCTGGTCAATGAGATCGTTCGTCGTAGCCCGGATATCACCGTGCTCGTGACCAGCCGTGAGCGGCTGGGGATGACGGGAGAGCTCACGTATCGCGTGCCGTCGCTGACGGTGCCGGGATCGATCGGAACGTTGACGCCGGAGACCGTGTCACCGTACGAAGCTGTGCGCCTACTCGTAGAGCGCGCGAATCTCGTGCGTCCCGACTTCCACTTGACGGCGGAGAATGTTTCCTCAATCGCATTGATCTGCGCCCGGCTTGACGGCATGCCGTTGGCAATCGAATTGGCCGCGCCGCGGCTGCGCTCGATGACGGTCGATGAACTGAGCCAACGGCTCGATCAGCGCTTTGCGCTGCTCACTGACGGTTCGCGCGCAGCGCTGCCGCGGCATCGCACGCTGCGATCGATGTTCGATTGGAGCTACGACCTGTTGTCCGAACGTGATCAGGCCGTGTTGCGTCGGGTGGCGGTCTTTGCGGATGGCTGTACGCTCGTAAGCGCCGAACAGGTCTGCGCCGGAGACGGGATCGATATTTCGGACGTCATCGAGCACCTCACGTCGCTTGTCGACAAGAGCCTGGTCCTTACCGACGAGCAGGCGCGCGCGACACGGTATCGGATGCTGGAGACCGTGCGCCAGTACGCGCTGGATCGCTTACGCGAGCGTGACGAGGAAGCGCAGTGGCGAGCGCGTCACCTAGCCTGCTTCCTGTCGCTGGCCGAGAAATTTTCGGCGGAGATCGACGGGCCGCAACAGCTGTCATGGCTGGCCCGGGTCGCGAGCGAGCATGACAACCTGCGCGCCGCGCTCACATGGTCGGCCGAATCAAATCCAATCGATGGATTGCGACTCGCGAATGCGTTGCCCGCGTTCTGGCACGTTCGCGGCCACCTGGCCGAAGGGCGCGAGTGGCTTGCTCGGCTGCTCGATGCAGTCCCGATCGACGCAGTGCCGCGCGAGCGTGCGCGCGGCCTTCACGCTGCCGCCCTGTTGGCAATACAGCACAGCGACTATGCCGCAGCGAAGCGACTCTTACAGGAGAGCCTGGTGCTCTGCCGCGAGATCGACGATCCGAACCGCGCGGCCCGCGTGCTCGGCGGGCTGACATGGCTCTCGAACGAGCAAGGCCTCTATCCGGAGGCCGAGGCGTTGGCGCGCGAATCGGTAGACTGCGCGCGAGCCATCAGGGACCGCAGGCTGCTCTTTGCCAGCCTCGGCAATCTCGCTGTCGCGCTCCACGCGCGAGGCCAGTGGGCTGAAGCACGCAAGTTTCACGAGCAGGCGCTCGGGGTGGCGCGCGAGCTCGGAACGCCATGGGAAATAGGATGCGCCCTGAACACAATCGGGCGGGAAGAGTTGGAGGACGGACGTCGCGACCTCGCTCGGGAACATCTTGCAGAGGCGATCAGGCTCCTGCACGGATTGGATAACCGCTCGGGCGTCGCCGAGTCGTTGGACGGGTTTGCGGCGGTGGCGGCGGCAGAATCGCCGTTACGGGCCGTTCGGCTGTGGGCCGCTGCAGAAGCGTTGCATCAGGAGATTGGCAACGCAAGGTCGGTCCACGAGAGCGTCGCCTACGAGCGCCACATGAAGCCAGTCCGCGGGATATTGACGGCCAAAGCGTTCGATCAAGCGTGGGACGAAGGTCGAGCGATGTCCTTCGACGATGCCGTGCGTTATGCGCTGGACGAGCACGCCGGGCGCGATACCTGAGCGCGTCGCAGCCGCGGGGTGTCCGTGGCCAAAGTGAGACGCCTTTGTTAAGGCCGACCGTCGCAAGAAAGGCAGGGTCGCCGCCTTAGCAGCGTAGACTTCGCCCATTGCTGACGAAGCCTTTCCGGCAATGGCCTCTCCCGGACCGCCTGAGCGCTATCGCTTCGGACCCTTCGAGCTGCAGCCGGACAAACGACGGCTGCTGAAGGACGGCGCGACGATTTCACTGCGCCCGCGCGCCTTCGATCTGTTGGCCGCGCTCGTCGATCGCGCCGGACATCTCGTCACCAAGGACGAATTGCTCGACCAGGTGTGGCCGAAGATGGTGGTCGAGGAAGCAGCGTTGCACGTGCAGGTTTCCGCGCTGCGCAAAGTCCTAGGCACCGACGCCATCACCACGGTAACGGGGCGAGGCTACCAATTCACCCTGCCGGTGACGACGGGCGACGGTCAAGGCGTTCGTGCATCGAAACCCAAGCACAACCTGCCCTATCAGCTGACGAGCTTCGTCGGTCGCGAACAGGAGATCGCGCAACTCGAGGAGCTGGTGCCGGCGAATCGGCTGGTGACGCTGACCGGTGCCGGTGGTGCGGGCAAGACGCGCCTGGCGATCGAAGTGGCGAGGCGGTTGGTCGACGCGTTTCCCGACGGAGTATGGTTGATGGAGCTCGCCGCGCTTTCGGATCCGCGTCTCGTGCCGCAAGCCGTGGCACAGGCGCTTGCACTCACGGACCAGGCCGTGCGGCCGGTCATCGAGACGCTCAGCAACTATCTCGCTTCGAGAAAGCTGCTGCTGGTGCTCGACAACGTCGAGCACCTGCTCGAGGGAAGCGTACAACTCGTGGATCTCGTTCTTCGTCGCAACGCGGGCGTTGCCATTCTCGTGACGAGCCGCGAGCGCCTCGGCATAGCGGGAGAACTCACGTACCGAGTCCCGTCGCTCACGGTGCCTGTCCCGGGCGACAACATCGCACCGGACGCCTTGCTTGCCTACGAAGGCGTGCGCCTCTTCGTCGATCGCGCGAGACTGCTGCGGCCCGATTTCAGCGCCACGTCCGAGAATGCCGCATCGCTTGCTTCCATCTGCTACCGGCTCGACGGCATACCTTTGGCCATCGAGCTGGCGGCACCCCGCCTGCGCTCGATGTCGGTGGAGGAATTGAATCAACGGCTGGATCAACGCTTCGTCTTGCTCACTGACAGCTCGCGCACAGCGCTTCCGCGGCATCGCACGTTACGGTCGATGATGGACTGGAGCTACGGCCTGCTCACCGATGTCGAGCAAGCGATGCTGCGTCGAGTGTCGGTCTTCGCTGGTGGGTGGACGTTGCCGGCCGCGGAGCATGTCTGCCCCGGAGACGGAATCGAGAAATCGGACACTATCGGCCTGCTCACGTCCCTAGCGGACAAGAACCTCGTGATCACCGAGGAGCGCGAGGGAGCGACTCGTTATCGAATGCTGGAGACAATACGTCAATACGCGCTTGATCTCTTGCGCGAAACCGGCGACGAATTGACATGGCGGAATCGACACTTCGCGTGGGTCCTAGCGCTTGCTGAGGATTCGTTCGAGCCGCGGCGCGGTCGGGAACTACGTGAGTGGCTCGACCGGATCGCAAGAGAGATCAACAACTTCCGCGCGGCGCTGGGGTGGGCGACCGAGCAAAAGCTGTCGGCCGCGTTCCGAATAGTTCCAGAGAATTACCGCTCATGGGTCAGGCGCGTTAATGTTGCGGAGGCGCGCGAGTGGTTTTCCCGGTTGCTCGACGCTATTCCAAGTGACCAGGACAAGCGGGGCCGTGGTCGCGTGCTCCGCGCCCTCGGCCAACTCGCAGTGCGCCAGGGTGATCTTGACGGGGCCGAGCGCTTGTATCGGGAAAGCCTCGCATTGTTCCGCGAGCTCGATGATGCGCGAGGTTCGGTGTATGTACAGACCAACCTGGCTTTGCTGGAGATGACGCGAGGGCAATACGCAGACGCGGAGCCGCTCCTCGAGAACTGTGCCGACCTCGCGCGCGCCCTCGGCGAAACTTTCCTGGTCGCTATGAATATCGGCTGTCTGGCGATCGTCGCACATGCGCGAGGCGACCGTGAAGTGGCCACTACGCTGTTCGAGGAATCGCTTACGCTGGCGCGCGACGTCGGCGACCTGTTCCTGGAAAGTCACATCCTCAGCTACAAGGGTCGTGCCGAGTACAGCGACGGCGACCTCGTGTCGGCTGAAGCTAGCTTTGTCGAAAGCCTCGCAATCGCGCGTGAGCTCGCGGATCCGTTCACCACGATGTGGGCGTTGGAGCGCTTCGCCGAGCTCGCCGCGGCAAAGCGCGCTCAGCAGCGAACAGCGACGATGCTTGCAGCCGCCGCGCGCCAGCGCGAAGAGATCGGGCTCAGGCTTCCCCCGCACGAAGAGCGCGCGCACAAACGCGTCGTCGCGGCCGCGCGCGCGGCGTTGGGCGATGCCCCGTTTGACCAGGCATGGCGCGAAGGTAGCGCGATGGATCTGGAAGAGGCCGTGCGCTATGCCTTGAACGGCCGAGTGGCGGGCCGTACGTGACCGCAATGGGTGTGATTGAACGCCACCGGCTCGGACCCTTCAAGTTGCAGCCCAACAAACGACGGCTGTGAAGGTCGACACGACGGTCTCCGCTTTGACCCTTCTCAATAATAAGGCCGATTACGTGGCTCTTGTATGGACAAACCTCGTCGAATGGCGGCTTCGGCGGGTCGCGAAAACAATTAGGAAATATTAGGAACCGAAAAGGACTTATCCCGCGCGAGCCCTGACAATTCCCACAAGCCGGACTCCGAAGTTCGCGCAAGCGGCCGCTGCGGAACGAGGATGGGCGCCGGTACTTCCTAATCGTGCAAAGGAGTGGTGGCCATGGACAGTTCGCTCGGGATGGCGTTTTCCGCAGTGTCATCGCCAGCGTCGCATTCAGCGCTGTCGTACGAATCCGAGATCGCGCCAGCAAGCAACGCGAGAGATTCGGAGGAGATGCAGCATTCAGGCGCGCGGCTGTCGGCGCGCGAACGTACGATCGTACTCCTGATGGGCCATGGGTTGTCCAACAAGCGGATCGCCCGCCAATTGAGTATCGCTCCCGAGACGGTCAAGTCGCATGCGAAGCACATCTTCTGGAAGCTGACGGCTCAGACTCGCGCCCAAGCGGTCTATCGAGCATCGGAACTCGGCCTCATCTGAGAGTTCGCGGCTGATCAAATCGCGGCCAGACCAATGATTTGGCCCGCCTCCCCGCGCAAACCGGTCGGCTTCGCGCTGCACATGCCCGCAAGCAGCCGGCGACTCAACGTGGACACCACTGAGTTGTGGCACGCTGCGTGACCGCAAGCACTGCAAGGAGCTCGGACATGAAATCCATCTTCGATCCTGACTTCGAGTACACGCCAAGCGTGGAGACCGACATCCGCGCGACGTTCGAGCGTGTCTGGCGTGAGCTCGACATCCGCAACCAATCCGTCAGGATATCCGGAGAGCGCTGCAGCAGCGTTTGCCTCGAATGCAACGGTGAGCTGTTCGACTCGTGTTCGGTGAAGAAGCGCCTTCTTGTGCAGCCGCAACGCCTTGTGGGAGCGCATCTCAAGCGTTGGCCGATGTTCGTCGCCGCCACCATTTGACAGCAAAATAGGCGGCAACTGCGGCTGCGATAAGTCCCACTGCGATTTTGCCTGTCTGCTCGATGAAGGCTAGAGCCCGATCGATCTGCTCGCGAAAAACGAGCCCGATGCCGACATATAACGCCGTCCACAACACGGCGCCGAGCGCGCTGTACAGCAGAAACGGAACGTGACGTACCTTCTCTGCCCCTGCAAGCGAGGGTGCGAGCGTTCTAATGCCAGGGATAAACTCGGCGACGACCAGCAGCGGAGCGCCCCACCGCTCGAAATGAGTATCGGCCTTCTCCATGCTGGAATTGGGCGTTACTGCGAGCCGGCACAACGAGTGCATCGCTTGCCTGCCGTAGCGACTGCCCACGCCGTACAGTGCAACTTTGCCGAGCATGCTCGCACCCCACGCCACGGCAGTCACCGGCCAAGCCGACAGCCGCCCTTCGTTCGCGAGCGCACCGGCAATGATCAATAGCGGGCCCGACGGAAGCGGCGGTCCGACCTGCTCCAGGAACACTGCCCCGAACACAAGCAGCAATCCGTATTCCTCGAAGAGGATGCGTAAGGTATCCATGCGCAGTGGAGTTTACCCGGCGAGTCGCGCTATTGCCTGTGGCCGTCACGCCCATTTACACCTGATGAAGGACATGGCTTGCCTCGACCCACTACGCCGGGGAGCGGCGCCCTTCGATCCTGTAGCCGTCCAGACTGAACGCGACGGCGCCGACGGCGTTGATGTGAAGCAGCCCGCCTGCGATCGCCAGATTCTTCATGAAGTGAACGAACTGGTTCGGGTCTCCGAGTGCGCGGTGGAAGAGGAGCGCGGCCGCAACGGTGAATGCCGCAAGGACTCCGGCCACCAGGCTCGTCCGGAAGCCGACGAGCAACAACGTTCCGGCGCCGATTTCGATCACGACGGTGATGGCGTAAACCAGCGACGGAAAGGGCAGTCCTGCCGAGGCGATGTAGCCCTGGATCATGTCGGGGACGAATAGCTTCTGGATGCCGCTCACGAGAAAGAGCGCCGCAAGCAACACGCGCGCCGCGACTGCAACCGCGGGTTGAACATTGACGGTCGATGTGTTCATGTGGTGACCCCTGGATGAGTGAAGAAAGTTAGAAGTGCTGGGTCGGAGCTCGCTACGCGAGCTCCAGTTCGGCGGTCTCGATGCGAGCCTTCGCAGACCCCAGCGGATGCACGGCTTCCTCGATCTGCTGGTACCCAGAGTTGATCGCCATTTGTTCGGTGTCCGCGCCAAGGTTGAGTCCTTCCGCGTACACGAAGGTGACATCGGTCAGGCCAAGGAAGCCGAACACGGTCTAAGATACGGCACCTGGGTGTCCGCCGGCGTGTTGCGATACTTGCCGCCTCGTGTCAGCGCCACGTACACCTTCTTGTCCTTGAGCAGGCCTTCCGGACCCTTTTCTGTATAGCGGAAGGTGACGCCGGCGCGCGCGATGGCGTCGATCCAGTTCTTGAGCGCCGCGGGCACGCCGAAGTTGTACATGGGCACACCCAGCACCACGACATCGGCCGCCTGGATCTCCGCGATCAGCGCATCGTCGAGCGCGACGCGAGCGGCCTGCTCGGGCGTGTGTTGCGAGGCTGGGGTAAAAAGCGCCCCAAGCGCGGCTTCGTCGAGCACCGGATGGGGTGCGAGGCCGAGATCTCGTACGGTAAGCGTCACGTCGGGCTCAACATCGCGCAGGCGTTGAACGATTCGATTCGCCAGACGGCTCGAGTGCGATGCCTCGCGCCGCGCGCTGGAGTTGATTTGCAGGACGTTCATGGTTCATCTCTATCGAGTCGTGTTGAATACGAGGCCAATGTATTTGTTGTCTAGATGGAACAGAGGCCTTCAAAAATGGATAACCGCTGTTCCGCATGGGCAATAACGAGATCACGCGCTCGCATGGACCGGGAGATTCACTCGGGCCCACGTGGCAAACTTGATCGGTTCCCGGCCTGCTACCTTGTTCGCGAGCGCAATTCGGTCGCGCGAATCCGAGCCCAGGTAGGTATGCGCTTCGAACCAGGCGAACATCGCCGCGATCTCGGCGGCACCAGGGAAGAACGTGGCAAAAACCTTTCGCGGGACCTGCGTGAATGAAAATTCATGTCCCTGCCGATTCAGCGTGTCGACGATCTCGTTGAAGCTCATGAAATCACCGACGAGGGGCAGGTATTCGCCATTGCCTGCCTGTTGCGGGTGCGCGAATGCGGCAGCAACGATGTTGCCGAGTTCGGTGATGTCGCCCATGTGAATACAGCGCACAGTGGGATCGATCGGAAGCGCCCAGCCCAAGGTTCCGTTTTCCTGCTTTTGCGGAGCCATCGCGCCCAGAAGATTCTGGTAGAAAAAAGGTGCGATGACGAACGTGTGATGCGTGAACCCGGCTTCCTTCACGATCCGATCGATCTTGGCTTTGCCGGTGAAGTGCGGAACGTGGAGCTTGCCGCCACTGATCGCTTCGACATCAGGCAGCGTCGACCAGACGAAGTGTTGGACGCCGGCCGCCTTCGCCGCGCGCACGGCCGCTGTTCCTTGCTTGAGCTCGTCGGTTCCTTCTTCCCAAGCATTGGTGACCAGGAAAACGCCATGGGCCCCTTCCAATGCGGCCTTGAGGGCTTCCGGGCGATTGAGATCTGCCTCGACGACTTCGTCCCCCGAATCCGCGATGCTTCGCTGGATGGCGGGTCAGAGCGCGTACCTTGAATTGACCTTGGCCTTGCAGGGCACGTACGACTGCGCCTCCCTGCTGCCCCGTGGCGCCGAACACGGCGATCAGTTTTTTGCGGTTCGATGACATGTCTGCTCCTTGTCTAAGCTGAGTCGATGTTTACAGCCGGGTCGAGTGCGAGGCCTCGCACCGCGCGCTGGAGTTGATTTGCAGGACGTTCATGGTTTGACTCCATCGGGTCGTGTCGTACACGAAGCCAATATATTTGTTGTTCATATGGAACAGAAGCCCCTAGAAATGGATAACATTGTTCCACCTGAGCAACAATCTAAGCTGTCCTCAACGGGTCTTAACCGGGTAACGTGACTTCAAAGGACTGACTATGAACCTCGAACCGAACGATCTCGTCCTCTTCGCGCGTGTGGTGGACGAGGGAAGTTTTTCGCGCGCTGCCGATCGCCTCGGTTACCCCAAGTCGACGATTTCACGCCGGGTCGCAGCCCTGGAAACACAACTGGGCGAGCAGCTCTTGAGGCGGACGACGCGCAAGCTGACCGTGACCGATTTCGGGCGTGCCGTGCTCGAGCACGCGCACCACGTGGTCGAGGACGTAGCCGCGGCGGAATCGCTCGCGCAGCACCGTCAGTTGCAACCGAGCGGCCGGCTACGCGTGACGATGCCCAACGACATGGGGAATCTCGTGCTCGCGCCGATGCTCGCGGAGTTCGTGCTCAAGTACCCTGCCGTGACGCTCGAGGTCGATCTCTCATCGCGGTTCGTGGATCGTAAGCGTCCGGTGATCGCATCTTGAACTGACGCTTATTGGCGCGCGAAGATGGCGTCCGCTACCAAATAGGCGGACGCCAATGGATCAGGGTAAGCAAGAGAAGCGAAGCGTGCCGAAGGTACCGGAGAGAGCGCGGCGGCGCCGGTATACGACGGCGCAGAAGTTGGCGATCGTGCGCGAATGCCTGGTCCCTGGTGCGTCGCTGGCTGGCGTCGCCATGGCGCATCAGGCCAACGCCAACATGGTGCGCAAGTGGGTGGTGAAGCTTCAGCGTGGCGGGTTCGGTGAGGCGACGGGCACCGGCATGAAGCTCCTGCCGGTGGCGGTACGGAAGCCCGCGGCGCTCAGCGTCCCGATGAAGGTAGCCGCACTGAGCGTGACGCTGGAGATCGAAATGCCACGGGGCGTGGTGCGGTTCTACGGGCTGCCCGATCCGGAACTGCTGAAGCCGTTCGTTGGCGCGTTGACCGGTCGATGATCGGTTTGCCGCTCGCCACCCGGGTGTGGATCGCCGCGGGGGTAACAGACATGCGGCGAGGCATGGACAGCCTGGCCGCGCTGGTGCAGACGGCGTTGGGTGAGCAGCCGTTCTCGGGCGACGTATTTGTGTTTCGCGGGAAGCGCGGGGATCTCGTGAAGCTGCTGTGGTGGAGTGGCGACGGGATGAACCTGTACGCGAAGCGCCTGGAGCGTGGTCGGTTCGTGTGGCCGCAGGCGACCAGCGGCGTCGTGCATCTGTCTGCCGCGCAACTGTCGATGCTGCTTGAAGGCATTGACTGGCGGCGTCCGACGCGGACTTGGCAGCCAACCGTAGCGGCGTAACAACAGTGCTGCCGCGATGTGCCGCGTGATGCATTGCGCGCGTGCATCGCGCACGCGACCTGCGGTACATTCGCGGTCATGGCGCTGGCAATCGATCAACTTCCGAATGACGTTGCGACGCTGAAGCGTCTGCTGGTCGAGCGTGATGCCGAAGTCGTGCAGCGCTTGGTGGAGTTGGAAGCACAGCGCGCCGAAGTGCTGGTTGCGCGATTGCTGATCGAGAAGCTCAAGCTGCAGATCGCGCGCTTGCGGCGCATCCAGTTCGGTCGCCGCTCCGAGCAGCACGATGCCCGCGTCGTGCAATTGGAGCTGATCGTCGAGGAACTGGAAACCAGCTTGGCGGCGAGCCCGGCGCTCGCCGAAACCTCCCCCGCATCGTCGCCGCGGACCCCGCCAGTGCGGCGACCGCTGCCGGCGACATTGCCGCGCGAGACCGTGCTCCATGCGGCGGCGTGCACCTGTCCTGACTGCGGCGGCGTGCTCAAGCAGATCGGCGAGGATGTGGCGGAACAACTCGAGTTCATTCCCGAACACTTCAAGGTCATCCGCCACGTCCGGCCGAAGTTCGCCTGCGGCAAGTGTTCGACCATCGTGCAGGCGGCGGCGCCGTCCCGCCCCATCGACAAGGGAATCGCCGGCCCGGGCCTGCTGGCGCACGTCGCCGTCTCCAAGTACCTCGATCACCTGCCGCTGTACCGGCAGTCCGAGATCTACGCGCGGCAAGGCATCGACCTGGAACGCTCGACGCTCGCCGATTGGATCGGTGGCATCGCTCGGCTGGTGACGCCGCTGGCGGAGCTGATCGGCCGCTACGTCACCGCTGCCACGAAGATCCACGCCGACGACACATCGGTGCCGGTGCTCGATCCGGGGCGGGGCAAGACCAAGACCGGCCGGCTGTGGGTGTACGTGCGTGATGATCGACCGGCCGGAAGCATCGAGGCCCCGGCGGCGTTCTATCGCTATACACCGACGCGCGAGGGCGCGCACCCGCGTGCCCACCTGAAGGACTTCCAGGGCACGCTGCAGGCGGACGGTTTCAGCGGCTTCGACGGCCTCTATGTCGATGGCCGGGTCCGTGAAGCGGCCTGCTGGGCGCATGCCCGGCGCAAGTTCTACGACTTGCATGCCGACACTCGCTCACCAGTCGCCGAGCAAGCGCTGACGCAAATCCAGGGTTTGTACGCGATCGAGCAGGAGATCCGGGGCAAGTCACCCGACGAGCGCTGGCGGGTGCGTCAGGCGCGCGCCGGTCCGCTGTTGGACGCCTTGCAGCAGTGGATGCTGGAAACCCGGGTCAAGGTATCGGCCAAGTCGGAACTTGCTGGCGCGATCAACTACGCGCTCAAACGTTGGGCCGCCCTCACGCGGTATCGCGACGACGGCGCGATCGAGATCGACAACAATGCTGCGGAACGCGCACTGCGCGGGCCGGTACTGTCGCGCAAGAACTTCCTGTTCGCCGGCGCCGACTCGGGCGGTGAGCGCGCGGCGACGCTGTACACGCTGCTCGAGACGGCCAAGCTCAATGGGCTCGACCCGGAAGCATACCTGCGCTTCGTGCTGGAACGGATCGCCGAGCAGCCGAGCAACCGGCTCGCCGAGTTGCTGCCGTGGAACTTCGCGCCCCAGCGCGTCGAGCATGAACAGCTCGCGGCGTAAGTCCGCATCGCCCAAGGCGCCGGCCAACGCCCTCGCCAACATCGAGTTCCTGATCGACGGCAACGGCGACATCACCATCGGGCGGGTCGGTCCTATCCCCTGTGTCGCCACCGCTGCCGACGAGGACCAATGCTTGGCGATGCTTCAGCGGCGCCCCGGCGAGTCCCTGGCGGAGCTGCTGCAACGCCTCGATGCGGCGATCGAAGACGCCTAGGAGAACAGCATCTTCGTCGACGAGGTCAACACACCGCCACGTTCCAAGCCTTTCGGCAGGTCACGCGGGTAGCCGGTTGCCGCAGATCCATGGACGACCTGCTCGACGAAATGCGGCAATGCAAGTCGGTGCAGGCGTGCATCGATCTTGCCCTCACCGACGCCTATGGTGAGGATGAGCAGGTGGTGGCCTGGCTGACCTGTATCGAGGAGATGTTCGGGCGGTTCAAGCAGGTCCGGTTGATGGGCAACGACGTGGCGCTCGTCGGCTTCGATCTGCGCTACCACGACGTGGTTGCCGTATGCCAGCAGGGCAAGCGCAAAGCGCGCGTCACCCTCGACTCCATCGAGTTCCCCGAGCTTACGACGGTCGAGCAACTCTGGTTGCGAGCGTGGAAACGATTCTCTGCGACCAACGGCTAACCTGCATCAACACCGTCCGGCAATATGCCGTCACCGGACGCTTACCGTGGATCTGATCGCCGAGAGTTTCGATGTGGCGGTCCGCATGGGCGAACTGCGCGACGATGCAACGCTCGCGGCGCGTCGCATCGCGTCGTTCACGAGTGGTCTCTACGCTGCGCCGTCGTACGTTGCGCGCCGTGGCGTTCCGGCCGAGCCTGAAGCGCTCATGGAGCACGATGCCCTGCGAGTCCTGACTCGCACCGGTGATCCACAGGTGTGGACGCTCGTCCGGGGTGAGGCACGCTGGGAAGGTATTCCGCCGGGCCACGCGACGGCCAATTCACCGGAGCTGCTAATGCGCATGGCGCTCGGCGGCGCCGGCATCGCGATGATCCACGATCCATTCGCCGTGCCCTACCTGGAGCGCGGCGAGGTGGTCCAGGTTCTGCCCGATTGGAGCGCGCCACCGGTTGCCGCTTCAGCCGTCTTTCCAGGCCGCCGACTGATGCCGGCGCACACCCGCGCGTTCGTCGATGGGCTGGTCGCCAAGTTCGCGGATAAGGAATGTCAGGCGTTGGAGCAGAAGACGAAACAGATCAAGGCGCGCTCGCGAGAGAAGCCGCCGCTAAAGAGCCCCAGTAGGCAAGTATCGCGCGCCTAATTTGCTGACGCCTTCGCCAATGGCATCCTCGGGCGCGCCTTGTTCGTATTTCTCCGCGGGCACGGTCACGCGAGCTTCACGCCTTTGGCCGCCGTCTCGATGAGCGCGGCAACTTCTTCTGGCTTCGACACGTAGACAGAGTGACTGCCCTTGACCTCGACAACTTTCGAGCCCGCCCGCTTGGACATGAACTGCTGGGCCGGCGGAGGAATCATCCTGTCGTCGGTGGCGATCAAGTACCAATTCGGTTTGCTTTTCCACGCCGGTACGCTAATTGAGCCGCCGAGGGCCTCAACGCCCCAGGGTACCTGTGAGTCGGCCATGAACTCAGCCTTTTCTTTCGCCACGTCGGCGGCGAAGGAGGCGGCGAATTTTGCTCTGTCGAGAAATAGAAAGCCCTCCTGCGGGGGCAGTATCGGCGGAACCGGCGCGCCAGGCGGCGGATCCTTGATGAGCGCGGCCACGGATTCCCCTTTGTCGGGAGCAAAGGCCGCGATATAGACGAGCCCGGCGACCTTGGGATCATTGCCGGCCTCCGTGATCACCACCCCACCGTAGGAATGGCCAACAAGAATGACGGGCCCCTTGTCCCGAGCGATGATCCGCTTTGTTGCCGCCACATCGTCGGCCAAGGATAACGTTGGGTTCTGGACGACGCTCACGTTGAAACCGTCCTTCCGCAGGATCTTATAGACGCCCTCCCAACCGGAGCCGTCCACGAAACCGCCGTGGACCAGAACGACTGCCGGGGTAGCGCTTTCAGCCATGATTTTCTCCTTTCGTCAAAATGGGCGCCCACGAATGGAGCGGATTCCCATCGTACGCCCGCCGGACGTGCGATCGCAACGCAGGCGCAACGCCTTGAAGCAGTCGGCGTAACAAGCAGGTATCCCAAGCGCGGCAACAAGGACTCAAAAGGCCAGTTCGCACGTGCAGAACGGCGCGCCGCTCTTGGCGCTGATGCTAACCGAGCCGCGCACTGCTACCTAGGTCAATTCGGATCGCGATTTGACTCCCGATGTTCAACATGGCCCCGAAGGCGGACAGGCGTGTAGTACCGCGGAATTGGGGGAAGCTGATCGGTCAGAAGCCCCCGAAGCCTTCCGGATCCGACTACAAGTTGATCGTCGAGCCGCGGGATCGCCATTTCTCCCGTCCGCGCTGGCTCATGCAGACACACTGCCAAGGTTAGCTTCGCGAGTAACCGTCAGTAGTCGTGCAGGTCTCGCCGACGAAACCTAGGTCTAGAGGGCAGATCATTGGACTCAATGCGTCGCCCGGGCTCCCCTGTCTCGGGAGGTGTTTGATCGCGATGATCGATTGATGCGCGAGCCGATGCAATCGTTACATCATTTAGCAATAGCGCTGCTGATATTCCTTCGACAAGCTTCGGATTGCTTTGCTCGACGTAGTGCACCAAGTCACACACTTCGCTCGAACTGGCGCGCGCGGCGTCCTCTAACGATACCGGGAGCTCACGCGATCGGGCATGTCGTACGTATTTGGCAAATACGCCGCCGCCGACAACCTTCAACGCCAGCGGACCGACCGAAGCGAGCAGGCGGCCCAAGACACGGGCGCGCTGCTTGATCTCGAGTTTCCCAAACTTATCTGCCACGGTCGCCGGCAGCGAGACCTTTTCCTTAGCCGCAGCATGCCCTGAAAGAGCCTGCGGCAACTGCCTTTGGATTGAATGCGGCGATGTTGTAGATTGCTCAGAAATATTCACGAAGAACTTCCTTGCAACGAGTAAGCATTCACCCATCGAATGCTACAGCGCAAATTTCGGGTTCATCGCGCGAATATTGCGGAAGATTCGAAGACAGAAATCACGAATCTTCACATCGTCATATCGGACTCGTGGGCATCGCGCGGGATCGTATCGCCACAAACCAGCGCTAATTGGGTCTCCGTGCTTCGAGCCACGTGTTTCGGATTCCGTGTGAAGCGCGGGGTTCGATCGTTGTTTAGGTGTGCCAACTGTGCCGCGATCGGACAGGCGAGCTGCCCGCGGCGGCGAACAACACACCGACAAAGCGGGGATGACATTGCTGGTATTGGACTCAGTTTGTTAAGCTTTCTCAGAGCGAGTCCGGCGATGCCGAGACCAAGAAGCGGACGAATGGCGGGCTCCGGAGCAGCCGACGAATTTTCCGTTGACCCTTTCACTCGCACCTGCGGCCAGGCCATGCTCTGCCGATCTGCTTGCACAATCGAGCATCACGATGGTTCTGAACCGAGCTCCGCCACGAGCGCGGGCCACCTATCCGCCCGGTCCGTCGGTCATGATATGGCCCATGAGATCGCTGACATTGCGCTCCATGTCGTCCAGGAGGTCGTAAAGTAGATAGCGCAGGGCCAGCATGCCGACCAGCGTTTCGTGCTCGTCCAGGACGACCAGATGGCGGATGTGATGCTTGCGCATCAGTGCTGCGGCTGTGGCCACCGAGGTGTTCACGCTAACCGATAGCGCCGGACTCGACATGATGTCCCGCACGCGCATGGTATTGGGGTCGCCGCCGGCGGCGACGACCTTTTCCATGACGTCACGCTCAGTCACCACGCCGACAACCCCAGTTCCTTCCAGAACGGTCGCGGCACCGACCCTGCGTTCGGTCATCGCACGCGCCGCCCGGACGACCGTATCCTCCGGAGCTACCGTCAAGGGTGGCTTGTCGCCTAGCCGAATCAGTCCCATGCTAGCCTCGCGCAAAATTGACGCCGGCAGAATCTGGCCACGGCCGCGTTAACCGAATTCTGATCTTATCGACGATTTCGATAAACGGCCACTTGCAAAGTATACCGGCGGTCGACAAGACAATCGCCACAGGCCGATGAGCCGCCCCATATTCAAGTTAGAACGTCGTCCTACTCGCAACCAAACACATAAAGAGTTGCGAGTGACTCCTCTTGCGCGAACGCCGTGTGGCGAGTCAGCGTGGCCGCGCTGAGGATACAAAAAAGCCGAGGCGGAACTGAGATCGCTCGCGCACTGATGCCGACCTGGTCCACGAACGGGCTGTCCTATCTCACCTCTCCTCGCTCATCTCCAGCATCAGCTGGTTGATCCGCTTGACGAACGTCGGCCGGATCG
Source organism: uncultured beta proteobacterium (assembly GCA_963816445.1). Classification (GTDB taxonomy): domain Bacteria; phylum Pseudomonadota; class Gammaproteobacteria; order Burkholderiales; family Casimicrobiaceae; genus PALSA-1003. The sequence goes on along the minus strand of CAWFKO010000010.1, from coordinate 12,194 downwards.
TCGAGCTGGCCGCCCTCGGCGAGCAGCGCCTGATCGAGCAGCACCGCGGCCCAGTCGTCGAACTTCTTGTCCTCGTCCTTGCAGCCGCAGCACCACCGGATGCTTCGGGTTGATCTCGAGGATCGGCTTGGCATCGCGGGCCGCTGCTGACCGGCGGCCTTGAGCAGGCGCGCCAGGTTGCCGCTCATGTCGTGCTCGTCGGCGACGAGGCAGGCCGGCGATTCGGTCAGCCGGTGCGTCACGCGCACGTCCTTGACGCGCTCGCCGAGGCTCGTCTTGATCCGGTCGACGAGGTCGCCGAGCTCGGTCGCCTCGCTGCTTCGCTTTCCTTGCGTCTCGGCCTCGTCCTCGAGCGCGCCCGAGATCGAGCCCGCCCTTGGCGACCGAGACCAGCGCCTTGCCCTCGAATTCGGTGAGGTGGCCGACGACCCACTCGTCGACGCGGTCGGACAGCAGCAGCACCTCGATGCCCTTCTTGCGGAACACCTCGAGATGCGGGCTGTTCTTCGCGGCGTTGAACGTGTCGGCCGTGACGTAGTAGATCTTGTCCTGGCCCTCCTTCATGCGGCCGAGGTAGTCGGCGAGCGACACCGTCTCGTCGGCCGTGTCGGCGTGGGTCGACGCGAAGCGCAGCAGCCCGGCGATCTTTCCTTGGTTGGCGAAATCCTCGCCGACGCCTTCCTTCAGCACGCGGCCGAACTCGCCCCAGAACTTGGCGTACTTGTCCTTGTCGTTCGCCGCGAGGTCCTCGAGCAGCGCCGAGCACCTTGCGCGTGCAGCCGCCGCGGATCGCCTCGATGTCCTTCGATTCCTGCAGGATCTCGCGCGAGACGTTGAGCGGCAGGTCGTTCGAATCGACGACGCCGCGCACGAAGCGCAGATACGCCGGCAGCAGCTGCTCGGCATCGTCCATGATGAAGACGCGGCGCACGTACAGCTTGATGCCGTGGCGGGCGTTGCGGTCCCACAGGTCGAACGGCGCGCGCGACGGGAGGTAGAGCAGCTGCGTGTACTCCTGGCGGCCCTCGACGCGCGCGTGAGTCCACGCCAGCGGATCGTCGAAGTCGTGGCCGACGTGCTTGTAGAACTCCTTGTACTGCTCGTCGCTGATGTCGTTCTTCGGCGCGCGCCCACAGCGCGGAGGCCTGGTTGACGGTCTCCTCGCTCGTCGAGCTTCTCCTGCTTGCCGTCCTTCCACTCCTCCTTCGGCATCAGGATCGGCTGGACGATGTGGTCGGAATACTTGCGGATGATCGAGCGCAGCTTGGACCCGGCGAGCAGATCGTCCTGGCCTTCGCGCAGGTGCAGCGTGATCTCGGTGCCGCGAGCGGCCTTCTCCATCATCTCGATGGCGAATTCGCCGCCGCCGTCCGACTCCCAGCGCACGCCCTGGTCCGGGCTTCTCGCCGGCGCGGCGCGTGTCGCACCGTCACCTTGTCGGCGACGATGAACGACGAATAGAAGCCGACGCCGAACTGGCCGATCAGATGGGCGTCCTTCTGCTGGTCGCCGGTCAGCTGCGAGAAGAACTCGCGCGTGCCCGACTTGGCGATCGTGCCGAGGTTCGTGATCACCTCGTCGCGGCTCATGCCGACGCCGTTGTCGGCGACGGTCAGCGTCCTGGCCGCGGGGTCGTAGTCGACGCGGATCGTGAGCTCGGAATCGTCCTCGAACAGCGCGCTCGTTGTGCAGCGCCTCGAAGCGCAGCTTGTCGCAGGCGTCGGACGCGTTGGAGATCAGCTCGCGCAGGAAGATCTCGCGGTTCGAATACAGCGAATGGATCATCAGCTGCAGGAGCTGCTTGACCTCGGCCTGGAAGCCGAGGGTCTCGCGCCCCGCATTCGTGGTTTCGGTAGCGGTCACGGTGATACTCCAGTGGCAACGGTTGGCAACGTGCGACCCGATAGCGTGGAATTCTAGCGCATGGGCCGGCGAGTCCCGAGCGCAAACAGAACTACACGCGCTTGTGCACGATCACCGGCATCGGCCCGGTAGTCGGCGCCGCTCTGGTCAACACCCTCGAGCGGGTACCCCTGAAGAGCGCGGATGCTTTCGTCGCCTTCACCGGCCTGGACCCCCGACCGGATGACTCGGGACAGCATCGCGGCAAACGGCGCCTCTCCAAACGCGGACCTGCCGAACTGCGCAGACTGCTCTACATGGCTGCGATGTCAGCAATAAAGACGAAGACTTGGCGGCCGCTCTACGACCACTATCGAGCCAAGGGCCTATCCAGCACCGCGACCCTCGTCATCCTCGCTCGGCGCATCGCTCGTACCGCCTGGTCGATCTACACCCACAAAACCGAATTCGACCCTGGGCGTCTCACAAACCCCTTGACATGAACCATAGAATCTTACGGCGTCCGCGCACCTTCGCCATCGCAGTCGAATGCAGTGCAATGCAGGGGTATGCAAAACAACGCAGCTACATTTTTGTATACAGGTCGAAGATGAGAATCTTGGATCTGGCTAGAGCCTTTGAGCCCCATCCAGCTTGCCAAGGTTACGGTCGAAAGTTCCGAGTGGCAGGTGCCCCGCCTTGCGCGCGACCTCGAGCATGAGGCAGTCGGCAAAGCCAAGGGCCGGTCGCCTGCGGAAAATCTCGAGCGCGTTCGCGACGACTTCCGACCCCTCCAGCGTCAGGTCCTTGTGATTCAGAAGCATCTCGATCGCGGTAGCGATTGCCGCAGCGTCCAAATCGTAGACGGCGGAAAGAACCCAGGTCGCTTCGGCGAGCGCGAGTTGCGGAACCCAAGCGCCCTTCTCCACATACGCGTCAGCCGCGGCCACCTGCTTAGCGTCGTCGCGCGTAACGAGCCGCACGAGCACGTTGGTGTCAACCGCGCGCATGCCGCTTTTTTAGGTATTGGCGCACGCCGGCTTTCATCTCTTCCACGGTCCGCGCCTCAGGTGGCCGTTTCGGAAATAGCGCCCGATGAACATCCTCTGACGTGTAGCGCCCCGCACGACGAACGACGACTAACTCCCCTTGCTCGTCCCACTGGAGTACCGAGCCGGGGCCGATACCGAGCTTGCGCCGGACCTCCGCTGGCACGGAAATCTGTCCTTGCGCCGTGACTTTTGAATGAGCGATAGCCATGATTGGTGGTACATTACCACGGTAATGGAACAAGCGCAACTCCCTGCCACAACCTTAGCGTGTGCAGCCCCGCCCGCCGGCCGACCTCCGGTGTCTGTCCGCTCCCCTGCCGATTAACATTACCGCAATTTGTGGACCCGCGGATTAGGAATCCGTGCGTCGGTATTCGGTCACCACGCCGTCCGGCCACGGGTTTATTTGGGAACGCACTTGATCTCTTATATCCGTATCAGTATAATGGGCCGTGAAACCGGTGTAGTTCCTGGGGGACTCGCTGCAGTGTTTGCGGGCTTTTCCGGTGGACGCGAGGCAAGACGCCGGCTATCAACTCGACAAGGTGCAACGTGGTCTGCAGCCAGACGACTTCAAGCCGATGCCGACGATCGGCAGGGGCGTCGAAGAAATTCGGATCCGGGACGACTCGGGGATCTACCGAGTGATCTATACCGCCCGGTTTGCCGACGCCATAATCGTGCTGCACGCGTTTCAGAAGAAAACGCAGCGCACGTCGAGACGCGACATCGCAATTGCGAAAACTCGATTCAGCGAAATGATGAAGGATCGCAGATGACTAAAGCGAAGGTCTACGCAAGCGTTTGGGATGCGCTCGCCGATACGCCAGAGCAAGCGGCGAATCTGCGCGCACGCGCAGAGCTGATGCAGCAGATCGCGGCCATTGTCAAAAAGAACCGCTGGACACAGACCGAGGCTGCGCGACACTGCGGAATCACCCAGCCGCGCATGAATGACCTGCTCCGTGGCCGCGTGTCTCGGTTTTCAATCGATGCGCTGGTCAACATCGCCACGTCGATTGGGCGTCGAGTTCATGTGGAGCTGGAGACCGCATGAGAAGGAATCCACCGATCACCGCGTGGTTCCATCTCTGAGCGCAGATGCGGACAAACATGGCGAATCTGATCGTACGTGATATCGATGAATTCCTGGTTCGGGCCCTCAAGCAACGAGCGGCAAGACATGGCCGCAGTGCCCAGGCCGAGCATCGGGAAATCCTGGCCGGCGTGTTGCGCGGCCCGCGCAAGCGCCTTCTTGCCGAGGTGCTGGCCGCGGTGCCCGACGTCGGGCGTGACGGACTTTGCGCGCGTGGCGGCGCCGGATCCGCGCTCCGAACGGTCAACGAACGATCCGTGAGTCGTTGAGTTCGCTCTGCTTGACGCTGAGGTGACTGTACGACTGCGGCTTGACATGGGTTCCATCCGCGAACTCGCGTCTTGCGCACCGCCTGAAGGTCCTACAGCAAGCCGTTTCGGTACTAGCCTCGTGCCTTTCGGCGTGCCCGTTCCTCTCGACGCCCGGTGAGGTTCTGCTTCGGGCGAATCGATTCATCGACCCGAGCGTCAGCTTGAGCTATTAGACGCTTCGCTTCTTTGCGCGAAAACCCCAAATCCAGAAATACCTTGTCACCGACTGCAGTGCGATGGCGCGATTTGGTGTCGACGCTCATTTCGAGGCAGTTCGTTTAGGGCGACCAAAGCGCGGATCGCTTGTCCGCCGCTCTCTGTATCTCTATCTTCTTGATTTGTGCTGCCTATGGCCAGCAAACAGGCGCGGAAAATTTATTACCCGAGAAACAGAGAAATATTACCGAGGCAAAACGCCGACCCGCGGAAACCCGCGTTAGATTTGGCTCCCCGACCAGGGCTCGAACCTGGGACCTGCTAACAGTCCGTCGAGCTTGTACGTAATTTCATTGCATCATCAACTGCTTGTATGGTAAGAAACGATAGGCCAATAACGCACGCCTCGCAATGGGGTATTTCGACTGCCCACTTTTGACCTGAGGTCGATCTAGCGGAAAGTCGCTATTGACAGCTCATCCAACTCGCAGCAGTTTTTTGTCAGCACGCGCTTGAACGTACGGTCACCCAAGCTCTTCATCCCATACTTCTTCGTTACGTCGTCGGACGGCACAGATCCGCAGCTCCTTCTTGCCTAACATCCGGGTTTTCGTGTCGACGTTGGCCATACGAGATCCCCGCGCACCAGTGGCCGCATTGACCGCACTAACGCGCTTTGCCGCTCCCGCGATGTGCGGGAACGCTCAACTCGACGCAAGTGCTCGGTAGATCAATTCGGTCGTTTTGCGACCAATGTCGCTTTCATGACGGCACTCCGACGTAAGAGATCGGGCTCGGCCTTTCGCGTAGTGTTGTTGAAAGTCTGCCTTTCCGGCGACTTGAGTCATATCCCCCTGTGGGGGACGGGCGCGATTCAGTCCTCGTCATCCCGGACTTTCTCGGTACGTCCATTGCGGCATGCCTTCTATCCCCTCCGTGGGGGATAACGCGCCGACGTTCGAAATCTCACAATGTGCGCGGGAGAAGTACAAGTGACGATCGACGGGTTGATTACGGTTCGCAGCAGCTTCGGACACGGCCAGACGCCGGCCAGGTTCGAGGCGGCCATCCGGGCGAACGGAATGTCCGTTGTTGCATGCGTCGATCATGCAGACGGCGCGCTCGAGGTCAGAGTGTCGCTTGACGCGACGACGCTGCTAATGTTCGGGAATCGCGCACGTCAGGCCGCGCTGGTGAAGGCCTTCGGGCTCATCGCGCGAAGATCGCAACGCTCGTGCAATCTCCGCTGCCGAGCCGCAGAGCTGAAGCCCGTTCAGCGCCCGACCGCTACGAGACCATGAGTTGTTAACTCGCGCGCGTATGGAGCCATTCCATTCGCGGCCTAATGGAGCCAGGTGATTCGCGGCCGAATGAGGCCACTGGATTCGCGGCCTAATGGAGCCAGGCGATTCGCGGCCGAATGAGGCCACTGGATTCGCGGCGTAATAGAGCCATTCAAGGTGTAGCGGTTCGCGATTTCGAACTTCCGTGATCGGGTTACCCTCCGGGCTTTTTGCTCGAAGGGGACGCGATGGGCAACAGGAGGTTCGAGATGCATCAGTACCGTCAGGTTATTCAACGACTGCGGTTGGGCGAGTCCGACCGGGCGATTGCTCGTGCGGAGCGGATGGGCCGGGTAAAGATCGCTTCGCTGAGGGAGTGCGCGGCGCAACGCGGCTGGCTGGACCCCGCCGGTCCGATGCCGGACGACGCGAGCTTGGCCGCCGGGCTCGGTACGCCGCAGCGTCCACCGCAGAATCTGTCCAGTGTCGAGCCGTTCCGGGAGCAACTGCTCGCCTGGCATGCCCAGGGGATCCAGGCCACGACCATGCACCGGGCCTTGGTGCGCAACCATGGCTACGGTGGCAGTGTGCACGCGGTGTACCGCTTCCTTGAGCGCGAGGTGCCGTCCACGCCGCAGGCCACGGTGATGCTCGATTTCACCGTCGGGGAAAGTGCGCAGGTGGATTTCGGCCAGGGGCCCGAAATCACCGACCGCAGTACCGGCGAAGCCTTCAAGACGTGGATCTTTGTGATGACGTTGGCTTGGTGTCGTCATCAATATGCCGAGTTGGTGCGCAACCAGAAGGTCGAGACCTGGCTTGCGCTGTCACCGTCACGCGTTCGAGTGGTTCAACGGTGTTCCGCGGTCGGTGCGGATCGATAATCCCAAGTGCGCCATCACCCGCGCCTGCTACTACGAGCCCGAGGTACAGCGGGCCTATGGCCAGCTGGCGTTGGGATATTCGTTTCGCATCGACCCCTGTCCCGTGCAGGACCCCAAAAAAAAGGGGCGCGTGGAATCGGGCGTGAAATATGTCAAGTCGAGCTTTGTGCCGCTGCGCGAGTTTCACAGCCTGGCGCACGGCAACGAGCAACTGCTCGAGTGGGTCATGGGCGAGGCCGGCAATCGGATCCACGGCAGCACCCGCGAGCGGCCGTTGAAGCTGTTCACCGAGACCGAGCAGGCGATGCTGCAGCCGCTGCCCGCCATCGCGCCGGAGTGCCCGGCCTGGGCCAAGGCCAAGCTGCACCCCAACTGCCACGTCCAGTTTGAGTATTGCTACTACTCGGCCCCGTTCCCGCTGATCGGGCAAGAGTTGTGGCTGGAAATCGCTCCCAGTGCGGTGCGCATCTATCGCGACCACGAGCTCGTCGCCGTGCATCCCCGGTTGTTCAAGCCCGGCAGCCGATCCACCGTCGACGAACACCTGCCACCGGATGCCGTGGCCTTCCTGATGCGCAACCCGCAGTTCTGCTTGAAGCAAGCCGCACTGATCGGGCCGGCTTGCCGAGCGGTGGTCGAAAGTCTGTTCAGCGACCGCGTCCTCGATCACTTGCGCGCCGCGCAGGGATTGCTGCGGCTGGGCGAGAGCTTCGGCGGCAAACGACTCGAGGCCGCCTGCGCCCGGGCACTGAACTTCGGCACCCCGACCTACCGCAGCGTCAAGCAGATTCTCACCCACGGCTTCGACCAGCAGCTCGAGTTGGCCGAGCTCCCCGCGCTGGAAGCACCCTACCTCGGCGCCGGGCGCTTCAGCCGCCACGGCGGCGATCTGATGCATTAGCCACTATCCCAACGTCGTCCAACCACAGGAGATTCAACATGAACCCCATGCCCTCCCTTGAACCCATGCTCAAACAACTGCGCCTATCCGGCGTCCTCGACTCCCTGGAGGCGCGCAACCGCCAAGCCATCGAATCCAAGCTCGCCTACACCGACTTCCTCGCCTTGCTCATCCAGGACGAGGTCGCGCGTCGCCACCAACGCCAGTTCGATCAGCGCATCCGCAAGTCACAGGTCTGCTCCGACAAGACCCTGGAGCGCTTCGACTTCAGCGACAATCCCACCATCGATCGCGCCTATATCGCCGACCTCGCCACTTGCCGTTTCGTGGTCGAGAAGGCCCCAGTTTTAATCGTTGGTCCGATCGGCACCGGCAAGAGTCACTTGGCCCAAGCGCTGGTCCACTGTGCGCTGCGCCAGGGCTATGAGGTCCTCTTTACCACCCAGGCCAAGCTGCTGGCCCAGATGCATGCCGCGCGTGCCACCAATGCCTATGATCGCAAGCTCCAGCAACTCGCCAAGATTCCACTCATCGTCATCGATGATTTCGGCTTGCGGCCGCTACGCACACCGCAGGACGAAGATCTCCACGATCTCGTCGCCGAGCGTTACGAAAACGCGAGCACCATCGTCACGAGCAATTTAGATGTGGAAAGTGGCGCGCTGCGTTCCCCAACAAGCTGCTCGCCGCGGCCACCATTGATCGACTTCGCGATGGTGCTTACCGGGTGCTTCTCGACGGCGAGACACGTCGTCGGCCCAGGCCGCTCCCCGCCAGCCCGGCCGCGGCGAGCGCCCGGCCTGTTAAGCGCACGACCACCAACGCCCGGTCCGCGGCATGAGTGTCGTCGCGATGAACTTGTGCACTCGTGATTCGCCGACGGCGATGATTGACGACCGAAACGACCCCGACGCACCAAGGCGGGGCGCTCAGAACGCGCTACAAACAATTGGCGATCCCTGGGTGGGACTCTACCCTCGCCCCAAAGTCTTCACGCCCATCGCCATCCGCCTGCGCATGCACGTCAGGCACCAGCTGAACAGAACCACAACCAAGCAACACCGAGCAAACGACGACTACCTTCCAATTCGCAGAACCGAAAAACGACCGAAAACAATGCTTGTAACCAACCCCCAAAACCGTTAGAACGCTACCTGTTCGAGATCACGAAATCGACACCTCTGAACTGGCTCTATTACGCCGCGAATCGCTGGCTCTATTAGGGCGCGAATTGACATGAGTGCGCTCTCCTCTCTATTCGCCTGGCTCGTCAATCTCCGTCGTGTTGGGGCCGCCACACTTCCAGTGCTTTCTGCCGCAGCGCTTCTCGGATTCGTGTTCTGCGGCCCGGCAATCGCCGACCAAACCTCCACAGCGGGCGACGGTGGCGCCCCGAGCGCATTTAAGCCCGGGCTGGTATACGACGGCGCTGCGTTCGCCAATCTGGGTGGTGGTGTGCGCCCTGGCGGCACCTACACGAGCAATCTCAATCTCCAGCTCAACATCGACGCGGCTGCCCTGTTCGGTTGGCCCGACACCATCGCTTACCTCGACGCTCTCTGGCTCCAAGGCGGCCTGCCGAGCAGTTTCATCGGGGACGCCCAAGGTGTGAGCAGCATCTCCGCGCCCAATACGGTGAAGCTCTACGAAGCCTGGGTTCAGAAGAACTTCCTGGGAAACCACGTTTCCGTGCTCGCAGGCCTCTACGACGTCAATAGCGAGTTCTATCGCCTGCAGTCGGCCGGATTGTTCCTCAACAGCTCGTTCGGCATCGGGCCGGAGTTCTCTCAGAGCGGCGTGGAAGGGCCCTCGATCTTTCCCGACACCTCTGTCGGGATGCGCGTCGCTTTCAAGCCCGCAGAAGGTGTGGTTGTGCGCACCGCAGTGCTCGACGGTGTTCCGGTCGATCGGCCCAACGGCAGCCATGGCATCTTTGAGCCCGGCGATGGCGCATTGATCGTCGCCGAAGTTGCCTTCCTAGATCGCCCTCAGGTCAGTACGCGTCCGGCAACCAGCCGGTTGCGCATCGGAAGGCAGGCCATGCTTGGCGCGTATGACAGGAAGTTAGCGATCGGCGGCTGGTACTACACTGCGACGTTCGACGATCTTTCGGAGACACAACCCAACGGCCAGCCAGTGCAGCATCGTGGAAGCGGTGGGTTCTACGTGCTTACCGATCAGTTGCTCTACAAGGATCCGGATCAACCGGAGCGCAAGCTGACCGGCTTCGTGCAGGCAGGCTATGGCGACTATCGCGTCGACCGCTTCGGTGCCTACCTTGGTACCGGGCTGACCGCGGTAGGCGTATTCGAAGGCCGCGCCGCCGACGAGCTCGGACTCGCTCTCGCCTATGCGCGCAATGGGTCGCACTATATGAGCGCCCAGCGCATGCAGGCCGTACCGGTGACGAACGCCGAAAAGACGATAGAACTCACGTACCTGATCCAGGTCAACTCATGGCTTGCATTGCAGCCCGACCTGCAATACGTCATCACGCCCAACACGACCACCGCAATACCCAATGCGTGGGCGTTCCAGCTGCGTGTCGAGATGTCGTTCTAGAATTACGGGCGTCCAACTCCTGAAAGCGTGACCGTCCGAATACCCCGTGATGTTCGAAAACTCTGCTGACTGCTATGCAGCCGCTCGCTCATAGTAGTCGAGCAATCCTCCAAGCCGCGGACGACGAATCACCAGTCCTCCTCGGTGCTTGGAGGAGGCGTCCGGCATGATCAGCACATTGCCGAGGCCTTGGTGATTGCGCTCCTGATGAAAATGCGCACCGTATTCTCGCAGCGCACGGCGCAGCATTCCCTGCCCGATCGGAATCAACCTCGATAGGCATTCGTCGCGGACCCCGCGCACCCATCTTTCGGCTGGGCATTCAGATTCGGAGATCGCGACGGCAGCCGAATCACCGCGATGCCCTCTCGCTTCAGAAAGTCTCGGAACGCTTGGCAGTACTTCGTGTCACAGTCCAGAATGATGTATCGCTTGTCCAGCAGAATCCCATCGATTCCATCCGTGAGCTGTCTGGCCATCTGCAGCATCCACTGCGTGTCCGGATGCTTTGTGATGCCCGCGATGCATACCTCGCCGCGTCGCCAGTTCCATGACAAACAGCACGTAGTAGGTCACCAGTCCGGACCAACTCCACACTTCAACCGCGAAGAAGTCGGACGCTGCCAAAACCTTCCAGTGCGCTTTCAAGAACACCGACCAGGACATTCCCTTACCGCGCTCAGGGGCGGGCTCAATGCCGTGGTCCTTCAGAATCCTGCCAATCGTGCCCCGGCCCAGCTGATGACCGAGATTCGCCATGGCTCCCTGGATCCGCGTGTAGCCCCTTGTTCCGCAACCGCGTTTTCGCCGTCACCAGCGCGATCGCGCTGATCATAGGATTCGCAATGTTTGGCGCTATCACCTATCTACCGGTCTACTTGCAGATGGTCAGCGAGCAAAGTCCCACCGCTTCGGGGCTACAACTCGTGTTGATGATGGCCGGGATGCTGCTCACCTCGACGCTGTCCGGCCAGTTGATCAGCCGTACCGGCAGGTACCGGCCGTTTCCGACCGCTGGAACGTTGTTACTGTCGGTCGGCCTCTACCTGCTCTCGCGCCTCGGGCCGTCGGCGTCGCCATGGCTCGTCTCGCTTGACGTCGGCATCGTGGGAATCGGCCTCGGTATGGTGATGCAGGTGCTTATCGTTGTAGTGCAGAACGCCGTCGAGTACGAAGACCTCGGTGTAGCGACCGCCGCGGCCGTGCTCTCTCGCTCCGTCGGCGGGTCGCTCGGTACCGCCGTGCTCAGCGCGCTGTTCGCCGGCGCGCTTGTCAGGCTGCTCGGGAGGGGCGTGACGCTGCCGAGCGCGGAGCTTGCGTCGCTGCAGCCTGCGCAGCGCGCGGCATACGCAAGCGCGGTGAGCGCCTCTATCGACTTCATCTTCGCGGTCGCGGCCAGGATCGCCGCGCTGTCGTTCATCCTCTCGTGGTTTGTCGAGGAGAGGCCGTTACGTGCAACAGTCGGCGAGTCGCGTCAAGTCTAACTTGATGGAAGCCGGGGAAATCGCTGACGTAGAAGCAATCCGGTCACCCCTCGAGCAGCCGACGCGCAAGGAGTGTCTGCAGGTCTCGCCGGCCATCGACGATCAGATAGACATAGACGCGCTGACCGACGACCCGGTAGATCACTCGATACGGTTTGAAATACGTCTGGCGATAGTCGCGGATGCCCAGCCGCAGGAGTTCCTTCGGATGCGAGCCGCGCTCGGGAAAGGTGGCCAGGCTTTGCAGCACATCCTCGATGCGATCGAGCACATGGCCCGCCTTCGACGGGTCGTCGTGCTCCGCAATGTACTCAAAGATCTCCTCGAGATCGCGTACCGCATCCCCGGTCAGCAATACCTCGAAGCGCTTCAAGCCACTCTCTTGTTCTTGGCTCGCAGGCGCCCGATGACGTCGGCTGCAGGAACCACCTTGCCTTCGTCGATCTGCCGGTTGCCCAGAGCGAGAATCTTGAGCAGTGCCAGTGTTTCCTGAGTCGCTTCGTAGGAGGACACATCCTGGATGACTGCCTTGGCCTCGCCGTTCTGAGTGATCACCAAAGGCTCGTGCTGTTCGGCGAGCTCGCGCACGATCTCCGCCGCGTTGGCCTTGAGGTAACTGATGG
>CAWFKO010000009.1:0-91088 GCA_963816445.1 uncultured beta proteobacterium | reverse complement strand
GGCTACCGTACGTCTTCGGAGTCGTCGCGTCCGGATTCGTTAATGCGCGGGGCGAGCACACGCGCTGCGTACTGCGCGTGTGCACCATTCGCCGCAGAATGCCACAGGCGTGTTCCGACCTGTCATGATGGGCAAGCCTTGGTAAATTGCGAGTGCTCAGCGGCTACGGCGACGACTCGTTTTCGACGCGATGCTCTACCGGAGGAATACGAAGTCAGCCATTCCTGGATATCGCGATGGTTGGTTCAAGCCGAGGAAGGTCTTCAGTCAAAAATCTGACATTTGTTGAAAATAAATCGTACTTGGTAAGTTCGGTCAGGGGCACAAGACGTATTTGGGTTATCTCGGGGGAGCGCCAGTTTGGTCTGTCCGAGAATAGGTTGTGCCGCAGTACTGCAAATCCTTCACGAGGCACACAGCGAAGGTAGAAGTCCAGCCGGTAGGGCCCGGGTACTTGCAACGGTAGGGGTATGAGCATCGATTGTAAGTAGCGTGTAATCACTGCGATGTCGATACCGAGTTCCTCCAATATTTCCCGACGCAACGTGGATTCGATTACGTCGTTAGAAGAAGTGTCGCCGCGTGGTCTCGTAGGCTGTCCGGGCGGCGAATCAAGCAATCCTCCCGGAAGGCCCCAGACACCCTTGGGCCGATAGCTGTGTTCAACCAAAAGCACCTCCCGGGTTAGAAGCGCTCTCGTCGATCATGACCGCAACAGCCCCTACCAAACCACTTCCGAGCGAGAAGACCCTTTAAAAAGCCGGCCAGCCGGGGTGGAAACAGCCGCCAGATGACAAGAGAGAACCTATGGAGGTTGGGGTGTCGCTCAATGAATCCCGCTAGCCAGCGAACATCTCTGCTCACCATCCTCCTCAAGCCAGGAATCACACAACGATACAGGTATGCCACTGTATCCCTGGCTTACGATTCAGTCTGGCTAGAGGTCGAACTTGACCTTGCTCCACTGTGGTGCAAGGGGCTGTTCTGCACGCTTGTGATACTTATCCTGCGCGCGCTTCTGCTCCTTCGTTCGCCTGACACTCAACACGCAATGTTTGCTACCGAACAGACCGGCGGTTGCGCAACCCGATATCCATCTACTTTAGGAATATGTCTCGGGCTGACTCCGGCGTTTCCATATGGTGGGGTCAGACCTTGGGTTTCATACGCCGCATCTAAACTTGAAGCAAGTGTTGCGCCTCCCGGATGAACCCGGGATCATCTGCCTCCTCTCAGTTGTGAGACCCATCATGTCTTCGACCGTCGCACCGCAGCTTCTTCTACCTTCCGATTCGTCGCACCGGCAAGGATCGATCGGCGTCATGAAGCCCGATGACGCCAGGGACCGCCCCAGCTGGGCCGGGGCTCGCCTGGCAATGCAACTTGCGATCGTGTTCGCACTCCTGCTCATCGCGAGTCTGGCCTGGGGTCAGACGCCAACTCTCGTCCAGCAGTACTACACCGGCGCGAAGCTCCGCGGCGCGCGGCCTCACGGCGACGAGCTACACCTTCCGACTGCCGAACCAGATGCTGCCGGGCAATGCGTTGGTCATGTTCATCGACTATCCGAGCGGTAGCACGATCTCCTCGATCAGTGACGACGGGTCGAACATTTGGCCTTCGGCGGCCGCAACGGTGGACGCGGGCGCTGGTAACACGAAGACTTCTGCCTACGTGCTGCCCAACGCTGCATCCGGAACGCGCGTCATCACCGTCACGTTCAGCGGCGCGATCGCGGGCACCCACGCGGTGTTCCTCGAATACTACAATGTGGCAACCTCAAGCCCCGTGGGCTTGACTACGAAGAGCGCCACACCCGTCTCCCCATCGATTCAGCCGCCGAGCTTTGCACCGACGAGCGGCAACCTAGTGTTGAACTATGTGGTGGACAACAAAGGGACCGTTGGCGGCGAGTCCGCGAGCAACGTCAGCGCCTGGGCGGCCGGGTCCTCTCGAAACTCGGGAGTTCCCTTCACGGCGCTCGGGGGCGACATCAACAACACGCACGATACGTCGCCACACTTCATGCAGTCGGCTGTCGCGAACGGCAGCTTGATCACCCCGACGGCGACAGCGACGCAGACGACCCGAGACACCTTCACGACGATGGCTATCGAACTGGAAGGTGCGTCGGCGGGAACCGCAGCCCCGGCGGCGGCATACGGATCCTCAAGCAGCAGTTCTTCACGCATACCGCGCTTGCTGTCCCGGGTTCGTGGACGGAATTCTTCCCGGCGCAGGGCAACCTGTTGGTCGGCCTCAACATCTACCCTGGCTCATCCACGTCCCCGTTCACGGACAGCAAGGGCAATCCGTGGAGGGTTGGCGCACACCAACAGCGGCACGCCCATGATCCTCTACGCGGAAAATCCCGCCGTGGCGAGCACGCTGACGGTCACCTTCCCGCTAACGAGCGAGAACTCCAACACGACAATCACGCTGTACGACATTGCGGGCGCGGCGACCTCCTCGGTCTTGGCGCAGGCCGTCACGGTCGATTGGACTGACGCGAGCAACCTGACAGTCGCCAACAACCAGCCGGCCATCACGCCGCAGAACGCGAACGGGCTGATTATCGCCTTGGCGGGCGTCGGTCAAGGACCGGCGACCGGCATGGCCTCCGGCGCACCCGCGAGCGCGCTTTTCATGCCTGTCACATATCCCGGCGAGACCGATTTCGACACCTTCAACAATGCCGACTGCTATGGGCATAGCAACTACGGGGCGAGTCTCGCGAAGCAGACGTGGAACTGGACGATCAAGTCGCAACCGGCGAACTCCATCACATCGGCGGCCGCGGAGTTTAGGTCCGCCGGCCAAGTCCCGCCTCAGTTCTCCTTGGCGGTCCTCGAGACTGGGACTAGCGCAGGTACCGTCAGCAGTGCGCCTTCCGGGATCAACTGCGGGCCGAATTGCTCGGCAAACTTCCCGGCTGGGTCGCTGATTCAGCTGGCTGCCACCCCAGCGGCGGGGTCGCTATTCGCCGGATGGAGCGGCGGTGGCTGCACAGGGATCGGTACCTGCGCTGTTACGCTGAGCGCCTCGACCGTGGTCACGGCAACCTTCACGCTCGCCACTCCGGACACGACGGCACCGACGGCGCCGTCGGGCCTGACGGCGACGGCGGCAAGCGCGAGTCAGATCAATCTAGGTTGGACCGCGTCCACCGATGACGTCGGGGTAACCGGTTATCGGGTCGAGCGTTGCCAAGGCGCAGGGTGCACGACCTTCGCGCTGATCGCAATACTGACCGGGACGACAACGACCTTCGCTGACAGCGGCCTGCTGGCCGGCACCAGCTACAGCTATCGGGTGCGGGCGACCGACTTGGCGGGCAATCTCAGTGCCTACTCGAACACGTCGAGTGCGACCACCTCGTCCGTCACTGGCATGGTGGCGGGTTACGCGTTTTCCGAAGGATCGGGCACGACGACTGCCGATGCGTCCGGCAACGGTATCACCGGCACGCTGGTAGGTCCGGCCTGGGTCGCCGGCAAGAATGGGACGGGGCTGTCCTTCAACGGCTCGTCCACGTACGTCGACCTCGGTACGTCGGCGCTGTTGGGATTCACGGGCAGCATGACGGTGTCCGCCTGGGTCTATGAGACGGCAAACGTTGGGGACGACGGTCAGGTCGTGGCCAAGTCGGACGGTGGCTCCGGCTGGCAGTTGAAATCGTCGCCGGACACGGGTGCGCGAACGTTCGCGATCGCGATCACCAACTCCAGCGGCGGTTACGTCGGGCGCTACAGCAGCACCGTGCGTGCATTGAATACCTGGTATCACGTGGCCGGTGTTTACGATGCTGCTGCGCAGACGCTGAACATCTACGTCAATGGAGTGCTCAGCAACGGAACACTGCTCGGCACGGTGCCGACATCCCAGCGCGCCTCAACGGTCGCTGCCAACATCGGCCGCCGGACGGGGGGCTTCAACATTCAGGGCATCATCGATGACGTCCGGATCTACGGCCGCGCCCTCAGTGTCGCGGAGATCCAGGCTGATATGGCCACGCCGGTCGCGGGAGCGCCCAGCGACACGACGCCGCCGTCGGCGCCGACCAATCTCACCGCCACGACGGTCTCATCCTCCCAGATCAACCTGAGCTGGACCGCGTCCACCGACAACGTCGCAGTGACTGGCTATCTCGTCGAGCGCTGCCAAGGCACGGGATGCACGACCTTTGCCCAGATCGCTACACCGACAAGCACCACGTACAACGACACCGGCCGCGCCGCCGGCACCAGCTACAGCTATCGCGTGCGCGCGACCGACGCGGTCGCGAACCTCAGCGGCTATTCCAATACTGCAAATGCCACAACGCCCTCGGCCGCGGACACGACGTCACCGTCGGCGCCGACCAATCTCACCGCCAGGGCGGTCTCGTCCTCCCAGATCAACCTGAGCTGGACCGCTTCCACCGACAACGTCGCGGTGACCGGCTATATGGTCGAACGCTGCCAAGGCGCAGGATGCACATCGTTCACCCAGATCGCGACGCCGACGGGCACGACGTACAACGACACCGGCCGTACCGCCGCCACCAGCTATAGCTATCACGTGCGCGCGACCGACGCAGTCGCGAACCTCAGCGGCTATTCCAATACTGCAAAGTGCCACGACGCCCCCGGCCGCGGACACGACGCCACCGTCGGCGCCGACCAATCTCACCGCCACGGCGGTCTCATCCTCCCAGATCAACCTGAGCTGGACCGCGTCCACCGACAACGTCGCAGTGACTGGCTATCTCGTCGAGCGCTGCCAAGGCACGGGATGCACGACCTTTGCCCAGATCGCTACACCGACAAGCACCACGTACAACGACACCGGCCGCGCCGCCGGCACCAGCTACAGCTATCGGGTGCGGGCGACCGACTTGGCGGGCAATCTCAGTGCCTACTCGAACACGTCGAGTGCGACCACCTCGTCCGTCACTGGCATGGTGGCGGGTTACGCGTTTTCCGAAGGATCGGGCACGACGACTGCCGATGCGTCCGGCAACGGTATCACCGGCACGCTGGTAGGTCCGGCCTGGGTCGCCGGCAAGAATGGGACGGGGCTGTCCTTCAACGGCTCGTCCACGTACGTCGACCTCGGTACGTCGGCGCTGTTGGGATTCACGGGCAGCATGACGGTGTCCGCCTGGGTCTATGAGACGGCAAACGTTGGGGACGACGGTCAGGTCGTGGCCAAGTCGGACGGTGGCTCCGGCTGGCAGTTGAAATCGTCGCCGGACACGGGTGCGCGAACGTTCGCGATCGCGATCACCAACTCCAGCGGCGGTTACGTCGGGCGCTACAGCAGCACCGTGCGTGCATTGAATACCTGGTATCACGTGGCCGGTGTTTACGATGCTGCTGCGCAGACGCTGAACATCTACGTCAATGGAGTGCTCAGCAACGGAACACTGCTCGGCACGGTGCCGACATCCCAGCGCGCCTCAACGGTCGCTGCCAACATCGGCCGCCGGACGGGGGGCTTCAACATTCAGGGCATCATCGATGACGTCCGGATCTACGGCCGCGCCCTCAGTGTCGCGGAGATCCAGGCTGATATGGCCACGCCGGTCGCGGGAGGTCTCTAGAACCGGCGTCGACGGGTGGAACTCAGCTGGCCTTGAAGCGGAGCTTGCGACCGTAAAATGCCTCGGCATACCCACTGCGTGACCGGCACTCCAGCCCGCGAAGCCGGAGCATTGCCATGAACGTCTCGCGCGTGAACCAATCCCGGTTCGCCTGCGATCGGTACGACTTCATCAGCGCGTCCACCTTCGCATTCGCGGCCTTTCCGTCGACCGGAACATAAACGTTGGGTTGGCCGAGACCACCATCCCACTTCGGGATTTCGTACTCGAGAACCACGTGATCACGAAAAGTGTTCCAGATCATCTCGTTGACCACACGATGATCCTGATGGCGGTCGTCACGCTCGTGGCAAAGAATCAGGTCCGGACTCGGGATACCCTTGAGTGACTCGCAGAAGTCCTTGATCTCCGCATATACGGCCGGAAACCGACCGTCGGGAAAGTCGCCGAATCGCAGGTCGCCGCGACACGCGGGCCGCACCAGCATTTTCATTGCACACTGCGTCTCTCGGCGACGACCCGCAGTGCCACTCAGCACCACCCAATCTATCGTTGGCTTCCGCGCACGATCCTGAAGCACGCGTAACGTCGCCCCGCAGCCGATTTCAATGTCGTCGCAGTGGGCACCGACACAAAGGACTCGAAGCGCTCGGTTGCGGACGTCAAGAATGAGGTCGAGCATCGTCGGACGAACCATTCGTCATTCCGATGTGCCTGCCGGACGCCGCTGCCAGAGCATCCAGGGGCAGTCTCCGCGCCCTTCCATGCGGTCGAAGGTGATCTTGTCCTTGAACGTGTCCATCGCCTGCCAGAACCCTTTGTACCGATAGACACCGAGCTGACGCTGCGCAATCAGGCGCTGGAAGGGCTCTTCGACTAGTTCCTCTCCCTCCTTCACGTAATCGAAGATGTCGCGCCGTAAACAAAAGAATCCCGCGTTGACCAGGAAGTCGGTGTCTCGCATCCGACCGAAGCCCGTAACGATTCCGCCATCGTCGGATTGAACGCCGTGGTAGCTCTGTGACGTCTGCACGGCCAAGAAACTCGCGACCACACCGTGGCGCTGGAAATCTGCGATGTGTTGGTCGAGCGGTAGGTCGCTCAGTCCGTCGGCATAGTTGGCCAGAAACGCGTCCTCGTTCTCCAAAAACTTCCGCGCGCGCAGCAGACGTTGGCCGATGTTGGCATGCAGTCCGGTGTCCACGAAGGTGATTCGCCAGTCGTCCAAGTCACGCGTGAGCAGCTCCACTTTCTTGCCGCCCTCGGACAGCACGAAGTCGTTCGACATGCACTCGTTGTAGTTCAGGAAGTATTGGCGGATCAAGTCGCCACGATAGCCCGAGGCATAGCACGAAATCCTTGTGGCCGAAGTGAGCGTAGTAGCGCATCAGATGCCACAGGATCGGCCGGTAACCAATATTGACGAGTGGCTTGGGAATCGTGTCGGAGTGCTCCCGCAGGCGCGTGCCAAGTCCGCCGCAGAACAGGACGACTTTCATGTGAGTCTTCTCCTTTCGGCTGCTTGCGGTTTCGCGGCGCGCACCAGCCCTGCCGACTCCAGTGCCGATGCTGCTCGCGCAATCACGTCGAAGTCCAGGCCCGATCGCCGCGCTATGTCGAGAAGATCGTGTGCGTGGTCCGAAAGCTGAGGACCCACAGCATAGCGTGCTCGAACTGGCCCGGAGCCATCCCGCCCGTCCCGCCGTAAAGCCCGCGCTTGCCGAGGCGGGGCTCGCCCTTCGGCAACAGGTTTTCGAGGAAGCGGTTTTCGTCCATCACGACGATCAGGGCCGCTATTGCGCGGATGGACTCCGCGAGCGCATCCGGCCTGATGAGTTGCAGATGTCTGCCGAGGAGTGGTACTCCGGATACTGGCCGTTCGGGGAACGCGTCAACCCGTCCAACCGGCAGATCGAAGCCGGGAGAACAGAACTGGCGTTCATCGTAGCCGTAGGGCTCGAAGTCCATGAATCTGACCTCGGGCGCTACGCGGGGGAGAGCATACTCGGCGGCCCTGTCGGTTGCAGTATCTCCACGCCGACTTCGCTTGAACGTCAGCGCCCCTGGCATCTCCCAGCAGCCCTATCGTGAGGCCACCCCTGATGGTATGGAGGCGGTTCTCATTCCTGGACAGCCAAGTACAGCGAGCCGATCGTGCCAGGCCCGAAGATGAAACGCCATGTCAGGCGCGGCCGCTCCTCGCGCATTGCCTGGGCAAGTGCGACCGCAGCCGCAATTCCCGTGAGGTTGTCGTTTGCGAGCGAGGGGTGACACGTGTGCGTGTAGACAATCGCTTCGAATTGGGTGGCGCCCGGAATGACGCACTCGGCGTACGTCAGGCTGCCCGGCGCAAGCGTCGAATCGATGACGACTTCGAAGGGCCCTGGACCGAGACGCTGCCGATCCCGGTGACGCAGGCAGAATCCCCATTGCTCACGGTAGTAACTCGTGCGATAGGGTATCCAATCCGGATGGTCGGGAAGCGAGTGCAAATGCTCTTCGAGCTCCGCTCGTGTCACCGAACGACGAACCGGCACGGAATAGCTCATCAGATGGAGACTATTGGCTCGAAAGTCGACGATCCTTGTCCCGTCTGTATCGGTGACATAGGCATCATGGACGTTCCACTCCAGGCGGCACTTCCCAATCGAACGCTCGCGTGCCACTGGGTACCTCAGTCCGCTCCAGCGGAACCAATCGCTCCACTTGGTCCAGCGATGCGCGAACCCCTCCACCTGTAATGCTTCGGCACAGGGGGTACAGGACTTCCATGAGCGGCCAAACGTTCGCAACCGCAGCGGCAGAGCCTTCCTCCCGACGCAGAGCGTGGAGCATATTGCACGTCATCAATTGACGACGCTCGTCGCGGTCGCGTAGCTGGCGCGATGTAGTGTCGCATCGAACAACGGGTACGTCCGGTCGCGTTCCGCGATTATGCTCACCGCTCGTGGCCAGGCGATTCCGAACTGCGGGTCGTCGTAGCGAACCCCGGCAGCGACCTCTGGACGATAGAAATCAGTCATCATGTAGAAGACGTCGCAGGCGTCGACCAGCGTCTGAAAGCCGTGCGCGACGCCGGGCGGTATGTAAAGCGCCATCCGTCGATCGTCGTCCAATTCCACCGAAAAATGCGTCAGGAACGACGACGAATTTGGTCGAAGGTCCAGAATGACATCAAAGACCCGCCCGCGCTCACACCGAACGAGCTTGCCCTCGCGTGACGGTGGCCAGGTGAAGTGCAATCCGCGCACCGTGCCGGCGAGGCGATTGTGCGAGACGCTGGACTGGACCATCTCGACGTCGATGCCAGCTTGCTGGAACTCCTCGCGACACCACGTGCGAGCGAAAAAACCTCGCTCGTCCGCGTGCGGATCTAGTTCGACGATGCGGGCGTCGCCGATCGGTGTCGGCCGGAGGATCAACGGTATCTCCGCAGGAACGATAAGTTCACGGTTGAACGGCCCGAGCCGTCAGGCACGCGTCCAAGCGAGGTCTTCGTCAATCTGCCGGGTTCTCTGAAGGTAATGGAGCTGCTTCAATCGAGTGAACGCGCGGAAGCGATGCATGTCCTCCGTGAACTCGATGCGTTCGAACAACGCCCGCAACTCCTCGGCACCCGCCCGTGCGGTCCAGCGCGTCCGGAACCCAGGCAGCTTGGTGGCGATCTTTTCGAAGCTCACGCGATAGCTCCGATTGTCGGGACTCGGCGGACCGGCAGTCACCTCGCAACCGGGAAACACCTCGGCGATGATCGCCGCGATCTCCCGAATACGATAGTTCTCCGTCGTAGCTCCGACGTTGAAGACTTCGCCATTGATGGCGGGTGCAGGTGCCTCGAGTGCGCACCGGACCGCCTCGATGATGTCCTCGATGTGGACGATCGGCCGCCAGGGACTGCCGTCGCTGACCATCGCGATCTTCTTCTTGGTCCACGCCAAGGCACAAAGATCGTTCAGCACGATATCGAAACGCATCCGGGGCGATGGACCATACGCGGTCGCGTTGCGCAGGAACGTCACGCAGAAATCCGGGCTGCCCAAACTGGCAACGTCGCGCTCGACACCGACCTTGCACTTGGCATAGGCTGTTTGCGGATTGGTCGGCGACAATTCATCGAGCGTTTCGTTGCCGGATCCGATGCCGTACACACTGCACGAGGACGCGTAGACGAACCGCCTGACGCCCGCCGCCTTGGCGGCCTGCGCGATGCGCACCGAACCTTCGTGATTGATCTTGAAGGTAATCTCCGGTCGGTTTTCGCCGAGCGGATCGTTCGACAGTTCCGCGAGATGCACGACCGCGTCGAAGCCTTCGAAGTCGGCCGGCGCGATCGTGCGAAGATCCCGGAACAACGTGCGCGGCGCGATCGGCATCGCGATCGGATCCAGATAGAGGCACCCGTCGCGATAGAACCCGGTGTCCAAACCAGTGACATCGTACCCATGGGCCGCCAGGATCGGCGCCATGCGCGCGCCGATGTAGCCTTCCGTTCCGGTGATCAGAATCTTCATTGTTAGTAAGTACCCTGAGGATGTTCGAGCCTAGGGACGCCGCCAACGTCAAGCCGACGGGTCGCTCGGGACCTGGCTGCTAGAGCACCTTTACCTCGGGAATCGGCACGACGAACTGTCCTCCCCACTCCCGGACATATGATGCCACGCCCATGATCTCCTCCTTCAGATTCCAGGGAAGGATCAGAACGTAGTCCGGGCCGGGCCGTTCGGATCGCTTCTGGAGGCAATATGGGGATCCGCGTGCCGGGGGTATACGTGCCTTGCTTGTAGGGATTTGCATCGACCGTGAAGTCCAGGAAATCCGTGCGAATGCCACAGTAATTGAGAAGCGTGTTGCCTTTGCCCGGCGCCCCGTATCCCACGATCTTCTTCCCGCGCTGCTTGGCGTCGATCAGGAATGCCAGCAGCTTTCGCTTTGTCGCCTTGACTTGTTCGCCAAAGCCACGGTAGCGCTCCAGTGTCCGGAAGCCATCGTCGATTTCGCGTTGCCGGAGCGCATTCACTCGTCCGGTTACGGCAGGTGCACCAGCGTCGGCATGGCGCCCGTAGATGCGCAGGGAACCGCCATGAGTGGGCAGCTCGTCTACGTCGAAGAGGACGATCCCGTGGTGGGCGAAGATACGCTCCGCTGCCAGGAACGACAGGTAGGAGAAGTGCTCGTGGTAGATGGTGTCGAACTGATTCTCGGCTATCAGGCGTTGGAGGTGCGGAAACTCCATGGTCAGCACGCCAGTGGGCGCCAGCAGGTGCTTCAGCCCATCCACGAAGTCGTTGATGTCTGGGACGTGAGCGAGCACGTTGTTGCCGAGGACCAGATCCGCACGACCATGCTCGGCGACGATCTCCGCGGCGCTCTCCCGACCCAGGAATCGAACGATAGTGGGGATGCCCTTTCCACCGCGGCCTTGGCGACGTTAGCAGCGGGCTCGATACCGAGCACCGGCACGCCGCGTGCGACAAAGTGTTGAAGAAGATAGCCGTCGTTGCTGGCCACCTCCATCACCTTGCTCGCGGGGCCGAGGTTCAGTCGCTGGATCATCATCTCGGAATATCGCCGCGCGTGATCTACCCAGCTGGTCGAATAGGAGGAAAAGTAAGCGTACTCCGTGAAGATCTCGGCTGGCGTCACGAACTCTTGAAGCTGGACCAGGAAGCATTCGCCGCAGACGTACGCATGCAGCGGATAGAACGGCTCCATGTCCTGCAGTTGCTCCGGACGCACATGTGTCTGGCACAGGGGCGACATGCCGAGGTCCACGAAAGTCTCCGTCAGTGGCGCTGTGCAGAAGCGGCAGCGACCAACGGCGCTTGCTACCGACGAATTCGGTGCTGTTGAACCGCTTTCGGTTATCACTCGGTCCTGCCACTTTCATCCGTTGATACAACGTCAATGACCAAAGCGTGCTCTCGCGGAATTACGCGAGTGAGCGTGCTCGCGGATCTCCCGACGATTCGTCCGCCCAACGTCAGCCCCGAGAGTGAGTGTGGTCTTGTCCACGCCAGAACCGCGGTAAAACCAAGCTCCCGAGGCTTACACGACGCGGCAGAGTGTACAAGATAACCCTATCCGCGCCACTCACGCGTCATCCCATTCGATGCCTGCCGGCCCGCGGCACCTGAGCAACCTGGCATGGCGATGCGGTCGACACCCGATCTGCGCCCACGAATCC
Organism: uncultured beta proteobacterium; assembly: GCA_963816445.1. Taxonomy (GTDB): domain Bacteria; phylum Pseudomonadota; class Gammaproteobacteria; order Burkholderiales; family Casimicrobiaceae; genus PALSA-1003. Next base: position 79,320 of record CAWFKO010000009.1, on the reverse strand, counting down.
CCTATTGAAGGGCTAACTCACTGTTCCGGACTTGCGGCCGAGAAGCCGAAGGACGGAGTTACGGAATGAACGCGGATTTAGAAGCGCCCTGAGTTAGCTCCGGTTCCCCGTTGGGAACATCGTGAAAGGAGTCCTTGAGGTATTCGGTCGCATAAGTCCACGCATCCGGAAAATACGCGATCATCTCGCGCTGAGTGACGGGCGCTTTCTCGCGAACCGGATTCCCGATGCCTGCGCCCATAGCGCGCTGATCACGTCACGGCCAGTGCCCATTTGCAGATGACAAAGTGGAGTCGCGCGGGGATTCATTTCAAGCATGTAGGCCGCGCCGGTTCCGGCCTCGAGCACAAAGTCCAGCCCGAAGAACCCGGAAATCCCCAACATGCGCCCGATCTGTTCTGCACAGCGCAGCATCTCGGGGTTGTCGACGACCCGCACGACACATGCGGGACCGGTCGGCCCTTTCGAGCTAACGACCTCGACTGCGATACCGGCCAACATTTTTCCCTTCCAGCATGCCAATGCGCAATTTGCTGCGCGGCCCGGAATATAGCGCTGCGCGACGATGGCTGGCTTGAATCCATTCCACGCCGTGCGCAGCGCAAATAGGTCTCCGCGAGCGAGAAGGCTTTTGATGGTCTTCGCTGGACGAAACAGATCGCGAAGACTGCGAAAGCCGTGCTCGGCTTCTTCAAGGGTATGCGCAATTATGACGCCCTCCCCACCCGAAGTCCCGTCCGCCTTCAGCACCCACGGAAATGCGTGCTGCGCTCGCCAAGGCTCGAAGTCGCTGACTTCGCGAATGAGGGCTGTCTCCGGAACTCGAAGTCCTTCCTTGAGCGCTATCTCCATCAGCGCGTAGCGAGTCGATGTGGTCCCATAGGCATCAGGGTGCCCCAAGGAACGTTCGATCAGCTCCAGCAGTGGCCTTCCGGAAAGGCCGATGCCGCTCGCCCATGCATGTAGCTCGTGCAAGTGCGCGACGGCTAGGTCGTCGCATGGAACGACGAGATGCGGTCGGGTAGCCTGGATTGAAGACTTCAGCGATTCCAACGGCCGCAGGCCGCGGTAGGCATACGTCCGCTGGACAGCACGCGTACTGGACAACGGGTTTCCGCGTACGCAAAGAGCATAGACGTTGCATCCGACGTCCGCGAGACCAATCGCAAGGCGCGCCCCGTTCGGCCACTCGTTCGTGCTCGTCAGCAGCGCGCTACCGGCGTCCTCTGGCGAATTCTCAGATCCAAATTCTGTGTCCGCACCGTTCTTGACACGCTCATGCGCAAATTCAAGTTCCTGCTACCCCGCGAACTCGCCTCGCGCCGCAAATGCCAGCGCGGAAAGGAGCTGTCTGCTCGCGAAGAAGTCGGCGCGTCTCTCGAATGGCCCTGCACCAACTAGCGAGGATTGAGTTCTGCGAGGTGTTTGGAGAGCCTGCGTGCGACAAAGCGAGCACCGAAGGCGAATCGCAGCAGAGGCCCGAACGTATTCGCCGCAGTGACTCCCACGAAGTAGAGCCCTGGAAGCGGAAGATTCGAAGTTCGCCGATAAAACCGGCGTGTTTTCCACCGAGCGGATTCCCTCCACGACGTCGTGGTTCATGAATGCCAAGCGACGCAGATCGACCCTGTACCCGGTTGCGGCAATGACGTGGTCCACACCAGCCGCACCGCGCGCGCCATCGCTGCCCGCAAGCTCCAGTCGTACCCTAGCCGTTTTCAACGATCGCTCGCGATATCTCTACCCCCAGGTTGAATCGGAAATCTTTCCGACCACCTGCTCCTTTGTAAACCAGCCTGGTGCCGGCCCGAGGATTCGCCGCACCTTGTCTAATCGAAAGTGCTCGGGCATGTACCGGAACACCTGCGGCAACTTGCTGCACCAAAACACATTCCATCCACTCCCGATTCCAGTCCGCGGAAACCGAAGGCGCGACCACAATGTGCGCCGTCCTTCTGCTGGTGGATCTTGAAAGGCAATGGACGGAGTGCGCGCAATGAACGTGAACGAGTGCCCCGGCCTGATGGAGCAAAGCCGCGAGGTCCATCGCAGATGCGCCTGCGCCTACTACGGCAACTTCACGCCGCTTGAAATGTTCAAGACCGCTATGGCTGGAACTATGAGAGACGTATCCGTCCGACAATTGTGCAAGGACTGGCGGGATATGTTCATAGTAGCTCAAGCCCGTCGCCACCACGACCTTGCGTGTAGCTGAGAATTTCCCCATCCGCGAGTCGGAGCTGATAGCCATTGGGTGATCGATTCAGCGCAACGATCTGCTTGTTCTCGAACTGCGGCACTAATCGTGTCTGGAACTCCAACCCGTAGGAAGTAAACGTGCTAAGCGGCGTAGGAAGACCCACGTCGGCGTAGGGAAGACCGACCTCACGGCAATATTTTCAAGGGTAAACTCATCGTCGGGCTCAGAGAGGCAAGACGCAAAGCCCTCCGATTTAAGCAGCATACCTTTCGGCATGTGCGACAGCCAGAAGTCCATCGCTGCGCCAAAGATGCGATGATCGACACCACGCGCGCGGAGATGAGCGGCGATGGAAAGGCCATAGGGACCGGCACCGATAATAGCAACGTTGCATGAGGTCATTGGCGATATGCGGCTGGCGTGGAATATGAGCTTGGAGACGATTCTTGACCTATACAACACGAGCCGACGCTCGGCGCAACGTAATGTAATCCTTCAAACGTACCATCTTTAGCGTGGAGCTCGACACGATCGCTCGCCGAGGCGGCATCTGTACAGTACTTTTCTGAGCGGGCATCTGACTCTGCTCGAAGTGGTCGTACAGCCAGCCGACAGCTTCACCAGTATCGCTTGAGTTGGAGGAACCGCTTCTCAAGCCACTCGTAGCTCGCCCACGCCACTGCCATCGAAAGCGCGATGCCAACCGCCGCTTGGAGCCAGACGGCGAGCGTATGCGATCCGACGAGCCCCGCGAGCGCGAACTCGGTCCCATGACGGATCATGAAGTATGAGAAGAAGTGGTGGTAGACATACAAGCCGTAGCTGTACTTTCCCAGCACGGTCATCGTCCGGCTGCAAAAGAAACGTGAGAAGGGCGACGCGACAGGGGCGAAGACCGCCCAGACGAGGATAACCGCGAAGAGAACGCGGAAGGCCCCGCCGCGTACCGGCACGCTGATCGAGCGACCTGCGTCGGTGAAAAGGTGAACAGCGTAGGTCAGGCCGGCGACGAGCGCACCACCAACCGCGAGCGGAATCAAGGCGCGCCGCACCCCTTCCTCCCCACCAGGCTGCCGAAGCCACACGGCAAACAAGGCGCCCAGGCAGAGAGCGTCAAGTTGGAACGGTGTGAGCACAGTCGTCGTCACGATGCTCACCCCCGCAGCCGAAGCGAGAATGCGCGCGGCGAACGAGGATGCGGCGACGAGCGCTGCGGTTATCAGCAGCGCTCGCGGTCGGGTGGCGAGCAACCACACGACGAACGGCCAGACGAGGTAGAAGTGCTCTTCGACGGCGAGCGACCAGAAGTGCTCGATGTAGGAAAGCGCCCACGCGCCCTTCAGCGAGAGGTAGATGTTTACCGCATAGAGCCACGCCCACCACTGGTGCTCGCGGAGCGAGACGAGCTGGGTGTCGCGCAGCGCCGGCACGAGCGGCAGCACGAGGAATACCGCCGCGAGGACGAAGTAGTAGAGCGGAAAGATCCGCAGCACGCGCCGCATGTAGAAGTTGCGGAAGTAGTGCGGGCTCGACTGCGCGTCGTATAGGATTCCTGTGATGAGGAATCCCGATAAGACGAAGAAGAGGTCGACGCCAAGACTGCCGTAGTTGAGCACCGTGTTGACAGCGCGCTCGAACGAGTCGTGGAGGTCGTCTGGGCGACAAAATGGAACAGCAGCACCGCCAGGATCGCGAGTCCCGCACCCCGTCGAGTGCCGGCATGTGCCCGGCGAAGGGCGCGGCAACGGCCAGAGGCGCTGTGTTGGTCTCCGGTGGCGCGCGCGGAATCGTCGATGGCGAGCGGCGATCTTTGACAAAAATCATCTAAGCGGCCTCCGCGCCGCACGGAAGCGGTGGGATTACAGTGAGGAGCGGACCCGCTTCAGGAGGCCGCGATGCAGTTTAGCGGAATTGAACTGTGCTCGAAGAACAGCCTTGTCGTCGCTAGCGCAAGGGACGATACGTGGTCGTCTACAGCATGTACAGGCTGGTGGTGGCCGGTGTGATGGAAACGGCGTACGGGTTGCAGTTGGCGAAAACTCGGCTGTTGCCGGTCTGCGAGATTTGCTGCAGCCCAATCATCACACTATCGTCGTAGCCATCGCCACCGCCACCGCGTGGCGTTGCGCCTTGTTCACAACCTCGCGTCGAATGGATGCGACGTCAATACGTCGCGAGTCACGGAACAACTCGCAAGTTCGTCGGTGCGGGTAGTTGCGGGCCTCCTGGCGGCGGCGCGAACGGGGTCCCGGCGTCGAAGCGGGCCTTGGCAGGGAGCGCCGCGACCCGCGTCGATGCGGTTGACCCGGTTGGATCCACCCACGGCCACCCATACGATCCGAAGAAACCCGGTTTGTTCGCCAGATAGAATGAATTGGGAATCGGACGGGCGGCGGCGGCCCACACGATGCCATTCGAAACATTGTCCCAATTGCCGTCGCGATAAATGTGCGCCAGCGAGTACCCGTCGTCCCAGTTCCCGCCGATTCCGCCGTACAAATTGCCGAGCTGATAAACAGGCCTTCCACTGGTGGACGTGGGGGTCGTCTGGTAAACGGCTCCCCCGTTAAGCACGTTGCCTATGTAGGCATGGAAATGGGTCCAGCCGTCCACTCCGACGGCCCTGAGATTGCTACTTTGCGCGCCTCCGAGGAGGTTGGTCCCGTGTGCATAGTTGCGAAGGTGCGTATGGAATCCAGAGTTGCCGCGTGTCGTGTCGCCACCAAGATTGGGGGTCCAATTGCCCTCGATGAGATTGGGGGTGAGTGAAATTTGCGTGAGAGTTGTCGATTGCGTTCTCCTGCCATCCCGGGCTGTTCCACAAGATCGCCTCGCCGACGTAGTTGTACGCGATGACATTGCCACCCCCGGTCGAGTTCAGCGTCACGGGCTTGTTGTTGTAGACGGAAATGTTGTTCTCTATCAGGCTCGCAGAAGTGCCAACGCCAACGACGATGCCGTAGGCTTGACCCCCGGGGTTGATGTCTGTTGATCCATGCGCGTACGACTCGCGTATCACGCATCGGTAGCAGCGTCCCAGGCCTGTGTTGTAGCCATACTTGCCGGGGCGGGCTGGGTTGCCGGGGACGCTCTCGCCGTCAGCGTCTATCCCCTTGGCCCATGAGTACGCCATGTAACTGAAGGCGATGGTGCCGCCCGGGAAGCCCCACAGATTGTCGCCTCCCGCAACCGCAATACCGCAATGTCCTCGATGCCGGACCAGCGGTTGCCGACCGGAATGGAACCCGTGTTGATCGGAACCATCCGCCACACCTGAGGGCTCCTCGACAACGGAAAGTCGATGTAAAGGGAATCCTTGATCGTCAGCACGTTGCCCGCGATGGCAGTAATCTCCGTCGCCTGCATCGTCGACCGCCAGGATGACGTAACATAAATTTCGCACATTTCGAGGCGGTGGCCTCGATCTGGTTCAATGGTAGCTGCCAAGCAACCATGAACCAGACCACAGCGAGGCCACCATGGGAGAGGATACAGCGGAAGGACTGAAGGACGCGATGCGAGTCGATACGGCGAAGCTCCGCGGGCATGTGGATGAGGTGGTGCGCTCGAGTGTCGAAGAGACGCTGAACGCGTTGCTGGAGGCGGAGGCGGATCAGATCTGCAAGGCGGGACGCTACGAGCGCTCGCCGGAGCGGGTCGATACGCGGGCGGGGCACTACGAGCGGAAGCTGGAGACCAAGGCGGGCGAAGTCACGCTGAAGGTGCCGAAGCTGCGGAGCCTGCCGTTCGAGACCGCGATCATCGAGCGCTATCGGCGGCGGGAAGCGTCGGTCGAGGAAGCGCTGGTGGAGATGTACCTGGCGGGAGTGAGGGTGCGACGGGTCGAAGACATCACCGAGGCGCTGTGGGGCACGCGGGTGAGCTCGGGGACGGTGTCGCGGCTGAACCAGAAGATCTACGCCACATCGAGGCCTGGCGCAACCGCGAGATCGAGGGAGAGTTTCCCTACCTGTTTCTCGACGGCGTGGTGCTCAAGCGTAGCTGGGCGGGTGAGGTACGCAATGTGTCGGTGCTGGTGGCGATCGGCGTCGGCGCCGATGGTTACCGGCAGATCCTGGGCGTGGCCGAAGGCCAGAAGGAGGATCTGGAAGGCTGGCGCGGCTTCCTGCGACATCTCAAGGATCGCGGCCTGGCGGCGTGCGGCTGATCATCTCCGACGCCTGCATCGGCCTGGTCGAAGCCGCCGCTGAGCTATTTCCCGAGGCGCACTGGCAGCGCTGCGTGGTGCACTTCTATCGCAACGTGTTCAGTCACGTGCCGAAGGGCAAGGTGGCCGACGTGGCGCGCATGCTCAAGGCGATCCACGCCCAGGAGGATCGGCGCTCAGCGCAGGACAAGATCCGCGAGGTCATTACGAAGCTGAAGGCGATGCGCTTGCCCAAGGCCGCCGAGCTGGTCGAGCGAAGGCGCACGAGACGCTGACCTACTTCGCCTTTCCGAGCAATCACTGGCGACAGATCCGCACCAACAATCCGCTCGAGCGGATCATTCGTGAGATCCGTCGGCGGACACGGGTGGTCGGTGCCTTCCCCGACGGCCACTCCGCGTTGATGCTGGTCGCGGCGCGACTGCGACACATCGCGAGTACGAAGTGGGGCAAGCGGCGTTACCTTGCGATGGAAACGCTGCTCAACCCCTTCCAGAGGAGGCAGCTGCTTGAGATCGGATCAGGCTACCGCCAACAAATGTGCGAAAGATCGTTGACACAACCACCGCCAGAACGGCACCGCGTTCTGTGCGGCAGAATTCGCCGACGAGAGATTGGAAACGCTGCCGATTCCCGGCGCCCCCGTGCCTGGACCATTCCAGTCGTAGCTCGGCTGCCGCTTGAAGTACTGTCCGTCGTAGAACCAGAGGTAGCCGCCGTTGAAATAAGCGGGCCCCACGGGAGCAGCTGGTCCATCCAGTACGTCGATAGTTATGACATCGCCAACCGCATACTGGCTCGCGTTTGCGACCTGAATGGTCTGCGCTCCTTTCAGGGCATCTGCGGTCACATTCTGGACGGCAAAACTGGCGTCGGAGGAACCCACGCGGTGGCCGAACAGAATCACGGTGCCGTAATCGTTGATCTGTCCGTTGGCCACAATGCGCGTCGTGGCCGCTCCTTCGCCACGAATGGTCACGTTGTCCACTTTCACATAGATCGCGACTTGTCCGCCGGCAAATGTTTGAGGATTGACGAAGTAGGTGCCCGCCTTGAGGCGCACGATCTTCCGAGCGCTTGGCGTAGCAGCAGCGCCGGCGGAATTAATCGCGGCCTGGAAGGCAGCACTAAACGCGGCTGCGTTGCCTGTACCCGTCAGCGCAGGATTGACCGAGTATCCGGCGTACGGATTGCCGGCGGGGAGCCAGACCGTGGCCGGACTGACCGGGTCGTTGTCGGCGGGGATGCCGCCGGGGATGCCAGGATTCCACGGTGTCTGGTAGATCGCCGGCAGGATCGATTGATCGATTTGTGCCGACGAATCGATCGGGAGAAGCAGCACCGCGATGACGGCAATCCAAGTTGACCTTGTGAATCTCATTCCTGCTCCTCTTGCGTTCCTGCGGTTGTGTTCGTCGAGTTGTGCAAAAGTGTGGTCATAGTCTGAGGCAGCGCGGCCTCTACAAAAATCTAGAAGAATCGATATCGCCACAATTTTGTATCGGCGCCACCCGGGCCGGTGACGGTGAGGCTGACGTTGTAGAGACCGGCGGTGGAGTAGACGTGCGTCGGATTCTGGACGCTGCTGGTTGTGCCATCACCGAACCTCCACGTATAGGTGCTGATGGTGCCTGTCGATGTATTCATAAAGTTCAACGCCAGAGGTGCGATTCCCGTGCTGGTGCCGGCACTGAAATTGGCAACTGGCGCGCCGTACGCCACAGTCGCGCTAACGTCGTTGGAAAACGCGCTCTCGCTATGGGTGGCGTTGTAGGCGGTTACCGCGAAGTGGTAGGTCTGTCCTTCGACCAGACTGGCAACGGTATAGGTCGTGGTATTGCCGACTTCGAGATTGAAAATGTAGTTACCGGCCGCGGGCCCGAAGTAGACCTTGTATCCGACTACGATGGCGTCGGCGACTGGATCCCAGGCAACGGACACGTCTCCGGCAAAGGCGCGTGCGGTGGCCGTCAGGAGCAAGACGAGTAAGATGCTGGAACGGGCAAGCTGCTTGACCACGGTTGATGTAATAGGCACTCAGGGTCCCGGACGGACAATTGCGTTAGGCTTCGGACTTCTTGCACGACGCGCATAGCGCCGACCACTCTGAGCATTGGCGCAAGAAACCTGCACCTGTAAGACACTCAGTTGCTCGAGACAATGTTGATCCTTTAGAACAATGCGCTATTGAATTCCAGCCTGCAAGAGTCGAAGTTCCCGAGGGTTGTGAACCAGAAGCGCGAGTCGATCGCAAGAGTAGCGAATCGGTAATGCGCAATAGCATTGCCTCGAAGTCCGTCGAGGGACGACGGCCATCGAGCTTGCTGTTACTTCCGTGCTTGCCTCCGCTGACGCGTTCCTGCAGGCTTTAGGATTGGCTCAGCTACGACGACGACAGGGTTGTCAAGCGCGCAGCCTCAAGCCGCCGATGACTTTGCCGGCGATTGGCGCAGGATCCACTAATTTCCCCATGCCTCGATTTCGGTGATGCGGGAGTAGCCGGCCAAGGCACCAGTGACATTGATGCGGATGCGGTCGATCGCGGCCGGGCTGAAGTTGACCGTGCGTTTGACCAGGTTGTTGCCGCTCACCGTGCCCAGTGTAGCCCAACTTCCGCCGCCGTTGGAGCCCTGGACGGTGAAGGCGGTGATGCCGTACTGGGTAAAGGTCATGGTATCGGTCGGTTGGAGCGGACTGGTGTAATTGTCTTGCAGCGTATAGACGACGACGTGGTCGATGGTCTTGGTGCCGTTGAAATCGATTTCGACCCAATCAGGGAAGGTATTGGCGGTGAGGTCGTTCCAGCCGCCACCGTGACCCCAGTTGATGCCGGCCCGCTCGCCGTCGATGACGCTGCTGGGGGCAAAGTTGTAACCGGGAACGAGGTTGTAGGTGCTGGAGGCGCTGGCGACGCCGCCGTTGGCCGAGAGCGCGAAATTGGTCTGGGGCGGCGGTCCAACGTTCGTGCTCCACGCCTCGATTTCGGTGATGCGGGAATAGCCGGCCAGGGCGCCGGTGATCTTGATGCGGATGCGGTCGACCGTGACAGGGCTGAAGTTGACCGTGCGTTTTACCAGGTTGTTGCCGCTCACCGTGCCCAGTGTCACCCAGCTTCCGCCGCCGTTGGAGCCCTGCACGGTGAAGGCGGTGATGCCGTACTGGGTAAAGGTCATGGTATCGGTCGGGGGGAGCGGATTGTTGTAGTTGTCTTGCAGCGTATAGACGACGACATGGTCGATGTTCTTGCTGCCGTTGAAATCGATCTCGACCCAATCAGGGAAGGTGTTGGCGGTGGCGTCGTTCCAACCGCCGCCGTGACCCCAGTTGATCCCAGCGGGCTCGCCGTTATTGACGCTGCTGGCGGCGAAACTGTAGCCGGGAAAGTTATAGGTGCTCGAGGCGCTGGCGACGCCGCCGTTGGCGGCCAAGGCAACGTTGACTTGATTCGTCGTGGCGGTGATCACGTGCGATACCGTGTTGCTGCCGCCCGGACCCGTGGCGGTGAGGCTGACGCCGTAGACGCCAGCGGCAGCAAAGACATGCGCCGGATTCTGAAGGCTGCTCGTGCCGCCGTCGCCGAAGGTCCAGGCGTAGCTGGTGATGCTGCCAGTGGACGTACTCGTAAAGTTGACAGTCAGCGGTGCCGTACCTGAAGTGGGGCTGGCGCTGAAATTGGCAACTGGAGCGCTATTCGGCACCGTGCCGCTTACATCGTTGGAAAACGCGCTCTCGGTATGGGTGGCGTCGTAGGCCGTTACCGCGAAGTGGTAGGTCTGTCCTTCGACCAGACTGGCAACGTTGTACGTCGTGATATTGCCGACTTCGAGATTGAAGATGTAGTTACCGGCCGCGGGTCCAAAATAGACCTTGTACCCGGCTAAAGACGCACTCGGTACTGGGTCCCAGGCCAACGTCACTCCGCCTGCAAATGCACGTACTGCCACGAGTAGCAGCAAGACGAAAAGGCTAGCAGGGCGTGCGAGCAGGTCCAGCGCGCTCCTCGTAGGACACTCAGCTGCTTGGGACAATGTCAGCCTTGGAGGAATCGATGTTGCAGCCGAACGAACCCACCGCCGTTTAGCCTGACAGTCGGCCGTATGCAGAGAGATGGGACAATCTTAGTGAGTCCCGTCTCTAAGTGTTGAAGTGCCTCGGCATCTCCAACGAATGGCGCGAGCTCGATCGCAAGCGGCAAGGCGAAACGGTAATGCGCAGTTACATTGCCTCAAGCCCCGTCGAAGCGCAACCGGCATCGAGCCTTGTCTTACTACTCCCGTGCTTATTTCCGCTGAGGCACGCCTCCGGGCTTCAGGAGCGGCTGCGCTCCGATGACGACAGTTATCAGGCGCGCAGCCTCCTATCACGATTGGTTGTAGGCCACTAGTCCGAAGTTCATTGTCAGTTAGCCTTGTTTAGAGCGTAGAAGCATTGCCTAATCAGAAGGTTGCCTGGGTTTTCTGGCGTCAATATGTAGCCATGTAGTTGACTTGACTTTGCAGGGATATCGTCTAGTATGTAGTCATGCATATTGACGTTGTCCCGAATCGCGGCGCGCGCCCTGCGTACCTTCTGCGCGAGTCCTATCGCGAAGGTGCGCGCGTGCGCAAACGCACCCTTGCCAATCTGTCGTCGCTCTCCGAAGCGCAGATTCTTGCCATTCGCGCGGTGCTGCGCGGCGAACCGGTGAGCCCCGTTGCCGAGCAATTCGAGGCCATTGCCTCGCGTGCGCAGGGTCACGTGCAGGCCGTGCGTGTAGCCATGCGCCGGTTGGGGTTGGAGGCGTTACTGGCGGCGCGCCCCTGTCGCGAGCGCGACCTGGTGAGCGCCATGGTGGCGGCGCGCATCATCGCCCCGCATCCGAAGCTGGCCACCACGCGCTGGTGGCACACCAGCACGCTGGCCGAGGACTTCGGCGTGCAGGAAGCCAGCGAGAACGATCTATACGCGGCGATGGATTGGTTGCTCTCGCGTCAGGAGGCGATCCAGAAGAAGCTCGCGGCGCGCCATCTGGGCCCCGGCAGTCTGGTGCTCTATGACCTGTCGTCGAGCTACTTCGAAGGCACCACCTGCCCGCTGGCGAAGCTGGGCTACAACCGCGATGGCAAGAACGGGCTGCTGCAGGTCAACTACGGCGTGCTCACCGATGCCCGTGGCTGCCCGGTGGCCGTGTCGGTGTATGAGGGCAACGTGGCCGATAGCCAGACCTTGCCGCCCGAGCTCAAGCGCCTGCGCGAGCACTTCGGTCTCGAGCAGCTGGTGATGGTGGGCGACCGCGGCATGGTCTCCAACCAGGCCATCGCCATCATGCGGGAAACGCCCGGGGTGGACTGGATCACCGCCTTGAAGAGCGCGTCGATCCGCGTGCTGGTCGAGCAGGGGCACTTGCAACTGGATCTATTCGATGAACGCAACCTGCTCGAGTTAAGCTCCCCGGATTATCCGGGTGAGCGACTGGTGGCGTGCCGCAATCCCCAGCTGGCGGCACTGCGCGCCCACAAGCGCGAAGAGTTGCTCGCTGCCACCGAGCGCAGCCTCGCCCAGATCAAGACTCGGGTCGATGCCACCAAACTCAAAGGCGCCGATGCCATCGGACTGCGCGTCGGCCGGGTGGTCAACCAGTACAAGGTCGCCAAACACTTTGAGCTCACCATGGGCGCGGCGAGCTTCACCTTCCAGCGCAAGCACGCGAGCATTGCCGCCGAGGCTGCGCTCGACGGCATCTACATCATCCGCACCTCGGTCGCGCCGGCGCGCATGGATGCTGCCGACTGCGTGCGCAACTACAAGGCGCTGGCCAACGTCGAGCGGGCGTTCCGCTCGCTCAAGACCATCGATCTGAAAGTGCGCCCCATTCATCATCGCACCGCCGATCGGGTGCGTGCCCACATCTTCCTGTGCCTGCTCGCCTACTACGTCGCGTGGCACATGCGGGAAGCCTGGCGCGAGCTGATGTTCGCCGACACCGAGCAGAAGGCCAAGGCCACGCGTGACCCGGTGGCGCCGGCGAAGCGCTCTGCGGCAGCGCTGCTCAAGGTCGCCTCCCACACTCTGGACGACGGCACCCCGGCGCATAGTTTCTCGACCCTGTTGGCCGAGCTCGCCACCATCGTTCGCAACACCTGCCGTACGCCAAACGCGGCGGACGGCGCACCGACTTTCGATCTGCTCACCACACCCAATCCCAAGCAGCAGCGCGCATTCGAATTGATCCAAAAGATTCGAGTGTAGACAGAAACCGGAACTCCGATGTCACCCCAAGTAACTGAGATGCAAAGCCAAACTCGTTCAATGAGCGCTCGAACTTCGGACTAGTTCCCCCACGCTTCGATTTCGGTGATGCGCGAGTGGCCGGCCAGGCCGCCGGTGATATTGATGCCGATGCGCTCGACCGTGACGGGGCTAAAACGGTATCGAGCCTGTTCCTGTTACCTCGGTGCTTAGTTCCGCTGAGTCATCCCTCGGGGCTTCAGGACCGGCTCAGCTTCGAGGACGACAACGTATCCAGCGCGCAGCCCCCAACCGAGGACGGCTGTTCAGGCGCCACGCGGCCCCACTAATTTCCCCAAGCCTCGACCTCGACGATGCGCGAGAAGCCGCCGAGGGCATTGGTGACGTTGATTCGAATTTGATTGGTGGTGAACGCGCCGAGGTCGACGGTGCGCTTGACTAGGTTGTTGCCGACGACGCTGCCTAGCGTGACCCAGTTCGAGCCATCCCAACCCTGGACGGTGAAATCGACCACGCCGTAAAGGCTGAAGGTCATGGTGTCGGTGGGCTCAACCGGGTTGTTGAAGGTGTCCTGCAGGGTGTAGACGACGACCCGGTTGATAGTCTTGAGCCCCGTGAAGTTGACTTGCAGCCAGTCGGGGAAGACGTAGGGCGTGCTGTCGTTCCAGCCCGCACCTGCGCCCCAGCTATAGCCGGTGCGCTCGTTGTTGATGGCGCCGCTGGGTTCGAAGCCGGCGTAGAAGGACGAGCCGCTGGCGATGCCGCCATTGCTGGCCAGTGCGACGTTGCTGCTGCCGCCGCCGGCGCCGTTGACGACCTGCGACAGCGGGTTGCTGGCGGAACCCTGGTTGTTGGCGTCGCCGCTGTAGGCGGCGACGATGCTGTGCGTACCGGATGCCAGGCTGCTGCTGCTGCACGTTGCCGTTCTGGCGTTGCTGCTGCTGCCACCGCTGAAGGCGACGGCGGCGCACAGCGTGCTGGCGCCATCGCTGAAGCTGACACTGCCGGTGGGCGCGGCACCGGTCACCGTCGCGGTGAACACAACGCTGGCACCAAGGGTGGATGGGTTGAGCGGACTGACCACGGCGGTGGTCGACGGCGACGGACCGCCACCGTTCGTCCAGGCCTCGACCTCAACGATGCGCGAGAAGCCGCCGAGGGCATTGGTGACGTTGATGCGAATTTGATTGGTGGTGAAGGCGCCGAAGTTGACGGTGCGCTTGACCAGGTTGTTGCCGACGACGCTGCCTAGCGTGACCCAGTTCGAGCCATCCCAACCCTGGACGGTGAAATCGACCACGCCGTAAAGACTGAAGGTCATGGTGTCGGTGGGCTCAACCGGGTTATTGAAGCTGTCCTGCAGGCTGTAGACGACGACCCGGTTGATAGTCTTGAGGCCAGTGAAGTTGACTTGCAGCCAGTCGGGGAAGACGTAGGGCGTGCTGTCGTTCCATCCGGCACCGCGCCCCAGCTATAGCCGGTACGCTCGTTGTTGATGGCGCCGCTGGGTTCGAAGCCGGCGTAGAAGGACGAAGCGCTGGCGACGCCGCCATTGCTGGCCAGTGCGACGTTGGTGCTGCCGCCGCGTGCGCCGTTGACGACCTGCGACAGCGGCGCGCTGGCGGAACCCTGTTGTCGGCATCGCCGCTGTAGGTAGCGACGATGCTGTGCGCACCGGATGCCAGGCTCGCGGCTGCTGCACGTCGCCGTCCTCGCAGCTCCCACTCCCACTTAGCGAGACCACACTACAACTGCCTATGGAACCGATTCCGTCAGTAAAATTGACGCTCCCAGACGGGTTTGTCCCGGTGATTGTTGCAGTGAAAACTACGCTCGCCCCCACATTCGATGGATTCAAACTGCTCGCAAGCATCGTCGTGCTGGTCGTGACGCCGGCGGAGACCAGTATGGTCTTGGAACTGCTGCTGCTACCGCCCGGGCCCGTGACGGTGAGGGCGGCGGTATACGTGCCCGCGGTGGCGTACACGTGACTGGGATTCTGGACAGCGCTGGAGAAGCCGTCACCGAAGGTCCAGGCATACGTGCTGATAGCGCCGGTCGACACGCTTGTGAAGTTGATGGTCAACGGGGCCGTTCCCGACGTAGTGCTCGCGCTGATTGCGGCGACTGGTGGCGCTGTCGCCGCCGACACTGCTACGTAGTTGGTTCTGGTCATGGTGTTGCTGCCGCCGGGCCCTGTGACGGTGAGGGCGACGGTGTAGGTCCCGGCGGCGTTGTAGACGTGAGATGGATTCTGGGTGCTGCTGATGGTGCCGTCGCCGAAGGTCCAGGCCCAAGTGCTGACAGTGCCGGTCGAGGCATCGGTGAAGTTGACGGTGAGCGGCGTGGTGCCGGAGGTGGGGCTGCCACTGAAGGCCGCCACCGGTGGTGAAGGCGGCGCCGAGACCGTTACATAGTTGCTGAGGGTCTTGGTGTTGCTGCCGCCAGGACCGGTGACGGTGAGGCTGACGCTGTAAACGCCGGCGGTGTTGTAGACGTGTGCCGGATTCTGAACAGTGCTCGTACCGCCGTCGCCGAACGTCCAGGCATAGGTGGTGATGCTGCCGATGGACGTACTCGTAAAGTTCAACGCCAGCGGTGCCGTTCCCGTGGTGGTACTGGCAGTGAACTGGGCCACCGGTGCGCTATACGCTACGGTCGCGCTTACGTCATTGGAAAACGCGCTCTCGGTGTGCGTGGCATCGTAGTCGGTTACCGCGAAGTGGTAATTCTGCCCTTCGACCAGATTGACAACGGTGTAAGTGGTGACATTGCCAACGTCAACACTGGAGGTGTAGTTTCCGACCGCTGGCCCGTAGTAAACCTTGTATCCAGCCAGCGTGGGGTTGGAAACCGGATCCCAGGAAAGCGACACGCTTCCAGCGAAAGCACGCACGGTCACCAACAGGAGCAAGACGAAAAGGATACCGGGGCGCGCGAGCCGATTTGGCACGCTCGTTGTAAGAAACTCAGCTAGTTGGAACAATATTCAAGTCCTTTAGAAGAATCGATGTCGCTGTGAAACGCATCCATCGCCGTCAGCCCGACGGTCGGCCAAATGCAAAAGAATGGGACAGCCTTGCTCAGTCACGCCTGTATAAGTGCCCGAGGGGTCAGCCGGGAATGCAAGGCCGATCGCAAGCGTTGGCCAAACGACGATGCGCAATTGCACTACCTCGAGGTCCGTCGAGGGCAACGGCCATCGACCTTGCTCCTGTTACCTCCGTATTTACCAGAGCTTGACCTAACTCAGTGACAAACATAGTTGTCGCCCCGGCGGAGGCCGGGGCCCAAGGTAGAGCTCCAAAATTGGATCCCGGCCTTCGCCGGGATGACGCGGGTAAGTTGATGCGCCGCGTTACTCACTTACGAAAAACCTCGGTAGTTCCGCTGAGTCGTTCCTCAGGGCTTCAGGCTCGGCTTAGCTTCGAGGACGCCAACGCTATCAAGTGCGTCGCCCCCGACCGCGGACGGCTGTTCGTATGCAAAATCGGCGCCACACGGCCCGCTAGTTCCCCCACGCCTCGATTTCAGTGATGCGGGAGTAGCCGGCCAAGGCGCCAGTGACATTGACGCGGATGCGATCGATCGTGATGAGGCTGAAGTTGACCGTGCGTTTTACCAAGTTGTTGCCGCTTACCGTGCCCAGCGTCACCCAGCTTCCGCCGCCGTTGGAGCCCTGCACGGTGAAATCGGTGATGCCGTACTGGCTAAAGGTCATGGTATCGGTCGGCGGTAGCGGGCTGAAGTAGTTGTCCTGCAGCGTATAGACGATGACGTGGTCGATGCTCTTGGTGCCGTTGAAATCGATCTCGACCCAATCAGGGAAGATGTTGGCGGTGAGGTCGTTCCAACCGCCGCCGTGACCCCAGTTGATGCCGGCACGCTCGCCGTTGTTGACGCTGCTGGCGGCGAAATTGTAGCCGGAAACCAGGTTGTAGGTGCTCGAGGCACTGGCGACGCCGCCGTTGGCGGCCAAGGCAACGTTGACTTGGGGCGGCGGCCCGACGCTTGTGCCCCATGCCTCGATTTCGGTGATGCGGGAGTAGCCAGCCAAGGCGCCGGTGACGTTGATGCGGACGCGGTCGATCGTCGTGGGGCTGAAGTTGACCGTGCGTTTTACCAGGTTGTTGCCGCTCACCGTGCCCAGTGTCACCCAGCTTCCGCCGCCGTTGGAGCCCTGCACGGTGAAGGCGGTGATGCCGTACTGGGTAAAGGTCATGGTATCCGTCGGCGGGAGCGGATTGTTGTAGTTGTCTTGCAGCGTATAGACGACGACATGGTCGATGTTCTTGCTGCCGTTGAAATCGATCTCGACCCAATCAGGGAAGGTGTTGGCGGTGGCGTCGTTCCAACCGCCGCCGTGACCCCAGTTGATCCCAGCGGGCTCGCCGTTATTGACGCTGCTGGCGGCGAAATTGTAGCCGGGAAAGTTATAGGTGCTCGAGGCGCTGGCGACGCCGCCGTTGGCGGCCAGGGCAACGTTGACTTGATTCGTCGTGGCGG
Source organism: uncultured beta proteobacterium (assembly GCA_963816445.1). Lineage (GTDB taxonomy): Bacteria > Pseudomonadota > Gammaproteobacteria > Burkholderiales > Casimicrobiaceae > PALSA-1003. The sequence goes on along the minus strand of CAWFKO010000009.1, from coordinate 62,218 downwards.
TGATCACGTGCGATACCGTGTTGCTGCCACCCGGACCGGTGACGGTGAGGCTGACGCTGTAGGTGCCGGCGGTGTTGTAGACGTGCGCTGGGTTCTGAACAGTGCTGGTACCGCCATCGCCGAAGGTCCAGGCGTAGCTGGTGATGCTGCCGGTGGACGTACTCGTGAAGTTCACGGTCAGCGGCGTGGTGCCTGAGGTGGGGCTGCCGCTGAACGCCGCCACCGGCGGTGAGGGCGGTGCCGAGACCGTCACATAGTTGCTGAGGGTCTTGGTGTTGCTGCCACCCGGACCGGTGACGGTGAGGCTGACGCTGTAGGTGCCGGCGGTGTTGTAGACGTGTGCCGGGTTCTGAACAGTGCTGGTACCGCCATCGCCGAAGGTCCAGGCGTAGCTGGTGATGCTGCCGGTGGACGTGCTCGTGAAGTTCACGGTCAGCGGTGCAGTGCCCGAGGTGGGGCTGCCGCTGAAGGCCGCCACCGGCGGTGAGGGCGGCGCCGAGACCGTCACATAGTTGCTGAGGGTCTTGGTGTTGCTGCCGCCGGGACCGGTGACGGTGAGGCTGACGCTGTAGGTGCCGGCGGCTGTTGTAGACGTGTGCTGGGTTCTGAACGGTGCTGGTACCGCCATCGCCGAAGGTCCAGGCGTAGCTGGTGATGCTGCCGGTGGACGTATTGCGTGAAGTTCACGGTCAGTGGCGCCGTACCCGAGGTGGGGCTGCCGCTGAAGTGCGCCACCGGCGGTGAGGGCGGTGCCGTGACCGTCACATAGTTGCTGCGGGTCTTGGTGTTGCTGCCGCCGGGTCCGCTGACGGTGAGGCTGACGCTGTAGGTGCCGGCGGCGTTGTAGACGTGTGCTGGGTTCTGCACAGTGCTGGTGCCGCCATCGCCGAAGGTCCAGGCGTAGCTGGTGATGCTGCCGGTGGACGTATTGCGTGAAGTTCACGGTCAGCGGCGTGGTGCCCGAGGTGGGGCTGCCGCTGAAGTGCGCCACCGGTGGTGAGGGCGGTGCCGAGACCGTCACATAGTTGCTGCGGGTCTTGGTGTTGCTGCCGCCGGGACCGGTGACGGTGAGGCTCACCTGTAGGTGCCGGCGGTCGTTGTAGACGTGTGCTCGGGTTCGCAACAGTGCTGGTGCCGCCATCGCCGAAGGTCCAGGCGTAGCTGGTGATGCTGCCGGTGGACGTGTTGCGTGAAGTTCACGGTCAGCGGCGCCGTACCCGAGGTCGGGCTGCCGCTGAACTGCGCCACCGGCGGCGGCGGTGGTGCACCGTCACATAGTTGCTGCGGGTCTTGGTGTTGCTGCCGCCGGGACCGGTGACGGTGAGGCTCACCGTGTAGGTGCCGGCGGCCGCGTAGACGTGGCTGGGTGCTGCCAGCGGTGCTGGTACCGCCATCGCCGAAGGTCCAGGCGTAGCTGGTGATGCTGCCGGTCGAGGTGTTGGTGAAGTTCACGGTCAGCGGCGAGGTGCCCGGAGGTGGGGCTGCCGGTGAACTGCGCCACCGGTGGCGGCGGTGCCGATGACCGTCACATAGTTGCTGCGGGTCTTCGTGTTGCTGCCGCCGGGACCGGTGACGGTGAGGCTCACGCTGTAGGTGCCGGCGGTCGCGTAGACGTGTGCTGGGTTCTGCCAGCGGTGCTGGTGCCGCCGTCACCGAAGGTCCAGGCGTAGCTGGTGATGCTGCCGGTGGACGTGCTCGTGAAGTTCAACGCCAGTGGTGCAGTTCCCATGGTGGTACTGGCACTGAAATTGGCAACCGGGGCGCTGTACGGGAAGGTCGCGCTGACGTCATTCGAAAAGGCACTCTCGGCGTGCGCCGTGTCATACGCTGTCGTTGCGAAGTGGTAGGTGGCTCCTTCGGTCAGGTTGGAAACCGTGTAGGAGGTTGTGTTGCCGACGTCGATGCTCGTCGTGTAGTTTCCGGCGGCCGGCCCGTAGTAGACCTTGTAGCCTGCCAAGGAAGCACTGGCCACCGGGTCCCAGGCCAACGTCACGCCGCCTGCAAACGCATGTGCTGCCACAAGTAGCAGCAAGACAAAGAGAATGCCCGGATTGGCTAGCGCGCGGACCGACCTCAACCCACGGCGCGAAGCGACCTGGGGCGTGATGCCTCCCGCAAATGAATTGACTTCGCTGCGACGCGTATACCGCGATGCGCCGGGTCCGTTCGCGGCAACCGGCCTATCCTGGCCAATGAGCGATCGAGGCTGTCGACTGGTGGTCATATCAATTCGAGTCGCCTGCATTGCTACTTCGCGCCGTCGCCACTGCCATCCGGTGCGCATTCTGCCCAGCGTAGTCACGATGCGGATGCGCCCAAGCTGAAATGCGGCAAATGCAAAGCGCATGGAATGGAGTTGTTACAGCGTCTTTCTATAGTGCATGAAAATTATCTGGACGTCCAGCAATTTTAGGACAATGTCCTATCAACGGAAACCCCTTATCAGACAATGAAATAGCTATGAAACGAGGTTCCGCCTGCAGTCGGCCGCGCTCCATCAGAGTAGAGCCATAAGGTGTGTACGAAGTCCAAGCGCGCGGCCAGGGCGGCCCGTAGCGGGCCGCTGCCGTATCATGTAAGCATCTGATAAATAATGCGCTTGTCATATTATGCAAGTGGCAGCAAGCTATTGTGTGCGAGCCCGTTTTGGGCCTGGCGGCAGTGGCGAGCCAATACCTCGCCGGTCACCGCGAACGGCTAGCTCACTTCGTACGCATCGGGCTTGGGTTGGCCGGCTCTTGTGAGTCTGGCGAATCGTCACGCGATAAGATCCTGGCTGGCCTGACCCGAGCCAATCGCGTATATCTGTAGAGGACGGTCACTCATCGGGTCGCAAACGCGCACGAGAAAATCGACACCTGCTTTCAATTTCCGCGGCCCGTGCTCGGGCGCGACTTGGATATGAACTCGAGGATCAGCTTTAGGTGGCCGTGGTGGGCCTGGATCTTGGCGGTTATCGCGCTAACGCTGGCTCTCGTCGCTGGAGTTCCTGCCGTTCGCGAACCAACGTTGAGAGCAGCGGGGCGGGCCCTTGTAGTGGATGAATCGGCCGCCCGCGCTGACATCATCGTCGTATCGTCTGATTCCGACGGGGCCGGCGTGCTCGAAGCGGCCGACCTCGTTCAAAGCGGCGTAGCGGCACGCGTCGCGGTGTTCGCCGACCCTCCAAGTGGAGAAGACTTCGAGTTCATCCGCAGGGGACTTCCTTACGAGGATCGCGCCGCTCGGCAGATCCGACAGCTGGGGTGGCTTGGCGTGAAGGACGTACTGCGGATTCCCGAGCTTGATGTAGGAACCGAGGGTGAGACTGGGGTGCTTCCGCGCTGGGCCGATCAGCAGCAGTTCCGGTCGATTGTGTTCGTGACGACAACCGATCACTCGCGCCGATTGCGCCGGGTGCTCGATCGATCCATGAAGGGCCACCCGACCAAGGTCGCCGTTCGACCGTCACGCTACTCGCAGTTCGACCCCGACCGCTGGTGGGAAACTCACGGCGGCATCCGCACGGAAATCGTCGAAATCCAAAAGCTGCTGTTTGATATTGTTCGTCACCCAATCTCGTCTTGACATCCGCGACCTGTCGCAGGAGTGCAACTTATGTCAGATCACCAATGCGACGTGAAACACGCTGGCGTGATGTCGGGGCTCAAGCACTGAAGGCGCGCACCATGGCGGACAAGGAGCGCATCCGGTTCGGCGTTGTCGGTACCAACCATCGGCACATCCGCGGACAGGTCGAATGCATGACCAACGCTGGCGCCGAATTCGTCTCGTTCTACGAAGCTGAAGCGGCGTTGGCCGACGATTTTGCCGCGCGCTATCCGACGCCGCGCCGCGCGCGCTCCGAGGAGGAGGTTCTCGAAGATCGGTCGATCCAGCTGCTCGTTACTGCCGCGATCCCGGCCGATCGCGCGCCGCTTTGCATTCGCGCGATGCGCCTCGGCAAGGACGTGATGACCGACAAGCCCGGGATGACCACGCTCGCGCAACTCGATCAGCTGCGGCAGGTACAGAAAGAGACTGGCCGCATCTTTTCGATCTGCTTTTCCGAGCGATTCGAAACGCGCTCGACGGTGAAGGCGTGGGAGCTCGTTCAGTCCGGCGCGATCGGGCGCGTCGTTCACACGACGGGACTCGGTCCCCATCGGATCAATCGGCCGACACGCGCCGACTGGTTTTACGCCAAGGAGCGCCTGGGCGGGATTCTGACCGACATCGCCTCCCACCAGGCCGACCAGTTCCTGCTCTTCACCGGGTCGACGGTCGCCGAGGTCGTCGCGGCGCACGTCGCCAACTATGCCAATGCGGATAAGCCTGAGTTCGAGGACTTCGGCGAGGTCATGTGGCGTGGCAACGGGGGTACAGGTTACGTCCGCGTCGATTGGTACACGCCCGACGGCCTTCCGACCTGGGGCGACGGCCGTCTGACGATCCTGGGCACGGAGGGTTACATCGAGTTGCGCAAATACGTCGATATCGCCGGGCGGCCCGGCATCGATCACCTGTTCCTCGTCGACAACCAGGGGATGCATTACGTCGATTGCGCGAAGGTGCCGCTGCCGTATGGACCTGCGCTGATCCACGACGTGCTTCACCGGACCGAGACCGCGATGCCGCAGGCGCATTGCTTCCTTGCATCCGAGCTCGCGCTGAAGGCGGAGGCGCTGGCGACGAACCTGACCGCGTCGCGATGACTACGCGATGCCACCAGCCACGTCGCCCCGGCGGAGGCCGGGGCCCAAGTTGCGGCGCCCACGCTTCCGCTGAACTTGGATCCCGGCCTGCGCCGGGATGACGTCATAACCGCAAGCCCGTCGCCCCGGCGGAGGCCCAAGTTGCGGCGTCTACGTTTCTGCTGAACTTGGATCCCGGCCTGCGCCGGGATGACACCAACGTTCACACCTGCTGTGTCACTCGGTTTCCCCGATATCGACGTCATCCCGGCGAAGGCCGGGGCCTATTCTCAAGCTATGAAATTGGATCCCGGCCTGCGCCGGGATGACGCTCCGGATCGATCGCCGGCCGCGTTGCCGCCACGCGCGCGTGGCTGACCCGATCCTTGGTGGGGGCGCGTCGACCGTCCACGCTCGGCGGCGCGTGGTGCATGACGCTGCACGTGCCCTCGTTGTTGGAACACCGGCTGCGCCACGGCGCGTGGATCGGGTTCGAAGCCGGCGACGACCTCGGCGGGAATCTGGCGCTTGAGCAGCCGCTCGATGTCGCGGAGGAACGCGCGCTCATCGATGGACACCAGCGAGATGGCCTCGCCGCCGGCGCCCGCGCGTCCGGTGCGACCGATGCGGTGCACGTAGTCTTCGGGAACGTTGGGCAGGTCGTAGTTGACGACGTGCGGCAGGTCCTGGATGTCGATGCCGCGCGCGGCGATGTCGGTGGCGACCAGCGCGACGATCTTGCCGCGCTTGAAGTCGGCGAGCGCGCGCGTGCGTACGTTTTGACTCTTGTTGCCGTGCAACGCCGTCGCGTTGATGCCGTCGGCCTCGAGCCCGCGCACCAGCTTGTCGGCCCCGTGCTTGGTGCGCGTGAACACCAGCACCTGCTTCCAATCGTTGGTGACGATCAGAGACGACAGCAACTCGCGCTTGCGGTCGCGATCGACCGGATGCACGCGTTGCGTGATCGCCTCGACCGTGGAATTGCGCGCCGCGACCTGGATGGTGCGCGGCTTGTCGAGCAGGCGCTCGGCGAGCGCCCTGATCTCGTCGCTGAACGTCGCCGAGAACAAGAGGTTTTGCCTCTGCCTGGGCAACACGGCGAGGATGCGCTTGACATCGGGGATGAAGCCCATGTCGAGCATGCGGTCCGCTTCGTCGAGCACGAGGATCTCGACACGGGACAGATCGACGTTGCGCTGTCCGTGGTGATCGAGGAGCCGTCCCGGCGTCGCGACGAGGATGTCGACGCCGCGCTTTAACTGCGCGGTCTGGCCGCCGAAGCCCACGCCGCCGAACAGCGCCGCCGAAGTAAGCGACAGATGCTTGCCGTAGGTACGGACCGAAGCTTCCACCTGCGCCGCCAGTTCGCGCGTGGGCGTGATGATCAGCGCGCGCACCGGCCGGCGCGTACCTGGCTTGGACTGGTGGGGAGAAAGCTGCGTCGACAGACGTTGCAGCATCGGCAGCACGAAGCCCGCTGTCTTGCCGGTGCCGGTCTGGGCGCCGGCGAGCAAGTCGCCCCCGGCGAGCACAGCGGGAATGGCCTGCGCCTGGATCGGCGTAGGCTGGGTATAACCTTGGTCGGCAACCGCGCGCGTCAGCGCTTCGGACAGCCCGAGAGCAGAAAAAGCCATTTTGCTAAATTCCTGAATGTGCTCGGCCGTTCACCCCGGGGGGCGGCCAGTCGGGCCAAACGGAAGAGACTGCGGAGAGGTCAGAATCGACTGCGGCAGGGGACTGGAACAAGCACCGCAGCGTCATTGTACCTGAAAACAAAGGCCTTTGCCCGAAGCGGCGGCTGGCGGCGCGCCTTTCGAACCGGTGGGCGATCCGTGCGAGCCCGTGAAGGAAGCTGTTCCTCGCGCCTGGCACGTTGCCGGGTCATCGGGGAGACAGGCCATGACATGCTACAAGACCGCCGCCGTCCGGCAAATCGCTGCATATTGACGTCAACCGACGTGGGCGACATGCTTCGCCGCGTCGCGACAATGCTTCATTCTTCAGAAAGGGCCCCCCGATGAGAACAAGTGCTCGCAATCAGTTTCCCGGCATAGTGAAGGAAATCACCAAGGGGCCGGTCAGCTCCGAAGTGACCCTGGAGATTGCACCCGGAATCCAGGTTGTTTCGGTCATCAGCACCAAGTCGGCGGAAAGCCTCGGACTGACCGTGGGCAAGCGCGGTTATGCGCTGGTCAAGGCAAGCAATGTGATCGTCGCCGTCGACTGAGGCCGGACGTTGCGCCTGCTTTCGCTTCTCGGCGCCGCGCTCATTGCGGCCGTAGTTCAGGCGGCGCCGGTCGACGCGCAGCCTGTCGCGCCGGACTCGCTCGTGGTCAAAGGCAATGTCGAGCGCGAACTCACGCTGTCGTTGGCGGACCTGCGGCGCCTGCCCGTGCAGCGTGTGGAAGACGTCCGCGTTGTGCGCGATGCTGCCGCCCCAGCCAGCGCGAGCGAGACCGCTCGACGCTACACCGGCTGCCTGTTGCGCGATGTGCTCGATCGCGCCAAGCCGGTGGAGAAGCAGCGCATGGATCTACGCAAGAGTGTCGTCGTCGTCACGGCGGCGGACGGCTATCGCACTGTATTCTCATGGGCAGAGTTGTATCTCTCGCCGATCGGCGACGGCGCCCTCGTGGTCTACGAGCGCGACGGCCAAGCGCTCGCTGCCAGTGAAGGGCCGCTGGCGTTGGTGTCGCTCAAAGACACGCGCCCCGGCCCGCGCCACGTGAAGTGGTTGAGCTCCGTCGAGCTTCGGCTTATCGCCGACTAGCGTCCAACGCGAGTCGGGATAGCGAGCGCTACGGCAGGGTCACCGGGGTGAAACCGTGTCGGGCAAGGATTTCCTGGCCCGGAATCGACAGGATGTACAACGCCAGGCGGTCAGCACCCGACCGCGCCCCGTTCAAAACGGTGAGCGAATAACTCGCGCCCACCGCAAGCGCTTCCGGGATCGTGATGACCTGTGCGCCAGGAACTTCGCGCGCGACATCGATCCCGGCTGTGCAGTACGCGAGGAAAATGTCCGCCTTGCGCTCCGCCAGCAGGACCCCATACAGCGATCGGTCGGGCGGGGGCTGCGGCGACTGCGGCCCGCCCGTGAGCTTGAGTGCCTTTCGATCCAACGCCGCGTACGAACCCGGGCGCATTTTTTCGGCTTTTTCGAACAACTGCCAGGCGTAGTCGCCCGAGGGATCGGCTTTTGGCGTCGACGTTGCGAGCTTGACGTCGTGGTCCAGCATGCGCTCGAGCAACGTCGCAGTTGACGCGGTCACGCCGGGGGCGAGGATCGCGCAGAGTCGATTGCGCGCGAACACGATCGGTGAAGCCGCCCTGCCCGCGCCCGCGAGTGCCTGCGCATTGCCTACGTCCGCCGAGGCGAACACATCCGCCTTTTCGCCTTTCTCGATGCGCTCGCGCAATAGCCCGGATGCGCCGAAGGTAGTGCTCACACTCATGCCGCTCGACGCAGTAAATGCGCCAGCGACCTCGGTCATTGCGGCGCGCAGGCTGCCGGCGGCATAGAGCCGCACGGACCCCTCGTCTGCGGAAACTTCGCTGGCCACCGCCAGCACCAATACGCCGAAAAGGGAGCTCCAGCTCATGCGTTGGCGTCGGCCGCATTGGGATAAAACAGCTGCTCGCCATTGATCTTGTAGTCGGCAATCGCTTTCTGTCCCGTGGGTGAGACCAGCCAGTCGATGAACTGCTGCCCGAGCTCCTTTTTCACGTTCGGATGCTTTTCCGGGTTGACCAGCATCACTCCGTACTGGTTGAACAGACGCTTGTCGCCTTCGACGAGGATCTCCAGGTCGCCACGATTCTTGAACGCGAGCCACGTGCCGCGATCGGCGAGTATGTATGCATTCATCGAGGAGGCGGTGTTCAGCGCGGGTCCCATGCCCTGCCCGGTGTCGCGATACCAGGCTCCCTTGCTCTTGTCGATGTCGATGCCGGCGGCTTTCCACAGTTCCAGCTCGGCCATGTGCGTGCCGCTGCGATCGCCGCGGGATACGAACGGCGATTGCGAAGCTTCGACCTTTTTCATTGCCGCGAGAATGTTCTTGCCGCCGCCGACCTTCGCGGGGTCGCTCTTCGGTCCGATGAGCACGAAGTCGTTGTACATCACCGGGTAACGCTTTACCCCTTGGCCCTCGGCGAGAAATTTCTCCTCCGCGGCGCGCGCGTGTACGAACACGACATCGGCATCGCCGCGCCGGCCCACGTCGAGCGCCTGCCCGGTGCCCAGCGCAACGACGCGAACCTTGACCCCGGTCTGCTGCTCGTAGATCGGCAGCAGGTAGCCGAACAGGCCGGATTGCTCGGTCGACGTCGTCGACGCGACGGTGATGAAACGCTCCTGCGCCTGCGCCGCGAGGGCGAGGACAGCCAGAGCGACGACGATGAATACTCGACGCGTAACTACCATGGCAACTCTCCTTCAAGAAATTGGGCAGCCTCCGCGGACTGCGGGCGCCGGAAAAAAGCTTCCGTGGATGTGCGCTCGGCGACGCGACCCTGATACAGGAACACAACCTCGTCACCAAGGCGCCGTGCCTGCCCGAGGTTGTGGGTGACCATGACGATCTTGGTCCCGGCGGCGTGCATAGCGGCGATAACGCGCTCGATCTCGTGGCTCGCGCCTGGATCGAGGTTGGCGGTAGGTTCGTCGAGGAACAGCACTTCGGGTTGCAACGACCACGCCCGCGCCAGCGCAAGACGCTGCTGCTCACCGCCGGAGAGCACGCGTGCGGACGTCGAGGCGCGCGCGAGCAGACCGACCTTGCGCAGTGCCTCGAGCGCCCGCGCGGGCCGCGCTGCCACCGGCACTCCGGAAACCTTCAGCGCGTACTCGATGTTTGCCAATGCCGAACGCCGCAGCATCACGGGCCGCTGAAACACCATCGCCTGCCGGCGCGGCGCGCCGGGCACTTCCGGCGAATTCCAGCGCACGCGCGCCGGACGTCGGCCGCAGCAAGCCGTGGCACAAACGCAGCAGGACGCTCTTTCCCGCGCCGTTCGGGCCGACGATCATCGTACGCAGAGTCGGCTCGATGGCGAGCGTCACGCCGTCGACGATGCGGCGCGCCCCGACGGCGAACACGACGTCGTCGAGTCTGAAGCGGCAGCAGCGTCACCGGCGCACGCACGGGCGGTGCCTAGCCGTAACGGCGCTGCGCCGTTTCCTTGACGACGTACGCGGCGGCGTTGAGCGAGAGCACGATGGCGAGCAGCACAAGGCCAAGGCCCAGCGCCAGCGGCAGGTCGCCCTTGCTGGTCTCCAGCGCGATCGCAGTCGTCATGACGCGAGTCACGCCGTCGATGTTGCCGCCGACGATCATTACCGCCCCGACTTCCGCAGCCGCGCGGCCGAAGCCCGCAAGCACGACGGTGATCAGCGAAAAGCGCACTTCCCAGAGGAGCGTCGCGGCGGCGCCGCGTTTGCTCTCGCCGAGCGAGCGCAATTGGTCCCGGTACTCGCCCCACGCGTCTTCGATCGACTGGCGCGAGAGTGCAGCGACGATCGGCGTGATGAGGATCGCCTGCGCGATCACCATTGCGGTGGGCGTGAACAGCAGGCCCAGTTCGCCGAGCGGACCGGCGCGCGACAGCAGCAGGTACACGAGCAGGCCAACGACGACCGGCGGCAATCCCATGAGCGCGTTGATGGCGATGATGAGCGCGTGGCGGCCGGGAAAACGGCCGACCGCGATGGCCGCGCCCAGCGGAAAGCCCACGAGGCAGGCGACCGCTACGGCGGTAAGGCTGACCTCGAGGCTGAGCTTGACGATCGCGACCAGCGTCGGGTCGAGCGCGCCAATCATATGCAGCGCCTGCGCGGTCGCCGCGCCGAGGGTGCTCATTGCGACTGGAGCGCGGCCGGTGGCCGTGCCTGATATGTTTGACTGTGCATATAATCGGGGGGATCCGAGAACGGATGGCCAACGATATCTGATCGCAGGCTTGGTCGAAATATGCACCGACGAACATAAATGCGCCTGCTTCCGACCCTTGCGTGGACTTTCGATGGCGCCGCACGCGAGCCGGTCGACGCGCGTCTGCTGCCGCTATTGACGGCGATCGCTGCGACCGGATCGCTGTCGGCGGCGGTGGCGGCGCGCGGCCTCTCGTACCGCGCCGCGTGGGGTTTGCTGCGCACCTATGAGCATCGGCTGGGCACACCGCTTGTCGAGTTTCGGCGTGGCCGAGGTGCGGATCTCAGCCACGCGGGAACGAATCTGGTCGACGCGCAGCGCCGGGCCGAGCAGAAGCTCGCGCGCGTGTTGCCGTCGCTCGGCGTCGACTTCGGGCATGCGCCCGCTTCGCGCCGTCGCGGCGCGCCGACCCTTTCGGTTGCCGCCAGTCACGATCTGGCGCTCGCGGCACTGCGCGAGCTCCCGGCAAACGCGCTGCAACTCAAACTCGATATTTCATTCATGGGCAGCCTGCACGCGCTCCAGCAGTTCGCTGAAGCGCGCGTCGATGCCGCCGGCTTCCATGTCGCACTGGACGCGGGGAAAGAAAACGACAACGAAAATCGCATGGACAAGGCGCGCAGGCTCGCGCCGTTCCGGCGTTGGCTCGACGCGCGCCGCGACCGACTTGTGTGTTTCGTTGAACGCGACCAGGGGCTGATCCTGCCCCAGGGCAACCCCGCTCGCGTGCGTAGTTTTCGCGATATCGCCGCAAAGCACCTGCGCTTCGTCAATCGTCAGGCGGGGTCGGGAACGCGCCTGCTCATCGAACGCCTGCTCGCGCAGGAACAGGTCTTGACCGACGCGCTCGAAGGATTCTCGCAGGAGGAATTCACGCATCCGGCGATCGCAGCGACAGTGGCCTCGGGCGCGGCCGACGCGGGCTTCGGCCTGCGTGCCGCCGCCGCCGGGCGCGGCCTCGCGTTTGTCCCACTGGTGCGCGAGCGCTATTACCTCGCGGTGCGTGCTGCCGAAATCGACAGGCCCGGGATCGCATCGCTGCTGCTCACGTTGCGCAGTCCGGCCTTCGCGCGCCTCGCGCGAAGCTACCCGGGTTATGCCCCGGTGCGCGCGGGCGAGCTTGCAGGCGTTGCGACCCTCGGCAGGGTCTGAGGTTCGCGGTCCGGCGGTTTGCGGTAGCATGGGCGTCCTTTTTGCCGTGCCCCAGTCATGGAATTCGCGTTCGTTGTCGACCCCCTCGATTCGCTCAAGGCCTACAAAGACTCGAGCATTGCCATGATGCGTGCCGCGCAGGCGCGCGGGCACTCGCTGTTCGCCGTCGGCCAGTCGGCGTTGTTCTGGGACAACGGCGTTACTCGAGCGCGCATCCAGCCGCTGCACGTGAGTTCCGACAACGACGCATGGTATTCCGCGGGCGAAGTGCAGACCCGCACGCTCGCGTCGTTCTCCGCAGTGCTGATGCGCAAGGATCCGCCTTTCGACATGGAGTACGTCTATTCGACGTACCTGCTCGAGGCCGCCGAACGCGCCGGCGCGCGCGTCTACAACCGTCCGCGCGCGGTGCGCGATCACAACGAGAAAATGGCGATCGCCGAATTTCGCGAATTCACCGCGCCGACACTGGTCACGCGCGACGCCGGACTGCTTGGGCGAGTTCATCGACGCCCACCGCGACGTCATCCTCAAGCCGCTCGACGGCATGGGCGGCGCGTCGATTTTCCGCGTACGCCGCGACGACCCGAACCGCAACGTCATCATCGAGACGCTCGCGCACTACGGCGCGCGCAGCGTAATGGCGCAGCGCTTCATTCCGGAGATCGTCGAGGGCGACAAGCGCATCCTGCTCATCGCCGGCGAGCCCGTGCCGTACGCGCTCGCGCGCATTCCCAAGCCGGGAGAGACGCGCGGCAACCTGGCCGCCGGCGGACGCGGTGTCGCGCGCCCGCTCTCGGCACGCGATCGGGAGATCGCCTTGGCCCTGGGCCCCAGGCTCTGGGCGGAGGGTTTGCTCGTCGTCGGTCTCGACGTGATCGGCGACTATCTCACTGAAATCAATGTCACCAGCCCGACGTGCTTGGTCGAGATCGGCGAACAGACAGGCTTCGACGTCGCGGGCCGCTTCGTCGACGCGCTGGAGCGGGCCGTCACGTCGGCGTGAATGACGCAGTGCGCAATGGGCGAGCAGGAAGCGCGTGCTAACATAGCTCGTGCCAAGTCCGGGTCTGCGCAACCGGCGAGTTTGCCGGCACCGGCGGTTAGGATGGGCATGCGGTTCGCCTTGGGAACTGAAAGACCGGCGCCATGATCGGCATACTGATCGTCGCTCACGACAAGCTGGCCGAGAGCCTGGTGGACGCGGTGACGCACGTGCTCGGTATGCGCCCGCCGCAGTTCGAGGCCTTTGGCGTCAATGCGGTCCGACGATCCGCTGATGTTGCTGCCCAGGGCACGCGAGCGCCTGGCCGCGCTCGACACCGGCGACGGCGTGCTGATCTTTTCCGATATCTACGGCGCGACGCCGTGCAACCTGGTCGGCAAGCTGCTGGTTCCCGGACGTGTCGAAGGCGTGGCCGGCGTCAACCTTCCAATGCTGGTGCGGGCGTTCACTTACCGCGCCAAGGGCATGGATACGATGATCAAAAAGGCGATCAGCGGCGGCTGCGATGGCGTGCTGCATGTGGAGGTCGACCCGGTCTATGCAGCAACGCGAACTTGAAATCGTCAACAAGTTAGGGTTGCATGCGCGAGCTTCGGCGAAGCTAACGCAACTTGCCGCCAAATATCAGAGCGAGGTGACATTGTCGCGAAATGGACGCAAGATAAACGCCAAGAGCATCATGGGTGTAATGATGTTGGCCGCCGGCAAAGGCGCGCACGTGACGCTGGAAGTCGATGGGCCCGACGAGAGCGAAGCGATGTCCGCGATCACCGCGCTGGTCAACGATTGCTTCGGCGAAGGACAGTGAAGACGGCCTTCGCGAATGACCCTTACAATAAGGAGGCTTGCGTCGATTGCGCATTTCGATGGAACCAATGCAACAATATCGTGTTCAACTTGTCTGCGCCCGCGATCTGCGCGGGTGCATCCTCTATTCCTAGCGGTCCATTCGATCATGCAAACACGCGAAATCAGAATCAGGAATCGCCTTGGACTACACGCCCGCGCATGCGCAAAGATCGTGAAGCTTTCCTCACGCTTTCGCTGCCGCGTTTCGCTGGTCTTCGACGGCCGACGCGCCAATGCACGCAACATCCTCGCCGTGATGATGCTGGCGGCGAGCATGGGCACAACCATCCGCCTGGAGACGGCGGGACCCGACGAAGCGGCGGCGATGACCGCCATGGTGCAACTGATCAACGATCGCTTCGGCGAAGAGATCTGATCCGGGCGCTGCGCGTTGCGCCGCTCGCCGCGGCTGCGGAGCGGAGCGCCGTGAGCTTCATCCTGCACGGCATCGGCGTTTCCGACGGTATCGCCATCGGACGCGCGCAGCTCGTCTCGCACGCGACGCTCGAGGCAGCGCACTACACGATCGCATCCGATCAGGTCGCGGCGGAAATCGAGCGCCTGAGCAACGCGATGCGCGCGGTGCAGCTGGAGCTGGAGACGCTGCGCGCGGAGATGGACTCCGAAGCTGCACCGGCCGAGTTCGGCGCCTTCCTCGACGTGCACTGGATGATTCTCACCGATCCGACGCTGGCGGAGACGTCCAAGCGCATCATCGCCGAGCAGCGCTGCAACGCCGAGTGGGCGCTGGCGCAGCAGACGGCGGTACTCGTCGAGCAGTTCGACGCCATCGAGGACCCCTACCTGCGCGAGCGCAAGGCCGACGTGGTCCAGGTCGCCGAGCGCGTGCTCAAGGTGCTCATGGGCAAGCCGGGGCCGGTGCGGCCGCCGAACGCCGAGGAGCAGACGGTCCTCGTCGCGCACGATCTGTCGCCCGCCGACGTGATCCAGTTCAAAAACCACCGCTTCGCGGCGTTTCTCACCGACCTGGGCGGTGTGACCTCGCACACGGCGATCGTCGCGCGCAGTCTCAACGTGCCGGCCGTGGTTGCAGCGCACAATGCGCGGGCGCTGATCCAGGAAAACGAACTCCTGATCGTCGACGGTACGCGCGACGTTGTCATCGTCAATCCGGACCGCGCGGTGCTCGCCGAGTACCGCCTGAAGCAGGGCGAATTTGCGCTGGAGCAGAAAAAGCTGCAGCGCCTTATCACGACGCCGGCGACGACGCTCGATGGCGAAAGCGTCACACTCCTCGCCAACATCGAGCTGCCCGAGGACCTCGAGCGCGCACTCGAATCCGGCGCGATGGGCGTCGGCCTGTTTCGCAGCGAATTCCTGTTTCTCAACCGGGACGGGCTACCCTCGGAGGACGAGCAGTTCGAGGCCTACCGCCGCGTCGCCGCCGGCATGGAAGGCAAGCCGGTCACGATCCGCACCTTCGATCTGGGCGCGGACAAGCACAAGGAAGGCCTCGATGGTTTGGAGCGCGTTGCCCCCAACCCCGCGCTGGGCCTGCGTGCGGTGCGCTTCTGCCTCGCCGAGCCGCGGTTGTTCCTGACACAGTTACGAGCGATCCTGCGCGCGTCCCACTACGGCAACATCCGCATCCTGATCCCGATGCTGGTGTCGGCGTCCGAGATCGACCAGACGCTTGCGCTGATCGCGCGCGCCAAGGAAAGCCTGCGCGAACAAAGCATGCCGTTCGACCCGGGTATCGAGGTCGGCGGCATGATCGAGATTCCCGCGGCGGTGCTGGCCATCGGAATGTTTATCAGCCGCCTCGATTTCCTGTCCATAGGCACCAACGACCTGATCCAGTACACGCTCGCGGTGGACCGCGCCGACGAGGCCGTGTCGCATCTGTACGACCCGCTGCACCCGGCGGTGCTGAAACTGGTTTCGATGGCGATCACGACGGCGAACAAGGCCGACGTGGAGATCGCGGTTTGCGGTGAAATGGCAGGAGAAGTACACATGACGCGTCTGCTTCTCGGCATGGGGCTGCGTCACTTCTCGATGCATCCCGCGCACCTGCTTGCGGTCAAGCAGCGCGTGCTGACCAGCGACGTCGCGAAGACCACGCACTTCGTCGACCGCATGCGTCGGGTCGACAACCACGATCGGCTGGTCGCTTTGCTTGCCAAGCTCAACGATTGACTTTCGGGGGCGCGGCGGTACACTCAGCAGGTTCGACGCGCCGATTTGACGATCAGCTTGCGGGCGCGACGGCAGCCTTGTCGCCACTGGCGCATCTGCTGCCCGACAAATACGGCTAAAGCGGCGAGGATATTCCGACCCGATTGGCGCAAAGCTGGTCGGGTTTTTTATATCCACTTGCCTCGATGGGGTGGGCAAGGGTTGGGTGACAACCATCCGCAATCGCTCGCAGGACCGATGACGCGACCGTCTGCCTCCGTAGGCACGGTCACTGCGCAACGCGCCGCGTTTGCGCGGACGATCGTGCTCGCCTCCGGCGCGAGCCTGCCGGCTTTCGAACTGGTCTACGAGACGTACGGAACGCTCAACGCCGAGCGTTCCAACGCGATCCTCATATGTCACGCGCTCAACGCGTCGCATCACGTTGCGGGAGTCTACGCGGGCAAGGTCGAGAGCGAAGGCTGGTGGGACAACATGATCGGTCCCGGCAAGCCGGTGGATACCGACCGCTACTTCGTGGTCGGCGTGAACAATCTTGGCAGCTGCTTCGGCTCGACGGGCCCTGCGACGGTGAACCCGGCGACGGGCCGCCCGTGGGGCGCGGACTTCCCGATCATCACCGTCGAGGATTGGGTCGACGCGCAGGCGAGGCTCGCCGACCACCTCGGCATCGCGCGGTTTTTCGCCGTGATGGGCGGCAGCCTCGGGGGCATGCAAGCGCTGTCGTGGGCAATCCGCTATCCGGAACGCATCGCCAATGCGCTGGTCATCGCTGCGGCGCCGAACTTGTCGGCACAGAACATCGCGTTCAACGAGGTAGCGCGCGCGGCGATCATGACCGATCCGGATTTTCACGGCGGTCACTTCTACGACCATGGCGTAAAACCGGTCCGCGGCCTGCGTGTCGCGCGAATGATCGGACACATCACCTACATCTCCGACGAACAGATGGCGGAGAAATTCGGCCGTCAGTTGCGCGAGGGACTGAATTTCTCGTTCGCGCCGGAATTCCAGATCGAGTCCTACCTCCGTTATCAGGGCGAGAAATTCGCCGAGTATTTCGATGCCAATACCTACCTGCGGATCACTAAGGCGCTCGACTATTTTGACCCCGCAAAGGACACCGGTGGCGACCTCGCTCGGGCCCTCTCGCCCGCCACGTGCCGCTTCCTGGTGATCACGTTCACCACCGACTGGAGGTTCCCACCGGCGCGATCGCGTGAGATCGTCAAAGCACTCGTCGACAATCGGCGTGACGTTTCGTATGCGGAAATCGCCGCACCGCACGGACACGACGCGTTCCTGCTCGACACCCCGCAGTATCACGCCGTCGTGCGTACCTATCTGGCCCGGGCACGGCCATGACGTTTTCGACACGCGCCGACTACTCGACCATCGCCGGCTGGATCGAACCCGGTGCGCACGTGCTCGACCTCGGTTGCGGTGACGGTAGCCTGCTCGCACATCTGCAAAGCTTGCGCGGCGCGACGGGCTACGGTATCGAGATTGACGACGCCGGCGTACGTGCGTCGATTGCCAACGGTGTCAACGTGCTGCAAAGCGACCTGGAATCGGGGCTGGCAGGCTTCGACGACCGGTCCTTCGACAGCGTGATCCTGTCGCAGACGCTACAGGCGATGCGGCGCATCGAAGCGATCGTCAGTGAGATGTTGCGCGTGGGTCGTGAGGCGATCGTGTCTTTCCCGAATTTCGGACACTGGACGCACCGCGCGCAGGTCCTGCGCGGACGCATGCCAGTGTCTCCGAGCATTCCGTTCGAGTGGTACAACACGCCCAACATACACCTGTGCACCGTGGCCGATTTTGATGCGTTCTGCGCCGAGCGGCGCCTTCAGGTACTCGAACGCGTCGTGCTTCACGAAGCGCGGCGAGTGCAGGTGCTTCCCAATCTGTTGGGCTCGCTCGCTATTTACCGCATCCGTAACGCGTAGACGCGGGCCGGCGCTCTTCGATCGCCTCGCCGGATACAATGCGCCGATGAGTCCATCTGGCGGCCTCGCCGCTGCGCTGTTCAACCGGCGCATGCTGATCTGCGTGTTCACTGGATTTTCTTCCGGACTGCCGCTCTATCTGCTCATCAACCTGCTTCCTGCGTGGCTGCGCTCCGAGCATGTCGACCTGAAAGCCATCGGGCTGTTCGCGCTGATCCAGCTGCCTTTCACCTGGAAATTCGTGTGGTCGCCGCTGGTCGACCGCTATGCGCTGCATGCGCTGGGCAGGCGTCGCAGCTGGATGTTCCTCACGCAGCTGCTGCTGTTGCTGTCCATCCCGATGTTCGGCGCGCTGCAGCCCGCGCTCGAGCTGTGGACCATCGCCTACCTGGCCACCGCGGTCGCCTTCTTTTCGGCGACACAGGACATCGCGATCGACGCCTACCGCCGCGAGCTCCTGCCCGAGGCCGAGCTCGGCCTCGGCAACTCGATCCATGTCCAGGCGTATCGCGTGTCGAGTCTGATCCCCGGCGCATTGTCGCTGGTCCTCGCCGACTACCTGCCCTGGCAAAGCGTATTCACGATCACGGCGCTGTTCATGCTGCCCGGATTGGTCACCACCTTGCTCATCAGCGAGCCCAGGATCGAGCATCCGCCACCGCGCACGCTCTTCGACGCCGTCGTGCTGCCGTTTCGCGAGTTCGTCGGCCGCCACGGGGTGCGAAATGCGCTGCTCGTGCTCGCGTTCATATTTCTCTACAAGCTTGGCGACTCGATGTCGACCGCGCTGGCCACGCCGTTCTACCTCGACCTCGGCTTCACGAAGTCGGAAATCGGCCTCATCGCCAAAAACGCCGCGCTATGGCCCAGCGTCATCGGCGGACTCCTCGGGGGCCTGTGGATGGTAAAGATCGGCATCAACCGCGCGTTGTGGCTGTTCGGTGTGGTGCAGCTGGTGTCGATCCTGGGCTTCGCGTGGCTCGCCTACGTCAACCGGCCCGACCGCGTAATTCTGGCGTTGGTCATCGGCTTCGAGGCGCTGGGCGTCGGGCTGGGTACCGCCGCGTTCGTCGCGTTCATCGCGCGCACGACAGATCCACGCTATACCGCTACGCAGTTCGCGCTGTTTACAAGCCTCGCCGTCGTGCCGCGCTCGATCGTCAACGCGTCGACCGGTTGGCTGGTCGATGCGATGGGTTGGTTCAATTTCTACCTGCTGTGCGCCGTCCTGGCGTTGCCGGGCATGGCGTTGCTGCTGCGTGTCGCGCCGTGGAACGAAGCGAAGACTGCACCGCCGCCCGAGCAACCTTGACGCGTGCGAGTGAATTCGCACCTACGGACACGCTCCGTGGCGCGGGATTCATCCCGCCGCCGTGCATCGGCATTTCGTAGGGCGCGATTCATCCTGCCGCTGTCGCCTCCCGACGGTCAGACGCCGACGCGCTCCAGTGCCTCGTGCAGCTCCAGCCACTGCGCTTCGACGCGGGCAAGCTGCCAGACGACGTCGCCATGCCGCCCGAGAGCCTGCTTGAGCTGCTCTTTGTTGGCATCGGCGTAGGCGTCCGGCGTCGCGAGCCATACGTCGAGCTCACGCTTTTCCGCGGTCAGCACGGCCAGCTCGGCCTCGATGCGCGCGAGTTTCTGTACGAAGGGTTTCTTGAGCTCGGACAAGCGTTGCCGCGCCTGCGCCTCAATGCGCTTCTGAGCCCGACGATCACCGGTCGCTGGTGCGGCCGTTGCGGAGCGAGCCTCATCGTCCACAACGCGTGACTTCTCGCGCTCGCGCGCCGATAGCACCCAGTCACGATAGTCGTCGAGGTCGCCGTCGAAGCGGCGCACCGCGCCGTCGGCGACCAGCCATAGCTCGTCCGCCGTCGCGCGCAGCAGATGGCGGTCGTGCGCGACGACGACCAGAGCGCCTTCGTAATCCTGCAGCGCCTCGGTGAGCGCTTCGCGCATCTCGATGTCGAGATGATTGGTCGGCTCGTCGAGCAGCAGGAGGTTCGGCTTCGCCCGCGCCAGTAGCGCCAGCGTGAGGCGCGCCTTCTCGCCGCCCGAGAATTCGGCGACGGGCGCCAGGACGCGATCGCCGCGAAAGTCGAATCCACCCAGGTAGTCGCGCAGCTCCTGCTCACGCGTTGCGGGCTCGAGGTGGCGCATGTGCCACAGGGCGGTCTCCGCAAGGCGCAACTGTTCGACCTGGTGCTGCGCGAAATAGCCAATGCGCAGGCCCTGTGCAGTGATCCGCGTCCCCGACAGTGGCTCGATCTCGCCGGCAATGGCGCGCAGGAGGGTCGACTTGCCGGCGCCGTTGGGGCCGAGCAGGCCAACGCGCTCGCCGGCGGAGAGCGGCCATTCGACGTCTCGCAGGATCGACGTTGTGCCGTAACCCAGCGATGCATGCTCGAGCTTGAGGAGCTGTCGCGCATGCGTCGGTGTCGCCTCGAGTTCGAAGGCAAACGGACTGTCGACGTGGGCCGGCGCAATCAGCTCCATGCGTTCCAGCGCCTTGATACGGCTTTGCGCCTGCTTCGCCTTGGTCGCCTTGGCGCGAAAGCGGTCGATGTAAGAACGCAAGTGGGCAATCTGCTTTTGCTGCTTGGCATGCGATGCCTGCTGCAGCGCTAGTGCCTGCGCGTGCTCGCGCTCGAACGCCGCGTAGTTGCCGGTGTAGGTCTTGAGTCTGTTGCCGTCGAAGTGAACGATTCGGGTGACGACGGCGTCGAGAAAATCGCGATCATGGGTGATGAGCAGCAGCGTTCCCGAATAGCGCTTGAGCCAGTCCTCGAGCCATACCACGGCATCGAGGTCCAGGTGGTTGGTCGGCTCATCGAGCAGCAACAGGTCCGAGCGCGTCATCAGCGCTTGCGCCAGGTTGAGCCGCATGCGCCAGCCGCCGGAAAAGCGGTCGACGGGATCCGCGTGGCGCTCGACATTGAAACCGAGTCCGGACAGCAGCGCGCCGGCGCGCGCTCGCGCGCTGTAGCCGTCGATGAGCTCGTAACGATGGTGCAGCAATGCGAGTCGCTCGCCGCCAGCATCCGTGTCGCCGGAGTGGGCGGTTGCCAGGGCGAGCTCGCGCTCGACGGCGCGTAGCTCGGCGTCGCCGTCCTGCACGTAGTCGATGGCTGGGCGAGAGCTGGCGGGGGTCTCCTGCGCGACGTGCGCGATAAGCCAACCCGCCGGCAGCGCGACTTCCCCGGCGTCGGCGACGAGCTCGCCACGCAGCAGCGCGAACAGGCTCGTCTTGCCGCTACCGTTGGGGCCGATGACGCCGACCTTCTGTCCGGGATGGATGGTGAGCGAAGCGTCCTCGAGCAGGCGCCGCGCTCCGCGCGCAAGTGTCAGGTTGGAGATGCGAAGCACTACCGCAACCGATAGTCGTAGTCGATGATCAGCGGTGCGTGATCGGAAAAGCGCCGCTTCGTGTAGATCGACGCCGAGCGGGCGCTGGCGGCGATGCCCGGCGTCGCGATCTGGTAGTCGATGCGCCAGCCGACGTTCTTCGCCCACGCCTGGCCGCGATTGGACCACCACGTGTAGTGCCCGGGTTCCCTGTTGAGGCGGCGGAACACGTCGACGAAGCCGTGCCTCTCGAAAACCTGGGTCAGCCATTCGCGCTCTTCGGGGAGAAATCCCGAGTTCTTCTGGTTGCTCCGCCAGTTCTTGAGGTCGATCGGCTGGTGCGCGATGTTCCAGTCGCCGCACAGGATGACCTCGCGACCCGCCGCACGCAACGCCTCGAGGTGCGGCAGGAACGCGGCCAGGAAGCGAAATTTGGCCTCCTGCCGCTTCGGCGAGCTGGAGCCCGACGGAAAGTAGACGCTGATGACGGACAATTCCCCGAAGTCGGCCTCGAGATAGCGGCCCTCCGGATCGAATTCAGCGTTGCCGAACCCGGTGCGCACGTTCACCGGACGATGCGCGTACAACGCGACGCCGCTGTAGCCCTTGCGCTGCGCGGGATGGAAGGTTGCTCGCGACCTGCGCGGCGCGCGCATCGCTCTGGGTACATGCTCCTCGGCGGCGCGGATCTCCTGCAGGCACACGACATCCCACGGCTGACCGTGCGTGAGCCAGTGGGCGAGACCCTTGCGCTCGGCGGACCGGATACCGTTGACGTTGAGTGTGATGACGCGCATCGAAGACGGGGGGCGACAAATCGAGGCCGGAGTTTACGGTAAAATGACGCACGTCTCACTCTCAAGCCGCCGTGCGCGCGACCTCGCGCCCAGCGCCATCGCGCCTCATCGCAATGAGCGATTTCCGCAACGAATTCCTCGAGTTCGCCTTGGCACGCGACGTGCTTCGCTTTGGTCGATTCGTCACCAAGGCGGGGCGAGACACACCGTATTTTTTCAACGCCGGGCTGTTCAACGACGGTAACAGCCTGCGACGGCTCGGGCATTTCTACGCTCAAGCGGCGCTGGCCTCCGGCGTACAGTTCGACCACCTTTTCGGCCCTGCATATAAGGGCATTACGCTGGCGGCCGCGATGGCTGTCGCGCTTGCCGAATTGGGGCACAATTTGCCGTACAGTTACAACCGCAAGGAAGCCAAGGACCATGGCGAAGGCGGGCTGATTGTGGGGGCACCATTGAAGGGCAAGGTTCTGATCGTCGACGACGTCATCACCGATGGTGGGGCGAAACGTGAATCCATCGAATTGATCCGTGCCAATGGAGCCCAGCCGGTGGCAGTGCTGATCGCGTTCGATCGCCAGGAGCGCGGGCGCGGCGAATTCTCGGCCGTTCAGGAGTTGCAGAGGGACTTCGGCATTCCGGTGATCGCGATCGCAACGCTTACGCATCTGCTCGGCTTCCTTGAAAGCAATCCCTCGCTGTCTTCGCAACGCGCGGCCGTGACCGCGTACCGGGACCGCTACGGTGCGGCGGCCTGATGGACACGCCATGCAGGTAGCGAACACGGCCGGAGCTATTGCCATGACAGACGGGCATCGCGGTGCAGCCTTGGCTATCGCGCTCACGGGCATCGCGCTCGTTGTCGGCGCGCAGGGCGCGCTCGCCGCGGGTATGTACAAGTGGACCGACGACAAGGGCATCGTCCATTACAGCGATCAGATCCCGGCCGAGGCCGTCAACAAGGGTACGGTCGTAATGGACAAGCAGGGCCGGTCGGTAAAGAAGATCGAGCCCGCGCCGACGGCCGAGCAGCTCAAGGCCAAAGAGCAGGAAGAGGAAAAAGCCAAGGCCCTGGCACGCCAGCGCGACGAGCAGACGCGCAAGGACATGGCGCTGCTGCAGTCGTATACCAGCGAAGAGGAGATTGAATTCGCGCGCAACCGTGCCATTTCCGCGGTCACCGGCCAGATCAAGGCGGCGGAGGGCTACAGCGCGGACCTCATGCGCAGGCAACGCGAACTCGAGGCGCAGAAAGCCGCGCTCGGCGGCAAGCCGGTGCCCGCGGCGCTCGAGAACGAGCTGGTCAGCCTCAGCAATGAGTTGGGCCGGCAAAAGGGACTGCTGACGCAGAAAAGAGAGGAACTCGCGTCGATCAACGCGCGCTACGACGTCGACAAGCGGCGCTGGCAGGACATCCGCAGCGATCAATCGCGCGCGAGCGCGGCGGGGCTTGATCCCGCGACCAAGCCACCGGCTAAGGCTGCAGCGGGGACCCCGGGGGCGCCCCCACCCATGCCCGGCAAATCGCCAGCGACCGCTTCGGCCACGCCGAAGTAGCTGCGGCCGGGCGCATCGCCCGCGCGTCATCCGAGCGAAGGACCGCTATGTCATCCCGGCGCAGGCCGGGATCCAAGTTCAGTAGAAACGTAGGCGCCGCAACTTGGGCCCCGGCCTTCGCCGGGGCGACGTGGTTTGTGGCTGACGAAACCGAGTGACACAGCAATGTGTGAACGTTGACGTCATCCCGGCGCAGGCCGGGATCCAAGTTCAGTAGAAACGTAGGCGCCGCAACTTGGGCCCCGGCCTCCGCCGGGGCGACGGCTTGCGCTTGCGGCGTGGCGACGGTGGCTGAAGGCACCAGCCGGGGTCGCATCGTGCACGGTGTGGGCGCCGCCGCGTACAACCTGCGATAATTGACGTTTCTGTTCGCCCTTTGCGGTCGATCTCGATGGCTCAATACGTCTACACCATGAATCGGGTGGGCAAGATCGTGCCCCCCAAACGCATCATCCTTAAGGACATTTCGCTTTCGTTTTTCCCAGGTGCGAAAATTGGCGTGCTCGGACTCAACGGCTCCGGCAAGACCTCGTTGTTGCGCATCATGGCCGGGGTCGACCGCGAATTCGAAGGTGAAGCCGTGCCAATGCCTAACATGCGTATCGGCTACCTGCCGCAGGAGCCGCAGCTCGATCCCGCCAAGACCGTGCGTGAGGCGGTGGAGGAGGGACTAGGTGCGGTGCTCGAAGCCAAGGCGCGGCTCGAGCAGATCTACGCTGCGTATGCCGAACCCGACGCGGACTTCGACGCGCTTGCCGCCGAGCAGGCGAAATACGAGTCGATCATCGCCGCCGACGGCGCTGATTCCGACGTGCAGATGGAAATCGCCGCCGATGCGCTGCGCCTGCCGCCCTGGGACGCGAGGATCGGCGCGCTGTCGGGGGGCGAAAAACGTCGCGTCGCGTTGTGCCGGCTGCTTTTGTCCAAGCCCGACATGCTGCTGCTTGACGAGCCGACCAATCACCTCGACGCGGAAAGTGTGGAATGGCTCGAGCAATTCCTCGCGCGCTTTCCCGGCACGGTGATTGCCGTCACGCACGATCGCTATTTCCTGGACAACGCCGCCGAATGGATTCTCGAGCTCGACCGCGGCTACGGCATTCCATGGAAGGGCAACTACAGCTCGTGGCTCGAGCAGAAGGAACAGCGGCTCGCCACCGAGCAGAAGCAGGAGGACGCGCGCGCGAAGGCAATGCACAAAGAGCTGGAGTGGGTGCGCACGAATCCGAAGGGACGTCAGGCCAAGAGCAAGGCGCGCATCGCGCGCTTCGAGGAGCTCTCGTCCTACGAGCACCAGAAACGCAACGAGACGCAGGAGATTTTCATTCCGGTCGCCGAGCGACTCGGCAGTGCGGTAATCGAGTTCAAGGACGTGACCAAGGCGCACGATGACCGCGTGCTCATCGACAACCTAAGCCTTCTGATTCCGGCGGGTGCGATCGTCGGCGTCATCGGACCCAACGGCGCCGGTAAGACGACCATGTTTCGCATGATCGCCGGCAAGGAGCAGCCCGATGCCGGATCGATCACGGTCGGCCCGACGGTGCAGCTGGCGATGGTCGATCAGACGCGTGAATCGCTGCCTAACGACAAGACTGCGTGGGAAGCGATCTCTGGCGGGCAGGACATCCTCACCGTCGGCAGGTTCGAGATGCCCTCGCGCGCGTACCTCGGCCGGTTCAACTTCAAAGGGCAGGATCAGCAAAAGAACGTCGGCCAGCTTTCCGGCGGCGAGCGCGGGCGCTTGCATTTGGCGGCGACGCTGCTCAAGGGCGGCAACGTGCTACTGCTCGACGAGCCTTCGAACGACCTCGACGTCGAAACGCTGCGCGCGCTCGAGGACGCGCTGGCCGAATTTCCCGGCAGCGCGATGGTGGTGTCGCACGACCGCTGGTTTCTCGATCGCATCGCCACGCACATCCTCGCCGCGGAGGACGAGGGCAAGTGGGTGTTCGTCGAAGGCAACTACCAGGACTACGAGGCCGACAAGCGCAAGCGCCTGGGCGAAGACGGCGCGCGGCCGCATCGCATGCGCTACAAGCCGCTGATGCACTAGCGAACATTCGGGCGGCGCGACCCGCAGCAATCGCGCAAGCTGTTGAGAATTACGAAACCGAGTGACAGAGCATGTATGAACGTTGGCGTCATCCGGGCTATCAACGTTGACGTCATCCCGGCGCAGGCCGGGATCCAAGTTTAGTGGAAACGTAGGCGCCGCAACTTGGGCCCCGGCCTCCGCCGGGGCGACGTGGCTCGTGGCTGGCGAAACCGCGTGACACAGCGTGTGTGAACGTTGGCGTCATCCCGCGCAGGCCGGGATCCAAGTTCAGTGGAAATGCAGGCGCCGCAACTTGGGCCCCGGCCTGCGCCGGGGCGACGTCGCTTGTGGCTGGCGCAACCGAGTGACACGGCATGTGTGAACATTGGCGCATCCCGGCGCAGGCCGGGATCCAAGTTCAGTGGACGTAGGCGCCGCAACTTGGGCCCCGGCCTGCGCCGGGGCGACGTGGCTGGGTTGTGTCACGTAGCTAGGTAAAGCTCAATAAATCGTCAACTTCTGTTTGAGAATCGTGTTGACCTGCGCGGGGTTGGCGTTGCCCCTGGTGGCGGCCAAGGTCTTGCCGACCAGCGAGTTGAAGGCCTTTTGCCTGCCAGCTTTGACTTCGGCGACGATCTCGGGATTCGCAAGCAGGACCTCGTCGACGATCTTCTCGATGGCGTTGGAATCCGAGATCTGCCGCAGTCCCTTGCGCTCGATGATCGTATCGGCGTCGCCTTCGCCTGCCCACATGGCGTCGAAAACGTCCTTGGCGGTCTTGCCGGAAATCGTCGCGTCGAGAATCCGTCTCAGCAGCGCCGCGAGCCGATCAGGTGGCACCGGAGAGCGCGCGATCGCGATTTCGGCACGATTGAGCGCGTTCGCAACCTCGCCCTGGATCCAGTTGGCAACGAGTCTGCGGCTTGCCGCGTCGCCCGGCCCCATCGACTTGGCCGTCGCCTCGTAGAAGTCGGCGGTTTCGCGGCTCGCAGTCATCGCCAGCGCATTTGCCCTCGACAAGCCGTGCTCCGAGACAAGTCGTTCGCACAACGCAGTTGGCAGCTCCGGCTGCGATTCGAGCAGCCGATCGATCCATTGGGCGTCGATCGCGAGCGGAGGTAAATCCGGGTCGGGAAAATAGCGGTAGTCCTGCGCGTCTTCCTTGCTGCGCATCGAACGCGTTTCATGCCGGTCGGGGTCGTACAGTCGCGTTTCCTGGACGACCGTGCCGCCGTCCTCGATCAACTCGATCTGGCGTCGCACCTCGAATTCGATGGCGTCCTGCATGAAGCGAAAGCTGTTGAGGTTCTTGATCTCGCAGCGCGTGCCGAGCTTCGCGTCGCCCGCACGCCGCACGGAGACATTGGCGTCACAGCGGAAGCTGCCTTCCTGCATGTTGCCGTCGCAGATGCCGATCCAGCGCACCAGCGCGTGCAGTACCCTGGCATACGCGACCGCCTCCTCGGCGCTGCACATCTCCGGCTCCGACACGATTTCGAGCAGCGGTGTCCCGGCTCGATTCAAGTCGATGCCGGTCATGCCGTGGAAATCTTCATGCAGGCTCTTACCGGCGTCCTCCTCGAGGTGCGCGCGCGTGAGACGCACATCGATCTCTCCCCGCGTCGGCGACACGATGCGGATCGATCCACCTTGCGCGACCGGGATTTCGTATTGGGAGATCTGGTAGCCCTTCGGCAGGTCGGGGTAGAAATAATTCTTGCGTGCGAAGATGCTGCGCTTGGCGATCGTCGCGCCGACCGCGAGGCCGAAGCGAATGGCGCGCTCCACGGCGCCCTTGTTGAGCACCGGCAGCACGCCCGGCAGCGCGATGTCGACGGCGCTGGCCTGCGCGTTCGGCGGCGCGCCGAAAGCCGTGGACGCGCCCGAGAAAATCTTCGACACCGTGGAAAGCTGCGCGTGTGTCTCCAGCCCGACGACGACTTCCCAGCTGCCGGGCGGCTTCATTGCGCAAGATCCGGCGGCACGCGACGATGCCAGTCCGTCGCCAGCTGGTACTGATGGGCCACGTTCAACAGCTGCGCTTCGCGGAAATGATTGCCTTGAAGCTGCAACCCGACCGGCAAGCCGCGCTCGTCGAAACCGCAGGGAATCGATATGGCGGGCGTTCCCGTGAGGTTTGCGGCGATGGTGAAAATATCGTTCAGATACATCTTCACCGGGTCGTCGGCCGTATCGCCAAGGCAGAACGCGGTCGTCGGCGTCGTCGGGCCGGCGATGAGATTGCATTGCTCGAACGCGCGCCGGAAATCGTCGGCGATCAATCGGCGCACCTGCTGCGCCTTCAGGTAATACGCCTCGTAGTAGCCGTGCGACAGCACGTAGGTACCCACGAGGATCCGCCGCTTCACTTCCGCACCGAAGCCTTCGGCGCGCGTCTTCTTGTACATGTCGGTCAGGTCGGCGTAGTGCTCCGCTCGATGGCCGTAGCGCACACCGTCGAAGCGCGACAGGTTCGACGACGCCTCCGCTGGCGCGATCACGTAGTACACCGGTACCGACAGCTCGACGTTGGGCAGGTCGACGTCGACCACGGTCACACCGAGCTTGCGCAGCTCGGCGAGCGCGCCCTCGATGGCGGTGACGATGCCGGCCTCGGTGCCTTCGCCGAAATACTGCCTGGGCAGGCCGATGCGCAAGCCCGCGAGCGGTCGGGCGAGGTCGCGCGAGTAGTCTTCGACAGCGCGGTCGACACTCGTTGAATCCCGCGCATCGTGTCCGGCCATCGCGCTA
This sequence comes from uncultured beta proteobacterium, assembly GCA_963816445.1. Lineage (GTDB taxonomy): Bacteria > Pseudomonadota > Gammaproteobacteria > Burkholderiales > Casimicrobiaceae > PALSA-1003. The sequence continues at coordinate 34,005 of CAWFKO010000009.1, read as the reverse complement.
AGCAACAGCGCGCAGTCCTGCGCGGTTTGCGCGAACACACCGGGCGTGTCGAGGCTCGAAGCGAACGCGACCAGGCCGAAGCGCGAGCACACGCCATACGTCGGCTTGAGCCCGCAGACGCCGGATAGGGCGGCCGGCTGGCGAATCGATCCGCCGGTATCGGTGCCAGTGGCGGCAGGCACCATGCGTGCAGCGATCGCGGTCGCGGATCCGCCCGAGCTGCCACCCGGGACGCATGTCGGGTTCCACGCATTGCGCACCGGCCCGAAGTAGGAGTTCTCGTTCGACGAGCCCATCGCGAACTCGTCCATGTTGGTCTTGCCGACCTGCACCATCCCGGCGTCGGCGAGCCGTGCGACGACGAAGGCGTCATAGGGTGCGAAGAAGTTCTCCAGCATGCGCGAGCCACAGGTGGTTCTGAGGCCCGCCGTCATCAGCACGTCCTTGTGCGCTACCGGAATACCGGTCAGCGGTCCGCCTTCGCCGCGCGCAAGCCGCACGTCGGCGGCGCGCGCCTTCGCCATGGCCCCATCGACGTCGACGGTCAAGAAGGCGTTGAGCTGCGGGCCCAACAGCCGTATCCGCGTGAGTACATCCTGGGTCAACTCAACGCTGGAGAATTGCCGTGCGGCGAGCGCTTGCGCGAGCTCGACGACGGAAGGCGTGTTCATGGGCGTGGATCGGCGTTCGGTCGGGCAGTCGAGGCGAAGGCCTTGGTGGACTGCTCAGTGCCCGGGGGCTTGAGCTATTCGATCACCCTAGGCACCAGATACAGCCCGTCCTGCGCCGCCGGCGCGAGGCGCTGGAAGGCTTCGCGCTGGTCGGTCTCGGTGACGCGGTCCTCGCGCAGCGGCAGCGAGAGGTCCTGGGCATGCGACATCGGTACGATGCCGGTGGTATCGACCGCACGCATGCGGCCGATGAGTTCGAATATACCGTCGAGCTTCTGGGCAACCGCCACGGCCTCGGCGGGTGTGACTTCGATGCGCGCGAGGTGCGCGAGTCGCTGAATGTCGTCGAGGGAGAGCGCCATGAGCGGTGCCGGTGCCAGAACTGCGAGAATTGCGAACTCGGCGGAATTGCCAGCAAAACGCAGCAGAAACAAAGCTGAATAGAGTATCATAATCGCTTGTCATAAGCACAAGGGCGGCCGATCCTCGCGCGCTGCTCGATACTTCAAGGCCTCCATGTTCGAATTCTTCAAGGGCTACTTCTCCAGCGACCTCGCGATCGACCTGGGGACCGCCAATACACTGATTTACGTACGTGGCCAGGGCATCGTGTTGAACGAACCCTCGGTCGTATCGATCCGCCAGGAAGGCGGTCCCAACGGCAAACGCGTGATCCAGGAAGTGGGTCTGGCTGCCAAGCAGATGCTCGGACGAACGCCTGGAAACATCACGGCGATCCGCCCGATGAAGGATGGCGTCATCGCCGACTTCACGGTGACCGAGCAGATGTTGAAGCAGTTCATCAAGAAGGTGCTCGACTCGAAGCTGTTTTCGCCAAGCCCGCGCATCATCATCTGCGTGCCGTGCGGATCGACCCAGGTCGAGCGCCGCGCGATTCGTGAGTCGGCGTTGGGCGCCGGCGCGTCGAAGGTCTACCTGATCGAGGAGCCGATGGCCGCTGCGATCGGCGCCGACCTTCCGATATCCGAAGCGACCGGCTCGATGGTCGTCGACATCGGCGGCGGCACGACCGAGGTTGGCGTGATCTCGCTAGGCGGCATGGTGTATTCGGGTAGCGTGCGTGTCGGCGGCGACAAGTTCGACGAGGCGATCGTCAACTACATCCGACGCAACTACGGCATGCTCATCGGAGAAACCACCGCGGAAATGATCAAGAAGACCATCGGCTCTGCCTTCCCCGGCTCGGAAGTCAAGGAGATGGAGGTCAAGGGCCGCAACCTCGCCGAAGGCATTCCGCGCAGCTTTACCGTGTCGAGCAACGAAATTCTCGAGGCGCTCACCGATCCGCTCAACAGCATCGTATCGGCGGTGAAAAGTGCGCTCGAACGTACACCGCCGGAGTTGGGCGCCGACATTGCCGAGCGCGGCATGGTGCTCACCGGCGGCGGCGCACTGCTGCGCGACGTGGACCGCCTGCTCATGGAAGAGACGGGTCTGCCGGTCATCGTCGCCGACGATCCACTGACTTGCGTTGTGCGCGGCTGCGGCAAGGCGCTCGAGAACATGGAAAAGCTGTCGACGATTTTCACGTCCGACTAGGCCCTAGCATCGCACACGCCACGCTTCGCGCCGGAACTTCGATGCACACGACGTCACTGACCGTCACCGAGCACGCGGCAGGTGGGTAATGCGCCACATCTCGGTGGAGCCGCCGCCGTTTTTTCACCGCGGTCCTTCGCCGCTGATGCGGCTTGCGATTTTCGGGCTGTTGTCCATCGCACTGCTGTTTACCGACACCCGCTATCGCTACCTGGAAAGCGTCCGCCGCGCGGTCGCCGTCGTGCTCTACCCGGTACAGCGCGCCGTGCAACTGCCGGGGGAAGCATTCGAATATGTGAGCACTTACTTTTCATCACAGCGCGCCCTGGCGGGCGACAATGCCGCGCTCAAAGAGCAGTTGCTCGCCGATGCACCCGCCCTGCAAAGCTATCCCCTGCTCGCCCAGGAGAACGAGCGGCTGCGCGCGCTCCTGTCGGTCGGATCGCGCTTTCACGGCGCCGCCATCGCCGCCGAAGTGCTCTATTCGGGACGCGATCCGTTCACGCAGAAACTGTTCGTCGACAAGGGCGAAGTCGCCGGGGTGCAACCGGGCCAGGCGGTCATCGACGACGTCGGCGTCGTGGGACAGGTGACGCGTGTCTTTCCGTACATGGCGGAGGTGACCCTGCTCACCGACAAGGACCACGCCGTGCCTGTGAGGGTCGAGCGCAGCGGCGTGCGTAGCGTAATGTATGGGGCAGGGACCGGGCGGCTCCCTGAGCTTCGCTTTCTTTCCCCCAACGCCGAGATCCAACCCGGCGACCGGCTGGTCACCTCGGGCATCGACGGCACTTATCCCGCGGGTCTCGCGGTAGCGCAGGTGACATCGGTCGAACGAGAGACCGGGCAGATGTTCGCGCGCGTCACCTGCAAGCCGCTCGCCGGCGTCGACGCCAGTCTGCACGTGCTCATTCTGGGGGGAGCAACCGCGACCCCGCCGCGTCCTGAAGAACCGGCAGAGACCGACGCGCCGCGCAAGGGCCGAAGGCGAAGGAGCTAGGGATTCATGCCGCAGCTGACGCCCGCGCGCCCCGAAGAGATTCTCCGGCCGGTAAACTCCTGGTTCGTGCTGTTCACCCTGCTCGCCGGGCTCGTGCTCAATACGCTGCCGCTGTCCGGCCTGGCGTTGGTCCTGCGCCCGGATTTCCTGGCGTTGGTGCTGCTGTTCTGGTGCATACGCGAGCCGCGCCTGATCAGCGTCGGCATCGCCTGGTTCCTTGGATTGCTCATGGATGTCTCCGACGGCACAGTCTTCGGCCAGCATGCCCTCGCCTATGCGGTGCTCGCCTATGCCGCGGAATACTTTCGCCGCCGCGTGCTGCGTTTTCCGCTATGGCAGCAGGCGGCGCAGGTGGCGGTGCTGCTGTTGCTGTGCGCGGCTCTGGTCGCGCTGGTGCGCATCGTCGGCGGCGCACCGATGCCGCGCTGGACCTACGCGATGGGCTCGCTGACCGGCGCACTACTCTGGCCGGTGCTGACCGTCGTCCTGCAATGGCCGCAGCGCCCGCCGCGCTCGCAGGCTGAGCTGTAAGCACACCGTGCGAAGGCTCTTCACCAACCACAACCGACGCGGCTCCGCGCTGGAGGCGCCCGAGCTGCGCAATGCCGGACGCGAGCTGGCGTACTTCCGCCGCCGCCTGATGATCGCGGGCGTGACGATGCTCATCGGCTTCTCCGGGCTGTTCGGACGTTTCCTGTACCTGCAACTGGTCCAGCATCAGCACTATCAGACCCTGGCCGAGAGCAACCGCATTGCGATCGTCCCGATCGTGCCCAACCGCGGCGTGATCACCGATCGCAACGGTGTCGTGCTCGCGCAGAGCTATTCCGCCTATACGCTCGAGGTCACCCCCTCGCGGGTGAACAACCTCGATGCGATGATCGACGAGCTTTCCCACGTCGTCGACGTGCAGCCGCGCGATCGAAAGCGCTTCAAGCGCCTGCTCGAGGAGTCGAAGAACTTCGAGAGCCTACCCCTGCGCACGCGCTTGTCCGACGAGGAGGTTGCGCGCTTCGCGGTCAATCGCTACCGTTTTCCCGGCGTCGAGATCAAGGCGCGGTTGTTCCGCAACTATCCGTTCGGCGAGACCGCGTCGCATCTGATCGGCTACATCGGACGCATCAACGAGCGTGACGTCAAACGCATCGAGGAATGGGGCGACACCGCGAACTACAAGGGCTCCGACTATATTGGAAAGGTCGGCGTCGAGGTTTCCTACGAGCGCGAACTGCACGGAACCACCGGCGTCGAGGAAGTCGAGGTCGACGCCGGCGGGCGTGCTGTGCGCACGCTTTCGCGCACGCCGCCCACGTCCGGCAACAACCTGCGGCTGGCGCTGGACATCAAGCTGCAGCAGGCCGCGGAGCGCGCCTTCGGCGACCGCCGCGGCGCCCTTGTGGCGATCGAGCCCGCGACCGGCGAGGTACTCGCCTTCGTTTCCAAGCCCGGCTTCGATCCCAACCTGTTCGTCGACGGCATCGACCCCGCGAGCTGGGACCAGCTGAACGAATCGATCGACAAGCCGATGCTCAACCGTCCGCTGCGCGGCGCGTATCCACCGGGCTCGACGATCAAGCCCTTTCTCGCGCTGAGTGCGCTGGTGTCGGGCAAGCGCACGGCGACGCAGACCATCTTCGACCCCGGCTACTATCAGATCGCCGGCAGCGCGCATCGCTTCCGCGACGACAAGCCCGGCGGACACGGCACCGTCGACATGTACAAGTCGATCGTCGTGTCGTGTGACACCTATTACTACATGCTCGCCGCCGATACCGATATCGACGACACCGCGGCGTTCATGTCGCGCTTTGGCTTCGGCCGCGAGACCGGTATCGATATCGATGGCGAGCTGCCCGGAGTCCTGCCTTCGCGCGACTGGAAGCGCGAGCGCTTCGCCGGCAAGAATTACCGCGACGAGCACCGCAAGTGGTACCTCGGCGATTCGATCTCGGCCGGCATCGGTCAGGGCTACAACGCGTTCACTCCCGTGCAACAGGCGCAGGCGATCGCGATCATCGCCAACGACGGTGTGGGCATGCGCCCGCACGTGGTCAAGAGCATCGAGAACATCGGCAGCGGGGAAGTGCGTCCGGTCGCACCGCAGGTGACGCATACGCTCGACGTCAAGCCCGAGCAGCTTGCCGTGATCAAGAACGCGCTGGCCGGCGTGCCCAAGGAAGGCACCAGCGCGCAGGCGTTCATCGGCGCGAAGTACGCCTCCGGCGGCAAGACCGGCACGGCGCAGCTCTATTCGCTCAAGGGTGACAAGTACGTCGCGGGCCGCGTCGATGAGCGCCTGCGCGATCACGCGTGGTACATCGCCTACGCGCCGGTCGACCAGCCGAGAATCGCCGTGGCGGTGCTCGTCGAGAACGGCGGCTTCGGCGCCCAGGCCGCGGCCCCGATCGTACGCGCGGTCTTCGACTACTACCTGCTCGGCGAGCAGGCGCCGCCGGCGGCGACGCCGGGCAAGAGCCGCGACGCCGACGACGAGAGCGATTAGGGCCGCCTGCAATGAGCAATTTCTTCGCCCTGCTCGCGCGCGCCTGGGGTGCGCTCGCGCGCCCGGTCGACAGCTATCTCATGTCGGCTGCATTGGCGATCGTCGGCATCGGACTGGTCACGCTATTCTCGGCGTCGGACCAGAGCGTCGCGCGCGTTTCCAGCCAGGCAGCGTCTCTCGGCTTCGCGCTGGTGCTGATGTGGATCGTCGCCAACGTGCCGCCGCAGCAGCTCGCGCGCGTCGCGGTGCCGCTGTATCTGCTCGCAGTGCTCCTGTTGTGCGCGGTTGCGCTCGGCGGAACGGTCGTCAACGGCTCGCGCCGCTGGCTGAATTTGGGCGTCGGGCGCTTCCAGCCTTCGGAGCTGATGAAAATAGCGCTGCCCCTGATGTTGGCATGGTACTTCCAGCGCCACGAGACTCGCATCGGGTTTCGCGATTTCCTGGTTGCAGTGGTGCTGATCGCTGTCCCGGTGTGGCTCATCAAGCGCCAACCGGACCTCGGTACGGCGCTTATGATCGGCGCGTCGGGTTTTTACGTGCTGTTCCTCGCCGGCCTGTCGTGGAAAATCATCGTCGGTCTGGTTGCCGGCGCCAGCGCCGCGGCGCCGCTGGTGTGGCCGCACCTCCACGACTACCAGAAGGAGCGCATCCTGACTTTCATCGACCCGAGCCGCGACCCGCTGGGTGCCGGCTACCACAGCACGCAGGCGTCGATCGCGTTGGGCTCGGGCGGAGTCGTCGGCAAGGGTTGGCTCAACGGAACGCAGACACACCTCGATTTCCTGCCTGAGCGCCATACCGATTTCATTTTCGCAGTGTTCGGCGAGGAGTTCGGCCTGATCGGCAACGCGGTGCTGCTCGTGCTCTACCTGCTGCTGATCGGACGCGCGCTGGTGATTACGATGAACGCGTCCACGATGTTTGCGCGACTGGTCGCGGGCGCCATCACCCTGATGTTCTTCACCTACGCGTTCGTCAACATGGCGATGGTAAGCGGGCTGCTGCCCATCGTCGGCGTGCCGCTGCCGCTGATTTCGTTCGGCGGCACGGCGTTGGTCAGCCTGTTCATCGGACTGGGCATACTCATGAGCGTTCAGGCACACCGTAAGCTAGTCAAGACCTAGCGCGAGGGTGCGCGCATGTCGATTTGCGCCATCGACAGTTCGCCTGCCGGTCGAGTCAGACGATGACTCCAGTCGGACGACGCGGCATTCAGGCTCGCGTTGTTAAGTCTGATATTCTGTTGGCGGTTCCGCGACAGTCGAGTCCTTAGATACTACCGTGACAACCCCGCATTGGCTTCCGGAGGTACTGGCTTGGTCGCTGGCGATGGGCGCCGTCTTCACGATTCTTGTCTGGGGACTGGTCTGGTACGGGGTCGAGAAGTCGATGCGCGTCGTGCCGACGCTACGTCTGGGACAGAAGCTCGCGCGCGCCAACCCGCCTTCCGGCCGGGTGTGCGTAGTCGTTCCGGCACACAACGAGACGCGCGTGATTGCGGGGCTGGTGCGGTCGCTGCGTGCGGAGACGTACGCGCAGCTGCGCGTCGTGCTGGCGCTGGATCGCTGCACCGACGACACAGCGGCAATCGTCCGCGCCGAGGTCGCCGGGGACGAGCGATTCGAGGTCGTCGAGATCGATTCGTGCCCGGGTGACTGGACCGGCAAGGTGCACGCGGTGCACGAAGGCGTGACGCGCTCGTGCGCGGCCGCCAGCGCCGACTTTCTGCTGTTTTCCGACGCGGACACGATCTTCTCCCCAGGTTGCATCGCGTCATCGCTGGCGATGATGCGCCATCGCCACCTCGACATGCTGAGCCTGCTCAGTACGCTCATCTACAACACATGGTTCGCGCGCGTGGTGCAGATGGCGGCGGCGTTCGAACTGATGCGCGCGTATCCCCTGGTGCGCGCGAACAGCCATGACAAGAAGTACGCTTTCGCCAACGGTCAGTTCATGCTGTTCACACGCGAGGCGTACGACGCGATCGGCGGGCACATGGCGGTCAAGAATGCGCTGGGGGATGACTTCGCCCTCGCCCGGTTGATGCACGCCCGGAAGCGCAGCGTGGGGGTGTTTCTTGCGGCCGGCCTCCTCCGCTGCACCATGTATGGCCATTGGCCGCAGTTCCGACGCGGCTGGAAGCGCATCTATACCGAGGCCGCGGGCAGCAAGGCCCGCCGGCTGTTGCTCTGGTCGCGCCGCACGCGCTGGCTGGGTAGCTTCCTTCCACTGTGGCTGCTCGGCTGCGGCGTCTACGGTGCGTTGACCTACACGAGCGACACACCGACCGCAGAACGGATGCTGGCGCTATGGCTCGCGGCAACGTTGCTCTGGCTGGGCGTGTTGACCCGCGTCACCATCTTGTCTCATGCGCCGGCGTGGACCGCGCCGCTGCATCCGGTCGGCGCCTGGTTGACGGCGAACCTGCTCAGCGAGGCTGCCACCGACGTGCGCCTGCACAGGTCGATGAGCTGGGGCGGACGCGAGTACGAGCTGGGTGCGGACAGATCGAAGGCATCGCCGCGCAGCGCCCACGGTGAAGTCGGTCGGGCCAACTAGGGCGTGAGGCCCTAGTGCTTGGCTAGCAGGTCTGAGCGATCCGCAAGCGATCCGGCCCGTGCCGCTGCCGCGCTCGAGCGCCGGGTGCGCCGTATAATCCGCGGCGCGATGGTGTCGATGACGGCATTCCGGACCCATGCACGGCGCAGACGATGGCCGCTGTTGTTCCTCGTGCTCTCGGTCGCCGCGTGCAAGAGCACGCCACCACGGGACGTGGCCAGCACGGTGGGCGCGGTGCCGCCGAAGCCCGGGGGCTACTACAAGGACGACGGCCCGGGCGAGAACCCGCCGGCGAATCTCGACGCGATTCCCGACGCGGTGCCGAGGCTCGAGCCGCTCGCGCGCTTTTCCAACCGACCGTATTCGGTGTTCGGCGTCGAGTACGTGCCGGCGACCACCCTGCGGCCATACAGAGAGCGCGGCATCGCTTCGTGGTACGGACGCAAGTTCCATAACCAGAAGACGTCCAACGGAGAGACCTACGACATGTACGGCATGACCGCCGCGCATCCGACACTGGCGCTGCCGTCGTACGCCCGCGTCACCAACGTCTCCAATGGCAAGAGCGTGGTCGTGCGCGTCAACGACCGCGGGCCCTTTCATCCGGGGCGCGTCATCGACCTGTCCTACGCGGCGGCGTATCGCATCGGCATCGCGCAAAAAGGCAGCGGGGTGGTCGAGGTCGAAAGCATCATACCGGCCGAGGCGCCGGTGCAGGTCGCCGCAGTGCCGCTGCCGCCCGTCGCCCAGGTCGAGGCGTCACCTGCGCCGGCGATGCCGCTCACCCAGGAGGCCGGCGGCTACGTCGTTCAGCTCGGCGCCTTTGCCAATTACGCCAATGCGCAAGGATTTGTGGCGAACGTGGCGAACCAACTCGCCTCTCTCGGCGTCGAAGCGAAGGTGCACGAGGGGAGCGGCTTGTTCAGGGTGAGCGTGGGACCCTATCCGACACGCGAGGACGCGCGGCGCGCCAGCGAGCGGCTGCGCGCGGCGCTGGGTCTGGACGCCACCGTCAAATTGCAATGAATCACGCGGTGCTGACCCGCTACCGCACGCACGTTCGTTATAATCGATGTGTGCGCATCGATTCTGCCCGGGCGTTGCAGGCGTATCGCCGCGCACGATGCCGACGGTCCGTTTGCTGCACGTTGCACGACCCTGTCCCCGCCTTTGAAACGATCGCCGATGCCCCGTAGCCTGCGCTGCCTCCTGCTCGTGTTGTGCCTGCTTTGCGCCCAACTCGCGCGCGCCCAGTTGACCATCGAAATCGTCGGTGGCGGGGCGACGATGGTTCCGATCGCCATCGTGCCGTTCGCCAACGAAGGCGCGTACCCGCTTAGCGTCACTCAGATCGTCGCGAACGATCTGGCGCGAAGCGGACTGTTCAAGATGATCGATGCCGGCGGCGTGACGCCGCGACCGGCTCGCGCCGAGGAGGTCCACTACGGCGACTGGACCGCGCGTGGCGCCGACGCGGTCGTCGTCGGCAGCATGACGCCGCTCGCCGACGGCCGCATCGAGGTGCGCTTTTTTCTGCTCGACGTGGTCAAGCAATCGCTGCTCGCGGGCTTCACCTACGCCGTGGCGCCGTCGCAATTGCGCGCCACGGCCCATCGCATCGCCGACGTCATCTATGAAAAACTTACCGGCGACGCGGGCGTGTTCAGCACGCGCATCGCATACGTCGCCAAGCAGGGCACGCGTTTCGACCTTTACGTCGCCGAAGCGGACGGCTTCAATCCGCAGTCGGTGGTTACCTCGAACGAGCCGCTGCTGTCGCCGGTGTGGTCGCCCGACGGCACACGCATCGCCTACGTATCGCTCGAAAACAAGAAGCCGGTGGTCTACGTGCAGTCGCTGGCCACGGGTACTCGCCAGGTCGTCGCCAACTTTCGCGGCAGCAACAGCGCGCCGGCGTGGGCGCCCGACAGCCGCAAGTTGGCGGTGACGTTGTCCAAGGACGGTGGCTCGCAGCTCTACCTGATCAACGCCGATGGCAGCGGTGTGCAGCGTCTGTTGACTTCGCCGGGCATCGATACCGAAGCGAACTTTGCGCCGGACGGGCGGTCGATCCTGTTTACGTCGGACCGTGGCGGCAGCCCGCAGATCTACCGGTTGACGCTGGCCAGCGGCGCCGTCGAGCGCATGACCTTCGAGGGCAGCTACAACGTGTCGCCGCGGCATCTTCCCGACAACAAGGGGTTCGTATACGTGCGTCGCGACGGCAATCGCTTCAACATCGCCGTGGAGGATTTCGCGACGCGGCAGGTGCAGGTCCTCACGCAGGGCGCGCTCGACGAATCGCCGAGCATCGCGCCGAACGGGAAGCTGATCATCTACGCGTCGGAGGTCGGGGGCCGTGGTATATTGGCTGCGGTCTCCAGCGATGGTCGCGTCAAGCAGCGATTGACGGCGGCAACGAGCGATGTGCGTGAGCCGGCGTGGGGTCCGCTTGCGAAATAATCGCGACCCCGGTCCGCGGTATCAGGCGCGAATTCGATCCGAAACCATCTGGAGATTCCCATGAAGAAGATTCTGTTCGGCGCGCTATGCGCATTGATACTCGTCGCGTGCCAGAGCACACCTCCCAAGGACGCGGGCGCGCCGGTGGAAGAGCGCACTCCCGGGGCCGATGCCGGCGCTGCCGGCGCGACCACTTCGGGGACGAGCGGCGCCGGCGTCGGCGGTACTGCGACCGGCAGCGGTGCGCGCAGTCCGCTCAAGGACCCGAACAACATCCTGTCCAAGCGCATCGTGTACTTCGACTTCGACAGCTACGTCATCAAGGACGAGTACAAGCCGATGGTTGAGGCGCACGGCCGCTACCTTCAAGCCAACCGCACGACGCGCGTGACGATCCAGGGCAACACCGACGAGCGCGGGAGCCGCGAATACAACATCGCGCTGGGCCAGCGCCGCGCGGACGCCTTGAAGAAGTTGATGATGCTCTACGGTGCGAGCGAGATCCAGATCGAGACGGTGAGCTTTGGCAAGGAAAAACCTCGTCGCGAAGGGCACGACGAAACGTCCTGGGCGGAGAACCGCCGCGACGAAATCGTCTACGTCGGCGAGTAGGAATCACGCGTGGCGAGTGTGCGCTCCGGTTCGCGCTGGTCGGCAGGGGCACTGTTGTTCGTGGCTAGCCTTGCGGTCGCGCCGGCACGCGCCGCGATGTTCGACGACGACGAGGCGCGCAAGCGCATCGATGCGCTGCGCGTGCGCGTCGACGGACTGGAGCAGCAACTGTCGCAACGGCTCGAATCGAAGGATGCCGCGCTCGCCGACATGCTGCGCGATGTCGAGCAGATCAAGGCCGACATCGCCAAGCTGCGCGGCCAGTACGAAGTGCTGACCTACGAGCTGGAGCAGGCGCAAAAACGCCAGCGTGACCTGTATCTCGACCTCGACAGCCGTCTGCGCAAGATCGAAGGCGGTCCCGGGGCGGCGAACGCCGCGGCCGACACGACCACGGCTACCCCGGGCGGCCCAGCCCCCGGTGCGGCGGCGACAGGTCCGACGGGGGCGCGCGCCGGCGACGCCGCGTCCGAGCAGCGCTCGTATGACAGTGCGCTCGATCAGTTCAAGAGCGGCAGCTATCCCGCGGCGATCGCCAGCTTTCAGGCCTTCGTCAAGGCGTACCCGAAAAGCCCGCTTGCGCCTTCTGCGCTGTACTGGGTCGGCAACGCGCAGTACGCTCAACGCGACTTCCGTGGCGCGATCGCGACGCAGCGGCAGCTGATCGCGAGCTATGCTGACAGCCAGAAGGTTCCCGACGCGCTGCTCAACATCGCGAGCTGCCAAGTCGAGCTGGGCGATGCCGCCGGCGCTCGTCGCACGCTCGAAGACATCGTCGCCAAGTACTCAGGCTCGGAAGCCGCGGGCAAAGCGCGTCAGCGACTCGCCGGCCGATCCTGAGGGCCGATGGCGTGGCGCTGCATGCCACCCGACCGATGCCCTCCTTTGCATCGCGACTGATCGACTGGCAGCGACAGCACGGGCGTCTCGACCTGCCGTGGCAAGGCAGGCGCGACGCCTACCGCATCTGGCTGTCCGAGATCATGCTGCAGCAGACCCAGGTGTCGACCGTGATCCCGTACTACCTGCGCTTCGTCGAGAGCTTGCCCGACGTGCGCGTGCTCGCGGGCGCACCGCTGGACGAGGTGCTGCGCCTGTGGAGCGGGCTGGGTTACTACCGCCGCGCACACATGCTGCATCGAGCCGCGCAATGTGTGGTCGCCGAGCACGGCGGCGTGTTCCCGAGCGACGCGGCGACGCTCGCGACGCTGCCTGGCATCGGCCGTTCGACCGCCGCCGCAATCGCGGCATTTGCCGCCGGAGAACGCGGCGCGATTCTCGATGGCAACGTCAAGCGCGTGCTGGCGCGGCATGAGGGGATCGCCGGATTTCCGGGCGAGGCGTGCGTCGAGCGCAGCCTGTGGTCGCGCGCCGAGGCGCTATTGCCCGAACACGACATCGGAGTCTACACGCAGGCGCTGATGGACCTGGGGGCGACGATCTGCGTGCGCGCGCATCCGCGCTGCGAAGCCTGCCCCGTTGCGCGAGATTGCGTGGCGCGCGTCGAGGCGCGCATCGGCGAGTTGCCGGCGCCGCGCCCGAAAAAGATCCTGCCGCAGCGCGCGATCGACGTGATGCTGATCCTGCATCATGACACGGTGCTGCTCGAGCGGCGTGCACCAGCGGGCATCTGGGCGGGACTGTGGAGCCTGCCCGAGGCCGCGACCGGCGATGATTTGGCACGGACGTGCCGCACCCGCTTCGGCGCCGAGGTCTTCGTCGGCGTCGCGTTGCCGGTGATCGAGCACGCGTTCACGCACTTCAGGCTGACGCTGACGCCGTATCCATGTGTGGTCAGTCGCGCGCCCCGGCGGGTCGAAGAGGCAGGGTCGCTGTGGCTGCCGCTCGCCGACGCGGGCGCCGCCGCGTTGCCGGCGCCGATCAAACGCTTACTGCGCAGCCGCGCCTGGCTTGCGGATGCCGCGCGGTCGCCGAAGGGCAGCGCGGCCGAATGAGTTCGCCCCTACAGCGGCTAGCGCTTCATGCTGACCGGGCCGTCGTAGGTGCGAATTCATTCGTACACCCTCGCACCGCCACCCATTGCGCCCGAATGATTTGGCCGATCCGCAAGCGGGGCGCTATGGGCGCGCTGCGCGCAGGTCCGCAGGCAGCAGCGCATCCGCGCGCTCGCCGTATGCGGTGCGAAACGCAGCAAGCTCCTTGGCCGCCTCGTCGTTGCGCCCCTCGCTTTTCAGACGCCGGATCAGCTTGACCCACTCCTCGGGTGGCCTGATCGCGGCGTCTTTCATCTGTTCCGGCTGCGCGGGAGCGATCCCGGTCATCAACGGCTGCGCGCGCCCCTGCGATTCCTCGGTTGGCATCGCGTTGGCTGCGGCCTCCCGTTTTGCCAGTTCGCTTGCGGTGGCCGGTGGCGATGCCGGCGCGGCGGCCAGAGCCCCCGCCGGAGAACCGCGGTCCGCGCCGCTTTCCGCACGCGAGGCCCCGACGCCGGCCGCGGGAAACGGTTCAGCGCGCGGTGCCGGTGCGGCGGCGACTACACGCGCATCGCTCTCGGCGGCGAGCTTGGCTTGCGTGGATTGCTCAGCATCGGCGCGCGCGCGCAACTTCGCTGAATCCGTTGCGGGCGCGACGTTCGACTTTGCCGTGAGGCGACCGGCTACAGGCGCGGGGGAAGCCGATGGCCCCTGCGCAACCTGCTGCGGCACGTCGGCGCCATCGCGCATGGGCGCCGACGGCACCGCGCGCGGTGAATTGTCGCCCGGTTCGTGGCCCGGCGCTGGCGCGGGAGCGGCTGTTTCGGCGGGCGGTGCAGATGCTGACGCTAGTCTGAGCGATGGCGCCTGCGCCTGCCTTGGCGCGCTGTCGCCGACGAGGCCGGGCGTGACCTCTTGCGGCGGCGTCAGCTGCAGGATACCTACGGCGAGCACCGCAACCACGGCGGCCGCGGCCAACGGCCACGTGTGCATGTGGCGGGTGCGCACCGGGCCCGCGTGCACCGCGCGCCGCGCCGCGGCGCGCAACGTAGCGTCGAGCGCCGCGGGTGGCTGTTCGCGGCTGGCGCTACGCCATGTGGTAGCGAGCTTGTCGTCGATGTCGCTCATACGACACTCACGTGTGTAGCCTCGGCCGACTCGTCCGCCGTGCTATCCCGCCTTGGAGCAGCCAGGCGTCGCTCATGCCTGGCGCTCTACCAAGTCGGACAGTTCGCTGCGCAACTTGTTCGTTGCGTAACGCAGTCGACTCTTGACGGTTTCGATGCCGCTCCCCGTCAACTCCGCGATCTCCGCGAGAGACAAGCCACCCTCGTGCTGCAGAAGGAATGCTTCGCGCTGCGGCGCGGGCAGCGCCGCCACGGCATCCATCAGGCGCGCGCCGAGTTCGCGCGCTTCGGCGCGCCGCTCCGGTTGCTCGTTTTGCGCCGCGGGCAGCGCGGCGACGACGTCCGCGTGCGCCTCGTCGTCGGCCGACACCAGGTGAACCTGTCCGCTCGCGCGGTAGTGGTCGATCAGTCGATTGTGCGCGAGCCGATACAGCCACGTGGTGAACTTGGCGCTCGGGACGTAACTCGTACGGGCACGGATCAGGCTCATCCAAATGTCCTGGAACATTTCGTCGGCAACGCCGCCCTGGCGGCATTGGCGTAACAGGTAGCGGTACACGCCGCCCTTGTGTCGTGCATACAGCGCATCGAATGCCGCGGCGTCGCCGGCGGCATAGGCAAGCATCAGGTCTTCGTCGCTGGGCGCGGCGGAGGCGGGCATGGGCGCCCAGTATGCCTCTCGCGCATCGCGCGAACAACCTGCACGATATGCGCGCGAACCCGGCGCCGCGGGCGCTCGAATGTCGCAGTCGAGCAGCGCGTCCAATGTCCGGCTGCGACGATCGGGTACGTGGCGTGCTGTCAGCGCGGGTCCGGCACGAAGCGCATCGGAAACGGCTCCGGCCGCACGCGCGCCATCGGCTGTGGTCCCACCGGGACGCCCATCGCGAGCAGATTCTGATACGAGTCGTAGTAGATAGAGATGGTCTCCGCCGGTGTCTCGCTGGCGCGCTCGAACGCGGTGTATTGCGTGTACGAACTCTCGTTGCGACCGTGCCCAGTCCCCAGCAGCGACTTGGCCTGCGGCGCGCCCGAGGCTTGCGCCCGTGCGGCGTCCACGGCCTGCGCCTCCGGGGATGCGGCTGCGGTCGAGGGCGACGCGGTGTTGGCCTCGGCACGCTCCCTCGAGTCCGCGGGGGCGCTGTCCTTCCGCAGCGCGCCATAGGGCGTGATAGGTGCTCGCTCGCGCTCGCGAAACACGGCGACGCCGATGACGCCCACGTTGTCAGGACGCCCGGTGCGCGCGGCATATGAATCCGGCAGCGTGGTGAAGTAGAAGGCGGCCGTACGCGACATATCCTTGCGCCAGCCGGCGATGTCGGCGCTCTCGCCGGGAGCGAGCACGTAACCCGATTGCGCGATCCCTGCGGTGTCGCCGGTGATGATGTTGACGCCGTCGACACTCATCACCGCCAACGCGCGCCCGCCCATGGTGTTGCGCACGCGAATCGCGTATTCGTTGCCGGGTTTGCCGACGACATAGCGCCGGCCACCGAGATAGTACGTCGGCAGTACGCGGCCTTCGCTGCGATCGTAGATTTCCACTTCGATTCGCCCGGCGGGCCCGTACGCGCGCGCGACACCCGACGCGACGAATCCGGCAACGATGAGAACGAGAGTGAGGCATTTCCACACGATGGACATAATTGGCTCCTTGCGCGCAACCGCGGCGTCGTTGGCGGCGCCGCAGGCGATGGTTGTGTCGCTGCGCACGCGGCATGGGTAGGGACCTGCATGCAAACGAAACGCGGCGGCGTCCGGGGTTAACGCACGCGCATGCGATAATTGCGCCGCGCCATGAACCCTTCGCTGCCCTCGCCGGCGCTCATCGCCGGGCTCGCCTTTGCGCTTGCGTTTGCTTTCGGTGCAATCGCCAACCGCGTCAATTTCTGCACGATGGGCGCCGTCACCGACGTCGTGCACGTCGGTGATTGGCGGCGCATGCGCATGTGGTTGCTGGCAATCGCGGTGGCCATCGCCGGTGTCGGCATTCTCGATGCGACGGGGCAGGTCGACTTCGCCAAGAACATCTATACGACCTCGCGCGTGTCGTGGCTGTCCTGCGTCGTTGGCGGCTTCATGTTCGGCTTCGGCATGACACTCGCGTCCGGTTGCGGCAGCAAGACGCTCATTCGTGTCGGCGCGGGCAACCTGAAGTCGCTGGTCGTGCTGATCGTGCTCTCCGTCTCCGCGTACATGACGCTCAAAGGTTTGTTCGCCGTCGTACGCGTCAACGCTCTGGACCCGCTGCGCTTCGATACGGCCGCGTTTGGCGCGGCACGCTCCGATTTGGCCAGTGTCATCGGCGCGCTCACGGGCGGCGGCAGCGCGCTGCATGTGGCCGTGCCCCTGGTGGCGGCCGTCGCCGTGACGTTCTTTGTGCTGGCGAGCCGCGACTTCCGGGGTTCGGCATCGATGATCTTCGGCGGCGTGGCCATCGGCGCGATCATCGTGGGCGGCTGGTATGTAACCGGGCATATCGGCCACATCACCGAAGACCCGCGCACGCTCGAGGAGGCTTTCATCGCCACCAATTCGGGCAAGGCCGAATCGTTCTCCTTCGTCGCGCCGACAGCGTATCTGCTGGAACTTCTGATGCTGTGGACCGATCAGTCACGCATCGTCAGCTTTGGCGTGGCCGGCGTACTTGGGATGGCTGCGGGGTCGGCCGCCGTCGCACTGGCGACGCGCACATTCCGATGGGAGGGCTTTGCATCGGTCGAGGATCTGGTCAACCATATTGCTGGCGGCGTGTTAATGGGGTTTGGTGGCGTCACCGCGCTGGGTTGTACGATTGGCCAGGGCCTGACCGGTATTTCAACGTTGGCACTAGGGTCATTCTTGGCGTTGGGCAGTATCATCACTGGTTGCGTGGCCGCGCTCAAATACCAATATTGGCGTGTAGAGGCAGGGGGTTGACGCAGTTCAACGGGTTTCCGACATGATCGTCTACGAGTTGGCATGCGCACAGGAACACCGGTTCGAGGGATGGTTCGCCTCGGCCGACGATTACGCGCAGCAACGCGAGCGCGCGCTGGTGCGCTGCCCGATGTGCGACGATGCGGCGATCGAGCGCCGTCCGTGGGCAAACGTGCAGGTCGGACGCGCGATGGTGCCCTCGGCGGAGCGCCCGGTGGAGGTACCGGCAGACGCGGCCTCGGCCGTACAGGCGCGCGTTTTGAAGCTCCTGCGCAAGATGGTCGATGACAGTCACGATGTGGGCGCGGCGTTTCCGGAGGAAGCGCGCAAGATCCACTACGAGGAAGCGCCCCAGCGCAGTATTCGCGGGCAGGCAACGCCCGAAGAGTCGGAGGCGTTGCGCGAGGAAGGGATCGATTTCATGTCGCTGCCGAGCTTCCTGACGCGCGACCTGCAGTAAAGTCGCGATCGCGCCGCGAGCCGCCGTCGCCGCCGCAATGGCGCGCGCTAGGCGGAACGGCTATAATCCGCGCCCTTCGGGTCGTTAGCTCAGTTGGTAGAGCAGCGGACTTTTAATCCGTTGGTCGTGGGTTCGAGTCCCGCACGGCCTACCACTACAGCAAAGAGTTACGTTACTCGCGTCCTCCTCGTTTCGTAGGAGCGTGCCAAGAACGTGACAAATTGCTCACGTTCGCCTCGTTTTTGTTCCGACGGGTGGCCCGTAGAGGGCGACCAGGTAGCGCTCTCGTTTTCCTCTTGGACTTCAGCGGGGCTTTTGCCGTGGAAATGCGGCGCTCGTTCTCGATTCTGACAGTCCGCAATCGGTGCTTCTGCGCACAAGAGAGCCTTCTGTGATGCGGCGATACACCCTCATTGGCGGTCTCGCGGTCGGCATGCCGGTTGCGGCGCGCCGCGGTTGACGCCGTCGAAATGAACCGCGAATATTGCTTTCGATGGCCACCTCGACCGCAATGAAGCGAAGATTGTCGATGCTGCTGACGCTCGCGTCGGCGATCGTGTTCGTCAGCGTCGCCGGCGCGCATGCGTTTCTTGATCATGCGATACCGGCCGCAGGCAGCGCGGTGCACCAATCGCCAACCGAGGTCAGGTTGTGGTTCAGCGAGCGCCTCGATCCTCCGTTCAGCAAGGCGGAGGTTCAGGATCAAAGCAGCAAGCGCGTCGACAACGGCGATTCACAGGTCGACAGCGCCGATCGGAAGCTGCTGCGGATATCCCTGCCGCCGCTGGCACCGGGCAGGTATCGGGTGACGTGGCGCGCGGTGTCGGTCGACACGCACGCGTCCACCGGCGAATTTACCTTCGATATCGCGCCCTGAGCGCAAGCTCAATAATCACCTCTCGCCTGCCACGATGGACGCGATGATCGTCGCAGCGCGGACTGTCCATTTCGCCTCGGTGGTACTGCTGTTTGGCGAACTGCTGTTCGCGCTGGCCATCGCCACGCCCATTTGGCGCGACGCGTCCCGCACCGTCGGGCCAGGGCCACGACTTTTGCCACTGGCGCTCAGATTCGGGGCGTGGGCCCTTGCGGCGAGCGTTATCTCGGCCGTCATCTGGCTTGTCGGCGAGGCTTCCGTCATGAGCGGCAAGCCGATCGCGCAGATCGGCGGCGATACCGTCGGTCTTGTATTGAGCAGCACCGTGTTTGGCCGTCTCTGGGTCTGGCGCCTGGGCCTGGCCATCGCGCTTGCAGCGCTGCTGCTGGCGATCGGCCGCTCGACCAGTGGACGACGCACGTTGCGCCTGGCGGTTGGCGCTTTACTGGTTGCGGCAGCGTACCTCGCAGCGCTTGCCTGGACCGGACACGCGGCCGCCGGGCCGCCGGCCCAGTTCGTATCCGACGTAGCGCATTTGATCGCTGCCGGCGCCTGGCTTGGCGCTTTGCCTGGATTGGCGGTGCTGCTTGGATCCGCGTTGCCGCCGGAGGTCACCGCACAGGTTACGCGGCGCTTTTCGACGTTGGGCGTGCTAAGCGTTGGCACCCTCGTCGTCAGCGGCGTTGGCAATGCGTGGTACCTGGTCGGTGACCTGCCGGCGCTGATAGGCACCACTTACGGCCGGCTACTGCTCGCGAAGCTCGCCTTGTTTGCTGCGATGGTGGCATTGGCAGCGGTAAATCGTTTTTCGCTGACCGTGCGCTTGCAAACCCAGCACACCTCTGACCTGTCCGCGTCGCGCTCGCTTCGGCGTAATGCGACGCTGGAAATCGCGGCGGGAATGATGGTGTTGGCGATTGTCGGTCTTCTTGGTATCACGGTTCCTGCAGCGCATCAGTCTCCGGTGTGGCCGTTCGGCTACACGTTGAGCTGGCAGCCGGTGCAACAATCGTTCCGCCTCGGCACGATCGTGGTGGTCGCCGGCATCGTCGCGTGCGTCGGCGCGAGCACGGCGGTACGTGGGGTGTTTCGCAGCCGCTGGCGCCTTGCGATGGCCGGATTCGCGGCCATGATGGCAGCCGCTGCGATTTGTGCCTGGCCACTTGCGGTGCCCGCGTATCCGACCACCTACGCCGTGGCGCCCGTAAGCTACGCAGCCGACTCGATCGTCCGTGGTGCCGGTCTCTATGCGCGGAACTGCAGTGTCTGTCACGGGCCTCTTGGTCGCGGCGACGGTCCCGCTGCAGCCTCGCTGCCGATCGTCCCCGCCGACCTAGCTGCGCACGGCTCGAGTCACCGCCCGGGAGAACTCTTCTGGTGGGTCGCGCACGGCATTCCGGGGACGCCGATGCCTGGTTTCTCGCCGTATTTCAGCGACGCAGAAATCTGGGATCTGGTCCAATTCCTGCGGGCCCAGTCGGATGCGGCCACTGCGATGACGACCCTCAACAACCATGTCCAACCGTGGCGGGTCGCCATCGTTGCGCCCGATTTCGCGTTCGAGGGCGCTGGGCGAGAACAGGAATCGCTGAGGCAGCCGCAAGGAAACCCCGTCACGCTGCTCGTGCTGTACACGTTGCCGCAGTCCCTGCCTTACCTGCGCGCGCTTGCGGTCGAAACAGGCACGTTCGGCGAAATCGGCGCGCGCGTCATCGCCATACCGATGTCCGAAACCGAAGCCTCGAACAACGCAAAACGTGGAGGCGACGGCGGACTGATCTTCGCGACCGCGCCGATGGACGCAATCACCGCGTATGCGATGTTCGCTCGTCAGGAGACTGAAGCCGGCAGTGCCCCGCCGGTGCAGATGGACTACCTGATCGACCGCCAGGGCTACATTCGCGCGCGGTGGATCGGTGTCGCGGATTCGCCGGCCAATCGGATCGCCGAAATATTCGATCAGGCCGAACTACTGCGTCGCGAGCGAGCGCGCGCCCCGGCGTCCATGGGACATACGCACTGATCGCGCATCGCTCGAGAGCGGCTCCGCCACACTACAGGCGCGTAGGATTTTTGCCGCGTATTGAGCTTTGCCTAACTGCGTGACACAGCCGCTACGATCCGCGTCGCCCGGCGGAGGCCGGGTCCCAATCCTGGCCATTGAAATTGGATCCCGGCCTGCGCCGGGATGACGTCAACTACATGCTGTCTCAATGTTGGTAATTCTCAATAGTTGCCACGGTCGTTGCCGTGCAGTGCGCGAAGCAGAGTCGGCACAGGTACGCCATCGAATCGCTTCGGCAGGAAATACGCCGCGACGCCGACCAGCAGCGCCGGTATCAGCCATGGGACGACAACGAATAATCCCGACCAAAAACTCGCGGCCGGCGTCTGTGCAAGCTGGCGCACGAACTCGCGGCCGCCATCCATCATCCAATGCCAGCTTGCATGGCCCAAAACGGCGGAGAGAACGATCACGCCGAGTAAGGGCCCGAGCACGCTGGCAAAAAGCAAGCGCAGCGCGAAGAACGCGATGACCAGGCATGCAACGACGGCCAGCGCGACGCCGATATTGAACGCGACGATCGCGACGAGTGGGTGGGTTCCCATGAACGGCGAAGCGTCCGTCAAAAGTCGACCCAGACCGAAGCCGGCGAACGCGCCGACCACGGAGGCAATGAAATAGCGAGGGCGCAATCTCGGCACCGCGAGGTTGCCGATGGCCAGCACCAGCACTGCGGCGGCGAAGACCGTAATGGAGAGTAGCGGAAGCCATCCGATTTCAGCGTCCGCAAGCGCACCCTGCGCGGCCGCCGTCAACGTCAGCGCCTGAAGCGCGGTGTAGGCGGTGACTACTCCGACGAGACTGCGGAACCGCCGGAAGGGAGCGACCAAACAGAGTATGAACAGGAAGCGCTCTACAGCAAACGCGTCGACAAAACCGCCCTTCACGAAAAGCCACGCCGCGTCGTACCAGCGCGGATTGAGGGGAATCCAGCCGGCGTCGCCCGCGATCTCGAGCGCACGTGCAGGTTCACCGGTGGGAAGGTATTCGAGCTGCAGCTTGAACCGATTGCCGAGTTCGGGAACGTTGACGCGTATCCAGATGTTGGGGGAAGGCGAGGGCACCGGATATTCGAACCACAGATCGAGGAAGCCCTGGTTCCAGAAAAGGTCTGTGTCTGCCGGCAACGGCGGACCCTGAAGGTGCGCGAGGGCGCTGGCGTAGCTTGCAAACGAGCGGTCGGACGAAAGCGAGAGCCGCAGCTCCCGCGTCGTGGGCGCGAGCGTCGTACCGTCGACCGACAGCTCGATTTGACGACCCGTCGCAGTGGCGACTTGCCTGAGCGTCGTGTCTATGCGGCCGAGGTCGAGGTAACCGGGGCCGCGCTTTGGCGGCGAGAAATTGGAAAGCAGCGTGAGCGGGAGTCTGAGCAGGAGCTGGATGCGCCCATCTTCCGGCTTGACGAATCCCTGAAGCAGGATCTCCGGAGGCAAGTCACTGCCATTGGCGAGCGCCCATCGAGGCAAGGCGAGAATGCTGAGAAAGACGATCGACCACAGACACGCATTGAGGGAGCGCTCTGCGACGCGGACTGTCATCCGGCGCTCACGGCGGCGGCGCGCACGCGGCTTGTTTCGGCATGCATGGTCGTGCGTCCTGCGGGTATATGGAAGCTACACATAACACGCGGCGGCCGGGGCTTCAATGCCCCGGCCGCCGCGTGTGCAAAACGCTGCAGTCGTGTGATGCTAAAGCGAATCAGTGCTGCACATTGAAGACTTGCAGGCGCCGTCCACCCGTTATTTCGGCCGTGTACGCGTTGCCTTTTGAGTCGACCGTAATGCTATCCAACGCGGTAAATTCGCCGGTGTCGTGACCAAACCCGTTGCCGAACGAGCCGAGTATTGCCGCCTGCCCGGCAAGCGCAGCCGCGTGGTTCATGATCCAAACCCGTTCGTTGCCACCGTCGGTCACGTACATGAAGGTCTGAGCGGTATCCGGCGAGAAAGCAATATCGGTCGCCGACCCGAACGTACCGTTGGTGCTGAGCGCTGCCGTCCCGGGAACGATGGGAATAGCCGTCACAAAGGTGCCCGCGGTTGTGCCCGAACCCTTGGTGAAGACGTTGATCCGGTCATTGCCGCGGTCGCACGCGTATACGAGCCCGTTGTTGGGAAGCACGACGCAATTCGGGTGACCGCCGCCGGCGTTGGCGAACTGACCAGCGCCCGTACCCACGCCGCCCATCTGGCGCTGATAGTTGCCGCTGCTGTCGAACACCACGATGCGATGGTTGCCGTTGCCATCCGCGATGTACACCTCGCCGTTGGTCGAATCGACGGCGACATCGGCCGGTCCGTTGAGCAGCGTGTGACTCATACCGACCATTCCCACGTTGCCGCCCCCGGTGCCCGTGCAGTTGATCGAGCCGCCGGCACCATTGTCACAAGTGAACTTGGTCCCGATCGTCAACATCAGGGTGCCGCTGGGCGAGTACTTTTGAACGACGCCGTCGGAAACGCCGGCCAGCCAGATATTCCCTTGAAAATCGACGTAACAGCCGTGTATTCCGTTTGGAAGAACCGCATTCTGTCCGGCGAACGGCTGTCCCGTCGCTACCAGGGCCGGGTTGCCCCAGGAATTGGCGATGTATCCGTTCTGGTCGAATTCGATCACCGGCGGAGCCGCCACCGACCGATTGATCGACCCGATCACGCCGGTGATGTTGGCGCCGCCAACGCCTTCCGGCGAGGCCAGACCACCGGTTTGAAAACCGCGCGTCACCATGAAAATGTGATCCTGCGCGCCGACGCACGTCCCGCCGACTTCGCCGACTACCCAGAAGTTGGGTAGTGGCCTCATCTGATAGGGATAAACGGCGAGGCTCACCGATTGCGCCTGACTCTGCGCGCTCCACAGACTCGCGCCTGTCACCACGGCGAACGCCAACGTTGCTCCCAAGATAGAGCCCTTGAGCTTCATGAAATCCTCCTGTAACGATTCATTTCGACGTCTACCTTAGTCGCAAGCTATTTCGGGAGGCCGGTTGGAAGGCTCTTTGTTAAGATCTTTTGAATTCGGTTGCCACCAATCGTTTCGCCCACGTAAATGTTGCCCTTCGAATCGATCGCCATCATGTGCAGGAAACTGAAGAGCCCCGGGTCGTGTCCGAAGCCACCGAATCCCGCGACGGGCTGGCTGGCGTTGCCTGCGGCCAGTGCGTTGGCGTGATCGAAGGTCCACAAGATCTCGTTCTGGCCGTCCGAGATGAAGGCCCACTTTTGAGCCGCATCCTTGGAGAAATCGATGTCCCACGCGGTGCCGCTGCCTTCCTGGCCGGTACCGACTTGCCCGGGAACGATCCCGATGTTGCCCACGAACCCACCGGCTCTCGTATAGATATTGATCTTGTTCTGGCCTCGATCGCATGCATAGATGAGCTGGTCGGCGCCGAGCCTGACGCAGTGGGGATGGCCGCCGTCGCCAACGGTGAACTGATCGTTGCCCGTACCCACGCTGCCCATCTGGCGCAGATAGTTGCCTTGCGCATCGAAGACGACGACGCGATGGTTGCCGTAGCCGTCGGCGATGTAGATGCTGCCTACCTTGCCGTTGACCGGGTCAGGATTGGGATCGACCGCGATGGCCGCCGGCAGGCTGAGATACTTGTGGCTAATGCCGGTCCTCGAGACATTGCCTCCACCCGTTCCCGTGCACGGAATCGGACTATCCGGGTTGCCGGGGGAGCCGTCGTCAGTGCTCAGGCCGCTGTCGCATTTAAATTTGACCCCGATCTGCAGCAACAGGGTGCTGCCGTCGTGGGTGTACTTCTGGATGACGCCGTCGCTGTTGCCGCCGATCCAGACGTTGTCCTGGTAATCGACATAGCAGCCGTGCATGCCGTTGGGCACGACTTTGTTTTGGTTAGTAACGCTCACCGCACCGAAAGGTGGCGGAAATATAACTGGCGGATCCGAAGCGGTTACCAGCGACGGATCGCCCCAGCCAGCGATATAGTTGCCTGCCGTATCGAACTCAACCACCGGCGGCGCTGGCCTGGACTTGAATGCTCCGCCCAGCACTCCCGTGTTCGGGTTTGCCCCACCGACGCCTTCCGGTGAAGTGAGACCACCATTCTGAAAGCCCCGTGTAACTACAAAAACGTTGTCGTGTGAGTCGATGCAGGTGCCACCGACCTGACCGAGTACCATTCCATTGGGCAACGGCTTGGGCCAATTCGGGTCCGCGCCCATCAACGGCGGTCTTACAACCTGCGCTTGGGCCGCTGCGTTCCAAAGGCTACCGACGAGCGCCACCGCCAACGTGGCTGCGTAGCCAAGGCATGAGACTTTCATGAAATCCTCCTCCTGCCAATCAAGTTTCGACGTAGAAAATTTCAACGTAGAACAACACTACGGCAGAACTGCTTTGAAGCGTCCCGATAGCGGGTACGCCACAAAGCTTCACGTCCTGAGACGTATCGTAGGGCAACGGGCGATACTGCTGAATGAGCATTCCCCCCGTTGTCCGCCGTCTCAATAAACCAGTACAAGCCGATCCGTCCAGTCGGTCATCCGTGACCGGACAGGAATCAATTTCGGATATTTCGGTGAGCGCGACAGAGTTCTTCTGCGTGTTAGTACAGCGAACCTTTCCGCGTGTCAAGACGTGGGGGACACCCTGTCAGTAACAGTTTGTAATGTGAATGTCGAGGAATCTTACAGACGCTCACCGGCCGCGCATTCGAAACGAGGTTCCGAAAAATCTAATTACTTGTTTTCTTGGGGCGGCAGAATGGTGTGCATGATTATTGCTAGCTACAACTTGTTCGTCGCGCTTGACTTGACCGGAGGAGGAGACTGACATGGAGCGAGTACGGTGGTTGGAGGCGGCGGTGGCGGTGGTCTTGCTCACTGCTGGAGTTAGTGCGCCAGCCTATGCGGCGGCGAACCTGTTGGTGAATGGCGGCTTCGAGACCGGGGACCTGACGGGCTGGACGCAGACGGGAAACACTACGTTCAACGGCGTGCAATGTCCTGGTCCGGGCGCAACGGTTGCAGAGGGAAATTGTAGCTACTTTGCCGGGCCTGTCGGGTCGGAGGGTTTCCTAAGCCAAGGGTTCACTCTTGCCGCGGGAGTTCCGATTCAGATCAGCTTTGCTGCCCTGCTTGACGGCGGGACGCCGAGCGAGTTTGATTTTTCCTTCAACGGAGCTCTGGTCTTCGACATGCTGAATCCACCGGCGAGCCCCGGCGGCAACTTCCAGACATTTACTTTTAACAGGACATCCGTGGCAGGGACTAACACCATCCAGTTCAGCTTCCGCGATGACCCCGGGTTCATGTTCCTCGACGCAGCTCGTGTTTCGGTTCCCGAACCCGCGACGCTGGCGTTGCTCGGCATCGGCTTGGCTGGAATGTGGGTGGGTCGGAGGCGCAGCACGCGATAATCGAAAAGCTGCTTTACGAAAAATGAAAACGGCGACCTCGGTCGCCGTTTTCGCTGCTACTCCCATTGGGACGCTCAAGCAATGACGCGGTGATGCGAGGAGTCATCCAAACACAGGCCTCGCCCGTGCGGCATGCTATTCCGCAACGCTGACGCCCGAACCGCCCATTTCCTTTGGCAGGTCCTTCATCTTCGGCAAGCCGTCCTTGATGTGCAGCTTGGTCTCCTGATAGTTGACGTGGACGCCTGCGCGGTACGGAAAGTCCGGAATGACCGCCGCATACACGTCGATGAGGTTCCAGGCAGGATGCTCGGTGAAGACGTGACCGCCGCAGGTCTTGCACCATTTGCGATAACTGCGCGGCGTCTTGTTGTATGTACCGATCTTGTCGGCTCCCTGCGTGACCTTCACGGATTCGGGCTTCCATAACGTGAAGGCATTCACTGGCCCCGCCGACCAGCTTCGACACGACTCGCAGTGGCAATAGCCCATTCCGGCGGGCTCGCCGCTGACCGTGAACTGAACCGCGCCGCAAAAGCAGCTGCCCTTGTACGTTTTTTCGTCGATCATCGTCTGGCTCCTCGGTGGCTAGCACGGGCATAAGATCCCGCGCACACGGTGCTAGTATCTCCGCGTTGGCAAGTTCACGATTGATCAGGCGTCCGGATTTCTTGTACCGGACGCCGGAATTGACGGACGCCGTTCATGGATGCAGTTTCCGACGTTCTTGGCGCCGTGCGCCTGGGCGGCGCGGTCTACCTTAACGCCGAGTTCACGGCGCCCTGGTGCGTGATCGGCCAGCCGGATGCCGCCCTCTGCGCGGATTTCCTGCCGCGCTCGAGGCGCGTGGTGTTCTTTCACCTCATCACCGCAGGGAGTTGTTGGGCGCGCCTCGCCGACAACCCGCGCTCGGCCATCCAACTGAGTGCCGGCGAGCTGTTGGTGTTTCCGCAAGGTGCGGCGCACAACATGGGCAGCGCCCTTGATCTTTCACCCGTGTCACTCGCGCCGCTGCTTGCCAGTCAGTTGGAAAGAACGCCAGGCGAGGTGATGAAGCTCTCGTACGGGGGTAACGGAACGCAGACGCGCATGGTGTGCGGCTTTCTGGCTTGCGACGAAACGGTAAGCAACCCATTGCTCTCGGCGCTGCCGCGAATCTTCAAGGTCGACATGCGCGACGATCCTCGCTCGGCGTGGCTCGAGGCGTCGCTGCAATTCGCTGCCGCCGAGGCGGCGCAGTGGCGCGCCGGAAGTACGATCGTCCTCGCCAGGTTGTCCGAACTGCTCTTCGTCGAGGCGGTGCGACGCTGCATCGATGCGCTGCCAGCGGACCGGAAGGGATGGCTGGCGGGAGTGCGCGATCGCTTCGTCGGCCGTGCGCTGTCAATGCTTCATGCTCAGCCGGCGCATCCGTGGACTGTCGAGGAGCTCGCGCGCAAGGTGGGCTTGTCGCGCTCGGCGCTGGCACAACGGTTCACCGATCTGCTGGAACAGCCGCCGATGCAGTACCTGGCGCACTGGCGCCTGCAGATCGCGGCGCAGGAACTGTTGAGCGGCGGCAAATCGCTCGCCGCCGTAGCGGCGCAGGTCGGCTACGATTCGGAGGCGGCGTTCAATCGGGCGTTCAAGCGCGAATTCGGCATGCCGCCCGCGGGCTGGCGAAGGCACCGAGGCGAGGACGGCGCTCGTGCTTCCGCGGTTGCCGGGACGGGCGCCTCGCGCGTATAATTTGCGTTCGCACGCCAGCGTCCCGCAGTGCGCACGAGGGTCGCGATAGTTCAGTTTTCGGGTCGTTAGCTCAGCTGGTAGAGCAGCGGACTCTTAATCCGTTGGTCGCAGGTTCGATCCCTGCACGGCCTACCACTCTTAAGAAGCGCAGTTTTGGTGCTGCGCACAATCTGCCGCGTGTGACCGGTTTTGTGACTGGTCACACGGGCGTTTTCTGCGTAAGCAGCCAGGTGTGAAGGCGCCAAGTGGGCGTAGCGCAGTACCATCGCATAGCTCGCCCAGCCGCCGAGTTGCATGAGCACCGCCAGCGGTGTGCCATTTTGCACGTGCCAGCTTGCCCAAGTGTGGCGCAACGAATGCCAGTCGAATTCCGCCGGCAACCCCGCAGCTTTTATCGCGGCCTTGTACGCATCCTGCGCCGGGTTGTCCATCGCGTGGCCCTTGTACGGGAAGACCCAGCGACGATGCTTGCCGCGCTGCTGTTCCAAGACCTCGAGCGCCTCATCATTTAACTGCACCGCAATTAGCTTTCCGGCTTTGGCTTGATCCGCTTCGATCCAGGCGACGCGCCGGTCGGTATCCACTTGCGTCCATTCCAGATGCGTCCCGTTGTGTTTGCGCACCCCGGTCGCGAGCGAAAACCGCACCAACGGCCTAAGGTGTTTCGGCAGCTGGTCGATCAGCTTGACTGCCTGCTCGTGCGTGGCCCACAGCAGGCGTTTGCCAGGCTCCCGGCGCTTTGGCATTGCCGGCTTGGTCCTTAGATGTCCGCGCTTCACCGCGTAACCTAGGACGGCCGAAATCGCGGCCAGGTAGCGGTTTACGGTCGCATCCGAAGCACCGGTCTTGGCGACTTTTTTCCCGATGTCCTCCATGGACGCGCGGTCGATCGCGTCAAGCGGCTTCCCAGCAAGCGACTCGCTCGCAAACCGCAATTGCGCTTTGCGAAGCTCGATCGTGTCGAGCCCTGCGTGCGCCTCTACCCATTCGACGACGGCTTGGTCCCAGCTAACGGTGGGGCGTTCGTCGAGTCGATCCGCTCGCCAGAGTGCGGCCTTGTGCCGTTCGGCCCACTCTTTTGCCTTTTTGATGTCCGTGGTGCCAGTGCTCGGTCTAAAGCGCCTGGCGTTGTGCCAGAAATCGACGTGCCACGGACCCTCGGCCTTGCGTCGGTAGAATCGCATTGCTTCCCCTTCCCGCTCGCGGACGCATATCTTCCGCGCAGCCATTCGATCACGTCAACATCGACCAGGACGTAAGCGCGTCCGACCTTCGCCGCCGGTAGACCTTCGGTAAGCGGTCGGCGAAGTCACCTTGCTCGAGCGAGTTGCGGGTAGGGAAGATCGTGTCCACTTAGGTTCTTGGTGGACACGTGAACACTTCGGACGACGGCAACAGTGCTCGGCGGCGTCGGCGCCAGCATAGCGCGGAGTTCAAGGCCGAAGGTTGTGGCGGCCTGTCGCAAACCGGGCGTATCGATCGCCGCGATGGCCTTGGCTAACGGACTGAACGCGAACCTGCTGCGGCGTTGGGTGGTGGCGGAGGAACGGATGCAAGGGACGAAGCCGACTCGACCCGGTGATTGCATCGCCCGTGGCCCTCGAACCTGAGCAGCCGCGCATTCATTGCGCTGCAGGTGGAGAGCCTCTGCGGTCAGTACGGCGCAGGAGATCACGATCGAGTTGCGGCGCGGCGCGACGGTCGTGAAGGTCGGCTGGCCGTTGGTCGCGGCGGCCGATTGCGCGGCCTGGTTGCGCGAGCTGCTGCGGTGATCCGCATTGACGCGGTGTGGCTGGCGGTGGAGCCGCTGGACATGCGCGCTGGCACGGAAACGGCGCTGGCGCGCGTGGTGCGGGTGTTCGGTGAAGCGCGCGCTCATCACGCGTACCTGTTCGCCAATCGGCGGGCGAATCGGCTCAAGCTGCTGGTGCACGACGGCATTGGCATCTGGCTGTGCGCGCGACGATTGCACCAGGGACGCTTCATCTGGGCGAGCTCGCAATCGGGTGCGCAACTGACGATCAGCATCGAGCAGTTGCAGGCACTGGTGATCGGCTTGCCGTGGTGTCGCATCGGCGCACAGGCAACGATTCGCGTGGCGTGAAATAGGTTGTTACCATGCGATTCGATGTGGCACTATCGAACGCATGCAGGTGCACGATCAACTTGCCCGAATGGACGCGCAGCGACTGCGCGAATTTGCCGCCGACCTGATCGAAACACTGGCCTGTAAAGATCGCGAGCTGCAACACAAGCAGCTCAAGATCGAGCAACTCACCCATGAGATGGCGGTGCTCAAGCGCTGGAAGTTTGCAGCGCGCAGCGAACAGTTGCACGGCGTGCAGCGGAGCCTCCTCGACGAGGCGATCGATGCCGATCTGGAAGCGATCGCGGCGGAGCTCGAGACGCTGAGATCTCCCGCGCCGGCGCAAGTGCCGCGGGAGCAACCCAAGCGTCGCCCGCTGCCGGCGCATCTGCCGCGGGTGGAAGTGCGCCATGAGCCGGAACGAACCGTGTGCAGTTGCGGCTGCGCAATGAAGCGCATCGGTGAGGACGTGAGCGAGAAGCTCGACTACACCCCGGGCGTGTTCCACGTCGAGCGCCACATTCGCGGCAAATGGGCCTGTGCGCAGTGCCAGACACTGATCCAGGCGGCGGTGCCGGCGCAGGTGATCGACAAGGGCCTGCCGACCGGCGGGGTTGCTGGCCCAGGTGCTGGTGGCGAAGTACGCCGATCACCAACCGCTGTATCGTCAGGAAGGCATCTTCGAACGCGCTGGCCTGGCCATACCGCGCTCGACGCTGGCGCAGTGGGTCGGTGCTTGCGGCGTGCAGCTACAACCCCTGGTCGATGCGCTGAGGGCGATGCTGCTCGAGCGTCCAGTGCTGCACGCCGACGAGACGCCGGTGGCCATGCTCAAGCCGGGCAAGGGGAGCACGCACCGTGCGTACATCTGGAGCTACAGCTCGACGCAATTCGATGCCGTGCAGGCCGTCGTTTACGACTTCGCCGACAGCCGTGCCGCGGCGCACCCGAAGCAATTCCTCGACGGCTGGTCGGGGCAGCTCGTCTGCGACGACTACTCGGGGTACAAGGGGCTGTTCGCCCAGGGGGTGACCGAGGTTGGGTGTCTGGCGCACGCGCGCCGGAAATTCAACGATCTGTGGGTCAACCACCAGAGCGCGTTGGCCGAGGAAGCGCTGCAACTGTTCGGAAAGCTCTACGATGTCGAACGCGAGGCGCGGGAACTGAGCGCCGGGGAGCGAGCGCGAATACGGCAGCGGCAATCGCGACCGATCGCCGACAAGTTTCGCCAATGGCTGCTGCTGCAGCGGCAGAGGGCGACCGACGGAACGGCCATGGCTAAAGCGATCGACTATAGCCTCGGGCGTTGGAAGCCGTTGACGCGCTTCCTTGACGACGGCGCGCTGCCCATCGACAACAACTGGGTCGAGAACCGAATCCGCCCGATCGCAAGGCCCTATTCATTGTGCACGTCCTCTTCAAGTGCTTGGAAACATTGGAGTTTGATTTTCAGAAGTCGCCCGACACGGACGACCCTTTCGCGCGAGCGCGGCAATGACTCGTTCGTCTTGCAGGTCGTGGGCACGGATTTGGTAGGGTGCGCCGGCAACAACCTGCTCGGCCGCCAGAACACGTTCCTTGATGAGCCTGCGGATTTGGTGATTGGTGACTCCGAGCTTAGTCGCGGCCTCAGACATCGTGAGCCACTCCCCATTTTTCTCGGCAGAACGATACGCGTGGATGCCATGCACTGTGCGCAGCGATCCGACACGGTGCGCGTTCCAAGTTTTTCCTTGACCCGTAGGAATCGCCATGCGATTCAACGAGGCCGCGATGTCCGCGTCGGACCACCGGCTTGCCATGCTGCGCATCACGGCCAGGGCTTCCTCGGGAGTGCGGCAGCCATGCTCGCCTGATTGTGGCTTACGGACTCGCAACTGCGAATGCTGACCCCCGCGCCAATGGATCGTGAGCACGATCTCGCGCGCAGGCGCATCGTATTCAGCGATGATGTCGGCAACGAGCGCACGCAGCAGTTGTTGGCGAGGTCGCATCGTCACGCCTGGCGAGTTCCACGCAGCCTGCAGGTCTTCCGCCAGCCCAGTAAAGTCGGGCGCCACCGCGGCAGGGTTCGGCCGCTGCACTGCGTCCAATCGCGCCTCACAGGCTTGTACCCGCTGAAGTGCGGCTTCCCAGCTTTTTTCCAGCTGTGCTGCAATCAGTCGATTGTCGGGATCGCAAGCGGCGTAGCGCCGCTCCGCGAGCGAGGCCTCATACCGGGCTTGCTGCAAGTCCAGTTCGGCCATGCGTTGCTGTTCGTTTTGGACCTCCATATAGCGGCACTCGGCTTGCAACGCGGCCTCAATAGCCATCGGCTCGACCGCGCACAGCAACTCGCGGGCGATGGCGGCATCGACGCGCGTGGCGCCGAAGGTAATACACCGCGGGCGACCGAACATCTGATTGGGCCGCTCGCAACGATAGACCGGTTGACCCGGTGCGCGTCCCGTATAGGCGACCATCAATCGACGTCCACAGCATCCGCAGAGCAGGAGCCCGGCCAGCAAAGCTCGGCCGCCGCGCCCGGATTTGGCGTCGCCCACTTTCCCGTAGGCATTCGCCGCGAGCAGTTTCTGGTTGCGTTCGAACTCGGTCCACTCGATATAGCCTTCGTGGTGATCCTTAATCATAACCTCCCATTGCTCAAATGGCTTGCCATGGCCGTAGCTCTTGCGCGCGCGACCATCAACAATTGCGGTGCGCTTCTCGCTTTTTCCGTAGACGTAGGCGCCGGCGTAGAACGGGTTCTTCAATACCGAGATGACGCTGCGATAACGGATGGGTGTCCAATCGAAGCTCACCAACTTTTTTCCATCGGACGGACGCGGAAAGTGCAGCTGGTCGGCCGCCATCGACAGCAGCACCTGGCGCGCGCTGCCGAGCTTGCGAAAGCGCGCGAAGATCAAGCGGATCGCTTCCTGCAAGCGCAGATCAGGATCAAGACCAAGGCCGGTCTCGCGATGCCAGAGGTAGCCAATGGGCACGCTGATACGCAGCTCTCCGCGCCGGGCTTTGGCGCGCGCGGCATCGAGCATGCGCGCGCGCAGGACTCCAAGTTCAAACTCACTGATGCTGCCCTTCATGCCGAGCAACAATCGATCGTTGGGTCGGCACGGATCGTAGATGCCGTCCATATCGATTACCCTCGCCTCGACCAGACCACACAGTTCAAGCAGGTGATGCCAATCGCGTCCGTTACGGGCAAGTCGGGAGGCATCAAAGCACAGCACCGCGCCCACTTCTCCGGCGCAAAGCCAGGCCACCAGTCGATCGAAGCCGGGTCTTGCCATGGTGCCGCTCGCCGAACGGCCCAAATCGTCGTCAATCACTTCGACGTTGACGAAGCCACGACGCCGCGCTTCCTCGACCAGATCGTATTGTCGGCGTTGGCTCTCGAGGTTCGTTTGTACCTGGGTTTGGGTCGACTGCCGCACATACACCACGGCCTTGCGTCTGAGAAGCGTGGCCGGAAGCAACTCAGCGTTCATCGTCGAGCTCCTTGGTCGCGACACCGGCCGCCAGCATGAGGAGATTCGCCAGATGCATGAGTACTGTTATGCGCTCCGGTGCGCTCAGTCCCCGAAGTGGAATCGACTCGAACGCGATGCTGATCTGGCGGGGTTGCGTCGATGGCAACCGGGCCTTCGACGAGAATTTTTGCACCTTGGTCATCTGGCTTCTCCTGGACGATGTTGGAATCGCCAGGGGAGCTTCGCCGAAATCCGCGTTCAACGAGCAATCGGTGCAAATCCCTCAGGGTGCTCGCCGAAACGCGCGGCGCCCCGAGTTCCATGCCTGCGCAGATACCGGCGTCAAACATCCAAGCCGGCAGTACCGTTACGACGCCTGGGGCGACCTCGACATGGACAACGTGGCCGCCAACCCGTTGCTCGCTGTACTGCGCCCGCAAACGGCGCCCGTAAAACGGGTGCCATCGATAGTGAACTTCAATTTCCCGCCCGATATGGGCAGAATGAGCATGTGATGGCGGTGGGCCGCTCGAACTGGCTGTTTGCCGGATCGTTGCGCGCGGGAAAGCGTGCCGCCGC
>CAWFKO010000008.1:0-8309 GCA_963816445.1 uncultured beta proteobacterium | reverse complement strand
ACATCGCCCACATGCTGGCCGGCTCGCTGGTGTTGGTGAGCTTCATGCAGCTCTACCAGGACCGGCTCTACGCGCTGCTCAATATCGTTCGCGCTGCATGCGCTTCATTTTGGCGCTGTCGGTCGCCGCGCAGCGTTCATCAGCACGCCCCGCACCTCTACATCACCACGCTGATCACGCTCGTGCTCAAGACGTCCGTCCGTCCGGTCACACTGCGCCGGATCGTCGTTCACCTCGACATCCATCGCCAGATCGACCACGATCGGCTTCGGGCTGACCATGCTGGCCGGCGTCGGTCTCGTCGCGCTGTGATGTAAATTCAGTGCAATCTGTGTGACCGCCGGGCACCGTCACCCTGCGCGCGAAGACCTCGCCTTCGCGCTGTCGGTGAGTACTGCTCGGCCTGCTCGTCATCGTCGTTCAGGCGCGACGCGGTGAGCAGGTAGATCAGCTTCATGTCGTCGAACGGCCTTCGTGCTGGCGGCGACCGACGCCGAGGCCGTGCCTTCGTGGTCGTTTCGGTCGCCGTTCTCGTGCTGATCGCCTTCATCGTGATCGGCATCTTCCTGTTCCGCATTCCAACGCTTCGACAGCGTCGACATCCAGGCGATGGACCGATTCCGGGAGAGCAGCGATGACGTTCGACGCGCTCGACCCGGTCTTACAGATTCCTCGATGGTGGCCGCGCTTCGGCCGACCTCGCCTGGTACCGGCTCACGGCGGGGCTGAATGTCTCGGCCGCCTTGCTGACATTCCTGGCCGCCGCGTCACTGTTCGTGGTCCAGCCAGTGTCCGGCGACTACCTGCTGGTGGATGACCTCAACAAGGTCTTCATCGTGCTGACGACGTTTGTCGCCTTCACGACCAGCGTGTTCAGCGCGAGCTATATCGGCCACGAGATCGAGATCGGCCGGCTGACACCCACTTCGGTGCGCTTCTATCACGCTATGTATCAGATGCTGATGTTCGCCATGAACCTGGCGCTGGTGGCCAACAATATCGGATTGATGTGGGTCGCGATCGAAGTCGCCACCCTGACCACCGTGCTGATGGTCGGCATCTATCGCACGCATGAGGCGCTGGAAGCGGCCTGGAAATATTTCATCCTCGGCAGCGTCGGCATCGCGCTGGCGCTGTTCGGCACCATCCTGGTCTACATGGCGGCGCGGCCGGTGATCGGTGAAGGCCTTTATGCCATGGTGTGGACCGTGCTGGTCGCGCATGCAGCGAAATTCGATCCCGCTTTACTCAATGTCGCCTTCGTATTCCTGCTGCTGGGCTACGGCACCAAAGTGGGCCTGGCGCCGCTGCACGCCTGGCTGCCGGACGCTCACGCCGAAGGCCCGACACCAATCTCGGCGGTGCTTTCGGGCCTGCTGCTAAATGTCGCGCTCTACGCCTTGTTGCGATTCAAGATGCTGCTTGCCGTCAACCCGGCCGCGCTCGCGCCGGGACCGTTGATGGTGGCGATGGGGCTCATCTCCTGCGTCTTCGCCGCGCTAATGCTTTATCGACGGCGCGACATCAAACGCATGTTCGCCTATTCCTCCATCGAGCACATGGGCATCATCGCGTTCGCCTTCGGCATGGGCGGCCCGCTCGCCAATTTCGCCGGTCTGTTGCACATGACCATGCATTCGCTGACCAAGTCGGCGATCTTCTTCGCGGTCGGCCACATCGCGCAGGTCAAGGGCACGCAGAAGATTACCGACATGGGCGGGCTGACAGTGACCAATCCGGTGCTCGGCTGGGGGCTCGTGCTCGGCGTGGTGGCCATCGCCGGGCTTCCACCACTCGGCATATTCATGAGCGAGTTTCTGGTGTTGAGCTCGACCTTCGCGCGCCAGCCGTGGCTGGCGGCGATCCTCGTGCTCGGCATCCTGGTCGCTCTCGGCGGCTTGTTCTCGCAGCTCAACACGATTGCATTCGGCGAGCCGCGCGGACCGACCGCGCCAGCGCAGGCCTCCTACGTGCCCATGTTCGCGCATCTCGCCATCGTATTCGTTGCGGGAATCTACCTGCCGCCGCAGCTGGTCACTGGCTTCCAGAACGTCGCCAAGCTGTTGGGATAGCGTCATGGCCGTGCTCGACACCATCAAGGTCCGTGAACAGGCCGAACGGCATCGGCCGTGGCCGCGCGTGATCGTGGGCGACGAGGGCTGGCGGCAAGCTATCGAACTTCTGGCAGACGGTCGCTGCACAATGCTCGGCCTGTGGGGCGACGCCGCGGCCGTGCACATGGCCTTGTTGAATGAAACTTCCAGCGACATCGCCGTCCTGAGCTACACCTGCGAGGACGGCGCCTATCCAAGCGTCGGAGCGCGGCATCCGCCGGCAATTCGTCTCGAACGCGCCATCCGCGATCTGTATGGCCTCGATGCGATCGGCGCGCCGGATACGCGCACTTGGCTCGACCTCGGATTCTGGGACGTGCGCCATCCGCTCGGCAACCGCACAGCCGCGCGTAAGCCAGAACCTTATGCATTCTTGCCGGCCGAGGGCGAAGGCCTGCATCAGATTCCGGTGGGCCCTGTGCATGCCGGAATTATCGAGCCGGGGCATTTCCGTTTCACCGCCAACGGCGAGCACTTGGTGCGTCTGGAACAGCGGCTCGGCTATGTGCACAAGGGCATCGAGTCACTGATGCACGGTGCCACGCTTGGCGCCACCGCGAAGCTGGCCTCGCGAACTTCCGGCGACAGCACCGTCGCTTATGCTTACGCCTTTGCGCAAGCCACCGAGGCCGCGCTGTGCGTGACCGCGCCATCGCGCGCGCTCTACCTGCGCGCGCTGATGGGCGAGCTCGAGCGGCTGGCGAACCATTTCGGCGACATCGGCGCCATCTGCAACGACGCCGCGTTCGCGCTGATGCATGCGCAAACCGGCATTCTGCGCGAGCGCTGCTTGCGCGCGGCCGAGGTCTGCTTCGGCCACCGGCTGATGATGGACGTCATCGTGCCGGGCGGCGTCGCGCGCGATATGGCGGCCGACGGTCCCGCGCAGTTGCGCGCGTTGCTCGTCGAATTCCGCAAAGTGTTTCCGCGGCTTATCGAGCTGTACGACAACACCGCCTCGCTGCAGGACCGCACCGTCACGACCGGCTTCGTGAAGCCGGCCTTCGCGCGCCAGTTCGGCGCCGGTGGATATGTCGGACGAGCCTCGGGCCGTAGCTTCGATGCGCGACGCGCCCCCGGCTACGCGCCCTATGACGATCTCACGTTCGAGGTACCGGTGCTGGACGCCGGCGATGTCAACGCGCGGGTATGGATCCGCATCCGCGAGGTCGAACAAAGCCTGACGCTGATCGAACAGATTCTCGCACGTCTGCCCGATGGCCCGATCGCCGTTGCCGTCAATGGCAACGGAGAAACGTGCGAAGGCCTCGGTCTGGTCGAAGCGTTCCGCGGCGACGTGCTGGTCTGGCTGCGGCTCGACGGGAGGGGGCGCGTGGAGCGCTGCCACCTGCGCGACCCGTCCTGGTTCCAGTGGCCGCTGTTGGAAGCCGCAGTCGAGGGCAACATCGTCGCCGATTTTCCGATCTGCAACAAATCGTTCAATTGCTCGTATTCCGGACACGACCTCTAGGGCAAAGCCTATGCGCAAGACGCTGATCGAAAGCCTGACGCACGGCACGCTCACCGAGCCCGCCCCCAAACCCGATGAAGCCGCTGTTGCCGAGCTAGCACAGAGCGTCAACCGCGCCGCCCACACAAGGCTCGGTCGATCTTTATCGATCCGCCATGTCGATGCCGGCTCGTGCAACGGCTGCGAGCTGGAAATCCATGCGCTCAGCAATGCCTTCTACGACCTCGAACGTTTCGGCCTGCGCTTCGTCGCCTCGCCTCGCCACGCGGACGTGCTGACGGTAACCGGGCCGGTCACCAAAAACATGCGCGAGGCGCTTGAGCGGACATACGCGGCAACTCCCGAGCCCAAGTGGGTGGTGGCAATCGGAGACTGCGCCCTGAATGGGGGTTGTTTCGCAGAAAGCTACGCTATCGTGGGCGGCGTGTCGCAAGTGATCCGAGTTGACCTGCACATACCGGGCTGTCCTCCGTCCCCAGTGGGCATCCTGAAAGGCCTGCTGGCGCTTCTACAGTCCGCGAATCTGAAATCCGAAGTGATCTGACGGAGGAAGATGCGGCGACTATTTTATGCCGGCTTCGTAGCGGCTTCGGCTCAGATATTGGCTGTTGCGGCGGCAACTGTCGCCGTCACGATCGCGCTTCGCTGTGGCCTAGTGATACCGGCGTCAGGCGCGGCAGAATCGGAGCTGCAATCTGCAGTTCGTCTCTTGCGGTGGATCGATCTCTTCCTGGCTGTCGGCATGGCGCTCACGCGAAACCGTTTCATCGATGAGACTGCTGAGCGAATTCGTGAAGCAGCCCGACGGTTTTATCCGCCTGCGCCCGATCGTGCATGCAAAGCTCTTTTCATTCAGCTATCAGCCGCTTCCGCCGGTCTTGCCGTTCTTGCTCTTCGCTCGCCCCCCGGATTGTTGATCGAGGCCGCTGACACGTGGGGATGGGCCGCGGCAGTAATGCTGATATGGCCAGGCATGATGAGCGTCGGCGTTGCTGCTTTCGGGGCGAATGCACACGCGGCAGGTAGGGCTTTTTAGACACGCGTTATCGAGGAGTGATAACTTTGGGCAGGTTGCGCGGCATTGTTGGGCAGAGCTGACGAAGGGGCACATCCGCGCCGGCGCGCCAAGGCCGCGATCGGCAAGCTCAGCGACCAGAATGCCGACATCCAGTCCGGCATCAACATCGTGCTCAGGGCGCTTGAGGCCCCAATCCGCCAGATCGCCGAAAACGCGGGCGTGGAGGGCTATGATCCTGTCGGGCTTGCTGTTTGTGATCTTCTGGCAGATTTTGACGGGCTTCGAACGGACACGTGTCAAGGGGCCGCCGCTTCGCCGTCGACAGGCGAACGCTCACCCGCCGCCGAAATGCGTGATGGGTCTTGCGCACGGGCGCGGGATGCGGATGTTGCGGTCCTTGAGGTCCATAAGCGTCACATACATCATCGCCGTCATGAGGGCGTCTGCGAAAGCGTCGTGCTGGTTGAGGATCGGCAGGCCGAGATCCGCGAGGATCGCGGCGAATTGGAGATCGATCTGCGTGCCCGGCGGCGCGTCGCCGTACTGCGCTCGTAGTAGAAGTCCCGAGACCTCGATCCGTGCCGGTTGTCGGGAAGCTTCAATCCCAAGCATGCGCCGCACGTGCTTGTTGACCACGGCGAGGTCGCGGAACTCGAGATAATACCCGACGAGCGGCCGCGAGCCGATGTAGCGCAGCAGCTCCGGCAACACCTGCTCCATCGTTCGGCCGCCGGCCACGTCTCCTTCGCGGAGGTGATGCACTTTGATCGCCTCCGCCTTCATCCTCCCGTTGGGCTTGACCATCGATTTCGAACCGCTCGCTCGCCAGGATTTGCGAGCCGCGAATGCGTATGGCCGCAATGGTTACGATGTCGTCCTTTCGGGTATTCAGCCCGGTCAGTTTCGCCGTCGACTGCGACGGCCTCGCCCGGCGGCGGCTCATCGAACAAGAAGCGAAAAGCAGGGTCGCGCAACAGGTATTGGTGAACGCGCCGCTTGATCGAGAGCAGCATTAGAACATCGCCCTTGTGCAGATCAAGCCGGTCTATGCCGAGTACAACGTCGGCCACTACGGGCGCTCGTTCGCGCTGTCTGGAACGATCGACCAGGAGAAGATCGGCGACAACCTCGAAGACGGAGTGCTGACGCTGACCCTGCCGAAAGCCAAGCACGCCCAGCCGCGCAAGATCGCGATCGGGTGAGGCGTGGTTTGAATGTGGTAGCTGGAGTTTACGCGTGAATCTTGTACCTGGCTGCTGGCCCCGGTTCTCGATCGCTGGCGCGTTTCGACGATCCGGTTGAAGATGCGGAACTTAGAGGCTGGCGAATGCGTGCGCCGCGCCGAAACCATCGGTCGCCCGCTAGTCTCCGCGGCCTTCCCGCGACTCGTTTTGGAACCCGGCGCGAAACGTTCCCAACCGCCGCCGTCCGCGCGGCCCCAAGCCGAGGGTGAGGTATGGTCGGGATCATGGCTCTTCGAGGAGCAGCACAGGCTGGTCGAAGCTGGCTTCGGCCAGCCTGTGAAATGTCCGGCGGCGACGCCGATGATCCTCCAGCTCAGCATCCACCCTTCCGGGACACGGACCTGCTACCCCGATCGCCTCGGATCCCCCTCTGCCGATGCGTTCCTATCTCGATCTTTTCGGCAATCGGGTCGCCCGCGTCGACGTTCCGGCCGGCTCGTGACGTTCTCCGACCGCTTCGTCATTCAGGACTCGGGCGAGCCGGACGAACACCACCCGAAGAGAGGACGACGCCGATCGCCGACCTTCCCGACGACGCGCTCTGTTCCTGGTATCGAGCCGCTATTGCGACAGCGGCCAGCTCGCCGATTTCGCCTGGTCGCAGTTCGGAAAGCTGTCGGGCGGTGTCCGGTGTGTGCAGGCGATCTGCGATTTCGCCCACGCCAAAATGAGGACCAGTCGTTCCTCTGACGTTGCCGCAACGGACAGCGGCCCCGGCCGTCGCTGCAACCGGATCGAGCAGGCGACCAAGGTCAGACCGACCTGGTTGCCGGGCTCGTCGTCCAATGGTGACGACATCGCGAACCATCACATCAGAGGCTTTCGTGATTGTCTCTGCACAGCACTTTGGGGGGCCTCGCCAGTTCGAGGCAGCAATCTAAGCTGGGCACGAGGCTCATCGGCCTGGAGCACGCGAGTCGACTACGATTGCTGGCACCGGCTGTCGATCCCTCAAAGCTCTGAGAGCGTTGAGGATCACGGCGACGTCGATGACCTCCTGGAGGAGGGCACTTTGGACTGGGGTGATGTGACCAAAGGCTGCTGCGATCATGCCAGCGACTGAGAGCCCGAGCCCTACGTATACACTTTCGAGCGCGATGACCCGCGATCTTCGCGCGATGGCGATGGCAGTGGGAAGGCGGTCCAGCTGATCGACGAGAAGGACGGCATCGGCGGCTTCGACCGAAGCAGCCGCCCTCGGGCACCCATTGCGATGCCGATATCGGCCGCGGCGAGGGCGGGAGCGTCATTGACCCCATCGCCAACCATCATGACAAGCCCGTTCTTCCGCTCCGAAAGGACGACCATAACCTTCTGATCCGGCGTGAGATCCGATCGCACGGCATCGAGTGAAAGATTAGCAGCGATGGCATCGGCCACCTCTCGCCGGTCTCCCGTCGCAAGAACAATACGTTCGACGTGTAGGCGCCTCAAACTCCGCAGGATATCAATCACTCCAGGGCGGAGCTCGTCGGCCAATACCAAATGAGCGGCAAGCTTTCCGGTCGATCACGGCGACAGCGACGATGGCAGCCCCCGGCTGCGTGGGCCTGCGGATAGATCGCCCTTCCGCGCGGGGCAGGTTCGAGGTGACGAATTGAACTCCGCCCAATACGACATTTCGACCCTCCACGCGCCCTTCGATCCCTTCGCCCGCTGTTTCGATCACGTTGGTGGGTACGGCGAGGCGAAGTCTGCGATCATGCGCTTCGAAGACGATCGTTTGCGCGATAACGTGCTTCGACGCTTGATCCAGCGAGGCCGCTGCCTGCAAGACCTCTTCTGGAGATTGCCCTGGAGCAGCATCAATCCGAACGATCCGCGCGCGACCATCGGTTAGCGTCCCCGTCTTGTCGATGACGAGGGTGCGAATGCGAGCGATCATTTCCAGAGCCTTGCCGCCCTTGATCAGGACGCCATGCCGGGCGGCACGTGACAATCCCGACACGATCGCGACCGGCACGGCGAGGATGAGCGGCACAGGGGGTAGCAATGACGAGCACGGCGACCGCGCGGATAGGATTACCGGTCCAGAACCACGCTCCGCCGGCCATGACGACCGTCACGCCGAGAAAGACCATCGCGAAGCGGTCCGCGAGACGTGACATCGGAGCCCCTTCAGAGCGGTGCGCCGCCTCGACGAGGCGTACAATGCCGGCATAGGTGCTTTCCGCGGCCCAGCGCGCGGCGAGGAGATCGAAGGCCTCTCCGACATTCGTGACCCCGCTCATGATCGGCTCGCCACCGTTGCGCTGAACCGGAATCGATTCGCCGGTTAGGGCCGATTGATCGAGAACGGCGGTGCCGCTCGCGAGGGTCCCGTCCACCGGAACGACATCCCCCTGTCTGATAAGGATGCGGTCGCCAGGAACGACCGCATCGAGTTTCACTTCTTCGGCTCGGCACCGCGATGCCGGATGGTCGTGCGTGGCACGCGCGATAGAAGTGCGGTCATCTCTTGC
>CAWFKO010000007.1:0-21120 GCA_963816445.1 uncultured beta proteobacterium | reverse complement strand
GCCGCCTTCGAGACAGTTCCAAGATGCAAAACCCCGCCGGGCACGCAGCCGAATGGGGTGATGTGGGTTAAGGAACCTCTGCAAAAGCCATCGGCCAGCGATCATGATATAGTGCGCAGCGGGGTGGGATGCGCAAGGTTTGGGGGCAATGAAGCAGACGACGCTGGCGACAGTGGGGTTTGAGCGCTACGCCAAGACGACGCGGCGGGCGGCGTTTCTGGCCGAGATGGAGCGGGTGGTGCCGTGGCCGGCGCTGTGCGCGTTGATCGAGCCGTATTATCCCAAGCCCGGCAATGGCCGTCCGCCGGTCGGGGTGGAGCGGATGCTGCGCATCTATTTTCTGCAGCAGTGGTTCAACCTGTCGGACCCGGCGGTGGAAGAGGCGCTGTACGATTCGCAGGCGATGCGGCGCTTTTGTCGGGATCGATCTGGGGCGCGAGCCGGTGCCGGACGAAACCACGGTGTGCCGCTTCCGCCACCTGCTGGAGGCGCACGATCTGGGCCGGCGGCTGTTCGAGGAGGTGCAGCGGCACCTGGCGGCCAACGGGCTGAAGATCGCCACCGGCACGATCGTCGATGCGACGATCATCACCGCGCCGTCCTCGACCAAGAACGCCGACAAGGCGCGCGATCCCGAGATGCACCAGACCAAGAAGGGCAACCAGTGGTATTTCGGCATGAAGGCGCATATCGGCGTCGACAGCCGCACCAAGCTGATCCACGCGGTGGTGGCGACGCCGGCCAATGTCGCCGACAGCCGGGTGCTGCCCGACCTGCTGCACGGCAACGAGACCCGGGTGTGGGGCGATCAGGCCTATCGCGGCCAGCGCGCGGCGATCCGCGCAGCACGCGCCGCGAGGCCCGGGACTTCACCAACCGCCGCTATCGCCATCGCGGCGTCGTCGACCAGATCGAGCGGGCCAAGAACCGCACCAAGTCGAGGGTGCGCGCCAAGGTCGAGCATTCGATCGGGGTCATCAAGCGGGTGTTCGGCTTCGCCAAGGTGCGCTATCGCGGGCTCAAGAAGAACGCGCATCGCCTGTTCGTCACCTGTGCCCTGGCCAATCTGTTCATGGCGCGCCGACATCTGTTGCGCTGTCAGCACGTGTAGCGTGTCTATACCGACAAAGCGCCCGCCCGGATACGCCCAGACCGCCCAAGCGCGGCGCCATCTCTCCTCTGTCCCAGGCTACGCAGTTCTCTCGACGGCCGCCATCCGCACGCCAACCCCTTATTCAGATGTTCCTTAGTGGGTTCAGCAGGTGCTGAGGGAGATGCGGCCGCCGCCCGGTGAGCGCCGGATCGGCGCGGCCGACTAACAGTCGATCAGCGACCGTCACATTTACTTCGCCAGCGGCAGGATCAGGATGGCGAGTCGAGTCTCATACGTTCAGTCGGTGCATTTGTCCTATCGAATAGCGAGTGCCGGATGCAGCACCGGGCGGGACGATGCGGTCGATCTCCGTTAGATCGTCTGCCGTGAGCACAATGTCCGCGGCGCGCACGTTCTCCTCAAGGTGCTTTCGCGATTTGGCACCGGGTATCGGGACGATGAAGACCCCCGCACGCTTTCCCTGGGACATTGGCCACGCAATGGCCAGCTGGGCGAGTGTGGCGTTCTTTCTGCGCGCAACGGCCTCGAGCGCAGCGCGCAGCCCAAGGTTCTTCTCGATATTGACACTCTGAAAGCGAGGTAGCCTCTGGCGCACGTCGTCCGCTGCCAATTCCTCCACTTTGGGAATCTGGTCGCTCAGCATCCCCCGTCCGAGCACGGCATAGGCCATCATCGCTAGACCGAGTTCCTGGCAGGCGTCGAGCTGG
The DNA here is from genome assembly GCA_963816445.1 of uncultured beta proteobacterium. Classification (GTDB taxonomy): domain Bacteria; phylum Pseudomonadota; class Gammaproteobacteria; order Burkholderiales; family Casimicrobiaceae; genus PALSA-1003. The sequence goes on along the minus strand of CAWFKO010000007.1, from coordinate 19,299 downwards.
CCCTGCTCCTCCGCATCGCGCGAGAACAGCGAATACTCCATCTGCAGCGACACCAGCGGATGAACGGCGCTGCCGCGCTTCAGCGACTCGGCCGAGCACTCCGACAGCGAGATGAACCGCGTCTTGCCTTCCTTGACAAGCTCGGCCATTCCCCCGACGCTTTCCTCGACTGCCACGTTCGGATCGACGCGCGACATGCAAAAGACGTCGAGCGTGTCGATGCCGAGATCCTTCAGGCTCTGCTCGCAAGTTTGCCGCAGGTAGCGCGGATCGCCGCCGCCGCGCACCGCGTCCGGGCCGCCGTCGCGTGGGCTGCCGCTCTTCGAGTGGATGACAACATCATGTCTGCGGCCGCGGATCGCTTCGCCGATCAAGCGGTGGTTATGCCCGCCGCCGTAGCTAGCCGATGTGTCGAGAAAATTAATTCCGAGATCGAGCGCGCGACGAATGGTGGCGATCAACTTCGCGTCATCCGCCGGACCATAGACCCCCGACATGCCGTAACAGCCGAGACCGATGGCTGAAACCGTAAGATCGGAATTGCCGAATCTGTGACGTTCCATGAACGACCCAGCGCTGGCAGGCATTCTCGTTAGATCTGCCCCAAACCAAAGGCCGGTTCAAGAGGCAGTCGTGCTACGCCCCCTCGTCGACCGATTTGGAGCGAGCAGGGTCGGCCAGGTGCCTTCGGCCTTTGACAGGTCAGTGACATCGTGCGCTCCTCGCGCCAAAGGTTCGATGGGCGGTGCCGGCCGGTACTTCATCGGCGACGGGGTCCTTGGTTGCCCGATTCGGTTAAAGAAGTCGCAAAGGAAAACTTTGCAATAATATCCTATATATAATTTCATAAAACTGCGAACTACATTATAAGAACCTCTCCCGTATTTGAATGGGTATTACGTAGAATTTGACAATATTTCGCTCAATACCGATTTTTTTAACGAAATCGTCCCTTTGCCGTCATCTCCCCCATCGGCTCAAGCGGGTGGAGAAGAGCCCTTCCCGATTGGCCCTCGCCGGTGCTGCCCCTCTTTCAAAGCGGCCGTTGCAGACCAATACCCGGCGACCTACGATGACCTCGCGGCCAGGCCGGCGGATCGGCATGAGGACGAGGCGCGATTTTCATTGGCTTTTGAGCGTTTGCGCCGCGCGACCGGAGGGTTCGACAACCTTGTCGGCGCCCTCTCCCACCGCAATTATCGGGTCTACATCAGCGGCAACGGCATCTCGCTGATCGGCTCCTGGCTGCAGCGCGTCTCGGTTGGCTGGCTGACCTGGACCCTGACGCATTCGGGCGCCTGGCTCGGCCTTGTCTCGCTTGCCGAGTTCCTTCCGGTCCTGTTCCTCAGTCCGCTCGCCGGCGTCCTCGCCGACCGCCGCGACCGGGTCGGTATCATCCGCGTCACCCAGCTTTACGGCTGCCTCAGCGCGACCCTGCTGGCGCTGCTCGTGTGGCTCGACCTGATCACGATCCACATCCTGTTCTCGCTGGTTCTGCTGCTTGGGATCAATAACGGTATCGCCCAACCGGCGCGGCTCGCGCTGATCCCGACACTGGTCGACCGTGCAGCCTTGCCCTCGGCGCTGGCGATCAACTCGATCGTGTTCAATTTGGCGCGGTTCATCGGTCCGGCCATCGCTGGAGTGCTGATCGCCCGCGTCGGCATCGCCGCCGCTTTTGCCGCCAACGCGGTCGGCTATATCGCCTTCCAGATCTCGCTCGCCAATCTGCGCGACCTGCCGCCGCTGCCGCTGCGGGCGGCGCAGAACGCGGTGCGTGCCTCGCTCGAAGCCTTTTCCTATGTCAGCCGCCACAAAGGAATGGCGCCGATGATGTTGCTATTCGCAGTGACGTCGATCGGCACGCGGGGCTTCATCGAGCTGTTCCCCGGCTTTGCCGACAGTGTCTTTCATCGCGGGCCGCAAGGATTGGCGATGCTGACCTCGACGGTGGGGTTGGGCGCGATCTTCGGCGGCACCTGGATGCTGATCCGCTCGCAGATCAGCGGGCTGACGACCGTCGTGCTCGCCAACACGCTCTTGATGTCGCTGGCGATTATCGCCTTCGCCGCCACTGACCAATTCCTCCTGGCTTTGCCGTGCGTGTTTGTCGCCGGCGCGGCGATGGTGATCACCGGGATCGGCGCGCAGACGCTGATCCAGGCTTCGGTCGACCACACGATGTCGGGCCGGGTGATGGCGCTCTACGGCATGATCTTCCGCGCCGGGCCTGCGCTGGGCGCGGTGGCGATGGGCACCGCCAGCGTCCATTTCGGCCTGCGCCCGCCGCTGGCAATCGGCGCGGTGCTGTCGATCGGCTTCCTGGTGCTGACCCTGGCGCAACGCAAGGCGATCGCCGCTTCGTTGGAATCCCCGGTGCCGGGGGTCGAAGTCGGTGGCGCGGTCGCGGTCGGGCGAGGCACCTGATGCCAGAGCAGCGCCCGTGGTGCTTCGGGGCTGCTGATGACCGTGCGAACCTCGCTCACCGGTATAGAGCCCGGACTAAATAGCAAAGCGATGCGACTTGAACGCTGGCCTGCGCCGATGACCGACGTCGGCGCCAGCGGCGCTTTTGCGAGTCAAGCCGCCAGCTTCTCCCGCGCGCTGGCCTTGATCATTGGCGCACCCTTCTCGGCGATCATGATCGTCGGCGCGTTGGTGTTGGTCGAGCTGACCGCCGGCATCACCGAGGCGTCGATGACCCGCAGCGCCTCGAGCCCGTGGACCCGGAGCTGGTCGTCGACGACCGACATGCCGTGATTGCCCATCATGCACGAGCAGCTCGCGTGGTAGACGGTCGAACCGTTCGAGCGCGCGTAATCGAGCAGCTCGTCGTCGCTCTGCACGCTCGGTCCCGGCACGTTCTCCTCGATGATGTGTTTGGCGAGCGCCGGCGCGGCGAACAGACGCCGCAGGAACTTGAGCCCGCCGACCATCGCGCGCTGATCGGTGTCCTCGGCGAGGTAGCGCGGGTTGATCGCCGGCTGGTCGTGCGGGTCGGGCGTGCGCACCAGGACATAGCCGCGCGACAGCGGCCGCATCTGCCACGGTCCGCCGGTAATGCCGGGCCGGTCATCGAGCTTGCGGATGAGGCCCGGTTTGTAGCTCGCCGGCGCGAAGACGCATTGCACGTCCGGGGTCGCTGACTCGGGCAAAACCTTGACGGAAGCGGCGCACAGCGAGGCGCCAAAGGTCATCATGCCCTTGCCCTGCACGAGATAGCGCATGATCTCGTTGGTGAAGCCGAGCCCGCGGGCGCGCTCGTTGAGGGTTTCGAGATCGCGGACATAGCAAGACATGCGCGCGATGTAATGGTCCTGGAAATTCTGGCCGACGCCGGGCAGCGCATGCCGCACCGCGATGCCCGCCTTCTGCAGCACCTCCGGCTCGCCGACGCCCGATAGCTGCAGCAGATGCGGCGAGCCGATCGCGCCGGCGGAGAGAATCACCTCGCGCGCCGCGTCGACGCGCTCGAGGCCGGACTGGCGCGAGAATTCGACGCCCACCGCGCGCTTGCCGTCGAACACCACGCGATGCACCAGCGCCTTCGTGACGATCTGCAGATTTGCCCGCTTTTTCGCCGGGCGCAGATAGGTCACGGCGGCGCTGGCGCGGCGGCGCCCACCGCGGGTCTGCTGGCACCAGCCGATCGAGTCTCCGGCGCCGCGCGGCAGGTTGTTGACGTCGGGCCGAATTCGAGGCCGAGTTCCTGCGCCGCCCGGATGATCGCGTGGCAGGCCTCCGGCTGCTCGGTCATCGGCGAGGTGGTGAGATGCCCTTGCGTGCCGTGAATTTCGGCCTCGTCGCCGGTCCACCGCTCGGCGCGCTTGAAGAACGGCAGGACGTCGTCCCAACCCCAGCCGCGATTGCCGAGCTGCGCCCAGTAGTCATAATCCTCCGGTTGGCTGCGGATGTAGATCAGCCCGTTGATCGAAGACGAGCCGCCGAGCACGCGGCCGCGCGGATAGGCGATGGCGCGGCCGTTAGTGCCGGGATCGGCCTCGGCCTTGAAGCCCCAGGTGAGCTGCTTGTGGTCGAGCAGTTTCATGTAACCGACCGGAATATGGATCAGCGGGTTCCAATCGCGCCCGCCGGCCTCGATCAGGATCACGCGAGTGGTCGGGTCCTCGGTAAGTCGGTTGGCCAGAACGCATCCGGCCGACCCGGCGCCGACGATCACGTAATCCGCTTGCATCTGCGTTCTCTCACCGCGGTCGCCGCTGCCCGCGGCGTGTCCGGTGCTGTGGGGCGCCGGCGTCCAATTCGACCAGCCGAAGAGGCTGCCGTCAATCCCGAGGGTCTCGAGGTGCTTTCGAGTTGTCAAGACGCAAAAAGCGCGGCGGGAGGGAGGCTTTCGGCCCGTCTTGCCCGTTGCGGCGCATGCCGCTGATGGTCTCCTTTCGGAACCCACAGCCGGCGTTCAGCCTCGCCGGTATGAACCGCTCTCCATGCCCCACAGCTGCTGTTCAAGACCACGAGCCGAATGTTTCGGAGGGGGGACAGCCGTCATTCGCCCCAGATTTCCACGCGAGCTAAGCGATCCTTTCGCTCCGCATCAGCTCCAACATGCGCTTGCCGGCTGATCGCGCTTCACCGCCGGGAAATCCGGGGCCGATGGGCCAATGCGGCAGCGACATCGGCAAAACCGAGCGACGCCGCCACTGCGCCAGTGCTGCGGACGCAGCCGTGGAACGGCGCGATCGTGCTCTTGCCGATGCGGGTCGGCCAGTCCGGTCAGCTTGATCGTGATAAAATCCGCGATCTGCGCACCAAATTCGATTGTCTTGCCGTCGACTGTGATGTCGCCAACGGTAAAGTCTTTGCCCGCCGGGCACCTCGTAAACCGCGCGCAGCGCCTTTTCGGGAGTGCCGCGAACCACCGTCCAATAATCGCTCGCCGGCGAGCCGTCCGGGGTCTGCCAGCCGGCGGTTGACAACCCGGCGATGCACAGTCCGACCGGATTGGCGAGCGTGATGTCCGCCTTGGCGCGGGCGAGGGCGTTGACCTCGGCTCCAATATGCGGGTCGCTGTTGCGCTCGGACTGGCCATATTGGCCGCAGGCGATCAGCTCCTGCTCGGCTTCGAGCGTGCGGCCATTGACGATGCGGACGATAGTCGCCGCCGCCGCCAATTCGATTTCGGCGCCGAGCGTGTTATTGGCCTGGATCAGGTGCATCGCGCCATTCGCCGTCGAGTTGTTCCAGCGGTTGCGCGGGTCGTAAGCCCGTTCGGAAACAGGTGCTCTGGCATGCACCTCCGGACTGATGTGCTGGCGGTATAGGGCAACCACTTTGTCGGGTGCGGCCGAGGCGAGGAACTGCCAGTATTCAGGCCCCTCGCTGGTGAAGGTCACACGGGTGATCTTGTCGCTGTGCGGGATCGCGGGTGACACTCCATTCACAATATTCGTCCTGCACATCGCGGCTGCTGTCGGCGTGTCGCCAGCGCTGGCGGTCGCTGACCGACCTCAGGCGGAGGATGCGCGGAAATGCGGTCCAGGTGATGTCCTTTTCGACCGCGTCGGCATCGGCCGGGGATTTGAGCGGGTTGAAGAACTGCAGCCGTGGGCCGTAATCGCGCAGCGCGGGATCGTTGCGGTCACGCGCCTCGTCGAGCTGCTGAGAAATCCAGGTGCTCCACGCGGCGCGTTGGGTCTCGTCGAGATCGGCGTGGAACCCGGGTGGATCGAATTGCGCCATTGTTGGTGCTCCTTTGCGGGTCAGGGCTTGCTGATCACGGCTGCATCCTCGGTGAGCTGTAACAGCGGATCGCTTTCGGGGATGTTGGTCATTGGCGTTGTCAGCCGGAACTCGGCGAGCGGCCGTTTGCGGAATTCGCGGCGGCGCGATTGGCGAGGCGAAAGATGGCCTCGACCCCGCTCGCGCTCTGCAGCTGCACTGCGAGCTTTGCCATATAGTTCTCGATGCGCTTGGCGAACAGCGTCGGCCAGTCACGGTCAGCCATCTGCCAATTGCCGAGGAATTCAGCTTCCGGGCTGGTGCCGGGCAGCGCGGCGGCGGCCTGTCGCACCGCTGCGACAAAGTCGGGAAGATCGCCCGGCCCAGCGCCCGGGGCGGCGGCGGGCAGGTATCGCAGCAGCGCCGCACGCCGCGGCGAGAATACCGGATTGGCAAAATCCACCATCAAAAGACAGGCGGCGAGTTTGCCCGAGATGACCTTGTGCGCGAGCAGCGTCCTCAGCACCGTGACGTCTTCGAATGCCGGCTCGGGAACGGTGAAAACAAAATGCGTATCGCCGGGAAACCGGAAATAACCGTTGCCGACCGCGACCTCGAATTTCGCGAGACACGCCCGGTAAAGATCCGCCGGAACCTGAGCAGCACGGTGATGTCGGGTTCAAGGTCGAGGGTGTTCAGCAGCGCGTCGGCATTGAGAAAAGGTCAACGGCAGGTGCTATCGCCGCCGGGGCTGACCCTTCTGTTTTCGGTGGACGACGAGGTCAGGTTGACGGTGGCTCGGTCAGGAGCAGGTGGCGCACGAATCTCGGGGAACCGGCTGAGGCGGCCATCGGCGAGGCTACCCGTGAAGCGAGCCGCTACCCAGCGTTCGATCCCGGGGCGAATAAAGGTGCGCTCGAATTCCTCGGCCGCCGGTCCGCTCGATCCACAATCTCTCACGGCGCAACGGGTCGTTCGGGGCGAGAATATCGTCCCTGATCCCCGCCGAGGGACTGTGCCAATGGGCCAGGGCAATTTAAGTTCCTTCATGTTGAGCGCGCCGTTGACGTGGCTGTCGAATGGTCCGCGGGCCGCGAGTCGGGCGCCACGAGCGCCTCCCACGAGTCTGCCCGCCCAGATCGACGCGTCCGATCCGGCGGTCGTAAAACTGCGATAGGCGCCGGTCGTTGGTGTCCCAGCCGATCACCTGCAGGAACGTCGTTGGGCGAGTCGAAGCGGAGCTGGTACTGATCAGCACGTCCGGCTGCGACCGCCCGGCGCGTGGCACGTGCGATCGACAAAGCCGGAAGTTGCCGCTGTAACTCCGCGGTCGCCGCGCGACCACGGGATCTGCCCGCCATCCGCGACGACAAAGCTGCGTTGCGCGGCCAGACCCCACGGGTTGGCATTGGCGGCATCGAGTGCGGCGAGCAGTGCGCGTAAGGTCATCGGCAGCGGCGGACCCGCCGCAAGGACTAGTTGCGCGAACGGATCGTGCCACTGCGCCTTAACCATGGCGGGATCGACTGGAACCGGCGCGGGATCGGCGCCGAGCAAAAACCGGTAGATAGTGCCCGCCGCGTGCGGCTCAGCTGCAGCCCCGGCGAAGTGCGGGCGCGCCGGATAGCGATATTGCCGGGTATGGAACTCGCTGCGATCGGCCATGTCACAATCCCCGTTCTGCGATCGCCACCCGCTGAAATAACACCCGAGCGTCCTGCGCTGTCACGTGCAGTCCACGACCGGCCTCAAGTTCAGTGTACCCTACACGGGGCTCAGCCGGGATCGAACCGCACCCAGGCTGGTATGAGTCACCCAGGGAGATCGTGTTGCCATCCGGGATCGGCTGCGGCCGCCGATTGTTCCGCGGCTACCTTGCTCCACGCGCGGTGACGACCCCCGCGGAGGCGAGCCGTCGATTGCTGTCAGCTAACAAACCGCCGCCACCCCATCGCACACCTCCCGGATCGGCTGTGAACCGGTTCACAGAGCTGTAGAATAAGATGGACTGCAATTATGTTTGGCCGCGCTCGCTACTCATCCGATGTGAGCAAAAATAAAGTCGTGTTCCGTAATCGGCCGGAGCGGCCGACGCCGAATTTCGGCGCCAGCTGGAATGTGGCGCCACCGATCCGCTGCCGGGAAGTGCGTGCGATGCGAAGAAGCGGCAACGCAGGCTTCTATTGTTTCCGGGATGGCCTCTTCCGGCGCTCAGCTGCCTATCGCCTCTTTCCGCAAAACCCTTCTCAACCCGCTAGGCGCGGACTATGCCCGCTGCGGCGCTGGGACCGCCGGGCGCCGGCGCCGTAAGGTCTCGCGCCACAGGATATAAAGGCCAGAGACGACAACGATCGCGGAACCGACCAGCAGGCCTGGCGTCGGCACGTCCCCCCACACCGCAAAGCCGAGGATCGTTGCCCATACCAGCGACAGATAGTTGAACGGCACCACCGCCGAGGGTGGCGCCAATGACAGCGAGCGCGTCCACCAGAACTGGGCGATTCCGTTGCCGACCCCGGCAAGCGCGACCATCAGCGCGTCACCCCAGTGCGGGGCTCGGGCCCCGAGCGTCAACAGCCCGGCGGTGCACAAGGTCATAATGCTCATCTGGTAGAGCGTCAGCGTCTCGGCCGAATTAGTCATGCTCATGCGGCGGATCGCAATCGCCACGGTCGAGATTAAAACCGCGTTGGTGAGCGCGAAGAGCGCGCCGTAAGTCAGCGTGCCGGCGCCGGGATGGGTGATGATCAGGACACCGACAAACCCGATGATCAGCGCCGACCAGCGGTGGATGCCGACCTTCTCCTTCAGGATCACGATCGACAGCAGGGCCGTGAACAATGGCGCCGCGAAGCCGAGCGCCGTCGCCGAGCCAAGCGACAGCACGCTGACGGCGAGGAACCAGCATACCATCGAGCCGAACTGCGATAGCCCGCGCTGCAGATGCTCGCGGTAGCGTCGCGTCCGCAAGACGCCCCACCCGGCGCGCGGCAATACGATCGCTGCGGCGGTCAGGAACGCGAACAGGGTGCGCCCGAACGCAACCTCGCCCAGCGGATAGCTGGCAAGTTGCCATTTCACGACCGCATTGCCGCCGGCGAACATTACAGTCGAGCCGACCATGTAGGCGATCCCGAGCGGGACCTGATTGCGTCCCGCCGCCGCAGCCACATCAACGGCCGTCATCGGGCTAGGCCGACTGGCCGGATGTCCATCAGAACTCCTCTTTATGAGCAGTCGGATACCCAATAGGGTCTATCCTGGCAATCCTTTGACAGTAATCGGGATCGGCATTTTGTCCGAGACGTGGAGCTTCGTCGTGCACCACGTCGTATTTGCCGGGGCCACACTGTTCGTGTGAGCGAGGTTTCAGAGGAATCGACTGTGCGTTTTCTCCGAGCCTATCTTTCGCGAGGACGATGGGTTGACGGAAACCGCCGACTACTGCGCTGCGGCACGCATCGGGATGTGTGCTTTTAAGAAGCGGCGGACCCGGTTGATCGTGCGCTGCCTAAGCTCTTCCGGCTCCTTCCACGGGTAAACCGTGATCTCGGCGTTCGGCGCCAGCGAGGCGACATCGATCGAGGTCTGCAGCGGATGCCCTGGTACGTCATCGGGCAGCACCAGCATCGGCGTGCGGGCAATTCCTGACGAAGTCACGCGACACGCTGTAGAGGAAATCCGGCTGCACGGCGTACAGGTTATACCAGGTACTTCTCGATCGTGTCCGCGGAAAGCATCGGGACGCCGCTCATGAAGTCGGTACCGCCCAGTCATCCTCGCCATGCCGGTACATGACGGTCGGGTTTTCCGGCCGATGGCCAACGGTCTGGCAGAACACCGCGGCGACGACGCGGTCAGGCGCCCGTTGCAGCAGCTTGCCGGCGAAGCAGCCGCCGATGCAGTAGCCCATGTAAAAGAATTCGCGGATTCCGAGATGGTCCATCAGCCCAAGCTGGTCGTCGGCGAACGCGTCCCATGGGTCGCCGGTCGGGATCGGACCGGTCACTTGCCACCATTGGCATTGCGCTGGTCCATCGTGATGCAGCGGAAGTCGTTGCTTGAACTCCTCCATCGCGTTGATCACCGCAGTCGGCCAGTTGCTGACGCGCGAATTGAGGCCGCCCCCGGGAGTGACCAGCAGCGGGAAGCCGGAGCCGGTCTCCTCGTAGCGAATGCGAATGTCGCCTCTTTGATAGAACGGCATACCAGTCTCCTCCCGACATTTACGCCGCTGCGCTCGTTACGGCCGGTCAAGTGTGCAGGCAGACGTTTTAAGCCAATCGGGTGGGTTTTCGGAAGCGTTTCGCTGCAGCGGCTTCGCTTTCTGCCGGATTTGCCACGTGGCGGCGGTGACCAGGAATGGCCCTTAAGGGGTCGATCCGATGCGCCCGCGCACCCGATTGCCGGCCATTGCGCCGTAGTGGTCAGCGATGCCGTCAGCAAGGAACTGCCCGGGCCGGGTGGATCTCCGCCCTTATCTCGGTGTGAAACGAGCTTTTGGGTTTCTCCCGCTCGACAGCCGCAGCCTCCGGCGGACGCATTCAGCCGTCCACCGGACGCGTTGCGCAATCGGGCGGCGGCGGGATATCGTCGTAGCTGACGCCTATTGAGAAGCGCTCCATCGCTAGCGGCATCGCTCCATCGCTAGCGGCATAATGAAGAGAGCGATGATCCACCGCGTATCAATACCGGGGTGAGCCGAAGCTCATCGCCGAGGCGCTCGCCGAACTGATGATGGGTGGCAAATGCTCGTTTGGATCGTTAGAGGGCGCCTTCATGCGGCGAGCGGCGACGCGCACTCGTGCTGGGGGTTCTGAGAGTGAAGGAAAAGGAATGATCGGCGCACCGATAAGCGAAGAACGGCTGACGCTCTACGGCAGCTTCACCTCCAGTTCCAGCTACAAGCCGATGTTGTACCTGGCCCTGGCCGGACAGCCGTTTTCGTTCCGCACGGTCAACCTGAAGATTGGTGTGCAAAACACGCCCGAATACCTGACGATCAACCGATGGGGTGTCGTGCCGTCATTGCGGCATCGCGGGCTGACTATCCTGCAGTCGAACGTGATCCTCGATTATCTGGCGCGGGCGACCGGGCATTTCGAAGGCCGGACGGAACAACAACGTTGGCAGGCGCGGGAGTGGCTATCGTGGGAGACCGACCACATTACCGCGATCGCGCGGGTGCGCCACTCGGCGCGGTTCCGCAAGATGCACGACGAGGTCATCGCGGAATTGCGACCTCGCGCCGATGCAGCGTTGTCATTCGTCGACCGTACGGTGAAGGACCAGCCCTTCCTTGTTGGCAACGAGTGCACGATTGCGGATATCGGGTGCTGGGGCCGCATGGTGTTCATGGCCGAGGGCGGGTTCGAAATCGAGCATTGGCCATATCTAAAAGCCTGGGCCGACCGCCTCAAGGCGATGCCTGGCTTCGCGTTACCCTACGACCTGATCCCCAGCAAGGACAGAGAGTTCCCGGAAGCATCGCACTACTGTCGAAATAGCCCGCGGTCATAGACTGCCCTGGAAGGGTTGGCGTGTCGCTGCGTCAGATGTATGCCGGCGGCGGCATGAAGCCGCCGATCCCCGCCGCGAGCAGCCGCGCAAATTCGATCGTGGTCGGGTCCTCGCCCTCGGGACCAATGATCTGCAGGCCCACCGGCAAGCCATCCTTGGTAAATCCCATTGGCGCCGCGGTTGCCGGCAGATATGACAGGCTCGCTAGTCCGGCAAAGAATAACTGCTCCGCGTAGGGAACCAGCTTGCCATTGACGCTGACCGTGCGCTCGTCGCGATTGGGGTTGCGGTCGTGCGGGAAAGCGGCCGTCGCCGCCACCGGGGTCAGCAATACATCGAAGCGCTTGAAGAATTCGTGCCAAGCGTACCGCAGTCTTGTTCGCTCCTCGTTGGCATTCCCCCAGGCGCGATGCAGCAATGTGGCACCACGCGCCACCGCAGCGCGGTCGCTGACGTCGTTGTCATCGAGTGTCGCAGCAATTTCCTGCTGCTGGCTGAAATCTTCGTCGCGCATGCGTGAAGCGGTTGCCGCACGCAACAGCGGCATGAATAACTGGTGGTGTTCCTCGTCATCGATCCCGGGTCGCGCAGTAGCGTCGACCGGCGCACCCGCACGAGCGATGGCGTCGGTGGCGCGATCAAAGACGTTGGATACGCTAGTATCGATCTGGCACAGCGGCGATGACGCCCACACCGCGACGCGAAACTCGCCGAGTTTCGGCAGACGGCGGGCTGGCGGCAACTCTATCCGCCAAGCCGCCTGCTGTAGGAGATCGGGTCCGGCGAGCGCACGCAATGCCAAATCAAGGTCTTCGGCATGGCGTGCCATCGGCCCAACCACCGGATATGTCGGTCGGCGTCATAATGCCCGGTGGCGCATGGCCGCGCGACGAGATCAGACCCCCAGGTCGGTTTATGGCCGTAGACGCCGCAATAGTGCGCGGGATTGCGCAATGAGCCGGCAATATCGCTGCCGGCGCCGAGGGCCGACAGCCCCGCGGCAAGCGTCGCCGCTTCGCCGCCCGACGAGCCACCGGGCGAGCGCGTCAGATCCCACGGGTTGTTGGTAGTGCCGTAAATCTCGTTGTAACTCTGCGAGTCGATGAGCATGAACGGCACGTTGGTCTTGCCGATACATGGCGCCCCGGCCTGCAGCAGACGATCGACACGACCGCATTTCCCGTCGCGATGTTGTCCTTCCATCGCGGATTGCCGAACGTGGTCCGTAGCCCCGCGACATCGAACGATTCCTTCACCGTCATCGGAATGCCATGCAGCGGTCCCCACTGCTCGCCGCGGGCGAACGCGGCATCGGCGGCGCGGGCGCGTTCTCGCGCCTGGTCGATCTGCCAGACGACGATCGCGTTTAGCGCGGGATTGTGCCGTTCAGCGCGCGCCAGGTAGAAGTCGAGCAACTCGACGCAGCTTATTCGCCGGTCGCGAATTTCGGCCGACAGTTCAGTTGCCGATGCAAACACGCGATCGTCCATGCCCTTGCCCTCGCTTTCCTCGACGAGCACCGTAGCAATTGGTCCCGAGCCGGCCAATCGTTCGCGCTAGCGCTGCCCGCGACCCGCTCGGCCTCTCAAAGCGGCTCCAGCACGGATTAACTGCTGCTTGGCTTGGATACGCGAAGCTCGAAAGCACCGGTATCTCGGATCGAGGACGACAATGTGCTCAGCCTCTAGGAGACGGCTCAGCTGCGAGCTGAATGGGCTTGCCGCCTTTGGGTCCCAGGGTTGCGGCCTCATCAATCGACAATCTCGGCCGAGCGGCACAATCCTCCCAACCCGATCATCTGCCGGTCCCAAGTGGGAATCATGCCCGAGGCGTCAAGGCGGTACCCAATTTACGGCATAGGCCGGTGCGGCTTACGCAGGCCGGCCTGCTCAATCAGCGGCATGACCTCCGCCATCCATTGCCGCATCTCGTCATCGTAGTTGACCCAGGATAGTACGATCCCATCGAGGCCAGCGCGGCTCAGCCGGCCGAGCTCGTCGACGATCTGCTCGGCGGTGCCGACCAGCGGATAGCCGCCCCAGCCGGCAATCATCCTGCGTTTGATGCGCTCATATTGCACGGGTGGCATGTTGGGGTCGCGTCGGCCCTGCTCGGCGATGATCGTCTCGACCGCGGCGAAATCGCCCTTTTCGTGGATGGAGACGCCGCTACTACGCCAGGTTCAGCTATCAGGCGCAGATTTGGAAGCAAGCCCGGAGGGTTGTGGCAAAGGTCGAGTGGCATCCGGGCGAGCTTTACCCGCGGGTCGGCTTCATCGTCACCAACCTGGCGCGGCGGGCCGAGCGGCATCGTCACCTTCTACAATCAGCGCGGCACCTGCGAGCAGTACATCAAAGAGGGCAAGGGCGCGATCAAATGGACGCGGCTATCGTGCCGCTCCTTCGCCGCCAACGCCGTCCGTCTTCAGCTGCACGCGCTGGCCTACAACCTCGGCAACTTCATGCGGACGCTGGCGATGCCGAAGACCGCGGAGCCGTGGTCGCTGACCAGCCTGCGCGAGAAGCTGATCAAGATCGGCGCGAAGGTGGTGAGCCACGGCCGCTACGTGACCTTCCAGATGGCCGAGGTCGCGGTGCCGCGACAGATGTTCCCCGAAATCCTGTCGCTGATCGCCCAGCTGCGGGCGCCGCCGGCACCGGCATGACGCGCGCTCTGGTTCAGATGCGGCGAACGACTAGAGGAGAGGTATGCGCTGATGTGGGCAAACGCGGCGCGTTTTGCGTTTCGGTGGGGTCAACCACCGCTTTGATTGCCCTTTGCTTGCGGCGACGACGATTTGCCGTTTCTCAAGCCGATCAGAAGCGCGATCTTGGCCTCGAAGCCGCCGGAATCTGGCGAATGTCCGCTCAGAGGAGTTTCCTTTGTTTACTACAATGCTTAGCATGGTTCTTGCGCCGATTACGGTAATCAAGGGAGAAAGCACATGCCACTTGCCGGACGTCACCTTACCGCAGCACTCTCAGCACTGATCGCGGTACTGATCGCGGTCGTCGCGCTGCCGGGGATCAGCGAAGCGACTGTAGTCAGCACCTCCTCTCAATCGACGTGGGACTTCTCCGGGACTTGCACCGATTGTGTTAGTGATACCACCGCAACCGGTACGCTGGTGCTCGACAACTACACGTCGGGCGACAGTCTCGGAACCAGCAACTTCGACTCCTTCACCTATAACGGCACGAACCTTACGCCCGCCTTTACAGTGACCGCCGCCGACCTCATTAGCTTTACCGGAACTACCTTTAGCGGCACTCTGCCTGTTGCGGACGGTAGCGGGTCATTGATAATCAACTTCATCCCCGGACTCATTCCGGGCTCCACCGGGGATCGATATCACAAGTTCGTTTTTCTTTGTCGAGAGCGACGGCACTTGGGTACTCGGAAACGTTGCAGAAGCAGCACCAGCTAGTAGCGACCAAGGTACTAACGGTCAGGTCACTTGCGGTCAGGTCACTTGCGGTCAGGTCACTGGGGTTCCGGAACCCAAGTGCTAACTCGCGCATAGCCGATCAGGCGTTTTGGAGATTTCGTTTTGAAACTCATTTATGACGAAACTAAGCGTCTGATTTATCGAAGGCAAGCGCCTTCGTCATAATTCTTCACTGGCGACCAATGAGAAAGTTATCTTTGTTTTGGAATATTCATATTGAGGAATTGCAAATTGAGCTGGCTCCACTACGTAAACCTCGATTAAAAGACGGGGGGACAAAAGAGATGGACGACGACAGCAGTGAACAGAAAGTTGATCCCAGCGTGGTGGCCGAGATCGTCAGCAATTACGTCGCGAAAAACACCATCGCTATTGATCAAATCGGCGGGCTGATTGCAGCGGTGCATCGCACGCTCAGCGGTCTCGGCACGAATGCGACGGCGACGACACCCGCAGCGGAAAGGTTGACGCCGGCGGTATCAATCCGGCGATCGGTGCAACCCGATTACGTCGTTTGCCTCGAATGCGGGTATCGCGGGCAAATTCTGCGTCGGCATCTCCGCGCCATGCATGGGCTCGATCCGGCGGCGTATCGTGGCCGCTGGAAACTGGCGAGAGATCACCCGCTGACCGCGCCGGCCTATTCGGCGAGCCGCTCTGTGATGGCAAAACAGCTCGGGCTCGGCCGCAAAGCCGGCCGTAGCGGAGATGCCCGGTGTGCCGAGACGGGGACGCCCGCGCCGGACCCCGGCAGCTTAGCGCAAGGGGGGGCGTGGTATGGCCACCACGATTAGCGCGATCTACCGCTATCCGGTAAAGGACCTGAGCGCCGAGAGGATGGATCGCGTGGCGCTGACCAATATCGTACGGCGCAGATATGCTGAATTTTTGACGACCGATTACTGTAGCGTAAGGGGTAGGGATATAGGAAGTTTGGCACAGTAATGTCGATCATTGTTACCGGCCTGTATGAAAAACCCTGTCTTCGCCGGAACCGATGTGCCGCAAACGACTCGCCCGCTGCACAGTGACACGTGGCTACCGGGACGATTGCACCATCAGCGTTTGTGATATAGGTCGCTTGATCGCAGGCAAAGCTGAAGCAGTTGACTGATTGGGCTCCGTAGCCTAAAGCCGCCGGGCAAAACTGTACCGGCGCGTCCCCCGACACCCAGCCGTAGATCTCCTGCGGAATTTGCTGTTCATGAGAAAAGAGCGACCAGATTGGAAGTTCAGTTGACAACGGCGCCGCTGGCGGCGCGCAGGACCCCTGCATGTTGCCCCCAGTCACGTCGGCGAGCGCCTTACCGTGTAAAATTGGACAGGTACAGTCTACCTGCGGGAACGACGCGGTGCCACCGCCGGCGACGTTGACCTTGATATTCGTGGCGGGCACCGTCGGCTTACAGGTGGAGGCGGCGCAGAGAGCATAATACCCGGAGCAGAACCGGAAATTGTGACCGCCGTCAGCCCCGCCGGCTCGCGCCATCGGCGGTGCCAGCGCCAGAAGCAGGGCACTCAGGCCGAGCAGAGCTTTCAGGAGCGTGTCGCTGCTTGCCGTTCGCTCCGCGACTGCGCTAACAATGGTCAGAAGTCGCAACGTGCTCATGGTCTCTCACCTTCTTTTAGACATTCCCCCGATTCCGGGTCGTTACGAGGCCAGTATCGCCACTTCGGGCGTTTCCCGCACGGTAAATCGCGCACCGCGCGGACGGCAGGTGGCCGAACCAGCCGGTTGATTGCGCCGAACGCTAAACCGAGTGGCTCTGCCCGCATCAGGGCATACCTCTGCCATAGTTGTATAGACGCGGGCGAGGTCGGCGAGCATCACTCACCATAACTAATATCTCGACAGCCCAAGACCCCTATACGCCGGGCAAATTTGCAGTTCGCGCAGCGGGAATATAGCGGTAAAGCGTTGCCGGAGAGACACCGAGGCGGTGCGCGATTTGAGTCACGCCGATATCGGGGTTGGCGAGCAATGCCTTGGCGGCCTCGATGTCGTCGTCGGTGAGTTTTGGCGGACGACCCAGTGATGTCCGTGGCGCTTGCGCGCCGGCTTCTAAAATAGAAAAATATAGAAATGGCCGGTCGTCTGAGGGGAACTCCGAAAACGGGTGGGCGGAAGGCCGGCACACCCAATAGTCGTCGGTGAAGAACGGGTAAGGGGCTGAAGCGATTGGGCCAATAGAAGCTATGAAGTAATCGATTTTGCCGGAAACGGCGGGAAAGGGACCGGTTTTTCGGCGATTTGGGATTCCCGTTAAACGCGATTTGTGCGATGGGGTGGCGGGTCATCAGCGTTGGGGGGCGCGGTGGCGAGACCACGGGACGACCCCTCGCGCCTACGCTTGGCAGGCATCCGAAAACCCTTTGAACGCCATGATGCACCTAAAACGACTTTCGGACGCCTGCCAGGCACAGGCGCGAGGGGAGGCACGAGGCAGGCGTCCGAAAAGCCTCGAGGGAGGAAACCGCGGGGGAGTTCGCGACGGCGGCTGGTGTCGATCTATGGGGATTTGGCGCGCTCGCTGATCGTTAAATCTGATTTGTCGGTTCCGGACGGGACGCGGGTTGAGTGAGCAGCGGGACGCTGGTTTTGGTCGCCC
Organism: uncultured beta proteobacterium; assembly: GCA_963816445.1. GTDB lineage: Bacteria > Pseudomonadota > Gammaproteobacteria > Burkholderiales > Casimicrobiaceae > PALSA-1003. Next base: position 2,043 of record CAWFKO010000007.1, on the reverse strand, counting down.
TGGATGCGATCGGCACGGTGATCTGGTATTCGAGTGCTCCGGGTTTTGCCGGCCGAAGGCGGCGCTGACGGTTGCCGTCGGCGGAGCGTGGCCGGTGCCGGTGAGATAGCGGCGTCGGACAGAAGCGGTGATGGGGGATGGCGACACGGGTGTGATGGTCATGAGCTGTCGAGCCCGATCGATGGGATCGGCCACAGCCGCGGCTGGCAGCCGGGTTCAAAGGTCTCGATGATGATCATACGCCCGCCGCAGCAAGGACAAGCGTTGCACTCGCTGTCTTCGTGACGATTTTCGGTGCCGCCGCTCTCGCCGCTCGACGGGGCTGGGTCGGGGACGCCGAGAAGCCGGCGGGCCAGTGCAATATTGCCGGCCCGATTGGCATTGGCGAAGAGGCCGTAGTGACGGATGCGATGGAACCCGTCGGGCAGCACGTGGATCAGGAAGCGGCGGATGAACTCGTCGGCGTCGAGCGTCATCAGCTTGTAGCGGGCGTCAGCCTTGGTCCGGTAATCCTTCCATTTGAAGGTCACGCGCTCGCCGTCGAAGGCGACGAGCCGGCTATTGGCAATAGCGATCCGGTGCGTGTAACGGGACAGGTAGGCGAGCACAGCGTCGGGTCCGCCAAAAGGCCGCTTGGCATAGACCACCCATTCGCGGTTGCGCAGTGCGGCCAGGTGAGCTTTGAAGGCGGCAGGCTCGGCCAGGGCGGCGTGGTCGGCAAAGAACTGCAGCCGCCCGGCTTGGTACGCGGCGGTCAGCCTTTCCAGGAACAGGCGGCGAAAGAGGCGCGAGAGCACCCGCACGGGCAAAAAGAAGCCGGGTCGGCAGGTAATCCAATGTTCGCTGGCGTCGAGCGAGAAGCCGCCGCCGGGGACGATGATATGGGCGTGCGGATGGTGGGTGAGCGCCGATCCCCAGGTGTGCAGCACGGCGGTGAGCCCGATGCGCGCGCCGAGGTGCTTGGGGTCAACCGCGATGGTGATCAAGGTTTCGGCGGCGACTTTGAGCAACAGGTCATAGACGACCGATTTGTTCTGGTAGGCGATATCGGCGATCGGTCCCGGCAGGGTGAAGACGACATGGAAATAGGGTACCGGCAGCAGCTCGGCTCGGCGGTCGGTGAGCCACTCCTTGGCAGCGGCGGCCTGGCACTTTGGGCAATGCCGATCGCGACAGGAGTTGTAAGAGATGCGCAAGTGGGCGCAGGCTTCGCAGCGCTCGACATGACCGCCCAACGCCGCCGTTCGGCAGCGCTCGATCGCCGACATGACCTTGAGTTGGCCGAGGCTCACATGGCCGGCATGAGACGCACGCCAAGCCGGCCCGCGGCGGCGGAAGATGTCCGCCACCTCGACCGCCGGCCGTGACAACGGCCGCGCGTCAGCCGGGCATCTTCAGCAGGACGTCGAGCGGGCTTGTCACCTCGCCGAGCGCGCTGATGGCGACGCGGGTGTAGAGCGCCGTCGTGTCGAGCTTCTTGTGTCCGAGCAGAACCTGGATGACCCGGATATCGGTTTTTTGCTCCAAGAGATGGGTGGCAAAGCTGTGCCGCAGTGTGTGAACGCCGACACGTTTGGCAATGCCGGCACGCCCCGCTGCCAGGCGAACGATCCGGTGGAGCTGGCGCGCGCTCGTATGCTGCCCGCGGTAGCCAGGAAACAACCAGGGCTGACCGGGAGACATCCATCCCTTCTTGCGCGCGAGGCGCCACCATTCGCGCAATATCCCGAGAAGGTTGGGCGAGAGAATGACATATCGATCCTTCTTGCCCTTGCCCTGTTCGACCCGGATGACCATGCGGTCACTATCGATATCGGTGAGCTGGAGCGATACGACCTCCGAGGCGCGCAGGCCGGTGGCATAGGCCAGGCTCAAGAGCGCCTTGTGCTTGATGTTTCTCGCCGAGGCGAGCAGCCGACCGACCTCTTCCGGGCTCAGAACAACGGGCAGGCGGCGCGGCTCGCGGGTCGAGATGACCTCCTCGGCAAGATCGCGGCGCTTGAGTGTGACCCTGAAGAAGAACCGCAGGGCCGTGGCACTGAC
>CAWFKO010000006.1:0-1446334 GCA_963816445.1 uncultured beta proteobacterium | reverse complement strand
CTTACTCAGCAGTCGGCAATATAGGCGACAGATGGATGACGGAAGAATGAGCAGCAAGGTCGGGCATTTGCTGCAGCTTTGCGAGTTGGTCCTCAATCTTGTCGCGCAATTTCTCGCCCGCCAGCAGTGGCCGTCGTGCCGTACCGGTGCGTTTGACATGACTCCACACCAATTCGTCGGGATTCAGGTCTGGCGCATAGCCAGGCAGGAAATGCAGGGTCAGCATGCCGTTGGTGCTGGCAACGTAATCGCGCACGATCACTTTCTTGTGTGCCGGCAGGCTGTCGATCACCAGGTGCAGCGGCTTGCGGCGATACTTCATCATTTGCCGCAGCAACTCGATAAACAACTCGGCGTTGAGCGCACCTTCGTAGGTGCGAAACCAGAACGCACCCTTCGCATTGACCGCCGAAGCGGCGCTGAAGGATTGCCGCTGCCCGGGGCGCAGCACCACCGGGGTTTGGCCTCGCACGCCCCAGGTTTTGCCATGGACCGTATCGGCCCGGAAGCCAGACTCGTCCCAGAAGAAGATTTCGGCGCCTTGAGACTGGGCTTGTTCGGCTATGGCTGGATAGGTTTCCCGTTGCCACCGCTCGATGGCTTCCGGATCGCGCTGATAGGCGCGCTGCAACGGCTTCTGTGGTGTCAGCCCGAGTTTCGCCAGCAGCTCGCCGACCGCAGTCAGCCCGAGGTGGACGCCAAACTTCTTGTCGATCAACTCGACCACCACGGCGCGCGTCCACAACCCGAAATCCAAGCCGTACTGGCGCGGGTCACGGCCATTGATCCAGCGGAACACCTGCCCGCTCCTGCGTCGGCGTCAGGCTGCGCGGTCGCCCCGTCGCTTTGGTCGAGCGCAGTGCCTTGATCCCCACGCCCGGTTGCAGCGCCGCTTTGATCGACTTGTAAATCGTCGTCCGATTGAAGCCGTAGGCCTCAATCACCGCCGCCGCGGACTCGCCTTCGCGTACCCGTTCCACCGCCATCAGCCGAATCGCTTCCTGCGTCTGCCGATCCAACGTGCGACCGTCTCGTTTCATGAACAATGAGATCATGGATGCCGCAAGAAGTTCCGCTTTTGTCGACTTATTTATCGACTAGTGAGTAATACGGGTCGAATACTTCATGGATGCAAACCTCCCGAGAGTCACAACCGAATTTAGTCCATATTTAGTCTGAAGGCAACTAGGGACGCGGACGCATGCGGTTTCCGGCGGGCAAGCATTCGCCGCATGCGAGCGCTACCGGGCTTCAGCCGTCGAAAAGCGTCGGCTCGCTGCGCCTCGCATTCGATGGCCCGAAGAGGGCGACGGATCACATGTCCGCCGCTCTCTGTATCTCTATCTTCTTGATTTGTGCTGCCTTTGGCCAGCAATCAGGCACGGCAAATTTATTACCCGAGAAGGAAAGAAATATTACCGGGGCAAAACGCCGATCGGCCGAAACCCGCATATAGATTGGCTCCCCGACCAGGGCTCGAACCTGGGACCTGCGGATTAACAGTCCGTGAGGAGCTTACGTAATTTTACTGCAACATCAATTGCTTACGGCGTCCGCGCACCTTCGCCATCGCAGTCGAATGCAGTGCAATGCAGGGGCATGCAAAACAGCGCAGCTACATTTTCGTATACAGCCCTCGCGGATCCCGGAGTCGTGCGGGTAGCCCAAGCAGCAAGCCCATGTCGTTGCGCAGACGTTCTTGGCCTAGGGCAATCGAGCAAGCATCCGCACAAGCCGGCACGTCCACTTGTTGAAGAATTTCGGCCTGTAGAACTCGACGGCAGCCATCTTGTTCGCCTCGCCCAGGGTTGGATACGGAGCGATCATGCCCGCAAGTGCGCTGAGCTTCAGCCCCGACTGGATCGCCAGGACCCATACGTGAGCGAGTTCGCCGGCGTGGGTATCGAGAATCGAAACTCCCAGAATGCGACCGTTCTTGCCTGCAAAGACTTTCACTGCGCCGCCGGTCGCGCGCTCGGTCTGCGCGCGGTCGTTGTCTTTCATTTCGAAGCGCACGGCGCGGACGTCGTCGCCGTGTGCCTTCCGCGCTGCGTCCTCGCCTATGCCGACCTGCGCGAACTCCGGATCGGTGTAGGTGACCCATGGCAGGGAGTCGTAGTGCGTCCGGGCGAAGGGAAAAGTCAGCGCGTTGCGTACAGCTACGCTGGCGTGGTAGCCGGCGACGTGCGTGAAGCGCGGCGCGTCGGCTACGACGTCACCGATGGCATAGACGCCACGCGCGCTGGTGCGCAGACGCGAATCCACGATAATACCGTGATCGCTGAAGCGGACATGCGCGCGCTCCAGATCGAGCGACGCGACTCTGGCGCTGCGTCCAGTCGCCACCAGAAGATGCGAGCCTTCGAGCTCCGCTATCCGGCCGCCGTGCTCGATCGAGACCACGACCCCGGAATCGCGTCGGCGCACTGAACACACCTTCGCATTTTCGCGAATGGTCACGCCTTCGTCGGACAGCACTTTCATCAGGCGCGTTGCGAGCTCGCGATCGTCGTGGGGCAGCGCATTGGAGTCCTCGAGCACGGTGACCCGCGCCCCGAGCCGGCGGTGCGCTTGCGCGAGCTCGATACCGATCGGGCCGCCGCCCACGACCAGCAGGTGGTCGGGCAACGTGGTGTTGTCGAAGATCGTTTCGTTCGTGAAGTAGTCGACGCTGTCGAGACCAGCGATTTTCGGCGTTGCGGGTGCGGAGCCGGTGGCGATGATCACGCGCCGCGCGCGCACGCGCTGGCCGCCTGCCATCAGTACACGCGCCTCGATGAAGCGGGCTTCGGCACGGATGACATTCACGCCCATGCGCTCGAAGCGCTCGACCGAATCATGGGGAGCGATGGCGGCAATAACCTCGTGCACCTGTCGATGAACAGCGCGGAAGTCGATGCGCCGCTCGCCTGACTCGATGCCGAATCGGGAACTTGTTCGAATGCCGTGCGCGGCCCTGGCAGCGGCGAGGAGCGCTTTGGAGGGGACGCAGCCCGTGTTTAGGCATTCTCCGCCCATTTCGCCGCGCTCGATCAGCGCCACCGACGCGCCGAGCTGCGCGGCAATCGATGCCGCGGTGAGACCCGCCGCGCCGGCGCCGATGACGCAGAGGTCGAAGTAAAGTTCCGTCATTGCCATCCTTCGCGGTTTCCGGACGCGAGCGCGCTCATGGCCGGGAGTCGTTTACCGATGAGTCGCGTTTCACGGTTTGTCGGATTCGAGTGCTCAAGCGCGGGCGCGTTTTAGCGCTTCTTCCTGGCGGATGGGTCGCGTACACCCTTTTGTGCAAGTATCCCTTTGGCCTTTTTCGTAACCAGATAGACGACCACGAACGTCGCGATCAACCCGGCAGCAAAAAAGCACCACTCGAGCGGCCCGTGCCCCGCTGAAGCCGCGTTGCCGGCAGCGCCCAGGTACACATAGAGCATCGTGCCCGGCATGATGCCGAAGAAAGTCGCCGGAACATAATGCAGCAACCCGATGTCGGTGATGCCGTAGAAATAGTTTTGCAGGTTGAAGGGTACCAGTGGGCTGAGGCGCAACAGCGCCACGATCTTCCAGCCTTCCTTGCTCACCGCTTCGTTCACGGCCTCGAATCGGGGACGGCCTTCGACCAAGGTCCTGACGCGATCGTGGACGAGATGGCGCGCAACCAGAAACGCCAGCGTCGCGCCGATCGTCGCCGAAACGACGACCAGGGCAAATCCCCAGGCCAGCCCGAACGCCAGGCCGGCGACGATCGTCAGCACCGAGACGGGCACCAGCAGCACCGTCGCAACAATATAGACGCCCGCGAACATGACGGCGCCCCAGGGCCCCAGGTCCGCGATCCAGCCGCGAAACGATCCCACCCACTCCTTGATCGGCAGCAGAATCCAGGCAGCGATCACTGCTGCCACGAGGACTCCGGCGGCGATCCATTTCCACGACCACGAGGTTACATGCCTACGGCGCGAATCCGGCACCGATCACCTCGTCCCATGGAGTCGAGAACGATATCGCACACGACGAGGTTGTCAACGCGAGCGTCGCTGTGCATTGACGGTCCAGTCGTACTCTATGAACGTGACGGCATACCCCTCCGGGACTTTTTCCGGTGCGTAGCGATCGATGTAGGCGATGAGGCTTGGACTCTTGCGGAGAAAGTCCTCCGTGTAGAACTTGACGATCTCGGAAACGCGTGCGATGTCGTGCTTGCTGTCGATCTGCAGGTTGCGCGCCTCGCCGAAGAATCGTCGCGCCTCCCGATCGAGTTGCTCCTCGAGTCGAGCCGCCGCGAACGGCTCCCTCGGCAGCCGCGGGCAACCGACCGACATGCAGTTCAGTGCAAAGTGAACGCGCTCGTCGCCCATCGGACGGATGATCCGATTCTCGAGGCTGTAGAGCGACATCGATTCGCCGCCGACCTGGAACTGGTTCAGCCAGAAGAACCGAAGCTTCGTCCATCCGGTGAGCGATTCCGGGATTCCCATCCGCACCACGTTGAACATCGCCAGCGCGTTATATGCGTTGATGTAGTAGGCCAGGCGCGCCTCGCGCGTGGGGAATGATTGCGGCGCGGATACCGGGCTCACGCGCGCGATGTAATCGACATAGGCGTTCAGGTCCGCTGGATCCCGCGCCAGACCCCGAAAATCCACCTGCCCCCGATCGTTGACGTAGCGCTCGAGCACCCGCGACCAGCGCGCGTTGGCGTCGCCCTGCGCGTCCTGCGCTTGTCCCGTTCCGGCCAGGATGATCCCGGCGATCGCGAACCCGACAACTTCGACTATTCGCACGCGGCGGGCGCTATTGGTCAGCAGGTGGGTCGCCCGCAAGCGGCATGGCCAGGAGCGGCAGGAGCCGCTCGTGTCCGGTAGGGCTGTCGAGCCCGATGACGATCGAGTCCTGAGTAACGTCCAGCCGCGCCGTTCGGTGCAAAGCGTCCCATAGCGTCAGCCCGCTCGAGAAATTCGACGATCGTTCCTCGAGCCTGCTCGAATGATGAATGCCATGCAGGCGTGGCGTCACGAGCAAACGGCGCAGGACACTCTCCGCGCCCATCGGCAAACGCACGTTGGAATGATGGAACAGCACTTCCGCCAGCGTCAGCGCTCCCCAGAGAGACAGGGCTCGCTGCGACACGCCGAGCAGCGCGATCTGGCCCGCCCGCCATGGCACCGAAAGTACGAACTCGCCGACATGGAAGCGCAGCGCCGTCGACGCGTCCAGGTCGACATCGGCATGATGCACGCGATGAAAGCGCCAAAGCAGCGGCACGCGGTGCAAGAGCACGTGCCAGAGGTACAAGGTGTAGTCCATGAGAAGCACCATCAGCGCGGTCTTCCAGGCACCGGGAACGGGCAGGCGAGGGACGATCCCCCATCGCTTGCGCGCGACACTGCGCACGACGCGGGAAGTGATGGGGGCTTCCAGCGCTCTCATGGTGACGGCGGTAATGGCGCCGACGGCGATGTTGCGTCCGACGCGAGCCGCCGACGGATCGCGCCACCGTCGCAGTGGTCGACGGCGCTCGACCAGCGCCAGCCCCACGAACGCGACGGCCAGCGCTGCGATCACCCATCCGGACCTGCCGGAGCTTTTCATCGGTTCCCCTTCCGGCGGTCGCTACGCGCCTTGCCTGGCGCGGCCGCGGAGCAACTTGCGCGCGCGCCCGGACAACTCAGGGCGCATCGGATTCGACGCCTTCGCAGCCAGGTCGCCGCTCAGCGGATCCCAGAACACGTCGCCACCCGGGCGATGCACGCGGATGGGCCGCAGGATGAAGCTGTCGCGCCTGGCGTTATGAAGACACATGGACAAGGGCCCTTCGGCGGTCATCGTCTTGAATACGCACGCATCGATGCGCTCGCGCTCCAGACCCCGGGCATCCATGAAGTTGTGGATGACCAGGGACAGCGTATGCACTCGCCCGCGGCTGCGCAAGAGGTCGCCTTTCATCTTCCATATTTTGCGAACGATGAAGCCGCACGATGCCAGCCAATGCGCAGGGTGGGCAAGAAGCCAGAGCAGGAATCGTCGGGCGGTGGCGCCAGGTCGGCTGCGGTCGAAAATGACCGTCGCGCTCGCCGACTGCAGACGTCCGATAAAACGCACATCGTCGAGTGCGTCATAAGCCCGGCCATTGGCCACGAGACAGAGGCCGTAGCGATTGCAGGACGGGTGACCGATCAACGAAGCGCCCAGCTCGAGGGGTGTTCCCATTCCACGCTCGAGTTGCCGAGCGACGCTTTCGACGGTGATCGATGCCTGACGTGTGCCCTGCACGCCGCGTCCGGTGTCGGCCTGCAATTGAAACGACGCCGTACGCACGCTTGCCGCGTGCTCCCTGAAGAATCGCACGACGGAAGGAATTTCATCGAAGTTGCCGTCATGGACGGTGGTGTTGAACATCACGGACAATCCGAGGCCTGCCGCGCGATCGATGTAGGTTTGGCGCAGCGCATTGAGTTCGACTTCGGTTCGATAGCCCTTGCGCTGCTCGGTCGTGTCGACGTGAAATACCACGTCCATGAGCCCGTCCCGCGCGAGGTCCGCCAGTAATGCGTGGCTCGCCTTGATGCCATTGGTCATCAGCGTGGGGCGCAAGCCAAGCGATCGCACCCGGCGCACGATCAGGCGCAACTCGTCGGCCCTGCGCAACGTCGGCTCACCGCCGGTGATCTGGACGTCGGTGTTGGCGCCGTAATGGCCGAGTATGAGATCGATGCGGCGAAACACGTCCTCGATGGGGATATCCTTGACGGCCTCGGAAATCTCCGAGAGGTAACACAGCGTGCAGTCCAGGTTGCACCGCTGCGTGATCTCGAGCGCCACGCATCCTATGGGCCAGCGACGTCCCATCTGCTGGTTGGCACCGTCGAGCCCCATCGCGGCGAACTTCTCGCGTGCCGCGATGAGCCCGATTTCCTCCCCACCAAGGCGATCGGGCGAGTAGGCAGCAATTTCGCTTTCGGTCATTCAGTACCCTTCCGGCATTTGCATCAGTCCGCTCGCGCGCAGCCGATCCGCGTCTTCGGGTCGATCCACATCCCACGAGGGACTCAGTTCGCGCCAGCGCAATCCGGCACGGCGCAGGCTCTCACGCGTGTGGTCCATCACCCGGTCGCTACCCCAGGGCACGCTGTCGAAGAGCGAATCGATCGGACGGCGCAGGCCGATCAGCACGTAGCCGCCATCCTCTGCCGGGATGAACACGGCGTCGTTGCCTTCCGCCAGCGCCAGGCCGGCAGCGCGCAGCTCGGTGGCGGTCAGCGCTGGGCAATCCGTCCCTATAAGCAAGGAATCACATTCGCGGCAATGTCGGGAAAACGCGTGGCGCATGCGCGCACCGAGGTCGGCGCCCGATTGCGCATGCAGCGGAACACCAAGCTCCTCGGACAAGTTGACAAAGGCCGGGTGGTCGCAGTTCGGCGCGCACCACAAGGATACCGATCCCAAGTTAGCGGAGAGTGCCGTCCGGACTGTCCGGCCGATGAGGGCGTGTTGCAGCGCTGCCGCACCTTCGGCACCGAGATGCGGAATGAGGCGTGTCTTCGACTGGCCCGCGATGGGCGCACGCGCGAAGACTGCTATGTCTATGCGCATTGCGCGAATTCAGCAGTTCGAGGAACCAGCGGCATACGCCCGCGCCAATCGACCCGGATCCACACCGAACCAGAAGCCGGCTCGCAGGCGCCACATGAGGACGATCGTGCGCAGGATGCCGCGTTGCTCCCAGCGCCGACCCGACGTGATGACGCGCTGGCTAAGACACAACGGCCGTCCCAGACCTTTCAGCCTGCGCGAAAGCGCGATGTCCTCCATCAAAGGAAGTTCAGGGAAGCCGCCAACCGCCGCAAACGTATTCCGGCGTACGAACATGGCCTGGTCGCCCGTCGCGATGCCGGTAAGCCGAGAGCGTAGATTCATGCACCAGGCGACAAGGCGGAGCAGCCGGTGCGTGCTCTCGATGGCGACGTCGAACCGGCCCCATAACCAGTTTGGATCGGCAAATGCATTCTTGAGCACCGAATCGGCAGACGCCGACAGGCGCGTGTCGGCGTGAAGGAATATCAGAATCTCCCCACGCGCATGACGCGCGCCAGCGTTCATCTGCGCCGCCCGCCCGCGACGAGCCTGAATGATGATGTCCGCGAGGGGGGCAGCCAACCTCGGCGTCGCGTCCGAACTCCCGCCATCGACGATGATCAACTCGCTTCCGCGCTGGCGCAGCGCCTGCAGCGCCGAAAGGTGAGCGACGATGCCATCCGCTTCGTTCAAGGTCGGGACGATGACGGACAGTGCAATCATGTCGTCAGCCAATATGAGTTGAACGACAACCCTTCGAAGTCCCGATAACCGCGCCGAGGTACGCCTCGCGCCGCAGGAACTGCGGACCGTCGACGATGCGACTAAAGTAGGATTCGTAGGCCGGAGATCCAGGCGGCCAGGTCCCGACGAATTCGCGCCGCCACTGCCGCTGGTCGTACGGAACGGAAAGCGCTTCGATGAAGACGCCATCGCGTTCAATGCCGTACAAAGCGCGGTGTGGCGATGGATGCGTGCTAATCCGGGTCAGCACGCCATGCGTGGTACCGAGAAAATTCGGCATGCCGGCTGAGCCATTGTTGATGATCGTAAGCTGACCCGCTTGGAGTTGAAAGTCGCGCAACACGGGCAGGCAGGTACGGCTGGACGCGTACACGTCGATGGCCGATGCCGCTCGCACCTCGTCGAGCCACAGGTGCGAAGTCGGCGCATCGAGTCCGTCTTGGGCGAAACGCCAACCCGCCAGCGCCTCGGCGTCACCATGCACGATGCCGACGCGGAGCGCGCCGACGTCCGCAACGAGCGTCATCGGCAAAGCACGGAATTGCGCTCGCATCCCGGGAAGTGCATCGACACACGCTCGGAGACCCTCGAGGATCCGATTTGAGCGATCGACCGTGCCCTCGTCGACCGTTTCTGGATAGGCGCAGCCGCAACCTGCGCCGACGTCGAGCGGGCGAGCCAGTTCCGTTTCGACGTTGCCGCGCAGCGCAAGATGTGTCGTCACCCGCCGGTTCACCTCGGCAAAATGGGCAGGGACCGCGTCGAACCAATGAAAGTCGCCATTGAACGTGACCACCGCGCGTGTCTTTTCCGCCGTCACCATCGCCTCGACGGTAGCGAGTGCGTACCGGTTGCCATAGAGTCCTCCGACGACGTACAGGGTCTCGGTATGAAGGTCCGCCCGTCGCGCCAGATCGGAGGCGGGATACCGGTAATGGGGCGGACACAATCGCCCTACGGCATTCATCGTGCGCTCAGACTCCAAGCGCGCCGCCACAACTGCTGCCCTGCCCGGCCGTACAGCCGTAACAGTGCTCCGCGACCCGGATCGGCAAGCCTTCCAGCGCGTCCGCATCGAGCGCCGTGAGGTGGGTGCGCGGCCGATGATTCTGCCCCAGGGGCAAGCCGAGCATCTGATTGAAGTCGCAGTCGTAGACGAAGCCCTGCCAGTCGACGCTGAGCAGACTGCGGCACATCACGCCGTCGAGGTTCGATTCCTGATAGGCGTTGCGCAGCAATGCCATGTATTCGTCGAACTGTCCTTTGGAAATGAGCATGCTGCCAAAGCGCTGGATCGGCATGTTGGTCAGCGTGTACAGTTGGTTGAACTCGATCCCGTAGCGCGCCTGCAGCTCGCGCTTGTAATCCGCTTCGAGCGCGGCCTGCGGTGGCGGCAGGCTGGGCCCCTGCGGGTTGTAGACGAGATTGAGCATGAGCCCCGCGCCGGCGCGTCCGTACCCCAGGGCGTTGAGCCGTCGCAGTCCGCGAATGCTGGCCTCGAACACACCCTTGCCGCGCTGGCGGTCGACATTGTCCTCGAGGTAGCAGGGTAGCGACGCGACGATGTCGACGCCGCTCGCCGGCGAGGAACTCCGCCAGACCGTCCTGCCCGGGCTCCTCGAGAATCGTCAGGTTGCAGCGGTCGATGACGCGAACACCCAGGCGCGCGAGCGCGCGACGACGACCTCGCGGAAGAGCGGGTGCAGCTCGGGTGCGCCGCCGGTCAGATCGAGCGTCGACGTGCGCTGTCGCTCGAGAAATGCGAACACCGCTTCGATGTTCTCTCTTGACATCTCCTCCGTGCGCTTCGGCCCGGCCGCCACATGGCAGTGCGTGCACGACTGGTTGCAGCGATAGCCCAGATTCACTTGCAGCGTTTCCAGCTTCCTGCGACGGATCGGCGGAAAATCACTGGCGCGAAGCAAAGGCAGCGTGGCATGCATGTCTACTCTTCGACTTCGCGGCGCCGGCGGCATGATCGCGCGCGAAGACGTTGAGTCCGCGCTGCTTGGCGTTGTCTTCGAAGCGGTTCGCATCGTCTCCTTGGCCGCCATGATGGAGGAGACCTGTCCGCGCCGAGCGCCGCGGTCGATACGGCCAGCAGCATCGCAGGAAGGGCAGTGAACGATTCACGGTGACTCCTTGGAATTCGTCAGAAGCGCGTCGTCAAGTCCGTCAGCCACGCCGGCGACACGTCGACCAGGTAGGCCTCGACGGCCTTGTCCCAGCCCGCCAGGATGAACACTCCGAGCGCGACCATCATGCCACCCAGCAGGTATTTGCCTCGCTCGCCCACGCGCAGCAGACTGCCTTTGCTGGCGGCGAAGTATTGTCGCGACAGCGAGCCGATGACGACCAGCGGCAGGCCCGCGCCGATGCCGAAAATCGTCATCACCAGCGCGACCTGACCGAGATTCCTGCCCTGGCTGGCGAGCGTCGCGGCCGCGCCGAGCGTCGGTCCGACGCACGGCGCCCATACCAGTCCCAGCAGCAAACCGACCATCAGCTGGCCGCGCAGGCTTTCGACGCGAACCCGGCGCAGCCATCGGTCCGCCGAAGACGCCGAACGACGCCGTCGCGCCCGAGAATCGCTGCTGCAGCCATCCGCTCAGCATGACCGCGCCGAAGCCGATCAGCAGCACCGCGGCGACGGCGCGAAACCAATCCGCGTCGAGCCCGATGGCAAATCCCACGGTCGCGACGAACAGGCCGATCGCCGTGAACGACAGCGTGAGGCCCGCCGCCAGCGCCAGCGCGCCGAGCGGATGCGTCGCGATGGCCGTTCCGACGACGATCGGCACCAGGGGCAACACGCACGGCGACAGAATCGACAGCACGCCCGCCAGGAAGCCGAGGCCGTACGTTCCCCATCCAAGCTCCATGGTCGATGCGCCGGCGCCGGCCTCTACGACAACGCCTTGCGCAGTGTCGCCGCGATCGACTCCTTGCTGGTATCTCCCGTCGAACGCATCACTTCCTGCTTGCCGCGGTAGACGATGAACGTGCTTTGCTGCGCCACGCCCAGGGCGCGACGCACGTCCTTCTGGGTGTCGAAATTGACGCGGAGCACCGTGTAGTCCTTGAACTCGGGGCGGCGCCAGCAGTTCGGAAAGGATCGGCGCCTGCTGCTTGCAGGTCGGACACCAGTCCGCATAGACGTCGATCAAGCACCGGCTTGTTGGCCGCTTGCAGCGCCTCGAACGTCGCCTGATCGAATGGTTTCGTCTCCGCCGCCCAGCCGTTCGAAGCAGCGCCAGCAGCAGTGGACCAGCAATGAGCGAATTCCAGCTTTCATGGGTATCTCCTCAGGGTTTGCACATCTCGATATGAGTCCAGGTCCGGGCTTAACGTTCCCGAATCACCGCTTCACCGCCTACCTGTCATCGAAAGGCAATCAACGATAGTCGATTACGCTTCGCCACGCGCTGGATAGTCTTTGGAAATGACGAAATCCAATCCGGCCAAGAAGTCGCGCAAATGCGGCCGCGCGAATGGCATGGACTGAATCGCAGCGAAATACAGGGTGCGATCGGGTCGCACCAGAAACACGCCCGGTTCGCCGAACAAGGGCGGTTCCTCGACGCCGGCGGAAGTCATTCCGCGGCCTGCTGAAATATACAGGCCCCACGCGCGAGCCATTCCGATGGTGAGCGAGTGGCCGACCTGCAGCCGCGAGAGCGTCCAACTGGTATAGGCCTGCTTGGCGCGAGCCTCCGTGTCGCTGCTCAACGCGATGGTCTCGACCCCGCGCATGGCGAACTCGGGTACCAACTTGTCGAGCTCGGAAACATATGTCTTGCAGACGGGGCAGTGAAGCCCGCGGTAGAAGACGATGAGCGAGAAGCGCTGCGGAACTGCGGTCGCAAGGCTCCATGTGGTGCCGGACAATGTGGGAATTGCAAGATCCGGCGCGGGCTGACGCGGAAGCACTCGTGACATTACCTACCCTCAAGAATCTATTCGGTGCAAGATCCAGGCGCCAGATAGCGCGCGGTGTGGCGCGTACCCCGATCTTTGCGCGGCGCGACGGTCATGAACTCATTCACGAAGGGCGGCGTGCATCCACCGCGTCACTACCAGCGCTCGCCGAGCCGCCGCCACAGCAGATGGTCGAGCGACAGTTTGCCCGGGCCGCGACAGAGCAGGACCAGCAGCATCGCGGCCCATTGGATGTGGGTCGGCCACGCCAACGGATAAACGAAGATTTCGATGAAGGTGACCATGCCGAGCAGGATCGCCGCCGCCGGCCGCGTCATCAAGCCCAGGACGAGCAGTACAGGTGTGGTCAGTTCGATCGAGACCGCCAGGTAAGCGGCAAGTTCCGGCGGCAACAACGGCACCTTGTACTCATCGCTGAAGAGCGCCAGCGCAGTATCCCAGTTCGCGAGCTTTGCCATGGCGGAATTCCAGAAGACCGTCGCCACAGCCAGTCGCAATGGAATCGCCAGGACGGCATACGGCACCGCGTTGAGCCAGCGAAGAACGCGATCGATCAGCGCCAAGGCGGGGGAGCGTGAGGACGGCGAGACTATCGGCGAATTCATGCGAAACTCTCCAACGACGGTGCGGGTGCAGCCGGCCCCAGGATACTGAACGCGACGAATCTCCGTGCCGCCAAGTGCTCCGCCAGCGCCGCGGTTACGTCGACATCGGCTGCGCGATCGACCGCCTCGTGCAGCGGTTGACCAGTGCAGAGTGCCGACGCAAAACGCCACTCGGGTTCACTCACGCGTTTCACGTCAACGCCGGTCGAGAGCCGCTGGATCAGCAACCAGACCGGCGCATCGCCGAAGTCGATGGCCCCCAGCGTCGCATCGTCTTGCTCGAGGACGGCGCGCCAGATGGTGTCCGCGGCACAACTCGCCCGGACCAGGCTGAGCGATGGATGGGGCACGAAGCGAACGCGTTCGTGGTCGTCTTCCCCGACCGCGCAGAGCGCCGCAAAGTCGAGCGGTGTGGAGTCAGCCGCATGCAGCGCGCGGCTCACCGCCCATTCCAGTTGCGCGACGTCGGGCAGATACGGTAACGACCGGGCGGCTGGAAACTGTGCCAGAAAATTCGGAAACCCCCCGCCATATTCGTCGAGATATGCACCTCTGGGCGGCTCACCCTCGACGAACTTCTGCGCCGAAGCCTCAAAAAAATCGGCGCCCACCAGACGATGAACCGCCGGAAACGAGAGGCGCAGCGCGTTGGTCAGGGTGCCGTAGAATGTATTGCGGTAGATGGAGAGGCGATCGGCCGCGGCCAGGCCATCGGCCCGTATGTGGGCTGCTGCATCGCCGTCGTCGCGCTCCATGAGACTGCGGTACACGGCGTGCTGAAGCTCACGCAGCGCGGGCATGATCGGCTCTCTCCGTTTGCTGAAGCAGCGCGTCGGCGTGCGCGGCTTCCTCGAGCAGTACGGCGAGCGGCGGCACGTTGGTGTCCCACTCGATCAGCGTCGGACGCGGCCCGAAGCGCGCGAGCGCTTCGTCATAGAGCGCCCAGACCTCGGCCGCGACGCGCGAGCCGTGATCGTCGATGCGCAGCGTGTAGCCGTCCTCGAGCTGCCGAACGCGTGTGGCCCGCCAGGTGAATCTCGCCGATCGCTCGGCCGGCAGCGCGGCAAGATATTCCGACGCGTCCCAGCCGTGATTGCAGCCGCTGACGTAGATATTGTTGACGTCGCACAGGATGCCGCAGCCGGTGCGCGCGGCCACCGCGGCGAGGAACTCCCATTCGGGAATGGTCGAATGGCGGTACTGCAGGTAGGACGACGGATTCTCCATCAGGATGCGCCGCTGCAGAACCGCCTGCGTCCGCTCGACATTGCGGCAGACGAGGTCGAGCGCCTCTTCGGTCATCGGCAGCGGCAGCAGATCGGCGAGATACGCCGCCGCCGACGACGCTCCAGGACAGATGCTCGGAAACCAGCGCCGGCTCGATGCGCGCGAACGACTGGCGAATGCGTTCGAGATGAGCGGTCGAGACCCTCGGCGCTGCCGAGCGACAGCCCGACGCCGTGCAGCGAGAGCGGATAGTCGCGGCGAACCGCATCGAGATAGCGCAGCGGCGTCCCGCCGCCCATGTAGTTCTCGGTATGCACCTCGAGCCACGCCACGTCGGGCGCGTCTCGAGCACCGCCTGATGGTGCTGGAAGCGCAGCCCGATCCCCGCCTGCGCAGGAATCGAGTTGCGCTCTCTTCGCAATGCTGGTCGGTTCCGCGGCGCCACGTGCGTCTACGCTCACCGCCGACGGTGCTTGCCGCCCTGGATCTTGCCGCAATCGCCGTGCGGGCAGCAGCACGAACGACTTCGGGTCGCGCGCCTGCGTCGGCCTGACCCGCGCACGAATGGGCGCCTTCGGCGCAGTCGTTCTTGGCCGCGGCATTGATGCCGTAGCACTTCTCCAGCTTGTCGGCTTTGCATCCGCATCATATTGTCCTTGACGACCTGCGGCGGATTGGCCATGCCCTGTGACAACGCAGGCAGTGCCTGCATACCGAGCGCAAGCCCGACCGCGGCGGAAAGAACGGAACCAGCGAATAGACGACGATCCATGGTCGAAAATCTCCTCTAAATGAGTCTCGGGTCGAGACTGACAACAGTAAGTTCGCCCTGACAACGCAAAAGGTTACCTATGGCGCGACAAAGTTATTTATCCGCTTCCGTCGCGCCAAGGTGTATCTTCGTCCCATCAAGGACACATCAAACGACCATGGCTATTGCGTTTGTTTCCCGTGCGTTAGCGGCGCTTTAGGAGATATGGCCTCGAGCTCGCAGGACCGGGTCCCACTCCTCACCCTCGTCCCCTCGGCATCGACTCAAGCCGAGGCCGAAGGCGGCGACGTGGGAGGTGCCGGCCGGCACGAGGCGGCGGCACGCGACCTCGACTGGTCGTTGCTCATGGCCCGTGCGCAAGCAGGCGACGGCGAAGCCTACCGGCGGGTTCTCGTAGATATCGCTCCCTATCTACAGTCGCTTGCACGCCGACAACACCGCGATGCGGGTGATGTTGAGGACGCGGTGCAGGATGTGCTGTTGACCGTGCACGCGATCCGTCACACCTATGACCCCAACAGTCCCTTTAGACCCTGGTTGGTGGCCATCGCGCGGCGCCGCTTAATCGACCGGCTCCGCCGCCAGGGGCGCACTACAGCAAGAGAGGTAGCACTTGACCTCGAGCATGAAACCTTTTGTGCACCTGAAGCGAACTTAGGTGAGGCTGAATGGAACAAGCGTGTTTTAGGGGATGCGATCGCGCGCCTGCCTCCGGGTCAACGCGACGCAGTTCTTTTGCTCAAGTTGCAGGAAATGTCGTTGCAACAGGCATCAGCGGCGAGCGGGTTGTCCGTAACCGCCCTTAAGGTAGCGATGCATCGCGCGATGAAAAATTTGAGGAAGATGTTGGCCAAATCTGGTGACAAAAAGTGATCACGACGCCCGATCTGATTGAGGCACTGGCGGCCAATGCGACGCCCGTTCGGCGTTTGCGGCCACCCCTTGCGCGAGCGACGTTTTGGCTCTTGTGCGCAGCGGTCATACTCGTCCTCCTCGCCGTCAGTCATGGCGCCCGACCAGATCTGGCGCAGCGCCTGCAGCAGCCGACCTTTGTCGTCAGTATCTTGGCATCGCTGCTCACGGGTATCCTCGCGGCTATCGCCTCGTTTCTGGTGAGTCTTCCAGATCGATCGCGCGGCTGGGCGCTGCTTCCCCTCCCCGCACTTGTGGTTTGGGTCTCGACGATCGGTTATAGCTGCCTGACCGGCTGGGTCGAAGTCAACATGAGCGGCCTTCACATGGGCGAGGCTGCGCGCTGCTTCGCGACACTTGTGCTGACCAGCGTTCCGTTGTCGCTGCTCATGTTCGTGATGGTGCGCCATGCGGCACCTTTGCGTCCTATGCCGGTCGCGCTAACAGGTAGCCTTGCGGTGGCCGCATTGACCGCGTCGGCGCTCTCGCTCTTCCACGAATTCGACGCGACGATCATGATCCTGATGTGGAACCTCGGTTCGGCAGCATTGCTCGTCGTGCTGGGAGCCCTGCTGGGCCGAAAAATGTTCTCGTGGTCACCGCCGCATCCCGCGCCACCAAGCAGGTGACCGTTAACGCAGCTGCTCGGCTGCTCCCGTCATGACCGTCGCCGGCATCGCTATGAGAGTCTCCGCAAAGCCCTTGTCCCGATATCCGCCATACTTGCGCCCATTCTTCTGGAACCAGAAACGCAAGTATGGACAGGTCTTGACGCCGGGTTTGCTGTGGGGGCGGGTGCCGAAGCTGTTCATGGCCGTTGCCACGCTGTATGGAGTAATCGATCGGCGCAGCAGCGCGCTGGATCCGGTGCTTCGCTCTCTGGTTACGGTCCGTGTCTCCCAGATGAACTGGTGTCGCTTTTGTGTCGACATCAACTCCGCGACCCTCGCCAGTCGAACGGGCTTGATCGCCAAGGTCGAAGCGCTCGAAGCATGGCGCGACAGCAACCTGTTCGATGCGAAAGAAAGAGCCGCCTTGGAGTATGCGGAAGCGATGACTGATTCAGGTCGACGAGTGACCGATCAATTGGTAGCACGGCTTCGTGAATTCTTCGATGAGGACGGCATCGTTGAGCTGACCGGCCTCATCGCCTTCCAGAACATGTCGAGCAAATTCAACAGTGCACTCGACGTGCCGGCGCAGGGATTCTGTCGGCTTCCCCCTAAGCCAGCGCCTTCGGAATAATGACAAGCTCGAGGGGTGGGCCGCCCCCTTTGAATACCAGACTGGCCCAAGCGAATCATGCGCACGCGCCGCCGCCCGATGCGAAGGCCGGTTGTCGTGGGTGCCGTCAAGCACCCTGCCTCCCCCAATTTCAACCGTTAGGCATCGCCGTCGAAAGGAGACATGAATGGCGTTCGACGAGAAGCTCGCCGAGCGTGTCCGCGGGCAAGTTGGTAAACGCAATGGCCTATCCGAGAAGAAGATGTTCGGCGGTCTTGCATTCCTTCTTCACGGGAACATGAGCTGCGGCATTCACGGCAATGAGCTTATTGTTCGCATCGATCCTGAGACGGCGGAGTCGGCACTGGCCGAACCCGGAACGCGCATCTTTGATATCACGGGTCGCCCGATGAAGGGTTGGCTACTGGTCGGTGCAGCTGGACTCAAAGATGAAGCAGCACTTGGCAAATGGGTACGCCGTGGCCTCGACTACGCTGCATCGCTGCCGAAGAAGCAAAGTCGCTAGTCCGTCGCGCAGAGTACTCTGCCGCCATTCTTCCGATCGCATCGTTCGTTTTCAAGGTCTGTCCCGCAGGTCCTCTTCCCCCGGCGATACGGACTCGTTTGGCAGCCGCCAGCGTGCCTTGGGCTATCAGCATGCCATCGAGTTCCGCAACAAGTCCTGGTTCGAAGACAAGCATGCTGCGGTGACGCTCGCGTTCGAGCGCGAACACAACCTGGTCAACGTGATCGTGGATAAGCCCCAGGGAATGGTGAATACGATCCCCTCCGTCTGGGAGGTGACGAACCCCGCGCTGGCAATCGTCCGTCTGCACGGACGCAATCACGAGACTTGGAACAAAAAGGGCTTAACCTCGTCGCTGAGCGATTCAACTACGATTACAACGACGGTGCGCTCGCAGAGCTTGGCAAGAATCAGCCGTGACTGCCCTTCTTCATCGCCGCGTACTTGTGCTCCAGACGAACAAACACCTCTTCGGCCGGAACTCCCGAACCGCTCTTGATTCCTGCTTGAATCGCGTCTTTCAGTTCCGCCACCATCAAGACTCGTTGTTTCTCCTGCTTTTCCAAGAGCACCTCCCATAGGAATGATCAATTAGCTAGGCGATACAGTGCCTGCCATGCTTACCGTCGTCTCGGTCGTTCACCGCACAGATTGCGCAACTTAACCTGAGCCAGGACATTGGCGCCCAGGCCCACTGTTGATACCCAACCAGAATTAACGCGTTGGGACCTGGACCGGTGGCTTGAGGCGAAGCTTCCTTGCCCGGCGCGCGTAACCCCGATCATCGAACGTCAGCAGCTCGCTGCATGCTTTGCTGGCGGCAAGATGCAGCGCATCGGCAAAGTCGATTCCCTTCCGGCAATGGCTTAACGCTGCTTCGATTTCGTCGCGGTCCTCGACGGTGATCCCGGGCAGCGCGATCAGATGCGCCAGGCACTCGATCACCTTGCCTTCCGGCTGCTCGGCGACATACCGCAACACCCATTCGAGTTCCAGGATCACCGTCTTGGGAACGAACACGTCGCCGGCCGCGAGCACGCTAGCAGCCATACGTCCCTGCGCCGCATCGTCGTGGAGGTAAAAGCGTGCAAGGATGTTCGTGTCAACGGCGCGCACGCTTCGCTGCCTTCTTCATCGCCAACCCACCGTGCATCTGGTCGACCGGAATCCGAGGCCCTTTGTAATTCAGAATCGCAGCCCCCTCCTCGATCGCGTGAAGACGGCATGCCGCTTGACCAACTTGAGTCGCGCGCCACCGCCCGCGACGTCGAACTCGACCTTGCTGCCCGGTGTAATGCCCAGGGCATCCCGGACCCGTTTCGGGATGGTGACTTGACCCTTGCTCGTGACCGATACCGCCATGGATACTCTCCTGAGTAATACCAAGTAAGAATTATACCAAAAGTTCTAGCTCAGACGCCGCTGCCGAGAGGCATCATTCCATCGGGTGACGCCAGTCGCTTCTCGAGCGACGGACTAGAAATCCGCAGGTCGCACTTGTTAACTTCCTGTCCCGAAACGAAAAACGGCGCCGCTAGGACGCCGTTCTGCGCAATTCTGGCTACATTTTGGCTACAGTTTCGATGCGATGTTAGTGAATGCTATCGCCGGAACCTAAACTGATGGCTCCCCGACCAGGGCTCGAACCTGGGACCTGCGGATTAACAGTCCGTCGCTCTACCGACTGAGCTATCGGGGAATAGCCGACTATTTTAGCGTTTCCGCGGTGTTCGGGTCAATGCGACGTGCAGCCTCCGACGCGGGCGGCGTCGGCGCGAGTCCCCTGACGTACGGCGCGGCGAGGCGCAGGTAGTGGAACATCGACCACAGCGTCAGGATTGCCGCAACCCATAGCGCGATCGTTCCCAGCCATACGGTGCTGACGCCCGGGATCAGTGGCTGGTAGAGCAGCAGCGCAATGATGGCGGTGATCTGCGCGCCGGTCTTGACTTTGCCGATGAATGCGACCGCCACGCTCTTGGATTGTCCGAGCTGTGCCATCCATTCGCGCAGCGCTGAAATCGCGATCTCGCGGCCGATGATGATGATCGCCAGCCATGCATCGGCACGATCGAGTTGCACGAGCACGATCAATGCTGCCGCCACCATCAGCTTGTCTGCGACCGGATCGAGAAACGCGCCAAACGCCGATGTCTGGCCCAGCTTGCGCGCGAGATAGCCGTCGGCCCAGTCAGTGATCGCAGCCAATGCAAAGACGCTCATCGCGAGCCAGTTTTTCGCAGGCAGCGACAGCCACGCTGACGGCAGGTAGTAGACACCGACGAAGACCGGAATCAGGACGATCCGCAGCCAGGTCAGTGCTGTAGGCAGATTGAACGACATTGCGGCAGCGGGACTTGAGCGGGCGGGGATGCGCAACCGAAGCATTCTACCGCTTTGCAAAGGGCGCCGCCCGGGAAGAGCGGTCGGCACGGCAAGCGCGCCGAGACTAGTGTAGCTGCGCGAAGATGCGTTGCGCCAGCGCGCGGCTGATACCGGGCACGCGTGCGAGATCGTCGATGCTCGCCGCCTGCACGCCCTTCAGGCCGCCGAAGTGTGCGAGCAACGCCTTGCGCCGTGCCGCACCGATGCCGCCGATGGATTGCAAGGTCGAGGTGTTGCGCGTTTTGGCGCGACGTGCGCGGTGCCCCTGGATCGCGAAGCGGTGCGCCTCGTCGCGGATTTGCTGCAGCAGGTGCAGGCCCGGGTGATCCTGCGGCAGACGCAGCGGCGATGCGCGGTCGGGGAACACGATTTCCTCCAGCCCCGGCTTGCGCTCGGGACCCTTCGCAATGCCGATGAGCCGGGTCGAGTGCAATCCGAGCTCGGTCAGCACCGTGGCCGCGACGCCAACCTGCCCTTTGCCACCGTCTATCACCATCAGGTCCGGCGCGGGATACTCGCCGGTGACGATGCGCGAGGCTCGCCGCGAGAGCGCCTCGCGCAGCGCCGCGTAGTCATCGCCGCCCACCTCCGGCGTGACGTTGAAGCGACGGTACTCACCGGTCTGCATCGCCAGGCGATCGAAGATCACGCAACTCGCGACCGCCGCTTCGCCCATGGTGTGGCTGACGTCGAAGCACTCGATGCGCTGCGCGGTCGGCGGCAATCCCAGCGCCTCCTGCAACGCGGCCAGGCGCTCTTCCTGCGTCGTCTTCTGCGCGAGCTTCTGCCCGATCGCGAGCTCGGCATTCTGCAGCGCCATGCTCACCCAGACGCGGCGCTCGCCGCCGGGATGGGCAACGATCTGCACCTTGTGCGCCGACTGGGCGGTGAGTACATCGGCGAGCACGGGGTCCTCGCCGCCCTGCTCGGCGATGATCGTCGGCGGTGCCGGTAGATCGATGTAGTGCTGGACCAGGAAGGCCGGCACCACTTCCTCCAGCGTCGCGCCCTCGGCGTGCTGCGGGAAGAACGTGCGATCGCCGACGTGACGGCCGCCGCGGATCATCACAAGGTTCACCGCGGTCAGCCCCTGCGCCGACACACCGGCGACGACGTCGATGTCACCCGCGGTCGCGCTCTCGACGAACTGCCGCGACTGCAACTGCGTCAGCCGCGCGACCTTATCGCGCAGCCGCGCCGCGCGCTCGAACGCGAGCGCTGCCGCTGCCTCTTCCATCTGCCGCTGCAGCCCCGCCAGCACCTCGCTGGTCTTGCCCTGGAGGAACAGTGTCGCGTTGCTCACATCCTCCTGATAGTCCTCCGCCGAGATCAGTCCCACGCAAGGCCCGGTGCAGCGCTGGATCTGATAGAGCATGCACGGGCGCGAGCGATTGGCGAATACGCTGTTCTCGCAGGTGCGGATCTGAAACACCTTCTGCAGCAGCGACATGCCTTCGCGCACCGCACCGGCGCTGGGGAATGGCCCGAAGTAGCGGTGCACCTTGTCGAGCTTGCCACGATGAAAGCGCAGTTGCGGAAACGTGTCACTGGTCATGCACACGTACGGATAGCTCTTGTCGTCGCGAAACACAACGTTGTAACGTGGCTGGTGTGCCTTGATGAGATTGTTCTCGAGCAGAAGCGCCTCGCCTTCCGAGCGCGTGACGGTGGTCTCGACGCGCGCGATCTGGGCGATCATCAGCGTGGTGCGAGGCTGGTGGTCGCTCTTCTGGAAGTAACTCGAGACGCGCTTTTTCAGGTCGCGCGCCTTGCCCACATAGAGCGTCTCGCCGGCAGCGTCGAGCATGCGATAGACGCCCGGTCGATTCGGCAGCGAAGCGAGCATCTCGCGAGCGTCGAAAGCCCCGCCGGCGGCAGCATCGGGCTTTTGAGTGCTCATGGCTTCAGGTGGATTCGCGTTGTGGTTGCGCAGTACCCAGATGCTCCACGATGCGCGCGAATACGGCTTCGAACATCGCCGTCGTCAGCCGCCGCGTGTTGGTGTTGTAGCGGCTGCAGTGGTAGCAGTCGAACAGGCGCACGTTGCGCGGCAATGCGTGCTCGGCGGCATGCGCGAAGCGAAATTCGCGGCGAACCAGCCCGAGCGCGCGCAGCGTCGCCTCGTGAGCAACCGTCCCCAGCGCCAGCAGCGCGCTGCCCGGCGGCAATCGCGACAGCTCGGCGGCCAGGTACGAATTGCAGTTGCGGATTTCCACAGGCAGCGGCTTGTTCGCCGGCGGCAGGCACTTCACGGCGTTGGTGATGCGTGCGTTCGGCAGCCGCAGACCATCATCGACTCCAACCGACGAAGGTTTCGTGGCGAAACCGAACTTGAACAACGTAGCGTACAGCAGGATTCCCGCGTAGTCGCCGGTGAAAGGTCGTCCGCTGGCGTTGGCGCCGTGCATGCCCGGCGCGAGCCCGACGATCACCAACGTCGCGCGAGCGTCGCCGAACGGCGGCACGGGGCGACAGAAGTAATCCGGGTGCTCAGAACGCACCGCATCGAGAAACTGCGCAAGCCGCGTGCAGCGCCGGCAGCCCACATCGTAGGCCGCGGTACCTACGGCCGGACCGCCATCGCTATCGACGGCGCGATCGGAGACTCGGTTCATGTAGAATGGCGCGCTTTGTCGGTGCGCGAAACAGTCGCCACCGCAACCCGGCGGCGTTGCGATCTTAGCATGTCGTTGTAACCCGTCTTTGGTCATGCTTCCCCCAGAACTCAAGCTCGAAGTGCGCTCGCGTCTGCCGACACGGCGCAACGGCAAGCCGCCGTTGCTGTTCGTGCACGGCGGCTATTGCGACGCCTGGTGCTGGGAGCCCTACTTCCTGCCCTTTTTTGCCGAACGCGGCTACGCTGCGCATGCGCTGTCGCTGCGCGGTCATGGCGCGAGCGGCGGCTTCGAATCGTTGTTCGTGGCCGGACTCGACGACTACGTCGCCGACGTCGAGCGGGTTGCATCGACATTACCTTCGCCACCGATACTGATCGGCCACTCGATGGGCGCGGCGATCGTCGAGCGTCTGATGTCGACGCGGCCGGTACGCGGCGCGGCGCTGGTCGCACCGGTTCCCCCGGCGGGGCTGGCGCCGGTCTTGGGACGGCTGATGGCGTGGCAGCCGGAGTACCTGGTGAACATGCAGCGCCTCGATGCGCCGCACCTCGCGGGCGACGTGCTCGCTGCTTTGCGACCCATGTACTTCAGCAAGAATGTCGCACCCGAGATACTTGCCGAGGCGGAATTGCACCTCACCCCGGAGTCGGCGCGCGCACTGCTCGACCTCACGCTGCGGCTGCAGGACGGCAAGCCCGTGGCGGGCTTGCGTCCGTTCGTGCTGGGCGCGAACGAGGATCGCATCGCCACGCCGCGCGACGTCCAGGCGACCGCCACAATGTATCGCGTTCCGCCGACGATCGTCCCCGGCCTGGCGCATATGATGATGCTCGATCGTGGCTGGAAGAGCGCGGCCCAGCCCATTCACGATTGGCTGGCGACGATCGCGTGATCAACATACGCCGTACGTGCGAATTCATTCGCATGCCACCGTAACCAGACCTACCGCGGCACCATGAGTTCCGGCCCGCAACACCGCAGGTGCGAATTCATTCGCACGCGATGCCCGCTTTACGCGCCCGTATCACCCGCGCTGCGCCGCCACCAGCATCTGCTGCGTCGCGCGCAGGGCGGACTCGAGCGCGCCCTGCATCCAGGTGTGCGCCAGCGATGCGTGTTCTCCGGCAATGTAGATACGGCCCTCCGGCGAGATCACGTCCCGATACAGCGACGTTTGTTGTCCCGGCATGAACCACGCGAACGCCCCGCTGCTGTAGGGATGGTTGTCCCAGCTCCAGCTCGCGGTCTGGCGCACAACGCCTGGCTCGCGCAACTGCGGATGCACAGGCGATTGAGCCTGGCGACCTCGCCGATGCGCGCCTTCTCGCCGCGCAGAAAGTAGTACGCCTGCGGGTTCGACAGGACGAATTTGCGCAGCGGCAAACCGAATTCGGCGACGTAGCGTCGCGTAATCTCGTGACGCGTCGGAATGCGCATTGCACCGGCTTCGCCGTAGAGTCCGTCGTCGAAGCGCAGCGTGCGCGTGCGACCGCCGACGTGCTTCGCGTCAGCCTCGAGCATCGCGACGCGATGGCCGCGTTTTTCCAGCTCATACGCGGCGCACAGCCCCGACAACCCGGCGCCGACGATCACGATATCCAACGGTTTTCCCGGCTCCGGTGCCTGCGCCAGCGCATCGAAGATTGGCGACGCGCCGATGGCCGCGCCGAGCGCGGATGCACGTAGCAAGAATTCACGACGGGTCAGACGGAACACTGCGCCCCGATCGAACCGGAACGAATGCCGAGTTCGGATTCTACTTGCTGCCGGCAGATCCGAGCGCTAGTGACGCGTCTTGGTGAACTCGACGAATTCGAGTGGCGCCAGGGCCTTGCTCACCCAGAAGCCCTGGAAGCAGTGGCAGCCGTGGATGTCGAGGAATTCGAGCTGCGCCTTGGTACCGACGCCTTCGGCGACGACACGCAATCCCAGGCCCCGCGCGAGCGCGATGATCGCCTCGGTGATGGCGGCGTCGCCGGGGTCGGTCTCGAGGTCGGCGATGAACGAGATGTCGATTTTCAGCGTGTCGATCGGGAAGTGCTTGAGGTGCGACAGGCTCGAGTAGCCCGTGCCGAAGTCATCGATGGCGACGGAAAAACCCTCCTCACGCAGCTTCTGCAGCACCTTGCGTATCGAATCGAGGTCGTGCAGCAGGCTCGACTCGGTCACCTCGAGCTCGATCCACGACGGCTCGCACCCGGCTTCACGGACAATTTCGGAAATGCGTTGCGCGAGGTCTTCGCGATAGAACTGACGCCCCGACAGGTTCACCGACACCATCAGCGACAGCCCCGCCTTGCGCCACGTCGCGCACTGTTCGGCGGCCGAGCGCAGAACCCAGTCGCCCAGGATATGGATCAGGCCTGATTCCTCGGCCAGCGGGATGAAGACCTGCGGCGTCACGTCGCCGTGCTCGG
Organism: uncultured beta proteobacterium; assembly: GCA_963816445.1. Classification (GTDB taxonomy): domain Bacteria; phylum Pseudomonadota; class Gammaproteobacteria; order Burkholderiales; family Casimicrobiaceae; genus PALSA-1003. The sequence continues at coordinate 1,421,396 of CAWFKO010000006.1, read as the reverse complement.
GATCGTGCCAGCGCAGCAGCGCCTCGGCGCCGATGATGGTCCTGTCGTTGATGCGCACGACCGGCTGGTAGTGCAGGTGGAGCGCGTTTTCCTTGACCGCGGTGCGCAGCGCGCTTTCGAGCGTATGCTGCTTGAGCCGGTGCTCGGCCAGGTCGGCGTCGAAGAACTGGTAGGTGTTGCGCCCCAGCTCCTTCGAGCGATACATCGCCACATCGGCGTGCTTGAGCAGGCCTTCGGGATCGTCGCTATCGTCCGGATACACTGAGATGCCGATCGACGACGTAACGTAGATGTCGTGCGCCTCGATCTCGAAGGGCTGCGCGATCGCTTCCTGCAGCTTCTGCGCGACGCGGTTGAGCACGGCAGGCTCCTCGAATTCCTCGACGATGACCATGAACTCGTCGCCTCCCAGGCGCGCGAGCAGGTCGGTCTCGCGTAGCGCCTCCGATAGCGACGCCGTCACCCGCTTGAGCAGCTCGTCGCCGATGCGGTGTCCCAGCGTGTCGTTGACGTTCTTGAAGCGGTCGAGGTCAATGAATAGCACTCCAACGCGGCGTCCATTGCGCTTGGCCTGCGCGATCGCCTGTCCAAGCCGCTCCTGCAGCAGCAACCGGTTCGGAAGCCCGGTCAGCGCGTCGCGCGTGGCCAGGTATTGCAGGCGCTCTTCCGCCTGGATCCGCGAGCTGACGTCCTGCACGAAGGACAGGATCGACACGATGCGACCCTGCTCGTCGAGCAGGCACGAGTGATACCACTCGCACCAGATTGTCTCGTGCGTCCTTGCGGTAGTTGCGGTTCAGCCCCGTCGCGCGCGGCTCTTCCCCCGACATCAGCTTGTTGATCAGCGTGACGACCTGCTCGCGGTCGCCTTCGTGCGTAAGCTGGCTGCCGGTGATCGGCATCCCCAGCACTTCCTCGGCGCGCCAGCCGAAAATGTTCTCGGCCTGCGGCGACCAGCGCACCAGTCGAAAGTCGCGATCCCATTCGAGCACCGCCAGAGGCGTGTTGTTGATATGCGAAGACAGCATCCAGTTCGCGCGGCGCAGTTCTTCCTCGTTGCGCTTCTGGTCGTGGATGTCGGTGTGCACCGCGTAGATGCCGATGACGTTGCCTTCGGCGTCGCGGTTGGGCGCGTAGTGGATCGATTCCCAGCGCTGCTCGCCGTTGGGTTGCAGCAGCATCTGCTCGGTGGAGACCGTCTCGCCGGCGAACACCCGGGTCAGCAGCGGTTGCAGCTGCCGCGCGCGGCCATCGCCCACGACTTCGCCGATGCGCCGTCCCGTAAGATCCTTGCGGCTCTCCGACAGCCACTCCTCGTTGTGCCGGTTGAGAAAACGGAATCGCGAATCGCGATCGATGTAGGCCACGCGCGCCGGCACGTTGTCCATGATGAGCCGCAACTCCGCCTCGCTGGCGCGCAATGCTTCCTGCGCCTGCTTGAGGCCGTGGATGTCGTTCATCAGCACGAACGCGCCGTGCACCTCGCCCGATGGCGTCGCGTCGGGAACGACGCGGATGGTCATCCAGCGCCGCGCACCGCCCGCACCCGGCACCAGGCGGTCGAAGGCAGTCGATTCGCCCTCGAGCGCGCGCGTGAGCATCGCCTGCGCGCTGGCGTAGATGCCGTGGCCGACGACGTCGCGCAGGCGCAGGCTCGCCACCTGCTTCCGCGGTCAGGCCGAAATACTGCAGGAACGTGCGGTTGACGTACTGGCAGCGCTCGTCGCGATCGATGTAGGCCACCGGCGCCGGCACGCCATCCATGATTGCGCGCAGCTGCGATTCGCGGGCGGCCAGGGCTTCCTGTGCCACCTTGAGGTCGGTGATGTCGTGACCGACGATGTAGTAGCCCTTGATCGTCGCATCGAAGTGCATGTCCGGGACGATCTTGTTGCGCAGCCAGCGCGTGCGCCCATTGACATCCTCGGCATGGCGTTCGTACACCACGTCTTCGCCGCGCGCCGCGCGGTCGATGAACGGCTCCTGGAACTCGAAGGCTTCGGGACCGAGCACTTCCTGCGCTGACTTGCCGATGACTTCGTCGCGCTCCATGCCGACCAGTCGCAGGAACGCGTCGTTGACAAACGTGTACTTGCGATCCGTGTCGACATAGACGACCGGCTCGGGAATGTTGTCGGTGAACAGGCGCAGCTGCTCCTCGCGAGTCTGCAGCGCCTGCTCGGTGAGCTTGAGATCGTGGATGTCATACTCGGTGCAATACAGACCGCGAACCTTCCCGGTGCCGTCGAGGTCGGGGGCGATACGGCCGTGGAGCCAGCGCCGCTCGCCGTCGGCCGTGGCGCCGACTCGTTCGTAGTCGACGTTCTCGCCTTCCTGGGCACGCTTGATGATCGGCCGCAGGAAGGCGCTGACATCGTGCGGCATCACCTCGTAGGGCGTCTTGCCGTAGATCTGGTCCTGCGGGCGACATGCCAGGTTGGCGAAGGCCTGGTTGACGAACGTGTACTTGAGCTTCTTGTCGAGGTAGGCGATGGGGCCGGGAATGTTGTCGGCGAAAAGGCGCAGTTGCGCTTCCTGCGACTTGAGCGCTTCGCGGATGCAGATATCGTCTTCGATGTCGTTGATGACGACGAAGGCGCCGCCGGTCCTTGCCACCCGGCTCGCGATCGGGGAACAGCGTGATGCGCGACCAGCGCAGCTCGCCCCGACGCGGGTCGTTCGCGCCGCTCGTAACTGACGGTCGCACCGGCAAACGCGCGCTCGATGTAGGACTGCATCTCGGCGAGCGCATCCGGCGCGACGAAATTCTTCAGCGGCTGGCCGAGCAGATCGTCGATCGGTATGCCGATGTAGTCGCCATAGGGCTTGTTGGCGAAACGCAGCCGCTGACCGCGATCGAAATAGAAAATCGGCAGGCCGACGCTGTCGGTGACGATGCGCAGCCGATGCTCGCGCGCGCCGGCCTCGAGCTCGAGGCGCTTGATGTTGTCGACGTCGGTATACGTTGCAAGGACGCCGCGAATATCGCCGCGCGGGCCGCGGTCGGTGTAGTAGTCGACGCGGATCCAGAACGCGTTGCGCTTGACCGACGACAGCTGGCGCTCGAAGCTCACGCGCTCGCCGGCAAGCGCCGCGTCGAGATAGGCACCGTAGAGCTGGTAGAGCTCGCGCCCGTCGACTTCGATGACCTCGCGCCCGAGGACCTCCGCCTGCGCCTTGCCGGTCCAGTCGAGGAACGCGCGGTTGACGAAGCGGTAGCGCTGCTGCGCGTCGATATAACACACCGGGAGCCCGAGCGCGTTGAGCTTGCGCTGCGACAACGCAAGCAGAGCCTCCCTTTCCATCCCCTCCCCGATGGTCTCGAGCGTCGGATGGTCGAGGCGTGTCAGTGATCGTGTGAGCGCCATCAGGCCGGTCTCCCGCCCGCGCCGCCCTGTGGGCACGTGCGGCAGTCTAAGGGTCCAATGGGGGCATTACAAGCAAGGATCGGGCCTGTGGTATTCAACTGGCCGTCATGGGCAAAACAGCCGGCGCTGCACCCTCGCATTGGCCCGAAGATGCCTGCACGCTACAATCAGCGTCACAAAAGCACCTCGCACGGCAGCGCAAGCCAAGCCGGCGTCCTGGCCGCAAATCCCTGTTTTCAAGGAGCTTCCTTGTTCACGACTCGAGCGCTGCGTCCTGTGGCTGGTCCTGCTTCTGGCGCCAGCCGGTGCGATGGCCGCGGGCAGTCCCGCGCCGGAGATCGCAGGCATCCCTTTGGATTTCATCCTCTTTGCGCTGATGCTCGTCGGCGTGGCGTTGTTCCACCATCACACGCTGCCGATCGCCGTCGGTGGCATGGTGATCATCACGCTGTTCAAGATCTTCGCATCGCCGTTTCCCGAGGGCGCGGGCGTCGGCGGATTGGTCGCACACCTCGGCAACGAATGGGTGATGCTCACCAACCTGCTCGGCCTGCTCCTGGGCTTCGCGCTGCTATCCAAGCACTTCGAGGCGAGCCACGTGCCCGCGTGGCTGCCGAAGTTCCTGCCGGACGACTGGAAGGGAGCGCTGGTGCTGCTGGTGATGATCTTCGTGCTGTCGTCGTTCCTCGATAACATCGCGGCGGCGCTCATCGGCGGGACGATCGCGCGCGCGGTTTTCCGCGGCAAGGTGCATATCGGCTACCTGGCCGCGATCGTCGCGGCGTCCAACGCCGGTGGCTCCGGGAGCGTCGTTGGCGACACGACGACGACCATGATGTGGATCGACGGCGTGCACCCGCTGCAGGTGGTCGAGGCCTACATCGCCGCCGGTACCGCGATGCTCGTGTTCGGCGTTCCGGCCGCGCTGCAACAGCAGCGCTTTTCGCCGATCATGCGCGACCCGGTGGGCGACGTCCGCGTCGACTGGACGTGCGTGTTCATCGTTGCACTGATTCTGGTCGCGGCGATCGTCGTCAACATCGTCGCCAACGTGCGCTTCAACGAGATCTCGAACCGCTTTCCGTTCATCGGCGCGGCGGTGTGGGTGGTCATCTTGGCGTGCGCGCCCTTGCGCAAGCCGGCATGGGGGGAGTTGCCAGGGGCGTTCAGGGGCAGCGTCTTCCTGCTCTCGCTGGTGTTCGCCGCTTCGATGATGCCCGTCGAGAGGTTGCCGGACGCGTCGTGGAGGAGCGCGCTGGGACTGGGGTTTATCTCCGCGGTCTTCGACAATATTCCGCTGACCGCTCTGGCGCTCAAGCAAGGTGGCTTCGACTGGGGCTACGTCGCCTACGCAGTGGGCTTCGGCGGCTCGATGATCTGGTTCGGATCGTCGGCGGGCGTTGCGCTGTCAAACATGTATCCCGAGGGAAAGAATGCGATCGCCTGGGTCAGGGGCGGCTGGCATGTCGCGGTGGCGTATGTCATCGGCTTCGCGGTGATGCTCGCGGTGCAAGGGTGGTACCCGCAGCCCAAGCATGAGCGACCGGCAGCGACCCCGGCGCCCGCGAAGGTCACGGCGCGCACGCTTCCGGTTCTTGCGTGAAGCCGCCTCACGCGCGCGTGTTCGCGTGCACGCTGGCGCTCGCGTGCGTGCTGCAGCCCGGCGTGGCGAATGCAGCCGCGAGCACCGGCGGGTTCGACGGCGCCGGGTTGTCGCGGCTGTGGGGCATCCCGTTTGCGGGGATCCTGCTCTCGCTCGCGCTCTGGCCGCTGTTCGCGCCGCGACTTCTGGCATCACCACTACGGCAAGATCACCGCGGCGTGGTCAGCTGCGTTCGTCGTGCCCTTCGCCGCGGTCTTCGGCGCCGGCGAGGCGCTGCACCACGTCGTGCACGCGCTCCTGCTCGAATACCTGCCGTTCGTCATTCTGCTGTTCGCGCTCTACACGATCGCCGGCGGCATCGCGCTGCGCGGCACGCTGGTGGGCACGCCGGCGCTGAACACCGGGCTGCTCGCGCTGGGCACGGCGCTGGCGAGCCTCATGGGCACGACCGGCGCAGCGATGCTGCTCATCCGTCCGCTGCTCGCCGCCAACGAGGCCGAGGCAGCACAAGGTTCACATCGTCGTGTTCTTCATCATCCTCGTCGGCAACGTCGGCGGCGCGCTATCGCCGCTAGGTGACCCACCGCTGTTCATCGGATTTCTCAAGGGTGTCGACTTCTTCTGGACCACGCGCGAACTGGCGCTGCCGACCTTGCTGCTGGCGGGATCGCTGCTGGCGATGTTCTACGCGTTGGACAGCTGGTACTGGCGCGCACGAACAGGTGCCTGCGCCGACCGCCCGCGAGCCGCTGGCGGTCGACGGCGCCTTGAATTTCCTGCTGATCGCGGGTGTGGTGGGCGAAGTGCTGCTGTCCGGGCTCTGGAAGCCGGACGTCTCTTTCGATATCGCCGGCACGCCGCTCGAGTTGCAGAACCTCGATGCGCGACGTCGCGCTGGTCGGGGTTGGCGCTGCTGTCGCTCTGGCTCACGCCGCGGGCGATACGCGAGGCGCAACGCGTTCAACTGGGCGCCGATCGCGGAAGTCGCGAAGCTGTTCGCCGGCATCTTCCTGACCATCATTCCGGTGATCGCGATGCTGCAGGCCGGCGGCACAGGCGCGCTCGGCGCAAGTCGTCGACCTGGTGACCGACAGCACGACCGGCGCGCCGCGCCACATCATGTACTTCTGGATGACAGGCTTGCTGTCCGCATTCCTCGACAACGCGCCGACCTACCTCGTGTTCTTCAACCTCGCCGGTGGCGACGCGACGCCGGCTGATGGGACCGCTGGCGCCGACGCTGACGATGATCTCTGCCGGTGCCGTCTACTTCGGTGCGCTGACCTACGTCGGCAACGCGCCCAATTTCATGATCAAGGCGATCGCGGAAGAGCGCGGCGTGCCGATGCCGAGTTTCTTCGCCTACTTCGGCTATGCCCTGGTGATCCTGACGCCACTGTTCCTGATTCTCGCCTGGGCGTATCGCTGACGAGTCATAGGGCGGAATTCATTCCGCCGCGGTGCATCTGGCTACGTTCGCGTGCGAATGAATTCGCACCTACGGAAAGCGCGCACGCTGTAGGACCGAATCGATTCGGCCGCCGGACGGCGCTATTCCGAGATGCCTACGCGGGCCGCTGCAATACCAGAATGTGGACGCGATACGGCCCGTGCGCGCCGAGCACGATGGTCTGCTCGATGTCGCCGGTGCGCGACGGGCCCGAAATCAGGTTGATGGCGCGCGGTACCTGCCCGCGCTCGCGGCGTATCAGCGCGAACGCCTCCTCCATGCCGGCGACGATGCGGTCCGCCGCCACCACCGCGATGTGCGTGTCGGGCAACAGCGTGGTTGCCGTCGGCGTGTCCGCGCCGGCGAGCATCACCAGCGTTCCAGTCTCGGCGATTGCGCAGAACGCTCCCGTGATGCCCAACCGGTCGTCGCCCCGCGTCGGGCGCACCTCGATGGCAAGCCCGGCGCCGGTCCAGTCGAGGTCGGCGAATTCGGGCCAGCACACGCCGGAGCGCGACTTCTGCACGGCGAGCGCTTCCGGCAGCTCCAGCGTACTCACGTACCGCGCAACCGCGGCGGGGATCGCATCCCGACGCGAAATCGCCTCGACGCTGCTCTCCATGTCGGTCGCGCGCTGCAGGAAGCGCGCGACGAGATCGGCGGGCATCCTCGGCCGCGGACCCTGCGCATGCGCCGCGATGTAGCGCTTCGCTTCTGCGCTTGCCGCGTCGTCGCTGCCGGTCTTGCCCAGCGCCGCGCGCACGCGGCCGAGTATGGCATCGCGCGCCGAGCTTGTAGCATTCCCCCGATGCGTCGCTTCGCGCCGCTTCCCCCCGGGAGGGCGATCGCCTTGGGGCGGCCCTGCGGCGCCGGGATCCCCCCGATGCGTCGCTTCGCGCCGCTTCCCCCCGGGGGGGCGATCGCCTTGGGGCGGCCCTGCGGCGCTCATTGGCGATTCGCCTCGATGAACGCGGCGATGCGAGCGACGCCCTCGCGGATGGCGGAAGGGGACGTTGCGTAGGAAAAGCGGATGTGCTGCCCGTCACCAGGCACGCGGCGGCCGAAGTGGATGTCGGCCAGCACGGCTACGCCGGCTTCATTGAGCAGGCGCTTGCGCAATTCCTCGGAGTCGGCGCAGCCCGTGAGCTTGCACGCTTCGGTGACGTTGGGCCACGCGTAGAACGCGCCTCCCGGTGTCTTGCAGGTCACGCCCGGGACCGCGTTGAGCAATCCGACGATGAGGTCGCGCCGTTCCAGGAACGATGCGCGCATCGCAGCGGCCGATTCCTGCGGGCCGTTGATCGCCTCCACCGCCGCCCACTGGCTGATCTGCGAAGCGCAGGAATCGGTGTTGGTGATCCAGCGAGTGAATACCGGCGCGAGCGCTCGATTGGCGATGTAGCCGATGCGCCACCCGGTCATTGCCCAGGTCTTGGACGCGCCGTCGGAGATGATGGTCCGTTCCTGCATGCCAGGCAGCGAGGCCAGCGACTCGAATTCGCCCTCGTAGCCGAGCCGCGAATAGATCTCGTCAGCGTAAACCCAGATCTGCGGATGGTGGCGCAGGATTTCCGCGATGGCTTCGAGATCGGCGCGGCGAAGAATCCCCCCGGTCGGGTTGTGCGGCGAGTTGAGGATCAGCATACGCGTCTGCGCGGTGATGATGGCCTCGAGCTCGTTGGGATCGAAGGCGAAGTCGCGCGCCTCGCGCAGGTAGATGGGCACGGGCAGCGCGCCGAGCGCAAGGATCTGCGATTCGTAGATGGGAAATCCGGGCACGGGATAGATGACTTCGTCGCCGGCGCCGTGGTCGGTAACCGACGCGATCGCGTAGGCGATGAATGGCTTTGCGCCCGCGCCGACGACGACGTGCTCGGGAGCGATCTCGAGTCCGCGGCGGACCCCCATCTCGCGCGCCGCGGCGGCGCGCAACTCGTCGATGCCCGCGGACGGCGTATAGCCGTGCTTGCCGCCGCGGATCGCCGCGATCGCGGCGTCCTGGACATTCACGGGCGTCGGAAAGTCCGGCTGGCCGATGCAGAACGATACGATGTCGCGTCCCCCGCGCACGAGCGCATTGACCTCGGCGAGCACGACGAAGGCATTCTCGGTGCCGAGGCTTTCGCCGCGACGGCTGATCGGCGGCACCGTACGAGCAATGTCGCGCGGAGCGTTCATCGCGATGCCCGCCGTTGCGCGTACAGGTCGCGAAAGGTGCGGCCGGCCGGCGCCGGCATGTCGCGGCGTCCGGTCCAGCCGCTGCCGAGCGGCAGGTGATGGATCATGCCGTTCCTGTCGGCGATCCAGCGCAGCATTCGCGCGCCGATGCGCGTCGCGAGCGCATAGACGGCAGGACGCGATGCGAGCCACGCCCAGCCGCGCACCCCGACACGCTCGTACCACGGCCGCAGGTGGCGTTCGAACTCCTGCTCGCGCAGCTTGCGGAGCAGGTCGGGCAGAGGAATGCGTACCGGACATACGACGCCGCATTGATTGCACAGCGTCGATGCCTGCGGCAGCTCGAGCGCGTTCTCCAGCCCGATGTACGACGGCGTCAGGATCGAGCCGATCGGCCCGGGATATACCCAGCCATACGAGTGCCCGCCGATGTTCTGGTATACGGGGCAGTGGTTCATGCACGCACCGCAGCGTATGCAGCGCAGCGCTTCCTTGACTTCGCTCGCGAGCACGTCCGATCGCCCGGCGTCGACCAGGATGAAGTACATGTGCTCGGCGCCATGAAACTCGCCTTCGCCCTTGGCACCGGTGAGGATGTCGACGTAGTTGGATATCGACTGGCCCGTCGCGGAGCGCGGCAGCAGCCGCATGAGCGTCGCCACGTCTTCGAGCGTCGGCACGATCTTCTCGATCCCGGAGATCGCGACGTGCACCTTGGGCAGTGTCGTGGTCAGCGTGGCGTTGCCTTCGTTGGTCACCAGCACCACCGACCCCGTTTCCGCGACGAAGAAGTTGCCCCCGGAAATCCCCATATCAGCCGTCAGGTAGTGGGTGCGCAGCACCTGGCGAGCCTCGAAGCACAACTCGCCGATCTCGGTCTTGCGTGGTGTGCCGTGCGTCTTCGCGAACAGGTCTGCGACCTCTTCCTTGCTCTTGTGCAGCGCCGGGCCGATGATGTGCGACGGCGGCTCGTAGTCGTTGATCTGCAGGATGTATTCGCCGAGATCGGTCTCGACGACCGTGAGTCCCGCCGCCTCGATCGCCCGGTCGAGCGCGGACTCCTCGCTCACCATCGATTTCGACTTGATGATCTTGGCGACGCCGTGCTTGCGCGCGATGTCGAGCACCAGGCGGTTGACGTCCTCGGGCGTCTGCGCCCACAGCACGGTCGCACCGCGGGCGGCGGCGTTGGCTTCGAAGATCTGCAGCCACGTGTCGAGATTGTCGAGCGCGCGCTGGCGGATTGCCTTGGCGGCGTCGCGCGTGGCATCGACGTCGTCGAGCTCGGTCAGCGATTCGCGACGCGTGACGACGAACTTGCCACGAAATTTCTGCAGGCTCCGCTGCAGCTGCGCGTCGTCGAGGCTCTCGTGCGAGCGTTCCTTGAAGTGCATCGATGCGACGTGCATCCTCAGTCTCCAGGTTTCGCCGTGGGCTCGTCCAAGGCTATTCGTCGACGCCGGCTACGACTTCGGCGATGTGCAGGACCCGCGTCGTCGTGTCGCCGCGCCGGCGCAGACGACCCTCGATGTTGAGCACGCAACCGAGGTCGCCGAGCACGACGGTGTCGGCGCCGGTGGCGGCGATGTTCTCGCATTTGTTGTCGGCCATGCGCGAGGAGATGTCGCCGAACTTGATCGAAAAGGTGCCACCGAATCCGCAGCAGGTCTCGCAGTCGGTCATTTCGGTCAGTGTCACACCGGGCATGCCGGCCAGCAGCGTGCGCGGCTGCAGCTTGACGCCCATTTCGCGCAATCCGGCGCAGCAATCGTGATAGGTCACCTTGCCGGCGTAACGTCCGGGCACGCCCTGCAGCTTGAGCACGCTGACAAGGAAATCAGTGAGCTCGTAGGTCTTCATGCCCAGCGCCTGCAGCACGCGAGCGCATCGCGGCATCGTCGCGAAACAGATCGGCGTAGTGCGTCCTGATCATGCCGGTGCACGATCCCGACGGCGCAACGAGATAGTCGCAGCCCTCGAACTCGGCAACCAGCTTGCGCGCGAGCGCAATCGCACCGGCGCGATCACCCGAGTTGTATCCGGGCTGGCCGCAACAGGTCTGGGTCGGGGGGACGAAAACCTCCGCGCCCCCGGCTTCGAGGAGCTTGACGGCGGCAAAGCCGATCGACGGTCGCATCAGGTCGACGAGACAGGTGACGAATAGACCGACGCGCATGGGATCAACGGAGAAAGTGGACCAAGCTTAGCACAACGACGGCGGCAAAGCGGTCACGCGCGACTAGAACGACTGCATCAACGCGATCACGCACACGCCCATCAGCTGCTGCGGGAAGACGCCGAAAAACAGCAGCGCAATGCCGTTGAGCGAGAGCAGCACCCGCGCATCGGCGCGGACCGCGATCGGCGCGTCGTCCACCGGATCGTCGAAGTACATCAGCTTGACCACGCGCAGGTAGTAGAACGCGCCGACCAGCGAAGTCAGCACGCCGATCACCACGAACCACACCAGGCCCACGGCAATGGCCGCCTCGAACACCACGAACTTGGCGTAGAAGCCCACCGTCGGCGGAACGCCCGCGAGCGAGAACATCACGAGCAGCATCAGGAAGGCGTACCACGGACTGCGCTGGTTGAGTCCCTTGAAATCGTCAAGCTTGTCAGCCTCGAAGCCCGTGCGCGTCAGCACGAGCACGATGCCGAAGCCGACGAGCGTGGTGATGACGTACGTGATCGCGTAGAACATGGCCGCGCTGTAGCCGTACAGGTCGGCGGCGAGAAACCCCATGAGCATGTAGCCCATGTTGGCGATCGTCGAGTAGGCAAGCATGCGCTTGATACTTGTCTGCGCGATGGCGACCACGTTGCCGATGATCATCGACAGCAGCGAAAGGACCAGCAGCATTCCCTGCCAGTCGAAGGCGAGCGCCGACAGCGACCCGACCAGCAGGCGCATCATGAAAGCGAACGCCGCCAGCTTCGGCGCAGCGCCGATGAACAGCGTGACCGGCGTCGGCGCGCCATCGTAGACGTCGGGAATCCACATGTGATACGGAACCGCGCCCAGCTTGAAGGCGATACCCGACACCAGGAACACCAGGCCGAACACGAGGATCAACCGGTTGGCGCTGCCGGTATAGATCGTCGCCGCAATGCGGTTCAGGTCGAGCGAGCCGGTTGCGCCGTACACCATCGACATGCCGTAAAGCAGCAACCCGGATGCCAGGGCGCCGAGCACGAAATACTTCATCGACGCTTCGATGGCGACCTTCGAATCGCGCTGCAGCGCGACCAGCGCATACAGCGACAGCGACATGAGCTCCAGACCGAGATACAGCGTCAGCAGGCTGCCCGCCGATATCATGACCATCATGCCGAGCAGCGCCAGCATCATCAGAACGAAGGTCTCGCCACGAAAGAGCCCGCGCGCGTCGAAATAGGCACGCGAATACATCAGCGTCAGGATCACCGTGATGCAGCTGACGATCTTGAGCACGTCGGCCAGCGCATCGGCGACGAACATGTTGCTGAAGGTACGCACCGGCACCGGATGGAATCCGTACAGCGCAAACCAGGCCGTGAGCAATAGCCCCACCTGCGCAAGCCAGTACGACACCTCGCGGCGCGAATCGGGAACGAACAGATCGACAACGAGTACGACGCAAGCCGACACCAGCAAGACGATTTCCGGCAGCGCAGGCGCGAACGTCACGCTGGCAAGCATGGAAGGCGTCATAGCTTGCTCTGCGCCACGTGGGCCATCAGATCGGCCACCGACGCGTGCATGACGTCGGTAAAAGGTTTCGGGAATACGCCGAGCGCGAGCACAGCGACGACGAGCGTGACGAGCAGCCAGAACTCGCGCCGCGACACGTCCTCGAGCGCGGCCACCCGGGGATTGCCGATGGCGCCGTACCAGACGCGCTTGTACATCCACAGCGTAAACGCGGCGGCGAGGATCATCGTCGTGGCTGCCAGGAAGCCGAGCCAGAAATTCGCCTTCACCGCTGCCAGGATGACCATGAACTCGCCGACAAAGCCGCTGGTGCCGGGCAGGCCCGCGTTGGCCATGGCAAACACCATGGTCAGCGCGGCGAACTTGGGCATGGTGTTCACCACACCGCCGTAGTCGGCGATCATCCGGCTATGCATACGGTCATAGAGCACGCCCACGCAGAGGAACAGCGCCGCGGAGACAAATCCGTGCGAGACCATCTGCACGATACTGCCCTCGACGCCGAGCTCGCTGAACAGGAACATGCCCAGCGTGACGAATCCCATGTGGGCGATCGACGAGTAGGCAATGAGCTTCTTCATGTCGGGCTGCACCAGCGCGACGAAGCCGATGTAGATCACCGCGATCAGCGACAGCGTGATGACGAAGCCGGCAAGGTAGTGGCTGGCGTCGGGCAGGATCGGCAGCACGAAGCGGAGGAATCCGTAGCCGCCCACCTTGAGCGTGATGGCGGCCAGGACCACCGAGCCACCGGTCGGAGCCTCGACGTGGGCATCCGGCAGCCAGGTATGCACGGGCCACATCGGGACCTTCACCGCGAACGCCGCGAAAAAGGCGATGAACAGCTGGATCTGCGTATTCATCGACAGCGGAAGCTGGTACCACTCGAGGATCGAGAAGCTGCCGCCGCTCACCGAGTACAGGTAGATGAGCGCGACCAGCATGAGCAGCGACCCAAGCAGCGTGTAGAGAAAGAACTTGATCGCCGCGTAGACCCGGTTCGGTCCGCCCCAGATGCCGATGATCAGGTACAGCGGAATGAGCATCGACTCGAAAAACACGTAGAAAAGCACGCCGTCGAGCGCGGTGAACACGCCGTTCGTGAGCCCGGACATGATCAGGAACGCCGCCATGTACTGCGCGACCTTTTTCTCGATCACCACCCAGCCCGCCCAGACGACCAGCACCGTAATGAAGCTGTTGAGCAGCACGAGCAGCACCGAGATGCCGTCGATACCCAGCAGATAGTTGATGTTGAAGCGCGGAATCCATTCCACGGCTTCGACGAACTGCATCTCCGGCGTGCCAATGGTGAAATATGCGAACAGCGGAATGGTGACGGCGAAACCGGCGACGGCGCCGACCAGCGCCAGCCAGCGCGCGGCGGCGGCGTCCTGGTCGCGGTGCAGCGCGAGCACGAGAACGCCGGCGGCGATCGGCACCCAGATGGCAAGGCTCAGGTACGGCAGCATCGTGGTGTTCAATGCACCACCCACCACGCCAGCATCACGAATACCGACACGATCATTACGAACGCGTAGTGGTACACCCTGCCCGTCTGCAGGTGGCGCAGCAGGACCGACGTCGCGGCAACGACGCGAGCGCTACCGTTGACGAAGAAGCCGTCGATGATCGACTTGTCGCCGACATTGGAGAACAGCGTGCCGATGCGGCGGAAGCCACCGGCGAAGAACCAGTCGTTGAACTTGTCGAAGTAGTAGTTGTTGACCAGCAGTGTGTAGACGCCGCCGAGTCTCGCCGCGACTTTGGCCGGCAGATCGATGCGCCGCACGTAGAAGTACCACGCGGCGGCGATGCCGGCGATGGCCAGCCAGAATGGCCGGGCTTTCGATGCCGTGAATCACGAATGGCACGACGCCGTGCCACTCGGCGCGCATATCGGCAACCGCGGCGTGGCTCTGCGAAATCAGGATCGAATCGCCGAAAAAGTCGCCGAAGACCACATTGCCGACGTAAGCTGCACCCGAGTAGAGCGACGGGATCGCAAGCAGGATCAGCGGCACCGTCACCACCCACGGGCTCTCGTGCGGGTCGCCCGCAGGATGGTTCGTGTGGTCGGGAGCGGCATCGTGGGCGTCATCGTGGCCGGCCGCATGGCGAAAGCGCTCTTCGCCGTGAAAGGTCACGAAGATCATGCGGAACGTGTACAGCGCAGTCACGAAGACGCCGGCGGTGACCGCAAACTGCGCGTAGCCATGGCCGGCGATCGTCGACAGCGTCGTCGCCTCGATGATCGCGTCCTTGGAAAAGAACCCCGCGAACGGCGGTATCCCGCACAGCGCGAGCGCGCCGACGATCATCGTCCAATAGGTGATCGGCATGTACTTCCTGAGGCCGCCCATCCTGCGCATGTCCTGCTCGTGGTGCATGGCGATGATCACCGAGCCCGCGCCAAGGAACAGCAGCGCCTTGAAAAACGCATGCGTCATCAGGTGGAATATCGCGATCGGGTACGCCGATATGCCGAGCGCGACGGTCATGTAGCCGAGCTGCGACAGCGTCGAGTAGGCGACCACGCGCTTGATGTCGTGCGCCACGATGCCGAGGATGCCCAGGAACAGCGCTCCGGTGGCGCCGATGACGACGATGAACGAGAGCGCGGAGTCGGAGAGCTCGAAGAGCGGGCTCATGCGCGCAACCATGAATATGCCCGCCGTCACCATCGTCGCCGCATGGATCAGCGCCGAGATCGGTGTCGGGCCTTCCATCGAATCGGGAAGCCAGACGTGCAGCGGAACCTGCGCGCTCTTGCCCATCGCGCCCACGAACAGGCCGATGCAGATGACGGTCATCAGCAGCCACTGTGCGTCACCGACCAGGTTCAGCGTCGTCGTTGCGAGCCGCGGTGCGTCGCGGAATACCGTCGCGTAGTCCAGCGAGCCGGTATACGCGACGACCAACCCGATGCCCAGAGCGAAGCCGAAGTCGCCGACACGGTTGGCGAGGAAAGCCTTGAGATTGGCGAAGATGGCCGTCGGTCGCGTCATGTAGAAGCCGATCAGCAGGTACGACACGAGGCCCACCGCTTCCCACCCGAAGAAGAGCTGCAGGAAGTTGTTCGCCATCACGAGCATGAGCATGCTGAAGGTGAACAGCGAGATGTAGGCGAAGAAGCGCGTATACCCGTCGTCGTCGGCCATGTAGCCAATGGTGTAGATGTGCACCATCAGCGACACGAAAGTCACGACGACCATCATCAGCGCGGTCAGCGGGTCGATGAGGAAGCCGATGGCGAACTTGATTCCTCCTGACGTCATCCACACGTAGAGGTCGCCGTTGTAGGTGTTGCCCGCCAGCACATCGCGCAGCACGAATGCGGAGGCCACGGTGGAGATCGCGACGCCCGTGATGCAGATCCAGTGCGACGGCGCGCGCCCGAGCTTCGGCCCCCACAGCCCGACGATGATCGCGCCGACCAGCGGCGCGAGGGCAACCAGAACATAGACCTGCACCATGTTCATCGCGGCATCAGCCCTTCAGTCGTCCGAGTTGCTCGACGTCGATGGTGCCGGCGGTGCGGAACAGCAGCACCAGGATGGCCAGGCCGATGGCGGACTCCGCCGCCGCGACCGTCAGAATGAAAAACACGAAGATCTGCCCCGAGGTATCGCCGAGGAACTGCGCGAAAGCGACGAAGTTGAGGTTCACGGCGAGCAGCATCAGCTCGATCGCCATGAGCATGATGATCACGTTGCGGCGATTCAGGAATATCCCGATCACGCTTATCGCGAACAGTATCGCGCCCAGCACGAGATAGTGCGACAACGTCGGTTGCGACAGGAACGCCAACTGACTGCCCCCTGCAATTTCTCCGGCCGCACAGCGGCCGTCGAGGTTTATTGTTTCCCGATGTGCAAGTGCCCGCCTCAGGGCTCGCGTTTTTCCGGCGGCATGTTGAGCACGCGCAGCCGGTCGCCGGGCCGGACGCGCACCTGCTGCGCAGGATTCTGGTACTTGCTCTCGCGCCGCTCACGGTGCGTCAGCGCGATCGCCGCGATGATCGCCACCAACAGCAGGACCGCGGCGATTTCCAGCGGATAGGCGTAGTCGGTGTATAGCTGCAGCCCCAGCGCACGGGTGTTGCTGTAGCCCGACGGCGACGGCGGTTGCGGCGGTGCCGGGCCGAAAAAGCCTCCAAGCAGCACCAGCGTCATCTCGATCAGGAACAGGATGCCGACCGTGGCACCGACGGGGATGTAGCTGCGGAAACGCTCACGCAACGTGTCGAAGTTGACGTCGAGCATCATCACCACGAACAGGAACAGCACCATCACCGCCCCGACGTAGACCAGCACCAGGACGATGGCCAGAAATTCCGCCCGCAGCAGCATCCAGACCCCGGCGGCGCTGAAGAACGACAGCACCAGCCACAACGCCGAGTGCACGGGGTTGCGGCTGGTGATCACGCGCAACGCGGCGAACACCAGGATCGCCGCGAATACGTAGAAGATAGCCGTGTGGAAGCTCATGGCGTGCGCTAGCGGTATTTGGCATCCTGGAGGCGATCGGCGGCGATCTGCGCCTCATAGCGATCGCCAACCGCGAGCAGCATTTCCTTGGTGTAATACAGGTCGCCCCGCTTTTCGCCGTGGTATTCCAGGATGCGCGTCTCGACGATCGAGTCGACCGGGCACGACTCCTCGCAGAAGCCGCAGAAGATGCACTTGGTGAGGTCGATGTCGTAGCGCGTGGTGCGCCGTGTACCGTCTTCGCGCTGCTCCGACTCGATGGTGATCGCCAGCGCCGGGCACACCGCCTCGCAGAGCTTGCAGGCAATGCAGCGCTCCTCGCCGTTGGGATAGCGGCGCAGCGCATGCAGCCCGCGGAAGCGCGGGCTCTGCGGTGTCTTCTCCTCGGGGAACTGCACCGTGACCTTGCGCGCGAACATGTTGCCGCCGGTCACCCAAAGCCCCTTCCACAGCTCGACGAGCAGGTACGTATTGAAGAAGTCGCGGACTCTCTGCAGCATCAGCGTCTCCTCAGTGGAATAGATAGGCCCAGCGCGTCTGCATCATCGCGCCGAGAAAAATGATCCAGATCAGCGTGATCGGGATGAATACCTTCCAGCCCAGACGCATGATCTGGTCGTAGCGGTAGCGCGGGAACGTCGCGCGTATCCACAGGAAGATGAACAGCACACCGCACATCTTGAGCAGCAGCCATCCAATGCCATCCCCCAGCGGATGCACGCCCGCGATCTCGGCATCGTTCAGCAAAGGCCAGGGAGCCAGCCAGCCGCCGAGGAACATGATCGAAGTCAGCGCCGAGATCATGATCATGTTCATGTACTCGGCGAGAAAGAAGACCGCGAAGGCGACGCCCGAATATTCCACGTGAAAGCCGGCGACGATCTCCGACTCGCCCTCGGCGACGTCGAAGGGATGGCGGTTGGTCTCGGCGATGCCCGACACGAGATAGACCACGAACAGCGGCAGCAGCGGCCAGATGTACCAGCTCGCAGCGCCCCCCTCCTGCCCACGCACGATGTCGCTGATGTTGAGGCTCGACGCCGCCATGAGCACGCCCACCAGCGCGAAGCCCATCGCGATCTCGTAGCTCACGATCTGCGCCGCCGAACGCAGGCAGCCCAGAAACGCGTATTTGGAGTTCGACGCCCAGCCGGCAAGGATGACCCCGTAGACGCCGATCGACGACATCGCCAGGATGTAGAGCAGCCCGGCGTTGATGTTCGACAGCACGACACCGTCGGCAAAGGGGATCACCGCCCAGGCCGCCAGTGCGGGACCGATCGACAGGAGCGGTGCAATCAGGAACAGAGAGCGGTTCGCACCCGACGGAACGATGATTTCCTTGAAGACCAGCTTGAACACGTCGGCAAAGGGCTGCAGCAGCCCGAGCGGACCGACGCGGTTCGGGCCTATGCGGACCTGCATCCAGCCGATCACCTTGCGCTCGGCGAGCGTCAGGTAGGCTACCGCGAGGATCAGCGGAATCGCGATGGCGACAATCTTCGCCAGCGTCCACACCAGCGGCCATACCGGACCGAAGAATCCGGCGACGGGGGTGAGCACGCCGTCCACTACAGCGGCTCCACCGCGATCGGGCCGAACATCGGTCCCAGCACGCATGTCGACGGATTCGCCGCGGCGACGCGTACGCAACCCGGCGCGACGCCGGCGTCGGCGACAGCCTTGAGGATCGCTTCGCCGTCGCGCTGGCGCACGCGCACCGCCGCACCGTCCGCAATGCGCAGGCTCGCCAGTGCATCGGGGTGGATGCGAGCGACCGGTGTCTGCGCGTCGCGGGTCTTCTGCAGCGATGGCGCGCGCCGCACCAGCGGATCGGTACTGTAGATCGGCACGTCGGCGACGCGCTCCAATCCGTTTGCTGCCGAGGCGACGGCCTCGACACCCACGCGCGTCGCATTGGACAGGCGCGACCTGACGAGATCACCGGTCGGCAGCTCGCCGCGAACGGCATCGATGTCGTCGAAATCGAAGCCGGGCAGGTTCAACATCGAGCCCATCACGCGCAGCACCTTCCACGCCGGCCTTGTCTCGGCCAGCGGCAGTGCGGCGGCGGCGAAGGCCTGCGCGCGGCCTTCGCAATTGACGAAGGTGCCTGCAGTCTCGGTGAATGGCGATACCGGGAGCTGCACGTCCGCATGCTTCGCCGCCACCGAGCGAAACGGCGACAGCGAGACCACGAACTGCGCGGCTTCCAGCGCGGTGCGTGTCGTCGTCGGGTCGGCGGTATCGAGCTCGGGCTCGACGTGCAGCAGCACGTAGGCCTTGCGCGGTACCGCGAGCATCGCCTGCGCATGGAGGCCTCCTCGCAGCGGCATGGCCTGGGCGATGTGGCCACCGACCGAATTGGCCGCCTCGGTGAGAAATCCCAGCGTGGCGCCGGTGAGCTCGGCGAGCGCGTGCGCCAGCGCATGCAACTGCGAGGCGCGCGGATGCTGCTGCGCGAGGTTGCCCAGAAAAATGCCCTTGCGCTCGCCGCTAGCCAGGCTTGCGGCGATGGCCTTGGCCGATGTCGAGGGCTCGACCCCGGTCAGCGCAGCCGGCACCGACTTCGCCGAGGCTTGCGCCGCGGCGACCATGATTTCCGCCAGCGCGCGCGGCAGCACCGACGGCGCGACGATGATCTCGTTGGCCACCCTCATCAAAAGCTCGTCGCGTGCAGAATGCACGATGGAGAGGTGGGCGCCTTTTTTCGTCGATTGACGCAGGCGCTGCGCCAGCAGCGGATGGTCCTTGCGCAGGAAGCTGCCGACGACCAGTACGCGGTCGAGCGCCGCGAACTCGGTTACCGACATACCCAGCCAGGGCGAACCGGCCGCCGTGAAATCGGTCTGTCGCAGACGAAAGTCGACGTTGTCGCATCCGAGCGCGCGCGCGAATTTCTGTGCGAGATGCAACTCCTCGAGCGTCGCGTGCGGCGACACCAGCACGCCGACCGCATCGGCGCCGTGCTCGCCGACGACGCGCTTGAGCTCCGTCGTCGCCCGCTCCAGCGCTATCTGCCAGTCGGTCTCGGCAAGCGTCCCATCGATGCGAACGCGTGGCCGCAGCAGGCGATCCTCAGAATTGAGCCCCTCGTAGGAGAAGCGGTCGCGGTCGGAGAGCCAGCATTCGTTGACGGACTCGTTCTCCAGCGGCACGACGCGCATGACACGATCGTTCTTGACCTGCACGATCAGGTTGCTGCCGAGGCCGTCGTGCGGCGATACCGACTTGCGCCGCGACAGCTCCCACGTGCGCGCCGAATAGCGGAACGGCTTCGACGTCAGTGCCCCGACCGGGCACAGGTCGATCGCGTTGCCCGAGAGCTCCGAATCGACGGTCTTGCCGACAAAGGTCATGATCTCTACATGCTCGCCGCGGCCGGCCATGCCGAGCTCCATGACTCCGGCGATCTCCTGGCCGAAGCGCACGCAGCGCGTGCAATGGATGCAGCGCGTCATGTCGGTCGCGATCAGTGGGCCCGAGGTTCTTGTTGAGCACCACGCGCTTGGGCTCGTTGTAGCGCGAGCTCGAGGCGCCGTAACCGACCGCAAGGTCCTGCAACTGGCATTCGCCGCCCTGGTCGCAAATCGGGACAGTCCAGCGGGTGGTTGATGAGCAGGAACTCCATCACGCCTTTCTGCGCGTTGACCGCGGTCTCGGAATGCGTCCATACCTTCATGCCCTCGGTGGCGGGTGTCGCGCACGCCGGCAGCGGCTTGGGCGCCTTTTCCACCTGGACCAGGCACATGCGGCAATTGGCGGCGATGGTCAGCTTCTTGTGCCAGCAGAAGTGCGGCACGTAGAGACCGAGCTTGTGCGCGGCGTCCATCACGGTCGCGCCGTTTTGCACCTGCACCGGCTTCCCGTCGACTTCGAGGTTCAGCATCTCAGGTCACCTTGACCGCTGGAACGCGATTACACATACGGTGGAACCAGGCATTGCTTGTGGTCGATGTGGTGCTGGAACTCCGTCGCGAAAATGCTTGATGAAGCTCTTCACCGGCAGTGCCGCCGCGTCCCCGAGCGCGCAAATCGTGCGCCCCGCGATGTTGTCGGCGACCGAGATCAGCAGGTCGAGGTCCTCGTTCCTGCCCTGTCCGCGCTCGATGCGGTCGACGACCCGCCACAACCAGCCGGTGCCTTCGCGGCAGGGCGTGCACTGCCCGCACGACTCCTCGAAGTAGAAGTACGACAGGCGCAGCAGCGAGCGCACCATGCATCGCGTTTCGTCCATGATGATCACCGCGCCCGAACCGAGCATCGAGCCGGCCTTGGCGATCGAGTCGTAGTCCATGTCGGTGGCCATCATGATGTCTCCCGGCAGCACCGGCATCGACGATCCGCCGGGGATGCACGCCTTCAGCTTGCGGCCGTCACGCATGCCGCCGGCCAGCTCCAGCAGTGTCGCGAACGGCGTGCCGAGCTTCACCTCGTAGTTTCCCGGACGCGCGACGTCGCCCGACACGGAGAAGATCTTGGTGCCACCGTTGTTCGGCCGGCCGAGGTCGAGGAACGCCTCGCCGCCGTGATTGATGATCCACGGCACGGCCGCGAAGGTCTCGGTGTTGTTGATCGTCGTCGGCTTGCCGTACAGGCCGTAGCTTGCCGGAAACGGCGGCTTGAATCGCGGCTGCCCCTTCTTGCCCTCGAGCGACTCGAGCAGCGCAGTCTCCTCGCCGCAGATGTACGCGCCGTAGCCGTGGTGGTTGTATAGGTGAAAACTCCAGCCGCTGCCGAGGACGTTCTCGCCAACGAAGCCGGCCTTGGTCGCTTCCTCCAGCGCTTCCTCGCAGCGCTCGTAGGTGTCCCAGATCTCGCCGTGCACGTAGTTGTAGGTGCGCGTGCAACCCATTGCGTAGGCGGCGATCGCCATCCCCTCGATGAGGATGTGCGGGTTGTAGCGCATGATGTCGCGGTCCTTGAACGTGCCGGGCTCGCCCTCGTCGGAATTGCAGACGAGATATTTCTCGCCGTGGAATTGCTGCGGCATGAAGCTCCACTTGAGCCCCGTCGGGAATCCCGCCCCGCCGCGGCCGCGCAAACCCGATTTCTTGATCTCCGCGATCACTTCGGTGGGCGGAATTTTCTGCGACAGGATCTTCTTCAGCGCATCGTAGCCGCCGCGCTTGACGTAGTCATCCAGGCGCCAGTTCCTGCCCGTAAGCCCGGCGAGGATGATGGCGTCCGGACCGTAGTCGAGAAATTCCGCGGGAGCGTTCATCGCTTTGCCGCCGTGCGAAGCTCCGCCAGCAGTCCGTCTAGCCTGTCCGGTTGCATCCAGCTGCACATGCGCTTGTTGTTGACCAGGACCACCGGAGCGTCGCCGCACGCGCCCATGCATTCACCTTCCTTGAGCGTGAACAGGCCGTCGGGAGTGGTTTCGCCGAAATCGACGCCGAGTGCATGCCTGAGGTGCTCCGCGGCTCGCGTCGCGCCCTGCAGCGCGCACGGCAGGTTGGTACACATCGTGAGCTTGTACTGTCCCTGTCGGTTCGGTGTTGTACATCTCATAGAAGGTCGCAACCTCGTACACCGCAATCGGCGGCATACCCAGGTACGCCGCAACGAAATCCATCGTCTCCGTCGCCAGCCAGCCCTTTTCGTCCTGCGCGATCGCGAGCGCCGCCATGACCGCCGACTGTTTCTGGTCGGCCGGATACTTGGCGACCTCGCGATCGATCTTCCTCAGTGCGTCTGCGCTCAGCATGGGCGCTCGGCGGACACGCTGCGAAGTGGCCGGCCGGCGGCGACGGTAGGCGCGTGTTCGAGGCTCCGGTCGTTCATGCCTCGTCAACCCAGTAGTCAAGGCGCGCGTCCCCACGGGTCATGTGCCGCAGGCCGCCGCCAAAAGCACCCACCTTCTTCGAATCGGGGTATTCGCAGACCTCAGCCGGCATCATCGTGCTGACCGATATGTAGGCGAGTTCGGCATTCGAATCATTGACGATCTGATGCGCGGTTTCCGGACCTCCGGTCGGGCAGCAGATGAAATCGCCTTCACGGATCTTCCGCGTTTCGTCGCCGTAGCGCAGCGTACCCGTTCCTTTCACGATGAAGAACATCTCCTCCTCGCCGCGATGGCTGTGGAAAGGGCACGATCGCTTGCCCGGCGCCACCACGTCGTACGAGTAGCCGAGATCCTTCGCGCCGAGGAGCGGGCCGACGCGCACGGCATCGCACGCGAACTTGTCGCCCTTCTCGAAGTGCTCGAGCTTGAGCTCGTCGATATTCACGACTCTCGAATCGATCACGCTCATCGATCGACCTCGCCGAAGACGATGTCCTGCGTACCGATCACCGCGACCACGTCGGCGATCATGTGACCACGCGACATCTCGTCGAGCGCAGCAAGGTGGGCAAAACCCGGTGCGCGAAACTTGAGGCGATACGGCTTGTTGGCGCCGTCGGAAATGATGTACACGCCGAATTCGCCCTTGGGATGCTCGACCGCCGCGTACGCCTCGCCCGCCGGAACGTGCATGCCTTCGGTGAAGAGCTTGAAGTGATGGATCAGCTCCTCCATGTTTTCCTTCATCTCGAGGCGCGACGGCGGCGCAACCTTGTGGTTGTCGGTGATCACGCGGCCGGGATTCTCGCGCAGCCAAGGGATGCACTGTCGGATGATGCGATTGGCTTCGCGCATCTCGTGCACGCGCACCAGGTAGCGGTCGTAGCAGTCGCCGTTGGTCCCGACGGGGATGTCGAAATCCATGCGGTCGTAGACCTCGTAGGGCTGCTTCTTGCGCAGATCCCACGGCACACCCGAGCCGCGCAGCATCGGGCCGGTGAACCCAAGCGCCTGCGCGCGCTCGGCGGTCACTACGCCGATGCCCACCGTACGCTGCTTCCAGATGCGATTTTCCGTCAGTAGCGTTTCGTACTGATCGACGTAGCCGGGGAAGCGCTCGGTGAAATTCTCGATGAAGTCGAGCACGCTACCCTGACGGTTCTCGTTCAAGCGCGCGACCGCCTTCGCATCGTGAACCGGCGACACCTGATACTGCGGCATGCGGTCGGGAAGGTCCCGATAGACGCCACCGGGGCGATAGTATGCCGCGTGCATGCGCGCTCCGGACACCGCTTCGTACACGTCCATCAGGTCTTCGCGCTCGCGGAAGCAATACAGGAACGTGGTCATCGCTCCGACGTCGAGCGAATGCGCGCCGAGCCATAGCAGGTGATTGAGAATGCGCGTGAGCTCGTCGAACATCACGCGGATGTACTGCGCGCGGATCGGCACTTCGACCTCGAGCAGCTTCTCGATCGCCATGCAATATGCGTGCTCGTTGGACATCATCGACACGTAGTCGAGGCGGTCCATGTAGGGCAGCGACTGCATGAATGTCTTGTACTCGGCGAGCTTCTCGGTCGCGCGATGCAGCAGCCCGATATGCGGGTCGGCACGCTGGATGACCTCGCCGTCGAGTTCCAGCACAAGACGCAGCACGCCGTGCGCAGCCGGGTGCTGCGGGCCAAAATTCATTGTGTAGTTGCGTATCTCTGCCATGGTCGCAACTCAATCGCCTCTGATGGACGGCGGGGGTTCACAATGAATTTCGGCGCAGGCTAACTTGCGCGCAGCGCAGGTTAAGCGCGCTCGCGGGCGGCCGAAGCCAAAATTCATCGTGTAGTTGCCGATTTCCGCCATGTCACCCTTTGCGGAAGCCTTCGCTCTCCGCGTAGCTTTCCTCGCGGATGATGCGCGGAACGATCTCCCGCGGCTCGATGGTCACCGGCTGGTAGATCACGCGCCCCTGTTCCGGGTCGTAGCGCATCTCGACGTAGCCCGAGAGCGGGAAGTCCTTGCGAAACGGATGGCCGACGAAACCGTAGTCGGTCAGCAGACGCCGCAAGTCCGGGTGACCGGTGAACATGATTCCGTACAGGTCGAAGGCCTCGCGCTCGTACCAGTTGGCAGACGGCCACACGCCAATCACCGAAGGCAGGACCGGAAAGTCGTCGTCGGGGGCGAACACGCGCACGCGCAGCCGCCAGTTGTTGGCCAGCGACAACAGGTGATAGACCGCCGCGAAGCGGGCACCGTCGCGACCGCCGCCGCCGTACGCCGAATAATCGACGCCGCATACGTCGAGCAGCTGCTCGAAGCGCAGCTCGGACCGGTCGCGCAGTGCGCGCATGCTGACCTGAAGATTGTCGGCGCTGACGACGGCGGTGACCTCGCCGAGCGCGCTGCTCACGCCAGCCAGCTTGCCTCCCAGCGCGACGGGCAGCGCGGCGACGAGGGTATCGATTTTCATCAGCGCGCGATAGTGTTGGTGCGCCAGACCTTGTTCTGAAGCTGGAGAATGCCGTAGAGGAGCGCCTCGGCGGTGGGTGGACAGCCGGGCACGTAGATGTCGACCGGCACGATGCGATCGCAACCGCGCACCACCGAATACGAGTAGTGGTAGTAGCCGCCCCCATTCGCGCACGAGCCCATGGAGATCACCCAGCGGGGCTCGGCCATCTGGTCGTAGACCTTGCGCAGCGCCGGCGCCATCTTGTTGCACAGCGTGCCGGCGACGATCATCACGTCGGATTGGCGCGGGCTCGGGCGGAACACGACTCCGAAGCGGTCGAGGTCGTAGCGCGCGGCGCCGGCGTGCATCATTTCGACCGCGCAGCACGCGAGGCCGAACGTCATCGGCCACATCGACCCGTTGCGCGCCCAGTTGATCAGCGCGTCGAGCGAGGTAGTGACGAAACCCTTCTCGAGAATGCCTTCAATGGGCATGGGATATCTCCACCCGCATGTGACAGCACATGTCGCCAGCTCGCTCGCCGCCGCGTCCTGCGGCCGCTCCGGTAACGCGCGGCACCCGGAGCCGGCAGTCAGCCAAGATTCGGGTCGCCGTCGATCCGCGCGTTAAACGCGTGGCCCCACGCCGGATGCCGAAGTTGGTTACTCCCATTCGAGCGCACCCTTTTTCCATTCGTAGACGAAGCCGATGATCAGGATGCCCAGGAAGACCATCATCGACCAGAATCCGAACCTGCCGATGTCCGGGAGCACCACCGCCCAGGGAAACAGGAACGCGATTTCCAGGTCGAACAGAATGAACAGGATAGCGACGAGGTAGTAGCGTACGTCGAACTTCATGCGCGCGTCCTCGAAGGCCTCGAAGCCGCACTCGTAGGGAGAGAGTTTCTCGGGATCCGGGCGGTCCGGAGCGACCAGGCTGCCGATGGTCAGCATGGCGACGCCGATGCCGAGGCCGACGACGATGAAAAGCAGGACCGGAAAATACTGTTCCAGCATGATCGAACGACTCCAACCCCCGTCAATCGTTTCCGCGCGGGATTAGCCTAACTCCCACGTCTGCCCTTCTCCCTGCCGCTACACGTCGCTCACGCCCGCTGCAACGTCGATGCCTGGTGCCGACGGGGAGACTCGAACTCCCACGGCTTACGCCACTGCCCCCTCAAGACAGCGTGTCTACCAATTTCACCACGTCGGCGATGTCATTTCGGTACGTCCGCCGCCTTCGAACCCGGAGCGCTCGCGGGTGCGGGCGGCGCGACGGGCGCGGGAGCCGCTGCCGGTTGCGGAATCTCCGAAGACTTCGACGCGGGCTCGGCGGCCTTTTGCGTCGTGCCCTGAAGCATAAGGTCCTTTGGCGCAGTGCGGTTCGCAGCGAGATAAGTCAGCGCCAGGCTGGTCAGGAAAAAGACCGTCGCCAGAACCGCCGTCGTGCGCGACAGAAAATTCGCTGACCCCGCGGCGCCGAACAGGCTGCCCGACGATCCGCTGCCGAACGCCGCGCCCATGTCGGCGCCCTTGCCGTGCTGGAGCAGCACGAACCCGACCAGCGTCGCCGCCACGATTACATGAACTACCAAAAGCAGTGATTCCCACATCATCCCATGTCCTTCACCGGCGTGCCTTCCGCTCTGAACACAATTAGGCAACGGCAATCGCCAAAAATTCGTCGGCCTTCAGCGACGCTCCGCCGATCAGGCCGCCATCGATGTCGGGCATCGCGAAAAGTGCTTTCGCGTTGCCCGCCTTGACGCTCCCTCCGTAAAGCAGGAGCATCCGGTTCCCCGCCGCGCCCAACCGCTCGCGCAGCAATGCGTGAACTGCCTGCGCCTGCTCCGGGGTGGCATTGCGACCGGTCCCGATCGCCCACACCGGCTCGTAGGCCAGCACCACCTCAGCGACGCGCTCGCCGAGTTGCGAGCGGACCGCGTCGAGCTGACGCAGAACGACCGCCTCGGTCGCCTCCGCCTCGCGCTCGGCGAGCGTCTCGCCGACACACACGACCGGGATCAGGCCTGCGACGAGCGCCGCCGCTGCCTTCGCTGCGACCCTGGCGTCGCTCTCGCCATAGAGCGTGCGCCGCTCCGAATGTCCGACGAGAGCGTAACGCGCGCCGAATTCGGCGACCATCGACGCAGCCACTTCGCCGGTAAACGCACCGCTCTCGTGCTCATTCACGTCCTGCGCGCCCCAGGCGATCGCAGAACCCGACAGCGCCGCCTGCGCCTGCCAGAGGTACGGAAAGGGAACGCATACTGCCAGAGTGCGCCCGTCGGTCGCCACCCACCCCGCTCCCAGCGCGGACAGCAATGCGTCGTTCTGCCGCAGCCCACCGTTCATCTTCCAGTTGCCGACGACGAGCTTGCCGCGCATGGCTTCCTACCCCCGCCCGGCCGAACTTGCCCGGACAGGCGCTACCCGTTGAAAAATCTTTCGAATTTTACCCGTCGCACCGGGTCGGGTCAACGTGCTGCGCCGCAACATCTGCCTCGGGCAAAGCCGCGTGGCCCCGCGCAAGCGGCCTCAGGTCGCCGGGGCAATCCTTGCGAGCTGGCGACGGCGGCGCAGGAGCATCGGCGACAAGCCACCGCGAGGGTCATGACGTTCAACACCGCTGCAATCGGATGTTGGAAAAATGCCGCCGGGTTGCCGTCTGGCTTGATCATCGATGTGACGAAATTCTGTTCGAGCAGGCCGCCGAGCACGGCCCCGAGAATCGCCGGAACCTGTCGGGGTCAACGCGTCACACCCCCGGTCGCGCGTGCGCAACGACGAACTCGCGCAGCGCCGCGAGCAGCCGCGTCAGGTCTAGCTGCAATTTCGCAAAGCCGCCGGTCTTTTCCAGGCTCGCTTCATCCATGTAAAGCCGCCGGTTGATCTCGATCTGCAGGCTGTGCCGGTTTTCGCGTGGGCGACCATGCTTGCGCACGAGCTCGACGCCCTTGTAGGGATCGTTGACCGCGACCGAATAATCCATCGCCGCGAGCGTCGCGGCGACGAATGCGGTGAATTCCGGCGCGCACGTCGATTGATCGCGGTCGCCGAGCACGAAGTCGGCGCGTGCGCGACCCGGGTCATCGGCCATGGCGTCGCCAACGGCGGGCATCGAGTGGCAATTGACGTGCCACACGGCGCCGAATTCGTCGTGGCGCGCGTCCAGCACGGAAGCGACCGCACGATGATACGGGTCGTAGCAGCGAGCGATACGCCGCTCGATCTCGGCGACCGACAGCTTGCGCGCGTACATCGGCGCGCCGCCGTGCGCGAGGCGCCACACCAGCCCGATACCCTGCTCGGTCTTGCGCGACAACGTGACCGGTCCGGGCCACGGCGTGGCCAAGAGCTGCGGATCGATGTCGCCGAGGTGCCGATTCGGATCGATATATGCGCGCGGAAACAGCGCCTCGATCAAGGTCGCGCCGAATGTGGGCGCCGCTCCGTACAGCTCGGCGACGAAGGTATCTTCTGCCTGACGCACGCTCTCGCGCGGCGGCGCATGGTCGAAATCATCGGGATAGTCGGTGCCACTGTGCGGCGAATCGAGCACCAGGGGAATGCGCGTCCCGACAGGGTCGTGCCGAAGGAAACTCATGCCGGCGCCGCGCCCTGGTTGAGAAAGCACGCGGAATACCGTTCCGGCGCGATCCGGTCGAGGGCCGGCGCGCGCTCGCGGCAGCGAGGCATCACGCTCGGGCACCGCGGGTGGAAGTGGCAACCGGACGGCGGCGCCAGCGGCGACGGAATTTCTCCTCGCACCGGGATGAACGTGCGCTTTTTCGGCTGCGCGCTACCGATCCCGGCAAGTAGCGCGCGCGTGTACGGATGGTTCGGTGCAGCGAAGATTTCCTCCGTAGGCCCCGATTCGACGATCCTGCCGAGGTACATGATGACCACGCGATCGCTGATGTGCCGCACGACGCCCAGATCGTGGCTGATGAACAGGTAGGTGAGGTTGAGCGCCGCGCGCAGATCCATGAACAGGTTGAGCACCTGCGCCTGGATCGACACGTCGAGCGCGGCGACCGATTCGTCACAGACAAGGAACTCGGGTTTCACCGCGAGCGCGCGCGCAATGCCGATTCGTGCGCGCTGGCCGCCGGAAAACTGGTGGGGGAATCGCCTCATCAGCTCGGGATCCAGCCCGACGCGGTTGAGCTGCAGACCGACGTACTCGACCTGCTGGCGCGGCGCGACGATGCCGTGCACGACAGGTGCTTCGCCGACGATGTCGAGCACGCGCCGTCGTGGATTGAGCGACGCGAACGGATCCTGGAAGATCATCTGCATCTTGAGCTGCTGCGAGCGCGTCGCGGACCGACTCAGCGACGCCAGCGACGCGCCGCGCCAGCTGCGCTGGCCCGCGCTGGGCTCGAGCAGGCCGACCGCGAGACGTCCCAGCGTCGATTTGCCGCAACCCGATTCACCGACCAGGCCGACGACCTCGCGCTCGCGAATCGCGATATCGACTTCGTCCACCGCGTGCACCACTTCTGCACCGCCGCCGGCGCCGAGCAGGCGCGCAAACCGCGACGCCATGTCCAGCGGGCGCACAAAGCGCTTGGACATGCGCTTCAACTCGAGCAGCGGCGCGCCGGCCATCGCGGCGGCGTTCACGCAGGCTCCGTGATCGCCGGGAGCGGATGAAAGCATCGAAGCGATTGTCCCGGTGCCCTGAGCGGGCGCATCTCGGGATCCTGTTCGCAATCCGCGGCAGCGTAGGCGCAGCGCGTTCGAAACGCACACCCGGGCGGCAGGTCGAACGGCGACGGCATCATTCCGGGTATTTGCCGCAGGCGCGCGTGCGCCGGTGCGTTACCGGGAATCGAATCCAGAAGGCCGCGCGTATACGGGTGGCGCGGCGCGCCCAGCACGTCGACGGCGGACCCCTGCTCGACGATGCGACCGGCGTACATCACGCAAATGCGGTCGGCGAGCCCCGCCACCACCGAAAGATCGTGCGTGATCCAGATCAGCGCCGCGCCGGTTTCGCGCGCGAGCTTCTGCATCTCGAACAGGATCTGCCCCTGGATGGTGACATCGAGCGCGGTGGTCGGCTCGTCGGCGATGATGAGCGCCGGGTCGTTGAGCAGCGCGATGGCGATGGCCACGCGCTGGCGCATGCCTCCGGAGAATTGATGCGGATAGCCGCGCAATCGCTCGTCCGGCGACGGAATGCCCACGCGCACCAGCGCGTCGCGGGCGCGGTCCAGCGCAGCACGCCACGGCAGCTTGCAGTGCGCGCGCATGGCCTCGACCATCTGTGTGTCGATGCGGAGCACCGGATTGAGCGTCATCATCGGATCCTGGAAGATCATCGCGATGCGGCTGCCGCGGAGCTGGCGCATATCTTCAGATCCCAGTGTCGTGAGCTCGCGCCCCTGGAAGCGAATCGAGCCGGCGACGATCCTGCCGGGCGGGTCGACAAGACCCATGATCGAGTACCCCGTCATCGACTTGCCCGAGCCGGATTCGCCGACCAGGCCCAGCACTTCACCTGCTGCAAGCTCGAAGCCGACGTCGTCCACGGCGCGCAGCACACCCTCGCGGGTGTGGAAGTGTGTGGACAGGCCCTCGATGGCGAGCAGCACGTCGCTCATCGTTGCAGCCGGGGATTGAGCACGTCGCGCAGCTGGTCGGCGACGAGGTTGATGCTGACGATGGTGAGCAGGAGCGCGACCCCCGGGAAAAAACTGATCCAGTACTTTCCGGACAGCAGGTATTGATAACCGTTGGCGATGAGCAGTCCGAGCGAAGGCTCGGTGATCGGCAACCCGAGGCCAAGGAACGACAGCGTTGCCTCGAGCGCGATCGCCGCGGCAACCTGGACCGTCGCGACCACCAGCAGCGGCGGCAGGCAATTGGGCAGCAAATGTCGAAACACGATCCTCGCCGGCGACAGCGCAAGACAGCGCGCCGCCTCGATGTATTCCTTACGCTTCTCTACCAGCGCTGCGCTCCTCACTGTGCGCGCGTAATAAGCCCATTGCACGCTAACCAGCGCCGCGACAATCTTGAACGTACCCTGTCCCAACACTGCAAGCAGGATGAGTGCGATCAGGATCGCAGGAAACGACAACTGGATGTCGGCGATGCGCATGATCAGCGCCTCGGTCTTGCCGCCGAAATACGCCGCGGTGAGCCCCACTGCGAGGCCGATGGCGAGCGCGATCGTCGTGCTGATCGCACCGACGGCGAGGCTGATGCGAAGCCCATAGAGGATCGCCGAGAACATGTCGCGGCCCTGGTCGTCGGTTCCCAACCAGAACGTCGCACCATTGGCCCTCGCCGACCCAGGCGGGAGGCGCCCGTCGAGTACGTCAAGCTGCGCGAGGTCGTACGGATTCTGGGGCGAGATGAGCGGAGCGAGCAGCGCGATTGCGACGATCAGCGCCAGGAGCACGGCACCGAACACCGCCACCGGATTGGCGACGAAGTCGGCGACGCCGCGCCGGAGCGGCGTCGGCCCAACGCTGCTCAACTCTTGCTCTCGGTAAGGCGCACGCGGGGATCGAGCGCCGAATACAGGACGTCGACGAGCAGATTGATCACGATGAACATCGTCACGATCACCAGAAGGTAGGCGACGATGATCGGCCGATCGAGCAGGTTGATCGAATCGATGAGCAGCTTGCCCATGCCCGGCCATGCGAACACGCTCTCGGTGACGATGGCGAACGCGATCACGGATCCGAATTCGAGTCCGATGATGGTGACGATCGGAATCAGGATATTGCGCAGCACGTGCACTCCGATCACGCGAGCATTGGACAGTCCCTTGGCGCGCGCGAACTTGACGTAGTCCTGCAGCAGCGCCTCGCGCGTTCCCGCGCGCGTGAGTCGTATCAACAGCGCCAGCTTGAACAGCGCCAGATTGGTTGCCGGCAGGATGAGGTGTCTCCAGCCCTCGATCGACAGAAAGCTCACCGGAATGCCGAACACGAGCGTGGTCGGACCGCGCCCGTTCGACGGCAGCCAGCCCAGCATCACCGAGAAGACCATGATCAGCATCAGTCCGACCCAGAACGTCGGCAGCGAGAAGCCGAGGATCGAGCCCGCCATGATCGAGCGGCCCGCCGCCGAATCGGGCTTGAGCCCTGCCCATAGCCCGAGCGGAATGCCCAGCAGGATCGCCATGAGCATCGCTACGAGCGCGAGTTCCAGCGTCGCCGGCATGCGCTCCAGGATGAGCCCAAGCGCGGGCGTGTTGTGCACGAACGAGCGGCCCAGGTCACCGTGCATCGCGCCCTCGAGGAAACGTCCGTACTGCACCCACAGCGGGCGGTCGAGCCCCAGCGCGGCGATCGCGTGCTCGCGTTCGTTCTGGTCGGCCTGCGGGTTGATCAGGATGTCGACCGGATTGCCGATGGCATACACGCCGACGAACACGAGCAGCGACATCGCGAACAGCACCACGACGGCCTGCACGCTGCGGCGGAGGATGTAGGCGAGCACGGCGAGGCAGCCAACGAAAAGCACTAGATTACCCTACCTGCGCGCGCGAGCTGCGCGACTCGGGCTCCCGCTGAAGCGCTTGTCGGCAGCTGTTCAGCCAGCTGCGGCCTGCACGGCCAGCCATTCGCCGGGACAGGGCATGAACATCGCGTGGACGCCGTCGAGCGAGGTCTCGGGCGCAAGCCAGGCGTCGATCTCGGCATCGCCGATGATCGACGGCATGCGATCGTGGATCGGTTGCATGATTGAATTCGCTTGCGTCGTCAGTATCGTGTAGCTCGCGATGATCCCACCTGTCACTTTCTACCGTGTCAAGCCGGCGTAATTCCTGTGGCCAAACAAACACATGCTTGCACTATTGGCCCACGCTGACGCTACGGGATAGCATTTGGGATAGCAGAAAGCGAGCGGGAATGAAACCGAAACCACTGGGGCCGATCCTACGGTCGCCCCGCGATTTGTTGCGTAAAGCAGCGGAGGACCTCGATCGACTCGACGAAGTGACCTGGCTGGGCGGCCGATCGCGCGACAGCGCTAGTTTCGCGCTGCTCGACGCCTGCTCAGCGCTCTATCAGATCAATGACTGGATTGGCGTAACGCATCCCGGCTACAAGATTGCAGCCCAGGAATGCATCGATTCGTCTTTGTGGCTAAGAATCTGCAAGGACGTTTGTACCGCAAGCAAACACGTCCAGCTAGACCTTGAGCACAAGACCTACCGGCGGTCCCCGCCAGCCACGCGAGAGGTAGACCACACAATCAGCGCGCAGGTTAGTCTATTCGAAGGGCGCCAAGTGCTCAAGATTCGCACCGCAGACCAAGGGGACTACCTCGCCACCGACGTAATAGACAATGCGATTCGTGAGTGGGAGGCGTTTCTTTCCGGCAAAGCGATCGACTGATTGGGCGTTTTGCCCATTAGCCTCAATTCCCCGTGATCTCGCGAAACACTTGCTCGTTGACCTTAGCGCAGCGCGCGCTCGATCGGATGGGCGCGGGTATCATTGCGCGATGCTGTTCGATCTACCTGCGTTGTACGCTCGCGCGCGACCAATGTCGCCACAGTTTCAGCCTACCGGGAATCGTCCGGGCGGGTGCTACACATGCACGCATTTCGGACGCCGTCTCGGCGGCTCAACCGTCTGGTGCGCAAAGCCTGGGAATGAGCACGTCCGCTCGCAGGCCCCGCGCGGTTGCGCGTTTTGGGAGCGCGAGGCAGGCGCGGACGGTTGAATGCCCGCGCGGGCGCTTCGGCACTGGCGTGCCCGAAGTAGCTAATCACACCACGACGGCGGCCGGGGCAACGACGCAATACGTCTACGGCGGCAGGCGA
Source organism: uncultured beta proteobacterium (assembly GCA_963816445.1). GTDB lineage: Bacteria > Pseudomonadota > Gammaproteobacteria > Burkholderiales > Casimicrobiaceae > PALSA-1003. The sequence goes on along the minus strand of CAWFKO010000006.1, from coordinate 1,387,565 downwards.
ATGTACATTTACGTCGAGCCGAGCCGCGAATACAGCGTCGGCGTCATTCGCTCCATCCAGCATTAGTCATTCGCCTGCGCCGTAGAACAAACCCGACCGAAGCGGGGCGTCAGTGCTTTGCCGGCCGCACATCCCGATCCAACGCCGCAAGGCGCGCGCGCATCGTCACCACCGCGGAGCGCATATCGGCCCTGGCTACCTGGGGTTCGTTCTCGATTTCCTCGCCCATGATGTCCAGCAGCTCGCCGGCATGCTGGAACAGCTCATGGATGTTATCTGCCGACGCGCCTTCACGCGTGGCCTCAGTTATCTCGGCCAGCACGCGCATGAACGCGTCCCAGGCTAGTTTTGCGCCACTCATCGAGAGCGGATCCGGCCTTGGTGTATTTCATCCTCGCTGCCAGGCTTGCGCTCCCATCGTGCGCAGCCGTTCCCAGGAAGGCTCGTTACCTCGAGTCAATGCCTGGTCGGCATGACGTCTTTTTCCAACTGTTTTAGGCGACCGCGGAGTTGCGCCAACACGGCGCCGGCCGCGCCGGGGATCGCGATCGATTGCGCCGCGAACTCCTCTTCGAGGATGTCAAGCAACTCGTCCGCATGACGCAATAGCGAAGACAATTCGGGGCCGTCATCGCCACGCGCATGCATAGCGCGGGCCTCGTCGATCGCGGTCATGAATGCGGACCAGGCGCGCTCGATAGTGTTCATTTGAAATTGGGACGGGGCGGCTTCACTAGCGTTTCGTCGTCTTCCTCTTCGCAGCCTTCTTCTTCGGCAGCTTTTTCGCTTTAGGCTTACCGGCGGCCTTCTTCTTGACCACGCCAGACGTTTTCCCTTTTGTTTTTTTCACTGTGAATAGCTCGGCAAGCCGGGCGTGATCCACCGAGGTATCGCTTGCCTTCCGAGCGGCGGCCAGGGCAGCCTCGATAACCGCTTCATCCGCGGCGTCGCCCTTCAGCAGTTCGCGCCACGCGACGTCGATCTGATGCTTTAATTTCTTGGCCTTCCCCTGCTCGCCGAAATAGCCCAGGATCTTGGCGAATCCGTCGTACCCGAGTTTCACTGCGGCAACGCCATTAGCTGCCATTTTTGCCTCTCTCAACCCTCGGCTTCGGCCCCGGCTTCTGTGGCTTCCATTTGAACGACACCGGGACCATCCATGCGGTCCCGAACTGCTTCCCACCTTATATCGCGCCCGCGCTGCATAGCTTCTGGATGTAACGGTCGAGGAACCCTTTTAGTCCACTCGGTCGCGCGTCGGACGGCGCAGTCCCACTAGCTATTGTACTGGCGTGAGTTCGTCACCTGCCTGACAATCGCAACATGGCGAACATCCTGCGCCGCGGCCCTGCGACGACTCGCCATGTCGTCTCGCTAGCGCCGCATGGACCTTACCCGAATGGCCAAGACTCCAGATGGCATGCATCTTCGTCCCGGCGGCTGCTTCACCTGCCGGTATGCCGGCGCGCCGATCGACTGGACCGGCCACGACGGGCGGATTCGTTGCTTTGCGAGCGGGGTACTCTCCAGCTAACACGCCGGAGAGCGGCTGCAGCGGATGGGAACGCGAACCGGGGAGCGATGACACATGACCACGTTCAATAGACCAATTGCGTGCCTGCTACTCTGGGTCGTCTGCGTCCTGCCAGCAGTGGCGCAAACGCCAGCGGCGGCTCCGGTCTGCAAGTATCTCGACGGCGAGGGAAACGTTCACTATGTGAATGTTCCGCCAGATAAAGCATGGGGATGGAAGAAGCTTGCTTGCGACCAGGCCGAAATCGAGGAGTCCCGGAGCGCCTGCGCCCGGGCCAAGGGTGTGTACGACGAAAAGACCCAGACCTGCGCCCCGGTCCCGGTCAAGAAGTCGGCGCAGGGGCCACGCGAAGCGGACCCGGACATTCCTCTGATCCTAATGCCGGCGCTGGCAACATGTGGAGATTGGTACGCGGAACGACGCGGCGAAGGCAAGTATCGTTGGGAGACCGAAGTGTCGTGGTTTCAAGGTTTTGTCGCCGGACACAACTTCTTCGTTGAGCGACCTGCCAACAAAATGATTGCAGCTGAACCCAACGACGTTGCATTGTGGCTTGATACGTACTGCGTAAAGAGTCCGACCGACACCCTTAGTGCTGCCGCTGCCGGTTTCATCGCGGCGCACGGTGGGCGTAGTTTTCGTCAACCTCAAAAGACGCAGAAGTAAGCGTCTTGGCTTCTAGCATCCCTTTCGCTAGGGAGGGGCCCCAACCACTAGGCGGAATGTCATGGCTCGCCTCCGCGCCGGGATCGATTACGTCGCCGATCTCGCAAGACTTCGGGATTCCTATGTCGCGGCCACGAAACGCCAGCGTCTCTCAATTATTCGGCAACGACTCGCGGATCAGCACTTTGGCCCCAATCGATTGGTGACTTCTGTGTCAGCCGTTGAAGCACTCGCGCGATGCCTTCTTCAGCACGTTGGCGCTAGGTCCAAGGTGGACCTGCGCTCAGCGTATCCTCGATACAAGAATCGCACTCCAAGCTTCCTGGTCAGGGAATATCTTGCAAGACGTGGCATCGACGATCCGGCCGCGTTTCTCGAGGAGGATAATTGGGAGCTTTTCAAGCATGCGATCGAATTTCGAAATGCACTGGTGCATGAGTGCACGTACCTTGGCCTCGATAAATTTCCGTCGCTTATTGCGGCATGCGAGGCTGTCCTCGAAAAACTCGTCAAGCTTGGCAATGTCCCGGAAAGTGGACGCAATCCGGTGTTCACTAAGAGAGTCTAATCAGCGACGTCTTCGAGCTCCTAAAATGTGCGGCCGCTACGAGCTGAACGAAACGCCAGCGCGGCTTGGCTCGCGATATCGCATCGAGCCAGGTGATCTGGAATTCGCGCCGAACGCGGACGTACGGCCAACCGAGACAAATCCGGTAATCCTTATCCACGATGGCGCACGCGCAGCGTCAATGCGGCGCTGGGGCATCGTCCCTTTCTGGGCGAAGGACCCGAAGGGTATCAGCCACCCGATCAATGCGCGCTCGGAGGATGCCTACGCGAAGCCGATGTTCCGCGGCCCTTTCAAGAGCAAGCGCTGTCTCGTTCCGGCGACCGCGTTCTTCGAGTGGAAGGCGATCGAGGGCCAGAAGAAAAAGCAGAAGTATCGGATCGCGCGCGCCGACGGTGACATGGTCACGCTCGCGGGCCTATACGACCATTGGCGCCGGGGCGACGACGTACTCGACACGTACACGATCTTGACCACGGCAGCGAACGCGCTTTTGGAGACGATCCACAATCGCATGCCGGTGATATTGGGGGAGAGCGACGAGGACGAATGGCTCGACTCCGACACGAGCGTCGATACCGCGCGGGCGATGTGCATGCCGTGCCCGAGCGAGTGGTTGGGCCGCGTCTGCTGCCTGAGCAGCGGTAGGCGATACTTGATTGAACTACGTTCGACCGAGATCGGCCAACAGCTGCCTCTCGCGAACGGCAGCTTCGGCGCGCTCCAATCGCCCTTTCATAAGGCGAGCGCTCCCGGATAGTCGTCGGCCTCCGCTGGCGACAGTCCGCCCCAGTCTGGAACATAGGCGTTCGCCGCCGGCACGGTGAGTTCGATCTCGGTGCCGGCGTCGAGCGCGCTCCACACCGTGAGCTTCCCGCCTGCCAGCTTCGCGCGCTCCCGCATTCCGCGCAAACCGAAGTGCCCTTCCGGTCCCTCCGCGCGCAACACCTCCGGGTCGATCCCCTTGCCGTCGTCGCGCACCCGCACCCGAAGCTGCCGCTCGTCGTAGCGAAGCTCGACTTCGATCTGCTTGGCAGCGGCATGGCGGAACGCATTGCGCAGTGCTTCGCCGGCGATGCGGAAGACCTCGTCGCGCACGATGGGATGCAGTGCCCGCGGCGTACCCTGCACCTCGACCCGCAAAACAGCCTCAGCGGAGTTCTCGTCCGCCAGCTCCTCGCCCAGCGCACGAATCGAATCGGCCAGATCGTTCATCTCGGTCGTCGAGGTGCGCAGTCCTTGCACCGCGTCGCGGCCGTCCGTGATGGCCTCGGCCGCCTGGTCGATGGCGCTCGCCAGGACCTGCTTCGATTCGGCCGGACGATCCGGCAAAAGGTTTAACGCGGTCTGGAACCGCAGCAGCAGCCCGTGGAAGCTCTGCAACAGGGTGTCGTGCAGGTCGCGTGCAATGCGCGTGCGTTCGGCGACGCGCGCGTCCAGCGTCATCTCGAACTGACGATGCAAGTGGCGGATGCGCAGTTGGTAACCCGCCCACGCCAGAAGCACGAGCAGTATGGCGCACAGGGCGCGGAACCAATTCGTCTGGTAATACGCCGGAGCGATGGAGAATTCCAGCGCGGCGGGGGCTTCATTCCAGACGCCGTCGCTATTCGCGGCGATCACGCGAAACGTGTAGTTGCCCGGAGGCAAGTCAGTGTAGAACGCCTGCCGGCGCGTGCCCGCGTCATGCCAGTCGCTGTCATAGGAGTCGAGCCGGTAGCGGAACTTTACCTTTTGCGGAACCGTGAACGTCGGGGAGGTGTAATCGATCTGCAAATCGCGCGGGTGCGGCGGAACTTTGAGCTCGCCGACGAGTGGAAATTCTTTTCGATCGACGGTTACGGACCGAATGTGCGTGGCGGCGGCAAACGACTTTTCAGGGAGCCTGGCGGGGTCCAGCATCTGGAGGACGTTGCCCTGGGCGAACCACACGCGTCCGTTCGAGTAGGCGGCGGAATTGAAGTTCGGCCTCCCCGCCCGGGCGCCATCCGCTTCGTCGTATACGCGGACTCGAACCATTGTTTGAGGAGCCGCCCACCACCGCTGAAGCTCGGAATCCGCAAGCTCGACGACGCCACAATCGGTGTTGAGCCACCAGCGTTGGTCCCTGTCCTTGACAAAAGAAGTGACGAAATCGCACGGCAGGCCGTTCTTGGTGGTCAGCTTGTCGACCTTGCCGCTTCGTATGGCCACCAGGCCGTTGGCGGAGCCGGCCAGCACGGAGCCGTCACCCTGGACGATGATCTGATGTATCACCCGATCGCCGTTTGCATTCAGCGGGAATGTCTGCAAGACGCCGCGGCGGAATAGAGCAAGGTCGCCCTTGGAGGTCGCGATCCAGATACCCCCTTGCGGATCCGATGCGAGGGTGCCACTCGTGGGCACTTGTGAATCCGGCAGTATCTCGACGACGCGAAAATCGCGGATGCGCACAAGCTTCGACAGTTTTCCGGTACAGGCCGCCCAGATGTTGCCGTCGGTGTCCTCCGCTAGTCCGGACACAAGACCGAGCGGCTGGTCATCAGGCACCGGAACCCGCCGGAATTGCCCATCCTTGAATAGGTATAGGCTGTCATCGATTCCGACCCATAGATTTCCGGCATGGTCCTCCAACATGGAGGTGACGCGATTGCCGGGAAGACCATTCGCTGCGCGAATGGAGGAGATGGTCCCATCCGGCCCGATGCGATCCAGTGAGCCGGAATTCGAGACCCAGACGGTCCCATCTCGACTCGCCAGGACACCGTGCGATAGGTCGTTCCCCAAGCCCTCGACGGTCGTGAAGGTCGCGACAGGGGGATCGCGGAATTTGTCTACACCCTCCGTCGTCGCAGCCCACAGCAGTCCTTCACGGTCGACGAACACGGCATTCACCGTATCGCTGGACAAGCCTTCACTCCGGCCGAAGTGATCCACATCCGTTCCATGGATGCGGAAAAGACCCATGCCATAGGAAGCCACCCAGAGGTTGCCATCACGATCGACCGCCAGGCCATGGACAGCGACTTTGCTGCCATCGAAGGCGGGGGTGATAAAAGGTTGAAAGGCACCGTTGATCAGGCGCCCCAAGCCTTTTCCCGGCCCTGGCGTGAAAGTACCAACCCAAAGGGACCCATCGGGACCATACGCCAACCCTGTGACGCCCGGCTGGCCCACGTTGGACTTGAGCCCCTCGATCGGGAAACTCTTCGAAACGCCGTCGTGCCAGTGGATGAGGGTCGTCTGCCCGCCAAGCCAGAATCCGCCCTTTCCGTCGGCCAGCAACGAGTTGACCGGCGAGATCGGAATGCCGTCCGCTTTCCCGAAGCATTTGAAGGAACCGTCGGTGACATGGCACAGAGGTTCGTCGGAGATGCTGTTGCTGCCGCGTACGACCCAGACGGACCCGTCCTCGGCTTCAACGACGTTCTGAAATGACCGAACTCCCGGCAGGTCGAGCCGAGAAGTCACGTCGCGACCTCTCAGGCGAACGATCTCCTTTAACCCGAATACCCACAGCCCACCCTGCCGATCGCCAAAGATCTGCAGGATCTGCGCGAACGGTGCGCCCTTCGTGATCGAGCCGCCATTCGGTGGCCCCTCCCAGCTAACGAAATTGATGCCGTCGAAGGTCCTCATATCGCCGGCGGTGAACCAGAGAAAGCCATCGGACGTTTGCGTCATCCCGTACGCCGACTGCCCGGAACCATCTCGCATCACCCAGGACGTGTGGATGTACTGGGTAACCTTCTTGTTCGGGTCGAGACCGTAAGCCGGAGATCCCAAAAAAAAGAAGCAGGCGAAACAGGCGCCATGCGTCGCTGCGATTACGGCGCGGAGCCAAATCAAACGAAGTAGAAGCGGTTGGGGGCGAGACATTTTTCGCTCTCGGCGAAGAGCGTCACAGTGTCCGTGGAGTGGTAAGAGGATATTCCCTCGGGTAAAGGCGATGTCTCGGGACTCTTCTGCGAGCTGGTCCGACGTATTCACATAGTAGCCCTCGATATACCTGGCGGCCAGAGGGGAAGGGATCATCTCCTCGAACGGTCGTGCCGCGGCCGCTTTGCGCCGAATAGTATGCGCTTTGCACGGTTCGAGGTTCAGCGCCGATCGGACTGGCGGTTCGACCGAGCGTCGCCGATCCCTCTCTCCCGCTCTGCGGCCGGCCGACGTCTTTAAGCCGAAGCCCGAAACCTGCAGGCCGTGAGTTCGCGCACCCTCGAGCTGCTGCTAGCGGCCTGCCAGGAATGCGGCGCGCTGGCGCTGCGCGACCTGTGGCGCGAGCTGCATGACTCGTCGATGCCGGCGGATCCTGCATAGCGAACACCGATCCAAAGATCATTAAACGCATGGCAGCGTCGGCAAAATCGCCAGCCCCTTGGCGCGACGTCGCCGCACTCGATGCACGCGTTCACGGTTGGCGCCTGCGGAAGGTGCGCATAGACGGTTGCACGTAACGGGGGCGCGGATTAAAATTGCGCGGCCTGTTGTATTCGATTTGCGCCGCCGAGACGCCCGCCAGCGTCTCGCGTCGTTTTGGGCGGCGCTTCATGCGGCCGCTGCCCGCTTCGCTGCCGCTCGCAGCGCTCCAACTGACCATCTAGTGCTATTCGGCCCGTCTTTCTCTGGGCTCGGGATGAGGCCGGCGCGCGCCCATCGCCAAACGGTCGGAATGGACACGCCGCGAAGAGCGGCGACGGTCTTTACGTCGACCCGCGCCGAATCAGGAAGCTGGTCGAAATGCTGAGTTGCTACAGGGATTGCAGGACGGTTGCGCTTCATGGTGTGCCCTCCATATTCAGCCGCAATCATTGCGGGTCATGGCGGGCGCTGTCCGCGCAGAAATTGCCCCTTATCGCGCTGCTATTTCTTCCCTCTGCGGCCAGCCTTCCTGGCTGACTCGGGCAGTCCAGGGCTTCTGATCCGGCAGCGATTTAGGATATCGATCGCGGTGGCGCGCGCGATATCTGCGCCGAGCGGGGTGTCACGTAGCTTTTCCACGATAGCGGCGAGCAGCTCGTCTCGAGCTGCTTCCTTTTTGCGGCCGCGCTTCCCCTCATGCGCCAGCAATCGTTGGACTACTTTGGGGATGATCGCGCCGGCATAGAGCAGGTCGTCGTGTAGGCGGCGCTCAAACTCATAAGCCCCTACCCTGACGGTATCGGAGTATTGGTGCAGCAAGAGGTGAAAGTTCGCAGCCGAGCGAGGCGGCATCGATCGCATCGCTGCCTTTGTCTGGCGAAGCAGCGACGCGAGGTGCTTCATGGCACGCGCCTCGTAAGCGCGCGTTGGAATGGCGGCGCGAGCGTTTTCCGCCTCACGGAAGATGCCCAGCCGCGGGCCGAGCCATTGAACGAATAAATCGTGGTTGACGGCCGGCGGCAGAATGTCGCGAATTTCCGGGACAGTCTCGTCTACCCACCAACTAAGCGGAGCAGGGCCTTTCGGCCCTGGCTTCTTGCGAGGCTGCTTTGTTGCTGCCATGTCAGCCGCCCCGCTTCAGTCGTGCTCCTCTGCCTCATCATCGCCGGTATCGCCGCGGTCGCCGCGTTCCAGCAACGCGCGCAGCTTCTGGCACTGCCGACTCTGCATGGAAGCCCAATCGCGGCTGCCGTTGCTCGCCGCTTGCAACGCCATCGTGCGCACAGCGATATAGGGGAGACTGGCGGCCTTGTTGGCTTCCGACAATTTCATAGGCCGATATACCTCGTCGATGATCTCGCGCAAAGCATCGCGCGCACTCGCCACGTCCTCAAACGCACGCAAGAGTTTGCTCGACCCGCCCGACGCCGCGCTAAATGCGGCGGCCTTCACGCCTATGTCAATCGCAGCATGGACCAGGAGGCCATGCACCGCCGCAAGGCGGGCGCGCTGCGACCGGAGCGCTTCGTGCTCTCTTTCGACGGAAGAACTCCTCACCTGCTTGCATCGCTCAGCCATGGCTACCCCCGAGGTTCTCGCCAATGCTTCCGAGGGACGCCTCCAGGGCTGCAAGCTTTTCGCCGGCGGCCTGGATCATGTACACCGTGGCGATCGCGTCGTCGTCGGCGTCCCAGGAGTCGTCCTGCTTGATGGCCAGGACCGCTCCGTGGAGTATTGCCGCGATGCGATTACAGTTGATCCGGGCTTCTGAAAGCGCCTGCAGTGAGCGGCCCGCCGGGTCGGAATGGTCGGTTACGATAGAATCGTTTGCAGCCATGGTGAAGCTCCTTTTCACTGTGGTTAGGGCGCGCGGCCGCTCATACGGTCGCGTTGCCCGCTTTTGCCTGAGGCCGTCAGGCCGCGGTCTTGCCTTTCAGTGCGACGACGTTGTCGCCGGCGCGCATTGCAATCAGTGTCCTGCCCCAAAGATCCAGCGCGGCGCGCTTCTCCGCCAGGAAATCATACCGGTCGTAGGTCTTCAGAAGTCTGTTCTTCTTGACGTGCCCGATCACCCTCTCCGCGACGTCTTCCGATACGCGCAGCTTCGATAGCCAGCTTCGGCAGGTGCGGCGCAAGTCGTGCGGCGTTAGCGGTGCGACGTCGTGCTTGGCCAGAAGCTTTGCCCGGTCTCGCAGGGGGCCACTCAGTTGCGCGGAGCTGAGCGGAACGTCCTTGCATGCATCCCCGAACACAAACGCGCCCACAGAGCCCGCGGCGCGCCTTGCTGCGAGGATTTCGAGCGGGATCTCCGACAGCGGGACGGTATGAGGTAGGCCGGTCTTCGCGCGCTCGGCGGGAATTGTCCACGTTGCGCTCGCTTCGTCGATCTCAGACCAACGCATGCCGCCCGCCTCGCCGGGTCGCGTGCCGGTCGCCAGAGTGACCATTAACGCGTCACGCACCGCAGCATCCCATCCCGGCGCCGCGAGCGCAGCGAGAAAGCCGCGCAAGTCCGCATCCTCAATCAACGCTCGGGCCCGCGGAGCTTCCTTTGCGACGCGACGCACCGGCGTCACGGGGCTCGTCTCGACCATGAACTCGCCGACCGCGTAGTGGAAGATCTGCGCCAGGAGGGCGCGCACCCGATTCGCCTGCACTGGCGCAGTAATCGCAATCTTATCCAGCGTGACCTTGACGTCACGCGGTCGCACGTCACGCGCACGCTTGCCGGCCAGTTCGCCCAAATATGCTCCCCACATGCGTTCGTTCTCCGCGAGGGTGCGCGGCCGCCAGTCGACACGTTTCTTGGCAACGAATACCGCCCAAACCTCGCTCATGGTCTCGGCGTCGCGCGTTGCCACTCGCCGCGCGCGCTTCGAGCCGGCAGGGTCCAGTTCGAGCGGCGGGGTCTCGCCGCGGCCGCGCGCGAGCTTGGCGCGCTCTATTTTCGCGACGCCTTCAGCATAGGCAATCAACGCCTCGCGCAGTGTCATCCCCTTCGTGTTGCCGATGGTGTGCAACCTGGGGCGGCCATCGAAGCGATACGCGTGGATGAACGCCTTCGTACCGCGAGGCGTCACGCGCAGGCCGAGGCCGACGCGATCCGCGTCCCAGACGACGAAGCGCTCATCGCGTGGCTTGATTGCCTCGATGCCTTTGCTGGTGAATCGAATTTGCTCTGTCATGGTTTTTGGGATAGCACCTGGGATAGCAAAAATAATTGAAACGGATGAAACAGCGTGCTACGGGATGCGATGCAAAAGCATAACTAACGCACTGATGTGGTGTCTATAAATGGGACTGAATGAATTTGCATGAGACGGCCTGATACACGAGCCTACATGTCACTTTCTACAGTTGTGGCGCCCGCGCGATCCTGTTTCACTGCCATCACCGGCGCGATAACAGTGGGCACGACACTTGTGTCGCAGTCCCGACACCGCCGGCGTCAGCTTTTCTTGTGCGGCTGGGAACAAGGGGACACGCATGAGAATTCTTGTTATCGATGACCACCCGCTGATCCAGGTGGCGCTACAGCATGTGCTCGAGGAACTCGATGCTTCGCTCGAGCTGTTCCAGGCACCCGATGCCGTACACGCGCGCGCCACCCTTACGGTGGCGCCGAATGTCGATCTTATCGTGCTCGATCTGACGCTGCCGGGCTGCGACGGTTTCGACCTGCTGCGCGAACTGCGACACGACTGGCCCAGCATTCCGGTACTCGTTCTTTCGGCGACGCATGACCGTGCAACGATCGAAACTGCGATCGACCTGGGGGCCATGGGCTTCATCCCCAAGACCGCCAATGCGCGCCTGCTGCTCGATGCGCTGCGCCTGGTGCTCACCGGCGGCGTGTACGTGCCCGCGGAAACCGGCAGCGACGGCGTGCGCCCGCGCCCCATCGCGAAGCCGGCAGAACTCGGCCTCACCATGCGCCAGGCCGACGTGCTGAAGCTTTTGGTGCAGGGAAAGCCCAACAAGCTGATCTGCCGCGACCTGCATCTTTCCGAGGGCACTGTCAAAGTGCACGTGAGCGCCATCCTGCGCGCTCTCAATGTGCACACACGCACGCAGGTCGTCGTCGAACTTGCGCGCCGCGGCGTACGCCTTGATCCGCCTGCCGTCGGCCTTCGCTAGGCCATGGCACTCGACCTCGCGCGCGCTACCGGCGTCGCGCCGCGCCTGCAAGGCGCGCTCGCCGAGCGCGTGCGTGCCGACCAGATCGACACGCTGTTCGGGCAGTGGCGGCGGACGACCGTATCGATGCTGCTAGGGGCGGGAATTTTCACCGCTGTCATGTGGGACGCGGCGCCGCCGCTGGCGTTCGCAGGATGGATCGGTGCAATCATCGCCAACCAGGCTTGGCGCTACTCCCTCGCGCAGCGCTACCGCGCGCTGGCGCCAACCGTGCCGCAGCGTTCAGAATGGGGATACATCTGGGCGCTTGGCTCGGCCATCGCCGGTGCCCTGTGGGGAGCCGCCGGCGTCGCCCTGTTCGCTGCCGGCGACGTCGGGCACCAGGCGCTGCTGATCGTCTGCCTGTTCGGTGTCGTGCTCGGTGGCGTCGACCTCACCTCCGTGTACAAACCCTCGTTCTACGGCTTCGTGGTACCCGCGCTGGCGCCACTCACGGTGCGCGTGGCACTGGAAGGCGACCAGGTGCACTACTTCCTCGCCTCGGTCCTGCTCGTCGTGCTGGCGTTCGTACTGCGCTTCGGCCGCAATCTCAATCATCTGATGGCGCAGTCGCTGGCGATCCGCTACGACAACGTCGACCTCATTCGCGAGCTGCAACAGCAGACGGTCGTTGCCGATGCCGCGCGTGCCGGCGCCGAAGCGGCCAATCGCGGCAAGACCCAGTTTCTTGCCGCGGCCAGCCACGACCTGCGCCAGCCGTTGCACGCGCTCGGCCTGTTCGCTGCCGCGCTGTCGGAGAAAGTCCGCGAACCCGGGGCGCAAAGGATCGTCGGCAGCATCACCGCGTCGGTCGATGCGCTGGAGCGGTTGTTCTCGGCGTTGATGGACATTTCCAAGCTCGATGCCGGCGCAGTGGCGCCGCAGCGCGCGGCATTTGCGTTGGCTCCGCTGTTCATGCGTCTCGCGACTCAGTTCGCGCCGCTGGCGGCAAGTCGCGGGCTGCGGTTGCGCTTCGTCGCGAGCGGCGCCTGGGTTGACAGCGACCCCGTCCTCCTCGAACGCATTCTGGGCAACCTGATCGGCAACGCACTGCACCACAGCGAGCGGGGCGGCGCCGTAGTCGGCGTGCGGCGGCGCCGCGGCCAGCTATGGATCGACGTAGTCGACTCGGGTATCGGTATTGCGCTCGACGATCGCGAACGCGTGTTCGACGAGTTCTATCGTGGCGTCTCGGCTCGCGGACGCGCGGGCGAAGGCATGGGCCTGGGTCTGGCGATCGTCCGCCGGCTCGCGTCGCTGCTCGGGCATGGACTTGTTCTCGATACCATCCTGGGGCGCGGTTCGCGGTTTTGCGTGCAGGTCCCGCGCGCCGCGCAACCGCGACCCGCGGCTGGAGAGTGGGATGCGCTCGACCATGGCGCGACGAGCGCGCTTTGCGGTGCGCTCGTCGCCGTCGTCGACGATGAGTCTGTGGTCGTCGACGGCATGCGCGCCTGTTTCACGCAGTGGGGGGCGAGCGTGGTTGGTGCCGCCTCCGGGGACGCGATCATCGAGGCTCTGGGTGTGGCGCACCGTTATCCGGACCTGATCGTCGCCGATTATCGGCTGGCCGACGGCGAACTCGGGACGCAGGTCATCGCTCGGTTGCGCAACGAGCTTGGTGCGCCGATCCCCGCCATGCTGGTGAGCGGAGACGCTTCGGTGACCGCGATCGCTGCCATGCGTGCGTTGTCGCTAACCCGAAGTTCGAGCGCTCATTGAACGAGTTTGGCTTTGCATCTCAGTTACTTGGGGTGACATCGGAGTTCCGGTTTCTGTCTACACTCGAATCTTTTGGATCAATTCGAATGCGCGCTGCTGCTTGGGATTGGGTGTGGTGAGCAGATCGAAAGTCGGTGCGCCGTCCGCCGCGTTTGGCGTACGGCAGGTGTTGCGAACGATGGTGGCGAGCTCGGCCAACAGGGTCGAGAAACTATGCGCCGGGGTGCCGTCGTCCAGAGTGTGGGAGGCGACCTTGAGCAGCGCTGCCGCAGAGCGCTTCGCCGGCGCCACCGGGTCACGCGTGGCCTTGGCTTCTTGATCGGTGTCGGCGAACATCAGCTCGCGCCAGGCTTCCCGCATGTGCCACGCGACGTAGTAGGCGAGCAGGCACAGGAAGATGTGGGCACGCACCCGATCGGCGGTGCGATGATGAATGGGGCGCACCTTCAGATCGATGGTCTTGAGCGAGCGGAACGCCCGCTCGACGTTGGCCAGCGCCTTGTAGTTGCGCACGCAGTCGGCAGCATCCATGCGCGCCGGCGCGACCGAGGTGCGGATGATGTAGATGCCGTCGAGCGCAGCCTCGGCGGCAATGCTCGCGTGCTTGCGCTGGAAGGTGAAGCTCGCCGCGCCCATGGTGAGCTCAAAGTGTTTGGCGACCTTGTACTGGTTGACCACCCGGCCGACGCGCAGTCCGATGGCATCGGCGCCTTTGAGTTTGGTGGCATCGACCCGAGTCTTGATCTGGGCGAGGCTGCGCTCGGTGGCAGCGAGCAACTCTTCGCGCTTGTGGGCGCGCAGTGCCGCCAGCTGGGGATTGCGGCACGCCACCAGTCGCTCACCCGGATAATCCGGGGAGCTTAACTCGAGCAGGTTGCGTTCATCGAATAGATCCAGTTGCAAGTGCCCCTGCTCGACCAGCACGCGGATCGACGCGCTCTTCAAGGCGGTGATCCAGTCCACCCCGGGCGTTTCCCGCATGATGGCGATGGCCTGGTTGGAGACCATGCCGCGGTCGCCCACCATCACCAGCTGCTCGAGACCGAAGTGCTCGCGCAGGCGCTTGAGCTCGCGCGGCAAGGTCTGGCTATCGGCCACGTTGCCCTCATACACCGACACGGCCACCGGGCAGCCACGGGCATCGGTGAGCACGCCGTAGTTGACCTGCAGCAGCCCGTTCTTGCCATCGCGGTTGTAGCCCAGCTTCGCCAGCGGGCAGGTGGTGCCTTCGAAGTAGCTCGACGACAGGTCATAGAGCACCAGACTGCCGGGGCCCAGATGGCGCGCCGCGAGCTTCTTCTGGATCGCCTCCTGACGCGAGAGCAACCAATCCATCGCCGCGTATAGATCGTTCTCGCTGGCTTCCTGCACGCCGAAGTCCTCGGCCAGCGTGCTGGTGTGCCACCAGCGCGTGGTGGCCAGCTTCGGATGCGGGGCGATGATGCGCGCCGCCACCATGGCGCTCACCAGGTCGCGCTCGCGACAGGGGCGCGCCGCCAGTAACGCCTCCAACCCCAACCGGCGCATGGCTACACGCACGGCCTGCACGTGACCCTGCGCACGCGAGGCAATGGCCTCGAATTGCTCGGCAACGGGGCTCACCGGTTCGCCGCGCAGCACCGCGCGAATGGCAAGAATCTGCGCTTCGGAGAGCGACGACAGATTGGCAAGGGTGCGTTTGCGCACGCGCGCACCTTCGCGATAGGACTCGCGCAGAAGGTACGCAGGGCGCGCGCCGCGATTCGGGACAACGTCAATATGCATGACTACATACTAGACGATATCCCTGCAAAGTCAAGTCAACTACATGGCTACATATTGACGCCAGAAAACCCAGGCAACCTTCTGATTAGGCAATGCTTCTACGCTCTAAACAAGGCTAACTGACAATGAACTTCGGGCTAACTGTCCTGCTCAAGCCGGTCGTTGCGGGAGAGTTGCGCGCTCGGGCAGAGGCATGCCTCGCGTCCGCCCCGCCCCTCGACGCCTGGTGCGGGCAAAAAAAGCGCCCCCGAGTTGGGGGCGCCGGAGGACAGACTGAGTTTGGGATGACCGGTTAGGGTCGGGGGGATAAACCCAGCCTGCGGTTGCCTTGCTTGGGGCGGCCCGCGTTCCGGCACGTGCCACCCGTCCCTGTACGCTACACTGCTTATGACATCAGCATTATGCTCCGTACGCGAGGCACCGCAACGCCGTTCGTCGGCCCGGAGCCGCCGGCGAGGTCACTGCGAAACGGGTTGGCGCATGCGTGCGCGGAATTGTTCCATCCGCGCCAGCTTCGCCGCTATCGCATCACGCACGACGCCTTTCTGCTGCGTATCCAACGTCGCATACAACGCCAGCCATGCATCCCTCGCCGCCTTCCGTGTCGGCGCGTTCTGCTGGCGAAGGACGTCTGCCTGCGCCGCAAGCGACGCGAGATCCGGCTCGGCCTTGGCCAGTTCGGCCTGTGTCGCCGCCTGGAGTTGCTGCATGCCCGCATGCATGGCCTGATGCGCGGCCTGCGACGCGGCCACCGCGGCATCCCATTGCTGTTGCTGCGACGTGTTCAGCCCGAGCTGATCATGAAGCCCCTGGATCATCCCGATCAGATCACCGCCGCCGTGATGCGGTGGTCCGTGATGCGGCGGTGTCTGCGCGAGCGCGTAGAAGCCCACCGCGGTCAACCCGGCGGTTGCAAGTATCAGAAGCAATCGTTTCATCATCTACCTTTCATCGAAATTTAACGGGCGAACGCCGCGCCCCACGGGCTCGGCATACGTCTCGCACGATAAGGTCAGCGTGTTGCGCGAGGATTGCCAAGCAGCGTCGATATGTAACGTTTCGTTGGCTTGTGCGGCACGCGCCCTTTGGCTCCTCTTCAGGGTGCCATTGTCCGCGATCGCGACATTGTGATGAGCGCGGGTTTGTAACGATTCGTTGCCCCGGCGCGTGAAGGTTACAATTCGTGACATGCAGGCCGAGACGCCGGCCCTCGACGTGTCTAAGATGCAAACATGAAGCAATCCATACCCAAGATACTCGTCGTCGACGACGATCCGCGCCTGCGCGACCTGCTGGTGCGCTATCTCACCGAGCAGGGATTCCAGGTGCAGGCGCTGCCCGATGCGCGCGAGCTCGACAAGAAGCTGCAGCGCGACCCGCCGCACCTGCTCGTGCTCGACCTGATGCTGCCCGGCGAAGACGGGCTTGCCGTCTGCCGGCGTCTGCGCGGCGCAGGCGAGACATGGTGCCCGATCATCATGCTGACGGCGAAGGGCGAGGACGTCGATCGCATCGTCGGCCTCGAGATGGGCGCCGACGACTATCTGCCCAAGCCGTTCAACCCGCGCGAGCTGGTCGCGCGCATCCACGCGGTGCTGCGCCGGCACATCGAGCGGCTCGCTCCCGGCGCGCCGGCGCAGGAAGGCAAGATCAGCTTCGGACCGTACCGCCTCGATCTCTCGACGCGTACGCTGCTGCGCGGCGATACACCGGTGCCGCTGACCACCGGCGAGTTCGGCCTGCTCAAGGTGCTGGCGACGCACCCGCGGCAACCGCTGGCGCGCGAAAAACTGATGCTGCTCGCGCGCGGACGTGATCACGACGTGTTCGATCGCGCGATCGACGTACAGATCTCGCGACTGCGCAAGCTGATCGAACCCGACGCTTCGGCACCGCGCTACATCCAGACCGTGTGGGGCTTCGGCTACGTGTTCGTTCCGGACGAGGCGTCGAGCGAGGTTCCGGCGGCCGATGCCGGCGCGCATTGCGCGTGAAGCTCTGGCCGCGCTCGCTGTTCGGGCGCCTTGCACTGCTGCTCTTGCTGGTGATCCTGATCAGCCAGGCGACGGCGATACTCCTGTTTCGCCAGGATCGCGCGGCACTGCTCGCGCGCCAGTTCGGTGACACCAAGATCGTTGCAGCTCAAGGCACTGCGCGCGGCGTTGGCGACTGCCGACCCGAAGAGCACCGGCGCCACGCTGACCCAGTTCGGCAGGCCTACCAGGCGCGCATCGTTCCCGAGGACGAGCAGCCTCCGTTTCGCGGGCCGCCGCAGGGACCGGTCTACGAGGACCTCGCCGAGCGTCTGCAGGGCCGAGCTCGGACCGGAGACCGAGATTCGCGCCCAGCCGCGCCTGCAGCTGCTTGTGGATCAAGCTGCAGGCCGGCGACCGCGCGTACTGGGCGGGATTTCCGTTGCCGCGGCCGAGCGACAACGCGCCGTCGCGCGCGCTCGAGTGGAGCCTGATCGCGCTCGCGGTGCTGCTGGCTCAGTGCCTACGTGTTTGCGCGCTACCTGGCGCGCCCGTTGCGGCAGCTCAACGAGGCGGTCGCCCGCGTCGGCGAAGGCGGCTCGCCGCCGCCGCTGCCCGAGGCCGGGCCTTCGGAGATCGTCAATCTGAATCGTGGCTTCAACCGGATGCTTGCGAATCTGCAGCAGGCCGAGATGACCGCGCGATGCTGCTCGCCGGCGTGTCGCACGATCTGCGCACGCCGCTGGCGCGCCTGCGCCTGGGCATCGAAGTGGGCATGCGTGACGACGCCGAGCGCGATGCCATGGTCGACCGACATCGAGGAGATGGACAAGATCATCGGCCAGTTCCTGGACTTCGCCCGCGGCGACTAGGATGCGCGCCGGCGACGGCAATGACCTCAACGCAGTCGTCGCACCCATCGTCGATCGCTACCGACGAGCCGGCGCGACATCCGCTTCAACGCCGGTGAGCTGCCGCCGCTGACGCTGCGCAGCTACTGCGATGTCGCGGCTCGTCTCCAATCTGCTGGACAATGCATTTCGCTATGGGCGCGAGCCGGTCGAAGTCACGACGCGCGGCCACCGACGGCTCGGTCGTGCTCGACGTCGCCGATCGCGGTCCCGGAATTCGCGCCGACAACGTCGACGCGCCTGAAACGGCCGTTTACCCGCGGGGAGGCGGCGCGCACCGGCGCCGCAGGGGCGGGACTGGGGCTGGCGATCGTCGAACGCATCGCGCGCATGCACGGTGGCGTCTTCGACCTCATGCCGCGCGAAGGTGGCGGCGCGCTGGCGCGCGTGAGCTTGCCGGTCGCGCCCCCTGGCGCGCCTACTCGCGTCTGACCAGCAGCACTGTGGCCATCGCGGCGATGCCCTCGCCGCGCCCGATACAGCCCAGGCGCTCGGTGGTCTTCGCCTTGACGTTGACTTGTCCGGTCGACGCACCGAGGTCGGCGGCGATGTTGGCGACCATGTAAGGCATGAAGGGTGCAAGCCGCGGTTCCTGCGCGATGATCGTCGCGTCGACATTGCCGAGCGCGTAGCCGGCGGCCACCGCGCGCTGCCAGACCTCGCGCAGCAGCACGCGGCTGTCGGCATCCTTGTAGCCGGCGTCGCTGTCGGGAAAATGCCGGCCGATGTCGCCCGCTCCGATGGCACCCAGAATCGCGTCGCATATCGCGTGCAGCAGCACATCGGCGTCGGAGTGGCCTTCGAGCCCGCGCGTCGTACGGGACGTCGACGCCGCCCAGTACCAGGCGCCGCCCGGCGACCAGCGCGTGCACGTCGAAGCCAGTTGCCGACGCGCGAGGTTCCGTGCTCATGGACTTGCCCTCCCGTTGCGCGAGCACCGCCTCGGCCAGCTCCAGGTCCTCGGCGATAGGTGATCTTGATGTTCGCGACACTGCCCCTGCACCAGCCGCGGCTTGACGCCCAAGTGCCTCGACCGCCTGCGCATCGTCGGTGATCGCGCTCCCGCGCGCCTTTTCCAGCGCGTGCCGCAGCAGCGCGTAGCGAAACATCTGCGGCGTCTGCGCGCACCACAGCCCGCGACGTTCCTCGGTGCATGCCGACACGCGCGTCGGCATTCGGACTTGGGCGCGCTTGAGCGTATCGGAGAGCGGCACCGCGAGCAGACCGCCGACGGGATCGTCACCGACCTCGCGCAGCGAGGCGCGATCAGCGTCGCCGCATCGACGCACGGCCGCGACAGCGTCGTGCACCAGCACCCAGTCATCGGCGGCGACGCGATCGGCGATCGCGCGCGAGCGCGTTGGCCACCGAGTCGGCCCGCGTCGCGCCGCCGCAGCGCAGCGCGATCGACGCGGGAAGCAATCGCGCCCGCCGATTCGAAGCGCGCATCTTCCGGCGCGAGCACGACAAATACCGCGTCGAGCGCGAGCGATCCAGCAAGCGCGGCGATCGTGCGCGCGATGTATCGGCACCCCGGCGAGCAGCGCGTATTGCTTGGGTATCGCTGCCGCCGAAGCGCGATGCCACCGCCGGCGGCGGCGATCAACGCGAAGCGACGCGGCGCTTGCGCCATGACCGGCGATTCTGTCGGCGCACCGCATGGCTGTCGCGATTCACGCGGCAGCTCCGGGCAGCAGCGGGGTCAGCGCATTTCGGATCGCTTCCGGGATGCCGGTGGGCCGGTTGCTCGTGCGCTCGATCCAGACGTGCACGAAGTGGCCGTCCGCCGCCGCCGCATCTTCGCCTTCGGCGAACAGGCCGATCTCGTAGCGCACCGAACTGTTGCCGATCTGCGTTACGCTCAGTCCCGGCGTCGACGACGCCCGGAAACGACAGCGAACGATGGAATCGACAGCAGGTTTCGACGACGACCCCGACGGCCGGGCGCGTTGCGGAAGTCGAGGCCGGCGACACGAATGAGGTGCTCGTTCACCAACGTGTCGAAATACGAGTAGTAGACGACGTTGTTGACGTGGCCGTAGTTGTCGTTGTCCATCCACCGCGTCGGAATGGCGAGAAAGTGGCGGAATTCCGCGCGCGTCGGGATGCGGCGCGTCATTCGGGCCGCGCCGACTGCCTCGAGCGCAGCCGCAGCGTCGAAGAGCTCGATCCAGTGCCGCACCGGCCGATCCGTGCCGCTCGCCAGATGCGTCAGGCACCCGATATTGGCGGTCAGGATCACGTCGGGGTCGCCGGCTTCCAGCGCCGCGAGCTTGTTGGCCCTGAGCTCGGCGCGACAACTCCGGCTGCAGCAGCGAGTAGGTGCCTGCCGAACCGCAGCACAGGTGACCGCCGGCGACGTCTGTCAGCTCGAGGCCGATCGCTTCGAGAATCTCCTCGACGCGGCCGCCAAGCTGCTGCGCGTGCTGCAATGTGCACGGCGACTGAAAGGCGACGCGCTGAGGGCCGTGATCCATCGCGACCCTGCGGCGCAAAGCGCTTCCACTCGGCGGCAACCACCTCGACCGGATCGCGCGCGAGCTCCGAGACGCGGCGCGCCTTCGACGCGTAGGAGGCATCGTCGCGCAGCAGATGGCCGTAGTCCTTGACGACCACGCCGCAGCCGCTCGCCGACACCACGATCGCCTCGGCACCTTGCTCGAGGTGCGGCCACCAGGCGTCGATGTTGCGGCGGGCCCGCGTCGAGCGCCTCGTCGTGCGCGCCCAGATGTTCGTCGATCGCGCCGCAGCAGCCGCCCCCCGATGCACGTAACAGCGTTATGTCGATGCGGTCGAGCACGCGCGCGAGCGCGGCATCGATCGACAGGTACGAGCGCTCCTTGCACGCAGCTGGTCAGAGCGAGCATGCGTCGCGCATGGCGCTGCGTCGGCCATGTCTTGGCTGCATGCGTCGTCGGAATGCGTGCGGCCAGCGCGCGCGGCAGCAGCGGACGCACCATCCGTCCTGTCGCCAGCGCCGCTGCCGAACGCACCGCGATTCGTAAGCCCCTTGCGCAGCAGCCACCGCAGTGTACGAGCGCCACGCGTGCGACCGACCCTCGTCTCGATCACGCGGCGGCCGATGTCGGCGAGATGGCCGTAGCGCACGCCCGAGGGACACGTCGTCTCGCAGCTGCGGCACGTCAGGCAGCGATCCAAGTGCAGCTGCGTGCTCGCGGTCGCGGTACCGCCCTCGAGCACCTGCTTGATGAGATAGATGCGCCCACGCGGTCCGTCGAGCTCGTCGCCCAGAAGCTGGTAGGTCGGGCAGGTCGCAGTGCAGAAACCGCAGTGCACGCACGCGCGCAGGATGGCGTCGGCCTCGCGCCCGTCCGGCGTGTCGCGAATGAAGTCGGCCAGCTTCGTCTCCATCGCCGCTTTAGAAGTCCATGTACATACGCCGCGGATTGAAGATGCCCGCGGGGTCGAAGGCGGCCTTGAGCCCGCGATGCAGCCCCATCAGCGCATCGGGCAGAGCCTGGAACGCTCCCACAGACTTGTCCTCGCCGCGAAACAACGTGGCATGGCCGCCGTGCTCGCGTGCCCAGGCGCGGATCGCCCCGCCCTCGGCGGCATCGTCGACGATGAACCAGCGCAACGCACCGCCCCATTCGACCAGCACTGGCGCCGCGACGGGCGGCTGCGGAGCAGTCGCGCGCACCGACGCACGCCACAACGCCGAACGCGGTTGCGTGAAGAATGGAAGGCGCTGTTCGCGCACGTCCGACCAGAAACGTTCTGCGTCCGCGAGCGTTTCACCGCCGATGCGGGCCGCCGCGTTTGCCACCGCGCTTTCCGCGCCCGACAAGCGAATGACCATGCGCTCTCGATACCAGCACGTGGCCGACAGCGCAAGCGGTAATGCGGCCCATTCCGCAAAGCACCGCAGCGCGTCCTCGACGCCGAGCTCGACGGCGATCGTACGTTCGGTCTTCGGTACGGGAACGCACTTGAGCGACGCGTCGAGGATCACCCCGAGGGTTCCCAACGAGCCGGCGATCAGTCGTGAAACGTCGAAGCCAGCGACATTCTTCATGACCCGGCCGCCGAACGCGAGTTCGTCGCCCTTGCCGTCGAGCAGCCGCACACCCAGTACGACGTCTCGCACGGCCCCAGCGTACGGCCGACGCGGCCCCGACAGGCCGGCGGCAACGCAACCTCCAAGCGTCGCCGCCGTGCCAAAGTGAGGCGGCTCGAAGGCGAGCATCTGCCCTTTCCCGGCAAGCGCCTGCTCGATCTCGGCAAGTGGCGTACCACAGCGTGCCGTGATCACCAGTTCGGTGGGGTCGTAGTCGACAATACCTCGATGCGTCGCGGTGTCGAAGCGCTCGCCGACCAGCTCCTGCCCGTAGAAGTCCTTGGTTCCCCCGCCGACGATGCGCAACGGCAAGCGCGCCGCGGCGGCGGCGCGAATCCGTTCTCGCCAGCCTCCGACGTTGGTGTTCATCGACGCGGCAAGGTCACGGCTGTACCGCCTGGCCGGGCATAACGATGACCTCGCTCTCCTGCGCGGCGTCCGCCTCCCACTCCCGCATCGCGGGCAGCGCGAGCAGCGCATCGACGTAGGCCGCCGATGCACCGGCGAGCGTCGACGCCGTAATTATGGAATCGAAACGCCACGGGACACCAGAAAGCATCGACGATGCCGAAATCGCCGCAAAGAAAATCGCCGCCGTGTCCGAAGCGGCTGCGGCCTTCGCGCCAGATGGCATCGATGCGGGCGATATTGGCGGCAGTCTCGGGCGTCGGTCGCACGCTGGTGCGCACGCGCAAATCCATGGTCAACTGGTTGCGCAAATCGGCAAAGCCGGAATGCATCTCGGCGACGACGCAGCGCGCCCACGCGCGCGCCGTGTCGTCGGCCGGCCACATCCCGGGATGGCGTTCAGCCAGATACTCGGCAATGGCCAACGAGTCCCAGATGACGCGCTTGCCGTCGTGCAAGCAGGGAACACGACCCGACGGCGAAACGGCCAGGATCCGCGCCGGCGAGTCCGGCACATAGAGCGAGAATTTCTCCTCCCGAAATGGGATGCGCGCCGTTTTGAGCAGCACCCAAGGGCGCAGCGACCACGACGAATAGTTCTTGTTGCCGATGTAGAGCGTGTACATGGGATCCGGATCAGCGACGGCGATCAACGCGCGACCCGACTTCGCAGCGTCGCTCGGCGGCGAGTGCGAATGGCTACAGCGGCACGGTCTTGCCGGGATTCATGATGTTATCGGGATCGAGCGCGCGCTTGATCGCGCGCATCGAGGCGACGGCCTCGCCGTGCTCCTGCGCGAGCACGTCGAGCTTGTGCCAGCCGATGCCGTGTTCACCGGTGCAGGTGCCCCCCATGCCGATGGCGCGCATCGATACGCCCTTGGCCAGCGCTTCGGCGCGTTCGCGTTGCCCGGGCGAGGCCGGATCGAACAATACGACGAGATGGAAGTTGCCGTCGCCGACATGCCCGAGGATAGGGGCCGTGAGCCCACTCTGCTCGACGTCGCGCCGCGTCTGCATGATGCAGTCCGCGAGGCGGGAAATCGGCACGCAGGCATCGGTGGCAAAAGACGTCATCCCCGGACGAAACGCCATCGCGGCATAGTACGCGGCGTGCCGCGCTTTCCACAGTCGCGTCCGGTCCTCAGCTTGCGTCGCCCACTGAAACGCGCTGCCGCCGAACTCGCCGCAGATCGCCTCCATCGCTTCGCTTTGCTCGCGCACTCCGGACGGCGAGCCATGGAACTCGAAGAACAATGTCGGCTTGACGGCGAAACCCTCGAGCCTCGAATAGCGGATCGACGCGTCCATCTGCACGTCGTCGAGCAACTCGATGCGCGCGACCGGAATGCCCGTCTGCATCGCCATGATCACGGCGTTGACGGCGTTTTCCAGGTCGGGAAACTGGCAGACCGCCGCGGCGATTGCCTCCGGGACGCCGTAGACTCGCAACTGGACCTCGGTGATCACGCCCAGGGTGCCCTCGGCACCGACATGCAGACGCGTCAGGTCGTAGCCCGCGCTCGACTTGCGCGCCCGCCCGCCGGTGTGAATGAGCTTCCCCTGCGGTGTCACGACGGAGAGGCCAAGCACGTTTTCGCGCATGGTGCCGTAGCGCACGGCGTTGGTGCCGGACGCACGCGTCGCCGCCATTCCGCCAATGGTCGCGTTGGCGCCTGGATCGATGGGAAAGAACAGGCCGGTACCCTTGAGCTCGGTATTGAGCTGCTCGCGCGTGACGCCCGCCTGCACGCGACAGTCGAGGTCGCCTGCATTGATCTCGAGCACGCGGTTCATCTGCGATAGATCGATGCAGACGCCGCCGTAGAGCGCCGCCACATGACCCTCGAGCGAGGTGCCGACACCGAATGCGATGACCGGCACGCGCGCCGCGGCGCACAGGCGGACCGTCGCGGCGACTTCTTCGTTCGAGTGTGGAAACACGACGACGTCCGGCATTCCCGAGTCGGCGAGACCTTCACCGTGACTGTGCTGCTCGCACACGGCGTGGCCGGTGCTGGCGCGGTCGCCATAGTCCCCGCGCAGCGCGCGAACGAGGTCGGCGACGACGCCGGGATCCGGGCGGTTCAACGTGCGGGCATTCATCGTGGACTCCTCGGCCTCGTAGATCGTCGTACCCTTACAACTCAAAATCGGGGTAACTCCGGGTGGGGCAGTTCGCCGCGGTGGACGTGCATGCGGCCCATCTCGGCGCATCGGTGCAGCGGTCGGCACCGCCTTGCCCGGGATTGAGCAGGCCGTCGGGATCGAACGCGCGCTTGACAGCGTGGAAGCGCTCGAGCTCGAGCGGCGCGAACTGCACGCACATCTCGTCGATTTTTTCGACGCCGACGCCGTGTTCGCCGGTGATCGTACCGCCGGCCTCGATGCACAGCTCGAGGATACGCGCGCCGAACGCCGTGGTCTTCTGCGCGTCACCCGGGCCGGTTGGCATCGTACAGGATCAGCGGGTGCAGGTTGCCGTCGCCGGCGTGAAAGACGTTCATGCAGCGGCAGCCCGAACTCCCGCGACAGCGCGCCGATCTGCGCTTGAGCACGGGCGCCAGCGCGCGTCGTGGAATCGTGCCGTCGATGCAGTAGTAGTCGGGCGAGATGCGCCCAGCCGCCGGGAAACGCCGCCTTGCGCCCCGACCAGAACTTGAGGCGCTGCGACTCGCTCTGCGACACGTCGATGTAGGTCGCGCCGCACCGCTCGAGCAGCCCGCGCACCGCGGCGACTTCATCGACGACCTCCTCGGGCGTGCCGTCGGATTCGCACAGCAGGATCGCCTCTGCCTCGAGCGGATAGCCGGCATGCACGAAGGGCTCGACCGCACCGATGGTCAGCTTGTCCATCATCTCCAGTCCGGCGGGAATGATGCCTGCGCCGATGATCGCGGCGACCGCGTCGCCGGCCTTGGTCACGTCGTCGAAGCGCGCGAGAATGCAGCGCGCAGCCTGCGGCTTGCGGCGTCAGCTTGACGGTCACCTCGGTGATGATCGCCAGCAGGCCTTCGGAACCCGTGATCAGCGCGAGCAGATCGTAGCCCGGCGCATCGAGGCCTTCGCCGCCGAACTCGACGATCTCGCCGTCGATCAGCACGCGCGCGCACCCGGCGCACATTGTGCACGGTCAGGCCGTACTTCAGGCAATGCACGCCACCGGAATTCTCGGCGACGTTGCCGCCGATCGTGCACGCGATCTGCGACGATGGATCGGGTGCGTAGTACAGGCCGTGCACTGCAACTGCCTCGGAAATCGCCAGATTGCGCACGCCGGGCTGCACGACCGCGCTGCATGTCGCGCGGGTCGATGCTGAGGATACGATTGAATTTGGCCAGCGAAAGCACGACGCCGTCGCGATGTGGCATCGCACCACCCGACAGCCCCGTACCGGCGCCACGCGCGACAACGGGAACTCGCGCCGCATGGCACAGCTTGAGGATCG
Source organism: uncultured beta proteobacterium (assembly GCA_963816445.1). Taxonomy (GTDB): domain Bacteria; phylum Pseudomonadota; class Gammaproteobacteria; order Burkholderiales; family Casimicrobiaceae; genus PALSA-1003. The sequence goes on along the minus strand of CAWFKO010000006.1, from coordinate 1,361,975 downwards.
CAACGACCTGTGCTTCGTCCTCCGGGAGAATGACAGCCTGCGGCTGCTCGCGGAACAGCGTCAGGCCGTCGCATTCGTATGGCCGCGTGTCCTCCGGCGCGGTGAGCAACGCCGAGGGCGCCACGATTTCGCCGAGCGCGGCGACGAGGGTCGGATCAAGCATTGGGTCGCATTGCCGTCGAATTATTCCACAAAGGCCCCTTCCCGGCCACGCGGCGCGATCGCGGCACGATTGTTGCTCGTCTATGCTCGTCTATAATGGCGCGAGGCCGCAGCCCGGGTAGCCGCGGGATCGGCCGATGCCGGGAGCGCGGGACGATGAATCCGGGTGAAATCTACGCAAAGACCGAGGAAGGTCTGCGCGAGCTCAAGGAGCGCACGCGCAACCTTCCGATCGCATTGCGCAGTCTGCTGATCATGGTCGACGGCAATCGCACGGTCGACGAAGTGCTGAAGCGGGCGCGAGCGCTGCGCGTCGATGCCGATGCACTTTGCGACGCTCGAGCGTGCCGGGTCTGATCTCCAAGCGCTTCAGTGCGCCTTCCGCGGTCGACACAGGCGCGGACGCATCGCCCGCCCCGCGCAGCGAGAGCGAAGTGCAGCGCTTTCTCGACGCGCAGCAGCAGATGAGCGATGCGATCAACGCCCATCTCGGTTTTCGAGGCTACCTGATGATGATGCGGCTGCAGCGTGCCGCCAACCTGCGCGATCTGCACGATCTGCTACCCGACTTCGCGCAGGCACTGGTCAAGCGCCTGGGCGGCGGACATGGCGACGCCGATCGTCTCTGCGCTGCAGAACCAGATCGTCCAGGGCCGCTGACGGCATTGGCGCGCGGCGCCCGATCGTCCACCGCGCCGAAGTGACTCGCGGCCTACGCGTCACCGGCGTCGGAGTGAATTCCGACCTACACGCAACGGCCGCCGTCGACCTCGAGGCAGGCTCCGGTAATGAACCCTGCCTCGTCCGAAGCGAAAAATACTGCGGCGGTCGCGACGTCGGAAGGCAGTGACAGCCGGCCCAGTGGAATCGTCGCGACGAATTTCGCGCGCATTTCCGGTGTGTCTTCGCCCATGAACTGGCGCCAGCATGCCTGTTTCGCCCGCAACCGGATTGATGACGTTCACGCGAATCCTGTCCTTGGCGAGCTCGGCGGCCATGGAACGCGAAGTCACGATTGCCGCTCCCTTGCTGCCGTTGTACCAGGTGAGCCCTGGTCGCGGGCGTACCCCCGCGGTGGACGCGATGGTAACGAACGCGCCGCCGCCCTGCGCACGCATCGGCGGCACGGCGTGGCGCGCAGTGAGGAACAGGCTCTTGACGTTGACGGCGTAGATACGATCGAATTCGGTTTCGCTCACCTCGAGCAGCGGCTGGTTGCGATGCGTCGTTCCGGCATTGTTGACGACAATGTCCAACCTGCCGTAGATGGCCAGCGCATGCGCCACCAGCGCCGCGACATCGGCGTCGCGCGCCACGCTGCCCTCGCAGAAGCTCGCGCTTCCACCGGCAGACGTGATCGCCTTCGCGACTCGCTGTCCGCCCGCGGCATTGATGTCGTTGACCACGACTTTCGCGCCTTCGCGCGCGAAGCGCTGCGCGATGCCCTCACCGAATCCGGATCCTGCGCCGGTCACGATCGCAACCTTGTCCTGCAGTCTCATGCTAGCTCTGTCCGCGCCCGATGGCGCCCTCGTATGGGTGTGGCGGCGATGCGCTCGCCGAAGCGCGCCAGCTGACGCTAGCTTTCCGGTCCTGTCGTCGCTGCGAAGGCCGGCGGCCTGCGCGCGCGGCTCTCCTGCTCGAACGCGTACGCGATGTCGAGCAGCGTCGGCTCGCTCCAGGCACGACCGAAAAACGATATGCCCACCGGCAACCCCGAAACGAACCCGGCCGGCACCGTGATGCTCGGATAGCCCGCGACCGCGGCCGCGCTCGAACTGGTGCCGATGGCATGATCGCCCAGGACAAGGTCGGTCAGCCACGCCGGGCTGTCGGTGGGCGCTACGATCGCGTCAAGGCGCTCGCGGTCCATGACGGCGTCGATGCCCTCGCTGCGGGCAATGCGTTTGCAGGTCGCGAGGGCTTCGATGTATTCGCTGCTGGAAAGCGGTCCCTTGGCCTGCGCCTTGATGAACAGGTCCTGTCCGAAATACGGCATCTCGCGTACGCGATGTCGCTCGTTGTACGCGATTACCTCCTCGAGCGAACGCACACCTGCGCCACGCTGCTGCAGATAGGCGTCGAGGTCGGCCTTCAGTTCGTGCAGCAACACCAGCAATTCCGGGTCGCCGAGCTTGTCCATGTTCGGCAGGTCGGCGGGATCGACGAGCGTCGCGCCCGCCTTGCGCATGAGCGCAAGCGCATTGTTCATCACCGCGTCGACGCCGTCGTGAAAGCCGAAGAAATTGCGTGCGACGCCGATACGCGCACCCTTGCAGACCGTTTCCGTCCAAGTAGCGTGTGTAATCCGTGGCACTGGGAGCCCCGCGCGCGCCGGCAATCCTCTCCACGTTGTCACTCGGATCGTAGCCGACGAGTGCACCGAGCAATATCGCGGCATCGCGCACGCTGCGCGCCATCGGTCCGGGCGTGTCCTGCGTGTGCGCAATGGGAATGATGCCGGTCTGCGGCTGGCGAGGCCGACCGTGGGCTTGATGCCGACGATGCCGTTGATCGACGACGGGCTCACGATCGAGCCGTCGGTTTCGGTTCCGACCGCGACCACGCAGAGATTGGCGCTGACCGCCACAGCCGACCCCGAGCTCGATCCGGACGTGTTGCGGTCCAGCGCATACGGATTGCGCGTCCTGCCGCCACGCGCGCTCCAGCCGCTGGTGGAGCGCATCGACCGGATATTGGCCCATTCGCTGAGATTGGTCTTGCCGAGAATGAGCGCGCCGGAAGCGCGCAGCTGCGTCACGATGAAAGCGTCGCTAGGCGCCGGTCGCGCCGAGCGAGCGCCAGCGATCCGGCGCTGGTCTGCATGCGGTCGCCGGTGTCGATGTTGTCCTTGATCAGCACCGGCACGCCGTGCAGCGGGCCGCGAGCGCCCGAGAGCGCGCGTTCGCGGTCGAGCGCGCGCGCGATGCCAAGCGCATCCGGATTCGATCTCGATCACGCTCTTGAGCGACGGTCCCGCCACATCGATTGCCTTGATGCGTGCGAGATACGCGCTGGCAACCGAGTACGCGGAGTAGCGACCCGCGGCGAAGCCCTGCTGCAGCGTGTCGATGCTGATTTCGTCGAACGCGAAAGGCGCAGCGGCTGACACCTTGGACTTGCCCGCGCTGCCCGCGTCGGTCGCGGGGCACATCATCGCCGTCGCCGCGGCGGCGTTCCAGAGCAAGCCGGTCGCGCAGGAAGCGCCTGCGGTCGATGGCCATGGTCGTCTGCGTGGAATGAGTGCGGGAATGGTGGCGCAGAAGCGTGCTTCAGCCGTGGCGCAGGACGACGGTCTTGAGTGTAGTGAATCCAAGGAGTGCCTCGAAACCCTTTTCACGTCCGTAGCCGCTGGACTTCACGCCGCCGAACGGCAGTTCGACGCTGCCGCCGGCGCCGTAGTTGTTGACGAATACCTGGCCGCTGGACAGCGCGCGCGCCAATCGCAGCTGACGGCCGCCGTCGTTCGTCCACACACCGGCGACCAGACCGAACTCCGTGGCGTTCGCCATCGCCACGGCATCGCTTCGTCGGTGAACGGCATCGCAGCGAGCACCGGACCGAACACCTCCTCCTGCGCCAACCGATGGTCGACGGGCACGTCGCGCAGCAGGCGCGGCGGCTCGTAGTAGCCTGTGGTCGGTGCATCGGCGACAATGCGTCCTGCGGCGACGCGGGAATGCCATAGCGCTCCGCCTGCGCGAGAAAGCCGCGAACGCGCTCCAGCTGCGAGGCGCGGATCAGCGGCCCGCAATCGAGGTCGGCGAGCGCAGGCCCGACGCGAAGCGCGGCGAAGCGCTTGCCCAGCAGGTAGAGCACCTGTTCGTAGCAAGCCTGCTCGACGAGCAAGCGGCTTCCCGCAGAGCATGTCTGGCCGGCATTCTGCACTGATGGCATTGACGACACCGGCAGCGCGGCCCGAGATCGGCGTCGGCGAACACGATTTGCGGCGACTTGCCGCCCAGTTCCAGCGTGACCGGACAATGTCGCTTCGCCGCTTCCTGCGCAACCTGTGCGCCGGTCACCGGCGATCCGGTGAACGAGACGTGCTGCACGCCTGGGTGTGCGACCAGCGCCGTCGCCGGCTTCACGCCCGAGCCCGGTGACGATGTTGAGCGCGCCTTCGGGGAAGCCGATCGCGGCGGCGAGCTCGGCCACGCGCAGCAGCGACAGGCAGGCGTCCTCAGCCGGCTTGACCACGCAGGCATTGCCCGCGGCGAGGGCACCACCCACTGAGCGCCCGAAGATCTGCAACGGGTAGTTCCACGGAATGATGTGCGCGCTAACCCCGTGCGGCTTCGCGCCAGGTCAGTACGGTATAGCCCGGCGTATAAGGCAGCGTGTCGCCGTGCAGCTTGTCGCACGCGCCGCCGTAGAACTCGAAGTATCGCGCGCACGCGGTGACGTCGTTCTTTGCCTGCGAGAGCGGCTTTCCGCAGTCGCGCGCCTCGATCGTGGCAAGCTCATCGGCGTGTTCCGGATCGAGCGCGCCAGCTTCGCGAGCAGTCGTCCCTTCTCCATCGGTGCGAGGCGGCCCCAAGCGCCGTCTCGCGCGCGCTGCGCCGCTGCGACCGCGCGGGATCACATCCTCGGCGCCGCCGCGCGCGATGGCCGCGAAAGCGTGGCCATCGCTGGGATCGATCATCGGCAGCGTTTCACCGGACGCCGCTGCGACCTGCGCGTTGGCGATGAAGTGTTGCGGCGGGACGCGGATGACGGCGGTGTCCATGAAGCTCAGTGCGCGCCGGACGGAACTTGTGCGCCAGCGTGTTCTCGTCGGTGCGCGGCACGTAGGTGATGCCGTCGCGCGTCGCCCACAGGTTCACCTGGAAATGCAGCGGGACGATGCCGGTGTCGTTGATCGCGATTTCGGTCGCACGCTGCAGCACCGCCTCGCGCTTGGCGTCGTCGACGGTCGCCAGCGCCTCCTCGAGCAGCGCGTCGATCTTCGGATTCGAATAGCGACCGCGATTGGCGGTCCCGAAGCCCTTGTCCTTGTTGTACGTCGCGAGCAGCGCCTTGAGCGGGCTCGACGCCTCGCCCGTGCCCGAGCTCCAGCCCACCAGCATCAGGCTGAACTTGAGATCGGTGGCCTGCGCGAAAGAAGGCGGCCGAGGGCATCGCCTCGACCTTCGTAACGATGCCGACGCGCGTGAGCATCTGCGCGACCGCCTGCGCGATCTTGGCGTCGTTGACGTAGCGGTTGTTCGGCGCGTGGATCGTGATACCGAAGCCGTCGGGGTAGCCGGCCTCGGCGAGCAGCTTCTTCGCGCCTTCCGGATCGTAGGCTTCGACCTTCAGATTCTTGGTCGTGCCGAACATGCCGTCGGCGAGGAGCTGGCCTGCCGCGACCGCCTGCCCTTCCATCACCTTGTCGACGATCGCCGTGCGGTTGATCGCCTTCGAGATCGCCTTGCGCACGCGCGCATCCTTGAGCGGATTCCTCGTCAGCGGCTTGCCGTCGCGATCGGTGACGAAGGGCGAGACGTCGCGATCGCTGTCCATGTGCAGGTAGATGAGGCGGTCGGCGATGATCGTGTACACGTTGAGCTTCTTGTCGGCGCGGATTCGCGCGACGTCCGACGTCGGCACGTATTCGATCGCCTGCACGTCGCCGGCGAGCAGCGCCGCGACGCGCGACGCATCGTTGGGCAAGCAGGCGCAGCGTCACCTTTTCCCAGGGCGTCGTGCCGCCCCAGTACGCGTCGTTGCGCGCAAGCTCGATGCGGTCGCCCTTGGCGTAATGCACGAGCTTGTACGGGCCGGTGCCGATCGCCGCCTTGCCGCTGTTGAAATCCTCGGTCGTAGCCTTGGCGGCCTGCTTGCGAAATGATCGCGACCTGCGTCATGTCGGTACGGCATCAGCGGGTACGGCGACGCGGTCTTGAAGCGGATCGTGTACGGATCGACGACGATCATTTCCTTGATCTGCTTGGTGTACGCCGTGAACGGAGATGGGCTGTTCGGCACCTGCGGCACGCGCTCGATCGAAGCGACGACGTCGGCGGCCGTGAAATCGCTGCCGTCGTGGAACTTCACGCCCTTGCGCAGCTTGAATTCCCAGGTCAGCGGATCGACGGTCTTCCAGGACTCGGCGAGTCCGGGGATCGGCTTCTGGCGTTCGTCGCGCAGCACCAGGTAGTCGAAGATGTGCGCGGCGACGTTGTTGTTCGGCGTGACATTGTGGAAGTGTGGATCGATCGCGGTGACGTCGGCGCCGATTCCGATCGTGAGGTCGGCGGCCGCCGCACACGGCGAACGCGAGATACGCAGCGCCGCACGCAAGCGCGGTGGCGAGACGATCGCACCACACGTCATGGAAACCTCCGGACCAGCAAGCGGTCGAATAGGCATCGGCCAAGCATAGCGGAACGGTAACGAATTGTAACGTCGGTCGGCAGCGGTCAACTCGCTGTCGCCGGCGAGCGTTCTTGGAAGTGTTCCGCACAGTGCGCGGATCAACTGGATGGAGATCATGAATGAAACGTCGTCCTGCAACAGTACTCGCCGCAGCAGTGGTGATTGCAGCGGCGTGCCGCGATCGCACCAAGCGCGTCGCGAGACAGCAATTTCGCGGTGTCGATCGGCGTGCCAGGTTTCGCCGTCAGGTTATTCGAACAGTGGCGCCGGCTTTGTCGCCGCCGCACCGGTGCCATTTTATGCGGCCGGTGGTCACCTATCCAGCACCGGTCGTGTATGCGCCGTACTACCGGCCGTACGTGCGACCCTACGTGGCCGCGCCATACTTCTACAGAGCGCCGGTGCGTGTAGGCTACTATGGGCACTATCACTACTGAGCCAAGCGTCGACCGGTCAAAACAGCACACGCCTACGGAGTGCCGCGATAGCTGATGCGGTAGATCGCTCCAGCCGTATCGTCGGAGACCAGCAGCGAGCCGTCCGGCGCGACCAGCACGTCGGCCGGCCGGCCCCACGCTGCTCCCCCTGCAGCCAGCCGGTCGCGAACGGCTCGTACGCGACCGCCTTGCCATCCTCCAGGCGCACGAGCGTGATGCGATAGCCGACCTTGCTGCTGCGATTCCACGAGCCGTGCTCGGCGATGAAGATCTGGTTGCGATATGCCGCCGGGAACTGCGTGCCGGTGTAGAAGCGCATGCCCGAGCGACGCGACATGCGCGCCGAGGTTGCTGCGCCGGCGCGACGAATTCGCGCGCAGGCGCGCTTGCGGCCGTACTCGGGGTCGGCGATCGTGCCGCCGTGGCAATACGGATAGCCGAAATGTTGTCCCGGCTGGGTGGCGTGGTTGAGCTCGTCGGGCGGCATGTCGTCGCCGAGCATGTCGCGCCCGTTGTCGGTGAACCACAGCTCTCCGGTCCGCGGATCCCAGTCGAAGCCGACGCTGTTGCGCACGCCGCGCGCGTAGACCTCGAGCCCCGAGCCGTCGCGGTTCATGCGCATGATGTTGGCGTAGCGATCCGGGTCCGGCTTCGCAGATGTTGCACGGCGCGCCTACCGGCACGTAGAGCTTGCCGTCGGGACCGAACGCGATGAATTTCCAGCCGTGATGCGTCTCGCTCGGAAAGCGGTCGCTGACGACGACGGGCGCCGGCGGATGGTCGAGCCGATTCTCGATGTCGTCGAAGCGCAGGATGCGGTCGACCGCCGAGACATAGAGCGCGCCGTCGCGAAACGCGACGCCGGCGGGTAGCTTGAGATCCGAAGCGATGGTGAACACCTGCGGCGCCGCGCCGGGAACCGATCCGGACCGCAACGACCTTGCCCGCGCGCATCGAACCGACGAACAACGTCCCCTTCGTCACCCAATGCCATGCCGCGCGCATTGTCGACGTGCGCCAGCACTTCGATCGCGAATCCGGGCGGCAGCTTGATCTTGTCCAGCGCGCAGCGTCTGGGCCTCTCGCTAGACCTGCGATCGACCACGACCGCAATTGCAAACAGCAATCGAAACATCAGCGTCTCCTCATCCGTCGTGCAATCATCGGCTCGCTGGCAGCGTGCGTCGCTGCGACAGCCGGCATTGACATGGACCGCGCGGTTCCTATCCTGTTCCCTCGTACCCGTCGAAACGCCAGACGTGAATCCGCCCGCCGCCGTCGCCGATCGCGTCGAACTCGTCGGCCTGGATCTGATCCGAACGCTCATTGCGTTCGACACCACCAGCCGCGACTCCAATCTCGCACTGATCGACTGGGTGCGCGACTATCTTGCCGGACACGGCATCGACTCGCAGCTCACCTTCGACGACGAGCGGCGCAAGGCAAATCTGTTCGCTACGCTGCCGGCGCGAGGACGGTAACGCGACGCGAGGCGGCATCGTTCTGTCGGGACACACCGACGTGGTGCCGGTCGACGGCCAGCCGTGGGACACGCCGCCGTTCGCGGCGACGATCATCGGCGACAGACTCTACGGCCGTGGCACCGCCGACATGAAGAGCTTTTCGGCGATCGCGCTGGCGTTCGTTCCGGAATTCCTGCGCCGCGGGCTCAAGCGCCCGTTGCACTTCTCGCTGTCGTACGACGAGGAAGTCGGCTGTGTCGGCGTGCGGCGCCTGATCGCGGACGTCGGCGCGCGAGGCATCAAGCCTGCCGGTTGCATCGTCGGCGAACCCACCGGCATGCACCTGGTCGTCGCGCACAAGGGCAAGAAGAGCTACCGCTGCCGCGTGCGTGGACACGAGGCGCATTCCTCGCTGACGCCGCGCGGCGTGAACGCCGTGCAGGTCGCCTGCGAGATCGTCACGTTCCTGACGCACATGGCGCGCCGTTTTCGTGATCGCGGCGTCTACGACGCGTCCTACGACGTACCCTACACGACCGTCCACACCGGCGTGATGCGCGGCGGCACCGCGCTCAACATCGTGCCGCGCGACTGCAGCTTCGATTTCGAATTTCGGCACCTGCCCTTCGACGATCCCGACGCCCTGCTGTCCGAGGTCAGGCGCTTCGCGGCGACGCTGCTGCCGGAAATGCACGCGGTGGACCCGGCCACGTATATCGAGTTCGACCCACTGTCGGTGATGCCTGGCTTCGACACCCACGGCGGCAGCGAGATCGCCGAGCTCGGCAGTCCTGCAGCGGGACGCACGACTTGCGCAAGGTCTCGTTCGGCACCGAAGCATCGCTGTTCCACAACGCCGACATCTCGACGATCATCTGCGGTCCCGGTCACATCGAACAGGCGCACCAGCCGAACGAATGGGTCTCGCTCGAGCAGCTCGCGCAATGTGAGGCGTTCATGGGGCGACTCGCCGACCACGTATGCGCCGCGTGAGTCGGGCGCAAGCGCATGCAAGCAGACCGGTGAATGCCGATCGCGCCCGTCGGCGCCGCGCGATCGAGGTCGCGTTTCCCGACCTCTCAGCATGCGCCCCCGGAAACGGCGGCATGCCCTACGTCTGGACCTTCGCCGCCGCGCGCCCGGGACCGCACGTGCTGGTGCAGGCGCTGACGCACGGCAACGAAGTATGCGGCGCCATCGCGCTGGAGCGCTTGCTGCGCGAGCGCGTTCGCCCGGCGCGCGGCACGCTGTCGCTGGTCTTCGCCAATGTCGCCGCTTACCTGCGTTTCGATCCCGCCGACCCGTTCGCGTCGCGCTGCGTCGACGAGGACTTCAATCGCCTCTGGACCGCAGCAGTGCTCGACGGCCCGCGCACGAGCGTCGAGCTTGCCCGCGCCCGCGAGTTGCGTCCTCTCTACGAGCGCGTCGACTACCTGCTCGACCTGCATTCGATGTCCGAACCCTGCCTGCCGCTGGCGATGGCCGGCGTGCAAGCGCAAGGGTATCGAGCTCGCGCGCGCGATCGGCATGCCGCAACACGTCGATCGTCGACGCGCGGCCACGCGTCCGGCAAGCGCCTGCGCGACTACGCGTTTTTCGACGACCCGGGCGACCCGCGCAACGCGCTGCTCGTCGAATGCGGCCAGCACTGGGAGGCTGCCGCGCCTGAGGTGGCACGCCAGGCAGTGCTTCGCTTTCTGCAGCATTTCGGCATGCTCGAAGGCGCGCTCGAGCGCGAGCTCGACGCCGAAGCCTGCACAACAGCATGTCATCGAAGTCACCACCACGGTCACCATTGCCACCGATGATTTCCACTTCACGCAGCCGGTGCACGGATTGCAAACGATACGGGCTGCCGGTACGGTCTATGCGACAGACGGCGGCACGCCGATCAGCACGCCGCACGACGACTGCGTGCTGATCATGCCGACACGACGTCCCAAACGTGGCGAGACCGCTGTTCGACTCGGACGACAGTTGGCTGAAGAGGCTGTCAGTCCCTATTCGAGCGGCGGCAGCTCGGCGCGCACGGGGACCTCGCGCCAGTAGCGGGCGTCGCGCTGGCGCTGCGCCTGCGGAAGGTGCGCCACATCGCGATCGAAGTCGAAAGTGAGCGCACCGTCGTAGTCGGTACGAAAGCCCTGCACGCCGGCGACATCGTAACGTTCGACGATTTCCGGCCGCGGATGGCGAAAGCGGTTGCGGTAACCGGGCGTGAAGACGGCGATGTCCGGACGCACCACGGCGATGAACGCGGGAGTCGACGAGGTGCGACTGCCGTGGTGCGGAACAACGAGCACATCCGCGTGCAGCGCCATACCGCTGCGGCGCACGAGATCGGCCTCGGTGCGCGCCTCGATGTCTCCAGTCAGCAGCGTGCTGCCGTAAGCATTGGCGATGCGCACGACGCACGAGAGATCGTTGGCCTTGAGTTTTGGGTTGGCGTAGTTGGCGTCGACCGGATGCAGCATCTCGAAGTCGACGCCATCCCAGGTCCAGCGCTGGCCCGCGCTGCAACGCTGCGCGTGCTCGTGGCGCACTTCGCGCGCGCGCACGATCGGGTGGTCGAAAGGCAGCGACGACAGGAGTGTGGCCACGGGCACCGTGTCCAGCAGCGACAGCGCGCCACCGCTATGGTCACTGTCCTGATGACTGACCATCAGCACGTCCAGCCGTGGTACGCCGAGCGCGCGTAGTGTCGGAGCCACGATGCGATTGCCAGCGTCTGAGGTCTGGGTGTAACGCGGGCCGGTGTCGTAGAGGAGCGCGTGCGCGTGTGTCTGCACGAGCACGGCGAGGCCCTGACCGACATCGAGCACGATGAGTCGAAACGCCCCGGCGGGTGGCAGCAGCGGCACGACGACGAACAGCGGCAACAGCCATAGGACACCGAGCATGCGCCCCGGTACGCCGCGCGGCGCCAGCAGCCAGATCACGCCAAGCGCGCCGACAGCCGCAGCCCACGCCGGCGGTGCGTGCTGCTGCCAGACGGCCGAGGGCAGCGTGCTCAACATGTCGAGGAAGGCTGCAAGCCACGCGAACACCTGATGCGCCATGACGAGCAGTAAGTCCCAGGGCACCAAGATCGACGCCAACGCGAGCGGGACGACGATAAACGTGACCACCGGAATCGCGACGGCGTTCGCCAACGGCGAGACCAGCGAGATCTGCTGGAACAACACGAGCATGAGTGGAATGAGGCCCAGGGTGATTGCCCCCTGCGCGCGCGTCGCCTCCTGCCATAACGAAAGCCTGCCGATGCGCCCGACACCGATATAGAGCAGCAACCCGACCGCTCCGAAGGAAAGCCAGAATCCGGGCGTAAGGCTCGCCCACGGGTCCAGTGCGAGCACGATCGCCAGCGCCCAAAGCCAGACCACCGACGCCGTGCCCGGGCGGCCGATCCAGAGTCCGACCGCCGCCACCGCCAGCATGTACAGCGTGCGCTGGGCAGGAATCTGGAAGCCTGCGAGCAGCACGTAGATAAACGCGGCGACGACTCCAGCGAGGGCGGCCGCCTTGCGCGCCGGCAGGCGCGTAGTCAATGCGTGGATGCGTTTCCACAACCAGAACACGATCGCGCCGATCAGCGTCGCGAAAAATGTTATGTGCAGACCGGAAATGCTGATGAGGTGCCCTACCCCGGTACGGTTGAAAAGCTGCCATTGCGAGGATGGGATCGCGCGCTCGTCGCCGATCGCCAGGGCAGCGATCACACCCGCGTAGGGCCTCCCGTCGAGTACTCTCAGCATGCGCTCGCGGATCGCTTCGCGGGCGTTTGCGATGTAGTCGGACGCACGTCCCGCGAAAGCGTCGAGCCGCTGATTCGCATCGTCCTTGCGTACGTGTCCCGTCGCGCGCAGGTTATTTTCGAGCAGCCACGCCTCGACGTCGAAGCCGCCCGGATTTACCGTGCCATGCGGACGCTTGAGGCGCACCACGAGACGCCAGCGCTCGCCCGCGTGCAGCGGCGGAACGACATCGGCGGTCGCGTCGCGCGCGAAGCCGGCGTACCACGCAAGCGATAGCGTAGACGGAACGGTTGCCTCGGGTGTCTCCACGCGCTCGACCGCGAACGCGAAGCGCGTACCGCGATCCAGCGGCTGCGGTAGGTCGTCGATAACGCCGGTGACGGTGATATCGCGACCTTCCCAGGCAGGCGCCAGCGCGTCGGCAAGCCGCAACTCCGCGCGCCAGGCGGCGTAGCCGAAGCCGGCGATGCCGGTGAACACGATCGCGACGACGAGCGCGACGGCGCGCGGCAGCGCGACGCATCGCACCGCGAGGCCCGCCGCAACCAAGGCAACGGCCGTCGCTCCCAGGGCCAAGACGCTCGATGCGGGGGGCAATACAGGTTGCTGCTGTAACGCGATGACGCCGACAGCGAAAGCGAGCAGCAGGCAGCGCATCGCAGGCTCGCGCTGGCTCAGGCGACGCCCGTCGTGCCTGACGCGACGCCAAAAACAGGCGGCCGGCGCGAGCGTGAAATCGCCCGAAGCCGGCCGCTCGAGTGTGCTGTGGTCAGTTCTTGGCGGTCGGAGCCTGCTTCATGAATTCCTGAATCTTGGCGTCGAACTGCGCGTAGGGGATCGCACCGACGATGCGCACGCCTTCGAGCTTGCCGTTCTGCAGCCGGCCCAAGACGAACGCCGGCGTGCCGGTCACACCCGCCAGCTGACCTTCGGCGATGTCCTTGTCGATCGCGGACTTGTACTTGTCCGAATCGACACAAGCCTTGAACTTGCTCACGTCCAGCGACGCGTTCTGAGCGTAGCCGGCGATCTTGTCGGGCTGCAATTGGCTCGCGTTGACGATCAGGGTATGGCGGAAGTCCCAGTACTTGCCCTGCTCCGCACCGCAACGCGCCGCCACTGCGCCGCGCATCGCGTTCTCGTGGAAGCCCAAAGGAAAGTCGCGGCTGATGAAGCGGATCTTGCCGGTATCGATGTAGTTGGTCTTCAGTTGCGTAAACGCGTCGTTGTGGAAGCGCTGGCAGAACGGGCACTGGTAGTCGGTGTACTCGACGAGCACCAGAGGCGCGTCTTCCTTGCCCATCGCATACGTGCCAGGCACGAAGGCGTAGCTCACCTTGTCGTCGACCGGGCGCTGCGGCTGCGGCATCGCCGTGGGGGCAGCGATCGGGCGTGCCTCGAGATTCTTGCGGATCGCACGCAGTTCTTCGAGGATCTGCGTCGCTTGTTCGGAAGTGATGCCCTGTGCATGAACCGGCAGCGCACCGGCGCATAGCGCGGCGGCGGCGACCAGTCCGACCAGGTATCGCCAAGACTTGTTCATCGTTTTCGGTCCGTAAGTATTGGATTTCAAAGCCTCCGCAGCGGCACCAGCGTGACCTCGCGCGGAGATTGGCAGCCATCATAGGATTCGCCCCGGAACCGGGCAAGGAGGCCCGATCAGAGGTGCTTGCCGCCGAACAAACGGTCGGGCCGCCAAGGAGCTGCGCCGGCGCCCTGCAAGCAAGGTCCCAGGTCAGGCTGATCGAGGCCACAGCACCATCTGCGTGCAACGGAACAACGCAATCGTGCCGGTCATCGCAACTTGTTGCGCACAACGGCATCCCATACCTGGGTCGTGCGGCCCAGATGCGCCGGCGTCGCGACGCAGGCGATCGTTCCGCTGCGCGCGGTGCCCGAGAAAGTTGCTTTTCAGCTCGATCGTCGTGAAATTTTGCGCGCCATCGGGAAGATGCGCGATGCACGCGTAGCCGCAAGCCGTATCGGCGAGCGCAATGATCGCTCGCCGCATGCAGGAAACCGTTGGGCGCCAGCAGGTCGGCGCGAACGTCGAGCTCGGCATCGATGCGGCTTTCGGCGAGCGCGACGATGCGAACGCCGATCAGGCCGGGCAGGTAGCCGTCGCCGCGTCGCAGGAAATTATCGAGCGTCGCTTCGGCACGCAGCGTCATCGACGGTCTGCTATCGGTCGTCGGCCCTGCCGGCGACTTGCTACAGGCGCTGCTCGACCCAGCTGCGGACGCTCGCCAGCGCCGCCGGCAGATTTTCGGGCAACGGTTCCGCCGGCCTGCGCCATGTCGGCGCGACCGCCGCCCTTGCCACCCACCTGCGTCGCGACGTGATTGACCAGGTCGCCGGCCTTGATCCTGCCGGTCAGGTCCGAGGTTACGCCCGCGATCAGCGTCACCTTGGCGCCGTCGGTCGAGCCGAGCACGATCGCCGCCGACTTGAAGCGACCCTTGAGCTGATCGAGCGTGTCGCGCAGCGACTTGGCGTCCGCGCCTTCGATCGTCGCTGCAAGGACCTGCGCGCCGTTGACCTCGACCGCCTGCGCGGCGATGTCGCCGCCCTGGTTCGACGCGAGCTTGCCCTTCAGTCGCGCGAGCTCCTTCTCGAGCGAGCGCACCTGGTCGAGCACCTGCTGCACCTTGGCCGGCGACTTCCGTCGGGCGAGGCTTTGAGCGCGCGCGCGGCACCGTTGAGTGCGGCCTCGAGCTCGTGCGTGTAGGCGAGCGCGCCTTCGCCGGTCACCGCCTCGACGCGGCGAATGCCCGCGGCGACGCCGCCATTCCGACGACGATCTTGAAGCTGCCGATGTCCCCGGTGCGCGCGACGTGCGTGCCGCCGCACAGCTCGGTGGAGAAATCGCCCATGCGCAGCACGCGAACCTCGTCGCCGTACTTCTCGCCGAACAGCGCCATGGCACCGGACTGGATCGCGTCGTCGTAGGTCATGCAGCCGCACCTCGACGGGTACGTTGGCGCGGATCGCGCGGTTGACCAGCGCCTCCACCGTGCGGATTTCCTCGTCGGTCATCGGCTGCGGATGCGAGAAGTCGAAGCGCGTGCGTTCGCGGATCGACCAGCGAGCCCTTCTGCATGCACGTGATCGCCCAGCACGCGGCGCAGCGCCGCGTGCATGAGGTGCGTGGCCGAATGGTTCCATGCGGCGCGCGCGCGCGTGATGCCTCGACCACACGCGCCGCGACGGTGTCGCCGACCCGCAGCTCGCCGGTCTTGACTCAGCCGTGGTGGCCGAAGACGTCGGGCTGGATCTTTTGCGTGTCGTGCACCGCGAATAAGCGTCAGGCAGGTGCCGCTCTTGCGATAGCTCGCCGCGGTCGCCGACCTGGCCGCCCGATTCGGCGTAGAACGGCGTGCGCTCGAGCACGACGATGCCCTCCTCGCCGGTCGCAAGCGCATCGACGGAGCTGCCGTCGCGGTAGAGCGCAACGATGCGCGCATCCTCGGACCAGCGTATCGTAGCCGTCGAACACCGTCTTGGCGCCGGCGTAGTCGAGCCCGCCGGCCGACTTGAAGGTCGACGCCGCGCGCGCACGCTGCGCGTTGCTTGTCCATCGCGGCGTCGAAGCCCGCCTGGTCGACGGTGAATGCCGCGCTCGCGGCAGACGTCGGCGGTGAGGTCGAGCGGAAAGCCGTAGGTATCGTAGAGCGTGAATGCGGCCTCGCCGGGCAGGACGCGTCGTTCCGGCCTTCTGCGCGCGTCGGCGAGCGCCACCTCGAGCACCTTCATGCCGTGCTCGAGCGTTTCCGCGAAGCGCTCTTCCTCGGCCTGCAAGCACCTGCATGACGTGATCCTGCTTTTGCGGCAATTCGGGATAGGCGTCGCCCATCAGGCGCGCGAGCTCCGGCACCAGCTTGTGGAAAAAAGGTTGCGCCTGCCCGAATTGATAGCCGTGGCGAATGGCGCGGCGGATGATGCGGCGAAGCACGTAGCCGCGGCCTTCGTTGCCCGGGATCACGCCGTCGACGATCAGGAACGCGCAGGCGCGGATGTGATCGGCGATGACACGCGAGCGATGGCGACGCGAGATCCTTCGTGCCGGTGAGTCTGGCGGCTTCGCGGATCAGGTCGCGAAACAGGTCGATGTCGTAGTTGCTGTGCACGTGCTGCAGCACCGCCGCCAGCCGCTCGAGGCCCATACCCGTGTCGACGCACGGCTTGGGTAACGGTGTGAGCACGCCCTTGTCGTCGCGGTCGAACTGCATGAACACGAGATTCCAGATCTCGATGTAGCGATCGCCTTCGGCGTCGGGCGATCCCGGCGGGCCGCCCGCGATTTCGGGACCGTGATCGTAGAAGATCTCGCTGCAAGGTCCGCATGGCCCGGTGTCAGCCATCTGCCAGAAATTGTCGGACGCGTACGGCGCGCCCTTGTTGTCGCCGATACGCACGATGCGCTCGCGCGGCACGCCGATATCGTCGGCCCAGACGGCGTACGCCTCGTCGTCGGTTTGATACACCGTAACCCAGAGCTTGTCCGGCGGCAGGTTGTACACCGCGGTGAGCAGTTCCCACGCGTAGCGGATGGCCTCGCGCTTGAAGTAGTCGCCGAACGACCAGTTGCCCAGCATCTCGAAAAACGTGTGGTGGCGCGCGGTGTAGCCGACGTTCTCGAGGTCGTTGTGCTTGCCGCCCGCGCGCAGGCAGCGCTGCACGTCCGCGGCGCGAACGTAGCTGCGCTTGTCGGTGCCGAGGAACACGTCCTTGAACTGCACCATGCCGCTGTTGGTGAACAGCAGCGTCGGATCGTTGGCCGGAACCAGCGACGCCGAGGGCACGATCGTGTGTCCCTTCGACGGCGAAATAGTCGAGAAACTGGCGGCGGATGTCGGTGGCTTTCATGGGTACGATGCGCTGCGGTCGGCTAAGACCGGTAGTAAATTCAACATGTTAGCACATTTGTCGCCGTGCGCTCAGGGATGCGCCCTGCGCAGCAGCGCCAAGATCGCCGACACGCCGAACCCGCGCGCCTGCAGAAAGCGTACCTGCCGCGCCTTGTCGCGCTCGTCTGCCGGAGCCCTGACCGAAGCGCCGCCGCCATAGCGCTTCCAGCGCCGCCGCATCGTCACCTGGCGTCTCGGCCAATCGCCGCATCGATGGCTTCCGTGGCTACACCCTTGGCCTTGAGCTCGCCGGCGATAGCGCTGCGGCTATAGCGTCCCGCATTGTGTGCGCGCGAAGGCGTGCGCGTAGCGCGCATCGGACAGGTAGCCGAGCCGGCGAGGTCATCGAGCACTGCGTGCGATTTCGTCGCGTGCGGCGCCCTTGGCGAGCAGGCGCTGCTTCGAGTTCGGCGCGCGCATATTCGCGTCGCGCCAGCAGCCGAATCGCCTGCGCGCGCAGCGAGGCGGTCGCTCGCGATGCGCCGCGTCTACTCGTCGGCGGGCGCCGCACCACGCGCCGCCGTCGTCCCCGCCACCCCGACGTTCGCGCGGATCTTCGCTTCGATCTCGGCGGCGATGTCGGGATGTTCCTTCAGGTATTCGCGGGTGTTGTCCTTGCCCTGCCCGATCTTGTCGCCCTGGTACGCGTACCACGCGCCGGATTTTTCGATGATGTTGTGCGTCACGCCGAGCTCGATGATCTCGCCTTCGCGGGAAATGCCTTCGCCGTACAGGATATCGAACAACGCCTCGCGAAACGGCGGCGCGATCTTGTTCTTGACCACCTTGACGCGTGTCTCGTTGCCGACGACTTCCTCGCCTTTCTTGATCGAGCCGATGCGGCGGATGTCGAGGCGCACCGAGGCGTAGAACTTGAGCGCATTGCCGCCGGTGGTCGTTTCGGGATTGCCGAACATGACGCCGATCTTCATGCGGATCTGGTTGATGAAGATCACGAGCACGTTCGCCCGCTTGATGTTGCCGAAGTCAGCTTGCGCAGCGCCTGGCTCATCAGCCGGGCCTGCAGCCCGGGAAGCTGGTCGCCCATCTCGCCTTCGATTTCGGCGCTTGCGGCACCAGCGCCGCAACCGAGTCGATGACGATCACGTCGACGCCGCCGGAGCGCACCAGCATGTCGGCGATCTCGAGCCCCTGCTCGCCGGTGTCGGGCTGCGAAATGAGCATGTCGCCGACCTTCACGCCGAGCTTGCCCGCGTAGACCGGATCGAGCGCGTTCTCGGCGTCGATGTACGCCGCGACGCCGCCGGCCTTCTGCACCTGCGCCACGACCTGCAGGCACAGCGTGGTCTTGCCCGACGATTCCGGGCCGTAGACCTCGACGACGCGCCCGCGCGGCAAACCGCCGACGCCCAGCGCGATGTCGAGCCCGAGCGAGCCCGGTGGAAACGACCGACAGGTCGTTTTGCACCTGGGCCTCGCCCATTTTCATGATCGAGCCCTTGCCGAACTGCTTCTCGATCTGCGCGAGCGCCGCTGCCAGCGCCTTGCTCTTGTTGTCGTCCATGGCGTTGCATTCCGTTGGCTTTGCCGAGTGCGTTGCTCATGACGCGCCTTGGTCAGGTCGGTTGCCGATCGAGTCGATTATGGCATAGAACGATCGTTCGACGCCAGCCCTCTCACGGCCTAGGCCAAACGATCGATCAACCCGGCCAGCGCGATCCGGACCGACGCATGCGCGAATCGTCCGCGCGGTCCCCGTCGAGCAGCGCCGCGCTCGGTCGTCGACGCCCTTGGGCCCCGCCCATGCGAAGCACACCGTTCCGACCGGCTTGTCCGGCGTGCCGCCCGCCGGCCCCGCGATCCCGGTGACCGCAACCGCCCACTGCGCGCGACTGGCGCGCAGGGCGCCGGCCGCCATCTCGCCGGCGGTCTGGACGCTGACTGCGCCGAAGCGCGCCGAGGGTCGTCGCCGCCACGCCGAGCTGTTCGACCTTGGCCTCGTTGGAATAGGTGACGAACCCGCGCTCGAACCATTCGCGAGCTGCCGGCGCACCGCCGTGATTGCGCCGGCGACCAGGCCGCCGGTGCACGATTCGGCGGTCGCAAGCAGTACGTGCTTTTCGCAGCGCGAGCTGGCCCACGCGTGCGGCGAGGTCGTAGAGCTCGTCATCGATGCGCATGGTGGTCTGAACACCCGGTCAATGTTGCTCGCCCGGACGCGCGCGATACCAGTAATCGTAGGCGCGAACGAAGCCGAAGCGGCGGTACGAGGCCAACGCCGGCGACATTATCCGCGGTGACCTGCAGATAGGCGTCGCGCGCGCCCTGCCGCCGCGCCTCGCGCCAGCAGCGCCGACGACAATCGCGCGTCGCCAGCCCGTGCCCGCGCCATGTTCGGCGGTGTGCACCGCGAACAGTCCCGCGTGCCCGTCCTCGATCTTGACCAGGCCGCAGGCGACGACCTCGCCATCGCGTCGCAACAACGCGCCCGGCGTGCGGCAGCGGGTAGCTGCGCGGCACGCTCGACGGATTGCGGCACCGCGTCGGCTGCCAGTCCGAGCAGCGTCGCCGCCGGCTCCTGCCCATGCCGCCACGGCTCACGATCTCGACCCCGTCCATCGGCGCCGGGCATCGGATACCGCGAGGCCGGCGTGCAGCACCTGCGTGCGCTCGAAACGTTCCCAGCCGCGCGCGTCGAGCCAGGCATCGAGCTCCGGCGGCTGCGAGAAAGGCAGCAGACGGAAGATCGCCGGCAACCCTGCGCCTCGGTAAAAGCGCACGCAGTACTCGACCTTCTGCGCCAATCGGCAGCGTCGACGCGTAGAAGGGATTCACGCAGCGCAGCCGCTTGGTCGGGCCCGGTCGATACGCCAAGCAGCCAGCCGTCGTAGACGCAGCGAATGGAACGCGCCGGACGCATTGAGCGCCGATCTCCTCCAGGCGCCGGGCGGCGGCGTCGTCGATGCGCAGCAGCGTTCATCCGCACACGCGCTTGCCACAGCGCCAGCACCAGCAGCGTGTAGAACGCGGCCACGATGTCGTCGGCCATCACGCCGAAGCCCCCGTGCCACTCGCGATCGATCGAAGCGCGCCGGCGGCGGCTTCGCGATGTCGAAGCCGCCGAAACAAGAGAAATGCGAACGCCTCGTCGTACCGGGTCCGACGCCGACGAAAAAAAGCACCAGCAGAAACGCGACGACTTCGTCGCAGACGATCGCGCCGTGATCGCCACGCCGAGGTCCCGTCCGGTGCGTCCTGCGGCCCAGACGCCGACGACGAAATGCGGCGACGATCGCGGCGACGAATGCCGCGTCGTTCGCGTAGCGCACGCAACGCCGCTGCGATCGGCAGCGCCACCAGGGTTCCGAAGGTGCCGGGCGCGATCGGTGCCAGCCCGGCGCCGAAGCCGAGCGCGATGAGATGCGCGGGATGCGCGAACAGGAACCGCAACGTCGGTGTCTTGACGCGGGTCATGACGCGAAGTGATCGAAACGCGCGCGGTAATTCGATGAGCGGCCGGCCCGCCTCGTCGCGCACCGCGAGTCCCGTGCTTCGCGGTGACTATCGCCGATGTGCGTCAACTCGAGCCCGAGCTCGCGCGCCTAGCGTCGCGATGCGTGCATCGCGTGTCCGCGGCGCGGTGAAGCAGAGCTCGTAGTCGTCGCCGCCGGCGAGCAGGCAGCCCAGCGCCAGGTCGCGCGCTGCCGCCGGAGAGTTGGCGCCGCAGCGCGCCGACGCGCGGGATCGCGGCCAAGTCGATCGACCGCACCGACGCCCGACGCGCGCAGCACATGGCCGAGATCGCCGGCCAGGCCGTCGGAAACGTCGATCGCCGCACTGGCGATGCCGCGAAGACGCATGCCCAGCGCTACGCGCGGGACCGGCCGCAGCAGCGCGCGCTCGCAAGCGGCGGCCTCGTCAGGCTCCAGCGCGACACGCTGATGCAGATGTGCCAGCGCCAGCGCGGCATCGCCGAGCCTCCCGGAGATCCAGATCGCGTCCCCGGCACGGGCGCCGCTGCGCACGCAGGGCCGTGCCCGGCGGCACTTCGCCGAGTATGGTTACGCACAAGGTCAGCGGCCCGCGCGTGGTGTCGCCGCCGACGAGATCCACGCCATGCGCGTCGGCGAGGGCGAACAAGCCGCGTGCGAATGCCGACAGCCACGCGGGATCGGCGTCGGGCAGCGCGCCCGCCAGCAACGTCCAGCGCGGCGTCGCACCCATCGCCGCCATGTCCGACAGGTTGACCGCAAGCGTCTTGTGCCCGATGCGCCTCGGGGTCCGCGTCTGCGAAGAAATGCCGGCCGGACACCAGCATATCGACCGAGACGGCGAGTTCGCATCCGGGGGTCGGGGCGATGACCGCGGCATCGTCGCCGACGCCCACGATCGTGCTCCGGGTCGGGCGCCGGAAAAAGCGCTCGATGAGTTCGAACTCAGTGAGCGAATTCACCGAGTGAAGCGCCGTCATCGGCGAGGGCTTGAAAGGCTTAAGCGCCGTTTGCGCTAAGCGCGCGCCGCGGTTACTGCCGGCGGCCGCGCCGCGGTGGCGAGCTTGTCGAGCACGCCGTTGACGAACTTGTGCCCGTCGGTGCCGCCGTAGGACTTGGCCAGCTCCACCGCCTCGTTGATCGCGACGCGGTACGGTACGTCCGGCTCGTGCAGAGCTCCCACGCACCGATGACCAGCACGCCTCTTTCGATCGGCGACAACTGGTCGATCGCGCGGTCGCAATGCGGCGCGAGCGCGGCGAGCAGCGCGTCGTACTCGCCGGTGATGCCTTCCCACAGTCGCTCGAAGAAACGGCGCGTCGCACCTGGCGAAACCCGTCGGCGTCCGCGAGCTGAGCGCGGATCGCCGCCGGGTCGTTCTTCGACAGGACCCATTGGTAGAAGCCCTGCAGCGCGAACTCGCGCGAGCGCGACCGGCTATTCTTCATCGATCGCATCCAGCAGATTGGCCATTTCGATCGCGGCGAGCGCGGCGTCGTGTCCCTTGCTTTCGGCACGCTCGCGCCGCCTGCGCCTCGGTATCGGTGGTCAGGATGCCGTTGCCGATAGGCGTTCCGAACTCGAGCTGCACGCTCGCGACGCCGGACGCCGATTCGTTGGCGACGATCTCGAAATGATAGGTCTCGCCGCGAATCACCGCACCGAGCGCGACCAGCGCGTCGTAGTCGCCGGTCTGCGCCATGCGCTGCAGTGCCAGCGGCACCTCGAGCGCGCCGGGAACCGACGCAACGGTGATCGCGATCCGGCGGCACGCCCGCACTCGTCGAGCGCGCGCAGCGCGCCCGCGAGCAGCGTTTCGCCCACGCGGGGTTGAAGCGGGCGGCGACGATGCCGACACGCATGTGCGACGCACGCGTGTTCGTGGCGATTCTGCGGACGGGCATGATGGACGGCGTCAGCGACAGGGGTGGAATCGCCGCGCTGGTCGGCGCTGCGGCGAAGGCGGCTGCGCCGGCGCTCTCCTCGTAGCCGGTGACTTCGAGTCCGAACCCGGCCATGCTCGGCATCTTGCGCGGACGCGCGAGCAGGCGCATGCGACCAACATCGAGGTCGCGCAGGATCTGCGCGCCAATGCCGTAGTTCCGCAGATCCATCTTGGTCTCGGCGCGCGGCGGGTCCGACGACAGCGCGGTCGCGAAGCTCCGCGCCGATTCCGTGCGGTGCAACAGCACCAGCACGCCGCGCTCGGCCGCGGCGATTCTCGCCAGCGCCGCGGGAATCGTCCACGAATGCGTACGGCTGCCGTAGTCGAGCAGATCGACGACCGACAGCGGTTCGTGCACGCGCACGAGCGTCTCGCGCTCGGGCGAGATGTCACCGCGAGCCAGCGCGAGGTGCGTCGCGTCGGTGAGCTTGTCGCGAAACGTGACCAGACGAAACTCCCCCTCGGCCGTGCGGATCGGGCGCTCGCCGACCCGCTCGATGAGCCGTTCGGTCTGGCTGCGGTAGTGGATAAGATCGGTGATCGCGCCGATCTTGAGCCCGTGAACGCGCGGCGAATTCGATCAGATCGGGCAGGCGCGCCATCGTGCCGTCGTCGTTCATGATTTCGCAGAGCACCGCAGCCGGCGATGCGCCCGGCGAGCTGCGCCAGATCGCAGCAGGCTTCCGTATGTCCGGCGCGCGCCAGTACGCCGCCAGGGTGCGCGACCAGCGGAAACACGTGACCCGGCTGGACGATGTCCCGCGGTCGTGCGCCAGGCGCACACGCGACGCGAATGGTGTGCGCGCGATCGGCGGCCGAGATGCCCGTGGTCACACCTTCGGCCGCCTCGATCGAAACGGTGAAGTTGGTCCCGTGCACCGAGCGGTTCACCGGCGTCATGGGCGAGAGCTGCAGCTGGCGCGCGCGCTCTTCGGTGATCGGCATGCAGATGAGGCCGCGTCCGAAACGCGCCATGAAATTGACGATCTCGGGCGTGACGGCGTCGGCGGCGACGACGAGGTCGCCTTCGTTCTCGCGATCTTCCTCGTCGACCAGGATGACGATACGGCCCGCGCGCAACTCGCCGACGATTTCGGGAATCGGGCTCACCGCCTGCGTCAAAGCGGATGGCGGGGACGCCGGGTCTACGGCGTGCAATCGTGGAGGATTCACAATCGTGGCGGATTCATCGTGAGTCGGACGCGGAAAATCGGGGTCGCGCCTGCATTATACTGCGCCGTCCGTGCGCCCCGGCCACCGGTGACCCGTGTGGTGACCCGTGTGCGAGCTGGCGCGCGGTGTGCGAAGCAGCGTCGGGTGCGGGTCCTATTTTATCTGGCGCGTGCGCTGTCGAACGCATCGCGCCAGGACTCCAGCGCAGATTGGCTGATGAATTTCTGTTCGAGCTGGGCGAACGAGCGCGTGGGCTGGGTGAGTCAAACGCCTAGCGTGGATCCGGCAGCACGCGCGAGCGTCCCTTGCCAGAGCGCGAAGATCGCGCGTTCGAGCTCATCAGCGCCGCCCCACGCAAACACTGGTGACGCAGAGTGCGCGCCTGTATCCGCTACCGCGACCGTAGCGCCCGCCATTTGCCACAATCCAAGAGCAAGTGCGTAGCTGTGCCGCAGCAACGCAACCCCGTCACCGGCATGCAGCACGGGAAAGTGCTTCTCGAGGCCCGCGCCCGCCCGTTCGAAGCGATCGGCCATGCGCATCTTGAAGGCATGTGACACGTCGGCGGGCATTTGCCGGTCCATGACGCCGAGGCAGCGGCTCGCCAGCGGCAGAGAAAGGGGCGGTTCGACGACATGTGTGCGTATCAGCGCAAAAACATCGCCAATGCCGATCGGGCCGAGACCTTCGAACAACTCAATCAGGGCCTGGAAAAAGCTGCCGATGTTGCGCTCGTGGAGCGCCAGCAAGAGCGCTTCCTTGCTGGGGAAGTACAGATAGACCGTGCCCTTCGCCAGCCCTGCCTGCGATGCGACCTCCGCCATGTTGGCGATGCCCCCGGGCGCGCCGGCGAACAGCCGCTCGGCGGCGTCCAGGATCGCGTAATGGCGCTCCTGCTTGTCGCCGACTCGGATCGCGCGCTGGCGAATCACCGTCGCGATAACTGACTTGCGGTCATTTGTAGACCGTAAATGACCGCAGGTCAGTTGTCAACGCCTTTTGGTGGATCAGAAGGAAAATATCTTTTCCGCTCGCAAGAACAAGTCGGTCGCGGGATCGGACAGATCGCTCAGGACGCTGAAGTGGTGTCGATCGGCCAGGCGCAAAGGCCCCGCCATGGCCGGCGGCCGCGAGCCGGGCCACGCGTCCCAGAGCAAGTCGGTTTGTCGAATGAACTCGCCGGTTTCGTCGGCGCCAGCCGCGAGCAGCAAGGGCGCCGTCACTTGGGGGGAGAGGCGCACGGGGCTCACGGTTCTTGCGGTCGCGCGGTCCAGACGTAGATCGACGTTCATCGAGGTGAGCAGCAACGGTTCCAGGTCGAACACGCCGCTGATGGACAGGCCGCCGCAGAAGGTTTGCGGCGGCACGCCGTAGGGTGCCCAGTCGGTGGCGAACAGCATCGCCACCAGATGTCCTCCCGCGGAATGTCCCGCCAGCGCCAGCCGCGCTGCGGGAATGCCATGGTCCGCGCCGTGTCGCACCAGCCAGGCAACCGCTTCGCGCATCTGTTCGACGATCCGGGGAATGCCGACCGTAGGACACAGGTCATAGTTGACTACCGCGACGCTGATGCCGCGCGGAACCCATGCATCGGCAATGAAAGAATGGTAGGACTTGTCCAGCGCGCGCCAGTAACCGCCGTGAATGAACAGCAGGGCACCCCGCGCGGGTCTCGCAGGGAACACATCGACGAGCTGCCGGGCGCCGCTTCCATAGCGCAGGTCCAGCTGTGCGTCGTGCCGGGATCGCGTTGCCGCGCTTTCCGCAGCCCAGCGGGCGAACCATTGTGGGTGGTCCGGGCATGCCGCCCGGTTGTCGTATCCGCGCTCGACAAATTCCGCGGTCGCGGCCATCAGCGCGCGTTCGCTGCGACGACGCGCACCCTCAGTTCGCCCAGCGACTCGATCCGGCCGACCATGGTGTCCCCCGCGACCACCGCCGCCACGCCCGAGGGCGTCCCGGTGAATACGAGGTCGCCGGGCAGCAATTCGTAGTATTGCGACAGGAAATGGAGCATGTGCGGCACATCCCAGATCATGTCGGCGAGATCGCCTTGCTGCTTGACCGTGCCGTTCACCTCCACCGAGATGCGACCCCGACTCAGGTAGCCGACCTCACCGACAGTATGGATCGGGCCGATCGGTGCCGCCTGGGCGAAGGACTTGCCGATGTCCCATGGTCGCTTGATCTCGCGCATCTGGTTTTGCAAATCGCGGCGCGTCATGTCGAGGCCGATCGCGTAGCCGTAGATCAGCGCTTGCGCCTGCTCGGGCGCGACCATGGCGCCGCGCTCGCCGATGGCGACGACAAGCTCGATCTCGTGGTGGAAGTTCTTCGTCGCCATGGGATAGAAAATCTCTCCGGTCGCAGGCGGCACGACAGGGACCACCGCATCGGCCGGCTTGGTGAAAAAGAACGGCGGTTCCTTCGTGGCGTCACCACCCATCTCCTTGGCGTGCTCGGCGTAGTTGCGCCCGACGCAATAGATGTGTCGCACCGGGTAGCGCAGGTCGGTGCCCGCAACAGGCACCGTCGGCATGTCCCATCCAGCAATAGCGTATTTCATGTGTTGCTCCTGGAAAATTCGGCGGATCTACGAGGCGTCGGGCTGTCGCTCCGGCGCGGCATCGGCGAACGCGGGCAGCGCGCGACAGCGATCGTCAATGCGAACCAGCGTCGGGTAGACGTCTAACGCCACTTCATAACGTCGTGCGTTGGCAAGCTGCGGCACGAGGCAGACATCGGCAAGCGTCGGCGTGTCGCCGAAACAGAAATCCCCGGTGGCACGATCACCGGCGAGCTGCGATTCCAGTGCGGCAAGGCCGAGCTGCACCCAGTGCCGATACCAGGTGTTCTTGGCACCGTCGTCGACACCGAGCACGCGAGTCAGGTACTGCAGCACGCGGAGGTTGTTCAGCGGGTGGATGTCGCACGCGATCGCCAGGGCTATCGCGCGCACCCTTGCGCGCGCTTCCGGCGCAGCGGGCAGCAGCGGCGGCGACGGATGGCGCTCGTCGAGATATTCAATGATCGCCAGCGACTGCGTGAGCGCCGCGTCCCCTTCGACCAGGATCGGCACCAGCGCCTGGGGGTTGAGCGCGACGTAGTCGGCGGCTCGCTGCTCACCTTTGATCAGGTGCACCGGAATGTACTCGTAGGCCAGCCCTTTGAGGTTGAGCGCTATTCGCACCCGGTACGCAGCCGACGAACGGAAGTAGTTGTACAGCTTCACGCAGATGCTCAGCTGAACGCGGCGATGCCGGTCTGCGCGCGGCCGAGTATCAGCGCATGCACGTCGTGCGTGCCCTCGTAGGTGTTCACCGTCTCGAGATTCAGCACGTGGCGGATGACGTGGAATTCGTCGACGATGCCGTTGCCGCCGTGCATGTCGCGGGCAGTGCGCGCGATCTCCAGCGCCTTGCCGCAGGAGTTGCGCTTCATGATCGACGTGATCTCGGGCGCGGCCTTGCCTTCGTCCTTCAACCTGCCCAGCCGCAGGCAACCCTGCAGCCCAAGCGTGATCTCGGTCTGCATGTCGGCGAGCTTTTTCTGGATGAGCTGGTTGGCCGCGAGCGGGCGTCCGAACTGCTTGCGGTCGAGCGTGTACTGACGCGCGGCGTGCCAGCAGAACTCCGCCGCGCCCAGCGCGCCCCAGGCGATGCCGTAGCGCGCGCTGTTGAGGCATCCGAAGGGACCCGCCAGCCCTTCCGCGTCTGGCAGCAGGTTTTCTTCCGGACAGAAAACGTCGTCGAGCACGATCTCACCGGTGACCGACGTGCGCAGGCTGAACTTGCCTTCGATCTTCGGCGCGGTCAGCCCGGCCATGCCCTTCTCTAGCACGAAGCCGCGAATGATGCCGTCGTCGGTTTTTGCCCAGACGACGAACACATCGGCGATCGGCGAATTGGAAATCCACATCTTCGCGCCCGACAGACGATACCCTCGGGCCACACTGCGCGCGCGGGTCACCATCGATCCAGGGTCCGAGCCGTGATCGGGCTCGGTGAGTCCGAAACAGCCGATCCATTCTCCGCTGGCGAGCTTCGGCAGGTACTTACGGCGCAACGCCTCCGTCCCGTAGGTGTAGATGGGATACATGACCAGCGAGCTTTGCACGCTCATCATCGAGCGGTAGCCGGAGTCGACGCGTTCGATCTCGCGCGCGATCAATCCGTAGCACACATAGCTCAGGCCCGCTCCACCGTACTGGTCCGGCAGCGTCGAGCCCAGCAACCCGAGCGCGCCCATTTCGCGAAAAATGCCCGGGTCCGAGCGCTCATGGCGAAACGCTTCGGTCACGCGCGGGAGCAGTTTCTCCTGAGCATACGCATGCGCCGTATCGCGGACCATGCGCTCCTCGGGCGCGAGCTGTTCGTCGAGCAGCAACGGATCGCTCCAGGAAAATGTCGGCTTCGAAGGCATCGGACCGGATCGGGAAAGTCCTTCGGACGCCGCCGGCAAGGCCAGCTCCGAGGCAAGCGCGATTATGGCATGCCGGGAGCTTCGGCCGCGCGTCCCCGGCGCCAGGCGGGTGAAACAATGTCAATTCCACCAATGACTTAAGCCAAGCGTCGAAGTTTCATCGGCGGTGGTTCGTCCTAGCATGGCCCTCCAATCCCGGGGTCTCCGGGATGAGGGAGGACCATGATGCAAACTCGCAGGAACAAGCGGGCGGCGCCGCCGCCGGGAGGCTTGACGCTGCTCGAACTGCTGGCGGCGATCGTGCTACTCGGCGTACTGCTGGTGATGGCGCCCGCCGCCTACGGCGACTGGATCTCCGCTCAGCAGCTTGCCAACCACACGCGCTTTCTGGTCGATACGCTTCACCTTGCGCGCAGCGAAGCCATCAAGCACGGCTATCGGGTAAACATCTGCAAGAGCCGGGACGGGAGCCAGTGCGACGCCCTAGCAGGGTGGGAATCGGGGTGGATCGTGTTCGTCGACGAGAACCGCGATGGCGAGGTCCAAGGCGATGAGCAGGTCCTTCGCCGCGAGGGGCGCGCACCGGAGGGCGTCACGATCACAGCGAATCAGCCGGTCGCCGACTACGTGTCGTACACCAGCCTCGGCCACACCCGGTTGCTGAACGGAGCCTTGCAGATGGGAACCTTCGTGGTCTGCAAAGGGGGCCAGGATGCTCTCAAGGTCGTGATTGCCAACAGCGGACGCGCGCGCATTGAAAAAACGCACGAACATTGCTCGTAAGCACAAGTGCACTGCACAAAGCGTTCTATTCAGCCGTGTCCCACGCAACGGTGTTGCAGGCACGTAACCGTTTGTTCGGGCTGCAATACCTCTAATCGGCTTGCATTGCCGGTGGAACGACCGCGACATACCATCCCATTGCCTTAAAGGGGAATACATTCGTGAAGCGCAAGAGAGCAACCGCACCATTCGGGATCGTGTCCAGCGGACGCCGTGGCGCGATCGGCTTCACACTGCTCGAAGTGATGATCGTGGTTGCGATCGTCGCCATCCTTGCGGCGATCGCGTTGCCGAACTACGCGGACTACGTCAAGCGCGGAAAGATCATCGAGGCGACGTCCGCACTGTCCGACCTGCGCACCCGCTACGAGCAGTATTTCCTCGACAACCGGACCTACCTCAATGGCTGTGCGCTGATCCAGCCGCTGGTCAATACGGCGCGCGCATTCACGATCACTTGTGCCGATACGGCGACAACCTATACCGGCACGGCCACGGGTAAGGCTGGAGAGAGCATGGGCTTGTTCACCTATACGATAGATCAGAACAATGCCAAGACCAGCGTCATCACGGAACCCGGCTGGAGCGGCAATGGCACCTGCTGGGCAATCCGCAAGGACGGCTCCTGCAGCTGAGCCCGCCATGAGGACGATTTTCCACCGCGGTTTCACGCTGATCGAACTGATGATCGGAATCGCGATCTTCGCGTTTCTGATCGTGATCGCCGGGCCGCAGTACGCGGATTTCTTGAGCAACACGCAGATTCGTAACGGCGCCGAGAGTGTGCTCGCCGGAGTCCGGCTCGCGCAGGCCGATGCGGTCAAGGGCAATACGCAATCGGAGTTCGTGCTGGATACGTCCGCGGGCGGCGGCTGGCAGGTGCTGCGCCTGAACCCCGAGACCGGCGCATTTGACATCGCCGTGCAGTCGTACAACTGGTCTGACGGAGCGTCGAAAACGACCGTAACCGCGGATGGGTCCAAGGTCACGTTCGACGGCCTGGGCCGGATCATGCGTCCGAATCCGGACGGCGGGAGCGCGCCGCTCACTCGCATCGATGTCACCGGCAGCACCTCGTACGCAAGCCAGCGGCCGTTGAGCGTCGTCGTAGGTTTTGGCGCAGGCGCGTCATCGAGCATCAAGCTTTGCGATCCGAATACGAACGTCGCGACCGACGATCCGCGCTTCTGCCCTGCGACCTGATGACGACACGACGCATACCGGTGAGATCTTCGATGCAGCGGCGGAATACGCAGGCTGGCGCCTATCTGCTCGAGGCGCTGATCGGCATCCTGATATTTTCGTTCGGCATCCTCGGCATCGTCGGGCTGCAGGCGCAGGCCATCCGCTTCACGAACGATGCGGAGTACCGCGCCGAAGCCACGTACCTGGCAAACTCGCTGATCTCCACGATGTGGACCGACTACGACGCGTCGAGCGCCGCGGCGATCGCCGCGTTCAAGGCCAAGTACACATCGGGTGCGGGGTACACGCAGTTCAAGAGCAAGGTGGTCAACGACCTGAGTGGAGCGACCGTCCCTGATCCGATCGTGCTCGTCGACGACGCGACGCTCACCGCGGCGCCATCGACCAAGAGCAGCGTGGTCTCGGTGCAGATCTCGTGGCAGCTCCCGGGCGACTCCACCATTCACAACTACACGACGAGCGGCGTCGTCGGGACGAACTAGCGATGCGCGCCTCGCACCTGCCGCGCTCCGGCCGCCCACAGCACGGCTTCAGCCTGATCGAGATCATGGTCGGCATCGTGATCGGCATGATCGCCGTGCTCGTGATCTACCAGATTTTCGCGGCCGCCGAAGGCATCAAGCGCAATACGACGAGCGTGGGCGATGCGCAACAGAACGGCCTGCTGTCATCGTTCATGCTCTCGATCGAGCTCGCCAACGCCAGCAACGGCGTGGCGAGCGCCCTGCAGCAATTCGGGACGTGCGCGCCTACGGGCGATATTGCAACCACCTTCAGCCCGATCCCGATCCTGATCACCGACGGGGGCACCGATCCAGACCAGTTCGTCGTCAACTACAGCCTGGCCAACGTCGCGATCGCACCGGCGCCCTTCTACCTCCCGGCCACCGCCAACGCGGACTACGCCGTCTTGAGCCCGCTCGGATTCAATACCGGGGACATCGTCGTGGCGATCTCGGAAACCGGCATTTGCGAGACGCAGAAGATCACCGGCGTCGCCGGGCCGGATGCCAACGGCGTCGTGACGCTCACGCACACCACGCCGAGCCAGCCCGTTGGCGCCGGTGCGTTTCTGGTGAACATGGGCCCGAGCAATGCAACGCAACGTGTGCTCTACGATATCAGCGGCGGGGTCCTGCGCAGCACCAACCTCTGGGACCCGAACGGAGGGAAGGCGGCGGCACCGACCCCCAATCCGCTCGCGTCGAACATCGTCACCATGAAGCTTCAGTACTACGTTGCCGATCCTGCGGCGCCCACCGGTTTTTCGTGGGTGAGCGCGACGGCGCCCTGGGACGCGGCCACACTCCTGGCGCTGGCGCCGCCGAACAACGTCACCACGCTGCAACGGATACGGGCCGTGCGCATCGGCGTGGTCGTCCAGGGCGAGCAATACGACAAGGATTTGGCGACGCAAGTACCTTCTCCGACCTGGTCGTTGTTCGGAGGCGGAGGAACGCTGACAGGGCCACTGACCCCGGGCTTTCGCTACCGCACCTACGAAACCGTCGTACCGCTGCGCAACCCGGTCTGGAACCTGTAGCCATGGCACCCGAGACGACCACCCATCGATTCAAGCCGCGGAGCACTACGCTTTCGCCCATGGCGGCGCAGCGCGGTGTCGTGCTGTTCATCGCGCTGATCGTGATGGTCGCGCTGAGCCTTGCGGCGGTCGCGCTCATTCGCTCCGTCGATACCACCAATGCCGTCATCGGGAACCTCGGGTTCCGGATCTCGTCGATCCTGCCGGGGAACCTCGCGGTCGAGCAGGCAGCCGCGGCGCTGTTTTCCACGCAGGATCCCGCGCACGCCGTCCACATCCCGGACCCGACTAACGACGTGCCTGGCGAGAACTATTTCGCATCCTGGCAGAACAGCGATGATGCGCGCGGGGTTCCCGCCGTGCTGCAGAAGAAGTCGTCGGCCGTGGGGCTCGCGAAACAGCTGACTGATACGTCGGACCCGACGAAGAAACTGGTCGATGTCACGTACGTCATCGAGCGCATGTGCACGACGCCGGGACCGGCAACGGCTGCGCGGTGCAACCTCATCGGCGCCAAGCAGAGCCTCGGCGAGACCATCAACGATCCGCACCTCGCGCTCAACAAGAATCCGTACTACCGCGTGACCGTGCGCGTGGACGGTCCGCAGAACACGGCGTCGTTCCTCCAGGCGACGCTGCGTTGAGGGCCACAGAGGACAGCGACGTGGCCCACCCCCGCTCCGTTCCAGTCGCTCGCCGCTGGATTGCCGGAACCTTGGCCGTGCTGATCGGCCTCGGACCGCTGGCGACGCCCGGCTATGCCGCGGTGACGGCGCTGGGCGACCAGCCGCTCAGTGCCCAGACGACAGCCCCGCCGAACATCATGCTGACCGTCGATGACTCGACGTCGATGCTCTACGATTTTCTTCCCGACACGGTGATCGGCAACACCGCCGGCTTCAACTATTGCCGTGACATAACCGGCAAGATGAATGCGGCCTGCGGCAAGTTCGACCAGGCCGTCAATCTCACCGCGGCCGGTCGCGGCAAGTACATAAGCCCGGGCTATGTCTACGAGCAGGCCGGGTATCCGTTCCCGGCCTACGATCCCACGTACACCGACAGCGGCCCCGGCGCGGGATGCTCACCCTTGGGCCAACCAAGCACCACCTGCAGCGGCGGAATCGCTCCGGGCGCGCTGCCGGGACTGGAGCGCTATCCCAATCCGGCCGGGCCGCCGCCAGCAAAGTCGCCCATGGCCGGAAAGGTCTACGAGTACTGGACGCTGTGGCCGGCGCCGGCGCACAACAGCGAGCTCAATCACGTCTATTACAACCCGCGGCTCACCTACGACCCGCCCTTCCTGGCCGACGGCACCGGCAGCTACCCGCAGATGAATGCGGCGAACACGGCCGGCTGGACCAAGGTGCCCGCGGACCCGTTTGCCAGCCCTCCGCCTTGGAGCACGGCTCCCCCCACGCTCGTCGATCTCACTGCCAAGGTGACGGTCGGGCAGTGGTGCAATTCAGACTGGAACCTGGGTCGGTAACGAGGACAACCCGGCGTACTGCCGCACCAACGGAACCGGCGCGTCGGCCACGCATTCGTTCGTCATCGACGCCCGACGGCGATTACAGCTATCCCTGGGCACCGGCGGGCATCAACCCGGACGACGGAGTACAACCTTCGACGGCGATGTCGATCGCGTTGTCGAAGGTGCAATTCGATGTGCCCAGCAACGCGTACGTACCCACGCTGCCTTGGACCAGCGGGGACGCCAAGGACCCGAAGTATTTCTACGAGAACGACAACGTTCTCTGGT
The DNA here is from genome assembly GCA_963816445.1 of uncultured beta proteobacterium. Classification (GTDB taxonomy): domain Bacteria; phylum Pseudomonadota; class Gammaproteobacteria; order Burkholderiales; family Casimicrobiaceae; genus PALSA-1003. Next base: position 1,328,608 of record CAWFKO010000006.1, on the reverse strand, counting down.
GCGACCCCACCAATCCGGCGTTTCCTGCGCACGGGACGCTGGCGGCCGGAGTTTGCAACGCCGCGCCACCCACACCGCAAACCTGCCAGGGCACAGCGACCCAGACTTGTGCCGGCGGCAGCCCGCAGACATGCAGCCCGACGACGCCGCAGACCTGCGGCGGCGCGACGCCGCAGACCTGCGGGCTCGTGTCGCAGTTCTGCGGCAGTTCCGTGCCGCAGACCTGCGATACGCAGGCGCCGCAGACGTGCCAGAACATCGGCAACCAGACCTGCGGTCCGCCCGTCCCGCAAAGCTGCAATGGCGTTACGCCGCAATCGTGCGGAGGCTTCGGCAACGAGCCGTGCGTCGGCGTGACGACTCAGGTCTGCAATTTCGCGTCACCGTCCTGCAATGCCGCGCCCATTACCTGTGGATCCTATGATCCGCCAGGCTGCGATACCGGATGCGGTGGCCACGAGTGTCCGATATGCACGTGGAACGCTTGTCCTTCCACATGCAGCACCAATCCCGGGCAGACCTGCACGAGTCCTGCCGACTGCCCATCGCCGGGAACTTGCAGCACCACCGGCGCGTTTTGCGATGCGGCGAATGCGTGTCCGACGCTCGCCGGCACCTGCTCACCGGACGGTGGCAGCTGCTTCGATTCGAGCACGTGCCCGATGGCGGGCAGCTGCAGCGCGTCAGGCGCGTTCTGCCACCCCGCCGATGTATGTCCGACGCTGCAGGGGCATTGCAGCAGCGACGGCGCACCCTGCTTCGACCCGGGCGGCAGCGACTGCCTGCAGAACGAGGGGCGATGCTCGCTGCAGGCCACGCAGATATGTACTTCCGATGCCCAGTGCTCGACGCTGCCGGGGACTTGCACCATCACCAACGCTCCGTGCTTCGACGATTTGACGTGTGCGCGGCCCGCGATATGCAGCGGCACGCACGCTGCCTGCACGTCGGGCGCGGACTGCCCGCCCCTCGGTGGGGTCTGCACGGTCGATCTTGCTGCATGCACGCCGACCCCCGACACATGCGCGGCGCAGGCCGGCTATTGCAGCCTCGTCGCCACGATCTGCCACAGCGATTCGGACTGTCCTGCCATCGGAGGCACCTGCTCGAACACCGGCAGTGCTTGCGATCCTGCTGTTAGCAACGCCTGCCCGACCTTGCCGGGCGCGTGCAGCGTCGACCATACATCGTGCTTCAATGACGCTGGATGCGCGGAGTCGGGCGCGCATTGCTCGATCGCCGGCAACTCGTGCACCAAAGACAGTCAATGCCCCCTGCAACCGGGCAGCTGCACCGTTTCAGGAACGTCATGTTCGGCAGACACCGATTGCAACCCTGTACCGAGTGTCGGCACGTGCCAGGGATTTGCGTCGATTACCTGCACCGCCAACAGCGATTGCCCGGCAACATCGACAGGACCGGCCGCGGCCGTCTGCAGCGACCTGCTCAGCGGAACGAGCGCGATCCTCAACGGCAACTTCGAGTCGCCGTTGAGTTTCGCACCGGGCATGTCGGCGTTTTTCCCCGGCAACCACAGCTATGAGACACGACCTCAGGAGCCGGGTATCGGCTGGAAGTTCAGCGGCAACTCCGGCATCCAGATCTACTATAGCGACTGGGGGGCGCTGTGGAGTGGCGATGGCTACCAGACGGCGTTCCTCCAGAACGACGCGTCGATCGCGCAGACGCTGGCATTGGGCGCGGGCACGTACACGCTCTCGTTCACCGCCTCGCGGCGCTGGTGGAGCTGCCCGGACCATAACCCGAGCAGTTGTGCGTACAACGCCTTGGCCAACCCCATCGAGGTCAGCGTCGATGGCGTGCAGGTGGGTGGCCTTATCACGCCGTCCTACGTCTTCTTCGAGGGATTCACGGTTCCGATCACGATCGCGGTGCCCGGAATACACACGATCAGCTTCTCGGGTACCGATACGAGTGGCGACAAGTCCATATTCATCGACGCGGTCACGCTGAACAGCGGGGGCACGTCATTCCAGACGCTGTGGCAGGATGCGGACACAAATGGCCTCGTCTGCCGGCACAACAACAAGGACTACGGTGGAGGCGCCAACCGCTACAACTATCCTGACGCCCAGTACAACACGCCCGTCACCGGCGGCACCGGACAGTACGCGTGCACGGCATCGCCGCGTTATGCGAGCGTCCCGCGCCACTACTGGCAAACCAGCATCGAGTGGTGTGATCATGCCGTGACGACGCAGGCCGACAAGTGGCTGGGCTACGGGACGCAAGCCTCCGGCAGCTGCCAGAGCTCGTCGGATACGACGCACATCTTTCCTCGCTTCTTCCAGTTCGGCGTGGATCCCGGCTGCACGAATCCCGACCCGGCGATCTGCCCGGTTCCGCGGCCGCCGAGCGGCCCGCAATACGCCGACAACTACGGCTCTCCGGCATTCCAGCGCGTCGACCTCGACACGACGGCGACCCCGGCACCGTCGTACACGCACGACTGGTACGACGACAGCGGCGTACTGCAGCCGGTCTCGCGCACGTTCGCGCAGGAGATGACCAACTATGCGAACTGGTTCGCGTACTACCGTACGCGCATCACGGCGGTCAAGACGGTGACTTCGCTGGCGTTCAACGTCGTCGACGACAAGTATCGCGTCGGGTTGCACAGCCTGTCGACGAATCCGCCGAATTCGCTGGGACCGGTGTCGCACTTCATCGACATCGACGATTTCACGCCGGCGCAGAAGCAGGCGTGGCTGACGGAGCTTTACAGCTTCAAGATTCCCCTCGGCTTTGAAACGCCGTCCCTGGACGCGATGGTTCGCGTCGGGCAGTACTACGCCACGGGCCATCAGCCGCAACTCACGGGCTCGACCGATCCGATCACGCTGTCCTGCCAGAAAAACTGGCACTTCTTCTTCACCGACGGCTACACGAATCAGCCGTCGGCGCCGCTGGTGACAGTCGGAAACGTCGACGGCACGCCGATTCCTACCTACCCCATCGATCCGACGCCGCTGCCGCTATGGAGCAAGAACGCGCCGATACCCAGCCTTCCACCCGCGGGCGCCTGGCCGCCGCTGTACCACGAAAATACGCTCGGGACGGCGGACTCCCTGTCGGACTACGCGCTGCAGTATTGGCTGCTCAACATGCGTCCTGCCATGACCTTCAACGTTCCCGCCAGCCCGGTCGATCCCGCGACCTGGCAGCATATGAACTTCGCGGCGATCGCACTGGGTACGTCAGGCAAGCTGCCCTCCGGAAGCGTATCGACCACGGAGGGCCAGATTGCTTCCGGCGCGCTAACCTGGCCGCAGGTTGTTCCGAGCGTCAACCAGCCCGATGCCTCCGGGGTCGACGATTTGTGGCACGCGGCGGTCAACGGCCGCGGCGACTTCGTCAACGCGCAGACCCCGGACGACGTGAAGCTGGGCATCGGGCAGCTGCTTGCAGCCGCGCTGAACTCGTCGGGCGGGCGCAGCGGAGTGGGATTCGTCAACAATACATTCGGCCCATCCGCCAACTTCCTGTACCGGGCCGGGTTCGAACCGGGCTGGGGCGGCACGCTGACCAAGATCCCCTACGACCCAACGACGGGCGTCTTTAGCCCGCAAGTCTGGGACGCGGCTGACCAGTTGACCGCGCAGTTGCAGATCGACATTGCTCATGGCGTTACTACGCCCTGGTTCACCAACCGCAAGATCGTCACCATGGACGAGAGCGGTACCCGTGTGCCCTTCCTCTGGGCCAAGCTTGGACCCGACCAGCAGGATTCTCTTGCTCCTGGTGCGCCGGCTCGCGGTCAGGCGATCCTGGAGTTCTTGCGCGGGAATCGCGCCAAGGAAGGCGTCAAACTCGGTCAGTTCCGCAAGCGGCCGGTCAACACGGTGCTGGGCGACTTCGTCGGCTCGACGGCGGTGTTTGTCGGACCTCCCAACGCCCCGTATCTCGACGGCAATGACCCCGGCTATTCCGGGTTCGCCTCGGCCAACGCCACTCGTGCGGCGGCGGTCTACGCCGGTGCCAACGATGGCATGCTGCACGTCTTCGACGATGCAACCGGCAACGAGACCTGGGCGTATGTGCCGACACCGCTTTTCCGCGGAGGCAGCGCCGGCGGCGACTTCTTTGCCGGCCTTGGCGCCCTGGCGCTGCAGGACGGCGCGCTACCGGCCTTCCGCCATCACTTCTATGTCGATTCCACGCCTCGGGTTGTCGACGTCGATTTCAATGTACCGAGTGGCGACTGGCACTCGTTACTCGTGGGCGCCCTCGGCAAGGGCGGCAACCGCTACTACGCGCTCGACGTGACCAACCCGGTCACCAGCGCGGATGCCGAGGATGCGGTCGCGACGGGCCACGTGCTGTGGGAGTTCCCGCCCGTGGGCGACACATCGACTGACATGGGTTACACGTATGGCAGGCCGATCATCGCCAAGACGCGGGCCTTTGGCGGACAATGGCTTGTGATCGTTCCGTCGGGTTACAACAACCCCACCGGGCTCGGCAAGCTGTACTTCCTGAAAGCGAGCGACGGCACCAAGTTATTCGAGCTGACGACGGGTGTCGGTAGCGCGGGGAACCCCTCCGGGCTCGCGCAGGTAGCGGCGTATACGAAGGACTTCCGCAACCAGCTCGTCGAGCAGATCTACGGCGGCGATCTCCAGGGGAACTTCTGGCGCTTCGACGTTTCCGATCCTAATCCGGCGAATTGGCAGGCGACGGTCGGAAAACTGGCGACCCTCGTGGATGGAAGCGGTGCTCCGCAGCCGGTGACTACGCCACCGGAGATCAAGATCGACCCGGTCAGCGGTATCGACCGCTGGGTGTTCGTTGGCACCGGCAGGTTGCTCGATGATTCCGACCTGAATCCGCCGATTCAACAGCAGACGATGTACGCCTTCCGCGACGGCAACGACACGACGCCGTTGCCGCTGCCGGCGACGCCGCTGAGCCGCAGTACCGGCCCGGGCATGCAGGCGATTCCGCACGGCTCGTCAACCAATAATTTCGGTCTTGCGTCGAAACCGGACAACGGCTGGTTCGACGATCTTCCTGCGGGTCAGCAGGTCGTCGTTGCCCCGGTAGGCGCGATCGGCCTGATCTCGTACATCGGAACGTCACCACCACTCGGCACCTGCTTCACCGGGCTGCCAGCGACGGTTTATGCACGAATGTACTCGACCGGGCAATCGGTGCTGGAAGACGCGGGCGGCGCTGTTGTCGAGTCCTACTACAGCGTCGAAGGCGCGGTCGGCGCACAGATCGTCGCCTTCGCACCCCCGGTCGGATCGACGGGCTCCGACGTCGCCCTGGCTATCACCACCGACGCCCCGCTGGCAGGAGGCGGCAATGTGCTGTTCAAACGCCTCTTGAATCCTGCGGGTGCGTTTGGCTTCCGCATGTCGTGGCGCTTGTTGGGTCAGTAGCCGCAACGCAACCTCGGCCTGAGCGGCCGCTCCGCGCAAGTGGGGCGGCCGCTACGCTTCATGGGCGGCAGGTAAAATTCCAACGCATGACGACGGTCGCGATCCCAATCGTTGGCGGCAGCACGGACCGCGCCACGAAGCAGCGTTTGTCGCTGTCACTCGCGGCGTCGCTGCTCGTGCACGCGCTGGCGATCGCCATGCTGGTGGGACTGCTGGCCCCCTTCCCGATCGCGTTGAGCCGGCTGGGTAGCACTGGCCCACTTAAAGTCGCGCTCGTCGAACGGCAACCGATCCTTTTTTCTGCGCCCCCGGAGACTCCGCCAACGCTCGACCAGCCGCCACTCGCGGCGCGGCCGATCGTGCCCGAGCCAGCGTTGCCGATCGCGCAAGCGCAACCCACCCTGCCGCCGACGGACAAGCTCAAGCAACGCGCCGTGCCGTCGCTTGGAGTCTCGGTGCGATCCAATGTCGGCGCCGAAATCGCGCCCACCGATCCGCCGCCGCCGGGCGACACGGCGGTCGGTGCGATCGAGGACAGCGCGCGCCTCGGCCACGCCCAGGAAATGCGCCTCGCACAGCGCTTTCCGAGGCAGGCGGGCAACCCTGCACGATTGCACGAGTCGCTGGTCGTTCCGTATCCGCCGCGCGCCGCGCGCGCCCATATGGAGGCGCGCATCGCGGTCCTGCTCATACTCGACGCCGATGGAGGCGTCGTCGAGACGACGCTCTATCCGGACGAGCCGTACTTCGGTCCGACCGTGCTCGACGTAATCAAGGGCGCGAAGTTCAAGCCGGCGGATGTCGACGGCAAGCCCGCCCCCTATTGGGCGATCCTGGAGTTCGTCTTTACCCTGCGCCCGGCGGCGGCGCGGTAGAGCCAGGGGGCATCGCTGTCGATGTTCAGCCGAGCGTCGGGAGATGGAACCCCGGCGCGGCGCTGCCGTCGTCTGGCCAGCGCGTCGTGACTGCCTTGGTACGGGTGTAGAAGCGCACGCCGTCCATGCCGTGGACGTGCAGGTCACCGAAGAGCGAATTTCGCCAGCCGCCGAACGAGTAGAAGGCCATCGGCACGGGAATCGGCACGTTGATGCCGAGCATGCCGATTTCGGTCTCCTGCTGAAAGCGCCGCGCCGCAAAGCCCGAACGTGTGAACAGCGCGGCGCCATTCGCGTAGGGATTGGCGTTGATCAATGCGATCGCGGACTCGAGCGAGTCAACGCGTACGATGACGAGGACGGGGCCGAAAATCTCCTCGCGGTAGATTGCCATGTCGCGTCCGCGCGTGGTCGAACAAGGTCGGGCCGACAAAAAAGCCCTTGTCGTGACCGTCGAGCTTGGGATGACGACCGTCCACGACCAGCGTCGCGCCTTCGGCGACCCCGCGATCGATCAGACCGACAATGCGGTCGCGCGCAGCGCAGGTGATGACCGGCCCCATCTCGGATTGCGCGCGGATGCCGGGCCCCACGACGACACGGCGTGCCCGCTCTTCAAGTTGAGCGCAGAGCGCATCGCCTGCCGCGCCCACCGCCACCGCGACCGACACCGCCATGCAGCGCTCGCCGGCGGAGCCGTAAGCGGCGCCGATCAGCGCTTCCGCGGTGAAGGCGAGGTCGGCATCAGGCATGACGACGGCGTGGTTCTTGGCGCCGCCGAGCGCTTGCACGCGCTTGCCGTGCCGCGTTCCGGTCTCGTAGACGTAGCGAGCAATCGGCGTCGATCCGACGAACGAAATCGCCTTGATGCCCGGATGCGTAAGCAGCGCGTCGACGGCCTCCTTGTCGCCGTGCACGACATTGAAGACGCCTTCGGGCAGCCCGGCCTCGTGCAACAGCTCCGCCATGCGCAGGCTCATCGTGGGAACGCGCTCCGACGGCTTGAGAATGAACGTGTTGCCGCAGGCGATGGCGACCGGGAACATCCACATCGGCACCATCGCCGGAAAGTTGAACGGCGTAATGCCGGCGCAAACGCCAACCGCCTGGCGCAGCGAAAAACTGTCCACTCCGGTCCCGGCGTTATCGCTGAACTCGCCCTTGATCAGGTGCGGAATGCCTGTTGCGAATTCGACGACTTCGATGCCGCGCGTAATCGATCCCTCGGCGTCGACCAGCGTCTTGCCGTGCTCCTGCGAGACCAGCCGCGCCAAGTCCTTCTTGTGCGCGTCCATGAGATCGCGAAAACGCATGAGGATGCGCGCCCTGCGCAGCGCCGGGGCGCTGCGCCACGCGGGGAACGCCGCCGTCGCCGCGCTCACCGCTGCGGCGATGTCTTCGGCGTCGGCAAGCGGCACATGGCGAACGACTTCCCCGCTAGAGGGGTCGAGCACTTCGCCATAGCGCGTCGTGTGTGCCGCAACCGCGCGGCCGCCGATCCACAGCGGCAATCGTTCGAGCGTGGTCAGGTCCATGGCTACTCCTTGTTTCAAGTCTGCAGCAGACGCGCGACGTGGCGGGCGATCATGTCGACCTCGAGGTTGACGCCGGCGCCGATCGCGAGATTCCCGAGCGTCGTAACCGCCAGTGTATGCGGGATGAGGTTGACCGAAAAGCGGGCGCCGGTGACGCGATTCGTCGTCAAGCTGACGCCGTTCACCGCAATCGATCCCTTGGCGGCGATGAAGCGCGCGAGGTCGGCAGGCGCCTCGACCTCGAGCAGCATGCTGCCCGGATCGCCCGGCGCCATTTCCATGCGGGTCACGGTTCCGACGCCGTCGACATGTCCCGACACGAGGTGCCCGTCGAGCCGATCACCGAAGCGGAGCGCCCTTTCCAGATTCACTTCGTGTGCGCGGTCGAGCCCGGTCGTGCACGACAGGGTCTCGGCTGACGCGTCGAACACAAGCGACTTGTCCTTCCGGTCGACCACGGTCAGGCAGCATCCGTCGACGGCGATACTGTCGCCGACTGCGACCTCGCTCAGGTCAAGCGCACCCGCGTCGAGCGTGAGCCGCACGCCAGCAGCGCTTGGCGATGTCGCGACGATGGCACCGGTCGCCTCGACGATGCCCGTGAACATCAGCGGTCTCCCGGCTCGATCGCCGCCAGGATGCGCCAGTCCTCGCCCACGGCCGCGATTTCGCGCACCTTGAGGTGCACCCGCTCGTCCAGCCGCGCGAGCGGCGAAGGCAGGTCGATCATGCCGCGCGCAGGATCACCGAGCAGGCAAGGCGCGACGTACAGCAGCAGCTCGTCCACGAGCCTCGCAGCCATGAGCGCGCCGTTGAGCCGGGCGCCGGCCTCGACGTGCACTTCGTTGATGCCACGCGCCCCCAGTGCGTCGAGCATCGCGCCAAGGTCGATGCGTCCGTCGCTATCCGGCAACGTGCAAGTCTCGACGTTCGCCGGCCACGGCGTCCTCGGCGTCGTAGCAGTGAACACCAGCGTCTTGCCGCTCGCAAGAAGGCGCGCCGTCGGCGGCAACTCGCCGTAGCGGTCGACGACGATCTTGAGCGGCTGGCGCGGCGTGTCGATGCCGCGCACCGTCAGTTGCGGATCGTCGTGACGCACCGTTCCGATCCCGGTGAGGATGGCGCACGCGCGCGCGCGCCAGCGATGGCCATCGGCACGCGCAGCCGCACCCGTAATCCACTGGCTGGCACCATCGCCGAGCGCGGTGCGACCATCGATGCTGGCGGCGATCTTGAGGCGCACCCATGGACGTCCGACCTGCATGCGCTTGATCCAGCCTGCATTGAGCTCGCGTGCGCGCTCCTCGAGCACGCCGACAACAAACGCCATTCCGGATTTCTGCAGGCGTTCGGCGCCGCGCCCGGCCTGGGGATTGGGGTCACGCATCGCCGCCACGACACGGCTGACACCGGCAGCCAGCAGTGCATCGGTGCACGGCGGCGTGCGCCCATGATGGTTACAAGGCTCGAGCGTGACATAGGCGGTTGCACCCCTCGGATCGTTGCCGCGCGCGCGCGCATCGGCGAGGGCACGAACTTCGGCATGCGCTTCGCCCCAGCGCTCGTGCCAACCCTCGCCGAGAACGTGCGCGCCGCGCGCGATCACGCAGCCGACCCGCGGATTCGGCGTGGTCGTGTTCATGCCGCGTTCGGCCAATGCCAAGGCCAGCGCCATCATGTCGGCATCGAAGGCTTCGACGGCAGTCATACGTCTGGTCGAAGGCACCGCGCAAGCGATGATCTCTCGCCCGTGGCCCCGCTTGGGATCAACGCGGCTTGCGCCGGGGCGGCGCGGGCTCGACTTCCTTGAGCGCATCGCGAAAATCGGCGACGTCCTGAAAGCTGCGATAGACCGACGCGAAGCGGATATACGCAACCTTGTCGAGCTTGTAGAGTTCCTGCATCACCATCTCGCCAACCTGCCGCGACGGGATCTCGCGCTCGCCCAGTCCCAAAACGGCCTGCACGATACGCTCGACGGCCTGATCCACGTATTCGGTCGGGACCGGACGCTTGTGCAGCGCCCTTTGAAAGCCATTGCGGATACGCGCAACATCGAAATCCGAACGCGTCCCGTTCTGCTTGACGATTTGCGGCAGGCGCAACTCCGCGTTTTCGTAGGTCGTAAAGCGTTTCTGGCACGCGAGGCATCGCCGGCGACGGCGTATCGAGTCGCCGGCTTCGGACACGCGGGAATCGACGACCTGCGTGTCGGGACTGCCGCAGAAGGGACATTTCATCGCATTGCTTGCGCAGCTCGGCCGTCGCCCGAGGCGGTCACCGTGCCGGCGCGACGCGCGTGCATTTTCGACGGATCCATACGTCCGGCAACCGCTCATCCATTGCCTGTGGCCCGGCGACTTGTACACCGGATAGCGCTTCGCCAGCGCAGCGGCCGCTGCCTGCACGCGCTTGCTGGTCGCCGCGTCGCCGGGCGCATCGAGCACGTCGGCGATCAGATGCGCGAGCTCCTCGCATTCGATTTCGCTGAAGCCGCGCGTCGTGATCGCGGGGCTGCCGACCCGGATGCCGCTGGTGACGAACGGTTTCTCGGGATCGTTGGGAATCGCGTTCTTGTTGACCGTAATGTGCACGCGGCCGAGCGCGGCTTCGGCGTCCTTGCCGGTGATCTTCTTGGCTCGTAGATCGACCAGGAACATGTGCGACTCGGTGCCGCCCGAGACGATCCGCAAGCCGCGCTCCTGCAGCACGACCGCGAGAACGCGGGCGTTTTCGAGGACGCGCTCCTGGTAGACCCTGAACTCGTGCGACTGCGCCTCCTTGAAGGCGACCGCCTTGGCCGCGATCACGTGCATAAGCGGGCCGCCCTGCCAGCCGGGGAAAACCGCGGAGTTGACGGACTTCGCATGGTCCGCGTCGGCCAGGATGAAGCCGCCGCGCGGACCGCGCAGCGTCTTGTGCGTTGTGCTCGTCACGTAATGCGCCACACCGACCGGCGAAGGATAGAGGCCAGCGGCGATCAGTCCGGCATAGTGCGCCATGTCGACCATCAGCTTGGCACCGACCGCGTCGGCGATCGCGCGGAAAGCGCTTCCAGTCGATCACCCGCGAGTAGGCGGAGGCTCCGGCGATGATCAGCTTCGGCTTGTGCTCGCGTGCGAGCTGCTCGCGCCTGCGCGTAGTCGATGATCTCCGTAACCGGATCGAGTCCGTAGGACACGACGTTGAACCACTTGCCCGAGAGATTGACCGGCGAGCCGTGCGTGAGGTGGCCGCCATGCGGCAGCGCCATGCCCAGGATCGTGTCGCCGGGTTCCAGCGCGGCGAAGAAGACCGCCTGATTGGCCTGTGCGCCGGAATGCGGCTGCACGTTGGCGAAATCGGCGCCGAACAGCTTCTTGACGCGGTCGATCGCGAGCTGCTCGGCGATGTCGACAAACTCGCAGCCGCCATAGTAGCGCTTGCCGGGGTAGCCCTCCGCGTACTTGTTGGTGAGCTGGGAACCCTGCGCCGCCATGACCGCCGGACTGGCGTAGTTTTCCGAAGCAATCAGCTCGATGTGGGCTTCCTGTCGCGCGATCTCGCCGCGTATCGACTCCCACAGTTCGGGATCGGCGTGACTCAGGTTCTGCGATCGGTGGTCCATGGGCTTGGCTTGAGCAAAGAGGGCTATTCTAGCATCGCAAGGTGGTTGACAGCGACCCGACGCTCAGCGATTGCCAATGCCGCCCCTGCGCGTTAATCTTCGCCGCGGGCGCTCGAAGCCCGCGCACCGCCGCAGACTGCGTCGTTCGCGCCAACCGACGTGCGGACCACCGCCGCGCATGGAGGAGCCGCCGTGCCATTCCTGCTGTCCCTTTCTCGCGCGATCGATCGCATCAGCGAGCGCGTCGGCCATACGTTGTACTGGCTCATTCTGGCGATGGTCCTCATCAGCGCCGCGAACGCGGTCGTGCGCAAGGCATTCAACTACAGCTCGAACAGCTTTCTCGAGATCCAGTGGTATCTGTTCTCGGCGGTTTTCCTCGGCTGCGCCGGATACACGCTGCTTGCGCAACGAGCACGTGCGCATCGACGTGATCGCCGGTCGCCTGTCGAAGCGCACTCAGGCCTGGATCGACATACTCGGCACGCTTTTCTTCCTGTTGCCGATGGCGATATTACTGATGTGGCTGTCCTGGCCCGTATTCATCGAGGCATATGTGCGTCAACGAAGTATCGACCAACGCCGGCGGCCTTATCGTCTGGCCGGCGCGGCTGCTGGTCCCGATCGGCTTTGCGCTGCTCGCGCTGCAGGGAATCTCCGAGCTGATCAAGCGCATCGCTTTCCTGACGAGGCCTGATTCCCGATCCCTCCGAGAAGATGGTGGTCAAGACCGCCGAAGAGCAGCTGGCGGAAGATATCCTGCGGGCGCGGGGTGAACAGTCGATAGCGGCGGAAATCGCTGAACAGGGCAAGGGCCAGAAGAAATGAGCGCCTTCCTGATCGCGAACATCGCGCCGCTGATGTTCGCGAGTCTCGTGATCGTCGTCCTGCTGATCGGCTATCCGGTGCCTTTTCGCTCGCCGCCGTCGGCATCGCTTACGCGCTGGTCGGCATCGAGCTCGGACTGCTGCACCCTCCGCTCATGCAGGCGCTGCCCGAGCGGGTCTGGGGCGTCATGTCCAACGACACGCTGCTTGCCGTGCCGTTCTTCACCTTCATGGGGCTGATACTCGAGCGCAGCGGCATGGCCGAGGACCTGCTCGACACGATCGGCCAGGTGTTCGGTCCCGTGCGCGGCGGGCTCGCCTACGCGGTGATCTTCGTCGGCGCGCTGCTGGCGGCGACCACCGGCGTCGTCGCCGCGTCGGTCATCTCGATGGGGCTGATCTCGCTGCCGATCATGCTGCGCTACGGCTACGACCGGCGTTTCGCATCGCGGCGTGATCGCGGCATCGGGCACGCTGGCGCAGATCATCCCGCCTTCGCTGGTGCTGATCATCATGGCCGACCAGCTGGGCAAGTCGGTCGGCGACATGTACGCCGGCGCCTTCATTCCCGGCATCACGCTGGCGTGCCTCTACGCGGCTGTACGCGATGGGCGTGTGCGCGGTGAAGCCTGCCTGGGCGCCGGCGCTGCCGCTGGAGGCGCGCACGCTGCGCGAGCCCAACGGCAGCAGGCGGCACGCGATCGCTGCTCGTGCTCACGATCGTCGCGGCCGTCGGCGCCATTGCCTTCGCGCATTGGAAGTACGGACCGGACGATCCGACCGACGAAATGCTCGTCGTCTCGACCAGCGTCGGCGACGGCGGTCGCGTTCTTCGCGGCGGTGCTCAACCAGCTGCTCAAGCTCGGGCTGCTGTCGCGGCTGGCCGAGCGCGTCGTCTTCGTGCTGATCCCGCCGCTGGCGCTGATCTTTCTCGTGCTCGGCACGATTTTCCTCGGCGTCGCGACGCCGACCGAAGGCGGCGCCATGGGCGCCACCGGCGCGCTGATCATGGCGCTCGCGCGCCGGCGGCTGTCGTGGAAGCTGCTGCAGGCAGGCGATGGATACGACGGCCAAGCTGTCGACCTTCGTCGTGTTCATCCTGGTCGGCGCGCGCGTATTCAGCCTGACCTTCTACGGCGTCAACGGCCACGTCTGGGTCGAGCACCTGCTCTCCGGCCTGCCCGGGCGGCCAGCTCGGCTTCCTTATCGTCGTCAACATCCTGATTTTCGTGCTGGCGTTCTTCCTCGATTTCTTCGAGCTCTGCGTTCATCATCATTCCGCTGGTCGGCCCGGTCGCCGACAAGCTCGGCATCGACCTGATCTGGTTCGGCGTGCTGCTCGGCGTCAACATGCAGACCTCGTTCATGCACCCGCCGTTCGGCTTCGCCCTGTTCTACCTGCGCAGCGTCGCACCGGCCAAGGACTACCTCGACAAGATCACCGGCAGGCTGACACCGCGCGTGACCACCGGGCAGATCTACTGGGGCGCGGTGCCGTTCGTGCTGATCCAGGTCGTCATGGTCGGCGCTGGTCATCGCCTTCCCGCAGATGGTCATGGTCTACAAGGCCAAGGAAAGCACCGTCGACACCGAACAAGATCCAGATCCAGATCCAGTCGCCTACCGGCGATACAGCGCCCACCGATAGCGGCACTACGGCGCGCCGCGTCCTCCGAGCAGCAGGAAGAGACAAAGCGAAGAAGAACGCGGCAGAGTCGCTCGAGAACGCCTTCAAGGCGCCTGCCGGCGGAGCGCCCGCGAAGAAGTAGCATTCTGCTGCGCGCAGGCGATAAAAAAGCCCCGCTTCGGCGGGGCTTTTGACTGATGCGACCGACCGCGGCTAGGACTGCTTCGCCGGCGTCGCTGGCTTCGCGGGCGCCGCTGCCTGCTGGCTGGCAAACGCCATGAAGTTGTCGAAATTCTTCTCGGCGACGCGAAACCACAGGATTTCCTCGTCGCGGAATTTCTTCCACGGCTCGTAGACCTTGCGGAACTTCGCGTTCTTGGCGGCGATCTCGTCGTAGACTTCGATGGTCGCCTTGTAGCATGCCTGCATGATGTCGCGCGAGAACGGCCGCAGCTGGACGCCGGACGCAACAAGCCGGCGCAGTGCTGCCGGGTTGACCGCATCGTACTTGGCCACCATGTCGACGTTGGCCTCGTAGCAGGCTCGCTTCGAGGATCGCCTGGTAGTCCTTGGGCAGCTCCGCCCAGGCCTTGATGTTGACGAAAAGATCGAGTTCCGGCCCGCCTTCCCACCAGCCCGGGTAGTAGTAGTTCTTGGCGATCTTGTAGAAGCCCGAGCTTCTCGTCGTCGTAAGGACCGACCCACTCGGCAGCGTCGATCGTGCCTTTCTCGAGCGCCGGATAGATGTCGCCGCCGGGAATCTGCTGGGGCACCACGCCGAGCTTCGCCAGCACCAGCGCCGCCGTAGCCGCCGATCCGCATCTTCAGGCCCTTCAGGTCGGCGACGGTCTTGATCTCCTTGCGGAACCAGCCGCCCATCTGCGCGCCGGTGTTGCCCGCCGGGAAGTTGACGATGTTGTAGTCCTTGAAGAACTCGCGCATCAGTTCGAGTCCGCCGCCGTGGTACATCCACGCGTTCTGCTGGCGTCGCGTTCATGCCGAACGGAACGGCGCAGGCGAAGGCGAACGTCGGATCCTTGCCGAAGAAGTAGTACGGCGCCGTGTGGCAGCACTGCACCGTCGCGTTCTGCACGGCGTCGACGACGCCGAACGCGGGCACGATCTCGCCCGCCGGCGAACACCTGGATCTGGAACTTGCCATTGGTCGCCGCGGCGACGCGCTTCGAGATCGTCTCGGCCCCGCCGTAGATCGTGTCCAGGCTCTTCGGGAAGCTCGATGCTAGCCGCCATTTCACTTCGGGCTGAGCTGCCCTGGCTCAGCGCTGGTGCTGCAACCGCGCCGGCGGCAACGCCAACGCCGGCTTTTTTCAGAAAGGAACGACGTTTCATCAAATACCTCCAATGGATGATTCACTGCGGGCCATTGCGGCACGTCCGCCGGTGACCACGTGACCGCCCCCGCACGCTTGCCCGTGCCCGGCCCGGAGTCTGGCGCGATTCTACCCGATTTCCAACGCGTGGAATCCAGTCTAGCCCGAGAGCTTGCGAACGGCGTTGAACAACGCCCACGCCCAGCCCGCCTGGCGCTCGATGGTCTGAGTGAAGCGAATCAGATAACGAGCGTTGCCGGTGTCGAGTTCAACCATGCCGCCTGGGGTGGAGCGCTGGTCGGGGGCTATCAGGCTGCGTTGCGAGGATTGCCGGTTATCGGGGTGCGCCGGCAAGTAGAGGCCGAAAAATGGCCGATCGACGCTCGGACGACTCGGGTCGAGCGGAGCGACCCAGTTGCGCAGGAGCACCCGAACCATGCGCCGGGCGATGATTTCCACGCCGCAGATGACTTCGTCGACCTGCTGCCGCTGCATGCGGCGTACGACGGCAAGCGACCAACCGTCGGCGTCGCGAAACGCGATCATCTCGCCCAGGGTCGCCGGCGCGTCGCCGGACGGGCGCGACCAGCCGACACCCGCTTTCGCTGAGATCGACGATTTTCCAGTTCGAGCCGCGCACCCGGCGCGCCACCGAATCCTGATTCGCCGTCGGGTTCACCATTTGCGTGATTTCATCATAGCTGTGCAGCGCGCCCGAGGACTTCACCTCGTCGGACAGGCGTCCGACCTCGGCAACCGCGCGAGTCAATGCCTGCAGCCCCACGACCACACGCACCTCGACCTCGGCAACCTTGCGCGGTGAGCGCGGCGAGTACGCCAACGCATCCGGTCCGTAGAGAGCCGCCAGCCGCATCAGCAGCAACTTCTGCTCGCGCGAAGGCAACTCGCCCGCGACCGGCGCCTGTTCCTGCTGCTCCGGCAGCAAGCGCATGCGTTCGACGACGCGCGCGTATACGGGAGCCGTATCGAGAAACAGCAGGCGGCCGCCGGCACGCAGTTTATCGGTGCGCTTGAGGCCTTGCGTGCCCGAAATGTCGACGTAGAAATTGGCGCCGGTCCCCGGCGGCGGCGCAAGCGTCAGCGGCGCAATCCACTCGTCGAGGGTCTGCGACACCCATTCCACCTGGTCCGGCGTGAAGCTGCCACTGTCGAGGCGCATAAGCAGCAGCGCCTTGATGTACTCTTGCTCGAGCGAGACCTTTACGTTTTCCGCGCCTGTGCTGTCAAAGGAGAATTTCTCGCGTTGCCAGCCGCGCATACGCGCGAGTTCGTAGAGCTCGTGCAGATCACGCCACTGCGCCGGGATCCAATGTCCGTAGCGAAAAAGCCGGAATTTGCCGTCGATCGATTTGTAGTACGCAAGGCGCGTCAACAGCATCGGCATCACCGACTTCCATCGCCGTTGCTCGCCGACCAGTCCGGCCTTCAGCGCGGCCTGGTAGGCGGCGATGAACGCCTTGACCAGATCGAAAACCCCATGCCACAGGCGCGTCTCGACGCTGCTCGAGCGCTGGTAGTTCGCGGCGTATTGCGCGGTCAATTGCTCGATTACAGGCATCGAAGCGCGCGTCGACGCGCAGCAGTGCCTCCGCCTGACTGGGTCCGATGCTGCGGCGGTTGCCGGGAAAAGAGGCGACGAGGTCCAGCGCCTCGCGCTGCAGTTGCAGCGCATCGCCCGCGGGCAGGCCCATGATCCAGCGCTTGGCCGCCGGCGCGTTGCGCAGCGGATCGGACAGCGTTCGCCGCCACGCTTGCAGCCGGTTGCGAATTCCACGCTTCGCCATGATCGCGCCGCGCGCGGCGGCTAATTTCCGGCGACTGTCATCGCGCCGATCAGCATCGAGCCGCATTGTCGTGATCCCCGTCGGTCGACGTCCTTGCCGATGGCAACGATGTCGCGATACATGTGTGCGAGATTGCCCGCAATCGTGATTTCCTCCACCGGATACGCGATTTGCCCCCGCTCGACCCAGAAGCCGGCGGCGCCGCGCGAGTAGTCGCCGGTGACTGGATTGATGCCGTGCCCGAGGAGCTCGCTCACGAGCAGGCCGCTGCTCATGCGCAAGAGCAGCGCGTCCAGATCGTCGTCGCCGTGACTGACGACGAGGTTGTGGTTACCGCCGGCGTTGGCCGTCGATTTCAGTCCGAGCTTGCGCGCAGAATAGCTGCCGAGGAAATAGCCTTGCACGACGCCATCGCGCACGACATCGCGCGGCTGAGTCGCCACGCCCTCGTCGTCGAAGGGTGCCGATGCCTGCCCGCGCGGCACATGCGGCTCTTCGCGAATCGTGATCCCCGGAGCGAAATACCTGCGCACCCAGGCTGTCGAGCAAGAAGGACGATTTCCGGTACAGGCTGCCGCCGCTGACGGCGTTGACGAAGTGTCCGACCAGTCCCGTGGCCATCGGCGCCTCGAAGACGACCGGGCAGTCGGTCGTGGAAAGTTTGCGCGCGCCGAGACGACGCACGGTGCGCTGGCCGGCCTTGCGCCCGACCTCCAGCGCCGACTCGAGGTCCGCGGGCGAGCGCGCCGACGTGTACCAGTCTTCACGCTGCATCGCGTCGTTCTCCTCGGCGATGACCGAGCAGTAGATCGAATGGCGCGAGCTCGCGTAGCCGCCGGAAAAACCGTGGCTGTTGCCATAGACGAACTGCGCCTCGTGCAGCGAAACGCTGGCACCCTCGGAATTCGTAATGCGGCGATCGACCGCCAGCGCCGCTGCCTCGCATTCGCGCCCCATTTCGATCGCCTGCTCGACCGTGAGATCCCAGGGATGATAGAGATCGAGATCGCGCCATTCGCGCGCCAGCAGTTGCGGATCGGCGAGCCCGGAACACGCGTCGTCCGCGGTGAAGCGCGCGATGGTCAGCGCCTTGGCGACGCTGTCCTTTATCGCGGCCGGCGCGAAGTCGGCGGTACTGGCGTGCCCGCGGCGGGCGCCGACGTACACCGTGACGCCGATGCCCTTGTCGCGGTTGTAGGCGATGGTTTCGACATCGGCCTTGCGCACGGTGACGCTTTGCCCGAACGCTTGCGACACCTCGGTCTCGGCGGCGGTCGCGCCGCCCGCCCTGGCCTCGCGCAGTACCTGGTCGGCGACGTCGGCCAATGCGTCCGCGGATAGCGGAAATCGACTGGGAGACGCGTTCATGTGGGGGTTGGCTGAAGTAGCGCGGAGGGATCGGTTATGATAACAAACCCCCCTGCCTGCGATGGCATCCGATGCGAAGATCCGACGAAACACCCCGGCGGCCGGGACAGGAGGTAGCGCAGCGCGGCAGCGTCCGCGAGTCCTTTCCGGGTGCTGAATCAGCCGGGTCGCCGCCGTCCAAGACCCGGCGCAAGCACGCCATGCTCGCGTTGCAACAACTGGGCGTCCGGCTTTGCGAGCTATCTGCCGAGAGGTTGTCGGCACTGGGGCTTCCCGAGCGGCTCGCCGACGCCATCGCCAGCGCACGCAAGATCACCGGGCACGAAGCCCGTCGCCGGCAAATGCAATACGTCGGGCGCCTGATGCGCGAGGTCGACCCGCGGCCGATCGAGGCGCAGCTTGCCCGCTGGGCGGAAGCGCCCAACGCTGAAAAGGCACGACTCGCGGCGGTGGAGCGATGGCGCGAGCGCTTGCTGCACGAACCCGAGCGCACTGGCCTTGTTGTGCACGCAATGGCCAGCTGCCGACCGGTCCTTGCTTGGCGACTTGGTCGCACGCGCCGCGTCGGAGCGCCGCAGTGGTTCGCCGCCGCACGCGTTTCGCGAGCTTTTCCGCGCGCTCAATGCGCTGCTCGTGGAGCAAGTGTGACGGACTCGCAAACGCTGTCGATCGGCCTGGTCTCGATCAGCGACCGGGCATCGGCGGGAGCGTACGCCGACCAGGGGATTCCCGGTCTTCGCGACTGGTTCGAGGCGGCGCTGAAATCGCCCTGGCGGGTGGAAACGCGGCTCATCGCCGACGAGCAACCCGTCATCGAGCGCACGCTCGTCGAGCTCGTCGACACCGTCGGCTGCCACCTGGTGCTGACCACGGGCGGAACCGGTCCCGCGCCGCGCGACGTGACGCCGGAAGCGACGCTCGCTGTCGCGCACAAGGTGCTGCCCGGATTCGGTGAACACATGCGGCAGGTGAGCCTCAAGTACGTCCCCACCGCGATCCTTTCGCGACAGGTAGGCGTGGTTCGCGGCCGTGCGCTCATCCTCAACCTTCCGGGCCAGCCCAAGGCGATCAAGGAAACGCTCGACGGCGTTTTCCCCGCCGTCCCCTATTGCATCGACCTGATCGGCGGGCCCTACATCGAGACGCACGACGCCTTGTGCAAAGTATTTCGCCCGAAGAGCGCGCAGCGGCCGCCCGCCGCGTGAGCGCAACGTCGGTGTTACTCCCGGACGCCAACCAACCGCCGCCCTTTGAGGGGCGAAACCTCTACGCGACACACGCCGCGCTGCGCGACGCTGTCGCGCGCGAGGGCGCTGCCTGGGCCCATCCGCGCCTCGATGCCTGGGGCGCCACGCTTGGCAGTGCCGAGACCTGCGCGCTTGCCGCGCGGGCGAATCGCTATTCACCGGAACTCAAGACACACGATCGCTTCGGCAATCGCATCGACGAAGTCAGCTTCGATCCGGCGTGGCACGAGCTTATGTCGCTTGCCATGCGCGAAGGCGAACATGCCTCGCCCTGGTCGCATCCACGCGACGGCGCACAAGTCGCGCGTGCCGCCGCTTATCTCATGCACGCCGGGGTCGAAAACGGCACGCAGTGTCCGCTGACCATGACCTACGCCGCGGTCCCGGCGCTACGCCGGCACGCCGCCGAGCTGCCGTGGCTGGAAACGAAATGGTTGCCGCGACTGCTGGCGTCCGAATACGATGCGCGCCCGATTGCCATCGACCACAAGGCCTCGGCCCTCGTCGGAATGGGCATGACCGAGCGCCAGGGTGGATCGGACGTGCGCGCGAACACGACCCGCGCACAGGCTGGCGACGACGGCGCGTACCGCCTGCACGGCCACAAGTGGTTTTTTTCGGCGCCGATGTGCGACGCGCACCTTGTCCTGGCGCAAGCCGGCGGTGGGCTGTCGTGCTTTTTCCTTCCGCGCTTCCTGCCCGACGGATCGCGCAACGCCGTCCACCTGCAACGGCTCAAGGACAAGCTCGGCAACCGCTCGAATGCGTCGTGCGAGGTCGAGTTCGATGGCGCTACTGCGTGGCTCCTGGGCGAAGAGGGCCGCGGCGTGCCGGTCATCATCGAAATGGTCCGGCACACGCGGCTCGATTGTGTGATCGGCAGCGCCGGATTGATCCATGGCGCCGTTGCACAAGCGCTGCATCATGCGGCATATCGCCGTGCCTTCGGCAGGCCGCTGGCCGAGCATGCGCTCATGCAAAACGTGCTTGCGGACCTGGCCCTCGAGGACGAAGCCGCGACCATCCTGGCGCTGCGCCTGGCCCGTGCATTCGATGCCGGCGAGACAGGCAGCGAAGCCGCGCTCGCGCGCCTGGCGACGCCGGCGCTCAAGTACTGGGTTTGCAAGCGGGCGCCTGCGGCTGTCGCCGAAGCGCTCGAGGTGCTGGGTGGCAACGGCTATGTCGAGGAAAGCGTGCTGCCGCGCATGTATCGCGAAGCTCCGCTCAACTCGATCTGGGAAGGCTCGGGCAACATCATGTGCCTGGACGTGCAGCGCGCGGCGCAGCGCGAGCCGGAGGCAGTCGCGGCGCTGTTCGACGAATTGGAGCTCGCGCGCGGTGGCAATGCGTTGCTGAACCGTCACGTCGAAGCACTCAAGGCGAGCTTCACGGACGCACCCCATGAGCGCGACGCCCGACGGCTCGCGGGTTCGATCGCCGTTGCGCTTGCGGCCAGTCTTTTGGTTCGTCACGCGGGCACGGCGGTCGCTGATGCCTATTGCGCCTCGCGGCTGGTGGCGCCGGGTCAGGGCGCCTTCGGTGCGCTCGGGACCGATGCCGCATGCGAGACCATCATCCAGCGCGCGCTGCGCGCATGAGCGCGCGCGGCCAAACGGCGCGGCATGACCCTAATCTTCGAGCAGCAGCTCGGTGCGGCTCGCGGGGTCCTGCCTGTAGAACCACGCGAAAAGCTCGTAGATCTTCGGGTATTCGTGGAGCAGCAGCGTCGGGTCGACAAAAAAAACCTCGGTCAGCACCGCGAAAAATTCGGCGGGATCGTCGGCCGCATAGGGATCGATCGCCGTGTCCTCCCCCCGCTCGACGCGGCTGCGGAAATGCTCGAATGCGGCGTTCATCGCCTTTTGCCATGACCGTGGCGGCATTTCCGCGGGCAGCGGTGGACAGCCGTTCGCCTCGCCGCTACGCATGTCCAGCTTGTGCGCGAATTCGTGGATCGCCAGATTCATTCCGGCGGTTTGCCAGTCGGCGCTCGCCTCGACGTCCTGCCATGACAGTACGACCGGACCATGCAGCATCGCTTCGCCTGCCAGCGGCTCGTGACGGCGGTGCACGACGCCGACCTCGTCCTCGTATTCGAGCTCGGCGATGAATTCGTCGGGATAAACGACGACATTTTCCCAGCCGTCGTAGTAGCGTGGGTCGAGATTCAAGATGAGCACGCAGGCCTGTATCGCGATGATCACGCGCATCAGCGGCGTCACCTCGAAACCCCGCGCAGCGACGATGCTTTTGTTCGACAAGAACAGTACGACGAGGTCGCGCAAGCGCGCGAGCTCGGCATCGGTATAGATGGCAAGAAACGGCAACGCCTCCAGCGCTTCGCGCCACAGCGGCTCCGGAATCGCCGCCTGCGAGAGCACGCGCCGCTGTCGCCATTTCCTGATCGTGTCCAGCATGACGTGGGGCTCGGTGTCGGGTCTGAGCGCGTTTCCGCCGCGAACGTGTCGGCGGGGACCTTAGCCGCCCTCGCGGGTGCGGGTGGGATCGTCGCCCCGCTTATCGTCCGGGTCCTCGACAGTATCGGCGTCGGCATCGTAGACCAGCCGCGGCTCGACCGCGAGCAGGCGCTCCGCCTCCACCGCTGGCAACGCCTCGACGTCGCGCAGTTGCCGGGCGATCGAGCGGGTGCGCACCTCCGCGTCGCCAATGGAGTTGCTCGCCTGTTCAAGTTTCTTTTTCGTTGCCGCCAACGACCTCGCCGAATTTCGCGAATTCGGTCTTCACCATCCCCAGGCGCTTCCAGACCTCGCTTGAGCGCTGTTCGATGGCCAGCGTGCGAAACCCCATCTGCAAGCTGTTGAGCATCGCCGCCAGCGTGGTCGGTCCGGCAACGTTGACGCGATAGTCTCGCTGAATCGAGTCGGTGAGCCCTGGACGGCGCAGCACCTCGGCGTAGAGGCCCTCGACCGGCAGGTACAACAGCGCGAAATCGGTGGTATGCGGAGGCGCGATGTACTTGGCGTGAATGTCCGCCGCCTGATCCTTGATGCGTCTCTCGAGCGCCTTGGCGAATGATTCGACGGCAATCGGCTCGCCGCGTTCCTGCGCCTCGATCAACTGCTGATAATCGGCCAACGGGAATTTGGCGTCGATGGGCAATCAGACAGGGCGCACCGTCGAGGTCGCGCCCCGGCAGGCGGATCGCGAATTCGACCCGCTCGTTGCTGCCGGGACGGGTCGATGACATTCTTGTCGTATTGCGCAGGCGCCAGAATCTGCTCGAGCAGGTTCTCGAGCTGGACCTCGCCCCAGGTGCCGCGCGTCTTGACGTTGGTCAGTACTTTCTTCAGGTCGCCGACGCCAGCCGCGAGCGACTGCATTTCGCCGAGCCCCCTGTGCACCTGCTCGAGGCGATCGGACACCAGCTTGAACGATTCGCCCAGCCGCTGTTCCAGTGTCGCGTGCAGTTTTTCGTCGACCGTGGCGCGCATCTGTTCGAGCTTCTGCGCGTTGTCGCCCCGCAACGCTTCGAGGCGCTGCTCGAGCGTTGCGCGCATGGCTATCGAGGCGCTGCTCGTTGCTCTGCGTCAGCGTCGACAGGCGCTCGTTCTGCAAGTGCGAAATATTGCCGAGCAGATTCTGCAGATTCTGCGCAAACTGGCCGAGCGTGGTCGTCAACTCGCCGCGCGCCGTCTGCGCGTTCAATGTCGCCTCGCCGCGCGCCTGCGCGAGTTCCGCGCGCAGCTCGCGCTCGAGGCGCTCGTTCTGCGCGCCCAGCGATTGCAGCTGTGCCGCGAGCTTCGCGCCGTCATCGGCGGCGCGCGCGATGGTAGCGAGGCGAATGAAGATGGCGACCAACAGGCCCACGAACACCAGGCCGATGGTCAACGCAGCAATGAGGTACGCGGCGTCCACGCCGCGCAGTTTACGTCCTCGCTGCGCAGACGGCAAAGCCTGCGCGCGCAGCCGCGCGGCTTACGCCGCTTCGCGGCTCGCCTTCTTGCGCTCGTGTTCGAGCAGGTAGCGCTTGCGAATGCGGATCGATTTGGGCGTAATCTCGACGAGCTCATCATCGGCGATGAACTCGACCGCGTACTCGAGCGTGAGCTGGATCGGCGGCGTCAACGCGATCGCCTCGTCCTTGCCCGACGCGCGGACATTGGTCAGCTGCTTACCCTTGATCGGATTCACGACGAGGTCGTTGTCGCGGCTGTGGATGCCGATAACCATGCCCTCATAGAGCTTGTCGCCGGGCGACACGAACATGCGGCCGCGCTCCTGCAATTTCCACAGCGCGTATGCGACGGCGTCGCCCGCCTCCGCCGAGATCAGCACACCGTTGCGGCGCTCGGGAATGATGCCCCTCACCGGCGCATAGCCATCGAACACGTGGCTCATCAGGCCGGTGCCGCGCGTAAGGTTGAGAAACTCGCCCTGGAAACCGATGAGCCCCCGCGCCGGGATGCGATAGTCGAGGCGCGTGCGTCCGCGCGCGTCGGATTCCATGTGCGCGAGCTCGCCGCGGCGGGTGCCCAGCGCTTCCATCACCGCGCCCTGGTGCGCGTCCTCGACGTCGACCGAAAGCTGCTCGAATGGCTCGCGCGTCTCGCCGTCGACTTCGCGGACGACAACGCGCGGGCGCGACACTGCGAGCTCGAAACCCTCGCGACGCATGTTCTCCAGCAGAATCGTCAAGTGCAGCTCGCCGCGACCGAAGACGGTGAAGACATCGGTGTCGCCCGTATCTTCGACGCGCAGCGCGACGTTGGTCAGCAATTCTTTGGCCAGACGCTCGCGCAGATTGCGGCTGGTGACGTACTTGCCTTCCTTGCCTGCGAGCGGCGACGTGTTGACCTGGAATTGCATCGACAGCGTGGGTTCGTCGACGGCGATCATCGGCAGCGCTTCGGGCGCATCGACCGAGGCGATCGTCGTGCCGATGGACAGCTCGTCGATCCCGGTGACCAGCACGATATCGCCGGCAGACGCTTCCTCCATCGGACGGCGCTCAAGGCCCGAAAATCCGAGCAACTGTCCGATCCGTGCCCGCGTTCCCGCGCCTTCGCCGTGGAGCACCATCACTTCCTGCGCCGGCTTCAGCCGTCCGCGGCGTACCCGCCCGATGCCCATGCGTCCCACGTAGCTCGAATAGTCGAGCGCGCTGATCTGCAGCTGCAGTGGCCGCGTCCGGATCGCCCGCCGGCGCCGGCACATGCTCGATGATCGTCTCGAAAAGCGCGCGCATATCGCGGCCCGGCGACCCGGGATCTCGCGACGCGTGCCCCTGAAGTGCGGACGCGTAGACGACCGGAAAGTCGAGTTGCGCCTCGGTGGCACCGAGCTTGTCGAACAATTCGAAGGTCTGATTCACTACCCACGCTGCGCGCGCACCGGGACGGTCGATCTTGTTGACCACGACGATCGGCGCAGAGCCCAAGCGCCAGCGCCTTGCGCGTGACGAAGCGGGTCTGTGGCATCGGTCCTTCGACCGCGTCGACCAGCAGCAGCACGCCGTCGACCATCGACAGCACGCGCTCGACCTCGCCGCCGAAGTCGGCGTGTCCGGGCGTGTCGACGATGTTGATGTGCGTGTCGCCGTACTCGATCGCGCAGTTCTTGGCGACGATGGTGATACCGCGTTCGCGCTCGAGGTCGTTGCTGTCCATGACCGCTCGGCGATGTGCTGATGCGCGGCGAAAGTGCCCGCCTGGACGAGCAGCTTGTCGACCAGCGTGGTCTTGCCGTGGTCGACGTGGGCGATGATCGCGATGTTGCGGAGCTGTCGTGCGGCGGTCATGGTGCACTGCGCAATGGAAACCGGCTATTGTACCAAGGTAAGGCGGGCGGACGGAAATTTATTTGCAAAATCCGATGTTTAGGCGTATGATGCGCAGCACTCGGCGGGCCTTCCGGTCTCCGCCGATCCCAAGACGCGCTGCCCCGCGCCTACCGCGGCCGCAGCCGTTGCCAACGCTGCATTCGCTGCCTGGACCGGAACTCGCGAAGCGAGTAGGCCGCGCCAGGAGCCCCTTTGATGAGTAGTACCCCGAGCTTTGCCGAGCTCGGCGCTGAGCCCGGAGATTCTTCGCGCCGTCGCCGAAGCCGGTTACACGATTCCGACTCCCATCCAGGCGCAGGCCATTCCCATCATTCTCGCCGGCAAGGACGTCATGGGCGGCGCGCAGACCGGCACCGGCAAGACGGCGGGTTTCACGCTGCCGATCCTGCAGAAGCTGCTGCCGATGGCGAACACGAGCCCGTCTCCGGCGCGCCATCCGATCCGTGCGCTGATCCTCACGCCCACCCGCGAGCTCGCGATCCAGGTCGAGGAAGTCGGTCAAGACCTACGCCAAGCACACGGGCATCCGCTCGACGGTCGTGTTCGGAGGCGTTGACATCAAGCAGCAGATCCCCGATCGTGCGCGCCGGTGTCGAAATCCTGGTCGCGACGCCGGGACGGCTGCTCGATCACATCGAGCAAAAGACGCTCAATCTGGGCCAGGTCGAAATCTTCGTCCTCGACGAAGCCGATCGCATGCTCGACATGGGCTTCATCCCCGACGTCAAGCGCATCATGGCGTTGATGCCGGTGACGGCGAAGCGGCAGAACCTGCTGTTCTCGGCGACGTTCTCCAACGAGATCAAGAAGCTCGCCGACCAGCTGCTCAACGCGCCGCAGCTCATCGAGGTCGCGCGCCGCAACACCACCGCGGAAACGGTCACGCAAAGCGTCTACAAGGTCGCGCCGACCAGAAGCGCGCGTTGCTCGCGCACATCGTCACCTCGCGCAATCTCTGGCAGGTGCTCTGTTTCGTGCGCACCAAGCACGGTGCATCGCGGCTGGCGCGCCAACTCGAGAAGGACGGCCTGAAGACGACGGCGATCCACGGCGACAAAAGCCAGGCGGCGCGCCTGGAGGCGCTGGACGACTTCAAGGCGGCGAAGGTGCAGGTCATGGTCGCCACCGACGTCGCCGCCCGCGGCCTGGACATCGACGACCTGCCGCTGGTGGTCAACTACGAGACTGCCGCTACGTCCCGGAAGACTACATCCACCGCATCGGGCGCACTGGCCGCGCCGGCGCCTCGGGCGAAGCGATTTCGTTTTGCGCTCCCGACGAGGAAAAGCTGCTGACCGAGATCGAACGCCTGCTCAAGCGCTCGATTCCGGTGGCGGTAGCGCCGGCGTTCGCATCGCGCGCGACAGCGGGCACCGCCGCGCGGCCACGCCGGGAGAGCTCGCCCACCCACGCTGCAAGGCCGGCACGACGTCCGCACGACGACGCAGCGCCGCGGCGCCAGCGCGACGACACCGTCTTCGACCGCAATCCCGACCAGCCGCTGCCGCAGCGTCCGTCGGAGAGCACCCCGGCGCCGGCGCTGACCCGCACGCACGCGTCGCCGCAGCTTTCGCGTCGCGGGCAACCGATTCCCGCGTTGCTGATCAGGCGCTCCAAGCCGCGTCCCCGAGAAAGTCTAGAAGAGGCAGCGTTCCGCTCGCGGCGGGGGCAGCCGGCGGCAACGACGCTCTTTGCCGATGACCGACATTGTCATCGCTCACTGCCGCGCTGGTTTCGAAATCGAATGCGCCGGCGACATCGAACACGTCGCAGCGCTGGCAGGCATGCCGCTTAGCATCGACGCACCGCGCGACCGCGCCTTCGTCACGGCAAGCGGCATACACGATCACATGCGCTGGTCGAAGTCGCTTGCCGCGCAACCCCCGATGTTTGCCCGCTCACTGTTTTTGGGATCGGGACCCCATGCCTTGCGCACGCGCGACCGCATCGCACCGATCGTCGCTCGCGCGCGGCAACTCGGGCCACCGTTCCAGTCCGTGTGGCTCGAGACGGCCGACACCAACGATGGCAAGAGGCATTCGGGACTCTGCCGACGCCTCGCACCGCACCTCGATGCCGCTCTCGCGCTCGGCGGCCATGCTCGCACCCGACTGCGCCGCATTTGCCACGTCTGCACGTGCTGTTCGAAAGCGGCGAACTCGCGTGGATCGGCGTCAGCGACGCGTCGACTGGCAGCCGCTGGCCGATGGGCATTCCAAGCGCTGTCGATGCCGCGCGACGCACCGTCGCGCTCGACGCTGAAGCTCGCCGAGGCTTTTGTAACCTTCCTCGCCGACGGCGAGCGCGATACGCTTCTACGTCCGGGCATGCGCGCGGTCGACCTGGGCGCCGCGCCCGGCGGCTGGACATGGCAACTCGTTCAGCGCGGCCTTTCGCGTCGTCGCCGTCGACAACGGCCCGCTCAAGGGTTCGATCGCCGCTGACGCCGCTGGTCGAGCACCTGCGCGCCGACGGATTGCGCTATCGCCCGCGGCGTTCGGTCGACTGGATGGTCTGCGACATGGTTCTGCAGCCGTCGCGCGTCGCCGCGCTGGTCGCCGGCTGGATCGCCGACGGCGCGTGCCGCCGCTGCATTTTCAATCTCAAGCTGCCGATGAAAAAGCGCTACGCCGAGGTCGACCGGTGCCGGGCGATCATTGCCGAGGCATCGGGCCCGCGGCGGCCGCGCTACTCGCTTCGCTTTAAGCAGCTCTACCACGACCGCGAGGAGATAACGGGCTATCTGCGCCCGCATCGAGTAGGCGGTCTCGACGTCTTCAGCGGCCTAGCTGCGCCATTTGTTCCTGCAACTTGGCGAGCGTCGCCTGCAATCCAGCCAGCCGCGATTCGCTCCTGCTCGACGACGTTCCGCGGCGCACGTGTGACGAAGTTGTCGTTGCCGAGCTTGGCCTTGAGCTTCTCGATCTCGCCGTCAGGACGCGATCGCTCTCCTTGGCCAGGCGGCTTTTTTCGGCCGCTACATCGACCTCGATGTGCAGCATGAGCCTGAACTCGCCGACGATCTGCACCGGCGCGTCGGTTCGCGGAAGCTGGTCCGACGATCTTGACGTCGGAAAGACGCGCGAGCGCGGCGACATACGGCGCATATGCGGCGAGTCTGGCCGCGTCGCCGGCCGCGATCAACGGCACCTTCTGCGCCGGAGACAGTTTCATCTCGCCGCGCAGCGTACGGCACGCGTTGACCACCTCCTTGAGCAGCGCCATCTCGGCATCGGCATTCGCGTCCACGCGCGTCGAGGTCGGCTCTCGGGAATGGCTGGATGCGAAATCGACGGTCCCGTTTTGCCGGCGAGCGGCGCGACCGATTGCCACAATTCCTCGGTGACGAACGGCATGAACGGATGCGCGAGGCGCAGCAGCGCCTCGAGCTCACGCACCAAAGTACGCCGCGTGCAACGCGCCGCCGCGCTGTCGCCAGCGGCCTCGGCGCGCTGCAGCTGCACCTTGGCCAACTCGACGTACCAGTCGCAGAACTCGTCCCAGGCGAACTCGTAGAGCGCCTTGGCGGCGAGATCGAAGCGATATTGCGTCGAGGTTCTCTGCAATGTCGCGCTTCGCGCGCTGCAGCCGGCCGAGCAGCCAGCGATCGACGAAGCTCGACGATGCCGGAAGCGTGTCGTCCAGACCCGTATCCTTGCCTTCGACGTTCATCAGCACGAAGCGCGTCGCGTTCCACAGCTTGTTGCAGAAGTTGCGATAGCCATCGCAGCGATCGAGGTCGAAGTTGAGCGTGCGGCCGAACGTCGCCAGACTGGCGAACGTGAAACGCACAGCGTCGGCGCCGAACGCCGGAATGCCATTGGGAAACTGCCTGCGCGTGCGCTTCTCGATGGACTCGCGGTGCTTTTCCAGCATCAGTCCGCGTGATCTGCTTGCGCGACCAGCGACTCGAGGTCGGTGCCGTCGATCAGGTCGATCGGGTCGAGCACATTGCCCTTGGACTTCGACATCTTCTGGCCGGACTCGTCGCGCACGATCGAATTGATGTAGACGTCGCGAAACGGCACCTTGCCGGTGAAGTAGGTCGTCGTCATGATCATGCGCACGACCCAGAAGAAGATGATGTCGAAGCCGGTGATCAGCACCGAGCTCGGCAGGAACGTGCGCAACTCCGGCGTATCGTCCGGCCAGCCGAGCGTCGAGTGGCACCACAGCGCGACGAGAACCAGGTGTCGAGCACGTCGTCGTCCTGGCGCAGCGCGCCGCCGGTTTGCCCGCCTCGCGCGCCGCTTCCGCGGCGCTGCGCGCGACGAAGACGTTGCCGGCGTCGTCGTACCACGCCGGAATGCGATGCCCCCACCACAGCTGGCGCGAGATGCACCAGTCGTAGACGTTGTCAGCCAGTTGTTGTACGTACGACGTCCAGTGCTCCGGGCACGAAGCGGATGCTCACGCGCTCGTCGCTGCCGGGCCGGGAAGGCTCGCGTTCGACGGCCTCGAGGCAGATGTCCTTGAACGACTTGCCGGGAAAGTAGGGATGCGTGTCCGGCGCCGGCTTGGTCATCGCGACGAACCACTGGTCGGTCAGCATCGGCTCGACGACCTCGCCGGTGCGCTCGCAGCGCGGCACGACCATCTTGTGCGGCTTCTCGGCGGCGACGAGCCCGGCGGCGGCCAGGTCGGCGAGCACCGCCTTGCGCGCCACGTAGCGATCCATGCCGCGATACTTCGCCGGGCGCGTTGTCGTTGATCTTCGCGTCGAGCGTGAAGATCGTGATCGGCGCCAGGCCGTGTCGCTGCGCGACCTCCCAGTCGTTGAAGTCGTGCGCCGGCGTGATCTTGACGCGCCGGTGCCGAATGTCCTTGTCGACGTAGGCATCGGCGATGACCGGGATGCGGCGACCGGTCAGCGGCAGCTCGACCTGCTTGCCGACGAGATGCGCGTAGCGCTCGTCGTCGGGATTCACCGCCACCGCGACGTCGCCGAGCATCGTCTCCGGCCGCGTCGTCGCGACGCGTCGACCTGGCCGCTGCCGTCGACCAGCGGATAGCGGATCTCCCACAGCGTGCCCGGTCTCCTCCTCGCTCTCGACTTCCAGGTCGGACACGGCGGTGCCGAGCTTCGGGTCCCAGTTGACGAGCCGCTTGCCGCGATAGATGAGTCCGTCCTCGTAGAGGCGCACGAAGGTCTCGACGACCGCCGCCGACAGTCCCGCGTCCATGGTGAAGCGTTCGCGCGTCCAGTCGCAGGACGCGCCCAGACGGCGCATCTGCCGGGTGATCGTCGATCCCGACTCCGCCTTCCATGCCCACACGCGCTCGACGAACTTGCTCGCGCCCGAGGTCGCGTCGCGACTTGCCTTCGGCCTGCAGCTGATTCTCGACGACGATCTGCGTCGCGATGCCGGCGTGATCGGTGCCGACCTGCCAAAGCGTGTTGTCGCCGAGCATGCGGTGGTAGCGGATCAGGATGTCCATCAGCGTCTGCTGGAACGCGTGCCCCATGTGCAGCGTGCCGGTGACATTGGGCGGCGGAAGCTGGATGCAGAACGCCGGCGTCGCCCGGCTTCATCGACGGCTTGAAAAGGCCACTCGACTCCCAGAACGGATACCACTCGGGCTTCGATCGCGTGCGGCTCGAAGGTTTTGGCGAGTTCCATCGTCAGCGCGTACGGCGCGCGCAGGGGTCAAAAGCCGCGAATTATAGCGGAGAACACTAGCGCGGCCGCAGCGTGTGTCGCCGTGGTGTGCGCGTTCACAGCTCGCGACCGACCGCCGCCGCGACGGCCCGCAGAGTGGTCATCAGCGTTCGCGAATTCCGCGGGTGTCAACGCCTGGTCGGCATCGCACCATGCTTCGCAGGGATTGGGGTGCACCTCGATGAGCAGACCGTCCGCGCCCGCGGCGACCGCGGCGCACGACAATGCAGGCACCATCCATGCCTTGCCGCCTGCATGCGATGGGTCGACGATCACCGGCAGATGCGTTTCCCGCTTCAGCACGGGTATCGCAGTGACGTCGAGCACATTGCGATACGCCGTCTCGAAGGTCCGGATGCCGCGTTCGCAAAAGATGATGTCGTGATTGCCGCCGGCAGCAATGTATTCGGCGGCCATCAGCCACTCGTTGATCGTCGCCGACATGCCGCGCTTCAGGATGACCGGCTTGTTGACCCGGCCGACCTCCTTGAGCAGGTCGAAATTCTGCATGTTGCGCGTGCCGATCTGGATGACGTCGACGTCGTATTCGAGGAAAGCATCGAGCATGCGCACGTCCATCAGTTCGGTGACGATTGGCAGCTCCTGCGCGTTTGCCGCCGAACGCAGCAACTCGAGTCCTTCGACGCCCTTGCCCTGGAAGGTGTAAGGGCTGGTGCGCGGCTTGAATGCGCCACCGCGCATCAGGTGCGCACCCCCCGCCTTGACACCGGCGGCGGCGGCGCTCATCTGCGGCTGCCGTTTCCACCGAGCATGGGCCGGCGATGACCTGTACGGTGTTGCCCGCCGATCGCTACGCCCGACACATCGATCACCGTGTTCGTCTTGTGCCATTCGCGCGCGACGATCTTGTACTGCTTGACGATGTGCATCGACTTCTCGACGCCGGGCATCGGGTCGAACATTTCCGGGTCGAGCTTGCGCTCGTCACCGACGGCACCGATCAGCGTGCGCTCGGTGCCACGCGAGACGTGGACGTCCAGGCCGTGCGCGCGGATCTTGGCTTCGACAGCCTCGATTTCGGCCTCGCCTGCTTCCGGCTGCATTACGATGATCATGATTGCCTCTGCTTTCGTCGGTGAAGTACAAAAAAATCGGGCGGCCCCTGGGCCGCCCGATATTTGGTGAATTCGCTTTGGAATTTACCCGCGCGCGCAGCCCCCGGAGGCGGCTCCGAAATAGACCACGTAGGCGTACCGCCTCGCGCATTGCGCTGCCGTCATGCGCCGATCCCGGTTCGATACAAGCTTCATGCCCAACAGTCTAGCACAGCCGTCTCGCCAACCTTCAGCGATGATCGCTGCGCCACTGCGCGATTTCTCGCTCGATGGCTTCTGCGACGTAGCTGCGCACGAGCTTGCCCACCTGCTCGTTGATCCCGCTTACCAGCTCCGCGCTCGCACGATCGACGATGGGCTGCAAGTGTCTCGCCAGCTGATCCTTGAGACCCGTGTCGGTGAACAGGTCGAGGCGCTGCAAGACCTGCATCGAAATCTGCTCCGCCAGCGCGATCCAGCGTTCCTCCGATGCGTTATCGAGCGTATCCCCTATCCGATCGGCAGGAGTGACGACCGCCTCCATGCCCGCGATCGTCAGCACCCCGTCTGGCATGTCGGAGCCCGCCGGGGGCGGCGTAGGCGCCGAGCCAGCTGCCTTGAGCGTGAACCGCGTCGGCGACGGATCGACCGCCGCCGGCGGTGGCAGCGGCTCCGTCTTCATCGTGACCGGAGGAACGACTGCCAGCGTATCCGGCGACCCGGTGACGCTGTGCAGGGCAGGATCGATGGTATCCATGACCAGCCAGTCCGACGGGTCGCCCTCCATCAGCGCCACGTCAGGCGGCGTGGGGTGGGGGGGCGGGGACGGCGGCGGAGTAACGACAACGACTTCCTCGACGCGCTCGGTAAGTACCGGAATGTCGGCGCTCGGCAGCTCCAGGGGGCGCTTGTGCCGCGGCGACCGCCTCAGTCAGGATGGGGAAATCGCCTACGCCACGATCGCGATTCCTGCGCATAAGCGCATCGGCCTGCTCCAGCAGCTCGCGCGCAGTCGGCATTACGTCATCTCGCCGAGCTTGTGCGTGCGCAGTTCGTAGCCACGCTCGCGGTAGAACCGATAACGATCGCGGCCGCAAGCCGCGTCCGCATCGTCGGCACTGACGATTTCCGCTAGCCGTTCGAAGCGGGCAAAAAATGGCGGCGGATCCCTGTGCAGGTTGATGAGCACCGCGGCCACGCCTGGATGCTCGAGGACATGATCGACCCAGATCGGCGTTTGCGCCGAGAGCCGGTCGCCGACGCGACAATGCGGCAGAAAGCCGACGGCCGGATGCAGCCACAGCAGGCGATCGATCGCCTCGGTCGCCGCCGGATCGGAAGTGAGCACGCGCACGCTGCCGTGCTGCGCAAAAGCCTTGGCGACCAGCTTCACCGCAACCTGGAGACGATCGCTCACGTGAGTGTAGAAATCGATCGCGGTCATAGCTTCGCGGGGCTAGGGCGTCAGGAAGTGGCGCTTTCCTGCGAGAGCAGCCACGTCGTCAGCAGCGCTACCGGCCTGCCCGTCGCACCTTTTTCCTTGCCTTCCTTCCAAGCGACACCGGCAATGTCCAGGTGCGCCCAATCGAACTTCCTCGCGAACTTGGACAGGAAACACGCCGCGGTCACGCTGCCACCGGCGCGGCCGCCGATATTCGCGAAGTCGGCGAAATTGCTATCGAGCGCGTCCTGATAGTCATCCCACAGCGGCATCTGCCAACCGCGATCGAAGGATTCCTCGCCGGCGTTGAGGAGCGCGCGCGCCAGGCTGTCACTGTTGCTGAACACGCCGCATGGGACATGGCCCAGCGCAATGACGATGGCGCCGGTCAGCGTCGCGATGTCGACCACTGCGGCCGGCTCGAAGCGCTCGGCGTAGGTGAGCGCGTCGCACAGGATGAGGCGTCCTTCGGCGTCGGTGTTGAGCACCTCGATGGTCTGTCCGGACATGCTGGTGACGATGTCGCCGGGCTTGGTCGCACGCCCGCTGGGCATGTTCTCGCAGGTCGGGATCAAGCCCACGAGATTGATCTTCGCCTTGAGCTCGCCCACCGCGCGGAACGCGCCCAATACGCTCGCAGCGCCACACATGTCGTATTTCATGTGGTCCATGTCGGCTGCGGGCTTGATCGAAATTCCTCCCGTGTCAAAGGTGATGCCCTTGCCCACCAGGACCAGCGGCGTGCTTCTTGCCGCCGCCGTTGTACTCAAGCACGATGAAACGGGGCGACTGATCGCTGCCGTTGGACACCGACAGGAACGATCCCATTTTCAGTGCTTCGATCTGCGCGCGCTCGAGGACTTCGCACTTGAAGCCCAGTTCCTGTGCCAGCGCCTGCGCGCGCTCACCCAGGTATGCAGGCGTGCAGACGTTGCCGGGCAGGTTGCCCAGATCGCGGGTCAGATCCATGCCGTGCGCGATCGCCAGGCCGCGCGCCGCGGCGGCCTCGCCCGCGGCAAGGTCACTGCGTTGCGGGACCGACAGTGTCAGCTTGCGCAGCGGACGACGGACTTCCGCCGGCTGGCTTTTCATCTGGTCGAAGCGATACACCGCCTCCATGGCGACGACGACGGCGTGCTCGACGCGCCAGGCCACCTCGCGGCGCTTGACCTTTTCCTCGGTCAGATAGACGACCGCCTCGTAGGAACCCGTTTCGTTGAGCAGCCTCACCGCGGCGCGCACGGCGCTGCGGAACTCGCGCTCGCGGAAATCGCGTTCCTTGCCGAGCCCCACGAGCAGTACGCGGTCCGCCAACGTCCCCTTGACGTTGTGCAGGAGCAGCGTGCTGCCCAGTTTCCCCTCCATATCTCCGCGGCGAATGATTTCGCTGATGTACCCCCCGGACGCGCGGTCGACCAGGTCTGCAGAAAGACTGGGTTTGCGGTTGTCGAATACGCCGACGACCACGCAGGCGCTACGCTGTTTCTCCGGGCTGCCGCTTTTTATGGTA
The DNA here is from genome assembly GCA_963816445.1 of uncultured beta proteobacterium. Classification (GTDB taxonomy): domain Bacteria; phylum Pseudomonadota; class Gammaproteobacteria; order Burkholderiales; family Casimicrobiaceae; genus PALSA-1003. Next base: position 1,293,515 of record CAWFKO010000006.1, on the reverse strand, counting down.
AATTCCATCGCCGTTCCTCGAACGAAAAATTTGCCTTTACGCGGTACGATCGGCATTATCGGCAAATAACCCCCAAAAAGTCAAAGTATTTCCGCCGTCATGGTCTTCAGGCGCAGCCTGGTACGAGAACTCACGGCGACCGCCATTGGGCTGTTTCTCGTCCTGCTCGGGATTCTCTTCACAAACATTGTTTTGCGGCTGCTTGGCCGCGCCGCGGGCGGAACCGTGGCGCCCGATGGCATTCTTGCCCTTTTGGGATTCACCGCCCTGTTTTACTTCAACATTTTGCTGTCGGTCGCGCTCTTTTTTACCGTCTTGCTGACGCTCTCCCGGTGGTACCGCGATAGTGAAATGATCGTCTGGTTCACTTCCGGCCTCGGACTAACCTCGTGGCTCAAGCCGATCCTCTGGTTCGCAAGTCCCTTCCTGCTCGCGATCATCGTTTTGTCCTTCTGGCTGTCGCCTTGGGCCGAACAGCGCCGCCTCGAGTTCGAACGGCAGCTTGAGTCACGTGAAGAGCTGTCATTGCTCGCTCCCGGCCTATTCAAGGAATTCCGCCAGGCCCGGCTCGTCGTCTTCATAGAGAGCATCAACAGTTTTGATGGCACGATCCGCAACGTTTTCCTGCATTCGATCGAGGGCGACAAGGACGTGACCACCGTGGCGCGGTCGGGGCACCTCGAGAACGCAAAAAATGGCGATCGCTTCATCGTGCTGGAAGACGGCCGGCGCTACGAAGGGCAACCGGGCAGCGCGGATTTCCGCACCGCGGAATTCGAGAGGCTGGCGCGACGCATCGAGCCCGCCGAGGTTCGCGCTCTGCCGCTGTCCCTCAAGGCGATCCCGCTGGCGACGCTGGTGGCTGCCGACGGGGCGCCCGAGCGCGCCGAGTTGTTCTGGCGGCTTTCCGTCCCGATAAGCGCGTTCCTGCTGATGCTGCTGGCAGTACCACTGTCATACGTGAATACGCGCGTGGGGCGCTCGTTCAACCTGTTCGTCGCCGTGTTCGTCTACATGCTCTACAGCAACTGCATCAACATCGTCCAGAGCTTCATCGCGCAGGGTCGCTTGTCGATGGTCGCCGGACTGCTCATACATTCGGTCGCGGCCGCCCTGATTATTCTGATGTTCTATCGTCGGCTGTCGGTATTCGGCTGGTTTCCCCGGCGACGCCTCGCGTGAAAACCCTGACCCGCTACATCGGGCGCGAGGTGCTCTACGCAACGCTGCTCATCTTCCTCGCGCTGATCAGCCTGTTCGCGTTCTTCGACCTGATCCACGAGCTCGGCAACGTCAGCAAGGACGGCTACCCCTTGAGCCGCGCGCTGCTGTTCGTCGGGCTCAGCCTGCCCGGCCATGTCTACGAGCTGATGCCGACAGCGGCGCTGATCGGGACGCTGTTTGCGATCGCGCAGATGGTAAGCAATTCCGAATATACGGTCATGCGCGCTTCAGGCGCTTCGCTTACGCAGATCACCTGGGCGATCATCCGCATCGGCATTCCCCTGGCGGTGGCGACGTTTCTCGCCGGCGAGTTCCTGGCGCCACCCGCCGAACGCCTCGCGCAGCAGGTTCGGGCGCAGGCCCAAGGCCAGGGAGCCCGTATTTTTGCGCAGCAATTCCGCTCCGGCTTCTGGTTCAAGCAGGGTCGCACGGACCCAGGCTCGCAGGATCCTGCGGATCAGGAGCAGACCTTCGCCAACATCAAGAATCTGCTTTCCGACAACACGCTGCTGGGTGTGCGCATCTACCAATTCGACGCCGACCTGCGGCTCAAGGCGTTGCGCGTCGCAGACTCGGGAACATTTGTCAGCGACGGTCAATGGCTCCTGAAAAACGTGCGCACCACCGAGCTGGTGGGCGACAGCGCGCGCGTGTCGCACGCCGACGAATGGACTTGGAAAACCGTGCTGAAGCCGTCGATTCTTACCGTGTATCAGGTCGCGCCGGAAAAGCTGGAGATGACCTCGCTCTATGACAACATCGACGTCCTCGGCAGCAACCAGCAGAAGACTTCACGCTTCGAGATCGCACTTTGGAACAAGATCTTCTATCCCGCGGCGGTACTGACGATGATGGTGTTGGCTTTGCCCTTCGCCTACTTCCAGCGTCGCGCCGGCGGCATCGGGTTCAGGATTTTCGCCGGCACCATTCTCGGGCTCGTCTTTTTCCTGCTCGGCCGCCTGTTTTCCTACCTCGGCGTAATCAATGACTGGCCGCCGTTTTTCTCCGCGGCGTTTCCGGTCTTCGCCTTTGTCGGCGTCGCCTCGACGATGTTGTGGTGGCTGGAGCGTCGTTGACGGGCCCCAAATCCGGACTCCACACGAAAAAAACCCCGCGCAGGCGGGGTTTTTCTCTTGCACCGGGCGCAACGCCCAGCCTGCTAGCTTGCCGGAACGATATTGACGATCTTGCGGCCCGCGGTGCCGCGGGTCACGAACTGTACCTGCCCATCGATCAATGCAAAGAGCGTGTGGTCCTTGCCGATGCCGACGTTGACGCCCGGATGCACCCGCGTGCCGCGCTGACGGACGATGATGCTGCCCGCATGGATCGCTTCGCCGCCGTAGGCCTTGACGCCGAGCCGCTTGGACTGCGAGTCGCGGCCGTTGCGTGAGCTGCCGCCTGCCTTTTTGTGTGCCATTGCAGTGAGTCCTGTCCGTTGCGAACTTCAGCCGACGATATCGTCGATCTTGAGCTCGGTGTAACCCTGCCGGTGTCCCTGGTGCTTCTGGTAATGCTTGCGCCGGCGCATCTTGAAGATGCGGAGTTTTTCGCCGCGTCCGTGCGCGAGCACGGTCGCCTTGACCGCCGCGCCGACGACAGTGGGTCGCCCCAAACGGACACTCTCGCCCTCGCCTACCAGTAGCACCTGGTCGAGGGTCACAGCTGCACCCACGTCCGCCGGTATCTGTTCTACCTTGAGTTTTTCGCCGAGGGCAACGCGATACTGCTTGCCGCCGGTTTTAACGACCGCGTACATAAGGGAATACTCCAACGGGGTGTTTCGGGAAAAAGTTTGCTATTTTAATGGCTTAGACGTCTATTGTCAAAGCACCAGCCGCCGTCACGAGCCTGCCTCCCGCATCGGCTAGACATAGCGCGGCCGACTGCCGCTTCCCCGACGTGACCATTCCCCTGCTGAAGCCCGTTCTGCGCGACGATCTCGCCGCCGTCGACCGCGTCCTGCGCGACGCACTGGAGTCCGATGTCGTGCTCGTCCGCCAGGTCGCGGAATACATCGTCGGCGGAGGGGGCAAGCGCCTGCGACCCGCGCTGGTGCTGCTCGCCGCGCGCGCGCTGGGCTATCGGGGGACGCATCACCACACGCTCGCGGCGATCGTGGAAATGATTCACACCGCGACGTTGCTGCACGATGACGTCGTCGACGAGTCGGACCTGCGGCGCGGCCACGCCACCGCAAACGCGAGCTTCGGCAACGCCGCAAGCGTTCTCGTCGGCGATTTTCTTTATTCGCGCGCCTTCCAGCTGATGGTGGGGGTAAACGACATGCGCGTTCTGGAAATTCTCTCCGAGGCAACCAATGTGATCGCGGAGGGCGAGGTGATGCAACTGATGAATTCGGGCAACTCCACGGTTGACGAGCCGCGCTACCTGGACGTGATCCGCCGCAAGACCGCCAAGCTCTTCGAAGCGGCTGCACGCCTGGGCGCCGTGCTGGGCAGGGCAACGGGTACGGTGGAGAGCGCGCTGGCGGAATACGGAATGCACCTGGGAACCGCGTTCCAACTGATCGATGACGTGCTCGACTACTCGGGCGACGAGGATGCGATCGGCAAGCACCTGGGCGACGATCTGGCCGAAGGCAAGCCGACGCTGCCGCTGATTCGCGCGCTGCAAGTCGGCACGCCGCAGCAGGTCTCGGTAATTCGCGACGCGATCAGCGGCGGTCGGCGTGGCGATTTCATGGCGGTTTTGGCTGCGTTGCAGGACACCGGGGCACTCGACTACGCACGAGCGTGCGCCGAGGAGGAAAGCCGCCTGTCGGCACGTTGTCTGGATGCGGTGGCACCTTCGACATGCCGGGAAACTCTGCTAGAATTGTCGGCTTTCGCAGTGACGCGAACCGCCTGAGTTCGCTCACGCTCGACGCGACCGCTGGGCAACAACAAAAAGCGCGGGCGCTGCGAACCCTCGGGGTGTAGCTTAGCCTGGTAGAGCGCTACGTTCGGGACGTAGAGGCCGGAGGTTCAAATCCTCTCACCCCGACCAGCATTCACGCTGGTCGTGTCTCCGTGATCGTAAGCAGTTGTTGCGGGCGGTTCCCCGGCGCCATGCTTGCCCGTATAATTCGCGCTCGTTTCGAGCAACCTGCAACGCGGCCGCTTCGGCCGCACCGGAGATGCCAATGTCCCTGCCGCGCCCACTCATCGCCTGCCTGTGTCTGACCGTACTCGTCCTGACAGGTTGCGGCAAGGGCAGCAGCAACAGCGGCAACGGCAGTATTCGTGTCGTCAATGCCTTCTTCGAAGCGCCCGCGCTCAACGTTGTCGTTGGCAACACGACGCTGGCGACAGCGCTGCCTTTTCAGGGATTGACGCAGTACGCCAGCGTCGACAATGGCACGCAGACGTTTACCGTCACGGTGACCGGATCGAGTACGCCGCTGGTCAACAACACCACCACCAACATCAGTGGCGACACGAACTTCACCTACGCCATCTTCGGACCCGTGACCGCTCCGCTCACGATCTTCCAATCGGACAACTTCAACGATCCGGGCTCGGGCTTTTTTTCGCTCAGGGTGATGAACGCGGCCGCGGGTATCGGCGCGATCGACGTCTACCTTACGCCGCCCGGCGCCGATCTCACGGTCACCGGGGCGACGGTGGGCAACATTCCGTATGGCGGTGCGTCCGCGTTCACCTCGGTCAGTATCGGCGGCCCTTTCGAGATTCGCATCACGCCGTCAGGCACCAAGACGGTCATCTTCGATTCGACGCCGAAGGTCTTCGCCCAGCAAACGGGGACGACGATCCTGGCGTACAGCAAGGGTAGCGGGACACTAGTCAACGTGGCGCTGCTTCCCAGCGACGCTGCGGGAACCGGCAGTATCGTCGACAACCTTGTCGCCCAGTACAAGGTGATCAACGCCTCGTTGGTGAGCTCACCGCTCAACATATTCATCGATGGCAGCCTGCAGCTGTCGAGCATTCCATTTACCGGCGTCTCGAACTACCAGCAGACCGCCGCCGGCGCGCACACGTTCAATGTCGAAGCGCAGGCCACACCAGGCGCGACCCTGCTGACCTTGAATCCCACGCTTTCATCGGCAACCGACACGTCGATCGCGCTGGTCGGGCCCGCGGGCGCGCTCAACGGCGTCGTGCTCCTCGATGACAACCAGCCTCCGGCGACGGGCAGTGCCGGCGTGCGCTTCGTGAATACCTCCGCGAGCGTCGCCGCGGTCGACGTCTTCGTGAATTTCAGCAGGCAAATCACCAATCTCGCCATCAACACGGCTTCGGCGTACACCAATCTCACGGCGACCGCACTTTCCGGAACGGCGTACGAATTCGATTTCAACGTCTCCGGAACGACGTCGGTCGTGCTCAAGCTTCCCGGAGTGTTGCTTCTACCCGGGCACAAATATACTGTGTACCTCGCGGGCCCAACCAGCACCCTGCAAGGCATCGTTACACTGGATGAGTGAGCGGCGACTCGCGCGCCGTGGCGGGCGTACAGGCCCGCGCGAGCATGGCGGCCGCCACGCCCCGCTCGCCGTCGCCGCGCGCTAACGCCGTCCCGGAGAAGTCATGCGCCCGTACTACATCGCCGTTGTCGCAGCGCTCGTCACCGCGCTGCTTGTCGCTGGCTGCAACACCGGCAATGGCGTCGTCACCCTCGCCAGCACGCAATCGCAGGTGCGAGTGGTCAACCTGATCCCGAATGCCGGCGCACCGATCAACGTGACCCTGGACGACAATCCGCTTGCTTCGGGTCTCGTATTCGAGACGATTCAACCGTACCAGACGATCAACGCGATCACGGAGTCGACTCCGACGCGCACCATCAAGGCGATAGTCGAAAGCGCCGTTTCCCAACTCATCATCACGACCGTCGCCCCCATTGGCGAGGCGCAATATTCCTACGTCATGTTCGGCCCCATCACGGCGCCGATCGGCAATCTCTTCGACGATACCTTCACCGATCCCGGCGCCGGGAATTTCAACGTGCGCGTGATCAATGGGGCTGCAGGCATCGGCACCGTCGACGTATACCTCACGGCCCCCGGCGAGGACCTCAACCTGGTATCGCCAAGCGTCAGTGGTGCCGCATACAACACGTTTGGCGGCTTCGCAACAACACCCTCCGGCAACCTTGAGTTGCGCGTGACGCCGTTCGGCTCGAAGAATGTGATCTTCGATGCGCCGGCGCAGAACTTCGCCGAGCGCTCGGCGGTCGACATCGTCGTTTATACAAAGGGCAGCAGCGCGCTTCCGAACGTGGCGGTGCTCAATATCGACAGCGTCGGAAGCGGCAACTTCCTGAGCAATCTGTACGCACAGTTCAAGGTCGTCAACGCGTCGACCGTGACGTCGGCGCTCAATGTGTTCTTCGACGGCGTGCTGAAGCTGTCGAACATCCCGGTGACTGGCGCGACGAGTTACCAGCAAACCACGGCCAGCAAGCACACGCTGACCGTCGAGGCGACGGCGACCCCAGGCGCCACGCTGCTCACTTTTTCGCCGGTGCTGACCTCGGCGATGGACTCGTCGATTGTGCTCGAGGGTCCCGCGGGCGCCTTGCAGGCGATCATGCTCGCCGACAACAATCTTCCGCCGGGCCCGGGCAACGCCAAGGTTCGCGTGGTCAATACCTCGCCCGATGTCGCGGCGATGGACGTGTTCGTGAACTTCAGCAAGCAGATATCCGCGCTGCCGCAGAATTCCGGCACGAGTGTCTTCGAGCTCGCCGCCGACTCGGTGACGGGAACGGCATTCAAGTTCTCCTTCAACGTCGCCGGCACCGCGCAAACACTGCTGACGCTGCCTTCAGTCACCTTGATCGGCACCAGGAACTACACGATCTACCTCATCGGTCCGGGCGCCGCTCTGTCGGCTGGCGTGACGCAGGACAACTAGCCCGGTTACGGGGCGGCTGCGTTCGCGGCCGCCCGTCGCCGGCCGCGCGCAGCCGCCCCGCCGCGCGCGACGGCGCGGCACCTGCCGGCGATACGCCTCCCCTATAATCCGCTGGTGAACGCGCGCACGTCCCCCACCGATACGTCGTTGTCTGCGCACACGCCGATGATGCAACAGTACCTGAGCATCAAGGCCGCACATCCAGACAAGCTCGTTTTCTATCGGATGGGCGATTTCTACGAGATGTTCTACGACGATGCGGTGCGCGCGGCGCCGCTGCTCGATATCACGCTGACATCGCGCGGCGCGTCGGCCGGAACGCCGATTCCCATGGCGGGCGTCCCGTACCATGCCGTCGAAAGCTATCTCGCCAAGCTGATCCGGCAGGGCGAATCGGTAGCCATCTGCGAGCAGATCGGCGACCCCGCGACCGCAAAGGGCCCGGTAGAACGCAGAGTCACGCGCATCGTCACGCCGGGAACGATCACCGACGCAGGCCTGCTCGACGCCAAGCGTGAGAGCCTGCTGGTGTGCGTTCACGCGATCGGACAGCGAGTCGGTGCCGCGTGGCTGGACCTCGCCGGTGGAACCCTCTCGATTGCCGATGTCGCGCTGACTGAGCTTGCATCGCTGCTCGAGCGCGTTGTGCCCAGCGAGCTGCTGCATCCGGAGGGCTTTGCCATGGCGCCAGCTACCGCCGTTCCCGCACGCGCATTGCCGGCATGGCAATTCGACAGCGAGGCGGCGGTGCGGCGGCTGTGCGAACAGCTCGGCACGCGGGATCTTGCCGGATTCGGTGCTGACGACGCGCCGCTGGGAACCGCTGCCGCCGGCGCCTTGCTTCACTACGCGCGATCGACGCAACAGGGCGCGCTCGCCCACGTGCGCACGCTGCACGTCGAGCACGCCGGGCTGCACGTGCTAGTGGACGCGCCGACGCGGCGCAACCTGGAGATCACGTCGACGCTGCGCGGCGAGGCGGCCCCGACGCTGCTGTCACTGCTCGACACCTGCGCCACGCCCGCGGGGAGTCGCCTGCTACGCCACTGGCTCGCTCATCCCCTGCGCGCACAGGACGCGGCCGCGACGCGCCACCAGGCGATCGCTGCGATCGTCGCAGACGTCGGCGTCGCGCGCCGCATCGCCGCGCAGCTGAGGCATACCGTCGACGTCGAGCGCATCGCCTCGCGCATTGCGCTAGTGAGTGCGCGTCCGCGCGACCTGTCGGGCTTGCGCGCGACCCTCGACAGCCTGCCCGCGCTTGCCACGCTGGTGAGCGGGTTCGTGGCGCCGTTGCTCGCCGAAGTAGCCTCCGGACTCGCGATCGATGCAACTTGGTCGCGGCTTCTGCATGCCGCGATCGCGAGCGAACCTGCCGCAGTCGTCCGCGACGGCAACGTGATTGCCGGGGGTCGCGATGCCGAGCTCGACGAACTGCGCGCGATCCAGAGCAACTGCGGCGCCTACCTCGTCGACCTCGAGGCGCGCGAGCGAGCGCGTTCGGGAATCGCTTCGCTCAAGGTCGAATACAACCGCGTGCACGGGTTTTACATCGAGGTCACGCACGCGCACACGCAGAAGATTCCGGACGACTACCGGCGGCGCCAGACGCTTAAAAACGCCGAGCGTTACATCACCCCGGAACTCAAGTCCTTCGAGGACAAGGCGCTTTCGGCAAATGAACGTGCACTCGCGCGCGAGAAGCAGCTCTACGACGCGTTGCTCGCGGAACTCGCGCCCGCGATTCCCGCGCTCCAAGCCGCGGCGAGCGCACTGGCCACGCTTGACGTGCTGACGACCCACGCGATTGCCGTCGCCGAACTCGGGTGGACGCGGCCAACCCTGGACCCGGAGCCTGGTATCGAGATTCGCGGCGGCCGCCACCCGGTGGTCGAGACGCAGGTCGAGCACTTCATTGCCAACGACCTGACGCTGAAGCCTTCGCAACGCCTGCTTATCATCACCGGCCCGAACATGGGCGGAAAATCGACCTATATGCGGCAGACCGCGGCCATTGCGCTGCTCGCTTACTGCGGCTTGTTCGTGCCGGCGGCGGACGCGCGACTCGGACCGATCGACGCCATCTATACCCGAATCGGCGCTGCCGACGACCTCGCGGGCGGCCGCTCGACCTTCATGGTCGAGATGACCGAGGCAGCAGCGATACTCAACCGCGCGACGCCGCAAAGCCTGGTGTTGATCGACGAGATCGGCCGCGGCACGTCGACCTTCGACGGGCTCGCGCTGGCATGGGCGATCGCTCGCGAGCTGGCGCTCAACAACCGCAGTCTCACACTGTTTGCCACGCATTACTTCGAGCTGACCGCGCTGCCTTCCGAACTCGAAGGCTGTGCCAACGTGCATTTCGATGCGGTCCTGCACAAGGACAGCATCGTGTTCCTGCACGCGGTCGCAGAAGGTCCGGCGAATCAGAGCTACGGGCTGCAGGTGGCCAAGCTCGCGGGGGTCCCGGCAGATGCGGTGCGACAGGCGAGAGCATTCCTGGCGCGGCTCGATCGGTTCAGCGCGCGACGTGACACGCAGGCCGACCTGTTCGGGGCCGAGCGCGCCGGCGATTGAGGCGCCGCGTCGACAGGCCGCGCTGCTCGATCGCCTTGCCGCGCTCGATCCCGACGCACTTTCGCCCCGAGACGCGCACGCGGCAATCTACGAGCTCCGGCGCCTGGCGCAGGACGGCGAGCGCTGAGCGAGCGCGGCGCGCTCAGTGATGGTGGTGCCCGCCCTCGCCGTGCACGTGCCCGTGCGCCAGCTCCTCCGCGGTGGCTGGCCTTACATCGAGCACAGTGCAGTCGAAGCGCAGCCGCTGGCCCGCCAGCGGATGATTGCCATCGACGACGACTTTGCCGTCAGCGATGTCGGTGACGGTGTAGACGCGCTGATCGTCGTCATCATCGTCGGGATCCTCGCCCGCATGTCCCTCGAACTGCATGCCCACCTTGACGTCAGCCGGAAAGCGCTCCTGTGGCTCGACGCGCACCAGATCGGCGTCGTACTCGCCGAACGCATCCTCGGGCTCGAGCGTCACCGAGCAGGTGTCGCCCGCCTTTTTCTGCGCCAGCGCTGCCTCGATGCTGCGGAAAAATGCCGTGGTGGCCGCCATGCAGGTACGTAATCGGCTGCGGCGATTCCTCGATGAGTTCGCCTCCAGCCGAAAATAATCTGTAGGAAAGGGTCACCGCGGAGTTGTCGAATATGTTCATGCGCAGAGCAATGTGATGGAGAAGCCACGTGGCCTGCACGCCGGGCGCGCGGTCCGTCGCGCATTCTAGCAAAAATATCGGCGGCGACAGGCGACCGCTATAATCGCGCAATGCCGGCATTCGCTCCGGTACCACCATTGGGCGGGTTGACGCCGGCGGCGTTCCTGCGCCGCCACTGGCAAAAGCGTGCGCTGCTCCTCGCGGCATGCCGTTCGCGGATTCCGCGGCTGCCTGTCCACTCAGGAACTGTTCGCGCTGTCCGGTCGCGACGATGTCGAATCGCGCATCGTGATGCGCGAGCGGGCGCGCTGGTCGACGGTGCAAGGACCGTTCCGACGCTCCGTTTTCAGCAATCTCCCCGCGCGCGGCTGGACGCTGCTGGTGCACGGCGTAAACCTGCACTGCGCCGCCGGAGAGGCGCTGCTGCGGCGCTTCGCATTCATCCCCTACGCGCGGCTGGACGATCTGATGGTGAGCTACGCCGCGCCGGGCGGCGGCGTCGGCGCGCACTTCGATTCCTACGACGTGTTTCTGCTTCAAGGCGAAGGCCGGCGACGCTGGCGCATCAGCACGCAGCGCGACCTCGCGCTCAGGGCCGGCCTGCCGCTCAAGATCCTCGCGCGCTTCCGGCCCGCCGCGCAATGGACGCTCGGATCCGGGCGACATGCTCTACCTCCCGCCCGATCACGCGCACGAAGGTGTCGCCGTCGATGCGTGCACGACGTATTCGATCGGTTTTCGCGCGCCATCGGCGCAGGACCTGGGCACCGCTTTTCTCGACTGGCTGCGCGACAGGCTCGCGCTGTCGGGGCGCTACGCTGACCCGGATCTCGCTCCCGCGCGCGAGCCCGCTCGCATCGACGCTGCGATGCAGGCGCAATGCAGCGCGATGCTGCTCGGCGATACGCTGGGACGAGCGTGCCGTCGCAAGCTTTCTCGGCTGCCATCTGACCGAGCCCAAACCGCACGTATTCTTCGATACGCCGCCGCGCGCGCTGTCGTTGCGCCGCTTCGCGGCAACGGCGATGCGGCGGGGCGCTGCACTTGGACCCACGAACTCAAATCCTATACGATGCCCGCAATCTATATATCAACGGTGCATTGCATGGTGTGGCCGTCGCGGCGCGGCCACGCGGCTGAAGCGGCTGGCAAACGCGCGGCATCTCGACGGTGACGACGTCGGCGACGCAGCCGCTGTCAGCATCCTCCATCGCTGGTATCACGATGGCTACATCGATTTCGACTGAGCCGCCCGTCGAGCGGCGCCTCGTCACGCTGGCGACGGTTGCCGAGCAAGCCGCCGCCATCGACGAGCTCGATCGCGCTGGCGCGCCACCACATCCGTGTCTTCGACCAGGACCTGTCGCAGACCGGTTGGAATTTGCGCGGCACGCGCCGATCAACCTCGCGGCCTTCCTGCGCGGGATGCGCGGGCGACGGTTGGACATCATCGTCCACGACACGCGCTATCTCGAAAGCGCGTGTCCGCGCCTGCTCAAGCTACTGCAGGCCTACGCACATGCGATGTCGATTCTTCGCACCGGCGACGATGCGAGGATTGCCACCGACCCGCTGCTGATCGTCGACGACATGCATTATTTGCATCGCTTTCATTTCGAGCAGCCACGCGCAACGCTCGGCATTGGGCAACCCGAGCAGATCCAGTCGCTCGCCAACCGTTTCGATGAAATCTGGGCCACGGGCGAGCCGGGGATCACCGGGACAGTGCTCGGGCTTTAAAGTCTGGCGCTCGGCAGGATTGCTGTTCGCGCGCGGCACACTCATGACAGCTCGCGCGTGCGCCACACCTGCTCGACCGTGAGGTCGCCGCGCGATCTGTTTGAAAACATTACCCTTTTGTAGTATACTTCAAGATGTCGGTGTATGCTTCGCCGTCACGAATTGACAGGCAGCGGCCGGCACGTAATCTCGTTTTGGCGCGCGTATTGCTCAACCGCTCAACTCATCTCACTCCAGTAAGAGACCCCAATGAAGAAGTCCATATTTTGCGTCGCTGCGCTGGCGCTCGCGCTGAGCGCTTGCAGCGACAACAACAAGGCAGCTGCAGACAAGGCGGCCGCAGACAAGGCTGCGGCCGATGGCCAAGGAAGCCGCCGACAAGAGCGCCACCGCGCCGAAGGCCGCCGACACGGCCGCGATGGATTCGAAGGACAGCGCAGGCAAGGCCGTCGACGCGGCGAAGGATGCCTCGATGAGCGCGACGCCGGCACCAGCCGACGCGGCCAAGAAGTAACCACGCCCCTGCGCGCGAAAAAGCCGGCCAGCGGGCCGGCTTCTTGTTGCCGCCGCGCGCACCGCCGCGTGGCTGACGCCGACTATAGCGGCGCGCCGATGCGCTCCGCGACCTCGCGGTACTTGCCGATGACGTTGCCGAGATTGCGACGGAAGCGATCCTTGTCGAGCTTTTCCTGCGTGCCCTGATCCCAGAGACGGCAGCCGTCAGGAGTAAATTCATCGCCGAGCAGTAGCGGCCCCTGCGGATCGTCGACCGCGTGACCGAACTCGAGCTTGTAGTCGACGAGATCCATGCCGGCCTTGGCGAACAAAGGCTTCAGCACAGAGTTCACCTTGTGCGTGAGCGCTTTCATCTCCGCGATCTCCTTGCTGTTGGCCCAGCCCAGCACACGAATGTGATCGTCGTTGACCAGCGGATCCTTGCAGCGGGTCGCTCTTGTAGAAGAACTCGAAAATCGGCTCGGGCAGTACCGTGCCCTCGGCGATGCCCAGGCGCTTTGCCATCGACCCGGCGCAAATGTTGCGCACTACGCATTCGACCGGAAGCATCTTCAGCGCGCGCACAAGCGAATCGCGATCGTTGATGAGCCGCACGAAATGGGTCGGAACGCCGGCGGCGGCGAGTTTCTGCATGATGAAGGCGTTGATCTTGTTGTTGGTCTCGCCTTTTTGCTCGAGCTTTTCCACGCGCTCGCCGTCGAATGCGCTGGTGTCGTCGCGATAGTGCATGACCAGCAACTTGCGGATCGTCGGTGGCATAGACCGTCTTCGCCTTGCCCCGGTACAGCTCCTGCATCTTTTCCATTGACGCTCCGCGTTGTGTTCCAGTTGACCGCTAGATGAATTCGCGCCAGCCGAAGCCTTCGTGCTGGTCGGCAATGCCGATCCATTCCGGGGCGCAACTGAGCGCACCAGCCAGCGCGGCGCGGGCGAGCTCGCGTGTGTTGTTATGCTGTGACAGGTGTGCAGCGAATACGTGCTTGAGGTTCGAGTTATCCAGCCGCGACAGCAAACCTGCGGCAGCGGCGTTGTCGAGGTGGCCGAATTTGCCGGCAATGCGCTGCTTGAGCGGAAACGGATAGTCACCGTTGGCCAGCATGTCGATATCGTGGTTGCATTCGAGGACGAGCGCATCGCAACCTGACAGCGTGGCTTCGACGTGCGCCGTCGACACGCCGATGTCGGTAAGCACGCCGAGACGGCACTGGCCGTCGGATCAGGACGAACTGCACCGGCTCGCGCGCGTCGTGCGGCACCGGAAACGGCCGCACCTGGACGTCACCGATGGCGAAGGTATCGTGGCTGTCGAATCCGTAGACGTGCGCCAGCGGGTCGAAGCGCTCGGCGACCGTCGACAGGGTTCCGAAGGTCAGCCAGACGGGAGTCGCAGTAGCGCGCGGCGAAGGCGGCGACGCCGCCGACGTGGTCGCTGTGCTCGTGAGTGACGATGATGGCGGTAAGCGTCTCTGCGGCGACGCCCAGCCTTCCCAGCCTGCCCACCGTGTCGCGGATGCCGAACCCGCAGTCGACGAGCACGCGCGTGGCGCCGACTTCGACCAGAAGGCCGTTGCCCTCGCTGCCGCTGCCTAGGCAGGCGAAGCGCACGAGCGCGAAGGGCCGTCCCGAGCGCGAATACCGGAGCGCCCAGCGCCAAGGTCCGCCAATGGAGCCGTCACTTGAGCTGGTCTTTGAGCAGCGCGAGTATCTTGTCGCTGTTGACGGACTTGTCCGGAGCGCCGGCGGGATCCTGCACCGTGACCACGCTACGCGGGTCGGCCTGCGTCACGACGACGCGATACTGCTCCGGCTTGGCATCGTCGTTCTTCCAGAATGCAAGCTTGTCCAGCCAGCCCTTTTCCTTTTTGGCATCGAGATCGGGATTGGCATAACGCACGAAATACAGACCCTTCGAGCGATCACGGTCGACGACCGTGAAACCGGTGCGATCGAGGGCGAGCCCGACGCGACGCCACGCGCGGTCGAAAGCGTCGTCGACGACGAGCTGGCTTGCGCCGTCCTTTCCTGTCTCGATGAACGCGCGATCGGGAGCCTGTTTCAGCGCCGCGATGGCCTCCTCCGCCTTCTGCTCCGGGGCGCCGAAGGCGACCATCATCCGCGCCAGAAATTCGGCTTCGAGCTCGGGGTTAACCGGCACCGCCTGCCACTGGAAGTCTTCGGGTACGCCCTTGTTGTTCTTGGTCGGCAGCTGCGCGGCACCGTGGTGGCTGATGTAGATCTCCACCGTTCCCGGTTCGCGTTCCGCGCTCGATGCGCGTCCTGAACTTGTCGCGCGTGTAGGTGTCGTTTAGGAAGCTAACGTACTTGCTCATGAAGTTTTGCAGGGGGTCCTTCGGGACCGACGCGCGGTTTTCTGCCCAGTCCGTTTCCATGATGCCAAGGGAAGGTTGCTCGACTCGCGATGACGAAGCCGTTCTTCGTCCAGAAATCGCGCACGGTTTTCCACGCCATATCATCGCTTGCCTTGACGACAAGGTAGCGTTCGCTGCCCGCACGCGCCAATCGTGCGTCGGCGTTGGAAGGGAGGACCTCCGTTGGTCTTGCTCGTCGCGCGCGCCGCGGCTTGGCCCGACGCCGTCGCAACCTGATAGCGGTCGTCATATGTCGGTGCCGTCAGATCGGGCGGTACCTCGAGCGGCGGCACGGTTGACGACAGATTTGTAGTCGATCTTCTTGCCCAGCGACATGGTCATCGTCTCGCAGCCCGCGAGCAGGACGACGGCGGTGCGATACGGCCACGTATTTCAGCAAGCGAAAATATTGCATCCTGTTCTCCTAAAGACAGCCTGCCTCGCGCAACGCGGATCGCATCACGTCGTGATGCCGAGCGGCAAGCGCGGTCAGCGGCAGTCGCAACCCGGGGCCGATGTGGCCCATTTCGGAGAGCGCCCACTTGACCGGAATCGGGTTGGCTTCGACGAACAGCTGGACGTTGCAGCGGCAGCAGCCGCGCGTTGATCGCCCGCGCCTCCGCGATGCGTCCCGCCAGCGCGGCCGCGCACATGTCGGCCATCGCGCGCGGCGCGACGTTCGCCGTCACCGATATCACTCCGTGCCCGCCCAGCAACATGTAGGCGAGCGCAGTGTCGTCGTTGCCCGAAAGCAACGCGAAAGACCTTGTCCCGAGGCAGTCGGCGCATCAGGTCGACGTGGCGCACCATATCTGACGTGGCGTCCTTGATGCCGACGACGCCGGGAAGCTGTGCGAGGCGCAGCACCGTATCGTTGCCGATATCGGCGACTGTGCGTCCCGGGACGTTGTACACCACCAGCGGCAGATCGACCTTCTCGGCGATCGTCCGGAAGTGCTGATACAGGCCCTTCCTGCGATGGCTTGTTGTAGTACGGGACCACCGACAGCCCGTAGTCCGCGCCGACCTCGCGCGCGTAGCGCGTGAGCTCGATCGCCTCGGCCGTCGAATTGGCGCCGGTTCCCGCGACGACCGGAATACGGCCCGCCGCGTGATCGACCGTAGTCTTGATAAGCAGGCAATGCTCCTCGAAATCCACCGTCGGCGACTCGCCGGTCGTGCCGACGACGACGATGCCCGACGGTGCCGTTGGCGACGTGGAAGTCGATCAGCTTGCGAAGCGCCTGCAGGTCGAGCGCCCCGTCGGCGTGCATCGGCGTCGCGATCGCGACCAGACTACCGGTCAACATCGTAGACAAGCGGGCTCACCCGAAAAAATGCAGTATTTTACCCCAATCCGAAGCGCAATCCGAAGGGCCTTCGCCGCCGCGCGGATTTGCGAAGATTCGGACCGCGCTCAGTGCGCGTGGTTCACGCCGGCAGCGCGGTCGGCCAGGCGCGCGCGCGACCGACGGCGACAACGCGCTGCAGGACCGCGGGGCGGCCGCTGGTCACGACACCTTGCTCGAACGCGACGAGTCGGCAGGCGATCGGCGATGCACGCCAGCAACTCTCCGGGCGCGAGCAGGAAGGCCGGATTCGACGGCTTGCCGTAGGTTCGTTGCCCTGCGCGAACGTCTCGTAGATCAGCACGCCATCGTCGGCGACGCAGGCGACGACCTCCGGTAGGTGCGGACGATACAAGTAGTGCGCGACGACGACGGCATCGAAGCGCTCGTCCGACAAAGCGGCCAGCGGGGTCCCTCGAGGTCGACCGCGACCGTCGTGACGCCGCGGCGTTCCCGCCAGCGCGGCGAGCGCGGTCGGGTCGCGGTCGCGCGGCGCACACTTGGCATCCGCGCCCTGCGAACAGGCGGCTGTGCCGACCACGGCCGCTGGCGAGATCGAGCACGCGCGCGTTCGAAGCCACCAGCGGCGCGAACCGGACGACCCACGGCGATGGCGCATCGTGCGCCGCGGTGCGCATCGTCGTCGTGCATCAGCGTGCACTCCGGCGGGATCGCGCCGCGGGCGCCCGCGGCGCCGGAGCGTCGGTAGTGACGTCGTGGTCGGCCTTCGCTTCCGCGATCAGCCATTCGACAAAGGCGTGGGTTTCCGGTCGGATAGGTGCATTGAGCCGCGCGCACCACGTAGTACGCGCGCGCAGTGGTGTACTTGCCGCGCAGCGGAGCGACCAGCCGGCGCTCGCGCGAGCAGCCGGTCGATGAGCGGTACGCGCCCGAGCGCGACGCCCTGCCCGTCCTGCGCCGCCTGGATGACCTGGTCGAAATGGTTGAAGCGTAGCGATCCCGCCGGTGTCAACTCGCGAATGCCGACCGCAGCGAGCCACACCGACCAGTTGAGCCACGGGAAACGCCCGCGCTCGTCGTCGACGTGCAGTAGCACGTGCTGGGCAAGGTCTTCGGCCTTGCGCAAGGGTCGCGCACGATCGGTGGCGAGCGCGGGGCTGCACACCGGCATCAGGCGCTCGCCGAAAAGGCGCGGCGACCCGGGAGGCGCCATCGATTCAGCGCAATAGCGTACGGCGAGATCGATGCGCTCGCGTTCGAGGTCGACGACGCGGTTGTCGGCTGAAATGAACACGTCGACACTCGGGTGCAGCGCGCGAAACCGCGCAAGACGCGGAATCAGCCATAGCGCCGCGAACGGCTGGTTGGTCGAAACAGTGAGCGGCAGCGCGGTCTGCTCGCGGCGGATCTTGGCCACGGTGTGCCCGAGTTCCTCGAGCACGACCTTCGCGGTGGCCTGCAGGATCTGGCCGGCATTGGTCAGGCGCAACTCGCGATGCCGGCGCTCGAACAGCGGTGTGCCCAGCTGCTCCTCGAGGGTCTGGATCTGGCGCGATAGTGCCGACTGCGTCAGGAACAGGTCCTGCGCCGCCGCGTGTGAACGACAGATGGCGGGCGGCGGCATCGAAGCCCTTGAGCAGGTCCAGCGACGGCAGTCGCACCGGTGCGCCGCGCTTAGCCATTCCTAATTCTCATGCGAGCAATGAGCATTTTGCGTTTGTAGTGGTGCCACCTGTCCGTCGATAATTGGCATCATGCATCGGCGCGTTGCGCCGATCGGACAAGCCGGCGATGCATGCATTCTACGCATTGGAAAGGAGAAACACCATGCCCTTCGACCGTGCCAGGACCGAGTACGTACGCACCACCCGCCTGCCGCAGCGCGGCGCGCTGGTGCTCGACGGCGCCGACGGTACCATCGTGAGCGTCGAACACGGATGCGTCTGGATCACGCTCGAGCGCGACCCGCGTGACGTCGTGCTGACGGCGGGAATGCGCTTCGAGATCGATCGTGGCGGACGCACGGTCGTCGTCGCCGAGGAAGACTCGCGACTTCGTTTGACGCGGCCACTCTCGCGGAGCGAACGCATCACGGCGAATGTGGCCGGGTACCTTCGGAAGGCGGCGCGACGTTTTCTGGGGAGGCAGTCGTATCGCCTAGCCCAACGGAGGGCGCCTTACTACTAGGCCCCGCCGAAGTCGATCTGCCGAGGCGTCGTCGTCAACCGCTGCGCTGCGTGCATGGCACGAACGACGGCGCCCGCCGGTACAGCGGGCGCGGCGGCGCTAGCCGTTCTGGTTCTCGTCGCCGCTAAGCTCAGCGCTTGATAAAGACGATCTTGCCAGCCTTCTCGGCAATGTGCGCGGTGTCGCCCGCCGCGAACTTGCCCGCGAGAATTTCCTTCGCCAGCGGGTTCTCGATCTGCTGCTGGATCGCGCGCTTGAGCGGCCGCGCGCCGTACACCGGATCGAATCCGGCCTCGGCGATCTTGGCCAGCGCCGCAGCCGTGGCATCGAGCTTGATCTCGATCTTGGCGAGCCGCGACTCCAGCGCCTTGCAGCTGGATCTTGGCGATCGACGCGATCTCCTTCTCCGACAACGCGTGGAAGACGACGATCTCGTCGATGCGGTTGACGAATTCCGGCCGGAAATGCGTCTTGACCTCCGCCATCACCGCGAGCTTGATCACGCCGTAGTCATCGCCTTGCATCTGCTGGATCATCTGCGACCCCAGATTCGACGTCATGACGATCACCGTGTTCTTGAAGTCGACCGTGCGGCCCTGGCCGTCGGTCATGCGCCCGTCGTCGAGCACCTGCAGCAGCACGTTGAACACGTCCGGGATGCGCTTTTTCGACCTCGTCGAGCAGGATCACGCTGTAGGGCTTGCGGCGCACCGCTTCGGTGAGGTACCCGCCCTCCTCGTAGCCGACGTAGCCCGGCGGCGCGCCGATCAGTCGCGCCACCGAATGCTTTTCCATGAACTCCGACATGTCGATGCGGATCAGGTGCTGCTCGGAATCGAACAGGAAGTCGGCGAGTGCCTTGCACAGCTCGGTCTTGCCAACGCCGGTCGGCCCGAGGAACAGGAACGAGCCGTAGGGCCGGTTGGGGTCGGACAGTCCCGAGCGCGAACGGCGGATCGCGTCGGCGACCAGCGCTGACCGCCTCGTCCTGGCCGACGACGCGCTTGTGCAGCGCGTCTTCCATCTGCAGCAGCTTCTCGCGCTCGCCCTGCATCATCTTCGAAACCGGAATGCCGGTCGCGCGCGACACGACCTCGGCGATCTCCTCGGCGCCGACCTGCGTGCGCAACAGCTGCGGCTTCTTCGCCTCCTCCCCGGCGAGCTTTTTGTCGGCCTTCTTGAGCTGCGCCTCGAGTTGCGGCAGCTTCCCGTACTGCAGCTCGGACACCTTTTGCCAGTCGCCCTTGCGCTTGGCCTCTTCCATCTGCCAGCTTGACCTTGTCGATCTCCTCCTTGATGTGCTGGCTGCCGGCGACTTGCGCCTTCTCCGCCTTCCAGATCTCGTCGAGGTCGGCGTACTCGCGCTCGAGCCGCGCGATTTCCTGCTCGATGAGGTCGAGCCGCTTCTTCGACGCCTCGTCGCTTTCCTTCTTCACCGCCTCGCGCTCGATCTTGAGCTGGATGAGGCGGCGGTCGAGCTTGTCCATCACCTCCGGCTTGGAGTCGATTTCCATCTTGATGCGCGCCGCCGCCTCGTCGATCAGGTCGATCGCCTTGTCGGGCAGGAAGCGGTCGGTGATGTAGCGGTGCGAGAGCTCGGCGGCAGCGACGATCGCCGGGTCGGTGATCTCGACGCCGTGGTGGATCTCGTAGCGCTCCTGCAGACCGCGCAGGATCGCGATCGTGGCCTCGACCGACGGCTCGTCGACCAGCACCTTCTGGAAGCGGCGCTCGAGCGCGGCGTCCTTCTCGATGTACTTGCGGTATTCGTCGAGCGTGGTCGCGCCGACGCAATGCAGCTCGCCGCGCGCAAGCGCGGGCTTGAGCATGTTGCCGGCGTCGATCGCGCCTTCGGCCTTGCCGGCGCCGACCATCGTGTGCAGTTCGTCGATGAAGACGATCGTACGGCCCTCGTCGGCTGCGATGTCCTTGAGCACGGCCTTCAGCCGCTCCTCGAATTCGCCGCGATACTTGGCGCCGGCGAGCAGCATCGCCATGTCGAGCGACAGCACGCGCTTGTTCTTGAGCGTCTCGGGCACTTCGCCGTTGACGATGCGCTGTGCGAGGCCTTCGACGATCGCGGTCTTGCCCGACGCCCGGCTCGCCGATCAGCACCGGGATTGTTCTTGGTGCGCCGCTGCAGGATCTGGATCGTGCGGCGGATCTCGTCGTCGCGGCCGATCACCGGGTCGAGCTTGCCCTGGCGCGCGCGCTCGGTGAGGTCGATCGTGTACTTCTTCAGCGCCTCGCGCTGGCCCTCGGCCTCCTGCGAGTCGACGCTGGCGCCGCCGCGCACCGCGTCGATCGCCGCTTCCAGCGCCTTCTTGGTCAGGCCGTGGTCCTTGAGCAGGCGCCCGGTCTCGCCCTTGTCGTCGGCGAGCGCCAGCAGGAACAACTCGCTGGCGATGAACTGGTCGCCGCGCTTGCCGGCGATCTTGTCGGTGAGGTTGAGCAGGTTGGTCAGGTCGCGCGAGGCAGTGATCTCGCCGCCCTGGCCTTCGACCTTCGGCAGGCGCGCGATTGCCTTGTCCAGCGCGCCCTTTAGCGCGGGAACGTTGACACCTGCGCGGGAGAGCAGCGACGACGTTCCGCCATCCTCCTGCTTGAGCAGCGCCGAGAGCAGGTGCTGCGGGCTCGACGAAACCGTTGTCGTTGCCCAGCGCCAGGCTCTGTGCGTCGGCGAGCGCCTGCTGGAACTTGGTGGTCAGTTTGTCGAAACGCATCGCAATTCCTCGCGTAGCCCGAATTGGCTCTGAAGTTGGGGACCGGCGATGGTCCTTTCAAGCGCTACCTGCGCGCAAACGCCTGATTTTGCGCCAATCGGCACGGAATTGGCAGCCACGCATCCAGGTAAGGGCGCGTGCTAGGATGGCCGCATTCCCGGTGAGCGCCCCATGCCGAATTCAGACCCTGCGCCGCCCAAGCATTCGCGTCCAGCGCGATCGCCTTCAGTGGGTTTCCTTCGCGTGCTCGGTGCCGTGTTCGCTGGCTTTCTCGGCATTCGCAAGCGAGCCTCGGGCGAACACGACATGGAGAGCATCCGGCCGCAGCACGTCATCGTCGCCGGCGTGCTCGGTGCTGCGCTGTTCGTCATCGCTCTTGTCCTTCTCGTAAGGTACCTCACTCGCAGCATCTAGCGGCGTCCCTCCACGGCCGCGTCAAACAGATGCGCGGGTCCGGACTTACAGAGCCTCACATAACTCGGCTACAACAGTCGTCGCCCCGGCGGAGGCCGGGGCCCAAGGTAGATCTCCGAAATTGGATGCCGGCCTGCGCCGGGATGACGCGGTTTTCATACGCCGCGTCACTCACTGACGAAACCTCGGTAGGTCGGCGTGCGAACGTCGATACGGCGTTCGGCCGATCGCGCGAGCCACAGTGGCAGCTGCGCGCCGCAGCTCCTCGTCCGAGGTCAGTATGTCCGGGGACAGGCGCAGCCATGGGCCGCGTGCGTCGCTGATCACCCCTTGTGCCGCCAGCGCCCGCGCACAGGCAACTGCTGCCCCTGCGCCGTCTCCTTCGAGGGAGAGCACGCAGAACGCACCGTGCGCGTCGTCACCTCCGGTGGCGGCGATTCCGCGCTCGGCGAGCAAGCCAACCAGTTGTCGCTGCAGTGCCAGCGAATACACGCGCAGCCGATCGCCTCCCAGCGCGAGCGCGAGGAGCTGTCCGGCGCGCGCCTGGTAGAACGGCAGCACCGGCGGCGTCGATTCGAGGAAGGCGTCGCCGCCTTCGGCCGCAGCTGCGGCGGATCGGGCCGTTCGTAGGCGAACGGCTCGCTTCTTGGCGAACCAGCCGATGTCGAGCGTGCGCAGGCTCGCCGTCGAGGTGACGCGGATGCAGATAGAGGAAGCACGCGCCGGGCCGCCGCGCAGGTACTTGTAGCTGCCGCCGACGGCGAAATCGACGTCGAGCGCGCTGACGTCGACCGGAAACACGCCGAGCGAGTGATAGACGTCGAGCAGCACGCGCGCGCCGGCGCGCATGCGCCGCAGCGACGATCGTCGGCAGCTCCGGCAGCACCTGCCCGGTCTGTGAACATCACCTGCGAGACGACGACGAGGTCGGCGCCGGCGCGATCGCCGCGAGCAGGTCATCGGCGGCGAACGCGCCGTCGTCGCGCGGCTCGACGAACGCGAGCGCGATGCGGCCGCGCCGCGCGTACTCGCGCAGGATCACGTCGAGCGAATCGAACTCGCCGCGCGTCGCGACGACGCGCGGCACGCGATCGTAGCGTGTTGAGGATCGCGCGCAGGCCCTGCCCCGCGCTGGTCTTCGGGCACGACGCAATCGGCGCGCGGCGCGTCCAGCAGCCGCGGCGAGCCGCGCGCGATACGCGCTGCATTTCGCGCGTACCAGGCGTCCCACGCGTCGCCCATGCGCGCGTACCACGCGCCGAGTGCCTCGCGCACGTCGTCGTCCGTCGCGTCGAGCGGCCGGCCGAGCGAATGGTTGGCGAGGTAGATCGCGGTCGCGCTGCGCCGCGAGCACGCGCGAGAAGAGCGGCGCGACGTGGCGCGCGACGCGCGTCTTCGGTCAGCGGTCCCGGGTCCGAGCGCCGCGACGGCCGCCTCGATGGCGACGGCGCGTTCGCCGGCGTCGCGAGCGGCGCGCTCATCGCGCGCCGATCACCGTGCGCACGTCGATGAGCTCGGGGAAGAACGACTGGTCGAGCGCGCGCTTGCAGGAAGCGCGACGCCGACGAGCCGCCGGTGCCGGTCTTGTGGCCGATGATGCGCTCGACGGTCTTCATGTGCCGGAAGCGCCAGAGCTGGAAGCGCTCCTCGACGTCGACCAGCTTCTCGCACATGTCGTAGGCGTCCCACCAGCGCTCGCGGATCGTCGTAGATCGTCTTGAACACGCGGCACGAGCGTCGGGATTGCGCTCGTACGGCTGCGTCAAGTCGCGCTCGACGCATGCCGCGCGGCACCGGCAGCCCGCGGCGCGCGAGATGGCGCAGGAACTCGTCGTAGAGCGACGGCGCGTGCAGCAGCGCGTCGAGCTCGGCGTGGGTCGCCGGCGTCGTGGCGGAACACGTCGAGCAGCGCCGCGTGCTTGTTGCCGAGCAGGAACTCGATGCGCGCGGTACTGCGCCGACTGGAATCCGGACGAGTTGCCGAGCGCCGGCCGGAACGCCTCGTACTCGGACGGCGTCAGCGTCTCCAGCACCGCCCACTGCTCGAAGAGCTGCTTCTGGATGAGCTTGACGCGCGCGAGGATCTTGAAGCACGCGTCGAGCCGGTCGGCGCGCACGAAGCCGATCGCCGCCTTGAGCTCGTGGATCATGAGCTTCATCCACAGCTCGGAGATCTGGTGCTGGATGATGAACAGCATCTCGTCGTGGCGCGGCGGCGCGTCCGGCGCTGCCCGACAGCGGCTGCTGCGCGGCGAGCAGGCGGTCGAGGCGCAGGTAGCCGGCGTAGGTCAGACGATCGGCGAGAGTCGGTGACGATGCCGGGTTCGAGGTCGCGCGTGCGTCATGGCGATGGCCGCCGGAGGATGACGTGGCAGTATAGCGAACGGCGCCATGCGGTGTCCATCGCCGCGGCCGCATGCTGCGCTGCGCTGCGGCCGTCTGCTACCATCGGCGCATGCCGATGCAGCCCCGCTCGCGCGACCGCCGTGCATGGCGCGCCTGCATCGTCGCCGCGTTGGCCGCCTGCGATCGCCGGCTGCGGCGACGCGCTCGCGCGACGCGCACGTCGAGCTCGCCGAATGCCGCCTGCCGAAGCTCGCCGACGCCGCGCAGTGCGGGACGCTCGAGGTGCCCGGAGAACCGCGGCAAGCCCGACGGGCGCAAGATCGCGCATCTTCGTCGCGGTGCTGCCGGCCAACACGCTCACGCCGCAAGCCCGATCCGCTGTTCATCCTCGCCGGCGGGCCCGGGCAGGCGGCGTCGACGCTCGCGCCGTTCGCGCGCGCGCTCGACGGAGTGCGCGCGCACGCGCGACATCGTGCTGGTCGACCAGCGCGGCACCGGCCGCTCGTCGCCGCTGCGCTGCGCCGCGTTCAAGCCGCGCGACGCCTCGACGACGCTCGAGACGCGATCCGGTGCCGCAGCGCCGCGCGCCTGCGCCGCGCGAGCTCGCGGCGCGCAGGGCGTCGACGTCGCGCAATACACGACCGCCGCGTGGATCGCCGACCTCGACGCGGTGCGCGAGGCGCTCGGCTACGCGCAGATCAACCTGTGGGGCGGCACGCTACGGCACGCGCGTCGCGCAGGAATACCTGCGCCGCCATCCGGAGCGCGTGCGCAGCGATGGTGCTCGACGGCGTCGCGCCGCCGGCGATGACGCATCACGCTCGACGTCTGGCCGACGCGCGAGGCGGCGCTCGACGCGCTGTTCGCGGCGTGCGCGGAGTCGCCGGCGTGCAGACGCGCGCATCCCGATCTCGCCGCGACGCTGGCGGCGATCAGCGAGCGCTCTGGGCCGCGGGCGCGACGTCGGCGTCGCCGATCCGCGCACCGGCGCGACCGCGCGACGTGCGCTCACGTTCGACATGGTCCTCGGCGCGCTGCAGCCGCTCACCTACGCGCCGGAGCTCGCGAGCCTTGCTGCCGGAGATGCTCGCGCGCGCGCGCGCCGGCGACTTCGGGCCGCTGTTCGCCGCCGCGCATGCTCGTCGACCGCGCGACTCGCCGAGCAGATGAACGCGGCGCTGCACTATCTCGGTGACCTGCGCCGAGGACGTGCCGCGCGTCGGCGCCGCGAAGCGCGGCAGACGTGCTCGCCGGTCTGCGCGCACCGGCGCTGGCGCGCGCGCAATCTCGCCGTGTGCGACGTCTGGCCGCGCGGCGACGCTGCCCGCGGACTTCGACGCACCGCTCGTGAGCGACATGCCGGTGCTGCATCCTCTCCGGCGGCCTCGACCCGGTGACGCCGCCCGCGAACGGCGACGAGGTCGCGAAGACGCTGCCCAACAGCCGCCACATCGTCGCCGCCGGCTACGGCCACATCGTGTCGCCGCACGCCTGCGGGCCGCGGCTCATCGCGGCGTTCGTCGACGAGGCCGGCATTCGACACGCTGCCGCAGTCGTGCGTCGACCACTTCGAGAAGAGCGTACGCGCCGCCGCTTTGGCCCGACCGGCTCGCGCCGCGCCATGATCGGCGTCGACGGCCTGGCCAAGGCGTTCGGCAAGAAGCGCGAGGTGCACGGCCGTCGACGGCGTGTCGTTCAGCGCGCCCGACGGCGAGATCACCGGCCTGCTCGGCCCCAACGGCGCGGGCAAGACGACGCTGCTGCGCATGCTCGCGACGCTGATGGTGCCCGGATGCCGGCACGCGCGCGCGTCGACGGCCTCGACGTCGTGCGCGACCGCTACGCGGTGCGCGAGCGCATCGGCGTGCTGTCCGACGCGCGCGGGCTCTACCCGCGCCTCACCGCGCGCGAGAACATCCGCTACTACGGCGCGCTGCACGGCCTCGCCGGCGCCGCGCTCGACGCGCGCATCGACGCGCTGATCGCCGGCGCTGGGCCTCGACCGAGCTCGCCGACCGCCGCGCGCAGGGCTTCTCGCAGGGCGAGCGGATGAAGGTCGCGATCGCGCGCGCGCTCGTCCACGACCCGCCGACCATCCTGCTCGACGAGCCCACCAACGGCCTCGACATCATGAGCATGCGCGCGCTGCGCGACCTGCTGCGCGGCCTGCGCGGCGCAGGGCAAGTGCCTGCTGTTCTCGCTCGCACGTGATGCAGGAGGTCAGCGCGCTGTGCGACCGCATCGTCATCCTCGGCCGCGGCCGCGTCGTCGCGCACGGCACCGCCGCCGAGCTCCTCGCGCAAGCGGGCGAGGCGACGCTCGAGGACGCGTTCGTCGCGCTGCTCGGGCTCCGGCGAAGGGCTCGCCGCGTGAGCGCGATGCGCCGGCGACGCATCGCATCCGTCGTCGCGCGCAAGGAACTCGTCGACACGCTGCGCGACCGGCGCACGATGCTGGTCACGCTGCTGACCGCGATCGCCGCCGGGCCCGCTGTTCCTGATGCTGATCCTCAACCTGGTCGCGACGCCAGGCGGACCGCGCGCGCGAGCTCAAGCTGCCGCGGTCGCCGGCGCGGAGCACGCGCCGGCGCTCGTCGCCTTCCTCGAGCGCCAGCAGGTGACGCTCGTCAGCCGGCGCCCGCGGACTACGAGGCGAGGATCCGCAGCGGCGACCTCGACGTCGTGCTCGTCGTCGACGCCGGGTTTCGGCAGCGACGTCGCCGCAGGGCGCGCCGGCGACGGTGCGGCTCGTCTACGACCGCTCGCGCGACCGCGCGCGCGCGTCGATCGCGCAGGCCGAAGCGCTGCTGCGCGCGTACAACCGGCAATGGGGGACGCAGCGCCTGCTGCTGCGCGGCGTCGCGCCGGAGGTCGCGCATCCCGCTCGACGATCGAGGCCGTCGACCTCGCCACGCCGCAGCAGTCCGGCGCGCTCGTGCTGTTCCTGGTCGCGTTCTACGGGCTCTTCGCGGCGGTGATGGGCGGCATGGCGGTGGCGCTCGACACGACCGCCGGCGAGCGCGAGCGCGGCTCGCTCGAGCCGCTGCTGACGACACCCGCTGTCGCCCGCTGCGAGCTCGTCGTCGGCAAGTGGATCGCGGTCGCGCTGCTTCGACGCCGCGGTCGTGGTGCTCACGCTCGCCGGGCTTCTACCTGACGCTCCGCTTCGCGCCGCTGCCGGCGGTCGGCATTCCCGTTCCTGTTCGGCGCGCCCGAGCTCGCGCGCTTCCTGGTCGTGCTCGCTGCCGCTGATCGCGCTGCTGCCGGCGGTCGCTGCTCTACGTGGGCGCGCGCGGCCGCACGTTCAAGGAAGCGCAGGCCAATGTCTCGGTGCTGCTGTTCGTCGTCGCATGATGCCGGTCGTGCAGCTGTTCCTGCAGAAGAAGGAGCCGGCGTGGCTGCTGTGGGTGCCGATTTCGGCGCAGTACACGCTGCTGTCGCGCGCGCTGCGCGGCGAGGCGATCGCGCTGCATCGACTGGCTGCAAAGCGCCGCGGTACCGCTCGCGCTCGCGGCGCTGGCGCTGGTCGCCGTCTCGCACATGCTCGGTCGCGAGACGGCACTGGGTTCGCGTTAACAGGCCCTAAGCGAGCTGCCGGATCACCGCGAGCGGCGGCTGCCGCAGCGTGCCGCGCGTGCCGAGCCAGCCGGCGAGCGTGACGCCGAGCGCGCCGCCGCCGATGCCGTAGAGCCACACCAGCGGGTTGGCCGTGGAACGGAATCTGGAACACGCGGTCGGACAGCACGTAGCCGATCGCGGTCGCGCCCGCCGCCGCCAGCAGGCCCGGCGAGCGCGCCCAGCACAGGAACTCGGCGATCTGCGCGGCGGCGAGCTGGCGCTGCGCGACGCGCCGAGCGTGCGCAGGATCGCGGCGTCGAACCGGCGCTCGTCCTGCGTCGCCGCGATCGCCGCCTGCAGCACGAGCAGGCCGCCCAGCAAGCGTGAACAGGAACACGAACTCGACCGCGCGCGCCACCTGCTCGATGATCGTCTGCACCTGGCGCATGATCTCGCCGATGTCGATCGCCAGCACGTTCGGATATTCGCGCACGCAGCGGCGACAGCCACGCCGCGGTTGCCGTTCGGCGCACGCGGACGCGGCGATGTAGGTCGTCGGCATCGCGTCGAGCACGCCGGGCGGGAACAGCGCGAAGAAATTCGACGCGGAAGCTGTCCCAGTCGACCTTGCGCAGGCTCGTGACGCGTCGCGGTCACCGGCGTGCCGGCGATGTCGAAGGTCAGCGTGTCGCCGAGCTTGAGCCGCAGCGTCTCGGCGATGCCCTCCTCGAGCGACATGCCGGCCGCTCTCGCCGGCGGCTGCCGCCGAACCGCTGCCGGCGACGACGCGGTTGGTCGTCGGCAGTCGCGCGCCGACGACAGGTTGAACTCGCGCTCGGCGAGCCGGCGCGCGCGCGCGTCGGCGAAGCTGCGTCGTGTCGAGCGGCGCGCCGTTGACCGCGACCAGCCGGCCGCGCACCATCGGATACGAACGCGCGTCGGCGCCCGGCTCGCGCTTGAGCAGCGCGCGCACGCCGTCGACCTGGTCGGGCAGCACGTTGATCAGGAAGTGGTTCGGCGCATCGGGCGGCAGGCTCGCGCGCCAGTTGCGCATCAGGTCGCCGCGCACCACGGTCAGCAGCAGCAGCGCCATCAGGCCGAGCGCCAGCGCGCCGATCTGCAGGCTCGACGCGAGCGGGCGCCGGCGCAGGTTCGCCAGTCCGAAGCGCCAGCGTCACGCCGCGCTGCGGCAGCCGCTTCAGCAGCGCGATCAGCAGCCACGCCGCGAGCGCCGCGGCGACGAGCAGCGCGGCGATGCCGCCGACCATGATCGACGCCGGCCTGCGCGTCCTGCGCCTGCCAGGCGATCAGCAGCGCGATCGGTCGCCGCGCCGAGCAGCGTAGGCGAGCGATGCCGCCGGCGCGCGGCCGCGGCAGGTCGCGGCGCAGCACGCGCAGCGGCGGCACGCGCGCGAGCGCGATCAGCGGCGGCAGCGCGAAGCCGAACAGCAGCAGCATGCCGGTGCCGAACGTCGCGACGACGCCGGCGCGCAGCCTGGCGGCGGCAGGTCGGCGGTCACCATCGACGAGAGCAGCATCACCAGCAGCTGCTGGCCGCCGAGCGCGACGCACACGCCGACCGCGCTCGCGACGACGCCGAGCACGAGGAACTGCAGCGACGAACAGCGCGAGCGTCTGCCGCTGACGCGCGCGCCGAAGCAGCGGAACATCGCCGCGGTGTCGAGATGGCGGCGCAGGTAGCGCGACGCGGCGAGCGCGACCGCGACCGCGGCGAGCATCACCGCGACCAGCGCGGCGAGGCCCAGGAACTTCTCCGCGCGCTCGAGCGTCTGCCGCACCTCGGGCCGCAGGTCGCGCACGTTCTCCATGCGCTGGCCCGGCTTCAGCTCGGTCTGCAGCCACGTCGCGGTACGCGATCGAGCGCGTCGCGCGCCGGCGCGATCGGCGACGAGCAGCCGCTACGTCGCGCGATTGCCCGGCTGCAGCAGGTTGGTCGCCGGCACGTCGTCGATGTTGAGAGCAGCTTGCGGCCCGAGCGCGAGCAGCCCGCCGGCGACCTCGGGCTCCTGCTGCACGATCGCGCCGACCGTGAGCGTCGCCTCGCCGACCGCGAGCGCGTCGCCGACCTTCGACGCCGAGCCGCGTCGGCGAGACGCGCGTCGGGCCACGCTTCGCCGCGCGGCGGGATGCCGCTGCGCGAGCGTGCCGCTCGGGCTGCGCCGGGTCGACGAGCATGATCGCGCCGCGCAGCGGATAGCCGGCGCCGACGGCCTTGACGTCGGCGAGCACGGCGCCGCCGCGTCGCGCCGGCGCGCTCGCCGCGCGGCTGCACCATGCTGTTGAAGCGGATCGCCGGCGTCGTCGCGAGCCCGCGCGTGCGCGCTTCGGCGGCGAAGCGCGTCGGGCAGCGGTCGGTCGCCGGAAATCAGCAGGTCGGCGCCGAGCAGCAGGTTCGCCTGCCGCGTCAGCGCGCCCTTGACGCGGTCGGCGAAGAACGCCGACGGTGCCGACGCTCGCGACCGCGAGCACCAGCGCCGCGATCAGCACCGAAGCTCGCCGGCGCGCCAGTCGCGGCGCAGCATGCGCAGGCGAGCCGCAGCGTGTTCATCGCGGCCCGCGTCACGCGCGACGCGACGCGCTCGTCGCCGACGAGCCGGCCGGCGGCGAGCGACAGCCGGCGCGCGCAGCGCGAGGCGAGCGCGACGTCGTGCGTGACGAGCAGCAGCGTCGTGCCGTGCTCGCGATTCAGGCGGAACATGAGATCGGCGACTTCGACGCCGGTCGCGCCGTCGAGATTGCCGGTCGGCTCGTCGGCCATCAGCAGCTTGCGGCTCGCCGGCGAAGGCGCGCGCGATCGCGACGCGCTGCTGCTCGCCGCCGGAGAGCTGCTTCGGATAATGCGTCGTGCGCGCGCGCGAGGCCGACGCGCTCGAGCCAGTCGCGCGCGCGCGCCGCGGCGTCGGCGGCGCCGGCGAGCTCGAGCGGCAGCATCACGTTCTCGAGCGCGGTCAGCGCCGGCAGCAGCTGGAACGACTGGAACACGAAGCCGAGCAGCCGCTGGCGCAGCGCGGCGCGCGCGTCCTCGTCGAGCGTCGGCAAGCGCGGTGCCGTCGAGCCACACCTCGCCCGACGTCGGGCGGTCGAGTCCGGCGAGCAGGCCGAGCAGCGTCGTCTTGCCCGAGCCCGACGCGCCGACGATGGCGACCGTCGCGGCGCCGTCGACGGCGAAGCTGACCGCCGTCGAGGATCGTCAGCGGCGCGTCGCCGCTCTGTACGAGTCTTGGCAGACGTCGCTGGCGCGGATGATGGTGGCTGACAGGGGATCGGGAATCGGGCGGCATGAATAGGGACATTGGGACCGCGCCGCGGAAAGACAAGCTCGCAGCGAACGCGCATTGTACCGGCAGCAGTGCGAACCGACCCGGACTCGCGCGGCGCGGTGCCGAACCACTAGAATGTGGCAAGCTGCAACCTTGAATCATGCGACTGCGTCCTCTACTGTCATTGCTTTGCGCGCCGCTCCTGTGGGCGTGGCTGGCTGCGAGTGCCGGTGCGGCCACGCCGGTCCTGCTCGTCGTCGGCGACTCCATCTCGGCGGGCTACGGGCTGCCCGCACAGAGCGCGTGGGTCGACGCTGCTGCGAAGCCGCCTCAAGGCCGAGGGCTATCCGTACACGCGTCGTCAACGCGAGCATCAGCGGCGACACGACCGCCGGCGGCCGCGCGCGCCTGCCGCGCGCTGCTCGCGCAGCACAAGCCGGCGATCGTCGATCATCGAGCTCGGCGGCAACGACGGGCTGCGCGGCGGCAACCTCGCCGCCACGCGCGACAATCTCGACGCGATGGTCGCGCGCGGCGCAGGACGCCGGCGCGCAGCGTGCTCCTCGTCGGCATGCAGCTGCCGCCCAACTACGGCCCGGCCTACGTCGCGCGAGTTCGACGCGACTGTTCGCCGACGTCGCGAAGGCGCGCAAGGCTGCCGCTCGTGCCCTTCTTCTTCGAAGGCTTCGGCGACGACGCACGGCGATGTTCCAGCCCGACCGCATCCATCCGACCGCGGCGGCGCAGCCGCGGCTGCTCGACAACGTGTGGCCGGCGCTGCAGCCGCTGCTCGGACGCGCCGAGTGAGCGACGCGCGCGCGCACGCCGACGCTGCGCCGCAAGGTCGGCATCGACGCGCTGGCCGAGTTCGCCGGAGCGCATCGACGTGCGCAGCCCGTCGGAGTTCGCGCTCGACCACCTCCCGGGCGCGGTCAACCTTCCGGTGCTCGACGACGCCGAGCGCGCGCGCAGTCGGCACGCTGCACGCGCAGGACTCGGCGTTCGCCGCGCGGCGCGCTCGGCGCGGCGATCGTCGCGCGCAACATCGCGCGCGATGCTCGAGACGCCTTCGCCGACAAGCCGCGCGACTGGGCGCCGCTCGTCTACTGCTGGCGCGGCGGCAAGCGCAGCCGCTCGCTCGCGCACGTGCTGAACGAAATCGGCTGGCGCGCGGTGCAGCTCGACGGCGGCTATCGCGCGTATCGCCGGCACGTCGTCGCGCGCGCTCGCCGACGCTGCCGGCGCGCTTTCGCTTCGTCGTCGTCTGCGGCCTCACCGGCTCGGGCAAGAGCCGGCTGCTCGCCGCGCTCGCCGCCGCGGGCGCGCAGGTGCTCGACCTCGAAGCGCTGGCGCGGCACCGCGGCTCGCTGCTGGGCGACCTGCCCGACGACCCGCAGCCGTCGCAGAAGGCGTTCGACAGCCAGCTGTGCTCGCCGCGCTCGCAGCGCTTCGACCCGGCGCGTCCGGTCTTCGTCGAATCGGAGAGCCGGCAAGATCGGCACGCGTGCAGCTGCCCGACGCGCTGCTCGACGCGCATGCGCGCGGCCGCGTGCGTCCGCGTCGCGACGCCGCAGCGCGCTGCGCGTCGCGCTGCTCAAGGAGAGTACGCGCACTTCCTCGCCGACGCCGGCGTCGCTCGAGCGAGCGCTTGCGCCGCTCGTGCCGCTGCACGGGCAAGGCGACGATCGAGCGCTGGGCCGCGCCGCCGCGCGCGGCGACTGGGACACGCTCGTCGGCGAGCTGCTCGAGCGCCACTACGATCCCACTGTACGCGCGCTCGATCGACGCGCAACTTTCCGCGCCGGCGCGCGATGCGCGCCGTCGACGTCACCGACGTCGTCGCACGCTGGCGTTCGCTGCGCTTGCCGCGCGACGCTCGCGCGCGAGCTCGCGACGCCAGCGTCGCAGCGCCGCACTGACCGCTTGAGGCCACGCCATGCGCGACTATGCGTTTCGCATCGTCAACGTGTTCGCCGAGAGCGCCGCTCGGCCGGCAATCCGCTGTGCGTGTTCGAGGACGCGCGCGGGCTCGACGACGCGACGATGCAGGCGCTCGCGCTGCAGTTCAACCTGTCGGAGACGACGTTCGTCCTGCCGTCGGCACGGCGCGACCGCGCGCGTGCGCATCTTCACGCCGACGTTCGAGATGCCGTTCGCCGGCCATCCGACGCTCGGCACCGCGCACGTCGTGCGCGAGCTCGCCGCGCGCCGGCGACGCCGTGACGCTGGAGATGAAGGCCGGCGTCATTCCGGTGACCGCGCAGGCGACGTCTGGACGCTGCGAAGCGAACGCGCCGCAGCACGCGCGCGGCTCGCGCGCGTCGCGCGACGACACTCGCGGCGATGCTCGGGCTCGCCGCGCGCGATCTGCGGCGCCGACGCCGCTGTGGGTCGACACCGGGCCCGAGCAGCTCGTGATCCCGCTCGCCAGCGCCGACGCCGTGCGCCGCGCCGCGCCGCGACGCGGACGCTGCTGCAGCACGCACGGCAGCAACGGCCAGCGCGCGATGGCGTACGTCTGGGCGTACGACGCAAGCGCGGGCCCGAATCACGTGCTCGTGCCGCTTCTTCTTTCCGAAGCACGGCGCGGTGATCGAGGACCCGGGCACGGGCTCGGCGTGCGCCAACCTCGGCGGCTGGCTGCTCGCGACCGGCGCGACGCTGCCGCAGCGCCTCGCGCGTCGACCAGGGCGAAGCGGTCGGCCGGCCCTGCCGGCTCGGTCTCGAGGTCGACGGCCGACCGGCGGATCCGCGTGTCCGGCCGCGTCATCGAGCTCGGGCGCGGCACGGTCACGCTGTCTGACATGGCGCCAGGCCTCGTGCGCAACAGCGCTGTTACAGCTCGGCTACACGCGTCGCGTCAACAGCCGGCGTCAACATGCCGCGTTGATGGGGCGACTGCCATGCGGCGATCGAGCACCGCGCGTCACATCGCCAGACTCGATGCGCACCGCCATGCGCGCGCTCGCATCGCCGACGCTCGTCGTCGCTGCCGTCGCTGCTCGCGGCGTGCCGGCGCCGCCGCGGCGCCGCGGCCGCTGGGCTACGACGACGCGCGCCACCTGCTCGCGCGCACCGGCTTCGGCCCGACGCGACGCCGAAGTTCGCGCGCTACGCGGCGCTGACGCGCGAGCAGGCCGTCGCGCAAGCTGCTGCGCGAGGCGCGCACGACGGCGGTGACGCGCGCCGCCCGCGTGCGTCGCCGACACCGGGCCGCTGCGCTACCCGCGCGGCGAGAAGGCCACCGACGCCGAAGAGCGCAAGGCGTTCCAGCAGCAGCAGGTCCGCGAGGGCCTCGAGCTGCGCGCCTGGTGGGTGCGGCGAGATGCTGGCCACGCCGTCGCCGCTCACCGAGCGGATGACGCTGTTCTGGCACAACCACTTCGTGTCGAGCCAGCAGAAGGTGCGCTTCGCGCGGCTCATGTACCGGCAGAACGTCGACGCTGCGCGCCAACGCGCTCGGCAACTTCGGCGACGCTGCTGCACGCGGTCGCGCAGGACCCGGCGATGCTCATCTACCTCGACAGCGCGCAGAACCGCAAGGGCGCGCCGAACGAGAACTTCGCGCGCGAGGTGATGGAGCTCTTCACGCTCGGCGAAGGCCACTACAGCGAGCAGGACATCAAGGAAGCGGCGCGCGCGTTCACCGGCTGGAGCCTCGACCGCGAGACGGGCCAGTTCGTGTTCCGGCCGCGTCATGCACGACGACGGGAGCAAGACGGTGCTCGGCCGCAGCGGGCAGCTTCGACGGCGACGCGGTGCTCGACATCCTGCTCGCGCAGCCGCAGACCGCCGAGTTCATCACGCGCAAGCTGTGGCGCGAGTTCGTCTCGCCGGATCCCGACGCCGCGCGAAGTCAAGCGCATCGCGCGCAGCTTCCGCGACTCGGACTACGACATCAAGGTCGCGCTGCGCGCGCTGCTCACCTCGCGATGCGTTCTACGCGCGCCGACAACCGCGGCGACGCTGGTCAAGTCGCCGGTCGAGCTCGTCGTCGGCACGCTGCGCCAGCTCGACCTCGACGCCGGCGCAGACGCTGCCGTTCGCGGTCGCCGCGGCGGGCATGGGGCAGAACCTGTTCTCGCCGCCCAACGTCAAGGGCTGGCCGGGCGGCGAGGCGTGGATCAACACGCAGCACGCTGCTCGCGCGCAAGCAGTTCCTCGACCGCGTTTTCCGCGCCGACGACGCCGCCGCACCGCATGGCCGCCAGCGCTCGAAGATGCGATGGCGGCGAACGCGCCGAAGCAGGCGATGTCGCCGCACGGGCGCGCAGGATCCCGACAAGATGCGCGCAGCAGCGCGTTCAGGCGCGCGATGGAGCGCGGCCTCGACAGCGTGCAGTTCGACAGCGCGCAGCTGGTTCGCGCAGCTGGACACGGCGCCGACGCCGATCGCGCGCAGTGCGGCAGCGAGGCGCCTGCTGCTGGCGACGGCGCCGCAGGTTGCGCCCGACCCCGACAGCGAGCCGCTGGCGCTCGTGCGCGCGATGGTGCTCGACGCGGCGTACCAGCTCAAGTGACGGATGTCGCGATGGACCGCCGCGATTTTCTCAAGCTGGCCGCCGCGGCTTCTGCTGTAGCCGCGCCTGCGGCGTTGGCGACGCGCGTCGCGTGCGGCCGCGGCACCGCCGGGCGCCGACTACCGCAACCTGCTCGTGCTGATCGAGCTCAAGGGCGGCAACGACGGCCTCAACACGCTCGTGCCGTACGCCGACCCGGCGTACTACGCGCTGCGGCCGAAGCTCGCGATCGCGCGCGACCAGGTCGTGCAGCTGTCGCGACCGCGCGGGCCTGCATCCGGCGCTCGCGCCGCTGCTGCCGCTCTGGAAGGACGCGCGAGCTCGCGGTGCTGCAGGGCGTCGGCTATCCGGAGCCCAACCTGTCGCACTTCCGCTCGATCGAGATCTGGGACACCGCGTCGCAGCAGCGACGAGTATCTGCAGGACGGCTGGCTCACGCGCGCGTTCGCAGCCGCGCCCGTGCCCGCGCGCGTTCGCCGCCGACGGCGTGATCATCGGCTCGAACGATCTCGGCCCGCTCGCCGGCGGCGGCACGCGCGCGATCGCGCTCGCCAACACCGAGCAGTTCCTGCGCCAGGCGCGGCTTGCGCGACGCCCGACGGGCGATCGCGCAACAAGGCGCTCGCAGCACATCCTCAAGGTCGAAGCCGACATCGTGCAGGCGGCGTCGCACCTCGACCGCCGACCACGCGTTCGCGACCGAGTTCCCGGCAAGGGCGTTCGGCAACGCGATCACGCACCGCGTGCCAGGTCATCGCCAATCCGCGCGGGCGTCGCCGTCGTGCGCGTCACGCTGATCGGGCTTCGACACGCACAGCGGACCAGCCGGCGACGCAGGCGCGGCTGCTCGGCGAACTCGCGCACGGCCTCGTCGCGCTCAAGGCGGCGCTCGACGAGCTCGGGCAAGTGGGACGACACGCTGGTCCTGACCTACGCCGAGTTCGGGCGCCGGCCGCAGGGAGAACCTGTCCAACGGCACCGATCACGGCACCGCCAGCGTGCACTTCGCGCTCGGCGGTCGCGTCGCCGGCGGCCTCTACGGCGCAGCAGCCGTCGCTCGAGCGGCTGTCGGGCGACGGCAATCCGGGCTACGCGCTCGACTTTCGCGGCGTCTACGCGACCGTGCTCGAGCGCTGGTGGGGCGTGTCGTCGATCGGGGCCGTTGGCGGGCAAGATTCGCGCCGATGCCGATCCTGCGCAGCTAGGGTGCCGGCTCAGCGTCGGCGTTGGCGTCCCAGGCCGCGATGAATTCCTCGCCAGTGCGGCGCGTCGACGCCGCGATCTTCTCGCGCGCGAGCGAGATTTCCTTCGCGTACTCGCCCGCCGACAGCTCGCCGCGCATCAGCCGGAAGCGCAGGTAGAGCGAGGTAGGTGTTCATCACGTCGGTCTCGCAGTAGCGGCGGACGTCGTCGAGCTTGCCCGCCGCGAACGCGGCGTGCACCTCGCTGCCGTCCATGCCGAGCTTGCCGGGAAAGCCGCACAGCCGCGCCATCGCGTCGAGGCCGGCGCGACGCGCGCGGCTGGTACATCGCAGCACGTCCATCAGGTCGAGGTGGCGCGTGTGGTAGCGGCCGAGATAGCTGTTGAACTTGAACTCGCGATCCTCGTCGCCCCAGTCCCAGAACTTCGCCGCGGTCACGCCGTGGATCAGCGCGCGGTGGTTGAGCACCGGCAGGTCGAAGCCGCCGCCGTTCCACGACACGAGCTGCGGCGTGTAGCTTGTCGATGCAGTCGAAGAAGCGGCGGATGAGCTCGGGCTCGGGGTCGTCCGCGCTCGCCGACCGACGCGATCTTGAAGCCGCCGCCGTCGCGCAGCGCGCAGGCGATCGCGACGACGCGCTGCAGGTGCAGCGGCAGGAAATCGCTGCCGGTCTGCGCGCGCCGCTGCTGCGTGAACCAGTCGAGCACGCGCGGCGTCGGCGAGCGTCGCGCGGCAGCTCGATGCACGCGGCGCATGCCCGGCGACGTCGGGCACGGTCTCGATGTCGAAGACGAGGATCGGCGTCATCGCGGCGCACGGCGCGTCGCGCTCAGCCGGGGAACACGCCGGTCGACAGGTAGCGGTCGCCGCGGTCGCAGACGACGAACACGATCGTCGCGTTCGTCGACCTCGCGCGCGATGCGCAGCGCGACCGCGCACGCGCCGCCGGCCGAGATGCCGCCGAAGATGCCCTTCCTCGCGCGCGAGCCGGCGCGTCATCTCCTCGGCGTCGGCCTGCGACACCGACTCGATGCGGTCGACGCGCTGCGCGATCGTAGATCTTCGGCAGGTACGCCTCGGGCCACTTGCGGATGCCGGGGATCTGCGAGCCCTCCGTCGGGCTGCGCGCCGATGATCGCGATCGCCGGATTCTTCTCCTTGAGGAAGCGCGACACGCCCATGATCGTGCCGGTCGTGCCCATCGCCGACACGAAGTGCGTGATGCGTCCCGTCGGTGTCGCGCCAGATCTCCGGACCGGTGCCGCGGTAGTGCGCGAGCGGATTGTCGGGATTGGCGAACTGGTCGAGGATGATGCCCTTGCCCTCGGC
Source organism: uncultured beta proteobacterium (assembly GCA_963816445.1). GTDB lineage: Bacteria > Pseudomonadota > Gammaproteobacteria > Burkholderiales > Casimicrobiaceae > PALSA-1003. The sequence goes on along the minus strand of CAWFKO010000006.1, from coordinate 1,255,694 downwards.
GCGCATCTGCTCGGCGAGGTCGCGCGCGCGTCTCCATGCCGCCGGCCTTGGGCGTCAGCACGAGCTCGGCGCCGAACGCGCGCATCGTCTGCCGGCGCTCGAGCGACAGGTTGCTCGGGCATGACCAGGATCATCCGGTAGCCCTTCATCGCCGCGACCATCGCGAGCGCGATGCCGGTGTTGCCGGACGTCGCCTCGATCAGCGTGTCGCCGGGCTTGATGTCGCCGCGCTTCTCGGCCTCGACGATCATCGACAGCGCGGGGCGGTCCTTGACCGAGCCGGCGGGATTGTTGCCCTCGAGCTTGCCGAGGATGACGTTGCGACGTCGCGCCCGGCAGGCGCTGCAGGCGGACGAGCGGCGTGTTGCCGACGGTGGCTTCGAGCGTCGGGTACATGGCGCGCTAACTGGATGCGAGTCCGATTGTAGCGGACGCGACAGCGTCGCTACACGCGTGACGCTGGCGCGCGCAGCGATCGCAAGGCAAAACAAACCCCGCACGCGGGCGGGGTCGAGAATTGGCGGGTGCATCGCGGCCTGACGCCACATGCACCCGATACAACGACTCGTTACTTACTCGTCTTGTCGTCCGTCGCGGCCTTTGCGTCCTTCTTGGCCTTGTCGGCGGCGGCCTTGGCATCCTTCTTTGCCTTGTCCTCGGCCGCCTTGGCGTCCTTCGTCGCTTTGCCTCCGTCGCCGCGTCTTCCTTGGCCTTGGCCTTGGCCTCTTTGTCCGCCTTGGCTTTCGCCGCCTTGGCCTCCTTGGCCGCCTTGGCTTTCGCCGCCTTGGTCATCTGCTTGCCGGAGGGCGTCGCGGTCGCTGCCTTGGCGTTCGGCCTTGGCATCCTTCTTGGCCTTATCGTCGGCGGCCTTGGCGTCCTTTGTCGCCTTCGCTTCGTTTGCGGCGTCTTCTTTCGCCTTGGCCTTGGCTTCCTTAGCCGCCTTGGCTTTCTCGGCCTTGGTCATTTCCTTGGGCGCCGGCGCGGGTGCTGCTGCCGACTTGGCGTCTGTCTTCGCGGCGGCCGGCGCCGACGCAGGGATCGCGGGTGCGGCCGCAGGCGCCGGCGCAGCGGGCTTGGTCGCGGGCGCGGCTGGCGCAGCCGGCGCGGCAGGCGCGGGGGCACGCCATCTTGGCAGCGGCCTTGCGGTTCCGCCTTGGCTGGCGCAGCAGCGGCCGGCGTGGAGGGGCCCGCTGGTGCTGATCATGCCCTTGAGCTTGGCGTAAGTCGCCTTCCTTGATGCCGTTGACCTTCATGATGTCCTCGGGCGACTTGAACGGCCCGTTCGCGTTGCGGTAGTCGATGATCGCCTGCGCCTTGACGGGGCCGATCCCGGGCAGCGCATCGAGCTCTTCCTTGGTCGCGGTGTTGATGTTGACCGCGGCAAGCGCGAGCGCCGAGAACAGCAACGTCAGCAGCAGCAGCACGATTCGTTTCATCATGATCCCCTCCGAACAGAAAAGTGCCGTCCCGGTGCAGCCGCACCTCGGGGGCGCCCGGACCGCCGCTCGCCGCCGGCCCTCCGAACGCCCGCGCGATGTTAAGCGTTGACCTGCGTTTGAGCAATCAGCCGTTCGACGTAGCGCGGCGACGCCCTCGTCGACCGACAGCATCGGCGCCGAGTAGCCCGCGGCGCGCAGCGCGTGAGGTCCGCCTCGGTGAAGCTCTGGTACTTGCCGGCGAGCGCGCGGCGGGAAGGCGATGTACTCGATCGCGCCGGCGCGATGCAGCGCCGCGAAAGTCAGCGGCGGCTGCGCCGTCGGCGGCGCGGCAGGCGTTGATCGTCGCGGCGGCGACCTCGTTGAACGTCGCCGCGCGTGCCGGTGCCGAGATTGAAGATGCCGAGCGCTCCGGGTGGTCGAGGAAATCGAGATTGACCGTCGACGACGTCGTCGACCGCGACGAAGTCGCGGCGCTGCTCGCCGGCGGCGTAGCCGCCCGAGCCCTCGAACAGCTGCACCTTGCCGTCGGCGCGATACTGGTTGAAGAAATGCCACGCGACCGACGCCATGCGGCCCTTGTGCTGCTCGCGCGGGCCGTAGACGTTGAAGTAGCGGAAGCCGGCGATCTGCGCGGTGCGCTCGGGCAGCATGCCGCCGCACGTACTGGTCGAACAGGAACTTCGAGTAGCCGTAGACGTTGAGCGGCGCCTCGCACGCGCGCTCCTCGCGAAACGCCGTGCCGCCGCCGTAGACCGACGCGCTCGACGCGTAGAGGAACGGGATGTCGTTGTCCTGGCAGTAGTCGAGCAGCGTCACCGAATAGCGGTAGTTGTTGCGCATCATGTAGCGGCCGTCGGTCTCCATCGTGTCCGAGCACGCGCCCTGGTGCAGGATCGCGGCGATGTCGTCGTCGAAGTCGCCGTCGGCGAGCCGCGCGAGGAACTCGTCCTTGTCGAGGTAGTCGGCGATCTCGCAGTCGACGAGATTGCGGAACTTGTCGGCGCGCGTGAGATTGTCGACGGCGATGATGTCGCGTCTCGCCGCGCGCGTTGAGCGCCCGGACGAGGTTGGAGCCGATGAAGCCGGCGGCGCCGGTGACGACGATGTACATGTCGATGCTCCTTCGGTCGTGCGCTGGCTCAGAGTTCGAGGTCGACGCCGCCGACCTCGGTCGTCACGAACGGCACGCGCGGCGCGACCGCGCACAGCAGCTCGTAGCCGACGGTCGCCGCGGCGGCGGCGACGTCGTCGACCGGCAGGCCCTCGCCCCACAGCACGACCGGGCTGCCGACGCCGCGCCTCGGGCACGTCGGTCAGGTCGACGGTGATCATGTCCATCGACACGCGGCCCGCGATGCGCACCTTCTTGCCGCACACGAGCACCGGCGTGCCGTTCGGCGCGTGGCGCGGATAGCCGTCGGCGTAGCCGCAGGCGACGACGCCGATGCGGTGCGCGCGCGACGCGGTGTAGGCCGCCGCCGTAGCCGACGCTGTCGTTGGCCTTCAGGTCCTGCACGGCGATGATCTCGCGAGCGCAGCGTCATCACCGGCTGCAGGCCGAGCATCTCCGCGGTGTCGTAGGGAAACGGCGTCGCGCCGTAGAGCATGATGCCGGGACGCACGATGTCGCCGCCGACCTCGCGCGAAGCGGACGACGCCGGCCGAGTTGGCGAGCGAGCGCGGATACGGCAGGCCGTGGCACGCGCGCGTCGAACACCGCGAGCGGCTCCTCGAGGCCGTCGTCCTCGTCGGCGCGCGCGAAGTGCGTCATCAGCCGCAGCGCGGCGACCGACTCGCAGTGCGCTGACAGCCGCTCGACGACGCGCGCACCTCGGCCGGCGCGAAGCCCAGACGGTTCATGCCGGTGTTGACCTTGACGAACACCTCGAGCGGCCGCGCGAGCGCGTGCGTCTCCAGCATGCGCACCTGCTCCTTGTGGTGCACGACAATGGCGAGCCGGCGCGCCGCGATCTCGGGCAGCTCGTCCGGCGCGAAGAATCCTTCGAGCAGCAGGATGCGGCGCGTGTAGTGCGCGTCGCGCAGCGCGACGCGCCGCGTCGAGCTCGACCAGCGCGAGGCCGTCGGCGTCGGCGAGCGCGGGCAGCACGCGCAGCAGGCCGTGCCCGTACGCGTTGGCCTTGACCACCGCGAGCACCTGCGTGCCCGGCGCGCGCTCGCGCGCACCTGCGCGAGGTTGGCGCGCAGCGCGGCGAGGTTGATCTGGGCGTAGCAGCGGGCGGGCCATGGCGGCGCGAGCGTCGGGATCGATGCGACCGTGCGCTGGAGGCGATGCGCGACGGCGCCGGCCGGCGCGCGGTCTGCGCGGCTCCGCAATCATGGTATAAAGCGCGGGCCGCGGCGCAGACCCGACCAATTATACCCAAGCGCGCCGACGCTCCGCGCACGCGCCGTCGCGGCGCGCGGAACGTCCGGCGTCGCGCACGCGGAGGACGATGAAGGCCGGCTTCTACACGATCATGGCGGCGCAGTTCTTCTCGCTCGCTCGCCGACAACGCGCTGCTGATCGCCGCCATCGCGCCTGCTGCGCGAGCTGCGACGAGCCGCGAGTGGATGACGCCGGCGCTGAAGCAGTGCTTCGTCGTCTCCTACGTCGCTGCTCGCGCCGCTCGTCGGCGCGTTCGCCGACTCGATGCCGAAGGGCCGCGTGATGCTGATCACCAACGGCGATCAAGGTCGTCGGCTGCATCGCTGATGCTGTTCACGCTGCATCCGCTCGCTCGCCTACGCGGTCGTCGGGCTTCGGCGCGGCCGCCTATTCGCCGGCGAAGTACGGCATCCTGACCGAGCTCCTGCCGCCGCAGCAGCTCGTCGTCGCCAACGGCTGGATCGAGGGCACGACGGTCGGCTCGATCATCCTCGGCGTGCTGCTCGGCGGCGCTGCTGATCAGCCCGCGGTGTCGCGACGTCGCTGCTCGGCTTCGACCTGCCCGTACATCGACACCGGCATCGACACGCCGCCCGAGGCCGCGATCGCGTGATCATGGTCTTCTACGTCGATCGCGGCGATCTTCAACTGGTTCATCCCGGACACCGGCGTCGACCACCGGATGCCGAGCAAGAATCCGCTCTTCCTGATCCGCGAGTTCGCGCACTGCGTCGCGCTGCTGTGGCGCGACAAGCTGGGCCAGATCTCGCTCGCGACGACGACGCTGTTCTGGGGCGCCGGCGCGACGCTGCAGTTCATCGTGCATCGACTGGGCGGCGCAAGGCGCTCGGCTTCGACCTGTCGCAGGCGTCGTATCCTGCAGGGCGTGGTCGCCGTCGGCATCGCGCTGGGCGCGGTGATCGCCGCGCGCTACGTCTCGCTGCGCGGCGCGGTCAACGTGCTGCCGATCGGCATCGCGATGGGCCTCGTCGTGATCGCGATGATCTTCGTCACGACAGCTGCCGGTCGCGGTCGTGCTGATGATCGTGATCGGCGCGCTGCGCCGGCTTCTTCGTCGTGCCGATGAACGCGCTGCTGCAGCATCGCGGCCACGTGCTGATGGGCGCGGGCCACTCGATCGCCGTGCAGAACTTCAACGAGAACATCGGCATCCTCGTGATGGTCGGCCTCTACGCGCTGATGGTGCTAGCGCGGGCATCGTCGATCAACGCGGCGATCGTGCTGTTCGGCCTCTTCGTCGCCGGCGCGATGGTGCTCGTGATGCTGGCGCCACCGCGCGAACCAGGCGCAGCGGGCGACTCGCTGCACCTGATCGCGCGATCGACGCGCGCCGCGCAGCGCGCACGGCACGCGGCGACCGCTGACGCGCCGCGGCGCGCGCTACAGGACGACCGGCCGGTCCGGCAAGCTCGTTGCGTCCCGCGCGCCGTCGCGCGGGAAATGCTGGGCGAGCAGCGCGTTGATCTGCGCGATGCCCGGCTCGACGCCGTCGGCGAAGCGCCCGTCGCGAAACGCCGCCTCCATCGTCGCGGCAGATCGCCTCCCACGCGGCGTCGCCGACCTTGCGCGTGGATGCCGCGGTCGGCGACGATCTCGACGTCGCGGTCGGCGAGCAGCAGGTAGACCAGCACGCCGCAGTTCTCCTCGGTGTCCCAGATCGCGCAGCGCGCCGAACACCTCGAGCGCGCGCTCGCGCGGCGTCACGCCGCTGCAGCACGCGCGCGAGCGGCAGCGACGCCTCGACGGCGAAGCGCACCTGCCCGCGTGCCGCGCTTCGCCGTCGGCGATCGCCGCCTCGATGCGCGCGAGCGCCGCCGGCGGAAACGCGCGCCGCGCGCTGCCGTGATCGGTCACGAGATGGCGCCAGAAGCGTGCGGCCGCGTCGCCATGTGCGTCATCGTCCATCACTCACCAGCCGCCCGACGCGCCGCCGCCGCCGAAGCTGCCGCCGCCGCCCGAGAAGCCGCCGCCGCCGCCGCCGAACCGCCGCCGCCGCCGAAGCCGCCGTCCACCACCGCCGCCGACGGCGGATCCAGCCACCGCGCCCGCCGAGTGCCGGCGAACGAGCATGACGATGAACGCGACGATCGCCGGCGATGACCGCGATCAGCGAGCGAGCCGGCGACGAACCACGCGCGCCGCGCCGACGATGCCGGCGCCGACCGTCGAGCCGACGAGCTTGCCGAAGATCGCGGCGCAGGATGCCGCCGACGACCGGCACGACGACGAACAGGATGATGCAGCAGCGTGCCGAAGTCGAACGCCGCCGCGAACGCGCGCTTGCGCGCGGCTTGCCGCGGCGGCGGCAGCGGCTTGCCCTCGTCGACGACGGCGATGATCCGGTCGACGCCGGCGTCGATGCCCGGCGCGAACTTGCCCTCGCGAAACAGCGGCGCGATGGTCTCGGCGATGATGCGCCGCGACGTCACGTCGGTCAGCACGCCCTCGAGGCCGTAGCCGACCTCGATGCGCATCTTGCGGTCGTTCTTGGCGACGAGGAACAGCGCGCCGTTGTCCTGGCCCTTGCGGCCGATCTTCCACGCCTCGGCGACGCGGATGCGAGTACGCCTCGATCGGCTCCGGCTGCGTCGTCGGCACGATCAGCACCGCGAGCTGGTTGGCCGGTGCTGCGCTTCCCAGCCGGCGAGCTTCGCGTCGAGCGCCTGGCGCTCGGCCGCGGACAGCGTGCTGGTGAGATCGGTGACGCGCGCGGTCAGCGGCGGGATCGGCAGCAGGCCGTCCGTGCCGGCTGTCCCACGCCGCGCGCGCCAGCGCGACGCCGCGCGAGCGGCAACGCCGCGCAGCGCAGCGACGGCGCGCGCGCAGCAGCGCCGCGTGCAACGCGTCATCGTGGCAGCGCCGTCAGCGGCGCGAGCCGCGGTCAGCGTCGCGCGCGCGGCGCGCGCTGCGAGTCGCTACTTCGGCGCCGGCGCGGGAGCCGCCGGCGGCGCGGCCGGCGGCTTGCCGAAGTCGACCTTCGGCGGCGCGCTGATCGCCGCTTCGTTCTCGACGGTGAAGTTGGGCTTCACGTCCATCTTGAACAGCATCGCCGTCAGGTTGGTCGGGAACGAGCGCACCGTCGTGTTGTACTCCTGCACCGACTTGATGTAGCGGTTGCGCGCGACGGTGATGCGGTTCTCGGTGCCCTCGAGCTGCGACTGCAGGTCGCGGAACAGCGCGTCCGACTTGAAGTTGCGGATAGTTCTCGGCGACCACGCAGCAGCCGCGACAGCGCGCCCGTGCAGCTGGCTCTGCGCCGCGATGAACTTCTGGAACGCCACCGGATCGTTGACGAGCTCCGGCGTCGCCTTGATGCGCGCCGACGTTGGCGCGCGCGTTGGTCACCTCGGTCAGCACCGTCTCTTCCTGCGCGGCGTAGCCCTTGACCGTGTTGACGAGGTTGGGCACGAGGTCGGCGCGGCGCTGGTACTGGTTCAGCACCTCGGACCAGGCGGCCTTGATGCCTTCGTCCTGCCGCTGCAGGTCGTTGTAGCCGCAGCCGGCGAGCGCGAGCGTGGCGACAGCGGCGAGCAGGCCGGCGAGTTTGCGAAGCATGTTTCCTCCGGACGAGATGACGCACGCGGGCAAGCGCCCGCAGCGCGGCAATATGGGGCGCGATGCGCCGCGCGCAAGCGTCAGTTCAGGCGGCCGGCGCGCGGATTGCAAGCCGCGCCTCGCGCGACGGACGCGGCGCACGCGTCGCGCCGCGCGAGCAGCAGATCTTCCCACGCCTTCGCCTTGTCGGGCAAGTTGCGCAGCAGGTAGGCCGGATGGTAGGTCACGACCAGCGGAACGCCGCGGTAGCGGTGCACGCGCCCGCGCAGGCTCGCGATCGTCGCGTCGATGTCGAGCAGCGTCGTCGCGGCGCTCTTGCCCAGCGCGACGATGAGCTTCGGGCGGATCAGCGCGATCTGCCGGTCGAGATACGGCCGGCAGGCGTCGACCTCGCAGCGGCTCGGGCGTGCGGTTGTTCGGGCGGCCGGCACTTGAGCACGTTGGCGATGTAGACGTTGCGGCCGCGCGCGCATGCCGAGCGCCGCCAGCATGTTGTCGAGCAGCCGCCCGGCCTGGCCGACGAAGGGCTCGCCTCGCGCGTCCTCCTCGGCGCCCGGCGCCTCGCCGACGAACAGCCATTCGGCGCGCGACGTCGCCGACGCCGGGCACCGACTTGCTTGCGCGTCCGGCACAAGCCGCAGGCGGTGCAGGCGTCGACGTCGGCCGCGAAATCGCGTCCACTCGAGCGCGGCGATGCGCGCAGCGCGACTGCGACTCCGGCGCATCGGCGACGGCGGCTCGCTGCGCGACGCGCGCGAGCGCTGCCGGCGGCTGCAGGCGCATCCGGCGCGACCTGCGCGGCGCCGGCGCCGGCGCCGCGCGCGCGCAGGCGCCACGTCGGCAGCAGGCCCGAGTTCGCGCAGGACGTCGTCGCGATCGAGCGCATCACGATCAGGCGCTCGCGCAGCGCGCGGCGCATGACCAGCGCGTCCTCGCGCGCGGCCGTCCGGCCGTGCCGCCGGATAGTAGCCGACGCGGCGCGCGACGGGCGCGAAGCCTTCGGCCTCGTACAGCGCGATCGCCGGCAGCGTTCGACGCGCGCACCTCGAGGAAGCATCTGCTCGGCGCCGAGCGCTGCGCGTCGGCGAGGAAGCGGCGCAGCAGCGTCGCGCCCGAGGCCCGCGCCGGCGCGCGTCCGGCACGACCGACAGATTGAGCAGCTGCGCCTCGCCGGGCGCCAGCATCAGCACGCCGTAGGCGACGATGCGGCCCTCGCGCTCGCCGACGCGCGCGCGTAGCCGGCGGCGAGCGCGTCGCGGAAATTGCCGGGCGTCCACGGCGCGGCGTGGATCTGCGCTTCGAGCGCCGCGACGTACGCGACGATCGTCGTCGCGCAGCGGCCGCCAGACGACGCTCGGGCAGCGGCAGCGAGTGGCGGCAGCGAGCCGTGCGCGTTCACAGCGTCGCGCCCGGCGGCGCGCTCGGCGCGTCGTCAGCGCGACGCGGTGGCGCACGTAGAGCGGCGCGGCGTCGCGCGCGGCGACGCCTTCGCCGGCGGCGAGGCGCGGCAGCGCGAGCTCGCCGATCGCGCGCGCGTCGGGCGCGAGCGTCGGCATCGCACGGCGCGAGCGCGCCGGCAAGTCGCGTCGCGCAGCGCCGGATAGGCGGCGAAGCCGTTGCCGGCGCCGAACCAGCCGCGGTCCCGGCAGGCAACGGCGCCGCGTCGCCGGCGCGACCACGGCGGGCGCCGATCGCGCTCGTGCCAGCGCGTCGCCGTCGCGCTCGTAGGCGGCGACGTAGACCTCGCGCATCCGCGCGTCGAGGCGGCGAGGACGCGCGTCGCAGCCGTGCGCGCGACGCGCCGCCTGCGCGAGCGCCGCGAGCGTGGGAACGCCGCACGACGCGGCAGGCCGGCGCCGAGCGCGAGTCCCTGCGCGACGCCGCAGGCGATGCGCAATGCCGGTGAACGAGCCGGGCCCGGCGCCGAAGGCGATGCCGTCGAGGTCGCGCGAGCGCCACGCCGGCCTCGCGCGAGCAGCCGCGCGACCATCGGCAGCAGCGCTCGGAGTGCGCTGCCCGGCGCGCTCGCGCGCGCTCGTGCCAGCGTCGCGCCGTCGCCGAGCGGCGACGCTGCACCAGTTCGGTCGACGTGTCGAGCGCGAGGATCCGCATGGCGCGAATTCTACCGTGACGCGCGCCGCGACGCGGCGCCTGCGCGCGACGGTACAATTCGCGCTCGCGCCCCGGATTCGCGTCGCGCGCCAGCCCGCACATGGATCACCGTCGTCATCACCGCGCTCGACCAGGAAGGCCGCGGCGTCGCGCGCATCGACGGCAAGGCGATCTTCGTCGAGGGCGCGCTGCCCGGCGAGCGCGTCGCGATCGACGATCGCTGCAGCGCAAGCCGACCTACGAGATCGCGCGCGTCGACGACATCCTGAGCGCGCGAGCGCCGCGCGCGTCGACGCCGCGCTGCCCGCACTTCGGCGTCTGCGGCGGCTGCACGCTGCAGCACTTCGACGCCGCGCGCGCAGGTCGCGGCCAAGCAGCGCGTGCTCGAGGACGCGCTGTGGCACATCGGCCGCGTGCGCGCCGGCAGCAGATGCTGCCGCCGATCCACGGACCGGCGTGGGGCTACCGCCACCGCGCGCGGCTGTCGGTGCGCCACGTGCCGAAGAAGGGCGGCGTGCTGGTCGGCTTCCACGAGCGGAAGTCGAGCTACGTCGCCGACATGACGCAGCTGCGCGGTGCTGCCGCGCGCGCATCTCGGCGCTGCTGCCCGCGCTGCGCGCGCTGGTCGGCGCGCTGTCGATCCGCGACCGCGCTGCCGCAGATCGAGCTCGCGGTGCGGCGACGAGCGACGGCAGGACCGCGTCGACGTGCTGGTGCTGCGCATCCTCGAGCCGCTGACGCCCGAGCGACGAAGCGCGCGCTGCGCGGCTTCGCCGACCGCCATGGCGTCGCAGTTCTGGCTGCAGCCCGGCGGGCCGGCGACGCGTCGGCCCGTTTCATCCGCGGCGACGCGCGCTCGCGCTACGCGCTGCCCGAGTTCGGCGTGCAGCTTCCCGTTCGCGCCGACCGAGTTCACGCAGGTCAACCCCGCGATCAACCGCGTGCTGGTGCGGCGCGCGATGGCGCTGCTCGAGCCGCGGCCGGGCGAGCGCGTCGCCGACTTCTTCTGCGGGCTCGGCAACTTCACGCTGCCGATCGCGCGGCGCGGCGCGCAGCGTCGTCGGCGTCGAGGGCAGCGCGGCGCTGGTGCGCCGCGCCGAGGCCAACGCCGCGCGCAACGGCCTCGCCGAGCAGCGCGCGCTTCGTCGCCGCCAACCTGTTCGAGGCGACGCCGGAGAGCATCGCGCGCGCTCGGGCCGCTCGACAAGGTGCTGATCGATCCGCCGCGCGAGGGCGCGATCGAGCTGGTCAAGGCGCTGCCCCGACGACGGCGCTGCGCGCGCATCGTCTACGTCTCGTGCAACCCGGCGACGCTCGCGCGCGACGCCGCGCGTGCTGGTGCACGAGCGCGGCTACGCGCTCGCGCGCGGCCGGCGTCGTCAACATGTTCCCGCACACGGCGCACGTCGAGTCGATCGCGCTGTTCGAGCGGGATGCGCTGAGCGCGGCAAAAAAAAGGGCGCCCGGCAGGCGCCCTTATCGTCACTGTGCAGACTGCGCTTCAGTCGCGCTGGCCCGAGAAGACCAGCAGCAGGTTGAGCAGGCTGACGAAGATGTTGTAGATGTCGAGGAACAGGCTGATCGTCGCCATGATGTAGTTGGTCTCGCCGCCGCGGACGATGCTGGCTCAGGTCGTGCAGCAGGTAGAGCGAGAAGATCAGCACCGCGATCGCCGAGATCGTCACCGACAGCGCCGGGATCTGGAAGAACAGGTTGGCGAGCGACGCGACGATCAGCAGGATCAGCCCGACGAACAGGAACTTGCCGAGGAAGCTGAAGTCGCGCTTGGTCACCGTGGCGATCGTCGCCATGGCGAAGAAGACCGCCGCCGTCATGCCGCCGGCCAGCGCGACCAGCTGGCCGCCGTTCCTGAAGCCGGCGGCGAACGTGCAGGATCGGCGTCAGCATCAGCCCGGCGATGAACGTGAAGCCGAACAGCGCCGCGACGCCCCAGGCGCTGTTGCGCAGCGCCGAGACCACGAACAGCGAGCCGATCATCACGCCGAACATCAGCAGCGGCGCCATGATCGGCGAAGTCGCGTAGAACGCGCGCGAAATTGATCGACATGCCGACGAACGCGCCGGCGATCGTCGGCAGCATCGACAGCGCGAGCAGCCAGTACGTGTTGCGCAGTGACGCTTGTTCGGGTCGCGACGATCGGTGCCCGAGCCGTCGGTGACGCCCACGTCGATCTGCGACTCGTCGATCGGAACAGGTTTCAGTTGCGGTTCCATGATTGGCGCACGCCTCTAGCGCCAATGCGACGGAATTCCGTCAGCTGCATTAGACTAGCAGAATTCCGCAAGGTTTCAACCTTTGGGCCTGCGCGGAGTCGGGCCGCGACAGACGCGTCTCGAGGGATGGGTGGCAGAGCGGTTGAATGCACCGGACTTGAAATCCGGCAAGGGCGCAAGTCCTCGTGGGTTCGAATCCCACCCCATCCGCCAGATCCACAGCCAATAACGTCCAGTAGCAGTCTACCAGCCGTGCTACTAGAGCCCTCCCGACGCGGGGACCACGCGAACGCGATCAATCGCAGCGCCGGCATCGCACGGAGGACCGTCCGCCGACACGTCGCTCACAAAATTGACCGTGCTGGAACTTCCCGAAGCGACGAAGAAGACTCGTTTCTTTTCCCAACCCATTTTTCCCAACCCATATTGGATGCGCTCGTTCCCTGCGTGTCGAACATAAAATTGGTCGTGACACCATTGACGGTGACCGCCAAAGGCTTGAACCTCGGTGGCGCGCCATTGTCGCCAGCCAGAAAAAATGAGAGCACATAGCGTTTGCCGGGAATCGTGTCGAAAGTTTGCTGGATGCCGCCGACACAGATCTTCCCAACCAGGTCGATGGATTTGTTCCCCCTGTACGAGACCCAGCCACAGGGAGGAGGACCCTCCCAGTCGATCGTGTCCACGGATACGGTCCAGCCTGTGATGACAGTACTGCCGACCGGCAGATCGTATAGTGCTTGCCAACCTCGAATTCAACGCAAGATCAACGACCAGTTCAATCCGGTCGGTCAGGTTTCGCGGCGTGATGCTCGTTAATCTCGCGCTCAACCGGACCGCTCGCCGGCGGCGCCGGCGCGCCGTTCGCTCGTAGCCGATTAGCTTGGTTCGTTAGCGGGCTTCGTCACATGGGCCGACAAATCGGCGGCAGGACGAATCGTCCACGCTGACGCCTGGGTTAGCGCAGGTTGCATCTGTATCCCGATATCAGCACAGCGCCTGGTAAGCGCGCCCATACGATCTGCGAACTATGGATTCACCGGCGACGCAGCTGGACCAGCAATTTCGCCAACGCGTCTCGGTTGAGGGATCGATCTGTGTTGAGCGGGCATTCCATCACCACTTGCTCCATACCTCCGAACCGGTTTGGGACCCGAGCGAATATGTTGGCTGAGATTCCATACACGCGCGAGGCGCTGGGATTGGTCCGTCTGTTTGCGGCGCCCGAGGGTAGTTTGCCGATAGCGCCGAGCTACACACAAAAAGCACGTATCTAGGGCCGCGTCTTGTCGCGATTTAGGCGCTGGCGATGGCTTCGCCGGGATCGCGAGTTGCGCGCCGCCAGAAGGACACGGGCGGTCGTAAACGATGCGCGCCCACTGTCGTGTCCCAATATTCGGTGATTTACCAACTCGGAACAGGAATTTCGGACTTCAGCCCGGCGCCCTTTACCCACGCCTCCACCGCCTCGCGCGTTGGCGGAATCGTCATGGTCATGGGCGTGGGCACGATCATGATCATCATCCTGACTCCCATTGATCATGACCGTCGTCGTAGGCGTAGCCATGGCACTCATGTCGCGCGGCAACGTGCCGGACGGTTGGCAGGCCTTTTGCTGTATCGAGGTCCTCCCCTGCCAAGCGGCTTGAAACTCTGCAATTGGCTTAATATGAGCAACTTTTTGATCACAATAAACGTTGTAGATAATTGATTATAGGCACTTAGTATTGACAAATTAGCAACATTTAAAGCAACATTATAAGAGTGAGAACGCCCGACGAGAAGCTACGCCTAGGATTCCAGCAAGCGCTTCGCGTCGGCCCAGTCACGACCTCAAAGCTGGCGCGGGAACTCAAGGTCACCCTACAAACCATACGGCGGTTACTAGCGGAAGTGCCCCCGCCCCGCTTACTCAAGGCTGGCGGGCAACGAACCACCCGCTACGCTCTACGTCGCTCACTGCGGGGGTCGTCTGAGGATTTGCCGCTGTTTTCGGTAGATAGGAATGGCCGCGCCGAGGAGCTTCCCCCTCTGTCCCTGACCGAGCCAAACGGCACACTGCTGCAGCTTGAACGCACCGCTTGGCCTGTGCCACCCGAATCACGCGAAGGGTGGTGGGACGGTCTTCCGTATCCGATGTATGGGATGCGCCCGAGCGGGTATATGGGAAGGTTGCTCGCCCGCGCCGAACACGTAAATCTGGGTGTAGCCGCAGATCCAGACGAGTGGAGCGACGATGATATTTTGTGGGTCTTGAGCCGACGGGGCTCCGATGTATCCGGCAACCTAATCTTGGGCAGCGCTGCCTACGACCGCTGGCTGCACGACAAGGTTTCACCTTCCGCCACGCTGGCGATAACAGAACAGCCCGCAGCTTATACTGATCTGGCGCTCAAGGCGCTGACCGTAGCTGGCGGCGGGTCCAGCGCAGCCGGGGAGTTTCCCAAGTTTGCTGCGATGCGCGACCTGCCCAATTCCAGCACGCCGCATGTGCTCGTGAAGTTCTCGGGTGGGTCGGGTTCTACGTCCGAACAACGCTGGGGCGACTTGCTGGTCTGTGAGCATCTGGCACTTGCATCCGCAGCTACGATGAAGGGCATCGCGTCCGCTCAAACGCGCGTTCTCCAGCACGCGGGACGCGTTTTCTTCGAGACAGAGCGCTTCGATCGCGTCGGAATGCACGGTCGTTTGCCAATATGCGGTCTGGATGCCATTGACCCGGCATTCCTTGGATCGCGCGAAACGGCGTGGCCGGTCCTGGCGGCCCGTTTGCAGCAGTTGGGCTTGATTGGTGCCGCGGATGTCGAAGCGATCGAGCAACTGTGGTGGTTTGGGGGTTTGATTGCCAACAGCGACATGCATACTGGCAATCTGTCGTTCTATGTCGAGCGGATACTGCGGCCGGCGCCCGCCTACGACATGCTGCCCATGGCATATGCGCCGTTGCCAGGAGGCGAAGTGCCACCGCGCACATTCACGCCTGACCTGCCGCAACCGCGGCAACGACCTGCGTGGCTCGTGGCAGCCGGTGCCGCCACGCATTTTTGGAGTACGGCAAGTCGCGACGTGCGAATCAGCGAAGTGTTTCGCGCTATCTGCGCGGCCAACGCAACGCACGTGGAGAGATTGGCAGAGCAGGTCTAGTCATGCTTGGGGCCGTGGCTGGCGGTGCGGGCGCGCGCCGCAATGCCCCTGCGCAAAGCCAGGAACACGCCTCTTGAGCTTAATCGACGCGCCCGCCGACTATTGAATAATCAGGACGGCAGGATCAGTTGCCCGCCAGCGCAATCCCGCGCTCTTCCAGCTGGTCGCGAATGATGTCGATCTTCTGTCGGCGATCGAGCCAGGGCGAGATCGCACTACGGAATCTCGACTTCATTCTGGCGCCCGGGACATTGAAGGAAAGCAGCGGGGCGCACGGCCCCTCTTCCGCTGTTGCCGTTTCCGGCAACAGCGTCTCGCACGCAGCCCCTTCGGCATAGATCACGTCGTGGGTCTCGAGCTTGATGTGGAAGAACTCCAGCTCGTCGAGCTCATCGGCGGCGTCGAGCGTGATCGTCGTATTGTTTACCAGGCTATCTGCACGCACGAGCGCGCCATCGATGAGCACGGCGTGCAGTTGCGTCAGATACAGATCGACACGCGGCGTATCTGGGCCGAGAGCAGAGCGGGCAATGCGGACAGGCCGAACACTTTTCGCCCAAGGCTTGCTTGCATCGCCTTTTCTGTAGCAATAGCGCCCGATCCATTGAATAGGGCGCATTCCGCCATAGAGCGCTGGCACCAGATCGCCGACCTCGAGATCTTCTACTTTGCGATCGCCGTCGGCGGTACTAATCGTTGTGCCTCTCAGAAAGCATGCCGGGAAATTTCCGTGGCCGTTGCCGTTGCCGTTGCCGTTGCCGTTCGCCGTTTCCATTGCCGTTGCCATTTCCATTGCCGTTGCCGTTGCCGTTTCCATTGCCGTTGCCGTTGCCGTTGCCGTTGCCGTTTCCATTGCCGCCAGCAGACGCTGACTTCACCAATGTGAGATTAGCGCCGATCGCAGTGACTACGAGGCCAGCCATGGCTACGATGTTGCGGCGCGTTCTGTGTATCGATGCCTTACGCGCATGCTCTTTTTTATTCATGGAAGCATTTTCCTCCGAGCGACGATTGGCGAAAAAAATGACGGCCCAGCGCCAACATGGAAACCTTTTTGGCACGCGTTGTCAACCAATCGTCACCGGTCAATGCGTGGCGTCCGGCGATTCCACGCTTTGCGCAGTCTCGATTGACGCGTACGCGCACTTTGGTCGTTGTTTTCTGAACTACACAGTTGACGCGTGCGCGCACTTTGGTCGTTGTTTTTGAACTACACAGCCGTGTGAGAAGTGTCGAATAGTCTGGACGCGAGGTCATGCCCAGACGCGTGAATCGACCGGCCCGTCATCGACAGCGCCGTAGCGCCGCCGCAGCCCGCGTCAACCCAGCGGCACGACCTTGACGACTTCCTCGACAGTCGTGGCGCCGACGTCGATCTTGGCCGCGCCGGAGACGCGCAGCGGCTTCATGCCTTCCTTGTATGCCTGTTCGCGCAGCGCTCGCGTCGGACGCCTCCTTGTGGATCAGGTGTCGCAGCGCCGGCGACATCGTCATGATCTCGTAGAGTCCCATGCGGCCGTAGTAGCCGGTCATCCGGCATTCGAGGCATCCGACCTGCCCGTGCGGCTGCCGTGGCAAGTCGGCAACGAAGGGGGCGGTGAGCATGCGCCAGGTGTCGTCGTCCGGCGGCTCCGCGGGCGCCTTGCAGTGCGGGCACAGCGTGCGCACCAGCCGCTGCGCCATCACGCCCAGCACCGTCGAATTGATCAGATAGCGGCGGCACGCCGAGGTCGAGCAGTCGCGTGATCGCGGTCGGCGCGTCGTTGGTGTGCAGCGTCGACAGCACCAGGTGCCCGGTGAGCGCCGCCTGCACCGCCATGTCGGCGGTGTCGCGATCGCGGATTTCGCCGACCATGATGATGTCGGGGTCCTGGCGCAGGAGCGTGCGCACGCCGCTGGCGAAGTCGACGCCGATCGACGGGCTGGACCTGCATCTGGTTGAATTCCGGCGCGATCATTTCGATCGGGTCCTCGATCGAGCAGACGTTGACGTCCTCGCGTGGCGAGCAGCTTCATTGTCGAATACAGCGTCGTCGTCTTGCCCGAACCGGTGGGCCCGGTGACCAGGATGATCCCGTACGGCTCCTTGATCATCTGTTCCCAGCGCTCGCGGTCCTCGTTCGGTGAAGCCCAGCTCCTGGAAGTCGCGCACCAGGACGTCGGGCGTGAAGATGCGCATGACGACTTTTTCGCCGAACGCGGTCGGCATGGTCGAGATGCGAAGCTCGATCTCTCGCCGCCCGGGGCGACACGCGTCTTGATGCGTCCGTCCTGCGGCCGGCGCCGCTCGACGATCTCCATGCGCGCCAGCAGCTTGATGCGGCTGGTCATCGCCAGCAGCACCGGATTCGGGAATCGCGTAGACCTGGTGCAGCACGCCGTCGATGCGAAAGCGCACCACCCCGAGGTCGCGCCGCGGCTCGATGTGGATGTCGGAGGCGCGCTGCTCGAACGCGTACTGCCACAGCCAGTCGACGATGTGGACGACGTGCTGGTCGTTGGCATCGAGCTTGCCGCGATTGCCCAGCTCGACCAGCTGCTCGAAATTGCGCGCCAGCGAGACCTCGCCGCGCGATGTCTCCTGCGCCTTCTTGATCGAGCGCGCGAGCGTGAAGAACTCGCCGACGTAGCGCCGGATGTCCTGCGGGTTGGCGAAGACCAGCTTGATGCTGCGGTGCAGGATCGACTCGAGCTCGTCGGCCCAGGCGCGCACGAAAGGCTCGCTGGTGGCCACCGTCAGCTCGCTCGTGCGTCACCGCGACCGGCAGGATGCGATAGCGCTCGGCGTAGGCGTTGGACATCGTCTGCGTCACCGCGATCAGGTCGATCTTCAGCGGGTCGATGTGGTGGTAGGGAACCTTGAGCCTGCCGGCGAGCCATTCGACCAGCGTCTCGAGCGTCAACGGCTTTCTCGGCGTCGGCAGCGAGCGCCACTTCCGGTCGGCGATCAGCTCGAGCGGATGTCTCGAAGCGCTGCGTGCGCGAGCGGGCCGATCTGTTCGGCGTCGGCGGCCGACACCAGGCCGTCGGCCACCATCAGCTTGAGGATGTCTTCGAGTCGCAGCCGGCGATCGGGCGGCGGCGTGCAACGCGAGCCGGCGCGGCGCTCGGCGGCGCTGCGTGCGGTCGGGTTTGCCGGATGTCATCGGCATACTATAAACCGAACGGCCCGCGCGCGACAGCGGCGCTATACTCGCTCGCGCGAGCGGGACTTGCCGCAACATTTGCCGGACCTCGCGCGATGACCACCGAGCTAGTACGCCGTGCGCGCCGACATCACCACGCTGGCGCTCGACGCCATCGTCAACGCCGCCAACAGCTCGCTGCTGGGCGGCGGCGGCGTCGATGGCGCGATCCATCGCGCGGCCGGGCCAGCGACTGCTCGCGGAGTGCCGGACGCTGGGTGGCTGCCCCACCGGGCAGGCCCGCATCACGCGCGGCTATCGACCTTCCGGCGCGCTACGTCATCCACACTGTCGGGCCCGTGTGGCGGGGTGGCGACGACGGCGAACCGCGATCTGCTCGCGGCGTGCTACCGGCATTCGCTGCGACTCGCGGTGGACCATGGCCTTTCCACGCTCGCGTTTCCGGCGATCAGCTGCGGCGCGTACGGGTACCCGCTGGAGCTTGCGATCCCGGTCGCCCTCGGCGCGGTGCGCGGCTTCGCCGGCCTCGCCCGCTGACACGCGTCGTATTCGTGAGCCCGTCCGAAAGCGTGGCCGACACGTACAGGCGGCAACTCGCGGCGGCGCGTGCTGTCTAGGCCGGCAGCGGTACCTGAAAGACCTCGCGCAGATACGCCACATACGAAGGATCGTAGTCCATCACCTTCGAGGGCTCGTCGCTGATCTTGGCGACCGGCTGCCCGTTGCAACGCGTCATCTTGATCACAAGCTGCAAGCGCGGTATATCCCAGATCGTTGGTGAGGTTGGTGCCGACGCCGAACGCCGTCTGGCTGCGCCCTTTGAAGTACTCGAACAGGCGGATGGCGAGCGGGACGTTGAGGCCATCGGAGAAAACCATGACCTTCGAGCGCGGGTCGATCCGCATCTTGTGATAGTGCGCCATCAGCTTCTCGCCCCACTCGAAAGGGTCGCCCGAATCGTGGCGCACACCGTCGAACAGCTTACAGAAGAACAAGTCGAAATCGCGGAGAAAGGCGTCCATGCCGCAGATGTCCGACAACGCGATCCCGAGATCGCCGCGGTATTCGCGCGCCCACGTGTTAAACGCGAAGACCTGCGAGTCGCGCAGGCGCGGGCCGACCGCCTGGCACGCCTGGAGGTACTCGTGCGCCATGGTTCCCAGCGGCGTCAGCCCGTGCTCGAGTGCGAACTGGACGTTGCTGGTGCCGACGAACTTGGCCCCGATGCCGTCCTTGAGCGTACGCAGCACCTCGTCCTGCCAGGTGCGTGAAAAGCGCCGGCGCGTTCCGTAGTCGGCGACGCGGAACTCGGGGTCGGGGACGGCGTTGATCTGCCCGATCTTGGTTTGCAGGCGCTTGCGTCCTGCGGCGAAGTCGGGCTGCGGCTGCGTGTTGCGGAAATAGACCTCGCTGACGATCGACAGCAGCGGCACCTCGAACAGGATGGTATGCAGCCACGGACCCTTGATCGTGATGTCGACCTCGACCCGCTGCCGACGCGGGGCGTATGTCCACGAAACGCTGATCGAGCTGGAACAGTCCCAGCAGGTCGACAAAATCGCTTTTCAGAAAGCGCCAGCTGCGCAGGTAGTCGAGCTCGCGGTGCGTGAAACGCAGCGCACACAGCCCAGCGAGTTCGCGGTCGATCTCGTCGACGTATGGCGTCAGGTCCACCCCTTCGGTCCGGCACTTGAAGCGGTACTCGACCTGCGCCGCCGGAAAATGATGCAGGACAACCTGCATCATGGTGAACTTGTACAGGTCGGTATCGAGCAGCGACTCGATGATCATGCGCGGCGTTGTCGTCGACGAATGGTGAACGGCGCCATGTTACGCGCTGTCACACGGCGCGGCCACCCGCGAGGTGGCAATCGGTAGGGCATGCGGCTATCATCGCGCATCCGCTTCCGGGGAACGCCCATGCTGGTCAACTGTGCCGCGTACGAGGAGGGCCACAAGCTCGCGGACATTCCCAAGGAAGATATCAGCGAGTACCTGAAGCGTCCTGGCTGCTTCGTCTGGGTCGCGCTCAAGGATCCGACGCCCGACGAACTCGAGGACATGAAGCAGGAGTTCGACCTGCACGAGCTTGCCGTAGAAGACGCACACACCGGGCACCAGCGCCCAAAAATCGAGGAGTACGGCGACTCGTTGTTCGCCGTGGTGCAGATGATCGATCCCATCGACGACGACCTGCGCGTCGGCGAGGTCGACATCTTCGTGGGTCGGAATTACGTCCTGTCGGTGCGCGTGGGTAGCGAGCGCGGTTTCACCGATGTGCGCGCGCGCTCCGAGCGCGAACCGCACCTATTGAAGTTCGGCGCCGCATATGTGTTCTACGCACTGGTGGACAAGGTCGTCGACCGCTATTTCCCGGTGCTCGACCTTTTGGAGACTGAACTCGAGACGATCGAAGAGCAGATTTTCGTCAAGAACCAGGCACGATCGAATATCGAGGCACTTTACGCCCTCAAACGCAAGTTGATGAAGCTCAAGCACGCCGTCGATCCGCTCATGGAGGCTGTCGGAAAGCTCTATGGCGGCCGGGTGCCCCAGATCTGCGCCGGCATGGGCGAATACTTTCGCGACGTCTATGACCATTTGCAGCGTCTGCATTCGACCATCGAAGGCATCCGTGACATGCAGACGACGGCGATACAGGTCAACCTCGGCATGATCAGCCTGAGTGAAACCGAAGTGACCAAGAAGCTGGCCGCATGGGCGGCCATCATCGCCGTGCCGACAATGATCGCCGGCGTCTACGGAATGAATTTCAAGAACATGCCCGAGCTGGAGTGGCAGTGGGGCTATCCGACCGCCGTGCTCGCGATGCTCGTGCTCGACATCATGCTTTACTTCCAGTTCCGCAAGGTCAAATGGCTGTAGGTCGCGGTCGCGCCTGGCGCCGGGGGGCGAGGCCACTCAGTGCAAGCGCGACTGCTCGCCGGACGCGACCGGCGTGACAGCGATGACGCGCGTGCCCGGCGGCGCCTGATGCCACGCCGGCTGCAGTGTCACGTGATCGATGTGAAATCGCTCCGATAGCACGCGCTGCGCGGCGGCCAGTGTCTTCGGCCACTCGTGCAGGCTCGCGCACCAGCACGTGCGCCGACAGCGCCGCTCGCTCGCTGGTCATTTGCCAGACGTGCAGGTCGTGGACTGCGGCGATCCCGGGTACGCGCGTGCAGCGCACGGCCGATTTCCTCGTAGTCAAGATGCGATGGAACGCCTTCCATCAACACGCCGGTGGATTGCGCGAGCAGACGCCACGTCGAGCGCACGATCAGCACCGAAACGACGAGCGAAAGGATCGGGTCGATCGGCGTCCAGCCGGTGAGCACGATGACCGTGCCGGCAACCACCGCAGCGAGCGAGCCGAGCAGATCCGACAGCACATGCAGCAGCGCCCCGCGCACGTTGAAAGAGCCGCCGGCGCGCAGCAGGATCGCGGCGCACGACCAGATTCACAAGCGCTCCGGCCGCGGCGATCCCCAGAACCATCGCACCCGCCACCGGCTGCGGGTCGAGCAGCCGTCGTACCGCCTCGACGACGATGAACACGACCAGCGCGATCAGCGCAAGCGCGTTGACGAACGCCGCCAGCACTTCGGCGCGCGCGTAACCGTAACTCGCGCGGCGGGATGGAGGGCGGCGCGCGATCCAGTGCGCAAACAGCGCGAGGCCGAGCGCCGCCGCATCGGTGAACATGTGCCCGGCATCGGACAGCAGGGCAAGCGAGCCCGCCAGCCAGCCCCCGGTCGCCTCGACGATGCCGAAACCACCGGTCAGCACCAATGCCAGCCACAGCGCGTGCCGCGCAGTGCGATCGGCCGGCCCTGGCGCTTGCACATGCGCATGGGCAGCAGCCGCGGTCGCAGAACCGCGATGCTTTTCGGGCATGGAATGGCGATGTGCGTGCATGGGCGTACGCCGGCGAACTATTGTCGGGCAACGCCCGGCGCCACGCAATCGGCGCCAGCGCACTCGCTTTCGCGTGCCTGTGTGCGTCTACGTCGAGTAGGCTACATCTGCTTGAAGCGGTGCGCGAAAGCGCGGCTGACGGCAATCGTTTCCGCACGCGCTTTGAGGCGAATTTGGATGCGCCCCGACAGGTCGCGCGTGGTCGCGGCCACTTGAGCGATGTTGACGATCGTGCCGCGATGAACCTGCCAGAAGCGGTGCGGGTCGAGCTGCTCGATGAGCTCTTTGAGCGAAGTGCGGATCAGCGCCTCGCCGTCGGTGGTGAATACGCTGGTGTATTTGTCGGTCGCCTGGAAGTAGCACACCTCCTCGACCGCGATGAGCCGCACCTGGTTGCCGACCGAGGCGCGAATGAAAGCCAGGCGGCCCGGTGCCGTACTCGCGCCCGCAAGCGCCGGCAGCGCGCGGGAAAGCGTATCGAGCGCCTGCCGTAGCGCATCTCCCTCGGGTGGCGCGCGCAGACGCTGCCGCAGGCGTTGAACCGTCTGAGCAAGGCGCTCGTCGGTGACCGGCTTGAGCAGGAAATCGACGGCTGCGCGCTCGAAGGCCTCGACCGCGTATTGATCGAACGCGGTCACGAACACGACGTGCACGCCTTCCGCGGCGCGACGCGCAACTTCGAGTCCTGACAAGCCCGGCATCTTTATGTCGAGAAACAGGATGTCGGGGTCCTCATCCTCGATCAGCCGCAGCGCCTGCGGGCCGTCGCCGGCAATACCGACGACTTCCAGCTCCGGCCATACCGCCGCGAGCCGGTCGCGCAGGTACGCAGCCAGGTGCGGCTCGTCGTCGGCAATGACGGCGCGCGTGGCGGCCTCCGCCGTATCGCTCATGGCGCCGCTGGCAAGGTCAACGTCACTCGCGTTCCGGGCCCACCGTCTTCGAGCGTCAGGCGTGCGCGCGAACCGTAGAGCGTCGCCAGTCGCTCGCGCAGATTGGAAAGCCCGATACCGGTCGATCCGGTCGGCCCTGCACTGGTCACGCCCAGACCATCGTCGGACACGGCCAACACGATCTCGCCCTCGTGCACGCGCGCTCGCACGACGACTTCACCGCCGCCCACCTTGGGCTCGAGTCCGTGCTTGATCGCGTTCTCCACCAGTGGCTGCAGGAGCATCGGTGGCAGCGCCATCGCCTCGAGCCCCGGCGGCACGTCGATGCGATACCGCAGGCGCGAACCCAAGCGCAAGACGATGAGATCCAGATATGCGCGCAACAGTGCCAGCTGCCCGCCCAGCGTGGCCTCGCCCGCGCCTGCCGCGACGGCGCTGCCGCGCAGGTAGTCGATCAGACGCTCGAGCATGCGCTTGGCCGTCGCCGGCTCGGCGTCGATCATGCTGATCACGTTCGCCAGTGTGTTGTAGAGGAAGTGCGGTTCGACCTGCGCCTCGAGCAGCTTGAACCGGGCGATGTGGACCTGGCGCTGCGCAGCCTCGCTGCGCGCCCGCTCGGCATGGAACGCGGCCTCGGCCCGGGCTCGGCGCTCGCGCATGATGAATATCGACGCGAGGATCGCGGAAATGAAGACGCTGAGCGCCATGATGCTGGTCGCGCCCTGCATCGAGAACATGTATTGGCGCGCCTGGTTCCATTCGAGGATCGTAAAGGCGATCCAGTACCCGGCGAACACGCAGGCAACCGATACCGCGGCATAGTAAATCGAGACCACGGCCGCGGACTGGCGGCACATCCATCCCCTGAGCACGTAACCACCGACCGCGAACGATCCGTGAATCAGGAAGCCGATGCAGTTCGCGATGAGCAGGCAGATCCAGAGCGTCTGAAGGAACGGTGCGTCGGGCTGGATGACCTGTGACAGCAGCGTGAAGAACAGCGCGAACAGCGAGTTCCAAATCAACGTGTAGATGAGGTTGCGCACCCCGCTGCGTGGGAATCGCTGGAAAAAGGGGATGATTTCCAGTGGATGCCGCGATGGCACCCGGGGCGTCGTCAGGGCCTGCGGTGGCATCGCCTGTGTTGCTGTCTGCTTGTCCATGATCGGTCCTCGAGTCCATGTCCTCCAGGGAGGGGGCGCTTTGCGGCCAGCTCTTGCATCGGCAGCGATTGTCCGTTGTGCGCGCCATCAATACCACCCGGCGTGCGACGAATCGCCCAAATCGGGGGTCAAGTGGCTTGCCGCCGGGACGCCTGCCACCGGCCTCTGCGCGCCTCACCGGCCTTAGAATGGCGGCATGTCGCGAATTCCCGATCCGGGTCTGGTCGAGTCCATCGATGCGCTGCTGCCGCAGACCCAGTGCCGGCGCTGCGGCGAGTGCGGCTGTCGCCCCTACGCCGAAGCGATCGCCGCCGGCACGGTAGAGATCAATCGCTGCCCTCCGGGAGGCGAGCGAACGATCATCGCCTTGGCGGCGCTCCTGCAGACACCGGCGTTGCCGCTGGATGCCTCGCGCGGGCAGCCCGGCGAATTCGAGCTCGCCGTCATCGACGAACCGGCGTGCATCGGCTGCACACTATGCCTGCGCGCGTGTCCCACTGACGCCATCGTCGGGGCCAAAGCGCAAATGCACACTGTGCTCGCCGACCGCTGCACGGGCTGCGGCTTGTGCGTGCCACCCTGCCCTGTCGACTGCATCGTCATGCGCCCCGCCGGGCGCGCCTGGACCAATGAAGACGCTGCCGCCGCGCGTGCGCGCCACGCGACACGCAACGCGCGCTTCGCGAGCGGCCCACGCGCGCGCCGCAGCGCTGCGAAACCGGCCGCCAGCACGCGCGAACAGCGCCAGGCCGCCGTGGCACAAGCACTCGCGCGCGCCCGCGCGCGGCGGCGAACGGACGCCGACACAACTCGATGAATCCAGCCAAGCGCCGCGAGATATTCTCGCGCTTGCGCGCGCAGAATCCGCGCCCACGCAGCGAGCTCGAATACGGGACGCCCTTCGAGCTGCTGGTCTCCGTCGTGCTTTCGGCACAGGCGACCGACAAGAGCGTCAATCTTGCCACCGCGCGCCTGTATCCGCGCGCGAACACGCCGGAGGCGATGCTCGCACTCGGCGAGGAGGGCCTCATCCCCTACATCAAGACCATCGGCCTGTTCCGAACCAAGGCGCGCAACGTCATCGCCCTGTCCCGGCAGCTCATCGCTGACCATGGCGGACAGGTGCCGGCCGATCACGCCGCGCTAGTCAAACTGCCGGGCGTGGGCCGTAAGACGGCCAATGTCGTGCTCAACGTCGCGTTCGGCCAGCCGACGATCGCGGTAGACACGCATATCTTCCGCGTCGCCAATCGCACGGGACTCGCACCCGGCAAGAATCCCGACGCTGTCGAAGCCGGGCTCCTCAAATTCACGCCGCCCGAGTTTCGCCACGATGCGCATCACTGGCTGATTCTGCATGGACGCTACACGTGCACGGCACGCGCGCCGAAATGCCCGCAATGCATCATCGCGGACTTATGCGAATATCGTCACAAAACCAAGGCCACGGTGGAAGCAGCGCCGAGGCGGCGTGTCGTGAAGGCACCCACGCATACGAAGCGCCGGTGATGGCGCGGGTCCGCGCATGCGCGATCCGCTGCCCCCAATCGTGTTCAGTGTTTGGTCGAGACGGCCGCAGGCTGCGACGCGTAGTACGCGGCCACGTTGTCGATGTCCTGCTTGCTCAACGTTCCCGCGAAACCGGCCATGATCGCGTTCTTGCGTAAGCCGGATTTGTAGTCGCGCAGCGCCTTCGCCAGGTAATCCGGATACTGGCCCCCGATCCTGGGGTAGTCCGGCGACGCGCTGTTGCCGTCGAGGCCGTGGCAAGCCTGGCAGACCTCCTTGGCTTTCGCCGCGCCCGCCACGGTGTCGGCAGCCGCGGCGACTGCGGGCCGGGCCACCAGCGCACCCGCCAGCAACACCATTGCAACGGATCTCATCGGCGTCGTCACTTGGTCGCCGTCATCGACGAGCCGCCGGAGTAGTACGCGGCGAGATCAGCCATGTCCTGCTCGGAGAGCGATGCTGCGATCGCACGCATGCTCGGGTGGGAGCGCTCACCGCTCTGGTATTCCTGCAGCGCCTTGACGATATACGCCGCATGCTGCCCGCCGATCTTGGGAACGCTGTAGACCTCGGGGTACGCGGTGCGCCACCCGACGATGCCGTGGCATCCTGCGCACATCTGATTCTTCTTGGCACCGTCGGCGGCATTGCCGGACGGAGGAGCGGCCTGCGCCCACGCGAACGCGGGCAGGGCAAGCATCAAGACGAGCGCGCAAATCCTGGGCATCGACAGCCTTTCGCTGCGAACGGCGCCGGTGCACGGCGGCGGGGTCTGACTGGCCTCTATTTTAAGCGGTGGCGCTCGCGGTGGTCAACGCGAGCTAGCGCTCGAGCATGTGCCGCTTCGCCTTGATGTCCTTCCATTCGTCAGCGTCCGGCGGCGCGGGCTTGCGCTCGATGATCGGTTTCCACAGTTTGGCGAGCTCCGCGTTTATCGCGGTGAACTCCTTCTGGTCGTCGGGGACGTCGTCCTCCGCGAAGATCGCCTCCACCGGGCATTCGGCAACGCAGAGCGTGCAGTCGATGCACTCGTCGGGATCGATGACCAACATGTTCGGCCCTTCGCGAAAACAGTCCACCGGGCAGACATCGACGCAGTCGGTGTACTTGCAGCGAATGCAGGTCTCGGTTACGACGTAAGTCATTGCAGCGGGTTCCGTACGGTTTCGTACTCAGGCGGTCAGCCTTGATTCTATCAAATCGCCCCCCACATCGCCCCTATGAAGCAGGTGCCTAGCGAAGCAGCCTCGAGGCGCCGGCAGCTTGCGCCGGAGGACCCTTTCGGCTACTTTAGGCGTGTTTCGTGCGCCGGTCTGGCGTCCTTCCGGAAGGCAGCGAGGAACTCATGAGCGAAAACATCAAGCACGTTAGCGACGCATCGTTCGACTCCGATGTTCTGAAATCGGGGATGCCCGTCCTCGTCGACTACTGGGCCGAGTGGTGCGGACCCTGCAAAACCATCGCGCCGATCCTGGACGATGTTGCGAAGGATTACGCCGGCCGGCTCACGATCGCCAAACTGGACATCGACGCCAATCCCGGCACGCCGGCCAAGTACGGCATTCGCGGCATTCCGACCCTCATTCTGTTCAAAGGCGGCGAAATTGCGGCGCAGAAGGTCGGAGCTCTGTCGAAGTCGCAGCTGACGGCCTTTATTGACAGCCATCTTTGAACCGGCTACGCTTCTGACCCATTGAAGTACACCCTGCGGAGAAGTGCCTCCGCGCGGTGACACCACCGGCGCCGCGAACTCGACTCGGGCGCCAACCTCCCAGATCGATTTGTGTGGCCATGAGGTCTCCACGGAGACCCGAGCGCCGCCCGGCACCGTCCCTCCCGCACCCAGTCCACCCATGCACCTGTCCGAACTGAAGTCAAAACCCGTAACCGAACTCGTCGAGATCGCGAACACCAACGAGATCGACGGCGCGAACCGCATGCGCAAGCACGATCTCATCTTCGCGCTGCTCAAGAACCAGGCGAAGAAGGGCGAGAGCATTTTCGGCGACGGAACCTTGGAAGTGCTTCCCGACGGCTTCGGCTTCCTGCGCTCACCCGACACCTCGTACCTGGCAGGCACCGACGACATCTACATCTCCCCATCGCAGATCCGGCGCTTCAACCTGCATACCGGCGATACGATCGAAGGCGAGATCCGCACACCCAAGGACGGCGAGCGCTACTTCGCGCTGGTGAAGGTCGACAAGGTCAACGGCGAGCCTCCGGAGAACGCGAAGAGCAAGATCCTCTTCGAGAACCTGACGCCGCTGTTTCCCGACGAGCCGCTTATTCTCGAACGCGACATCAAGGCCGAAGAAAACATGACCGGCCGCATTATCGACATCATTGCCCCCATCGGTAAGGGTCAGCGCGGACTGCTGGTGTCGTCCCCGAAATCCGGGAAGACAGTGATGTTGCAGCACATCGCGCATTCGATCGCCGCCAACTATCCCGACGTGATGCTCATCGTTCTGCTCATCGACGAACGGCCTGAAGAGGTCACAGAGATGCAGCGTTCGGTGCGCGGCGAGGTCGTCTCTTCGACCTTCGACGAGCCGGCGACGCGTCACGTACAGGTCGCGGAAATGGTGATCGAGAAGGCTAAGCGCCTGGTCGAGCACAAGAAGGACGTCGTAATCCTGCTCGACTCGATCACGCGCCTGGCGCGCGCCTACAACACGGTCGTACCGGCTTCCGGCAAGGTGCTCACTGGCGGCGTCGACGCCAACGCGCTGCAGCGGCCCAAGCGTTTTTTCGGCGCTGCGCGCAACATCGAGGAAGGCGGTTCGCTGACCATCATCGCCACGGCGCTGATCGACACCGGCTCGCGCATGGACGACGTCATCTACGAGGAATTCAAGGGTACCGGCAACATGGAAATCCACCTCGACCGACGCATGGCGGAAAAGCGCACGTACCCGGCGATCAACGTCAACCGATCGGGCACGCGGAAGGAGGAGCTGCTGCTCAAGCAGGACGTGCTCCAGAAGGTGTGGGTCCTGCGCAAACTGCTTTATCCGATGGATGATCTCGAGGCCACCGAATTCCTGGTCGACAAGGTCAAGCAGACCAAGAACAACGCGGAATTCTTCGACTCGATGCGGCGCGGCTAGCGGCCGCGCGTTGGTACGGCCGGGCACGAGCCTGGACACGAGGCGCCGCCACAATGCAATCGCCCTCCTTGGACCACGGCTTAGCGACCGCCGGGGACCTCGCTCCGGCCAGTGTGGTGGCGCTCCCGCCTAAGGCCTTGAATTCGCGTGGCCCAACCCCATACTCGCATTGAGACCGCGCGTTGCGCTGCAGCGCAAAAAGCCCCATAATTGCGCAGTTTTGCCGTGCAAAGGGGCCCGCAGGGCGCAATCAGGCCACGGCGGGGCCTGTGGACGGCGAAGAGCAGTGAACCAACGCTAGCGAATACATACTGAGGCATTCGATGAAAACTGGCATTCATCCGGGCTACAGCGAGATCCAGGTCACGTGCAGCTGCGGCAACACGTTCGCGACGCGCTCGACCGTCAATAAGCCGCTGCATGTCGAAGTCTGCTCGGCATGCCACCCGTTCTACACCGGCAAGCAGAAGATCGTTGACACTGCCGGCCGCGTCGAGAAATTCCGCCAACGCTACGCGACCAAGAACACGCCTAAGGCGGCGTGACGGTCGCGCCTACCCCGACCGCATGAAAGGCAGCTTCGGCTGCCTTTTTGTTTCCGGCCCTGATCCATGCCCCTCGCCGATGCGCTGCGGAGCCCGGACGACGCCTCCGGGCTCTCACCGTCGGGGCCTTATCGCGCGCTGAAACAGGCGGGGCTGGTGTTGCTGTGCGTGGCCTGGATCGCGCTCGGACTGTTCGGGCATGATCCATGGAAGCCCGAGGACGCGACCAGTTTCGGCATCGCCTACGATATGCTCAAGCAGGGCGAGGTACTGGTGCCGCACCTGGCCGGCGTCGCCGTGCCGGAACGCGCACCGCTGGTCTACGCGTTCGCGGCGGCAACCGCGGCGATCCTGAGCCCTGTGCTGCCGCTGCACGATGGCGCACGCGTCACCAACGGGATCTTCCTCGCACTGACGCTGTGGCTGCTGGCGCTGACGGGTCGCGAACTCTACGGCCGCGCGTTCCGCTGGCTGCCGGTGCTCATCTTCATCGGCTGCATCGGCCTGTGGGACCGCGCGCACTACCTCGCACCCGATGTGGGCGTGCTGGCCGCCTACTCGCTCGCGCTCTACGCGCTGGCGGTTGCGCCCAGGCACTTCGCCCGGGGCGGCGCGTTGCTCGGGCTATCGGCCGGGCTGGCGTTCCTGAGCAGGGGGGCGCTGGGACCGGCCCTGATCGGGCTTACCGCCATCCTGCTGCCGCTCTTTGACCCCTGGCGCACGCGCCGCTACCTAAAGACCCTCGCCATCGCGCTCGCCGTCGCCGTGCCGCTCATCGTCGCCTGGCCCCTGGCGCTGTATCTGCGCGATCCGGCGGCGTTCGCGCAGTGGCTGCGCGCACAGGACATCTACCGATTTTTCGGGCAGACCGCCGACGCACCACCCGTCGAAAGGTTCTGGTACGCGAAGAACCTGCCGTGGTACGCGTGGCCGGCGCTCCCCTTGGCGGCATGGACGCTGTGGCTACGCCGCCGGGGAGACCACGGTGGCCTGGGTACTGCGGGAATCGCGCTGCCGGTGACGATGGGCCTCGTGCAACTGGTCGTTCTCTCCGCCGCCGCTGCAGAGCCGCGCGCGGTCCTGGCGCTACCGCTGCTGCTGCCCCTGTCGCTGCTCGCGGCGGCTGAAGTCGACACGCTGCGGCGCGGCGCTTCCGGTCTGCTCGATTGGTTCGGCATACTGACATTCGGCCTGGTCGCGATCCTCCTGTGGGGACTGTGGCTGGAGGCGTTACGCAACGGGCTGCCCGAAGCGGTCGCGCGCATGTTCCGTGACACGCAACCCGGTTTCGAGCCGCCCGTACAGTGGTTGCCGCTCGCGCTCGCCGTATTCCTGTCGCTGCTGTGGGTCGTGCTTGTGCGTCCGGCGCGCCGATCAAACCGCCGCGCGGTACTCAACTGGGCCGCGGGCATGACGCTGGTGTGGGGTCTTTACACGACGATCTGGCTACCGTATCTCGACTCGCGGCGCAGCTACCGGCCCGTGGCGGAGTCGCTCGCCGAACATCTGCCGGTGGGCGGCTGCGTCGCCAGCCATAACCTGGGCGACCCGCAGCGCGCCCTGTTCGAGTACTTCATCGGACTCATCACCGTCCGTGACGAATTCGTGCCCGGCCACGGATGCAAGGTGCTGCTGATGCAGGTCGGTCGCGAGGATTCGGATGCGCCACCCGATTCGGCATGGGTGAAGATCTGGGAAGGACGACGACGCGGCGACGACACCGAGCGCTACCTGTTGTTCCTCCGCACCGATGCGGCCGCGGCGACATGAAGTTCGTCGACGAAGCCGCGATCGAGGTCATTGCCGGCGATGGTGGCAATGGCGTCGCCTCGTTTCGACGCGAGAAGTACATTCCGCGCGGCGGCCCTGACGGTGGCGACGGCGGGCGCGGCGGCAGCATCTACCTGCGTGCCGACCGTAACATCAACACCCTCATCGACTATCGCTACGCACGCATTCATCGCGCAAAGCGCGGCGAAAACGGCCGCGGCGCCGACCAGTACGGCCACGGCGCGGACGATGTCGTGCTGCGCGTTCCCGTAGGCACCGTAGTCAGCGATGCGGCTAGCGGCGAGACGATCGCCGACCTCGCCGTGGACGGCCAGCTCGCGCTGGTTGCCAAGGGCGGAACCGGAGGGCTGGGCAATCTCCACTTCAAGTCGAGCACCAACCGCGCACCGCGGCAGGCTACACCTGGCGAAAAAGGTCAGCAGCGCAAGCTTCGCCTGGTCTTGAAGGTGCTTGCCGACGTCGGCCTGCTCGGCATGCCCAACGCCGGCAAATCGACGCTGATCCGCGCGATCTCCGCAGCGCGGCCGAAAGTCGCTGACTATCCGTTCACTACGCTGGCGCCGAACCTGGGCGTCGTGCGCGTGGACGAGAGCAAGAGCTTTGTCGTCGCCGACATCCCCGGACTCGTCGAAGGTGCGGCGGAGGGTGTCGGACTGGGTCATCAGTTCTTGCGTCATTTGCAGCGCACGCGATTGCTGCTGCACGTCGTCGATCTCGCTCCGTTCGACGGCGAAGTCGATCCCGTCGCCGACGCGCGCGCGATCGTCAAGGAACTGGAGCGCTACGACCCGGCGCTCGCGCAGAAGCCGCGCTGGCTGGTGCTCAACAAGCTCGACCTCATCGACGAGGACCAGCGCGAGCAACGCGTCGCGGCGTTCGTGAAGTCGTATCGCTGGAAGGGACCCGTCTTTCCCGTCACGGCGATCAACGGCGGAGGCTGTCGCGACCTCGTCTACGCGATCCAGGCATGGCTCGAACTGCATCCCGTGACCGCCGCCATGGAGGCGCAATGAACTCGGCGGCCATCGCGCCCGCGCTGGTCGCGCAAGCGTGCAAGCTGGTGATCAAGGTCGGCTCGAGCCTGGTCACCGCCGGTGGACGCGGCATCGATCACGCCGCGGTGGCGCGCTGGGCCGAGGAAATCGCCGCGCTGCGCCGTGCCGGCAAGGAGGTCGTGCTGGTGTCGTCGGGAGCGATCGCCGAAGGAATGAAACGGCTCGGCTGGCGGGAGCGGCCCGCGGCGATGCACGAATTGCAGGCCGCGGCGGCTGTCGGCCAGATGGGGCTCGTGCAGGCCTACGAAGCCGCGTTCTCGCGTTTCGACCTGCACACCGCGCAGATCCTGCTCACGCACGAGGATCTCGCGGACCGGCGGCGCTACCTCAACGCACGGTCCACCCTGCTCACGCTGATTGGGCTGGGCGTCATCCCGGTGATCAACGAGAACGACACCGTCACCACCGAGGAAATCCGCGTTGGCGACAACGATACGCTGGGCGCACTGGTGACCAATCTCATCGAGGCGGACGTACTGGTGCTTCTGACCGACCAGGCAGGCCTCTACAGCAGCGATCCGCGTAGCAACGCGGCAGCAACGCTGGTGCGCCACGCGCGCGCGGGCGATCCGGCGCTGGAGATCATGGCAGGTGGCGCCGCCTCGCAGCTCGCGCGCGGCGGCATGCTGACCAAGGTGCTCGCGGCAAAGCGCGCGGCGCGCAGCGGTGCATCGACAGTGATCGCCGACGGCCGAGAGGAACACGTGCTGTCGCGACTCGCCGCGGGCGAGGTGCTGGGCACGCAACTGGTCGCCGAAACCATGACGCTTGCCGCACGCAAGCAGTGGCTCGCCGACCAGGTCCGTACCGCCGGCCGCGTCGTCGCTCGATGCCGGCGCGACGCGTGCGCTCATGAGCGAAGGCAAGAGCCTGCTGCCGATCGGCGTCGTCGCCTGCGAAGGTGCATTCGAGCGCGGCGAAGTCGTCGGTTGCTTCGATCCGGAAGGTCGCGAGATCGCACGCGGCCTGATCAACTACAGCATGAGCGAGACGCAGCGCATACTGCGCAAGCCGTCGTCGGAAATCGCGAGGATCCTGGGTTACGTGGACGAGCCGGAGCTGATCCACCGCAACAACCTGGTGCTTCTGTAGGCGCGCGCTCGGCGCGCAGACCGGGATCTAGCTGGCGTCCCCGGGGGGCGTCGAGTAAGGCGAGGGCATCACGCCGTGCGCCCAGCCATAGAGGCGCTCACGCCGGGTCTGCGGGCGATGGTGCAGGTAGCGCTCGAGCTCGGTCAGCGCGCGACGGTAGACGTCGCGCTTGAACTCGATCACGTTCTCCAGCGGAATCCAATAGTCGTGCCAGCGCCACGCGTCGAACTCGGGGTGGTCGCTCGAGCGCAGCGAAACGTCGTTGTCGCGCCCGGTGAGCCGCAACAGATACCAGATCTGCTTCTGGCCGCGATAGCTTCCGCGCCACTCGCGCTTGATCCAGTGTTGCGGAACCTCATAGCGCAGCCAGTTGCGGGTGCGCCCGAGGATCTTCACGTGCTCCGGTTGCAGTCCTACCTCTTCCTTCAGTTCCCGATACATCGCCCGCTCGGGCGTCTCGCCGGGGTTGATGCCGCCTTGCGGAAATTGCCACGAATGCTCGCGGATCCGCTTGCCCCAGAAGACCAGATTCTTCGAGCTCGCGATGACGATGGCGACGTTCGGGCGATACCCGTCACGGTCCAGCATCGCTACCACCTTGATTCTGCAAGTTAAGCTAATTCTTGCACAGTTCGACTTAGCTTGCAAAGCGCAGCCGTCGCCGCCAAGGCGTGCACTACTGGCCTGCTGTTGACGTCAGTGCGTCCG
Source organism: uncultured beta proteobacterium (assembly GCA_963816445.1). Classification (GTDB taxonomy): domain Bacteria; phylum Pseudomonadota; class Gammaproteobacteria; order Burkholderiales; family Casimicrobiaceae; genus PALSA-1003. The sequence continues at coordinate 1,221,866 of CAWFKO010000006.1, read as the reverse complement.
GCAGCCGAACCGCGACTCACGCAGACGCGCCGCCGGTCCAATCGACCGATGGCGGACGTCCAGGTAGCTGCAACGATGCCACGCTGGCCGGCGTTGTCGCGATCAAGCGGCCGGCCCGGAACACCTTGAGCCGTGTCGCACGGAGCCGGATCGCTTCGATCGGATCGCGCGCCTGCAGCAGCACGAAGTCGGCGCGGTTGCCGGGCGCGATGCCGTAGCCGTCGAGATGGAGGATCGTCGCCGGCGTTGACGGTGACCGCGTCGAAGCACGCGCGCATCGCCGCCTGGCTCGTCATCTGCGCGACGTGCAGGCCCATCGAGCGCGACCTCGAGCATGTCGCCGCTGCCCAGCGCGTACCACGGGTCCATCACGCAGTCGTGGCCGAACGCGACGTTGACGCCCGCCGCCATGAGCTCGGGCACGCGCGTCATGCCGCGGCGCTTCGGATAGGTGTCGTGGCGGCCCTGGATCGTGATGTTGATCAGCGGATTGGCGATCGCGCTGACGCCGGCCTCGGCGATCAGCGGGATCAGCTTCGACACGTAGTAGTTGTCCATCGAGTGCATCGACGTGAGGTGCGAGCCGGTGACGCGCCCCTGCAGACCGAGGCGCTGCGTCTGCATGCGCCAGCGTCTCGATGTGCCGCGAATGCGGATCGTCGGTCTCGTCGCAATGCATGTCGACGAGCCGGCCCTCGGTCCGCCGCGATCTCGCACAGGATGCGCACGCTCTCGGCGCCGTCGGCCATCGTCCGCTCGAAATGCGGAATGCCGCCGACGACGTCGACGCCCATCGCCAGCGCCCGCTTCAGGTTGCTCGAGCGCGCCCGGGCTGCGCAGCACGCCGTCCTGCGGAAACGCGACGAGCTGCAGGTCGAGATAGGGCTTCACCTTCTCCTGCACGTGCAGCAGCGCCTCGACGGCGAGCAGCCGCGGATCGCAGACGTCGACGTGCGAGCGGATCGCGAGCAGCCCCTTGGCCACCGCCCAGTCGCAGTAGGCGAGCGCGCGCTCGACGATCGCGTCCTGCGTCGAGCATGCGGCTTCAGCTCGCCCCACAGCGCGATGCCCTCGAGCAGCGTGCCGCTCTGGTTGACGCGCGGCAGGCCGTACGACAGCGTCGCGTCCATGTGGAAATGCGCATCGACGAACGGCGGCGACAGCAGATAGCCCGGCGGCGTCGATCGTCTCTGCCGCCGCGGCGTCGATGCCGCGGCGACCGTTGACGATGCGCCCGCCGGCGACGAGCACGTCGATGCCGGTGCGGCCGTCGGGCAGCGTGGCGTTGCGTGACCAGCAGGTCAGGCATACGCGATATTCCCGGACGTCTGCGTCATTTCGTCCCGAAGATCCGGTCGCCAGCATCGCCCAGGCCGGGCAGGATGTAACCGTGATCGTTCGAGCTGGCGATCGATCGCCGCCGTGTAGATCGGCACGTCGGGATGTGCCTGCCTGGAAAGGTGCGAATGCCTTCCGGGCACGACACCAGGCACACGAAGCGGATCGATCGGGTCGCTTTCCTTCAGCCGCTCGACCGCCGCCACGGCAGAGTTGCCGGTCGCCAGCATCGGATCGAGCACGACCGCATCGCGTTCGGCCATGCCGCCCGGCATCTTGAAGTAGTACTCGACGGCGACCAGCGTCTTTGGATCGCGATAGAGGCCGATGTGGCCGACGCGCGCGCCCGGTACGACCGACAGGAACCCGTCGAGCAACCCGTGCCCGGCGCGCAGGATCGGCACGAACACGAGCTTCTTGCCGTCGATCAGCTCGCCCCGTCATCGTCTCCAGCGGCGTCTCGATCTCACCTCGTGCATCGGCATCTGCCGCGTCACCTCGTACGCCATCAGCGAACCGATCTCGGTGAGCAGGCGGCGAAAACTGGTCGTGCTCGTTTCCTTCTTGCGCATCAACGTGAGTTTGTGCTGCACGAGTGGATGATCGAGGACATGTACGGTGCCGGTCATAGCCTAGCCCCAGGTCAGAATACGGTTCCGTCGGAGTGGATCGCCAGTGGTGGCTCGCCGCCGCGCAGCGCCTGCGCGAGCTCACGGCCGGCTGCCCACGTCCCGCCTTCGAGCATGCGGGCGAGCGGTAGGTCCTGCAAGGCCAGACGCGCGCGAACCAGCGGTGCGAGCTCATCGAGCAACGCAACTGTCAGCGCCCGCCATTCGACGACGAGTTCGCTGCCGACCTCGTGGGTTGTTTGCGCATCGGTTGCACGCACTAGCGCGAGCACGCCTGCATCCAGTAGCAGTCCGCCATTGCGGTATTCGGGCAAGCCGGTGAGCTTGTCGCCGTCCGTCACGGTGATTCCCGCCCATTCGAACGGTTCGAACAGCGAATACGTCAGCCATTGCGACAGCTTGTGAAACGGCACCCAGCCGGCGGTCACGCCGGCGCCACCCGCGGCTGGATGGCGCCAAGCATCGCCGAGCGCGACACCGTCCAGCGTGTTGCCGGTCAGCCAGATCCGGCCCAGGCCCTCGAGTAGCGCCCTTAACAGCGCCGGCGCCGACACCGTGTTGCCGTCCCCGGCATCGGCGTCGTCGAACAACGCGCCGGGACGTGCCTGGTTTCCGAAAATGGCCCGTTGCGATGCGAGCGCCTCGCCCAAGCGTCGTAGCAACGCGGCGCGCCCGGCGAGACCGACGAGCCGATTGTCATCGCCTGCCTGGAATACCTCCGCGAGCCGCGCACCGTCCAAGCGCGCCAACGCGGCCGCATCGACGCGAAGCGGGTCATCGGGCCGCGCGGAAAACGCGCCGGCCATGAACGCGCGAAAGCTTGCGACGCCGAGCCCCTCCGACCGTGTGTAGCGAGCGCCCGTCGCAGCCTCGTGATACGACCACGCCGGGCCCGCGCCGGCGTCGAGCAGCACGCTGACGACGGTGAGGTCGATGCGCGCGCGCGCGCACGTTGCGCTGTCGCGCCCCGCAAGCGCGGCCGACAGCTCCGCGGCGCGATCGACACCCCCAGCCTCGAAGTGTCGCCAGCGGCTGTGATACGGAATGTGCAGCGTGGGGTAGCGACGGCGCGTGGCCGCTTCTACCAGCGCGGCCGCGTGATCGAGGCGCGCGCGGTCGACCCGAAAATGTCGTGTCTCGCCCGCTTCGGCGGCGGCGAGAATGTCACGGCTACGCTGGCGAATCGTCTCCGGCGCGAACAGCGACGCCACGGACATACGCGCAGGTGTGGCCACTTTCGCGGCCGCCGTCACAAGCCGCGGCCCTTGGTGTTCGCGAGGCGATCGGTGTCGGGAGGATCACCCGCGGCGAAGTAGCCGGCGGCCTTTTTCGCGTCCATCTCCACGCGTGCGTCCTCGGGGATCAGTTCGTCCGGGATCTCGACGCGCTCGCCAACCTCGATGCCCGACCCCGACGATCGCGTCGTACTTGAGGTTGCTCATCGATACCAGGCGATGGATCCGGCGCACGCCCAGCCAGTGCAGGACATCGGGCATCAGTTCCTGGAAGCGCATGTCCTGCACGCCTGCCACGCATTCGGTGCGCAGGAAATAATTGCTCGCGCTGTCGCCGCCTTCCTGACGCTTGCGTGCGTTATAGACGAGAAATTTGGTTACCTCGCCGAGCGCGCGGCCTTCCTTGCGCGAGTAGACGACCACCCCGACCCCGCCGTCCTGCGCGCAGCGTACGCATTCCTCGATCGCGTGCGTCAGGTACGGACGGCAGGTGCAGATGTCGGAGCCGAAGACATCGGAACCGTTGCATTCGTCGTGGATGCGCGCGGTAAGCTTGACCGCGGGATTGGCCAGGTCCTTCGGGTCGCCGAAGACGTAGACCGTCTGTCCACCGATCGGCGGGAGGAACACTTCAAGATCGCTTCGTGTGACCAGTTCGGGATACATGCCACCCGTTTCTTCGAACAGCGCGCGCCGCAGATCGGCTTCGCTGCAATTGAATCGCGCCGCGACACCGGGAAGCCACCACACCGGTTCGATCGCGGCCTTGGTGACGACGGCAGCGCCGCTCGCATGCAGGACCTTTCCATCCGCGCGCAAGCGACCCGCGGCCATCGCCTGCCGCACTTCCGGCATGTGAATGTGTGCCTTGGTCACGGCGATCGTCGGCCGGACGTCGTAACCCTGGGCGATCTCGTCGCCGAATGCCGCGGCGACTATCGCGCCGAACGGGTCGATCGACACGATCTTCGTCGCGTCGCTCCACTGCGGATACGGGCCGAGCTGATCGGTCGGCATCGTGTTGGTGAGGTCAGGCTTGTGGCCGCGTGTCAGCGCGCCGGCGGCGACCGCAAGCGCGCGGTAGACGCCATAGCTGCCGCTGTGCGTTCCGATGACATTGCGCTGGCTGCGATTTGCCGTACTGCCGACCACAGGTCCGCGCGCATGCGGATCAGCCGCACCCCACACGATCGGCAAGGCGCCGTAGGCACCCTCGACCGGGTGCGACGTAAGCCGAATGTGCGGCGCCGGTGGTTTCTCGATGGGTGGATTCATGAGCCTCGGGTACGCAAGGGGAGCGCGGCGACGAGCGGATGGTCGAGCGGGTACACCTTGCCGTCCGGACCGCCGGGCGCGCCGATGCCGCTCACGCCCGGGCCGAAGAACTCCGCATTGATCGCGATGAAGCCGCGCTGGTGGTCGGGGACGTCGGTTTCGTCGTAGATCGCGTCCACGGGGCACACCGTCACGCAAAGGCCGCAGTTGATGCACTCCTCCGGCTGTATGTAGAGCGTGCGCATGCCCTCGTAGATGCAGTCGACCGGACAGCACGCTACGCACGAACGGTCCTTGACGTCGATGCAGGCGTCGGTGATCACGTAGGCCATCAGCGCCCTTTCCACACCGGCGCACGCTTCTCGCGAAATGCCGCGACGCCTTCCGCGCTGTCTTCAGACGCAAGCGCGGCGGTCAGCGCAGGGAGCCGCTGCGCTTGCGCCTCCCTCGCCGAGAGATGCGCGGTGCGTCGCGCAACGGCCTTGATCGCCCGTACCGACAGTGGCGCGCAGGCGAGGATCTCGGAGACCCAGCGCTCGACCGCCGTGTCGAGGTTAGCCCGCGGTATGACTTCGTTGATAATGCCGAGAGCCAGCGCCTCGTGTGCGGAAACGCGACGTCCGGTCAATAGAATACCCATGGCTGGCCGAAACGCGACCTGACGCTGCAGTAGCGTCATGCCGCCATCGAGTGGCATCCGACCCACGCGTGGCTCGGGCAAGCCGAAGCTCGCCTCGTCGCAGGCGACGATGATGTCACAACCCAGAACCATCTCGAAGCCGCCGCCCAAGGCGACGCCATTGACGCGCGCGATCACGGGAACGTCGAGCGTCTCCCGCAGCGCGATGCCGCCGAATCCCGCGGGGCGCGCTTGCGCCCAATATTCGAGACCCGTCTGGTTGCCCGAATTCTTCATGTCGGCGCCGGCGCAAAACGCACGTTCGCCCTCGCCGGTCAAAACCACGACGCGGACGTCACGGTCGCCTTCTATCGTCGCCCATATCCGCTCGAGCTCATCTTCGGTCGCGCGGTCGATCGCGTTCATCGACGCGGGCCTCGTCAAGGTCACGCGCGCGACGTGACCGCGCAGCTCGAAGGCGACGTTGCTCATCGAGCGGAATGCTCCGAGACGTGGTCATGGACCTCCGCCAGTACCTCGTCGGTGTGTTGTCCCAGACTCGGTGGCGGGCGGCGTATTCCGGCAGGCGCACCTGACATGCGGATGGGGCTTCCCACCAGCCGCATCTTCTGCCCGCCGTCGTCGCCTTCGATCACCATTTCGTTGTGCAACGTTTGCGGATCAGCCAGTGCCTCGCGGAGGCTCCGCACCGGCGCGCACAACAGGTCCTGCGCCTCGAGACGTTCGAGCCAGTAGGCGGTCGTCTGCGTCCGGTAGCGTTCGCGGAACAGCGCGTGCAGCGTCTGCTTGTGCCTGATCTGCGCATCCAGCGTCGAAAATCGCGGGTCGCCCGAAAGGTCCGGAACGTCGAGCGCGGCACAGATATCGCGAAGGGGATTCGCCTTGAACGCCCCGACGACGACGACGGCGCCGTCGGTCGTTTCGAACACGCCCGTCAGCGGCATCGCCGCCCAGTTGATTTCCGAATCGGCGTTCATGATCATCGCCGCCTCCTGCATCTGCGCAGCGAGCATCGAGTTGTACAAGGCAACGCTGACCTTCTGCCCCACGCCCGTGCGCTCACGCTGGATCACCGCGAGCAGTATGCCCTGGACGAGGTGCATGCCGGCCGAGTAATCGGCAAACGTTGTCGCGTAGATCGACAGTGGATGCGACGCGTCGGCTTTGCGCGCCATCGCGCCGCTCATCGCCTGCGCCAGCACGTCCTGCCCACCCTTGTGCGCGTACGGGCCGGTCTCGCCGAAGCCGGTGCCGACCGCATAGATGATCCGCGGATTCAGTTGCCGGCAGTCCTCATAGCCGAGGCCCATGCGCTCCATCACGCCGGCGCGGAAGTTGTTGACGACGACGTCCGCGCCGGCGATCAGCGCGCGCACCGCCGCCAGATGCTCCGGATTCTTCAGATCGAGCGCCGCGCTGCGCTTGTTGCGGTTCAGGCTGCAGAAAACGGGATTGTCGTGGCCGGCGACCGGCTCAAACGTGCTGCGCGAAAGATCGCCAGCGCCCTTGCGCTCGATCTTGATCACGTCGGCGCCGTAGTCGCCCAGCATCTGCGTGCACACGGGCCCCAGCATCACCTGGGTGAAGTCGATCACGCGGATACCGGACAGCGGGAGATCGTTCGCTCGTTGGGCATTCATAGGGCCTCCACGCGTGCTGCCTCGTTGGCCAAATCTCCGGCTGCACTGCCTCCCAAGGAGTCGAAATTCGCGCCTTGGGACGGCGCGGCGGCGCTCATGCAATCAGCTCCAGCGGATGGTCGGCACGCGCGAGCGACGGGACGTCAGCGTTCGGGCCAGGATGATCGCCCGGGTCGGCGCCCTGGGCGCGCAATTTTTTCTGCAACCGCTTGACATCGACATCGCGCAGGCGCACACCGCTTTCGAGCGCCAGCGCCGCGGCAACGCCTGCGGCTTCGCCCATCGCCATGCACGGCGGGATCTCGCGCGAGATTTTTTGCGCGGCCGGCGTGGCCGAGTAGTGCCGGCCGGCAACCAGCAGATTTTCGACATTCTTCGGCAGCAGCGCGCGGTATGGCGTCGTGTAGTCGCGCCCGCGCGCCACCGTGTCCGCAAAGCGAGTGCGCTGCGCCAGGTCATCCTTGTTGATGACGTACTCGCCGTCGAGCAGACGCGTCTGCCGCACGCCGGTCTGCGGCGCGACATCGACCAGGTAGCAGTGCTCGAATCCGGGCATGCGCGCGCGGATATAGTCGATGAGTGCGGCAATGTGCTTGCGGCCTTGTATCTCGGCCTTCGTCAGGTCGGCAACCTTGAGCCCATCGAGGCCCGCCATGTGCGGGCAGTTGCACCAGACCACGCCCGGCAGCGGTGTCTTCAGCCACCAGTATGCCCACGAGCCGCCGATGCGCTTCTTCGCTTCCTTGTCGAGTGCCGCGAATGCCTCGGGATCGCCAAACTCGAAACGCTCGGCGGCATCGGTGTCGACGCCGCCAAGGCGGAACACCGTCGTCATGATGTAGCTTCCCTTGATGTGGGGCGCACCGGCGGACGCCGCGACATCGAGGTCACCCGTGGCATCGATGACGATGTCGCCAAGGATCGCCTCGCGCCCGGCCTTGGTCTCGCAAACGACGCCCTTCACGGCACCGCCTTCGACGAGCGCGCGCGAGAACCACGAATGCAGGCGCAGCTCTACACCCATTTCTTCGATCATTTCAAGCGCAACCCGCTTCCAGCCGTCCGGATCGAACGACGCCGCGAAGCAGATCGGATGCGGCGTCTTGTGACTGTGGAAATCGAAGGTCCCCCAGCGTGCCCACCGACGATAGCTATCCGGCAACTCGCCCCACTCGTGCTGGCGCGGAAAGGTCGCGAGCTTCAGTTTCGCCATCCGCTCGAGCATCGTCATGCAGATGCCGCGCACGGAAATCTCGTTGTGATGGCTGTCCCACATGTCGTCCAGCACCAGCACCATGCCGCCCGACGCGAGCCCGCCAAGGTGGTTGTAGCGCTCGAGCAGCGCGACCTTGGCGCCGTTGCGCGCCGCGGCCAGCGCCGCCGACATGCCCGCCGGGCCGCCGCCGACAACGACAACGTCAGCACGCGCAGCGATGCGGGCCTCGCCGGCCGGCTCGGCGACTCGTTCTTCCATCGTTGTCATGCTCATGCGCCTCTCAGTGAACCGTTCACGCTCGGTGAATCTCAGTGAACCTCAGTGAACATTTGCCGGCTGCCACTTGACGACCAGCTTTTCGATCAGCGTGATCAGCAGGAAAAATGCGCCCGAGAACAGCGAGCTCATGATGACCGCCGAATACAGCAGTGCCGAGTCGAAACTGTAGGTTGCCTGGATGATCAGCGCACCGATGCCGCGAGTCGATCCGATCCACTCACCGACAACCGCACCGATCACCGATGTCGATGCGGCGATCTTGAGCGCCGAGAACAGGTAAGGCAGCGAGTTATACAGCCGCAGCTTGAAGTAGACCTCGGTCCTGGAGGCCGACAACACGCGCATGAGCTCCATCGACTGCGGATTCACCGCCTCCAGTCCGCGCACCATGTTCACGAGCGTTGGAAAGAAGCAGATAAGTGCAGCGATGACGATCTTGGGCTCCATCCCGTTGCCCATGAGCAGGACGAGGATCGGCGCCTTCGCGACGACCGGGATGGTATTGATCATGACGGCAATCGGAAAGAAGGCCTCCTGGATCGCCTTGTTGTGGACGAAAACCGTCGCCAGCAGGAGCGCTGCAAGGTTGCCGAGGAAAAAGCCACCGAGCGCTTCGATCGCGGTGACCATCAGGTTCTGCCAGAGGATGCTCCATTTCGCGACCATCGTCTGGAGAACGAGCTGCGGCGACGGCGCGATGAACGGCTTGACGTCGAAGCCTTCGACCAGCGCCCACCAGAGAACCACGAGGCCGATCAATCCCAGCGCCGGCAACACCCGCCGGCGCCATTGGTCTCGGCGCCTTCCCGCGTAATACGCGCGCGCCTCGCGGTCTACGGCGACGGCCGCATCACCGGCCGTCAATATCATCGGCGTGCTCATCAGCAAGTCTCCAGTACGCGGCGCAGGTATGCCGCCAGTTCGACGAATTGAGCCGTCTCGCGAATCGCAAGCGTCCGGTCTTCGGGCAGCCGCACCGGGACGATCTCGCGCACGCGCCCCGGGTTTGCGGCGAGCATGAGCACGCGTTGTCCCAGATACGCCGCCTCATAGATGCTGTGCGTCACAAACAGAATCGTCTTCCCCGTCTCCCTCCACACGCGACGCAATTCTTCGTTCAGCCGGTCGCGCGTGATCTCGTCGAGCGCACCGAACGGCTCGTCCATGAGCAGGATCTGCGGATCGCTGACGAGCGCGCGCGCGATGGCAACGCGCTGCCGCATGCCGCCCGACAGCTCGTGCGGATACGAGTTCTCCCAGCCTTTGAGGCCCACCAGTTCGAGCAGCTCCGCGGGCGTGGCCTTGCCCTTGCGCCTCGCGCCGTCGGCAACCTCGAGGGGCAGCGCGACGTTGGCGAGCGCAGTGCGCCACGGCAGCAGAGCCGCATCCTGGAAAACGAAGCCGATGTCGCGCCGCCGGCGCGCCGCCGGCGCCGTGCCGCCGAGGATGCGGATATCGCCGCCGGAAGGCGCGACGAGATCGGCAACTGCGCGCAAAAGCGTCGACTTGCCACATCCCGAGGGACCCAGTAGCGTCAGGAACTCGCCGCGAACAACGTCGAGATCGATTCCGGACAGCGCCGTGACGATACGGCGGTCGGTGAAGAAACGTACGCCCAGAGCGCGGCATGCAACGGCGTGGCGCGAATCGGCGCCCTGCTCCGGCGCATCGGTTCCCGCGCGCGACTTGATGCGCTTCGCGACGGCGGCGAAGGTCATGGGTTCAGATCTTGGCGCGCGCGTCGCGGGTCGCGGCCAGGATTTCCATCGTCATCACTTCGTCGAGCTTGGGTGTGCGCTTCGAGAATTGGCCGAGCTGCGAGTAAAGCGAGATCTGCTCCTGCCAGACGCCGGGATCCATCGTGCCCCAGCCGTTCGCCTTGGTGAGGTCGTTGAACGCGTACCCCATCATCGCGTCGATGCCGACCTTCTCGTCGGCCCGCGTCAGGTTTGGGTACTCCTTGATGAGCAGGTCGGTGGCCGCTTCGCGGTTGGCGTTCGTGTAGGCATAGCCTTTCGCGGTGGCGCGCAAGAATTTCTGCAGCACGTCCGGTCGGGTCTGGATGGTCTTCACCGTCGCGTAGTACGGGAGCGCGTAGAGGCGCACGCCGGCATCCCACAGGCGCAGGTCGACGCGATCGGGGCCGAGCGGCTTTAGCGCCGTGACGTTGGTTTGCCAGCCGGTCACGACATCGACCTGTCCCGTCAGCAGGGGTGACATGTCGGCACCAATGGTGATGATCTCGACGCTGCTCTCTGGAATCTTGTTCTTGGCGAGCAGTGCGCGAAGCAGAATCACCCCCGTCGCCTGGATGCCGACCTTCTTGCCGGCCATGTCCTTCGGGGTATTGACCGGCTTTTTCTTGAGTGAAAAGAACGTGTACGGATGCTGCTGCAGCCCGGTCGCGAAGCATTTCACGGGAAGGTCCTGCGACGCCGCCAGCATCAACGAGGGGCTCGACGAAACCTGACCCAACTCGTATTTCCCCGAGGCTACGATCGCGACTCCATCGATATTCGGCCCACCGGGCTGGATCGATACGTCCAGACCTTCCTGAGCGAAGTAGCCCAGCTGCTTCGCGACCACTTCACCGATCTGGTTGTTGCCGGGCAGCCATCCCAGCTGAAGGTTGACCGCGGTCTTGCCGCCGGCTTGTGCCGATGCGTCGAGCGAAATCAGGCCGCCGGCAAATCCGAGGCCGGGGATTCCGGCCATGGCCTTGAGCAGCGTGCGGCGACGCGGGTTGCGGGGATGCTTGGTGTCCATCGAGGTCTCCCTGGTCGATCGAGGTAGCGCTGGTAACCGGGAACGGGGTTCCGCCGGGCCGAGGCATGAATCGCGGCGGCAAACCCCGTTTGCGGACAATGATGCGCGGCCCAGGATGTTCTCGCAAGAATCACATTCGACCCGGCCCGGTCGATGGGTCCGCAGTCATTCGCCCCAGCTTCCTCCGATTCGAAAGTCGCGAAGCGAGGCCACGACGTTTGCCGCGCCGGGCGATCCGCCCCCGAACGCGATTAGCCGTTGCGCGCAGACTCGCGCGGCGTCACGCGAAACGAAAGGCGCTGATCGCGGCGTAGCACCACGACATCGACGCCATCGCCGATCAGGCCGCCCGTGAGCATACGGTGCAGGTCGTCGATGCCGGTAACGGGAGCGTCGCCGAACCCGACGATGACGTCGCCCTCGCGGATGCCGGCGATGGCCGCGGGTGAGTCGCGTTCCACGGTGCTTACGCGCACGCCCGATTCGTGCACGAGCCCGAAATGGCGGACGACGCGGCGCGCGATCGAGGTGTCCTGGCCACCGACGCCCAGGTGCGCGCGCCGGACACGACCTTCGCGGATCAGTGCGGTGACTACCCGCTCCGCGGTGTTGGCGGCGATCGCGAAACAGATACCCTGGGCGGGAAGGATGACGGCCGTGTTGACGCCGATCACGTCGCCCGCCGAATCGACCAGAGGCCCACCTGAATTGCCGGGGTTCAGCGCCGCATCGGTCTGGATAATGTTGTCGAGCAAGCGCCCGGTCTGGCCACGCATCGAGCGTCCAAGCGCGCTGACGATACCCGCCGTGACGGTGTGCTGGAAGCCGTAGGGGCTGCCGATGGCGATGGCGATCTGTCCAACGCGCACCCTTGCGGCATCCGCAAAACGCGCATAGCTCAACCCCGGCGAGCCTATCTTCAGCACGGCCAGGTCGGAGTCCGGGTCGTCGCCGACCAGCCCGGCGTCGGCCGAGCGTCCGTCGGGAAGCGTGACCTCGATTGCGCCGGCGCCGCCGGCGACGTGGCTGTTGGTGACGACGTAGCCGTCGGGCGTGATGATGAATCCCGAGCCGGAACCTTCGCGCTGAGCGCGCCGCCCGCCGCTCCGTTGCACGCGAATATGCACTACCGCCGGGCTGGTGCGCGCAACGGCGCTGGTCACGGCCCGCGAATAGGCGTCCTGCAGCTCGCGATCACGATCCGGCAACCCAGGTGCGGGCGTGGCGGAGCCGCCGCCGCCATCGCTATCGAGAACCAGCCGGGTACCGCCAATGCGGGAAAAGCCGTCGAGTGGAGCCATGTTTCGGAAGGTGCCGGCGGTGCCGCCCGCTTTCAACCGCCTGGCCCCGGCGAGCCGTCCGCTCCAATCCCACGCCGCGCGGCCGGAGGGCCTGCCCGCGACCTCGGCGGGTTCGCCTACAGCAGCGCGCGCTGACGATCGACGCTCGCGTCCACCACCGTCAGCGCCGTCATGTTGACGATCCGACGCACCGTCGCCGAAGGCGTCAGGATGTGCACCGGCTTGGCGACGCCGAGCAGCATCGGGCCCAGCGTCAGGCCGCTGCCTGCGGCGACCTTGAGGAGGTTGAAGGAGATATTGGCGGCGTCGATGGTCGGCATGATCAGCAGGTTGGCGTCCCCCTTGAGGCGCGAGTTCGGCAACACCGCGCGGCGCACCTCGTCGGACAGCGCCGAGTCGCCGTGCATCTCGCCATCGACCTCGAGTTCGCCGTCCATCCCGGCGATCATGGGCAGTGCCGCCTGCATCTTCTTCGCCTGCGGATGCGTGCTTGAGCCGAAATTCGAGTGCGAAACCAGCGCGACCTTGGGGACGATGCCGAAGCGCCGCACCTCGTCGGCGGCGAGCAGCGCGATCTCGGCGATCTGCTCGGCCGTCGGGTCGGGGTTGACATAGGTGTCCGCGATGAACACCGTGCGGCCCTCCATGAACACCGCGTTCATCGCGGCGCTCACGCGTACGCCCTTGCGCAAGCCGATCACCTGATCGATGTAGTACCGATGCGATTCGTGCGTGCCGTATGTGCCGCAGAGCATGCCGTCGGCGTCGCCCATGTGGATCATCATGGCGCCGATCAGTGTGGGGCGCCGCCGCATCTCGATCCTGGCGAGCTGCTCAGTGACGCCCCTGCGCCCGGTGAGGCGATGGTACTCGGCCCAGTACGAGCGGTAGCGCGGGTCGTCCTCGTTGTTGATGACCTCGACGTCGGCGCCAGGCCGGATTCGCAGGCCGTAGCGTTCGATGCGCTGCGCGATCACCGCCGGGCGCCCGATCAACGTCGGCTTCGCCAGACCCTCGTCGACAACGACCTGCACCGCGCGCAGCACCCGCTCGTCCTCGCCCTCGGCGAACACGATGCGTTTGGGCGCTTTTTTCGCCGCCTGGAATATCGGCTTCATCAGCAGTCCGGAGTGGTACACGAACTGCACGAGCTGCTGATGGTACGCGTCGAAATCGGTGATCGGGCGTGTCGCCACACCCGATTCCATTGCCGCCTTTGCCACCGCAGGCGCAATCTTCACGATCAGGCGTGGGTCGAACGGCTTCGGAATCAGGTATTCCGGACCGAACTTCACGTCCTCGATGCCGTACGCCGCGGCGACGATGTCGGATTGCTCCGCCTTCGCCAGGTCGGCGATCGCGTGTACCGTGGCGAGCTTCATCGCTTCGTTGATCGTCGTCGCGCCAACGTCAAGCGCACCGCGGAAGATAAACGGAAAGCACAGGACGTTGTTGACCTGGTTGGGAAAATCCGATCGCCCCGTCGCGATCACCGCGTCTGGACGCGCCTGCTTGGCGAGGTCGGGCATGATCTCGGGTTCCGGATTTGCCAGCGCCATGATCAGCGGCTTGTCCGCCATGAGTTTCAGCAATTCCGGCTTGAGCACGCGCGCAGCCGACAGCCCGAGGAAGATGTCCGCGCCGGCGATGATGTCGGCGAGCGTACGCGCATCGGTCTTTTGCGCGTAGCGCACCTTGTTGTCGTCCATCTCCTGCTTGCGTCCGGCGTACACGACGCCTGCGATGTCGGAGACCCAAATGTTCTCGCGCCTGATGCCCAGACCGACGAGGAGGTCGAGACACGCGAGCGCCGCGGCACCCGCGCCCGAGCACACGAGCTTGACCGCGTCGACATTCTTGCCGACGACCCGCAAACCATTGGTGATCGCCGCACCGACGATGATCGCGGTGCCGTGCTGGTCGTCGTGAAATACCGGAATTCTCATGCGCTCGCGGCACTTCTTCTCGACGTAAAAGCACTCGGGCGCCTTGATGTCCTCAAGGTTGATACCGCCGAAGGTCGGTTCCAGCGAACAGATGATGTCGACGAGCTTGTCGGGGTCGCGTTCTGCGATCTCGATGTCGAAGCAGTCGATTCCGGCAAACTTCTTGAACAGCACTGCCTTGCCTTCCATCACCGGCTTGCTCGCGAGCGGGCCGATGGCACCGAGGCCGAGCACGGCGGTGCCGTTGGTGACCACGCCGACCAGGTTGCCACGCGCAGTAAGGTTGCGTGCCTCGATGGGATCGCGGACGATTTCGTCGCACGCAGCGGCGACGCCTGGCGTGTAGGCCATCGCCAAGTCGCGCTGATTCGTGAGCTGCTTGGTCGGCACCACGGAAATCTTGCCGGGTGGATGCGCACGATGGTATTCGAGCGAAGCTTCGCGGATGTCTTGGTCTGGCATGGCGATATCCTCCAGGCGCGCCGGGGCGAAGGAGCGCGATGATAACAGAGCGCCGCGTCCAGCCAGTGGCGCTTATAGGGGCGCGCCGCCGCGATGGTCGCCTACCTCGCGTGTAACGGCGGTGCCATCCTCGCTTGCGCGTTCCTTGCGGGTTACATCGGCTCCAGGCCACCCGGTTGAGCCATCAACTCCCAAGGCGCTCGCGGAAGGCCCTGAGTGCGTGCAGCAACTCGGCCATCAATCTCTCCTGGTTGCGATAGTCCATCTCGTGGCCCATCGGTACCAGCACCGACGTCGACTGGCGGCGACTGCGCGCGGTCAGCTCGAGGAGATCGCCCATGATGGCGTCGAGCCGGGCGCGTGCTTCGGGCGTACGCTGGCGGTCGGTCGGCGGCTTCGCCGCGATTTCGCCCACGGTGATACCGGGCCAGAACAGCTTCGGAATCTCGTTTTCGATGCGCAATCGCGTCGCGTCGATGCGCCAGAGCCGGAAGCGGTTCCACAGCGCCATGGCGCTGAACAGCACCGAGAATGCAAAGAAAAGCTGAATCCAGCTCGATGTCAACATGATGTCGACGGCCCAGGGTACGTAGACGCCGAGCAGGTCCGGCTCCCCCTTGTCGTAGTAACTGCGTGCGGCCGAAGACATCGGCAGTCCCGTCTGATTTGGCGTCTCGCGGTTGTGCCGGATGAAGCTTGGGTCAACGGCAGACATTGCGGTGATAAGCCCCTGCGTGACCGATCGCGACGCGCAGCCGTTGCCCACCACCAGCGTGTCGACAAGGATCACCTCCTTTGCCGTCGGCGGACGCATGTTTACGACATCGTAATGGCCGGCCTCGATCCGACCGGGCCTGGCGAACGACAATCGATGGGCCAGGCTTTCCGCGCCGGGCATATTCAGGATCTGGAGCTTGCCTTGACGCACGGCTTCGTCGAGCAGCGTGGCGTCGACATCGATCACCATCGCGCCGAGTTTGAGCTCGCCGCTTTGCAGTTTTGCCAATTGTTCGGCCATCGGCTGCGTGAAAAGCTCGAGATCCAGGCCCGTGAGCAGGGCGGCCACCTTGCGCACCAGGTGCTCGGTGCCGCTTCCGCTCGGCCCGATGCCGATTCGCGCACCGCGCAGGTCCTGCACCGTCGCGACACGGTCGGCTTCGCGTCCGAGGAATACGAGCGCCTCCGGCCGCGTCAGGCGGCCGATCAGTTCGAGCGATTGGTCGGCAGGCCAGTCAATCCCTTCCTGGACCAGCGCGAATTGAATGTCGCATCGAGCCTTCCCTGCCACCAGTCGAGCAACGTTCTCGACCGAACCTGCCGACGGCAGATTCTCGATTCGGCCCTTCTGGCGCCTGGTCTCGGCGGCAATGGCGTTGACCACCGCGTAGTAGTTGCCGCGCTCGTCTCCAGAGAGGAACGCGACCCGCACGTGGCGCAGGCTGGGGGCGGGGTCGACCATCGCGACGAACAGGCCGATCAACGCGAGCAAAGCGAACAGCAGCGCTGTCTTGGCGCCGGCCGACAAGCGAAAGCCCTGGTGTCGTGCTCCGAGTATGCGCTGCAGCTTCTCCTTGGGGATTAGCGACACGATGGCTCACTCCAGCGAATTGTTCTTGCAGGTCGAGCCTGACCAATGCGCCGTTGCGCGCGCGGGTAGCCTTCGGTCCAGCACAGCGAGGTTGCCACGATATCCAAATGCGTGCCTTTTCTGGAATGCAGCATCTCCAGGGTCCGTGCTACACCCTGCCCGGGCCTCTGCTAATGACGGCGACCCTATGATAACCTCCATCACCGCACGCATCGGCCGACGGTCCGGTCTGCCGTGCAAGCGCGCTGAAGTACATCGCATCTTCCCCGGACAGACATTCGACGCTCTTCATGCCACTTTTCTGGACGCTCGCAGCGCTCATGATTGTCGTCACGCTCTGCGTCCTGACATGGCCGCTGCTGCGCGTCGGGCGGCGGCGCGACGCACCGGATGCAAGCAGTGCCAGCTTGGCCGTACTGCGCGATCAAAAACGCGCGCTCGATGCCGAGTACGATGCCGGCACGATTACGGCGACGGAGCGCGACGCCGCGATCACCGAGCTCACGCAGCGTCTCGCCGAGGAGAATCGCGAACCTCCGGCGCCGCCATCGGCCTCGTCCGCGCCTTCGTCCCCGGCCCGCGCATGGATTGCCGCGAGTCTGCTCATTGTTCTCGTTCCGGTCGCGGCGCTCGTGCTCTATCAGCGCCTCGGCAACCCGGGCGCGGTGAACCTCGCGAAATCGACGCCGGGCCACGAAGTCACCGAGGCACAGATCATCGCGATGGTGGACACGCTGGCGCAACGCCTCAAGCAGCATCCCGAGGATGGCGACGGCTGGGTATTGCTTGGCCGCTCGTACCAGGCCCTCGAGCGTTTTGGCGAGGCCGCGGATGCGTACGAGCACGCCGCTGCTTTGATCAAGGACGATCCCAATCTACTTGCCGACTACGCCGACGTCCTGGCGGTGGCGCAGGGTCGCAGGCTCGCCGGCAAACCCGCGGCGCTCGTCGATCGCGCGCTCGCCATCGATCCCACGCACAGGAAGGCATTGGCGCTCGCGGCCACGGCCGCACTCGAAGCCCACGACCTAGCCGCGTCGCTGGTTTACTGGCGCCGACTGGCCGCGCAACTGCCCACCGGTTCGGACGAGGTGCGGCAGGTCACCGATGTCATTGCCGAGATCGAATCCGCGCAACGCGAAGGCAAGGGCACTGCGGCCGCCAGCGCGAAGCGTGCGCCGGCGGCGGCGCCCGCTGCAACGCCGCCGCGCTCGGCGAGCGCCAAGCCGGACACGAGTTCGATTAGCGGCCGCGTCGATCTGGCGCCCGCGTTCGCATCCAAGGTCGCACTCAGCGACACCGTTTTCATTTTCGCGCGCGCCGCAGAGGGGCCCCGAATGCCGCTGGCCGTGCTGCGCATCCCCGCCAAGGATCTACCGAGGGATTTCGTTCTCGACGACAGCATGGCGATGGCGCCCGGGATGAAGCTGTCAACCACGCCCGCAGTCATTGTCGAGGCACGTATCTCCAAGAGCGGCGGTGCCATCGCGCAACCCGGAGATCTGTTCGGCCGCAGCGCGCAGGTCAAGCCGGGAACATCGGGACTTGCCATCACGATCGACCAAGTCGTGCCCTGAGTCTGTGCGTCGCTCCGTGCACGCGACGTGACCCTGATCAATGCCGTGGCGAGCCCCTGGTCTATAATCCGCGTAGCTAATCCAGAGTCGGAGCTCATGCTGGAAGCGCAGCAGGTCACAGCGCAGCGGGGTCCGGTAACGCTGTTTTCCGACGTAAGTTTCGCACTGCGCTCCGGTGAGGCGCTGGTCGTCACAGGCGCCAACGGCGCCGGCAAGACCACGCTGCTGAGAATCGTCGCGGGTCTCACCCGGCCGGTCTCCGGAACACTTTCGTGGGGTGGGTCTGTGCTCGCGCCACTCGGTCCGGTGTTGCGGGCCACGACGCTCTACATAGGACATGCGATTGCATTGAAGGAAGAGATGACCGCCGAGGAGAACCTCATCTCCATGGCGAGGCTCCACGGCAGCACCGCCGATAGCACCTCGCTGCGCGCCGCGCTTACGCTGTGGTCGCTCGACGCGCAGCGGGCGTTGCCAGCGCGAGTGCTGTCGCAGGGACAGCGTCGCCGCGTCGGCCTTGCGCGTCTGCGTCTTGTGCAGCGGCCGTTGTGGATTCTCGACGAGCCGACCACTGCGCTGGACGCCGCGGGAGTGAAGACGCTGCAGGACCTGCTCGCGCGGCACCTTGGCCAAGGCGGTATCGCTATCATCGCGACGCACCAGGACCTGGCGCTGCCGCCTGGCGCAAAACGGACGCTTCAGCTGCAATGATGAGCTCCGGCACTATGGCCGTCGAGGTTCCGCACAGCGGTGCCTGGGATGGTGTCGCATGGGCGGCGGCGCGTGACCTCAGGCTCGCGCTGCGCTCCAGTGCGGAACTTGGCGTGCTGCTGTTGTTCTACATCATCGTCGTCACGCTGTTTCCGCTGGCGGTCGGGCCGGAGCCCGCGCTGCTCCGGGCACTGGGTTCGGGTGTGCTTTGGGTCGCGGCGCTCCTGGCCTCGCTGCTTTCGCTGCCACGCCTGTTCACCGGGGACTTCGCCGACGGAACGCTCGAGCAGATGGCGTTGTCCCCGCACCCGTTGCCGGCGCTGATCTCCGGCAAAATCGCCGCGCATTGGGCGTCGACCGGGCTGCCGCTGGCGGTCGCTTCGCCGCTGTTGGGCATGCAGTTCGGACTTTCCACGACCGAGCTGGTCGCGCTGGCGCTCGGGCTGTTGCTGGGCACGCCGACGCTCTCGCTGCTTGGCGCGATCGGCGCCGCGCTGAGTCTGGGGGCGCGCGGTGGCGGCGCGCTGGTGGCACTGCTCGTATTACCGCTGTGCGTGCCGGTGCTCATCTTCGGCGTGGGTGCAGTCGATGCCGTGCACGGCGGTTTTTCAGCCAGCGCGCAATTCTCACTGCTGGGCGCAGCACTGCTCGCGGCGGCGGTCGGCGCACCGCTCGCCACCGCCGCCGCGGTGCGCATCGCATTGGATTGAAACTGACCGACATGGCCGCCTCTGTAAACTGGTTTCGCTACGCGTCGCCTGCCTCGTTCTTCCCGCTGGCGGCAACGATGGCGCGCGGCTTCGGCGTTGCTGCGGCAGTGCTGGCGATTATCGGACTCTGGCTGGGCCTGGTCGTGGCGCCGACCGATGCGCAGCAGGGCGATGCGTATCGCATCATTTTCGTTCACGTCCCCGCGGCCTGGATGTCGATGTTCATCTACCTCGTGATGGCTTTCTGGTGCGCGGTGTCGCTCGCTTTCAACGCGCGCCTGGCGGCGATGCTGGCGCAGGCGCTGGCGCCCACGGGCGCGCTTTTCACCGCGATTGCCCTTGCCACCGGCTCGTTGTGGGGAAAGCCGAGCTGGGGCACGTACTGGGCGTGGGACGCACGCATGACCTCCGAGCTGATCCTGCTGTTCCTGTACTTCGGTTTCATGGCGTTGCGCAACGCGATCGACGATGCGCGGCGCGCCGACCGCGCTTGTGCCGTGCTCGCCTTGGTTGGCGCCGTCAACGTACCTATCATTTATTTCTCCGTGAAATGGTGGAATACGCTGCACCAGGGCGCGAGCGTGAGTCTCACCGCGGCGCCACGGATGGCAGCGATCATGGTCGCAGGCCTGCTGGTGATGAGCTTCGCGGCATGGTTCTATGCGATCGCCGTCAGCCTGGTTCGCGTGCGCGCGATCATTCTCGAGCGCGAGCGCGGCGCGCAATGGATTGCCGCAAGACAGGCTTCACCGACATGAGCGAATTCTTGCCATGGGCGGCTACGGCTACTACGTGTGGGGCGCCTACGCGGTATCGGCGCTGCTCCTCACCGCCGAGGTCGTTGCCGTTCGCATGCGCAGCGAGCGCGCGCGAACTGCGGCGCAGGAACGGCGATGAAACCTCGCGCACGACGATTTGCCTGGATCGCGGCGGGTCTCGCCGCGCTGGGGATCGCAGCCGCCCTGGTGTTGAACGCCTTCCAGTCGAATCTCGTGTTCTTTTTCACGCCCTCGCAGGTCGCTGCCAACGAGGCGCCACAAGGCCGGCCCTTTCGTATCGGTGGGATGGTCGAGACGGGCAGCCTGGTGCGTGATCCGAACTCGCTGATGGTGCGCTTCCGCGTCACGGACACGGCGCAGACGATTGCGGTGACGTACACTGGATTGCTTCCCGACCTGTTCAAGGAAGGCAAGGGCGTTGTCGCGCAGGGCACCGTCGCACCGGACGGCACCTTCCACGCTACCGAGATCCTCGCCAAGCACGACGAGAACTACATGCCACCGCAAGCACAATCGGCCGTGGATACGGCCCGCAAGGGAATGACGATGAAAAGCCTTCACGAGTCGCCCGCGACCCGATGATTCCCGAGCTGGGACATTTCGCGCTTATCCTGGCGCTGCTTGTTGCATTGGCGCAGGGCACACTGCCGCTCATCGGTGCCGCAACGAACGTGCCGCATCTGATGGCGCTGGCGCGCCCCGCGGCGCGCGCGCAGGCATTGCTCGTCGCGATCGCGTTCGCCTGCCTCGCGTGGTCCTTCGCGACCAACGATTTCTCCGTCGCCAACGTCGCCAACAATTCCAACTCGGAGCTGCCGCTGCACTATCGCATTGCTGCGACGTGGGGCTCGCACGAGGGATCGTTGTTGTTGTGGACGTTGATGCTCGCCGGCTGGAGTCTCGCGGTGACGCTGTTTTCGCGCAACCTGCCGCAGCCGTTGCTCGCTCGCGTGATTGCGGTGATGGGGCTCATCAGCGTCGGTTTCCTGCTTTTCCTGCTGTTCACGTCCAACCCCTTCGAGCGCCTGTTGCCGCCGGCGGCGGACGGACGCGATCTGAACCCGTTGCTGCAGGACCCCGGCATGGTGTTCCATCCGCCGCTGCTGTACATGGGTTACGTCGGATTTTCCGTCGCCTTCGCCTTCGCCGTGGCGGCGTTGATCGGTGGCAGGCTCGATTCGACATGGGCGCGGTGGTCGCGGCCGTGGACGACCGTGGCGTGGAGTTTTCTGACCGATCGGCATCGCGCTGGGCTGCGGCTGGGCGTACTACACGCTGGGTTGGGGTGGGTGGTGGTTCTGGGATCCGGTCGAGAACGCTTCGTTCATGCCGTGGCTCACCGGCACCGCGCTGATCCATTCGCTGGCGGTGACCGAGAAGCGCGGCGCGTTTCGAAGCTGGACGGTGCTGCTCGCCATCCTTGCGTTTTCGCTGTCGCTGCTGGGAACCTTCCTGGTGCGCTCGGGCGTGCTGACGTCGGTGCACGCCTTCGCGACCGATCCGGCGCGCGGCGTGTTCATCCTCGTCTTTCTGGCCATCGTCATCGGCGGTTCGCTCGCGTTGTTCGCGTGGCGCGCCGGCAACGTCGGCCTCGGCGGCGCGCTTCGGCGTGGTGTCGCGCGAGTCGATGCTGCTGGCCAACAACATCCTGCTCATCGTGGCGATGGCGAGCGTGCTGCTGGGCACACTCTATCCGCTGTTCCTCGACGCGCTCAACCTCGGCAAGACTGTCGGTCGGCCCGCCTTACTTCGACGCGGTGTTCTATCCGCTGATGGCGCCCGCGGCGTTCCTCATGGGCGTCGGTCCGATCGCGCGCTGGAACGATGCGCCGCTGCCCGAGCTGTGGGCGCGTCTGCGCTGGGCGCTGGGCGTTGCCCTGGTGAGCGCGCTGCATCCTGCCGTTCGTGCTCGGGCGCTGGTCGCCGCTGATCGCGTTCGGGCTGTTTCTCGCCCTATGGATCGTCGCGAGCGTCGTGTCAGAGCCTGCGCAGCCGGCTCGGCGGCGTCGCAGCGCGGCAATCTGCTTGCGGCGCTGCGCGCCAATTCGGCCGTCGTACTACGGCATGCTGCTCGCGCATTTCGGGCGTCGGCGTGTTCATCGTCGGCGTGACGCTGGTCAAGGGTTACGAGATCGAGCGCGACGTGCGCCTCGACGTCGGTGAAAGCGTCGCGGTCGGCGGCTACGAATTCCGTTTTCTCGGAGTCACGCCCGGGCCGGGGCCCGAACTATCGGGCGCTGTCCGGTACCTTCGAGGTACGCAAGGATGGCGCGCCTGATCGAGACGCTGCAACCCGAAAAGCGCATCTACAACGCGTCGGGACAGGCGATGACCATCGCCGCGATCGACACGGGCTTCTTCGGTGACCTCTACGTCTCGCTGGGCGAACCCGCGGCCGGTGCCGAGGCGAAGGACATCGCCGGAGCGTGGAGCGTGCGCATTTATCTGAAGCCGTTCATCGACTGGATCTGGGTAGGCGCATTCATCATGGCGCTCGGCGGCTTCGTCGCAGTGTCGGACCGCCGCTACCGGCTGGCGGTGAAACGCAGCGCCGGCGGTGTCGCTCGCGTCGGCGGCGGCTGATTAGGAACGAAGGACGGGGCCGTCGATGCAAGTCCGTGCGCTGGTCGATTCCGCTTGCGATTTTCGTCGTGCTGCTCGCGTTCCTCTGGATCGGACTCGGCCGCGATCCGCGCGAAGTGCCGTCGCCGCTCATCGGCAAGCCCGCGCCGGCATTCGCTCTGGCGCGCCTGCACGACACCGAGGCAGACGCTCTGACCAACGACGACCTGAAGGGCAAGGTCTGGCTGCTCAACGTCTGGGCGTCGTGGTGCGTGTCCTGCCGCGTCGAGCACCCGCTGCTGATGCAGCTGGCGGAGTCGAAGTCGTGCCGATCTACGGCCTCGACTACAAGGACAAGCCCGATGCCGGCCGCGCCTGGCTCGCGCAGAACGGCAACCCGTACACGGCGTCCGATCGTCGATCGTCGACGGCACGCGTCGGCATCGACTATGGCGTGTACGGCGTGCCGGAGACGTTCCTGGTCGACAAGCAGGGCGTGATCCGCTACAAGCAGATCGGCCCGCTGACGCCGAGGCGCTGCAGCGAGAAGATCCTGCCGCTGGTGCGGGAACTGCAGAAGTGACGATGCGCGCTGCACGATCACTCGCCGCGATCGTGCTCGCCGCGCTGTCGCTCGCCGCGCATCGCGAGCCAAGATGGACCGGTCGCCGCCGACGTCGCGCTCGATGCGCGGCATCAAGCAGCTCGAAACCGAGCTGCGCTGCCTGGTCTGCCAGAACCAGACGCTCGCCGATTCGAACGCCGACCTCGCCGACGATCTGCGGCGCGAAGTGCGCGAACTCGCGCGCTCGCCGGCAAGAGCGACGACCGAGATCAAGGCTTATCTGGTCGCACGCTACGGCGATTTCGTGCTGTACGACCCGCCGCTCAAAGCGACGACCTGGCTGCTGTGGGTCGGGCCGTTTGCGCTGCTCGCCGGTGGCGCGACTGCTCTGGTGGGTGATCCTGCGCCGGCGGCAGCGCTCACCGCTCGCGGAGGCACCACCCGCCGCCGACGCCGTCGCGCGCGCCCGGCGATACCTCGAAGGCGACGAAGCGCACTGAGCGGCCTTTGCCGTGCGCGCGGCTGCCGGTGCCGGCGATCGCGTCACGCCCTACAGGTTCTCGCCGCAGCTCCAGCACAACTCGAAGTTCGCCGGATTTTCCTCCCGGCAGGAGCGACAAAACGTCGTACCGGTTTGCGCGCGCTCCGCGGCGAGCGCCGCGAGGGCTGCTTCGGCACGCGGGCGGTCGCGTGCGTTCTCCAGCCAGATTTGCGGTTGGGCGACGTCGGGTGGCACCTCGCCGACGATACTCGAGACGTGCTCGTTGAACACATGTGCCGTGACCCCGACCTGCTGCAGCCGGTGCAGCAGCAGGTACGCGTCGAATCGGTTGTGCGCCGTGTAGAAGCGTTCCATGTCGGGCCTTGTTCGCGAGCTAGCGCCGCGGTTGCCGATTTCCCATCGCCACGCATCGGCGCAGATCGCGTCGAGATCGCGACGCGCGTGCCAGCCGAGCAGGGCGTTGGCGCGCGTCGGGTCGGCGTAATAGACAGCGACGTCGCCGTGCCGGCGCCGCACGGTGCGCCTGGGCAGTGCGCGACCACAGGCGCGCTCGAACGAGGCGACGACCTCGAGCACCGAGTGGCCTTTCCCGGTTCCGAGATTGAGGGTTGTCACTCCCGGCGCGCCCTGCAGATGATCGATGGCGGCGACGTGGCCCTCGGCAAGATCCATCACGTGTATGTAGTCGCGCACGCCGGTGCCGTCCGGCGTGTTCCAATCATCACCATAGATATCGATGCGCTCGAGCCTGCCAGCGGCGGCCATCGCCAGCATCGGCACCAGGTTCTGCGGCGCGGCGGACGGCGCTTCGCCGATCGTTCCCGACGGGTGCGCTCCGGCAGGATTGAAGTAGCGGAGGAGCGCAACGCGCCACGCGGGGTCTGCCGTCGCGACATCGACGAGCAGCTGCTCCACCATGCGCTTGGTTCGGCCGTACACGTTGGCAGGGCGCAGCGGCGCGTCTTCGCCGACCGGATTCGAGTCGGGTTGTCCGTATACCGACGCCGAGGAGCTGAAGACGATCGACTTGACCTGGGCCTCCGCCATCTCCGCGACCAGTGCCACCGCGCCACCCACATTGTTGTCATAGTAGCGCAGCGGCTGCGCCTGGCTTTCGCCGACGGCCTTGAGTCCGGCGCAATGCACGACGGCATCGATCGCATGCTCGGCAAACAAGCGCGAGAGCGCGGCGCGGTCACGCACGTCGGCCGCGATGCAGGGATCGCCAGATCGGTGATGCGTCTGAGCCGCGTCAGGACGTCGAGGCGAGCTGTTGCTGAAATTGTCGAGCACGATCGGCGCGCGCCCGCAGCGTGCCAGTTCGAC
Organism: uncultured beta proteobacterium; assembly: GCA_963816445.1. Classification (GTDB taxonomy): domain Bacteria; phylum Pseudomonadota; class Gammaproteobacteria; order Burkholderiales; family Casimicrobiaceae; genus PALSA-1003. Next base: position 1,196,819 of record CAWFKO010000006.1, on the reverse strand, counting down.
GACGACGTGCGAGCCGATGTAGCCCGCGCCACCCGTGACCAGAACCGTGCTTTGCCATCGGTCTATGCTACGCGAGAGCTGCGCGACTGGCCAAGGTCGTGCGAGCCACCGATGAAAAAGCCGGGCGCAAGGCCCGGCTTTCGTGCGGCGAATGCGGTCGTCGCGCTCAGGCGGCCGCCTTCGCCTCCGCGGCGGGCGCGGCGGTCGGCTCGGGCCGATCCACGAGCTCGACCAAAGCCATCGGCGCGTTGTCGCCCTGGCGAAAGCCGAACTTGAGAATGCGCAGGTAGCCCCCCGGGCGCTTGGCATAGCGCGGCCCCAGCTCGTCGAAGAGCTTGTACACGACGGCCTTGTCGCGCAGGCGATTGAACGCGAGCCGGCGATTCGCCAGCGTCGGCGTCTTGCCCAGCGTGATCAGCGGCTCGGCGACGCGGCGCAGCTCCTTTGCCTTGGGCAGCGTCGTCTTGATCAACTCGTGCTTGAGCAGCGAATTGGTCATGTTGCGCAGCATGGCCAGGCGATGGCTGCTGGTGCGGTTGAGTTTCCTCAGTCCGTGTCGATGGCGCATGATGTTTCCTCGTGTTTTACGGCCGGTCCAGATTCGCGGGCGGCCAGTTCTCGAGCTTCATGCCCAGCGACAATCCGCGCGAAGCGAGGACCTCCTTGATCTCGTTCAGCGACTTGCGTCCGAGGTTCGGCGTCTTCAACAGTTCCGTCTCGGTGCGCTGGATCAGGTCGCCGATGTAGTAGATGTTCTCGGCCTTCAGGCAATTCGCCGAGCGCACCGTCAGCTCGAGATCGTCGACCGGTCGCAGCAGGATCGGATCGACCTGCGGCATCGACCGCTGCTCGGCAGGCGCCTCGGTGCCCTTGAGGTCGGCGAACACGCCGAGCTGCTCCACCAGGATCGATGCGGCGTAGCGAATCGCCTGCTCGGGCTCAATGACGCCGTTGGTCTCGATGTCCATGACCAGCTTGTCGAGGTCCGTTCGCTGCTCGACGCGCGCGCTCTCGACCGAGTAGCTCACGCGACGAACGGGCGAGAACGATGCGTCGAGCAGGATATTGCCGATGCTGCGTCCGCCCTCCGGCTTGACGCGCACCGTCGCCGGCTGGTAGCCGCGGCCCTTCTCGACCTTGATTTCCATCTCGATCTTGCCGCCCGCGGTCAGGTGCGAGATCACGTGGTCGGGATTGATGATCTCGACATCCTGGTGAGCCTCGATGTCCGCGGCCGTCACCGGGCCCTCGCCATTCTTCGCGAGTTTCAGCGTCACGTGATCGCGGTTGTGCAGCTTGAGCACGACGCCCTTGAGATTCAGCAGGACGTCGACGACGTCTTCCTGCACGCCATCCAGCGCCGAGTACTCGTGCAGCACGCCGGTGATCTTCACTTCGGTCGGCGCGTAGCCCGGCATCGACGACAGCAGCACGCGACGCAGCGCATTGCCGAGCGTGTGGCCGTAGCCACGCTCGAACGGCTCCATCACCACCTTGGCGTGGAACGGCGACGTGCTCTGTACATCGATGATGCGCGGTTTCAAGAAAGCATTGCTCTGCATGCTAATTCCTCAAGGCAATACACTGTCGGAGCAGCTCCAAAGTAAACGGCCGCCGCTCTCGGGTTACTTCGAATAAAGTTCGACGACCAGGCTCTCGTTGATGTCCTGGCCGAATTCGGAGCGGTCGGGCGCGCCCTTGAATGTGCCCGCCATCTTCTTCACGTCGACTTCGACCCACGACGGGAATCCGATCTTTTCGGCGAGCTGCAGCGCATCGACGATGCGCAGCTGCGTCTTGGCGCCCTCCTTGACCGCGACGATGTCCCCGGACTTCACCAGCGCCGACGGGATGTTCACGATCTTGCCGTTGACGGTGACCGCGCGGTGCGGACACGAGCTGTCGTGCCTCGGCGCGGGTCGAGCCGAAGCCCATGCGGTAGACGACGTTGTCGAGGCGCGATTCGAGCAGCCGCAGCAGGTTTTCGCCCGTCGAGCCCTTGCCCTGCGCGGCCATCGAGAAATAGCGGCGGAACTGCCGCTCGAGTATGCCGTAGGTGCGGCGCAGCTTCTGCTTTTCGCGCAGCTGCTTGCCGTAGTCCGATTGACGCATGCCTGATCTGACGCCGTGCTGGCCGGGTTTGGAGTCCAGCTTGCACTTGGAGTCGAGCGATCGACGCGCGCTTTTCAGGAAAAGGTCGGTGCCTTCCCGTCGCGCCAGCTTGCATTTGGGTCCGATGTATCGAGCCACGGTGCTATCCAGTTGCGAGTTCGAAAAGTTTGTCTTAGATACGACGCCGCTTCGGCGGCCGGCAGCCGTTGTGCGGCACCGGCGTCACGTCCGAGATGCTGGTGATCTTGAGCCCGAGCGCGTTCAGCGCGCGCACCGCCGACTCGCGGCCGGGTCCCGGGCCCTTGATGCGCACTTCGAGGTTCTTGACGCCGCACTCCTGCGCTGCCTTGCCTGCCGCCTCGGCGGCAACCTGCGCCGCGAACGGCGTCGACTTGCGCGAGCCCTTGAAGCCGGCGCCGCCCGACGTCGCCCACGACAGCGCGTTGCCCTGCCGGTCGGTGATCGTGATGATCGTGTTGTTGAACGACGCGTGGATGTGCGCTATCCCTTCGGACACGCTCTTCTTCACCTTCTTGCGTGCGCGCGTGCCGGCCGTCTTGGTTGGTGCCTGTGCCATTCGTTATGTCCTCGAATCCTTGTTCGCGTCGTCGTCGCTGTGCCCGGGACGTTACTTGGCCTTGGCTGCCGGCTTCGGCACGGTCACGCCTGGCGCGCCTTGCGCGGTCCCTTGCGCGTGCGCGCATTGGTGCGCGTGCGCTGGCCGCGCACCGGCAGTCCCTTGCGATGGCGCACGCCGCGATAGCAGCCCAGGTCCATCAGTCGCTTGATGCTCATCGTCACTTCGCGGCGCAGATCGCCCTCGACCGTGTAGCGGCCGACCAGCTCGCGCAGCTTGTCCATCTGCGCGTCGGACAGATCCTTGATCTTCGCCGAATGGCCGACGCCGGCCGCGTCGCAGATTGCCCGCGCGCGCGCACGGCCGATGCCGTAGATCGCCGTCAGCGCGATCTCGGCGTGCTGGTGATTCGGAATGTTTACGCCTGCAATACGGGCCATGTGCCTACCCTATCTCTCGTGTCCGTTAGCCTTGCCGCCGCCGCGTCACCCTTGACGCTGCTTGTGGCGCGGATCCGTACAAATCACGCGCACGACGCCATTGCGCCGGATGATCTTGCAGTTGCGGCAGATCTTCTTTACCGATGCCATCACTTTCATCGCTCTCTCCTTTCGCTTCCGCGCCGCATCGCTCTACGCCGGCGCTACTTCGCGCGGAAGATGATCCGCGCGCGCGACAGGTCGTACGGCGTCAGATCCACCGTCACCTTGTCGCCCGGCAGGATCTTGATGTAGTGCATCCGCATCTTCCCGGAGATATGTCCCAGCACCACGTGACCATTCTCCAGCTTCACCCGGAACGTCGCATTCGGCAGCGTCTCCAGGATTTCTCCCTGCATCTGTATCGTTTCTTCCTTCGCCATCAGCGCGTGGGCAACGCCGCCCTTGAAGTTGGCCTTCTTGAGCAGGCTCTCGTACTGCTGCGACATCATGTAGGCCTGCACCTGCGTCATGAAGTCCATCGTCACCACGACGATGATCAGCAGCGACGTGCCGCCGAAGTAGAACGGCACGTTCTTCCACGCGATCAGGAAATTCGGGATGAAACACACGACCACCAGGTAGATCGAGCCGAGCAGCGTGAGCCGCAGCGTGATCTTCTCGATGTAGCGCGCGGTCTGGTCGCCGGGGCGATAGCCGGGGATGAACGCGCCGCTCTTCTTGAGGTTCTCCGCCGTCTCCTTCGGGTTGTACTGCAGCGCCGTGTAGAAGAAGCAGAAGAAGATGATCGCCGCGGCGTACAGGATCTCGTGCACCGGCTGCCCTGGCCCGAGCGTGGCCGCGAGGTCGCGCAGCCAGATCGTGTTTTCGCCCGAGCCGAACCACTGCGCCAGCGTCGCCGGGAACAGGATGATCGACGACGCGAAAATCGGCGGAATCACGCCGGCCATGTTGAGCTTGAGCGGCAGGAACGACTGCTGCCCGGCGTAGACCTTGTTGCCGACCTGACGCTTGGCGTAGTTCACCTGGATCTTGCGCATTGCGCGCTCGACGAAGACGACGAACGCGGTCACCGCGACCACCAGCACCGCGATGCCGATCACCAGCAGCACCGAATAGGCGCCGGTGCTCACCTGCTCCAGCGTCTGGCCGATCGCGCGCGGCAGGCCGGCGGCGATGCCGGCGAAGATGATCAGCGAAATACCGTTGCCCAGGCCGCGCTCGGTGATCTGCTCGCCCAGCCACATCAGGAACATCGTGCCGGTCACCAGCGTGGTCGCCGAAATGAAGCGGAAGGCGAGCCCGGGATCGACGACCAGACCGGCCTGCTGCTCGAGCGCGATCGAGATGCCCAGACCCTGGAAAAACGCCAGGCCCAGCGTCGCGTAGCGCGTGTACTGCGTGATCTTGCGCCGTCCTGCCTCGCCTTCCTTCTTCAGCGCTTCCAGCGACGGCACGACCACCGTGCACAGCTGCATGATGATCGACGCCGAGATGTACGGCATGATGCCCAGCGCGAAAATCGAAAAGCGCGACAGCGCGCCACCCGAGAACACGTTGAACAGCCCGAGAATTCCGCCCTGCTGCTGGCGGAACAGCTCGTCGAGTACGGACGAGTTGATCCCCGGCACGGGGATGTGCGTCCCGATGCGATAGACGATGAGCGCGCCGAGCAGAAACAGCAGACGCTTTTTCAGGTCCGCGTACCGGTTGCCGCTTTTCTGCGCTGGGTTGAGTCGTTGCCAACGTGTTTCTCGTGGTTGCCTTAGTTCGATTGAATAAAACGCCTCAGGCGATGCTGCCACCCGCGGCTTCGATCGCCGCGCGCGCGCCTTTGGTTGCCAGCAGGCCCGACAGCTTGACCGCCTTCTCGAGCTTGCCGGTCTTGATGACCTTCACCGTCTTGGCACCGGCGCGGCACCAAGCCCGCGGCCTTCAGTGCCAGCAGGTCGATCTCGGCGACCGGCAGCTTGGCCAGGTCGGACAGGCGCACTTCGGCGGTGTCGTCGCGCGATGCGCGAAACGAAGCCGCGCTTGGGCAGGCGGCGCTGCAGCGGCATCTGGCCGCCCTCGAAGCCGACCTTGTGAAAACCGCCGGAACGCGACTTCTGGCCCTTGTGACCGCGACCCGCCGTCTTGCCCAGGCCCGAGCCGATGCCGCGGCCGACGCGGCGCCTCGCCTTCTTGCTGCCGGCGGCCGGCTTGATCGTGTTCATCCGCATCGTTATGTCCTCGATTTCCTCAGCCCGTGCTCACTTTGCTTCGGTGACGTTCAACATGTAGCCGATCTTGCCGATCATGCCGCGCATCTGCGGCGTGTCCGCGACTTCGACGGTGTGGCTGCGCCACTTGAGCCCGAGGCCCGCGCACCGTCGCGCGGTGCGCCGGCTTCTTGCCCATCAGCCCCGCACCAGCGTCACCGAAGTTTCTTTCCCTGCTCATCTGTTTGCCGGCGATCATCGTCACGCTCCCGTCAGCTGCTCGACCGTCAGGCCGCGCTTGGCCGCGATATCGGCCGGCGCGTTCGACTTTTCGAGCGCGTCGAGCGTCGCCCGCACGATGTTGTACGGATTGGTCGATCCATGGCACTTGGCCAGGATGTTGGTCACGCCGACGACTTCGAACACCGCGCGCATCGGTCCGCCGGCGATGATGCCGGTGCCCTCGGAGGCGGGCTGCATGAACACCTTGGTCGCGCCGTGCCGGCCGATCGACCGCGATGATGCAGCGTGCCGTTCTTCAGGCGCACCTTGACCATCCGCCGGCGCGCTTCCTCCATCGCCTTCTGCACGGCGACCGGGACTTCCTTCGCCTTCCCCTTGCCCATGCCGACCCGTCCGTCGCCGTCGCCGACCACCGTCAAGCGCCGCGAACGCGAGAATCCGGCCGCCCTTCACCACCTTGGTGACGCGGTTGATGCTGATCATCTTCTCGCGCATGCCGTCGCCGCGATCGTCCTGCTGCTGACGATTCTGACCCTGCCTGCCCATTGGCTTTGCCATATGCTTCGTCTCGCCCTAGAACTTCAAGCCGCCCTCGCGGGCAGCGTCGGCCAGCGCCTTGCACGCGACCGTGGTACTTGTACCCCGAGCGGTCGAATGCGACCGCCTCGATACCCAACGCCTTGGCCTTTTCGGCGATGCGCTTGCCGACCGTGGCCGCGGCGGCCTTGTTGCCGCCGTTCTTGAGATCCTTGCGCACGTCGACCTCGAGCGTCGACGCGCTGGCCAGCACCTTGTCGCCGGTCGGCGCGATGATCTGCGCGTAGATATGGCTGTTCGACCGGCTCACCACCAGTCGGTTCGCGCGCTGCTCGGCGATGCGGATCCGCGTCTTGCGCGCGCGGCGAGCACGAGCTTGCTTCTTGTTCATGGCGTCGATCTCCGTGTCCGGCGTGGCGCTACTTCTTCTTCGTTTCCTTGAGCGTCACCCGCTCGTCGGCATAGCGCACACCCTTGCCCTTGTACGGCTCCGGCGGACGGTAGGCGCGGATCTCCGCGGCGACCTGTCCGACCTGCTGCTTGTCGATGCCCTTGACCACGATTTCGGTCTGCTGCGGCGTTTCGACCTTGACGCCCTTCGGCATCTTGTGCACGACCGGATGCGAAAAGCCGAGCGACAGGTTGAGCTTGTCGCCCGCGGCCTGCGCGCGGTAGCCGACGCCCGACCAGCGTCAGCTTCTTCTCGTAGCCGTCGGTCACGCCCTTGACCATGTCGGCGACCAGCGCGCGCAACGTTCCGTGCAACGCGCCGGCTTCTTCGTTCGAGTGCCTTGAACACCAGCGTATCGCCCGACTGCTCGACGCTGACCGACGAGCCGAAGCGGCGCGACAAGCGTGCCCAGCGGGCCCTTGACCGAGATCTCACCGGCGCCGATGGTCACTTCGACCTTCGCCGGCAGCTTGAGCGGATTGTTGCCGATCCGTGACATCGCGTTCCTCCGTCAGGCCACGATGCAGAGCACTTCGCCGCCGACTCCGGTGGCGCGCGCCTTGCGATCGGTCATGACGCCATGCGACGTCGAGACGATGGCGATGCCCAGCCCGTTCATCACGCGCGGGATATCGTCCTTGCTCTTGTAGATGCGCAGCCCCGGCTTCGAGACGCGCTCGATCTTCTCGATCACCGGCCGGCCCGCGTAGTACTTGAGCGCGATGTCGAGCATCGGCTTGACGCCTTCGCCGACGACCGCGAAGCCGTCGATGTAGCCTTCGTCCTTGAGCACCTTGGCGATCGCCACCTTGACCTTGGACGTGGGCATCTGCACGGATGCCTTTTCCGCCAGCTGCGCATTGCGGATGCGCGTCAGCATGTCGGCGATTGGATCACTCATGCTCATCTTGTCACCTCAGTCCTGCACTAGTACCGATGGGCGCAAGCCCAGCGGCGCCCGATATCTCCCTCCCCGCTTGCGCGAGAGGGGCGGGGGTGAGGGCCCCCATTGCTACCAGCTCGCCTTGACGACGCCGGGGATTTCTCCTCGCATCGCGATGTCGCGCAGCTTGTTGCGGCCCAGGCCGAACTTGCGGAACACGCCGCGCGGGCGACCGGTCAGCTTGCAACGGTTGCGCAGCCGCGTCGGGCTGGCGTCGCGCGGCAGCTGCTGCAGCTTCTGCCGCGCGGCGAAACGATCTTCCTCGGACATCTTCGACGTTGTTGATGATCGCCAGCAGCTCGGCACGCTTCTTCGCGAATTTCTTCACGATCTTGCGACGCTTCAGGTCGCGGTTGATGACTGCCGTCTTGGCCATGGCGTCCCAGTCTCGGTTCAGTTCTTGAACGGGAATTTGAACGCGGCGAGCAGCGCCTTGGCTTCGGCATCGGTCTTTGCCGTCGTCGCGATCGTGATGTTCATGCCCCGGAGCGCGTCGATCTTGTCGTACTCGATCTCCGGGAAAATGATCTGTTCCTTGACGCCCATGCTGAAATTGCCGCGGCCGTCGAAGGAGCGTCCGGACACGCCGCGGAAGTCGCGCACGCGCGGCAGCGCGATCGACACCAGGCGGTCGAGGAATTCGTACATTCGGTCCTGGCGCAGCGTGACCATGCAGCCGATCGGGTAGCCGGTTCGGATCTTCCAGACCGCAATCGACTTCTTCGCCTTGGTCGTCACCGGCTTCTGCCCGGCGATCTTCTGCATGTCGCCGACGGCGTTGTCGAGGATCTTCTTGTCGGCGATGGCTTCGCCCACACCCATGTTGAGCACGATCTTGCTGATCCGCGGCACCTGCATCGATCGACTTGTAGCCGAACTGCTTGGTCAGCGCCGGAACGACTTCCTTGCGATAGATTTCCTTGAGGCGCGCCATCGTCAGGCTCCGAGCACTTCGCCGTTGGACTTGAAGAAGCGCACCTTGCGGCCGTCCGTCGAGCGTGCGAAAGCCGACGCGATCGGCCTTTTGCGTCACCGGATTCCAGATCGCGACGTTGGAGACGTCGATCGGCATTTCCTTGGTGACGATCCCGCCCGGCTGGTTCTGCATCGGATTCGGACGCGTGTGCTTCTTCACCTGATTGATGCCGGCGACGAGCACATGGTCGGCGCCGACGTTGCCTTGACGTCGCCGCGCTTGCCCTTGTCGCGACCGGCGATAACGACGACGTTGTCGCCCTTCTTGATCTTGCGCATGGTCAGAGCACCTCCGGCGCCAGCGAAACGATCTTCATGAAGCGCTCGGTGCGCAGCTCGCGCGTCACCGGTCCGAAGATGCGCGTGCCGATCGGCTCGAGCTTCGGGTTGAGCAGCACCGCCGCGTTGGTGTCGAACTTGATCTTGGCGCCGTCGTCGCGGCGCACGCCCTGACGGGTGCGCACCACCACCGCGTTGTAGATCTCGCCCTTCTTCACGCGACCGCGCGGCGCGGCATCCTTGACGCTGACCTTGATCACGTCACCGATGTGCGCATAGCGGCGCTTGGAGCCGCCGAGCACCTTGATGCACATGACCTTGCGCGCGCCGGTATTGTCGGCGACCTCGAGTATCGACTGCATCTGAATCATTGTTAATTCTCCAACTTGACCCGCTGCAACCTTTGGACGGCCGCGGCGATCAGTCTTGGACCCCGTCCGGGGTGAACTCGCGTCGGCCCGGGTTGTACGGAACCCTCCGCATAACCCTGGCACCAGCCGCCATTCGTTGACCCTGATTGGCCCCTTTCAGGTGCATCTCGGCCGGCCGCAAGCGAAGCTGACAAGTATGGCAGGTTTTTTGCTCCGCTGCAAGTCAGCCACGGCGAATCAATACCTTGGCGTCAAGCAGGCTTGGCCTTTTCGATCAGTCGATTTACCCGCCACGCCTTGGTCTTGGCGAGCTTGCGGCACGCCTCGATCTCGACCAGATCGCCTTCCTTGTATTCGTTGTTCTCGTCGTGCGCGTGATACTTCTTAGAGCGCGTGACGACCTTGCCGTAGAGCGGATGCTTGACGCGGTGCTCGACCAGCACGGTCACCGTCTTGTTCATCTTGTCGCTGGTCACGCGCCCGATCTGTGTCTGGATCAGGCTTCCCTTGACCCGCGTCGACGCCGACTCCGCGACCTGTGTCTGTTCACTCATGCCTGCCTCGCCTTCTGATTCAGCAGCGTCTTGACCCGCGCGATGTCGCGGCGCACCGCCGGCAGCTTGGCGTTGTTGGTCAGCTGCTGGGTCGCCTTCTGCATGCGCAGTCCGAACTGCTCGCGCAGCAGCGCCTGCAGCTCGGTATTGAGCTCTCCGGTCGACTTTTCCTTCAGGTCCTTCCTGCGTTCCGAGATCTTCATGATGTGGTCCTTCAACCGAGCAGGCGATGCACGAAGGTCGTCCGGATCGGCAGCTTCGCTGCCGCCAGCGCAAAGGCCTCGCGCGCCAGCACTTCGGTTACACCGTCCATCTCGTAGAGCACCTTGCCAGGCTGGATCTCCGCCACGTAGTACTCGGGGTTGCCCTTGCCGTTACCCATGCGCACTTCGGCGGGCTTCTGCGAGATCGGCTTGTCGGGAAAAATGCGGATCCAGATGCGGCCGCCGCGCTTGATGTGGCGCGTCATCGCGCGCCGCGCCGCCTCGATCTGGCGCGCCGTGAGCCGTCCGCGTCCGACCGCCTTCAGGCCGAACTCACCGAAGCTGACCTTGGCGCCGACGGTCGCAACACCCTTGTTGCGGCCCTTCTGCTCCTTGCGGTACTTCCGTCTAGCTGGCTGCAGCATTCTTTGCTCCTGCGCTCTTGCGGGCACGCTTCGGTGCCTCGGGCGCCGGTGCGGGCGCGGCCTGCGGCTCGGCGTTGTGCGGCATCACTTCGCCCTTGAATACCCAGACCTTGATGCCGATGACGCCATAGGTCGTCTTAGCCTCGGCGAAACCGTAGTCGATGTCGGCGCGCAGCGTGTGGAGTGGCACGCGTCCCTCGCGATACCACTCGGTGCGCGCGATCTCGATGCCATTCAGGCGTCCCGAGCTCATGATCTTGATGCCCTGCGCGCCCAGGCGCATGGCGTTCTGCATCGCACGCTTCATCGCGCGCCGGAACATGATGCGCTTCTCGAGCTGCTGCGCGATCGAGTCGGCGACCAGTTGCGCGTCGATCTCGGGCTTGCGGATTTCCTCGATGTTGAGCCCGACCTCGGTGCCCATCATTTTGCGCAGCTGCGCGCGCAGCGTCTCGATGTCCTCGCCCTTCTTGCCGATGACCACGCCCGGCCGCGCGCTGTGAATCGTGATGCGCGCATTCTTCGCCGGCCGCTCGATGGTGATCTTGCCGACCGACGCGTGCGCAAGCTTCTTCTTCAGGAACTCGCGGACCTTGATGTCCTCGTTGAGCGTAGGCGCAAAATGCTTGCTGTTCGCATACCACTTGGACGCCCAGTTGCGGTTGACCGCGAGGCGAAAGCCGGTCGGATTGATTTTCTGGCCCATGAGCTATCCTTTTTTCCCGTCGCCGACCGTGACGTGGATGTGGCAGGTCTGCTTGAGGATGACGTTGCCGCGCCCCTTGGCGCGAGCCGAGAAGCCGCGCAGGTTCTTCGCCTTGTCGACGTAGATGGTCTGCACCTTGAGCTCGTCGATATCGGCGCCCTCGTTGTGCTCGGCGTTGGCGATCGCCGACTCAAGCACGCCCTTGATGATCTTCGCGCCCTTCTTGGGACTGAAAGCGAGCACGTTGAGCGCCTTATCGACGGCGAGCCCGCGGATCTGGTCGGCGACCAGCCGGCCCTTCTGGGCCGACAGGCGCACGCCGCGCAGAATCGCAATGGTTTCCATGTTTGGCTCCTTACTTCCTCGGTCCGGTCGTCGGCGCCACGACCTTCTTGTCGGCGGAGTGCGCCTTGAAGGTGCGCGTCAGCGCGAACTCGCCGAGCTTGTGGCCGACCATGTTTTCGGAAACGTAAACCGGGATGTGCTGCTTGCCGTTGTGCACGGCGATGGTCAGCCCGACGAAATCCGGTGTAATGGTCGAACGCCGCGACCACGTCTTGATCGGGCGCTTGTCGGACGTCGCGCGCGCGGCCTCGACCTTCGCCTGCAGGTGGTGGTCGACGAACGGTCCCTTCTTGATGGAACGTGACATGGTCTTAGCCCTTCTTCGCTGCGTGACGGCGACGGACGATCATGCCGTCGGTGCGCTTGTTGCGACGCGTCTGGTAACCCTTGCTCGGCGTGCCCCACGGCGACATGGGGTGGTGACGTCCGCCACCGCCATTCGTGCGGCCACCCATCGGATGGTCGATCGGATTCATGGCAATACCGCGTACCGTCGGCCTGATGCCGCGCCAGCGATTGGCGCCGGCCTTGCCGATCGAGCGCAGGCTGTGCTCTTCGTTGCCCACGGTGCCGATCGTTGCACGGCAGTCGACATGAACCTTGCGGATTTCGCCCGAGTGCATGCGCAGCTGCGCGTACGCGCCTTCGCGCGCCAGCAGCTGTACCGACGCGCCTGCCGAGCGCGCGATCTGCGCGCCCTTGCCGGGCATCATCTCGACGCAATGGATCGTCGTGCCGACCGGGATGTTGCGCAGCGGCAGGCAGTTGCCGGCCTTGATCGGCGCTTCGGCCCCGCTCATCAACTGAGCGCCTGCGGCCACTCCGCGCGGCGCGACGATGTAGCGGCGCTCGCCGTCGGTGTAGAGCAGCAGCGCCAGATGCGCGCTGCGATTCGGGTCGTATTCCAGCCGCTCCACCTTCGCCGCGATACCGTCCTTGTTGCGACGGAAATCGACGATGCGATAGTGCTGCTTGTGGCCACCGCCCTTGTGCCGCGTCGTGATGTGGCCGTTGTTGTTGCGCCCCGAGCCGCGCTTCTTGGCTTCGATCAGCGCCTCGACCGGCGCGCCCTTGTGCAGGCCGGGGTTGACGACCTTGACCAGCGCCGCGACGGCCCGGCGATGTCGGTTTGACTTTGACCAGTGCCATGTCAGCCTCTCTTGCGCGAAGTTGAGTTCCTGGCCCGGCTTCAGGCAGACGTACGCCTTCTTCCAGTGGCGGCGACGTCCCTTGTAGGCGCCGAAGCGCTTGACCTTGCCCTGCACGTTGACGATCTGGACGCTTTCGACCTCGACTTTCTTGTCCTTCCACATCAACTCGACCGCGGCCTTGACCTCGCCCTTGGTGGCATCGGGTCGCACGCGGAAGATGACCTGGTTGTGCGGTCGGCGATCTACGTCGCCTTTTCCGAGACGATCGGCGCCAGCAGCAGCGTCAGCAGGCGCTCCGGATTGAGAGTCGTCGCTTGCTCCATCTTTGCGCACGCTCATCCCAGGATCTCCTCGAGCTGCGTAACGGCCGCCTTGGTGAGCACGCACGTTTTCGAATCGGACCAGGCTCACCGGATCGACCTTCCTGTGCTTCGAGCACCAGCACGTCGGGCAGGTTGCGCGACGACATGTAGACGTTGTCGTCGAGCTTGTCGGTGACGACCAGCACGCTGCCGGACAGACCGAGCGCCTTGATCTTGCCCGCGAACAGCTTGGTCTTCGGCGCATCGACGGCGAGCGCTCGACCACCGACAGCCGCCCCTCGCGCACCAGTTGCGACAGGATCGACGCGATACCTGCGCGGAACATCTTGCGGTTTACCTTGTGCGTGAAGTTCTCGTCGGGCGAGCTCGGGAAGATCTTGCCGCCGCCGCGCCACAGCGGGCTGTTGGCCTGGCCTGCCCGCGCCCGGCCCGTGCCTTTTTGCGCCCACGGTTTCTTGTGCGACTTGTTGATGTCAGCGCGGCCCTTTTGCGCACGATTGCCGCCGCGCGCGTTGGCCTGATAGGCGATCACCACCTGATGGATCAGCGCTTCGTTGTATTCGCGGCCGAACACGCGCGTCGGGGCCGGCGACGGTAGCCGCGGGCTTGCCGCTATCGTTGATCAGTTTGAGATCCATGCTCAGGCCCCTTTCTTCGCGGGAGTCTTGACCGAGACCTGGACGACGATGTGGCCGCCGTCCGCGCCTGGCACCGCACCCTTGACCAGCAACAGGCCGCGCGCCGCGTCGACGCGAACGACCTTGAGCGTCTGCACGGTGCGCTTGACGTTGCCGTACTGTCCGGCCATGCGCTTGCCCGGGAAACACGCGACCGGGATCCTGCGCCATCGAGATCGAGCCCGGCGTATTGTGCGAACGCGAGTTGCCGTGCGAGGCGCGGTTCGAGCTGAAGTTGTGGCGCCGAATCACGCCGGAGAAGCCGCGGCCCTTGGTCGTGCCCTGCACGTCGACGAGCTGGCCGACGGCGAAGGTCTCGACGCTCACCGGCTCGCCGACCTTGAAGGTCGGCCAGCGCGTCGGCCTGCACCGGAAATTCCTTGAGGACGATCGCCCGCCTCGGCGCCGGCCTTGGCGAGATGCCCCGCGGCCGCCTTGTTGACGCGGCTCGCGCGGCGCTTGCCGTAAGTCACCTGCACGGCCGCGTAGCCGTCGACCTCCGGCGTCTTGATCTGCGTGACGCGGTTGTTGGCGACGTCGAGCACCGTCACCGGGACGGCTGCGCCGTCGTCGGTGAAGATGCGGGTCATGCCGACTTTGCGGCCGACCAGTCCTATCGTCTGTTTCATCTTCGTTGTCCTTTCATGCCGCCGATTACGATTGACCGACGGCGCAAATGCTTACATGTCTCCAGTCCTGCTTCACCTTGGTTCCAGTGTTGCAGTCTCTATCCTTGAAACGGTGCGCTCGCTCGGGTCGCCCCGTCGCCACTCCGCCCTCGCTCGCGTCATTGCAGCTTGATCTCCACGTCTACACCCGCCGGCAGATCGAGCTTCATCAGCTGGTCGACGGTCTTGTCGGTCGGATCGATGATGTCCATCAGCCGCAGGTGCGTTCGGATCTCGAGCTGGTCGCGCGAGGTCTTGTTCACGTGCGGCGAGCGCAGGATGTCGAAGCGCTCGATCTTGGTCGGCAGCGGCACCGGGCCCTTGACGACTGCACCGGAGCGCTTCGCCGTCTCGACGATCTCCTGCGCCGACTGGTCGATCAGCTTGTAGTCGAACGCCTTCAGGCGAATACGGATCTTCTGGTTTTGCATGTTGAACCTCTGGTCTGGTCAGGCTCGGCCTGGATTTACTCGATGACCTTCGCCACGACGCCGGCGCCGACCGTGCGGCCGCCTTCGCGAATCGCGAAACGCAGGCCCTCTTCCATCGCAATCGGCGGAATCAGCGTCACCGTCATCTGCGATGTTGTCACCAGGCATCACCATCTCCGTCCCCGCCGGCAACTCCACACTCCCCGTCACGTCCGTCGTCCGAAAATAAAACTGCGGACGGTATCCGTTGAAAAACGGCGTGTGCCGACCACCCTCCTCCTTCGACAGCACGTACACCTCGCACGTGAACTTGGTGTGCGGCGTGATACTCCCCGGCTTCGCCAGCACCTGCCCACGCTCCACTTCCTCGCGCTTCGTGCCACGCAGCAGCACGCCGACGTTGTCCCCCGCCTGCCCCTGGTCGAGCAGCTTGCGGAACATCTCCACCCCCGTGCATACCGTCTTCAGCGTCGGCTTCAAACCCACGATCTCCAGGTCCTCGCCTACCTTCACCACACCACGCTCCACCCGCCCCGTCACCACCGTGCCACGACCCGAAATCGAGAACACGTCCTCCACCGGCATCAGGAATGGACCGTCGATCAGGCGCTTCGGGCTGCGGAATATAGGAATCCAGTGCTTCGGCCAGCTTGTTGATGCAGGGCTCGCCGAGGTCCGACTTGTCGCCTTCGAGCGCGAGCTTGGCGCTGCCTATGACGATTGGAATCTTGTCGCCCGGAAACTCGTATTTCGAGAGCAGTTCACGGACCTCCATCTCCACCAGCTCGAGCAGTTCCTTGTCGTCGACCATGTCGGCCTTGTTCAGGAACACGACGATGTACGGCACACCGACCTGGCGCGCGAGCAGGATGTGCTCGCGCGTCTGCGGCATCGGGCCGTCCGCCGCCGAAACGACGAGGATCGCGCCGTCCATCTGCGCCGCGCCGGTGATCATGTTCTTGATGTAGTCGGCGTGGCCCGGGCAGTCGACGTGCGCGTAATGGCGATTCTTCGTCTCGTACTCGACGTGCGCGGTGTTGATGGTGATGCCGCGCGCCTTTTCCTCGGGCGCGTTGTCGATCTGATCGTAAGCCTTGGCCTCTCCGCCAAACTGCTTGCGACAGCACCAGTGTCAATGCCGCGGTCAGCGTCGTCTTGCCGTGATCGACGTGGCCGATCGTTCCGACGTTGACATGCGGCTTGGTACGTTCGAATTTGCCCTTGGCCATAATAGTTCCTTCGTCCGAAATTGAAACCCTACGACTTCTTGTTGATCACGGCCTCGGCGACAGTCTTGGGCGCCTCGGTGTAGTGCTTGAATTCCATCGTGTACGTCGCGCGTCCCTGCGACAGCGAGCGCAGGGTCGTCGAGTAGCCGAACATTTCCGACAGCGGAACTTCGGCCTTGATCACCTTCACGCCGACCACGTCTTCCATGCCCTGGATCATGCCGCGGCGCCCTGACAGGTCGCCGACGACGTTGCCCATGAAATCCTCCGGCGTCTCGACCTCGACGGCCATCATCGGCTCGAGCAGCACCGGGCTCGCCTGGCGCATGCCGTCCTTGAACGCCATCGACGCCGCCATCTTGAACGCGTTCTCGTTGGAGTCGACGTCGTGGTAGGAGCCGTCGAACAGCGTCACCTTGACATCGACCACCGGGAACCCAGCCAGCACGCCGTTGGGCAGCGTCTCGCGCAGCCCCTTTTCCACCGCGGGAATGTATTCGCGCGGCACGGTGCCACCCTTGATCGCGTCGACAAACTCGAAACCCTTGCCCGATTCCTGCGGTTCCATCTTCAGCCACACATGGCCGTACTGACCGCGGCCGCCCGATTGCTTGATGAACTTGCCTTCGATCTGAGTCGGCTTCTTGATCGCTTCGCGATACGCCACCTGCGGCTTGCCGACATTGGCTTCCACGCCGAATTCGCGTTTCATGCGATCGACGATAATTTCCAGGTGCAGCTCGCCCATGCCGGAAATGATCGTCTGCCCGGATTCCTCGTCGGTCCGCACGCGAAATGACGGGTCTTCCTGTGCCAGGCGATTGAGCGCGAGGCCCATCTTCTCCTGGTCGGCCTTGGTCTTCGGCTCGACCGCCTGCGAGATCACCGGCTCCGGAAACACCATGCGCTCCAGCATGATGACGTGACTCGGATCGCACAGCGTTTCGCCCGTCGACGCTTCCTTCAGATCCCACGGCTGCGGCGATATCGCCGGCGCGCACTTCCTTGATCTCGTCACGCTGGTTGGCATGCATCTGCAGCAGGCGGCCGATGCGCTCCTTGCGTCCGCGCACCGAGTTGTAGACGGTGTCGCCCGAGTTGAGCACGCCCGAATACACGCGGATGAATGTCAGCTGGCCGACATACGGGATCGGTCATGATCTTGAAGGCCAGCGCCGCGAACGGCTCGTTGTCGTCGGCTTTGCGCGACGCCGGGCTTGCCGTCGTCGTCCTCGCCTTCGACGGGCTTGATGTCGACCGGCGATGGCATGTAGTCGATCACCGCGTCGAGCATCGCCTGCACGCCCTTGTTCTTGAACGCCGAGCCGCACAGCATCGGCACGATCTCGTTCTTGATCGTGCGCAGGCGCAGCCCGCGCTTGATATCCTCGATCGACAGATCGTGCCCCTCGAGGTACTTGTGCGTGAGGTCGTCGTCAGCCTCGGCCGCGGCCTCGACCATCTTCTCGCGCCACTTCTTCGCCTCATCGACGAGTTCCGCCGGGATGTCGCGCCGCTCGAACTTCATTCCCTGCGTCGAGTCGTCCCAGTAGATCGCCTTCATCTTGACCAGGTCGACGACGCCCTCGAACTTCTCCTCGGCGCCGATCGGAATCTGGATCGGCACCGGGTTGCCCTTCAGCCGCGTGCGGATGTGGTCGTAGGACTTGAAGAACTCCGCGCCCTGGCGGTCCATCTTGTTGATGAACGCTAGACGCGGCACCTTGTACTTGTTCGCCTGCCGCCAAACCGTTTCCGACTGCGGCTGCACGCCGGCGACCGCGTCGTAGACCATGCACGCGCCGTCGAGCACGCGCATCGAGCGCTCGACTTCGATGGTGAAGTCGACGTGGCCGGGCGTATCGATGATGTTGATGCGGTGCTCGGGATGGTTGTTCTCCATCCCCTTCCAGAAGCAGGTCGTCGCGGCTGAGGTGATCGTGATGCCGCGCTCGCGCTCCTGCTCCATCCAGTCCATGACGGTCGCGCCGTCATGCACTTCGCCTATCTTGTGCGATACGCCAGTGTAGAAAAGGATGCGCTCGGTGGTCGTGGTCTTACCGGCATCAATGTGGGCACTGATGCCGATATTCCGATAGCGCTCGATGGGGGTTGTTCTTGCCACTTTCTTGTCACTGTTTGCATGCGCGTCGTGGAGGTCAAGTGCATCTCGTCCGTCGTCGCTGGTTGATCTGTCTCGTCTAGAACCGGAAATGCGAGAAGGCCTTGTTGGCCTCGGCCATGCGATGTACTTCCTCGCGCTTTTTCACTGCGCCGCCGCGACCTTCGGAGGCTTCCAGCAGTTCCGCTGCGAGGCGCTGACCCATCGACTTCTCGCCGCGCTTGCGCGCCGCCTCACGCAGCCAGCGCATCGCCAGCGCAACGCGGCGGACCGGTCGCACCTCGACGGGAACCTGGAAGTTGGCGCCACCGACGCGACGGCTTTTCACCTCGACCATCGGCTTGGTGTTGGACAGAGCCTGCGTGAACACCTCGAGCGGATCTTTGCCGCCCTTCTTGGAAATCGACTCGAAGGCGCCATAGACGATGCGCTCGGCAACCGACTTCTTGCCCTGGCTCATCAACACGTTGACGAACTTGGCGACGTCGCTGTTCGAGTACTTGGGATCCGGCAGGATCTCGCGCTTGGGAATTTCTCTACGTCGAGGCATTTGTTATCTTCCGCTCAGTTCGATTCAGGCTCGCGCGTTCAGACTCACGCGGCCTTGGGTTTCTTTGCGCCGTACTTCGAACGGCTCTGCTTGCGGTCCTTGACGCCCGCGGTATCCAGCGAGCCGCGAACCATGTGGTAGCGCACGCCAGGCAGGTCCTTGACCCGTCCGCCGCGAATGAGCACGACCGAGTGTTCCTGCAGGTTGTGCCCTTCGCCACCGATATAGCTGATGACTTCGAAGCCGTTGGTCAGGCGCACCTTCGCCACCTTGCGCAGCGCGGAGTTTGGCTTCTTCGGCGTCGTCGTGTACACGCGGGTGCATACGCCACGCTTCTGCGGGCTGCGCTTCAGCGCAGGCACCTTGCTCTTCGAAACAGGGGCAACACGGCCCTTGCGCACCAGCTGATTGATCGTCGGCATCCTGATTGTCCGTTTCGTCTGCGCGCTACTCTCGAAGCGCGCATCGTTGCGCGAAACTGCTGCGTAACAAAAACTTCGTAGCAAACTCGTAAAAATCAAAGTGGCCCAAGCATCGGCTGCAAAGGCCACTCTTCTAGCGCCTCGGCCGACCTGGTCCCGGACTGAAACCGGGCCCCGCAACCGGGTACGCTGCCTCCACACGCCCGGTCCGGGATTGTGCACCGGCCGGAAATTCGGGTGGTAGGCGAAAAGACTATCGATTTTAAGGCACTAGCGCATTCCTGTCAACGCAGTCCAGGCACCCAAAAGCACGGGCGGCACCCCATTCGGGGGCCGCCCGCCCAGGCTTATGCCGGCTTGGCCGCTCAGGCCGCGTCGACGCTGATCTCCGTCGGCGGCGCCTCGGCGACGCTGCCATCCGGCGGCAGTTCGAGCACCGGGCCCAGCGCCTTCTGCTTCTTACGCGCATTGTGGTAGGCGAGGCCGGTTCCCGCCGGGATGAGGCGGCCGACGATGACGTTTTCCTTCAACCCGCGCAGCTCGTCCTTCTTGCCCATGATCGCGGCCTCGGTCAGCACGCGCGTGGTCTCCTGGAACGATGCCGCCGAGATGAACGAATCGGTCGACAGCGATGCCTTGGTAATGCCGAGCAGCATGTGCTCGTAGCTCGCCGGCCGTTTGGCGTCCACGCCGCCCTTGATGCCGCCGTTCTCGAACACCTTGTCGTTTTCGTCCAGAAGATCCGAACGCTCGACCTGCTCACCCACGATGAAGCGCGTGTCGCCGGCGTCGGTCACTTGCACCCGACGCAGCATCTGACGAACGATCACCTCGATGTGCTTGTCGTTGATCTTAACGCCCTGCAGACGATAGACGTCCTGCACTTCGTCGGTGATGTAGCGCGCCAGCGCCTCGACTCCCAGCAAACGCAGGATGTCGTGCGGGTCCG
Organism: uncultured beta proteobacterium; assembly: GCA_963816445.1. Taxonomy (GTDB): domain Bacteria; phylum Pseudomonadota; class Gammaproteobacteria; order Burkholderiales; family Casimicrobiaceae; genus PALSA-1003. The sequence goes on along the minus strand of CAWFKO010000006.1, from coordinate 1,176,935 downwards.
CCGGGCCGTCGACGATCGATTCGCCCTTGTTCACCACCTGGCCGTCGTGCGCGGTGACGTGCTTGTCCTTCGGGATCAGATACTCGTGGGCGGCGCCGTCGAGGTCGGTGATGACCAGGCGCTGCTTGCCCTTCGTATCCTTGCCGAACGACACGGTCCCCGTGACTTCCGCGAGAAGGCCGGCGTCCTTGGGCGAGCGCGCCTCGAACAACTCCGCCACGCGCGGCAGGCCGCCCGTGATGTCGCGCGTCTTCGACGTTTCCTGCGGAATCCGCGCCAGGACCTCGCCCACGGCCACGTCCTGGCCGTCCTTGACGGTGATGATCGAGCCGAGCTGGAAGGTGATGTTGACCGATTGATCGCCCGTGGCGAGCTTCACTTCGTCGCCCTGCTCGTTGATGCAGCTTGACCTGCGGGCGTACGCCCTTGGCGGCGATACCGGCGCGGCGCTTGGGATCGATCACGACCAGCGTGGACAGCCCGGTCACATCGTCCACCTGCTTGGCCACCGTCACGCCTTCTTCGACGTTTTCGAACTTCACGCGGCCGGCGTATTCGGTGATGATCGGACGCGAAGTCGCGTCCCACATCGCCAGCACTTTGCCTGCCTTCACTGGATCGCCGTCCTTGACCAGCATCGTGGCGCCGTAGGGAACCTTATGCCGCTCGCGCTCGCGCCCGTTGTCGTCGTGAATCATGACTTCGCCCGAGCGCGCGATGACGACGATCTCGCCTTTGGCGTTGGTCACGTAGCGCATCTGCGCCGAGAAGCGCACGACGCCGGCGGACTTGCTCTCCAGCTGCGAGGCCGCCGCCGTGCGTGACGCGGCGCCGCCGATGTGAAACGTGCGCATGGTGAGCTGCGTGCCAGGCTCGCCGATCGACTGCGCGGCGATGACACCCACCGCCTCGCCCACGTTGACCAGGTGACCGCGGCCCAGATCGCGGCCGTAGCATGTCGCGCACAGCCCGTAGCGCGTGTCGCAGGTGAGCGGAGTGCGCACCTTGACTTCGTCGATGCCCAGGGCCTCGATCTGCTCGACTTCGTCTTCGGACAGCAGCGTGCCTGGATGAAACAGCGTCGCCTGTGTCTCCGGGTTGACGACATCGGCGGCCACCGAGCGGCCGAGAATGCGCTCGCGCAAAGGCTCGATGACCTCGCCGCCTTCGACCAGCGCCTTCATCGCGACGCCGTTCGCGGTACCGCAGTCTTCCTCGGTGACAACGAGATCCTGGGTAACGTCGACCAGGCGCCGCGTCAGGTAACCCGAGTTCGCGGTCTTGAGCGCCGTGTCGGCCAGGCCCTTGCGCGCGCCGTGCGTCGAGATGAAGTACTGCAGGACGTTGAGGCCCTCGCGGAAGTTGGCGGTGATCGGTGTCTCGATGATCGAGCCGTCCGGCTTCGCCATCAGCCCGCGCATACCGGCGAGCTGGCGGATCTGCGCCGCCGACCCGCGCGCGCCGGAATCGGCCATCATGTAGATCGAATTGAACGACTCCTGCTTGACTGTGGCGCCTTCACGATCCTTGACTTCCATGGTGCCCAGCTGGCTCATCATCGCCTTGGCGATGTCGTCGCCTGCGCGACCCCAGATGTCGACGACCTTGTTATAGCGCTCGCCCTGCGTGACCAGACCCGAGGTGTACTGCGCCTCGATTTCCTTCACCTGAGCTTCGGAGTCGGCGATGATCCGATGCTTCTCTTCAGGGATCAGCATGTCGTCGGCGGCGAACGAAATACCGCCGCGCGTCGCGAGGCTGTAGCCGGCCTGCATCAGCCGATCGGCGAAGATCACCGTCTCGCGCAAACCGCAGCGGCGAAAGCTCGCGTTGATGATGCGCGAAATCTCCTTTTTCTTGAGCGGCTTGTTGATCGTCTCGAACGGCAGGCCCGGCGGCAGGATCTCCGAAAGCAACGCGCGGCCGACCGTGGTCTCGTAACGCGTGATCTTCTCGCCGCGCTCGTCTTCGGGCCCGACCGTGACCTCCTTGATGCGCACGCTGACTTTCGCGTGCAGATCGGCCTGGCGCGACTCGTAGGCGCGCGTGACTTCGGCGATATCGGAGAACAGCATTCCCTCACCCTTGGCGCCGATCAGCTCGCGCGTGGCGTAGTACAGGCCGAGCACGATGTCCTGCGACGGCACGATGCAGGGCTCGCCGTTGGACGGCAGCAGCACGTTGTTCGACGCCAGCATCAGCGTGCGCGCCTCCATCTGCGCTTCCAGCGACAGCGGCACGTGGACGGCCATCTGGTCGCCGTCGAAGTCGGCGTTGAATGCCGTACAAACCAGCGGATGCAGCTGGATCGCCTTGCCTTCGATGAGCACCGGCTCGAAAGCCTGGATGCCCAGGCGGTGCAGCGTCGGCGCGCGGTTCAGCATCACCGGATGCTCGCGGATGACCTCTTCGAGGATGTCCCAGACCACCGGTTCCTGGCTTTCGACCATCTTCTTCGCAGCCTTGATGGTCGTCGCCAGTCCCATCGTCTCCAGTTTGTTGAAGATGAAGGGCTTGAACAGCTCGAGCGCCATCAGCTTGGGCAGCCCGCACTGGTGCAGCTTGAGCTGCGGTCCGACGACGATCACCGAGCGGCCCGAGTAGTCGACGCGCTTGCCCAGCAGGTTCTGCCGGAAGCGGCCACCTTTGCCCTTGATCATGTCGGCGAGCGACTTCAGCGGACGCTTGTTGGCGCCGGTCATCGCCTTGCCGCGGCGGCCGTTGTCGAGCAGCGAGTCGACGGCCTCCTGCAGCATGCGCTTTTCGTTGCGCACGATGATGTCCGGCGCCTTGAGCTCGAGCAGGCGCTTCAACCGGTTGTTGCGATTGATGACGCGACGATACAGGTCGTTCAGGTCGGAGGTCGCGAAGCGGCCGCCGTCCAGCGGCACCAGCGGACGCAGCTCCGGCGGCAGTACCGGCAGCACCTCCAGGATCATCCACTCGGGCTTGATACCCGACTTGTGGAAGGCCTCGAGTACCTTCAGGCGCTTGGCGATCTTCTTGATCTTGGTGTCCGAGCCCGTGGTCTCGAGTTCCTTGCGCAGCTTCTCGATCTCGCCGTTAACTTCGAGCGACTTCAGCAGCTCGCGAATGCCTTCCGCGCCCATCGTCGCCGAAAAATCGTCGCCGTACTGCTCGACCTTGGACAGGTAGTCGTCCTCGGTCAGCAGCTGGCCGCGGTTGAGCGGCGTCATTCCGGGTTCGGTGACGACGTATGCTTCGAAATACAGCACGCGCTCGATGTCGCGCAGCGTCATGTCGAGCACCATCCCCATGCGCGAGGGCAGGCTCTTCAAAAACCAGATGTGCGCGACCGGCGAGGCGAGCTCGATGTGGCCCATGCGCTCGCGGCGCACCTTGGCCAACGTCACTTCGACACCGCACTTCTCGCAGATCACGCCGCGGTGCTTCAGGCGCTTGTACTTGCCGCACAGACACTCGTAGTCTTTGACGGGCCCGAAGATCTTGGCGCAGAACAACCCGTCGCGCTCGGGCTTGAACGTGCGGTAGTTGATCGTCTCCGGCTTCTTCACCTCGCCGTACGACCACGAGCGGATCTTCTCGGGCGATGCGAGCCCGGTCTTGATCGCGTCGAATTCCTCTTCCTGCGTTACCTGCTTGAATAGGTCGAGTAGTGCTTTCATTCAGTGCTCCTTGGTTGAGCGTTGGGCATTGGGCGAATTCAGCTGCTTCGCGAAACGCGCAACCCTCAGTGCCTTTCCAGATCGATGTCGATTGCCAGCGAACGAATTTCCTTCACCAGGACGTTGAACGATTCCGGCATCCCAGCCTCGATCTTGTGCTCGCCCTTGACGATGTTCTCGTAGACCTTGGTCCGGCCGTTGACGTCGTCGGACTTGACGGTGAGCATCTCCTGCAGGGTGTAAGACGCGCCATAGGCTTCGAGCGCCCACACTTCCATCTCGCCGAAGCGCTGCCCGCCGAACTGCGCCTTGCCGCCCAGCGGCTGCTGCGTGACCAGGCTGTACGGGCCCGTCGAGCGCGCGTGCATCTTGTCGTCGACCAGGTGGTGCAGCTTGAGCACGTGCATGTAGCCGACGGTGACCTGCCGATCGAAGGCTTCGCCGCTGCGACCGTCAAACAGTGTGATCTGGCCCGAACGCGGGAGACCGGCGAGCTCGAGCATGTCCTTGATCTCGGCCTCGGTGGCGCCGTCGAAAACGGGCGTCGCGAACGGCACGCCGTCCTGCAGATTCTCGGCGAGCTGCACGATCTCGCGGTCGTCGAGCGCATCGAGCTCTTCCGGCTTGCCCGTCGTGTTATAGATCTTGCCCAGCAGCTTGCGCACTTCGCCCGCATTCGAGTTCGCACGCAGCATTTCCTGGATGCGGTGCCCGAGCCCCTTCGCCGCCCACCCGAGGTGAACCTCGAGGATCTGTCCTACGTTCATGCGCGACGGCACGCCCAGGGGATTGAGGACGATGTCCACCGGCGTCCCATCGGCCATGTATGGCATATCCTCGACCGGGACGATCTTCGACACCACACCCTTGTTGCCATGGCGTCCGGCCATCTTGTCGCCGGGCTGGAGGCGCCGCTTGACCGCGACGTAGACCTTGACCATCTTCTGCACGCCCGGCGGCAACTCGTCGCCCTGCGTCAGCTTCTTCTTCTTGGCCTCGAAGGCCTGGTCGAACTGCACACGCGACTGCGCGAGCGAGTCCTTCATCACCTCGAGCTGATGAGCCCCCTCTTCGTTTGCCAGACGGATGTCGAACCAGTCATGGCGCGCCACGCCGTCCAAGTACTCCTTGGTCAGGCGCGTGCCCTTGGCCAGCCGCTTCGGGCCGCCGTTTGCGGTCTTGCCCAGTAGCAGCCTCTCGATGCGCGCAAAGGCGTCGTTCTCGACGATGCGCAACTGGTCGTTCAGATCCTTGCGATAGCTCTTGAGCTCGTCGTCGATGATCTGGGCGGCGCGCTTGTCGCGATCGATTCCCTCGCGGGTGAACACCTGCACATCGATGACGGTGCCGGAAATGCCCGACGGCACGCGCAGCGAAGTGTCTTTGACGTCGGAAGCCTTCTCGCCGAAGATCGCACGCAGCAGCTTCTCCTCCGGCGTCAGCTGGGTTTCGCCCTTGGGCGTCACCTTGCCGACCAGTACGTCGCCGGCTTCGACTTCGGCGCCGATGTACACGATACCCGACTCGTCGAGCCTGCCCAGCTGTGCCTCACCCAGGCTGGAGATGTCGCGCGTGATTTCCTCGGGCCCCAGCTTGGTGTCGCGTGCGACCACCGAAAGCTCCTCGATGTGGATCGACGTGTAGCGGTCGTTGCCGACCACGCGCTCGGATATGAGGATCGAGTCTTCGTAGTTGTAGCCGTTCCAGGGCATGAACGCGACGAGCATGTTCTGGCCCAGCGCGAGCTCGCCCATGTCGGTCGATGCGCCATCGGCGATCACGTCATTCTTGGCGATTACGTCGCCGATCTTGACCAAGGGGCGCTGGTTGATGTTCGTGTTCTGGTTGCTGCGCGTGTACTTGGTGAGGTTGTAGATGTCGACACCGACATCGCCCGCCGCGGTTTCCGCGTCGTGCGCTCGTACGACCATGCGGTTGGCGTCGACGTAATCGACCTTGCCGCCGCGCCGTGCGAGCACCGCGGTCCCGGAGTCGACGGCTGCCGTGCGCTCCACGCCGGTACCCACCAGCGGCTTCTCCGCGCGCAGGCAGGGCACCGCCTGGCGCTGCATGTTGGAGCCCATCAGTGCGCGGTTGGCGTCATCGTGCTCGAGGAACGGTATGAGCGACGCCGCCACCGACACGATCTGCGCTGGCGCCACGTCCATGAACTGAACCTTGTCGGCGGTCGACAACATGAACTCGTTCTTGCAGCGGCACGACACCAGCTCGTCCTTGAGCCTGCCAGTCTTGTCCAGTGTCGCGTTGGCTTGCGCAATCACAAAGGCGCCTTCCTCGATCGCCGACAGGTAGTGGATTTCGTCAGTGACCTTGCCGTTCACCACCTTGCGATACGGTGTCTCGAGGAAGCCGTACTCGTTGGTGCGCGCGTACAGCGCCAGCGAATTGATCAGGCCGATGTTCGGACCTTCCGGGGTCTCGATCGGGCAGACACGGCCGTAGTGCGTCGGATGGACGTCGCGCACTTCGAAGCCCGCGCGCTCACGCGTCAGTCCGCCCGGGCCGAGCGCCGACACGCGGCGCTTGTGCGTGATTTCCGACAGCGGATTGGTCTGGTCCATGAACTGCGAAAGCTGCGAGCTGCCGAAAAACTCCTTGATCGCCGCCGAGATCGGCTTCGCGTTGATCAGGTCGTGCGGCAGCAGGTTCTCGCTCTCGGCCTGGCCGAGGCGTTCCTTCACGGCGCGCTCGACGCGCACGAGTCCCGAGCGGAACTGGTTTTCCGCGAGCTCGCCGACCGAGCGCACGCGGCGGTTGCCGAGGTGGTCGATGTCATCGATTTCGCCGCGACCGTTGCGCAGCTCGACCAGGATCTTGATCACCGCGATGATGTCGTCGTTGGTGAGCGTGCCCGCGCCGGTCAGCTCGCTGCGGCCGACGCGGCGGTTGAACTTCATGCGCCCGACCGGCGACAGGTCGTAGCGCTCCTCGTTGAAGAACAGCCCGTGGAAAAGTGCCTCGACCGCATCTTCGGTCGGCGGCTCGCCCGGCCGCATCATGCGATAGATCGCGATGCGCGCGGCCATCTGGTCGGGCGTGTCGTCCATCTTCAGCGTCTGGGCGATGTACGCGCCCTGGTCGAGGTCGTTTACGTAGATGGTATGGATGCTCGCCACGCCCGCCTCGAGCAGCGTCGCGAGCAGCTCCTCGGTGATCTCGTCGTTGGCCGATGCGACGATCTCGCCGGTTTCCTTGTTGACGATGTTTTGCGCCAGCGTACGGCCGAGGATGTAGTCGTTGGGCACCGTGATCTTCTTCACGCCACCCTCGGCGAGCTCGCGGATGTGCCGCGCCGTGATGCGCTTGTCCTTCTGCACGAGGACCTTGCCGTCCTTGCCGACCAGGTCGAAGCGCGCGACTTCGCCGCGCAGACGCTCCGGCACGAGGTCGAGCTGCGAGCCCTTCTTGCCCAGGTGAAACGCATCGAAGGCGAAAAACTGCTTGAGGATGTCCTCGTTGGACAGCCCGATCGCCTTGAGCAGCGTCGTCACCGGCATCTTGCGCCGGCGGTCGACGCGGAAGTACAGGTAGTCCTTCGGGTCGAACTCGAAATCAAGCCACGAGCCGCGGTAGGGAATGACCCGCGCCGAGAAAAGGAGCTTGCCCGACGAATGCGTCTTGCCGCGGTCGTGTTCGAAGAACACGCCCGGCGAGCGGTGCAGCTGCGACACGATCACGCGTTCGGTGCCGTTGATCACGAAGGAGCCGTTGTTGGTCATGAGCGGTATCTCGCCCATGTAGACTTCCTGCTCCTTGACCTCCTTGACCGTTTCCTTCGGTGCCTCCTTGTCCATGAGGATCAGGCGCACCTTGGCGCGCAGCGCCGAGCAGTAAGTCAGGCCGCGCTGCTGGCACTCGGTGACGTCGAAGGCCGGCGGCAGCAGCGAAAAACTGACGAACTCCAGCCGGGCATTGCCGGAATGGCTGGAGATCGGAAATATCGAGGTGAATGCCGCCTGCAGACCCTCGTTCTTGCGCGCGTCGGGAGCCGTCGCCTCCTGCAGGAACGCGCGGTAGGACGCGAGCTGGGTTTCCAGCAGGAACGGCACCGGCAGCACGCTGGCGCGCTTGGCAAAGCTCTTGCGGATGCGTTTCTTCTCGGTAAACGAATACTGAGCCATGGATCTGACCTCGTTAGCGATCGCTCGAGCACGGCCCGCGCGCAGCGGCGCTGCGCCTGAACCGTTGCCCGTCATTCATCGGCTGTGCGGGAACCTTGCGCTCCCTGAGGATGGTGGTTGGCCACTACCAACCGCTGGCGGACGACGGAACACCGTACGCGTGCACCGTCCGACCAAACCTGTCTTCTGCAGCCGGGTCAGAAGACGAAGAACAGAGGACTCGGTGGAATCCGCTCTTCTTCGCCCCCTCGTCGCTGGGGAGCGAACCAGGGGCGACAGCACGTGGGGCCGCCGCCCGCGGTTTACAAGTGCCTTTTCCTATTTGACTTCGACCTTCGCGCCGGCCTCTTCCAGCTTCTTCTTCGCGGCTTCCGCATCGACCTTGTTGATGCCTTCCTTGACCGGCTTCGGGGCGCCGTCGACCAGGTCCTTGGCTTCCTTCAGGCCCAGGCCGGTGATTTCACGCACCGCCTTGATGACGTTGACCTTGTTTTCGCCGAAGCTCGCCAGCACCACGGTGAATTCGGTCTGCTCTTCGACGGCAGGCGCAGCGGCGCCGGCGGCGGCGGGGCCGGCGACGGCAACCGCGGCCGCGGCCGATACACCGAACTTCTCTTCCATCGCCTTGATGAGCTCGGAGAGCTCGAGGACGGTCATCGACGCAATCTTGTCGAGTACTTCAGCTTGTGCAACTGCCATGATCTGCTCCTGAATCGTAAGGTTTTAAAGTGGTCGTGGCGAAGTGCTAGGCCGGCGAGGACTTTGCATCGCGCACGGCGGCCAGAGTACGCACGAAGCGGCTCGGAACTTCATTGAGCGTCCGGACGAACTTAGCGATCGGCGCCTGCATCGTTCCCATCAACTTGGCGATCAACTCATCGCGCGAGGGCAGTGCGGCCAGCGCGGTGATCTCCTTGGCGGACATCACCTGGCCGGGCATTGCACCGCCCGCAATCACGAACTTGTCGTTGCCCTTGGCGAAGTCGGAAAGCACTTTCGCCACGGCGACGGGATCGGCACCGATGCCGTACGCCAGCGGGCCGACCATCCTGTCGGCCAGCGAGGCGAAAGGCGTTTCCGCAACCGCACGGCGAACCAGGGTATTTTTCACCACCCTGAAGTAAACGCCGGAAGCCCGTGCCTTCGCGCGGAGCTGCGTCATGTCGGCGACCGCCATGCCGCGGTTCTCGGCCATGACGATGGCCTGAGCACCCGCGATCTGCTTCGCGACTTCCGCGACTACCGCTTGCTTCTGTTCCAGATTGAGACCCAAGGTCTTTCTCCAGTTACCCATACGCGCTTGCCCATGCTCCGGCTCGCGCCACTCGGTGACCTTACGTCAGGACTGCTCCTGTCTTCGGGCACCATCTGCGTAGGACGCCTTGGCTGCCGGCGATTAAGCCCTTGCGAGCTCCTACGGTCTTTGACGGCTCGCTTCGCGGCTTCCCGCCCGGCGTTCCCTCAAATTCGCTGCGTTGTACTAGTGCGCTGGCGCCTGTGTCGCCAGCCCCGTCGTGTCGACGCGCACACCCGCGCCCATCGTGCTCGACACGCTGATCTTCCTGAGATAAATGCCCTTCGTATCCTTGGGGCGCGACTTGTTCAGTGCGTCGATCAGCGCCATCAGGTTCGTCTTGAGCTGATCGGGCGTGAACGACGCTCGGCCGATCGTGCACTGGACGATGCCCGCCTTATCGGTGCGGTACTGCACCTGGCCCGCTCTCGCGTTCTTCACCGCCGTCGCGACGTCCGCCGACACCGTCCCCACCTTGGGGTTGGGCATCAGGCCACGCGGCCCGAGGATCTGGCCGAGCTGGCCGACGACTTTCATCGCGTCAGGTGTCGCGATTGCGACATCGAAATCCATGAACCCTTCCTTGATCTTGGCCGCGAGATCGTCGAATCCGACGACGTCCGCGCCGGCATCGAGTGCGGCCTTCGCCTTGTCGCCCTGCGCGAACACGGCGATGCGCACCTTCTTGCCGGTTCCCGCGGGGAGCACGACGGAGCCGCGCACGGTCTGGTCGGATTTCTTCGCATCGATGCCCAGGTTCACTGCGATGTCGATCGATTCGTCGAACTTGGCGGTCGCCGTTTCTTTCACGAGCTTCAGGGCGTCGTCGATCGCATACGCCTTGGCGTGTTCGACCTTGCCGCGCACGACCTTCATGCGCTTGGACCGGTGCGGTGTCTTGTCTTGGGTGGTGGCCATGTTATTTCACTCCATCCACGGTGATGCCCATGCTGCGCGCACTGCCGGCAATGGTGCGCACCGCGGCGTCCAGATCGGCCGCGGTCAAGTCGGGCGTCTTGATCTTCGCGATTTCCTCGGCCTGCGCGCGCGTGAGCTTGCCCACCTTGTCGGTGTGCGGCTTGCTGCTGCCCTTCTCGACCTTGGCGGCCTTCATGATCAGCACGGTCGCCGGCGGCGTCTTCATGATGAACGTGAAGCTCTTGTCGGCGAACGCCGTGATGACGACCGGAATCGGCAAACCGGCCTCCAGTTTCTGCGTCTGGGCGTTGAAAGCCTTGCAGAATTCCATGATGTTCAAGCCGCGCTGGCCCAGCGCCGGTCCGATCGGGGGGCTCGGGTTCGCCTTTCCCGCCGGCACCTGCAGCTTGATGTATCCGACGATCTTCTTCGCCATGTCCTAGCTCCAATTCGGGTGCAAGCGGGTCGCGTGACCCTCCCCATGTCCAATCGAGCGCCTCGTGGGCGCGCTCCGTCCTACTTCAAGCTTTCTCAACCTGCGAGAAATCCAACTCCACCGGCGTCGAGCGCCCGAAAATCGTGACCGAGACGCGCAGCTTGCTCTTTTCGTAGTTCACGTCCTCCACGTTGCCGTGGAAGTCGGTGAACGGACCATCCTTGACGCGCACGGCCTCGCCCATTTCGAACAGCACCTTCGGGCGCGGCTTCTCGACGCCCTCCTGTACCTGCCGCAGGATTCCGTCGACTTCCTTCTGTGTAATCGGTGTCGGCTTGTTCGCCGTGCCGCCGACGAAGCCGGTGACCTTGGGCGTGCTCTTCACCAGGTGCCACGTATCGTCGGTCATCTCCATCTCGACGAGCACGTATCCGGGAAAGAACTTCCGCTCCGAAATCGCCTTGGCCCCGTTCTTCATCTCGACCACTTCTTCGACCGGTACCAATATCTTGCCGAACTTGTCGGCGATGTCGGACCGCTTGATGCGCTCGGTCAGCGCCCGCTGCACGCTTTTCTCGAAGCCCGAGTAGGCGTGGACGACGAACCACTTCTTGTCGGTCATCATTCGCCCTTCCCGGTAAGCAGCTTGATCATCCAGGCAAGCGAAGTGTCGATTGCGAACAGGAACAACGCCATGATCACCGCGAAGGCGAACACGACGAGTGTCGTCTGCAGCGTTTCCTTGCGCGTCGGCCACGACACCTTTCCCGCCTCGCGCCACGATTCCTGGCCGAATGCGAACAGCTCCTTGCCGCTCGCGGTGAACCAGGCGACGCCCGCAGCAGCGAGCAGCCCACCCACCACCATCAGCACGCGCAGCACCTGCGCCGAGTCGCTGAAGTAGTAGTAGCCCCACACACCTGCGACGACCAGCGCGACCGCCAGCGCCATCTTTATCTTGTCCATTCAGCTATCAGCTTTCCGCAATCAGCATTCCCGTGCGTCTTCATCTCGTGGCGCCAACCTGACAGCCGACTGCCGACTGCAGGCAGCTGAAAGTGGCAGGCCAGGAGGGAATCGAACCCCCAACCTGCGGTTTTGGAGACCGCCGCTCTGCCAATTGAGCTACTGGCCTTTTACTCGATGACTTTCGACACCACGCCGGCGCCGACCGTGCGCCCGCCTTCGCGAATCGCGAAACGCAGGCCCTCTTCCATCGCAATCGGAGATATCAGCGTCACCGTCATCTGCGTGTTGTCACCAGGCATCACCATCTCCGTCCCCGCCGGCAACTCCACACTCCCCGTCACGTCCGTCGTCCGAAAATAAAACTGCGGACGATATCCATTGAAAAACGGCGTGTGCCGACCACCCTCCTCCTTCGACAGCACGTACACCTCGCACGTGAACTTGGTGTGCGGCGTGATACTCCCAGGCTTCGCCAGCACCTGCCCACGCTCCACTTCCTCGCGCTTCGTGCCACGCAGCAGCACACCCACGTTGTCCCCCGCCTGCCCCTGGTCGAGCAGCTTGCGGAACATCTCCACCCCCGTGCATACCGTCTTCAGCGTCGGCTTCAAACCCACGATCTCCAGGTCCTCGCCTACCTTCACCACACCACGCTCCACCCGCCCCGTCACCACCGTCCCACGACCCGAAATCGAAAACACGTCTTCCACCGGCATCAGGAATGGACCATCGATCAGGCGCTTGGGTTCGGGAATGTAGCTGTCCAGCGCGTCGGCAAGCTTCATGATCGAGCCTTCGCCCAGGTCGCCTCCGTCGCCTTCCAGCGCCATTTTTGCCGAGCCGATCACGATCGGCGTCTTGTCGCCCGGGAACTCGTATTTCGAGAGCAGTTCACGGACCTCCATCTCCACCAGCTCGAGCAGTTCCTTGTCGTCGACCATGTCGGCCTTGTTCAGATACACCACGATGTACGGAACACCGACCTGGCGCGCGAGCAGGATGTGCTCGCGCGTCTGCGGCATCGGGCCGTCCGCCGCCGAAACGACGAGCACCGCGCCGTCCATCTGCGCCGCGCCGGTGATCATGTTCTTGATGTAGTCGGCGTGGCCCGGGCAGTCGACGTGCGCGTAATGGCGATTCTTGGTCTCGTACTCGACGTGCGCGGTGTTGATGGTGATGCCGCGCGCCTTTTCCTCGGGCGCGTTGTCGATCTGGTCGTAGGCTCTCGCCTCGCCGCCAAACTTCTTCGACAGCACCAGTGTCAATGCGGCGGTCAGCGTCGTCTTGCCGTGATCGACGTGGCCGATCGTCCCGACGTTCAGGTGCGGCTTCTTGCGTTCGAACTTGCCCTTGGCCATGATCCTGCTCCTTGCGATCTCGATTACTGCGACTACCGGTCCCTGGTGCCCACGGCGCGGATTGAACGCGCGACCTCTCCCTTACCAAGGGAGTGCTCTACCACTGAGCTACGGGGGCGATTCCTGCCCTGCCGGCCAACCCGCGTCTGCGGGCCGCCCAAAGCCATGCTCAAATGCCGATATTTCCAAACCCGTTGGAGCGGGTGAAGGGAATCGAACCCTCGTCGTAAGCTTGGAAGGCTTCTGCTCTACCATTGAGCTACACCCGCGTTCTCTTGTCCTCGCAGCCGACGGCGGATTGCCGATCCCATGGTGGAGGGGGAAGGATTCGAACCTTCGAAGGCAGAGCCGGCAGATTTACAGTCTGCTCCCGTTGGCCACTTGGGTACCCCTCCGACGAAACCGCACATTTTAGCAATTTCCGTTCCCGAGTGTCAAACGTGAACAATTTCCCGTGGCCTTCCGGCGGCAGGATGGCCCTGCTGCAGAACATAAAATGCCCGAAATGACCCATGACTACGTGATCGTCGGCGCCGGTTCCGCCGGCTGCGTACTCGCCAACCGGCTTTCCGCCGACAGCAGGCACTCGGTAATGCTTCTGGAGGCCGGACCGGCCGACCGCTACCCGTGGATCCATATCCCCATCGGCTACGCTAAAACCATGTTCAACACGCGGGTAAACTGGTGCTTCAGCACCGAGCCCGAGCCCCACATGAACGGCCGCAAGGTGTATTGGCCGCGAGGCAAGACCCTGGGCGGGTCCAGCTCGATCAACGGCCTGATCTACATACGCGGCCAGCGCGAGGACTATGACGCGTGGGCCGCCGCAGGCAATCCGGGCTGGGCTTACGCCGAAGTGCTCCCTTACTTCAGACGCCTCGAGCATGCACCCGGCGCCGACCCCCACTTCCACGGAGATGGCGGCCCCGTGTGGTGCTCTCCCATCCGTCGCCGACACGAGCTTATCGAGGCGTTGATCGCCGCCGGCGAGGAACTGGGCATTCCGCGCAACGACGACTTCAACGGTCCCACGCAAGAGGGAATCGGCTACTACCATCTGAGCACGCGCAACGGCTGGCGCTGCAGTAGCGCCAGCGCCTATTTGCGGCCGGCCCGGAGCCGGCGCAATCTCGCGGTGGTCACCGAGGCGCGCGCGCTCAAGGTGCTCTTCGAGGGGCGCCGTGCAAGCGGCGTGGTTTATCGCCACCGTGGCGCCGACGTCACGGTGAGTGCGCGCCGGGAAGTGCTGCTTTGCGCCGGCGCGCTGCAATCGCCGCAGCTGCTGCAGCTGTCCGGGGTAGGACCGGCTGACGTGCTCCGTTCCTTCGCCATTGCCGTCTTGCACGAGCTGCCGGGCGTTGGACGCAACCTGCAGGATCACCTTCAGGCGCGTGTGATTTTCCAGTGCACGCGGCCGATCACTACCAACGACGACCTGCAAAGTCCCTGGCGCAAGCTCGCTATCGGCCTCCAGTATGCCTTCCGTCGCAGCGGTCCGATGGCAATCGGCATCAACCAGGGCGGAATCTTTGCGCGGACCCGCCCCGAGCTACCCACCCCTGACGTCCAGTTCCACGTGGCGACCCTGTCCTCGGACATGGCGGGCTCGCCGACGCACGTCTTTCCGGGCTTCACGATGTCGGTGTGCCAGTTGCGCCCTCAATCGCGCGGCTACGTGCGACTCAAGTCGGGCGATCCGATGGACGCACCGGCGATCCACGCCAACTATCTTTCCACCGAGCATGACCGCGCGACGCTGGTCGCGGGCATCCGTCTCGCGCGCCGGCTCGCCGCAGCGTCGGCACTCGCGCCCTACGTCCGCGGCGAATATCGGCCGGGCGCGGCCGCACAGAGCGACGAGGACCTGCTCGAATTCGCGCGTAACAGCGGCGGCACGATTTTCCATCCAAGCGGCACGTGCAAGATGGGTCCCGTCGCTCGCGATCCCCTGGCGGTCGTCGATCACGAGCTGCGCGTGCATGGGCTCACCGCGCTGCGCGTGGTCGACTGCGGCGTGATGCCGGTGCTTACCTCGGGCAACACCAATGTGCCGGTCGTGATGATTGCGGAAAAAGCCGCGGACATGATTCTTGCCGCCGCCACGAAATCGCCCTAAGGTGGCGTGGTAACCAACGGAGAACGCAGATGCCGTGCTGTCACGTCGACTTCGCCTTGACCGAGACCAGCGACAAGGCCTTCACCGTCGGCATGCCGACCTTCACCTTCGGCGCGGGCTGTCTCGCCGAGGTGGGAGAGCAAGCGCGCGAGTTGTCGCTCAGGCGCGTGGCGCTATTCACCGATCGTGGCCTCACCGCGTCACCGCACCTGGCCAAAGTGCGCGCGTCGCTCGCCGATGCCGGCGTCGATGCGGTCACCTACGACGAGGTGTCGATCGAGCCGACCACGGCGTCGTTCAAGGCAGCCGCGCATTTCGCGACCGAAGGCCGCTTCGACGGCTACGTATCCGTCGGTGGTGGCTCGGTGATCGACACGTGCAAGGCGGCAAATCTCTACGCATCGCATCCCGCTGATTTCATGAGCTACGTAAACGCGCCCATCGGCGGCGGCCAGAAGGTGCCCGGAGCGGTCAAGCCGCATATTGCCTGCCCGACCACGTCCGGAACGGGATCGGAGACGACCGGAATCGCGATTTTCAACATGACCGAGATCAACGCCAAGACCGGCATCATCTCGCGCCGACTGATTCCCACCGTCGCGCTGATCGACCCCGAAGTGACGACGACCCTGCCGCGCAACGTCGTCGCCGCCAGCGGTTTCGACTGCATGAGCCATGCGCTGGAATCGATGACTGCAAGGCCGTGGCCGCGCCGGCTCAATCCAGCGCGCGGCGCGAGCCGTCCGGTGTCGCAGGGCGCCAATCCGTTCTCGGACGCGCTCGCGGCCGAGGCACTCAGGGGCGTCGGCAAGTTTCTGGTGCGCGCGATACACGATGCCGACGACGTTGAGGCTCGCACCGAGATGATGTACGCGGCGATGCTCGCCGGAATCGCCTTCAACGCCGCAGGCTGCCACCTTCCGCACGGACTGTCGTACGCGGTGTCCGGGCTCGCCCGCGATTTCGAGCTTCCCGGCTACCCGCAAGGCAAGACGCTTGGTGCCGCACGGCATGGCCGTCGTCCTCAACAACCCTTCGGTGTGGCGCTATACCGCGCCGTGCTGCCCTGAGCGCCATGTGCACGGGGCGTCGTGCCTGGGCGCCACCACACGCGACATCAAGCCGGGGGATGCGACCGAGGCGGGCGAAGCGCTAGCGGCTCGTGTCATCGAGCTCATGCGCGCCGCGGGAATTCCCAACGGGCTGTCGGGCTTGGGCTTCGGCGCGCGTGATGCCGAAGCGCTGGCTGCCGGCGCCGAGCCGCAGTGGCGCGTGATTCGCAACGCGCCAAAGGATGTGACTCGAGACGACCTGAAAGGCCTGTTCAGCGCTGCGATGAAGTACTGGTAGCGGCGAGGCGCCGAGGAGCCGGCGGCGATGCGTTCAGACCGTCGTCGATGAGCCCGCGGCGTCCGTCAGCGACGCAGGATCGACCGCACCCGGCGAGCGCACGCGCCGAGCAGGCAGTTGCACGGTGAAGCGGCTGCCCACGGCGGGTGTGCTTTCGACAACGAGCTCGGCCTGGTGGCGGATCAGCACGTGCTTGACGATGGCGAGCCCCAACCCGGTGCCCCCCGTCGCGCGCGAGCGGCTGCGATCGACGCGGTAAAAACGCTCGGTCAGGCGCGGAATGTGCTCCGAGGCAATGCCGATGCCGTTGTCGGTCACGCTGAATTCGCCGCCGGCGTCGGTCACCCGCCAGTCGAGGGCGATGCGGCCGCCTGCGGGCGTGTAGCGTACTGCGTTGCTCACCAGGTTGCCGAAGGCGCTCGCCAGCTCGTCGCGGCTGCCAAGGATGATCGCCGCGTCGCCGATATTGAGCGTGATTTCCTGGCGACCCGCGGACAGCGCCTTGGCATCGGACGAGAGCTCCAGCATCAAAGGCACGATCGCGAATTCGGCTTCGCCCGCGATGTTCTGCTCGCTTTCCAGCGCCGAGAGTGTGAGCAAATCGTCGACCAGACGCTGCATGTTGCGCGCCTGCTCCTGCATGAGCGCCAGATAGCGCTGGCGCTGCTTTTCGTCCATCTCGACATCGACAAAAGTCTCGAGGAACCCCGAGAGCACGGTAAGCGGCGTCTTGAGCTCGTGCGAGACATTGGCGATGAAGTCGCGTCGCACGCGGGCCACCGCCTCCAGGTGCGTCACGTCGCGGCTCATCAGCAGCTTTTCCTCGACGCCGAACGGCACGATCTGGACCGACAGCATCGCGGCGCCTTCGCGCGTGGACTGGAACACAACGGGTTCGTGGAAGTCGCCGCTCGTCCATGTATTGGACGAACGCCGGCTGGCGCACGAGGTTGGCGACCGGCGTATGCAGGTCTCGTTGCAAGTCGATCCCCAGGTGCGCCTCGGCGCGCGGGTTGGCCCACTGGATGCGGTTCTTGGCATCGAGAACCACCACGCCCTCGGGGAGTGCCTCGGCGCCGCTGACGAAGCGCTCGAGCGCAAGGCGCAGGTCGCGCTGGCGAGCGCTGCGCAGGCGCACGCGGTGGTAGAGCGCGGCATACATCAGCGCCCACGCTCCGCGTCCTTCGGGCACCGGCGCCTCGATCGGCCCGGAGGCCCAGCGCATGAGCCCGCGCAGTTGATACACGTGCCACGCGACGACGGCCGAGAGTCCAACCGCGAGCGCCGCGCAAGCAGTGTAGGGGCCGAACACGGCAACTGCGATGAGCGCCGGCTGCGATGACAAGCGCAGGGGCGACCAGCGCGCGCAGCCAGAAAGGATTCATCGGCGCAAGTCTACTGGGGCCTCGACCCGATCTACTTTAGCGCGGACAGCCGATAGCCGCTGCCGCGGACCGTCTCGATCATTCCGTCGTGCTTGGTCGGTTCGAGCGCAAGCCGCAGGCGGCGGATGTGGACGTCGACCGTGCGTTCTTCGATATAGACATGATCGCCCCAGACCTGGTCGAGAAGCTGCGTGCGGCTGTGCACGCGGTCGGGACGCGCCATCAAGAACTTGAGCAGGCGAAATTCGGTGGGGCCGAGCGTCACGGGCCTGCCCGCCTGCAGAAGCGCGATGCGCAACCGGATCGAGCTCGAGCGTGCCGACGCGCAAAGTCTCCTGCGCCGCCTCCGGCGCACGACGACGCAGCACTGACTTGATGCGCGCCTTGAGCTCGCGCGGGCTGAACGGCTTGGTGACGTAGTCGTCGACCCACGCCTCGAGTCCGGCGACGCGGTCGCGCCTCGTCGTTGCGCGCCGTCACCATGATGATCGGCAACTCGCGCGTGCGTGCATCGGCACGCAGCGTGCGCGCAAACGCGAGCCCGGACTGACCGGGCAGCATCCAGTCGAGCAACACGAGGTCCGGCAACGAGTCGCTGAATCTGTGCCTGCGCCGTCTCGGCGTCGGCGACGGCGCGCACCGCGAAGCCCGCGTCCTCGAGATTCACGCGCAGCAGCTCCTGGATCGCGGGCTCGTCCTCGACCACCAGTATCGATGTACTCATGGGCCGACTCGCGAGGTCCGCGTCATTCTGCCACCTCGGCGCGGATCTGCTCAGCGGTCGCGTGGCGAACGTCCTTGCCCTTGACCACATGCACCACGTTCTCGGCGATGTTCTTGGCGTGGTCGCCGATGCGCTCGATCGACTTGGCGATGAACACGATCTCCAGCGCCGGCGTGATCGTGCGCGGGTCTTCCATCATGTAGCTGATGAGCTGGCGCAGGATCGCCAGGAACGCGTAGTCGATCGCCTCGTCGTTGCTGACGACCTGCGCGGCCGCAGTCGACGTCCAGCCGCGCGAAGGCATCGAGCGCGAGCTGGAGATTGTCCTCGGCGAGCTCGGCCGCGCGCGCGATTTCGTAGCGAGCGCACGCTGGACAGGCGCTCCGGCCGCTGCATCTGCTGCGCCTTGTAGGCGATTTTCTTGATCTCGTCGCCGGCACGCTCGAGCTCGTTGACGATCTTCACGACGGTCAGCACCATGCGCAGGTCGATCGCCGCCGGCTGACGCTTGGCGATGATCTGGCTGCACTGCTGGTCGATGTCCACCTGCATGCGGTTGATCGCCATGCTCGTCGGCGCGCGACCGTATCGATGAGGTCGACGTCCGAGGTGCTTGCAGCGCCTGGATGGCACGCGCGAACTGCGTCTCGACCAGCCCGCCCATCGCCATCACGCCCGAGCGGATTTCCTCCATCTCGGCATCGAATTGCTTGTAGGTATGGTCGCTCATGCGGCCTCCAGGTAACTCTCGACGTCTCGGCAAGGTCAGCCGAAGCGGCCGGTGATGTAGTCCTCGGTTTCCTTGCGCTGCGGCTTGATGAAGATCTCGTCGGTGGCGCCGAACTCGATCAGCTCGCCCAGATACATATAGGCCGTGAAGTCCGAGACCCGCGCCGCCTGCTGCATATTGTGCGTCACGATCGCAATCGTGTAGTCGTTCTTGAGCTCGGAGATCAATTCCTCGATCTTCGCCGTCGAAATCGGATCCAGCGCCGACGTCGGTTCGTCGAGCAGCAGCACGTCCGGCTTGACCGCGACGGCGCGTGCGATGCAGAGGCGCTGCTGCTGCCCGCCCGAAAGCGCCATCCCGCTCTGCTTGAGCTTGTCCTTGGATTCTCCCCACATCGCGGCCTTGGTCAGTGCCCATTCGACGCGCTCGTCCATCTCGCGCTGGGACAGGCTTCTCGTACAGCCGCACGCCGAAGGCGATGTTGTCGTAGATGGACATCGGGAACGGCGTCGGCTTCTGGAACACCATACCCACCTTCGCGCGCAGCGTGTTGAGGTCGACGCCGCTGTCCAGGATATTGCGCCCGTTGAACAGTATCTCACCCGTCGGCGCGCTGGCCGGGATAAAGCGAGTACATGCGGTTCAACGTCCGCAGCAGCGTCGACTTGCCGCAGCCCGACGGGCCGATGAAGGCAGTGACGCGTGCGCTCGGCGATGTCGAGATTGACGTTCTTCAGGCCCTGGAACTTGCCGTAGAAGAAATCGAGTTTGCGGATCGACATCTTCGGCCGTGCCGATTGCGCTGCCACCGATTCGCGCTCGGGCCGCGTGGCGACAGCTTCGAAGTTCATCGTTGATGGTTCCCGATCTATTTCGCACTGCCGCCTGGCGGAACAACGTGCGCGCAAGGATGTTGAGAAGCAGCACGGCGAGCGTGATCAGCAGAGCCCCCGCCCAGGCCAGCTGCTGCCAGTCCTTGTACGGGCTCATCGCGAACTGGAAGATGACCACCGGCAGATTGGCCATCGGCGCGTTGAGGTCGGACGTCCAGAACTGGTTGTTGAGCGCCGTGAACAGCAGCGGCGCTGTCTCGCCCGAAATGCGCGCGACCGCGAGCAGCATGCCGGTGATGACGCCGGCGCGCACGGAGCGCAGGGTCACCATCATGATGACCTTCCATTGCGGCGTCCCGAGCGCGATCGCGGCCTCGCGCAGGCTGTCCGGCACCAGCCGCAGCATGTTCTCGGTCGTGCGGACGACCACCGGAATCACAATCAGCGCCAAGCGCCAGCGAGCCGGCCCAGGCGGAGAAGTGCCCGACCTGGAAGACGTAAATCTCGTAGACGAACAACCCGATGACGATCGACGGCGCCGACAGCAGGATGTCGTTGATGAATCGCGTCGACAGGGGCGAGCCAGCCGCGGCTGCCGATATTCGGCGAGGTAGATTCCGGCGAAGATGCCGATCGGCGTGCCGATCAGCGTGCCCAGCGTGGCCATGACGAGGCTGCCCAAGATCGCGTTGAGCAATCCGCCCTTGCTGCCCGGCGGCGGCGTCATCTGCGTGAACAAGTCGCTGCGTCAACGCGTGGAAGCCCTGCTTGCGAACAAGGTGAACAGGATCCAGAGCAGGAACGTGAGGCCGAACGCCATCGTCAGCAGCGACATCGCGAGGTTGAAGCGATTGACGAAGATCCGACGCGGTATAGAGCGCATTCATGACTGTCAGCCGGCAGCTCATGTCTTGCGGCCTTCGCCCTTGCGCCAGCTGCAGCAGCAGCAGCTTCGCCAGCGCGAGAACGATGAAGGTGATCACGAACAAGATCAGACCGAGCTCGATCAGCGCAGACGTGTAGAGATCGCCGACCGCCTCGGTGAATTCGTTGGCCAGCGCCGACGCGATGCTGTTGCCCGGGCGCGAATATCGATGCGCGTGAGGCGGTGCGCGTTGCCGATCAGGAACGTCACCGCCATCGTCTCGCCCAGCGCCCGGCCCAAGTCCGAGCATGATGCCGCCGATCACGCCGACCTTGGTGTAGGGCAACACGATGTTGCGGACCACTTCCCAGGTCGTGCAGCCAAGGCCGTAGGCCGACTCCTTCAGCACCGGGGGCACGATCTCGAACACGTCGCGCATCACCGAGGCGATGAACGGAATCACCATGATCGCCAGCACGAAGCCGGCGGTCAGCACGCCGATGCCCTGCGGCGGCCCCTTGAACAGCGGCGCCGATGAGCGGCAGCCTGCCGAGCGTGCTTATCAGCCACGGCTGCACGTAATCGGCGAAGAGCGGCGCCAGCACGAACAGACCCCACATGCCGTAAATGATGCTCGGGATCGCCGCCAAGAGCTCGATCGCGGTGCCAAGGGGGCGCTTCAGCCATCCCGGCGACATCTCGGTCAGAAAGAGCGCGATGCCGAAGCTCACGGGGACGCCGATCAGCAGCGCGATGGCCGAGGTGAGCGAGCGTGCCGACGATCGGGCACCAGCGCCCCGAACTGTTCGGTGACCGGATTCCATTCCGAACTGACCAGGAAGCCGAAGCCGAACTTCTTCATCGAGGGCAGGCTTCCGTACACCAGCGAAGCGATGATGCCGAGAAGGATCGCCAGCACGAAAAAGGCGAAGAAGAGCGCGACCGCAGCGAAAGATCAGCGTCCTGCAGACTGAGCGTGCGGTGCTTCGGCTCGCGGCATCTTGGCGACGTCCGCCTTCGCACGCGATGGCGACGACGCAATTGTACCGGGCATCGCATCCGCTGCTGTCTGCATGATCGGTGCGTGCACGTCCACCCGTCGCTCTCGAATTATGACCCGTTGTGCTGCCGGTCTGCGGCAATCTCGGGCCAGCGACTGCGCGACGCGTTTCGGACACGCCGCAACCCTCGCATGATCTGCGAAGGTCGTCGGATCGCGACGATTGTCCGTCGCCGAAGTCAGTAGACCGGCTTGCCCGAGGTATCCTTCATCTGCGACTTCCAGCTCGACCTGATCTGACTCGTGACCGTGTCTGGCAGTGGGACGTAGTCCAGTGAGTCGGCGAGCTTGTCGCCATCGGATGAGTAGGCGAAGTCGAAGAACTTCAGCACCTCGCGGGCATTGTCCGGCTTGGCCTGAGTCTTGTACATCAGAATGAAGGTCGCGCCCGATATCGGCCACGAATTCTTGCCGGGCTGGTCGGTCAGCACGAGGTAATATCCGGGCGCCTTGCTCCAGTCGGCTCCTGACGGCGGCCGCCTTGAACGTCTCGGCCGACGGGCTGACGAATGCGCCGTCGCGGTTCTGCACCTGTGCATAGGTCATCTTGTTCTGAAGCGCATACGCATATTCGACGTAGCCGATCGAGCCCTTGACGCGCTGCACGTACGAGGCCACGCCTTCATTGCCCTTGCCGCCCACCCCGGCCGGCCATGCGACCGACGTGCCCTCGCCGACCTTTTCCTTCCATTCCGGGCTGACCTTGGACAGGTAGTTCACCCAGATGAACGTCGTTCCGGAACCGTCCGATCGATGCACGACGGTGATCTCCGAATCCGGCAGCTTCGAGCCGGGGTTGAGCTTGGCGATCGCCGCATCGTTCCACTTGGTGATCTTGCCGAGGTAGATGTCGGCTAGCACAGGCCCGGTCAGCTTGAGTTCGCCGGGCTTGACGCCTTCGAGGTTGACGACCGGGACGTCGCCTCCGATCACCGTCGGAAACTGCATCAGGCCGTCCTTGTCCAGCTCTTCGGGCTTGAGCGGCATGTCGGACGCGCCGAAGTCGACCGTCTTGTTCTGGATCTGCTTGATGCCGCCACCGGAGCCGATGGACTGGTAGTTCATGCCGACGCCGGTCTTCGCCTTGTAGGCTTCCGCCCACTTCGCATAGACCGGGTACGGAAACGTCGCGCCGGCGCCGGTGATGTCGGCCGCACCCGCGCCAGTTGCCAATACCACGACCGCACCTGCGCACGTCACTGCCCAAAGCTGCCTGATCCCCATGGCGACTCCTTCCTCGTTAGTCTTGTCGCATCATAGGTACCCAATGTGACAGTAACGTGAAATTTGCCATCCAGATCGGCCATTTTATCCATTAAATATCAATCACTTGTGAGCGGCGCGCCACGGCCGATTTGCTTGCTGCCCTGACTCGAATTCGGCACGCCGTTGCACCCGGCCACGAGTGCTCACCCTCGATTCGCGCCGCCATTCTGCATTCGCTCATCGGCGATGGCCCAGACGGGCCATCCGATCGACCACCGCAGGCGACCGGCCTCGGCGCGCAGCCGCAACACCTCTTCGTGAAGCGCGCGATCCTGCGGCCGCTGCCCCAGCGCGATCAGCGCGCGGCCGCGCGCGATCAGGTAGTCGGTGTAGGGCAGCGGCTCGCGCGCAGTGTGCGCGGCCAGCGCGGCGGCATGTTGCAGTCCCATCGCCCAATCCGCGCGCGCGATGGCGTCCTCGATTCCCAGACGGTAGTACGCGATGTAGCTGTGACCGACCGCGCCGTGCTCCAGCCATGCGCGCGCCTCGGCGTGAAGGGCAGCGCGTTGCTTCGGATCGTCGGTGACGCGCGCCAGCAAGGCGAGCAGCATGGGACCGCAAAAACCCACACCGGTCTCGCGTGCCAGTGCAAGCCCTGCATGCAGGCGCTCGCGCGCTTCGTCCGTCCTGCCCGCGGCGATACGCACCTCGGCACAATGCGCGTGAATCACGGCGAGGTAACGGCGCGCGCCGAGCGCTTCGGCCATTGCTTGCGCGCGCTCCTGGAAAGGCTCGGCGTCGGCGTAACGGGCACAGACGGTCAGTAGCAATCCGCACGATTGCGTCGCGAACATTTCCACATGGCGGTTGCCGATTTGGACGGCGGCGTCGCGCGCCGCGATCATCTCGGCGAGCCCGACGTCGAACTCGAGGAGGTACGTGCGGCAATGCCCGACCATCACCTGATTCGGGACGGCGATACGCGCATATCCGTGCGCCTCGCACAGCGCGACGCAACGCCGGAACTTGTCGAATGCGGTACGCATCCTGCTTTCCAGATAGTCCGCGTCGGCGAGCCCTGACAGCGCGCGCGCTTCCAACTCGCTGCTGGCCAGCGTGCGTGCGGCTGCGAGTGCCACCTCGTGCTCGGCGCGGCACTCCGCGATGCGCCCTTGCGCGAAGTGCAGGTTCCCGCGCGTGCCGTGGAGCTCGGCCTGTTCGCGCACCAGCCGATAGGCGCGAGCGATCGGCTCGGCCTGCGCCAGCGCGGCGAGCGCGGCGTCGATGCCGCCGATCAGGCGCTGCCCCGCCGCGACGCCGAGCAGCGCGCGGCAGCGGGCCTGCGGATCGTCGGCCGCGTCGAGCGCACGTTGGTAGGCGTCGGTCGCCGGCTTGCCGTCGCCGATCTCGAGCAGCAGATCCCCGCAAATCATGTTCAGCGCATATACGTCCGGTCGTTCCGTGGCCAGCGCGGTGCCACGCTGCGCCAGTGCCAATGCGCGCTCGAGCTTCAGCGCGCCGGCATGCACGCGCGCCGCCGCGAGATAGGCACGCGCGGTCTCGGGCGCGCCGGCGCGATCGAGGTGCTCCGCGTACAACGCCGGATCGCGCTCTCGGAACCACTGGGCCGCTGCGCGGTGCAACTCTGCGCGGCGAGCGCGGGTCAGCGACGCGTAGACACCGTCGCGGATCAGCGCGTGGCCGAACAGAAACTCATCGCCCTCGGCGCGCACCAGTGCACGATCAAGCAGGTTGGCACAGGTGTAGTCGGGAAGATTCGCGAGCACGCGCACGACGCTCAGCGAAAAGCGCTGACCGATCACCGCCGCCACGCGCAGCGCCAGGCGATCGCGCTCCGGAAGACGGTCCACGCGTGCCAACACCAGGCTTTGCAGGGAAGTCGGCACGGAATCATCGTGTTCGTCGGCGGCGCGCAGCAGCTGCTCGAGGAACAGCGGGTTACCGCCGGAGCGCTCTATGCACTGCTGCGCAAAGCGCTGCGAGGTTGCGAACAACCCGCTCGCAAGCGCCACCGCGTCGCTGGCCGGCAGTGGCCCGAGATCGATCGTGGTCAGCGGCGCGCCCTGCAGCGTCGCGCGCCACGCCGCGTCGAGCGGGTCCCCATCGATGCGGGAAGTCAGCGCGAGCATCGCCGGAACGTCCGCCACTGCCCGCGTCAGCGCCGAGACGTAATCGAGCGTCATCGAATCGGCCCAATGCAGATCCTCTACGATCAACAGCACCGGTTGACGCAGCGCGGCTGCGCCCGCCAGCTCCGACAATGCATCGGCGCGTCCGCGCTGGCGCGTGGCGCGGTCCATTCCTTCGAACAACGCGCGTGTTGCGGGTGGCTGGGGGAGGTCGAGCAGATCGGCGAGCGCCGCGCGTCGGGCCGCGCTCCCGCCGTCACGTTGTGCGCGCTGTGCTGCGGCCTGCCGCTCGTCGTCGTTTGCCTGCGGCGCAAGGTCAAGCAGACCGCCGACGAGATCGCGAACCGCGTTGCGGTCCCTGCTCATGCCGAAATCGAGCACGAGTCCGGCATGACACGCGAAACCTGCAGCCTGTGCGGTGGTTCGCAACTCGCCGATCAGGCGCGACTTGCCCATTCCGGCCTCGCCGCGCACGAATGCCGTACCACCGCGGCCTCCAGCCATGCACGCTTCGAGCAACGAGCGCAATTGAGCGACTTCGGTCTTGCGCCCGACAAAGGGTTGGGCGGGAACGAGCGCGACGCCGCGGTCGATGTCCTGCAATCGCCACGCCCTGAGCGGAGCGTCGATGCCCTTGACGTGCACGGCATCGATGGCCACGCATCGCGCGACGCGCTCGGTCGCGCCGTGCACTGCGTCGTCGAGCACCGTCTCACCCGGGCCGGCTTGCTGCAGCAATCTCGCGGCGAGATTCACTGATTGCCCGATAACCGTATAGGCGCGATGCCGCGCGCTTCCCAGACCGCTCGCCATGACCTCTCCGGCAGCGATGCCGATGTGTACGGCGAGCGGTCGGCCCAATTCGGCGTGCAGCGCGTCGACCGCGTAATGAATTTCCGCCGCGGCACGCACCGCGCGCACCGCATCATCGCCATGCGCGATCGGCGCGCCGAACACGGCCATCACGCTGTCGCCGATGTGTTTGTCGATGCTTCCACCGTAGCTCTCGACGATCGTATCGACGGTTTCGAAGTAGCGTTCCAGCAGGCGATGCACTTCCTCGGGGTCGAGTGAGCGCGACATGCGCGTAAAGCCCGCGAGGTCGGCAAACAGCACGGTGATCGGACGACGTTCGCCCTCGCTTTGCGCGGACCCCGTGACCGCGGCGTCGGCTACGACGAGCGCCGTACCGCAGCCGCCGCAGAAACTTGCCTCGGGCTCGTTGGCGAACCCGCACGCGGGGCATGCGACCGGCAGCGCTTTGCCGCAGTCGGCGCAGAATCGCCGATCCGACCGGTTGTCAGCCGCACAGTGACCGCACTTCATAGGCTCGGCACCCGGAGCCGCTACGCCGCCAGCAGGGACTCACCCGGGCGCACGCGGGTGAAGCGCACCGGCACGCGCTCGCAGGCGAGTGCATCGCCCGCGCGCCGGATGCGCGTGTAAGCCGATGCGATCGGCGCGCCCGATTGCGGAAAATCGGCGCGAAAATGCGCGCCACATGAATCCTCGCGCGCCTGCGCTGCGGCGACGATGGCGCGACTCGCTGCGACCAGGTTCTGCAGGTTGAGCCAGTCGTGCCAGCTAAGGTTGAACGCGCGATCGCGCGCGCCGTGCGGCAACGCGCCGGTGGCGAGCTCGCGTGCCAGCTCCGCCAGCGTCGTGTCGGCGCGCTCGAGGCTGGCCGCATCGCGTACGATGCCGGCGTCGTCCCACATGGTCGCGTACAGGCGCTCGCGGATTGTTTCGACGTCGGTGGCCGGCCCCGCGCCAAACGGAGCCTCGGCGTGCGCGATCGCGGCGACGATGGCGGCGGCGGCGGGCTCGCGCTGAGCGCCCGCCAGCGCGACCCAGGCGGCCATTGCGTCGCCGGCGATGGCGCCGAACACCGTCGAATTCGCCACACCGTTGCCGCCCAGTCGGTTGGCGCCGTGCACGCCGCCCGAATCCTCGCCGGCGACGAACAAGCCGCGCAGCGCCGTCGTGCAATCGACGTCGAATTCCACACCACCCATCATGTAATGCGCGGTGGGAACGACTTCGACGCGCCCGCCGGCGAGGTCGAATCCGCAATCCGCACAGCGCTCGACCATGCCCTTGAACTCGCGACGAACGTTGTCGGCGCCCAGGTGCGCCATCGACAGCCACACCCCCCCGTGCGGCGACGTCCGGCCGGCACGCATTTCCGCATAGATCGCACGCGAGACGATGTCGCGCGTAGCGCGCTCGCCACGGACATCGTAGCGCGGCATGAAACGCTCGCCGGCACCGTCGAGCAGGTACCCGCCGGCTCCGCGCAATCCTTCCTCGAGCACGGTCCCGGTCATGCGCGTGTGCTCGCCGGCGAGCAGGCCGGTGGGATGGAACTGCACCATTTCCATGTCGCGCAGCGGCAGCCCGGCGGCGAGCGCCATCGCCAGACCGTCACAGCTCTTGTCGCCCGAGGGCGTGTGATAGCGGTACATGGTCGGGCCGCCACCGGTCGCCAGAAGCACCGCCTTCGCCGCAACGAACACGTATTCGCCGGTGCGCACGTCGACCAGCACGACACCCGCCAGCGCCGAACCATCGGCGGCGGGAATAAGCGCGAGCGCACGATGCTCCTCGAGGCGCTCGATGCCGCGTGCCCAGACCTGCTCGGCGAGGCGATTGATGATCTCGATGCCGGTCAGGTCGCCCTTGTGCACGGTGCGGTCGAAGGTCTGCCCCGCGAACGCTTTCTGGTGAATCGTGCCGTCGGCATTGCGATCGAAAAAGCAGCCCAGCTCGTTTTCCAGCTCGCGAACGCGCTCAACGGCGCCGTTGACCAGCACCCACGCGAGCTCCTGGTTGGGCAGCCACGCGCCGCCGGCGATCGTGTCCATGAAGTGCCGCTCGACCGAGTCGTCCGGACGCAAGTGCGACGTTGTAGCCGCCCTGGACCATGCGCGTGCAGCCGCATTTGCCGAGCAGGCCCTTGACGGCGATGGTGATCGACAGCGCGGGGTTCGCCTGCTGGGCATGCAGCGCGGCGAACAGGCCGGCGCCTCCCGCACCAAGGATCAAGATGTCAGTGGTGATCCGCCGCATCGGTTTCGCTCATTTCCCTCAACCGCCACTCAAGCTGCAGCGCGCGCCTTCCGAGTCGAGGAATTCGGCAAGCGTGACGCCATGCTCCGGCGTCGGCGGGCGCGTAAACACGACGCCTTTGCCCGAAAGATCGCGATGGGCGGCGCCGATGTCGGCCGCCCTGAAGCCGAGCTGCGTGGTCCCTGCGACGTGGCCGGCCGACTCGGGATGCAAGGCAAGCGTCGTCTCGCCGGTCGCGAACTCGCTCCACCCGGGCGAGGCGAACTTCAGCGGCAGGCCGAGCGTGTCGCGGTAGAACGCGACTGCCCGATCCATGTTGGCAACGTAGTGAATGGCATAAACCAGTCGAGCGCTCATCGGATCCTCCTTCGGCCAGACAGCGCCTGTGAATGCGGGTGGCCCGCGCGCCGCGCGAGCAATTCGTGTACGACCACGCCACGGTCGGTCGGCGAAGCGTTGTCGCTGCTTGCGTCCTCAAAATCCGACAGCAGTCCGGATCATGCTCCGGGTGGGCTCTTCACCCCCAGCGCCGCCAGCGCCCGCGCACGACGGGCGCGCGCGCTGGCATCGACCGTCGCATAGAGGCTCGCGCCGTGGCTGTCCATGGCGACGGTCAGCGGCCCGAAATCGCGGATCCGAAAGCGCCACAGGCTTTCGGGATTGAGGTCGTCGAGGTCGACGTCCTCGATGGCTTCGATCCACGTCGTTTCCAGCGCCGCCGTGCCGCCGATGACCGCCAGGTACGCGCCCCCGAGTTCGCCGAACGCGGCGAGCGACCCAGCGGCCAGCCCCCCCTTGCCGATGATCAGGCGCACGCCGCATTGCGCCAGCAGCGGCCGCGTGAAGCGCTCCATGCGCGAGGACGTCGTGGTGCCGACGCACAGCGGCGCATAGCCGACGGGATGCTGCGTCGAGCGCGCGACCTTGCGCACGTTCGGCGCAGTGTGGATCACCGCGTGACCCGACAGGTCGAAGCGCGTGCTGCGTCCGCGGTCGAACATCGCGATCTGGGTCGCGTCGCGGATGCCGAACAGCGTGCCCTGCAGCGTGACCGTGTCGTCGACCCGCAGCGCGCGCACTTGCGCCTCGGTGACCGGCGTGCTCAGTTGGTGGTGTGCCATCGCTTACCCGGAAACATCGCTGGCCGCTCGCCTACCCTCAGAATCCGTAGTGCACGCCCGTTGCATCGATGATCGCCGACGCGCGCCGCGCGGAATGGCATTGCATGTTGACGGCCACCGGATTCATCGTGATGTGCGTCGCCGCGACCTCCACGTGCACCGCGAACGCCGTCGAGTCGCCGCCGAGCCCCTGCGGACCGACGCCAAGCAGGTTCACCGCTTCGGACAACTCGGTTTCGAGCCACGCCCCGTCGGGATCGTCGCAGTGCGAGCCCAGCGGCCGCGTCGCCGCGATCTTGGCCAGGTGCACGCACAGGTCGGCCGTGCCGCCGACTCCGACGCCGACGATCGTCGGCGGGCAGGTCCTGCCGCCTGCGTCGAGCACGCAGTCGATGACGAAGGTGCGGATCGCATCGACCCCGTCGGCGGGGATCGCCATCTTCAGCCACGAATTGTTCTCGGAGCCGCTGCCCTTGGGAATCATTTCCATGCGCATGCCCTCCAGATCGCCGGAGTAGTCGATGTGAATCACCGGCACGCCGATTCCGCAGGACGTGTGCTCGTTCCTGCGCGTCAGCGGGTGCACGATCGACGAGCGCAACGGATGCTCGCGCGTGGCTCGCTCGCAGCCGCTGCGTATCGCCGCTTTCATGCGCGGGGCCGTCGACTTCGACGTTGCGGCCGATGGTGACGTTGTAGATCGGAATGCCCGTATCCTGGCACAGCAGGTTGTCGGTGGCCTCAGCGACCGCGATGTTGCGGATCATGGTGCCGAGCACGCCTTGCGCGAGCGGCTGCGTCTCGCGCGCGGCCAGGGTCGCAAATCCCGCCTTGACGTCGTCGGGCAGGATCTTGAGCGCCCGTATATAGAGCTCCTTGGCGATGCTCTCGATAGCCGAAGGATCGATGCGCATGCGAGGCCTACATCAGGTTGAGCGCGAACAGCAGCGCGCAAAAGACCGCGGCGCCGCCGGCTGCCGCGAGCAGCGCCTTCTGCGCCTCGCCGTTCCAGCCGATGAATTCGATGAACAGCAGCCGCAAGCCGCCGGTGAGATGCGCCGCGAGCAGGAAAACGACGGCGATCTCGGAGGCCTGCAGCCAAGACGCTCGCGTCCAGATCAGGAAAGCGTCGAGGGCAGCGGCGCCCGCGATCGCCTGGCCCAACGCGAGAAAATGCAACGGCAGGAACACGGCGAGCAGGACCCCCGATACTCGATGGACGACGAACGCCCAGTAGGCCGGATGGCCGCGGTTGCGCCATCCTGAACGCATCATAGCGCCACCGCGGCGATCGCACGCGCGCCCAGCGCGAGCAGCGCGATGCCGACCACGGTCCACAGTGCGTCGGCGCTGCGCCCACGCCAGCCGAGCCACTCCGCGGCCACGGTGCGTAATCCCAGCGGCGCGTGCACGGCGACCGCGACCACGAATACGCCATAGAACACCGCCCACCCCGCGCTGCCGCGCGTGCGGCCGAGAATCGCCTCCGCGGTCAGCCCGCCGCGCACCACGTAAATCATCGTTGCCAGATGGACGACCACGCACAACGCCAGCACCGCGGCGCTGGCGCGCTGCGCAACCCAGGCGCGCGCTTCGCCGCGCCCGGTCCTGGGATCCCGGCGCGCTCGGGGACCATTCGACCGCTGCACCGCCGTCCTGGCAACGGAATTCGCGCTTTGCGGCGGCCCTTCGGCGCTCATAGCTCGCCTTTGACGGCGGCCAGCGCGGTCGCGCGCTTCAGCCCGGCGATCGACGCGGTCGGCGACAGGTGCTTGGGACAGCGCTCGGTGCAGCTCGCATGCGTGTGACAGGCGTGGCAGCCGGCGTCGCCCGCCACCGCGGCGAGGCGTTCGGCGTGCGCACCGTCGCGCACGTCGCGCTGCAGTGTCCACGCGCGGTTGAGCGCGGCGGGGCCGAGGTAGTCGGGATTCCACGCCACGACCTCGCACGAGGCGTAACACACGCCGCAGCCGATGCACTCGATCGCCGCATCGACCGCCTGCCGCGACGCGGAGCCTGGCCGCACACGCGCGAAATCGTCATGGCGCGTCGCCGTCGGCTGGAATTGCCCCTTGGCGCGCGCCCACTTGTCGAAGAATTCGCGCATGTCGGTGACCAGGTCGCGCACGATCGGCAGATTGGCCAGCGGCGCAATGTCCAGGCGATTACCGCGTGCGACCTTTTCGACGTGGGTGCGGCAGGTCCAGCGCGCAACACCGTTGACGCTCATCGCGCACGATCCGCACATGCCGACGCGGCAGGCGAAACGGTAGGCGAGCGATGCGTCGCGATGCCGCTGGATCCACGTGACGACGTCGAGCACCGTTTGCGAAGGCTGGCGCGGCACGGCGTAACGCTGATATCGCCCGTCGGCGCCGCCGCGCCAGACGCTGACTTCGAGCGTGGCCTCGGTTGTGTCAGGTTCTTGCATCGCCGTGATAGAGGCGCACCGTGTGCCTGGCTTCGGCGAAAAACAGCCAGCGCTCGGCCAGCAGCCCGAGAATACACAGCGCCGCGACCGCCGCGGCCGCACCGGCGCTGGAAATGCCGGCGGCGAGCGCAAACGCCGGAACGCCGAACACGAGCAGCAATGCCGCGGCGCGCAGCGCGCTTGCGTGCCGGCGCGCGAGCGTGAAGCCGAATTCATGGGTCAGGAAAGTGCCGTGCGAATGTCCCGCGTCGAACAGCCGCGCCTGCGCCACGCTCATATGGTTCCCCCGCGCTTGCGGCCTCAGTGGCCGATGCGGCCGCTGCGCTGCCCCCCGGGGGCGGAATTCGCGCCTTCGGGCGGGCCGCCGGCGCTCATGCCGGGCGGGCCCACGCCTTCGCGCACGCCGATCGCGCGCTCGAGCGTAAGCGAATCCTTTCCCGATCCGGTCGCTCGCCAGTAGCCCAGCTTGGCGATGAGCGCCGCAACGCCGATGGCCAGCGCCAGCCACCGGTAGGGCTTCGGCTCGGCACGATACGCGAGCGCCAGCGTCAGCAGAAGCAGCGCTCCGGACCAGTGCCCGAGCAGCACGTAGCACGCAGGGGTCCACCACGTGTGCCATTGCCGGATCGGCTTGAGGCTGGCGTAGATCATTGCGGTGCAGAACAGGACCGCGCAGCACAGCGCAAGGGCCAGCAGGGCAACCGGCATGCGAAGCGCGTCGCGCGCCTCGGCGGCAACGCTGCCGCCGTAGACCAGCGCGACCGCGACGAGCGCCACTGCCAGTACGGCCTCGCGCGACAGCCAGGACGTGCGAAAGCGCGAGAACGCCCGCCACGCATTCGAAGGCTTGGCAAGGTGCAGCCCCGACGACGCCAGGCCTGCGATGGTCAACGTCAGCGCGAGCGCAATACCGCGTCCCAATGCGCTCCGTCGGCAGCGTATCCACGGGACAAAGGTCGACGAGCGCAAGCAGCGACAAGCAGCCCCAGACCGGCACCGGAAATCACGGTGAAGAAAATAATGCTGAACGTCGGCTTCATCGGCCGGGAGTCGACTAGCGGCGGATGACCGGACTCGCGAGGCTCGCCAGACCGCGCTCCAGGAGCGCCTTCGGGTCGTCGACGACGGGAATCACCGGAGGCTCGCGCGGCGGCAGGTAGCGGTTGACCGGCGCGTAGCCCAGTTCCTGGAGCAGACCGAAGCCGCCGCGCTCTGCCGTGAGCCGCGAGACCTCCGACGCGGGATCGTCGAAGTCGCCGAAAAGCCGCGCGTGCGTCGGGCACGCCAGCACGCATGCCGGTTGCCGCTCCTCGGGCGGCAGCAATTCGTCGTTGATGCGGTCGACGCACAGCGTGCACTTTTTCATCGTGCCCGAGGCCTGGTCGAGCTCGCGCGCGCCGTACGGACACGCCCACGCGCACAGGTTGCAGCCCATGCACTTGTCCTGGTCGACGAGGACGATGCCGTCCTCGCGCTTGTACGACGCGCCGGTCGGGCACACGGTCACGCAATCGGCATCGGCGCAGTGCATGCACGACATCGGAACAGTTGATCGTCTTGCTCGCCGGATACGTTCGCCGACCTCGTAGTGACGAACACGGTTGAACCACACGCCCGAGGGTTCGGCGCCATACGGCTCGTAGTCGGACAATGGACCGCTCACCGGCGAGGACGCGTTCCATTCCTTGCAGGCGGTCGCGCACGCGTGGCAGCCCACGCAGGTGTCCAGATCGATGACCAGTCCGAGCTTCATCGCCCGTCAACCACCGGCCGCGGCGCGCGTGTCGTAGCGCAGGATCGTCGGACGCTCGCCGGTGTCGCGCGGCAGCCGTCGTGCCGCCGGAAACACGGGCCAGATGCCCGTCTCGCCGGGCGCGCACTTGTCGACGCGCACGCGCAGGTCGAACCACGCGGCCTGTCCGGTGACCGGGTCGGAGTTGGTGAGGCGGCGCTCGCCGCGCGAGCCGGGCAGGCACTCGGAGATCAGGTGATTGAGCAGGAAGCCGGCGGTCGCTTCGCTTGCATCTTCGGACAGGCCCCAGGTCCCCGCCTGCTTGCCGATCGCATTCCACGTCCACACGGTGTTGGCTTCGCAGCCTTCCATCGTCCGCAGCTGGCAGCGGATGCGCCCGTGATGCGACTCGACCCACACCCAGTCGTCGTCGGCGAGCCCGAGCGACCGCGCGGTTCCACGGTTCATGTACAGGCGAGTTCTCCGAGATGATCTGGCGCAGCCACGCGTTCTGCGCGTCCCACGAGTGGTACATCATCATCGGCCGCTGCGTGATCGCGTGCAGCGGATAATCCTCGGCGAGCGTACGTGTGGAAACGCCGCCGGCATGTCCGCGATGCGCGCCTTCAAGCGGCGGATACCAGAACGGCAGCGGATCGAAATACGTCGCCAGCCGCTCGCAGTCGACCGGCGAAGTCGGCTGCGGCCCATCGTAGAGTCCCTGTCCGGCAAGACGAAAGTTCTGCAGCGGCTCCGAGTACATCTGCAGGACCACCTGCACCGGCGGCGTTCCGAACAGCGCATGCTTCTCGGCGAACTCGAGATAGTCCTTGTTCGCGAATCGGTAGTAACGCATGTTCTCCGGCCAGTGGTAGGCGAAGAACGACTGGTTCTCGATATACTTTTCCCACTGCTTCGGATTCGGCTTGCCGCGCAGCGACGATTCGCCGTTCTCGCCACGCCATCCGGCGAGAAAGCCGATGCCCGGCAAACTTCTCGTAGTTGACGATGAAGTCGCGGTAGTCGGCGAACTTGCGCGTGCCGTCCGCGCGCGTGAATGCAGGGAACTTCAGGCGCGACGCCAGCTCGACCAGTACGTCCTGCCAGGGACGCACGTCGCGATCCGGCGCGAGTATCGGATGGCGGATCGCGTCGGCGGCGGCGTCGGGCTCGGAGATCGGCCGGTCGAGCAGCGAAATCGCGTCGTAGCGCTCGAGATACGTCGTGTCGGGCAGCACCAGGTCGGCGAAGGCGACGGTCTCGGACTGGAAAGCGTCGACCACCACCAGGAACGGGATCGCGTACTCGCCGTCGCTCGTCTTGCGCACCAGCATCTCGCGCACTTCCGACGGTGTTCATGGTCGAGTTCCACGCCATGTTCGCCATGAACAGCAGCAGCGTGTCGATCGGCGTACGGATCGCGACTGGCCGCGTTGGTGATCACCATGTGCATCAAGCCGTGCGCTGACAGCGGCGTCTCCCACGAATACGCCTTGTCGATGCGCAACGGCTGGCCCTCGGCGGTCGATCACCAGATCCTCGGGCCGCGTCGGATAGCCGTTGGGCATGCGTTTGAGCGGCGTGTCCGGCGCGACGGATCACCGCCGCGTCGTTCTCGGGCAGCGAACGCATGCGGGATGCGCCGCGGATACGGCGTCTTGGCGCGGAAGCTTGCCCGGACCGTCGAGCGCGCCGAGCAGCATCTGCAGCAGGTGCAGAGCGCGGCAGGTCTGAAAGCCGTTGGAATGCGCCGACACGCCGCGCATCGCGTGCATCGCCACCGGACGGCCGATCACCTTGTCGTGCGTGCGCCCGTGCATGTCGGTCCAGCGGATCGGCAGCTCGATCGCCTCGCTGGAACGCGACGTGCGCCATCTCGCAGCGCGATGCGCGTGATCGTCGCGGCGGGGACGCCGCACTCCGCGCTGACGCGCTCGGGCGAATAGCGTTCGTCGAGATAGCGCTCGGTAACCAGCGCGAACACGGACTTGGCACGGCGCCCGTCGGGAAGCTCGACGCGTCGCGTAGCAGCGCGGCGGCGATGTCCCGGCAGATTGCCGTTGACCAGGCGCTGCACGTCCTGGTCCCACACCAGCGGATTGCCGTCGGCGTCGCGCGCGAACAGTCCGTCGCCCGGCATGCCCGGCGTCTGCACCACCAGCCACGGCGCGTTGGTGTAGCGGATGAGGAATTCCCAGTCGACCAGTCCGCGCTTGAGCAGCACGTGGATCGAGCGACAGCGCGAGCAATCCATCGGTGCCGGGCCGGATCGGCACCCACTCGTCGGCGATCGCCGAGTAGCCGGTGCGCACCGGATTGATCGACACGAACTTGGCGCCGCGCTTCTTGAGCTTGTCCAGGCCGATCTTGATCGGGTTCGACGAGTGATCCTCGGCCACGCCCCAGAGCAGGAAGTACTTCGCGTAGTCCCAGTCGGGCGCGCCGAACTCCCAGAACGAGTAGCCGATGCGTGTACAAGCCGGCGACGGCCATGTTCACCGAGCAGAAGCCGCCGTGCGCGGCCCAGTTCGGCGTGCCGAACTGCTGCGCCCACAGTCCGGACAGCGCCTGCATCTGGTCGCGGCCGGTGAAGAACGCGAGCTGCGTCGGGTCGGTCGAGCGAATCTTCGCCAGTCGCGCAGTCAGCAGCTCGAGTGCTTCGTCCCATTCGATCTCGACGAAGTCGCCCGCACCGCGCGCGCTGCCCGGACGGCGCTTGAGCGGCTTGGTGAGCTTCGCCGCCGAGTACTGCTTCATGATGCCGGCGGAGCCCTTCGCGCACAGCACGCCCTGGTTCACCGGGTGATTGCGAGTTGCCCTGGATGAAGCGAACGCGGTTGTTCTCGACCGTGACCTTGATGCCGCAGCGGCATGCGCACATGTAGCAGGTGGTGAAATGCGTCTGCTGGCGGGCACGATCGTCGAAAGGGACATACACGGTCATGTCCGCGACCCGCTCGGCGCCGCAACGCGAAAACACGGCGAGATCCGGCGCCCACGCTCCGTGTCGCAGCCACGCCCGCACAACTTCGGTCTGCCGGTGCGCATGCGCCTACTGCAGCACTGCGCGGGCATCGACGTATCGGTAGCCCAGCGCATCGGCGACCGGCTTGCATGTCACCTGACCGAACGCGATGTTGAGTCCGTTGCGCAAATGCGGGTCCTCGGAAAGCGCCCGGCGGTAGCCCTTGTCGGCCAGCGCGAGCACGAATGGCAGCGTCGCGTTGTTCAGTGCGAACGTCGACGTGCGCGGAACGCCACCAGGCATGTTGGCCACGCAGTAGTGGATCACGCCATCGACAACGTACGTCGGATCGGCGTGCGTGGTCGGGCGCGAGGTCTCGAAGCAGCCTCCCTGGTCGATCGCGACGTCGACTATCACCGAACCCTTTTTCATCCGCGCCACGAGCGCCGCCGTGACCAGTTTCGGCGCTGAGGCGCCGGGTATCAGCACACCGCCGACGACCAGATCGGCGGTGGTCACGTGCCGTTCGACCGCATCGTGCGTGGAGAAGACCGTGTTGAGCGGGCGACCGAACTGGCGCCACAATGCGCGCAACACATCGGTATTGCGATCGAGCACCCAAACCTCGGCACCCATGCCCAACGCGATATGGCATGCGTGCGAGCCGACCACCCCGCCGCCGAGAATCACGACCTTGGCGGGATCCACGCCGGGGACGCCGCCGAGCAGCACGCCGAGCCCGCCGTGGGCCTTTTCCAGGAAGTACGCGCCGGCCTGGATCGACATGCGACCGGCAACCTCCGACATCGGTGCGAGCAACGGCAGCCCGCCGGCAGCGGAGGTGACCGTTTCGTAGGCAATGCACACCGCGCCGCTTGCGACGAGATCCTTCGCCTGCTCGGGGTCGGGTGCCAGGTGCAGGTAGGTGAACAGGACCTGCCCTTGCCTGAGCAGCTTGCGCTCGACGGCCAGCGGCTCCTTGACCTTCACGATCATGTCCGCCTGCGCGTACACCTCGGCGGCGTCGCCAGCGATCGATGCGCCCGCGCGGCGATAGGCGTCGTCGTTCGTGCCGATGCCCTCACCGGCGCGTGTTTCGACGGCGACGCTGTGCCCGTGTGCACAAATCTCGCGCACGCTCTCCGGCGTCAGGCCGACGCGATGCTCGAGTACCTTGATCTCCTTGGGAACGCCGATGTGCATCGTCGATGATTGCGGGGACGCGGCAGCGGAAAGGTCTCGTCGGGGCATGCTGCGCGGGCACCGCGACCCGAGCCTGTCAACGCCACAGGCCGTAGCGTAGAATCGTACCATAGCCGGACGCGCGCGCCCGCTCGCCGGACATCGAACGCCCCGAACGACACGGGACGGCGCAACGAAGGAAACGGGTCGCGTGCACAGCGCCGGCCTCCCATGGAGACACTCATGACCCACGCCGATACCAAGCAGCGCGAACCGCGCACCAATGAAAGCATCGCTTCCACCGCGTACTCGATGGACGAGTACTGGATGCCGTTCACGCCCAATCGCGATTTCCACCGTGAGCCGAAAGTGGTGGTGCGCGCCGAAGGCATGTATCTGTGGAGCGAGCAAGGCGAGAAGATTCTCGACGGCTCGTCAGGTCTTTTCTGCGTCAACGCGGGCCATGGGCGCAGGGAGATCGCCGACGCCGTCGGTGCGCAGCTCGCCGAGCTGGATTTCATCGCCCCGTTCACGCGTGCGCATCCCAAGCAGTTTCAGCTCGCCACGCGCGTCGCCGAGCTGACGCCGGGCGACCTCAACCGCATTTTCTTCGTCAACTCGGGTTCCGAGGCGGTGGACACCGCGATGAAGGTTGCCCTGGCGTATCACCAGGCGCGCGGCCAGGGTGGACGCAACATGTTCGTCTCGCGGGAGCGCGCGTACCACGGCGTGAATTTCGGCGGCGTCTCGCTGGCGGGCATCGTCAACAACCGCCGTCGCTTCGGCCCGACGCTGCCTGGCATCGCCCACATGCGGCATACGCTGGTGCGCGAGAACCTGTTCACGCAGGGCGAAGGCGCAAACGGCGCGGAGCTCGCCGAAGACCTGGTGCGCTTCGTCAATCTCTACGGCGCGGAAAACATCGCCGCGTGCTTCGTCGAACCCATCGCCGGCTCCACCGGTGTACTGGTTCCGCCGAAGGGCTATCTCAAACGCCTGCGCGACATCTGCGACGCGCACGGGATCCTGCTGGTGTTCGACGAGGTAATCTGCGGCTTCGGGCGCACCGGCAAGACCTTCGCTGCACAGAGCTTCGGGGTCACACCCGACCTGATGACCATGGCCAAGGGCATTACCAATGGCGCGCAGCCAATGGGCGCGGTCGCGATCAGCGAGCGCATCCACGACACGATCATGGGTGCCGCGGCGGAAGGCGCGATCGAGCTGTTTCACGGCTACACCTATTCGGGGCATCCGGGACCGTGCGCAGCCGGGCTCGCAACGCTGGACATCTACCGGAACGAGGGCTTGTTCGAGCGCGGCGCGGCGTTGTCGCCCTACTTTCTCGACGCGCTGTGGTCACTCAAAGGCCTTCCCGCGGTGTCCGATCTGCGTGGCTACGGGTTGCTTGCGGCGGTCGATCTGCATGCCGACGGCGCGCCGGGTCGCCGCGGACACCTCCTGCAGAAAAAACTGTTCGATCGCGGCCTGCACCTCAAGGCTACCGGCGACTGCGTCATCGTCGCGCCGCCGCTGGTGGCGGAGCGCGCGCATGTCGACGCCATCGTCGGCATCCTGCACGACACGCTCAAGTCGGTGTAAAGGACGCCGCAAGCTTGCGCGGAACTTGAGTCGTCGTCCCGGCACAGCCGGGACTCAATTTGGGTTTCCGCGATCCTAGGGCGGAGCCTGAGTTGTCGTCCCAATTTAGGTTTCAGCGAGCGCGCTAGGGGGAACGTGAGTTGTCGTCCCGGCGCAGGCCGGGACCCAATTTAGGTTTCAGCGACCGTGCTATCGGGCTCCGGGTGCAGCGTGCCCCGCACTGCGATATGTGGCCGGGGCGGCATCACACGACGACGGCTGGAGTCTCGGCCGCGCCGGTCATCGGCGAAGGGTTGACAGTAGCGTTGCCCTTTGCCACCCTCGCCGCATGGAAATTCGTCCGCATTTCCAGCGGCTGGTCGAACGGGTGCGTAATCTGCCAGCGTTACCGACGGCGATCGTCTACCCCTGCGACCGCGATTCGCTGCAGATTGCGCTGTCCGGACAATTTGCAGGCTACCTTGCGCCCATGCTGGTGGGTCCCGAAGCGCGCATCCAGGATGCTGCGGCGCAGGCCGGACTGGATCTCGCGCGCGTCGCGCTGGTCGATACCCCCGACGAGCCGTTTGCGGCGGCGCAGCGTGCCGTCGCGCTCGCGCGCAGTGGCGAGGTGCGGGCGCTGATCAAGGGCAGCCTCTACCCGGACGACCTCATGCGCGCCGTCGCCGCGCCCGAGTCCGGGCTGCGCGGCGAGCATCGGCTGACGCACGCTTACTACGTCGATGTCCCTGGATTCGCGCGCTCGTTCATCCTGTCGGACGCGGTGCTCAACATTGCGCCCAACCTCGCCGCCAAGCGCGAGATCGTGCAGAACGCCATCGAGTTCGCGCAAGCGCTCGACATCGCGACGCCCAACGTCGCGGTGCTTTCCGCGGTCGAGGGTGTGACTGCGGCGCTTCCGGCGACCGGCGACGCGGCGGCGCTGGTCAAGATGGCGGCGCAGGGACTGATCACCGGCGGCGCAATCGAAGGCCCGCTGACCGTCGACTGCGCGTTTTCGGCCGCGGCCGCGCGTGCCAGCGGCGTCGAGTCGAAAATGGCTGGCAACGCCGACGTGCTGATCGTGCCCACGCTTGAGTCGGGCGCGCTGATGTTGCGTACGCTCACCGGAATGACGGGTGCGCTGGCCGCCGGCGTCGTACTGGGCGCCAAGGTGCCGATCGTGCTCGCCGCGCGTGGCGATACCATGGAAGTCCGCATGGCGAGCTGTGTGCTCGCCTCGCTGATCGCTCAACGCAAGGCGCCCGAATCAAAGGCTGTTCACCCCGGCAACGCGCCGCTTGCCGATTCCGGCGTACCCGTCGCCGCGTGAAGTCGCCCCGGCGCAGGCCGGGGCCCAATTGCTCTGTCCCGGCTACTCAAATTGGATCCCGGCCTCCGCCGGGATGACGACTCAGCTTCATACCGTGGTTTCCTGCAGTCAGCGATTGCGAACGCAGTCGACGAAGTAGCTTAGCGTCCCCGCGTCGTTCTGCTCGACCAGCCCGTGGATGTCGGTATCGAACCCGGGAAACTGCTGGTTGAAGTTTCGCGCGAACTGCAGGAACTGCACGATGGTGCGGTTGAAGCGCTCTCCGGGTATGAGCAGCGGTATGCCCGGTGGGTACGGCGTCAGCAGCACACCGGTCACCCTCCCCTCGAGATCGTCGATGCCGACGCGGTCGATGTCGCGATGCGCCATGCACGCGAACGCGTCGGAGGGCTTCATCGCCGGCTGCATGTCCGACAGGTACATCTCGGTGGTCACGCGGGCGACATCGTTCGCCTTGTACATGTCGTGAATCTGCTGACACAGATCGCGCAGGCCCACGCGCTCGTACTTGGGCTGCTGTGCGCAGAACTCGGGAAGAATCCTCCACAGCGGCTGGTTCTTGTCGTAGTCGTCCTTGAACTG
This sequence comes from uncultured beta proteobacterium, assembly GCA_963816445.1. Lineage (GTDB taxonomy): Bacteria > Pseudomonadota > Gammaproteobacteria > Burkholderiales > Casimicrobiaceae > PALSA-1003. Next base: position 1,135,756 of record CAWFKO010000006.1, on the reverse strand, counting down.
CTGAAGTGCCGTCACCAGCGTGTTCCAGCGGCCCTTGGTGATGCCGATGGTGAACATGATGAAGAACGAGTAGAGCCCGGTCTTCTCGACGATGACGCCGTGCTCGACAAGGTACTTGGTGACGATCGACGCAGGAATACCGGTCTTGGCGAACTTGCCGGAAACGTCGAGGCCAGGCGTGATGACCGTCGCCTTGATCGGATCGAGGATGTTGAATCCCGGCGCGAGCTCGCCGAATCCGTGCCAGCGCTCGTTGGCCTTGAGCATCCAGTCTTCGCGCTTGCCGATGCCCTCCCCGGCGAGCCGCTCCGGTCCCCACACCTTGAACCACCAGTCCTTGCCCCATTCGTCGTCGACCTTGCGCATGGCGCGCCGGAAATCCAGCGCCTCCATGATCGATTCCTGGACCAGCGCGGTTCCTCCGGGAGGCTCCATCATCGCCGCGGAAACATCGCACGAGGCGATGATCGCGTACTGCGGCGAGGTCGAGGTGTGCATGAGGTACGCCTCGTTGAAGATGTGCGTATCGAGCTTTCGCGTTTCCGAGTTCTGCACGATGATCTGCGATGCCTGCGAAATGCCCGCCAGCAGCTTGTGCGTCGAGTGCGTGGCGAAGATGATCGCATCCTTGCTGCGCGGGCGGTCCTTGCCGATGGCGTGCATGTCCTTGTAGAACTCGTGGAACGCCGCGTGCGGCAGCCAGGCCTCGTCGAAATGCAGCGTCTCGATGCTGCTGCCCAGCGTCTGCTTCAGCATTTCGACGTTGTAGGCAATGCCGTCGTAGGTGCTCTGCGTGATAGTGAGGATGCGCGGCTTTTTGTTCTTGACCGCGCGGGCGAACGGGTTGGCTTCGATCTTCTTGCGTATGTTGTCAGGATGGAATTCCTCGAGCGCGATCGGCCCGATGATACCCAGGTGGTTGCGCTTCGGCGTAAGGAAGACGGGGATCGCGCCTGTCATGGTGATCGCGTGCAGGATCGACACATGACAGTTGCGGTCGACTACAACGATGTCGTCGGGCGCGACGTTGGCATGCCACACCATCTTGTTCGACGTCGAGGTGCCGTTGGTGACGAAAAAGCAATGGTCGGCGTTGAAAATGCGCGCGGCGTTGCGTTCGGACGCGGCGACCGGCCCCGTGTGATCGAGGAGCTGGCCGAGCTCGTCGACGGCGTTGCACACGTCGGCGCGCAGCATGTTCTCGCCGAAAAACTGGTGGAACATCTGGCCGACGGGGCTCTTCAGGAAGGCGACGCCGCCGGAATGGCCCGGACAGTGCCATGAATACGACCCGTCCTGCGCGTAATTTACCAGCGCGCGGAAAAACGGCGGCGACAGCGAGTCCAGATACGCCTTGGCTTCGCGGATGATATGGCGCGCGACGAATTCCGGCGTGTCCTCGAACATGTGGATGAAGCCGTGCAGCTCGCGCAGGATATCGTTCGGGATGTGCCGCGACGTGCGCGTCTCGCCGTACAGATAGATCGGGATTTCGGCGTTTTTGAAGCGGATCTCCTCGATGAACGCGCGCACCTTGAGGATCGCGGGGTCGAGCTCCGGGCCCGGCGTAAACTCCTCGTCGTCGATCGACAGGATGAACGCCGACGCGCGCGACTGTTGCTGCGCGAACTGGGACAGGTCGCCATAGCTGGTGACGCCGAGGATCTCGAGGCCTTCCTTCTCGATCGCGGCGGCGAGCGCGCGGATGCCCAGCCCGGAAGCGTTTTCCGAGCGGAAGTCCTCGTCGATGATGACGATGGGAAAGCGGAATTTCATCGCTGCCGTCCTGTTCTGGGCAATGCGCGGATGGCGTGTCGGGCGGCGCGGCGCGCTGCCTCGAGGCACGTGGCGCCGAAGCGAAGGCGCGAATTATGGGACGATTTGCCGGCGGTGGCTACCGCGATCTCGCAGCGGCCGACGGCGGCGGGAATCGGGTGCCTGCCGCACGCGGCGGACGCCCCGCAAAGGGCGTCGTGCTGGCGGCCCTGCGGGTTCGGCGCCTGAGCCGGCCAGCGTCGACCCGGCAGCCCGCCGCGCCGTGCGCGAATCGGGGATCAGCGGCGACTGCTCGCGCATCCGGATCGACAGCACCCGCGCCGCCGCGACACAGGCGCCGCTCAGATCTTCGGCAGCGTCACGCCCTGCTGCCCCTGGTATTTGCCGCCGCGGTCCTTGTACGAAGTTTCACACACCTCGTCGGACTCGAAGAAAATCACCTGCGCCACGCCCTCGTTGGCGTAAATCTTGGCCGGCAGCGGTGTCGTGTTCGAGAATTCCAGCGTCACGTAGCCTTCCCATTCGGGTTCGAGCGGCGTGACGTTGACGATGATGCCGCAGCGGGCATAGGTGCTTTTTCCCAGACAAATCGTGAGCACGTTGCGCGGGATGCGAAAGTACTCGACCGTACGTGCCAACGCGAAGGAATTCGGCGGGATGATGCACGAGTCCCCGCGGTAGTCGACGAAGGACTTGTCGTCGAAGTTCTTGGGGTCGACGATGGTCGAATTGAGATTCGTGAACAGCTTGAATTCGCTCGAGCAGCGTATGTCGTAGCCGTAACTCGACGTGCCGAAGGACACGATCTTGCGGCCGTCGATCTCGCGCACCTGGCCGGGCTCGAAGGGATCGATCATCGCCTTGTCCTTCGCCATCCGGCGGATCCATCGGTCGGATTTGATCATCGATCTGTCCTGATTGTTGCGACGTACACCGCGTACGGCGCCGCTTTGGCCGGAGCTCGAAACGCGACGACGCGACCTTACCTTAGGTGTTCTGGATGACGATGCTCGGGAACTTCGCCGTGAAATCCTCCGCCTTCTGGGCGACGAACACCGCGATCCTGCGCGCGATCTCGCGATACACCGCAGCCACGGGGCCGTCCGGATCGGCAACCACGGTGGGCCGTCCCGAGTCGGCCTGCTCGCGGATGCGGATGTCCAGCGGGAGCGAGCCGAGGAACGGCACGTTGTAGTCGCGGCACATCCTCTCGCCACCACCGGCGCCAAAAATATGCTCCGCGTGGCCGCAGTTGGAGCAGATGTGGATGGCCATGTTCTCGACCACACCGACGATGGGCACGCCCACCTTCTCGAACATCTTGAGGCCCTTGCGCGCATCGATGAGCGCGATGTCCTGCGGCGTGGTGACGATCACCGCGCCGGTCACCGGCACCTTCTGCGACAGCGTGAGCGCGATATCGCCGGTCCCAGGGGGCATGTCGACCAGGAGATAGTCGACATCGCGCCAGTTGGTGTCCTTGAGCAGCTGCTCGAGCGCCTGCGTCACCATCGGGCCGCGCCAGACCATCGGCGTGTCGGTGTCGATGAGAAAGCCGATCGACATCGCCTGCAACCCGTAGGCTTCCAGCGGCTCGAGTGTCTTGCCGTCCTTCGACTCCGGCCGCCCGCTAATTCCAAGCATCATCGGCTGCGACGGGCCGTAGATGTCCGCGTCGAGCACGCCGACCTGCGCACCTTCGGCGGCCAGCGCCAGCGCGAGGTTCACCGCCGTTGTCGACTTGCCGACGCCGCCCTTGCCGCTGGCCACGGCGATGATGTTCTTGACGCCGGGGACGAGCTTCACGCCGCGCTGCACCGCGTGCGCGCCTACCTTCTGGCTGAATTCCACCGTGATCCTTCCGGCGCCGGGCAACGTGCCCAACTGTGCCTGGATCAGCTTGCGCAACGCCTCATGCTGGCTTTTCGCCGGATACGCCAGCTGGACCTCGAGCGCGATGTTGCCGCCATCGATGCGTACATTGCGTATCGATTTTGCGGAAACGAAATCGCGACCGGTGTTGGGGTCCGGGAGCGCGCGCAAGCTGGCCTGTACATCGGCCTCGGTAATCGGCATGGAGGACTGGATCGTTTTCAGGTGGCGAGCGCAAAGTCTAACCAAAAAGCGCGCCGCTCGGTACTCATCGTGGGAGGGCGCTGCTAAAATGGCTGATTCCCCTGATGCATCAAAGGTCTTCGCCGCATGCCGCGCCGCACGCTTTTCGTCACCACCGCGCTGCCCTACGCCAACGGGCCGTTTCACATCGGCCACATCATGGAATACATCCAGGCCGACATCTGGGTGCGGTTCCAGCGCATGCGCGGGCATCGCGTGCATTTCGTGTGCGCCGACGATACGCACGGGGCGGCGATCATGCTGGGCGCCGAGGCCGAGGGCGTGACGCCGCGCGAGCTCGTCGCGCGCATCGCCGCGACGCGTCCCAAGCACCTCAATGGATTTCGCATCAGCTTCGATCACTGGGGCAGCACCGACAGCACCGCCAACGTCGAGCTGTCGCAGGACATCTATCGCAAACTCAAGGGCGCCGGCCTCGTGTACACCAAGCCGGTGGAGCAGTTCTTCGATCCGGTCAAGCAGATGTTCCTGCCGGATCGCTACATCAAGGGCGAATGTCCCAAGTGCGGCGCGAAGGACCAGTACGGCGACGCCTGCGAGAACTGCAGCACGGTGAATGCCCCCACGGACCTCATCCGGCCCTATTCGACGATCTCCGGCGCCACGCCGCTGATGAAGTCCTCAGAGCATTTTTTCTTCCGCCTCTCGGACCCCAAGTGCGTCGCGTTCCTGAAGGAATGGACGAAGAGCGACGCCTCGGGACACGCGCGCCTGCAGCCGGAGGTCTTCAACAAGGCGCAGGAATGGATTGGCGCGGATAGCAAGGGTCTGGGCGATTGGGACATTTCGCGCGATGCGCCGTACTTCGGCATTCCGATTCCCGACGCACCCGGGAAGTACTTCTACGTGTGGCTGGACGCGCCAGTTGGCTATCTCGCCAGCCTCAAGGAATACGTCGAGACCGGCGAGGCCCGCGCAGCCGGTGACGCGCGCAGCTTCGCGCAGATCCTGGCCGACCCGGACACGCGGCAGATTCATTTCATCGGCAAGGATATCGTGTACTTCCACACGCTGTTCTGGCCGGCGATGCTCAAGTTCGCGGGCGCGCCGTACAAGGTGCCCGACGATGTCTATGTCCACGGCTTCCTGACCGCGCTGGGCGAAAAGATGTCCAAGTCGCGCGGGACGGGCATCAGCCCCGACTACTACCTCGATCTCGGTCTGAACGCGGAGTGGCTGCGTTACTACATCGCCGCCAAGCTCAACGACAAGGTCGAGGACATCGACTTCAATCCGGACGATTTCGTCGCGCGAGTGAACAGCGATCTGATCGGGAAATACGTCAACATAGCGAGCCGGGCTGCAACGTTCATCACCGAGCGCTTCGATGGCATCGTCGCACAGCCCGAGGCCGGAGGCCCGTTACAGCAAGCCGCTGCGGTTGTCGTCGAGGTAGCCGCGGATAACTACCAGGCTAGGCGCTATTCTCAGCTCGTGCGCGACGTGATGGCCCTGGCGGATCGCATCAACCAGCACTTCGACGAGCACAAGCCGTGGGCGCTCGCCAAGCAGCCCGCGCAGCGCGACCAATTGCACCAAGTCTGCTCGGAGGCGCTCACCGCGTTCAAGTCGCTGACGGTCGTACTGGCGCCCATCCTGCCAGCGCTCGCCTCGCGCGTTGCGCGCGAGCTCTTCGGCATGGACCGTGACTTCGTCTGGGGGGACGCGCTCGAGCCGCCGGCGCGCATCATGCCCTTTGCGCACCTGATGACGCGCATTGACCCGGAGCAGATCGACACGCTGATCGAGGGTCCGCCGCCCGCTGCGCAATCGCCCGCTCCGCCCGCCTCCCCCGCAGCGGCCGGCGTCGCCGGTGAAGCAATGATCTCGATCGACGACTTCGCCAAGGTCGAGCTGCGCGTCGCTAAGATCGTTAACGCCGAGCAGGTCGACGGCGCCGACAAGCTGCTCAAGCTCACGCTCGACGTCGGCGAAGGGCGCCACCGCACGGTGTTTGCGGGGATCAAGTCGGCGTACCGACCGGAGGATCTGGTCGGTCGGCTCACCCCGATGGTCGCCAACCTTGCGCCGCGCAAGATGAAGTTCGGCGTGTCCGAAGGCATGGTGCTGGCGGCGTCGGGCGACGGGCCCGGGATTTTCCTGCTCGCGCCGGACAGCGGCGCGACGCCCGGCATGCGCGTCAAGTAGCGTACTTTTCCGCTCGCCCAGCCCTTGAAATCTTTCCGGCGGCCGCCATCTTCCTTGCGTGGCGACGGGAGCATCGTCGCAAAACTTAATGGAGACTCAGATGAGCCGTCTTGTTTCGTATTACAGCCCGCTGGACCGGGTGTTCGAGTCCGCTTTCGCGCCGCTGCTCAACGGTGACGCCAGTGTCGCCGGAGGTTCGATCAAGCTCGACGTCGTCGAGACCCCGGAAGCCTTCGTAGTCAAGGCCGAGTTGCCGGGTATCGCCAAGGACAAGATCGAAGTCCAGGTCGAGGACCGCAACGTGACGATCGGTGCCGAGTTCAGCAACGAAGTCGACACCAATGGCAAGTCGCTGTGGCAGGAACGCAGCTACGGCAAGTTCTCGCGCAGCCTGCGCCTGCCGGAAGCGGTCGATGCCAACGCGACGGTAGCCCGGCACGTCGACGGCGTCCTGCAGTTGACGCTGCCGAAGGTCGCCAAGGCCAACAGCAAGCAGATCACGATCCAGTAACTCGCAAGACGGATCGCGGCGGCAAGCGCGGCAGAATCACGCCGCGCTTGCGCGCGTCTGCACGACAAACAGTCGGCCCGATGTTATTGCTGGCTCGGGCGTCCGGGTCTGCCGGAGTCCGAATTCGGCGGCGGCCGCGACGATCCACCGCCGGACGGCGGTCGCCCGGAACCACCGGAGGGCGGGCGTGAACCACCGGATGGTGGGCGCGAGCCACCCGATGGTGGGCGTGAATTGCTCGGAGGGCGCGAACCGCCGGGCGGGCGTCCGCTTTGCGGCGGCCTCGGCGGCGGACGCGTGTTGGGCGGCGGCCTCGACGGTGGAGGACGCCAGGCCGGCGGCGGCGGCCGACGTTGCCAGCGGTTGTCCCAGTAGGGCTGATTGCCGAACCACGGCCGCCCTCGATAGTGGGCCCCCCAGTACGTCCCGATATTGAACGTGACCACCGGCAGGCCGAGCGTAGGACCACCCTGCAGGATGGTTACCGTGTTGTTGTTGAACGGGAACGACAGATACCGCGTGTACACCCAGCCGCGGTCGCGCCCCGCTATGACGTCGCACCAGCGCCAGTCGCCGGTACATCCCACGACATTGACGGCCGCTCCACCCAGAAGCCACGTAACCGCCGGAAAGTGGCGATCCGGTCCCGCGCGAACGTTGACCGCCTGCGTCGTGATCGCGGTCTGCGCCGTGGCGAAGGAAGCCCACGCAAGTCCGACGATGCCAAACCAGGACCACAAGCGTGAATGCATGCTAGCTCTCCTGACATCAATTCAGCGGCGGCGCCGCGGCAACGCCCTGCGGCTGCGGAGTCATCGAATCGGCAACGTCTACCCAGCCGCCGCCCATGGCCTGGTAGACGCTGACGAGCTGAGTGTACCGGAGCGAGAGCAAGCTCACTGACGCAAGCTCGGCTGCGAAGAGCTCATTTTCGGCGACGAGCACCTCCAGGTAGCCGGAGACGCCCTTGTCGAACTTGAGTCGCGAAAGGCGGGCGAACTCGCGCAGCGCGATCACGCGCTGCTCCTGCAACGCGACTTCCTCGATCTTCTTCTGCGATCCGACGAGCGCGTCGTTGGTCTCGCGGAACGCGTTGATGATCGTCTGCTGGTAGACGTTCAACGCCTGTCTATTCTGCGCCTCGGCAGAGTTGACCTGTCCCTGGATACCTCCGAAGGTGAGTATCGGGCCGGTGACGCCTGCCGCGATGGCCCAAGCGCTCGCGGGGCCGCTGAGAAACGTGCCGAATGCGGTGCTTGCCGATCCGAGCAAACCGGTAAGAGAAAAGTTCGGATAATAAAGCGCGCGCGTAGCGCCGATATTGGCGTTGGTGGCGACAAGGTTCTGCTCCGCCTGCAGGATGTCCGGCCGGCGCAGCAGCAGCGCCGACGGCAGGTCCGCCGGAATGAGTGGCGGTATGAGCTCGTAGATGGTTTTTCCGCGTGGAATCGGTCCCGGGTTTTGTCCCAGTAATATCGAAATCAGGTTCTCCTGGGCCGCGATCTGCTGCTCGATGGCCGGGATCGCGGCGAGCGCCTGGTTGTATTGCGACCGGATCTGCGTGACCTCCGTCTGCGACACGATGCCTGCCTTGAAGCGCAGGTCGAAGATGCGAGCGGTCTCGCCGAAATTCCGGGCCGTCACCTGCGCGATCTCGCGCTGCCGGTCGAGCGCCCGCAGCCCGATGTAGCTCGACGCGACGCTGGTCACCAGGGTGAGCACGACACCGCGCTTCGCCTGTTCGCTCGCGTAGACCTGCGCCTGCGCAGCTTCGCTCAGACGCCGTACCCGGCCGAACAGATCGAGCTGCCACGACGTCCCGAGCGCTGCCTCGTAGAGCGTGAAGTAGTTGTCGACGCCGGATGGGAGTGCGGGCAAGCTCACGCGACTCGACCGGAAGCGGCTCACGTCGGCTCCGTATCCGACCTGCGGATAGAGTTGCGATCGCGTGGCGACGAGCGCACCGGCGAATTGATCCACCCGCGCCGCAGCGATGCGCACGTCCCGATTCTCTTGCAGCGCCTTCTCGATCAGGTCGTTGAGTACCGGATCGCCGAACTGCTCCCACCACTTCGTGTTCGCGACCTCCGCTGCCTTGGGATAGTCGATGCGCCACGCCGCCGGCGTGTCGACGCTGGGACGCACATAGTCCGGGCCGACGGTGCAGCCGGACACGGCAATTGCAATGAGCGCTACGAGCGTGTTTGTCCTCATCTCATTCTCCGAGCTGGAACGTGCGGATGGCGTTTGCGTGCGAGAGTTGTTCCGATGGCGTGCCACAGGCTTACCCCGACCCTCAGCCTGTGCCGGGCAAGGGCCGGAATGCTTCCTCGTGGATGCGTGTGCTGGCGTCTATTTTCGTAGTGTATTGCATGGCGTTCCCAGCTAAACCAACGTTTAGTCGCGCTGCCTGTGGAACGGTGGCACCATGCCCAATCCGTCTGGTATTCTGCCTGTCGTGCGCCGGGCATTGCCCTCGACCGGGAGATAATCTTGAGGTATTTGTACATGGGGCTGATCGTCGTCTTCACGGCAATCATTCTCCTCTTCAAGTTTCAGAACCTCCAGACCGCGACCGTTTCGCTGTTTTCCGCCAGCATTACGCTGCCTGTGTCGGTACTGGTGATCGGGATCTACGTCCTGGGCATGCTGACCGGTGGATTCCTGCTCGCGCTCTTGCGCAGTTGGATCGCTGGCGCCGGGCGGGGGAATTGACCGGTTCGGTACCGTGTCGTCCTGTGCGCAACGCGTTTCACTATTGAGCTTTAACCAACTACGTGACCCGACCAGCCGCAAGCCACGTCGCCCCGGCGCAGGCGGGGCCCAATCCCTGGCTATGAAATTGGATCCCGCCCTGCGCCGGGATGTCAGCAACATTTATACATCCTGTGTCCACTCGATTTCTTGATTCTCAACAAGTCGTTCTCGAAGCCAATCCGGGAGAAGCAGCGTGAGCAATTTCTGGGATTTGATGATGCTCATCGCATCGACCTTCGTTTTCATCGCCTATCTCGTGATTCTCTTCCAGATCGTTGTCGATCTGTTTCGCGATTCCGAGCTTGGCGGCGGCGCGAAGGCGTTGTGGCTCATCGGTCTCATCGTTGTTCCCGTGCTTACCGCGCTTGTCTATATGGTTGCCAGGGGCGGTGGCATTGCCGAGCGGCAACGCGCCGCGATGAATCGCGCAAAGTCGGAAACCGACGCGTATATCCGCGACGTCGCAGCAAAGTCACCGGCGGATCAGATCGCCGACGCGAAAAAGCTGCTCGATGCCGGAACGATCAGCGCCGACGAATTCGCCCGCCTGAAGGCGAAGGCTCTAGCCTGATCCGGCTGTTCCAAGTGGGGCAGTGATCCGCAACTCACCGAGCCTGCGGTCGACGTGGTTGGCGTCGGTGCTCCTCGTCTGCGCCGTGCTCTGCCTCGTGGGTTGCGGGATACTTCCGCGAAACGCGGTTCCGCCCGAGCTGATGGGCGAGGCCGTGATCCCGGACATGCCCGACATCCGGGCGCCGGCCGGCCGGCGCAGCGCAGCGATGACCAGCGATCTCGCGCGCTCCTTCGAACAGGAATCGCCGCGTGATTTTCCTGTCGGGCCCGACGGGCATGTGCACTATGCCCACCTAGCCCTGTCGGGCGGCGGACCGAACGGCGCGTTCGGCGCGGGCTTCCTGAACGGCTGGACGAGCACGGGGAAGCGCCCGGTCTTCAAGATCGTGACCGGTGTTTCGACCGGCGCCCTTATGGCGCCTTTCGCGTTTCTCGGGCCTGCCCACGACGACGCGCTGCGCGAGTTCTACACGACCACGGCATCGCGCAACATCTTCCGGCTCCTTCGGATCATTCCGCAACTGCTGGGCGGAGAATCGTTTGCCGACACGGGACCCTTGAGCGCATTGATCGCGCAGAACATCGACGAGGCGTTCCTGCAGGAGATTGCGCGGGCGCACAACCAGGGCCGCCGCCTCTATGTGGGAACGTTCGATCTCGACTCTCAGCGCCTCATCGTCTGGAACATGGGGCTGATCGCGACGAGCGGCCGCCCGGAGGCTCTCGATCTATTTCGGAGGGTGCTGCTCGCGTCGTCGTCGATTCCGGTCGCCTTTCCGCCGGTATTCTTCAATGTCGAGGCCGGCGGCCGCCGCTACGACGAGATGCACGTCGATGGCAGCGTCGCGGCTTTTGTCTTCTACACGGGCGGACTATTCAGCTTCGCGCAAGTGCGCGAAGCGGTGGGCCGCGGGTCCGGAACCGAGGATATTTTCGTGATCCATAACGGACAGTTGCTCCCGGATCCGCAGACTACATCCCGTACGGTGCGCAGCATCGCGCTGCGCGTCTTCGATTCTGCGGGCAAGGCTGCGGTTGTCGGGGACCTGTTCCGGATCTACAGCGTCTCCGTGCGCGACCAATCCGGATTTCGGTGGACGACCATTCCGGACGGTGTCGAGATCACGGGCGACGAAGTGTTCGATCCCGTCAGGATGAACGAGCTCTACGACCTGGGATACCGGACCGCAGTGGCAGGGCCTCGATGGTTCACCACTCCACCGGGGCTCGACACAACGTCGACGCCCTGACTCGGGGATCGGCACACGCAGTCCCGGACCTGACGTCGCGCCCGGCGCAATCGCCAACCGGCTTCACGGAAGCTTGGCTACGGAAATCCGTTTCGATTTCGCCGCCTTTGCCAGCGCATCGTAGTCGCGCTCGGTCTGGTCGGCGTAGGCGGCGGCAAAGCCAGCGATGGCCTCGCCCATGCTGTCGTTCTTGCCGAGATAGCCGGCGATCAGCGCGGCGTCACCCGACTTGGCGTGTGCGAGGGCCAAGGCCCAGCCGCAGAGACTGCAATACTCACCGAGCCGCTTTACTGGCGTGGCTTCGGGATGGAACTCCCAGGACCCTTTCATATCGCGCAGCTGGCGCATGTAAAAGTGAGTCCCGTCGATCCCGACACCCCAGCCCAGAAAGATGTCGGGCGCTCCCTGGATGAGGCGCTGACCCACCACGACCCGCCTGCCTTCACAGTCCCAGGGCGCCGCCTTGGAATAAGGCGCCAGGACTGAACGCTGCGCTTCCTTGTATTGCAGAAACAACGGATCCTTGTCGTCATCGTTGCCGCTCAACAGAAGCACCCAGCACCGCGTGCCAACGCTGCCCACGCCCACCACCTTGCGCGCCACATCCACGACACGGTAACGGGCAAAGAGCACCTTGCGGTCTTCCTCCAGCGAGTCGAGGTACGCGCGCAGCGTGTGGTCGACGGCTTTCTCGACGGGATGCCCGTCGGCCGTGTGTGTCTCTCTGACGATCAGAGGCTTGTCCTCGACGATGTGGTGCGCATCGTCGACGAGTTGCGCCATCTTCTCCAGCACCTGTGCGTGGTTTCGCCGGCGCGCCTTGGCCATGACCCGCTGCGCATCGTCGCGCGCCTCTCGCGAGAGCGCCGCGAGGACGTCTTTTTCGTCGATCATCGAGTACCAGACGTCAAGGTGCGACATGCGGGCATACTCGCGCATGTGCTTGCGGTAGCTCTCGACAACCGCGCGTGCCGCTTCCTCGCAGGCGATCCTGTCGGCCCCCAGGAAGCGACCTGCCGTGACGGCGCTGGCGGCGAGCCGTTTGACATCCCACTCCCACGCTCCGGGGAGGGTCTCGTCGAAATCGTTGATGCCGAACACGAGATTGCGCTCGGCGGACGCGAACACGCCGAAGTTGGCGAGGTGCGCGTCGCCGCAAGCCTGAACCGTGAGCCCGGTCACCGGAGTCGGGGCGAGATCGGCCGCCATGACCGCCGCCGAACCGCGCAGGAAAGCGAACGGGCTCTCAAGCATCCGTGCGTAGCGGACGGGCACCAGAAATGGGAGGCGCGTCCTCGCCTGCTCTTCGAGAATGGCCACCGGATCAGTCCGCTCCGGCAGCGGCCGGAATTGCGCGTGCAGGGCGTGCGGCACCGTCTCGCGCAGTGCCTTGCCCGCGGCCATGCGCTGTTCAACGGACAGTTTCGGCGCAGTGAAATCGGTCTGCCAAGCCGCGTGCAACGCTCCATTGGCAGAATCAGGCAACGGTTTCCCCATCAATTCTATCTGCGAACTTCGCTCGATTCATGTCGCCCCGGCGGAGGCCGGGGCCCAATCTCTGGCCGTGATATTGGATCCCGGCCTGCGCCGGGATGACGTCAACATTCAGCCATGCTGTGTGACTAGGTTTCGTAATTCCCAATAGGACCTTCGGCAGTTCCGCTGCTTCCGCCAACCGATGCCCCAACAGCCGCCGACACGAACCATTCGGTCCGCGCCGGCTCGCGATCACTATTGCCTGCTACCGTGGATGTTGCCGGCTATGCCACCGGCGACGCCACCGATCGCGGCGCCGGTCCAGGCATTGCCGCCGGCGATGGCCGCAATGCCGGCGCCAGCCCCGGCACCGATGACCGCACCGCTCATCGTCCCCTGCTGCTGTGGCGACATGTTCGTGCATCCGATGACGCCCGCCACCACCGCGACCGTCACTATCAATGCCATTCGTTTCATCATTGACCTCGGCTAGTTCGTTCGCTTCAGACCTGGAACAACCATCTCGAACCATATGGTTTCGATCACCGGTCGCTGCAGCTTGTCGGGATTCGCCGTGTACCACTTGTCGAGGCCTTCGCGGACGCTGTCGAGCGTCTGTCCCCGCATGCCCCTGACCATCCGGGGAACGATACTCTGTGCGTCGGACGGTGGGCTTGCGCCCTCGTAGGCGAACTCGGCCTGGATCAGGTTGGCAATGCCGATGAGATAAGCTTTCTTGACCTGCTCCGTGGATTTCATCCAGAGTTCGCCAGTGACGATCGGAATTTCCTGCGCAAACGCGCTGCCCCAAGCTGCCGCGAACGTCGTGCATACCACCAGTATCGCTGCTCGCAACCGCATCCCTGTTGTCATAGATGCCTCTCCATTAGATCAACGTTCCAATGCACCTGCTACAGTGCTCCCACTTGCAGCGCCCTCGGGCCACGCCGGCAACCCGGCTGCAATAGAGTCGGCCATTGCACGACGGGCAGCCGACAAGCCTCGAGGGCGACACCCGATGCCAGCGCAATGACGGCTCCGACACGCTCGGAATACGATAGGCCGACAGCGTGACGAGCGCAAGCCGCCTCCGACTTGCACAGCTTACTCAGATCGAGATCACACCGGACACGAGCGCAAACAGGGCTGCGATCGCCGCGATGCAGACTGCACCGAACACAATGATCTCGTACGGCGCGAACAGCGCCGCATTCTGTTCGCGCCGGGCAAGAACATACAGCAACGTGCCCGGGGCGTATAGAAGTGCCGACAGCAGCAGGAACTTCGGGCCGCCGGCGTAGATCATTCCCGCAGCGTAGACCGTCGCAATCGCGCCGCGCACCCGATCCGTCGAGCGGCCGCCAGGGTCGGCGGCGTAGGTCTCACCGGTCCATGCGAGCTTGAACCCGTAGGCGGCGACAAGCAGATAGGGAATGAGCGTCATCGAACTCGTCATCTTGAGGGCGAGCGTGAACGCGTAGTCCGCGAACCAGGCGACGACAAGGAAGACCTGGATGACGATGTTGGTGAGCCAGAGTGCAGCCGCCGGTACCTTGTTCGCGTTCTCACGCGCGAGAAAGACGGGCATCGTGTTGCCCTTCCCCGCCGAACGCAGGACTTCGGCGGCGAGCAGCGACCAGGAGAGGTAGTTGCCCAGCACGGAGATGAGCAGACCGATGCTGATGAATACGCGCCCCCACGGCCCGACAATTGCCTCCATGACACCCGCCATGGACGGCGTCGCAAGCGTCGCGAGATCCGGCCGCAGCAAGATGCCGTAGGAAAGGATGGTGACAAGAATCAGCAGACACAGGACGCCGAGAAAACCCAGTACGGTGGCGGTACCGACGTCGTCGCGGTTCTTCGCATAGCGCGAATAGACGCTCGCGCCCTCGATGCCGACGAACACGAACACCGTAACCAGCATCGTGTTGCGAACCTGGCTCGCCACGTTCGACAGGCTGGGCTCGGCGCCGCCCCAGAAATTGAGCGCGAAGGCATCGGCCTTGAACCCGGCGATGACGACGATGATAAAAATGGAGATCGGGACGATCTTGGCGATCGTTGCGATCGTGTTCAGCGCCGCCGCCTGCTTGACGCCGCGCAGGACGAGAAAATGCACGGCCCATAGCAGCACTGAAGCGGCGACGATCGCGAAGAGCGTTGTGCCGTCGCCGAATACCGGAAAGAATTGACCCAGTGTCGCCTTGATCAGGATGAGACAGGCGGTGTCGGCGAGGCAACAGCCGATCCAGTATCCGACGGCGGACACGAATCCGAGATAGTTTCCGAATCCAGCCTTCGCATAGGCGTAGATGCCGGCGTCGAGATCGGGCCGCCGTCGCGACAGCGTCTGGAAGACGAATGCGAGCATCAGCATGCCGGTGCCCGCGATGGCCCAGGCGATCATTGCACCCAGGACTCCGGTCGAGCGACCGAATGCCGACGGCAGGGCGAAGATGCCCGATCCCACCATGGACCCGACAACGAGGGCGACCAGCGCAGCGCGAGAGAGTTTTTGATCTTGTGCGGTGGTCATATCGCTTCCGGATCGATGAGTCACATCATCGATCTGCAAGGGATCCTGCGCCAAGCCATCGCGTGAATCCGCGTGCGCTGCAGCATCTTGCCATGGAATCTCGCACGTCGGTCCGCGCTCGACGCGACGAGAAGTGCGGTGTCGGTTCGGGTTGCTGCGCATTCGCCCGATATGTCGTTGACGCCGTCGCAACCGAGCAGTATGGTCTTCCTTGGCTGAGAAAAAGCTGCATATTCAAACGGCCCAGTGCGCCCGCACTCGACCAATGCCAAGGAGGTTCACCATGTTGAAGGGCAAGGTTGCCGTTGTTACCGGCTCGACGAGTGGGATTGGGCTCGGGATCGCACGCGCGCTCGGTGCCGAGGGTGCCGATCTCATGATCAACGGGTTCGGCGAAGCCGCCGACATCGAGAAGCTGCGCAGGGAAATTGCGTCGACCCATAGCATTCGGGTGGCCTATAGCGGCGCCGACCTGTCCAAGCCGACTGAAGTGACAAGTCTGATCGAGCAGGCTACGAAGGAACTCGGGCGCGTCGACGTGCTCGTCAACAACGCCGGAATTCAGCATGTTGCACCGGTGCACGAATTTCCGGTCGAAAAGTGGGACGCGATCATCGCGATCAACCTCACGGCGGTTTTTCTGGCCATCCGCGCAGCACTGCCGCAAATGCTCAAGCGGGACTGGGGTCGAATCATCAACATCGCCTCGGTGCACGGCCTGGTCGCGTCGGCGGACAAGGCTCCGTACGTGGCGTCCAAACATGGCGTCGTCGGTCTGACCAAAGCGGTGGCGCTCGAGACGGCCACCGCAGGAGTCACCTGCAACGCAATATGCCCCGGCTGGGTGTTGACGCCACTGGTGCAAAAGCAGATCGACGCCCTCGCTGCCAAGGAAAAGCTGTCGCCGGAGGATGCGAAGATCAGACTGCTCGGCGAGAAGCAGCCCTCGCTCGAGTTCACCACGCCGGAGCAACTCGGCGCGCTCGCGGCATTCCTTTGCTCGGACTGCGCGGCGCAACTCAATGGTGTGGCGCTCCCGGTGGACGGTGGATGGACCGCACGATAGCGAAGGTCAATGCGTGGGTGGCAATGTTCAGAATGCTCCGAACAGGTTGCCCAACACGATCACGACCGTCAGCGCGAGCAGCGGTCCGACAAGCCCTACCATCATGATCTCGCGGTAGCTCCCGCGCTGCGTGGCGCCGCAGATCGCGAGCAGCGTAACGACCGCGCCGTTGTGCGGGAGCATGGCCAGCGCGCCGGAGCTGATCGAAGCGACGCGGTGCATCAGCGCCGGGTCGATGCCTGCGGCTGCACCCAGCTTGGCGTAAGTCTCGCCGAGCGCGTTCAGCGCGATGATCAATCCGCCGGAGGCAGAGCCGGTTATGCCGCCCATCACATTGGCGGCGACGGCAATCGACACCAGCGGTCCGCCCGGGACCGCCAGGAAACCGTCGCGCACGACAGCGAACGCCGGCAAGGCGGCCACCACCGCGCCGAATCCTACCAGGCTGGCCGTGTTGAGCGCCGGCAGCACCGAGGCACTGGCACCCGCATCGAGAGTCTTGCGCATCTCCGGCAAACGCTTGCGATGGACCAGCACCAGCACCAGCGACGCGACCGCCAGCGCCGTCACGACCGACCAGGCGCCGCTCACCGCGGCCAGGGTGGTATTGAATCGCGGCTCGGCGAGGAACCCGGTGTCCACGCGCGGCAGCACCAGAAAGCTCATGACGAGGTTGACCACAAGCACGATGAGAATCGGCGCGATGGCGAGCGCAAACGGCGGCAACTGCTTGCTCTGCTGACCGTGCGGCAGTTCGGCGGGGTCGAAGTTGTCGGCGTTCGTGGCCTTGGCGCGTACCAACTGATCATCGGCAGGGACCGAAGTCTGAGCACTGTAGCCCTCGCCGGCGGCACGCGCGCGCGTCTCGACCGTGCGCAGCCACCACAAACCGAAACCGACCATGATGGCCGACGCCAGGATGCCGAGACCGGGCGCCGCGAATAGCGTGGTACCGAAATAAGGCATCGGGATCGCATTCTGGACCGCCGGGGTGCCCGGCAGCGCCGTCATCGTGAAGGTGAAAGCGCCCAGCGCAATCGCCGGCGGGATCAGGCGATGCGGCACCTTTGCCTGCCGGAACAGCGCATCGGCGACCGGGAACACGGCGAAGGCCACGACGAACAGACTGACGCCGCCATACGTGAGTACCGCACACGCCAGCACCACCGCCATGATCGCACGCGTCTCGCCCAGCTTGTCGGTGATGGTGCGGGCGATGGACAGTGCCGCGCCGCTGTCGTCCATGAGCTTGCCGAACACGCCGCCGAGCAGGAACAGCGGAAAGAGATTGCGCACGAAGTTCGCCGCACTTTGCATGAAGGTCAGCGTCCACTTGGCGAGCAGCGGTTCGCCCGAGAAGGCAGCGGCCACGATCGCTGCCGCCGGCGCCGCCAACAGCAGGGTGAAGCCGCGAAACGCGAGCCAGATGAGCAGGCCCAGCGATACAAGAATGCCGAACAGTTGCAGGCTGTATCCGCTCACCACACTCCTCCCAGAAGTAACCAGCGATTCGCGCGTCGAAACCAGGCACCGCAGATCACGGGGGGGGTACGCAATGCCTCGCGCCCCACAGACATCGCTCCCACTAGCCTAGGCCGCCACGCGCAGAAGGGCGAACAGCACGGATACCAGGACCACGATCGCCCCTCCTAGTTCTTGCTGCCATACAGCAGGATCACTGTTGCCCCACGCGCGGAGTTGCGTTGCATGGATTCATTCCTACGATCAAAACACGGTCAGAATGCTTCGAGAGAGCGAGGTGACAGGCCAGTATGGTGCGGAAAGTCTCTTGTTTCCTCCCGTACCTACGAGCGCAATCTAACAGCGCATTCCAAGGTGAACGCAAATTGTTGCGCTTCTCGTCCCCGACGATCGTCATAGGTGTCGAGAGAAAAATACTCCGCTACCCGGGCGCTCGCATCGCCAACCCGAACAGGAGCGATAGCAACAGAAGCGACAGTCCTGCCACGGACCACTGCCGCAACCCGAGATCGATCCGCTCGAGACCGCCGCCGATACTGAGCATCATACGGCGCACGGGGCTCGCTGCGGCGAGGAAACCTGCCGGAAGCCGGGGAAGGTGGCGCGCCAGCGTGAGCGCAAGCGCACTGCCGCCGGCGACCGTGATCAGGGTCCATGCGATTTCCTTGGGCGCGAGGGGATTGCCGAGCAGTTCCCCGGGCACCGGCCCGACAACTGCGGCCAAGGCAAGCGCCAACGAACAAAGCGCCAGACTTAGCGCGGCAAGTTCCTGAATCCGCGGCACCGACACGCGCGGCGTCACGGCTCTGTCCGGGATCCGGCATGCGTGCGCGATCACCAGTACGACATAGCTGGTCGTGAGGAAGCCGCCGGCCTGGAGCACCCACTCCCACCACCACTGTCCGCTGTCGTCGGCAGCCTGCAGCAGCAGCTTCTTCGCGAGGTAGGCGCCACTCGGCAGCACGCCCATCAGCGCCACGCCACCGATCGCAAATGCCAGCACGCTTAGCGGAACGCTACGCGCGGCGCCGGCAAGATCAGCGATGCGATCGTGGCCATAAGCCTTGTAGATCAGGCCGGCGGCCATGAACATCGCGGCTTTCGCGGTCGCGTGCGAGATCGCCTGCAGCGTGCCGCCCATCAGGGCGCCGCCACGCACGAATTCGCCCGCGCCCGCGTCGAAGGCGAGCGGAAACATCAGGAACAGGTAGCCGATCTGCGCGAGCGTCGAATAGGCGATCAGCAGTTTCAACCGATCCTGCCTGAGCGCAATGACGCTGCCGAACAGTATCGCCGTGGCGCCGAGACCCGCGAGCAACTGCGCCGCCGAGAGTCCGGGTAGCGATGGGGCGGCATCGAACCACAGGCGAATGACGATGAAAAACGATCCCTTCACGACGAGCGCGGAGAGCACCGCGCTCGCCGCCGGCGGCGCACCGGCGTGCGCCGGTGGCAGCCATAGATGCAGCGGGAACAGCGCGGTCTTGGCAAGGAGTCCCGTCGTCATCAAGGCCAGTGCGACCCACGCGACAGCCGAAGGACGCAAACGCTGCGCCAGCAGCGCGATGTCGAGCGTGCCGCATTCGCCATACAGCAATACGGCACCGAGCAGATACAAAATGGAACCCCCCAGCGCGTACACCAGATAGCGCAGCGCAGCGCGCAGCGTTTCACCCTTGCCGTCGAGGCAAACGAGCGGAACGCCAGCGAACGTGAGTAACTCGAGCGCGACGTACAGCGTGAACAGATCGCCACTCACGAATACCAGATTGAGGGAACCCCACACGGCGAGCAGGAGCAGCCAGTAGACCGTCGGTGCCCGCGCCTCGCCCACGCCGTCGGGTGTGCTGAAATCCGCGCGCGCGTAGACGCCGATGCCGGCGATCACGACCGCGACCGCGAACATCATGACTATCGACAGGCCATCCGCGCGCAACGCGATGCCGAGCGGCGGCGCCCAGTCGCCCAACAGGTACGTGAGTGCGGTGCCCGAACGCAGCATCGTCGTGGCAATCGCGATGGCGATGGCGAGACCCGCAACGATCGTGAGCATCGCGACACGCTGCGCATTGCGACCCCCGAGCACCAATCCGGCCATGACGCCCACGAACGGGAGCAGCACGGCTAGCGGAAGCAAAAGTCCGCCCGATGTCGTCATCGCCTCGACCGGCACGCGCGACCCTATCTATCCTTGGCTCGTGCCGGCATCCGGGCTCGGCGAAGGCGCTTCGGGAGCCAGTGTGGTCGATCCTGTCTCGTCGAAAAGTCGCAGCAGCACGGTGATCGCGAGTGCAGTCGCGGAAAACGCGACGACTATGCCGGTGATGAGCAGCGCCTGGGGCACCGGATCGCCGCCCATGCCGGCCGCCGCTCCACGCCGCGCGATCACGCCGAACAGCAGGAACACGCCGCTGCCGACCACGTTGAACGCGAGGATCTTGCGCAGCGGTTGTGGGTTCACGATGAGGCCGTAAAGACCGACGCCGACCAGCGCGCACGCCACCAGCCCGAACAGGTTAGCGCCGCTCATGATTCAGCCGTCCGTTCCGGTGCGCCGGCCAGCACGAGACCAAGCGTCAATGCGAGTGAGGGCATCAGCGCGAATTCGATCACGAGGATCATCGGTTTCGCCCAGCCTTCGGGGTAGGCGAGGAACGTCCCTGTCAGCAGCACGCCCGCGACGCCCACCCCGATGAATACGACGGGACCCGCGACAAGGAGGACGCGCACCCATCGCCGGCTGATCGGAGGTGCATCTGTGAGCCCCGCCATCAGCGTCAGCAGCCACATCGCCGCGACGATCGTAGCGCCCTGGAACTTGCCGCCCGGATGGTCTGCACCGACCCAGAAAATGTATATACCGACGACGATGCCGATCGGCGGCAGCATGCGCGCAATGAACGCGAGGATCCCGTCGGGATCGGCGTTGTAGCGTGGCCCCGGCCGCCCGCCCCATACACGGTCGGGCGCAAGCGACCACACACCGATCAGAGCCAGCAGCAACACGATGGCCTCGAGCATCGTATCCATCGCACGGTATGCCATCAGCACTGCAGTGATCGGGTTGCCCACCCCGGTCGACGCGAGGTTGGCCGCGGCCTCCGGCGCGAGTGTCGGCGCCGGATCGGGCAGCGTCAGCAGCGCGGTCGCGAGCGCACCCGCCACGCCTGCCGCCATGAGCCCAGCCAGCAGTCGCAACCGCAAACCCGGTGTCTCGGCACGCGCTTGCGCTTCGATCGCGCGGAGCTTCGCCGACGCGCGCACGAGCAACATGCCGGTCAAGCCACCGCCGATCGCCGCTTCGGTCAACGCGACATCGACGCCGTGCAATTGAACCCAGGCGACCGTCAGCAACAGGCCGTACGCGAGGTAACCGACCGTTGCCGAAAACGTGTCGCGCACCACCGTCGTGTAAATGCCCAGTGCCAGGATCAGCAGCGCGGGGGCGGCGTAGAACGCGTCGACGATCATTGCCGTAGTACGCGCAAGGTGCTCACGCGGGCGGACCGCGGCGCCGCGCGGCGCGTGCAATCAGTTGCCCGGCATCTGCGCCAGAGACCAGCACGAGCAACCAGATCGTGATCAGCTTCAGTCCGTTCAGCACGCCGTCGACCTGCGGCAGCAAGCCGAGCGCGATCAGTCCGAGGCCGAGGTTGTCGGCCTTGGTGAGCGCATGCAGTCGGGTGAGCGTGTCGGGAAAACGCAACAGGCCGACGGTGCCGGCCAAGAAAAAGAACAGACCCACGCCGATCGCCACATACGTGAACACGTCGCCGAGAGTGCTCATGGCCTGTCGGCGTCCTCGGGCGCGAACTTCACGAACGCGATCGACGCGAACGCAGCTAACAGCGCGAGCGTCAGCGACACGTCGACGACCGATCCGTCGCCGATTGCCGCGCCGCCAAGCAGCAACGCAGCGATGCCGCCGCTGCCGAGCAGTTGCCCCGCCATCATTCGATCGGCGTCGCCGGGGCCGCGCAGTACCCGAACCAAACCCACCGCGACCATCGCGAGCACGAAACCCGCTGCGGCGAGCAGGAACTCAGCCATGAGTCTTCCCCGGGACGAGTGCTTTCGCAAGCATCCGTTCCTCCTCGGCCATCTGCGCCACGACCGGCTGTCCTATGTCGAGGCAGTGGAATTCGATCGTATCCGGGCCGTCACCCGCCGGTACGGTACCCGGCATCATGCTCGTGATCGTGGCGAAATTGTTGCGTGCCTGCCCGCGCGGGAAGCCCGTGCGGTAGTCGACAAACCCGGTGTGCAGCGGCAGGCTCGGCGCGAGCGCGCGACGCGCCACGTCGATCCCCGCCTTGAGCGATTGCCACAGAAAGCGGGGCAGGAGTACAAGCAACCGGCCGAAGCGCACGCGTCCGGTTTCCGGCGGCAGCAGGCGCAAACTTGCCCACGTCGCTGCGACAGTGGCCAGTGCGCCCACCGCGAGATCACCGGGCTTTGCGCTTTGCATGAGCACGATCCACAGTCCGAACAGCATCGCGCCGCGGATCAGGACGATGCGCAGCGGCGAGCTCGACTTGGTTGCGGACGGCGTGGGTCGATCGTCGGTCATGGCGTCGCACTCGCTGTGTCGTCGAGGGTCAAGGGCCGCGCTTTGCGGATCACGACGGCGCGGGCACCGGCTCGCCGGAAGGCTTTTCGTTCCCGAACACAGTAACGTAGAGGACCGGCAGCAGGATAAGCGTCAACAACGTCGCCACGAGCAGCCCGCCCATGATGGCGAACGCCATGGGTCCCCAGAAAACCGTCGGCGCGATGGGGATCAAACCTAGCACGGTCGAGATTGCCGTCAGGATCATCGGCCGCAACCTGGAGGTCGCCGATGCCATCACCGCGTCGCGGACGCCTTTCCCTTCTGCGCGGTCGGACTCGATTTGCACGACGAGAATGACCGCGTTCTTCGCGATCATGCCGATCAGCGCCAGGATGCCCAGGATCGCGACAAAGCCCAGCGGCCGATTGAACACGAGCAGGGTAACGACGACGCCGATCAGCCCGAGGGGCAGCAGGGCGACCACCATCGCGAGCCTCCGGAAGCTGACGAGCATCAGCATCATCGCAGAGAGCATCAGCACGATCATCAGCGGCACAACCGCGAACACCGATGCGCTCGATGCAGCGCTCTCCTCGTACAGACCGCCCGTGGCGACTGTGTAGGGCCTCGGGAGCTTCGCCGCGAACTCGGCGACTTTCGGCGCGAGCGCGCCGACGACGGTATCCGGCAGCACGCCACGGCTCACGTCGGCGCGCACCGTGAGCGTAGGCACGCGGTCACGCCGCCAGACGAGCGGAAACTCCTGATCCTCCGCGAAGGTCGCGAATTGCCGCAGCGGCACCATGCGTCCGCTCGGCGTGGGTATCTGCAACGAGCTCAGGCTCTCGAACGAAACGCGCTGGTCGTCAGTGGCGCGCGCCACCACATTGATGAGATAGATGTCGTCGCGCAACTGCGTCACCGTCGACCCGGTGACCGCAGCGTTGAGCGCCGCGGCCAATCCCCGCGAGCTGACGCCGAGCCGGCGCGCCTCGTCCTGGTCGACGCGGACACGGACCTGCCGGGCAGGCTCCATCCAGTCGAAATGAACGTGACGCGTCCGCGGATCGGAGCCAAGCACGTTGGCGAACTCCAGCGCAATCCGACGAACCTCGTCCATGTCCGGGCCCGAAATCCGATACTGCAACGGCCAGCCGACCGGCGGGCCCAGCTCGAGCGGATTCACGCCTGCGACGACGTCGGGAAACTGCTCGGCCAGCACCCCCTCGAGTTTCTGCTGCACGCGCTCGCGCGCCTCGAGGCTCTTCGTGACGATGACGAACTGCGCGAAGAACGGGTTGGCGAGCTGTACGTCCAGCGTGAGGATGAACCGGATCGCCCCGCGGCCGACATACGTGCTGAAGTGGTCGACATCGGGATCGCCGAGCAGCACCGCCTCGAGGCGCTTTGCCTGTGCCTCGGTCGCGTAGATCGACGCGTTCTGCCGCAAGGTCATGCTGACGACGAGCTCGGGGCGATCAGAGGCCGGAAAGAACTGCTGCGGCACGTGCCGGAGCAGGAAGAGCGCGACGGCGAACGCAGCGAGCGTGAGGCCAATGGTCACCCACCTCGCGCGGATCGCGCCGCGCAGGAACGCGCTGTAGGCGTTAAGTAACTTGCTCGGCTTGGGTTCCACGCCGGCCTTGGGCGGCTTCAGTATCGCCTTGCCGATCAGTGGCGCGAACACGACGGCCACGAGCCACGATACGATGAGCGAGATGGCGACGACGGAGAAGATCGAGAACGTGTACTCGCCGGCGGAGCTGCGCGCAAAGCCGATCGGAACGAAGCTCGAGATCGTGACCAGCGTGCCGATCAGCATCGGCGCGGCGAGGGTCCGGTAGGCGAACGTCGCCGCGTCGTCGATCGTGTCCCCTGCGCCCAGTCTGCGGATCATCGCGTCCACCGTCGTCATCGCGTCGTCGACGAGCAGCGTCAGCGCGATGATGAGGGCGCCCAGCGAGATGCGATGCAGACCAGTATGCGTGACATCCATGACGGCGAACACGATCGCGAGCGTGAGCGGGATCGCCAGCGCGACCACGGCGCCCGGTCGCACGCCGAGGCTCACGAAGCTGCAGACGAGGATGATCACGATCGCCTGCCACAGGGACGTCATGAAATCGTTGATCGCAACATCGACCGAGACCGCCTGGTCGGCGACCAGCGTCGGCTCGATGCCGATCGGCAGGTTGGCCTTGATGTCGGCCATTTCCTTGCGTATGTTGCTGCCGAGGGCGAGGATATCGCCGGCATCGCGCATGGCGATCGCCAGGCCGATCGCCGGTTTGCCGTTGACGCGGAACATCGGCTGCGGCGGATCGACGAAACCGCGGTGCACGGTGGCGATGTCTCCCAACCGGATGATCCGGTCACCCGCCACGAAGTTGACTGCCTCGATGTCGTGCTCCGAATCGAACGCGCCGGTGACGCGCAGGAACACGCGCTCCTGCTGGGTCTGGATCACCCCTGCAGGGCGCACGAGGTTCTGCGCCTGAAGCGTCGCCAGGATCGTCGGATAGTCGAGCCGCAGGCCGGCAAGGCGTTCGGTGTTGAACTCGATGAAGACCTGCTCGTCCTGTGCGCCCATCACCTCGATCTTCGAGACGTCCGGCACCAGCAGCAGGCGCGAACGCGCCGCCTCGACGTAGTCGCGCAGCTCGCGGAAAGTGAAGCCGTCGGCGGTGAAGGCGTAGATGATGCCGAAGGTGTCGCCGAAATCGTCGTTGAAGAACGGTCCGACAACGCCGGCGGGAAGCGTCCCACGCATGTCGCCGATGTTCTTGCGCACCTGGTACCAGACGTCCGCTATCTCTGATGGAGGCGCTGACTGCTTGAGGTCGACGAAGATTGTTGTCTGCCCGGCCGTGGTGTAACTGCGCACGCGGTCGAGGTGGCGCGTTTCCTGCAGCGTGCGCTCCAAGCGCTCGGTGACCTGCTTCAGCGTCTCCTCGACGGTTGCGCCCGGCCACGCCGCGCCGACGACCATCGTCCGGATGGTGATCGCCGGATCCTCGCTGCGCCCGAGACGCACGAACGACAGGATGCCCGCGACCACCGCCACGATCATCAGGAAGACGATCAGCGAGCGCCGCTGGAGCGCCCACTCCGAGAGATTCGGGCCGATCAATGCTTGGTCTCGAGCAGACGAACTTTCTGTCCCGGCCGCAGCGCCTGGATGCCCGCGGTCACCACGACATCGCCCGGATTCAAACCCGACGCGACTTCGACGCGGTTCGGATCGGAGGACCGGATTTCGATGTTGCGCGTGGCAACTGTTCCCGTCTTGGGATCGACGACCCACACGGCCGATTGGCGATCCGAGCGAAATACCGCGGACGGCGGCACTTCGATCGCCGGCGCGGCCGCGAGCTTCATGCGGCCCGTCACCGTCGTGCCGAGACGCATCGCCGCTGGGGGATTGATGAGGCGAAACTTTACGCGGAAGGTGCCGGTCACCGGGTCGGCGCGCGGCGACACCTCGCGGACGACGCCTGTCGCGGTGACCTTCGGATCCGAGGTCAGGACGACGGCTAGCTCGGCATTCGGCGACATGCTGTCCTTCACACGTGCGGGCACATCGAAGGCCGCATCGCGTCCGCCCTCGCGCGCAACCTGGACGATCGGTCGACCCGCACCGACCACCTCGCCCGGTTCGGCGGCCTGCATCGTGACGATACCCGCGACGTCGGAGACCAGGCGCGTGTAGCTCAGCCGATTTTCGGCGAGCGTCACCTGCGATTGCATCGACTCGACTTGCGACTCGGCGGTCTTCAGAAGCGACTCGGCCGATTCGTAGGTCGCGCGCGAGACCGCATTCTCGGCAACGAGGTCACGCATGCGAGCGTAGTTGTTCCGGGCTTCCGACAGCTGTGCGCGGGCCGCGGCGAGCTGCGCCCGTGCCGACTGGAGACTGCTCTCCTCGTTCTGCGAATCCAGCCGCGCGACGAGCTGGCCCGGGCGCACCGTGTCCCCGACGTTCACATTGCGTTCCAGGAGTCTGCCGTCGATCCGGAACGACTGGTTGATCTCGGTCTGCGCCTGTACGGTGCCGGTCAGTGCAACCGTGTCTCCGGCGACGCCCTTCGCGACCGTGACCACACGCACTGGACGAATCTCGGGTGCGGGTTGCTCCTCCGCACGCCTGCACGCCGACAACAGTATCGGTGCGGCGAGCGCGAGCAGCGCCAAGGCTCTCAGCGAAGAACTGGCTCGCCCAACAGCGAAATGCAAAGGCACGTTAGATTCCTTGGCGATGTTTCGCCTATTGTCTTGCTTGCAGGGTTGCGGTGCAACAATCGGACAGCAGCGCGTTTCATTCACGTTACTGTGGCCGGGTCGCGGGGACTGTCTCTTTTCCCGACCCCGTGCCGCTGCGAAGCATGCGTATGCCTGCGTACGCCATTGCGATCGCCAACAACGGGCTCACCAGATTGAAAATCGCGTACGGAGCGTAACTCAACGTTGCCACGCCCAGCGTCGCGGCCATGTAGGCGCCGCAGCTGTTCCACGGGATCAATGCCCCCGTCGGAGTCGCAGCAGCCCCGACTGAACGCGACAGGACGATGGGATCGAATCCGCGCTGGGCGAATGCGCCCTTGAACATCCGCCCCGGCAAGACGATCGCGATGTATTGGTCGGCCGTGATGACATTGGTTGCGAATATGGCGGCGACGAGGGATGCGACGAGCGCACCAGCGGACTTCGCCTTCTCGATGACCGGCGTGATCAGCCGCTCCAGGACTCCGGCCGCTTCGACCACGCCGCCGAAGGCAAGCGCCGTGATGATCAGCCACACCGTGTTGAGCATGCTGGCCATGCCGCCGCGCGACACGAGAACATCGAGGTGCGCGTGGCCCGTCCTCGAAACGTACCCGTCAGCAAGGGCGAGCCATACGCCCTTGAGCATCGCCAGCCACACCGGCACGTTCTTGCCCGCGTCGGCATACGTGATCACGCGCTCCGGCGCCACGAAGACGGCAACCACACCGCCCGCGAGCGCTCCAATGAAAATCGTGGTGAACGGCGGAACCTTGAACAGCGCAAGACAAACGACGACGACGAGCGGAAGAAACAGAACGAGCGAGATGTGGAACGCCCCGGTGAGTTCCGCCATGCTGTCGCTGGCATCGAAGTCGCCTGGTCTGCCGAGCATCCAGAACACCGTAAGCGCGACGATGAGTGCCAGCCCCGATGTGACGAGCGTCTCGCGCACGTGCTTGTAGAGCCCGACGTCGGCGGCGGCAGCAGCGAGATTCGCCGAATCCGAAAGCGGCGAGGTCGTGTCGCCGAAATACGCGCCCGAGATCACGGCGGCGGCGGCGATCGCGGGGTTCAGGTCCATGTTCGCAGCAATGCCCATGAGGCCGATCCCGATGGTGCCGACGACCGTCCACGAACTGCCGATACTGGCGGAGACCACAGCGCAAATCAGCACTGTCGTCACGTAAAAGTAATTCGGGTTGAGCAGTTTCAGCCCGTAGTAGACCATCGCCACGAGTGTACCGCTCATCGCCCAGGTACCGATAAGGGCGCCGACGGCGAACAGGATGAAGATTGCCCCGACCCCGGAACCGACGCTCGCGACAGCGGCGTCGCGTAGTGCGTCGAGTGCATGGCCACGGCGCCAGGCGACGAAAACGGCGATCATCGTGGCGACGGTGAGCGCGACCTGGTTCGGTCCGGCGGCGCCCGCATCACCGAACAGAAAATAGGAGAGCCCGACCAGCACGATGAGGCTGGCAACGGGGACGATCGCTTCCGTCAGTGTCAGAGGCTGGGCTTGATCGGATGGTTTCAAGGAATCTCCATCGTCATTGATCGATTGTGCACCACGTCAACGATCAACGAAAGCCGCGGTGGCGCCAGGCACGTCGACCTGCCGCCGCTGCGCTCTGAATACCGATAGCCGGCGCCTCCGGCGATGAAATTTCGCCCGCGAGATTCAGTAATCGACCGCATCCCGGATGATCGGACACGTCATGCAGTGACCACCGCCGCGACCGCGACCCAGCTCGGCACCGACAATCGTGATCACCTCGATACCTTCCTTGCGCAGCAGCGTATTGGTGTACGTGTTGCGGTCATAGGCATAGACCACACCCGGCGATGCGCAAACGAGGTTGGCGCCGCTGTCCCACTGCGTGCGTTCGCGCTGGTAGTCGCTGCCGCCGGCTTCGACCACGCGAAGCTTCTTGAGGCCCAACGCTTCCTCGACGACGCCGGCGAACGACTTCTTTTCCGCGCGCAACTCTACGCCGCTCGGATGATTGCTCGGGCGATACGAAAAGGTGGTGGTCTTGGCCAGGAAATCCGGAGCGAGCAGGACGCAGTCGCGGTCGGCGAAGGTGAACACGGTGTCGAGGTGCATTGCGGCGCGGATCTTCGGCATCGCGGCCACGATCACGCGCTCGGCCGCGCCCTTTTTGAACAGCGTGGCCGCGAGCTGGCTGATCGCCTGGCGCGACGTGCGTTCGCTCATGCCGATCAGGACGATGCCCTTGCCGATGGGCATCACGTCGCCGCCTTCCAGCGTCGACTGACCGTGGTCCTTGGTCGGATCGCCCCACCATACGTTGACCTTGCCGGCGAAGTCGGGATGGAACTTGTAGATCGCGGTGGTGAGGACCGTCTCCTCGTGGCGCGCCGGCCAGTATAGTGGATTGAGCGTCACGCCGCCGTAGATCCAGCAGGTCGTGTCGCGCGTGTAGAGCGTATTGGGCAGCGGCGGCAGCAGGTACTCGGTCGCGCCGGCGGCTTCCTTGGCGACCTTGAGCGCCGCGCCGCCGTGCTTTTCCGGAAAATCATGCGTCGACAGACCGCCGATCAAGCGTCTCCGCAAGCTTGCGGTTGTCCAGGCCATCGAGATAGCTCTTGAAGCTCATCGACGAAGCCCAGTCCTACCTGGTCCGGCACGACCTGGTTGTCCAGGATCCATTTCTTGCCCTCGGGCACCGCGACCGTCTCCGCCAGCAGGTTGTGCATTTCCACCACCTCGACGCCACGATCGCGCATCTTGTTGACGAAGTCGAAGTGGTCGCGCTTGGCATTGTCGACCCACAACACGTCGTCGAACAGCAGCGCGTCGCAGTTGCTCGGCGTGAGGCGCGGTGCGCGAGCCCGGGCGCGCAGACCATCACCTTGCGCAGTTGACCGACTTCCGAGTAAACGCCGAACTTCGATTGTGTCCCTGTCTGTTTCCCGGCTTCCTTCTTGACTTGTTTCTTGCCTGCTCTTGCCTTCGCCATAGTGAACTCCGTTGGGTTGGTCTAGATAGTGATGTAACCGGTGGCCAGGCCGTGGATACCGACCACGCACCCGATCACCGCGATTGCGAACAAAATCCACTCCGCCGGCGCGAACAGCTGCTTGCCCTGTTCCTTCCGGGTCATGTAGTACAGGATGGTGCCCGGGGCGTAAATGATGAATCCCAGCAGCAGGAATTTCATGCCGCCGGCGAACAGCAGAAAGATCGTGTAGATCGTCGCCAGGATCGCGATGATCGTGTCCTTGCCGATGTCCCCGGGGTCCTTGTCGTAAGTCTCCTTGCGCAATACAAGCATTAGCGCAAAGGCCGCCGACAGGAAATAGGGAATCAGCGACAGGTGACTGCACAACGACAGCGCAAAGGTGAAGGCATCGTCGGAGAACAGTGTGGCGATGAGCACCAACTGTATGAGCGCCGAGGTCATGAGCAGCGCTGCCGCAGGCACCTGGTTGGCGTTCTCCCTGGCGAGAAATTTTGGCATGTCGCCCTTCTTCGCCGCGATCGACAACACCTCGGCCGCCATCAGTGTCCAGGCGAGGTAAGCGCCGAGCACCGAGACGATCACGCCGACGCCGATGAAAGTCGCACCCCACGGGCCGACCGCCGCCGCGAGCACACCACCGACCGAGGGCTGGCGCAGTTGCGCGAGTTCCGCGCGCGGCAGGATGCCGTACGCGAGGATCGACACCGACGCGAACAGCGCCAGAACGCCGAGGAAGCCCGTCACGGTGGCTACACCGACGTCCGAGCGCTTCTGCGCGAAGCGCGAATAGTTGCTCGCACCCTCGATCCCGAGAAACACGAAGACGGTCACGAGCATCGTCGCCTTCACCTGCTGGAACAGATTGCCATAGTCCCCGTAGCGCGTCGCCTCCCCAGAGGTTGTCCACGAACGACCGTCGGGCTTGAGGAAGAACGATCGCCAGCACCACGAACAGCAGCAGCGGGATGACCTTCGCGATGGTCACGATCTTGTTGATCCCCGCCGCTTCCTTGACGCCGCGCAGCACCAGAAAGTGAAAGGCCCAGATCCCGACCGAGGAGACTGCCACCGCGGTTACGGTGTTGCCCTGGCCGAAGGCGGGAATGAATGAGCCCAGCGTGGATTTGATCAGAATCCAGTACGACACGTTGCCCACGCAGGCGCTTGCCCAGTAGCCAAAGGCGGAGAAGAAACCCACGTAGGGCCCGAAGCCGGCGCGTGCGTAGGCGTAGACGCCGGCGTCGAGATCGGGTTTGCGGTTGGCGAGCGTCTGAAACACGAAGGCCAGCATCAGCATGCCCGCGCCGGCGATCGTCCAGGCGATCAGGGCACCGTAGACGCCGGTTGCCTGCGCGAAGTTGCGAGGAATCGAAAACACACCGGCGCCGACCATGCCGCCGACGACCATGGCCGTCAGGGTCGCCAACGGAACTTTCTGTTCGTTCGTATTCGTACTCATGGTGGTGTTCCTCCTCTAGATTTCGTCGATCACATGAGGGTGGATCGATCGAGCCGGCATCGACAATCGGACCGGCGCCACACGTGGTACGTGCGCAGCACACCGAGTAGCTGGACGTTTTGCGCGCGATCTGATTGGTCCTGCATTCGGCGGGTTTGCATACGCGCTCGCAGTCATGCTTCGCGCGTCTTCATTCTTCTTTGGATTCGTCTCGACCGGACGTTGTGACAAGTCCATTGTTGCACACAAGACCGAAATATGTCATCCCACACGATACTGCGGATTTCGCCAGGCGACTTCAACGATGCACGTGGCGTGTTTGTGACAGTGCGCAGATAACGCCGCTCTTGCGGTGATTACTAACAACCAGCCCACAAACCACGTCGCCCGGCGCAGGCCGCGGCCCAATCCCTGGCTATGAAATTGGATCCCGGCCCGCGCCGGGATGACGTCAACGTCCATACATGCTGTGTCACTCGGTTTCGTGATTCTCAATAGAAGGCGTAGCGCAAGTCAAACCACACCACGGTTGAATTGTAGTTGTGTAGTTGTGTGCGAACGCATCGCTTTGGTCGCGGATATTGACCGTTGCTGCGATAGCTACTAATAACTCGTCCTCGCCCGCCACGCACCAGATTGCTTTCGCGAATATTGCAGCTCGCCGCGCCATTCCGCCGCAAATCGGAATCGTGTCGGCTGTCTGAGTTGTCGTAGCACCAGTAGCGACAATCGAATGTGCCACCGAGCGACCAGTCGCTCCCCGGCGCATCGTTCGAACCTCCGCTGGTGCGTGCGTTGTCGAACGTATCGTTGCGCTCGCCCGATGTCCGTGGCGACTCTGTCCTTGATGCGGTAATTGCCGACGCCTGTCTCGAGATAGGCGAAGCCGACCACGCGGCAACCCGTCCTCGTACTGCTGCGCTGCCAGCGCGCAGTTGGCACTCGCTGTCGGGAGCGCGATCTAGGTGATCACTCTTTCCGCTCAGCCTATTACAATTCGCTATCACCCAGGGGACGAGGCTATGGCGGCGAGCGATCTGCGGGAAAGGCTTCCACGACACCTCAAGCTGCGAGAGCTTCGCGTGCTGCTCGCTGTTGCCGAGCAGGGAAGCTTCCGCAAGGCCGGCCGGCTGTTGCACCTGACTCAGCCGGCGGTCACGGCCGCGATCGCCGAGCTGGAGCAAACGCTCGGCGTGCCGCTGTTCGACCGGACGGCCAGCGGGGTGACGCCGACCGCGCAGGGCGTAAACTTCATCGGGCGCGCCAACGCGATCTTCGGCGAGCTTGATCGCGCGGCGGAGGACATCGATATCATCTCTCGCGGTTCGCGCCGGACACTGCGCGTCGGCACCGGAGGAGGTGGATGGGGGATGGGGATTCTGCCAGCAGCACTGACAAGACTATTGGATCCGCATCCGGAAGCGTTCGTCTTGATCCGGGAACTCGACGACGACGTGCTCGTCGAACAGCTCAAGGCGCGCGAGCTCGACCTTTCCTTTTCACGCCTCACGCCCCTCGCCGCGGACCCCGATCTCGCGTACCAGCCGCTGTTCGAGGACTCGATCTGCGTTCTCGCAAGCCGCACGCACCCGCTCGCCGCGCGCAAGCATGTGCCCTGGGATGCCCTCGCCACTGAAAGATGGGTGACTCCACCAACCGGCGCGCTGTCCTTCGATCACGTTCTACGCACTCTTCACAAGGGAGGGCTGACGATGCCTCATCACGTGATCGAGTCCGCGTCCGCCCCACTGGCGTTGGGCATGGTCCTTCAAGGGGACTTCCTGTGCTTCGGAACGTATCTGTACTACGAGCTCACCGTGCTCAAGCCCATGCTCACGGTCCTCAAGGTCAGTCTTCCGGAGGTGAAGGTTGCCTTCGGAGCGGTGACCCTCAAGGGTCGAGAGCTCAACCCACTCGGAGTTCGCTTGACCGAGCTCGTCGCAGAGCTCGCTCAGGCTTCGCGCGACGGAAACGGTGGGTTCACGAGCGACGAAGGCATGCGCACTGCGCGTCGCGGTGCTCGCACAAGGTCGGCAGCGCAAACGCCCACTTCCTATTGAGAATTTCGAGACCGAGTGACACAGCGTGTATGGACGTTGACGTCATCCCGGCGCAGGCCGGGATCCAATTTCATAGCCATCGATTGGGCCCCGGCCTCCGCCGGGGCGACCTGCCTTGTGGCCGCTTGTGTCACGTAGTCAGGTAAAGCTCAATAGGGCGGCCGCCAACTGCCATGTTCACGGTCGGGAAGCGAAATGACCCGTGACGGCGCGTCGCGACAATCCTGGTTGCCGATGACCATCATTGCGATGGGTCAGGCGCAGATGTCGCTCAACATCAATGCCATGCCGGTTTCGATTGGCGGAATCGTGGCGGAGTTCCATACGGCGCCGACCACCGTCGGCACGGCGATCGTCGCCAATTCGCTTGCGGTCGCTGGGTTCGCAATGCTTGGCGCCAAGTTTGGCCAGAAATTCGGCTCGCTCAATGTCTTCCGCGTGGGATCGGCAATGCTGCTCGTGTCGATGCTGGTGATGACGTTCAGTCCCGACGTCGTGACATGATCGTGGCGCAGGTCATCGCCGGGTTAGCAGCGGCCGCGATCGTTCCCACGCTGGTCGTGCTTATCGTCCACAACTACTGGGGTGCGCAGCAGGCCAAGGCCCTCGGAATCCTCGGAGCGGTGCAGGCGATGGCCGCGGTCGCCGCGTTTTTCATTGCCGGCATCGTAGGCACGTACCTGGGCTGGCGATACGCCTTCGGCCTCGTGGTCCCGTTTACGGCGCTCACGCTTTTGCTCAGCATGCGTCTCAAGGCGGTTCCGAAGGTGCCGAACGTGAAGATCGACTGGGTCGGTGCGGTGCTGGCGGCTTCGGCTGTCAGCCTCATCAGCTTGGGTGTCAACAATCTTCACGACTGGGGCCTGGTGCTTGCCAGCACGCTGGCACCGTTGAGCGTGCTGGGCTTGTCGCCGGCGCTCGTCATGGTCGTCGCCGGCATCATCGGCATCCAACTTTTCATTGCGTGGATGCAGCTTCGGCAGGCCGGCCACCACACGCCACTGCTCTCGCTCAAGGTCATCGAATCGCCCCGCGAGCACGCGGCTGCCATCGCGATGATGGCCATCTTCATGCTCGCCAACGCGCTGACTTTCCTGGTTCCGCTCTATATCGAGATCGTCCAGGGCAAGACGAGCTTCGACACCGCGGTGGCGATGATCCCCTACCAGCTTGCGGTGTTCGCGGCCGCCATTTTCGTGCTCAGTCTCTACGATCGCCTGACCCCGCGGCAGATTGCCCGGTACTCCTTTGTTCTGGTCTCAGCCGCCCTCGTGGTGCTCGGCGTGGAGATGAGAAACGAGTTCAGCGACCCGTTCGTCGTCGTGGCTCTGATCATGTTCGGTCTCGGGCAGGGCGCGCTGGCGACGCTGCTGTTCAACGTGCTGGTGACCTACGCGCCAAAGGAGTTCGCGGGCGACGTGGGCTCGCTGCGCGGCACGATCAAAAGCCTCGCTGCCGGGGTCGGCACGGCGCTGGCAGGCGCGCTTGCGGTCGGCATCCTGAATACAAACATCCTGCGCAGCCTGGCGGACAACCCCGCCATTCCACCCGGACTGATCAGGCAGGTCGATCTCCGCGGGGCGAACTTCGTCAGCAATTTGCGTTTGAAGGAAGCGATGTCAAGCGCCGACGCGACCCCGGAGCAGATCGCCGAGGCCGTGCGCATCAACACCGAGTCGCGACGGCGCGCGCTCAAGCTTTCGTTTCTATTGCTGGGTGGCATAGCGCTTCTGGTGATCGTTCCGGTCGGTCGGCTGCCGGACTACGTAGCTGGCAAGGCGCGAGGCGCACCGCTGCAGCGCTGAACGATTGCGCAGAAGGCCGATTGACGTGTGGACCGCATCATCCTGCGAACGAGCCCGTCGTCACGCGTCAGGATGTCGGACGTTGTATACTTCGCATCGGTGTGCGCTTGGGACGCGCCCGCGTTTCCGGAGAAGCGAGGGTGCCTGAAATGAAAAGCTCGCGAAGTGTCTACGTCGTCGACGGCGAGCGTTCGGTCCTGACGGGGCTGACGCGACTTCTCTCGGAGACGGGCTACCGCGTCATCGCATTCGACTCCGCGGGCTCGTTCCTGTCCGGCGTGCACCTCGATGCGCCCTCCTGCATCTTGCTCGACATGTGCCTACCGGACAGGGACGGCTTCGACGTCCTTGCGATCCTGCGCGAGAGGCGAATCGAGCTCCCGATCATCTTTACCACGGCTCGTGGCGACATTGCTACCTGCGTGCGGGCGATGAAGGCCGGAGTCGTCGATTTCCTCACCAAGCCTATTGGCAAGAGCGAGCTGCTCGACGCAATCGCGCGAGCGCAGGTGATCAGTACGAATTGGCACGCGGCGAGAATCGAGGCCTCGCTGGCCTGCAAGTTGCTCTCGCGACTGACCATCAGGGAAGGTCAGGTCCTCGTGCTGCTGCTCTCGGGCCGGCGAAACAAGGAGATCGCCGGTGCACTGTTCAGCCAGGAGGCGACGGTCAAGGTTCATCGCTCGCGGCTGATGAGAAAGTTGGAAGTGCGCTCGCTGGTGGAGCTGGTCCGCTTCAGCCGGTATCTCGCCCCGCCCCCGGTCTTGGAAACAGAAACCAGGAATCTGTGTCGCGACGACTCCAGAGAGTCAGCCGCATTGACCTCGTTGTATCGATCGGCCGGATCACCGGATGCCGACTCGACGCCTACTCCGGACGCTGAAGTGCATCCGTATTTCGCGGAAAATGAGGCAGCGGATTTGGAGCGGCTCCCGTCGCGCGCGAACTCCATGGCAGCAAATCCCTGGGAGGACGCCGCCGGAACATGGACCGCATTCTCGTGGACGATGCATGCCAACGCGTTACCGGATCGCGGCCGCGATCTGTCGTCGCACGATCATCGTGCGCTTGCCCCCGGGATTGCGATGGTGCCAAAGTAAGATCCCGATCGCGCCCGTCGATGGCGAATGGGATGTCGCCGACCGCGGCGCTGCGCCGCAACTATCGAGAATTACGAAGCCGAGTGACAGACCACGTATGAATGTTGACGTCATCCCGGCGCAGGCCGGGATCCAAGTTCAGTGGCAACGTGCGCGCCGCAACTTGGGCCCCGGCCTTCGCCGGGGCGACAACGGTGTCATCCCGGCGCAGGCCGGGATCCAAGTTCAGTGGCAGCGTGCGCGCCGCAACTTGGGCCCCGGCCTTCGCCGGGGCGATCTGGCTTGTGGCTGGTTGTGTCCCGTAGTTAGGTAAAGTTCACTAATTTGGCCGCGAGACCGACGATCGCGATGGCGGTGGCGGCGGCTGGAATGCCGGGGTTCCCCAGCCAGCCCAGGCCGATCGATTCGCGTACCACGGACGATTCTTGTAGTGAAGTTCCCAGTACTGTTCAACCGAAAATGCGATTATCGGCGTCCGATCCCGAAAAAGACCCGTGAGATCTCTAGCTTGGACCCAGCCGCGGGTGCGACCCGAGATGACGTCGCACCACAACCAGCCGTCGGTGCAGCCGACTATATGCACTGACGTTCTCGGTTGGAGCGAAGTGACCAGCGGAAACACCTGGTCGGGACCCGCGCGCACGTTGACCGGCCGCAAGGTGGCCGCGGTCTGCGCGAGTGCATGGATCGGTAGCAGCAGCGACAGCGCAAGGAGCGCTCGGCTCAGGCCAGCGTGCATCGGAGGCAGCTCCATCGGAATGGTGGTGGTTGGCAACGGTGCTCACTTATCATAGCGTGACTGCTTTTCGCGGTCATTATCGGCCGACCGCGGAATCGGCATGGGATGGGTGCAGGAGCTGCTGATCATCCGCATTGCCCCTTTTTCGAGCAGCCAATGGCCGAGCGCATGCAGCGCGCCTAAACTTTGGTGGCATGGTAAAGCGGCTGAAAACGGTCTATGGTTGCACGTGCAGTGGACGTCGCATCGACGTGCCGCTGCCCGTTCACTGAATGCGTTGCACCGCTTTTCGGAACGCGCATCGGTAATCATCGCATTGCATCGAGAAACGACGGGTGAATGGCCGCTCGTTGCAAACCCGAGCCTGCTGCTCGCAATCATGTACGTGCCGAACTCGATTCCCCAGTGTGCGGGCCAATTTCTGACAGGAGACTCAGGATGACGAACCCAATGGGATGGCGACGCGCCGTCTTAGCGTTGACCACCTGTGCCGCCGTGCTGCTTGGCGGATGCTCCACGCCGCCGGCATTCCAGGTCAGCGAACAGCCAGTCGCACGCATCGGCACCGTCGAGTCGGTCACGCAGGAGTCGGTGCAGAACGTCAACAGCACGGTCGGCATGATCGGCGGCGCGCTGGTCGGCGGCGGACTGGGCAGTCTGGTCGGCGGCGGACGCGGACAGACCGTCGCCACTGTGGTGGGCGCCGCCGGCGGGGCCTTCGTCGGAAACCAGGCCGCGCAGCGAAGCCAGACGCTGGTATGGCGAATCGGCGTGCGCTACGACGACGGTGGCTTTGCCACGATCCAGCAAACCGCGGCGCCTAACCTGCGGATCGGTGACCGCGTCCGCGTCACTTCGAACAGCGTGGAGCTGCTGCGTGGCTGACAGCCCCGATCAGCCAGTTGGCGCGTGACTAAGCCGGAGACCGAATTCATGAAATCCAAAACACGCAAACGCCCCGCAGCGACACGTTCGCCAAAATCCCGGACGCCGGTCCTCGTCGATCTGGCACTGCAGGGTGGCGGTGCGCACGGGGCCTTTACCTGGGGCGTTCTCGATCGCCTTCTCGAAGAACCCTGGCTGACCATTGACGGTATTTCCGGCACATCGGCCGGTGCGATGAACGCGGCGGTGCTGGTCGAAGGCCATGCGCAGGGCGGGGCCGAAGGCGCGCGCACAGCGCTCGAGCGCTTCTGGAGCAATGTCTCGGAAGCGGCCAGGTTCAGCCCATTTCGTCGCGGCCCTCTGGAGATTCTGAGCGGCCGGTGGACGCTCGAATATTCGCCCGCGTTCGTCGCGGCCGATCTCGCCGCGCGGGTCTTCTCGCCGTACGACCTCAACCCTACCGGGACCAATCCGCTGCGCAGCATTCTCGAGGAGAACATCGATTTCAAAGTGTTGTCCAAGGCTCCGATTCGCCTGTTCATCACCGCAACCAACGTACGTACCGGGCGCGGCCGCGTGTTCCGCAACGCCGACTTGACGCCCGACGTCCTGCTGGCGTCGGGGTGCCTGCCCACGATGTTCCAGGCCATCGAGATCGACGGCGATCCGTATTGGGATGGCGGCTACAGCGGCAATCCGACGATTGCGCCGCTCGTGCGCGAGTGCAAGTCGCACGACACGATCCTGGTTCAGATCAATCCCGTCGAGCGTCCGGGGACGCCGCGCTCGGCAAGCGACATTCTCAATCGGCTCAACGAAGTGTCGTTCAACTCGCCGCTGATGAAGGAGCTGCGAATGATCGCCCTGCTGCAGCCGATGGTCGATCCCAGCCACGGCGAAGGCGAGCAGTGGGCACGGATGCGCATCCACCGCATCGCGACCGAAGCGATGCTCGAGCTCGGCCACACGTCAAAGATGATCGTGGAGTGGAGCTTCCTGTGCAAGCTGCGCGACGAAGGACGCCGTGCCGCCGGCGAATTTCTGGACGCTCACGCGGCTGACATCGGCAAGCGCTCGACGTTCGACCTCGACTCGGTTCTGGATACGGTCTGACGATGGGGCTGCTCGGAATTCTGCTCGGCCTCGGACTGCTGGTCTTCCTGGCGTTTCGCGGCTGGAGTGTCTTGGCGCTGGCGCCATTGGCCGCGCTGGTGGCGGTGGCTGCGGCGGCCGGGCCGTTGCTCGCGCACTGGACGATCACGTTCATGGGCGCCGCTGCGGGATTCTTCGCGCAGTTCTTTCCGCTGTTCCTGCTCGGCGCGTTGTTCGGCAAACTGATGGAGGATAGCGGCTCGGTCGCTGCGATCGCGCAGTTCATGACCGACAAGTTGGGGCAGCGGCGCGCGGTGCTTGCCGTCGTGCTCGCCGGAGCGCTGGTGACCTACGGCGGCGTGAGCCTGTTCGTCGCGATCTTCGTGCTCGTGCCGATGGGCCAGGCCATGTTCCGCGTTGCCGGCGTACCGAACCGCCTGCTGCCCGCCGCCGTCGCGTTGGGTACCATGACCTTCACGATGTCCGCACTGCCCGGCACGCCGGCGATCCAGAATGCGATTCCGATGCCCTTTTTCGGCACGACGCCGTTCGCCGCGCCTGGCTTGGGGATCATAGCGTCCGCGATCATGCTCGGCTTCGGCTTGTGGTGGCTCGCACGCCGTGAAGCCGCGGCGCGGCGCGCAGGCGAGGGTCATGGCGCGGACACGGCCGCGGCTGACACCGCCGCGGACGACATCCTCGTGCGCGAGCGCGCGACCGTGGCCCGGGAATTCGACCCGGCGGAAACACATCGAGGCCATCGCAGCGACGAGGCGCCAGGGCCGTGGGTCGCACTGCTGCCGCTCATCGTGGTCATGCTGGTCAATCTTACGATGACGTTACTCGTGCTGCCCCGCCTCGACACGAGCTATCTGGCCGAAGAGCAATGGGGCGGAATCTCGCTCTCCCACGTGGGCGGCGTGTGGTCGGTGATCGTCGCGCTGGCCTCGGCGATCGTGGTCGTGGCCGCGTTGAATCGGCGCCGACTGCCGGCGCTGCGCGAGACGGTCGACGCCGGTCTCAATGCGTCGGTATTGCCTGTGGTCAGCGTGGCCAGCCTCGTGGGCTTCGGCGCCGTTGTCGCGGCGATGCCAGCGTTCGACATGGTGCGCGACTGGGTGCTTGCCATCGAAGGCGGCCCTCTGGTCGGACTGGCGGTGGCCACCAATGTCCTCGCCGCACTCACCGGGTCGGCGTCGGGGGGCATGACCATCGCGCTTGGCGCGCTCGGCGATACCTACATGCAGCTGGCGGCCGAGCAGGGGATCGATCCCGCAATCCTGCATCGCGTTGCCGTGATCGGGGCGGGTACGCTCGACAGCCTGCCGCACAACGGCGCGGTCGTCACGCTGCTCGCAGTATGCGGCGCAACGCACAAGGAAAGCTACATGGACCTGGCGATGGTCGTGATCGTCGGTGCGCTTCTGGCGCTGGCCGTCGTGATCGCGCTGGGCACCGCGTTCGGGTCTTTCTAGCTGCCGCGTCGCGGTGGAATCGGCGCGACGACGGATCCGCCGATACGAATGCCGCGATTCGACATCGAGCGCCGATAGTCGGACGCCGACAGACGGGACAATGCAGATGGCTATTGGAAAACTCCTGAAATGGTTGCTGGTGGTGATCCTTGTGGTCGGCGTCACGCTGCTGGCACTGCGGGCGTACAGGGCGATGAGTGGCCCGGCGCTGCAGCCGTGGCACACCTTCGTTCCGGCAGAATTGAGAGCCGATCAGCTCGATGCGGCCGACTGGGCGCGTTATCTCGCGCAGGAGGACGCGATCATGGCCAGCGTTCGAGCCGAGGTCAGCCAGAAACTCCCGCCCGACGAGCGCGTGCCGATCAATCGCTACTTCGAGGCGAGCCCCGTCTATCCACCGCACTTCGCGCAGGACTGGAACCGCTCGTACGTGATGGAGCCGGACGGCAAGCCTGCCGGTGTCGTGGTCTTGCTGCACGGACTGACCGATTCGCCGTACAGTTTGCGCCATATCGCGAAGCGCTATCGCGATCGAGGCTTCGTCGCGATCGGCGTGCGTTTGCCGGGCCATGGCAGCGTGCCAGCCGGTCTCACCGACGTCCGCTGGGAAGACTGGATGGCGGCAACCCGGCTGGCCGTGCGCGAGGCACGCCGTCGCGTTCCAGCTCCGGCGCCGCTGCATCTGGTCGGGTTCTCCAACGGAGGCGCGCTGGCGATGAAGTACTCGCTCGATGCGCTGGAAGATCCGAAGCTCGCACGCGCCGACCGCATTCTGCTGTTCACGCCGATGATCGGCATCACGCGCTTTGCGCGCTTTGCCGGATTGGCTGCCCTGCCGGCCGTGCTGCCGCCGTTTGCCAACGCGGCCTGGCTCAGTGTCGTGCCTGAGTTCAATCCCTTCAAGTACAACTCGTTTCCGGTCAACGGCGCGCGCCAGTCGTACCGACTGACCGATGCGTTGCAAGCGCAGATTCAACGCCTTGCACGCGCTGGCCAGCTCGGCGGTCTGCCGCCGATCCTGACGTTCCAGTCGGTAATCGATTTCACGGTAAGCACACCGGCGATTCTGACGGCGTTGTATTCGAATTTGCCGGACAACGGCAGCGAGATCGTACTGTTCGACGTGAACCGAACGCTCAAGTTCGCGCCGCTGCTGCGACGCTCCTCTTACGTCGCAGTCGAACGGCTTGCGCCGACGACCCCGCAGCCCTACCGCTTCACGGTGATCACCAACGCGAGCAACGACAGCGATGCGACGGTCGAGCGCAGCATCGCGCCCGGTCAATTGCAGGCGGAGGTTCGTCCGCTGAATCTGCCGTACCCGCCGGGGATCTACTCGCTGTCGCATCTCGCGGTCCCGATTCCGATGGACGATCCGCTGTACGGCATGCAACCCGACCCGAAGACCAAGGGCGACTATGGCTACAACCTCGGTGCGATGGATGCACGCGGCGAGCGCGGCGCGCTGATCGTCGACCAGGATTTCCTGACTCGGTTGCCGTCCAATCCGTTCTTCCCGTACCTGCTCGATCGCGTCGATGACGGGATCGACCGTCCGTCGGGTCCGTCGGGCCGCAACATCGCCACGACGGCGGCGCAGGGTTTGCCGGTGCGCCTCGAGGCGGTGCTGTCCACGCTGCGCCCGGAAGACGGCGAGGTGCAGCCGTTCGCGGGGCCGTAGACTACTGAGTTTTACGCAAGTGACTTAGAAGTTTTCGGCCCCTCTTCGTCATCCCGGCGAAGGCCGGGATCCAAGCTGGTGTCCGGCGAAAGACGAACTTGGGCCCCGGCCTGCGCCGGGGCGACGATCGATCTGTCGCTCATTCGTCATCCCGGCGAAGGCCGGGATCCAAGCTGGTGTCCGGCAAAAGACGAACTTGGGCCCCGGCCTCCGCCGGGGTGACGATCGATTCGTCACTCATATTGGGTAAAGATCAATAGCGCATCGGGCCGCGCGCTGCCGCGGCGCCGGCGTTCGGCAATACAGCGCCCCGCAACCGCTGCTCATGAAGAGCGATGACCTGCGCGCCCAGCAGCAGCACGGTCGCCGCAAGCTCGAAACTCAGCAGCAGCGAAATCACGGTCGCAAACGACCCATACAGCACGCTCGCTTTGGACAGCGTCGCGAAGAACCAAACCAGCAGGTGGCGCGTGACTTCCCACAGCAGTCCTGCCACGATTCCGCCCAGCAATGCGTGCCGCCATGAAATGGGCCCCATCGGCATGACCATGTAGATAGAGCTCAGCAGCAGTATTTCGCCGGCGAAGCCCATCGTGTACAGCATTGCACGCGACATACCGCCCAGCGACTGAACCTGGCCGAAAATGGCGACTTCGCGGGCTCCGAGCGCCTCCAGTGCACCGGAAGCCAGCGTGACCAGCAGAAGCCCGGCGCCGAGTACGAGGATGTAGGCGTATGGAATGATCGCTGAGGCAAACCAGCGTCGCGAATGGGTTTTGACGCGATGATGGAAAATGGTCGCGATCGATCTTTCGAGT
Source organism: uncultured beta proteobacterium (assembly GCA_963816445.1). Classification (GTDB taxonomy): domain Bacteria; phylum Pseudomonadota; class Gammaproteobacteria; order Burkholderiales; family Casimicrobiaceae; genus PALSA-1003. Next base: position 1,093,126 of record CAWFKO010000006.1, on the reverse strand, counting down.
ACCGCGAACGCGAGGGAGCTGGAGAACAGCAGCGTTACCAGCATGGCCCCGCCCGTCACCTCGCGATGTCGAAGCAGCTTGGCGAGTTCCTCCACAAGCGGCGTGGCGTGACCGGGGGCCACCAGGTCGAGATAACGGCTCAAGGTCGCGAGGAGCTGCTCCTCAGGCAGGAACTGCGACAGTGCCAGGACCAGCAGCACCATGAGCGGGAGGATCGACAGCAGCATGTAATAGGCGACCGCGCCGGCCAGCAGCAGACCCTGGTTCTGCATGAACGTCCCGAACAAGCGGCGGACGTATCGCAGCGAGCCGCGTGCGATGACAACGAGATGCGACGGATTGCGACGCATCATCCCCGAGCGCGCACTTCGAACGCCAACCGGACTGTGCAGGCCCTGGTCATATCTGGCCGTTGCGCGAAAGCAGGATTGCGATGGGGCGAGTCCCGTCGAACTCGGCGAAAACCAGCACCATGCAGGCAGTAATAGGCACGGCGAGGAATGCCCCGGCGATGCCCCAGATCGCGGCCCACACAGCCAGGCTGACGAGGATCACGAAGGGGCTCAGGTTCAGCGAATTGCCCATCAGGTGCGGATCGACAAAAAACCCGATGACGAACTGCGCGACCGACAACGACAACAGCACCGCAAGTACTGCATTCAGATTCGCAAACTGCATGGTCGCGAAGGCCACGGGCAGCAGCACGCCCAGAACCGAACCGACGTAGGGAACGTAGTTCAACAGCCCGATCAACACAGCCCAGAATGCCGCGAATTCCACGCCAAAATAGGCCAGGATCGCCCAACAGACAATACCCTGCGCCAGACTGACCAGGGTCTTCAGGGCGAGATAGGTCCCGATCCTCGTATTGACGTGCGCGATGATCTTCTGAATATTCGCCACCCTTTTTGGATCGCTCGAGATGTTGGCGATTTTGGCCGAGAACACGCGCAGCTCGATGAGCAGGAACGCGACGTAAAGAAGGACAATCACCAGGCTGGAAAGAATCGAGGAGACCGACACCACGGTCGACCCGATGAACCTGTGCGTGTCAATTTGCCCGAGCAGCTCCTGGCGCAGCGTCGCCCAGGTCGGCGCCGATTCGACGCCCAGCCTCGCTGCAACCTCCTGGATTGCGTTGAGAAGCGAAGTCTCATATCGTGGCGCGAGCGCGACGACGTTGCCGAGACTGGTCGCCACGAGCCACCCGACGGCAGCAAGGACGAGGGCAATCACCATTGCCGAAAGCGTGTATCCGATCCGCGGCGGCAAGGAGCGGCCCAGGAGCGGCAGTCTGTAGAGCGATCGCGCAAGGCCCACGATCACGTAGACGACGAGGATGCTGAGCACGATCGGGACGAAGACATTTTTGCCGATGTACAGAATCCAGCCGACGCCCAGCGCAAACAGCGTTCCGTAGACCGTGGCTTGCAAACGTTCGTTCATGTCATCGTCACTGTCGCCTGTAGTCAGCAAGCATTGTAGCTGCGGTCAGCCGCACTGTCGGAAATGCGTCGTGCGTCGTTCGATTTCGCCATTGGTGCTTGGATCCCGGCCTTCGCCGGGATGACGTCGAAGGAGTGCCGCCGCTCACTCACTTGTCGCCCCGGCGCAGGCCGGGGCCCAATTTTTCGCTCATTGCACTCGGAGTCCGACTTGGATCCCGGCCTTCGCCGGGATGACGTCGAAGGAGTGCTGCCGCTCACTCACTCGTCGCCCCGGTGCAGGCCGGGGCCCAATTTTTCGCTCATTGCACTCGGAGTCCGACTTGGATCCCGGCCTTCGCCGGGATGACGTCGAAGGAGTGCTGCCGCTCACTCACTCGTCGCCCCGGCGCAGGCCGGGGCCCAATTTTTCGCTCATTGCACTGGGAGTCCGCGTGCTATCCTTGATATTCACAGTCGGGATGCCGCTTCACCGCAAGCCCGGTCGTGGAGGCACTCATGTCGATCTCGCGCCGAATCTTCGCATCGACCCTGGCCGCGCTGCTCGGCTTGCTGCTCGCAGCCTGCACGTCGACGACGCTGCGCTCGGCGTGGTACGACAGCAACTTCACCGGTGGACCGATGAAGCGCATCCTGGTCGTCGGCGTGACCGGGAACATGACCGACCGTCGGGTCTTCGACGATCTGTTCGCAAAGGCGCTCAACGATGCCGGAGTGCAAGGCCTCCCGGGCTACCAGTTCATCGAGAACGCGGCGACCGCCAGCGACGACGTGTTCGACGCTGGCGTCGCCCGATCCGGCGCTGACGGCCTTTTGCTGGTGCGGTTGCTTGGCGTGGATACCCGGACGCAGGTCACCACGACCATGGTTCCGTCGAGGTCCGTTTCGACGTTCGGTCCGAGGGGTGCTGCATGGGGTCCCGTCTGGTACTCGGTGCCCGATATCCGGCAATTCCAGGTGGCCAACGTCGAGTCGACGCTGTTCGAAACCAAGAACCATCTACCCATCTGGTCGGCGACCACGGAAACGCTCAACCCGACATCCGTCGCCGCCGAAACGCCCGGATTCGCGAAACTGGTCATCGGCCAGCTTCTCGCACGCGGCCTGATTGCGCCGACAAGATAGCGGCGGGCTCCTTGAGCGTCCGGTGCGCCAGCATGTAGCAAGCCACGAACCCCGCGCCGGCGGCGGCGATGTGCTTTAGCGTGTGGCCGCTGACGACGTGGCCGATCGCAAGGATCTGGGCATCGAATGTTTCCAGGAGCTTGCTCAGCACATACCACCCGAAGACGTAATACAGATCGCTTCCGCGCGTATAGCGCGACGGATGGAGCATCGTCAGCAGCAGCAGCACGACGACGGAATATGCCTGCAGAACGCCGTAGGGGATCACGTTGCCGACGCCCATGCGTTCCGTCGCGCGCCAGTAGATCACGGACGCCGCGCCGACGAGCAGCATCGGGATCAGCAATGCGAGTCCTGCCCGCACGCTGATCCGATCGACGATCTGGCTCGAGAGCAGACCCATGAACGCGATCGTCATGGGCAGGCGATCCCAGAACAGGCTCTCGTTGTTCGGCGACAGATGATAGTACGCCGATCCCGGCGCGGTCAGCAGTATTCCGAGGAAGAAGACCGCCCACGGCCAGCGCTCGCTGTCGAACTCGAACTGCGTTCGGCCGCGCATGACGACGACAAGGCCGATGATTCCCGCGACAAGGAACCCGATGTTCGAGGTGACATTTAGAAAATTTTGGATCCCCAGCGCTTCCCGTTGATCGGCGAAATCGTGGTAGTCGAGCGGTTGCGGGACCGCGGGCAACAAGAATGCAGCTGCCACGCATGCAACCGTGAAAGCAATGATCCACCGGGTTTGCTTGGTCATCGGCGCTCCTCGGCCGTTGATTCACTCCTGCCCGCGGCGCGTCCGGTCGACGGATACATCCCGGCCAGGGTCGCGCGCTGCGCGAATCGCCATGCCTAGCCCAGCAGATCCGCGGATTTCTTGGTGCGGCCGCTGCGCGCCGTATCCACGGCCGCGCGGCCGGCACGCCGCGCCTCGTGCCGCTCGAGTGCCGGCTTGAGATAGCGCCCGGTGTAGCTCGTGTCGACTTCGGCGACCTGCTCCGGCGTGCCTTCGGCGATGATGCGGCCGCCGCCCGCCCCGCCCTCGGGGCCAAGGTCGATGATCCAGTCGGCGGTCTTGATGACGTCGAGATTATGCTCGATCACGACCACCGTGTTGCCGTGATCGCGCAGGCGGTGCAGCACCGTGAGCAGCATCTCGATGTCGTGAAAATGCAAGCCGGTCGTCGGCTCGTCGAGAATGTAGAGCGTGCGCCCGGTATCGCGCTTGGATAGCTCGAGCGCGAGCTTGACGCGCTGCGCCTCGCCGCCCGACAGCGTGGTCGCCGATTGTCCCAGCGTGATGTAACCCAGGCCGACATCGAGCAGCGTGCGGAGCTTGCGCGCGACCACCGGCACCGGCTCGAAGAACGCGAAGGCCTGCTCGACGGTGAGCGACAGCACGTCGTGGATGCTCTTGCCCTTGTATTGGATCTCGAGGGTCTCGCGGTTATAGCGCTGGCCGTGGCAGACGTCGCAGGGCACGTAGACGTCGGGCAGGAAATGCATCTCGACCTTGATCAGGCCATCGCCCTGGCAGGCTTCGCAGCGCCCGCCCTTGACGTTGAACGAGAAGCGGCCCGGCCCGTAGCCGCGCTCGCGCGCTTCCTTGACCTGCGCGAACAGCTCGCGTATCGGCGTGAACAATCCCGTGTACGTCGCAGGATTCGAGCGCGGCGTGCGTCCGATGGGGCTCTGGTCGACGCTGATCACCTTGTCGTAGAACTCGAGGCCGTGCATTTCAGCATACGGCGCGGGCTCGGTGGTGCTGCTGTACAGGTGTCGCGCGACTGCCTGATAAAGCGTGTCGTTGATCAGCGTCGACTTGCCCGAGCCCGACACTCCTGTCACGCACACGAACAGGCCGATCGGCAGTTTCAGCGTTACGTCCTTGAGGTTGTTGCCGGTCGCGCCCACGACCGTCAGCACGCGCTTGGGATCGGCACGGTGGCGGCGCTCGGGCATCGGGATCTGGCGGTGCCCGGCGAGATATTGTCCGGTAAGCGAATGGGGCGCGTGGCGAATCTCATCCGGTGTTCCCTGCGCGACAATCTGGCCGCCGTGCTCGCCGGCGCCCGGTCCCATGTCGACGACGTGGTCGGCGGACAGGATCGCATCGGTGTCGTGCTCGACCACGATGACGCTGTTGCCCAGGTCGCGCAGATGCTTGAGCGTTTCGAGCAGACGATCGTTGTCGCGCTGGTGCAGCCCGATCGACGGCTCGTCGAGCACGTACATGACGCCGGTGAGGCCGGAGCCGATCTGCGAGGCCAGGCGGATGCGCTGCGCCTCACCGCCGGAGAGCGTTTCGGCCGAGCGATCCAGCGACAGGTAGTCGAGTCCGACGTTGTTGAGGAACTGCAGCGCGGCTGACGATTTCCTTGACGATCTTGTCGGCGATCGCCTGTCGCTGACCTTCCAGGCGCAAGCGTGCTGAAGAACATTCCCGCCTCCTTGAGCGGCAGGTTGCTGATCTCGAAGATCGCGCGCTCTTTTCCCACGGGACCCACCTTGACGTGGCGCGCCTCGCGGCGCAGGCGCGTGCCGTCGCATTCCGGGCAGGGCTTGGAGTTGAGGTACTTGGCGAGCTCTTCGCGCACCATCACCGAGTCGGTCTCGCGGTAGCGCCGCTCCAGATTGGGGATGATGCCTTCGAACGCGTGCTCGCGCATCATCGGCTTGCCGCGGTCGGAAAGGTACTGGAAGGCGATCTTTTCCTTGTCGCTGCCGTACAAGATCATCTGCTGTACGCGATCGGGCAGTCGCGCGAACGGCTTCTCCAGGTCGAACGCATAGTGCTTCGCAAGGCTCTGCAACATCTGGAAATAGAACTGGTTGCGCCGGTCCCAGCCCTTGATCGCGCCCGACGCGAGCGAGAGTTGCGGAAAGGCGACGACGCGCTTGGGATCGAAAAAGCTGATCGAGCCCAGACCGTCGCAGCGCGGACAGGCGCCCATGGGATTGTTGAACGAGAACAGCCGTGGCTCGAGCTCGGAGAGCGAGTAGCTGCAGATCGGACAGGCGAACTTGGCCGAATACAGGTGCTCCGTTCCGGTGTCCATCTCCACGGCGATGGCGCGGCCGTCGCCGTTGCGCAACGCGGTCTCGAAGGACTCGGCGAGCCGCTGCTTGAGGTCGGGACGGACGCGCAGGCGATCGACGACGACCTCGACCGTGTGCTTCTGGTTCTTGGTCATCTTCGGCAGCGCGTCGATCTCGTGCACATTGCCATCGATGCGCACGCGCACGAAGCCCTTGGCGCGCAGCTCCATGAACAGGTCCGCCTGCTCGCCCTTGCGGTTGACCACGACCGGCGCAAGCACCATCAGCCTGGTTTCTTCGGGCAGCGTCAATACCGCATCGACCATCTGCGAAATCGTCATCGACGCGAGCTTCTGCTCAGGGTGGTCGGGGCAATACGGCTCGCCGACGCGCGCGTAGAGCAGCCGCAGGTAGTCGTGGATCTCGGTGACGGTGCCCACGGTCGAGCGTGGATTGTGCGAAGTCGCCTTCTGCTCGATGGAGATCGCCGGCGACAGGCCCTCGATGAGGTCGACGTCGGGCTTTTCCATCAGCTGCAGGAATTGGCGCGCGTACGCGGAGAGCGACTCGACGTAGCGGCGCTGACCCTCGGCGTAAAGCGTGTCGAAAGCCAGCGAGCTCTTGCCCGAGCCTGACAGCCCGGTGATGACGATCAGCCGATGGCGCGGCAGATCGAGGTTGATGTTCTTGAGATTGTGCGTTCTGGCGCCGCGTATGCGGATGTATTCCATGGTGCTCCTGCGAAGCGCGCCGTCTGCGTGCGCTTACGAATCACGCGCGGCCTGCCGCTGCTAGATGGGGGCAACGGCGGCGAAGGCAACCTGTTAATATACTCCATTCGGCGTGCTATTTCTAACGCCGGAATTCGTCAAAATCGCGAGTCTGCTACCCGCCTCATCCGAGCGTCTGATTCAAGGAACCGGCACGCGGGATTAGCATCGGACCGTATCCACGTTTGGTTGGGGGAAGGCCATGGCATCAGTCAACAAGGTGATACTCGTCGGCAATCTCGGGCGCGACCCGGAAACGCGCTACACAGCGAGTGGCGACCCGATCACCAACGTGTCGATCGCGACGACCGACACGTGGAAGGACAAGAGCGGCGAGAAGCAGGAAAAGACCGAGTGGCACCGCGTCGCCTTTTTCGGCAAGCTCGCCGAGATCGCGGGCGAGTACCTGAAAAAGGGTAGCCAGGTCTATGTCGAGGGGCGCCTGCAGACACGCAAATGGCAGGACAAGGACGGACAGGACAAATACACCACGGAAATCGTCGCCGACCGCATGCAGATGCTGGGCAGCCGTGCCGGCAGTGGCGGCGGATCCACCGGTGGGGGCGAGCCCCCGGCGGAGCGCGAGCGGGCAACCGCCGGCGGCGGCAAAGCCGGCGGCGCACCGGCGAAGAAAAACGTCGACGACCTCGACGACGATATTCCGTTTTAGAACTCCCGACCGGCTTTCATTGGAGCGCGGCGCAGGACGACCTCGCCGGCGCTCATGACCCTCCGCATGCCTTGCGGGACGCACGGCACTAACTCCAGCGCGTGGAAGCATTCTTGACCGGCCAGCAGGCTCGTCGTCCAACCATCGATAGCTCCGCCAAAATCGAAGGCCCGACGTTCGAACGGGACAAGGGCGTTTGGGTATTTTTGGTTGAGAGCCCGTTTCTCAAAGGATCGAACCGAGTCGAAGTCCTGCTACCGGACCATTGGGACCCCCAGCGCGTACATCGAGTTCTATACGTCCTGCCGGTTCAACCCGGCATCGGGGGACAGTGGGGCGATGGCCTTCAACTGCTCAGGCAACTGGGCTCGCACAATCGCCATGACCTGATCTGCGTGTCTCCGGCCTTCGACAGCTGGCCGTACTATGGTTCGCACGCGACGGACCCGGAAATTCGGCACGAAGACTACATTCTGAAGGTTCTCGTGCCACTGATCGAAAGTCGTTACTCCGTTTGCGGCACGGCCAGGGGACGATTGCTGCTCGGATTCAGCAAGTCGGGATGGGGCTCGATCCTGCTTATCTTGCGCAATCCGGATTTCTTCGGCTACGCCTGCTCCTGGGACGCGCCGCTGATGATGAGCGAGAAGAACTTCGGCCTCTACGAAACCGCGAGTCACTTCGGGACGAAGGACCAGATGTCCTTGTACGTGCCAAGAACGTGGGCGCGCAGGAACGCGGAATTCTTTCGGCACGAGACTCGCCTGGGGGTATTGGGTCACAACTTCTTCGGCACGCGGTGGTTTCACGACTTTCCCCACACGAGTGGCTTTCACCGCGTCTTGAGAAAGCTGGAAATAAGGCATCACTACGACAACCGAATCAAGGTCCCCCACACCTGGAACCACGGCTGGATGGAGCCGGCGATGAGGGTGCTGATGAACCTTGCTGACGCGGACTCGCTCCCGGCTGAGAAGTACAAAACCGAGTGACCCGGCATGTATTGCATGTCGACGTCATCCCCGCGCAGGCCGGAATCCAATTTCATAGCCAGAGATTGAGCCCCGGCCTCCGCCGGGGCGACGCCGGCCGAGTGACACGGCACGTATGAATGTTGACGTCATCCCGGCGCAGGCCGGGATCCAAGTTCAGTGGAAACGCAGCGGCGCAACTTGGGCCTCCGCCGTGGCGACGCGGCTACGCCACCGGATTGCGCGCAACGATGGCGAAGACCCGATGCGGAATCGACATGGGCTCGTCGGCGAATTTCGCCTGTAGCAGCGCTGCGAGCCTCGCGTCGATGCGTGCGACTGTGGAAGGCGCCTGCGACGCGCCGACGGAAGCATGGCTCCGGACCCTCCCGCGCCACGCCTCGTGGCCATAGGGGACGTCGACATCGAAGGAGAAGCTCTCCAGATTCGCGAACCCGGCGGCGGTGAGCGTCGACATGTTTTCGGGTTGGACGCCGGTGCCCAGCCCCGCGACCCAGGCAGGGCGAATGCGTGCCACCGCGCCTTTCACCACTCGCTTGAGAGTCAGCATTCCGGGGACGATTCGAAGCTCGCGGCGCACAAGCGCCTCGGTCGCTTCGACGACGTTGCCGGGCCGCGACAGCCCATTGAAATGAACGATGACGAGGCGCCCACCGGGCGCAAGGATCCGGCGAATCTCGGACGCAGCACGCTCACCGTCGAACCAGTGCCAGCAAACGGCAGCGGTGACGATGTCGAAACTGTCCTTCGGAAATTCGATCGCTTCCGCCACACCTTGGACAAAGCGCACCGCCAGACCTTCCTCGTCGGCGAGACGCGCCGCCGCGGCCAGCAGCTCTGGCGAAGGATCCAGCCCGGTAACCTCGCAGCCGCGGCGCGCCAGGGCACGGGCGACGGTACCGGTGCCCGTGCCGAGGTCGAGCACGCGCTGTCCGGCCAGGCCCACGCCATAGCCGCGCGCGAGCCGGTCGAAAAGCTCCGCCGGAACTTCGGCGCGGTACGTGGCGTAATCATCGGCTGTCTGACCAAAATCGGGGCGGGAACGCGCGCCAGAGGCCGGACGCTTGCGCGAACGCGATCTCGATGGCGAATCGCCCACGGTGGGAACCTTGGATCTCTCGAGCTATAGCGACGAAATTGAGAGGCGGATCGCACCAATGGCTGTTCGCACACTCCATTGCCGTCCAGCAGCCACCGTTCCGGCGCACACGGCAGTGGTGACACCGCGCGCTACTGCGGCACCTTCTGCCAACTCGGATCGGGGTCGAAACGCGTCATCGCCTTGGCAAGCGCCGGCGTGTCGCGGCCGAGGTTCTTCTCGTAGACGACGCCGTCGTGATTGCACGTGAACGACATCACGCCCGACACGCCCCAGCGCGCCGGATACGCAACCATCGCGAAGCCACCGATCATCCTGCCCTTGACGTGGTAGTCGTAGGCGCCGCCCTGCGCGAACTGACCCTGAGCGCTGAGAACGCGATAGTGATAGCCGTGGTAAGCGCCCGGCCCACCGGTGGCATCGAGCCCGTAGCCTTCACCGGCTGCCCGCGTTGCGAGCGGCCCGAAGGGACTCGGCGGTTCGCCTTCCTTGGTCGGCCAGTACAATCCGTCGTGCTTGCCCGGCGTGCTGACGAGCTTCGTTGCGTACTCAAGCAAACCGTTGTTGTCACGGTCCCTCGTCGCGTACTCGCGCTGAGCGTCCACATACGCGAGGCAGACCTGGATCGCTGCCAGCTCGTTCTCGCCGATGCGCCGATTCACGATCTCCTCGGCGCCGGCGCGCGAGTCGAAGGCCCAGCCCTTCGCACCCTTCACGAGTGGAAACGGGAACGGGTAATCGTTCTGGCCGAGCAGCAGCGTCGCCTTGGCATTGCCTTCGCGATCGAACTTCGCCGACTTGTCGTACGCCTCGACGAACTGCGTGCGCGTCGCGCTGTCCGCAACCTTGTCGCCGGTATAAATGAGCTTTCCGCTCCCAGGGCCGAGCACGGCGTAGATCTGCTTCCAGTCGCCGCTCTTCATCGCCGCGTGCAGCGCCTTGGTGGCCTCCTCGGGTGAGGCGAAATTTCGCTGCACGATACTGTCGGTCGCCTTCGGCTGCGGTGCAGGGTCGGCGGCAAGCACCGCCGACGACGAAATCGCAGCGCCGAGAATTGCCAGCGCAAGAGTACGAATCATGGCTACCGTCATGGCCCATGGAATCCAACGGCGGCGCAGCAGCATCATTTCCTCCCGCCTTCGCCGCTGCCGCGGCCCTCGGCGCCGCCGCGACCGTCGCCGCCACCTCCACCGCGAGCACCTCCACCGCGCGTGGGCCCGCCGTTGCCACCGCCCTGCGCGGGAGTGTTCATGGCGGCACGACTCTGCGCGCCGCGGTTGCTGTACTGCTGCGCCTGAGGGCGTGACTGGCTGGCGTTGTAGGTCGGCGTCGGTCGCGTCATGGAGCCGCTGCGATCGACTGAAGCGCCGTTGCTCACACTGCCAGGACGCGTCGCCGGAGCGGTGCCCGCACCCGCCGAGGCAGGACGATCCATGGTCGTCGGACGTTGCGCGCCGCCTGCGCCGGGCTGTCCGGTTGGACGCTGCCTCCCGGTGTCGGCCTGAGCAGTCGCCGGCCGCGAAACATCGCGCCCACGATAGGCCTCGCGCGTCTGCGCGCCCGGGTTGCCCGGCCGGTACCGGTTCTGCACATTCGTGTCGCGATAGGCGACCCCTCTGCGCTGATCCGCGTTGTGCTGCCAGTTGCCGTTCTGGTAGCGGTTGTTGTACTGCGGCCGGTTCATGAAATAGTTGTTATTGACATTGATGTTGATGCTGCCGCCACGCCAATTCGGGTTGGCCCAGCCCCAGTGGTTAGAGGAAATCGCCCAGGCACTTCCCCAGACGAAGCCGACGGAAAACGCCGCGCCCATCGGCGGGTAGCCGTAGATGGGCGGCGGATACCAGAACCATGGCCGATAGGCGGGAACCCACCAGGGTCCGTAGATGACCGTCGGGTTGTACACCGGGACATAGACGAACTGCGGCTGCGCCGGCTCGATGACGATCGTCTTCTCCTGCACGATCACCTTCTGCTGCTCGGTGCTGTACAGGTTGCCTGCCGCCTGCGCCCTCGCACGCAACGACTGCGCGGTCTGCATCACCTGCGCCTCGTTGGCGAGGAAGGCATCGCCGAGCTGCTGAGTCCACTCGAGCTTGTCGTTCATCATCGCCAGCACCTGCGGAAACGCGGTCAGCGACAGCACGCTCGGATCCCAGGGCTTGTTCTCGAGCGCTTTGTTCAGCGCGTCGCCGTTGAGCCCGGGATTCTGCTGGACAAAGCGCGCCGCCTCGACGACGTCGAGCGGGTACGTCGACGCGATCAGGATCTGCGACAACAGCTGATCGGGATAGAGCGCGATCGGAGCGAGCAGCGCGTCGAGCTGGTCCTGCGGCAGCTGCTGTGCACTCGGGGGAGGCGGGGCCGCGGGCATCGGTGCTGGTTGCGCCGACAGCCAAGTCGGAAACGCGAACAGCGCGAGCACGAGTACGAAGCGGCGTTGCAGGGAGTGGGTCAAAGGGATCTCGATCGGGATCTGCAAAAGGTCTTCACTGCGGGCATTCACTGCGTGCCGGGGTAGGCTCGGCACGCACGATTATGCCATGGCCGAAACTTCGCCTTCAGGCAACGACGGCCCGCGGTTCCGAGAGCGCATCCTCTACGCTAGCGCCTTCGATGACGCCGCCGCCCAGACAGACCTCGCCGTCATAGACCACGAGGTATTGCCCCGGTGTCGGCGCCCATTGCGCCGAGTCGAATTCAACGCGCCAGTGCCCCGCGTCGCGTGCCTCGATACGACAAGGTGCCGCATGCATCCGGTAACGCGTCATCGCGCTGAGAGGTTTACCTGAAGCAGGCGGCACTTCGGCGATCCAATGCATCGCACCGGTGTCGACACTGCGCGCGTAGAGGTGCGGATCGTCGTGCCCCTGCACCACGATCAGCGCGTTTCGCGCGTGCTCCTTGTCGGCAACGAACCACGGCGCGGAGTTTCCCTCGCGCGTGCCACCGATACCCAGCCCGTGGCGCTGCCCGAGCGTGTAGTACGCGAGGCCGACGTGGCGCCCCAGCACACGGCCATCGGCCGTTTCAATCGGCCCCGGCGTCTTCGGCAGGTAGCGGGCGAGAAAATCGCGAAACGGCCTCTCGCCGATGAAGCAGATCCCGGTCGAGTCCTTCTTCGCGTGCACCGGTATTCCGTGCTCGCGGGCGAGCGCGCGGACTTCGCGCTTGGTCATTGCGCCGAGCGGGAAAAGCGTCGTCGCGAGCTGCTTTTGATTCAGTTGATGCAGGAAATAGCTTTGATCCTTCGTCGCATCGATGGCCTTCTCCAGCTGCACGCGGTCGCCGACCCTGCGCACGCGTGCGTAGTGGCCCGTGGCCATCGCGTCGGCGCCCAACGTTTGCGCGAGGTCGAGGAAAGCCTTGAACTTGATCTCGCTGTTGCAGACCACGTCGGGGTTCGGCGTGCGCCCCGCACGGTATTCGCGAAGGAACTGCGCGAACACGCGGTCGCGGTAATCGCCGGCGAAATTGACCGCTTCGAGTTCGATGCCGATGACGTCGGCAACCGACGCTGCGTCGACCAGGTCGGCACGCGACGTACAGTACTCGTCGGTGTCGTCGTCCTCCCAGTTTTTCATGAACACGCCGACGACCTCGTGCCCGGCGCGCTTGAGCAGCCACGCCGCGACCGACGAATCGACCCCGCCGGACAGGCCGACAACGATGCGCTGATGGCTGGACATGGGTGCGGCCAGTTCAGTCGGCCCGCGGTGAGTATCCGGGACGTTTTCCGCCGGAAGAAACAAAAAGGCAGAGGCTTGCGGCCCCTGCCTTGATGGGAGTGCTGGGACTAATCGTTACTTGACGATCGCGCCGTTTTGCTGCGTCTTTATCTGCGAGTTGACGTCAGCAGCCCTCTCGGCCTTGGTCGGCGCAGCCATCGCCTTCGATTGCGCGACCGACGCCTTAGCCTCGATCCGCGCGCCAGTCGCGTCGTAGCCGTCCTGGTTCATCTGCTCCATTACGGACAGCTCCATCCGCTTCTTGCCTTGCGACGCCTTCCTCATGGCGGCACGCTCCTCCGGCGTCATCTTCTCCAGTGCGGCCTTCGCCTCGGCGCGCTCTTGGCGGTACATCTTGGTTTCGGCGGACGTCAGCGGCTTCATGCTGCTGTCGTCGGCAAACACGGTGGTGGCACCGAGCGTGAACGCGCCGGCAATAAGTGCAAGGATCAGCTTGTTCATGGATTCGTCCTCAATGGTTGGTTCGGGTGAATCTGGTGTTTCCGCGCCTGCCCGAACCAATGGCTCGGAGTGTGGAAATGTAGAACCGCAATGATTCTATTGACATTTGGCCTGGAATGCAACGGCCCGGAACGCTACCGCTGTGGGCCGTTGCAATCAGACAACGCCATTACTTGGTAGTGCTGGCCTTCGGCGCTTCGGTGGATACTGGCGCCTTTTCGGTCGTTACCGGCTTCTTGGACTTTTTCTTGCCAGTCTTCTTCGTCGTCGATTGGCCGCTGGTGGACGTCTTCTTCACTTCGCCGGTATCCGTCTTGGTGGCGACCGCGGGCGTGGCCGTCGCGGCTGGAGCAGCCGCCACGGGTGCCTTGGCCGGGGTTGCCGGGGCAGCCGGGGCGGTGGTCTGTGCGGCAGCCGTCAGCGACACGGCAAATGCGCCAGCGATCAGCGCGCTCAACAGCTTAGTCATAGGTATTTCCTCAGTGTATGAAGTTGGGTTGGTCGACACTCATCTGGATTCGTGTCGCCGCCATTAACGTGGCCCGCTGCCCAATGGTTGACAGCTACCGGCAAGCCAGTGGGTGCCACCCCACCCGTCCCGGGCCCGCGCGAGGGGCCTTTGGCGGCCCGCCGCCGGGCTAGCGCCAGCTCAATACCTGCCAGCCGCGCGATGCCGCATGGCTGGCGAGCGTCGGGTCGGGATCCACCGCGACGGGGTGCGACACCGCTTCGAGCAGTGGCAGATCGTTGTGCGAATCGCTGTAGAACCAGGATTGGGCGAAGTCGCCAAGCCCTCGGCCCTCGCCGGCGAGCCAGGCGCCCACGCAGCGCAGCTTCCCCGCCTGGAAGCAAGGCTCACCAGTCACACCACCGGTGAAGCGACCGCCGGCCACCTCCGGCTCGGTCGCCACCAGGTGGTCGATCCCATACATCTGCGCGATCGGCCGCGTGACGAAGCTGTTGGTCGCGGTGACTACCGCGATCAGGTCCCCGGCGCGGCGAGCGCTCATCGACAACGGCCCGCGCCGCCGGGAGCACCATCGGCCGTATCTTGTCGGCCAGGAAACGCTCGCGCCAGGCATACAGCTGCGTGGGATCATGCTCGGCGAGCGGCCGCAACTGGAAATCGAGGAACGCATGGATATCGAGGCGGCCCGCCTGGTAGTCGGCGTAGAAGCGTGCGTTTCGCGCTTCGTAGACGCTGGCGTCGAGCGCGCCCACCTCGATCAGAAACTGTGCCCAGCCGTAGTCGCTGTCTCCGGCGAGCAGGGTGTTGTCCAGATCGAAGAGCGTCAGCCGGCGTGACGTCGGTCCCATTCCATTTCCTGCTCCAGCCAATCCTTGATCATGGGCACGGTGATCGCGCGCTTGGTCGAGAGCGACTTGCGGTCCAGCGCGGCCAGGGTCGCCAGCAGCGAGCGCATGTCCCGGCGGCCGTGGCGCAGGAGGTAGTCGTTCGCCTCTGCCGACAACGTGAAGCCGCGTTCCTTCGCATACGAGGCGAGCGCCGCGGACTTTTCCTCGTCGGCAAGCGGCAGGACCTCATAGACCAACCCCCACCCGAGGCGCGTGCGCAGGTCCTCGCGCAAGGGCAGCGTGGTGAGCGGGGCGCGCGCCGCCGCGATCATGCGTCCGCGCGCCGCCTTGAGCGCGTTGAACAGCGTGAACATGCGGCCGGCGGCGCTCTCGCCGGCATCGTCGATGTGATCGATGGCGACGAGCGTTGCGGCGGCGTCGGCCATCTCGGCATCGACCTCGTCGGGGTGCGCGACGTAACGCGCGGCGATGCCGTGATCCCGGGCCTGCGCAACCGCCGCGCGCGAGCAGATGGGTCTTGCCCGACGCCGGCGCGCCCCACAGCAGCATGCCGGTGTCCGGGTACGCACCGGCGACAAAGCTCGGCAACACCGCCATCAATTCGGCATTGCGTCCAGCAAGAAAATTGGCCAGCCGCGGCGGCTCCGGTGCGGTGAACTCGAAGACCAGCTGTTCCACTACTGATAAAGGTCGGACTCGTGGTAGCAGGGCGCGCAGATGGCGCAGGCCCACGAGCAACGCAGCGCTCGCCGGCAGTGCGAAGAGCACGCCGGCAAAGCCGAACAGCTGGCCGAACGCGAGCAGCGCGAAGATCACCGCGAGCGGGTGCAACCCGATGCGATCGCCCACCAGCCAGGGAATCAGGACGTAACCTTCCAGGAGCTGGCCGATGCCGTAGACCGCGAGCACGGCGACGAACCCCGGCCAGCCGGTGAATTGCAACAGCGCCGCGATCACGCCCAGCACCAACCCGAGACCGAAGCCGACATAGGGAACGAACACCAGCAGGCCCGTCAGGATGCCGATCGGCACCGCAAACTGCAAGCCGGCCAGCGACAATCCGATCGCGTAGTACACCGCGAGCGTGAACATGACCCAAAGCTGGCCACGGATGAATTCGGCGAGGATGTCGTCGATCTCGATGGCGATCGTGCGCGCCTTGGCGAACCAGCGTCGCGGCAGGCAGCTCGCCGATGCGGCGCAGAATGAGGTTCCAGTCGCGCAGCAGATAGAACATCACGACCGGGATCAGCGCCAGGTTGATGACGATGGTGAGCAGCATCGTGCCACCGGCGCGGATGCCGTGCAGCAGCCTCACCGACAGGTCATTGGCGCTCGCGACATTTTGCGCGACAAGCTTGCGCAGCGCCGGCATGTCGAGGTGGATCTCGATGCCGAAGCGATCGTTGAGCCACGGCGCGACGCTCGCGTACGCGGATCCCAGCAGCTCCGGAAGGCGCCTGCTCAATTGCATGAATTCCGACTGCACCAGCGGCGCAAGCACCAGCGCCAGCGCCAACACCAGCACGAATATCACCGCCATGACCAGCAGCGTGCCTACCGTGCGCGGCACACCGCGTCGTCGGCCCCAGTTCACGGCGGGATTGCCAAGGTAGGCGAGCATCGCACCGATGAGAAACGGCGTCAGGATCGGGCCCAGCCAATGCAGCATGCCCGCGATGACCAGCACCGTGCCGGCAATCCACAGATAATGCGCGAGCCGCAGCGCTCGCAACGGCGCGAGCGCAGGCGCGGCGGGTGCCGGGACGGGCTCGTCGGGCGGGCTGCCAGGGATCATCTGCGGTAAAATCGCATCGAAAAAGTCGCTCACTGTACCGTGCGGGGAGCGACGACTCAATCGCTGCTCTGCAACTTCGATGCCCGACACCAAGACTTCCCTCTCCTATCGCGATGCCGGCGTCGACATCGATGCCGGTGATCGACTGGTCGAGGCGATCAAACCCTTTGCGAAGCGCACGCTGCGCCCCGAGGTACTTGCCGGAATCGGCGGCTTCGGCGCGCTGGTCGAATTGCCGAAACGCTATCGCGAGCCGGTGCTCGTATCGGGCACCGACGGCGTCGGCACCAAGATCAAGCTCGCCCTGGCGGCGAACAGGCACGACACCATCGGCATCGATCTGGTGGCGATGAGCGTCAACGACATCCTGGTGCAGGGCGCCGAGCCGCTGTTCTTTCTCGACTACTACGTCTGCGAACGGCTCGACATCGCCGTGGCCAGCGAAGTGATCAAGGGCATCGCCGAAGGTTGCGAGCAGGCGGGATGCGCGCTGATCGGCGGCGAGACCGCCGAACATCCCAGGGCGTTTGTCACCGGCGAATACGATCTCGCCGGCTTCGCCGTCGGTGTCGTGGAAAAGTCCCGCGTGGTCGACGGCAGGCGGATCGCCGCCGGCGACGCGCTGATCGGTCTCGCCTCCAGCGGCGCCCACTCCAACGGCTTTTCGCTGATCCGCGGAATCCTCGAGCAGAGCAGCGCCGACCTCGCGCAACCGATAGCCGGCGTCACCGGCACGCGCACGCTCGGAGCGACGCTTGCTCGAGCCGACGCGCATCTACGTCAAGCCGGTTCTCGAGCTGCTCGCGTCGTTCGACGTCAAGGGCATGGCGCACATCACCGGCGGCGGGCTCGCCGAAAACACGCATCGCATGTTTCCCGACGGACTTCGCGCCAGGATCGACGCATCGCTCGTGGCAGCGGCCGGCGATTTTCGACTGGCTGCAGCGTACAGGGCAACATCGCCGCGAGCGAAATGCACCGCGTCTTCAACTGCGGCATCGGCTTCGTACTGGTCGTCGCCAACGCGGATGCGCCGGCGGTGGTCGCGCGACTGCGGCAATCGGGCGAGTCGGCGACGATCATCGGCGCAGTCGAACGCGGCGTGCCCGGCGCCGCGACGACAATCGTCGCCTGAGGCCATGCACAGCGTTTCGCCGCAAGCGTCGTCGTCGCGGCCGACGACGATCGGCTGGCTCCTTTCGCGCGGCGTCGCCCCATGAAGAAAATAGTGATCCTCATCTCGGGACGCGGCTCGAACATGGCGGCGCTGCTCGCGGCCGTGCGCGACGGCCGCATCGCAGCGAGTGTGGCCGGCGTCATCAGCAACCGCCCCGACGCCGCCGGCCTCGACCTCGCCGCGCGCCAGGGCGTCGCCACGCGCATCGTCGATCACCGGGCGCGTGCCGATCGCTCGAGCTTCGAAGCCGAGCTCGGCGAGGCCATCGAAGCGTTCGCGCCGGACCTGGTCGTGCTGGCGGGCTTCATGCGCGTCCTCTCCGCCGAATTCGTCGCACGCTACGCCGGACGACTCATCAACATCCACCCTTCGCTGCTGCCCGCGTATCCCGGCCTGCACACGCATCGCAATGCGCTGGCCGACGGCGTGAAAATCCATGGCTGCACGGTGCATTTCGTCACCGCGACGGTCGACCGCGGGCCGATCATCGCGCAGGGCGCGGTGCCGGTGCACGACGACGACACCGAGGAGAGCCTCGCGGCACGCGTGCTTGACGTCGAGCACGCCATCCTGGTGTCGGCGGTGCGTTGGTTCTGCGCCGGTCGCCTGGTCAGCGCCGGTCGGCGCATAGACGTTAAGGATGCTGTGGTCGGGGTGCCGGCACTGACGGTGCCGCGCGCCGATTGACGATGCCAGGTCGATGAGCTACACCTGCACATGAACATGCCGGTCGACATCGCCGTCAGCAGTAGCGCGTGGCACCACCCTCGCCGCGTGCTTGCGCTCGCGCTCGCATTGTCGCTGCTCGTGCACATCGCGCTGACGCAGTGGCCGCTGCATCCTGCTGCAGAGGACGAGTCGATGCCGCCGCTGGCGGTGGCCATTACCGAGTTGCCACCGCCGCCGACGCCGGCCGCGACCCCCGCCGTCAAACCCAAGCCCAAGCCGCGGCGCGCGCCGCCGGTCGCAACCGCCGAGGTTCCCTCGGCGACGGTCGCGCCCGAGCCCGCCCCGGAGCCGGCGCCGGAACCGCCTGCGGCCGAGCCGCCTCCTCCGCAAGCCGCGGAGGCGCCAACCACGGCGCAGCCCGACGCGCCGGTGGCCGATTCGCCGCCGCTCGAACCTGTGCTGCCAACCAAGCAATTGCCGCCACGCGTCGATCTCGCCTATCGCGCCTTTCTCGGCACGGGCGGCTTCCTCATCGGGGACGCGGTGTATCGCCTCGACCACAGCGGCAGCGACTACAGAATCTCGACGGTGGCCGAGGCACGCGGCCTGGCGGCGCTGTTTTTCCACGGCCAGGGGCGCGCAACGAGCACGGGCACGATCACGCCGACCGGCCTGCAACCGGACACCTTCACGCTCGCGCGTACCGGCACGAGCAGCGACCGTTCCGAGTCGGCAATCTTCGACTGGGGAACCCGCATCGTGCTGCTCAAGGACAATAAATCGTCGGTGCTCGAGTTGCCGACCTTCGACCCGCTGGTCGTGCTCTGGCAGTTCTACTTCGCTCCGCCGGAGCAGGATGAGATGCAGTTCAACATCGCTACCACGCGCAAGGTGTATCACTACGGCTTTCGCCGCGACGGCACGGAAACCGTCGAGCTGCCCTTCGGTCAGGTGCAAGCCGAAGTGTGGCGATCGCGAGACCGGCGACGGCCAGCTCGACGTGCAGGTCTGGATGGCGCCCTCGCTGCACTACGTCGCGGTGAAGGTGCGCCTGTCGAATACCCGCGCCACGGTCGAGCTGCTTCTGGACAGTATCCGCGTCGACGAAACCGTCGCGCAGCAATGACGCTCCGCGCGAGTCAGCTCGGCGCGCTGACCGACGCGCTCGCCGCCGTGCTGCCGCTGACCGAGCCCGCCGACGCCGCGCTGCATCAGTTCTTTCGCCGCCACCCCAAGCTCGGCCGGCAGGACCGCGCCTTCGTCGCCGATGGGGTGTTCGCCACGCTGCGCCGGCTGCGCTCGCTCTCCGCGCAGGCGCAAACCGTCGCGCCGCGCCGGCTGGCGATCGCGGTCACGCTGCGCGAGTTGGGCTTGAGCTTTCGCGAACTCGAGCCGGCGCTACACGCCGACGAGCGCGAATGGGCGGCGGGGCTGCGCGCGCGCAAGGGCGCGCTGTCCGCCGCCGAGCAGGCCGATCTGCCCGACTGGCTATGGGAACGCCTTGGGGCTGCCTATGGCGCAGACGAGCGCGAGGCGCTGGCGCGCGCCTGGTTGTCGCCGGCGCCGCTCGACCTGCGCATCAATCCGCTCAAGATCCGGCGCGAAGCCGCGCAGGCCTCGCTGCTCGAGTCGGGTATCGTCGCGGAACCGACACCCTACTCGCCACTGGGCCTGCGCATCGCCGGTCGGCCGGCGCTGCAGCAACTGCCGCTATTCAAGTCCGGAGCGATCGAGGTGCAGGACGACGGCAGCCAGCTGCTTGGCTTTCTGGTCGCGCCGCGGCGCACCGACATGATCGTCGATTTCTGTGCCGGCGCCGGCGGCAAGACGCTGCTGCTGGGCGCGATGATGCGCTCGCAGGGCCGCGTCTACGCGTTCGATGTCTCGCCGCGTCGCCTGGCGCGGCTCAAGCCGCGGCTCGCTCGCTCGGGTCTGTCCAACGTGCAGCCGGTGCTCATCCAGAACGAACGCGACACGCACGTCAAGCGGCTCGCCGGCAAGATCGACCGCGTGCTGGTGGACGCGCCGTGCAGCGGCCTGGGTACCTTGCGGCGCAATCCCGATCTCAAGTGGAGGCAGACCGCGGAAGGCATCGACGAGCTGACCGCAAAGCAGGCGCGGATTCTTACGTCGGCCGCGACCCTGGTGAAACCCGGCGGCCGGCTGGTGTACGCGACGTGCAGCGTGCTGCCCGAGGAGAACGAGGCGATCGTCGATGCGTTCCTGAAGGCGCATCCGCAGTTCGTGCAGGGCGATGCCGCCGCCGAACTCGCCAAGGCGCACATCGCGCTGGCCACGGGGCCTCAGCTGAAGCTGTATCCACATCGCCATGGCTGCGACGGGTTTTTCGCGGCCGTGCTGGAGCGCACGTGACTGCGCACACGCTCCGCGCGCTGCTGTACGTGGCGCTGGCCGCGCTTTCGCTTCCGCGCGACGCCGCCGCCGACGCGACTGCCGCCCGCCGCTATGCCGCAGCCGGCAGCGTCGAGGTGGCGTTCACACCCGGCGATCGCATCGATCGGCTCATCATCGCAACGGTCGATGAGGCGCAGCAGGAAGTCCTGGTGCTTGCCTACAGCTTCACCGACCGCACGATTGCGCGTGCATTGGTGCGCGCAAAGCAGCATGGCGTGAGCGTGAAGGTCGTCGCCGATCGCGAGCAGGCGCGTACTTTGCCGCAGAATGTCCTGAGCGACCTGGTTGCGGGTGGAGTCGAGGTGCGAATGGACGGCAACTTCCAGGCCGCGCACAACAAGGTGATCGTGCTCGACGCCGACTCGCCGCACGCGACGACCATCACCGGCAGCTACAACTTCACGCTCGCAGCACAGCGCAGCAACGCCGAGAACGTCATCGTGCTGCGCGACAACCCTGCACTCGCGCGTGCCTACCGCGGCAACTGGTCGCGCCTTTACGCCGGCGCGACGCCGTGGGCAGACCCTGCCCGACCCTAGTTTACGTCGCGATGACAGTTTCATCGCCCCGACGACAGTTCGTCGCCCCGGCGAAGGCCGGGGCCCAAGTAGCGGCACGTACATTTGCACTGAACTTGGATCCCGGCCTGCGCCGGGATGACAGTCCACGATGACAGTTTCATCGCCGCGATGGACAGTTTTGTCGCCCGGGCGAAGGCCGGGGCCCAAGTTACAACACGTACATTTGCAACGAACTTGGATCCCGGCCCCGCGCCGGGATGACGGTCAGCCGAAATTCATTCGGGCGCCGCCGCATTGACACGCAGAGCGATCGATCGAATTCCGCCTTGCGCAAATACGCTAAACTCACCGCATGCTCGCCCCGCTTGATCTGGACCGCATCCGGGAGGCGCTGGCAACCAGCAACGGCTGGATCGAAGCCGGCGCGATCCTCGCATGTTTCGGCGTCGGCTGGTTCATCGACCATCGCGTGCACGTCGGTCGCCACGGCGATTCACGCATCGCGAGGCTCGGCGCGGGCAGCGTCAACCGGCTCATTTTTCCACTAACGACGCTTGCACTGCTGCTGCTCCTGCGCGGCGCGCTGTCGCACACCCAGCAGGAGGTATTCCTTCCGATCGCGATTCCGCTCGTCGTCGCGCTTGCGGCGTTACGCCTGTGCATCTACGCGCTGCGCAACGTGTTTGGCGACATCACGCTGCTGCCGGAACGAACGATCGGCTTCCTGATCTGGGGCGTGCTGCTGCTCTACTACTTCGGCATCCTGGACCAAGTCCGCAGCGTGCTGGAAGGCGCCGAGCTCACGATCGGACGCTCAAGCATCAACCTGCTCGATCTGGCGCGCGACGCGATCATCGTGCTGCTTGCAGTGCTGATCTCGCTGTGGATCGGGGGCCTCATCGAACAGTGGTTGCTGCGCATGCCCAACGTCGATCGCAACCTGCGCGTGGTGATCACGAAGATCGTGCGCGCACTGCTGATCATCGCGGGAGTGCTCATCTCGCTGCCCATGCTCGGCATCGACCTCACCGTGCTCTCGGTCTTCGGCGGCGCGCTCGGGGTCGGAATCGGGCTGGGACTGCAGAAGCTCGCCAGCAACTACATCGCCGGATTCACGATCCTCCTCGACCGCTCGATACGGCTCGGCGACATGATTACCGTTGACTCGCGCCATGGCGTGGTGAGCAAGGTGACCTCGCGCTACGTGGTCGTACGCAGCCTCGACGGCATCGAAGCGATCGTGCCCAACGAGACGCTGGTGACGACGACGGTGCTCAACCACTCGTATACGTCGCGCGAAGCCCGCATCGCATTGCCGGTGCAGATCAGCTACGAGAGCGACGTCGAGCTCGCGATGAAGTTGCTCCAGCAGATTGCGCTCGACCAGCCGCGAGTCTTGCGCGGCGCTGTCGCGCCGGCCGTGCAAGTCATGCGCTTCGCCGAAAGCGGCATCGACCTGGAGCTTGGCGTCTGGATCAACGATCCGGAGAAGGGTCAGGGCGATCTTCGTACGGCGCTGAATCTCGGCATCTGGAAGGCGTTCAAGCAGAATGGCATCAGCATCCCGTCTCCGCGTCGCGACATCCGCGTGCTCGGCCTGGAAGAGCGGGGTTTGCCCCAAAGTGGGCGCGGCACCCCGGCATCGACGCCGGCGCCTCCGCCAGCTCTTTGATTGCAAACAAGATTTTCTGGGATCCGGGCCCGGCCTCCAATGCGTGTAAAATGTGCCCTAGCCTGACCCGCTAAGACGCCTATCGAGCGTCGCTCGGGTCCAACCCGCAAGAAGACACATGACCTTCGATCCTCTAGCGTTACTCGCCAACGGCCTGATGCCGCTGCCCTGGTGGGGTTATATCCTGGTCGCTCTGGCGCTGACCCACGTCACGATTGCCGCAGTGACGATTTATCTGCACCGCAGCCAAGCGCATCGCGGGCTGGACCTGCATCCGCTGATCGCCCATTTCTTCCGCTTCTGGCTCTGGCTGACCACCGGAATGCTGACCAAGGAATGGGTCGCGATTCATCGCAAGCACCACGCCAAGGTCGAGACCGCCGACGATCCGCACAGCCCGCAGACCCGCGGCATCCGCAAGGTGCTGCTCGAGGGCGCCGAGCTGTACCGCGACGAATCCAAAAACGCCGAGACCATGAGCAAGTACGGTGTCGGCACGCCGGAAGACTGGATCGAGCGCAACGTCTACACCCCCTACTCGTGGGAGGGCGTCGGGCTGATGCTCGCCATCGACCTGTGCCTTGTTCGGACCGATCGGCGCGACCATATGGGCCGTGCAGATGATGTGGATCCCGGTCACTGCCGCGGGCGTCATCAACGGTGTCGGGCACTACTGGGGCTATCGCAACTTCGCCTGCGAGGACGCGAGCCGCAACGTCGTGCCCTGGGGCATTCTCATCGGCGGCGAGGAGCTGCACAACAATCATCATGCGTACGGCACGTCGGCACGGCTGTCGTCGCAATGGTACGAGCTCGACATCGGTTGGATGTACATCCGCGCCCTGGAGCTGGTCGGCCTCGCCAGGGTGCGCAAGCTTGCGCCGCAGATGAAGTTCGATCGCGCCAAGCTGCAGGCGGACCTGGAGACGCTGCAGGCCGTCATCACGCATCGCTACGCGGTGCTTACGAGCTACGCGCGCTCGCTCAAGCAGGCGTACGCGGGCGAGCTGGCGCACCTTCGCGAGCGCGCGCGCCGTGGCGAATTGAGCGCCGTGCCGAGCATGCGCCGCCTGAAGCACTGGTTCCATTCCGACCACCGGACGCTGCCGGAGAGCGAGCAGGCGGGGCTGGAATCGACGCTTGCCAGCAGCAAGGCGCTGCACACGCTCTACGCGATGCGCCAGGAACTCACCGCGCTGTGGGAGCGATCCAACGATTCACGGGAACAGTTGCTCGCCCGCCTGCAGGACTGGTGCGATCGTGCCGAGACCAGCGGCATCGTGCCGCTGCAGAATTTTTCGCGGCGGTTGCGGAGTTACGCGTAGCGACCGTGCTACGACCCGAGAGGGGCGATGCCGCATACAAAAGCCCGCCGGATGGCGGGCTTTTCATTTGAGTTAGCCTGTCGCCCCGGCGCAGGCCGGGGCCCAATTTCGTTCGCGGGACCTTGATCCCGGCCTTCGCCGGGATGACGCTGGAACGGATGACGCAGCGCCCTAACGTGCGGCGCGCGCAGGTCGATCCGACCTCACTTGAGCTTGGTTTCCTTGTACATGACGTGCTTGCGGGCGACGGGATCGAATTTCTTGATCTCCATCTTCTCCGGCATCAGCTTCTTGTTCTTGGACGTCGTATAGAAGTGGCCGGTGCCGGCCGACGATTCGAGTTTGATCTTTTCGCGCATGTTCGTGCTCCAGTGGCCTCGCGGACCTCAATGACCCCAGTGGCTCTCGCGGATCTCGGTGAACCTCAGTGAGCTTGTGCCCAAGCTGTCAAACGTGCTCGCCGCGCGCGCGCATTTCGGCGACGACGACGTCGATGCCCTTCTTGTCGATGGTGCGCAACGCCGCGTTGGTCACCCGCATGCGGACCCAGCGATTCTCGCTCTCGACCCAGAAACGGCGCTCCTGCAGGTTCGGCAGGAAGCGACGCTTGGTCTTGTTGTTGGCGTGGGACACGTTGTGCCCGACCATCGGGTGTTTCCCGGTTACTTGACAGACTCGAGCCATCGCCCGCTCCAACTTGATGAATTGTGGAAAGCTTTGAATGATAACGTGAAATCGAGGAATATTCAAGCTGCAGTCTCTTCCAGTGTTAGTAACATGAGGAATGTCCGGTCCAGGTAACACATGAAATGTCCGGTTTAAGGTTGGCCTCCGAGGAAGGAGGTGGATCTTGGGCCGGGCGAGGGTGTTACAGGAGATCAGGACCATGCGCTTTGAAGAGGTGTATGACCGCTGGAGCGAAGACCGGCTAACGCAGCGCGAGGCGGCCGATGTGCTCGGCGTGTGCGAACGGCAACTCCGCCGCCAGTGCCGGCGTTATGAAAGCGAAGGGCTGGACGGGTTAATCGATCTGCGGATTGGCCAGGTGTCAACGCGGCGTGCGCCGGTGGACGAAGTGCTGCGGCTGGTGAACCAGTATCGTGACCGCTATGTGGGCTGGACGGTGAAGCATTTCTACAGCAAGTACCGGGAGCAGAAGCACCCACGCTCCTACAACTTCGTGCGCTTGGCATTGCAGCAGGCGGGTGTCGTCGCCAAAGCCAAGCGCCGCGGCGCGCATCGGCGCAAACGCGAGCGCAAGCCGCTGATTGGCATGATGCTGCATCAGGACGGTTCGCGTCACCCTTGGCTGCGCGGGCAGCAACACGATCTGATTGTGACCTTGGATTGATAATTCCGAGCGTCGGTCACTACCTGCTCAGACAGTTCCCTGCGATGGAGCAGCAGCGACTGACGCCCCACTCGGAATAATCCTGGACTCGGGGTTATGGCGCAATCCGTAGGGAGAATTGCTGGCGAGCGGCAGGCCACTGTGTCGCGCGCGTCTTCGGAACAAGGCCCCGATCGCTGGGGTCGTCAGCGGACCGATAGGGGCGAGGACGGTGAGGAACAACTCCCCGCGTTCGGTGTGGGGACGTCCGCGGCGCAGGTAGCGCTTGAGCACGGCGGCCGCCTGGACGGTTAGCGGCAATACCAGAGCGGAGCGCGTCTTGTTCTGGACCACACGGAGTTCGCCCGCCTTCCAGTCGATCGAATCGAGCCGAAGGGAGCTGATCTCGCCCGTGCGCAGCCCATAATGGGTCATCAGGAACAGGACCGCGTAGTCGCGCTCGCCCAGACTGGACGAGTGATCAATGGACGTGAGCAGCCGTTGGGCAAGCGCCCATGGGATGGCGCGTGGCGGGCGCTCGCCGCGGTACTTGCGCGGCGTGTCAATCGCGTCCAGATTCGCCCGAACGACCCCGCGGTCGTGGCAGAAGCGCAAGAACGAGCGCAGATACCCGATTCGCTGTTGCAGACCCGAATGACCGAAGCGTTGGGCGCTGGCCGCCACGAACCGCTCCGTGTCCTCGACCGATACCGCCGCAAGGCACCGCGTCGTTGGCGCCGCCTGCTTGAGAAAGGCTGCGGCGGTGGCGGTGTGGTGGTAGACCGACATCGCTGACAGACCGCGCATCTTGAGGAGATATGCCCGGTAGGCATCGAGCAACGCGGCGTGGCGATCGGTGCTCGGTTGTTCGATCCACTGCCCGCGCGATCGCAAGAATCGTTCAAAGACGCGTCGGGTGGCTCGAAACAGGCGGGGCTTCTTGGATGACCCAAAGAGTTGCCGCAGGTCGGCATGCGAGAAGTGCGTGTCAGGTGGTACCGGGGCGCGCCGTTCCAGCGCCCATCTCAGGATCGAGATGTGGCCTCGCATTGGCGTGCGCGTGTAGCCGGTTACCTTGAGCCACTGGGCAAAGTCATCGAGCCAATCGGCAACTGGCGAAGTTGAATAGCGGCAGGAGTAATACGGTGGAAAGAGTCGTATGCGCATGGTGTGCCCTCCGAACCCCAGGAATGGGCCCACCACAGTACTTCGGCCTCCTCAGTAATGTTGAGTGCAGCGGCAGAAAGCCGGCCAAACACGCAGCTCCTGCCTCGCCGCTGCACATTGCTGGAGACTTCACATTAGTCGAGGAACATGGCGACGAACACTTCGTGCGGCCGACCCCCGAGCGTGAGCTGTAGGAACTCGCGCACCGCCTGCGGCGACGACATCGCATCGCGCTCCGCCAACTCGTCTGCGAGTGCGCGGCGCGCCAACTCGACGACGGCCCGCAGCTGCGCGTACTTTGCGGGACCGAGGCCACGCGTCGCGGCGACCTCGTCCTGCGATGCGCAGAACAGCCGTTGCAGGCCGCCGAAACGATTGAGCAGTTCCCGCGCGAGCTCCACCGCGCTCTGACCCGCGACGCCCGTGCGCAGGAATATCGCCAGCAGCTCCGCCTCGGAAAGCGCCGCGGCCCCGTGCTTGAGCAAGCGCTCGCGCGGGCGTTCGTCCACCGGCCAGTCGGCAATGCGCATCAAGCGCCCAGCAATATCATTCCGGCATCCTTGGCGGCCAAGCGATCGAGCGTCAGCGTGTGATCGCAGTCGTTCGCGTGTCCACTGCGCTCGATGATGCAATCGGCAAAGTCTGCCTTGCCTGCCGCGAACTGGCGCGTCGCCTGCCACGCCGCATCTGCGCGTTCCACGAACAGTAGCTTCGCGCGAAGGACCCGCTCAAGAACCGACACGATCGCCGCGCGATCACAGCCATAGGCGCCTTCGAGTACCCAGACCAATTCAACCAGCGCAATCAGCGAGACAAAACCGGGAGATTCCTGGGTGAGCCTTTCCTCGATGAGCTGATTGGCCAGCCCTGCCTGTCTGGGATCGTCCTGCGTGAGATAACGAACGAGCACGTTTGTGTCGAGCCCTATCACTTGCCGCTGCCCCGCCTGGCGACGATCCGGCGCATTTCCTCAATGGTCACTGGCCGCCGCGGCTTCGGCACCATGCCCTTAAGTGCGCGGACGTCCTCAACCGCGGGCATCAGCGCAAATTGCCCGTTGTCGAGCTCCACGAATTCGACGCGATCGCCTGTCGCAACGCCGAGTTTCTGGCGAACGGCGAGCGGAATGGTGATCTGCCCTTTGCTCGAAAGAATTGCCGTAGCCATCCTTACTCCTATCGCTATTCCTTACTTTATAGTAAGCTACGCGGGCCGTCAACAGCAGATTTCGCTTACCCATATTAAACTTCGGCACGCCCCGGTCCCATAAGACCAACGGATGACGACACTAGCCACTGCCCGCTCCTTGCGCCGCGTCGTGCTCGGCATCACCGGCGGCATCGCCGCGTACAAATCGGCCGAGCTGACGCGCCTGCTGGTCAAGGAAGGCATCGGCGTCGACGTGGTGATGACCGAGGCCGCCACACGATTCGTCGCGCCGATGACTTTTCAGGCGCTGTCCGGCAAGCCGGTGCTGTCGAGTCTGTGGGATTCCGGCGCCGCAAACGCGATGGCGCACATCGACCTCTCGCGCCAGGCCGATGCGATCGTCGTCGCGCCCGCGTCGGCCAATTTCATCGCCAAGATCGCGCACGGACTCGCCGACGATTTGCTGTCGACCCTGTGTCTTGCGCGCAACTGCCCGTTGCTGGTCGCGCCGACCATGAACGTGCAGATGTGGATGAATGCGGCGACACAGCGCAACGTCGCGCGATTGGAGGCCGATGGCATCGAAGTGCTCGGTCCGGGCAGCGGCGGACAGGCCTGCGGCGAAGTCGGCGACGGCCGCATGCTCGAGCCCGAGGAGATACTCGCGGCGCTGATCGCGTGGTCGCAGCCCAAGCTGCTTCAGGGCAAGCACGTGCTCCTGACCGCGGGCCCCACCGTCGAGGCCATCGATCCGGTGCGGGCAATCACCAATACGAGCTCCGGAAAGATGGGCTTTGCCTTGGCGCAGGCGTGCGCGGAGGCGGGAGCCAAGGTGACCATGATCGCCGGGCCCACAGCACTGCCGACGCCTGCCGGCGTGACGCGCGTCGACGTGCGCAGTGCCCATGAGATGGCCGAGGCGGTCGATGCCCACGTCAGCGGCGCGGCCCTTTTCATTTCGGTGGCGGCCGTGGCGGATTACGCACCGGCCACTACGCAGTCGTCCAAGCTCAAGAAAAAGGATGCGCCGCTGGAGATTGCGCTCAAGCCGACAGTCGACATTCTTGCGCGTGTCGCGGCGCGGCCCAAACCGCCGTTCTGCGTCGGCTTCGCCGCGGAGACGGACGACGTCGAGGGCAACGCCGAAGCCAAGCGACGGCGCAAGAAGGTACCGCTGCTCATCGCCAACCGCGCGCAGGATGCGCTCGGGCAGGATGAGAACGAAGTGACGCTGCTCGATGATGCAGGGGTACATCGCTTGCCGAGGATGGGGAAGCTTGCGCTCGCCCGCAGGCTGGTCAGCGAGATCGCGCAGCGTCTCCCTCGGCTACGCTAATCAACCGCAAGCCGTCGTGTCGGCGAAACGTTATCCTGGCGCACGCCGCTCTTAACTCGTCGTCCGGGCGGAGGCCGGGCCGCAATTTAAGCTCGTCGTCCCGGCGCAGGCCGGGACCCAATTTGAAGTTCCCGAGAACCGCGGACACGCATCAATGACCACTGCAACGATCGAACTGAAGGTCCTCGACGAGCGCATCCGCCCCTACCTGCCCGCCTACGCGACGCCGGGCTCCGCCGGCATGGATCTGCGGGCGTGCATCGATGCTTCGTTGAATCTTGCTCCGGGCCAAGCCGAGTTGATCCCTACCGGCGTCGCCATTCACATCGCCGACCCGGGACTGGCCGCGCTGATCCTGCCCAGGTCCGGACTGGGTCACAAGCACGGGATCGTGCTCGGCAACCTCGTCGGCTTGATTGACTCGGACTATCAAGGGCAGCTCATGGTCAGCTGCTGGAACCGTGGGTCTGCGACCTTCGAGCTCAACCCGATGGAGCGGCTGGCGCAGCTTGTCCTCGTACCGGTGGTTCAGGCGGTTTTCGCCGAGGTGAGGGAATTCCATGAGACGCAAAGAGGTTCCGGTGGATTTGGGAGCAGCGGCAGCAACTGATGGCCACTTCACCCAGCGCGCAGGCCGATAGGGAATACAGGAGGCGCGGGCGCGATTAGATGGGGCGTCCACTGGTTCGTGCCCTGTACAAGGGTTCGCGATCTGTCAAAGAGCAAAATGGGGAGATTTTCAGGCCTTCTGAAATGCGAGAGTTCTCAACTGAGTTGATCGACGCCAAGTCGCGCAGCAGCGCGGCAGTACAAGTCGAGGCTATCAAACTCTAGCCTCACCGCTCGCCGATTATGCCGTTGGCATAGACGTTGCTTGCATTCACGCAACGGTCGTGATTTCGAAGTTGGCGGACTGCCCTTGTAGCTCACAGAACAAGCAGTTGACTCTACGAATCCTGAGTGCGGGCTTCGATCCACAGGTATGGGTTGGCCGGCGAAGGGTGTCAGCAAGTGACGCAGAGCGTCATGTACGACGATGTTCTTCCACGGTGGCCTGGGAGGAGTCGCTACGGCAGTCATGAAGGCGCTCAGCTTGCGAACTCGCACCCGGTGGGTTGGCAAGCCAGGCCAAAGTCGCTGTAGGGATGCGTAGGTTGAAATCGTCAAACAGCGGTCCGAGGGATACGGCTATTGGCACATCAATTGCTGAATATCGATTGGCATCCCTAGATGCGAAGGGTTTGGGAGTCCTTACTAACTACGGAGATTGCAAATGAAACGTGTACAACAAGGTTTTACTTTGATCGAACTGATGATCGTTGTCGCGATCATTGGCATCTTGGCGGCGATTGCGCTGCCGGCGTACTCGGACTACACCATCCGGTCCAAAGTTTCAGAAGCCATTACCGACGCCGGCAATTGCAAGACTTCGGTGACAGAATATTTTGTCTCCAAGGGAGCGCTGCCTGCAACGCTAGCCGATGCTGGGTGTAGCACCGTCGCTACGGGAACCATTGCGAGCCTCGACGTTACGACCGGCGTCATTACTGTTGCCATCAATGCAATCGGTGGCACGACCGCTGCCGGTCAAACGCTTTTAATGACTCCGACAGTCAATGCCTCAAACGCGGGTGTTCTCGATTGGGACTGCACGGGCGGCACGATCGACAAGAAGTATCGCCCTGCTGTTTGCCGATAATTACGCTGTGAAAATCAAAAGCCCGGCTTCGGCCGGGCTTTTTTTGCCTGCACCGGTGCAGGTCCATGTCACACCCCTGATTGAGAATTCACCGCGCACCCTGTTTCAGCTCGAAATGACTGCCTGCGGCATGCCGACAAATTCCAGCCGGCGGCCGACAACTTCGATGACGTCGCCGGGCGCAAGCTCGACTTCGCTCCTGGTGACCGCCGACCCGTTAATCCGCACCGGGCGCTCGCCCTCGATTTGCCTGAGCCTGAACGATTCGCCACGGCGCGTGATGATCGCGACCTGGATGCCGGCCCGTCCTAGGCTCGTCTCGGCCTTGGCCAGCGGAATGAGCTGCCCCTCTCCGGCTCCGGAAAGCACCTTCAGGGACGGGTTGCGGCTCGGCGCCGGCGCGGCGGCAGGCGCGACCGCCCCTGGCGCAGGAGTCGAGGCGGCCGACGCCCGAGGCGGATTGACGGGAACCCTGGCCGTCCTGTCCGCCGCGGCATTTTCCGCGGCGCGGTCGCGTCGCATCTGCTTGCCGCTGGCCGTTTTCGCGTTCCTGACAAAGGGCTTGGCGGCCTCGACGCGCTCGCCCAGGTCACCGACGCCCGCTCGAATTGCGGCGCGTACGAAGTCGGCGGACAGCACCGCATCGTCGTCGACGCAAAACACCAGGATGTGGCGGCCGATGTCGATCTGGTCGCCGTCGCGCAGAAAGTGCTTGGCGATCGGCGCAGCGTTCACCAGCGTGCCGTTGGTGCTGCCCAGGTCCTCGAGGAAGGAATCGGCGATCATGGTGACCACGGCCGCATGCTCGCCGCTGACCGCGAGGTTGGGCAGGCAGATATCGTTGTCGGCACGCCGGCCGATCGTCATCCGCTCGCGCTTGAGCGGAACGTCGAGCGTCGTCCCGTCGGGAAGGAAAAGGACGAGCTTGCTCATGGGCGGTTTGCCGCCACCGGGAAGTGGACGCAGGCAACGTCGACGCAGCTAGGGTCTGGGTACATTGGCCGCCTCCCAACGGCTTTCAGATGGGCCCACGCAATCGCCATTGCAAGCGACGTGCCGGCGCGGGCGGCGACACTGTCATCCCGGCACAGGCCGGGATCCAAGTTCAGTCCAAAACGTGCGCGCCGCAACTTGGGCCCCGGCCTTCGCCGGGGCGACGGTGCTTGTGTTGTCATCCCGGCGCAGGCCGGGATCCAAGTTCAGTGTAAAACGAACGCGGTGCAACTTGGGCCCCGGCCTTCGCCGGGGCGACGGGCTTGTCTTGTCATCCCGGCGCAGGCCGTCCTTCCTGGCGCTACGCGGGCTTCCTGGCCATCCAGCGCTGCAGCCATCCGCCGGTGGGCAGGAACTCCAGCGGCACACGCACCAGCACCACGGAAACGTTGTCGCGGCCGCCGTTATGATTGGCGGCGTCGATGAGCTCCGCCGCCGCTTCGGCCAGGTCGCCGCGCTTGGCGGCGACGATTTCCTGCACCGCAGCAGGATCGACCATATCGGTAAGCCCGTCGGAACAGAGCATGTAGATGTCCTCCGCCTCGACCCGGTATTCGGAAATGTCCGGCGGTACCACGGCTTCGATCCCCAAAGCGCGGGTGACCAGGTTCTTGTTGAGCGAATACTTGGCCTGCTCGGCCGTCAACATCCCGCTGTCGATCTGCTCCTGCAGCAACGAGTGGTCGTGGGTGAGCTGCTCGAAGCGGTCCACGCGCAGCCGATAGCAGCGCGAGTCGCCGATGTGGCCGATGCTGACGCGGTTCTGAAAGAACACGGTCGCCACCAGCGTCGTGCCCATGCCGGCGCACTCGGGCCGTGCCTGTGCCGCCTCGTAGATGCCCTTGTTCGCCAGCGCGATCTGCTGCTGCAGCAGCAGTGCCGCGTGCGTCAGGCCGCTGCCGACGTCGACCTTCGACAGCTCGCGTCCGGACGTGAGCTCCTGCATCATGCCCTTGCTGATGACGTTGACCGCGATGCCGCTGGCAACCTCGCCGGCGCTGTAACCGCCCATGCCGTCGGCTAGCACGGCCAGCCCGGCCTCGCCATCGACGAAGACCGAGTCCTCGTTGTGCGTGCGTACCATGCCGGGATGCGAGAGGCTGGCCACGTCCAGGGGCGCCCGGCCACTCACGTCCACAGACTCCCAAACCTCGCCGGTTGCCCTGAAATTGCGTCTACCATCATCGGCCGCGAGTTTACGCTGAGGCGCGGGCCTAGGCGAGCGGCGGTCAGTGGGCGCACGGTTACGCGTTCGCCGCGGGGGACCGGCCCCGCGCTAGCCAAAGACCTCCGCTCACCACGATGATCACGCCCACGATCGGCGCGATCCATGTGTAACCGGCGCCGTTGGCCAGGACCCAGGGCGAGATCACGGGATCCTCCACCATCATGTCGCCCGCGATGTAGCCGAGCAGGCCGCCGCCCGCGAGCACCAGGATCGGGAAGCGTTGGATGAGCTTCATGATGATCTGGCTGCCGAGCACGACGATCGGGATGCTGACGATGAGCCCGAAGATGATGAGCGGCACGCTGCCCTTCGCCGCCGCGGCGACGCCCATGACGTTGTCGAGGCTCATCACCACGTCGGCGACGATGATGGTCCAGATTGCGGCGAGCAGCCGGTCGCTGGCCTTGATCTTGCGCTTATGATCGTCCTCCTCGGCGATCAGCTTTATGCCGATCCAGATCAGGAGCGCACCGCCGACGAGCTTGAGGTACGGATTCGACAGGAGGCTCATCGCGAAGAAGGTCAGCACGATGCGCAGCCCGATCGCGCCCACGACGCCCCAGAAGATGCCGATCTTGCGCTGCCGCGGCGCCAGGTTGCGGCACGCCAGCGCGATCACCACGGCGTTGTCGCCCGAGAGCAGGATGTTGACGGCGACGATCTGGAATACCGCGACCCAGAATTGCGGCATCGACCACTCAAGCATCGGTGCTTCCCTTGTCGTGCCCGCGCGGGATGGAGCTGTCATCCCGGGCGACGATGTCATCCCGGCGCAGGCCGGGATCCAAGTTCAGTGCAATCGTGCGCGCCGCAACTTGGGCCCCGGCCTTCGCCGGGGCGACGAAGCTGTCTTCCGGCGGCAACGATGTCATCCCGGCGGAGGCCGGGATCCAAGTTCAGTGGAATCGTGCACGCCGCAACTTGGGCCCCGGCCTTCGCCGGGGCGACGAAGCGCTCGGCACGCGATTCCACTAAAGAACGCTCTGCAGCAGCTTTCCCATCTCCGCGGGATTGCGCGTGACCTTGATGCCGGCGGCTTCCATGACCGCGAGCTTTTCCTGCGCGGTGCCCTTGCCGCCGGAGATGATCGCGCCAGCGTGTCCCATGCGCTTCCCCGGCGGCGCGGTGACCCCCGCGATGAAGCCGACCACGGGTTTTCTCATGTTGCTCTCCACCCACTGCGCGGCGGTCTCTTCGTCGGTGCCGCCGATCTCGCCGATCATCACGACGGCATCGGTGCCCGGATCATCGTTGAACAGCTTCAGCACGTCGATGTGCTTGAGCCCGTTGACCGGATCGCCGCCGATGCCGACCGCGGTCGACTGTCCCAGGCCCAGGTCGGTGAGTTGGCCGACGGCCTCGTAGGTGAGCGTTCCCGAGCGCGACACGACGCCCACGCGCCCCTTGCGATGGATATGGCCGGGCATGATGCCGATCTTGATCTCGTCGGGGGTGATCACGCCCGGGCAGTTGGGTCCCAGCAGCAGCGTCTTCCTGCCCTGCATGCGATAGCGCGTGCGAATCATGTCGCGCACCGGAATCCCCTCGGTGATGCAGATCACGAGGTCCAGTTCGGCATCGACGGCCTCGTCGATCGCGGCCGCTGCAAACGGCGGCGGCACGTAAATCACGCTGACGTTCGCCCCGGTGGCCTGCTTCGCCTCCTTGACCGTGGCGAAGATGGGAATGCCTTCGAAGTCCTCACCCGGCTTTTTCGGATTGACGCCGGCGACAAAGCAGTTCTTCCCGTTCGCGTAGTCGCGACACATGCGCGTGTGGAACTGGCCGGTCTTGCCGGTGATGCCTTGGGTGATGACTCTCGTGTCTTTGTTAACCAGAATGCTCATGGCGCGCCCGTGTTGTTCGCCCCGGCGAAGGCTGGGGCTCGATGTGCAGCAACTACGTTTCTACGCAACTTGGATCCCGGCCTTCGCCGGGATGACAAATTTCGTCGCCCCGGCGAAGGCTGGGGCTCGATATAAAGCAATTACGTTTCTACGCAACTTGGATCCCGGCCTTCGCCGGGATGACAAATCTTTTCGCCGAGATGACTATTGTCGGGATGGCTAATCTCGTCGCCCCGGCGAAGGCCGGGGCCCAAGTTTACTTTGTCACTTCCGCGTACAAATCTCTCCACTCCGGGTTCATCGCTTGAATGAGATTGTTTTTCCAATCGCGACGCCATTCTTTGATCTGCTTCTCTCTCGTGATCGCGGCTTCCATCGATTCGTGGCACTCGTACCACACGAGGCGAGTAACGTGATGCTCTTGCGTGAAGCCAGGAACGATGTGCTTTCGATGTTCCCAAACTCTCTTGACCAGATTACCGGTTACGCCAATGTACAAAGTCCCGTATTCCTTGCTGGCCAACAGGTAGACGTAGCCGCGCGTTTCAGCCATTTGCACTTGGGCCCCGGCCTTCGCCGGGGCGACGTTGTCGACCATCAACGCAGCATCGAGTTACCAAGTTCTGCACTTGGGCCCCGGCCTTCGCCGGGGCGACACGGTCGATCATTCACACAGACTCAAGTTTCCAACTTCGCACTTGGGCCCCGGCCTTCGCCGGGGCGACGTCAATTCGGGCGACGTCACTTCCGGGCGACGTCACTTCCCTTTCGCCGCCGCGACCACTTTCTGTCCCGCTTCCGCCATGTTGTCGGCGGTTATGATCGGCAGGCCGGAATCGGCGAGGATTTTCTTGCCCAGCTCCTCGTTCGTGCCTTTCATGCGCACGACCAGCGGCACCTTGAGCTGCACTTGACGTGCGGCCGCGACGACTCCTTCGGCGATGGTGTCGCATTTCATGATGCCGCCGAAAATATTGACCAGGATCGCCTTGAGCCCCGGATTGCGCAGCATGATCTTGAACGCTTCGGTCACTTTCTCCGCGGTCGCGCCACCGCCGACGTCGAGGAAGTTTGCCGGCTCGCCGCCATAGAGCTTGATCGTGTCCATCGTCGCCATCGCCAGACCGGCGCCGTTGACCAGGCAGCCGATATTGCCGTCGAGCGAGATGTAGGAAAGATCGAACTTCGACGCCTCGATCTCCGCCGGATCCTCTTCGTCGAGATCGCGCATCTCGACGATGTCCGGATGGCGGAACAGCGCGTTGGCGTCGAAGTTGAGCTTCGCGTCAAGCACCACGACCTTGCCGTCGCCGGTGAGGATGAGCGGATTGATCTCGGCGAGCGAGGCGTCGGTCTCGTCGAAAGTGCGATACAAGCCCTGCAGCACCGTTCTCGCCTGGGGAATGCTGGCCTCGGGAATGCCGATCTTGCGCGCGACGTCGTCGGCGTCGGCATCGGTGAGTCCCTGCATCGGATCGATGGTCACCCTGTGGATTTTTTCCGGCGTATGCGCAGCGACTTCCTCGATGTCCATCCCGCCTTCGGAGCTGGCCATGAGCACGACGCGCTGCGACGCGCGATCGACGACCATGCCGACGTAGAGCTCCTTCCGGATGTCGGCGCCCTCCTCGATGAGAAGGCGCCGCACCTTCTGGCCGTGCGGCCCCGTCTGATGCGTGACGAGCTGCATGCCGAGGATCCTGCCCGCGAGATCGCGCACCTCGTCGAGCGATTTGGCGACCTTCACGCCACCGCCCTTGCCGCGGCCGCCGGCGTGGATCTGCGCCTTCACCACCCAGACCTTGCCGCCGAGCGCCTGCGCCGCCTTCACCGCCTCGTCGACCGAGAACGCGGCGATGCCGCGCGGCGTCGGCATGCCGAAGCGGCGAAAGATCTCCTTGCCCTGGTACTCGTGGATTTTCACTGGACGTCCCTCAAGCCGCGCCGCGATACCACTTCGGGTAATAGCGGCGCACGTTGTCGGTGGTGGTTTCCAACGCATGGCAGCGATCGAGCTGGAACGGCTTCGCACCGCCGGGCTCGATCTCGCGCCGCAGTCCGGCCATCATCTGGATCGCGGCGGTCGGCGCATGCGCGAGCAATTCGGTGACGTGGCTGCACCCTTGTATGCCGCCCATCGCATCGTAGAGCGCCTTGCGGAATCCGTGCAGCAGACTCGCTCCGACGAGCTTGCCGTACGCCGCTTCGATGCGGTTGCATGCGCCCGGGTACGGCATCGAATCGAAGCGCACGTCGATGTGGCGGATGATGAGGTCGCGATCGATGGTCAGCCGCGCCTGCATGTCGTGCACCGGATCGCCGGCCGCGCGCATCCCCGTGAGCAACACGTAGTCGTGATCCTTGACGTCGGCGAGATTGCATTCGAGCTCGAACATGCCGTCGCTGCGCTCGAAGCATTCATAAGTCACGCGCCGGGTATGCAGGCGGATGCGGCTGGACGGGCTCGGAGATGGCGGCATCGCGGGTCGGAAAACGGTGTCGAAGCGGTCGATACGAGGCGCCGCTAGCGGCGCCGCCCGGAAGGGTCGCTACAATCGCGCAGCTACAATATCGACGGCGCCACCGAACGGCCGATTCTACGCGGCGACGCCGCAACCCACAACGAGGACGTCACCATGTCGTTCGTGCTCGCCCTGGATCAGGGAACGACCAGTTCCCGCGCCATTGTCTTCGATCACGCCGGCGCCATTCGCGCCGTCGCGCAGCAGGAGTTCAAGCAGTACTTTCCGCAGCCGGGCTGGGTGGAGCACGATCCGACCGAGATCTGGGCGACGCAATTCGGCGTGCTCGCCGAGGCGGTCACGAAGGCCGGCATCGCGGCGTCCGACCTTGCCGCGATCGGCATCACCAACCAGCGTGAAACGACCGTGCTGTGGGAGCGCAAGACCGGCAGGCCCATCGCCAACGCCATCGTCTGGCAGGACCGTCGCACCGCCGCGATGTGCGATGCGCTGCGCGAGGCCGGCCACGCCGACATGATTCAACGCAAGACCGGGCTGGTGCTCGATGCTTATTTCTCGGGGACCAAGCTCCGCTGGCTGCTCGACAACGTCGCCGGCGCCCGCGAGCGCGCATCCGCGCGGCGAGCTCGCGTTCGGGACGATCGATTCCTGGCTGGTGTGGCACCTGTCCGGCGGCAAGCAGCACGTCACCGACGCTTCCAACGCGAGTCGCACCATGCTCTTCGACATCCATCGCGGCGATTGGGACGACGAATTGCTGAGGTTGCTGGATATCCCGCGCAGCGTGCTGCCCGATGGTGGTCGCTTCCTCGGGAACGTGCGCGCATGCCGAGCTGCGCGGCGTCTCGGTGCCTATCGCCGGAATCGCCGGCGACCAGCAGGCAGCGCTGTTCGGTCAGGCGTGCCTTGCGCCGGGACTCGCCAAGAACACGTACGGCACCGGTTGCTTCATGCTGCTCAACACCGGCACCCACGCCGTCGAGTCCCGTCACCATCTGCTGTCGACGGTTGCGTGGCGGCGTGGCGGCGTCACCGAATATGCGCTGGAGGGCAGCGTGTTCATCGCCGGCGCGGTCGTGCAGTGGCTGCGCGATGGATTGCAGCTCGTGCGCTCGGCGAGCGAGGTCGAAGCACTGGCGACAAGCGTTCCGGACACGGGCGGCGTCTACATGGTGCCGGCCTTCGCTGGGCTGGGCGCGCCGCACTGGGATGCTTACGCGCGCGGCGCCATCTTCGGTCTCACGCGAGGCACCACCGGCGCGCATCTGGCGCGTGCCGCGCTGGAGTCCATCGTCTACCAGAACGCCGACGTACTGACCGCGATGCAGGCCGACGCGCCGGCGAAGCTCTCCGAACTGCGCGTCGATGGCGGTGCCGCCGCCAACAACCTGCTGCTGCAATTCCAGGCCGACATACTCGGCGTCCCCGTCGTACGGCCCACGCTGCTCGAAACGACTGCCCTCGGCGCAGCTTATCTGGCAGGACTCGCCGTGGGCTTCTGGCGCGATGACGCCGAAGTCAGCGCCAACTGGAAAGTCGATCGGCGCTTCGAGCCTGCCATGTCGCGCGACCGGGCCGACGCATTGAAGGCGGGGTGGGACAAGGCGGTCGCGCGCGCCAAGGGGTGGGCATAATCGACTTGCAGCCGCGAGTTCGTTTGTAGGTGCGAGACCCGTTTCGTGCTGTCGCCCCGGCGAAGGCCGGGGCCCAATTTGCGGCGCACACATTTCCCCGCACTTGGATCCCGGCCTGCGCCGGGATGACAGCGTCAGGGCGCGATGCGATCGACCGCGTCGGTGATGACGGTGTCGACGCCCCACGACGACAGCGCTTCGACGATGTCGGGGTCGTTCGGCGTATACGCGAGCACCTTGAAGCCCGCGCGCTTCGCGTCACCGACCACAGCTGCATCGAGCACGCGAAAGTCGGCGTCGATGGCGACGCAGTGCAGATGCGACAACCGCGCCTCCCAATCCGGGGGAATGCGCTCGAGCAGCAGCGCGCGCGACAATTCCGGCGCAGCTTGTCGAGCCGCGGCTAGCGATTCTTCCGAGAATGAGGAGAGCAGTGGCGCGATCGCGCTGCCACGCCACAGCGAAAGCGCGTCGAGTGCGACCGCCGCACCGGTTTCGCGCTCGCGGCCGGGCATCGGCTTGATCTCGATGTTGCAAGCCACGCTGTTTGCAATCGCCCAATGCGCGATCGCCGCGAGCGTCGGCAGCATCTCGCCTGCGAATTGCGGCGAGTGCCAGCTCCCCGCGTCGAGCCTGGACAATTCGGTCCAGCTCAGCGCATCGGCGCGGCCGCGGGCGTCGGTCGTGCGGTCCAGCGTCTCATCGTGCAGCAGGAAAGGCACGCCATCGGCGGAAAGCTTGACGTCGAATTCCACCATGCGGTAGCCGTACCCATAGCCGGCGCGCATCGCCGCCAGCGTGTTCTCCGGTGCGAGCTTGCCGGCGCCGCGGTGCGCGGCTCGGCGCGGATAGGGCCACGCCATCATGCCGTCAACCGGCTGCCGCTTTCGGCGTCGAACAGATAGACCTTGTCGCGAGGCGCCGCCAGAGCGATCGGCTCGCCGACCTCTGCGGCCGCCTCGTGCTGCAATCTAGCGATGATCGAGCGACCCGCCACCGCTACGTGAATGAGCGTATCGGCGCCGAGCGCCTCGACGACCTCGACGCTGCCGACGAGATTGGCTTCGCTGGGCTTGCAAGGCGCGAGATGCTCGGGCCGCACACCGACCGTCACGCGGCGCCCGCTTTCGAGATTCACGGGGACGGCGATGCTGCCGCCGCCGTCGAGCGCGACGCGTCCCGCGCCGGCGGACGCGCCTTCGAGGAAGTTCATCGCCGGTGAACCGATGAACCCCGCGACGAAGGCCGTCGCCGGATTGGTGTACACCTCCATCGGCGTGCCGACCTGCTCCGCACGACCAGCGTTCATGACGATCATGCGATGCGCGAGCGTCATCGCCTCGACCTGATCATGCGTCACGTACAGGCTGGTCGTGCCCAGGCGCCGGTGCAGCTTCTGGATCTCGAAACGCATCTGCACTCGAAGTTTGGCGTCGAGATTCGACAACGGCTCATCGAACAGGAATACCGCGGGCTCGCGCACGATCGCGCGTCCCATGGCGACGCGCTGCCGCTGACCGCCCGAGAGTTGGCGCGGCTTGCGGTCGAGCAGCGGTCCCAATTCGAGGATCTCAGCGGCTCGTTTCACCTGCGCCTCGATTTCGCTGCGCGAGAGGCCGCGGATTTTCAGGCCGTAGGCCATGTTCTGAAATACGCTCATGTGCGGATAGAGCGCATAGTTCTGAAACACCATCGCGATGTCCCGATCCTTGGGCTCGAGCGTATTGACGACGCGATCGCCGATCACGATCTCGCCCGCGGTGATCGCCTCGAGGCCGGCAACCATGCGCAACAGCGTCGACTTGCCGCAGCCCGAAGGCCCGACGATGACGACGAACTCCCCGTCGGCGACATCGACGTCGACGCCGTGAATGACCTCGCTGGTACCGTAGCTCTTGCGAACGTTGCGTAGTTGGACTTTGGCCATCGCTTGCTGACTATCCCGTCACTAGTTGCTGTCTATCCCGCCGCTAGTTGCCGTCTTCCGGCCGCTACTTGCCGTCGCCCCGGCGCAGGCCGGCGCAAGTTTGCACGCTTTCCGCCCGACACCGACCTTGGATCCCGGCCTTCGCCGGATGACGTCGCACTTGTCGCCCCGGCGCAGGCCGGGGCCCAAGTTTGCACGCTCTCCGCCCAACACCGACCTTGGATCCCGGCCTTCGCCGGGATGACGTCGCATTTGTCGCCCGGCGCAGGCCGGGGCCCAAGTTTGCACGCTCTCCTCCCAACACCGACCTTGGATCCCGGCCTTCGCCGGATGACGTCGCATTTGTCGCCCCGGCGCAGGCCGGGGCCCAAGTTTGCACGCTTTCCGCCCAATACCGACCTTCGATCCCGCCCTTCGCCGGATGACGTCGCATTTGTCGCCCGGCGCAGGCCGGGGCCCAAGTTTGCACGCTCTCCTCCCAACACCAACCTTGGATCCCGGCCTTCGCCGGGATGACGTCGCATTTGTCGCCCCGGCGCAGGCCGGGGCCCAAGTTTGCGTGCTTTCCACCCAACACCGATCTTGGATCCCGGCCTTCGCGGGGATGACGCACCCATTGCCAATCGGAACGACGCCACGCGTCTTGCTCCTGGACGGATGCGTCACTTTTCCGTATCGACGAGGCCTTTGACAAACCATTTCTGCGTCAGCAATACGAGCAGCGCCGGCGGCAGCATCGCGAGCATCGCCGTCGCCATGACCAGGTTCCATTCGGTGGCCGCCTCGCCGCCGGCTATCATCCGCTTGATGCCAATCACCGTCGTGTACATCGATTCGTCGGTAGTCACGAGCAGCGGCCACAGGTACTGATTCCAGCCGAAGATGAACAGGATCAGGAACAGGGCGGCGATGTTCGCCCGCGACAGGGGAACGACCACGTCCCAGAAGAATCGCATCGGCCCGGCGCCATCGATGCGTGCCGCTTCGGCGAGCTCGTCGGGAATCGTGAGGAAGAACTGGCGGAAAAGAAATGTCGCGGTCGCGGATGCGATCAGAGGTATCGTGAGGCCAGCGTAGGTGTCGAGCATGTGCAGATCGGAGACGACCTTGTAGGTCGGCAGGATCCGCACCTCGACCGGCAGCATCAGCGTAATGAAGATCATCCAGAAGGCCAATGCACGAAATCGGAAGCGGAAGTAGACGATTGCAAACGCCGACAGCAGCGAAATGGCGATCTTGCCGATGGCGATGACCAGCGCCGAGACCAGGCTGTTGAACATCATGCGGCCGACGGGCGCCGTGGTGACGTTGGTCGACGCGCCCTGCGTCAGTACCTTGGTGTAGTTCTCGATCAGGTGCGATCCCGGCAGCATCGGCATCGGCGATTGGAGGACCTCGTCGGCGCCGAGCGACGACGCGACGAACGTGACGTAGACCGGCAGCGCCACGATCGCCACGCCGATCACGAGGATCAGGTGGGAAAAAAAAGTCAGGAAGGGCCGGTGCTCGATCATGCGTATCAAAAATTTCTATTGAGAGTTACGAAACCGAGTGACGCAGCATGTATGAATGTTGACGTCATCCCGGCGCAGGCCGGGATCCAAGTTCATAGCCAGAGATTGGGCCCCGGCCTGCGCCGGGGCGACGTGGCTTGTGGCTGGTTGTGCCACATAGTTAGGTTAAGCTGAATAGAAGAGGTCACGACAGCTACCACATTTTCCACCTGACTTGCTTCGCGCATTTTCGACATCCTCGCTAGTATTGAACCTTGCGCTCGACGTACCGGAACTGCACTACGGTGAGCGTGATGAGGATGACGATCAGCACCACCGACTGCGCGTACGAACTACCGAGGTCGAGTCCCTTGAACCCATCGGCGTAGACCTTGTAGACGAGGATTTGCGTAGCCTGCCCGGGCCCGCCGCCGGTCGCAGCGTCGATGATCCCGAACGTCTCGATGAACGCGTAGATGATATTGACGACCAGCAGGAAGAAGGTCGTCGGCGACAGCAGCGGGAACACGATGGTCACGAAACGCTTGACCGGACCCGCTCCGTCGATCGCCGCGGCCTCGATCAGCGACTTCGGAATCGACTGGAGACCGGCCAGGAAGAACAGGAAGTTGTAGCTGATCTGCTTCCAGATGGCCGCGACAACGACCATGATCAGAGCGTCCGTGCCATTGAGCAGCGGATCCCAGGGGATACCGAACCGCTGCAGCCAATGGGCGACGATACCGAGCGTAGGATTGAACAGGAACAGCCACAGGACCCCGGCTACGGCGGGGGCAACCGCGTACGGCCAGATCAACAGCGTCTTGTAGACCGTCGCACTGTGAATCACCCGATCGGCGAGCACGGCCAGAACGAGCGAAATCGACAGCCCGAGTATCGCGACCAGGGTCGAGAACACCGCCGTTACCCTGAACGACGCGAGATATTCGTCGTTGCGGAACAGGTCCTTGAAGTTGTCGAACCAGACGAATTGTGTGGAAATGCCGAACGCGTCCTGCACCATCAGCGATTGGTAGACGCATTGCACCGCAGGCAGGAAAAAGAAAACGAGCGTGATCGCCATCTGCGGCGCGATCAGCGCATAGGGCAGCCAGCGCGATTCGAAGCGGGCGCGTTTTTCCATCGACAACGCTCAGGAGCTCGCGTCCATTCTAAAGAGATGCCCCACAATCCCGCACTCTTCCGTTGCGGGACAGGGTGTTGTACGAAATGAACAACTACTGAGCTTTACCTAAGTAAGTTACGGTTGTTGTCCCTCTTCGTCATCCCGGCGAAGGCCGGGATCCAAGTTAGTCGTTCGCGGCAACTTGGGCCCCGGCCTTCGCCGGGGCGACGATCAATCGTCAACCAAAATGCGTAAGGCCCAGTAATCGTGCATCAACATCCCGCCAAGCGCCGACGGACTAACCCGCGTTTGCCTTGTTGAATCGCTCGATGATCTCGTTGCCACGCTTGACCGCATCGTCGAGGCCCTGCTTCGCCGTCTTCTTGCCCGCCCACACGGCCTCGAGTTCCTCGTCCATCACGTCGCGGATCTGCGGGAAGTTACCGGCGCGCACACCGCGCGAATTGTTGGTGGTCTTGACGATCATCTGCTCGACGGCCACGTTCGTGCCGGGGTTCTTGTCGTAGAAGCCGGACTTCTTCGTGAGCTCGTAGGCCGCCATCGTGATGGGCAGGTAGCCGGTCGCCTGCGAGAATTCCGCCTGGACGTCCGGCTGC
This sequence comes from uncultured beta proteobacterium, assembly GCA_963816445.1. Lineage (GTDB taxonomy): Bacteria > Pseudomonadota > Gammaproteobacteria > Burkholderiales > Casimicrobiaceae > PALSA-1003. Next base: position 1,048,870 of record CAWFKO010000006.1, on the reverse strand, counting down.
GAGAGGAACGTGAGGAACTTGGCGACGGCCTTGTACTCGTCCTTTTTCTTGCCGCCCATGACCCACAGGCTGGCGCCACCGATGATCGTGTTCTGCGGCGCGCCGGCGACGTCCGCGTAGTAGGGCAGCGTCGACTCGGCGAACTTGAACTTCGCGTTCTGCTTGATCGTGCCGTACGCGGCCGACGATGTCGTCATCATCGCGCATTCGCCGCTGAAGAACTTGGCCTCGGGCTCGTTCTTGCGCCCGCCGTAGACGAAATAGCCTTTCTTGATCCAGTCCTGCATGTTCGCGATGTGGCGAACCTGAACCGGACCGTTGAAGACCAGCTTGGCGTCGGACCCCGAGAAGCCGTTGTCCTTGGTCATGAAGGGCTGGTTGTGCCAGGCGGAGAAGCTTTCGAGCTGCGTCCACGTCTGCCAGCCGGTGGTGAATGGACAGGAAAGTCCGCTCTCCTTGAATTTTTTCTCAGCCTCGGTTTTGGCGTCGCCGGACAGCCGACTAATGTCCGCTTTCATGCTCTCGCCCGCCGCCTTGATCTTGGCCATCGCGGCAACGACTTCAGGCCATGTCTGCGGCGCACGGTTCGGATCGAGCCCCGCCTTCTCGAAGGCGTCCTTGTTGTACCAGAATACCGTGGTCGAGCTGTTGAACGGAAACGACAGCATCTGCCCCTTCGCGTTCGTGTAGTAGCCCGCAACGGCGGGCACGTAGGCCTTCGGATCGAACTTCTCGCCCGCCTCCGCCATCACTTCGTAGACCGGCTTGATCGCCCCCTTGGCTGCCATCATCGTGCCGGTTCCCACCTCGAACACCTGCAGCAGCGCCGGCGCATTGCCCGCGCGGTACGCGGCGATCGCCGCCGCCATCGCCTCGGGATAGCTGCCCTTGTACACCGCCGTGACCTTGTAGTCGCTCTGGCTGTCGTTGAAGCGCTTGGCGAGCGCGTTGACGCGGTCGTTGTTGGCGCCGGTCATGGCATGCCACCACTGGATTTCCGTGACCGCCTGCGCCTGCGCCGCGATCGCCAGCAGCACGCCGGCAAACGCGGCGCGCAGGAAATGCTTGGTGTGACTGTTCATTGCTGCTTCCTCCGAAACAAATTATCGATGGTGGGCTTGCTATTGAGCTTTACCTACATAGTGACACAACCAGCCACAAGCCACGTCGCCCCGGCGAAGGCCGGGGCCCAGTCTCTGGCTATCAAATTGGATCCCGGCCTGCGCCGGGATGACATCAACGTTCATACATGCTCTGTCACTCGGTCCACGTCGCCCCGGCGGAGGCCGGGGCCCAAGTTGGGACTTCGTTTCCACTGAAATTGGATCCCGGCCTGGACCGGGATGACATCAACATTCATACGTGCTGTGTCACTCGGTTTCGTAATTCTCAATAGGTGACGATTCTATTGCAAAGCATGTGTCGCGTCAGTCGGCGGCCCCAGGATAAGGTCTGGCGTGGCCCTCAGCGGTCTTCGCGGCGACGTGGGCCCTGTGCCGCCCCGCGATCAGCGTGTACGCAGTCGGCACCACAAACAGCGTGAGCAGCGTGCCGAAGGACATCCCGCCGACGATGACCCAGCCGATCTGCGTACGGGATTCGGCCCCCGCGCCGGCAGCGAGCGCCAATGGCACCGATCCGAGCACCATCGCACCGGTGGTCATCAGGATCGGTCGCAGGCGCAAGGTCGCGGCGTCGATCACCGCGTCGAGCACGGACTCGCCTTTCGCGCGCAGCTGGTTGGAGAACTCCACGATCAGGATGCCGTGCTTGGTGATCAAACCGACCAGCGTCACCAGCCCGACCTGGCTGTAGATGTTGAGCGTGCCGCCGGTGAGCCAGAGCACGAAAAGCGCTCCGGTCATCGACAGGGGCACGGAGAGCATGATCACGAACGGGCTGCCGAAGCTCTCGAACTGCGCCGCCAGCACGAGATAGATGAACGCCAGCGCCAGCACGAAGGTGAAGTAGATCTCGCCGCCCGACTTGCGGAACTCGCGCGACTGGCCATCGAGGTCGGTCTGCGCGGTCGGGGGCAACGCGCGCTTCGCCGCGTCGTCCATGGCGTTGAGCGCCTCGCCGACGGCGAACCCCGGGGTCAGCGTGCCGGTCACCTTGACCGCGCGCAGCCGATTGAAGTGGTTGAGCGATTGTGGCGCGACACCTTCGCGCACGTCGACCAGGTTCGACAGCTGGATCATGCCGCCGTCGCGCGCGCGCACGTAGCTGTCGCTGATGTCGCCGGGCGAAGCGCGGTCGATCGGCGCGACCTGCACGATCACGTCGTACTGTTCGCCGTCCTTCTTGAAGCGCGTGACCTGGCGGCCGCCAAGCATGGTTTCCAGCGTGCGGCCGACCGTATCGACCGCGGTGCCGACGTCGGATAGCTTGTCGCGATTGATCGTCACGCGAAGCTCCGGCGTGTTGAGCCTCAGGTCGGTCTGCAGGTTCTGCACGCCGGGATATTTCCGCGCTTCGTCGAGAAAGCGGTCGACGACGCGCTGCAATTCAGGATACGGCACCTGCGACATGATCACGTACTCGACCGGCGTCGAACGGAATGGCTGGCCGAGCGACGGCGGATTGACCGGAAAGGCCAGTGCGCCGGGGATGGCGCCGAGCTTCGGGCGCAACTCGTCGGTGATCTGTCGCTGCTTGCGGGCGCGTTCCTCCCAATTCTTCAAACGCAACACCGCGACACCGTCGACCACGGTAGGGAAGCCGGCGATCGCGATATAGGCGGCAGCTTCGGGTATCTTTTCGTACTCTGCCTCGATCGGCTTGATCTGGTCGGCCGTGTACTGCGGCGTCGAACCCTGCGGCGCCGACACCAGCCCGAGGATGACGCCGCGGTCTTCGAGCGGCGCGAGCTCGGATTTGAGCGCCACGAAGAAAACGCCTCCCAGCACGGCGACGCCCAGCCACGCCAGCACCACCATCCAGCGATGGCGCAGCACTGCCGTCAGCGCGCGTCTGTAACCGCGCGTCAGCGCTTCGATCCAACCCTCGATGAGGTTGAAAATCCACGAGTGGCGCTCCTGGTGGCGCAGCAGGAGCGAGCACATCATCGGCGACAAGGTCAGCGCGACGAAGCCCGACACCAGCACCGCACCGGCGAGCGTCAGTGCGAATTCGATGAACAGCCGCCCGGTGCGACCCGTCGCGAACGCGAGCGGCGCGAACACCGACGCCAGCGTGAGCGTCATCGCGATAACCGCGAAGGCGATCTCGCGTGCGCCGACGATGGCGGCCTCCCTGGGCGGCATCCCGTCCTCGACGTGGCGGAATATGTTCTCCAGCACGACGATCGCGTCGTCAACCACCAATCCGATCGCCAGCACCATCGCCAGCAGGGTCAGCGTGTTGACGGTGAAGCCGAAGGCGTACATCAGCGCGAATGCACCGATCAGCGCGACGGGAATCGTCACGATCGGAATCAGCGTCGCCCGCAGGCTGCGCAGGAAAAAGAAGATCACCAGCACCACCAGCAGGATCGCCTCGCCGATGGTCTCGAACACCGAGCCGATCGAGCGCTCGATGAACACCGACGTATCGTAGGACACGATCAGCTTCATGCCCTGCGGCAGCGTCTCGTTGATGCGCACGACTTCCGCGCGCACCGCTTTCGAAAGCTCGAGCGGATTGGCGACCGCCTGCTTGACCACGCCGATGTTGAGCGACGGATTGCCCTTGTAACGCGATACCGTGCGTTCGTCGACCGCGCCGATGGTGGTCGTGCCGAGGTCGCGGATGCGCACCGGATAGCCGCCGACGTTGGCGACGATGATGTTGTTGAACTGCTCAGGGGTCTGCAGATCGGTTTCGGCGACGACGGTGAACTCGCGCGCGGTCGATTCGATGCGTCCGGCGGGAATCTCTGCGTTCTGACGGCGAATCGCGTCTTCGACGTCCTGCACCGTCAGCTTGTAGCCCGCCAGCCGGATGCGATCGAGGTTGACGCGCATCGAAACCTGGCGCTCGCCGAAGATTCGAACGTCGGACGCACCCGGCAGCACCGACAGCCGCGGCTGCACATAGCGCTTGACGTAGTCGGAGGCTTCCAGAGGCGAGAGCGAGCCCGCCTCGACGGCGATGTAGATGACCGGATTGGAGTCGGCCTCGACCTTGGCTATGATCGGCTCGTCGATGGTGTCGGGCAGCTTGCCGCGCACGCGCGAGACCTTGTCGCGCACGTCGGCCGCGGCCGAGTCGGGGTCGCGCTTCAACGTGAAGCGCACGTTGATCTGGCTTACCTCGGAGCGGCTCTGCGAGGTCATCACCTCGACGCCTTCGATCCCTGCGAGCGAGTCTTCGAGCGGCTTGGTGACCTGCGACTCCACGACTTCGGCCGAAGCGCCGCGGTACGTGGTCTGAACGCTGACCACCGGCTCGTCGATGCGCGGGTATTCGCGCACTGACAGGCGCGAATACGAGATTGCCCCGACCAGCAGGATGATCAGCGACAACACGGTCGCGAAGACCGGTCGCTTGATGCAAATCTCGGGCAGCAGCATCGGCGCCCGAGGTCAGGTCTTTGGCGACGAGGCAGGCGCCGCATCCGCCTTCGGCGGCGCCGTGGTCACCGTCGCCTCCGGCTGCGCCGCGGCAACCTGCACCTGGACGCCCTCGCGAATCTTCAGTTGACCCGCCGTGACGACGACGTCGCCATCCTGCAACCCCTTGAGGATCTCCGCCTTGCCGTCGCGGCGCTGGCCGACGTCCACCTTGGCGCGCCGCGCCTTGCCCTCGACGACGCGATAGACGAACCACTCCTCGCCCTGCGGCACGATCGCCTGCTCCGGTACGACCAGCGCCTCCTGCAGGTCACGCGTCAGCAACCGAACGCGCGTGAACATCCCCGGGCGCAGTGCCGCATCCTGGTTCTTCACCTGCGCGCGTATGACCACCGAGCGCCCCGCGGTGTCGATCAGTGGGTTGATCGCGAACACCTTGCCTTCGTAGGTCTTGCCCGGCATCGCGTCGAGCGTCAGCTGCAGCGTCTGGCCGACGCTGAGTTGTGTGAGATAGATTTCCGGGACACGGAAGTCGACCTTGAGCGGATCGACCGCCTCGAGGTTGACCATGTCGGCGCCTTCCTTGACGTAGTCGCCGACGCTCACCGTTCTCAAGCCGATGATCCCCGAAAACGGCGCGCGGATCGTGAGCTTCGCGAGCTTCGCCTCCGCCAGCGCGAGCGATGCCTCGGCCACCTTGAGATTGTTCTCCGCTTCGTCTCGCGCCTGCCCCGACACGAATCCCTGCTTCTCGAGGTCGATTGCGCGGTTGTACTTCTGCTTGGCCAGCGTCAGGTTGGCTCGCGCCTGCTGCGCCTCGGCTTCGCTGACCGATGTGTCGAGCAGGACCAGCGGCGCTCCCTTGGCCACGCGTTCGCCCTCGCGGAATCGAATCGTGCTGATGCGGCCTGCGACCTCGGGGCGCAACGTAACCGACTCGTCCGAGCGCAGGCTGCCGACTGCGGTGATGCCTTGCGGCAACGCCACGCGCGCGACCTTCGACGCCTCGACCGCCACCCCTGCACCCTGTGCCATCGGGGGCGCCGCGGGTGCGGATGCTTTGGGCATGGCTGCATCGCCCGCGGCGCGCTGCTGGCCGAGCCAATAGCCGCCGCCCGCAAATGCCGCGAGGCAGACAACGGCGAGGCCGGCGATGACCACTTTATTCATGCGGGGATACCCGGACGAGGTGCGAAAAGTCAACTTAGCATTATGCGCTGCGGGGCGCGCCAGGGCAAATTCGCCCATGGCGATGCTGCTAGAATTCCGCGCATCCCGCCTGGTCGATTTGCGAAGGATTTCCGATGCACTTGCCGCCCGTCGTTCGATTCGCGGTCGTATTGCTGGTCGCCGCCGTCGCCGCGTTTCCGCCCGCTGCGATGAGTCAGTCGTCGTACCCGAACAAGCCGATACGGCTGGTGGTGCCGTTTCCCGCGGGCGGCTCGCTCGACGTCGTCGCGCGCGCGATCGGCCACAAGCTGAGCGAAGCGTGGGGACAGCCCGTGATCATCGACAACCGCCCCGGCGCCGGCGGCAACATCGGCGCCGATCTCGTCGCCAAGAGCCCGGCCGACGGCTACACCATCCTCGAGGGCGCGCTGTCGACGCATGCGGTGAATATCAGTCTCTATGGCAAGCTGCCCTACGATCCGATCAGGGATTTCGCGCCGATCTCGCTGGTCGCAGTGACGCCCAACGTGCTGGTGCTCAACGCAGCCACCCCGTTCAACACCGTGCCGGAACTCATCGCCTACGCCAAGGCGAATCCGGGCAAGCTCTCCTTCGGTTCTGGCAGCAACGGCAGCGCGGGCCACCTCGCCGGTGAGTTGTTCAAGACCGAGGCCCACGTCGACATGGTGCACATTCCGTACAAGGGCGCCGCCCCCGCCCTGCAGGCGCTACTCGCCGGCGACACCCAGCTCATGTTCGACAACCTGGCGAACTCGATGCAGCAGGTGCGCGCCGGAAAGCTCAAGGCGGTCGCCGTGACCACCGCAAAGCGCTCGCCCCTGGTGCCGGAGTTGCCCACGCTTTCTGAAACCGGCCTGCCGGGCTTCGACATCTATACCTGGTGGGGGTTCATGGCTCCGGCGGGAACGCCGAAGGACATCATCGCCAAATGGAATGGCGAAGTGACGCGCATCCTGGGCACGCCCGAGATGAAAGCGTTCTTCGCACAGCAGGGCGCGGAAACGGCGCCGACCACGCCGGAACAGTTCGAGTCGCTGATCAGAAGTGAAATTGTCAAATACGCCAAAATCGTGAAGGACTCCGGTGCCAAGGTCGATTGACGCGTGAGAATCGAAATAACTTCAAGGAGGAAACGATGATGCGCAATCTGCAACGCTGGGCGGTCGGTGCGCTGTTCGCCGCGCTCGCGCACGGCGCGTTCGCGCAGGCCTATCCGAACCATGCCATCCGGTTGGTGGTTCCCTTCCCCGCAGGCGGCACGACCGACATCATCGCCCGCGACGTTGGCAAGCGCCTTACGGAAACGCTGGGCCAGTCCGTCGTGGTCGACAACCGGCCCGGCGCGGGCGGCAACATCGGCTCGGACGCAGTCGCCAAGAGTGCGCCCGACGGCTACACATTGCTGATGGGAACGGTCGGCACGCACGCGATCAACCCGAGCCTGTACGCCAAGATGCCCTACGATCACGTCAAGGATTTCGTTCCGGTCGTGCTCGTTGCCGGGGTGCCCAACGTGCTCGAAGTCAACCCTTCGCTGCCGGTGAATTCGGTGGCCGACCTGATCAAGCTCGCGAAGAGCAAGCCCGGTGCGATCAACTTCGCATCATCCGGCAACGGCACGTCGATCCACCTTTCCGGCGAACTTTTCAAGACCATGGCCGGCGTCGACATGACGCACGTCCCTTACAAGGGCAGCGCGCCCGCGGTCAGCGATCTGATCGGCGGTCAGGTGCAGGTCATGTTCGACAACCTGCCTTCGTCGCTCGCGTACATCAAGGCCGGCAAACTGCGCGCGATCGCGGTAACCTCGCTCAAGCGATCGCCCGCGTTGCCCGACATACCCACGATCGCCGAATCCGGATTGCCGGGGTTCGAGGCGAGCTCGTGGTTCGGCATACTCGCGCCCGCCGGCACGCCGGCGCCCGTGATCGCGAAGATCAACGCCGAGGTCAACAAGTGGTTGCAGAGTCCCGAAGGCCGCGAGCAGCTCCTTGCGCAGGGCGCGGAACTCGCCGGCGGCACCCCCGAGCAGTTCGCGGCGCACATCCGCACAGAGACCGACAAATGGGCGAAAGTCGTCAAGGCATCGGGCGCCAAGGTCGACTGAGCAGTGCAACTTGGGCCCCGGCCTGCGCCGGGGCGACGTAATCGAAGTACGTCATCGCAGCCCAAGCCTGTCATCCCGGCCAAGGTATGTCATCTCGGCCAAGCTGTCATCCCGGCGAAGGCCGGTATCCAAGCTTGCGCTCTCGCTGAACAACGCAGCTTGGGCCCCGGCCTGCGCCGGGGCGACGTCATCAAAAATTCGCCGTCCAGCTACTGACAAAGCGTTCCGGCCGGAGGCGCGAATAGTTCCCGCGTGATCTGCTTGGCCTGTGTTACGCCCTTGGCGGTGTAGGCGAACGTCGCGGCGTTGCCATTGGCGAAGGTCAGCGTCGCCGTGCCTACGACGCTACGCGTCACCAGCGCCGGATTGAACGGCACGGCGGCAAATGGCGGACCGCTGGTCTGAATGAGTTGGCCGGTATACACACCGGGTACGGTATTCGCCAAGGTCACCGACAACCACAGCGGCGTTCCGTCCGTATCGTAGGTGAACCACGTTGCGAAGATGTTGGCACCCTGGTGCGTGAGATTAATGCCCCAGCCGGCTTCGGCACCCCCCGCGACCCACCACAAATCCTGGTAGTTCGTTGCGTCGAAGAAGTCGGGCTGCGGCCCGTAGGTGCACGTCGGCACGGGTCCGAAGGCTTGACGGGTGATCGACTTGGTCTGCTGAATGCCGTTCACGGTGTAGCTGAAGCTGCCACGATTGACGTCGTTGAATACCAGCGTCGCGCTGCCCACGACGGGACGGTTCACCAGCGCCGGATTGAACGGAACAGCGCTGAATGGCGGGCCGCTGCTCGCGATGAGCTGGCCGGTGTACGTGTCCGGGCTGGCCGCGGTCTTGTTCGCGGTCACCGACAGCCACCACTGCTTGCCGGTCGTGTCGTAGGTGAACCAGGTTGCGAAGATCGAGCTGCCCTGCTGCGCGAAATTGATGCCCCAGCCGGATTCGGAGCCCGCGGGCGCATTCCACCACAGGCCCTGGGACTGGACGACCGCCGCGGCGGCGCCGTTGACGGCGGCTGTCACTGCGGCACCGGCGTTGAGCATGCCCGCACCGCAGGTGTCGATCGTGCAGATGCATTCGTCCTGAGGGATGGGGTTGCCGTAGATGTCGGTCTGCGGCTCCGTGCATTGCGGCACGCCGGCGCTGTCGCTGGTCGTCGGGAACTGCCGCGCGGTCGACTCCAGCATGACCCGGACCTGTTGAGGGGTCAGCGCCGCCTGCACGGACAGCATGAGTGCAGCAGTACCCGCAACCAATGGCGTCGAAAAGCTGGTGCCGAGCGAAGTGTTGTAGCTGTCGGTGTAGATCGACGCGACCGGGGTAGTCGTGCCGGAATTGGACGTGGTCAGGATCGGGTACGTACAGGGCGCGTTCGGGGCCGTGTCTGGGCAGTTGCCTGCAGGGGAGCTGATGGCGACTTCGGGCCCGAGATTGGAATATCCGACCTTGGTCCCGGCGTGGCGCAGGCCGCCCACCGCAATGACGCCGACGCAGTTGCCGGGAGAATCGACGGCACCGCCTTCCTCGTTGCCGGCAGCGACGACGATGACTACCCCCGCGGCGAGTATCTGATTGACTGCGTCCTGATAGGCCGCGTCGCAGGGGCCGGCGCCACCCAGACTGAGATTGATGACACGGGCCGGCGTGGGGTTGGCCGGCACGCCGGGCACGGAGATGCCAGCCGCCCAGAGCATACCGGCGAGGATGTCGGAATCATCACCCCCGCACTTGCCCAGCGCCCGCACCGGCAGCAGGCGCAGGTTGGGCCCCACGCTGGCCATGCCGATCCCGTTGTTCGTGATGGCGACAACCAGGCCGGCGACCTGCGTCCCGTGCCATGAGCTGTCGCTCTGACCGCAGCCATAGAATTCGCTGTTCGGGTTGTTCGACTCCGCCGTGGTCACCCAGTCGCCGGGATCTGACGCGTCAGGATTACGGCCCAGACCAGTGTTTCCCGTCGGAACATCGCTGATCATGTCGTACCCTGGCAGCAGCTTGCCGCCCGCCACGACCGCCAGCAGATCGGGGTGCTCGAAGCGCACACCCGTATCGACGTCAGCCACCACCACGGCGGGATTTCCCTTCGTGACGTTCCACGCCGTTTCGATGTCGATCGACGAGCGCACCGCACCGCTCGGCGCGCGCAGGTACCATTGCCCCACGGCCGGCCCGTTGCCGGGCACGCCGGCGGCGTACAGCGGATCGTTGGGAGCGGTTACGATGTGCTTGCGCCCTTCGGGCACCGCATACTCGATGTCGCTTTGGTTCGCCAACCTTTGCGCGAGCTCGGCGGAGCTGATGCCGCTCGCGTGCATCACTTCGACGCGTTCGGCGATCGCGGCGCCCGCGGTCATGGACAGTCCGAGCCTCTGGCTCAATGCCTGGGCGCGACTCGAGCGCTGCGCGGTCGCGGAGAGCGCCTGAGTGCGCAGCAGCGACGAGTCGGCCTTGTACTTGACGATCACCCGCGCATTGTTAGGGTCGCCGATGGTGGAAACCGCTTGGCCGTGCACCGGTAGCGAGAACGCAAGAAGCGTCGCGCACAGCGCAAGCATGCGCAGAAAAACATTGCCCATCAGTGATTACTCCATTCGGCCTGGCGATCGGCGTTCGGAACGGGAGGCCGGCGATTGCCTCCGCGACGCTACAGCTAGGCCGCCCTTGGCAACGATCCGTCGCACCGCGCCAGAGGCGCCTCTCCAGCTTTCGAATTGCTGTCGAAGTCAATGGGAATCGGCGACGGCACGCGCCACTGCCGATTCCTGATGCCCTCGCTGCGTCCCTGCCTGTATTCGCGCGCTTCAATTCGATGCAATGCGATGCGATCGCGAAGCATAGGCGATTCGACACGGGTAAAGGCGACGGGTTGCAAACTTTTTCGTTACTAGAAGTTTCGCTTCACCGCCTGAATGCGGCCCATGCAACCAGCAGCCACGCGGCAATGAAGGCGCCTCCACCCAGCGGTGTAACCGCCCCGAGCCAGCGTTCACCGCTCAGCGCAAGCAGGTAAAGGCTTCCGCAAAAGAGCAGCAGGCCGGTCGCGAGCAGGCGGGCCGCCCACTGCAGCGCCGGCGCGGCCGGCCATTGCCCCATCAGCACGCCAACGCACAAAAGGCCGAGCGCGTTCCAGAGGTGGTATTGGACCGCCGTCTGGTAGATGGCGAGAGCCTCCGGCGCAAGCACCGGTCGCAGCGCGTGCGCGCCGAACGCGCCCATCACCGCGGCCGCCGCGAGCGCGACGGCAGCCACAAGGATCCATCGCGGCGGATTCATCGACGGCACCGACGATTCGTCTACAATAGGGCTCGAACATTCGAAGGGAAGAAGGATAGCATCGTGGCCGGCGAGCCGATTCAGCGCATCAATCCGGGCAAGCGTCTTAGCGACGCTGTCGTACACGGATCGACCATTTATCTCGCTGGACAGGTCGCGAGCGATCCAGCCGCCGATCTCAAGGCGCAGGCGCGCGACGTGCTGGCGCAGATCGAGCGCCTGCTCGGCGAGCTGGGCAGCAGCAAGTCGCGCCTGCTCTCGGCCACGATCTACCTGGCCGATATGGCCGACTTCGCCGCGATGAACGAAGTGTGGGACGCGTGGGTGCCACCGGGCGACTTGCCGGCACGCGCGACCGTGCAGGCGAAACTTGCACGAGCCGAGTACAAGATCGAGATACAGGCGATCGCCGCCCGGTAGGTAGAGTGCCATGCCTTCATCGTCCGCATCGCAGCTCGCGCTCGCGCACAAAACTGCGGCGCTTGCCGAAAGCGCCGAGTCCATGCCGGTCACGCGCGCCATGTTCGACGAACTCATGGTGCCGTGCTTCTCCCCGGCGGAGTTCATCCCCGTGCGCGGCGAGGGCTCGCGGGTGTGGGACCAGCAAGGCCGCATGTACATCGATTTCGCCAGCGGCGTTGCCGTGACTGCGCTGGGTCATTGCCATCCGGCGATCGTGCGTGCGCTGACCGAACAGGCGCGCACGGTGTGGCACGTCTCCAACTGGATGACCAACGAGCCGGCGCTGCGGCTGGCCAAGAAGCTCGTCGACGCGACCTTCGCCGAGCGCGTGTTCTTCTGCAACTCCGGCGCCGAGGCCAACGAGGCCGCGCTCAAGCTGGCGCGGCGCTACGCGCACGATCATTTCGGTCCGGAGAAGGTACGCGTGATCTCGACGCTCAACGCTTTCCACGGCCGGACGCTATTCACGGTCACCGCGGGAGGCCAAGCCAAGTACGCCAGCGGTTTCGGCCCGCAGCCTACGGGCTTCACGCACATCCGCTACAACGACATCGCCGGATTGGAAGCGGCGTTTGCCGAAGAAGGTGGGGACGATATCTGCGCGGTGATCCTCGAGCCTATGCAGGGCGAGGGCGGCATGATTCCGGGAACGCCGGAATTCCTCGCTACCGCGCGTCGGCTGTGCGACGAGCACGACGCGCTGCTCGTTTTCGACGAGATTCAAAGCGGCATGGGCCGCACGGGTGCGCTGTTCTCGTACATGCAGAAGGGCGTGGTGCCCGACATCCTGACGTCGCGCGAAGGGTCTCGGAGGCGGCTTTCCGATCGGCGCGATGCTGACCACCACGGAAATCGCGAGTGCGTTCTCGGCGGGCGTGCACGGCACGACCTTCGGCGGCAATCCGCTCGCGTGCGCAGTCGCCGGCGCCGTGTTCGATATCGTCAATACCACGGAAGTGCTCGACGGCGTGCGTGCGCGGCACGCGCTGTTCATGGAAGGCCTGCGTACCATCAACTCGCGGCGCGAAGTTTTCGCCGACATCCGCGGCGAGGGCGTCTGGCTCGGTTGCGAGCTCGAAGCGCCCTGGCAGGGCAAGGCGGCCGACGTGATGAAGGCGGCGAGCGATGCCGGCCTGATCGTGCTCATGGCCGGGCCTGATGTCATGCGTATCGCGCCGTCGCTGATCATCAGCCTGGACGAAATCCTCGAGGGATTGGCGCGGCTCGAGACCGCGCTGGGCAAGGCGCTGACCTGACCGCTGGTTCGCGCTTCCCCGGCTTCAGCGATCATCACTCCGGCGCGTGCACAGGCAGGCGGCGGTGGTGCCGCACCGGCGACCAGAACACGGCGACCGCCGACAGCACGATGCCGAGCACGCCGACCGTCAGCAGCGTCGGCCGCAGTCCGATCATGGTCGCCAGCGCGCCGCCGACCAGCGAGCCGAGCGGCGCCGACGCCACGGTCGAAAAAGCGCATCGTCGCCGTCATGCGTCCGAGCAGCCGGTCGGGCGTGATCGCCTGCCGCAGCGCGAGGTAGTTGATGCCCCACAGGATCGCGCCGAAGTCGAATACCAGCATCGAGAAGCCGAGCGCAAGCGTGGCGAACCAGACCGGCCCGCCGATCAGCCCGAACGCCTGCCACGCCGAGCGCGGTCAGGATCAGCCCGTGGACGAGCATCGGCCCGACGCCGTAGCGCTCCGACAGGCGCTGCGCGAAGCGCGGACGAGAGCACGCAGCCCAGGCCGCCGAACGCGTACGCGAAGCCGATCGCGCCCGGCGACAGCGACGAGTTCGCGCGTCGCGAACAGGATCAGCACGGCGATCTGCATGTGGTGCAGGAACTGCCACAGCCCGGCGAGCCACGCGAGCGCCAGCAGCGTGCGATTGCCCCACACGAGCTTCAGGCCCTCGCGGATCTCGTGCCACACGCCGACCGCGCACCCTTGTGCGGCACGTCGTTGCGGCCTTCGACGTGGCGCAGCAGCAGCGCGGAGACGAAGAACGCAAGCGCGTCGAGCACGATCGCGAACGGCGCTGTCAGCAACTGGATCAAGCCGCCGGCGAGCCCGGGCCCGATCAGCGCGGCCGAGGTCTCGCCGAGCGCCGATCTTGGCGTTGGCTTCGACCAGGCGCTTGCGGCCCGCCATCTGCGCCAGCAGCACCTGGTACGCGGCGCCGCCGACGACGTTCTGCACGCCGCACAGAAAGCCGACGGCGAACAGAATGTCGATCGACAGCACGCCCAGCCACGCGGTGACAGGGATCGCGAGCAAGGCCACGCCTCGCCCGATGTCGGAGGCGATCACGACCGGCAGCTTGCGCACGCGGTCGAGCAGCACACCCGCGTGCAGGCTCACCAGCGCGAACGGCAGCGTCTCCAGCGCGACGAGGACACCCATCTGCATGGGCGTCGCGTTGAGCAGCAGCGCGGCTGTCAGCGGCAACGCGAGATTGGTGATCTGCGCGCCGAAGGACGTGACCGTGAGCGAGGTCCACAGCTTGCGAAAATCACGCGAAAGCCAGAGCCCGCGGAAACGGCGTCGTAGAAGTTTTCTTGTTCGTCCGGTCTTGTTCATAGCTTTTTCCTCCGGCCGCGACGCAAAGCGCGCGGCCGCCGTGATCCGGCACCGGCGGGAAACGAGACTCGGGAAATGCGCCCGGAAGTCGGTCCCCGCCAAACCTGGCGGGAGCCCGCTCAGGCGGCTAAGGCAATTGCGGCGAGATCAGCGGCGACCCGTGTGGGAGGCCGGAGTCGTGCGCGTCGATGGAGATGCTCCACGCGAACGCGCGCGCCGCGATTGCAATCGCGGTGACGATGGTCGTCGGCGTTCTGGTCATGGTGGGAGCATTCCTTCGATGTGAGTGGATGGTTGGCTGGATTTTAACCAGTTCCGGGCCGATGAAGCAATCACTACGCTCTTGCCGGAGGCCCGCGCGGCGGGCAGTGTTGCATACCCACCACGCTCTGACGATGCGCTACTTCTGCCGCAGCATCGAATCGCGCATCGCGACGTCGATGTCCCAGTAGCGCCAGGGATTCCAGTTGAACGGCGTGTACTTGTAGCCGACCATCCAGGGCTGCAGGAGGACGTTGTCGTAGCGGTACACGGTGAGTTTCATCGGCGCGTAGATGCCAATCAGGTCCGAAAGCTGGTGGATGACTTTGTCGCGCTCGGGCCCATTCTTCATGTGCTTGCCCTTCTCGTAGAGCGCATTGAACTGCGGCAGATTGAAGCGCGGCAGGTTCGACAGCCCCGCGTTCGGTCCATAGAGCAAACCAAGAAAGCCGAAGCCCTCGGGCGAGGCGGCGGTGTTGCCCAGGCCCCACATCTGCAGCTGCCCGGCGCGCGCCTGCTTGAGCAGGTCGGCAAACTTCTGCTTCGCGAATTCAACGCGAATTCCGATCGAGGCCAGGCTCTTTTTCCACAGCTCGTCGTAGTTGCGGTACTCGGCGGACGTCTGGCTGGCCATGGTGATTGTGAACTGCCGGCCGTCGGGCAACTCGCGCCAGCCGTCGCCGTCACGGTCGAGGTAGCCCATCTTGTCCAGCAACGCATTCGCCATTGCAGGATCGTATTTCGACCTGTCGACGTACTTCGGGTCGTAGCCGATCGAAGGCGGCGGCAGCATCTGTGTCGCCGGCGCACCCTGCCCCTGGCGCACGACCGCGATCTCGTCCTCGACGTTGTAGCCCATGCCGATCGCGCGCCGCAGCGCGATCTGCTCGCGCGAGTAGCCGCCGACGATCGGGTCTTCCATGTTGAAATACCAGAATGTGATCGACGGCATGAACTGCCGGATGTGGCGAATGCCGCGCTTGGCAAGCTCCGATTTGAGTTTTCCCTTGTCGTCGAGGACGTTGTAGATCAGCTCCGGGGGCACCGGATTGGAGATATCGAGCTCTCCGTTGATGAATGCCAGCAGGCGGGGATTCGACTCCTCGATGATGATCATCTCGATGCGTCCGATCATCGGGATGCGCTTGCCTTTCATCACCGCCAGGATCGGCGCGTCGGCGGGATCGTCGCTGTCCGGAAAGTACACTTCGCGAAACGTCGGGCTGGCCTCCAGCGTGACCTTCTGCGCGCGCCGCCATTCCTTGAGCAGATAGGGGCCGGTACCGACCGGATTGGCCATCGCGCGATGCGCCTGGTCGCCGTACGCCTCGATCACCTCGCGAGCCACCGCCGAGGTAGGGCCGGACGCCAGGTCATCGAGCAGATCGTAGTCCGGCTGCTTGAGCTTGAGCTGGATGGTGTAGCGATCGATTGCCTTCATTCCCTCCAGTTCGATATCGTAGATGTTGGCGCCGCTCTGCGCCGCCTTCACGAATTCGGTGTCGCCGACGAAGCGGTCGGTGACGATTTCGATATTCGGCGCGCGGACCTTCGGATCGATCATGCGCTTCCACGAATAGATGTAGTCCGCGGCGGTCAGCTCGCGCTTCTTGCCTTTGAACACCGGATCGTCGGAGAAGTAGATGCCGGGCTTCACCTTGATCGTCCACGTCTTGCCGTCATCGGAAATCTGCGGCAACGCGACCGCGGTGTTGGGGATGATCTTGAACGGCCGTGCCAGATAGTCGTATTGATACAGCGGATCGAAGATCACCCGCGTGACGAAGCCCGAGTACAGATCGCTGATCGCCTGCGGATCGAAGCCGGTTTCCGAGGCCGACACCGCGACGCGCAGCGTCTTGTTCATATCGGCGGCGCTCGCTGCCGACACGACGCAGAACGCGCCTGCGATCGCGCTCAAGCAGAGCCAGCGCCTCACGTAGTCAAGCCTCCAGCAGCTTCTCGATGTCACCGCGGATCGCATCGGGCTCGGTGTTGGGCGCGTAGCGCTCGACAACATTGCCCTTGCGGTCGACGAGGAACTTCGTGAAGTTCCACTTGATCGCTTCCGAGCCCAGAACGCCCGGCTTCTCTTTTTTCAGATATTGGTACAACGGCGCCGCACCAGCGCCGTTGACGTCGATCTTTGCAAACAGCGGGAAGGTCACGCCGTAGTTGATCTCGCAGAACGACTCGATCTCGCTGGCGTCACCCGGTTCCTGCGCGCCGAACTGGTTGCACGGGAAGCCGAGCACCTCGAGGCCTTTTCCGTGCAGCGACTTGTAAATTGCTTCGAGGCCCTTGTACTGCGGCGTGAAGCCGCATTGGCTCGCGGTATTGACGATCAGCAGGACCTTGTCCTTGTACTGATCGAGTTTCTGCGCCTTGCCGTGGATGTCCTTGACGGTGAAATCGTAGACCGATGCCATGTGTATGTCCGAGTGAAGCCAGAGAGGAACAGATTATGCCCGTTCGCCGCAGGAGCCGCGAACTGCGGGCCGTTGAGGATCGCAAACATTCCATTCGTCGCCCCGGCGAAGGCCGGGGCCCAAGTTTGCAGCGCGTACGTTCTGATGCACTTGGATCCCGGCCTGCGCCGGGATGACGCGATGGGCCAGCTTGTGCCGGGATGACGCGACAGACCAGCCTGCGCCGGCATGACGCGATAGACCCAGCCTGCGCCGGCATGACGCGATACGCCGAGATGACGCGATAGATCAGGTTGCCACTCCGTTGAGGATCGCAAACATTCCATTCGTCGCCCCGGCGAAGGCCGGGGCCCAAGTTTGCAGCGCGTACGTTCTGAAGAACTTGGATCCCGGCCTGCGCCGGGATGACACGATGGGCCGAGATGACTCGATACGCCGGTTTGCGCTGGGATGACGCGATACGCCGGGATGACTCGGTAGGATCAGGTTCCCATTCAGGACGACGCCGCACCGTAGCCGCCGCCGCCTGGAGTCTGTATCACGAACACGTCGCCCGCTCCCATCTGCACCTGGAACGTCGCCCCGTAGTCCTCACGCCCGCCTTGGGCGCGCTCCACCCAATTGCGGCCCGTCGCGCCGGGCTTGCCGCCGGCGACGCCGAACGGCGCGACGCGGCGGTGATCGGCGAGCATGGCTGCCGTCATGGTCTCGAGGAAACGCACGCGGCGATCACTACCGTCGCCGCCGCGATGCAACCCCGCCCCGCCGCTGCCACTGCGCACGCTGAAAGCCTCGAGGCGCACCGGAAAGCGCCATTCGAGGACCTCGGGATCGGTGAGCCGCGAGTTTGTCATGTGCGTCTGCACGACGCTCGCACCATCGAAGTCAGGGCCCGCTCCGGCACCGCCGGAGATCGTCTCGTAGTATTGGTATTCGTCGTTGCCGAATGTGAAGTTGTTCATCGTTCCCTGCGACGCGGCGAGCACGCCGAGCGCGCCGTACAGCGCGTCGGTGATCGCCTGCGAGGTCTCGACGTTGCCGGCGACAACCGCGGCGGGATAGCGCGGCGCCAGCATCGACCCATCGGGAATGATGATCGACAACGGCTTGAGGCAGCCCGCGTTCATCGGGATCTCGTCGTCGACCAGCGTGCGGAAGACGTAGAGCACCGCGGCCTTGCACACGGCCGAAGGCGCATTGAAGTTGCTGGCCTGCTGCGCGCTGGTACCGGTAAAGTCGATGGTCGCTTCGCGCGCCGCCTTGTCGATGCTGATGCGCACTACGATCTTCGCGCCGCTATCCATCTCGTACTCGAAGCGCCCATCCTTGAGCACATCGAGCACACGCCGCACCGCTTCCTCGGCGTTGTCCTGGACGTGCTGCATGTACGCACGCACCACCGGAAGGCCGAAGTGCACGACCATTTTCCGCATTTCCGCGATTCCCCTCGCGCAGGAAGCGACTTGCGCGCGCAGGTCCGCGACATTCTGGTCGACGTTGCGCGAAGGATAGGGTCCGGACGCCAGGATCGCGCGCAGCTCTGCCTCGAGGAAGCGGCCTTCGGCGACTAGCTGCACGTTGTCGAGCAGGATCCCCTCCTCGTCGACGTGCGTCGAGTCGGGCGGCATCGATCCCGGCGTGATGCCGCCGATCTCGGCGTGATGGCCGCGCGAGGCCACGTAGAACTCGGGGTGCCCCGTGCCTTCGAGGAACACCGGCGCGATGACGGTCACATCGGGAAGATGCGTGCCGCCGTTGTACGGCGCATTGAGCACATACACGTCGCCATCGCGCATGGTCCCCGCGCGCGCTTCCATGATCGTCCTGACGCTCTCGCCCATCGACCCGAGGTGCACCGGCATGTGCGGCGCGTTGGCGATGAGATTGCCCCCCCCATCGAAGATCGCGCACGAAAAATCCAGGCGCTCCTTGATGTTGACCGAGTATGCGGTATTGGAAAGAGTCACGCCCATCTGCTCGGCGATCGCCATGAACAGGTTGTTGAACACTTCGAGCAACACGGGATCGGCCGTCGTGCCGATGGCGTGCCTGCGCTCCAGTGCCACGACGCGCTCGAGCACAAGGTGGTCGCGCGCTGTCAGCCGAGCCTCCCAGCCGGGCTCGACCACCGTCGTGGCGTTGGCTTCGGCGACGATCGCGGGACCCGCGATGCGGTCACCCGGGCGCAGATCCGCGCGCGCGTACACCGGCGCTTCGCGCCACGCGCCTTCGTTGAATATGCGCTGCCGTTTCACCGGTCGCAGCAAGCCGGCGCGCGGCGGGAACGAAGGCGCGGCCTCGTCCGGCGCGGCCACGACGCCCGCCGCCTCGACGGCGAGCGCTTCGATGACGAGCGGCTTGTCGCGCATCAGGAAGCCGTACTGTGCGCGATAGCGGCGTTCGAATTCGGTGACGATCGCAGCGACCGTCGCGAGATCGGCGCTGCCCCCCGCGGGCGACGCGTAGGGAATCTCCAACGTGGTGTCGGTGCCGGCGTACTTCAGATGCAGCGCTCTCGTGACGGCTATCGCCTGCGGTGCGATGCCCTGCGCCTGGACTTCGCCAGACGCAGCGTCGATCAGCTGCGTGAACAGCGGATCGGCGGCGACGAGCGCGCCTGCATCGAGAGCCGCTTCGAGCGCGTGCGCCCGCAGCGCGCGCACGTCGGCCAGTCCCATGCCGTACGCGGAGAGCACGCCGGCGAGCGGGTGGATGAAAATTCGCGTCATCCCGAGGGCGTCGGCGACCGCGCAGGCGTGCTGGCCGCCGGCACCGCCGAAGCAGCACAGCGTGTATTCGGTCACGTCGTAGCCGCGCTCGACCGAGATGTGCTTGATCGCATGCGCCATGTTGTCCACGGCGATGCGAAGGAAGCCGTCGGCGATGGCCTCCGGCGTGCGCGACTGTCCTCCGCCGGCTGGCAGCACGTCGGCGATCGCGCCGAATTTCTCGCGAACGATGTCGGCGTCCAGCGGCAGGTCACCGCTGGCGCCGAAAACGTGCGGAAACAGCGCGGGATCGATCTTGCCGACCATGACATTGCAATCGGTCACCGTCAGCGGTCCGCCGCGGCGATACGATGCGGGGCCGGGATTCGCTCCGGCGGACTCGGGTCCGACGCGGATGCGCACGCCATCGTAACTGCAGATCGAGCCGCCTCCGGCGGCCACCGTATGTATGCGCATCATCGGCGCGCGCAGGCGCACGCCCGCCACCTCGGTGACGAAAGCGCGCTCGTATTCCCCGGCGTAATGGGTGACGTCCGTCGACGTCCCGCCCATGTCGAAGCCGATGATGCGCTCGAACCCGGCGAGCCTCGACACCTGTACCGCGCCCACAATGCCGCCTGCGGGTCCCGACAGGATCGCATCCTTGCCCTGGAAGCGATGCGCGTCGGTAAGCCCCCCGGACGACTGCATGAACTGCAGGCGCACGCCGGGAAGCTGCGATTCCACCTGCGCGACGTAGCGCCGCAGGATCGGCGAGAGATAGGCGTCGACCACGGTCGTATCGCCGCGCGACACGAGCTTCATCAGCGGACTCACTTCGTGGCTCACCGACACCTGGGCAAAACCGATGCCGCGCGCGAGTTCGGCGAGACGACGCTCGTGGTCGGTATAGCGATAGCCGTGCATGAGCACGATGGCGCAGGCGCGGATGCCGTCGGCGTGCGCCGCGGAGAGCGCCTGCTCCGCCGCGTCGACGTCCAGCGGTCGCACGATTTCGCCGTGTGCGCCCATGCGCTCGTCGATCTCGATCACGCGCTCGTAGAGCAGCGCGGGCAGCACGATGTTGCGCACGAACAGCTTCGGGCGGTTCTGGTAGGCAATGCGCAGGGCGTCGCCGAAGCCGCGGGTAATGACCAGGACCGTGCGCTCGCCGCGCCGCTCGAGCAGCGCGTTGGTCGCAACGGTCGTGCCCATCTTGACGGCGTCGATGATGTTGCCGGGGATCGCCGCGTCCGGCGCCAGGCCAAGGAGTCGGCGTATCCCATGCACGGCGGCATCCCGGTAGCGCTCGGGGTTCTCCGACAGCAGCTTGAGCGTTTCGAGCGCGCCGTCCGGTCGGCGGGCGACGATGTCGGTGAAGGTCCCGCCGCGGTCGATCCAGAATTGCCAGCCGGAATGCGCTTGGAGCGATGTGGTCATGTCGGACAGAGCGGAATGCCGCATTGCCGCGGCCGGGTGACGCCGGCCTGGCGCTCGCAAGGCACCCGGGCGCTTCTCCGGTCATTGTGCCCGAAACGCCGTCGACATGGGCGAGGCCGCAATTGACAGACTACAGGGTCTGACATAGCTTCGGGTTTTCCCCGCACGGGAGCAGGTAACGTGACTCGACTACAGGCACTCGTTGCCATCCTCGGCATCGGCGCAGCGCTCGGCGCTTCAGCGCAGACCAAGTGGGACATGCCTACGGCGTATCCGGCGACCAACTTCCACACCGAAAACATCGCGCAGTTCGTCGCCGACGTCGACAAGGCAACCGGCGGCAAGCTCAAGATCACGGTGCATCCCAACGCATCGCTGTTCAAGGCCAACGAGATCAAGCGCGCGGTGCAGGGCAACCAGGCGCAGGCTGGCGAGATCCTGCTGGTGAACTTCGAGAACGAGGACGCAATTTTCGGACTCGACGGTGTCCCGTTCCTGGCGACCAGCTACGGCGATGCGATGAAGCTCTACAAGGCGGCAGAGGAAGACGCTCGAGGACAAGCTCGCCAAGCAGGGCATCAAGCTGCTCTACACGGTGGCGTGGCCGCCGCAGGGCATCTACGCGAACAGGACGCTCAACAGCGCGGCCGACATGAAGGGGCTCAAGTGGCGAGCGTACAGTCCCGGCGACCTCGCGCATCGCCGAGCTCGTCGGTGCGCAGCCGGTGACCGTGCAGGCGTCCGAACTCACCCAGGCGCTCGCCACCGGCGTGGTCGACTCGTACATGTCGTCGGGCGTCGACCGGCTTCGACACCAAGACCTACGAGAGCATCAAGAATTTCTACGACACGCAGGCGTGGCTGCCCAAGAACGCGGTCATCGTCAACCAGCAGGCGTTCGACGCGCTCGACAAGGCGACGCAGGACGCGGTGCTCAAGGCCGCGGCCGACGCCGAGGTGCGCGGCTGGAAGGCATCGGAGGAGAAGAACGGCTGGTATCTCGACCAGCTGAAGGGCAAGGGCATGAACATCGTCAAGCCGGCGCCGCAACTCACCAGCGACCTGAAGAAAGTCGGCGACACGATGCTGCAGGACTGGCTCAAGAAAGCCGGACCCGATGGCCAGTCCGCGGTCGACAACTACAGGAAAATGTAGACGATCCACGTCGGTCCCGCGCAAGCGGAAATTCAACATCGTTGTCGAACCGCTGGGTCCCCGCTTGCGCTGGGACGACAGGCCACTGTAGCTACCACTTACAAGGTTGATCCCGGTGTTGCGTCGCACGCTCGATCGCCTCTACGACGCCGCCGCCTACGTGGCGGCGTTGTGCTTGGTCGGCACGCTGGTCATGGTGCTGCTCGGCATCTTGGGTCGCCTGCTGGGTTTCCAGCTTCGCGGCACCGACGCCTACGCCGGCTACTTCATGGCGGCGGCCGGCTTTCTCGCGCTGGCGCACACGCTGATGCGCGGCGAGCACATTCGCGTGACGCTGCGTGCTCGAGCACGTCGGCGCGACGGCGAAGCGCTGGCTCGAGCGCTGGTCGCTGTGCGGCGGCGTTGCTGCTGAGCGCAGCCTTTCGCCTACTACAGCGTGCGCCTCGCGTGGCAGTCGCACGCATTCCACGACATCTCGACCGGCAACGACGCGACACCGCTGTGGATACCGCAGCTGTCGATGGCGATCGGCAACGTCATCCTCGCCATCGCCTTCCTCGACCTGCTGGTCGCCGAGCTGCGCGGAGCGCGCGGTGATGCAGTCGCGCTGGAAGCGAACCGGCGCACGTCGAGTAGATCGAGCAGAAAATGGACCTGCTGATCACCACGCTGCTCATCGTCGCGCTGTTCGTGCTGCTCGGCAGCGGCGTATGGATCGGCATAGCGCTGGCCGGCGTCGCATGGATCGGCATGGAATTGTTCTCGTCGCGTCCGGCAGGCGACGCCATGGCCGTCACCATCTGGGGCTCGGCGTCGTCGCTGGACGCTGACCGCGCTGCCGCTGTTCGTGTGGATGGGCGAGATCCTGTTTCGCACGCGGCTGTCGCGAAGACATGTTCAAGGGCCTGGCGCCGTGGCTCGAGCGCGTCCCGGGCCGGCTGCTGCACACCAACATCATCGGCTGCACGATCTTCGCCGCCGTCTCGGGCTCGTCGGCGGCGACCTGCGCCACCATCGGCAAGATGACCCTGCCCGAGCTTGCGAGCCGCGGCTATCCCGAGGACATCACCATCGGCACGCTGGCCGGCGCGGGCACGCTGGGACTGCTGATCCCGCCGTCGATCATCATGATCGTCTACGGCGTGTCGGCCGAATGTGTCGATCGCACACCTGTTCATCGCCGGCGTGATCCCGGGCATTGCTGCTCGCGCTCGCTTGTTCTCCGGCTACATCGTCGTCTGGGCGCTGCGCCATCCGCGGCAAGGTGCCGCCGATCACCGACGCGCACGACGCTCGCGCAGAAGCTGCACGCCTCGCGCCATCTGATCCCGGTCGTGCTTGCTGATCGCGCTGGTGCTGGGCTCGATCTACGCCGGCATCGCCACCGCGACCGAGGCGGCGGCCTTCGGCGTCGTCGGCGCGCTCGCTATTTCGCTGGTGCAGGGCTCGCTCACCTGGACCACGTTCCGCGACAGCCTGCTGGGCGCGACGCGGCTGTACTGCATGATCGCGCTGATCCTCTCCGGCGCGGCATTCCTCACGCTGGCGATGGGCTACATCGGCCTGCCGCGCCACCTGGCCGAATGGATCGGCGCGCTGGGCCTGTCGCAACTGGCGCTGATCGTCGCGCTGATGATTTTCTACATCATCCTGGGCTGCTTCCTCGACGGCATCTCGATGGTGGTGCTGACCATGGGCGTGATCCTGCCGACGGTGCAGAAGGCCGGCATCGACCTCGTCTGGTTCGGCATCTTCATCGTCCTCGTGGTCGAGATGGCGCAGATCACGCCGCCGGTCGGCTTCAACCTGTTCGTGCTGCAGGGCATGACGAAGAAGCAGATCACCTGGATAGCTCGGCACGCGTTGCCGATGTTCTGCCTGATAATCGTCGCGACGCTTGCTGATCTACTTCTTTCCGCAGCTCGTCACCTACCTGCCGCGGCAGATGAAATTCGCATGATAGCGACGCCAACTGCCGGGCGCGTGGGCACGGATAAAGCCGCGTCCGCTTACGCTGCAAAGCTGCGCGCGCCGTTCGCCGTGCTCGGCATCCGCACCGGCAGCGGTGCGGTCACCGGCATCGCGTATCTCCCGCTCACGGAGCGTGCAATGGCGCCGGCGAACGCGCTCGCCGAGCGCGCGTGTCGCCAGCTCGAGCGTTACCTCGACGATTCGCAATTTCGCTTCACGCTGCCGCTCGCGCCGGCGGGCAGCGCGTTCCGACGCAAAGTGTGGGACGCGTTGTCGGAGATCCCGCTCGGACAATCGCGCACCTACGGCGAGATCGCGCGCAGGCTGGCGACCGCTGCGCGTGCGGTAGGCGGCGCGTGCGGGGCCAATCCGATTGCTTTGGTCATTCCCTGCCATCGCGTCGTGGGCAGCCATGGGGCATTGGGTGGATTCATGGGTGTCACCGATGGTGACCCCATCGCCATCAAGCGCTGGCTGCTGACGCACGAAGGCTACCGCTTCGGCCGCTAGGCCGCGCGGGCCACGGCAGCGCGTGCCGTCTGCATGGCGACGTCCAAACCAGCTTCAGCAGCCAATGCCGCAGCCCTGATCGACGCTTTCTGCGACCAGGTCTGGCTGCAGGACGGCCTCGCGGCGTCGAGCCTGGCGAGCTACCGCCGCGATCTCACTGCCTGGGCGACGTGGCTGGAACGGACCGCGGGCAAGCCACTGCTCGCGGCCGACCGTGGCGACGTCGAAGGATTCCTCGCTTCGCAGTTTCGCGCCAAGGCGCGCACCACCTCGATCAGCCGCCGCCTGTCGTCGTTGCGCCGCTTCTACCGCTTGCACTTGCAGCAAGGCACCGCCAAAGCCGACCCGACCTTGCGCGTGCGCTCGCCCAAGCTGCCGCGGCGCTTGCCCAAGAATCTTTCCGAAGCGCAGGTCGAGTCGCTGCTCGCCGCGCCGGACACCGGCACGACGCTGGGTCTGCGCGATCGCGCGATGCTGGAGACGCTCTATGCCTGCGGCCTGCGCGTGTCCGAACTGGTCGGCCTCACGCTCGCGCAGGTGAGCCTCGACATGGGCGTCGTGCGCGTGCTCGGCAAGGGCCGCAAGGAGCGCATGGTGCCACTGGGTGAGGAAGCGTCGGACTGGATCGTCCGCTACGTCGCCAAGGCGCGGCCCGCGCTCGCGGGCAATGCCAAGGTCGGCGCGCTGTTCCTCACCGCACGGCATGCGCCGTTGACTCGCCAGGCTTTCTGGCAGCTGGTCAAGCGCCACGGCATGAAAGCCGGCATATCCGGCGCCACGCTGTCACCGCACGTCCTGCGCCACGCCTTCGCCACGCACCTGCTCAACCACGGCGCCGACCTGCGCGTCGTACAGCTCCTGCTCGGCCACGCCGATATCACGACGACGACGATCTACACGCATGTCGCGCGTGAACGCTTGAAGCAGCTGCACCAACGCCATCATCCCCGCGGGTGACCGCGACACGAACACAAATTAGCGCAGCCACGCCTCGAAGGCCTGACCGTTCTCGCTACTATGACTCCAGCGGTCAAGCGTGCATCCCGCTTTCTCGGACAGTTTTCGCATGCTCTTTTTCGAGAAATACTGGATATGCGCGGGTACGTGATTGTACGAATACTTCTCCCAGACCGTGATATCTGTTTCGCCGTCTCTCCAGCCGATCGGCCGATGCGGCGCCGTTACGAAGATCACGCCAAGTGGCCGAAGCAGTGATTTGCAGCGGCGAATCACTTCTACAGGGTCGACGAGATGCTCTATTACATGGGTCAGTGAAATGACATCGTAAGGTGCGCGCTGATCTATTCTGGTGTCGAGCAATTCGCCGAGAACATAGAAATCCACCCAAGGGCATTTGGCGAGGGCTTCGGGCGAGACATCTTGCGCGACCGTGAGGTTGTCGGGATTGACCGCCTTGGCTGCGCGGCACATCCACGCCAGGCCCGCGCCAACCTCCAACACCGTCACAGGCTCGTCCGCTCTGTGTCCCGTTCGCTGGACGACTCCGCGAAAGGAACCATTCATATACTCGACAATCAGAGCGACCCGTGCCGGGTCGGTATACGCAGGGTCGTCGAATTGCCCGGACTCGACATAGATGGCCCGCAGATCATCGGCGGTGGGCGCTGGTGATATGTAAAGCAGGTCACAGTGCTTGCATTGGACAAAATCCCACTCGTCTTTGCTCAGCCTTAGAACGAAGGTTCTTTTCAGCTGGCCGAGCGTTCTGGCGTGGGAGTTGCCACATACCGGACAGGTCCTCGCGACAAAATCGCCTTGCCTGGATTGGAATAGCCGCATGGGGCCGAACTCAGACCAGGTGACGCAGGCGGTGCCGCAGCCGGTGCAGCCCCGTCACCAGCCGCCAGCTACGCGAGTTCACGACAGCGTGATATTCAGCATTTTCACCGTGCTCAAGTTTCATGAACTTGCGCAACAGCTGCTCCTTTTCGATGAGCAGCTTCTGGTACATCGCAAGTAGACCATCTCGCCCCTGGGTGCGAATGCTGAGTTCGAGCATGTCTTGTTCGGTCAGCGTGTGCCCAACTCGGAGGTTAGCCGGAAGCGGCTGCGGAACGTAGAACGTCGTGTGGGGCGCGACGACTTCCTCGACAGGCCGGTCCTTCGTGTACAGGTATATGGAGAACGACTTGCGTGAAAGGTGCTCCTTGTCCGGGGGCAAGCTAATGCGCTTGAACCCGTGCCACGAATATTCATTGGTCTCGAAGATGACCGCGCGATTGAATAGCGGTAGGAAACTCGCCGTCTCGTCCACGGCCGCATTGCGAGGGTCCGAATGCAGCTCGATCGCACCGCCCCAAGCTTCTTCCCATTCCTTGTTCAGATACAGCGAGCAGGTTGATGCGTCGGTGCAGCATGTTTCGTTCGTCGATGTTGAAATCGATGTGCGCATCGAGGCCCTGGCCGCTAAGGTTGTTGTGCGTGCCTCCGCCAAAGAGCGTCTTGTCCGCGATTAGCTCGTGTATGCCGGTGAGTCCGCTCATGGCATCCAGGAACGCCTCTGAATTGATGTACTCGTAGAAAGTCCTGTAGAAAGGGCTTATGTCCGCGACGTGCTCGACAACCGCTTTACGGCCGATCGTTCCGAGTTCGTTCGTGGCGCGCTTTTCATCGAAGGCGGGAAAATCCCGGAGCAGCGACTCGCAAGGGCCCGGCAGGAGAAAGTCGTCGATTGCGACATGGCGGAATGGCTTGGCCTGCCGAAACTCGCGTTGAATTTCGGCTGTGCGCGCGATTACATTTGGATTGATCATGTCAACGGAAATCTTCACTCTGCTGAATGCACAGCCCTCGATCGACCGATGCAAGAGATCATTGAGGGCATTCCATCGTAAGCGCCGCGCGACGGGACCGCCGTGCGGGCGTCCGCGGTGGAGCCAGAAACGGGCCGGCCGGCTCGCGCACGCATTATATCGGTGATACGCTTCTTCGTGGCTCGAGGATGTCCGACCAGGCGCGATGCAGGGCACGCGTTCCACGCCAAGATTGATCCGTCCGATGCGACGACCCGCGTTCCCGAAAGTGGCGCACGCATGAACGGCGCGGGTCCCATCGCGCGCGATCCAACGTAGCGCAGAGCTCGCATGTTGCCCCAGCGCCCTGCCGCCGACGCGATTCGCGCGGCGTTTCTCGCCGACGAGGTTGCCTGCGTCGAACGCATCCTGCCGCTCGCTGGGTTGTCGGCCGACGCTGACGCGCGGGTGAACGCGCGCGCCCGCGGTTGGGTCGAGGCCGTGCGCGCGCACCACGCGCGCAGCGCAGGAATGGAATCGTTCCTGCAACAATACGACCTGAGCACGCAGGAAGGCGTCCTGTTGATGTGCGTCGCCGAAGCGCTGCTGCGCATCCCCGACGCTGAAACCGCAGACCGCCTGATCCGCGACAAGCTCGGACGCGGTGACTGGCAGCGCCACCTCGGCCGCAGTCCGTCGCTGCTGGTCAATGCGTCGACGTGGGGACTGATGCTCACCGGCAAACTGACCCAGCTCGATGCCGACACCGTGCGCGATCCCGCCGCATGGTACGAGCGTATCGTCGCGCGTGCCGGCGAGCCCGTTGTGCGCCTCGCGCTGCGGCAGGCGATGAAGCTCATGGCCGAGCAGTTCGTCATGGGGCGCACCATCGGCGAGGCGCTCGAGCGCAGCCGCGGCGGTGCCGGTTTTGGCACGCGCTATTCGTACGACATGCTCGGCGAGTCGGCGCTGACCGCCGCCGGTGCGCGTGACTACCAGGCCGCCTACGCCGACGCCATTGCCGCGATCGGTGGTGCGCGAGAACCGGGCGCGTCGGTTCTTGCGCAGCCGTCGATTTCGGTCAAGCTCTCGGCGCTGCATCCGCGGTATGAATTCGCGCAGCGCGCGCGCGTTCTGGCCGAGCTGGCGCCGGCGCTGCTCGAGCTCTGTCGCCTTGCGCGGGATCGCGGCATCGGGCTCACCGTCGACGCCGAGGAAGCCGAACGCCTGGAGCTGTCGCTCGAAGTTTTTGCCCGAGTGCGGCGCGACGCGAGCCTGGCAGGCTGGGATGGCTTCGGCCTCGCGGTGCAGGCCTACCAGAAGCGCTCGCTGGCGGTGGTCGACTGGCTCGCCGCAGTCTCGCGCGAAGGCCGGTGGCGGCTTCCGCTGCGGCTGGTCAAGGGCGCCTACTGGGATACCGAGATCAAGCGCGCGCAGGTGCAAGGCCTGGACGGCTATCCCGTGTTCACGCGCAAGGCGCACACCGACGTGTCCTACCTCGCCTGCGCGCGGCGCATGATGGCGGCGCGAGACGCGCTGTATCCGATGTTCGCGACGCACAATGCGCACACCGCCGCGGCCATCGTCGAATACGCCGCCGAGCAATGCGTCGCGCATTCCGACTTCGAATTCCAGCGCCTCCACGGGATGGGCGAGGCGCTGCACGCGCAGATCGCGCCCGCGGACACGCTCGGCATCGCCAGCCGCATCTATGCGCCCGTGGGCAGCCACCAGGACCTGCTGCCCTATCTCGTGCGCAGGCTGCTCGAGAACGGCGCCAACACGTC
Source organism: uncultured beta proteobacterium (assembly GCA_963816445.1). Taxonomy (GTDB): domain Bacteria; phylum Pseudomonadota; class Gammaproteobacteria; order Burkholderiales; family Casimicrobiaceae; genus PALSA-1003. Next base: position 1,019,722 of record CAWFKO010000006.1, on the reverse strand, counting down.
CTTCGTCAACCGCATCGCCGACCCGGGCGTATCCATCGATACCATCGTCGCCGATCCCGTGGCGCGCGTGCGTGCGCGCGGCGTCGCTCCCAATCCCTTGCTGCCACTGCCGCGCGACCTGTACGCGCCGGAGCGCGTCAATTCGCGCGGTGTGAGCCTCGCCGATCAGCCGGCGATGGCAGCTTTTGCTGCTGCGTTCGCCGCGCGGCGTGCCACGCAGTGGGTCGCGGCGCCGCTGATCGCAGGCAAGCGCGGCACGGGGAGCGCGGCGACGGTGTTCGAGCCGGCGCACCTGCGGCGCGCATTGGGCAGCGTCGCGGCTGCCAGCATCGATGACATCGAGCGAGCGCTTGCGGCGGGTGTGCGCGCGCAAGCTGCATGGGACGCGGCTGGCGGTGCGGAGCGCGCGAAGGTGCTCGACCGCGCGGCAGCGGCGATCGAGCTGGCGATGGAGGAGTTCGTCGTGTTGCTGGCGCGCGAAGCGGGCAAGGCGCGCGCCGACGCCATCGGTGAAGTACGCGAAGCGGCGGACTTCTGCCGATACTACGCCGCGCTGGCGCGGCGCCAGTTCGCCGCGCCTTTGGCGTTGCCTTCGCCGACCGGCGAATCCAATAGCCTGAGCCTGCACGGCCGCGGCGTGTTCGCGTGCATCAGCCCGTGGAACTTCCCGCTGGCGATTTTCGCCGGCCAGATCGCCGCCGCGCTGGCGGCCGGCAATGCCGTCGTCGCCAAACCCGCCGAGCAGACGCCGCTCGTCGCCGCGCGCACGGTCGAGCTGATGCACGATGCCGGCGTTCCACCCGCGGTGCTGGCGTTGCTGCCGGGGTCGGGCGAGACCATCGGCGCGGCGCTGGTCAACGACGCACGCGTCGCCGGCGTCGCGTTCACCGGTTCGACCGAGGTCGCGCGCACGATCGCCGTCGCACTCGCCCGCCGCGGTGCGATCGTTCCGCTCATTGCCGAGACCGGCGGCATGAACGCGCTGATCGTCGACAGCTCGGCGCTGGCCGAACAGGTCGTGGTCGACGCGATCACATCCGGCTTCAACAGTGCGGGACAACGTTGCTCGGCACTGCGCGTACTGTTCCTGCAGGAAGAAATCGCGCCGCGCGTGATCGAACTGCTCAAGGGAGCGATGGACGAGCTGATCGTCGGCGATACCGAGGACCTGGCCACCGACGTCGGTCCCGTGATCGACCGTCAGGCGCGTGCGACGCTCGAGGCGCACATCGCGGCGATGGCGGCCGCGGGTCGTCTGCGTCATCGCATCGCGCTACCGGCTGCGTGCAGCGATGGAACGTTCGTGGCGCCTGCGCTGATCGAACTGGAAAGCATCGCGGAGCTCGAGCGCGAAATCTTCGGCCCCGTGATACACGTCGTTCGCTATCGCGCCGACGCGCTCGACGCAGTGGTCGAGGCGATCAACGCGACCGGCTATGGACTGACGCTGGGCATACACAGCCGCATCGACGAGACTGTGCGCAGCATCGCCTCGCGCATGCGCGTGGGCAATGTGTACGTCAATCGCAACATCATCGGCGCCGTGGTCGGCGTGCAGCCTTTCGGCGGCGAGGGATTGTCCGGGACCGGCCCCAAGGCCGGCGGGCCGCACTACCTGCTGCGCTTCGCGGTGGAACGCACGCTGACCATCAATACCGCGGCCGCGGGCGGCAACGCCACGCTGCTCGCGCAGAGCGACAGCGACGACGAGGGCAACTATTGAGTGTGAGGGACGCGGCGTATCTACTACCCGGGTCATCCCGGCGAAGGCCGGGATCCATTAATTTCGGAAATCTACCTTGGGCCCCGGCCTCCGCCGGGGCGACGACTATACGTTGTCACCGAGTTGCTTAAAGCCGTGTAGGAGGAAACCACTACGCGTTCCCGCGCGAGCCTCGCTCGACACGCACGCCGATCTGCGCCACGCCGGGAACCGGCGCGAGCTTCGCGACGCTGACCTTCACCCAGGGCACACCGAAGTCGCGTCGTACGACATCGGCAACCGCCTCGGTGAAGCGCTCGAGCAAGTGGTGTGGATGATCGGCCGCCAGCACCCGCACGCGCTGCACCACGGCGGCATAGTCCACCGCGTCGGCTAGCTGATCGCTGTCGAAGGGTTTGGTGGAGGGCAGCTCGAACTCGATGTCGAGCAGCAGCGGCTGCGTGAGGTGCTGCTCCCACGCATAGACGCCGATGCGGGTCTCGATACGTAGATCGCGGATGAAGATGGTATCCATGGTGGGCCGGTTCGCGATGCGCGCGCACTGCTTTGCTACAATGCCTTAGTCGCGTCGTCGCGCATTGTAAATGAATCCGTCGCTGGCCAGCCTTGCCGTTGTCGTCGCCGCGTACTTTATCGGCTCGATATCGTTTGCCGTCGTAATGAGCAAGCTGTACGGCCTTCCCGACCCGCACAGCTACGGCTCCGGAAATCCCGGCGCGACCAACGTGCTGCGCAGCGGCAACCGGGCCGCGGCGCTTCTCACGCTGCTCGGCGATGGCCTGAAAGGCTTCGTGGCCGTGCTCCTCGCCGATCGACTCGGCGCGAGCTGGGGAGACGCATCGCTCGCCGCCGCGGGCGCGGCGCTGGCGGTATTCCTCGGGCACCTGTATCCGGTGTATCACCGCTTCGCCGGCGGCAAGGGTGTAGCCACCGCGCTGGGTATCGCCTTCGCGCTCGCCTGGCAACTCGGCCTCGCGCTGTGTGCGGTATGGCTCGTGGTCGCATTGCTGACACGCATGTCTTCGGCGGCATCGCTTGCCGCAGCACTGGCCGCGCCGCCGTTGGGTCTCTACATCATCGGCAACTGGCCGGAGGCGTGGGCACTGTTTCCCATCGCCGCGCTGCTCATATGGCGGCATCGCGGCAACATCCGCAAAATACTCGCCGGCGAGGAACGCCGCATCGGGCAAAAGGCGTGATGGAGCCCGAGGCGACTCGCCGCCAAGCAGGGCCTGTTGACGTCGGCGCTCACCGGTCGCGTACCGGCGTATCGCGTTAGCTGGCCCTGAATGACGAACCGAGCGGCCCTGAGCGTGCGCCGCGAGTGGCCCCTGCTGGTGAGCGGCGCGACGACGTTGCTGTTCCTGCTCTTCGGCAAAGGCTGGCTCGCCGACTTGTCGGGCACGCTGTGGTTCGCCCTGATGCTGGGCTGGCTGTTCGCGACGATCATGACCGCGGCCTTCGCTGTGGTGCGTCATGCCGAGGCGCTGGCCGACCGCCTGGGCGAACCCTACGGCACCCTGGTCCTCACGCTTTCCATGAGCGGCATGGAAATGATGATGATCACCGCGGTGATGCTCACCGGTAGCGGCGCATCGACGCTCGCGCGCGATACGATGCTCGCGATCGTGATGCTCGTGCTCAACGGATTGATCGGCACCTGCCTGCTGCTCGGCGCGCTGCGCTATCGTGAGCAGACGCACAATCTGTATGGAGCGAATGCGTTCCTGGCCGTGCTCGTGCCGCTGGCAGTGCTCGGGCTCGTGCTGCCGAACTTCACCGTGTCGACGGCCGGCCCGACGCTTTCGTCGTTGCAAGCCGCATTTCTGATCGTGATGTCGATCGGGCTCTACAGCGTGTTCCTGGCCATGCAGACGCGCAGGCACAGCGATTACTTCGTCACAGCCGACGAAGCGGCGGTGGATGTCGCGCACGACGACGAAGCTCACGCTGCCCCGCGCTCGATCGGGTACCATGCCGCCCTGCTTTTCGCCTACGCGCTGCCGATCGTGCTGCTCGCCAAGCAGATCGCGGTGCCGATCGACTACGGCATTGCAGTCCTGAACGCGCCCGCTGCGCTCGGCGGCTTGCTGGTCGCGGTGCTGATTCTGTCGCCGGAATCGCTCGCCGCGGTGCGCGCCGCGCGTGCCAACCGCTTGCAGCGCTCGATCAACCTGGCGCTGGGCACGGCGCTTTCGAGCATCAGCCTGACCATCCCCGCGGTGCTGATCATCGGCTTCGTAACCGAGCGCACCATCGTCCTCGGTCTGGATCCGGCGAGCACGCTGCTGCTGCTGCTCACGCTGGTCGTGAGCATGCTGACTTTCGGGCTGGCGCGCACCAACATGCTGTTAGGTGCGGTGCACCTGTTGCTGTTCCTCGCCTATCTCGTGCTCATATTCGAGCGATGAGCCCGCGCTAGCGTGGCGCGCCGCCGCGCGCGATGGCCGTGACAAACGCCGAAAGGACGTCCGGACTGACGTCCGACACCGCCACCCATTCCATCGACGAACCCGTCGCCCACGCCACGTTGAACCCGCGCACGCTGCGGGGTACGACCCACGAGGGCCTGGACGACTCCGGGCGCACGAAGACGTCGATGACATGCTCGCGGTAGCGATATACCAACGTGGCCACGTGCTGCCGCGCAAGATAGTCGAGTCGTCCACCCGTGAGTACGAATCCATCCTGCGTCAGGTCCGGCACCGGGGGCGAGTAGTCCAGTCGCGCGGACAACCAGGGCTTGACGGTATGCTGGTCGGACGACGCGACCTCGATCAGATGATTGCCCAGCGTCGCCCGCACGTGCGCGGTCGTAGCCTCGACCGCAAGATCCTGGCTTGCCCAGCCTTCCACCACCGCGGTGCCGATGACCCAGGCACACACCGTCGCCGCGCATCCCGCTAGCGCGCCCGCCCCGATCCAGCGCCAACGCTCACCTGAACGCCGTGGACGCGCATCGTCGCGCGGCTGCGCGGCATCGAGCGCGGCAACGACGCGTTCCTGTAGTGCGGGCGGCGCGCGATAGTACGGTACCTCGCTGCGGAGCTGCTTTCGCAGCCCGACGATCGCGTCGTGCTCCGCAGAGCACCGGGCGCAATCTTGCAGGTGCTTCCTCAGCGAATGGCCGCGAAAGCGGTCGATCTCGCCGTCGGCATGGGCGGCAACCAGCGCCGCTGCTTCGTCGCATTTCACGATTCGCCTCCGGACGATTGGCCGCGTATCGCCTGCAACACGGGTGAGCGCTGCAGCAGGCCGCGTGCGCGTGCGAGCCTCGACATGACCGTGCCGATGGGTATCTCGACCACGCGCGCGATCTGCTTGTACGAAAGCTCCTCGAGCTCCCGCAGGACCATTACCTCGCGAAACTGCAGCGGCAATTCGGCCAGCGCGTCGCTCAACGCCCGCGCCTCTGCGCTGCGCATGACGGTTTGCTCGGGTCCCTGCGCCGGGCTAACCGCGGCGTCAATGGCCGAACCGTCGTCGGGGGCAATTTCTGCCGGGCGGTTGCGCCGGCACCAGTCATAGAAGGCGTGGCGCACGATCGTGAGGAACCACGCTCGCGCGTCGCTGCCTTGGAGCGACCCCACATATTTCAACGCGCGCAGGCACGCGTCCTGGACCACGTCTTCGGCATCGTCGGGGTTGCGCGTCAGCCAGCGCGCCAGGTTATAGCTCGCGTCCAGATGCGGCAAGACCATCTCCTTGAAGCGGGCGTGTTCAGTCAAGCGATTTCTCCGGAGCCAACTCGTGTACCCGGACGCAGGTACTTTTATTCCCGGCGGCCCCTCGGGAATATCGGCTGCCGCACCGCGGTATGGCCTTGGGTGGGACTTCTGGCTCGTCGCCTCAGTCACATACCTGCGCGCGTGGCGGAGCGGCTAGCGACGCCAGTTCCCAGCGCGGGCGGATGGTAAAGGCATAGTCTGTGGGCTTCGCCCCGGTCAGGCGCAGTGCGCCGACCAGCGCGATCATGGCGCCGTTGTCCGTGCAGAACTGCGTTTCGGGATAGTAGACGTCCACCCCTTGCGCCGCGGCGGCGCTGCGCAGGCGCTCGCGCAGCGTACGGTTGGCGCCGACGCCGCCGGCAACCACCAGGCGCGTCATGCCGGTCGCGTCGAGCGCTGCAAGTGCCTTGGCGACCAGCACGTCGACGATCGCATCCTCGAACTCGCGCGCGATGTCGGCGTTGCGCTGCTCGGAGACGGCTTCACGGCGTACCAGTGTCACCACCGCGGTCTTGAGGCCCGAAAAGCTCAGGTTGAGATCGCCGCTGTCGAGCATCGGACGCGGCAGCGACACCGCGCTGCGCCGCCCGCGCAGCGCGAGCTGCGCGAGCGCCGGGCCACCCGGGTACGACAGGCCGAGCAATTTCGCGGTCTTGTCGAAGGCCTCGCCCGCGGCGTCGTCCTGCGTGTCGCCGAGCAGGGTGTAGTCGCCGACACCGCGCACAGCATAGAGCTGCGTGTGGCCACCGGACACCAGCAAGGCCACGAAGGGGTACTCCGGCCGAGGGTCGCCCAGTAGCGGCGAGAGCAGGTGACCTTCCAGGTGGTGCACGCCGAGTGCCGGCACGCCGAGCGCGAACGCCAGCGCATTGGCGACGCTCGCACCTACCAGGAGCGCGCCGGCGAGCCCCGGCCCCTGTGTGTAGGCGATGCCATCGAGATCGCCCGGCGCCATCCCTGCTTCGTGCAATACGTGCTCCACCAGTGGGAGCACGCGACGAATATGGTCGCGCGAAGCGAGCTCCGGGACGACCCCACCGTAAGCCTCGTGCATGGCGCCTTGCGAGTGCAGCGCGTGGGCGAGCAGGCCGCGATCGCTGTCGTAGAGTGCAAGCCCGGTTTCGTCGCAGGACGTTTCGATGCCAAGAACGAGCATCGGACGAGTATAGCGTGCAGCGCGCCAGCGGTCCGCGCACGACCGCGGCGTTGCATCCGAGTGCGATCGTTATCGGACGCTGAACGGCGCGGAATACGGCCGCCCGAACGCGATGCCGCCCGCGACGGTTTGCACCGGACGGATCTGCACTTTACCCTGGCGTTTGTTGTTACGCGTATCGACGAACTCGACCGGCCCCTCGATCACCTCGAGCATGGTGACGTCGCCGGGCGCCCCCACTTGGAGCGTGCCCAATTTCGGCAGCCTATTGATGGCGCGCGCGGAGTTGATAGTCGCCATCCCTACGACTTGCTCGAGCGTAAAGCCCATGTTGAGAAACTTGCTCATCACCCATGTGAGGAACGGCATGCCGGGCGTATTGCCCGAGAAGACATGCATATCGGAGGAGATCGTGTCCGGGGTGGCGCCCTGGGCGATTGCCACCTCCGCCACCGTGTAGTCAAAGCTGCCGCCCCCGTGTCCCACGTCGAAGTGCACGCCGCGCCGCTTCGCCTCAAGCGCCGCCGGCAGGAGTTTTCCATCCTGCACGATGTTGGTGAACTTGCCTTCAATATTGAGCGCCCCGGAATAGCAGTGCGTCAGGATGTCCCCCGGGCGCAACGTATCCAGGATCAGCGACATCAGTTGCGGCGTCTCCACACCGCCGATGTGGCACATGACCTTCGCACCGGTGCCTGCCATTTCGCACGCTTTGATGGCTCGTCTCAGCGGCTCGAGTCCGTTTTGTGCGATGACGTTCTCCGACATCCGCACCTTGACGCCGATGACAATGTCCGCATTTTCCGCGACCGTCCGCGCCGCCGCCTCGGGTTGCGCGAAGTCGATGTTGTACAGTTCCCCGACGGGGAACCCGGCGAGCCCCATATTGGCAATGTGCACGAACGCATAGAGGCGCGTGCGCGTCGACGCGACGATGAAGCGCCGGAACCCCGCGAAGTTGTTCGCCCCCGCGTCTCCCGCGGAGACGGCAGTCGTCGTCCCTTGAAATGGCACCAGTTCGTCAGCGGGGATGCCAATGGCGGAGCCGTAAGGGTAGGTGTGTGCGTGCAGGTCGACGAGACCCGGTGTGACCAGCCGGCCCGAAGCGTTGATCACCCGCAGCGCGCGCTCGGCCGGGATGTCGGCCTGAACCGCCTCGATCACGCCATTGCGGATGCCGATATCGCGGACGCCGCGCAGCTTCTGACTTGGGTCCAGCACGTCGCCGCCCTTGATAAGCAGATCGAATTTGTCGTTCGGGCCCATGGCGGCCTGGACGAACGTGCTCAGGGTTCCACTCGCTGCTGCCGCACCGAGGCCCAACACAAAACGGCGACGATTGAACTGCGAGTTCATGGTGGCTCCTCCCTTGTGGCGTTGTCGGCCTTTGGCCAATCGTGATCCGAAAGCTGCAGCTTGCGCGATCTCTGCCGGCTTGCTAGAATTATGGGCTATTCCAAGCGCTCGTAGCCTTGTCAACTCGTTGTCAACTGAGGGATCCGATAGCACATGCCTAGCGTTCGCGTTCGCGAGAACGAACCCTTCGAGGTGGCCCTGCGCCGCTTCAAGCGCACCATCGAGAAGACGGGCCTGCTCACCGAGCTGCGCGCCCGTGAGTTCTACGAAAAGCCGACCGCCGAGCGCAAGCGCAAGCTTGCCGCGGCGGTGAAGCGCCACTACAAGCGCCTGCGCAGCCAGCAGCTGCCGCCGAAACTGTACTGACAAACCGCAGCGCGTGGGGTCGATCCTTGGGGGCGAAGCGATTCGCCCCCTTTGCATTTCGTCGCCACATCCTGCGATTTGCCGGGGTTCTCGTAAGTGAGTGACAAGTGAGTGACGCGGCGTATCGAACTACCCGCGTCATCCCGGCGAAGGCCGGGATCCAATGTTGGAGATGTACCTTGGGCCCCGGCCTCCGCCGGGGCGACGACTGTGTCGTCACCGAGTCACGTAAAGAACTGTGGGAGCACACCGATGCTGAAAGCACGCATTACCGAGGATATGAAGAACGCCATGCGCGCGAAGGACGCCACGCGCCTGTCGACCATCCGCATGCTGCAGGCCGCGATCAAGCAGCGTGAAGTCGACGAACGCATCGACCTGGTCGACACCGACGTTGTCGCCATCATCGAAAAAATGATCAAGCAACGGCGCGAATCGATCGCCGCCTTCGACGCCGGCGGTCGCCCCGAGCTGGCCGCCGCCGAGCGCGCCGAAATCGACCTGCTGCAGGGATATATGCCGCAGCCACTGCCGGAAAGCGAAATCGACGCGCTCGTTGCGTCGGCGGTGGCGGGCGCGGGCGGCGGCGGCATGGCCGCGATGGGCAAGATCATGGCGGCACTCAAGCCGCAATTGGCCGGCCGCGCCGACATGGCGCAGGTGTCGGCGAAAGTAAAGGCGCGTCTCGCCGGATAGACCCGTAATCAGCGGCCGGTTAGCCTGCGCGTTGCCCCACCTCGCGCGTCGCGGTCGCCTATAATGAAGCTATAGGGGTGTATCTCTGCTTGAGGCAGGGCGGCCCGGCGGCGATAAGGCAATGATTCCGAACGATTTTATCCAGACGCTGCTGGGCCGGGTCGACATTGTCGCCGTCGTCGATCGCTACGTCCCCCTCAAGAAGGCGGGCGCCAACTTTTCGGCCTGCTGTCCGTTTCACAGCGAAAAGACCCCGTCGTTCACGGTCAGTCCGACCAAGCAGTTTTTTCACTGCTTCGGGTGCGGCGCGCACGGCACCGCGATTGGCTTTCTCATGGAGTACGCGGGCAAGTCCTTCCCGGACGCCGTCGAGGAGCTTGCCCGCGACGCCGGGCTCGAGGTGCCGCGGCAGGCCGCCGACGGCGGCGCGCGCAGTGCCCAGACCACCGACCTGTCCGGGCTGCTACTCGAGGCAGCACGCTTCTACCGAACCGCCCTCAAGGACTCCCCGCGGGCGATCGACTACCTCAAAGGCCGCGGCCTGACGGGCGAGGTCGCGGTGCGTTTCGGCATCGGCTACGCCCCGGACGACTGGCAGCCGCTGTCGGGAGTGTTTGCTGACTATCAGGACCCATCGCTGGAGGCGGCCGGCCTGGTCATCGCCGGCGAAGGCGGCAAACGCTATGACCGGTTTCGCGACCGCATCATGTTCCCGATCCACGATGGCAGCGGCCGCATCATCGGCTTCGGCGGTCGTATCCTGGACCGCGGCGAGCCCAAATACTTGAATTCGCCGGAGACGTCGCTGTTCTCCAAGGGCCGCGAACTCTATGGATTGTTCCAGGCCCGCCCCGCCGTACGCGGCGCGGCCCGGGTCGTGGTCGTCGAAGGCTACATGGACGTGGTCGCGCTCGCCCAGCACGGGGTCGAATACGCCGTGGCGACGCTTGGCACCGCGACCACGGCTACCCACGCGCAAAAGTTGTTGCGCATGACCGACACGGTGATTTTCTGTTTCGACGGCGACGCGGCGGGACAGCGCGCGGCGTGGCGCGCGCTGGAGAATACGCTGCCCGTGCTCGCCGACGGCAAGACCGCGCGCTTCCTGTTCCTCCCGGACGGGGAGGATCCGGACGACTACATTCGCCGCCGCGGGAAAGCGGCTTTCGAGGCGCTCGCGGACACGGCGCTGCCATTGTCCGACTTCATGCTCTCGGAGCTGGCCAGGCGTCATCCGCCGACTTCCGCCGAAGGTCGAGCCGCCCTGATCAATGCGGCCAAGCCGCTGCTGGGCGAGCTCACCGCGCCGATCCTGAGCACCCTGCTCCGCCGCCGGCTCGCCGAGCTGGCGCGGCTTCCGGAAGTCGAGCTGGCGGCGCTCCTGCCGGCCGTGGCCACGGCCGGCACGTCCGGCGCGCAACGGCACACGGCGCGCTCGCCGGTCACGACAGCGAACCACCGCCTGATCCGCGTACTCGTGTTCCGCCCCGCGCTTGCCCCGACCTTCGACGCTGGACTCCTCGCGGCGGGCAGCCCGGAGCGTACCGCAGTCGAATTCATCGCGCACGCGGCCCGATCTCACGCCGACGAGCCGAATACCGCCATGCTCCTGGAAGCGGCGCGCGGCAGCGCGCACGAGGCGACATTCGACGAACTTGCCGCGGAAATATTCGACTGGGAAGAAAGCTACGACGCGAACGCCGAGCTGGCCGGGCTGGTCCAAAAACTGAGGCGAGATCGCGATAGTGCCGCCATGCGTGAAATCGTGCGCACCACGGCGCCCGGCGACTGGTCGGCCGAGCAGCGCGAGACGGTGCGCGATTTCAGGCGCGCCGGTGGTGCTCACGAAGCTCGTGACAAGTAACGGTTTCGGGGCCCGCGCAGCATGTGGCGAATGCTATAATTTGAAGTTTTCCCGAGGCGGCCCCACCTTGGGAACATGACTACGCTGCTGCGCCCCTGGGCGCGTGCGCGTTAAAACGCAGGACGATCATGGCCAAAAAGCAATCCAAACCCGTCAGGAAAGCGCCCGCCAAAGCCTCCCGCCGCACTGTCCGCAAGGCACGGCCGAAGGCGAAGCCTGCGGCGAAATCCTCGGCAGTCAGCGCCAAGCGAGGCAAGCACAAGCCGGCGCGTTCGACGCCGGTTGCGAGCAAGCTGGCCAAGGGCAAGCTCGCGCCCAAGACTGGCGCGCGCAAGCCGAAAAAGCCGGTCGCGAAGCCCACATCGCGGGTTGCCGCCAAGGGCAAGCCGGTCGCCCGGAAGCCCGTCGCCAAGGCCAATCCGAAGCTCGCGCCCAAGCCCGCTCACGCCGCCAAGGTCGCGCCCAAGCCGACCGGCAAGCCGCAGGCTCCCGCCAAGGCCGGGGCGCAGGCCGCCCCCGCAGTCAAGCCGTCCGCCGGCGAGATCGCCGCACGGCTGTCCGCGCGGCGCACGGAGAAGGCGCTTGCCGAAGGCAAGGCCCGCGGCAAGAACGGCAGCCTCGAGCTGCGCAAGGTAGAGCTGACACCAGCCGAGGCCGAAGCGCGCAAGACGCGCCTGAAGAACCTGATCGTACTCGGCAAGGAGCGCAGCTACCTTACCTACGCCGAGATCAACGACCACCTGCCCGACGACATCCTCGACGCGGAACAGATCGAGGGCATCATCTCCATGATCAACGACATGGGGATCCAGGTCTACGACGAGGCCCCGGACGCGGAAACCCTGCTCATGTCCGAGGCGGCGCCGACCGCGGCTGCCGACGATGTCGATGAGGAAGCCGCCGAGGCTGCGGCGTCGACACTCGATTCCGAGTTCGGCCGCACGACCGACCCGGTGCGCATGTACATGCGCGAAATGGGATCGGTCGAGCTCCTCACCCGCGAAGGCGAAATCGAGATCGCCAAGCGCATCGAGGAGGGGCTGAAGTACATGATCATGGCGATCTCGGCGTGCCCGATGACGGTGGCGCAGATTCTCGAACTCGCCACCAAGATCGAGCGCGACGAGCTCAAGATCGACGACGTGGTCGACGGATTGATGGACTTCAACGAGCAGCTCGAGGCCATCGAAGACGACGAACTCGAAGAAGCCGAAGAAAGCGAGGACGACAGCGGTGCCATCGCCGCCGAGAACCTCGAGCGCCTCAAGGTTGCGGGCTCGAGCGCTTCGCGGTGATCCGCCGCCTGTACACCCGCATGCTGGCCGTGCTGCAGAAGGACGGACACAAGGCGCCGAAGTATCTCGACCTGCAGAAAAAGATCTCCGCCGAGCTGATGCAGATCCGCTTCGCGGCGCGGCAGGTCGAGCGGCTGTGCGACAGCGTGCGCTGCGAAGTCGACAACATCCGCCAGATCGAGCGCAAGATCCAGGATCTCGTGGTCAACAAGGGCGGCATGCCGCGCCCCGAATTCATCAAGAAATTCCCCGAGCACGAGACCAGCCTGCGCTGGATCGACCGCGAGATCGCCGGGCACCACGGCTACAGCGAAGGCCTGACGCGCTTCCGCCAGGCCATCGTCGAGCAGCAGCACAAGCTCCTCGATCTGCAGAAGCGCGTGATGATCCCCTTGAAGGACCTGAAGGAGATCAACAAGCAGATGTCGACGGGCGAGGCGAAGGCGCGCAAGGCGAAGCGCGAGATGACCGAGGCCAACCTGCGCCTGGTGATCTCGATCGCCAAGAAATACACCAACCGCGGCCTGCAGTTCCTCGACCTGATTCAGGAAGGCAACATCGGCCTGATGAAGGCGGTCGACAAGTTCGAATACCGTCGCGGCTACAAGTTCTCGACCTACGCGACGTGGTGGATCCGCCAGGCGATCACGCGCTCGATCGCCGACCAGGCGCGCACGATCCGCATCCCGGTGCACATGATCGAGACGATCAACAAGATGAACCGCATCTCGCGGCAGATCCTGCAGGAGACCGGTCAGGAGCCCGATCCCGCGCTGCTCGCGGAGAAGATGGAGATGCCGGAGGAGAAGATCCGCAAGATCCTCAAGATCAGCAAGGAACCGATCTCGATGGAGACGCCGATCGGCGACGACGACGACTCGCATCTCGGCGACTTCATCGAGGACGCGAGCACGGTCGCGCCGGTGGACGCCGCGGTCAACGCCAGCTTGCGCGACGTGTGCAAGGACGTGCTCGACACGCTGACGCCGCGCGAAGCGAAGGTGCTGCGCATGCGCTTCGGCATCGAGATGAACACCGACCACACGCTCGAGGAAGTCGGCAAGCAGTTCGACGTCACCCGCGAGCGCATCCGCCAGATCGAAGCCAAGGCGCTGCGCAAGCTGCGCCATCCGTCGCGTTCCGAGAAACTGCAGGAGCTTCCTCGAAGGCGAGGGTTGATCCGCCCGTAGGGCGGAATTCATTCTGCCGCGGTAGTCGATTCGACGATCGCGTGCAAATGAATTCGCACCTATGAAAAGCGCTGTCTAATATCGCGCGCTTCCCGGCGTCCGGGGAAACGGAATCACGTCACGGACGTTGGCCAGGCCCGTTGCATACGCCACCGTGCGCTCGAAGCCCAGCCCGAACCCTGCGTGCGGGACGGTGCCGTAGCGGCGCAGGTCGCGATACCATCCGTAGTGTTCGCGATCGAGCCCGGATTCGGCGAGGCGCGCGTCGAGCACGGATAGCCGCTCCTCGCGCTGACTGCCGCCGACGATCTCGCCGATGCCAGGAACGAGCACGTCCATCGCCGCCACCGTCTTGCCGTCGTCGTTGAGGCGCATGTAGAACGCCTTGATCTGCTTCGGGTAGTTCATCAGTATCACCGGCTTGCCGGCGTAGGTCTCCGACACGTAGCGCTCGTGCTCGGATTGCAGATCGACGCCCCATTTCACCGGGAACTCGAATTTCTGCTTGGCCCTTTCCAGCACGGCGATCGCCTCCGTGTAGTCCATGCGTACGAACTCGGTGTCGACGATGCCCTGCAATTTGGCGACGAGCCCCTTCTCGATGCGCTCCTCGAAAAACGCCATGTCATCGCCGCGCTCTGCGAGCAGCGTGCGGTAGATGTGCTTGAGCAGCGCCTCGGCCAGCGACGCATTGTCGGACAGATCGGCGAAGGCGATTTCCGGCTCGATCATCCAGAATTCCGCGAGATGCCGGCTGGTATTGGAATTCTCCGCGCGAAAGGTCGGACCGAAGGTGTAGACCTTGGACATCGCCATGCAGTAGGTCTCGACGTTGAGCTGTCCGGAAACGGTGAGATAGGCTTCGCGGCCGAAGAAATCCTGCGTGTAGTCGACCTTCCCCTCGGGCGTGCGCGGCAGGTTCATCAGATCCAGCGTGGAAACCCGGAACAACTCGCCTGCGCCTTCTGCGTCCGATGCGGTGATGATCGGCGTGTTGACCCAGAAAAATCCGTGCTCGTGGAAGAACCCGTGGATCGCCTGCGCTATGCAGTGGCGTACCCGCGTCACCGCGCCGATGACGTTCGTGCGCGGGCGCAGGTGTGCAACCTCGCGCAGGAATTCCAGCGTGTGAGGCTTGGGCTGGATTGGATAGGAATCGGGGTCCTCGACCCAGCCGATCACCTTGATCGCGCTCGCCTGCATCTCGAAAGGCTGCCCCTTCGCCGGCGAGGGTACGATGGCGCCGCTCGCTTCCACGGCACAGCCCGCGGTGAGGCGCAACACCTCGTCGCCGTAGTTGGGCAGGGCCGCCGGCACGACCACCTGCACCGGGTGAAAGCACGACCCGTCCGACACGGCGACGAAAGAAATGCCAGCCTTGGAGTCGCGTCGCGTGCGCACCCAACCCTTGACGGTCACCGGCACATCCGCGGGTGCTTTACCGGCAAGAATATCGGCGCAGGTGAGCACCGTGGTCATCGAGCACTCCTTTCGACAATACGTCGCCGGCGCAACGCTACGTGACACAACTAGCTGCAAGCCACGTCGCCCCGGCGCAGGCCGGGGCCCAAGTTGCTGCGCCTATGTTTCCACACTCGGATCCCGGCCTGCGCCGGGATGACGTCAACATTCATACATCCAGCCACAAGTCACGTCGCCGCGGCGGAGGCCGGGGCCCAAGTTGCTGCGCCTATGTTTCCACTACATTTGGATCCCGGCCTGCGCCGGGATGACGTCAACATTCATACAGCGCCGGGACGACGTCAACATTCTTATATGCTGTGTCACTCGGTTTCGCAATTCTCGATACGACATTACCACGGCCGTTTTTCAATCTTGCCCGCGAGAAGGCCGTGATCGACGCGGCGCGCGCCGGCCGCAGCGGCGTGGTTGCGTTCATGACGTTCCGAACGCGCCGGCTTGCGTCACGCCCCTGCGGCTCCTAGGCAGCGCCAGCGTCACGATCATCTGCTCGTGGTCATCAGGATCACGGCGAGTGGCGAAACCCAGCCGGTTCACGAATTCGAGCATCGATTTGTTCATGGCAAGCACGCTACCCGTCATTTGCGTGTAACCGCACGCGGACGCGCTGGCGATGAGTCGCTGCATGAGGACTCGACCGAGGCCGCGGCCCTGCCATGCGTCGGCAACGACAATGGCGAATTCGACGCTTTCGCCGTCGGGATTGGCGACATAGCGCGCGACGCCCACGATCTGATCGTTGCCCGAGGCGTCGTCGAGGGCGACCAGCGCAAGCTCGCGGTCGTAAT
This sequence comes from uncultured beta proteobacterium, assembly GCA_963816445.1. Lineage (GTDB taxonomy): Bacteria > Pseudomonadota > Gammaproteobacteria > Burkholderiales > Casimicrobiaceae > PALSA-1003. Next base: position 1,004,078 of record CAWFKO010000006.1, on the reverse strand, counting down.
CGACCTGCGTGAAGCGCGCCAGCATCTGCGGCGTCAATGCGGGCAGGTGTTGCATGAAACGCATGTAGCGGCTGCGTTCCGACAACCCTGCCACGAAAACCTGCTCGAGCGCTGCATCCTCGGGTCGGATGGGTCGTACGCGCAGGACCGTTTTGTCTGGAAGTCGGACTTCGGCCTCGAGCTCATCCGGATAAGGGTGGATCGCCATGTGCCGATAACCGGCGGGCGTGATCGGGCGGCGTGCATCGATCTTCGCGCGTGCGCCGACGACCGCAGCGATCCCGCGCAGCATGACCACCGGCGCGAGCTCGAGTTCAACGACCCAGGGCAACGCACAAACGAGCGCGGAAACGTTGAGCAACAGCGCGGCGAGCGGCGCTTCGCCAACCTTGAATTCGCCGCGGTCGGCACCGGCAATGAGGTCGACGGCAAGCGCGTGGTTCAACGGCGGCAACATCAGCGACTGCTCCGTCAACGGCGCTTGCATGCCGCCGAAGCCAATCACCGGACCGAACGCCGCGTCGGTGTACACCGACACGCGCGCGGCGCCGTGCGCGACCGGGTCGACCTGCTTGCGCACGATCGCATGCGAGGTGGATCCGGCATTGTCCCTGTCTCCCTTGTCTTTTCCCTTGTTCCCCTTGACCCTTTTTCGCCGCAGTTCGCCAAAGGCTCTCGACAGCATCGCGCTGTTGCGTATGTTTTCGCGCACCGGCACGCCGAGGCCCCCGACTTCGAGTTCCAGCGCGACGGGAAAGCCGAGCTCTCGCGCAGCCGCGCGCGCCTGCCCGGCGCTCGCCACGATCGCCATGCGCGTGGCGATACCGAATGCGGCGAGCAGCACCTGGGTTTCGCCCGGGCTCAGCACCGAGCGCCCCGCCGCGAGCGCGCGCTCGCGCACGCGCAGCGCCGCGGCGACATCGGGGAGTAGCGGCTCCGCCTGTGGCGGCGGCACCTGCAGCAACCATTCCTGGTTGCGGCGATACGCAGCGAGGAATGAAAACGCTTCGACCGCGTTCTCCGGCGTGTGGAAATGAACCACTCCGCCGGCCTCGAGTGCGGCATGGGCCTCGGGACTATCGACAGCGCCGAGCCACGCGGCGAGTATCGGTTTGTCGGCATCTTGTGCTGCCGCCGCGACTGCGCGCGCGGTGTCGGTCGCCGGTGCAGCGGGCGTGGCGACATGCAGGACCAGCACTGCGTCGACGCCGCGGTCGGCGAGCAGCGTACGAACGGCCAGCGCAAGCGCTTCGGGCGTCGCATCGTTCTCGAGGTCGACGAACCTTCCGGGTGCCCGCTTGCTGGGAATCAATTCGGCGACCGCCGTCGCGGTCCCCGACTCGAGGGCGGCCAGGGCAACGCCGGTGTCCGCCACGCAATCGGCGGCGATCACGCCGGGGCCGCGGCCATTGGTGACGATGGCCAGCCGATTCCCGCGTGGAATGCGGCCCGCCGCGAGAATCAGCGCTGCCGCGAAAAGCTGCGTGTAGGTGCGCACACGGACAGTCCCGGCCCGTTTGATCGCCGCGTCGAAAACGCGATCCGGATCGGGCATGCCCGGATGCATGTTCGTTTCAGGCGCCACGCCCCGGCCCGCCTTGAGAACCACCACCGGCTTCGTGCGCGCCGCGGCACGCAACGCCGACAGGAACCTGCGCGTGTCATGCAGCGTCTCGATGTAGAGGATGATGCCGTCGGTCGCGGAATCGGCGAGCGCGAACTCCAGAATTTCTCCGAAATCGACGTCTATCGCCGCGCCGAGCGCGACGACGGATGCGAAGCCCACGCCTGCCGCGTGAGCGAAGGCAAGCAATGCGCTCACGACCGCGCCAGATTGCGAGATCAGCGTGAGCCTGCCCGCCGATGCGGGCATCGAACCGTACGTTGCGTTGAGGCCGACCTCGGTGCGAATGATGCCAAAGCTGCCCGGCCCGAGAACGCGCACGCCGGCGGCGCGGGCGCGCGCAGCGATACTGCGCTGCCAGCGCAGGTAACCTGCTTCCGCCATCCCGGTGGCGCCGGACAGGATGGTCACACCGCGCGCACGGCCGTCGCATTCTGCGACGATTGCAGCTACGGCAGCCGCCGGTGCGCAGATCACGACGAGATCGACCGGGCGCCCGATCGCCGTCAGGGAAGCGAAGGCCTTGCGTCCGAGCACCCTTCGATGCCGCGGGTTCACGGCAAACAGTTCACCTTGGAATTCGCCACCGAGCAGGTTTTCGTAGACGAGTCGACCCAGCGACCCGGCGCGGCCAGACGCGCCTATCAGCGCGACCGATGCGGGTGCCAGGAGGGGCCTGAGGTAATGCGTCAGTGGCATGAGCAGCAAAGTTTAGCAGGGGTTCAGGGTCTTACAGAACGCGAGCTCACGATATTCTGCAAACAAATCAATTGGATAAGAAGGCCATCGACGAAGTGATCCTCGCCAAGTTAAAACAAGCCTTGACAATTGTTGCCTAGACAATATAATGCACGCATGTCTACGGTAGCCGAAGCCATTTACGACCCGAAAACCTTCGAGCCAAGGCGTGGGATCGGTCGCCTGCTCTCGCAGGTAAAGATGGCGATCTCTGAGGCGCTGGACGTCGAGCTCGAGCCGCTCGACATCACGGCCGCGCAATTCGTCATTCTGGTGACGCTCGCCGAGGGTAATGCCGGCCCGACATCGGTGTTATGCAAGAGTGTGTCGTACGACCAGGGCGCGATGACGCGCATGATCGACCGACTGGAACGCAAGGGCCTGGTTCGCCGGCAGCGCTGTCCGGATGATCGGCGTCGCATCAACCTGGAACTCACCGCTGAGGGCAAGGCCGTCTATCCCAAGCTGCTCGAAGGCGCGGCGAAGGTGCAAAACCGTTTTCTGCGTGGCTTCAGCAAAACCGAAGTTGAACACCTGGAAGTCTTGCTGCGGCGAATGCTGGCAAACGTCTAATTTTTTTATACATTTTGTTGCCTAGGCATTTTCAGCCATGACAACAAAATGGACAAGCTGGAAGGCAACGAAATGAACCATCGCGTCATCAACGGGTTCCATCAGACATACGTCCAACTGCGGTCACTCGGTTGGTACGTCGCCATGGCCTTGCTGCTCCCAGGCGGCTCACTACTGGCGTTGCTCTTCTGGCTCAATCAGCGCCGGCATGGAAAGCACTGACATGAAGCTACGAATTCGACTGCACTTTGTGGTCCTGCCGCTGACGCTCTTGCTCGCCAGCTGCGCCAGCATGGGTGACAAGTCGACCCAGGCGATCGCCCGCGACGCCAACCGCCTCGCGACGACGCAATCGCTAGCTGGCGCACCACTCTCGCCCGCCGCGTGGCCCGCGGTGGATTGGTGGAAGGCGTTCAAGGATCCGCAGCTCGACGCATTGATGGCAGAAGCGCTTGCCGACAGTCCCACGCTGCGCGTGGCGGCGGCGCGCACGCGCAAGGCGATGGCGTTTGCCGAGTCGGAGCAATCCGCGCTGTATCCGCAGGTGAACGCCGATCTGGAGGTTACCCGCGAGCGTTTTCCCGAGCATGGGCTGGTGCCGCCGCCGTTCTCCGGCACGTGGAGCACGTTCAACCAGCTGCAAGCAACGCTCAACTGGGAACTCGATTTCTGGGGCAAGAACCGGGCAGCGTATGAGAGTGCGCTCGACCAGGCGCACGCCGCTGAAGTCGAGGCGTACGCCGCACGGCTTGCGCTCTCCGTCGGCATCGCACAAGCCTACGTCGAGTTGCAGCGCGCCTATTTGCAACACGACGTAGCCGAGACCACGTTGAAGGAGCGCGAGCAGATCTATACGCTCACGCGCGAGCGCAATGCCGCGGGGATCGACTCGCGCCTGGAGCTGAAGCAGGCCGAAGCCGCGTTGCCGGCCGCGCGCGAACAAATCGCACGCCTGGACGAGACCATTGCGCTCACGCGCAATGCACTCGCCGCACTGATGGGCCAGGGACCGGATCGCGGTCTCGCCATCGCCCGGCCGGCCGCTGTTGCACTGCCCGGACTTGTCCTGCCGACGAACGTGCCTGCCGAACTCATCGGACGCCGGCCCGACCTGGTCGCACAGCGCTGGCGTGTAGAAAGCACGCAGCAAGACATCGCCAATGCCAAGGCTCAGTTCTACCCCAACGTCAATCTCGTCGCCTTCATCGGTCTGCAAAGCCTCGGCTCGGCGGGATTCCTGAGCGCCGCAAGTCGTACGCTTGGAATCGGTCCCGCGGTCAGCCTGCCGATCTTCGAGGGCGGTCGCCTGCGCGCCAATCTCGCCGGAACGAATGCAAGTTATGACATCGCGGTCGAGCAATACAACCAGGCGCTCGCCGATGCGCTGCGCGACGTGGTCGACCAGCTTGCGTCCTGGCGCAGCGTGGAAGAGCAGCGCGAGCAGCAAAAAGTGGCGCTGACGACGACACAGGAGGCCTACGATCTCGCGCTGCTGCGCTATCGGGCAGGGCTCGGCAACTATCTTCAGGTGCTGAGCGCTGAATCGCCGCTGCTGGTGCAACAGAGTCTCGAGGCGGACCTGAAGGCGCGCGAGTTGGTCGTTGCGATCGACCTCGCGCGAGCTCTCGGCGGCGGCTTCGATTCGACGTCGATCGCTATCGCTGCGCGCCAGTAAGCGAGATAGATGAAAGAAAGGCAACCACCATGAAATTGCAGACTGCACCGCACGTCGAGTCGACGAAGCATGCGCCCCGCCAATGGGGTCGCTTTGCCGTGAAGCTGATCGCCGCTCTCGCCATCGCGCTCTTCGTCATATGGGGCGAAACCTGGATGATAACCAACGTTCCCGCGTCGATCGCGGCATGTAATTTCGCCCGTTCCACCGATCTCACGCGTCTCGTCCATAACGAGTTCAGCGCCGATCCGCAACCCGTGTCGGTTCGATAACCTTCGGCGCCGCCACGACAAGGATTCACCATGTCTGAAACAGTCAACTCCACCGCCCCGGAAGCGCTTCCGCAAAAGCGCAGGCGGTGGCTCGCCATCGTCATTGCCGCGTTCGCCGTGACAGGCATCGCATATGGCGTCTACTGGGCGCTTGTATTGCGCTATTTCCAATCGACCGACGACGCGTACGTCAACGGCAATGTGGTGCAGATCACGCCGCAAGTGTCTGGCACGGTGGTGGAGATCGGTGCCGATGACACTCAGTTCGTCAGAGCGGGTCAGACACTGGTGCAACTCGACGACGTCGACGCGAAGGTCGCGCTCGACCAGGCCGAAGCGCAACTCGCTCGGACGGTGCGCGAAGTGCGCGGCCTGTTCGCCACGTCGGCGCAACTCCAGGCTGCCGTCGAAATGCGCAAGTCCGAGGTCGACCGGACCAGCGACGATCTGGCCCGACGCGAACGGCTCAGCGCGTCCGGGGCGGTCTCGGGCGAGGAACTGCAGCACGCTCGCGATGCCTCGACCGCGGCCAAGGCCGCGATGCTCGCGGCGCAGGAGCAGCTCGAGGCGAATCGTGCGCGCGTCGACCACACGACGATCGACAATCATCCGGACGTACAGAGCGCGGCGGCGCGCGTGCGCGACGCGTATCTGATGGTCGCGCGTACCACGCTGCCGGCGCCGGTCGGCGGCTTCGTCGCCAAGCGTGCTGTGCAGCTCGGGCAGCGGGTGAGTCCCGGGGCACCGCTGATGGCGATCGTCCCGCTCGATGACGTGTGGGTCGATGCCAACTTCAAGGAGCCGCAGCTGGCCGCGATGCGTGTCGGCCAGCCGGTCAAGCTCACCGCCGACATTTACGGCGGCAAGGTGGTGTACCACGGCCGAGTCATCGGTTTCGGCGCCGGCACCGGCTCCGCATTTGCGCTGCTCCCGGCGCAAAATGCTTCGGGCAACTGGATCAAGGTGGTCCAACGCGTCCCGGTGCGCATCGGCCTCGAAGCGCAGGAGCTGGCTGCGCATCCACTCCAGGTGGGACTCTCGACGCAGGTCGAGGTCGATACGCACGATCGCCGTGGTGACCGGCTTCCGCAGATCGCGCAGCCCCCGGCGCCGTACACGACCAACGTCTTCCAGTCGCTCGAATCGGAAGCGAACGGCCGGGTGAAGGCGATCATCGCCGCCAACATGGGCGGTTCCGCCCGTGTTGCGCTTCCGCCCGTCGCACGCCGGGACACGACGCTGGAACGTTCGGCGGGGCTCGCAAGCGGCAAGCTCGCGCTTCCGGCACGCGATCACGCGCTGTGAGCAACGGCCCTGCGAAAACCGTGACTGGCGACGCGCCCATCGCGCGCGACGCAGCACCGGCGCCCCAGCCCGGCGCGCTTGCGCCGCTGACCGGCGGCGCGCTCGTGCTCGGCACGATCGCGCTTTCACTCGCGACGTTCATGAACGTGCTCGACACGTCGATCGCCAACGTGTCGATACCCGCGATTGCGGGCGATCTTGGCGTTTCGCCCGATCAGGGAACGTGGGTCATCACCTCCTTCGGCGTCGCCAACGCGATTTCGCTGCCGCTCACCGGTTGGCTCACCCAGCGCTATGGACAGGTGCGGCTGTTCACGACGTCGGTGCTGCTGTTCGTGATCGCATCCATCCTGTGCGGGTTTGCGTCGTCGCTAAGCATGCTGGTCGTCTTTCGCGTCATTCAGGGCGCGGTCGCCGGGCCGATGATCCCGCTGTCGCAATCGCTGCTCCTGTCGAGCTACCCGAAGGAGAAATCGGGCACCGCACTTGCGCTGTGGGCGATGACGACGTTGGTCGCACCCGTCGCGGGGCCTCTGCTCGGCGGTTGGATTACCGACAACATCACGTGGCCGTGGATCTTCTACATCAACGTGCCGGTGGGGCTCGGCGCGGCAGCGGTCACGTGGCTGATCTACCGCAAACGCGAGACGCCGACATTGAAGCTCCCGATCGACGGCGTCGGACTGGGCCTGCTCGTGCTGTGGGTGGGCGCACTGCAGGTCATGCTCGACCAGGGCAAGGACCTCGACTGGTTCGGCTCGACGCGGATCGTCATCCTGGCCGCCGTGGCGGTCGTGGGTCTCGCGTTGTTCGTCGTGTGGGAGCTCACCGACCGGCACCCCGTGGTTGACCTCAGGCTGTTCGCGCGGCGCAATTTCTGGACGAGCACGCTCGCCATGTCGCTCGCCTATGGCACGTTCTTCGGCAACCTGGTGATTCTGCCGCTGTGGCTGCAACAGCACATGGGTTACACAGCGACGCTGGCGGGCATGGTCCTCGCACCGGTCGGAGTGCTTGCCATTCTGCTCACTCCGGCGGTCGGCAGGACAGTGCACAAGGTCGATCCGCGCCTGTTCGCCACCTCTGCTTTCGTGATCTTCGCGATCGTGCTGTTCATGCGCTCGCACTTCAATACGAACGCCGACTTCCGGACACTCATGGTGCCGACGATCATCCAGGGCGCGGCGATGGCGGTGTTCTTCGTTCCGCTGGTCACGCTCGCGCTGTCGGGCCTCGCTCCGAACCGGATCCCCGACGCATCGGGTCTGTTCAACTTCGCGCGGATCACCGCCGGTTCGTTCGGTACGTCGATTGCGACGACGTGGTGGGATCGGCGCGCCAGTCTGCATCACGCGCAGCTAGCCGAACGCATCACGCAGTTCGACCCTTCGTCATCGCAAACGCTGTCGAGCCTGCAGGCGGGAGGCATGAGCGCCGCGCAGAGCACCGAGACGGTGAATCGGTTGATCGATCAGCAGGCCTTCATGCTTTCCGCGAACGACATCTTTCTGTTCTCGGCGTGGCTCTTCCTGCTGCTGATCGCGGTGATCTGGCTGGCTCGCCCGGCGAAAAGCGGAGCGGGTGCGCAAATGTCGGCGGGGGCGCATTGATGGTGTGCATCGCTGCGAATGGCGCTCGCGTTGCGGCTGCCTACTGCACTTGGAAAGCGTAGCCGAGAAGGTTCAGTAGTAGGAGCGTCGGCTATAATCGCCCGCGCAGCCGCCGCGGGCCCGTAGCTCAGTCGGTTAGAGCAGAGGACTCATAATCCTTTGGTCGCTGGTTCGAGTCCAGCCGGGCCCACCCAGATTTTCAAAGGATTGGCGCGAAGTTCTTGCGTCTATTCTTTCTCTGACGTAGCCAAATCGTAACCACCAAGCAGCGCGTCGAGCCGATTAGCAGCTTTCGCGAGATGGTCGGGCGCCAGATGCGCATACCGCTCGACCATGACCGACGAGCGCCAGCCGCCTAGCCGCTGCAACTCGTGCGTCGGGGTACCGGATTGCCGATGCAAGGAGGCCCACGTGTGGCGAATGTCGTGCCAGCGGAAATTCTCAATGCCGGCGCGCTTGAGCGCGTTTCTCCAAGCCTTGGTATTGGCATTCGCAAGCGGCTTTCCAGCGTACGTAAACACCCTTTGTGGATGCTTGTCCAGCTGCCGGCGCAACACCTCCAGCGCGGTCGCGTTCAGCGGCACGGAAATCGGATTGCCGTTCTTCGACTGATCCGCATCAACCCAGGCATGACACGCCTTGAAGTCCACGTGTGACCACTCCAGACGAAGCACGTTTGACTGCCGCAATCCGGTCGCCAACGCGAAGAGGACGACGTCGCGTTGATGTTTGGGCAACTCGCCGAGGAGCGTTTCTGCTTCTTCGACGGTAATGGAGCGTTCCCGTCCCGGGCCTTCCTTGAACAACTTCACCTTCGGCGTCTTGTCGATCCATTCCCACTCATCGCGTGCTCGAATGAGAATGGCTCGTACCAACGCCAAATAGCGGTTCACAGTCGGCTTGTTCACCGTCTTTAGCCTCTCGCTCTTGATGCGGTCGATGACATCCAGGGTAATCTCGTCGAGCATCAAACCGCCCAAGAATCTATCCAACCAGCGAAGCTTTCCGATGTCCTGGTGGTGCGTGACCTTCTCCGAGGTCTCGGCAAGCCAGCGAAGGACTGCTTCTTTCCATGCGCGACGCGGCTTGATGCCGAGCCGCTGTTGCTCCCACAGCGATGCCTTCAGCTTGTCGTGGTACTCCTGGGCCTGAGCTTTGTCTTCAGTCCCAGTGCTGCGCTGTATTGTTGTTCCGCTGTGGCTGATCTTGATCCACCAATGCGGTGAATCCCCGCGTTTGTAGAGTGACATGGTTCCAACTCCTTGCGTTCACTCTGCAACACACGCCGCGGATATTGTGCGCGGATGTGCTCGACGAGGTCAACGTCGACGAACACCCAGCACTTGCCGATCTTGGCGCCGGGAATCTCTCCGGCGCGGGCCTTCTCCTGCAGCGTCACCGGATGAATGTGCAGAAACGCAGCAGCGGCTTGCAGATCGAGCGTGTTCATGCGCGAACCCTATTGGCGTGTGTTGCGAGCACCCCTATCGACCTAAGTAGACGGCCGTAACCTGGCTACGACCGTGCCCCATCTCATGGCTGATCTGCAGCCGAACCTCGCGATCGCGCTCCTTCTGCTTCTTGGTGAGCTGCTTGGAGCTCGGCCCGCCGCGCGCAGGACACTCCCAACCGGTCAGCTCGTGGTAGCGCGCTGCGCGTAGCGATGGCGATGGCCGTGGACGCCGTGATGCCGACCCGCTCGCACTCGGCGCGGAAGTGCTTGAGGTACGCGTAGTAGGTGCGATAGCCAGGCGCGACCAGGCTCGTGCCCTTCGCGAGCGCTTTCGCCTCCTCGAGCAGCTGGCGCTGCTCGGGGGTGCGGATCGGAATCCGGATTTCGCGGCCGCCCTTGTTCCAGGAAGCCTTGAGCACGAGCACGTCGCCCTGGTCGGCCCGCCCGGAACGATCTTGATCGAGGCTTCGCGGCGCAAGCCGAAGCCGTCCGCAGGCGAAGCGACATCTGGGTGTAGGGGCTGCGGATCGCTCGAGCTGCTTCGGGTCGAGGTCCTTGGCTTTTGAGTGGTTGGTGACGTACACCCGATCCGGAATGCCGTAGGCGGCATTGGTGCGCTCGACGATGTTCTCCTTGCCGATCTTCTGTGCGAGCCAACGTAGATGGCTCATGCGGTTCTTGATCGTGCCCGGGGCGAGCTCTTCGGCGAGCCAGCGCTCGACGAGCATCTGTACGTGCTTGGGCTTGAACCCCTGCGCACGCAATGCGCGAATGCCCATCTCGTGGAGCTGGTCGGCGCACAGATCGAGGATGTGCTCCCGGTCGGCTTGCGTGGCGTAACTGCCGTCGCGGTTGCGACGGCAGAGCTGCTTGAAGTCGTAGTTCAAGTCGCGCATCGGCGCCTCCTTCTGCGGGGTGGCGGAGTGGAGGCGAGCGGCAGCGCGTCCATGCTCGCGATTGCTTCGAGCACCGCCGCCATGCGGACGAGTGACGGGTCCAATACCGGCGCGACGTCCTTAGCCGGCTTGCCGTTGTGGCGCGTAATTCGTTTCCTGCGCATGCTTGCTTTCCCTTCGTTGAACGTTGTACAAAGGCGCCAGAGCGCCGCTGTTTGCTGCCGTGGTGTCAAACCATTCGGGTAAGTGTTACTGCTCGCCTGAGGGCGCCGTAGCGACCCCAGTGATTGCTGCGAGCAACGGGAGACACCCTCCCGTCTTGTGCGGTTGGTTTGCTGCTCGCCGGCGCCGCACGGCGCTTTGTTGGCGTCGCGATAGCGCTTCCCCGGGGGAGCGCTATCGCGAGAGTCATTAACCCAGGACTCAAGGAGCGCCGTTAAGGCGCGGCTGTTTGATCCGTTACGGGAATCATTCGGCGAGGGGCGTTGCGCTCCTCGCGGAGATGGCGTGACGGCCTTCAAGAGGCCATCACGTGGGTTTGAGCCCTTCGTCACGCGAAGGAACGCCCTTGAAAGCCGCGCCGATCGTGGTATGCGCGCGTACGTCACTAGCGGTGACCCCCTAGTGGACGACGCGCGCGAAGCGCGATTGCGTGCGCGCTACGACCTCACGCCACGTCGTGGTGGCGAGCTCGATGGCTCGCGGCACACGAGCGGCGCGAAGGCCTTCGCGCACACACCGCCGGTAGGCGGCGATCTCGGGGTGGGGCTCGGATGAGAGGCCGGCGACGCCTGCGTTGTTCTGCAGGCGCCACCGCTACGCAGGTGGCAACGCTCAAGGCAGCGGGTGGCGCGATGGTCCCCGTCGTATCGACGGGGACGCGCGAAGCAAACAGCACGCGCACGGACAGTCGCGCCGCTCCCGCTACCCTGAGGTTGCACCTAGACGTAGCGATCCTGCGTCAAGCGCAGGACCGCTACGTTGCTGAGGACGCTTTCGCGTCCACGACCGAGGCAACTGACAACGTCGCCTGGTCGCTCTTGAAGAACCGGGTGCTCACGTCAAGCGTGAACACCTGGCCACCCCTCGCGGGATGTCTCCTGACAGGCCGCCGCAAGGGCGACCGACCCTAACTTGCACCGCCGTCAAGGACGGCGACGATCGCTCCGACCGTCTTGGGGACGGCCATGGCTACTCTACGGCGCCTCGCGACGCCCGCGCAGTCTATAAGACTCACTGCGCGCTTCTCCACCCGCTACGCCTTGACGGCACCCACGAAGCGATACGGGCTTACTTCGTGCTCTACGGGTCTTTTAGACCCAAACTGTCTGAGGCTTGCCCAATCTACGCGGCTAGCTGACGTGCTTGCCTTCATCGCCCGCGATGGGCAACCAGGGACTGCAAGCTACCTGCACAAAGTGAGGACGATGATCTCGCTGTCTCCGATTGCCGTCCAGCCGAAATGGTGGAAAAAAAGGGGGGGCTTTCGGCATCAGCTCATGGCCTCATGGTGGGCCGCAGGATCTTGGCCGACAACCCGAAAAGCCCCGCAAAACGGACGGCTTAACTCGACAGGGTAGGTAGGCGGGCCCGTTTACCAGCGATGCCTCTCTTCGGGCATGGCGAAATCTTCGGTCGCAGCCTTTGAGAACGATATTAAGCAAGACCCTTCCAATTTCCCAGCGCTCTCTGTGCTGTTGCTTGGGCGAAAGACCGGAGTGCGTGTCATGATTGATGACGTGGCGCGAACTTTCCACTATTTGGAATCGGTTCCAACCCGGAGGCCACTGTGAGGCCTCAGTTCTAACCGTACTTAGGAGGTTTCTCCCGCTCGACCGCGAACTTAGCCCCAGTGCGTCCGTACGAAAGGCATTCGAAAAAGCACGCTTGGTTCTTAACGATTGTGCTGCTCAACCATTCGGTGCAGCGGACGCGCAAGCAGCCGCAGGCCGCTGACCGACACGTTGGGCGTCAAGTTCTGCACAGGCGTAGAATGTTATTTTCTATGGGGGATATCCGATGAAATTTGAAATTGAATGTGAACGCGAAGAAGACGGCCGTTGGCTTGCTGAGGTTCCGCAACTGCCTGGTGTTCTCGCATACGGATCGTCCGCTGACGAGGCAATGGCGAAGGCCGAAATTCTGGCGCTGCGTGTACTCGCCGAGAAGCTTGAGCACGGCGAGAGCCGGCCGCAGTCGATCTCGATTGCCGTCGCGGCCGCGTGAATCAATGGGCTTCGACCAAAGCGCGCCGTGTCTACGCCGCGCTGATCAGGATTGGTTGGGAGCTTAAGCGCCAATCCGGCTCGCATCGGACACTGCAACGCACTGGCTGGCCTGATTTTGTCTTCGCGTTTCATGATGGCGTAGAGATCGGTCCCAAGATGCTCGCGCGCATCGCCAAGCACACCGGCCTAACGCCTGCCGATTTGTAGGTATTCGACGCCCGACCTCTCGCTCTAGCCGCCCGCCGGCGGCGCCGTATTCGCCTCGATGCTCGATAACGTAACCAAGCATTCAGGAACCGAATGATAGCTACTTGATTCGGATGCGCTTCTGGGTCGGGTTGCAGGTCCCCGGGACCATACTCAAAATCATCGGAGAGCGCATTGGCAGACGCGTACTCGACAATGAGCAGCGTAGCTATTTCGTAACTTGTTTGGCCTTCGCTCGGCTGGTTCTAGGCTATGCACCGCTGCTCTTGAAATTTGGCGTGTGTTGCAAGAGCTTGATTTGAAATACGATGCCAAACGATGCCGATTCTCATAATCCTTTGGTCGCTGGTTCGAGTCCAGCCGGGCCCACCAGTACCAGCGGCTGCTACATCTCTCAAATGCGTATTAGACCGAAGTGCCATAGACCTGACGTAAGCCACGAGCACAATGATGAGCAGCTGCAGTCCTGATGCCCAAACTCTTTGCCGGAACCGTTCGCCATCTGCATCCAACCACGAAAAATTGGCAGAAGATGCTTTAGCACTTCAGGCCGCCTAAGAAGGTTCGTCAGACATGCCAGGGAATGTTTTCATACTTCGAACACGCGAGTTGCGTCTCGCCTACACTGAAGAAAATAATTTCTCCTTCATGCGGAGCAGGCTACTTAGTAAGAGCGCCGATTGTGTCAATGTAACGTGCGCGGTTCTCGTGCATCTATGGGTTGTAGTACGGTGGGGGTCTCCTTGCGAAACGCTGATGACCAAGCCGTTGGAACGTAATGCGATCTATCTGAAGCGGCACATCGACGCCGAGACCATAGTTCTGCGTGTGCGCCGGTACGACCTATAGGTTGAGCTACAGAGATCAGGCCGCGATGATGGCCGACCGGCGGTTGTGGTTTCGCCATCATGCAACTGGCTCGGCGAGATCGAGCAGAAGATGGTAGGCGACCGCGACGTATCGATGGGACGCTCGGTCATGGGTGTGCGCTTCAAAAAGGCCGGTGTCGAAAAGGGCGTGCCTTCACGGAACTGCTCGACTGTTCATCAACGATCAGCAAGTCGGTGAGATGGCCATGAAGATCCAACCCAGCTACTTCTCGCTCTCCGATAAGGGCTCGAACGTCGGGCTCGATCGCGGGCAGCCGTTGTCGGTTCAGCGGTCATACACCTCTGTCCTAAACTCCTGTAAGACGTTCTCCCGCCCTAAGATCCACCTGCTTTCTCGGAGGCCACCCTTAAACCAGCCAGTTCATGCCCTTGGACCGGACATTCCTCATGTCACTGGCAAGAGCACTTCGGAATGCTTGTCTGCCAGATATGCTTGTCTGCCAATATGTTTATACGTTTATAATGAAGCTGGGGATGGCCAATACGCAAGCCCGTAACTGCTGTAACTGGTCCCCGGCACCCGCCAACCACTTGACTCGGAGGACACTATGAGCAACGAGAGGAAGGAACAATCCGTGGGATCGGTCCAACAACCTGCCAAGCGACGTGCGCTCAAGACCGCGGCTGCGGCGGTTGGCTTGGCCGCGATATCGGCGCCGTACATCCGCAATGCGGCGGCCGCGGAAACAACGGTCTGGAAGATCCAGACCTCGTGGCCGGCGGGGGTTGGCCTCCAGACCTTCAAGACGTGGTGCGGTACGATCAAGGAAAAGACCGGCGGCGAACTCGAGTTCAAGCCGTTCGCTGCGAAGGAGGTCGTCGGTGATTTCGAGCTGCTCGACGGCGTCAAGAACGGCGTGCTGGAGGCGATGAATTCGTTCACGCTGTACTGGGCGGGTAAGCTGCCGGCGACCGCTTTCCTTTCCTCGTACCTGATGGGTCTGCGTTACCCACATGAATGGGACATTTTCTTCTACAGCAAGGATGGCTTGGTGATGGCGCGCGAGATCTTCGCCAAGCAAGGCCTGTACTACGTCAATCGCATCCATCATGGTCCCAATATCATCCATTCCAAGAAGCCGATCCGCACGATCGAGGATTTCAAGGATCTGAAGCTGCGTGTACCCGGCGGGATGATCGCCGAAGGCTTCGCTGCCGCCGGCGCAAAAACGACGTTGCTGCCGGGGGGCGAAGTCTTCTCGGCGCTGGAGAAAGGTACCATCGACGCGGCCGATTACACCGGCCCCGCCGTCAACTGGGACTTGGGGTTTCAGCAGGTTTCCAAATACATCTGGACGGGCCCGCCGGGGCTCGAATCGATCTATCAGCCGGTCGACCTAATGGATTTCGTCGTGCGCATGGACGTCTGGAATAAGCTGTCGCCGAAGACGAAGTTGTGGCTCGACGACGAGATTCAGGTCTACTCCAACATCCACCACGCTGCGATTCAGAAAGCGGACCTCGAGGCGTGGGGCAAATTCGAGAAGGCCGGGATTCAGATCATTCGCATGCCGGCCGAGGATCTGCCGAAGTTCCAGCGCATCGCAGTGCCGATCTGGTTCAAGTGGGCGAACAAGGACAAGGATGCGGCGCGACTGTTCAAGGCGCAACTCGAAGTGATGGAATCGCACACCTTCGGCTACGTCACGCCGGACATGTACAAGGGCCTTAAGATCGAGGCATAGGCGCACGCGGGCCTGCGAGGGGGCCGGCCCGACCAAAAGGCAATGCGGAGGCGCCCGACCGGCGCCTCCGTCGTATTCAACCTTCCGGCGTCCGACTATGCCCAGTCTGAGTTTCGTAATGCCCCATTGGCTGTATTGGGGGGGGCTGCTTCTCTTTCCGCTGATTGGACTGTATTTCGTGGCGCGACAGCGACGCAATCCGCCCGATCGGCGGCCATCGCTGTTCATCGCCTACTTGTTCTGGTTTCTGTCGGGCTTCCTCGGAATTCATCGTTTTTACCTGCGCAGCGGCTGGGGCTTGGTGTTCATCCCGGTGTTCCTCGCGATCCTGTACTGCAACGGCCAGATTCGCGAGGTTCGCGACGACGAGTCCCGCACCTTCGCTGCGGTGGAGCAGGCACAGTTCGCGGTCGAGCGGGCGCGGCAGCCGCAGGGCGTCGAAGCCAGCGCCGAGGCGAAGCAGGAACTTCAGCGCGCCGAGGCGGAGGCAGCCAAGCTCGACATCGAGTATCGCGCTGCGAAGGCGGTGCGCGATCATTGGAAAGATCTTTCGCGTTACTGCGCGATAGCACTCGCCATCATGTTGCTGGTGGATGCAGTGCTGCTGCCCTGGCTTGTGCGGCGGCGCCGCGCGCTGGAGCTTGCCGAACCGTCAATCGAGGCGATTCATCCGGAATCGTCAACGGTACACGAGGGGGGCGTCGGTGAGGATCCGACGCTTGCGGTTCACAGTAAGTTTACCGATCTGATCGATGGGATAAGCACCAGTGTCGGCAAGTACGTCGCCTTCTGGGCGTTGATCGCCGTCTTCGGCTATTACTACGAGGTGCTCGCGCGCTTCCTGTTCAATTCACCTACCAACTGGGTGCACGAGAGCATGTTTCTGATGTTCGGTATGCAGTACATCCTATGCGGTGCGTACGCCTACTGCGAGGACCAGCATGTACGGGTCGATGTCGTCTATGCGCAGTTTTCGGCGCGTGGCAAGGCGATTGCCGACATCATCACGTCAGTATTCTTTTTCGTTTTCACGGTGACGCTGTTGTGGACGACGATCCGGTTTGCGATGGATTCGATCTCCGTCGGCGAGCATTCGTTCACCGAATGGGGCATCCAGTACTGGCCGGTGAAACTGACGATGCCGATCGGCGCCGCTTTGATGGTGTTGCAAGGCATTTCCAAGCTGATCAAGGACATCATGATCGTTACGCGAAAGGCGGCTTGAGACATGGGCCTCGAGATCGGCATCGGCTGGCTCACGATCCTGCTGTTCGGCTCGCTCGCGCTGCTGCTCATGCTCGGCCTGCCGATGGCATTCTGCACCGGCAGCCTGGCGGTCATCTTCCTGTTCGTGTTCGGCAACGGGGCCGTCCTCAACATGATGCCGTCGCGGATTTTCCCGTTCATGACCGACTACCAGCTCTCCGCGGTGCCGCTGTTCATCTTCATGGCGGCAGTGTTGGAGAAAGCAGGCATCATCGAGGAATTGTTCGATGTCATTTACAAATGGCTCGGCGCCCTGAAGGGCGGGCTCGCCTCCGCGACCGTGGTCGCCTGTACATTGCTTGCCGCAATGGTGGGCGTGGTCGGTGCGACCGAGGTCACCATGGGCATGATCGCCCTGCCGGCGATGCTCAAGCGCCAATACGACCCCAAGCTCGCCTGTGGCTCGCTACTGGCGGGTGGAACGCTTGGCATCCTTATTCCGCCTTCGGTGATGGCCATTGTGTATGCCGTCGTGGCGCAACAGTCGCTCGGAGAGTTGCTGGTCGGATCGGTTTTCCCCGGCCTGCTGCTATCAGGCCTCTACATCGGCTACGTAACGCTGCGCTGCTACATCAACCCCAAGCTGGGACCGGCGCTTCCGGTCGAAGAGCGGGTGAGTTTTCGGGAGAAGCTGCGGCTGCTGCGCAACACGATCACGCCGGTGCTGGTGATCCTGCTCGTGCTTGGGGTCATCTTCTTCGGTATCGCGACCCCGGTTGAAGCCGCTGGCATCGGGACCTTAGGTGCGCTGGTGGTCTGTGCGCTCCATCGCAGGCTCACCTGGATCGCGCTATACGATGCCGCGCTCGCCACGCTCAAGGCGACAGCGATGGTGATGTGGATCTTTTTCGGGGCGACGATGTTTGTCGGCTTCTTCATCGTCAAGGGCGGCCAGACGTTCGTCTCCGAAATGATCCTCGGTACCGGATTGCCGCCCTATGGCATTTTGTTCCTGATGATGTGCGTGCTTTTTGTCCTCGGGATGTTCCTTGACTGGGTGGGCATTCTGCTGCTGACCGTGCCGATATTCCTGCCGATCATGAAAAGCCTGCCGTTCGCGGGAACCTTCGGCCTGCCGGGCGTGGCAGGGGGCGACGTTGGGCTCTGGTATGGCGTCATATTCATGGTCAACATGCAGATGGCGTTCCTGAGTCCGCCGTTTGGCTATTCCCTGTTTTACTTGAAGAGCGTAGCGCCACCGCAAATCAGCATGGCGACGATCTTCCGCGCGGCAATTCCGTTCATCGGCTTGCAGGCGCTCGGCCTCGCGCTTTGCATCATCTTCCCGGGTATTGTCGTCTGGCTGCCGAAACTGCTGTACGCGGCGCACGCGACCTAGGGAAGTTCTGAACTACGGTCAATTGGCGCGTGTTCAGAGCTTAGTTATCGATCATGATGAGAGCGACGACCGATTCGGCTTCAGAGAGCTTCGGGAGCAGCGATTTTTGTGGTCGATGTCTGCCCGGGAGATTCCGCTGACAGCGGGCAGCGCCGACGACGAACGACGAGAAGTTGCTAGAATCGCTCCCGCGACTAGTCAACTGTCCGGCACGTGGGCGGCGCTTTGCAGTCTTGCGTTTGTTCTCGGTCTCCGGCACGGTTTCGACGCTGGCCATCTGGCGACGATCGACGGTCTGACGCGCCACAACGCGCGCGCGAACCCACAGCTTTCCAGGTGTGCAGGCGCGCTGTTTGCGCTGAGCCACGGTGCGATCGTGATCTTGCTCGCACTCATTGCCGGCTCGATCGCGACCGCCTGGCAAACACCAGGTTGGTTCGAGGTCATCGGTGCCACCGTTTCCGTGTTCTTCCTGTTCAGCCTCGCTACCCTCAACCTGCGTGCGGTGCTCGTCGCGAAGCCGAACACCGTCGTGGCACCAGCAGGACTGCGCACGCGCCTTCTAGGGCGCCTTCTCAATATCCGGCGCAAGTGGGCCGTCGTGGCGGTAGGGATGCTGTTCGCGTTGTCGTTTGATGTTGTTTCTCAGGCCGCATTATTCGCGCTCGCTGCAGGTCGCTTCGGTGGAACGTCACGGATGCTGTTTATCGTCAGATTGTTCGCGCTCGGCATGCTGGTCGTCGATGGTGCGAGCGGCCTTTGGGTCAGCCGGCTAATTGAGCAGGCGGATTGGACTGCCGCTATTGCATCGCGCGTGATGGCGATGACCGTCGCCGTGGTCAGTCTCTGGGTCGGCGCCTTTACCATCCTGAAGATCCTGGTGCCGGCGGTCGATGCCTGGGCTGAAGGCCGCGAACTCTGGTTTGGCACCGCGGTAGTTGCGGTTGTCTTCCTCGCATTCACCGGCGCCATGCTCGCGGCGCGAAGGCGTGCGCTGATGTCACCATGTTCGTCAGCAGATAGCTGTGCGTGCCAAGTCTCGAGTGTTGGCATCGCTAAGTTAAGTGTGCCTGCAGCAACTGCGTAGCAAACGCGGACACCGTCCTATTGTCGGAGGTGGATTCAGTGGCGTAGTGGTCGCGCATATTGGTAGGAAGAATCTGTGGATTTTGCCTATAGGGGGTTTCTTGTCGCCGTCGATGTGGTCCCGCATAGTCTATGGAACTGTGTTGGCGTCTCTCGCGTCGACGGCGCTTGCGGATGACCCAGAGACGCTTCCGCCGATCCAGGTCATAGGTCACTACGACAACGGGGTGGGAACCAGTGACGCGGCAAGTGCCGGAGTGATCACCCCGCAGCTCATCGAAGATCGCGCCATCCTGCGACCGGGCGAGGTGCTGGAATACATTCCGGGGATGATCGTCACCCAGCACAGCGGCGCCGGAAAGGCGAATCAGTATTTCCTTCGTGGCTTCAACCTGGACCATGGCACGGATTTCGCGACCTATCTCGCAGGGATGCCCGTCAACATGCGGACGCACGCGCACGCGCACGGGCAGGGCTACACCGATCTCAATTTCCTGATTCCGGAACTGGTCTCCCGCATCGATTATTTCAAGGGACCGTACTTCGCGTCGGAGGGGGATTTCGCGACGGCGGGCGGCGCCAACATCAGCTATTTTCGCCAAATGCGGCAGAACCTGGCGGAGCTGACCGGCGGGTCGTACGAATACGGGCGGGCACTGGCGCTGGGTTCGACCGAAGCGGGTCCGGGGCAGTTTCTGTATGCGTTCGAGGCGGTCCATGAAAACGGGCCATGGGAGGTCCCGGAGAATTTTCGCAAGTACAACGGCGTGCTTCGCTATACGTTGCCGGTCGGCGACGGGCAACTTGGGGTAACCGCGATGGGCTACGACGGCAAGTGGACCGCGACTAACCAGGTTCCCTTCCGCGCCGTGAACGAGGGTCTCATTGGCCGCTTCGGCTCTCTCAATCCGAGCGACGGCGGCACCAGCCATCGCTACAGCCTATCGATCGACTATGCGGGGGCTGTCGGTGGCGGGCGCCTGCAAACCACCGCATACGGAATCGCGTACTACCTCAGTCTATATTCCGATTTCACGTTCTTCTTGAACGATCCGGTCAATGGCGATCAATTCCAGCAGTACGACAACCGTAGGATCTACGGCTGGAATGGGAGTTGGTCGCGGCGAGATACGTTCTTCGGCTATCCGATGCAGAATTCCGCCGGGTGGGACATCCGGCAGGACCGCATCGCGCCGGTCGGCATCTATGACACGGTGCAGCGGGTGCGTCTCGACACGGTACGGGAAGACAATGTCCGGCAGACGAGTTACTCGATCTGGCTTGAGAACCAGACTGAATGGAACGAGTGGTTCCGCAGCATTGTTGGCCTCCGCGGTGAGAATTATCATTTCGACGTTCAGAGCAACATTCCCGAGAATTCCGGCAATAAAACCGCCGGAATGGGATTACCCAAACTGTCGCTGATCTTCGGACCGTGGAACCAGACGGAGTACTTTGTTAACGCCGGCGAAGGGTTTCATAGTAACGACGCCCGCGGCGTAGTCGGGACGGTCGACCCGAAGACGCTTGAGCCGATTGCCTCGGCCACACCGTTAGTACGTGCCAAAGGTGCGGAATTCGGCGTGCGCAGTGAAATCATCCCAAACCTGCAATCATCGATCGCGTTTTGGTATCTAACGCTGGCCTCGGAGCTCGTCTTCAGCGGCGATACAGGCACCACCGAGCCGAGCCGACCATCGAAACGCGTCGGCGTCGAGTGGTCGAACCATTACACGCCACGACCATGGTTGCTGCTGGACCTCGATATCGCGTGGACGCGGGCGCGGTTTTCTGATTACGATCCGGTCGGCAACCACATTCCGGAGGCATTGCAAGCGACCGCGCAGGCGGGAATCACGCTGCAAAACCTTGGCCCCTGGACGGCAAGCATTTTCGGCCGGTATTTTGGCCCGCGTGACTTGATCGAGGATGGCAGCATCAAATCCAACTCGACCACGGTGTTCAACCTTCAAACCACCTATCAATTCAATCCGAAGACGCGCATTCGCTTCGACGTGTTCAATCTCTTCAATGCCAAAGCCAACGACATCACGTACTACTACGCGACGCGACTTCCCGGTGAGCCGGCGGAGGGTATAAACGATTACAACTCGCATCCAATGGAGAGTCGGACTGTGCGGTCGGGTCTTCTCTACAATTTCTAGTTTAATGAGACGATGGCGAAGCTCAGACGGCTACCGGCGGCCCCGAATCAAACGCACTACATAAAAGTTGCTAATCCGAGATCCGTTGACGGATCGTATAGTACCGTCGAGTAGAGTCTGTACGCCAAGCGAGTGCCACCAGTAGTTTCGCCCAGACTCAAAAACAAATGCCGAGTGCCGGAGATCATATTCGGCATCGGCTATGCACGCGACTAGACAATATGGTCGCTTTGTAGAAGTGGGACGGCCGGTCTCCGGCGACGTAGGTTGCGCGGCAAGCCGCGCCGAGCTACATGCTGAGAACGAGTCGTCAGCAACCAACAAGGAGACCGGCCATGGATGAGAGTATCAAGTTTTTCGTCGGACTGGATGTGCACAAGGACAGCATCGCGGTGGCGGTGGCGGAAGCGGGTCGAGACGCCGGCGCGGCTGATCGGCAGCATCGCGCACGATGTGGGCAAGCTCGTGCAAGCTGCTGGCGCGCTACGGTGAGCCGGCAGCGGTGCACGTGGTCTACGAGGCCGGGCCCACCGGCTACGGCTTGCAGCGCGCGCTGGCGCGGCGGGGCTATCCGTGCCAGGTGATTGCGCCGTCGTTGATCCCGAAGCGTGCGGGCGATCGCGTCAAGACCGACCGTCGGGATTGCCTGCGGCTGGCCGAGCTCTCGCGTGCGGGCGAATTGCGCGCGGTGTGGATTCCGGATCCGGCGGACGAGGCGATTCGCGATCTGGCCCGGGCGCGCGAGGATGCGGTCAACGCCCGCACCCAGGCCCGGCAGCAGCTCAAGGCTTCCTGCTGCGCCACGACGTGCGCTACGCCGGCAAGACCTCGTGGAGCAAGACCTACTACCGCTGGTTGGCGACGTTGAACTTCGGACTCTCGGGCGCGCAGACGGCGTTCACCGAATACTGGCAGGCGGTCACGGCGGCCGACGAGCGCGTGGCGCGGCTGACCGAGGCGCTGGCGAACTCGATCGCAGGCTGGCGCTTCGAGCCGGTGGTGCAGGCGCTGCAGGCGCTGCGTGGCATCGATCAGATCAGCGCCATCGGCCTGGTGGCCGAGATCGGCGACATCGGACGCTTCGCCCATCCGCGCCAGCTGATGGCCTATCTGGGCCTGGTGCCGTCGGAGTCATTCCAGCGGCGAGCGGGTGGTCCGCGGCAGCATCACCAAGACCGGCAATGCGCATGCGCGGCGGCTGCTGACCGAGGCGGCGTGGAACTATCGCTTCCAAGCCGCGCATCGGCCGCCGGGCGCAGCGCCGCGCGGAGGACCTGCCGCAGGCGATCCGCGACGTGGCCTGGAAGGCGCAGTTGCGGCTCACCGGACGCTTCGCTCGGCTGCGCGCCCGCGGCGTGCAGATCAACAAGGTCTGCGTCGCGGTGGCGCGCGAGCTGGCCGGCTTTCGTGTGGGCGATTGCGTCGACCCAAGCGAAGCTTGCGCAGAGCTGAGACGGGTGCGAAGTTCATGCGGCCAGATCGATCCGGTGATGCGATACGAGCCACGATAGGGGTAACCCTCGAGACTGCTACACCGGCATTCCGCAAGGATTGATCCATGACCCTAGAGCGAGGCAGACCGCGCGACGAATCGATGAACGGTGGTAACCAATCCACGGATATGAGTCTGATTCATCGTCGCTGCACCGCTCGTGTCGCGTCACCGGATCGATTTGGCAAACCATGAAACACCACCCTCTTGACAGGTAGTGCGACCATATGAGCAGTTCGTTGAAATTCGATTCCTTTTGGGTGGACTTGGTGAGACGCAAACATTTCGACCCCGTAGAACGCGCTACAAGCGATTTATTTTTGCGCGGAGGGGTCAGAACACCCCGAAATTTCGAGTGTGTTTACCACCGCACTTCGCTTTTCAACAGACTGCTAGTCGTCGGCGAAACGCTCGGCGTCCTCGGCAACGGACTCTTCCTGCTGCAGGTAAGCCAGGAGCCTGTTGCGCGCTTGGAAAATATGCGCATCCATTTCGCCCTCTGCCTGCTCCATATCCCGGGCCTCGATCGCCGCGAGGATACGCGCATGCTCATCGGCAATCACCCGAGGATCCAAAAGGTGCTGCGTCTGCACCTGGGCCATGCACAGGTGCGCCTCACCCATGACCATGTCGTGAAGCCGCCGAAGTCTCGGACTCCCCGTCTCGAGAACTAAGGCGCGGTGGAAGTCCACGTCGGCCTGTACAAGTGCGGCAATCATCTGCGAATCATCGATCGCGGCACGGAATCGAGCCAATGCCTCGACTGCGCCAGGTGGGACCTCACCGCGTTCGGCCAGAAGGCGCGTTACGGCGCTCTCGACGGCACCACGAGCCAGATAGAGGTCCGCAACGTCAGCCACATTAAGGAGAGGAACGCGGGCGGTTTTGTTGCGCGTTCTTCTGAGCAATCCGATCTGTACCAGCTGCTCAATCGCCGCCTTGGCCGTGGGCCGCGCGACGTTGAACATCTCTGCAACCGACACTTCTGCGAGTGCCGTCCCGGCCGGAATGGAACCTTTGAGAATCTGACTCTGCATCTCCGTTCGGAGGGCATCGACGACAGATCGTATTTCCAGGGTCAGGTTCACTAACTACCCGTGTTTGCTGGAGAATCAAGGACACTCATAGGGGGCTGTGAGGCTCGATGTTTCGGGAGGGCGGCAATCGGACCCAATCCAAGCAGCCGCCGCCGCAGGGTCCGAGCCCGGTACCGTAGAAGATGCAACAGTCTGTTTCATCGTTTATTCCAATAGGATAGCGCCAAACAGACAAGCATTCAAGAGCACTTGACAGGCAAGTATTCAGGTGTTCCAATGCAAGCAAGAGCTGAAAAGAAGACCCGCGAAGACCTGCCCGCGCGGCGTTTCCCAAGTGTATCCCATCGCAACGATGGGCCCATCGTGTCTGGAGGAGCTACAGATGCTGATCAAAACCACGCGAACCGTACTGAAGCTCACTGCGGCTGTTGTCGGCATCACGGCAACGACGATCGCAGTTGGCCAATCGACTCTTGTCAACACCGGCCCCATCAACCCGGCCACGTGGGTACACGGCCCGCTCTATGCGGCGCCCGCGAATCCCCCGATCTGGAATCAGGCAAAGCTCGATCGCTTGAATGGCAAAGAGATCGCCTTGGGTACTCAGTCCACATTTTCCCTTACGGGTTATTGCACGACGGCGAACAAGATTTCGAATTCGGGCGGCACCATCGTCGACACCCCCGCTACCTGGACGGAAATGCAGCATTCGAGCAATGACTGGACCCAGGTCTGGGCGATGTGGAACCAGCCGTGCGCCTACGTACCGGTATCCGCGCCGGGGGTACTTACGCCAGGTGCACACGTGCCAGGGTCGCGGCTGTCGACCCTGTTGAGACGTGACATCCAGAAGGCACTCGACGGCGGTGCCATGCAGCTCGTGGTACCGACGGTGGACAGCGTCGAGGAGGCCCAAGACATCATCGATCTGATCTACTTCCCGCCGATCGGCCACCGAACCTATGGACCCGGTCTCTACCAGACGATGTACGCCAACGTGCCCGGCGGCTACCGCCAGACGTTTAACGCGAACTTCAACCTATGGTTCATGATCGAGACGATTCTCGGGTCGCAGGCGGCGAGCTCCATTGGAGCCCTGACCAACCCAACCGTACCCACCGTACTCGACGGATTGTTCGGCGCGACCGCCGATCTGGGCAACTTCTCCGGCTACCAGAGTGGCGACGCAGACTACGAGAAGTTGATCCGGAACGCCTATGACGCCGCGCATGCCCACGGCGACGGTGCGTGCACCGCGTTCGGGTTCCGGGGCAGAACGGCCAATCCGCTCTTCCCTTCACCTTTGGGCGCCTTCGTGTACGCATTTGACTGCTACCAGAACTGATGGCCAGGCAGACGCGAAGTTCGAGGTTCGCAGATAGGGATTGCAGCGCGCCCGGCTCGTCGACCAAGAGTGCCGCGCGTCAACCAGAGCAATTGGAGGAGAAGTCACATGACGCATTCGAGAGCTAAGCTGATCAATACGAGACTCGCCGCTGCCGCGGTGGTCGCGGCGGCAGCGATAGCCGTCAGCCCATCGGTGCTGGGTCAATTTGGACCTGCCTGTTCAGCGACCGATCCGGCGTGTTGCCCGTCGACGCAGACGAACGGCTGCAACGTTACAGGCATTAGTGTGCCCAACGGGCTGCAGCTCTGTCAGGACGGGACGAACATCCACGATCCGGTGAAGTACCCGCCAGGCGGTCACACCACCGTCTTATGTAACACCCAGGCGATCGATCCTGCCACCTGGACGTACGGAATGGAAAACGACCTGACGCCTTCTCAAGAGGCGGCGCCATTCTGGAATCCAATGATGATCGCGATGTCGCAGGGTAGGGTGGTCGTGGGACATCGCTGGAGCCAAGGTACCGGAAGCGGCGCGACCGGTTCGGATTACTGTAACGTGTACCAGTACAACGCCACGACGAATGTCTTTGCATGGGCCGACCAGCAGCACGGTGCGTTGGACAACTCCACGCTCTGGGCAAACTGGCGAACTCAAAACGTGTGTCCCGGGCAAACTGCATCCAACACCGCGGCCCAAGGGACGCTTGGTAGCCTAGGCGATGAGCGCGAATCCCAACACGACGGGGACGGCGGCGCGATGGTATTCATCAAGCGGGTTGACTCGGTCAGGGATGCGCAGGAGGCTGTTTTTTGGATCTTCTGGCCGCCGTTCGGACATCGCAGCCAGGGTGGCGCTCCGAGCACCTACAACAGCGCGATCAGCGCAGTTGGTGCGGGTCCCTACCGCGCTTCGTACAACATGAACGCCGTCTTGATCGCCCAAATCTCGACTGTCGCCGGCGCACAAATGGCCGACGGGATCGCCGCATTGGACGGCATCGACGGCCTCTATCTAGACCAGCAGGATCTGCAGTTTCAGGCGGGCGCCGCCAACTACCCGGCGCTTGCCAGCGGCGTTCAGGCGGCAGCCAAAAAATACGGCAAATATCTTTGCACCGTTGACACCACGGTTAGCCCCCAAGCCATGACCTGCGTGCCCCCCACGATGTCGCTGACCTCGGCGGATATGGCCAAGCGCGAGTGGCCTTTGCGGCGGATCGGTGCCGACGGCATGCCCTTCAGGGCGGACAGAATCGCCAGCATTACCAGCAGATCAAACGCGAAGGAGTAACGGATCATGCGTTCGAGAACGGAGGAGAACACAAGAACCATCGTTGCCGTTGTGCTCGCCGCGGCAACCATCGGTATCAGCCCAGGCGTGATGGGCCAGGTATGGAACCCTGTGAAACAAAAGATGCTCGCAGGCAGCCCGATCGTAGGGCTGAGAGTCGACGACTCCAATTTTGCGAACTATTGCAGCGTCGCGAGCACTCCGGGCACCGACTTCACCTGGACCGACATGGTGCATTCAGGCTTGGAGTATTCCTACGTCTGGGCGACGTGGGCTGCGTCCTGCCCCACGGCGGTGGCCAAGGTCGCGGGAGCGGAGATCTTCTATAGCAAGCGGGTCAACTTCGTGACCAAGGCGTATTTCCGGGCGCCGGACCCCGGCGCGGACCAACTTCAGATCAAGGAGATGCAGCGCGCCACCGACGGCGGCGCCATGGTCATCGTGATCCAAGTGGAGAACCCGGCGCAGGCCCAACAGGCTGTGCAGCGGGCCTATTACCCGCCGGTGGGCGCGCGTGATCTCGGCCCGGGGCAATACAATACCGTCTACCCGGCGAGCCTGACCGGTGGAAATTACGTTGGCACGTACAACAACAACCTCGTCCTCATCGCCAACGTCGGGACCGTGGCAGGCGTGAGCCAGGCAAAGATGATCGCCGCGACGCCGGGGATTAGTGCGCTTTATCTGGATACGATGAACTTGGAGAGTGACTCCGGCTATGCGCGCGGCACCCCCGACTTCAACAAACTGCTGCAGTTCGTCCAGGTCTCCGCACTAGCGAGCAAGAAGTACATGTGTACGGCGAACCGCACGGCGACCCCCAATACGCTCACTTGCATGGCAAGTCCGTTCGGATTGACGCCATAGTCCTTGCCATTCACATCGGTCGAGGCAGCGAAGGCGGCTTAGGGCCGCCTTCGCGTTGTGGGCGCCCTAACGCGACTCGATGGACTACAACACGCTTCGAACTTACTCGAGCGAGCCAAAAGGCCCGCGCATATGTTCGAGCCCACGCGGCGCCCGCATGGTGAAACTACCGAAGCTAGGCGATCCCTAAAATGTTCATGTCATCAGGTGGCTTGAAAGCAAGCCCGAACCACCCCCTCCGAGCCTTCGCTTTCTCCGGGCTGGTTGCCTTCTGCGCGCTGGCCAGCGCAGCCGACCCATCACTCGAGCCGCCCTACGAGCTGGTGATCAACGGAATCGTCGACTCCGCGCTCGACGACTTGCTGCTCCAAATGCGGCGTCTTCCCGAATTCGCGCCGGCACCGAAGACTGGCGTCCAAGGAGCGGACGCGGCGATCGAGAAGAAAGACGCGGCGGTTCCCGCGCGCATAGTCATCGCGGTCGACTACTCGGTCGGCCGGAGCGGACAGCCAACGGTCGCCTCCGATCTGCTGGATTCGCTGTTATTCCAGACGGCCGCTGAGAAGTGGCCACAATTCGAAGTGGTCAAGGTCACCCCGACGGCACTCAATCGAGTGCAATACATCCTCGGCGGAAAGCTGACGTCTCTCGATTCGGTAAGCACCTCGCGAGGGATGTTTCGCGTCGACCTTGTGCTGACTGAGTTCAAGACGAGCCACATCGTTGCACAGGCGAGCGTCAGATTCACCGCCACGGGTGTGGATCTCAGACCATTGTGGTGCTGCATCACTCACTGACCAAACTGAGTGACCTCAACAGTTGGCTCTCGCGGCAAGCAGTGAAACTTGTCCTCGAAGACTCAAAGACGATGAATCCCGCCGCCGTCGGTGCTTCGACCCCGCCCATCGAAGGGCATTCGCGGCGGCTCACGAGCGCTCTCGTGCTTGCGCTGTGGTGCGCCCCAGCGCTCGCGCAGGACGCGAACAAGATCTCTAACTTCGTGCGCAGTGCCTGTGTCGTACGGAGCGAGCAGACGATTGCCGCGGCCATGGAGATGCCGGCGGAAAAGTATGGTTTCAGGCCCTTGCCTCAGGATATGACATTCGGACAGCTCGTCCTGCACGCTGCGATGACGAATTACCAATACTGCTCGAAGATCGGCGGCGTTGCCGAGCCGGAGCTGCCGAAGATCATCGACACCGAGCCTAAGGACAAGATCGTCGAGCGGTTGAAATCCTCATTCGACTTTTGCGCTGGCGCGCTCGCCAAGCTCGATGATTCGACCAAGTCGGAAATGTTGGCAATCGGCGATACGAAGATCTCGCGCGCGATGGCGATCCTCACGCTTACGGGAAGCTGGAACGATCATATTGCGTTGGAGACCGCCTACCTCCAGGCGAACGGCCGCATGCCGCCCACGGCGAAGAATTGAAAGCGAAGGCCGCGGCAAGAATCGAACTCCACGTGCCCAGTTAGATCAGCCCCTCGCTCATGATGCGCCGTAGCCATCTGCTCTCCACCGCTAGCGCGTTGTTGATGCTCGCTATCGTTTGCGGCTCCGCGACCGCTCACGACCTGCCGATGAATTCCATCATGAACGCTTTCGTCAAAGTGGAGCCGAAGCAGGTTGACCTGGTGGTCCGCGTGCCGCTCGATCTGCTGCGAGGCGTGCCTTTCCCCGTAAAAGACGGGCTATACGATGTGGCGGCGTCCCAGCCCGCCGCGGAGCTCGCGCAGCTTCTTCTAGAGGACGGCCTCGTTCTATACGAGGACGGCGTACGGCTCACGGCCTCGTCGTCGAGCGGGCGCTTGTCGCCTCCGTCGGAGCGGTCCTTCGAAACCTATGAGACTGCGGTGGCGGTGGCAAATCGACCGCCCGACGTCACCGCGCCGATCATCTACGACAAGGGGTCCTTCGACGTTCACTTCACATATCCCATCTCCTCGGCGGGCTCGGTATTCAAGATCCAGAGTCAGGTTGCCGCTGATCTCGGCAGCGGCGCGATCTTGACAGTGCGCTATCTTCCGATGCACGAGACGAGCCGGGCGTTGATCATTCATAGCGGAGACGAGCCCGATGCCCTCAACCCGACCTGGTACCACGCCGCCGGCGGCTTCATCCTGCTTGGCATAGGCCATATCCTGACCGGCGTCGACCATCTGCTGTTTCTATTTTGCCTCGTTATCCCGGTCCGGCGAGTGTGGGGACTTGTCTCTGTGATCACCGCTTTCACGGTTGCACACTCGATCACGCTTTTCGCATCCGCTTTTCACATGGCGCCGCAAGGTGCATGGTTCCCCCCATTCGTGGAAATGGCCATCGCCGCCACGATCATTTACACAGCGCTCGAGAACATCGTTGGAGCGAACATGCACCGCCGATGGCTTCTCGCAGGCGGCTTCGGGCTCGTGCATGGCTTCGGTTTTTCGAACGCCTTGGGACAGTCGTTGCAGTTCGCGGGATCGCACCTTCTCTTGTCGCTGTTCGCGTTCAACATCGGTATCGAACTTGGCCAGCTCGCCGTTCTCGCGATCATGTTGCCAGCGCTTGTGCTCTTCCGGCGCCTGGTCCCGGAGCGGACCGGTATCGTCATTCTGTCCGCTGCCGCGGCGCTGGTCGGCGGCTACTGGATCGTCGGACGCTGGCAAGCGTTTGTTGAAGCGACATGGGCACGACCGGACGCTGACGCAATCTTCGGTGCCGCGCGATGGGTAGCCGTCGTGCTCGTCGTGTTGGCTGCCGCGTGGATACTCTCCGGGCGGATGGCCCATAAATCAGGTCGACGGGTCAAAGCGCTGGAGAGTGTCGGAAGAGAAAAGGCTCCTTAAGCTCGGCAGTAGCGCAAATGCTGAAGCCCGGTCGCAGCGTCAATGCGCCGAAGCGCAACCTGTTGTCCGAATTGCGCTCGCCATCGGCGCAAACAGACTGGTGACGGAGAACAAAATGATCCAGCTTGCTGCCAACCTGACGATGCTTTACAACGAGGTCGATTTTCTAGACCGCTTCGAGGCGGCAGCTAGATCGGGATTCGCGGCGGTCGAGTACCTCTTCCCCTACGCCCATGACAAAGAGCCGTTGGTAAGGCTTAAGCTGGCGCGCGTCGTACGGCGTTTGAATCAAATACGGCTCAACCGAACAAGACGAGGGAACCATGGCAAACGTAGGATTCATCGGGCTCGGCATCATGGGCACGCCGATGGCAGGTCATCTCATCAAAGCCGGCCACGAAGTCTACCTCTACAACATCCCCAGCATTCCCGAAGCGCTTGTGGAGGTCGGCGGCAAGCCTTGCGGGTCAAGCAAGGAAGTCGCGCAGAAGACCGATCTGATCATCGTAATGGTGCCCGACACGCCGCACGTCGAGGATGTGCTCTTCAGCGAGAAAGGCGTGGCGGCCGGCTTGAGCCCTGGGAAGACCGTCGTCGATATGAGCTCGATCTCCCCACTCGCGACCAAGGAGTTCGCGAAGAAAATCAACGCCCTCGGCTGCGAGTATCTCGATGCGCCGGTATCGGGAGGCGAAGTCGGTGCGAAAGCGGCGTCGCTCACGATCATGGTCGGTGGAAACGCGGCAACCTTTGCAAAAGTAAAGCCGCTGTTCGACCTGATGGGCAAGAACATCACGCTCGTCGGCGGCAACGGCGATGGTCAGACGACCAAGGTCGCGAACCAGATCATCGTCGCTCTGACCATCGAGGCGGTGGGCGAGGCGCTGCTATATGCGTCTAAGGCGGGTGCCGATCCGGCGAAGGTCCGGGAGGCGCTGATGGGCGGCTTCGCATCCTCGCGCATTCTCGAGGTCCACGGCGAGCGGATGATCAGGCGCACCTTCAATCCAGGCTTCCGCATCGAGCTGCACCAGAAAGACCTCAACCTCGCGCTCTCAACCGGCCGCGCGCTCGGCGTGTCGCTTCCGAACACGGCGACCGCGCAGGAGTTGTTCAACGCCTGCGCGGCTCATGGCGGCAGCGCGTGGGACCATTCGGCACTCGTTCGCGCGCTGGAAATGCTGGCGAGCTTTGAGATCGGGCAGAAGGCTTGAGGAAGACCGGGCAAGTGACGAGCCTTGATCCGCGGTCTTTGCTGCTCCGGATGTTCGAAGAAGCGCTCAGCGCAGTGCAGCCCGCGCGCTGCGTGCCGCCGCACCTACCGCCGCGGCCGCGCGGGCGGCTGCTGGTCATCGGCGCCGGCAAGGCTTCGGCTGCGATGGCGAAGGCGGTCGAAGATCACTGGCCAGCGGAGCTTAGAGGAATCGTTGTTACTCGCTACGGGTATTCAGTCGCCTGTCGGCGCATCGAGATCCTGGAGGCAGCCCATCCAATTCCGGATGCGGCCGGTCTCAGGGCAGCGCGCGCGATCCTTGACCTAGTCCAAGGGCTGAACGCGAACGATACCGTTCTGTGTCTCATTTCCGGTGGCGGCTCCGCGCTACTTCCGCTACCCCTCGATGGGCTCACGCTCGAGAACGAGCAGCTCATCAACACGGCCTTGCTCAGGTCGGGAGCAACCATAAGTGAGATCAACGTCGTGCGCCGGCATCTGTCGGGGATCAAAGGCGGAAGGCTCGCCGCAGCCTGCCATCCGGCCAGGGTAGTCACGCTACTGATCTCTGATGTCCCCGGTGACAACCCGACAGACATCGCCTCCGGCCCCACTGTGCCCGATCCTACCACCTGCGCTGACGCGCTCGTCATTCTCCGACGCTATGCGATTGACGCGCCGGCTCGTGTCCTCGACGTCCTGCAAAGCGGACGCGGTGAATCGGTGAAACCGGGCGATCCGCGGCTGGCGCGGGTCGAGGAGCGCATGATCGCCACCCCGCGGACGTCGCTCGAGGCTGCTGCGCGCGTGGCGCGTGAAGCGGGTGTGCTCCCGGTCATCCTCAGCGACAGACTAGAGGGGGAGGCACGCGATGTCGGCAAGGTCATGGCCGGGATCGCGCTCGAGGTCGCAAGCCATGGCCAACTGTTCGCGCGGCCGTGCGCACTGCTCTCCGGCGGCGAGACTACTGTCACCGTCCGCGGCGACGGCTGCGGCGGCCGCAATGTCGAGTTCCTTCTCTCTCTTGGTCTCGCACTCGACGGCTATCCGGGTATCCACGCCATCGCCTGCGATACCGACGG
Organism: uncultured beta proteobacterium; assembly: GCA_963816445.1. Classification (GTDB taxonomy): domain Bacteria; phylum Pseudomonadota; class Gammaproteobacteria; order Burkholderiales; family Casimicrobiaceae; genus PALSA-1003. The sequence continues at coordinate 971,905 of CAWFKO010000006.1, read as the reverse complement.
GGTCGATGGCATGGAGGAGATCGCCGGCGCCTATCTTGCCCCCGACAGCATCGCGCGCGCCCGGGCGGAGGGAATCAAGCCGCGGGAGAGCCTCGAACGCAACGACGGTCACAGCTTTTTCCGGGCGCTCGGGGACTCGGTCGTCACCGGTCCCACGCTTACAAACGTGAACGATTTCCGCGCGATCCTCGTGTCGCGCGTCTGACACACATTTGGTGCACTGCGGCTATTCCAACCGACAGGCGAATTCTGAAGCCATCATCAATGCGACACGGACCAAATTTCGTTTTTTCTGCATGATGCAAGGCCTTCATCGATTTCGAAACCCGGACTCGGCATCTCCGACGCATGAGCGCCCGATACGTCACGCCCACTTGTCGAGGACGTGCCGCCACTGCGACGGACTAACGTTGAAGAACATTTCGCATCACGGGGAACTGGCACATGAGCCTGCACGTCAACCACTTAACCGGTTCTAGGAGGCTCGTATGTCCGCAACAAGCGCGCGCACACGCACCGTCGCAGTGATCGGCGGCGGGACTATGGGCGCGGATATCGCCGCCAGCTTCGTGGCTGCAGGCTGGTCCTGCCACATCGTAAACCCCCCTGATCGCATGGGCGAAACGCTTGTCCCCCGGCTGAAAGCGGCGCTCTTAAGGCTCCACCGCCCTTATCCTGAAGACGGGTTCCGTGTGCACCCAACGGTTGATACGGTGCCGTGGAAGGATGTTGACCTGGTCATCGAATCCGTTCCAGAGAACCTCGAGACCAAGCGCGCGGTGTTCGCGCAACTGGTGCAACTCGCTCGATCCGATACGCCTCTTTGCAGCAATTCATCTGCTTTTCCTATCAGCTGGATCGGCGAGGGACTTAAGACGCAGCACCGCATGCTCGGGACGCACTACTTCATGCCGGCTCACCTGATTCCCGCCGTCGAGGTCGTTTCGCTCCCGGATGACAGCCAAGGAGGTGGCGAGCCTCGTCTCCGACTATCTAGCCGACGTCGGCAAAGTCCCTTGCCGTGTAAAGCACGATATTCCGGGCTTTCTGGCGAAGCGCATGGAGCATGCGCTGTGGCGCGAGGCGTTGTCGCTCGTCGAGCGCGACATCGCGACGCCTGAAGACATCGACAATGTGGTTCGCTACGGCTTTGGTTTTCGCTATGTCGCAGCGGGTCCTTTCCTGCAGCGCGATCACGGCGGTCTGGACGTGCACCTTGCATCCGCAGGGACCATCTATCCGGACTTGTGCAACAGTCGGGATCCGAGCCCTTTCTTAACGCTTCTTGTTCAAGCTGGATGCATCGGCATGAAGGCAAAGATCGGATTCTACGAGTGGACTGACGAAAGCATCGTCGCCGAGAGGGCCCGATATGATGGGGCGTTGCTTGCTGCCAAGTCGATTCTCGACAATGAGGCATCGATCCTTGCGGGTCGAGCCATACTCGACAATCAGGCGACGCGTCTTGGGGAAAGGGGCGCTATCGATAGCGAACACAAAGGCACGGACGAGTGACATGCAGAAGTGTTGCGTTCGTTCCGTCGACTCAGTGGCTGAGCGATTCACGTCGCCTTAAGCTAGCTTTGTCGACGCGTTCGATTTTCTTTGTGCATATGCCCACGCTGCGTCGGGAGGTCAGGCGCCAAGCGCCGGTGAGATATTTGCACGTAAGGAAGCTTCAGTTTCGAGCCGTACGGTATTCGTGATCGAGAAGGAACTGGTAGATGAACTGCTGGCAACGCGCGAGCCCGAGATGGCGTTTGAGCAAGACCGTTCAGCGCCGGTTCCCTGGCTTCGACCAAAAGATCATTGCCTTATACGCTCAGGGGATGTCCACGCGGGATATCCAGGTGCATGTGCGCGCGCTCTATAGCATCGACATTTCGCCGGAACTGATCACGGCGGTCACCGACACCGTACTCGACAAGCTGGAGGCGTGGCAATCGCGGCCGCTGGAACGCGTCTACACCATTGTGTTCTTCGACCGTCTCCACGTCACGATTCGCGACGGAGGGGCGGTCAAGAACAGATCCGTGTACGTCGCGATCGGGGTGCGCTGCTCGGGTCAGCGCGAGATGCTGGGGATCTGGATCGAACACCCGGAAGACGCCAGGTTCTGGCTCCGAATCATGAGGGAGATTCGCCATCGGGGCACCCAGGACGTCTTGATCGCCGTCGCCGACGAGATCAAAGGCCTCGCGGAGGCGATCCATGTGATGTTCCCCGGAGCCTTCCTGCAAAGCTGTGTCGTGCAGCTGCTCCGCTGCTCGATGCAGTTCGCCTCAAGGAAGGAATGCAAGCGGATGGCGCCTGCGGTGCAAGCGATCTTTGGCGCGGAATCGGCATCTGCGGCAGCCGCTTTGGTGGATCAATTCGACGCGGGTCCGTGGGGCAGAAAGTACCCGGCCATCGTCCAGACTTGGCGGCGTAACTGGGAGCAAGTGATTCCGTTCTTCGCGTTTCCCGCCGCGGCGCGGCGCTTCATTTGTACCACCGGGGCGATCGCGAGCATGCACAACTTGGTGCGCAAGGCGGTGCACGAGCGCGGTCACTTCCCAAGCGAGGAGGCCGCAAAAAAATTGATTTGGCTGGCAATACCGGAGATCACGGTGAAATGGAAGAACCCGCCGATCTACTGGCGCGTAGCCAAAGCGCAGTTCGCGGCACAGTTCAAGGAGCGTTTCGTGGTGACTCCGGGCAAATCATCAACACCAGGCTAATGGACAGAGTTTGGGATGGACGATAGGGCTGCCGAGGGTCGTAAAGTTGAAAGTTCTGGTCTGAAGCCATTTTATTGGCGCTCGGACGTGCCAACTTCCGCCGCCTTGACGTTGGCCCGGTTTGGGTACCGACCGAGAACGCTCCGATCGCTAGACTGATGTTGAACTGGCGACGTTGTACGGCGGATAGACTCTCAGCGCCACGGCAATTCTGAGGATTTACCGGAAAATTGCGTTTGATCGCGCTACGGGGGCAACGCCAGTACCCCGGCGGCAAACTATCCGATACGTACGCGCTTCTGGGTCAGGTTGCAGGTCACGCTAACACATTGGCAACGTAGCTGTTCCGGAACTTCTCCTGCGTTTCGCGTGGCTTGTTCTAGGCTATCACGGCCGCTCTTGAAACCTGGCGTGTGTTGCAAGCGCTTGAGTTGGAATACATTGCCCGTTAAGGTCGATTCTCATAATCCTTTGGTCGCTGGTTCGAGTCCAGCCGGGCCCACTCAAAGAATCGTTGCTTCCCAACTTGCTCACGGTCGGTGCGGTCGACAAGGCGGGGGACGAAGCCTCGTTTACAAGTTATGGTTCCGACCGTTAAGGTGCACGCCAACGGCTACCAGGTAGAGAGCGTGATCCCAGGCGGCGAAACGCTTGCCGAGTCGGGCACGTCAATGGCGTCGCCACAGGTAGTGAACCTGGCCGCGAAAATCCTCGCGGTCAACCCGAAACTGATGCCCAACCAAGTGATCGCGCTGATCCGAGACAACGCCGACAAGACACCTGATGGTCGGCGCACGCTGATCAACGCGAAAAAGACGATCGCTGCTGCAAAACTGGCGACGGGTGTCTGACTGAAGGCTCGATGTTCGGTCCGCCGCCGAGGCGATGGCGGGGGCGGCGATCAGAGCGTCATCGCATTGTCTTGCTTGCTGTCCAGGAGATGAAGTCCGAGGCCAGCGTCAGGTACCAAAACACGATCGATGATCGCAGGTTGGGGACAATCTCGGTGCGCGCACCTAATTCGAAGTATTGCGTTCCCCTGTTGCCCATCCGAAGGCGAATGCGCTATGGAACGCGTCATCGGCACAGTGCGGCGTGAAGGCTTGGATTGGCTGATTCCGATATCGGAAGCGCGCGTGTCGATTTGAATGTTGGCGGATGACACCCTGAGAAGCGGGCTACGTTGCAGTCACGGCACCGCGTCCCCCCGCTTGCCAGGAATGCCCGGTAACACGAACGCATCGGGCGAAAAGGACAGACCGGGCTTCTCGAGATTGGCTTCGCGGAACAACACTACGGCCTCGAATTCGATTCCGCTGGGAAGCCTGATGTGGGCTAGCAACCTGTCTCCGGGCACCGGCTTGATGCCCGGTGCGGCAAGCTTGTGCTGGCCAGCGAAGAGCAGCTTGACCTCCTGTGCGGCATGTTGCGGCGGGATGAGCGTAAGCGTGCCCGTGAGGTCCTTGGTCGGAATGGGCGCCCCCGATTCGTCATGGAGGTACAAGCTGACCGTTCCCTTCTCCATGACGAATTCGACTACGAACTCTTCGTCCGGGCGACCCACGGCGCCACCGTGCGCCGGTTTGTGGTCGCCGTGCGCGTACGCGAGGCCCGGCGCGAATACGAAAAAGGCCGACGCAATTGCCGCCACGCGCCATTTCATCGGGTTCTCCCCCTGCTGATGCAGCCATTTTAACCACGAACGCGAAAAAGGCGCGTAACGAGCCAGCATCAAAATTGATGCGCCGGCGCAGCACTTGCAAACCTTGTTGGGCACGCGGCGACGCATGCAGTTTAGGCCAAGCGTGTAGTAGCGTCTCCGATTGAAGCGCCGACATCACGACGCAGCTCGCCGGAAGCTACGATGATCGGGGCTGCAAAGCCGATGTTCGGTGTGCCGGCGTCGGCCCTCCGACAAATGGGGCCGGTCCGGGGGCCTCAGATCTCATTCTTCGGAGGATTTGGCGCGCCGCCGATCTTGTCGCAGGTGCCTTTCGCGACTGCTTTCCAATCCGTCGGATCGTTGTCGACCCTGGTAAGCGTCGCACAGAAGGCCGTCCGCTACTCCTTGTTGAGCAGACAAGCCATCGGCAAAGTCTGTTCCAACATTGTCGCATTTTTTCTCGCATACACGCGCAATTATGACGTGGTGTTGGCCGAGATTGTCGAGCACCGCCTGACCTCCCGTCGCGCGCCGACCCGCCGCTCCGCAGCGGCCGGGGCTCGTCGCTTCGCCTGAATGCAAGACCGCGTGAACGGGCGGGACACATAGGTGTCATACCGAATCCGATGAAACTTCGGCTCCTCTCGACGTTGACCCCGTGCCTCGTGCTCGCATTCGGCCTGCTCGCCGGTCCCTTGCCCGCTCGCGCCGCGAGCGTGCCCCCAGCCGCCGCGGCTGCAACGGGGGGCGGTGTGCTGCGCGCGGACCTGGACAACGGCCTGCGCGTGGTGATCGTGCGCGACACGCTGGCGCCGGTCGTCACCACCCAGGTCACCTACCTCGGCGGGGGTTACCAGACGCCGAAGGGCTATCCCGGCACCGCGCATGCGCTGGAGCACATGATGTTTCGCGGCAGCAAGGGATTGACCGGCGCCCAGTTGAATGAAATCACCGGCAAGATGGGCAGCGAGAGCAATGCCTTCACCACCAATGACGCTACTCAGTACACCTTTGTCGCACCCGCCATCTACCTCGACGTGCTGCTGCGCATCGAAGCCGGCCGCATGCGTGGCGCGCTGCTGACCGAGGGGGACTGGAAGCTTGAGCGGGGAGCGATCGAGCAGGAAGTCTCCCGAGACATCTCGGACCCCGGATTCCTCGCGTTCGAGCGGGCGGAAGGGATTCTGTACGCCGGCACCGGTTATGCCAAGGATCCTCTGGGCACGCGGCCCTCCTTCGACAAGACCACATCGAAGATGCTGCACGCGTTCTACGACGAGTGGTATCAGCCGGGCAACGCGGTGCTGGTGATCGTCGGCGACGTCGACCCGACGGCGACACTGGACAGCGTCAAGTCGCTCTTCGGTTCGATGCCGCCCCGGCCAACGCCGGCGCGCAAGCCGGCGATGCTGAAACCGTTCACGGCGCAGACCATCACGCGCACCACGCCGGACTCCAGCGGCACGGTGCAGTTCCTCTACCGCATGCCGGGCATGATTTCGAACGACGATGCCGCCGCGCAGGTGCTGGTCGATGTCCTCAACAATCCACGCAGCGGGCTCTCCGAGCTGGCCGCGCAAGGCACGGTGCTCAGCGCCGACGCGCAGATCCAGCCGTTCAGCCACGGCGGCATCGGCAGTGTCGAGGTCGGGTTCGCGAAGGGCGGCGATGCGCAGCAGGCGCGGGCGCATCTCGACCGCACGATCGAAGCGTTGCTCAAGGACGGCGTGTCGCCCGACCTGGTCGAGGCCGCCAAACGCTCTGAGCTCGCTCAATTCGAATTCAATAAGAACAGTGCGGTGAGCCTTGCCAGCGCATGGTCGCGGGCGCTTGCCTGGCAGGGACTCGATTCACCGGAGGCGGCCGAGCAGCGAATTCAGGCGGTAACGGCGGACGACGTCAACCGCATCGCGCGCGAATACCTCAGGCCGCAGGCGCGCGTGACCATCGTGCTCACGCCCGATGCCAATGGCAAGCGTCCGCCGGACAGTTCGGGTTTCGGCGGCACCGAATCCTTCGCCGGCAACGACAAGCTGGACGTGCCGCTTCCGGACTGGGCGGCCCAGGCGCTCGCGCGGCTGGAGATGCCGCACTGGACGCTCGACCCGACGCAGCTGAAGCTGGCCAACGGGATCACCCTCATCGTGCAGCCCGAGACGGTCAGCAAGACCGTCACGGTGGTCGGCCACGTCGATCACGATGCCGGATTGCAGGAACCCGCGGGCCAGGAAGGTGTCGGGCGGCTACTCGGCTCGTTGTTCGACTACGGAACGGCGACACTCGACCGAACGGCGTTCCACAAGGCGCTCGACGCCATCGCCGCGAGCGAATCCGGCGGTGAGGACTTCACTCTCGCCGTGCCGAGCGCCGACTTCGATCGGGGCCTCGAGCTGCTGGCGGACAACGTACTGCATCCCGCGCTGCCGCAGCAGGCATTCGCTGTCCAGCAGCAGACGCTGGCGCGGACGCTCGCTGGCGAGCTGCAGACGCCGGAGTACAGGATGCTCCGCGCGCTCAGGCAGGGCCTGCTGCCCGCCGGCGACCCAAGGCTGCGCGAAGCGACACCAGCGACGGTCGGCAAGCTTGCCGCGACCGATGTCAGGCGCTACTTCGAGGACAGCTACCGTCCCGACCTGACCACGATCGTAGTGGTTGGCGACGTCACGCCGGATCAGGCCAAGGCGGAGATCGAGAAGTATTTCGGGCAATGGAAGGCGCAGGGGCCGAAACCCAACGTGATTCCACCCAGGGTGCCGCCCAATCCCCCGACCTATGCAGTCGTGCCAAACGCCTATGCGTCGCAGGATCAGGTGCTGATGGGCCAGACGTTGGAGCTCGACCTCTACAATGCGAACCGCTATGCGCTACAGCTCGGCAACGATGTGCTCGGCGGCAACGGCTTCGCTTCGCGGCTGATGGCGGACATCCGCGTCAAGCACGGCTACGCCTACGGTGCCGAGTCGGGCCTGCAGTTCGACCGCTCGCGTTCGATCTTCTACGTCGAGTACGGAAGCGATCCCGACAAGGTAGCGCTGGTGGATGGGCTGGTGCTGGACAATGTCAGGGCAATGCAGCAGACGGGCGTCGGGGATGACGAGCTCAATAACGCGCGCCAGTATCAGATCCGCTCGATCCCGCTGGAGGTCGCCAGCGTCAACCGCATCGCCCGCTCGCTGCTGAGATGGAGCTACAGGGGCGAACCACTGAATCAGCCGATGGTGGCTGCCGGGCACTACCTCGAGTTGACCGCGCAGCAGGTGCAGGATGCGCTCAAGCAATACCTGCAGCCGCAGCGTTGGGTGCGGGTCGTGCAGGGCCCGGCGCCGGACAAGCACTGACGCGGCGATGTCGCGGCCGCTTCGGAATCCGGCGCCTACACGTGGGTGGCGCACCCTACTGCGTACAACTGAACTCGACGACGATTCCAAGGCGACGACATCCCCAGGCAGTCGGATCGCTGTCGGTTTGGATGGAGGATCATGGAAATGCGTACCATCTGGCAATGGATTTGTGGTGGGCGTAAACCGGCGTCGGTACCGCGAAACGCATACATGCAGAACGCGATCTTCGGGAAGTTCGGCATCGCCGCAGTCGCGTCCACAGCGTGCGTGCTAAGCGCGTGCACGCCGACCTTCGACTACTACTGGCAGAGCGTCTGGGGAGAATGGCAACTGTTATCCGGTGCGCGGCCGATACCTGAGGTGATCGCGGATACCAAGGATGAGGGTCTCAAGGCCCGCCTCGAGCGCATTGCCGAAATCCGCGAGTTCGCCAGTCGTTCGCTAGGCCTGCCCGAGAATAGAAGCTACATGCGATACACAGATCTCGGCCGTCCTTTCGTCTCATGGACAGTCTTCGCAACGCCGGAGCTGTCGTTGTCGCCGCGCGATTGGTGCTTCCCGGTGGCCGGCTGCGTCAGCTATCGCGGCTATTTCCGGCACGCGGACGCGACTAGCGAAGCGAAGCGTTTGGAGTCGAAGGGAGACGACGTCTACGTGGGGAACGTCCCGGCGTACTCGACACTGGGTTATTTCGACGATCCGGTCTTGTCATCGTTCGTCCGCTGGCCGGAGACCGAAGTTGCGCGGCTCATTTTCCACGAGCTCGCGCATCAGCTGCTTTATGTACCAGGCGATAGCGTGTTCAACGAATCATATGCCGTCACCGTCGAACGCGCCGGACTCGAGCGGTGGTTGGCCCACGAACATAGACCTGAACTCGTGGCGCAGTTCGAGCGCACCCAGCGGACGCGCGCGGAATTCAATGCGCTGGTCCGGAAAACGCGATCGCAACTCGCGGAGATCTATGCCAGTAGCGCTCCCGCCAGCGAGAAGCGCCGGCTGAAGGAGGAGGCTTTTGCTGCGATGAGGGAGGCATACGACGCAGCAAAGGTCAACGACCCAGGTCTTATCGGCTACGAAGGGTGGTTTGCACACCCGAACAACGCTAATCTTGCCGCAATTGCACTCTACACCGATCGTGTTCCGGCGTTTCGTGCCATGTTGCACGAGGAAGACAACGATCTGGTGCGCTTCTATGCGCACGTCAAACAACTGACGAGTTTGCCGAAGGCCGAGCGGGACCACATTCTGGACCATTACGCGGGTCGCGGCGCCAGGGTGCCAGCGACTAATGCTTCGTCGCGAGACATCGTACGCGGTCGATCGTGAGCGCTTCGGCGGAATGCCCCGAGCGTCATCGCATTGTCGCTGCGCGAGGGCGGATTTTGCTCACCGTCTCGTTAGACTAGAAGTTGTAGAGAAAACCGAACCGCACAGTCCGACTCTCCATCGGATGGGAGTTGTAGTCGTTTACGCCCTCCGCCGGCTCGCCAGGAAGTCGCGACGCGTAGTAGTACGTGATGTCGTTGGCGTTGGCGTTGAACAGGTTGAACACGTCGAAGCGAATGCGCGTCTTCGGATTGACCTGATAGGTGGCCTGCAGGTTGAACACCGTGGTCGAGTTGGACTTGATGCTGCCGTCCTCGATCAGGTCACGCGGGCCGAAGTAGCGGCCGAAAATGCTCGCCGTCCACGGGCCGAGATTCTGCAGCGTGATGCCCGCCTGCGCGGTCGCCTGCAATGCCTCCGGAATGTGGTTGCCGACCGGATCGTAGTCGGAAAACCGCGCGCGCGTCCACGCGAGATCGAGGTCCAGCAGCAACCACGGTCGCGGCGTGTAGTGATTCGACCACTCGACGCCGATGCGTTTCGACGGGCGGCCCGGCTTCGGTCGTGCCTGCGTCACCGCTGAATACCAGTTCGGAGGCGAGCGTCAGATACCAGAATGCGAGCGACGACTGCAGGTTGGGGATGATCTCGGTGCGCACACCGAGTTCGGCGCCCTTGGCGCGCACGAGCGGTGTCGCCGAGGCGATCGGCTCCAGCGTCTTTGGGTCGACCGTCGCGACGACGCCGCGCGCGTCGTTGCTGTGAAATCCTTCGCCGGCGTTGACGAAGAACTCCGTCTTGCTGCCACGGTCCGAAGATCAACGACAGCTTGGGCAATCCGATGCCGGCGGTCTTATTGCCGGAGTTCTGCGGGAATGCTGCTGTCGACGTCGAAGCGATAGTTCTCGCCGCGGAGGCCGACGATGCTGCGGAACCACTCGTTCCATTGAGTCTGGTTCTCAACCCAGACCGAGTAGCTCGTCTCTCGGACATTGTCTTCGCGTACCGTGTCGAGCCGCATCCGCTGCACCGTGTCGTAGATGCCGACCGGCGCGATGCGGTCCTGCCGGATGTCCCACCCAGCGGAATTCTGCATCGGATAGCCAAACAGCGTATCGTCGCCGCGACCAGCTACCGTTCCAGCCGTAGATCTTGCGGTTGTCGTACTGGTTGAACTGGTCGCCATTGACCGGGTCGTTGAGATAGAACGTGAAGTCGGAATACAGATTGAGGTAGTAGGCAATGCCGTAGGCAGTGGTCTGCAGGTGGCCCCCGCCGACGGTCGCCCTCGTAGTCGACCGAGAGGCTGTAGCGATGACTGGTGCCGCCGTCGCTCGCGTTGAGCGAGCCGAAGCGATCGATCAGACCTTCGTTCACTGCGCGCTGCGGAATCTGGTTGGTCGCCGTCCACTGGCCGTCGTACCCCATGGCGGTTACGCCGAAGCTTGCCCGTCGCCGACCGGCAACGTATAGCGCAGCACGCCGTTGTACTTGCGAAAATTCTCCGGCACGTCCCACGGCCCGTTGTCGTGATACTGCCTCGAACGCATAGAGGAACTGCCCGGGCCCTGCTTCCGTCGAACCGAGCGACCAACGCGCGCCCGTACTGGTACTGCCCTCCGGTCAGCTCGGCCAGGTTCTGCCTCATCTGGTGAAAGTAGCTGATGTTGGCGCCGCCCGCCGTCGCGAAATCACCCTCGGACGCGTAGTAGGGTCCCTTGAAGTAGTCGATGCGGGAGACGAGTTCCGGGATCAGGAAATTGAGATCGGTGTAGCCCTGCCCGTGGGCGTGAGTCCGCATGTTCACCGGCATGCCGGCGACGTAGGTGTCGAAGTCGGTGCCATGATCGAGATTGAAGCCGCGCAGGAAATACTGGTTTGCCTTGCCGGCGCCGCTGTGCTGGGTGACGATCATGCCGGGGATGTATTCCAGCACTTCGCCGGGGCGCAGGATCGCGCGGTCGTCGATGAGCTGCGGCGTGATCACCCCGGCGCTCGCCGCGTCGGTCGTTCCCACCCCGTTGTCGTAGTGACCGACAACCTGGACCGGCGCAAGCTTTTGTGGGTCATCGGCAAACGCCGTCAACGCGAGCGACGCCAACACCGTTCCATAGACTATGCGGGACCACATAAACGGCGCGAAGAGGCTTCCGCGGTAAGCAAAGCTTATCGATCTTGCCTACCGATATACGCAATGGCTCCGATGCTGGATGCGCCCCGTCATCGGGCGGTGTCCGCGCTCGCCAGACATTTGGTCTAAGATCACGATCCCATGCTGTCGTATTCTTTGTAGGCAGAATGTGACATATCTTCCAACCGCCCCGAGCGCAAAGTATCGCGCTTGGAGAGATTACTCGGCGATCTTGTTGCCTATCAAGTCGATGCGCCGATTGAATTCACGTACCAACGCCGTCAGACCCAATTGCGAGCAGTGCTGAATGGATATGCACGCTCTGACCGTCTTGCAGCGCTGCATGAAACTCGGAGCGTGCCACTTCAAGCGCTACGCAAAAGGAGCGGATCCACCACCCGCTGCAACTGCTCCTTCGTCAATGGCTGCTCATCATCGTCCCAACCGTTATGGGCCAAGCGACCTACGCGGTCGATGACGAAACTCACCGGGATGCGCCAGATACGGCCGTATCCCCCGACGTAAGGGTTCCCGAGAAGCCCAACCGGAAAGCTTAGACTCGCTGCCACAACCCGCACCTTCGGCAGAGCCTCCGGGCCGTCGAGGCTGAATCCCAACACCCGCAAGCCTTGCTGCGCGTGGTTCGAAGCGTAGGTCGAGAGCATCGGCAACTCCTCGCGGCAGGGCTCGCACCAAGTGGCCCAGAACGTGGCGATTACGACTTGACCGAGCAGGTCGCGTGTGGCGATGCTGTGCCCGTCCAAGGTTTGCAACACCAACGGCGGGGCCGCTTTGCCTACCTCCAAATCGTTCGCCAGCACCAACGGCGCGAACAGGCCCCCAGCGGCTGCGATTCCTAGCCCGGCGGCGCGCCGGAGCAGGGCTCGGCGCCGCCGGTCTGCAGACGGCGCAGGCTGACGCACGCCGTTGAGTTCGGCGGGAGATTCGGAAGCCATTTCAGTGTTGCACGTTGTGCATGCCGCTCATGTCCATACCCTTCATGCCGCCGACGCTGCGACCGTCGGCGTTGCGCACTTCGAAGTTCACGGTGAGTTGATCGCCGCCTTCGAACTGGAGGGTGATGGGCACCCTATCGCCAGGCTTCACCTGCTTCTTCTCTTGCATCAGCATGATGTGATAGCCGCCTGGACTGAAGGCAATGGTGCCGTGCGCAGGGATGGTGATCTTGTCCGCGTTCACCATCTCGCTGACCGCGCCCTTGTTGCGGGTTTCGTGCAGCATGGTGTTGCCGTAATCGGGGCTTTCGGCGCCCACCAGCACGACGGGCTTGTCGCCGGTATTGCGCAAAATGACGTAGCCGGCCGCCGGCAAACTGGCCGGCAACCAGCGGATCCAAGCGTCTTTGGCCTGCACGGGGGGCGTGCTCTGTTCGGCAAACACCGGCGCCGCCGTCCAAGCCAGTGCAGCACAGCCTGCCGCAATCATCAGGCAGTGGGTGGTTCGGCATGAGGCATTCAACATAGCTTGCTCCAAGATTGAAACAGCCTGAAAGCAGCGACGCTCGACGCGTGTTTGGAAGGGCCAATCGTTCAACTTGGAGAAGGCAGCGGCGCAAAAGTGCCACGCATTCGAGCCGCCACCCTCTGGTCAGAAGGTATAAGTCACCCCGACCGTGGCCGTCCAATGCGGGAACAGTTGGTAGCCCGTGAGCCGGCTGTACAGGGGCACCTGCACGAATCCGTAGACGTTCAGTTTGTCGGTGACGCTCGCGCCTAGTCCGGGGCTCAGATACACCACCGTGCCGCCGGTCGAGATGGTATCTGCCAGCACCCCTTGGTCAGTGCTCTTGCGGGTAACGTTCAATTGCACTTGCGGTACCAGCTTGGGGTTGGCCGCGTAGCGCACACCCAAGCTCACGTTGACCAGGTTGCCGGGGCGATAGTCCTCACCATTCTGGTCGAGCTTGTGCCACAGGGCCGCCTGGAATTGGCCATTGACGAAAGCGTCGAAATCCTGGCTCACCGCTTGGTAGTAGTACCCACCGACGATGATATCCGTGGCGCCTACGCCGGCTTGCAAACTGGTGTCGAGGAGATTATCCGGCGACGGGTTCTTCGAATTGGGCCCGGAGACGAACGCGACGGGGTTGCGCCCGACGGTGCCGGTGCCGTCGGCATTGGGTCCCCCATACCTGCCCGTAGGCAGTACGACGCCGAGTTGAATCCCGAGGTTGTGCGTCGGCAGCAGGCCCTGATAGCTCGCGATGAAACGCATATCGCCGAAGCTCTCGACGCTTGCACCACTGATCTGGTCGGGGGTTAGAGGATTCATCGCTTGACCATAGGTGTCGTGGCTACGGTCAATGAACGGAACCAGCAGATTCAAATTCCAGTCGGGGTTGGGAATATAGTTCAGGCCGAATGTGAAGTACCGGTTGATGGTCTGCTTCTCGACCTCCTGGCTGCCGCCATTGTCGTTGATCGCCGCCACCTGCGAATTTGAGATGCTGCTCGTGCCGGTACGTAACTGATCCTGGTTGATGAAGTCGAACTCGAAGCTCGCCCGCCAGCCGGGCTCGGCCGAATAGCCCATGGCTGCTTCGGTGGACAGCGCGCAGCCACAGGTGGCACAGGCCAATGCTATGGCCGGACACGCGGCAAAGGCGACCAGCGTAAGGGCGCCGGTTATACGACGTCGATTCAATTTCATTTGCAACTCCTCCTGTTTGCCTACTGCCCGGTCCGCGGGTCAGAAGACGTCACGCCCACGAGCGACGGATCGTCTCACCAGGGAGCGCGAGACAATCAAACGTCTACGCAACAGCGGCGGACGAGCGCGCCACGCCGCGACGAAAAAACATCGCGGCACGGGTGATGTCGATCAGGAGAACGTAGGAGGTGCGCGCTGTTGCGCGATACGGACAGAGGACCGCCCGGAAGCTACGGCTGGCGGTGGTCTATCCGGCAGCGCCGAGACCACATCGGGTAGGGTTGGTCCCAATCCGCCGTAAGCGAGCGAAAGGCCGGCGGCGAATCCGGCGCAATACGGGCAGTGGGGTACGGTCCCCTTGTCGGAAGGCGAATGATGGGAGTGCTCGTCTTGCGTGTCGGTGTTAGCGTCGCCGGGTTCGTCGGCGGCACAGTGCTCGATGATCTCGCCGTGCGCGCCGACGTGGATGTGCGCGTACGCAAGAATCGGCGCCAACGCATTGAGCGTCAGCGCCAGCCAGACGAGATAGAGCTTCCGGCGGATCACCATGGGTCTGCAGGCTCTTGCGAGCGAACACGCCACATCACCACTTAGTATGATCGATTTCGGGAATACTTTCTCGCTATTTCTTGGATTGCGTACGGGCCCCTGCGCAGGCAGCGTACGCTCCACCCAATGTCGACGGACTGGCCAAAGCCGCTGATCCCCTCGGGAAGCGCGATTCCATCGATACGAAACTGCACTGGCGTGCTCGTCGCGGACATGGACTGGAGTGAACCGCTCCTCAGACGGAGCACTGGCTTCGATTTGACACCGTGGATCTGGCGTCGGAGGATATCCGATGTCACGCCCATATCGAAGCTACAGAACTGAATTTAAGCTTGCAGTGGTTCACGCCTACCTCACTTCGAGACAGTTGGCCGGCGCCGATGCGCTGGTGCCGCGGTCAACCTGCCGATGAAGCTCAAGGCCTGCGAACGAGCGCTCTTTTTCTATGTTCCGGCGTTGGTGATGCTCGTGGCGTTCGTCGCAGTCTGCGTACAGGCGGGCACGCCGTGGCCGTGGAATCGCGTAGTCCATGAGGATGGGCAGCACACGTTTCTCGAAACGATCTTCTATTTCGAACACGCGACGCGTGAGCTCGCCCTCGACTCGGTGCTCGCGCTGGCGATAGCGGGCGCGGTGCGTCACTTCTATCCTCCCTCGCGTACAAGTGGCGATGAAAACCTGGCGCGGATGCGCGTCATTCTGGCCGTGGCGGTGTTGGCCACGCTAGTGCTGATTCTCGGCGGGACGGCCTACGTCAACGCATTCGGGCGCTATTACACCGCGGAGGCGCGCGGTCAGGCGATCCTAGACAATCTCGCCCAATACCCGACGCGACCGGGCGTGCCGTTCGCTTGGGGCGCGCATTGGCGCTACCACCTGATCGAGCGCTTCGCGGAAATCGCGCTGGCGTTCACCGTCGCCGGCCTGCTCTGGCTCCGCGACGGTCGTCCTACCGCACGTACCCGACACAGCGGCGCTTCGCTGTATACCGGCGCGCTGCTCGCCTTCGTGGCGGCGACGCTCGTCTTCGGCGTGTCCACCCAGCCGTTCCGGGACCCTACTTATCTTGGCCACCAGCTGCGCGAGCTCGTCACACATACGCTCGTGACGCTGCCGCTGGCGATGGGCACGTGCTTCGTGCTCGCGCGCAAATTCTCGGTGCCGATATCGAACGCCCGGTCGACGCTGCGCACGTGGCCGATCTACGCGGCAGGGATCGTGGGCGTCGGTTGTGGCGCGTTCGTGCTGATCGCGTCGGTGCTACTAAAGGCGCAGACCTATGGCCAGAAGAAGACGCTGGCGGAGCTGCTCTTCCCGCATTTCTTCGAGCACACCCTGGGATATCTATTCGTGTCAGCGCTCGCCGGATTTCTCTATCTATGGCCGACTCAAGACCGGCATTCCGTCCAGCAGCAAGCGTAGATCCGGCCTTGGTAACCCCGACGCGGCGCACCCCGGACAGATGTGTAGCGTTTCATACCGGACGCGTGCCGAGAGTTCAAGCGAACGTCGAAAGTCCGTGTCCGCCGTCTTCGAACCGACCGCGGGCGGCGCGCAGCGAAAGTGCTGGAAAGTCGCCGTCAGGCGAGCAACTTACCTGCTGCAAGCCTGATTGCAGTATGCGGCAGAGTAGCGATGTAATTGGCAGTCCGCCGCACAGAAAGTATCTACCGAGCCAGACTGAAATGGCGCGGGAGCGGGTGGCTGCGCCGCCGGCGACTTGTCGTCGTTCATGTAGAACTGCGGGCTGCGAAGACGGGGGTCGTCGGCACCTGTCGGTCCCGACTTATACGTGGTTCCGTTGAACGAACTCTGAATTGAACCATTCATTGCGGGCGCTCCCGCGCACGAACACAGCAACAGAGCCGAAGCCACAACGAGCGGTGCTTTCATGATGGACTCTCCAATGACAGAAATCGTGCGGGTGACGCCAGCGGTACGCGGTTAAAAGGGATCGCCGTAGCAATGGTAGCCCTCCATCCGGGTCACGGCGCACCACTATGACCCAGCTTTGTGACAAATCGTTTCGTGCAGCTGCCGTTCGGCCGCGGCCAAGAGGACAGGATTTTCGAGCAATGATCGACTGGCCGCTTCCACGCGCTCCTATGGCTGGCTCGGAGCGCCTTCGCCGAAGGTTTCGTGACATCAGAGAGCTCGACGGTCGTTGACTTCGGACCGTTCCTCCGCCGCGGCGACGCCACCTTCGTCGATGACACGCGGTATTTGTCCACCGTCGACTTCGCCGCCTTGATGCCTAGTTTTCCGACCTAGCCCAAGGCGACGTCGCGTTCACGTCGGCCTTGGCGAGCAATTCCTTGACCTTGGATATATTGCCGGTAGCGGCTGCCTCGTAAAGGTCTTCTGCCGGCGTTGCCCACGTGTTCGCCGGAGCACAGGCTAGTCCTAGAAGCAGGACGCCTAATACCTGCCCGCGCCAGCCCAGAGACGGCGTCGCAATGGCGTGAAGAGTTGCTTGTCCGTACACCTGGCCTCCTCGAATGATTAGAAACCCTCCTTAAAATCCAAGATGGCGGCGCCAAATCGTTCGCAGTTAGAGCCATTCCCGCCTTGGGCCTTTATGATCCGCCTCATCATTCGTTCTCGACTATCGGTCTAGATCAATACTGAGATGGTTGTGCTCATCGTCGCGATGCCAAGTCCGATCATGAGCGCTTGCGCCAACGCAGCCTGCGGTCTGACAATCTGATGCAGCCCCGGTACAAGATCGGCAATGGCGATGTAGATGAAGCTTGCAGCGGAGACGGCCAGGACATACGGAATTGCGGCATGGACCAGGGACAGACCCAAGTAACCGATGATGCCGCCGAGTACTGCGGCAATGCTGAATATCACGTTCCACCAGAGCGCTTGCCGGTTGGAGAATCCCGAGTCTAAAAGAACGCCAAAATCACCCATTTCGCGTGGAATTTCATGGGCGACGACGGCGAAGGTTGTCACCATGCCGAGTTGAACATCGGTCAGAAAGGCGGCTGCGAGCAGAATGCCATCCGCAAAATTGTGCAGTCCGTCGCCAACCAAGATCATCGGTCCGGCCGGTTTGAACCCGATATTTATGTCAGCCAGGATGACGCGACCGTGTTGCCACAGGGTCAACTTCTCCAGAACAAAGAATGCGAATATGCCGGCAAGTGTGGTTGCAAGCACCGTTGACAGGGGCAATGACTCCGCAGCTTCCGGGAGCAGATCAAGAAACGCCGCAGTCAACAGGACGCCCACCGCGAAACTGACGAGGTAGGGAATCCAGCGACGCGGCATTGATAGCGCAATCACCGCGGCGGCCAGGACGCTCAACAGTCCGCTGGCAAGGGTCGCCAAAACAATCCAGGAAAGCGTCACGCGAATCCTCTTGGCGGACTCCCGCCGACGAGGGTCGGCCGACAACCGTCTGCGGAACCCCTACACGACTAGCCCTACTTTGCCGGCATCGCAACCCATTCGGCGTCGGTCATCCGATAAAGCAACCCAGATTTATCGTCCTTGAGCAGGGACAACTTGCCCGACATGACGATTGGATCGAACCCGAACTTGATTGGACGTTTGCTGATGACTTCGACAATCTCTGAGGGGCCAGCGGGCATGCAGAAAGGACATGACGCCGGCACCGCAGAGAGCAGGAAATGCTGCTGTTGCTCGGTCATGTCGAGCGGCATCATGAAGCCGCAAAGACGCACAGTCTGGTTGTCCAGCGCGAGGGTCTCCTTGCTGAACTCCGGAACCATTTTCCCGCCGCGCTTGATGGCTTCGACCTCAGCGAGCGTCTTCCACGACACCGCACCCTGCACCTCGGGCAAGATCGATACCCCGAAATTGGCAGCGCTGGGCAGGCCATCCGGACCCACAGGGGTAAATGCATGCAAGGGAAGCGATGCACAGGCAAGCAGCACTGAGAAAGTCCAGTATCTAAGGTAGCGCATGTCGATCATCCATTGGCTGGGTTTGCGGCAACGCTGAGGCTACGGCGACGCTGTGGAATTCCAGTGCTCAGAACATAAGTGCGGCGTCGACTCCATACATCAGGCTCACTCAGTTGTGCTAATGACTTCTCATTATCATAACATGATATAGTGAGTGGGTTGCAACCCTCTCCGACCAGGTCCATGGGACGCACCACCCGGCAGCGCGACGCCATCAGATCGGCCATTCAAGGATCGACGCGGCCTCTGCTACCGCAAGAGTTACTCGATAAGGTTCGCGCCGTTGTTCCAGGCGTTGGCCTCGCAACGATCTATCGAAATCTCAAGCTGCTGGTGGCAGAGGGCTCGGTGCAGATGATCACGCTGCCGGGTGACAATCCGCGTTATGAGACGACCGAATCGGTCCACCATCACCATTTTCAGTGCAGGACGTGCCAGCGAGTGTACGACATCCTCGGGTGCCCCGGGAATTTGCGGCGGCTAGCGCCGCGCGGATTCACGGTTGAGCAGCACGATGTCACGCTCTATGGGCGCTGTGCAGACTGCAGATAGAGAGAGTTGTGACGCACGCTCCATGATGATTCGCATCGAGGCGCTTCGCTTTAGCTATGACAGCGCCGAGGATGTCCTGCGCTTAGCCACATTCGAGCTTGACGCCAAGAGCAACGTCTTGGTCGTCGGACCGTCGGGGTGCGGCAAGACGACCCTTCTGCATTTGATCGCGGGACTGCTACTGCCAAGCGGCGGTCGAGTCCTGGTAGATGGCCAGGATCTCGCGCTGCTCTCCCCGCCGGCACGCGACCGCTTCCGTGGACAGCACGTTGGCATCGTGCTCCAACAGTTCCATCTCCTACCTACCCTGACCGCATTGCAGAATTTGCTGGTCGCCCAATCCATCGCCGCCTTGCCAGTCGATCGTGCAGCAGCACGTACCATGCTGCAGTCCCTTGGTGTTAACGATCGCGGCGACGCGTTCCCGCACCAACTTTCTGTCGGCCAGCAACAGCGTGTCGCGATCGCCCGCGCCCTGGTCAATCGGCCCAAGCTCCTGCTAGCCGACGAGCCGACGTCCAGCCTCGATGATGAAACCTGTGCTCTGGTAGCAGATCTGTTGCTCGACGCGACGCAGCGGCATGGTGCATCGCTCTTGATCGCGACCCACGACATGCGACTAAAGTCGCGCATCCCGCGGCAGCTTGCGCTTTCCCGTCCTGCGGTGATCCAGTCGTGAATGTTGCGCAGCTCGCCTGGAGCTACTTGCGAGCGCGACCGCTCGGCACGCTGCTGAATGTCGTGCTGCTGGCCTTGGGTGTGGGGACTATCGGCTTCGTACTGATCGTGAACGGGCAGATCGGCGACAGCCTCAACCGCGACGCGCAAGGCATCGATCTGATTGTCGGAGCGAAAGGTAGTCCGATCCAGCTCATCTTGGCGGGGATCTTCCACCTCGACGCCCCGACCGGCAACATTCCCCTCAAGTCTGCCGAAGATCTCGCGAAGAACCCGCTTGATTAAACACGTGATCCCGCTTTCGCTCGGCGACAGCTTCCGCGGGTACCGCATCGTAGGTACGTCGCCGGACTACGTCGGACTCTACAGCGGCACGCTTGGATCGGGAACTATGTGGAAGGACAAGATGGAGGCCGTGCTCGGATCGACTGTTGCCGCGAAGACAGGCCTCGGCCTCGGCGCGCGATTCGTCGGCTCGCACGGCTTGACCGAAGGCGGACCCGTGCACGGTGACTCGGTCTATACGGTGGTAGGAATCCTGAAGCCCACCGGCACGGTGCTCGATCGTCTGGTCCTCGTCAACACGGAAAGTGTCTGGTTTGTCCATGAAGGGAAGATCTCCGATCCGGAAGAGCAGAAAGTGATCAGTGCCGAGCGTCAGGTCACCGTACTGTTGATTCAGTACGCCTCCCCGCTCGCGGCCGCCTCCCTGCCGCGGAAGATAAATAGCGAGACCGACATGCTGGCTGCGTCGCCCGCGTACGAATCGGCGCGGCTGTTCCGGATGATCGGCGTCGGCGCAGACGTGATCAAGGCGTTCGGAGGTGTCGTCCTCGCTACCGCGGCCCTGTCTCTGTTCATCGCGCTCTATCATGCCCTCAACGAGCGCGCGTACGACATCGCGGTCTTGCGAACGCTGGGCGCGCGACCGTCACAGATCGCGCTGATGATGATGCTTGAGGCGCTCATGCTCGCGGTCCTCGGCGGCTTGCTCGGCCTGCTACTGGCGCATGCGCTGGTCGCCATCCTCACCACATGGATGGCAGCAGCAGGAAAGTCTGCGCATCGGCGCATGGTCATTCTCAATGGAGGAACTGTGGCTGTTGGTACCCGCGTTGCTGGCGGCGAGCCTCGCTGCGCTGCTTCCAAGCTGGCGGGCAGCGCATGCCGACATTTCGGCGACTTTGGCGCGCCGTAGTTAGCGCCCAACACTTGAGGAGTTGCGCATGAAGAACCCTCTATTCGCAATGGCAATACTCGTTCTCTCGGCGTACACGGCATTGGCGAGCGGTGCCGATGTGGCGGGGACCGCGCCATCAGGTACGCCGGCGCGTTCCGCGGTCGATCCGGCAAAGGAAGCCGAGCACACGAAGGAAGACGTCAAGCGGCACCGCACGATGGCTGCCGCCCATGAGGCCGCCGCGAAATGCCAGGAGTCCGGCAAGGATGAAGACTACTGCATGGCCGAGTTGGCCAAGGCGTGCAAAGGCATCGCCTACGGCAAGTACTGTGGCATGAAGCACCCGGAATAGGCTGACGACGGCCCGTGCACGGCGCGCACTGCAGTATTGCAAGGGCGACCGTCCGGCCACAATCGCGAACATGGTGGTATGCGCGTGAGAGTGTTGCTTAAGACGATGCACCGGATGCGCCAGCGCGTCGTCTGCGGGCTGGTGGCATTGTGCTTCGCGTGGCTCGCATCGGTCGCGGCCACGCATCTGCACATCGGCCCCGATGCCGATGACGGGTGCGCGGTCTGCGCCGCGGTTGTCGGCAAGGTTGCCGGACCGAGTGCAGTGCCCACGGTTAAGGTCAGCCCGGATATCAACTATTGGCTACCGATTCACCCAGGCCGGCACGCGCCGGCAGTCATTCTCGCAGTCGTATTGCCGCCATCGTGCGGTCCTCCTTACTCCTCGTAATCGACGCCTAGGCCAGTTGGCCGGCGCACCCCAGAGCTGGAAGTAGTCCCGCCCTTCACCCGGGTGGGTATCCCTTTGGTACGGATATTGAGGAGCTTTCATGCGCAAGCTAGTCCTTTTGCGACGCGGCGCGATAGGTGTTGCCGCCTGCATTGCCCTGCACACCGCCTCTGCGGCCACGATCAACGCCAGCACCAAAGATGCTTCCGGCAAATCGTTGGCCGGCGTGCTCGTCTCATTGCAGGACGCCTCTGGCAAGCAAGTCGCCCAGCAGACGACCGACAACAACGGGGTCGCCCGGTTCGTCGACATTCCGGCCGGACGCTACACGGTCACTAGCGGATCTTCAGCAACGACGGCGACACGGACGGTCGACGTTACGACGAGCGCGACCGCCGATGTAGCCTTGGTTGTCGCTGAGGCGCAGCAACTATCGTCCATCACCGTCACCGCGACCAGGCTCAAGGACGCACAGATCGCACTGTCGCCGAAGGTGGGGACCACTGTCTACGAGATCGACCAGCAACGCATCAACGAGTTTGGCAAGGGCGCCAATACCTCGATGAACGAAGTTCTCCTAACGTTGCCGGGCATCGCGCAGGATTCCAAGGCCTCGGGTTCCATTCACGTCCGTGACGACCATGCCAATGTCCAGTTTCGCATCAACGGCGTGACCCTTCCGGAGGGGATCAGCGGCTTTGGGCAGTCGGTCGACAGCCGCTTTGTCGACCACATCGACTTTGTCACCGGCGCCGTTCCAGCGCAGTTTGGTCAGCGGACGGCCGGTATCGTTGAGATCCAGA
Source organism: uncultured beta proteobacterium (assembly GCA_963816445.1). Classification (GTDB taxonomy): domain Bacteria; phylum Pseudomonadota; class Gammaproteobacteria; order Burkholderiales; family Casimicrobiaceae; genus PALSA-1003. The sequence continues at coordinate 949,612 of CAWFKO010000006.1, read as the reverse complement.
CCAAGGACGGCATCGACACGCCACCGGGTGGAAGCGTCGGCCTGCTCGCGGGTGGTCACAGCCTGTGGCAGCCGAGCGTGGAATTCGTGGGCAGCAGCGGCACGATCAACTACTACGTCACCGGCAACTACCTGACCAGCCAGCAGGGCATCGAGAACCCGACGCCATCGAGGAACGCCATTCATGACCGAACGGAGCAGGTCCAGGGCTTTGGCTACGTGTCGAAGGTCGTGAATAACGACACACGGATCGCGCTGATGGCGAGCACCTATCAGGGCAAGTTTCAGATCCCGAACAATCCCGACCAAACCGCCGCTTTTTCGCTCGCCGGCGTCAGCAATGTCGATACCGGGTTCAACGCGTTGCCGTCCGCCGATCTCGACCAGAACCAGCGCGAGCAGAATAGCTACGTCGTCGCCTCGTTGCAGCAGAGCAAAGGTGCCTTTGATTATCAGGCGTCGGTCTTCTACCAGTATTCCCAATTGCACTACGTGCCCGATCCGCAGGGCGGCGATCTCGTCTATACCGGTGTGGCGTCGAATGTCCTGCGCTCCAACTCGGCTGTCGGCGTCCAACTGGACGCCTCCTACCGCCTCGACAGCGCACACACACCCAGGTTCGGGGGCAGCTTCACGCACCAATACACGCGAAGCGATAACTCGGTCCAGGCTTTCTCAACCGATGACATGGGCAATCCCACGTCCGACGTGCCGCTCACCATCGTCGACAATTCAAGCGAGAACGGCAACCTGCTCGGACTGTACGTTCAGGATGAGTGGCGCATCAATCCGCAATTCACTCTGAACTACGGCATTCGCTATGACCACGTCGCCGCCTTCACGAACGAGCAGCAATGGAGTCCCCGGATCAATGCGCTATGGAAGATCAGCGACGCGAGCGCGATTCACGCAGGCTACGCGCGCTACTTCACACCGCCGCCGCAGGAACTTGTCTCGCAATCCAGCATCGGGCTGTATGTCAACACCACCAACGCGCCCGAGATCCCCTTTTCGGACGTCGTCAAGGCGGAGCGAACGAACTATTTTGATGTCGGCATCGCGCAGAAAATAACCGCCAATTGGTCGATGACCATCGACGCTTACTACAAGGACATCACGAACCTTCTCGACGAAGGGCAGTTCGGGCAGGCATTGATTCTGACGCCGTTCAACTATGCGAAGGGCTATGCCGAGGGCGTGGAGATTGCGACGACGTATGCGCAGGGACCATGGAGCGGTTATCTCAATCTGGGAATCGCCGAAGCGAAGGGGAAGAACATCATTTCGGGTCAATCGCTGTTCGGCGTGGACGAACTTGCCTACATCGCCGATCACTACATCTACCTCGATCACGATCAGCGCTACACGTTCTCCGGCGGCCTGACCTACAACTTTGGCGCAACCAAGTTGAGCGGTACCGTGCTCGCCGGCAGCGGCCTGCGCAACACGCCCGACGGTGCGCCGCCAAACTCCGGCAAGCTGCCGGGCTATGCAACCGTCGGCGTCGCGCTGATTCACGAATGGAAGGACTTTGCCTCCGGCACTCTCGAGGGTCGCATTGGCGTCACCAATCTGTTTGACCAGACGTACCTGCTGCGCGACGGCACGGGTGTCGGTGTCGGTGCTCCGCAATACGGTGGCCGGCGCACCTGGTACGCCGGGATCGCGCAAAGATTTTAGAGCGGGGCGCTGGCGTCATGAGGCGAGCAGCGCCGTTTTTGGCGCCGCATTCGCGCCGATCTGTATCGGCGAGCCGCCGGAGATTCCGATCTGCGCCGAGGAGCGGGTCGGGGCAAAGTTGAACCCAAATTGAGACGTGACACGACACCGAATGCGTGGCCTGCCGACGCTGAGCACGACTACGCACTGTGGCTTGAAAAGACGGCAACGAGTGGTCTGCACCGCGCCTATGTCACCGCGCATCCAAAAGACAATCGAGGTGGGATTCGTTCGCGTTTCGCGGTCCGCTTGGACTTACCCGGCATGTATTCGAGCAAAACCCAGGCGGAGGCCGCCGCATTTTACGTCGCTAATCGATTCTTCCGACGCAAATTTGCCGTGCCCGAATTCGAGGTGTCAACCACGGTCAAGGGGTACGCTATTACGGCGCGGGCGCGCTTCCGCATCGACTGCCATGAGTGGGAGCCAGTGCTGTGGATCAAGAGCAAGCGACCCATCAATAAAGGTGCGATTCAAGCTTTCGACAGCAACAATTCGCCATTCCACAAGGGCACGTTTCCGAACGCCGAAGCAGCGGCCCGTTTCGCGCTGTCCTATGGCGAACGAGTGGCCATGGGACTCGTGGGCGGTCTTCACGTATGACGAGTTCGTTTGCCGCTAGTATTGTCTACGCAAGCACTGGTATCCACTGGGCTCGGGGCTACTGGGGTGTAGGTAGAGGCCCGACTCTGAGGCACTCGGTGACGCCTACGGTACGACTTGGCGCGTCGCAATCGCGTTGGTACGGTCGTAGTCACACTCGGGTCGTTGTACAGAGGCTGCCCGCTTCGCCACTCATGCAAACCGTCGGCAACAAGGTATTGACGTCTTAGTCTCTTACAAGTGAAGTGTTGACAGAATTGGCGAAGATTTGGTCACTTGGCGTAGGCCAGCGCAGGCACGATGTGAAACTGCGTCAACGAGCACGCGGCGGCGATGGCGGCGCGCCCCAGACGGGTGAGGTAGTAACGATAGGTATGGGTGACGCGTTTGATCAGGCCGAGAGCGTGCAGGCGGTGCAATTGACGCGACAAGCGCGAAGCGCTGAGCTCGGGCAGCCAGGGCTTGAGGTCGGCACGGCGCAGTCCGTGGATGTTGAATTCGGGGCGCTGCAAGGCGCGCAACAGGCGCTGTTCGGTGCGCGCGAAGAAGTTGATGCCCTTGATGGTGCGCTCGCCCTCGCATTGCGGCTCGGTAAGCCGCACCAGATCGCGCTCGCCGCTGGAGGTATCTGCCAGCGCCGAGAGGAACTCCAGGTAGCGGCGATTGCAACCGAGCAGAAGCTCGCGCAGGTCGATCAGGCTGTAGATGGTCTTTTTGAGCGGCGCCAGCTCCCGGGTGGTATGCCGATCGCGGTGTTCCACCTTGCGGTGGTGCTTGAAGAAGGAGACATCGTTGGTGGTGGTTTCCAGCCGCAACACGCGGCCGAACTTATCGTACATCTTCACCCCGGTCTTGCCGAAGCGATGCTTGATGCAGGTGCCTTCGATGCGGGTGACGAAGCGGCTGCCGATCTCCTGGGCCAACTGGGGGGTGAGCTTCTTGCCCAGGAAGCTGGCGACCTGTTCGGCCTTGACCGCGAGCACGGCCTCGCGCGCGAGCTGCTCGTACAGAGGCTTGAGCGCGACCTCGGAGCGGAAGATGAGGTCGGTGGAATACTCCACCTGCATCAGGCTCCAGTGATAATCCTGTCCAAAGACATCATGCACAGGACAAAACTGTTTGGCGTAGCGATCCAGCCGGCGATGCAGCTCCGCGGGCTTGAGCGCGTCGGAGAGCGCCTGCGCCCGCTCCAGGTCGGCCACCCGCACGAAGGCATTGTCGGCCAGGCTGGCCTCGATGCCCGCGGCGTTGAGCTTGCGCGCCAGCCAGGCGTGCCCGTTGCAGTAGAACTGCAGCCGGAATGGGCACCAGGTGGGCACCCGCAGGTAACACAGCCCCAGCTGCGCATCGATGAAGTAGAAGTAGTAATGCAGGCACTTGCCCGCGTCGGGCTTCAAGAACGTCTTGCCCGTCCGTTTGTCGTGCCAGGGCCGGTAACTCTCGCACGCTTCCATGGCGGAAATGATATGCACCAGGCCGGGCTGATCGCCGCGCTCCTTGAGCACCGCAGCCACCAGGTCTTCCTTGCGGATATGCGCTTTGTTAACGTGCTGCATAGCCACCCCCGCCGCCGTCGCTGCAGCCTCGGCCGCCGCACGGATGCTCTCCCGCAACGGTTCGGCGAAGCGCGCGTAGTCGAAGATACGAATGCCGCGCGAATACAGAAAGCTCGTCATCCCCGCCGCGTAGCATGCTCCAGGCAGCGTGCCCGTGATAATGATCCGGTCGTAGCACGACAACACACCCACCAGGCGCTCGCGATACCGCTCCGTCAGCAACTGTGTCATCGCCGCCTCCCCCGCTTGTGCCCTCGGGCTACATTACCCTGTTTGGTTCCGGCTCGTCCGGCTTAGGAAAGTCCTCGGATTACCCCGTTGCGACCAACGGCAATGGTCGACCCGCACCACCGAACCCCCGATTCTCGGGTCGCTTGAAGCACTTGTCCAGCAGGAGGGGCGCGCTCGCGCGATGCCTGCGAAGGGGCCGCACACAAACAACAAGAGCATGAAGTTATTCACGGAATCGATCCAATGGAAAAAGCTTGCGCATGAAAGCTCCTTAATACTCGTACCAAAGAGATACCCGCCCGGGGAAAGGGCGCGGCTACTTCCAGCTCTTGGGTGCGCTGGCCGAGCGGCCTAGGCGCGTACTAGGAGGAGTAAGGCGGGCCGCACGATGGGCTTCCTTTGCCGGATCGACCGCGGAACGCGCCGGCGTAGCTGATGGCGCGGTCCCCGCTATGACGAATCGTGCCGACGGGCCGCCGGACGTGCTCTCAGCTCTTCGTCTTCGGAGGATTCGGCACGCCGCCGACCTTCTCGCACGTGCCTTTCGGGACTGCCTTCCAGTCCGTCGGATCATTGTCCACCTTGCCGAGCGCCGCACAGTCGTGCTTGCTCGTGCCGCATTCGTTTTGTCCGGCCTTCGCGATCCCATAGCACTTTTCCATTCCGGCGGGGGCCGGGGCCTCATGCGCGGATAGGGAGGAGGTAACGCCCACCGCAAGCAGGCTGGCGATGGCCGCATGAAGGGTGCTGAATCGGTCGTTCATCTACTGCTCCTGCGTTGAGTGGACAATGATTAACGGCGAATCCCGATGCGCCCGTAGATGTATATGGACCACAGCGACTCGTCAAGAAAGGCGAGAAAACATTCCCGGATTCCATCATACTAACGAGGAATGTTCGTTCCCGGGAGCATGTAGCCGCATGGCGGTCGGCCGGAAGCTCTATATCATCTGGCTGGCGCTGACGCTCAATGCGTTGGCGCCGGTTTTCGCTTACGCGCATATCCATATCGGCGCGAACGGCGAGATCATCGAGCACTGTGCCGCCGACGAACCCGGGGACAGTGACGCGCAAGACGAGCATTCCCATCATTCGCCTTCCGGCAAGGAAACCGTACCGCACTGCCCGTATTGCGCTGGATTCGCTGCCGGCGTCTCGCTCGCTCATGGCGGCTTTGGGCTAACTGGTCACGGTGAGGTTTCGTCACCGCCGGACCGTGCGCCGCGTGCCATATCTTTCGGACGATCCTCCGTCCGCATCGCGCAACCGCGCGCACCTCCCTCGTCCTCCTGATCGACATCGGCCCCGCACGCTGACGGTGATCCGTCGCGTCGCGGGTCGCTCTGCTTTCGCACGCAGGCTCTGTCTGCGTGACGACGATTTGTTACGGAGACATGACGTGGCGCTCTCGCGCCCTGCATTGTCTTCGAACGACGCTTGGGAGGAACATCATGACGTGCAACTGCGGTTTCGCTTGCAGGCAGTTGGCGGTGGCATTGCTGTGGATTGGGATGTCCAGCGCGGTCGACGCCGCGGACGACGCCGTCCCGCCAACGCCGGCGACGCTGCCGAGCGTTACGGTGACAGCCACGCGCAGTGACCTCGGTGCCGCCGTGCAGCCCATCAGTTCATCGGTGGTGACCAGCGAGCAGATCCTCGCCACGCCGGCGCAATCCCTCGACGATGTGTTGCGGACGATTGTCGGCCTCAATCTGCCGGACTACTCGTCCTGGGCGCAGCATCCCACCGCCAATCTCGTTTCGATGCGGGGTCTCGGCGGCTACGCCCGCGCGCTGGTCCTGCGCGACGGTGTTCCCCTGAATGACCCGTTCTTCGGCTACGTGCAATGGAACCGCGTGCCGCTCGAAACGGTCGATCGTGTGGATGTGATTCGCGGTGCGTTTGCCAGCACCTGGGGTAATTACGCGATGGGCGGCGTCGTCAACATCATCTCGCGGCAACCAAAGGCAACCGAGGCAACGCTCGACGCGGGCTATGGCAACCTCGACACCAGCCGCATCAATGCCAACGGCTCGTGGCGGCAGTCCGATGCCTTCCGTCTCGACGCCAACGTCAGCCAGTGGCGCACCGACGGTTACAACGAAGTCCCGCCCGAGCTGCGCGCTCCGCTCGACATTCCCACGTCGTTTCGGGCGAAGAGCGCCGAGGCCACCGGCAACTTCACTGTCGATTCGACCCTCGGCGGCTTCCTCCGGGCCGACTATCAGGAAGAAAATCAGGTTCTCGGCACACCGCTCAGCACCAACTGGCAGCGCAACAATGACTACTCGGGCGCGATCCGCAAGCGATTCAGCGACGGCAGCAACGTGGTCCTTACCGGCTACTACACCGACGAGCATTTCTGGACCGCGAACAACGGCACGCCCGATGGTTTCGCGCGCGGGTATGCGGAATACATCCAGAACATCCACAACACTCCGGTCACGGACACGGGTGTGTCGCTCGTGTGGTCGAAGCGCCTAAGCGATACGGTGCCGGCGGTGTCCGCGGGTGTCGACTACCACGTCATTCGCGGACAGGATGTGGCCCAAATCTTCGACCAGGATGGAACGCTGATCCGCACCGACGTCGGCGGCGGCAAGCAGCGCTTCACCGGAGTGTTCGCGCAAGCGGAGTTCCTGCCGATGGACTCGTTGCGGATTACCGCCGGCATCCGCTACGAACACTGGTTGAACTACGACGGCTTCGACGGTAACCCCGGCGGCATTGGAGTGACACCCGACGAGAGCGCTTCGGCCACGAATCCCCGGGTGGCAGCGCGCTACGCGCTCAACGAAAACTGGGCGCTGCGCGCGGCTGCGTACAAAGCGTTTCGGGCGCCGAATCTGGGCGATCTCTACCGCGGCTATTCGATTCCCGGAGGCATCTTTCTGCCCAACGCCTTCCTCACACCGGAGCGCCTGACCGGTGGAGAGGTCGGGTTCGACTACGACTTTCCCCGTATACACGGTCAGGTCACCGCGTACAGCAATACGATCAAGAACCTGCTCACCTTTCGCAATCTCGGCCAGGACGAACTGCCGCCCGGCTTCTTCTTCGGCACCGTGAACATCAACGCCGGCAAGGCGCGCACCAACGGCATCGAAATGGATGCGACCTGGGATATTGCACGCGACTGGAGCGCGTTGTTTACGTATGCCTACAACGACCCGAAGATTCTGGCCAATCCCGCGGACCCGACGACGGTGGGCAACACCGAAGGTGGCATCCCGCTCAACGTGGCCAGCGGGGAGGTCGCCTGGAATCCCGGCAACGGCTGGAAGGCGGGCGCGCGCATTCGCTACGTCCAGGGTTATTTCACCGACAATGCCGCGACGCTGCCGATCCAGAGCTACACGGTGGTGGACCTTTCGGCTTCATACAACTTCAACCGGCAGGTTCAGGTCTTTGCGCAGATCGGAAACTTGTTCGATCGCCAGTATATCGCGCAGAATTCCGGTAACGCGACGCCCACGCTCGGCACACCGTTTACCTTCTTTGCCGGCGTGCGGCTGGCGCTGAACTAGCGATGAAGATCGACAGGCGGAAGGTAAATCGCGCGCGACGGAAGGCAGCGAAAGGCATGATCAAGGCACTGGCGGGCGAAGAACGATCGCTGTATCGAGCGGTCTGGCGCTGGCATTTCATCGCCGGGCTTCTGGTGTTGCCGTTCTTGTTGATCCTGGCAACCACCGGTGCGCTTTATCTGTTTAACGCCGAGCTCGACGGCTTAATCTATCGTGCCTGGGATACGGTCTCAGCTTCGGGTCACCCGCCACTGCCGCTGCAGCGCTTGATCGCGGGCGTCGAAAATCATACTGGTGGGCATGTGATGCAGGCGCTGCTGCCCGCCGACGCCGGTCGCGCCGTGCGCATGACGGTCCACGCGAACGGCGAAGCGGAGACCGCGTTCGTCGATCCGTACACCGGTGACATCCTGGGTGTGACCCGGTTCGGCGGCGTGATGCAGATCGTGCGCAAGATTCACAGCCTGCAGTACTTCGGACCGAAGGCCAGCTGGCTCATGGAGATCGCCGCCGGCTGGGCGATCATCCTGATTGGCACCGGCTGCTATCTCTGGTGGCCGCGTGGCAGATCGGGCGGCGTGGTGACCATCCGCGGATCGCCGCGGTCGCGCACCTTCTGGCGCGACCTGCACGCCGTCACGGGTGCCTTTGCAGGTGTCATCGTGCTCTTTCTGGCCTTCACGGGCATGCCGTGGTCGGACGTGTGGGGCGGCAAGGTGCAGGAGCTGACTACGGCTGCCGGGCTCAATCGCCCGAATCCCCCCGCAGATGTGGTCCCGGATTGGGCTTTGGAACATGTCATGCCGCCGCAGGCAGCGGAGGTTCATGCCCATCACGAAGCGCCAACGGGCCTTCCCTGGGCGCTGGAAAAGGCGCCCGTGCCGGCTTCCGCAGTCACTCGTAGCGCAGCAATCGATGCCGATCAGGCGGTGGCTGCACTTGCGCACGTCGGGTTGAGAAAGCCCTACAGCCTGACGCTCCCCCAAGGTGCGCGCGGCGCGTACGCCGCGACCTACAGCCCGGATCGGATCGAGGACATTCGCGTGGTCTATATCGATCAATACTCGGCCGATGTGCTCGACGACGTCGGCTACCCCCGCTTCGGCGCCGCGGCCAAAGCGATCGAATGGGGCATCGCAGTGCACCAGGGTCAGGAGTACGGGGGCGTCAACCGCTACATCATGCTGGCAGGCTGCATTGCGATCATGGTGCTGACGATTTCCTCTGGCACGATGTGGTGGAAGCGCCGGCCGCGCGGGTCGATTGGTGTGCCTCCGCAGCCGGATGAACCTCGCGCATTGTGGGTCGTGGCGGCGTTGGTCGCACCGATCGCAATCTTGTTTCCGCTCGTTGGCCTGTCGCTCATCGTCGCCTATGCGGTCGATCGATCAGTTGGAGTCATTCGGGCAATGCGGGCCCGCGCGTGAATCACCAGCGCCGATTGATAGGACGGGAATTGGCCAGCGTAGCCATTTCGTGACTTGTTGGCGCCCGTCCGACCATTGCCCAGGGGCGCTCGCTCTTCGTGAGAGTTCCATTCTGAAGAACTTGATAAGGCCACCCAGGCTCATACGTTATTGAAATGAGCGCTAGGACCATACTGATTTCGGGTTTAGGCATCGCCGGCCCCACCCTTGCTTTCTGGCTGAGAGCAGGCGGGTTCGAAGCAACCGTCGTCGAGCACTCGCCTCGATTACGGACCGGAGGTTATGTCATCGACTTCTGGGGCCTTGGATACGATATCGCGGAGCGAATGGGGCTGAGGAAGGATATCGAACGCGTTGGTTATCATGTCCAAGCGGTGCGTATCGTGGATGACCGCAATAGGCGGATTGCCGGTTTTGGAACCAACATTTTCCGTGAACTGACAAACGGGCGTTATGTGACGCTCGGGCGGAGCGAACTCTCACACCTGCTTTTCGAAAAAGTCGGACGCACCTCAGAGGTAGTGTTCGACAATGAAGTAGTCAGCCTCGAAGAACGAGAAGACCATGTCTGCGTTCAATTTAGACGGGGGCGCGCGCGCCAATTCGATCTCGTGATCGGCGCCGATGGCCTGCATTCCCAGATTCGGAGACTCGCATTCGGACCGCAGAATCAGTTCGAGAAAAATCTTGGCTACGCGGTCGCGGCATTCGAGGTGTTTGGATACTGGCCGCGCGACGACGATATATACGTTATGTATGGGCGTCCCGGCCGGGCGCTCGGGCGATTCACCTTGCGTGAAAATCGGACTCTGTTTCTGTTTGTCTTCGCAACAGGAAATGACGTGTTGCCGGACGCGCTCAACAGCCAGAAGGAACTCCTTCACACCCTCTACGCTGATTGCAAGTGGGAATGCCCGAACATTCTGGATGAATTGAATGGTACACAGGAACTCTATTTCGATAGAGTCAGCCAAATCCGGATGACGAGCTGGTCGCGAGGCCGGATCGGCCTCGTCGGTGATGCAGGATTCTGCGTCTCTTTGCTGGCGGGGCAGGGTTCCGCCCTTGCAATGACCTCCGCCTATGTGCTTGCGGGCGAACTCGCCAAAGCTGGCGGCCGACATGAGGAAGCATTTCGTCGGTACGAAGCATTGTTGCGACCCTACATCGATACCAAGCAGCGAGGGGCCGAGCGCTTCGGTGGCGCCCTTGCGCCAAAGACCCGTCGGGGACTTTGGTTTCGCAATCAGGTGACGAATGCGTTCTCGATCCCGGGAGTGGCGAGGCTTGCTGTCGGCAGGGAGATTATCGATACCTTGCGCTTGCCCGACTACCGCTGGAGACGCGCTAATGAGCCAGCGGTCGAGACTGTCTTACCGACGACGGAATAGCCAAAACCCAGTGCCCAGTTGCCTCCGGTTGGCCCACCCAAAGAATCAGGGTCACCCGGTAACGGTTACACCGGCGAAGGGGTTCTCCGCGCGACCGAGAAGACCGACCACCTTATCCGCGCGCAGCAACAGTTACTCGCCACCATGGCCGTCCCGGCTCCGACCACCTGTTGCGCTACAATCACCTAGTGGCGGGAAGGTCCGCCCTATATTGCTGGTACACGACTCGATCCCGGAGGATTCATGAGTAAGCTCCTTGTCCGTTGCGCCTTCGCGCTGTTGCTGGGCGCCGGTCCGGCAGTTGCCGCCGATCAGTTCATCAACGTGCTCACCGGCGGCACCAGCGGTGTCTACTACCCGCTCGGCGTCGCCCTTGCCAACGCGATAGGCAAGACAATGCCGCAAGTAAAGACATCGGTCCAGGCAACCAAGGCCTCGGTCGAAAATCTCAATCTGTTGCAAGCCGGTCGTGGCGAGATCGCGTTCACGCTCGGCGATTCGCTGTCGGACGCATGGAAAGGCAATGAGGACGCGGGATTCAAGACGCCGCTGAAAAAACTTCGTGGCATCGCGGCGATCTATCCGAACTACATCCAGATCGTCGCCCGTGCAGACTCGGGCATAAAAACGCTTGCCGATCTCAAGGGCAAGAGCGTCTCGGTCGGTGCGCCCAAGTCAGGCACCGAGCTCAACGCGCGGACGATCTTCGCCGCGGCAGGCTTGTCGTACAAGGATTTTGCCAAGGTCGAATATCTGCCGTTTGGCGAGAGCGTCGAGTTGATGAAGAATCGCCAGATTGACGTCACGCTGCAGTCGGCGGGGCTGGGCGTGTCCGCCCTGCGCGATCTCGCTGCGTCGGTCGACATCATCGTCGTGCCGATTCCACCTGACGTCATCAAGAAGACCAACGATCCCGCCTATTTGCCTGCGATCATTCCGGCCAATACTTATCGCGGGCAGACCGCCGACGTTCCTGCGGCGGCGGTGCAGAATTACCTGGTCACCCACGAGGGCGTCAGCAACGACGTGGCCTACGGGATGACCAAAGCGCTGTGGACCAATCTCGACCAGCTTGTCGCGGCGCATTCGGCCGCAAAGGCGATCGACCTCAAGCGCGCACTTGAAGGAATGCCGGTGCCGATGCATCCCGGCGCAGAAAGGTATTACAAGGAAGTAGGACTGCTCAAGTAGCTGCCCCCGGCACGGTAACCGCTGCCATGGCCCCGGATGTCGCGAAGCCCGATGTGCACGCGGCCTCCGACGCCGCATTCGACGAAACCGGCGTCAAGCGCGAGCTGACCGGGCTCGCGGCGAAGACCGTCGCAGGCGTTGCGCTGGCCTTCTCGACCTACCAGCTCTACATCGCGGCATTCGCTCCGCTTTCGAGCTTGGTCACGCGCTCGCTGCACGTCGGCTTCCTGATGCTGCTTGCGTTCCTCATCTATCCGGTCGGTCGCAACGCCGACAGGCATCGCATAGTTTGGTACGACGCGGCGATCGCCGCACTGGCCTTCACGTTGGCGCTCTATCACTGGGTGTTCGAGGCCCAGCTTATCCAACGCTCGGGGGATCCCACGGTAACCGACCTAGTCGTGGGCGCGGCCGTGATCGTGCTGTTATTCGAGGCCGCGCGCCGCGTGCTGGGAATCGCGCTGCCTATCGTATGCGCGACGTTCCTGGCGTACGGTGTACTGGGTCAATATCTGCCTTCGGCGATCGCCCACCGCGGCTATGGCCTCGATCAGATCATCGGTCAGCTCTACCTCGGCACTGAAGGCATCTACGGCATTCCGACCCTCGTCTCGGCAACGTACATCTTTCTGTTCATCCTGTTCGGCTCGTTTCTCGAGCACGCCGGCATGATCAAATTGTTCAACGACATCGCACTGGGTTTTGTCGGCCACGCGCGCGGAGGCCCGGCGAAGGTCGCTGTGATCTCCTCGGGCATGATGGGCACGATCAGCGGCTCCGGGGTGGCCAACGTGCTGACCGTCGGGCAATTCACGATCCCGCTGATGAAGCGCTTCGGCTACTCGCCGGTCTTCGCCGGCGCGGTCGAAGCCACTTCGTCGATGGGTGGCCAGATCATGCCGCCGGTCATGGGCGCGGTCGCGTTCATCATGGCCGAAACGCTGAATGTGCCATACGTGACCATCGTCAAAGCGGCCGTCATTCCGGCGTTCTTGTATTACCTGACGGCGTTCCTGATGGTTCACCTGGAGGCGGGTCGCAAGGGCCTGCACGGGATTCCGAAGGCCGATTGCCCGAACCCATGGCGGGCGATCCGCGGTCAGTGGTACTTGATCTTGCCGCTCGCGGTGCTGGTGTTCATGCTGTTCGACGGCTTCACGCCGATGTTCTCCGGCATCGTCGGTCTCGCCCTCACCGCGATGCTGATTCTCGGCACCGGCATCGCCGCCGGTTTCGGGTCGATGCTGTTCCGCATCGTGTTCTGGCTGATCCTCGGTCTGGCGACGGCGAGCTTCTTCAAGTACGGCATCTGGCCGCTGATCGCTGCTATTGCCGTTCTGGTCGCAATCAATCTGGCGATCCGCGGCGGTCGCGAGACCTTGACGGTCATGCGCAGCAGCATGATCGACGGAGCGAGACAGGCGATCGCCGTCGGTATCGCCTGCGCGATCGTCGGCGTCATCATCGGTGTGCTGACGCTTACCGGCGCAGCTTCGAATTTCGCGGGCTTCGTGCTCGACGTCGGCTCAAAAAGCTTGTTCCTGTCGCTGCTTCTGACGATGGCGGTGTGCCTGGTGCTCGGGATGGGCATCCCGACGATTCCCAATTACATCATCACCAGCGCGATCGCCGCGCCCGCTCTGCTCACGCTGAAGGTGCCGCTGATCGTCTCGCACATGTTCGTCTTCTATTTTGGCATCATGGCCGACCTGACGCCGCCGGTCGCTCTGGCCGCGTTCGCAGCGGCATCGATAGCCAAGGCGTCGCCGATGAGGATCGGCTGGAAAGCGACGCACATCGCGATCGCCGGATTCGTGATTCCCTATATGGCCGTCTACGACCCGTCGCTGATGCTCCAGGGCGGCACGTTGCTCGACACTGCATATGTCGTGTTCAAGGCGATCATTGCGATTCTTCTTTGGGGCGCCGCCTCGATCGGCTACCTGCGGGCGCCGCTGAACTGGGCCGAGCGCGTGTTCGTGACCGTCGCCGCATTCCTGCTGGTCGTTGCGGTCCCCTTGACCGACGAGGTTGGATTCGCGCTATGCGCCGCATTCGTGGTCTGGCACCTGGTCCGTACGCGCAGATCGCCGCAAAAAGCGTGAATGCGATTTGCTTGATCGTCGCCGGAGTCGTTCGCGCGACGTTGCCCGCCGACGAATTCACTCTCAGCTGGCAGCATTCAGTCGAAAAGACGCAATGGGAGGAGAGCTATCGCATCGACGGCGAACGCCTGCTCCTGACCAGTGCGCGCATTCAGGGTCTCGGCGCCGGAATGGAGCCGCCCGAGGGCGCCGTCCTGCGCGGTGGTTCGTGGACGTGGATACCTGCGCCGCACCCCATCGCGGCGCTGCCGCTGACACAGTCGACGTATACGCCCGACTGGACGATCTGTTGGAAAAGCCGCTGCAGTACATTGGCCGGGCTGGTGCCGCAGGCGGAGGACGGCAGCGTCGTCCGCTTGATCGCCTGCCAGGCGCTGCTTGATGCGGGCGGCAAACCCTGACGCCCGCCAGGCTGCTGTGCCGGATCAGCGTCGCTCGCTATTGTCTGGATCGGATCGACAGCGCCATTGAACGACTGGTAGCGAAGATTTTCCGGTGTGACGGCTGTTGGCCGCACAGGTCGCTCACACGCTGGAACGCGCCGAGGCCCGACCTCTCGGCGGGATACTGCCCACGCCCGCGATGCCATACGGCACAAAGCGATTGGCTTTCGACCTTAGCGATCTACCAGCCCGCACAGAGTCATTAATCGATTCTTGAGAACCTCTTAAAGACTCCGAGACTGATTCGGCCGAAGATTTCGCCAGTGACTGCGGCAACTGAAAGCGGTCAAGGGTCACCCCAACATTTCCTTGCATGAATATTGATGACTGGCAACGTAGGTTTCGCTTCGATCTGGCGGATCGACCATAATGACGAATCATGACATGCCAGCGATGTCGCCCGCCAATCGACATCACGCCATACGGCCAGATGAGAAATCATCCTTTCCTTATTGACAGCAGGCGAGCATAGCCGTTGTGGGTAGCCTAGACGCTGAGCACCCCCGCGTGGCAACCGCACGTTCCGTGTCGAGATGAACTGGGTCCAAATCGCCTGGATCATGATGTCCGCGGCCAGCCTGACGCTCGGTGTCATCCATCTTTTCGTCTGGTTCAAGCAGAGATCGCAATACGCCCACCTGCTGTTCTTCGCGCTCGCGGTCTCGGCCGCCGCCTTCGGCGCCTTCGAGCTGGCGATGATGCGAGCGCAATCCCCTGCCGGCTATGCCGCCACGCTGCGCTGGGCGCACGTGCCGCTCGCGATGGTCGTGCTGTCGATTGTCTGGTTCGTGCATTTCTATTTCGACGCCGGAAGACTCTGGCTCGCCTACGTGACCTCCGGCCTCCGGCTGCTGGCGCTCGGGCTGAATTTCGTGACCGGCGTGAACATCAACTTTCGCGAGGTTTCCTGCGCTGGACCAGGTGACGCTGTGGGGAGGCGCCGTCGTTTCGGGTCCGGTCGGCGTCGCCAATCCGTGGGTGATCGTGCCCCAAATCTCCAACGTGCTCCTTGTCGCGTTCGTCGTCGATGCCTCCATCACGCTCTGGCGCCGTGGCGATCCCGATCGCGCGTCGCCGCGCGGCCGTCGTCGGCGGCAGTCTCGTGGTCTGCATTACCGCCGTCGCGGGTTTCGCGGCGCTGATCATCACGGGGCTGGTCCACGCCCCCACGATCGTCATGCCGGGAGTCTTCATCAGTCGTCCTGGCGATGGGCTACGAGCTCGGCTGGGACGTGATTGCGGCGGCACAGCTTGCGGCACAGCTCCGCGCAAGCGAGCAGCGCTTCCGCGCGGTCGTCGAAGCGGTTCCGAGCGCGATTCTTCTGGTCGACGACAGAGGCATGATCACGCTCGCGAATGCGCAGGCCGAGACCGTGTTCGGCTACCGGCGTGAGGAACTCGTCGCGAAGCCGGTCGAAATGCTGATTCCGGAACGCTTTCGCGTGCCGCACGTCGGACTGCGGAGCGCCTACGCCGAGAGACGCGCGGGCGCGGGCGATGGGGGCCGGACGCGAGCTGTTCGCGCGCCGCAAGGACGGCAGCGAAATCCCGGTGGAAGTCGCGCTCAGTCCGATGCCGACCGAAGAGGGATTGTTCGTGCTGGTGTCGGTCGTCGACATCACCGAGCGCAGGAGCATCGAGCGGGACAACGGCCCGCCAGCGCGACGAGCTCGCGCACCTGTCGCGAGTCGCGATGCTGGGCGAGTTGTCCGGATCGCTCGCGCACGAGCTCAACCAGCCGCTGACCGCCATCCTGAGCAACGCGCAGGCGGCGCAGCGCTTTCTCGCGCACAGCCCGCCGCGCCTCGACAAGCTCGCGGAAATCCTCGCCGACATCGTGAAGAGCGATCACCGTGCCGGAGCGGTGATTCAGCGGCTGCGATCGCTGCTGAGGAAGGAAGAGGCGCAACGCCATCCGCTCGACATCAACGACGTGGTCGAGGAATCGCTGCGTCTGATGCGCAGTGACCTGATGAACCGGCAGGTCGTGGTCAGCACCGAGCTCGCCGAAGCGCTGCCAGCCGTGAACGGCGATCGGAACCAGCTGCAGCAGGTGTTGCTCAACCTCGTGATCAACGGATGCGACGCGATGGACGGCCAGAGGGCGGACCGCCGGCTGCTGGTACGAACCGGAACCACCGTACGGCGGCGATGTCGAGATCTCCGTTGCCGACCGCGGGCGCGGGAATTCCCGTGACGGACTCGAACGGATATTCGAGCCGTTCGTGACCACCAAGTCGCACGGCCTGGGTTTGGGTCTTTCCATCTGCCGATCGATCGTCGAGGCCCACGGCGGCCGCCTGTGGGCGACCAACAATGCGGACCGGGGCGCTACGCTGCACTGCGCATTGCCGGCCAAGAGGGACTGACGTCGATGCGAGAACCGACGCCTACCGTTTACGTAGTCGATGACGATCCGGACGTGTTGAGGGCGATCGAGCGGCTGCTCGAGTCCAGTGGATTGAACGTTGCCGACGTTCCCGTCGCCTCACAAGTTTCTCGAGTCTTACGACCACGACCGCTGCGGGTTGCCTCGTGCTCGACCTCGCGCTGCCGGGTTTGAGCGGTCTCGAGTTGCAACGGGTGCTGGAACAGCGGGGCTGCCTCGTGCCGATCGTCTTTCTCACTGGCAAGCGGCGACATCGCAAAGAGCGTCCAGGCGATGAAGCATGGCGCGGCCGACTTCCTCACCAAGCCGGTCGACGACGCGAAGCTGATCACCGCGATTCACGAGGCGCTTGGCCAAGGATCGGACGCAGCGTCGTGCGCGCGAGGAACGAGAGCGTGTGGCGAAATGCCTTGCGGCGCTCACCGAGCGCGAACGGCAGGTCCTCGAGCAGATCGTCGCCGGGAGGTTGAACAAACAGATCGCGGCCGACCTCGGTACGGTCGAAAAGACGATCAAATTCCATCGCGCCAACCTCATGCGCAAGATGGGCGTGCGAGTCGTTGCCGATCTGGTGAAGCTCGCAGAGCGCGCGGGCGTCGGGTCAACGCCCGGGACCTGAGGTACCCCCCCGCTGCGCCGCACGCGATACCTGGACCAAGGTCCAGTTGGATCGGCTCCGTGCGGCTGATACCGTGTGGCCACGATGGCGAGCGACACGCCGCTGCTGGCCGTAGTGGACGACGATGCTGACGTGCGTGTTGCCTTGACGCGTCTTGTCTCGTCGGCCGGTTTCGCCGTCGAGACATTCGCATCCGGCGCGGAGTTCCTGCGTTCCATCGGAGACCACGAACCGGACTGCGTCGTGCTCGACCTGCACATGCCCGAAATGAGCGGATTCGACGTCCAGTGTGCGCTCGCCGGCGCTCACGCGGCGGTGCCGGTCGTCGTCATCACGGGACACGACACTCCCGAATCGCGGACGCGGGCCGCGCAAATGGGCGCGAAGGCCTATCTCTGCAAGCCCGTCAACGACGAAACGCTGCTCGCCGCGATCGACACCGCCCTCGGCGACGTGTCGACGTGAGCTACCGCTAGGATCGACTTTCACGGAGAGACTCGATGAATGCACGTCATGCATGCAAGTTGTTGACCTCTGTGGTCACGATCGCCTCCTGCGCAGGATCGGCCGTGGCGCAACAAGTCAACGGCGAGCTGGGCTCGCCCGGTGCCACCACCACCATCAGTGGCAAACAGCTTCCGCCGCCCGATCCGAAGTTTGGAGGGGTCATCAACGAAAGGGCCTCCGACTCGAAAGCCTGGTGGGCTCCGCGCGTTGTCCCGCCCAAGGGCGCGCCGAACGTGCTGCTCATCATGACCGACGACAGCGGGTTCGGTGCGCCGAGCACCTTCGGCGGGGTCGTCCCGACCCCGGCAATGGATCGCATCGCGCAAGGCGGGCTGCGATACACCAATTTCCATTCAACATCACTCTGTTCGCCGTCGCGCGCGGCATTGATCACCGGGCGCAACCACCACGTCGCTGGCTTCGGCGTGGTAGGGGAGATCGCTACGGGATTCCCGGGCTACGACTCGGTCATCCGCAAAGAGAACGGCACTATCGGCGCCATCCTGAAGGAGAACGGGTACGCGACCTCGTGGTTCGGCAAGAACCACAACACGCCGTTCTATCAGGCGACCCCGGCCGGGCCCTTCGAACAGTGGCCGGTCGGCATGGGCTTCGAGTACTTCTACGGCTTCGTCGGCGGCGACACCAGCCAGTGGCAGCCGAACCTGTTCCGCAACACCACGGCCATCTTTCCGTTCCAGGGCAATCCGGGCTGGAACCTCACCACGGCGATGGCCGACGAGGCGATCCACTACATGACGGAGTTGAAGGAGATCGCGCCGGACAAGCCGTTCTTTGTCTATTACGTTCCGGGCGGCACGCATTCGCCACATCATCCGACGCCTGAGTGGATCAAGAAAATCGGCGACATGCACCTCTTCGATCAGGGTTGGAACAAGATCCGAGAAACGATTTTCGCCAACCAGAAGGGGCTCGGCATCATGCCCGAAAATGCCAAGCTGACGCCGTGGCCGAAGGAACTGCCACAGTGGGACTCGCTGAGCTTCGAAGAGAAGAAGCTCTTCATCAAGCAGGCCGACGTCTTCGGGGCTTACCTCGCCTACACCGACCACGAGATCGGTCGAGTCATCCAGGCGGTCGAGGATCTGGGCCAGCTCGACAACACGCTGATCATCTACATCGGCGGCGACAACGGCGCGAGCCCGGAGGGCATGCTCAACGGCACGCCGAACGAGTTCACCACCTTCAACGGCGTTGAAGTGCCGATCAAGGCCCAGTTTCTGTGGTACCCCTTCTGGGGGTCCGACAAGACCTTTCCGCACTATGCGGCACCGTGGGCATGGGCGATGGATGCGCCTTTCAAGTGGACCAAGCAGGTGGCATCGCACTATGGCGGAACGGCCCAGGGCGTGGTCATGTCGTGGCCCGGTCACATCAACGACCCGGGCGGCATTCGCCGCCAGTTCCATCATCTCATCGACATCGCGCCGAC
Organism: uncultured beta proteobacterium; assembly: GCA_963816445.1. GTDB lineage: Bacteria > Pseudomonadota > Gammaproteobacteria > Burkholderiales > Casimicrobiaceae > PALSA-1003. The sequence goes on along the minus strand of CAWFKO010000006.1, from coordinate 930,452 downwards.
GATCCTGGAAGCGACCGGTATCCCATTGCCCGAAGCGATCGACGGCATCGCGCAGCGGCCCATGGACGGCGTAAGCATGGCGTATACGTGGGACAAGGCGAGCGCCAATGCCCCGACGCGCCACACGACGCAGTACTTCGAGATGCTCGGGAACCGCGCCATCTACAGCGATGGCTGGATCGCGGCAACGACTCCGGCGACGCTGCCGTGGGAATTGAGCACCAAGCCGGCGCCGGACGTGATCACCGGATATCAGTGGGAGCTCTATAACGTCGGTGATCTCCAATCGGGGGATCTCACCGAGTCCGACGACCTCGCTGCCAGCATGCCGGAGAAGTTGAAGCAGATGCAGGACATCTTCTACGCCGAGGCAAAGAAGTACGACGTGCTTCCGCTCGACAACACGTCGCTCACACGCTGGAACGCGCCGAAGCCCAACCTCTCGGCGGGACGCAAGGTATTCACCTACTCGGGAGCGCCGATGAGCGTCCCCAACAGCGGCGCTCCGAGCATCCTGAACAAGGCCTACACGATTACCGCTGAGGTCACGATCCCGCCCGGGGGCGCGGAAGGCATGATCGTCACCGACGGCGGACGTTTCGGCGGCTATGGGCTCTTTCTGAGCAGGGGCGTGGGAGGCCTCCGGCGCGGCAAACCGGTATTTCTCTACAACCTGCTCGATCTCGAGCGCACCGTCTGGGCCGGCTCGGAGTTGAGCGTCGGCAAGCACACCATCGTCTTCGACTACAAGCCCGAGGGTCCGGGTTTGGGCAAAGGCGGGACAGGTGTGCTATCCGTTGACGGCAGGGAAGTGGCCCGGAATTCGATGAAACACTCCACGCCCATTACGTTCCCGGAAGACGAAACCTTCGACATCGGCCAGGACACCCGTACGCCGCTGGCGCTCGTCGAGTATCGTTACGATGTTCCGTTCAAGTTCACCGGCAAGATCAACCGATTAACCTTTGACCTCGGGGAAGAGCGGTATAGCGCTGCGGATCGCGAGAAGCTTCAGGAAATGGCCGAGGCGTACGCCCGTGCAAAGGACTAGGAGTTTGCGTGCGTGATGAAAAAGGTTCTGATGCTTGCCGCTGTGGCCGAGATCGCGATGGGCTTGGCGTTGTTGATTGTTCCGTCGCTGGTAGGGCAATGGCTGCTCGGCGCAGAACTGACCGGCATCGCCGTGCCGGTGGCGCGCGTCGCGGGAATCGCGCTGATCGCGCTGGGCATGGCCTGCTGGCCGGGTCCGCCGCTGATTGGCATGTTGACCTATAGCGCAACCGTCACGTTGTATCTCGCATACCTCGGTTTCGCGGGCGGCTTCGCTGGCGCATTGCTGTGGCCGGCGGTCGCTCTGCACGCGATCCTGACGGCACTCCTGGCGCGGGCATTAGCACGCAGGACTAGAACATAGAGATGTAAGCAGGACATGGAATTGATCAGGGAGTGGACGAGGAAGGACCGACAAGCAGGTCGTGAAGAAACTGATGAGATGTGCCAACCGCAAGCGTGTTTGTCGCGACGAGCTTGTCAGGCGCGCCGGCGGCCCCCTACGCCAAATCGCGAACAAGATGTTCGAATGTGGGATGATTCCCTGATAAAGCCCACGCAACGAGGTCGATGATGAAAAACGCAATGTACTGCCGCGGCTCGACGGGCCGCGCGCTGGCGCTGATCACCTGGCTGCTGGTTGCCGGCGGCGTCGCGGCGCAGTCACCGCAGCCTGCGTCGAAGCCGACGGCGCCCGCCAAGGCCAAGGCAACGCAACCAGCCAAGAAGCCGGCAGCAACCGACTTCAAGCTGATCCTGGAGCCGCGCGCGATGGACCTCCTCAAGGCCGTCAGCGCCAAACTCGCGGCGGCGAAGTCGATGTCGTTCACGGCAGTGGTCGGCTACGAGTATCCGAGCAAGCTCGGTCCGCCGATCGTGTACTCGACTCGCTACGACGTGACGATGCAGCGGCCCGACAAGCTGCGCATCCTGATGCCCGGCGACGGACCCGCTTCCGAGTTCTACTACGACGGCAAGACGATGATCGCGTTCGCGCCGGCCGAGAACCTGGCCGCGGTTGCCGACGCGCCGCCCACCATCGACGCGGCGCTGCGACAGGCGTTCGAGAAAGCAGCGATCTATCTTCCCGTTCACCGATATCCTCGTCGCCGATCCGTACGCCGCGCTGACGAACGGCGCGATCCTCGCCTTCTACGTCGGTCCTTCCGCGGTGATGGGCGACACGAAGACCGACATGGTGGTGTGGGCCAACCGCGACGTGTTCCTGCAGGCCTGGATCGGCGCCGACGACAAGCTGCCGCGCCGGATCCGCGCAATCTTCGCCGCGGACCCGCTCGCGCTGCGCCACGAGATGGAGTTTTCGAACTGGCAACTGGACCCGGTGATCCCGCCGGACACGTTCGCGTCGGCGAAGGCGCAGGTAGCCGGGCGCATGGCGTTCGCGGCACCCGCACCTCCACCCAAGGGGGCGAAACCGTTGACCGCAAGAAAGTCGAAGACGGCGGCACCCGCCAAGCACCAGCGAAGTCGAACTGACGGAGGCGATCGCATGAAACACGATCATCTGCGGCGCGGTCGCGCTTCTCGCGCTCGCCCTGTGGACCGGGCAAGCGGCAGGCTGGACGCGCGGCAACCGCTGCCGGCGGCAGCACGAGCCACAGCGTGGGCGAGACGAGCCACGAGAACCGCTGGGGCGGCAGCAGCGAGCACGAAGCGGGCGAGGGCACCGAGCACTCGAACGTATACGGCGGGAGCACGGCGCACGCCTACGGTGGCGGTACCGAGCACACCAACATGTACGGCGGTAGCACCTATGGGAAATACGGCGATGGCGCCTATCACACGTACCCGTCCGGGGCGACCGCGTACCATCCGCCGGGCTATCCGGCGTACCCGACCTATCCTGCATACCATCCGCCGGTTGCGGTGCCGTATTACGCGTCGGGCTGCTACGGTTGCGCAGCGGCGGCCGGGGCCGTCGTCGGCGTGGCGGCGGGCGCCGCCGCGGCTTCCGCCAACACGGCGGCAGCAACCTCGAGCGCGTACGCCGCAGGTGTTGCAACAGGTAGCGCGAACACCGCCGCAGCGACGAATGCGGCCTACGGCGCCGGCGTGGCCGCCGGCGCAGCTGCAGTGGGCGCCGCACCGGCTTCGGTCCCGGCGTCGGGGACCTGGGTGATGGGCATGAACTACGCGACGCTGCCCGGCGGTTCGGCCACGATCAACAAGAACGGCACGACGTACTATCTGAACGGAAACACCTGGTTCAAGCCGGCGTACGGCGCGAACGGCGTCTTCTATACGGTCGTGCCGACGCCATGAACGGGTGGGCGCTCGGAACGGACGAGTGCGGACGTGGCGCCAATGTCCGCCGCTTCGCGATCCGAGTCAGGGTGCCGGGTTGGCGAGCGGCTGTCCCTTCGGGATCGTGTACACGGCGACGACCTTCGCGCCGCTCACCGCCTTCACGTCGTGGACGACGCCCGTCGCGATCTGGTACGAATCGCCGAGCTTGAGGGTTTTCGGCGGCTGACCGTCGATCAGCAGCACCATTTCGCCCTCGGTAACGGTGCCGGTTTCAGGTCCCGGGTGCGTGTGACGTCCCGCATTGATCCCCGCCGCGATCTCAGCGATGCCCAGCACCGTCTCGTAGTTCGAGCTCGGCACGTCGACGCGCTGCAGGATCGTGCGCTTGATGCCCGCCTGCTGCGCGACGGCGACGGCAGCGATGGTCAGTGCGACGAGAAACGCGACCGTTGTCGGCTTTCGCATGCTTCGCACTCCTGATTTGCACCACGATGCGCCAGTCTAACGTGGAACTTCCGGACCTCGCAAGAAGCGCGGCGTCATGCGCTAGTGATCGGCTTTGGCCCCGATTCTGGTGGCGTTCGTAATTGCACAAGGCCCGAGTAGCGAGACGATCACGGCGATGAGAATGCTCAGCGACCATTTGAGGTACCACGAGGTCCTTTCCGCGGCGCAACCTGCGCGACGTTCACGCCGAAATTGCGTTCAACGCGACGCTGAATCGTCTTGCACGATCGCGCAACCATCACCCTTACCTTTCAAGCTGCTGACTTCAATTACGGGCAAGAGCGCCGAGGATCGGCGATCGGGTCGACCGACCTGCCCCCTTTTCATTTCGCGTAGCGCTGGGGTATGGTGTCGGAAAGCGGCGCGATGTACAGGCCCCCGTGTGCACAAGAACGCCGGTCTGCGAGCACGGCTTCGCCTTCGTAGTAAAAAGCTGATGAATCGATCGAGCCTTGTACTGGTAACCGGGGCGACCGGCTTCGTCGGCTCTGCGATCGTTCGGGCATTCCTTGCCGGGGGTTACCCGGTGCGCGCGCTCATCCGAGCAGAAAGCGTGCGTGATAACCTAGCGGGGCTGCCGATTGATAGCGTAGAAGGCGACGTTTGCGATGCACGCGCGGTGGCGCGTGCCTTGCGGGGGGTTCGCTATGTCGCGCACGCGGCCGGCGACTATCGTCTGTGGGCGCGGAACCCGGATGCGATTGTACGTACCAATGTAGAGGGCACGCGGATAGTGATGCAGCAGGCTCTCTCGGCCGGAATCGAGCGCATCGTTTACACCAGCAGCGTGGCGACGCTGGCTGCGCGAGCCGACGGAGCACCGGCTGATGAGGCGCTGCCCATGGCCGAGACCGCTGCGGTAGGGATGTACAAGCGGAGCAAGGTTCTGGCCGAGCGGCTTGTGGAGGCAATGACCCGCCGCGATGCGCTTCCCGCGGTCATCGTCAATCCTTCGGCTCCGGTTGGCCCACGCGACATTCGGCCCACACCCACCGGGCGAATGATCGTCGCTGCCGCTTCCGGACGAATGCCAGGATTTGTCGATACAGGTCTCAATCTCGTCCACGTCGACGACGTGGCGATCGGTCACGTTGCCGCCCTTGCCCGCGGCGCGGTCGGCGAGCGCTACATACTCGGGGGTCAGAACGTATACCTTGCGGATATGCTTCGTGATATTGCCTCGCTCGTCGGCCGCCGGCCGAGCCAACGCAAGTTGCCACGTGCGCCCCTTTACCCGCTGGCCCTGGCAGCGCAATGGTCGGCGGCGGTGTCGGGGCGGGAACCTTTGCTGACGCTCGACGGATTGCGCATGTCGAAGCAGTGCATGTTTTTCACCAGCGCAAAGGCCGAACGCGAGCTCGGCTTTCATGCTCGCCCCTACATCGAGGGAATACGCGACGCCGTCGAATGGTTCCGCAATGCAGGGTATCTTCGATGACGCTCCTATACATCGCGATGCTTTCCTGTGGGGTCTGGATCTATCTGCTTGCAGCGCGCGGCGGTTTCTGGCATGCGGCACAGCGCGACGACACGCGCATGGCGCCGCCCCCTGAAGGCATCGTGTGGCCGAGCGTCGTCGCAATCATACCCGCGCGCGACGAGGCCTCGACCATCGGCGAGACCATCGCGACGCTCCTGCGGCAGGATTATCGCGGCAGCTTCTCGGTGATCGTCGTCGACGACCACAGCGGCGACGACACCGCGGCGGTCGCCGTGCGTGCCGCTGTGGCAGCAAACGCCTCCCAACGCGTCATCGTCTTGACGGCACCGAATCTTCCCAGTGGATGGACCGGGAAGATGTGGGCAGTCCACCACGGTGTCGGGCATGCTCAGAGGCTGCGGGAGGCGCCGGAATATCTGCTCCTGACGGATGCGGACATCCGTTGTGCCAGCGATACGTTGACGGATCTGATTCAGCGCGCCGTTAGTGAGCACTTTGTGCTGACGTCGATAATGGCGAAACTTCGCTGCGTCAGTTTCGCCGAGCGCGCCCTCGTTCCGGCATTTGTCTTCTTCTTTCAGATGCTGTATCCGTTCAAGTGGGTAAATCGCGCGACATCGAAGACTGCGGCCGCTGCTGGCGGGTGCATGTTGGTGCAGTGTCGATCGTTGAATGCGGCGGGCGGCATCGAGCCGATCAAGGGGGAATTGATCGACGACTGCGCCCTCGCCCGGCTGCTGAAGCTTCGTGGTCCGATCTGGCTCGCTCTCTCCGACCGAGTGCGCAGCGTACGTGCCTACACGTCGATTCGCGACATCCGCTCCATGATCGCTCGATGCGCCTACGCCCAGTTGCAATTTTCGCCAGTCTTGTTGGCACTGGCGACAGCGGCCATGGTCGTCACATTCCTTGCGCCGCCCGTTCTGACCGTCTTCGCCAGTGGTGTTCCCCAGTTTCTCGGCACGCTCGCCTGGGTCCAAATGGCGGTAGCATTTCAACCGACGCTGCGTTTCTACAATGCGTCCCCATTGTGGGGTATCGTCGTACCGGCAATTGCCGCCGCGTACCTTCTGTTCACGCTCGACGCTGCATTCCAGAGTCTGCGGGGCAGGGGCGGTGAATGGAAGGGTCGGATTCATCGCGAATCTTCGTCCAATGAGAATTACGAAACCGAGTGACACAGTATGTATGAATGTTGACGTCATCCCGGCGCAGGCCGGGATCCAAGTTCATAGCCAGAGATTGGGCCCCGGCCTCCGCCGGGGCGACGTGCCTGGTGGCTGGTTGTGTCACGTAGTTAGGTAAAGCTCAACAATGAAATTTCCGGACACCGCAGCTGAATTCGTGCAGCGGCCGGTGCGCGACCTGCCCCGGGTGGACGCGCAGGCATCGGCTGCCGGCAGTTCCTTCTACGCCGCGCTGCGGATCCTGCCTCCGGCGCAGCGCCGCGCCATGTTCGAGATATATCGCTTCTGTCGCACGGTCGACGACATCGCCGATCGCGGCGGTGACAGGCAGGCGCGCCTGCAGGAGCTGGCTCAGTGGCGGTCGGACATCGAAGCGCTGTTCCGCGGCACGCCACCCGCCGGAGTCCGATCTCTGCTTGAACCAATCCGTACGTTCGCGCTTCAACGCGATGATTTCGTCTCGATCCTCGACGGCATGGAAATGGATGTCCTGGAGGATATCCGCGCCCCCGACGTCGCCATGCTGGACCTGTACTGTGACCGGGTCGCATGCGCCGTCGGTCGCCTTTCGGTGCGGGTTTTCGGCATGAGACCGCAGGAGGGGTCGGCGCTTGCTTTTCACTTGGGTCGAGCCCTCCAGCTCACCAACATCCTGCGCGATCTCGACGAGGACGGGCTGGCGGGGCGGCTCTACCTACCGCGCGAAGCGCTGCGAGCCGCCGGGATCGGTGACACCGAGCCGGCGAAGGTGCTGTTTCATCCGTCGCTGGGTGAGGCTTGCGGCAGCGTCGTCGATCGCGCGCGCGGGCACTTCGCCGAGGCGCGCAATGTCATGGCCAACCAGCCGATCCGCGCGGTGCGCACGCCGTTGCTGATGGCGAAGGTCTATCAGGCCAAGCTTGAACGCCTGGCTGCGCGTGGGTGGGCGCCGCCGAGACACCCGATTCGCGTGGGACGCGGCGTCGTCCTTTGGAACATGCTCAGGCTTGGCTTGAATCCCGTAAACGCACGCCGGAACAAGCATTTTCCAATGCATGCCGCGACGGACGCGGCAGGGGCGCCTGCCGACGCCGCGAATGTCGCGCGGCCTGCGCCTATCGCGCCCGCGAAGTGGGATCTGGAAAGAAGTATCGAAGCCGCCGCGGCCGCGTTGCTGCGGCAGCAGCGCCCGGATGGGCACTGGGTCTTCGAGCTGGAAGCCGATGCCACAATCTCGGCAGAGTACATCGTGCTGCAGCACTTTCTGGGCGAGTGCAATCCCGCCCTCGAGGCGATGATCGCGACCTATCTGCGACGGCTGCAGTGCCCGCACGGCGGGTGGGCACTGTTCCCTGGCGGCGAGTTCAACATGAGCGCGAGTGTCAAGGCGTACTTCGCCCTCAAGCTCGCCGGCGACTCTCCTGCGTCAGAGCACATGCGACTGGCGCGCGAAGCAATTCTCGCCCACGGCGGCGCAGGCAAGACCAACGTATTCACGCGCATCCTGCTCGCCCTGTTCGGGATTGTCTCGTGGTCGGCGGTGCCGATCATTCCAGTCGAGATCATTCTCCTGCCGCGGTGGTTCCCCTTCCATTTGTCGCGGATCTCCTACTGGAGCCGTACCGTCCTCGTGCCGCTGCTCGTCCTGCAGGCCATCAAGCCCCGCGCGCGCAATCCACGCGATGTGCACATCAACGAACTGTTCCCGGGACGGCGCCCCCGTGCACCAAGGTGGGCACGCGCACCGCATCAATCACGCGCCCGGTTCGCCATCTTCACGGCCATCGACGCCGTCTTGCGCGCTGTCGAGCCGCTGATTCCGCGGAAGATTCGCGCCCGCGCAATCGCCAAGGCGGTTGACTTCGTCGTCCAGCGCCTCAACGGCGAGGACGGCCTGGGGGCAATTTTCCCGGCCATGGCGAACGCCGTCATGATGTTCGATGCACTGGGTTATGCACGCGATCACGCGGACATGGTCGTGGCGCGCAAGGCCATCGACAAGCTGCTCGTGCTCGGCCGTGCGGAAGCGTATTGCCAGCCGTGCGTGTCGCCGGTTTGGGATACGGTTCTTGCGTGCCAGAGTCTGCTCGACGTCGGCGACGATCAGGCGCGCGCGGCTGTGCGCCGCGGGCTCGCCTGGCTCAATGAGCGGCAGGTCCTCGACACGATCGGCGATTGGGCGGAACAGCGGCCGCATGTCAGACCGGGAGGATGGGCGTTCCAGTACGCCAACCCGTACTACCCAGATCTTGACGACACGGCTGCCGTCGTGATGGCCATGGACCGGTTTAGCCGCCAGCAGGCCGCCGGCGGCGAGTCGGAATTGGGTGCAGCGATCCTTCGTGGGCGCGAATGGGTCCTGGGCCTGCAGAGCGCGAATGGTGGCTGGGGCGCTTTCGATGTCGACAATACAAGCGAGTACCTCAATCACATCCCCTTTGCTGACCATGGCGCGCTGCTCGATCCGCCGACCGCCGACGTGACTGCGCGCTGCGTGAGCATGATCGCCCAGCTAGGCAACGCCGATGACGGTCCGGCGCTGACGAGGGCCGTGGAATTCCTGCGCCGCACGCAGGAAAAAAACGGCAGCTGGTACGGGCGCTGGGGAATGAATTTTGTCTACGGAACATGGTCGGTCCTGTGCGCGCTCAATGCGGCTGGAGTCAGTCGGCGATCGCCGATGACGCAACGTGCCGTCGACTGGCTCGTTTCCACGCAAAATGACGATGGCGGTTGGGGCGAAACCGGCGACAGCTACGCGCTCGGTCATCGGGACCCCGCGCATGCGACGAGCACGGCCTCGCAAACGGCGTGGGCACTGTTGGGACTGATGGCGGCGGGCGCGGCACGCAACGTCGCGGTGACGCGTGGCATTGAGTTCCTGGTGCAACGGCAGGGCGAGGACGGCTTCTGGAGTGAACCGCAATTCACCGCGACCGGGTTCCCGCGGGTGTTCTATCTGCGCTACCACGGCTACGCAAAGTTCTTTCCGCTTTGGGCGCTCGCGCGCTACGAGAGCCTCGTCCGCTCTGGCGAAACCGAGGTGCGCTTCGGGATGTGACTGTGGATCGGGCCGCATCGCGCCAAATCGTCGCAGTGACCGGGCTTGCCAGGGAAGCGCGCATCGCCGCGGGCCCGGGCATCCGTACGCTTGCCTGCGGCGGCGGCGCCGCAGTGCTCGGCGACACGCTCCAACGCGAACTCGCGCGCGGCGCACTTGCCGTCATCAGTTTCGGTATCGCCGGTGGCCTGGCGGAGAACGTGGCAAGCGGAACTTGGCTGATCGCTCGCGCAATCGTAACTGCGGTCGCGCGTTGGCCGTGCGACGCGGCGTGGACAAGAATGCTTTCCGAGCGACTGCCAGGCGCGTTGACCGTGGATCTGGCAGGCGCGGACACTCCGATCATGGAATCTGCCGCGAAGCGCGCATTGAACAGCGCTACGGGCGCCGTTGCGGTCGATACCGAATCACACGTCGCGGCGGCGCTTGCCGCAAGGCATGGCCTGCCATTCGTCGCCTTCAGGGTCGTCGCCGACAGCGCGCGGCAGAGTCTCCCACCACTTGCATCCGTCGCCGTGGCGACAGACGGGACCATTCGACCCGCTGCTGCACTGAGGTCACTGGCCCGGGCTCCGGGGCAGATTCCTTCTTTGTTGCATGCGGCGGTCGACGCCCGCGCCGCGTTTCGCGCGCTCCTACGCGGTCGTCGACTGCTTGGCCCCGGTCTGGCGTATCCGGATCTCGGAAAGCTTCAGCTCGACGTGGTGTGAGAAGTTGTATTGCGCCGGCCGCTGATGATTCAACGCAATCTCCGGCGCCATGGCGCCGTCGGTACGCACGCCGCGCAGACCGACCTGCAGGGCCCGGAGCGGGTGACGCACCGCGTCCCGTACGGCCGAAGCCTCGTAGCCGCTGTGCACCATGCAGTCGGCGCACTTCTCGTACTTGCCGGTGCCATAGGCGTCCCAGTCGGTTTCATCCATCAACTCGCGAAAGCTGCGGGCATAGCCTTCGCCCAGCAGATAGCAGGGGCGCTGCCAGCCAAAGACGTTGCGGGTCGGATTGCCCCACGGCGTGCAATGGTACTCGCGGTTGCCGGCGAGGAAGTCGAGGAACAGGCTCGATTGGCTGAACGACCACGCGCGTGATTTTTGGCCACGCCGAAAAACGTCGCGAAAGAGTTGCTTGGTGCGGGCGCGGGTGAGAAAGTGCGCCTGGTCCGGCGCCCGTTCGTATGCGTAGCCTGGCGATACGGTGATTCCATCGACGCCAAGCTCGGCGGATGTGTCGAAAAATCGCGCGACGCGTTCCGGATCGGCATCGTTGAACAGCGTGCAATTGATGTTGACCCTGAACCCGCGCGCCTTCGCTACGCGTATTGCCGCCGCGGCGCGTTCGTAGACGCCCTCCTCGCACACCGAATGATCGTGCATCTCGCGGTCCCCGTCGAGATGCACCGACCACACGAAGTACCGACTTGGCTGGAACAAGCCCAGCCTTTTCTGCATCAGCAGCGCGTTGGTACACAGGTAGACGAACTTGCGCCGCTTCACAATGCCGTCGACGATGGCGTCGATTTCCTTATGCAACAGCGGCTCGCCGCCTGCGATCGACACGACCGGCGCGCCACATTCGTCAACCGCGTCGAGGCACTCGCCGACCGACAGTCGCTGATTGAGGATGTCGTCGGGATAGTCGATCTTCCCGCAGCCGGCGCAAGCCAGGTTGCAGCGGAAAAGCGGCTCGAGCATGAGCACCAGCGGATAGCGCCGCTTCCCAGCGAGTTCCTGGCGGACGACATACGCGCCGATGCGCGCCTTCTGCAGGAGGGGGACCGCCATGATCGATTTGCGAAGCCTGCCAGCCCGTTCAGGTTGCGCCGACAGCCCGGCGCAGGCGTTGCAATTCGGCGGGAAGCTGGAAGTGAACCTTTTCCGCTATCCCCGGAAGCACCGACACCTCCACCGGACCGAGCCGGCGCAGCGCGGCGATGACATTGTCGACCAGCTCCTCGGGCGCCGACGCCCCGGCCGTGACGCCGACCACCGCGGCGTCGCGCACCCATCCGGCGTCCAATGCATTCCCGTCGGCGACGAGATAGCTGGGTACCCCGGCCTCGACGCCGATCTCGCGCAATCGATTTGAATTCGAACTATTCTCGGCGCCGACGACGATAATCACGTCGGCAACCTTGGCGAGCTCGCGAACGGCCGACTGCCGGTTCTGGGTCGCGTAGCAGATGTCATCGATGTCCGGTCCGACAATATCGGTGAAACGACGCTTCAGCGCTGCAATCACGGCACGCGTATCGTCGACGCTGAGCGTCGTCTGCGTTATGTACGCGACCGGCGTATCGGCGGCAACGTCCAGGCGATCCACGTCGCATTCGCTCTGCACGAGCAGCGCCGTACCAGGAATCTGGCCTATCGTTCCCTCGACCTCCGGATGTCCGGCGTGGCCGACCAGTATCACGACGCGGCCCTCTCCAACATATCGTCTGCCTTGACCGTGGACTTTCGCGACAAGCGGACAGGTTGCATCCAGAACGCGCAGCTTGCGCTGCCGCGCTTCGTCCTCGACGCGTCGCGAGACACCATGTGCACTGAAAATCGTGATCGCGCCGGCGGGCACTTCCGACAAGTGCTCCACGAAACGGGCACCTTTCGCGCGAAGGCTCTCGACGACGTGGCGGTTATGCACGATTTCGTGCCGAACATAGACGGGCGCGCCAAACTTGGAGAGGGCCTGCTCAACAATGTCGATGGCCCGGATTACGCCAGCGCAAAAACCGCGCGGCTGAGCGAGCATCACGCGCATGGCAGGGGTGTCGTTCGCCGGACGAACGCCGCTCTCGCGCTGATCGGCGAGCGTCCTCCTTGAACCGACGGCACACCATCATCGTCGCTTCGCCACTGCGCACCCGAGTAGACATCCCGGCGCGCCGCGCGCGTTGCCACTGGGCCGATGGTGAGTTTTGTCCGCATGGATGCGTGCATAATGCCACGGAAACCGCGTCAATCAAGTGCATCCATCGAGTGCATCCCCAAATGCGCGAGACCCGTTGCTTCTCCCCTGCAAGGACAAGACATTGGCGACGAGCAGTCTTCCCGGCAGTGGCTGCCGTTGTCCTATGGGCGGCGCCCCATAACCTGCGCGCGCACGCGATAGTCCTGGCAGCACGGCCGGCGATGAATTCCAGCGTCGAGCAAGGTCGACTCGACATCAGGCTTGAGTTCAACAGCCGCATCGACGCTCAGCGCTCGCGGATGAGCTTACGGCAACCTGACGGAACCGAGGCGGCCGTGGAGGTCGCCCCAAGTGGCGAGCCCAACGTGCTCGCCGCCCACGCAGAGACGGCGATGGCGGGACGCTGGAAGCTCACCTGGCAGGTGCTGTCGGTCGACGGCCATATCACTCGCGGTGAAGTGAACTTTTCCGTTCGCGACAGGGCGCATTGACTACGCTGTTCGATATTTTCGCCTATGTCAGCGTCGTCCTGCATGGGCTCGGACTCGTCGCGCAGACCGTCTTGGTTGGCAGCATTTCGTTTGTGCTGTGGGTCGCTGCGCCGCCCGCCGACGGCCCCCAAGCGGGAATCCACGCGGTCTCCCGTGGCTATCAGCGCATCATCCGGTGGGCGGCGCTGATGACGGTGATCGCTGTCGCCGCGTCGACCGGGCTCAATGCCGTCATCCTCAAAGCATCGCTCGGTGTTTCCTGGCGAGATGTCGCGGGAGCCGCTTTTGTTGCCGCCGGCGCCGTCAGGGTAGTCGCCGCCGCGCTCGCCGGCCTGCTGATATTCGCCCGCTGGCCACTGCCCGGGAGAACTCGCGTCGCGGGCGCTGTGGCTTCGGCGCTGATGATCGGTGCAACAGTAGCAACGAGCCATGCAGTCGCGCGCGTCGACCAGTCCGGGACTCTGATGCTCGCCACGGGCATGCACCAGCTGGGCGCCGCCCTTTGGCTGGGAGGGCTGCCTTGTTTCTGGCTGACGTTGCGCGCCGAAAGACCTCGAGTCGCCGGACCCGCCGGCACGCGGTTTTCGTCGCTGGCGGCAATCGGTGTCGCGATGATCGCTGGCGGCGCGCTGGTTTACGCCGCGACGTACATCGGCGCGCTCGATGCCGTGTACGGCACCGCGTACGGGGCGATGGCGGCGACCAAAAGCGTCCTGTTCGCCATGTTGTTGTTGCTCGGTTTCACGAACTTTCGCACAGTGCGCCGGATCGCCGCCGACGGCGCCGCAGCGCGACGGGTTGGACGCTTTGTCGAAGTCGAGATGGCGATCGGCTTCGCCGTGCTGATGGCGGCAGCATCCATCACTTCGCTGCCTCCAGCGGTCGACCTGGTCGAGGATCGGGTCACGTTGCACGACATTGCGGCACGGATGACACCGGCCTCACCCAGGCTGGCCAGCCCCGACCACGCCACCCTTGCCATCTCCGCGTTGCAGACACGCCTCGACGCCGAGGCTCGGGCGGCACAAGCAACGTCGCGCCCGCAGGCATTCGTGCCGGGCACCGGCAGCCCGGCGCCGCGCAACGCCTACGACATCGCCTGGTCGGAGTACAACCACCATTGGGCGGGACTGCTGGTTTTGATCATGGGCCTCGCCGCACTGGCGCGACGGAGCGGGCGGGCGCCCTGGACGCAGCATTGGCCCCTGCTGTTTCTGCTGCTCGCCGTGTTCCTGTTCCTGCGCGCGGATCCCGAGGTCTGGCCGATGGGCGAGGTCGGACTCATCGAGAGCCTCAAGGATCCCGAGGTCGCGCAGCATCGCGCATTCGAGGCGATTGTCGTTGCTTTCGCACTCTTCGAATGGGGTGTGAGCACGGGGCGCATCGTCTCGCGCAGGCTGGCACGCGTGTTTCCACTGCTGATCCTGCTCAGCGGCACGCTGTTGTTGACGCACTCGCATGCGCTCGGCAACGTGAAGGAGGAACTGCTGATCGAGCTGACGCACCTGCCGATCGCAGTGCTGGGTATCACCGCCGGGTGGGCACGCTGGCTCGAAGTCCAGGCGCCGCGGGACGAGGGACGCTGGGCCGGCTGGGTTTGGCCTGCCTGTTTTGTCGCGATCGGCCTGCTCCTGGTCGGCTACCGGGAAGCATGAGTTCTGCGTCTGCCGGATGCGTGCGAATGCCGCGGCACCGTATATGGCGACACTGATTACGCGCGCCGTGAGCTTTTGTTCGGGTCATCACCGGCTAGTGATCACGCTCGCTATCGCGTTCTGTGGCGGTGCGTTCATCTACGCCGCGAGTCACCTGGCGATCGATACCGACGCAACCAAACTGATCTCCGAGGACGTGACCTGGCGTAAACAGGAGCTGGTCTTCGACGCAGCCTTTCCCCATCGTGCGGACCTGATCGCCGTTGTTGTCGACGCTGCGACACCGGAAGCTGCCGAGCGAGCGGCAGCAGCACTGACCATGAGGCTGTCGAATCAGCCCCAGCGCTTCCGCTCCGTCTGGCGTCCGGACGGCGGCGCCTTCTTCGACAGCGCCGGCCTGCTGTTCGAGTCAACGACCACGGTTGCGCAGACGACACAAGCGCTGATCGCGGCGCAGCCGCTCCTCGGCATGCTTGCCGAGGACCCCAGCCTGCGCGGATTGATGGATGCGTTGTCGCAGGTCGTCCAAGGCGCGCAATCCGACCCCGCCCGCGTCGACGAACTTGAGCGACCGCTGCAACGGCTCGCCGATGCGTTCGAGAACATTGCGGCTGACAAGCCAGCACCGTTTTCGTGGCGTGAGCTGCTCACCGGACGCGCTGCCGATGCGCGCGAACTGCGCCGGTTCATCCTCGCGCAACCCGTGCTCGACTACGGCGCGATCCAGCCCGGCGCAGACGCTGTCGCCGCGATTCGCGATTCCGTGCGCCAACTCGCCTTCGACACCGATGCGGGTATCCGCGTGCGCCTCACCGGTCCCGTGCCTCTTGCCGACGAGGAGTTCGCGACGCTTGCCGAGGGCGCGGGCCTCAATGCAGCCGCCACGATACTTGCCGTCGTGGTGCTGCTGTGGGCTGCGCTGCGGTCGTGGCTCCTGATCGCTGCAATCATGCTCAGTCTCGGCGGCGGGTTGATGGTGACGACGGCATTCGGTCTGCTCGTGTTCGGCAGCTTCAACCTGATCTCGATAGCCTTTGCCGTGCTCTTCGTCGGTCTTGGCGTCGACTTCGGTATCCAGCTCTGCGTGTGCTATCGAGCCAAGCGTCGTGCAGGCGCCGATTTGCGTATCGCCCTGCGCGACGCTGGCGCGGAAGTCGGGGGCCCCCTTGCGCTGGCCGCCATGGCAATCGCCGCCGGCTTCTATGCATTCATTCCCACTGAGTATCGCGGGGTGTCGGAACTCGGGATGATCGCAGGGACCGGCATGATCGTCGCATTCGTCGCCACGATCACGGTGCTGCCAGCGCTGGTCGTGCTTTTTCGTCCCGCGGGTGAACGCGCCGCGGTCGGATTTGCCGCCCTTGCGCGATTCGATCGTTTCCTTGCCCGGTATTACCGCATGGTGCTGCTCGTCGCGGGCGTCATCGCCATTGGCAGCGCGGCCATGTTGCCCAGGCTTGAATTCGACTTCAACCCATTGCATCTGAGGAGCACCAAGGTCGAATCCGTGTCGACGCTGCTTGATTTGATGCGGGATCCCAATACGACGCCCAACACCATCGACGTACTTGCGCCCTCGCTTGCCGATGCCACGCAGCTCGCTCGGCGGCTGGCGCTATCACCTGAGATCGATCACACCATCACACTGGCAAGCTTCGTTCCGGAGGACCAGGACGACAAGTTGGCGCTGATCGAGGATGCGGCGCTGTTGCTCGACCCGGTGCTCAATCCGGGGCGAGTCAAGGCGGTACCCGACGATGGTGACACCGTGCGCGCGATGTTGCGGACAGCTCAATCGCTCGGGCAGGCAGCGGCCGCGCACCCTGGGACGGGCATCGCCAGCGCCGCAACGCGTCTCGGGCAGGCGCTGCGGACGTTGGCTCAAGGCGAACCGGCGCTGCGCGAGCGCGCTGAGGCGACATTGACTCCCGGATTGGTCACGACGCTCGAGGGGTTGCGTGCCGCCTTGCAGGCCCGTCCGGTAACGCTCGCGACGCTACCCGATGACCTCAAACGCGACTGGATCACTGTCGACGGGCGCGCTCGCATCGAGGTGTTCCCCAGGGGCGATGCCAACGACAATGCGACGCTGCAACGTTTCGTAGCGGCCGTGCGGCAACTCGCCCCGGAGGCGACGGGTGCGCCGGTATCGATTCAGGAGTCCACCGGCACCATTCTTGGGGCATTTGTGCGCGCTGGAACGTTCGCGCTGATCGTGATCGTGGTCCTGCTTGCTCTTACGCTTCGTCGCGCAGCCGACGTGATGGTGACGCTTGCGTCGCTTCTGCTCTCCGGGCTGATTTCGCTGGGCATCTGCTCGGCGACCGGACTGGCGCTGAACTTCGAGAACATCATCGCGCTGCCTCTGTTGTTCGGCATCGGCGTCGCGTTCAACATCTACTACGTAATGGCATGGCGAGCGGGACGGCGCGACTTGCTGCAATCAAGCCTTACGCGTGCGGTCATCTTCAGTGCGCTCACGACTGGAACGGCTTTTGGCAGCCTGTGGCTGTCGCATCATCCCGGTACGTCCAGCATGGGCAAGCTTCTGGCGCTGTCGCTCGCATGCACGCTGGTCTGCGCGCTGTTGTTCCTGCCGGCACTGCTGAGAGTATCGCGCCCACGCCGCTGATGCCGCCGCCGCATTGTCGCGACGCCCCGAGGCCTATTGAGCTTAACCTGACTACGTGACACAACCACCCACAAGCCACGTCGCCCCGGCGCAGGCCGGGGCCCAAGTTTGGCCATGAAATTGGATCCCGGCCTGCGCCGGGATGACGTCAACATTCATACGTGCTGTCTCCCTCGGTTTGGTAATTCTCAAAGATGCGATTGCGGCGCGCCTTTGGGTCTGGCGACGCGACCGCGGATTTCGGCCTTTTGCCAGACGATGAGCCCCGGGAAGAAGATGATGGCGTCGCGCAGCCGCCGCGCTGTCGCGAGCGCAAGCGCCATCGTGGCGTCGATACCGAGCGCGCTGCCAATGAGCACGAACGCTGCTTCCTGCACGCCAAGCGCGCCGGGTACTACAAAGGCCGCGCTGCTCACGGCCTGGATCAGTGCCTCGATGACGAGGGCATCGAGCATGCCGCGTTTGACGCCAAGAAAATGCAAAGCGAGCCATATCTCGGTGGCGCCGAGCATCCAACCGACGATCTGCCAGGCGAAACAGCTCACGAGGTCGCGGCGACGTGCATAGACCAGTCGAAGCGCGTGATCCAGTCGCAATGAATGCGCGTGGGCGAGCCCGAGCTTGCCGGCAAACAGGCCGTCGAGGGCGCGAGTCGCACTTCCGAGTACACCCTTGCGCTGGGCAAGCAGGAACCCCGAGCCGAGTACAAGCATGCCGGCGGCGGCCACGGAGATCTGCGTGAACGCGCTCGACATCTGGCCGATCCCGAGCAACAGCGCAAGACCGAACAATGCAAAGGTGGCCTGACTGAGTACCGATAGCGTCATGTCCGCGATCAGGCTCGCGGCGACATCGATACGGCGCGCCGCGTGATGCCGAATGATCCGATAGCTGGCAATCTCGCCGCCAATGCGGGCGACCGGCAGCAAGCTGTTGACCGATTCGCGAACCCAGGTAGCCAAAGTCAGGACACGCAAGGCAGGGCGCGGCCCTGGCAGGAGCCGGCGCCACGCCTCGGCGTTGGCGACCATCGGCAGGATATGGGCAAGCGCCGCGAGCACGAGGCCGGGACCTGCAGTGACAACGAGCGCAACGATGCTGCCCACGTCTGAGCGCACGAACAGCACTATGGCCAGCGCGAGCCCCGCCATTGCCAGTACGCCGCCGAGATGCTTCATCGGCCAGCGAAGTCCCGAAACCCACCGCTCCGCACGCCCGTGGCCTGCAACAACTCGATAACGCGAGGCGCCGTCAACGCCGCCACTTCATCCATGTAGCGGTAGCCGGGAGTTGCTCCGGCAAAGTGGTCGGCAGTGGCCGGATGACAGTAGATCTCGCTGAGGCCATCGGGCAAATTGCTCAGAAGCCCGGCGACTCGCTGCTCGGTCATCGCTCCAGACCAAGCCATTCCGAATACATGGTCGGGTATCGCGAGGCCAGGGCCGCGAACCCGCCTGCCGAGCAGCGCGACCCACGGATCGACGCGCCACGCATGTGCGCGCGGAGCGCCGGGTTCTACCCGAGCCAGGATGTGCGCAGGCTCCGAAGGCACGCGCATCCCACCCATCCCTAAGCGCTTGCCGATCGCGAGCAGACGCCCGCAGGCCAGCGGATGCACGTGAAAGTGGTGGTGAGCGTTGACGTGGTCCAACGGGAGGCCGGTCGCACGATACGCGTCGAATTGCGCCTCGATTTCAGCTGCGAGCTGCTCGCGGACGCCGCGTCGGACGAGCATGTCGATGCCCATCATCGTCAGATCGCTGCGCAATCGCCCCTTCGCGTCGACCAGGTGCGGGATGCGCTCCGGCGGCAGCACAGGCACGCCGTCGACGAGCACGACATGCAGGCCGATTCGAAGCGACGGCAGACGACGTGCGCGCTCGATCGCGTCCTGGGCTGCTGGACCGCTCACCATCAGGCTTGCCGCCGTCAGGATGCCCTGCGTGTGCGCCAGCTCGACGCCCTCGTTGACCTCCCTCGCCAGGCCGAAATCGTCGGCCGTGACGATCAGCGTCTTCAGTGCGCAGCCTCTCGTCGCTCGCGCAGGAAGTGAAAGAACTCGATACCCTCGCGCAACCGCCGCTTCATCATCTCGGGGCTTCTTACCATCTCGCCGACGATCGACGCGATCTTGCCGCTGCGAAAATAGAAGCGCCTGTAGAAGGTCTCCACCGAATCGAAGATTTCAGTGTGCGAAAGATGCGGATAGTGAAGTGGGGCAATCTGCACGCCGTGTGCATCGACCAGTTCAGCGTTGGCGCTGTCGAGCCAGCCGTTTTCCAGCGCCTGCCGGTGGAGAAACGTGCCCGGATAAGGCGCCGCCAGCGACACCTGGATCGTGTGCGGATTGATCTCGGTCGCAAAGCGGATCGTCTCCTCGATCGTCTCCCGGGTCTCACCCGGCAGGCCGAGGATGAACGTGCCGTGGATGATGATGCCCAGCTCGTGACAGTCCTTGGTGAAGCGGCGAGCGAACTCGATGCGCATGCCTTTCTTGATGTTGTAGAGGATCTGCTGGTTCCCGGTCTCGTAGCCGACGAGCAGCAGCCGCAGCCCGTTGTCGCGCAGCACCTTGAGCGTTTCGCGCGGAACGTTGGCCTTGGCATTGCACGACCAGGTGACGCCGAGCTTGCCAAGCTCCCTGGCGATGGCCTCGGCGCGAGGGCAGATTGTCGGTGAACGTGTCGTCGTCGAAGAAGAATTCCTTCACCTGCGGGAAAGCCTTCTGGGCCCACGCCATCTCCTCGACGACGTGACCGACGCTGCGGGTTCGGTAGCGATGACCACCCACGGTCTGCGGCCACAGGCAGAATGTGCAGCGCGACTTGCAGCCGCGTCCGGTGTAGAACGACAGGTACGGATGCTTCAGATACCCGATGAAGTAGTTCTCGATCCTGAGGTCCCGCTTGTAAACGGGCGTAACAAAGGGCAGCGCGTCCATGTTTTCCAGGATCGGCCGCGCGTCGTTGTGCACGATCCGGCCTTCGGCATTGCGGTAGGAAAGGCCCGTGATCCGGTCCCAGTCACGTCCCTCGGCCACTTCCTTGATCGTGAAGTCGAACTCGTTGCCGGTGACGAAGTCGACTGCCTTCGACGCAGACAGACTTCCCGCCGGATCGACAGCGACCTTGGCGCCGATCAATCCGGCCTTCAGGGCCGGGTTGACCGCCTTCATCGCCTCGATCGCCTTGATATCCGACGCGAACGAGGGCGCCGACGTGTGCAGTACGACCAAGTCGTACTCGCGCGCAGTGGGCGCGACATCGGCAAGCTTCAGGCCGTGCGGTGGCGCATCGACCAGCTTGCTACCCTCGACCAGCGCCGCCGGCTGGGCGAGCCAAGTCGGATACCAGAACGAGCGGATTTCGCGACGACACTGGAAGCGCGAACCCGCACCTCCGTCGAAGCCGTCGAACGACGGCGCCTGCAGGAAAAGCGTGCGCATCATATTTTCGAGACTCCGACTGCCATCATAGTTCCATCGGCGCGCACTTTGTAACGCCGGCCCCGCCAGTTAACGACGTCGACAAAGAAGCTCTGGACATAGACTGCAAATGCCAACAGATCGCGCGCGGGGCCCAACCACCAGCGGTCCGAAGCTACCTGCAGAGTATGATCAACTTGCAGCTGCAGGACAAGTCGGCACGAGATTGCTGCGGCAACCAAGGTCATCCCGGCAAGCCCGAAACCGGTCAGCGATGCTCCCAGCAGCGCAAAGGCCAGCGGGTAAGTGACCATCGAGCCCGCATATCCGTACGGATTGACGGCGCGTACGGTACGAGCCCAGCGCAGCTCATGGCGCAGCAGCTCGGCGGCGCTTCCTTCCGTGCATGCGTGGGTGAGCACGAACGAGGGAATCGCCACTTTCAGGCCCCTGGCACGAACGGCCTCGCCGATGGCGTAGTCGTCGGCAATGCGGTCGACAAAGGCGCCCAATCCCCCGATGGCTGCAAGCGTGTCGCGACGGATCGCGATCGTCGAGCCAAAACAGGGTCGCGCCAAGCGAAGACGCAACCCGACCAGGACGTTCGGCAGAAAATGGTAGTCGATGCCCATGCTGGCGAGCCGCGCCCAAAGGCCACCTCGGGCCACGCCTCGGTACAGGCACGTGACCGCACCCACGTTGGTAAGCTGCAGCGTAGCGATCACCTCGCGCAAATAGCTCCGCGCGACACCGATGTCGGCGTCACTGAGAATCACCACATCGTGACTCGTGTGGGGCTCAAGCCCGAGAACGTTGGCGACCTTTGGGTTCGGTCCCGTGGGTGACGCCTGCAGAACGATCTCGATGTCGCGTCCAGGCCACTGTTCCATCAAATGCTGTGCGACTCCGATTGCGGGATCGGCGGAGTCCTGGACGCCAAGGAGTATCTGGACCGGTCCTCCGTAGTCCTGTTCGCAGAACGACGCCAGGTCGTCGTACAGACCGGACTCGGCCCCATGCAACGGCTTGAGGACAGAAACGCCGGGGAACGCATCGGGCGAGGGACCGCCGTCCCCGATAAATCGGCGGACGACGACGGCGGCGCCAAGGGCATAGAGACACCCTGCTGCTGCGAATCCGAAGCAGGCAAGGCTTAGCCACACCGTGACGGTCTGAGCCATCGTAGCCATCGTTCGTGCTTCGCTTCCCCTGCGCAGTCGGGTCGATTAACCTACGTGCCGACCGGTTCGACCATCGCCAATGCGGCTCTCAAAATCCAATCACGCCGCCGCTCGTACGCTCGCCGTGTTAGGGGTTTGCGCCGCGCTCGCCGGCTGCGCGACCACGTCCGGCGACCGCGCAGTGCCTGATGACCCGCTCGAGCATGTCAACCGAGCCGTACTGGATGTCAACACCGCAATGGACAACGCGTTCATCAAGCCCGCCGCCGAGTTCTACCGTCAGGCGTTACCGCCCTCCGTGCGCGACAGCATCCGGTCGGCGATCGACAATCTGGCGGAGCCAAGAATCTTCGTCAACGACCTGCTGCAAGGTCGCGCCAGTGCCGCGGGTACTACGATCGCGCGCTTCCTCATCAACTCGACAGTCGGCATCGGAGGTCTGTTCGACCCGGCAACCAAGCAGGGCTTGCCAAAGCAAACGGGCGATTTTGGCCAGACACTCTACACCTGGGGCGTTGGCGACGGTCCCTACCTCGTACTGCTGTTCTTCGGACCATCGAACTTTCGGGACGCGCTTGGCTTGGGCGTCGACCTCTTTACGACCCCGCCGGCCCTGGTCGTGACGGGTCACGCCGGAGTCGTTGCAGGCTTCTCGGTGGGCACGGTGGACGGCATCGATCTCAGGTCCCGGAATATCGAAAGCCTCGACGAGATCATCGCAAGCGCGTTGGACTACTACGCGAGCCTGAAAAGCATTTCCTGGCAACGACGTCAGGCGGAACTCCGCGAGGGGCGCGGGGAGACGGACGAGCCCCAGGAACTCATCGATCCGGGGGCCCCGGCCGGCGAACCGCGGAAGTAGCGTCCACGACCACGATCTCAAGCGGCCAAGTCAATCCAGCGCGCGAGACGCACGTCATGGCGTGCCGGCGGCGGACTTTGGGCTCGAAGCACGCAGCAGTTTTGTGCCTTGCTGGCGAAGGCTCTCGATCAACGCATCGGCGCCGCCGGCCTTGAGGATCGCGACGAACTCGGAACGTCTCGTTGCGAGCTCGCTGATCGTGCCCGTCAGGTAAACGTCGACGATCTTCCAGGTATCGCCGGATCCGCGCATCAGATAGTTGAGCGTCACGGGATCTCCGCTCGAAGGTATCAACCGCGTGCGGACGATGCGCCCGGTACTGCGGACGTCAGTTGTTGGCTCGACATCGAATTGCTCACCCGAGTAACCATCGAATCGAGACGCATACGTTGCAATCGTCATGCGACTGAAATTCTCTGTCAGCTCTGATTGCTGTTCAGGCGGGATTGAATTCCAGTCCGGACCGACCGCGATCCGTGTCATCGCTGCGAGGTCGAAAGTCGCGCGTATCACCGGCCCGAGCTTTTCGTATCTCCCCTGAATCCCCAGCCGGTCCGCTTGTTTCATCGTCGCCAGAAGCGACCCGTAGAACGTGCGAACTCGCGCGGCGGCAGGATCGAACTCGTCGTGCTGTCCCAGCGCAGGTCTTGTGAATGCAGCAAAACACGCCGCAGTTGCCAGCAACAGGATGAAACACCACCGCGGGTTACGGCGGACGCTCATTACGCTCGGCGCATCGCGGGCCTGACGGTTCGCTCAATGCCCAGGAAACTGACACAGCGCAAACACCGGGTGGCCGAGCCCTTCCAGCCGGCGACGTCCGCCGAGGTCGGGAAGGTCCACGACAAAGGCACAGCCGACGACCGCCCCACCGGCGATGCCGATGAGGCGGAGCGCCGCTTCGGCCGTGCCACCGGTCGCAATGAGATCGTCGACAAGCAGCACCCGCTCACCGCGCTGTACGGCATCACGGTGCACCTCGAGTCGGTCGGCGCCATATTCCAGCTGGTAGTCCTGGCCAAAGTTTTCGGCAGGCAGCTTACCCTGTTTGCGGATTGGAACGAAGCCGGCAGCTAACTTGTACGCGACCGCGGCGCCGATGATGAAACCACGAGACTCGATCGCGGCCACCTTGTCAATCGAACGGCCGATATACGCCCCGCCAAGTCTCTCGATGACCGCATGGAATCCATTCGCGTCCTTGAGCAGGGTCGTGATGTCGCGAAACAGAATGCCCGGCTTGGGAAAGTCGGGGACGGAGCGGATCAACATCTTGATATCGATCTCTCGCGTCATGATTGTTCCCGCATCCGGTCAAAGTCGATCTACACAGCGTACGCGGCATCGGTATCGATTTGTATGTAAGTTGCCGTCGATTGGAAGCGATTGCAACCGGGCCGCCTCTACTCCCTGGCGTCGGCCAAAGGCGATCCAACCGATTCGATTCTGGCACGACCCTTGCTGCATGGTGTCGTACCCGGACGGGGCGGCGCTACCCTGGTTTACTCCTCGCCCTTCGCGCCGTCTCCGCCCCGGGTCCACCCTTCGCGCAAGCCCCGCATACTTCTGCGCTTCCGTTCTAACTGCGACGTCGTGCAGGACTTTTCGGCTCGGTGTCATTCTTGCCGCACGCGGCTTGCCGGATGGCCCTCGCTTCCGCGGTTGTAAAGCACAGCTTGCACGCCGCCCCACGGGCGGCGAGCCGCGTGACGGATTGCGGCACGTAGGCGCGGCGCCGGCGTAGTCGTACTAGACGGCGAGATGGGCGCGCACGTTGTCCTGATCCATGGTCGCGCCGTCGCCGCGCGCCACGACCTCGCCGCGCGAGAGCACGACATAGTGATCGGCGAGCGACTTGGCGAAATCGTAGTACTGCTCGACCAGCAGGATCGCGATGTCGCCCGCCGCGACGAGCTTGCGAATCGCACGCTCGATGTCCTTGATGATGGAGGGCTGGATGCCCTCGGTCGGCTCGTCGAGAATCAGCAGGCGCGGCCGCATTGCCAACGCGCGACCGATCGCGAGCTGTTGTTGCTGGCCCCCGGATAGATCGCCGCCGCGGCGGTGCAGCATGTCTTTGAGCACCGGGAACATCTCGAAGATGAATTCCGGTAGCCTGGCGCCGCCCTTCTTGGTCGCCAGTCCCATCTGCAGATTCTCCATGACGGTGAGCCGCGGAAAAATGTCGCGGCCCTGCGGCACGTAGCCGATACCCAACGCGGCGCGCGCATACGGCGGCATGCCGGCGATGCTCGCGTCCGTCGAAGTCCATCTCGCCCGAGCGCACCGGCAGCAGTCCCATGAGGCACTTCAGCAGCGTCGTCTTGCCGACGCCGTTGCGGCCGAGCAGCGCCGTGCACGCGCCGTCGGGAACGTCGAAGCCGACGTCGCGCAGGATGTGGCTGCCGCCGTAGTACTGATTGACCGACTTGACGGCTAGCATCGAGCCCGCCTCATCCCGATCATTTCGCGCGGTTGCCGCAGTTGCTTCAATTGGATACGCATCGCCTCATCGCCCGAGGAACACCTCGATCACCTGCTCGTTCTCTGGATCTCGTCCATCGAGCCTTCCGCCAGCACGTGACCTTCGTGCAGCACGGTGACCTTCTGCGCGATGCGGCGCACGAACTCCATGTCGTGCTCGACCACGATCAGCGTGTACGTTCCTGCGAGCGACAAGAACAGCTCGGCGCTGCGCATGGTCTCGTCGTCGGTCATGCCGGCGACCGGCTCATCGAGCAGCAAGCAGCTGCGGCTCCTGCATGAGCAGCATGCCGATCTCGAGCCACTGCTTCTGTCCGTGCGAGAGCATGCCCGCCAGCGCTGGCGGCCTCCGGCATCAGCTTGATCGTGTCCAGCGTCGCCGCGATGCGATCGCGCGCGGCCGTGTCGAGCCGCGCAGCGCAGCGTCGGCCAGACGCGCTTGTCGGCCTTCAGCGCAAGCTCGAGGTTCTCGTACACGGTGTGATGCTCGAATACCGTCGGCTTCTGAAACTTGCGGCCGATGCCGCGGTCGGCGATTTCCGGTTCGGACAGCCGCGTGAGATCGATGGTCTGGCCGAAAAACGCGGTGCCGGAGTCGGGACGCGTCTTGCCGGTGATCACGTCCATCATCGTCGTCTTGCCCGCGCCGTTGGGGCCGATAACGCAGCGAAGCTCACCGGCGTCGATCAGAAGCGACAAGTCGTTGAGCGCCTTGAAGCCGTCGAAGCTCACCGAGATATCTTCGAGATAGAGAATGCCGCGTGTGCGAGGTGTCGACGCCCTCGCCGAGGACGCGAGCGCCGGCGCCGGCGGAGGCGTCGTCCCACTGCTCGCGCGTCGAAGCCAGCTCGCTCATTTCGTCTTCCGCCGTCGTGCCCACAGCCCGGCGATCCCACGCGGCAGGAACAACGTCACCAGGATGAACAGCAGGCCCAGCGCGAACAGCCAGTATTCGGGGAAGCGCCTTGGTGAACCAGCTCTTGCCGAGGTTGACCGCGGCGGCGCCGAGCACCGGGCCGACAAGCGTGCCGCGGCCGCCCACCGCGGTCCAGATGGCGATCTCGATCGAATTGGCCGGCGACATCTCGCTCGGGATTGATGATGCCGACCTGCGGCACGTACAGCGCGCCCGGCGATACCGCAGATCACCGCGGACAGCGTCCAGATGAAGAGCTTGAAGTACACCGGGTTGTAGCCGGAGAACATGACGCGCGTCTCGGCGTCGCGGATCGCAGTGAGCACGCGGCCGAGCTTGGACAGTCACGATCCAGCGACCGAGAAGCAGGAAGCCCAGCAGCGTCGGCGCCGGTCAGCACGAACAGCACCATGCGCGTCTGCCGGCGCCGTGATCGGGATAGCCGAGGATGCGCTTGAAGTCGGTGAAGCCGTTGTTGCCGCCGAAGCCGGTGTCGTTGCGAAAGAACAGCAGCATGAAGGCGAAGGTCATCGCCTGCGTGATGATCGAGAAATACACGCCCTTGATGCGCGAGCGGAACGCGAAGAAGCCGAACACGAAGGCGAGCAACCCCGGCACCAGCACGACCAGCAGCGCCGCGTACCAGAAGTGGTCGGTGAAGCTCCAGTACCAGGGATACGCCTTCCAGTCGAGAAACACCATGAAGTCGGGCAGATCGCTGTGATAGACGCCCTCGCGGCCGATCGAGCGCATCAGGTACATGCCCATGGCGTAGCCGCCGAGCGCGAAGAACAGTTCCGTGTCCCAGCGACAGGATGCCCGTGTAGCCCCAGATCAGGTCCATCGCCAGCGCGACGATGGCGTAGCACATGATCTTGCCGATGAGCGTCACCGAAGTAGTCGGACAGGTGCCATACGCTGTCCGCCGGGACGACCAGATGCAGCAGCGGAAACACGACGAACAGGATCAGCGCGGCGCCGACGTAGAACCACCAGCGTCGGCCGGCAGCAGCCGCGCGAAATGCGGAGACGCCGGATGCCGCAACGTCGGCGGTGCGGAGGCGGCATTGCTCATGCTCACGCCTCCACCGTCCGGCCCTTGAGGGCGAACAGACCCTGCGGACGCTTCTGGATGAAGACGATGATGAACACGAGCACCGCGATCTTGGCCAGCACCGCGCCCGACCATGCCTCGAGGAATTTGTTGACGATGCCCAGTCCCATCGCCGCGTACACCGTCCCGGCGAGCTGGCCGACGCCGCCGAGCACGACCACCATGAACGAATCGACGATGTAGCTCTGTCCGAGGTCGGGTCCGACGTTGCCGATCTGCGACAGCGCGCAGCCGGCGAGCCCGGCGATGCCCGAGCCCAGGCCGAAGGCCCAGCATATCCACGCGGCCGCGTCGGCACGCCGATGCAGCTCGCCATCGCGCGGTTCTGCGTCACCGCGCGCACGAACAGGCCGAGGCGCGTACGCGTGAGCAGCAGCCAGATCAACGCCAGCACGCAACGCGGCGAAGCCGATGATGACGATCGCGGCTCCAGGGCAGCACGACGCCGGTGATCGGCCTCGATGCCGCCGGACATCCACGACGGATTCTCCACCTGGACGTTCTGCGCGCCGAAAATCGTGCGCACGCGTCTGCATCAGGATCAGGCTGATGCCCCAGGTCGCGAGCAGCGTTTCCAGCGGGCGGCCGTAGAGGAAGCGGATCACGTGCGCTCGAGCACCATGCCGACCAGCGCCGCGACCGCGAACGACGCCGGCACCGCGGCGATCAGATAAGCATCGAACAGCGCCCGGCGCGTTGCGCACGGAACAAATTCTGCACGAGGTAGGTCGCGTAGGCGCCGATCATGATCAGCTCGCCGTGCGCCATGTTGATCACGCCCATCAGGCCATAGGTGATCGCGAGGCCGAGCGCGGCGAGCAGCAGGATGCTGCCCAGGATGATGCCGCTGAACACGCGTCCTACCAGCTCCCCGGTCGACAGCCGGCTTTGCACCGAATGCAGCGACTTTCTCGGCCTCAGCGCGCACGTCGGCGTCGGGCTCGACGTATTGCCCGCCCTTCTGCTCGAGCACGCCGAGAAGCAGGGTCTTGGTGCTGGCATGGTTGCTCTCGGCCAGCGCGCGCAGTGCGGCGAGCCGTGTCGCCTTGTCGGGCTGCTCAATTGGATCGAGGCCTGCGTCATCTGCAGCATGCCCTTGATCTCGGGATCGGTCTCCTTGGCGATCGCCGCGGCGATCGCGGGCAGCAGGTCCTCGTCGGCTCCGTTCTGCAGCTCCTTGGCCGCAGCGAGCCGCACCGCGCGATCGGTCGAGGTCAAGCGTCAGCGCGGCGATCGCCGAGCCGATTTCACGGCGCAGGCGATTGTTGATGATGATTTCCTCGGTGTTGCCCGGCACCGGAGTTCACCGCCTTGCCCGTGAGCAGATCGGTCGGCCGAATCTCCCTTGACCAGCAGCACGTCCTTGTCATCGACGGTGCTGCACGTCGCCGTCGAGCAGCGATTGCAGGAGGGTGAGCGCCGCGGGATCGCCGCTGGCGCCCAGCGCGCGAATGGCTGTGACCTTCGCGTCGCTGTCGCCAAGCGCGAGGTCGCGCACGAGCTCGGGCGACGGAGCTGCGGCGGCGGCCGACGCCAGACCCACGAGGGCCAGCACGACGAGCCTTCGCAGGGCGCCGTCGGATTGTTGCTTCGATTCACCTGGACGATGCCTTCAGAGTCGCACATTTGCCGGTCGTACATAAGGCAAAGGCGACAGCGGGTGATCACAAGCCGCTGCCGCCTCCACACTCAACTGCGCAATACTGCCGTCGCCACGACTATCCACCGGCCGCTCCGGCACCGACCGGGGCCCGAGTTACGGCTCGTCAATCTGGCGCTGCCCTCGGATCCCGGCCTTCGCCGGGATGACTCGGCTCTCGCCAATCGCTCGTGGCTTCGCGTGTTGCTCCTGGACATCCGTGTCACTTCTTGTCCGGCTCGTCCTTCTTCTTGTCGTTGCCTTCGATGTACTGGCTCCACGGCTGCGCACGGATCGGGCCCTTGGTCTTCCACACCACGTTGAACTGGCCGTCGCTTCTGCACTTCGCCGATGAACACCGGCTTCCACAGGTGGTGGTTCTTCTCGTCCATCTTGATGTCGAAGCCGTCGGGCGCCTTGAACGTCTGGCCGCCCATCGCCGCGATCACCTTGTCGACGTCGGTGGACTTCGCCTTCGTCGACGGCCTGCGCCCACATGTGGATGCCGATGTACGCGGCTTCCATCGGGTCGTTGGTCAGCGGCTTGTCGGCGCCGGGCAGGTTCTTCGCCTTGGCGTACGCCGCCCACTTGCTTCTTGAACGCGTCGTTCGACGGGTTCTTGAGCGACATGAAGTAGTTCCACGCCGCCAGGTGGCCGACCAGCGGCTTGGTGTCGACGCCGCGCAGCTCTTCCTCGCCGACCGAGAACGCGACGACCGGCACGTCGGTCGCCTTCAGGCCCTGGTTGCCCAGTTCCTTGTAGAAGGGCACGTTGGAGTCGCCGTTGATGGTCGAGACCACGGCGGTCTTGCCGCCGGCGGCGAACTTCTTGATGTCGGCGACGATGGTCTGATAGTCGCTGTGCCCGAACGGCGTGTACTTCTCGTCGATGTCCGCGTCAGCAACGCCCTTGGACTTCAGGAACGCACGCAGGATCTTGTTGGTCGTGCGCGGATAGACGTAGTCGGTGCCCAGCAGCACCCAGCGCTTGGCGCCGCCGCCTTCCTTGCTCATCAGGTACTCGACCGCGGGGATCGCCTGCTGGTTCGGCGCGGCGCCGGTGTAGAAGACGTTCTTCGACAGCTCTTCGCCTTCGTACTGCACCGGGTAGAAGAGCAGGCCGTTGAGCTCCTCGAACACCGGCAGCACCGACTTGCGCGACACCGAAGTCCAGCAGCCGAACACGACCGCAACCTTGTCCTGGGTGAGCAGCTGGCGCGCCTTCTCGGCGAACAGCGGCCAGTTCGACGCCGGATCGACCACGACCGGCTCGAGCTTCTTGCCCAGCACGCCGCCCTTGGCGTTGATCTCGTCGATCGTCATCAGCGTCACGTCCTTCAGCACCGTCTCGCTGATTGCCATCGTGCCCGACAGCGAGTGCAGGACGCCGACCTTGATGGTGTCCGCCGCGAATGCGGGCGCGACGCCGAACGCTCCGGCGGTCGCCAGCGTGGCGCTAAGCACCAGTTGTTTCACAAAACTTCTACGTTTCATGTGTGGCCCCATGTCCTAATAGTTGATGAATTTCGCCCCTGAGACTGAGACAGCCGTCGCCGTTGCCAGACCGTCATTGGTGCGTCGCGCGTCTCTGGCTTGTTGCTTCGCACAATCCATGCCATCTCCCGGCAGCAACATCAATTGAATGATTTGTAAGGGAAGATTGACGCCGCCGAGTTTCTGTTGGCGAAGATCGTCCGGATGCGCGGTCGAACGCGCGCATCAAATTAGTGCGCACCCTCTGGCAACGCACTGTTTTGGGAACGCGCCTGGGGCTAGGGTGACTTGCGCCGCGCACGCGCGCAGGCGCCGCGCAGGTGCATGAAGGCGGCAAATGCGAGCGTGGCCGCCGCGACGCCCGCAAACAGCCAGCCTTCGATATGGCGCAAGTCGCCGAACAGCATGTGCACGACCTCGCCGAGCAGGTATCCCGCCAGGATCCAGCAGGTCGCCCAGAGGATGGCTCCCAACGCGTTGTACGACGCATAGGTATGCCATGGCATGCGCGTGGCGCCGATGGTGATGGGTCCTACTGTGCGCATCCCGTACAGGAACCGCACCGCGACCACCGACGCACCGGCGTATCGAATGACCAGCGCGTCGACGCGGCGCACCGCTGGCCGGACGCGCGGAAAGCGCGCGATCAAGCGATTGCCATAACGCCGTCCGACCAGGAAGTAGATCTGGTCGCCAATGAAGCTGCCGCCTGCTGCCAGGGCGATGAGCAGCGGCAAGTGGAGATAGCCGCGGTGGGCGGCCACTCCGGCGAGCGTGAGCACGGTCTCGCCTTCAATCAGTGAGCCGACGAAAGTGACCCAGTACCCGTGTTCGGAGATCAGCCGCGGGAGGTCCATCGCGCTCAGGCCGTCGCGCGCGGGTGGATCGTCGCCGGAGCATCGGAACGTGGATTAGCTCTCAGGACGCCTCCACTGCGGGACGCTCCTGCGGATACACCATGCCGCGCTCCTCGACGAAGCGCACCACGACATCGAGTCCCTGGCCCGTTTTCAGGTTGGTGAATACGAAGGGACGCTCGCCGCGCATGCGGCGGGCATCGCGATCCATCACCTGCAGCGACGCGCCGACCATCGGCGCCAGGTCGATCTTGTTGATCACGAGCAGGTCCGAGCGCGTGATGCCCGGTCCGCCCTTGCGCGGGATCTTGTCGCCGGCGGCGACGTCGATGACGTACAGCGTGAGGTCGGACAGCTCCGGGGAAAACGTCGCCGCGAGGTTGTCGCCGCCACTTTCGATGAAGACGATGTCGAGGTTGCCGAAGCGCTGCGCCAGGCGTTCGACCGCCTCAAGGTTGATCGACGCGTCTTCGCGTATCGCCGTATGCGGGCAACCGCCGGTCTCGACGCCGATGATCCGCTCGGGTGGCAGGGCTTCGTTGCGCACGAGGAATTGAGCGTCCTCCTCGGTGTAGATATCGTTGGTGACCACGGCGATCTGGTAGCGATCGCGCAGCGCTCGGCACAGGCAGAGCGAGAGCGCGGTCTTGCCCGAGCCGACAGGACCGCCGATGCCGACACGCAGAGGCTGCTTCATGACATTCCTACGACCGGAAAAGTCGAGTGTACTGCGTCTCGTGACGCGACGACGCGAGTGCCAGCCCCGGCACGAAATTCGCGATGTCGTCGTCGCCGATGTCCCGCGCCGTCGCGACCGCACCCGGAATACGCTCCCCGAGAGCGAGCAGGATGCGTTGCCCGGCGACCTGCCCGAGCGGAACGCTCTTCATCGCGCACAGCACCTGGTTTTCCAGCCACGCCCAAACGTAGGCGGTGAGCGCGGGCTGTGGGCTGATGCCGAGTGCGCGCGCGGTCAGCGCGTACGCTGCCGGCAGGGTCACCGGCGCGAGTTGAGGAAGGGCCGCCGTCGCGCCGGCATCGAGCAATGCGAGCTCGCCGGCGAGGCGCAACAGTGAGTGCCCTGTCTGTTCGGACTCCGCGCTCAACTCGAAGGTCTCGCGCGTCGCACGCACGAACGCATTCCAGCGCACGCACGCTTGCCAGTCCTCGCGCATCGCCGCATGCAGCAGGCGCAGCGCCATCGCGGCGTCGCCGCGCGGCACGACGTGCACGAGCAGGTCGCCGATCCAGCGCTGCGCGGTCGCGGCATCTCGCACGGTGCCGGTGGCCACCGCCCACTCCAGTCCCTGCGAATAGCTGTAGGCGCCGATGGGCAGGGTCGGGCTGGCGATGTGGAGCAGGCGCACCAGCGCGAGGTCGGGCGCGATTGCGCCGCAGTCCGGACGAGCCTTCGTCCTGGTCACGTGCGTTTGCCCGCACCCAGGCCGAAATCGTGGATGACTCCCGCGTGCCGCGCCTCGCCGCAATGATGGTGATGGCCCGCGGCGTACGCGCCGGCTTCCGGCTCGAAGGGCGCTGAAATTTCGCCGACCTCCACCCCGAGTCCGCGGACCATGTCGCCCAGCACGTGATCGGCGGCGAAGCGCAGCCAGCCCTCGCCCAGCTGTACCAGCGTGTGTCGGTTGCCAAGGTGATACGCCGCACGCGACAGCGCCCGTGCGTCGGCGCTGCGCGCCTCCATCAACGCCTCGTCGGCGGCGACCACCCGAACGACGCGCCCGTCCTCACCCTTCAGGCAGTCCCCGCCACGCAGGATGGTCCCGCGCTCGAGGAACAACCCGATTTCCTCGCCGCAGGCAAGGTGCGTGCGCAGCCGGCTTTTTTGCCGCTGCTCGAACGGCAGTATCAGCTCGGCATCATGGCTCGCCTGCGGCGCGATCCGAGTCTGAACGATCAGCATCTTGTCGTGCTTGTCAAAACAGGAAATAGCGCTGCGCCATCGGCAACTCGCTCGCCGGCTCGCAGGTGAGCAATTCACCATCGGCGCGCACTTCGTAGGTTTCGGGATCGACGTCGATCCTCGGCGTGAGATCGTTGAGGATCATGTCCTTCTTGCCGATCCTTCGCGTATTTTTCACGGCGACCAGCGGTTTCGACAGCGCGAGCTTGCGCACCGCCGGATTCTTGAGCGCGGCCTTGGACACGAAGGTCACCGAAGTCGTGAGCGCGCTCCCGAAAGCACCGAACATCGGCCGGTAGTGCACCGGCTGCGGCGTCGGGATCGACGCATTGGCATCGCCCATCGCCGCGGCCGCGATCATGCCGCCCTTGATGATGAGCGTGGGTTTGACCCCGAAAAACGCGGGCTTCCACACGACCAGATCCGCGAGCTTGCCCGGCTCGACCGAGCCGACGACGTGCGCGATCCCCTGCGTGATTGCGGGGTTGATCGTGTACTTGGCGATGTAGCGCTTGACGCGAAAATTGTCGTTCCTGCTGCTGTCGGGACCCAGCGCGCCGCGCTGCAGCTTCATCTTGTGCGCAGTCTGCCAGGTGCGGATGATCACCTCGCCGACACGTCCCATCGCCTGACTGTCGGAGGACATCATGGAAAACGCGCCCAGGTCGTGCAGGATGTCCTCGGCGGCGATGGTCTCGCGGCGGATGCGCGACTCGGCGAACGCCACATCTTCGGCAATCGCCGGATCGAGGTGATGGCACACCATCAACATGTCCAGGTGCTCGTCGATGGTGTTGACGGTGTAGGGCATGGTCGGATTGGTCGACGACGGCAGCACGTTGGGCTCGCCGCAGGCGCGGATGATGTCGGGTGCATGGCCGCCGCCGGCGCCCTCGGTGTGGAAGGTGCCGATGGCCCGGCCGTCGATCGCGGCGAGCGTGGTCTTCGACGAAACCCGACTCGTTGATCGTGTCGGTGTGAATGGTCACCTGCACGTCGTAGCGGTCGGCGACGGATAGGCAGTTGTCGATGGCCGCCGGTGTCGTACCCCAGTCCTCGTGCAGCTTGAGCCCGTAGGCGCCGGCCTCGATCTGCTCGGCGAGCGCAGCCGGTGTGGAGCAATTGCCCTTGCCCTGGAAGCCCAGGTTCATGGGAAATGCCTCGGCCGCCTCCAGCATGCGATGCATGTGCCACGGTCCCGGCGTGCACGTGGTCGCGAAGGTGCCCGTCGCCGGGCCGGTACCGCCGCCGAGCATGGTCGTCACGCCCGACATGAGCGCTTCGTCGATCTGCTGCGGGCAGATGTAATGGATGTGCGTGTCGATGCCGCCAGCGGTGACGATCATGCCTTCGCCGGCGATGATCTCGGTCCCGGCACCGATGACGATGTCCACACCCGGTTGAATGTCGGGATTGCCGGCCTTGCCCAGCTTGGCGATCTTGCCGTCCTTGATCGCCAGGTCGCACTTGACGATGCCCCACCAGTCGACGACCAGCGCGTTGGTGATGACGGTGTCGGCACTATCGGCCGCTATCCGCTGGCTTTGACCCATGCCGTCGCGGATCACCTTGCCGCCGCCGAACTTGACTTCCTCGCCGTAGATGGTGAGGTCCTTCTCGACTTCGATGAACAGGTCGGTGTCGGCCAGACGTACGCGATCGCCGAGCGTCGGACCGAACATCTCCGCGTACGCGCGACGACTAATCTTCATCGTTTCGCCTTTCGCCTGGTCATCGATTTCCCCTTGTCATCGCGACGCTTCTTCGAACTCGGCGAGGCCTTGTCCAAAGATCCCATCACCGCGCCCTTGAAGCCAATGACGATGCGATCGCCTGCCAGCGCGACCAGCTCGACCGTTCGCGTCTGGCCGGGCTCGAAGCGCACAGCGGTACCGGCGGCGATATTGAGGCGGAATCCGCGCGCGGCGGGACGATCGAAGGACAGCGCCGCGTTGGTCTCGAAGAAGTGATAGTGAGATCCAACCTGCACCGGGCGGTCGCCGGTGTTGGCGACATCGATGCGCACGGTCTTGCGTCGCGCATTGAGCTCGATCTCGCCATCGCGGGGAATCACTTCGCCGGGGATCATGGTATCGGGCTGTGCACGGTGACGAGCTTGGTGCCGTCGGGAAACGTCGCCTCGACCTGGATTTCCGGGATCATCTCCGGCACGCCATCCAGCACCTGCGTGCGCTTGAGCAACGTCGCTCCGTGGCTCATCAGGTCGGCGACGCTACGACCGTCGCGCGCGCCTTCGAGTATCGCGGCGCTCAGATACGCCACCGCTTCCGGATAGTTGAGCTTGAGCCCGCGCGCCAGGCGGCGCTCGGCGACCAGGCCCGCAGTGAATATCAGCAGTTTGTCGCGTTCGCGCGGTGTCAGTTCCATGGCAAACCGTTCGTGTCACGTGTTCCAGATGCGGGGGAGAACCGCGCTGCGGCCCGTGAGGGCTGGTCGCAGCACGCACCACAATTGCGCGAAGTACGCGCGCGCTGACTGCGTCGACGCACCGCGATAGCGACCCAGCAGGCAGCCGCGCATGCGCGTGACGGCGACTTCACCATCCGCTGCCGCGACATCGCGACACAGCGCAAGTATCGCATCCGGGACCGTTTGCGCGGCAGCAATGAATGTGCCAAAAACGACCGCCCCGTTCAAGCCCACGGGCGAGTCGAGCAATGCATCGCCTCCGGTCAAGTCTGCACGCTCGATGAACAACGGCACGCCGTCACGTGAAATCGCGATGCGCTGGCGCAGTCGGCCATGCTCAAACCGTTCGCCGGAAGCGGCGCGTCCGAGGCATACGACATCCCAGCCCATGAACGCGGCGTCGCCGCGCAACTCGACATCGAGAGCCAGCTCGCCGATGGCGCCGTCGAAAACGATGGTTTCCTGTGGCAGCCACTCCAGCGTTGCGCCTGCAGCCGCACGCAGTGCGATGTCCTGCCGCGCCGTGCGTCCCGCCGAGCGGTACCACTTCCCGGCGCCCGGTGTCGTGAGTTGAGCGTGCGCACCGGCGCCGAGGGCCACATCCACGCGCAGCCGGTCGCCGCCGACGATGCCCGCCGGCGGATGCACGATGATCGTCTGGCACACCGACTCCCCTTCGGGATACAGAGACTTCTGCACGACCAGCGGCCCGCGATGCGTGCGGCGCGAGAGCACGGTGCGCGCGCCGTCACGTTCATAGCCCAGGTCTATTGCCGCGTGCCAGTGCCTCCCCGCGTCCGCCACGGCCGGCGCCGCGGGTGAAAGCTGTTCCATGCGCGCAGTGTATCGCGTCGGCGAAGCTGTCCCGAAGGCAAATGCGCAGGTGCACCCGCGGTGCGGCGTTAGCTCAGGCGCACGTATTCGTAGTCGATGCCACGGTTGTTGACGCCGCGCTCGGGTGGCGCGATCCAGTTCGCAATCTCGTCGGCGAGGAAGCCGTATTTGGCGCTATCACGCACCTACTGCGTGCCGCGCAGCGCAGCGGCCGTTTCCGTGGAAATCTCGAACAGGCTCGTCGCCTCGAGATCGAGAACGACAGCGGCGACCTGGTTGCACACCCGCCAGCGCCAGCGAACGATACCGAGTGTGGGTCGCGATTTGGAGACGCGGCGCTCCTTTATATCGATCGTGACGTACAGATGATCGCCCGGCCGAACCGGATTTTCCCATTTCAGGTAGGAGAGTCCTGGAGAACCAGACGATTCCGACCCGGCAAGCACATGATCGACGACCATCCGCATCGCCACACCGCAGGTGTGCCAGCCGCTGGCGATCAACCCGCGCCACGTGCTCTGCTCCGCACGCTCGGGATCGAGGTGGAACCACTGTGGATCGTACGCGCGAGCGAATGCTACGATCTCACTCTCCGTGATCGTCTCAGGTCCCAGCGTGATCGAGCGTCCCGGCGCGAGGTCGGCGAATTTCATCGGCGTCGTTGCAAGGGACCGTCCAGCCCCCGAAACTACCTGCTTTCTAAACGTTCGTGCAAGCCCTGAGACGGCTGCACAGATGGCTGGTAGGGCTCGACACGAACGTTCGACTACCCGGCTGCATGGCCGCAGCGGACGCATGCGCGAGGAGCGCACGGCCGAGACACCGGCCCGTGATCACCTGGACGCGCTGCAGAAGACGGGAACCGGCGGATCGACCGCCAGGCGTTGAAGCCCCTGCCGTAGACAGCGAGCGGCGCGACGGAAAGCCGCGCCGCTCGTCCTCGAGCTAGTCCGGCGATTGATCGGTATTGGCCTTGGTGCTCGTCTCGTACTGTGGGCCGAGCGTCAGCGTGCCGCTCAAGGGGTCTGAATTTTGCACCTGGCAGGTGAAGCTCGCTTGATCGTCCGTGCTGCCGCTGCCGTTGAAGACCGCCACGTTCGGGTACATGCAGATCTTGCGCGTGCGGGTGACGCCGCCGCCGAGGCTCTGCGAGGCCACGACAAAGTCCGGCGCAACACCACTCTCGACCCAGTTCACGAGCGTTTGGAACAGCGCTTCGGCATTGATTTGCGGACCCGTCCCGCCGCCGCAGTGAGCGTTGCCGGGGAACGGGAAGAAGCGATAGAACGTCTGCGTGTCGGCGTAATTGCCCTGCGCTATCGTGTTGTAGTAGTGGTACGTTCCGCGAGAAAAGATCAGTTGGTCGGACAGGCCGTGATAGGTGAGCATCTTCCCGCCGGCAGCGCGAAACGCGTTCAGATCGTCGTCCGTACCGATGATGTCATTGAACTTCGAGATCGACGTCAAGAAGTCAGTGGTGAACGAAGCTTCCGTCAGCGTGTGCCAGTCGAAGTTCGGATCCTGGTGAATCCAGTATCTCAGGTGGTCGGTGGCGATGCTGAATGGGCTCGTGCCGGCCAAACCGCCGCTCAGAGAAGCTCCACGATCGAGGCCGTACCATTCGAGATTGTGCTGCGCGTCCCGTGGCCCATCCCAGATCTTGTTCACCGTTAGCGCTTCCTGCGGATTGAGGCAGTTCGGATCGATCGAAGGTCCGCCGTAAGTCGTGCAGACGAACGATTTGGCGCTATACGTGCACGCGCGCGGGTCTTGAATGAGGCCATCGGTAATTCCGTCCAGAGGATCGCAGGCTGTGACCGCCGCGGCGCTCACCGCATTGAGCTTGGCGGCCGGGATCGGATGGCCAACCCACTGGTTCATGACGACCTGCGGCCAGATCTCGGCGGTGATAAATCGATCCCAGTTATAGGCATTGGCGCCGGCGAGAATTCCATCAAGGTCCTTCGGGAAGTTCTGCGCCTGATAATGGCCCTGACGACCGCCGGTCGAGCAGCCCATCCAGTATTTGCGGGTTGGCGCCGAGCCGTAGTAGGTCTGCGCAAGCTGCACGCCCCAGACGTGCTGCTCGTGGATTCCATCCGAGGCAAAATCCTCGATCAGACCAATATTGAGCGTCCCGTCCGGATTGAGTGCGAAGCTCCCACTGCCGCCGGTGTGACCAGTGTCCGTGGACGTGCCGACATAACCAAGGTTCGTGGACGAAGTGACACTGCCAACGGCACCCTGGTAGCCACCGCCGCCAAGATCGCGGTTCTTGCCATTCCAGGCAACCGCGCCTGCAGCGATTGGATTGGTCATGTCGACGCTGTTCGGCGGCAACCCGACACGAATGATGAGACGCTGGGCCTGACCGGGCAGGTACCCCGCCGCTGGACCGGATTCACCGGAGAAAATGAAATCAACTCTACAGTAAGGGGTGCTCCCTCCACCGGCCGCTTGTAGTGCCGCGGTGAGATTGCTCACTTGCGGATTTCCCGCTAAGCCGTACGCGGGATTGGTTGCGAGGTCGCCGCATGCCGGCAGCGCGAACGCGGACAGCGCGAAAGACGAAATAGCGGTCGCGAGTGAGATCGCAGCCGCCCGACGGGCGCGAAACTTCATGATTTCCTCCTAAGGCCGCCGAACGCTTCGAGTCGTTGACCCGTTCGAACGGTACAACGACTTCGAATGAAGTCGCCCAACCATCGTAGCAACGCCTCCCGCGCATTGCTTCCGTATTCTTGCGCGCAGATGACGCAATCTTGCGCTTCGGCGAAGCGTTCCGTAGAGTGGTTACAGACTGTTTCGCCCCGTGCGACGGGTGCTTTTCAGAAACCGCTGCGGTCGTATCGAGGCGTGCGGCCGGTAACCTTGCGATAGACGTCGGCGAAGTGGCTTTGGCTGGCGAAGCCCAGCGACATGGCGATATCGCCGATCGGCTGATCTGTCGATGCGAGCATCGTTCGCGCGCGGAGTATCCGTTCACGGGTCACGAATTGATGCGGCGCCATCCCGGTGCTGTGCTTGAAGGAGCGCGCGAAGTGGAATGGGCTCATGTTGACGAGCGCGGCCAGGCACTTGATCGACAGATCGTCGGATACATTCTTCGCGATGTGCTCAGTGATCCGTGCGACCTGCTTTGGCGCAAGCATGCTCATACGTCGCTCGCATGCAGGAGCGCTGGCGCACAGACAGGCGATGCGCGACGCGAGGGCCATCGACAGCGCTTCGGCATATGGGCTCCCCGTGGGGCAGCCGGCCGCGATCTCCGAGCGCATCAGATCGAGCAGCGCCTCAATGCGAGCGTCTTCTGCCCCCACGTAGACGTCGAAAAAAGCATCGGTACGCCCGAACGCATCGATGGGATTGGGGTCCGCGCCAAGGTCCGTGATATCGACCACGATGGCTTCGAGCCGGCTCGCCTTCCAGCCGATGCGCTCAAACTCGTGATCGCGACTCATGAAGCAGAACGATCCGACCGACAATCGATGCCTCGCATCGCCCGCCGCATCCCGGTAGCGAACGTCGCAGTGGCCTCGAGCGACGAAGAAGAGTCGATGCTGCGGCGTGGAAACGCGCTTGAGCATCGCAGCGCCGGGCAGCCGGACGTGGCCGAGACGATAGCCGCGCCACGATCGGGTCGATTCGAGCAGGATGCGATTGCGCGAGCACAGCGGCCGCACCGCACCGTCGACGATGATCTCCATGGGACGCCGCTCAACTTCTGTCGCGTCGGGCGGACCACCGGGCAAGGAGGACTCACGCAGCATGCGACTCCGAGGAACCGTTCGATAGGAAGGACCTAATACGTTTCCAGATGATAGCGTCCGTGCTCGCGCAGCGCCGGGAGCAGGTTTTCCCATTGCGTGCCGTGTCGCTCGCAGACGTCGCGGAGCGCCTGCGCGACCCCGGATTCCATGTCTTTCCGCCCGCAAACGTAGACGAAGCAGTTGTCGTCGCAGAGCAGCCTCGCGACGTCGGCGGAACGCTCTCGGAGCAGGTCTTGCACGTACTGTTTCGGTTTTCCGGGCACGCGCGAAAACGCCAAATTGATGTCGATGAAGTCCTTGGGCAGCTTCATCAGCGGACCGAAGTACGGAAGCTCGTCGGGCGAGCGAGCGCCGAAGAAGAGCATCAATTCGCCGCCTTCGCGCTCGGCGATGCGACGGCGCCTCCGCTCCGTCATCGCGCGCATCGGCGCGGATCCGGTGCCGGTACAGATCATCAGCAGGCTCGATCCTGGATGATTCGGCATGAGAAAGCTCGTGCCGAAGGGGCCGACAACCCTCACCTGGTCGCCCTTCGCAAGATCGCACAGATAGTTGGACGCGACCCCGTGCACTGGATTGCCGGCGTGATCCAGGTTCACGCGCTTCACCGTAAGCGCGATGTTGTTGTAACGCGGGCGCTCGCCCTCGCGTGGGCTCGCGATCGAAAACAGTCGCACATGGTGCGGCTTGCCATCGCTGTCGACCCCCGGCGGAATAATTCCGATCGTCTGTCCTTCGAGGACGGGAAAGGCGACCGCTCCGAAATCGAGGACGATGTGACGAATGTCGGATGACGCGCCGTCCAAGGTCAGGCGGTAGTTGCCGGTCACCGTCGCGGTCGCCGGCTTGGCAAGCGTGTGCAGATTGACGTAGGGCTGCGCGGCGGACGAGGGTGCTGGCGCAGCGCCACCCTGGCCGACCGTCGCGAGCGAGGTGATTGCGGCGATTTCCTCGGGAATCGAATCGTCCGTCGTACCGGCCGCCTGCTCGCGTGGAAGCGTGTCCCAGGAGAATTGCTCCTTGAGCGAATACGCGCGATCGAGGGCAACCTGGCGCCAGTTGTCGATCGCACCGGTCGGGCATGGCGAGATGCACGCGTTGCAGCCGTTGCAGATCACGGGATCGACGACGTAGTTCCGCGCGTCGTGCGTGATCGCGTCGATCGGACACGTCTCCTCACACGTATTGCAGCGGATGCAGATCTCCGGATCGATCAGATGCTGGCGGATCACGCCGGCAGCTTCGGTCTGCGCCATCTGAACTTGACTCTGCGTCAATTGAAGCGAACGTATTCGAAATCCACCGAGAGGTTGTTGACACCTCGCGGCGGAGGCGCAATCCAGTTCGCGAACTTGCCGTGCTCGGTCACGGGACCCATCAGCGAGGCGACGAAAGCGCGGTCCGATTCGCTCGGAAGCCAACGATCCACTGCGGCGCTCCATTCCGGCTCCGAAACGACCTGTCCGCCGGGATCGATCCTCGCGCCCGCGAGCGAACCGATCTTGCGATTGAACGCCTTGTGCGGAACCTTGAACGCGAAGGCAACACCCTGCTTCTGCAGTATCCGGTTCCAGCGCTCGACGCCCGCCGAGGCGTCGCGGATGAAGTCGTCGCGCAGCCGTTCGTTGAGCGCGTTGAGCGCCGGCGCCTCGACGCCGACAAGCCGGCCGTCTCGAACCTCGAAGACCGGGTAGACCGCGCCTTCGAGCACGTGGTCGTCGCCGATCTTGGTTTCGTCGAACCGACCCTTGAGGCCAGTCGAATAGAACGTTGCCGCGTTCGAGGAGACATCGGCGCCGAATAGATCCATCGTCACGCTGAAATGGAAGTTCAGATAACGCTGTATCGTCGGCAGGTCGATGACGCCGCTGCGCCGGATATCGGCCGGATCGTCGATGCGCTCTCGCGTCATGACTTCGGCGGTTCGCTGAATCACCCGGGCCGCACCGGACTCGCCGACGAACATGTGGTGTGCCTCCTCGGTCAGCATGAAGC
The DNA here is from genome assembly GCA_963816445.1 of uncultured beta proteobacterium. Taxonomy (GTDB): domain Bacteria; phylum Pseudomonadota; class Gammaproteobacteria; order Burkholderiales; family Casimicrobiaceae; genus PALSA-1003. Next base: position 888,352 of record CAWFKO010000006.1, on the reverse strand, counting down.
GCGTGGTGCGCGCGAGCGGATCGAAACCCGACTCGGCCAGCGAGCAGAGTTGGAATTTGCCGTCGCGATCCGTGAAGTAGGTGAACATGAAGTACGCTAGCCAGTCGGGCGTTTTCTCGTTGAATGCACCAAGGATCCGTGGATTGTCGGCGTCACCGGAGCGCCGTTCGAGCAGCGCGTCGGCCTCCTCGCGGCCGTCGCGCCCGAAATAGGCGTGCAGCAGATACGCCATCGCCCACAGATGACGAGCCTCTTCGACGTTGACCTGGAAGAGGTTGCGCAGATCGTAGAGCGAAGGCGCGGTGCGCCCGAGATGACGCTGCTGCTCGACCGAGGCCGGCTCCGTGTCGCCTTGCGTGACGACGAGCCTGCGCAGGTTGGCGCGATACTCGCCCGGGATCTCCTGCCACGCCGGCTCGCCCTTGTGCGCTCCGAAGTTGATCTTGCGATCGGGCTCGGCCGGATTGAGAAAAATGCCCCAGCGATAGTCGGGCATCTTCACGAAATCGAAATGCGCCCAGCCCTTGGGATCGACGCCGACCGCGGTGCGCAGGTAGATGCCGTAGTCGTGCGTTCCTTCGGGCCCCATCTCGCGCCACCAGTGCAGGAACGCGGGCTGCCATTGCTCCAGCGCGCGCCTGAGCACCCGGTTTTCGGCGAGGCTTACGTTGTTCGGGATCTTTTCGGTGTAGTCGATGTTCATCCAATGCTCCTACACGCGCTCCCAGTTGAATTTGGCCTTGTGCCCGGTCCCGAAGACCTTGAGCGCACCATGCTCGCCGACAGCATTGGGCCGGTTGAAGACCCAGTTCTGCCACGCGGACAGCCGACCGAAGATGCGCGTCTCCATCGTCTCGCTGGGACCGAAGCGCAGGTTCGCTTCCATCCCGCTCAAAGCATCGGGCGAAAGGCTCGCCCGCTCCTCGATCGCGATGCGCACCTCGTCGTCCCAGTCCAGTTCGTCGGGCGCCGCCGTGACAAGCCCGAGCGATGTCGCCTCGCCCGCGTCGAGTTTGGCGCCGATCGCGGCGCGCGCCGCGGCGAGTGGTGCGTCTTCGCCGTAGAACCGGGCCGCGAGGCGCGACCTCCCATGCACAGCGGGATACGCCCCGAAATTCACCTCGGAGAGCGCCACTCGCGGCCGCGCATCGCTCCCGGGAAGCGCCAGCATGTATTGACGGTCCGCGGCGAGCGCGAGCTCGAGGAGCGTGCCGGCGAAGCACGATTCCTTCTCGATCAGCGCGAACATCGTCCGCGAGGTGACGTCCAAGCGCGCGAGCGTTCGGCGCAGCATGCCGATCGTTTCGCGCACGAACCAGTGACCCGCGTTCTTGGCGAGCGCGGCGTCGCAGGCAAGGATTCGATCGATATCGCCCACCGTCTTGAGGATCCACGTGCCGGCGTCGAGATGATTCGTCCGCAGCATCAGGATCGCGTCGTCCAGCTCGCGCGCCATGGCGAGCGGCCACCACTTCGCGCCGCGTGCGACGATCGCGTCGGCCTCATCCGCCTCGGGCGTGGACGGACCGCGGACGGTCAGCGTCGCGGTGCGCGCTGCCTTATCCAGGCGGACGTCGACGTACTCGTAGGCGTACCCGTCGGGGCCGATCCTGCGCGCGATAGACGGCAGCGCGACGCCCCGGGCACCGTCGGGCCGGTCGCTCGAGCGCGCGAGTGCCAGCGCGCGCTCGCTCACTTTCGCCGCAAACTGCTGCGGCTTCGCGATCTCGTCGACCAGCCCCCATTCCTTCGCGCGCGGCGCGCGCACGCCCTCGGTCAGCGTGCAGAAGATGTCCGCGCGGTCGCGGCGCACGCGGCGCTTGTCGATGACGCGCGTGAGCCCGCCGGTCCCCGGCAGAACACCGAGCAGCGGGACTTCGGGAAGGCTCACCGCGGACGAGCGGTCGTCGATGAGGATGATCTCGTCGCATGCCAGCGCCAGCTCGTAACCGCCGCCGGCGGTCGTCCCGGTGCAGGCGGCGATGAATTTGAGACCCGAATGCCGACTCGAGTCCTCGATGCTGTTGCGTGTCTCGTTGGTGAACTTGCAGAAGTTGACCTTCCACGCGTGGGTCGAGGATCCAAGCATGAAGATGTTCGCGCCGGAGCAGAAGATGCGGTCCTTGGCGCTGCTCAAGATCACGGTCTTCACTTCCGGATGCTCGAAGCGGATGCGCTGCAAGGCGTCATGCAATTCGATGTCGACGCCCAGATCGTAGGAGTTGAGCTTCAGTCGGTAGCCGGGTCGGATGCCGCGTTCTTCGTCGACATCCAGCCGCAGCGTCGCGACCGGACCGTCGAAGGCGAACTTCCAGTGGAGATAACGGTCGGGATGCGTGTCGTAGGTGACCAGCGCTCCGCCATCGGAATTCGCGGACGCGCCCGACGCGATCATCGCTTGCGCTTCCAACATAATGTCTCCTCGTCTCGAGCGGGCTGCCGCTCAGGCGACGACCGCCCGGTGCAGTTTTCCGAGACTCTGCTCGGCCGCCTCGCCGGTCGTGTCGACGGTAACGTCGGCCTTGCGATACAGCGGCTCGCGCGCGGTGAGGATGCGCTTGAGATCCTCCATCGCTTCCGCGCGCCCCTGCATCGGTCGCATGTCGCCCTGCGCGACGACGCGCGCCATGTGCTCTTCGGGCGCTGCCTTGATCCATACCGTGAAGCAATTGCGCAGGAGCGATTGATACGTTTCGGTTTCGGAGACGATGCCGCCGCCGACGGCGAGGACCATCTGATTGTGGCTCTCGAGCAGCCGCTCGAGACACCGCGCTTCGATGCGGCGATACCCAGCCTGACCGTAGAGCATGAACACTTCGGACAAGCTCATTCCAGCTTCACGCTCGATCTCGTGATCCAGCTCGACGAACGGGTGCCCGAGGTCCTTCGCGAGCGCGGTACCGAGCGAGGTCTTCCCTGCGCCGCGCAGCCCGATCAGTGCGATGCGCCGGCGCCGCCTCGCACCGGCTTCCCCGAAGTCGCGCATCAGGCGGAACAGCGCCTCCTCGAGTTGATGCTCCGGCAGGCGTTCCAGAAAACGTCGGATCAGGCGTTCCTCGGGCGAGCGCTCGCGCGGGTCGAGAAGCTCCGTCATCGGCATGCCCAACGCCTGCGCGACGTGTCGCAGCAAAAGCACGCTCGCGTTACCGTCACCCGATTCGAGGTGCGCCAGGTAGCGTTCCGAAACATTTGCTGCCTGGGCGAGCGCACGCCGCGCAAGACCGCGCCGCTCGCGAGCCTCACGCACCTGCCGGCCCATCGCCGCAAGGAATGCTGCATCGGCGGTTTCGGGCGCCGATCCGCCTCGCGGCCGATCGGTCTCCGTCGTGACCTGCTGCCGACGCGCAGTTGAGATCATGGGGAGCAATATAATTCATCCAACGCGTGCGGTCAACAGGGGCCGCTCACGTAAGAAGACCTGTCCATCTGGGTAGTCCTCGACCAACGCCCGAGGCTCGACACGGGTGCTGTGTAAGTGTATTCGTATGGTGTATGTTGCTTGACACGCCGATCAAGCCAACCTAAAGTGCGCGTCAGGCCTTAAGACCTAAAGCCGCGGTCCGCACGAACGAGGAGGAGAGGGAATGCCCGGGCTGAGCACGGCTGACCACAGCATCAGCCCACCGCGCATCGACGTGCCGCGAATTTACAACGCCGCGCACGATCTGCTCGCGCGCAACCTCGAAGCCGGGCGAGGCGAAAAACTTGCCTACATCGACGATAGCGGCCGCTACACGTACGCGGAGGTGGCCGCACGCGTCGGTCGCGCGGCAAGCGCGCTCGTCGAGCTGGGGCTTCGGCCGGAGCAGCGCATCGTCGTCGCGCTGCACGACACGATCGATTTTCCCACAATGTTCCTCGGCGCGATCAAAGCCGGCATCGTCCCCGTCGCGATCAACACGCTGCTGACGGCTAAGGATTATCGCTTCATCCTGGACGACAGTCGTGCTGCTGTGCTCGTTGTCTCGGCGCCGCTCCTTTCAGTCTTCGAGGAGGCAATGCAGGACGGCGGAAGCATGTTCGTAAAAGAGATCATCGTCTCCGGCACCGCACAGACGCGTTACCGGAGCCTCGACAAGCTCCTTGCCGGTGCGCACGAAATCTCGGAAGCCGCGCCGACGACCGCCGACGATCCGTGCTTCTGGCTGTATTCGTCCGGATCCACCGGCGCGCCCAAGGGCACGGTGCACGCACACGCGAGCATGATCCAGACCGCGGAGCTCTACGCGCGCCCCGTGCTCGGCATACGCGAAGACGATGTCGTGTTCTCGGCGGCAAAGCTCTTCTTCGCGTACGGGCTCGGCAACGCGCTATCCTTCCCCATGTCGGTCGGCGCGACGACCGTGTTGATGGCCGAGCGACCGACGCCCGCTGCGGTGTTCAAACGCCTCGTCGAACATCGGCCGACCATCTTCTATGGCGTCCCTACCTTATTTGCGGCCATGCTCGCCGCGCCGGATTTTCCGGCGCGCGAGGCGCTCAAGCTGCGCCGCTGCGCATCGGCGGGCGAGCCGCTGCCGGCGGACCTCGGACGGCGCTTTCGCGAGCGCACCGGAATCGACATCCTCGACGGCATCGGATCGACCGAGATGCTGCATATCTTCCTCTCGAACCGCCCGGACGACGTGCGGTACGGAACGACCGGAGTTCCGGTGCCGGGCTACGAGCTGCGGATCGTCGACGAGCAGGGGCGCGACGTGCCCGACGGCGAGCCGGGCGAGCTGCTGATTCGCGGACCGACGGCGGCGATGGGCTATTGGAACAACCGCAGCCGATCGCGCCTGACGTTCCTCGGCGAATGGACCCGCAGCGGCGACAAGTACCAGCGCGACTCTGACGGGCTGCTACGTGTACTGCGGCCGCAACGACGACATGCTCAAAGTGAGCGGCATGTGGGTCTCGCCCAGCGAAGTCGAGGCGGCGATCATCGCCCATCCGGCCGTGCTAGAAGCCGCGGTGGTCGCCTGGGAGGACGAGGAGCGGCTCGTCAAGCCGAAGGCGTTCGTCGTGCTGCGCCCGGGCGAGGCTGCGAAGCCGGGGCTCGCCGCCGAGATCCAGGAGCACGTGAAGCATTGCCTCGCGCCGCACAAGTATCCTCGCCAGGTCGAGTTCATCGCCGAGCTGCCGAAGACCGCTACCGGTAAGATCCAGCGCTTCAAGCTGCGAGCGCGCGTGAGCCCCCTGCACGCCGCTGATGACGGATCGGCGCGCCGCTGCTAACGTCGCCCGGCAGAAGAGACCATCGAACGGAGGAATAACCATGACTACTCGTCGCAGGTTTGTGCAGCAGGTCGGCGCGCTCGGCTGCGCGTCGGCGCTTGCGTCGATCGCCCCTACGGTCGCACGCGCGCAGCCCGCGAAGTTGCGCGTAGGGATGATGCTTCCCTACACGGGAACGTTCGCCGCGCTCGGCACCGCGATCACGCAGGGCTTCAACCTCGCGCTCGAGGATAGTGGCGGCAAGCTCGGCGGACGCGACGTCGAGTTCTTCACCGTCGACGACGAATCCGAGCCGGCGAAAGCAACCGACAACGCCAACAAGCTGGTGCAGCGCGACAAGGTCGACGTGCTGGTCGGCACCGTGCACTCCGGCGTCGTCATGGCGATGGTCAAGGTCGCCCGCGACAACGGCACGCTGCTGGTGATTCCCAACGCCGGCGCCAACGCGGCCACCGGCAGCCAATGCGCGCCGAACATATTCCGCACGTCGTTCTCGAATTGGCAGCCCGCGTATCCGATGGGCAAGGTGATGTACGACAAGGGGCACCGCAAGGTCGTGACGCTGACCTGGAAGTACGGCGCCGGCGAGGAGTCGGTCGAGAGCTTCAAGGAGGCATTCACCAAGCTCGGCGGCTCGGTCGTCAAGGAAATGTACCTGCCGTTTCCCAATGTCGAGTTCCAGCCTTTCCTGACCGAGATCGCCTCGCTCAAGCCCGACGCGGTGTTCGTGTTCTTCGCCGGCGGCGGCGCGGCCAAATTCACCAAGGACTATCAGGCCGCCGGACTCAAGGACAAGATTCCGCTCTACGGCACGGGCTTCCTCACCGACGGCACGCTGCCGGTGCAGGGCGCTTCGGCGCAGGGGCTGCTGACGACGCTGCACTACGGCGACGGCATCGACAACGCGAAAAACAAGCAGTTCCGCTATGCCTACGGCAAGAAGTACGGCACGCAGGCCGACGTCTACGCGGTGCAGGGTTATGACGCTGCGCTGCTTCTTCACGGCGGACTGACCGCGGTGAAGGGCAGCTTCGGCGATCGCAAGGCGTTGTACTCGGCGCTGGAGAAGGTGAAGATCGACAGTCCGCGCGGTTCCTGGGTCATGTCCAAGGCGCACAATCCCATCCAGGACATCTACCTGCGCCGCGTCGACGGCAACTCGAACGACGTCATCGGCGTCGCCTGGAAGGCGCTCGACGATCCGGCGCGCGGCTGCAAGATGACCGGCGCCTGACCCGCAAAGCGCCACCGGCGGAGCCTGTGCTCCGCCGTTCGATTGCGATGCGCATGCATCGCCTCCGCCACCGTGGCGGCCGCGGAGGACTTCGTCGTGGAATGGCTGATCCAGATCCTCAACAGCGTGCAGTACGGGCTGCTGCTGTTCCTCGTGGCCAGCGGGCTGACGCTCATCTTCGGCATCATGGGCGTCATCAATCTCGCTCACGGCAGCTTCTACATGATCGGCGCGTACCTGGCGTTCTCGCTCGCCGAGCGCACCGGCAGCTTGTGGACCGCGCTGCCGCTCGGCATCGCGCTGGCCGCGATACTGGGACTGGCGCTGGAATGGCTGCTGATCAGCCGCCTGTATCATCGCGACCATCTCTACCAGGTCCTGCTGACCTTCGGCCTGATCCTGGTGTTCGAGGAACTGCGCAGCATTCTGTTCGGCGACGACGTGCACAGCGTGACCATCCCGCCCGTGCTTTCTGCGTCGCTGCCGCTCACCGACACCCTGTCCTACCCGGTCTACCGGCTGTTCATTTCCGCGGTGTGTCTCGCCCTCGCCGCGGCGATGTACGTGATCATTCAGAAGACGCGTCTCGGGGCGCGCATCCGTGCCGCGGCGTCGAATCCGGAAATGGCGCGAGTCGCTCGGTCTCGACATCCGCTGGATCCATGCGCTGGTCTTCGCCGCCGGCGTCGCGCTCGCCGCCTTCGCCGGCATGATCGCCGCGCCGGTGTCGTCGGTGTTCCCGGGCATGGGCAACCAGGTGCTGATCGTGTGCTTCGTCGTCGTCGTCATCGGCGGCATCGGCTCGCTCAAGGGCGCGCTGGTCGCCGCGCTGCTGATCGGCTTCTGCGACACCTTCGGTAAGGTGCTGTTTCCGGATTTCGCCGGCATTGCGGTCTACCTGCTGATGGCGATCGTGCTGCTGTTCCGTCCCGCCGGGCTGTTCGGCAGGGCTTGACGATGCGCAGCCGCATCGTCTTGCTCGCAGGCGCCGTGGTGCTGCTCGCGCTGTTTCCCCTGGTCGCCGAGAAGTTCTACCTGCAGCTCGTCACCAAGATCATGATCCTGTCGATCTTCGCGCTGTCGCTGGATCTGCTGGTGGGCTACACCGGGCTGGTGAGCCTCGGACACGCAGCGTATTTCGGCGTCGCCGCGTACACGCTCGCGCTCGTCGCGCCAGGCGTCCGACGAGCGTCAACCTGTGGATCACGCTCCCGCTCGCGCTGGTGGCGAGCGCGATCGCGGCGCTGGTGATCGGCGCGCTGGTCGTGCGCACGGCGGGCGTGTACTTCATCATGGTCACGCTCGCCTTCGCGCAGATGGTGTACTACTTTTTCCACGACACGCGCATCGCCGGCGGCTCCGACGGCATCTACGTCAACGCGCGGCCGCAGACGGGGCTGCCGGGATTCGACTTGTCCAGCGACTATCATTTCTACTACGTGGTGCTGGTGCTGTTGGTTGCCGTCTTCGCACTGCTGGCGACAATCCTGCGCTCGCCCTTCGGCCGCGCGCTGCAGGGCATCAAGGCCAACGAGCGGCGCATGCGCGCGCTGGGTTTCGCGACCTTGCGCTACAAGCTCGCCGCATTCGTGCTGGCCGGCACGCTTGCCGGTCTGGCCGGCTACCTTGCCGCCGCCAAAGAAGGATACGTCAACCCGGAAATGCTGGCGTGGCACCAGTCGGGCGCCGTGCTTGTGATGCTCATCCTGGGCGGCATGGGTACGCTGGTCGGCGCCGTGCTCGGGACGTTTTCCTACGTATTGCTCCAGGAATGGTTCTCCGGCATCACCAAGCATTGGCAGTTGCTCATGGGTGCATTCATCATCATCGCGGTGCTCGTCTTTCCGCAGGGCATCGCCGGCATCGCGACGCGGATCGAGCGCCGGCGCGTCGCGCGCGCTCTGAAGAACGCGCGATGGCTGAAGCGCTGCTCACCGCGAGCGAGGTGTGCAGGCACTTCGGCGGACTGATCGCGGTCGACCACGTGTCGTTGGCGTTGACGCGTGGCGAGATTCATGCGGTGATCGGCCCGAACGGCGCGGGCAAGTCGACGCTGGTGAACCTGCTCTCGGGCGAACTCAAACCCACGTCGGGAGCCGTCAGGTTGCGCGATGAGGACATCACGGGCTGGAGCGCCGATCGCATCGCGCGCCGCGGCGTTGCGCGGACATTCCAGCACACCAGCGTCTTTCCGACCTTCACGGCCTTCGAGAACTGCCGGCTTGCGGCGCAGGCGCATGCCGCAGGCCCGCCGGGCTGCTTCCGCGCCGCAGAGCACCACGCGGACTGGAATGCGAGCGCCGCGTCGGCGCTTGCGATGACCGGGCTCGCGGCACGCGCCGATGTCGCCGCCGCTGCGCTTGCGCACGGCGAGCGCCGCGCGCTGGAGATCGCCATGGCACTGGCGAGCGCGCCGGCCGTGATGCTGCTCGACGAACCGCTCGCCGGAATGGGCCCGGAAGACGTGGCTGGCGTCGTCGCGCTGTTGCGACGGCTCTCCGCCGACCACGCCATCCTGCTGATCGAGCACGACATGGATGCGGTCTTCGCGCTGGCCGACCGCCTGACCGTGATGGCGAACGGCCGCGTGCTCGCCAGCGGCGCGCCCGACGCCATTCGCGGAAACGCCGAGGTGCAACAGGTCTACCTCGGCGCGGATGGCGACCTCGTGCTTTGAAGCGGCGATGAGACCGCAATGAGGACGCCCTTGCTCGAAGCCCGCGGCCTGCACACGTACTACGGCAGCAGCCACATCCTGCAGGGCGTCGACTTTGCCGTCGGCGCCGGCGAGATCGTCGCCCTGATGGGCCGAAACGGCATGGGCAAGACCACGCTCCTGCGCTCGCTGCTTGGGCTCACGCGTCCGCGCGAGGGCGAGGTCCTGCTCGACGGTGCGCCGATCGTGGCGCTGCCTGCTTTTCGCATCGCCCGACTTGGACTCGCCTATGTCCCCGAGGGACGCGGCATATTTCCATTGCTCTCGGTACGCGAGAATCTGTTGCTCGCCGCACGCCCCGGCGGCGGCCCCGGTGCGTGGACGCTCGAGCGCGTGCTCGCGACCTTTCCGCGGCTGGCGCAGCGCATGAACTATCGTGGCGCCGAGCTTTCCGGCGGCGAGCAGCAGATGCTCACTCTCGGCCGGGCGCTGCTGACCAACCCGAGGCTGCTTCTGCTCGACGAAGCCACCGAAGGTCTCGCGCCGCTGGTAGCGCGCGATATCTGGCGCACGCTGCAGGGCTTGCGCGAAGCCGGAATGGCAATGGTCATCGTCGACAAGAATTTCGCGATGCTGTCGAAGCTTGCCGATCGCTGCGTCGTGCTGGTCAAGGGTCGCAAGGCCTTCGACGCTGCGGCGCGCTCACTTGCCGCGCAGCCCGAGCTGCGCGCGAAATATCTCGGCGTCTGACGCTTCAGACCCATGGCTCGTGTCGTCGATGGCCCGCAATTCGTCGACCTGGGCAACGCACGCATCGAGTACGAGCGCATCGCCGGCAATCCCGATGCGCCGACGCTCGTCTTCCTGCACGAAGGGCTGGGTAGTGTCGGCATGTGGCGCGATTTCCCTCATCACGTCGCCGCAGCGACTGGCTGCCCCGCGCTGGTCTACTCGCGAATCGGCTACGGACTGTCGACGCCTCTGACCTCGCCGCGGCGCCCTGACTACATGCACGTCGAGGCGCTCGCCACGTTGCCTGCGCTGCTCGACCACCTCGCGATCGTCAAGCCGGTGCTCGTCGGCCACAGCGACGGTGCGTCGATCGCGCTTATCCACGCCGGCGCCGGCGCGCGATCGGTTCGCGCGATCGTCGCGCTGGCGCCGCATGTATTCGTCGAGGCGCTCTCGCTCGCCAGCATTGCCGCGGCGCGCGATCTCTACGAGCGGTCCGACCTGCGGGCGCGACTGGCGCGCCACCACGCCGATGTCGACTCCGCCTTCCGCGGCTGGAATGACATCTGGCTCGCCGAGAGCTTCCGCGACTGGAACATCGAGCCGCTGCTCCCCGGTATCGGTTGCCCCGTGCTGCTGATCCAGGGCCGGGACGACGAGTACGGAACGCTGTCGCAGATCGACGCCATCGAGCGCGGCGTGGGTGGCCCGGTCGAGCGCGTCCTGCTCGATGCCTGCGGGCACTCGCCGCAACGCGACCAGCCGGACGCGACGCTCGCGGCGATCGCACATTTCGTCAGGAAGGTTGCCTGGCCGCCTTGAGCGCCAGCGCGCGCTCGTAGAGACGGTTTTTCGGCGCGCGCGTCAGCGCTGCCGCGAGCTTCACCGCCCGTGCCAACGGCAACTCCGCGAGCAGGAGCGCCAGCACCACGTCGTGCGCCGCGGCGTCGTCGTCAGCGGCGGCGACTGGCGCATCGACGATGAGCACGAACTCGCCGCGCGCCCGGTTAGGGTCGCCTTCGATCCACGCGCGCGCTTCGACCAGCCGGCAGCGGTGAATGCTCTCGAAGCGCTTGGTGAGCTCGCGCGCAATCACGACCTCGCGCTCGGCGCCGAGTACGCTCGCAAGTGCCGCGAGCGTGGCCTCGATGCGATGTGGCGCCTCATAGAAAACCAGCGCAAACGGCATCGCGGCGAGCGATTTGAGCTCGGCTGTGCGCGCGGCCGCGGTCGCCGGGAGGAAACCGCAGAACAACCAGTGCTTCGCTTCGATGCCCGACACTGAAACGGCGGCGGCGAGTGCACTGGGCCCGGGAACCGGCACGACATCGAAGCCGGCGTCGGTCACGGCGCGTACCAGCGCGGCGCCTGGATCGCTGATGCCCGGCGTTCCCGCGTCGGCGACCAGCGCGACGCACTTGCCCGCGCCGAGCATCTCCACGACCTGCCCTGCGCGCCGGCGCTCGTTATGCTCGTTCAGACTGACCAGCCGAGTGCGGATGCCGTGGTGCGCAAGCAATATGCCGGTGACGCGCGTGTCCTCGGCAGCGACGACATCGGCCTGTGCGAGCACGTCGAGCGCGCGCAGCGTTATGTCACGTAGATTTCCGATCGGCGTGGCGACAACATATAATGTTCTGCCGAGCGCAGGCAGCGGCTCTCCCGTGGTCATCGTGCAGTCCCGCCGGTTCGTTCCATGACCCAGACATTCGAGTTGCCGCGCTGCATCCGCGCCGGCGTCGCCGCGCTCCTCGCAGGGCTGCTCGGCGCCGCCGCGTGCACGTCGGCCCCGTCATTGTCGGGCGCACGCGCGACCTCGGCAACCACTGCACCGAATACGGCGTCCGCAACTGCCGCGCGCACGAGCTCAGGCGCGCCTGCGGCCGCAGGCACGACCCCGGGCACGGCTTCCAGCACCGAGCGATCGCCGACGATACTCGCGCCCGCACCGGCACCCCAGCCGGTTCGCCCGATCGCCTCGGATCCTGCAGCGGCGCACGCGATTACGACACCGCGCAGCAATATCATCGCGTTGATCCTCCCGCTGGAGTCGGCCGTCTACGGTCGCGCCGCCGAAGCGGTCAAGGCGGGATTTCTCGCAGCAGCGGAGCGTGCAGGGAGTCTCGCGCGCGTGCGCGTCATCAGCCACGGCGACGACGGCGTACTGCTCGCGGTGGACGCTGCACAAAGCGCGGGGGTGGCGCTGCTGGTGGGACCGTTGACGCGTGATGACCTGAAGACGGTGATCGCCATTGCACCGGCGCGCCCGCGCATGCTCGCGCTCAACCAGAGCGACGATGGCACACCTCTGCCCGACGACGCGTACGCACTGACTCTGGCGGTCGACGCCGACGCCGTGCTGCTCGCACGCGCCGCGCGCGCCGACGGCATACGCACGGTATCGCTGGTTGCTTCCGACGGCCCCTTGCAACAGCGCTTTGCGAGCGCGTTCACCGCAGAGTGGCAACGTGCCGGCGGCAGCGCGCCGCGGCAGTACCGCTTCGACGCCAACCCCGACATGCTCGCGCTGCTTCGCCGCGAGCTCGGCGCGCGACCCAGCGATGCCGTGGTGCTCGCCGTGGACAGTGAGCACGCTGCGCTTGCCAAGTCATTCATGCCGCCAGGTCCGGTGTACGCGGTGAGCCAGATCGCCGATGATCTAGGCACGCCGATTTCTCATGACCTGGATGGCGTTCGCTATGTCGAAATCCCGTGGCTCGCCGATCCCAACAGCCCGGAATTGGCGGACATGCCGCGCGCCAACCTCGGCAACCCGGTCCTCGAGCGACTATATGCGTTGGGGCTCGACGCCTTTGCGGTTTCACAGATGCTCGCCGAGCCGTTGCCGCCGCAGCAAATCGAGCTCGAGGGCGCCACGGGGCACCTGTCGCTGACGCCGGCGCACACCTTTGCGCGGCAGGGGCGCCTGATGGAAATTCGCGATGGACACGCGCAGTTGGTACCGCTGACACCCTGAGCATCGCGTGGCGCATGGGGACGCAATGAATCGCGCCGAACGGGGCGCCGCTGCGGAGGCCCTGGCTGCGGACTACCTGCGCTCGCGCGGGCTCACCGTTGTGACGCGCAACTACCGCTGTCGCTTCGGCGAGATCGACATCGTCGCCCGTGATCGCGACGCAATCGTCTTCGTCGAGGTTCGAATGCGCACGAGCGCGGCCTTCGGCGGCGCCGCCGCGAGCATCACCCCGGCGAAGCGACTGCGCATGGTTCGCGCCGCGAAGCATTATCTCGCGACGCTTCGCGATGAGCCGGAATGCCGCTTCGATGCAATACTGCTCGACGCGCTCGACCCCGCGCGCATCGAATGGCTCAGCGACGTCGCGCTATGACCGTGCGAGCGGCTCGGCGCGCGAATATTGCTACAATCGCGCATTCGATGGTCATTTCGCCTTTCTTCACTTGACACCCATGGACACGCAGCGCATTCGCGCGCACTTCGCCGAGAGCGCCGAGCTCAAGCTGGCCGCGGTCGACGCGCTGGCGCCGCTGATCGCCCGCGCCGCCGGACTGATGACAGAGTGCCTGCTGAGCGACGGCAAGCTTCTCGCGTGTGGCAACGGCGGATCCGCCGCCGATGCGCAGCACTTCGCCGCGGAAATGGTCGGCCGCTTCGAACGCGAGCGGCCCGAGTTGCCGGCGATCGCGTTGACCACCGACACTTCGATTCTGACCGCAGTGGCCAACGACTACGATTTCGCGCAGGTGTTCGCCAAGCAGGTGCGCGCGCTCGGACGTGCTGGCGACGTGCTCCTGGCCATCTCGACCTCCGGCAACTCCGGCAACGTCGTTGCGGCGATCGCAGCGGCCCACGAGCGCGAGATGCGAATCGTCGCGTTGACCGGCAAGGGTGGAGGCCGTATCGGCGAACTCCTGGCGCCGGAGGATGTCCACATCTGCGTGCCGCACTCGACCACCACGCGCATACAGGAAGTGCACCTGCTGACCATCCATTGCCTGTGCGACGCCATCGATTCGAGCCTGCTGGGAGACGAAACTTGATTCTGCGCTTCATAGCACGCGTGGCCACCCTTTCATCGCTTGCGCTGACGGCCGTGCTCACGCAAAGCGCGTGCGTGCCGCTGTTGGTCGGTGGCGCCGTCGCCGGCACGGCCGCGGTCGCCACCGACCGCCGTTCCGCCGGCACGCAGCTCGACGACGAGGTCATCGAGGACAAGTCGTCGCTTGCCATCGCCGAGCGCTTCAAGGGTGACTTCCACGTCAATGTGACCAGCTTCAACGGCATCGTTCTGCTGACCGGCGAGGTCCCGGCCGACACTGCCAAGGCCGATATCGAGAAACTCGTGCGCTCCAACCCGAAGGTCCGCGCGGTACAGAACGAGCTGGTCGTCGGTCCCGTTACCAGCATGTCCAGCCGTACCAACGACACGGTGATCACGTCGAAGGTCAAGTCGCGCTTCGTCGAAGCGGCGAAGTTCCAGATCAACTTCGTCAAGGTAGTCACCGAGAACGGCACCGTCTATCTGATGGGCATCGTGCGCCGCGAGGAAGGCGACGCGGCCACCGAAATCGCGCGCACGACCGACGGCGTGCAGCGCGTCGTCAAGGTCTTCGAGTACATCAACTAGGAGCGCCGGATGCCTGTGGCGGCGCGCGCGCCGGCATTTGCCGCGAAAATCGCGACGCGAAGGGCGCTGGCCTCGCGCGTTGCCCGGCTGCCGCGTCCGATGGTGTTCACCAACGGCGTCTTCGACATTCTTCATCGTGGTCACGTGACCTATCTCGATCAGGCGCGTGCGCTCGGCGCGTCGCTTGTCGTGGGCGTCAACACCGATGCGTCGGCGCGCCGTCTTGGCAAGGGGCCCGAGCGGCCGCTCAACAGCCTGGACGATCGCGTCGCGGTGCTGGCGGCGCTGGAATCGGTCAGTCTCGTGGTTGCGTTCGACGAGGACACGCCGCTTGCGATGGTCCTGGAGTGCCACCCGGACGTCATCGTCAAGGGTGGCGATTACACAGTGGCGAACACCGTGGGCGCATCCGAGGTGCTGGGCTGGGGCGGACGCTTCGAGGCGCTCCCTCTGCTGGCGGGGCGCTCGACCACGCAGCTCGTCGGCAAGATCCGTACGCGATAGACGCGCGCGTTAGGGCAACGCCGCACGTGTGCGGTGTCGCTGGCGGGCCGGCTGCTATAATTGTTACTTTGCTCGATCGCCCCAATGTTCCAGACCATCGACGCGGCCGGCTTGAGCGGCATGCTCAGTGAGCAGACGCCACCGCAACTCGTCGACGTGCGCACGCAGGCTGAAGTTGCCCGCGGCGCGATCGCCGGCGCGCGCCATATCGAATTGGCGACGCTGCCCGCGCGCCTGGCGGAGCTCGATCCGGAAATGCCGTGCGTGATCTATTGCCTGTCCGGCGCCCGTTCGGTGCAGGCGTGTAATTTTCTGATGCAGCGGGGGTACGCACGCCTTTATAACCTGCAAGGCGGCATTGCCGCGTGGGCGCGCGCCGGCCTGCCGGTGACGGCCTAGTAGAGGAGATGCGATGGACTCGCCGCCGCATATCGACCGTGAAGTCGACGCCCGCGGGCTCAATTGCCCGCTGCCGATCCTGCGCACGAAAAAGACACTGAACGACATGTCGAGCGGTCAGGTCGTGCGCATACTGGCCACCGATCCTGCATCGGTGCGCGACTTCGAGGCCTTCGCACGGCAAACCGGCAACAGCCTCGTGCAGCAGTCCGAGCAGGACGGGGCCTTCGTATTCCTGCTGCGCCGCAAGTAGCGGCGTCGCCGACCTACACCCATCCTTGCCGGCGCGTTGCGCCCCCCACGACAGGACCTTCGCCCATGTCCGCGGATACCCCTGCAGTCCTCGAGCTCACCGAGCAGAACTTCGCGAGCTCGATCAACGATCACCCGTTCGCGGTCATCGATTTCTGGGCGCCGTGGTGTGCCCCTTGCCGCGCCTTCGCACCGACCTTCGCCGCCGCGGCGGCGAAGTACCCGGACGTGCTTTTCGCCAAGGTCAACACCGAGGAACAGCAGGCTATCGGCGCGCACTTCAACATCCGATCGATCCCGACCCTCATGATCTTCCGCGACAACATCATCGTCTTCGCCGAAGCCGGGGCGTTGCCGGCAAGCGCGCTCGAGGAGGTGCTCGACGCCGCGCGGGGCCTGGACATGGAAGAGATCCGGCGCGAAGTGGCCGCGCAGGACGAATCGGCGACGGCTGCACCGTAGGCGGCCCAAGGGCGACCGCGCGCGGTCAGCGCCGATAGCGGTTGAGGAAGTCGGCGACGATCCCGCGCTGGCTCTTCTCGATCGCCGAATCGAGCGCTGCGGTCCAGCGGATCGTACTGCGCCGCCTTGCGAAAGGCATTGATCGCCTCCTGGTGATAACCCTGCGCCTGCAGCGCGTAGCCGAGGCAGCGCCACGGCTCGGCGTTCCAGAATTCGAGGTCCGACCACGCCCGGCAGAGCTCGGCCGCGCGCCGCCAGTTGCCCGGCGCGCAACATGCGCGGGCCCTCGCCACGCAGCAGCGACAATCGCGCCTGGCGCTCTTCGAACAGAGCAGTGGTGTCGGCGTCGTTGACCGAACCCGTGACCGTCGGCGGCGGCGACACGACCGCGGCGATACTGCGCTCGATCGAACTGATCTTGCCGACATCGCCCTGGAAGCCGCGCGGAAATAACGCTGGTGGCGATGGCATCCATGCGACGATGGCGTTTCTCACGGCCGTGATCGACTCGGTCATCGGTTCGTGCCATGCGACACCGTACAGCCACAGCATCGCGGCCAGTCCGACGCCACCGGTCAGCATGTTGAGCACGCCCGGCGGGCTGTGCGTGACCAGGCAGTCCTCGGCGAAATCCCAGTCGGTTTCACCGTTCTGCGCGATCTTTTCGTAGGCGACCGCGATCAAAATCGGCGCGAGCAGCGGAAAGCCGCACGCGACGCCTTCCCACCAGACACGGAAGGCGCGCCGCAGCGCCCGGCGCAATTGCGCGCGCACGTCGCGGCGTGCGTAGGCGTCGCTAATCGAGAATTGAAGGTAGACGCCGAACAGCCACTTGCCCGGGGTCTGCTGCAGCGAGGCGATGAGCAACGCCTCGACCGGAACCCAGCTCAGCGTGATGACGATCGGCGCGAGCAGCGGATGGCCGAGCCAGAACGCCGTGTCGTCGCTCACCAGGCCACGCGCCGTGCAGCGCCGAGAGCAGCAGGGCGAGCACCAGACCCCCAGATCGCGTAGTCGAACAAGCGTGCAGCAAGGCGGTTGGCAGGACGCGGCTCGCTGGTGCGGCCGGCCTTGGCACGTTCGAGCTCGGCCATGCGCAGCTGAAAAATC
This sequence comes from uncultured beta proteobacterium, assembly GCA_963816445.1. GTDB lineage: Bacteria > Pseudomonadota > Gammaproteobacteria > Burkholderiales > Casimicrobiaceae > PALSA-1003. Next base: position 871,176 of record CAWFKO010000006.1, on the reverse strand, counting down.
CAGCTCGCATCTTCCTGCGGCGCATCGGTGCCGAGGAACACGCTTTTCTCCCGACGCCAATTCAGGATCGCCAGGTCGGTCTGCGGCACCAGCGCCGGCGCCGGCAGACCGCGGCGGCGCCTCATCCACGCCAGGCCGTGGACGACGCCGTAGACCAGCGACAACACCAGCAGCGTCAGCGTCAGCAGCACCAGCACCTGCTTGGCCACGGGAATGGCATCGGCTGGGCGTGACGAACACGATCGCCGCGGCGATGAACGCACCGAACAGCACGCACAGTGCGAACTGACCCGATCGTCGACCGTCCGAAGGATGCGACACGCTCGGTAAGCCCGGGGTGATGCAGGTGCTTGTCCGGCGACGCGCCGGGCAAGGTCAGCGCTTTTTCGTCGGCTTCGTCGATCTCTTCGATAACATCGTCGTGCGACGCGGTGTCCTTGCGCCGTCGCGGCGACATTGCTGACGAAATGCGCGATGCGCTGCTCGGTATTGGCCTCGCGAGGTGACCGCGAGTTCCTTGTCGTAGTGCTGGCGTTGATCGGGATCGCTCAGTATGCGGCTGGCATGATTGATGAAGCGAAGCGCTTCTTCGACATTGCCCTGTCCGTCGCGCGTTTTCGCGTAATATTTTCGAATCAGCCGGCGAAGCGCGGCCCGCACCTCCTCCTCGGAGGCGGCCTGCGGAACGCCCAGCGCTTCGTACAGCGTTGACTTCATGGCCCCGGTCCCGGGCCGAAAGCAGATGGATTCTGACGTTGGAATATTCGGGTAAATACGGCGTCAATGCAAGCCGACTGACGGCCGGGACGCGATCGATGCGCCTTGGCGATGGCGCTGCGCGTCAATCGGTGCCGTTTTGCGTCACCGGCTGACTTCCCTCCAAGAGCGGGCCAGTCGATGCGCCAGCGGGGCCCCCAGAAAAGCGGCCCCGGGGACCGCTCCTTTTTCGGTGCAAACAGCGCCTCAGGTGCCCTGCTTGGCATCGTGGTGGGCGAGCTTCTCGCGAATGCGCGCCGACTTGCCGGAACGCTCGCGCAGGTAGTAGAGCTTGCCACGGCGCACGTCACCTTTGCGCTTCACCTCGATGCTGGCGATCAGCGGCGAATAGGTCTGGAACGTCCGCTCGACGCCCTCGCCGCTCGAGATCTTGCGCACGACGAACGACGAATTGAGCCCGCGGTTGCGCTTGGCGATCGACAACGCCCTTCGAATGCCTGCACGCGTTTGCGCTCGCCCTCGACGACGCTGACGTTGACGATCACCGTGTCGCCCGGCGAGAAGTCGGGCAGCTTCTTGCCCAGGCGGGCGATCTCTTCCTTTTCCAGCGTTTCGATAATATTCATTGCGTCTTCCTTTGGTCTATGGCCCGTGGCCTTGCGCACAGAGCAGGTCGTCACCTGATGCGCGCGGTTTATTCTCGATTTCTCCGGTCCCGATTGCTCGTCAACCGTCTGTCACGCCGTACGTACCGCTACGGCTTCGGTTTGTGCCGCTCCGCTTGAACTCCTCGAGCAGCTTCGCTTCGTCCGCGCTCATCGCGCGCGCCGCGAGCAGCTCCGGGCGGCGCAGCCACGTGCGCCCCAGCGCCTGCTTGCGCCGCCACCGCGCGATCGCCGCGTGATCGCCCGACAGCAGCACCGCCGGCACCACGGCACCCGCATACATGCTCGGGCCGCGTGTAATGCGGACAGTCGAGCAGGTCCGTCGACGAACGATTCCTCGACGTTCGATCGCGCATCGTTCAGCACGCCGGGCAGCTGCCGCACGACCGCGTCGATCAGCATGAGCGCCGGCAATTCACCGCCCGATACGACGAAGTCGCCGACCGCAATTTCCAGATCGACTTCGCGCTCCAGCACGCGCTCGTCGATCGCCTTCGTACCGGCCCGCGACCAGTATCAACCCTTGCTGCGCGGCAAGCGCCGTCACGCGCGCGTGGCGCAGCGGCTCGCCCTGCGGGGTCATGCAAATCACGCACGGGCGGCGCAACCCCCTGCGCGACCATTCCCTCGCGTGCCGCAACGATCGCACGTTGCAGCGGTTCGACCAGCATCACCATCCCCGGCCCGCCGCCATACGGCCGATCGTCGACGCTGCGATAGGCAGTCGTCTGCATAGTCGCGCGGGATTGCGGCACCCCAGCGTCCACACGCCGCGCTCCAGCGCACGTCCGGTCACGCCGTAGCACGCGGCGCCCTGCACCATGTCCGGAAACAGCGTGACGACTTCGATTCGCATAGCCCGCGCACCGCGTGGGGCAGCGTACCCTCGGTTGCCCTCACGCAGACTTGCCCGAGTCGCCCTGGCAGCCTCAATAATCCTTCGACCAATCGACCACGATACGCTTGTTCGTCGCGTCGATCGCATCGACGTACAGCGGCACGATCGGGATCAGCCGCTCGCGGCCATCGCTCGTCGACAACCTGCAACACCGGGTGCGCTCGCGGTTTCCAGTCAGCCCCGTAACAACACCAAGCACCTCGCCGCCGCGGTTCACGACGCAGAAACCCACCAGGTCGGACCAGTAGAATTCTCCGCGATCGAGCTTGGGCAGCGCCGCCCTCGGTACCCCGACCAGCGACCCGCGCCACGTCGCCGCGGCCTCCCGATTGCCCACGCCTTCGATCTCGACGAGCACGCTATCCGAGTGCACGCGCGCGGACAGCACCATACATTCCACGCCATTCCCCGTCCGAGCGGGTCAGCCACCACCGATCGTAATCGAGCAGCGTGTCTGGCGACTCGTGAACGCCCGCACCTTCAGCCACCCCTTGACTCCGTACGGGCCCGAACGCGACCCATCACGACGAATCGCGGCGGCGCGCTGCCTCACGGCAGCGGTGGCGGGTGTCGTGCTGGCTTGGTCACGGAGGCTTTCTTCACGAGACCGGCGACCGTGTCCGAAAGCTTGGCGCCCTGGTGCTTCCAATGGTCGATTCGGTCGAGCGAAAGGCGCAGCGACTCCTCGGACTCCGCTGCGATCGGGTTGTAGAACCCGACGCGTTCGATGAACCGGCCGTCGCGACGATTGCGCGAATCGGCGACGACGACGTTGAAAAACGGGCGCTTCTTGGCGCCGCCGCGGGCGAGCCGAATGACAACCATAGTGTGATTCCCCGGTATGAGCGAAAAAAGACATTGATTATATGACGGAAATGCACGATCTGGCAACTGGCAGGACCCGCCTATCCGCGAAGGGCTCAACGCAGGCCGGGGAAGGCGCCCTTGCAGCCCGCGCAGCATTTTCTGCATACCTCCACTCGCCACCATTTTCATCATTTTCTGCGTCTGCTCGAACTGCGTCAGCAGGCGGTTGACCTCCTGCACGCTCACCCCGGCGCCACTGGCGATACGCCGCTTGCGCGAGGCCTTGAGCAGCTCCGGGCTTGGCGCGCTCCGCCGGCGTCATCGAGTTGATGATGCCCTCGAGCCGGCGAATCGCGCTTGTCGTCGACCTGCGATGCCCTGCGCGGCGCGCGCGAGCTCGCCCGGCAACTTGTCGAGCAGGCCCTGCACGCCGCCCATCTTGCGCATCTGGCCGATCTGCGCCTTGAAGTCCTCGAGGTCGAAGCCCTTGCCCGACTTGACCTTCTTGCGCGAGCTTCTGCGCCTCGTCGACGTCGACCTGGCGGTGCGCCTCCTCGATCAGCGTCAGCACGTCGCCCATGCCGAGGATGCGCGACGCCATTCGATCGGGATGGAAGACTTCGAGGCCGTCGATTTTTTCGGAAACGCCGACGAACTTGATCGGCGCGCCCGTCGACGCTGCGCACGGACAGTGCCGCGCCCCCGCGCGCATCGCCGTCGAGCTTGGTGAGCACGATGCCGGTCAGCGGCAGCGCAGCGGCGAAGGCCTTCGCCGTGTTGACCGCGTCCTGTCCCTGCATCGCGTCGACCACGAACAGCGTTTCGACCGGATGCGTGCGCGGCGTGCAGCGCGGCGATCTCGCGCATCATCGCCTCGTCGATCGGCGAGGCGCCCGGCGGTGTCGACGAGGACGACGTCGTGATAGTGCTTGCGCGCCCAGTCGAGCGCGGCGGCGGCGATCGTCGAGTGGGCGCTGATCGGGCGCGCGACGGAAGAAACTCGACGCCGACCTGGGCCGCGAGCGTCTCGCAGCTGCGTCAATCGCGGCCGGTCGATAGACGTCGCAACTCGACCAGCAGCACTTTCTTTTGCAGGTCCTCGCGCAGCAGCACGCGCGAGCTTGGCGGCGCTGGTGGTCTTGCCGGCGCCCTGGAGTCCCGCGAGCAGGATCACCGCAGGTGGCGTCGGTCGCGAGGTCGATCGGCGAGGCGGCCGCCGCCCATCAGCGCCGAGAGCTCGCGCTGCACGACGCCGACCAGCGCCTGTCCCGGCGTCAGCGATCCGACGACCTCCTGGCCGATCGCCTTCTCGCGCACAGCAGCGATGAAATCCTTGACGACCGGAAGCGCGACGTCGGCCTCGAGCAGCGCCATGCGCACTTCGCGCAGCGCGTCCGTCGATGTTGGCATCGGTGAGTCGCGCTTCACCGCGCAGCGTCTTGACGACGCGGCCGAGCCGCTGGGTGAGATTGTCGAGCATCGGAATCGGGTGGCGCGTGTCTGGACGGCGCGCCGCGAGAGACCGGGCGCGTGGTGTACACTCGTCACGCAGCAATGAACGCGTATGATTCTACTCTACGTGCCGGTCGCCGCGGCCTACCTGGTCGCGGCCTGGATCGAATGGCGGCGGCTGACGGGCGCCGGAAGCGGCGAAACGGCGCTCTTCGGCGGTGCGGCAACGTGGCTGCCTCCGATAGCGATCATCGGCCACGCCGCGCTGCTCGACTACACACTGTTCACGCCCGACGGTCTGGACCTGAGCCTCGTCAACGCGTTGTCCGCCGTCGAGTGGATCATCGCAGTCGTTGCGCGTGGCTGGGCACGCGCTCGCGAGCGTTGCCCGGAGTCGCGGCCATCGCGTTCCCGGTGGCAGCCGCCGGAGCCGCGCTACCCGCGTTGCTGCCCTCAGCGCACCGCGTTTCATTCGCCGACGAGCCCTGGGCCGCGCTGCACATCGCCGTTGCCTTCGTCGCGTACGCGCTGCTGATCGTCGCCGCGCTGCAGGCGCTGGTGCTGACCGGTCTCGAGCGTCGACTGCACCGCGGACTGCCCGAGCCGGGCGCAGCGACGCTGCCCGCCCCTGCTCACGCTCGAGCGCTTCCTGTTCCGGCTGGTGGGCGCGGGTTACGCACTGCTGACCCTGACGCTGGTGAGCGGCGTGCTTTTCTCCGAGCAGTTGTTCGGCAAGCCGCTCAACTACAGCAACAAGATCGTCTTTTCGGTGCTCAGCTGGCTCGTATTCGGCGCACTGCTTTATGGTCGTCGCCGCTACGGCTGGCGTGGACGCACTGCGCTCAACTGGATACTCGCCGGCAGTGCGCTGCTGCTGCTCGCCTACGTCGGGACCAAGTTGCTTCCGGACTCGACGCTCGGAGCGTGACCGCGGCGCGCTACGGGCCGCCTTGACAGTCCCGAGACAGCGCCAAATACTCGCCACCCTACCGCCCAACCCGTGTCACTCACGGTCGCCGCTTGAACGACATTTCCCTGCGCACGCTGCTTATCGGCCCTTGCGATCTGCCTCGTGCTCGCCGCGTTTTTCTCGATCGCCGAGACGGCGATGATGGCGGTCAACCGCTACCGCCTGCGACATCGCGCAAAACGTGGAGTGCGCGGCGCGAAGCTCGCCGTGGCGCTGCTCGCGCAAACCGACAAGCTGCTCGGCGTCATCCTGCTCGGCAACACGCTGGTCGCCGCGGGAGCCGCGACGCTGACCGCAGTCATCACCAAGCGCCTGTTCGGCGAGGGCGAACTCGCGCTTGGCGTTGGGCACCGTCGCCATCTCGTTCGCGCTGCTGGTCTTTTCCGAAATCACGCCGAAAGTCGTTGGCGCGGCGCACGCCGACACGCTCGCGCCGCTCGCGAGCTACGTGCTGACGCCGCATGCTGCGTGCGGCCACGCCCGGTCGTGTGGTTTGTCAATCTGTTCGTGCAGGGGCTGCTCAAACTGCTGCGGCCTGCAGCAATCGCGAGAGCGTCGAGACGCGTACTGTCGCAGGAGGAGATGCGCAGCCTGGTGCTCGAGGGCCACTACTTTCGCGGCAAGCACCGCGCGCTGCTCGCCAACCTGTTCGACCTGGAGTCGATCAGCGTGGACGACGTGATGACGCCGCGCAACCAGATCGAAGCGCATCGACCTCGCCGGCAAGCCATGCGCTGCTCGCGCAGCAGCTCGTGACCAGCTATCACACGCAGCTTGCCCGTCTACGAGGACAGCATGGACAACATCGTCGGCATCATTCATCTGAAGCAGGTGCTGCGCCTGCAGCAAGCCGGCGAGCTCGACGCCGAGCAGTTTGCGCACGATCCTGCGCGAGCCGTACTTCATTCCGGCGGGCACGCCGCTGCTGACGCAGCTGCAGCAGTTCCAGACCGATCGGCAGCGCCTCGGGCTCGTAGTCGACGAGTACGGCGAGCTGCAGGGCCTGGTGTCGCTCGAGGACATCCTGGAGGAGATCGTCGGCGAATTCACCACCCAGGCGCCCGGGGGCTCGCGACGTTTTCCAGCGCGACGCGGACGGCAGCGTCGTCGTCGACGGCATGGCTCCGCTGCGCACGCTCAACCGCAAGCTCGGGACCGCCTTTCCGCTCGAAGGGCCCGAAAACGCTGAACGGCCTGATCGTCGAGAAGCTGGGTGAAATCCCCGATGCGGGCATGAGCTTCCGCCTTGGCGGGCCAGGCCGTCGAAATCCTCCAGGTGCAGGATCGCGCCGTGAAAGTCGTAAAGCTGCTGCCGCCCGTGGGGCGCGCAGGCGTCGCCGGCTTTACAAAGCACCGGCGAGCAGGCATCATCGATAAGCTAAGTTTTATGCCCCTGGAATACGGCAACGGCGTCTTAGCAGCTACTCGCAACTGCCACGACCGATGGCAACACACGCCGCAACACGCGCTACATCAGCGGCCTCGCGCGAGCGATGGTCCAGCACGGCCTGCTGTCGCGAATACGACGCCGATGCGCTGCAGGGCCAGGCGACAGGCCGCCAACATCGGCTTCGTCGAGCAGATCCTCGTCAGCAAGAAGATGACCGCGTCGCAGATCGCGATGTTCGCGTCGCGCGCCTTCGGCGCGCCCGCTGCTCGACCTCGAGCGGCTTCGACCTCGACCAGATCAACAAGGAACTGGTCGACCCCAAGATCGCGGCGACGCGCCGCGTCCTGCCGCTGCACAAGCGCGGCAACCGGCTGTTCGTCGCCGTATCCGACCCGGCGAACCTGCAGGCGCTCGACGAGGTTCGGTTCAAGACCAACCTCGTCATCGACCCCGTCGTCGTCGAGGACGACAAGCTCGGCCAGGCGATCGCCAAGGTCATCGAGACGATGGGCAAGAGCCTCGAGCGACCTGGTCAGCGACGAGCGACCTCGAATGTCGACCTCGACATTCAGGAGCACGCCCGCCGAGCGACGAAGAGAATCCGGAAGTCGAAGACGCGCCGGTCGTGCGCTACATCCAGAAGATACTGCTCGACGCGATCGGCGCCGGCGTGTCCGACATCCATTTCGAGCCGTACGAGAAGTTCTACCGCATCCGCTATCGGCTCGACGGCATACTGAAGGAAGTCGCGCAGCCGCCGCTGGCCATCAAGGACAAGATGGCCTCGCGCATCAAGGTCATCTCCAAGCTCGACATCTCGGAAAAGCGCGTGCCGCAGGACGGGCGGATGAAGCTCGTGCTGTCGAAGAGCCGCTCGATCGATTTTCGCGTCAGCACGCTGCCGACGCTGTACGGCGAGAAAATCGTGCTGCGTATCCTCGACGCCGCCGGCGTGAAGCTCGGCATCGAAGCGCTGGGCTACGAGCCCGATCAGCAGCAGCATGCTGCTCGACGCCATCGAGCGCCCCTACGGGATGATCCTGGTGACCGGGCCGACCGGCAGCGGCAAGACGGTGTCGCTCTACACCTGCCTGAACATCCTGAACCAGCCCGGCATCAACATCGCGACCGCCGAGGATCCCGCGGAAATCCAGCTTGCCGGGCGTCAACCAGGTCAACGTCAACGACAAGGCGGGGCTCACCTTCGCCACTGCGCTGCGCGCCTTCCTGCGTCAGGACCCGGACATCATCATGGTCGGTGAAATCCGCGACCTGGAGACCGCCGACATCGCGATCAAGGCGGCGCAGACGGGGCACCTTGTGCTGTCGACCCTGCACACGAACGACGCGCCGGCGACGCTTGATGCGCCTGGCCAATATGGGCGTGCCGGCGTTCAACATCGCGTCGAGCGTGATCCTGATCACCGCCCAGCGTCTCGCGCGCAAGCTGTGCCCGCAATGCAAGAAAGCCGAGGACATTCCGCCGGAAGCCCTGCTCGCAGGCCGGCTTCGCCGAGGAGGACCTCGACGGCTCGTGGCAGGCCTACGGTCCGGTCGGCTGCGACGCCTGCCTGCAGCACCGGGTACAAGGGCCGCATCGGCATCTACGAGGTGATGCCGATCAGCGACGAGATGCGTCAGATCATCATGCGCAATGGCACGGTTCTCGATATCGCCGAGCAGGCGCGCAAGGAAGGCGTTCGCAATCTGCGCCAATCGGGCCTGCTCAAGGTCAAGCAGGGCATGACCTCGCTCGAGGAAATCGAGGCCGTCACCAACGAGTAATGAGGCATACGCATCACACCGCGACGCCGAACATCATGGCTACCGCAACGACTGCAACGCAGCGCCCACGCAAGGACGTCAAGGAATACACGTACCTCTGGGAAGGCATCGACCGCAACAACCGCGCACGTTCGCGGCGAGATGAAGGCCGCGTCGGAGACCGTCGTCACCACGAGCCTGCGGCGCCAGGGCATCCGCATCGCCAAGCTGCGCCGGCAGACGTTCCGCGGCGGCAGCCGGGTCAACGAAAAGGACATCACGTTCTTCACCCGCCAGCTGGCCACGATGCTCAAGGCGGGCGTGCCGCTGCTGCAGGCCTTCGAGATCGTCGCGCGCGGCCACAGCAACGCCCGCTTCGCGCGGCTGATGATGGACATCAAGGGCCGGGTCGAGGCGGGCTCGAGCCTGTCGCAGGCGTTTCGCGAGCATCCGGCGCACTTCGACGCGCTGTACTGCAACCTGGTCAACGCCGGCGAGACCGCGGGCATGCTGGACGGCATCCTCGAGCGCCTGGCGACCTACAAGGAAAAGATCCTCGCGATCAAGAGCAAGATCAAGTCGGCGCTTGTTCTATCCGATCTCGGTCATCGTGGTCGCGATCGTCGTCATCTGGGTGATCATGATCTGGGTGATCCCTGCGTTCAAGCAGGTGTTCACGAGCTTCGGCGCCAACCTGCCGGCGCCGACGCTTGATCGTGATGGGCATATCCGACTTCTTCGTCGCGTACTGGTGGCTGATGGCCGCGATCATCGCGTTCGGCGTGATCGTCGGCTTTCTTTTCCTGCGACGGCGCTCGGCCGCGTTCCGCTACTTCCTCGACCGCATCTCGCTGAAGATCCCGATCATCGGCGCGCATCCTGGAGAAAGCCACCATCGCCCGCTGGACGCGAACGCTGGCGACGATGTTCGCCGCCGGCGTGCCGCTGGTGGAGTCGCTGGACGCGGTCGCCGGCGCCGTCGGGCAACGCCGTCTTCATCGCCGGAACGCGCAGGATCCAGACCGAGGTCAGCACCGGCACCAGCCTGACCAACGCGATGCACAACACCGGCCTGTTCCCGACGCATGGTCACGCAGATGACGCAGATCGGCGAGGAATCGGGCTCGCTCGACGGGATGCTGTCGCAAGGTCGCCGAGTTCTTCGAGCGCGAAGTCGACGATGCAGTCGCCGCGCTGTCGAGCCTGCTCGAGCCGATCATCATCGTCTTCCTGGGCGTCGTGATCGGCGGCCTGGTGGTCGCGATGTACCTTCCGATCTTCAAGCTCGGAGCGGTCATCTGATTGCGCGAGATCGCGGCGCGTATTGACGGGCCCCGTACGAAGCGCGTGCACGCCGGCGCTCTCGGCGGCGCAGCGCGCCACGCGTGTCCGCTCCGCGATCCGTCCGCGCCGGGCGATGACGCTGGCGATGCTGCCCCTCCTGGCCGTGGCCGCGCTGGTCGGGCTGTGCATCGGCAGCTTTCTGAACGTCGTCATCCACCGCCTGCCGAAAATGCTCGAGCGAGGCTGGCGCGAGCAATGCGCAGAGCTCGCCGGCGAAGCCGCCCGAAGAGCCGCGCCTACAACCTGTCTCGTCCCGCGATCGCGATGCCCGTCCTGCGGCGCCCGATCCGCGCGCCGAGAACATTCCGGTCGCAAGCTACCTGATGCTGCGCGGGCCGCTGCGCCGGCTGCAAGGCACCCATCTCCGCGCGCTATCCGCTGGTCGAGCTTCTCGACCGGAGTCCTCACCGTGTGCGCCATCGTGCGCTTCGGAGCGACGCCCGCCGGGCTGGCGGCGTGCGTCCTGCTGTGGATGCTGATCGCGCTGACCTTCATCGACTTCGACACGCAGCTGCTGCCGGACAACATGACGCTGCCGCTGCTCTGGGCCGGCCTGCTCGCCAACGTCCTTGGCTTCGTGCCCGGCGTGAGCCTGCGCGATGCGGTCGTCGGCGCAATCGCAGGCTATCTCGTGCTGTGGATCGTGTACTGGCTGTTCAAGCTCATTCGCGGCAAGGAAGGGATGGGCTACGGCGACTTCAAGCTGCTCGCCGCGCTCGGCGCATGGCTCGGCTGGCAGATGCTGCCGCTGATCGTCCTGCTATCGTCGGTCGTCGGCGCCGCGATCGGCATATCGCTGGTCGCTTTCAAGGGCCGCGATCATCAGATACCGCTGGCGTTCGGTCCGTATCTGGCGATCGCGGGCGCTGATCGCGCTTTTCTTCGGCAAGCCGCTGCTCGCGCTGTACCTGCCTGGACACTGAGCCGGCCAGCTTCGCTCTCATGCACCATTCATTGTAATCGTGGCGCTGGTCGTAGGCCTCACCGGGGGCATTGGCAGCGGCAAGACCGAGGTGTCCGATGCCTTTGCCCGTCTTGGCGTCGAGGTCGTCGACACCGACACGCTGGCACACGAACTCTCGGCGCCGGGCGCAGCCGGGATTCGCCGCGATTCGCGCCGCATTCGGTGACGCCTTCGTCTCTCCCACGGCGAGCTCGATCGCGCCGCGCTGCGGCGCACGGTGTTTGCCGACCCGGCGGCACGCGCGCGCCTCGAGGCGGCTGCTGCATCCGCTGATTTCCGCCGAGGGCGCAGGCGTCCGATCGCCGCCTGGCGAGGCTCCTACGGCATCGTGGTCGTGCCGCTGCTGCTCGAGCGCGGCGGCATGCTGCCGATCATCGACCGCATCCTCGTCGTCGACTGCCCGGAAGCGGATCAGGTGCGGCGCGTGATCGCACGCAGCGGTATCACCGAGGCGGAAGTGCGCGCCATCATGGCCACGCAGCTCGAACGCTCGGTCCGGCTCGCCGCGCGCCGACGACGTCGTCGACAACAGCGGACCCGCCGCGGCCATCGCGGCGCAAGTGGCGCGTCTCGATCAGCGCTATCGAGCGCTCGCCGGCGCGTGATGCGGCCTGCGCGACGGTCGCCCGACCCAGGAATGCCGCCCGCATCGCGCCACTTGGTGCAGAATGTCGCATCTTCGAACGTAGGCCGCCCGGCGTGATACGTTACGAACACCCGTTGAACGAGCGCATCCGCACGCTGATGCGCCTGGAAGACCTGTACGCGCGGGCCCTGTTCTTCGCCGCCGCCGAAGCGCCCGCGGCGCATCACTCGGCGTTGCTCGCGCTGTTCGAGATCTCGGACGTCGCCGCGCGCGCCGATCTCAAGACCGATATCCTGCAGGAGCTCGAACGGCAGCGCCAGTTGCTCGCGCCGCTCAGGGACAATCCCGCGATCGAGCGCGAGACGCTCGCTGCGCTGCTCTCGGAAATCGACTCCGTCAACGCGCGCCTGCTCGCGCAGACCGGAAAGGTCGGCGCGCATCTGCGCGAGAACGAATGGCTGATGGCGATCAAGCAGCGCACCGGCATTCCCGGCGGCGTCTGCGAGTTCGACCTGCCCGCCTACCACTACTGGCTGCACCACGCGCCTGCCGCACGCCAGCAGGACCTGCGAGCCTGGCTGGAGCCGCTGCTGCCGATACATTCCGGCCTCTCGATCATCCTGCGGCTGCTGCGCGAGAACGGCAAGGCGGCCCGGCACACTGCGTTCCACGGCGTGTTCCAACTCATGCTGACGACGGCCAAGGTCGCGCAACTGCTCCGACTCACGCTGGAGCTCGACCTGCCATGCGTGCCCGAGATCAGCGCCAACAAGTACGCGCTCAACATCCGCTTCCTGGAAATCGCGGGTATGGATCGCGGGGCGGTTTACGACGGTGATGTCGACTTCGACCTGATGTTCTGCAATCTTTGAACGCTGGCGAAGATCATCGCCGGGCGTCAACCAGCGCTGCCGCGATACTGCACTGCGGCGCCTTCGGCCACCATTGCGCTCACATCCGCGGCGGAGCATCCGAACTCGCGCAGGACTTCCTCAGTGTGCTCGCCGTATACCGGGGCGGACCGCCGCACGCTGGTGGGTGTGGCGGACAACTTGATGGGGCAGCCGATGGCACGCGTCGGTCCGGCAGCAAGGTTGTCGGTTTCGACCACCATGTCGCGCGCACGCACTTGGGGATGCTGGAGCATCTGGGCGATAGTCAAGACCGGCCCCGCCGGTACGCCGGCCGCATCGAGCAGTGCCAGCCATTCGGCGGAAGTCTTGCCGCGAAAGCGCTGCGTCAGCAGATCCACCAGCGCGGCGAGATTCGCCATGCGTGCACCGTTGTCACGGAAGCGGGGGTCGTCGCGTAACTCCGGCGCGGCCAAGACCTCGGTCAGGCGCGCGTAGTTTGTCTGGTTCGATCCGCCAACGGTGATCCAGCCGTCGCGGGTTTCGAACGCCTGGTATGGCGCGGTCAATGGATGCGCCGAGCCGAGCGCGCCGATCTCGCCGCCGCCGCCCTCGAGGATCGCCGTCTGCCAGAAGGTCTGCATGACGCCCGCCTCGAGCAGCGACGTATCGACCAACTGCCCAACGCCCGTGCGCAGGCGATGCACATACGCGCTGACGATGCCGAGCGCCGCGAGCATGCCCGCGTTGATGTCGGTGACCGGCGAGCCGACTTTGGTCGGCGCGCCGCCCGGTTCGCCGGTGATACGCATCAGACCGGAGACGCCCTGCGCGATGAGATCGAAACCTCCCTTGTGGGCGGCGGGACCGCTGCGCCCATAGCCCGAAATCGTGCAATAGATGAGCCCCGGGTTGGTCTTGCGCAGAACATCGAAGCCCAGACCCATGCGCTCCATCGTACCTACGCGAAAGTTCTCGATGAGCACGTCGCTTCCGTCGATAATCCGGCGCAGCGCGGCGCGCGCGGAGTCGCGCTTGACATCGAGCGCGATCCCGCGCTTGTTGCGGTTCATCATCATGAATGCGCACGCCTCGCCATTGACCGTCGGCGGCGCGAAACGGCGCGTGTCGTCGCCGTCTGGGACCTTCTCGACCTTGATCACCTCGGCGCCGAGGTCGGCGAGCAGCATGCCCGCGGTCGGACCGGACATGATGTGCGCGAGTTCGACGACGCGCACGCCGTGCAACGCACCGCTCATCGCCCCCTCATCTTCCCCTCGTTCCTCTCATCTTCCGCTCATTTCCTCTCATTTTCCTTGGAAACGCGGCTCGCGACGCCCGAGAAACGCAGCGAGGCCTTCGCGGTAGTCGTCGCTGTCGAAGCAGGCATAGCTTTCGTTCAATTCATCCGCGGCGAGCGGCGCACGCGCCTGCAAGCGGCGGATGAAACGCTTGTGCCAGCGCGCGACCAGGGGTGCCCCGGCCGCGATGCGTTGCGCCGCCGCCAGCGCCTCGGCCTCCACGGTGTCGTCGGCGACGACACGGTGCACCAGGCGCTTGGCCAGCGCTTCCTCCGCGTCGAACACGCGCCCTTCGAGCAGCAATTCCAGGGCAATCGCAGGACCGGCGACGGCAAGCAGGCCCGCGAGCTCGCCGTAGCCCATGGTCAAGCCGAGGCGATTGATCGGTACGCCGAATCGGCTGCCCGCGCCGCAGATACGCAGATCGCACATCAGCGCGACTTCGAGACCACCGCCGACGCAGACGCCATGAATCATGGCGATCGTGGGATGGGTGCAATTGCCGATCGCGGCCATCGTCGACGCAATGAGTTCGCCATACACTTTTCCCTGTGCCGAGTCGGCGCGCACTCTCGGGAATTCCGAGATATCGGCCCCGGCGGCGAATGCCCTGTCTCCCGCGCCACGGAGCACAACGCAGCGCAGATCGGGGTCGGCGGAGAGCTCACGCATCCGCGCGCCCAGCTCGCCCCACGACGCCGTCGACAGTGCATTGAGTTTGCCCGGCGCATTGAGAACGACGACCGCGATCGCACCCTTGCGCTCGACGAGGATCGGGCCGGACATTTCGTGATCAGCAATGCAACGCGTCGCCGGGGCGCTCAGGTCGCGCCCCGCACGACCACTCGACGAATCCGGCTTACGCTCGTCGCGAGCAACGGCCAGATGAGCAGCACGAGTGCCAACGTGGTGATAGTTCCTACAAGGCCATTGGACCAGAACACGCGCATATCGCCGCCCGCACCGATCATCGACAGCCGGAACGCATCCTCGCTGCGGTTGCCCAGCACGAGCGCTAGCGTGAACGGAGCCAGAGGTACGCCGATCTTCTTGAACACGTAGCCGACGACGCCGAAAAGCAACATGAGCCAGACGTCGAACATCGCGTTCTGGATGGCATAGGCGCCGATCGCACAGGACACGACGATCATGGGCGCGACCGCGGAGAAAGGGACGCGCAGGATCGAGGCAAAGATCGGCACGGTGGTGAGCACGATCACGAGCCCGACGACATTGCCGAGATACATGGAAGCGATGAGACCCCAGACGAAATCCTTGTGCTCGACGAACAGCAGCGGGCCCGGATTGAGCCCCCACACCATCAGGCCACCCAGCAGGATCGCTGCCGTGCCTGACCCGGGAATGCCCAACGCAAGCATCGGCAGCAGCGCCGCGGTGCCGGACGCGTGCGCCGCCGTTTCGGGCGCGAACACACCCTCGATGCGCCCCTTGCCGAAACTCGCGGGTTCCCTGGAAAACCGCTTGGCCAGGTTGTAGCCCATGAATGAGGCTGCGATCGCGCCACCCGGCGTGATGCCAAGCCAGCAGCCGATGACCGACGACCGAAGCAGCGTTACCCAGTAGCGCGGCAGGTCCCTCCACACTTTCAGGACGACACGCAGACTGATCTTCGCTGAGTGACCGCGCAGCGCAAGCCGCTCCTCCATGGTCAGCAAAATCTCGCTGATACCAAAAAGTCCGATGACCGCGACCAGGAAGTTGACGCCGCGCAACAAGGCGTCGAAGCCGAAGGTCATCCGAAGCTGGCCCGAAACGGTGTCCATGCCGACTGCGGCAAGCAGCAATCCCAGCGTCATCGAGATGATGGTCTTGTGCTTGTCCTCACGGCCAAGGCCGACGAACGAGCAGAAGGTCAGCAGGTAGACGGCAAAGAATTCGGGCGGACCGAAGCGCAGCGCGAACGACGCGATGCGCGGCGCGAGAAACGTAATCAGCAGCACGGCGACCAGGGAACCGATGAATGAGGATGTGAAGGCTGCGGTGAGCGCCTCGGCGGCCTTTCCCTGCTGTGCCATCGGATAGCCGTCGAACGTGGTCGCCACCGACCAGGCTTCGCCCGGGATATTGAACAGTATTGAAGTGATCGCCCCGCCGAACAGTGCACCCCAGTAGATGCACGAGAGCATCACGATGGCGGCGGTCGGGTCCATCGTGAACGTCAGCGGCAGCAGAATCGCGACGCCATTCGGTCCACCCAACCCCGGCAGAACGCCAACGAAGATGCCGAGCAGGAGGCCCACCATCATGAGCGCCAGCGTTTTCCACGTCATCAGGACGACGAAACCGTGAAGCAGGAGGGACAACGCTTCCATCGAATCTGCTCTAGAAACCGAACACCGCTTCCAGCGGACCCTTGGGCATGATGACGTCGAACGCGACCTCGAACGTGGCAAACATGACGACCGCGAACAAGATGCTGGTAAGCAGCGATTTCCAGAGCGCGATGCGTCCGACGAACCGCATGAAGCCTGCGACCAGCAGAAAGCTCGCAACGTACAGGCCGAGCCATTGCGTCAGCGCGCAGAACAGAAAGGTGGGAACGAACACCTGCAGGACACGGCGAAGCTGATCGCGCGTGACGAACGTTGTGGCGTCCCCCGTCCGCCTCAGAAGAGTGGCGACTAGACCATAGAGGGACGCACCGGCGAGGATCACGCACAGATAGAACGGGAGATACCCCGTCTGCGGGCCATCACTCGCCCATCCGATCCCGCTGCGCCAATTGTCGTAACCGAGCAGCGCTGCCAACCCAAGCAGCAGCAGGTAGACGACGACCTCAACCTTGCGCGTGGTGGTCACGGCCGGCGAGCTGTCGCTCGGCGCGGTCGGATCGTCTACGACAATTTCGGCCTCGGATTCCGGCATCGTGGCTTTCACGCAAGGGTTCCCGGCACAGGAACCTCTCCTACCGCAACGGAGGAAGGTTCAGACAGGGCGGACACTCGTTCCTGCAGAGCTACTGAGCGACAAAACCAGCCTCGATCATGAGGCCCTTGTTCACCGCATCGTCCTCCTCGAGGAACGTCAGCATGTCCTTACCGGCCAGAAAAATCGGCTTGAGCGCCTGCTTTTCCATGTACTCCTTGTACTCCGGCGTCTGCGTCAGCTTCTTGAACAGATCGACATAAAACGCGGTCTGCTCGGGCGTTACCTTGCCGGGAAGGAACATGGCGCGCAGCATCAGGTATTGCAGGTCGAGGCCCTCTTCCTTGCACGTGGGAATGTCGTTCCACGACATGGTATCGGTAACCTTGGCCTTATAGGTCATCCGTTCCTTGTCAAACACGCACAGCGCACGTACCTGCCCGGCGCGCCAAACCTCGAGGTTCTCCGAGGGGTTGTTGACGTTGGACGCGGTATGGTTGCCGACGAGCTGGGTCGCCGCCTCGCCGCCCGACTTGTACGGCAGGTAGGCAAACTTGGTGCCCGTTTTCTTTTCGATGAACACGGTAAGAACGTGGTCCTCGCGCTTCGAGCCGGTGCCACCCATCTTGAACGGCGGGTCAGCAGTCTTGGCCGCTGCCACGAACTCCTTCACCGACTTGTAGGGCAGCGTTACGTTGTCCCACAAGACGAACTCATCCAGCGCGATGACCGAAACCGGGGTCAGGTCGCGCCAGTTGAACGGGATCTTCGCAGCGAGCGGCAGCATGTAGATCAGCGAATAGGCGATGAGTATCTTGTTGGGATCGCCCTCGCTGGCCTTCATGTACATCAGCGCCTCGGCGCCCGACGCGCCGCCCTTGAGCGAGACCACCATCGGCTGATTCATCAGCTTGTTCTTCTGGATGGCGGCCTGCATCATGCGCGCCATCTGGTCCGAAGCCCCTCCGGCGCCGGCAGCCACGACGATCTCGACGGGCTTGGTGGGCTCCCACGCGAAGGCCGTCGCGGTCGCCAGCATCATCCCCAACGCGCTCGCTTTCTTGACGAACCTCTTCATCTCGTAATCCTCCTTTTGCTCGTAGCGACTCGATGAATCGACGACCAGACTTCGTGAACCTCCAAGCGCCGCGAAAGACGAATCACGCGACGCGACGCTGTGTTGCGGCGGCCGTCTGCCCGCCGCTTTCTCGCAGGTAGGCAAGCGCCTCGCCAACGCCGTTCTTCTTGTGCGGTACCTGCGCCGCCGCGAGCCCCAACTCGACGCCACACAGCGCCCCGCACAGCGTCAGGTCATTGAAGAACCCCAGATGCCCGATGCGGAACACGCGACCAGCCAGCTTGCCCAGGCCCATGCCCAGCGACATGTCGTAGCGCGAGAGGATTTCACTTCGCAATGCGTCGGCGTCATGACCCTCGGGCATCAGCACGGCCGTCAATACGCCGCTGTACTCGGCCGGGTTGCGGCAGAGAATCTCCAGGCCCCATCCGCGCACCGCCCGGCGCGTCGCTTCGGCAAATCGATCGTGGCGCGCAAAAACGTTGTCGAGCCCCTCGTCGAGCAGCATGGCCGTCGCTTCGTGCAGGCCGTAGAGCATGTTTGTCGCCGGCGTATAGGGAAAATAGCCTTTGCGATTCATCGCGATGATTTCTTCCCAACCCCAGTACGCTTTCGGCAGGCGGGATGACTTGCTGGCAACCAGCGCCTTGTCGCTGACCGCGTTAAACGACAGTCCCGGCGGCAACATCAGCCCTTTCTGCGATCCGGCGACACTGACGTCGACGCCCCATGCGGCGTGACGATAGTCGATCGAGCCGAGGCCGGACACGGTGTCGACCATGAACAGCGCGGGATGACCCGCGCGATCGATAGCCTGTCTGATCGCAGCGATTCGGCTGGTGACGCCGGTCGATGTCTCGTTATGCACGACGAGCACGGCCTTCACCGCATGCGCCTTGTCGTCACTGAGCCGGGCCTCGACAACCGCGGGGTCCACGCCACTGCGCCAGTCACCGGGAACAAAGTCGACGACGAGCCCCAGCTTGTCGGCGATCTTGCGCCAGAGCGTTGCGAAGTGCCCGGTCTCGAACATCAGCACGCGATCGCCCGGAGAGAGCGTATTGACCAGCGCGGCCTCCCAGGCTCCGGTCCCGGACGCGGTATAGATGACGACCGGACTGTCTGTCTGGAAGACCTGCTTGAGCCGCTGGAGGGTTTCCAGCGTGAGCCGCGCGAATTCCGGGCCACGATGGTCGATCGTCGGCTGATCGATCGCGCGCAGAACGCGATCGGGGACATTCGTCGGCCCCGGAATTTGCAGGAAATGCCGGCCGCTGGGGTGATCGTTCAATCGCAGCATGAGCTTGTCCCCCGAAGACAGGTGCAGCTTGGTATATTGCGATTGTAGCGCAAGCGCGGATATCGCGTTATGAACGCACCCATCGATCAATCCGTCGTACTCGATAGACGGCTGCGCCGGGCGACCGAGGCCTCGCGCCTGGCGCAGCGGCTTCGGACCGAATGCGCCGGCGACGTGCTGTTCGATAGCGCGTCGCGCGGGCGCTATGCGACTGACGCCTCGATCTACCAGATATTTCCCATTGGCGTCGTCGTTCCGCGCGGCGAGGACGACGTGCGCAGCGCGCTCGCCGTTGCGCGCGAGCTAGACGTTCCCGTGCTGCCGCGCGGCGCCGGATCGTCGCAATGCGGGCAGACCGTCGGCGAGGCGCTGATCATCGACCATAGCAAATCGCTCAATCGCGTCGTAGCCTTCGACAAGGAAGCGATGACCGCCACCGTCGAGCCGGGTGTGGTCCTCGACCAGCTCAACGCCTACCTGCAGCCGCACGGCTTATGGCTGCCGGTGGACGTCAGCACTTCGGCCCAGGCGACCCTTGGGGGCATGGCCGGGAACAACTCCTGCGGCTCGCGATCGATCGCCTACGGCAACATGGTGCACAACGTCGTCGGCATCGACGCGATACTCGCCGACGGCGTCGAAATCGCGTTCGGACCGATCGACGCGATGGCGCGCGACACCCGCGCTGCGCCGCTCGTCGCTGCGCTGAAAGCGATCGGGGTGCGCGAGAAAGCGGAGATCGAGCGCATGGTTCCCAAAGTCCTGCGACGGGTCGGTGGCTACAACCTCGACGTGTTCGCGCCGCAGAGCGTCCGGCCCTATACCGACGATGGCTCGGTCAACCTCGCCCACCTGCTCGTGGGTTCCGAGGGCACGCTCGCGTATTTCGCGCGCATCACGGTGAAGCTCCAGCCGCTGCCTGCGCGGCGGGTCCTCGGCGTGGTCAACTTTCCACGTTTTCGAACGGCGATGGAATCGGCGCAGCACATCGTCAAGCTGGGGCCGACCGCGGTCGAACTCGTCGATCGCACCATGATCGAACTCGCGCGCGGCAATCCCGCCTTCCGGCCGGTGATCGAGCGCGCGCTGGTCGGGACACCGGACGCGATCCTGCTGGTGGAATTCGCTGGAAGCGACAGCGCCGGACTCGAAGCGCGTCTCGCGCAACTCGACGAACTCATCGCCGACCTCGGTCTGACGGGTGCCGTCGTGCGCATGACCGCGCCGAAGGCGCAAAAGGAATTGTGGGAAGTCCGCAAGGCCGGGCTGAACATCATGATGTCGATGAAGGGCGACGGCAAGCCCGTTTCGTTCATCGAGGACTGCGCGGTGCCGCTGGAGCACCTGGGCGAATACACCGAGCGGCTTTCCGAAGTCTTCCGCCGCCACGCAACCCACGGAACCTGGTACGCGCACGCCAGCGTCGGCACGCTGCACGTGCGGCCGATCCTCGACATGCGCCGCCAGGGCGCCGCGCAGATGCGCGCGATCGCGGAGGAGGCTTCGGCCATGGTGCGCGAGTACAAGGGCGCCTATTCGGGCGAGCACGGCGACGGACTGTGCCGCGGCGAATGGATCGCCTGGCAATTCGGTCCTCGCCTCAACGCGGCGTTTTCCGAAATCAAGGCGCTGTTCGATCCGGGCAACCGTATGAACCCCGGCAAGATCGTCGCGCCGCCCAAAATGGACGACGCGACGCTGTTCCGCTTTCCGCCGCGCTACGCGCGCGCCGAATACGCGCCCCGCCTGGACTGGGGCGCGTGGAACGTCGACCGCGACGCCGTCACCGGTGTCGAGACCGCGCCGGGCACCGGAGGCGACGTCTCCCGCGGGCTGGCGAAGGCGGTCGAGATGTGCAACAACAATGGGCACTGCCGCAAGTTCGACGCCGGCACGATGTGCCCGAGCTACCGCGTCACTCGCGACGAGCAGCACACCACGCGGGGCCGCGCCAACACGCTGCGCCTCGCGCTTTCCGGACAGCTCGATGGCGAAGACCTTGCCGGGGACGCCGTGCATGCGGCGCTGGACTTGTGCGTGTCGTGCAAGGGCTGCCGGCGCGAATGCCCTACCGGCGTCGACATGGCGAAGCTCAAGATCGAGGCGCGCGCCGCACGCGCAGCGCGGTACGGGGTTGCGTGGCAGGACTACGTCGTCGCCTACCTGCCGCGCTATGCGCCCATGCTCTCCCGTGTGCCGTGGCTGGCGGCGCTGCGCGAACGCGTCCCGGGTGCAGCCGCCATCGGCGAGCGATGGCTGGGACTTTCCGCGCGGCGCTCGTTGCCGCGCTGGCAGGGCAGTTTCCTGCGCCGGTACGCGGGCACCGCCGCTCGCGGCGCTCCGGCCGACAAGGAAGTCGTGCTTTTCGTCGATACCTTCAGCAACTACTTCGCGCATGAAGACGCGGCGGCGGCGCAGTTCGTGCTGGAGCGCGCCGGGTATACCGTGCGCAGCAACGCCGTCGCCGGGGGACGGCCGTTGTGCTGCGGAAGGACATTCCTCGCCGCGGGCCTGGTCGACGAGGCGAAGGTGGAAGCGCGGCGCACGCTGGACGCGTTATTGCCCTGGGTAAGACGCGGCGTCGCCGTCGTCGGGCTCGAGCCGTCGTGCCTGCTCGGGCATGCGCGACGAGTTCCTCGACTACGGCTTCGCAGCCGACGCCGAAGCGCTCGCCGCGAACTGCATTCCTGCTCGAAGAATTCCTGGTACGCGAAAAAGCCGCGGGTAGGCTGGCACTCCCTTTCGCGCACGCACCCGCAAGCGAGGCGATCGCGCACGGTCACTGTCATCAGAAAGCGTTCGCGGCGATCGGCGCCATGGCTGAGGTGCTGGCCTGGATTCCGGGCATGAGCACGCGCTTCGTCGAATCCAGCTGCTGCGGCATGGCCGGCGCCTTCGGCTATGAGGCGCAGCACTACGATATCTCGATGGCGATGGGCGAGTTGTCGCTGCTTCCTGCCGCGCGCGCCGCCGCGCCGGCGACGCTGCTGATCGCCGATGGTTTCAGTTGCCGACACCAGATTCGCGATGGCACGGACCGTGAAGCGCTGCATGTCGCGCGTGTGCTGGCAAGCGCGCTCGCCTAGCGCGTAAGACGCATGGCCAAGCCCAAGACTGTCGCCTGCCCGCAATGCGGCAAGCCGGTCGACTGGACCGCGCAGAATCCGTTTCGCCCGTTTTGCAGCGAGCGCTGTAAAACCATTGACCTCGGGGCGTGGGCTACCGAGCGCTATCGTGTCCCCGTCGTCGAAAGTCGCGACGACGCCGACGACGCGCCATCAGGCGGCTCCGGCGACGTCCCGTCCTGACCACGCCGCACGGCGCAACGCGACGCCGTGCGCGCCGCGCGCTTGCGCCGTCGCCAAATCGCCGAACCCGAGGCCGCCAAGCGCGTAGACGGGGATCGGCGTCGCGCGCACGAGCTCCGCGAAGCGCTCCCAGCCGAGGGGGGGTGCATGCGGATGCGAAGGTGTCGCTTTCACCGGGCCCAGCACTGCGAAATCCACACCAAGCTGCGCCGCGCGCGCCAGCTCCATCGCATCGTGGCAGGATGCACCACACAACAGATCGTCCGGTCGTGCCGTTGACGTCGCCATGCGTGCAGCGCTCCAGTGCACGCCGTCGCAACCGAGCCGCCGTGCCAGCTCCGCATCGCCGTTGACCAGCACCCGCGCGCCGCACTGCCGCGCCAGCGCGAGCATATCTTCGGCGAGGGCTGCGAGGTGCTCGCTGTCCATGGCTTTTTCGCGCAACTGGATCAGGCGCACGCCGCCGTCGAGCGCGGCGCGAAAGCATCGAAGAAATTCCACCTCGCCCAATTCCTCGGCCATGGAAATCGCGTACACGTGCGGCAACAGCAGCGCGCGCAGCACGATCGTGTTCGCCGGCAGCAGCGGCGCGACGCTCAAAAGCACCGGGGCGCTCCCACGCGATGGCCTGTCCGTCGCGTCCGAATGGCTCGCCTCGCCACGCATGCACCCGGAAAAACGCGAGCTCGACGTCGGCATGTGGATAGGCGTAGCGCTGAGTGAGCCAGGGAGTCGCGCGCGTGACCTCGATGCCGAGCTCCTCGGAGAGCTCGCGCCCGAGCGCGTCGAGCGCGTTTTCGCCGGGCTCGAGTTTGCCGCCGGGAAATTCCCAGTATCCCGCATACGGCGTTCCGGCGAGCCGCTGCGCCAGCAGCACGCTGCCGTCGCTGCGCGTCATGATCGCGACCGCTACGCGCAGCACCGTAGCGGAGGTCACCCTCTGCCGGCTCTCAGGCCGCGTTCGCCGGCGGTTGCGCGCGCGAACTGCCACGCAATGCGCCCGCTGCGCGACCCGCGATGCAGCGAGAACTGGATGGCGTCGCGGTGCACGCCATCGCGTGCCGCGCCTTCGCGCGGAACAGGCACGCCGTGGAATGCGAGCCACGCGTCGACCGCCGCCAGATAGTCGTCCTGACTGAATGGGTAGAACGAAATCCACAGGCCGAAACGCTCGGACAGCGAAATCTTTTCCTCGACCGATTCGCCCGGGTGCACTTCCTCGCCGACGTGGCGGGTCTCGAGGTTCTCGCTGAAGTATTCGGGCAGCAGGTGGCGGCGATTCGACGTCGCATAGATCAAGACGTTTGAGGTCGGCACGGCGATCGTGCCGTCGAGCATGACCTTGAGCGCCTTGTAGCCGGGCTCGTCGGCGTCGAAGGAGAGGTCGTCGCAGAACACGATGTAGCGCTCGGGGCGTGCGGCGACGGGTTCGACGATGTCCGGCAGGTCGACCAGGTCGCTCTTGTCGACTTCGATCAGCCTCAGGCCCTTGCTGCCGTACTTGGCCAGCATCGCCTTGACCAGCGACGACTTGCCCGTCCCGCGCGACCCCGTGAGCAGCACGTTGTTGGCGGGCACTCCGGCGAGGAACTGCCGCGTATTCGCGTCGATCGAGCGCTTCTGCTCCTCGATCGCGACCAGGTTCTCCAACCGTATGCTGTGTGGATGCGCCACGCTCTGCAGATACCCGCGCCCGCCGCGCTTGCGCCAGCGAAAGGCGCGTGCGTGCCAGTCGGGTTCGGGCTGGGCGGCCGGAAGGAGCGCTTCCAGCCGTTCGAGAATCGCCTCGGCGCGCCCGATCAAACCGGCGAAGTCGGGTTGTTTCGCTTGTCGGCCCGGCATCTTAGCTGCGATAGTCGGCGTTGATGCTGACGTAGTCGTGCGATAGATCGCAGGTCCACACGATCGCGCGCGCATCGCCGCGTCCCAGCGCGACGCGCACCGCGATCTCGGCCTTGGCCAGCGCACGCTTGCCGTCCTCTTCGCGATAGGAGGCCGCGCGGCCGCCGCGGTCGACGACCAGCGTGTCGTCGAGCCAGAACGACACGCGCGCAGGATCCAGATCGGCCGCGGCGCCATTGCCGATGGCGCAGACGATGCGCCCAAGGTTCGGGTCGGAGGCGAAGAACGCGGTCTTCACCAGCGGCGAGTTGGCGATGGCGCGCGCCACGCGGTTGCATTCATCGGCGTCGCGTCCGCCCTCGACCGTGATGGCGATGAACTTGGTGGCGCCTTCGCCGTCGCGCACGATAGCCTGCGCAAGCGTCTGCGCCACACCCTGCAGCGCCGCGCGCAGCGCCGGCAGACGCGGGTCCTTGTCTGTTTCAATCGCGGGCATCGCGGCCTTGCCGGTGGCGACGACCACGAAGCTGTCGTTGGTCGACGTGTCGCCGTCGATGGTGATGCGATTCAGGGAACACTCCGCGATGTCACTCGCCAGCGTGCGCAGCATCGGCGGCGACAGCGCAGCGTCGGTGGCGACGAAACCCAGCATCGTCGCCATATTCGGCGCGATCATACCGGCGCCCTTGGCCATTCCTGTGATCGTAGCCGAAATGCCACCGACGTCGCAGCGCATGGACGCTGCCTTGGGAACGGTGTCCGTGGTCATGATCGCACGCACCGCTTCGTACCAGTGGTCCGCGGCCAGCGCGCCCTTCGCAGCCGGCAGCGCCGCTTCGATGCGGTCCACCGGTAACGGCTCCATGATCACACCCGTCGAGAAGGGCAGCACTTCCTGCGCGCGGCAAGCGAGCGTGCGCGCGACGGCGTCGCAGCAATGGCGCGCATCGGCGAGCCCGCGCTCACCAGTCCCGGCATTGGCATTGCCGGCGTTGATCAGCAAGGCGCGCGCTTCGCCGTTTGCCGCAAGATGCTCGCGGCAAACGATGACCGGGGCGGCAGCAAAGCGGTTTTGCGTGAACACACCGGCAGCGCGCGATCCCGGTGAGAGCGCTATCAGCACGACGTCGTCGCGTGTCCAGTTCTTGATGCCGGCAGCCGCGCTTCCCAGCATCACCCCGGCGACGGGCAGCAGCGACTCCGGCGTGGGTGGTGTGTAGTTGACCGGCATGGCGACAAGTCCGGCAGGCGCCGTTATATCTTGCCGTGGCACTGCTTGTATTTCTTGCCCGATCCGCAGGGGCACGGATCGTTGCGCCCGACCTTTTGACCGGTGCGCTGGAAAGGCGGCGGCGCCGCGGGCGGCGGATCGTCGGCCTTGGGCGCGAGCGCCTCGTCGTAGTCGGCGTGCTGGTAGCGCACGTTGGACACGGGCGGCGCCTCCTCGACCGCTTTGACGTCCTGCTCGGTGCGTACCTGCACCGTCAGCACGATCTTGACCACATCGTGCTTGATGCGGTCAAGCATGTCCGAGAAGAGCTCGAAGGCCTCGCGCTTGTATTCCTGCTTCGGATTCTTCTGTGCATAACCGCGAAGGTGGATGCCCTGGCGCAGGTGGTCGAGAGCGGCGAGGTGCTCGCGCCAATGGCCATCGAGCGTGGTGAGCATCAGGTTGCGCTCGAACTGGTGAAACATTTCGGGTCCTACCAGCGCCAGCTTCGCCTCGTATTGCGCCGTCGCTGCGCCGCGCGCGCGCTCGCGCAAGGTTTCGTCGGACAGCTCCGGGTCCGCCTTGACCCACTCGCCGACGGGGGCGTGCACCGAATATTCGCCGGCAAGCGCGGCTTCCAGCGCCGCGACATCCCACTGCTCCTCGACCGACTCGGGAGGAACGTGCAGGCGCGCGAGGTCGTCGACCTGGCCGGCAACCATGTTGCGGATTGTCTCCGAGATGTCGTCGGTCTCCAACAGCTCGTTTCGCTGCTGATAGATGACGCGCCGCTGATCATTGGCGACGTCGTCATATTCGAGGAGCTGCTTGCGGATGTCGAAGTTGCGCGACTCGACGCGGGTCTGCGCCTTGGCGATCGAGCGGTTGACGATCGGATGCTCGATCGGCTCGCCCTCGGGCATTTTCAGCCTTTGCATGATTCCCGACAGGCGCTCGCCGCCGAAAATGCGCAGCAGCGGATCCTCTAGCGACAGGTAGAAGCGGGACGAGCCCGGGTCACCTTGCCGGCCCGAGCGCCCGCGCAATTGATTGTCGATGCGCCGCGACTCATGGCGCTCGGTGCCGATGATGTGCAGCCCGCCCGCGGCGATGACCTGGTCGTGCAGCACCTGCCAGGCGTTGCGCATGTTGCCGATCTGCTGATCCTTCTCGGTCTGCGTCAGCGCGGGGTCTTCCCGCAGCGTAAGGATCTGCGGTTCAATGGCGCCGCCGAGCACGATATCGGTGCCGCGGCCCGCCATGTTGGTCGCGATCGTGATTGCCTTCGGCCGTCCCGCTTGAGCGACGATCTCCGCCTCGCGCGCGTGCTGCTTGGCGTTGAGCACCTGGTGCGTGAGCTTTTCCTTGGTCAGATATCCCGACAGCAACTCGGAGTTCTCGATCGATGTCGTGCCGACCAGCACCGGCTGCGCGCGTTCGTTGCAGTCGCGAATGTCGGCGATGACGGCATCGACCTTTTCCTTGAACGTGCGGAACACCAGGTCGTTCTCATCCTTGCGGATCATCGGCACGTTCGTCGGGATGACCATCGTCTCCAGGTGATAGATCTGCTGGAATTCGAAGGCCTCGGTGTCCGCCGTTCCCGTCATCCCTGCGAGTTTCGTGTACATGCGGAAATAGTTCTGGAACGTGATCGACGCCAGAGTCTGGTTCTCGCGCTGTATGGGCACGCCTTCCTTTGCCTCGACTGCCTGATGCAGGCCATCGGACCACCGCCGTCCAGCCATCAGGCGGCCCGTGAATTCGTCGACGATGACCACCTCACCGTTCTGCACCACGTAGTGCTGATCGCGATGGAACAGCGCGTTGGCGCGCAGCGCCGCGTACAGGTGGTGCATGAGCGAGATGTTGTGCGCGTCGTACAGGCTGCTCCCCGCGGGAAGTAATCCAGCCTGCATGAGGATGCCCTCGGCGTGCTCGTGTCCCTCTTCGGAAAGCAGCACCTGGTGCGCCTTCTCGTCAACCCAGAAATCGCCGGGCGCCGTTTCGTCGGCCTGGCGCGAGAGCTTCGGCGCCAGCTCGTTGAGCCGGTAATACAGGTCGACGTTGTCATCGGCCTGGCCGGAGATGATCAGCGGCGTGCGCGCCTCGTCGATCAGGATCGAGTCAACTTCGTCGACGATCGCGTAGGAAAGGCCGCGCTGCACGCGCTGCGCTGCGGCAAACACCATGTTGTCGCGCAGGTAGTCGAAGCCGAACTCGTTGTTGGTGCCATAGGTGATGTCGGCGGCGTACGCGACCTGCTTGGCGTCGTGTTCCATCTGCGAGAGATTCACGCCGACACTGAGGCCAAGAAAACGATAGATGCGGCCCATCCAGTCGGCATCGCGCTGCGCCAGATAGTCGTTGACGGTGACGATGTGCACGCCATTGCCGGTAAGCGCGTTGAGATACGCAGGAAGGGTTGCCACCAGCGTCTTGCCCTCACCGGTGCGCATCTCGGCGATCTTGCCGTGATGCAGCGCCATGCCGCCCAGCAGCTGCACGTCGAAATGGCGCATCTGCAACGTGCGCTTGCCGGCTTCGCGCACGACGGCAAACGCTTCCGGCAGCACCGATTCGAGTTCCTCGCCATTGCCGACACGCTCTCTTAGGGCATCGGTCTTGGCGCGCAGCTCGGCGTCGGATAGCGCCGTCATGGCCGGTTCCAGGGCATTGATCTGGACGACGACCTGCCCGTACTGCTTGAGCAGGCGCTCGTTGCGACTGCCGAAGATCTTGGTGAGGATATTGGGGATCATGGATTTACTAGGGCCTCGCCGGCCGAAAAAACAAGGGGTGAGGACCGCCTCACCCCTTTGCTGTTCCGGCCTCGACCGGGAATACCAACCGGCGCTAGCCCGCCATCTGCAGAAACCGAGCGGGATTCTGCGGCACGCCGTTCAAACGCACTTCGAAGTGCAGATGCGGACCGGTAGAGCGGCCGCTCGACCCGACGCTCGCGATGCGTTGGCTACGCACGACAAGGTCGCCTGCCTTCACGAACAATGCGGAACAATGCGCGTAGCGACTGACCAAGCCGTTGCCATGGTCGATTTCGACCATTTTACCATACGCCGGATGCACGTCCGCGTAGATCACCTTGCCGCTGGCGGCCGCGACGATTGGGGTCCCGACCTCGGACGGAAAATCGATCCCTTCGTGGAAGCTCTTCTGACCAGTAAAGGGGTCGATGCGCCAGCCGAAGTTGGAGGAAAACCACCCATCCTCGATCGGTGACAGGGTCGGCATGAACTTGCGCTTGGCGGAGTCGGTGACCAGCAGAGCCTCGAGCACGTCCAGCTGATCGGACCGCTGCTCGACCTCGCGCGAAAGCGACGAGAGCATCGTGCTGAACTCGTCGAGGGACAGGTTGCTGCGCAGGGTCGGCGCCGGACCGCCGCGGCCGGGTACTTCGCCCGACTGCAGTGTCGCCGGTAATTCCTGCGGCTTTAGGCCCGCGAGCTTGGCAAGGCGCTCACCCAATCCGTCCAGTCGCAGCATCTGCGCCTGCAATTCACCGAGCTTCAGCGCCATCGAATTGAGGTGGCCTTCGACGACTTCCTGCGTCTTTTGCGCTTCCTGGCGCTGGTCGGCCAGGACGATCGCCTGCAGGAGAGGATGATTGATCGCCGCGGCATAGCGCAGCGTCACGTAGTTGAACAGTAGGGTAAAGGACAGGAACAGAACAAGAAGGGAGATGCTGCCGAGCGTCCAGTGTCGCCAGTCCAGCGCAAGCGTGCGTGCGCGAGCAGTGGCACCGGAGATGAAGATTATGTTCAAATGACCCCCTTCGACTGCCGGCCCGCGCATCGCGCAGGGCGAATTGCGAACGTTTGATGCCCATGCGCCGCCTGCATCAGATCATTGCCGGCGAGTCGGCAATGGCCGAGCTGCTGCAACGCAGACAGCGCGAAACCGCGCTTGAGCAGCGCATAAAAAGGGCGCTGCCCCGATCGTTGGCGGCGTGCGTCGCAGTGGCTGACGCTCGCTCGCCCGAACTGACGCTGTCGGCGACCAGCGGTGCCGCGGCCGCCCTCCTGCGCCAGCGCGCGCCTGACGTGCTGCGCGCACTCACCGACGAAGGCTGCGAATTTACTGGAATACGGGTACGGGTGCAAGCCCGGAGCGCCCCGCCACAAGCAGCAAAACGCCCTCAAAAACAGTTGGATGCGCATGTCGCGGCCGGCCTTGTTGCTACCGCGCAGCAGTTGGGCGACTCCCCGCTCGCCGGCGCTCTGCGCCGCCTCGCGAGCCGCGCCTCCGGAGGCTACTCAGAGGGCGATGAACGCCCTGCGCAGCGCATAGAAAATGAAGACCGCGAGCAGTAGCACCAGCGAGTATTTGGCAACCTGGCCGACGAAGCGCAGATAGCGTCGATCGCGCTTGATGACGTAGAGCATGAGTGAGCCGGCCACGGCGGCCAGCGCGATGAACAGCAGCACGCGGACGATGATCACGGTGCAATCACACGGGGGTCATGGGGAATGCCCGCGCACCATCGCCGTCGGGCATCGCAGCTGCATCAGGCAATGGGCAATGGGGGCTAAGACCTGGCCTGCGCCTGGACGCAGGGCCCACGCGTCAAACGGGCTGCAGGCGCCAGCCCTGAAATGCGCTGGGGACGTCGGTGTCGGCGTCGAAGCTGATCAACTCCCAGGCGTCGGGGCGCGAGAGCAGCGCGCGTGACACCGCGTTGTTGAGCGCGTGTCCCGACTTGAAAGCGGTGTACTTGCCGATAAGTGGGTGACCGAGCAGGTACAGGTCGCCGATGGCGTCGAGCACCTTGTGCTTGGCGAACTCGTTGTCGTAACGCAGCCCCTCGCTGTTGAGCACGCGGGTCTCGTCGAGCACGATGGCGTTCTGCAGGCTTCCGCCCAGCGCCAACCCGGCCGCGCGCATGGCCTCGACGTCCTGCATGAACCCAAACGTGCGGGCGCGGCTGACTTCCTTGGTATACGAGTGCTCCGCGAAATCGATGACCACGTGCCTGTTCTCCGAGCCGAAGACCGGATGCGGGAAGTCGATGGTGAAATCGAGCACGAAGCCGTCATGCGGATCGAAGCGCGCGGATTTGTCGCCGTCGACGACTTCGACGGACGACTTGACACGCAGGTAGCGCTTGGGCGCGGCTTGCTCCTCGAGGCCGGCCGACTGCAAGAGGAACACGAAGGGGCCGGCGCTTCCATCCATGATCGGCAACTCCGGTCCGGCGACGTCGACGTGCAGGTTGTCGATGCCCAGGCCTGCCAGCGCCGACATCAGGTGCTCCACCGTCGATATGCGCGCGCCTGGCTTTTCCAGCGAGGACGACAACCGTGTGTCTCCGACGTTGCGCGCGTCGGCGGGAATGGCCACCGGTTGCGGCAGGTCGATGCGATGGAACACGATACCGGTGTCCGCAGGTGCGGGCCGCAACGTCATTTCGACGCGCGCGCCGGTATGCAAGCCGACGCCCGTCGTCTTGATCAGCGACTTCAATGTACGCTGCTTGAGCATCCCCGTAGGTCCCATCGGTGTTGAACCGGCCAACTCGTGCGAGGTCGCGCGCTCTCGGCTGCGGCCCGGCCGCCCAGTGCGGCACGCACTACGCTAATCCCGTGTCGGTTCAACGGGTTATGACCACATTATAGCACATGGATGGCGATCCTGTCTCACGTCGGCAGGCAAATTGCAAGCATGTGTTTCATCCCCGGTCAGTCGGCCTGTTTGCGCAGGAATGCCGGAATGTCCGAGACGTCGACGCCGCTCGCCGATGCTCCGCTCGACGGCGCGCTGCGTCCTCGCCGAATCACCGCCGGTGTCTTGTCCAGAGAGTCGTAGTCGATATGCTCGACCTGCACGCCCATCCCGTCCGTGCCCGTACGCTCGAGGACCTGCTCGACGACTTCCAGGCGCGGCTGACGCTGACGGACGCTGGAGCCGCCGAGTCCGGTGGCGATCATAGTTACGCGCAGGGCGTCCCCCATGTCGTCGTCGATCACCGTGCCCACGATCACCATCGCGTCGTCGGCGGTGAACGCCTTGATGGTGTTCATGACGTCGTGATACTCCTTCATCTTGAGGCCCTTCGACGCCGTGATGTTCACGAGCACGCCGCGCGCTCCGGAGAGGTTGACCTCCTCGAGCAGGGGACTGGCGACTGCTTGCTCGGCCGCCAGGCGCGCACGATCGGGGCCGCCCACTGAAGCCGAGCCCATCATCGCCATGCCGACTTCCGACATCACCGTGCGCACGTCGGCGAAATCGACGTTGACCAGTCCCGGGTTGTTGATGACCTCGGCGATGCCGGACACCGCGCTGTGCAGGACCTCGTTCGCCTTGGCGTAGGCGTCGAGCACCGAAACGTCCTCGCCTAGCACCTGCATGAGCTTTTCGTTGGGAATGATGATCAGCGAGTCGACGATTTTCTTCAGCTCCTCGATGCCGGCCTCGGCGACCTTCTGTCGCTTGCCCTCGAAGTGAAACGGTCGCGTCACCACGGCGACGGTGAGGATGCCCTTGTCCTTTGCCACTTGCGCGACCACCGGCGCAGCGCCCGTTCCGGTTCCGCCGCCCATCCCCGCAGTGATGAACAGCATGTCGCAGCCGTCGATCATCTCGGCAATGCGGTCGCGGTCCTCCATCGCCGCGTCGCGCCCGACCTCCGGACGCGCGCCGGCGCCGAGGCCGCGGGTCAACCCGCTTCCCAGCTGAATCTGTGTGCGCGCGGTCGACCGCTTGAGTGCCTGCGCGTCGGTGTTGGCGGCGATGAACTCGACGCCGGTGAGACCCTTGTCGATCATGTGCTCGACGGCGTTGCCGCCGCAACCGCCTACGCCGATGACCTTGATGATGGCTTCCTGCGGGTCCTGGTCGATGATTTCGAACATGATGTGCTCCTTCTCCTGTCTAAACGTTGATGACTGCTTTCGAGCCGTGATCAGTCCCGGCTCCTGGTTTCCTTCTGCTTCATCTTTAGAAATTCGCCTTGAACCACTGCTTCATCTTTTCCCCCACATTGCTTAGTCCCTTGCCCTGTGCGCGCGCCAGTTCGGCGCGCATGTAGTGTTCGTGCCCATCCATCAGCAGACCTACCGCGGTGGCGAAGCGAGGGCTGCGCACGACGTCGGCCAGTCCGCCGGCATACGCCGGCACGCCGACTCGGACGGGAAGGTGAAAGACTTCCTCGCCAAGCTCGACCATGCCGGCAAGCAGCGCCGAGCCGCCGGTGAGCACGATTCCCGACGACAGCATCTCCTCGAGGCCGCTGCGGCGCAGCTCCGCCTGTGCCAGCGTGTACAGCTCCTCGATGCGCGGCTCGATCACTTCGGCGAGCATCTGCCGCGACAGCTTGCGCGGCCCGCGCTCGCCGACGCCGGGCACCTCGATCACGTCGTTGGGGTCGGCGAGCTGGCGCAGCGCGCAGCCATGCCGCACCTTCAGCTCCTCCGCCTCCTTCGTCGGTGTGCGCAGGGTCATCGCGATGTCATTGGTGACCTGGTCGCCGGCGATGGGGATCACCGCGGTGTGGCGGATCGCGCCGCCGATAAACACGGCGAGGTCGGTAGTGCCGCCCCCGATATCCATGAGGCACACACCCAGCTCCTTTTCGTCGTCGTTGAGCACCGCCAGTGCCGAGGCCAGCGGCTGGAGCATGACGTCGCGTACCTCCAGTCCGCAGCGACGCACGCACTTGGTGATGTTCTCCACCGCCGACACCGCGCCGGTAACGATGTGCACCTTCACTTCCAGGCGCACGCCGCTCATGCCAAGCGGCTCGCGTACGTCCTCCTGGCCGTCGACGATGAATTCCTGCGGAAGGATGTGCAGAACTTGCTGGTCGTTGGGAATGGCGATCGCCTTGGCAGTCTCGATGACGCGATCGATGTCAGCCTGCGTGACCTCCTTTTCCTTGATGGCGACCATGCCGCTGGAGTTGAGGCTGCGGATGTGGCTTCCAGCGATGCCCGCGTATACCTCGACGATCGTGCAATCGGCCATCAGCTCGGCCTCCTCGAGCACGCGCTGGATCGACGCCATCGTCGCCTCGATATTCACGACGACACCCTTCTTCAGGCCGCGCGACGGCTGCGTCCCCATGCCGATGATGTTGAGCCGCTTTTCCGGTGTGACCTCGGCGACGATGGCGACGATCTTCGACGTGCCGACGTCGAGTCCGACGATGAGGTTCTTTGCATCCTTGACCATGCGTTGCGTCCCCTAGGGCCTCTCGTGCTTTTGCGTCGCCGACGGCTTCTTTGCCAACGCATCCCCGAATCCGGGCAGCCGTGCCGCGAAACCGTTCCGATAACGCAGATCGACCTGGTCGACACGCGTGCCGGCGCGCTGCAACCGGCCGACCGTCGCCGGGTAGTACGCTACGAAGCGCTCCAGGCGCGCATCGGGCTCGACGCGGCCAAGCTGCAACGTCAGCGCGGCCGCGCCACCCGTCTTCAGTTCCCACGCGGCGCGTTCAGAAAGGTGGATTTCGGCGATGGCCAGCCCTGTTGGGCGCAGGGCCTCGGTGAACTCGCGGAAGCGCGCGACGACATCGGCCGCACGGCCTTCCGGACCGGTGAACTGCGGCAGCTCGCCATCGTAGTCAGCGCTGAACGTCTCGCCCTGCACGTTGACCAGCGCGCTGTCGTTCCAGCGCGCCAGCGGCTCGTGCTCGGTGATGGATACTTCGAGTCGCAGAGGCCAAGTACGACGCAACCCGACAGCCCGTACCCAGGGCACATTGACAAGCGATGCGCGCGCCTCGGCAAGCCGCAACGTGAAAAACGTCCCCCTCAGCTCTTCGCGAACCACGGCCTCGATATGCGCGGGGTTGGCGCGCTGCAGTGGCCCGCGAATCACGACTTCCCTGAGCGCGAAGACCGGCTGCCGTATCGCCCACGTCACCGCGGCAACCGCGAGCATCGCCAGCGCCGTGGCCGCGACGATGAGCGCGACGGCGTTCAGCTGGCGCGGGTTATCCCACATGTGCGCTCCGCAGAATCTCGACGCACAGGCTCGCCGAAATCCAGGCCTGCCTGCCGCGCCGCCATCGGCACGAGGCTGTGACCAGTCATGCCGGGTGAGGTGTTGACCTCGAGGAACGTCCACCGCCCGTCGGTCCTCAGAATCAGATCCAGCCGGCCCCAGCCGGTGCAGCCGACCAGGCGAAACGCCACCAGCGACTGCGCCTGGATCGCGCCCTCGATCGAGGCGTCGACGCCGGACGGGCAGTAGTACCTGGTCTCGTCGGAAAAATATTTGTTGTGGTAGTCGTAGTTGCCTTCCGGTGCTTCGATGCGGATGAGCGGCAGCGCACGCTCGCCTAGGATCGACGCGGTGAGCTCGATTCCGGCGACGAATTCCTCGACGATGACGAGATCGTCGTGCTCGACCGCCGCGCGATACGCGAGCGCAAGCTCGTCGTGATCGACGCGGGTCACGCGCGTTATGCCTATGGTCGAGCCTTCGCGGGCCGGCTTGACGATCAGCGGCAAGCCGAGCTCGGCGACCACCGACCACCAGTCGGTGGCGGCGTCGACCACGCGGTAGCGCGGTGTCGGGATTTCGCTGGCGAGCCACACCAGCTTCGTACGCCACTTGTCCATCGCCAGCGCGGAGGCCATGACGCCGCTCCCGGTGTACGGTACACCGAGCACCTCGAGCGCACCCTGGACCGTGCCGTCCTCGCCGAAGCGGCCGTGCAATGCGATGAATGCGCGGTCGAATCCTTCGCGCTTCAGATCGAAGACCGGGCGTTGCGCCGGATCCCACGCGTGCGCGTCGACGCCTTTGTCTTTCAGGGCGGCGAGCACGGCGTTGCCGGAAAGCAGCGAAATCTCGCGCTCGGAGGAAGGGCCGCCCATCAATACCGCTACCTTTCCAAATTCACTCATGCGTTTCCTGCGCTCCGCATCGACCGCACCCCTGATGGTCGTCTGCTTCGCCCTCCCGCACCGGCCGCCGCGCGGCACCGTGTCGGGCTCGCCCGCCCATCAATACCGCTACCTTTCCAAATTCACTCATGCGTTTCCTGCGCTCCGCATCGACCGCACCCCTGATGGTCGTCTGCTTCGCCCTCCCGCACCGGCCGCCGCGCGGCACCGTGTCGGGCTCGCCCGCCCATCAATACCGCTACCTTTCCGAATTCGCTCATAGTGCGTGCTCCCCGACGATGCGCACCTCGGTTTCCAGCAGCACGCCGGTGGTGTCGTGCACGACCTTGCGGACATGCTCGATCAACGCCTCGATATCGGAGGCCCTTGCCCTGCCGTCGGGGTTGACGATGAAATTGGCGTGCTTTTCGGATACGCGCGCGCCCCCGATCGCGTAGCCCTTGAGCCCGCTGCGCTCGATCAGTCGCGCCGCGTGATCGTTGTTCGGGTTGCGAAACACGCTGCCGGCATTCGGCAGATTGAGCGGTTGCGTGGCGATGCGTTTGGCGAGCAGTTCCCTGATGCGCGCGCGTGCGGTGGTCGAATCGCCTAGTGGAAAGCGGAACCACGCCGCGGTGAACACGCCGTCCGGTACGGCACCATCGGCGCGACGCACGCTGCGATAGCCGATAGCGTAGTCGGCGGGTGTGCGCACGACGAAGCTGCCGTCGCGCAGCAGAACTTCGACGCGCGCAAGGTAGCGCCAGGTTTCCCCGCCGTAGCATCCCGCATTCATCGCCAGCGCACCCCCGACGGTGCCGGGGACGCCGGCGAGAAACTCGGCCTCGGCGCAGCCGTGCGTCGCCGCGAAGCGCGCGAGCTTCGGCGCCGCGACGCCGGCTTCCGTATAGATCAGCCCGTCCGCAACCGCCAGCGCGCCGCCGGCGTTATGCATGCAGCAGTACCGCACCACGCACCCCACCGTCGCGCACGAGGAGGTTGCTGCCCAAGCCGATCGCCATCGGCGTTTGCGCGGCGGGCAGCTGCCGCACGAAGGCAGCGAGGTCATCCCGATCGGCGGGCAGATACGCAATCTCGGCCGCGCCGCCGCAGCGCCAGCTCGTGTACCGCGCCAGTGACTCGTCGTGGCGAAGGCTGCCCGCGCAGACCGGTGAAATGCAGCGGCTCGGTCATGATCATGTCGCGGCCGACAGTATCGGGGCGACCTGTCCGATCGAACCTGCGCCCATGGTCAGGACCACGTCACCATCACGGGCGACGGCGCGAACCGCCGCCGGGACGTCGGCGACATCCTCGACAAACACCGGCTCGATCTTTCCCGCGATGCGCAGCGCTCGCGCCAGCGCTCGCCCGTCGGCGGCGACGATCGGCGTTTCGCCAGCCGGATAGACCTCGCTCAAGAGCAGCGCGTCGACGGTCGAAAGCACCGCGACGAAGTCCTCGAACAGATCGCGCGTCCGCGTATAGCGGTGTGGCTGGAATACGAGCACCAGCCGCCGTCCCGGAAAACTGCCGCGCGCGGCGGCGATCGTGGCAGCCATCTCCGCCGGGTGATGGCCGTAGTCGTCGATGAGCGTGATAGCGGCCGCCGCCGTCGACAGCGACGTCGCCGAAATGCTGGAAGCGGCGCCCGACACCACTGAACTCGGCGAGCGCTCTCGCGATCGCCGCGTCGGTGACACCGACCTGGCGGCCGACGGCGATCGCCGCCAGCGCGTTGCGCACGTTGTGCACACCCGCGAGGTTGAGTTCGACGGGAAGCGCCGTCGCGCCACCGCCGCGCGCGACGAAGCGCATGCGCGCGCCGGCGTGCACGACCTCGGTCGCACGCAATTGCGCGTCGGCGGCAAGTCCGTAGGTGACGATCGACTTGGTGAATCGACGGCAGGATTTCGCGCACGTTGGCATCGTCGATGCACGCGGCGACGACGCCGTAGAACGGCAGGCGCTGCGCGAAGTTGACGAACGCCTCCTTGAGCCGCGCGAAATCGTGTCCGTAGGTCTCCATGTGATCGGCGTCGATGTTGGTGATCACTGCCAGCACCGGCTGCAGCACCAGGAACGAGGCATCGGACTCGTCCGCTTCGGCGACCAGGAACTCACCTTTGCCCAGGCGCGCGTTGGCGTCTGCCGACACCAGCTTGCCGCCGATGACGAACGTCGGGATCGAGCCCGCCCTCGGCGAGTACGCTGGCGATGAGGCTGGTCGTCGTGGTCTTGCCGTGCGTGCCCGCGACCGCGATACCCTGCTTGAGCCGCATCAGTTCAGCGAGCATCAGCGCGCGCGGCACGACGGGAATGCCTTGCTCGCGCGCGGCGACGACTTCCGGGTTGTCGGCCGCGACGGCGGTCGACACGACAACGACGTCGGCGCCGCGATGTTCGCTGCGGCGTGGCCCGTCGCGATGCTCGCGCCCGAGTGTCGTGAGGCGCCGCGTCGCTGCATTGGAAGCGATGTCCGATCCGCTCACGCGATAACCCTGCGTGAGCAGCACTTCGGCGATGCCGCTCATGCCGGCGCCGCCGATGCCGACGAAGTGGACGCGATTGACCTTGTGCTTCATCGCATTTGCGCCACGGCAATGCAGGTATCGGCCACGCGTCGCGTCGGCGTCGGCCTTGCGCAGCGTGCGTGCCGCGATCGGCCATCGCCAGCAGTCGCTCGCGGTTCGCCGCGCGCAGCCAGGCGGCCAGCCGCGCCGGCGTCAGATCGGCCTGCAGAATCAATCTCCGCAGCTCCGCGATCGGCCAGAACGCGCGCGTTGTCGACCTGATGGTCGTCGGCAGCGTAGGGAAAGGGCACCAGCACACTGCCGATGCCGACCGCGGCGAGCTCGGCGACGGTGGTCGCCCCGGAGCGGCAGATCACGACGTCGGCCTCGGCATAGCGACGCGCCATGTCGTCGATGAACGGCAGGCACTCGGCCTCGACGCCGGCCTGAGCGTATGCCGCGCGCAGTGCGTCGATGTGCTTGGCTCCGGCCTGATGCGTGACGCGCGGCCGCGTCGTCGGGTGCGAGCAACGCGAGCGCTTGCGGGACGCGCTCGTTGAGTGCGACCGCACCGAGACTGCCGCCGACGACGAGCAGCTTCAGCGGGCCGCTGCGCCCGCGAAAGCGTTGCTTCGGGCGGCGCGCACTGCGATGATGTCCGCGCGCAACGGGTTCCCGACCCAGGTGACCTTGCCTGCGTCGCGACGCGCGGCCCGAACGTATGCGGAAATCCGGTCAGCACACGATCCGCGCCGTAAGCGCAGGATGCGGTTCGCGAGTCCCGGCTTGGCATCGAGGTTGTGGATGACCAGCGGCACGTCCTGCGCGACCGCCATCAGGCCGCCGGGAAAGGACGCGAAGCCGCCGAAGCCGACCACGACGTTCGGGCGGCGGCGGCGAATGACGCGGCGTGCCTGGCCAGCACGCGACAGGATCGCGAACGGGCCGAGCAGCAAGCCGCACCATCCCTTGCCGCGCACGCTGCCGAAGTCGAGCGCCTCGAACTCGAGCTTGTGCTCAGGGACGATGCGCGCTTCCATGCCGTCGCGCGTGCCCAGCCAGAACACGCGCCAGCCTCGCGCGAGCAATTCGGTGGCGACCGCGAGTCCGGGAAAAATGTGGCCGCCGGTGCCGCCTGTGGTGATCATGACGACCCCGCTCATACCGTGAACCCGCGGAGCAGCCGCCGATTCTCGAAATCGACGCGCAGCAGCATCGCGATCGCGATGCAGTTGACGACGATGCCGCTGCCGCCGAACGACAGAAGCGGCAACGTCAGCCCTTTGGTCGGCAGCACGCCCATGTTGACGCCGATGTTGATGAACGCCTGCACGCCCAGCCACACGCCGATGCCGTGCGCGACCAGCGCGGCGAACGGACGCTCGAGGCGCGCGGCCTGGCGGCCGATCGCGTAGGCGCGAACCAGCAACCACGCGAACAGCCCGATCACCACGCGACGCCGACGAAGCCGAGTTCCTCGGCGATGACGGCGAGCAGAAAATCGGTATGCGCTTCGGGCAGGTACAAGAAGCTTCTCGACGCTGGCGCCCAGGCCGACGCCGTACCATTCGCCGCGGCCGAAGGCGATCAGCGAATGCGAGAGCTGGTAGCCCTTGCCCAGCGGGTCGGCCCACGGATCGCGAAAGCCGGTGAAGCGCTGCAGCCGGTAGGGCGCGATCCAGATCAGTAGCCATAGCGCGACCGGCAGCAGGAATCCCAGCCCGATCAGCAAACGCCAATCGAGACCGCCGAGGAACAGGATGCCGAACGCGATCGCGACGATGACCACGCAGGCGCCGAAGTCGGGCTCGCGCAGCAGCAGCGCGCCGATCAGCACCATCACCGCGAGCAGCGGCAGGAAACCGCGCAGCAGCGTCTGCTTGAGCGGCTGCTGCGGCGTGCAGGAAGTCGGCCTTGCGCACCGCGTAGCTTGCTGCGTACAGCACGACGAAGAGCTTCATGAATTCGGACGGCTGCAGGTTGACGACGAACAGCGACAGCCAGCGCTTGCTGCCGTTGACCGACTTGCCGACTGCCGGGCACCAGCACCGCGACCAGCAGCACGGCGCCGGCGATGAAGAGATACGGAGCGAGCCGCTGCCAGACCTTGACCGGGACCTGGAAGGCGACATAGCGCGGCGAACAGGCCCGCTGCGACGAACACCGCGTGGCGCGCGAGGAAGTACCAGGGCCGATAGCCGGTGTAGGCCATCGCCTCGGCGGTCGCGATCGACGCCGAATAGACCATGACCAGGCCGATGGCGAGCAGCAGCAGCGCCGCCCACGCGAGCGTGCGTGTCGAAGGTGAGCATCGCGCGGCCTTCGCGCGGCGCAGCCGCGAGCGCGGAGAGCCGCGGAAACGTCGAGCGCAGCGTGGCGTCTCTAGGCATGCGCCGACTCCCTCGCATGCGTCGCGACCGCGACCTTGAAGCGATCGCCGCGCTCGATGTAGTCGCGGAACATGTCGAGGCTCGCGCACGCCGGCGACAGCAACACGGCGTCGCCGGCGCGCGCCTGCGCGATCGCTCGGGCAACGGCGGCTTCCAGCCCCGGCGCGAATTCCACCGCTGGCCTGCGCGCCGGCCAGCGCGGCGGCGATCGTTGGCGCGTCGCGGCCCAGCAGCACGACGGCGCGGCAATGCGCGTCGACGCCGCGACTTGCAGCGGCGCGAAGTCCTGGCCCTTGCCATCGCCGCCGGCGATC
The DNA here is from genome assembly GCA_963816445.1 of uncultured beta proteobacterium. Taxonomy (GTDB): domain Bacteria; phylum Pseudomonadota; class Gammaproteobacteria; order Burkholderiales; family Casimicrobiaceae; genus PALSA-1003. Next base: position 830,772 of record CAWFKO010000006.1, on the reverse strand, counting down.
AGCGCCGCCGGACGCTCGATGCCTTCGAGCGCCGCCAGCGTCGCGGCGACCGTCGTCGCCTTCGAATCGTTGACGAACAGCACGCCGCCGATTTCGGCCACGCGCTCCATGCGATGCGGCAGGCCCTGGAACGCGGCGAGCGCCGCGAGCACGTCGCGCGTCGATCGTCGCCGACGGTCGACGTCAGCGCCAGCGCGGCCAGCGCGTTGCAGCGCGTTGTGGCGCCCGACCAGCGCGAGCGTCGCTCGCGCGCATCAGCGCGTCGCGCCGCGGGCGAGCCACGGTCGCGCCGGCGTGCTGCACCAGCCCCCAATCGTGCGCCGCCTCGGCGGAGCGTCCGCGCCGAAGGTCTGCAGCGGACGCGCCGGGCAGGCGCATCGCGAGCGAGCGCGGTCGTCGCGATTGAGCACCTGCACACCGCCGCCCGAGAAGATCGCGCGCCTTGGCCGCCGCGTAGTCGTCCATGCCGACGTAGCGGTCGAGATGGTTCTCGGACACGTTGAGCACGCAAGCCGCCGTCGGCGTCGAGGTGTGCCGTCGTCTCGAGCTGGAAGCTCGACAGCTCGACGACGAACACGTCGGGCCATGGCGCGCCGCGCTTCGTGCGCGGCGAGCACATCGAGCACCGGCTCGCCGATGTTGCCGACTGACTGCGATACGGCGAGACCCGTCGCGCGCGAGCAGCGCGCCGGTCAGCGTCGCGACCGTGGTCTTGCCATTCGAACCCGTGACCGCGAGCACCCGCTGCGCGCGCGGCAGCGCTCGCGCAAACAGCTCGATGTCGCCGACGAGCTCCGACGCCGCGCGCGACGGCGGCCGCGATCGGCGGTTGCGCCTTCGCCACGCCCGGGCTGATCACGATCAGGTCGGCGCCAGTCGAAGCGTTGCATCGGTGAACGGTCCGGTCGACAGCGCAACGTCGCGGAAGCTCGGCGGCGAGCTGCGCCGCGCACGGCGGCTGCGCGCGCGTATCGGCGACGCGAACACGCGCGCCGTGACGCGCAGCCCAGCGCGCGGCCGACAAGCCCGGTCACACCCAGGCCCAGCACGACGACGTTGCGATCGCGCAGCGTCCATGGTTAGCGCAGCTTCAACGTCGAAAGCCCAAACAGCACGAGCAGCATGGTGATGATCCAGAATCGGACCACGACCTGATTCTCCTTCCACCCCTTCAATTCGTAGTGGTGATGAATCGGCGCCATACGGAACACGCGCCGGCCGGTAGCCTTGAACGACGCCACCTGGATCACCACCGACAGCGTCTCCACCACGAACACGCCGCCCATGATGAACAGCACGATCTCCTGACGGACGATGATGGCGACCACGCCCAGCGCCGCGCCCAGCGCGAGCGCGCCCACGTCGCCCATGAACACTTCGGCGGGATAGGCGTTGAACCAGAGAAAGCCGAGGCCCGCACCGGCGATCGCACCGCAGACGACGGTCGAGCTCGCCGGCGCCGGGAATGTGCGGCAGGAACAGGTACGTCGAGTAGTCGGCGCGGCCGGTCACGTACGCGAACACGCCCAGCGCCGCGCCCACCATCACCGTCGGCATGATGGCCAGGCCGTCGAGCCCGTCGGTCAGATTGACCGCGTTGCTCGAGCCGACGATCACGCAGTACGAGAGCACGATGAAGCCCCAGACGCCGAGCGGATAGCTGATCGTCTTGAAGAAGGGCACGATCAGGTCGGCCTTGGGCGGACAGGTCGAGATTGAAGCCGCTGCCGAGCCACGCATTGAACAGCTGGAAGAACTGCGTGTTCGACGGCGCCGATACCGAGAACGCGAGATAGATCGCCGCGACGAGCCCGATCAGCGATTGCAGCATGAACTTGGTCCGCGCCGACAAGACCTTTGGGATTGCGGTGCACGACCTTGCGGTAGTCGTCGACCCAACCGATCGCGCCGAAGCCGATGGTGACGATGAGCACGACCCAGATGAAGCGATTGCGCAGATCGGCCCACAGCAGCGTCGTGATCACGATCGATACGAGGATGAGCGCACCGCCCATCGTCGGCGTGCCGGCCTTGGTGAGGTGCGTCTGCGGACCGTCGTCGCGCACCGACTGGCCGATCTTGTATTCGGCGAGCTTGCGGATCATGCGCGGGCCGACGACGAACGAGATCACCAGCGCCGTCATCGTCGCCAGCACCGAGCGCAGCGTGATGTAGCCGAACACGTTGAACGTGCGCACCTCGGTGGCGATCCAGTTGGCGAGCGCGAGCAGCATCAGTGCGCCTCCGGCAGCGGTGCCGGCGAGCGCCGACACGACGCGTTCCATGCGCATGAAGCGCGAGCCTTTGACCAGCACCGTGCACCCCGGCATCGATGTGAAAGCGCCGCGATGAGCGCCGTCGACCTCTGCGAAATGCTCGCCGCCGGCGCCGAACGCTGCGACCGCGTGCTGCGCGAGCTCGCCGACCGCGTAGCAGGCGGTCGACGCCCGCGGCGCGTGCGTACGCGCCGACCTCGCGGTGAAAAGCGACGCCCTGTTCGCCGACCTCGCCCATGTCGCCGAGTACCAGCCAGCGCGGCGAGCCCGCGCGCGCGAGCACGGCGATCGCGGCGCGCACCGAATCCGGGATTGGCGTTGTAGGTATCGTCGATCGACAACGCGCCGTCCGCGAGCTCGATGCTGTGCAGGCGTCCGGACAACGGGCGGAACGCGGCGAGTGCCTTCGGCGGCGTCGGCCAGCGTCGCACCCGCCGCCGTCGCTGCGGCGATCGCCGCCAGCGCATTGGCCACGTTGTGGCGCCCCGGCGCGCGCAGTTCGATGCTGGATGCTGCCTTCCGGCGTCGTCACGTCGATGACCGCGCCCCACGTCTCGCTGCGAAAGCGCGCGCTGACCACCGCCGGCGCACGCATGCCGAAATCGCGCAGCGCGAGAGCCGCGCCCTCGGCGTTGCGGCGGACGACGACCTCGTTCCAGAACGACGCGTAGTCGTCGTCGGCGTTGATCACGGCGACGCCACGCTCCGGCAACGCGCTGAGCAGCGCAGCGTGCTCGGCGGCGACGTCGGCGACGCTTTTCATGAATTCCTGGTGCTCGCGCTGCGCGTTGTTGATCACGCCGATCGTCGGCTGCGCGATCGCCGCAAGTTCCGCGGTTTCGCCGGGGTGGTTCATGCCGATCTCGATCGCCGCGACGCGTGCGCCGCGCGCAGGCCCAGCACGGTCAGCGGCAGCCGATCGCGTTGTTGAGATTGCCCGCCGTCGCGAGTACGTGGCGCTCGCCCAGGGCGGCGCGCAAGATCGCCGCGGTCATTTCCTTGACCGTGGTCTTGCCGTTGCTGCCGACGATGCCGATCGACCGGCAGCGTGAAGCGCGGCGCCAGTACGCGGCGAGCGCGCCCAGCGCGCGCAGCGGATCGACGACGGCGAGCAGGTTGCCCGCTCAGCGTGTCGAGCCCGGTCGGCGGCGACGATGGCCGCCACGGCGCCGCGCTCGAATGCCCGCGCGACGTAGTCGTGTCCGTCGAAGCGCTCGCCCGTGAGCGCGACGAACAGCTCGCCCGGCGCACGTCGTGCGCGAATCGGTGCGTGACGCCGTCGAACCAGGCATTCTGCCCGTGCAGCGTCGCGGCGATGCGCCTGCGCCGCGGTCGCGTGCATCCATCATCGCGTGCTCCGCGCCGCAAGCGCGCGCGTCGCGTGCTCGGACGTCGAGAAAGGGCTGGCGGACGCCGGCAAGCTCCTGATAGGACTCGTGACCCTTGCCCGCGAGCAGCACGACGTCGCCGGCGCTGGCTTCGCCGACACTCATCGCGATCGCCGCCGCGCGGTCGAGTTCGACCGCATAGCGTCGGTTTCCGGTCTCGCGAATGCCGTGCACGATTTCGCTGGCGATCGCCGCGGGATCCTCGCCGCGCGGGTTGTCGCTGGTCACGATCACGCGATCGGCGAGCCGCGCGGCGATCCGGCCCATCTCGGGTCGCTTGCCGCGATCGCGGTCGCCGCCGCAGCCGAACACGCAGATGAGCTCGCCGCCTCGGCACCACCGCGATCGCGCAGCGCCGTCGAGCGCCTTTTCCAGCGCGTCGGGCGAATGCGCGTAGTCGATGACTACCAGCGGCGAGCGCGTCGCCGCCGAGGCGCTGCATGCGTCCGGGCGGCGCCTCGACCTCGGCAAGCATCGTCAGCGCCGCGTCGAATTCGACGCCGCTGACCAGCAGCGTGCCGAGCACGCCGAGCACGTTGGCCGCATTGAACGCGCCGACCAGACGCGTGTCGAGCTCGCCGCGTCCCCACGGCGTCTCGACCGCGAGCGCCAAGCCGCGCGGCATGGACGACCAGCCGCGAGCCCTTGACATCGGCGGCGCCGAAGCCATAGCTCAGCACCTTGCGCCCCTTGCTGCGGCGCCGTCTCGATGCAGACTGCGGCCGAACGCGTCGTCGGCATTGATCACGCCCACGCGCAGTCCCGGCCAAGCGAACAGCTGCGCCTTCGCCGCGCCGTACGCGGCCATCGTGCCGTGGTAGTCGAGGTGATCGCGCGACAGGTTGGTGAACAGCGCGACGTCGAAGCACACGCCGTTGACGCGACCCTGGTCGATGCCGTGCGACGAAACCTCCATCACCGCCGAATCGGCGCCGGCGCGGCGGTAACAGCGCGAGCATCTCGTGCAGCGCGCCGCGTCGGGCGTCGTATTCGCCGCCGGCCTTATCGAGCGCGCCGATCAGGCCGTTGCCGAGCGTGCCGAGCACCGCCGTGCGCCGCCCGGCGGCGTGCAGGCACGCGGCAATCCAGTGCGCGGAGGACGTCTTGCCGTTGGTGCCGGTGACGCCGACCATCCACAGCTCCCGCGACGGATGACCGTAGACGAAATCGGCGATCAATCCGAGCCGCGCCTTGAGATGCTCGAGCGGCAGATGCGGAAGCTTCCAACCGTGATTCCAGTGGAACCCCTGCGGGTCCCAGAGGATCGCGCCGGCGCCGTTGGCGATTGCGTCGAGATGTAGGCGCGGCCGTCGTGCTGCGTGCCCGGATAGGCTGCGAACGCATCGCCCGGACCGCACGTCGCGGCTGTCGGAGGTGATGCGCGAGACGGGGCGGCCCAGGCGCTCGAGCAGCGCGGACAGGTCGCTATCGGCTGGTCACCGCGACGCTCATGTTTCTTCCCGCATGTCCGTGCCTTCCGGCGGCAAGACGACGTTGTTGACCGGCGCGTCGGTGCGGCACGCCGAGCATGCGCAACGCCGCGCCCATCACGCTGCTGAACACCGGTGCTGCCACCGCGCCGCCGTAGTACTGTCCGGCGTTCGGCTCGTCGATCATGACTGCGACGACGAGGCGCGGGTTCGATACCGGCGCGAAACCGACGAACGACGCGACGTAGCGGCTCTCCGAGTAGCCGCGCCCTTCGAGCTTGTGCGCGGTTCCGGTCTTGCCGGCGACGCGATAGCCGACGACCTGCGCCTTCGGCGCGGTTCCGCCCGGCGGTACGACCATCTCGAGCATGTGTCGGACCGCACGCGCGGTCTCCGGCGTGATCACGGGCCGTCCGGCGACCGGCACCGTCGACTTTCAGCAGCGACACCGGCTTGAGCTCGCCGTCGTTCGCGAACACCGTGTACGCGCGCGCGAGCTGCACCAGGTTCACCGAAATGCCGTGGCCATAGGCGATCGTCGCCTGCTCGATCGGCCGCCAGCTCTTCGCTGGACGCAGCCGGCCGCCGACCTCGCCGGGGAAGCCGGTCTGCGGCGGCGTGCCGAAGCCTGCGTCGGAAAGCATCTGCCACATCGTCGACGGCGGCAGCGACAGCGCGATCTTCGCCGCGCCGACGTTCGACGACTTCTGGATCACCTGTTCGACGGTAAGCGCGCCTTCGCGATGCGCATCGTGGATCGTCGCGCCGCCGATGGTCAGCGTTCCCGGTGCGGTGTCGATGATCGTCGCCGGCGTCACCTTGCCCGCGTCGAGCGCGGCGGCGATGGTGAACGGCTTCATCGACGAACCGGGTTCGAAAGTGTCGGTGAGCGCGCGATTGCGCATCTTGTCGCGTGCGGCGCGCGTGCGATTGTTGGGGTTGAACGCCGGCCAGTTGGCCAGCGCGACGATCTCGCCGGTCCTGGCGTCGAGCATGACGATCGCCCCGGCCTTGGCCTTGTTGGCGTCGACCGCGGCCTTGAGCTCGCGGAAGGCCAGATACTGCAGCCGGCTGTCGATGGCCAGCGCGAGATCGCGGCCTTCCTGCGGCGCGCGGATGCTCGCGACGTCCTCGACGATCTCGCCGCGACGGTTGATGATCACGCGCCGGCTGCCGGCGCTTTCCACCGAGCCATGACTTGCTGCGCGAGCTCCATGCCTTCCTGCCCGACGTCGTGATCGCCGGTGAAGCCGAGGATCTGGCTCATCACCTCGCCGCCGGGGTAGTAGCGCCAGTATTCGGTCTCGTCGTGCACGCCTTTGATCTGCAGCGCGGCGACACGCTCCGCGGCATCGCGGCGCGACGGGACGCTTCAGATAGACGAAATCGCCGGCGCCGGCGAGCTTCTGCGTCAGCGCCGCCGGTCGGCATGTCCAGCGCGGCCGCCAGCGCCGCACCTGATCCGGTGTCGCATCCATCTTGTCGGGCCACGCCCAGACCGCCTTGACCGGCGTGCTGATCGCGAGCGGTTCGCCGAAGCGATCGACGATGCGGCCGCGATGCGCGGGCACCTCGATGTCGCGGCTGTAGCGCGAGCTGCCCTGCTCCTGCAGAAAGCCGTTGTCGACGCGCTGCAGGTAGAGCGAGCGTGCGATGAGCAGCGCGAACAGCAGCAGCAGCGTCGCCGAAAACCAGCGGCGCGCGCAGCTCGGGCAATCGTCGGCGCGCGTTGCCGCTGGCGCGGTCTCATCGCTTGATCTCGCCGATGACTTCGACGCGGCTCGCGTCGGGCAGTTGCATGCGCAGCTGCTCGCGCGCGATCTTCTCCACGCGCGCCGGCATCGCCCAGGTCGATTGCTCGATCTGCAGCTGTCCGTACTCGATCGTCGTAGGTGCGCGCCTGCGCCTGCTCGCGCTCGAGGTCGACGAAAAGCTTGCGTGCCTGGTGGCGCGAGGTGACCAGCGACAGAGCGCAAACGACCAGCAGCGCGAGAAGAACGACATTGAGGCGCGCCATCATGGCAGCGCCGCCTCCGTGCGTTCGGCCACGCGCAGCGTCGCGCTGCGCGCGCGCGGGTTCGCGGCGAGCTCGGCCGCGCCGGCGCGGATCGCGCGCCCGACCAGCACGAGTGGTGGCGACGGCAGCGCACGGGTGGCGATCGGCAAGCGCGCAGTACGCGCGTCACCGCCGAACGGTTCGCTGTGTCTTCGCATGAACTGCTTCACCGATGCGATCCTCGAGCGAGTGGAAACTGATCACGGCAAGCCGACCGCCGACGCGCAGCCGGGGCAAGATTCCGTCGAGCGCTAGCGGCAATTCCTGAAGCTCCTGATTGATGAAAATCCGTACAGCCTGGAATGTCCGCGTGGCCGGATCCTGACTCCAATCACCCCGCGCCGGCGCGTGCCGACGGCTTTTGCCACGATCGCGGCCAGTTGCCGCGTCCGCAGTGATGGGCTCGATGCGCGCGAGCCGCAACAATCGCTCTTGCAATCTGTTGAGCAAACCGTTCTTCACCATAGTCCGCGATCACCTCCCTGAGTTCACGTTCCGAAACGTGAGCGAGCCATTCCGCCGCGCTTTGTCCGCGCGATGGATCCATGCGCATGTCGAGCGGTCCGTCGCGCGCGGAGCGAGAAGCCGCGCTGCCGGGTCGTCGATCTGCGGCGAGGCGATGCCCAGATCGAGCAGCACGCCGTCGACGGCCGGTATTCCGTCGTCGTCGAGCACGGCGGGCAGCTCCGAGAACCACGCGCGGCGAAAGCGAAAGCGCGCGTCGCGCCACGTGCGCGCGACCGCTTCGGATTCGGGGTCGCGATCGACGGCGACGAGCACGCCTCCCGGCCCGAGCGCGATCGAGGATTGCCCGGCTGTGTCCGCCACGGCCGAACGTGCCGTCGACGTAGATGCCATCGGGCTTGAGTCGCCAGCGGCCGCCACGGCTTCGTTCGAGCAGGACGGGGACATGGCTCGTCATCCGGCCATCAGAGAGAGAAACCGTCGAGCTCGGGCGGCAGACCGTCGGCGGGAAAGCCGATCGCCTGTGCGGTCTGCTCGGTCCACCGCGGCTCGTCCCACAGCTCGAACTTGTTGCCCTGCCCGACGAGGATGACGTGCTTGTCGAGCGCGGCGTACTGGCGCAGTGCCGGCGGCACCAGAATGCGCCCGGCTCCATCGAGTGTCGACGTCGTCGGCATGACCGACGAGCAATCGCTGCAGACTGCGGATGCGTTCGTTGAAGCTCGACAGCGCCATCAGCCGCGTCTGAATCGGCTCCCACTCGGCGAGTGGATAGACGAGCAGGCAATGCGCGGGATCGGCGGTCAGACCACGATACGGCCCTGCCCCGCGTCCGCAAGCGCGCGCGATGTTTCGCGGGGATGGCGAGGCGCCCCTTGTTATCCAGCGCGAGATGGGTGACGCCTCGAAACACTGCCGTTCCTCCCTCGACGATCGCAGAGCTGGGGTGAGCGCCCACTTTATCCCACTTTTTCCCACCAATCGCCACTATAAGCAAATCGCCCAGGCCGGGTCAACATAAATCCGGTTTGCGAACAACGACTTAGCGTCGATTGTTGTACACATGCATTAAGTCTAAAATAAATAGATACTTACACACGATTATGGAGGTGAAATGGTAGAAACCGGCCAATAACGGGCCAGATCAGGGCAGCCGTGTCGGAGGTTGGAGTCGGTTGGCTCAGTGCAACCTCTCGTACTATGCTTCTGTCATCAAGCGGCGGGGTTTCGAGACAGGCGCGCCGCGCCCGGACTTAAACAATGCGTTACAAGTGGCACGTCAACGTGCGCTCCGGAACCGCGTTTTAGTCGGCGTGTGCGAGTCGTTCGAGGCCAGGGAGCCGCGCGCCAGCACACGCCCAAGGAGGATCTTCATGGCACGTCCGACCCACGCACGCGCATGCGCGTTGCTACTTGCCGGCGCGATCGCCGGAGCAACGTCGAGCAGCTGCGTACACGCGCAGACTTCGAGCCCGGCGGAAAGCTTCGCCGACGCGGTGCGCCTACTCGAGCAGTCGACCTTCGGTCCGACCGATGCGCTGATCGGCCACGTCATGCAGGTGGGGACGCAGGCATTTCTCAACGAACAATTTGCGGCGCCGGCTAGCCAATATCCGGCGATCAAGTACGTGCCGGCGGGACAGCAGGCAACGTTCTGTCCCACCGATCCCGACCCGCAATGCGGGCGCGACTACTACACGCTGTTCCTCCTGCAGAACGCGTTTTTCACCAACGCGCTCTACAACCCCGACCAGCTTAGCGCCACGCGTGGCCTTTGCGCTGTCGCAGATCCTCGTGACATCGGGACTGACCGTGAACACCGCCTACGGCATGGCGAGGTACCAGCAGATCTTCCTCGACAACGCCTTCGGCAACTACGAGCAGATCCTGACGCGGGTGACGCTTGTCGCCGGTGATGGGTGAATACCTGAACATGGTCAACAACGACAAGCCGTCGAAGGGCATCAACCCGAACGAGAACTACGCGCGCGAATTGATGCAGCTGTTCACCATCGGCGTGTGGCAGCTCAACCAGGACGGCAACACAACGGCTCGACGCCAGCGGAGCGCCGATTCCCACGTACGGGCAGAACGAGATCGAAGGCTTCGCGCACGTGTTCACCGGGTGGACCTATCCGGTGCTGCCTGGCGTGCCCGCGCGTACGCACAACCCGAAGAACTATCTCGGCGACATGTTTCCAGTCGACGCCAACCACGACAAGGGAGCGAAACTGCTGCTCAACGGAGTGACGCTCCCCGCGGGCGGCAACATCCAGGCGGATCTAACTGCCGCGATCCACAACGTATTCATGCACCCGAACGTCGGGCCGTTCATCGGCAAGCAGCTCATCCAGAAGCTGGTCACCGGCGATCCCAGCCCGCTATACGTCAACCGCGTTGCGCGCGTGTTCAACGACAACGGAAGCGGTGTGCGCGGCGACATGCAGGCGGTCGTCAGCGCGATCCTCAACGACCCCGAGGCGCGAGGCTACACCAAGGTCCCTGCGAGCTACGGCAAGCTGCGCGAGCCTGTCCTGTTCATCGCCGCGGCCGCGCGTCTGCTCAACGCGCAAAGCGACGGCGTCTATCTCGCGCAGCAAAGCGGCCAACTTGGACAGCGGTTGTTCTACCCCGCGTCGGTCTTCAACTACTACCCACCCACGTACAGCCTTCCCGACACGGACCTCCTTGCGCCCGAATTCGCGATCGCGAACTCGAGCACCGCGATCAACCGCGACAACTTCGCCAATACGCTCGCATTCGGGACCATCGCGCCGATCGCCACGCTGCCCGGCGCCATCGGCACGATGCCCGACTGGAGCGCGCTTTCGGCCACGGCCGCCGACCCTAATGCGCTGCTCGATCGGCTGAGCGCGACGATGATGCATGGCACGATGTCGCCGGAAATGCGCGCGGCGATTCTGCCCGCCATCAACGCCATTCCCGCAACCAATACGCTGAGCCGCGCCAAGACCGCGTTCTATCTCGTGGTCACGTCGGCCGAATACCAGGTGGAGCGCTGATCATGACTAACGAATCGACTCCGGCCGTCGCGCGTTTCTGCGCAACCTCGTCGCGCTGTCGAGCGCGGGGCTCGCCTCGCGCCTCGACCTGCTCAACGTCATCGCCAGCGCCAACGCGCAACAGGCAAGCGACTACAAGGCGCTGGTCTGCGTGTTCATGTTCGGCGGCAACGACGGCAACAACACGGTCGTTCCGATCGACACCGCCGGCTACGCGCAGTACGCCGCAGTGCGTCCCGTGACGTCGGGCATCAACCTGGCGCAAGGCGCGTTGCTGCCGATACAGCCGGCGAATGTAGGCACACCGTTCGGACTGCATCCCGCGCTCGGCGAACTTCAAACGCTGTTCAACCAAGGCAAGCTAGGCGGTGCTCGCCAACGTCGGCACCTTGGTGCAACCGATCACGAAGGCGGACTACGCTGCCGGCGTGCGGCCGCTGTCGCTGTATTCGCACTCCGATCAGCAGGCGCAGTGGCAGAGCTCGATTTCGACCACGGCGTCCGGAACGGGATGGGGCGGGCGCATTGCCGACAAGACGGCGAGCTTCAACGCAGCGTCGGGGTTTCCCGGTCGTCACCTCGCTCGACGGGACCGTGCTGTTCACCACGGGCCAGACGACCTCGCCGCTAGCCGATTCCCGTGACTGGCTCCTTCGCGCTCTCCGGATACACGTCGAGCACCGCCAACAACGCACGACTCGCCGCCGTGCGGCAGTTGCTCGGACTGGGCTCCTACAACACGCTTGTCAACGGCGTCAACGACATCGGCTCGCAAGCACTGAACCTATCGTCGACCATCAACCCGATATTGACCAACGCCAACTCAACGGTCGCGCCGCTGTTCGCGAACCTCAAGACCAGCACGGCGAACCAGTTGCTCCAGGTCGCGAAGATGATCGAGGCCCGCGGCAGCGACGCGTCGCGCAGCGCCAGATTTTTTTCGTGCAGCTGGGCAGCTTCGATACGCACGGCGATCAGCTGAATCGCCAGCAGGCGCTGTTTGCCGAGCTCTCGCCGGCGTTGAAGGCGTTCTACGACGCGACGGCGGCACTCGGCGTTGCCGGTCAGGTAACGACATTCACGCTATCGGATTTCGGCCGCACCCTGCAGCCGGCGTCGGGCGGTGGCACCGATCATGCGTGGGGCAGCCACCATTTCATCATGGGCGATGCCGTGCACGGAGGCGCGTTCTACGGCGAGTATCCGCAGCTCGTGCTGGGCGGCCCCAGCGATGCCGAAAGCGAAGGCCGCTGGCTGCCCACGACGTCGGTCGATCAGTACGGCGCCACGCTGGCGAAGTGGTTCGGCGTCGCGCCGGCGGACGTCAATCTCGTGTTCCCCAATCTGGGCAAGTTCGCGACCAGCGATCTGGGCTTCATCGGCTGAGCGGCTTCATCGGCTCAGCGCGGCGATCGGTCGCAACGCGTAGCGAATAGCCACCGCGGGCGGCGAAGTGCCGTCGTCACGCGCACGCCTCGATTCCCACGAGCGCACCTGACATCAGGATGGCGCGCCCGGCAGGGCATTGGTGATCCTGATTTTTGATTTTCGGTGTAATCGGCTGTCGTGTTCAAGCCGAGGGCGACCTCCTCCTCGTGCGTGATGCCCTCCGGGGGTTGCCGCCGGCGGCGCGTGCGGCCGAATCGAGGAGACGACGGGACGATCGCGTCTCCTACCCGGAGCCGTTGCCATCTTTGGCGGTGATGCCTGCAGAGAAACGCAGGCGTCGCCCGCCGTACCCAGAGCGCCGGACACCTCGCCGGGCGGAATAACAATAGCTACAATGCAAACCTGCCTCATTACACTGGTCTTCGGGGTGGCGTAAGAATGGCGCCATAAGAAGAACGCACTCTGGCCGATGCGAGAGGTAGCCCCTGTGAAGGTTCTAGCATTAGCCCCCGATGTCCGCCCCCGCCGGGCGTTCCTGAAATTGCTCGGCGGGCTGGCCGCGTCGGTTGGTCCGGCTGGCCTCACCTTCAGCCTCAGCGGCTGTGGCTCGGGCGAATCGTCGACTAGCGAATCGCTGGCCCCGTTTGCGGACCTGACCGTCATCAACAACCCGCGATCGGCGAACCTCTCGATCCAGGCCCGCGAGGTCCAGTGGGTTCCGGGCGTCGATCCGGGCCAGGCCAATGCCTGGGCGTACGTCGCCGAGGGCTTTACGCCTGCGACTGTGGTTCTCGCTAACCATCTTGGTCCGGTCGTGAACGTGCGACGCAACGTGCCTTGCACATTCACGTGGAGCAACACCATCCCGGCATCGAAGGCGTCACCGCTGATGCTCGATGCGCCCCCCATCGACGTACCTCCGACGCTCGGCCTGTGCGGCAATGTGCAGACTCAATCCCCGGTCGGCGTGATCACCCACCTCCACGGCGCGCGGGTCGTGCACGACTCGGACGGCTGGCCCCTCGCCCCTCTCGGCTTCTCGGGCAACCCCTACGGATTCCCGACGTCCCAGTCGGACGTCTATCCCAACGCGCAGCGCGGCACGATGCTCTGGTATCACGACCACGCGATGGACCGCACCGCGAGGCACGTTCACGCGGGACTCGCGGGCCTGTATTTCATTCGCGATACCGCGGACGACGCGATCCTCTTCCTGCTCGGCGGCGCATCGCAGGAGATACCCTGCGTAATCCAGGACCGCATCCTCAGTGCCGATCGCGCGGCGATCGATTACGGTGCTGGAGTGCCTTCGGATGGACCGCTCGCGCGGTCTGAATTCCTGGGCACCAGCATCTTTGTCAACGGGCATCCCGTCCCCGACCTGACGCTCGAGCGGCGCGCCTTTCGGTTCCGTATCCTCAACGGGTCCAATGCGCGCACGTACGCGCTCGCGCTGTGCGACCCGGACGCGGTTGCCGCCAAGTCCGGCCAGGTTTGGCAAACCCAGTGCATGCGAGTGATCGGCGGCGACGGCGGTCTCGCCGGGGCTTCGGTGCCTTTGGGGTCAACCGATGTGCTGGTGATGGCACCCGCGCAGCGGCGCGACGTGATCGTCGATCTGTCGGCTTTGCCCGCGTCGGTTTCCCGGGTGCGCCTGGTCAACCTGTCGCTCAAGTTTTTTCTGGCAATTGACAGCCAGACCCCCGAGGCGATTTACACCACCTTCGACGAGAGTGTGCTCCCGCCCTCGGATGCAGGTTACCAGAGCGCGGACGCCACTTTGTACGAGGCGCTCGATCTGCCGCTGGCCACGGTCATGCGCGTGACGCTCCCCGCCACGGGACCTCAAGGAATATCTGCCGCACCCTCCGCAGCGGCCATCGACAGCGTGCTCGCAAGCGCGGCCACCGACGACGACTTCGTTTGGAGCGGCGGTCGATTCGACGCGCCTGCCGGCGCAACGTTCGGTCCGAACCGGCTGGTGCTCCTGATGAGCAACACCGCGGGATTGGGTGTCGACGATCCGGTCAATGGCATCAGCGGCTGGAGCGATGTGCAGATCTTCGAGATGAACGGCGCCGCGGCCGACTGGACGCTGCCTTTTGACGTCGATCTGGTCACGGGCGCAAACCCGCAGCCCGGCCAGCCCGCCTCCACGCCCAAGAGTTACGGGCTCGCCCGGCGGAGCTTCTTTGCCAAGGAGCGCAATCCAGATATCACTGTAGCCAAAGCCTATCCTCCGCTTCATGTTCCAACCATCAGCGCCAGCGCCGGAACCTATGAACGCTGGTATGTCGCGAACATCGGCAATGTTCAGCCGTTGGGCACGGATCCCGGCCCGCCCGACATGCACCCGCTTCACATCCACCTCGTGAACTTCATCGTCACGCGCCGATGGCAATTGGAGGGCGCGGCCACAGGCAATTTCGTGCCGTTGCAAGCGTTGCCGCTGGATCTGGACCTGACTGCTCGGCAAGACACCGTGTTGATCCCGTCCTACCAGTTGGCCGAGTTGCTGGTGCATTACCCGCTGGGGTATAGCGGAGACTACGTCTATCATTGCCACATTGTCGAACACGAAGACATGTGCATGATGTCTCACTTTCACGTGGACGCGTAAACATAGAATCGTTCGGTCGGCCTGCGCGTAACGTACCTGGCGACAGGGCCGATGTTTCATCATTCGCGCACATCGAACGCCTGATGCCTACATTTTCGCAACCACGTGTCATGACGCCTTGCGACAGTAGAAATTCAGCGTTCGCCCAGCCGGGCGTGACGAACGACGGTGCCATCATTCGCCGGCATCGCCACGGGAACGATCAGTGGTGACGGAGCAAGACCAGGCGGTCTATTGGGAAAAGTCGCACGGGCATCAGTGCAAAAAACGGGTCAGGAGCGGTCGCTCCTAATCCGTTGAACGAACACATCCGAATGGCGCGCCCGGCAGGATGAAGATGGGCACTGGCGCGAGGTTTTATCGATCCGTTGACGTTTGAACGCCCGACGGTTCCTGGAATCGGCAACAAGATACTGAGCCAGCCATTCCTGCCTCGGTGTGCCGCGATAACATCCAAGGCAGCCACATCGGGTGAGGCGAAGAGCATCCCGACAAACAGCGCCAAGGTTCCCAGCAGAACCGCAGGCCTGACTTGACCACTGTTTTCAGGTTGACCTCACTGCCTCAAGCGAGGGATTTCTGGCGCCGCTTCGCCAGCGCGTTCTCGAGGAATCGAGTCCCCGCGGCGACGATCACGACGCAGCTTGCGAAGATTCCAACCATCACGCCGACTGCGAAGACTGTCCACACGACTGTCGCCATCACGTTTCCCGGTTCAACTAATTCATGGCGAAGACGAGGTCATTCCTCATCTTCGACGTATTCCTTCGGCAGCAGGTGGGCAATGCCCTTGTGGCAGTCGATGCAGGTCTTGCCTTCCTTCTGGGCCTTGGCCATCTGGGTCCGCGCGCGAGGATGCTGCTTTTCAGGATTCATCGCGTCCCAGGAATGGCAATTGCGGCATTCCCGCGAATCGCTTTCCTTCATGGTCTTCCACACGTGCTCTGCGAGTCCCATTCGCTTCTCTTCGAACTTTTCCGGCGTGTCGATCCCGCCCGAGATGAACTTGCTGTAGAGCTCCTGGCTTGCCTGCACCTTGCGCACGAACTTGTGGGTCCAATCCTTCGGCACGTGGCAATCGGAGCAGATCGCCCTGACGCCCGACCGGTTCGTGTAGTGCACGGTCTGCTTGTATTCCTGGAAGACCGTGTCGCGCATCTCGTGACACGACGTGCAGAAGGCAAGGGTATTCGTCGCCTCCATTCCGGTGTTGAAAGCCCCCCAGAACATAAGTCCAGAAATCATCCCGATCGCTACAATGGTGGCGAGCGATAACGCTGACGGCCGCAGAAGTAGGTCGCGCAAGCGGTGCCAGAGTGATGTGGAAGGAGTTGATTCGGTCATGCGTGTATCCGATCGATGCGTTTCAGCGTGTCGATGTCAATAGCGCATAAGACAATGCGCGGTGTTTCGGTGGCTACTGCCAGCTGTAGACATAGGAGAGCCCGAACACCGAGACGTTGTAGTTCGGGTTGGTCTGGTTCGTCGGCATCACTTGGGTGAGGGTCCCGTATTGCGTTCCGTCGAGGGCGTAGTCGGTGGAGTGGAGTTGGCCGTAGACGTACATGAATCGGACTGCGGATTTCTTGTCGAGGTTGTATTGCGCCGAGCAGCCGCAATGCGATCGTATCGTTGGTGACGTCGGGTAGGTTCACCGCAGGGATAAAGAACGCCGCCGGGTTCGTAGGCACATTGGCGGCGGCGAACGGGCTGTTCGCATAGGTTCCCCCGCCCATGCCGTTGCTTGTCTTCGCCCAGGTGAAGACCGCGTCGCCCCAGAGCTCTAGCTTGCTGGACATGAGACCCTTCCAGTTGAAGCCCAGGCCGAGTGAGTTCACGCGGTCGCGCTCATTGGCGTTCCAGTTGAGGCAGGGGTCGATCTTGGCGTTCGCGTTCTTGTCCATCACGGTCGAGAAGCAGCCACCTGAGACGACGGTATTGCTGGCGGGAGTGCCCACAGTCGCGGCATTGGTGATCTGGCCGGCGCTGTAGGAAAGTCCGCCGCTCTGGTACTGCTGGTTCTGGTAGGTGTACCAGAGGTTGGCGCTGAAGTTCTCGGTGGCCTGCCACGTGGCCTCGAGATTCACCTGCCAATTCTTGCGCGCTGGTCAGTCCGTAGACCGAATTGTTGTAGTTGTCGTCGACGTATTCCAGACCCGCCTGCACCGACAGCGCTTCGAGTGCCTGCCAGTCGAGCGAAGCGCGCACCTTATTGCGGTCGCGGTCCGCCATGTTGAATCGCGCCATCCCGGGAATCTCGTGGATGTCGTTGCGGCTGCCGTACAGCGCCTGTGGCAGCGCACTGTTGTTGGGGAAGAAGATGCCCAGGTTGCCCGGTTGCAGCGGCACGTACGGGGCATTTGGGCCAAAGCCGCCGAGGCCCGTTGCCGCGAGGAACGCGGCCACGCTGGTCGTCGCGCCAACGGTCGGCGCGCCGGGGACGAAGTTGGCCATCGGCACCAGCGCCAGCCATGCGTTCGGATCGTAATCGACCCGGCGCTGCGAATAGGCGTAGCTCGCCCGGGCGTTGAATGTCTCGCTGATGTTGCCATCGTAGGCGAGACGCAGCGTGTTCTCCCTCGTCTGGGTCGCATCGGCGCAATTGATCCAAGAGCCTGGGCATTTGCGATCGATTTGCTGGTATTCGTAGGCGCCCTTCACCGACTGTCCCGGTGCAAAAAGGTAGTCCGCGTCGGCGACCGCCGTGTTCACCTTCTTGCTGTACGGACGATTCGCGTAGATGTTGATGTTGCTGCCGAGAGTGCCGGCGGGCAGGCCGAGCGCACCGTTGAACGAGGAGGCGCCGGTCTTCGGTTCCTCGGCATCGTAAAACGCGTACGTGTTGACCGGTGTCTTGTTGTCCCGGTCGTTGTACGTGTAGCCGAGGCCGACGTTGAGGTTCTTGACCGGCTTCGCGGTCAGACGCGCCGTGAACATCTCCGTGATCACCAGTCCGTTCAGCGAGGACGTCGGCAGTCCGATCGGCAGATCGATGGGATTGTTGAGGAACTGGTCGTTTTGCGTATTGCGTCCGTAGGATGCACCCATCACCAGCTTTGTCGTGGGCGTGAAGTTATAGCCACCTTTCAGGATGAACTGGTTGAAATCGTTGCTCGGGGCAGTGCTTATCGTCGCGAGAGTACCCTTGACGAAGGCGTTTTCGAACGTCATCGAATTGTTGTTGTTGGTGAAGTACGAGCCGTAGTACCCCGCCGTGAAAAAGAACTTCTCGCCGGTGTAGTTGATACTTGCGTTGTACTGGTTCGTGGTCTGGTCGATCAGGTTTGGCAGGACCGCGGAAAAAGTCCCCGACGCAAGGCTGATCATGTTGAGCGGCTTCAGTCCGTTCTGGTGGGTCTGGCTCGCGGAAAGCTTCACGTCCCACCGCGGGTCGATGTTGAACCCCAACCCTTCCGAATAGACCTTGCGTACAGTATCGAGATTGAGATTGTTGAACGACGGCACGTCGGCCGCGATGATGCTCGCAACGGTGGCCCGTTGCGCTGCGGTCGGTTGAGTCACGGCCCCGCTGACAATGGTCGGGCCGAGCCCGGCAATGGGTGAGAGCGCGCGCAAGTTACCGGCGGTGGTGCTTACCTGGGGCACGATCGGCTTCAACCACGTCGGGCGGCAGCGTCAACGTATTCGTCCCGTTGCCCAGGTAAGGCGTCTGATAGCTGTCGGTGTAGTTGCTGCGCAGTTCGTCGAAGCCCACGCTGATGCGGAAGGTGCCTTGCTTCCCGATTTCCGCGTAGGCACTGCGCGTATCGAGACCGAGGTCCGTGCCGAAGATGCGCCACCGAAGGGCGCTGTCGGCGTCATACGGCGTTTCGTCGCGGATATTGAAATTCAGAATGCCGTACGCTCCCTTGTTGAACAGGCCGTTGTACTGACCGTACTTGAACGAATCCTGCGTGACGTAGCCGACGCCGGCCTCGACCGAGTTGGTCGGCTGCGTCAGCGCGGTGACCGCCGGGTCTGCCGGGCGCAGGATCTGCTGCGTGGGCGGCCGACATGGCAGCCACCGTCAGCACCGCGGCGCGCACGGCCAGCACCGACGCACCGACGGCGACTCGACGACCCTTGTTCGCGTTCATGACTTGCTCCCCTGTGGCATTCGATCAGCGCTGGAACTTGGCGCCGGCCGGGTGGTTCGAGCCATGGATCAGGACATGGCAGTTGAGGCAGGCACGGGCGTTCGTCTGGGCACGCGGGCTCTGGGCGCCGAGCGGCTGCTGGCCGTTCACCGTCGTCGCGTTGCCCGTCGGCAGGTTCGCACCGCTATTGATCAGCAGCGCCGTGATCGCCGCTGTGGCATTCCTGGCAGAGCCATGGAACGCGGGCCTTGAGCAGCGCCGGCTTGGTCGAGCCGTGCGGCGTGTGGCAGTTGGTGCAGTCGTCGACGACCGAGCTGTGTTCCCACAGGAACGGTCCGCGCTTTTCGGCGTGGCACGTGTAGCAGGTCTCGTTGATCGTGTCCTTGACCATCAGCTTCGATGCCGTCGAGCCGTGCGGGTTGTGGCAGTCCGAACATGCAACCTTGCCGACCAGGATCGGGTGCGTCGAGATCATGTTGATCTGCGCGCGCTGCGTCTTGTGGCAGGTGAAGCAGACCTCGGGCTGGGTGATCTTCGTCAGCACCTTGTCGGTTGGCGCGTGTATGACATGGCAATTGCTGCACACGAGGTCGCGATATTGATGGACGCTGCCGGACCAGTACGTGCGGTTGCCCGACTTGTGACAGGTGAGGCAGGTGCCGGTCTGGTCGTCGACGGAGGAGACGCGCTTAGGGCGTGGTGCCGAACACCGTGTCGGGCTGCGGGCCGCGGCGAGATGCCCTGCGGATTCTTGACGTGCGCGTCGCTCGCGCCATGGCAGGTCTGGCAACCCGGCGTGCGCGGATCGGCCTTGACGCCGTGGCGCGTCTGGTAGTACGCCAGGATCGGCTTGTTGTCGTTTTCGTCGTGGCACTTGGTGCACACGGCGTCCTTGGCGAGCGCTTCCTTCACGAGATCGTCCTTGGTGGACACGGCGGGCGCGTCGGCCGCGAAGGCAGAAGCGCCGACGCTCAGCCCAATCGCCATGACGATCAGTGAAACCGCGTTCTTGAGGCGTTTCATTGCGTTCCCCTTCCGCTCGCCGTTCCCCTCCGTTCCCCGCCTTCGCGCGCCGGAGTCGTCGTTGTTTCGTCGGTACCGTTTTCGCGCGATGACTATCAGAGCGACAGGATCCACTGCGACCAGGTTCTTGGTGTCGTCCGGACTTTTTGCCTTGATGATCGGATGATCCTCTTCGTGACCGTCGTCGAACTTCACCTTGGGCCCGGTGGTGAGGTGCTTGTATCAACTTCGCCTCGGCGTCCTTGTCGCCCTTGAGCTTGGCGGCGACCTCTTTCCAGGCCGGTCCCTCTTTCTTCTTGTCGACGGCATGGCACTTGAAGCAGTTGTTCTGCCTGGCGAGCGCCTGAGCAGCCGCGGCGTCGGCCGCGAGTGCAGTACCCGATGCAAACATCGCCGTCGCAGCGATACGAACCCGCCGCGAACAACGCGGCACGATATACAGTCGTTCTCATATTCATGTGAGTCTCGTGTTGAAAAAGGGGTAGTTGCTGCGCGGACGTGGAGCGAATTGGCGTCTGGTTTGCAAAGACGTCCAACGATGCCGGCGATTGGAGTGGATGCTCTCTATGCGGCAGACTTTTTTTGGCAGGACCACGTGACCCAATATTTGCCAAAAGACCTTGGGCCCAATTGATATACGTCAATGGTTGTTCAACGAGCGGAGGGCAAATGCCGGGTGTTGTAAATTCGCCGCAAGTACAAGCGATACACGGAATGCGACCCATTCCTGTTTCGATTAACGCGCCCACATCAACGTTGCGACGCGTTTCGTTGTGACCGGGGCGATGAGTGCAGACGCAGTCGAGCAGCGCTCGTCGGACAAGCGAGATGGCCGAAACGCGATAACCGCGCAGCGAACTCAGTTGGTTGCGGCGCCTGTTCCGAAGCTGAACATATAGATGATGGCGCTCCGGATCTCGACGTCCGTGAGATCGGCCATGCCACCACGAGGCGGCATCGCGCCGTGGCCATGAATTGCGGACGCGACTAACGTGTCGAGGCCCTGCTTGAGGCGAGGGATCCAGGCCGTGCGGTCGCCGATTTTCGGAGCTCCGCCCACGCCGTCGCCGTGGCACTTCACGCACCGCGTCTCGACAATTTCCTTGCCGCTGCGAGGTGGCGTTGCAGCGGTGCGGCTGACGGGTTCGGTCCAGTGACCACCCGACTGGTTGACCATGTAGGTGATGGCGCGTTCAACCTCGATGTCAGTGAGCTTCATGTTGCCGCCATGCGCGGGCATTTGCCGGATGCCGGCCAGCGCGTTCTTGCTCAATCCCGAAAGACCCTTGGCTGCGCGATCTGCCCACGCCTTCTTGTCACCGATTTTCGGGGCACCGGAGGCGCCACTGCCGTGACACGAGATGCAAAGCGAGTCGACGACTTGCTTGCCGGTTCGTTCCGGAGTCTGCGCACCGGCGGTGGCCATGCTCACAAAAGCAACGAGCGCAGCTGCGAAAATGGTACCCATTTTCGTTGAAGCCGATTTCAGGGTTCCCACAGGACGTCCTCCACGATTCGGTTGCACAGGCGCTACCGGTCGTAACGTCTTGCGTCTGCCGATGGCAGCCAGTAAGACATATTTCGCGGCGCAATGCGTTGACGTGCATCAAGCGGTGCCGCGGTAGCGGCACAAGATCGACCAAACAGTTGATCTCGAGCGCTTCGCCTCCACAATGGTGATCCGCCTAGATTGAATTGCCCTGTCGCCCGATCGCCAGTGATAGTCACCAAGAACACATTACCTAGGGTGCGGGATCTACAACGACGCTTGCCGTCACCGATATCAGGAGTAGACCTCTGCCGGACCATGATTACGGCTCTGGGCGCCGGGTGATGCGTTGATCGAACTCGTACTCCAGTGCCGGCTGGACACGGGCGGCCGAGGCCCCCTGCCCTGGCGCCGAGGCGCGCCGAGCAGCACCGTGCAGCGCGGCGTCTCATTGGTCTGTCAGATGACGCGCGAGTAGCGGGCCCGCTCGCGCTGCTCGCGCAAGTAGCGGTCGAATACCATTGCAACCGCGCGAATCAATAGTCGGCCGCGCGGAGTCACGACGATCGCGTCGGATGCGAGGTCGATCAGCCCGTCGTCGGCCAGCGGCCTGAGGGCGTCGAGTTCGATGGCAAAGTAGTCGTTGAACTTGATCGCATGCCGATCCTCGAGGCATTGGAACGAAATCCTGAAATCGCACATGAGCGCCTGGATCACCTCGCGTCGCAGGACATCGTCCGCTGAGAGCTGCCAGCCGCGAAAGCGCGGCAGCGTATTCGCATCGAGTCTGGCGTAGTAGTCATCCAGCGTGCGCACGTTCTGGCTGTAGGTCGCCCCGACCTTCCCGATCGCCGAGATGCCGAATGCCAGGAGATCGCACTCCGCGTGCGTCGAGTAGCCCTGGAAATTGCGATGCAGCTTGCCCTCGCGCTGCGCGCGGGCGAGTTCGTCATTGGGCTGCGCAAAATGGTCCATCCCGATATAAACGTACCCAGCACCCGTCAGTTTTTCGATTGCCCGCCCGAGGATCGCGAGCTTGACGTCGGGCGACGGCAATTCGGCTTCGTTGATGCGGCGCTGGGGCTTGAACAGGTGTGGCACATGCGCATAGCTGTAAAGTGAAATCCTGTCCGGAGCACCCAGGAGTACCTTGTCCAGGGTCACATCGAATCCGCTGAAGGTCTGTCGGGGCAGCCCGTAAATCAAGTCGACGTTGAGCGAACGGAATCCGTTCGCACGAGCGGCATCGAGCACCGCCAGCGTCTCGGCCTCACTCTGGATCCGGTTCACGGCGACCTGGACGTCAGGATCGAAATCCTGCACGCCTAGGCTCATGCGGTTGAAACCGAGCTCGGCAAGCAAGGTGACGGTCCCGACGTCGACTTTACGCGGGTCGATTTCGATGGAGCATTCGGCCGCGGAGGCGAAAGTGAAGTGGTCACGCAGCACGCGCATGAGCTGCGTCATCTCCTCGGTCGACAGGAACGTCGGCGTGCCGCCACCCCAATGCAACTGCGTCACCGGGGAAACAGAGTCAACCAGCCCTGCCACGATTTCGATCTCTTTGGCGAGATAGCGAAGGTACTTCGCCGAGCGACCGTGATCCCGCGTCGTCACCTTGTTGCACGCACAGTAGTAACAGATCGTGTCGCAGAAGGGCAGGTGCACGTAGACTGACAAGGGCAGCGCGGAACCGATGTCGCGCGCGAGCAACGTGTTGGCGACCTGCTCGGCGCCGAATACTTCAGTAAACCGGTCGGCAGTTGGATACGACGTATACCTCGGCCCGAAGCCATCGTATTTACGAATTGATGCCGGGTTGAAAGACACCCCTGCGAAGGCATCGGTGAGCGGATTTGCCATGCCGCCATCGTGCCGGCCTGCAATGGCGACCGCCTTGAGCTAGATCAACGTGCGACTGCGGGAAGCGTCAGGATTGGCGGGCGGCCAATCATCGTGACGCTGGCGTCGCTCCAGGCGATAGTTTGTGATCTCGAGACGGATTCCATCGGGATCGGCCAGGAAGACCGCGACGTAGTCGGGTGCGTACAATCGGCCTTACTGGATGCGCGACGGCCTTGACCCGCGTCAACCCGTGGCCGCCCTCCCGCGGTGAGAATAAGCGAAGAGGGAGTTCGTTCGTCGTTTGCGCGGGCGCTTCAGCTGGAGAATGGAATGCATGCCTATCCCCACCGGTATATCGTGAGCGCGTCGGCCCAGCCTACCGGCGATATCACCGTCTCTTCCGCGCAACTTCCCGATCTCGCGATCGCGCCGCCCGCCGAATTCGATGGCCCGGGCGACCGCTGGTCGCCCGAGACTCTGCTCTGCGCGTCGGTCGCGAACTGTTTCATGCTCACGTTCCGCGCGTATGCCCGGGCGTCGAAGCTCGAATGGACGACACTCGAATGCCGAACCGAGGCCGTGCTCGACAAGGTCGGCGGCGTCGCGCAGTTCACGCGCTTCATCACCCGGGCCACGCTCAAGGTTCCCGCGGGCGTCGACGTGGAGAAGGCGCGCCCGCTCCTGATAAAGGCCGAGGACCGGTGTCTCGTATCGAACTCGCTTAAGGGCGAGCGCCATCTTGAGGCAGAGATCCAGATGGATTGAATTCGCGGTGGCTGTCGCGTCCCCGAGAGAAGGCGACGCTGCATCTATCCGAAGGCGACGGCATGCCCGAAACTCAGCCTTAGCGAATGTCCGCACCGTGGAAAATTGAATCGACGCGTGGCGGACGCCATCGGCTTCATGCGAAAAAGAAAGCTGGGTGAAGTGCCCAGCTTCGTTTGAGACTGGCGCGCCCGACGCTTCGGAAAGTGACCAAATTGTACGTGCTAACTGCACGCAAAATGTTGCCTTTAGATCTTGATTGGTATTTTCATTACGTATCATATTGATTACTATAGTAGCCAAAGCAACCATCTATTGTAGTTTAACAACGACTAACGCCACGCCGAGCTCGTCTGGGCTTGGAGGGTCGCGCCTAAAGACGTCACAGATTTTGCCTACTCGAGCATACGATTCCGACCCTTGGCCGACCCCGAGCTCGCGGCGCGAGGTGATCGCCTACGTTGATCGCCTCGCCGAAATCGCGGAGATCGCAAGGCTTGGAGCATTACGAAGACCTTTCAGGGTGCGAGATTTGCGCGCGTCTACCCCGGACTGCCGCGATCGAACCGAGTACGTGCCCGCCCATCTTCTACACTGCGCGCACCGTCAGACCAGCGCGGCGGGCAGCCCCGAGTTGGCGCGTGTCGGCCGAAACGAACAGCGAGGGCGCGTAGGCGATTGCACAGGCAAGTTGGATGGCGTCAAGGGTCCTAAGCGGTGTGGATTCCAACTGCACCAAGGTGTGCTTCATGACCTCTGGCGTAATGTCGCAGATATCGACATCGGCAAGATCCGTCACAATTAACGTGTGCAACTCGCCGTACTTCGCTTTGGACAGTTTGCGCTCGCGCACCAGCCGACAAAGTGTCGACGTCAGCTCAGGTAAGCAGAGAATGCTCAAGCCGATGCTCTCAGCTTCTTCGCACAACACGAGTACCGCGTCGCTCCCGGTCTCTGCCACATAACGCTTCGCGAAAGCAGAGGTGTCAAAGAAGAGCCTTCATGCCCGCGATTGGACCCGATCTCTGAGGATCTCTGCGCTCATCGAGACACCCTTAACGACCAGAGGTTGGGCAGCGCGCCGTTTCCAGGACGGGGTCTCCGATACAACCGGAACGATGTCCGCAATTGGTTTTCCGTTGCGAAACACCCGGACGACCTCGCCCCTTTCGACGGCGTCGAAGAAGGTCTTCGCCTGATTACGCAGTTCCGTGAACGTTGTCTGCCGCATGATTGGTGCCTTCGTGTCCGGATAAGAGATAGTGTACATCAAAATGTACATATTGCACATATCCATACACTGCTTTCCTCAAGACCGTCCAAGTTCCCCACAATGGTTAGAAGGGGTGGCGCCGACCCACGTCGCAGGGAGCTTTCCCGATAGCGCTCTCGCCACCATGAACGTGTCGCGCCGTCACTATCGACTGGGGCAACCGGAGTCCTCATTAAACGCCCGCAGGAGCGCGGCGCGGACGACGGGGAAGCAGCGCTTAAGGTGGGTCGCGATTCGCATGCACGTCGTTAGTCGAAAGCGTCGATGATCGTCTTGCACCTGGCACGGTTGGCCAGGGACTCTTTTCTCTGGGGCGAAGCGGCCGCCATGACGAGTGGGCACGCGCCGGGGCGCCGCTCGCGCAGCCCCGAGTCGCCTACGCTACCCTTCGGCGCTAAGAAGGAGACTTTGGCCAGCGCCGTGGCCGAGATCGCGCCCGGTTTCCGCGCCGATGCAAGGGTGCCCGACACCCGCGTCGTGTGGCTGCCCAGCGTGCGCGGTCAGCCGCTCGCTTCTACACCGATCATTGCCGAGACGCCAGAGCCTAGCGCGCCGATCGCGCTTGCCCCGTGGCGCGTTGTGGCCCTGCGGGTGAAGATACCGACACTGGTCGATCTGCTCGCGTCGACCCTCGACAAGAAGACCGTCGCCCCAGGGGTTACTGTTGGCGGCGACTGGATATTTTGGGCGAACGCGCTGCGCTTCGCCTCGGCGCTCGTTACGCGACAAAAGATGCTGCCAGGGCTCGCCAACGGCGATGGCACGTGGCGCGCACGCTGGGACGCCGTCATCGCTGGCGCTGACGCCGAGCGATTGGAACAGCTCGCGCGCGCCATGCCGCATGCCTGCCGTGCGCTATCCGACGACGCGAGCCGACCGCCGGCAAGCCCGGCAGTCGCGACGTTGATCGGATTTGTCCACGAGGTGGTCGACTGTCTGACGCGGTGCGACGCCGTTGTGGCCCGCGCCATGCCACTGCCCTTACCGCGGAAGGGCAGACGCGGCTTTGAGAGCCTACACGACCAATGGCTGCACGCGCTCCGCTCGCCCGACGGCGCGATGGACGGCGACGAACAGGAGCTTGCGCGCCTCGCCGAGCAGATCCGCGAATGGCACCGGCCGATCGCGGTGACCGCAGCGGCACCAGTGAAGTTGTGCTTCCGTTTGGAGGAACCGACGGAGCCCATCGTGATCAAGCCGATGCGTTCCCAGAGCGCGCGCCCGCGGGCCTCAGCGAGCAACTCGGAGCTTGCATTGTCCTCTTGGCACGTGCGTTTCCTGCTGCAGCCCGCCGATGACCCGAGCCTGCTGATCGAGGCGGCGGAGATCTGGAAGCGGCGTTCCGACAAGGTGGCGGCGCTCAAATTCGATGGCTTCAATCTGAAGGAATATTTGCTCTCCGCTCTTGGCCAAGCCAGCGGGATGTGTCCACGCATCGAAGCCAGCCTCAAGACGCGCCGCGCCGGCAGGCTACAAGCTCGACGCCACAGGCGCGCACGAGTTCCTGACCGAGAAGGCCTGGGGCCTGGAACAAGCCGGATTTGGCGTATTGCTGCCGGCGTGGTGGACGGGCAAGGCTACCAAGCTTCACCTCACCACCCGCGCCGCCGTCACGCGCCCGAAGATGCAAGGGGGAAGCGGGATTACGCTCGATCAGCTCATCCGCTTCGAATGGGAGATTGCCCTGGGCGATACCACGCTCACGCTCGAGGAGCTGGAAGCGCTGGCCCACCTCAAGGTGCCGCTGGTGAAGATCCGCGGCCAGTGGGTGCAAGTGAAACGGCGCGAAGAGATCGAGGCTGCCATCGAACTCGCAAAAACAAAGCGACCCGCCAGATCCGCGCGCGCGAGCTAATCCACATGGCTCTGGCGCGATGCGGCCTGTGGGCGGCATCGACTTCGACGGGTGTTCGCGCCGACGGCTGGATCGCGCAACTGCTGGCACAACTGGAGGGCCGCGCGGGCGTTCGAGCCACTCGCTGCACCGATCGGGTTCAAGGGCGAGCTTGCGCGCCTACCAGGTGCGGGGCTATTCGTGGCTCGCGTTCCTGCGGCGCTGGGGCCTGGGCGCCTGCCTCGCCGACGACATGGGGCTCGGCAAGACGATCCAGACGCTCGCCCTCGATCCAGCGCGAACTGGGAAGCGGAGCGCCGCAGCGCCGGTGCTGCTCATCTGCCCCACCTCCGTGATCGGCAACTGGCAGAAGGAGGCGGCGCGCTTCACCCCCGAGCTGCCGGTGCTGGTGCATCACGGCACCGAGCGCGCGAAAGGCGACGGCGTTCGCGAAGCGGCCTCGCAGCACGCGCTGGTCGTCTCCAGCTACGCGCTGCTCGCAGCGCGACATCGAGCTGTTCAAGGCGGTGCCGCTGGGCGGGCAGTCGTGCTCGACGAGGCGCAGAACATCAAGAATCCGGAGACCAAGCAGGCCAAGGCCGCGCGCGCGTTGATCGCGCCGATTGCCGCATCGCGCTGACCGGCACGCCGGTCGAGAACCACGTCGGCGATCTGTGGTCGATCATGGAGTTCCTCAACCCGGGCTTGCTGGGCACGCAGAGCGACTTCAAGCGGCGCTTCTTCCTGCCGATCCAGGTCAACCGCGACCCCGAAGCGCGCGAGCGCTTGAAGCGGCTGACCGGCCCGTTCATCCTGCGCCGGCTCAAGACCGACCAAGCGATCATCGCCGACCTGCCCGAGAAGACTGGAGATGAAGGTGTTCTGCACGCTGACGCGCGAGCAGGCCTCGCTCTACGCGGCCGTGGTGAAGGAGGCGGGCCGAGGCGATCGAAGAGGCCGAAGGCATCCAGCGCAAGGGGCTGGTGCTGGCCACGCTGATCGAAGCTCAAGCAGGTGTGCAACCATCCCGGCGCAGTTCCTCGGCGACAACTCCGCGATCGCCGGACGCTCGCGGCAAGCTGGCGCGCCTGACCGAGATGCTGGAAGAGGTCGTCGACGGCCGGCGACCGCGCGCTCGATCTTCACCCAGTTCGCCGAGATGGGCGAGCTGCTCCAGCGGCACCTGCAGGAGACGTTCGGCGCGCGAGGTCGCTCTTCCTGCACGGCGGCGTGCCGAAGACGCGGCGCGACCGCATGGTGGAGCGCTTCCAGGACGACGACCGACGCGCCGCCGATCTTTCGTGCTCTCGCTCAAGGCCGGCGGCACCGGCCTGAACCTGACCGCGCGCCAACCACGTCTTCCACTTCGACCGCTGGTGGAACCCGGCCGTCGAGAACCAGGCCACCGACCGCGCCTTCCGCATCGGCCAGACGCGCAACGTGCAGGTCCACAAGTTCGTCTGCGCCGGGCACGCTGGAGGAGAAGATCGACGAGATGATCGAGCGCAAGAAAGCGTCGCCGCGAATGTAGTCGGCACAGGCGAAGCTGGCTGACCGAACTCTCCACGGCACGGAATTGAAGAGCCTGTTCGCGCTGCGCGCCGACGCGGTGCAGGAATGACACAAGGAGCGGCGATGAACGCTCACCGCGCGACCGAATGGGCTGAGGCGAAGAAGCGCTGCCGGCTCTCCGCTGAAGCGATGCAAATGGCCAAGGAGCTGGGAATAAGTCCGCGCGGGCTGATGAAGAACATTCCCGCCAAAAGCGAACCGTGGAAGCAGCCGGTGGAAGCTTGGGTGCGGGCGTTGTATTGCAAGCGTTTCGGCGACCGGCGGCCACAGCCTCACCCGCAACGAGCTGAAGGGCGGATCGTTCCGCCTGACATGACTCTGGCGACGGAGGTCGCGAAGCCGGCCGAACCGGCGCGCAACGTCATGCGCAATGCGCAGGAGGGGCTGTGGAACAGGTTGGAGAATGATGAACTGGAGCCTGAGACGTTCTCCCGTGAGATGGAGGAACTGGAACGGAGCGCGCGCGTTTCCGACGGCGAGATCGAGGAGCAGAACCAGGCGCTGCTCAAACGCTGGCAGACTTTCCGCGAGGCCGCAAGGGCAGTCGCTGCGGCGCTTGCGCAGGTTCCAACCGTGGGCAAGGTCATGCTGTTCGGCTCGGTCGCCGCACCGCTTAAGAAGGAAGTGCCACGCTTTCGCCGTTTGCGTCGAGCGGGTGTAGAAGTCTGGCACGAATGCAACGACGTTGATTTGGCGGTGTGGGTCAAGGATCTTGCCCACCTGCACGAACTCAAGCGGGCGGCTGCGCGGGCGCTCAATGAGTGGCAGGCTGCGCGCCCCCATTCGCCCGGCGTCGCGCATCACCAGGTGGACATTTTTCTGATCGAACCTGGAACCAACCGCTTCCGCGGCAACCTCTGCCATTACAGCCAATGTCCCAAGGGCAAGCCAGAGTGCTGGGTCCCTGGCTGTGGCGCCCAGCCGTTCCTGCAGTTGTATGAAGACTTCAGGCTCGACCCCGGCGCTCTCTACGGCGAGCACAATGTGGTGCTGTTCGATCGTGAGGTGCCGTCGTCTGCGTCTCCGCCGCCCGCGGAAGATCGGCCGTTCTGAGCGCGTTGCAGCGCTTCACCGAGACCTCAAGATGTCCTGGCGAGAGTTTCCTTACTTGAAGCCTTCCACGCCGCTGGCGGCCGCGGGCGGGATCAAGGCACAGTCGAAGCAAGGCGGTTTCGGGCAGAACTGGTGGGCCAAGCGCTGGATCGCGGTGCTCGAGGGCTTTCATCTCGGCGCGCGGCTCACGCGCGGACGATCGTATGCGCGGCGAGGACAGGTGCTGGACATCCAGGTCGAGCATGGCATCATCACCGCCAAGGTGCAGGGCTCTCGCCGGCGGCCCTACGCCGTCGAGATCAAAGTCAAGCCGCTGTCGAAGAGCGAACAGGCAAGCCTTGGCAACGCGCTGGCCGAACAGGCGCTCTTCACGGCCAAGCTCCTGGCGGGTGAGATGCCCCAGGATATCGAGGAGGCATTCGCCGGCGCGGGCCTTTCGCTCTTCCCTAAACGCCTCGATGACCTGGTAACGGGGTGTTCATGCCCAGACTGGTCGAACCCTTGCAAGCATATTGCAGCGGTCTACTACCTGGTGGGTGAGGAGTTCGACCGCGACCCGTTTCTCATCTTCAAACTTCGCGGCGTTGATCGTGACAAGCTCACCACGCTCCTCGGCGAGGAGGCGAGTACGCGCTCGACAAGGTTAAGAGGCTCCGCGTCCACCGTTCGTGAGCCAACCTCCATCGAGGAGCCGATCGACAGCGCTGCGGTTCCGTTCTGGGAGGGGAGCGAGTTGCCCCCGGGATGGTTGGGCGAAGTGCGCGTACCGCCGATGCAGGCTCCCCTGTTGAGGCGGCTAGGGAATTTTCCGTTCTGGCGCGGCAACGAGCGGTTTGCCGATGCCCTCACGCCAGTCTACGCGAGGGCTTGCGAATTCGCCGAGGAAGTATTGATGGGCGTCCGTAAGTAGGCGTTGTCGTACCGTACCTGCAAAAAGTCGGCGTTCAAGCTGTGTCCACCTCCGGCTCCCGTACCAAGCTAATCGATTACATTGATAACCGCTGCCCGCCGCAGCTCGCGGCCTGATAGTTGGCCTCTTCTTCTGGCCGAAAGTTGGGATTACGAAGAGTGTGCGGTCTCCACGAAGGGTGGTTTTCTTCCACGCGACGTGTCCGGCGCCCTCGATGGTGCGAAATGCAGCGGATCTCTGAGATTCTGCAATTCCCGGTAATAGTAGAGCGGCGTAGGCCGCCGGCCCTTGAACCTCAGCCGTTTTAGAAACGCGATCTCTTCCTCAGTCACATTGCCGCCAAGTAAAGGGTCCTGCAGGAATCCGTTGAGCCCCGGTTCGCCTCCGGAAGGTTGATCGGGTTCCGTTTCAACAAACTCAAATCGCTTCGCTTGTCCCGGCGCCAATCTTCGGTTAAGCGCAACCTCCATGGCGAAGCCCGAGAGGTCGATATCCCACGAGTCAATTAAAGGATCTAGGAAGGAAACGCAGTTCTCCAACGACACGTGAAAAACATCTGTGTCCAAAAAATCGAGGATTACTACCCGCATCTGCTTATAGCTTCGGCCACTAAACCCCGCCACCGAGCGGAGCCATTTTTCACTTTTCAATTCCTCTCGGGCGATTCGCTTGATCACGTCCAGAAGCTTTTGTGTGACAAAGCGTTCGAGTTCACCAAAGGGCTGTTTTTCGAAAATAGCTCGTATCTCTTGCCGCTTATCAGGCGTGCATTTCCGGAGCACCAACTCTCGAACCTCATGAAACAAAGGCGCTGGCGGGTCCTCGAAATTTCGCTTTAGCGCTTCCTTGCGCTGCAGCTCGGCCAGCTTCGCCAGCTGGCCACTGGACAGCCTGAGAAACTTGCCCATCTTCTCGTAGATGTCTGTTCGATCCGGCGCCGGAGGCAATTTCTTCCGAGTCAGGAGCTGAGAAATATAGGACTCGGTGACTTCGGTGGCCGCCGCCAGGTCCTTCTGTTCGAAGCCCAGTTGCTCCAGCCGTTGCTTGATGACTAAACAGACGTCCACCGTAGACCTCCCCTGATTAACCACTATCGATTAAGTGATTGCAATACTCCGAGATAACACTTGACACGTCAAGTTACTTTACCTATAATGGTTAAGGACTGATGGGGTATTACAGGGTCTTGAGCATTATTTACTAGTAGCGGTTATCTGCAATGCCCCCTTGGCCTTCATAACCAAGGAGATCCAAATGTATGCACGTCGCGTGTCCATGAAGTTGAAGCCCAACAATACGCTCGAGTTTACCCAGCGCCTGGAAAAGGACGTCCTCCCCATGCTTCGAAAGCAGAGCGGGTTTCGGGATGAAATCACCTTCGTTGCCCCGGGCGGAACCGAAGCTTTTGGTGTGAGTTTGTGGGACACCAAAGCAGAACGCTGATACCTATGAGCGCGGGCATTACGCGGAAGTGACCAAGATCCTGGCGAAGGTGGTTGACGGAACTCCCCGGGTTGAAACCTACGAGGTTGCGAATTCCACCTTCCACAAGATCGCTGCTGCGGCAACGGTCTAGATGCAGCAGGAATCAGGGTTTGGCAAGAGACTCAAAAATAATTCTAACGATTAGCGTGGCGATGCCACTTGCTTTATCTCTAGGCAGTGGCCCGACTTGATTCGGGCCGTTTCTTTTGATCACGTGACAGCTCACTCGGCCGGATTCATCGGCATGAATGGCTTCAGTAACTCGCAATATTCGAAAGGCAGGCATTATGCAAAATCTCATCTCTTACGATCCACGTGCGGATTCAAACTTTGACGAACTCTTCCGTGGCTTCTTCAGGCCCGTTCGATTGGAGGGCGCACCTACCCCGGTAACGATCAAGATGGACGTAACCGAAACTGAGAACGGTTACCTGGTTCACTCCGAAATTCCGGGAGTAAAGAAGGAAAACATCGACGTCGCGATCGAGGGCAACCAGGTCACCATCACTGCCGAAGTTAAGCGCGATTGGGAAAATAAGGAAGGCGACCGGGTGGTGCGCAACGAGCGATATTTCGGCCACGTCTATCGCACCTTTACACTGCCCGCGGAACTGGACGAGTCGGCATGCGAGGCCAAATACGACAATGGTGTTCTCGAACTCAAGCTGGTCCAGAAGGCCGCAGCGCCAGGCAAGAGGTTGGCGGTCCAGTAACCCAGCAGCAAACAGAAGAGGCGCGTCGTTTCGATAGTGGCAAGACGCAATATGTATCGCCTTTAGCCACTTCCGTTCTCGGCCTAGAACCGTTAGGTCCGCGCGTTAGCTGGGGACCGGCTGAGTTTGATTCCGTCGCGTTTTGGGATCACGCCGGCCCTATTTTTTCCCATTCTCATTCTTATGAAGGCACTGCCGAGGCGGGTATACATAGCAGATTTTCCTAAGAGGTCATATGATGGCCAGAGGCTTCGCTGCGGTGACACGCTGGGGGAGACTCGGCTCCCGCAATGCGCCTCACCAAGAGCCTTCTAATTGGCCCTCCGACGATTCGCAGGATGAACGGGCGATCGCGATTCAGTTTGGCAAGAAAATTCGGTGACTGCATTTTCGAATTTTTCAGAATAGGTCAATCTCTGCCGATCGAGTACGCAATGCGCCGCTTCAAGGCTGAAACTCGTACGGCGGCAACGTGGAGAGCCGGGCATCGTCGATCGCGCCGCCCACGGTGAAGTGATACAGGCTCTGCCAGGAATGGTCGTTGATTCCAAGCAGCGCGTGCATTTCGTCATCGAAGAAACAGCCGACCCCGGTGGAGCGCACGCCGGCGGCCTCGGCTTCGAGATAAAGAACCTGCCCGAGCATGCCGCATTCCCAGAACAGATGGCGGTAGCGCCATGGTTCATGCAAAGCGACGTCGAACTTCGCAAGCATCCCCAGCGCGAAACAAGAGTCTGCGCCGATATCTTGGTGGCAGCAGGTCGACCTAGCTATGTCGCGCAAATCGTAAGGCAACAACAGATACAGGGCCAGATGGTCCGGTCCGGTCTTTTGCCACAACCATTCGGGTCGCATGGATTGCCTTAAGCCAGAGAGGGCGGCCGGATCGCGAAGGAACATATACAGACCCGGCTCCAGGCCATCCACGCGGTGCACCATCAGCGCAGGATGCACGAGCGCGGAATCCTGCAACGCATTCCACGGCGGTGCATCGCGGCGCGCCATGAGGCATTCCAGCATAGCGAACAAAGCAACGGCAGGGATACTCGTCGTCGCGTCGAAATCCACGGCGCTGCGGCGTTGTCGCGCAATCTCGGCAAAGCTCAGATCAAGGGTGGGAGCGGCGGGGCGCGGAAGAGAAACCGGTGCCGGTGCGGCGGGCTCCTGCGTGAGAGTCTTGTGCGTGATTCGATTAATCGAATCAATGCCTGGCCATCCCACGTGCTCCTGACTCAACCGGTTAGCGCGGCCATACCTATCTCGCCTTGCTCAGAGGATCCAGCAGGCGCGCGGGATCGGGGCGCGCATCGGGATCACCAACCCACAGCAGGGCATCCGGCGCTTCTGCTTCCTCGGACTTAAAGTCCGCGCTCCGGTCGAGTCCTAGCGAGTTCGCCACGACGTCGTCCGAGGCGGACAAGACCAATCGGGTTTGCCAGCCGAGCGCCGCGGCGGCGTAGCTCACAGCGGCGATGGCGTGCCCGCAATCATGCTGGCAGTAACGCCATGCGCGCATTCCGTATTTCCACGCTTCGCGCCAGTGAATCGAGCTGAGGCCGATCAGAACTCCGTTGCCGGAAAACGCTGCAGACCAATGCGGTTCATGGACTGCGGCGCGTTGTTCGAGCACGTGATCCCGGCTCAGGTAGTGATAGACCCCGGCGGACAGCCCATGCAGGTGCGGGCACAGCAGATAGCTCTCGGTCGGATGCAGATTGCCGCTCGAAGGGTTGCAGCGCAGTGCCCAGCGCTTGGCGCCGTAGGATTTCCATGCCGACAGGCCGAGCGAGAGCTCGAACAAAACGGCCAGATGATCGAGGTCGAATCGGCACGCCGGCGGCAGTTCACCCTGGCGCAGCCCGTTGTACCGTGTCACCAGGGAATCTGCGGCCAGACGCAGCTTAATTTGTGCCGCGCCGGGAAACTCCAGAAACGGGTCCGGCTGGTTTGCCCAGTCGAGTCCGGTCGGACCTGGAGCGTAATGGTTGACGCGATGCTTGCTGCGTTGGTGATAGTCGAACAGACCTTGGCTCAACTCGGTCATCTTGTATCCAGGGCAACCAATCGAGGCAACGCGCTACGCGTGCGTGTTAAGAATGGAAATTTCGGGCAAGATACTTGGTATCAAGCCGGGTGGCTGCTCAAGCCTAATAGTTGCGAGGAAGCCTTGTCTAGCGAACCGCCCAAACGCGTGGCCAATTCTCGCGCTGACGCCGACGTTCCCTGCACGATCACCAAGATGGCAAGTGTAGATCATGAAGGACGACCCGTATTCGGGGAAACAAGCGAGGAACTGTGCTCCGTTCTGAAGCTGCCGGGAGACGACATAGACGTCTCGGCGAGGATCGGCAGTTCGCCGGACCACCCCTTGACTCGGCCCGGGCGCGAGGATGCAGTGTTGCTGCTTCGCGTTACTACGAAGGCCAACGTCAACGACGTCATAGAGGTCGCGGGAATCAGGCTAAAGGCGACATCGATCTCGTCGAGCTACGATAGCGTCGGGAAGGTCGTCTTTCACGTGGTCCAAGCAGTGATTTGCGACACAGCGGCCGACGAAATCCGTCGCGAGTGATCAGATGGCTCCGCGTCCTGTTTTCAGCCGTAAGGATCGACGAAGCTCGCCGAGCCAACAATGGTCAGTCAACGTGCCCAGTCCAAAGTCCACGTCGCCAGAGTCGGCTGGGTCGACGCCAACCCGTGTCGCGAGCGGCCGCGCGAGTGCATGATCGAGGACGCCGAAACTGGCGCGGTGTTCGCGGTCGCCGGGACATCGGTGCGGCGCACGATGACGCTGATCTACGCGAGTTGCCAGCGGCTCGCGGATTGCCTCCGATTCGGTCCAGCAAATATCAAACGCACCGAAAAGGACAGGCGCGAAATCCGGATTCTGCGCGTGCGTCAGGCGAAAACCGGTAAGTCACTCGATATCGAACTGCGCGGCGAGCTGGAGAAGCTCGTCAACGAGTGCCTGGCGGAAGGTGTGGTGCACTAGACCGAAGTTCGAGCGCTCATTGAACGAGTTTGGCTTTGCATCTCAGTTACTTGGGGTGACATCGGAGTTCCGGTTTCTGTCTACACTCGAATCTTTTGGATCAATTCGAATGCGCGCTGCTGCTTGGGATTGGGTGTGGTGAGCAGATCGAAAGTCGGTGCGCCGTCCGCCGCGTTTGGCGTACGGCAGGTGTTGCGAACGATGGTGGCGAGCTCGGCCAACAGGGTCGAGAAACTATGCGCCGGGGTGCCGTCGTCCAGAGTGTGGGAGGCGACCTTGAGCAGCGCTGCCGCAGAGCGCTTCGCCGGCGCCACCGGGTCACGCGTGGCCTTGGCTTCTTGATCGGTGTCGGCGAACATCAGCTCGCGCCAGGCTTCCCGCATGTGCCACGCGACGTAGTAGGCGAGCAGGCACAGGAAGATGTGGGCACGCACCCGATCGGCGGTGCGATGATGAATGGGGCGCACCTTCAGATCGATGGTCTTGAGCGAGCGGAACGCCCGCTCGACGTTGGCCAGCGCCTTGTAGTTGCGCACGCAGTCGGCAGCATCCATGCGCGCCGGCGCGACCGAGGTGCGGATGATGTAGATGCCGTCGAGCGCAGCCTCGGCGGCAATGCTCGCGTGCTTGCGCTGGAAGGTGAAGCTCGCCGCGCCCATGGTGAGCTCAAAGTGTTTGGCGACCTTGTACTGGTTGACCACCCGGCCGACGCGCAGTCCGATGGCATCGGCGCCTTTGAGTTTGGTGGCATCGACCCGAGTCTTGATCTGGGCGAGGCTGCGCTCGGTGGCAGCGAGCAACTCTTCGCGCTTGTGGGCGCGCAGTGCCGCCAGCTGGGGATTGCGGCACGCCACCAGTCGCTCACCCGGATAATCCGGGGAGCTTAACTCGAGCAGGTTGCGTTCATCGAATAGATCCAGTTGCAAGTGCCCCTGCTCGACCAGCACGCGGATCGACGCGCTCTTCAAGGCGGTGATCCAGTCCACCCCGGGCGTTTCCCGCATGATGGCGATGGCCTGGTTGGAGACCATGCCGCGGTCGCCCACCATCACCAGCTGCTCGAGACCGAAGTGCTCGCGCAGGCGCTTGAGCTCGGCGCGGCAAGGTCTGGCTATCGGCCACGTTGCCCTCATACACCGACACGGCCACCGGGCAGCCACGGGCATCGGTGAGCACGCCGTAGTTGACCTGCAGCAGCCCGTTCTTGCCATCGCGGTTGTAGCCCAGCTTCGCCAGCGGGCAGGTGGTGCCTTCGAAGTAGCTCGACGACAGGTCATAGAGCACCAGACTGCCGGGGCCCAGATGGCGCGCCGCGAGCTTCTTCTGGATCGCCTCCTGACGCGAGAGCAACCAATCCATCGCCGCGTATAGATCGTTCTCGCTGGCTTCCTGCACGCCGAAGTCCTCGGCCAGCGTGCTGGTGTGCCACCAGCGCGTGGTGGCCAGCTTCGGATGCGGGGCGATGATGCGCGCCGCCACCATGGCGCTCACCAGGTCGCGCTCGCGACAGGGGCGCGCCGCCAGTAACGCCTCCAACCCCAACCGGCGCATGGCTACACGCACGGCCTGCACGTGACCCTGCGCACGCGAGGCAATGGCCTCGAATTGCTCGGCAACGGGGCTCACCGGTTCGCCGCGCAGCACCGCGCGAATGGCAAGAATCTGCGCTTCGGAGAGCGACGACAGATTGGCAAGGGTGCGTTTGCGCACGCGCGCACCTTCGCGATAGGACTCGCGCAGAAGGTACGCAGGGCGCGCGCCGCGATTCGGGACAACGTCAATATGCATGACTACATACTAGACGATATCCCTGCAAAGTCAAGTCAACTACATGGCTACATATTGACGCCAGAAAACCCAGGCAACCTTCTGATTAGGCAATGCTTCTACGCTCTAAACAAGGCTAACTGACAATGAACTTCGGACTAGACGGAAGTTTCCGTGGTGGACGCGGACGGCCAGTCTTGGCCGAACTCGGACCGTCACGCCTCCATTAGCTCGACGTATTAGCGTACGGCTGCGCGAACTTGACTCGGTTGACGCATTCGAACCACGTCGACGTAATGCCCACGGGTTAAGCCCCAACCACTTCGACCTGATCGTTACGTATTGCAGCGACGTCGAAGCAACGCGGCCCCGGCCAATCCAATACCCAGTAAGACGTAGGGTTGCCATTGAGGTGTGAAGGGCTGCTGCGTCAAACGATGGCATGGACCTCATGCTCCAGCGGTCTGCCCTCGGCGTAGGCTGATATGCTGGAAATTGTAGTTGCACAAATCGTTCCGATCGCCTCGCGGGTAAAGAATGCCTGGTGGCCGGTGACGATCACATTCGGAAAGGACACCAGCCGCTGGATCAGATCGTCGGGGATGATCGTGCTCGACAGGTCTTGAAAGAACAAGTCGATTTCCTGCTCGTAAACGTCGATGCCGAGTGCGCCAAGTTGCCCCGATTTCAGCGCCGCAATCACCGCCTCGGTATCGACGAGGCCGCCGCGGCTGGTGTTGATCAGTATCGCTCCTCGCTTCGCCAGCGCGAGGACATTCGCGTCGACAAGATGATGGGTTTCGTGCGTCAGCGGGCAGTGCAGCGACACGATGTCAGAGCGCGCGACGAGCTCCGGCAGCTGGACGTAGCGGCCCCCCCTCCGTTCGAAATCCGGGTTCGGTATCTTGTCGTAGCCAATGAGCTGACAGCCGAATCCAGTCATGATGCCCGCGAACACGCGGCCTATCTTGCCGGTTCCGATTACACCCACGGTGCGTCCGTGCAGATCGGCGCCGAGAAGTCCATCCAGTTCGAAATTCCCGTCCCGTGTCCGGTTATAGGCGCGGTGGATCTTGCGACTAAGTGCCAGAATCAGTGCTATGGCATGCTCGGCGACTGAGTACGGCGAATATTCTGTTACGCGGACGACCTTGATACCCAGCGCCGCTGCCGCCTTCAAGTCGACGTTGTTGAAGCCGGTGCAGCGTAACGCGACGAGGCCAGTGCCACCGGCCGCCAATGCCGCAAGCACTGCCGCATCGACGCGGTCATTGACAAACACGCACACCGCGCCGCAACCAGCGGTGAGCGCCACCGTCGAGGTTTCGAGAAGATCGTCAAAGAAGACCAGCTCGTGGCGAGCCTTAGCGTTCGCTACAGCCAGCAGCTCGCGGTCGTAGCGTTTGGCGCTGAATACAGCCACCTTCATGGCATGCTGCTGGCAACCTTGAAATTGAGCTTGCTACGAATCTTTCGTCTAGGGGCTTCTTTCGCCTGCGGGCGGATCGATCCTATTCCATCTCCTGGCATTACGCAAAGCGACGTGACGAAGAAGAACACGGACGGCAGCGCGACGAGCACGACGATCAAGCGCAGGAGCCCACCGACCTCGCGTTGCCCGCTCGTCGCAGTGTCGCGCACGCCGAGGCAAGCCGTCTGCTTGGGCTCGGTTGTTTTGTCGAACGCCTGCTTTGCGTGTCAGGGTCGTGCGGCTGCTCATGGCCGAGGTTGTGTAAAAACGCTGGGGTTGCCTAGACGAAAAAGTTTCCTACACTGAAGCAACGAGTTTCTTCGAGGCGGCAGCATGAAGCGATTCATCGAAGGCGAGGAGCGAACCCAGGTGACGTTGCTGCCTGCGTGTCTGGAGGACTACGTTGAAGCGGAGAATCCGGTTCGCGTGGTCGAGGTCTTCGTCGACGGGCTTGATCTGGGCGGGCTCGGCTTCGTTGGGGTTGACCCGGCGGCCACGGGCCGGCCGGCGTACCACCCGGCGGTGCTGTCGAAGCTCTACATCTACGGCTACCTGAATCGCATCCAGTCGAGCCGTCGGCTGGAGCGTGAGGCGCAGCGCAACGTCGAGCTCCTGTGGCTGACCGGACGGCTGAGGCCGGACTTCAAGACCATCGCCAACTTCCGCAAGGATAACGGGCGGGCGATCCGCAAGGTTTGCCGTCAGTTCATCGCGTTGTGTCGCCAGCTCAATTTGTTCACTGAGGCGATGGTAGCCATCGATGGCAGCAAGTTCAAGGCGGTGAACAACCGTGACAAGAACTTCACCCCGGCCAAGATGCAGCGGCGGATGGCGCAGATCGAACAGAGCATCGCGCGTTATCTGGCGGCCATGGACACGGCCGACCGGGCCGAGCCCGAAGTGGCAGAGTTGAAGAAGGGCCGGCTGCAAGAGAAGATCGCGGCGCTGAAGGAGCGGATGCAGCAGCTCAAAACCTACGAAGCACAAATGCTCGCCAGTCCCGATCAACAACTGTCGCTGACTGATCCTGATGCGCGATCAATGAAGAGCCGCGATGGTGGCATCGTCGGTTACAACGTGCAGACGGCGGTGGATGCCAAGAACCATCTGATCGTGGCGCACGAGGTCATCACCGAGGGTGTTGATCGTGACCAGTTGGCGCGGATGGCCGAACAGGCGCACGCGGCCACGGGCATTGAAGCGATCACCGTCGTGGCCGACCGCGGTTACTTCAAGGGCGAGCGAGTCTGCACGTCCTGGCTTATAACCTGAAGCGCGTCATGCGCATCTTGGGCATCGGCGCAATGATGCGCGCGATGAACGCTTTGGCCGCATAGGCTCGTACTTCGCTTGATACGCCGACGCTCGCAGCCTCATCGGCCAAAAAAACTGAACAACTGCCGATCACGACACGAACTCCGTGACGCGGTGCGGCCGGCATGACCCCTGCGAAGGCCGGTACGCCTTCATCGCTCAAGCAAACCCAAGGGACGGTTAATACACAACCTCGGCCGGTCGCCGGCATTGACGCGATTCGATCGAGCGGCCGCTAAGTAATGCATACCTGCCACCGAGCGTGAACCAGTCATGGGGATCGCGTCCAATGGGAACGCGCTTTCACCGGTATGGTACGCCGCAGGAGCAAGGGAAATGGCCCGCAGGTTCCCGAGTTACTGCTTGGGCTGCTCGTTGCCGTATGTCTTGACTAGGTAATCGACAATTGCCGGCATGTCCGCATCGTCGATTGGGGCCTTGAACACCACCTTCATGCGGGTGACCATCGCCTCCCAATAAGCGCGCGGCGCGGTGGGCGGCTGATACAGCATGTATTCCGCCGAATGGCACGCCACGCAATTGGTCTGCGCCTTCGCATAACCCGGCAGCGCACTGGCCTTGAGCGACGGGGCCTCCGTCGGCAAGGTGATCGACTTGGCATCGGCCAGCGTCATGCCGCCGAGAGAAAGAACGAGCGCCGAGAGCGCAGCCGCGAAGATTGGTTTGCTGTTCATGTCTATGCCCCCTAGACCGCGGTGACCGAGACCCGCTCGACCACGTTGCGCATGTAGCCGGCCGGTTGCCACAGCGCATCCATTGGCTGGCTCTGCCCAGAGCGGTTCCAGGCGCGAACCCGTAAGTCGTAGGTCCCCTTGTCGGGTGTGAAGGCAAAGGTGAACTCGC
Organism: uncultured beta proteobacterium; assembly: GCA_963816445.1. GTDB lineage: Bacteria > Pseudomonadota > Gammaproteobacteria > Burkholderiales > Casimicrobiaceae > PALSA-1003. The sequence continues at coordinate 789,658 of CAWFKO010000006.1, read as the reverse complement.
GGAACGAGTACCGACCGAGATCGTTGCCAAGCTTGGCCTCGCGCCAGGTCTGTCCGCCATCCGTGGAGTAGGCGACTTCGCGGATGCCCTGCCCGCCGTCGAAAGCGATGCCCCGCACCACCGCCTGCTGGCCGGCGCGAAGCCGGGCGCCGTCCTGCACTGACGTAATAAACGAGCGCACATTGAACCGCCCGATGGGGCGTGTCGCAGACGGCGCGGTACCTGGCTCGACGCAGGCGCAGTCGTTGTCGGGAATCCGGTAGGCAGGCTTCATCCAGAATCCCTCGAACACGCTATCGATCACCTCGATCTCCGACAGATGCTTGACCCAGTAGGTACCGTAGTAGCCCGGAACCACAAGTTTGACCGGATAGCCGTTGAGCATCGGAATGTCGGCACCGTTCATCTGGTACGCCAGCATGACCTCGCCGTCGAGCGCGTGGCTTACGTCGAGCGACTTGACGAAATCGCCACCGCCAAACACCGCGGTGTCGAGCCCGTTGAAAGTGACCTGCCTTGCGGTGTTCTTCAATTCGGCGCGCGCCAGCACGTCCTTCAGCGGTACACCAACCCATCGCGCATTGCCCATTGCCCCGTTTGTGAGTTGACCGCCGGTGACGCGCGGCGAGAAGAGGCCGCGGCTGTTGCCCGAGCACTGGTTTACAGCCACGTATTCGATAGGTTTGAACTGCGAGCGAAGTTCGGCCACCGTCAACTCGAACGGCTTGCCCGCCGCGTTCCCGCCGATCTTGATGCTATGTTTGTCGCCGTCGATGGACGTTGGGATGCCGGCATTGTGGTACCGGACGAAGAACGCATCGTTCGGAGTGATGATGCCGTCGTTGAAGATTTCGAAGGGCGTTTCGAGTTGCGGCGGGCGCGTAGTCAGCACGATAAGTGGCCGCTTTTCGGGAAAGGCCACCATGTTTCGCTTGCCGTTGGCGATTGGCAGCTCGATGGTCGTGGCTTGCGCGAAAGCCGTTCGACTCAACGAACCGAGTCCCGATACTGCCAGCGCGCCCGCACCACCCACAATGAGCCTGCGACGCAGGCGATTAGTGTCGTCACCCATGGTTCCTCCTATGGACTCGTCGAATTCTAGGACGAGAATTACTCTAAGCAATCAACGGCCGGGTACCGCGTGCTCGCCCTTGTCAAATCGATCAGGTTGGGTTCGGCGCGCCACCATTCCAATTAGCGCGGATTACCCGCGATGCCGCGTGCCCTCGGTAAGATCGGCGTCGTACGCACGCAATTCCAGCATTTCGGTTGATGCAAACACTGTGCGCAGCATCTCCTCCGTATACAGGTGAGACAGCAGCATGGCCAGTCCGATGACCGGCAAGTTGGCCATGCAAATGACGGCCGGCCGCGCGTTGGCGATTATATTACCGCGGGTGGCAAATCGCGCTTGAATCGCCCGCCAATCCTCCTTGAGGCGGCCATTCAGCATTCGTTTCTTAACCACCGACGCCGGATTGCGGAGATCTGGAAGTGTTGGCCGCCATGCGCGACGTGCGCTGCAAGGCGAGTACGGAGTTTTCGCGCTCAGACAAGCACTGGCGTTGTATGACTTCTACCAGTCACGGATCGAGGAGTGCGATGCGCAGATCGAGCAAGTCTTGGCCGGGCTGACGGCCGGCAAACCCAACCCCGCCACGCCGCTGCCCCAGCCACGCCATCGCACGAAGCAGCCCAGCGACCTCAACTTCGATCTTCGTCCGGTTCTGTATCAACTGACCGGGCTCGATTTGACGCAGATCCACGGCATCGGTCCACACTTGGCGCTGCGCCTAATCGGAGAATGTGGCACTGATTTGAGCAAGTGGCCTTCGGCCAAGCATTTCGCCTCATGGCTGACACTTGCGCCGGGCTGCAAAATCAGCGGCGGCAAGGTGCTGTCGGCACGGACACGCAAAACGACCAACCGATTAGCCGCACATCTGCGCTTGGCAGCGGTCACGGTCGGACGGACCAGCACCGCGCTCGGCGCTTTCTATCGCAGGCTCGCCGCCCGTATCGGAAAGGCCAAAGCGGCAACTGCGACGGCACGCAAGATCGCCATTCTGTTCTACAACGCCATGCGCTTCGGCAGGGAATACCGAGACCTGGGTGCCGATCAATATGAGCGCAAATATCGCGAGCGCGTCATCAAGCAGCTGCATCGACGGGCGGCGGAATTCGGATTCACCTTACAGGAGGCGGTGGGTGTTTCTTAGGAAAGCGGCTTCTTTCGCGAACCGATTCCAGTCAGGGTATGCACGCTCTCTCCCTCTCTGGACGAAGCCCTCTTCTTTGAGAGTGAACTCCAATCGCGAGAACACCGCAAAAAACTCGCACACTAACTCTCTCGGAATGCGTAAGCCCTCGAACGGCGATCGAACAATCATGGCTTCCCTCCCCTGCCCTTGCATCAATGCTCCTGAAGGTTCTCGGCCAAGGCCGAGATGGTTACCAGCGCATCTGTATACGCCACGGCATCGCCATAGACCATGTCCCGCTGAAATTCCGCGTAGCGACGGGCGTAGCGGGGATCGGATGCAAGGGCGTGGACCGCGCGCCATGTCTCTCCCATCGGGTCCGCGCGATAGGCGGGAAACTGGTTCCCGAAAATCTCGGCATCGTGCGGCATGATCGCGCGCGCCAGGGCGCCAACTTCGGCCGCATCGTAGTGCCCACGGATCACATGCAGATCGTAGATGTGGCGCGCGAGCGTGGGATCGCGTGGGCCGCTGGCCTCCGCCATCTCGGCGGCCGTGCGCCGCGTCAGCGCCACGAATTTCTCCGCCGCCGTCTGCGTGATCGATACGCAGGCGATGCTTGCGACTTCGAAGGGGCGCTTTAAGGCTTCCGCCACGAACGAGCACACCGGCAAGGTGAGCGCCGGCCGGCGCAGCGGCCATACAGGCGCTTCAATCTGGATCTCGGGTCAGTAGTGTCCCAACGTTTTCTAGTGAACGGCATGTAAGCCAAGGTACAGAAAGCACTTTTTCATGATTTTGCCTGTCACCGACTTGAACTGTAGAGACCAGTTTTGCGACCCTGCGATGGGATCCATCGCGGGAGCAATCGAATGTACGCGGGCAAGCTGGTCTTTGCGCAGGTGATGGAGCATCTGCCGCTGCACACCTTTCGCCGAATCGTTGCCCGCTACGAGGGCGAACGGAAGGTCAAGTCGTTCTCCTGCCTGGATCAGTTCCTGTGCATGGCCTTCGCGCAGCTGACGTTATCGCGAGAGCCTGCGCGACATCGAAGCCTGTCTGCGTGCCCAGCGGTCCAAGCTCTATCACCTGGGGATTCGCGTCGACGGTGGCGCGCAACACGCTGGCCAATGCGAACGCGGTGCGCGACTGGCGCATCTACGCCGACTTCGCGCAGAGCCTGATCGGCATCGCCCGACCGCTGTATGTCGACGAGCCCTTCGGCGTCGATCTGAAGGAGACCGTCTACGCGCTCGATACGACCACCATCGATCTGTGCCTGTCGGTGTTTCCGTGGGCGCCGTTTCGCTCGACCAAGGCCGCGATCAAGCTGCACACGCTGCTCGATCTGCGCGGCAACATCCCGACCTTCATCCACATCAGCGACGGCAAGATGCACGAGGTCAACATCCTCGATCAATTGTTGCCCGAGCCCGGCGCGTTCTACATCATGGATCGCGGCTTCCTCGACTTCGAGCGGCTGTACCGCTTCCACGAAGCCGGCAGCTTCTTCGTCACCCGTGGCAAGTCGAATCTCAAGGTCCAGCGGCGCTACTCGCATCCCGTCGACCGCGCCACCGGACTGATCTGCGATCAGACCGTCGTGCTCACCGGCTTCTACTCGCACAAGGGCTATCGAAGCGCCGCTGCGACGCATCCGGTTCAAGGACCCCGAGACCGACAAGACGCTGATCTTCCTGACCAACAACTTCGCCTTGCCGGCGCTCACGATCACCGAGCTCTATCGCTGCCGCTGGCAGGTCGAACTGTTCTTCAAGTGGATCAAGCAGCATCTGCGAATCAAGGCCTTCTTCGGCACCTCGGAGAACGCGGTCAAGTCGCAAATCTGGATCGCCGTCTCGGTCTACGTCCTGGTCGCCATCGTCAAGAAGCGACTCAAGCTCTCGGCCAGCCTCTACGAAATCCTACAGATCCTGAGCCTGACCATGTTCGAACGAATGCCGTTGGATCAACTACTTGCACAAGCCGTGACCGATGACATCGACTCCATTTCAGATAAGCAGCTGATCCTCTTCGATTAACGTTGGGACACTACTGATCTCGGGTCTTAAGGCCCCCTCCCCGCGCGACAGCGGTTCATAGGGCAGCCGGTAGATCGTGTAGCGGCTTTCGTTGGCGGATTCGCGGTGCGCGGGATTGCCAGGGTCAAAGCGAAAACCGGCGCGCAATAGCGCATCGGTCATAGCCTCGCGCAGCTTACGCAGCGCTCCTCGCGACGGATCTTCGTCGGCGACGATTTTCAGATCGATGTCTTCGGACATGCGCCGGATCAGGCGATGAGCGCGGCTCAGCGCCGTGCCGCCGCCGAACACGAGCTCCAGCGGCGGCGTCTGCACCGCGGCGATCGCGGCCAGGGCCTTTACGACGTGAAAGTCCTTCTCGACAAGTGCAGGGCTTGGCAATCCGAAATGCGCCTGGACTTCGAGCAATTGCTGCAGCGTGATTTCATCGCTCAAGGACCAGCTCCGTCTTGCCGTAACGGAGCTGCCGCGAGAAACGCCCTTTCACCCGCACCACAGGATTGACCGGTACCTGCGTCGACCGGCCTTCGTTGTAAGCGCGCTCGGCCTCAGTCGGCTCCCATTTCACCCCGAGTTTGTTGAGCGCCTGGCGCGCCGCGCCGGCGAACCCGTTCGGACTGTAGAGCATCGGCTCGCCCGACAGCCGTGACGCCACGGCCCGGCCATAGACGCCATAGCCAAGCCGCACCAGGCGCCCTGCCCTCACCAGTCCGCGTAACGCGCGCAGCACCTGATCCTCGCCGCCGAGATCGGCGAACTCGCGCGGCAGGAACACGTCGTCCCGCTTGCGGGCGATCCGTCCCTTGATCCTCTCCCGCAATGTCTTTCGGTTACGCATGGCCTTAGTCGCTATCTCGCAAAAACCCGACACATATGATATGCAAAAACCCGACAATTTGCAAGCCGATGGTGTTCGCTATGGCATTGATCATAAAGCAAAACTCGACTGATCATGCCCGACGCATCGGGTTGCCGATGCCGTCATTTATCCAACCCCCTGTTTATTATGATTTTTCTTGGAGACGCGGATAAATGGCCCGCGGCCACCGGGCCTCCGAGCTATGCCCGTTTTCGACATCAATCGCGCGTTCCAACGAACGACCTCAGCCGCGGCTCGTCGTCCAGCAGCCTGACCGAAGCGCAAATTCGAATCCCGCAGAGCCGATTTACGCTGTTGATTCCGGGTTCTGTATCCAGTGCTCCAAGTCTTCCCGGCGCCATCGGACGCACGAATCTATTTATCCAGTGTCGCGCTCTGTCGAAACTCGATTGGTCGGAGTGGCGGTACGTTGATGAAGTGCATTTGATAGTGTCGCGTCCAGTGCAGCGAGAGATCGACAATCACAAGAATAAGGGGAATGACCGACTCAGTCGTCGAGCACATCCGCATGTCGTCGATCATGCGTCGGGGCAACCGGCTGTTGCCGTCAGCTGATGCCCCCATGGTTCTGCTCCTGTCGTGATCCGAGGCCGATTGCCTCGTTCCACAAACATAATCAGAACCTCTGTCTCATTCACTCACCGACGCTTGAGCGCAGCCCCCATACCGCGCGAATACGAAGGGACTTCCCACTTCCCAGTAACGGTGTCGAAGCAGCAAGATTGACTTGCGACCATCAATCCGAAACTGAAGAAGGGAAAGCCCATGAGTGAGATTACACGAGCACCAATCATCGCGCGGGTAGGTGTTGACCTTGCCAAGCAAGTGATCCAGGTCCACGCGGTGGATGCATCGGGCCGGCGGGTAGTGACGCGCGCGTTCAAGCGCGATCAGTTCTTCGCCTGGTGCGCGCGGCTTCCCGTAGGCTGTCTGGTGGCAATGGAGGCGTGCTCGAGCGCGCACCACTGGGCCCGCAAGCTGCACGCGCTGGGGTTGGACGCGCGGCTGATTGCGGCCAACTTCGTCATCCCCTATCGCATGGAAGGCAAGAACGGCAAGAACGACGCCACCGACGCCGCGGCGATCTGCGAGGCGGCATCGCGGCCATGCATGCGCTTCGTGCCGGTCAAGACCTGCGAGCAGCAGGGCGTGATGAGCCTGCACCGCGTGCGCGAGGGGTTGAAGCAAGAGCGCACCGCCTGCATCAACCAGATCCGCGGCGTGCTGACGGAATTCGGTCTGGTGTTCGGCAAGAGCCCGAAGGTGTTACGCGCCGTGCTGACCGACGTGATCGAGGATGCCGGCAACGAACTCAGTACGACGGCGCGGCTGGTGCTGCAGCGCGCGTTCGATCATTGGCGCGAGCTCGACGAACACCTGCGCTGGTGCGACCAGCAGGTCGGCCAGCATGTGCGCGCCAGCCCGGCGGCCAAGCGTGCGGCCAAGGTCCTCAGTATCGGCGAACTCGGTGCTTCGGCGCTGACGGCCGGCGTGGGCGACTTCAAGCAGTTCACGAGTGGCCAGCTCATACGCATATGAATGTCGGATATGTGAAGCCAGCAGATCGGGCGCACGTCAGCCCGTCCTTTCCGGGAACAATCCCGGCATCCATCGCGATGCGAGCGCAGCGGGGAAGGCAAGGCGCAGCGGTGCGCGCGTACTTTCTGACGTGAGTACCCCTTGTTCTAGTAGGCCCGAGACAACGCGGCGGGCTTGACGTTCGCCAGTGCCGACGATGTTGGCGGAGTCGGCGCGTGGGAGCTCCCCGCGGTAGAGCACAGCTTCAAGGATGCTGCCGGATTTCGGCGGCAGATGATCGAGCCTGATCTCTTCTTCGGCCCACAGCAGAATGCGCGCGCGTAGTTGGTCTGGCTGCATCAGGCGTTCCATGAAGGTGACCTGATCAATGCATGCGGAGAGGAAGAACCGCGTGAACTCCGCGAGATTTTCTTCGCTCAGGTTGCCTCGTCCGTCGAGATCGTTGCGCCGAGTTTGGTCGCAGGCGGCGAGGTGCGTCTTGTAAGCATCCACATTGCGGGCAAGACCCCGCGCGATCGACCAGACCGCCCCCGTGTCGAGTGCGTCAAGCAGCGTGGCGTGCGACATCAAGCGAGCGACGCGGCCATTGCCATCGAGAAACGGGTGAATCCAGACGAGTCGGTGATGGGCTGCCGCCGCTGCGAGTATGGTTTCGGTCTTGCCGAGACGGCCATAGACCTCCTCGAAGCGTTGCATGAAGCGAAGTACGGAAGGCGGACTGATCGCGACGTGACTGCCGACCACAACGTCACGATCGCGCAGTTCGCCGGGGATCACTTTGATGCGTTCTTTGGTTGTTGGGTCTTCAATCCACAGCAAATCGTCGGGCAGCAGTTCGCAGAACCTGCGATGAATCTCGCGGATGGAGTCAACCGTCAGCGCGCGGCCTTTGAGGCCGCTGCTATCGATCCACCGCTGGACCGCGATATGCGCTTTCGCTTCGAGCTGGAGGTCGCGTTTTGTCGCGTCCTTGCTGTAGTCGTTCTTGAGCGCGCGCTCTATGTCGACGGGGTGCGTGTCATGCCCTTCGATAAGGTTGCTGTAGTAGCAATTCATCGACCGCACAAGATCGGCGAGCGAGGTCAGTAGGCTTTCGGGCAGGCTGCGATGGAATCCAGCGCTCTTTTGGGCCAGTTCAAGGGCTAGATCGGTCAGGGCAGGGCGATGACGCGAGCCCTCGCCGATCAGCAGGGGCTCCATCTTCGAGGAGGTTTCGCCTCGATCTTTCGCCGGTTTGATGTCCGCTTTTATGTCCGCTTCTTTATTGGCCATTGCGCATTATATATCAATGAGTTGGTTATTACAAATAGCCACGTATAGCCACTTAAAAGTCCGGGTACATGGCCGCTTTCAGAGTGGTTCTGGCCTTGCTCAAGGGCTGGGTGGGAGGGCGGGTACTGGTGGGAGGCGCACCCGACTCCCCTCAAGAAGAACGCTGCCGGCCCTATGGCGCGCCTGCCTGGGGACAGGCGCTCACGAGACGCGATATCAAGAACTGCCGCCTCGGATCGAAAGGACGACCTGGCAGGGATCCCGCGCGTGGGTCGCCGGACGAATTTCAAACGGGCCTGATCGTTGTATTCAATTTAGTGGGACTGGCGACGTCGCTCCTCGAGGCACTCGTGGACGATCTCGGTCAGAAGTTGGTTGACGTCCCCTTCGCCTATGAGGATCAACCGCGCGCACATGACGAGCAGGTAGTCAAAGGCGCCCAGCGGCTGCGCGAGATCTAGTTGGCGGTGGTCCACGCGTTGCGACGCAAGGACATCGTCAATGCGGAGGGAGCGCCGATCGTGCTCTTCCGCAACAACGACTATCGCGAAATCAAGTCCGATGCCGGCATCCGGCAAGTGCCACTGATCGGCCCCATGCTCGCCGAAGAGCGGCAAGCTCTCTCGGTCTGGATGGAGCATATCGGGGAGTTTGCCGACGACGATTCCTTGGCGGCCATCTTTGCCGATACCTCCCAGCCGCGGGAGTTGATCGACCGTCGCGCGATCTGTGACCGGATAACCGAAGCGTTGCGCGTGGTGACCGGCTCGCCCAAGGTGCGGCTGCACTATGGGCGCCACGCGTTCGGCACCCGTTGCGAGTGGCTGATGACGCTCGAGCGCTTGCCGCGAAATACCGAGATTTCGCGCGTCATCCGGCGGATCATCGGCCCGGCCGATCCGCGCGAGGCGCGTGCGCTACTCCTCGACACAACCGAGCCCTCGAAGCGCGGAGCCTGGGCGGTGTCGCTCGCCATCGGTCATGGGTGGCCCGGCACGACGTTTCGCTGCTACACCCATACGAGCGATCTACTCGCGGCTTTGTATCTGGACGACGTCTTCAAGCAGGCGGCGATTACGCTCGATCTGCCAACCGCTGCCTACGCAGCGGGCCTCGCGGTGAGCGAGGCAGAACGACTCCGTACGGGTTCCGGTGAGCGCACGGGTTTGAGCGAAGACGCCGCTCGGATCCTGAGTCAACGGCAAATTCATTCATGTCGCAACCCTCTGTTCGCGACGCGAATCCGCACCTGTCCTGCCGCGGAAACCGAAGGCTGCGCCGGCCCGCCTGACCCCAGAGCTCACCGACCGCGCGCTCGATCTTGTGCATCGCCGGCGCCGGGTCGACGGGCTGGAGCAAACGCTGTTTCTCCCCGGTCCGCTCATCCGGCGGCTGCTCGGCGCCGAGTTCACGGTGCGCAGCGAAGCTCGCTATGACATCGCCGGTTCCGGGTGGACTCCCACCTCGGCTAGTGCGGCGGTAGCGCATGCGCGCGCCGGGCGCAGAACGTCCGCCGAAACCGCACGTGTCCGCCAGTTGCTTCGAGAGCTTCATGCACGGCACGTCACACCTTGGCGAGTTCGACCAACTCACCGCGACCGTTTGCGAGATATGGGCCACGCGCTACACGCCCGACTGCCACCGAACTCGTTGCTTCCCGACCCGGCAGAACTCTCCTCGCTCCTTCGCTGGTGCAAAGTCATCGGCCTACCGGGCGAGTACATCGAGGTGCGCGTGCCCGAGGATCATCGGCAATCCGACGAACTGCGGCGGATCGCCGAAGAGCACGGACTCCCGGCCGAGGCGATACAGCGCTCGAGCCGCCTGCGGCTTGCGCAGGATCGCGTGCGTGGCCTCGCCCGTCAGCGGGTGGGCTTCCTCCTCCGTGAAAACTCCCTCGGCCCGCTCACCGGCATGAACCAGTTTCACCGCGTGATGTTCACGCTCTGCACCTATCTCCAGACCCTCGACGCGCACGCGTGACCCCCGACGGGCAGCGCGCAGCTGGCGCCACGCCATTGATGCATAGCTGATCCGATCGCAGACCACCGCTGGCGGTTCGGCAGGCGGTCGAGCGATCACCCCCGCTTGCGCGCCCAGATGGTCGGCCCCTTCGCATGCTGTCGGCGGGCCCGGCGGCGTTGGCCCGTCGACAAAGGGCACCCTGACCGGAAAAGCCCCCCTTTTTTGGACGGCTTATCGGGTGGACTCCGTATCGAGATCGCCCAATCATGGAGAGGTTGGCAACGAGATCGCCTATGCCGCCGCTCGACATGCAACGCCAGAAACCGGTCTGGCGCATTCCGCGCAGATCACCCACCCGCTGGGACTTGGCCCGCTCGCTTGATGCCTCGCTCGTTCCGGCGCAAACGCTGACGGCGCGCGGCGTCCTTGAAATCGGGAGGAACCATGTACGTTGACGATATCGCCGACATACGCGCCTTGAGACCTTGGGTCGCGCTCTCAGTCACCATGGAGCGTCGGGCCATTCGCCTGGGCAAGCTCTTCGCTGGCGAACTCTTCATCCACCGTGAGCGAGCTCGTCACGCCGCAGCGCTCCTCGCAGGTCATCGCCCAAGAGTATTTCCGGGAGCGGCCGAGCTTGGATCGCAAACTGGTCTGGGCAGTGAGTGAGTTCGAAGAGACCGAACGCTGCGAGGTTGCCGGCGCCGCCGCTATTCGTGGCCTTCGCGGAAGGGTGCGCCAAAGATGACGATCTGGTCAAAACGGTGACGGCATCGTTGCTCGATCAACTGGCGCTTATCCACCAACACGCCGAGGCGACGTCCAACGCGAACCTGCGGCTGCCATTCCAGCAGGAGTCAGGACGGGGACTGACGCCGGAATCTCATCCGAACATCGATCTCCACACAACGCTCGCCATGTCGGACAACTGCCCCACAAACACAGGCGCGGATCATCCCAAGGCCGGGTCAATCGACGCGGCAGCCGACGGTCCTCGAAGCCGAGGATTTGCGTTGTTGAATGCCGCGGCCGTCAGGGGCCGGCTAAACATTTGCGCGCGCGGGGCGCCGCCGTTCGTGATCGAGATACCGGATGCAAACGTTTCTCGCAGCCGATCTTATCGTGGAACGCTCAAAGTCGAGGGCCACGTCGACGGCCTGCGCTGGCACAATCTGGCCTTCTCGGTGCACGGCGCACCATTAGCTCGTCCCGACGCAGCAAGTGATGAGGGCTCCGGCAAGCGCTTCTTCAGCGGCAAGGTGGACGCCAAGATCTTCCTGAAACTGCTGCCGCACTTCGTCGAGCGATCTATTTGTGTTTTTGAGCTGCATGAGTTCGTCGATCCGCTCGGCATACCAGGAAAAGGATCAACCTACGAAATGAGCTCGTTCGAGTTCGTTCGCAAGCCCGACACTGGATTGTTTGCCGAGTAGCGAGCGCTTTGGCCTGCAGACTATCACACAGACGTCACAGGCTCTTCATCACGATAGCCCGGCCAGCGTTGCAGTAGTTCATGACGTCCACTCCTCAGCTTGTTGCCATCGCCCCTACGCGAGACTTATCGACACCGACCATCACGGCGGCGAGCACAAGCGATACTTTGGATAGCCGGCCGCCGGCGGGGTGCAGAGCGGTCGTGCGGCAACTTGCAAAGCCGTCTACGCCGGTTAGATTCCGACCCCCACCCGCTTCTTTGGGTTATCTCCAACCCGATCCTTGCCAGATCTGACGCAGCGCTGAATGCGTTGCGTGACGCGCGGTATGGAGCGGAATTGTGGTTCAGACGCGGATAGAGGAGCCGCGCCAGACACGGTCTTAGGCTGTGATAGTTGAAAAAAATGATGAAGGGTGATATAAAACATAGGACGCTAACGCATTCTAACCGAGGATTTGTATCAAGATGAGTTCCAACCACCTTCCTCAGCGGGATAAGGCGCTCTCCCTACTGCAGCGGCGAGGAATGGTGCGCCTGTCCGAGTTTCTTACGCTCGGTATAACTGCGGCCACCGTTTCGCGTCTTGAACGCGAAGGAGCAGTGCTGCGCCTCGCGCGAGGACTCTATCAACGCCCGGACGCGTCTATGGACGCAAACCATACACTGGCTGAAGCATCCAAACTTGTTCCCAAGGGTGTCATCTGTCTTGCTTCGGCGCTCGCATTCCATGAACTGACCGATCAACTGCCCCCGAAAGTATGGATGGCGATCGGTCCGAAGGACTGGCGTCCGCAATTTCAGTATCCGCCGGTTCGGTTTGCCCGCTTCCCCGAAAAGCAGCTGAGCAGGGATGTCGAACACCATCGGATCGACGGCGTCCGAGTTCCTATTTTCGGAATTGCCAAGACGATCACCGATCTGTTTCGCTACCGCCGCACCGTCGGCATCAACCTCGCCCTCGAAGGGCTACGCGAAGCGCTGCGCAAACGAAAGACAATGCCGGCAGAAATTGCCAAGCGTGCCGTCGAGGCGGGCGTATGGAAGACGATGGAGCCGTATTTGACGACTCTAACGTCCAATGGCTAAGCCGGTTCGGGACATTGGCTCATCGGTGCGGGCGCGGTTGCTCGCACTGTCACGCGAGAAGGGACAGGCGCTCGATTTGCTCCTAACGCGCTACGCGCTCGAGCGACTTCTCTACCGCCTGAGCATTTCGCCGCATCGCGATCGCTTCGTGCTTAAAGGAGCAATGCTGATCACCACGTGGTTCGACGATCCGCACCGCGCGACGCGCGACGTTGATCTGCTCGGCTACGGCGATCCTTCCCCCGAGCCCATGCTGGCCACGTTTCGAGAGATTGGCAGCATTGCAGCGGGCGACGGTCTGACCTTCGATACCGACGCCTTGCGCGTCGATCTGATCCGCGCGGAACTCGAATACGGGGGACTGCGGCTACGCACGACCGCAGCCCTCGCCGGTGCGCGGATAGGCGTAGTGATTGACATCGCCTTCGGCGATGCAGTCGAGCCTGGCATCGAAGAAATCGACCTGCCGGTCCTGCTCGATCTGCCGGCGCCGCACCTTCGCACCTATTCTCGCGAGACCGTCATTGCCGAGAAGTTTCAGGCGATGGTTGCCTTCGGTCGCGCCAATAGCCGCATGAAGGACTTCTACGATGTGTGGGTTCTCAGCAAGAGTTACGACTTTCACGACGCCCGTCTAGCGCAAGCAATTGCAGCGACGTTTGATCGAAGAGGGACGCCGCTACCCGATGTCCTGCCCGACGCGCTGACGGCGGAGTTCGCAAGAGATGAAGCCAAACGTCGTCAGTGGAGTGCCTTTAGCGCTGATCTTGCGATCGCAACGAGTCCGTTCGAGGGCGTGATCGAAGATCTGGGGACTTTTCTCATGCCGAAGGTTGCTCAGGCCCGACATTTCACCAAGTTCAACAAATGAAAACAACGTGCTCGAACTCGCGTCCGGTGAATCCAGCCGTGTCGCAGTGCGCGGCGTGTGCTGCGCCTCAGCCCTTGGGCAGCAGAGGATGCGCCGGCAGCAAGGTTATCGACGGCAGTCGGTGTCGCGCTGACACCGCATCTGATGTGTTCAAGGAACGCTCGCGAGTTGTTTGAACCGCCTGGGCAAGGCATGTGTCGCTGGCCGCAATGGCTTCGCCGAGACAACCTTGCGTACACTCGACTACAGTGTTGTCGGCCACTTCCGCCACTGACGCTGGAATTTTGCTGTTTGAGGTTAAGCTCGACCGATTCCCCGCGGCGATCGAACCCACAACTCCGCCTTCCCGTACCGTAAATCGTGAGTCCTGAGTGCGGGTTCCAAAGCCGCTGCAGAAAGAAAGCGGTCGAGAAAGACGATCTCAGCCTCCTCGCCTATCTGCCGGACAAGGAACCCGGCGACACGGGGAACAAATCAGAGATGCGAACGCGACGTTGTATTCAATTTAGTGGGACTGGCGACGTCGCTCCTCGAGGCACTCCTGGACGATCTCGGTCAGAAGTTGGTTGACGTCGCCTTCGCCTATGAGGATCAACCGTGCGCACATGACTAGCAGGTAGTCGAAGGCGCCCAGCGGTTGCGTGAGATCCAGTTGGCGCTGGTCCACGCGTTCGATCATACGCACGGCGAGTGCGTAGCCTTGGCGTTCGGCCTCGTCAAGTAGGTAAGTTCCATTTTCCAGTTGTGTGGCCACCGAGCCCTCCCGCGAGTGGGTGCTACTTATTTGTAGCAAGAACTTGGCGTTGTTCAAGGGCAGCCGGCGCGGGCGGCAAACGCACGGTGCCAGGCCACACGGCTGACGAGTGGCCCCAGCCGCCGACTGATGTCGTGGTCAAGCCGGCTGCGCGTGATTGTGAGTCAACGCTGTGGGCGGATCGGCGATGGTCCGGCGAATGTGCGTCTCGACGAGCGCGAATTTCTCGCCGAACCTCCGTTTTCTTGCATAGTGCTTGACGAGACCGTAGACCATCGTGGCTAGTAGCAGCGCGACGAGCCCAGCGGGCGCGGTGAAGCCGGCCACGATGAGCATCGCCGCAAACGCAAACGCTTCGGCCGCACCGAAGAGTTCAAATTGATTGAGGGCGACCAGGTTGACATACTGCTCGGTCGAGAAGTTGATCAAGGCCACGGGCCGTCCGCCATCGAGCAGCAGCGCCACGCGCTGGCCTTGCCGCGCCGGCACGTCGACGTTGGTCAAGCTGAACTTCCGCTCAAGCCCGTCGCGCTGGCGGACCCATACGTCCCGGTGGACATCGGTCGAAATGAAACCACTCCCGTCCATGCTGGATCCGGACACCTCTTCGGTATGATCGGTGGCAACCACCTCACCGCAGAAGAGCGAGAATTCGACTGGCATCGGCTATCTCGCTCAGGCCGGTACAGGCTTTGCGGGCGCGTGATCCGGTAACTGGATTCCGTCAGGCATGGGGCCTCCGCCAGGCAGCGATGGCGGGAGGATGGAATTCAATAGCCGCTCGAAGGCTGCGCCGTCCTTGCGCGTGAGGTTCGGCCGGAATCGGGAGTAGACGCGGAAGAGCATCTCCGTCGTGGTATGGCCCAGTTGCCTGGCGATCCACTCGGGACTCTCGCCCGTTGACAGCCACAGGGTCGCGGCCGTGTGGCGGGTCTGGTAGGGGCGACGCCGCCGCAGGTTGAGGTGCCGCAGTAGCGGGTACCAGACGCGGTTGGTGAAGTTGTTGTGGTCGAGGGGTTTGCCGTCCCGATTGCAGAAGACGTACTCCGAGAGATGCCCGGTCGCCCGATATTGCGCCCTGAGGGCGTCGCAGACCGCCTGGGTGACCTCGATGTCGCGGGCAGACTCGTAGGTCTTGGTCGTGTCCGGCTCGCCCTTGACCACGGTCTCGCGTACCAAGATCAGACGCCGCTCGAAGTCGACATAGCGCCACTTGAGCCCGTCAATTTCCCCGGAGCGCATGCCGGTCGCGAAGCGCACCAGGAGATAGATCTGGAAGTCTTGGCGGACCGTCTGCAGGATCTGCTGCACCTCGGCCGGCGTGAACGGCTCGACGTCGCTCTTGGTGAGCTTGAGCGGCTTGATCCGTTGGTACGGACTGGCGAAGTGAAACCGGTCGGCTGCGTCTTCGAGCACCCTGCGCAGGACGCCCATCACGTGGTTGATGCGCTGGGCCGAGAGACCATTCTTGTTCTTCCGGCCCGGTAGCTTCCCCAAGGCGGAGCGGAAGTTCAGGATGTCCTCTTTGGTGATGCCACCGACATCGATCTCGCCGAAGCGCGGGAGCAGGTGCTGGTCGAGGGCGCCCTGCACGGTCGGCCGGTAGGATCGTCTCCACTCGATCTCGTGCTGCGCGTACCACTCATGGGCGAAGTCGCGGAAAGGAGGCGTGGTCAGCGTCGGTCTATTGATTGCAGGGGTCGCTCTCGGCACCAGATCGAACTGCGCCGCGAGCTTGCTCTCGGGAAAGAAACGCCGGTAGTCGAAGGTGCCGGTCGCAATTTCAGCGTCGATCCGCTCGAGGACTTTCTTGAGTCTCTTGCGGTTCGCTGCGCTATCCGCGAGCGCGGTATATTCCCGGCAGCGGACGCCGCGGACCCGGAAGTCGAAGAAAAGCGTCCCCCTGCCCTTGAGGAGGCGAACGCTACTCATGGCACGCCCCGCCGTTGGCCATGGGAATTCCGACCGAGCGCTCCTTGGACCAGGTGACCATGTCGCGTTCGATGGCGGACCACAGGAACAGGATCTTCCTGCCGCCAAACGGCCTGATGTAATGCACGCCCTCCAATAGGACGCTGTCTTTCCACGACTCCCGGATGGTCCGTTCATCGTAGTTGATTCGCGAGGCCAGTTGCTGGGTGGTGATGTACTCGTCTTGCATCGATACCTCCATACGTTAGCTAATCGTCTATCGACTAGACACGTAGAGCGTATCGCAAGTCGTCTCTCTGTCAACTTGTCTGTCAGGCAGCATCCTAGCTACCTAGACGCGGAATAAGCTTCGAGCCTAGAATCGCCCGGTGTCAACCCTCGGAGCGAAGCAATGGAACGAATTCAGCTGAACCTGCGGATCGACAAGGAGCTGGAGCAAGCCATCGATGGCAAGCGGATCGAACTGCAAAAGAAGCTTGGGTATATTCCGACTCGATCCGACATCGCACGCCTGGCGCTCGACGCGTACCTCGGTCGGAGCGGAAAGGCAAGGCGCGCCTCGGCCCTGGGGAAGGGCCATTAGGCCAACGGTCGTTCAGCGCACCGCGATCGAGAACGGGCGATTACGCCAACGGTCATTGGCCGCACCGCTCTCGAGAATGGGCCAGTAGACCAACAGTCGTTTAATGAAATCCGGCGTGTTTGCGTGGGCCACGAATGGGCCACAGATGGGCCATGGATGGGCCACAGGTGATCAACAGTGAAAGAAAAACCAGATAACTGCTTGAAGAAGAAATGGCGCGCCCGACAGGAGTCGAACCTGTGACCTTTGGCTTCGGAAACCAACACTCTATCCAACTGAGCTACGGGCGCACGCCAGCGCATTTTACGCGCCGCGTCGGAGACCGTCCATCGCGCGCGCACGCGTTTCGCGGCATCGCGGTCCGCACGCTATAATGCGACGCTTTGCCACACAGCGCCGCACAAGCACGTCACGCCCGGGAAAGCGACGATGAGCGACGAACACACTTCATTTATCAAGACGCCGAAGCAACTAGCGATCGTCATGGTGCTGGCGTTCGCCGTACCCATCGTGCTGATCGTGCTTATCTCGCAGCTGGTAACCGGCATGAAGCCAGCAGGCGAGCGCGGAGCGCCGAAGACAAGGTGCTCGAGCGCATTCGGCCGGTCGGCAACTTCGCAATCGCCGACGTCACCGATGCCGGCAACAAGACCGGCGAGCAGGTCTTCCAGGCGGTCTGCAAGACCTGCCACGAAGGCGGTCTCGCCGGCGCGCCGAAGTTCGGCGACAAGGCGGCGTGGGCGCCGGACGATCAAGGATGGCTTCGAGACCCTGGTGAAGAACGCGCATCAACGGCATACAGGAAGGCACGGCAAGGTCATGCCTCCGCAAGGGCGGCAACCCGGATCTCACCGACACCGAAATCGCGCGCGCGGTGGCCTACATGGCCAACGCCGCCGGGGCGAGCTTCAAGGAACCTGCCGCAACGCGCCCCTGCCGCGGTGCGCGAGCTCGACCTGCAGCTGCGCCCATCGCATCCGCAGGCGCGGCCCCGATGACCGTGGCGCAGGCGGCCGCCCCAAGCGCTGCCGCGCCGGCTGCCGGCGCGCCGCTCGACATGAAGTCGGCGCAGGCGATGATGCAAAAGAACGGCTGCGCCGCGTGCCACGCGTCGACAAGAAAATCGTCGGGCCGGCGTATCAGGACGTCGCCGCCAAGTATCGCGGCGACAAGGACGCGATGGCCAAGCTCGTGCAGAAGGTCAAGACCGGAGGCTCCGGCGTCTGGGGAGCCGTGCCGATGCCGCCCAATGCGCAGATGTTCCCGAGGCCGACATCAAGGCGTTGGTGAGCTGGATCCTGACGCTGAAGAAATAGTCCCGGCACGGCCAACGCGCCAGCCCGCGCCGACGGCGTCATGAGCCACTACGTCGTTGGTGACATCCAGGGCTGTCACGCGGAATTCCGGCAGCTCCTCGAGCTGATCGCTTTCGACGCCGCGCGCGACCGGCTGTGGCTGGTCGGTGATCTCGTCAATCGCGGGCCCGATTCGCTCGGCGTGATGCGCACGGTGATGGCGCTGGGCGAAGCAGCGGTCACGGTGTTGGGCAACCACGACTTGCATCTGCTGACCGTCGCCGCCGGGCATCGGAAGCCCCATCGCCAGGACACGCTCAAGAAGATCCTCGACGCGCCGGATCGCGACCTCCTGCTGGCATGGCTGCGCACGCGGCCGCTGGTCGTGCGCGAGGATGACCTCCTGCTCGTTCACGCCGGCCTGCTGCCGTCGTGGACGCCGGCCACCGCGGTCATGCTCTCGCGCGAAGTCGAGACGGTGCTGGCATCCGCGGGGCACGACGATTTCCTTCGCAACCTGTACGGCGATTCGCCCGCGCGCTGGGATGACGCGCTCACGGGGCACGACCGCCTGCGCGTGATCGTGAACGCGTGCACGCGCCTTCGTTACTGCAGCGCGGACGACGCCATGGAACTCGGCGAAAAGCGTGGACCGGCACATGCGCCGCCGGGATTCTTGCCGTGGTTTGCGCATCCGGAACGCAAGTCTGCAGTCGCGACGGTGCTCTGCGGGCACTGGTCGACGCTGGAGCTGATGCTCGCGCCGCGCGTCGCCATGCTCGATTCCGGATGCCTTTGGGGCGGCACGCTGACCGCACTCAGGCTGGATGACTCGAAGGTCTACCAGGTGCCTAGCCTGCGGCCGGTAAGCCCAGCGCCGCGCGAATAGCTTTCTCCGCCTCCTGCGACAATTCCCTGCGGTGCCGCCCCGTGGCGAGGAGCGCCGGCGGCAGCGTGACTTCGATGACGAGCCTGCGCTCGCCGAGCACGCGCCAGAACGAACCCATGAAAGTCGTCTCGCCGACGTAGGCCGGTGCGTCGTTGTGCGTTCCGTCGATGTTGCAGTAGCGGATGGCGACCGGTTGCACGTGGCCGCGCGCGTCGACCACGGGCTGCAGCAGCGAACCGTGAAATGAAAGAAGTTCCTTGCCGTCGGTAGTCGTTCCCTCGGGAAATATCGTAATGGTGTCACCGGACGCAAGCACCGTGCGCGCTCGCTCATTGATACGATGCGCGTCGCGCCGGTTCGAGCGATTCAGGAACAACGTTCCGCAACCGGCGATCAGATGGCCGACCAGCGGCCATTCTTCGAGTTCCGATTTCGCGATGAAACGTCCGGGCTCGACGGTGTTCAACACGAATATGTCAAGCCACGAAATGTGATTGGCCACGATGAGCACGTTGCCGGGCAGTCCGTCCGCCGGCAGCCCGCGCACGCGTGCGTCGACGTTCATTATGCCCAGCAGACGGTTGCTCCAGCGCTTGATCAGCGCCCGCCGCCGCGGCAGCGCGATGAGCGGGAACACCAGCGCGGTCGTGGCTATTCCCTGGAACACGTGCACGCTCACACGGAGGTAGCGGTAGAGTCGCAGCGGCAACGGGGTGCGGGCACACGGCGCTTTCAGGCGCCCGTGCTCGGCCGTCATCCGATCCACCTCCGGGCAGTGGGCGACGTCGGTGCTACCACAGCGAACCGCCGAAGTGCTCAGCGTATGCTGCCGCGAGCACATCGCGATCGACGACATGGTTTTGCCCACCGCGCGAGGCGATCTTGAGCGACCCCAGCAGCGATGCCAGCCTGCCGGTGCGCTGCCAGTCCCAGCCGCGGGCGATCCCGTACAGCAGCCCGGCGCGATAGGCGTCGCCGCAGCCGGTCGGATCGATCAGCGCCGCCGGCTTGACGCTGGGAATATCGAGCACGAAGCCGTCGGTGTAGATGCGGGAGCCCTCCGCCGCCCAGGGTGACGATGAGCGCATCGACGCGCGCCGCAATGTCGGGCAGCGAAAGCCCGGTGCGCTCGCAGAGCAGCCGGCCCTCGTAATCGTTGACCGCGACATAGCGCGCGCTGTCGATCATCTCGATCAACTCGTCGCCGGAGAACAGCGGCAGGCCCTGTCCCGGATCGAAGATGAACGGAATGCCCGCGGCGGCGAAATCGCGGACGTGCTCGAGCATGCCTTGGCGGCCGTCGGGCGCGACGATGCCCAGCGCGATGTCGCCGACATCGCCGATGCGGTTCTCGTGCGCGTGGTTCATCGCCCCGGGGTGAAAGGCGGTGATCTGGTTGTCGTCGAGGTCCGTGATGATGAATGCCTGTGCGGTGTACGTATCCGGTATCGCGCGCACGCCGTCGATCGCGATTCCCAGCCCGGAAAGCCGCGCGGGATACGCAACGTCGTCGCTCGCCGACCGTCGCCATGACCACCGGTTCGCCGCCGAGCGCCTTGAGGTTGTAGGCGATGTTGCCGGCGCAGCCACCCCACTCGCGGCGCATGTCGCCGACCAGGAACGACACCGACAACACGTGCGTCTGGTCGGGCAGGATGTGACGCGCGAAACGGTCCTGGAACACCATGATCGTGTCCGCGCGAGCGAGCCGCAGATCAGCGTGCGCGGCGGCGCGCGCCGTCTCGACGGTCGCGTCAGCCTCGGCACCGCGGCAATCACGCCCGATCTCGCGCACGATGTACTGCTGCCGGCGCGACACCGGCAGTGCCTCGTTGACACCGCGCAGCAACACTTCCCAGTGCGCGTCGCCATCGGCGCTGACACGGCGTTCGAAGCCGCGTATCGCCTCGCGCGCCACCAGGCAGTTGCGATGCACGCGCACGAAGCGCGCCCCGAACTCGTCCTCGAGCCGTGTCAGCGATTCCTCGAGCAGGTACTCGCGGTCGGCGGTGCGGATGGTGATGTACTTGAGCTCGGCCTTGAGATAGACGATCTCCTCGATCGGCACCAGCACCACGCGCGAGCGCTCGGTCACGGAAAGAAACCGGCGTGCGGCCGACGGCAAACGGTCGAGCTTGGTGTCGGACAGCGGGCGCAGCCGGGGCACCTTGTCGCAGCGCCGACAGCAGGCGCTGCACGCGCACCGGCTTGACCAGGTAGTCGATGGCATGCACCTCGAACGCGGCGATCGCGTGCTCGTGATAGGCCGTCGTGAATATCAAAAGCGGCGGGGCCGGCAACTTGAGCAGGTGTCGCGCGAGCTCGATGCCGTCCATGTCCGGCATGTGAATGTCGGTGAGCACGAGGTCGGCCGGCGTGCTGCCGAGCAGGCTCAGCGCTTCGCGCCCGCTCGCCGCCTCGCCGATCACGCGCAGCGACACCGCCGTCGTGCAATCGTCGAGCAGCTCGCGCAAGCGCCGGCGCGCCGGCGCTTCGTCGTCGACGATGAGCACCTTGAGCGGCGCGTCAGCCATGCGCGCCCTCGGCTCCGGCGACCGTGCGGTACGGCATGCGAATGTGCACTTCGTAACTGTTCTTGTTCACTTTGCTTTCGAGTCCGGCCTCGGCATCGAAGTGCAGCGCAAGCCGCTCGCGGATGTTGGCGAGCGCCATCTTGTTGCCGCCCTTGTGCCTGTTCCCGCCCTGGTAGGGATTGCGCAGGATCGCATGCACCTCGCCGCGGCGAAGATAGATATTAATCGCGATGACCCCGGGCGCGCTAGACGGCTCGATGCCATGATAGACGGCGTTCTCCAGCAGCGGCTGCAGTACCAGCGGCGGGACCAGAGCGTCGCGCGGCATGTTGTCGACGTGCCAGTCGATGCGACAGCCGGTCGCCCAGTCGCAGCTTCTCGAGTCCGAGGTACTGCCTGCACAGCGCCACCTCGTCGACCAGCGGCGTGAGATGCCGGTTGTCGCGCATGAGGACGCGGAACAGTTCGGCCATGTCTTCGAGCGCCGTCCTCGGCGCGCCACGGTTCGCTTCGGATCAGCGACAGCACCGCGTTGATGCTGTTGAAGAGAAAATGCGGCCGGATACGCGCCTGCAGCGCCTGCAGCCGCGCCTCGGCGATGGCTGGCGAGAGCGCCTTGGTGCGCAGCGCGAAATAGTAAAGCAGCGCCGCGGCGATCAGCAGCGCGAACAACAGCCGGCGCAGCAGGGTCGTCGTCGTCACGTCGCCGAAGGTCGCGGCGAGCACGTGTTGAACGCGAGCACGACGATGGCCGTAAGCGCGAGCACCGCCGTGCGCTCCCTGATCGTAGGGCAGCGCGCCAAGCCATGGCGCCAACGCGTACAGGATGAGCAGTACGACAAGCAATGGCGGCTCGACCACCGCCGACATCTGCACCCAGGCGTCTGAGATGGCGCTCCATTGCGTATCGCCGGCGACCGCGGCGACGAAAACCATGGCATTGACCGCAAGCAGCACACGCAGGATCGTGCCGAGATTGCGCAGATCCGGCAGTTCGAGCGGGTCCCGGTTTTGATTTATAATCGTGCGCATCGTTTGCCGCTTCGCGCTGCGAAACAAAAACGCACGCCAACGTGGCGAACGCATCGTTTGCGGCACTCCACGATCGATGCCGCCCGGCTATTGTGGGGAAGAGGTCCGGGTGAGGCAAGCCATGAGCACACGCGAATCCGACCGTAAGCCCGCGCGTGGCTGGTCCGGCCGTTTCAGCGAGCCGGTCGCTGAGCTCGTCAAGTTGTACACCGCATCGGTTGATTTCGATCGCAAGCTCGCCGACGCCGACATTGCCGCCTCGCTGGCGCACGCGCGCATGCTTGGCGCCACCGGCGTCCTCGACGCAACGGACGTCGCGGACATCGAGCGCGGCATGGACTTGATTCGCAGCGAGATCGGGCGCGGCGAATTCCCATGGTCGCGCGACCTCGAGGACGTGCACTTCAACATCGAAAATCGGCTGACCGCACTGATCGGCGACGCCGGCAAGCGTCTGCACACCGGACGCTCGCGCAACGACCAGGTCGCGACCGATCTGCGCCTGTACGTGCGCTCGGCGATCGACGTGCTCGGCGAGGGCGTCGTCGCGCTGCGCCTGCGCGCTCCTCGACCTGGCCGAAATCGCACGCGCTGACCGTCATGCCCGGCTTCACACATCTGCAGGTCGCGCAACCGGTTACCTTCGGCCATCACCTCATGGCCTACGACGCGATGCTCGCGCGCGACGGCGAGCGCCTGCTCGATTGCCGCGGTCGCGTCAATCGCCTGCCGCTGGGCAGCGCCGCGCTCGCTGGAACCGGCTTTCCGATCGACCGCGAGCGCGTGGCGCGCGAGCTAGGCTTCGACGCGTTGTGCCCGAACTCGCTCGATGCGGTGTCGGATCGCGATTTCGCTATCGAGTTCGCTGCCGACTGTGCGCTGATCATGATGCACCTGTCGCGCTTTGCCGAGGAGTTGGTACTGTGGGCCAGCCCGCGCTTCGGCTTCGTGCGCCTCGCCGATCGCTTTTGCACCGGCAGTTCGATCATGCCGCAGAAAAAGAATCCCGACGTACCGGAGCTGGTGCGCGGCAAGACCGGCCGCGTCTACGGTCACCTGCTGGCGCTGCTCACGATCATGAAAGCGCAGCCGCTGGCCTACAACAAGGACAACCAGGAAGACAAGGAGCCCGTCTTCGACCTCGTCGACACGCTCGGGCCGACGCTGGCCATCATGACCGATCTCGTCGCGTGCGGCATGACGGTGGACGCCGAGCGCATGCGCGCGGCGGCCAACGAGGGCTTCGCCACGGCGACCGACCTCGCCGACTACCTGGTGCGCAAAGGCATGGCCTTTCGCGATGCGCACGAGGTCGTCGCGCTCGCCGTGCGCCACGCCGAGGGCGAGCGTCGCGATCTTGCCGATCTTCCGCTGCTCACGCTGCAGCGTTTTTCTCCGCTCATCGGTGATGACGTCTTCACCGTGCTCGCGCTGGAAGGATCGGTCGCGAGCCGCAATCATCCCGGTGGAACCGCACCGGAACAGGTACGCGCGGCGATCCGCGCCGCGCGTGCATCCATTTCCGCGCGCTGAAGACAGCGCGCTGGCCGCGACCAAGGAGTGACGATGGAAAGCAGGAAGTTGGCATTTCTGGGCCTCGGGGTCATGGGGTTCCCCATGGCGGGCCATCTGGCGCGCGCCGGCCACTCGCTGACGGTCTACAACCGCAGCGGCGCCAAGGCGGCGCAGTGGGTGGAAAAGTACGGTGGCAAGGCCCTGCCCTCGGCCGCCGCGGCGGCGCGCGGCGCCGACATCGTGCTCATGTGCGTAGGCAACGACAAGGATGTGCGTGCGGTCGCCATGGGGCCGGACGGCGCGCTGGGCACGATGGAGCGCGGCGCGATACTCGTCGATCATACGACCGCGTCGGCAGGCGTCGCGCGCGAACTTCACGCGGCGGGCAACGCGCGCGGCGTGGGCTTTCTTGACGCGCCGGTCTCCGGCGGACAGGCGGGTGCAGAGAACGGCAAGCTGACGATCATGGTCGGGGGTGACGCCGAAGCATTCTCGCGGGCGCAGCCGGTGATGGCGACCTACGCCAAGGCGGTGACCCTGATGGGCGGATCGGGCGCGGGCCAGCTCACCAAGATGGTCAATCAGATATGCATCGCGGGACTGGTGCAGGCGTTATCGGAGGGGCTCGATTTCGCGCGCCGCGCCGGGCTTGACGTGGAGCAGGTCCTCGACGTCATCGGCAAGGGGGCCGCGCAATCCTGGCAATTGGACAATCGCGGCAAGACGATGGCGGCGGACCGCTTCGATTTCGGCTTCGCCGTGGATTGGATGCGCAAGGACCTCGCCATTTGCCTCGCCGAGGCGCGCGGCAACGGCGCGGCGTTGCCGGTCACCGCGGTCGTCGACCAGTTCTACGCCCGTGTCCAGGCCAAGGGCGGCGGCCGCTGGGATACCTCGAGCCTCATCCGTCTGCTGCGCGACGGCGCCTGAGGCAGCGGCAGCCCGACGCGCGATTGGGCGCGTCGCCTTACGGCGCGATCTCCTCGATGGCGACGTCGTAGCTTATCTCGCACGCTTTTGCGAGCATCAGGGTCGCCGAGCAATACTTTTCCTTCGATAGCTTGACCGCGCGCTCGACCTGCGCGCGGTTGAGCCCCTTACCGCTGACCCGATACTTGAGGTGAATACGCGTAAACACCTTGGGAATCTCCGCCGCGCGCTCGGCGTCGGCCTCGACGACGCAATCGGTGATTGGCTGGCGGGCTTTCTGAAGTATCCAGACGACGTCGAAGGCAGTACATGCCGTTGCCCCCGCGAGGAACACTTCCATCGGCCGCGGACCCAGGTTGCGCCCGCCCGCGTCTGGCGCGCCGTCCACGACAAACGTGTGGCCGCTGCCAGTTTCGGCGACAAAGCTGACACCGTCCCTCCACTTGATGCTAGCTCTCAATTGACGCTCCAGGTGGTCAGCTGCGCTCCAGGTCGCAAAGCCGTCAACGACTCATCTGTCATAGACGAACAATTGTATTGCAACGCAAAAAGCAGTTGCGTTGTGCAGCGCAGTATGCAAGAATTTATTTGTCCGTAGCCCGGGATCCTCCTCCTTTCCCACTGCGGACACATTCCTCCATTCTCCTCCTATGGCAGGAATCCTCGCGCGGCCCTTGGGCCGCGCCTTTTTTTGCGGAGCGCGCCGGACCGGTCCTACGCGGTGCCCCCAAGCAGCCTTTGTTGCCCGGTTCCCGCGGCCCTACAGCATCGCATCACGCGCCGTGGTTTGACAGGGCCGACGCCTCATATTATTATCCAAGACTTTGCAAAATTCGAACCGACACGGTATTTGTTCATGAAAACCTACTCCGCCAAGCCCGGCGACTTCACGCGGAATTGGTACCTCGTCGATGCCAGCGACAAGGTGCTCGGTCGGCTTGCCAGCGCGATCGCCCATCGGCTTCGCGGCAAGCACAAACCCATCTTCACGCCGCATATCGATACCGGCGACTTCATCGTCGTGACCAACGTCGACAAGATCAAGGTCACCGGCAACAAGGTCGACGACAAGCTCTATCACCGTCATAGCGGCTACCCCGGCGGCGTGCGCACGATCAGCTTCGGGCAGATGCAACAGCGCTTTCCCGGCCGTGCGCTCGAAAAGGCGGTCAAGGGCATGCTGCCCAAGGGCCCGCTCGGCTATGCAATGATCAAGAAACTCAAGTGCTACGCCGGTCCCGCGCACCCGCATGCGGCGCAGAATCCCAAGACCCTCGATATCTAGGCTCAGCGCCGCTAACCGCAAGGCTCGTTCATGATCGGCAACTACTACTACGGCACGGGCCGGCGCAAGAGCGCCGTGGCCCGCGTTTTTCTGAAGCAGGGCTCGGGCAAGTTCACTGTCAACGAGAAACCCGTCGACGACTTCTTCACGCGGGAAACCGGACGCATGGTCGTGCGCCAGCCGTTGAAGCTCACCAACCACGAAGCGACCTTCGACATCATGGTCAACGTCAACGGTGGCGGCGAGTCCGGGCAGGCGGGTGCGGTGCGCCACGGAATCACCCGCGCCCTGATCGATTACGACGGTCAGCTCAAGCCCACCTTGTCCAAGGCCGGGCTGGTGACGCGCGATGCGCGCGAAGTCGAGCGCAAGAAGGTCGGACTGCACAAAGCGCGACGTCGCAAGCAATTCTCCAAGCGATAGCTATTCCACCCGGGATCTCGCAGAGGCCGCCGCAGGGCGGCTTCTGCTTTTGGGGACAAGCCATTTTCGAGTACCCCCAAGGCGGGTCGGGACTATGCCGTTGTCATGGCACGCGGCGATGCTAGAATAGGCCGTATCTTCGAAGTTTCGTAGGGTCGAATTCGTTCGGCCCGTTGGGTCGTTTCGCAACGGTGCGCCAACGAATTCGCACCCGCAAAATCCACGCCTGTCGCAGCGCCTGATTCATTCGGCCGCGGTGGGGTTTGGCTTAGGAATAGCGCATGGTCGAGATCGGCATCGTCGGGGGCACCGGATATACGGGCGTCGAGCTGCTGCGCCTGCTCGCGGTGCATCCCCATGCATCCGTGCGCGTGATTACGTCGCGCAAGGAAGCCGGAATACCCGTTTCGGAGATGTTCAGCAGCCTGCGGGGGATCGGCCGGATCAGCGAGCTGCGCTACAGCGACCCGGCACAAGTTGACCTCAAGGGATGCGATGTCGTGTTCTTCGCCACGCCCCACGGTGTGGCGATGAGCCAGGCTCGCGAGCTGTTGGCGGCGGGCGTCAAGATCATCGACCTTGCGGCCGACTTCAGGCTCAAGGACGCCTCGATGTTCGAGCGCTGGTACAAGATGCCGCATGGTTGCCCGGACCTGCTCGCCGAGTCGGTGTACGGGTTGCCGGAAATGCACCGGGCGGCCATCGCCAAGGCGCGTATCGTCGGCAATCCCGGCTGCTATCCGACCGCGATCCAGCTGGGGTTTCTGCCGTTGATCGAAGCCGGCATCGTCGATGCGGCACATCTCGTCGCCGATGCCAAGTCCGGCGTCTCCGGCGCGGGGCGCAAGAGCGAACTCGGGCTGATGTTCAGCGAGGCCTACGACAACTTCAGGGCGTACAACGTCGGTGGCCATCGCCACCATCCCGAGATCGTGCAAGGCCTCGACGGATTTTCCAAAACGCCGGTGACGCTGGTGTTTACGCCGCATCTGACGCCGATGATCCGCGGCATCCACGCTACGTTGTATGCGCGCCTGACCGATCCGGGCGTCGACCTGCAGGCGTTGTTCGAAAAGCGCTACGCGGGCGAGGCCTTCGTCGACGTCATGCCGCCCGGAAGCCACCCTGAGACACGGTCGGTGCGAAGCGCCAACATCTGCCGCCTCGCGGTTCATCGCCCGCAAGGCGGCGACATGGCCGTCGTCCTGGCAGTCGTGGACAACCTGGTCAAAGGCGCTGCGGGCCAGGCGATCCAGAACATGAACCTGATGTGCGGCTTCCCGGAAACCACGGGCCTGACCGCGCCGCCACTGCTGCCCTAGCCCACGACGTGAACATGCGCGTGTTCGGGCGGAAGCTCCGCCAGACCTTCGGCATCAGTGCCCCGCGCATGGCAGTTCGCACCCATCTTTCGTGGCGTTGGAAGGTGCCCGCGCTGGTGGCGGTGGTTTGCCTGGTTGCGGGCATGTGGTGGTGGGGATTCGACTTCGGCCAGATCCTGGGTGGCTTCAACCGAAGCGCGGTCGCGAAAGCGCAGGAACGACTCGAACTCGAGCTGGCGGAGACGCGAGGCGAGAATGCGAAGCTGCGCGCTCGCGCCTCGGAACTCGAGAGCGAGCTCAACATCACGCGCGGCGCGCAGTCCAGTCTGTCCAAGCAGGCGCTGGAGCTGCAGAACGAGAACACCCAGATCAAGGAAGAACTCGCGTTCCTGCAGACGCTGTTTCGCGATTCCGGAAAGCAGGGGACGATTTCGATCCAACGGCTGTCCGCCGAACGCGAACAGGACGACGCGTACCACTACAGCCTGCTCATCGTGCGCGGCGGCAGCCCGACCGAGGACTTTTCGGGACAATTGACGCTGCACGCAGGTCTTCTGTCCTCTGCAGGACGCCCGACGACCATCGAGCTGCCGGACGATCAGCCCGACTCGGCGGGCGTCCTCAAGCTCAAGTTCAAGTATTATCAACGGGTCGAAGGTACGATTCGCATCCCGCCGGGCAGCCAGTTGCGCACGCTGCAGGCCAGCGTGCTCGAAGCCGGACAGCCCAGCCCCAAAGCGACGCGAAGCTTGAATCTTTCGTAGGAGAACCCCATATGTTTGATCGCAAGAAGCCGCATCCGCCCCAAAAACGCCTCGACAGCCTCATCGGCGCCGGGACGACCGTGGACGGCGACCTGCTCTTCACGGGCGGCCTGCGCGTCGACGGCACCATCCGCGGCAACGTGGCCACGGTCGACCACCAGCCAGGAACACTGGTGATCAGCGAGCAGGCCCGAGTCGAAGGCGAAGTCCGGGTCTCTCACGTGGTGATCAATGGCACCGTGAAGGGCCCAGTAGCGGCCAACGACTACCTGGAACTGCAGGCCAAAGCGCGGGTCCACGGAGATGTGCAGTATCGTTCGCTGGAAATGCACGTCGGTGCCATCGTCGAAGGCAAGCTGGCGCATTCCGAGCCCGAGACGGCGTCGGTCGTCGAACTCAAGCGTGCTTCCGGCGAATGACCGGTTGACCCGTAATGAGGCGCGGCCGATAATCGACTCAAACCGCACCGGAGCACGCCATGAATGCAATGACCGAAATGCCCGCACCGTTAGTCTTCACCGACGCGGCGGCGGCCAAAGTCAAGACACTGATCGAGGAAGAGGGCAATCCCGACCTCAAACTGCGCGTGTTCGTCACGGGCGGCGGATGCTCGGGCTTCCAGTATGGCTTCACCTTCGATGAAGCAGTCGCCGAGGACGACACGTCGATGCAGAAAAACGGTGTCACACTGCTGATCGACCCGATGAGCTACCAGTATCTGGTCGGTGCCGAGATCGACTACACCGAGGGCCTCGAAGGTGCGCAGTTCGTCATCAAGAACCCGAACGCGACTACGACGTGCGGCTGCGGGTCTTCGTTTTCACCCTGACCCAATCAGGCATGCGACTCGACGGGGGCTGCGGCCCCCGTCGTCATTTCCGGGCCCTTACGCCGGATAGATCGCCCCGAGCACGCGCGGCCCGCGCGCACCGGTAACGGCAGCCAGATTGCCGGGGCGCCCGGCGAGCGCTTCGCGGGCGAGCCACGCGAAGGCGAGCGCTTCGACCTGGTCGACGGGCACGCCGAGCGCTGCGGTGCTTCGCACCGATCGTGGAGCAAGCCGCTGTTCGATATCGCGCATCAGCGTTGCGTTGCGCGCGCCGCCGCCGCACACGAGGATCTCGGAGGCGCCCGCGCAGTGCGCCGCGATCGCCGCCGCGATGGTTCTCGCAGTCAGCATGGTGAGCGTGCGTTGCACATCGCCCGGCGCATACGAGTCGCGCAGATGCGGCTGCAGCCAGCCGGGATTGAAATGGTCGCGGCCCGTGCTCTTTGGCGGTGGCAATGCAAAGTAGGCATCGGACTCGAGTGCGTCGAGCAAGCCGGCGATGACCTCGCCGCGCGCCGCCCATGCGCCGTCGCGATCGAAGCGCTGTCCGGTATGCTGCTCCGCCCAGGCATCGAGCAGCGTGCTGCCCGGGCCGGTATCGAAGCCGCGTACGGGCCCGCCGGGCGGCAGGTCCGTGGCGTTGGCGATGCCCCCGATATTGACGACCACCCGGTGCTTGTCGCGTGCGCCGAATACGGCCGCATGGAACGCAGGAGCCAGCGGCGCGCCCTGCCCGCCGGCAGCGACGTCACGACTGCGAAAATCCGCGACCACCATCAGGCCTGTGGCCTCGGCGAGGCGGGCGGGGTTGGCGAGCTGCCATGTGTAGCCGAGGTCCGGGCGATGCCGGATGGTCTGCCCATGCACGCCCGCCGCGGCGACTTGCGCCGCCGCAACGCCGGCGACACTCAGGACCTGCGCTACGGCATGCGCGCAGACATCCATCAGTGCGTTGGCGGCAAGCGCGGCGCGTTCCAGCTCGTCGTCGCTCTTTTGCTGCAGCGTCGTCAACGAATTGCGCGAATGGCGCGTCGAAGGCGACGTGCACGTGAGCGAGCGCACGGCAGGGTGTTGCGCCGAAGTCTGCAAGCACCGCGTCGACACCGTCGATGCTGGTGCCGGACATGAGCCCGACGTAGAGACCGGACGCCAATGCCGCTAGTCGGCACCAGCGAGCATTGCGCCGCGCGCCAACACCAGTTGCGCCTCGAGCGGCGCGACGCGCTCGATGTACGCCGCGAGGTCCGCGGCGGAAATCGGCTGCGCGTTCGGCAAGGCGATGGTCAAAGGATCACGCTGCTCGTTGTTGACGCGGAATTCGAAGTGCAGATGCGGGCCGGTCGCCCATCCGGTCTGACCTACGTAGCCGATGAGCTCACCCTGCGCGACCTGAACACCCGCCTTGATGCCCGCAGCGAAGCGCGACAGGTGCGCATAGACCGTCGAATAGGGACCCGCATGCTGCAGCATCACGACGTTGCCATAACCGTTCTGGCTGCCCGCGACGGTTACCTTCCCGTCGCCCACGGCGTGCACCGGCGTCCCGCTTGGCGCGGCGAAGTCGACGCCCTTGTGCGCGCGCCAGGTCTGCATGAACGGATGCATGCGCGCCTGCGAAAACCCCGAGGTGACGCGCGTAAACTCTAACGGCGAGCGCAGAAACGCCTTGCGCAGGCTCCTGCCGTCCTCGGCGTAGTAGCCTTCGCTCCCATCGGCGCCGCGCCACAGGAACGCACGGAACGTACGACCCTTGCTGACGAACTCGACCGCGAGCACCTTGCCGGCGCCCGCAGGATAACCGTCGACGTCGCGCATCTCGTAGACGACGCCGAATCGGTCGCCGCGATGCAGGTCATGGTGAAAGTCGATGTCGCCGGAAAATACGTCGGCGATCTGCCCGGTGATGGCATCGGGAAGGCCGGCCGCGTCTGCGGCGGCGAACAGCGAGGAGCGTATCTCGCCCGCGCGCAATTCCAGCCGCACAGTGGCCCGCGGCAGTGCGCTTTCGGCGACGAAGCCGGCGCCCGCGCGGTGCACCGCGAGCACATCGCCACTCTGCGTGAGATACGACAGCTCAAGCAAATGTCCCTCGTCGTCAGTCTGCACGCGCAGCGACTTGCCGGGCTTGAGTTGATAGAGCGCGCGCGTTGAGGCATTGGTGCGCAGGAAGTCCTGCGCCGCCGGGTCGGCTACCGAGAGCCGGGCAAGCACGCTGCCGATGGTGTCGCCACGGGCGATGCGCTCTTCTCGCCAGTAGCCGTCGGTGCGCGCAAGCTCGGTGAGCACTGGCGCGGCGATATCTCGCTTGACGAATTCGCTTGGGATATCCGGCAGCAAGGTGTCCGGCGCGAAGCCGAATGCAACGACGCCCAGGCTCATGAGCACGGCGACCGCGAGCAGGCGGCGCGAGACGGCGCGAGCGCTGAGCCCGCTTTGCGCTAGAATTCGCCACCTGCTGAACATGGATCCGCCCTCCGTTGCACTGCCGCACTAGCGCGAGCGGCCGATTGTAGCAGACGTCCCACCCCCGACATGCCTCCCGACATCGACCACCAGCTGAGCGTATTCAAGCGCGGCGCCGACGAGTTGATCGTCGAGGCCGAGCTCGTGGCGAAGCTCAAGCGCGGCAAGCCGCTGCGCATCAAGGAAGGCTTCGATCCGACACGCCCCGACCTGCACCTCGGCCATACGGTGCAGTTCAACAAGCTGCGCCAGT
Source organism: uncultured beta proteobacterium (assembly GCA_963816445.1). GTDB lineage: Bacteria > Pseudomonadota > Gammaproteobacteria > Burkholderiales > Casimicrobiaceae > PALSA-1003. Next base: position 757,564 of record CAWFKO010000006.1, on the reverse strand, counting down.
TGCAGGATCTGGGCCACCACATCATTTTCCTGATCGGCGATTTCACCGGGATGATCGGCGACCCGACCGGCCGCAACGTCACGCGGCCGCCACTGTCGACCGAGGAACTGGCGGCCAACGCCAAGACCTACACCGACCAGGTGTTCCTGATCCTGGATCGGGAGAAGACCGAGGTCGCGTTCAATTCCAAATGGCTCTCCGCGCTCGGTGCCGACGGAATGATCCGCCTCGCCGCCAAGTACACCGTCGCGCGCATGCTCGAGCGCGACGACTTCGCCAAGCGCTATCGAGAAGGGCAACCCATCGCCGTGCACGAATTTCTGTATCCGCTGGCGCAGGGCTACGACTCGGTCGCGTTGCGGGCCGACGTCGAGCTCGGCGGCACCGACCAGAAGTTCAACCTGCTGGTCGGCCGCGAGCTGCAGCGACACTACGGACAGGAGCCCCAGAGCATCCTGACGCTGCCGCTGCTGGAGGGACTCGACGGCGTCAACAAGATGTCGAAATCGCTCGACAACTACGTTGGCATCACCGAGGCGCCGGAAGAAATGTTCGGCAAGCTGATGTCGATCTCGGACGAGCTGATGTGGCGTTATTTCGAGCTGCTATCGTTCCGTCCACTCGAGCAAATCGCCAAGCTCAAGCGCGAGTGCGCGGAGGGCCGCAATCCGCGCGATGCGAAGGTCATGCTGGCGGAGGAAATCGTCGCGCGCTTTCATTCTCCAGAGGCCGCGCAGCAGGCGCTTGCGACGTTCGAGGCGCGCTTTCGTGATCACGCGATGCCCACTCAGATGCCCGAAGTGACGCTGAGCACCGGCGGCAAAGGCATCGTCTTGCCCCAGATGTGCAAGCAGACGGGGCTCACCGCAAGCACGTCGGAGGCGTTGCGGCTGATCGAGCAGCGCGGACTCAGGCTCGACGGTGAAGTCGTCGAGGACAAGGCCCTGATGCTGCGAGCCGGAACGACCGTCGTCGTACAGGCCGGCAAGCGCAAGTTCGCGCGTGTCACGGTGACGTAAGCCCGTGAGTGCGAATTCATTCGCACTCACGCAATCGAGAGCATCCGTCGCCCCGGAGTAGGCCGGGGCCCAAGTTGCAGCACCCGACATCTCGAGCAAACTCGATCCCGGCCTTCGCCGGGATGACCTGCGCGAGTTCGCGGGTGTCACGATGAGGTAAGCCCCAGGGGCGAATCCGTTCGCACGCTCGTACACGATCGAGAGCATCCGTCGCGCCGGCGCAGGCCGGGGCCCAAGTTGCAGCACCGACATCTCGAGCAAACTGGATCCCGGCCTTCGCCGGGATGACATTGCGCGGGGTTCAGCTGATCCCCGGATTCCCCTCAACGCCGATCAGCTTCGGGATATTGAGCGGACGCGGCTTGATCGTCCTTTGCGCGCGTAGATAGCGCGCTACCACCTCCCAGATCGCTTCGCCCCCGGCGGTGCGTGCCTGTTCCGTGACGGGCGCCCAGCCGGCCACCGTGTACGTCTTGTCCGCCTCGATCGGTTTGCCGTTGAGCGTCATCGCCGAAATGCGCTTGCCCATCGTTTCGGTCGGTTCGCAGGTGTAGCGCAATCCGCCGACGCGCACCATGTCACCGCCCTGCTGATAGTACGGATCCGGATTGAACAGGTTGTCGCACACGTCTTCGAGAATGGTCTTGATCGTCTCGCCGGAGAGCTCGTTGCGTGTCACGTACGGATAGGTGATCGCGGTCTGATCGAGCAGACGCTCGTAAGTGATCGTCTGCCCGGGCAACAGCGACGTTCCCCAGCGGAATCCGGGCGAGAATGCGATCTCGCTGTTCATCTCGGCCATCAAGGCGTCGACAATGAGCTGGTCGAAAGTCCCGTTGAAATTGCCGCGGCGGTAGAGCGTGTCTTCACTGACCGCCAGCGGCTCCGCAAGCGTCGCCGCAAACGGCCCGCGTACCCTGCGGATGTGCTGCGCCATGGCGTCGTCTTCGCGAAGCAGGTTGGCGAACACCGGCAGCAGCCTGTAGCGATAGTCGGCAACGCGCCTGCTGCGCACGTCGAGGTCGAGCACGGCGAGGAACTTGCCGTTGCAGCCGGCGTTAGTCACCAGCGTGCGCCCGCGCGCGTTGTCGACTAGCGAGGGTTGCGGTACGCCGTCGTGCGTATGACCGCCGAGAATCGCGTCGATGCCGGTGACGCGCGAGGCGAGCTTGAGATCGACATCCATTCCGTTGTGCGACAGCAACACCACGACCTGAGCGCCCTTCGCGCGAACGTCGTCGACCACCTTCTGCATCTCCTGCTCGCGAATGCCGAAGGTCCAGTCGGGAACGAAATAGCGCGGATTGGCAATCGGCGTGTAGGGAAACGCCTGGCCGATGATCGCGACAGAGATGCCGTTGTGTTCACGTAACGTGAACGCCGGGAACACCGGATCGCCGAAATCGGCGGTAACGACATTCTGCGCGAGGAACTCGATTGCGCCCTTGAAGTCCTTGTCGACGACTTCCTTGACGCGTTCCGCGCCGTAGGTGAATTCCCAGTGCCCCGTCATGACATCGACACCGAGCAGCTTGGCGGCGTCGACCATGTCCTGGCCGCGGGTCCACAGCGAAGTCGCCGATCCCTGCCAGGTATCGCCGCCGTCGAGCAGCAGCGCGCCCGGGCGGGTAGCCTTCAGGCCGCGGATCAGCGTGGCGAGATGCGCGAAGCCGCCAACCTTGCCGTAGGTGCGCGCCGCGGCGGCGAAGTCGAGATACGTGAACGCGTGTGCGTCGCGCGAATGCGCGGGAATCCCGAAACGCTTGAGCAACGCTTCGCCGACCAGATGCGGCGGCTGACCACGCGCACTGCCGACGCCGATGTTGACCGAAGGTTCGCGAAAATACGACGGCAGGAGTTGCGCGTGGCAGTCGGTCAGATGCAACAAATGCACATTGCCGAAGGCCGGCGGCGCGTACGTGCCTGTCGGCCGCGCGCTGCGCCTGTGCAGGCTCCGAACTTAACGCCATGCCTCCCGCGGCCGCGGCGGAAAGTACCTGCAGGAACTCGCGGCGGTTCACCGCGCGAATATAGCATGCGCACTCGCGCGCGCAGCCTGCGCGGCGCTGCCTCAGGTCGTTGGCGCGGTCTTCGCGGCGCGGCGCGCGGCAGCGCGTTCGCGCGCGAATGCCTGGACGTCCTCGAGAGTCACATAGCCCTTCTTGGCCTTGTCGATCTGGTCGAAGTTGCGCGCGACCATTGGCATCTTCGCCGCCTCCTCGCGCGTGAGCTTGCCGTCGTGGTCGGCGTCCGCGGCACTGAAACGCGCGCTCATCTTTGTGTGCATGTCCTGCATGTCCGGCGCCGGCGGCGCCTGCGCGAATGCCGCCGCGCTCGCGGCTGCGAGTGCGATCACCAGTGTGAATCGAGATCTTGCCTTCTTCATCGCTTTCTCCAAGTTACGTTCTCGTGCAGCGAAGCCATTGGCTCGCTGAGGCGAAGCGACGCCTCGCCGCTACGCGTTCAAGAAACGCATGGCGCGGAGCTGCGTCGACTGGCGGTCGTTACAAGACGTAACGAGCCGCAATCGGCGCAACAATCGGTAACACACGAGGCGCGAGCGCATGCAGCGACCCGGACGCGGGCACGTGCCAACGCAGGTTACTGTTACTTGTTGACCGGCGAGGCCGGGTCCATCAGCAACGCAGTGACGTCCTTGAGCTGCTGCTCATTGAGGATGCCGTTGTGGCCGAAGCGCGGCATGTTGGAGCATGCAGCGAACGCGTCCGGGTTGTAGATCTTTCCGTAGGCGTAGCGCTGGATCTCGACGCCGTAGCCGCGCAACTTGCCGAACTGGTAGAGGCTCGGTCCGATGGTGCCGTAGGCGAGCTCCTGCGGCGCGAGCTGGTGGCACGCGTAGCAATTGCCGCCCACCGGACCGGCGGGATCGTCGGAGAACTGCTTGCCGCGGCCCTCCTGCGCGATCTTTTCGCCGTTCTTCCAGTCGCCGAGCAATTTGCCGTCGGCCGGGTACTTGATCGTCGCGAGGTTCGCCTTTTCGATGTGCTCGGCGACGTCCTTGGGCGGCGTCTTGTTGGCGAGCGCGCTGCACGTGCGCTGCGTCTCGTCCTGGTCGAGGCGATCGAGCCCCGCCTGGCCGTTGGCCTTGAACGAGGTCTTCATGCATCGCCGACACCTGGGCCGCGGTCTCGCTCGTTCGAAGGCGCCGTCGTGCAGCCGACCACTGCCACCACGGCCAGCGTCAATGCAGCGATTGTCTTTGCCGTCATCGGTTGGCCTCAGCGCTTGATCGCCGGCGCATCGAACGCGGCGCCGTTCGCGTTGCGCGCGAGGAACATCGTCAGCGCGATCGACGCATCCGAGCCGAACACCAGCTCGGGGAAACGCTGCTGGCGGAAACAGTCGTACAGGCGCCACTGGAACGAGCGCAGCTCGCCCTGCGAAACGCGATACGCCGGCCAGGTCGTGTACGCCTTCTGCGCACCCTCCTTGGTCGTGAGGTTCGGCAGGTCCTGCAGGCGGATGCGCTTGCCGTCGTCGCCATGGCAGGTCACGCAGCCGAAATCGTGAGTGCCGCCGCGGAAGTAGAAGATCTTTTCGCCCAGCCGATACATCTCTGCTTCCTTCGGGTTGCGACATCGACACGTTCATCGGCACGCCGCGCGATTCGGAGGTCACGTACGCGACCAGCGCCTCCATGTCCGACTTGCGCTCGTTGCCGTTGCCGAACAGCTGCTTGCGCGAATCGGCATCGCTCATGCCCTGCAGCGTCGTCATGCACCAGAGGATGCGCGTCTCGAGGTCCATGACGCGATCGGCGTCGGCGAAGTACTTCGGCAGCCTCGCGTAGGCACCCTTGACCACGCCGGCACCGAGACCGAGATCGCACTGTTCCAGCGAGACCTGTTTCGGTCCGCGCTTCTGCTTCCACAGGTCTTCGCCACGCGCCTCCCACAATTCGGCCGGATTGCCGTCCTGCAGCGCGGCGCGGTACTTGGCGATCTCGTCGACTGCCGAGGTCTGTGCGAGCACGGCGGGCGCGGCCAGCGCCAGCAGCAACGCCGCGCGCGCCGTGGCGCGGGCGCGCCGACCGCACTTCGATTCGACCGCCACGAACGCTCGATCGAGGAGCATCACGCGATGGTCGCTTCGTCGGTGCGCTTGTCGCCGCGATTGTCGACCCAGGTGATCTGGACCTTGTCGCCCTTGGCGCCGCCCTTGAACTTGAACGACAGGAACGGATTCTTCGATACCGCCGGCCCCCATTGCGCCGCCAGCACGGTCTTGCCGTTCCACGTCGCGGTCACGTTCTGGATGAACCACGCCGGAATGACCTTGCCCTGCGCGTCCTTGCGCTGGCCGGTTTCCATCTCGTGGCTCATGAGCACCTTGACCTCGGTCGAATCGCCGACGACGTTGGCGCGGATTTTCATTGGATCGGCCATGTCATCCTCCGCATCCACCCAGCGTGACCTTGACGTCCTTGGCCGCGACGTAGTACTTGCCGTCCGCCTTGACCAGCGCGTAGATGTTCGAACTTTGCCCCATCTTCACGCGCGTCGACACCGACGGCGTCGGTTCCGGGCGGAATGTCGAACACTGCCGCCAGCATGTTGGGATTCTTCTCGATCAGGATCGCGATCGACTCCGTCTTCGGGATGTTGCTGGTGATGCCGACCGGCACGACGGCACCGTTCTCGGCGATATCCGGAGTCTGGAAGAACACGATGTCCTTGCTCTGCGCCGGCTCGCCGCCGCCCAGCGCCTGCATGGTCTCAGCCAAGCTGTGCGTGTCGAAAGCGGCCTTGTTCCAAGCCTGCGCGTGCGCCGTTGCCGGCCGCAGCCAGCCGACGGCGGCGACCACCGCGAGCAGCTCGCCCCGCCGCCCTGTTTCAACACGGTCCTGCGTCCACGATTCATTGCTTCTCCTGACCTCGACCGTTGCCGCTGCGCGTCGCAGCGATGACCGAGCGGGGCTATTGTGCCCCGCCGAGTATCCATTCGACAACCTTGCGCGCGTCCGATTCACTGACCTCCGGTCAGCGCTCAGTGCAGGGTGGCCGTGGTCAGGAAGCGCAGCAGCACGCCCGACTTGAGGCGGTAGGCTCCCTCGCCGACGTACTGCGCGCCCTCGAGTTCCTCGCGGGTAAACACGAGCTCGGTGTCGCCGTGACGAAGTTCCATCACGACGTCGTCGGCGACGGTCGACTCGTCCGGAACGCGCAGGTAGTCGGTCTCGAAGACGATGCCGTTGAGCTGCACGAAATCGGCGTCCTGCATCGCGTCGCGTCAAGGTGATCGGAGTCATTGTCCGAGTGCTCGCAAGCCCCGCGATATGGGGCTCCACGACTCCTAAGATCGGGGCGCGCAGCGGAGGGTTCAAGGCCCGAAAGGGAGCGCGGTCAGATGCGACCAGGCTGCGCACGAAGTTGGGCAGAGCGAACGCGGCACGGTGGACGTCGCCGTTGTAGTACTGCAGGTCGCGAATCCTGCGCGTAGCGACGCGGCGGTCGGCCTCGAGCGACGTCAGGTACGACGGATTGAGCGTCGACGACGCGCACGCCATCATCCACAGCCCGCCGTAGAGCGGAATCGACGTCAGATAGGGCACGACGACGGCAAAGGCGGAGCGCAGGTTGGCGATGCCGGTGCGAATGCGCTCCGGGTGCGCGACCGGCGAGGCGAGGTGCAGCGTCATCGCGCCTGTCGGCTTGAGGCGGGCCGCGCAGGCGCGGTAGAACTCGGCGTCCGTACAGCGGCTCCGAAACGCCGCCTGGGTCGGTGAGATCGAGCACGATCAGGTCGTAGGTCTCGCCGGTGGAGCGCACGAACGCCTGGCCGTCCTCGACATTGATCTTTAGCCGCGGGTCGGCAAATGCGCCACGATGCACCTCCGCGAAATACTTGCGCGCGATGTCGACCACAGCGAGGTCGATCTCGACCAGCGTGACCGACTTGATGCTCGGATACTTGAGGAGCTCCTCCGCCGAACCGCCGTCGCCGCCGCCGATGATCAGTGCGGCCTCCGGTGCAGGGTGCGCCATCGCCGCGATGTGGACGAGATTCTCGTGATAGAAGAACTCGTCCTTCTCCGACGTCATGAAGTGCCCGTCGAGCCGGAACAGCTTTCCGAATGATCGCGTGTCGTGCACCTCGACCGTCCTGATAGGGCGAGCGGAAGCGCTCGAATTCGCGCGTCGAGCGGACGAAGATGCCGTTGTCTTCGGTCGAGGTACTCGGTGAGCACGCCGGGCAGCAGATCCGTGTTGCCGCTCTGTTCGGTACTCTCAGGCATCGCGCCCCCCGCGATGGATCGCCTGGAATCTGGCGTGCTGCGGTTGCAGCGCTTTTTCCATCGAGCGGAACAACCGCTCCGCCTTGGCGCGTGTTGTCGGTCGTGTAATTGCACACGTAGACGTCGATGGTGACGAAGCCGTGCTCCGGCCACGTGTGGATCGCGAGGTGCGACTCCGCGAGCAGCACGGTCCCGGTCACGCCGGCGGCGTGAACTGGTGGAAACGTTCGCCGACGACGGTCATCCCGGACGCGCTCGGCGAGACGCACGCACAGAGTGCGCAGCGTGTCGGCGTGCGTCATCTCCGGCATGTCGGCCGTGCAGCCGTACCATTCTCCGAGCAGGTGAATGCCGTCCATGATTATTTCTCCCAGCGCCGATTCAAAGCCGGGTATTGCTGCCGGCTAAACTCGCTATTATTGCCCAAATTCAGTGCCTAGGCGATAATTTTACTGCTTTGCCGCAGCGTTTGAATCGCGGCGCGCGTGCCTACCGGACGTCCCGGCGCGCCCCTCCAGTCCAACCGCATCGCCCATGACCGCACCGCTTGCCGCGCCACACGCCATGGTATCGCCAGAGACACCCGCGCGCGATACGGCGCTGCTCGCCAACGCGATCCGCGCGCTGGCGATGGACGCCGTGCAGGCGGCGAACTCCGGGCATCCCGGCATGCCGATGGGCATGGCCGAGATCGCCGTCGCGCTGTGGAATCGACACCTGCGCCACAACCCGGCCAATCCGCACTGGCCGGACCGCGATCGTTTCGTGCTCTCCAACGGCCACGGTTCGATGCTGCAGTACGCGCTGCTGCACCTGACCGGCTACGCGCTTCCGCTCGACGGAGCTCGAGCGCTTCCGCCAGCTCCACTCGATGACGCCGGGGCATCCCGAGGTCGGCGTCACGCCAGGCGTCGAGACGACCACCGGTCCGCTGGGACAAGGGCTCGCCAACGCGGTGGGCATGGCGCTCGCCGAGCGCGCTGCTCGCCGCCGAGTTCAACCGGCCCGGCCACACGATCGTCGACCATCGCACCTACGTCTTTGTCGGCGACGGCTGTCTCATGGAAGGCATCTCGCACGAGGCGTGCTCGCTCGCGGGCACGCTTGGCCTCGCCAAGCTCGTCGCCTTCTACGACGACAACGGGATCTCCATCGACGGCGAGGTCAGGGGCTGGTTCACCGACGACACGCCGCGCCGCTTCGAAGCCTACGGTTGGCAAGTGATCGCCGACGTCGACGGTCACGACGTCGATGCTGTCGACGCCGCGATTCGCAAGGCGCACGCAAGCCGCGAGCGTCCGACGCTGATCTGCTGCAAGACCGTCATCGGCAAGGGTTCGCCGAATCGCGCCGGCACCGACCTCGCGCACGGCCAGGCGCTCGGCGAGAAGGAAGTGGCGCTCACGCGCGAAGCGCTGGGCTGGACGTTTCCGCCTTCGAGATCCCGCAGGCGGCCTACGACGGCTGGAACGCGCTGGCGACCGGTGCGGCGCTCGAAAGCGACTGGAACGCGCGACTTCGCCGCGTACCGGGCGGCGCACCCGGCGCGCGGCGGCGGAATTCGAGCGGCGCATGCGCAGGCGATCTGCCGCTGGCCTTTCGCGAGCGCGCCGCCGCGCTGCTGGCCCAGCAGGCCGACAAGGCCGAGAGCATCGCAACGCGCAAGGCCTCGCAGCAGGCGATCGAAGTGCTTGGCGCCGGTGCTGCCGGAGCTGATCGGCGGTTCGGCCGATCTCACCGGCTCCGTGTTCACCAACTGGTCGGGCAGCAAGCCGGTAAGCGCGAATGCTGCCGGCAACTACGTCAACTTCGGCGTGCGCGAATTCGCGATGAGCGCAATCGCCAACGGCCTTGCACTGCACGGCGGCTTCATTCCCTACGTCGGCACCTTCCTCACCTTCTCCGACTATGCGCGCAACGCGCTGCGCATGGCGGCGCTGATGAGGCTACGCTCGATCTCGGTCTACACCCACGATTCGATCGGTCTGGGCGAGGACGGCCCGACGCACCAGTCCGTCGAGCACGCGTCGAGCCTGCGCCTGATCCCGAACCTGGATGTCTGGCGCCCGTGCGATACGGTCGAGGCGGCGAGCGCGTGGATCGCCGCGATCGAGCGCCACGACGGCCCGACATGTCTGCTGTTCACGCGCCAGAACGTACCCTTCAACACGCGCAGCGCCGCGCAGGTCGACGCGATACGCCGCGGCGGCTACGTGCTCGTCGACGCCCGGGCGCGAAGGCCGTGATCATCGCCACCGGCTCCGAAGTCGCGCTGGCTATGGGCGCGCAAAAGGCGCTCGCCGACGCCGGCGTGCCGGTGCGCGTCGTCGTCGATGCCCTGCACGCAGCGTCTTCGACCGGCAGGATGCGGCGTGGCGCGAAGGCGTGCTGCCGCACGGCGTGCCGCGTGTCGCCGTCGAGGCCGGCGTGACCGCCTTCTGGCGCAAGTACGTCGGCGCCGAGGACGACCGTCGCGGCGCCGTGGTCGGCATCGATCGCTTCGGCGAGTCGGCGCCGGCCAGCGTGTTGTTCAAGCATTTCGGCTTCACCGTCGAGCATGTCGTGGCGGCGGTGAAATCGGTTCTATGACCATCCAGCAATGCAGTTCAAGCTCGTGCCCGGCGGCCGTTGCCGCGACTGACACCGGAGACATCGTATGACCATCAAAGTCGCCATCAACGGCTACGGCCGAATCGGACGCAACATCCTGCGCGGGCACTACGAAGGCGGGAAGAAGCACGACCTGACCATCGTCGCCATCAACGACCTCGGCAGTCCGGAGACCAACGCGCATCTGACACGCCACGACACCGTGCACGGCAAGTTTCCCGGCAAGGTCGAGGTCGACGGCGATTCGATGGTCGTCAACGGCGACCGCATCAAGGTCTTCGCGCAGCGCAATCCGGCCGACCTGCCGTGGGGTGCGCTCGGCGTCGATGTCGTGCTCGAATGCACCGGGCTGTTCACGACCAAGGAAAAGGCCTCGGCGCATATCAAGGGCGGTGCGAAAAAGGTCATCATTTCGGCGCCCGGCGGCAAGGACGTCGATGCCACGGTCGTCTACGGCGTCAATCACCAGACGCTCAAGGCCTCGCACACGGTGATTTCCAATGCGTCGTGCACGACCAATTGCCTGGCGCCACTGGTCAAGCCGCTGCACGACAGGATCGGCGTCGTTTCGGGATTGATGACCACGGTGCACGCGTACACCAACGACCAGGTGCTTACCGACGTCTATCACGAGGATTTGCGCCGTGCGCGCTCGGCGACGATGAGCATGATCCCGACCAAGACCGGCGCGGCGGCGGCGGTAGGCCTGGTGCTGCCCGAACTCAACGGCAAGCTCGACGGCTATGCCATACGCGTGCCCACGATCAACGTGTCGGTGGTCGATCTGTGCTTCATCGCCGCGCGCGACACGACGGTCGAGGAGGTCAACGCGATCATGAAGGATGCTTCGGAGAAAGGCCCGCTCGCCGAAGTTCTCAACTACAACACCGCGCCCCTGGTATCGGTGGACTTCAACCACGATCCCGCTTCGTCGACCTTCGACGCGACGCTGACAAAGGTCTCCGGCCGGCTGGTGAAGGTTTCGAGCTGGTACGACAATGAATGGGGCTTCTCGAATCGGATGCTGGACACCACGGTCGCGCTGATGCGCGCCCGGTGACAAACGTGAATCCGTTCACCGCGCACCCTGCTTCGGTCGGCGAAACCTACGGCGAACATCTGCGCTTCGCGTTCGGCTTCGGGCTCCGCATGCTCGGGGGCGCAATCGCGGCGATGATCCATGCGCTGCTGCCGTTCCTGTTCATCACGACCGCCAGCCGTACGCTCGACGAATTGAACGCCCTGCGGCTGCGCGGCGCGCGCAAGACGGCGGCACCGGGGTCGTGAGCGCAGGCGGAATCGTCGTCCGCCCAATCGCGCTCGCCGACATCGCCGCGTGCCGTGACTGCGTCGCCGATGTCATGCGCGAACGCCGCTGGCTGGCCTATGTGGAACCGTTCCCGCTGGCGGAAAGCGCGGCGTTCGTCGCCGGTAACATCGCAGACGGAAATCCTCATTTCGTGGCCGACGATGGGCAGACGATCGTCGGCTGGTGCGACATACGCCGCTATGCAATTCCGGCCTACGCGCACGAGGGCACCATGGGCATGGGCTTGCGCGCCGCCTTTCGTGGGCGCGGCCTCGGCGAGCGTCTGCTGCGCGCTGCGCTGGCGGCGGCGAAGCTAAACGGCTTCGAGCGCGTTTCGCTCAATGTCTACGGCAAGAACGCGGCGGCCTTCGCGCTGTACCGCAAGGTCGGATTCGTCCTCGAAGGAACGCGCGTGCGCGGCAAGAAGCTCGACGGCGCGTACGATGACGTACATATGATGGCGATCCGCCTCGAGGCCAGCGAATGAGGTTCAAGCGACTCGCCGACGTGGACGTGCGCGCCAAGCGCGTGTTCATCCGCGCCGATCTGAATGTGCCGCAGGATGACCATGGGGCCATCAGCGACGACACGCGCATCCGCGCCTCGGTGCCTGGCATCCGCGACGCGCTTGCCCGAGGTGCCGGCGCAATGGTGACCTCGCACCTGGGCCGGCCCGACCGAGGGCAAGTTCAGCGCCGCGGATTCGCTCGCGCCGGTCGCCAAGAGGTTGGGCGAGCTGCTCGGGCCGCGAAGTCCCGCTCATCCGCGACTGGGTCGCGGGCGGCGCGTGGCACGCGGCGCTACGCGCCTGGCGAGCTGGTGCTGCTTGGAAAATTGCCGCTTCAACGTAGGCGAAAAGAAAGACGACGACGCACTGGCAAGACAGATGGCCGCGCTCTGTGACGTCTATGTCAACGACGCCTTCGGCACCGCGCATCGCGCCGAGGCGACCACGCACGGCATCGCCCGTTACGCGCCGATTGCCTGCGCCGGCCCGCTGCTCGCCGCCGAGCTCGACGCGCTCGGCAAGGCGCTGGCCGATCCGGCGCGTCCGCTCGTCGCGATCGTCGCCGGCTCGAAGGTGTCGACCAAACTGTCGGTGCTTACGAATCTCGCTGCCAAGGTCGACACGCTGATCGTCGGCGGTGGCATCGCCAACACCTTCATACTCGCCGCCGGAGGTCGCATTGGTACGCTCGCTCGCCGAGCCGGATCTCGTCGGCCAGGCGCGCGCGATTCTGGACAAATTTCCCGGCAAGGTGCCGATCCCGATCGATGTCGTGGTCGCCCGCGAATTGTCGGCGACCGCGGCACCGACCCTGAAGGCGGTCGAGCACGTCGCCGACGACGACATGATCCTGGACATCGGGCCGCAAAGCATGCTCGCGCTGAAAATACATCATCGCGAAGGCCGGCACCATCGTCTGGAACGGCCCGGTCGGCGTGTTCGAGTTCGAGGCGTTCGCCGACGGCACGCGCACGCTCGCGCAGGCCATCGCGGCCTCGAGCGCATTCTCGATCGCCGGCGGCGGCGACACGATCGCTGCGATCAACAAATTCGGCGTCGCCGAGCGCATCGGCTACATTTCGACCGCGGGCGGCGCGTTTCTCGAATTCCTCGAAGGCAAGGCGCTGCCGGCAGTGGCGATACTCGAGACCCGGGCCGCCGGCTAGCCGAACGGGCCCCTACTGAGCTCTACGCAAGTGACTTACAAGTTTTCGTCCACTCTCCGTCATCCCGGCGAAGGCCGGAATCCAAGTTGGTGTCCGGCGAAAGACGAACTTGGGCCCCGGCCTGCGCCGGGCGACGATCGATTTGTCACTCATATTGGTAAAGATCAATAGGAGCACCCATGCAGCGCGCAACCAAGATCGTCGCCACGCTCGGCCCGGCCAGCAATTCTCCGGACGTCCTCACGCGCATGCTCGCCGCCGGCGTCGACGTCGTGCGCCTGAATTTCTCGCACGGCGTCGCCGCCGATCACGAAGCTCGCGCGCGCATGGTTCGCGACGCCGCGCGCGCGCTGGGGCGCGAAGTGGCGATCATGGCCGACCTGCAGGGCCCGAAGATCCGCGTCGGCAAGTTCGAAGGCGGCAAGGCGACGCTCAAGACCGGGTCGACGTTCATCCTCGACGCCGAATGCGCGCTTGGAAACGACGAGCGCGCCGGGCTCGACTACAAAGAGCTGCCGCATGATGTCGCACCCGGCGCGATCCTTCTGCTCGACGACGGGCTGATACGGCTGCGCGTGGAGTCGGTCGATGGCAGCGCGATCACGACGCGTGTCGAAGCCGGCGGCGTGCTGTCGAACAACAAGGGCATTAACCGCCAGGGCGGAGGACTCACTGCCCCGGCGCTGACCGCCAAGGACATGGACGACATGAAGATCGCGGTCGGCGATCCAAGCCGACTACCTCGCGGTGTCGTTCCCGAAGAACAAGGAAGACATGTACATGGCGCGGCAGCTGTTACGCGCGGCCGGCGGCGACGCGTTGCTCATCGCCAAGATCGAGCGCGCGGAGGCGATTACCGCGCTGGCGGAAATCATCGATGCCTCCGACGGCATCATGGTCGCGCGCGGCGATCTCGCCGTCGAGGTCGGCAACGCCGCCGTTCCCGGGCTGCAAAAGCGGATGATCCGGATGGCTCGCGAGCGCAACAAGCTCACGATCACCGCCACGCAGATGATGGAATCGATGATCCAAAACCCGGTGCCGACGCGCGCCGAGGTGTCGGACGTCGCGAATGCGGTGCTTGACGGCACCGACGCGGTGATGCTTTCCGCGGAGACCGCGTCCGGCCGGTTTCCTGTGGAAACCATCGAGGCCATGAGCCAGATCTGCGTCGAAGCCGAGAAATCGGACTCGGTCGAGCTCGATCGCGATTTTCTTAACCGCACGTTTACACGCATCGACCAGTCGATCGCCATGGCGACGCTGTTCACGGCGTATCACCTCAAGGTAAAGGCCATCGCATCACTGACGCAGTCAGGCTCGACCGCGCTGTGGATGTCGCGGCACAACTGCGGGTGCCCGATCTACGCGCTGACGCCAGTGCTCTCCTCGCAGCGCAGGATGGCGCTGTACCGAAACGTCCGGCCGCTCTATCTCGAGCAGAGCACCGATCGCGACGCCGTGCTGCGCTCCGCCGAGGACCTGCTGCTGGAAAAGCACCAGGTCGCGAAGGGCGACCTCGTCGTGCTCACCATCGGTGAGCCGATGGGCAAGTCGGGCGGCACCAACGCGCTCAAGATCGTCCGCGTCGGCGAGCACCGCTGACACGCCCGAGCTGCGCCGTGGGCTGCGTTGCCCGGGAGCGCTTGCGCGACGCGACCGGCACCCATTGCGACGATGTAACCACTTGGTTACCATCGCGTCATGGTCACTCCCGCTGCCGGAACACGGACTCGCGTGCGCGCGCAGTCGCGCCCGCCCACCCGCCCAACCCGCGACGCGGCGCGTACGCGCGCTGCGATCCTCGACGCCGCCACGCAGGAATTTGCTCGTCATGGACTGAGCGGGGCGCGCGTCGACCGCATCGCCGTCAAGGCCGACATCAACAAGCGCATGCTGTATCACTATTTCGGTGCGAAAGAGGCTCTGTTCCTGGCGGTGCTCGAGGCGACCTACGCGCGCATCCGCACGGCGGAAACGACGCTGTCGCTGCTGGACGTGGCGCCGGAAGAAAGCGTGCGTCGGCTGGTGGAATTCACGTGGCGCTACTATCTCGAGCATCCGGAATTCATTACACTGCTCAACAACGAAAATCTGTACCGTGCGCGCCACCTCAAGCGTTCGCGCCGGCTGAAGGCGATGAATTCCCCGCTCATCGATACGCTGGCGCAGGTGCTTGCGCGCGGGCGACGTGCCGGTGTGTTCCGGCAGGGTGTCGACGCTTTGCAGCTCTATGTGTCGATCGCTGCTCTGGCGTATTTCTTCCTGTCGAACAACCACACGCTGTCCGCCATTTTCGGGCGCGATCTGAGTACCGCGGCGGCGCGACGCGCGCGCCTCGCGCACATGACTGCGGTGGTTCTCGGCTACCTGCGTTCGTAGCGACCTTGTCATGCGTATTCCCCAAACCGGTGGTCGGAACCGCGAAGCCGGCATGAGCGTTCCACCTCAATTTACCGACGTTGCCGACCTCGAGGAGTTCATGACGCGGCCATCGGCCGTGCTGATCGACGATCTTGCCCGCGTGCAGGGCGATATCATCGTGCTCGGCGTCGGTGGCAAGATGGGGCCGACGCTTGCGCGCATGGCCAAGCGGGCCGCGCCTTCGAAGCGCATCATCGGGGTGGCGCGTTTTTCAGCGCCGTCGCTGCGCGCACGCCTCGAGGCGCAGGGGATCGAATGCATCGGCGCGAATTTCCTGGAACGCGATCAGCTCGACGGCTTGCCGGATTGCCCGAACGTGATCTTCATGGCGGGCAAGAAGTTCGGTTCCGCGGACGACCAGCCGGGAACCTGGGCCATGAACGCGCTGGTCCCGGCGTGGGTCGCGCAGCGTTTTGTCCGATCGCGCATCGTGGCGTTTTCCACGGCATGCGTGTATCCCTTCGTCGACGTCGCGGGGCCCGGCGCCTCCGAGGAGACTCCGATCGGGCCGCCGCCGGGCGAATACGCCAACTCATGCGTCGGCCGGGAACGCATGTTCGAATATTTCTCCCGTCTGCACGGAACCCATGGGCGCCTGCTTCGCCTGAGCTACGCGATCGACATGCGCTACGGCGTATTGCACGATATCGGCCGCAAGGTGCTTCGGGCTGAGCCGGTGGATCTCGCGATGGGCCATTGCAATGTGATCTGGCAAGGTGATGCGAACGAATACGCGCTCCGCGCGCTCGCCCATTGCACGACGCCCACCTCGGCGCTCAACATCAGTGGCGCGCAACACACTCGCATCCGCGAATTGGCACTGGCGTTCGGCGAGCGATTTGGCCTGGCGCCCCGTCTCGTCGGATCCGAGGCAGCCACGGCCTGGCTGGTGAACACGCGCCTGGCCCGTTCGCTTTTGGGTGAGCCACGCATCGCGCTTGCAACGATGGTCGACTGGTGCGCCGACTGGCTCCGCCGCGACCTGCCCACGCTCGGCAAGCCAACGCATTTCGAAGTGCGCGACGGCAACTACTGATCAATCGTCGACAATGGGCCTGCACCGCAACGACCTTCCTTCACGCGTCGCGCACGCACTGGCTGATGGCGTGGCCATTCCCGCGCACCCTCTCGCCCTCGATCGCTCGCGGCGGCTGGACGAGCGACGGCAGCGTGCGCTCAGCCGGTACTATATCGATGCCGGCGCAGGCGGCCTTGCGCTAGGAGTGCACACGACGCAGTTCGCGATCCGGGAGCACGGCCTCTACGAGCCGGTCCTTCGTCTGGCGATCGAGGAAGCGAACTCGTGGACCGCGCGCCCGTTGGTGATGGTCGCCGGAGCGATGGGGCGGACCTCACAAGCCCGCGCCGAAGCGGCGATCGCACCAGGGCTCGGCTATCACGCGGTACTGCTGAGCCTTGCGGGCTTCGCCAGCGCCTCCGATGACGAGCTCATCGCGCATTGCCGCGACGTCGCAGCCGAAATGCCGTTGATGGGGTTCTATCTTCAGCCCGCGGTCGGAGGGCGCGTACTAGGCACGTCCTTCTGGCGGCGCCTGGCGGCGCTCGACAACGTCGTGGCGATCAAGCTCGCGCCGTTCAACCGATACCACACGCTCGACGTGCTGCGCGGCGTGGTGGCGGCCGGCGCCGAGCACCGCGTCGCGCTGTACACGGGCAACGACGACCACATCGTGCTGGACCTGCTCACGCCCTTCGTCGCTGTCGCGTGGCGGCGAAACCGTGCAACTGCGGATACGGGGCGGCCTGCTCGGGCACTGGAGCGTCTGGACCAAAACTGCGTGCGACCTGTTCGACCGCATCAAGACCCTGGGCGCGATGGACAGGCTGGACGCCGAATGGCTCACACTCGACGCGCAGATCACCGACTGCAACGCGGCCGTGTTCGACGTCGCCAACGACTTCGCGGGATGCATTGCCGGCTGCCACGAGGTCCTGCGCCGCCAGGGGCTCCTTGACGGAATCGAATGCCTGGATCCGGCCGAAACGCTGGGCCCCGGGCAAGCGGCGGAGCTCGATCGGGTCGTGGCAGCGTATCCTCACCTGGATGACAGCGCGTTCGTCCGCGAGCATCGCGGCCGTTGGCTTAGCTCATGAACTTCGTCTCCCGAGGGAGTTGACAAGGACGCCCCGCCAGCAAGAGAATAAGTAACCAGGTAGTTACACAGTGGCGGCAAACGCCAAAACAAACCCGATAACAACCCCTTAACAAACCACGTCACCGCCTTCTATCGCAATCTGGGAAACAACTCGTCGCCAGTGCATCGATGCGTGGAAACGAGGGGACGATTCAGAAGCCCCGCGATGATCTCCAAGTCCCAACGCCTTATTCGGAGGATTTCATGAATCAGCCCCGCTTTCGCACCTTGATCCTGCTGTCGCTATTGGCCGTCGGGATGAGCGCCGCGCCTTCGGCGCCGGCGGCCGAGTGGAAGCCGACCCGGCCGATCAACCTGATCGTGCCCTGGGCCGCCGGCGGCTCGACCGACCAGGTCACGCGCGTCGACGGCCGCCGAGCTCGAGAAGGCGCTGGGCCAGACGATCGTCATCGTCAACCAGCCCGGCGCGTCGGGGTCGATCGGCACCAAGAGCGCGCTCGACGCGCCCAGGGACGGCTACACCTGGACCGCCGGCGCCGCGCAGGACCTCGGCGCCTACGAGACGCTCGGCTCGCTGAAGACGCGCATCACCGACTGGAACCTCTTCCTCAACGTCGCCAACGTCCAGGTCATCGGCGTCAACCCGAAGACGCCGTACAAGACGCCGAAGGAGCTGCTCGACGCGATGAAGGCCAAGCCGGGCCAGATCTCGGTCGCGACCGCCGGCGTCACCTCGGCCGGCCACAACGCGATGGAAGCTGATCGCCAAGGTCACCGGCGTCAAGTACCGCCACGTCACCTACGACGGCGGCAACCCGGCGGTGCGTGGCCACCGTGTCCGGCGAGACCGACGTGACGACGCAGCTCGCCGTCGAGCAGGCCGACATGATCCGCGGCAAGCGGCTGCGCCCGCTGGCCACGGTGAGCGACAAGCCGCTGGAGCTCGAGGGCTACGGCACGATCCCGCCGCTGTCGCGGTCGCTCCCGGGCTTCACCGCGCCGGCCAACTACTTCGGCATCTTCATTCCGAAGGGCGTGCCCGACGACGTCGTCGAAGACGCTTGAAAAGATCTGGGCCGACGAACGATCGCCAAGAGCGAAGCGCTGAAGAAATACGCGGTCAGCCGCGGCGCGCTGTTCGCGCCGCTGTACGGCGAGGCGGCGCAGAAGGCCGTGTTCCCGGCGGTGCAGGCCAACGCCTGGCTGCTGCTACGACAGCGAGCAAGGCCAAGGTCGTCGCCCGACACGGTCGGCATCCCGAGGCCCTAGCAGCGTCGAATCCTGCGCGTCCCATCCTGTCCGCCGACGGGGCGGGACGTGTCATCGACCCATGCAAGCTCTGCCCGAACGATCCGGCGCCGAGACCGCGTCGCACCGCATTGCGAAGCCGGCGTCGCCGCGGTCGGATTTCGTCGCCGCGCTGTCTGGATCGCGCTTCGGCATCGCGGTTGCTGGTCGGCTCGTGGCGCATGGACCGGCTGGAGAATCAGGACATCAATCCGTACACGGTGCCCGGGCTGCTGCCCGGGTCTGCTCGGCATCGTCATGATCCTGCTCGGCGTGCTCCTGCTGCTGCGCAGCCTGGCGGCGCGGCGCGCTCGACCCGATGCGCCGCGCGCGATGCCCAGTGTCCGATGGCGCGAGCGCAGGCGCCTGCTGATCGTGCTCGGCGCTGTGCCTCACCTTCGGCGTCGGTGCTGGTCGGCCACGGCCTGCCGTTCTGGCTGGCGGCGGCGATCTTCGTCATCGGCCTCGATCCTCGATCTCTGCAGTATCCGCAGCGCCGCGCCGAGCGACGCAGGTCGCGCGCGGCATCGCCACGGCGGTCGCCATCGGCCTCGGTGCGGGACTTGCCATCACGCTCGTGTTCCAGGAGTTCTTCCTGGTGCGCCTGCCCTGATCGGCGATCAGGAGAAGCGTCGCGAGCCGCCATGCTGCAAGGACTCGATCGACCTCGGTCACGCCTATCTCAGCTTTCTCAACCCGGTGTCGCTCGCCTACGGCCTGGGCGGCGCGCTGCTCGGCATCATCGTCGGCATGCCTGCCGGGCCTGTCGGCGACGCTGTGCATCGCGCTGCTGACCACGCTGACGATCAAGCTGCCGGCGAACGACGCGATCCTGATCCTGATCTGCTCGTACGTCGGCACGCTCTACGGCGGCTCGCGCACCGCGATCCTGCTCAACATTCCGGGCACCGCCGCCAACGCCGCGTCGTGCGCCGACGGCTACGCGCTGGCGCTGCGCGGCGAGGCCGGCCGCGCGATCGGCATCGCCACCTCGGGCGCCTTCTGCGGCACGCTGTTCGGCGTGCTGTGCCTGGCGGCGTTCACGCCGATGCTGGCCGAGGTGGCGCTGTCGTTCGGCGCCTTCGAGTTCTTCTGGCTGGCGCTGTTCGGCGTCACGATGTCGGGCAGCCTCGTCGGCAACGATCCGCTCAAGGGCTGGCTGATGGGCGCGCTCGGCCTGTTCGTGGCGCAGATCGGCCAGGAGGGCCTGTACGCGCACGACCGCTTCACCTTCGGCTGGCACGAACTGTCGGGCGGCATCGCGCTGATCCCGGCGCTGGTCGGCGCGTTCGGCTTCGCCGAGGTGCTGACGACGCTGGCCGATCCGGTCGAACGCAAGCTGGTCGAACTGCGCGATTCGATGCTGCCGCGCTTTCGCGAAGTGGCGCAGTACTGGCGCACCGTGCTGCGCTCGGGCGTGATCGGCGTGTTGACGGGACTGCTGCCCGGCGTCGGCGAGGACTGCCGGCGCGTGGATGTCGTACGCCGCGGCCAAGGCCACGAGCAAGGAGCGCGACCAGTTCGGCAAGGGCTCGATCGACGGCCTGATGGCCGCCGAGACCGGCGACATGTCGTCGATTCCCGGGCACATCATCCCGGCGCTGGCGCTCGGCATTCCCGGATCGGCGCCGTCGGCGGTGCTGATGGCGGCGATGATCATCCACGGCATCCAGCCCGGGCCGATGCTGATGATCGAGCACCCGCAGTTCGTCTACGACGTCGTCGCGATGACCACGCTGGCCACCGTGTCGCATCCTGATCTTCGGCCTGTTCCTGGTCCGGCCGCTGCTGCTACGTGCTGCGCATCAAGCGCAACGTGCTGATGCCGATCATCTTCCTGCTCTGCGACCGTCGGCGCCTTCGCCACGCATCGCGCCTGTTCGACGTCTACGCGATGCTCGCCGATCGGCATCGGCGCATTCTTCCTGCGCCGCGCGGCTACCAGATGGCGCCGTTCGTGCTCGGGCTGGTGCTGGGCAGTCTGCTCGACAAGAGCCTGCGCCGCGGCCTGGTGCTGTCCGACGGCAGCATCGTGCCCTTCTTCACGCGGCCGATCTGCATGGTGCTCGCCACCGTCACCATCTTCACGATGCTGCTCTACGTTCCGGCGTTCAACCGCGCGGTGAAACGCGTCACGGGCACGGTCATCGGTTCACTCGGTTCTCTTGTCGGACGGCGTGGGTAGATCGAAGGCCATGCGCTTTGCACTTTGCAACGAAGTCCTCGGATCGATGCCGCTGGAGCAGCAATGCGCTCACGCCGCTGCGCTGGGCTACGACGGGCTTGAGATCGCGCCGTTCACGCTCTCCGAGACGCCCGACCAATTGACCGTCGACGATGCCTTCAGGATCCGGAGCGTCGTGGAACATGCGGGTTTGGTGGTGACGGGTCTGCACTGGCTCCTTGTGAAGCCGGCGGGCCTTTCGTTGACCGACCCCGATCCGTTGCTGCGCTCGCGCACCGTCGGCGTCATGATGCATCTGACCGAGCTGTGCGCCGCCTTGGGTGGTGATGTTCTCGTGCACGGTTCGCCCGGACAGCGCCAGATCGCGCGGGGCGAAACGCACGCGATCGCACGGTCACGATTGGTCGACGCCCTCGCGCAGGCGGCGAACGCCGCCGCGCGCGCGGGCGTCGTCTATTGCATCGAGCCGCTGTCGCGTCGCGAGACCGCGCTCATCAATACTTTGGCCGAGGCTGCCGACGTCGTGCGTGAAGTCGGGCATCCGAACCTGCGCACCATGGTCGATTGCAGCGCAGCGGCCCTCACGGAAACCGAATCCGTTCCCGAGCTGCTCGACCGATGGCTGCCGACCGGAATGATCGCGCATGTTCAGATCAACGACCCCAATCGCCGCGCACCCGGGCAGGGAACGTTGCGCTTCGCGCCGATTGCCGCAGCACTCGCACGAAATGGCTATGCTGGCACCGTGGCGGTCGAGCCGTTCGACTATGTTCCCGATGGCGCAGGCGCGGCAGCGTTCGCGGCCGGGTATTGGAAAGGCGTGCGCGAAGCGCTTACGTGATTCGGCCATGGATGCACCTCAATTTCGCATCATCGCGATCGACCTTTTCGAGCGCGACGTCGTGCTGCGCGTACCGTTTCGCTTCGGCGTAGTAACGCTGACCGGCTGTCCGCAAGCGTTCGTGCGGGCGAGGATCGCGCTCGCCGATGGGCGCGTGGGCACGGGGCATGGCGCGGAATTGCTGGCCCCGAAGTGGTTCGACAAGAATCTCGCGCTCTCCAACGAGGACAATTTCGAGCAACTCCGTGTTTCGGTGCACCGCGCGCGCGACGCATACCTCGCGGAAAGTGGGCCACGTTCCGCTTTCGCACACGCAGCAGCGCACTACCGGGACCAAATCGACGAGTGCGGGCGCCGGGGATTGAACCCGCTGCTCGCGTGTTTCGGACCGGCATTGATGGATCGAGCGTTGCTCGATGCGCTATGTCACGCGCTCGGTGTTTCGTTCTACACGGCGATCAAGGGCAACCTTCCCGGCCTCGACGCAACCCTGACGCCCGATCTGAAGGGTTTTGACTTCAACGCATTTCTAGCCGGCCTCACTGCCGCGCCCCACGTCGACGTTCGGCACACGGTGGGCCTGGTGGATGCAATCACGGACGACGATCTCAAGGTATGCGTCGACGACGGTCTGCCCGAGACTTTGGAGCAGGTGATAGCCGTCTACGGCAATCGCTACTTCAAGCTCAAGTTGAGCGGCAACCCGGATGCGGACATTGCACGGCTTACGCGCATTGCGGGCGTGCTCGACCGGTTGTCCGACTACACGATCACCCTCGACGGCAACGAGCAATTCGCCGACGCCGACGCCTCCGCGCAATTCTGGCGCCGGGTAGCACGCACTCCCGGTCTGCGCCGGATGGCGAAATCGACGATCTACATCGAGCAACCGTTGCCGCGCGCCATCACGCTCGACACTCCGATCACCGCCCTCGCCGGGGCGAAACCGGTATTGATCGACGAGGCCGACGGTACCGTCGACGCGTTCCCCGAAGCCATCGCCCGCGGCTACACG
Organism: uncultured beta proteobacterium; assembly: GCA_963816445.1. Taxonomy (GTDB): domain Bacteria; phylum Pseudomonadota; class Gammaproteobacteria; order Burkholderiales; family Casimicrobiaceae; genus PALSA-1003. Next base: position 734,827 of record CAWFKO010000006.1, on the reverse strand, counting down.
GGCGTTTCGACCAAAAACTGCAAGGGATTGTACAAGTCAATGCTCAACGCGGGACGCTGCGCCGCGCTCAATCGCGGCGGCGAGCGCCGCTACTTCATGTCGGCGGAAGATCTCACGACTCAGGCCGGGCTCGCCGTCCAGCAGGACCTGGCGCTCGTCAACGTACTCGGATTGACGCACGTCGAACGCAACGGTCATCACTATGTGCATGGCTTCGCCGGCCAGGGCGCGGGCATTGCCGAGCAGCAGGCATTTCTGCGCGCCCATCCAGACCTGTATGAAGGTGATGGGAATAACGTTCGAGTGCGCCTTCGCGCGGGCCGTGTCACCCTTGGCTCGCTCGCCGCGCCTGGTTTCGCGTCGAGTGCCACGCCGGACCCTGCGACACTTGCGCCGCTTGCGACCCCGTTGGCGCGAACCATCTCCGCCTAACCGACTGCCGCCAGGGAACCCGCCATGGAAACCATTCGTCTCGGTATCGTAATGAACGGTGTCACCGGAAGAATGGGCACCAACCAGCACCTGGTGCGCTCGATTTGCGCGATACGCGCGCAGGGCGGCGTCGCGCTCGCGGATGGGCGCCGGGTCATGCCCGACCCGATCCTGGTTGGACGCCGTGCCGACAAGCTCGAGGCGCTAGCACGCGCCCACGGCGTGTCGCGATGGTCCACGGATCTGGACGCCGCGCTCGCGAACAAGGACGACACGGTGTACTTCGATTCCGCGTCGACGGGGCTGCGCCCGGCGCTGATCAGGAAAGCGATCGCCGCCGGCAAGCACATCTACACGGAGAAACCGGTCGCGCCCACTCTCGCCGACGCGCTCGATCTGTGCAGGGCCGCCAAAGCAGCCGGAATCAAGCACGGCGTCGTTCAGGACAAGCTTTGGTTGCCCGGCCTGCTCAAGATGAAAATGCTCCTCGATTGCGGATTCTTCGGGCGCGTGCTTTCGGTGCGCGGCGAATTCGGCTACTGGGTGTTCGAAGGTGACTGGCAGCCGGCGCAGCGGCCGTCGTGGAACTACCGCAAGGAGGACGACGGCGGAATCATCGTCGACATGCTTTGCCACTGGCGTTACGTGCTCGACAACCTTTTCGGCACCGTGAACAGCGTCTCGTGCCTGGGGGCCACGCACATCCCAGAGCGCTGGGATGAACGCGGCCGCGCCTATACAGCTACTGCCGACGACGCCGCGTACGCGACCTTCGAGCTGGCCGGCAGCCAAGGTCCGGTCATCGCCCAGATCAACAGCTCGTGGTCGACGCGGGTACGCCGCGACGACCTCGCGACCTTCCATGTCGACGGCACGCTCGGCTCCGCGGTCGCCGGGCTGACCGATTGCTGGACGCAGGCGCGGGTCAATACACCCAAACCGGTGTGGAATCCCGACGTGCCGCAGACCATCGACTTTTTCGACACGTGGCAGAAAGTTCCGGACAATCGCGCCTACGACAACGCATTCAAGGTCGAATGGGAGCTTTTCATCCGCCACGTGTTCGACGGCGGAGAATTTCGCTGGGGATCTGCTCGAGGGCGCCAAGGGCGTGCAGCTCGCCGAGTTGGGACACAAGAGCTGGGCGGAACGGCGCTGGATCGACGTACCGGCCCTCGAGGCTTGACGTGACCCGCATCCGCCTTCCCCGGCCCGATGGCACGCTGCACGAGTACACAGTGCGTGCGCCAGAGGCGCGGCGCGCGATGCGTCCTGCCGCTCCGGGGAACCGCGTCGCTTACGCAGCCGCGCACGTGGTCGCCGATCCGTTCGCCGCGTCGGACCCTTGGCTACAGCCCGCGGTCGACTGGGATGCCACGCTGGCCTATCGACGCTACCTATGGTCGCTGGGATTGGGTGTCGCCGAAGCCATGGACACGGCGCAGCGCGGCATGGGCCTCGACTGGCCGACCTCGCTCGAGCTGATCGACCGCTCACTTGCGCTGGCGCGCGCCACCCCGGGCGCGCTCATCGCCTGCGGCGCGGGTACCGACCACCTCGAGCCGCGCGCGACCACGACCATCAGCGACGTGATCGCCGCCTACGAATTGCAATGCGAAGCCGTCGAAAGTCGTGGAGGACGCATCATCCTGATGGCCAGCCGCGCGCTCGCGGCGTGCGCGAAATCGGCGGACGACTACATCAAGGTCTACGGGCGGATCCTGAGCCAGGTACGCGCGCCGGTGATCATGCACTGGCTCGGCGACATGTTCGATCCCGCGCTCGCCGGCTACTGGGGATACGCCGATCCTGACCGCGCCATGGACGTCTGCCTGGAGGTCATTCGCGGATACGCGGCCAAGGTCGACGGTATCAAGATCTCGCTGCTCGACAAGGACAAGGAGATCGCCATGCGCCGCCGGTTGCCGGGCGCGGGGGCGTCAGGCGTGACATCGACCGCCTGCGTGCGCATGTACACCGGCGACGATTTCAATTTCGCCGAACTCATCGCCGGCGACGAGTTTGGTTATTCCGATGCGCTGCTCGGCATCTTCGACCCTATCGCGTCGGTGGCGGCTACGGCGCTGGCAGCGCTGGCCAAGGGTGATCGTGCGGGCTTCGAACGCGTGCTGGCGCCCACCGTGCCCCTTTCTCGCCACGTCTTCTGCGCGCCAACGCGCTTCTACAAGACCGGGGTCGTTTTTATCGCCTGGCTCAACGGTCACCAGGAGCACTTCATCATGATCGGAGGCCAGCAGAGTGCGCGCAATCTGTTGCATCTGGTCGAGCTGTTCCGTCTGGCCGACGCTGCGGGCGTGCTTACCGACCCCGAGCGTGCGTGTGCCCGCATGCGCACGCTGATGGCGATGCACGGCGTGGACCCCGCATAGCATCGCATGGGCTCGCCGAACGAGAACGCGCTATCGATCAACACGGCGACCGTGCGCAAGCAATGGTCGCTCCCGGAGATCGTCGCCGGCTGCGCGCGCCACGGAATCCGCAGTATTTCACCTTGGCGTGACCAGGTCGCCGAGACGGGACTCAAGGAATCCGCACAGCGGATTCGCGACGCGGGCCTGGTACTGTCCGGATATTGCCGCGGCGGCATGTTTACGGCGGGCGATGCCGCGGGACGGCGCGCCGCGCTCGACGACAACAAACGCGCCGTCGACGAGGCGCTGACGCTGGGGGCGCCGTGCCTGGTGCTGGTCGTCGGAGGCCTGCCCAGGGATCGCGACGGGAAGCTCGTGTCGCGCGACCTCAAGGGCGCGCGCGAAATCGTGCGCGATGGTATCGGCGAACTGCGTGAATACGCGCGCCCCGCCGGCATGCCGCTGGCCATCGAGCCGCTGCATCCCGATGTACGCGGCTGACCGCGCATGCGTCAACACCATGGCGCAGGCCAACGACCTGTGCGACGAGTTGGGCGAAGGCGTCGGCATCGCCGTCGACGTCTACCACGTGTGGTGGGACCCCAACCTCGAGCGGGAAATCCAGCGCGCCGGAGGCCACCCCAACCGCCTGCTCGCCTATCACATCTGCGACTGGCTGGTGCCCACGACTGATCTCCTGCTCGACCGCGGCATGATGGGCGACGGGGTCATCGACCTGCCGCGAATCCGCTCGTGGATGGAGGCGGCCGGCTATCGTGGGTCGCACGAAGTCGAGATCTTTTCGGCGAACAACTGGTGGCAGCGCAATGCCGATGAAGTGCTGCTGACCTGCAAGGCACGCCACCGCGACCGCTCGTAGCAGGCTGCAGGTCGATGCCATTCACGCGTCGGCGTCGCGCCCGTTTTACGCCGAGCATCACCGTGGGGAAAAAACGTGGACTGCGGTAAAATTGAAGGTTTTGAAACGCCTACCAAAGGGGATTCTGCGATGCCGCTCGTGTCCATGCGCCAACTGCTCGATCACGCCGCCGATAACGACTACGGACTACCCGCCTTCAACGTCAACAACCTCGAGCAGGTACAGGCGATCATGTCGGCCGCCGCGGAAACCGACAGCCCCGTCATCATGCAGGCTTCCGCCGGCGCGCGGAAATACGCGGGAGAAGGGTTCCTGCGCCACCTGATCGAGGCTGCCGTCGAGTCCCATCCGGACATTCCCATCGTCATGCACCAGGACCATGGGCAATCGCCCGCGGTCTGCGCCTCGGCGATGGAGCTGGGCTTTTCGAGCGTGATGATGGACGGATCGCTCAGGGAAGATGGCAAGTCGATCGCCGACTACGACTACAACCTGCACGTTACCAAGCAGGTGGTGGACGCTGCGCACGCGATCGGCGTCACGGTCGAAGGTGAGCTCGGCTGCCTCGGGTCGCTGGAGACGATGACGGGAGACAAGGAAGACGATCACGGCGCGGAAGGCAGCATGACCCGCGAGATGCTGCTCACCGACCCGAACCAGGCGGCGGACTTCGTCAAGAGCACCCAGCTCGATGCGTTGGCGATCGCCATCGGCACCTCGCACGGCGCCTACAAGTTTTCGCGCAAGCCGACCGGTGACATTCTCGCCATCGACCGCATCCGGCAAATCCATGCGCGCATCCCGAACACGCACCTGGTCATGCACGGCAGCTCGTCGGTGCCACAGGACCTGCTACAGACGATTCGCGAGAACGGCGGAGAAATGAAGGAAACCTACGGCGTTCCCGTCGAAGAAATTCAGGAAGGCATCCGCCACGGCGTACGCAAGGTCAACATCGACACCGACATACGCCTGGCGATGACCGCTGCGATACGCAAGTTCCTGCGCGAGAATCCGTCCAAGTTCGATCCGCGTGAATATCTCAAACCCGCAACTGCGGCGGCGAAGGCAATCTGCGTCGCGCGCTACCAGGAGTTCGGTTGCGCCGGCATGGCATCGAAGATCAAGCCGATGCCGCTGGAAAAGATGGCAGCGCGCTACAAGGGCGGAGAGTTACGCCAGATCGTCAACTAGCCGCGCGCTGCGAGCTCGCGCAACGATCGTGAAACGAGGTTGCCGGCTGCACCCGAACGATCGCCGCCCGATCTACCAAGTCGCAAACATCGCCGCGACCGCCGCGGCCATCGTCCCGGTCGCCAACCAGCCCAGCGCCTTGAGTCGTCGCGTGACAATGAACCGGCCCATGACCTTGGCGTCGTCGGCGAGCAGCATCATAACGACCATGATCGGGACAGCGATCACGCCGTTGATCACCGCGCTCCAGAACAGCGCCTTGATCGGATCGATCGGAGAAAAGTCGAGAGCGACGCCCCCAAGCGTCGCCAGCGCGATTATTGCGTAGAATTCGCGCGCCTCGAGAAGCTTCAGATCGAGGCCGCGCCTCCACTCGAAAGTCTCGGCTACCGCGTACGCCGCAGACCCCGCAAGCACGGGCACGGCGATCAGTCCCGTGCCGATGATTCCGAGCGCGAACAGCAGAAATGCGAAGTCTCCGGCCAGCGGTCGCAGCGCCTCGGCCGCCTGCGCCGACGTCTGGATGTCGGTGAACCCCGCGACATGCAGCGTCGCCGCGGTGCCGACGATGATGCAGAACGCGACCAGGTTGGAGAAACCCATGCCGAGGTAGGTATCGATCTTGATGCGCCTCAGGTGCTCCTCGGCGCCTTCGGGCGCATGCGCCAACGCGCCGGCAGCCGGGTCGGCATCGAGTTCCTCAACCTCCTGTGAAGCCTGCCAGAAGAAAAGATAGGGGCTGATCGTCGTGCCGAACAGCGCGACGACGACGGTCAAGTATTCGGCAGTGAATGCGAAGTGTGGGGTGATGGAGTGCGCCGCGACGTCGCGCCATGGAATTTGGATCGTCAGCACCAGAGCGACGTAGGAAAGCAGCGCCAGCGTCAGCCACTTGAGATAACGGACGTAGCGCTGATACGTCAGGAATACCTGCAGCAACAGCGACACGATGCCGAACGCGACGACATACACTTTGGAAGGGCCACCGACGACGAGTCGCAGCGCGTCGCCCATTGCCGCAATGTCCGCCGCGATGTTGATCGTATTGGCGAAGACCAGGAGGCCCACGATGCCGTAGAGAACGGGGCGCGGGAAGTGTCGGCCGACATTGGATGCGAGGCCGTGCCCAGTGACGCGTCCGATACGCGCGCTGACCATCTGGATGCCGACCATCAGCGGGTAGGTGAACACCACTGTCCACAGCGTGAGGAGGCCGAATTGTGCGCCTGCCTGCGAATATGTCGCGATACCCGAAGGATCGTCGTCCGCCGCGCCGGTGATCAGGCCGGGGCCCAGTTGACGCATCCAGTCGCGAATTGTTGCCCTCATCTGTCTCTCCGCCGGCGGCGCGGCGAGTATACCCGCAGCCGGCGTCCGGAAGGCAAAAAAAGGCCCCGGACATCGCCGGGGCCGCGCATGCAAGAACTTCTGAAATATTGCGCGCGTCTACTTCCAGTCGCTCTCGATATCCCGATCCTTGTGGTCGCGAAGGAAGATCAGGCCGATCACGAAAGTCATCAGCGCGACGATGATCGGGTACCACAGGCCGAAGTAGATATCTCCGTACGCCGCCACCAGCGCGGTCGCGAGCAGCGGCAGCATGCCACCGAACCAGCCGTTGCCGATGTGGTAGGGCAGCGACATCGATGTGTAGCGTATCCGCGTCGGGAACAACTCGACAAGAAACGCCGCGATCGGGCCGTAGACCAACGTCACGTAGATCATCATGATGACCAGGATCAGGAGCGTCATCGGGTAATTTATCTTGGATTTGTCGGCCGACGCAGGAAAGCCAGCAGCCTTCAGTGTCTCCGCAAACTTCTTGTCGTCCCAACCCCTGAGCTCGGTGTTCCCGATCTTGACCACGACGTTTTCGGTCGCGCCTGCCGGGAGATCGGTCGACGTGAACGACAATCCGGCCTTGGTCAGGAAGTCCTTGGCCTTGTCGCAATCGCTGAATTTCGACCATGGACCGACGAAGATGTGGAACTGGCAATCCCTGGCGGCCACCGTGATCGGATTGGCGACCTGGAAGGATTCAAGTGCCGGATTGACGTAGTGCGTCAGCGCCTTGAATAGCGGGAAGTAGGTGAGGGCAGCGATCAGGCAACCGAACAGGATGATCTTCAGCCGACCGATCTTGTCCGACAAGGCACCGAAAACGACGAAGAACGGCGTTCCGATCAACAGCGACAACGCGATCATCGTGTAGGCGGTAGCCCCATCCATCTTCAGCGTGATCGTCAGGAAGAACAGGGCATAGAACTGGCCCGTGTACCAGACGACCCCCTGCCCCGCCGTCGCTCCCAGCAGCGCCAGCAGTACGTACTTGTTGTTCGGGTACTTGAGGAAGGAGTCGCGCAGCGGCGCTTTGGAGCCCTTGCCCTCCGCCTTCATCCGCTGGAACACCGGCGACTCGTTGAGCCTGAGCCGGATATAGACCGAGAACACCAGCAGGATCAGCGAAACCAGGAACGGAATCCGCCAGCCCCAGGATGCGAAGTCCTTCGGGTCCATCCAACCGGTGAAGCGGCACAGGTAGATCACCAGCAGCGCCAGGAAGAAACCCAGGGTCGCAGTGGTCTGGATCCAACTCGTATCGTAGCCGCGCCGGTTTTGCGGTGCGTGCTCAGCCACGTAGGTCGCTGCACCTCCGTACTCGCCACCTAGCGCCAGGCCCTGCAACAGCCGCAGGCTAACCAACAGGACCGGCGCCAGCCAGCCGATCGCCGGGTAGGTCGGCAACAGCCCGACGGCGAACGTGGAGAAGCCCATCACCACGATGGTCACCAGGAAGGTGTACTTCCGGCCGACCAAGTCGCCGATCCGGCCAAATACGAGCGCGCCAAACGGCCGCACGAGAAACCCGGCCGCATAGGTGGCAAACGCGGACAGCAGCGCCGCGGTCGCGTTGCCCGGAGGAAAGAAAACCGCCGCGAAGAATGGCGCTAGCGTTGCATAGAGATAGAAGTCGTACCACTCGAATACCGTGCCGAGCGATGACGCGAATATCACGCGCCTTTCTTCGCTCTTGGAACTGAGCTGGACGTGCGCCCCTGCTGCCGGCCGACTGGCTGTGCTCATCTCGTCTCCTCCTTGAAAGACTCCTACCGCAATCTGGCCACCCGGCGCCGGCAAAATCGCGCGTTCAGTGAATCGTGGCCTGCATCGAGGCCACCGAAGTTCACCTTCGGTCCGCGCGAACCCCGTCTCAACGGCTCGGGTCGCTACGCAATGCTGGGAAGCTTACGGGAAAGCTGCGCGAAAAGGCAAGCAATTGCGTCGCGCGCAATGCGACGGTGACGCGCCCACACGCAGCGGCACGAATTGCTGCGTCGCACGCAGCATCGCCGTTTTCCGGTTCATGCGCCGCAATGCCAATGTCATTGAAGACGCGACGCTGCGCTGCCGCCGAATCACGTCTACCTGAGCTGACACGCTGTGGACGACAGAGGCAACGCGAGCGCTTGCAGGATGTCGCCGGTCGCGCCATCTTCCGCAAATGCCACGACCGACAACGGGCCGCCGTCGGCGGGGAGCGTGAAGGTAGTCTGTTCGTGCAGCTCACCTGCTGCATCGAGGCCGCGCGCAGTGTGCCATTGTCGCGCGACGTGATCGTGCGTCAATCGCTTGCCGGCGTTCTCACCTGCAGTCACCGTGCTCACAAGGTGATCCTGCACCAGAATCACGGCGATGCGTGCACGCGCGCGGTCCTGCTCCTGTGCGACGCTGACGGCGACGTCGACGCGAGCTGTGTTCCCTTGCACCTCGGCGGCGAGTCCGATCGCTGCGCGCGGCGGATGCGCGTTGATCGCCGCCACCGCCCCCGCGGGCTCGCCGCGCACTCCCCACGGCCGGAAGTCGCGTCCCTGCACGAGGACTTGCGGTGTGTACACGAATTCACTGCCCTGACGCCGCATCTGCTCGTACTGACGTGCAGTGAATCCCGGGGCGGCGAAACGATCCTTCCACCCCAGGCGATCCCAGTAATCGACATGCAGTGCGAGGGGAATCGCAGAGCTTGCGGGAAGGTCGATACCCGACAGCCAGCGGTCCGCGGGCGGGCAACTATTACAACCCTCCGACGTGTAAAGCTCGATGACTGCGACGGTCTGACTGGCGCTTTGCGCATGACAACCCGCCTGCGCCGCCGCCGGAATTGCGCCGAGCGCGAGGGCCAGCGCGAGCCAATGCCGAGAGTGTGTCATACGTTTAGCTTTCACCGTTCATACGACCGTTGGTCGCCGCCAACGGCATTTGGCTTACACGATGCGACCGTTGCATTGTGCTAGCATGATTCGGCGGTCCGTGCGGGCGCGGCTCGGGAGGGCACTCTTCGCGGGTCCGCGCAGCACTCCTACAACGCTTCAGGAGCGAGGCTCATGGGCATTTTCGGCATCATCGGCACGATTATCGTAGGCTTCATCGTTGGCCTGCTCGCACGCGCGTTCATGCCGGGCGTGCAAAGCTTGGGATTCTGGCTGACCACGGCTCTCGGGGTCGGCGGCTCGCTCGTGGGCGGACTTATCAGTAGCATCATCTGGAAATCGCCGGAGGGCAAGTTTCATCCGGCGGGTTGGGTACTGTCGATCATCGGCGCCATGATCCTGCTCTGGGCTTACAACACCTTCATGCGCTGAGCGCAGCCTCGGCAGCTCGCCCAAGGACGTTGTCACCGCGGGCACGCTGCGGCGTCCCTCAGCGCCGACGCACCGCCTCGAGGATCGTGTCGATGACTACCGCGCGGCGCGCTGCCAGCGCCGCGGAGGAAGTCATATCCCGCTTGAATATGATCGAAAACGTGTGACGGTTCGATACGTTGTGAAAACACAACGCGCTGATCGACATGTGCAGGTCGATCGGATCGATGTCTTCGCGAAACACACCCTCGCGTCGCCCCAGGTCCAGCACACGGCGTGCGGCGTCGATCGCCGGAACGTTAAGTTCCTGGATCGTCCGTGACTTCGCGAGGTACTTCCCGTCGTGGATGTTTTCGATAGCGATGAGGCGCACGTAGTCGCTATGCGCGGCATGATGGTCGAACGTAAATCCCACCAGTTCGCGCAGCGCGTCCTCCGCCGAAAGACCATCGAGCTTGAGCCCCGCCTCGATCTGCCGCAAATTCCGGTACGCTTCTTCGAGCACGGTGACGTAGAGGCCTTCCTTGCTTCCGAAGTAGTAGTAGATCATCCGCTTGCTGGTGCGGGTCTGCGCCGCGATCTGGTCGATGCGGGCGCCATCGAGCCCGAGCGCGGCGAATTCGCGCGTCGCAACATCGATGATGTCGCGCCGCGTCTGGTCGGGATCGTTCTTGCGCGGAACGCGTGCGGCTGGCGCCCGCTTTGCCGCGGTGTCCCGCTCCCCTCCCCGAACTGGCATTCGTACGGCCTCGCGATCGGGGCCGTTCATGGCGCAGTCTCAATGTCTTGAATGTTATACACAATCATCTTCCTCATCGCGTCGGCTGACCCGTTGCTGGGCTGACCCGTTTCTGGGCTGACCCGTTGCTGGGCTGACCCGTGGCTGGGCTGACCCGTGGCTGTTCAGCCCATTGACATGTACTAACTAGTTCGTTTACATTCAACCATACTTCGTTGCGCGCGTCTAGGGTCCGCGAAGCACAGGACGGAGATGCCGTCGAGGGGTGCGGCGCAGGGCGGTAGTCGGGGCAATGCGACATGCGCCACGGAAGCAGCTCGACGAAGGTGCCGCAGCGACCCGTTCATCGTTCTTTTTTCATCCTTGGAGGAAAGCATGAAGAAGTATGCAGGCCTGCTTGCGCTTGCGTTGGCTACACCACTGAGTCTATCGGCGCAGGCGCAGCCCGTGCCCATCGTCGGGCTCGTCGAGCTATCCGGGACCGGAGCGACTGCCGGCACCAACTTCGACAACGGCGTCAAGCTGGCGGTCAAGGAGATCAACGCCGCCGGCGGCATACTCGGCCGCAAGATCGAGTACACGTCGATGGACACGCAGTCGGCGCCGCAGACCGCAAAGGCGCTGGCGCAGAAGGCCATCGACCAGGGCGCATACGTGGTCATGGGTCCGGTTTTCTCGGGCTCGTTCATCGTCAGCATGGCCGAGACCAAGCGCGCCGAAATCCCGAACTTCACGGGCGGCGAGGCGGCCAACATCACGCAGCAGGGTAACCCGTACGTGTTCCGCACGTCGTTCACACAATCGACCGCGATGCCCAAGCTCGCGCGCTACATCAAGAACGACGTCAAGGCCAAGACGATCGCCGTCGTGTGGGTGAACAACGACTTCGGCAAGGGCGGGCGCGACTCGATGACCAAGGCGCTCGAGGCGGAGGGGATCAAGGTCGTCGCCGACATCTCGACCGATCCGGGACAGGTGGACTTCTCGTCGGCCGTGCTCAAGGTCAAGCAATCGAACGCCGATGCGGTCTTCGTCTACACCAACGAGGAAGAATCGGCGCGCGCTCTGCGCGAATTCAAGAAGCAGGGTTACGACAAGCCCATCATCGGCGAGACGACCCTGACCGGACAGAAAGTCATCGAACTTGCAGGCGACGCCGCCAACGGCGCAGTTGCCCACGTGGGCCTGACGGTCGACGCGCCGCAGGCGACGATCAAGGCCTTCGACGAGAAATTCCAGAAGGAATACAAGTACAAAAGCGATCACAACGGCATGAAGGGCTACAGCGGCATGTACGTAGTGAAGGCCATCACCGAGAAGATCGGGAAGTTCGACCCGAAGCTTTTCGCCAAGACGCTGCACGGCGCGACCATCCTCGCCAAGGATCAGCCGGGCGTGCTGCTCGACGTGCGCTTCGATGAAAACGGCGACCTCGACCGCGAGAGCTTCCTGGTCAAGGTAGTCAATGGCAAGCAACAGGTAACGGCGACGCTGCCCCCGGTCAAGCCTATAGCGAAGTAGCTAGGTGCGGCCCGCCGTGCGTGGCGGGCCGTTCGCGGAGGCCCGCTGCTACAATTTGACAGATCGCGGTGTTGGCACGAGCATCGACCGAAGGAATCCCTCGGGGCGGTAATCGCACAATATTTCGCTGACCGCCCTTGACATCCTAGCCCTGCGCTAATAGTTTATCCGAATATCGCACAAAAGTTCGATAATCGAACAATAAGGAGTGGTGGCTCCACGAAGTTCCGCGCACTCGCGGCGCTGGCGTGGTAACCGTCATATCGAGAACACCCCACGCAAGCGGAGGATTCAAGATGGGCGAACTTATGCAGCTCGTCGTGTCGGGCACCGCAATAGGCGCCATCTATGCGCTCGCTGCGCTCGGCTTCACGCTGTTGTGGCAAGCATCCGGGACGATCAACTTCGCGCAGGGCGAATTCGTCATGGTGCCCGCCTTCATCATGCTCTTTTTCATGAACACCGCGGGCGCTCCGCTATGGCTCGCCTTTCTGCTCACATGCCTGGTGGCGATGCTGCTGCTCGGGTACACGTTCAAGGTCGCGATCGTCGACCCCCTGATCCGCCATGGCGTGATTCCGCTGGTCATCGCCACGCTGGGGCTATCGATCGGCCTCAAGCAATTGGTCAAGTCGGGTGTCACCGCGCAAGCCGAGCCCTTTCCGAGCGCATTTCCCGACGGGCTGCTAGCACTCGGGACGCTCAAGATTTCCTACGCGGACGTCGGCACGCTGCTCATCGCGGGCCTGATAGTGGTTGGGCTGCAGGTATTCCTCAATCGCACGGTCACGGGACGCGCGATGCAGGCGGTTGCGCAGAACACCGACGCCGCCAAGGTGCTCGGGATCAATGTCAAGCGCATGGTGCTCTACACATTCCTGATCAATGCTGTGCTTGCGGTCGTCGCGGCGCTGCTGGTAACGCCGACCTACCTTGCCAAGTTTGACATGGGCGAATCGATCGGCCTGAAGGCGTTCTACGCCGCCATCATCGGCGGGTTCAACCAGACCCGCGGCGCGTTGCTCGGTGGCGTGCTGGTCGGAGTGCTCGAGAACCTGATGGGAGCGTACGTCTCACCGGCGTACAAAGAAGGCGTGGCGTTGATGCTCTTCCTCGTGGTGATCATCTTCAAGCCCGAGGGACTGTTGGGCAAGACCGAGGAGCGCAAGGTATGAATACCTCACAAAAGATCGCCCTCGCTGTCATCCTGGTGCTGGTTGCGATACTGCCGCCGTTTCTCAAGAGCTACGGCATCTACCTGATGTCGCTGTTATGCGTCTACCTGATGGCGGCGCTCGGCCTGAACCTCATCGTCGGCTACGCCGGGCAGATGTCGATCGGCCAGGCCGCGTTCTACGGCATTGGCGCCTACATCGCGGCAATCCTGATGACCAAGCTCGGCGTGTCCTTCTGGCTGGTGCTGCCGCTGGCGGCTGTGGTGTGCTTTATCATCGGGCTCATGCTCGGGTTTCCGGCGCTGCGCGTGCAGCACCATTACCTGGCATTCGCGACGCTGGGTTTCAACGTGCTGGTCTACCTGGTCATGCGCAACGAGGAGCAGCTAACCGGCGGCACGTTCGGCATCGCCAACATTCCGCGGCCGTCGCTGTTCAGCTATTCGCTCGACGGTGCGCTGCCGTTCTTCTACTTCTGCTACGTGTCCGTGATCCTGCTGGCGATGGTGCTGTGGTACCTGCTGCGCTCGCCGTGGGGCCGTGCCTTTGCCGCGCTGCGCGACAATCCGATCCGCGCCGAGAGCACCGGCGTCAACATCACCGCGTATACGCTGCTCGCCTTCGCGATCGGCGCCGCGTGCGCCGGCATCGGCGGGGTATACCTCACGGCGCTGGTGAATTTCATCGAACCCGGACAGTTCAACCTGTCGGTGTCGCTGATGATGCTGCTCGCAGTCATCGTCGGCGGATCGGGGCGCTTCTTTGGGCCCGTGGTCGGGATCGGTGATCGTCATCCTGCTGCCGGAGTGGCTGCGATTTCTCAAGGATTGGTACCTCGCGCTGTTCGGCTTCGCCGTGATCCTGCTGATGATCTTCCTGCCTGGCGGACTGCTATCGCTCGCGGACCGCTTCAAGACGCGTGGAGGCTCGCAATGAATGCGCCGGCGACTTTTCTCGAGATCAAGGACATGCGCAAGCACTACGGCGCGATCAAGGCCGTGGATGGCGTGAGCCTGTCGGTGGGTCCCGGCGAGATCGTCGGCGTGATCGGTCCCAACGGCTCGGGCAAGACGACGCTGTTCAACAGCATCCTTGGGCAGATCAAGCCGACATCGGGCGCCGTCGAATTCTGCGGCGAGGACATCACCGGGATGTCGCCACTCGAACTGTCGCGCCGCGGCGTCGGACGCACCTTTCAAACGCTGCAGGTTTTCGTGAAGCTATCCGTACGCGACAACCTGATCGCCGCGGCGCAGGAATTCAAGGGCACGATGGCCGAACGTCTCTTCGCGCCATCCGACGCCGGGCTGGGGCATCACGCCGACCAGATGATCGAGATGTTTCGGCTCAAGCACGTAGCGCACCTGCCCGCGGGAAGCCTGTCGTATGGACAGCAGAAGCTTATCGACATCGCGATGGCGTTCATGCCGGCGCCGCGCCTGGTCCTGCTCGACGAACCGTGTGCCGGCGTCAATCCGAGCCTCGTCGATCAGCTTCGCGAACTGCTGCTCGAGCTCAACAAGACCCAGGGCGGCAGCTTCGTCGTCATCGAACACAACATGGATTTCATCATGAGGCTGTGCCCGCATGTCGTTTGCATGGTCGAAGGCAAGGTGCTGGCGGAAGGGCCGCCCGCAGAAGTCCAGGGCAACCGGCAGGTGCTCGAGGCCTACCTTGGAAACTGAGCTTGGCGAGCGTTTTGCAGCGCCGAATTCATTCGGCCGTGGCGATGAAACAGGGGCTTGCTGGCAAATGAATTCGCACCTACGCAATTGAGCGGGGACGCTATCATGACCGAGAAGATCATCGAGTTCGACAAGGTGGTGGCCGGCTATTCGCCAAGCCTTACCATCCTCAACGAAACGACGCTCGACGCGCGCAAGGGAGAGATCTCGCTGCTGATCGGGCCCAACGGCGCAGGCAAGTCGACAGTACTCAAGACGCTGTTCGGCATGCTCGTTCCGCGCGCGGGCGAAGTCAGGTTCGAAGGCAAGCGCATCAACGGCAGGCCGCCGCGCGCGCTCCTTGCCGACGGAATTGCCTTCGTGCCGCAGGGACGTAACCTCTTCGGCTCGCTGTCGGTGCGCCACAACCTCGAGCTGGGTGGCATCACGCTGCCACGCGGGGAGCTCAACGGCCGCATCGAGGAAGTGCTCGAACGCTTCCCGCGCATTCGCGAGCGCATCGACAACCAGGCATCGACCATGTCCGGCGGAGAGCAAAAGCAACTTGAAATCGGGCGCGCGCTGCTGCTGCGACCCCGTGTACTGCTTATCGACGAGCCGTCCATCGGACTCTCGCCGAAGCTGGTGCAGGAAGTGATGACGCTGCTGCGCGCGCTCGCCGACACCGGAACCACGGTGCTGATGGTCGAGCAGAACGTGCGCACCGCACTCAAGTATTCCAATCGCGCGCTGGTGCTGGAAATGGGCCGTCTCGCGCTCGATCGTCCCGCCTCGGAGCTGCTTCACGATCCGGACCTCAATCGCTTGTTTCTTGGAGGCCACGCCAAGGCCGCCGCGGCATGAGCCGCGCCTGGCAGCCCGAAGATGTGAATTTGCGCCCCTCCATGGCGGCGCAGCCGGGATCGTCTCACGAGGGCCTGTGAGCGTTCGCCGGGGGCGCGTGCCGCGCATGCGCCTGAAAACCGAAGCGCTTCTCGCCGCTCTGTAGCCAGCCGAATTCGGCGCCCGAATTTCGACGGCACGCGCTTTGCGGCCGCCTATAATTCGCTCATGACTACGCTACCCAACCCGGATGTCATGTATCGGGCGCTGGCCGCGCGCGATCCCGCCTTCGACGGCATATTTTTCGTGGCGGTTCGGACCACACGCATTTTCTGCCGCTCGGTGTGCCACGCGCGCACACCCAAGCGCGAGAACGTCGAGTTCTTCGCGAGCCCGAACGACGCGCTGTATGCGGGTTATCGTCCCTGCCTGAGGTGCCGTCCGCTCGACCGCGGCCGTGCGCCCCCGCAGGTCGTCTCGCGTCTGCTCGCGGCGGTGGAAGCCGACCCGTCAGGGCGCCTGCGCGAAGCCGACATTGCGCGCATGGGCATCGATCCGTCGAGTGCGCGGCGCGCATTCCAGCGTTACTGCGGTATGAGTTTCCACGCCTATCATCGCGCGCGTCGCATGGGCCTCGCGCTGGTCGGCATACGAGAAGGAAAGAGCATGATCGATCTGCAGCTCGACCACGGATTCGAATCGGGAAGCGGTTTTCGCGAGGCATTTGCGCGCGTCTTCGGGACGGCGCCCAGTCAGGCGCAGGATATCGATTGCCTGTACGCGCAATGGTTCGAGACGCCACTGGGACCGATGCTGGCGCTGGCCAACGACGCGGGACTGCACATGCTCGAATTCGTCGACCGTCGCGGTCTGGAACGGGAATTGCAGGCACTGCGTTCGCGCTTTGCGCAACACGTCGTTCCGGGCACGCACAAGTATCTCCGGCAAATCGGCGACGAGCTCGCCGCATACTTTGCCGGTCGCACGTTGCAATTTTCGACTCCGGTCAAGCTCGAGGGGTCTGCATTTCAAGTGGCGGTGTGGAAGGCGCTGCGCGCAATCACACCGGGAACGACGCGCAGCTATCGCGACATCGCTGCCGGCATCGGGCGCGACGCGGCCGTACGCGCGGTGGGTCGCGCCAATGGTGACAACAGGCTCGCGATCATCGTTCCGTGCCACCGCGTCATCGGCGCCGATGGCAGCCTGACGGGTTACGGCGGCGGACTGTGGCGCAAGGCGTGGCTGCTCGAGCACGAGCGCACGCACTCCGCGGCGCGCGGTCAGCTGCCGCTGCCCGTCGGCCAGCAACGCGCCGCAGCGGCGGCTTGAGCTCGTGTCCGCTGTCGATGTCGCGCGGCTGATCGCACTGGCCGCGTTATGGGGTGGCTCGTTCGCGTTCATGCGCGTCGCCGTTGCCGGCATGGGCCCGTTGTGGCTGGCGGCGTGTCGCGTCGCGCTCGCCTTCATCGCGCTTTACGCGGTTGCGCTGCGTGCGCGGCAACGTTCCCGTCTTACGCGAGCACTGGCGCGAGTACCTCATCATCGGCGTCATCAACACCGCGCTGCCCTTTGCGCTGTTTTCCTGGGCCGTGCAATACGTCACCGCCTCGACGGGAGCGATACTCAACGCCACGAGTCCGTTCTTCGCGATGATCGTCGCCGCGCTTTGGCTCAAAGACCGTATCACCCCTGCCAAGCTCGCCGGCATGGCGCTGGGTTTCACCGGCGTCGCGCTGCTGGTGGGGTGGCAGCCGTACGCCGACGACAGCAGGGTGCTCATCGCGATAGGTGCGGGTCTGGCCGCAGCGTCGTGCTATGGCATCGCCAGCGTCTATGTCAAGGCGCGGCTTGCCGGCAAGCCCAGCTTCGCCATCGTGCTCTACAGTCAGATGATGGCCGCGCTCGTGCTCGCGGCGGCGTTGCCGTTCGCACCGCTGCCGCCGTCGATCACGCCGCTGGTCACAGGCAACGTGCTCGCATTGGCGTTGGCATCGACGGCACTCGCCTATCTGCTGTATTTCAAGCTTATTGCCACTGTCGGCCCCGCTCGCGCCTTGACGGTCACGTTTCTGATTCCGATGTTCGGGGTGCTCTGGGGATGGCTGTTCCTGGACGAAGCGATCAGCGGCAGTACGCTGGGGGCATGCGCGCTCATCGTTTGCGGAACGTGGCTCGCCCTACGGCGGGGCTCGCGCGAGGTTGCGGGCGTATCGGCCGCCGCGTCGCGCAGCCACTCCAGCTAACGCAGGGTCAGACGAGCTCGGCGGCGGGGCCGAGGATTTGCTCGCGTAATTCGCGGTAGCGCGGCAGCGTCGGCGGGTACACGCAGAGGTATTTCACCTGCGCAGCCTGCAGGCAGCGCTGCTTAATGATCTCGAGCTTCTGGTCCCGCGGGTTCTGCACCTGCTCAGGTTCGCGCGCATCGACGATCGCAACAATGGTCATGTCGCGATCGCAGACGACGAAGCCGACATGCTGATTGGCAATCTTGCGGAAAGCGCGCAGCCGCTCCATGCCCTGCGGCCCGATCTTGACTTGCAGTACGTCGGACAGCCTGACGCGCGCGAAGATCTCGTGGCGCGGAAATGCCGCCTTGAGCAGGAGGTACACGACGTTCTCGGCCTTGGACAGGAAGCGAGGGCGCAGCAGATAGAGCCCGGGCAACTCCGCGCTCGACAGCAGGCGCGTGGTTTCCCCTTCGGTCCATTGCGCCGCCGTTATCGGACCATCGGCGGAAGCCCGACCCGCCCTCGGCGAACGCTGCCGGCGCATCAGTCCGACCAGGACTGCGACCACCAGTGCGCTGATCGCGAGTGCGAAGAGCATTCCGGAGGTCATTGAGCGGTTCCCCGTTGGCTGGGTGTCAGAGGCGGCGCCGGTCGCATTTGTGTAGTTGTAGTCCGGCGCCGTCGACGTCGTCGACGCTCTTCTGACTGCCCTTGCCCACCTGCGCCGGTGCCCGCGTAGTCTAATCCATTTCGCCAGAATGGGGCAGTCCGTCTCGCGCGGCACCCTTAGAGGACCCATGTACAAAGCCCCGCCGGAGCGGGGCTTTGCTGGATGGTGATCAACTTGACGAACTGCGTCAGGATCGAACGCGACCCACTGGCAGCGGGCCGCGCCGTATCCGTGCGTTACATATCCATATCGCCCATACCGCCCATGCCGCCCATGCCGCCGCCACCACCACCCGGCATCGATTTCTCGTCCTTCGGCGACTCGGCGATCATGGCTTCGGTCGTCAGCATCAGGCTCGCGACCGACGACGCGTTTTGCAGCGCAAAGCGCGTGACTTTGGTCGGGTCGACGACGCCCATTTCCACGAGATCGCCGTACTGCCCAGTCTGCGCGTTGAAGCCATAGTTGCCCTTGCCTTCGGCAACTTTATTGACGACAACCGACGGTTCGTCGCCGGTGTTGGCGACGATTTGTCGCATCGGCTCCTCGAGGGCGCGCAGCACGATCTTGATGCCCGCATCCTGGTCGGAGTTGTCACCTTTCAGGCCCTTGAGGTTCGCGCGGGCACGCAGATAAGCCACGCCGCCGCCGGCGACGATGCCTTCCTCGACCGCCGCGCGTGTCGCGTGCAACGCGTCCTCGACGCGCGCTTTCTTTTCCTTCATTTCGACTTCGGTTGCCGCGCCGACCTTGATTACCGCGACGCCGCCTGCGAGCTTCGCAACACGCTCCTGGAGCTTTTCCTTGTCGTAGTCCGACGTCGCTTCGTCGATCTGCACGCGGATGTTCTTGACCCGCGCTTCGATCCCCGTCTTCTCGCCGGCCCCGTCGATGATCGTCGTATCTTCCTTGCCGATCTCGATCTTCTTCGCGCGGCCCAGGTCCTTGAGCGTTGCGTTTTCCAGCTTGAGGCCGAGTTCTTCGGCGATGACCGTGCCGCCGGTCAGGATGGCGATGTCCTCGAGCATGGCTTTGCGGCGATCGCCGAAGCCCGGCGCCTTGACCGCGCAAGTCTTGAGGATACCGCGGATGTTGTTGACGACCAGCGTCGCCAGCGCTTCGCCGTCGACGTCCTCGGCGATGATCAGCAGCGGCTTGCCGGCCTTCGCGACCTGCTCGAGCAGCGGCAGCAGATCACGGATGTTGCTGATCTTCTTGTCGTGCAGCAGGATCAGCGCATCTTCGAGGACGGCGACCTGCTTGTCGGGATTGTTGATGAAGTACGGCGAGATATAGCCGCGGTCGAACTGCATGCCTTCGACCAGGTCCAGCTCGTTCTCGAGCCCCTTGCCGTCCTCGACGGTGATCACGCCTTCCTTGCCGACCTTGTCCATCGCATCGGCGATCGTCTTGCCGATCGACGGTCGGCGTTGGCCGAGATCGAGCCGACCTGCGCGATTTCCTTGCTGGTCGTGCACGGCTTGCTGATCTTCTTGAGTTCCTCGACGACGGCGATGACCGCCTTGTCGATGCCGCGCTTCAGATCCATCGGATTCATGCCCGCGGCGACGTACTTCATGCCCTCGTTGACGATCGACTGCGCCAGCACGGTGGCGGTCGTCGTGCCGTCACCGGCGACATCCGAGGTCTTGGACGCGACTTCCTTCACCATCTGCGCGCCCATGTTCTCGAACTTGTCCTTGAGTTCGATTTCCTTGGCGACTGACACGCCGTCCTTGGTGATCGTCGGCGCGCCGAAGCTGCGCTCGAGCACGACGTTGCGGCCCTTGGGGCCGAGCGTCACCTTGACGGCGTTGGCGAGGATGTTCACGCCGACGACCATTCTGTTGCGGACGCCTTCGCCGAAGCGAACGTCTTTGGCTGCCATATTCGATTCTCCTGAATTCCGTGGTGTCTGCGAGATGGCCGATCAGCCGATCACGCCGATGATGTCGTCTTCACGCATGTGCAGGTAGTCCTGGCCGTCCATCTTGAATTCCTGGCCGGAATACTTGCCGAATAGAATCTTTTCGCCGACCTTGACGCCCATGGGTACCAGCTTGCCGTTGTCATCGGTCTTGCCCGGGCCGGCGTATACGACCTCGCCCTGCGAAGGCTTCTCGGCCGCGGTGTCGGGAATGACAATGCCTCCCGCAGACTTCCGCTCTTCTTCGAGCCGCTTGACGATGACACGATCGTGCAGAGGACGGATTTTCATGTTAGCGCTCACTCCTTAGACATTTTCAACAAATTCATCGAGTTAACGATTACTTTCCATGCCGAGATCGCTCTGACCACGCGGCCCTCAGGCCTGCGAGCCGCGATTGTTAGCACTCATCGTGGTCGAGTGCTAATAATAAGGCGCGGTTCACGGTAAATCAACCCCCCACGTCGCGCGCTGTGTTATGGTTTCCTGTTGCGGCGGCGCTCGTCCGCCGCTGCGCACGGCGAACAACCCATCATGGCGAGCCCCTTCCCGCCGCAATCCCCTGCGCTTGGCACGGCGAGCGGTGCACGCCCGGTGTCGCCCCGCGGCGTGGCTGCGGGCAACGGCGCCTCATGGTGGAGCGAAGCGTGGCGCCTGTTCACGCCCGCGGCGGGGGTCTGGCTGCTGATCGTGGTGATCCTGTTCGTGATCAGCGTCGTGCTCGCGCTGATCCCGGTTGTGGGTCACCTCGCGAGTCAGGTGCTCTATCCCGTGTTTTTGCGGCGGGCTGATGCTGGGCTGCCGGGCCGTCGACCGCGGTCAGCCGCTGACGGTCGCCCACCTGTTCGCCGGTTTCAGCGAGCGCGCCGGCCCCTTGTTCATCCTCGGGTTGCTGTATACCGCGATAGCCATCGCGATCGCGCTGACGGTTGCCGGCATCCTGCTGATGTTCTTCGGCGCGGCGGTCTTCGCACAATTGCTGCGGCATGAGCGATCCATTCGCCGCGAGCGCAGTCATCGGTGGGGCGCTCCTGGTCGTCATGGTAGGCGCCCTGCTATTCGCGCTGCTGTTCCTGCCTCTCGTCATGGCCGTCTGGTTCGCGCCCGCGCTGGTCGTGCCCTGCGCGGGCTCGAGCCGTGGGAGGCAATGAAGCTGTCGTTTGCCGGCTGCCTGCGCGAACGTCCTGCCGTTTCTGATCTACGGAGTGATCGGCATCGTTCTCGCGGTGGTGGCGTCCATACCGTTGGTCCTGGGCTGGCTCGTGGTCGGGCCGTTGACGATCGCGTCGGTCTACACCGGATACTGCGACATCTACGAAGATACCGCCGTCAGTTGAGCGGTACCGGGCTGCCGACGATATCGCGCAGTTTCGACTTCAGGACCGGCGGCGCGTCGTCGCGGAGGAACCAGCGCAGATGGGTCGTATCGCCTGCGGCCGAGAAACCGTGCGGGCGCAGCAGGTGATGGACGGTCGCGCGGTAACGTGAATCGCGGGGGATGCGCACGACCCAGGTCTTCCTGCCGGGCGGCGTCGCGAACAGCGCATCGATAAGCGCGCGACCGTGGCCGTCGCCGCGGCGTCCGAGCTCGAGCCCGGCAAGCCACAGCTCGTAGCCGCCTTCGAGCGCACGGAACAACCCGAACCCGACGGGCGCATCGCCGCTGTGCCGATCGTCGGGCCAGAAGACGTATCCGGGAACCGCGACCGAGTCACGCGTCCGGTACGACGGTCCTCCTCGACGAAGTAGCCGTGCGATAGCGCGCGCTTGAGCTTGGCGAAGAACTCGACCGATTGCGGTGTGTCCGCCGGCGAGGCCTGGACTCGAAACTGCCCTCCGCCGCCGATTGGCGGATCAGCGAGCGCAGCATGGCGAGGTGACCGACGTGGGCAGGAGCGAGCATGGGGCAAGGATCTCCCAGGGACTAACGGCTAAGTTAGCGCGCGGGGCTGGCAGGCAGGTGTGCCGACTTACAGGCGGTTGTCCGTGCACCACGAGCGGTCGCGCAACGCAAGGCCGCCTGCACGGATGCCCCTCGCGCGGGTGATCAGTGCGCCTGCTCCCAGTTCGGGCCGCTGCCGACGTCGACGACCAGCGGCACGTGCAGCTGTCGCGACGCCGCTCATCAGCTGCGGCAACTCGCGCCTTGATCGCGGTCGAGCTCCGCGTCGGGCACTTCGAGGACCAGCTCGTCGTGCACCTGCAGGATCAGGCGTGCTCGCCAGGCGCTCGCGATCCAGCCAGTCGCTGCACGGCGATCATCGCCAGCTTGATCAGGTCCGCCGCGGTGCCCTGCATCGGCGCGTTGATCGCCGCGCGTTCCGCGGCCTGCCGGCGCGGCCCGCCGCCGGCGTTGATGTCGGGCAGCCACAAGCCGCCGCCCGAACACCGTTTCGACGTAGCCCTGCTTGCGCGCGAGCTCGCGCGTGCGCCGCATGTACTCGGCGACGCCGGGATAGCGCGCGAAGTACCTGTCGATGAACTGCTGCGCCGCGCCGCGCTCGATGCCGAGCTGCGCGGCGAGCCCGAACGCGCTCATGCCGTAGATCAAGCCGAAGTTGACCGCCTTGATGTAGCGGCGCTGCTCGGCGGTGACCTCGGTCGATGGCGACGCCGAAGATCTCGGCCGCCGTCGCGCGGTGGATGTCGGCGCCCTCGGCGAAGGCCCGCAGCAGCGACGCGTCGCCCGACAGGTGCGCCATGATGCGCAATTCGATCTGCGAATAGTCGGCCGAGACGAGCACGTGGCCCGGCGGCGCGATGAACGCCTCGCGAATGCGCCGTGCCCTCGGCGGTGCGCACGGGAATGTTCTGCAGGTTGGGATCGGTGCTGGCGAGCCGCCCGGTCACCGCCGTCGCCTGGCCGAAGTTGGTGTGCACGCGGCCGGTGCGCGGGTTCACCATCTGCGGCAGCTTGTCGGTGTAGGTCGACTTGAGCTTCGACAGTCCGCGGTGCTCGAGCAGCAGCTTCGGCAGCGGATAGTCGGCGGCCAGCTGCTGCAGGACGTCTTCGTCGGTCGACGGCTGGCCGGTCGCGGTTTTCTTCACCACCGGCAGCTTCATGCGCTCGAACAGGATCTCGCCGAGCTGCTTCGGCGAGCCCAGATTGAACGGCTGCCCCGCGAGCTGGTACGCCTGCTGCTCGAGCGCCAGCATGCGCTCGCCCAGCTCACGGCTCTGCGCTGCCGAGCAACGCGCGCGTCGATCAGCACGCCGTTGCGCTCCATGCGGAACAGCACTTCGCGCGTCGGCATCTCGATCGTCGCGATAGACGAAGGCGAGCTTGGCGTCGGCGGCGACTCTCGGATACAGCACGCTCGTGCAGCTGCAACGTGATGTCGGCGTCCTCGGCCGCATACTCGGTCGCGCGCTCGATCGCGACCTGATCGAAGCCGATCTGCTGCGCGCCCTTGCCGGCGATGTCGGCATAGGTGATGGTCTTGACGTCGAGGTAGCGCCACGCGAGGCTGTCCATGTCGTGCGGACGGTGCGATTCGAGCACGTACGACTGCAGCATGGTGTCGTGCGCGACGCCGGCGAGCGCGATGCCGTGATTGGCGAGCACGTGCTGGTCGTACTTGACGTTCTGGCCGAGCTTTCTCGCGGCCGGATTCTCGAACCACGGCTTCAGGCGCGCCAGCACCGCGTCGAGCGGCAGCTGCGCCGGCGCGCCCGTGTAGCGATGCGCGAGCGGAACGTAGGCGGCGCGTCCGGGCTCGACCGCGAACGACAAGCCGACGATTCGCGCCTGCATCGGATCGAGTCCGGTCGTCTCGGTGTCGAAGCAGACGAGCGGCGCGCTCGATCTCACGCGATCCAGCGCTCGAACGCCGGCATCGTCGACGTATCGTTTCGTAGTGTCGCGCGACGCGGCGCGCGCCGGGTCGGCGGCCGGCGCCTCGGCCGCAACGGCTGCGCGGTGCCGCGGGCGCGGCGTTCGCACGGCGGCGCCGTCAGCGAGTCCTTTGACCAGCTCTTGAACTCGAAGCGTTCGTAGCAGTTCCTGCAGCTTGGCCGCATCGACCGGCCGGACCACGAGATCGGTCGGGCCGACCGGCAGCTCGCAATCGGTCTTGACCGTCAGCAGCTTCCTGCCCTGCGGCAGCCACGTCGAGCGTCGCGCGCAGATTGTCGCCGACGACGCCGCCGATCTCGCCCGCGTGCGCGATGACGCTTGTCGAGCGTGCCGTACTCGGCCAGCCACTTCGCCGCCGTCTTGGGGCCGACCTTGGCGCACGCCGGGCACGTTGTCGACCGCGTCGCCGGTCAGCGTGAGCAGGTCGAGCATCTGATCGGCGCGCACGCCGAACTTGGCGACGACGCCCGTCTCGTCGAGCGTCTCGTTGCTCATCGTGTTGACCAGCGTGACGTGCGGCGAAATCAGCTGCGCGAGATCCTTGTCGCCGGTCGAGATCGACGCTGTCGATGCCGCTGCGCTTCCGCCTGGCGCACCAGCGTGCCGATCACGTCGTCGGCTTCGACGCCTTCGACCATCAGCAGCGGCCAGCCGTGCGCGCGAATCAGCTCGTGCAGCGGCTCGATCTGCCGCACGAGATCGTCGGGCATCGGCGTGCGATTGCGCCTTGTACTGCGGATACCAATCGTCGCGGAACGTCTTTCCGGGCGCGTCGAACACGACCGCGAAGTAGTCCGGCTTGCCGTCCTCGACCAATCGGCGCAACATGGAAATGACCCCGCGGATCGCGCCGGTCGGCTCGCCGCGCGACGTGCGCAGATCCGGCAGCGCGTGAAACGCGCGGTACAGATACGACGAGCCGTCGACGAGAACGAACTTGGGCATCGGCATGATTCAGACAGACAAGATTCCCGAGTTGATCGATCCTCAGGCGATGTACTCGACCAACGGGCAGGAAGCGTGGCGGGTTCTGGGCATTATGGCAGAATTCGCCGTCGCGACCGAACGCCTGCGCGGCGTGCGGCCGGCGGTCAGCATGTTCGGCAGCGCGCGCATCAAGCCCGATCATCCGTACTACGCAAAGGCCGAGCACATCGCGCGCCTGCTTTCCGACGCGGGCTTCTCGGTCATCTCCGGCGGCGGCCCCGGACTGATGGAAGCGTCAATCGCGGCGCGCACGGCGGCCGCTCGCCTGCGATCGGACTCAACATCCTGCTGCCGCACGAGCAGACCGGCAACCCGTATCCAGGATATCGGCATCAACTTCCGCTACTTCTTCGCGCGCAAGATGATGTTCGTCCGCTTCGCGTCAGCGTACGTCGTGCTGCCGGGCGGCTTCGGCACGATCGACGAGCTGACCGAGTGCCTGACGCTGGTGCAGACCGGCAAGAGCCGCAAGATCCCGATCATCCTGGTCGGCGGCGAATTCTGGCGGGGCCTGATCGACTGGATGCGCGACAAGCTCGTCGGCGAAGGCATGATCGCCGCGCACGATCTCGATCTCGATGCGCGTGATCGAGGAGCCGGAGGCGATCGTCGAGGCGATCTTCGACTACTACGAGAGCCGCGGATTCCAGCCGACGCGCGCCGAGCGCGACAAGATGCTCAACCTGTAGCGTGACGACGGGCGCCGGTGAGCTCGTCGCGTCCGCGTCAGCGTGTACGATCTGCTAGAATGAAGTCGTGATCGGCAACGATCGCGTCCATGCGCATTCGACCGCGCCACGGCTTGCTGTCCGTGGCGTCTTCTTGCGGCGACGGCGCATTGCATGCGCAGCCCGGCGCCGCCACCGCCGCAGCTCGAGCCGTTGCCCGAACCGTCGCGCCTGCCGCCGCCGCGAGATCGCCAGCGATCCGGAGCTCGAGCCGCAGGTCACGATCGTTCGCCGCGACGAACGAAACGATCGAGGAATACCGCGTCAACGGACGCCTGACGATGGATCAAGGTCACGCCGCAGACATGGCAGGCCGTACTATCTGGTTGCCGACGGCGCCGATGGGCGCCTTCGTCCGTCGCGACAGCCTTGACACCGGCTTGCAGGGTGCCGATGTGGCTGCTGTTCTCTTTCTGATCTAGACACCGACGCTGCGCCGATTGCGCGACGTCCGCGGACCACCGCCGCGTGCGCGCGCGAGCCCGATGTCGGTCTACACCACCGTCACCCCCGAAGAACTCGCCGCCTGGCTCACGCGCTATGCACTCGGCGAGGTGCAGGTGTTCGAGCCGATCGCGGCCGGCATCGAGAACACGAACTATTTCCTCACTGCCGACAAGGGTCGCTACGTGCTGACGCTCTACGAGCGCGTTCCCGCCGGAGGAACTGCCGTTCTACCTCAACCTGATGGCGCATCTCGCGCGCGCCGGCGTGCAGGCACCGGCGCCCGAGCCCGATCGTAGCGGCGCGCTGTGGAGCTTCCTCAACGGCAAGCCGGCGGGACTGGTCGCCCGTCTCGACGGCGCGCCGTCGATGCACCCGACGCTGCGCACTGCGCCGCAGTGGGCGCGATGCTGGCGCAGCATGCACGTCGCGGTCGCGAAGCTATCGCGGCCGCCTTTCCAACCGCCGCGGCCCGGCTGGTGGCGGCAGGCCGCGCGCGCGGTGCGGCCGTTTCTGTCGCCCGAGCAGAACGCGCTGCTCGCCGCCGAGACTCAAGTTCCAGACCGGGTTCGCCAAGGTCAAGTTGCCGCGCGGCGCGATCCACGGCGATCTTGTTCTGCGACAACGTGCTGTTCGAAAACGGACGCGTGTCGGGCATCATCGACTTCGGATTCGCCGCGACCGATGCGTTCGCCTACGACCTCGCGATCGCGGTCAACGACTGGTGCACGTCACCGGATGCCGGCACACGCCGGCAGGCTCGATGGCGATCGTGTCGACGCGCATGGTCGCCGCCTACGACGCGCGTGCGCCCGCTCGACGGCGGAAGAGCGCGCGCAGTGGCCGGCGCTGCTGCGCGCCGCGCGCGCTCCGCTTCTGGCTGTCGCGTCTCTACGATCTGCATCTGCCGCGGCCGGGCGAGCTCACTCATGCGCACGATCCCGCCGTTTTCGAACGCATCCTGCGCGAGCGCGTCGCTCGCGCCGCCGCGTTTTCCCGACGCGCTGCATGACGCGCAGCGCGATCTCCGATCGCGTTCGCTCGCCGTGATGCGCGCCGACGGTGTCTCCTGGCTCGCGGCGCGGCATTCGCGATGTTCCGCGCGGCGCCGCTGCCGTGGCTGCTGCTGCTGTTTGCCTACTATCTGCTGGTCGCGCTCGCCGAACTCGGGCCGTGGCCTGCGATCGGCGAGTCGTCGCGCCGGTGCTGAAGCCGGTGTTCGCCGTCGGCTTTCTCGCCGCGGCATGGACACAGGAGCGCGGCGGCGCGCCGCGACTTCGAGCACCTGTTCCGCGGCTTTCGCAGCAACCTGCTGCGCGCTGATTCCGCTCGGCGTCGTCTTTCTCGTCGGCATGACGCTCGCGCTCACGGCGACGACGCTCGTCGACGGCGGCGAGCTGATCGGCATGCTGTCCGGCGCCGCAGCCGCCGAGCGAAGCGCTCATGGCAGCGGGCGCATGCAGATGGCGATGCTGTTCGGCGCGGCTGTGCGCGCTGCCGACGCTGCTCGCGCTGTGGTTCGCGCCGGCGCTGGTCGTATTCAACGACGCCGGCGCGCTGCACCGCACTCGGCACGAGCCTGCGCGCCTCGCTCGCCAACTGGCGGCCCGTCGCCGTCTACGGACTCGACCGTATTCGCCTTCGGCGGCCGTGCTGCCCGTGTTCGTACTCGTCGATCGCGCAGCTGCTCGGCGATGGCGCTCGCCGGACTCGCTGGCGCTGTTCGTCGTCGTGCCCTACCTGTTCGCGTTCATCGCGACGCTTCCACATCTCCGACTACGTCGAGCTATCGCGACGTCTTCCATGCCGACGAGCCGGTAGCCGCCTGAGCCACGCGGCGGGCGCGTGCCGCTAGGCGGGCTGAAGTTTCGCGTACTCGAGCGCGAGCCACTTCACGCCCGCCTCGCGAAAATTCACCTGCACGCGCGCGTCGCTGCCGCGGCCCTTCGGCGTCGATGATGATGCCGAGTCCGAACTTCGCGTGCTTGCACGCTTTGCCCGATGCGCCAGCCGGGCACGTGCGCCGTCGGCGGTGCTCCGCGGCCATGCGACGCCGCGGTCTCGCGCGTCATCGCGCGTACATCGCGCCCGCGTTGCGGCGACAGCCACTGCACCGACCATGCGGGCAGCTCGTCGAGGAAGCGCGAGGCGATGTTGTAGCGCAGTCTGGCCGTGCAGCATCCGGCTTTGCGCCATGCGTCAGGTACAGGCGCCGCCGCGCGCGCGTGATCGCGACGTAGGCGAGGCGCCGCTCCTCCTCGAGGCCGTCGAACTCCGAGAGGCTGTTCTCGTGCGGAAACAGCCCCTCCTCGAGCCCCGTGACGAACACCGTGTGGAATTCGAGACCCTTCGCCGAGTGCACCGTCATCAGCTGCAGCGCCGGCCGCCCTTCTGCGGCCTGCGTCTCGCCGGCTTCGAGCGCGGCGTGCGGCAAGAAACGCGGTCAGCGCATCGCCGTGCTCGACTTCCGTCTCGCCGCATCTGCGCTCCGCCTCGCGCACGAAACTCTCGGCGGCGCTCACCAATTCCTGCAGGTTCTCGACGCGCTCCTGCGCCATCCTTCTCCGCCCTCGTAGTGCGCCGAGCAGCCCGCTTTCGTCGATCACGTGCTCGATCGTCTCGGGGAGCGACAGATCCGGCCGTCGCTGCGCGCATCGCCTCGATCAGCGTCACGAACGCGGCGACGCTCGTGCCCGCCTTGCCACCGGCTGCGCCGGCGCACGCCGCCTGCCACAGGCTCGTGCCCTCGCCGCGCGCCTGATCCTGCAGACGCCTCGAGCGTGCGCGCGCCGACTCCCGCGCGGCGGGAAATTGACCACGCGCAGGAACGCGCCGTCGTCCGTCTGGCGCGGCGACCAGGCGCAGGTACGCGAGCGCGTGCTTGACCTCGGCGCGCTCGAAAAAGCGCATGCCGCCGTAGACCCGGTACGGCATCCCGGCATTGAACAGCGCGTGCTCGACCACGCGCGACTGCGCGTTGGAGCGATAGAGCACCGCGATCTCGGCGGCGAGACACGCCCTCGGCGACGAGCGCTTTGACGACGTCGACGATGAACGCCGCCTCGTCGATGTCGGAGGGCGCCGCGAAGCGCGCGCACCGGCTCGCCCTGCGCGTCGGAGGTCCAGAGGTTCTTGCCCAGGCGGCCCTGGTTGTGCTTGATCAGCGCGTTGGCCGCGTCGAGGATATGGCCGTGCGAGCGGTAGTTCTGTTCGAGCTTGATCAGCTTCACCGGCGCCTCCGGCGTGGCGAAGTCGCGCTCGAAATGCTGCATGTTGGCGACACTCGCGCCGCGAAACGCGTAGATCGACTGATCGTCGTCGCCGACCGCGAAGACGCGCCGTGTGCGGCCCGGCAAGCAGCTTGAGCCATTTGTACTGGAGCGCGTTGGTGTCCTGGAACTCGTCGACGAGGATGTGCGAGAAGCGGCGCCTGTAGTGCTCGCGCAGCGCGTCGTGCTGCGTCAGCAGCTCGTAGCTGCGCAGCAGCAGCTCGGGGAAGTCGACGACGCCCTCGCGCTGGCACGCCTGCTCGTAGAGCGCGTAGTGCTCGACCTGGCGGCGCGTGAATTCGTCGTGCGCCTCGACCTGGTTCGGTCGCAGTCCTTCCTCCTTCGAGGCGTTGATCAGCGCCTGCAGCTGCCGCGCGGGAAAGCGCTCGTCGTCGATGTTGTGCGCCTTGTACACGCGCTTGATCAGCGCAAGCTGGTCCTGCATGTCCATGATCTGGAACAGCTGCGGCAGCTCGCGCGTCGCGGTAGTGCGCGCGCAGCATCCGGTTGCACAAGCCCGTGGAAGGTGCCGACCCACATGCCGCGCGTGCTCACCGGCGTCAGCGCCGAAAGGCGTGCCAGCATCTCCTTTGCCGCCTTGTTGGTGAACGTCACCGCGAGCACCGACAGCGGGCTTGCCTGGCCCGTCGCGAGCAGCCAGGCGATGCGCGTCGTGAGCACGCGCGTCTTGCCGCTGCCGGCGCCGGCGAGAATCAGCGCCGACGCGTGCGGAAGCGTCACCGCGGCGAGCTGTTCCGGATTGAGATTGCTGAGGAGAGGCGAGAGCCATGCGAATCGGGCTCGACGGCGTGACGCGGAGGTCGGCAACGGCGTCGCGAGTATCGCCCGCGGACTTGATTATAGGCGACTGCCGCGCGGCGACCGGACGCTATAATCGGGGCCGCTGGTCCCGATCCATGCCCGATGTCCGCGCACCATCCGGCGGCGAATTCCGCGACGACGCGAGCATTCGTGCAATGGATCCGCTCGGCCGCGCCGTACATCCACGCGCTTGCGCGGCAAGACGCTGGTCATCGCCTTCGGCGGCGAGGTCGTCGCCGACGAGACCTTTCTCGGGATCGTTCACGACCTCAACCTGCTGCACAGCCTCGGCATGCGGCTGGTCGTCGTCCACGGCTCGCGCCCGCAGATCGAGGCGATCCTCAAGCAGCAGAACATCCCCAGCCGCTACAACCGCGGGCTGCGCGTCACCGATGTCGAGACGCTCGATTGCGTGCTCGAGGGAACCGGTCACGCGCGCAGCCGCATCGAGGCGCTGCTGTCGCTCGGCGTCGCCAACTCGCCGATGGCGGGCGCGCGCATCCGCGTCGTCGGCGGCAACTTCATCACCGCCAAGCCGATCGGCGTGCTCGACGGCGTCGACATGCAGTGGACCGGCGAAGTGCGCCGCGTCGACGTGGAGGCGATGCGCCAGCGCCTCGACGACGGCGACATCGTGCTGGTGTCGCCGCTCGGCTACTCGCCGACGGGCGAAATCTTCAACCTCGCGCTGGAGGAGGTCGCCACCCAGGTCGCCGTCCGGCTCTCGGCGCACAAGCTGATCTTCCTGATGGAAACCGACGGCGTGCGCAACGGCCGCCGGCAGCTGCTGACCGAGCTGTCGACGCGCGACGCCGAGGCGCTGCTCGCGCAGCGCAGCGCAAGCTGCCGCGCCGACGTGCAGCACTACCTGCCCTGCGCGATCCGCGCCTGCGACAACGGCGTCAAGCGCGCGCACCTGATTTCAGCCGCCATCACGACGGCGCGCTTGCTGCTCGAGCTCTTCACGCGCGACGGCGTGGGCACGATGATCGCGGCCGCGCCGCTCGCGCACCTGCGCAGCGCGACCATCGACGACGTCGGCGGCATCCTCGCGATCATCGAGCCGCTCGAGGACGAGGGCATCCTGGTGCGCCGCTCGCGCGAGCGTCTCGAGATGGAGATCGAGCGCTTCGTCGTCGCCGAGCACGACGGCATGATCATCGGCTGCGCCGCGCTCTATGCCTTTCCCGGCGGAACGCGCCGGCGAGCTCGCCGCGCTCGCCGTGCATCCCGATTTCCGGCGCGAAGGCTACGGCGAGGCGCTGTTGCACGAAATCGAGCAGCGCGCGCGCAAGCTCAGCCTGCCAGCGCCTGTTCGTGCTCACGACGCGGACCTCCGGCTGGTTCATCGAGCGCGGCTTCGTCGAGAGCGACCCGTCGCGCCTGCCGCAGCAGAAGCGCGACCTCTACAACTGGCAGCGCCGCTCGCTGGTCTACGAGAAGGCGCTCGCCTGAGAGGCAGCGCAGTGGTTCGACGCTTCGCGCAATGCAATCGGCCGCTGTCTTGACGACAGCGGCCGATTTATCTTTCCGCCCTACGCGGGCAATCGCCCGCCGAGGGATCCTATCCGCGCCGACGGAACAGGCGCAGGCCGATCAGCCCGGCGCCCAACAGGGCCAGCGTCATCGGCTCCGGAACCAGGCGCGTGAAGTTCTTGTTCACGACGAAGGTCGTCGATGCGCCATTTCCAAGGGGGCCGAGGGCCCACAGCAGGTCCGCCGCGCAGTCGCCGGTGCAGGGGCCGTTATTGGCGTACGGCAGGCCATTGGCGATATCCGCCAGGACATTGGTCGCCGTATCGAGCGCAACCGCCATCGGCAATACGACCGGGCCCCCGGGGGTCAACGAGCCGAACATGCTGCCATTCTTCACGATCGGCGAACACGCAGGGCTGGCTAAACCGGTCGTCGTGACCGTGCCGCCCGAGTACGTCGTCGTCGGGCACATCGTGTCGCCGGTATTCATGCTGCCGTTGGCGTGGAAGTTGAAATAGTCGTCGAAGAACGGAGTGATCGTACCGCCCGTGTTGTTGGTGAAGGTGAATGCCTCGGTAATACCACTAGTACCGACGGTGGTCACGATCCTCAGCGTCACGCCGCCGCCAGCGCCCGGCAGGTTAATCGTCGAGGTCGACGTATTGCCGTTTACAGCGACGTCGTTGACCACTACCCAGTTGCTGCCGATGTTCTGCGCGTTCAGGGTTCCGCCGTCCAGGAACGGCGAGACAAAGTTATATTGGTTACCCGAACCGACGGTCGCCCCGGTAGCCGTCTGGTAAAAGAACGACGGGGCATTGTCTCCCGACAGCACGTCCTGATGGCCGTCATACTGCGCCGGCTGGCTGGCCGCAAACCACGTATCCGACCAGCCGAAGGCGCTCTGGCAGTACGTTTGCCCGCCCGCGTTGATCGGCGAAAGCGTGATGGCGCCGCCGGTGGATGCCGCCGACAAGCACGGCTGCTGCGTCGCCGCCCATACTGATGCCGCACCGAACAAGGCCAACCCCCCGACCGCGCCGCGCAGCAAAGTTTGCATTCTTGGCATGATTTATGTCTCCTCTCGTGGAACCGTTCTTAACCAAATGGACCGCTCGACCACAGGAATGCACGAAGCGTGCCGAGCTAACGGAGCTTGGGAAAAGTGATTGATTTAGCTGAGCTAACATTCGATAGACGGGGGGCTGCAGAGGTCGCCCGCGGGTCGGGTGTAAGATGTTTCGACACCCAAGCAAGCCTGGACCCCGGACCGCACCGGCCCGGGTCACCACGCGGCAAATGCGTCGGCCGAGCGATGATCGGGTGTCCCGCAAGGGTCCGTCGGCTCCTTTAGAATCCGCTGCAAGGATCGCAATGGCACGCACCGTTCACTGCATCAAGCTCGGCAAGGACGCCGACGGGCTGGACTTCCCACCGTATCCGGGCGAACTCGGCAAACGCATCTACGAAAACGTGTCCAAGGAAGCATGGGCGCAGTGGCTCAAGCACCAGACAATGCTGGTCAACGAGAATCGTCTGAGCCTCGCCGACCCGCGCGCGCGCAAGTATCTCGCCGAGCAGATGGAACGCCACTTTTTCGGGGGCGGCGCTGATGTTGCGTCGGGCTACGTACCGCCGACGGCCTGAGGCTGGAGTAACTTCGACGACGACAAACGTTCCGCTGCGGCCGCCGCGTGCGTGTCCCTCAGGCCGCTCGCCGATTGAGATCCAGCCGGGCATCGACGACCGCGACAACCTCGTCGACCGTATCGGAGTGCATGCCCTTGGTCGCCGCAATGCTCTTCACCAGACCGTCCACCCTTTCGATGTCGGCAGCGCCGCCAAACAGGGCGCGCGCCGCCGATGAGGGCTTGAGAAGCCCGCGCGCCGCACTGGCGTATGCCTCGAAGGGCACCTGATCCTTCTCGGTCGCGCCCAGCGCCTTGCACAAGTCGCCCACCCAGTTGTAGATCGACCGCGACAGGTCGATGTCGCTGTGGACGGCCTCGTTGATGGATCGCATTCCGTCCTTCTGTATGCATCGGTAGTTGCCCGTCAGCAGCATGTTCCACTTCGCCAAGGGCACGAATATCGAGTCGTGCACCTTGAGCTTGACCGGCAGTTGGGTCGCGCCGTCGCCCGCATCGAAGCGCGCCCACTCGATGTCCGACTCAATTTGGCGAAGCATCGCTGTGTAGTCATCCGAATCAAACCTCGCGGCTTTGAAATTCGTCGGCAACCCCACCTGCAGCACATTGGATTTCTCGTCGGGAGGCCGAAATGCCTGCGGGTCCGGACTGCACAGCGTCATCAGCGCGGGATCGAAGTTGTCCCAGACGGTCGGGTCCGTGTAGACGTGTCGGTGCGCATTCGCATCGAGTCCTGGAATGCGCTTGAGATACGGGAGCGGCGGCATGTTCATGATCGAGATGCACGGGACCCGAGCCTTGGCCACCGCGTCCAGAAGCTCGCGTACGCCCGGCGACCGATACTGAGGCTCCTGCATGGCGAGGGCGACCAGATCGAAGTCGCGAGGATCGATCGTCTGCGGGGCACCCGCTGACAGCTTGCCCGGCAGCTTGCGCGAATCGATTTCGACGAGTCCGTCCCTGCCGCTCACCGGCAAGCGAACTCGAATGCCTTCCTCGTTGATGAGCTCCGCCTCGGCGGCCAGGCATGCCAATTTGACGCTATGCCCTGCCAACAACAGCTTGGCCGCCAGCAGCGAACCATATGAGGCGCCCATGATCAGCGTCTTGTAAACGGTGTGCACCGAGAATCTCCTCCTCTATCGGCAGCAGCACGTTTTTATCCTGACTTCGGACTGGAGGTTCCAGGTGCTTGCAGCCGTCCCGCGCCCGCGATGCCAAAGGCCGGCTTGGACCGCGCGCCAGCGCGGCGCTCGATGGCCGACCGCTCGATTGCCGCGCTCGCGCGGGTAGCGCCGCGGCAGCGAAATCCTTAGCTACGGCGCAGTCAGGGCAATCGCGACCGGCGACCGCACCTTCAGCTCCTCGAGGCCCGTGACGTATCCCTGCGCCCAGGAATCGAACAGGTTTCCGAATTCGAAGCGGTTTGATTGCGGCGTTGTGTTCCTTACGCTCAAGCCAAAATTACCCTGAAGGCCCGTCGTACGGCGGTCGACGACGCGCTCCAGCAAGGCGCCGGTCGTGGAATCGCGGGCCTCGAGCACGAGCGTCGCCTCGCCGGCGTTGGCCGTGCGGACGCGCATGGTGGGAAGCGAATTCGTCACCGATCTCGGCGCACGGACGTAGAGGTCGATCACGCGCGGCGACAGCCTGAGAACGCCCACGCCCGGCGATGCGACGATCTCATACCCCGCCCTCCTGAGCGCTTTGGCGAAGATCTCGTTGAAGCCTGCGCGTGCTTGATCGACGATCTCCTCGCCATCCTTAGCGGTGGTCCTGTTCAGGATCATGACCGGATGGAAGTTCATGTCGCTCAGCCAGTTCTTGGCCATTGCGGCCTGCGTCGGATCCAGCATCACCTTCGAGTAGCCTCGAAAATCGGCCCCGGGCAGCAGGAAAACACCATCGAAGCGCTGCGACTTGACCTCGACCAAGCCTTCCGAGTCGGGCGGAGCGGCGCTGCCGGCGGCCTGGGCGGCGGCGAGGGGAGCGGCTAGGCAAAACGCGGCACCAAAGGCAACGGCGAACCACTGACGAATTCTCATATCGACCTCCTTGGAGGTTTGACCCTTACAAAACCGGCAGGTTGCTGCGCCGAAGCGCACATCCGAAGCGCAAGTCGAGTCGGACCGGCCCCGAGCAGTATACAAGCGCCCAGGCAAGTTGGCCCGAGATGCGCTCCTTCGTAAACAGTCGCTCCGTGGTTCGCCATCCGCACAGCGCAAAAATCTCTCCAACGGGGCGCCAGGGAGCCAGCCGCCGCGATAGGCGAGGACAACTTCACGACTCTGTTGCCGGCATATCGTGATGCGGATCAGCCAGCGCGCGATTTCCTCGCGCGCAACCGCAGAGTTTCCGACCCGACAGTGCGGCCACCCAAGGCCGACACGCACAACACGGCTTCCTGAGGAGATTTGGACATCGCCCTCTACCAAGAGGAAGCTGGATTTGTCTCCGACGTCTTCTGACGCTTGCGCACCACCCTATGAGTTCAGAACACCCTCGTTGCCAGCGATGAATGGTCAGAACCGGTAGACGCCTGCCACGAGGATCGACTTGCGAGCGCCGAGCCCTCCCTCGAGAAGGACATAGCCGTTCTTGCCGAACTCGAGCAGGCCGCCGAGCAGCGTGTTCCACGGTTGCTGCGGCGATTGGACCACGGCGAATTTGAGGTCCGTATTGGCAACGCTGCCGGCGACCGTTTGCTGGATGCTCTGATGCATCGCACCGGTCCAGATCGCCCAGCCCATGGAGGGGTCGGCGGTGCCATGCAGGCCCACTCTGGCGGAGAAGACCGTGGCGATCGGCTTCGTGTTGGCGATGAGACGTTTCGTTTTCGAACGACAGCCTGGTCTGGGTCCGGTTCCAGTCGGCCACCACGATAGCCGTCAGGTCCCGCCAGTCACTGATCTTGGTACCCCCTTGGAGGGTGAAACCCGCGCCGTACGTCGGGCCATTGAAGGCGGCATTGAGCTGCAGTTCCCTGGGCTCGATGAGCCCCAGGATGGGATCGCTCGGGAACCTGGATGAGTCCCTTGGTGGTTCCCGTGGTATATCCGAGGACGGCGTAGACGTCGAGAAATGGGAAAACGAGTACGTCGAACTTTGCCGAGACGTTCTGTTGGGACGTATCCACCGTATTGATTTGCAGGAAATTCTTGACCGATACCGGGTCCTTTCCGTTGAGTCCCAACTGCAGATCCTGAATGTTCACCGGCTGTCGAGCGGAGTAGCCAGTGACACCGATGCCGAATGGGAGCGGAATCTGATAACCCCGTGCCTCGGCTTCCGCGCCCCATATCGGCAACCCCGACCAGTGCGGTTCGGGATTCGCGGCGTCGCTCCCCAGCGCGCCGCTGGAAAAGATGCGAAAGCACCGAAAGCCCGCCTGCAACGAGCAGCGTCGGCGATCGGAACCAGGACCTTGTCATTGTTAACCTCCGCCACGACCGTGCTGCTGCCGGGATCAAACGGTAAACGAGTGCAGCGCATCCTGTTGTCAGCAAGGATACTACCTTGTTCGCAGCGGGCGCCGGCATGTTGCGCGGTGCTCGACTGAAATCGACGCAGGTTGCAGCCTACAATCGGCCGAACTATAGGCGCTGCATTCGCCCGAGTTCGTCCCTTCCAAACGTTGAGAAAGCGGCGTTCGGCTGGCACCTTGACATGGCACTCCCGTCGCCGATAAAGACGTTCCTCGATCGCCGAATCGCGCGCTGGCGGCGCCCCGGCGCGGCCACGCCGTGGATCTTCTCCGTTCATGCGACCGTGGCGTCTGCTGTGGTTGAAGCCTGTGGCGATTCGTCAGGCCGCATGATACGGCTTGCTTTGTTCCTCCTGCTTGCGACATCGTCCGGAGCAATCGCCCAGGAAATCTCCGCGCCGCTGCGAGGCGCCGAGATCGTTTCCGAAGCGACTCAGCGCGACGACAAGCGCGAGGGAAGCGCGCGGTTCTTCGATCCCGAAGACGGTCAGTTCGACCTGAGCTACTTTCTCGAGG
Source organism: uncultured beta proteobacterium (assembly GCA_963816445.1). GTDB lineage: Bacteria > Pseudomonadota > Gammaproteobacteria > Burkholderiales > Casimicrobiaceae > PALSA-1003. The sequence goes on along the minus strand of CAWFKO010000006.1, from coordinate 697,308 downwards.
ACCCCCGCGGCTTCCTGCCGATCCCCATCGTGGTGACCGAGCCGGCGGTCGGCTACGGTGGCGGTGGCGCAGGCATGTTCCTCCGGCCACGTCGGGAAGCGGGTGATGAAGGCTGGGCGCGGCCTGACATATCGGCCGTCGGTGCATTCGGGACGCAGAACGGTACATGGGGTACATTCGCCGGCGATGCCAGCCGGTGGCTCGATGGGCGCTTGCGCACGCTCCTCGGTGTCGGCGCCGGACGGTTCAATCTCGATTTCTACGGACTCGGGAGCGAGCCATCTTCAGCTCAACCAGGGCGTGCGCTACTCGCTGCAATTCGCAGGGGCGCGTCGCGCAGGCGAACTGGCAACTCGCCCCCAAGTCCCCGTGGGCCGTCGGCCTGCGCTACGTCTACGCTGACGTGAACCCCAAGCCACGCGAGGACGCCCCCTCTCTGCGGCTCGCCGACAGGGTCCGGGTCAAGATCTCGGCGCCAACCGCCATCGTCGAGTTCGATACGCGCGACAACGTCTTCACGCCCACGCGCGGAATCTATGCCGAATCTTCATGGCTCGCCTCGCGCGAAGCCTTGGGCGCCAGTGACGATTTCGAGCGCTTCCAACAGGTCCTCATCGGCTACCACTCACTGCCCCATGACGTGACGGTTGGAGCGCGGGGGAACTATGGGTGGTCATCTGACGGCACGCCTTTCTTCCTCCGGCCGTTCGTGCAGCTGCGTGGGGTGCCCGCGATGCGCTATCAGGGTGATCAGGCGGCTTCGATCGAGCTCGAGGCGCGCTGGCAGTTCTTCGGCCGCTGGAGCGTCGTTGGCTTTGGCGGCGCTGGCACGACTCGAACCAATCGGCAGACTTTCATTGCAACGCAGAACGTCGGCAGCGGAGGCTTCGGCTTCCGCTACGAGTTGGCAAGCAAGTTCGGGTTGCACGCCGGCGTCGATTTCGCGCACAGCCCCGGGACGAACGCCGTTTATCTTGTGGTGGGCAATGCTTGGTTCCGACCGTGAGATCTGATAGGCACGCGCTCGAATCGGGCTGCGAGCCTCACGCAGGGGCGACGAGCCGAAACAGCTGGTCGGGGCCGTCATCGATCGCGATACCTACCATCCTACGGCGCGCCGAGCAGCAGGTAGAGGCTCCAGTTGCCCGCATCCGCCGAACCAACCCCGAGGTAGGCGGGCCCGAGGAACGTGTCCGCACCCAGGAACGCCGATCCGGACCACAGCGTTCCCGGCGACGGCGAGGTCGTCGAAGCGGTTGGCGATGTGGCCGACTTCGGCCGACGCCGCCGAGATAGACGCCCGACCCGAGGATGTCCGGCAGCGGAAGGATGCGGTTGTAGTACATCAGCCGGCCGAACGCGTACTCGCGGCCGGCGAACTCGTTGATGCGGTAGCCCGACAGCCGCAGCGGCCCGCCCAGCGTGAAGGACTCGTAGGCCGGCATGTCCGAGCCCGAGCGCCGTGCCGCCGCTGACGGCGACGTTGAACGTGTGGGTCCCCAGCTTTGGATGCCGCGCGCAGTCCCTTCGAGGCGCTGGTAGTTTTGCGCCGATCCGAACGACGTCATCGCGGCGTAGGCCGTCCCGGTGAACCCGTAAGCCTTTGGACGGGAACCAGGCGGTGTCGGTCTGGTCGACGAACAGCGCCGCCCGCAGCCCCGCGGTCGTCTGCCGCACCGACGGCAGAACGGGCGAGCCGGTGTCGACTCGCGCGATAGACGTGCGACCACACGGCCCGCCCACGCAGCTGGCCCCAGGTGCCGAGCACTCGCACCGACGTCGACTCCGGCCTGCCCGGTACTGACCAGATAGTCGGCGACCTTGTCCTCGCCGACGAACGACGCCGCGCGTCTGCTGCCCGATCAGCGCGTTGGGCGCGACGAACCACTGGCCCGCCTCGTTGAGCGGCTGGTAGAACTCGGTCGAACAGGTACGTGTTCTGGCCGATCTGCGCCTCGGTCGTCCACTCGCCGCCCAGCCGGTTGAGCCAGGTCTTGCGGTACTGGACGAGCGCGTTGAACTGGTTGTCGCCCTGGAAGTCGCTGGCGAGGCCGAGGCCGAAGCGCAGGTAGTCGGGGCCCCACGACTTCTCCTTCGGCTCGATGATCATCGCGCGCGGACCGGTATCGCCGCCGACGATGCGATAGTCGATGCTCTCGAAGTCGCCGCGTGCCGTAGATGCGGCGCAGGTCGGCGCCGATCTTCTCCTCGGTCAGCGGCTCGCCGGGCTTGCTCTCGACCAGCGCGCGCAGCACCGCCGGATTCGTGCGCTCCAGTCCCTCGACGCGGATCTCGTCGACCGTGCCGAGGGCCTTCGCCTCGGCGACCTGCGTCGCGCGCAGCGCCGCGTACTGCTCGGGCGGCAGGCTGTAGCGCTTGAGCTTGTCGGCCAGCGCGCGCGTCGCCTCCTCGCCGATCCGGATGGCGTCCTTCGAGCGGTCGAACGTGGCCGCGGAGATGTCGCCGAGGTCCGGCGCGATCAGCACGTCCCTGTGCCGAGGCTCTTCAGCTGGTCGTCGACCGTCTGCTTGCCGAGGAAGTTGACGAGCTGGGCCGACGACGGAAAGCGCCGAGGTGATCTCGTCGCGCTTCAACGGCGGCGTCGAGATGTTGACGGCGATGATCGACGTCGGCGCACAGCTTGCGCGCCTCGTCGATCGGCAGGTTGTTGGCGATGCCGCCGTCGACCAGCAGCCGCCCGTCGATCTCGACCGGCGCGATCGCGCCCGGCACCGACATGCTGGCGCGCATCGCCTGGGCGAGGCTGCCGTGGTCGAGCACGACCGACTCGCCCGTCTCGATGTCGGTGGCCATCGCGCGGAACGGGATCGGCAGCTTGTTGAAAGTCGGTGATGCCGAATGCCGGGGTCGCCAGCGCGCGGAAGAACGACTCGATCGACGACGCCGGCGATGCACGCCCTTGGGCAGCGCCAGGCCGCCATCCTTGACGCCGAACTCGGGCGCGAACAGCGTCTTGTAGTCGTCGACCTTGCGCCGGACCGCGATTTCCTCGCGCGGCGGCTTGTCCCGGAAGATCTCGTCCCAGTTGGCCTCGAGGACGATCTTCTCCATCTCCGCCGGCGTACGGCCCGCGGCGAATGTCGCCGCCGACGATCGCGCCCATGCTGGTGCCGGTCACGCACGAGATCGGCACGCGCAATTCCTCCAGGACCTTGAGCACGCCGACGTGCGCGATGCCGCGCGCACCGCCGCCGGACAGCGCGAGCCCGATGCGGGGAGCAGCAGCAGGCGCTCCGACCGGGACGGTTTGCGCCTCCAGCCTGGGGCAGCACGTTGCCAGCATCGTAAGCGCCATCGAAACCGCGAGGGCCCGGTTAGTGACTCTTGAATAGGCGTTCATCGATTGGGGCTCGGTCGGTCGGACACACACTGTATTGTGAGAGATTAGAGGGTCGAACATTGCGCGCGAGTGTTCAGACCGTTCTTGTTCCAAATTCCGAAGGCGTGAAGATTGTCTGTTGTTGTCGCAGCAATCCTGCGGTGCGGCCTCGGCCGATTCGCCGCAGAAGGAATAGATGTTCGCGGATGTTGAAGCGACGGACGAGCAAGTCCGCGATTCCGGCCGAGCCAACTATGGATGGCGACAGTTCTTGTCCTTCGCGCAATAGTCGGTTCGAAGAGCTTGCTCGGGAGATAACGGCCGCCTCGCTTGATCGTGCGCTCGTGCGAGATTCTGGAGGTTTGCTGGCTTGTTCGCTACTGCCAAGTCCGGACATTCGCCTGTGTTCCGCGGTTGGATTCGCACCGGGTATCGCCCACGGCTCGCGATCCATTGGCGACCTCGGCGGCCCCGGCGTATGATTCTGCTCGTCGGTGCAGCTCACTGAACTACTTGGCGCGCCCACTCCGCGGGGCGAATCAGGTCTGCTCGGCCACGCTCGTTCAAATGCTGTCCATCCGCTGTCTGAAACGGGCTCTCGCGGCGCTCGCCTCGTTCGTCGTCTCGGGGATCGCGTTGCCGGTTTGCGCACAGGACATCGAGCCGCGCGCGTACTCGAACGCGCCCGTCGGCGTCAACTTCCTGATAGTGGGCTATGCCTACACCCGCGGCGGGCTGGCGTTCGATCCGGCGCTGCCTATCGATGACGTGAACCTTAAAACCTCGAGCGGGGTGTTGGCCTACGCGCGCGTGCTCGACCTGTGGGGAAAGTCGGCCAAGCTCGACGTCATCGTGCCCTACACCTGGCTGTCCGGCTCGGCGGACTACGCAGGCGCGCCGATCCAGCGCGTCGTCGACGGCTTCGCCGATCCGGCGGTGCGACTTTCGGTCAATCTTTATGGGGCACCGGCGCTATCGCTCAAGGAGTTCCGGGACTACCAGCAGGACACGATCATCGGCGCGAGCCTTCGGGTGACCATGCCATTGGGGCAGAACGATGACACCCGCGTGGTCAACATCGGGACGAATCGCTGGTCGTTCAAGCCGGAAGTCGGCGTTTCCAAGGCGATCGGCGCCTGGACCCTGGAAGGCACGGCGGCAGTGACGCTGTACACCGATAATCGGAATTTCTACGGAGGGAGCACCCGTTCGCAGCAGCCACTCTATTCACTCCAGGGCCATGCGATCTACAGCTTTCCGGCGGGCGTCTGGGCATCGCTCGATGCAACTTACTTCGCAGGGGGCCGGTCCAGCATTGACGGCGTCCTGAACAATGACCTTCAGCAGAACTGGCGCGTAGGTGGAACGCTCGCATTGCCCATCGACCTCAACGACTCGGTCAAGCTCTATGCCAACAGGGGGGTTTCAGCACGTACGGGCAACAGCTACGATCTTATCGGAATCGCGTGGCAATATCGCTGGGGCGGCGGTCTCTGATGCGTTCCCGCACCGAACAGGAAATCCCCGCCGGCTTCATCGAGCGATGCACATGAAGCGAAGCGTGTCCGGCGTTGTGGCGCGGACCCGCGCCTGAGCCGACCGCGGGATGGCCGCCGACAAGGCGGCTGGGGCCGCGCCTCACCCGCGAGAAAACGGCACACCCCTAGCCAGCCTAACCACCTTCGCTCTTCGGTCGCCGCGCATAGAAATCGGCGACCTCGTCGATCTCCTTCGCCGACATCGAACGGACCATGTTGCGCATCTGACCGTGGCTGTCGTTGTGTCGTCTTTCCTTTTGGAAGTCGTTGAGCTGAGCGACCAGGTATTCCCTGGGCATCCCTTCGAGCCAAGGGGCCCCAAGCTTGTGGTCGGTACCGCCGTGACATCCGATGCAGGGCGCAATGTTGCGCAACGGGTCACCGACCCGGACCAGTGCGGGCGCAGAACTCTCGCTGTATCGCGCGGGTGCAGTGCGCGCCTTGGGCAGCGAGTCGTAGTAGGCCGCGATGTCGGCGATGTCACGGTCCGAGAGATTGCGCGACAACGCCTCCATGAAGGAATGAATACGGTGGCCGCGCTTGTAGTCCTCCAACTGCTTGATCACCACCTCTGGATATTGCCCCGCAAGGTTGGGCGCGTTCGCCGCGCTCACGCCTTGAACGCCATGGCACATGCTGCACTGCTGGAGCGCAATCGTCGCGCCCCGCCCGACGGCGTCGCTCGAGCCCGGCAGCGCCATCGCAGGCGCGAGAACGACACTGGTGGACTGCGGTCCCGCCTTGCCGGTTGGCGCGCCGGCGCCCCAGTCGGCGGGCAATCCCGCCGCCCGGCAGATGCTGGCCCAGATGCCGCCCGCGGTGTAATCGCGCTGCACCGAGGGCAACACCACGAATCCCACGAGGAACGACAGCACGGTGAGGACGACGAGCGACACGACGCTCCATCGGAACCACGGGTTGCGCCACGCATAGAGGCGGTCGTCCTCCATCATGGTCCCCCGATGGTAATCGCGGGCACAGACGTCTCCTTGAGCAGCGCAAGCTGCACGATCGGGTAGCCGTAGTTCACGACGGTAAGCCCGATCATCATCGCCACCCACAGACCGAACGTGTTCAACGCCGCAGGCGTGCGCTCGTTGGCGTAAGCCGTGCGACTGAAGGTGTACTGCGCCGGCGTCGCAGCGCTACTGCCCGCGCGGGCGAGCACGTACACGAACAGGAACGCCGAGATTACGAGCAGCAGCCCGCCGAACGTCGACGCCGTAACCGTCCACGCCTGAGGCTGCAAAGCGGGGTTGGAATAGTCGTAGTACGCCATGCGGCGAGGCATCCCCAGCAATCCCACGAGATGCCACGGCATCGAGAGCACAAGCATGCCGATGAACCACAGCCACAGCTGTGTATTGATGAGCCCTCGCGGAAGCGGCGCGCATCGCGTGAGCTGCGGCCACAGGTCGTAGGCAATCATGAAATACATGATCACGATCGCGCCGCCAAAGATGAGGTGGAAGTGCCCGGTCACCCACTGCGTGTTGTGCACCGACTCGTTGAGCTGGTAACTCATGTTGATGATGCCACCCGCCCCGCCGAAGCCCAGCATGACGAACGAGAAGGTCACTGCCAGCATCATCGGGTTGTCCCACGGCAGCGCTTTCACCCACCCCAGGAGGCCCGTGCCGCCGCGTAGCCGGCCCGCGATCTCGACCGAGGCCACGATCGTGAACACGGTAAGCAGCGTCGGTACCGACACCACCGCGGTCATCACCGCGTGGACGAACTTGAAGCCCGCGCCGACCTGAGGATCGGCGAACAGATGATGGATGCCGATCGGCATCGAGAACACGAGGAACAGCACGAAGGCCACGCGCGCCATCGTGTCGCTGTACAGCCTGCCGCCGATCGCTCGCGGGACGATGGTGTAGAACGCGATGTACGCCGGCATCAGCCAGAAATAGACGATCGCGTGCAGTGTCCACGAAAAGAATACGCGCGACAGGCCCGCGTCGATGGTGCTCTTGAAGCCGAGCGCGACCGGCAATATGAGAAAGAGCACTTCGATGGCCGCACCGACCGACGTCCACGCCCACAGGTACGCGCCGGTCACGCTGCCGAACATCGCGAGCGGTATCGCGCGCCCCGGATTGTCCTTTTTCCAGGCGCGCAGATTGATCGCCATCAGCGCAACCCAGACCCACGAGCCGACCACGACCAGCACGACGCCGATGTAGTAGAAGGGACTTGCGATCATCGGCGGGTAGAAAGTGTAGAGGACGGACGCCTTTCCGCTCGCCACGGTGGCGGCGGCCAACACAGTCCCCGCGACGACGAGCCAGAACCCTGCCCAGGCCCAGCGCAAGCCCACGAGCGGGCGCTTCAGCGCGAGCTCGGTGATCGCGTAGCCGAAGCCCATCGCAACCAGCGTCGGCAGCACGTATGCCATGACCGTTCCGTGCGCGGTCACTGATCGATAATAGTGCTCCGGATTGTTGACCCACGCATGCAAAGGACTACGCACGTACATCTGCCATTCGCCGAGCAGGATGGCGAGCAGGAAGCCCGCGAAGGCGACCCAGAAGTGCGCCAGCACGAGCTTCCTAGCGAGAAACACAACTCACCCTTTCTCCGCCGCGCGTCCGCGCGAGGAACTCGTCGGGGGCGATGACCTGCACCCTCGCCCACATCGCCTCATGACCGGTGCCGCAGTACTCGTGGCAAGGCATGAGGTGCTCGCCGGTCTTGGGAAACGTCGTGGTGAACGTGGCCACGAACCCCGGCACGAGCATGACGTTCGCATTGGTCGTGCCGATGATGAAGCCGTGCACGGCGTCCGTGCTCGTGCCGCGGAACGTGACCGGCGTTTCGGCGGGAACGACGATGCATTGAGGCTCGAACGAATATTGCTGGGCGACGAGGCGTGCAATCACCTTGCCGTCGGGAGCGACACTCGTTCCGAGATTGCTTTCGACGAACTCTCCCGTGAGGTGAAGCTTGCGCGGGTCAATTGTCTCGACGCGCGAGGGCGGCATCGCCGCCCATTGCAGGCCGGTGAAAATCATCATCGCCACGAGCAGCACGATGATGATGCCGACGACGAACGCCCAGCGCCGCTCGGCGGCAGCGGCGACCCCGTGCGAGTCGGGCGGCGCGCCAGGGGGCACCGTGGCGGCATTCACTGCACGGCTCCTCGCGGGAGGTAGACCAAGAAATAGAATCCGAAGTAGATCGCTACGACGATCGCCGCGGCGATGCCAGCCAGAGCAAAGGCACCGGAGGGTCCGCGCCGGACGATTTCGTCGACCTTGGCGTCGCTTTGATCGTCATCGCTCTGTATGGGCGTCACAGTCTCTCCTCATTCTGGCAGAAGCTTGCGCAGCTCGTTCGCCTGCGCGGCCGTGACCGGCGTGCCGCTATTGTCCCAGGCCACGCGGATGTAGGTCACGACGGCGGCGACCTGGTCGTCATTCAGGATGTGCGCGAACGGCGGCATCCCGTGCGGTCGCGGGTTTTTGCGCGTGCCCGGCGGATAGCCGCCGTTCAGGACCATGCGAATGGAGTTCACCGGCGAGGACATCGTGATCGATTGATTGCCGGCGAGCGGCGGAAACTGCGGCGGCTGCCCCCTGCCCTCGGCACCGTGACACATCGCGCATTGCGTCGCGTAGACCTTGCGGCCGGTTTCCATGACGTCCGGACTGACCAGACGCGCCTGGCTCGTCGGCGGCGGCTCGGAGTCCCGCTTGGGCAGCGTCTTGAGGTACACCGCCATGGCTTCCACGTCTTCGTCGGACACGTACTGCAGGCTATTGTAGACGACCTCGGCCATCGGACCGTACACCGTACCGCGATTCGAGATTCCCACCTGCAGGAGGTCGGTGACGTCCTTGCCGCTCCAGTCTGCCAGGCCCGCTTCGCGATTGCTGGTGAGCGACGGCGCGTACCAGTTCTGATTCGGAATCATTCCGCCTTCGAAGGCGTCCGACTCGCTCGATCCGCCGAGCCTATTGATGGCGGTATGGCACATCGAGCAGTGGCCGAGCCCCTGCACGAGATAAGCACCGCGGTTCCATTGCGCCGATTGCTTCGGATCCGGGACGTATTCGCCTTCCTTGAAGTAAAGGGCGCGCCAGCCCAGGAGAAGATCGCGCTTGTTGAATGGAAAGCGCAGCTCGTGCGCACGGTTTTTCTGCTGCACTGGCGGCACCGACATGAGGTACGCATAGATCGCGTCCGAGTCCTCGCGCGTGATCTTGGTGTACGACGCGAAGGGCATGGCGGGATACATGAGCGATCCGTCGCGCGAGATGCCGGTGTGCATCATGCGATAGAAATCGTCAGCGCTCCATTTGCCGATGCCCGTCTCGTCATCCGGGGTGATGTTCGGCACGTAGAGATTGCCGAACGGCGTGGGCATGGCGCGCCCACCGGCGAACTCCCGGCCTTCCGGCGCAGTGTGGCACGCCACGCAGTCGCCGGCGCGGGCGAGATATTCGCCGCGATTGAGGAATTGCGTAGTCGCGCTGGTCGGCGTCGCGGTCGTGGTGGTTTGCGGCAGCATGCCCGGCCGAAACAGCGCCCACGCGATTGCTGCGAGAATCACGAGCACGACCGCGCCAACGGCGATGCGAAGGCCGATGCTCATCAGCGCTGGCTCCCGCAAGCGAGCGGCATGCGAACGAGATTGGGCGACTCGGGCGATGCGTCCTTCGGTGCTTCCTGTCGCGCCAGCCACCCCGCGACTGCGGCGATGTCGGGCTCGGACAGTCGCGATGCAATGCGCTTCATGCAGTCGGGTTCCGCCGCGTGACGGCTGCCGACGCGCCAGCGCGTGAGTTGAGCCGCGATGTAGTTGGAACGCAGTCCAACCAGGCCCGGGATGCCGGGCTCCATGCCCGTCAATCGCGCGCCGTGACAAGCCACGCACGGCGGGATGCCCTTGCTCGCATCGCCTGCGGTCGCGATGTCGCGGCCACGAGCGTCCATCTTCGCATCGGGCGGCGCCTCATCCTTGGCCTCGAAGGGCGGGCGCTGCTTCGCGTAGTACTCCGCCATTTCGCGCAGATACGCGTCAGGAAGATACGCGACGAGGTAGTTCATGGGAGGGTATTGTCTCGTCCCGTCCCGAAACGCGATGAGTTGGTTGTAGAGATAGCCCGCGGGCTTTGCGGCGATCCGTGGAAAGGCACCGCTCAGGGTGCCTTGCCCGCTCTGCCCGTGGCAAGTCACGCATCCTTGTACCCGGGCCTCCATCGAATCGACGCTCTTGAACGCGGGCACCGCTTCGTTCTGCGCGAAGCCGAACGAAGGGTGGAGGCAACAGGCGGCAAGCACCGACGCGGCCCAAGCTTGCCGCAGCAGCACACGCGCGCATCGATGCGGTGGCGTCATTCGAGGAACGTGACTGAGCGTCAATGGACAACGCGCGCCGATTCTAGCACCGATGGGCGAGCCAGGTCGGGTGCGCCCTCCTCCAGGCGACCGAGCAGAGCAGTCGGCGCACCGCGATCAGAGTGTCTCCAGCGCGTTGGCGCGATCGGCGCGCGCCTCGAGCGGTCAGTCACACAGGAAATTGGCACGTTCAGCTTGGGTCTGGAAAGCAGTCAACGACCGAAGCCTGGTATTCGAACAAATGAAGCGCGGCACCCGCGCAGAGGCACAGCGAACAATCACTGAATTACCGTATCCGCACGCAGCAGCAGCGACTGCGGAATCGTCAGACGGAGGGCCTTCGCGGCCTTGAGGTTGATGACAAACCGGAACTTGCTTGCTTGCTGGACCGGCAGGTCGCTTGGTCTCGCGCCATTGAGAATGCGGTCCGCATATGACGCCGCGCGCCGGTACTGGTCGACATAGTCGATGCCATACGACATTAGACCGCCTGCTTCGGCTGCGAGCGGCCAAACGTAGATCGCCGGCAAGCGATTGCGTGTTGCAAGCTGGACAATCAGGTCACGATAGGCGTAGGTCGTGATGTCCGGAAGCACAAGCAGCGCCCCATTCACGTCGTGGGCCAACGAAACAATGGCACGCTCGATTTCCCCTGGATCTTGAACCGCCGTTGCGACTACCTTCACCGGAATCGACGGGGCTGCGTCTTCAATCTCTGTCGCCGGGGAGACTGCTCCGCCCTCGGCATCGATCGGTCTGTTCCTGGATGGTAGACTCAATGCGATGAGCGCGCCGTCGATCAGCAGGTACCCCGTCCCGAAACTTGAAGACCTGTCCGAGGACATTCGCGCGCGGATGCTCGAGGTGCAGGAAAAAGCGGGCTTCATCCCCAACGTGTTCCTCACGCTCGCCCACCGCCCGGACGAGTTTCGCGCATTCTTCGCCTACCACGACGCGCTCATGCTGCGCGATTCCGGTCTGACCAAGGCCGAGCGCGAGATGATCGTCGTCGCGACCTCGGGCGCTAACCGCTGCCCGTACTGCATCATCGCTCACGGCGCGATCCTGCGCGTCTACGCCAAGGATCCGCGCATCGCCGACCAGGTCGCGGTCAACTATCGTAAGGCCGACATCAGCGATCGGCAGAAGGCGATGCTCGAGTTCGCGCTCAAGGTCGCGACGCGCTCGGCGGAGATCGTCGACGAGGACTACACAGCGCTGCGCAATCACGCCTTCAGCAACGAAGATATCTGGGATATCGGCGCCATCGCGGCATTCTTCGCATTGTCCAACCGCATGGCCGACCTCATCGCCATGCGGCCGAACGACGAGTTCTACCTTATCGGTCGCGTGCCGAAGGCAACCTGACACGTCGCCCGGCGCGATCAGTTTCGGCAGCGTCCCGCCACAAACGTCATCAATTGTTCGACGCAGGTCGCCACATCGTTGCGTACGGTGTCGATGACCAGGTCCGGGTTCAGGGGCTCCTCGTAGGGGCTGTCGATGCCGGTGAAGTCCTTTAACTCCCCCTGCCTCGCCTTGTGATACAGGCCCTTCGGATCGCGGGCCTCGCAGGCGTCCAGATCAGCCTTGACGTAAACCTCGAAAAAGCGCGCGCCGCGAAGCGCCGCGCGCGCGCGTCGACGATCGTCGCGATAGGGCGAGATGAACGCGGTAATGCAGATCATTCCCGCCTCGGCGAACAGCGCTGCAGCCTCGCCGACGCGGCGGATATTTTCCTGGCGATCCTCAGGAGAAAATCCCAGGTTAGCGTTCAGACCACGCCGTACGTTGTCGCCGTCGAGGACAAACACGGCGTGGCCGGAATCGAACAGCCGCCGCTCGAGTGTCATCGCCAGCGTCGACTTGCCCGACGCCGAAAGGCCGGTCAGCCAGACCACGGCGCCGGCATGGCCGAAGCGTTGCGCGCGCTCCTGTTCGCGCACCTGATGCGCCGTCGGCGTGAGATTGCGCGATGAGGCCGGCGACGCGCGCTGGTCGGGATATGCGCTGGCATCGACCACGCCGCCGCCGACGGTGGTGAAGCGATCGCGCAGCACGAAGCGGCCCGTGGCGGGCAGTTCGCCGAAATCGTCGAGCGCGAGCAGCTCCGTGGCGCGCAGCGTGATGCGCGCAATCTCGGACGCAGCGACCATGCCCGCAGGGTACGTTTCCAGCGTGGCGACATCGACGCGATGGCGCAGCGCCTGCACGCGCACGCCGACCGTGCGCGTGCCGATCTGCATGTCGAGCTCGCGGCCCGCGACCAGGGGGGTCGGCGAGAGCCAGAACACCTCCGCATCGAATACGTTGGTGAGCTTGGGCGGCGCATCGTCGTGGCTGGCGATCTCGCCACGCTCTACGACCAGCGGGCGATCGAGCACGATGCTCGCGTTGTCGCCTGCAGACAATGCACCCGACGGGCCGTCCGGCCACGCGAGCAGCGCGGCGACCCTCGCCGATCGCTGCGACGGCGAGAATATGAGCTCATCACCCGCCCTGACACGTCCCGAGTCGATGCGTCCGGCAATGACGCGCTGGCCGTCGAAACGGTACACGTCCTGCACCGCGAGACGCAGCGGCAATCGGCGATCGGTGCCGGGCGCGGGCAGCGAGTCGAGCGCAGCAACCAGCGTCGGCCCCCGGTACCAGTCGCCAAGCGCGCCCGTCGTGCGCAGGTTGGTCCCCGCCCGCGCCGACACCGGTACGATGGCATGTGCTTTGAGACCCATGCGCTCCAGCGACCGCTCCAACTCGCGTTCGCGCGCGGCGAACACGGCGTTCGCGTCGGTGACGAGGTCCATTTTGTTGACCGCGACCAGGACATCGCGCACGCCCAGTAGCTTGAGCAAGTAGGCGTGACGCAGCGTCTGCTCCTCGCTTCCGGTCCCGGCGTCGACGACGAGCAGCGCGGCGCTCGCGGCCGACGCGCCGCCGATCATGTTCTTCAACAGCTCCTTGTGGCCGGGTGCGTCGATGACGACGAACTCGCGCCGCTCCGTGCGCACGCGCACCCGAGTCGTATCCAGCGTGATGGCCTGGTCGCGCTCTGCCTGCAGCCCGTCGAGCACGAACGACCATTCGAGTGCGACGCCACGCCGTGCCGATAGCGTGGCAAGCTCCTCCGCCTTGCCAGCGGGCAACAGATCGAGTTCGTGAAGCAATCGACCCAATAGCGTGGACTTGCCGTGGTCGACGTGGCCCGCCAGGACGAGCGTCTGAACGGTCTGCGTCGAAATCACATGTACCCTCCGGCGCGCAGGCGCTCGAAGGCGTCTTCGCGCTCATGGTCCATGGTGCGGCCTGCGCGTTCGCTTTCGCGCGTGTGCTCGAGCTCACGGATAATGTCGCCGATGGTCGCGGCATCGGATGCGATCGGCCGCGTGATGTCGGCTTCGCCGAGCGATCGATAACGCTTCCCCTGCCGCGCGAAATACAGCTCGCACACGGGAATGCCTTCGCGCTCCATGTAACGCCAGACGTCGATCTCGGTCCACGCCAGCAGCGGGTGCACGCGAACGTGCACTTCGTCGGCGAATTCAGTCTGGTAGGCGTCCCAGAATTCGGCGGGCTGGTCGCGGAAGTCCCACGAGCCGTCGGCGCGACGCGGACTGAACACGCGTTCCTTGCCGCGCACGGGCTGTTCGTCGCGGCGGATGCCGAGCATGACACCGCGCAGGCCGCGGTCGGCGATGACGCGCTTCAGTCCCAGCGTCTTGCGCGCCGCAGCGCGCGCCGCCGGAGGCAACGTCGCGTCAGTCGCCTCGAGCGGCGGACATTCGACGTTAGCGCAGTCCAGGCGCCATTCCCGCACGATGCGGTCGCGAAACGCATACACCTCGGGAAACTCGTTGCCGGTGTCGAGCAGCATCACCGCAAACGGAACCCGGCCGAGGAATGCCTTGCGCGCAAGCCAAAGCAGCGTGTTCGAGTCCTTGCCCATCGACCACAGCATTGCCAGCGGCTTCAGGCGTGCGTAAGCCTCGCGGATGACATGAATCGACTGTTGTTCGAGCGCGTGGAGTTGGTCGGACACGATGGCTACGGACGGTCTTACTGCGAAGGCCCGCCATCATAGCAATGTATAGCGCCTCCGCACATTCGGCGCGGCCGGGCAGCGAGGGTGCTCGGTGGCCGCGGATTGAGAATTACGAAAACGAGTGACACAGCATGTATGAATGTTGACGTCATCCCGGCGCAGGCCGGGATCCAAGTTCAGTGGAACGTAGGCGCCGCAACTTGGGCCCCGGCCTCCGCCGGGGCAACGTGGCTTGTAGGTAGTTGCGTCACTCAGTTAGGTAAAGCTCAATGGTCGCGTTCGAACACCACCTGACCGTCAACGATCGTGAATACGACCTTGCCGGCAAGCTCGAGTCCGAGGAACGGCGTGTTCTTTCCCTGACTGCGCAGCGAGCCCCGCTCGACTTTCCACCATGCGTCCGGATCGAAGATGCAGACGTCGGCGGCGGCACCTGCCGCGAGGTGTCCGGCCTCGATGCCGAGCACGCGCGCCGGCTGCACGGTGACGCAGGCAAGCGCGCGCGGGAGATCCACCTTCATCTCCAGCGCCCACTTGAGCGTCAGCGGCAGCAGCAGCTCCAATCCGGTAGCACCGGGCTCGCTTTCGGCAAACGGCAGCTGCTTCGCGTCGTCGTCGACTGGCGCGTGATCGGAGCAGATGAGATCGATCGTACCGTCGGCGAGGCCGGCACGCAGGCCGTCACGGTCGCGTCCGCCGCGCAACGGCGGTACGAAGTGGCAGTTGGCGTCGAACCAGCCGATGTCAGTGTCGCAAAGGTGGACGTGGTGCGCGGAGACGTCGCAGGTCACGGCGAGGCCCGAGCGCTTTGCGGCGCGCACGCGTTCCACGCCCTCGTGCGTCGACACGCGTGCGACATGGACCTGCGCCCCGGTGGCGCGGGCCAGCGCGAAAATCGTGTCCAGCGCGATGGTTTCCGCGCAGGATGGAATTGCCGCCAAGCCAAGCCGCGTTGCGACTTCACCGTCGTGCGCGACTCCGCCGCGCGCCAGATCCGCGTCCTGCGGGCGCAGCCACACCCTATAGCCAAAGGTCGCCGCGTATTGCATCGCATGCAGCAGTACACGCGTGTCCGCGATCGCGGCATCGGCCTGCGAGAAGGCGATGCAGCCCGCCTCGGCAAGTTCGCCCATCTCGGTAATGGCCACACCCTTGAGACCGACCGTCAGCGCGCCGACCGGATAGACGCGTGCCCGATTGAGCAAGCGCGCGCGATGCTTGAGCATTTCCACCAGTCCCGGCTCGTCGAGCGGCGGGTCGGTGTCGGGCGGACAGGCCAGACTGGTCACTCCTCCGGCGACCGCTGCCTCCGTTTCCGACTCCAACGTAGCCTTGTACTCCAGCCCCGGCTCGCGCAGGCGCGCCGCCGCGTCGACCAGACCAGGGCAGACGACGAGCCCGGACGCGTCGATGACGCGGCCCGAGCGCCATCCCGACGGCGCATCGCCGATCGCCGCGACCCGGCCTTCCGCGATGTACAGCGATGCCTTGCGGTCGACGCCGTGCTTCGGGTCGACGACACGGCCGTTGGCGATCTCGAGGGTCATGGTTGCCGCAGAAGCAAGGCGTTGATCATCCATTCCCCGCCAGCATGCTCATCACCGCCATGCGCACGGCGATACCGAAGGTCACTTGCGGCAGGATCACCGAGTGCTTGCCGTCGGCAACCGCGGATTCGATCTCGACGCCGCGATTCATCGGGCCTGGGTGCATCACGATCGCGTCGGGTTTCGCCAGGGCGAGTTTCTCGCCGGTCAGACCGTAGTGCTTGAAGTACTCGCCAGCGGACGGCAGCATCGCACCGCCCATGCGCTCGCTTTGCAGGCGCAGCATCACGACCACATCGGCACCACGCACGCCTTCCGCCATGTTTTGGAACACGCGTACTCCCAGGCCCTGGATCGCTGTCGGCAGCAGCGTGTGCGGCCCGATGACGCGCACTTCGGGCGTACCCAGCGTGGTCAGCCCGTGAATGAGCGAGCGCGCCACGCGCGAATGGAGGACGTCGCCGACGATCGCCACCGTTAGCCCGTGGAAGTCCTTCTTGTAGTGCCGTATCGTGAACAGGTCGAGGAGCCCCTGCGTAGGATGCTGGTGCCGGCCGTCGCCGGCATTGATGACGTGGATGTGCTCGCGCGCGGTCGCCGCCAGGTGCCGGGCGATGAGGTGCGGCGCGCCGCTTTGCGCGTGGCGAACGACGAACATGTCGGCGTTCATCGCCACCAGATTGTCGATCGTGTCGAGCAGTGTCTCGCCTTTGCTCGTCGATGAGGCGCCAATGTTGAGGTTGATGACATCGGCGGACAGCCGCTTCGCCGCAATCTCGAAGGTCGTTCGCGTGCGCGTGCTGTTCTCGAAGAACAGGTTGAACACCGCCTTGCCGCGCAGCAGCGGCACCTTCTTCACGTCCCGCTCGGCGATCGACACGAAGGGCAGCGCGGTGTCGAGAATGCGCACGATGACCTCCGCCGGCAGCCCTTCCAGCGTGAGCAGGTGCTTGAGGCCGCCGCCAGCGTCGACCTGCGAGCTATCCACGCGGCGCACTCCCGGTCTGCTCGACAGACAAAGCAAGGCGGCCGTCGCCGTCGCGAGTCAGCACGATCGACAGCTCGCGCCCCACGGCGAGGCGAGCGCCGACCCAGGTCGCCTCGATCGGAAGTTCGCGGCCGCCGCGATCGATCAGCACTGCCAGCTCGATGGATCCGGGACGGCCGTAGTCGAATAGTTCGTTGATCGCCGCGCGCACTGAGCGCCCGGTGTAGAGTACGTCGTCGACGAGCACGATGCGGCTGCCGGCGATTTCGAACGGTAGAGCCGTCGTCTCGACCTTGGCGCGCAATCCTTTGGTAGCGTAGTCGTCACGATAGAACGAGACGTCGATATAACCCACCGGGTGCTCGCCCGGCAACGCGGCGGCGAGGCGCTCGGCGAGCCAGGCACCGCCGGAATAGATTCCGATCAGCGGCGCATCGGCGGCAATCTCGCCGCTCATGCGCTCGACGAGAGCGGCGAGAGTCGCCTCGGCGTCAGGCAGTGCGCGGCCCGGAACGGTGCTGGTCAAGGTAATCCTGCAGAATGAGTTGTGCGGCGACCTGGTCGCGTACGCCGCGCTGGTCGTGCGCACGCACGCCCGCCGCGGCCAGTGCCTCGCCCGCCGATCGCGTCGTGTAACGCTCGTCGGCGAGCGCGACGGCGACGCCATAGCGGCCTTCGAGCTGCCGCGCAAAGCGGCGCGCGTTCACGGTCAACGCGTGCTCGCTGCCGTCCGCGTGCGTCGGCACGCCGATCACCAGCAAGGCCGGGCGCCATTCGTCGATGAGCTTGCCGATGGCGGCAAAGCGCGCATCCCTGCGCTGTTCGGCGATCGTGGCCAAGGGGTGCGCGAGGCCGGTCGACGGTTCTCCCACCGCGACGCCGATGCGTCGCGTCCCGAAATCGAAGGCGAGAATGGTGCCCGCAGTGCTCGCGGAGGGACGTGCCGTCGTCGCCACGCCTCACGCGTGTCCGACGGCGCCGGACAGTCGCGAAAAATCGATGCCGAGCAGCTTCATCGCGGCCGGCAGACGCGTATCCGGTGGCTGCGCGAACAGCACGTCCGGATCGGCGGCGACGGTGAGCCACGCGTTCTGACTGATTTCCTGCTCGAGCTGGTCGGCGGACCACCCGGCATAGCCAAGCGAGACGAGCACGTCGTCGGGACCCTCGCCGCTTCCCACAGCTTCGAGGATGTCCTTGGACGTCGTCAGCCCGAGGTCGTCGTTGATCGCGAGCGTCGACTGCCAGCTGCCCAGCGGCCGATGCAACACGAAGCCGCGATCGATCTGCACCGGCCCGCCATAGTGCACGGGCGCCTCGCGCAATCCGGAATCGCCCAGCGGAACGTTGATCTGCTCGAACAGCGTCGACAGCGTCATATCGATGGGCTTGTTGATGACGATGCCAAGCGCACCCTTCTCGTTGTGCTCGCAAACGTAGATCAAGGTATGGGCGAAGTGGGGATCGGCCATGCTGGGCATGGCGATCAGGAAGTGGTGGGTCAGGCTGACCCGGGAATCGCCCATGGAACTGCCTCTAGACGCCGCCCCGGCTCGCGCCGGACAGCCAATGCCGTCATTGTAAACTCACGCGGCGGACGAAACAACGAAGCGTGCCTGGCGCCTTCCCACGATGGCCACCATACCCGCTTGCTCGTGTGGTTGCGTCGCGACCTGCGCGATTGGGCCACGCCGCACGGAGCGAATCCTAGTCTTCCTCGTGCTTGCGGTGCTTGGCGTATTCGGTGGCGAGCTGCTGCTGGAGGATCGCGGGCGCGGGCTCGTAGTGCGACAGGGCCATGGTCCACGCCGCGTGCCCCGCCGTCATTGCCTTGAGGCGCGCAGCGTAGCCGTCGAGTTCGGAAAGCGGCGCGATGCCGTTCACCGTCAGCGTGCCGGCCTGCAGCGACTTCGTTCCGGTGACCTGGCCGCGGCGCCCCGACAGGTCGCCGGCGACGTCGCCCATGCACGCTTCCGGACACAGGACCTCGAGGCTCACGATCGGCTCGAGCACGATCGGTCTGGCCTTGTCGATCGCGTCGAGAAAGGCTTTGCGCCCGGCCATCACGAACGCGACTTCCTTGGAATCGACCGGATGATGCTTGCCGTCGTAGACCGTCACGCGAACGTCCTGCAAGGGGAACCCCGCGACGGGACCCTGGAGCAGCACCTGCTCGACGCCTTTCTGCACGGCGGGAATGAACTGGTTGGGAATCGTGCCGCCCTTGACCGCGTCCTTGAATTCGAAACCGGTGCCGCGCGGCAGCGGCTCGATGCGCAGGTAAACTTCGCCGAATTGCCCGGCGCCTCCGGTCTGCTTCTTGTGCCGGTGATGACCCTCCGCCTTGGCCATGATGGTCTCGCGGTACGGCACGCGCGGTGGACGCGTTTCGATCTCCACCTTGAACTGGGTCGCCATGCGCTCGAACACCGAGCGCAAGTGCAGTTCGCCAAGGCCACGCAGCACCGTCTCGTTGAGGCTGGCGTCGTGCTCGACGGAAAGTGTCGGGTCCTCGGCCATCATCTTGTGCAGGACGTCGGAAATGCGCTGCTCGTCGCCGCGTTTTTTCGGCGCGATGGCGAAACCATGCATCGGCGTCGGGAATTCCAGAGGCCGCATGTGAATGTGGTCCTCGTCGTGCGAGTCATGCAGTACGCAATCGAAGCTCGATCTCGTCGACCTTCGCCACCGCGGCGATGTCCCCGGGAACGGCGCGGTCGACCTCGACCTGCTTGCCACCCTGCAGCATGAGCAGATGCGAGACCTTGAAGGGCTTACGCCCATCGCCGACGAACAGTTGCGTATCGCGGGTCACCGTGCCCTGGTGCACGCGGAAGATGCCGAGCTTACCGATGAACGGGTCGATGACCACCTTGAATACGTGCGCGAGCACGTGCTTCTTCGGATCGGGCTCGGAATGGAACTCGACGGCCTGCTCGCCCTCGCCCTTGATAAACAGCGGCGGATTGCCCTCGGCCGGATTCGGCGCGAGCTTCAGCAACACATCGAGCAGCTCTCCCACACCCGCGCCGGTGCGCGCGGAGACGAAGCACACCGGCACCAGGTGACCCTCGCGCAGCGCTTTCTCGAACGGCGCGTGCAGCTGGTCCGGCGAGATCTCGCCCTGCTCGAGGTAGAGCGACATCAGGTCCTCGTCGACTTCGACGACCTGGTCGACCAGCGCGCGATGCGCCTCGGCGACGCTGGAGAAGTCGGACTCGCCCGCGGGATTGAAGAAACAGTCGACGACCCGCTTGCCGTCCCCGGCGGGCAGGTTAATCGGCAGGCATTCCTTGCCGAACGCGGCCTGGACAGCTCCCAGCAGTCCCGGCAGGTCGATATTTTCCGCGTCGATCTTGTTGATGATCACCAGACGGCAGAGCTTGCGCTGCGCCGCCCAGTCCATCATGCGCGAAGTGATCATCTCGATGCCTGCCGACGCGCTGACGACGACCGCCGCCGTCTCGACGGCGTCCAGCGCGCCGATGGCCTGGCCCGATGAAATCGGGGAACCCCGGCGTGTCGATCACATGCACGCGCGTGCCCGCCGTCTCCAGGTGCAGCACCGACGCGCGCAGCGAGTGGTGCCAGGTCTTCTCGAGCGGATCGAAGTCGCTGACCGATCGTCCCGCGGTCGACGCTGCCCAGCGCCTGGATGGCGCCGGCCTTGTGCAACAACGCTTCGGCAAGCGTGGTCTTGCCCGATGCACCATGCCCGACCAGCGCGAGCGTGCGGATGTCCTGTGTCGCGAATTGCGTCATGCGGTCCTCCTCCTGTCCTGTGGAGGAGATTCTACCTCGTCGCCGGAATGGTACCGTTCAAGGCGCGTCGTTTTGTAGGTGCGAATTCATTCGCACGCGGACGCTGAACCCGCCACCGTAGCCGAAAGAATTCGGCCCTGCGGCAATTCGCCGCCGGCGGTCGATCGATCGGACGGGGAATGCCTAAGCGTGGATTTCGACCAGTTCGCGCAAGTGGCGCAGCAGCTCTTCTTCCTGATAGGGCTTGCCGAGATACACCTCGACGCCGAGCTCCTTCGCGCGGGCGCGATGCTTCTCAGCGGTACGCGATGTGATCATGATGATCGGAATGTGCGCGAGCTTGCGGATCGGCCTTGATCGTTCTTGGCGAATTCGAATCCGTCCATGCGCGGCATTTCGATGTCGAGCAGGATCACGTCGGGCGATACGCTCGCGAGCAGCTGCAATGCGTCGAGGCCGTCCTTGGCGGTGACGATGTCGAAGCCCTCGCGGACCATCAGGCGGCTGGTGATCTTGCGTACGGTCAGCGAGTCGTCGACGATCATCACCAGCGGCGGCCCGGCGGCTTCCGCGGCGGCCTGCGCCGCCCGCATCGCCTGCGGCGTGTTCAGGACCATCGGCGCTTCGGCGGCAGCGTCCATGCGCTGCGCCAGCTGCACCGGGTTGATGATGAGCACGACTTCACCGTTGCCGAGCACGGTGGCGCCGGCGATGCCCGACACGCGGGCGAGCTGCGGCCCGATGTTCTTCACCACGACTTCCTGATTGCCGATCATCTCGTCGACGTGCACGGCCGTCACGTTCTGGCCGCTCTTGAGCAGCAGCACCGAGTTGTAGCGCGTCGTCTCCGGGTCGTGACCCGGGCTTCCGAGCAGTCGCGGCAGATAGAAGAACGGATACTTGCGCTCCTGCCAGACAACCTCGCGCGACAGATACAGATTGATGAGGTCCTTGTCCCTGATCTGCTGCACCTGCTCGACCATCGGTGCCGGCAGCGCCCACAGCCTGCCGCCCGCCCGCACCAGCACGGTCTGCGCGACTGCGAGCGTCAACGGCAGAAACAGCGTGAATGTCGTTCCCTTGCCCGTCACCGTCGCGACTTCGACGCGACCACCCAGCGCCGCGACGTCGGAACGCACCACGTCCATGCCGACGCCGCGTCCGGAGATCTGCGTAACCTTGGCCGCCGTCGAGAATCCTGGCGCGAAGATGCACTCGATGAGCCTGCGCCTCGGTCGGCTCCGCATCCTCGGGAACGATCCCCAGCGCGCGCGCCTTGGCGGCGATGCGCTGGAGGTCGAGGCCGGCGCCGTCGTCGGCGAGCTCGATGGCGATTTCATTGCCCTGCTGGTGTACGTTGAGCGTGATCTCGCCGGTTTCCGGCTTGCCCGCCTGCTGCCGCAGCTCGCGGTTTTCGAGCCCGTGGTCGAGTGCGTTGCGCAATAGATGCTCGAGAGGCCCGACCAGCTTTTCCAGCACCGAGCGGTCGAGCTCGACCTGTGTTCCGCGAATTTCGAGATTGGCGCGCTTGTCGAGCTCCTTCGCCGTCTGACGCAGAATCCGATACAGCCGCTCGGACAGGCTGCCGAAGGGCACCGTGCGAATCGAGAACAGCTGCTGCTGCACGTCACGCGACAGTCGCGCCTGCGCCAGCAGTGCCGCGTCGGCTTCGTCGAGGTTCTTGAGCAGCGACTGCTGGACGGTGGAGACGTCGTTGACGCCTTCGGCAATCCCGCGCGTCAATTCCTGGAAGCGCGTGAAGCGGTCGAATTCCAGCGGATCGAAACCTTCCGCGGCCTCGTTGACCATCGACATTCGCGACTGGATTTGCGAATCGGCCTGGATCTCGATCTCGCGAACCTGTGAGCGCAAGCCGTATGACGCTCCCGGTCAATTCCAATAGGTTGGACTTGAGCGACCGCAGCTCGCCCTTCGACACGGGCCCGCGCAATGGCGACCTCGCCCGCCTCGTTGACCAGGCGGTCGATCAGATCGGCGCGAACGCGAAGCTGCGCGCGCGCGCCTTCTGCCTCCTGCGCACTCGTCGCCGTCGCGGCTGCGGTCGGTGCCGATGACGCGAGCGGCAGCGTCGCGACGACCGGGGCCTTGGCCGCGGGCTTGGATACGGCGTCGTCGAGCGCCGCTGCCGCCACCGCTTCAGCATCCAGCCACGGCAGAACGGTATTGAACTCGCCCTTGTGCAGTCGATCGAGAACGAAGGCAATGCGATCGAGGTCGGTGTCGAGCGCGTCGAGCAGGGCCGGTGCCGGATGCGCCATCGCATCGCCCTCCGGAAGCCGGTTTTCCATCAGGTGCGTGAGCTCACCCAGACGCATGGCGCCGGCCATTCGGGCGCTGCCCTTGAATGTGTGGAGAGTGCGCTTGAGGCCTCGTACCGGGGTCGCGTCCGCGGGCTTCTTGCGCCAGGCCCGGAGTTGCTCACCCGCCTGTGGAAACAGTTCGGCGGCCTCTTCGAGGAAAATCGGTAGTACCTGCCTGTCGACGTCGTCGCTGATGTTGCGCAAGGATTCGTCGGCCTCGGGAGGGGCCGGCGCACTATGCAAGGGGACGCCCGCGCTGCACCGGCACGGGCGCAACGCGTGGCACGGCGGCCGCGGCAGCGGCGTGCGCGGCCGGCGGCGGCTCGGCGGGCGTCACCAGTTCGGGAGCGGCCGGAGACGCCGGCGATACCTCGGGGCGATGACTTCGTCGGCCTCTGCGATGCGCGCGGCGACCGTTTCGCTGTCGTCGAGCAGCGGCCCCGGCATCGCCTCCTGGCGCAGCGCATCGAGTTCAGCGACGATCTCCGCGGCCTCGGCCTCGTCGGCGGCGACGAAGGCCTCGCGCTGCGCGGACGCGCGCGGCGAGGACGTTCAAGCCGGCGACAGCGCGCGCGAGCACCGGCAGCGCCGCGCTCGGCAGTGGTGGACCATGCTCTTGCAGTCCCGAGCAGGCATTGCTCCAGCACTTTCGCTGTCGACGCGACCAGCGGGAAGCCGCCGGTGCGATGGATGCCGCACAACGTGTGGCTGGCGCGCACCATAGCCTGAGACGGCGACGCCGTGCTGATCGAATTGCAGCGTCTGTAATTCCGCGTCGAGCGTGGCTAGATGCTGCTGCGCCTCTTCGCAGAGAATCCGATACAGCGCGGTCGACAGGGTAACGTCGCCAACGGTCGTCTCTTCGGCATCGAATGCGCCCGCCGGAGAAGGCGCCGGCGAGTCGGGCGCGACGTGCGCGGCCAAGGCTCTGGGGACGAACTCGATCACCTCGGCCTCGTCCGTATACGGCGTCGTCTCGTCGTTCGACGACGTCGTCTCGGAGGCACCGCTCTCGTCAAGCTCGAGGATCTCGATCATCGGCAGACCGTCGTGCGCGGTCAGCGCCATCGCCAACGGCGGTGGGGGGGCGTCGACCCGAGCTGTGGCATCCGCGGCGGATTGCTCCTCGGCTGGAATCGTTGCCGACGGCGGCGCCGGAGCATCAGTCTCCGATGAGGCACCCGCCGCGTCCGCTGGGGCCAGCGACGCGGGCGGCGGCGGCGTCGGCGCTGCGCGAGAAGCCGGCGGCGGATCCGGTGCGCCGGGAAGCTCGGCATAGACTTTCGCTATCGCGGCGTGCAGTTCCTTCGCGTCGGGCGTGACCCGGCCATGGCGGCGCAAGCTGTCGACCCAGGCCCGAAATGAGGTGTGCGCGGTTTCGACGAGCTCGAGCACCGCCGGCGTGACCGGCAAGTCCTCCTCTATGATGCGGTTGTGCACCTTCTCGACCTCGAACGCGAGCTCACCTAGGTCGGTCAGCCCGACCATGCGTCCGCTGCCCTTGAGCGTATGGAAACCGCGGCGCACGGTACGCAGCGCCTCGCGATCGTCGGGATGCGCCTTCAGCTGCGCGCTGCTTGCCGCGACGGCGTCGATGACCTCGCCGGCCTCGGTCAGGTAGATCTCCAGCAGTTCGGCGTCCAGCTTCGAGGCGTCGGTCTCGAGCAGACGCATCGTCTCTTCCGATGGCGCCGGCGCCGGCGCGGCGGCATGATCATCCGCGATTTCCTGGATGATCTCTTGCAGCGCGGCAGTGTCGCCTGTGCTCGAGCTGGCGAGTTCGGCCAGGGCGGCGTCCGCCTTGGCCGCGAGTCCGGCATCGGCGATGAGTTCGGCGTCTTCCTTGAGAATCGTTGAGCTCGGATTCGAGACGTTCGCGCGCATCGCGACTGTCCGGCGCGCGCTGGAGCGCCTCGAGCGTGGCCGGTAGCCCCGCCTCGAGGTCGACGACTGCCTCCTCGATGATGTCCAATCCGGGCGCGGCCTCCACCGCCCGCACACCCAGGCGTCGCGCAAGCATTGGCTCGATCAGGCGATCGCGGTCGGGTCGTTGCTGCTCGACCGCCTCGATGAAGAAGCCCAGCCCCGAAAGCGACTCTGCGAGCAACTCGAGGTCCTCGTCGGCCACGACCGTGTCGGGCTTCGCGTACTCGTCGATCTGCGCCTGGCACAGCCCGAGCAGCTGTTCCGCGCGCTCGAGTCCGAGCATCTTGAAAGCGCCTGCGATCTGCTTGCTGTCGTGCGCGAGCGTCGCCAACTCGGCGCGCTTGTCGTGATCGCGGAAGAACGCATCGAGCACCTGCTCCATGTGCCGCAGGTTGGCCTGGATCTCGCGCGCCACCTGTGCGAGCACGAGCCGTTCCTGCGCCCGTCGTGCCATCTCGTCGAGGATTGGCGCCGCGGCCGTGCTGGGTATCGGCTGGTTTTGCGCGGCGGCGTCGATACGCGACAGCATTGCATCGACCTGCCTGGGAAACTCCGGCGACATCGTTGAGAAGTTGTCCAGCGCCGATTCGGCGAGCAGCAGGCCGGTCGCGTACTCCATCGCCAGTGCGTCCGATACGGTGCCCGTGCCCAGCTTGTCCAGGCGCCCGGAAAGGGCGGCCGCCAGCCGCGACAGTGACGGCTCCCCGATTGCCGTGGTCTTGTCGCGGAGCTGCGACAGGATCTGCCGCAGCTTGGGCAGGTTTTCCGCACGTCCGCCGGTGAGCTTGAGCCAGAGTTCCTTTGCGGTCGCAAGAAGATCGCGCGTCTCGCGCAACAGCGGCTGCACGCGCACGACGTCCGCTGAAAGTACATCGGCGGTCGGAATCAGTCCCTGCAGGTGAAATGCGCGCTGCACCGCCTGCACCTGCGGCCCGGCGGGCGCGCTGATGGCGACGTAATAGAGCACTTCGCGTCGCATCCGGTCGGCCACCTTCGCCGAGCCCTCGACGAAGCGCCTGATCTGCAAGTCGACGCGCCCGCACAGCTGCTTGACGCCGAAGCTCGGGTCGACGCCCTTTTCGACGATGCTCTCCAGCAACGCCCCCACAGTCCACCAGAACGATCGCTGCGCGGAGTGGGTTTGCACATCCTCGATGCCCTGGATGGCGTCGCGCATGATGCGCGCACTGTCTTCGTCGCCGCGCAGCCACGCCAGCAGGCCGCGCTGGTAGAGGCGGCGCTGTTTGATCAGAAACGATGGCAGCTTCTGCGAGGTGACCGACTTGACCGTTGCGATCTTGGGTGCGCGCGGCGAGAGGTCAGGGTAGAAGAGGTCTGTGGGGGCGGCGGCCTTGATGCCACGCGCCTGCTGCATGAGTTCGTATTCGGGGAAGAGCTTCAATGGAACCGGGCTTGCGCCGCCGACCAGCTCGTCGAGGAAAATGCGCAGCTTGCGACAGGCACGATCGACCAGATCGCAGCCCTCATCGACATCGCTTGGCGGCGCATCCTCCAGCCGCAGCAGGTGTCGCTCCATTTCGTCGGTATACGCGGTTACCGCATCGAGCCCTACCATCTGGATCGCGCCGGCGGCCTGGTGCACGTGCGTGCGCGCGTGCTTGAGCGCGGTGATATCGCGCGGTGCGGCCTTGTATGCTGCAAGAGACTCGAGGCCGCGCGCGAGCGCTTGATCGATCTCTCCCTGGACCCAGGTCAGCGGGCCGAGATCGAAGTCGGATGCGGTATCGTTAGCCACGAATTGGAAGCCTTGCGTAATGAGTTAGCGTCCTGACTCCGTTGTACAGCAAGAATCAGACCTGCGCCCCCCGCCCATGGCGTACGGCCGCCGCGGTCATGTCATACCTTGAATCCGGCCACCGAGCTGCGCAGTTCAGCGGCCAGTTTGGACAACTGGCCGATGGACACGTTGGTCTGCTTGGTGCCCTCGGTCGTTTCCTCGGTGATCTTCAGGATGCCCTGCATGCCGCGCGTGACGTCGGATACCGACGCCGACTGCTTTTGCGTCTGCGCCGAAATACCGCCGATGAGCTCGGCGAGCTCGCGCGAGACTTTACGGATTTCGTCGAGCGCCTGCCCCGCCGCGTCGGACAGCTTGGTCCCTTCCACCACGCCGACAGTGCTCTTTTCCATGGCAGCCACCGCGTCCTGCGTATCGGCCTGAATGGTCTTCACGATCGCCTCGATCTGCTTGGTCGCCTCGCCGGAGCGCTCCGCCAGCCGCTGCACTTCCTCGGCCACCACCGTAAAGCCACGGCCGGCTTCGCCGGCAGACGCAGCCTGGATCGCGGCGTTCAATGCGAGCACGTTGGTCTGCTCGGTAATGTCCGAAATCAGCTCGACGATTTCGCCGATCTCCAGCGATGATTCGCCCAGTCGCTTGATGCGCTTGGCGGTGTCCTGGATCTGTGAACGGATTTCGTTCATGCCGGCGATCTGGTTGTGCACCGCCTGCCCGCCCTTTTCCGCGGCGGCCAGCGACTGTTGCGCGACACGAGCCGACTGGGCGGCGGTCTGAGATACCTCGTTGATCGACTGCGCCATCTGCAGCACCGACGCCGACGCCTGCTGGATCTCCTTGTTCTGCCGCTGCGATGCCTCGTAGAGGCGATTCGAGATTGCCTGCGCGTCGGTCGTCGCCTTGGCCACCTGGTCGGTCGCGGAGTTGATGCCGCGCACCAGCGTCCGCAACTCCTCGATGGTGAAATTTATCGAGTCGGCGATCGCACCGGTGACGTCTTCGGTCACCGATGCCTGCACGGTCAGATCGCCGTCGGCGAGGTTGCCCATCTCGTTCAACAGCCGCAGGATCGCTTCCTGGTTGCGCTTGTTTTCCCCCTCGCTCTCGAACGCACGTACGCGAGCGTCGTCGAGGAACACCTTGCCCAGCGCGATCAGGCACAACAGCGCGAATGCGGCAAAGGTCATCGCCGCCCAGAACGTGAAGGCGCGTGCCGCGGTCTGGTTTTCGAACTCGCTGGTGAGCTTCGTGGCATCGGCGAGCAGCGGTTCCGCTTCCTGGTTGATGCCGCGCGCGGCCTGTTTGGCCACGACCAGCCGCTGCATGTTCTGAAGAATCGCATTCACTCCGCCCTCATAGGCCACGAAGCGCTTTTGCAGTTCCGCGAATGTGGCGCGTGCGTCCTCCGCGTGCACCGGCGCGAGCCGCAGCGAATCGCTGCCCTTGATGAGTCCGTTCAGGATGTCGCGGAACGAGCCGGTGTCCTTGCCGAGCAGGAATGCGACTTCGGGATCGATTTCGTCCGCGGACACGAGCGAATTGGCGTTTTTCCCGATGCGCTGCGACAGGATTGCCAGCTGGTTTGTGAAGTCGACCTCGCGCAGGCTGCCTCCTCCCTGCGCGACCTGCGCCGCGGCCTGTTGCGAAAGCTCGAGCAGCCCGTTGTTGCCCTGGCTGATGCTTTCGATGCCCTTGGACAGCGATACCAGCGGCACCTGGTTGTCGACGACGGCAGTCGCGTTCTTTTCCACGCGTTCCCAGCGAGACGTCAGCTGGCCGAGTACTGCCTGTATCGCCTCGTTGCTCGACGACTCGATGCTTACGCCCCTGACGTTGCCGCCCTTGGCCAGCGCGTCGAGGTCCGCGCGAAAACGATCGCGCGAATCCTTGACGTCGGCGAAGGCCGCAGCGTTGCCTTGCACCGCCAGCGAGGTGGCGCGAGCGAGGCGTTGCGAGAGCATCTGCATTTCGGTTGCGGTGGTCGCGCTCGCGGCCACTTGTCCCGCGATGCGCGTGTTCAGGTACAGCATCAGCAGGGCGAGCAGAATGAAAGTGACGAGCAACGCACCCAGGATCTGGAACTGCCGCGGGATCGGCAGATGGCCGATCATCCACAGCCGAGTCGGTTGTGCGGTCTCGGCGGAGCCTGTGCGCAGCTGATCCATCATCGATACCGCCGCGAGCGGATCGTAGCCCTTCGGCGACCCGCCCATCTTGACCTGCGTCGTCGGCTCGTCCAGATCGGTATCGCTGAGGGCCATGCCCTTGGCGCCCGCTGCGCCAAACAGGCTCTTCAAGCTAAGCGCCATGATCTTCCTCCCTCGAAACGGGTCGCATCGCGTGCGTTTGCCGGTTCATCTGATTCGCCTATGTTCGTTCGCGAGACCGGACTACAGTCCCACCTGCAAAAATGCGGAATCCTGCGCCAGCAGCGCAAGATCGATTTCCTGCCAGAGTCCGCCTTGCGGGTCGGTCCACCGCAGGCCGTACCACCCCGGCGCTCCGGACGGCGCCTCCGACGACACGAGTTCCGCAAGATTGCGCAGCCCGAGCACCCGAGGTACGACCAGGCCGGCACGCAATTCGCCGACGCGAGGCCCGAACAGGATCAGCCGCGCCGTGGTAGCACCCGCCGTCGCGGCCGCCACGGGTTGGCCGAGAAACCCGGCAAAATCGATGCAGCCGTACAGATTGCCGCGAATATTGGCGATGCCCAGGTACCACGGGCGTGTCATCGGCACCGAGGCCACCAGTGGCATCGCGATGACTTCGCCGGCGTCGGCCAGGCGGATGAGCCACTGCCCACCGGCGCACGCCAGCCCGAGGCGCGACTGTTCGACCTGCGCGCTGGTCTTGGCCGCAAGCCGGGTCGCGAGCTCCATCTGGAACGCGCGGAGGTCGATCTTTGCGGCGCGAGCCACGGCGGTCCGCTAACTAGCCAAGGGCGGTGATTTTCGCGAGCAGCTCCTCGCGACGCACCGGCTTGACGATGTAGTCCCGCGCCCCCTGGCGCATGCCCCAGATCTTGTCCGTTTCCTGGCTTTTCGATGTGCACAGGATGATCGGCACGAGGCGAGTCTGGGGGTCGCGGCTGATGGCGCGCGTCGCCTGGAAGCCGTTGAGGCCCGGCATGACGACGTCCATGAGGATCAGATCCGGCTTGGCCGTCTTGGCCTTGAGGATCGCGTCTTCGCCATTGTCGCTGGCGACGACCTCGTACCCGGCCTTGGTGAGCATGTCGTTCAGGACGTGCCGCTCGGTCGGCGAGTCGTCGACGATGAGTACCCGCTTAATGGTCATCCTCTCCCAACCTTCCCGCCGGCCCCCCCGGCGACCCGGCCCGGCTGACGCGGCATCAGTGCGCCGCGACCTTTACATGCGTGCCGACGGCCTTCAGCAGGCTCTCCTTGGTGAACGGCTTGGTCAGATACTGATCCGACCCGACCATGCGCCCGCGGGCACGGTCGAACAATCCGTCCTTCGAGGACAGCATGACCACCGGCGTGGTGTGGAACCGCGTATTTTTCTTGATCAGCGCACACGTCTGGTACCCGTCCAGCCGCGGCATCATGATATCCACGAAGATCAGATCGGGCTGATGGTCGGTAATTTTCGCCAGGGCGTCGAACCCGTCCTCGGCCAGAATAACCGTGCATCCGGCCTGGAGCAGGAAAATCTCGGCGCTGCGACGAATCGTGTTGCTATCGTCGATCACCATGACTTTCACGCCCGACAAGGTGCTTGAATCCGGCAATTCGTGACTCCCTGCGCCTTCGCTCAAATCCGCCCAGACCGTAGTCGATTCCATACCCGCCTCGTCAAAGTTTGCCATGGTTGCAAGCAAATGACCAGAGCATAATCCTTGCCAGAAGCGCGAATCTTGTGCTTTTTGAGCGATTTGCAACACCTCCGACCTGCATTGCGGCCAAATGTGCCGCTCTTGGGTCGGGCGCCGCTGCGGCTAGCGGCCGAGGAACATCCGATACGCCGGGTTGCCGGTCTCCTCCACGCAGGGGTAGCCCAGGCGGCGTAGGAAGGCGGCGAACAGCGCCTTGTCCGAGGGTGGAACCTGCATTCCGACCAGCACCCGGCCGTAGTCCGCGCCGTGGTTGCGATAGTGGAACAGGCTTATGTTCCAGCCACGGCTCATGCTGTCGAGAAAGCGCATCAGTGCCCCCGGGCGCTCCGGGAATTCGAATCGATAGAGGATTTCGTGTTCGGCTTCGGGGGCGTGGCCGCCGACCAGGTGCCGCACGTGCAGCTTCGCCATCTCGTTCTCGGAGAGGTCGTAAGCCTCGATGCGCCGCTTGTGCATGGCGTGCAGCAGTTCGGTGGTCTCATGGCGCCCGGCTACTTCGATGCCGACAAAGATGTGCGCGACCTTGGCGTCGGCGTAGCGATAGTTGAACTCGGTGATGCTGCGCTTGCCCAGCAACGCGCAGAATTCGCGGAAGCTGCCAGGCCTCTCGGCAATCGTCACCGCCAGTATCGCCTCGCGCTGCTCGCCCAATTCAGCACGCTCGGCGACGAAGCGCAATCGGTCGAAGTTCATGTTAGCGCCGCAGGCGATGGCGACGAAGGTTCGGTCCTTGCTGCGGTGGCGTTCGTGCCACGCCTTGAGTCCGGCCACCGAGAGCGCGCCGGCAGGCTCGAGCACCGCGCGCGTGTCTTCGAACACGTCCTTGAGCGCTGCGCAGGTCGCGTCGGTGTCAACCCTCACGATGTCGTCGACCAGTGCGCGGCAGATCCGAAACGTCTCCTTTCCGACCTGCTTGACCGCGACGCCGTCGGCAAACAGACCAACGTGCTCGAGCGTGACGCGGCGTCCGGCGGCGATCGAGCGCGCCATCGCGTCGGAGTCCACCGGTTGCACGCCGATGATCCTGATCTCCGGGCGCACGCGCTTGACGTAAGAAGCAATGCCGGACATGAGCCCGCCCCCGCCGATGGCGACGAAGATCGCGTCGATGGGACCCTGCCACTGGCGAAGGATCTCGACGGCGATCGTCCCCTGGCCGGCTATCACATCGGGATCGTCGTAAGGATGCACGAAGGTCGCACGGCTCGCCTTCTGCAGCTTGAGCGCATGGGCGTAGGCATCGCTGTACGAGTCGCCGTGAAGAACGACCCTGGCGCCGCGCGCCTCGACCGCGGAAATCTTGATCGAGGGCGTAGTGACCGGCATGACGATGGTCGCGGTGCATCCGAGCCGCTGCGCGGCCAGCGCGACGCCCTGTGCGTGGTTGCCGGCGGATGCCGCGACGACGCCGCGAGCTCGCTCCGCCTCGGACAGATGCGCCATCTTGTTGTACGCACCGCGCAGTTTGAAGGAGAACACAGGCTGCTGGTCCTCGCGCTTGAGCAGCACGCGATTGCCTATCCGCCGTGACAGTACAGGCAGGTGATCGAGCGGAGACTCGACGGCGACGTCGTACACCTTGGCGGTGAGAATCTTCTGCAGGTAATCGACCGGCATCGCGAAAGCGCGTCGAGAGAAAATGTCGAGGGTAGCAGAAAGGCCGGGGTCACCAAAGCGCGACGCGCAGCGCGCACGGCGCGGCTTTTCTGCTAGGCTAGCCCGCACTTTTTCGAAAGCTTCTCCGCGTGACCGCAGCCACTCTCGCCGTCGTCGACCTGGGATCGAACAGCTTCCGGCTGGAGATCGGCCGCGTCGAGGGTGGGCAGATCTATCGCCAGGACACCTGGCGCGAGACACTGCGTTTCGGCGCCGGCATCGACGAGCAGGGCCGCATTACCGCGCCTGCGATGAAGGCGGCGCTCGAGTGCCTCGCGCGCTTTCGCGAGCGGCTTTCCGGCGTGCACCCGTCCGCCGTGCGTGCGGTCGGCACCAACACCTTCCGCGTCGCCAAAAACGCGCGCGAATTCCTGCGTCAGGCCGAGCGCGCACTCGGCGTTCCCATCGACGTCATTGGCGGGCACGAGGAAGCGCGTCTTATCTATCTCGGGGTCGCGCACGTGCTGCCGCCGTCGACCGCGCCGCGCCTGGTCATCGACATCGGCGGCGGCTCGACCGAATTCATCATCGGCCGCGGGCTCGAGCCCGAGCGCCTCGAGTCGCTCAAGATCGGCTGCGTGGGGCTGACCCAGCGCTTCTTCCCCAAGGGCAAGGTGACGGCCGAGGCGATGGATGCCGCCGAAACCGCCGCGCGCGTCGAAGTCGAAGCGATTGCCGGCGAATTCGGCCCCGGTCATTGGCGCGACTCGTACGCGTCGTCCGGAACCGCAGCCGCGCTCGCCGAAATCCTCGAGCAGAATGGATTTTCCGGCGGCGGCATCACGCCAGCGGGCCTGGCGCGACTGCGCCAGCGTCTGATTGCCGCTCAATATGCGTCACGGCTTAACCTCAATGCGCTGAAAGCCGAGCGCGTACCCGTTCTCGCGGGCGGCTTGGCGATCATGACCGCAGCGGTCGCCGAGCTTCGCGTCGAACGCATCGATCCCGTCGGCGGCGCGTTGCGACTCGGCGTGCTCTACGACCTGCTCGGACGAACGATCGACGAGGATGTGCGCAAGGTCACCGTGAGCCGCTTTCTGGAGCGCTATCGCATCGAGCGCGCACACGCCTCGCGCGTCGCGGCGCTGGCGATCGCGCTTTACCGGCGCGCGGTGCCAAAGGTCGACCCCGGGCAGGCCCAGCTACTGGAATGGGCCGCACTGCTTCACGAGACCGGCATGTCAGTGTCGCATATCGGCTTTCACAAGCACGGCGCCTACATCCTGCAGCACGCTGATATGCCGGGATTCTCGGCAGGCGAACAGGCGCGGCTCGCGCTTCTGGTGTACGGCTGCCGGGGAGGATTGGCCAAGGTGCAGGCGGGTCTGGGTGAAAGCGACGTGCGCGCGCAGTTGCTGGCGCTGCGGCTGGCCGTGTTGTTTCACCACGCGCGGACCGCGATCACTGTGCCGAGAATCGCGTTTCGTGTCGGTGCGCGCATCGAGTTCGGCGTCGCCGCGCGCTGGCTGAACGCCCATCCGCTAACGGCGCACCTGCTCTTGAAGGAACGTGAGCAATGGGAGGATCTGGGCTATCGCTGGCGTGCCGCGTAGGCGATCGTGGCCGGCCTCGATAGTGGCGTGTGGAAGGCTCACGCAGCGCACGGCGCGCTGCGACCACCGATCCCCCCGCGGCGTAATGGTGAATCGCGCCGCGCCTCAGCGCCCCGACTTCACCCGCTTTGTCTCGAGCATCGTTCCGCGGCATCGCGGCGAGCTGCAGCGGCACGCCATTGCCTTGCGTGCACGCTGGCTCAGGCGGCCGTAGTAAACCAGCCGATAGTCGTAGCAAAGCTCCTCACCGGCTCGAATCGTCCGCTTGGCGTGGATGAACACGCGAAATCCGGAGTGCTCGAACGGCTCGCAATTCGGCGTGCAACTGTGATTGATGTACTTCGCCGCGTTGCCGCGCCTGCCGGCGTCGATGACGCTCCCGTCGCTCACCTCGAACAGCAGCGTATGGAAAGGGTCCGAAGCATCGCTGTCCGGCCGTCTGCATGCTTCGTCGTACGTCGAGCGTGTCCCGCGATATTCGATGATGCGGGCACCCTTTCGAATCGTCCGCGTTGCAAATGCGCCGCGCCCGTGCGTGGGCGACAAGCGTACGACGCATGGTGGCTTTCGGTCGGAATTGGCCATGGTGCGAAAGTCGTTGAGGGCGGCTGCAGTAGCGACGCGGGTCGGATCGAAGAGCTAGACGAAATCCGGACCGATCACGACCTTGAGTACGACCGCATTGCCGCTGTCGCGCACGCGATTGGTGAACCACCACACCGCGCTCTTGCGGACGCTCCAGGCCACGTCTTCCCCTGACAGGAGGAAAGCCGCGACTTCGCCGAGCGTCGGCTGATGACCGACGACGAGCACCGGCTCGCGCGAATCCGGCCACGCGGCCGCCGCGAGCACCGCCGCCACGGTCGCACCCGGCGCAATCTCGGGCACGGTCCTGAACTTGCGCTTGAGCGCGAGCGCTGTCTGTTGCGCGCGGTCGGCGGGGCTTACGAGGACGCGACAGGTGTCGGGCAGGCGACCCTCGAGCCACTGCGCAACGCGCTCGGCCTGCTTGAGTCCCTTCGCCGTCAGGCGGCGGCCGAGGTCGGGCTCGCCGGGTTCGGCTTCGGCATGCCGCCAGAGAATCAGGTCCATTGGCGAGCGAAGTTCACGAGCGCGACGGGCTGCCCGCCAGGCGATCGAGCAGCCCCTGCTGCGCAGAAATCGGATGCCCGCGTCCCTTGGGCTTCTGCCGGTGATAGCTGCCGTCGGCACCCAGATCCCAGGCGTCCCAGTTGTCCGACAGATAGGGTTTCAGCGCCTCGTCGACTACCCGTGCCTTGAGCTCGCTGTCGAGCACCGGGAAAGCGACCTCGACGCGGCGAAAAAGGTTGCGGCCCATCCAGTCAGCGCTCGCAAGGTACACATCCTGGTTGCCGCCGTTCTCGAAGTACCAGACGCGGTGATGCTCGAGGAAGCGGCCCAGTATCGAACGCACGCGGATATTGGCCGATACGCCCTCCACGCCGGGGCGCAGCGCGCAGGCCCCGCGCACGACGAGGTCGATCTGTACGCCCGCCTCGGACGCGGCATACAGCGCCTTGATCACTGCTTCCTCGAGCAGCGCGTTCATCTTGGCAATGATGCGCGCCGGTTTGCCCTCGCGAGCGTTGCGCGTCTCGCGTCGGATCGCGTCCAGGAGATGCCGGTGCATCGTAAACGGCGCAAGCCAGAGGTGCTTGAGCTTGTTTGCCTTGGCAAGGCTGGTGATATGCAGGAAGACTTCGCTGACATCGGCGCAGATTTCTGCATTGCTCGTAAGCAAACCGAAATCGGTGTACATGCGCGCGGTGCGTGGATGGTAGTTGCCGGTGCCGAGGTGCGCGTAAGGCTGTAAATAGGGTTTGCCGGACGCATCGCGCTCGCGCCGCAGCAGCAGCGCGAGCTTGGCGTGCGTCTTGAGCCCGAACACGCCATACACGACTTGCGCGCCCACCTGCTCCAGGCGTTCGGCCCAGTTGATGTTGGCCTCTTCGTCGAAGCGTGCCATCAGCTCGACGACGACCGTAACTTCCTTGCCGCGACGCGCGGCCTCGATCAGCGCCTCCATCAACACCGAGTTGACGCCGGTGCGATAGACCGTTTGCTTGATCGCAACCACCTCGGGGTCGTCGACCGCTTTGCGGATGAATTCGACCACCGGATCGAAAGTCTGATACGGGTGATGCAGCAGCACATCATGCTGGCGAATCGCCGCCAGCAGGTCCGGCTGATCCTTGAGCCGGTCGGGAACGCCCTGCACGAACGGCGGATACTTGTGCTCGTCGAGATCGGTTTCATCGACCAGCGCCGACATGCGCGTAAGGTTGACCGGCCCGTCGCATCGGTACAGGTCGAACTCCTGCAGCTCGAACTGATGCAGCAATAATTCCGCGAGGTGCGCCGGACAGCGTGCCGCGACTTCCAGGCGCACGGCCAGCCCGAATTGGCGCTGCGGAAGCTCGCCTTCCAGTGCCTGGCGCAGGTTTTTGACTTCTTCCTCGTCGAACCACAGATCGGCGTCGCGCGTAACCCGGAATTGCGAGTAGTTGACGACCTCGCGGCCGGCAAAGAGCTCGTTCAGGTGTGCATGAATGATCGATGACAGCAGGACGAAGCTGTTGTCGGGCGCGATGTCGCCGGGCAGCTCGATTACGCGCGGCAGCAGACGTGGCGCCTTGACGATGGCAATCGACGATTCGCGGCCGAAGGCGTCCCGCCCGGATAGCTCGACGATGAAATTGAGCGTCTTGTTGACCACTTGCGGAAACGGATGCGCGGGATCGAGCCCGATCGGCGTGAGCAGCGGCTTGACCTCGCGCCGGAAATAGTCGGCGACCCACGCGCGCTGCTGGTCACTGCGATCGACGCCGCGCAGCAGGCGGATCCCGGACGCAGCCATCGCCGGAATTAGCTGCGTGTTGAGCGTGCGATACATGTCGGCGACCAGCGCTTGCGCCTGTTCACTGATGCGCGTGAAGTTACCGCGCAGCTCGTGCAGCGTCGTCCCCGGCGGCGGCGCCTTCAGGCGCATCTGCTCACGCAGGCCCGCGACGCGGATTTCGAAGAATTCGTCGAGGTTGCTGCTGACAATGCACAGGAAGCGCAGGCGCTCGAGCAGCGGTACGCCGGAATCCTCCGCGAGCGCGAGGACCCGGCGATTGAACGCCAATATAGACAGCTCACGATTGATCGGAGCCGCTTCGCGAATCCTGGGCGGCTCTTCGGACACGATCGGTGGCGTGGTGACGGTGGGGTGTACGCGTGCCGGGGCCGCCACAGCATTGTCGGTGGTGCTTGTTGCAGCCGGATGACGGGTCTCGTCGATCATGCCGCCGCAGCCTCCGTGCCCAACGCCAGCCAGACGCATGCGCCCCTGGAAGCGCGGTCGAGGTCGGCAAGGTAAGCGTTATGTGCTTCCAGTTCCTCGTGCGTCGGCATGATCACGCGTATCGCGATCGCGGTCGCGCTCGCGCCAGCGGACAAGGCCGCCGCGATTCCCGGAACCGCGATGTCCATGGTCAGCGATTCCTGTCCCCGCGTCATCGACAGGTACACCTCGGAGAGCAGCTGCGCGTCGAGCAACGCGCCGTGCAGCGTGCGGTGCGCATTGGCCACGCCGAACCGCTCGCACAACGCGTCGAGACTGTTGCGCTTGCCCGGAAACTGCTCGCGGGCGAGCGCGAGCGTGTCCACCACCTCCGCGGCCAGCTCGCTCGTCGCGGGCAATCGCGCCCGCCTGAACTCCTCGTCAAGGAAGCCGATATCGAACGGCGCGTTGTGGATGATCCATTGCGCACCGCGTGCGAAATCGGCTAGCTCGGCGGCGACGTCGGCGAAGCGAGGCTTGTCGCGGAGCATCTCCCAGGTGAAGCCATGGACCTCCGTGGCTCCGGCGTCGATTTCGCGCTCGGGATTGACATAGATGTGAAGGTGACGGCCGCTTTGGCGACGGTCGACGAGTTCGACAATGCCGATTTCGATGATGCGGTGTCCCTGCCTGGAGTCCAGCCCTGTGGTCTCGGTATCGATGATGAGCTGACGCATGGACTATCGCCTGTACCTCTTGATCGTCGCCTGGATCTCCTCGATCGCCCGCTCGATCTCGTCGTCGGTGAGGTCCCGCTGCACGCCCTTGCGATCGGTGAGTGTCAGCGTACGATCGATTTCGGTCTGGAACTCGCCGAGGCCAAGCGTCTCGGTGATCGTCGTCGTCGGCTCGTCGGTCAGCGTTTCGGGCCCCCAGCGCACGACGATCAGCGACAGGTTGTCACCTTCAGGGCCGCCTCGTGCCTCGGCCTCGCGCATCAGCACCGGCGCCGACTTGAGAATCGGTGTCCCGGTCAACGCACGGCCGATCTCCTCCTGCGGATACACGCTCCACAGGCCGTCTGTGCACAGGGCGATGAGATCGCCGTTGCGCAGCGGCGTGCGCCGCGACAAATCGATGACCGGGTCTACCAGTCCCCCCAGGCAACTGAATATCTTGTTGCGGTCAGGATGGTCGGCGACCTCGTGCATTCCGATCAGTCCCTGGTCCAACAGGTACTGCACCTTGGAATGATCCTTGGTCTGCCCGATGAGCCCGCCCTGCCGAAACAGATACAGGCGCGAATCGCCGACGTGTGCCCAATACGCGTAGTTCTGCTGGATGATGCACGCGACGCAGGTGGTCCGTGGCGTCTCCAGCATCGAGAACTGGTTGGCGTAGGATCCGAGCGCCGAATGCGCACGCAGCATCGTGTCCTGCAGGAACTTGAGCGGATTCTTCAGCGTCGGCTTGGCCTCCTGCTGAAAACGCTCGATGAACAGCCGCACCGCGATCTGCGCCGCGATCTCGCCGCCGGCGTGACCGCCCATGCCGTCGGCCAGCACCAGGAGCAGGGTGTCGCGGCTGTACGTGTAGGCGAGCCGGTCCTGGTTGACCTTGCGCTGGCTCTTGCGGCTTTCCTGGAAAATGGTGAAGCGCACGCGGCACCTACATGACTTCGGTGAACAGCCGTTTCTTGATGGTATCGATGAACGTCAGTTTGCGTTTTTTCGGCGGTATGTCGCGAATCGCCTTTTGCAGCGCGAACACGCTCTGCGGGCGCTCCAGCGGATCGAGGCGCAGACACCAATCGATGACCTCGAGCAGGTTGTCCGAATACGCGCCGGCCCAGATTTTCTTCGCCGAGACCAGGTGGTCCTCGGCGACCCGTGCGTCGGCTGCCTGCGGCGCGAATGCGGCCAGGCACGCGAATATGCTCGCGCCGATGCCGTAGACATCGGTCCAGGGCCCCAGGCGATCCGGATCGCGGTATTGCTCGGGCGCGGCAAAGCCAGGCGTGTACATCGGGGCGAGCTTGGGCCGGGCAGAGGTCAGCGTCTGCCGCGCCGCACCGAAGTCGAGCAGAACCGGCGAGCCATCGGTGCGCAGGTAGACGTTGGCCGGCTTGATGTCGAGATGCAGCAGCTTGTGCGTGTGTACCTCGCGCAGCCCGTTGAGCAGGTGCATGAACACGTGGCGCACCAGGCGCTCCGACATCTGGTCCTGGCGCAATTGGATCTGCTGCTGCAACGTACGGCCGCGCTCGTAGCGCATGACCATGTAGACGGTTTCGTTGGCGCGAAAGAAGTTGAGAACGCGTACGACGTTCGGATGGTTGATCTTGGCCAGTGCGCGGCCCTCCTCGAAAAAGCACTTCATCCCATAGCGGAAGGAAGTCAGATTTTCGGCGGAGCTCGCACGTACGATGTCACCTTCGGTGCGCAGTACCAGCGACGACGGGAGATATTCCTTGATCGCGACCGGGGCACCCCCCTCGTCGAACGCCCGATAGACGATCGAAAACCCGCCGCGGCTGATCTGGCGGTCGATTCGGTAGTTCAACAGCTGGTAACCGGAAACGAGGGCCTGGTTGGTGACGCCCATGGGGGTCGGCGGCAGCGACGCGACGCGGGCTCCGCCTGTACTTGCGCGTAGGATTGATAACCTCTACATTCTCTGCAACCCTGCGCATAAAGTAAAGATTTCATTGACTTTCCCGACTTTGCCGCCCGTTTTGCCGTCCCCGGCGGACGTTTCGCAGCTCTGGAACCTCGACCCATGATTCTCAGCATGACCGGCTTCGCCGCGGTCGGAGCCGACATGCAGGGCTACGCGCTGATGGTCGAGCTGAGGTCGGTCAACCACCGCTACCTCGACCTCCAGCTGCGCCTCCCTGACGAGTTGCGCGGGCTGGAAAGCGCGGTCCGAGAGTTGCTGGGTACGGAACTGAAGCGCGGCAAGGTCGACTGCCGGATAGCGCTCACGCGCGCTGCGCCGGGTGCGGCCGCGCTGGCGGTCAACGCCGAGCGCGTCGCGCAACTGCGCGACGCTGCGGCCGACGTGCAGCGGCATGCGCCAGGCAGTGCGCCGCTGTCGACCATCGAGATCCTGCGCTGGCCCGGAGTCCTGACCGAACCTTCCGTGGATCCCGAAACGCTTGCCGCGAAAGCCTTACAGCTCGTCCGGCAGGCACTGTCCGAGCTTGGCGCGTCGCGCGAGCGCGAAGGCCAAAAGCTGCGCGCCATGATCGAAGAACGGTGTCGAGGGGATCGAGGCGCAGCTGTCGCGCGTGTCGCCACGCGTGCCGGCGATCCACGACGCGTACGTCGAAAAACTCGGTGCACGCCTGCGCGAAGCCGGACTCGATCCCGATACCGAACGCCTCAAGCAGGAACTCGCGCTGTTTGCCACGAAGGTCGACGTCGCCGAGGAGGTGTCACGGCTCGTGACCCACGTCGCCGAGGTGCGGCGGGTGCTCGGCGCCGGCGGATCGAGCGGCAAGCGGCTCGACTTCCTGATGCAGGAGCTCAATCGCGAGGCCAATACGCTGGGATCCAAGTCGGTCGATGCCGAGTTGTCGCACGCGGCGCTCGAGCTCAAGGTCCTGATCGAGCAGATGCGTGAGCAGGTGCAAAACATTGAGTAGCGCGCAGGCGTCGGCGCCGACGCAGCGCACATCGGGCGCGCCGATATGACTGTGCCGATGGGCAATCTGTTCGTGATTGCGGCGCCTTCGGGCGCGGGCAAGACCTCGCTGACGCGCGCGCTGCTCCAGCGCGAACCCGGCATCGGGCTTTCAGTCTCTTACACAACGCGCGCACCGCGCCCGGGCGAGCACGACGGCGTGCACTACCATTTCATCGATGCCGATCGCTTCAAGGCACTCAAAGACGCCGGCGAGTTCCTCGAATTCGCGCTGGTGCACGACAACTGGTACGCGACGTCGGCAACGTGGCTCAAGGCGGAAGTGGCCGCCGGACGCGACGTGCTGCTCGAGATCGACTGGCAGGGCGCGGCCCAGGTGCGCAAGTTCGTGCCCGACTCGGTACAGATATTCATCCTCCCGCCGTCGCTCTCGTCACTGCAGCAGCGCTTGGTCACGCGTGGGCAGGACGACGCCCCGACCATCGCCCGCCGCCTCAATGTCGCCAAGGACGAGATACGTCACTGCGAGGACTTTGATTATGTTATTATTAATCAGGACTTTGCCTCGGCAGTCGACGACCTTGCCGCTATCGTCAGGTCGGCACGGCTGCGCGGTGCGCAACAACGCGTGCGCCATGGGCAATTGATCGCACAACTGACCTGAAGGATCGACTACCAATGGCTCGCATCACTATCGAAGACTGTCTTATCAAGATACCCAACCGTTTCGAGCTGACGTTGGCGGCCACCAACCGTGCCCGCCAAATCAGCGCGGGCTCGGCGCCGCTAGTCGAGGGCGACCGCGACAAGCCGACGGTCATCGCGCTGCGCGAAATCGCCCTCGGCAAGGTCGGCATCGAGATGCTTCTCAAGCCTCAGAGTTGAGTCAACGCCGAACGTCCCAAAGTGATCGAGCATGTCGGAAATCGCCGAATTCACCCGACACCTTGGTCACTATCTGCCACCTCCTGACGTTGCGCTGGTAGAGCGCGCGTTCGCGTTCTCCGAGCAGGCGCACCAGGGCCAGTTCCGCAAGTCCGGCGAACCCTACATCACGCATCCGCTGGCGGTCGCCAGCATTCTTTCGCAGTGGCGTCTCGACGCGCAAGGGCTCGCCGCCGCGCTGCTGCACGACGTGATGGAGGACACCAGCGTCACCAAGACCGAGATCGAAACCTCGTTCGGCAAACCGGTGGCCGACATGGTCGACGGCGTGTCCAAGCTCGACCAGATCGAGTTCCAGTCGCTCGAGGACGCGCAGGCAGAGAGCTTCCGCAAGATGCTGCTGGCGATGGCGCAGGACGTTCGCGTCATCCTCATCAAGCTGGCCGACCGGCTGCACAACATGCGCACCCTCGACGCCATGGCGCCAACGCATCGCGAGCGCATCGCGCGCGAAACGCTGGATATCTACGCACCCATCGCCAACCGCCTCGGCCTGAACGCGCTGTACCTCGAATTGCAGGAGCTTTCCTTCAAGAACCTGTACCCGATGCGCTATCGGGTTCTTGCCAAGCAGATCAAGGCCGCGAGAGGCAATCGCCGCGAGGTGATGAATCGCATCCTGCAGTCGATCCGCGATGGGCTCAAGCTGGCGGGCATCACGGCGACGGTCAGCGGCCGTGAGAAGACCGTCTACAGCGTCTACAAGAAGATGCGAGAGAAGCATTACACGTTCTCGCAGGTATTCGACATCTACGGCGTGCGCGTGCTGGTAAAGGACGCTACGGCTTGTTACGCCGCGCTCGGTGTGCTGCACAACCTGTACAAGCCGATCCCGGGCAAGTTCAAGGATTACGTGGCGATCCCCAAGGCGAACGGCTACCAATCGCTGCACACGACGTTGTTCGGGCCTTTCGGCACGCCGCTGGAGGCGCAGATCCGGACACAGGATATGCACCGCGTCGCCGAGGCCGGTGTCGCGGCGCACTGGCTTTACAAGACCGGCGACCAACTCGGCATTGCCGAGGCGCAGCAGCAGACACACCGCTGGCTGCAAAGCCTGCTCGAGATCGGCTCGGAGTCGCGCGACTCCAAGGAATTCCTCGAACACATCAAGGGCGACCTGTTTCCCGACGCAATCTACGTATTCACGCCGAAGGGAAAGATCATGGCGCTGCCGCACGGCGCC
Source organism: uncultured beta proteobacterium (assembly GCA_963816445.1). Taxonomy (GTDB): domain Bacteria; phylum Pseudomonadota; class Gammaproteobacteria; order Burkholderiales; family Casimicrobiaceae; genus PALSA-1003. Next base: position 654,612 of record CAWFKO010000006.1, on the reverse strand, counting down.
ACGGCGGTCGACTTCGCGTATGCCGTGCACACCGACATCGGTCACCACTGCACTGCGGCGCGCATCAACTACGAGCTCATGCCGCTGCGCACCGAGCTGAAGAACGGCGACCAGGTCGAAATCATGACCTCGCCCACCGCACGTCCGAACCCGTCGTGGCTGAATTTCGTCGCCACCGGCAAGGCGCGCTCGCGCATCCGGCATTTCCTCAAGTCGCTGCAGCAACGCGAGTCGGCGGCGCTGGGCGAGCGCATGCTCGAACAGGCGTTGGCGTCGCTCAAGGTGCCTCCCGAAACGATCACCTGGGAGCGCTGGGAGGCGCTAGCACGCGAGTATGGCGCCCGCGGCCGGCTCGACATCCTCGCCGATATCGGGCTCGGCAAGCGGCTTTCATTCGTCGTCGCGCAGGCGCTCACGCGCGCGGCGAACCGGGCCGGCGACGACCCGTCCGCACAGCCGACCAAACCGGGCACGCTGCAATTGCGCGGCGTCGAAGGCGTCGCCATTCAATATGGCAAGTGCTGCCGCCCGATTCCCGGCGACGCGATAGTCGGGCAATTCCGCCGCGGGCAGGGCCTGATGGTGCACACCCGCGACTGCCCCACCCTTCGCAAGAGTCGGGTCGATACCGACCAGGTCGTCGACGTCGAGTGGGCGCCCGACGTCGAAGGCGTGTTCGAGGCGGGCATGCGCCTTCTGGTCGCCGACGCGCGCGGTCTGCTGGCACAACTCGCGACCGCGATTGCCGATGCTGGCGCCAACATCGAATACGTGTCGATGGAGCGTCCGGACACGGGCAGCGTCTTCAACATGTTCTTCAGCGTCCAGGTCCGCGATCGGAAGCATCTCGCGAACGTGATGCGCGCATTGCACCGCATCGCCGAGGTGAAGCGGGTGCAGAGGGCGCGGACTTGACGCGCGCAGGCGCACCCGCGACGCGGCCGCGGCGTAGCCGCCTAGTTGTAGGTGACCGTCGCGGCGACGGTGTCGAGGTAGGTCCCTGCCGTCGGCATTGCGCCAACCGGCCCCATCGCGCCGGCGACCGTGAAGTTGACGGTGCGGGTCGGGTTGAAGATGATGACCAGCGACATGCTGCCCGAGGCGGTCGTCGTGCCTGCCGTTCCATCGCCCCATACGTTGGTGTTGAGGACTCCCGGCACAGCGCCCTGGTACAGGTTATAAGGCAGCGTGTCGGCGGGAGGCCCCGAGTGGGTGAGCAGGCGTTGCGCGAAGGTGCCCGCCCCCGTCGAGAGCGTCGCAGTGAAGTTGACCGTATCGGCGATTCCTCCCGTCAGGGTACACGTGATCGACATCGTCGATGACGAAGAGATCTGCGTCCCGGTATAGCTTCCGAAACCGATGTTGCCGACGCTGACCGTGCACGTGTGTACAGCGTACGCTGGCGCGGAGAAGCACAGTGTGGCGATAGTTAGCGCACGGGCCAATACGGGCCGGAACCGCGCGTTCGATGTTCCGATCATGGTGTGCCTCCGCTCATGTCGCGCAAGCTGCACTCGAACGGGCCCAGGTCGGCGACCGGCGGTGCGTCCTTCTCAAGCTCGATCGTCAGCCGGCAACCCTGTCCTCGATAGAACACGTCGACGTCCTGCTTGTCACCGAGGTCGGTGACGTAGACCTCGCCCCCATTGGCTACAGGATACCGCTCCTCCCGCCCCGCCACCCGCGCGTAGGCACCGGAAGGCAGCGGTGAGCCGTCGGGCAGGACGATGCGGATGAGCGCGTTGCGCTCGCGCCGGGCATCGAAGCTAACGACGATCCCGGTGCGGTTCAGTAGCACCACTTTCTGCTCAGTCTTGCCCAGCGTGGCTTCGAGCGGAATGGACAAGGGATCGACAGCGACGTTGACCGGTGTGTTCGACGGAATGCGCGGCAGTAGAAGCGTCCCGTTTCTGCCAGTGACACCCGCGTCGAAGTTCTCCTGAAGCACCCGCACGCCCGCGACGTCGCCGACCCGCACCAGGGCAAAGCTCTGGTCGATCGGGGGCGCCACGAAGACCTCGCCGCCGACGGTGCCGATGCCGCCCGACACCGATGCCCGCACCGCACTGGAACCGTTCGCCGACGAGCCCTCCAGCGTGTAGCGCCCGTAGTTTCCATAGTACGAGCCACCGCCGGTGAAGATCTTGTCGGTCGTCGCGTGAAGGTAATAGCCGAAGCCCTGGCCGACCGGAAGCGGCCGCTGCAGGTCGAAAGTGCCTATGGTCGAGCTCTTGTCGTCCTGCCGCTGCCGCTGCACGCCAAACGTCGCGCTGGTATCGCCCGGCCCGCTGGTCGAACCCAGAGGTACGGAATAGAGAAGCGCGACCTGGCTCGAGTTAGAAAGGCCCTGCGAGCGAGACGCAGAGAGGGTCAGGAAGCCGTACCTGCCGAGGCCCAGCGAATACGACGCTGCGTAGATGTTCAGCGGGCCGTTCTGCGGCGGTACGTTCGGGTCGATCGGACCGAAGTCGCGGTAGCGCGTCCCCGACCACGCCAGCGTGATCGACCCTGCGTCTGCCGGCAGATTGGCGCCGATGCTGGCGCGGGTCGCGCGGGTCTGGACCAGCGTCGTGTCGCCGATCTGCCGGAAGTTGTCGCTCGCCCAGGTCGACTGCACGGCGAAGCTCAGCAACGGGGTCTGGCGCGAGAAACCGAGCAAGTAGCGCACGCCATTCCCGTTGTGTCCGTCGGCATTGCCACTGGCGCTGCTGCCCGCCACTCCCGCGCTGAGAACGCCGAACAAACCGACGACCCAGTCGGCGCCGGCTCCCGCGCCGCGGACGTGCTCGTCCGCTTCCGCGCGCCCCTGGACGGTAAGCCCGTCGTTTACGCCATAGCGATAGAACGCAGATCCGATGAATCCATGGTAGTCGAGATTGTCGACGCCGTAGTTGAACCGCTCGGCGCCCAGGTTGTAGGAAAATTCGCTGAGTCCCGGCTTCAACAGTTGCGACGTGACGTAGAACGGCTGCGTGATTACCTGCTGCTGTCCGAAAGCGTTGTTGACGACGACCTGCAGCTCGCCCGCGCCGTTGAGCGCCGGAAGGTTGGTGATCGTGAAAGGGCCCGCTGGGACGTTCTGCACGCCCATACGCACATTGTTCGTGTAGATGTCCGCGGCAGTCGGCACGGTCGCGATGCCGGACACGCTGAGCAGCGGGTAGGTGACGAAGCCGGGTTGGAGCGAGAAGTTCGAACTGTACTGGACGCCGCCGTAGCGGACCGCATTCCCCCACCAGCCGGGCGCCGTGATGGCGTCGCCCACGATGAGCGTGCGCATGCGGGCAGGATCGTCCCAGCGCCAGGCAGCATCCAGGAGAACAACGTCCTGGCCGGAGGTTTGGACGTTGCCGACGGGGTTGGTGATGAAGGTCGCCCCGAACGTGCCGATCGGGCCGAACGCGACCGCTTCGAAGGCACCGGACACGTAGCTGCCCTTGAAAAGGCCGCCGTTGAGGCCCGAATAGGCAAACAGTGTGTAGTTGAGAAATCCGCCCCAATCGGGAGTCTGCGCAAACTGCGGCGGCGTGATCGCGAACCTCACGCGCGATGCCGGCATCGCGTTCGGATCGATCACGAGGTCGAGGCGCTGTTCCTGCTCCGCGATCGTCGCCGTGAGGCCGCGAATCCGGGAAATCGGCACGTAACGGCCGCCGTCGAAATCCACGACGTCGCCGTCGTTGTACGCGATCTCGAGGCGCACGAGCGTCGCGACGTCGAGGAGCAATCCATCCAGGCCCTTGACCACGTAAGCCACGCCGCGTTCCGGCGCGCCGTTGACGGCGATCGAGAGCACGGCGATCGTGGACGTGCCGGCCGGTGACCTCGCCGGGTCGGCAGCTAGCGATTGCAAGCTGGTGACCATTAGCCAGGTCGCCAGGAGCAGCGCGGCCGCGGATGCGGTGTCAGCGCTTCGGCGACTCGATCGAGACATCGACGGGTCCCGCATTGCTCTGCGCCTGCACGCGAAGTGCTTTGGCGGGCAGGACCCGTTCGCCGGGGAGGCTGATGAAGGCCGTTGCGCCGGCGAGCACGACGAAGACGTCCTGCTCCGCGAGCTTGTTGTCGTCCTGGGTAACCACGAGATTGGCAAGCCGGAGATTGCCGTTGCCTTCGTTGGCGACGCGAATCCTGGGCGTGCCATCCGGACTGCCGTCGGCGCTGAACTTCGATTGCGGCGACGCCTTCCCGCCGATGGGAGCGACATACATCGGAATGTTCATGCCGAGGGCAATGCGAAACGCCGGCCCTTCGCCGACCGCCTCTTCGGCCTGAGGAACCTCGCGAAACACGAGGCGAAATGCTTGCTCGACCGCCGCCGGGGGCGCCCCCCTCAAGGCAATGCGCACGATCTGCCGGGCGCCGGGCGCAACTGTGAAGATCGGCGGACTGACGATGAATCCCCGCGTCTCCGCGTAGACATCCTTGCCGTCGACCTGCGTCCATGCCAGCACCTGCGACTGGATGGTCACTGGCACCTCCGCCGCATTGTTGACCGTGACGACGGCAGTCGGGATGACCGCGGACAATTCCACCCGCATCGGACTCAGTCCGAACGACGCTGCCGCGGCTGCGAACGACACGACCGACACCGCGACTGCCAGCGAGCACTTCAGTACTCCAGTCATCCTCGCCTCCCCATGCCTGACTTACTCGTACATCACCATCACGGTCACGATGCGCGCGCCCCGGTCGGCGACGGCGCCTCCCGGGTCCGGCACCGACGCGCACAGCACCAACGGCGCCATGAAAGCCTCTGCGGGCACCCCGGTCGCATCTGCGCATGCGAGAGAGCCGCGCACACCCGGTACCCCCGGGCGAATCAAACTCGGCCGCAGGTCCGCCCTGCTGACCTGACCGCCACGTCCGCCGGCTGCGAACTCGAGCAACACCGCACCGACCGACGCACCCTTGCTGCAAATAACGATCACATTCCGGCTCGCGTCAGCCTCGCCGACATTCGCAGAAAACCCGGCGCGCGCGACTCCGGTCGCAACCATGCAATGGCTCGCAACGCTTGCCGTGACGGTGAACTGCGGTGGGCTCGCCGTGAGCGCGTGGCTGGCGCTACTGACCAGTCCGAAAGCGGCGGCTGCAAGGCTTCGGGCAAGCTGTGTCATGCATCGATGGCCACGGTTCGCCGGAGCCTGCAAGGCCACCCGAAGCGCGGCAGCCCGTGCGCCGCACGCGACGAGATCAGTTATACGTTACGGTGACGTTCACCGTATCCGAATACGCCTGGCCCGTCGGGTACTGAGCCGCCGGAATCGAAGCACAGATGTTGATCGTCTTGGCTCCGCCCGAAGCCGTGAACAGCGACGTCGCCACGATCGTGTTGGTTCCGTTCCACTCCGGACCCGCGCCCGCCGCCGGGCATGACTGGAAGGTCGCACCGGTCGGCACGTCGATCTTGTAGTTCAGGAAGTCGGTCGTCACGACGGCACCCTTCATGCGCTTCTGCGTGCCGCTCGCGTTCGATCCGTTGTTCAACGCAACTGACGACACGGTGACGCCCTTGTTGCAAGTCAGCGTCACGCTGCTCGCCGTGTTGGTTGCCGCGACGCCGGCGTTGACCGTGCCGAACGCGACGTTGGCCGCCGAAACCGTACAAAAGTTGGACACCGTCGCGGACACCGTAAAGGGCGACGGACCCGCAGTCAGCGCGCTTGCGGTCATGGCTGTCGACCAGAAGACCATGCCCACCAGCAAGGCGGCTGCATTGCGTTCGGTTCTCCTCATACGGGTTCCGTTCAGCTTGCCTTTTTTTCGAGCGTCGGCGCATGTTGCCGCGGCAATACGCGCCGAATGCAGATCAATTATAGGTGACGGTTACATTCACCGTATCCGAATACGCCTGGCCCGTCGGGTACTGAGCCGCCGGAATCGAAGCACAGATGTTCATCAACTTGGCTCCGCCCGAAGCCGTGAACAGCGACGTCGCCACGATCGTGTTGGTTCCGTTCCACTCCGGACCCGCGCCCGCCGCCGGACACGTCTGGAAAGTCCCACCGGTCGGCACGTCGATGTTGTAGTTCAGAAAATCAGTCGTCACGACCGCACCCTTCATGCGCTTCTGTGTGCCGCTCGCGTTCGATCCGTTGTCCAACGCAACCGACGACACGGTGACGCCCTTGTTGCAAGTCAGCGTCACGCTGCTCGCCGTGTTGGTTGCCGCGACGCCGGCGTTGACCGTGCCGAACGCGACGTTGGCCGCCGAAACCGCGCAAAAGTTGGCGATCGTCGCGGTCACGTTGAAAGGCGACGGACCGGCAGTGAGTGCATGGACAGGAGGTGCGCCCAGGTACCAAGCCGTCGCAGCCATCACTCCTGCAAATCGAATTGCGTGCGTACGTTTCACTTTGAATCCTTTCGTCCCAAGTAGGTAAGCAGCGGCCCACAATCGTGATTGCAGGACCGAATCGTTTATCGCGGTCCCCCTACTGCAATTGGTGTGCCACTTGTTCTCGGGTGTCGTTGCGCGGCAGTAGCTGCCCGGATACGTCAGCATCACGGCACCGCACAAGCAAGCGGCAAGCGCGGGACGCGATGAATGATGGCGCCACGCTCGACGCCGCGGCACTAGTTAACGTAAGGCGGCAGCGCCGCGTCCGAGTTGGCGCGGACGGGTGATTCCATGCGAAACGCGCTCGCCGCCTCTCAGGGACGAAAAAAGCCGCGTGGCCGCGGCTTCGGGTTGGACTTGCGAGTGGTCAGGCTGGCGTCTGCGCGAGCAGCTGCTGCAGCTCGCCCGACTCGTACATCTCGCGCATGATATCGGCGCCGCCGACGAACTCGCCCTTGACGTAGAGCTGCGGGATGGTCGGCCAATTCGCGAAATCCTTGATGCCCTGGCGGATATCGGCATCGGCAAGGACGTTGACCGAGAAGAAATTCTCGACGCCCGACGCTTTGAGCATCTGCACCGCAGCATTCGAGAACCCGCACTGCGGGAATTGCGGGGTTCCCTTCATGTACAGCACGACAGGGTGCGAAGTGACCTGCTCGCGGATGGTGTCCTGGATACTCATTGTCGTTACCTCGGGGATGGGTACTGGCCTAATTGTAGCCGAGATCGGGACGGGCCCGGCGATTTCAAGCCATGGCGCGCAAGGGCTATTCCTTGACCGCGCCGGTGAGTCCGGACACGTAATACTCCACGAAGAACGAGTACAGGATCGCCACCGGCAGCGAGCCGAACAGGGCGCCCGCCATCAGTGATCCCCAGTGGTAGACGTCTCCCTCGACCAGCTCGGTGACAACGCCGACGGGCACCGTCTTGACCTCGGACGAGGAGACGAAGGTCAGCGCGTAGATGAACTCGTTCCATGACAGCGTGAACGCAAAAATCCCCACGGAAATCAGGCCGGGCACCGCCAGCGGAAGGATGATCTTGACGAGGATCTGCAGACGGCTCGCCCCATCGATCAGCGCGCATTCCTCGAGCTCGAGCGGGATCGACTTGAAATAACCCATCAGCAGCCAGGTGCCGAACGGGATGAGGAACGTCGGATAGGTGAGAATCAGCGCGAAGCGGGTGTCGAACAGGTTGAGCTTGTAGACCATCGCCGCCAACGGAATGAACAGGATCGACGGAGGGACCAGGTACGCGAGAAAAATACTCATGCCGACATAGCGCGAGCCGCGAAAGCGCAGGCGCTCGATCGAATAGGCGGCGAGCACGCTGCAGAAAATCGAAATGATGGTGGACGCCACCGACACAAGGATCGTGTTCCACAGCCAGTCGGGATATGCGGTGTCGAAGAGTAACTTCTTGATGTGCGCCAGCGTCGGATTGACTACCCAGAACGGATTGCCCTCGCGCGAGAGCAGCTCGGCATCGGGCTTCACCGCGGTGATCGCCATCCAGTAAAAGGGAAAGAGCAGCACGAACAGGAACGCGAGCAGAGGAACGTAGACAGTGAATATCCGCCGCGGCAGCGAGACCAGGTAGTTCGTGCCCTGCGAGTCTACGACCTCCGGCGTTGCGGCCACGCTGGTCACTTGTCGGAGCCTCCCTGCTGCCATGCGCGACGCTGCAATCCGAAGTAGCTGATCATGATCGTCGCCAGCAGGAACGGGATCATCGCCGTCGCGATCGCCGCTCCCTCCCCCAGGTTGCCACCGGAGATCGCGCGCTGGAACGACAGCGTCGCCATCAAATGCGTCGCATTGAGGGGTCCGCCGCGCGTGATCACATAGATCAGCTGGAAGTCGGTGAACGTCATCAGCACCGAAAAAGTCATCACAACCGCAATGATTGGAGTCAGCAGAGGCATGGTGACGTAGCGAAACTGCTGCCAAGGCGTGGCGCCGTCCAGGCTCGCCGCCTCGTAATACGACGGCGAGATGGTCTGCAAGCCGGCAAGGAGCGTGATCGCCACGAACGGCACACCGCGCCAGATGTTGGCGGCGATGACCGAGAATCGCGCGTTCCACGGATCGCCGAGAAAATCGATGTAGTGCGTGATGAGGCCCATTCGCATCAGCGTCCAGCTGATGATCGAGAACTGCGAATCGTAGATCCACCAAAACGCGATCGCCGAAAGCGCGGTAGGCACGATGAACGGCAGAAGCACCACCGCACGGAAGAAAGCCTTGAAGGGAATGTGCTTGTTGAGCAGCAGCGCGAGGTAGAGCCCGAGGCCGAACTTGATGATGCTCGCTACGGTCGTATAGAAAAGCGTATTGAACAGTGCCAGACGCGTGACCGCGTCTCCCCACAGGAACCGATAGTTGTCCAGACCGACCCACGAGCCAGCGCGGCCGATCTTCTGATCGGTGAACCCGAGGTACGTTCCCAGCCCGAGGGGGTAGGTCAGGAACAGCAGCAACAGCGCCGCCGCCGGCAGCATGAACAGCAGCCCGAGGACGGTGCGGTTGTCGAGCGCGCGGGAAAGAGCGCTACTGTGGCTCGCGATGGAAAAACTCCGAGAATCGGCGCCTATTGAAGAACAGTGCGCGTTGAGGGGCGCGCAGGCGCCCACTCGAACGCACACGGATATTTCGTCAGCGCAGCCGACGCGATATCAAACCTTGTAATACCGTTCAGCCCGCTTCTGCGCGCGCTCCGCGGCTTCTTTCGGCGACTTCGATCCCGACACGGCCTCGGCCACCATGTTCGGGATAATGAAGTCGGCCGTCGCGGCGGCTGAGGCATAGCCCATCGTGCCGTCATAGCCGTTCGGCGTCATGTCCTTCATGCAGTCGCGATACGGAGTGTTCTTCGGATCGGCGGTCCAGAAGGCGCTCTTCTCGTAAGCGGCGAGAGGCTGGCAGACGTAGCCGATCGATGCTTCCTGCCAAGGCACGTACTGCTCCTTCTCCATCATGAAGCGCAGGTATTCCTTTGCCGCGTTCGGGTACTTCGAGTATTTGAAGATCATCATCGGAAACACGAGGTTGAGCACAGTGCGCTTGCCGGAAATGCCGACGGGGAAGGCGGCGTGCTGGATGTCCTTCGCCATCTCCTGCAATTTCGGATCCGGCGACGTCTTCGCCGCGTAGTAGATGGAAATTCCGTTGGCGGTGAGGAACAGCTGTCCGTCGAGGAATGCCTTATTGTTGTTGGGATCCAGCCAGGACAGCGTGCCCGGAATGAAGGTCTCGTAGAGCTGCTTGCCGTACTCGAGCGCCGCAATGGTCTCGGGGCTGTTGATCACGACCTCGTTCTGCTTGTTCACCATCTTGGCGCCATGCGCCCAGAAGCAGCCAGTACGTCCAGCTGGAATCACCGGTGGCATTGCCCAGCGCATAGCCCGCAGGCGTGCCCTTGGCCTTGAGTGCCTGGCAAAGCTTCAGGAATCCTGGCATGTCGCCCGGAAAGGTATCGAAGCCAGCCGCCTTCATGGCGCTTTCACGATAGACCATCGCATTGCCGGCGGCACCCATCATGATTGCAACCCATTTCTTGCCGTCCATGCCGTACGCCTTCGCCGAGTCGTACCAGCCGCCGTACTTGTTGCCCAGATAATTGGCGAGATCGCTGACATCCACCAGTTTCTCCGGGTACTGATGCGCGTCCTCCATCGTGCTGATGATGATATCGGGCCCGCTGCCGACGTTGGCGGCGACGGCTGCCTTGGGTCGAACGTCCTCCCAGCCTTCGGCATCGACTCGCACATCGATGCCGGTCATCGCCGTGAACTTCTTGGTGTTCGCCGCCCAAACGTCCTCGTCGCCCTGCACAAAACGCTTCCAGCGCAGCACGCGCAGCTTCGCCCCCTTTTCCGGCGCGGCCTTGTACGTTTGCGCCGCCACATCGGTGGGCAAAATCAAGCCCCCGGTGCCCAGCGCGGTGCCGGCGGCGACGCCGGCAGCGGTTTTCAGAAAGTCACGACGTTTGAAATCGCTCATGCAGTCCTCCGTTGAGTGAAAACGAATCTCGAGTCGCCGCTCAAGCGGCTGGTGTGCTCGACCTGATGAGCCGAGTCCCGCTCGCCGCATCGAAAAGATGCGCACGTGCGAGGTCCGGCTGGAGTCCGATGCGGTCACCGGCCTTGCAGCTCACACGATCGCGGACGAGTGTCGTGAGCTCCTGGCCGTTGAAGCGGCAATAAAGTTGCGTGTCTGCGCCGGTGGGCTCGACGACGACGACGTCGGCAGGAAGCGCCGCTCCGTCACCCGGGGATCCACTGCCCTGCGCGAGCACGCAGTGTTCCGGACGCATGCCATAGAGCACGCTCTGGCCGTCGGCGCCGACGGAATTCGCCGGCATCGGCAGTCGCACGCCGCCGGCGAACTCGACGCTCGCGGGACCGCCGTTGGCGCGGATGGTGCCTGGCACCATGTTCATCGCGGGCGAGCCGATGAAGCCGGCGACGAAGGTGTTATTAGGCCGATCGTAGAGCGTCAGCGGGTCGCCGGTCTGCTCGACCACGCCATCCTTCATGACCACGATCTTGTCGGCCATGGTCATCGCCTCGATCTGATCGTGCGTGACGTAGATCGACGTCGTCTTCAGGCGCTGGTGCAACTCCTTGATCTCGGTACGCATCTGCACGCGCAATTTGGCGTCGAGGTTCGAGAGCGGCTCGTCGAACAGGAACACCTGCGGGTCGCGCACGATCGCGCGCCCCATCGCAACACGCTGGCGCTGCCCGCCCGAGAGCTGGCGTGGGTAGCGATCGAGCAGTTGGGCGAGACCGAGGATATCGGCGGCCCTTTTTACGCGCTTTTCGATCTCGTCCTTCGACTGCTTCGCGAGCATCAGCGCGAACGACATGTTGTCACGTACCGTCATGTGCGGATACAGCGCGTAATTCTGGAAGACCATCGCGATATCGCGTTCCTTGGCGAGCAACGCGATTGACGACGCGCCCGCCGATGCTGATCTCGCCTTGGGTGACCTCCTCGAGGCCGGCAAGCATGCGCAGCAGCGTCGACTTGCCGCAGCCGGACGGGCCGACCAGCACGCAGAACTCGCCGTCGGCGATGTCGATGTCGACACCGCGAATAACCTGTGTCGAGCCGAAGAACTTCTGGACAGCCCGGATGCCGACTGACGCCATGCTCCTCCTTAAGTGACCGCTCTTCAGGCGGTTAGGCGTTGCAACCGCACCTATTTGCCGCAGCGCCGCGTTCCGGGCACGATCACGTATTCGGGCCGTCCCGCCTTCACCCAGCTCACGATGTTCTGCGCCGCCTTGCGTCGCAACTCCACTTCCGACTGTTCGCTGAAAAACGCGGCGTGCGGCGTCAGGATCACCTTCGGATGCCCGAGCAGACGACGGTCGGCGACCGGCTCCACGGGCAATACGTCGAGTCCGGCGCCGGCAAGTATTCCACTATCGAGTGCGCTAAGCAAATCATCGATGTTCACGACCGCGCCGCGCGAGGTGTTCACCACAAACGACCCAACGCGCATGTACTCGAGGAGGCTTTTGTCGATCATGCCACGCGTCTCGTCGTTGAGCGGCGTATGCAGGCTAACGACGTCGCTTTGCGCAAACAGCGTCGCCAGGTCGGCGCGCTCGACATAGGCCGGATAGTCGCCGTCGATCAGGTAAGGGTCGCAGGCGATGACGCGCTTGAACACGTTGCGCGAGACGTGCGCCATGCGCTTGCCGATGCGGCCCAGGCCGACGATCCCCAGCGTCATGTCGGCCACCCTCCTCAACTTGCCAGAGGACAGATAACTCCACTGGCCGGCGTGGATGTCGCGGTGGTATCCGACGACGTTGCGCACCAGCGCAAGCGCAAGCGCCAGCGCATGCGTCGCCACCTCGCCCACACCGTAGTCGGGCGAATTGGCCACCCACACGCCATGGCGCGCGCAGGCCGCGGTATCGATGGTGTCGAAGCCGGCGCCGATGCGGCTGACGATTCCGAGCCGCGGCAGCGCCGTCAGGAGGCGCTCGGTAATCGGCGCATATTGAACAAGGAACGCGTCGAAGTCCCTACCCGCGGCGATGATCGCATCCTCGGTCTTGTGATTCGCGGCCACGAGTTCGATGCCGGCAGCGTCGAAAAGACCGCACTCGAGCGCCACATCGGGATAGTCCTGGTCGGTGAAGAGCACGCGGGGCATGGGCATTCCGGCTCACATTGGCGTTTTCTCGACTCACCCGGTCGGTCGCGACTGCACCGACGGCTCGCCACGACGCTTTGCGTGGAGGGGGTCGCCAAGTTACTTGCCGGGACCGACAGGGTCAAGTGGCGCGATCGTGGCGCGCCCTGGCTATAATGCGCCACGCCGTAACCCAATTGCTTGAATGTTCCTTGCTTTCACCCTGATGTCGCCATGAACCCGCTCCTGCCGACGACTATCGCCGGAAGCCTGCCCAAGCCGTTGTGGCTGGCTCCTCCCAACCAACTCTGGGCGCCTTGGCTGCTCGAAGGCGAGAAGCTCGCGGAAGGCAAGCGAGACGCGGTCCGACTGGTCGTTCGGGATCAGGAGCGCGCCGGCATCGACATCGTGAGCGACGGCGAACAGACCCGGCGCCATTTCGTGACGACGTTCATCGAGAGCCTCGAGGGGGTGGATTTCGAGCACCGGAAAACTGTCCGCATCCGCAACCGCTACGATGCCGACGTGCCGATGGTCGTCGGCGCCGTCGCCCGCCGCGGGCCGGTGTTCGTCGACGATGCCCGGTTCCTGCGTGGACAAACGGCACGGCGGGTCAAGTACACGCTGCCCGGGCCCATGACCATGGTCGACACGCTCTACGACTCGCACTATCAGCAGCCGGGAGAAGCTCGCCTGGGCGTTTGCCGAGATCCTCAACGAGGAGGCGCGCGCACTCGCGGCCGCAGGCATGGACGTGATCCAGTTCGACGAGCCGGCGTTCAACGTGTATTTCGACGAAGTGCGTGACTGGGGCATCGCCGCGCTGGAGCGCGCCGCCGCCGGTCTGACGTGCAAGACCGCGGTGCATATCTGTTATGGCTACGGTATCAAGGCGAACACCGACTGGAAACAGACGCTGGGCGCTGAGTGGCGGCAATACGAGCAGACCTTCCCGCTGCTGGCAGCATCGCGGATAGACCAGGTGTCGCTGGAATGCGCCAATTCACACGTCCCGTTGGAGCTGCTGGGCCTCCTACGCGGCAAGGACGTACTGGTCGGTGCGATCGACGTGGCGAGCGAGCGCGTCGAAACCCCCGAGGACGTCGCCACGACGCTGCGTGCGGCGCTGCAATTCGTCCCGTCCGATCGTCTGCAGCCGTGCACCAACTGCGGCATGGTTCCGTTGCCGCGCGAGGTCGCCCGCGCCAAGCTCGAGGCACTCGGTGCGGGCGCGGCGATTGTTCGCACCGAGCTTGCGGTCTGATTTTGAGCGCTTTTTCCCCTTTTTAGCCCGCTAGCCACGGCGTTTGACCCCACAACGGCTATGGGGGTATAGTGCCCAGCGTGTTTTGTTTCAAGTACTAAAGCGCGACCTGTCCGGCTGCTTCGCTGTCGCCGAAAAGCCGTACTTTCCTGTCCTTGATCGAAACATCGGCCGGGTTCGACCCGATTATTTCTTGATTTGAGGATTGGCCAACATGGCAACAGGTACTGTGAAGTGGTTCAACGATGCCAAAGGTTTCGGTTTCATTACACCGGATGGCGGCGGCGAAGATCTATTCGCGCATTTCTCGGCAATCAACATGCCGGGTTTCAAGTCCCTGAAGGAAGGGCAGAAGGTCTCGTTTGAAGTCACGACGGGTCCCAAGGGCAAGCAAGCATCGAACATTCAGGCGGTCTGACGCGCGGCTTGGCGCCAGACCAAAGAGCCGGGCACATGCCCGGCTTTTTTTCGTCCGTATCCTTCGGTGCACGCGCAGCGGTGCGGTTGGGCGGCATCATTTCCGGCACGGCGAGTGTTTGCAAGGCCCGCTTCAACCATGCATGATCCCTGCGACTTCGAGCGAGTATCGTTTGCCACGCAAGCCCGGGAGGTCCCGTGGATTCGTATGGGATGAAGCGCCGCCTGACCTGCATCCTCGCCGCCGACGCTGTCGGCTACAGCGGGAAAATGGGCGAGGACGAAGAGGGCACCGTCCGCGTGCTGGCGGCCCACCGGGCGATCATCGACGGGATCATCGCCTTCCACGAGGGCCGCATCATGCACACCGCGGGGGACTCGGTGCTCGCCGAGTTCTCGAGTGTAGTGGAAGCGGTGCGTTGCGCCGTCGAGATCCAGGACGCACTGAAGACCCGCAATGACGCACTGCCGGAGAATCGCCGGATGCTGTTTCGGGTCGGCGTCAATCTGGGCGATGTCGTAGTGAAGAACGATGATCTGCTGGGAGACGGCGTCAACGTCGCCGCGCGTCTGGAAAGCATCGCCGAGCCCGGTGGCATATGCATTTCGTCCTCGGTCTATGACCAGATCACCGGCAAACTCGATTTGGGGTTTCTGGATATCGGCGAGCAAAGTCTCAAAAACATCTCGCGACCGATCCGGGTTTTTCGCGTATCAGGGACCGCCGCACCTGCGCGCACGGTCGCACCGACGACGACCTCGCCCCCCGTGCGCAAATCGCCGTGGGCGGTGTTGATCGCGGTCGCTACGCTGGCGATCGCGGCCGTCGCGGCGTGGCAGGCGGGATGGATGCGCTTTGGTCCTGGCGACGCAGGAAGTCCGAAAACCACGACGGCGCCAGTCGCCACGCCATCGCCGGCTCCAGCGACGTCCGCGGCCGCGACGACCACGCTTGCGCCGGCGGAGACGCCGGGGACACGCACGCAAGGCGAGGGGGAACGCCTTCGCGCGGAAGCTGAATCGCTCAAGCGCCAGGCCGAGGCAGAGCTTGCGCGAGCGCGGTCCGAAGCGGAGGCCAGCCGCGCGAGCAAGGCGAGGACGGACGCCGAAGCTGCGGCGGCGAAGTTGCGGGCACAGGCCGAAACGGACGCTGCGCGCATACGCGCCGACGCCGAGGCGACCGCAGCGCGCGCACGAAGTGACGTAGACGCAGCCATGCGCGTCGCGAGCGCGGAGTCGGCAAAGGCTTCGCCATCGGCTCCGAAGACGGAATCCGCCCGCGTCGATTCGACGAGCGTACGCCCACCTGCAGCTGCCGAGACACCCGCCAAAGTCGCGACGGCCGGCTCGGGCAGCGCCGGAAGTTTCGATGGAACCTGGAACGTGACCATCGTCTGCGGCCCAACGAGCGATGGCGCGCTCGGCTTTACCTTCGAATTCCCCGCGCAAGTGAAGGATGGATTTCTGCGCGGCGACCAGGGCAACGAGGGCTACGCGGGCTGGCTCCGGCTGCAGGGGCAAATCCAGCCGGATGGCAGCGCGAACCTCAACGCGCGCGGCCTGACCGGTGACGCCAAGTACAATTCGGGTGGCTACGCCAAGGGCGTCGCGTACGGCTATTCCGCTGCGGCCCGCTTCGAAGGCTCACACGGAACCGGCCGCCGCGTGACGGGCCGCTCGTGTGACCTGCGCTTCGCAAAACAGTAGACGGTAACGGCGATGCGCCGCGACGTCAGGACTTGAGCGCCGTCTTCACCCTTTCGACGGTGAACGGTATGTCGCGCAGCCGCTTTCCCGTCGCATTGGCGAATGCGTTGCCGATCGCCGCGGCCGTCGGCCCTTGCGCCCCCTCGCCGACGCCCAGCGATCGCTCGTCAGGCCGGTCAATGAGTTTGACCTCGACGATTGGCACTTCTTCGATGCGCAGAATCCGATAATCAGCCCACGAGCGGGTGAGGATCCGTGTCGCGTCGTACGCGACCGCTTCGCGCAGTGTCCAGCTCGTCGACTGAATGCATCCGCCCTCGATCTGGTTGGCGAAGCCATCCGGATTCACGATCAACCCTGCATCGGCGGCGGCCCAGACCCTAGGCACCCTCAGGCTGCCGGCAGAAGCGTCGACATCGACCTCCGCAATCACCGCACACCACACCGCGAGATTCTTGTACTTGGCAAAGCCGACGCCGCGTCCACGGCCGCCGCCTTTGTCGTTCGCCTTCCATCCGGCCATCACCGCCACGGCCTCGAGCACGGCTTTCGCCCGCGGGTCCGCGAGATGCCGAAGGCGAAACTCGATCGGATCGACCCCCGCCACGGCTGCGAGCTCGTCCATGAAGGATTCCAGCGCGAAGACGTTCGCGTAAGCGCCCAGCGTACGCAACGCCGACACGCGCACCGGCATGTCGGGCAGCAGATGGTTGACGATTTTCTGTTGCGGGAATACGTACAGCGGCACCGAGTTGCGGTCGCCGCCGCCCGACGGTTGCGGAATGTTGCGGCCTGGTCCGGCGGCCAGCGGCTTCTCGACATGCCACGCGGCGAGAAGATTGCATCCGTCCGGATCGCCGGGGCGCATGCTGTGGGTATGGCTCCATACCTCGTGCTTCCAATCGACGACGTTGCCCGCGGCGTCGATGCCGGCAGCCAGTTGCAGCGCCATCGCCGAGCCGTAGGGTTCCCACGCGAATTCGTCCTCGCGCATCCACTGCAGTTTCACCGGTCGTCCGCGGGTTGCGCGCGCGACCAGCGCCGCGTCGAGCGCGACGTCGTCGGCGCCGTTCTGTCCGTAGCAGCCGGAACCTTCACGATGAATCACGACGATGTCGGTCGCGGGTACGGCGAACGCCTTCGCGAGATCGCCACGCAGTGGAAACACTCCCTGCGTGTGGGTCCACGTGGTGAGCTTGCCATCGCTCCATTGCGCAACGGCGCACGACGGTCCGATGGACGCATGCGCGTGATACGGTCGCGTATAGCTGGCCTCGACGCGCTTGACCGCTTTCGCTGCAGCCTCGGCATCGGTCTTCTCGCTGACGACTGAATCGACGAGCCGGGCGCGCTTCATATGTTCGTAGAGCGCGGTGCCGGACGGCGGCAGGTCCGCCTTCTCCTCCCACCGCGCAGCGGTGCGCAGCGCATTGGCGGCGGCGATCGCCTGCTCCTCGCGCTCGGCGGCCACGCCGATGAAATTGCCGTCCCTGACTACCGCGACAACGCCGGTCATCGCGCGCGCGGGGGCATCGTCGAGCGCGACCAGCCTCGCGCGATACGACGGCGGACGCACGACGCGGCCGAAGAGCATCCCGGGCAGGCGCACATCCTGCACGTACGCCGGGCCGCCGGTCAGCTTCGCAGGAATGTCGCGGCGCGGCACGCTCTTGCCCACGACCTTGCGCGCGGTCGCGGGTTTGGGCTTGGACCTCGCCGTCGCCTCGCGCTTCAATAGATCCGCATTCGTGAGGTCCCAGTAAGTCGTGCGCTTGCCGTCCGTCGCGGTGATCACGCCGTCGACGACGGTCAGTTCGGACGGGGCGACGCCAAGCTTCGCCGCGCCGGCAACGAGCAGCAGTTCCCGCGCCTCGGCGGCGGCGAACCGCAAGGCCGTGCCGCCCTGCTCGATTGACAGGCTGCCCGACGTGACGCCTTCGTTCGGGGTGCGCGACGTGTCGCCCGAGATCATTGCGATGCGCTGCAAATCGACGTCGAGCTCGTCGGCGGCGATCTGCGCGAGCGCCGTTGTGATGCCCTGTCCAAGCTCGACCTTGCCGGTGAATACGGTCACCGTGCCGTCGGCATTGACCGCCAGCCACGCGTCCAGGCGGCGGTTGGTCGCGAGGCTGCCGGGAAGCGCTGGGACAGCGGCGCCTTGACCGAACACCTCGAACGCAGGCGAGAGTGTGAACGCGACGGCGACCGCGGCGCCCCGCTTGAGGAATCGACGACGCGACGGCGATACGGCCACGGTGCTCACGGCGCGCACGATTGGCCTCCGACGGCTTTCGGACGGGTTGCGCGGCAGCGTGTCCACCGCCGACCATCGCGCGCGGACGCTCTCTCCGGGCCTGGGCGTCGCCCCCACGCACTCATGTCTTCATCTCCCTGGCCGCACGCTGCACGGCACGCACGATGCGATTGTGCGTTCCGCAGCGACAGAGGTTACCGGCCAGCGCCGCGCGGATCTCGGACTCGGATGGGTCCGGCTTGCGCGCGAGCAGTGCCTGCGCGCTCATCATCATTCCCGCGACGCAATAGCCGCACTGGGCAGCCTGCTCGGCGATGAACGCCCGCTGCAAGGCACCAGGCTTTGCCGCCGTGCCCAAGCCTTCCAGCGTGACGATCTTCTTGCCGACGACCGCGGACACCGGCGTAACGCAGGAGCGCACCGCTTGACCGTCGACGACCACCGTGCACGCGCCGCACTGGCCGAACCCGCAGCCGTACTTCGCGGCGTTGAGCTCCAGATCATTGCGCAGCACATAGAGTAGCGGCGTGTCGGACGCCGCGGGCGTGGTCCTTGGTTCCCCGTTGACGTCTAGCGTGGTGGACACCGTGCTGCTCCTGCGCGTGAGTGTGTTGGCGCCAAGGCGGCGCCACTACGCCATTCTGCTACAAAGCTGCGGCGTCCGTGTAGCCGCGGGCCGGTCATCACCCAAAGCAACTCGTCTAGTGGAAATGTCTGTGTGAATGAACAATTCCACCTTGATGCGCGTGAGGATGCGCGTGCAGAACCTCGTCCTGTCCGTAGCGCTCTTCGAGGCGGGTGATTCGCCAGACGGCCACCGAAGCCACCCAGGCGATGATGAACATGCCGACAATCACGTAGCCAAGCACCGTGAAGTCGAGCGCTGCGACAAAGTCGAAAAGACCTCCTTCGAGATGCAGGAGACCGATGAACACCTGCAGCAATTCGATCGTGCCGATGATCAACGCCACCGCGATCGAAAGACTCGTGATCGTCAGGTTGTAAAAGATCTTGCGTAGCGGATTGACGAACGCCCAGTTGTAGGCCTTGACCATCAGAACACCGTCGGTGGTGTCCATCACCGTCATTCCCGCCGCGAACAGAATCGGCAACGCAAGCACCGCAAGCGCGGGCAGGTTGCCGGCTGCCGCCCCTGCGGTCATCGCCAGCAGGCCGATTTCGGACGCAGTGTCGAACCCGAGACCGAACAGCACGCCTAGCGGATACATCTGCCAGCTATGACTGACGAATTTCTGCAGTCGTCCGCCGAGCACCCGGTTGATGAAACCACGCTGCGACAGCAGTTCCTCCAGGTGCGCGTGGTCGTGCTTTCCGGTTTTCGCCTGGCGCCACACCTTGAGGATGTCGAGCAGGACGAGCAGGTTGAGGATGCCGATTACCCACAGGAACGTCCCGGAGACGGAAGCACCGATCACGCCGCCGAGTCTTCTGATTTCAGGCAGGTCCCGGGTTACGACGGTCGTTGCGGCGATGATCGTCACTGCAAGCGCAAACACGATCGTCGAATGGCCCAATGAGAAGAAGAAGCCGATGCCGAGCGGCTTCTTTCCTTTCTGCAGCATGTAGCGCACGGTGTCGTCGACCGCGACGATATGGTCGGCGTCGAACGCATGACGCAGCCCGAACATGTAGGCGACGAATCCCAGGCCGACGAGCGCGGGATAGCGCGACGAGTAGTAGAGAAACAAACCCCAGCCGAAGGCATGCAACCCGGCGATGCATCCGTAGAAGCCCGCCAGGCGCGCCCACTCGCTTGCGGTGAACGTCAACGACCGCCGCTCGATGTGCGGCGCCGGCGCCGCGGTGCGCACGACCGGACTATAGTTCGTAGCCATCGCAAATACTACCTGCAGAACGCTTCCGTCAGGATTGCGGCCCGGAATAGGTGCCCATGCTCGATCGGCCTAGCCTGACGCGGTAATCCAATTGAAACGTCGCCAGGATCGATATGCGTCTTACTTGGCATCCGCCCCTGCAAGACCGACGAGTCCTTCAGCTTCCTCGACCCAACCGCCGCCCATCGCCTTGTACAAGTTCGCATACGATTGGAAGAGCTGGGACTGCGTCGTGACGTATGCAAGCTGGGCGTTGAACAGCGACTTGTTCGGCAGTAGCAACCTCGAGATAGATGGTCGCACCCTCCGTGTAGCGCAACGCGGCCAAGTCGCGAAAGCGTCGGCAGCGCCTCCACGTTTTTCGCCTGCTCTCTCGCGTATCTGCACCGAACTTCGTCCGATCGATCAGCGCGTTCTCGACGTCCTGGAACGCGCTGATAATCGACTTTTCGTACGTGTAGAGCGCCTGTCGTTGCACGGCCTCGGCCTGCGCGACCTGCCCTTGGATTCTGCCCGGCATTGAAGATCGGCTGCAGCACGCTGCCTCCATAGGACCAAACCTTGGACGGGCCTTTGAACAGATCCGAAAGCTGTGCGCTCTCCGAGCCGAATAGCGCCGTCAGGCTGATGTCGGGGTAATAGGCCGCCTTGGCCACGCCGATGTCGGCATTGGCGGCGATCAGGTTCTGCTCGGCCTGACGGATGTCGGGACGACGCTCCAGCAGTGACTGCCGGCAGCCCCGAGGGCACCGCGGGAAAGAGCAGTGCGTCGATGTCGCGTCCTCGCGGGATCGGGCCGGGGTTGCGACCGAGCAGCACGCTGATGAAGTTCTCCTGCTGCGCGATCTCACGCTCGAGCTCGGGCACCCGGGCCACGGCCTCTCGGTATTGCGATTCGGCTTGCTGGTAGTCGCTTTCGGGGACGGCACCTTCTTCGAAGCGCACTTGCTGCAGACGCGCCGCTTCGCCCAGGCTCTGCGAAGTGTACTGCGCTATTTCGAGTTGTCGGTCCAGCGATCGCAGCTGGATGTAGCCGGTCGCGACCGAAGTGACGACCGTCAGCACGACCGTACCCTTGCCCTGCTCGCTGGCAAGCAGGCTGGCGCGGGCCGACTCCGACGCGCGCCGCAACCGACCCCAGATATCCAATTCGAAGCTTGCCGAGAGATTCACGGCAAAGTCGCTGAACTCCCCTCGGCCCGACGCTGACCAAGAGCGGTGGTCGTGCTCAAGTGCTCGCGCTCCGCCCGCCACGTTGGCGTTTAGCTGCGGAAACTGCGCGGAGCGCACGATGCCGTATTGAGCGGCGGCCTGATCGACATTGGCCGTCGCAATCTCGAGGTCCTTGTTGTTCGCGAGCGCCGTTCGTACAAGTTGCGACAGGATCGGATCCTCGAACTGATCCCACCAGGCGATGTTCGAGATCTCGCCAGCTTCGGAGTCGCCAAGGCGCCAGCCGGCGGGCACGATCGATCTCGGGGCGCTGGTAGTCGGGACCAACCATGCAGGCAGACAACGGCAACGCGATGAGCAGTGCAACCGCACAGATTCCGAAAGCTCGAAGGGCAAGACGTTGAATTGAACATGCTCGACCTCTAGCCGCCTTCGCGCGCGGGCGACGGCGGCGCACCTCGGCGCGCACCTTCACCAGCGCCTTCCGCCGCACTCCCTGCGGCCCGGGTGGCGGCGATGTCTGCATGTCGGAAGGGCCACTGGCGTTCGCTGACGCGCTGAAGCAGCACGTAGAACACCGGAATGAAGAACACGCCGACCAGGGTGGCAACGAGCATGCCGAACACCACCGCGGTACCCAATGCCTGCCGCCCGCCTGCGCCCGCGCCGAGCGCAATGGCAAGCGGAACGCTGCCCAGGATGAACGCGAACGAGGTCATCAGGATCGGCCGCAGCCTCAGCCTGGCTCCGTCCAGAGCTGCCTGCTCGATGGGCTCGCCCTGCTCGCGCTCTGAGCTTGGCGAACTCCACGATGAGGATGGCGTTCTTGGCCGCGAGGCCGATCAGCATGATCAGGCCGATCTGGGTGTAGACGTTGTTGTCCAGACTGCGCAGATAGCAGCCCCAGGAACGCACCGAACACGCCGAAGGGAATCACCAGCAGGATGGCCACCGGCATCGCCCAGCTCTCGTAGAGCGCGGCCAGAACGAGGACGACGAACAGCAGCGACACGGCGAAGATGAAACCCGGTCTGCCCGCCGGTCTTCTTCTCCTGATAGGTCGCCTCGCTCCACTCGTAGGCGAAACCCGGAGGCAGCGCGCGCGCGATTTCCTCCATGGCCGCGATGGCCTGTCCGGAGCTGTAGCCGGGCGCGTTGGAGCCGTTGATCGTTGCCGCGCTGTAGACGTTGTAGCGCTCGAAGTACTGCGGCCCGTTGAGCGGCCGGCTGCTCACCAGCGTGCTGAAGCGGCACCATGGTTCCGCCGTCGCTGCGCACGTAGAAACGATTGACGTCGTCCGGCTCGTCTGCGCTGCGCGCCATCGGCCTGGGCCTGCACGCGGTAGGTGCGCCCGAACAGATTGAAGTCGTTGATGTAGTAACTGCCGAGGAAGGTCTGCAGCGCGAAGAACACGTCGCTCAGCGGAATGCCCAGCGATTTGACCTTGTCGCGATCGACTGCGAACTCGATCTGCGGAATGCGCGGATCGAAGCCGCTGTACACGAAGCCGATCTCCGGACGCTTGCGCGCCTCGGCCAGAAGGCCCTGCAGGACCTGGGACAATTGCGCAGTGTCGGCGCCGCCGCGGTTCTGCAGCACGAAGGTGAAGCCGCCGGTAGTGCTCGAGCCCCCGGATCGGCGGCGGGTTGAGGACGAGCACGCTGGCGTCCTTGATCTGCGCGTTGAGTCGTCCCATCAGTGTGCGCACGAGGCCGCCGACCGCCTGCGACGGGGCTTTGCGTTCATCCCACGGCTTGAGTCGGATGAAGGCGGTTCCGTTGTAGGAGACCGACTGTCCGGTCAGCAGATTGAACCCGCTGATATAGACGACACCGTCGACGCCGGGGACCTCGCGCGCGATGCGCGTAAGCGCCGACATGGCCGCGTTGGTACGCTCGAGCGCGGCTGCCGGCGGAAGGCTCACCAAGTGCCAGCAGGTAGCCCTGATCCTCGGGCGGCACCAGACCGGTCGGGCGCGTGGAAATCAGCCCCCAGATGGCAATCAGCAGTACGCCGAAAGTCAGCATGACGAGCACGGCGTGCCGAACCATGACGCGACACGGTATCGATATAGCCGTTGCGCGAGCGCTCGAAGAGGCCGTTGAACTTTGCGAAGAACCAGTCGAGCGGCCCGCGCCTTGTTGGCTGCGCGGCTTCCACGCGGTTGCAGCAGCAGCGCGCACATGGCCGGCGTGAAGGTCAGCGCGCAGATGGCCGACAGGATGACCGACACGGCGAGGGTCAGCGCGAACTGCTTGTAGAGCTGCCCGGTAAGCCCGCCGAGAAAAGCCACCGGCACGAACACCGCCGCGAGCACCAGCGCGATCGCGATCACCGGGCCGCCCACGTCGGCCATCGCCGACTTGGTCGCCTCCATCGGCGTCATGCCACCGGCATCGAGACGCTGCTGCACGGCTTCGACCACCACGATCGCGTCGTCGACCACGATGCCGATCGCGAGCACCAGCCCGAACAGCGTCAGCGTGTTGATGGAGAAGCCCAGCGCGGCGAAGGCTCCGAAGGTCCCGATGAGCGAGATCGGCACGACCAGGACCGGGATCAGCGTCGCGCGCCAGCTCTGCAGGAACAGGAAGACGACGAACACGACCAGCACGAAGGCGATGAACAGCGTCTTGACCACCTCCTTCAGCGACTCGGTGACGAACGGCGTCGTGCTGTACGGGATCGAGTACACCATGCCCGGCGGAAACCGCGGCGCCTGGTCTTCCATCACCTGCTTGATCTGCTTGGCGGTGTCGAGCGCGTTGGCATCCGGCTGCAGGAAGATTCCGATCAGCGCCGCGGGAATGTCGTCGTTGGCGCCGTTGATCGAGTAGTCGGCGGCGGCGAGCTCGACGCGGGCGACGTCCTTGAGGCGCACGACCTGGCCGTTTCCGGCTTCCCGGATGACGATGTTCTCGAACTCCGCGGCAGCTGGTCAGACGTCCCTTGACGAACACCGTGTACTGCATCTGCTGCCCTTGCGGAACCGGCGGCAAGCCGAGGCCGCCCGGCGGGCGCGACGACGTTCTGCTCGCGCATGACGTTGGCGATGTCGGAGGCGGTGACGCCCAGCCGGGCCATGCGCTCCGGGTTGAGCCAGATCCGCATGCTGTAGTCGCGGGCGCCGAAGATGCGAACCTGCCCGACGCCGGGCACCCGGCCCAGCGCGTCGTACAGGTTGAGCAGCGCGTAATTGCTGAGAAACACGCGCGTCGTAGCGGCGCTCCGGCGACGTCAGCGCAATCACCTCGAGAAAGTCGGTGGTCGACTTGCGCACGGTGATGCCGTTGCGGATCACGTCCGCGGGAAGCTGGCTCTGCGCGATCGCGACCCGGTTCTGCACTTCGACCGCATCGATGTTCTTGTCGGTGCCGATGTCGAAGGTCACCGTCAGGCTGTAGGAGCCGTCGTTGCCGCTCTTCGAGCCCATGTAGAGCATGTCCTGCGAGCCGTTGACCTGCTGCTCGATCGGGGCGGCCACCGACTGCGCCACGACGTCCGCATTGGCGCCGGGGAAGCTGGTCGTCACCGTGACCTGCGGCGGAACGACCTGCGGGTACTGCGCGATCGGAAGGCCCAGCGCGGCCAGCACGCCGACCAGGATCATGAGCAGCGCGATGACGGTCGAGAAGACCGGACGCTCGATGAAGAAGTTGAACACGGCTCGACCCTGGGATGGCTTAAGCGATCCGGTCTGCATGCGGCATCGGCGAGACGAGCATGCCTCGTTGCGCCTTACTTCTTGGGCGCCGCGGCCGGAACGCCTGCGCCGGGATCGCCCGCGACCGCGGCGATCGCAACCGGCTTTACCGAAGCGCCGGCCCGCAGCTTGCCGACCCCCTCGACCACGACTCGATCCCCGGGCTTGAGGCCGCTGTCGACGACCCAGTCGTTGCCAAGGCGGTAGTTGGCGACGATTTGCCGCGACTCCGCCTTGTCGTCGGCACCGACGACGTAAACCGACTTCAGTCCCTGGAGCTCCTGGACGGCCTGTTGCGGAATGCGGATCGCGTTCGGATTTTCGAAGGCGGCGACGATGACACGCACGAACAGGCCCGGGCGCAAGACGCGGTCGGGATTGGGAACCGAGATGCGCACCTGCAGCGTCCCGCTCTTCTGGTCGATCGTCGCGTCGACGAAGTTGAGCTTCCCGGCGAGCTTGTAGTCGGTGCCATCGGCAAGCCGGATATGAAACGGCGGCGCCGGATCGGGGCTGCTCTCCCGGCGGATGTTTCAGTGTCTTCTGCAGCTCCAGCAACTTGTCCTCGCTGATGCTGAAGTTCACCCACATCGGGTCGCTCGAATACAGCGTCGTGAGCAGCGTCTGCTGGGCGGTGATCAGCGAGCCGGGCTTGACCAGCGAGCTGCTCATGAAGCCGTCGCGCGGTGCACGCAGCGTCGCGAATTCCAGGTTGAGCTCCACGTTGCGCAGCAGAGCCTTCTGCGCCTCCACCAGCGCGGTACTGGAGCGCTCCTGCGCAACCGCCGTGTCGTAGTCCTGCTGGCTGACCGCCTTCTGCGCGATCAGCCGCGAGTTGCGCGCCAGATTCTGCTTGGCGTTGACGAGATTCGCCTCGGCCTGGGCCAGGCTCGCTTTGGCCTGCGCGAGCTGGGCCTCGAAGGGCCGCTGGTCGATGACATAGAGCACGTCGCCCTTCTTGACGCGTGCGCCGTCGGCAAATGCCTGACGCTCGAGCAGCCCGGTAACCTGGCTGCGGATTTCGATCGTGTCCGGCGCCTGCGTCTGCGCCACGTACTCGTCGTAGACGGTCACCGGGACCGGCCTGACCTCGATCACCGATACCTCGGGCGGAGGCGGCGTTTGCGGCTGCGCACTGCCTTTGCAGCCAGCTCAAGCCAATCGAACAAACGCCAAGCGCAAACGCCCAACGCACAACCAGCCCGAGCCCGTAGGTGTTTGTCATGGCGATCTGTCCCCTCGAAGACCCCGCCAGACGCGCGCTCCGGCCTTCATGAGCGGCATTATCGCCCGCCCCGGCAACGCATGTATGTCCAGGGTCCATCGCACCGTGTCAACGGACACGGATTGGGGCGCAAAAGATGGCCTACTGCAGCTCAACGGATCAATCCACTATCGGCCGACCGTCGCGTTAGTCCACGCGTCGGCGGGGGTTGGGGGTCACTTAGTGGCGATACCCCTTCACACGAACCTTGAAGTCCATCGCCGGGCCAGGCGTCGGCGCGGTCTTGGTCTTGAGCACGTAGTCGGGTGACTCCAATTCCAGATCGAGCTTGTGGAACACACGGGCCATCGACAGTGCCATCTGCACTTCGGCGAGGCTCTTGCCCAAGCAGGTGTGCGGGCCGCGGCCGTAAGGTGAGTACACGCCGGGCTGCAGATGCTCAGCGCGTGGCTTCTGATAACGGTCGATGTCGAAGGTCTTGGCCTCGGGCCAGTATTCATCCATGAAGTGCGGCACGCTGGTGCCGACGTAGATCATCTCGCCTTCATAAATCTGATGGCCTTCGAACACGAAGTCTTTGTTGGCAGTGCGCATCTGCGCGACGGCGATCGGGTAGAGACGCATCGTTTCCATGATTGCGCCGTTGAGTGCGGGCAGCTTCTTGAGCAGACCTTCTTCGTCCAATTCGCCAGCCGCGAACAGCTCATCCACTTCCTTTAGCACGCGCGCCTTGACTTCCGGATGCTTGAGCACGGAGTAAACGACGGCGGAAGTGGTGTTGGCGACGGTGTCGAGGCCTGCGACGTAGGGGCCAGTCAGAGACACGATCAGATCGCTCTCGGGCATCTTCTCCGGCGTTTCGATGTGCGCGGCCATGATGTCGTCGATCAGGTTGCGATCTTCCGGCTTGGTCGACGCATAACGCGCTTTGGCGTCCTTGATCATCTTGTGGCCCAGCTCCATGACCCTGCCCTTGGCTTTCTTGTATTCAGGACGCCTGAGCAAAATCCTGGGGCGTTGCCGCGTGACCAACACGTTGAGGATGTAGATGATCGCGGTGCGGATGTCCTTCACGTATTCCAGCGGCGCAGCGCCGGTGAGAATAGTGCCGAGCTGATCGACGACCATGTACTGCATGGCTTCAACAACAGGCACTTCCTTGCCCACGCGCCAGTCGCGCACGAGCGAGCCGTCGGTGATCGCGACGAGTTCGTCGTAGCGGCCCTTGATCGATTCCTTGGAATAGCCATTGCGCATGATGTCGCGCAGTTCCTTGTGGCTGTCACCGTCTTCGCCGGTGAGCACGCGTTTGGCGCCGTACTCGCCCTTCAGGCCTTCCCAGAATTCTTTCGAGCGCAGGCAATCTTTGCCGGCGCGCGTGCCCATGAAGTTGGCGGCTTCGACGCCGGAGATCAGGACGTACTTCTCGCCGAGAATGCTGAGGCGACACACTGGACCGTAAGTGCGGTAGCAGTGAACGAAAAAGTCCGCAGGCCCTTTGACCATGCCGAAAAGGCTGCCCAGCAACGGCAGTCCGGGTACTTGAGGCGTCTTTTTCAGCGCAATGGTTTCTTCGGCAGGACCCACGACGATTCTCTCAATCTCTTGCCTGGGCATTGTCGAGAAGTTCGCAGCAGAATTCGCATCGCCCGATACGAGAGCGGGCAAACGTAGGATGCAACGGTTCAAGAGTATGCGACGCGCAGCGGTTCTGTTCAACGTTCAGTTCGGCGTGCAATCATTCTCAGGCGGCAAAGATCAAACTGCGCCGGCCATCACTGATTTCGAGAGTACGAGAAGCCCCGCTGCCCATCCATGTCGGTTTTTCTGGACTACCTACTGCTCGCGGCAGTCCTTCGCATAGGAACCACTACCGGGAAGGAGAACGGGGCATCGCCGCAAGCTGCCCGTTCAGGCCGGCGCCAGCGCGTTCACAATGCGCAGTCGTGGCAATTAGTCCCAAACAGCGATTTCGATTCGGCCTTCCTCGTCCAATAGCAGCGTCAGCCGGTTCGGGTCCGTCTCCAACTTGCCGATGCCGTCTGAAGACCGAATCACGCGCAAAGTCGGCGGCAAATCCACCTCGTTGACGACGTCGGCGGCGGTCCTGCCGGCGGGCATGGTAGCACCCTTCGCTGCGAAATACTTGCCGTCCACGCACGCGAACGATGTCGAGTTCGTGACCGTGAGTGCTTTGGATCACCTCGACACTCGTCACCATCAGCACCGGTTCCCCATCGAAGCGGCGCGTCTTCCGGATCCGCGCTCGGCGGAGGTTGGGAAGGTGTCGTAGCTTCCTTTGGGGGGTATCCGCGCGTGGATAGACTGTTTGCGTACGCGGCTTGCTGCGGTCGCGCATTCGCCCGCTCGCGTCCAGGATCGTTCGCTATCAGCGCGAGCTTCGTCGAAAACCGCGCGACTGATTAGAATACAAACGCATAGACCTGCTGGTCGCCGACGACATACAGGCGATCGCCGGCCGCGACCAAAGTCTGGAAGCGGCGTATTTCGGCCATCGCATCGCCAGCGCCACCTCCGGAGAACACGACTGCGCCGGTATCTCCTCGAAAACCGTGCAAGCGATTGTCACCCTCGGCGCCCACTGCCCAGACAATCGGATTCGCCTTGCCGTCCGTCGTCGTAACGATTGGCGAGCCTCGTCCGTTTTCGGTGCCACACCAGACTACGCGCAATGCGGGCGGCGCCCCCGGGGTGATAGCTATTGCGACGAGGTCGCCAGGCGCGCCCAGGGGGCAATCAATGCCCTGACCTTGAAAGGCCACCCGCACTTCGTTACCCACAGAGAAGGAGGCAGGGGCGGTGCGGATTGGGTTCGACGATACCCGCTTCGCCAAGACGCTGCCGCCGACACCGCCGAGGCTGTGCCGATCGAGCAGATACGCCTTGCCGTCCTTGCCTAGCGCCAGGACGAGCTCGGCCGGTTTCGCGCCGGGCAGATGCAACAGCATCGCATTGGTCGAACCGAGATCGCTATCGGTCGCATCAAGCTGTTGCCAATCGGAAGGAGCAAAGAAATCCCGCGGACTATCCGAAGGCGATAGCCCGGGACCGAGTCGGATGACGGCCTCGCCGTCGGCCCATGTGCGTGCGCCAAATGTATTCCCCGTGACCGCGAAGACGCTGCGGCCGTCGGAAACGAGCCCGCCCGGCGCCCAGATACCGCCGCCGCGTGCGCGCGTGGACCACGCATGTACGGCGTGCGGGTGCTGCAGCGAGACGCTCAGGACCCACCCGCGGTAGTCGCCGCAGTCTCCGAAGTGCCCAGCGTAGGGAACGTAGAGCGTGTTGTCGAGAATCATGAGCGCACCACGCTGGTTTTGGACGGCTGATTGAAAGCGTTTGCCGCTATCCTTCAGGGCCGCTTCGACATCGATCGGCCACCCGGACAATATCGCGCCGTCCCTGAGAGCGATCCCGAAGATCTGATGCTTGGCAGCGCCCCGCCCGCCGACCAACGCGTCCACATAAAGTGTCTGCGAATGCTCATCGATAGCGGGTGTACCGGTGACTCCAAGAGGATCGATATTCCCACAGGGAAGGGCTGTACTCGGTACCGGCGTGCCAAGCGATGTTTTCCAGATCACGCCACCCGTGGCCGCGTCGAGGGCGTAAACGATATTCTGCTCGGTGGCCACCACCAGCAGCGCTCGGTCGCTGCCGGGAACGGGCCAATAGAGCGGCTGCGCATAGACTGGACCCGCAATATCCGCGTGGAACGAAGGGTCGCGGTGCAATTGACGCGCTCGCTCGAGAGTAAGCGCAGGTACGACGAACATGCCGCTGCGTCCGGCATCTCCGTGATGCTCGAGCACCGCGGAGTGTTCACGGACGTCGACCGAGCCCGCGGCGACCGCGCCCTCGACAAGACAAGCGACCAATGCGATGACGAACCATCGGCACGCACCTGCAAGCCCGGCAGCCGGGCGCCCCATCAGCCGTGTCCCCGCGGGGGACTAGCCGAGATTGTCGGTAGCAAAGCCCCAATTGATCAGCTTGTCGAGCACCGCCTTCACGTAGTCCGCACGTCGGTTCTGATAGTCAAGGTAATACGCATGTTCCCACACGTCGATGGTCAGGAGCGGCTTCACACCCTGGGTCAGGGGCGTCTCGGCATTAGCGGTCTTGACCACTTTCAATTTGTCGGCATCCAGCACGAGCCAAGCCCAGCCGCTGCCGAACTGGCTCGCCGCTGCGGTCGACAGCTCATTCTTGCACGCATCCAGACTGCCGAAGGAAGCCTCGATCCGCTGCTTCAATGCGCCTGCGGGCTCGCCGCCACCCTTCGGTCGCAAACTCCGCCAGTAAAAGGTGTGGTTCCACGTCTGAGCTGCATTGTTGAAGATCGCAGCCTTGTCGGCTTTGCCGGCGGTCTCGGTGATGAGCTTTTCCAGCGTTAGCTTCGCAAGCTCGGTGCCGGCCACCAGTTTGTTCAACGTATCGACGTAACCTTTGTGGTGCTTGCCATAGTGGAACCCGATGGTATTTGCGGAGATCACCGGATCCAGTGCGTTTTCCGCATAGGGCAGTGGCGGTAGAACATGCAGTGCGGCTTTATCAATCGTGTCGGTGTTGCTCATGTGACGTCCTCTCAGTTTCAGGATTCGGCCAGTGCCAGTTCGTGACGCCGGTCCATTTGCTCTGCCGAAACCCGATGCCGGGCCTCGACCGAGCGCGTATTCCCCATGCGTGCAGCAAATGCCTTTGCGAAACCTCTTGGGCAAGCTACTTTCCGGCCTTCGCGGCCCGCTCGTCGTCGCTCCCGAGGGCTCGCTGCCCCAACCACCGGCGCCCCCGGATGACATCGGCACGATGCGATCGGTCGGCGGCGAAACCTGACTTAGTGTACCAATTGTGCACGCCATGCCATGCCGCGTAAGTCAGCGTAATGCCCTTTTTGATGTAGGACTCCGTTGGCGTGTCTGCGTAGGAGGCCTCTTCCAGACACGGCGGCGCTTTCCCTGGGGACGGGGCTACGTGCCGCCAACGTCACCGGTTTGCAGTGGACGCGATTTTGGACCTGGCACGGCGGTTGGCTGGGTGCACGCGGACCAGACCAGGGTGCGCGAAACCATCGCGGAGCTCCACCGGTTGGACCGCCTGGCCCGACCTTACACCCTACGGTCCTTCGATACCGCGCGGCCCAGGCCGATATGTATCGAGTGAGTTCGTCCGTCGTCGAAAAGCGGAATCACGGCGGTGGCGTTTTTGATCTCAACACCGTCCGGCTGCGCCGAGACGACGCCCCGATTGACGCCGAGCGGATTGCGAACGGCGATGTCGTAGCGTGTGACCACGTTTTCCCTGCTACGACGTTGAAACGTGATTTGGTACGCTGGCCACGTCCGCGGAATGCAAGGATCGATCGTGAGCGTATCACCGTGGAGCCTGAATCCGAGGATGGCTTCGAGCCCCGCGCGATAGAGCCAGCCGGCCGAGCCGGTGTACCAGGTCCAGCCACCGCGGCCATTGTGCGGCGGCACCGAATAGACGTCCGCGCATGCGACGTACGGTTCGACCTTATAACGTTCGACGCCCTCGGCCGTGGCGGCGTGGCGCACCGGGTTGAGGATCGCGAAGAGATCGCCGGCACGATCCCCGTGTCCGAGCGCCGCGAACGCGAAAATCCCCCAGATCGAGCCGTGCGTGTACTGGCCTCCGTTCTCGCGAATGCCCGGCGGGTAGGCCTTGATGTAGCCCGGGTCGTGCGGCGTGCGATCGAACGGAGGCGCAAGCAGGAGCGCGATTCGGTCTTCCTGTCGAACGAGGTGCGTTGCCAGCGACTCCATCGCGCGCGTAGCGCGCTCGTGCCCGGCAGCGCCCGAAATCACGCTCCACGACTGGGCGATCGCGTCGATTCGGCATTCGTCATTACGGCTCGAGCCGAGCGGCGAGCCGTCGTCGTAGTAGGCACGGCGATACCATTCGCCGTCCCATCCCGCTTTCTCCAGCGCCGCCCGAACCGTCGCCGCGCAGTGCCGCCAACGGTCGACCCGGTCGGTGTCCTTGCGAGCCTCGGCGATCGGCGCGAGCGCGGAGATCACCGCAAGCAGAAACCATCCCATCCAGACGCTTTCGCCGCGCCCTTTCTCACCTACGCGATTCATCCCGTCGTTCCAGTCGCCCGTGCCCATCAATGGGAGATCGTGAGCACCCAGCGAAAGGCTGACGTCGAGTGCGCGCGCGCAATGCTCGTAGAGACTCACGGACCGGTTCCCGACCCGCGGCGTGAAAAACGCTTCGTCGCGATCCGGCGGCAACGGTTCGCCTTCGAGGAAGGGGACGGTTTCGTCGAGGACGCCGATATCCCCGGTCGTTTGAATGTAGTGGTGAGCGACGTACGCGAGCCACAGCCGGTCATCGGTCATCCGCGTTCGGATGCCCTGCCCGGACGGCGGCAGCCACCAGTGCTGTACGTCGCCTTCTGGAAATTGCCGTCCTGCCGCCCTCAGCAAGTGTTCGCGAGCGAGTTGCGGTCGCGCGATGCACAGTGCCATCATATCCTGCAGCTGATCGCGAAAACCGTACGCGCCGCTCGCCTGGTAGTAGGCCGTGCGCGCCCAGACGCGGCACGCGAGTGTCTGATACAGGAGCCAGTCGTTTAGCAGCAGATCCATCGCCCGTTCGGGCGTGCGCACCTGCAGGACATCGAGCATGTCGTTCCACGCCGCTCGCGTCTCGTCCAAGATGGCATCGACGTCGGCTGCGCGATATTTTTCGATCAATGCGCGGGCATCCTCGGATGACTCGGCATCGCCCAGCAGGAACACAATATCGGTCGCCTCGCCTGGCCTTAGCTCGATGCTCGCTTGCAGCGCCGCGCATGGATCCAGGCCCGCGCCGACTCTTCCGGAAAGCGGCGCCTCCTGGAACAGCGCCGCGGGGCGATCGCTGTCGCCGTGGCGTTCCAGGAATTCCGCGCGATCGCCGGTCAACGATTGCTGCATACCGCCAAGATCGGCAAAGGCGACGC
Source organism: uncultured beta proteobacterium (assembly GCA_963816445.1). Lineage (GTDB taxonomy): Bacteria > Pseudomonadota > Gammaproteobacteria > Burkholderiales > Casimicrobiaceae > PALSA-1003. The sequence continues at coordinate 621,516 of CAWFKO010000006.1, read as the reverse complement.
GCCCCCCGAACTCCGGGCGCCAGCGATTGCTCGCGAACAGCGCCCCGGTACTTGCATCCTGCGAAGTCACGATGAACGGCGCCGGAACCGTTCCGTTCGCGCCGAGCGCCCACTCGACGAACGCGGTAATCGACAATCGCCGCAGCCGTGATGAACGATTGCGCAGGCGCAGCCGGGAAAGCTTGATCGAATCGGATGGCGGAACACATTGCACCAGATCGTGCTCGATCGAAAACGCCGTGTGCGCGAAGCGCGTGTATCCCTTTCCGTGGCGAACCGAATAGGTTGCTGACGGAACACGGATTGGCAGCGCGGTCGCGCTCCACACGTCGCCGCTTTGCTCGTCGCGCAGATAGAGCACTTCGCGCGGTACGTCACTGACGGGATCGTTCGGCCACGGCGTCAGAGGGTTCTGCTGGCTGTTGATCGACCAGGTATAGCCACCACCTTCGGCCGAGACCGTGAATCCGAACGAGGGGTTGGCGACGATGTTGATCCATGGCATCGGCGTGCACCGTATGCCATCGAGCGTTATCGCATATTCGCGGGCAGCAGCGTCGAAGCCGCCGATGCCGTTGTTGAACTCCAGTTGCGAGGCGACTTCCGGCTCCCGTTGCGATTTTCCTCCGGTGCTCCGTGCGTTGTGGCTCGCATTCTTCTGTGCGATCTCGATATGAGTGACTCGAGGCGAGGGTACTGCTTCCCGCGTCACCGCGTCGCCATGCTCGATCTGCGCGAAATCGATCTCGCCTCTCCTCCAAGCCAGCGGGTCGGATGCGTCGAGCACCACCCGAGCGACCGTGGCAAGTCCGTCGCGCAGGCTGTCCGGGATATCGTCGTTGCGAATGGCGAAGACATCCGCGCGCGCCGACCCGGCGACCGCGGCGAATTTCTGCCGCTGCTCCTCGGTTAAAGTCTCGAGCATGGTCTGAAGCGAGTCGCCCGGCGTTCCCGATGCGCGATTGAGCACGACCACATCGACGCCCAGCCGCTGCACGTGCCAGCGTGACTGCGCTCGCAACAGATCGCGGACGCTAGCGAGGTGGGACGCGTCGCCGACGTACAGCAGCACGATCGGGTGGTCTCCGGAGATGCCGCGCGTCCACAGGACAGGCGCTCCTCCACGGCCTCGCGCGAGCGCCTCGGGTGCCGCTCGCCAGGCGGCATCCGACGACAGCAGCGGCGCAAGCAAAAGCGTCGACAGGTCGGAGCTCTCGGCGCCTGGCTCGAAACGCGCGCGCTCTGCCACGGCGCGTGAGCGTGCTTGCTCGAGCACTTTTTGGCCCGCGCCGAATGGACGGACAGCGCTGCATAGATCAAGAACCGCCGCGCGCGAACCGGCGATGATGGTCCAAAAATTGACGTGCACGGTTTCACCCGGCGCCACGAGTACGTGACAGCGCACGCTGAAGATCGGATCGAGCACCGTGCCGGCGGTGTTGGAGAGCGCCCTGCCATGTTCCATCGACAACGCGTTGCGCAGCGTCCGCCCGCGACCGAGAAAGCGCGCGCGATCGGTCTCGAACTCGAATCGCAAAGGCACGGGAACTTCGAGCTCCGCGAAATGCGCCGCCCAAACTTCCTGCTCGTCGGATCCACGGCGCCGGCGCGTCGCGAGAACGACCCGTTCATCGACCGACTCCGTCTGCACGAACATCTTGGAGAACGCCGGATGCGCGGCATCGTGACGGGCATCGCCGAGGATCAACTCGGCATACGACGTGAGCAGAATGTTGCGTGCGGAAGGGCCGCGATTGACGAAGGTCACGCGACGCAGCTCGGCGTCGCAATGGCTTGCGACCGCGACCTCGAGCACGGTGAGGGATGTGTCGTCACGACGTGCGTATTCGGCGCGCCCGTCAGAGAAGGTCATCGCGTGCAGAGCGATGTTGCCAGCGCAAGGCTGCAGCGACGCAGACCAGACCGACCCGTTGTCCGCGTCGCTCAGCAGCACATAGCTGCCCCAAGCGTCTCGGGTCGGATCCTCGCGCCAGCGAGTTACCGCAAGATCGTTCCAGCGACCGAAGCCGGAGCCGGACGCCGTCGCGACGACCGTGTACCGCCCGTTCGAAAGGAGCTGGGCGTCGCGCGAACCCGGGGAGATTGTTCGTGGCGTTGCTGGCATTGGCCGAGCTTATCGCGTCGGACGTTGTTCGGGCGCATCCCGCCGAAGATCGATCACCCGATCACCTGCGCGGGGTCTCAGGAGGTGGATGGGTTGCACACGGGTGACAACCGCTCGGCCGTTCGCGCGGAGAACTAAAAATCCGGAGCGCGCTCTTATTCCCTTATGATGCGGACGACGCTCCCGGCAGTCCGCCCGTACGTTACCGCCAACCCCTCCGCCCGCGACTTCCCATGCCGCGCCGAACCGGCGATCGCAAGCATTCACCGGGACCCGACCCTGCGAGTGTACCGGACGAGGCCGTCCTCGACGAGCTGGAGCGCGCCGCGTTCGGCTATTTCCTCGACACGGCCAACCCCGCAAACGGGCTCGTGCCGGATAACTCACGGCCGAATTCCCCCGTCAGCATCGCGGTAATCGGCTTCGCGCTGTCGAGCTATGTCGTCGGCGTGGAACGCGGCTGGCTCGATCGAGCGAACACCGTGACACGCGTTCTACGCGTGCTGCGATTCTTTCATGACAGCGATCAGAGCGACAGTCCCGCGGCGACCGGTTACAAAGGCTTCTATTATCATTTTCTGGACGCGAACACGGGTGTGCGCGTCTGGCGATCGGAGCTGTCGATGATCGACACCGCGCTCCTGATCGCCGGCGCGCTCACGGCCGCTCGCTATTTCGATCAGGACACGCCCCGCGAGATCGAGTTGCGGAAGCTTGCCGACTTGTTGTTTCGCCGCATCGATTGGCGATGGGCGCAAAATGGCGGAGACACCTTGCGGCAAGGCTGGAAACCGGAATGCGGATTCCTGCACTACGGATGGGAGGGCTATAACGAGGCGATCATCCTCTACGTCCTGGCGCTCGGATCGCCCACGCATCGGCTCGAAGGTGATTGCTACCATGCCTGGACCGCAACGTACCAATGGGAAAATCTGTACGGCATCGACTTTCTCTACGGCGGCCCGCTCTTCGTCCATCAGTACTCGCACGCATGGATTGACTTCCGCGGCATTCGCGACCGCTTCATGCGCGAGAAACGGTGCGACTATTTCGAGAACAGCCAACGCGCGACCCTCATCCAGCGCGAATACGCGAGACGCAATCCCAACGAATTCGAAGGATACGGCGACCGTTGCTGGGGGCTGAGCGCGTGCGACGGGCCGAGCGCCGATGTGCCGGACGCCGCAGGCGAACCGCGCCGTCTACTCGGCTACGCGGCGCGTGGCGTTCCGTATGGCCCCGACGACGGCACGCTGGCCGGGTGGGCCGCGGTCGCCGCATTTCCCTTTGCCCCCGCGGTTGCGTGGGACGGCGTGCGCAGCATGCATGAACGCTACCCCGAAATGCGATCCAAAACACGCTATGCCAGCAGCTTCAATCCGAGTCTCGTCGCGCCAATGGGCTCCGCGTGGGTTTCGCCGGGCCACTTTGGACTCGATCAGGGTATCGTCGTCATGATGATCGAGAACTATCGCACCGGGCTTATCTGGAACCTGATGCGCGATTGCCCGGTGGTCCGCTCCGGTTTGCGGCGCGCCGGTTTTCGCGGCGGCTGGTTGTAATCGCTCGGGCCCTTTCATGCCACCCGCCTACGGCAGCGCCGGCGTACGCATCTCGGGAGACCTGTTCGAGGAGGAGCGGCTCAGGAACCTTCGCCCGCCTGATTGGCGCAATCCGAAGCCCGGCAGCCCATACCGGTTGATCGTGATCGGCGGCGGCCCAGCCGGAGTGGTCGCGGCAACTGACGCCGCAGCGGCCGGCGCCAAGGTCGCGCTTGTCGAGCGCGCGCTTCTGGGCGGCGTCTGCCTCAACGTTGGATGCATTCCCTCGAAAACGCTGATCCGGACGTCACGGCTCTACGCGGAAATGCGCAACGCGGCGAGCTACGGCGCCTGTGTCCCAGGCGACATTCGCGTCGATTTCGCGGCGACCATGCGACGCGTCCGACGCATCCGATCGCGCGTGAGCCGCATCGATTCGGCAAAGAGCTTGACCGACGGCGGCGTCGACGTGTTCTTCGGCGATGCGCACTTCGTGTCGGGCGACACCATTTCCGTCGACGGCACGCGGGTCCGCTTCGATCACGCCATCGTTGCGACCGGAGCCCGGCCCGACACGCCGTCCATTCCGGGGCTGGTCGAGGCCGGGTTCCTGACCAACGATACCGTCTTCGAGCTCACCGAATTGCCGCGCCGTCTTCTGGTCATCGGCGGCGGACCCCTCGGGTGCGAGCTCGCGCAGGCATTCTGTCGCTTCGGCACGCGAACGACGATCGCCCAGAGCTTGCCGCTGTTCCTGCCGAAGGAGGAACGCGATGCGGCGCAGCTTCTCTCCGACCGCTTCACCCGGGATGGCCTCGAGGTCAGGCTGAACACAGCGGCCGTGCGGGTACGCATTGAGGGGGGCGAGAAGCTCGTCGACCTCCTGAGCGATGACTATGCGAGCACGGTCGCGGCGGATGCCATCCTCACCGGTACGGGGCGCCTGCCGAACATCGAACGCCTGGATCTCGAGGCGGCGGGCGTGGAGGCGAACGCAACCGACGGTATTCGCGTCGACGATTATCTTCGAACCACGAATCCGCGCATCTACGCCGCGGGCGACGTTTGCCTGGAGCACAAGTTCACGCATACCGCAGACGCGTCCGCGCGGATTGCGGCGCACAACGTCCTTGCGGGCGGCCGCCGACGGGTGAGCTCGCTTACGATACCGTGGTGCACCTATACCGACCCGGAGATTGCGCACGTCGGACTCTACGTGCGCGAAGCGCGGGATCGGGAAATTCCGGTGAAGACGTTCACCGTGCCAATGCATACGGTGCACCGCGCAATTGCAGACGGTGAGGAGACCGGCTTCGTCAAGATCCACGTCAAGGAGCGGACCGACCGGATCCTCGGTGCTACCATCGTCGCAAGCCATGCGGGCGAGATGATCAACGAGATCACCCTTGCGATGGTCGCGCGCATCGGGTTGCGCACGCTTGCCCGGGTCATTCACGCCTACCCGACGCAGGCCGAAGCGATCAAGAAGGCAGCGGACGCATACCTCGCGACGCTGAAGGAGAAAAAAACACAATCTCGACCTTGACCCCGGAGCCGGTTGCGCCGGCTGTCTCGAAGCGGAGCGACGACGCCGCACGGACTAGCCTTACGGTCGCAATCGGCAACGCTCTCGAATCGCGCCATTCGCACACAAGGAATCTTCATGGAACTCGGCATGATCGGTCTCGGGCGCATGGGCGCCAACATGACGGAGCGTCTCGTCAACGGCAAGCACCGCGTCGTGGGATTCGACCCCAATGCGGAAGCCCGAACCCGAATCGAGGCGAAGGGTGCCGAGTCGGCTTCGTCACTAGACGCCGTGGTGGCACGTCTTGCTACGCCGCGCGTGCTGTGGATGATGGTTCCGGCAGGCGATATCACGGATGCCACCGTCACCGCGTTGTTGCATCTTCTGGCCCCGGGCGACGTTCTCATCGATGGCGGCAATTCCAGCTATAAGGATACGCTGCGACGCTCGAGCGATGCCGCTGGCAAGCAGGTCGCCTACGTCGATTGCGGGACGAGTGGAGGCGTGTGGGGCTTGAGTGAGGGTTACAGCATGATGATCGGCGGCGATGAAAGCCTAATCGAACGGCTGAAGCCGATCTTCGAGACGCTCGCGCCGGCGCCGGACAAGGGTTGGGGACGCGTAGGCCCGGTGGGCGCCGGCCACTTTACCAAGATGATCCACAACGGCATCGAATACGGGATGATGCAATCGTACGCGGAAGGCTTCTCGATTCTGTCGCACAAGCGCGAGTTCGGGTTCGACCTTCATCAAGTCGCCGAGATCTGGCGCCACGGCAGCGTCGTGCGGTCGTGGCTACTGGATCTCACCGCGAATGCGCTCGCCACCAACCCCAAGATGGACGGCATCGCGCCTTACGTGGCCGACTCGGGAGAAGGACGCTGGACGGTCGACGAAGCGATCAATCTCGACGTCCCCGCGCCGGTGATCACGCTCTCGCTTCTCGCGCGCCTGCGCTCACGCGATTCCGAATCGTTTTCCGACAAGCTGCTTGCTGCGATGCGCTATCAGTTCGGAGGGCATCCGATCAAGAAGGAATGAGCGCCACCGGCGTTTGCGAATCCATAGAGCGTCAGAGCAGCGACAGGGTGCCGGTCTCGGGCGCCGCGTAGGTCAGCCGGCCGTCGACGATTCGGGCTGGTGCCGTCCCGGGATGGGGTTCGCTCCCGTGCGTACCCAGGATATGCTCGACGTGGATGCCGCGCGCCAGCAACGCGTCGGCAATCATCGAGCGGTGGCACCGCCACCACAGCGACTCGGCGCACATGATGCTCGTCCGGAATAAGCGCGCCCCTTCGACCAGGTCACCGAGGCCCGCCGCAAACTCCGTCGTTTGCATATAGTCAGCGTAGCCGCGAAAGCTCGGGTTACGCCACGCGGTGTTGGGCGAGTTCGCGACCGGGCGTCGACGGCCGCCGAGCGACGGAAGCCATCGATAGGCGATCCCGTGCTCCGCAAGAGCCGCTTCCAGCGCGTGCTTGCCGAACTGCGGATGCCGCCGCGAACCCGGAAAGCTTCGCACGTCCACAACCGCCTCGATGGCAAACGACGCCAGCAGCGCCAGAAAGACTTCGAGCGGCCGCGTCGAATGACCAATCGTCCAGACCGTGAGCGCGTTCGCAATGGGCGTCGTTTCGCTGGCCGGTAGCCCCGATGTGTGCTCGACGGAAGGCAAGCTGTGATCCCGGTTGGACGACAGATTCGCCCCGGATCAGCGTTTCGCGAGTAACGCCTTCGCGCGTTCGCAGACCTGATCGACCGTAAATCCGTATTCGCGCAGGACAACCTCTCCGGGCGCCGAGGCGCCGAAGCGCTCGACGCTGACGACATCGCCGGCCTCGCCGACGTAGCGATGCCATCCTTGCGACACCGCGGCTTCGACCGCGAGGCGCGTGCGGACTGCGGGCGGCAGCACCGCGTCGCGATCGGACTGCGGCAACGCATCGAACAGTTCCCAGCTCGGCATCGAGACGCAGCGCACCGCGATGCCTTCCGTGGCCAGCCGCTCCGCTGCGGCAACGATCGAGGCCGACCTCCGAGCCGCTGGCGATCAGAATCAGCGCGGGCTTGGCATTCGGCGCATCGGACAGGACATAGGCGCCACGGCGCAGACCGTCGGCGGCTGCGTAGCGCGGCGATCGAGCGTCGGCACGTTCTGCCGACTCAACACCAGCAGCACCGGACGATCGCGCGTCTCGACCGCGACACGCCAGGCCACCGCGGTTTCGTTGGCGTCGCCCGGGCGGATCACGATCAGGTTCGGAATCGCGCGCAGTGCCGCAAGCTGCTCGACCGGCTGATGCGTCGGTCCGTCCTCGCCGAGCGCGATGCTGTCGTGCGTGAAGACGTGCACGACATGCAAGCCCATCAACGCCGCCAGCCGAATCGGCGGACGCATGTAGTCGGAAAAGATCAGGAACGTCGAGCCGTACGGAAAGAGCCCGCCGTGCGCCGCCATGCCGTTGACGATGGCGCCCATCGCATGCTCGCGCACGCCGAAGTGCAGATTGCGCCCGGCGTAGCTCCAGCCGCCGCCATCGGATCCCTGCGTGTCGACGTCGCTCTCCGGCGGCGCATTGAAATCGCCGAGACCCTTGAGCGCGGTGTAGGTCGACGGATCGAGATCGGCAGAGCCGCCCGTCAACGCGGGCAGGCGCGGTGCGATCGCGTTCATCACCTTGCCCGACGCGACGCGCGTGGCGATTCCCTTGGCGTCCGGTGGAAATACCGGTATGTCGCGATCCCAGTCGTCCGGCAATTCGCCGCGCACGCATTCGTTGCAGCTCTTCGCGAGGCCGGGAAAGGCTTCGGCGTATGTCGCCATCCGGGCGGTCCTTACCGGCTTCGTCATGCGCCGCCGCGTGCGACCGCCTCGCGGAAATGCGCAAGCGCCGCCTCCGGAACCAGGAACGGCGGATCGACGGGCCAGCCGAGCGTCTGCTTGGTCAGACGCACTTCGTCGACGCCGAGCGGCGAGCCGTGCGCCTCGAAGCTGTCGTGCTTGTCCGGCGATCCGTAGCCGATGTGCGTGCGCACCAGAGATCAGCGACGGACGCGCCGGTCTCCGCGCGCGCCGCGCGCGAGCGCGGCCTCGATCGCGGCGAGGTCGTTGCCGTCCTCGACCGAGAGCGTGTGCCAGCCGTAGGCCTCGAAGCGCCGGGCGCGATCCTCGGAAAAGGTGATGTCGGTTCCGGCGGCAAGCGTGACGTGGTTGTCGTCGTAGAGACAGATCAGCTTGCCGAGCTTCAGATGGCCGGCCAGCGATGCGGCCTCCGAGGCGACGCCTTCCATCAGGTCGCCGTCGCTGACGATCGCGTAGGTATGATGATCGACCACGTCGAGCCCGGGCCGGTTGTAGCGCGCCGCGAGCTGCGCTTCGGCGATCGCCATGCCGACGGCGTTGGCGAAGCCCTGGCCCAGCGGTCCGGTCGTGGTCTCGACGCCTGGCGTGTGGCCGCGCTCGGGATGGCCCGGCGTCTTGCTGCCCCATTGGCGAAACTGCTTGATGTCGTCGAGCGAGAGGTCGTAGCCGGTGAGATGCAGCAGGCTGTAGAGCAGCATCGAAGCCGTGTCCGGCGGAGAGCACGAAGCGATCGCGGTCGAACCAGTGCGGGATTGCGCGGATTGTGCTTGAGCAAGCGCGTCCACAGCACGTAGGCCATCGGCGCCGCACCGAGCGGCAGGCCGGGATGACCGCTGTTCGCCTTCTGCACGGCATCCACCGAGAGAAAACGCATCGTGGCGATACATTGTTTATCGATCGCGTCGGTCATGATCGTTCCTCGATCAAGCGAACGGCGGCGGGGCTCAGGTGCCGAACGCCGCGCACGTCAGGTCGCAAGCGTCCGGTCGACGATGTCCTGAGCCTCGCGGATGAGCGCTTGCAAATGGTCCTCGCCGCGAAAACTCTCCGCGTAGATCTTGTAAATGGCTTCGGTCCCCGACGGTCGCGCCGCGAACCAGCCGTTCGCAGCAATCGCCTTGATGCCACCGATCGACGCGCCGTTGCCCGGCGCACGATCGAGGATCCGTTCGACCGCCTCGCCGGCAAGCTCGGTGATGTGCAATTGGCGGGGCGTGAGCGTAGAGAGCTTCTTCTTCTGCTCCGGCGTCGCCGGGGCGTCGACGCGTTCCGAGCTTGGCTTTCCGAGGTCGTGAGTCAGTGCCTCGTACGACCTCGCGGGATCGCGGCCGCCGCGCGCCGTCATCTCCGCCGACAGAAGCGCCGGGGCGATGCCGTCCTTGTCAGTTGTCCACACCGTACCGTCGATGCGCGCGAAGCACGCCCCGGCACTCTCTTCTCCGCAGAAACCGAGGGAGGCGTCGAGAAGCCCGTCGACGAACCATTTGAAACCCACCGGCACCTCGTAGAGCCTGCGGTGCAAGCGCGCCGTCACACGGTCGATCATCGCGCTGGTCACGACAGTCTTGCCGACGCCGACGCTCTCGCGCCAGCGCCTGCGATTGCGAAGCAGGTAATCGACCGCAACTGTCAGGTAATCGTTCGACCGCATCAAGCCGCAGCTTGGCGCCACGATGCCGTGACGATCGTGATCCGTATCGCAGGCGAACGCGATATCGTAGTGGTCCTTCAAGCCGATCAGGCGCTGCATCGCGTACGGACGATGACGGATCCATCCGGATGCGGCCATCCCAGTCGAGCGGTCATGAAGCGAAACGTCGGATCGACCTCCTCGCTGACGACCTCGAGGTCGATCTTGTACTTCTCCGCGATTCGGGCCCAGTAGTGGACGCCCGCTCCGCCCAGAGGGTCCACGCCCATCCGTAGTCCCGATGCACGAATCGCATCGAAATCGATGACATTGCGCAGATCGTCGACGTAGGTCCCGAGGAAATCGTGTTCGCGCGTCGTGGCCGCGTTTCGCGCCTGGTCGATCGAGACGCGCCGCACGTCCTTCAGGCCCCGCTCCAGGAAGCCATTCGCCTCTTTCTGGATCCACCCGGTGGCGTCGGTGTCCGCGGGACCGCCATTGGCCGCGTTGTACTTGAATCCGCCATTGTCCGGTGGATTGTGCGACGGCGTCACGACGATGCCGTCGGCGCGTCCGTACGTCCGGCCGCGGTTGTGGACGAGGATTGAGTGCGAGACCGCCGGCGTGGGCGTATATTCGCCGCCTTGCGCGATCCGGGTCTCGACGCCGTTGGCCGCGAGCACTTCCAGGGCGCTTTCGAATGCGGGCGCCGATAGCGCGTGCGTGTCGATCCCGATGAACAGCGGTCCATCGATCCCGTGTCCGCGACGATAGCGGCAAATAGCTTGTGTGATCGCGAGTACGTGCGCCTCGTTGAAGCTCCGGTCGAACGACGTACCGCGATGCCCGGACGTGCCGAACGCCACCCGTTGCGCGGGTACTGCCGGATCGGGACGGAGACTGGAGTACGCCTCGACGAGTCTTCGTGATATCCACGAGCTCAGCCAGGCTAGCGGGCTTGCCCGCCCGTGGACTGATCGCTGTGCTCATCGCGGTGGCTCGCGCCCTTTCCGAAAGCGCCGGATCAGCGCGTTCGTCGAGCTGTCGTGCGTGAGCTTCGGATCGCCGACGCTCGCGACCTCGGACGCCACACGGCTGGCAAGCGCCTTGCCGAGCTCGACACCCCACTGGTCGAACGAGTCGATCTCCCAGATCGTTCCCTGCACAAATACGCTATGCTCGTAGAGAGCGATCAACGCACCGAGCGTCTGCGGCGTCAGGCGGTCGGCGAGCACGGTGTTGCTCGGACGATTGCCTTCGAGCGTGCGATGCGGAACAAGCGCTTCGGCGGTGCCCTCGGCTCGCACCTCGTCGGCAGTCTTGCCGAAGGCGAGCGCTTCGCTCTGCGCCAACATGTTGGCCATCAGCAAGTCGTGCTGATCACCGAGCGGATTGAGCGGTTTGCAAAAGCCGATGAAATCGCACGGCACAACTCGGGTGCCCTGGTGCAAAAGCTGATAGAACGAGTGCTGTCCATTGGTCCCGGGCTCGCCCCAGTAAATCGCTCCGGTATCGTATCCTACGTCCTGCCCTTCGAGCGTGACATGCTTGCCATTGCTTTCCATCGTGAGCTGCTGCAAATACGCGGGAAAGCGCTTCAGGTATTGCGCGTACGGCAAGACCGCGACCGTTGCGGCGCCCAGGAAATTGTTGTTCCAGATCGCGAGCAAGGCATGCACCGTTGGAAGATTTCGTTCCGGCGGCGCGTTGCGGAAATGCACGTCCATCGCGTGGAATCCGGCGAGCATCGCGTCGAAGTTCTCGTGGCCGATCGCAAGCATTGTCGACAGACCGATCGCCGAGTCCATCGAATATCGGCCGCCCACCCAATCCCAAAAGCCGAACATCTGATCCGTGTGATACCGAACCTCCCAACTTCCTCGGCATTGGTCGAGACGGCGACAAAATGTCGCTGCACCGCGCTTCGTCGCCGAGACGCGTCTATGCACCAGGCGCGCGCCGCGTGCGCGTTGGTCAGCGTCTCCAGCGTCGTGAACGTCTTCGAACAGACGATGAAAAGCGTCTCGGCGGGGTCGAGATCGCGAACCGCTTCGACAAAGTCGGTCCCGTCGACGTTGGACACGAAGCGCAACGTCAATCTGCGCTCACTATAGAAGCGCAACGCCTCGTACGCCATCGCAGGGCCCAGATCCGATCCACCAATGCCGATGTTGACGACATTGCGTATCGCCTTGCCGGTGAACCCCTTCCACGCGCCGCTTCGCACCTGCTCGCGAAAACACGGCCATTCGACGAGGATCGCGTGGACTCCAGGCACGACGTCTTTCCCGTCGACGAATATCGACTCGCCGAGCGGTGCACGCAGGGCGACATGCAGTACCGCCCTTTGCTCCGTCGAGTTGATCTTGTCGCCGCGAAACATTGCCGCGATACGGCCCGGCAGACCGCTCGCTTCGGCGAGTGCGAGAAGCAGGCGCAGCGTCTCATCGGTGACGCGATTCTTCGAATAGTCGAGATAGAGTCCGGCGGCCTCGGCGGTGAAACGCTCACCACGTGACGGATCCTCGGCAAACAGATCACGCAGATGTCGCGTTCCGATTGCCGCGCGATGCGCTGCAAGCGCCTTCCACGGTGCGCGCTGGGACACGGCAACCGTCTGGGCCAAGCTGACGTTGGATTGGGTCATTCGCAATTGCGTCAGCTCGTGTGGGCCAGAGTGTTCGCCTTGTCCGTGATGCGCGACAACAGCTCCTGCCAGGATTCTACGAACTGCTGCGCTCCCTCGCGCTGAAGCTGGAGGGCAAGCGCCGGGACATCGATGCCGGCGCGCGCGAACCGCTCCAACATCGAGTTTGCATCTGCACCGTCTTCTCTCATGAGGCCCTTGACCGCGCCGTGTTCCGCAAACGCGCGGAGGGTCTTTTCGGGCATGGTGTTGATCGTATTCGGCGCAGCCAGGGCCTCGATGTACAGCGTGTCGGAAGCGGCGGGATCCTTGGTTCCCGTGCTGGCCCACAACAACCGCTGTGGACGCGCACCGGCACCCGCGAGTTTCCGCCAGCGGACGGATCGAAGCAGACTGCAATATGCGGCGTAGGTCTGGCCCGCGACCGCGATACCGAGGCGATTGCGCAGCTCGGGAGGCGCCTTGCCGCCCACGGCCTTGTCCCAGCGGCTCACGAATAGCGAGGCGACCGAAGCGACGTGCGGATCCCGCTTGGCCGCGATGCGCCGCTCGATACCGCGGAGATACGCTTCCGCCGCAGCGACATACTGCTCGCGCGAGAACAGTAGCGTCACGTTGATTGGAACGCCGGCGAATATCGATTCCTCGATCGCGGGAATGCCTTCCGGCGTGCCGGGAATCTTGACGAAAAGATTGCGCCGGTCCGCCTGCTTGCTGATGCGCGCCGCGGCGCCGATGCTTCCGGACGTATCCCCGGCAAGCAATGGGGATACTTCCATCGACACCCAACCGTCGACGCCCCGGGTCACGTCGTGGATCGGGCGGAAGAGATCGGCCGCGCGGCGCAGGTCCTCGAGCGCGAGCTCCATGAACAACGCCTCTGCCTCCTTGCCCAGTCTCGCCTTCTCGCGAATACCGGGGTCGTATGCAGTCGACTTGCCGATCGCCTCGTCGAAAATTGTCGGGTTGGAGGTCAATCCGGTCACACAATACTCGCCGATATAGCGGCGCAGCGTGCCGTTGTCGAGAATCTCGCGCGTAATGTTATCGAGCCACAGACTCTGGCCGATATCGTGCAGAAGATGCAGATTGTTCATGTCGACTCCTGGGTTGCGGTCGCGCAACTACTCGAGGCGGTCGCGAGAATATCGGAAAGGTCGCGATCCAGCAGCTCCGCGATGTGCTCGATTTCCAAATCGGGCAAAGGATCGCCGTCTGCGCGCACGTACTCCGCCGCATAGTGGCCCTGCCGTACGAACACCGTCGTCAACGCCGGCCCCATCGTCTTTTTCATCGACGCGAGCAGCCCGGGCTTGTCGTCCACCATCACGTAATGCCGCGCCGGATAGCGCCGCCGCATCGGATCGAGGGACCGATCCTTGTGAACGTCGATCAGCACGCGGCCGTCGACCGCATTCCAGATACCCGAGCGCTCGATCTTTCGGGGTTGGAAGACAACGTCGCCATCGGACAGGACAATCGGAAGTGCGAGCGTGCGCAAATGCGAGATAACATCCAGCGCGTGCGGAAAAAGACGATCGGCGAACGGATAATCGAGCAAGTATGAAGACATCTGCAGAAGGTCCGGGTCGTCTTCGAGGCCGAAGCGAAACTCCTGCAGCGCGCCCAGATAGTCGGCATAGGAGAGCTTGTCACGTCGCGCAGAATAGATCACCCAATAGCGATCGCGTTCGGCGCCGCCGAACAACGATTCCAGTCGTGCGGACAGATCGGCGCCGAAGCGATCGTTGTCGAGCAGCGTGTTGTCTACGTCCAGGAGGACGACGACGTCACCGGCGCTCAGCATGGGGACACCTCCGGTTTCGGGTCGTGCCACCCTTCCTCACCGGCGACGATCGCGCGGGCGGAAGCGGGCCCCCAGGAACCACGCTCGTATTCGCTCACGGGAACGCCGCTCAGGATCGGGTCGACGACGCGCCATGCCGCTTCCACACCTTCATCGGTTGTGAACAGCGTCGCGTCGCCGCGTAACGCGTCGCCGAGGAGGCGTTCGTAGGGAGATTTCTCTCCCGCGCTCGAGCGGTGTGCCACGAGCTCGACGGAGTCGCCGACCATCGCCTCGCCGGGACGCTTGACGCGTGCGCCGGCCGAGATCACGACGTCGGGACTTAGCCGAAAGCGGAAATAGTTCGATTGCGACGCCGTGATCTCGTCGAAGATCGCAACGGGAGGACACTTCAGATCGATCACGACCTGCGTCGCCGTGATCGGCAACTGCTTGCCGGCGCGGATGTAAAACGGCACCCCAGACCAGCGCCAAGTGTCGATGTAAAGGCACACCGCCACGAAGGTTTCGACATCCGAATTCGGCGCGACGCCCTGCTCGTCACGATACCCACGAAACTGCCCGCGCACGACCTGCGACTTGTCGAGCGGCCTCATTGCCCGGAACAAGCGCAGCTTTTCCGCGCGCATCGTCTCGGGATCGCGTCCTACCGGCGCATCCATCGCAAGGAGCGCGGTAACCTGCAGCAGGTGATTCTGCAGCACATCGCGAATCGCGCCGACCTCGTCGTAGAACGCGCCGCGGCCCTGAATCCCGAAATCTTCCGCCATCGTGACCTGCACGCCGTCGACGAAATTACGGTTCCAGACCGCCTCCGGGAACGTGTTGGCGAATCGGAAATAGAGCAGGTTCTGGATTGCTTCCTTGCCCAGATAGTGATCGATGCGGAAGATCGCCGCTTCCGGGAACACCTGGTGGAGCGTCTCGTTCAAGGCGTGCGCCGACGCGAGATCGCGTCCGAAAGGCTTTTCGACGATCACGCGCGCATCGCGGGTGCAACCCGCCTGCTCGAGACCGCGCACCACGGTTGCGAACATGCTGGGTGGAATCGCGAGGTAGTGCAGCGGGCGCTTGGCGTCGCCGAGCGCCCGCCGCAGCTTGTCGTACGTTTGTGGATCCTGGTAGTCACCACCGACGTATCGAAGGTGCGCCGACAGCTTGTCGAAAGCCTCGGCGTCCAAACCCCCATTGTGCTCTACGCTTTCGCGGGCGCGCTCACGCAATTTTTCGAGCGACCACCCACCCCGCGCCATGCCGATGATCGACATCTCCAGGCGCCCCGCCCGGGTGAGCGCCTGTAGCGCCGGAAAAACCTTCTTGTAAGCGAGATCGCCCGCTGCGCCGAAGAAAACGAACGCATCAGACATTTCGGCAGTGGCCATGGGTTTGTTCTTGTCTGTTCGGCGTAGGATCCGAAAGCCCCGGCCCAGGCTACGGGGGCATTAATGTTGGAAACTTGCTTCGGCGAGTCGTCGAGCCCCGCGGCCGCCCGCTTTGGGTGGGGCGAGCGTCCCTTTAGCGCCCTCGAACGGCGGCGACGTATCGTACGGCGAGCGATATCTGTCGGCGCCTGATTTCGTCTTCCGGCACAACCTGCTTGGTCGTGGGGACCGTCTCCTCGCGCTCGACGTCACGGCGGATTGGCGCCCCGGCGAGACGTCTCCGGCCCGAACCGGGCGAGGACTTGGCGTGCTCATGTGTTCGAAACGCATTCATCCACCCCATGGCTACTCCTTCACCGGCAGATAGAGAGAGGAAGTGCGCCGCCGCCGGAACTCGAAAAGGCGCGAGCTTCAATTGTGCTCCCAAAATTTGCCCGGCGAGGGTCAGTCGGAGTCTGAAAACGTTGTAGGACGGCGCGAGGTTACGAATTTACTCGCTGCGGTTTACGATTGACCTGACTTCGAACGCCGGTCCCGCCAGGCGGGAATCGCTTGCACGCAACGCCAGCAAGTCGCCAATCGGATCGTTGGCAACTCGGTCGTCGCCGCTCGTGCCTGCGTTCGGGATCGCCTGGGAAGTGAGCGGGTCGCCGCCCACGGCGTTCGTTGTCGATCGACCCGCCAGACATCGAGGCAGAAAACGCCGTGCGAAGCGGAAAGCCCCCCCTGAGTCGGCTCCTGCGACCCAACGCAAATTCGCGCTTCGCGGGCGCTGGTCCCCATTTCTTCGTTGACGAGCCCCCGCTTCGCTCGGAATTGTTCAGTGCCGATCAGATGGGACGGCACGGGCGAACGCTTGCTGCAGCGCATCGCCTGACAAAGCGCCGGACATCGGACCAACTGCTCCCGCGGCTTGCCACCAACGAGGGCGTGCTCCTCGGGATCTGCGAGCGTCTCGCGGAGGCCGTCTCGGGGAATCGCAGGATTACGCCGGCGGGTGACTGGCTCCTCGACAACTTCCATCTGGTCGAGGAGCAGATCGCGACCGCAAAGCGTCACTTGCCGCGCGCGTACAGCCGTCAATTGCCCTGCCTCGAGGTCGGTCCGTCGGCAGGGCTGCCCCGCGTCTACGACATCGCGTTGGAAACCATTTCCCATGGAGATGGCCGCGTCGATGCGGAAAGCCTTGGCCGCTTCGTCGCGGCTTATCAGTCGGTCACCGCGCTCAATCTTGGGGAGCTTTGGGCAATCCCGATCATGTTGCGGCTCGCGCTGATCGAAAACCTGCGTCGCGTGGCCGTGCGGATCGCCGCGGGAAGAGCAGAGCGCGATCTCGCCAACACCTGGGCGGATCGGATGATCGAGACGGCCGAGCGCGATCCAAAGAGCCTGATCCTGGTCATCGCGGACATGGCGCGCTCGTCGCCGCCGATGGGAAGCGCGTTTGTCGCGGAGCTCGCGCGCCGCTTGCAGGGCCTCAGTGCCACGTTGGCGCTGGCACTGACATGGATCGAGCAATGGCTCGCCGAATCACATCTGACGATCGAGCACCTAGTCCAGCTCGAAAACCAGCGACAGGCTTCGGACCAGGTCTCGATAAGCAACAGCATCGGGAGTCTGCGGTTCCTTTCCGCGATCGATTGGCGGGAGTTCGTAGAGACCACGAGCGTCGTCGAAAAGATATTGCGCGGCGACCCGCAAGGCACCTACGCTGCCATGAACTTCGCAACGCGTGACCGCTATCGGCACGCGGTCGAGGACATCGCGAAGCGAGGCGATCTTGTTGAGGCAGTGGTTGCGTCAAAAGCCGTCGAGCTCGCTGGCAGTGCCCTGTCACGGGGCGAACCCGCAAATCTCGCGTCTCATGTCGGCTTCTTCCTGATTGATCGCGGGCTTCCCGAACTCGAAACCGCGCTTTCGATCAAGCTCTCGGCCGGGGAGGTGGTGAGACGAGCAGGAAAGCGATACGCGTTGCCCCTTTATCTGGGCGCGATTGCAATGGTTACCTGCGTATTGACGGGCGGCCTGGTGTCAAACGCGACCCTCATGAGACTCGACCCGCGGGTTCTTGCGCTGGTCGTCGCGCTCTCGCTCGTCGCGACGAGCCAACTGGCCGTAACGCTTGTGAATTGGCTTGCGACGCTGGCGATTACCCCGCGCTCGTTCCCGAGAATGGACTTTTCTGCGGGCATCCCGCCCGCGTCGCGAACGCTGGTGGTGGTCCCGTCGATCCTCGGCAGTGCACAGGAAGTCGAAGCGTTGATCGAAGCTCTCGAGGTTCGATTTCTCGCCAATCGTGACGCTCGCCTGCACTTCGGGCTGCTGACGGATTTCCCTGACGCGGGCGAGGAATTGCTACCCGGCGATGACGCCGTGCTCCGATTGGCCGAGGACGGGATCACCGAGCTCAATCGAAAATATCCATACGCCGACGACGCGCGGATAAGTGAAGTCGTCGACACGGGCGCGGTGAGAGCCTCCGAAGGACCGGCGCAGGGCAGCGTTTTCTATCTGTTTCACCGGCCGCGATGCTGGAATCCACGTGAACGCCGGTGGATGGGCGAAGAACGCAAGCGCGGCAAGTTGGAAGATCTGAACGCGCTTCTGAGGGGCGGACCGCCGAGCAGGTTCTCCCGCATCGTCGGGGCCACGCCGGTTCTGTCGGAAGTGAAGTACGTGATCACGCTCGACACCGACACGCAACTACCCCGCGACGCGGCGCGCGAATTCGTCGGCGCGATGGCCCATCCACTGAACCGTCCGCGCTTCGATGAGCCAGGAAGAAACATTAACCGCGACATCGTTACCTCTGGGTACGGGATTCTTCAGCCTCGAGTCTCGGTGAGCCTGCCGAGCACGAATCGCTCGCGCTACGCGCGGGTCTATGGAGGCGAGCCAGGCATCGATCCATACACGCGCACCGTTTCCGACGTGTACCAGGACATCTTCGACGAGGGCTCGTTCATCGGGAAAGGGATCTACGACGTCGACGCTTTCGAGCGGGCGCTCAAAGGGCGCTTTCCGGCAAACCGGGTGCTGAGTCACGATCTTCTCGAGGGCTGCTATGCCCGCGCGGGACTCTTGAGCGACGTCGAGCTGTACGAAACATTTCCTGCACGCTACGCCGCGGACGTTGCACGCCGTTATCGCTGGATCCGCGGGGACTGGCAGCTTGCGGGATGGCTCCGACGGCGCGTGCCCGGCCGCGGCGGACGCCGGGAGCGCAATCCCCTGTCGATGCTGTCGCAATGGAAGCTATTCGACAATCTTCGGCGAAGCCTCGCGCCAGTCGCGTCGACCCTTCTGCTTCTGCTCGGGTGGACCGTGTTGTCTTCGTCGCCTCTCTGGACCTGGGTCGTGGTCACGATTGTCGTGGCACCGTCGTTTATCGCCCTGCTCTCGAATCTCGCCGACGCGCCCGTCGGCGTCCCTTTCCGCGAGCATCTCCTCAACGTCGGCGGCTCGGCAAGACGCCACCTCTGGCAAGCCGTCCTGTCCCTGGCCCTTCTGCCGTACGAGAGTTATCTCCACCTCGACGCGATCGTTCGGACGCTCGGGCGCGTGCTGATTACCCGGCGACGCCTGCTCGAGTGGAATGCCTCGAGCGACGTGGATCGGGCGCTCGAAACACACGATCGCCCGGCTCTCGTCGCGTCGTTCCGCTTGATGTGGCTCGCGCCAGTCCTCGCGGTCGGCTCACTTGGTCTTCTCGCACGAAACTACGTTGCGGTGCTGCCGATTGCCGCTCCGCTGCTGGTGTTGTGGCTCGCTTCCCCGGTCCTCGCTTGGTGGGTAAGCCGCCCGATTGCGCGGCGCCCCGTTCGCCTCAGCGCCAATCAGACGCGATTCCTGCACAAGCTCGCACGGAAGACTTGGTGCTATTTCGAAACCTACGTCGGACCCGACGACAACGGGTTGCCGCCAGATAACGTGCAGATGCATCCCGAGCTAAAGCTTGCACACCGAACGTCGCCGACCAACATGGGGCTCGCCCTCCTTGCCAACCTGGCGGCCCACGACTTCGGCTATCTGCCGACGGGACCATTCATCGCGCGCACGGCGAAGGCGTTCGACACCATGGAGTCTCTCGAACGCTACCAAGGACATTTCTTCAACTGGTACGACACCAGAACGCTTGCACCCCTTGCGCCCCGCTATGTGTCGACCGTGGACAGCGGCAACCTCGCGGGCCATCTCCTAACCCTGCGGCCGGGCCTCGCCGCCCTTCAGGATGCGCCTATCGTGAGCGCTCGATGGATCGAGGGCTTGAGCGATACGTTCTGCGTTTTGCTCGATGCGCTCGACGACGAGCGACCGGCATCGATTCTGCAGTTCGAGAAGGCGCTTGCGTCGGCCACAAGCGCGAGCGACACGACTCTCGCAGGTATATGGAATGAGATCAGCAACCTCACGAGCGCCGCTTCGAAGGTGGAGGCAGCGGTCAGCAATCGGGGATCCGGGGAATCCGATAACGACGCGGCGTTCTGGTCGGGTGCGCTCGCGCGGCAGTGCGCCGATTTCCGCGACGAGTTGATCTTTGTTGCACCATGGCTCTCGTTGGAAGCCGCACGACTCGAGAGCCTAGAATTCCCCGGCGCGCGGCATGTTCCAACGCTTCGGCAGCTCGCCACGTTCGACGCGACGAAGCTTCGGGCGTCCGAAGGCGGTCAGGCAACCCTCAGCTGGGGACAAGGCGATCTGCTTGAGCCGTCAGAGGTGCTGGTCGCAAAGGGTGTCGCCCGCGCACGCGCAAGGATTGCTGCACTCGACGAGCTGTCCACGCGCGCAAATCGCCTTGCGAGCATGGAATTCGATTTTTTGTTCGACAAAGTGCGACAGCAGCTGGTCATCGGCTACAACGTCACGGATCGCCGCAGCGATCCGAGCTACTACGATCTTCTCGCTTCGGAAGCGCGTTTCGGCAATTTCGTTGCCATCGCGCAGGGCAAGCTGCCCCAGGAGAGCTGGTTCGGTTTGGGAAGGCTCTTGACCTCCAGCGGCGGCGAGTCGGTGTTGCTGTCCTGGAGCGGCTCGATGTTCGAGTACCTGATGCCGCTGCTGGTGATGCCGACCTACGAAAACACACTCCTCGATCAGACGTACTCGGCCGCGGTCGATCGACAGATCGAATACGGAAAGCAGCGCGGCGTCCCATGGGGAATGTCCGAGAGCGGCTACAACATGATCGATGCCGATCTGAACTACCAATATCGCGCGTTCGGCGTTCCCGGGCTCGGACTCAAGCGCGGACTGGGTGACGATCTGGTCGTCGCACCGTATGCATCGGCGCTCGCATTGATGGTTGCGCCGGAGGCAGCGTGCAGCAACCTGCAGCGCCTCGCGGGTGACGGACTGGCGGGCAGATTCGGCATGTTTGAAGCGATCGACTACACGCCGTCGCGCTTGCGACGCGGCGAATCGAGCGCCGTGATCCGCTCGTACATGGCGCATCACCAGGGGATGAGTCTTCTGTCATGCACCAACCTCCTCCTCGCGCGACCGATGCAAAGGCGCTTCGAGGCGGATCCCCTGTTCAAGTCGGGGCTGCTGCTTCTCCAGGAACGCATCCCGCGCGCGCTGCCGTTTTACCTGAACGGGACGGATCTATCGAAATTGCGCGCGACGGGAACGGAGACGGAGCTGCCGGTGCGCGTTCTGGCGACCCCCGATACCGCGGTCCCGGAAGTTCAGCTCCTCTCCAACGGACGCTATCACGTGATGGTGACGAACGCCGGCGGCGGGAGCAGCCAGTGGAGGGATCTCGCGGTCACGCGCTGGCGCGAGGACGTCTCCACCGACAGCTGGGGAACGTTTTGCTACTTGCGCGACGAGTCGAGCGGCGAATTCTGGTCCACGGCATACCAACCCACGCTTCGGAAGGCGGAGCACTATCAGGCGATCTTCTCCGAAGGCCGCGCCGAGTTCCGCCGCAGCGACTTCGACATCGACACACATACCGAGATCGTCGTGTCGCCCGAGGACGATATCGAAGTGCGCCGCGTCCACATCACGAATCGTTCCTGGTCGCCGAGGCGCATCGACGTCACGAGCTACTCGGAGGTCGTCCTTGCGCCTGCGGCGGCCGACGCGCTGCATCCCGCGTTCAGCAATCTGTTCGTGCAAACCGAGATCCTGCGCGATCGCCATGCGATTCTCTTCACACGCCGTCCGCGCTCCCTCGAAGAGCGCGTGCCTTGGATGTTCCACCTGATGAGCGTGCACGGCGCAACGCGCGGTCAGTGCTCGTTCGAAACGGATAGGGCGCGCTTTATCGGTCGCGGGCGCTCGCTCGCTGCACCTCTCGCAATTACGGAGCCAGGCCGGCTTTCCGATACGGCCGGCGCCGTGCTCGATCCTGTCGCGTCGATTCGTCGATCGCTGACGATCGAAGCTGGGGGGACGGTGACGATCGACATGGTGTCGGGCGTTGGCGACTCCCGCGAGACGGTGCTGCACCTCGCGGACAAGTACCAGGATCGCGCGCTGACCGATCGTGTGTTCGAGCTCGCCTGGACGCACAGCCTCGTCGTGCTGCGGCAGCTCAATGCCACCGAGGCCGATTCGCAGCTCTACGCCCGCCTCGCCAGCTCGGTGATTTACGCGAACGGTTCGCTGCGTGCGGACGCCGGTGTGTTGTTGAAAAATCCCCGAGGCCAGTCTGGTCTCTGGGGTTACGCGATTTCGGGTGATCTTCCGATCGTTCTCCTCCAGATCGCGAGCGACGAGAACATCGAGCTCGTGCGCCAGCTCGTTCAGGCGCATGTCTACTGGCGGCTCAAGGGGCTGGCGGTGGATCTCGTGATCTGGAACGAAGGCCACGACGGTTACCGGCAGCGACTCCAGGAACAGATCGTGGGATTGATCGCCGCCGGCGTCGAGGCGCACGTGCTCGATCGCCCTGGCGGCATCTTCGTTCGCCACGCCGAGCAGATATCGTCCGAGGACCGGATTCTGTTCGAATCGGTCGCGCGCGCCATCATCACGGATAGCCGCGGGACGTTGGCCGATCAGATCATCCGTCGCACGTGGCCGGAGGTGCGCATTCCTCGGCTTGCGACGACGCGCGTCGCTCGTACCGAGCCGCCAGCGGACCAGGTTGCGGAAAAGCGCGATCTGCTGTTCTTCAATGGTCTCGGGGGATTTTCACCGGCGGGCGACGAGTACGTCATCGTGTCGGGGCGCGATCGGCGAACGCCCGCGCCATGGGCGAACGTGCTCGCCAACCCGCATTTCGGTACGGTCGTGTCGGAGAGCGGACTCGGAAACACGTGGCGCGAGAACGCACAGCTTTATCGCCTCACGCCCTGGCACAACGACCCGGTGGGCGATGCGTGCGGTGAAGCCCTCTATATACGCGACGAAGAAACGGGGCGCTATTGGTCTCCTACTCCGCTGCCATGCGGGGGCGACTCGAGCTACGTTACGCGTCATGGATTCGGCTACACGACCTTCCAGCACGTCGAGGATGGCATCCACACGGAGCTCACGGTCTTCGTCGCGCTCGATGCGGCGATCAAATTCTATACGCTCAAGGTGAAGAACTCTTCAGCGCGCCCGCGACATCTCTCGGTGACCGGCTACGTCGAATGGGTGCTCGCGGATCGGCGCGAGAAATCGGCAATGCACGTAACGACGGAGGTTTCCTCCGGGGACACCGCCGTCTATGCACAGAATCGGTTTAACCACGAGTTCCCCGACCGAGTCGCATTCTTCGACGTTGACGATATTGCCCGCACTGTCACCGCCGACCGCGGCGAATTTCTTGGCCGCAATGGGAGCATGCGCGAGCCGGCGGCAATGGTCCGGGCGCGACTATCGGGCAGGGTTGGCGCGGCACTCGACCCGTGCGCTGCGCTGCAGGTCACGGTCGATCTCGCCATCGACGAAGAGCGCGAAGTCGTCTTTCGTCTCGGCGCGGCCAGCAATCTTGACGCTGCGCGCAAGCTCGCCCAGGGTTCGCGCGGCGCCACCATCGCGCACGAAACATTGGAAACGGTGACGCGGCACTGGCGACACACCCTGTCCGCTGTCCGGATCGAGACGCCGGATCGAGCGCTGAACATCCTCGCCAACGGGTGGCTTGTGTATCAAACGATGGCATGCCGCCTCTTCGCGCGGAGCGCGTACTATCAGCCGGGGGGCGCCTTCGGCTTCCGCGACCAGTTGCAGGACACCATGGCGCTCGTCCACACCGATCCCGCGCTCTTGCGAGCGCAGATCGCGCTCTGCGCAAGCCGGCAATTCATCGAAGGGGACGTTCAGCACTGGTGGCACCCGCCGTCAGGACGTGGCGTGCGGACACATTGCTCGGACGACTATCTGTGGCTGCCGCTCGCGGTCTGCCGCTACGTCTCGACGACCAGCGACGTTTCGGTTCTCCAGGAGCTCGTGCCGTTTCTCGAAGGCCGCCCGGTCAACCCGGAAGACGATTCGTATTACGACCTGCCGGCACGCTCGGACGAAAGCGCGACGGTGTATGAGCATTGCGTCAAGGCCATACTGCGCGGGCTTCGGTCCGGCGCTCACGGGTTGCCGCTCATCGGATCGGGTGACTGGAACGACGGGATGAATCTCGTCGGACGACACGGCAAGGGCGAGAGCGTCTGGCTCGCTTTCTTTCTCGGCCACGTACTCGGAGAGTTTGCCAAGCTCTCGCGCATGCGCCTCGACTTTGGATTTGCCGAGCGATGCGAGAAAGAAGCCTACGCCCTCCGCGCCCGCATCGAGCGCAGCGCATGGGACGGCGCGTGGTATCGCCGCGCCTACTTCGACGACGGCACGCCGCTTGGCTCGATAGACAACGCCGAGTGTCAGATCGATTCGGTTGCGCAGAGCTGGTCGGTACTCTCGGCCATGGCCGATAGCGCGCGCTCGCGCATGGCAATGGATTCGGTCTACGCGCGGCTCGTTCGACGCGATCAGGAGCTGATTCAGCTTCTGGATCCGCCATTCGACACGTCGAACCTCGATCCAGGCTATATCCGCGGGTACGTCCCGGGCGTGCGGGAAAACGGCGGCCAGTACACGCACGGCGCGATCTGGGCCGTGATGGCATTCGCAGCGCTCGACGACGATGCGCGTGCAGCCGAAACGATGGCGATGATCAACCCATTGAACCATGGGCGGACCGCGAAACGCATTCGTCGCTACAAGGTCGAGCCCTACGTGGTCGCTGCGGACGTCTACGCGCTTGCGCCACATGCGGGGCGCGGCGGCTGGACGTGGTACACCGGGTCGGCCGGTTGGATGTATTGCGCTATCGTCGAGTCGCTGCTCGGGCTCAAGCGCGAGGGCGATCGACTGCGTTTCTCACCTCATCTGCCGCCGACGTGGAACGACCTCAAGGTCTGCTATCGATACTTCGAAACGGAGTATCGGATTTCCATGCACCGTCGCGCAGCGACTCGCGACGCGAGACGCGTGACGGTGACGTTCGACGGAGTTGGCCAGGATAGCGAGGGGGTGACGCTGGTCGACGATCGGAAGCAGCACGATATCGAAGTTGAGTTGTTCCCCGAAAGCCGCGTGGAAACGGTTCAGTCCGACTCGAATCATTGACTCCAGGTCTGGTGGAAGGCCTTCTCCAAAACTGCATCAGGTGCCGAAGGTGGCTGACGCGCCAACCCATTGTCCTACATGTTTTTCAGATACTGCCTATTGCCGCCGATTTCATCCCGGCACACCATTACCTACTCAGGGATCAATCAATGCTCTGCGACAAAGGATGCGACTAGGGCCTGTTAACGCTATATGCCTGCACGCGTGACCTTCAGAAAGCCCGCAGGCAAGGCGCGGCGAGGAAGCGAGGCTGGGCGCCTCGCGACGAGCGGCAACGCGGGCTGCGGGCTTTCTGAAGGATCACCCTTCGGGGCGCGGGAGCGCCGGGCGCATGGCGTCGTTGCTGGCTCCTTATTTGGCGCTGCCAAACGGCGTCGCCTGCGCCTTGCCCTGCACCCGGCGCTCCCGCGCCGCGTGCAGGCACATAGCGTTAACAGGCCCTAGTTTCAGCGCTCAATGAATCGGGACTCCAGGACGTAGATCGACTTGCATGCCGAAGACTCAGGAGTGATATGACAACGAAACTCGACGGTAGCTTAAGGAGAGAGTTCTTGATCGGCGGTCAGCCTTACACACTGACCTTGTCCCAGCTGGGCTTCACGCTCGCGCTCAAGGGGCGCCGCAAGGGGTTGGATATTGTGTGGGCGGATCTAGTGAACGGTGACGCGGCGCTAGCCACCGCACTCAACGCGTCACTGGAAGCGAACATACGGCCAGAGAACAACAGATCGAGCCAAGGCGCCATCGGGCAGATCGGAAGCAAGCCGCAGCCGCGTCGCGCCGGCCCGGGAACGAAGCGGGAAAAATCCGCGACCAAGACTTGACCACGAGAGGAAATGTCATGGTAAGCCCCACGCATCTTGTCCGCGAGGCGTCGCTATTTCTTTGGATTGAAGATTGCGTAGGAGGATCGGCTTCCCGGGTCGATTCACCTCCATCCGAGCTCGCGACATTGGCTCCGGCCGTGCCCGCAAAGAAGGAATTGAGCAAATGGAAGACTCGAGGTCTATCCAGCTTACCCGACGCGAATTCTTCATCACCGGAGCCAGTTCCGCCGTGGCGATTACGTTGCCATCCTTACTGACCGCACAACCTTCTACCAGACAGGCCCCCGTACTCTCGAAGGTGTCGTTTGCAGTCATATTCGATCACGCTCGACAAGCTCCTCGACCGGTTGCCGGAATCAGTCCGATCGCACCGATCTTACGCAAGCAGCATAGTCAATGATCGCACTCGACCCATGCACGTACTGACCACCTGTTCAAGCACTGGCACCGTGGTAGGAGACCTCCCCGAAGCGTGACTACGGGGCCGTGCCGACAAGCCGATGAAAAAGTCTGTCGACCGTTTGCCGCTTCGCAGCCGATCCGGCTGCTTTCACGTCGTGGTCGAAGCGCCGCGCGGATCTCGTCTCAAGTTCGAGTACGACACGAAGTTCGGCGCATTTACGGTATCGCGCCCATTACCCCTGGGAATGAGTTATCCATTCGACTGGGGCTTCATCCCCAGTACACGCGCCGCCGACGGGGATCCGGTTGACGCAATGCTCCTCAACGATGTTCCGACCTATCCTGGCATTGTCATCGAGGCGCGGCCTATAGGAATGGTCGAGTTGGTGCAAAGCGCTCCCGGGATCCCGCAAGAGATCAACAACCGTGTCGTATTGCTTCCGAGATGGCGTGAAGCACATCTCGAGGAAGCGTCCGACCTGCCGGGCGACGTTAGGCAGCAGATCGAAAGCTTCTTTGTCAGCACAGCTCGTTTCACCGACAAACGGGTTCGGGTCACGGGATGGGCATCAGCGAAAAAAGCGACACGCTTCATCGACGACCATCGCTTCAAGCGCTGAGGTCTCCGTGCGTCCCATGCTAAAGATACTCAAAGGCGACCAAAGGGAATCGCTCGCCGACGAAACCAGGACGATTCTCGAAGAGGCGCGCATGGTGTTGCCGGGTATTCATGCGCCGTTCGGCTGTCAACTCGTGGCTGTATTCAATGCGCGTTTCACAGAGCTGACACGTACGCTCCAATACTAACCAGAATCACTTCAGTCTTTCATCCGCTCCTGTCTCGCTACGCGTCGGGAGCGGCGTGCCCGGTTTCCACAGCTTCGTGAGCTCGTTCCCTTTTTCGATTTGCTTCGGTGAGAGCCGCTGCACAAGACCGGCCTGATTGCTCGCCGCAGTCTTGTCACCCAACGAAGCCGCCAGGCTGAAAAGCATATAGGCCAGCACATCATCCTGCGGGACACCGTGGCCGTTCAGATACAGATTACCGAGGTTAAGTTGCGCATCAGCAATGCCTTGCTCGGCCGCCTTTCGATACCACTCCGCGGCCCGCCTGTCGTCCTGCGGCAAGCCGCCGCGACCACCCTGATACATGACCCCGAGGTTGTTTTGGCTCGAGGCAAAGCCCTGATCGGCCGCCTTGCGATACCACTCCAGGGCTTGTTGATCGTCCTGCAGCACACCTCGGCCGGCGAAATAGCTGACGCCGAGGTTGTGTTGGGCAGGTGGGTAGCCTCGCTCGGCCGCCTTTCGATACCACGCAACGGCTTGCCCATCGTCCTGCGGCACGCTACGGCCGTTGAGATACATACTGCCGAGGTTGTGTTGGGCAGGTGGGTAGCCTTGCTCGGCTGCCTTTCGATACCACGCAACGGCTTGGCCGTCGTCCTGCGGTACGGCATGGCCGTCGAGATACATATTGCCGAGATTGTATTGGGCAGGTGCGAAACCTTGCTCGGCCGCCTGGCGAAACCACTGCGCTGCCTGCTTATCGTCCTGCGGCAAGCTGCCGTGACCGCCCTGGTACATGACCCCGAGGTTGTTTTGGGCAGTGGCTTCGCCTTGCACGGCTGCCTTGCGAAACCACTCGACCGCGCGCTGATCGTCCGGCGGCGTACCGCGGCCGGTCAGGTACATTTCGCCAAGCAACACTTGGGCTGCCGCATGGCCCTGGTCAGCGAGCTGCTGTAATTCGATCAATGCGGTGGCGTAGTCCCCCCTTTCTAAAGCGTCCCGACCCTCGTTGAAGCCAGCAAATGCCGTTCCAACCAGGATGTACGGAAGAAGCAGAGCGAAAATTGCGATTCGGTGCATTGAACGTTTCACCCCGAATCGAAATGGTCGGTTTATTGGAGATGTCTCCATCGGCCAATGGCCCGCGAGAGGCCATACACACGCCGTGTTCCACGGGCAACGACAAACAACCTAAGCGCCGCTCGCTCGGCGTCTTTCGAACTTTACATCAATAACTTAGACGCTACACGTTTGTCCATTTTCCGAGAGCTGACACCACGATGATCGCGCTCATGCAGGCACTGGCGCTCGAATTCGGCGCGCCGCACCTTGCTTCGATCGCGACAGTTGGACAAGGATGGCATCGAGTCACGTCGATCAACGTCCCGAATGCTGCACCCGCCTTCGTCGGGCCCAATTGACGCAGCGCCCTTTGCGCACTCGGAATGGCGGCGACCCGAAGGCGGAGCTCTTGGGGGCCCTTTGCGTCCTCGAGGGGCGACGTACCGTTGGCGTCGCGATCATTCAAGCTTGGCGGGCTCGGAGAACGGCTTGTTGGCATCCATGACGAACATGATGAGCGCGGTCAAGTCCGTCGGACCACTGTTGAAGACCTGCATCGGCATGCCTGCATCATGTCCGTTCGCACCTTGACCCGCCGCAACACGTATCACGCCACGCGGCGTCCTTTGCCCAAGCTCGCCCGCGATGACGTAGAACGCTTCCGATCCCGGATGCGAATGAACGGGTGTCGCTGATCCGGGAGGGCCCGACCCCGCATTCACGCGGAGCAGGTACTCGGATGCGGCGATCGCCGGCACGGGCCCGATCTCGACGAGCTTGTTTCCGCCCGGCGTAGCAGCGCCCATCGGACCCAGCGTCAACACCCACACCTTGCCGACGAGCTCTGCGATCAGCGATGTCGTCGTCTCGTAGCGGACTAAAGCCGGGTTCCAGCCGTCCGGCCCAACCGCGGCCTTGGCGTCAGCGAGGGACGAGAACGTCTCGACACGCCAGTAGAGCGGGCCCGCCGGAAGTTCCTTGACCTTCTTCTGAGCGAGCGGCGCGACGGTATATTGCGTCTGCGCTGCAGCGGTCGATGGTCCCAACCAAGCGACCGCGCACATCACAAACACAGACGCGGCGATTTGCCTCCCTACGGTATGTGCATTCATGTTCTCTCCCGATACCGCCTGGAAGTCGAGGACGAATCCGCCCGGCCCCGCGTAACCGACTTCGAAGCCGGCCGTTTCGACCGAGAAAAGCGTGGCAGGAAGAAGCAGGGACGCCGGCAAACCATCGCTCGGGTCGGCACCCCAGGCGTTCTGGCACCAGGTGTAGAACTCGCCGTCGGTGAAGGTGGTCGCATTCGCTGGCGAACCGACGGGTTGGCTTTGCCTCGTCATTTGCGAAATCGCTACCGGACGCATAACCTACAAGGTCTCGAAAAAGGGTCCATCCAAGCGTTTCGTCTGCATTCTCGCCCTGCAATGCCACGATATTCCCGACGAAGGGGCTACGTATTTCCTATGGAAACATTGCGTAGAGCCAAAAGAGTGCTCGCGCACGTGTGGGCAGGCCGAGGTGGTTAGTCAGACCTTGGACGCCGGCACAACCTCACCATCGCGGGTTCGTGTCGGTGAGTGGTGGGCTGACCGCACGACCAACGAGCTCGGTCGCGCCGGCGCCACCATACGCATCGAGCCCAAGGCGATGGCAGTGCTTATGGTGCTCGCCGAACACACCCGCCGGGCCGTAAGCCGGGAAACCTTGCGAATCAATGTAAATCTACTCGACACCAATACGAACCAGGAGCTTTGCTCAGAGCGATTTGAGCGACCCTATGCCGATCTGTTCGCCGTTCAGAGCGAGATTACTCATAGGGTGACAGCGGTCTTGCCTGGAGCGATCACTGACTCTGTACGGCTTGCTGCTGGGCCGTGCCTACTTGTTCCAGAACGATATCGAGCAGGCGCTGATCAATTTGCGTGAAGCGTCGATGCGCAACACCGACGACCTTGAAACGCGCCTTTATCTCGCCGCGGCGATGGCAGCCGTCGGTGATGGTGTCGACGGCGTATGGGAGGCCGAGGAAATTCGCTCGGCAGAGGCCGGCTTTTCGCTGCACGGTCGGCTTGAGACCTATCCGCTGCGCAATAGCCAATACAAAGCGAGACTGGAGCAGCTTCTCGCGACGGCGGCCCTGTAGAGAGGGTGCGCACCCGGCGTATCGGACTTTGCAGAGCACTATGTCATGGCCGAGCAACGGCCAGTCGGGGTCGAACTGGGTCCATGGACGATCGCGCCAAGTAGCGTCACGCGTATCCACACGATGAAGGACACCCTCGCCGCGCTCGAAGCTTTGGGCTTCACCCTGCCCAGCACGGCCTATCTGATCGGTGTCGTTATCTTCGGGATCGTTGGGTTTGTCGCCTATCGATACGGCAAGAAGATGTCCCTTCCTACCACCAAATGGATCGGTATTGCCTTGATGCTCTATCCGTATGCCGTTACCGCAACTTGGTTGCTGTACGTTGTAGGTGCAGGGTTATGCGTCGGCGCGTACTTGTCGGCGCGACCGTGAGCAAGCTGCGTGGCAACAGGGTCTTTTGACAACCCCTTCGCCACAAAGTGGTGGCGGTCTCAAGGTGTCAGCGAAACACCTCGGTATAGTGTTCGACCAAGAGGTGATCGCTATGAGACGAGGACGTCGGCGGATATTCACTGCCGCTCAGTGTGCCGAGCTTTGGCACCGGTACAAATCAGGTGAGTCGATCCTCGGGATCGGGCGAGCGCTGGGCCGCGGTGCCTCAGCGGTTCACCGCGTCCTCCAATGCACGGGGGGCATCGCGTCTGCGGAACGGCAGCGCCCTTCAAAGGTACTAACTCTGGTTGAGCACGAGGAGATCTCCCGCGGCATCGCCGCGGGCTACACGATCCGCGCCATCGCCAGAGGACTGAAGCGCGCTGTCTCCACAGTGAGCCAAGAGGTGTCCCGGCATGGGGGACGCGAGATCTATCGGGCCGCTGAAGCCGACCTGGCAGCTTGGGAATCCGCGCGCCGTCCAGAGCTCTGCCTGCTCGCCAAGAACCGGGAGCCGCAACGAATCGATCCGAGCCACGGATTCCACTGACAAGGACCGGGCTTAACCACGGTCCGCTGCTCCGCCGATCGAACGACCTCTTTGGTTCGACAGTCAACATCGCAGCACGTATTGCCACGTTGGCGTCTCCGGGGCAATGGTTGGCGACCCATCCGGTCGCCAACATTGCCATCGCATCCGGAGTTCGGCTCCTTGGTCTTCTCGCAATTCCATCCCGGTGAAAAATCGCCGGAGAGGGCATTTCGGCACAGGCTGCGCAGGACGGCGACACCAAAGTCTCCCCGACCATAGGTTTGCGCGATGATTGATCTCAGTGGATCAGCACGACGGGGATGTGAGCCAAATGCAGAACCCTCGTAGTGGTCGATCCCAGTAACATATTAGAGAGCGCTGTCATCCCCCGCGTACCCATATAGATCATCGTGCTGTCCAATTTCTTTGCGTGCTCGATGATGCTTTCTGCGATCGTTCCAACGAGCTTGTGTACGGTGTACTTCGCGCCTGCGGCGTCGAGGGCTTGCTTGCTCGGTGAAAGCATGTCCTCGCATTCCTCGGCGTAGTAGCGCTCGATCATTTCATCGCTTACAACCAGGCTCATGTTCGGAAACCGTGGCACCGGCAGGTGAACGGCGAGCAGATCAACCCTGGGCTGTTCCTTGTACCAGCCAAAGGTTTCTATGAGCTTTTGGGTCGCACGCGCGGCACTCTCTGAACCGTCGACGGGCAGCAACACTTTGATCATGTCGTACTCCTAGCATAGTCGGGGGCGTTATTCGTGATGCGGGCAATCCTGCCAACCGACGATGAGTGGCGGTTGTGAGAATCTCGTCCGCATCCAATTAATCGACCGAAGCAAGAGGGCCGGCCTAGTATTTTGCACAGCAGTCTGCGCTTGCCACGGAAGTCCAGAAGAAGGACTCCGGCAAGCACGGCGAGCAGTCCCTGACCTGGAATTCCCGGCACCGATAGGATTGCGCCGCAAATAACCAGTATCGCGCCAAGGAGATTCTCCGAATAAGGACAACCAAGGACACTGCGAAACTTATTGCCACCGTGGCAATGAACAAGAGCGTCGCAAGGATTGCGTGTTGCCCCAGCAGCGCCGACTGCTGAACAATTGCGCTTGTCCAAGAAGGCATTCGCCAAGCCGATGTGTAGATGATCGAAAATGAGGCATCGATCAACAGTTGATATTCTGGTCCTCTCCCAATTCAATGGTTTGATCTCGCTCAAATTCGCATGACCGAACGCACTTCATTGAACTCCCGTCGCCTCCACTGCCGCAGCCAACTTATTGATGAGCGTGCCTATAGAGTGAAGGCTCCGTCGCTGAAAGTAGACAGAATCGGGCGAGCACGGGTTTTCAACTCGACGATCTATGCATGGCATCTCCACCGGGCCGCACGTGACGCCGATGAAACGATTTGAAAATCTCGAGCCAAGTCGAACCGACCACCGCAGTGGCGATGCTCGATAGTAATTGAGTCGAGCTTAGCGGCCCGAAGCGGAAAATCTCCCGCAATGGCTCGACGTAAAGCGCAAAAGTAAGGCCGAGGAACGCACCGCCCACGATCCACCAGAGCACAGGGTTCGGGCGGCGCAGCGTTTCGACCAGCGTTGCGTGCGACGACCGGTTGGAGAGAATCAGGCCGACGTTGCCGAACACCACGGCAGCAAACGCCATGGCGCGGGCCTGTGGTTCCGGTGTTCCCGTCGCAAGTACCAGGGCGTACAAGCAGCGCGACTGCGACCAACACGCTTACCCCCTGCAGAACGCTGGCTGCGATCATCCGGCCGTTGAACAGGCGCGAAGTCGCGGCACGCGGCGGCCGGCGCATCACGTCCTGCTCCGGCAGGCTCAGCCTCGAAGGCGATCGAACATGCCGGGTCGATCACGAATTCGAGAAACACGATGTGGACTGGATAGAACACCAATGGCCAGCCGAAAAGCAGCGGCAGCAGCGCCATTCCCGCGGTCGGCACGTGCACCGCGATGATGTAGCACATGGCCTTCTGAATATTGTCGAAGATGCGACGCCCGAGCTTGACCGCTTCGACCATGGAAGTGAAATCGTCGTCGAGCAGCACGAGCGACGCAGCTTCGCGCGCCACATCCGATCCGCGCTTGCCCATGGCGACACCGATATGAGCCGCTTTCAATGCGGGCGCGTCGTTGACCCCATCTCCGGTCATCGCGACGATTTCGCCATTGGCCTTGAACGCTTGCACCAGGCGCAGCTTCTGCTCGGGGACCACGCGCGCGAAGACGTTGACCTGCGCCGCGCGCTCACGCAGTTGCGCATCGGTCATGGCGTCGAGCTCCGGACCGGTCACGCCGTTTCGGGATGCGCCAGACCGATCTGGCGCGCGATAGCTTGCGCCGTGCCGGCGTAGTCGCCGGTGATCATCACGGTGCGTATTCCCGCGGCATAGCATTCGCGCAGGGCCGCCGGCACCGTCGGCCGAATGGGATCGGCGAGCCCGGTGAGCCCAAGGAACTGCAAACGCAGCTCGCGCTGAGACGTCGGCCACGCATGGGGTTGGCCGTGCGCCGGCGAGAGCGTGCCTCTTGCCACCGCCAGCACGCGCAAGCCCTCGCCTGCCATCTTGGCGACCTGCGCGCTGGATCTCCGCGCGTTGAGCGCCGTCGAGCGCGCATAGCTCCGCGATCGCCTCCGGTGCACCTTTGGCAGCCACCACGTACCCATCGCTGCCCTGCGCCTGCCAGACATGGGCGACCGACAGCTGTTCGGGCGACAACGGATACGTGTGCGCGAGCGTCCACGCGTCGAGCTTCTCGACCGCCGCCGGCGCGCGCTCCCGCGCGAGCTGGTGGTAGGCCTTCTCCATCGGATCGAAAGGCTCCCGTTCGCTCGCCAGCACGCCCAATCTCAACGAGTTCCGACGGGAACTGCGTCCGCCGCATCCTGCAGATCGAGTTCTTTGCCCGGCACCCACAGGCGTCTGCACGGCCATGCGGTTCTGAGTGAGCGTGCCGGTCTTGTCGACGCACAGCACCGTCGTGGATCCCAGCGTCTCGATCGCCGACGGCGCGCCGGGTCAGGACGCCGTGTCGCGAAATCCGCCATGCGCCGAGCGCCAGGAATACCGTGAGCACGACCGGAAATTCCTCCGGCAGATTCGCCATCGCCAGCGTGATTCCGGCGAGCAGGCCGTTCAGCCAGTCGCCACGCGTGTAAGCCGTAGAGAACGGTAACGAGCACGCATAGCGCCAGCCCGATCACTGCGAAGATGAGCACCGCTCGCCGGGTTTCCCGCTGGATGCTGCTCAACTCCGGCACCAGCGTCTGCAGCGCCTTGCCTATCTTGCCGATCTCGGTGCGCACCCCGGTTGCGATCACGCGCGCGACGCCCTGACCCTGGGTGAGCAGCGTTCCGCAATAGACGAAGGGCAGATCGTCGCCGCCGGGTCGCGCCGGCGCCGCGTCAGCGTCGCCCACGCGCTTGCGCACGGGCACCGATTCGCCGGTCAGCAGCGATTCGTCTGCCATCAGATTGTTGCAAGCTGAACAGTGCCGCGTCGGCGGGCACGCGGTCGCCTTCCTTGATTCGCACGACGTCGCCTACGCACGACTTCCCGCCCAGGCACCGACTGCCATTCGCCATCGCGCAGCACCTGTGCGCGCGGACTCGAAAGCTCGCGCAGCGCCTCCAGCGCGCGCTCGGTCTTGCGTTCCTGGTAGAACGTGATGCCCATGACCACGAACACCGAGGCGAAAAGGACCAGCGCCTCGCGGATGTCTCCCAGAGCAAGATAGATAGCGGAAGCACCGATGAGGAGCAGGAACATCGGCTCGCGCACGACTTCCCAGGCAATCGCCCAGAGCTCGCGGGGTTTGGCTGATGGCAGCTCGTTGTAGCCATCGCGCGTGAGGCGGGCCATCGCCTCGGGGCTGGTCAGGCCGAGTTGCCCTTTAACGCTGCGGCTCATCTCGGTCTGTTTCCCAGAAGGCGGTAGAACATGCGCTTCGCGGCTTCGACAATCCCGAGGTACGCAGCGACCAATGCCGCGAGAATCACCAAGAATTCAGTCGGGGGCAGTTGGAAGCCGGAGTAGTGACCCAGTCCCATGAACGGAAGCATCAGAGCCGTCAGCACTACGGCAATCGAGGTCGCTGCAAGCGCCGCGTGGAGCCGGCTCGAAAGGGGGTTTTAGCGGGTACGAATGACGAAAACTACCGACACCTCAGTCGTCAGCGATTCGACGAACCACCCGGTCTGGAACAAAGCCTCGTTCGCATTCAACACTGCACGGAGCACATAGAAAGTGAGGAAATCAACGATGCATTTGCGAATGTTGGCGAAGGTCCGCCTGCCCTCGAGCACGTCGTGCACCCCGTGCAGCTCGCGCTTGAGCAGGATCAGATCGGCCACTTCCATGGCCACGTCAACGGCCGTCTTGACCGAAATACTCGGGTCCGCCGAGTGCAGCGCCAGCGCATCGTTGATGCCATCGCCGAGCGGTATTCATTGCTGTTTCTCGGCGGGCTTTTTCAACGCCTTCATATTCGGTGAAGCGGCGATCCTTGATAGTCATGGTACGACCGGTAGCGGTATACCGACTTGATGCGAGTCAAAAGTGCCGCTAAGTCGCAGGTCTGCTCGCCACACGCTTAACGCGAGTATTGATCTTGCGCAAGGACCCCGATGCCATCACTGCCTATGCTTCGGGTCTCCGCTCGATTGCGGAACGAGCGTATGGCCGTTGCGAGCGGCGCCGCCGACGATGACTTACGAGACCATTCCTGTTTCATCTCGATCAAAGCACCGAATCGCGCAAATGCCGACTTGGCATCGCGATCGGGTTGGTCTGCGACGTCCGTCGCAGAAACCGTCGATCTCGCACGACAAATTATTGATGCGCGTCAATACGGGTGGCGCTGGACTTTGCTAATAAGCATTTTGATCCACAATCGCCCGGAGGCAATGATGGATCTGCGCGGCGTATCCACTAAGTTGATCACAGTTGCCGGATGGCTTCTTCTCGCCGCCGCATCGTGTGTCAGCGAAACAGTGATGGCCGGCCCCACGTTCGTTACTTATGACTGGTCGGGCCAGTGCAACGATGCGCCCCCTCCCATCGGATGTGGCACGGGCCTCGCATTTGCCGAGATCCGGTTGCGCGACTACACACCCGGGAACCAAGTGCAACTCAGCAATCTCGTGAGCTTCGCCTACAGTTCTTCTTCATTCGGTTCCGTATCGGCGCAGCATGGGTTTGCAACGGTTGGAGGCGCCTTTCCGGACGTCGCCTTTGGCTCGCCGTTTCCCACGGATCTGACGCTGCTGTTCTGGGACAATGATGCGCACACGAGTGCGTCAATGTTCGAGACTTTCAGTTTCGCCAATGGCTTTTGGTGCTTCAACAGCTGCGGGCATGACGTAGGAAACAATTCCCTGTTTGTTCGGACCGGAACGGGCACAATTACCGAACCAGCGACACTCGCACTACTTGGCTTCGGTCTCATTGGGCTCGCCATAGCGCGCCGACGCAAGTCGCACGAATTCCAAGCGCCTGCGCGCTCGCCGATCTCCATCGGGCGCGGAAGTTCGCCGCGCGAAATGCGCAAATAGACGGACCATTCAGGGCCACTCGTCAACCGCATAACCTCGGGCAATTTGATGAGCTGCATACTTACCTCCACAGAAAACCAGCAAAACGCGCTGGGCGTGTTCGCATCTAACGATGCGGCTATTTCACCCCGTAAGTAAGAGTTATGAACGCGCGTGTTAGGACTTACGTGCGTGCGATGGCTTGAGAATCGCACTTCATCAGGCGAAATGCCCTCAAGTGGGCAGCAAGGGGGAAGGTCGATGCCAGACAAACGCAGTTGGTTGGGTGCGCTCGCGATCGCGTCCCTCATGGCGCTCACTGCGTCTCAGGCGCAGGCTGCCACGATCATCTCGGTCGGCACGCCGATTACCAATAACGCCGATGTGCCGGCCTACCTGACCAACGGGGCGTACTTGTTCGGCATCACCGTTCCGCCGCTCGTGCCGCCCGACGACTTCCTGCTGCCGGTTGACATTTCTGGCGCGGTCAACCTGCAATCCTGGCAGTTCACTCTGCTCTTCGATAACACCGTCGTCCAAGAGGTCGATCCCGGTGACGGGAGCGCCGGCATCTACGGGGCCGAATTCACGCTGGGCGACCTAAACTCGCTATCATTCATCCTCAGCGGCTTTCCGTTGAACTTCTTGGGGGAGGTCGATGCGGTCGCGGGAGAATATCCTTCGCTCCTGACCGGACCTTCCGGCGATGGCGCTCTCGCCTACATCCTTTTCGAATTCTTTCCGGGGCAGGAGAACAACAACCCCAACTTCAGCATCCAGGGCGCCACGGTCGTGCAGGGTGCGCCGGAGCCCGCAACGATCGTCCTTGTTGCGAGCGCTTTTGCCTTGCTCGGCTGCCGGCGCCTTGCGCGGCGCAGACAGCGGAATGGCCAGTGATCGGTGCGGAGATCAGAGATGGCGATGGCGCACTATCTCGCACGCGGTCTTTGCTTCGCCGCTCTGGCGGCTGTGCTGACGCTTCAAGGTTGCGGCAAGTCGTCTTCGGTTAGCTCCGATCGTCCGGTTCACCCGGTCGCAGCGCGCGGCGCCGTGGCCGATCCGCCGGCTTCTCCTCCCGCGGCCAGCCGCGGCGCGACGATTTCCGAAAGATCGATATCGCCTGCGCCCGGCGCATTCGCACCTGAGAAATACCAGACAGGCGATCCGCAGCCTTGGCTGGCTGAACTGCTGCACGCCCCCGATCCGAACGTGCGAATCCAGGGCCTCGATGCCTGGGCGCGACAGCCGGGCGTATCGCTCGACCCCGTGACCTACGCGCTCGTCGATCCGGACGAGTCGGTGCGCGCGCGAGCGCGAGAGGTGTTGGAGCAGGTGCTGGCGCGCCGTTGAGCCGCGGAGGTGGCGCAGGCGGGCGCAGGTGAGAGACATTGTCAGGTTTCTTAACGCAACACGCGCGAGGAGGAAAGGCCATGAAGCACGCACTATCATGGACATTGGCATTCATCGCTTCGGCAACGATTGCGCTCGCTCCCAACCCCGCCTACGCGGACGCGGTCGGGCCGTACTACGCGCCACCGTCGTGGGACCAGACGCTGCCGGCGAGCACGCGCTTCATCGTGCTCTCGAACTTCAACAGCCAAGCGGTGCTCGACCGTGAAACCGGGTTGGTTTGGGAGAAGTCGCCAAGTACGGCTACGTACAGTTGGGGTACTGCATCAGTTATCTGCGTTGAGCTGGACTTGGGTGGTCGGGCCGGTTGGCGGCTCCCCACCATTCAGGAATTGCTGAGTCTCCTCGACCGGTCAGTGCCGTTTCCTGGGCCTACCCTGCCGAGTGGCCACCCTTTTACGGTGCAGTCGTCCGGCTACTGGTCGGCGACGACCTTCGCCAACGATGCCGGCAGCGCGTGGTTCGTGAACGTCGGCAATGGCTTCGTGGGCATCAGCGATAAGCTCCAAGGCATCCTCTTCCGCGCCTGGTGTGTGCGCGGCGGACACGGGGTGGATGCTCAGTGATTCGGTGATTCGAGTGATTTGATGATTGGGGGTGCAGGAGGGTGTCCCCCTGCACCGGCGCTGCCGGTGCCGATGGCGCGCTACGAGCATCTGCCGATCTACAAGAAGCGATGGACCTCGCGGTCTTTCTGGAGAAGATCGAATTAAACCGCCAAATTGCGTGGCATTACCAGGTCGAAATCTGGGACCTGCAACCTCGCCCAGAAGCACGTACACATCAGGTAGTTAACCGTCGAAACGCGAAGGAACGAAGGACCACCGACATACAGCGAACTAACGAGCTCTAATTGAGGTGTCCATCAAACGTGGGCACCTTCAGAACGACCGGAAGCGGTCCTACGAACTTCCCTAAAGCCGACGTTCGATGGTGAGCAAGCAGCCACTCGATGCAATACTCACCATCGCACTTTCTCTGATCACGTTGCTCCGCCTACGCCCAGCGAATCGGAGGAGGCGGCACGAATGCGGTCTTCGGGATCGCGGAAATCCCGTTCTACGCCACGACCGAGAAGCTCCAGTTCCACGTGCAGCAGAATCGCTCGGTGCGGTGGCACCGTCTCGATCAGGTTTTCCAGCATCGCGCGCATCCGGCGGACGATCTGAATGCTGTTACCACCAAATTGCCTGATCTCGGTGATCGCCAGGCTGACGAAGTCTTCCCAATCGGGCGTGTGATAGGCGAGCCGCAGCCGCCCCGTGTCATCAAGAATCCGCCCTGTATCTAGTTGCCGCTCGCCGACCGCTCGCAGCAGGCGATGGATCTGGTCGAGCGCGAGCACAGCGGTGGTCGGATCGTTGATCGCGGGCGAAAGTGCCTTGGCGGCGATGTCGACGATGATGCGGAACGCGAATTCGGGGTCTAGCTCCATCGTGCGCTCCGGCCCGATGGCGACGGCCTGATCTAGCAGGTTGTCTGAAACGACCTCTCCTCCACCGTACAACCGGAACAGCGTGCCCCCGCTGGTCACAAAATCTCCCACCTGCGGAACCAATTCGATCAGGCAGTCGGCACGCCGAGCCAACTCCACGAGGCCCGCGACGTCGAACGCAAGCACGACGCCAGTGCGTTTGGTCTTGACAGTGCGCGACGTTGTTGTCTCAGGCACGAGTGCCATATTTGACCGCGCATCTTCCGTCCCCGCGACCGGAAGCGGATATACCCCGTTGATAACCTCCTGTCCCGTGTTGCCCACCCGGGTCAGAACGCTGACGGGTCGCAACGACTTGCCCACACGGTCGATCATGTAGATGAAGATACCGACACACGCGGCGCTGCTGTACGTGGCTATCCACACCGAGATCTGCGGGACAGTATCCTCGATGCGGCTCAGCGCCAGCAGCGAATAGGCGAATGCAAATACGAAAACGGTAAGTGAGAAGCGGAGGATACCGCTGCGAAAGAAAGTGGCGATGATCCGTGGCGTCAGCTGCGCGCTGGCGAGTTGTACGGTCACGAGCATGATGGAAAAAACAAAGACTATGAACGTGAGCATGGACGAAGCCAGGGCAGCCAGCACGGCGCGCGCGCTTTCGGGGCCGATGGCTGCCTTCAAGTCCAGGATCTGATCCGCGCGACGAACCAACGGGTGCGCGAGGAGCGCTACCACCATGCCAAGCAGCGGCGGGAGCCAGACGGAGTCCCTGAGGAATCGGTTAATGCGGTATCGCTGCAGCCAAGTCATGGCATCGACCGATTCAGACGACGATTACACCTGCCCAGTTTAGCACTCTGCGCTCACACGGCGTGAGACACCTTCCGCTATCGCGGCCGCGTAGGCGCAATCGACGGTTCAGTGTGTCCGCGGGATCTCCTTGCCATCACCGGACCCCGTTTCGCGCCAAGCGCGAATTCGTCGCGAGAAGTCCGCCGCCCCATCAGCCGCCTGGGCGCGCGCGTTGACGTGCGACCGTTCTTGCAATTCCGGGAACGACAAGCCCATCGACTCCAGCCGCCCCTGCTCATACAGATACTCCGGCACATAGCCGCTCGCCAGGATCTTCCAGCTAAGCGGCACGCGCCCCGCATTGACGTGGTTGTTCGTCCAGATGTTGGTCGTGCAGTTGGTCGTCAGCGTGTTATAGAACTCGGGTTGCGTCCTCAGCGCGTTGATCCTGTGCATGTACTCCAGGAACAGTCGCCGCACGACCTCGATCGAAGCCTTGGCCCGGTAGATGTACACATCTTCGGGCGGATCGCGGCGATAGTTGGTGCGCAGCCGGATGATGTCCCGCTCGTCGGCCACGACGTAGACGAGCTCGTACTGGCGGAAGAAGCCTTTGA
Organism: uncultured beta proteobacterium; assembly: GCA_963816445.1. GTDB lineage: Bacteria > Pseudomonadota > Gammaproteobacteria > Burkholderiales > Casimicrobiaceae > PALSA-1003. The sequence continues at coordinate 580,480 of CAWFKO010000006.1, read as the reverse complement.
GCGTCGAGTAGCCCTCGCCTTTCGGCTTGCGTACCTCGATGGAAATGGCGAGATATTCGTCCCCGGTGAAACCGAAACTCACGAAGACATGGGCAATCGCCGGACCCGTCCAGTAGGAGGTCACGATGTCCACCGATCGCAGTTCCCGCAGATCGAAGGATTTATCGTAATAAGCGGGGGTGAAGTCGGTCTCGCTGCGATAGCTGAAATTGCGGATGTTGTGGACGGTGACGCGATCGCCCTCCATCGTGGCGTATGGCAGCACCGCCGTCTCCGGCTGCCAGTCGCGTTCGTTGGTCGGCTCGATGCTCGACCACAGGACCACAAGGCCTGCGCACAGAAACCCATATACGCCGATCGCGCGCCAGCGCCAGCGGCGCACGAAGAGCGCGATCAGTGTCCCCGCAGCAGCCAAGGAGAAGCCAACCACCAGCACCCGACGCGGCGAGACGTTGCTCGGCCCCGCATACTCGAGCAGCAGCGCGCCCCAGACCCCGATCCCCGCAATCATAAGAGCGAGGGCAGCGAGGCCTGCACCCTTGGCAATTCGAACAAGCAAGCGTCGCACAGGCATTGGGCGGTTGCTCGAGTCCTGGCGCCCCCGCGCGGCTCAGTTAGGCCCGCCGGCACCATCCTTCCCAGGTTCCGGCAGGACTCGCCAGAACGGCCGCTTTACCTCCTCCAACGGCCGCCCCGGTTCGTTGGGCTTCAGGCCGTATCGAATCATCGCGATGAGATCGGCACTTGCCCTCGGATTCGAGACGAAGTAGCCGTGTCCGAACAGGTCGGTCGTGCCGCGAATCTGAATCACGTCGAGAAAGCCCAAACTTGCCGCCAGGTTGATCTGCTCCGGCGTCAGAGTCGTTGTATCGACGCGGCCGAGCCGGGCAAGGCTACCGAATAGCCAACGCGACGTAGCGAGGGCCTTGTCGTCCGGCGAAACGTAAATGGTGAGGTGGAACGGGCGCAAGGCCGGGAACACCGCATGGGGGGCCGGCGTCGGGCCGTGGGGCACGTCGGGATCGGAGATTATCGCCAAGATCTTCTCCGGAGCCACCTCGACGTCCAGATCCGGTGCCAGCAGCACGACGTTGCCGAGCTTGACGCGCCGGGGCAGCGTGGTCTGCTGCATGTACGACTCGAAGGAAAGCTCGGACAGTGCGGTGGCGAGCACGTCCGTCCCGCGGCTGTGGGCCAGGATGTGAATTCTCTCGAGCCCCGGTGTGTCGGCGATCGTACGGATCGCCTTCCGCAAGTGCTCGACGGCAAATATGCTCGATTCGTAGTCCTCTTCGTAGCCGAAGAGGATGCCGTGCTGCCCGCCCGCGGGCCAGGTGAAGATCCCGCAGACGAACTCGCGGCCCAGGAAGTGGCACAACTCACCCATCGTGAAGGCAGCTTCGCTGAAGGTATTCTTGACGCCGTGGATGTACAGCACCATCTCCTTACGCGGGCTCAGCGCCAGGCGACGCGCGATCTCCGCCTGCAGCGCCCGGTTGGCCGCTTCGTGCGCATCGACGACAGCGGGAGCGCGCGTCAGCCCCTCAGGCGTCACCGCAACCGCGTAAGGAATGCGCGGGTAGCGCCCGAGCTCCTTCGTCGGACCGAGCTTGAGGTCCGTCGGAGTCGAGCGCTCGACGAGCAGGCTCTGCTTTACCAGCGCGTCCCACGTCATGTCTGCGCCGAACAGGATCGTCGTTGATCCGAACGCCATCGAGCGCGACCTGTCCGCCGTGTACGGTTCAGGCTCATCGGGGCTCGTCGCGGGCGCGCGGTCGGTAATGAACAGCAGATCCAGCGGCGGTGTCCGGACCTCGGCCGGCGCATCGGTGAACAGCGGCTTCGCCTGTGCCCCCGTGTACAACGCCGGCGTCGGCATCAGCGGATGCGTGGTCGCGCATCCGGCCAGGCCGAGCAGCACGGCGAGCGCAATCGCCACTAGGAAGCGGACTTCAGTCATGGTGCGACTCCCCGACGGCTATCCGGGCCATAATTCCTCTATCCCCAGTTACACTCGGGGAAGCGCCACAGCGGCGATGGGCGACAGGAGCGAGCGAAATGGCTCACGAAAAGCGAGCCGAATCCGCGCTCATTTGACAGTGTACCCGCGGCGGTCAAGCCACGCGGCGCGTGCCTTCCAACGGCGACTCGGCAGAACCCACAATTGCCTGCTGCGTAGGCTACGCCGCCGTAAACATCCTTCATTGACCGAAATCAAATCGCCTGGCTCTCATAGCCATAAGCTCTGGGCCTGATTTCGGGGACCTCGAAGGGCGGCTGAAGGTCGCGGACCATCGTATGAATGTTGACGTCATCCCGGCGCAGGCCGGGATCCAATCTCATAGCGACGGATTGGGCCCGGCCTCTGCCGGGGCGAGGTAGCTGGGGCTGGTTTTGTCACGTAGTTGGGTAAAGCTCGATAATCTGTCGCAGAGAGTTGCTCCATGAATTCCACACTCATCGCCTTCCTCGTATTCGTTTTCGTCTTCGGCGGGGCACTTGCTGGCGTCGCCATCCGCCTCCCCGGGCAGCATCAGGACGCCGAAACGAAGGACGTCGTCAAACTGGTGATGGGGCTGGTTGCAACCATCTCCGCCCTAGTCCTGAGCCTGCTGATAGCGTCCGCGCACAGCTCGTACGACACGCAGGAGAACGAAGTGCAGCAACTCGGCGCGCAACTTGTTCTGCTCGATGAGGTGTTCGCCCACTACGGCCCGGAGGCGAACGACGCCCGCGCGCAGCTACGTCGCATGGTGAAGGCGGAAGTCGCGCGGCTGTGGCCCGATGCTGGCGGCGCACGAGCAGCCATGCACACGCCGCAAAATTATGTTCCGACGGAAGACCTGTTCGACACCGTCGCCCGCCTGACGCCCAATTCCGAGGCCCAGCGATCTGCACAGGCGCGCGCTCTACAGCTCATGACGACCATGGGTACTACCATTCGCCTGCTGCACCAACAGGCCGGAGGCTCCCTGTCCTGGCCCTTCTTCGTTGTGCTGGTGTTCTGGCTCGTTGTGCTCTTCGCTGGATTCGGTCTCTATGCGCGCGGCAACGCCACCGTCATTGCGGCGCTATTCGTCGGTGCGTTAACCGTCGCGGGCGCGACCTTCTTGATCCTGGAGATGAATCGGCCATACAGCGGACTTATGGAAATCTCTAGCGCGCCAATCAGGGACGCGCTGACGGAGATTGGCCGCTAGTTGGCCTCGTTTGTCGGACGCGTCTTCCGGTTGACAGTGCTCAGCCTAGCCACAGTTGACTTCGCACATATCCGAACCTTCGACGCAGCGATGGATGACTGTCCTCCGCAATTGAGAGTCGGCGGGAGTCGCGTTCTGCTCATCAAGGCACGCTGAGCAACGTATGGCAGCTAAGCGATCGCCCCTTCCAGTACATGCCGTGCAAGCGCAACGCGAGATTTCCCAGTTGTGCTGATGTGCCGGTAAATTTCAGTATCGCGCCCGGGCGCGTGCCATCGCCTTCCACGCGTTGGATTTCGGTGCATTCGAGCTCAGGGGCGTACTTCTTCACGAAATCCTTGAGTTCGTCGTCGGTCGTGCCTGGTGTCAAGTTGCCCATCCAGAGCCTCATCGTTGCGCTCCCATCGCTGCTCGCCGCGCCAAGCCGAGGTACGTCCTGGCGTCCGGCTCGCTCATTGAGGTGCGTTCGCGCTGCGCGCTCATTCCGTAACTACGCTCTACTCGCTTGATCGGGTCGATGGGATCCATCGGAAGATTGGTTTACTGGTTTCAATGATCACCCATCGAATCCGTGCGATCATTGACGTTCATCAAGGTGGGTTTAAACCGAGCGCGACGATAGCCGGCAGCGCGACCCTCATCCACCGAGTGCCATGATCGCGATCACGAGCGCCGAGCCCAGCCCGGCCATCGTGAACCCGGCTTTCCATAGCCCTCGACGTTGTGGGCGGCAGCGTGCGCGAGATCGGTGGCCGCCAGGTCGCCAGCGGCGGTTCCGTCCATGGGAACCTCTGTATTCAGGGCTAGGCGGGCTGCATGTCGCCTGCCTGTGCCTGCCGCGCCTGATAGCGCTCGATCGCCGCGTGCGCGTTGAACAGCATGCGCTCGCGGCCGAGTCGCTGGTCCAGCCCCGCTTTGCGCACGACCTCGAGCACGCCGGGATTGAGGCCCACCAGCCACACCACGACGCCACGTTCGGTCGCGCGCTTTTCGCCCTCTATTACCGCCTGCAATGCCGAGTATTCGATGTCGGGCACCCCGCTCATGTCCAGCGCCAGCACATGTGGCTTCTGCTGCGCGATCAGCGCGTCAATCCGCTCCGTTACATCTTGCGCATTGCCGAAGAACAGGCGCCCCTCCGGCCGCACGATCAGCAGGCCCTCGAAGGTCTCATCATCGGGGTGTTCAGGAGACAGCGGTCGCAGCACGTCGGTCCCGCGCTTGCGACCGATAACGGACACGCGCGGATGCGCGGTCTGGCTCGCGAGCCCGACCATCGACACGATGATCGCCACCACGATGCCATTGAGAGTGCCGAATAACAGAACGCCCACGCACGCGACAAGGGCCCAGCGGAACTCCATCCGGCGTACATGCCGGATAGCCACGAACTCTGCGGGCTTGATCAGCCTGAGCGAGTAGACGATGACCACCGCCGCAAGCGTCGCGTGCGGCATCAGACCCAGAACGGTTGGCAGCAACAGCATGGTCCCCAGCGCCGCGGCCGCCGTGACCAGCGACGCCGTCTGCGACCGCCCGCCCGCAGCGCGAATGACCGCGGTCTGCGAGGTGCCACCGCCGGCCGGCATCGCGCCAAACAGCGCACCGCCCACGTTGGCCACGCCGGTCGCGATCAGTTCGCGGTTGGCATTGATGGGAGGATCGCCAGGGCGCGCAAAGGCGCGTCCCGCCGCGATCGTTTCGGTGAAACTCATCAGCGCAATTCCGAGCGCCCCCGGCGCCAAGTGCTCGACCAATGCAAGGTCCGGCAGGGTGAGCGACGGGAATCCTGGCGGGATCGAGCCGACGGTCGACACGCCCGCTGCGTGCAGACCAAAGAACCACGACGCGGCGATGCTGCCGGCGACGGCAATTAGGGGCGCCGGAGAATGCGGCCACAGCCGTTCCATCCCGATCAGCACCATGAACGTCGCTGCGGCCACTGCCAGCGTGAGCAGCGAGGTCTCCGGAACGTGCTGCACGACGCTGAGGAGATCGAGGAAGAAGCCGTGCCTTGAGATTTGGATACCAAGAAGCTTCGGCACCTGGCTGAGCACGATCACGAGGCCGATGCCGGCCTTGAAGCCGGTCAGCACCGGCGAGGAAATGAGTTTGGCAACAAACCCCAGATGCAGCAGCCGCGCCAGCAGCAGCATCGCGCCAACCAGTGCGGCCAGCGTGGCTGTCCCGGTGACGAGCTTTGCCGGATCGCCGTCTGGCACCAACAGACTAAGCTGCGTGCCGGCCAGGATCGCGAGCGTGCTCGTGGAGCTGACGCTAAGCACGCGCGAGGAACCGAGCAGCGCGTAGGCCACCATCGGGACGAAGGCGGTATGGAGACCGACCGCAACCGGCAATCCGGCTACGGTGGCGTGGGCCATGGCCATTGGCAGAACGACCGCCGCAGCCGTTAGGCCGGCGACTACATCGAAGCGGAGTGTGGAGGTACCAAGCGCCTTCGCGGCCATCGGTGGCTGGTCCATGCGATTGATTCCATGTTCTCGCGTGTTTTAAATGGACATCACGTTTCGCAACTGGCTTTGGGGTCGGACGCAAATGAATCCGAGCGCGGCGGCGATGGCTGCGATCAGAACTTCTCGGCGACGAACTTGACTGATTCGGCCGGCGGTTGCGAGCGCACCTTGCGCTTCGGCAGCTTCACCTTCTCGCGCGGCAACGACTTGTAGGGGATCCGCGAGAGCAGGTGCGAGATGATGTTGAGCCGCACGCGCTGCTTGTCCTCGGAGCGCGCGACATACCAGGGCGCCCACGCCGTGTCGCTCGCCGCGAACATCTCGTCGCGCGCCTTCGTGTAATCGTCCCAGCGCGTGTAGGACTTGATGTCCATCGGCGAGAGCTTCCAGATCTTGCGGCCGTCGTCGATGCGCGACTCGAGCCGGCGCGTCTGCTCCTCCGGGCTTACCTCGAGCCAGTACTTGAGCAGGATGATGCCGGAATTGACCATCAGCTTCTCGAACACCCGGCAAGGCCTGCAGGAAACCTCTTCGCCTGCTTCCTCGGTGCAGAAGCCCATCACGCGCTCGACACCGGCGCGGTTGTACCAGCTGCGGTCCCAGATGACGACCTCGCCGGCCGCCGGCAAGTGCGGCATGTAGCGCTGCCCGTACATCTGCGACTTCTCGCGCTCGGTCGGCGTCGGCAGCGCGACGACGCGGAACACCCGCGGGCTCACCCGCTCGGTGATCGCCTTGATCGTCCCGCCCTTGCCGGCGCCGTCGCGGCCTTCGAAGACGATGCAGACCTTGAGCCCCTTGTGGACGACCCACTCCTGCAGCTTCACCAGTTCGACGTGCAGCTTCTTGAGCTCGCGGTTGTAGTCCTTGCTGGACAGCTCCTTGCCGGGTGCCGAAGCGTCGCGCTCGTCCGCCGCTGCCTTTGCGGCGTGACCTTCGCCCTTCTTCGCCTTGCCCTTGGCCGCTTGCTTCTTTTCCGCTCTGTTCTTTGCCATTTTCATCTCCATCGAGTCAGTGCCTGCGATCGTTGCCCGCGAAGTCAGGTTCAGCGGACGGCAAGCGCGGCGGGCGCCTCCGTCTTCCATCCCCCGCCGAGTGCCTTGTAGAGCTGGATCACGCTCGACGACTCGTCGCGCTTCGCCTGGACCAAATCCACTTGCGCCTGGAAGAGCTGGCGCTCCGTATCCAGGACTTCGAGGTAACTGGACACTCCACCTTCGTAGCGCATGCTGGCGACCTGGCTAGCGTCCTCCAGCGCCTTCACGAGCAGTTCCTGCTGCTGCCGAAATTCCTGCCGTTTACGGACGCCGACCAGTGCGTCCGACACTTCGCGCAACGCCTGCTGCAGCGTCTGCTGGTAGTGCAGCCCTGCTTGCTGGGCCAGCGCCTCGTTGAACTCGACGTTGGCCTGCAAGCGGCCCATGTTGAAGATCGGCAGGGTGATCGCCGGCAGGGCGCTGAATATCCCGAACGGTCCGAAGTTCGAGCCGTCGATCTTCGCGCCGCCGACTCCGGCAAATCCGGATATCGTGACCTGGGGATAGAGCAACGCCGTGGCAACGCCGATCTGCGCGTTCGCGGAAACCAGCTGCTGCTCCGCCTGGCGGATGTCCGGCCGCCGCTGGAGCAGGTCCAGCGGCAGGCCCGGGGGCAGCGTCGGCGCGGCGATCTGCTGGTCGAGCGGGCGCCCGCGCTTGATCGGGCCTGGATTCTGCCCGAGCAGGATACTGATGAAGTTTTCCTGCTGCTCGATCTGGCGCTGGATGTCGGGGATCGTTTTCGTCGCGCCATAGAGCAGTGTCTCGGCCTGTCGCAGATCGAGCACGCCGGCGACGCCACCGTCCAGCCGCGCCTGCACGAGGTCGAGGGACTGGACCCGGGAGTTCACTGTGCGCTGCGAGATTTCCAGCGTGAGGTCCAAGGCCCGCAGAGTCAGGTAAGCGTCCGCGACCTGAGTGACCAGCGTCGCCATGACCACGTAGCGGGCTTCGTCGGTGGCGAGCAGGTCGGCCCGCGCGGATTCGGTGTTCCGGCGGAACTTGCCCCAGAAATCCAGCTCCCATGCGACATCGAACCCGGCCTGCGGCTGAAAGGTGTTGTCGAGCAAGGTGGCCGGTCGGTCGGAGCCCGTGTACCCAAGGTAGGGCGCGCTGACGCTTCCGTCCACCGTCGGGAATTCCTGCGACCGGGCGATCGTGACCTGACTCTGCGCCTGCAGAATGCGCGCCACGGCAATGCGCAGATCGTAGTTCTGCGCCAGGGCCGTGCGGATCAGCGCCTGGAGGTCCGGATCCGGAAAGACGCTCCACCATTCGAGATCGCCGTACGACGCAGCGCCGGCGGCCGGCGGCACCGCGTCGGCCCCGCGATAGACCGGTGGAACCGGCATCTCCGGCCGCTTGTAGTCGGGACCGACCATGCAGCCGGCGACAAGGCATCCGGCGGCGCAGAGCAGGAAAATCTGTCGGGGAGTCATCTCAATCGGCTCCTTGCTCGCTGGGCGCACCGCCGCGACCGGCGCGGTCTTCGCGCCCTGCCGTCGGCGCCCCAGCCCCTCGACAAAGGTGTAGTTGCCCGGAATGATGAACACGCCGAGCCCCGTAGCGACCAGCATGCCCCAGAACACGCCCGTGCCCATCACGTTCTGCGCACCCGCGCCGGCGCCGCTCGCCAGCATCATCGGCACAACGCCCAGGATGAAGGCGAAGGCCGTCATCAGGATCGGCCGGAAGCGCAGACGGGCCGACTCGAGCGCCGACTCCTCGAGCGACGCGCCACTTCGTGTTTCGCCTTGGCGAATTCGACGATCAGGATCGCGTTCTTGGCCGCCAGTCCGATCAGCATCACGAGGCCGATCTGCACGTAGACGTTGTTGTCGAAGCCCATCAGCCACACGCCGAAGAACGCGCCCAGAGCGACGAGCGGAGACCCCATGAGGACCGCCCAGGGCAGACGCCAGCTCTCGTAGAGCGCGGCCAGCAGCAGGAACACGCAGACGATGGCCAGGATGAAGGTCGGCGCGGCAGGCTGGCGCCACCTTTTCCTGGTACGACATCGACGAGTAGGCGAAGCCCATCTCCTTGGGCATCGTCTCCGCGAACACCTGCTCCAGCGCCGCGAGCGCCTGTCCGGAGGTGTAGCCGCGCGCAGGCGCCCCCTGGATCTCGACGGAGCGCTGCAGGTTGAACCGGGTCGTCAATTCGCTCCCGGCGACTTCCGTGATGGTGACCAGCGTCGACAGCGGGACCATCACGTCGGTGGTCTTCGAGCGAACGTAGATCTTGCCGATGTCCTCCGCCTTCAGCCGTGCCTGCGCGTCGGCCTGCGCATAGACGCGATACAGCCGCCCGAAGCGGTTGAAGTCGTTGGCGTAGGCGCCTCCCAAGCGTCGCCGACAGCGCCTGGAACACATCGTTCACCGGGACGCCCAGCGTGCGCGCCTTCTCGCGGTCCAGCTCGACCTTGACCTGCGGGTAGTTCGGATCGAACGCGGTGAACAGCGTGCCGAGCTCCGGCCGTTTCCTTGCTTCGGCGATGAACTTCCGCGCCTCTGCGCCGAGCTGGTCGACGGTCAGCGAGCCGCTGCGGTCCTGCAGCAGGAAATTGAACCCGGACGCGGAGCCGAACCCGGACAGGGTTGGAATGTTGAACGGGAAGATGACCGCCTCGGGAATCGCCGCGAACTGCCGCTGCAGCCCGCCCATGATGCCTTTCACATGCAAGGCTTCGCCCTTGCGCTCCTCCCAAGGCTTGAGCCGCACGAAGATGGTGCCGTAGTTCGGCTGATACGTGCTGGTCACCGCACCGTAGCCGCCAATGGTCTGAAAGGATTCGACACCGTCGGTCTTGGCGAGGATGTCCTCGACTTTCTTCAGCACCACGCTGGTCCGTTCGAGAGAGGCACCGGGCGGGAGCTGGACGGCGACGCCGAGGATGCCCTGGTCCTCGTCGGGGATGAACCCGGCCGGTATGACGCGCGCGAAAAGGCCGGCGCCGATCGCCACCGCCGCGACGATCGCGATCGTCAGCAGCGATCGGCGCACGAGCAGCGCTGGACACCCGCACGTAGCCTGCCGTCGTGGCGTCGAACGCCTTGTTGAAGCCCCGGAAGAACGCTCCGAGCGGCCCGCGCATCGGGCGCGGCTGCTTGAGGAGCATGGCGCAGAGCGCCGGTGTCAGCGACAGCGCGTTGAACGCGGAGAACAGGACCGAGATCGCAATGGTCAGCGCGAACTGCTTGTACATGCTGCCGACCAGCCCGCCGAGCAGGGCGACCGGAACGAACACCGCGCAGAGGATGAGGGCGATGCCGATGACCGGCGCCGATACTTCTTCCATCGCCTTGATGGTCGCCTCCCTCGGATTCAATCCGTGCTCGAGGTGATGGATGACCGCCTCGACCACGACGATGGCGTCGTCCACCACGATGCCGATGGCGAGCACCAGGCCGAACATCGACAGCGTGTTGACCGAGAATCCGAGCACCGGGAAGAAGATGAACGTGCCGATGAGGGAGACCGGAATCGTCAGCAGCGGGATGATCGTCGCCCGGATGTTCTGCAGGAAGATGAAGACGACGAGCGTCACCAGCACGAGTGCCTCGACGAACGTCTTCATGATCTCGTGGATCGACGCCTGGACCGACGGCGTCGTGTCGTACACGATCTTGTAATCCATGCCGGACGGGAACAGCGCCTTCGCCCGCTCCATGGTCGCGTAGATCGTCTCGGCGGCCTTGAGCTGGTTCGCGCCGGGCAGAAGGTAGACTGCCATCGCGCCGGCCGGCTTGCCGTTGAGCCGCCCGAACGCGTTGTAGTCCTGGGAGCCGAGCTCCGCGCGGCCGATGTCCTTGATCCGGACCACCGCGCCGGTCGCGCTTTGCCGGACGATGATGTTCTCGAATTCCTCGGGCGTGACCAGGCGCCCCGGGGCGCTGACCGTGTTGGTGAACTGCTGGTCCTTGGGCGTGGGCGCCGCACCGACCTTGCCCGCCGGCGCCTGCAGGTTCTGCTCCTTGATCGCCGAAATGACGTCAGCGGGGGTGAGTCCCAGCTTGGCCAGCTTGTCCGGTTGGAACCAGATCCGCATGCCGTAATCGGTTCCGCCGAACAGATCCACCTGCGCGATTCCGGGAATGCGCAGGAGCTGGTCGCGCAGGTTGATGCCGGCGTAGTTGATCAGGAAGTTGGCGTCGTAGGAATCCGTGGGCGAGTAGACCGAGATCAGCATCAGGACGCTCGGGCTCTGCTTCTTGACGGTGACCCCCTGCTGCGCGACTTCCTGCGGCAGGCGCGCCTGCGCCGCCGACACGCGGTTCTGCGTGAGGACGTTTGCGATGTCCTGGTCCGTCCCGACCTCGAAATTGACGTCGAGCTGCATGCGGCCGTCGCTGGTATTCGAGGACTTCATGTAGATCAGCCGGTCGACACCATTGACCTCCTGCTCGATCGGCGTCGCCACCGATTGCTCGACCGCCTCCGCGGACGCGCCCGGATAATTCGCCGTCACGCGGATGTTGGGCGGGGCAAGGAACGGATACTGCTCGACCGACAATCCGGTGATGGTGATCACACCGAGCATGACGGTCAGAATCGCGATGACGATCGCGACGATCGGACGGTGGATGAAGAACTTGCCCACGCGCTATTTCCCCTCTGCCTTCGTCGCGGGCTTCGGCTCGGCCTGTTTGCCCGGAGTCTTCTCGTCCACCTTCGCTTCCGATGGGCTGTTCGCCGGCGCGGCTGACGGGTTGACCTTGGTTCCCGGCCGCGCCTTCTGGACCCCGTCCACGATCACCCGTTCGCCGGGCTTGAGACCGTCCTGGACGACCAGCAACTGTCCCACGCTTTCGCCAGGCTTGATGGTGCGCAGCGCCACCATGTTGTCGGCACCGACCACCAGCACAGTCTGCATCCCCTGGATTTCCTGAACCGCCCGCTTGGGGATGAGGATCGCGTTCTCGGCAGTCTCGATGGACGCCCGCACGCGGCCGAATTGCCCTGGACGCAGCACCGCATTCGGGTTCGGGAACTCGGCGATGCCTGTAAGGGTGCCGGTCTTGATGTCTACGGCCCGATCGACGAAGACCATCTTGCCCTTGTGCGGGAAGACGCTGCCGTCGGCCAGAACCAGCTCGAGCGGCACGCCGATCGCTACTCGCCCCTCCGCCTGCTGGCTCAGAAGCCTGAGATATTCCGCCTCGCTGACCGTGACCGAGACGCGGATGGGATCGACGCTCGACACCGTGTCAAGCAGCGTCGCCTCGCCCTTGCCGACGAGATTTCCGGGATCGACCAGCCGCTTGCCGATAAGGCCGCTGATCGGAGAGCGGATCGTGGTGTAGCTCAGGTCGAGCTCGGCCCCGACGACTGCGGCTTTGGCGGCCGAGACTCCCGCGCGGGCGGTCTCCAGGTTCGCGACGGCGTTGTCGTAATCCTGCTGCGGCACGGCCCGCCGCTCGGCCAACGGCTTCAGGCGCCGCTCGTCGGTTTCGGCCTTGCCGAGTCTCGCCTGGGCACCCTCGAGTTGCGCCTTGGCCTGCTGCAGCTTCGCTTCGTATTCGCGCGGGTCGAGGGTGAACAGCAGCTGGTCCTTCTTGACGATCGTGCCCTCGGTGAAGTGCTGCGCCGCGAGGTAGGCCTGCACCCGGGCGCGGATCTCCACCGTTTCCTTGGCCTCGATCTGCGCGACGTACTCGCTGTAGATCGGTACCGTCTTCTGGACGACCTCGGCCACGACTACGGACGGAGGCGGCGGGGCGGCGCTCGCTTGTTTGGCCTTGTCGGCTTCCTTGCTCTGGTCGCAAGCGGCCAGCGAGACGACCAGCGATACGACGCCGAGCGCCGTCACCGCCCTGGCCCGCGACCGGTTTTTCCGGGACCACTGCAGCACGGCCATCTCACTCTCCCTCTGGCGATATCCAATACCAATAGCCATGCTTGAATCCGATATGTCGAACGCTCTTCACCGCGCCGCGCGATGCGTACACGCTGGCCGTCCATGGTTCACATGACGATTTACCGCCGACGTTCTAGACACGCCGCGAATGCAGCGTGCTACCTTGATCAAACAATATACGAACGGGCAAATGTCGACCTTGCTCCAGATCAATGCAAATTTGAGCTGTTGATCGGATTACGCAACAACTTGCCCCGCTTGCCGGTTACCGGATCCACGAGGCACGGAGCATTACCGGCGGTGATCCGAAGTTCCAGGGAATTGCCCGAGATGCTCGGTGAGCACCTCCCACACATGACCTCGACACGCTACGACAGGAGTCTTATCGTGTTACCGGTCCAACATCCGACCACAGATGTGTTTCAGCTTCGTCTCTTGCAGTCTGCCTCGACAATTCGTTGTAACCCTTGCGCAACGTCAATAGTCTGACCACAGATGGTTGTGGACACACATTCCCGGTGAACCAAGGCCGAAATGAGTGTCTGCTTCCCGGAAAATTAGGAAGTGCGGCCGAGAGAGCGGTACTGGCCCGCATCCCGCCATTCCCGTCGGGTTTCGATACTATTTTGTTACCGTGCATGCGTGACGGCGTACTTGCATCACGACGCTGAACTTGGCTGGCAGTTTCGTTCCATTGGCTTTCGCCAACTCCAAAGCAATCTTCTCGAGTAGATCGAAGCGTTCATTTGCGAGGATGCGAGCCCATCGGCTCAACTCTTGCTCGACGTCTTTTTGATGCTTCACATTGCGCATATCGAGCCCGACCTGTCGGAACTCGTCAACCTCCTGCGGTGTAAATCGCACCGAGCTGCCCAGTCGAATCATGGAGCGGAGTGTAGTGTGGATCGCCTTCCGGCGGCCGTACTGGCGCATCCACCGCCTCGGCGAACGGCCCACTTACACGTGGCAGGACGCCGTAGTCCGGTGGTGCAACGAGAAGGCCGACAAGGCCACGGCGCACGAAGACCGAGCCAAGTTCCAGTGGTTTGACGGTTACCTCCGCGGGCGGCTGCTGCATACGATCACGCGCGATGAGATTCAGGCGATAGGCGACGCCAAAGCCCGGGAGAGTTCTCGAGCCACTGCCAATCGCTACCTGGCCCTCGTGCGTGCCGTACTAAAGCGGGCAGCCGGTCCGTGGCAATGGATCGAGAAAGCACCGACCGTGACCCTCTACCCAGAGGCGAAGCGGCGGGTGCGTTGGCTCACCAAAGAGGAGGCCACACGGCTCTTGCATGCGTTGCCACCGCATCAACGGCAGCTCGCCCGCTTCGCCCTGGCGACAGGATTGCGCCAAGCCAACGTACTCGGCCTGCGCTGGTCCGATGTCGATCCCGAACGCCGCACCGCATGGGTTCATGCCGACGAAGCCAAAGGCGGCACCGCGATCGGCGTACCGCTGAACGACGAAGTCGTCGCCGTGCTGCGCGAAGAGATTGGCAAGCATCGTGATTGCGTATTCACGTTCAGGCGCCGACCGCTCGCGAGTGCAAACACGAAGGCGTGGAAGAACGCGTTGCGTCGAGCCGGCATCGAGCACTTCCGCTGGCATGACCTTCGGCACGTATGGGCAACCTGGCACGTCATGGCGGGTACGACGCTGGGCGAACTGCAGGAGCTCGGTGCGTGGAAGTGCGAGGCGATGGTCAAGCGCTATGCCCACTTCGCGCCGGAACAATTGCGGAAGGCTGCCGACCGACTTGCTACGTTTTGGTATACAGCTCCGAAGGTAACCGGGGCCGAGCCGCCGCAACCTATTGAATCTGGTGGCCAAGGGCGGAATTGAACCACCGACACACGGATTTTCAGTCCGCTGCTCTACCAACTGAGCTACTTGGCCAAGCTTGCGATTATACCAAATCGGCCGCGGTCGCCCTAACCTCGACCTGCGGAGCACCGACGGATCAGCGCTCGAAGAACGCCGTGCAGCTCGGCCAGCGTCTCGCTCCGGCGCCTCCTCGGCGAGGTAGTGCCCGGACGGCAGCGCTCGCCCGCGCACGTCGTGCGCGACCGCGGCTCCAGTCGTCGATCGGATCGAACAGCCGGTTGCACCACGCCCTTCTCGCCCCACAGCACGAGCAGCGGGCACGTCGACCTTGCGGCCTGCGGCGTCGTCGCCGCGTCGTGCTCGAGATCGATCGTCGCCGCCGCGCGGTAGTCCTCGCAGGTCGCGTGGATCGTCGCCGGGTCGCGAAAGCAGCGCTCGTATTCGGCGAGCGCGCGCGGGTCGAAGTGATCGCAGCCGCCGAGCCCCAGCCGCCGAGCTTCCGGCGCAGGTAGTAGACCGGATCGGCGCCGATCAGGCGCTCCGGCAGGTCGAACGGCTGGATCAGGAAGAACCAGTGGTAGTACGCCGTCGCGAACGCCTGGTCGGTCTGCGCGTACATGATGCGCGTCGGCGAGATGTCGAGCACCGCCACGCGCTCGACCGCGTCGCGGATGATCGAGCGCACAGCCGATGCGCGACGCGCGCGCCGCGGTCGTGGCCGGCCAGCGCGAAAGCGCGCGAAGCCCAGCGCGCGCATCACCTCGACCTGTCCGGCGCCATCGCGCGCTTCGAGTAGGCGACGTGCGCGTCGTCGCCTCGCGGGCTTCGACGAATCGCCGTAGCCGCGCAGGTCGGCGCACACGACGGTGAATCGCTCGCGCGAGCGCGCGGCGCGATCCGGTGCCACATCGCGTGCGTCTGCGGATAGCCGTGCAGCAGCAGCAGCGGCGGGCCGCTGCCGCCGATCTCGCAGTGGATCTCCGCGCCGGAGGTGCGAACGCGGCGCGTCGTCGAATCCGGGAAACAGCTCGCTCATGATCGCACTGGTCCCGTCAGCCCAGTCGCTCGTCGAGGTTGGCGCTCGCGCGGCGAGCGGCAGCGCACGGATGCGCAGCGCGCGACGTCGCGATCGAGCGCCGCGCCGAGTCCCGGCGCCGTCCGGCACGACGAACGCGCCGTCGACGAGCGGCGGCATGCGCCGCCGACCAGCGCATCGAACAGCGGCGACTCCGTTCCACTGGTGCTCGAGCCACAGCAGCGCGGGCGCCGCCGCGCACGCGTGGATGCTCGCGAGATGCGCGATCGGTCCGGTCGGATTGTGCGGCGCGAAGTCGACGCCGTGCTCGCGCGCAGACGTCGCGCGATCGCGAGCATGCCGCGATAGCCGCCGCGTACTTGATGTCGGGCATCAGCACGTCGTAGAGCTTGGCCGCGCACATCGCCTCGCGCCTGATCGGCGCCGGCGATCATCTCGCCGCCGGCCGTGCGCATGCCGCGCTCGTGCGCGAGTCCGCGTCAGCCGCGCGATCGCGCCGAAGCCGAGCGGATGCTCGGAGATCATGCACTCGACCCAGTACGGCTTCGCGCGGCGCGATGTCGCGCAGCAGCGCCTCGGCGCGCGCGACTCGTCGAAGCGCCAGTGGCAATCGACCATCAGCGCGACGCCGGCGCCGACGCGTCGCGCACCGCGAACACGCGGTCGAGTCCGTCGCGCGTGCGCGCGTCGATCGGCGTCGTGCGCGGCGTCCTGCCGCGATCACGCCGTCGAACGGCGCGAGCTTGACCGCGCGATAGCCGGCCGCGACCGCGCGCCGCGCCGCCGTCGGCGAAGCCCGTCGGGCGAGCGCTCGGCGACGCCGCGGTTGATGTTGGCGTAGGCGGGAACGGCACGCGCGCGGCGAGCGGCCCGAGCAATCGCGCGATCGGCACGCCGCGCGCGCTGCGCGCGCAAGATCGGTCAGCGCCTGCTCGACCGCGCTCTTCACCGCGTGCGCGACGAGGCCGCCGGGCGAGTGCGGCAGGTAGCGCACGAGATCGCCGCCGTCGTCGACGTCGCGGCCCACGGCGTCGCGCGCGAGCATCTGCGCCTGCGCGACGAGCAGCGGCTCCCAGCCGTTGAGCGAGCACTCGCCCCAGCCGGTCGCGCCGTCGCTCGTCGTGACCGCGACGAACGTCCAGTTCGTCTTCGGCGAGACGTTGACGACGACCGGCTCGACGATCGCGATCGTCGCATCAGTGCGCCGATCCGCGCGCGCTCAGTCGACCTTGATGCCGACCTTCTGCGCGAGCGGCTTCCACTTCGCGATGTCGCGATCGATCACCGCCTTGAACTCCTCCGGCGTGCCGCCGACCGGCTCCGCGCCCATCGCGACCAGCCTCTCGCGCATCTCCGGCGAGCGCGCGATCTTGCGCGATCTCCGCCGACAGCCGGTTGACGATCTCCGGCGGCGTGCCGGCCGGCGCGAGCACGCCGAACCACGCGACGGTCTCGTAGCCGGGCAAGCCCGCTTCGGCGATCGTCGGCAGCTCGGGCATCAGCGGCGAGCGCGTACTTCGTCGTCACCGCGAGCGCGCGCAGCTTGCCGGCCTTGATGAGCGGCACCGTCGGCGGCATGTTGCCGATGAACACCGACGACCTGGCCCGACGACCACGTCGGTCAGCGCCGGCGACGCTGCCCTTGTACGGGATGTGCTGCGATGTCGACGCCGGCCATCGACTTGAAGAGCTCCATCGACATGTGCGCGCTGCTGCCGTTGCCGCCGGACGCGTACGAGAGCTTGCCCGGGCTGCGCCTTCGCGTACGCGATGAACTCCGGCGACGCTGTTCGCCGGCACCGCCGGGATTGATCGACCATCACGTTGGGCGCACCGCGACCTGGCTCACCGGCGCGAAGTCGCGCTGGATGTCGTACGGCAGCTTCGCGTACACCGCCGCGTTGATGCCGTGCGATCCCGCGTTGCCCATGATCAGCGTGTAGCCGTCGGGCGCGCGACTTGGCGACGATCGTCGGAGCCGACCACGCCGCCCGCGCCCGGCCGGTTCTCGACGACGACCTGCTGGCCGAGCGCCACCGACAGCTTGCTCCGCGACGCAGGCGCGCGATGACGTCGGGCGCATCGCCCGGCGTGCTCGGCGCGACGATGCGTGATCGGCTTGGCTGGGATACGCCTGCGCGGCAACGCCGTCGACGCGCAACGCGGCGGCGAGCAGCAGCGCGGCGACGCGACGCGCCAGGCCATCGCGCGCATCGGCCCGCCCGCGACGCATGTGATGCGATGCGTGCATGATCAGTCGACCTTCGCGCCGGACTTCTTCACGACGTCCGCCCACTTCACGACTTCGGCCTTCACGCAGCGCCGCGAACTCCTCGGGCGAGTCGGCGACGGGCTCGGCGCCGAGCGCGACCGAGCTTCTCGCTGCACGTCGGGCATGTTGAGGATCTTCACGATCTCGGCGTTGAGGCGCTTGACGATCGTCGGGCGGCGTGCCGGCCGGCGCGAACACGCCCTGCCACGAGCCGACCTCGAAGCCGGGCAGTCCCGATTCGGCGAGCGTCGGGCACGTCGGGCGCGACCGACGAGCGCTTCGCGGTCGTCACCGCGAGCGCGCGCAGCTTGCCGGCCTTGGCGAGCGGCCACGCGGTCGTGATGTTGTCGAAGGTCATCGCTCACCTGGCCGCCGATCACGTCCTGCAGCGCCGGCGGGCTGCCCTTGTACGGAATGTGCTGCATGTCGACGCCGGCCATCGACTTGAACAGCTCGCCCGACAGGTGCTGCGACGTGCCGTTGCCGCTCGACGCGAACGTGTACTTGCCGGGATTCGCCTTCAGCAGCGCGATCAGCTCCGTCGACGTCCTTCGCCGGCACGTCGGGATTGATCGACCAGCATGTTCGGCACGCGCGCGATCAGCGTGATCGGCGACGAAATCCTTGACCGGATCGTACGGCAGGTTCTTGTACAGCGACGCGTTGATCGCGTGCGTGCTGATCGTGCCGCCCATGATCGTGTAGCCGTCGGGCGCCGCCTTGGCCGTGAACTCGGCGCCGACGCCGCCGCCGGCGCCCGGCTTGTTCTCGACGACGACCGGCTGGCCGAGCGCGATCGCCAGCTTCTCGCCGATGGTGCGCGCGAGGATGTCGGTGGTGCCGCCGGGCGCGAACGGCACGATCCACTTGATCGGCTTCGACGGCCACGCCTGCGCGCATGCGGCGAGCGTCGGCGAGCGCGCGAGCGCACGGCCGCGAGCACGAGCGTGACCATGCGCTTGCATTCTGTCTCCTCCGCTGTTCCCCGTTGCGATCGCTTATGCACTGACGCATCGCCGTCGCCGCGTCGGCCGTCGATGCCGACCGACGCCGCCGCCGCGAGCAGGTCCGCCCACGTCTTGTCGTCGAGCGGGACGCCGCTCGCGAGCCGCGCCGCGCGCGTGCGCCGCTCGACGTCGCCGGGCGCCAGCACCGGCTCGCCCGGCGTCGCCGGCGGCGACGCCTTCACGCAAGTCGACGAAGCGCGCGCGCCTCGCGCGAGCACGCCGCCGCTCGGATCGTAGACGGCCGGCGCGATGTAGATCGACAGCATGTTGTTGCGCAGGACCGTGTCGTCGGGATCGGAGCTCCTGCCCGTCGACATCGCGCCGGCGAGCAGATCGGTGACGATCGACAGGCCCGAGCCCTTGTGCGCGCCGACGGTCAGCAGCGCGCCGCCGTCGTAGAAGTCCTTCGGATCGGTCGTCGGCTGCGCCGTGCTTGTCGACGATCCAGCCTTCGCGGCACGCTGCTCGCCCTTGTTCAGCGCGACCATCAGCTTGCCTTCGGCGACCGTCGACGTCGTGACGTCGAGGATCGACCGGATCGCGCGCCGGCGAGCGGCACGCCGATCGTGATCGGATTGGTCGACAGGCGGCGGTCGCTGCCGCCGAACGGCGCGACGCGCTGCGCGCCCGACGTGTTGAGAAAGTGCAGCGACACCTGGCCCGCGTCGGCGGCCATCTCCGCCCAGTCGCCGAGGCGCCCGAGGTGTCCGCAGTTGCGCAGGCCGACCATCGCGATGCCCGTCTTCGCCGCCTTCGCGATGCCGAGCGCGCGTCGCGAACTCGCCGATCACCTGGCCGAAGCCGCGATTGCCGTCGACGATCGCGATGCGTGTCGCTGTCGAAGACGATCGTCGGCGCCGTGATTGGGCTTGAGCCAGCCGTCGCGCACCCACTCGAGGTACTTGCCGACGCGCAGCACGCCGTGCGAATCGTGGCCGACCAGGTTGGAATCGACGAGCCGCCGCGCGATCGTGCGCGCCTCGGCCTCGCCGCAGCCGCCGCCGTGCATGATCGCGGTGACGACCTGCCAGCTTCGCGCGGCCAAGTTTCAGAGGCTTGTCAAGCGGCGTGGCAGGCGGTCTTCAGGGGAGACTGGCAGATCGGACGAGCAGCTCAGTGGATCTCCGGTTCGGCGGTCGGCGCGGTGCCTTCGAGGAAATCGAAATCGCAGCCCTGGTCGGCCTGCGTGATGTGCTGCTGGTAGAGCGCGCCGAAGCCGCGCTCGAACCGCGGCGCCGGCCGCTTCCACGCGGCGCGGCGGCGCGCGAGCTCCGCGGCGTCGACCTTGAGCTCGAGCTTGCGCGCCGGCGACGTCGAGCTCGATCAGGTCGCCGTCGCGCACCAGCGCCAGCGGGCCGCCGACGAACGACTCCGGCGCGACGTGCAGCACGCACGCGCCGTAGCTCGTGCCGCTCATCCGCGCGTCGGAGATGCGCACCATGTCGCGCACGCCGTGCGCGAGCAGCTTCTTCGGGATCGGCAGCTGGCCCCATTCCGGCATGCCCGGCGCGCCGAGCGGGCCGGCGTTCTGCAGCACGAGCACCGAGTCCGTCGTGACCGGCAAGCGCCGGATCGTCGATGCGCGCCGCCATGTCGTTGTAGTCGGCGAACACGACCGCGGGCCCGGTGTGCTTGCAGCAAGTGCGACTCCGCCGCCGCGGGCTTGATCACCGCGCCGTCCGGCGCGAGGTTGCCGCGCAGCACCGCGAGGCTGTCGCTGGCGACCAGCGCCTTGTCGCGCGGCAGGATCACGTCGCGGTTGAACACCTCGGCGCCGGCGATGTTCTCGCCGAGCGTCCGGCCGTTGACGGTGCGCGCGTCGAGCGACAGCAGATCGGCGATCTCGGCCAGCAGCGCGCGCAGGCCGCCGGCGTAGAAGAAGTCCTCCATCAGGTACTTGCCCGCCGGCCGGATGTTCGCGACGAGCGGCGTGCGCGCGCGATAGCTCGTCGAAGCGGTCGAGCGTCAGCGGCACGCCGGCGCGGCGCGCCACCGCGACCATGTGCACGACGGCGTTGGTCGAGCCGCCGAGCGCGAGCACCGTGGTGATCGCGTTGTCGACGCTGCCGGCGTGACGATGTCGCGCGGCTTCAGGTCCTCCCACACCATGTCGACGATGCGCCGCCCGGTCTCGGTCGCCATCCGCCGTGCCGCGAATCGGCCGCGGGAATCGACGCCGCGCCCGGCAGCGTGAAGCCCAGCGCCTCCGCGGCCGAGGTCATCGTCGACGCCGTGCCCATCGTCATGCAATGCCCCGGCGAGCGCGCGATGCCGTCCTCGATCTCCAGCCATTGCTCCTCGGTGATGTTGCCGGCGCGCTTCTCGGCCCAGTATTTCCAGACGTCGGAGCCGCTGCCCAGCGTCTGGTCGCGCCAATGGCCGCGCAGCATCGGCCCGGCCGGCATGAAGATCGCCGGCAGGTTCATGCTGATCGCGCCCATCAGCAGCGCCGGCGTCGTCTTGTCGCAGCCGCCCATCAGCACCGCGCCGTCGACCGGATACGAGCGCAGCAATTCCTCGGTCTCCATCGCGAGCAGATTGCGATAGAGCATCGTCGTCGGCTTCTGGAACACCTCGGCCAGCGCGATCGCCGGCATCTCGAGCGGAAAGCCGCCCGCCTGCAGCACGCCGCGCTTGACCTCCTCGGCGCGCTGCCGGAAGTGCGAATGGCAGGCGTTGATGTCGCTCCACGTGTTGATGATGGCGATGATCGGCTTGCCCTGGTAATCGGCGCGCGAGTAGCCCATCTGCGCCGTGCGCGAATGATGGCCGAACCGACGCATGTCGTTCGACCCGTACCAGCGGTGCGAGCGCAGCTCCTCGGGGTTCTTGCGGCGAATGCTCATTGCAGAGTCCGGTCGTGGGCGAGCAGCGCCAGTGCGGCGGCGCGTATGGCGCCGGTGTGCGCAGCGCCGATGTTGGAAAGTTGCGGAAGCATCGGTCCCATGTCGGCGATGCCTGCGAGTGTCACCGCTTCGTGCAGCACGCGGATCGGCGAATGCGCGTCGCGCAGATCCTCCAGCGGGAGGTATGCGGATCGGATCTTTTCCGCAGTGGCGTAGTCGCCCTGGCGCAGCGCGGCCAGCATGCGCATCGACCCGCGCGGCCCCACGCACACCGAGCCGGAGGTGAAGCCGGCAAGGCCGAAGGCACGCAGGTGCGCGACGGCCGGGCGCTCGCCGATGCCGCTGACGATGAGCTTCGGATCGACGCAGTCGACGAGCTCGCGCAATAGCGCATCGTCGACCGGATCCTCGCGCACGACCGCGTACTTGATCGCGGCGACCACGCCGGCATCGACCAGCCGCGTGACGTGCGTGGCCGTCAGGTAGTTCTCGGCCTTGAGGTAGACGACGACCTTGCGCCCATAGCTGTCAGCGAACATGCGAATCGCCTTCTCGCAGCCGTTCGGCGTGGCGGGGAAGGTCTGCGGAAGCACCATCACCGTGGGAAACGCGCGGGTGCGCAGGACACGCGCCTGGTCCTGCAGCTTGCCGAAATCCGGCCCGGCCGAAGGAATCACCCAGCTCGTCGGCGCCGCGGTCTGCTCGAGGAAGTCGAGCACCGCGCCATACTCGTAGAGGCCGATGTTGTAGAAATTCGCGTTGCCGCCGTACATCAACGTCGACACGCCACCGGCCTCGAGGTATCGGATCATCGCGGCGTTGGCCGCGGGATTCAGCGTGAGATCACCATTGCGCGCGAGCGGCGGCACGGCGAGTACGGACCGCGCGAGGTCCTCCGGGCCGACGGCGCTGGTCTTCAAGGAATTTCCTCCGGGATGAAGCTTGTTTGCCCATTATAGCCGGGCGATCGCGATCGCGTGCTCATCGCGCTATAGTGCGGGATCCGGCGTACTCGCCCGCTCTATTCGTTCCGGAGGTCGCCATGCTCGAAGTTCTCACCGGCATGCGCCAGTCACGGCACGTTCTGTACGCGCTGCTCTTTGCATTCACAACCGTGTTTTCCGCGCCCGTGCACGCCGCGGATGTGCCCGGCGCCGACGCTGCTGCGCCGATCGACGCCGAGGCATTTTTCGCAGCCATCGTCAAGATCGAGACGCGCGCGCTGCCCGACGCGCGCAGCGCGGAAACGCTCGGCACGGACCGCGAGGGCACGGGCATCGTCATCGCGCGCGACGGGCTGATACTGACCATCGGCTACCTTCTCCTCGAGGCCGACGACGTGCGCGTCATCGACGACCGCGGACACACGTTGCCGGCCCGTGTGGTCGCCTACGACCATGTGAGCGGACTGGGCCTGGTCCGCGCGATCACGCCTCTCGACGTGGCGCCGCTCAAGTTGGGCGATTCGACCAAGCTCGAAGCTTCCGACCCCGTGCTCATCGTCAACAACGGCGGTCGCGGCGAGGCCACACGCGCCATTGTCGTGTCACGGCGCGTCTTCACCGGGAACTGGGAGTACCTGCTCGACTCGGCGATCTTCACGTCGCCGCCCACGCTCAACTGGAGCGGTGCGGCGCTGGTCGGCGCCGACGGCACGCTCCTCGGCGTCGGCTCGCTGATCCTGCGCGACGCAACCGAAAGCGACCCGCATCTGCCCGGCAACATGTTCGTACCGATCGAAGCGTTGAAGCCGATCCTCGTCGACCTCGTCAAGAATGGGCGTCGTGCCGGCCCGGCGCGTCCCTGGCTTGGCGTGGCGGCCGAAGAGGTGCAGGGCAGACTGATCGTCGTTCGCGTTTCGCCGGACGGCCCGGCGGATCGCGCCGGCGTGCAGCAAGGCGACATCATCCTCGGTGTCGGCGGCGAGGGCGTGCGTTCACAGGCAGAGTTTTATCGCAAGTTGTGGGCACACGGCGCTGCCGGCAGCGAGATTCCGCTGCGCGTGCTGCAGGGTCTCGACGTCCACGAGATCAAGATCCGCTCGATCGACCGCCTGGATTATTTCCGGCAAAAGCCGACGTACTGACGCCCACGCAGGTGGGTTGCGCCGGGCTCGCGCGGCCGGCGTTGCGCCGATGGTAGCGGCGGAAGCTTCACGTACAATGCGCGTTGCTCGCACGGCGATCGCCGTGCGCCGCCGACGCCCATGCCGCTTTACGCCCTCACCATTTTCGTCAGCGCGTTCCTGCTGTTTCTCGTGCAGCCCGTCATGGCCAAGCAGATTCTGCCCTGGTTCGGCGGTTCCGCTGCGGTGTGGACGACGTGCCTGGTGTTTTTCCAGACAACGCTTCTGCTGGGCTACGCGTACGCCGATCTCGTCGTTCGACGCCTTTCGCCCCGCGCGCAGGTGAGCGTGCATGCAGCGTTGCTGCTCCTGAGCTTTGCCGCCCTTCCGATCGTTCCCGGCGCGCAGTGGAAACCACTCGGCGGCGAGAATCCCTCGTTGCTGATCCTCGGTCTGCTCGCCGTGACCATCGGCCTGCCCTATCTGCTGTTGTCGACGACGAGTCCCCTGATCCAGGCCTGGTTCGCGCGCAGCTTTCCCGGCAGGAGCCCGTACCGGTTGTTCGCGCTGTCGAATCTCGCCTCGATGCTGGCGCTGGTCGGTTATCCGTTCGGGCTCGAGCCGTGGGTCGCGACGCGCATGCAATCGTACGGATGGTCGGTCGCGTACGTCCTGTTCGTCGTGTTGTGCGCGGCGTGCGGGTGGTACAGCCTGCGCGCAAGCGCGACCGCGACCAATGCCGGCGTCGACGCAGGTAGCGAAAGCGCACTGTCGGAGCCCGACCGGAGCCCGCCGGCCGTGGGACGACAGTGGCTGTGGTTCACGCTTGCCGCAATGAGTTCGTTTCTGCTGCTGGCGGTGTCCAATCACATCTGCCAGAACATCGCGGCGATTCCACTGCTGTGGGTCGTGCCACTCGCGATTTACCTGCTCACGTTCATCCTGTGCTTTGATGGGAGCGGGTGGTACCGCCGCGGCCTGTTCGCGCCGATGCTGGCGGCGGCGCTGGGGGCCATGGGATGGACCGTCGCCGATCGCGACCTCACGCATCAGCTCATGCTGCAGATCGGCGTGTTCTGCGCAGGCCTGTTCATCGCCTGCATGTTCTGTCATGGCGAACTCTCGCGCCTGAAACCTGCGCCGCGCTACCTGACGCGCTTCTATCTGATGGTTTCCGCGGGCGGCGCGTTCGGCTCCGCGCTGGTTGGGCTGGTTGCGCCCATGGTGCTGCCGGCGTATTTCGAGCTGCCGTTCGGCCTGGTGGCCTGTGCCGCCCTGTTGGCGTTGCAGATGCGCCGCGCGCACCCGGTATTCATCACCCTTGCGATCGGCGCGCTGCTGTTCACGCTCGGCGCCGGGGTCTGGCAGATCACGGAGTTCTACAGGGACACGCTGCTTGCGACGCGAAATTTCTACGGCGTGCTGCGCGTTCAGGAATTCGGGGAAGCCTCGAGCCACCACCGCTCGCTGATCCACGGCACAATACTGCATGGCACTCAGTATCTCGCCCCCGAGTTCACACGCACGCCGACCACGTATTACACGCAGACCTCGGGCATCGGCCGCGTGCTCGAATCCCTGCACCCCAGCATGCGGCCGATCAAGGTCGGCATCATCGGGCTGGGCACGGGCACGATCGCGACCTACGGCAGCAAGGGCGACATCTACCGCTTCTACGACATCAACCCGTCGGTGGTCGACATCGCCAATCGCGACTTCAGCTTTCTGAAGGACAGCGACGCGACCGTCGAAATCGCGCTGGGCGACGCGCGCTTGACGCTGGAGCGCGAGGCTCCGCAACAATTCGACGTGCTCGCGATCGACGCCTTTTCCAGCGACGCCATTCCGGTGCACCTGCTGACCTCCGAGGCGCTCGCGATCTACCGCAAGCACGTGAAACCCGGCGGTATCATCGCCTTCCACGTCACCAACCGCTATCTCGACCTCGCGCCGGTCGTGCGTGGCCTCGCCGACGCGCACGGGCTGCACGCAACGGCGGTCTTCGACAGCGCGAGCGATGCCATGACCAGCACCAGCGACTGGATTCTGCTTTCGGACGATCCGGCGTCGCTTGAACGGCCGCAAATCGCCGAGGTTGCGACTCCGGTCGAGTCGCGCGAAGGCATGAAGCTATGGACCGACGACTTCAACAATATCGTTCAGGTCCTGAAATAGCACGGCCGCGCGCGGACTGTCGCCATGGATAGTTCCCCGGGAGAGGTCTGGTCGCTGAGGGCGGATACCGCGGCACGCACCGTGGAAATCCTCGACCAGACGCGACTGCCGCAGGCGCACGTTACGGTGCAAATCGCCACCGTGCCTCAGGCTGCGCACGCGATCCGCACGATGCAGGTGCGCGGTGCGCCGCTGATCGGTGTCACGGCGGCGTACGGATTGGCGCTTGCGCTTCGCGCTGATCCTTCCGATAGCAGCCTGCAGTCGGCGCATGCGCTGCTCCTCGCAACGCGGCCGACGGCAGTGAACTTGCGCTGGGCCCTCGAGCGCTGCGTGCGCGCCGTCGCCGCTCTGCCTATGCAGCAGCGCGCCGACGCTGCCTGGCGCGAAGCCGAGGCCATCGCAGGCGAAGATGTAGCGATCAATCGCGCGATCGGCGAACACGGCCTGCGGCTGATCGAGGCGTTGGCCGCGAAATCACGCCCGGTGCAGGTGCTCACCCACTGCAACGCGGGCATGCTGGCGACGCTGGGCTATGGCACCGCAACTGCGCCCGTCTATCTGGCGCACGCCGCTGGCGTTCCGCTGCATGTATGGGTGAGCGAGACGCGACCGCGCCTGCAGGGCTCGCGGCTTACCGCGTGGGAGCTGCGCGCGCACGGCGTGCCGCACACGCTCATTGTCGATGCTGCGGGCGCACCGTTGATGCGGGAGGGGCGAGTCGACATCGTACTGGTCGGCGCCGACCGCGTCGCGGCCAACGGCGACGTCTGCAACAAGATCGGCACGTACGAAAAGGCACTCGCCGCACGCGACAACGGCGTACCCATGTACGCTGCCGTGCCATCGCCGTCGATCGACTGGAGGCTGCCCGACGCGACGCAGATACCAATCGAGGAGCGCGATGCGGACGAGGTGCTGCTCATCGGCGATGGTCCTTCGATCGCTCCCGGTGGAACGGCGGTGATCAATCCCGCATTCGATGTGACCCCTGGCCGGCTGCTGACGGGCCTGATCACCGAGGCGGGCATCTGCCGACCGGACAAGTTGGGCGAGCTGTTTCCACGCTGAGCGCAACTGCCGGACCAAGGGGTTTGCGCAGTCTAACCTCACTTGCTCTCGTGATAGTCGTCGTCGACATTGACGTTCCAGATTTCCTGCTTGTTCGTCGACCCGGATGCGATGCAGTCGACGGCAGCCTTCGCGGTCAACATCGAATGGTCCTGATTGTTGTAGCGATGCATGCCGTTGCGTCCCACCAGGAACAAATTCGCGATGGGATCGAGAAAACTTCGCACCCGACCAAAATCCGCGTACGACCCGAAATAAGCCGGGTACGCCTTCGCGACCCTGACGACCGTCGCGTCGAGCACGTCGGTCGACTTGATCAGGTCGATCTTCGCAAGCTCACTTGCCGCGAACGTCCGCATGGCTTCGTCCGACAGATTCCACAGGTCGTCTCCTTCGTCGCAAAAGTACTCGAGCCCGAGCCAGACCTTGCCCGGATCCCGCACCAGCGCGGAACTCCAGTTGTTAAACACCTGCAATCGCCCCAGGCGAACGTCGGGCTCCTGCACATAGATCCAGTTGTCCGGGGCAAAATGCGCACCATCGCGTGCGTTGGATGAAGCACGCGCGGTCATTTGCGTGACCAGAAGGCCGACCGTGATGAATGCGCGATAGGGAAGCTGCAGCGCAATCGTGCGAATCTCTTCCGGCGCCGCCGGATCCAGGCCGGCGACCAGATCCTGCACGGGCATGCTCGAGATAACGAAGTCGGCAGCCACGGCGTGGACCTGACCGGTTGAACGATCGCGGATGACAACTTCTGTGACGCGGCCGCCCACGATGCGTACCCGTTCGACAGCCTGCGCAAAGCGCACCTCGCCTCCTCCATCACGGACGCGCCTCGACACTTCTTCCCACAACTGCCCGGGGCCGAGTTTCGGATAGAGAAAGCGTTCGATCAGGCTCGTCTGCCCTTCCGGCGCGGCAATCCGTCCCGAAGGTGGCGCCAATTTTCTGAGCGAATGCACCACGGCCTTCGTGAGCGACAAGCCTTTCACTCTCTGGGCACCGAACTCGGCGCTGATCTTCTCGCACGGCACTCCCCACACCTTCTCCGTATAGGACTTGAAGAAAGTTCGATACAGCTCTTCGCCAAATCGATTCACAAAAAAATCTTCGAGACTGCTTTCCGGTCGCCGTGGAAAAATCGTCGACCACGCGTAGCTCGCACAAATCCGCGTGAATCGAACCAGCCCGAGATTGGCCACCGTCGTCGCGTTGAGCTTCAAGGGATAGGCAAAGAACCTGCGCAAGAAATAGATACGCGACAGGCGATTGCGAAGCAGCATGACCTTGTCGTTTTCTACCGGACCTGGGTTCGGAGCCGGCGCCGGTAGCGGACGATGCTGATTTCGGTAGCTGATCGTCGCACCCGTGCCGATGGCGGCAGCTTCCAACGGCAGGATGTCCTGCCACCACTGCATCACCCAGTCGGACTTGGAAAAAAAACGGTGGCCGCCGAGGTCCATGCGGTATCCCTTGAAGTTCACGGTGCGGGAGATACCGCCTACGAAGTCCGAGGCCTCGATGACGATGGGGCGAACATCGGTGCGCCTGAGCAGCTCGAGCGCGGCGGTCAGTCCGGCAGGACCGGCACCGATGATGACGGCAATTTTTTCCGGGGCCATTGCGGGATGGCGCGTGATCCGGCGTCAGACACTCAACTGACGCTTGGTCTATTGAGAATTACGAAACCGAGTGACACAGCATGTATGAATGTTGATGTCATCCCGGCGCAGGCCGGGATCCAATTTCATCGCCAGCGATTGGGCCCCGGCCTCCGCCGGGGCGACGCGGCTTGTGGCTGGTTGTGTCACGTAGTTAGGTAGAGCTCAATAGGTACGTTGTTCTTTCGGCAAGGCGTCGGATAAAGCGATGGATTGGCTGACCTGGGACCACGCGTCCGTTGCATTGACCTGCCCGGCATTCCTGCTGAACGGCCGGGTGGCGATACACCGGAGCGAGCGCCCGGCGTGATTATAATGGGGTCGGTCGCGAATTCCGACCTGTCAGGTCCAGATCCCGTTTGGCGTTACCGACTTTCCTGAAATCGTCGTACAGCTTGCGCTCGAGCAACGGCGCCAGACCTGCATACAAGAGAATGCCGGCGACAGCAAGCCAAGGGCCCGGCGCAAAGGCTCCGTACGCCGCGGCGATGGCTGCGGCGAGCGCGACGGGCTTGAGCAACAACCGGAAAGGCGGTGGTGAGGCGCCGATGCGTTCGGCGAAAGCGTGCGAAACCAACCACACCGCGACGCATCCGGCGAGCGCAGCGTAAGCATAGCCCAGTGCCCCAAGCCGCTCGCTCAGCGACAGCGCGACGACGACGGTCACGATCAGCCCGGCCGATTGCGACCACAAGCCGCGCGTCTGCGCTCCGGCCGCGACAAGCGACCAGCGCGCGTGGCCCGAGCACAGCACGACCGGCAGCATCCAGGCCATGACCTGCAATAACGGTGCCGCCGGCGCCATTTTCACTCCCAACGCAAGCACGATCAGCGGCTCCGCCAGCAGCGTCAACGCCAGCGCAGCCAAAACGCCGATCCACGCTGTGACTCGGAACGACCCTGCAAGCAAACGTCCGAGATCGCCGTTCTTTCGCGCCGTGGCGCGCGCGACCGCGGGGTAAACGCTGTAGTGATAGACGTAGCTGAAGACCAGCAGCGACCCGACCACTCGCGTCGCGCCTGCGAACCACGCCGTCTGGCTACCTCCCACAAGGCTGCCAATCAGGAACAGCGGCGCGTACTGGCTCATCGCCCAGACGACGTTGCTCGCGCCGATGGTAATGCCCTCCGCCGCCAGCCCGCGAAACCCACGCATCGAAGCGCTCCCCCGAAGCAGCGCGACGCGCGTGCGATAGAAACGAATGCAGTAGGCGGTCATCGCGGCGGCAGCACCGAGTTCGGCCCAACCGACGGCGACGAGGTCCTGCGGCCCGCGAACCAGGCCCCAGACCAGGACCGCAAACACGCCCACCCGCAGGAATTGCGCGATCGCTGCGGCTGGCAATCGCTCCCCTGCCTGGAACAGCCACTCCTGGCGCCAGGGAATCGTCAGCAACGCGAGTCCAAACAACAAGACGAGGCTCACCGGCACCGGCGATTTCGTCGCCTTCAGCGCCACGACGGCCATGATCGGCGCGGCGAGCGCAGCGAGCAGCAGGCGCGCGAGCCGGATTTGAAATGCGAGCGCGGGCAGCGCGGACGGTTCGTGTGCGAAACGCCGCACGCCGATTGCGCCCAGACCGCCATCGATCAGCGTTGCGAAGAGCAGCGACAGACCTGCAAGGTACTCGAGGCCGCCGTAGCCGACGGGATCCAGCGTTCGGGCGAGCCAGGCGAACGCAAGAAAGGCGACGACCTTGCTGGCGACCTGTCCGCTCGCCAGCATCACAAAATCCTTGTAGACCTTCACGCCGCGACGCTCTTCAACTGATCGGCCAATCGCACGGCAAGCGCCAGAAGCGTCGCCGTCGGATTGACGAAACCGCCAGTAGGGAACACCGAGCTGCCCGCGATATGAAGGTTGTCGACCTCGTGCGTCCGGCAGTTCGGGTCGACGACTCCCTCTGCGGGGCTGGTCGACATCCGCGTCGTGCCCATGTGATGGTGTCCGCCGACCATGTGGTCGGGAAAGACGAGGTCGTCGGACAGGAGCCATGGCGCAATCGCCACGTCGCCCAGCCGAAGCCGGCGCAGTTCGCCGCGGAACAACTCTGCGATGACCTGCATCGTTCGCTTGTCGCGCGGGGTGAGTGCCCAATGGAGCCGCGCCCGGCGCTGGCCAAACGCATCGACAGATTCGCCCAGCGTGACGCAACTGTCGCGATTGGGCTCCTGTTCGGTGCGCAGCTCGAGATAAATTGAATCGACCTTGAACCGCTTCGGCTTGCCGAGAGCGTGGCGGATCAGGTTGCCAGCGATGCTGATCGGATCCCCCGCAATCGCTCGCAGCCTCTGCGTCAACCACCGGTTCTTCTGGTACCAGTCGAGCTGATGCGGCAACCTCCGATGACGAGCGTTCCAGATCAGCTCGCGCAGCGCCTGCGTCGCGTCTCTCCCGACGACGACGTTGGTTCGCGCCACCGCGTTGAGGCAGCGCTCGCGACGCTGCACCCCGGGAGCCAGCGCCAGCCCTGTTTCCACGAGTCTGCCACCGAGCAATCCTGGCGAGCAGGCGTCCTGCAGCAGCTGCCAATTCTCGGTGACTACAGTACCCGCCGAAACCGTCGGGTGCTCCATGAAGCAACGACCGACCAGGCCATTGCGGTTACACAGCCCCGCGGTGCGTGTGCTGGAGGACAGCAGCAGCAACCGCGCATTTTCGATTCCGCCGGCGGCAAGCACGTAATCGCGCGCCTTGAGCGTCCATCGGCGGCCGCTCAAGTGACCGATGTCGACATGCTCGACGTGGTTGCCATAGTCGTTCGCGCCGAGGTTCAGGACGTGCGCGCCGGTATAAACCTCGATGTTCGCAGCCGCCTGGAGTGCGTTGCGATACGCCTCTCCGAACAACAGGGTCTTGCCGAACTGGAACGCCACGTACTCGAACAAGCGGGCATCGAATGCGGGCGGCACGCCGCGCAGGTGTTTCCACACGTTCGCGTCGAAGTCGAAAGGCAAATGCAAGCCGACGAGCTCGTAAGCACGTTCATAGTAAGGGTCGAGTGCTGTGCGAGCGATCGGCCAGCCGCTGGCTTCGATCCAATCGCGCCTTTCGAAGTCGATTGCCTGCATCGGCGCGGTACGCGCGCCCCATCGGAACGTACTTCCGCCAAGCATGCGGAAACGGCTTTCCACCAGGTCGAAATAGCGAATACCCGATTGTTCACCAGCGGCTAGCGACTGACTTGTGCGATCGAAGTCGACACCGCCGGATTCCAGGACGACGACTTTGCGCCGGTCGCCGGCAAGCTGCATCGCGAGGACAATCGCCGCCGGACCGCCGCCGACGATGCAAAGGTCGGCCTCGATCGCGCCGGCGTCGGGCACGGTGGTGATATCACGGATCATCGCTGGTTCTTCATGGCCGTCCGCCCGCGCCGAGCCAAGGGTATCCCCGAGGCTATCATGGTCGCCGCGGTGTCCCGTCGGGCCCCGTGTTGCCTTAAGGCGCCAGAGTCCGATGCGGCGATGATGTCGACGCCGATGCCCGGGGGCAACCGGGTAAAATGCCACCACGGTTGCGTAGCGAGTGCGCGATGGGTAGGGCGTCTGGCAAGGCGTCGAAGCTTTGAGGGGAGAGCGTTGATCGCAGGTACCAAGACCGAGTCCGCGACGGGCCGCCAGGAGCATGCCATAACCGGGCGGCGAAGCCCGACCATCGCAGTCATTATTCCGGCCTACAACGAACAAGGTGCCGTGCGATCCACGGTCGAGCACGTCCGGCATGCGCTCGACGCAGCGCAGATCGCGCACCGGATCATCGTGGTCAACGACGGCTCCGACGACAATACCATTGCCGAAGCACGATCCGGCGGAGCGGACGTCGTCGATCTCCCCGACAATACAGGCTATGGCCACGCGCTGAAGGCGGGCATCGCGGCAAGCGATTCCGACCTCGTTGCAATTCTGGATGCGGACGGAACGTATCCTCCCGAAGCGCTGCCCGCGATGGTCCGCATGGCAAGTTTTGCCGACATGGTCGTCGGGGATCGCGGCGCCGCCATGAACAACGTTCCCTGGATACGGCGGCCCGCCAAATGGGTGTTGAAGGCGATCGCAAGCATTGCGGCGCAACGGCGGATCAACGACGTCAATTCCGGTCTCCGGGTGTTTCGGCGGCCGGCGCTGGAGCAGTTCCTCCCCCTGCTGCCGGACGGCTACTCTTTCACTACGACGATAACGCTGTGCATGCTGGCGACCAATCTGACTGTCGTCTACCATCCGATCGCCTATGGTCGGCGCGTCGGTCACTCGAAGATCCGCGCGCGCCACTTCTTCAAATTCCTTTTTCTGGTCGTGCGCCTTACTGTGTTCTTTCAGCCATTGCGCATTTTCCTTCCGCTGGGCGCGGTCCTGTTCGTCGCGGGCGTGGCCAAGGCCGTCTACGACAACCATCCGTCGCCGTCCGCGGTCTTCGCCGTGCTGACGGCGATCATCGTGTGGTCGCTGGGGTTGCTGGCTGACATGATCACCCGGCTTCACCTTCGTCCGCAACGATCGGGAAATCGAGACGGGGCGAGTCCTCGATGACCTCGAGCAAATCGTCGACGCTTTCGACCGGTCCGAAGAGATTTCCGCTTTCGTGGCTGCTGCGGCTCGCGGTCTCTGCGTCGGTACTCGCCGTTCTTTTTCATATCGTCCCGATTGGACAGGTATGGAGCGATGCGCAGCGACTGCCTCCCGCGTTGTGGCTGTCAGCGCTGGCCCTGTTCCTCCTCGGTCACGCGGCGGCTGCAGGCAAGTGGTGGCTTTTGATCGGTCGAGGCGTCTCGTTTCCCCAGGCGTTCCAGGCCCATCTCGCGGGTCTCGCCGCGAATCTCTGTTTGCCGGGTCTCGCGGGGGGCGATGTCGTGCGCGCGGGTCTGGTCTTTCCGTCCGCCGAGGACGGGACACAACTGGCGGTCGGTTCGGTGGCCGATCGGCTGCTGGATATTTTCGGCTTGGTCATCATTGCCCTTGGCGGCGCCTTTCTTTCCTTGCGGCACGCGCAGGCCGCGTACGGCGCGCTGTGGTGGCTGCTGGTCGCGGGCGGAGTCGGGCTGGTCATCCTCGTACCGGCCTCGCTTCTGCTCGATCGCGCGTTGAAGTCTTCCAAGCCCGCAGGAAGGATCGGACGCCTCGTGGCAAAAACGGTATCGGCGACGGCCTACCTCGCGCGTCAGCCGCACCGTCTGCTTCTCTGCCTGGCGATCTCCATGGCGGTACAGGCAACTTTCGTCGGAATCAATATCGCCCTCGCCGCGGCAGTTCAGCTCGAAGCGCCCGTGGCGGCCTGGTTCTTCGCGTGGTCCACCGCCAAGATAATCGCCATCGCACCGATCAGCCTGGGTGGGCTCGGCGTGCGCGAAGCAGCGATGGCCAGGCTCCTTGCCCCGTTCGGCGCGGACGCTGCGCAGGTGATCGCGATCGGACTGATTTGGCAAACCGTCCTTTATGCGAGCGGACTGATCGGCGCGCTCGCCCAGCTGGTATGGAATCCGGAGAAGGCCGCGCCGCCGGCCCCTGCCCCGTCCACGACCACTGCTGAGCCTTCCCCATAGAGACCACCGCCCCTCCAGTCGGAATGCCGCCAAAAAGCGCACGGGACACGCATCCGACTGTGTTGGTCCTGGGTGCCGGGCCGGCGGGTGTGGGCGCCGCACTGCTTCTGGCCAGGAGCGGGAAGGCCAGCGTCACGGCGCTCGAGCGACAAGGCGCGGTCGGGGGCAATTCAGGAAGCTTCGATCTCGACGGCATACGTTGCGATTACGGTAGCCACCGCCTGCATCCGGCGAGCGAGCCGCACGTGATGGCAATCATTCGCGAGGCGGTGGGGGACGACCTGCTGTGGCGCCCGCGCCATGGCCGCATCCTGCTCAAGAACCGCTGGATTCATTTTCCGTTGAAGCCGCTGGACCTCGTCGCCAAGCTGCCGAAGGGCTTCGCCGCCGCGCTTGCCTACGATGCGCTCAGCAAGCCCTTTCGGCGCAAGCAACCCGGCGAGGAGACCTTCGCGAGCGTCCTGCGTCAGGGACTCGGCCCGGCGATGAGCGAATCCTTTTATTACCCCTACGTGCGCAAGCTATGGGCGCTGCCCCCGGAAGAATTGTCCGTAACCCTTGCCCGGCGGCGAGTTTCGGGCAACTCTATCAGCAAGATCCTGGGCAAGATTGCGCGTCAGGTTCCAGGCTTCAGGCGCAAGGGAGCCAGCGGGTTCTACTACCCGAGGCGCGGCTTCGGCGAGATCAGTGAGGCCTTGCGCGCCAAGGCAGAACTTGCCGGTGCGCAATTCGAACTCAACGCCTCCGTAAGCGCGATCGAGCACCAGGACGGCAAGATCCATGCAGTCCGCTGGCAACAGCAAGGGGTCGATCATCGGCGCGAGGTCGATGCGGTATGGTCGACGCTGCCGATCACGACGCTGGTCCGTCTCATGGAGCCCGCGGCTCCGACCGAGATTCTCGCGGCGGCCAAGCGTATACGGTTTCGGGGGCTGATCCTCATCTATCTCGTCGTGGAGCAGGATCAGTTCACCGAGTACGACGCCCACTATTTTCCGGAGCTTGCGCTGCCTATCGCGAGGTTGTCGGAGCCCAAGAACTATTCGGCGT
This sequence comes from uncultured beta proteobacterium, assembly GCA_963816445.1. Taxonomy (GTDB): domain Bacteria; phylum Pseudomonadota; class Gammaproteobacteria; order Burkholderiales; family Casimicrobiaceae; genus PALSA-1003. Next base: position 545,355 of record CAWFKO010000006.1, on the reverse strand, counting down.
CGACCGCACCCAAGGGCGCTACCGTGCTTTGCGCGGAACTCCCCAGCGACCCCGGCGACCCGTGGTGGCCGCTCTCCGATGTGGAGCTCGGCTCGCTCTTGTGCGGTTGGCTCAGGGGTGTCGGCCTCCCGGTCGAAGCGAAGGTGCGCCGCACGGTAACGCGTCGCCTCTCATTTGCCTATCCGGTCTACGACCGTGCATTCGAGCCAAATTTGAATATCATGGACCGTTGGGTATCAGGCATGCGTGGACTGCTGACGTTTGGGCGGCAGGGGCTGTTCGCGCACGACAACACCCACCACGCGCTTGCGATGGCGCATGCGGCTGTCGATTGCCAACGGCCTGACGGCACTTTCGACGATGTCAGGTGGCGCGAGTACCGCAAGCTGTTCGAGACCCACGTGGTAGAGGATTGACGCCGATGCGCGCGCACGTGAACAGCGTGCCAGTGCTTGCCTATCATTCGATCTCCCGAGAAGGCGGACCGACCAGCATCGCACCGGAAACATTTCGCATGCAAATGGACGTGCTGGTGGAGTGCGGTTTTGCGTCCATGACCTGTGGCGATTTTCTGGACTGGCATTTCGGCCGCGACGCCGCGGCGACGGGCCGCGTGCTGATCACGTTTGACGACGCCTACGCGGATTTCGCGACCGCGGCATTTCCGATCCTCCGCGAGCGCAGCTTCTCGTCCATAGTCTTCGTGCCGACCGGGAAAGTCGGCAAACGCGAGGATTGGCACGGCGCGAATCCAGCTGCGCGCGCGCTGATGACCTGGTCGACGGTACGCGATCTTGCAGCCGCTGGTGTCGAGTTTGGTGGACACGGCGTCACGCACGCCGATCTGACACGCCTGACACCCGAATTGCGCCGACGCGAAATCGACCATTGCGCTCAGGAATTGGCCGCCCGGATCGAGCGCCCGGTTCGCAGCTTTGCGGCACCGTACGGGCACGTCAACAGCGCGGTCCTGGCGGATATTGCGCGGACTTACGAGGTTGCGTTCGGAACGCGGCTGGAACGCGTGTTGCCGACGCGCGACCGCTTCGATGTTCCACGCATCGAGATGCACTATTTTCGCGACGCCCGCCGCTGGCGCGACTTCATCCTGGGCAAAGAATCCTATTTCCGCGTACGCCGCGCATTGCGTCGCGTGCGGGCAGCAGCGGGCCGAGTGTTGCCCCGGGGGAACAGTGGTTGATTTGCGCGCTGGCGCGGTGCCCTGGGCGCGCTCTGAGGAAGATTCGACCCTTGGCACACCCTGGCTCCTGCTGGCGGCGCTGACGGCACTCGCGGCGTTGTTGCGCGCGATCGGGCTGGATGACGGCCTTTGGTGGGACGAAATTCGCACGCTGCTCGACAGCGTGCGGCCGCCGATCGGGCAGATTCTCAGCGTTTTTCCAGGCAACAATCAACATACGCTGTACTCGGTGCTCGCCCATGCCTCGATCGAAATTTTCGGCGAGGCGCCCTGGAGCCTGCGCTTGCCGGCGTTTGTCTTCGGCGTGGCAACCGTCCCCGCGCTCTACTTTTTTGCCAGGGAATTTGCTGGACGCACCGAGGCGCTGCTAGCGAGCCTGCTCCTGGCGGTCAGCTATCACCACGTCTGGTTTTCACAGAACGCACGCGGCTATACCTTGCTCGCGTTTCTGGCAGTCGTGAGCAGCGCACTGTTACTGCGTGGCCTGCGTCGGCACAAGTTGAGCGACTACATCGGATACGCGATCACGTCGGCGCTCGGTGCGTACACGCACTTGACGATGGTGTTCATGGTTGTCGCGCACGCCCTCGCGTGCGCGCTGCTGCTCGGCATACCCCGCCCGGACCGGGATTCGCTGCAGCGGTGGCGGCAGCCGGCGACGGGTTTCGCGCTCGCCGCCTGCTTCACCTTGTTGCTCTATGCACCGTTGCTTCTCGACGTCCGGCAGTTTTTTCTGAAGCAGCCCGGTGTCGGTGCTCAGGTCGCCACCCCGAAGTGGGCTGCGCTGGAGATGCTGCGCGGACTTCGGGTCGGGGCGGGCACCACTTTTGGTGCGCTTGCCGGCGCCTTGATGCTGGTCTGTGGATCGTGGAGCTACTTCCGGCAGAGTCGATTTCTGCTGGCGCTGTTCTTGTTGCCCGGCGTGCTCACCGTCGCAGGAGCCATCGCGCTCGGTCGGCCGATATTCCCCAGGTTCTTGTTCTTCCTGGCAGGATTCGGCATCCTGATCATTGTCCGCGGTGCCATCGGAATCGGCGCACGGCTGACGCGATTGTGGAATCCGGGTGTCGCACGCGATGGCGTCACCGCGTTGGGCGTTGGCCTTGTGGCATTGACGAGTGGCCTTTCGGTCGCCTCGTTGCCCGACAACTACCGCTATCCAAAACAGGATTTCGCCGGCGCGATGCAATTCGTGCAAGCTCATCGCGCGGAGGGCCAACCCGTCGTGACCGCCGGAGCGGCGACGTATCCGTATCGCGAGTATTATCGCCAGCCGTGGGAGGCGGTCACTTCGCCCGATCAGCTTAGGGCTGTTCGCGAGCGTGGTGCCCCGGTGTGGGTCGTCTACACGCTCGCGGACTATCTCGAGGCGAGCGCGCCGGAACTCATGGCCATGCTTCGGAGCGAATGCCGCGTCGAGGCGGTGTTCCGCGGTACAGTGGCGAGCGGAGACGTGACGGTCTGCGTCATGCCGGCGACGAAGGACAACGCGAAACGGCCGGCCGAAAGGCAGCCGCGAGAATGACGATTTCGCGGCTTGAACGGACACTCCTTTTCCGTATCCCCGCGCTGGTGCTGGTCGTGGCCTTCATCGGCGTGTGCGTACAGGCAGGAACGCCTTGGCCGTGGAGCCGGGTCGTGCACGAGGACGGGCATCGGACGCTCCTGCAGACGATCTTCTATTTCGAACACGCGACGCGTGAGCTCGTTCTGGACGGGGTGCTGGCTCTGGCTGTGGCGGGCGCGGTGCGTTATTTTCATCCGTTGCCGCGTGGCGCGGACGACCCTGGCCTGCGTCAGATGCGCAGGCGCATGGCTGCCAGCGCCCTCGTCGTGCTGGTCGTGATCCTCCTCGGCACGGCTTACTCCGACGGCGGGCAGGCGATACTCGACAACCTCGCCCAGTATCACACGCGCGAGAACGCGCCGCTCGTGTGGGGTGACCATTGGCGCTACCACTTCATCGAGCGTTTCGCGGACATCGCATTGGCTTTCGCGCTTGCCGGCGTGCTCTGGCTGGTCGAGGGCCGACCGGGTCATGACGACCTGTCACCGGATGTCTGGCTCTTGGTCACCGCCCTGTCGGTATTCGCCGCCGCTACCCTGATCTACGGTCCATCGACTGAACCGTTCCGCGACCCGGCGTTTCTGGGCCACCAGCTTCGCGAGCTGTTGACACGCGGCCTCGTGACGGTCCCGCTGGCGGTCGGGACTTGCGTCGTGCTTGCACGGCGATTTTCAACGCCACTTTCGACCGGCCGCTCCAGCCGCAGCACCTGGACGATCGTGATGGCAGTCGGCGTAAGCGTGACGTGCGGCGCGTTCCTGCTGGTCGCGTCGGTGTTGACGAAGGCACGCGCTCATGGACAGAAGACCGGTCTCGCGGAACTGATTTTTCCGCACTTCTTCGAGCACAGCCTGGGCTACATATTCGTGGCCGCGCTGGCAGGGTATTTTTATCTCGCGAACGCCGGACGGCCCCCGCGTCGCGACGCGGCGCAGCGATGAAGCTGCGCAGGCAGGAGTGGATCGCACTTGGAGCAATCCTACTTATCGCGGCCGCGGCGAGATTCTTCCGTCTGGACGCGAGTTTGTGGTACGACGAGGTCGATACCCTGGTGAACTTCGTGCGCCTTCCGACTCGCGAGCTCGTGACGGCGTTCGATTCGACCAACAATCACATGTTCTACAGTCTGCAGGCGCAGGCCGCGATCGCGCTCTTCTCGGAGAGTGCATGGGCGCTGCGGCTGCCGGCCGCGCTGTTTGGCATCTTCAGCCTCGTCGTGTTGTGGGCGATGGCCCGTCGCGCGGTAGGGCGGACCGAGGCGCTGGTTACGATGTTCTTGCTGGCGATCTCCTACCATCATGTCTGGTTTTCGCAGAATGCGCGCGGCTACACGGGTTTGCTGTTCTGGACCGCGTGCGCGACGCTGCTGTTCGCAGACGGGCTGGCTCGCCCCTCATGGCGAAATTGGAGTCTCTATGCCGTGTGCGTCACCGCGGCGATCTATACGCATCTTTCAGCGCTCTTCTTTTTTGCCGGGCATGGCGTGATCTATGTTGGACTGCTGGTGCTGAGTCGCACGCGACGCGACTGGTTTCTCCGTCACGGGCGATTCTCCGGGGTGCTGACGACGATGCCGGTCTTCGGGTTCGGCCTGAGCGCGGCGCTTACCCTGCTTGTCTACGCTCCCGTCCTCTGGCAGGTCGTGCACACGGTCCGCGCTCAAGCAGCCGCCTCCGTCGATCCTGCAACCGGGCCCGGCGAGTGGCTCAATCCGTTGCGCGCGGTGCGCGAAATCGGTGCCAACATGGCGAGCGCGGGTCGTCTGGGGCCGGCAATACTTGTCGCCTCGATAGCCACCTTCGGCATCGGGGCAGTATCGCTCGCACGGAGACAACCGGTGATCGCGGCGGTCTACCTTCTCCACTTTCCGATTGCGACGGCGATGCTGCTCGCAGTGCATTCACGGATCTGGCCGCGCTATTACTTCGTCGACATTGGATTCATCTATCTTTGCGTCGTGCACGGCACCTTCGTGTCATGCGCCTATGTCGCAACGCGTCTTGGCATGACTCGACGCTGGCCGCATGCGCCGCGGGCCACCGCAGCGCTGGCAGTCGCGGTCATGATCGCAGGCTCGCTCTGGCTTCTCGCCAGGAACTACGCGTTTCCAAAACAGGATTTCGCCGGTGCGGCAGCGTATGTCGAGCGCGAGCGCCATCCCGGCGATGCGGCTGCATCGCTGGGCGTGGCGCGGATGGTATTCCAGCGCTACTACGCGCCGCAGTGGACCGCGGTGGATTCCGTCGCCGAACTCGACGCTCTGCGCGCCTCCGCGCACACGACCTGGGTCGTCGTTGCCTTCCCCAGCCCATTCATTGGCGCCAAAGCACAGTTTGCGCAAACCCTGGACCGGAATTTCGACCGGGTGGCGGTGTTTCCCGGCACGCTCGGCAACGGCGCGATCTGGGTCTATCGCTCGCACCCGCAGTGACGGCTTCGCCACTCACCGTCGCGCACGATCCTCCACGCAACGCAGGAACGAGCGTTCGGCGAGTTCCGCCGCGTGTTCCCAGCTGAAGTCTGCGGAGCGGCGCAGCGCGACCGCGGCGAGCCGGTCGCGCTCTCCGGGGTCGGCCAGAAGCCTCAGCGCGCACGCCGCGATTGCTGCCGGATCTTCCGGATCGAAGTACAGGCCCGCAGCGCCGACGACCTCGGGCAGGCTGCCGCGGCTGCTCGCCAGGACCGGGATGCCGCAGGCCATCGCCTCGACCGCAGGCAGCCCAAAGCCCTCCCAGAGCGACGGAAACGCGAGCGCGTAGGCACCGTTCAGCAGTTCACACAGCGATACATCGTCGATATGGCCGGTAAAGTGAACGTGCACGGCAAGCGGTGGCTGCTCTTCGACAAATTGCCTGAGTTCTGCGACGTTGTCCCAGAAGCCGCTTCCCGACGTATCCCCGACGATCGCGAGATGGGCATTGGGATGTGCCGCGACGATCGCGGGCATCGCCCTCAGAAGTCCGAGAATATTCTTGTGCGCATTCATGCCGCCGACGTGAACGAGAAGGCGCGCATCGGAGGGAATGCCCAGGCGCGCGCGGGCTGCCGCGGGGATCGCCGGATCGCCGATGACGCGAAAGGTCGAAGCGGCGCCCTCGGTCACGACATCGATGCGTTCGCGCGGGAACCGTAAAATGTTCTCGAGATCGATCGCCGAGCTCTGCGAGACCGTCATCGCGCGCGTTGTCTGAAAGCGCGCCAGCGCCGTCTTCGCGCGCCACAACAAGTGATTGAACCGGGTCGGAAACAGCAGATGCGGCAGGCGCTCCGCCGTCGCGTCGTGATAGCACACGACACACGGTACATTGGCGAGGAGTGGAAAATAGGAGTAGAGCGTGGGAAAAAAGAACACGTCGAAAGTCTGACGTCGCGCGAGGCGTCCCATCATCCAGAGGTACTGGAGCGAGCGCGACGATTTGCCGACCGCGGAATCGCCGAGCGTGCGTCGGGTTACGGCGCTCGATACCGCGACGCCCGCCGGCAGCCTGTCGTCAGGTTGCCGATCGAACAACAGCGTGTAGCGGAAACCCGTATCGCGCACCGCGAGCGCACTGAGCAGGCTGCGGGTAAAGCGGCCGAAACCGCGGTCATTCGACCAGCTCGTCGCGTCGACACATACGTGCGTGACATGAGTGCTCACGTGGGATTTTCAGGCAGCGCTAACAGCGATGGTTGATCTATCGCCGGCCGCCGCGCACGCCGAGGTAACCCACGAATTCACCGACGCTCCACACTAGCGTTAGCAACGCGATAAGCGGCGCGGCGCGTACGAATTTTCCCCAATGCCGGCGTCGCTCCCGCGCTGTGCCCGCCATGCGCAGCAGCAGGACCATCGGGAGGATTGGGGATAGCGCCGCAAGGACAAGACGCCGGGGCCGGCTCAATTCCGTGCAACGGGTCTGGGCATACGAGCGGCCCCAGATGAAGCGTTCGCGCAGCGCATCGCCGAGAGTCAGGTCGACGCGGTGCTGGTAGACGACCATCGCCGGGCTGAGCACGATTTTGCTGCCGGCACCAAGCAGTGCGCCGTTGACGATGACTTCCTGGAAACTGCGTTGCCACAGTGGGCGCACCGTCTCGAGCGCCGTACGCTTGTAGGCGGTGTTGGCATCCGACGCGATGCGCGATTCGCCGGCGGGCAACGGATTCTCGTATCTGCCGAAATCGCAGAAGTACACCGCCCAATTGAGCAGACGATCGACGCCATTCTCGATGGCGCCGCCGGCGGCGGCAATGTCCTGTGCGTGAACGCTGACGATGGCCGCGCTCCAGAGCGGGTCCGGCCGTGCATGGTCTTCGAGCAGGGCAACCAACGAACCGCGCGACAGCGCCAGTCCGCGCGCGCGCAGGACGTCGTGATGCTCGCGGCTTCCCGCCGTGCGCGTGGCGAGCGCCGGATCGTTCACGACGGCGAAGCGTACGCCGGCAAACTCGGACGCCAGCGCGTCGATACCCTCCGTATTGGCGTGATAGGGAACGATGACCTCGGTGAGCGGGGCATCGATCTGCCGAGCGAGTGCCTGTAGACAGCCCTGGAGGTGATTCGCACGCGTTCGCGTCTCGAGCGTATCGCTGACGATGACGACGACGACGGAAAGAACGGGGTCGGTGGCGCTCGTCATCGGCATCCGCTCATTCGACTTTGGAAAGGGCGTCGCCGGGACCGAGCACGCTGCCCACCCATTCGCCCGCGACGAGAACCAGCAAGGCAATCGCCAGCAGCGGCAGTGCGGCTACGAATTTGCCCACGTGGCAACGCTTGCTGATCACGTTGCGGCCGATGCGCGCCAGCAGAACCAGTGGAACGAGCGGAGCTCCCAAAATGTACGCCCATCGCTTGAGGGCACTCTGGTTGCGCGCCCGAACGCCGGCGTACGCCCGGCTGAACAGGAAACGCTGGCGTAGATAGTAGCCGAACGGAAACGGGCCACGGTGATGCACGATCATGCCTGGCACCGAGAGTAGCGTCCTGCCTTCGGCCAGCAGCGTCGGGTGCAAGGTCATCGGCCAGTAGCCCTCACCGAGCAGATCGAGATGGGCGGTGAGCGCTTCGCGCCGGTACATGATGTTGGCGTCGTTGAGGTCGTTCGTGGTGCCGTCCGGTACAGGCGGCAGCGCGCCGTTGTATTCGAGAAAATACACGACCCAATCGGCGATGTTGCCGTATTCGAAATCGACGACGGGTCCTCCCACTGCCGCGTGGTTTCCACGCGCGTGAGCTGCGATTCCGGTGGCGAGCCAGTCGGCCGCTGCCGAGCAGTGTTCTTCGACGACGGCGACGTATTCACCGCTCGAGGCCTCGACTCCGCGGCATCGCAACGCCGGAATCTTGGCGATGCCTTGCGGATGGAGCACCAGCGCCCATGGATACGCGGCACGAAGACGCTCCCTGTACGCGTCTGTGCCGAATGCAACGACGATGACTTCGGCCTGCAGCGCACGTGCTTCCGCGCGCACGGAATCGAGACATTGATCGACGAACGGCGCACCAACCTTGGTAGCGATGACGACGGACACCTTGGTCATAGCATCACCGCCGTCGACACTCGAGCGCCGGACCTCGACAACGATGTCGCCATTCGTTGCGGGCGCGGTCGTGCCATGCATGCCGGTGGTATCATCGCGCATTGCCTCTAGGGGGTTTCGCGGCGCGGATGCCCGCACCGTTCGAAGGGGAACTCATGAAGGATTTTGCCCAGCGTGTCGCCAAGCATGCAAGGCTCAATTGGCAAAATCTTGCCTGGCCGAGCTTGCCGAGCCCGCCGTTCTTGATCCTGTTCATCAACTCGCTCTGCAACATGCGCTGCGAGCACTGCTTCTACTGGCAGCAGCTCAACCAGCGCGACGACCTTACGTTCGAGGAGATCGTCGCCCTGTCCGAGGAGCTGGGCGCGATCGAGAACCTGAACCTCTCCGGCGGCGAGCCCTTCCTGCGCAAGGAGTTCGACGTGATCTGCCGTCAATTCATCCGGACACAACGGGGTCAAGGAGATCTACGTTCCGACCAATGCGTACTTTGCCGACAAGACCATCGCAGATGATCCGGGATGTGCTGCAGGAACCGTCCCTCAGGCTGTTCGGAGTCGAGATCTCGCTCGACGGCATGCCCGCGTTCCACGACGACTTCCGCAAGGCTCCGGGATCGTTTCGAAGGGCCATGGAGACCTATGACGCGCTAGCGGAGCTGCAAAAGAGGATTCGCGCCTGCAGATCCACGCCATCTCGACGGCGACTGAGCAGAACATGGATGAGATCGCGCCGCTCACGACCTACCTTTTCGACCGCTGCCCGCAGATGATGCATCACAACCTGGCGATCATCCGCGGCGACCGCAAGAATCCCACGCTGCGGGGCCCCGCCCTGCAGGAATACCGGGACCTCTACACGTACATGCGCCGGCTGTGGTCGACGCGCGAAATGGCGCGCTACGGCTCGATCGTCGAACCGATGCTGCAGTGGGCCAAGCTGCAGAGCGCCGAGCAGGAGCGGCAGTTCGTCGCGTGTCGTGCCGGCGTGTTGAGTGCGGTCATCCACGCCAACGGTGACGTCGCGGTCTGCGAACAGCGCCCGCCCATCGGCAATCTCCGGAAGAACTCATTCACGCGAGATCTGGCACTCGCAGCATGCGGGTGAGATTCGCCGATCGATTTCGCACAAAGAGTGCTATTGCACCAACGAGATTTTCATGTGGCCGAGCATCGTCTTTCAACCGACGGCAGCTGGCCAAATCGATGATCGGCGCCAAGGTGTGGGAACGCGCCGCGCCGCTCTCTCCCGACGAGCGCGTCGACTATACAGCTGCGGCCGCGGCGCTGGATCGCGACGAACGCATCGGAGATTCCGAAGGTGCCGGCCTGCCGAAGCAGTCAAAGGTGAACTGGCACGCCTAGACGTGCTGCGCGCTGCGGCGCGGCGAACCGGTCGTTTCGGGACTGCCGGCGTCGCGGGATGCGATGTAGATCGACCCGCCCTCCTCGTACGCGTCGAACGCCCGTAGCCTGAAGGCTGCGCATTGCGACGAGCCGTCATCGAGGGAAAATGCAATTCCGTGTCCGGGACAGAAGACGTGAGTCCCGTCGTGGCTGCCGTCGGCGATGTCCACGCCCAAGTGCGGGCATCGGCGCGAGAAAGCCCGCACCTCGTTCCCATTGCGCCACAGGATGAGCTTCGCGTTGGGCAGATCGACGGCGAGCTTGTTTCCCGGGCGCAACATGCCACTCTCGCATACGGCGAGCGGCACACCGGGCACCAGTCTGTCGTCTTTCCTGAGGCGCGTGGTCCTGCCATCATCGTAGGGTGCAAGTTTGCGGATGGATGGCTCACCGCGGTGCTTCGCCGCGGCGAACATCTTCACCGACGAGAACTTGCGGCGCCGCAGGTCCTCAGAAGAGTACCAGTGCTCGAAATGGAATGGCGCATCGGGGGCGTATCTTGGTTCGCCCGGATTGATCCGCGTCGTAAGGGCGATTCTGGTCTGGTCCGAAATGTTCACCTGCGTCGCGTGCAGGCACTCCGGATTGAAGACCAGCAGCGCCCCCGGTTTGAGGTCGATCTTGTGCGGCGGGGAGAGCGCGACCCCGGGCGCCAGATACATGCTCTCCGGTTCGAAGGGAAGCGCGCGACCGAACATCTGCGGGTATAGGATCACCGTATTGTCGGGGTGGACGCCGTCGATGGAGAGCCAGAGATTGATTCCGTCGTAGGAGTGCCCGTACCAGGTGTCGATGTGCGGGCCGTGAGAGCGCGCCGGTAATGGAATCGCACCGTGATAGGCCGCCGGGTCGAACCGCGTCGACCCATCGGGTCGTCCCTTGCCAGATTTTCTTCGCAGGTAATTGCCGAGCATGCGCCAGTCGCGCAGCGCCGCGACGCCGAGCCGCGCCCGATCGGCCCACTGTATCGGCGGCTCTTCGATGCCGCGCGCGTCGCGTGCGAGCAGAAACGGGTAGTGAATCCGGAACACGATGAGATGCACCACGTAGAATGGATCGGCGAGTCCCAGCGTTTCGGTACCGACTCGATACGACCAGTAGTAGAGCGCATCCTTGAGCTTCCTCATCAGGAACGCTTCAAGGTGGTAAATCTTCGCGATCGGAAAGTGGCGATGCAGGTTCTTCAGCCCGTCCCGCGCAACGGCATCGCGACAGGAACCACCGGCCAGTGCCTCGATTCCGTCATGGAAGGCCGCAACGATCGTCGTCCGAAGTTCGTCCCGGAGCGCGTAGTCGTCGAGGGTGAAGTATCGGCCCTCGGTCATGATTCCTGCCACATCGTCTCGGGTAAGGCTCATCCCGCTCATCGTGCACCTCGGTGTTGTCGCCGGCAGGTTCTGCCGATCATGCTCTTGCTTCGCTGCCTCCGGTCTCGCGAAGCCGGAACTGGTCTTTCCAACGTGCGATGTCTTGATAGGGCAGCCGAATCGCGATTTCTGCGCACTCGGTGATCATCCGCTCAAGTTTCGCAAATTCCGTTCGGGGCACGGTCGGCAATCCAAAGTCGCTGCCCATCTCGCGAGCGCGGTTGTCGATCTCGACGATGATCGCACGTCGCCCCTTTTGCAGCGCACGGATGCCGGCGTGCAGGCGGTTGCCAACGTAGTCGATGTCGAGATTCGACGACAGGACGGCGTCGAGCGCCTTCAGACTCGGATTGATGAAAATGAGATTCGCGTCCAGCTCGCGCGCGTATTCGTAGTCGGAATGCGTCTGAATCCAAAGATAGACGTTGCGGTAGTGCCGTCGGAGGATTTCGAGCAGGTGCTGGTCTGCAGCCCGGTCGTACAGCTTGGGATAGCTGTTGACGGTGGTCAGCGACCGATTCCGCTTTGCGCTTCGGGAGGCGCGCACAATGCGCGGCGTCGAGCTGCCACAGCGTAGGACACCCGGTGTTCACCACGTTGGCAATACCGATTGACGCGAGTTTGGTATGTGCGTACGAGTCGCGGACAGAGTGAAGGCGACTGCGGCTCAGCAAACTGCGCAGCATCCATCGCGAGTAAGGATCGGTGGCCCCCTGGTATTGGTACCAGCCCGCGCCCATGAGAACGACATCGAGCCCGGAGAGCGCATCGATCGGCGTCACCTTCCAATTGGCGCGGAACCACATCCTCGAACTCAACAGACTCGTCCCTCCGGCGACCGTCCAATCCGACATGCGGATGAGGCGGCGGCTCTGTGCGCCCATCCATTCGTGCGTCGCGACCGTGAACATCGCAAAGTCGGTAAAGAGGTCGGCAGTGTGCTCGCGGACCGCTTCCATGATGATCTGGTCGCCGAGATTGGTACCGGCCGCCGCAGTGTCGAGGATCGTAACCTTGCGCAGCGATGGGTGCGACATCAGCACGTTGTCGAGCATCGCCGGATCGGAGCGGTCTCCCGCTCCATGCGGCGGGTACGCGCGCATCAGCGAACACCGCCTTTTCGCGTCCGAACGACGGCCATGATGTTGTCATATCCGCTCGGCGATGGCCCGGTCCGCTCCTCCATGAGGACACTATGCCATAGGCGCGCGCCCGTGGCAGCGCGGGTGGGCGCTCGGACCACCGGGAGTCCCGACACAGCGGCGCATCTACGGGCGAACAACGAGCCAGCGCATGGTCCCTGGGATAACATGGCAACAGCGGCATGAACCGGGACCTCCGTTGACCATGGCTTCAGACCCATTGCGCGTTGCCATGGTAACGACGTTCTATCCTCCGCTCAATTTCGGTGGCGATGGTCAGTATGTGCGTCGCCTCGCGCACGCCCTCGCGCGCCGCGGTTGCGAGGTCGAGGTGATTTTCGACGCCGATGCCTGGCGCGTGTTGAACGGGGCGGGTTCTGACGCGCCGCTTCCCGGGCCGGAGCCCGAGCCGCCCGGCGTGACGGTTCATCGCCTTCAGAGCCGCTGGCCGCTGGCCTCGACACTGCTCACCCAACAGCTCGGACGTCCGATTGTCCAGGCCGGGCCGCTGCGCCGTCTCCTCACGGGCGGCTTCGACGTCATCCATTATCACAACGTCTCGCTCGTTGGCGGCCCCGGAATATTGGCTATGGGCGACGCGCTCAAGTTCTATACGCCGCACGAGCACTGGCTGGTCTGCCCGACGCATGTCCTATGGCGCTACGACCGGGAACTGTGCACGGGGCGCGAATGCTTCAAGTGCTCCCTCGTCTACCGTCGTCCACCGCAGGCGTGGCGGGCAACGCATCATCTCCAACGGCATTGCGATCACGTCGATGTCTTCATCGCGCTGAGCCGGTCGGTCGCCGACAACCATCGGGCGTTCGGTTTCCATCGCGAGATGACGCTGATGTCCTCGTTCGTACCCGACGCCGAGCTGGAACACGACGTCGCGGTGCCGACGCCATCGCCCCGACGACCCTATTTCCTTTTCGTTGGCAGGCTCGAAGCGTTGAAGGGGCTTCAGGAGGTCATCCCGCTGTTCGGCGAGGACGTTCCTGCTGACCTGCTTGTCGCGGGAACCGGAGCGTACGAGCGAGAATTGCGGCAGCTCGCCGCCGATCGGCCGCAAGTGCAATTTCTAGGGCACGTATCGGCCGAAACGCTTCGATCGCTGTATCGGGACGCTCTGGGGCTCATCGCGCCGTCACTTTGCTACGAAGTGGCCCCGATGGTCGTGCTCGAAGCCTTTTGCCAGGGGACTCCGGTGATCGCCCGAGACCTCGGTCCGTATCCACAAATCATCGAAGAAAGTTGTGGGGGACTCTTGTTTCGCACCGGCGAAGAGCTGCGCTCTGCACTCCTCGATCTCGCCCGCAACGCCGAATTACGTGCCCGGCTGGGGGCGCAGGGGAGGCAGGCGGTGGAAACGCGATGGAGCGAAGAATCGGCGGTGCGCGCCTATCTTGCATTGGTGAGCCAGACAGCACGCGCTCGTGGCCGGCCCGACATCGCAGCCAAGGTCGAACGCTTCGCTCGCGCCACCGATGCTCGCGAAACGGGATGAGTGCCGACTTCGCTTTGCTATGATTCGCCCCATTGGAAAGGGGGATCGTGTCATCCATGCGCAGCGGGATCCGGCCTTGAGCGTGGCGGAACAGACCACGCCCGGACCGGCGTGGCCATGGGGTGGGGTTGCCGCCGGCCTCCTCGCGTGCGCACTCGCGGTCGTGCTGGTGTGGATCGTTGTGACGCACGCCGGGGCCCTCTGGTTCGGTAGCGTGCCGTCGGTAGCGCTCCGCGGGGCAGACTTTCGGCTCGTGCGCGGGAATGGCCATCCCGAGAATTCGTCGTTCATGCTCGAGTCCACGCAGGATGGCGCCGCTGCCCTGTCTGTCGAAATTCCCCCACTGCAGGCGGAAAACTACACGCACGTCGAGTGGACGTTTCGCTCTGCCGCAACATCCACCGCCATGTCGTTCGCGTGGCGGACGCGGGAAGATCCACGCCGCCTGTTCTCCAAGAGGATGCAATGGCTGGGTGACGGCATCGCGCCTTTGCAACTCGACGCGAGCGACGGCTGGCGCGGAACGATCATTGGCGTTGCGCTGGTCGTCCAGGGACCGCTGCCTGTGCCGCTCGAAGTTGTTTCGGTACGCCTCCCCTCGGCAAGCGCCGGTACGACGCTGGCCGAAACGTTCGCACAGTGGACAGCCCGAGTTCCGCTGAAGAGCTATGCAATCGCCTTGCCGTTTGACGCGGAGCGAGCGCATTTTCTGCCCATCGCCGAAGCACTTGGCATCGCGGCGTGCATGGCGTGCATCGCCTACTTGCTGCTCGCGCGACGCCTGGGCTGGCCCGTCGACGCGCGCGTACTGTGGGTGATCTTCGCGGCAGCGTGGCTGATCCTCGACCTGCGATGGCAGGTGTTCCTCGGACGGGAACTTGCGCTTTCCGCGGAGCGTTTTTGGGGAAAGACGGGCGACCAGAGATCGATGGCTTCGGAAGATGCGGCGCTGTTCGCCTTGGCTCGTAAAATCGGCGCGTCGCTGCCGCCGCCACCGGTTCGCGTTGTCGTGCTGTCCGACAACAAGATGCTCGCGATCCGGCTCGCTTACTACCTGTATCCGCAGAACGTGGCACCGAGGCTGCCGCGAGAAATCGAAGGTCGCATCGATGTCGTAGCGCCAGACCGCGCAACATTGCGCAGCGGCGATAATCTGGCGCTTGCCTACTACAGCGCGCTGCGTTACGACCCGACCCGACAGGTCCTGGAGTGGCCGGATGGAGGTACGCTGCCGGCCGAGCTGGTCCTGAAGACTCCGGATGTGCTCCTGGTGCGCATCCGGTGAGTTCGCTACCGCTCTCGAGCTTGCGACCTATTGAGCTTTACCTAGTTACGTGACACAACCAGCCACAAGCCACGTCGCCTCGGCGCAGGCCGGGGCCCCAGTTGCGGCGCCTACGTTTCCACTGAACTTGGATCCCGGCCTGCGCCGGGATGACGTCAACATTCATGCATGCTGCGTCACTCGGTCCACGTCGCCCCGGCGAAGGCCGGGGCCTAAGTTGCGGTTATGAAGTTGGATTCCGGCCTGTGCCGGGATGACGTCGACATTCGTACATGCCGCGTCCCTCGGTTTCTTAATTCTCATGATGCGTGATCTTTTCGCTCTGCTGCTCAGTGTGGCGTTTCCGTGGCTTGCCGGAGCGTTGTGCATCCGCGCCCTATCGCGCCGGGCCATGCCGCAAGCCACGGGAATCAGCGTCGGGTACGGCTATCTCGTCGGACTCTTCGCGGTAACGCTGGTCATGCGCGCGCTGAGCCGGGTCTCACCGCCCTGGAGCGTCGCGTGGATCGCGCTCCCGCTCGCAGCGCTGGCGCTAGCCGCGTACTTTCGGATCCGATTCATGCAGGCCATTCCTGGTCCAGCCGTGTCGCAGGATCCACTCGCCCCGGCTTCGCCGCTGCTCAGAATCTGTTTCTGGTCGCTGCTGGTCCTATCGTGCATTCGGGCAATCATGCTTTGCTTCGAGGTCGTGCTGACTCCGCTCGTGCCCTACGACGCGATAGCCCAATGGGCCACCAAGTCGCGCGTCTGGTACGAATACGGAAGGATGTCCTCGTTTGTCCGTCCCTGGGAATGGAGCGCTGCGGCAGGAACCATGAACTTCACCGATAGCCACCCCGAATACCCGGGGACCGTGCCACTGTTTCAGGTGTGGACCGCGCTCTGCCTCGGTCGATGGGATGAGTCGTTGATCAATCTGCCATGGGTTGCCGCGTTCGTCTCGCTCGGTGTCGCTTTCTACGCGCAGGCACGCAGAATCGGACTCGGTGCGCTGGAAGCAATGTTCGCCACGTATTTGCTGCTGTCGCTGCCGTTTCTGACTATCCACGTCGCGCTTGCCGGAACTGCGGATCTGTTCGTTGCCATCGCCTACGGCTTGGCCGCGATCGCGCTTTGGCAATGGGTCTACGGCCGACAGTGGTTTGACATGGGATTGGCGATCGTCATGGCAATCATCTGCGCATCACTCAAGCTGGAAGGCATTTTCTGGGTGCTGACACTCGCGTTTGGCGGAATGGTCGCACTCAATCGTCGGCTGGGGCTGGCGATCGCGGGCTTCGCCGCCGTGGCGTCGCTGCTCTACCTCGCGTTCGGCCCTTCCGAGCTCAGGATATTCAGCTACACGTTGCACACGCGTTTCGTGGACGTGTCGCTACCGGTGTACGAGCATCTGTTCTTCATGGACAACTGGCATCTGCTTTGGTATGCGGCCGTCGCGGTCCTCGTCACCAACTGGCGGCTACTTCTCAGCAAATCGCTCGCGCCGATGAGCGTGACCATGCTGGCCGCTGCCGGGTTCATCATTGTCGTCTTCTTCTTCAGCAACGCATCCGGCGGGGTCGACGACGAGACCCTGACCAACAGGTTGCTGATGCACGTCGTTCCCGCACTCGTTTTCTACCTGGCGCTGATCCTTCGCGAGCGCGCGCGGCGACCCGTCAGGGTCGGCAAGATCAAGCCCGTCGCGATTTGATGCTTGCCGCGCGCAGCTCAAGGCAATCGGCGCGAACTACTCCGCACTGGCCTAGGCGAGGCGCACGATGCCGGCCTTGTGCTCGAGCCAACACCACGCAAATACCGCCGCGCTGTAGACATAGTAGAGTTGGTGAAAAGCGACGCCGGCAACAGCGAATCGCAGCCCGCGCGCCGTGCGCAATGCAGCGAACAGCTGCCGGTTGGAAATCCCCACGGCGGCAAGCAACGCCAACGGCACCCATGGCGGCACGATCATCATGCCGGCAAGCAGCGTGCCTACAAGGAGACCAACGGCAAGGGCGGCGTTGATCCTTTCTCCGGCGCCTAGATTCAGCGCATCCGGCAAGCCGGCCCGCGAAACGATCAGCCTCGACCATGGCAATGCGCGCCGGGTGATTTCGGTGTGCAGCAGATTGACCAGGCGCCAGACCTTGAGGTGAGTGCCCTGAATTTCCGGCGCGAGCAAGATACGCAGCCCGCGTTGGCGCATGCGAAAACCCAACTCGATATCCTCGATCGACGGGTAAGGGTACCGGTCCGCGTCGAATCCACCGCACGCCAAGAACGCGTCCTTGCGAATGGCGCCGCATCCGGCCCAGAACGTTTCGGCATCACCGGGCTCGCGGTGATGGTAGTAGCGATGCACGAGGTTCTTGTATTGCGAGAGAAAATTGGTTCCTGCTGGCCGGTCGTCGTAGCACCCGAACACCGCCGCGGCGCTGCATCTGCGCATCGCATCCGCGAGCAGACGCGCACTGTCGCCGTGCACCACGACGTCCGCGTCAACGAACCACAGCACGTTGCCTTTGGCGCCCGGTGCTGCGACGTTGCGAGCGCCGCCGGGACCCAGACGCCCACCGGATGAGAGCGGAAGAATGCCCAAGGCCGCTGTCACACCGGCGGTACCGTCCGTGGATCCATCATCCACGACGATGATCTCGGCAATCTCCCCTCGGCCGCGCATCGCGAGCAGAGGTGCAAGACACTTCGGCAATACGTCGGCGCCGTTGTATACCGGTACGATGACGCTGATGACAACGTCCCCAACCGGAGGTTCGCTATTCACCGGCGCAGACGACGGCCCGCAATCGAATTGTAGATGGCGGTGAAGGCGTGGCAGAAGAGGTAGATGACCACAAAAAGCTCGATCGCACCGACGAGGCTGCCACCCGGACTGACCCTGTATCCGGGCAGGACCTCTGAAAGCAGGCGCGCATGCACGCTTTGTCCCGCGGTTCCGCGTGCCACCAGCATATTAGTGGTCACGATCAGTCCGAGGGCGCCGGCCGCGCCGATTGCCAATCCCAGGGACGGCCCGTGCAGGCGCAGAACGGCGCGCGGCGCGCCGTCGCCACCATCGTGCGCGAGTACGAGCCGTTCGAGTTGCGCGAGCACATGCACGCTGTTGATCCGGTAGATCATGCCCCCCAGCGCTGCTCCGATCACGAAGCCCCAGAAGAACCCGATCAGCGCACCCTGCCAGCCGGCGCTGTACCCGGGGAGAAACACGCCGATCAGCGCGACGGCAAGCCCACCCATCCTTTCGACGCCGACGGCGGACAATGCCAGAACAAAGAGCACAGCACCAGCCAACAGACCCAGAATGACGCCGAAGATGAGCGTGTTGAAACGAAGCGTGGCCCTTAGCAATTCAGCCGCCGTTGCGCTGTTGCCCTCTGACTCTTCAACCGCGGGTGAAACGTATGCCATGGCATCAATCGCAACTGCGGATTCAGTCAATCGTGTACGCCGCGAGATTCGCCTGGACGCGAATGAGCGCAAGGACCAGCGAGTGAGTGACATTCCAGATGGTTGCGAGCACGAATCCCAATGCGGCGCCAAGGACGCTTGCGTACGCGGCCCCCACGAATGCACCACCGAAGGTCACGGTATATCCGGGGAAAAACACGCCAAGCCTGGCTAGGTGAGGCCCGACCGGTACGCCGGGCGCCGCGCCCTTCACGACCAGGCCTAGAGTGAGCATCAGCAGAAACGCCGCGGCGATGATCGCACTCGCGACCACAAACGCACGAAGGTCGATTTTCGCGAATGCCCACGCAACAATGTTTTCGCGACGATCGGCGGGCAGGATATCCATGGAGACTAGCAGATGCGCTTCCGTGTTCAGTCTAATCCGGCTGTAAGGGGCTGGCAAGAAATGGACGTTGTCCACGTGTGCACAACTGTTCACTCTGCGTCGAAGGTGGTATCTGCGCACCCGGGTGCTGCGCAGGCTGTTTCGGGCAACCTATTGAGAATTACGAAATCGAGTGACACCGGATGCATGAATGTTGACGTCATCCCGGCGCAGGCCGGGATCCAATTTCATAGCCAGGGATTGGCCCCCGGCCTCCGCCGGGGCGACGTGGCTTGTGACTGGTTGTGTCACGTAGCTGGGTAAAGCTCAATAGTTCCTAATCACTCAGACCGAAAATGATAGGCACCAGCACCTGCGCCGCCACCGGGTTCGTTCCCTTGCGCGCAGGGACGAAACGCCACCGGCGTACTGCGTCGAGCGCCGCCTCATCGAGTCGACGGGATCCGCTCGACGTCGCGAGATTCACCTGGCGTGGCAGCCCGTCCGCAGCGACATCGACGAGCAGGAGGACTCGCCCCTGTTCGCGCAACCGACGCGACGCTGAGGGATATGCCGGCGCGGGATTGTCGAGATAGTTCGCGCTGAACGATGGTGGCGAAACCGGTTCGCTGTCGGCTGCTGGCGACCCCACCGCAGATGTTTCGCTAGTCGACAAACCAACGCCTGGAGAGGCCGGGCCTGCATGCTCCGACTCGGCCACTGCGCCGTCGATCGCTGGCTCCTGCGCAACGAAGCTGCGAGTGTCCGTGACTTCCGCCGCCGGCGCGATCCGTTTGCGCGCGGGTGCGGCGAGCGGCGCCTTGGGTGCGGGATGCGCTGCCGTGGTCTCGCGTCGCGGCGGTGGCACATCCGGCACGTACTCTGTCGGCTGCGACAGGACAGCGACAATGGGCCGCGCAGGGTCGACTGCAGGCGGCGGACTCGCAGGTGGCGCGGAGTCGAACGCCAAGAGGGCGGCGAGCGCGATGCCGTGCACGCTGCAGGAAACCGCAAGGCCGATAAGCAGGCCAGCGCGTTCGTCGCGCCGCGCGCAATCGTAGTCGGCAGCGGTGACTGCCGCGCTCATCCATTCACCACGATGATCGGCTGCGATCGCGCGGGGTGCGGCACCACGATCGCGTCGACGTCGAAGGCGGCAGCGATCGTCGAAGGCGTCAGCGCCTCGTCGACAGAGCCTCGATGCGTCACGCCCCCTTCACGCATGAGGATGATTTCATCGGCGTACTGCGCCGCGAGATTGAGATCATGCAGTATGATCAGCACGCCGACGTCACTCTCCCGCGCGACGTCGCGGAGCAGACGCAACACGTGATGCTGATGCGCAGGGTCGAGCGCGCCGGTCGGCTCATCGAGCAACAGATATCTCGGGCCGCCTCCGCAATCGACTTGCGCAAGCGCGCGCGCCAGCATCACGCGCGCAAGTTCTCCGCCGGACAGCGTCGGGGCGAGCCTCGATTCGAACTCGGCAACGCCGGCGCGCTCGAGCGCCTTGCGCGCGACACGGATGTCGGCGCCCCGAGCGTTGTCGCCGCCGTGCGGATAGCGTCCCAGCAGGACTGTTTCCAGCACCGAGAAGCCGAAGGCAATCGACGCGCGCTGCGGGACGACGGCGCGCCGGCGAGCGCGCTCCACCGTCGACATCCCGGCCAGTGGTCGACCGTCGAGCGTAACGACGCCGCTGTCGGGCACCAGGTCGCCCGCGAGCATACGCAACAGGGTGGTCTTCCCGGCGCCATTGGGTCCCATGATCGCGACCATGCGGCCCGGTACCACGCGTACGCTCACGCCACGCACCAGAAATGCGCCGTCGATCGCGAGGCTTACGTGCTCGGCGGCCAGCATCACAGGTTCCAGGTTTCGCGCTGGCGCAACAGCAGCAGCACAAAAAAAGGCGCGCCGAGCAGCGCCGTGAACACGCCCAGCGGCAATTCGGCGGGTGCAACCAGCGTACGCGCGAGCGCATCCGCGCCGACGACCAGTATCGCTCCAACCAGCATTCCGCCCGGCAGCACGACGCGATGCCCGGGTCCGCACGCCAGGCGCACGAGGTGCGGCGCGACCAGACCGACGAAAAGGACCATGCCGCTCACCGCGACCGTGGTCCCGGCGGCGAGCGCGCAGCAGATCAGCGTCATTGCCTTGATTCGTTCGACGGCGACGCCAAGGTGGCGTGCCTCGGCCTCGCCGAGCGACAGCGCGTCGTACGCCCGCGCCTGCGAGATCAACACGGTCACCGCCAGCAGTATCGCGGGGCCGACGCATGCCAGCATCGGCCAGGTCGCACTGGCGACACTGCCCAATCTCCAAAACGTCAGGTTGCGTAGCTGTTCGTCGTTGGCGATATAGGTGAACATGCCGATACCCGCTTCCGCCAGTGCGTTGACAGCGACACCGGCGAGCAGCAGCGCCGCGATCGACGTGTGCCCGCTGCGAGTCGCAAGCCTGTAAACCACTACACTGACGACGAGACCGCCGCAAAATGCGGCCAGCGGCAACGTCGCGACGCCGAGACCACGGGCGAGGCCCGGTGCTACCAGCGCGCCCGCGACGATAACGCTGGTTGCGGCGAGCGCGCCGCCACCGGAGACGCCCGTCAGCGACGGGTCGGCAAGCGGGTTCCGGAAAAGAGCCTGCATCGCCGCGCCCGCTGCACCGAGGCCCCCTCCGACGATCAGCGCAAGCAAGACCCGCGGCAGGCGGATCGACCATAGCACGGCTTGCTGCTCCGCCGGAATGCCTTCCGTGCTCGAGAGCCGCAAGCCGCTGAGCAGGATGCGTGCGGCATTGACCGGAGTGATCTGAAAGGCACCGACGCCACACGCAACGACGACTGTGACAACGAGCGCCAATGTCAGTAGGCCCAGTGCCGACAAAGGCCCGACACGGCTTCGCGCGCCGCGCCGCTGACTCACGTACGAGCTCGATTGCGCTGCGGCTTCAGCGCGCATGGAGTTGCATGGCCAGCTCGCGCACCGCCTGCGGCGGCCGAGGCGCAAATCCGAGAAAAAACAGCGCAACGATGGCAACGACGTGCCGGTTCGCTGCTGCCGCCGCCAATGCCACGCCAGGTCTTGTCCCCATCGCGTCTGCCTCCAATCGTGTCGAGGCCTTCGCGGGTGATCAGCACGACATCGGGCTTCGCAATCACCGCGGCCTCCGCTGTCAACGGATTGTAGCCCTTGACGCTTGCGTCGCGAATCGCTGCCAACGCGCCGGCGGTCCGGGTTCGACGACAGATGACTGCCTGCCAGGTAACGATCGATTTGCTGCGCGGCCGCCGCGCCTCGAACCTGGCCAAACCCGCGCATCGTCGTGCATGGGCAAGTCCGCATGGGATAATGCTTCGCACTGTTCCGGTCATCGTTGACCCTGTGCGTGACCTTTCACGAGCGAATGTGAGTTTTCTGGTCTTTTCTCTTTCGGTCATCGCCTCAACTGCGTTTGCGGCAGCACCTTCGCCGGTGCCTCTCGCACCGCCGGCAAGCGCAACCATCGCTTCGACCCCGCTGGGCGCGTCGATTCGCCTCGGCGAGTCGATCGTCAACGACACTCAGGTACAGGTAAAGGCTTACATCGGCAACGGCCTCACCTGCGCGAACTGTCATCTCGACGGTGGTCGCGTCGCCTACGCCGCGCCACTGGCCGGGTTGACCGGCGTGTTCCCGGAATATCGCGAACGGCGTGGCAGCGTGGAGTCGCTCGAGCAACGCATCAATGACTGCTTCCTTCGATCCATGAACGGTAAGGCGCTACCCCAATCGAGTACCGAGATGATCGGCCTGCTCGCCTACATTGCGTGGCTATCGCGAGGGGTGCCGACGGGGACCGAGGTGATTGGCCGGGGCTTTCGCGACATCTCGGCGCCGTCGAAGCCGAATGCTGGGGACGGCAAAGTGCTGTACGCACAGAAGTGCGCAGCCTGTCATGGCGCAGATGGCCAGGGAACGCGTGGCGCAGGGAGCGCTTTCGTATTCCCGCCGCTCTGGGGTCCACGGTCGTTCAACACCGGCGCCGGCATGGCACGCGTGTCCGTGGCGGCCGCATTTGTCCAGGCCAAGATGCCTCTGGGCAACGTCGGAACGTTGACCGATCAGGAGGCGTACGACATCGCGGCGTATTTCACGTCGCAGCCGCGGCCGGTGTTCGCCGCGGGCGCGAAGGATTGGCCGAAGGAAGCGAGACCCTCAGACGCGCGCTAATCTCGGGACGTGCGCAACCCAAGAACGTCAATCTCCTTGGCGTAGGGTGGAGGCGCATCCGTTTGAAGCCTGGCTTTCGAACACTCTGACGTGCCCTGCCGGCCCCGGCCCGTTTCGCAACGTGGTTTTCCAACCGGCGACACAAAGCAAAACGCCCCGGCACGAGGCCAGGGCGTTTTACTTTGAAGGGTGCCTGACGATGACCTACTTTCGCACGGGTAATCCGTACTATCATCGGCGCGCCGCCGTTTCACGGTCCTGTTCGGGATGGGAAGGCGTGGTTCCAGCGGGCTGTGGTCGTCAGGCATTGATCGGTGTCGGCCAAGCGCGATCTGCGCATACGCGCGGTGCCGACCGCAGGGAAGAAGTAAAGCTTGGGTCAGATTGCTTGCGCAAACACCCTAACGCGAGCGCAGCGCAGTGCTCACGGTTATGGGATCAAGCCGCACGGGCTATTAGTATCGGTTAGCTCAAGGCGTTACCGCCCTTCCACACCCGACCTATCAACGTGGTGGTCTGCCACGACCCTTCAGGGGGATCAAGTCCCCGGGAGATCTCATCTTCAGGCACGTTTCCCGCTTAGATGCTTTCAGCGGTTATCGCTTCCGTACATAGCTACCCGGCAATGCGACTGGCGTCACAACCGGTACACCAGCGGTACGTCCACTCCGGTCCTCTCGTACTAGGAGCAGCCCCCGTCAAATCTCCAGCGCCCACGGCAGATAGGGACCAAACTGTCTCACGACGTTTTGAACCCAGCTCACGTACCACTTTAAATGGCGAACAGCCATACCCTTGGGACCGGCTACAGCCCCAGGATGTGATGAGCCGACATCGAGGTGCCAAACACCGCCGTCGATATGAACTCTTGGGCGGTATCAGCCTGTTATCCCCGGCGTACCTTTTATCCGTTGAGCGATGGCCCTTCCATTCAGAACCACCGGATCACTATGTCCTGCTTTCGCACCTGCTCGACTTGTCAGTCTCGCAGTCAAGCACGCTTGTGCCATTGCACTATCAGTACGATGTCCGACCGTACCTAGCGTACCTTCGAGCTCCTCCGTTACTCTTTGGGAGGAGACCGCCCCAGTCAAACTGCCTACCATGCACGGTCCCCGAGCCGGATAATGGCCCTAGGTTAGAACCGCAATGACACCAGGCTGGTATTTCAACGTTGGCTCCACGAGAGCTAGCGCCCTCGCTTCAAAGCCTCCCAGCTATCCTACACAGGTCCCATCACAGTCCAATGCAAAGCTACAGTAAAGGTGCACGGGGTCTTTCCGTCTTGCCGCGGGGAGATTGCATCTTCACAAACACTTCAACTTCGCTGAGTCTCGGGTGGAGACAGCGTGGCCATCGTTACGCCATTCGTGCAGGTCGGAACTTACCCGACAAGGAATTTCGCTACCTTAGGACCGTTATAGTTACGGCCGCCGTTTACCGGGGCTTCAATCAAGAGCTTGCACCCCATCATTTAACCTTCCGGCACCGGGCAGGCGTCACACCCTATACGTCGACTTTCGTCTTTGCAGAGTGCTGTGTTTTTGTTAAACAGTCGCAGCCACCATTTCTCTGCGACCTCTCTCGGCTCCCGCTGTACGCCTTCACCTACCAGAGGCGCACCTTATCCCGAAGTTACGGTGCTAATTTGCCGAGTTCCTTCACCCGAGTTCTCTCAAGCGCCTTAGAATACTCATCCTGCCCACCTGTGTCGGTTTGCGGTACGGTCAACCTGAAACTGAAGCTTAGAGGCTTTTCCTGGAAGCAGGGTATCAGCAGCTTCAAGTGAGCAAGCCCACTCTCGTCATCACGCCTCGGCTAAGACCCCCGGATTTGCCTAAGGGCCACGCCTACACGCTTAAACCGGGACATCCAACACCCGGCCTGCATAACCTTCTCCGTCCCCCCATCGCATCTCAGGTCGGTGCGGGAATATTAACCCGCTTCCCATCGGCTACGACTCTCGTCCTCACCTTAGGGGCCGACTCACCCTGCGCCGATGAACGTGGCGCAGGAAACCTTGGGCTTTCGGCGACAGAGCTTTTCACTCTGTTTATCGCTACTCATGTCAGCATTCGCACTTCCGATACCTCCAGCAGCCCTCTCGAGCCACCTTCACCGGCCTACGGAACGCTCTCCTACCATCCACGCGCTCCTTTTACTTCACTCATGCCCGACGAATCCGCAAATGGTCGAGTCGACCGGTTCGCGGTTGCTTTGCCAAGTCCTTCGCTACGCAAAGGGCCGGCAGGCGCAATCGCTTGAATGGAGTAAAAGGAACGCGTGAATCCCTAGCTTCGGTACACAGTTTGAGCCCCGTTACATCTTCCGCGCAGGACGACTCGACCAGTGAGCTATTACGCTTTCTTTAAATGATGGCTGCTTCTAAGCCAACATCCTGGCTGTCTGAGCCTTCCCACCTCGTTTCCCACTTAACTGTCGCTTGGGGACCTTAGCTGAGGGTCTGGGTTGTTTCCCTCTTGACCCCGGACGTTAGCACCCGGAGTCTGTCTCCCACGCTCGTACTTCGCGGTATTCGGAGTTTGCCATGGTTTGGTAAGGCGCCATGCCCCCCTAGCCATAACAGTGCTCTACCCCCGCGAGTAATACGTGAGGCACTACCTAAATAGTTTTCGGAGAGAACCAGCTATTTCCGGATTTGTTTAGCCTTTCACCCCTAGCCACAGCTCATCCCCTACTTTTTCAACAGTAGTGGGTGCGGTCCTCCACGAGGTGTTACCCCCGCTTCAGCCTGGCCATGGCTAGATCATCCGGTTTCGGGTCTACGCCATGCGACTGATTCGCCCTGTTCGGACTCGCTTTCGCTGCGCCTCCCCTATTCGGTTAAGCTCGCCACACAACGTAAGTCGCTGACCCATTATACAAAAGGTACGCCGTCACCCAGCTTCAATGGCCCTCACTCCTTCCAACGGAGTCAGGATCATTCGCGCTCCCTCGCTGTCCCCTATCGGCGGCGCTGCACGCCGCTTATGAAGAACCCGAAGGCCATTGAAGCTGGGCTCCGACTGTTTGTATGCATGCGGTTTCAGGATCTATTTCACTCCCCTTCCGGGGTTCTTTTCGCCTTTCCCTCACGGTACTGGTTCACTATCGGTCGATCACGAGTATTTAGCCTTGGAGGATGGTCCCCCCATCTTCAGACAGGATTACACGTGTCCCGCCCTACTTTTCGTACCCTTAGTTCCACTCCCGACTTTTCGCGTACGGGGCTGTCACCCACTACGGCCGCCCTTTCCAGAGCGTTCCGCTAAGTCGAAAGCTAAAAGGTACCGGCTGCTCCCATTTCGCTCGCCACTACTTTGGGAATCTCGGTTGATTTCTGTTCCTGCGGTTACTGAGATGTTTCAGTTCTCCGCGTTCGCTCTGCCCAGCCTATGAATTCAGCCGGGAGTGACCCTTGCGGGCCGGGTTTCCCCATTCGGACATCTCCGGATCAAAGCTCGTTTGCCAGCTCCCCGGAGCTTATCGCAGGCTGCCACGTCCTTCATCGCCTGTGATCGCCAAGGCATCCACCACATGCACTTAGTCGCTTGACCCCATAACACTGAGCACTTGCGTCGCCTCGCATCACGGGTGTTTGCGCTACCCGCCCTCCCTGAACTCGAGAGAAAGCGGGTCGATACAATCTAACCCAGCACACGACGAATGCTCCGTCGTGTGCGCTTTACTTCTTCCGTATTGTTAAAGAACAACCGATGCTTGCCGGCCTGATCTAAAGATCAGAAGCAAACGCTCCGCGCTTGCCGCTGCACTCTGACTCTGCGCTCTAGACTTCGGCGATCGCTGACATGTGGTGGAGCTGAACGGGATCGAACCGATGACCTCCTGCTTGCAAAGCAGGCGCTCTCCCAACTGAGCTACAGCCCCTCTCGCTGTCGCCACCGGTCCGCTTGCTCTGTCGCTCGCGGTCCTAAGGAGGTGGTGGGTCTGGATGGATTCGAACCATCGACCCCCGCCTTATCAAGACGGTGCTCTAACCAACTGAGCTACAGGCCCCGATTCTGGTCCAATCCCTGCGATCAGACCGACTGCAGCCAGTGATCAGTCGACGCGCTACGTTGGAAGCAGCTGTCAGCTGACGACCGCTACGATCAACCGATAAGCGTGAGCACTTGAGACTAGCGGGCTGTCTCGAGAAAGGAGGTGATCCAGCCGCACCTTCCGATACGGCTACCTTGTTACGACTTCACCCCAGTCACGAAACGCACCGTGGTAAGCGGCCTCCTTGCGGTTAGCCTACCTACTTCTGGTACATCCCGCTCCCATGGTGTGACGGGCGGTGTGTACAAGACCCGGGAACGTATTCACCGCGACATGCTGATCCGCGATTACTAGCGATTCCGACTTCATGCAGTCGAGTTGCAGACTGCAATCCGGACTACGACCGGCTTTCTGGGATTGGCTCCAGCTCGCGCTTTGGCAACCCTCTGTACCGGCCATTGTATGACGTGTGAAGCCCTACCCATAAGGGCCATGAGGACTTGACGTCATCCCCACCTTCCTCCGGTTTGTCACCGGCAGTCTCCCTAGAGTGCCCTTGCGTAGCAACTAGGGACAAGGGTTGCGCTCGTTGCGGGACTTAACCCAACATCTCACGACACGAGCTGACGACAGCCATGCAGCACCTGTGTTACGGCTCTCTTTCGAGCACCCCCACATCTCTGCAGGGTTCCGTACATGTCAAGGGTAGGTAAGGTTTTTCGCGTTGCATCGAATTAATCCACATCATCCACCGCTTGTGCGGGTCCCCGTCAATTCCTTTGAGTTTTAATCTTGCGACCGTACTCCCCAGGCGGTCAACTTCACGCGTTAGCTGCGGTACCAGGAAATCGCTTCCCCAACACCTAGTTGACATCGTTTAGGGCGTGGACTACCAGGGTATCTAATCCTGTTTGCTCCCCACGCTTTCGTGCCTGAGCGTCAATCTCAGCCCAGGGGGCTGCCTTCGCCATCGGTGTTCCGCCACATCTCTACGCATTTCACTGCTACACGTGGCATTCCACCCCCCTCTGCCAGATTCAAGTCCCCTAGTTTCCACTGCCATTCCCAGGTTAAGCCCGGGGCTTTCACAGCGGACTTCAGCGAACCGCCTACGCACTCTTTACGCCCAGTAATTCCGATTAACGCTCGCACCCTACGTATTACCGCGGCTGCTGGCACGTAGTTAGCCGGTGCTTATTCTGCCGGTACCGTCAAGGATCCCGCGTATTCAGACCGAACCCTTTCTTTCCGACCAAAAGAGCTTTACAACCCGAAGGCCTTCTTCACTCACGCGGCATGGCTGGATCAGGGTTTCCCCCATTGTCCAAAATTCCCCACTGCTGCCTCCCGTAGGAGTCTGGGCCGTGTCTCAGTCCCAGTGTGGCTGATCATCCTCTCAGACCAGCTACCGATCGTCGCCTTGGTAGGCCTTTACCCCACCAACAAGCTAATCGGACATCGGCCGCTCCCATAGCGCGAGGCCCTTGCGAGGTCCCCCGCTTTCCTCCGTAGAGCATATGCGGTATTAATCCGGCTTTCGCCGAGCTATCCCCCTCTACGGGATACGTTCCGATGTATTACTCACCCGTTCGCCGCTCGCCGCCAGGGTTGCCCCCGCGCTGCCGTTCGACTTGCATGTGTAAAGCATGCCGCCAGCGTTCAATCTGAGCCAGGATCAAACTCTTCAGTTTAATCTCTGTACAAGATACTCATACTGACGTTGACCAACTCCTTACCACCGGAAGCCCGGAGTTTCCTCCTTGCGACCGGCAATTCGTCATTGGCCACGGGCCTGGCGCCGTGAAAGCTCCAAGCCCGCTTCCTTCAGTGTGAGTACTGTTTCTGTTCCTTGAGTCCCTTTGGTCAATCCGCATGCGGTCCGGTTGCCCGGCGCGGGCGGCGACCTCGGGGGGTCCCTAGGCCCCAAGTACCCACACTTATCGGTTGTTCAGATTGTTAAAGAGCGCGGCACGGAGATTTACAGGTGCCGAGAGACGCGATTATACCGCATAAACGGGTCCGGTCAACAGTCCCTTGTTCACCCTTGGCGCTGCGTCGCGCCCTCCGGCGCAGTCGAAACCGGCAATTCGGGGCGGGAAGCTACTGTTTCAAGAAGCATGCGCGCACTTTCCGCCCACGAAAGCCACTCCCGCGCCGTGTTGCGGACAGGCGCGCGCAGCGCGAGCTCCGCGTGGCGACGTCGAAGTACCTGCTCGAGCGATCCCGGAACGTCAAGATCGAAATAGCTCGGATAGTCGCCGCCGATTTCGCGGAACACGGGGATGTCGCTCGCAATGACGGGCATGCCGTAATGCATCGCCTCGACCAGCGGCAGGCCGAAGCCTTCGCAGCGCGAAGCGAAAATCAGCGCCGAGGCATGACGATACGCGTAGTCGAGTTGGGAGTCCGATCCCGATTCGAACCAGAACAGCCGGCGCCCGAATTGCGGGTGCGCGCGCATGCGGCGCGCAAGTTCGTCCGATCGCCAGCCGAGACGGCCGAACAGCAGCAAGCGCACGCCGATATCGTCCGCCCACAAACGATCGAAGACATCGAGCATCAGTCGATGATTCTTCCGCGGCTCGATCGTGCCCACGCTGAGATACACGCCAGCAGGTGCGTCGCGGCACGCCTTTGCAATGGCCTCGAGATGTTCCGGCGTCCCGCGATCGTGCGCCAGGTCGAGCCCCACCCCGAGATAGAAATGGCGGATGCCCGGCAAGGGTGCCACGCCGATTCGTTCGAGGTGCGCGCGCAGGTCGGTGGCGACGCTGCGCGAGATGCCCAGCATACCGCTGGCGTAGGGCAGCACGCGCCGCAACCACCTGTCCATCAGAATCGGCGTACCCTCCGGGGCGAGGTCGGGATAGTCGATGGGAATCAGATCATTTACAACAAGCCATACTTCGGCTCCGGCATCCGTAGCGCGCGCGAGCTCGCGCGACAGGTCGATACTCCACGACGGGTCCAGCAGCACCACTACATCGCCAGGGCGATATGCGATGCGCCGCTGCGACGTCTGCGTGTAGGAACGAAGCCAGCGCCGCGTGTTCTGCGCGCCATGTACCATGCGGCGCAACGCGTATTCCAGTCGCTGCGAGTGGAGCGTGTCGCGAACCGCGGCGGCGGGCAACGCGCGAAGCGTGCCGGCACGGACGTGGTGAAAGGCGCGGCGCAGGAGATCTTTTGCGCTGGCGCGCGTCGACGCCGGTGCGGCATGCGACGGCAAGCGCTCGATCGCGGCGAAGTGGCGTCCGTTGTACACGATCGGCGTACACGCCCATGGTCCCGCCACCGTCAGCGACGCGTTGACCAGGTTGCGTCCTGCGCGCTGGATTCCCGTGTTGTAACGGCTGGTAAGGGTCGACGTGCAATCGAGAAAGACACGTCGCGCGCCCGGAATGCCGGCGCCGCCAGGCGGGAGGGGAACGTGGGTCAACGGCTGGCGCGACCCTGCAGCTCGCGTTCGAGTTGACGCGCTGGCGCGCCGATGCAAAAGCTCACTCGCGCCGGACGCGTGCGAGATCCGCGTCCACCATCATGGCGATGAGCTGCGCGATATCGGTGCTGCGCCTGCCAGCCGAGCACAGCGCTGCGCCTTTGCCGGATTGCCGAGCAGCACGTCGACCTCGGCGGGCCGGAAGAACTTCGGATCGACCACGACGTGCTCGTTGATAATCGAGGCCGACGTGCTCGAACGCGATCCGGCACATGTCGCGCACGGTCGTCGTGACGCCGGTGGCGATCACGTAGTCGTCCGGGCTTGTCCTGCTGCAGCATCAGCCACATCGCCTCGACGTAGTCGCCGGCGAAGCCCCAGTCGCGCTTGGCGTCGATGTTGCCGAGCCGCAGCTCCTTCTGCTTGCCGAGCTTGATGCGCGCCACGGCGTCGGTGACCTTGCGCGTGACGAACTCGATGCCGCGCAGCGGCGACTCGTGGTTGAACAGGATGCCGCTCGACGCGTGCATGCCGAAGCTCTCGCGGTAGTTGACCGTGCGTCCAGTGCGCGAAGAGCTTGGCGACGCCGTAGGGGCTGCGCGGGTGGAACGGCGTCGTCTCGTCCTGGCGCTCGCGTCTGGACCAGGCCGAACATCTCGCTCGTCGACGCCTGGTAGAAGCGCGCCTTCGGGCTCATGCCGGCGCATCGCCTCGAGCACGTTGACGACGCCGACGCCGTTGACCTGCGCAGTCAGCAGCGGCTGCTCCCACGACGTCGCCGACGAAGCTCTGCGCGCCGAGGTTGTAGACCTCCGGCGCTTCGCTGACCTCGAGCGCGCGATCGATGGAGCTCAAGTCGGTCAAGTCGCCGTCGACATAGGTTACGTCATCGGCGATGCCCAGCTCGCGCAGCCGCCACAGCGAATCCGAGCTGCGCCGCGCGAGCAGGCCGCAGACGCTGTAGCCCTTGCCGAGCAGCAGCTGCGCCAGATAGGCGCCGTCCTGTCCAGTGATTCCGGTGATTAGAGCACTCTTAGCCATTCGCGATTCTCTCCTGCCACGATTGTAGCGCCGCGTGCAGCGACGCGCGCAGCGGCGTCGTCGCCTGCCAGCCCGTCGCCGCGCGAATCTTCGATGCGTCGCCGCACATCCGTCGCTGCTCGGCCGGACGCATCCGCAGCGACTCGTTCTCGACGCGCACCTCGACGCCCGCCAACTCGACAAGCTGTTCGAGAATCGACGCCATGCTGTGCTCGGTCCCGGAGCAGACGTTGTACGCTTCGCCGGCGATACCACGCACCAGCAGCGCGAAGTACGCTTCGATGACGTCACGTACATCGGTGAAATCCCGCGTCACCGTCAGATCGCCGACACGGATCACCGGTGGGCGGTGTCCTCTCTTGATCCGCGCAATCTGGTGCGCGAAATCCGACACGGCGAAGCGATCGCTTTGGCCGGCGCCGATATGGTTGAACGGCCGCGCCAGCACAACGTCCAATCGGTGGCTCGCGTTCCATTGCCAGCACAGCGCCTCCGCGGCCAGCTTGCTCACCGCGTACGGGTTGCGCGGCCGCGGCAGGCGTGCTTCGGCGACCGGCAATTCCGCCTCGGGCACGAGACCGTACACTTCGCCGGTCCCCACATAGAGAAGGCGGCCCACGAAGCCACCGGCCTCGAGTGCCTGCAGCAGATGCAGTGTGCCCACGACATTGACCTGCAACGTCGTCTCGGGATCGCGAAACGACTCGGGAACTGCGCTCTGTGCAGCGAGGTGGATGACGGCATCGGGCCGGGTTTCGGCGACCAGCCGTACCGCGGCGTCGCGGTCGCGCAGATCCAGGGCATCGGGAACGTCGACCAGCGACCAGCGCTTGCCGTGCTCGCTACCCTCCAGCATTGCCGACAAGGTCCGGCCAACGAATCCGGAGCGGCCCGTCACCAGCAATCGTCTTGTCGCCTCAGCGTTCATGATCGTTCGCGCCCGGGCGAGAGCTTATACCAGCGGTTCGCCAGCACGACGTCCAGCAGTCGTTCCGCACTCTGTTCCCAGGTCAAGCGAGGCATGTGCCCCGACTGCGGAATCGATTCGCGCGGCGCTGCGAGCCATCGTTCGAGCATCGATGCGAGCGCGTCCGCGGTTCCCAGAGGAAAATAGGTCGCGTGCTCGCCGGCGATCTCGCGGAATACGGGAATGTCCGAGGCGATGATCGGGGTGCCGAATTGCGCCGCCTCGATCAGCGGCAGCCCGAATCCCTCGCCGGTCGACGGCAGCAACAGCGCCGTGCTGTGCGCATAGACATAGCGCAATTCCTCGTCGGTGGGATCGTCGATGAAATGCAGCCGGCGACCGGATTCGACGTGTGCGGCCATCCTCGACATGAATTGGGTGACGTTCCACCCCGGCTTGCCGGCGATGCACAAGGCGACGTCGACGCCGCGCGACCAGAGCAGTTCGAGCGCATCGAGCGCGAGCGCATGGTTCTTGCGCGGCTCGATCGTTCCGACCATCAGCAGGCTGCGGCCATCCGTCG
The DNA here is from genome assembly GCA_963816445.1 of uncultured beta proteobacterium. GTDB lineage: Bacteria > Pseudomonadota > Gammaproteobacteria > Burkholderiales > Casimicrobiaceae > PALSA-1003. Next base: position 512,390 of record CAWFKO010000006.1, on the reverse strand, counting down.
CGCGGCGTACACGGCCGCTTTCCGCAACTGCGATCGCAGGCGGCAAATCGCACCCGAGGTGCCAGTACCCGAGCCGCGCCGGCGCCCCCGTCTTGCGCAAGCGCAAGTACGCTTGCAGTTCGTCACACATCGCACGCGAAATGCAGATGCAGCCGTCGCTCTCGCGAACGGCCTTGTCGAGCCAACCCATGAACCAGGCTGCACCACCTTCCACGAACAGATGGGGGTAGCGGATCGGCAGCAGATCGTAGATGACCGTGTACACCTTGCCATTGTGCCGGCGAACCTCCTCGAAAAGCAGCACGTAGTCGTCGATCCGCGCCCACGACGAGTCGAGCATCAGCAGGACATCGCCCCAGCGCGGAGCAAGGCCCTCTGCAGGCGGATCAGCGGCGGCGAGCAGTCCCTCCGAGCGCAACCACTGCGACGCCTCCACGAGCCTTCCCGACTCGAGCCTGACCGCAACTACGTCGAAGCCGGGGCGGTTGGAACAGTACAGCCAGCGCACGATGTTGCGCACGACCCTTTGAATCCCCGTCTGCAGATCCCCGGCTGCGATATGCGTGACATCGACGAGAATGCGCTGCCGCGGAAACAGCGGTTGCAACAGGCTTTCGTACAAAGCGGCAGCGCTGGGCCTCAGGTCGGGCAGCGACTCGTCATCGTGTGCCAGTGCGGAACCGAGCTCGCGCACGGCCGTGACCAGCGATGCCGCGCTGCCACGCTCGACGAACTCCTCGATGGCAATGGCATATTGCGCGGCAAGGGCTTCCCCGGCGTGCTCGCGCTGCACGTAGCTGCGACCCGCCGCCGCAAGCTCGCCGAGCCGGGCGCGGTCCGTGTGCAACTCTGTCAACGCTGCTGCCAATTCATTCGCGCCCGGCGCCGCGCCGATCTTGCGGATGATGTCGCCGGGGTAGTCGGCGAAACTGCCCGCCTCATTGGCGATCAGTGGCACTGCGTGAGCGAGGCAGTCGAGGATCGCCTTGGACGTGCCGCCACGCGTCTGGGTACGCAGCTGGACGGCAAGATCGGCGATGGCGAGGTACTTCGCGTACTCGGCATCGTCCAGATATCCGCTGACACGGATGCGTTGTCGCAGCGCGCTGGCATCGATCGCACGGCGAAGTTCGTGGCCGAAAGCATCGCGGGCGAGCTCGCCGACATACGCGAGCTTGGCGTACGGATCGCTCGCAAGTGCGGATCGCGTGAACGCATCGAGGAGGACGTCGCCGCTCTTGGTCCAGGTGATGTGACCGAATGTGCAGACGATGAAGTCGCGTTCGCCGTAGCCCAGCTCGGCGCGCAGCGCGGCGCGCCGGCCGGCATCTATCGGCGCCGGCGCCCGTACCATCTGCTTGATGATCCGGTACGGAGCTTTCCAACCTTCGGCGTAGTTTTCCCGCGCCACGTCAATGTTGAACGGCGTGTGCGAAATGACGCCGATGGCGGCGTCGATCACGCTCTTGCTGACCGGAAGGTTGACCATGCTGGCGCCGATCGGATCGGCGTTGCGCTGCACGGGCGCGATGTAGCGGCGAGCCCGCGGCCCATGCGCCTTCAGCAGCTCACGGCGATATGTCCCCGAGCGCCCGAGATTGAAGTCGACGTAGCCGTAGAGCCCGCTCAGGTACGCGTCATGCAGGACCACAATGCCTGGATAGCGCGCCAGGTAATCGAGCATGTAGGCGTGGAACTCGGAATTTCCCATCTCGTAGACGATGGCGTCGTACTCGCGGCGGCGTGCCGCGAACTCGGCATGCGGATGGATGGAGAAACGCTCGCGCAGGTCCGCAGCCGAAACCTCGTAGTCATCGACGAACAGGTCGATGGAAAAGTGGCGCGCGAGATACGGCAGAAACGCGGCGTTGTAGTCGGCGATTCCGGACCGGCAAGGCGGCAGTGGCGTGAACAGCGCAAGCCGGGGCTTGGGGCGCGCTGCGACGGTCGCGGCTACCGGGCGCTGCTGGTCCCTGGCATGTGCGTCGCGCAGCGCCCGCAAAGCGAGATCGGCAGACCGCTGCCAGGTGTACTGGCCGGCGCGCTCTGCGCCATGGCGCCGCAGCTCGTCACCAAAATGGTCGTCATCCAACACTGCAGTGAGGCGCTCCGCGAGCGATTCCGGCTTGCGCGCATCGAACAATGCATCGGTGCGGCCGATGACTTCCGCGATCCCCGAATTGTTCGCGCCGAGCACCGGTGCCCCGCAGGCCATGGCCTCGAGGACGGGCAGGCCCAGCCCTTCGTACAGCGACGGAAACACGAACGCGTCGCAAAGATTGTAAAGCGCGACCAGATCGCCCTCGCTGACGAACCCGGCCAGGACCACTTCGTCGGGCGCCAGACCGAGCCGACGCGACTTCTCCTCCAGCGCGCGACGCGTGGGCGTCGACAGCGCACACGCGATCGCCAGCTGAGCCTCGCGGCGCAGGCGCACAGGCAGTGCAGCGAATCCCGCGATCGCACCTTCGAGATTCTTGCGATGATCGTCACCGCCGGTGTAGAGCACCAGCCTGCGGTTCAGCCGGTGGCGGGCGCGCAGCGCATCGGTGTCCGCTGCGCTGTACGGCTGTCGTCGAAAGACGGGATCGATGCCGCCCCAGATCGTCGTGACGCGTTGCGCGTCCAGGCCCAGCAGCTCGATCGCGTCGGCGCGGGTAGCCTCCGAAATCGCGAGCACGCACTCGCATGCGCGCAGCGCGTCGAGCTTCTCCAGGTACCAGGATTTGTACTGGGGGTCCGCGAGGTAGCGTTCGCCAAAACGCAGTGGAATGAGATCGTACAGCGTCGCGGAACGAACCAGTCCCGGGACCCCGGGCCAGGCGGACGGCATGACCGCGTGACCATGGTAGCCCTCGAAGACATGGCTGACGTGCAGTACGTCGGGCTGCAAGCCCAGCCAATGGTGCTTGACCAGCGCCCCGGCCACGGCCGACGTCGCTCGCCGCGCTTCTTCGCCCCGCTCGACGATGCTCGGATAGCGATACGCGGACAGGCGCGTGCGTCCAATCAACAGGTCGAAGACATCCAGGTGTTGCTGCAGCGATGCGCCGTACGCTTCGCTGAAGCACAGGCGCAGGTCGTCGCTGCCGATCTGGCGGGCGATGTGCGTCGCCAGGGCCTCGGCGTAGCGGGCAACGCCGCGACCGGCCGATACTTCCGACTGGCAAGCCTGCAGATCGATGACCAGGCGCACGCCGGTTCAACCGCAGGTCGATGCAGCGTGAGCGCCCGCCGCGATGCCGGCGATCATCCCTTGCGCTGCCGGATGATTTCCTGCTCCAGCAACGTCGCCAGCTCCTGCGCACTCACCGAGCCGGACTCGGCTAGGGCATCGTACCCGCTCTGCGCATCGGTGTTGTGGGGAATCGATGTGCCCACGCTTGCACGCATCGGGCCGGCCCGCTCGGAGGCAATATCGGCGGCGGGCGCGGCGCCATTGAGCAGAACGTGCTTTGCGCGCGACCACAATCGAGGATAGCGTTCGCGCACCCACGGTGCGACCCGGGTGTACGCGGCCGAGCCTTTGGCGACATGCACCACGTCGCGGAGCATGCCCGCACGCTTCGCCGGATCGCCGGCGCCCGTGAGACGGCGCAGTCCGCGCAGCGGTGCGGTAATGCGCCACGAAGCACTGCTTGTCATGGCCGCGATGTGCGCTTCGGCGGCTGCGGCGTGCCTCAGCGATTCCTCGAGACGCCTTTCGAGATCGCGCACATGCACTGCTGCGTCATCGAGCTTGCGCTGCGCATCGACCGCACGCGCATCCAGCGCCTGCGCTCGCCGGCTCCATTCGTCATTGACGATCGCGCAGTAGGACGCGGTCGCCTTTCCGCTCAGCGCGAAGTCGTCGAAAACCGTCGGGCCGTAGCGAAACGCGCGCATGAGCTCGAGGTGCCGGTCGGAAACATAGTAGCGATTCAGGCCGTCGAACCAGGCGAAGACATAGCCGTGCGCTAGCACCAGGTGCTCCCACTCCTGATGCGATTCGCGCTGGGTACCTGGCAGTGTGCTCTCCACGACGACGATCCACGGCTCGACCTCCGAACCCCAGCCGGCGAGCACTTCGCGCTCGTGGCCTTCGACATCGATCTTGAGCCAATGCACATCGATGGCGGCGTACGGCGCGAGCACTTGCTCCAGCGTCAGGCACTCGACCTCGATTTCACGCGCACTCAACCCCGCCGCTCCGTGGGCGAACGCGACCTCCTGGTGGGCTGTGCTCAGGCCCGTCCCGGCCAGTTCGTAGAGCGTGAGCGTGCCCCGTTTCGCGCCGAGCGCAGCCTGTATCACGACCTCATCCGGGCGGCGCTCGCGCAGCAGCTCGGCATACGCGGCGACGGGCTCGACGTGCACCCCGCGCCAGCCCTGCTCGTAGAACCCCATGCTCACCGAATCGACGACAGGGTCCTGCGCACCGACGTCGACGTAGAAGCCCCGGCCGACGTCCTTGAGCGCGCGCCAAAGCATGACGTCTTCGAAGTTCTGGGCATAGGACCTGAACATTACTCGCCACCTTCGCGGCGGATGTGAAACGCGGTGTCGAGCCAATTCGAGCCGATGAAATACTTCCGGTCGGCGTTGACGACGTCGAACACCAGTGCGTTGTCCGTCCACTCGTAGTTGTTGACCAGATGCGTATCCGAGCTCACCAGCGCCGGCGAAAACGAGTACGAGCCCGGTCCGAGCGTGCACGTGAACGGCATCCTGAATTCGACCGTTTGCCCGTCGCGTAGGCCGGTGACCACCTGCCCGGTGTGCCAGGTATTCGTTCCCCAGACGACGTGGCCAAGGCGGTCGCGCAGCATGTAACCCAGCACCAATTGCGGGATCGGCTTGTGCACCCGGACGCGCGCGGTGAGCAGCAGGCGCTGGCCGACGCGCGCCGAATTCACCACCTGCCCCGAATCGGCATCGGTCAATGTGAAATCGTCGAGCGTCGCTTCGCCTGTACCCGAACGCGTACGCAGCCATCCATCGGGGCGCCGTGACTGGTCGACCCCAGCGGCGCGCTCGCTTTCGCGCCTTGCGATGAGCGCGTTGTAGTAGTCCACGACCTCGTCGGGCAAGCCATCGCGCAGAATCCTGCCATGATCGAGCAGGATCACCCGGTTGCACAGCGCCCTGACGTCTGCCATGCCGTGCGTCACGAACAGGATCGCCGTCCCCTCCTCCTTGAACTGACGTATGCGTCCGAAGCTCTTGTGCTGGAAATACGCATCGCCCACCGACAGGGCCTCGTCGACGATCAGGACATCGGGGCGAATCGCGGTCGCGACGGAAAACGCCACCCGCATCTGCATTCCACTGGAATAGGTGCGCATCGGCTGGTCGAAGTAGGCGCCGATCTCGGCAAAAGCCTCGATGTCCGGCATGACCTGCGCGATCGTCTGCGGCGCGTGGCCCATCAGTCCGGTCGCATGCACCGCGTTCTGTCGTCCGCTGAACTCGGCATTGAATCCCATGCCGAGCTCGAGTATCGCCGCGACGCGACCATCGACATCGACACCGCCCTCGGTCGCACGCAGCGTGCCGGCGACGAGCTTGAGCAGCGTGCTCTTGCCGGCACCGTTCTGGCCGACGATGCCGACGGCCTCGCCGGGCGCCACGTCGAAGGAGACCTCGCGCAGTGCCCATTGCTCGGACAGTGGCGTGACGGGTAGGCCGAACCAGGAAAGCGCGCGTCGCCATTCCGAGCCGTACTTGCGAAACGCTTTGCCCAACCCGGCGATGCGCAGCACGCTGGAGCCGATCGCGCCTTGCGGCGGCCCGGCGGTACTCATAGCACGTCTACCATTTCCGGGCTGGCACGACGGAACAGCGCGAACGCCGAGGCCAGCAGCAACGCCGCCACCAGTGCCAGCCACGTCAGCGCCACCGCGTCCGGCGGCCTGCCGAACAACAGCGCGTTCTGATAACCCTGCACGATAGCGGTCATCGGGTTGAGATAGATCAATCGGCGCAGCGGCACGGGCACGATGTCGGCGGTGTACGTGATCGGCGCCAACCAGAAGCCGAATTGCAGCACGACCGGCACGACCTGTCCCACGTCGCGCATGAATACGTTGAGCACCCCCAGCAGGAGACCGATGGAGAGCCCCATCGCAAGCGTCAACACCATCAGCACGGGCACCCACACGATCCCCGATCCTGGCAAGCGCCCGAACAGGCCGAAGACGAGCAGCACCGCGAGCAGCAGCAGCACGTTGTTGAGCACTGCGGAGCCGGCGACAATGATGGGCAGGCAGATGCGCGGAAACTGCAATTTCTTGAGCAGGTTCGCGTTGTCGATGAACAGCGTGAGGCAACGGCTCACCACTTCGGCGAACAGCGACCATGCGAGCAGCCCGGACAACACGTACAGCGCGTACGCTGACCTGTCGTTGGCCATGCCCGGAAGTTTCGCCGACATGATTCCGGCGAGCACCAACGTGAATATCGCTGCCTGCGCCAGGGGGTGCACGATCATCCACAGTCCGCCGAGCTTGCTGCGAATGAAGCGCGCGCGAATTTCGGCGCGGATCGAGGATTCGATGAAGTGGCGGTAGCGCCAGGCGCTCGCCAGGTTAGGGGCAATCACGCGGCGCAATCCACGCCGACGCCATGGTCGCTGTCGGCCCAGGGCCGAACGGAATCGGTCACGTCGCGCTTTTCTCGGGGGCGTTCATGGTGGCACCCCTCATCGCATGCAACTGCGTGCACTATTCGATCGCACCATCAACACCCCGAATAGTATCATTCTTCATTCGGGCGCCGCAGCCCGCGCCCCGCGCTTCGGCGGCGGCGCCCGCCCCGTACCCTCAGCCCGATGCCAGCGCCCCCAATCCCCGCCGAGCGTCGCATTGCCGTTGTCCACGACTGGCTCGATACCTGGCGTGGCGGCGAGATTGCACTCGCCGAGGTCCTCGCCATCTACCCGCACGCGGATCTTTTTGCGCTGGTCGATTTCCTGCCTGACCGCGAGCGCGAGCTCATATTGGGCAAGCGCGCCCATACGAGCTTTCTCCAGCGCACGCCCGCCGCCGCGCGGCATTTTCGCGCCTGGCTTCCTTTGTTCCCGCGTGCGATCGAAACGCTGGACGTTTCCAACTACGATCTTGTCATCTCGATTTCGCACGCGGTCGCCAAGGGCGTGCGCACACATCGCCGGCAATTGCACGTCTGCTATTGCTTGACGCCGATGCGCTACGCGTGGGACCTGCGAGAAGCCTACCTCCACTCGGCAGGTGCCCGAAGCGGCCCGAAGCGCGCCATCGCGAACGCCATTCTCGACCGCCTGCAACGGTGGGATGCGGCAGCCAGCGGGCGCGTCGACGAATTCGTCGCCATCTCCGACTACGTCCGGCAGCGCATACGCCGCTGTTACCGGCGCGACGCGAGCGTCGTCTACCCGCCGGTAGACGTCGAATACTTCACACCGGACGCGCCGCCGCAGGCCCGCCGCGATTACCTCACGGTGTCGCGCTGGGTCCCCTACAAACGACTCGACATCATAGTCGAGGCGTTTCGCGGCATGTCCGGACACCGTCTGATCGTCGCCGGCGACGGCCCAGAGCTTGCGCGCGCGCGCGCAAAGGCCGGCGCCAACGTCGAGTTCGCGGGCGAAGTGTCGCGCGAGCGCATCCGCTCGCTAATGCGCGAGGCGCGCGCCTTTGTTTTCGCCGCGGAAGAGGACTTCGGCATCGCGCCCCTGGAAGCCCAGGCGTGCGGAACGCCGGTGATCGCCTACGCGCGCGGGGGCACTCTCGAGACGATCCGCGGCGAGGACGTCAATGAGCCCACGGGCGTGTTTTTCGCCGACCAGCGTCCGGAGGCGATTCGAATGGCGATCGAGGCTTTCGAAAAGCGCGCGCGTCCGATCGCCGCCGAAGCCTGCCGGCGCAACGCGATGCGCTTCTCCCGTGCGCTGTTTCGCGAGCGCTTTGTCACGCAGGTTGACAATGCACTCAGGCGCGCTCCTGCCGACAGGGAAACGCGAGTCGCCCCATGCTGAATACCCCGCGCAACCTGCTCAAGAGCAACGCGTCGACGCTCGACGAACTCGCGCGCGTCGCCGATCCACTGATCATCGCGCTTGCCGGCGTTGCCGCGCACTGGGCATACCTGAACAGTCCTGTGAGCTCGCCGTACTGGGTGGCGATCATCGTCGTGGCGCTCGCCAGCCTGCTTGTGTTCCCGGTGGTCGGCTTGTACAGCCCGCAACGCGGGGCGAGCATTGTCGAAGACCTGCGTGCTCTCGTATCCGGGTGGCTCCTGCTGCTTGCGGTCGGCGTGTTCATGATCTTCATCACCAAGAACGGCGATCTCTACTCGCGAGTCTGGGTCGCGCTTTGGGTCACGAGCGGATTCGTGCTGCAGACGGCGATGCGCGTTGCGCTTCGTCTGGTTCTGCGCTCGCTGCGACGTCGTGGCTACAACCTGCGCCACATCTGCATCGTCGGCGCCGGCGAGCTAGGACGCGAGGTGGCGTTGCGCCTGCGCCGGGCGCCCTGGAGCGGGTTGCAGCTGCACGGCTTCTACGACGACACACCGGATCTCGCGGGGACGAGCGTCGACGGCGTACCGGTACTGGGAAGCATCGATCGACTGCGCGGCGACCTCGACCGCGGCGAGCTCGACCAGGTGTGGATCGCGCTACCGCTGCGCGCCGAGGAGCGGATACGCGCTCTGGTGACGGAATTGCGCGCGCACCCCGTACAGGTCCGCTACGTCCCCGACATCTTCGGCTTCCAGCTTCTGCGGCACAGCTTTTCCGAGGTCGCCGGCATGCCGGTGATCGGGCTGACCGACACGCCAATGCAAGGCGTGCAGCGCGTGTTGAAGGCGATCGAAGATTACGGCGGCGGCGGCATCGCCTTCCTGCTTCTGTCGCCACTGCTGTTGCTCATCGCGCTCGCCATACGCCTGACCTCGGCCGGGCCGATTCTGTATCGCCAGCAGCGTGTCACCTGGAACGGCAAGCACTTCACGATGCTCAAGTTCCGCTCGATGCACACCGGTGCCGAGACCGATAGCGGCCCCGTATGGTCACAGCAGGGTGACCCGCGGACGACGGGCCTCGGGGCGCTGCTGCGGCGCTTCAGTCTCGACGAGTTGCCGCAGCTCATCAACGTGTTGCGCGGCGAAATGTCGCTGGTCGGACCACGCCCGGAACGCCCGCAGTTCGTTGCACGCTTCCGAGAGGAGATCCCGGGTTACATGCAAAAGCACATGGTCAAGGCTGGCATCACGGGATGGGCGCAGATCAATGATCTACGAGGAAGCAGCGACCTCGCCAAGCGGATACAATACGATCTCTACTACATCGAGAACTGGTCGCTCTGGTTCGACATGCGCATCCTCGCGCTGACCGTGTGGCACGTGTTCAAGAGCCGCAACGCGTACTGAAATTCCCGTGACCGATCTCGCCGAAGCATCAGCCACTGCGCCGGGCACCGCTTCAGGTTCCGCCGCCACGCCCCGCGCCGACGCGGCGCATGCGCGCACGGGACCGCGCGCAACGGTTGTCGCGCTCTGCCTGTTTGTCGTGAGCTTCACCCTATGCCTGCTCGCCTATCTCGCGTTTGCGGCGTCGGGTGCCTGGTTCACCAGCGCACGTGCCCAGCGCTGGGCGCCCGATCAGATGACGGTAACTCGCGGCAGCGGGCAGATCGGTCCCGCCGGACTGGTGCTGACCGCGCCCGATGCAAGCGGCACGACGCTGGTGAGTCTGACGACGTCGCTGCGGTCATCGCAGTACCCGATGATCGCATGGCAGGGCGTCGGCGTCCCCGACGACGTCGAGGTCGCCCTGCTGTGGCACAACGACTACACGCCCGCGCGCGTGTTCAACCGCAGACTTGCCGTCGAGGCGGGACGCATCCAGCCGCTCAGAATCGATGGCGACCCGAACTGGAACGGAACGATCAACGGCCTCGCTCTAGGCATCAAGGGCACGTACGCGCAACCCATTGTCATCGGCAGCGTCAGTGCCAAGACCATGAGCGCTGGCGAGGTTCTGCTCGACCGCGCGCGCGAATGGTTCACCTTCGAGCCATGGAGCGGATCGTCGATCAACCTTATCATCGGCGGCGCCGACGTGCAGGCGCTGCCCATGCCGTTCCTCTTCGCTGTGATCGTCGGCGTCGCTGCGTTCCTCTACGCGGCACTCGCCCGCTTGCGGCCACAGTGGGTCGGACCGGCGGGAGCACTCATCATCGGTAGCATGTTCGTCGCGGGCTGGTTCATTCTCGACGCGCGCCTGCAATGGAATCTCGCGCGGCAGGCGCGCATCACCGCCGCTACCTACGCGGGAAAGTCGTGGCGCGAGCGGCACCTGGCGGCGGAAGACGGCATGGTCTTCTCGTTCATCGAGAAAGTGCGCGCCAAACTGCCGCCTCCTCCCGCGCGTGTGTTCATGGTCGGCGACGACCACTACACTCGCGATCGCGCCGCGTATCACCTGTATCCCTACAACGTGTTTTTCTCGCCGTCGACCAACAGCATGCCGCCGGCCTCTGCGCTGCACCCTGGCGATTACCTCGTGGTCTTTCAACGCCGTGGCGTGCAGTACGATCCATCGCTACAGAACCTGCGCTGGGACGGCGGGCCTCCGCTCCGCGCGGAGCTGGTTCTGGCCGAGGGAGGCGCGGCACTGTTCCGTATCCTGTAATGGACGCGCTCTGGGTCATCGTCTCCCTCGCGCTACCGTGGCTGCTCGGCGTTGCGGTGCTGTTCGCGCTGGGCTGGCCGCGTGGCGGCTTCGACGATGTTCCCTGGCTGCTGCGCAAGGGCTTCGGCTACAGCGTCGGCGCGCTGCTGCTCACGTTGTGGATGCGGTTGCTGAGCGTGGCAGGCATTCCCTTCGGTCGCATGTCGATCGCATTGCCGCTGCTGACCATCGCGGCCGCGCTGCTCGCCTGGGGTGCGCGCGCACAGCGGTCGCCCGGTGCTGGCCAAGCGCTGCGATCATCGCTGGTCATCGTCACCCTGCCGCGTTGGCAGAAGGCAGTGTGGATCGCGCTCCTGGCGTGGATCGCCGTGCGTTTCGGATTGCTCGCAGCGGAGATCGCGTGGCGCCCGCTGTATCCGTGGGACGCCTGGGTGCAGTGGGCGACCAAGGCGCGCGTTTGGTTCGAGCTCGGGCGCATCGCCCCCTTCGGCAATCCCGAGCAATGGTTGGCCGGAACACCGGCGTATTTTCTTCGACGCCTCACCTAACTACCCGGCAACGGTTCCGCTGCTCCAGGTGTGGACCTGCGTGATGCTCGGGCGCTGGGACGATTCGGCGATGAACTGGCCGTGGCTCGCCCTGCTCGTATCGCTTTGCATCGCCGTGTACGCGGTGCTGCGTGGCGAAAAAGTCGCGCCGCTGGCCGCGCTGTGCGGCGCGTATCTCGTCGCGTCGTTGCCTCTGCTCGACGTGCACGCCGCACTCGCCGGCTATGCCGATCTGCCCCAGGGCGTCGTGTACACCCTGGCCGCGCTGGCCACGTATCGCTGGGCCTGCGTCGCGACGCGCGCGACGGCATCGTCGCGCTGCGCCTCGCCTGCGCGTGTCCGCTGATCAAGAATCCCGGGATTGATGTGGGCGCTGACGCTCTGCCCGGCCGTCGTCGTCACGCTGCTGCCGCGTCGTGGGCTGCGCCCGCTTGGCCTCGCCGCTGCGGCCGGCGTACTGGCTCTCACGTGCTCGCGCGCGACCGAACTGACGTGCTCGGCTACCGGCTGCGGCTCGACTTCGCGCCGGCGTGGCGCGAGCTGGTGCGTACCTATTTCCTTATCGGCAACTGGAACCTGCTCTGGTACGGCGCTGATCGTGCTCTGCGATCGTCGCCGCGCGCCGGCGTTCGGGCCGCCGCTTCGCCGCTGTCGGTCATCGTCGCCGCGGGCATCGGCTTCCTGTTCGTCGTCTTCTCGATTCACCGATGCCGCAGCGTGGATGGCCGACCTGACCACAGCCAACCGTGCGACGCTGCATATCGCACCCATGCTCATCATCCTGGGTGTGCTGACTGGAACCAGCTGAACGTGCGATCGAGTCAGCCGCTCGCGGCCGAGGCGCATCGCCGGCCGATTCGCCAGCGCGAGCCTCATGACCGATGCTCGAGCTTCCCGGCGTCACGCTGTGCTGCATCGACACGGTCAACCACGCGCTTGCGCTGCGCGCGCTGCGCCGTTGCGCAGTCGGGATTCGGTTCGGCGCGACGCGTTTCATTACCGACCGCGCGCGTCGACGAACCGAGCGGTCGAGACGCACATCATCGCACCGCTCGCCTCGCGCGACGCGTACTCGCAGTTCGTGCTCAAATCGCTGCGTCGATCACATCGAGACGCCGCACGTTCTGCTCGTGCAGTGGGACGGCTACGCGATCAACCCCGGCGCCTGGCGCAGCGAATTCCTCGACGTCGACTACATCGGCGCCAAGTGGTACTGGCAAACCGACGGGCCGCGCGTGGGCAACGGTGGCTTTTCGCTGCGCTCGCGCAAACTCCTCGAGGCGCTGCGGGATCCGCGCATCGTGCTGGCCGAGGCCGAGGACGTCACCATCGGGCGACGTCGCCAGGCCGCTGCTCGAGGGCGAACACGGCATCCGCTTCGCATCGGAAGCGCTCGCCGACGCCTTCGCGTTCGAAGCCGCCTACCCATTCGGGCTGCCTTCGGTTTCCACGGCCTGTACAATTTCTGCCGCGTCGAGCCGCAGACGAGATCGTCGACCTCGTGCGCCATTTCACGCCCGCGATCGCTCGCTCGCCGCAACTCGCGCAGCTCGGACGCAATTGCCTGGCGATGCGGCCATGGAAGGCGGCGACCGTGATATTTCGAATGCATCCTGGCCACGAACCCGGATGACTCCGCCGCCGCGGCGGGGCTTGCCACGGCGATCGCGAACGCGAGCACGATTCCGGCGGTCGGCCGCAACGAAACGTGCCCGTGCGGCAGCGGCAAACGCTACAAGCACTGTCACGGCGCTGCCGGTGCCCTGGCGACGCACGAGCGGCGCCCGCGCGCCTTCGACGCAGCAACGCATGGCGGCGGCCTTGTCGGCGCACCAGCGCGGCGACACGGGCCTCGCCGAGTCGATCTACCGCGACGTGCTCGTGCGTGAGCCCGCGCACACGGCGGCACGGCACTATCTGGGCGTGATCGAATACCAGCGCGGTGCGCTCGACGCAGCCTGCCACTGCTCGAAGCCTCGGCGGCGGCGGTGCCCGACGAGCCTGAGTTCCGCAACAACCTCGGGCTGGCCTACGCTGCTGTGGACGTGAAGCCGATGCCATCGCCGAATACCGCGCCGCGCTTGCGCTCAAACCCGATCACGCGGTGGCGTGGAACAACCTCGGCCTGGCGCTGCAATCGATCAACGATGTCGCCGGCGCAACGGATGCCTTCCGGCGCGCCGTCGCCATCCAGCCTGAGTTCGCGCAGGCGCACTGGAACCTGTCTCGAGTGCTGCTGCTCGCGGGGCGGTTCGATGAAGGCTTCGCCGAATACGACTGGAGATTGGCGATGCCCGAGCTGGGCAGGCGGCAAGCACGTCTATCCCGGCCCGGCGTGGGATGGCAGCGATGCTCGCGGCAAGACGCTGTTGGTCTACGCCGAGCAGGGGCTGGGAGACGGCGTGCAATTCGCCCGTTTCGCGACATCGGCCGCCGAGCGCGGAGCGCGCGTCATCCTCACCTGTCAGCCGGCGCTGTGTACGCTACTCGCTACGGTTTCGGGCGTTGAACAGGTCGTGGCTGGCGACGCAGCGCTGCCGCGCTACGACGCGCACGTTGCGTTGCTGTCGCTGCCCCACGCACTTCGCATCGACCTCGCCTCGATTCCATCACGGGTGCCTTACATCAGCGTTCCGCAGCCGCGCCGGGACGCCGTGCGCGCCGTGCTTGCGTTGCGGACGGGCTTCAAGGTGGGCATCGCCTGGGCCGGTAACAAAGGGAACAGCGACGATCGCAAGCGTTCACTTGCGTTGACAACGCTGGCGCCGTTGTTCGACGTGCCCGGCGTGGACTGGTATTCGCTTCAGCACGGTGAGCCCGCGGGCGAGCTTGCGGCTCTTCCTGGCGCCCACCGCATGGCCCCGCTGGCGCCAACGATGACGCTAGCCGACACTGCGGCGCTGGTTGCCGAGCTCGACCTGGTCATCAGCGTCGACACGGTTATTGCGCACCTGGCGGGCGCGTTGGCACGGCCATGCTGGGTCATGTTGGCGTTTGCCGCGGATTGGCGCTGGCTGCGAGGCGAACAGAGTCCCTGGTATCCCACGGCGCGACTATTCCGGCAAAGTGCACCGCGAGATTGGTCCGGCGTCGTGACGCGCCTCGTGGCAGAACTCGAATCGCTGACACGGCGATGAACGTCGCCGTCGCGCGTAACGCGCCCTGTCCTTGCGGCAGCGGCAAGCGCTACAAGGATTGTCACGGAGCACTTGATCAGGCCATCGAGGCGCGCGTGGTCACGTCGGCCGGGAATTCCCGCGACCACGAGGCGCTCGACCAGGCGCGGGCTGCATTGTCCGGCGGTGACAAAGCGCTCGCCGAAACCCTGTGGAACCAGGCACTGGACGCCGATCCCGATGACGCCGAGGCCAACTTTCACGTCGGCAACCTGCATCGCGAGCGCGGCGACGCGCGCGCCGCCATCGCGTGCTACGAGCGCGCGTTGCGCAGGGCGCCAGGCAGTACGGCGGTGCGCAACAACCTGGGACTTGCGCTCGAGGACGCGGGCGAGCGCGATCGCGCATTCGACTGCTATAGGACCGTGCTCGATGCCGACCCCTCGCAGCCGGACGCGCTGGGCAATATTGCCAACGCCCTGTTCGAGAGAAACGACCTGAAGGCGTCGGCCGACGCCTATGCGCGCCTGTTTGCAATCCGCAAGGAGCTGCCGGTGGCAATCGTCGTGCGCCGTGGCATCGTCTTGCAAAAGACCGGGAACACCGGCGAGGCCGAAGCGTGCTTTCTCGAGGCTGCGCGGCGTGCTCCCGACGACGTTCGCGTGCTGGCCAACCTCGGGTCGGTGCGCATCGAGCAGATGCGCTACGACGCCGCTGACGCGCCGCTGGAGCGCGCGCGAGAGATCGATCCCGACAATGCGTATGTCGTCTCGATGCTCGCTCACACCCGGGCGCATCGCTGCGCATGGGACGGAATCGACCGTCTGTTCGCGGAGCTCGCTCGTCTCATCGAGGCCCCCGCGCGCGAGACCTGGAACGTATCGCCGTTGCCTCTGCTCGCCATGCCACTGGGGCCGCATATCTTGCGGCGCGCGGCAGCGCAGTGGGGCAGCACGCTGGCCGTACATCCCAAAGCGGTGTCCCCGCCGAGCAAACCGGCGGCCGACGGACGCCTGCGCGTGGGCTTCGCATCGTCGGACCTGCGACAGCATCCCATGGCCTCGGTGATCACCGAAGTGCTGGAGCGCCTCGATCGATCCCGTGTCGAGGTCTACGCCTACGGCCTCGTCGCACCCGATCCCGGCCCGGTCGGCCGGCGCATCGCCGCAGCAGTAGACCACTTCACGGATCTGACCGATTTCACCACCGCCGACGCGGTTCGACGCATTCGCGCCGACGGCGTCGACGTGCTGTTCGACCTGAACGGCTACACGCGCGGTTCCCGCGCCGGAGCTGTTCGCGCAGCGCGCCGCGCCACTCCAAATCAACAGCATCGGCTTTCCCGGCACGCTGGGCGTCGACTGGTACGACTACATCCATCTCGATGCCTTCGTTGCGCCGGACGCTGCGAAACCGTACTACGCCGAGCGCCTTTTCCGCATGCCGCACAGCTACTATGCGAGCGACACCAGCCGCGCGCCGGCAGGCCCGATCCCATCGCGCCAGCAGTGCGGGCTGCCGGAAAATGCGTTCGTATTCTGCGCATTCAACAACTCGGTCAAGATTCTCCCGGACGTGTTCCACATCTGGATGCGTGTGCTCGGTGCTACGCCGGACAGCGTGCTGTGGCTGCTCGCGACCAATGCCGACTCCTGCAACAACCTGCGAAGGGAGGCAAGCAGCGCCGGGGTCGACCCCGAGCGCCTGATCTTCGCCCCGAAGGTCGGAATGGCCGAGCACATTGCGCGTAACGCCACTGCGGACCTGTTCGTCGACACGACGCCATACGGCGCACACACGACGGCCAATGATGCGTTGCTCGCGGGACTACCTGTACTCACGATCGCCGGCGAGACATTCGCCAGCCGTGTGGCCGGCAGCCAGTTGCACGCGATCGGGCTGCCCGAACTGGTGACATCGAGCCTCGCCGAATACGAAGCGGTGGCGATCGCGCTCGCTCATGACCGCGAGCGGCTCGCGGCACTGCGCACCCGACTCGCGCAGAACCGCCGCACGCACCCGCTGTTCGACATGGCGCGTTACGCGCGCGATCTCGAGGATGGGCTCCTCGAGCTGTGGCGCAGGCATGTCGCCGAATCGGGCAGCGCGGCGCGCCAAGGCGGAGACGCGTAGAATAGCGCTGCCTTCCGCGTCCTCGGTCTCACCTCATGCCGTCACCGCTCCCGATCGCAATCAACACCGCCGGTGACATCGTCCTGCTGCCCGGCATGTCGAACCGCCACGGGCTGGTCACGGGTGCCACCGGCACCGGCAAGACCGTGAGCTTGCAGGTGATGGCCGAGCGCTTTTCGGCCATCGGCGTTCCGGTGTTCATGGCCGACGTCAAGGGTGATCTCGCCGGGATTTCGCAAAGCGGCGCCACCTCGCCCAAGCTCGAGGCGCGGCTGGCGCAAATCGGGGCCCAGGCGCCGGCGTTCACCGGTTTCCCGACGGTGTTCTGGGACGCCTACGGCGAACAGGGACACCCGTTGCGGGCGACGATCTCCGACATGGGACCGCTGCTGCTTGCGCGCATACTCAACCTCAACGACGTGCAGTCGGGCGTGCTTGCGCTGGTGTTCAAGATCGCCGACGACAACGGCTGGCTGCTCCTCGATCTCAAGGACCTGCGCGCGATGCTCGCGCACGCCGGCGAGCACGCCAGCGAGTACACGACGCGCTACGGCAACGTGTCGGCGGCGTCGATCGGCGCGATCCAGCGCGGCCTCCTCGCGCTCGAGCAACAGGGCGCCGAAAAGTTCATCGGCGAACCCATGCTCGACATCGATGATGTGATCCAGACCGACGGCGGCCGCGGCGTGATCAACGTGCTGGCAGCCGATCGGCTGATGCAGGCGCCGATGCTCTACGCGACGCTCCTGCTGTGGCTGCTCGCCGAGCTCTACGAGCGGTTGCCGGAAGTCGGCGACCCGGAAAAGCCTAGGCTTGTTTTCTTTTTCGACGAGGCGCACCTCCTGTTCACCGATGCCCCCAAGGCGCTGCTCGATCGCATCGAGCAAGTCGTGCGCCTGATCCGTTCCAAAGGCGTAGGCGTGTTCTTCGTCACACAGAACCCGCTGGACGTGCCGGAAACGGTGCTCGGCCAGCTCGGCAACCGCATCCAGCACGCGTTGCGCGCGTATACTCCGCGCGACCAGAAAGCGGTGAAGACGGCGGCGCAGACCATGCGCGCCAATCCGGCGATCGACACCGAGCGCGCAATCACCGAGCTCGGCGTGGGCGAAGCGCTCATTTCCTTTCTCGACGAGAAGGGCCGGCCGACGCCGGTCGAGCGCGCCTTCGTGTTGCCGCCGGCATCGCGGATCGGGCCGATCACTCCCGACGAGCGCAAGGCGATCATCGCCAAGTCGGTGGTGAAGGACACTTACGAAAAGACCATCGATCGCGAATCCGCGTACGAGCGCCTGGGTGGACGCGCTGTCGCTGCGGGCGAGCAGAAGCAGGCGGGCGGCATGCTCGACACGGTCAAGGACTCGCTGGGAGGGCTCCTCTCCGGCAGCGGTCGCAAGGACAGTCTGGTCGAAGCTGCGGCGAAGAGCGCGGCGCGCACGGTGGGGTCGAGCATCGGCCGCGAAATCGTGCGGGGGGTGCTCGGGTCGCTGCTGGGACGTAAGCGCTAGGCTCGCTTACGGGCCTCAGCCCACGGTCTGCGCGGCGGCATCGCGATAGAACGCCTGCAGCGCTGCGATTGGCGCGGGATCGTCGAACAAGCGGTTGCTGTTCTCGCGGATTCGCGCCGAAACTGCGTTACGCCATTCCGAATCCGCGCACAGCTGCGTCGCGATGCGCACGTAGTCGTCGGCGTCGGTAGCCACGAGCTCCTCGACGCCTATCAGCTTGAGCATGCCGGCGCTTTGCCGTCCTCGCATCATCGCTCCCGGCAGAGTCACCACCGGCAACCCGCAATCCAATGCATCGACGCTGGTGTGCCCGCCCGACCAGCGCACCGTATCAAGCATCGCGTCGCACGCCAGGTTGATCGCAAGGTACCCTTCATGCGAGATCTGCGGCAAGACGCGTGTCCGCTCGCGAATGGCGATGCCATGTTGCTCGAAACATTTTTCCAACCGGCGCATGAACTGATCGGTAATCACTGGATGGCGTCCTGCGAACAGCACCAAAACCGCCTTGGGGTTGGCGGCCAGAACGCGAGCCATCATCGAGTCGTTGTCGGGATGGATCTTGAACAGCGACTGCGGGCACAGCAGCAGTACTGCATCGCGCGGCAGGCCGAATGCGTCTCGCTCGGCAGGCGGCGGGAGCGTCGGCCGTGCGAAGCGCGTGCCGATGCCGGGCAGTCGGATCAGGCGCTCGGTATAGTGCGCCTCGGCGCCGGCTGGTTCCATGACGTCACAGCTGAAAATGTGATCGATGGTGGCGTGGCCCGTTGTCACCGGATGTCCCCACGCGGCGCATTGCAGCGGCGCGAGCCTCAATGCGGCCAACGCGAAAGTCACCTGATCCATGCCGACCTCGGGGTACACGAGCACGTCGAGACGCTCGTTGCGAATCGCTGGCGCGACCGCCGACGGTGTCGCGTCGCCGCCGACGAACGGACGCACGCGATCGGCACGGGCGTGAATGGCCGCAGTGACCGAATCGACGTTGCTTCCCAGCGGGTAGAAACAGACCTCGAAATGCTCGCGATCCAGGTCGGTCAACCAGCGCGTGAAATACTGGCCCACGGTGCCATCACGCAGCATCGCCGATACGAAGCCGATGCGTATCCTGCGCCCGTGGATCGGCGCCTTCGGGAGCGGAGCGCGCCAGGAAGGAGCTACAGAGTCGAGCGCGCGCGCCACCAGCGCCGCATAGCGTTCCTGCAGCTCCCGATCGTTCTCGCCCTGGTACGCGAGAAAGAAATTGCTCCAGATCAGTCCATCTGCGACCTGCTGCCAGCTCAGGCCAGCGATTCGTCCGTCGAGTTCGCTCTCCAAACTCGCCAGGCCGTGTACATACTCCGTGCGAGACTGCACCACGTCAGCCGCATCGGCATAGATCATCGGCAGCGTGAGCTGGGTAGCCAGCCAGGCGCGGAGCGAGTGCGGGCTCTGCCTCAGGGCGTGGGCATACGCCTTGCGGGCCTGAACGTGGTCGCCGCGCTCGGAAAACACCAGACCCAGGTCGAGCAGGTCACCAGAACTGTCGTTGGGCGCGAGCTTCGCCGAGGCGAGGTAAAACCTGGCCGCTTCATCGAGGTCGTGGCGTGCGCGCAAAAGGTCGGCAAGCGCAGTGTAGGCCGGGCGGTACGCGGTGGCGACCGGTCTGCGCGCGATGCATGCCCGCAGCGTCGCCTCGGCAAGGTCGGGATGTCCCTGGTCGCGCTGCAAGACCGCGAGATTGCACTCTGCGCGAGCGAAGTCAGGGTTGAGCGCGAGCGCACGGCGATAGGCCGCTTCCGCCTCGTCGAGCTGGTTTGCATGGTGCAGCGCGGTGCCGAGGCTGTTCCAACCGTCGGGAGTCCCCGGTTCGAGCGCCACTGCCTCTCGCAGGCTCGCAATTGCCGCGCCTGCGTCACCTTGTTCGAGCAGGAGCACGCCGAGCAAGCGACGCGCCTTCGCCAGGCTGGGATCGCATTCGATCGCCCGGCGCACGTGCTCGATGGCCGCCGCCTTGTCGCTCGATTCGTCCAGGCACACGGCGACCGCGTACTGCGCGAGCGCATTGTTCGGCATCGCCAGAACGGCTGCCCTGGCGTGAACCAAGCTGCCGTGAACGTCCTTGGACCGCCGGCTACACTCCACAAGAATCAGCCGGGCGTCGGCGGCTTCCTGTGCATCGACAGGCATGTCCAGAATGCCCTCACAGGCGCGCCGCGCAGCGGCAAAGTCGCCAGCAACGTAAAGGCCGCGCGCAGCGTCGATGCGTTGCGACGGGCCCATCAACCGACCGCGAACGTCAAGTCAGGATGCCTGAGTTTCAGCGCCAGCACATACGCATCCTCCAAGGCTCGGGTGTGACGCTGCATATCGGTTAATGAGGAATTCGCGAGGCCTTCGGCGATGGCGCCTTTGATCTCGGCGCGAAAGCCGTGGTCAGCGGCAAGGCGTACCGCGATCGCTACATACTCGCTGCCGCTTTCAGCGATGGTTCCGGTGACGCCGAGGTTGGTGAGAATGCTCGCCGACGTGCGCTCGCCGTGCTTGCGCCCGCGCAGCGTCACTACCGGCACCTGCGCGTCTAGTGCTTCGAGAGTGCTGTTGACGCCGCCATACGGGAGGGGGTCCAGGCAGAAGTCCAGCACCGCGTAGCGCGCCTGCCCTTCAGCGTCGTTGCGCCCTTGCGGCAACACAATGACGCGCTCGATGGGGATGCTGGCGGCGGAAAGCAGGCGCGCGTAGACACCGCCGGCTTCGCGCGACAACGGTGAAGTCGCCAATATCGAACCCGGAATGCTCTCCAGCACTTCGCGCCACAGCGACAGACAGCGCCTGGAGAGCTTGAGTGGGTTGACGAAGGCGCCGATGACGACGGTGTCGGCGCCGATGCCCATCGATTCGCGGTGGAACGGGTGTTCCGCTGCCGGCGCGACGTGGCGATATGGATAGACGCAGCCTTGCATGGGCAGCAGCGTCTCGATGAGATTCGCCTGGTTCTCGGGCGGATCACACACGGCATCGGTTAGCTTGAAGTCGACGGCGGACAGACCCAAGGCGCCGGAACTGGCGATATGCGTGATCTGCACACGTGCGGGCTTGAGCGCGAGAATCCCCGGCTTGGCGTTCTTGGTATGCGTGGACAGGTCGACCAGAATGTCGAGGTCGTCGGCGGCGATGCGGTGCGCGGCCTCGCGTTCGGGAAGCTCGGCGACGACTTCGAAGCGATCGGCGAACGCCCGAAATTGCTCGGTGAAATCGTCGCTCGCACCACCTGCGGTATAGCAGAAAATCTCGAAACGCTCGCGATCGTGGTGACGGATCGCTTCCCAGATCATCTTGCCCATAACGTGATTGCGCAGATCGCCGGACAGATAGCCGACGCGAATCCGGCCCGGCCGGCGCGTCGCGGCAAGCGGCAGCGGCGTGCCGTAGACACGCTTGGCCACTGCGTCGTACGCGCGATAAAGGCCGAGCTGAGCCTGCGGCTCCAGGTCGAAATACAGCATCAGAAACAGGATCTGCTCGAGACTGTCTGCGAGATCGGTTTCGCTTTGCGGCGTGAAATCGTCCTGGCGCAGGCGGTCGAGATAGCGGTCCAGCGCGGCGAAGTCGCCGAGGTACTGGCACGCCTCGAGTGCCCAGGCCACCAGCGACACCGCACGCGGACACGCGGCCTCGAAGCGGGCAAAGACCTTCAGCCAATCTTCGACGCGGCGCGCAGCCAGCAGCGAGTCGCCGAGCGCCTTGTAGGCCATGACGTGTCGCGGGTCGCGCGCGAGCACCTTTTCGAACACGCGGATCGCCGCGTCGCCGCGGCCCTGCGCCTGCAGCACGACGCCGATGTTGAAATCCGCGGCCAGCAGGTCCGGCCTGAAGGCGAGCGCGCGCTGGTACGCGCGCAGCGCTTCTTCGTGCAGATGCAGCGACTGCAGTGCAACCCCGTGGTTGAAGTGCGTATCGCCATCGGTGGGGGCCAATGCGAGCGCCTTGACGAAGGCGTCCCGAGCAGCGGCGGCATCGTGGCGCGCAAGCTCCGCCAGCCCGAGCGCGCGCCACAACCCCGGATCGCGATCGGAACGCGCGAGCCCATCCCTGCAAAGCGATGCGGCCGCGTCGGCATCACCGCGCTCGCGCAACAGGTTGGCGAGCGCCGCGCGCGCCTCGGCATACCCGGGTGCCGCTTCGAGCGCCGCGGCGAAGTGGGGCGCGGCGGCCTCGGCAAAGCCCCCGTCGCGCATGAGCACGCCGCAAAAATACTCTGCCGGGGCGAACCCGGGCTGCTCGGCCAGCACGCTGCGATATCCGGAGAGCGCGGTCTCGCCATCGCCGGCCTGGTGCGCCGCGACCGCCTTGCGCCAGGAGGCTGCCATCGCAGCGGGCGCGAGCGCGGCCCGAGCGCGATACCAGGCGCTACCTTCGATCGCGGTACCCAGCGTAGACTCGATCGCGGCGCGGTGTCGCGTCAGCGCGTCGCCGGTGTTGTGGTCCGGCGCGGGAAGCAAGCCGCCGATCAACGGGGCGACGTGTGCGTCGGCCAGCCGTGCGCACGTCCAGAGGCCACGCGCGGGGCGCGCGGCGAGGAGCGCCCCGCTCGCTGCGCGCATGCCCGAGAGATCGATCAACGCATCGTAGTCGGCCTCGCCCAGCGCCCGCGCAAGCGCGGGCGCCGGCGCATTGCCCAGCGCCGCGACGCGCATGCCCCGCAGCGCCTGCAGCGATGGCGCATCGATCGGCGTGTCGTCGACGATGAATGCGTCGACACTGAATCGTTCGCGCGCGTGTGCCGCAACGACCGTCGCGAGATACGCCGCAGCGTCGACTTCGACATCCCCGAAGGTGAGCGCGCGCCCCGGCGCAATGAGATAGGCGATGCGCAGTGCGTTGCCGGCGGTGCGGCGCGGCCACAACACCGGCAAGGCTGGCCTGAATACCTGCAAGCAGCGCGCGGCGTAGCGCGCGGCCCATTCGGGGCCCGACTCCATGCGCGCCGCCGCCAGTGCAAAGCGGCGAAGTGCCTCCGGGTCGTCGACAGCGGGGGTCGCTGCCGCGGCGCGCGCCAGCAGCGCACGCACGGAGCCGTCCCGCTTGTCGTGCGCGAGGTCTTCGGCGGCGAGCGCGAGCAAGAACGGCGCTGCAGCGCCCGCAGTATCTGCGGCGATGCGCTGGAGCAACAGGGAACGCGGCACCGATGCGGGCAGCGCAGCGAGCATCGGGGCAAGTTCATCCCACGCCAGCGTCGCGCCCGCGCCTTGGTCCATCAACGTCGCGATGGAGTCGAGGGCGGTGGCATCGCCGGCACCGAGCGACGCCAGCGCAAGACCGGCGCGGGCAGCGGCGTTCGCCGGTTCGACACGGAGCGCCCTGCGGTAGCTGGCGGCGGCCTCACCGTGCAAGCCGACACGTCGCTGCTCGCCGGCAAGCGCAAGCAGCGACGGCACGTGCCGCGGCTGCATCGCCAGCGCCGAACGCCAAGCGTCGACCGCATCCTTGGACAGGTGCAGCGCCGAAAGCGATTCACCCAAATGAAACTGCGCCAGCACGGCGTGCCGGTTGGCATTGAGCGCCTGCCGAAAGCAAAGCATGGCATCGATGGGCAGGCCCGCCTGCTGATGCGCTTGGCCGCGCGCCAACCACTCGCCGTACGCTGCGTCGATCATGATGGCAACCGGGCCTTGAGCGCGTCCACCAGTGCCTTAGGGGCCAGCGTATAGAGCAGCCGCCCGGTCGGTGTATGCCGGATGCGGAGCGCGGCGCGCGCGACGCGTCCGAGCGCGTCGCTGCTTGCCTCGCCGGCCGCAGGCATGGCGGCCGCGAGGGGCACCGGCAGCCACGGTCTGTAGCCCAGCGCGTCGAGGCAGCGCCGCGCTGCAAGCGGCGTTTGCAGGGACGAATTCATTCGGCCTTCAGGTGCAAGATGGCCGTGGCGTGCGAATGAATTCGCACCTACCTCAGCGCGAAGCACCACCGCGTGGTAGATCTCCAGCGTCCGCCCTGCCATTGTCTCGGGAGTAGGCAGGCGCACGGCACGCGCGCGATCGCAGGCCGCCGCGAAGGCGGTGCTCGCCGAAGGCGAGAGCACCGCGGCGATGCGATCCAACACGCGTGAATCCGATCGCCACTCGTCGCCGGCGAGTACCCAGCCGGCGCCGGTCGCGGCGACCCGGTCCGCGAGGGCACCGATCGGCGGCACGATCGCGGGCCGGCCTGCGGCCCACGTTTCCGACAGCGTGAAGCTGTACGTCTCCGGACACACCGATGGATAGGCGACCAGCCGTACGCGGTACGCCTCGAACAACTCGGGCAGTGCGCGTGAATCGTAGGGCCCGTGCATGGTGAACACGCCGTCGGGCGACTGCCACGGCTCGCGTCCGCGATCGAGGTAACCGATCAGCACCCAGCGCAGCGGCAACCCCCGCTCGCGCGTGAGCTCGACCAGCCGCTCGAGCCGCCGCGATCCCTTGTCCGGACCGATTGCGCCTAGCACCGCAACGACGCTGCGGCCGTCGTCGGCCATCGGCTGCGGCTCCGCGATCGCGTCGGGACGCGTCATGCCGCCGCTGGTGGCGTGCGCGATCACGTTCACTCGACACTCCGGAAAGTAGCGGCGCAGGGTGTCGGCGGCCCATTGCGACGGAGCGATGACGAACGAGGCGCCGGCGAGCAACGCGGCATGCGAATCGCGCCACGCCGCAATATCGATGTCGGCGTACTCGGGCTGCGAGGCGAGACAGCGCGCACAGGAGGCCAGGTCGGTCACGGCGCCGCAGTAGACTTGCTCCGCGTTCAGAAACGTGATCGTGGGACACGCGAACGAGAGGTCGTGGACCGTGTAGCCGTAGGGGATGCCCAGCGCCGCCAGCGCTTCGGCGATGCTGTCGCGGCCACCGGAGATGTTGTGCAGGTGCACGAGCCCGATTGCGAAGCGCGCGCACAGCCCACCCAGGAAGTCGCTCCACGATTCGCGTGTCTCATGCATGAAATGGAAACTGCGCTCGACGCCCTCGCCGTGCTCCTCGAGCAAGCATTCGTCGCCGACTGCGATGAGCAGGTAGTGCCGATACGCGTCACCCGCGGCGGCGATGAGCGAGCGCACGTGGTACTCGGTGCCTCCTCCGTGTCCGTGGATGACGTGGAGGATTCCGGGCGCCTTGCCGCCGAGAATCCGGTAGTGCGCCAGTGCGAGCTCACGCAGCGGCCTCAGCGGATCGGCGGCGATGAAGCCGCGCACGAGCACGTCATAGGAGGGATGACGTTCGTTCAAGAGGGCGCCGTTGCGCTGCGAGAGCGCACCGCGCCGGTCGCCAAAGGATCCGCCTCCGATGTGCAGCACGAAAGCGTCGTCGCACAGCACGTTGCGAAAGCCCGCTGCCGCCGCGCGCATGCACAAGTCGTTCTCCTCGCCGTAGCCCATTCCGAACACCGGATCGAAAATGCCGATCTGTTCGATGAGCGCGCGGCGTATGTACATGCAGAAACCGACGCCAGTGGGCAGGTCGGGGTATGTCGGCACCGCGGCCAGGCGCAGTGCCTGCGCCAGGGGCTCGGCGTCGCGCTCCACCGGCCACGCGTTGTTCTCGCAGAAACGCGGTAGCGAACAGATCTCGGCGTTGTTGGAAAACGGTGTCGTGGTGCCGATGCTCGCGTCCGAGCGCGCACAGCGCACCAGCGCGTCGAGCCAGCCCGAGGTCACGACCGTGTCGGAATTGAGAAGCACAACGTCGGCATCGGGGCGCGCCTCCTGCATGCCGCGATTGGCGGTCAGCGTGAAGCCCAGATTGCGCGGGTTGGCCAGCAGCCCAACGCGGGGCAGCGCGCGCGCCTCCAGTTGCGCGAAATATGCAGCGACGGCGGCGTCCGGCGACGCGTCGTCGATCAGCAGCAGCCGATAGTCGCCGGCGGTGTGCGCGAGCACGCTGTCGACGCAGCGGCGCAAATCGCCTGCGGCGTTATACACCGGCACGACGATGTCGACGAACGCGCTGGGCACCGTTGTCATCGGCGTCCATCCAGCCACAGGCGCAAGCGCATCCATGGCAGCGCCAGCCACCAGCGGAAGCTTTGCCGATCGCTCACGCTGCGTTCCAGCTCGTGCTCGACGGCGTGCAGGCGCGTAATCTCGGCCCGCAGCGCGGCGACCATCTGGTCGCGCTCGGCGACCGTATCGGCATAGCGGCGTTTTTCGGTCGCGAGTTCCGCGGTGACGACATCGAGCCGCAGGCCGCGTTCAGCGGCCAGCGCCTCGAAATGCAGCACGCGCGCGGCCTGACGGTCGAGCGCGGCGGTGGCGCCCGCGAGCAGGGCATCGAGGCGCAGCACTTCGCCGGCATTGGCCGCGGCGCGCTTGCCCTCGCTGTCGAGAGCGTCCGACAGCAGCGAAACACGCAGCATCGGCGACGGCAGCGCCGCCGGCGAGCGGGCGGCAACCACCACGAAATACATCCCGTCGCCCACGGCGTACGGAGCAACCCCGTCGACGTTGCCGAGCCAGGCCTCGGCCTCGGCACCTTCGCCCTCCGACCAGATGCCGGACCACGTCGCGATGCGCTGGTGATACCACCGCTGCGCAGGAAACGAGTCCGTGAGCAACCGGACAAGCTCGTCGCGATAGAGCTCGTGCGCGTGGAATTCGTTGACGTACTGACGCTCGTCGCTATAAAGTCGCTTGTTCGGCGAGGAGATGATGACGATGCCGCCGGGTGTGAGCACGCGCGCGAACTCGGCGAGCATCGCCGGCTGATCGCGCCCATCGAGGTGCTCGATGGTCTCGAAGGACACGACCGACGTCGAACGCGGCGTCGGGCAGGGGCAGCGCGGCGCAGGAGCCTTGGACGAAGCGCACACGCTCGCCGCGATAGCGTGTGCCGGCGTGGGCGATCGTAGCGGCGTCGATATCCACGCCGACCACGCTCGCTGCAGCGTCGGCCAGGAGCGCCGTTCCGTAGCCCTCGCCGCAGGCCGCGTCGAGCACGCGCTTGCCAGCGACGAATCGCCGGGCGAATGCGTAGCGATGCCAGTGTTCGTACGCGATCTCGCCGACGCAACCGGGAAGAAAGCGCTCGCCGGTGAATGTGAGGTCGGTCATGCGGAACTTTGCTCGAAACACGACGCCGCCAGGTGCGACCTGGACGGACCGCGAAAAACGTCGATTTTACCCAATCAATGCGACTCGGGCGGAGCCTTTGCACGCGCCTCGTCCCATGAATGCTCGATGCGCGCGAGGCCCAGTTCGCGGGTCTCGCCATCGACGACGAAGGCCTTTTCCACGTTATCGAACAGGCGCACACCCTCGGGGTCGAGCGCGTGCGCGCGCACGAAGTACTTGCCGGGCAACAACGGCAGGCGAGGGAACACGAGCGCGAAGCCAAAATGCTGCGAATCGATGCGTAACGGTGCGACACCGTCCATGTCGGTAGCCACGCCGTATATGGGGGTGCCGTCGGCACGTACCAGCCCGACGAGCACGACGGGAGCCCGGCCGTCAGGTGAATACACGCTGCCACGGACCTCGAGCGATGCCCCAAGCGTCAGCCGCCCCGGGGGGTCGAGCGTGAGCGATCGCAGCGCATACACTCCCGCCGCAGCCGCAGCCGGCGCAGCGATCGGCTGCTTCGCGTGCGTTGACTTTTCCTCGTGATAGGCGAGGTAGGCCTGCGTCACCTCCGGCGCGGGCCCGTATTGCTGCACACGCCCCTCACGCAGCCACAACGCGGTGCGACAGAGCTTCTGCACGTGGTACATGCTGTGCGAGCACAGAAGCAGCGTCCCCCCGTTGCCGAGATAGGCTTCCATCCAGCGGATGCATTTTTTCTGGAAGGATTCGTCGCCAACCGCGAGCACCTCGTCGGTGATCAGTATGTCGGGATGCAGCGCCGTGGCCACCGCAAAGCCCAGGCGCACCACCATGCCCGATGAGTAGTGCTTGATCGGGTCGCGGATGTGCTCGCCGATGTCGGCGAAGGCGATGATTTCGTCGCGCTTGGCGTCGATCTCGGCCGGCTGCCAGTCCAAGCAGCGCCGCCGCCAGGTCGATGTTGTCCAGACCAGAGTACTCGGGATGGAAGCCTGAGCCCAGTTCGAGCAGCGCGCCAACGCGTCCGTGGACCACCACGCGCCCGCGCGTAGGAGTGATGACCCCGGCGACGATCTTGAGTAACGTCGACTTGCCCGCACCATTCTCGCCGATGATGCCCAGTGACTGCCCAGCGGCCAGCTCGAAGGAGACGTCGTCGAGCGCGCGAAACACGTGCGCGGCGCCGCGGCCGCGCAACAGGTCGAAGACCAGCCGCACGCGCCCCGCGCTGGCGTTGACCGTGGCGTAGTCCTTGCCGACCTCATCGAGTCGCAGCAGCGGCTCGCCCATGCCTAGACAAAGTCCTCGAAGTACGGGGACAGGCGCAGGAACAGCCAGCGTCCGCCGGCGAAGAGCGCCAGCGCCACCAGCAGCGCGACGCCGTCGCCCCAGTGGAGCGCGAGCCTTCCCTCGAGAAGGGCATCGCGCAGGCGATCGACCAGATAGCCGAAGGGGTTCGCGGCCACCCATGGCTTGACGCTGTCGGGTACCAACTCGAGCGGATACAGGATCGGTGTAAGGTACATCAGGATCATGAGCACCGGCATCAGGATGTGCTCCACGTCACGGATGAACACCTGCAGCGCCGCGAGTGCGAGCGCGAGCCCGGTGACCGCCAGGGCCAGGACGATCCACAGCGGCACCGCGACCAGCAGGCCCTCGAAGTGCACCGGCTCGCCGAACAGGCGCAGCGCGACGAGCACCGCGATGTATCCGGCGAACTGCAGCGTGAGCGTTGCCGCGACCGACGCGTAGACGACGATCTCGTGCGGAAATGCGACCTTGCGTATCAACCCGGCGTAGGCGCTGATGCTGCAGGTGCCACGCTGCAGCGCCTCCTGCGCTGCGAGCCAGGGCCACAACGCAACGGCGACAAAGGGCAGGAAGCTCCTGCCCGCGCATCGGGCCGGCGCGAAACACCGTAGTGAACACGAAGTGATACACGGCGAGCAGCGCAAGCGGATGCAGCAGCGCCCACGCGAGTCCGCTGAAGCTTCCGAGGTAGCGCGAGAACAGCTCGCGGCGCAGGAAGTTGGAGAACAGCGCACGCTGTCGAGCCAAGGCGCGCGCGGTGCGCGCGGCGCCCGGTGTTGTCGACGCGATGGGATTCGAGGCACTCATGAGCAGAGGGGGAAGCGACAGCGGTGATCGGCGGTTGACCGCGAGCGTACCGCGCGGATGCAGCCATCACAATACGCAGCGGCACGGCATGCGGTCGATTGCCGCCCGTCGCAAAGCGGTGCTCAGGCTCGCTGGCCGTCGATGCGGATTCCGGCGCCGGCGAGGCGACGCCTGGGCGCGCACAGCATGTTGAGCTTGTCCATGATATAGAACTCGTAGTCGAGTCCATGGAATTGCTGCTTGATGGCATCGGCGCCGATGATCCAGTACTCGATCCAGCACCACGGCTCGAAGGTCTCGAGTTTCCGGCGCGCGCCCTTGAGCACGTCGATCTCCATGCCTTCGACGTCGATTTTCAGGAAATCCAGCCGCGGGAGCACCCATTCGTCGAGCGCGATGACTTGCACCGTCTCTGCCGCTGCGGACACGGCAAGGGCATCCTGCTGGATCAGGCTGAGCGCGCCAAAATCCTGCGGCTTGCCGTAGTCGACCGGTGGCACCTTCAGCGACGCACTGCATGCACCCACGCCAAGATGGTGCGCGTGCAGGTTGGTGAGATCGTTGAGCGCCGCAGCGCCGCAGAGCGCATAGAACATCATGCGCTGCACTTCGAAGGCATGCACGACTCCGCCACTGCTCTTGATAGCACTTGCGAGCGGGACGCTTACCAAACCGATATTGGCGCCGGCGTCGACCACGACGCTGTCCGCGGGCAGCGTCTTCACGATCGCGAGCATATTGCGCAGTTCCGATTCGATGTGCGGGACGCCGGTCTTGATCAGATACTCGGCCTGAAACGCGCAATGACGGTTGACCACGAAGCGCCCGTAGACCGATTCGATGACGGTAAAGTTGTTGACGGGATTTGTCATCGGGCTCTATCGGGCTTTACTTACGTGACACAACCAGCCACAAGCCACGTCGCCACGGCGAAGGCCGGGGCCCAATCCCTGACTATGAAATTGGATCCCGGGTTGCACCGGGATGACGTCAACATTCATACATACTGTGTCACTCGATTTCGTAATTCTCAATAGGAAAGAAGCGATCCTCGAGCGCGCGGCGCACGCGCGCGACCACGTCGTCCCACTCCGCCAGCCTAGCCTGGCGGAACAGCCGCGCCGTGGGATACCAGGGGCTGTCATCGCGCTCCAGCATCCATCGCGAATCGGCGCCATGCTTGAGCAGCAGCCACGTCGGCCGGCCCAGCGCGCCGGCGAGATGCGCGACGGCGCAGTCGATGGTGATGACCAGATCCACCGCCGCGAGCGCGGTGGCGGTGTCGTCGAAATCGTGCAAGCCCGCGTGCGCGCTCAGGGCGCGCGGTTGTCGCGACAGCCAGGCCGACTCCGCGTCGGTGATGTCCTTTTGCACCGCGACGAAGCGTAACCCTTCGAGCTCGAACAGTGGTGCCAGGCGCTCGATGTCGATGGACCGGTTCGGCGGGTCCGGATTGCCCCGCCATGCAATGCCGATAAGCGGTGCAACGCCCGCTCGCCATTCCCGCCTCCATTGAGCCGACTTCTCCGCATCGGCCATCAGGTAGGGCACACGCGAGGGTATCGTTGCGTCGTCAAAGTTGCGTACCGCCAACGGCAGGCTGGTAAACGGTATACAGTAATCGACGTTCTCGGGCCGCTCCGCAGCATCGACCAGGCGTGCCTCGGGAAAGCTTCGAGATACGAGTCCGTGCAGCGGCGCGCTTACCTGCCACCGGCATTCACCGGCGCCCGCCAGGAGTCGCTCGAGCGCGGGAACATAGCGCAGCATCTGTATCACGTCGCCAAATCGCTGCTCCCATTGCACGAGTAGGCGCCGTCCACGCGGGTCGCATTCGCCGAGCAGCGGCAGGCCAAGGTCCGGGAATCCCTTGTAGACCTTCGAGCCAAAACGAAGCTCGTATAGCTTCAATGCTTGCTCCGAGAGGCCATAGGCGAGCATGCAGTGCGCCTTGACGTATCTTGCCTCCGCATAATCCGGTCGAATCGCAACCGCCCGGTCGCAGTCTTCGATGGCCTCGGCAGGCCGTCCCATCGCCTGGAGGGTGTAGGCGCGATTGCAAAACGCCTCTGCGTACTGAGGCCGGACCTCCAAGGCGCGCGCAAAATCCCGCAGTCCTTCTTCGTGCCGGTTCAGGGCCTGCAGCGCCACACCCCGATTCGACAAGGCCTCCGCGAACGCCGGTCGCAGAGAGAGCGCCCGACCGTAGTCCGCAATCGCCTCGACATGCCGGTTGAGCCTGTGCAAGGCCAGACCACGATTGCAATAGGCTTCCGCGTAGTCGGTCCTCAGCCGAATCGCCACGTCGTAGCTGGCGATCGCGTCCTCCTGCCGACCGAGTGCCTGCAACGCATGCGCGCGACTGAAATGCGACTCGGCGTACGCGGGATTTATCGCGATCGCCTTGTCATGGTTGGCAATCGCCTGCTCGTGGCGGCCGAGCATGCCCAACGCGACGCCGCGGTTACAGAGCGCCTCGGCAATCGAGGGTTGGATCGCCAGCGCCGCATCGTAGCCCGCGATGGCGTCCTCGTGGCGCCCCAGCGCCTGCAGTGCGCTGGCACGGTTGCAGAGCGCCTCGACGTAGCCTGGTCTGAGCGCGATCGCGCGATCGTAGTCGGCGATCGCCAGTTCATGGCGCCCCAGCCCCTGCAGCGCAACGCCGCGGTGTAGCCATGCCGCAGGTGCGCCCCCATGACTTGCGAGCGCGGCATTGAACAACTCCACCGCCTGATCGTGGCGTGCGCGCATGCTGGCGCACATGCCCAGAAGGTGCAGCGCGTTGAATTCCCGGGGCGACGATTGCAGCACTTCCCGGCATGCACGCTCCGCGTCGTCGATCCTTCCAAGGCGCATGCACTCTGCGGCACGCTCGAGCAGCTCCGCTTGCGTCACTGTGTCCAGTCGCGCCGATGGCGGTGCGTTCATGCCGGGTGCTCGATACCCTGGCCCGTGCCGACGCGCACGCCTACGATCATGGGCAACTCACTTCTTGAACATCTGGTTGGCCCTATTCATGATCTCCGGATCGACTTTGGGCACCATGGCATCCACGGCCGCCTGGTTGATCCTCGACATCGGATCGTCGCGCACCTCACCGATAAGCAGTTCGCGCTGCCCGTCGATGTATTTCCTGCGCTCCTCGGCGACGATTTCCGGCTTCACCTCCTGGTAGCTCTTCGTGCGCGCGGGATGCCGATCGTCGAGGCGGATGATGTGGTAACCGAAGCTCGAAAGCACGGGTGCGCTCACATCGCCGGGGGCCTTGAGCGCGAATGCCGCCTGCGTGAACTCCGGATCCATCTGGGTGGCGTCGAAGAAGCCGAGGTGCCCGCCGTTCTGCCGCGCGGTCGGATCGTCGGAGATTTGCTTCGCCAGCGTGTTGAAGTCGGCACCGGCGGCGATCTTGGCCTTCGCATCCTGAGCGAGCTTGAGGGCTTCCTCCTTCGAATGCGTCTTCAGATCAAACAGGATGTGCGATGCCGAAATCTGTTCCGGCACGCGGAACCGGCTGCTGTCGACCAGGTACAGCTCGCGTATCCGCGCGTCGGACTTTGCCAGATTGGCGTCGAAGGTCTTGCCCGCTTCTTCCTCGGTCTTGGCGATGAGCATCGACGCATCGACCTTGTCGATCTCCAGGGTTCGCCGCTGCTGCATCTGCGGATCCTTGTACAGGTCGCCCGCACGCGCCTGCACGGCGAGTGACTTGCTCACCAGCATGCGCACCAGCAGGTCGATAACGCGCTTGGAACTGAAGGCAAAGCCGCCGCGCACGTCGGCCGGCAGTCGCAGCAGTTCGATCTCGAAGTCGCCGCGGGTGACCTTGGCCCACCGGTTCTCGACCAGCACTTCGTTCATGTCGGGTGCCGGCTGCGCGTAGGCTCCGAGGCTCGACAGCAGCAAGGCGCAAAGCGTCGCGGCGCGCAGAATCGTCCCTGCGTTTCCAGTCAGGTTCATCGTGGTCATCCTGCCAAAAAAACAAAACAGCCCCGCTAAAGCGGGGCTGGAAAGCGTTCGCCGCGAGCTACGCGGCGAACAGGGAGAGCGTCAATGCGGCGGCTGGTAGTTGTAGACCGTCGGGCAGTTGTTGCCCGGGCCGCAGGTCCCACCCGAACTCGACGAATAGTCGCGGAAGCTGATGTAATAGGTCTGACCTGGTTGGAGCGTGGCGGTACCGGGGATCGCTCCACTCGCTTTGATTCTGAACTGCAGAGCGCAGGTCGAGGTGCCGTTGCAAGAATCGAGCGGGTGGGTACTGCTGAAGTCGCAGGGCGTCGTCGAGATGACGCCCTGACGGAAGTAGGGCGCTCCGCCATTTTCTGCGATCACGATGCTTCCGTTGGAGGCGTCTGGCGTCCCAGCCGGCACGGTGATCGCGAAGACCCAGGCCTGTGTGTCGCCGAAGGATGCGTTCCCGCCCTGCGAGGCCGTAGGCGACAGGGTCACCGCGCCGCCGCTAACCACGGAGTAGCCTGCGCTCGTGCAAGCGGCCAGACCGCCGCCGCCACCGCCGCCACCACCACCACCACCGCCGGTGCTCCACGTCACCAGTAGCTGAGGCGAATTGGTTGCAGCCCCCGAGGCATTGCTGGGAGTCACGCCGTACGTTATCGGTCCCGCAGCCGGTTCCGTCGCTACGCATGATGCTTGTGATGGGTTGTTCGCGCACGCGCCGCCGGTCCACGTCCAACCGGTGGGAGCGCCACCGCCGCTGCACGCGGCCGTCAGCGTGATGCTTTGGCCAACGGTAGGCGTGCCCGCCTGTGTGATCGAGCATCCGGTCGGAACGCCGGATCCACCGCCGCCGTTGCCGGTGCAGCTGATGCTCTGACCGTTGACCGTGCAGGTGACGTTCGTAATGGTAATTTGAGATTGCGCCTGCGCGGGCGCGGCGTAGAACGCGGTTGTCAGCACCGCGCTAGCAACGAGTGCGGCCGCATTCGTGATCAGTGTTCTAAACATTCTGTACTCCCTGTCAGGTGCGGAATTGGCGAAATATCAAATCACCCGTCCGCAATTTTCGCGCCAAGCGCGTGCAAATTGTTGGCGATTATACGCGTGTCATACGCGAAGCCGCAATGCAATTGACTCGCCGTCGATCGGCAGGCTGCCGCCGCTTGGACCATGGTGCATAAGTGCGAGTTCAATGCTGACGCCATAAGTCAGAAATAGCCCAAAAAAAAGGCGGAACCGAAGTTCCGCCTTGGTGTGTTATCAACGCGCCCAGTTACTGGATGAGGCGAAGGTAACGATGCGGGAACGCGCCGGTGTAAAACGCCTGCACGCCCGTGCCGCCAGGACCCGTCAGCGTCCCGTTGTTGAAGTATTGTGCGGCGAAGCCCACGACCGGCAGGCCGTTGTACGTCGCGCTTGCCTGCGAGAACGTCGATCCATCGGAGGTGCTGATGAAGATCGTTGTGCCACCGCGCAGGGCGTGCACCGGCTGCAGGATTGGCGTGTTGGACACGCCCCCGACCATGTTCAGATCGGCCCAGCCGTTCGGGAAGTTCGTGATGCCCAGAGTCAGAGCATTCTGCGACAGCAGCACGCTTCCGGTTCCGAACTGAATCACGTTCGCTTCCCAGCACAGCGAGTTGGTCAGCGTCGGCGGCGGCGGCGAGAACGATCCCAGCACCGATTGTTCCTCGCGGTTGTAGATCGTGATGCCAACGTCGTCGCATGCTCCATTGAGGCGGAAGTTACGCTGGAACAGCTTCTGGACGTTGTTGTTGCTGTAGTAGAAGTGCTTGGTCGGCATCGTCACAACCCAGTCCGTCTGCGACTTGGTGCCCGCATCCAGCACGTACTCGTTGTAGACGTCTTCCACCATCAGCACCGCGCTGACCGGGTCGACCGGGAAGGCCAATAGGCTTGACCAGTCCGTCACCACGACCTGAGCATTGCCGGTCGTGCCAGGTTGGACGGTGAATACGGTCGAGATAGGCGGGTTGACCAGCGACAGGTCGGGGAGAATGTATCCAGCCGCGTACCACAGCGGGGTTTGGCTGAAGGACGACAGCGCCGTCGCGTTTTCGGTGATGTCGCCACCGGCCAGCACGTTGACCAGCGAGATGCCGCCGAACAGACCGCCGTTGCCCGTGGCCAAGTCGGTCGGAGGCACGACACCCGTGGGCAGCTTCCCGCAGCCGGGAGGCAGTCCCGGGGGTGACGGCTGCGCATGCGTGATTGCCGTAAGCGTCCCGCCAGTCACGGTGCCCATTTCGATGATTTCGATGTAGCCTTCCTTCGTACGATCCAACGTCTGCTTTTCCGGATCGCCGACGTAGGCGAAATTCACGAAGTTGGTCGGATGGGTTGCGTCGGACGACACCGGCGGCGTCGTGCACGACAGGTCCGTCGTATAGATGCCCGCACCAGCCGACGGCGTTCCCGAAACGCTCGGCGTCGGGATGATCGCAGCGGTCCATACGTCGAACGGCGACAGCCACAAGTTGAAGTCGAGTACTTCTCGGGACGCCCGGCCTTCAATGAAACGAACCTTGACGACCTTGCCGCTGGCGGTGGAGTTGACCACCGACAACAGCGAGTTGTACGGCGCCACCGTGCCGCCCGTACCCGTGCCGTTCACCGTGTAGTACGGATAGATCAGCGCTTGGCCGAGACCGTCCGGGTTGACGTTGACCGCTTGCGCGGCTCCCGTCACGCCCAGCGCGCCGACGCTAGCCAGAGCTGCGTACAGCGATTTTCTCTTGAACGTGTTCATGTTTTTGATGACTCCTTTGTTTCGAGATTTAAAGTGATCACTTTAAGTCAACAACCCGCGAATGCTAATACAGCCTGCCTTGTTATGCAAACTAATGCACTCTTTTCCACACCTACATCCGGCCCCTCCTGTGTGAATTCTGCAACTTTCACGCCTAGACGGAGGGTTGGTAAACAAACCATGCATTGCCCTTTTCGATGATCCAGTTCTCCGTGAAGGGGGTCTGAACCCCTTTCATCACCCGGTGGTCGTATGTCAACACCATCTTTGCCCAGCATATCTCTGCATCACAGCCGATCTCGTCGATTTTCACCGATCGCCACCCGCCGGGCTTGACCTTGGACTTGTACACCTTGAGCGGATACGCTTCCTTCGAAGCTGCGCTCAAGTACGTGTAGGCCGTGTCCAGGTCACCCTTGATCAGCGCGTCCCATCGAGCGTTGATCCGTTGCGTCAGCACCTCCCGCTTGGCCTCGATCGGCGAATCCTTGCTGAGGCTGCCACCCATCGTCGCGCACCCGGTCGCGGCCACAATGGTGCTAGCCGCCAACAGACACGAGGCAATGCCGCGCCTCAACCGACCCACGTCCAACCTAGACCCAAGCAGGCGAAAACCGGCTCGCGTCGATTCAAGACTAGTCAAACCACCCTGTAGCGTCAATGCGTTCTCTTGCAATTTAGTCACCCTCTTCTCGCTGTTGCGCTGCTGCAACATTATTGGCGTCGCCATTTGGCGACGGTCTTCCTAAAAAATCATGGGTTTCCGGGGGCTGGCGGGAATGTCCTGATCGGCCCCGGGAACGTCATCGTGGGCGTAGGCGCGGCAGTGGGCTGGCCCGTCATCGCCTTTATCGGGAACACGCCGTCCAGCGTTTCCATCCTGTGGCGCAGATCGTCGATGACGCGTCGCACGTCGCCCTCGTTCTCGACGACGCGCGGCGTGATGAACATGACGAGTTCCGTACGATTATTCTTGAGTTCCTGCGAACCGAACAATCCGCCGATGATCGGTATGCGCGAAATCAGCGGCAGGCCGGTCGATGCGTTCTCCTTGTCCTCGAGGATCAGGCCGCCCATGACCATCGTCTGTCCCGTGGGCACGGCCAGCAGCGTCTGGATCGAACGTGTGTTGATCGGCGGCGATTCGCAGACTTGCGTGGTGGTGCCGGCGATGCTCACCTCGGCCTGCACTTCGAGCGTCACCAACCCGCCCGCATTGATGTGCGGCGTCACCTGCAGCAGCACCCCGGTGTCAATGTACTGCGCCGTCGTCGTCACCGCGTTGGTCGTGCCGCCGACGATCGTCTGCTGGCAGATGGGAATGCGGTCGCCAACCTTGATCGTCGCCTTCTGGTTGTCGAGCGAGGAAAGGTGCGGGTTGCTGATCACCTTGACGTCGCCGTACTGGTCGAGCAGGTGCAGCGCGGCCTGGACTCCGCCCGGAAACGCGGCGTTGTTGATGAGGTAGTAGAAACCCTGCAGGATCGCCAGTCCCACCGGCGTCGAGCCGGTGGTCGTCCCCGTCCCGGGTTGCGGATTGAATGGCGTGGTGGTCGTCAGATTGCCGCCGCTGCCACGCCCCGAGGGGGCGCCGCCACGGAACAACCACTCCACGCCGAACTGCAGGTCGTCGGTAAGCTTGACCTCGGCGATGGTCGCCTCGATCACCACCTGGCGTTGCGGCACGTCGAGCTTCCTCAGCGCTGCCTCGATGATCGTGTACTCGGCGGGTGTGGCGACGATGAGAATGGTGTTGTTGTCCTTGTCGCTGACGACCTGGATGTTGCGCACCACGCCGACGCCTTCGCCACCGGTCACGCCGCGCGCAGCGGCCTGTGCCGCCGCGATGGCCGCCGCACCGGGCTGCACCTGGACATTGACCTGCGGTGGCGTCGGGTTGGCCACGTTGACCGACGGCTGCGGCGCGAACGCCGGTGGATTGACGATCGTTCCCGCGGCGGTGCCGGGCGCGAGCGTCGGCGGGGCCGCCGCGGCTTGCGCCGGCGGCCTGCCCGTGAACGCCTGCTGCAGCAGCGGCCCGATGCGTTCGGCGCGGCTGTTCTGCACCTGGTAGACGTAGAAGCGCACGCCGCCGCCCTCGCCGCCCTTGTCGAGACGCTCGATCCACTTCTTGGCTTCATCGAGATACTCGGGCTGCGGCGTGACGATCAGGAGCGCGTTCATGCGCTCGATCGGAATGATCCGCAGAATGCCCGCGAGCGGGCTCCTCTCGGGTGGACCCAGCGCCTTGTCCAGCTCGGTCATCACCGACTTGACATCGGCGCTCTGCAGCGTGAACAGGGCGACCGACATGCCGGCCATCCAGTTGACGTCGAACATGTCGATCGTCTCATAGAGGTGGCGCAATTCCAGCTCGGTCCCCGAGAGGATCAGCAGGTTTCGCATGTCGTCGACGCGCACCGAGGTAGCTTCCTTGACGAAAGGCTCGAGCACCGCCGCCATCTGCCGCGCGCTCATGTAGCGCAACGGCACGATCTGCACGCCGAAAGCCGGGCTGCAGCGCACGCGCGGAATTGCCGAGCTGCGGCGTGACATTGCCACGCACTGCCGTGCTGGCCGGCAGGATCTTCCAGACGTTGCCTTCCTTGACCATCGCGGCGCCGTTCATGCGCAGCAGCATTTCCAGCGTTGCAGGCAAGGCTTCGCGCGGAATGCCTGAGGTGGTGCGAATGGTCACCGTGCCGCCGACCTGGGGCTCGATGGTGTACGACTCCCCGAGGATGTCGGTGAGAATGTTGCGAACCACGTCGCGCAGGTCGGCGGCCTCGAAGTTGAGCGCGACCGACGGCCCGGTGGCGACGGCGCCCTGCGTCGGCGGCGGCAGGCCGCCGCCCGGAAGCTGCCCCTTGACGAGTTGCCCGGTACCCTTGAACAGGCGCGCCTGGTCGCCGCTGCCCTGCGGCGTGGCCGGTGTAATCCGCACATTGCGCTCGAAGGGTTTGGCTGGGTAAGACGGCGATGCCGCGTCGTGATCCGAATTCTGGGTCGTCGCGCAGGCAGTCAGCAGCACGATGGCGCTCGTCAGCAGCGGCCTAACGCTGATTCTGGGCATTCCTGTTTTCCTGAGGGGGTCGCCGCGGACTTGGCGCGGATTATCCCCGTTCACCGTACGCGGGGCCATCATTTGGTTGGCGGCGGAGCGCGCTGGCGCATCCGTTCGTAGACTTCGTTCCAATTGGCATCAGGCGACGCTGGGGTGCTCTGCGAGGTTCCTGGCGCCGCGGCCGCCGGGGTAGGGTTGGTCGCCGGCGCTGCAGGTGCCGGCGCCGCGGGCACGGGGGCTTGTGCCCCCGGCGCCACATTGTTCGCCTGGCCAGGGGCAGGGAAGATTCGGCGCCGGCCCTGCGCGGGCGGCACGTTAGTGTTGCCGCGTGCCACCGCCGGGACGGCACCCGGCAGAACTGGGGTGGGCCCTCCCTGCGGCGCGGCCGCGGCGGCCGCCGCCGCGGCCGTCGGGGGCACCGGCTGCGTCGTCGTCTTGGGTCCGGGGGCGACCTTGAGTACGAGCTCTTCGGACTCGCCGCCCATCGTCAGCTTGACGCGGTCCGCAGTCACGGTCGCGACCATTATGCCGTTGAACTGTTCGCCCTGACGCACGACGCGCGACTTGCCGCCGGCAACTTCCCTCAGAAACGCGATATGCCGCTCGCCCGCCACCGCGGTGCCAGTGAGCACGAACTGGCCCCGAGGCATTTGTCGGCGAGCGTTGTCGGAGGCGAGCGTGGGTGCCGGCCGTCGCGTTGGGTTGAACAGGGTGCGACTGACCGTCTCGCTGTGCGCCGCCAGGCCGCCCTCGACGCGGTATTCGGGCAGCAGCGCGGCAGGCACCGGTTTGGGCTCGATGACCGGCGCTGGTGGCGGCATGGGATGCATGGCCCGTCCCCAGTCGGTTTCGACGGCGAGCAGCAAAGCCAGCGCCGCCAGCGGAACCAGCCACCATAGCCACGCTCGCCAGCGCAGAAGGAAGGAGTTCATTTCTTCTCCGCCTCGGCATAGGCGAACGCGGTCACGTCGAGCAGCACGC
This sequence comes from uncultured beta proteobacterium, assembly GCA_963816445.1. Taxonomy (GTDB): domain Bacteria; phylum Pseudomonadota; class Gammaproteobacteria; order Burkholderiales; family Casimicrobiaceae; genus PALSA-1003. The sequence goes on along the minus strand of CAWFKO010000006.1, from coordinate 472,495 downwards.
TGACCTCAGGTTCCGCCCCGGGCGCTGGACGAAAGCCACGGAAAGCATTGAGCGGACGCACCGTGAGGTTGTCGATCGTCATGTACGGCTGCTGCGTTTCGAGGGTGTAGAGGATCTTCTGCAGATTGGGCGTCGTCGCGAAGAGCTGGAGATTGAGGCCGATGAGCCGAAAGCGCCCGTCGTCGCGCGGCGTGGAAATCTGCACCGTGGTAATCCTGCCGCCGTTGTTCTCGACCGCCGCACGAACGAGCTCCTGCAGCTCTGCGCCGGCCAGGTTGGCCGCGGTGTTCTTCAGGAAAAATCGCCTTGCCTGCTTGGCGCGCAGCATTTCGAGCGATTTATGCAACTCGGGCGCCTGCGCCGCGACGCGGCGATAGGTGTCCAGTCGATCCTGGGCCGACGCTATCGCGGTGTTGTAGTGCCGGTGTAGCAAAAGCAAGGGAGAGAGCAGCAGCGCCAGGCCCGCGAACACCGCCACGAACAGCAGCAACAGCGCCAGAGCGCGGCTGTGCTGGGGCTTCATCGCTTGGGTGAGTGTAGTCATGGGCTAGTTCGTGGCCGGGTCCGCGGCTTCTTCGGGCGCCGTGCCCGGCTCGGCGGCGGCGGGGGCGATTGGCGCAGGCGGCGCGGCGGTTGCCGCGGGTGGCGGCGGCACGGCGGTCGCGGGCGGCACGCCGGTTGCGGCGGGTGCCGCGCGCGGTGGGGCTGTTGCGCCGGATCCCGCGGGCTGCGCGGCAGCGGTCGCCGCGCTTGCCGCGGAAGGGGCTGGTGCCGCGGGCGGTGCGACGCGCGTCGCGGTTTCCGCTGCGCGGTTGGCGCCTCCAGGGGCTTGAAGGCCGGCCGCGGCGTCCTTGCCGGCGGTCGCGGCGGCCTCGGGCGCAGCCGCGGTCGCGCCGCTGACGATTTCCGCCGCGGGTAGCGACTGAGGCCGGACCTGCGCGCCAAGATCGAAGACTTCACCCGGGCCCGGCTGCAGCTTGGTCGTCGGCGAGCGCAGTGCCGCCTGTTCGACCCTCTTGGTATCCTCGAGCAGACTGATGAGCCGGCTGCCGTTGGCGGATTCACCGCGCAGGAACAGGTCGCGCTGTGTGTCCTTGCCTTTGGTCGTGGTCTTGAGTTCGAGCTGCGAGAGCCACGTGTCGTCGGGCAGCACGCGCGTCACGTCGTCGATGATCTGCACCACGCCCGGGTACATATACTTGCGCGCCAGCGCGTAGTTGTAGTCGTTCTGAAGGCGCTCGAATTCACGGCGCAAGCGATCTGAAGCCTCGGCCTGCACGCGCGCGGACTCGGTCTGCTGCAGCAGCGCGATCGCATATTCGCGTTTCTGCAGCAGCGGTACCAGCACCGCCGCTAGCGCCACCATCGCGACCAGCGCCGTCGGCGCCCACACGTGCCATTGCCGCCAGAGCATGCGCCGCGCCCGCGCCTCCAGTCGGCAGCAGATTGAGCTGCGGCGGCGTCGCCGACGCAGGTCCGGGTAACACCGCGACAACGGCTGCGCCCCAATTCTCGGCGTGCCGCCGAGCGGCGTCGACGACGCTCTTCGGAGCGCGGCAGTCCAGTCGACGCGTATCGTCTTTCGCGCCGGATCGCGACCGATCACGACGGCGTCGAAATACACCTGGTCGGGGCGAAACGGCGTATGACGGTCCAGATCGTAGGCCAGCGTGCGTACGAGGTTCTCCTCGACCGCCATGGGCAGCATGAGTTCCTTGCGCAAGCATCTGCTTCGCGGGGAGCGCGATCACCACCCGCGGCGCCTCATCGGACCGCCCTGCGCCGCGACCGGTCAGCAGCGCGTCGATCGCGGCGCGGCCGGTGGCGCCGGCCGCAGCATCCCCGCGAGCGGAATTTCGCGGCACGCACGAGCGAGCGCGCCATCGACAAGCTCGGGACGCCAGAGCACGGCCTCGCCTTCACCGAACTCGATCACCGGGCGCGCGCGCCGGCGCTGCAGCGCGCTGCGCGGGCGCCGCCGGCACCAGCGGCGCGAGCTCGCCCGTCCACCAGCGCCAGAAGCGCGGCAGTCCGAGGCGATAAGCCAGATCGCGCAGGCGCTGCACGCACGCTATTGAATCGCGCAGTTCCATCAGCCCTTGCGTCGACGTTTGTCCGTCTCGCCGCCGCATCAAGCACGCGTGCGCGTTGCCATCCTGCCATTCCAGCACCGTCAGCAACCGTCGCTGGTCGCCGGTCCGAAGCACCGCCTCGCGCACGAATGTGACGCCGTCGTGCCATGGTCACCTCGGCGCGGATTCGCCACAGGTTGATCGCCCCGGCGGCGAAACCCGACAGCGGAAACGGTGGCGGCGGCAGCTTCGTCGCCAGCGCTTCGGTTCGCTGCGGCGATGTAGTTGTCGACGAGCGCCGGGGTCGCTCCGGGTACGCGCGAGCAGCGTTGTGCGCGACGCGTACAGCGGGGTTGATTCCCGCCTGACGGCTGTGCACGGTCAGGCTGTCGGCCACCTTCGCGTAGAGCGCGGGCGTCATGCCCAGCACCCGCTGCAGCTCGGGAAGCGTCTCGAATGGCGCGTTCGCCGGAACGTACGGCGATCCCGCTGCCTTGTAGTCGGCCGCCTCCGCGCCGTTCGGCCGCCGCAAATCGTCGGCATCCTTCCAATCGCCGATCGCGTCGACCAGGCTCGCCGCGGTCGCGTCGTCGAGCCCTCCTGCGGTCTTCAGCAACCCCCTGAGCAAATCGTCCGACGCGACGTTGATGTCGATTTTACCAGACTCGTCGGTGGCGCTCGACAACGATGCGCGCACCGTCGGCGTCCCAGCGTGCAAGGTGCCGTCGGCCGCCCAGACGTCGGGACTGACTTTCGGACGCAGCAATTCGAACACCGTCCGATACACCGCCCCGTCGGCGAGCGCGCGCGCCTGCGCCCACGACACGGTGTTGCGCGCCGCCAGCGCCTCGTTGCGCATGCCGTAGGCGAAGCTCGCCGCGATGACGGTCAGCATCACGGTGAGCCAGAGCACCATGATCAGCGCGATCCCGCGCTGCGCGTGCACCCGCGTGCGTGCATTACATTTCTCACGTGCCCGATGCACCGACTGCGATTGAAGTCCCACGCTCGGCAGCCGACCTCCGGCGCAAGCCGCGGCTCGACGATCAGCGACGGCCAGGGCGCACCCTTTACCGGTGAGACGTCAATGCGAATCATGATCGGAATCAGATTGGGGTCGTCGCCATTCGTCACGCCACGAAGGCGCCATCGCTACGTCCGAATCCGGGTCGCGTCCGAAATAGCTGAAGCGCACCTCGCGGATGTCGTTGGCGAGCATCGACAGCTCGGCGCCGTCGAAGCCCGGCGCCGCCGTCGCCGCGTAATCGGGCACGACGCGCGCCAGGGTAAGCTTCTGCGTGTCGCCCGTGGGCGTCACGGCCAGCCGAAAATAGTAGATGCCGCCGCCAGCGCGGCCCGGGAGCACGCCCGCGAACGCAAGCGAATCGTGCGTGCCATTGAAGTACAGCGGCTGTTCGTAGACCTTGTGCAGGCGCAGCGGATGCTGCGCCCTCAGAGACTGGCGCAGGAAATCCTCGGTCAGGCGCATGTCGGATGCCTGCGTCGCCTTTTCCTCGCCACTGTCCCAGATCCGGGCCGACATCGACAGCGTTCCGTAGAGCAACGACGACATCAACGCCAGCAGCATCATGCGCGACGATCAGCTCGAGCAACGTGAACCCGCGGTGGCGACGCGTGCGCATGACTCAAGGGTTGAGGTCTTTTATCGCCACGCGCGAACTCGCCAGGACGATATTGCGCTCGCTGCCCGGAGTGGCACCGGGCCAGCGCACAGTAACCGCCAGGCGCCATAGGCGCACCGCCATCGCCGCGGCGGCGCTGTCCATATCCGGCGTGGTGCCAGGCGGCGTGTACGGCGCGACGGTCGCGGTCCACGTGTAGTAGCCGTCGTCGGAGTTGCCCTGCAGCGTGCCTTCGCGCAGGGGAGTCTCGACGCCGAGCACTGCGAGCCGGCTCTCGGCGTACAGCGTCGCGCGGCTGTATTCGTCGGCGAGCGAGGCATTGCCCAGCGCTCCGGAGAACAGCCGGAACAGCGCGGTACCGACCAGCGCAAGAATCACGAACGCCGTAAGCACTTCGAGCAGCGAGAATCCCGCTGCGCGGACGCATGCCCCCGACTGCAATCGGGAGCGGAGCCCGGCAGCATCACACCGAAGCCGCCGGATTCCCATTTACGCGGGAAAGACGAATCCATGGATCGTCGCCTCGACACGCTCACGTACTCGCTCAATTCAGAATCGCGACACGGCCGGTCAGCCAGTCGACGTCGACGTCGAACTTGCGTTCGCCGGCTGCGAGCGTGATGCGGCCGCCGTTCGAACCGCCGTCGGGAAAAAAGCGAATCGCGCCGACGTTCTCGTTGACCACGTCGCGCTGCGCGGTGAACAGCTTGATGCTCGATCTTCTCGGGCAGGCGGTGCACGCGCGCGTCCGGCGGCACGCTGAAGCGTGCGCCCTTCGATGTCGAGCACCAGCAACGCCTCGCTGCGCTGCGCGATCGCCTGCCCGCGTGCGTGGCGCAGCCCCGACGCGAGCTCGCGCGCCGCGCTTTTGAGCTCCGCGGTCGACACGCCGTCGCCGAGGATCGGCATGACGATCGCGACAGCGAAAGCCATGATCGAAAGCACGATCAGGAGCTCGAGCAGCGTGACGCCACGCTGCCGCGCGGAAGCGTGGCGTAGCGGCATCATTCCCAACTGGTGATGTCCTTGTTCGCGCCGTCGCCGCCTTCCTTGCCGTCGGCGCCGAGCGAAATGATGTCGTACGCGCCGTGCTGACCGGGTGCGGCGTACTGGTAGTCGTTGCCCCAGGGGTCCTTGGGGAGCGTCGGCTTTCTTCCAGTACGGGCCGTTCCAGTTGGACACGCCGGCCGGCGCGGTGATCAGTGCCTGCAGGCCCTCCTGCGACGTCGGGTAGCGGCCGACCTCGAGCTTGAACAGGTCGAGCGTCTGGCCGATCTGCTCGATCTCGATCTTCGCCGCCTTGCGCTTGGCCTTCTCGCCCTGCGCCGATGAAGTTGCCGCCGACGATGCCCATCACGATGCCGATCAGCACCAGCACGACCAGGATCTCGATCAGCGTCATGCCGCGCGCGCGTGCGCCGGTCGCTCCGTGTTGCAAGATGTTTCCGTGCATGATTCCCTCCGCTGCGGCGCGAGTCGCTTAGAGCCGGGGTCAGCCGACAAGTTCGCTCATGCCCATGACGCCGAGCAGAATCGAGAACACGATCCCGCCGATCAGCACGGCCAAGCCCGAGGATCAGCGCCGGCTCGAGTACCGCGAGAAAGCGCTTGATCGCCATCTGCACTTCGCGGTCGTAGACGTCGGCGACGCGGTTGAGCATTTCCTCGAGCCGGCCCGATTCCTCGCCAACCAGGATCATCTGCGTCGCCAGCCTCGGGTACAGTCCGGTCTCGGCAAGCGGACGGCCGAAACCCTTGCCTTCGCGCAGCCGCGTGATCACGCCGTCGAGCGCCTGCGCCAGCACGCTGTTGCTCATCGTGTCCTTGACGATCGCGAGGCCGGAAAGCAGCGTGACGCCGTTGGCGAGCAGCGTGGAGAGCGTGCGCGCGAAGCGCGCGACCTCGACCTTGGCCATCAGGTCGCCGACGAGCGGCATGCGCAGCACGCGGCCATCCCAGCGGAAGCGTACCTCTGGATCGCGCAGGCGGCGGCGGATGAGCCAGACCACCGCGACGACGATCGATGATCATGAGCCACCAATACTTGCGCAACGCAGTGCCGAAAAGCGATCACCATTTGCGTGGGCAGCGGCAGCGCCTTGCCCGACTGCGCGAAAGTCTGCTGGAACTGGGGCACGACGAAGATCAGAAGCACCATCACCGACGTGACCGCGACACCGATCAGGATGCGTCGGATAGATCAGCGCCGACTTGACGCTTTCGCGCAGGTCCTTGTTGCGCTCCATCGTGTCGGCGAGCCGCGTCAGCACGGTTCCGAGCGCGCCGCCCGCCTCGCCGGCGCGCACGATGTTGACGTAGAAGCGCGAGAACACGGCGCGATGCGCGTCGAGCGCCTGCGACAGCGACTTGCCGCCGCGCACGCTGTCACGAATCGTCTGCAGCAGACGCGCCACCGGCGGTGTCGGTGCGAGGCTGATCAGCACTTCCAGCGCGCGGTCGAGCGGCAATCCGGCGCGCAGCAGCGTCGCCAGCTCGCGCGTGAGGGCGAGCAGGTGATCGCGCGTGACGCGCTGCGGCGTGAACCACCGCGTCGCGCGGTCCGGCGCCTGCTCGGCGGCCTGCGACCTCGCCGCCTGACGACGCTTCGACCTGCATCGGCATCAGGCCCTGGTCGCGCAGACGATCGACGATTTCGGCTTCGTTGGCGGCGTCGAGCTCGCCGGCGGCGACGTCGCCGGCCGCATTGACCGCCTTGTATGCGGTACAGCTGGCCATGCAGAGGCCATCGCGTACGCCTAGTTCTCGCGTGTGACGCGAAGCACTTCTTCGAACGTCGTCACGCCGGCGATCGCCTTGCGCATGCCGTCCTCGTACATCGTCACCATGCCCTCCTTGATCGCTTCGGCGCGCAGCTCCGCGGAAGTGGCGTGGCGCATGATGTGGCTGCGCAGCGGATCGGTCATCGGCAACATTTCCATGATGCTGATGCGACCGAGGAAGCCGGTCTGCGCGCACTCCTTGCAACCCTTGGCGTGGTAGAGCGTGATGTCGCCCGGCGGCGCGAACTTGCTCAGGCCGAGCTCGTCGACGAGTTCCGGCAGCGCCGCGTAGCGGCTCCTTGCAACGCGGGCACAGCGTGCGCACCAGGCGCTGCGCGAGGATGCCGATCACCGTCGAGGTGAGCAGATAGTCCTCGACGCCCATGTCGAGCAGGCGGTTGACCGTCGACGCGGCATCGTTGGTGTGCACCGTCGAGAGCACCAGGTGGCCGGTCAGCGCCGACTGCACCGCGATCTGCGCGGTCTCGAGGTCGCGGATCTCGCCGATCATGATGACGTCGGGGTCCTGGCGCACGATCGAGCGCAGCGCGTTGGCGAAGGTCAGGTCGATCTGCGGCTTGACCTGGATCTGGTTGATGCCCGGCATCTGGTACTCGACCGGGTCCTCGACCGTGAGGATCTTCACGTCGGGCTGGTTCAGGCGGTCGAGCGCCGTGTAGAGCGTCGTCGTCTTGCCGCTGCCGGTCGGGCCGGTGACCAGCAGGATGCCGTGCGGCTCCATCAGCACGTCGAGGAAAGCCTTCAGCGTGTCGGCTTCGAAGCCCAGCTTCTTGAAGTCGAGCGCGACGCCGCCCTTGTCGAGGATGCGCATGACGACCGACTCGCCGTGCATCGTCGGCACGGTCGACACGCGCAGGTCGATCTCCTTGCCCTGCACGCGCAGGCGGATGCGTCCGTCCTGCGGCAGGCGGCGCTCGGCGATGTCGAGGTTGGCCATGATCTTGATGCGCGAGATCACCGCCGCGGCGAGCCGCCGCGGCGGCGATTCGACTTCGTGCAGCACGCCGTCGATGCGATAGCGCACGATCAGCCGGTTCTCGAACGGCTCGACGTGGATGTCGGACGCGCGCATCTCGAGCGCGTTGGTGATGATCAGCGACACCAGGCGGATGACCGGCGCCTCGGACGCGAGGTCCTTCAGCTGCTGGACGTCGGCGTCGAAGCGCGAGATCGTCGCGCTGCTCGACGTCGCCGACGATCTGGCCCAGCGCCGACTTGCCCGCGCCGTACAGCCGCTCCAGCGCGGCCTCGAGCTCGGTCGGGATCGCGACCAGCGGCCGCACCTTGCGCCCGGTGACCATTTCGAACGCGTTGATGGTGTAGCTCGTCGGTCGGATCGGCCATCGCCAGCGCCAGCTCGCTTTCGTCCTCGGCGCAGCGGCAGCGCGCGCGATTCGCGCAGAAAGCGCGCCGACACGCGCTCCTCGAGGATCGGCAGCTCGGGATAGCCCGCGGCCTCGACCAGCGGCAGGCCGAGCTGCGCGGCGAGCGCTTCGGCGACGTCGCGCTGCGCGACCACGCCGAGCGTGACCAGCAGCGCGCCCAGCTTCTCGCCCGACTCCTGCTGCAGGCGCAGCGCGCGGTCGAGTCCCGCGGCGTCGAGCTTGCCGCGCTCGATCAGAATCTCGCCGAGGCGTTTTCTTGGCGATGCGCTCACAGTCATTCCGGACAGAAAAATGTCGCTGGATCATAGCATGGTCGCAGAGTGAAAATCGCCGGCACTCCGCAACTATCAAAGTGTTGCATACGATTCTTCATGAAAACTGTCGTCAGCGGACGACGCCTGGGCCGGCGTGCTGTCGCCATCGCCCGACGCTTTGCAGTTTTGCAGCTGCGAATTCATACGCTCGCCGCCAAGCGGGCCGACTGCGGCCAAATGAATTCGCCCCTGCGAAGGAACTCGCCGCCGAATCCAATAGCGATAGAGCGGCTGCGATCGGCGAAGTTCGCCGGGAATCGTCCGGTCAGCGCGCCTTGACCAGAGCGAGATGCGCGGCCAGACCGGGAAATTGCTGCTGCTCCACCTCCGGCGCCAACCGATGTTGCGGAAACACCACCGACGTCGTGCGACCGTGCAGCAGGTGGACGACGCTCGCGCTATCGTCCTGCACGTGCACGATCCTTCGGTCCGCACGCCGCGCTGCCCCGGCGAACGCCAGATCTTCGCCAAAATTCTGGTCCGGAAAGCGCGCCGCTTCGAACAGCGAGCGACGGAATACGAAGGAGAAGCCGTAGCCGTCGACGTTCTTCGCTACGAAGTCAGGTCCGAGTTGGCCGGAACGAATCAGCGTCATCGGACCGCCACCCACCCTGTAATGCTGACCTCGCCCGGCCGTCGTGTCCCAGTAGAACAGCGCTCGCTCGGGCACCGAATAGGTGTACCAGCCGACCAGCTTCACGAAGTCGGCATCGCCGAGCGCACGCAGCATCGTCTCGACGTAGTGCGGCGCGTAGTAGTCGTCGTCGTCGAAAAAGACGATTACTTCCCCGGTCGCAAGCTCGATCAGGCGGTTGCGCTTTTCGCCGATCGAAGCCCGCACTGCCAGGTGCATGTAACGCACGCGATCGTCACGCACGCCTGCGAAGAACGCCGATGGCGCCGGTGAATCGTCCGCGATGAGCAATTCCAACGCGAGGTATGTCTGCGCGTTGAACATCGCGTAGAACGCGCGCAGGAAACGCTCGCGGTTGTACGTCGGCGTTACAATGCTCACTTTCATAACCGCCGCGATCATACAATACGCGTCGCCATGCTCGGCAGCGCATTTTCCTGCGAGATGCAACGGGTTGGGTCTGCATCGACGATACGTTCCACCTCCAGCGTCACGTACGGCGCGCCTTCATGTATGCTGCGCCAAGCGGCGGCTTTCGACAGGCGAGGCGCAATTTGAAATGCTTGTGCAGGTCCCGATCGTCGCCACTTGCACACATCCTGCGACCGCGAATCACTGACGGCGCGTGCTAGAACTAAAGACAGCGTTCACATTTTCGCCCTCCGCGTCCTGGTCCGCGGTGTCGGGGCGCGCTGCCCAATGGCTCGCGCCTGCGTGGACGACGCTTCCGATCGCGGCGCGGCGCTGCCAAGTGCGCAATCCCGTCAACGGCGCCGTCGCCGAATTGTCCCTGCATCAGCACGCGGTGCTAACCGCGTGCGAGGGGTGCCGCACGCTCGATGAACACATGGCGACGGTACGCCGCAAGCTCGGCGTTCACGAGGCGGACGTGGCGACGCTGTCGGGATGGCTGGCCGAGTTCGCTTCCGGCGGCCTTCTCACGCCGCTCGACGACCTTGTGAATCGCTTTGATCCGGCGCCTGAATGGGAGGCCGCACCCTTTGCCGGGATCACGATCCGTACATGTGATCGCCCGGAGCTTCTCGCGCGCGCCCTCGCGAGCGCCACCGCGCTCGAGGCGCGTTTCAAGGCCCGTTATCGCTATCAGGTGCTGGACGACTCGCGGGACGCGGCGAACCGCGCGGCCAATCGCCACGCGATCGCCGACGCAAAGCTCGATTGCAAGTACACCGACCTGTCCGCTGAGGATGCGCTCATTGAGGAACTGGTCGGTGCGTTTCCGGCGGCGAAGGACGAGATTTCCTGGCTGCTCGGCGGGCCGACGGTCGATGAGGCCACTTACGGACGTCCAATCAATGCCGCTCTGATTCTCACTGCGGGGCGACGCTCGCTCTTGCTCGATGACGACGCCCTGCTCGAAGCGCGGCACCCTCCCGCAAGCGATGCCGGATTCACGGTTTCATCCGGGCGAGATGAGCTCTACTGCTTTGCCGAGCGCGCCGAGCTCGAACGTGCATGCCCGCTTGCCGGTATCGATCCCGTGGCAGCGCATCTTGAATCGCTGGGGGAGCCCCTTGGATCGCTTTGGACGCGGCTTGCGCGCGCTGCGCCGGCACAAGTCGATCTCGTCAGCGATGATGCGCGACGCTTTGCTCGCGACGCCAAGGTGCTGATGACGCAGAACCACGCCCTTGGCGATCCAGGATCATCGCTTTTCCCGTACCACTTGCTGTCGCTGCCACCCGCGTCGCGGGAACAGTTGAGGCTCGAACCGGGTCGCATGGAATACGCGTTCACTCGGCGCATCAACTGGCGCGGCCAGCGTCGCCTGCGCCTGACTCCGAACCGGCCGCTGACATTCACGACTATGGCCGGTCTGGACAACAGCAACCTGCTGCCACCCACCGTGCGCGCGCATCGAAACGAGGACCTGCTGCTGGGTGAAATGATCCGGCATGTTCATCCGAGTGCCTGGTTCCTCGACCTGCCCTGGGGCCTGCCGCATTGGCGCAGTCCGATCAAGGTATGGATCGATCGCTCGGCAAGCTTCCCCCAGGAGCCGGTGCATTTTCTGCTGGACTACCTCGGGCAGGCCGCACACACCATCGTAAGCGAGCTGGCCCGGGATCGCATGCGCGCATTCGGCGCAATACTGCTGGATCTCGCCGCGGCGAGCGAAAGACAGCTTGCGGAGTTGCTCGAGCAGCAGGCCGCCGACGCCGCGGGCCGTGTGCAATTCGAAATAAACGAACTGCTCGACGATGCCGGCGTTGCAGCCGAGTGGAAGGCTTTGCTGCGCCCCTGGCTCGGATCGCCAACGCTGTCGACCGATCCGGTCACGCTGCGCGGCCGGCTCGCGCCGGCTGCCGAAGTCAGAAATCTCGCGAAGAACTACGGACGCGCGCTCGACGTTTGGCCCGCGATCTGGGAGTGGGCCCGAATGCGCCAACGTTCAGCCGGCGCCGGGTAAGTGCCCACGCCGCTTGATGACCACACCGCGTGTGATCGGCTGCCATCGTGACGATATTTCTCGAGGTGACTGCGACCCCCGACGCGCCGTCGCCCGCATCCTGAAGCGGCGATGCAACCGCCGGTATCGCGCAACGCACCATGCCCCTGCGGCAGCAACAGGCGCTACAAGGACTGCCATGGTGCGGTCGTCGCGCCCGAGGACGGCGAACGCTTGCTCTCGAAATACGAGAGAACGCTTGCAGAATCCCCCGATGACGCTCTGACGTGGGCTGCGGCGCTGGACGCCATCATCCGCTACCGGATTGCCGACCACCGGGTCGGCCAGTCTCTGGGCACCGCTGATCGCTCGATCCGGGTGGCAGTCGTCACGGCCTACCACGCGGAGAGCCTGGCGCTACTTGAGCGCTGCCACAGGAGCGTTATCCTCCAGACGTATGCGTGCCGGCATATTCTGGTGGCGGATGGTTCGCCGCGCAAAGAAATCGACAGGTGGGATGTCGAACATCTCAAGCTTCCGACCGGCCACCGGGATTTTGGCGATACACCGCGCGCCAAAGGGGGAGAGCGCGCGGCAGCGCTCGGGTTCGCCGCGATCGCATATCTCGACGCGGACAACGCGATGCGCCCCAGGCATGTTGAAACGCTCGTCGCGCGCCATCTACAGACGGGCGCCGCGGTCTGCTATTCAGGACGCAGTCTCCAATTTCCCGACGATAGCGTGCTCCCGTTCCTCAGCCCCGAAGATCCGGCCGGGCATATCGACACCAGTACCCTGCTGCTAGCCTCGTCAGCCTTTGATTGTCTGGACGGCTGGACCCGGTACCCCAGCTCACTGTCGGTGATCGGCGATCGTCTGTTCGCAGAAATGCTACGCGCGCGCGCATTCCCGCTCTCCTGCACCGGCGCGCTCACGGCCCGCTATACCGTCAACCGCGCTCGACTCTACGCGCTGCTTGGAAAACCGATCCCTCCCGATGCGCGTGGCGACCTGGACAGGGCCCGCGTCGCGGCATGGCTCGACAGCGCAACGGCGGCGGAGCTCGACACCGTCGGCGGCGCGCTGGGTTTTCCGATAGACGCGTTTCTCCGCCGGTTTCTCGCCGAGTGAGCTCGGCGCCGGCGCTAGGATCCAGCGTCCAAGTTGTGCAGAGCGTCGACCGCTTCGACGGATGCGCCCAAGTTTTCCCATGCCGCCCACAACGATCGTTCGAATGCGCGTGTATAGCCGAGGGTATCGAACAACGATTCGCTTGAACGATTGGAGCGCAGCTGATCGCGATAAGTCGCCAACAGCCCCGGTTCGGCAGCGAGTTTCAACGCCAGAGCCTCGTAGTCGGCCAAGCTGGCGGTCACAAGTTCGGGCAAACCGATGGCACGCAGGTGGCTGCCCGAGACGCGACTGGCAAAGGTCTCGCCGGCACAGGTCAGCACTGGCAACCCGGCGAACAGCGCATCGTTCGCCGTCGTGTGCGCATTGCACGGGAATGTGTCGAGGAACACATCGGCCTGCGAGTGCCGTGCGAGATGCTCTGCCAGCGGCAGCGTCGGCGCGAAGATCAGCCGCTCCGGCGCGACGCCGCGATTCCGCGCTTCGCGCCGCAAGTTGTCGCAGCTCGCGACGTTGCTATGCAACAGCCACAGCACGCTGCCGGGCGTCGCCGCAAGCAGCCGCATCCATACGTCGAACACGTGCGGATGGATTTTCCACGAGGCGTTGAAGCAGCAGAAAACCTGGCCGCTCTCGGGCAGGCCACAAGCCTGCCGCGTCGGCGCTTCGCCGATGACGCGTTTGCCGTCCCCGGGCATGTAGCAGTGCGGCATGAGCATGAAGCGTTCGGCGAAGTTCTCCTGCTGGTCCGGTGGCGTGACGAAGCCGTCGGTGACGATGTAGTCGTAGTAGTCGGCCCCGAGCGTGCCGGGAAAGCCGATGCAGTTGATCTGGATCGGCGCGGGCCGCAGAGCGAAAATCTCGCTGCGCGCATTGAGCACGTAGCCGCCGGTGTCGAAGAGGATGCCTATGCGATCGCGTCGGATGCGCTGCGCGGTCTGCTCGAAGGTCTCGTCGCGCACGTCGACGAAAAGGTCGAAGGCGTTGGCGAATCGCGCACGCGCCGGACTGTGGTCGTCCGGACCGAAGGAGTAGCCGAACACTTCGAAGCGTGAACGGTCGTGCGTCTCCAGGACCTCGGTCAACAGGTTCGCCAGCGCATGCTGGCGAAAATCCGACCCGAGATAGGCGATCCGGAGCCTGCCGCCGATCAAGTCGGGGCGCGGTGGCCGCGGCCTCGGCGTGGGCGCGATACGGCGTTGTACCCAGTTTTGCGCGGCACTTAGCAGTTCCTCCGGCGTGTACGGCAATGCCAGCAGGTTGTGGGGAACGACCGGTGCGGCGCCCGGCCAGCGGATGACTGCACGCTGCCGCTCGAAAAGCACCTCCAGATCCTTCCAATCGCAAGTGCGCTGGTTGGCGTAGAGCAGCATGCTTTGCGCTTCGAACAGGTCGGGTTGCAGCGCGAGCGCCGCGCGGATGAATGGCAACGCCTCCGCATCGCGCTGCTCCGCGAGCAGCGACGCGGCCATAGCCGTCAACGACCCCGTATCGCGTGAATCGAGCTCGATTGCGCGCTTAAGCGACTGTTGAGCCCTCGCCTGCGCCCCCAGGCGATACTGGCAGAGCCCGAGGTTCTGCCACAGCGCCGCAACGGACGGCTGTTGTGCCAGCGCTTTTTCGTACAGCGGCTCGGCCTCGCTGAACCGCAGGCGTTGACTCAACAGGTCGGCGAGGTTGACCAGCGCCTCGATCATCGCGGGTTGCAGCGAAAGCGCGCGACGAAAGCATTGCTCGGCCTCGTCCCGCTGGTCCGTGTCCTGCAGCGCGAGCCCGAGATTGTTGATCAGCACCGGGTGCCGCAGCCCGGCGGCCTGCGCCGCGCGATACGCCGTCACCGCGGCCGCGTTGTTCTTGCGCCGTCGCTGGAAATTGCCGATGCGAAACTGCGCTTCGGGCTCGCGCGGCGCGATGGCGACGGCACGCTGCCACGCCGCCAGCGCGCCTTCGGGATCACCGGCTTCGAGGCTCATGCCCAGGACGGTCCAGGCCCCGGCGCTGTCCTCGTTCTGTGCGATGGCGCGCCGCGCGCTGGTGGCGGCAGCGTCGTGCGCGCCGGTTGCGAACTGCGCACGGGCCAGCGATGCGTGGAATTCGGCCTGTCCGGGATCGAGATCGGCGGCGCGGGCAAACCTCTGTGTAGCCGCCTGATGGTCGCCACGCTGCAAGTCGATGTTGCCGGCAAGATGCCACCCTGCCGCGTGCGCCGGTGCTTGCGTGAGCAATTGCCGGCACGAAGCCGCTGCGGCGGCTAGATCCTGCCGCTGATACGCGCCCAGCGCCTGCTGGAACAGCGCGCCCGTGCGCTCGGGGCCGGCGGCGGCCGGCGCGGCACTCGCTGCCGCGGAAACCATGCCATGGCACTTCTTGTACTTCTTGCCGCTGCCGCATGGGCACGGATCGTTCCTGCCGGCACTGCTCGCAGTCATGCGGATGCCCTTTGCGCGCCAAAATCCGCGGCCCATTGCCGGAGCGCATACGTCACGCGATCGACCACGCTCGTCCAGTCGCCGAAGGCCGGCTGGCGAAAGATGCGCAGCGTCGGGTACCACGGCGCATCTTCGCGCTCAGGCCCCCAGCGCCAGCACGAATCGAAGCGATTGAGCATCCATACCGGCTTGCCCAACGCACCCGCGAGGTGAACGACCGACGTGTCGACCGTGATCACGAGGTCGAGCTGGTCCATCAGCGCCGCGGTATCGGCCAAGTCGCCGATCTGCGCGGTCAGGTCGATCAGCCGCGACGCGAGGGGTGAATTTTCGAGTTGTTGTGCCGCGGCGCCTTTCTGCAGGCTATAGAAACTCACGCCAGGCACCGCAAGCAGAGTCGAGAGCGCTGCCAGCGGGATCGAGCGCCGGCGATCGAGCATGCTGATCCTGGCTTGCGCGAGGCGCGGATTGCCGCCCCACACCAAACCCACGCGCGGCCGTCGATCATTGCGCAATTGTTCGGCCCAGCGCAAGCCGAGCGCCGGATCCACGTGCAGATAGGGCACGGGCCCAGGCGCCTCGGCCAGGGTCGACTTGAGCAAATACGGCAAGCTGAGTATAGATAGGCATGCATCGCTGCACCGCAATTGCTCCGGGCTCTGCGCAATTTCGTCGACGCCCTCGAGGGTGCTGAGGACGCGAGCGAGGGGTAGATAGTACGGCTGCAGATAGAGCACCAGCCTGCCGACGCGCCCGCGCACTGACGGAACGAGCCGGCAAAACTGCAGCACGTCACCCAATCCTGCCTCGCAGAACAGCGTCAGCGTTCCCGCCACGGCTTTGCCGTCCCAGAGGATGGGATCCTTCTTGTCGTATACGAGCATGCCGAGCGGCCGGCAGCGTTCGTGCTGCGTCCAGCCCCGCTCGAAATCGCCCTGCGCCAGCAGCGCATACGCGAGCCCCGACTGCGCGTCCTGGATCGCGGGCTGCAGTTCAAGCGCGCGACGCTGGTCGGCTGCCGATTGTACGTAATCCTTCCGCCACATCGCGATCGCGCCCAGGTTACTGTAGGCGCCGGCGTGCACAGGATTGAGTCGCAGCGCGTGATGTGTAGCTTGCGTCGCCTGCTCGAGTTGCCCGACCATAGCGAGGATTCCACCCTTGACATAGTGTGCGTTGGCGTCGTCGGCATCGCTCCGCACAGCCGCCTCCGCGGCGGCGAGCGCCGCCTCCCAATCGCCGCGGAGTAGGTGGTCGTCGCACAGACGGATCAACGCCTGCGTTGCTGGCGGCAGCGTGTCCCGGGTCATGCTGTGGTCGCTGCCCGTCACGGCCGCTAAGCGACTGCGCGCAGGCTCTGCTCGGCCAGGCGTAGCGTTTCGTCGACATCGGCGGCGCTATGCGCCGCGGACACGAAGCCCGCTTCGTACGCCGAAGGCGCGAAATACACCCCGCCATCGAGCATGCGATGGAAAAAGCGATTGAAGCGCTCCTTGTCACAGGCCATCACCGCTGCGTAGGAATCCGGCGCGGCGGGTGCGAAATACAAGCCGAACATGCCGCCGATGGCTTGCGCGGACAACGCCACGCCCGCGCGCGCACCGGCTTGCACGAGTCCCCGCGTCAATGCCAACGTACGCGCGGCGAGGCGATCGTAGAAGCCCGGCGCCTGGATCGCTTCGAGCGTCGCCAGCCCCGCCGCGACGGCGACCGGATTGCCCGAAAGGGTTCCGGCCTGATACACGGGTCCCAGCGGCGCTATCTTTTCCATGATCGCGCGCTTGCCCCCGAACGCGCCCACCGGCATGCCGCCTCCAATGACCTTGCCGAGCGTGGTCAGGTCGGGCGCAACGCCATAGAGACCCTGCGCTCCCTGAAGGTGCAGCCGAAAGCCGGTCATCACCTCGTCGAAGATCAGCACCGCCTCGTGGCGGTCGCACAGCTCGCGCAGGCCCTGAAGGAATCCAGGCCTGGGCGCGACGAGGTTCATGTTGCCGGCGACAGGCTCGACGATAATGCCGGCGATTTCGCGCGGATGCGCCTCGAAGGCGCCCGCGACTTCGTCGAGGTCGTTGTACGACAGGACCAGCGTTTCGTTGGCGATGGCCGGCGGGACGCCTGCCGACGACGGCTGGCCGAAGGTCAATGCGCCGGATCCGGCCTTCACCAGCAGGCTGTCGCCGTGGCCGTGATAGCAGCCTTCGAACTTGATGATCTTCGACCGCCCCGTGTAGCCGCGCGCGAGGCGCAGCGCGGTCATCGTAGCCTCGGTTCCGGAAGACACCAGCCGCACCATGTCCAGCGACGGCAACAGTCTGCACAGGGTTTCCGCCATGTCGATCTCGATCTCGGTCGGTGCGCCGAAAGACAACCCATGCCTCGCCGTTTCCTGCACGGCGCGCACCGTCTGTGCATGCGCATGGCCGAGGATCGCCGGACCCCACGAACCGACGTAGTCGATGTAGCGCTTGCCGTCGGCGTCCCACAGATACGCACCTTCGCCGCGCGCAAAAAAACGCGGCGTACCACCCACCGAACGAAACGCGCGCACCGGCGAGTTCACGCCCGCGGGAATCCGACGCTGTGCACGTTGATAGAGCTCTTCGTTGCGGGACATGCGTGCGGGCGGTAGGTGGGAGCTTGTTGGAATGATTCAACGCCGCGTAAGCGCCGGCCAATCGGTCCGGCAGTGTCAATCGGTCACGGTTCAGGCACAATCACGCGCAGTCGCGCATTGGTGATCGAATAATTCCGGGGAGTCGCGAAGCGACGCAAGTCCCGCCTTTCGCAACATTCGCCCGCCGCTGCCGCCATAGCGAGTCGACAACAAATAGTCTAAACAGGCGTGCGACGTCTTGCAAGGAAGGCGGCGCGTTTTCCGAGTCACGGGGTGTGCGTGAATAGCGATGCTGCCAAGCGAGTCTTGATCACCGGAGGAGCAGGCTTCCTCGGATCACATTTGTGCGAGCGTCTGGTCAACGCCGGTCATGACATCTTATGCGTCGACAATTTTTTCACGGGCACGAAGACCAACGTCGCCGGCCTGCTCGGACACCCCCGCTTCGAGCTGATGCGCCACGACATCACTTTCCCGCTCTACGTCGAAGTCGATCACATCTACAATCTGGCATGCCCGGCTTCACCCATTCACTACCAATTCGATCCAGTCCAAACCACCAAGACCTGCGTCCATGGCTCGATCAACGTGCTTGGGCTGGCGAAGCGCATCAAGGCAAGGATCTTCCAGGCCTCGACGAGCGAGGTCTACGGCGACCCGGAGGTCCATCCGCAATCCGAGGATTACGTTGGCCGCGTCAATCCGATCGGCATTCGCGCGTGCTACGACGAAGGCAAGCGATGCGCGGAAACCCTGTTCTTCGACTACTGGCGGCAGCATCGAGTCGAGATCAAGGTGGCACGAATATTCAACACGTATGGCCCGCGAATGCATCCCGATGACGGTCGCGTGGTCTCCACGTTCATCGTTCAGGCGCTCCTGGGCAAGCCCATTACGCTGTTCGGCGACGGCAGTCAGACGCGCTCGTTCTGCTATGTCGACGACATGATCGACGGATGCATACGCTTGATGGCAACAGGGCCGGAAATCACCGGACCGCTGAATCTTGGGAATCCGTCGGAGATATCCATGCGCCAGCTGGCGCAGACGATCACGGGCCTGACGGCCTCGCGGTCGAGCATCGTGTTCAGCGATTTGCCTCCGGACGACCCCAAGCAGCGCAAGCCCGACATCGGCCGCGCGACCGAGCTACTCGACTGGAAGCCGACCGTCGACCTCGAGCAGGGATTGATGCGGACCATCGCCTACTTCGAAGCGCAGCTGAAGCAAGGGCGCACAGCTCCGTAGCCGCTATGGACCCGTGCGAGGCAGGCGGGCGCTGCCCCGCTCCTCCGCCGCAGCCTTTAGCGCCGAAACAGCGCGGCGAACGCACGCGCGGCTGCCGCCACGTCCGCAGCGCTGAACACGGCGGAGATTGCCGCCACCGCATCGGCACCCGCGGCGATCAGCGTGGGCGCGTTCGCCGGCGTGATGCCGCCGATCGCGACGACCGGCACGTCCCAGCGGCTTTTCGCGGCGGAGAGCAGGCCCGGCGCGGCGCAAACTGCTTCCGGCTTGACCGACGAGGCGTAGAAGCTGCCGAAGGCGATGTAATCGACGCCCGCATCGATGGCCGATTGCGCGCGTTCCATCGAGTCGTAGCACGACGCGCCGATGATCGCGTTGCGGCCGAGCCGCTCGCGGGCGGCGATCAGCGATCCGTCTTCACCGCCCAGGTGCACGCCGTCCGCGCCGGCGCCCACGGCAAGGTCGACGTCGTCATTGACGATCAGGGCTACACCCGCGCCCGAGCAGACTTCGCGCAGCGCGCGCGCCTGCTCCCACCGTAATGCCGGCGACGCGGTCTTGTTGCGGTACTGGATCGCCGCCGCTCCGCCGGCGAGCGCGGCGCGCACGCGTTGGACAAGCACGGGCGTGTCGGCGAAATCCGGCGTCAGCGCATACAAGCCGGCCAGCGCGGGGCGCGAGCGTGAAGCCAGCGCCACGATGCGCTCAGTGACGATGCAGGTCCGACACCTGCGCTGACAACAGCGCCGCCGGCGCCGATTGCCCGGCTTTCGCTGATTCCGGCGCACCACCGCCTTCGGCCGGGGTCTCCTGCTCTCGCGCCCAGAACAGCCGGTCGGGCAGGAACTGGCCCATCCCGGGGCGGTACGCCTTTTGCAGCGCGTGCCAGGTGTAATCCTGCGCCTCGCGCACGGCATCGGGCAGCTCGAGGCCATTGGCGAGCATCGCCGCGATCGCTGAGGCGAGCGTGCAGCCCGAGCCGTGATAGGTACCCGGCAGGCGCTGCCAGCTGTCGCTACGGACGACGCCGCTCTTGCCATAGAGCGTGTTGACGACCTGCGGCGTCGGCTCGTGCGTGCCGGTGACGAGCACGTACTCGACACCGGCGTCGATCAGGCGCTGCGCACACGCCGCGAGCGACGGGTCATCGTCGTCATCGGCGTCAGCGAGCCGGCGAGCTTCCATGCTGTTGGGCGTCAGGATGGTCGTCTGCGGCAGCAGCAGCTCGCGCATCGCGTGCAGCATCTCGTCGCTGGCGAGCTCGTCGCCGCGACCCGAGGCGAGCACCGGGTCGAGGATCAGCGGCACGTCAGGATAGTCGGCAATGATCTCAGCGATTGCGGCGATGTTCTCGACGCTGCCCATGGCGCCGATCTTGAAGGCATCGACGGGCATGTCCTCGAGCAGGCAGCGCGCCTGGTCCGAGACCCAGTCGGAATCGATCGCTTGCACCGCCTCGACACCGAGCGTGTCCTGCACCGTGATCGCGGTGATGACCGTCAGCGGATGGCAACCCATGCTGGCGAGAGTCAGCAAATCCGCCTGGACCCCTGCGCCCGAGGACGGGTCGGACGCGGCGAAGGTCAGGACCAGCGGTGGAAAGTCGGGGTCCTTCTCGGTCGGCGGGGGCATTGTGCTGTTCGCCTCGGCGGCAGCGTCGCCGCATGGTCCATGAGGCGCAGCCTCACCGCGGGTGAGGACTTGGTAAAATGCGATTTTACCCCAACCTGTTTCACTCGAATGAAGAAATACATGTGCCTGATCTGCGGACACATTTACGACGAGGCGTACGGCGACCCGGAGAGCGGCATCGCGCCCGGAACCAAATGGGAGGATGTGCCGCCGAACTGGACGTGTCCCGACTGCGGGGCACGCAAGGAAGACTACGAACTGGTCGAATTCTGAAAGCCTGACACCATGAGAATCCTGCACACGATGCTGCGCGTTGGCAACCTCGAGCGCTCGATCGGCTTCTACACCGGCGTACTCGGTATGCGCGTGCTGCGAACCACCGACCGGCCAGACCAGAAATACACGCTCGCCTTCGTCGGCTACGGCGACGAATCCGAGGGTGCGGTGCTCGAGCTCACGTACAACTACGGCGTCGACAGCTACGAGCTTGGCAGCGCGTACGGACACGTGGCGATTGAAGTGCCCGACGCGGCCGCCGCTTGCACTGCCGTTCGCGCCAAAGGCGGCAACGTCACACGCGAGGCGGGGCCGGTGAAAGGCGGCACGACCGTGATCGCCTTCGTGCAGGATCCCGACGGCTACAAGATCGAGCTGATCGAGAGCAAGCGCGCCGGCTGATCACCCGCGCCCGCGCTCCCCGCGGGGTAGGGACTGCGCCGTGCGGGACATCGACGTCTATGAGCTCGCGTGCAGCAAAGCCGCGATGTCGTGCGCGAACACCTGCGGGCCCTGACCGTAGCTCACGTATACGCGCAGCCGACCCTGCGGGTCGAAGATGAACGTGCCGGCGGAATGGTCCATGCTGTAGCTTCCGGGCGTCGTCCCGGGCTGCTTTTGATAGAGCACCTTGAACTCCTTGGCTACCGCGGCAGTGGCTGCGGCATCGCCACGCAAGCCGACGAACGTCGGATTGAACGCCGGAACGTACTGGGCCAGCAGGGCCGCGGTGTCGCGCTCGGGATCCACCGTCACGAACAGCACCTGGACCTTCGAGGCGTCGGGGCCGAGGGTCTGCATCACCGTCGCAAGCTCGGAGAGCGTCGTCGGACAGACGTCGGGACATTGCGTATAGCCGAAGAACAGCACCACGACCTTGTTGCGGTAGTCAGCGAGTGTGCGCTGCGTGCCGGTGGGATCGGTGAGCTTGAAGTCCCTGCCGAAATTGCTGCCGGTGACGTCGGACCCCTGGAATTTCGGCGCGGTCGGGCCGCCGCACGCGGTGAGCGCCACCGCGCACAGGAGCGCGAGCCAGCCATTTCGGCGAATTCGGCTCATTGCCAGTAGTGGTCGAGCAGCAGCGCGGAGAACAGTGCCGCGAGATAGACGATCGAGTAGCGGAACGTACGCCGCGCGAGCGCGTCGCTGTAGCGTCGGTAGAGCAGTACGGCGTAACCGATGAAAATCCGCGCCCAGCGCAATCGCGGCGACCAGGTAGAGCCACCCGCTCATCCGTATCGCGAACGGCAGCAGACGTCACCGCGAACAGGGCGAGCGTGTAGAGCACGATCTGCAGGCGCGTGTACTTGCCGCCGTGCGTCACCGGCAGCATCGGCAGGCCCGCCTTCGCGTACTCCTTCGCCCGGTACAGCGCCAGCGACCAGAAATGCGGCGGCGTCCACGCGAAGATGATCAGGAACAGCAGCAGCGCTTCCGGCGCGACGTCGTTGGCGACCGCGGCCCAGCCCAGCACGGGCGGCATCGCGCCCGACGCGCCGCCGATGACGATGTTCTGCGGCGTGGCGGGCTTGAGCAGCACCGTATAGACGATGGCGTAGCCCACGAAACGTGACCAGGGTGAGCCACATCGTCAGCGCGTTGACCATCAGATAGAGCACGAGCAGACCCGCAATGCCGACGACGCTGGCGAACACCAGCGTCTGCAGCGACGTGAGCTCGCCGCGCGGCAGCGGCCGCGCGCGCGTGCGCGCCATTACCGCATCGATTTTCTGCTCGACCAGGCAGTTGATCGCCGCCGCCGCGGCGGCGACCAATGCGATGCCCAGCGTGCCGAAGAGAAGCACCGGCGCCGGAGGCAGTCCGGGCGACTGCCAGGAACATGCCGATCACGGCTGTGAACACGATCAGCGACACCACGCGCGGCTTGGTCAGCGCGAGGAACTGGCGCAGGCGGCGCTGCGGCAGCGCGACGTTCGTCGTCATCACGGGTGTAGCCATCGGCAAGTCATGCTGCGCTGCCGCTGAGCAACGCGGCGGCGCACGGGTAATCCTGTACGAAGGCATATTTTAGCATCCCAGCCAGCCCGATCTGCGACGCGCGCAGCAGCCTGCTCAGATCGGTGGCAAAGCGCTTGATGTCAGGATCGGCGCCGTAGCGCAGCACCAGGTTGCCCCGCGGGTCGAGCAGCAGGATCGTGCGGCTTGCCGTCGGTCGCGAGCGGCAGCCGCGCAAGCGCCCGCTGATCGGCGCGGCGCGACGACGAGGCCCGGATGCGCGGCGAGAAGCTGCGGATTGGCGGCGCGGCGCCGCCGGCCGGCAGCAGCCAAGCGCGCACGACGCGATCCTGCTCGCGTCCCTGGATCGTGCGCGCCTGCCGCGTCGCGTAGAGCGCACGGGCACAAGCGTCGCTGCAATCCGCGCCTGCTCACGATCGAGCAGGACCCACTGCCCCTGCAGTTCGGAAAGCGCAGAACGGCGCGCCAT
Organism: uncultured beta proteobacterium; assembly: GCA_963816445.1. Lineage (GTDB taxonomy): Bacteria > Pseudomonadota > Gammaproteobacteria > Burkholderiales > Casimicrobiaceae > PALSA-1003. The sequence goes on along the minus strand of CAWFKO010000006.1, from coordinate 449,457 downwards.
CCATCGCGCGTGCCGACGACTCGCGGGCGCAGGACCGGCCTCGAGCAGCTCGCCGTAGTTGACGCGCTTCGTCGGGAACGAACCAGTAGTACGTCGACGTAAGAAGCAACGATCGGCGCCAGACCGCGAACAACGCCATCAGCATCAGGATGCGGCGGCCTTTGCGCTTGTCGGGTCGAGGATTCGCTGCGTTCACGGCCGCGCTCGCCAGTTGAGCGCGAGCCAGAGCACGATACCCAGCGCCGCCAGCGAATACCACTGCACCATGTAGCTCAGGTGTTGCTCGATGCCGAAATCGGGCGCCGGCCACTCGCGCGCCAGGCCGTCCGCGGTGTCATTGGTCTGCTCGATGATGAACGGCAGCAGCGGCAACCCGCTCGCTTGCGCAATGCGCGCGATGTCGAGGTTCTGGCGCACCGGGCCGGCATCCCTCGTCCTTGCGCAATTCGAGATAGCGCGCCGGCGGCAAATTGATGCGGCCGTCGACCGTAACCTCCGCTGCTGGCAGCGGGCGCCTGCGGCAACTCGGAGCGACGCGGCGTGGCAGCGATCCAGCCGCGATCGACGAGCACGTAACGATCGCTCGGCAAGCTTGAGCGGAGTGACGACCTCGTATCCGGGCCGTCCGGCGTGCACCCTGTTGTCGATCAGCACCTGTGCGCGCGAATCGTAACGTCCCGCGCGGCCCGCGCGCTGCGAAAGCGCAGTTCCGGTCGCATCCTGCCGACCGTCGAGATCGATTGCGCCGCGCTTGCTTCGCCGCTTCGTACTGGGTCGCGCAGCGCCTCCTTTTCCCCGGCGCGGTGGCGCTGCCAGTTGCCCAGCGCGACGCGTCACCGCGACGAGCAGCAGCATGCCCAGCGTCGGCCAGAGCTCGGGCGAAACGGCTTGCGCGCAAGGAACACGAGCGTCATTGGCATTGGGCATGGCTTGCACTAGACTGGCCGACACCTCGCGAATCGCGAGAGCTCGTGATCCAGATCATCGTCATCGTCGCGCTGGTGCTCATCGTCGGCAGCCTGGGCAGCGCGCTCTACTACCTCTACCACGACCGCGGCCAGGGCACGCGCATGGTCAAGGCGCTGGCGATCCGCGTCGCGCTGTCGGCGTGCCTGCTCATATTCCTGGTCGTCAGCTACAAGCTCGGCTGGATCGGCGCCAGCGGGCTGCGGTGAGCGCGCGCCGCTGCAGTCGCGCACCGAAGACAAGCCGCACGGTCGCCCGCGCGGCTCCTGCGGATCAGCCGCAAGCCTGTCCGGCTATAGCCAGTACACCAGGACGAACAGCAGCAGCCAGACGACGTCGACGAAGTGCCAGTACCAGGCCGCCGCCTCGAATGCGAAATGATGCTGCGCGTCGAAGTGTCCGCGGAATGATGCGCAGCAGCATGACCGACAGCATGATCGCGCCGATGGTCACGTGGAAACCGTGGAAGCCGGTCAGCATGAAGAACGTCGAGCCGTACACGCCCGTCGACAGCTTGAGGTTGAGCTCGCTGTACGCATGCGTGTATTCGTACGCCTGCAAGCCCAGGAACGTGAAGCCGAGGACGATGGTGATGAACAGCCAGAACTTGAGCGCGCCGCGGTGTCCCGCCTTGAGCGCATGATGCGCGATCGTCAGCGTGCCGCCCGACGACACCAGGATGATCGTGTTGAGCAGCGGGATGCCGATCGCCGCCATCGGCGTGAACGCATCCTTCAGGTAGGGCCCGTTGGTCGGCCACATCGCGTGAAGTTCGGCCACAGCAACTTGTTCTCGATGCTCGCCCAGATCCGGCACCGACAGGTTGCGCACATAGAACAGCGCGCCGAAGAACGCCGCGAAGAACATCACCTCCGAGAAGATGAACCAGCTCATGCCCCAGCGGAACGACACGTCGACCTTCTTGTTGTAGAGGTGGTGCTCGGACTCGTCGATGACGCGGCCGAACCAGCCGAACATCATCGTCAGCAGCACCGCGAAGCCGGCAAGCACGAGCCACGGGCCCGAACGCGTAGGCGTTGAACCAGGACGCCGCGCCGACCGCCATGAGCAGCAGCGCGCAGGAGCCGGTGATCGGCCAGTGCGACGGCTGCGGTACGAAGTAGTACGGCTCGGCGTCGTTGCGTTGTGCTCATCCTAGCTCCTCGTCTTGCCACTCGTGCTCCGGCGTGGCTCGCTCGCGCGCCTGGCTCTGTTGCCTTCGACCTCGAAGAACGTGTACGACAGCGTGATCGTGTCGACGTCGGCGGCAGCGCCGGGTCGATCACGAACACCACCGGCATCTGCCGCTTTTCGTGCGGCGCGAACGACTGCTTCGTAAAGCAGAAGCACTCGAGCTTCTTGAAATACTCGCCGGCGAGTTGCGGTCCGTAGCTCGGCACCGCCTGGCCGGTCATCGGCCGCTCGGTCGTGTTCTCGACTTCGTAGACGACCTGCGTCAGCTCGCCCGGATGCACGTTGACGACCGGCAGTCAGCGGGCGGAAGCGCCACGGCAGCTTGCTGCACGTTGGCGTCGAGCTCGAGCGCGCACGGTGCGCGTCGCGTCGACCTGCGTGTTCTCGACGCTGGTCGGCGCACCGCGATGTCGCGCAGGCCGGTCGCCTTGCAGATCTGCTCGTAGAACGGCACCAGCGCGAAGCCGAAGCCGAACATCACGCACGACCACCACGGCGAGCTTCGACGAGCACGCGATTCGCGCTGGCCGCGCTTCGTCGAGCTCGTCGCGCCGTCATCGAGTCACTTGCCGCCCCTTGCGCAGCGTTGCCTGCCGATCGAGACCAGCAGGAAGCCGATGACGGCCAAGCCCGAGCACGCCGATCCCGACCGCGGCTCGCCGGCGTACTGCGCGAAGATGATGCCGCCGAAGAACACCAGCGCGATCGACAGCAGGATCGAGCGCGGTGCGCACGTTCGCCGCGCGCTGTGCGTCGGCTGTCGCCGGTTGCACTCGATCGTTGTCGCGGGCGTCCGCGCCTCACGCCACGTGCGGCGGCGTTTCGAACGTGTGATACGGCGCCGGCGACGGCAGCGTCCACTCGAGCGTGTCGGCGCCATCCCACGGCCGCGCCGGCGCCGGCGCGCCGCTGCGGATCGCCTTCAGCACGATGTACAGGAACAGCATCTGCGACAGTCCGAAGCCGAAGGCGCCGATCGTCGCGACCTCGTTCAAGTCGGTGAACTGCGTCGCGTAGTCCGGAACCCGGCGCGGCATGCCGGCGAGGCCGAGGAAGTGCATCGGGAAGAACGTGACGTTGAAGAAGATCATCGACAGCCAGAAGTGCCACTTGCCCGAGCGTCTCGTCGTACATGCGCCCCGTCCACTTCGGCAGCCAGTAGTAGATGCCGCCGAAGAACGCGAACAGCGATCCCGCCACCAGCACGTAATGGAAGTGCGCGACCACGTAGTACGTGTCCTGCAGCTGGATGTCGACCGGCGTGATCGCCAGCACCAGCCCGGTGAAGCCGCCCATCGTGAACAGGAAGATGAAGCCGATCGCGAACAGCATCGGCGTCTCGAAGGTCATCGAGCCCTGCCACATCGTCGCCAGCCAGTTGAACACCTTCACGCCCGGTCGGCACGGCGATGAGCATCGTCGCGTACATGAAGAACAGCTGGCCCGCCGCCGGCATGCCGACGGTGAACATGTGGTGCGCCCAGACGATGAACGACAGGATCGCGATCGAAGCAGTCGCGTACACCATCGAGGCGTAGCCGAACAGCGGCTTGCGCGCGAACGCCGGGATGATGGTCGACACGATGCCGAACGACGGCAGGATCATGATGTAGACCTCGGGGTGCCCGAAGAACCAGAAGATGTGCTGGAACATCACCGGGTCGCCGCCGCCGGCCGCGTTGAAGAAGCTGGTGCCGAAGTGGCGGTCGGTCAGCAGCATCGTCACCGCGCCCGCGAGCACCGGCATCACCGCGATCAGCAGGTACGCCGTGATCAGCCAGGTCCAGACGAACAGCGGCATCTTCATCAGCGTCATGCCCGGCGCGCGCAGGTTCAGGATCGTGGTGATGATGTTGATCGATCCCATGATCGACGACGCGCCCATGATGTGGATCGCGAAGATCGTCAGGTCCATGCCCATCCCGGCCTGCACCGACAGCGGCGCGTAGAGCGTCCAGCCGCCCGCGGCCGCGCCGCCGGGAACGAAGAACGACGCCGATCAGCAGCGATCGCCGCGAACGGCAGCAGCCAGAAGCTCCAGTTGTTCAGCCGCGCGAACGCCATGTCCGGCGCGCCGATCATCATCGGCACCTGCCAGTTGGCGAAGCCGACCGCCGCCGGCATGATCGCGCCGAACATCATGATCAGGCCGTGCAGCGTGGTGAGCGAATTGAAGAACTCGGGCTCGACGATCTGCAGTCCCGGGCTGGAACAGCTCGGTGCGGATGGTCAGCGCCAGGCAGCCGCCGGCGAGGAACATGATGAACGAGAACCACAGGTACAGCGTGCCGATGTCCTTGTGATTGGTCGTCGTGATCCAGCGCATGATCCCGCCGGGATGATGCGCGTGGTCGTCGTGCGTGGGCTCGTGCCCGACGGCGTGATCGTGCGGAATGCTGCTCATCGCTTGCTCCTTGCTCCTATGTTCGGCGCGGCGCTACTTCTTGCGCTGCCGCGCACCTGCGACGGCTGGACCGCGTCACCGGTGTGGTTGCCCCACGCGTTGCGCTCGTATGTGACGACCGCGGCGATATCGATGTCGGAGAGCGTGTTCTTCCACGGCACCATGGCCGTCGGCTGGCCGTTCTTGACGACGCCGTTCAGCACCGTGTCGATGTGCGCGGCGATCGGGCCCGTCGCGATCTTCGAGCCGTCGAGCGGCGGGAACGCGGCGGGCACGCCCTTGCCGTTGGCCTGGTGGCAGGCGACGCAGTTCGCGCCGTATAGACCTTCTCGCCGCGCGCGACCAGGTCCTTGAGGTCCCACACCTTGTTTGGATCGTCGGCGCGCCGCTGCCGCCTTTTTCTTCTGCATCGTCCGACCCACTGCGCGTAGTCCTCGGGCGTCTTCACCTCGACCACGACGGGCATGAAGCCGTGCTCCTTGCCGCAGAGCTCGGCGCACTGGCCGCGATAGATTCCCGGCGTGTCGGCCTTGAACCAGGAGTCGCGCACGAATCCGGGAATCGCGTCCTGCTTGACGCCGAACGCGGGCACCCACCACGAGTGGATCACGTCGCCGGCGGTGATGAGCACGCGCACCTTCTTGTCGACCGGCACGACCAGCGGTTGGTCGACCTCGAGCAGGTAGTGCTCGCCCTTCGGCTTCCTGGTTGTGGATCTGCGCGTGCGGGCGTCGCGAGGTTGCTGACGAACGACGAAGCCGTCGATCCAGGTAGTCGTAGCTGCCACTTCCACTGGTAGCCGGTGACCTTGATCGTCATATCGGGCACCGACGTGTCCTTCATCGCGAGGATGGTCTTCGTCGCCGGGAACGCCATGAGCAGCAGGATCAGGAACGGAATCACCGTCCAGATCGACTTCGACGGTCGTGTTCTCGTGGAACTGCGCGGCATGATGGCCTTTCGACTTGCGGTGCGCGAAGATCGAATAGAACATCACCGAGAACACGAGCGACGAAGATCACCGCGCAAATCCCGGTGATGCAGCAGGTGCAGGTCGAAGATCTGCGACGCGATCGGCGTGACCGGCGGCTGCAGGTTGAATTGCAGTTCCGCGAGCGCCGACGGCCGGCGCGAGCAATGCTGCCGCCAGCAGCGTAGCCCGCAGCCACCTTCCTCTCCGTGCCGCCCCTGCCACCCCCAGTGCGTTGATGCGCTCCATGCTTCCCTCGAATACGTCGATAGTCCGCGCGTGCAGCGCGGTCGTTTTTTCCGCAGGATCTACCGTGCCGCCAGCGCGCGGCGAAGCTCGCGTGCCAGGCGCTCGCGTTGCGGCTGGTGTCAGCTCGCCACCGATCGTTACGCACTTCCCCGCAGAACTCAACGCAAGCCGCAGCGCGGTACCGGAGGCGCCGCGCTCGGACTCGAGGCGGGTCCAGCAGCGATTAAATTCGTGCCGGGTCAGAACGCCAGCGCATTCGCGCTCGACGATGACGCGATCGCCGTCGACACGAAGCCGCTCCCAGTCGCCAGCGTGTCGTCCGATGCACCAGAAAGCCGCGAAAAGCACCGCCATTTCCAGCACGGAGTACGGAAGGACCGGCCAGGCGCCGACCGTCGCGAACAAGAGCGCAAGGCCGAGCGACACTGCGCACAGCGCCGCGAAGATCCGCCAACGGCCGCGCGACCCGAGCGAGTCGTTACGGCGTGAGGTGACGCAATACTCGGCTTGCAGGGGAATCGATTGCACAGCGGGCCGGTTCGAGTCTGGTGGATGCCGGGGCGCACCTTAGCCGCCCGCACGCAGCCGGGCCGGGTCCGCAGCGCCGCCACGGTTTCTCGTCGAAAAAACCAATAAAGCTTAGCATGGATTGTTGCGCCGCGAAAAGCGTGCGGTCATCGCCGCGAGCACGCGATCCGCTCAACGTCGACGCGGCAAGTCGAAACGGACGATCGAACGGCCATCGGGCACAACGCGCGCCTCGGGCTTCCACGCATGGCCGTAGATGACCTCGATAGGTCGACAGGTAGCCGTCCGTTACGGCGATGGCGCTCGAGCGCAGCGAGCATGCGCGTCCAGCGCACCGCGGCCCGTCAGGCCGCGCGGCCGCCCGACCGTCGCGTTGTGCGCGCCCAGCGCCTTGAGCTCGCGGATAAGCGCCGTGGCATTCTCGTAGGTCAGCGTCAGCATCTCCATGTCCATGACGGGGTCGGCGAATCCGCGTCTCGACGAGCATGTCGCCGACGTCGTGCATGTCGAAGAAGCGATTGACGTGCGTTGCCGAGTCGATGCCGGCAAACGCTGTGCGCAGCTCGCGCAGCGTGTCCGGGCCGAGCGTCGTGAACGTCAGCAGTCCGCCGACGCGCAGCACGCGATGGAATTCGGCGAAAGCCTGCGTCGGCGCGTCGATCCACTGCAGAGCGAGATTGCTCCAAATCAGATCGGTGCAGCTCGTTTGGAGCGGCAGCGCCTCGAGCGCGCCGCAGATCATGCGCGGGGTCGGCGATACGGCGCCCTTGTGCGCGCCCGTGATGCGTGCGAGCAACGACCGGCTGTCGATGGCCGTGCGGGCGGCGCGCTCGCGGGCCGCCCGTACCATGGCGAGCGCGAAGTCGATGCCTGTGATCTGTGCACTCGGGTAGCGCGTTCGCAATTCGCCGAGCGCCTCGCCGGTGCCGCACCCGGCATCGAGAATCGCCGCGGGCGCGAGCTTGACGACGCCGAGCCGCTCCGCCATCCGCGCGCCGACTTCGCGCTGGACGACTGCGGCCGCGTCGGAGGTGGCGGCGGCGCGTTCGAAGGCGCGTCGAACCTGACGCCGATCCAGCGCTCCCGGAGGGTCTTCAGCGCTCATCGCGACCGCAGCGCACGTCCGTATGGCACCTCCAGACGCACCGCGCCACGGGCGGCCGACGCACTCAGGCGTCGCCGCCGGCGGCGTGCAGTCCCAGCCGGTCGAACAGAGCGCGATCTGCGGCGACGTCGGGATTGCCGGTCGTGAGCAGCTTGTCGCCGTAGAAAATCGAGTTCGCGCCGGCGAGAAAACACAGCGCCTGGATGCCGTCGCCGAGCTCCTGCCGGCCCGCCGACAGCCGCACCATCGCCTTCGGCATGGTGATGCGCGCGACGGCGATCGTGCGCACGAATTCGAGCGGATCGATCGCGCGTCGCCGTCGCCGTCGTCAGCGGCGTGCCCTCGACCTGCACCAGATTGTTGATCGGCACCGACTCCGGATACGGATCCAGGTTGGCGAGCTGCGCGATCAGCCCGGCGCGCTGCGCGCGCGACTCGCCCATGCCGACGATGCCGCCGCAGCAGACGTGAATGCCGGCGTCGCGCACGCGCTCGAGCGTGTCGAGCCGGTCGTGGTACGTCGCGCGTGGTGACGATCTCGCCGTAGAACTCGGGCGCGGTGTCGAGGTTGTGGTTGTAGTAGTCGAGGCCGGCGTCCTTCAGGCGCTCGGCCTGCCCGTCCTTGAGCATGCCGAGCGTCGCGCAGGTCTCCAGCCCCAGCGCCTTGACCGCGCGCACCATCTCGAGCACCGGCTCGAGATCGCGCTCCTTCGGCCCGCGCCACGCCGCGCCCATGCAGAAGCGCGTCGCGCCCGCGGCCTTGGCGGCCGCGCCGCGCGCCACGACCGCCGTCCAGCGCCAGCATCGCCTCGTTCGCCGACGCCGGTGTGATAGCGCGCCGCCTGCGGGCAGTAGCCGCAATCCTCGGGGCAGCCGCCGGTCTTGATCGACAGCAGCGTCGACAGCTGCACCGCGTTCGGCGTCGTGGTGCGCGCGATGCACTTGCCTGCGCGCGGTGCAGGAGATCGTTGAACGGCAGCGCGAACAGTGCCTCGACCGCGTCGACGCGTCCAGCGCGGCGTGCTCGGCGGGCGGCGCGGCGTCGGCGGGCGTCGCGGCGGTCATCGTTCGGCGATGGCATGATCGGCGATCGCGGTGTCGGCACGCCGCGATCGCGTTACGAACTACGCGCGAGTGTCGAGTGAGCCGACACGACGTTGTCAAATTTGCTGCGCGCACATTTGACAGCGCCGCGCGCGCAGGCGCGCGCAGCGGCGCCGGCGCGCGGCGCGTTGCCGCAGCGCTGCGAGCTGTGCGCGGCGCCGTCCGGCAACGCGCTGGTCTGCGCCGCGTGCGCGTCGCGCTTGCCGCGCATCGCGCGCGGCATGCCCGCGTGTGCGCGCTGCCGACGCCGCGGCGGCGCCGTCTGCGGCGCATGCCTCGCGCACCCGCCGCCGTTCGACGCGACGTTCGCCGCGTTCGTCTACGCCTTTCCCGTCGACCGCCTGATGCAGGCGTTCAAGTACCGCGGCCGCGCTCGCGCTGGCCGAGTGGCTGTGCGGACGCGATCGTCGCGACGTGCGCCAGACGCGCGACGGCGTCGCCGCCGCCCAGCGCGATCGTCGCCGTTGCCGCTCGCGGCGGCAGCGGCAGCGCGAGCGCGGCTTCAACCAGGCGCGCGAAATCGCGCGCGCGTGGTCGCGCGCGCACGGGATCCCGCTGGTCCGCTCGGGCGCGCAGCGCGTCGCGCGACGCGCCGCCGCAGGCCGCGCTGCCGTGGGCCGAGCGCGCGCGCAACGTGCGCGGCGCGTTCGCCGCGCGCTCGACGCTCGCCGGCGCGCGCATCGCGGTCGTCGACGACGTGATGACCACCGGCGCGACGCTCGCCGAGGTCGCGCGCACGCTGCAGGCGCGCCGGCGCGCGACGCGCGTCGAGAGCTGGGTCGTCGCGCGCACGCTGCCGCCCGGATCGACGTACTCGAGGGCCGTCGAGGCCCACTGACGCATGGTCGCCATCGTCCTCGTCCACCCGGAGATCCCGCCCAACACCGGCAACGTGATCCGCCTCACCGCCAACACGGCGACCGAGCTGCATCTGGTCGAGCCGCTCGGCTTCCGGATGGACGACCGCGAGCTCAAGCGCGCCGGGCTCGACTACCACGAGTACGCGCGCGTCGCGCGTGCATCGCGACTGGGCCGCCTGCCGCGCGGCGCTCGGCGCGGACCGCCGCGCCGCTGGTTCGCGCTCACGACGCAGCGCGCACGCGCTCGCTCTACGACTGCGCGCTTCGCGCCGGGCGACGTGCTCGTGTTCGGCTGCGAGACCGCGGGCCTGCCGGACGCGATCCTCGCGCGAGTTCGCGCCCGATGCGCGGCTGCGCATTCCGATGCGGCCGGGCGTGCGCAGCCTCAACCTGTCGAACGCGGTCGCGGTCGCCGTCTACGAAGCGTGGCGGCAGCAGGAGTTTGCCGGCGCCGCTGACGGCTCGTCGAACGGCGCGAACGCTCAGCGCCGAACTCGCGTCGCGCGGGCTCGCGCGCGAGCAGCGCGCGCACCGCGTGCCGCCGGCGGCAGGCCCTCGTAGAGCACGCGATACACCGCCTCGCAGATCGGCATGTCGACGCCGATGATGCGCGGCGAGCGCGCGCACCGCGCGCGCCGCGCGCACGCCTTCGGCGACGTGGCCAGCTCGGCGAGGACTCGCGGCAGCGCGTCGCCCGCGCGCCAGCGCCGAGTCCCGACGCGCCGGTTGCGCGACAGGTCGCCGGTGCAGGTCAGCACCAGGTCGCCCAGGCCGGCGAGTCCCATCAGCGTCTCGCGCCTGCCGCCCAGCGCCGCGGACAAGCCGGCCGGTCTCGGCGAGGCCGCGCGTGATCAGCGCGGCGCGCGCGTTGTGGCCGAAGCCCAGGCCGTCGCTCGCGCCGGCGGCGATCGCCAGCACGTTCTTGACCGCGCCGCCGACCTCGACGCCGGCGATGTCGTCGCTCTCGTAGGCGCGCAGCGTGTCGCCGCGCAGCAGCGGCCGCGACCGCTGCGGCGAGCGCCGGCGTCGGTCGCGGCGACGGCTACCGCCGTCGGCAGCCCGCGCGCGACCTCCTCGGCGAAGCTCGGCCCGGAGATCACGCCGACCGGCGCCGGCCAGCGCGGCGCGACGCACCTGGTGCGCGAGCGCGACGCCGCCGGGCAGCGCCGGCGTCGGCGACGAAGCCCTTGCGACAGCCAGACCAGCGGCGCGCGCGCGCCGGCGGCGGCAAGCGCCGCGCACGACGTCGGGCAAGCGCGGCGATCGGCGTCGCGACGATGAGCAGATCGAGCGCCGCGGCCGCCGCGACGAGGTCGTGCGGTGACGGCGAGCGCGTCGCGGCAAGCGCGACGCCGGGCAGATAGCGCGCGTTCTCGCGCGCGGCCGCCATCGCGCGCGCCTGCGCCGGCATCGCGCGCCCACAGCGCGACCGCGCGGCGCCGCGGCGCGCGCGCGCGAGATGGCACGGCGAGCGCGGTGCCCCATGCGCCGGCGCCGAGGACCGCGACCGTGTCGTCATGCCGCGAGTCGGCGCCGTGCGCGAGCGCGCGCGTACGGCGGCTACAGGCCCGAACACCTGCGCGATGCGCACGTAGCCCGTCTGGCCGTCGCGATGGCGCACCTTGACCCAGCCCGGCGTCGCGGTGGCGACGTGACGCGCGGCTCGGCGAGCTCGAGCAGCACGTTCTGCTCGGCCCGGAACACGAGCGGCGCGTTGTCGTCGGGACTGGCGCGCACGTCGGCCATCGGCGACGCGGACCACGCAGCATGCGCTTGTCGCCGAGCGGCCTTGCGTGTCGATCCAGCCGATCGTGCCGCCGACGTCGCGCACCTTGATCCAGCCTTCGACGTTGACGATGCACCTCGAGCGGCGTGTCGCGGCCGAGCACGAACAGCGGCTTGCGCCTTGCGCCGACGGCGCGTCGTAGAGCACGGCCGACCTCGGTGGTCGAGCGGAATTCGGCGGCGCGCCGCAGGCGCCGCGCGCCGCCAGCGCGAGCAGCGCAGCGATCAGGCGACGCTGCGCCGCGCATGCGCGTCAGCGGCCGCTCAGCTCGGCACTCGGCGACGGCCGCGCGGCTGCTGCTGCAGATTGCGCGAGCTGCTGCTGGTACAGCATCTCGAAGTTGATCGGCGTCGAGGTGCACCGGCGGGAAGCCCGCGCGCGTGATCGCATCGGCGATCGTCTCGCGGACGTACGGAAACAGCACGTTCGGGCAATGGATCGCCATGATCGGCTGCATGTCGGCCATCGGGACGCCGCGGATGCGCGAAAAGCCCGGCCTGCGACGCCTCGACCAGGAACAGCGTCTTGTCGCCGGTCTTCGCGGTCACCGTGATCGTGAGCACGCACTCGTAGACGTCCTGCTCGATCTGCTCGCCGCGCGTGCGCAGGCCGACCTCGACGCTGCGGCGCTCCGGTGATCGGAACGACTGCGGCGCGCCGGGGTTCTCGAGCGAGAGGTCCTTGACGTAGATCTTCTCGATCGCGAGCGATGGCGCGCGTTTGCCGGGCTTGCGGCGGGTCAGCCATGCGATGTTCCTGGTGGTCAGGCAAACGCGATGCCATTATAGCGCATCAGCGGCGTCGCGCGCCCGCGGCCGGCGGCCGCCTAGCGCCGGCCGCTGCGCCGTCGAGCAGCGGCGCGAGCTTGCCGGCGCGGTCGAGCACGACCAGATCGTCGTAGCCGCCGACGTGCGTGTCGCCGATGTAGATCTGCGGCACGGTGCGGCGGCCGGTCTTCTGCATCATCTCCGCGCGCCGCGCCGGCTCGAGGTCGACGCGGACCTTGGCGATGTCGGCGACGCCCTTGGCGCGCAGCAACCGCTCGGCGCGGACGCAGTACGGGCACACCGCCGTCGAGTACATCATCACGCGGTCATCGGCCGCGCAACCGGTTCAGCCTTTTTCCAGCGGCAGCCCGCGTCCTTCCAGGCGCGCAGCCCGCCGTCGAAGCGTGAAGATCTCGGCTGAATCCGAGCTTCGCCAGCGCCGACGCCGCGCTGCGGCTGCGCTGGCCGCGGTCGCAATAGGCGATGATCGGGCGACCGACGAACTTGGCGAGTTCCTGCGCCGCGGCTGTCGAGCTGCGACAGCGGAATGTGCAGCGCGTTGGGCAACGCGCCCGGCCGCGTATTCCGTCGTCTCGCGCAAGTCGAGCAGCAGCGCATTCTGGCGATTGATGAGCTGCGTCGCCGCAGCGTGCCGACCTCCCGCGACGAAGACAGGCGGCGCTGCGACCAGCGGCCACACCAGCATCGCGCCGGAGCCACCAGCGCCAGCACCAGCGGCCAGTTGTTCGATGAAGGAAAGGAACGATCGACGCGTTGGAGTTCATGGATGTGGGCACGCGAAAGCGAAATGATAGCGCATGGCTGCGCCTTGAATCCGGTCCGGCAAGTACGCAATGCCGCGGCTGCGCTGCATTACCGCAAGGCGTCTTCGCCCCAGGGACCCGACGCTCGCGACCGGCTCTCCTGCCGTCGCCTTGCACAAAGCAATGGAACCGACAGCCGTCGCGGCGGTCCACGTCATACTGCGGCGCAGATACCTGAGTTTGTAAGCAATTCGCTGCACGCGGCCGGGCACCGGACGAGCGGGCATAACGGGCGTGCCGGCCGCCGCCGAAGCTACGCGAAATCGAGCGTATACTCGCTGCTGGGGCATTTCCACTAACTGCATGCACGGGCCGCGGCGGCCAGTTGCGGCAGGCAACAACGAGGCAGATATGGGCAATGGTTGGAAAAAGGCGGGACTGATCGGTCTGGGCGCGGTGCTCGGGCTGTTGCTCAGCCTCAACTTCTCGGCGCTGGCGGATCGTGAGACGCAGGCTGCCGATTCCCTACGAGGATCTGCAGCTGTTCTCAGCGGTATTCGGGCGCATCAAGAGCGACTACGTCGAGCCGGTGGCCGATGACAAGCTCATCAAGGAAGCCATCAACGGCATGGTCCACGGGCTGGACCCGCACTCGGACTTTCTCGACGCCGATGCGTACAAGGAACTGCAGATCTCGACCCAGGGCAAGTTCGGCGGCCTGGGCATCGAGGTCGGCGTCGAAGACGGCATCATCAAGGTCGTTTCGCCGATCGAGGACACGCCCGCGTTTCGCGCCGGCATCAAGTCCGGTGACCTGATCGTCAAGATCGACGACACCGATCACCCGCGGCCTGCCGCTGTCGAAGGCCGTCGAGAAGATGCGCGGCAAGCCCGGTACGCAGATCGTGCTGACCATCGCGCGCAAGGACGTCGATCTGCCGTTGACCTTCACGCTGACCCGCGAAGATCATCAACTTCCGCAGCGTCCGTGCCAAGCTCATCGAGCCCGGCTACGGCTACTTGCGCATCGTGCAATTCCAGGAGCGCACCGGCGAGGACATGGCCAAGGCGTTGCGCGACCTGTACAAGCAGGGCGACCTTACCGGTCTCGTGCTCGACCTGCGCAGCGACCCGGGCGGCCTGCTCAACGTCTCGGTCGGCGTGGCTGCCGCGTTCCTGCCGCAGGACGCGCTGGTCGTCTACACCGACGGGCGCACCGCCGACGCGCGCATGCGCCTTTCCGCGACCAAGGGCGACTACCTCCGCGGCCGCGGCGAGGACTACCTCAAAGACCTTCCTGCCTCGCTCAAGCGTGTGCCCATGGTCGTGCTGGTCGACGGCGGCACTGCGTCGGCTTCGGAAATCGTGGCCGGCGCGCTGCAGGATCACAAGCGCGCGGTCGTCATGGGCGCGCAGACCTTCGGCAAGGGTTCGGTGCAGACCATCCTGCCGCTGGGTCCGAATACGGGGCTGAAGCTGACCACGGCGCGCTACTACACGCCCAGCGGACGCTCGATCCAGGCCAAGGGCATCGAGCCCGACGTCGCCGTCGACGACGGCCGCGAATCGCCCAACTCGGATGCGCGAAGCGAACCTGGAGCACCATCTGGTCGACGGCAAGCCCGCCGTGGTAGCCGCGGCGGACAGCGACGCCGTCGCGAAGGCGAAGGCGAAGGCCGCCGCCGACAAAGACAAGGTGACGGTCGAGGCTGCGCTGCCACGCGTGGAATTCGGCGCAGCCGACGATTTCCAGCTCAAGCAGGCGCTCAATCAGCTCAAGGGGCTGCCCGTGATCGCGTCGTCGAAGGCGCTAGCGGCGCAAGCGAAACCGCAATAGCGACGCGAGCCACCCGGCGAGGTACTCCGCGCGAAGCGTGGGGATTCGTGATCCGCAGCGCCCGGCATAGTCCGGGCGTTGTTTCTTGTACAGCTGCTCATGGATGACACCCAGCTCCTGCGCTACAGCCGGCACGTTCTGCTGTCGGAGCTGGGCATCGACGCGCAGATTCGCTTCGCCTCCGCGCACGCGCTGATTGTCGGCGTCGGCGGCCTCGGCAATCCGGCGGCGCATTTTCTGGCGGCTGCCGGCGTGGGAACGCTCACACTGGTCGACGCCGACCGCGTTGACCTCACCAATCTGCAGCGCCAGATCCTGTTCGATACGGCCGCCGTCGGCCGCGCCAAGGTCGATGCCGCGGGCGAGCGCCTGGCGGCGATCAATCCTGAAGTCCGCGTCGCAGGCGTGCAGCGCGCGCGTCGCCGACGCTGAGCTGGCGCCGCTCGCGCGCGCCGCCGACGTAATCGTCGATTGTTCCGATAATTTCGCCACGCGCCACGCGGTCAATCGCGCCAGCGTCGCCGCAAAGAAGCCCCTGGTCTCCGGCGCCGCCATACGCTTCGACGGTCAGCTTGCCGTATTCGACCCTCGTGGACCCGCCAGTCCCTGTTACCACTGCCTGTTCGGCGAAGGCGACGAATTCGAGGAAACGCGGTGCGCCACGATGGGTGTGTTCGCCCCGCTGGTCGGCATCGATCGGCGCCGCCCAGGCGGCGGAAGCGCTGAAACTGCTCGCCGGAATCGGCCGCTCGCTTGCCGGACGCCTGTTGCTGCTCGACGCGCTGGCGATGGAGTGGCGCGAAGTGCGCGTGCTCAAGGACCCGGCGTGCCCCGTCTGCGGACTGAGCGAACGATGACCGCAAGCCCGAAATCGATGGCCGCAGGCTCGCGTCTCGGTCGGCATTCTGTCTCGCGCTGGCCCTCGCGGTACTCGCCGGGATCGCCGCGGCGCAGGCGCCCGAACCGCGCGACGCCGATTGGGAGGCGATGCATGCGAACATCGCCGAGCAGCGCGCCGCGCTGATCGCCGGCGACGGAGACACGGCCTTCGGCTACGCGTCCGCCGGGTATTCGCGCGCAGTTCGGCGACGCACAGACCTTCATGGCCATGGTGCGCGACGCATCTACGCGCCGCTGCTGACGGCGCGCTACGTCGAGTTCCTGCGAGGGCGCCGTGATCGACGGCACCGTCATCGCTGCCGCTGCGGCTGGTCGACCGCCGACAACACGGTGCGCGTCGCGCTGTACACGATGGAACGGCAAAGCGACGGCAGCTGGCGCATCGCCGGTTGCCGCATCGCGCCATCGACAGTCGCAAGCGACCTAGCCGCTGGCTCGCGTTCTCTTTCCGGATCTGCAGCAGAAGATTCTCGAAGCGGCGCGCATAGGCGCCCGTATCGAACAGTGAGCTCGCGTGCCCGCGCTCGCGCAGTAACGTCTTCATCTCATCGAGGCGTCTGTGATCGCGCGCCAGGCCGAGCGCGACATGGGCGTAGGCATCGTGCGAATCGACGATCAATTCGGGCAGTCCAACCGCGCGCAGTTGTGACGCCGACGCGCGCGCGGCCATGCTGCGTCCGCACAGCGTCACGACCGGCAAGCCGGTGAACAGCGCGTCGTTGACCGTCGTGTGCGAGCCGAAGGGGTGGGTGTCGAGATACAGATCGGCAAGGCGGAAGCGCGCGAGGTAGCGCGACGCCGGCTCCTGCGGCGCGAACACGATGCGCTCCGAAGCCACGCCCCGCGCCTGCGCCTCCCTGCGCAGGTTCGAGCACGCCGGTCTCATGCATCGGGCCGCAGCCAGAGCACCGCGCCATCCACCTCGCGCAGCAGGCGCATCCAGACGTCGAAGGTTTCGGGAAGCAGCTTGTACGGCGCACCCTGGCTGACGAACACAAAGGCGTCGGCGGGGAGCGCGTAGTCCGCGCGCTGCGCCGGATCGGCGATCACCCGTCGCGAGTCGCTGGGCAGGTAGCATCCATCCAGCAGCGCGAGCTTTTCCGCGAAGTGCGCCTGCTCGGTAACGGGCGTGGAAAAGCCGTCGCTGATCACGTAGTCGTAGTACGGCGCGCCCAGCGTTCCCGCGTAACCGAGATAGTTGACCTGGATCCGCGCCGCGACGGGCGGCAAACATTTCCGGGCGTGCGCCCGCAGTGTGGCCGGTGAGGTCGAAGAGCATGTCGATGTCGTCTTGGCGAATGCGCTCGACGGCATGCGCGGAGGTCATCGTAGCAAGCTCGACGAAGCTGCTCACGCCGCGCTCGATGCGCTCGCGAGCCGCGTCGCGCGCGCTGCCGTCGAGCTCATAGGCAAAAGTCTCGAAGCGATCGCGATCCAGCCGCTCGACGAGGTCGGCGATCAGCCGCGACGCCGGGTGATCGTGAAACGCCGACGCGGCGAATCCAAGCCGCATGCGCCGGCCTCCCGCCGCGCCACCGTCCGGCGGCGACGGCGCGCGCGGCGCGAGTTCGGGCCACGCGAAACTGCGCGCGGCGACAAGCTGCAGCTCAGGGTCGTCGCAGATGGCCATGAAACCAAAGGGAACCACGGCCTGCCCCCGACCTTGGTCACGGGCAAGCGCTGCGATAACCGCGGTACGGTTGCGCTCGAAATCGTTCCAATCGGCGAAGTGCAGTTGCAGCTCGACGCACTGCGCGGCCACCTGCAAGCGCGACGGATCGAGGGTGCGCGCACGTTCCAGCAACGGCCGCGCCTCCTCGTAACGCCGCTGTCCGGCGAGCAGAAAACCGAGATTGGCGAGCACTTGCGGCGACGCGGGTGCGAGTTCCAGTGCGCGGCGAAAGCTAGCCTCGGCACGGCGGTCGCGCACATGCTTCTGGCAAACGCCGAGATTGTTCCAGATCTCCGCGGGCGCCTCCGCTGCATCGGCGACCACTCGACCGTACATCGTCAGCGCTTCCGCAAAACGCTCTTGCGCGAATAGCAGATGCCCGAGGTTGACGAGTGCCGGAATGTTGGAGGGCTCGCGTGCGAGCACACCGCTGAACGCGTGTTCGGCGCGCGCAGCGTCTCCAAGTCGCTCGAGCACGACGCCGAGGTTGACCAGCAAGCCGCTATGGCCGGGGAACAGTTCGAGCGCCCGCTCGAAAAGCACCCGGGCCGCCGCCAGATCACCGCGTTCCGCGAACAGGTTGCCGAGGTCGAACAGAGCCTCGCCGTGCCGCACGGCGAGCTTCTTCGACAGGGCCTGCTCGACGAATGAGGCGGCGGCTGCATCGCGCCCGTCAGCGAGCGCGCGGCCTGCCTGCTTCGAGCAGCGTTTCAGCGCTGGACATGGTCCATCGCCGGTGCGCGGTGCAAGCGACGCGCGACGCGTCGCCGCGGCCGCATCAGGCGAACAGGTACTTGCGCTGCGCGTCCCAGCCGTCCTGCGGCAGGCGCTTGAAGCCGCTCTTGGCGAACAGCAGCCAGCGGCCGAGCACGAACGCGATCAGCACGTTGGCGTCGGCGGGCGCGTCGCCGGGCCAGCCGTCGCCGGCCTGCGCGATCTTCAGCGACTGCCGCAGCGCGGCCTCGATCCTGTCGTAGAGCTGGTTCATCCGCGCCTGCAGGCGCTCGTCCTCGTTGACCAGCGCGTCGCCGATCAGCACCCGCGTCATCCCGGGATTCTTCTCGGCGAAGCCGAGCAGCATCGCGACGATCTGCTCGCCTGCGCGACGCCGTCGGTGGTCTCGCTGGTGATCCGGTTGATGAACGAGAACAGCGTCGTCTCGATGAACTCGATCAGCCCCTCGAACATCTGCGCCTTGCTCGCGAAGTGGCGGTAGAGCGCCGCCTCGGACACGTCGAGCCTCGCCGCCAGCGCGGCGGTCGTCACCTTCTCGCTGCGCGGAGTTCTCCAGCATCGACGCGAGCGTCTGCAGGATCTGCAGCCGCCGCTCGCCGGGTTTGATCGCCATCGCGTGCTCCCTGATCTTGGCGCTGACGTCGGTCGAGCTCAGCGACTTCGCGCCAATCGCTGCGGCGTGCTAGTCGGCGCGGATCATCGTGCCGACGCCTTCGTTGGTCAGCACCTCGAGCAGCAGCGCGTGCTCGACGCGGCCGTCGATGATGTGCGAGCTCTTCACGCCGTTCTTCACCGCGTCGAGCGCGGAGCCGATCTTGGGCAGCATGCCGCCGGAGATCGTGCCGTCGGCGAACAGCGCCTCGATCTCGCTCGCGGTGAGGCCGGTCAGCAGCGTGCCGTTCTTGTCGAGCACGCCGGCCGTGTTGGTCATCAGCACCAGCTTCTCCGCCTTCAGCGTCTCGGCGAGCTTGCCGGCGACCAGGTCGGCGTTGATGTTGTAGGCCTCGCCTTCGGTGCCGACGCCGATCGGCGCGATCACCGGAATGAAGTCGCGCGAGTCGAGCAGCTGGATGAGTTCCGGGTCGATGCGCTCGATTTCGCCGACCAGCCCGATGTCGACGAACTCGCCGTGGCTGGTCTCGGTCTTGAGCAGCATCTTGCGCGCATGGATGAACGCGCCGTCCTGGCCGGTCAGCCCGACCGCCTTGCCGCCGTGCTGGTTGATGAGGCCGACGATCTCCTGGTTGAGCTCGCCCAGCACCATCTCGACGACGTTCATCACCTTGTCGTCGGTGACGCGCATGCCCTGGCGGAACTCGCTCTGGATGCCCATCTTCTTCAGCAGGTCGCCGATCTGCGGGCCGCCGCCGTGCACGATCACCGGGTTCATGCCGACCAGCTTCAGCATCACGACGTCGCGCGCGAAACCGGCCTTGAGCTTCGGCTCGGTCATCGCGTTGCCGCCGTACTTGACGATGATCGTCTTGTCGTGGAAGCGCCGGATGTACGGCAGCGCCTCGGCGAGGATCTGCGCCTTGAGCGCGGTGGTGACGGCGTCGATGGGCATGGCGGGCATCGGGACGGCGTCGGGCTGGCCGGCGATTGTACCCGAACGGCGCGCGACATGCAATACGCGCGCCGCTTGCGCGACAAGTAAGCCCTGACTGGCGACGCGTCGCGCGGTTTGTACCGGACAAGGCATTTTGGTATCGTTGCCGCCATGTCGAGCCCGCTGCCGGACCCCGTCGCCCCGCGCGTCGTCCGTCGCGTGCTCGTCACCAAGCTGCGCCATCACGGCGACGTGCTGCTCGACTTCGCCGGTGTTCACCGTGCTCAAGCGCGCGCCGCCCGGCGGCGGAAATCGACGCGCTCGTCTATCGCGAGACGGCGCCGATGCTCGACGGGCCACCCGGCGATCGCGCGCGTGCACACGATCGACCGCGAGTGGAAGCGCGCAGGGCTCGTCGCGCAGGCGCGCGCGGAGTGGCGCGCTGCTGCGGCAGCTGCGCGCGCGCCGCTACGACCTGCTCGTCCACCTGACCGAGCATCCGCGCGGCGCATGGCTCGCGCGCCTGCTGCGGCCGCGCTACGCGGTCGCGCGCGAGCTCGACGCGCGCGCACTGGCTGTGGCGCACGAGCTTCACGCACTTCTACCGGCTGCCGCGAACGCACGCCGCGGCACACGGTCGAGTGCAATCTCGACGCGCTGCGGCGGATCGGCATCTAGCCGGCGCCGGCAGACAAGCGCGCTGGTGCTGGTGCCCGGACGCGGACGCGCGGCGCGCGTGCGCGACGCTGCTCGCGCAGCACGGGCTCGCGCCGCAGCGCTTCATCCAGGTGCACCCGGGCTCGCGCTGGCTCTTCAAGTGCTGGCCGGCCGAGCGCACCGCGGCGCTGCTCGACCGCCTCGTCGCCGACGGCTGGCGCGTCGTGCTCACCGGCGCGCCCGACGAGCGCGAGCGCGCGCTGGTCGACGCGATCCTCGGCGCGACTGCGCCAGTCGACGCGTGCGCGCGTCGTCGACCTGACCGGGCAGCTGACCCTGCGCGAGCTCGCCGCGCTGACGCGCGAGGCGCGCGCCTTCGTCGGCGTCGACTCGGCGCCGATGCACATCGCCGCGGCGATGGGCACGCCGGTCGTCGCGCTGTTCGGGCCGTGCGGCGAGATCGAGTGGGGACCGTGGCAGGTCGCCGCACCGCGTCGATCGCGTCCGACGCGCATCCCTGCCGCCCCTGCGGCCTCGACGGCTGCGGCGGCGGCAAGGTCTCCGAGTGCCTGACGACGCTGCCGGTCGAGCGCGTGCACGCGGCGCTGCGCGCGCTGCTCGCCGCAGACCGACGCGCGGCACGCCGTGATGCGCCTCGCGCATCATCCGCCAGCGCTACACGCCCTACGGCGGCGCCGAGCGCTTCGTCGAAGGCGCGCTCGAGGCGCTGCTCGAGCGCGACGTCGCGATCACGCTGTACACGCGCGAGTGGCCGCAGACGCAGGCTGCAGCTGATCGAGCCGTCCATCTGCGACCCGTTCTACATCGGGCGGCTGTGGCGCGACTGGGGCTTCGCGCGCGCGGTGTGCCGCGCGGTCGGCCGACGAAGCCGCCCGAGCTCGTGCAGTCGCACGAGCGCCTGCTGTGCTGCGACGTCTACCGCGCCGGCGACGGCGTGCACGCGTCTGGCTCGAGGAGCGGCTGCGCGACGCGTCGCGCGTTCCGCGCGCTGGCTGACCGCGTGAGCCCCGTACCACCGCTACACGCTCGCCATGGAGCGGCGCCTGTTCGCGAGCCCGTGGCTGCGCGCGGTGATCTGCAACTCGAAGATGGTGCGCGACGAGATCCAGGAGCGCTTCGGCCTGCCCGACGAGCGCCTGCCGGTCATCTACAACGCCGTCGACTGCGACGCGTTCTCGCCGGAGCTGCGCGAGCATCGCGCAGCGATGCGCGCAAGCTCGGCGATTCCCGACGACGCGACGGTGTTCCTGCTCGTCGGCTCCGGCTACGAGCGCAAGGGCGTGGCGACGCGCGATCGAGGCGCTGGCGCGGCTGCCGGACGACTGCCATCTCATGGTCGTCGGACGCGACAAGTCGCGTGGCGCGCTACAAGCGGCTGGCGCGCGACGCTCGGCGTCGCGCACGCGCGTCGCGCTGCCGGTCCGCAGGACGAGTCGAAGCCCTTCTACGGCGCCGCCGACGCGTTCGTGCTGCCGACGCTCTACGACCCGTTTCCGAACGCCGCGCTGGAAGCGATGGCCTGCGGGCTGCCGGTCATCACCAGCACCAAGTGCGGCGCCGCCGAACTCGTGATCGAGCACGACGCGGGGTTCGTCTGCCCGGCGCGCGACGTCGACGCGCTGGCCGCGCACATGCGGACGCTCGCTCGATCCGGCGGCGCGCGGACGGCGAAGGGCGCGCGCGCGCGCGAGGCGGTGCTGCCGCTGACGCCGGCGGCGATGACGCTGAAGCTCGTGCTGCTGTATCGAGACCTGCTCGCCGCGGCGTACGCCGCCACCCCCCCGCCCGCGCACGACGGTCGCGCCGGCGATGGCGTGCGAAGCCCCGTCTAGCGAGAGCGCCTCACGAGCACCGCGGGCTCGTGCGGCCGGCAGGTCGACGCCCTGCGCTATAATCGTGCGCACTTCCGCACGCGCCGGCGCCCGCCGGCGCCGCACATCGCCGCGCTTCGTGTCGACCAGCCTGCTCCTCTATCGGCGCCTGCTGCGCTACGTCCGCCCCTACTGGTGGGCGTTCGCGCTGGCGGTCGTCGGCATGATGATCGTCGCCGCCGGCGACTGATCATGGCCTACATGGTCATGCCGATCGTCCAGAAGCTCCAGAACCCGGATCCGGCAAACGACGATGTGGCTGCCGCTCGCGATCGTCGCCGTGTTCCTGCTGCGCGGCCTCGGCTCCTTCGTCTCCGAGTACGGCATGGCGTGGACCGGCACCGCGTCGTGTTCGACCTGCGCCGCGAGCTGATCGACAAGCTGCTCACGCTGCCGACGCCGTACTACGACGCGCACCGTCGGGCGGCTGATCTCGAAGTTCACCTTCGACGCGTACCAGCTCGCAGCCGCGGCGTCGTCCGCGATCACCACCGCCATCCGCAGCACGCTGACGATCCTGGCAGCTTCGGCTTCCTGTTCTGGCTCAACTGGCGGCTGACGCTGGTCTCGATCGTCGTGCTTCCCGCTGGTCGCGCGCGGTGATCCGCTACTTCAGCCGCCGCCTGCGGCGCATCGCGCGCGACGTGCAGCAGCGCACCGGCTCGATCACGCACGTGCTCGAGGAAATGATCGGCGGCCACCGCGTCGTCAGGATCTTCGGCGGCGAGGACTACGAGCGCGAGCGCGCGGTCGAGGCCGCCAACCGGCTGCGCAAGTCGATGACCAAGCAGTCGTCGGCCAGCGCCGCGAGCTCGCCGCTGATGCAGTTCTTCGGCGCCTGCGCGGTCGGCTTCATCGTCTAGATCGCGCTCAAGCAGAGCGAAGCCGGCGGCTTCGATCCGGCGACCGTTCATGGCGTACGTCGTCGCGCTGCTGACGCTGCTCGATCGGCTGAGGCGCTGTCCGGCATCAACGCGACATCCAGCGCGGGCTGGCCGCGGCCGAGAGCATCTTCGGGCTGCTCGACGAGAAGCCGAGCAGGACCGCGGCACCGTCGAGCTGTCCGGCGTGCGCGGCGAGCTGCGCTTCGAGCGCGTCTGCGCGCGCTATACCGAGCCGCGGAGCGCGACGCGCTGGCCGACGTCACGCTGCACGTCGCGCCCGGCGAGACGCGTCGCGCTGGTCGGGCCGTTCGGGCAGCGGCAAGACCTCGCTCGTCAACCTCATTCCGCGCTTCTACGAGCCGACCGCCGGGCGCATTCTGCTCGACGGCCACGACATCGACGCGCTGACGCTCGCGAGCCTGCGCGCCAGATCGCGCTGGTGAGCCAGGACGTCATGCTGTTCGACGACACGGTCGCCGCCAACATCGCCTACGGCGCGATGGCGGGCGCCTCGCGCGAAGAGATCGAGCGCGCGGCGAGCGCCGCGCACGCGCTCGAATTCATCCGCGCCATGCCGCAGGGCTTCGACACCATCGTCGGCGAGAACGGCATGCGGCTGTCGGGCGGACAGCGCCAGCGGCTCGCGATCGCGCGCGCGATCCTCAAGAACGCGCCGATCCTGATCCTCGACGAGGCGACCTCGGCGCTCGACTCCGAGTCGGAGCGGCACGTGCAGGCCGCGCTGGACGCGCTGATGCAGGGGCGCACCACGATCGTCATCGCCCACCGGCTGTCGACCATCGAGCACGTCGACCGCATCGTCGTGCTCGACGCCGGACGCATCGTCGAGCACGGCACGCACGCCGAGCTGCTCGCGCGCAACGGCGTGTACGCCAAGCTGCATCGGATCCAGTTCGCGACGGCAGTCGCTTAGCTCGGCAACGCCGGCGCCAAGCCTTGCGCATCCTGCACACCGAATCCTCGCTCGGCTGGGGCGGCCAGGAAATCCGCATCCTGACGGAGGCCGCGGGCATGATCGCGCGCGGCCACGCGGTTTCGCTGGCCTGCCCGCCGGGCGCGCGCATCCGCGACGAGGCGCCGCGTTTCGGCGTGCCGGTGACCGCGTTGCCCGTTGGCCGCAAGCGTCCGCAGGGTGTGCTTGCGATGCGCCGCTTCCTCGCTGGCGCACGCCTTCGACATCGTCAACGCGCACAGCTCGACCGACTGCTGGCTGGTGGCGCTGGCATCGCGCATCGCTACGGGCACCACCGCCGCTCGTGCGCACGCGCCACATTTCGGCGCCGGTGCCGCGCGATCGCCTGACGCGCTGGCTGTACACGCGTTGCGACGTCGCAGATCGTCACGACCGGCGACGCGCTGCGCTCGGCGCTGATCCGCGACATCGGCGTCGCGCCGGAGCGCGTGACGTCGATCCCCACCGGGGTCGATCCCGGCACACTTCGCGCCGCGCGACAAGCAGGCCGCGCGGCGCGCGCTATCGGCTGCCCGAGACCGTTCCGCTGATCGGCATCTGCGCGACGCTGCGCAGCTGGAAAGGGCACCGCTACCTGATCGACGCCATGCCCCTGCTGTCCCATCGCGACGCGCAGCTGGTCATCGTCGGCGAGGGGCCGCAGCGCAGCGCGCTCGCGCAGCAGATCGCCGCGCTGGGGCTGCGTGAGCGCATTCGCCTCGCCGGCAATCAGAACGACGTCGCGCCATGGCTCGCCGCCTTCGACGTATTCGCGCTGCCCTCCTACGCCAACGAGGGCGTTCCGCAGGCACTGGTTCAGGCGATGTTTGCAGGTGTACCCTGCGTCACGACCGACGCGGGCGCGATCGGCGAAATCGCGCTCGCCGAGCACACCGCGCTGGTCGTCCCCAAGCACAATGCGGTAGCGCTCGCCGCGGCCATCGACCGCATGCTCGGCGACGACGCGCTCGCCGCCGGGCTCACCGGCGCCGCGCACAAGCGCGTTGCCAGCAGGTTCGGACTCGGATCGATGCTCGACGGCATGGAAGCGTGTTTTCCTGCGCGCGATCGATCGAACGCGGCAAGCACCTTGCACACGCGTAGACGCGCACGCTTCGCCGGCCGCGCCCAGGTGGTCGCGCGCGCCCTCGCCCAGCGCGCCGCAAGCACGGGCCCGCGGCGTCCGCCGCGCGACCCGCGCCGCATCCTGATCGCGCACCACCTGCTGCTGGGCGACACGCTGATGCTCACGCCGCTGCTCGCGAAGCTGCGCGCGCGCCACCCGAGCGCCGAGCTGATCATGGCGTTGCCGCGAATCGCTACGCGCCGCTGTACGCGGGCGCGCCCTACGGCGTCGCGCGCTGGGCTGGAACCCGCGCGTCCCGGCGGCATCGCCGCTGTGGCGCGAACCCGGCTTCGATCTGGCGTTCGTGCCTGGCGACAACCGCTTCAGCTGGCTGGCGCTGGCACTGGGTAGCCGCTGGATCGTGGCGTTCGCCGGCGACCGCCCGTCGCGAAAGAACTGGCCCGTCGACGAGTTGCGACGCTACCCCGACACGCCCGCCGCGTGGGCGCGACATGGTCGGCGACGCTGGTCGACGGGCCGCCGCCGGCCGCTACGCACGCGGCGACTGGCCGGCGCCGCCGCGTCGAGCCTTCGCATTGCCGGCGCGCGCTACGCGGTGCTGCACGTCGGCGCCAGCACGCCGCTCAAATGCTGTGGACCCGGAGCGCTGGCGCGGCGCTCGCGGCATCGCTGGCCGCGCGCGGACTCGAGCCGGTGTGGTCGGCGGGCCGCGGCGAGGATGCGATCGTGCGCGTGCGATGCGCTGGCGAGACTCGCTTACGCGCAGCTACGCCGGCACGCTGTCGCTGTCGCAGTTGTGGCGATCTGCTTGCGCGGCGCCTCGCTGCTGGTCGCACCGGACACCGGCGTCGCGCATCTCGGGCGCGTCGTCGGCGCGCCGACGGTCGCGCTGTTCGGACCGGGCTCGGCGACCGATCAGCGGCGCGGGGCGACTTCTGGCGCGAAGCGCCGTATCGCGCCGTGACGGTCGACGCCGTTCGCCTGCCGCGACCAGCGCGTGCTGTTCAAGCGCGAGATCGACTGGGTGCGGCGCTGCGCGCGCTCGCTCGCCGAATGCCCGCACCCGCGTTGCATGGACGCGATCGAGCTCGACGCGGTGCTGGCCGCGATCGATGAGCTGCGCGCCATCGCCGCGTGATCCGACGAGCGTGGCGCGTCCAACCATCGTCCAGTTCAACACTTCGCCGACGCTTGGCGGCGCGGAGGTCTACACCGCGTCCTTTAGCCGCGCGCTGGCGCAACGCGGCTGGCCTACGCGCGTGCTGGTCGATCCGGCTGCCTCGTTCTGGGGCGATCTGGATTTCGGGGATGTGCAGCGCCGGCCGCTGCCGCGAGGCGAACAAGTGCTCGGTGAGGGCGAAATCGCGCTCATCCATGCGCCGTTGCCGCAGGCGACGCTGGCGGCCATGGCCGGAAATCGGATGATCGGACTCGCGCACCAGGCGATGTACGACGCGGCGCGTCCGGCCTACTACGATCGCGCCGACGTGCTGCTCGCGGTTTCGCGGCACGTCATCGCCTCGCTGCGACGCCATGGACTCGACCGCGTGCACCCCGCCCCGCTCTACGGAGTCGCCGATCTCGCCCGAGGCAGAGCCGGCGAATTGCGCCAGGGGCCTCTGTTCGACGCCGATGCGCGCAAGCTACGCGACCGCATCATGGCGGCTTTCGTCCGCGCCCGTACCGTGTTCGCCGCGCCCCGGCACTTCCAGCGCAGGCAGGGGCTGACGCTGGGTGTCGTGTCGCGGCTGGCACCGCTCAAGCAATTTCCGGCGCTGTTCGCGCACCTCGTGCCGGTCCTCTTGCGACACCCAGGCGTCAACCTCGAAATTTTCGGCGTCGCCGTCGGCTACAAATCGCTGTCCGCGCTGCAGGACGTGCTTGCGCCGCTGGCGCCGCGCGTGCGCTTCTGGGGCCATCAACGCGATGTCGCAAACGCCTACCGCGGGCTCGACTATCTGCTCACCGGTTTGCCCGAGCGCGAGGCGCTGGGCTTGAACGCACTCGAAGCCTGCGCCGCAGGCACGCCCGTGCTTGCCGTCGACGCGCCGCCGTTCACCGAGACCCTCAAGGACGGCGTCACCGGCTTTTTCTACACCGACCCTCGCCTGGATTGCGGCCAGCGGACTTCGAGCGCGTGCTAGCCGGGCATCGAGAGCGGTGAGCTGCGACCGCGATCCGCGGCGCTGGCCGAGCACCTCGCCGCCATTCTCACCATCGCGCTTTGCCGAGCGCGTCGACGCCGCGATGCAGGAAGGCCCGTCCGCGCGGACCGCGCGTGGCGCACACCGTAGGCTGCCCGGCGTCGACAAGCCGACAGTGCGGACGGTACAATGCCGCGCGGGCCGAAGCCGATTTGGCATCCGGCTCACGTTCCCATGTTCACCGAAAAAAACATAATCACTTGGCAGTCGTCGGGCACGGCGGCGTACCTCGCACTGCTTCCTTCGAACGCATGGACCTTCCCGCGTTCGCTCGCGTTCGCTATCGCGGGTGGGCTCGCCGCGGTCATCATCGTCGCCGGTTGGATCGGTCGCGGCGCACGCGTTCCTCACCCCGGAAATGCGATCGTCATCACGCTCGCAGCATGGTCTGCCTGGTCGGTGGCATCGCTGGCGTGGTCCGTCGATCCCGCGTATTCGGCGTTGCAGGCCAAGCGTGAAATCGGTTGGACGCTGGTTGCGATCGTCGCTTTCTACGTTGCCCCGCATTCCCCGCGGGCGTGGCGCGGCCTCATCGGCGTGGCGCTGGGCGCTTTCGCCCTATATGCGGCGTTGGCGATCGGCGCTGCGATGACGGCGGCCGGGTGGGAACCGGTGCGCTGGCACTCGGGCGTGGGACCGTACGCCACGCACGTCGTACTCATCGCACCGCTGCTGCTTACGCTGCTCGCACCGCCGCCTGTGGGCTTCGGCAGCCGCGCGCGCAACATCACCATCGGCATTGTCATGCTTGCACTGCTCCTGGTCAGCGCCCGGCTCACCGAGAATCGCGTGGTGTGGATCGCTCTTGCCGTCCTGTTCGCCACCGCGTCGGTGCTTGCGGCATGGCGCTGGCACGCTTCGCTCGTGCGCGCGCCGCTGCGCTGGCTGTCGCCGCTGTTCGCCCTGCTGATCGTGCTTGGGATCGTTTTCGCCGATGTGACGCGCGAACGCGCGCAGCAGGACTTCCCGCCGCAAACCTCGGTGGCGCGGACGCTCGTGGACGATCCGCGCTTGCCGCTCTGGGACCGCACCGCCGAACTCATCGGTCAGCGGCCGTGGACCGGGTATGGCTTCGGGCGTGGCATCGTCGCCGAGCAGCTCAGGGGACCGCTCGGCAACCCGATGCTCTGGCACGCGCACAACCTTTTCGTCGGTCAGATCCTGCAGACGGGGGTGATCGGGCTGGCGCTGTTTGTCGGTCTGCTCGCGGCGCTGATAGGGCGCTTCGTGCGCTACTTGCGCCACAGCGACGATGCGTTGGCCATCGTCGGCGTCGTTGGGTTGGCGCTGATCGCAGGCTTCGTCGCCAAGAACGTGACGGACGACTTCCTATTTCGCAGCAATGCCAAGGAGTGGTGGGCGCTGCTCGCCGCGCTCGTCGGTTTCGGTGCGCGCCTCGAAACCCGCGGCGGGTCTGGCACCGTCAGGGCAGAAGCCGCATCCGGCTAGTCCTGTCAACGGCGCCGCTGCGCGAGGACGGTGACCGATCCGGGGCGCGCCGGCACCGGCGTACGCGGCGAGTATTCCGGAATCCACGACTTGAGCCAGGCGCGAACGTCGGTGTCGACCGATTCACGGTCGCGTTGCAGCCACGCGACGATCTGCCCGACGGTCGCCGCGTCGGCCGACGCGCGCCTGTGCGATGCGCAGCTTCGGGATGCGGCGTCGGCAGCGTCGCCTCGTCCGAGGCCAGCGGTTCCTCGTAGAGCTTTTCGCCGGGGCGCAGGCCCGGTGAACACGATGCGGATGCGGTCCGGGTCGGCGCCGGAGAGCCGGATCATGTCGCGCGCCAGATCGACGATGCGCACCGGCTCGCCCATGTCGAGCACCAGCACCTCGCCGCCGCGTCCCATCAGTCCGGCCTGCAGCAGCAGCTGCGTGGCCTCGGACAGGGACATGAAATAGCGCGTGATCTCCGGATGCGTCACCGTTACCGGGCCGCCGCGCGCGATCTGCTCGCGAAAGCGCGGGATCACGCTGCCGGCGCTGCCGAAGACGTTGCCGAAGCGCACGATCACGAACTGCGTCGTCCCGTTCTGCAGACTCTGGCAGATCATCTCGGCCAGCCGCTTGGACGCGCCCATGACGTTGGTCGGATTGACCGCCTTGTCGGTGGACACCAGCACGAATTTCTCGACCTTGGCCGACGACCGCGGCGCGCGCGAGCACCCACGTGCCGAAGGCGTTGTTGCGCACCGCCTGCCAGGCGTTGGTCTCCTCCATCAGCGGCACGTGCTTGTACGCCGCCGCGTGGAAGACGACCGATGGCCGTTCGCGGGCGAGCACCTGCTCGACGTGCGACGCGTGCTTGACGTCGCCGACGATGCGTGGCCAGCGCGAGCTCCGGATAACGTCGTCCTGCAGCGTCTGCTGCACCTGGTAGAGCGCGTACTCCGACATGTCGAACAGCACCAGCCGCGCCGGCCTGAAGCGCGCGATCTGCCGGCACAGCTCGGCGCCGATCGAGCCGCCGGCGCCGGTGACCATCGACGACGCGGCCGCCGAGCCATTCGCGCGAGGCCCGCGCTGTCGAGCACCACCGGATCGCGCCCGAGCAAGTCGTCGAGCTCGACGTGGCGGATCGTCGTCAGCTGCGAGCGGCCGCTGATCAGGTCGTCGTACGATGGCACCGTCAAGGCCTCGACGCCGGCTGCCGCGCAGAGCTCGGCGACACGGCGGCGCACCCGTGCGCCGCGGACGGGCAGCGCGATGATCACGGTGCGCACGCCGAAGCGACGCGCCCACATCGGCAAGTTCGCTGATCGGGCCGAGCACGCTGATGTTGCGCAGCAGCCGGCCCTGAATGGCCGGGTCGTCGTCGAGCAGGCCGACGATGCGCCACTGCCGGCTGTGCGCCAGTTCCTTGGTCAGGCGCGCGCCGGCCTCGCCGGCGCCGAGGACGAGCACCGGCTCGCCCAGCGCCGCCAGCGGGCTGTAAAGGCGGTGCTCCTTCCAGACGCGGTAGGTGAAACGGCTGCCGGCCATGAGGAAGATGAGAACCGGTGGGTACAGGATGAGCAGGCTGCGCGGCACGACTGCGGTAACCCGCAGCATCACCAGCACAAGCGGGAATCGCCACCGCGCCAAGGCCCGCTGCGAGAACGATGCGTTGCAGGTCGGGAAGGCTCGCGAATCGCCAGAGGCCGCGGTAGAGGCCGAAAGCCAGGAAAATGCCTGCCTGCAGCGGCAGCACCCACGCCAGCGTGCGCCACATGTCGGTCAGTTGGGGCTGGTGCAGGTCGAGATTGAAGCGCAACCAGTACAGCCCGGTCCACGCGATGGCTGCGGCGCCCACGTCGTGCAGAAATGCCAGCCACGTACGCCAGTTAGCGCTTACTCTCATTCAAGCCCTTGGTTGCAGCGCCAATAATACCCGATTCCCGCATACAAGCAGCAAAAGGGCCACAACCCATAGCGCAAGCACCGCCGCACCGATCGCCGGCGGTCTTTGCAATGCAGCAATCGCCGACACGCGCAGCTCCGAGCATGAGCGCCAGCGTAAAGCGCCAGGGTGCCCGCGTGTCCCAGACCCAGCCGCACGAGGCGCTGGTAGTAATGGTCGCGGTGGGCCTGCCAGACACGTTGTCGCCCGATGCGAAGCGGCGCACCAGCGTGATGGTGGCATCGCCGATGAAGGGCAGGAAGACCAACACGGGAAACCATGCCGGCCAGTACCCGGCCTGCGTGCCGGCGATGCCGAGCAGCGCAGCCATGAACCCTAGCGGTACCGCGCCGACGTCGCCGAGGAAAACGCGCGCCGGCGGCCAGTTGCGCAGCAAGAAACGGCAGCGTCGCGGCGACGATCGCCAGGCTCACGAGCGCATCGACAGCGCCCGCACGCACGGCAGCCACGGCGTAGGCACCGAAGCCGACGACCGTCATCGCCGCCGCCAGGCCGTCGCTGCCATCCATGAAATTGTACAGATTGGCCATCCACACGAGCGCGAAGATCGTCAACAGCGTGCCGATCCCGACGTCGGGCAATCCAATCCACGATAGCGCGGCGACGACCTGTGCAACCAGGCGCAGCCGCACCGGGACGCCGCCACGATCGTCCCAGAGCGAGACGGCGATGACGAGGAGCAGGGGCGCCAGCCACGGCAGCGGCTGCGCGAGCCACGCGGTCGCGGCGAGCACGCCGGCCCAGATCGCGAGGCCGCCGCCGCGCGGAACGGTCTCGCGGTGCAGCGATCGCGCGTTCGGCCGGTCGGCAGGCAAGCGACCTGGACTGCGCAGGAACGCGAGCGCG
This sequence comes from uncultured beta proteobacterium, assembly GCA_963816445.1. Classification (GTDB taxonomy): domain Bacteria; phylum Pseudomonadota; class Gammaproteobacteria; order Burkholderiales; family Casimicrobiaceae; genus PALSA-1003. The sequence continues at coordinate 418,121 of CAWFKO010000006.1, read as the reverse complement.
AGCCAGGACGTGAAAATTGCGATCGCGATGCTTGAAACCGCACTCATCGCGCGCCGGCGATCGCCAAGCACCAAACTCGCCAAGAAAGTTCGGGCAAGCTGTTGTTTGCACCCATTTTTCGCCCGCCTTGAGCGGCGCTGGTCGCGTGCGCCGTCGTCGAGCCAATTATACGCGCCACGAATGGCCTGCTCTCGCCTGCGGAAAACGCGATTCCTTGTTGCAATTAAGCAACAGGGCAGACGAGGGGTTTTGTGGCCAGGGGTTTTAGCTTGCCAACGGAATCGCCCGTTTGGCACAATCAGGACAACTTCTCGCTACTCCTGAGAAGGTTCCGGTGGCAGGCAAACGTTTCTTGCCAATCTTATCGTTAGAGGAGAAACCATGAATAAGAAGCTCGTGGCCCTTGCCGTCGGCGGCGCATTTGCACTGCCGCTCGCTGCGCAAGCGCAAACCGCGAACGTCACGCTATACGGTCGCTTGAACCTCGACCTCGAGTTCGTCAAGGGCAGAACGTGCCAGGCTGGCCTTACCGGTGGCGGCGGCGCAGGGCAGGCGATACCCGCAAACTGCGACGGCCGCGACAACGCGCCAGGGAACACCTCGATCAGCAACCCGACCGTCAACCGCGTGAGCAGCAACTCGTCGCGCTTCGGCATGCGTGGCACCGAAAGTCTGGGTGGCGGCCTGAATGCCGTATTCCAGATCGAATCGAACGTGTCCGGCGATACCGCCAACTCGTCGGGCTCCGGCCTGGCCAGCCGCGAAACCTTCGTCGGCCTGCAGGGCGGCTGGGGCCGGTTTACGCTGGGCAACTTCCTGATGCCGCAGGACGATCTGCACCCGATCTTCGGTAACGCGCCGACCTTCACGACGTCGATCCTGTCGACGGCCGATGTATGGGCGGTGGGTAGCTTGAGCAAGAATCAGGGCGGCTGGGACGCGCGGATGCCCAACAGCCTCCGTTACGATTCGCCGAACATGATGGGCTTCACCGGGGCGCTCCAGTACGCCACCATGGACGATTCTGGCGCGCAGGCCACCACCGGCAACTCGAGCGGCGGTAGCCATCCGCAGGTCATGGCCCATGCCTACGTCCTCGGCGGCAACGTCATCTACAGCAACGGCCCGTTGCAGATCGGCGCCGCGGGCGAAATGAACCACAACGTACGCAACACGTTCGGCGTCATCAACGGCCCGAATCTGCGTGACACCGACTGGACGATTGCCGGTTCGTACAACTTCGGCTATATCTTCCAGGGCTTCGGTCTGCAGATCGGCCTGGTCTACGAGCAAACGCGCTACTCGGTTCAAGCGCCAGCCACTCTGGCCAACGCCGGTTCGGGCTGCGTGGTCGGCGTGAATACGGGGACGTGTAGCTTGAACCGCAACTTCGGTGGCGGCTCGATAACGATTCCGCTGGGCGGCGGCAAGATCTACGGCTTCTACGGCAAGGCGACCAATGGCAGGGGCAGCGCGCCGGATGGAACGGCGGTCGGCTACTTAGTCCGCGGCGGGCAGACGGGCACGCAGCAGTGGGAACTCAGCTACACCTACGCGCTGTCGCCGCGCACCTCGCTGTACGCCGGCTACGTCGAACTGGCAAACCAGTGCAAGGCTGCGTACACATTCAACATCAACGCGTACGCGATCGCAGTCGGCACGGTGAATGCAGCCCCAGGCAGTGCCGGCGATTTCTGCAGCGGCCGTCCGCAAGGCGCGATCTTCGGTATCCTGCACACGTTCTAAACGGATCGAATTCTCGCGGGCAAGGGATCGACAGTCCAACGAGCAATAAAGTGATCATAAGGGCGTCCTCTGGACGCCCTTTTTTTGGCCTGACGTATCATGACAACATGACGCCCGATGCATTCATCACAGGCTTCGACCGCGCGTTGCGCACGCTCTCGGGAACCGTCAGCTCCAGCCGCCCGAACCCGGCAGCAGCGACCACCGAGGCGCCGTTGACCCCTGGAGAGCGGCGGCAAGCCGCCGGACTCATGCGCGTCAACCATACCGGCGAGGTCTGCGCGCAAGCGCTCTATGAGGCGCAGGCCCTCATGGCACGCGACGCCGAAACGCGCGCAAGCCTTGCCCGCGCCGCGCACGAGGAAGAAGATCATCTCGCGTGGACGGCGCAGCGCCTGGCCGAGCTGGGCGGGCGAACCAGCCTTGCCAATCCATTCTGGTATGCCGGCTCGTTTGCGATCGGACTGTGCGCCGGGCTCGCCGGGGACCGCGTGAGCCTCGCCTTCGTCGTCGAAACCGAGCGTCAGGTGGAGGAGCATTTGACCGGCCACATGGAAAACCTGCCTGAGAACGATGCGCGCAGCCGCATTGTCGTCGCGGCCATGCGCGACGACGAGATCCGACATGGCATGGCGGCGCGCGATGCGGGGGCGGATGAGCTCCCGCCGCCCCTGCGGCTGCTAATGCGCGCCGCCGCAAAGCTGATGACCCTTACCGCATATCGCGTCTAGCCGTGTCGGGCACGTCCGCCGACACGGTCAACAGGGTTCGGTGCGCAGTGGCAGGTCTACTCGCGGTCGTTTGCTGCACTCTGTCGCCGAGTGCGAAGGCCCAGTTCACCAACGTCAAACTGTACGGCAACCTGAATCTGGACGTGGAATTGGTCAACGGCAAACAGACCGACGGTACCAACCCCACAGTTGTGCGCGTGTCGAGCAACTCCTCGCGCTTCGGCATGCGCGGAGTTGAATACCTGGGTGCCGGCAACGCGGCGATCTTCCAGATCGAGTCGAACATCCAGGCGGATACCGGCAATGCCGCGAGCTCCGGCATTGCAAGCCGCGAAACCTACGTCGGCCTGCAGGGCGCATGGGGAATATTCAGGACAGGCAAGTTCCTCACGCCCTACGACGACATCCTCCCGATTTTCGGCAACACGCCGACGCTGACGACCTCGATACTCTCGACCGCGGCGATCTGGGCGCAGGGTCCGCTGCAAAAGGGACAGGGCGGTTTCGACGCGCGGCTCGGCAACTCAATGCGCTACACCACGCCAAACTTCGACGGTCTCGTCGGCGAGCTGCAGTGCTCGACCCGGGACTCGTCGGGCAACGCCAACGGCGCACAGGGCGACAACGGCGACCACGCCTCGGAAATGCGTCATGCCTATGTCGCCGACATCGCCGCGTTCTATAGCCAGGGTCCGCTGGATCTGGGCATTGCCTACGAGCACAACTACAACGTTCGCGTGACGGGTCCCCGCGACGATGCGCTGTCGGTCGCCGCCGGCTACGACTTCGGCACCATCGGCGCAGGCGTGGGATTGCGTCTCGGTGCTGTTTACGAATATCTGCGTTACGACACGCCCACGGGCGCCTTGACGCGAAACTTCTACGCGGGGTCGGCGACCTTCTACGTCGGCGAAGGCTCGATCTACGCATTTGTCGGCCGTGCCAACAACGGGACCGGGAGCGCGGTCGACGGCACACAGATCGGCGGCCTCTCTAAGGGCCCAAACTCGGCGGCGGTGCAGTGGGAAGTCTCCTACAGCTACAACGTGTCGGCGCGCACGATGCTCTACGCGGGCTATGTGCAGATCGCCAACCAGGCCAACGCCTTTTACAACTTCAACATCAACGACTATGCGGCCGCGCCGGGCGCACGCCTGAACGGAGTCGTTGCCGGCATCGTGCACTTTTTCTAGCCCAACTTCCACAGTTCGAAGGAGTGAATCTCGTTCGATCAAGGACTTGAGTCCCGCAGTTGGCACTACATTTGGACGGTCTGCGGTGCGCGAAGGCGCTCCGGGAGTTTGAGGCCCAAGCGATCGAGAAGGATTGCTTAGCTGCGATCGGGGCGAACCCTCCAGTGCCGTCGTCCGGTACCACTGCTCGGCCAGGTGCAAATCGCTGGAGGGTTCGCACAGCCGCCCGATCACCAGAATCGCAACGACGTCAGCCCATGACACGCTCTCCCGGCCCGGTGGCAGCAGCTCACGGCACAGCGCATCGAGTTTGAGCGCTCGCCACAGCAACCACCCCAGCCACACCGCCCCGAAGCCACGCGAGCGCTCAAGGCGCACCTTCCCGAGCTTGACCGGCACCGCATCAGCGGCAGCATCGGCTTCGAACAAATGCCGCTGCGAAGCAACGACCACATCGCCCGCGATGCCGCGCGCGAGCGCCTGTGCCCGTGTCCGGCCGTCGGCATCGAGCTCGCCCAACTGCGCCACCGTCTCCTGCATCACCTTGCGGCCATGACGCACCGAGCGGACTAGACGCCAATACACCTGCGTCTTGCCGTTCTTCTTGTGCGTCGTATGTCGCAAGTACATGCGCTCACATTCTCAGCACCTCACACCGCGAGCGCAACAAGACGGTTGGCACTACATTCGCTGTTTCGAATTCCGACGCACCAATTCGACCGCGGCGATGATTCACCCATTACCGCTTCACTCTGAAAAGGAGCTGTTGCAGCCGCGCTACAACCGGCCGCCGTCGGCGAAAACCATCGCCAACTGTGGAAGTTGGGCTAGCGCTCTCATCGGCTGTACAACGCGAGACTTCGTCGGCGAATTCATTCGCGCGACTGCCAGCACTGCGGCCGAATGAATTCGGCCCTACGAGGCCTGGGGATTCTTGCCCAGCAGCCAAGCCCGCAACGCGCGCAGGCGCGCGCTGCGAATGCGCTGCGGCAGATCCTCGCCTGTCGTGTGCGCCGCCGCGATCCTGCCGGCATCGACGCCACGCACGACCTCCAACGCCGCCGCGATCCTGCCGGCATCGACGCCACGCACGACCTCCAACGCCGCCGTGAGGCGGTCACCTGGCGCAAACGTGCCGCCAGGGCGTCCCGGACGCGACAGGAGATCGGCCGTGCAGGCGCGAATCAGGCCGTCGAGCCGCTCCGGTCGCCGAAGCGCATCGGCAGCCATAAGCAGGTCGAGCAAGGTCGACGCGCGTAACTCGCCCGCGCGCTGGACTGTCGTGTGGTAACGCGCGACGAGACGCGCGAGCTCGCGACAGTCCGTGGGCGCGCGTAACCGCCGCGACAGCGTGTCCGCGAGCCGCACGCTCGCCTGCTCGTGTCCGATGTGCCGCGGCCAGGTCGCACTGGCTGTGGTTGCCTTGCCCAAGTCGTGTGTCAGCACGGCATAGCGCACTGGCAGGGGATCGCCGGCCGCCGCGCTGAAATCGAGCGCCTGCATGACGTGCACGCCGGCGTCGATCTCCGGATGATGTGCGACTGGCTGCGGCACGCCGAACAATGCGTCGATCTCCGGCAAAAGCAGCGCGAGCGCACCGCAACGGCGCAACTCCGAGAAAAACCGCGACGGCCGCGTCTCCATGAGCGCGCGTGCGAGTTCCTGCCACACGCGCTCCGGGATGAGCGCCGACAGCTCCCCCGACGCGGCAATCTTCCGCATCAGCGCCTCGGTTTCCGGGGCCACGGTGAAGCCCAGGCGCGCGGCAAAGCGCGCCACCCGCAGGACTCGCAACGGATCTTCGGCAAACGCAGGACTCACGTGCCGCAATACGCCGGCGCGCAGGTCGGCGAGGCCGCCGTACGGGTCGACCAGTTTCCCCTCGGCGCTTCGGGCCATGGCGTTGATCGTGACGTCGCGTCGCGCGAGATCCTGCTCGAGCGTCACGTCGGGCTCGGCGTGGAAAACGAAGCCGTGATAACCGCGCCCGCTCTTACGTTCGGTGCGCGCGAGCGCATATTCCTCCCGCGTCTGCGGATGCAGAAAGACGGGAAATTCGCGGCCGACCGGACGATAGCCCAGGCCCAGCATTGCTTCCGGCGTGGCGCCGACGACAACGAAATCGCGATCGGCCACCGGGCGGCCGAGCAGCTCGTCGCGCACCGCGCCCCCCACGGCGTAGATTTTCATGCGTGATGGCTCGCGCCAGGCGGCGAGCGCGCTGCTCTAGCGCCCGCCCCTGGTGCGAAGGAAATCGAAGCGGCTGCGGGCCGCGTTCGACGCGAGGTATTCGGGCGCGATCGCCTCCAGCGCCGCCGGCGCGAATCCGAAGCGCGCGGGAAAGCCGCACGCGCAGACGCTGTCCTTGCGCATCGAAAGCACGTTGTCGCGGCTCATCAGGGGTCCGGGCAGCCATTCCAGGATGCGCGCCTGCAGCATCGACAAGGCTTCGCCCAGGGGCAGGATCGGACGGCGGTGGCCCGACAGCTCACCGGCGTAGGCGACGAGTTCGCGCAGCGTGTACACCCTGGGCCCGCACAGCGCGTAGCGCTCGCCGTGCGTCGCGTCGTCGGGTAGCGCACACACGAATGCGCGCGCGACGTCGCCGACGAATACCGGCTGGAAGCGCGCGTCCGGAGATGCCAGTGCGATCACCGGCAGCAAGCGCTCGAGCCTGGCGAACGTATTCAGAAAATTGTCTTCGCGGCCAAAGATCACCGAGGGCTGGAAAATCGTCCACGCCAGCCCCGAAGCGGCGACGACCCCCTCGCCTTCGGCCTTGCTTGCCAGGTAGCGGCTCGGCCCCTGCGCATCGGCCCCGAGTGCGCTCATGTGCAGCAGACGAGCGACACCCGTGGCGCGGCAGGCATTGACGACCTTGCGCACGAGCTCGACGTGCACGCGGGCGAACTCGCGGCCCGTCGCGTCGTGCAGGATGCCGACCAGATTGATCACAGCACTCGCGCCGCGAACTAATCTTTCGAGTGTCGGACCATCCTCGATATCGGCCTCGACGACGTCGACGGTGGGTAGAAGAATGAGATGCTTCGCGTTCTCCCGCCGGCGCGTCGGCACAACGACGCTGCGACCCGCCGCCACCATCTGGCTGACGAGATGGCGTCCGACGAATCCGCTGCCGCCGAGCACCAGAATGGGCGCGTCGCTCATCACGTGTTTCACCTGGACTCGCCCGGATGGTCGGCCGTGGGAACGCTTTCGACGCCCTTGCCGGACGGCGTCACCGTGCCCAGTCTTTCGCGCAGCGCAACGTACGGGAGTCCGAGCTGTGCCTGATAGAACATGGCATTGGCGAGGACCTTCTTAACGTAGTCGCGCGTTTCGTTGAACGGGATGGTCTCGGCGTAGATCGCGCCTTCGATGGGCGTTGCGCCTCGCCACGCCTGCGCGCGCTTTGGCCCGGCGTTATAGGCGGCCGTGGCAAGCACCGGCAGACCGTCCATGCGATCAAGTACATAGCGCAGGTAGTAGGTACCGAATTGCGCGTTGACGCCCGGATCCTCGAGCTGCAGCGCGCGGAAATCGCCGCGCCCGGTCTGCTTGGCGACCCATTTCGCGGTCGGCGGCATCAATTGCATCAGACCGACCGCGCCCGCCGACGAGACGATATTGGCGACGAAGCGGCTCTCCTGCCGCGTGAGGCCGTAGACCCATGCCGGGTCGAGCTGCGCGTCGCGCGCGGCGTCGGCGATCTCGTCGCGGTACGGCGTCTGGTAGCGCAGCGAAAAATCGTGGCGGCGCTGCGTGCGGTCGGCCGAATTGATCGACCGGTCGTAGAGCCCGTTGCGGCGCGCGACTTCCGCGGCGAGCAGCAGTACATCGTCGCCTTGGCCGCGCACGACGTACTGCCACTCGCGCAACGCCTCGGGACGCAGGTCGAGCGCGGTGAGCCTGATCACGCGCTGCACCGCTTCGCGCTCGCTGAACGCCGCGAGCGCCGCGGCATCTGGCGGCAGCGGCTCGCTGACCGGCATGATTGCAGCGCCCAGCGCCTCGGCCGCCATCAGGCCGTAGAAATGATGCTCGGTGGCGAGGGTCGCGTAAAGGCGTGTGGCGTCCTCGTTCTCCCCGCCGGCCGCAAGCGCACGCGCCTTCCAGTAGCGCCACGCCGCGTCCAGCGCCTGGTCCTCGGGCATGGCGTCGATCGCGCGCGCAACCTCGGGCCAATTGCGCGCGCGCAGCGCGGCACGCACACGCCACGCGCGCTGTTCGGCGTTCTGCGGGGCGCCTTCGGCGTCGCGATACCAGTCGATAGCGCTGGGCAACAGCTGACGCGCCGCCTGATAAGCAACGATGAGATTGCCGTACAACCGATCGGCTTGGGGGAAGCGGTCGCGCAGCTTGATCCACGATTCCCGCGCAGCCGCGGCATCGCTGCGTGCGACGCGGTCGACAGCGTAGAGGGTCAGCTCGCGCCCTGAGACCGTTGTGTAGCGGAACTCGTTCGCGGCGAGCGCCTGCGCCGCGGCGCGGTCGGCACGCTGGAACTCGCGCGGCGAGGGCCGCTCGCCTTGCGGCAGCTCGAGCACCAGCCGCGCCGCGAGGCGGTTGTTGCCCGACTCGTGCGCCAGACGGAAGCGCGACCACAGATCCCGCGTCGTGAGCCGCTGCGTCTTGAGCATCGCCGCGAACAAGGCCTGACAGGACTCGGGCTGGTCCTGGCCGGTCGACCAGTAGGCGCGGGCATCGTCGAGCGCGCCGTCGCCCTCGCGCGCACGCTTCCACTGGATCGCATAGCAATCTAGCTCGTTATCGTCGCCGGCACGCAGCGGATACTCGGCCGCGAACAATTCCCATTGCTCGCGCTTGGCGAGCGACTTCAGCCATTCGCCGCGCAGCCGATCCGCGAGCGGCGTTCCTGCGTTGCGCACGAGAAACCTGCGCACGGATTCGGGATCGGCATCGTCCAACCTCAGCCTGATCTGCCAATAGACGACGTACTGGTCGAGCAGATGGCCCTTGAGTCGTGGCGCGATCTTCTCGAGACGCGCCGGGTCACCCGCACGGAATGCATCGCGGGCGGCGACGAAATCAGCATCCGACGGCTGCGCCCCTGCCACGCCTGCGAATGTGCACATGGCGAGCAGGAGCGCGAGCGTCGCGACCGACGCTAAGGGCGGTGCTGGGTTCGAGTCCGGGCCCGAGGCGAGCGAAGTCCGGCGGCGCATGGGGTTATTATCGCTCATTGTCCGTTGGCCGAGCGCGCGCGGACCGCAGCAAGGCACGACCGCGTCATCGTCGCGACGATGTTAGAATCGCCGCGCGCCAAAACGCCACAGCCGGTTGGCGCAGAAGAGCAACCCGCGGAGGAAATTGTATGCCACGAAGCAAGGACTCGCCGCGCGTCGGCATCCTGATGGGCAGCGACAGCGACTGGGACATCATGCGCCACGCCGCAGACCAGCTTGCGGCGTTTGGAGTCCCGTACGAAGCCAAGGTACTCTCCGCACATCGCCTGCCCGACGATACGTTCGCGTATGCCGAAGCCGCGGGCGCGCGCGGGCTCGGCTGCATCATCGCCGGTGCCGGCGGCGCGGCCCACCTCGCGGGCGTCCTCGCGGCCAAAACGACTTTGCCGGTGCTGGGCGTGCCCATTCCTTCGAAGTACCTGCGCGGCGAGGACTCGCTGCTGTCGACGGTGCAGATGCCCAAGGGCATTCCAGTGGCGACTTTTGCGATCGGTGAAGGCGGCGCCGCCAACGCGGCATTGTTCGCCGTAGCCATGTTCGCGCTCACCGATGCCGGGCTCGCGGCCAAGCTGGCGACATTTCGCGAAGAGCAATCGGCGGCGGTGCGCGCCAAGACTTTGCCGCCCCCGAAGAAGTGATTCGCCTGCCGGGCGCGGCTATTTTCGCTTGACCGGCTCGCGTTCGGCGCCGACGGGCAAGTCCGCGACGCGCTGCATCTCCGGATCGGTGTAACGGCAACCGGCGGCGACGTATTCGGCGGCCATTCCGGTAGCGTCGACGCCCCAGAACAGCTCGTCACCGATCGCCAACGTGGGCACGCCGAACACGCCGCGTGCAATCGCCTCGTCGGTGTTACGTCGCAGCGCCGCCTTCACCTCGGGCGCGTCGATGCGCGCCTGCGCATCTGCCACGCGCAATTCGCTCATGAGCTCGGCCCATTCAATAGGCAGGTCGCCCAGCCGTCCGTCGCGCCAGATGAAGCGAAAAATCCGGCGCACCGCGTCGGGATCGCAGTCTGCGGCGACGGCAAGGCGTAACAGCGGCAACGGATTGAAGGGATGTACCGCCGGAAATTTGAGCGCAACGCCCTGCTCGCGTGCCTTCCAGACGACGAAGCGATAGGTGAAGCGACGCTTGGCGGCGATCTCGGCCGGACCCTTGTGGCCGTGCGCTTTGAGCAGCGCTGCGAACAGTACCGGACGGTAGTGGATGCGCAGCTTCGATTCCAGCGCCGGCAGTTGCTCGCATTGCAGGTAGGCGAAGGGCGAAACAAAATCGAAGTACCACTCAGCGCTCGCCACGGGCGCCTCCCGCTCGGGCGTAGCGACGGCGACGCGCGAGCGCCGTCCCGGCAGTTCCGCCACGAGCGCGCGCCTGGCATTCTCGCTCAGGTCGATCCAGCCGGCGATCTCGGAGAGCGTGCGATAGCAGCCGACGCACAATCCGCTGACGTCATCGATGGTGCACACGCTGGTGCACGGAGAGCTCACCCGCGCGGAATCCGGGGCTTGCGTCATGACGGGGCCGCGGCTAGCGGCAGTTTGACATCGAGCGCGCGTGCGACGCGCGAAGCCGGCGCGCGCCCGAGAAAATCCGAGATGTAGTGCCCGGCGAGGCGCAGGCGCGTCATGTCGACACCCGTGTGCACGCCCAGGCCATCGAGCATGTAGAGCACGTCCTCGGTGGCGACGTTTCCGGTCGCCCCCCTGGCATAGGGGCAACCGCCCAGCCCGGACACCGAGCTGTCGAAAGTCGCCACGCCGACTTCCATCGCGGCGAGCACATTGGCCAGCGCCTGGCCGTAGGTATCGTGAAAATGGCCGGCGAGCTCCGCCACCGGCACCACGGCGGCGACGGCGGCGACGAGTGCCTGCGTCTTGCCCGGCGTGCCGGTGCCGATGGTGTCGCCGAGCGAGATCTCGTAGCAGCCCATCGCGTGCAATGCTTGGGCCACGTCACGAACACGTTCCGCGGCGACCTCGCCTTCATAAGGGCAGCCGAGCACGCACGAGATATAGCCGCGCACGCGCACCGCGTGCGCACGCGCGGCACTGGTGACCGGGCGCGCGCGCTCGAGGCTCTCGGCGATCGAGCAATTGATATTCCTTTGTGAGAAGGTCTCCGATGCGGCGACGAACACAGCGACTTCGTCGCACCTGGCGGCGAGCGCCGCTTCGAAGCCCTTGAGATTGGGCGTAAGCACCGGATAGCGCACCCCGGGCTGGCGACGGATCTGCGCCATCACCGCCGCGTTGTCGGCCATTTGGGGCACCCACTTTGGCGACACGAAACTGGTCGCCTCGATTGCCGAGAGACCCGCATCGGTGAGACGGTCGATGAGCCCAACCTTGATCTGCGTGGGCACCATCGCGCTTTCGTTTTGCAGGCCGTCGCGTGGCCCGACCTCGACGATGCGCACGTGTGCGGGTAGTTTCATCGGCATGCAAGCGGGTTGGGCGACTCAATACGCGTGCTGCGGGTGCACGATGCCGCCGACCGGCAGTCCGGCTTCGATGCGCCGGATCTTGTCGGCGATCTGCGCCACCGATTCCTCGACGCGCGTGATCGCCGCGATGTGTGGCGTCAGCGTGATCCGCGGATGATGCCAGAAAGCGTGTTGCGCCGGTAAGGGCTCCTCTGCACACACGTCGAGCATTGCGCCGGAGAGATGGCCGCTGTCGATAACAGCGAGCAGGTCGTCCTCGACGAGAATGCCGCCCCGTGCCACGTTGACCACGTAGGCACCGCGCGGCAGTCGCGCGAAGGCCTGGCGATCGAGCAGGCCGCGTGTCGCAGGCGTCAGCGGCAGCATGCAGACGAGCACGTGGCAGGTCGCGAGGAACTCGGCGAGTCGATCACCGGCAAGGCTCTCCACTCCTTTGTGCGTCTTGTGCCGGCGACTGTAGCCTTTCACTGAAAACCCGAGCGTGCGCAGCGCGTCGGCGACCTGCGAGCCGAGCACACCCATGCCGAGAATGCCCACGCCGAAGCCTCGCTTGTCGAGTCGCGCGCGCGGAACCCACGATGTCGCTCGCTGCGCGCGCTCGTACGCCGCGAACTCGCGATAGCAACGCAGCACCGCATACAATGCGTATTCGACCATCTGCTCGGCCATGCCAGCGTCCTCGAGGCGGACCAGCGGCACGCCGTGCGGCCACATCGACGCGCCCGCGATCGCGTCGACGCCGGCGCCGAGATTGAACACGGCGCGCACTCCGGCCAGATTCGCGATGAGCTCGGGCGGCGGCTTCCATACGACGGCATAGTCGGGCGCCTCGCTCGCACGCGGCCAGAGCAGGAGCTGCGCGTCCGGCAGCGCCTGGGACAACGCTGCCACCCACTGCGCGCTGTCGGGCGACGCCGTGTAGAACAGGATGTTCAAGAGGCGGGGGACGGCGTCGCGGCTACGTCGATCATTTCCGCACCTTCCTTCACCTGTTCGCCCTGCGCGTAGTGAAGCGCCGTCACCGTGCCCGCCGCGGGCGCCGTGATCGTGTGCTCCATTTTCATCGCCTCCAAGATGAGCAGGGGCGCGCCGCGTGCTACCGTGTCTCCCAGCTTGACCAGCACCGAGATGACGGTGCCCGACATCGGCGCGCGCAGGTGCGCGTCGCCGGTCTCGACCTCGTCGCCCGCGTGCGCCAACGGATCGACCAGCCGGAGGCGTTGCGTCGAATCGTCGGTATACACGTAGCGCTCGTCGGCGAGCGCGAGAACGCTTGCCTTTAGCTGCTCGCCTTCGAACGTGATCGCCAGCTCGCCGTCGAACTCGGCGATCGTCGCCTCGAATGCAACGTGGTCGACGTGCACCATGTACCGTTCGCCGCTTCCGTGCACGTGCACCCGCACGCTGTAGTTCGCGCCCGTCGCCGCATAGACCAATTCGATGGCGTGATCGGCGGTATTCATCCACCACGGGTCGATCGCGTGCCATGGCGAGTACGGGTCGCACGACGCGCTCGCCCGAGCGGCCGCAGCCTGGCGCAGGCGCAGGCATTCGCCAAGCGCAGCGATACAAAGGATCTTCGGCGAGGGCGGCGCTTGCGCCGGAAAAAGGGCGGCGTGCTCGCGCGCGATGAGGTCGGTGTCGACGCGCGCCTCCACGAACGCATCGTGTGCCACCAGACGACGCAGGAATTCGACGTTGGTGGCCACGCCGACGATGCGATACTCGCCGAGCGCGCGCTGCAACCGGCGCAGCGCCTCGGGCCGGTCCGCGCCCCAGACGATGAGCTTGGCGATCATCGGGTCGTAGTACGGGCTGATCTCGATCGCCCGCGCGCACGCCGGTATCGACGCGGACCGCCGCCGATACCGCCGGAGCACGCAGGTGTGCGAGGCGTCCGGTCGACGGCAGGAATCCGCGCTCCGGGTCCTCGGCGTAGATGCGCGCCTCGAACGCGTGGCCGCGAATCGCCACCTCGTCCTGCAGCGAAGGCAGCGGCTCGCCGGCGGCGACGCGCAATTGCCACTCGACCAGATCGAGCCCGGTGATCATCTCGGTGACCGGGTGCTCGACCTGCAGCCGCGTGTTCATTTCCATGAAGTAGAACGTGCCCTCGCGACTCGACGATGAACTCGACCGTACCCGCGCCGACGTAGCCGATGGCCTTGCGCCGCGGCGACCGCCGCGGCGCCCATCGCTTCGCGCGCGTTCGCGCGTCATCCCCGGGGCCGGCGCTTCCTCGACGACCTTCTGGTGGCGTCGCTGCGACGAACAGTCGCGCTCGAACAGATGCACGCAGTGACCCTGCGTGTCGGCGAAGACCTGCATCTCGATGTGGCGCGGTTGGGTACAGATATTTCTCGAGCAGCACGGTATCGTCGCCGAAGCCCGCCTTGGCCTCGCGTCGCGCCGACGCCAGCGCGGCGGCGAAATCCGCACTCGCCTCCACGACGCGCATGCCCTTGCCGCCGCCACCGGCGGACGCCTTGATCAGCACCGGATAGCCGATCGCTTGCGCCTCGCGTGCGAGCAGCGCGTCGTTCTGATCGTGCGCCGTGATAGCCGGGCACCAATGGCACCCCGGCGCGCCCCATGATGAGCTTTGACTCGGATTTGGAGCCCATCGCCCGAATCGCCGCCGGCGGGGGGCCGATGAACGTCAATCCGGCGGCGGCGACGGCTTCGGCAAAAGCGGCATTTTCGGAGAGAAATCCATAGCCGGGATGAATCGCCTTTGCCCCGGTCGCAAGCGCGGCCTCGATGATCGCCTCGCCCTTGAGATAGCTTTCGCGCGGCAGCGACGGTCCAATGCGTCGTGCCTCGTCGCAGACGGTGACGTGCATCGCACCGGCATCGGCGTCCGAGTACACGCCCACCGTGCGCACACCCATGCGGCGCGCCGTCCGCGCGATGCGGCATGCGATCTCGCCGCGATTGGCGATCAGGATGCTGTCGAACATCGCGGTGCGGGTCGCTCCCGCTCGCAGCATGCTCGCCGGCATGGGTCGAACCAGCGCCCGATGCGCTCGATGAGCGCGCGAATGTAGCGCCAGAGCTTGGGCAGGAACCAGATAGAGAACGCGACGAGCAGCACCACCGCGATCAGCGCCAGCAGCGGATGCGCCAGCGCGAGATAGACCAGCGCGCCCGCGAGCAGGTCCTCGCCGAACGACGCTACCCAATTGGAGAATGGCTCGGGCGAGGTATTGATGACCGCGCGCGTCCCGGCTTTGGTGAAGTGGCTGCCTGCGGCGAGGGTGCCGCCGACGATGGCGGCCGCCAGTGTCCACGCCGGAGGCGAATCGCCGAAAACGCCGGCCGCGAGCGCGGCACCCGCGGGAATGCGCACGACGGTGTGCACCAGATCCCACACCGTATCGAAACCGGGAATCTTGTCGGCGAAGAACTCGGCGAGCACCATGAAGCCCGACGCCGCCAACACCATCGGGTGCGACAGAATCTGAAGGTGCTGCGGCAAATCGTACCAGCCGGCGTAGCCGACCGCACCGACGATGAACAGCACCGCGTAGAGGCGGATGCCACTCGCCCAGCCGAGCGCGGCCGCGAGCGCGACCAGTTGCCAAGTATCGAGTTGGTCCATCCCGTCTCGCTCGCTCAGTCGCCTGCAGGCACGACCCACTTCGGGTTGCGCTTGGCGAGAAACGCGGCGACGCCTTCCCGGCCCTCGTCGGACGCGCGCGCCCGAGCGATGCGCTGCGCGGTATCGGCGATGACCGCGGCGTCGATCGGCCGGCCGCTTACCGCGCGCAACAGCGCCTTGCACTCGGCCTGCGCACGCGGGCCCGGCCTTGAGCAAGCCCTGCAGTAGCTCGCCGATTCGCCCGTCCAGCTCGCCGGGCAGCGCGAGATCGTGCAGCAACCCCAGTCGAAACGCTTCCGCGGCGCTGAAACGCTCGCCCGTCAGGAACCACCGCCGCGCAGCGCGCGCCCCGATCGCCTCGACGACGTAAGGGGCGATCGTCGCCGGAATCAGTCCCAGACGCGCCTCGGAAAACGCGAAGATCGCGTCCTGCGTGCCGATCGCGATGTCGCAGCAGGCGACCAACCCGACGCCGCCGCCGTAGACCGCGCCTTGCACGCGCGCGATAGTGGGCTTGGGCAGTTCGTTGAGCGTGGCGAGCATCGTTGCCAACGCAGTTGCGTCGGCGAGATTCTGCGCACGCGTAAAGTCGGCCATGCGCTTCATCCAGTTGAGGTCGGCGCCGGCGCAAAAGCTCGCGCCTGCCCCCATCAGCACGACGGCGCGTACCGCATCGTCGTCACCGACTATTCGCAGTGCCGACGTGAATTCCGCGATGAGCGTTTCGTCGAAAGCGTTGTGGACTTCGGGTCGATTGAGCGCGACCGTTGCCACTTCGTTATTGATCGCGACGTCGAGTGTCGTATACGGTGCCGCGCCTTTGGCGGCGCGCCTGCCGGAGGCGCGGCGGGTTGCGGTCCTGGCGGAATTGGCCATCGCCAGCGCTACATCCTGAACACGCCGAAAGTCGTCGGCTCGATCGGACGGTTGAGCGCGGCGGAAATCGCCAGCCCCAGCACCTTGCGCGTGTCCGCTGGATCGATCACGCCGTCGTCCCACAGGCGTGCGCTGGCGTAGTAGGGATGGCCTTCGCGCTCGTACTGCTCGCGAATCGGGGCCTTGAACGCGGCTTCCTCGTCCGTCGCTCCACGATCCGCCCCTTGCTTCGATGGCGTCGCGCCGGATCGTCGACAGCACCGTCGCCGCCTGCTCGCCGCCCATCACCGAGATACGCGCGTTGGGCCACATCCACAGGAAGCGCGGATTGAACGCGCGCCCGCACATGCCGTAGTTGCCGGCGCCGTAGCTGCCGCCGATGATGACGGTGAACTTGGGTACCTGCGCGCACGACACCGCGGTGACCATCTTCGCGCCGTCCTTGGCGATGCCGCCGGCTTCGTACTTCTGGCCGACCATGAACCCGGTGATGTTCTGCAGAAAGACCAGCGGTATGCGCCGCTGGCAGCACAGCTCGACGAAATGCGCGCCCTTCTGCGCGGATTCGGAATAGAGCACGCCGTTGTTGGCGACGATGCCGACCGGATAACCCCACAGGCGCGCGAAGCCGGTGACCAGCGTCGCGCCGTAGCGCGCCTTGAACTCGTCGAATTCGCTGCCGTCAACGATGCGCGCGATCACCTCGTGCACGTCGTAGGGCTTGCGTATGTCGGCGTTGATGACGCCGTAGAGTCTCGTCCGCAGGATAGAGCGGTTCGCGTGGCGGCGCGACTTCCAGCGCGGCCGCCTTTTCGCGATTGAGGTGGCCGACGATGCGTCGCGCGATCGCCAGCGCGTGGGCATCGTTCACCGCGAAGTGGTCGGCGACACCGGAGACGCGCGTGTGCACGTCGGCGCCGCCCAGCTCCTCGGCGCTGACGATCTCGCCGGTCGCCGCCTTCACCAGCGGCGGACCGGCCAGAAAGATCGTCCCCTGGTCCTTGACGATGATCGACTCGTCGGACATCGCCGGCACATAGGCGCCACCCGCAGTGCAGGAGCCCATCACCACCGCAATCTGCGGGATGCCTTCCGCCGACATCGTCGCCTGGTTGTAGAAAATGCGCCCGAAGTGGTCGCGGTCGGGAAACACGTCGGTCTGGTTGGGCAGGTTGGCGCCGCCGGAATCGACGAGGTAGATGCACGGCAGGTTGTTCTCGCGCGCGATGTCCTGCGCGCGCAGGTGCTTCTTGACGGTCATCGGGTAGTACGTGCCGCCCTTGACCGTCGCGTCGTTGCACACGATCACGCATTCGCGGCCGGCGACGCGGCCGATGCCGCATGATGATGCCCGCCGACGCAATGTTGTCGTCGTACATGCCGTAGGCGGCGAGCTGCGAGAATTCGAGGAACGGCGAGCCTGGATCGAGCAGCGTGCGCACGCGCTCGCGCGGCAGAAGCTTGCCGCGCCCCGTGTGGCGATTGCGCGTGGCCTCGCCGCCCCCCTGCTCGATCGCAGCGACCTTGAGGCGCAGGTCCTCGACCAGTGCAACCATGGCCTCGCGGTTTTTCGCGAAGCTCGCGCTGCGCGGATCGATGGCGCTTTCGATTGCGGCCATCTGTTCAGTTCGATTGCGCCCGCGGATGGCCGGGCATGAGTGTGTAGGGATGCACCCAGCGCGGCTGGGATTCGATGCGCTTGAGCCAGTCGCGCACGTTCGGGTACGCGCTCCAGTCGACTCCGATTTCGTCGGGCCAGAACAGGTAGCCGCACAGCGAAAGATCGGTGATCGTCAGGCGGTCGCCGACCACGTAGCGGCGCCCGGCGAGGTGCGTGTCGAGTACGCCCCACGCCGATTCGGCGCGGCGCCGGAACTCGGCGACGACGATGGGATCCGGGTCCTTCGCGAGCGAGCGCATGAACCGCAGCGTCGCGGTGTAGCCCGTGAGCTTGTGGTTATCCCAGAGCAGCCAGCGCAGCATCTCGCGTCGCTCGATCGCGTCGGCCGGGCCGAAGCGGTCGAACTGTTCGGCAAGGTAATCGAGGATTACGCCCGATTGCGTCAACACCAGGCCTTCGTGCAGCAGGACCGGTGCCTCGCCCATGACGTTGATCTCGCGGTACGCGGGCGAGCGCGTCTCACCGCCGAAGTAATCGACCAGGCGCGGCGCCCAATCGGCGCCGGCGAGCTGCAGCGTAAGCGCCACCTTGTAACAATTGCCTGACTGCGCGAAACAGTACAGCGTGTACTCCGCCGCCATGTCACCAGCCTCCCCTTGCAAGCCAGCGCTCGACCTGGTCGAGCCGATCGAGTCCCCAGAATGGCTCGCCATCGACGATGATGTACGGCGACCCGAAGACACCCCGGGCGATCGCCTCGTCGTTTGCGTCCTTGAGCGCTTGCTTGTTCGCGGGATCGTCGATCGCGGCGCGCGCTTCGGCCGCGGCTACGCCGCAGGTCGCCGCAACCGCGACCGCGACATCGGGCGCGGAAATGTCCTTGTCGTCGACGAAATACGCGCGATACAGCGCGTGCACCACGGGCGCTTCGAGCGCGCTGTCGCGCCGCGCGGCCCAGAGCACGATGCGCGCGGGAGCCTGCGACGGTACGGGAAACTTCGAAGGCACGCGAAAGTCGTGGACGCCGTGAAAACGGCGCTTCGCTCCATGTCGCGCCGAGAATACTCGCCCTTGAGTGGAATTTGCAGCAGCGGCACCGCTCCCGTCTGCTTGAAAACGACGCCGAGCATCATCGGCCGCCAGTTGACCGCGCGGCCATGCCTCGCGGCCAGCGCCTCGATCTTCTCCGACGCGAGATAGCCGTAGGGTGACGAAAAGTCGAAATAGAAATCGATGGGCGCTGCCATGTCTCCCCCTGTCCGTCAGCCCGCAAGCGAGCGTCCGATCACCAGCCGCTGGATGTCGCTGGTGCCCTCGTAGATCTGGCAGACGCGCACGTCGCGGTAGATGCGCTCGACCGGAAAATCGGCGACGTAGCCGTAGCCGCCGTGGATCTGGATCGCGTCCGAGCACACGCGCTCGGCCATCTCGGAGGCGAACAGCTTGGCCATCGACGCCTCCGTGAGGCACGGCCGCCCGGCATCGCGCAGCGCGGCGGCATGCCAGCACCATCTGCCGCGCCGACTTCGATCTGCGGTCGCCATGTCGGCGAGCCGGAAGTTGACCGCCTGGTGCTCGATGATCGGCTTGCCGAAGCTCGACGCGCTCGCGCGCATACGCGAGCGCCGCCTCGAACGCCGCGCGCGCCATGCCGACCGCCTGCGCCGCGATGCCGATGCGTCCGCCCTCGAGATTGGCCAGCGCGATGCGATAGCCCTCGCCCTCGCGCGCCGAGCAGGTTCGGCGCGGGCACGCCGCAGTTCTCGAAGACGATCTGCGCGGTGTCGGAGGCGTGCTGGCCGAGCTTGTCCTCGACGCGCGCGACGACGTAGCCGGGCGTGTCGGTCGTCGACGATGAAGGCGGAGATGCCCTTCTTGCCGGCCGCCTTGTCGGTGACCGCGAACACGATCGCGATGTCGGCGTGCTTGCCCGAGGTGATGAACTGCTTGACGCCGTTGAGCACGTAGGCGTCGCCGCGCGCGCTCGGCGCGCGTCGTGATCGCGCCGGCGTCGGATCCGACGTGCGGCTCGGTCAGGCAGAAGCAGCCGAGCATGTCGCCGCTGCGCCAGCGGCTTCAGATAGCGCTCCTTCTGCGCATCGCTGCCGAAGGCCTCGATCGGCCCGCAGACCACCGAGTTCTGCACGCTGACGATGGTCGACGTCGCGCCGTCGCCGGCGGCGATCTCCTCCAGCGCCACGGCCAGCGACACGTAATCCATCGCCGGCGCCGCCCCACCGTTCGGGAACGACCATGCCAAGCGCGCCGAGCTCACCCAGCGCCCGCAGTTGCTCCCGCGGGAAGAAGCGACTCACGATCCCAGAGGGCGGCATGGGGCGCAAGCTCGTTCGCGCGCGAATGCACGCAGCGTGTCGCGAATGAGCAGCTGCTCCTGAGTCAGAAGCATTGCATCATCCGATGGGTGCCGGGACGTGCTGCGTCTGCGATGAAAGCCCCACAGCAGACGACCGCGGCCAGCGAAGGCTTGGCGTGGATGCGGGCGTTGCCCTCGACCACCCTCATTTTCGTGTATCGAGCGCAAGCTTGAGTGCGATCCCGGCAAAGACGCCCCCCAGAACCCATCGCTGTACCGCCATCCAGGATGGTCGCTGCGCCAGCCAGCCCGCGGCGCGCGACGCAGCCAGCACGAAGAGCATGTCGCAGAAACCATCGATCACGATCTGCACCGCGGCGAGTATCAGCGACTGCGCGAGGACGCTGCCACGCGCCGGATCGACGAATTGAGGAAATAGCGCGAGGTAGAACAGCGCCACCTTGGGATTGAGGATGCTGGTGAGCATGCCGGTGCGATAGAGCACGCGAGCGCGCACCGGCGGCAGGTCGCGTCGCGCGAACAGGCCGCCCGATGCCCTGCGGGCGGATCGCGTCCCACGCGAGCCAGAGCAGGTACGCAGCCCCCGCCCAGCGCACGACCTCGTAGAGCACCGGGACCGCGACGAACACCGCCGTGAGGCCCACCGCAGCGGCGATCGCGTAGAACAGAAACCCGGTCGTCGTCCCGGCCAGCGATATCAGGCCCGCTGCGCGTCCCTGGCAGAGCGTGCGCGAAATGAGGTACATGAGGTTGGGCCCCGGCGTGAGCGCGAGCAGAACGCAGGCGACGGCGAAAAGCGCGAGGCTATCGAGCGGAATCATCGAGTCGCCGAAGGTCTAGACGCGTTCGATGGCGAGTGCCGTCGCTTCGCCGCCGCCGATGCACAGGCTCGCCATGCCGCGCCGTCCGCCGTATTTGCGCAGCGCGCCGAGCAGCGTGACGATGATGCGCGCACCGGATGCGCCGATCGGGTGTCCGAGCGCGCGTCGCGCCGCCGTGGACATTGACCTTCTCCGGCGGCAACCCGTGCTCACGCATCGCGGCCATGGTCACGACCGCGAATGCCTCGTTGATCTCGTACAGGTCGACGTCCTGCGGCGCCCAGCCGAGCTTGGCGTAAAGCTTGCGCATCGCGCCGACCGGGCGCGGTCGTGAACAGTCCCGGCTCCTGCGCGTGCGTGGCATGGCCCACGATCACCGCCAGCGGCGTGAGTCGTTTTCGCTCGGCGAGCGAGCGGCGCATCAGCACCAGCGCCGCGGCGCCGTCGGAAATCGAGCTCGAGTTCGCGGCAGTCACCGTGCCGTCCTTGCGAAACGCCGGCTTCAGGCCGGGAATCTTGCTCGGCGATCGGCCTTGCGCCGGCTGCTCGTCGCGATCGATTACGCACGTCGCCCTTGCGACCGGACACCGTGACCGGCGCGATCTCCCACTTGAACGAACCGTCCTGTTCGCCGCGAGCGCGCGCGACAGCGAGCGCAACGCGAACTCGTCCTGCGCCTCGCGCGTGAAGGCGAATGCGTCGGCGCACTGCTCGGCGAACACGCCCATCAGCCTGCCCCTGTCGTAGGCGTCCTCGAGCCCGTCGAGGAACATGTGGTCGAGGACTGTTCCATGGCCCATGCGCATGCCGGCGCGTGCCTTCGGCAGCAGATACGGCGCGTTGCTCATGCTCTCCATGCCGCCGGCTACGACGATCTCGGACGCTGCCGGCGACGATGGCGTCGTGCGCGAGCATCGTCGCCTTCATCGCGGAGCCGCACATCTTGGACAGCGTCGTGCAGGGAGTCGCCAGACGGCAGGCCGGCCTTCAGCGCGGCCTGACGTGCCGGCGCCTGGCCCTGTCCCGCCATCAGGCAGTTGCCGAACAGCACCTCGTCGACGTCGGCCGCCTGCGACGCCCGCGCGTTCGACCGCGGCCTTGATCGCCACCGCGCCCAGGTCGGCCGCCGCGAGCGAGGCGAAATCGCCCAGGAGCCCGCCGATCGGCGTTCTCGCGGCGCCGACGATGACGATTGGGTCGTTATGCATGAGCGTTTCCCGAAGGGCCGCCGCGCGCCAGGCGCGGCGAGGAATTGCGACTACGCCGGCGGGGCCTTGCCGGCCGCGTCGGCCTTGCGCGCGCGTCGCGGGCGCCGCACGAGCTCACCGGCGCAATCGGGGCAGACGCCGTTGAGAGCGTTGGCGCACGTCGCGCAGAACGTGGACTCATAGCTGCAGATGTACGCGGCATCGTCGTCGGGCGCAAGCGGCCAAGCGCATCGCTGACAGCGTTCGCGCATCTCGAGTGCCATGTCGCCTCGTCACTTGGTCTCGTTGAACAATTCCCGGCCGATCAGCATCCTGCGAATCTCCGAAGTTCCGGCGCCGATCTCATAGAGCTTGGCGTCGCGCCACAAGCGGCCAGTCGCGAACTCGTTGATGTAGCCGTTGCCACCCAGCGCCTGGATCGCCTCGCCCGCCATCCATGTCGCCTTTTCCGCAGCATAGAGTATCGCACCGGCCGCGTCTTTGCGCGTCGTTTCGCCGCGGTCGCAGGCCTGCGCCACGGCGTAGACGTAGGCCTTGCACGCGTTCATCGTCGTGTACATGTCGGCGAGCTTGCCCTGCATGAGCTGGAATTCGCCGATCGGCTGGCCGAATTGCTGCCGTTCGTGAACGTACGGCAGCACCGACATCCATGCACGCATCCATGATCCCCAGCGGGCCGCCGGCGAGCACGGCGCGCTCGTAGTCGAGGCCGCTCATCAGCACGTTGACGCCGCGGCCTTCCTCGGCCAGCACGTTTTCCTCGGGGACTTCGCAGTCCTCGAACACCAGTTCGCAGGTGTTGGAGCCGCGCATGCCGAGCTTGTCGAGCTTTTGCGCGGTGGTGAATCCTTGCATGCCCTTTTCGATCAGGAACGCCGTGATGCCCGCGCGGGCCGGCGCTGACATCGGTCTTGGCGTAGACCACGAGCGTGTCGGCGTCGGGGCCGTTGGTGATCCACATTTTGCTGCCGTTGAGCACGTAGCGCTCGCCGCTGCGATCGGCGCGCAGGCGCATCGACACGACGTCCGAACCCGCGCCCGGCTCGCTCATCGCCAGCGCGCCGACATGCTCGCCCGAAACGAGCTTCGGCAGGTACTTGCGTCTTTTGCGCTGCGTTGCCGTTGCGCCGGATCTGGTTCACGCACAGGTTCGAATGCGCGCCGTAGGACAGGCCGACCGACGCCGAGGCGCGGCTGATCTCCTCCATGGCGACGACGTGCGCGAGATAGCCCATCGCCGTGCCGCCGATACTCCTCCTCGACGGTGATGCCGAGCAGGCCGAGATCGCCCATCTTGCGCCACAGGTCCGGCGGGAACTGGTTGTCGCGGTCGATCTCGGCAGCACGCGGCGCGATCTCGGCGGCGGCGAATTGCTGCACCGTCGCGCGCAGCATGTCGATGGTCTCGCCGTGATGGAAATTGAATGCGGGAAATTCAAGCATTGCGTCCTCGTTGGGCACTCAGTCGCGGCGGTCCGCGGGCGGCAAGCGCGGATGGGCGACTATTCCACGCTAGGGCTGGGCGCGCATCACCATGAGCGTCTGCTGCATGATCGAGCACAGTGTACGCACGCCCGCCCGTTCCGCGTGCACTTCGCCGCGCGTGATCACCAGCGTGCGCCCCGGCTTGACGACCTCGCCGACGGCGATCAGGCGATCGCCCGCGGCCGGATTGACAAGATTGAGCTTGAATTCAACGGTCAACACTTCCGAATCCGCCGGGAACAGCGTGAAGCCGGCATAGCCGCCCGCCGTGTCGGCAATGGTGCCGACGATGCCGGCGTGAATATAACCGTGCTGCTGCGTCAGCTCCTCGCGGTAGGCAAGCTCGATCGTGCAATATCCAGCGCGCACTTCGGTCAGCCGCGCGCCGATCAGACGCATCGCGCTTTGCCGATCGAAGCTCTGCCGCACGCGCGCCACGTAGCCAGGGTCGGACGGCCACCCAGGCGGGCGGGGCGCCGGCTGCAGGTTGCGACGTCGCCATGGCGGTAGGAATTCCGAAAAGGCGAAGCTTATCTTCCGTTTACGTAAACGTCAACTCAAGCCTCAACCGGATGAGCGCTCTAGCTGTGGGGCCCTGCTGCGTCGTGCTTCCCCGCGTGCGTCGCCGCGGTTTGGCGGAGGCGCCTGCGGCATTGCCGCTCGAGTGCGTCGATTTCCGCCAGCACGAAGCTGATGTCCTCCCGCTGCTGCTCGAGCATGGCGCGGCGCGCGGCGAGGACTTCCAGGAACTTGGTGAGCTGCGGGCGCTCGCTCCGGGTCGTATCGTAGAGGTCGAGCAGCTCGCGGATCTCGGATAGCGACAGCCCCAGGCGCTTGCCGCGCAGGACCAGCTTGATGCGCACACGCTCGCGCTCGCCGTAGATGCGGTTGCGGCCGCTGCGGCGCGGCGCGAGCAACCCCTCGTCCTCGTAGAAGCGGATCGCGCGCGTAGTCAGCGCGAATTCCTTGGCGAGGTCGGAAATGCTGTACGTGGCGGGCTGCGGCCGGGACGACATCGAGGCGGATTGAAAACCGCAGGCTGCGGCGCGGTCCAACATACCATAAACGCGCCTCGCCGCGACTTGACACGACATCCCGATTCCACGACGATGCTGCGTCGCACAACGCTGGTGCGCCTGCGCGCCGCGATGGCGCGTGCGGCACTCATGAACGCATCGTTACCCGCCGTCCTCGGCTTCCCCTTTGCCGCGCCGCCCGGACCCGCCGCCCTCATCACGGTCGCAGCCGGCGTCGGGTGGCTGCGCATGCCGCTGCCCTTTGCGCTCGACCACATCAACCTCTGGCTGCTCGCCGACGGCGAAGGCTGGACGCAGGTCGATTGCGGGTACGGCGACGCAGGCGACGCGTGTGCTCTGGGAGGCGCACTTCGCGCGCTCGCTCGCACGGCGGCGCATTGACACGCGTCGTCGCTACGCACTACCACCCCGACCATCTGGGCAACGCGGCGTGGCTCACCAACGCGCTTCGGCTGCCCGTTGTTCATGCCGCAGGCGGAATTCCTGACTGCGCACATGGTCGGCAACGGTCACACCGGCCTATGGCACCGAATCGATCTGCGAGCTGTTTCGCGTGCATGGCATGACCGAAGAGCATCTGATGCCGATGCGCCAGCGCGGCAACCACTACCGGCGCGGCGTGCCGGAGCTGCCGGCGACGTTCCGGCGTCTGCTTGCAGGTGACGAAGTCGCGATCGGAGCGCACCGCTGGCGCTGCCTGGGCGGCTACGGGCATTCGCCGGAGCACATCGCGCTGTATTGCGAGAAGCTGGGCGTTTGCATTTCCGGCGACATGCTGCTGCCGAAAATCAGCACCAACGTCAGCGTGTGGCCCGCCGAGCCCGAAGGCGACCCGCTCGGACGCTTTCTGGATTCGCTGGCCGTTTTCGCCGCGCTCCCCGGCGGATACGCTGGTGCTGCCATCGCACGGGCTGCCCTTCGTCGGCGCGGCGTTGCGCGTCGCACAACTGCACGCGCACCACGCGGCGCGGCTGGCCGAACTCGAGGCTGCCGCAAGCGCGCCGCGCACCGCCGCCGAGCTGGTTCCGGTGTTGTTCCGTCGCGAGCTCGACCTTCAGCAGCGCTTTTTCGCGATGGGTGAGGCCATCGCGCACCTGAACCACCTGTGGCATGCAAGGTCGGCTCGCTCGAAGCATCGACACCGACGGGACGATTCGCTTCCGCCGCGCGGGCTAGGGCCTAGAATACGACATTCGCTGGGGGAAGCAACCGATGAGCACGACCGACACCAACGTCCCGACCGCAAGCAGCGTGCGATCCCGTCGCGCTTGCCGCGTCCTACGCGAGCGCCGCCGACAAGAGCGCAAAGCTGCTCGGCGAATTCGTTTCGCGCCAGCCGGGCCTTGCGGCGCATCGCTCGCGAGCGATGAGCTCGGCCTGTCCAAGGCGTTCTTCGAGCTCGCCGCGAAGATGCTGTCGAATCCGTACCGGCTCGCCGAGACGCAGATGAACCTGATGTGGGACTACTCCGCTCTGTGGCAATCGTCGATGCTGCGCCTTCTCGGGCAGTCGCCGGCGCCAGTCGTCGAGCCCGCCAAGGGCGACAAGCGATTCCGCCACGAAGACTGGCAGGAGCACTTCCTGTTCGACTACGTGAAGCAGTCGTACCTGATCGCCGCGCGCTGGCTGCACAAGTCGGTCGCCAGCGTCGAAGGTCTCGACGAGCACACGCAGAAAAAGATCGATTTCTTCACGCGGCAGTACATCGATGCGCTGGCGCCATCGAACTTCGCGCTGACCAATCCCGAAGTGTTTCGCGAGACTGTCGCGACCGGCGGGCAGAACCTGGTCAAGGGGCTCAACAACCTGCTCGACGACATCGAGCGCGGCAACGGCAAGCTCAAGATCTCGATGACCGACACCAAGGCCTTCGAGCTCGGCGTCAACATCGCGACGACGCCGGGCAAGGTCGTTTTTCAGAACGACCTTGATGCAGCTCATCCAGTACGAGCCGACGACGGCCAAGGTCTATCAGCGGCCGCTGCTGATCATGCCGCCGTGGATCAACAAGTACTACATCCTCGACCTGCGCGAGAAGAACTCGCTGGTGCGCTGGGCGTCGAGCAGGGGCTGACCGTATTCGTCGATCTCGTGGGTGAACCCGGACGCCAAGCTCGCCGGCAAGGACTTCGTCGACTACATGCAGGAGGGCCCGCTCGCCGCCCTCGACGCGATCGAGAAGGCGACCGGCGAGCGCGAGATCAACGCACTCGGCTATTGCCTGGGCGGCACGTTGCTGGCCGCGACGCTTGGCTACATGACAGTGAAAAAGGACAAGCGCATCGTCAGCGCCAGCTTCATGACGTCGCTCGTCGATTTCGCCGCCAGTGGCGAGCTGGAGGTGTTCATCGACGAGGAGCAGGTAGCGTCGCTCGAGCGCAAGATGAACGAGCGCGGCTATCTCGAGGGTTCGGAGATGGCGAACACGTTCAACATGCTGCGCAGCAACGATCTGATCTGGTCGTTCGTCATCAACAATTACCTGCATGGGCCGCGATCCGTTTCCCTTCGACCTGCTGCACTGGAACTGCGATTCGACGCGCATGCCCGCCAAGATGCACAGCTTCTATCTGCGCAACATGTACCTGAAGAACGCGCTGAAGGAGCCGGGCGGCGTTACGCTCGACGGTGTCGCCGATCGACCTGTCCAAGGTCACACTGCCGACGTACTTCGTATCGGCGATCGAGGACCACATCGCGCCGTGGAAGGCGACCTACACGGGACCGCTGCTTCTCGGAGGCAAGTCGCGCTTCGTGCTGTCGGGCTCGGGGCACATCGCCGGCATGATCAATCCCCCGGCTGCGAAAAAGTACGGCTACTGGACCAACGACAAGCTGGCGGACACGCCCGACGCGTGGCTCGAGGGCGCAAGGCAGCACGAAGGGTCGTGGTGGACGGACTGGTTCGAGTGGCTCAAGCCGCATCTAGGCGCGCGCGTCGCGCCGCGCGTGGTCGGCAAGCAGAATGGCAAGAAGGGCCTGCGTGCAATCGAGCCGGCACCGGGAAGCTATGCCCGCCTGCGAGCTGACGGCCGCTAGCACCCCTGCGGGAGTCGCGGAACGTGAGGAAAAGACGTACCACGTGAGATCATGGTGCGGCTGACAAAGGCGGCACGCGATGGTAGCGCAGCGCCAGCTAGCGCCGCGTTAAGGCGACAGGACGACCGGCGACCGCGCCAAGATCCTCGTCGACGCTAACCGGGTTGCCCGATCACGAACTGAACCTTCGCTTTCGAGACCTGGGCTGAGACCCGCTGAGGAGCGCCGCCAGCCCCTGCTATTTCGGGGACGCGCCGCCGATCGACGCAGGCGCGAGCGCCGGACTGCCGGCGGCAGTCGCTGCCGCCGGAGCCGACCGAACCAGCCCGGCAGGCGGTGATGCCGGCGCCTCCCGCGGAGCGCCGTGAAAGCCGGCTTGCGGTGCAAACCCCGCCTGCGGCACGACAGCCTCCGGTGCCGGGCGTGCAAGCCCCATGGGCACATTCGGAGGCACCGCGATGCCGCGATCGACCACGACCGGCGCCTTCGGGCCCGGCGTCGGCGGCGCGCCGGTGTAGGCGCCCCGTGCACCGTGCACGCTCCTATAAACCGCCGTCGAGGATGATGCCCCGTCCGAGGCCTCCTGCGGCGCCCACACCGGCGTTGCGAGCGCGGCGCCCGGCGTCGGAGCCGCGGGCACTGTCGTACGCCGCCGAACGGCAGCGTTGGCCGTCGCGCCCGCGGTGACGGCCGGTGGCGCGACGGCGGACCCGACTCCAGGCTGGGCGATCGGGATGGCCGCTGGACGGGCGGAACGAGACAGTTGCTGATACTGCGCGCCAGCGGGAATCGGCGCTGCCGCGGTCAAAGGCGCGGCATTTCGCACCAGTGGGCCGCGCTCCGGTGCACCCGCGAGAACCGGAGGCCGTGCCACCCACCAGTCAGTACTCACCTGGTTGGGTGCAACCGGCCGCGACCCGCTCAAAATTGCGGCGTTGACCGCGGTCATTGCACCGGGAACGCCAGCGTTGGCGAAGCGCACCAGGTTTGCGGGCCGGCGATCGGCCTGCGCCACAGCATAGGGCTGGTTGTACTGTTGCCAGCAGTTGCCCGAGCAACGCCGCCACGTGGGAATGTAGGGTTCGCCCCAGCCGAGGGGGACCCAGCCATAGACGGTTCCGGCGCCGTCCCCGGCTGGGCCCCCGTACCATGCCACGAGCGCCGGCGCCCACCGCGGCCGGCCGCCGCGCTCGCCGGGACACCATCCCCAACGGCCCGACGTCCATATCCAGCGCCCAAAATGAAACGGAGCATAGCCCCACGGCGCGGCATCGACCCAGGTCCAGCCGAAGGGCGCCACCCACGTCCAGTTTCCATAGCGATACGGTGCCCAGCCGACGGGTACCGTCGACGGGTACCAGACCGCGCCGTAGGCCGGCATGCTTTCCCACGTGCCGTAGTCGTCGAGGTCCCGCGCACCGACCATGTCCGCCGGAACATAGACGGTGGAACGCGACGCGTCATAGCGCTGATCGCGCGCAGCGCTCCAGGCGTCGAGGGCGTCGCTGCCGAAGCCGTTCTGAATGGCGAGCCCGGCGCCGTCGAGGCCCATGACGGTAGCCGCCTGGCCGGAAAGCACCTGCTGGACGCCGCCGGCGAAGCGAATGCCCGCCTCGCCCTCGCGCACGGTCAGCGTCGTTCGCTCATCGGCAGCATCGACGTCGACCCGATACTGGCCGGGCCGGGCGATGTCGATCTGCGTGTGCGGCGTGTCGACGTGCGCGAGCTCGCCCGACGCCAGCGCGCGAATGCGCACGACGGCCTTGCCGGACGCGATGAAAAGGACCAACGCCGCATCGTCGAGCGTAACGACCTGCAGGTTAGTGTCGCCTGACAGGCGCAGCACCCCGCTGCCGAAATCAACCTCGGCACGGCCGTTCGAGGAAACCCACAAATTGTCGCCCGTGCTGATCGGATAGTTGAGTCCGATCGGCGCCCACTCGTTGGCCCGGTCTTGCGTTGCCAGGAATAGCTCGCCGGCGACGTCGCTGACGCGCGCCACCCGCGAAGGAAAGTCGGCCACATCGTCCTGGGCACGCGAGGGCATCGTCCACGACGCCACGGCCGCGAGCATCGCCGCGGCGGCCCACCTCCAGATTTTCCCGCGCTGCCTCATCGTCTCAACTTCGTTGCATGAACCAGGGTGTTCCGCTAACGCGCCGCATGCACGCGCGTTGACGATGCATCGCGTTGGGCCGCTGGCAGTCGACATGTTGCCAGCGTTACAATCGCGGCGATTGCCTTAGGACAATAAATCAAGGAGGGAATTCGCGATGGCAACAATGAAAAGCACGCTGCGCGCCCTCGTATTGGCGACGGCAACTCTGCTCGCCCACGGCGAAGCCGTTGGGCAGTTCAACCAGTTCTATTTCTTCGGCGATAGCCTCACCGACGCCGGCACCTTCGGTGCCCGATTCACGACGAACCCGGGGCCCGTGTGGGCACAGGTGCTGGCACAGCGCAATGGCTCGACGGCAACGCCCGCGACCCAGGGTGGCAACGACTACGCTCAGGGCGGGGCGCGCGTGACGCAGCTGCCCGGCTATCCCCCTATACCACCCATCGCGTCCGCAGTTCCGATCTCAACGCAGATTCAAACCTATCTCGCTTCCGGACCGATCAATTCCAAGGCGCTGTACTCCGTCTGGGGCGGCGGGAACGACGTATTCACGCAACTGGCAGCGCGACAGGCCGGCATCATCAACGACTCGCAGCTGCAAGCGAATGTCGGGTTGGCCGCGACGCAGCTTGCACAACAGGTAGGCGTTCTAAGTGCGGCGGGGGCGCGCTACATCCTGGTGCTCAACCTGCCCGACATCGGCCGGACTCCGGCGTTCGCATCAACCCCGCAATCTGCATCGGTGTCGGCGTTGACGAGCTTCTACAACAGCACCATGAGCGCCGGCCTCGACGCGCTGCACGTCAATCTGATCCGGCTCAACATCTTCGAATTGTTCAACGAGGTGATCGCCAACCCGGCATCGTTTGGTATCGCGAACGTCACCTCGCCCGCGTGCACAACTGCGAGCTCGCTACAATGCACTCCGTCAACGCTGGTGTCACCAGGCGCAGCGCAGACTTATCTGTTCGCTGACCCGGTGCACCCGACGACTGCCGGACATCAGATCATCTCCGACTACGCCGCGTCGGTCATAACCGCGCCGCAGCAGATCGGCCTGCTCGCCGATGCGCCGATGCAAGCCGAGCAGTCGAATTACCGCGCCCTCGACGACCGTATGTGGTCGGCGCTGAGCATGCCTCGGCCGCAGAACAAGTTCGATGCCTACGCGGTGTACGACTACGGCCACTACGATCGAAGCGGAGATTTCGGGGGCGGCGACAGCAACAACAACACGGTCGTCGTCGGCGGTGACATGAAGATCAGCGAACAGATGCTCGCCGGCCTGTCGTTCGGCTTCTCGCAGGACAAATCCTCGCTCGGCGGCAGCGGCGGCGGCTTCACCCTGGACGACGCGATGCTCACGGCGTATCTCGGTTACGGCTCGGGCCCGTGGTATGTCGGCGCGACGTTCGGCGGCGGCAGTCTCGACTACCGCAACGTGCACCGCAGCATCCCGCTCGGCGCCGGCAGCCGCAGCGAAAGCGGTAGCACCAACGGCACGCAGGTTGTCGGGCGCCTGCTCGGTGGCTACTGGTTCAACACGTCGCGGGATTTCATTCATGGCCCCTATGCGCGGCTGACCTGGCAGAACATCAAGGTCGACGGCTATGCCGAAAGCGGCACGTCGAGCACCGCGATGAGTTTCGGGGACCAGACAAACAATGTGTTTTCGTCGAGCCTGGGTTGGCAGGCGTCGGGGATCATCGGCTCGATCCGCCCATTCGGCCGAGTGAGCTGGGAATACGTCGACTACAAGAATCGCGATATCAGTGCCGGACTGGTGTCGTTTCCCGGAACCTTCACGCTGCCGGCAT
This sequence comes from uncultured beta proteobacterium, assembly GCA_963816445.1. Lineage (GTDB taxonomy): Bacteria > Pseudomonadota > Gammaproteobacteria > Burkholderiales > Casimicrobiaceae > PALSA-1003. The sequence continues at coordinate 386,839 of CAWFKO010000006.1, read as the reverse complement.
TCAAGCCGAACGGGAACTACGCGCTGTTCCTGGCCGGGGCCAGCATGCCGCTCGGCAAGGACATCGTCGGCTTTCTGAGCGTGAGCGCGAGCGCGGGCAATGACGGCGGCAACTATCAGGCGGTGACCGTCGGTATTCGCGCGCCGCTGTAGCAGCGCACGTTGGCCAAGGGTTCCGTACGCGGCCTCGTTTCGTCGACGAGCGGCCCTTCTTTCAGGCGCCGGCCCGCGGCTTGCGTTTGGCGCGCGCGAACACGGCGTCGTACAGAGGGCCCGGCAGCATGCGAAACACGCGACCGAGCAGCGCCATCTGCCACGGGATCACGTGGAGGCGCCCGCCGCGCGCGATCGCGCGGGCAATGCGGCGTGCCGCGTCGTCGACAGGCAGCATGAACGGCATGAAGTAGGGATTCTTCGCGGTCATTGCCGTCTCGATATATCCGGGACACAGCGTGACCACGGCAACGCCCGTGCCGGCGAGTTCGACGCGAAGACTCTCGAGGTACGCGATCGCGCCCGCCTTCGATGCGCAATACGCGCCGGCTCCGGGCAAGCCGCGAAATCCGGCAACGCTCGCGATCCCGACCAGCTTGCCACGCCGCGCGGAGAGCATCGGGGAGAGGAACGGCTGGAACGTGTGCACCATGCCCAACAGGTTGGTGCCGACCACTGCGCGGAATACGACCGCATCCTCGGCATGCTCGGTAAGCGTTCCGACGGAAATTCCGGCGTTGGCGATAACCAGGTCCGGGGCACCGAAGCGGCGCACGAAGTCGGTGCCCGCCGCGAGCAACGCGCCCGCGTCGCAAACATCGCCTGGGTACGTGGCGCACGTTGCGGGCGCCAGCGACGCGGCAAGCGCCGCCAGCGCGTCCGCGCGTCGTGCTAGCAGGCCGAGCGTGCAACCCTGCGCCGCATAGTGTCGCGCCAGCGCCGCGCCGATCCCGCTGCTTGCGCCCGTGATGAAGACCTTCACGGCACGCACGCTTGATCGGTCAGGTCTTGGGACGCTCTGCGCGCGCCTTCGCGATCAGCGCATCGAGTGCCGCCGGTGCGCCGGCGTGGCCGCCAACGCGGTCGGACGAAGTTACGAACTTACCATCGACCACGAGCGTGGGTACCGCCTGGATGTTGTATTCCTGCGCGAGAACCAGCGCGCGCTTGAGCTTGCTGTCGACGCCGAAAGAATTGTAGGTATCGACGACCTTGGCGCGGTCCAGGCCCTTGCTCGCCGCCCAGTCGAAGAAGGCCTTGTCCGAATAAAGAGGCACGCCGGCTCCATGAATGGCCTTGAAAACCTCCGGCGAGAGGCGGCCGTCCTCGCCCATGGCCTCGAGCGTGAAGTAGATCCTCGCCAGCGGCTTCCACCGATCCTGAAAGGTCACCGGGACGCGCCGGAACTGCACATCCGGAGGCAGCGTCTTTAGCCAAGTCTGAAGATAGGGCTCCAGGTCACTGCAGTGCGGGCAGCCGTAGGAAAAGAACTCAATGACCTCGATCTTCTTGCCGCTGTCGACCGCATGCGGCACCTTGAGGCGCGAATAGTCCTTGCCTTCCGCGAGATCGGCCGATGCCGTCGCCGCGAAGGCGAGTCCAGCGAACAGGGCCATCAGTTGCAACGCAAAACGCCGTGTTACCTGCTTCATTGCAGCTCCTGCGAAAAATGAATGCGCGATCTGCTTCGTACCGTTCCCCCGGCCGAAGTTCAATCGCGCCGGGAAGGTCAGGGATTCCTGATCACCGCGACGTCAAAACCGCCTCGGCCTAGCTCGCCCTTGATGCGATTGAGCTCGTCGGTGTTGTCATAGGGCCCGAGGCGTACGCGGTAGCGCACGCCCTTGTCGGGCAGGGGTGTGGTCTGGACGACAGCCTCCCACCCCGCCAGTGCCAGCCTTGCCTTGAGATCTTCCGCATCCGCTTCGCCGGTGAACGCGCCTGCCTGCAGCCAGAATCGGTCGGCTGGCTTGGCTGGCTCCTTCGCAAGTTCCTTGTCCGGCGCCTTCGCGATCGGCGTCGCCGGCGCCTTGTCGACGGGACGGTCGAGCCTCTCGACCGCGCGGCGTTCGGAAGATGCGGAAGGTGCTTTTGGCTCTTCGCCGCCCGGCAGGATCTTGTAGAAATCGAAGCGCGGCTTCTCGGGCGACGTCGACGCGACTGTGGGGTCGGACTTGCCGGCGCGCCCGCTATCCTTCGTAGCGCCAGCTGGTGTCAGCGGGGTGGGAGCGACGCCCAGGCGGCCAAGGTAAAAGGCGACCACTGCCGCGAGCGAAAGTCCCACGATGAGCCCGATGAATATGCCAAGCAGCGTGCCGCCTCGTGCTGCCCGGCGAGTGCGCACGCTCGGCGGCCGCGACCGCGGTCTGGAATGGGTTGTCGGTCTCACATTTTTTCCGGCGCACTGACACCCAGCACTGCGAGCCCGTTGCGTATGACCTGCCCGGTCGCCACTACCAGAGCCAGCCGGGCCTGCCGCACTACTGGATCGTCGACGAGGAATTGCTCGGCATTATAGTAGCTGTGAAATTCGGCTGCCAATTCCTTGAGAAAAAATGTCAGCCGGTGCGGCGCGAGTTCGCGTGCGGCAACGGCGATCTCGTCGGGAAAATCCGCGAGCCGCCGCAGCAACGCGTCTTCGTAGCGACTGCTCAGCGGCCCCAGGTCGGCGTCGCGCAGCGTCGCGGCGGCTGCGTGCGGCGCGATGCCCGCCTTGTCCAGCACGCTGCACACGCGCGCATGCGCATATTGCACGTAGTAGACAGGATTTTCCTCGGTCTGCGCGCGCGCCAGGTCGAGATCGAAGGTGAGCTGCGAATCCGACTTGCGCAATAGGAAAAAGAAGCGCACGGCGTCGCGACCCGCTTCGTCGATGAGTTCACGCAGCGTCACGGACGTGCCAGCGCGCTTGGACAGCTTCACTTCCTCGCCACCGCGCATGACCAGCACCATCTGGTGCAGGACGTAGTCGGGGTAGCCCTTCGGCACGCCCATTTCCAGCGCCTGCAGACCAGCACGCACGCGAGCAAGCGAGCCGGCGTGGTCGGCACCGAGTTCGGTGATCGCGCGCGTGTAGCCGCGCTGCCACTTCGTGACATGGTAGGCAATGTCGGGAACGAAGTAGGTGTAGCTGCCGTCGGACTTGCGCATCACGCGGTCCTTGTCGTCGCCGTAGTCGGTCGTGCGCAGCCACAATGCTCCGTCCTTCTCGTAGGTCTTGCCACGCGTGGCCAGCGCCGCGACGGTAGCGTCGACGAGGCCATCGGTATATAGCGACGACTCGAGGTAGAACCCGTCGAAGCGCACGCCGAAGGCCGCGAGATCGGCGTCCTGCTCCTGTCGCAGCGCCGCTACCGCAAAATCTCGCACGGCATCGAGATCGTCACCCTGCGCATCGCCCGGTCGCGCCAGCGCGTAATCGCGCGCAAGCTCGCGGATATAGTCTCCCTGATAGCCGTCCTCGGGAAATTCCACCGCGATACCACGCGCTTCGCGAAGGCGCGCTTGCACCGAGAGCGCGAGGTTGGCGATCTGCGCGCCGGCGTCGTTGTAGTAGTACTCGCGGTGAACTGCAAAGCCTTGCCACTCGAGCAGAGTCGCCACGGCATCGCCCACCACGGCGGCGCGGCCGTGGCCGACATGCAACGGTCCGGTGGGATTTGCCGACACGAACTCGACGATGACGCGTTGCGCGGCCGGCGATTGCGCCCGTCCATAGCGCGCGCCTTCCGCGAGGACGCGGTGAACGACCGCCCTGCGGGCCGTTCCGGACAGGAACACATTGACGAAGCCGGCGCCCGCGACCTCGGCGCGTTCGACCCATGGTGACGGTTCGAGCGCGGCGACGAGCTCAGCCGCGAGTTCGCGCGGATTCTGTCTGAGCGTCTTTGCGAGCTGCAACGCGACGCTCGTTGCATAGTCGCCATGCGACGATTGCTTTGAGCGTTCGAGCGCGATCGCGGTCGGTGGCTGCCCCGGCGCGATGCGAGAGAGGCCTGCAGACAGCCAGTCAACGATGCCCGTTTTGACGTCGTTCACGAGTCGAATCGATGAAGCAAACTTGCAAGTATAACGTGCGCACGAGCGCACGGACACCACGATGCTTCAGGCAAATCCGAGCGGATCGACGTCGAGCGTCCAGTGGACCGCGCGCTGGTCGACGCCCTCGAGTTCCCGCCGCCAGCGCGCGAGGAAGGCCTGCAGCGATTTGCGGTTCCCCGACTGAACCAGGACCTGCGCCCGTGAAAGGCCTGCGCGTCGCGGCAACGCGGCGGCGACCGGAGAGAAGACCTCGCAATCGGATTCTTCGGCGGCAACCAACGCTCGGCCGAGCCGTGCCGCCTCCGACAGAAATGCGGCTAGCGATGGCTCGCGCCTCGACTCGGCACCGAGCAGCGCAAGATGCGCGTACGGCGGCAGGCCCAGCGCCTTGCGCTCCGCGAGCAGTATTTGCGCGAGCCGGTCGTAGTCGTGAGCGACCAGCGCGGCGTAAACGGGGTGCTCCGCAAAGTCGGTCTGCACGATGACTTCGCCCGCGAGCGCGCCCCGACCTGCGCGTCCGGCGACCTGCTGCAGTAGCGCGAACAGCGTCTCGGTCGCACGAAACTCGGCGCTGTACAGTGCATTGTCGGCGCCGAGCACGCCGACGAGCGTCAGGCGCGGGAAGTCATGCCCTTTCGCCAGCATCTGCGTGCCGATCAGGATATCGGCATTGCCTCCGGTGATGGCGTCGCGCATGGCGTCGAAGGAGCCCTTGCGTCGCGTGCTGTCGCGGTCGACGCGAACGATGCGCGCACCCGGGTAGAGCTCGGCGGCCGCACGCTCCAGCCGTTGAGTGCCGTAGCCCACCGGCAGCAGATCCTGATTGCCGCACTGCGGACACGCGCCGGGTATCGCGGCGGCGCGACTGCAGTGATGACAGTAAAGACGGCGATCGTCGCGATGTACCACCAGCCGCGCATCGCAGTGCGGACACATCGCCTTCCAGCGACATGCCGCGCACAGCAACGACGGAGCAAAGCCGCGGCGATTGATGAACAGCAGCGACTGCTCGCCGCGCGCGAGGCGAATGGCGATCGCCCGCTGCAACGCCGGACCGATGCCCTCGGCGCTTTCCGCCCCGCGATTGTCGACCAGGCGCACAGGGGGCAACGCCGCGTGCGTGCCTGCGCGACGCGGCAACAGTACGCGGCGATAACGGCCACGCGCCGCCTGCGCGTAGCTTTCCAGCGACGGTGTCGCGCTTCCGAGGATGATCGGCACCGCGCGCAGGCGCGCGCGAAACATCGCGACGTCGCGCGCGTGGTATCGCACACCTTCCTGCTGTTTGAACGATGCGTCGTGCTCCTCGTCGACGACGATGAGCCCGAGCCGCGGCAACGCGGCGAATACGGCCAGTCGCGTCCCAACGACCAGTTGCGCTGCGCCGGTGGCCGCGGCCATCCAGTGTGCGTGCCGCTCGCCTGCGGCGAGACGGCTGTGCAGCAACGCCGTGCGCACGCCCCGCAGCGCCCCAGCAATGCGTTCGGTGAGCTGCGGTGTCAGGTTGATTTCCGGGACGAGCAACAGCGCCTGCCCGCCCGCAGCGATAACCTCGTCCGCGGCGGCGAGGTACACGTCGGTCTTGCCGCTGCCGGTAACGCCCTGCAGCAGCGACGGGGTAAAAGCGCCGCGATTGCGAAGCACCTGGGCGAGCACGTCGCGCTGGTCCGCATTCAGCGCTGGTGATCGTGGTCGCGGCGGGGCTTGGTCCTCGGTCAGTCTGCGCCGGCGCGCCACGAGCGGTGGGAGCGCCTGTGCGTAGCACTGCCCGATTGGTGCCTGGTAGTAGTCGGCTACAAAGCGTGCCATCGCGCAAACGTCCGCAGGCAGCGGCGGGATACCGGCGACGACCTCTTCGATGGGCTGCAGGCGCTCGGGCGCAACCTCGCTCGAACTGATCAGAGAGGTGACAACGCCGACCAGCCGCCGCCGCCCGAGCCTGGTAATGACAACGCTGCCGGTCTGCACTGCAAGGCCCGCAGGAAGCCAGTAGTCGAAGTGCTGATTCGCCGCGACCGGGAGCGCGACCTGGACGATGGCCACGCGCGGGCCTCAATCCAGTCGCAAGACGAGCGCGGACGCTCGGCTGTCACAAGCTGTAGTGTTCCTACTCGTCAGGGCGGGTCGCAAGATTCGATCCCAAGCTCTTCTTTTTTCAGCAGTCGCCGATGCGCGACGACGAGCATGTGGATAATTCTGTGCGTAAGTTCGGACACCGGGCGCGCGGCTGTCGCGTGCCCCTGGGCCGAACCGGTAGCGGCTGCCGAAGGTGTGCAAAATACGACAACGAAATCATTGGCTTGGACGCTGCACTCGGGCGGCGTTGCAAAGTGGCCACTGGGGCGAGGCGAATTGACAGGCCGTGTGCATAAGTACAGAGCCAGAGAGCACGTTTTAGGCGGATGTCAAGAGGCTCACGAGCCAATGGCGGCGCGGGTTTCTGCCTGTTTTCCCTCACGCAGCGGCAGCCTGCCGGCGACGCGCGCGCGACTCGGCGTGGACGCAGGCGACCAGCACCGCAACGTTCTCCGGTGGCGTCGCCGGGAGGATGCCATGACCAAGATTGAACACGTGCCCTGGCTGCACTCCCGCCGCAGCGACGATCGCGCGCGCCTGATTCTCGATCGCCGACGGCGTCGCCAGAAGCGTCGCTGGATCGAGGTTGCCCTGCACCGCAACGCGCGTGCCGACACGGCGGCGCGCGGAGGCTATGTCCGTCATCCAGTCGACGCCGACCGCGTCGCAGCCGCATTCCGCGATGCGCCCGATCCATTGTCCGCCGCCTTTCGTGAAGACGATCACGGGTGCCGTTGGCGCAACCTCGCGCAGCTTCTTGATCACGCGCTCCGTGTACGCCAGCGAGAAGCGCGCGTAGGCATCGGCAGCGAGCAGCCCGCCCCAGGTATCGAATATCATCACCGCGTCGGCGCCGTGCGCGATCTGCTGCGCGAGGCTGGCGGCGACCGCGTCGGCATTGATCGATAGGACGTGATCCAACAGGTCCGGACGCGCGTAGAGCATGCGTCGCACGCTCACGAAGTCGCTGCTGCCCGCGCCTTCGATCATGTAGCACGCGAGCGTGAACGGACTGCCGGCAAAGCCCAGCAAGGGGACGCGCCCCGCGAGTGCTCGTTTGATCGAAGCCACCGCGTCGAAAACGTAGGCAAGCCGTGCCATGTCGGGGACTTCGAGGCGCAGGATCGCCGCCTCGTCGGAGAGCGGCTGCCGGAATCGTGGCCCCTCGCCATCGGCAAAGTGCAATCCCAATCCCATCGCGTCGGGCACCGTGAGGATGTCCGAGAACAGGATTGCCGCATCGAGCGGAAAACGCGCTAGCGGCTGAAGGGTCACTTCGGTGGCAAGCTCCGGTGTGGTGCAAAGCTTCATGAAGCTTCCGGCGCGCTGCCGGGTCGCGTTGTATTCGGGAAGATAGCGGCCGGCCTGTCGCATCAGCCACACCGGCGTGTAGGCCGTCGGCTCACGGCGCAGCGCGCGCAGCAATGTGTCGTTTTGCAATGTGGTCATCAATGGGCGTCTTGGCATCCAGTGGAGCGCCTGCGCGCGGTGATGCGCTGCCAACGGGTCGCGCCGGCGCCTATGCGACGGGGAGCAGCACCCTGCCGCTCAACCTTTCGAGTATCGCCAGCGGCGAACTGGCGCGATCATACAACGCGGACACCGGCAGATGGATGGTTTGTTCCAGCATGTGCTGACCCGAGATTGCGGCGTGCATCACCTGGTCGGAAAAGCAGAGCCACGTCGTCCCCGGTGCGAATCGCACGATCTGTTGCGCACAGTTTTTCTGGTACGCGAGGTCCGCCTTGGCGCGGTCGTGCAATCCGAGCATCAGGTGATCGTAGTCGCTGCGTATGCCCTTGGTGACACCCACCATCGACAACAGCGCCGCGGTACCCGGGCAGCGCGGCGGCGTATCCGCGGCAGCAGCGTGCGCGCCATCGCCGCGAAATCCTCGCCGACCCGCCATACCCGATCCTCGGTCGGGTTGACGTTGCAGAAAACGCGCAGGATGCGCTCGCCGTGGTTGGGGCGTGACGGAAATGCGTCGATGTGCAGACGCGAGTCGTCCTTGCGCCAGGACACCGCTTCGGCCAACCGCAGGCTGCGGCCGGAAACTCGATGCGCGCGCGGCGCACGTATGCCGCATAACGCGGAAACAGCGCCGCGACCAGGCCGGAAGCGCACGTCGCGAAGCGCGCGACCATCGCTCGAAGTGCGTGCGAGCTCCTGCGGTGCGCCGCTGCGCGCCCTTGAGCGTCGCACCTTCGAGGCTGATGTTCTTGGCGCGACCGTCGGACCATCGCGGCGACAGGAAGCGGTGCTCGTCGTCGCCCAGTTCGAAGCCGAGCTGCGGCAGGACAAGCACGCCGCCGCCTTCGAGCGTCCGCACCGCGGTCTGCTGCGCCTCGGCGCGCGATCGCCGGATTCCAGCTCGCGTCACGTCGAGGGAAACGATCGCCGTCATGGCGCCTGCGCCTGCTAACGCGGCAGTTCGGATGCACCCATCAGAAATTCGTCGACGGCGCGTGCGCACTGGCGGCCTTCGCGAATCGCCCAGACGACGAGTGACTGACCCCGGCGCGTATCACCCGCGGCAAAGACCTTCGGAATCGACGTGCGATAGTGCTCCGTGTCGGCGGAAACGTTGCCGCGTGCGTCGTATTTGACGCCGAGTTCGTCGAGCATCCCGCGGTGCACCGGGTGCAGGTAGCCCATCGCGAACAGCACCAGATCGGCCTTGATCTCGAATTCGCTGCCGGGAATGTCGACGAGCTTGCCGTCCCTCCATTCGACGCGACGAGCGACGAGCGCGTCGAGCCTGCCGCCCTTACCCTTGAATGCCTTGGTCTGTACCGACCAGTCGCGCGCGCAACCCTCTTCGTGCGAGGACGAGGTACGCAGCTTCATCGGCCAGTAAGGCCATACCAGAGGCTTGTTCTCGTGCTCGGGCGGCTGCGGCAGCAGTTCGAACTGGGTGACCGACAGCCGCGCCCTGGCGATTCGACGTGCCCACGCAGTCCGACCCCGTGTCGCCGCCACCGATGACGACGACGTGCTTGCCCTTTGCGGTGAGCGGCGGCACGCCGGCATCGCCGGCGACGCGGCGGTTCTGCAGCGGCAGGAAGTCCATCGCGAAGTAAACGCCGTCGAGGTCGCGGCCCGGAACAGCGAGATCGCGCGGTTCTCCGAGCCGATCGTGAGCGCCACCGCGTCGAACTCGTCGAGCAGCGCGCTGCGGCAGAACGTATCGACGCCGACGTGCTGCGCTGACGCGGAATTCGACGCCTTCGGTCGCATCTGCTCGACACGGCGGTCGATGTAGATGCTTCTCCATCTTGAAGTCGGGTATGCCGTAACGCAGCAGCCCGCCGATACGATCGCTCTTCTCGAACAGCACCACGTCGTGGCCGGCGCGCGCCAGTTGCTGCGCACAGGCCATTCCGGCGGGGCCGGAGCCGACGACAGCGATGCGCCTGCCGCGTGCGGCGTGTCGGCGGCTGCGGCACGACCCATCCTTCTTCCCAGCCCTTGTCGATGATGAAATGCTCGATCGACTTGATGCCCACCGGATCGTCGTTGATGTTGAGCGTGCACGCCGCTTCGCACGGCGCCGGACAAACGCGCCCGGTGAACTCCGGAAAGTTGTTGGTCGAATGCAGAACGTCGAGCGCCTGCGCGCCACTGCTGCCGGTAGACCAGGTCGTTCCAGTCGGGAATGATGTTGTTGATCGGACAGCCCGACTGGCAGAACGGAATGCCGCAATCCATGCATCGCGCACCCTGCCTCGACGCATCGTCGTCCTTGAGCGTGAGAATGAACTCGCGGTAGTTGCGCACGCGCTCGCCTGACCGGAAGCGCGACCTCAGCGATGCGCTGCGAGCTCGATGAAGCCCGTCACCTTGCCCATGTCCGCACCAGGCGACCTGACGGGCCTTGCCGGCGGCGGCGCCCGCTGCGGCGGCCTGCGCCGCATGCAGTTCGCCGAGCGCGCGCTTGTATTCGTTCGGGAACACCTTGACGAAGCGCGCGCGCGATCGCGTCCCAGCGATCGAGGATCGCGAGCGCGCGCGTGCTCCCGGTGAACCGCAAGTGCCGCTCGATCATCGCGCGCAGCAGCGCTTCGTCGAACTCGTCCCGCATGCCGCAGACGCCCGTTGCCCTGCGGCCGCGAGCTCCTTTTCCAGGCGCTCCTGCTCGGCCTGGCCGAGCACGCGTCTCGAGGCTGCACCATCGACGTGTTGCAACGCTGCGCGAAACTTCCGTCCTCGTCGTAGACGTACGCGATGCCGCCGCTCATGCCGGCCGCGAAATTGCGGCCGGTGCGACCGAGCACGACGACGGTGCCGCCGGTCATGTATTCGCAGCCGTGATCGCCCGTTCCCTCGACGACCGCCGAGGCGCCGGAATTGCGCACGCAGAAACGCTCGCCGGCAACGCCGCGAAAATACGCTTCCCCGTCGATCGCGCCGTACATCACCGTGTTGCCGATGACGATGTTCTCATCGGGCTTTGCCGGCGACGCCGGGTCGGGATAGACGACGATGCGGCCGCCCGACAAGCCCTTGCCGACGTAGTCGTTGGTGGCGCCCTGCAGCTCGAAGCTGACGCCACGCGCGAGAAACGCGCCGAAGCTCTGGCCCGCGATGCCATTGAACGCGACGTGCACGTGTCCGCGGGCAGGCCCGCGTGTCCGTAACGCCGAGCGATCGTGCCCGACAGCATCGCGCCGACCGAGCGGTGCGCGTTGCGGATGCGGTATTCGAGCCGCACCGGCTTCGTATCGCTCGATCGCGGCTGCGCGGCACCGGCGATGATCTGGTGATCGAGCGCGTCGATCGAGCCCGTGGTCCTGCGCTTCGCAGTTGAAGCGCGCGACCTCAGACGGCATCGTCGGCTGGTGGAAGATGCGCGAGAAATCCAGGCCGCGCGCCTTCCAGTGGTCGATGCCCTGGCGCATGTCGAGCAGGTCGGAGCGGCCGATCAGCTCGTTGAAGCGGCGGATGCCGAGCTTCGCCATCAGCTCGCGCACTTCCTCGGCGACAAAGAAGAAGTAATTGACGACGTGCTCGGGCTGGCCGTTGAATTTCTTGCGCAGCTCGGGATCCTGCGTCGCGACGCCGACCGGGCAGGTGTTGAGATGGCACTTGCGCATCATGATGCAGCCTTCGGCCACCAGCGGCGCAGTCGCGAAGCCGAACTCGTCGGCGCCTAGCAGCGCGCCGATCGACCACGTCGCGCCCGGTCTTCATCTGGCCGTCGACCTGCACGGCGATGCGTCCGCGCAGGCGGTTCAGCACCAGCGTCTGCTGCGTTTCGGAAAGCCCCAGCTCCCACGGCGTGCCCGCGTGCTTGATCGACGACTCCGGCGATGCTCCGGTGCCGCCGTCGTGGCCGGCGATGGTGACGTGGTCGGCCTTGGCCTTGGCGACGCCCGCGGCGACGGTACCGACACCGACTTCGGAGACGAGCTTGACGCTGATCGACGCCTGCGGATTCGCATTCTTCAGATCGTGGATCAGCTGCGCCAGGTCCTCGATCGAATAGATGTCGTGATGCGGTGGCGGCGAAATCAGCCCGACGCCCGGCACCGAGTAGCGCAGCTGGGCGATGTACTCCGAAACTTTGTGCCCCGGAAGCTGGCCGCCTTCGCCTGGCTTCGCGCCCTGCGCCATCTTGATCTGCAGCTGATCGGCGTTGACCAGGTACTCGGCGGTGACGCCGAAGCGCGCCGACGCGACCTGCTTGATGCGCGAGCGCAGCGAGTCGCCTTCCTGCAGCGGCACGTCGACGACCACGCCGGGAATACGCGAGATCAGCGTCTCGCCCTTGCGGATGGGTGCGTAGCGTCGCGCGTCCTCGCCGCCTTCGCCGGTGTTCGACTTGCCGCCGATGCGGTTCATCGCCACCGCAAGCGTCGTGTGCGCCTCGGTCGAGATCGAGCCGAGGCTCATGGCGCCGGTGGCGAAGCGCTTGACGATCTCCGACGCGGGCTCGACCTCGTCCAGCGGCACGGGCTCCGCCGCGAACTGGAACTCGAACAGCCCGCGCAGCGTCATCATGCGCCGCGTCTGATCGTTGACCAGCTTGGCGTAGTCCTTGTAGGTCGCGTAGCTCTTCGCCCGCGCCGCGTGCTGCAGCTTGGCGACGGTGTCCGGCGTCCACATGTGCTCTTCGCCGCGCGCGCGGTACTGGTACTCGCCACCGGCGTCGAGTGCGTCCTTGCAGCACGGGATCGTCGCCGAAGGCGAGCTCGATGCAGTCGGCACGCTTCGGCTGCAACCTCGGCCAGGCCGATGCCCTGGATGTTGCTGGCAGTGCCTGTGAAGTACTTGTCGACGAATGCGGTGTTGAGCCCGACCGCCTCGAAGATCTGCGCACCGCAATACGACTGGTAGGTCGATATGCCCATCTTCGACATGACCTTGTACAGTCCTTTGCAGATGGCCTTCACGAAGCGCTTGGCCGATTCCTCCGGCGCAATCTCGCGGACATATTCGTGCAGCTCCGCCAGCGATTCGAGCGCGAGATACGGGTGCACAGCTTCCGCGCCATAGCCCGCCAGCAGCGCGAACTGGTGTACTTCGCGCGCCGAACCGGTTTCCACCACCAAACCCGTGCTGGTGCGCAGCCCCTTGCGCACCAGATGCTGATGAACGGCGGCGGTGGCGAGCAGGGCGGGAATCGCCATGCGGTCCGCGGCGATGTTGCGATCGGACACGATCAGAATGTTGTAGCCCAGATGGATCGCATCCTCGGCGTGCGCGCAAAGGCTCGCCAGCGCCGCTTCCATGCCTGTGGCGCCCCATGTCGCCGGATAGCAGATGTCGAGTTCCAATGATCGGAACGCGGCGCCGGTGAAAAGCTCGATGTGGCGTATCTTTTCCATCTCGTCGGCGGTGAGAACCGGCTTCTCTGCCTCGAGGCGCATGGGTGGATCGGTTTCGTCGATGCCGAGCAGGTTCGGGCGCGGACCGATGAACGTGACCAACGACATCACCAGCTCTTCGCGAATCGGGTCGATCGGCGGGTTGGTCACTTGGGCGAACAGCTGCTTGAAGTAGTTGTACAGGACCTTCGGCCGGTTCGACAGCACCGGCAGCGCCGCGTCGTTGCCCATCGAACCGATCGCCTCCTCGCCGTTTGCAGCCATCGGCGCGAGGATGATCTTCATGTCCTCCTGCGTGTAGCCGAACGCCTGCTGGCGATCGAGCAGCGGCACTTCGGAGCGCGTCGGCGGAGCGGGGTCGGGCAGCGCGCCGAGCGGGATGCGCGAGCGGTCGATCCACTCGCGGTACGGCCTAGCGGTTGCAAGCGTGCGCTTCAATTCGTCGTCGTCGATGATGCGGCCCTGCTCGGTGTCGACGAGCAGCATCTTGCCCGGCTGCAGCCGCCACTTGCGCACTATCTTGCGCTCGGGAACATCGAGCACACCGACCTCGGAGGCCATGATCACGAAATCGTCGTCGGTAACGATGTACCGTGCGGGGCGAAGGCCGTTGCGATCGAGCGTGGCTCCGATCTGAACGCCATCGGTGAACGCCATGGCCGCAGGACCATCCCACGGTTCCATCAGCGCCGCGTGGTATTCGTAAAAGGCACGACGATCCTCGTCCATCAGCGGATTGCCGGCCCACGCTTCCGGAATCATGAGCATCATCGCGTGCGCCAGCGAATACCCACCCATCAACAGCAGCTCGAGACAGTTGTCGAAAGACGCGGAGTCGGACTGGCCGTCGTAGATCAGCGGCCACACCTTGTCGAGGTCGTCGCCGAGCACGCTGCTGGCGATTGCCTGCTGTCGCGCTCGGATCCAGTTGACGTTGCCGCGGACTGTATTGATTTCGCCGTTGTGGCAGACCAGCCGGAACGGATGCGCCAGGTCCCACGTCGGGAAGGTGTTCGTGGAAAAACGCTGGTGCACCATCGCCAGCGCCGAGACCATGCTCGGCTCGCGCAGATCGAGATAGTACTCACCGACCTGATGCGCAAGCAGCATGCCCTTGTAGACGACGGTACGCGTGGACATCGACGGCACGTAGAATTCCTTGCCGTGCTGCAACTTGAGCGCCTGGATGGCGTGGCCGGCCTGTTTGCGAATGATGTAGAGCTTGCGTTCCAGCGCGTGCGGGTCGATGGCGTTGGAGCCGCGGCCGATGAAGACCTGTCGGATCACCGGTTCGACGTCTTTGGTGCGCTCGGACAAGCCCGAATTGTCGGTCGGCACATCGCGCCAGCCGACAGTACCTGCTGACCCTGGCTTGCGACTGCCCGTTCGATTTCCTGCTCGCAGGCGGTTCGCGAGGCCGGCTCCTTGGGCAGGAAGACCATGCCGACGCCGTACTGTCCGATCGCCGGCAATGTGAGCCCCTGACGCCCGCACGCGCGGCGCAGGAACGCGTCGGGCATTTGCAACAGAATCCCAGCCCCGTCACCCTGCAGCGGGTCGGCACCGGTCGCGCCGCGATGGGTCAGGTTTTTCAGTATCTGCAGGCCCTGCGTGATGATGGCGTGGCTCGCCTTGCCCTTGATATGCGCGATAAATCCGAGCCCGCATGCGTCGTGCTCATTGGCGGGGTCATACATTCCCTGGCGCAGCGGGCGGTAAGTGCTCGGGGCGCTGTGGCTGTGTTCACGTCATCCTCGTCGCGGACAGCTCGCTGTCGGCGTGAAGCCGTCCCAAAAGGCCTAAGAACGGCCCGTCGCCAGCGAAAGATTTTCATACTAGCGAGATTGTTGCATCGCGGCAACTAAAGCGCCCGCCGGATAGCGCCCAGTGTGCCCTACCCATCGAAAGCACTTGCGCAGCGGGAGAACTTGCGCTTTAATCTGAACAAACTGGCCTATATGCTTGTAGCAGCGTCCAAAACGCGAGGCCTTTGTAAGATATTTAGGACAACATCATCAGGGATCCCCTCCATGCTGCCAAATCGTATGAAAGCCGGCTTGCTGCGACCCATCCTCGCGCTCCTCGCCTTAGCGGGACTGTTGGCCCTCGGCGGCTGCGGAGGCGGCAGCGGCGCGCCGAACAACCCGTTTGCGCAGCAACCAGCGCCCATCGGGCCCCTGTTCGTGCTGCCGCCGACATTGACTGCATATTCGCATACGCCGGCAACGCTGACCGTCAGCGGAGGCGCGCCGCCGTATCAGGCATTTACTGGCAATCAATCGCTCCTGCCCGTCACCCAGATCGTCAACGGCGACACGATCGTGCTCCTGCCCAACGACGTCGCTGCGGCTACTCCCGTGGTCATCACCGTGCAGGACTCGATAGGACAGACCGCGACGTCGACGGTCACCGTCAGCCCTGCACCGCTCTTCAACACGCTGACGATCACGCCCGCTCGCGCGGCCTGCGGCGCAAACACCGTGTGTTCTGGCGATATCGCGACGGCGACGGTTACCGTCGCCGGCACCGGCGGCGCCGGCATTCCGAACCGCCAGGTGAAATTCGACGTGGTCACCGGCGCCTTTTTCATCCTCAGCAATAACCCGGCGCAGCCCCTGGTGTCGACGCTGACCGTCGTGTCCGACGCCAATGGCGTGGCAACCGTGGTGCTGCAGGCCGCCGTCAACGCCCCGACGCAGCCGGCGATCCTGCGTGCTACCGAGGTCTCATCCGGTAACTCGGTCAACGGCGTATTCACCATCGTGCAACAGACCAGCGGCTCCGCGATCCTTTCGGTCGTTCCCGCCGACCGCGACCATTACCGGCGCCTTCGCCAACCAGTGCAGCTTCAATTTCCGCGTCGACTACTACATTTATGGCGGCACGCCACCCTATACGGTTGCCTCGACATTCCCGGCGGGCGTTACGCTTGTGAATTCCGTGGTACCCGCTTCCGGTGGATTCTTCACCGCGATCACCAACGGCAGCTGCGTCAACCCGCTGGTGTTCACGATCGTCGATTCGGTAGGCCGGCAGACGACGGCCACGCTGATCAACCAGCCCGGCACCGCGACACCGCCGACACCGCCGACACCGACGACGCTGACCATCACGCCCGCGACCATCACCGTCGGCCCCGGAGTGAACAGCTGCAACACGAAGACGTTCGGCCTGGTGATCTCGGGCGGCACGCCTGGTTATAGCGTAACCTCGCCAGGAGCCACGATTGTGCCGACGCCACCGATCACCGCGTCGCCTGGCACGGTCAACATCGGCGGCTTCGCCGATGGCTCTGGCGCCCACGCAGTCGTCGTGGGCGATTCCGGAAACCCGCAACAGGTCAAGACGGCGACCATAACCTGCAACTGACAGCGCTGTTCCCGCATCAAGGAAAACGGCGCCCGCCGGCGCCGTTTTGCTGTGCAAATCTTCTTCACGAAGTCACGTGCCGTCAAACGCCATGCGCAGCGAGCACCGCCTCGACATCTTCACGGGGAATGTCGCCACGCAATGCGGCGTGCCCCAGCGCTTGCAACACGACAAAGCGAAGTCGGCCGGATTCGACTTTCTTGTCGCGTCCCATCAGCTCAAGGTAGCGGCGGGCACCCAGTGGCGGCGCATGCACGGGCAACCGCGCGCGCCTCGAGCAAAGCCTGTACGCGCGCACCGTCGGCCGGTGCGAGCCCAGACACGCGCGTCGACAACTGCGCTGCCAGCACCATTCCCGCGGCCACAGCCTCGCCGTGCAGCCACGAACCATCGTAGCCGCTTGCGGCTTCGATCGCGTGGCCGAAGGTGTGGCCGAAGTTGAGCAAGCGCGCTTCCACCGGCTCTCTCGTTCATCGGCTGCGACGATCGCCGCCTTGATCCTGCAGCTTTCGAAAATTGCCTGCGCCAGTGCCTCGCTGTCACGCGCTCGCAGCCGATCGAGGCCGGCTTCGATCCATGCAAAGAATGTCGAGTCGCAGGCTGCGCCATACTTGATGACTTCGGCAAGCCCAGACGACGAGTTCGCGATCGGGAAGCGTGCGCAGCGTGTCGGTATCGATGATCACCGCTGACAGGCTGGTAGAACGCGCCAATCATGTTCTTGCCCAGCGGATGATTGACCGCCGTCTTGCCGCCCACCGACGAGTCCACCTGCGCGAGCAGCGTGGTCGGGATCTGGAGCACGGGCATGCCGCGCTGGTACGTCGCCGCCGCGAAGCCCGCGATATCGCCGACCACTCCGCCGCCGAGCGCCACCAGCAGCGAGGTGCGCTCTGCCGCCATTTCGAGCAGGCGCGTATGGATCGAGTACAGCGTATCCCAGTCCTTGTGCGCCTCGCCGTCGGGAATGACGATCGTGTCGCAACGCAGGCCCGCACGCGCGAACAGCACGCCTGCAACGGCGCCAGGTGA
Source organism: uncultured beta proteobacterium (assembly GCA_963816445.1). Taxonomy (GTDB): domain Bacteria; phylum Pseudomonadota; class Gammaproteobacteria; order Burkholderiales; family Casimicrobiaceae; genus PALSA-1003. The sequence continues at coordinate 369,498 of CAWFKO010000006.1, read as the reverse complement.
CCTTTGTGCAACCGTCGGATTGGTAACGACGATCGCCCGCGTTCGCGCGCGTGCGCGGTAGCAGCTCGTCGCGCGTGCTCGAGCAGGTTCTCGCCGATGTGAATAGGATAGCTGCGCTCGCCGAGCGCGACGGTCAGCGTGCGCATGCGCTCATGCGCGCGCGGCCGCGCGCATCTGCTGCTCAAGGCGCTGCGCCAGCCGAATCGCCTGTTCGCTGTCCGACTCGACGACGAAGTCCGCGACCTCGCGATAGAGCGGATCGCGGAATGTGTAGAGCTCGTTGAGCCGTGCCTGCGGATCGGCGGCCTGCAGCAGCGGGCGGTGCTTGCTGCGGCGGGTGCGCTCCCAGAGCGTTTCCGGGCGTCGCGTGCAGATAGAGCACGGTGCCGTTCTGCTTGAGCGCATCCCGGTTGGTCGAGCGCAGTATGGCACCGCCGCCAGTGGCCAGGATCACGTTGGAATAGCCCGCGAACTCGATGACGATGACCGCCTCGCGGTCGCGAAAGCCCGGTTCGCCCTCGAGCTCGAAGATCACCGGGATGCTGACACGCCAGCCGGCGCTCGAGCTCGACGTCGGTGTCGTAGAACTGCTTGTCGAGCCGCTTGGCGAGCAGCCGCCCGAGCGTCGACTTTCCGCTCCCCGGCATGCCGATCAGAAACAAATTGCCCCGATGCAAATGCATCGGGGCATTCTAGTTTAAACGCCTGACCGGCGCGAGCCGCCGGCGTTAACGCACCGCGGTCACCGAATCCTTGACCACGCGCGGAGTGAGGAAAATCAGCAGTTCTGTCTTCTCGATCGATTTGTCGGTCGTCTTGAACAGATAGCCGAGGATCGGCAGATCGCCGAGGAACGGAACCTTCGTGACGTCGTTGTTGACGACCTCCTCGTAGATGCCGCCGATAACCGCCGTATCACCGTTGTTGACGGTGATCTGCGTCGTCACGTTCTTGGTATCGATCGCGGGCACGGTAAAGCCATTGCCCAGATTGACCTGCTGTCCCACCGAGTCCTTGCGGATCTCGACGATCATCGTGACGCGATTGTCCGGCGTGATCTGCGGCGTGACGTCGAGGCGCAGCACCGCCTTCTTGAACTGCACCGTCGCCGGGCTGTTGGCGGTGCCCGGCGTGACGTACGGAATTTCCGTGCCCTGCTCGATCGATGCCTTGCCGTTGTCCTGCGTCACCACGCGCGGGCTCGACACGACCTTGCCGCGGCTGTCCGCCTCGAGCGCCGACAACTCGAGGTTGATCAGGTTGCCGCTGCCGAGGTTGATCAGCGTCAACGCGATCTGGCCCGGCCGGGTTGGGTACGGGAAGGTTGACGTTGAGTTGTGGCGAGTCCGAATAGCCCGCGCGTCGCGATGTCCAGAGGCCAGTTCGTAACGGCGTCTGCGTACGCGTATCGCGCGTAACGGTCGTTGCCCGAGGTCGTTGCACGACCGGCTGCGTGCTGAGGCTGCCGCCGATGCCGCCGGCGTAGCGCTTTTGCAGCGTGAACCCGGTCTGCACGCCGAAGCGGATGCCGAGCTGGCGGCTGAACTTGTCGTCGGCGATGACGATGCGGCTCTCGATTGTCACCTGCCGGATCGGCACGTCGAGCTGGCGGATGATGCTTGCGCACTTCCTCGAGTCGGGCGGCCGTGTCCGACACGAAAAGGATGTTGGTGCGCGGATCGACGAAAGCGACGCCGCGCTTCGAAAGGATCGAGCCCTGGCCGCCCGTGGTCGGGTCTGGCCGGCGCCGAGGCCGAACTGCTGCTGTCGGTTGGTCGAGAGGATGTTCGCAAGTCCTGCGCCTTCATGTAGTTGAGCTGGAACGATCTCGGTCATCAGCGGTTCGAGTTCGCTGATCTGCAGCTGCGCCTCGAGCTGCTGCTTCTCCTTGACTGCAAGCTCCTCGCGCGGCGCGATCAGAACGACGTTGCCGTTCTTGCGCATGTCGAGGCCCTTGGTCTGCATGATGATGTCCAGCGCCTGATCCCACGGGATGTCCTTCAGGCGCAGCGTCAGGCTGCCGGTCACCGTGTCGCTGGTGATGATGTTGAGCCCGGTGAAGTCGGCGATGACCTGCAGCACCGCGCGCACTTCGACGTTCTGGAAGTTGAGCGACAGCTTCTCGCCCTTGTAGCCGGCCCGCGTACCCTGCGTCAGCTTGTTCGGGTCTTCCTGGATCGGCTTGATCTCGACGATGAAGCGGTTGTTGGCCTGATACGCCGAATGCTCCCAAAGTCCCTTGGGCTCGATGACGATGCGCGCGTTGCCGTTCTGCGAGAAGGTGTCGATCGTCGTAACCGGCGTCGCGAAGTCGCCGACGTCGAGTCGGCGCTCGAGGTTGCGTGGCAGCGTCGTCTTGAGGAAATCGACGATCAGCGTCTTGCCCTGCTGGCGGATGTCGATGCCCGGTCGAGTTGTCGGACAGGTCGACGATGATGCGGCCCTCGCCGTTCTTGCCCCGGCGGAAGTCGACGTCGCGCAGCGCGTGCGTGGTCTCGCCCGGCTACGCGGCTCGGCGAAGCGCGACACCGTCGCCGCGTCGGTGCTCGCGGTGGCCTGGTCGAACAGAGTGACCAGCACGGTGTTGCCTTCGATCTGCGTGTCGAAGGTCTGCGGCTTGTTCAGGTTGAAGACGACGCGCGTGCGGTTTCCCGCCTGCACGACGTTCAGGCTGCGCAGCGCCGCGATCGCTGACCTCCTGCGCCGTGCGACCGAGGCCGTTGCCCGTGTCCGAGAAAGTCGAGCGCGATACGCGGCGGATTGTTGATGGCGAAGCCCGCGGGCGGATTGGCCAGCGGCGACTTCAGCGTGAACTTGACGATGGTGCGTCCGGACGTGCCCTTGGAGACCGTGAGGGCTTCGATGCTGTTCGCATTCTGCGCCAGAGCTTGCCCGATGCCGAGCGGCAAAGACGAGCACCGCCAAGCAGCGCCAGCGCCTGTCCAGCGCGCCCGCGTTTAGCTTCGTTGATTCGCACGGCGCTCATCTGCGTCGCTCCTGTCGTTGGTCTCACTTCGGCTAGCTGGATCGTGCTCGATCGCTCCGTCCAGTCTCCCGCGCCGTCCTGCACAAGTTCTTTGAGCTTGACTTCGGCGTCGGTGATATCAACGATGACGCCGAAGTTCTGGCCCATGTAGTTTCCTACCTTGATCTGATAGACGTCCTTCTCCGTCGTGCGCACCAGTGCATACGTGGTCTTTCCCCGCTGCAGCGTACCGACCATCTGCAGTGACTCCAGCGGGTACGCCTCGAGCGGCTCCTTGCGCCGATTGAGGTCGGGCGCCAGCTTGCTGCCGCCCTTGACCGGCTCGATCTTGCGCGGCTTGAACGGATCGGGCAGGTCGAAGGCGTTGTACGTGAACGGCTCGTAGGGCTTGACCTGCGGCAGCGGATCGAGCTTGCCCTTGACGCCCTTGCCCTGCTCCTGCATCCATGCGCGCAGATCCTGATGGCTCTCGCCGCCGCACGCGGCAAGCGAGCAACGCGACACCGACGCCCAGAAGAGGACGCGCCGCATTCATTTCTTGCCCTTGTCCTTCGCGTCCTTCGCCGCCTTGCCGCTGCTTGGCGATTTCGTCCTCGTCGAGGTAGCGGAAGGTCTTGGCCGTGGCCTCCATCGTCAGCGTTCCCTTGTCGTTGACGATGCCGATGTCATTGAGTGTCACGATGCGCGGCAGCTGGGCTACGTCACTCGCGAACGCACCCATATCGTGATAGCTGCCGGTCACGCGGACGCTGATCGGAAGCTCCGCATAGAAATCGGCGATCCGCTCCTGCGACGCCGGGCGGAACAGCTCGAACTGCAGTCCGCGGCCGAGTCCCGCCTGATTGATGTCGGTGAGCAGCGCGTCCATTTCCGATTTGTTGGGCAACTGCTTGAGCAGCGCGCCGAAGGACTGCTCGATCTCGCGCAGCTGCTGCACGTAGAGCTCGAGGTTGACCGCCTTGGCCTTCTTCTCGGCGTAGCTCTGCGCGCAGCTTGGTCTCCTCATCCTGCTGCTTGTCGAGAGTCTCGAGCTGATCCTTCCAGTCGAGGAAGCCGCCGGCAGCGACGATGAGCAGAAACAGCACACCCGAGAACGAGCACCTTGGGCAGCAGCGGCCAGTTGCCGGCGTCGCGGAAGTTGAGTCGGCGAATGTCGTCGAGCGTTCATCGCCTCGCTCCCTTCTTGACGGCGACCGGCGGGCGAGCCGGGCGGCCGCGCGGCATTGGCGGCGTCGGCTTGGCAGCGTTGGCGTCGGTCGGCCGCTTCATCTGCAGGTTCAGCGTGAATTCGTTGACCTTCTGCTTGTCCAGCGCCACCGACTTGATCTCGACCAGCTCGGGCGAACCCAGCCACGGCGAGCTTTCGATGTTGCGCATCAGCGTCGATACGCGCGCATTGGACTGCGCGTAGCCGATCAGCGTCACCTTGGCGCCGTTCTGCTTGACCGAGCGCAGATACAAGCCGTCCGGCAGCTGGCGAACGAACTGATCGAGCAGCGTGTACGGCCTCGGTACGGTTGGACTGCAGCGTCTCGACGATCTGCTTGCGCGCGAGCAGCGCCTGCGTCTGCTCGCGCAGCTTGTCGATTTCCTTGATCTGCTCGTCGAGCTTGGCGATCTCGGTCTTTGAGCAGCGCGTTGCGGCTGTTCTGGTTCTCGATGCGCGCGGCGATGACGACGTGGACCAGACCGATGACAGCGAGCGCCAGAACCGCGAGGCCGATGGCCAGCGAAACGAACTGGCGCTGGCGTGCCTGGCGCTTCTGCTCGCGGTGCGGCAGTAGGTTGATGCGTACCATGGTTACTCGAAGCTGCGCAGGGCGAGACCGCAGGCGATCAGCAGCAACGGCGCGTCGGCGGCGAGCTGCCGCGGCCGGATGCGGTCCGACACCGACATGTTGGCGAACGGGTTGCCGACGATGGTGCTTGACGCCGGCGCGCTTGGCGATCAGTTCGTCGAGCCCCGGCACCAGCGCGCAGCCACCGGCGAGCACGACCTGGTCGACCTGGTTGTAGGAGGTCGACGTGAAGAAGAACTGCAGGGCGCGGGTCACCTCGAGCGCGAGCGTTTCCATGAACGGCTGCAGCACATCGGCGTCATAATTCTCCGGCAGTCCGGCATTTTTCTTCGCCGATTCGGCTTCTTCCGGCGATAGGTTGAACGCACGCTGGATGTCGTGGGTCAACTGGTTGCCGCCGAAGGCCTGATCGCGCGAAAACAGGATCTGATTGTTGCGGAGTACGTAGAAATGCATCACGTGCGCACCGACGTCGACCAGGGCGATGTTCTGGTCGCGGCCGTTGGCCGGCAGCGACGGCGAAATCATGCGAAACGCCTCTTCGGTCGCGTAGGACTCGACGTCCATGACGCGCGGCTTGAGGCCGGCCGCCTCGGCGATGGCGACGCGGTCGTCGACCTTCTCCTTGCGCGAGGCCGCGATCAGGACCTCGACTTCTTCGGGATTGTTCGGCGCCGCCCCGAGGATCTGGAAGTCGAGGTTGACCTCGTCGAGCGCGAACGGGATGTACTGGTTCGCCTCGGTCTCGACCTGGAGCTCGAGCTCTTCCTCGGTCTGGCCGGAAGGGACGATAATCTTCTTGGTGATGACCATCGCCGTAGGCAGCGCCATGGCGATGTTGCGGTTGCGGGTGCCCAGGCGCTTCTGTGCGCGGCGCAGGGCTTCGCTGACCTGATCGAGATTGGCGATGTTGCCGTCGCTGACGACATCCTTGGGGAGCGGCTCGATTGCGTAGCGCTCGAGTCGATAGACGCCCTTGCCGGCCTCGGAAAGCTCGACCAGCTTGAGCGCGGACGAGCTGATGTCGACGCCGATCAGCGGCGGCGCCTTCGTTTGCAGAAACGCAAACGCGGAATCGAGTTTTTCCTTCAGCATGGGAGCTTAGGCGCGATTACATATAAGTTACATTAAATGCTAGCAGCAAGTATAAACCGTTGTAAAACGCTTTTTTTCAAGTTCATTCTGACTTGTAACCCTGCATATAATCGCGGGTCTCGCCCCGTCCCCCCGGCAACTTTCATTCACCCATGCTAAAGCGCTGGCTCATCTATCTGGCCTCCGTGCTGTTTGGCTTGGCGCTGGTCGGCGCCCTGCTGGGCGCCTTTGTCTTTGCCCTGCTTTATCCCACTTTACCCTCGCTGGAGACGCTGACCGACTATCAGCCCAAGATCCCCCTGCGAATCCTCTCTGCGGAGGGGGATCTCCTGGGGGAATTTGGCGAGGAGCGCCGGGCGATCGTCAAGATCCAGGACGTCCCGCCGAGTCATGCGCCAGGCCATCCTGGCGGCCGAGGACGAGCGCTTCTACCAGCATGGCGGAGTCGACTACGTATCAGTCGTCGCGCGCGGCGTTGGCCAACCTGACCAGTGGCACCCAGCAGGGTGCGGGCACCATCACGATGCAGGTGGCCCGCAACTTCTTCCTGACCCGTGAGCGAACGCTCACTCGCAAGCTTCGCGAGGTGCTGCTTGCCTACAAAATCGAGGCCAGTCTAAGCAAGGACGAAATCCTCGAGCTCTACGTCAACCAGATCTTCCTCGGCCAGCGTGCCTATGGCTTTGCTGCAGCGGCGCAGATCTACTACGGCAAGCCGCTGGCGCAGGTCGACGTGGCCGAGGCGGCCATGCTGGCGGGGCTGCCCAAGGCGCCTTCGGCGTACAACCCCGTCGTCAATCCGAAGCGCGCCCGCGCCCGCGCAGCTCTACGTGCTGCGCCGCATGCACGACCTCAAGTTCATCACCGATGCCCAATTCAAGCAGGCGCAGGACGACGCCGCTGGTCGTGCGGCAGACGCTGCGCGACAACACCGCGCACGCCGAATTCGTCGCCGAAATGGCGCGCCAGGCAATCATCGAAGCCTACGGCGACGAGAGCTATACCCGCGGGCTGCGGGTCTACACGACGATACGCAAGGCCGACCAGGACGCCGCATATGCCGCGGTGCGCCGGGGCCTGTTCGACTACGACCGACGCCATGGCTATCGCGGTCCGGAGTCGTTTGTCAGCCTCCCCGACAACGCGAGCGAGCTCGACGCGACGCTCGACCGTGCGTTCCAGGACTTGAGCGACAGCGACAATCTCCATGCCGCAATCGTGCTCGAGGCCTCGCCGTCCGAGGTCAAGGCGGTACGTAGCGACGGCGACATAGTCTCGGTCGTCGGCGACGGCCTCAAGTTCGCCGCCCGCTCGCTGGGTGACAAAGCCGCCTGCGGCGAGCCGCATCCGCCGCGGTGCCGTCATCCGCGTCCTACGCGACGACAAGGGCGCCTGGCAGATCGCGCAGATGCCGCAGGTCGGAGTCGACGTTCGTGTCGTTGCGACCCAACGACGGCGCGATCCTTTCGCTGGTCGGCGGATTCGATTTCGACCGCAACAAGTTCAACCACGTGACGCAGGCGCTGCGCCAGCCAGGGTCGGCCTTCAAGCCGTTCATCTATTCGGCGGCGTTGGAAAAGGGCTTCAGCCCGGCGACCGTGGTCAACGACGCGCCGCTGTATTTCGAGACCGCGCAGACCGGCGGCGACGCGTGGGAACCGAAGAACTACGACGGTAAGTTCGAAGGGCCGATGCGCCTGCGAACGGCGCTGATGAAATCCAAGAACCTGGTGACCGTGCGCGTGATGCAAGCGATCACGCCACGGTACGCACAGGATTACATCGCCCGCTTCGGATTCGATCCCAAGCTGCATCCGCCGTATCTGCCGATGGCACTGGGCGCGGGCGCCGCGACGCCGATGCAGATGGTCGCCGCGTATGCTGTGTTCGCCAATGGCGGCTACCACGTCACGCCGTATCTCATCGACCGCGTCGTCGACAGTCGCGGCAACGTGCTGTCGAAGGCGCAGCCGGCGATCGCCGGCGAGAATGCGGATCGCGTCATCGATCCGCGCAACGCCTTCATCATGACCACCATGATGCGCGACGTGGTGCGTGGCGGGACGGCGGCACGGGCGATGCAGCTCGGCCGACAGGACCTTGCCGGCAAGACCGGCACGACCAACGATAACGTCGACGCCTGGTTCTGCGGCTTCAACGCCACCGAGGTCGCGGTCGCGTGGATCGGCTTCGACCAGCCCAAGACGCTTGGCACGCAGGAAACTGGCGCGGTCGCGGCGCTGCCCATCTGGATGGCGTACATGGCCAAGTCGCTCAAAGGCGTTCCCGAGGCGCCGCTCAAGCAGCCCGATGGCATCGTCGTGGCGCGGATCAACGCCGACACCGGCCTGCGCGAGAGCGAGGGTGGCATAAACGAGTACTTCTACGCCGAGTTTCCGCCGCGCCAACGCGAGGATGCGCTGGCACCGGCAGGAATCCAGGCGCCGCGCGAAGTCCGCAACCAGCTCTTCTGAGACTAGCCATGGCCCGCTCCGAATCCACGCGGTCGCGGGAACTGCGCCAGCGTGCCCGCATTGCCCAGGTCGCCGCTCGCCTGATTGCCGAGCATGGCTTGTCGGATTGGTCAGCGGCCAAGCGCAAGGCCTGTCGCGAGCTCGGATTGGGCGAAAACGAACCTTTGCCCGGCAACGGCGAGGTCGAGCAGGCGTTGCGCGATTACAACAGTCTGTTCCGGCGGGATGCCCAAGCCGCCTGGCTGCGTCAGCAACGACAGGTGGCGCTGCGCTGGATGGACCGCCTTTCGGCCTGGAGCCCGGTGCTGACCGGCGGGGTGGCAGCGGGTTGGGCGACGCTGCACAGCGACATTTGCCTCGAGCTCGAAGCCGAGGATCCCAAGGCTATCGAACTGACGCTCATCAATGCCGGCGTCGACTACGCGGCAGCGCCGGGTAGTGCGCGGGCGGATCTGGTGGCCGGTCGCGGCGGCGATACGGTCCGCCTGCAGATTGTTGCGCCACTGCAACGCCGCAACCGCGCGCGCCGCGAGGACGAAGTCCGGCTGGTCGCCGGCGAGCTTCGTGCGCTGCTCGCCGCCGACGCGAGCTCGGCGCTGGGCTGATCTGCGCTACTCGGCCAGCCAGGCCGCGGCGTCGAGCGCGAAATAGGTAAGGATCGCGTCCGCGCCGGCACGCTTGAATGCGGTAAGCGTTTCCATGACGCACGCACGCTCATCGAGCCAGCCGCGCTGCACGGCCGCCTTGAGCATCGCGTACTCGCCGCTGACCTGATACACCGCGGTCGGCACGCCAAAGGTCGTCTTCACCCGATGCAGGATGTCCAGATACGGCAATCCGGGCTTGACCATGACCATGTCGGCGCCCTCCTGCAGGTCGAGATACACCTCCCACAGCGCTTCGTCGCCGTTGCCGGGGTCCATCTGGTAGGTGTGCTTGTCGCCGCCGGCCAGGCTGGCCGCGGATCCGACGGCATCGCGAAATGGCCCGTAGAAACTGGATGCGTATTTCGCGGAGTAGGCGAGGATGCGGGGCTTGTCGAAGCCCGCTGAATCGAGTGCGCCGCGCAACGCACCGATGCGCCCGTCCATCATGTCCGAGGGCGCCACCATGTCGACGCCAGCTTCAGCGTGACATAGCGCCTGCCGCACCAGCGCCGCGACGGTCACATCATTGGCCACATAGCCGCTCGCGTCGAGCAGTCCGTCCTGTCCGTGACTGGTGTACGGATCGAGCGCGATGTCAGTAATGACGCCCAGCCCCGGAAAGCGGGTCTTGAGCTCGCGCACAGTACGCGGTACCAACCCCTTGGCGTCCCATGCCGCAGCAGCGTCTAGCGACTTGTGCTCCGCGGCGATCACTGGAAACAGCGCCATGGCCGGTATGCCGAGCTCGACACAGCGTTCGGCGTCGGAGAGCAACCGGTCGATGCTCTTGCGCGACACACCGGGTAGCGATGGGACCGGGTCCTCCCGTCCGCTGCCGTCCTGCACGAACACCGGATAGATCAGGTCGTCGCTCGTTAAGCGGTGCTCACGCATGAGGCGCCGCGAAAACGCGTCGCGGCGCATGCGCCTCTGGCGACGTTCAGGGAATTTTCCGGCGAATTTGATGTTCATCGTTGTTGAGGGCCGGACGCGCAAGAAGCATGCGCGCGGCCGCATCGTAGCCCGCAAGCGTCGACGGGTGCAATGTGGGGGTGTGGCAGTGCGCGTTTTCCTGCATTGTCGGCGTGGTCTTTCGTTGATTGTCAGCTGATCGTCAGTACCGCTCTGCTGTAATGGCTGGATACAAAGCTCGGATGGAACTCGAAATCGCGAGCGCGGTCATATTGGGCAGACGGTGAAACGTCTCCCGCTTTCCTCCCTGAGCGGGTGCTCTCGGTTGTGTCCCAAGCCAGCCGCAGAGCGTTCCTAGGCCCCGCATCACTCCCCTTGATGCCGGGGCCTTTCTTTGCGCGTCGCCAGCGGACCCAACCAGCCGTCGATCACCGCCTCCGCTTCGGCGATGCCTGTGCCGTCCGTCGCTGAAAAGAGCTGCACGCCGATCTCGGCGCTGAACTTGCCGTATGACTTCGCAAGCGCCGCGCGTACGTCGTCGAGCGTCCGCTGCTGCGCCTGCCTGCCAAGCTTGTCGCACTTCGTGAGCAGAATATGCAGCGGGCGCCCCGACGGCAGGAACCAGTCTAGCAATTGGACGTCGAGCTGCGTTAGCGGGCGCCGCGCGTCCATGATTACCATAAGGCCGATGAGCGGCGCGCGTTCCGCCAGATACTTGGCGATGAAATGCTGCCAGTGTCGGCGCATCGCCGCGGGAACTTCTGCATATCCATAGCCCGGAAGGTCGGCGAGCAGGGCGCCGGACGTGAGCCGGAACAGGTTGATGTGCTGCGTGCGTCCCGGAGTCTTGCTGACATAGGCCAGCCGCGTGCGTTGCGACAGCGCGTTGATCGCCGAGGACTTCCCGGCATTGGAGCGACCCGCAAATGCGATTTCCGGCGCGCCGCCGGTGGGCAGCTGCCGCCATTCCGCTGCCGTCGTCAGGAATTCGGCATGACGCAACGGATGCCCCGCGATCCCCACCAGCTCCGCCTGGCCCGGGGGTTTCGGTACAATACGCGGCTGGTTCGGTTGTCGCTGCATCGGTTGCGGCGGTGATACAAGAGCGTGATCTCCGGCACCGCCGGCATCAGGGAGTTCTTTCATGAGATACGCGTTGTGGCTGGCGGCGGGTTCGATCGCCCTTGCGGTCCACACCCCGAGCTTGGCCGAGGATACCGCGAAGCCCGATCTGGCCAAGGCCAAACAGACCGCGGATCAGATCTGCGCCGCGTGCCATGGCGCCGATGGTAACAGTGCGAGCCCCGCCAACCCCAATCTCGCCGGGCAGCACGCGGCTTATGTTACCGCGCAGCTCGAGCACTTCAAGAGCGGCGTGCGCAACAATGCGGTCATGAAAAGCATCGCCGACACGCTCTCGCCGGCGGAGATGGTGGCGCTGGGCGTGTACTTCTCGCAGCAAAAGCCGAAGCCCAGGGGCGCCAAGGATCGCGAGCTCGCGATGGCTGGACAGGCGATTTTTCGCGGCGGCAACTTCGCCGCCGGTCTGCCGGCATGCGCGGCATGCCACTCGCCCGAAGGCGTCGGCATACCGCCGCGCTATCCACGCCTGAGCGGCCAGTTTGCGGACTATTCGCTCTCGCAGCTCAAGGCGTTCAAAGCCGGCGAGCGCGGCATGGACGCCGGCGGCAAGGACGTGAACGGCCGCGTGATGGCGCAGATCGCCGCGCGCATGAGCGACAAGGAAATGCAGGCGGCGGCGCAGTACGCCTCGGGATTGCGCTGAAAGCCCGCAACCTCGCATTGCGGTCGGCTCGGCGCCAGACGCGCGACTGTAACCGCGACGAGCGAATACGCAATCGATCGGAGCGCGCGTGGGTAATCCGATGAACGCCACGCTTGCCGGCCTGACCGTCTACCCGGTGAAAAGCTGTCGCGGCATCCCGCTGGCGACGGGCCGGATGACCGAGCGCGGGATTGAGCACGACCGCGAGTGGATGGTCGTCGATACGGCGGGCAGCTTCCTCACGCAACGCCAGGTGCCGCGCATGGCACAGATCGCGACCGCGCTATCGACGTTCGCGCTACACCTTTCCGCACCCGGCATGCCGGCGCTGACCGTCCCCTTCGATGCCGCCTTCGGAACAACGCAAGTGACGGTTTGGCGCGATACGCTGTGGGCGCTCGATCAGGGCGATGCCGTGGCGGCCGCGCTATCGGGTTGGATCGGGCAACCGGTGCGCCTGGTGCGCTTCGACCCCGCCGTGCGCCGCGACTGCAACCCCGCCTATGCCGGTCCCGACGGGGCGCACTGCGCCTTCGCCGATGGCTATCCCGTGCTGATCATTTCCGAGGCATCGCTCGCCGACCTCAACTCTCGGCTTCCCGAGCCGTTGCCCATGAACCGTTTCCGGCCCAACATCGTGCTCTCCGGCGTCGAGGCCTACGACGAAGATCACATCGCGGAACTCTCCAGCGGCGCGGTCGCGCTGCGTCTGGTCAAGGCCTGCGCCCGGTGCCAGATCACGACCACCGATCAGGTTACCGCCGCCGTGGGCGTCGAGCCGCTGCAAACACTCGCGACTTATCGCCACGACGCGAAGCTCGAAGGCGTCATCTTCGGAATGAACGCGATCGTCACTGCGGGCGCCGGCGCGTCGATCTCCGTCGGCAACGTCGTGCACTGTACGCTCAACTTCTGACGCGCCGCTGGGCACGGTGAGCCACTACGGCTGCGATTGCAGGCAACGCTTCAATGCGTCCCGCCAATGCGATTGCCCAAAGCCGAATGTGCGTTCGAATTTGGCCGTCGCCAGCACACCGTACGCCGGGCGCAGCGCCGGCGTCGGATATTGGGCGGTGGTAATGGGCACGACCCGGGGGCGTCGAACGTCGCCGACAATCGCCTGCGCGAACTCGAACCAGCTCGCGGCACCGCTGGCGCTCAGATGGTACAGACCCGTGCGTTCGACGAGGGCCGGCATTCCGCGACCGACGATGGCGGCGACGGCTTGCGCGATATCACGGGTCCAGTTTGGCACGCCGATCTGATCGGCGACCACGCGCAGTTCGTCGCGCTCGCGTGCAAGCCGTTGCATCGTGAGCAGGAAATTGTTGCCGCGCGAGCCGTAGACCCAGCTGGTGCGGAATATGGCGTATGCGCACTGCGCAGCGGCAATCGCCTGCTCGCCACCGAGCTTGCTTCGCCCGTAGGCGTTGAGCGGAAGCGCCGGCGCGTCTTCGTCGTACGGCGCTGTAGCAAGGCCGTCGAACACGTAGTCGGTGGAGAAATGGATCAGCGCCGCGTCGATGCGCCGGGCCTCGTCAGCAAGAATTCCTGGCGCAACCGCGTTGATGGCTTCGGCATTCGCCACTTCATTTTCGGCGCGATCGACCGCAGTGTAGGCGGCGGCGTTGACGATCAGATGAGGGCGAAGCGAACGCACGCTGTTGACGATCGCGTCGCGGTCGCCAAGATCGAGAGTGCGCCGGTCGCAGGCGGTTACTTCACCATGCGCCGAGAGCGTTCGCTGCAATTCGAATCCGAGCTGTCCGGCGGCGCCAGTAAGCAGGATCGTGGGCCGCGTCACGGATAGGCTTCGGCCAGCGCCAGCGGCCGACCGGCGACGTCCTTTGCGGCGAGCGTCGGTGCGCCCGAGAGCGGCCACTCGATGCCGATCACCGGGTCGTTCCACAGCAGCGTGCGCTCGAACTCGGGATACCAGTAGTCGGTCGTCTTGTAGAGAAACTCGGCCGCGTCCGACAACACCAGAAACCCATGCGCAAACCCGGGCGGGATCCACAGCATGCGCTTGTTCTCGGCGGAGAGCACGATGCCCATCCAGCGTCCAAAGGTCGGCGAACTCCTGCGCATGTCGACCGCCACATCGAACACTTCCCCCGCGGTGGCCCGAACCAGCTTGCCCTGCGCGCGCTCGATCTGATAATGGAGACCGCGCAATACGCCGCGCGTCGAGCGCGAATGGTTGTCCTGCACGAAGTCGGCAACCAGTCCCGCCTCCGCGAGCGCGCGCCGATTGTAGCTCTCGAAGAAGAACCCGCGCTCGTCGCCGAACACGCGCGGCTCGATGAGCAGGATGTCGGGGAGTGCGGTCGGCGTGGTCTTCATCGCCGGTCAGCGCACGTGCGGCTCGCGCAGAAGTGCGAGCAGGTACTGGCCGTAGGCGTTTTTCTCCATCGCCTTTCCCTGCGCTTCCAGGGCGGACGCATCGATGTAGCCCAGGCGATATGCGATCTCCTCAGGACAGGCGACTTTCAAGCCTTGTCGGCGCTCGATGGTGGCGATGTATTGTCCGGCTTCGAGCAGCGATTCGTGAGTCCCGGTATCCAGCCACGCCATGCCTCGCCCCATCAGCTCGACGCGCAAGGCTCGCTGCTGCAGATACGCACGGTTGACGTCGGTGATCTCGAGTTCGCCGCGCGATGAAGGCTTGAGCGATGCAGCGACGTCGACGACCCGGTTGTCGTAGAAATACAGCCCGGTCACCGCGTAGCGCGACTTCGGATGTGCGGGCTTCTCCTCGAGGCTGACTACTCGTCCGTCGCGGTCGAACTCGGCCACACCGTAGCGCTCGGGATCGGCGACCGGATAGGCGAACACGGTCGCACCTTCGGCGCGTGCATTTGCGCGCTGGAGCATCGGCTGGATATCGTGCCCGTAGAAAATATTGTCGCCCAGCACAAGTGCGCACGAATCCGCCGCCGATAAAGCTGCGGCCGATGATGAATGCCTGCGCCAGGCCGTCAGGCGAAGGCTGCACTGCGTAGGCCAGGTTGATACCCCACCGCGAGCCGTCGCCGAGCAGCTGCGAGAAGCGCGGCGTGTCTTCGGGCGTGGAAATGAGCAGGATGTCGCGAATGCCAGCGAGCAGAAGCGTCGACAGCGGATAATAGATCATCGGCTTGTCGTATACCGGCAGCAACTGCTTGGAGAGGACCTGCGTCACCGGGTACAGGCGCGTGCCCGCACCGCCGGCGAGGATGATGCCTTTGCGCGTCATGCGACGGCCGTCGCGTAGTTTAGCGAAACCCACTTGTGATATTCGCCGCTGGTGACCGCCGCCAGCCACGACGCATTGTCGAGATACCAGCGCACGGTGCGTTCCAGCCCGCTTTCGAAGCTCTCGCGCGGCGCCCACTTGAGTTCGCGCGCGATCTTGCGGGCGTCGATCGCGTAGCGCCGATCGTGTCCGGGTCGGTCCTTCACGAACGCGATCTGCGCGCGGTAGTCGCGATCCGGCCGGTGCTCGGCCAGGATGCGGCACAACGTCTCGACGACATCGAGATTGGTGCGTTCGGCGTTGCCGCCGACGTTGTAGGATTCGCCCGGCCGTCCCCGCTCGAGGACTTCGCGGATCGCAGCGCAATGGTCGCCGACGTAGAGCCAGTCGCGAATATTGCCTCCGTCGCCGTACACGGGCAACGCCTTGCCGGACAACGCGTTGTGGATCATCAGCGGAATGAGTTTTTCCGGAAACTGCCGCGGCCCGTAGTTGTTGGAACAGTTCGTGGTCAGGACGGGCAGCCCATAGGTGTGGTGATACGCGCGCACCAGGTGATCGGCTGCGGCCTTGGATGCCGAGTACGGACTGTTCGGCGCATACGCCGTCGTTTCGGTGAAGCCCGCGTCCTGCCGTCCCAGCGAGCCGTAGACCTCGTCTGTCGAGACGTGCACGAAGCGAAAATGCGCGCGATCCGACTCAGGCAGCGCCGCGTGGTGTGCTCGCACCACGTCGAGCAGCGCAAACGTAGCGACCACGTTGGTTTCGATGAAGGCGGCCGGGCCGTGGATCGAGCGGTCGACATGCGTTTCCGCCGCGAAGTTGACGATCGCGCGCGGCCTGTGCGCGCCGAGCAGCTCGGCGACCAGCGCGCGATCGCCGATGTCGCCGCGCACGAAGCGATGCCGTGGATCATCCTTGATCGACGCCAGATTTCCGAGATTACCCGCGTAGGTCAGCCGGTCGAGATTGATCAGGGGCTCGGTTTTGCAGCCGAGCCAGTCGAGCACGAAATTCGCGCCAATGAATCCAGCGCCGCCGGTCACGAGAATCATGGCTGCTCCACGCGCCGCGAAGGGCCGGAAAGGGGTGCGAATATTATCATGGCACCCTCGGCGTCGCCGGTCACGACAGTCGATAGTAGCTGCGATACCATGCCACGAATTGCGCAAGGCCGTCAGCGAGCCGCGTCGTCGGCGCAAACCCGGTGGCCGCGGCGAGGCGATCGACCGAAGCGAACGTCTCGGGCACATCGCCAGCCTGCGCCGGCAGGTATTCCTTCACCGCGCGTCGTCCCAGCATGCGCTCCAGCTCGCCGATGAACGTTTCGAGCTCGACCGCCGAATGGTTGCCGATGTTGTAGATGGCATGAGGCGCCGCAGCCGACGACTTTGCGGGCGGCAGCGACAACACGCGCACGATGCCTTCAACGATGTCGTCGATGTAAGTGAAATCGCGCCGCATGCTGCCGAAGTTGAAGACCTTGATCGGCTCGCCGCGCAGAATCGCGCGCGCGAACAGTGACGGCGCCATGTCGGGACGCCCCCACGGTCCGTACACGGTGAAGAAGCGCAACCCCGTCGCCGGCAGCGCGTACAGATGGCTATAGCTGTGCGCGAGCAGCTCATCGGCACGCTTGGTCGCCGCATACACGCTGACGGGGTGGTCGACGTTCTGGTCTTCGGAAAACGGCAGCGTGTGGCTCGCGCCGTAGACGCTCGAACTCGATGCATAGACCAGGTGCGCCACGCCGCCGTGGCGGCAGCCTTCGAGCACGGTGCCGAAGGCGTCGACGTTGTTGCGCAGATACGCCCCCGGATTGACCAGCGAGTAGCGAACGCCGGGTTGTGCGGCCAGGTGCGCCACATGGCTGTAGCCGCCGGCGGCAAAGAGCGCGGCGGTCGCGGCGGCGTCGGTAAGATCCAGCGTGAGGCACGATACACCGGCGGCGGCGAGGCGCGCGGCGCGGTCGCGCTTGAGCGAAACGTCGTAGTAGGGATCGTAGCTGTCGATGCCCGTGACATCGGCGCCATCGCGGGCGAGACGCAGCGCGAGATGCATGCCGATGAACCCGGCGGCGCCGGTGACCAGAACCTTCACCGCGGCCGCCCCGACTGCTCGAGCGCGCGCAGCTTCGCATACTTGCAGAAGCTGTTGAAGCAGCCGATGGTGATGTGCGCAAGGCCCGCCATGCCGTCGAGAAATCCCGCGCGCAGCACGTAGAACCGGAAAAAGCGCAGGGGCGGCGACAGAGCGAGACGCAGAATCGAAGCGCGCTCGCCGCGTGCGAACAACGCCTCGGCCTGCAGCGTCGTGTAGCGATTCTGCTTGGCGATGTAGGCGTCGAGCGATTCCGCGGAGGCGTGGAGCAGATCCCCCTCGAGGCGGCCGACTGTGCCGTCGGCAAGCACGTGCTCGTGCACCGCGTCGTCGCTCCAGCGCGCGTGGCGGCGATCGAACAGGCGCGTGTTCCAGTCGGGATATCCTTCGCCGTGATTGAGCCAGCGACCGAGAAAGCGGTTGCGGCGCGCCACCGCGTAGGCGTGGTGGCGCGGCTGCACGAGCGTCGCGCGTATCGCGTCGGCCAGTTCCGGCGAAACCAGCTCGTCGGCGTCGAGAGAGAGTATCCAGTCGTGTCTGGCCTGGTCGACGGCGAAATTCTTCTGCGCGCCGAAACCCAGCCATGCCTGTGCGACGACGCGTGCGCCGCAAGTGCGGGCAATTTCTACGGTATCATCGACGCTGCCGGAATCGACTACGACGGTTTCCGCAGCGAAGCTCGCGGATGCAAGACAGTCGGCGATTTGCGCACCGGCATCGCGCGTGATCACGACCAGGGACAAGGCAAGCGGGGATTGCGGATCGGGCATCGCGTCGAGCTCGATTCTGTCTTGCGCGGTGGTGCGCAGATGCGCTCAGATGCGCCCTACGAAGGCGCGATGCATTCTACGTGCAAAGCTATCCGCAATCCACAGGCCGCGTTTCGGCTTTCGAAGCAAAGACAAACGCCGTGTGGACCTCGCGATGATCGCCCTCGCATGACCAGCGCATTGATCGTCCGTCCCTCATCGCTGGGGGATATCGTTCACGCGCTTCCCATCGTGCACGACCTTTCGCGGCATTCCCCTGGAATCGCGATCGACTGGGTCGCCGAGGAGCCCTTCGCCGGATTGGTCGGCCTGAATTCCGGCGTGCGCCGGGTCATCCCGGTCGCACTGCGGCGCTGGCGCCATCAGTTGGGAAAACGCGCGACCTGGCGAGAATTCGCGACATTTCGACGGCTGCTCACAGCCGAACGCTACACGGCGGTCATCGACTTGCAGGAGCAGGTCAAGGGTGCCTTCATCGCGTGGCTCGCGCGCGGCCCGGTGCACGGTCCCGACCGCGCCAGCATTCGCGAGCCGGCGGCGACGCTGGCGTACCGCCACGCGCATCGCGTCGATCCCGAGCAGCACCTGATCGATCGTTGCCGCGCGCTGGCCGGTGGCGCGTTCGGATACGTGCCCGACGGCGCGCCTCGATTCGGGCTCGTCGCGCCGCCTTTGCGTGACGGACCAGCACGACGCTACGCCGTGTTCCTGCACGCGACCAGCCGCGCCGATAAGCTGTGGCCCGACACGTACTGGCGCGCGCTGATCGAGCGCGTGGCGCGCGGCGGGATAAGCGTGGTCCTGCCATGGGGCAGCCAAGAGGAAGCCGCGCGCAGCAGCTCGCTCGCCGCCCACATCGAGGGCGCCCTGGTGCCGCGGCATCGCAGCCTGCCTGAGCTCGCGGCGTTGCTCGCGCGCGCCGACGTCGTTTGCGGCGTCGATACCGGCCTCGTGCATCTTGCAGCGGCGCTCGGCGTGCCGACAATCGCACTGTTCGTTGCGACCGATCCGCACCTCGCCGGTGTCGGGCGCGCGAGCACGCGGGCGCGCGATCTCGGCGGCATCGGCGAAATACCGTTGCCCGACGACGTCATCGCCACCGTCGGCGAGCTCATGCGCGCCGCGCCGTCGTGCTGATGGAACCCGCGCGTTCGCTGTACACGCTGCTGGGCATGGCCATCGCGCCTCTGCTGCCGTTGCGCCTGTGGTGGCGCGGCAGGCGCGAACCCGCGTATCGCTTCGGAATCGGTGAACGCTTTGGTCGTTACGGCCGACCTGCGCCCGGCGGCAAGCGGATCTGGTTGCATGCGGTTTCGGTCGGTGAAACGCGTGCGGCGCTGCCGTTCGTGAGCGCGCTCAAGGCTGCGCATCCGACGGCGACGATCTTGCTCACGCACATGACGGCGACCGGTCGCGAGACCGCCCGATCGCTGTTCGGCGACAGCGTCGAGCAGGCGTGGCTTCCCTACGACCTGCCTTTCGCGGTGCGCGGGTTCCTCGAGCATTTCCGCCCGGCCGCTGGATTCCTCCTGGAGACCGAGCTCTGGCCAAACCTCGCGGCGTATGCGGCCACGGCGGGCGTTCCGCTCTATCTGGTCAATGCGCGCATGTCGCGCCGCTCAGCGCGCGCCTATGCCCACGTGCCTTCGTTGACACGGCCGCTGTTGCGCCGCCTTGCCGGCGTCGCCGCGCAATCGCCGGACGACGCAGCGCGTCTCGCGGCGCTGGGTGCGACCGCGCCGATTGTCACCGGAAACATCAAGTTCGATATCAGCGTTCCCAATGAGGCGCGCGTACTCGGCGGCGAACTGAGGGCGCGCTTCGGCACGGCCCGCGCCGTGTGGGTCGCGGCAAGTACGCGCGATGGCGAAGAAGCCATGATCCTCGACGCGCTCTCGCGCGGACCCTTGCACCCGGAAGCGCTGCTGGTCATCGTGCCGCGTCATCCGCAGCGCTTCGCCGCGGTCGCCCAGCTGCTCGACGCACGCGGCGTGGCATTCGTGCGGCGAAGCAGCGTTGCGGAGGTGCCCGCCGGGCGTCGGCGTCGTGCTCGGCGACTCGATGGGCGAGATGCTCGCGTACTATGCTGCCGCCGACTTGGCATTCGTCGGCGGCAGCCTTCTGCCGCTCGGCGGGCAGAACCTGATCGAGGCGCTCGCCGCCGGTGTGCCCGTGTTGATCGGGCCGCATACTTTCAATTTCAGCGAAGCCGCGGCGGGAGCGGTCGCCGCGGGCGCCGCGCAGCGCGTCGCCGACGCAGACACGCTCGTGCACACCGTCGGCGAGTTGTTCAGCGACCCCGCACGCCGCGATGCGATGCGCGAGGCCGCCGGCGCCTTCCACGCTGCCCACCGCGGGGCGACGCAGCGGCTGATGCACTGGCTCGAACCGCAGCTCGAGGGCGCACTTGGTCGCTGACGAGGTCAGCTCTTCAAATCGCGGTTGATCTGCTCGACGTCGGCGTCGTTAAGCGTGCCGGCCGCCTGCTTGAGCCTGAGGCTGCTTATGATGAAGTTGTAGTAGGCCTGCGCGAGGTTGAATCGCGTCTGGAAAACCTGCTGTTGCTGATTGAGCACGTCGAGATTGGTGCGCACGCCGACTTCGAGGCCGAGCTTGTTCGAATCGTACGACACCTGCGCGGACTTCACCGCCTGTTGCAGCGCCTTCACCTGCGCGACGCCGTTGGTGACGCCCGCGAACGACGTCTGCGCGAGCAACTGCGCGCTGCGCTTTGCGCCTTCGAGGCTTTGCCGCGAGCCCTCCTGGTTGGCGATCGCCTGGCGCACCTTGGAATCGACCAGGCCGCCCTGATAGATGGGAAGGTTGAATTGCACGCCAACCAGGCCCAGACGGAAGTCGGTGGCGAAATTCGATGCCAGCGCGGTCGACGCACCGCCGCCGGCGTAGTTCTGGTTGAAGCTCGCGACTAGATCGACCGTCGGATAGTGGCCGGCGCGCTGCCGGTCGACCTCGAGCTTGGCGATGTCGAAATTGGCCTGCGCGATGCGAACCTGAAAATTGTCGCTTATGGATTTCTCGATCCACGGGTCGAGCACGTTGGGCGTCGGCACCTCGGGCTGGAAGGCCCCGCTGTCGAAGCGGCGCAGATCCTGCGGCCGCCGCCCGATGATCGCGCGCAACGCAGCGAGCGCGTTCTCGAGGTCGTTGCGCACCGAGATTTCCTGCGAGACCACCTGGTCGTACCTGGCCTGCGCGTCGTTGGTATCGGTGATGGTCGCGGTGCCAACCTCGAAGTTGCGTTTTGCCTGCGCCAGGTTCTCGCTGACTGCTGCCTTCTGGCTCTCGGTCAGCTCGATGTTGAACTGGGCGAGAAGCACGTTGAAGTATGCCTGCGCCACGCGCACGATCAGGTCCTGCTGCGCGGATCCGAGAACATAGTCCGCCTGGCTCGCCTGCTGCTTGGCCTCGTCGAAGCTGATCGAATTCTGCGGGCGATAGAGCGGCTGCGCCGCCGAGACTGTGTAACCGGCAGACGGGAATCGCTGTGAGAACTTGGTCGTGGGGTCGCTATGCAGCGTCTGGTTGTAGTCCTGCCAGTTGGCCAGAGCCCCGAGATTGAGCGTCGGCAGCAATCCCGAGCGCGCCTGCGGCACATTCTCCTGGGTTGCCTCCCACGTGGCACGCGCGTTCGCCAGCGTCGGATCACTGACCAGTGCGTCGCGGTAGATCTGAAGCAGGTCCTCGGCGCGCACGGCCCCCTGTGCACCAATCAGCGTCGCGGCAAGCGCCATCGCGAGCAAGCATTTCGACATCGTCGTGGATTCCGTCCGTGATAGGGCGGCATGCCGCAGGGCGGCGCGCCGCGCGATCGTTTGCATCAGAACACGAAGCGCCGCGGTTGCGCGGCATTTCTGAGCGGCCTGACGACCGTCTCGAACAGATCCTCGCTGGCGATCGCACCCGGCGCCGTCCAGCGCAGCAGCCGCGCGGTCATCGCCGGCGCGTCGCCAACGATTGCGAACAGACGCCCGCCGGGCTTGAGCTGCTTGAGCCAGCCATCGGGCAGGATCGGCGTCGACCCGGCTAGCACGATCGCGTCGTACTCCGCGTCGCCGTAGCCCTGTGCGCCATCGCCGGTTTGCACGCGCGCGTTGGTGAATCCGCCGCGTTTGAGTTTCGCCTGTGCTTCGGTGCAGAGTCGGGGCAGGATCTCGACGCTTGTGACCTCCGCCGCACGCGACGCGAGCAACGCGCAAAGGTAGCCGCTGCCGGTGCCGATTTCCAGGACCGTTTCGTCGGGCCGCAGCGCCAGCTCCTGCACCACCCTCGCCTCCATTTTCGGCGTCCACATTTGCTCGCCGTCGCCCAACGGTATTTCGAGGTCCGCAAATGCAAGCTCGCGGTAGGCGCTGGGCACGTAGTCCTCGCGGTGCACCTTGAACAGGAGGTCCAGTACGTTCTGGTCAAGCACGTCCCAGGTTCGGATTTGTTGCTCGACCATGTTGAAACGCGCACCTTCGAAATCGAACGTTTGGCTGGTCATCGTCGGCGCGGCGGTGGAAATCGACATGGTGGTAATCGGGACAGAACGAAGTGCGGCACCGCGCCCGGCTGCGATACCCAGAATCCGTAAATGACTCGCGGTCAGTTAATTGTGTGGGCACTCATTATCGCACGTCAATCACCTTGGGCTGGCCCGGTCGCGCAGCGCCGCGCGGCGGTTTTCGCGCCGCGCCTTGCGCCGCGCTTCCCAGCCGACAAGGAAGGTGTAGATCACCGGCACAACGACCAGCGTGAGCAGGGTCGAGGTGATGACACCACCGATGATCGCGCGCCCCATCGGCGCCTGCGTCTCGCCGCTTTCGCCCAGGCCCAGCGCCAGCGGCAGCATGCCTCCGATCATCGCTGCGGTCGTCATCAGGATCGGCCGCAAACGCACCTGCCCGGCGCGCGCCAGCGCCTCGTCCAACGGCGCGCCTTCGCGGCGCGCGCGGTTGGCGAAGTCGACCAGCAGAATCGCGTTCTTGGTCACCAGGCCCATCAGCATGATGAAGCCGATGATCGAAAAGATATTGAGCGTGGTTCCGGTGAGCAGCAGCGCCAGAAATACCCCGATCAGCGAGAACGGCAGCGACGCCATGATCGCCAGTGGCTGGGTGAAGCTCGCGAACTGCGAGGCGAGTATCAGGTAGATGAAAATGACCGCAAGACCGAGCGCGGCGAGCGCGGCCTGGAAGGATTCCTGCATGTCCTTGGCCTGCCCACCAACGTCGAAACGGTACCCGGGCGGCAGTGTCGTTGCCTTGATGATCTTGGCGATGTCGGCATTGACGTCACCGGACGGGCGGCGCTCGACGTTTGCGTACAGCGCGACCCGCCGCTGCAGGTCCTGGCGCTTGATCATCTGCGGGCTCGTTGTCTCGACGATCTCGGCGACCTGGCGCAGCGGCACCATGCGCGCCGCGCCGTCGGGGCCGACGCGATTGCTGGTCAGATAGAGGTTGCCGAGGTCGGAAGCGAGCTGGCGCCGGTCCTTGGGAAGCTGGACGTTGACTTCGTAGTTCTGGCCGTCGGGCGCGAGCCAATAGCTCACGGTGTCGCCCGCGAGCAGTGGACGCACTGTCGCGCCGACCTGCTGCACAGATATACCGAGGTCGGAAGCCGCATCGTTGTTCAGCCGTATCGACAGCGCGGGGTTGCGATCCTTCTCCGAGATTTCCAGATCGGCGATGCCGGGGACCTTGGCGACTTCCATCGCAAACTTGGCGACGAGCGCGGTGAGCATATCCGGGTCCGGTCCCAGGACGTTGACCCACACCGGCCGGTTGAAGCCGATCGCGAGCTCGACACCGGGCACGGGCTTGAGCGCGGCGCGAATCGCGCGCTCGAGCTCCTTTTGCGAGCGGCTGCGTGCGGCGCGCTCGGACAGGCGAAGGTTGATGCGCGCGTAGTTGCGCCCATCTTGAGTGCCTACGGTCGTCATGACCAGCTGGATCTCCGGAAAGGCCTTGAGCACGTCTTCGACCTGACGCATCTTGGCATCGGTGTATTCGAGGCTGGAACCGACCGGTGTGTTGAGCCGGAGCGAAATGAAGCTCTCGTCGGCCTCGGGTACGAACTCGGTGCCGACCAGCGGGATCACGAGGAAGCTCGCGCCGAACGTCGCGAGCGCAATGGCGAGCACCTTGCCGCGATGGCCGAGCGCCCACGCGAGGATGCGCCCATAGACGGCGTGAATCCAGTCGATGCCACGCTCGACGCGGTCCATGAAGCGGGCGAGCCACGGCACGCGGGCGAAGCGCGCGCCCGGAGGATCGTTCCAGACCGCCGACAGCATCGGGTCGAGCGTGAAGCTCACGAACAGGCTCACCAGCACGGCGACGGTCACCGTGAGGCCGAACTCGAAGAAAAAGCGCCCGATGATGCCGCTCATGAACGCGATCGGCACGAATACCGCGACGATGGCGAAGGTCGTCGCCATAACCGCCAGGCCGATCTCGTCGGTGCCTTCGCGTGCGGCGGTGGCGTGGTCCTTGCCCATCGCGAGGTGGCGCACGATGTTCTCGCGCACGACGATAGCGTCGTCGATCAGCAATCCGATGCACAGCGACAGCGCCATCAGCGTCAGGAAGTTGAGGGTGAAACCGAAGGCGTAGATCGCGATGAAGGTGGCGATCACGGCGATCGGCAGCGTGAGCCCGGTGATGATCGTGCTGCGCCAGGAATGCAGGAACAGGAACACGATGAGCACCGTGAGCAGCGCACCTTCGACGATCGTTTCCTTGACGCGGTCGACGCTGCGCTTGGCGGCGTCGGCGCTGGAATACACGATGCGCAGGTCGACGTCCGCGGGCAATCGCTGCTTCAGCGCATCGACCGCCTCGGCGATACCCTGGCCGGTCTCGATGATGTTGGCGTCCTGCGCCTTCTGCACGTCGAGCGTGATCGAGCGGCTGCCGTTGATGCGCGCGATCGACGTCTCTTCCTTCTCGCTGTCGATCACGTCGGCGACCTGTGACAGGTACACCGGCGCGCCGCCCTGCTGCGCGACGATGATGCGCGCGAACTGCGCGGGTTCCTTGATCTTGCCCTCGACGCGCACGATCGAATCCTGCGCGCCGTGCGTGATGCGCCCCGCGGGAACGTCCTGGTTGGCGTTGCGTATGGCGGCGACGACCTGGTCGACGCCGATGCCGAACGCGGTCAGCGCGTTGGGTCTTGATCTGAATCAGGATCTGCCGCGTCACGCCGGCCGTTGACGTCGATGCTGGCCACGCCGGGCACGTTCTCCAGACGCCTTGACGATAACCTGGTCGGTCAGCGAAGTGAGCTCGCGCAAGCCGATGGTCTGCGACAGCACGCGCCAGCGACACCACCGGCTGCTGGTTTTCCTGGTCGGCGCGGATCACCAGCGGATCCTTGACGTCGCGCGGAAAGCCGGGTTTGACCTGCGCGATCTTGTCGCGCACGTCCTGCATCGCGCGCGTCATGTCGGTGGCCAGACGGAATTCGACGAACACCTGGCTTTGACCTTCGAGCGAGGTCGAGCGAATCGTCTTGACGCCGGCCACCGTATTGATCGCCGTACTCGATGGGCTTGCGTGACGTCGGTCTCGACGGCCTCCGGCGACGCGCCCGGGTAGGCAGTCACGACGAACACGAAGGGCAGGCTGATGTCGGGCATCTGCTCGACGCGCAGTCGCGAGTACGAAAATATGCCCGAGCACGGCGATGCCGACCATGACCATGGTCGCGAACACCGGGTTACGGATCGATACGTGTGTGATCCACATTGGCGCCGGCCTCGAGTCCTCAGCCCGAATCTGGGTTCTTGCCTGGCGGCAGCGGGCGCAGCACCGCCGGACCGCCTTCCTTGAGATTGTCGAAGCGCGCCGCGAGCACCTGCGCTTGTTCCGGCAGCGGGCTCTTGAGCTCGACCCTCGCCGATGACTTCGTCGCGACGTCCGAGGGTGACGTTGCGGCGGACGAGGCGGCCGCCTTCGATGGTCCAAACGTAGGTTTGCCCGGATTCGCTCCGAATCGCCGCCGCCGGCAGCGTCGGGACGGCGCCACCCGCCGCGAGACGTATGCGCCCGGATGCGAACATGCCGCCCTTTAGCGCGGCGTCGGGATTGGGGATCTGCACGAACACGAGGATCGCGCGCGTGCCCGCCTCCGTCATGGGGTTGATGCGTTCGACGCTGCCCTCGAACGAGCGATTCGCCGAAACCGTCGATGCGAAGCTCGACGGGCATCGAAACCGTGATCTCCGGAATGTCGTTGGCGGGCACCATCGCCTGCAGCTCCATCTTTCCCAGATCGACGATCGTGAACAGCGGCGAGTCGAAGTTGACCTTCTCGCCGGGCTGCACATGACGCTTGGCCAGTGCGCCCGACAGCGGCGCGGTCACCACCGCGTCGTGCAACGCATTGCGCGCCAGTTGCACCTGTGCTTCATAGGACTTGAGCGTGCCTTGCGTGACCGAAAGGTTGCTATCGGCACTGTCGTAGGCGTTTTGCGAGATGAATCCCTGCTTGAGCAGCGCGTGGTTCTGCGTGCGCGTCTTCTCGGCGAGCGCGAGCTGGGCGCGGCTCGCCTCGAGGGCTCCGATGCGGTCGTTGAGCTTGGCCTCGAGATCGGCGGTGTCCAGGCGCGCGAGCACCTGCCCGCCCTTGACCGCTTCGCCCTCGCGCACGAGGACCTGCCGGATCTCACCCGAGACCTTGGCTTTCACCGTGGTCTGGTTGACCGGTTGCAGCGTGCCCGAAACCGGCAGCCAGCGGGCAAGCTCCCTCGGCTCGACCCGCGCCACGTCAGCCGACGTGAACTCGAGCGTGACCGCAGCGGCGCTACGCGCCTCGGCGGCCGCCTTGTCGGCCACGCGCAGGGCAATGCCGCCGGCGGTCGCCGCGATCACAACGAACCCCAGAACTGCACCGAGGGTGCGGCGCGGAGTAAACCAGCGTGACATGCGCAACGACTCCCCTTCGAGCGGGCATCGTGTGCCCGAACATGCGTTTGCGGCGCTTGCAGGAGGTCGTCCCGCATGCCGATCGCGCCCACCAGCCGGTTAGATGCCCGAATGGACGCGGCTGGATTCAGCCAGCCCCAGTCCCAGCGCCGCCATTCCGCAGTCGACCGCGATGACGACCGAGGGCGCGAGTTTAGAGCGCCGCCCGGGCCCGAAACAAGGGCCGTGCGATGAAACGCGATCCCGACGGCATGGGACGCAGAACGCCCCGGTCGAAAGAACACAACGTACCGCGCGGTACAGGCAGAAATTGACAGGGAACTTTGGGGGCGTAATAATACTCTGTTACCCCGCCTCTTACCTGCACTTTTGGTCCAAATCAACTCGTTTTCTGGGAGATTCAACATGAGATTCAACCACCCGCTCGGTCTGACGCTCGTCGCGTCCGCGCTGCTCGGCGTCTACGGTTGCAGCAAGGAAGAACCGAAGAAAGCCGAGGCGCCCACGCCCGCCGTCGCCGCTGCGCCGGCGATGCCTGAAGTGATCGTGAAGATCGGCCACGTCGCGCCGACCACCGGCCCGCAGGCCCACCTGGGCAAGGACAACGAAAACGGTGCACGGCTGGCCATCGACGACGCCAACGGCAAGAACATCGTCATCGACGGCAAGAAGGTTAAGTTCGAGCTCGATGCGCAGGACGACCAGGCCGACCCGAAGCAGGGCACGATCGTCGCCCAGAAGCTGGTCGACGACAAGGTCGCCGGCGTCGTCGGTCACCTCAACTCGGGTACATCGATTCCAGCCTCGAAGATCTACAGCGATGCCGGCATTCCGCAAGTTTCGCCGTCGGCCACCAATCCCAAGCTGACGCTGCAAGGCTTCAAGACGACTTTCCGCGTGATGGCCAACGACGTGCAGCAGGGCAGCGTCATCGGCAAGGCTGCGGTGGAGACGCTGGGCGCCAAGAAGATCGCCATCATCGACGACAAGACCGCCTACGGCGCAGGCCTCGCCGACGAGACCGAGAAGGCCGCCAAGGCTGCAGGCGCGACGATCGTGGCGCGCGAATACACCAACGACAAGGCCACCGACTTCAAGGCGATCCTGACCAAGATCAAGGCCAAGAACCCAGACGTGATCATGTACGGCGGGATGGACGCGCAAGGCGGTCCGATGGTCAAGCAGATCAAGGAGCTCGGCATCAAGGCCAAGTTCATCGCCGGCGACGGCGTGTGCTCGTCGGAGTGGCCGAAGCTCGCGGGCGGCGCGGCCGAAGGCCAGTACTGCACGCAAGCGGGCCTGCCGCCGGAAAAAATGGCGAACGCGCAAGACTTCGTGACGCGCTTTACCGCCAAGTACGGCCCGATCCAGGTCTACGCACCGTACTCCTACGACGCCGCCAACACGCTGATCGAAGCGATGAAAAAGGCGAATTCGACCGATCCGGCGAAGTATCTGCCTGAGCTGGCGAAGATCTCCTATGACGGCATCACCGCCAAGATCGAGTTCGACGAGCATGGCGACACCAAGAACGGCGCGATCACGCTCTACCAGGTCAAGGATGGCAAGCTCGTTCCGATGGCGATGAACGTCGCCGGCAAGACCGAGAAGCTCGACATGGCGGCAGCTCCCGCGATGGCGCCTGCGGCTGCGCCCGCGCCCGCGATGGCGCCGGCGCCCGCGGAGCCACCGTCGACGATGGACAAGATGAAGTCGGCCGTCCAGAATCCGAAGCCCGTCGCGCCGACACCGCGAAAGCGATGAAGGAAAAAGGACAGTAAGCACTTCAGCTTTACGCAAGCTCGAAACGGCGTCCGCGAGGGCGCCGTTTTCTTTTCGGCAGTCCGTGCTTCCTTCACGGGGATTGCCGCAATCCGGCGCGCAGTGGAGAATCCCCCGCTGGATGCGGGCGCCTTCGCCGCTCACGAGGGCCGCGTGGATACCTTCCTGCAGCAGATCATCAACGGTCTGACGCTGGGCAGCGTGTACGCGCTGGTAGCACTGGGCTACACGATGGTCTACGGCATCATCGGCCTCATCAATTTCGCGCACGGCGAGAGTGGTGATGATCGGCGCGATGGTGTCGCTGTCGGTGATCACCGCGTTGCTGGGAGCGCAAGTCGCGCTGCCGACGGCCGTCGATCATTATCGCCGGACTGCTGGTCGCCATCGCCGTCTGCATGGCGATCGCCTACACCATGGAGAAGATCGCCTACCGGCCGTTGCGCAAGGCGCCGCGCCTGGCGCCGCTGATTACCGCGATCGGCATGTCGATCATCCTCCAGAACGTCGCGCTGATGATCTGGGGACGCAACTACCGCACGTTTCCGCAAATCTTCCAGGCGACTCCGCACAACATCCTGGGCGCCTCAATGACCGATCTGCAGATGCTCATCGTCGCGCTCGCGGCAGTGCTCATGGCAGGGCTGATGTTCATCGTGCAGCGCACGCGCCTGGGCATGGCGATGCGCGCGACCGCACAGAATCCGCAGGTCGCGGGGCTCATGGGTATCGACATCAACGTCGTCATCTCGGCGGCCTTCGTGATCGGCGCCGCGCTTGCCGCGGTCGCCGGGCTGATGGTCATGACCTACTACGGCATCGCGCACTACTACATGGGCTTCCTGCTCGGACTCAAAGCGTTCACCGCCGCCGTGCTCGGCGGTATCGGCAATCTGGCCGGCGCCATGCTCGGCGGGATCCTGCTCGGAATTATCGAGGCGCTCGGCGCGGGATACATCGGTGACGTGACCAACGTCTGCGGGCTCCCGTTCCTGAGTGACTCGATGCAACAGCAATGTGCCTCCAACGATGGGCAGGTCAGCCTGTTCGGCAGCAATTATCAGGACGTGTTCGCATTCTTTGTCCTTATCCTCGTGCTGATCTTCCGCCCGTCCGGGCTGCTGGGCGAGCGCGTCGCCGATCGCGCCTGAGCCGATGAGGGCCTCGCGCTCGCGCAACATACCGGCCAAGGCCTGGGCGGGCGTCGCGCTGATCGCCCTGGCGCTGGCACTGCTCCCGTTCGTCGCCGCGCTCGCCGGCCAGGCGTGGGTACGCATCCTGAATTTCGCGATGCTCTACATCATGCTGGCGCTCGGACTCAACATCGTCGTCGGCTTCGCCGGGCTGCTCGACCTCGGCTACATCGCCTTCTACGCGGTCGGCGCCTATACCTACGCGCTGCTGGCGTCACCGCATTTCGGGCTGCACCTGCCGTTCTGGATCATCCTCCCGCTGGGCGCCGGCATCGCCTGCATTTTTGGCGTTCTGCTGGGCACACCCACCCTCAAGCTGCGTGGAGACTATCTCGCCATCGTTACGCTGGGTTTCGGCGAGATCATCCGCATTTTCATCAACAACCTCAATGTTCCGATCAACATCACCAACGGACCACAAGGCATCAATCTGATAGACGCTTTCCACATCGGCAGTTTCTCGATGGCGCGCACGGATACGCTGCTCGGCATCACCTTTTCGGGGCCGCAAAAATACTATTACGTGCTGCTGCTGATCACGATCGGGGTCATCGTCGTCAACATGCGCCTGCAGAATTCACGGCTCGGCCGCGCGTGGGAGGCCATACGCGAGGACGAGATCGCGGCCAAGGCCATGGGCATCAACACGCGCAACGTGAAGCTTCTGGCCTTCGCCATGGGCGCGTCTTTCGGCGGGGTAGCGGGCGCGATCTTCTCCGCGACGCAGCAGTTCGTGAGCCCCGAGAGCTTCGGCTTGTTCGAGTCGGTGATCGTCCTGGCGATGGTCGTGCTCGGCGGCATGGGAAACATTCCCGGAGTCATCCTTGGCGCGATTCTGCTGACGATGCTGCCCGAGGTGCTTCGCTACACGATGGAGCCGCTGCAGAATGCGCTATTCGGACGCGTGCTCGTCGACGCGGAAACCATCCGCCTGCTGGTGTTCGGCATCGCGCTGGTTGCGATCATGCTCTACCGGCCCGCCGGCTTGTGGCCGTCCGCGGTGCGCAAGCGTGAGCTGGAAACCGGGGTTGCCAAATGAGTTGGCAAATGAGTCGCCGAATGAAGTTCGATTCGAAGCGGCGATCGGGCAGCCCATGACGGTCCTGCGCCTTCTTTCCGCGACGGGCATCAGCAAGCGCTTCGGCGGCGTCCACGCGCTGGCCGGGGTCGACTTCACGATAAACCACGGCGAGATCTACGGCCTGATCGGCCCCAATGGCGCCGGCAAGACCTCGCTGTTCAACGTACTCACCGGCATCTACAGCGCGGACGGCGGCAGCTTCGACTTCGACGGCGAACCGCTCAACGGTCTGAAGCCCAACGAGGTCGCCGAACGTGGCATCGCCCGCACTTTCCAGAACATCCGCCTGTTCCAGAATCTTTCCGCGCTGGAAAACGTCATGATCGGCCGTCACGTGCGCACGCATGCTGGCGTGTTCGGCGCGATATTCCGCAACAAGACAACGCTGGCCGAGGAATCGGCGATCGAGAAGCGCGCCTACGAGCTCCTCGACTACGTCGGCGTCGCCAAGCACGCCAACAGCCTCGCGCGCCATCTCGCGTATGGCGACCAGCGACGGCTGGAGATCGCCCGAGCGCTGGCGACCGAGCCCAAGCTGCTCGCGCTCGACGAGCCCGCCGCCGGCATGAACGCCACCGAAACCCAGGACCTGAAGCGTCTGTTCGAGGACATCCGCCGCGACGGCACGACGATCCTGCTGATCGAGCACGACATGAAGCTCGTGATGAGCATCTGCGATCGCGTGCTGGTGCTCGACTACGGCAAGAAAATCGCGGAGGGCAGCGCCGGCGACGTGCAGAACGATCCCAAGGTCATCGCCGCCTACCTGGGTGGCGAAATCACGCTTAACTTGCAGGCAACCTGACTTGGCGTCGACGCACGCCCTTCTCGAACTCAAGCGCCTCCAGGTCGCTTACGGGGGCATCCAAGCGGTCAAGGGCGTCGACCTCGCGGTCGCCGAGGGCGAGCTCGTGTGCCTCATCGGTGCCAATGGGGCGGGCAAGACGACAACGCTCAAGGGCATCACTGGCCTGCAACCGGTAAAAAGCGGTTCGATTGTCTACGCCGGTGAGAACATTACGGGGCGTCCGGCGTTCGAGTTGGTGCGCAAGGGACTGTCGATGGTGCCGGAGGGCCGCGGCGTATTCGGCGCGCTCACCATCGAGGAGAATCTGGCTATGGGCGCGTACACGCGCTCCGACCACGCGGCGATCCGCGAGGACGTGGACCGCGTGTTCGGGCTGTTTCCGCGTCTGAAGGAGCGGCGCCGCCAGACCGCCGGAACGCTTTCCGGCGGCGAGCAGCAGATGCTGGCGATGGGCCGCGCGATCATGTCGCGACCGAGGTTGTTGCTGCTCGACGAGCCGTCGATGGGGCTCGCGCCGCTGATGGTGCAGAAGGTTTTCGAGACCGTGATCGCCATCGCCAAGGAAGGCGTCACCATCCTGCTGATCGAGCAGAACGCCAAGCTCGCGCTCGAAGTCAGCGATCGCGGCTACGTGATGGAAAGTGGCGAGATCACGATTTCCGGCAACGCCAAGTCCCTGCTTTCCGACCCGAAGGTCCGCGCGGCGTATTTGGGCGAAGGCAGCGCGTAGGAGCGAGGCAGCGACACGATGCCTGAGACGCCGGTCACCCCTGACGCCGCGCACACGCCGCGCCCGGTCCCCGTGGCAAACGCGTTCGCGTGGTACGAACAGGCGATGCGCCTGTTCAAGCGCGCGCCGGCCGTCTGGTGCGTGCTCGGGTTGATCACGGTGGTCGCCGAGCTGGGACTGCAATTGATACCGGGCGTCGGCATGGCGCTGGCCAAGGTGCTGGTCCCGGTCGTCGAATGCGGAATGATCATCGGCGCGGTTGCCGTCGACCGCGGCGCAGCGCTGCAGGTTCGTGTCGCGTTCGCCGCGTTCGGTGCGCCGCCGTCGGCAGTGGCGGCGATCGTCTGCGCCGCGTTGCTCATTTTCGGTGCCGAAGCGCTCACCGCCTACGGTATCGCCAACGTCAACCTGCTCGAACCCGGTGGTGACGACCCGTCCCTCACCGGGAGCGAGCTAACGACGATCTTCGCCATCGGCACGCTCGTGTCGTTGCCGCTCACCTTCGTGCCTTTCGCCGCGCTGCTGGAAAACGCTTCCTTCACCCGCGCCTTCGCCAGCAGTGCGCGCGGCTTCGCGCTCAACGTGCTGCCGTTGCTTGTCTTCGGCGCACTTTCGCTGGTGCTCGTGCTGATCGGATTGCTCAGCTTCGGCTTCGGCCTCATCGCCATCTTTCCGCTGGTCACCGCAGCGAGTTACGCGGCTTGGAAGGATATCTACGCGGTGACGGCCCCCACTCCGGATGTCGGCGCCTGACGAGCCGTACGCCTCGCCTAGACCTCCGTCAAAGCGTCGCCACGATCTCGAATCCGTCGTAGCTGCCTTCGGCCGGCTCGACGTCGACGGCGGTGACACGAGCCGCGGGCGGACCGTGGCGCGCCCACTCGATCAGCGCATCGACACTCGGCCGCGGCCCGGCGAGCACCCCCTCGACGCTGCCGTCGCGGCGATTGCGCACCCAGCCGTCCACGCCCCGCGCGCGCGCCTCGTCGGCCAGCGCATAGCGAAATCCGACCCCCTGCACTTGGCCAGAGACGACGATGCGTCTGACGAGAACGCTCACGCCGTCACGTTGCGCGCTGGCGCGCCAGGAGCAGCAGCCCGAGCATCGTCTTGGCGTCGGTGATCTGGCCGCGATCGAGCCATTGCAATGCCTCGTCGAGGCTGGCGCTGATGATCTCGATGAATTCGCCGTGGTCGGGCCGCGCGCCGATCTGCGTCAATTCGTCGGCGAGGTAGATGTCTATCCGTTCGGTCGAATAACTGATCACCGGGTGCATGGTGGCGAGGTGCTCCCAGCGCGCGGCGACGTAGCCCGTTTCCTCCGTGAGCTCGCGAGCGGCCGCCGCGAGCAGCTCCTCGCCGGCGTCGATCTTGCCCGCGGGAAACTCGATGAACACGCGCTGCAACGGATAGCGATACTGCCGTTCGAGCAGCAACCTGCCGTCCGCCATGCGTGCGATGATCATAACCGCGCCCGGATGCACGATGAACTCGCGCGTCGCGTGCCCGCCGTCGGGCAGGCGCACCGTGTCGCGGCGCACATGCAGCAATCGACCCTGGAAGACGTCCTCCGAGGCGAGCCCGGTCTCGACGAGGTGCGCGTCGCCGGTTTGTGTGCTCGCCGGTCCGCCTTCGCGCTGCGCGCTACGGCATTCGCCCTTGGGGCGGCCCGGCGTGCTCATGCCAGCCATTCCTTGGCGATGAGAAAGTCGCTGTAGAGCTTCGCCTCGGCGCTGCCCGGCGCAGGGTGCCAGTCATAGCGCCAACTGACCTGCGGCGGCAAAGACATCAGGATGGCTTCGGTACGACCGTTCGACTGCAGGCCGAACAGCGTACCGCGGTCATAGACGAGGTTGAACTCGACGTAGCGGCCACGCCGATACGCCTGGAAGTCGCGCTCGCGCTCGCCGTAAGGCAGCGCGCGCCTGCGCTCGACGATAGGCTCGTACGCAGACAGGAAATGGTCACCGACTGATCGCGTAAGCGCGAAACAATCGTCGAAGCTGCGGTCGCACAGGTCGTCGAAGAATATGCCTCCGACGCCGCGCGGCTCGTTGCGATGCTTGAGGAAGAAATACTCGTCGCACCAGCGCTTGAACCGTGGGTAGTACTCGCTGCCGAAGGGTGCCAGCACATCACGCCAGGTGCGGTGGAAATGCACCGCGTCCTCCTCGAAGCCGTAGTAGGGGGTGAGATCGGCACCGCCGCCGAACCACCATACCGGCTCGGCCGTTTCCTTGCCGGCGATGAACAGACGCACGTTCATGTGCACTGTGGGCACGTAAGGGTTCAGGGGATGCAGCACCAGCGATACACCCATCACCTCGAAAGCGCGTCCACCGAGCTGCGGTCGGTTCGCGCTCGCCGACGGCGGCAGCCGCTCGCCCCGGACGTGCGAGAAGTTGACGCCGGCGCGCTCGAACACCGCACCCTGCTCCAGCAAGCGGCTGTCGCCTCCGCCTCCCTCTGGGCGCGTCCACACGTCGCGGCGAAACACGTGGCCGTCGAGGGCCTCGAGGCGCGCGACGATGCGAGATTGCAGTTGCGTGAAGTACGCGAGCGCGACAGCGGTGTCCATGAGCGCAGGTCTGTCAGCCTTTGCGCGCTGCGAGGGCGCGATGACCGATGTCGGTGCGATACTGCATGCCGTCGAAGTGAATGCCCGACAGCGCGCCGTAGGCATTGCCTTGCGCCTGGCGCACGGTTTCGCCCAGCGCGGTCACACACAGGACGCGGCCGCCGCGGGTCACGACGGTATCGCCCTGCAACGCCGTGGCGGCGTGAAACACCTTGCAGTCGCCTGTGACGGCGTCAAGCCCGCTGATCGCGTCGCCCTGGCGCGGCTCCCCCGGATAGCCGGCGGCCGCGAGCACGACGCCGAGTGCGGCGCGGCGATCCCATTCGGCGTCGACGCGATCCAGAGTGCCGTCGACTGCATGGACCAGCAGATCGACCAGGTCGGATTTGAGTCGCATCAGGATAGGCTGCGTTTCCGGGTCGCCCAGGCGGCAATTGAATTCCAGTGTGCGCGGATTGCCTTCGCCGTCGATCATCACGCCCGCGTAGAGGAATCCCCTATACGGCACTCCGTCCGCAGCCATGCCGTTGACGGTCGGAACGATGATCTCGCGCATGATGCGTGCGTGCACGGCAGGCGTGACCGCCGGCGCGGGCGAATACGCGCCCATGCCGCCAGTGTTGGGACCCGCGTCACCGTCGCGCAAGCGCTTGTGATCCTGCGACGAGGCGAGCGGCAGCACGTTCTTGCCATCCACCATGACGATGAAGCTGGCCTCCTCGCCCACAAGACAGTCCTCGATCACGACGCGCGCGCCGGCATCCCCTAGCCGGTTGCCGACGAGCATGTCGTCGATCGCGGCGTGCGCATCCGCGACCGTCGCGGCGACGACCACGCCCTTGCCCGCGGCGAGCCCGTCGGCCTTGACGACGATCGGCGCCCCGCGCTCCGCGACATAGTCGTGCGCGGCGGCGGCGACGTTGAAGGTCCGGTACGCGGCCGTGGGAACGCCGTGTCGGGCCATGAATGCCTTGGCGAAATCTTTCGAGCTCTCCAGCCGCGCCGCGGCTTTCGTGGGGCCGAAGATTCGCAGGCCCGCGTTCGTGAAGGCGTCGACGATGCCGGCGGCGAGCGGTGCCTCCGGCCCCACTACCGTCAGCGCGACCCGCTCGGCGAGCGCGAACGCGACGAGCTCGGTAATCGAAGTCAGTGCGATATTGGCAAGGGCGGCTTCACGCGCGGTTCCGGCGTTACCGGGAGCGACGAAGACCTTTCCCGCACGCGGCGATTGCGCGATTTTCCACGCCAGCGCGTGTTCGCGCCCGCCGCTGCCGACGACCATGATGTTCAATGTGTCAGTTCCCGTCTATGGAGACACATGCACACAAATGCCGCGCGCTGCCGCTATCGATGCCCCTGCCGTGCGGGTGGCTCACCGCGCCCGTCGGCGTTGGGTCAATGACGAAAATGGCGCACGCCGGTGAAAACCATGGCGACGCCGCGCTCGTCGGCGGCAGCGATCACCTCGGCGTCGCGCACGCTACCGCCGGGTTGGATCACAGCCGCAGCTCCGTGCTCCGCGACGACATCGAGTCCGTCGCGAAACGGAAAGAATGCATCGGATGCGACTACCGATCCGGCGAGCGACAGGCCCGCGTTGGCAGCCTTCGTCGCCGCGATGCGCGTCGAGTCCACGCGGCTCATCTGCCCGGCGCCGATGCCCAGAGTGCGCTGGCCCGCACAATAGACGATGGCGTTGGACTTGACGAAGCGGGCGACGCGCCATGCGAACAGCAGATCGGCGACCTGTTCCGGCGTCGGAGCGCGCCGAGTGACTATCTTGAGCGACGCCGCGGAGACGTCGTCGACGTCGACGGTCTGCACGAGCATGCCGCCGCCGACGCGCTTGGCGTCCCACGTGTTGCCGTGGCCGGCCGCGTCTATGACCAGCACGCGCACATTGGCTTTCTTCGAGATCGCAACCAGCGCATCGCTGCTGTACGCCGGTGCAATCAGCACTTCCAGAAACTGCGCGCTGACCCCCTCGACGGTGGCGGCGTCGACTTCACAGTTAAAGGCGATGATGCCGCCGAACGCCGAGGTGGGATCCGTCGCGAACGCGTTGCCGTACGCGGCCAGGGGCGTCCCGGCACACGCGACACCGCACGGATTGGCATGCTTCACGATGACGCACGCCCGCGCGCCGAAGCCGCGCACGCATTCCCACGCGGCATCGGCGTCGGCGATGTTGTTGTAGGAGAGTTCCTTGCCCTGCAGCTGGCGCGCCGTGGCGATGCTTCCGGGTGCAGGTTTCTCGTCGCGATAAAAGGCTGCCTGCTGATGCGGGTTTTCTCCGTAGCGCATGTCCTGCAGTTTCACCCCTTGCCAATTGAAGCGGTCGGGCAGCAACCTGGCTTCGCCGTCGACGTCGCGCGCGGTGAGGTAATTGCTGATCGCGCCGTCGTACGCGGCGGTATGCGAGAAGGCCTTCTGCGCGAGCGCGAAGCGGGTCGCCTGCGTCAATGCCCCGCCATGGGCCCGCAATTCGGCAAGCAGCGCCGGGTAGTCGCCGGGATCGACAACGACGCCGACGTGAGCGTGATTCTTCGCCGCCGAGCGCAGCATGGCCGGACCGCCGATGTCGATGTCCTCGATCGCCTCGGCCAGCGTGCAGCCCGGTTTCGCGACAGTCTCGCGAAACGGATACAGATTGACGACGACCAGGTCGATAGCTGGAATTCCGTGATGCGACAATGCGGCCAGGTGCTCGGCGATGTCGCGCCGCGCGAGGATGCCGCCGTGCACCTTAGGGTGCAGCGTCTTCACGCGGCCGTCGAGCATTTCTGGGAACCCGGTGTAGGTCGCGACGTCGGTCACCGGCAGTCCGGCCTCGGCGAGCGCCTTCGCGGTTCCGCCGGTGGACAGCAGCTTGACGCCCATCGCGGCCAGGCCGCGCGCGAATTCGACCAATCCGGTCTTGTCTGAGACCGACAACAATGCCTGCTGCACGGACGCGGCCATGGAAGCTCGAGCGTTACCCGTTGCGCGCCTTGCGCGGTTTGGAAAGACATCCTGACGATACCATCGCGCGCACGACCCGACATCGAGGCGTCCGGTCGGTTGCAAATCCCGACCAGGACGCTAGCGAATCCCGTATTTCGAAAGCTTTGTGCGCAAGGTGCTGCGGTTCAGGCCGAGCATATCCGCTGCACAGCTCTGGTTACCGCCTGCACGATGCATAACCGACAGGATCATCGAGCGCTCGACGTTGGCGATGACCATGTCGTAGATTCCGTGCGGCTGCTCGCCGTCGAGCCTGCGGAAATATTCGTCGAGCGATTTCTCGACGCTGCGGCAGATATCGTTGCTGCCGTTCATACGCAATGTTCTTTTCACGCTGCGAGGGCCTCCTCTACCCACGGAGCCGGACCCGGGATCGAAGGCGTCGGCGCTGCCTGGCTCGTCGCCAGAGACGACGGCTTCGCATACACGAGCCGCTCGCTACGCTTCGCGAGCTCATCGAAAAACCGGTTGGCGGCCGCGATCTGCGTCGCGGAATTGTCGAGTTGATTGACTTCGTGCCGAAATGCCGCGCCGCCCTCTAGCCCGCTCGAATACCAGCCTAGGTGCTTGCGCGCCGTGCGCACGCCTGTCGCTTCCCCATATAGTTCATAGTGGTCCTGCAAGTGCTCCATGATCAATTCGCGAATTTCCGCCACCGTCGGCGCAGGCAGATGCTCGCCCGTGTCCAGAAAGTGCTGGATTTCGCGAAAAATCCATGGCCGCCCCTGCGCCGCGCGCCCGATCATGATCGCGTCGGCCCCGGTACGCTGCAGCACGTCGCGCGCCTTCTCCGGCGAATCGATGTCGCCATTCGCGGCGACGGGCAGGCGCACCGCCTGCTTGACCGCGCGGATCGTATCGTACTCGGCGCTGCCGTTGAACGCACACTCGCGGGTGCGCCCGTGTACCGACAGCGCGGCAACGCCAGCGCTCTCGGCGATCCTGGCGATGCGCAGGGCATTGCGGTTGGCCGGGTTCCAGCCCGTACGGATCTTCAGCGTAACCGGTACGTTCACCGCTGCTACGACGGCGTCCAGAATCGCGGCGACGAGCGGTTCATTTTGCAGCAGCGCCGAACCAGCAGCCACATTGCACACCTTCTTCGCGGGGCAACCCATGTTGATGTCGATGATCTGCGCGCCGCGGTCCACGTTATAGCGCGCGGCATCGGCCATCTGCGCGGGATCGGCACCGGCGATCTGCACGACGATCGGATCGACCTCGCCACGGTGATCGGTACGCCGCTGCGACTTCGGCGTCGCGCGCAGCCTCGGATCGGACGCGACCATCTCCGACACTGCGATTCCCGCGCCCAGCCGCTTGCACAGCCGACGGAACGGACGATCGGTGACGCCCGCCATAGGCGCGACGACCAGATTGCTGGCGATGTGATGCGAACCGATGTACACGAGCGGATTTTCGATGCAGGAAGGCAGCGAATTATACCGAGTTTGCGCCAGCGGTGTCAGCGCGTTCGTCGGATTTCGCGCAAACAATAACGATGCTTGCAAAAAAACTACAACATGAACGTCAGCGCAATCAGTGCAGGTCAGCGCAGTCGGCTCAATGCAGCCCGAAGAGCATCGCGCGCGTGAACGACCGTTTCAGCGGAACAATCGCATCGAGCATAGTAAGCGCCAACCCGCGCGGCCAACGCAGCAGCGCGCTGTCGTTGCCGAAAGCTCCGAGCAGTCCGTGCGTGAACGCGATGCCCGCCCAGCGGTCGGCCCGGCGGCGCTGCGCATAACGCGCCATGCGCTCAGGCGCGCCAATTTGATCGCGCGGGGTCGCAAGCAACTCTTGCGCCAATTCCCAGGCGTCGCGCACGCCCAGATTGAATCCCTGACCAGCGACCGGATGCAACGCTTGCGCAGCATTGCCGATAAGGACGGTGCGCCGCCCCACGACGTCCGTCGCGATGTCGAGCGCGAGCGCGAACGTGCGCCGCGAGAGCACGCGTTCGAACACGCCGGCCCGCGGGCCAAAGCGCTGGCGCAGCAGCGCGAGAAATTCCCCCTCCGGCATTTCGGTCAGCGCCGGCGCGCGCTCCGGAGTTGTCGTCCACACCAGGCCATAACGATCGCCTTCGGGCAGCAGCGCCATCGGACCTTCGGGCGTGAAGCGCTCGAAGGCAACGCCGCCGTGCGGCTTGCGCATCCATACGTGAGCGACCAGCGCGACCTGACCGTAGTCGTGGTGGCGGCGCCGGGTTCCAGCGACGATATCGCCACCCCCGTCCGCCGCGACCGCCAGACGCGCGGTCCATGCCGAATCAGCACCGTCGCGCTTCCCCTCCACACACGCTAGCGCAGGCGTCGACGTGACGTTACCGACGACGAACTCGTGCTCGACCTGCATGCCCGCTCGCGCGAGGGCGGAGTCCAGCGATGCCTGCAAGGCGCGATAGCTGACGACGTATCCCAGTGCCGGCACGCCATGTTCGATCGCGTCCAGGCGCGCTGTGCCAAAGCCGCCACGCTGCGAAATGTCGATAGCGGTAATCGGCGTCACCGCGTCCGGGACCGCGGCAAGGTCGCCCCACACGCCAAGGCGTTCGTAAATCAGTCGGGAGCCGTGCGATAGCGCCAGCGAACGATCGCCACGCGCGATGGCTCGCGCTGGCCGTGCGTCGAGCGCGACGATGTCGATCTCGCCCGCGGCGAGCGCCAGTGCCAGCGTCGCCCCGACGGGCCCGGCACCGATGATGACCGCATCGTGCAGCATGGCCGGGGTCGCGCAGCCTCGCGCCAGGTCAGCCCACGCGCCGCGCAGCGCGTGCCCTGATGCCCATCAGCGCACGCAGGCGGCCTCGACCTCGGCCACCGTTTTGGGCGTGCCGCCGGTGAGGTTCTCGTTGCCGGAGGCGGTCACCAGAACGTCGTCTTCGATGCGCACGCCGATGTCCCAGAACTGCTCCGGGACGTCGTCCCCGGGACGAACGTAGCAGCCCGGCTCGACAGTGAGCAGCATGCCTGGCTCGAGTGCCCGCGATTCGCCGTGAATGCAGTAGAGCCCTACGTCGTGCACATCCAGTCCAAGCCAATGTCCGGCGCGGTGCATGTAGAACTGCTTGTATGCACCCGACTCGAGCACCCCGTCCAGCGATCCCTGGCACAGTCCTAGGTCGATCAGGCCCTGTGCCAGCACGCGCTCGGCGACACGATGGTAGTCGTGGAACGCTCGACCGGGCAGGACTGCGTCGATACACGCGAGTTGCGCCTGCAGCACCAGTTCGTAGATCGCCTTTTGCGGCCCGCTGAACTTGCCGCCGACGGGGAACGTGCGCGTAATGTCGGACGCGTAGCCGTCGACCTCGCATCCGGCATCGATGAGCAACAGGTCCGTTAGCTGCGTCTGGCGATTGTTGTCGCGGTAGTGCAGCACGCATGCGTTGGGTCCGGAAGCCACGATCGACGGGTACGCGACAGCTTGCGCACCGGAGCGCAGGAACTCGTGCGCAAGCTCGGCCTCGACCTGGTACTCGAACCAGCCGGGGCGCGTGCGCTCCATCGCCCGGCGATGCGCCCGGCTGGAGATTTCCGCGGCACGGCGAAGGCAGCGCAACTCGTGCTCGTCCTTGTGCAGACGCATCGCCGCCAGGGGCGCGCGCACATCGACGACCGACTCCGGTGAGGCGACACCCGTACGAACGCGACCGCGCACCTCGTTCAACGCCTTGGTGATGATCTCGTCCCAGCGCGGATAGAGTCCAAGCGGCGTGTAGACGGCGGGCCGGTCCCCGGTCAGCTCGGGAAGCTTCACCGGCAGCTCCGCAATCGAATACGCTTCGTCGAAACCGAAGATTTCGCGCGCCGCATCGGGACCGTAGCGAAAGCCGTCCCAGATCTCGCGTTCGAGGTTCTTGTCGCGGCAGAACAGTATCTGCTTCGAGTCGCCGTCTTCGGCGCCCGCGAGAAGCACGACCACGGCTTCGGGCTCGCTGAAGCCGCTGACGTAGTAGAAATAGCTGTCGGGGCGATACGGATAGTGCGTGTCGGCGTTTCGGATCGTCTCGGGCGCAGTCGGAATCGCGGCGATGCCGCCGCCGCTCTGGCGACGCATGTCGGCGATCAGCTGCGCGCGGCGCGCGCGGTGATGCTGATGGTTATAGTTCATCGGTCCGGAAATGGCAGGGAAGGCTGGGATCGCGTCAGTCATTATAAGCGAGAGCCGACACAAGCCCTTGCGGTAACATTGCCGACGTGACATCGCCACCGACCGAACCCGCCGGTGCGCCGCGCGCAGGCATGCGCGATGCCAAGCGCGCTCTGCGCGATCGCGTGCTGGCCGCTCGCGACCGGCTGCCGGCGGCGGCGCATCGCGCGTCCAGCCAGGCCATCGCAGCGACGCTCGCCGCGCGCGACGACTTTCGCGCCGCGCGTGCCGTATTGCTGACGCTGCCTTTCCGCAGCGAGTGGGACACTACGGCACTGGTTGCCGCGGCGCTCGACGCCGGCAAGACGCTCGTGCTGCCACGTGTCAACGAAGCCTCGCGCATGCTCGAATTGTGCGCGGTCGCTGACCTCGACCGCGAAGCCGTCGCCGGGTTTCGCGGCATTCGCGAGCCGGACGCACGCTGCGCGCACGTGGCGCCCGATGCCGTCGAGTGGGTACTGGTCCCGGGCGTGGCGTTCGACCGCGAATGCCGGCGCCTCGGCTACGGCGGCGGTTACTACGATCGGCTGCTGGCCTCGATTGCCGCCTCCGCGCCGCGGATTGCCGGCGCCTTCGAGCTTCAGATCGTCGAGCGTGTGCCGGCGACACAGCACGACCTCGGCGTCGATGCGGTCGTGACCGAACAACGCACGCTCGCGTCATTGCGTTGAGCGGGCACGACGGTCCTCGGATCGGAATACCGCTTTCAGACAACCGACGGAATCGACGTGAAGACACCGCCGACTGCGCTGACCGTGCTTGCGATCACGCTCGCCATTCAGGCGTTCACGTCGCTGGCAGCAACAGCGACTTCGGTGCTCGCCGGCGAAATCGGCCACGCCACGGGCCTGAGCCCGACGCTTATCGGCGTGTTCGTCGGCACGCTGTACGTGGGCGGCATGCTCGCCAGCCTCGCCTCCGGCGGATTCATCGAGCGATACGGGCCGATCCGCGTCTCGCAGGCGTGCGTCGTGCTGTGCGCGGCCGGGCTCCTGCTCGTCACCGGTCCCGCATGGGCGCTGCTGCTCGCGCCGGCACTGATCGGCCTGGGCTACGGTCCGATCACGCCGGCATCGTCGCAGTTGCTCGCGCGCACGACCACACCGAAGAACATGGCGCTCACGTTTTCGATCAAGCAGACCGGCGTGCCGCTGGGGGCGGCGATCGCAGGCGCGCTGTTGCCGATGATCACGCTAGCCTACGGCTGGCGCGCCGCGATCTGGGCCGTGGCGATCGCCGGTACGGTGATCGCCTTCGCGGCGCAACCGACGCGCGCCGTTCTCGACACTGGATTGTCCCGCGAGTACGGCGTGTCACTGGAACGGCTCTTGTCGCCGTTGAAGCTGGTCGTGCGCAGCGCGCCGTTGGTCGAGCTCACCGTGACCGGATTCGTCTACGCGGCCACGCAGGTGTGCCTGCTGACCTTTCTGGTGGTGTACTTGAATCGGGAGCTCGATCGCACGCTGGTGAGTTCCGGACTCACGCTCGCCGTAGCCACCGCGGGTGGCGTTGTCGGACGCATTGGCTGGGGCCTGGTCGCCGATCGCTGGATCGCGCCGCGCCGCATGCTGGGCCTGGTCGGGATCGTTGCCGGAGCTTGCGCAATGTTGACCGCAACATTCAATCCGGCGTGGCCAAAGCTCGCACAGAGCCTGGTATACGCGCTGTTCGGCATGACCGCGATCGGCTGGAACGGCGTGCAACTCGCCGAAGTCGCCCGTCACTCGCCGCGCGGTCAGGCGGGGGCGGTGACCGGCGCGTCGGGCTTCATCACCTTTGCCGGCGTGGTCGTCGGGCCGCCGCTGTTCGCACTGCTGGCCGCCACCACGGGCACCTATGCGACGGGATTCGCGGCGACCGGGCTGGCGAGCCTGGTCTGTGGCGTCTGGCTGCTGCGCCGCAAGGGCTGATCCCACGACACGCCTCCGCCCGTTTCGCCCGCGTGTTTGAACGCGGGCGCGAGCGCGTGGTATCGTCAGCAAACCGATCGCCCTCGCGCCGCCGCGCGACCAGGGCCGACCCGAAGACCACAATCCGCAACGGTTCAGAGCAGGTCCCGCCCGACATTTCGCCGTTGCCGCAAGGAGCAAGCCGCCATGGACATGAAACCCGATGTCGATCCGCAGGAAACCAGGGAATGGATCGAAGCGATCGATGCCGTGCTCGAGCACGAGGGGCCCGAGCGCGCGCACTACCTGATCGAACAGGTCATCGATCAGTCACGGCGGCGCGGCGCGTACGTACCGTTCTCGGCGAATACCGCGTACATCAATACGATCCCGGTCGACAAGCAGCCGAAGATGCCGGGCGACCAGACGATCGAGGAAAAAATCCGCAACTACGCCCGCTGGAACGCGATGGCGATGGTGTTGCGCGCCAACCGCGATACCAACGTCGGCGGCCACATCGCGAGCTATGCCTCGGCCGCCACCCTCTACGATGTCGGCTTCAACCATTTCTGGCATGCACCCTCGGCCGAGCATGGCGGCGACCTCGTGTTCGTACAAGGACATTCTGCACCGGGCGTCTATGCGCGCGCCTTCATGCTTGGACGCTTCACCACCGAGCAGATGGACAACTTCCGCCAGGAAGTCGACGGCAAGGGCATCTCGTCGTATCCGCATCCCTGGCTGATGCCCGAGTTCTGGCAATTCCCAACCGTGTCGATGGGGCTGGGCGCCCTGATGGCGATCTACCAGGCGCGCTTCATGAAGTACCTCCAGGACCGCGGGCTCGCGCAGACCGAAGGGCGCAAGGTGTGGTGCTT
The DNA here is from genome assembly GCA_963816445.1 of uncultured beta proteobacterium. Taxonomy (GTDB): domain Bacteria; phylum Pseudomonadota; class Gammaproteobacteria; order Burkholderiales; family Casimicrobiaceae; genus PALSA-1003. The sequence continues at coordinate 324,664 of CAWFKO010000006.1, read as the reverse complement.
CTGCGGCGATGGCGAGATGGACGAGCCGGAGTCGATGGGCGCCATCGGCATGGCGGCGCGCGAGAAGTGCGACAACCTGATCTTCGTCATCAACTGCAACTTGCAGCGCCTCGACGGGCCCGTGCGGGGCAACGGCAAGATCATCCAGGAGCTCGAAGCCGATTTTCGCGGCGCTGGCTGGAACGTCATCAAGGTAATCTGGGGTACGCGCTGGGACGCATTGTTTGCGCGCGACAAGGAAGGCATCTTGATGCGGCGGATGATGGAGTGCGTCGACGGCGAATACCAGACCTTCAAGTCCAAGGATGGCGCCTACGTGCGTGAGTATTTCTTCAACACCCCGGAGTTGAAGGCGCTCGTCGCCGACTGGAGCGACGCTGACATCTGGAACCTCAATCGCGGCGGCCACGACCCGCACAAGGTGTACGCGGCGTTTCGCTCCGCGGTCGACAACAAGGGTACGCCCACAGTGATTCTCGCCAAAACCATCAAGGGCTTCGGCATGGGCGAGTCGGGCGAAGCGCAGAACATCACCCACCAGCAGAAAAAGATGACGGTCGATTCGATACGCAAGTTCCGCGACCGCTTCGCCATTCCCGTTTCCGACGACAAGCTCGAGGAAGTGCCGCTGGTCACCTTCGCCGAAGGCTCACCCGAACTCGAGTACATGCGTGCGCACCGCATGGATCTGGGCGGTTATCTGCCCATGCGCCGCCGCAAAGCGCCGGCGCTGATCACGCCGCCGCTGTCGACCTTCGAGCGGTTCCTTAAGAGCACCGAGGACCGCGAGATATCGACGACGATGGCCTTCGTGCAGATCCTGCAGACGCTGATCCGCGACAAGAACATCGGCCGCCACGTCGTCCCGATCGTGCCCGACGAATCGCGCACTTTCGGCATGGAGGGCATGTTCCGCCAGCTCGGCATCTGGAACCAGCTCGGCCAGTTGTACACGCCCCAGGATGCCGACCAACTGATGTTCTACAAGGAAACCAAGGACGGGCAGATCCTGCAGGAGGGTATCAACGAAGCTGGCGCCATGTGCGACTGGATCGCGGCCGCTACCGCGTATTCCACGCACGGCGTGCAGATGATCCCTTTCTACATCTTCTACTCGATGTTCGGCTTCCAGCGCGTCGGGGACCTGGCTTGGGCTGCGGGCGACATGCGCTCGCGCGGCTTCCTGCTCGGCGGCACCGCGGGGCGCACCACTCTCAACGGCGAAGGGCTGCAGCACGAGGACGGGCACTCGCACCAGATCTCGGCGACGGTACCGAACTGTGTTTCCTACGATCCGACCTTCGGCTACGAAATCGCGGTCATCATCCAGGATGGCCTGCGCCGCATGTACGCGGAGCAGGAGGACGTCTACTACTACTTGACGGTGATGAACGAGAACTACACGCAGCCGGCGATGCCCGAGGGCGCGGCGCCGGATATTCTCAAGGGCATGTACCTGCTGGCGGCCGGTGCCGGCGGCAAGGGCGCAAAGTCCAAGGGACCGCGCGTGCAGCTGCTGGGCTCGGGCGTGATCCTGCGCGAGGCGATGGCCGCCGCGGAACTGCTGCGCAAGGACTGGGACGTGGAATCCGATCTGTGGGGCTGCCCGTCGTTCACCGAGCTCGCGCGCGATGGCAACGCGGTCACGCGCTGGAACATGCTCAATCCGACGGCGAAGCCGAAGCAGCCGCATGTCACCGCCTGCCTCGCCGATACGCAGGGACCGGTGATCGCGACGACGGATTACGTGCGCGCATTCGCCGATCAGATCCGCGCCTTCGTGCCGCGCCGCTATGTCGTGCTCGGCACCGACGGCTTCGGTCGTTCGGACACGCGGGAAAAGCTGCGCAGCTTCTTCGAAGTCGATCGCCACTATGTCGTCGTCGCCGCGCTCAAGGCGCTCGCCGACGAAGGAACGATGCCGGCATCGAAGGCCGCGGAGGCCATCGAGAAGTACGGCATCGATTCGAGCAAGCCGGCGCCATGGACGATATGAGTGCCGCAGGGCCGTCCCAAGGCACTCGCCCCCTCGGGCGGAAGCGGCGCGCAGCGCCGCATCGGGGGAGCCATCTAACCGGTCGCGAGCGGCAACTCAGGGGCGTGGCATGAGCACAATCGAGGTCAAGGTTCCCGATATCGGTGATTTCAGCGATGTCCCGGTGATCGAGGTGCTTGTCAAACCGGGCGACACGGTGGCCGCCGAGGACTCGCTGGTCACGCTGGAATCCGACAAGGCGACCATGGATGTGCCCGCGCCCTCCGCCGGCGTGGTCAAGGAACTCAGGGTCAAGCTCGGCGACAAGGTCAGCGAGGGCAGCGTGATCCTCGTCCTCGACGCTGCGGGCGCGGGCGCTGCGCCGGCGCCGCCCAAATCCGTACCCGCCGCGGCGCCCGCTGCAGCCGCTGCCCCGGCGAGACCGGCGGTCGCCGCCGCGGCGAGCGGCGACGCGACGATGACGGTGGTGAAGGTCCCCGATATCGGCGACTTCACCGACGTTCCCGTCATTGAAGTCTTCGTCAGGGTCGGCGACGTCGTCAAGGCCGAAGATTCGCTGGTCACACTGGAATCGGACAAGGCGACCATGGACGTGCCCGCGCCGTCCGCGGGCGTGGTGAAGGAACTCAAGGTCAAACTCGGGGACAAGGTGAGCGAAGGCAGCCCCGTCGTGGTCCTGCAAACGGGCGCGAGTGGGGGCGGATCTGCAGCGGCAGTGCCCTCCGTGCCGACGGTCGCCACCCCTTCCGCGCCGCCCTCCACCTCCGCATCAGCCACCGCGCCTGCATCGGCAGCCACGCCCGCAGTCGCCGCGGCTACCCCTCCAAGCGCGTCGATCGACGCTGCGGCGTTCAAAGCCGCGCATGCCTCGCCGTCGGTGCGCGCATTTGCACGGGTGCTCGGCGTCGACCTGTCGAAGCTAAAGGGCACCGGTCCGAAGGCACGCATTCTCCAGGAAGACGTGCAGAACTACGTCAAGACGGTCATGAGCGGTGCGGCCGGCGCACCGTCGAGTGCGGCGGCCGGGGGCGAGGCGCTGGGCTTGCTGCCGTGGCCCAAGGTCGACTTCGCGAAGTTCGGCCCGATCGAATCCGAGCCGTTGTCGCGCATCAAGAAGATTTCCGGCGCCAACCTGCACCGCAACTGGGTGATGATCCCGCATGTCACCAATCACGACGACGCCGACATCACCGACCTCGAAGCCTTCCGCGTCCAGCTCAACAAGGAAAACGAGAAGTCCGGCGTCAAGGTGACGATGCTCGCGTTCCTGATCAAGGCCTGCGTGTCGGCGCTGCGCAAGTTCCCGGACTTCAACGCATCGCTGGACGGCGAGAACCTGATCGTCAAGCACTACTACAACATCGGCTTTGCTGCCGACACGCCCAACGGACTGGTCGTGCCGGTGATCAAGAATGCCGATCAGAAAGGCATTCTGGCGATCGCCAAGGAAATGGGCGAGCTCTCGGCGAAGGCGCGCGAGGGCAAACTCGGCCCCGCAGACATGCAGGGCGGGAATTTTTCGATTTCCAGCCTCGGCGGCATTGGCGGCACGTACTTCACGCCGATCATCAACGCGCCCGAAGTCGCGATCCTCGGCGTGTGCCGCTCGAGCATGCGGCCGGTATGGAACGGCAAGGAATTCACGCCGCGCCTGATCCTGCCGCTGTCGCTGTCCTGGGATCATCGCGTGATCGACGGAGCGTCCGCGGCGCGCTTCAACAGCTACCTGGTTGCACTGCTCGCCGACATGCGGCGCGTTATGCTCTAGGTGTGAAGTCTCAGGACCACGAGATGGCAGCCATCGAAGTCAAGGTTCCGGACATCGGCGATTTCACCGACGTGCCGGTCATCGAAGTGCTCGTCAAGCCTGGCGATGTCGTGAAGGCCGAGGACTCACTGGTCACGCTCGAATCCGACAAGGCGACGATGGACGTACCCTCGCCCGCCGCAGGCACGGTCGCCGAAGTTCGCGTCAAGGTCGGCGACAAGTTGAGCGAAGGCAGCGTCGTGCTGCTGCTGGACACCGGTGCGGCGGGCACCGCGCCCGCGAAGGGCGCCGCCGGCGCTGTGCCGTCAGCCGCATCGCCGCCGCCTGCGAGCGCGGCCAAGACCACGGCGCCGAGCCCAGCCAAGACCGCGGCGCCGAGCGCAGTGGCGCCCGGCTCCGCGACCTATGCAGGCGCCGTCGATGTCGAATGCGAAATGCTGGTGCTCGGCGCGGGTCCCGGCGGTTACAGCGCGGCGTTTCGAAGCGCCGATCTGGGCATGAAGACCGTGCTGGTCGAGCGCTACGCGACGTTGGGTGGCGTGTGCCTGAACGTTGGCTGCATTCCCTCGAAGGCGCTGCTGCACATCGCGGCGATCATGGACGAAGTCACGGCATTGAATGAGCACGGTATCGGCTACGGCGCACCCAAGGTCGATCTCGCCAAGCTCCTCGCCTGGAAGAACAAGGTGGTCGGCAAGCTCACCGGGGGCCTGAGCGGCATGGCCAAGGCGCGCAAGGTCGAGGTGCTGCGCGGGTACGGCACCTTCCTCGACGCGCATCACCTCGTCGTCGAAGCCACCGATGGTGCCGGACAGGACCGCACCGGCGCGAAAAAAGTCATGCGCTTCCAGAAAGCAATCATCGCCGCGGGCTCGCAATCGGTGCGACTGCCCTTCGTCCCGGAGGATCCGCGCATCGTCGACTCTACCGGCGCGCTGCTCCTGAACTCGGTGCCCAAGCGCATGCTCGTTGTCGGCGGCGGCATCATCGGCCTGGAAATGGGCACGGTGTATTCGACGCTGGGCTCGCGGCTGGACGTCGTGGAAATGCTCGACGGCCTGATGCTGGGCGCGGACCGCGACCTGGTTCGCGTGTGGGAGAAGATGAACAAGCCGCGCTTCGACCGGGTGATGCTGAAGACGAAAACGGTGGCGGTCGAGGCCAAGAAGGACGCGATCTACGTGAGCTTCGAGGGCGAACAGGCGCCGCCGGGCGCGCAACCCTACGACATGGTGCTGCTCGCGGTGGGCCGCAGTCCCAACGGCAAGAAGATCGGCGCCGAGCAGGCCGGCGTGATTGTCACCGATCGCGGCTTCATTCCCGCCGACGGCCAGATGCGCACCAACGTGCCGCACATCTTCGCGATCGGCGACATCATCGGCCAACCGATGCTCGCGCACAAGGCGACGCACGAGGGCCACGTTGCTGCCGAGGTCGCCGCGGGTCACAAGGCTTTCTTCGACGCGCGGGTGATTCCGTCGGTCGCCTACACCGATCCCGAGATCGCGTGGGTCGGCGTGACCGAGGACGAGGCGAAGGCCAAGGGCATGAAGGTGCAAAAGGGCCTGTTCCCTTGGGCAGCGTCGGGCCGCGCGATCGCCAACGGCCGCGATGAGGGCTTCACCAAGCTGCTGTTCGACGAAAGCACGCACCGCATCGTCGGCGGCGGCATCGTCGGCACGCACGCCGGCGACCTGATCAGCGAGCTGGCGCTCGCCGTCGAAATGGGCGCCGATGCCGTCGACATCGGCAGGACCATCCATCCCCACCCGACGCTGTCCGAGTCGGTCGGGCTCGCCGCCGAGGCCTTTGAAGGCGTGTGCACCGACCTGCCGCCCGTGCGGAGGAAGGCATGACGCAGGACGAGAAAAAGCAGGCGGTCGCCCGCGAAGCCGTCAAGTACGTGGTCGCCGGGGAGTATCTCGGCGTAGGCAGCGGATCGACCGCGAATTTTTTCATCGACGAGCTGGCCAAGGTCAAGGGCCGCATCAAGGGTGCGGTGGCGAGCTCTACGCGGACAGCCGAGCGGCTGAAGGGCTATGGCATATCCGTTGTCGAGCTCACCCAAGTCGACCATCTGCCCGTGTACGTCGACGGCGCCGACGAAGTCACCGAGCACGGGGCGATGATCAAGGGCGGTGGCGGCGCGCTCACGCGCGAGAAAATCGTCGCCGCAGCGGCGCATAAATTCGTGTGCATCGTCGACGATTCCAAGCTGGTCGGTGTGCTCGGCGGCTTTCCGTTGCCGGTCGAGGTGATCCCGATGGCACGCGGCATCGTCGCTCGCGACCTGGTCAAGCTCGGCGGCGCGCCGCAGCTGCGCGAGAACTTCGTCACGGACAACGGCAACCTGATTCTCGACGTCGACGACCTGGAGATCCTCAAGCCGGTGGAGCTCGAGGGTCGGATCAATCACATCGTCGGCGTCGTGACCAACGGCCTGTTCGCGCGGCGCGGCGCCGACGTGATCCTGGTCGGCGGCGACCAGGGCGTGCGCACGCTGGACGCGCACAAGTTTTAGCCGTTGCGGCGGCGAATTCATTCGCGCCGGCGCGTCGTCGATCACCGCGTCGGGACGAATCCCGACCTACGCTACAATGCCAGCATGAACGACCTCGCCGTGCCCAGCCTGGGCAGCTTCGCGGACATCGGCGCCTACATGGAAGGCGTCGGCGTTGCGGCGCGCGCCGCGGCGCGCGAGCTCGCGCGGGCCGATACAGCGACAAAGAACACGGCGCTGCTGGCCATGGCGCGCGCCATTCGGCGCGACGAAGCCGCGCTCATCGGCGCCAACGGCACGGACATCGCCGCGGCGCGCGCCGCGGGATCCGACGCCGCGTTCGTTGACCGACTGACGCTGACACCAAAATCAATTGCGGCGCTGGCCGAAGGTCTGATGCAGATCGCGGCACTGCGCGACCCCGTCGGCGAGATCAGCGGACTACGCTACCAGCCCAGCGGCATCCAGGTCGGCAAGATGCGCGTGCCGCTGGGTGTGGTCGGCATCATCTACGAGTCGCGCCCGAACGTCACGGCCGATGCAGCGGCGTTGTGCCTCAAGTCGGGCAATGCCTGCATTCTGCGCGGCGGATCGGAGGCGCTGGCCAGCAACCGGACCATCGCGGCATGCGTGCACGAAGGCCTGGTGGCGGCGGGCCTGCCGGAAGCCGCGGTGCAGGTCATCGCGACGACCGATCGCGCCGCCGTGGGATATCTGCTCGCCGCGGACCGCTACGTCGACGTGATCGTTCCGCGCGGCGGCAAGAGCCTGATCGAGCGCGTTGCCCGCGAAGCCAAGGTCCCGGTCATCAAGCACCTCGACGGTGTCTGCCATGTGTACATCGACGAGCGCGCCGACGTCGCGATGGCAGTACGGATCGCCGACAACGCCAAGACCCAGCGCTACAGCCCATGCAACACGATGGAGACGCTGCTGGTGCACGCCGGCATCGCCGCGCGTGTGTTGCCGCCCTTGTGCACGATCTATCGCGACAAGGGCGTCGAACTGCGTGGCGACGACGCCGCACGTTCACTGGTCGCCGGCATGAAGGTGGCGACGGAGCTGGACTGGGGGACCGAATACCTCGCGCCCATCCTTTCGGTGCGCGTGGTCGACAGCCTTGACGCCGCGATCGAGCACATCGCGCGCTATGGTTCGCAGCATACCGACGCCATCGTCACCGAGGACTACGCGAGCGCGATGCGCTTCCTGCGCGAGGTCGATTCCAGCTCGGTGCTGGTGAACGCGTCGACACGCTTCGCCGATGGTTTCGAATACGGGCTCGGCGCCGAGGTCGGCATCTCGACCAACAAGCTGCACGCGCGCGGTCCGGTCGGCCTCGAGGGCCTGACCAGCGAGAAGTGGGTCGTGCTCGGAAGCGGGCAGATACGCTCCTGAGCGGCACTACATCGCCTGCCCGCATCCGAGCGCGCCGGGTGCCGTAGGCGCCCGGTCGGGCTGCGCATTTTTCAGATGTCTTCGTCGGTCTCGATATCCATCGCCACCAACACCGTGATCGCCGCGGCCAAGGGTTTCGGCTGGATGGTCACGGCATCGCCGACGCTGTTCGCCGAAACCATCCACTCGCTCGCCGACATCGCCAATCAGGTGCTGCTGAAAGTTGGCGAAGTGCGCGGCCGTGGCGGGCCCGACTCGACGCATCCCTTCGGACGCGGCCAGGAGCGCTTCTTCTGGGCGCTGGTATCCGCGGTCAGCGTGTTTTTCATCGGTTGTGGCATCAACATCTATCACGGCATCGACGCGCTCTTGAATCGCCACCCGGTCGAGCCGTTCACGCCGCTGGTGCTTGGCCTGCTGCTTTTCGCGCTGGTGCTGGAATCGTTTACCTTCGTCGTCGCGTTGCGCGAGCTGGGCGGCTGGCGGGGACTTGCGCGCAATCGCACGAATACGACGGTGCTCGCGGTCCTGCTCGAGGATGCCGTCGCGCTGATCGGGATCCTGCTGACGCTGCTGGTCGCGGGAATTTCCTACGTAAGCGGCCCGCGGCCCGCATTCGACGCCGCGGTCGCGATCACCGTGGGTGTGATGCTCGGCGTAATGGCGCTGTTCCTGGCGGCGCTCAACCGCAAGTTACTGATCGACACCTCCGATCCCGAGATCGACGCGGTAGTCACCCGATTCCTGGACGGCAAGAACGTTCGTGCGGACGTCAGCTCGATCGTCGTCGACAGCGGACACGCCGTCGTGCTTGTTCGCGTTCGCGGCGACCTCGCGGCCGTCCCGGCCGCTTCCGACCTGCGGGCGTTCGGCGACGAACTAAAGCGCGGCGAGATCGCCGGCGGTGCGAAGGTTATCGACGAGGTGTATTGGCGTACGCGGTAGGTGCGAAATTCATTCGCACGCCGACTTTCGCGCGCCGACGGATCGTCCGCACCGCGGCGGAATTCCGTCCTGCGACTGCCCTGTCAAAACGACCGCGGCATCCCCAGCACGTGTTCGCCGACGTAGGAAAGCACGAGGTTGGTCGAGATCGGCGCCACCTGGTATAACCGCGTCTCGCGAAACTTGCGCTCGACGTCGAACTCGCACGCAAAGCCGAACCCACCGTGCGTCTGCAGGCAGACGTTGGCCGCCTCCCACGACGCCTTCGCCGCCAGCAGCTTCGCCATGTTCGCTTCGGCGCCGCAAGGCTGGTGCGCGTCGAACAACGCGCATGCCTTGAAGCGCATCAGATTCGCCGCTTCGATCTCGATGTAGCTCTCGGCGACGGGAAACTGCACCGCCTGGTTCCTGCCGATAGGGCGGTCGAACACAACGCGCTCCGAAGCGTAGCGGCGAGCCTTGTCGACGAACCACCAGCCGTCGCCGATGCACTCGGCGGCGATCAGCGTGCGCTCGGCGTTGAGTCCGTCGAGGATATAGCGGAACCCCTTGCCTTCCTCGCCGATGAGGTTCTCGGCGGGTATCTCGAAGTCGTCGAAGAACACTTCGTTGGTTTCGTGATTGACCATGTTCGGTATCGGCCGCACGGTGATGCCGCCGCGCACGTCGTGCTTCGCGGTGCGCAGGTCGACCAGGAATACGCTCATGCCGTCGGCCTTGCGCTTGACCTCCGCAAGCGGCGTCGTGCGCGCAAGCAGAATCATCAGGTCGGAATGCTGCAGCCGTGAGGTCCACACCTTTTGCCCGTTGACGACGTAACGGTCACCCTTTCGCGTCGCGGTGGTCTTGAGCTTTGTCGTATCGGTGCCCGTCGTCGGCTCGGTTACCGCCATCGACTGCAGCCGCAGCTCGCCGCTGGCGATGCGGGGCAGATACGCGCGCTTTTGCGCCTCCGAGCCGTGGCGCAGCAGCGTTCCCATGTTGTACATCTGGCCGTGGCAGGCGCCGGCGTTGCCGCCGCTCAAGTTGACCTCCTCCATGATGACCGACGCTTCGGCCAACCCCAGCTCCGAGCCTCCGTACTCGGCCGGGATCATCGCCGCCAGCCACCCCGCGCGCGTCAACTCGTCGACAAAGGCTTCGGGATAACCGCGCTCGTGATCGATTTTCTGCCAGTAGGCGGAGTCGAAATTCCTGCACAGCCCGCGCACGGCCTCGCGCAGTTCCTGATATTCGTCGGGAGCCGGGATCTCATTCATCAGCGTCCTCTTCCGATGCTTTTCTAGACACGCGCTGCGGCATGGCGGTGCGCTCTTTGCCACGCGAGCCACAGCGTCGCGCCGACGACGATCGCAAGCAACGGCAGCGCGCCCACGTTCATGCGTTCCCAACCTGCTGCGCTGACTAGCGCTCCGGAAGAGAACGACGAAACGAGCATCACGGTAAACACGATCGCGTCGTTGAGCCCTTGCGTCTTCGCTTTTTCCGTGGGCGCGTAGGTCTCGGTCAGCAGCGTCGTCCCACCGGTGTACATGAAATTCCAGCCGACACCCAGCAGGACCAGCGACAGCCAGAACTGCCAGATCGCGACGCCCGAGATCGACACGGCGACGCAGCACGCCATCAACAGCGTGCCCGCGACGATGATCTTCAGCGCGCCGTAGCGCTTGATCAACGAGCCTGTAAAGAACCCCGGCGCGTACATCCCGACGACGTGCCACTCGATCACGAACGCCGCCGCGCTGAACGGGTGGCCGCAAAAGCTCATCGCCAGCGGCGTAGCCGTCATCAGCAGGTTCATGATGCCGTAGCCGAATGCCGCCGCGAGCGCGGCGACGATGAACGTGGGCTGCGCAGCGATCCTGCGCAATGGACGAGCCCGGGCCGTGCGCTCCGCGGCGCTGGGCGCGGGTACGCGAACCTGCGACTGGACGAGGAGCGCGATCAGTGCGATTCCCGAGAGCACGACGAACGATCCGAGGAACGGTGCCGGGAAAAGGTCCTTGGCCCACACGCTCGCTGTAGGGCCGATGAAGCCGCCGGCGATGCCGCCCGCCAGCACCAGCGAAATCGCCCTGGCCTTGAAATCAGGCGCGGCGACTTCCGTCGCAGCAAAGCGGTATTGCAATCCGAACGCCGTATACACGCCGATGATCGCCGTGCCCAGGCAGTACAGCGGGAAGCTCGCGCGCGCGATGCCCAGGGCGCAGGTCGCGCTGCCGACGATGGCGATGACCGATCCGGTCATGAAACCACGCCGACGTCCGACGCGTGCCATCCACAGTGCTGCCGGCATCGCCGAAAGCGCGGACCCCAATACGTAACTGGTGACGCCGAGCGTAGCGAAGATCTTATCGTCGACGAGTGCGTAGCCGACCAGGCCGTTCATCGCGATCAGGCCCGCGTTGTTGACGAGCAGCAGCGCCTGGCAACAGGCAAGCAGTGCGATGTCGCGGTACGAGGTTTTCATGCCGATGCGAACGCGATGCGCGGGCCACGGAATTATTCGGGGCATTGCATTGCGGCCGGATTACGACTATATCAGCGATTGAACATGCCCGCGCACCCGACCACGCCCGACGCCGTTCTGGATTTCTGGTTCGGAGCTCGAAAGACAACTGAGGCAGCGAAAGTCACCGCCGCGACCGAATATGGAACCGAGCGCGATGTCTGGTTCAGCAAGGACGCTGCTTTCGACACCATGATGCGCGCGCGCTTCGGCACGGCTGTCGAGGCAGCCATCGCCGGCGCATTTCCCGAATGGACCATGCCGCGCTCGACGCTCGCACGCATCCTCCTGCTCGACCAGTTCACGCGCAACTGTTTCCGCGGCACGAGGCGCGCATTCGCGGGCGACGCACTTGCGCTGGCGCTCGCGCGGCGAGCCGTTGCGACGGGCGCCGATGCGCAGCTCATTCCGGTTGAACGTTGGTTCATGTACATGCCCTTCGAGCATGCGGAGTCGGATGCAGCGCAGGTGCAGTCGGTCGCGTTGTTTGCGCGGCTGGCGAGGGAAACCGGACTTGCCTCGCAGCTGCCGTGGGCGCAGCGGCATGCGGAGGTCATTCGCCGCTTCGGGCGCTTTCCTCATCGCAATGAAATCCTGCAGCGCCCATCGACGCCCGCGGAGATCGCTTTTCTGGCTACGCCCGGTTCAAGATTCTAGTGCCTGTTAACATCGCCGGGATGGCCAAGATCGAACTGACGCCGCGCGCACCCTTGATCGTAGGCGCGGCCGTGGCGTGATGCGCACCGTCGGCGTCCTCGGCGGCACCTTCGACCCGGTCCACTACGGTCACCTGCGCTTCGCGGCCGACGTGCGCGCGGCGCTGGGCTTCGCGCAGGTCCTGATGATTCCCGCTGGCGTGCCGCCGCATCGCGCGCCGCCGGCCGCGGCGGCAGTACATCGCCTGGCGATGACCGAGCTCGCCTGTGCGGAATTTCCCGGGCTCGTCTCCGACGGGCGCGAAGTGCGGCGTCCCGGGCCGAGCTACACCATCGACACGCTTCAATCGCTGCACGACGAGGATTCCGGTCGACCGCTGGCGTTGCTGCTCGGCGTCGATGCCCTGCAAGGCCTCGAAGGCTGGCATCGCTGGGAACGCCTGTTCACGCTCGCGCACCTTGTCGTCGTCGAACGCCCCGGCACGCTCTTCGACGCGGCGACACTCTCGCCGCAACTCCGAATCCAATGGGAGCGGCGGTTGGCCACAGACCCTTCGCGGCTGTCGCGCCAACTCGCCGGCGCGATCGTACGTGTGCCGGTTGCACCGCATGCGATTTCGGCGAGCGCGATTCGCGCGGCACTTGCGCGCGGCGCCGCCGGCCGCGCCCAAATCGCGGGTTTGCTTCCGCCGGCGGTTCTGGCATATATTGACCGCAACCAACTGTATCGATCGCCCACGGATGCGCCTTAATCGTCTGCAGAAAACCGCCGTCACCGCTCTCGAAGATATCAAGGCCCGCGACATCACGCTGCTCGATGTGCGCAAGCTCACCACCCTGTACGACACGCTGGTCATCGCTACGGCCGAATCCAATCGCCAGGTCAACGCACTGGCGCGGCACGTGCACGACGCGATGAAGGCCGCCGGCGCGCCGATCATCGGCATCGAAGGCGAGCAGACCGGCGAATGGGTTCTGGTCGACTGCGGTGACATCGTCGTGCATATCATGCAACCCGCCATTCGCCGCTATTACAATCTCGAAGAGTTGTGGACGCCGCCGGCACCGCGGCGCCGCAGCAAGCCCAAAGCGTCTCTGGCCGCGTAGTGCGGCGGATGACAGCGCCAGGCGCGGCGAAGACGCGCAGGTCTCGCCGCCGCGTGAAGGCAAACCAATGATGCGCGCCATCACAACGTCGAGCCGCGCATGAAACTTCGCATCGTCGCGCTCGGACACCGGCTCCCGACTTGGGCCAACGCCGCATTCGACGACTACGCACGTCGCCTGCCGCGGGAGTTCGCGGTCGATCTCGTCGAACTCAAGCCGGAAGCGCGCGATCGTGGCAGAAGTGTTACGCAGATTCTCGCGGCCGAAGCCGCGCGCATCGCCACCGCGAGCACCGGCTTCGACGTCGTCGCGCTCGACGAGCGGGGCGAAGCCTGGAGCACGTCGCGGTTGGCGCAGAAACTCGCGAGCTGGCGCGACCACGCCCGCCCGATCGCATTCGTCATCGGCAGCGCCGACGGCCTCGCGCCGGCAGTCAAACGCAACGCGTGCGCCGTGCTGTCCCTGTCGGCGCTGACGCTGCCACACAGCCTCGCGCGCGTGGTGCTCGCCGAGCAGTTGTACCGGGCGGTCAGCCTGCAACTTGGCCACCCCTACCACCGCGAATGAAGAACACTTCCGTCGCGGCGGGGCCCCTTGCGATCTACCTGGCGTCGAAAAGTCCGCGCCGGCAGGAATTGCTGCGGCAGATCGGCGTCGAGTTCGAAGCATTGCGCGTGCGCGAAGCGGGGCCCCGCGGACGAGATATCGTCGAAGCTCCGCGCGAAAACGAGCCGGCGCTCGAATACGTCAGACGGATTGCGCGCACCAAGGCGGCCGTGGGATGGCACAACGTGACCAAACGCAATCTCAGGCCGCGGCCGGTGCTCGCGGCCGATACCGAGGTCGTCGTCGACGGCGAGGTGTTTGGAAAGCCCGCCGACGCGACGCATGCGGCCTCGATGCTCGAGCGCCTGTCGGGAACCACGCACGACGTCGTCACCGTTGTCGCCGTACGCTGGAACGCGCAAATGCTCCTCGCCGCGTCAACCTCGCGCGTCACGCTGCGCGCGCTGACCGCCCACGAGATTGCGAGCTACGTTGCCAGTGGAGAGCCTTTCGACAAGGCCGGGGGCTACGGCATACAGGGGCGCGCCGCCGCCTTCATCGTGCATCTCGCGGGCAGCTACTCGGGCGTCATGGGGCTGCCGCTGTACGAAACAGCCGAGATCCTGAGCAAGATCGGCTACCATGCACCCTGATCGCAGACGACTGCGTCGAGCATGTTGGAATTGGCGAGCGCGATGAGCCACGAAATACTCATCAATGTGACACCCCAGGAGACCCGCGTTGCGATGCTCGAGCAGGCGGTCGTGCAGGAATTGCACATCGAGCGGGCAAGTGCGCGCGGGCTGGTCGGTAACATCTACCTGGGCCGCGTTGCGCGCGTGCTGCCGGGCATGCAGTCCGCGTTCATTGAGATCGGTCTCGAACGCGCGGCTTTCCTGCATATCGCCGATATCTGGGAACACCGACAGAACGGCCACGGACACGACAGCAAGCCCATCGAGCGCATCCTCCACGAGGGCCAGGCGCTGCTCGTGCAGGTGATCAAGGATCCGATCGGCACCAAGGGCGCGCGATTGTCCACCCAGGTGAGCCTCGCCGGCCGGCTGCTCGTGTACCTGCCGCAGGATTCGCACATCGGAATCTCGCAACGCATCGAGGACGAGGCCGAGCGCGAGAGCCTGCGCGAGAAGCTGCAGCAACTCCTGCCCGAAGGTCTCGCCGGCGGATTCATCATTCGCACCATGGCCGAGACGGCGTCGGAGCGAGAGATGCAGAACGACATCGAGTACCTGACCAAGCTCTGGTTCGACCTGACGACCAAGTCGGGCACGGTGCCCGCGCCTTCGCTCGTCTATCAGGACCTCAATCTCGCGCAGCGCGTGCTCCGCGACATGGCTACCGAGGAAACCGAGCGCATCCACGTCGATTCGCGCGAGACCTTCCAGAAGATGCAGGAGTTCTCGTCCCAGTACACGCAGAACATCTCCGACCGCATTGCCCATTATATCGGCGAGCGCCCCCTGTTCGATCTCAACGCGGTTGAGGAGGAGATCCAGAAGGCACTGGCACGGCGCGTCGACCTCAAGTCCGGAGGCTACCTCATCTTCGACCAGACCGAAGCGATGACGACCATCGACGTCAATACCGGCGGCTTCGTCGGTGGCCGCAGCTTCGACGAGACCATTTTCAAGACAAACCTCGAGGCAGCGCAAGTCATCGCCCGGCAGCTGCGCCTGCGCAATCTTGGCGGCATCATCATCATCGACTTCATCGACATGGAAAACGCCGACCACCGCAACGCCGTGCTCGCTGAACTCAACAAGGCCTTGGAACGCGACCGCACAAGGCTGACAGTGAACGGGTTCACGCAGCTGGGTCTGGTCGAGATGACGCGCAAGCGCACGCGGGAGAGCCTCGCCCACGTGCTCTGCGAGCCTTGCATGACGTGCACCGGCCGCGGCGAGATCAAGACAGCGCGCACGATCTGCTACGAGATCCTGCGCGAGATCGTTCGCGAGTCCAAGCAGTTCAACGCGCGCGAGTTCCGCATCCTTGCCTCGCAGTCGGTGATCGACCTGTTCCTCGACGAGGAGTCGCAGAGCCTGGCGCAGCTCGGCGACTTCATCGGCAAGCCGATATCGCTGCAGGTCGAATCGATCTACACGCAGGAGCAGTACGACATCGTCCTCATTTAGGACGTGATCGCGGAGGGCCCCGCCCGTGCTCGACCGCATCCGCATCTTCTTCAGAAGGCTGTTCCGCCCGAGGCTGCCGGAGCCCGGCCGCTACGTCGCGGGCAGCAAGCTGTCGTGGAGCGGCTGGCTCGCGATGTCACCGTGGGTGTGGCCGAACCGCGAATATCTGCTCTACATCCCGCAGGGTTACTCGCGCTGGAAGCGTCGCCCGCTGGTCGTGCTGCTGCACGGCTGCCGGCAGACGCCCGAGGATTTTGCAATCGGAACGCGCATCGCCGCGCAGGCTGACCGTCATGGATGGCTGGTCCTGTTGCCGCGACAGACGGCGAAATGCAACCCGTGGAGCTGCTGGAACTGGTTCGACAAACGCACTACCGCGGGTGGCGGCGAGGCCGCGATCGTCGCGGCGCAGGTGCGCTCGGTGCGCCGCACCTTTCGCGCCCATCCGCGGCGCATCTTCGCCGTTGGAATGAGCGCCGGCGGCGCGCTTGCCGCCGTGCTGGGCCTGCAGCACTCGGATGTTTTCGCCGGCGTTCTTGCGCACTCAGGACTGGCCTGCGGCGCGGCGGCAGGCCCGCTGACTGCGCTCGACGTCATGGCTCGCGGCGCCGACGGACCGTACGAAGACCTCGCCCTCGCCGCGCGTGCGCGTAACGCCGGTCGCATCGTGCCGCTGCTGGCGATCTACGGCGGGCGCGACGAAGTCGTCGCCGAGATGAACACCACGCAGCTGGTGCGGCAATATCTGCTGCTCAACGGACGCCTCGATCCCGCCGCTCCTGCGGACCTGCCGCCCCCCGACGAGGAGACTTCCCTGGAGCAAGACGGCGCGCGCGTGGCATCGGTGAGCGCCTACCGCCTGGGCGATCGTAGCGTCGTTCGGCTGGTTCGCGTACCGGGTCTCGGCCACGCGTGGAGCGGCGGCGACGCTTCCTTGCCGTACAATGACGCGCATCCGCCGGATGCCAGCGCGCTGCTGGCCGAGTTCATCGTCAGCGAGATCCGCACGCAGCGCCACCCCGGCTTCGGGAGATCATGATGCCCGCGACAAGCATGAATCACTTCACGATCCTGACCGACGACGTCGACGCCACGGTCCGCTTCTACGGCGACTTGCTGGGCCTGCGCGCCGGTCCGCGTCCGGATTTCGACTTTCCTGGCGCGTGGCTGTATGGCGACGAAACGCCGATCCTGCACATCGTCGGCGGACGGCCCAGGGCCGAGCTGCGCGCCGGCGTCATCGATCACATGGCGTTCACCGGACGCGATCTGCCGGAGACACTGAAGGCGCTCAAAACCCGCAGCATCGTGCACACTTGCCGCAGGCAGGTCGGTTCGGGCACCTGGCAAGTTTTTTTCTTCGATCCCAACGGCGCGAGGGTCGAGCTCGATTTCGACGCCAGCGAATCGGACACCGTGTCGCCGACGCCCTGATGGCGCTTGGCAGTCCGCACAGTTGACTGGTCTCGCACAATTCGATCACCTCGTCGTCGCCGCGTCGACTCTCGAGGAAGGCGAACAGTTCATCGCCGCACGCACCGGTGCGCGCCCGCAGCGAGGTGGCAAGCACGTCGCGATGGGTACGCACAACAGCCTCTTGCGCCTGGGCGAACGCTCGTACCTGGAAGTGATCGCGGTCGATCCCGATGGACTGAAACCTGAGCACGCGCGCTGGTTCGAGCTCGATCGACCGGCCATGCGAGCATCGCTCGAAGCCTCGCCTCGGCTCGTTGCGTGGGCGGCGCGCTGCGCCGACATCGATGCCACGCGCGCGGCATGCCTCATCGATCCAGGGCCTGCGCATCCGATGTCGCGCGGCGAGCTATCTTGGCGCATCACCATCGCCGACGACGGTGCACTGCCGGCCGGCGGTGCGCTGCCGATCCTGCTCGCGTGGCCCGATCAGCGTCACCCGGCCGACGCGCTGCCCGACAGCGGCGTACGCCTGACAGCGCTGGCCGCAGCCCATCCCGAGCCTGACCGCATACGCGCCGCGCTGGCGGTGTTGGGGCTATCCGACGCGTTGCAGGTGACCTACGACGGCAAACCGCGCCTGGGCGCGATGCTGCGCAGTCGCAACGGGCCTATTGTCCTGTAGGGCCGAATTCAGTTGTCCGCGGCGGATGGTTTGACATTCGCGTGCGGATAAATTTGCACCTAGAAACGCGCGTTGTGCTTCGTCGGGTCGAGTTCATTCGGTCGAATGCATTCGGCCGCGACGCGAGTGCGCTTCAGGGATTGGCTCTCGGCGCGGCGTCGTTGGCGGCGAGTTGCCCGTAGACGACGCGCGCGATCGACAGCAGCTGCTGGCGTGTCGAGATTGCCCGATAGCGCATAGCCGCACTTGTCATCGATCCAGTAGAAGACGCCAACGCCATCCTCCAGCGCGTAGCGAAACGCCGTCTCGCCCGAACGCTCGTCGTCCTTGCGCACCAGCAGCGAAATTCGCTGCTTGTCGGCATTTTCGTACATGAACAGCGCACCCGGCTTTTCGTTGCCGGCGACCAGCCGGCCGCCGACGAGTGCGAAGCCCATGCTGTTCAGATTCGGCGCGTGCAACTGGAAGCTCAGACGCTTCGACAAGCCAGCGCACCAGACGCTCTTCCTCGTTGGCCCAGATTTCGACCGGCCGGTTGAGGTCCGTCGCATAGAGCGCGTGCGTCAGCGCGGCCTGCGCGCGGGAACGTCATCGGGGTCCCCTGTTCCTGCAGGACTTCGCCACGCAGCATCCAGCCCGACGCCACGCCAATGACCAGCGTGGCGGCTGCCGCCAGCGACGGCCACGCACGCCGAAGGCCGGTGCGACCGCGGCGCAGCCGCTCGTGCGACGCCGTGGCGGCGGTGATGAGCCGCGTGGCAAGCGGCTCTGCGAGCCACGGATCGAGTGGCATCCCGCAATTGCGCATTCTGCGCCGCAAGTCGGCGATGCGAACCGCGAGCGCCGGGTCGCGCTCGAGCGCCGCCATCACTTCGCGCGCTCGTTCCGCCGGCAGCTGGTTGTCGGCGTAGGCGTGCAGATCGTCGTCGGACAGCGGCAACGCGGGGCTCATCGGACCAACCTCATTTGACGATCTTCAAGGGCGGGGGCGCGTCCGCAGTCATGCGGCGCAACTTTTCACGGGCACGATTGAGACGCGACATCACCGTGCCGATCGGAACGCCCTGAACGCGCGCGATGTCCTCGTAACGCAATTCCTCGACCGCAGCGAGCATCAGTACCTCGCGCTGATCGATGGGCAGGCGGCCGATTTGCAGACGAGCACTTCGGCGAGTTCGACGCGATCGGTCTGCGTCGCGCGCACCGGAATCTCCCAGCCCGCCACGCGGACCGTCGTCGGCGTCCATCGAGCTTTCCGCAAGCTCGCGCCGGCGAACCGCAAACTGGTTGACGTGAACGTTGTGCATGATCGTGAACAGCCACGCCCGCAAGATCGCTGCCGGCCTGCCACAGTCCGCGCTTTTCCCACGCGCGCGCCAGCGTGTCCTGCACCAGATCGTCGGCACGATTGACGTCTCCGGTCAGCACGCGCGCGTATCGGCGCAGCCGCGGCAGCGCCGCAGACGAGGTCAGGATCAGGCGGACAGCGTGTCGGGCATCGTGAGACAACCACGCGAACTCCGCGAGAGCGAACCGTTGTGCGCAGGCCAATCGCTAGTCCTTGATGACGTGCCAGACGTTGTTGAAGTTGTCGCCGCTCATGTCACCCGGCTTTGCATCCTTGGACCATGTGTAAACCGGCTTGCCCTTGTACGCCCACTGCTTGGCGCCGTCATCGCGCGTGATCATGGTCCAGTCGCCCGAAGCCTTGGCGTCGGCCGGCGCGAGTCGCTGGCGACCAGTTCGCTGCACACGGGCCGTTGCACGCGCTCTTGCCGCCGCTGTCGCGATCGAAGGTGTACAGCGTCATGCCGGCAGCGTTGACCATCACGCCACCCGTCTTCTTGAAGCCCTGCGCGCTGACGCTGGCAGCGAGCAGCACGCCGGCGATCAGCACAACGCAGCTGTCGTGAAACTTCATCGGAACCCTCCCTCGTGTGAATAGTTTTCACCTGCGGCAAACAGCCTGGTGCGGCGACTATTCCGGATCGCGCTAGGCACGCCCGGCAGGTGGTGTCCTGCGCGTCAGCCTCTGGATCGCCAATGCCATGCTGGCGCGCAGGCGATCGGTGGCGAGAATGAGGTGATGCACCTCGTTGCCGCTCTTGCGGTTGATGTGCGCGGCGCCGAGATCAGCGTTCTCGCCGACAGAGACTCGTTCGGCCGCAGCTGTGAGGCGACGGATCGGCCGCACCACCGCGAACTGGATGAACACCACAGCTACCAGGAAAGCCAGAGCGAGCATGCCTAACTGCAGCGGGCCGATGACTTCCGCCGCGACTTGCCAGAACGAGCGCACCGGCAGCCTGACGCTGATGATGCCGGCGACTTCGCCCTCCTTGAATCCGAAACCGCGCTCGGTGCCGTAGCGCACCTTGACATCGGCGGGCGCGGACTCGGCGCTGGCGTGGCAGGCGAGGCACGACGCCTTTTCGTAGAGCGCGCGCGCATAGCGGTAGCCTTCAGGCAGCATCTCGTAGTATTCGGTCAACCGGCTCGTGCGGATCTTGTCCAGGGCCCGAGCCTCGAAGGCGTCCGGCTTGTTGACCGGGTTCATGAAATTGTGCGACGTCATGCGAAACTTCGCGGGCGACGTCGACTTCTCGACGACTTCCGAGAATTCACGCTGGGCGAGTGCGGGGTTCTTCGAATAGAAGTGCCACAGATCGGGCGCCGCGGGCGTCACCGCGGGTGTGGCCGCCGGGTCGACCGGCAGCGATGCCAGCGTCACCTGCCCGAGAAAGCTCTTGTCGTTATCCTTGACCCAGACGCGACCGTATTGCGACACCCAGCTGCCGAAGGCGTCGACGTTGTCGGCGACGGTTTCCGCCTGCGACTTGAGCTGGATGCGATAGACGCTGTCCAGCACAAGGTAGAACGAACCGATCACGAGCAGCAGCGCGAGCACGAACACGATCGTGAACTGGGTTGTGATCGAGCGGTTCAGGAACATGACGGTTTCCCCTTGCTGCCGCATCTACAGGCTAGAGATGGATGCACTGCCTCGCCTCGGCAATGAATGCGCTGCGCCGTTCGCGATCGGTGACGTGCTCGGCTAGGAGCGCGACGTACTGCTCGACGTCCGCGGGACGGACCTTGTTGCCGGTGGCGAGCCAGGTCGTTCGCGCATCGGCGGCGAGCTGCGCGCCGAACGGACCCACCTCGACGATGAACAGGTGGTCGATGGTCGCGCAGATGCGCAGAAGAAAGGGAAGGGCGCGATGGGCGTCGGTCACGATGGATTCAGCACGGGCCGGCGTGGCCTCGCCGGCAATCGGCGATAGGCTCGAAGCATTGCATTGGCGTGTCCTCCATGCCCGCGTCTGTCGCAGCGAGTCAGCAGCCAGTGCGCATCGTGCCCTAGGCGTCGCCTTAGGGCAACTCTGCCGCCGGCATGCGCGCCAGAATGATCGGGATCTTCAGCGCCAGCCCGCGTGACGCGGGATTGCGCTCGTAGTGCCGTGGATTCGGCGCCATCGCCGCCAGCCGCGCCGCCTGGTCGGCTGAAAGCTGCGCCGCGCCGACACCGAAGTAGCGGCGCGACGCCGCTTCGCTGCCGAATATGCCGTTGCCCCATTCGATGACGTTCAGGTAGATCTCAAAAATGCGTCGCTTGTCGAGTACAGCTTCGAGCATCAGCGTGATCAACGCTTCCTCGGCCTTGCGCAGGTAGCTCCTTGTCCCCGACAGGAACAGGTTCTTGGCGAGCTGTTGCGTGATCGTCGAACCGCCGGCGACTACGCGGCCCCGGCGCGCATTCTTGTCGATCGCCTGCTGGATGCCGTCCCAGTCGAAGCCTTCGTGCTCGACAAACTTCGCGTCCTCGGCGGCGATCATCGCCCGCTTGAGGTTCAACGAGATGTGTTCATAAGGAACCCACGTGTACTGAAGCCGCGCCTGAGGATTGCGCTCGCGCAACTCGGAGAGTCGCTGGGCCATGAACGCCGTCTCGCGCGGTGGATGATCGCGCCACCACCAGATGTGCGCGAAGTACCATAGCTGCAGGAGCACGAAACCGAGCAGCGCGGCAGCGACCGCCCATAAGGTCCAGCGAAGGGCCACGCGCATCGCCAGCAACTATGTCCGCATCAGCGCGAACACGGGCCGCGTGTCCGGTCGCACGCCGCGCCACAGCATGAAACTCTCCGCCGCCTGCTCGATGAGCATGCCCAACCCGTCGGCCGTGCGCGCCGCGCCCTGCTCGCGCGCCCACGCCAAAAACGGCGTCGTTGTGTCGGCGTACACCAGATCGTAGGCGAGCGCGCCCGGCGCAAACAGGCCCGCAGGCCACAGTGCACGCGGCACCTCGCTGCCCAATCCGATGCTCGTGGCGTTGATGACGACGTCGAAGCGCCGGCCGTCGAGCGCCGTCGGCGCCACCGCGGCTACCGGCCCCGCCGGAGCGAACCGTGCCGCCAGTGCGTCGGCCTTGGACTGTGTACGATTGGCGATGATCAGGCTGCGTGGCGCTTGCGCGAGGAGCGGCTCCAGGATGCCGCGCGCGGCCCCACCTGCGCCGAGCACCAGCACTTCGCGCCCCTTGATCTGCGCGCCGACGTTGTGCATGAGGTCGCGCAACAGTCCGGCGCCGTCGGTGTTCTCGCCGTACCAATGATCGCCGCGCCACGCCAGCGTGTTGCACGCCGCCGCCGACGTCGCGCGCGCGCTCTTTTCACGCGCCAGCGCAAAGGCCTCGAGCTTGAAAGGGATGGTCACGTTGAGACCTTTGCCGTCTTCGGCGACAAAGCGCTCGACCGTCGCCGCGAAGCCATCGCGCGGCGCGAGCAAGCGTTCATAGGTCATCGCCTGCCCGGTCGCCTGGGCAAAGGCCGCATGGATCAGTGGCGACTTGCTGTGAGCGACCGGGTTGCCGATGACGGCGTAGCGAGCGAGGCCTGCAGTCATTGGCCGCTCATTGGCTGGTCAGGGAATCGCCCGGGGCGAAGGTCCAAGTACGCGTGATGTAAAGAATATCGGTATCGCGCCGGATGTTGGCCGGAAACGGCGCGTAGGGTGCGGCCATCTCGACGATGCGCTTTGCCGCGAGATCGAGGATCTTCTGCCCAGACGGATGATCGACAATGATGCTTTCGAGGCTGCCGTCGGAACGAATGCCCACGGTCATGAGCAGGTTGCCATAGAGTTTCTGCTCGCGCGCCGCCGACGGGTAGTTGCGATTGCCGATGCCTTCGACTTTCAGCCGCCAGTCCTCGACGTAGCGCGCGAACCGGTATTCCTCGGCACGCGCGCCGACAAAGCGCCGCTTCGGACGCTTTTGATACGCGTCCATCTGCTTGGCGATTTGCGCTTCGAGCCGCATGGTCTCGAGCGTGCGCTGCATCATCTCGTTGGCGTTGGGCAGTGGCAGAATTTCCGGCGCATCGTCGGGCTTCGGCGCTGGCGTCTCGACCGCGCCGGCAGCCTTGAGCTGCGTGAGCATTTCCCGAGTGCGCTTCTCAAGCTCGCTCACCTGCTGCGTTGCCACCGCGAGGTCTTGCGCGGCGCTGTCGCGCGGAGGCACCGGCATCGGCGTCTTGGCGCGGCGGTTGGCGTCGGTGTTGCCACCGCCATCCAGGTGCGCCTGCGCCAGGATATCGGCCTTGCTGGGCTTGGAGTCGGACTTGGCGTTGACCAGCGCAATCTCCAGCGGCGGCCCGCGATCGAAACTGGGCAACGCGATCGGGCTGAAGTGAATCGCCAGCACCACCATGTGCAGGAGGACGGAAAAGCCGATGGCGTTGGCCAGCAGGCGGTTGGCGCGCACCGGGTCGACCGCCAGGAACGGCAGCGACATCGCGATCGGGTCGTGCGTGACGACCGCCCGCGGCCGCGCGCGAGCGGGCCGCTTGCGCGCCGGAGCGGCTGCGGGAGCGGCGACGTCGGCGGTCTGGGCGACCGCCTGCGAGCGCGATGACCTTGGCATAACTGAGCAGTATATCGCTGCTCGGCCCAGTATCAATCGTTTGCGGGTCCCAAATAACGTGTTTCGAGGCTCGCCGCGAGCAGGTCGATCCGCCCCAAGGCAAGGCGAACCCGCGCCTCGGGGGGGAGCGCCGGCAAGTCGGCCAGGCGCAGGCAGAGGGGTATCGCGTCCAGGCGGACCAGGTTGTCGCGGACGACCGTGCCCGTCGCCTGCTCGACCCTTTCCTGGGCAAGCCAGCGCAGGCACCAATAGCGCTCCATGCGGTTCTGGAATTCGCCGTACTGGGCGTAGGTGGCCTCGAAATCGGTCATTGCGGCGTAAAGCTCGGCGTCGCCGTGAAGATACGGTGGCACCGCGCCGCCAGTGACCGCGATCAGCTGCCGCTGATTGACCAGATCGCTATAGCGGCGCAGCGGCGAACTCGCCCACAGGTATTGCGCGACGCCCAGTCCTTGGTGTGCCTCCGGGCGCGTGCTCATCTTGACCTTGCCAACCTGCTGCGTGCGGTAGAGCCCCGGCACCCCGGCATCGGCGAGCCGCGCGCCCCAATATTCGTTTACCTGGATCATGAGCTCTGCGACGAGCTTGTCGAGCGGCGA
The DNA here is from genome assembly GCA_963816445.1 of uncultured beta proteobacterium. Lineage (GTDB taxonomy): Bacteria > Pseudomonadota > Gammaproteobacteria > Burkholderiales > Casimicrobiaceae > PALSA-1003. The sequence continues at coordinate 300,463 of CAWFKO010000006.1, read as the reverse complement.
GCCGCGTGGACGCGGAACGATCGAGACGCGACCGTCGGGTGCGGCATCCCAGTCGACGTAGAAGTTGTAATCGATGCGCGCCGGCTCAGCCTTGCCGCGCGCGGCTTCGAGTTTCTGCGCCAGCCGCCACAACGCGCGCATCTCGTCGATCCACTCGCCTTCGCCCACGGACGCCGGCTGCGCGAAGGTGTCGCCGATCGAATCCAGGCGGAGGTTGGCGGCGATCGTCACGCGTTCCAGGCGCGTGTCGCGCGCGAGTGGCGTCCCGTCGGGTGCCGTTTCGACGTACAGCGAGAGCGTCGGGTGCGCCGCACCCTGCGAGAGAGAAAACTGCGTGATGAGCGGCTCTGGCAGCATCGTGATCTTGCGCCCGGGCATGTACACCGTCGAAAGGCGGGCGCGGGCGAGCGCGTCGAGGGCCGAGGCACGCGGTATGGCCAGCGCGGGTGCGGCGATATGAATGCCGATTTCCAGGTTGCCGTTCGCGAGCGGTCGTACCGAGAACGCATCGTCGATCTCCGTCGTGGTCGCGTCGTCGATGGAGAACGCGCGCGCCAGCGCAAGCGGCAGCTCGGGCATCGGCGGCAGCTCGGGCACCGACGCGACCTCGAGGCCGCGCGGAAACGCATCGTGCACGAAAGCGTTGAAGTGATAGTCGTGGGTGGAAGGAATCGCACCGCAGGCATCGAGCAGCGCCAGCGGATGCGTGTGCAGCGCCTCGCAGGCGGCCGCGAGCGCGCGGGTTTCGATCGCCTGCTTGTCGGGCCGGTAGAGCAGCATCGGCAGCTTCGCGGCGATCGCCGGCGGGAGGCGATGCGCCTGCAATTGCTCCGCGTACGCCGCGACCTGCTCGGCTTCCTGCCGCTTGCGGGCAACGCCCGCGAGCGCCGCCTTGAGCGAGTCTTCCGGCGCGGCCTTGTAGCGCCCCTTGCCCTTCTTGTAGAAGTGCATGGGTGAGGCATGCAGGCAAAATGCGAGCGCGGCCGCCTCCGGCGCACGAGGCGCGCGGCCGTAGTAGTCGGCAGCAAGATCGGCGAATGAAAACTCGGCTTCGCTGCTGACTTCCCACAGGAAATCGGCATCCAGCGTCGACGCCAGCGACTGCGCTTCGGCAAGCAGCGTCGATGGCGAAGGCTCGGCAAAACGCAGCAACACGCTCGCCGCCTTGATCTTGAGCCTCTTGCCCGACGCCGCCTCGACCTGCAGCGAGGTGTCGTTGTCGACGAGGACGCTGCCGGCCTTGAACGCGCCGTCGTCCTCGAAAAAGACGTGCATCGGAAGGGATACTGCGAACGGAGAGGACGCGGATTATACCGCAGCGCACGCGTGGTCTCGGTCGCGATTGCGCACGGGCAAGCTTTGCCTCAGCATGGCGGCTTTCTCGCGGAGGCAGCACCATGCCCATGCTCTACCGTCGCCTCGGCGACAGCGGTCTCGAAGTCTCGGAAATCTGCCTGGGCACGATGATGTTTGGCGATCGCACCAACGCGGCGGCGGCGCGCAGCATCGTCGACGCGGCATTCGACGCCGGCGTGAACTTCATCGACACCGCCGACGCCTACGCGAATGGCGCCTCGGAAACCATCGTCGGCGCGGCGATCGCGCGAGAGCGACGGCGCTGGATACTCGCGACCAAAGTCGCCAACGTCTTGACGCAAAGGCCCCACGACGGGGGATTGTCGCGGCGTTGGATTTTGCAGGCCTGCGACGACAGCCTGAAGCGTCTGGCGACAGACACCATCGACATTTACTACCTGCACAAGGACGACCACGACACGCCACTGCCGGAGACGATCGAGGCCATCGGCGACTTGCTGCGTGCGGGCAAGATCCGCTATTTCGGCGTTTCCAACTTTCGCGGCTGGCGCATCGCCGAAGTCGTCGCCACCTGCGACGATCTGGGCGTCGCGCATCCGGTCGTCTGCCAGCCGTACTACAACGCGATGAACCGCATGCCCGAAGTCGAAATCCTCCCTGCATGCGATTACTATGGCATCGGCGTCGTGCCGTACAGCCCGCTGGCGCGCGGCGTGCTGACCGGCAAGTACGCACCCGGTGCCGCAGCGCCCGCCGATTCGCGCGTCGCGCGCAAGGACCAGCGCATCTTGGAAACGGAGTTTCGCGCCGAATCGATCGACAAGGCGCAGACCATCAAGGCGCACGCGGCAAGGAGGGGACTCACCGCGACGCAATTCGCGCTGGCGTGGTTGTTGCGAAACCGCATCATCAGCTCGGTCATCGCCGGGCCGCGCACGCTCGAGCAATGGAACGACTATCTCGCGGCTGTCGGCGTCGAGCTCAACGCCGACGACGATGCACTCATCGATTCGCTCGTGACGCCCGGCCATCCGTCGACCCCGGGGTACCATGATCCGCAGTATCCGTTTTACGGGCGCATCGTCGATTAGCGGGGCTCGGCGGACTCGACACCCGCAGCCGGTGTGTCCGGAGTCGCCTGTGTCGCTCGGTTGCAACGCGCATGTGGCTTCGGCTATGCTGCCTGCGCAGGGCGGGAGAACCTATGCGCGCATGGACTGTTGACGCGGACGACATCCGGGTAGCAGAGGACTTCAACGACTCACTTCTCCATCGCACTCCAGAGATCGACGGCTTCCTGCGCTCGGACCGGGACGACAAGTTCATCGTCATCGGCACCAAGGGCTTCGGAAAGACCCTTCTGCTCAAGGCCAAGCGCATCCTGTACCAGCGGGAGGGGCGGGCTACCTGCCTGCCGACGAGAGTCCTCCTCGACAAGCCGATCGGCGACAAGATCTTTAGCCGGGATCTCCTCGCATTCTTCGTCGTGTCTCCACTGCCGTGGTCGAGGATCTGGCTCTCGGCTATCGCGCTCGCCACCCTCAAACACGTCGGCGCGGTAGGCCAGCTCAAAGTGGGCCCCGGCATCACCAGCTTGATCGACGACGAGCAGCTCCAGAGCGTCATCGACCACTTCGTCCGCCTTCTTGATTTCACACCGAGCGAACTGCAACGCTGTGGCGCAGATACCGACGGTCATTTAGTGCCACGCCTGCGCGCGCTCAGCTCGCCAGTGGCTCTATTCATCGACGGCGTTGACGAGTACTTCAACAAGCATGTCGAAGGTCTCACCAACCACCCGAGCGTCACTGGAGAGCTGTCGCCGAACGTTTGGCACTTCGCGCAACTCGGCCTGGTCGAGGTCGCTTATCAACTCCGCCGGATCAACCATCACGTCAAGGTGTTCGCCGCGGTCCGCAAAGAGGCCTACGCACACCTCGCCAAGACAACCGTCATGGCGCAGCAGTATCGCGGCAGCGCAGTGGACATCGCATACTCGCCGCAAAGCCTGCGGGAAATCTTTGTCAACAATGTTGGCCTCATGAAGAGGGACACGATGGCGAAGCCGGATCGGCTGCGCATCGATCCCTTGGAAGCTTTCCTTGGACGGACAGCGGTTGGCGACGCGTATACGCGCGAGGAGGAAGAGGTCTTCGAATACATCTGTCGGCATACGCTGCTCCGCCCGCGCGATTTGATGTCGATCGGCGAGCGTCTGTCCGCACTTCGGCCCGATGAACGGCGCAGCGAGCTTCGCTTCAAGGAAGTCGTCAACCAGGCCGCCACCGAGATCGCCCAGGAGTACCTCGCCGAGATCGCCCCGTTCATTGGTGAACTCGAGGTCGAGCGTCTGTTTCGAATCCTTCCCGGCAACGTGCTGACGCGCGATGAGGTGGAAAGGCTCTTTCTGGAGCACAGCATCGCCACCGGGGGTGAGGAAAAGCACATCTTCTGCGCGCTCTACAGAGTCGGCCTGCTCGGCTATGTCCACCACGACCGCATTCGTGGCGAGTGGGGCCAGCGATTCCTGCGGCCGGGCGAGGCAACGCTCGAGCCGGTCGGGTCGCTGCCGCCGGCCTCGCATTACTTGCTGCACCCGGTCTTGACGGACGTGATTGGCCGAGTGAATCCCGCCTATCTACGGCGCGTCGATCGCGTGAACATAGTGGGTTACGCCCGGCCGTGGCGCGAAGTCACGAGTGTAGCGAGCGCAACCAGCCTACATACATTCTGCGTGCTTAAAGGCGACATCCATGGGTTTGGTGGCCTGATGCACGCCGGCGCCGAGGTACCCGTACGCCAAGCGCTGGAGAAAGCCGTCCGACAATGGTCCCGCAGTGCCGTTGTTTCGGAAACCGGCGCCGGGGATTCTATTTTAATCGTTCACGAAGATCCGGTATTTCTCGCGCAGGCGGCACGGCAAGTCATGGACGATGTGTACCAGGCGACCGGCCAACCTCGCCTGCGCATAGCGTTGCACTTCGGAGAGGTGGAGTTGCAACCCAGTTCCGGCGCCGAGCCCCCTGCTGTCGTGGGAGGAAGCGCGATTCTATGCGCCAGCCGCGTCGAGCCGCACGTGCTGCCCGGGCAAATCTGGGCCACAGAGCAATTTCGACAGGTGCTGGTGGAAAGACCCTCCCTGTGGCGTACGACGATGCTGACTACGCCTGACGGCAATGAGCGTTTCAACGTCAAGAAAGAAGGAAGGTCGGAACCGGATCTGTGGGTACAGCTGTACCGCCTCGAGTTCTAGGTCCCATCGTCGATGTGTCTAGGGACTGCGCTTGCAGAACGATCAGCGCGCAGCGAAAACGCGACCCCGCAACTTTATTCGTTGGCGACGCCGTGCGGCACGTGTCCCGTCGCGACGTGTTTCGCGGCCGACTCCACGTGCATACGCTGGTCGTCGAAAAAGATGTCGGCGCCGAATGCCCGAAGGAATTCACCCTTGTCGAGCCCGCCGAGGAACAGCGCCTCGTCGATGCGGATGTTCCACGCACGCAGGGTTCGAATCACGCGTTCGTGTGCCGGCGCGCTGCGCGCGGTGACCAGCGCGGTGCGGATCGGGCTCGCGTCCTCGGGAAAGTCGGCCTGGATGCGGTGCAGGCCGGCGAGGAATTCCTTGAACGGGCCACCCATCAACGGCTGCATCGCAGCGTCCGACTCGCTGCGCGAAAACGCGGCGAGACCCTTCTCCTGGTACACGCGCTCGGCTTCGTCGGAAAACAGCACCGCGTCGCCGTCGAAGGCGATGCGCAGTTCGTCGGTCTCGTTTCGAAACACGTTGGGCACGATGGTCGCCGCGGCGTAGCCCTCGTCGAGAGCGCGCTTGACGTCCTCGGTGTCCGCGGACAGGAACAGGTGCGATCCGAAGGCCGGCACGTAGCGCGACGTGGGCTCGCCCTTGGTGAACGCCGCACGCGTGATGTCGAGTCCGTAGTGTTTGATCGAATTGAACACGCGCAAGCCGGTGTCGGCAGAGTTGCGCGACAGCAGCAGAACTTCGACGTACTGCTTGTCGGGGCGGTTCAGTCGCAGCAGCTTCTTGGCCAGCCCGAAGGCGGGCCCGGGCGCGAGGACCTCGTCCTCGTGCTCGATCTGGTAGCGCTGGTACGCGTCGACACCCTGCTCGACGAAAATGCGATGGCTCGCCGAAAGGTCGAACAGCGCACGCGAGGAAATCGCGACGACCAGCTTGTCGGAAAGCGTGGGCCTGGGCATCGATCAAGTATATCCCTCCCCCTCGCGCGCACGGTCAGGTCCCCACCTCGTCGTCGTCGATGCGCGCGACGGCGAAGCGCTCCGCCGCCGTGCTCGGCAGTGACGCGAGTTCCGCCAGGGTTATCGGTCGCACCGGAAAGCGCGCGCGAAAGCGGCCGACGTCCTGCGGTCGAAGCCGTCGCTCGCGTGCGATCAGCTCGGTGACCGTGAGGCTGCAGTCGCGTCCCTGGCACGGGCCCATGCCGCAACGCAGGAACGCCTTGGCCTGGTTCGGGCCGACCGCTCCCTGCCTCACCGCCGCGACGACTTCGCCCGCGCTGACCTTTTCGCAGGCGCATACGACGACGTCATCCTCGGGCGCCCGGAAGCGCTCCGGCGCTCGATAGACGCGGTCCAGAAACCGTCGCCCGCGCAAAGCTTTCGCCAGCGCCATGCGATGAGGCCGCGCAGCCGTGTCGCGCGCCGCGTGGTCGACGCGACCCAGCGCGCACGCCGCGGCGAGCGCAGCGAGACGACCTCGAGGTGGCGCGGTCTGCGCGCCGGAGACGCTGGCGCCGTCGCCGGCGATGTAGACGCCGGGCACGTTGCTGGTGCCCCACGCGTCGACACTCGCCGTCCAGCAGGCGAGCATTTCGTCCCATGCGAACGCGCAGCCGAGGCTGTCGGCCAGATGCATCTCCGGAACGATGCCCTGGTGCAGCAACAAGGCGTCGGCGATCAGCGTCGTCGTCCGCTTGTTCGCCGTGAATCGCACCGAGGCCAGTCTCGTGTTGCCCAGCGCGGTGAGTTCGACGACATCGTGGTAGATCGGGACGCGCTCGTTGATCTCGCGCAGCAGCCTCGCGCCGCGCTTGTAGTAAGGTGAGCGCATGAACGCCGCCGCGTGCGGCAGCGCGCGCACGAAATGCGCTGCGTTGAGCGTGTCGAGCAGCGCGACGACGTCCCCGTCCGCCGCAAGCATCTGCGCGGCCACGAGGTAGAGCAGCGGGCCGCAGCCCGCGAGCACGAGCCGGCCTGAAGGTGGTCGCCCCGTGGCTTTCAACGTCCCCTGCGCCGCACCCGCGTACATCACGCCGGGAAGCGGCCCGCCGCGCACGGGCATCGGCCGCTCGATCGCGCCGGTGGCGAGGATCACCTGGCGCGCGCGTAGGATCCGCGTCGCGGCACGAGTCACGATGCAAAGCTCGAATTCTGCATCCACGGCTGCGATGCCGCACACACGCGCTTCCGCTTCGACATGCGCGCTCGACGCGTCGAGCGCCTTCGCGAGTTCCAGGGCGTCGTCGATATCGGCGCCGAGTCCTCCTCGCATCTTCGGCGGGAGCCGGTTGACGTCCCAACGCATCGCGCCGCCGGGCGAGGCGCGCTCGTCGAGCAGTTCGACGTCGACGCCCAGCCCGGCGGCGAGCGTGGCCGCCGCCATGCCGGCGGGACCGCCGCCGACGACGGCGAGCTCGCACGCAGACTTCGGCCGCATCACATTCATCTCAGGCAGCGACGGCTTGGAATCGATCGGCTGAAAAGGGCTGAAGCTTCTCGTCGAGCGCGCCCGCGGCGATCTGTGGCGCGAGCACCAGGGCGTGAACGGCGGCGAGCGTGACAGCGCTGTGGCAGCTCGCAAGGAACGCGCCGGGCGCGGTCTTCGATTGTTCGTAGATCGGATAGCCGTCCGGAGTCAGCACGCGCAACGCTGCCCAACAACGCACGACCTGCGCGGAACCGAGCTTCGGCATGGCGCGGAGCGCTCGCGCGGCGATTGTCGAAAGCACGCCGATCGACGTCTCGGTGCTCGCGACGAGTTCGTGCGAGTCGCCCAGCAGTACCGTGCCCGCTTCCGTCTGTCGCATCGTCTCCACCGGCAGCGGCAGCAATCGCGACATCCGTTGGAGCGCGACGATCTGGCCGCGTTGTGGATGCAGTGACGCCGACAATCCAACTTGGTGTGCGAGCTCGGCACTGCCCAGTCCGGCCGCGAGCACGACGCGCGCCGCGTGGACAGAACCCCGCGCGGTCGCCAGGCTAAACGCACCGCCGGTGGGTGCGAGCGCGCGCACGGCCGCGCCTGCGAGGAGCGTTCCGCCGTGGCGGACGAACCCCGCGTGCAGCGCACGCAACAATCGGAGCGGATCGACTTGTCCGTCGTCAGGGCAATACGAGGCCCCTGCGACAGCGGCACCAACGCCGGGAAGCATGTCAGCGAGCGCGGCGCGGTCCAGCATTTCGACGCGTGCCGCTGCGTCGCTAGTGCCGATACGTGCAACCAGGCGTGCGCGCGCTTCTCGCTCACGCTCGGACAAACACAGGTGGAGCCCGCCCGGCTGCGAGAGCGCGACGTCGATGCCGGTGTCCTCGCGCAGGCTCAGCGCCAACTCCGGCCAGCGGCGCGCCGACGCGCGCGTCCATCGCGCGTACGGCGCGAAGTCCACGCCTTTGCCCTGCACCCAGACCAATCCGAAGTTGCCGCGCGCGGCGCGCAGTCCGTGGTCACCTTCGTCGAGCATCGCGACCCGGTGCCCGCTGGACGCGAGGCCGTAGGCGAGCGCGCCACCCACCAGGCCGCCGCCGATGATCGCCATGTCATAGCTCTGCCCCGTCATGGCAGCGCGACGCCGGCGAAGTGCAGGATCGGCGGGATCTGCGCCTCGAAATCCTGGAATGCATGGTCGCCACCTCCCTGAACGGCCTGCCACGCGCCTCCGTAGTACGCGACGGCGACGCGCCAGTCGAGTATCTCGTCGCCGCTTTGAACGAGCAGCAGGTAGCGCTCTGGGTGGGTGACGCGAGCGACTGCCAATCGCTCGAGTTCCGCGAAATGCTCACGCGTGAGTTCGTACACCTCGCCGGTGTACAAGTTGGTCTGCTTCCCCAGGTAGCGCTCGAGGTCGGCGTACGGACGCACCGAAGGATTGATGAGCACGGCCGGCGTGGCATAGCGTTGTGCGAGATGCGTGGCGTAGAACCCTCCCAGCGAGCTGCCGACGAAGGCGAGTCGCTGCGGAGAGTGCGCGTCGATCCACGCCGTCACCTCGCGCATCGCTCGCGCCGGGCGGTGACTCAGCTGAGGGGCGAAGTACTGCGGCCGCGACGCATCGGGCAACGCCGCGATCGCGGCGCCCAGCGCGCGCGCCTTCACCGACTGCGGCGCACTGTTCAGGCCGTGCAGGTAGACGATCGTCGGCGGCATGCGCAAGGCGACCTATTGATCTTTACCAATATGAGTGACAAACCAATCGTCGCCCCGGCGAAGGCCGGGGCCCAAGTCCGTCTTTCGCCGGACGACCAACTTGGATCCCGGCCTTCGCCGGGATGACAAAGAGGGGACGAAAACTTGTAAATCACTTGCGTAAAGCTCGGTCAGTCCCTCGGGACGATGCCGCCAGCCGCGTCAGAAGCTTTTCGTGGATTCCGCCGAAACCGCCGTTGCTCATCACGACGACGTAATCGCCGGCGCGCGCTTCGCGTCCGATCGCCTCGACCAGGGTGCCGAGATCGGTGTACACCTCGGCGAGCGTGCCCAGCGGTGACAGTGCAGCGGCGACATCCCAGCCCAGGTTGGCCGCGTAGCAGTACGTACGGTCGGCGGCAGCGAGGCTTTGCGGCAACTGCGCTTTCATCGTCCCCAGCTTCATCGTGTTCGAGCGCGGCTCGAGCACCGCGAGGATGCGCGCGTGGCCGACGCCGCGCCGCAGCGCTTCCAGCGTCGCCGCGATCGCGGTGGGGTGATGCGCGAAGTCGTCGATCACGGTCACGCCATTGACGCTGCCGAGCGTTTCCATCCTGCGCTTGATACCGCGGAAGCCCGCAAGTGCCGCGAGTGCGTGGTCGACCGAGACGCCGGCGTGGCGCGCGGCGGCGATGGCGGCAAGCGCGTTCAATTGGTTGTGACGTCCGCTCAGCCCCAACGGTGCGAGCACGCCCTGCGGCGCGCCGCCCAGCTTGATCGTGCCGTCGACGGCGATGGTCCAATCCGCACCCGTGTCCGCCACGGCCGCGAATCCGAAGCGCTCGACCTCGCTCCAGCAGCCGCGCGCGAGCACCCGGCGCAAGCTCTCCTCGCCGCCGTTGACGATCAGCCGCCCGCGATGTGGGACCGTGCGCACCAGGTGATGGAACTGCGTCTCGATCGCCGCCAGGTCGGGAAAGATGTCGGCGTGGTCGTATTCGAGGTTGTTGAGCACCGCGGTGCGCGGGCGATAGTGGACGAACTTGGAGCGCTTGTCGCAGAACGCCGTGTCGTACTCGTCGGCCTCGATAACGAAAAACACGCTGTCGGTAAGCCGCGCGGACACGCCGAAGTCGACCGCGACCCCCCCGATCAAGAATCCTGGCACATGGCCCGCGCGCTCCAGAATCCACGCCAGCATCGATGTCGTCGTGGTCTTGCCGTGCGTGCCCGCGACCGCGAGCACCCACTTGCCTGGGAGCACGGTCTCGGCCAGCCATTGCGGTCCCGACGTGTAGTCGCGGCCGGCGTCGAGGATTGCCTCGAGCAGCGGGTTACCGCGCGAGATCGCGTTGCCGATCACGAAAATGTCGGCGTCGCGCGCGACCGTGTCGAGTTGCGCCGCGTCGTAGCCTTCGATGAGCGCGATGCCCAGTGTCCGCAGTTGGGTGCTCATAGGCGGATAGACGTTCGCGTCGCAGCCGGTGACGGTATGCCCGGCCTGGCGTGCGATCGCAGCGATGCCACCCATGAAGGTGCCGCAAATACCGAGGATGTGCAGATGCATGCGCTCAGTCGATGGATTTTTCGGCGAGTGCGCGAAGGTACGCTGCCTCGAGGCTGCGGGCGTGGCGCGCCGGATCGGCCAGGCCGCTGGCCGGCAGGCGCGCCGCGATCGCCGCGGCCACGCTCGCGCGCCACGGCGCATCCCGCGCGATTCGGCACGCCAGCGCGACGTACTCCTCGTCGCTGTGCGCCACGGTTTCAGTGACGCCCAAATGCGCGAGCAGGCTGTATCCCACTCGCTCGGCGTGCCGCTCACCGACTCGGGTAACGACGGGCACGCTCATGTCGAGCGCGGCCGCGGTGCTGTCGCCGCCGGTATAGGGCAGCGTGTCGAGTGCGCCGTCGACCAACCGATATCGCGCGCGCGACTCGGCGTCGTCTTTCGGCACCGGCAGGAATACGATGCGCTCGGCGGTAATGCCGAAGCCTTCGAGGCGGCGCCGATAGGTCGGCCGCTCCGCGTCGTTGAGTGGAGAGAATGCGAGCAGCGTGCGAGGCGCGCGCGCGAGAATCTCGCGCCACAGCGAAAGGCAGCGCGGCGACAACTTGACCAGCGCGACGAAAGCAGCGAATACGATGGCATCGCCGGGTATGCCGAGCGTGTCGCGCGTCGTCAGCGGCGTGCTCACCGGGGCGACCCTGCGCACTGGCAGCACGCAGGTGTCGAGCGGCAGCGGCGCCTCGATCTGAAACTCCGCGGCGTCGGGCAGATCGGCAAAGGCATCGGTGATCTTGTAGTCGACTTCCGAAAGACCTACGCAGCCGTGATAGCCCAGGTGCGTCGCGATCACCGGCGCCGGTTTCCACAGCAGGATCTCAGGGCGCGACCTCGCCGAATGTCCCATCAGGTCGACGAGCACGTCGATGCCGTCACTGGCGATCGCACGCGCCGAACCGCGGTCGTCGACTTCGGCGAGCACGGTGAACGTTTGCGCCATTGCGCGAAATTCCGCCGTGAACGCATCCTCGGCGAACTCGGGCGTGAGCGAATACAGGTGCACGGAAAAGCGCGAACGGTCGTGTGCGCCGACGATACCGTGCAAGAGGCGCCCCATCACGTGCGCGCGGAAATCCGCGGAAAGATAGCCGACGCGGACGGGTTCATGCGCCTCGCGTCGCCGGCGCGTCTGCGCGAATGGCGCGACATCGCCGCGGCTGCGCTGTTGCAACCGATCGTAGGTTCGGTACAGACGATCGACGGCATGGCGCGGAACGTCGCAATACTGCAAGCGTGCGAGTGTCACGGCCGCGAGGCCCGCCTGTGCCGGCGTGTACGGCCATTCGAGTGCGAGAGGCAGGTACTTGGCTTCGTAGGCCGGATCGCCGAGCATGCGCGAAAACATGAAGCCGGTCACCACCAGCTCTGCCGACAGCGGTGCGGTCGCTTCGAAGCGCAGGAAGTCCTGTATCGCGTCATCGAGCCGCCCGAGCGCGAGCAGGTTGCCGCGCAAGGCGAACCACGCATGAGTGTCGGACGGAGCGAGAGCGCGCACGCGCTCGAGGTGCGGCTGCGCGAGATCGGGGTGTCCCCGCCGCTGCAGCGTCAGCCCGAGATTGCCGAGCGCCTCCAGGGATTGCGCGTCGAGCGCCGACGCCTGCTCGAATGCGCGCTGCGCGTCAGCGTAGCGTCCCGCCTCGTATAACAGGTGTCCCATCGCCAGCGGGGCCGCGACCCAGTCCGGGCGATGCTCCATCGCCGCAGCGAAACTTCGTTCTGCTCGGTCGAACTCGCGCCTGGAATAATGCAGCGCGCCGACGTTGTAGTGCACTTCAGCTAGCGTCGGGGCGAGAGCCAGCGCGGCATCGTAAGCCGTGAGCGCGGCATCGACGTGGCCCGCGGCGGCATGACCCGCGGCATCGGCTAGTAGCGCGTTGAGCGTGCTCACCGGAGTACCTTCGCCCTGCGAGCTCGGGCATTCGCCCTCGGCTGGCCCGTCCGGCTCATGCCCGCGCAACCGGCGCGACGGCGGGCGTGTGGCGCGCCCAGCGCAGCGCGAACCATGCCAGTGCCACGATATCGGCGAAGAGCACGACCGCAAACGCGATGCGCAATCCGCCGGCCGTGTCGACGCCCAGCGCGCCGCGCGCGACGTCGACGAGAACGCCGATGCCCCACTGCGCGGCAAAGCTGCCGCCGAACATCAGCAGGTTGAGCGCGGTATTGGCGCGCGCGGTGAGGTCGCGCGGAAAGCCTTCGCTCAGTACCGTGAAAGCGAGTACGTTGACCGCGGAGCCGAGGCCGTAGAGCGTCCATGGCAGGTAGGTGAAAGCGACGGCACGTGACACGATCAGCCCGAGAGCCACGATGCTGAGCGTAAATCCGGCTGCGAACAAATGGCGTGCGCCGATGCCGCGCCGCGCCAGGCGCGTCGCGTACACCCCCAAGGCGAAGTACGCGCCAAGCACGGCCAACCCCATGACCAGGAGGTGGCGCGCGGCAACTTCGCGCGTAAGCCCGTCGACTTCGGTGAGCCATGGCACCGACCACAGGCCTTGAATGGCCATGAACGAGCCCATGACCGTGGCGGCGATCGGGCTGATCCACCAGAACCGCGCATTGCGGAACACCGACTGCGTGCCGCGCCACTGTTCACGCCATCCGCTGGTAACGGCCGGTCGGGGCACGTCGGGCACGAGGAAGAAAATAAGCGTGCCGGCGGCGAAGGTCGCGATCGACAGTATGACGAAAACGCTGCGCCACGACAGCACGGTCAGCGCCGCCGCCAGCGGCTCGGTAGCCAGCAGCGCGCCCGCACCGCCGGCGACCATCATCCATCCCGAAAGCGACGCCTGGCGTTCGCGGGGATACCATGTGGCGATCGCCTTGAGCGGTGCCATCAGGCACACTGCGACGCCAGCGCCGACCAGCGCACGCGATACCGCCAATCCGGTGAGATTGCGGCTGGCTGCAAATCCCAGCGCGCCGAAGCCAGCGATCGCGAGCAGTGCCGGTTCGACGCGGCGCGGACCGTAGCGATCGAGCAACATGCCGGCAGGCACCTGCATCGCCGCGAAAGCGAGAAAATATGCGCTGGTGAGCAACCCCAGCGACGAGGCGCTGATGCCAAGCTCGGAGCTGAGATCGGGCGAGATCAACGCGTTGACCGTCCGATAGACGTACGACAGCAGGTACGCGGTCGCGAATCCCACATACAGGCGGGGAAAATAGGGAGGGCCTGCCGCGGCGACGCGCGCGTCGGGCATCACGCGCGAAAAATGAAGTAGACCGCGCCGACCATGCACAGCCCCGCCCAGAGAAAATCAAGCTTAAGCGGCTGGCCCATGTAGAAAACAGCGAAGGGAACGAACACCACCAGCGTGATCACTTCCTGCATGATCTTGAGCTGGCCGAGCGAGAGCGCCGTGTAGCCGATGCGATTGGCGGGTACCTGCAGCAGGTATTCGAATAACGCGATTCCCCAGCTCAAAAGCGCGGCGATCCACCAGGGACTCGACTGCAGATTCTTGAGGTGCCCGTACCACGCCAGGGTCATGAACAGGTTCGATCCGGTGAGCAGCAGCGCGGCGGCGAGTGCGGGATGTTGCAGCAGGATGGCAGGCATTGTCGTCGTCAGGTAAGGCGCAGCGGAGGGCATTATCGCCCAGGCGGCACACCCCGCACAGCACTCTCGCGATCCGCTTGCGGCAGCACGACCGTGACGACGACACCGCGCCCATCATCGCGGTTCTGCGCGGCCACGCTGCCGCCGTGGAATTCTGCGATCAGGCGGACGATGTACAGGCCCAACCCAAGGTGCGGTTCGCTACCCGGGTCGCTGCGTATCGACACCATCGAGTCGAACAGGCGTCCAGTCATCGCTTCGGGCAACGCCGGACCTTCGTTGTCGACGGCGATGCGCACCGAGGCGTCGTCGCCGACCAGCGACACGACGACGGCCGTGCTGCCGGTGGCGAACTCGATCGCGTTGGCGACGAGCTTGTCGAGCATTTGCGCGATAAGGTCGGGCGCGCCGTCGATGAAAAGCTCGCCCGGCGGCGCCTCGAGCACGATCGACCTTCCGAGATACGCCGCGCGGTAGCCGTCGACGCAGCCGACGACTACTCGCGCGACGTCGAAGCGTTCGCGCTCGGCGTCGCCGAGGCTCTGCTCGAGGCGCGTCGCCTCCGTCATCCGCGTCAGGATCTGCCCGAGGCGGTTCAGACCCTGTTGCGCGCGGCCGATGTAGACATGCGCCTCCCCGGGCAGCGCGGAGGCGCGCAGGTTATCCAGTGAGCTGCGCACTACCGCGACCGGCGTACGCAGCTCGTGCGAAAGGCGACTGGCCATGTCCTGCTGGTGGTTCGCGTACTGTGCGAGCCGCGTCAGCACCGAGGAGAAGCTGCGAGAGAGGTCTCCGATCTCATCTCCCGCCGCCGAAGCGGTGACGGCGCCCCGCACACGTCCCTGTTCGTCGATGGCGGCTTCGGCTTCGTCGCGCAGCCGGCGAATGCGCGCGGACAATATCGACGCGAAGACCGTCAGCGCCACCGACCCGATGAGCAGAGCGGCGAGCACGATCGAGAACAAGCGCTCGAAGGCGCGATTGCGCTCGGCGAGCACGGCGTTGGTTGTCTCCTCGACAATGACCGCGCCACGCACCTGGTCGCCGACCCAGATCGGATGCGCAGCCGAAACGATGACCGCCCTGCCGTCGGGAGTGGGTCGGCGCTCGACGGTGAGGATGCCGGCCAGCGCGCCGTCGATCTCGCGCGCCGGCAGCAGGATGCGTCCTCCCTGCTGCTCGTTGAAATCGTCGGTCGGCTGCTGCAGTACTAGCGCATACAGCGGGTGTAGCAGTTCACGGTCGAGCCACTGCCACACGCGCGGCAACGAGGCATCGGCACTCGCCGACGAGCGCACGCCCTTGAGGCTGCCGGCGCGCGCGAGCACGTCGAGGTCGCGATTGACCACCCAGATGCGCGCGCTGGTGCGCGAAAGCCCCTGGATGATCTGCTCGATGTCCGGCGAGCGCGGCAGGTTCGCCGGCGACGGTGGCGCGACCACCGGGGTCGGCGGCGGCCCGGAATCTGGCGCGCGCTCGGTGGCGAGCGGAGCACCGCCTGCCGGCGTGACGTCGAACAGGCGCGGACGATCGTGCAGCGCGGTGGCCACGGCCTGCGCCGTGCCGGCGAGTGTTCGCTCCTGCGCGTCGCGCAGGAAGCGTTCGAGCTCGCGCACGTACGCGTAGCCCAGCCACGGGATGGCCAGGAAAACCGTCAGCACCAGCAGCAGCTGCGCGCGAATCCCCAGCGCCATGCGACGCGGCGGCGCCTTTGTCACGCGTTCACGCTTCCTTCGCGTTCCAGCGATAGCCCATGCCGTAAACAGTGGCGATGCAGTCGAACGCCGGATCGACCGCGAGGAACTTGCGCCGGATGCGCTTGATATGCGAAGTGATCGTGCTGTCGTCGACGACGATGTTGGCGTCGCGCATGAGGCTGTCGCGATCTTTCACATGGCCCGGGTACTTCGCCAGCGTGTGCACCATCCAGAACTCGGTAAGCGTCAGGTCGACGCGCTTCTCGGACCAGTACGCCGTAAGTCGCTTCGCGTCGACGCGCAGCGGGCCACGCTCGATGACATCCTCCACCGATGGCGGCGACGACAGCAGGTCGCCTCGCCGAAACAGCGCGGCGATGCGCGCGGTGAGGTGCGGCAGGCTGACGTCCTTGGTGACGTAATCGTCGGCGCCCAGACGCAGCCCGGCAACGATATCGAAGTCCGAATCGCGCGCGGAAAGGAAAATGATCGGCAGGCTCGCCGACAGCGCGCGTAACTCGCGGCATAGCGCGAAACCGCCGTCGATGTCATCGGCAAGCCCGATATCGATCAGCGCGAGATCGGGCAGGCGCGTGGCGAGTGCGGCAAGCGCACGCTCGCGATCGGAGTAGGTCTCGACCTTGTAGCCGTGGCGCGTGAGCGCATCGGCGTAGTTGGCGCGAATGGCCGGTTCGTCCTCGACGATGGCGATACGGCGACTCATGGCGAGATCAAGGCGACTTCATGGCGATGCGACTATACCGCAGGCGTCGCCCTCAGCGATCGTCATCCCGGCGGTTGGCCGGGATCCAAGCTCGATCGTCATCCCGGCGCAGGCCGGGATCCAAGTTCGATCGTCATCCCGGCGCAGGCCGGGATCCAAGTTCGGTGTTGCGTCCCGGAGCCTGCGAGGACTTGGGCCCCGGCCTGCGCCGGGGCGACAGCGTCTCAGCATATCGGCGCAAGCGACGAATCGTCGTACCGGCGCAGGCCGGGATCCAAGTTCGATCGCCATGTTTTTGCCATGATTGTTCGCCAGGACGCCATGCGCGGCGCCTGCGTTCGTCGCAGTGAGCGCATTCAATGCAATCACGGCCGGGGCACCTCGGGCTCGCGGCCGGGCCTGGACAAGGAGCGCCGCGATGCAGACTGTCGAACTACGGATCGAGCGCAGCACCAACGGCGTCATCGCCACGCGCGTATGGCGCGAACTCGGGCAACTGGCGCTCGAAGGCGTGGCCATCGGCGTCGCATTCAGCATCCTGCTTGCCGCCGCCGTGTACATGATCGCGCGCAACGCGCACGACGATGCGTTCTACACGGCACGTGTATCGCCGGCAGCCCTCGCGAGGGACGTCACCGCCGGGTGACGCAACCCGCCGCCTGCCGAGGCAAGGCGGTCGGCGCCGGCCGGCTGCCGAGCGGGGAGGACCTGTCGATCGGCCACGCGCGGGCGACACCATGCGCGCAACTCTGGATGCCGTGGTCGGTCGAGTCTTCCCCGGTCGGCAGTGCGCGGCCGCAGGGCCGAATTCACCCGGCCGCGCTGACATGGCCAGGTGGCGTCCGATAAATTCGCACCTGCGAAACCGTTCGTGCAGGCCTGGCTACTTCCGTCCGATTGCCCGGCGCAACGCGACGCCGGCGACCCACAGCAGGGTCGCGGCGACCATGCCAATGATGGCGGTGACGATCGCGCCGCCGACACCGCTCCAGCCGAGTGCGTCGACGATCGTCCAGGCGATGAAAGCGCCGACAAAGCCGCAGAACAGAATGGCGATGGCGCTGCGGATGATCGATAGCATGGGCGCGCAGCTTGCCGCGTGAATGCGAATGCCAGTATAACAGCGGCATCCTCGACCTCGAACGCCGGAGGGTTCGTGCACATCGCCTGCTGCATCGGCCGGATTGCCTGCGTTGCTGCGTTGGCCGGCCTCGTCGCACTCGCGCTGCCGCCGCCCGCGGCGCAGGCGCAGGCGGCGCTCCGGGGTCGCGTGCACATCATCGTCGGCTTCGCCGCGGGCGGTTCGTCGGATGTGGCGGCGCGCCTGCTCGCGGAGAAGCTCAAGGATTCGCTGGGCGTGCCGGTCATCGTCGAGAACAAGGTCGGTGCGGGCGGACGCATCGCCGCCGAAGCGTTGAAATCCGCGCCCGCCGACGGCAGCACGTTCATGCTGGTGCCGGTCGTCGTCCCAGTGCTGGCACCGCTGGTCTACAAGCAGTTGAGCTACGACCCCGTCAAGGATTTTGCGCCGGTCGCACAGGTCGCCACGTATCAGTTCGCGTTCGCCGTCGGCCCGACGAATCCGGCCAAGACGGTGCCCGAATTCGTGGCGTGGCTGAAGGCCAATCCGCGCGAGGCCAATTTCGGGTCGCCGGCACCGGGCAGCCTGCCGCATTTTTTCGGACTCATGGTTGGCAAGGCGACCGGGGTCGACATGGTGCACATCGCGTACAAGGGCGGCGCGCCGCTGGCAACCGACCTCATGGGCGGGCAGATTCCCGCAGGCGTCGATGCGCTCTCGGACATGATCGAATTGCATCGTGCCGGCAGGATTCGCATCATCGCAACATCCGGCGCGCAGCGCTCGCCTCTGCTGCCGAGCGTGCCGACTTTCAAGGAGCAGGGCTTCCCAGCAATCGAAGGCACCGGCTGGATCGGCATCTACGCCCCCGCCAGGACACCGCCGGCAGTCGTCGCGCAGGTGTCCTCGGCGATCGCCGCCGCGCTCAAGGCTCCGGAGCTGCGCGAGCGCTTCATCAACCTGGGTTACGAGCCTACGGGCACGACGCCCGAGCAGCTTACGGCGATCATGGCCGCCGATGCCGAGCGCTGGGGGCCGATCATCAAAGCCTCGGGCTTCACGGCGGAGTAGGGCGAAATTTGTTGCCCAGCGGCGCTTCAACGGAGCGCGTGCGAATGAATTCGCGCCGACGGGTCTTTTGGATCGCCTTGCGGATTAGAGGTTCGAAATCGCGAGCAACCATGCCGTGAGCACCATCCGCAACATTTTGTTCATCATGTGCGACCAGTTGCGCGCCGACCACCTCGGCTGCTACGGTCACCCCTACCTCGCAACAAAGAACATCGATGCGCTGGCCGCGCGCGGCGTGCGCTTCGAGCGCGCCTTCGTACAATCCGGCGTATGCGGGCCCTCGCGCATGTCGATGTACACCGGCCGCTACATGTCCAGCCACGGTGCCACGTGGAATCGCGTGCCGCTGT
The DNA here is from genome assembly GCA_963816445.1 of uncultured beta proteobacterium. Taxonomy (GTDB): domain Bacteria; phylum Pseudomonadota; class Gammaproteobacteria; order Burkholderiales; family Casimicrobiaceae; genus PALSA-1003. The sequence continues at coordinate 281,710 of CAWFKO010000006.1, read as the reverse complement.
CGATCGGCGAGATCACGCTGGGCGAGTACCTGCACGACGCCGGGCGCACGCTGGCGCTGTCCGGCAAGACGCACGTGCTGCCCGACAGCGCCGGGATGGCGCGCTTCGGTATCGAGGGCAACGACGCGCTCGGCTGCCTGCTGGGGAGCGGCGGATTCGTCGAGATCGATCGGCACGACGGCCATCATCCCGAGGTCGACAGCGCGTACGCCACGTATTTGCGCGTGCACGGCTACGACGCTTCGGACCCGTGGACGGACTACGTCATCGCCGCCGTGGGCGCCGGCGGCGAAATCGTCTCCGGATGGAACATGCGCAACGCCCGCCTGCCCGCGCGCGTCGTTGAGGCGCATTCGGAGACGGCCTACACGACCGATCGCGCGCTGGATTTCATCCGCACGCAGGGCGATCGTCCGTGGGTCCTGCACTTGTCCTACGTCAAGCCGCACTGGCCCTACATCGCGCCGGCGCCGTATCACGCTCGCTACACGCTGGACCAGTGCCTGCCGGTGTCCCGCGAGGCGCGCGAACTGCGCGAGGCCCACCCGGTGCTCGCCGCGTACCGCCTGCAGGAGGAGTGCGCCAATTTCATGCGCGACGAAGTATGGCAAGCTGTGCGCCCGGCGTACCAGGGACTGATCCAGCAGGTGGACGATCACCTGGGTCGCGTGTGGGACGCGCTTGCGGCGCAAGGGCGCTTCGATGACACGCTGATCGTGTTCACCGCCGATCATGGCGATTTCCTGGGCGATCACTGGCTCGGCGAGAAGGAGCAGTTCTACGACACCGTGCAGCGAATGCCGCTGATTGTTTTCGATCCCGATACCGCCGCCGATGCGACGCGCGGTCATGTCGAAACGCGTTTCGCCGAAGGCGTCGACCTCGTGCCGACTTTTCTCGACGCGTTGGGCGTACCGATCCCGGAAGAGCGCATCGAGGGCGTTTCGCTGCTTCCGCTGACGCGCGCGGGCGCCGCGTCCGAGTGGCGTGTGGTCGTCGTCTCCGAGCTCGACTACGGTTACCGGCAGGCGCGGCGCACGCTCGGCCGTGCACCGGACGCGTGCCGCGCATGGATGGTTCGCGGTGAGCGCTGGAAGTACGTTCACTGGCAAGGCTTCCGCCCGCAGCTCTTCGATCTGGTCACCGATCCGCAGGAGTTCGTCGATCTCGGGGACGATCCCGGCCACGAGGCGGTTCGTCGCGAGATGCGCGAGCACCTGCTGTCGTGGTTCATGCGACTGAAGCGCCGCGTGACGGTGGACGATGCCGGGGTCGAGCTTGGAACCGCCGCGCACAAGCGTGCCGGTGTGTTTTTCGGCGTGTGGTGACCGCAAGTTCGCGCAAGTGCGCGCAGGTGCGAATTCATTCGTACGCCGCCGCATCCGCGACCACCGCAGCCGAATAATTTGGCCCCCACGCGACATTGATAGAATCCCCGGCACCATGAACGACCACGCTCCCCGCTCCATCGAGCTGCCGCACGCCCGCGACGACGTGCGCCGGCTGGTCGGCTCGCAAATACGCGAAGTGGCCAATGCCGGTATGGGCAACCCGGACGTCCTGGCGTTCTGGTTCGGCGAGCCTGACGACGTGACGCCTGCGTACATCCGCGATGCCGCAGCTGCGTCACTGTCGGCCGGCGAGACGTTCTATAGCCAGAACTTCGGCATAACGGAATTGCGCGAAGCCATCGCCGCGTACGTGTCGCGGTTGCACGGCGGCGTCGACCATTCCCGCATCGCCGTGACCGCGTCGGGCATGTCGGCATTGATGCTGGGCGTGCAGGCGCTCGTCGGCGCCGGCGATCGCGTCGTGTGCGTGACGCCGTTGTGGCCAAATCTCACCGAGATCCCCAAGGTGCTCGGCGCCGACGTCGTACGTCTGCCTCTGGCATTCGACCGCCGGGGGTGGACGCTGGACCTCGACCGCCTGCTCGCCGCGCTGGCGCCCGGAACGCGCGCGGTGATGATCAACTCGCCCAACAACCCGACCGGGTGGACGCTCGATCGCGACAGCCAGCGCACGATCCTTTCGCATTGCCGCAGACATGGCATCTGGATCATCGCCGACGACGTCTACGAACGGCTGTACTACGCAGGCGACGGCTGGGCACCGTCGTTTCTCGACATCGCCGAGACCGGGGATCGCCTGGTCAGCACCAACAGCTTTTCCAAGTCGTGGTCGATGACCGGCTGGCGCCTGGGTTGGATCGTCGCGCCGCCGGAGTTGATGAGCGACCTCGGAAAGCTCATCGAATACAACACGTCCTGCTCGCCCGTGTTCGTGCAGCGCGGCGGCGTGGTGGCAATACGCGACGGCGAGGCAACCGTCGTGCACACGCTCGTGCGCTACCGGCGCGCACGCGACATGCTTGTCGCCGCGCTCTCGGCTATGCCGGGGATCGAGGTTGCACCGCCCGCAGGCGCCATGTACGTGTTCTTCCGCGTGGCCGGCGTCGACAACAGCCTGGACTTCTGTAAGCGCATGGTGCGCGACGCGCGCCTGGGCCTCGCGCCTGGCAGCGCGTTCGGCGCGGAAGGCGAAGGCTTCGTGCGCTGGTGCTTCGCGTCCAGCGAGGAACGACTTGCCGAGGGTGTGCGTCGCCTCTCCGCGTTTCTGGATCGCGCCCGCGACCTTTGAGACGCGTCGTCATCCTGGCGCAGGCCGGGATCCAATTCCGCTGAACGGGTGAAGACCTGCCGGTCCGCGGCCTGACCTGTACATCGATAAGCGGTCGGGTCGACGCGCACCGGGCGCGGCTATCGTGGGCGGGTTCCGCAAACAGGGTGTGCGAATGAATTCGCACCTACGACCTTTGTGTTGGCGGCCGAGCCCTTCGTCGGGGTGAATTCATTCGGCCGCGGTGGATCGCGTAGCGTCGCGCACGGGTGACTGATCGTGACGTCCGATTTCCGCAGCAGGCGCGGCATCGCCCGCTTCGCGCTTCGGCGCCATCAACGGCAGGAAGAACAGCATCACCAGCCCAAACGCACAATCGAGCGCCAGCGTCACCGGATAGCCCCATCGCACGATCGACAATCCCTGCCACCACGACGTATAGGTGATCGACAGATTGCACATCGCCATGTAGGCGGTGAACTGCGTCGCCGCGACTGCGCGCGTGGTCACGTCCATGAACAGCGCAGTGCGCACGCCGTAGTACAGCCCCTGGAACACGTTGTAGATGATCGTCGCCGCCCAGAACGTCACTACCAGTGCGGTGGACGGCACCGGTCGATTCGGCATGTTGACTTCGACCGGCATGATCCAGTTCGCCTGCACCATGCTCCACGCGAGCCATAGTGTCGGAATCACGGTCAGGAAAACGAACAGCGCCAGCATGCGTCGGCGCCCGAAACGGTCGGACAACCAGCCGCCCGCCACGCAGGCGAGCGCGAAAATGACCGTGGAAGCGAGATTGAGCTGCGCGATGTCGTTGTCGGTGAGCCCGAGCTCGACGGCGAGGTTGGACTGCAGCGCGAGACTCAACGCATACGCGCCTGCCGGCAGCAGTGCGACGATGACGCCAACCAGCGCCGCGCGCGATCCCGTGAACGCCCGCCACGAGTCGCGAACGAATCCCGAGAGGTCGTCGGCGACGGCGGCAAGCGCACTTTTTTCCCGGTTCGGCCGTGGCGGGGCCTTTGGCTCTTTGAGCGGCAGTACGACGAACAGCGTGACCGCGAGGATCGACGCAACGACGAAGATGTACGTGCTGCTAAACGGCATCACGGCGGTGAGAAACAACACGCCCGAGCCGCCGATAGCCTGCCCGATCGACGCGCCCGCGAACATGAATCCATTGGCCACGCCGCGCTCGTGTTCCGGCAGCACGTTGACCGCCATAGCGTCGATGGCGACGTCCTGCGTCGCGCCGAAGGCGTTGTGCACCAGGATGATCGCCGTGAACAGGCCGAGCTGCGTCGCGAAGTCGACCGGCATCGCGAAAATCAGCGTGGCCATCATGCCGATCTGCATCATGAAGATCCAGAGCTTTCGCCGGCCGAAGCGATCCGAGGAAAACGTATCGACGAACGGCCCCACCAGCCACTTGAACGCCCAAGGCAGGTACAACGATCCGACGAACGCGCCGATGGCTTCGGGCCCCACACCCTGCCGGCGCATCTGCGTCGCTATCGCGGTGGCAGTGAAGCCCAGCGGTATGCCTTCGGTGACGTAGAGCAGGAAGAACGCCGTCAGGCGTCCTTTCCTGGTGGCGAGCAGGTCGGGTAAGCGAAGGGACATAGCCGGGACGCTAGCACAAAAGTCGATCGGCCGGCTCCGTGCCATGAGGGCCTACCGCGTGCGTGTTTCGTCAACGCATCGCACGCATCGCGGTTCCTGCGCCGCTCTCATCGTGTTAGAACGTGCAACTCGCTGGCGTCGGCCCGACGCGCGCGAGGTCGATGCTCCCTGACTGCCCGGCGTTGGATCCGCCGGCGAACGTGAACGTCAGCGTCGCCGCATTGCAGCTGGTGAAGGCCAATCTCCCCGTGCCCACCTGTGCCGTCGTCGGCGCCGGCGCGACGCTGTTGAAAAGACCGCCCGTGGTTTCATAGAGCAAGAGAGGAATCGAACGAGCGCCCGGCACGTACGCCGCCTGCCCCGTGTACCACCGCTGGCCTGCCGCCCCCAGCGCTTGCCCGTTGACCGCGTACGTGTACCAGGCGAAGAACAACACCTTCGCTACAGGGTTGAGCTCGACCACGAAGCCCTGTCCCGAAGTCGTCGGGTCGAACCAGTTTCCCGACAAACCGAAGTCGCCGCTGGCGTTCGTGCTGCCGGCCTGCGCGCAGCTGACGTTGGGAGTGAGGCGCGTCAGTGGCACCGTTCCATTTCGACCCGAGCCGTCGGTGAAGGTGTAGTTCAATTGCGCGGTTGCGCAGTCGCTGAAACTCAAGCTCACGTGCCCTGTCTGCACGCTGGCGGTAACGGGCAGGGCATTGAAGTTGCCCCCGACGTTCTGGTACAGGTTGAGAACTGCCGCGGAATCACCGGTCCGCACGTGACCGCCGAACGTGTACCACCGGCCGTGATCCGCGCCGCCGCTGCCCGCGTCGTCGAACGTGAACCAGCCCCCTTGCAGGAACCCGGTTCCTTGCGCAACGAAGTCCGGGAACACTTCGATCTCCAGGCCCTGGCCGCTGGTAGCCGGCTGATACCACGAACCGGTCAGGCCCTGCTGATCGATGTTCGGGGCGCCCGCTCCGACGCTAATCGAGAACGTCCGCCTCATGAAGGTTCGCTTGCCGGTGTCGCATCCGTTCAGGAAAAACGCGTATCCCGATTGGGCAATGTGGCCCGATGCAGAACCGGGAGACATCAGCGACGGATACCATCCATCGAAGGACATTCCATCCGAACCCGTTTGGCCGGGGCACGGATCGATCAGGGCGAATTGTGAATTGCCGACGGGCTGCGGCACGGTCCAGTCCTGCAGATCGAGACTGGTCGCAGTCGAGAAATACCAGGCGGCTTGCGCCTGCGGCAGCGAGCGGCAAACGAAAATCAGCAGGAAGGTCTTCAGCGGATCGAAGTAATAGATCGAGGGCATCGCTTGCCCCCCGACGCAGCCACCGGACGGCAGAAATCCGCTATCGGCTCCTCCGATGCCCGGCGTGCTGAATGCGCCGTTGTTCCATTTGGAAAATACGACCGGCCCGTTCCCGCCGAGCGGTGCGCGGGCGATCCGGATCTTGCCGTCGGAAGTGAGCCCTGGACCGGGCGGAGCCACGTAGGTGACGTACAGGTAATTGCCGTCGACGATCGCGCTGGGAATCGCGTTGCCCATCGCCGCTGGCGAAGGCTCCGATGCAGGTTCAGGAACAGAGAGCTTCAGGACCGGATAGCGATCGGCGCTGCCGAATTCGGCGTTGGCCGGTGGTGGCCATGTCATCCCGTCGTCCGAAGATCGCGCGAACCCGATGGTCGCGTAGAACGGCTGCTGCCAGACGCCCCCGGGGCAGTGATTCTCAGCTTCGTAGATCATGATCAGATTGCCCGGCGGAAGCGTCGGATCCTGGACGACCGAACCCGGGCCGGCATAGTTCTCGTCGAACTCCGTGTCGAAGGTGGGATTGCACGCGGTAAAGCGTACCGGCACGCTCATCACCTGTGTGGCATAGCCGGGCGCCGACGCAAGGTTCTGCAGATCCGTAGTTGCGAGGACGACAGCCCCGGAATTTCCTCCCGTCAAACTCGTCGACGCGAAAAACCGATAGGCACTCGAACCAGTTTCGGGCGGAAAGATCGTCGTGTGCTCGTCGGGAAGGCTCGGAAGGTTCGACGGATAGACGAGGGGCTCGTCCGGACCGACGGACATCGTCAGTGCCGGTTGCGCCGCCCAGACCGCGTCGGAGGCGACGGCGAGCGCCATGATCAACGTTCCAATCGTGCGGATTGCGCGCGTCGTTGCAGGCACGGTCCACCTCGCAGTGATCGGTCCGCCCGAGGCTCCGGGCTCCGCTTAGAGCACGAGCCCTACTTGAAGTTCGTCACTCCAACGGGTCGTTCACGCCGACTTCACTGCTCACTTGCGGACCGCAAGCCCAGTGCAAGCTGATGGACCTGAACTCGATCGCACTAGCCCCCGGCCGCCAGTCCGATCCCCGTGACGAGCATCGCGAGCAGCGCCTTCATCAGCGATTCTCCCGCGATCAATCCCGATGCGATCGGAACGTTGAACGTGTCGTGGCTATTCTTGTGCACAACGCTCCAGACCCACGCGATGACCGCGCCGATGGCGAACGACAACGCGTTGCTGAAGAACACGACCCAGCCCAGGCCCAGACCGATGGCGGACGGCAGGTAGGGGCGCGTCTTGGGAAACGCCTTCTCGAGCACCGGGATCGCGACGCCGATGAGTGCGCCGACCACGATCGCGCATGCGCGCGGTCATCGGCAACGTGTCGACCCCGGAGGACAGGATGCGCGCCACAGCGACCCAGGTCTGCGTCGCGGGCAGCGGATACTTCTCGAGCGCCGCGGAGTCCGGGATCATCAGATACCAGGCGGGGACGATCGCCAAGCGTGCCGAAAAACACGCCGACGAACTGCGCGAGGAACTGCTTGCGCGGATTGGCGCCGAGCAGGTAGCCGCTCTTGAGGTCGGTGAGCAGGTCCGCCGACGACTGCCGCGCTGTTGGCTCCGATGCCCGCCGAGACGAGGTTGTGCGTCACGTTACCGGGCGAGATTACAGCGAACATGAGCTGCATGACCTTGCCCATCGGACCGATCGGCGTCGTGTCGGTCTCACCCGTGGCGCGGCACGCGACGAGCGAGAGCACGAAGGACATGCCGACGGCGATGATGCCCGCCCACCACTGGATCTGGAACGCGATGATCTGGACGAGCAGCGCGGCGATTGCGATCGGGATGATGCCGGCAATGAACCAGCTGTTGGGCACTTCGATCGCCGCCATCTTGGCGTCGATGTCGCTGTCGCCGGTGTTGGCGCGGCGGCGCAGTATCCGGAACGAGCGCGCTACGGTGCGCCATTGCAGCGCGAGCGAAGTCAGGCTCGCGAAAACCATGACCGACGTTCCGCCCCACAGGGCCCAGCGCACGGGATGAAAGAACGCACCTCCGCCTGCCAAGGGGATCGAGGCCATGTAGCCGGCAACGCCGGCGTTGGCTGAATCGATCGCCTGCAGCCACGGCGCGACGAAAAAGTACAGCGCCACTGCCGCGGCAAGCATCGACAGCGACACGCGCAGCCCGACGATCATGCCGGCTGCGATCAGCAGCGCGCTCGGTTCGAAACCGAACGCGATCATCGGCTTGCCGGCAAGAAGCCGGAACCCGTTGGCAGGAACGAGCTCCGGCAGGTGCACATCGAAAACCTGCAGCTTCATCCACGCGAAGAATCGGCCCAGCGCCGCGAACTGATCCTCGGCGGTGTTGAGTACGCCGACCACCGCACCGACGACGAGCGCCACGACCAGCGCATACGCCTTGCGCACCGCTTCCGCACCGCGGCTGTAGAGACTGCGCAGCGTCGTCGCCGCGGCGATGCCCGAGGGAAAGGGAAGCTGCTCCTGGTTGATCATCTGGCGCTTCATCGGTACCGCCAGGAACACGCCCAACGCTGCGGTGACCAGCGTGAACGAACCGACGATCGGCCACGACATGTGCCGGTGCAGCGGATCCAGGATCAGCAACGCGCCAAAGCAGTGCCGATGGTCGACCCGGTCGATGCGCCCGCTGCGGAAGCGGTGGACTGCATGCAGTTGTTCTCGAGTATCGACATCGGTCCCAGACGGCCCCCGGACAGGGCGCGAATGGCGTTCCAGATGACGAACGACAGCACGCACGAGGTGATCGCGACGCCGAACGACCAACCGACCTTGAGCGTCGTGTAGAGATTGGATACCGACATGAGCATGCCGAGGACGGCTCCCATCGCGACGGCGCGAAAGGTGAGCTGCGGCATGCGGTCACCCTGATAGGCGTGGGTGTACCAATGGAGGTCCTTCTCATCGGGGCTGGCATCGCGCGGAAGCGGCGTCAGCTCCGGCGCAATTGGCTCGAATTGCGCAATGTATTTATCTGCGGACACGTGTTCGACAGTCGCGGGCATGGGTTTCTCCTGCTCGTCGTGCCTGTAGCGAGGATTCGGGCGTCGAACGCCCCGCCAGCCGCAAGGCTACTCCGAGTCGGGACTCGTTTGTATCGAAACGCGATTGGCAAAGGATCGAAAGCGTGCACTCGTGGTGTCACGAACGGCGCGATGACTGATCGCAGCCAATCAATTCAACCCAAGCGCCGCCCGATTCTTTACAATCCCGCTTGGCAAGCCCCACGCAAGTCGATGACCAGCGCCGCCTACCTCCGTTTCCCCACGGTTCACCACGACAGCATCGTTTTCATCAGCGATGACGATCTATGGCGCGTCCCGGCGACCGGCGGCATCGCGCGCCGGCTGACGGCGGGACTGTCGGAACCGTCCTGGCCCGCGTTTTCGCCGGATGGAAACTGGCTCGCCTTCGTCGGGCGCGACGAGCAGCACCCGGAGGTCTGGTTGATGTCGGCCGAAGGCGGCCCCGCACGGCGGATGACCTGGCTCGGCCCCGACGTGATCGTGCGCGGATGGACGCCCGACGGTCACATCCTTTTCGTCAGCACCTACGGGCAGCCGTTCTTTCGCAACTACCGTGCGTTTACGCTCGATCCCACAGACGGTGCACTGCAACCGTTGACGCTGGGCCAGGTGAATCACCTCGCGTTCGGGCCCGGCGCGCGCCGCGTCATCGGCCGCAACACCGCCGACCCCGCGCGCTGGAAGCGCTACCGCGGCGGCACCGCCGGCCACCTGTGGATCGACGCCGAGGGCACCGGGACATATCGGCGCATGAACGAACTCACGGGCAACCTCACGAGCCCGATGTGGATCGGCGATCGTGTCTGGTACCTGTCCGACGCCGACGGCGTCGGCAACCTCTATTCTTGCCTGCCGGACGGCAAGGATGCGCGTCGCCACACCGATCACGACGATTATTACGCACGCAACGCGCAGACCGATGGCCGGCGCATCGTCTATCAATGCGGTGCGGAAATCTGGCTGTTCGACCCGGCGTCGGGCGCGACGACGCGCGTCGATGCACAACTGCCGTCGCATCGCACGCAGGCTTCGCGCAGGTTCGTTCCCGCCTCCGATCATTTGGGCGCGATCAACGTGCATCCCGCCGGGCACAGCGTAGCCGTCGAAGCACGAGGCAAGCTGTTTTCGTTCGCGTTGTGGGAGGGTGCGGTGCGCCAGCACGGCGACGATCAAGCCGGTCGGCTGCGACATGGGCAGTGGCTTTCCGACGGGACGACGCTGGTCGCAATCGACGATAGCTCCGGCGAGGAGCGCGTCGAAGTTTTCGAATCGGGCAGCGCGCGCACGCTGCCTTGGGACGTCGGACATGTCGTCGCCCTTCACGCCGCGCCCAGCGGTCAGCATGGCCGCCGCATCGCGCTCGCCAATCATCGCAACGAAGTCATGATCGGCGATCTCGACAGCGGAACGCTATCCGTGATCGATACCAGCAAAGCCGGCCGCAGCGACGACCTCGCATGGTCGCCCGACGGCGCATGGCTCGCGTACACCTACTGGACGTCGATGCGACATTGTGCGATCAAGCTCCACGATGTCGTCGGAAAGCGCAGCGTTCTCGTGACGCAGCCCGAGTTCCGCGACTACTGCCCCGCCTTCGATCCGGACGGACGCTATCTGTATTTCCTGTCGCTGCGCACCTTCGATCCGGTATACGACGCCGTGCAATTCGAGTTGAGCTTTCCGCGTGCGGCGCGGCCGTACCTGATCGCATTGCAGGCGGGCGGAGCGCCACCTTTTGATCCACCTCCCCAGGCACCGACCGCGCACGAGGCAGGCGCCGGCGGCGACAAGCCGGCGGCGGCCCGGTGCACGGTGGATCTCGACGGCATCGTGCGGCGTATCGCGCCCTTTCCCGTCGCTGAGAACCGCTTCGGACAGATCGCGGGCGTAGCCGCCAACAAGGTAATCTGGACCGTGCTGCCGATCGTCGGCGCGCACGGGCGTGGCGGCCACAAGGAGGCTCCGGGCAGACTCGAGGTCTTCGATTTCGCGACCTCGCGCGCGGAGACGCTGCTCGAGTGCTGCGACCGTTTCGCGCTCGCTGCCGACCGTGCGACACTGATCGTGCGCGATGGCAAGCGACTGCGCGCGCTGGCCGCGAACAAGGCACCGGAGCCGGCGCGCGAAACTGCGGCACCATCGGACAAGCCTTCGCGCAAAAGCGGATGGATCGATCTCGACCGCATTCGCCTGTCGGTGGAACCGCGGCGCGAATGGAAACAGATGCTGCGCGAAGTGTGGCGCCTGCAGCGCGACCAGTTCTGGGTCGCCGACATGTCCGGAGTCGACTGGGAGGCGGTGTATCGCCACTACGAGCCGCTGCTCGCACGCGTCGCTACGCGTGCGGAAGTCTCGGACCTCATCTGGGAGATGCAGGGCGAGCTCGGCACCTCGCACGCCTACGAAATGGGCGGCGACCACCGCAAGCCGCCGCAGGTCGCTCTGGGCTATCTCGCGGCGGAATTGCGTTACGTCGGCGACGAGGCGGGCTACGAAATCGTGAGCCTCGTCACCGGCGACGCGTGGGACGCCGGAGCCGATTCGCCGCTCAACGCGGTCGGCGTCGAGGCCAAGCCGGGCGAGCGCATCGTCGCGGTCAACGGCCAGCGGACGACGCGCCAACGGCCGCCCGAATCGCTGCTCGTGCATCAGGCATCGACCAAGATCGAGCTGACGCTGGCAAGCGGCGAAGGCGCTTCGCCGTCCACGCGCACGGTGCTGGTCACGACGCTCGGCGACGAAGTGCCCGCGCGCTATCGCGAGTGGGTCGAGCGCAATCGCGCGTGGGTGCACGAACGCTCCAACAGCCGCGTGGGCTATCTGCACCTGCCGGACATGATGTCGGCCGGATTCGCCGAGTTCCATCGCTACTTCACCGCCGAGTGCGATCGCGATGCTCTCATCGTCGACGTGCGCTACAACCGCGGCGGCCACGTGTCGGCGCTGCTCCTGGAGAAAGTGGCGCGCAAGCGCATCGCCTACAGGACCGCGCGCTGGGAGCAGACTTTCCCCTATCCGGACGAAGCCGTTGCCGGACCTGTAGTCGCGCTCGCCAACGAGCACGCCGGTTCCGACGGCGACATCTTCTCGCACTGCTTCAAGCTGATGGGCATCGGCCCGTTGGTGGGTACGCGCACGTGGGGCGGCGTCATCGGCATCTGGCCGCGGCACACGCTGGTCGACGGCACGCAGACGACGCAGCCCGAGTACTCTTTCTGGTTCGCCGACGTCGGCCTGGGTGTGGAGAATTACGGCACCGATCCGCAGATCGAGGTCGACAACTCGCCGCAGGATGCCGTCGCGGGCCGTGACCGCCAGCTCGAGACGGCGCTGTCGACCGCGCTCGGACTCGCCAAACAGGGCAAGGTGCTCAAGCCGGATTTCGACCGGAAGCCCAACCTGCGCCGTTCAGCGCTGCCGCCGCGGCGCTGATGCGCGGTCCGCGCCGCGATGGCCGAATGGCCTACGGCGCGCTCTGTCTGCGCACCAGTGTCGGCTCGGCGAAGAGCGAGGTAATGACGACCTTGTCGACGTCGTGCCTGTCGGGGATTTCGTAGAGGATCGGTGTCATCATTTCCTCGAAAATCCCGCGCAGGCTGCGCGCGCCGTTCTTGTATTCGAAAGCCAACTCGGCGATCTGGTCGAAGGTACGGGGCTCGATAACGAGCTCGACCCCCTCGTTGCGGAAAATCTCGACGAACTGGCGATAGATCGCGTCCTCCGGCTCGACCATGATGCTGACCAGCATCTTGCGCGTTAGGTCCTTGAAGTGCGAGACGATGGGCAAACGTCCCGTGAATTCGGGAATCAGCCCGAAGGTGACCAGATCGGTGGGCTTGACCCGCGTGTTGAGTCGATCGAGGATCTTCTGCGTATCGTCACGCACCATCGAGATGAACTTGTACGCGCGCGCCTGGCTCACGATCTCCTGCAGCCCGACGAAGGCGCCGCCGCAGATGAACAGGATGTTGGTGGTGTCGAGGTAGCGGTCGCTGCCCAGGCGCACCTGCGATCCCTCCATGATCTTGAGCAGCGCGTGCTGCACGCTCTCGCCGGAGTTGTTCTGTTTCTGGTCCTCGCTGGCGCGAAGCTTGTCGATCTCGTCGATGAATACGATACCGTGTTCGGCCTTGGCCGTGTCGCCTCCCGCCTTGTCGACCAGACGTTGCAGGATCGCCTCGATCTCTTCGTTGACGTAGCGGTTGTGCGCGAGCGAGGTCGCCTCTGCGGTGACGAAGGGTACGCCGAGGATCGTCGCCAGGGTCGAGCACATCAGCGTCTTGCCCGTGCCGGTCGAGCCGATGAGAAGTATGTTGCTCTTCACGATCGGCGTGCCGTCGCGCTTGGACTTGGCGATTTTCCTGAAGTGCGAATACACCGCCACCGCGACCGTTTTCTTGGCCTCTTCCTGGCCGATCACGTACCGGTCCAGCGATTTGACGATGAAGCTGGGCGTCAGCGTGCGATCGAGCAATTCAGCCTCCGGGCGAACGACACGTCACTATACCGCGTCGAAGCCTCGCCGACAGAGGCGCGATTCCGCGTTGCCCTCCGGGCGCGGGACGTGGCAGTGCGCGACTGCGCAGAGCGATCGGCGAGCGATTGATTTATCATGCGGGGTTGGTCTCTGTTCGAGGAAGTCGGCGATGATCGGTACTCGCTTGCCCCGCCTGATGCTCGTCGCGATTGCTGCCGGCCTGTGGATAGCCGGCATCGCCAACGCTGCCGCGCCGCTCGTAAAAACGCAGGCGCCGGGATTCTACCGGATGATGCTCGGTGACTTCGAGGTCACCGACAAGAATGACTCGGACTACTGGCTCTCCAAGGCCAATCTCGACGCTGCGCCGAAGGACATGAAGAGTTTTTTCCAAGGCGCGCAAGCCTCGCTCAATCCCTACGTCGCGGCTGGAAAGTTCAACGCCTTCGAAGGCGCAACGGAACTCATACCCGGCGTCAAGGCTATGGCAAGCCATGGACATGCGCCGCGGCACACGACGTATCTAGTCGAGAGCAAGGGCCAGAAGCTGGTGCTCTGGGGCGACCTCATGCACGTCTCCGCGGTGCAGTTTCCGGACCCGTCGGTGACAATGGCATTTGACGTCGATCCCAAGGCCGCGGCGGAACAGCGCAGGAATGCGTACGACGACGCGGCGAAGCAGGGCTACTGGGTTAGCGCGGCGCACATCCCGTTTCCCGGGGTGGGGCACCTGCGCGCCGAGGGCAGCGGCTACGTTTGGATTCCGGCAAACTACGTGTCGCTGCGTTGAGCCGGATCGAGCGCCGGCCCCCGTTGGTTCCTCTCACGATGTGCGCGACGGCGGCTGGAGACGCACCGAACGGGGGGCGCGCCGGCGACTAGCCGTCAGGACAGCGCGCGTCGCCGACCGGCGCGCAGCGGAACAGGGATGGCGCGCGCGCTGTCCATCGTCTACGCCGGACGACCGGCGCGGGCACCGACGTTGACGCCGTGCACACGCCGTCGCGCATAACCAGAGCAAGCAATGAACCGCTGGCAGGACCAACCACGCGACGCCCACGAGCGGGTCACCATCCGCACGATCTGGCTTACGCTCGCGCTGTCGATCCTCATTCATATCGGCGCGCTGTTCGTCTGGTTGCCGCGCACTCCGATCCTCGCTTCGATGGAGCCCGACCTGGGCGAGGCGAGCGCGCCGGTACAGGTGCAACTCACGCCACAGGCGAGCGTCACGCCGACACCGCCGGCCGCCGCGCCCCCCCCGCCGCCGCCAGAAACGCAGGCGACGATCAAGCCGCCGAAGGTCGCGATCCGCACGCCGCCGCGGCAGACCATCGTCGCGCCGAGCCCGCAGGCGCCGGTCGTCCCGCCCCCGCCCCCCACACCCGCGCCCGAGCCGACGCCGCCGTCCCCGCCCGTCGCTGCGAAAACGCCTCCGCCGCCGGTAACGGGGGACCTCGCTTCGTTCATCGAGGCGCGCCGGCGCGCACGCGGCGAGACGGCGTCGGACGACACCGAAGCGTACAACCGCAGCATCGCGGCCAACCTTCCGCGGGCGGCCACGGGTGCAGCGAGCAGCGATGCAAATCACAGCGGCGGCATCTTCGCGATCAAGCGCATGGCCTACGACGACGCCGTGTTCGAGTTCTACGGCTGGAACAAGGAGGTCCGCCAGCGCACACCGCAGATCTTCGAAGTGCGCAAGGGCAACAATCCCGACATGCGCATCGCGGTGGTGCGGCGCATGATCGTGATCATCCGCGAATTTGAAAAGGAGGACTTCACCTGGGACTCGCACCGCCTCGGTCGTGTTGTCACGCTCTCGGCGCGGCAGGCCGACACCGCGGCGCTCGAGGAATTCATGATGCGCGAGTTTGAACGCGACTTCGCCAGCAGCGGCTACTGAATCCGTGCCCGCCGCATCGCGCGTCGGGCGAGCTGATCACGATGCAAGTACATAGTCCCGACCCGGCGTACACCGGATCGCGCCGCGTCCGCGCAGGCTTTCGCGTCGCGCTCGAGATTAGCGGGGCCTTCGTCGCGCTGCTGTGGGTCGTCCTCGCGTTCAACTGGGCGCTGGATCTGGACATGCAGCGCTATGGCGTGCGCCCGCGGGATGCGCGCGGGTTGATCGGCATCCTGGTCGCGCCGCTGCTGCATGGCGATTTCGCGCATCTGCTGTCGAATTCGCTGCCGCTGTTGGTCCTGGGCACCGTCATGCTGCATCTCTATCCGACTGCCGCGGTGCGCGTGTTCGCCGCCGTCTACCTCGTGCCCGGCATTGCGGTGTGGCTGTTCGGGCGCGACTCGGTGCATATTGGCGCCAGCGGCATCGCGTACGGGCTGGTTGCCTACATCCTCGTCGCCGGATTGTTGCGACGCGATCGGCGTGCGATTGCGGCGTCGCTACTGGTGTGCTTCATGTACGGCGCACTGGTGTGGGGTGTTCTGCCGATCGAACCGGGCGCATCGTGGGAAACGCATCTCGCCGGCTCGCTGACCGGAATCGTATGCGCGCTGGTCTTCCGACGCGTCGACATTCCACCGCGCGTTCGCTATTCGTGGGAGATCGAGCCTGAGATGGTCGATCAGGCCCAAGACGACGGCGTGCCGCAGCTGAGCACCTTCGATCCCGGTCCGATGCCACCCGATCGGCCCACGCTGCACTAAGCGTAGCGCGATGCAGCACGCAAGGCGCGCCCGATTTGAACGACGCTGCCCGTGATCGCGCGCGTCACAGCCTCAGTTGCGAGCCTCCACGTGCCTCGACCAGTCGCGTTACGGTCGGTAACAGGTCGAGCCCCGTGTCGACCTTGAGGTTGAGCGCATGAGCGCGAAGCTCGTCGTAGGCCATGACCGGCGACGGCTGCGCGGCGGCGAACGCGACCGTGTTGCCGCCCTCGCACGGCGGCAGTGCGAGCACGCGGCCCGAGAAGGCCTTGCGCATGCGGGCGATGGACGCGCTGGCATCGCGGCGCCGCGTCAGAAGGTTCGCAGCAAGCACGCCACCTTCGGCGAGTCTCGCGCGGCAATTCACGTAGAACGGCAGCGAATCGAGCATGCCGGCGCGCGCCTTGTGGTCGTACCCGTCGACCACGATGAGATCGAAGCGCAACGTGGTGCGCGCCATGAAGTCGTGGCCGTCCGCGACTTCGACGTCCAGTCGCGCAGACGCATCGGGGAGCTTGAAGAATTGCCACGCCGCGGTGACAACCTCGGGTGAAATCTCGACGATCTTCAGGCGCGCGCCCGGACGGTGCCTGTGCAGAAACTTGGTGATCGACCCGGCGCCCAGTCCGATCTGAAGTGCCGTGCGCGGCCAGGCGCGCCCGTAGCGAAGCAGGAGCGCGAACATGAGGTCCTGCGTGTAGTCGAGTTCGAGCGCCCAGGGCCGCGCGATGCGCATCGCACCCTGGATCCACTGCGACCCGAAGTGCAGGTAGCGAACGCCGCGCTCTTCGCTGATTTCAATCGACGGCATGCGGTGGGCGCGTTTGTGCTGACAACACGGCGAAGGATCGGTTCTTCGGCTTGGGCGTGCTAGCTGGTGTCGACGTGGATTAATTCAACGGCGGGATTGCGTTCGCGCCGCTGCGATGCATACCACCGGCCACCGCTTGGCACAAGCTTTCGTGCGCAGGGCGGGTCAGGTAGGCTTCGCTGGCCCAGCCTGTTGGCCCGCGCGCGCAGCAGGGGCTCGGACGATCCAAAGGATTCGGTGAATCCGCTTCGGCACCTCGCCGCATCCAATGCCTTGTTCGTCATCGTCGTCGGATGGCGTCGCAGCCCATGAACTTGCGCGCTCTCCGAATTGTCAATCGCCATTCGTCGAGGCTGCCAT
Source organism: uncultured beta proteobacterium (assembly GCA_963816445.1). Taxonomy (GTDB): domain Bacteria; phylum Pseudomonadota; class Gammaproteobacteria; order Burkholderiales; family Casimicrobiaceae; genus PALSA-1003. The sequence goes on along the minus strand of CAWFKO010000006.1, from coordinate 264,792 downwards.
GCAACTGGTGATTTCCGAATTGTCAAAGCGCTACGCCAATGGCGTCCAGGCCCTCGATCGCGTGTCGCTGGTGGTACAGCCGGGAATGTTCGGCCTGCTCGGCCCCAACGGCGCCGGCAAATCGACATTGATGCGCACGCTGGCCACGCTGCAAAGCGCCGATTCCGGTAGCGCGACCCTGGGCGAGATCGACGTACTGCGCCAACCCGACCGCGTGCGCACGCTGCTGGGTTACCTGCCGCAGGACTTCGGCGTGTATCCCAAGGTCTCGGCCCAGGAATTGCTGGACCATCTGGCACGGCTCAAAGGTCTGGTCGATGCGAAACAGCGCCGCGAAACCGTGGATGCCCTGCTGCATCGGGTCAACCTGCACGAGGTGCGCAAGCAAAAGTTGGGCGGCTACTCGGGTGGCATGCGGCAGCGTTTCGGCATTGCGCAGGCGTTGCTTGGCAACCCGAAGCTCGTCATCGTCGACGAGCCCACAGCCGGACTCGACCCTGAGGAGCGCGTACGCTTTCACAACCTGCTCGCCGACATTGCCGCCGACGTCGTCGTCATCCTGTCGACGCACATCGTCAGCGATGTTTCCGACTTGTGCAGCAGCTTCGCGGTGATAGACCAGGGCCGCGTGCTGCTGACCGGCGAGCCCTCAGCGCTGGTTGCGCACGTGCAGGGACGCGTCTGGCGCAAGTCGACCAGCAAATCCGAAGCCGAGGTCCTGAAGGTGCGCACGCAAATGGTGTCGACTCGGCTACAGTCGGGCCGCACCGTCGTTCGCAGCTACGGCGTGGATTCGCCCGGACCCGGATTCGAACGCGTCGAGGCGGATCTGGAGGACGTGTACTTCTGCACCATTGCCGGCTACCTGGCGGCGCCTGAGGCCGTCGCGGCCTAGGCGATACCCATCGTGGCCATGCTGACCATCGCCTGGTTCGATTTCGTCCGCCGCCTGCGGATGATCTCGACATGGGTCTACTTCGCTCTATACGCGTTCATCGCAGGGCTGTGGATGGCGGCCGCGGGCGGCGCGCTGGCGCGGGCCTCGGTCAACTTCGGCGGCGACAAGATCCTCATCAACGGCCCCTACGCGCTCGCCATCGGCACCGCGGTCCTCGGCTTCACCGGCATCACAGTCATCGGCTCGGTCACCGGCCGTTCCGTGCAGCAGGACTTCGAGTACGGTACGTACCACTTCTTCTTCACCGCTCCGATCGAAAAGCGCGACTACTTCTTCGGACGCCTGCTCGGGGCGTATCTGACGCTGGTCATTGTGTTCATCGGCATCGTGCTCGGCGTGCTGATCGGCATGAACTGGCCGGGAGTCGACCCGGCGCGCGTCGTCGACTCGCTCTCGGCGCAGAGCTTTGTGCGGCCGTACCTGTTCCTGCTGCTTCCCAACGTACTGTGGCTGGGTGGCTGCTTTTTCGTGCTCGCTGCGCTGACGCGGCAAATGGCGCCGGTGTACGTCGCGGGCGTGATCGCGCTGGTCGGATACCTGTTCGCCGTCAATTTGCTGAGCGACATGGAAAACAAGACTCTGGCGGCAATGATCGACCCATCGGGCGCCACCGCGGTCGGTGTGCTGTCGCGATACTGGAGCGTCGCCCAAAAGAACGGCGACCAGATCCCCCTGTCCGGCGTGCTGCTCTGGAACCGCGCGCTGTGGCTGGGCTTCGGATTGGTCGTCACCGCGCTCGGCTACCGCGCGTTTCGCATGCAGGCCGTCACCTCCGCCGGTCGCCGCAAGCGCGCCGCCATCACCGCGGGCGAGCTGCCCGAGACGCCGGCGCCGCGCACCGCGTTGCCCGCCGCAGTGCTCGATCGGAGCGACCGCGCGTTCGTCCGTATGCTGCCGGGACTCGTCGGCCTCTACCTTGGTGAAATTCTGCGCAGCCCGCGCTTTCTCACGATCGTGCTCGGCGGCGTGCTGCTGGTCATCGGCAACGCAGTCACGCTCGGTTCGTTTTACGGGACCAACACCTACCCGCTCACCTACAAGGTGCTCGACCTCGTGTCGGGGCTGTTCGGCCTGTTCATCCTGATCGTGACCGCGATCTACACCGGCGAGCTGGTGTGGCGGGAGCGCGACTCGCGCATGGATGAATTGACCGACAGTGCACCCGCTCCGAGCTGGCTGGGCTTCGTCGCCAAGCTGGCGACCGTGCTGGCGCTGCAGGCGATCCTGATGGTCGTGGTGATGGCCTGCAGCATCGGCGTTCAGCTCGTCAAAGGCTTCACCGGCATCGAGGTCGGGCACTACTTGTTCGAACTGTTCGTTCTGCAATTGCCTGGCTACTTCCTGATCGCGGTGTCGGCACTGGTCGTGCATACGCTGCTCGACAACAAGTACCTCGGGCACTTCGTTGTGCTCATCCTGTTCCTTGTAGTGTTCCAGCTGCCGAACTTCGGCTTCGAAGACCGCCTGTATCTATACGGAACGTCGCCACCGGTGATCTATTCGGACCTGAACGGCTACGGACATTTTCTGCCTGCCGTGCTCTGGTTTCGCCTGTACTGGATCGCATTTGCCGTCGTGCTGCTCGTGCTGGCTTACGCGTTCTGGGTGCGCGGGCGCGACGTCGGCTGGCGCAAGCGCGTGGCCGCGGCGCGCTTGCGCACGGGCAGGCTCTCCGGCGCGATCGCCGGGGTCGCCGGCTTGGTATTTGTGTCGATAGGCGGATGGATCTACTACAACACGCACGTGCTCAATCCGTACTATTCCCGTTACGACGGGCAGCGCCTGCAGGCGGAATACGAGAAGCGCTTCAAGGCGCTCGCAGGCATCGCACAGCCGCGCATCACCGACGTCGACGTGCGGGTCGATCTCTACCCCGAGCACCAGATGACGCGCATCGCCGGGACCCTGACGCTGGCGAACAAGTCGGCACAACCGATCAGCGATGTCTATGTCGTCTATCCAAGGAGTGCCATCGCGCATCGCGTCGAGTTTGCGCGCCCGGCGACCGAAGTGGAATCGGCCCCGGATTTTCACTGGCATCACTATGTACTGTCGACGCCCTTGGCGCCGGGTGCGACGACCGAGTTTCGCTTCGACCTGGAATACGGCGCGCGCGGATTCAGGAATGCCGGGGCCGACCCGATCGTGCTCGCCAACGGCACGTTTCTGAATGCCGGCCTGACCGCGGACACGACGTTGATTCCGAGCTTCGGCTACAACGAAGCCGGCGAGCTCGCGACCGATGTCGATCGCAAGAAGTTCGACCTGCCGCCGAAACCGCGCATGCACGATCTCGACGACCCCGTGTACCGGCAGGCAAGCGCGCTGTCGCGCGACTCCGACTGGATCACCTACCGCGCACAATTCTGCACCGCACCCGACCAGCTGCCGCTGACCTCGGGCTACGTCGAGCGCGAATGGACGGAAAACGGCCGCCGATGCATCGCCTACCGCATGGATTCGACCATGGCCGACATCTACGCCTTCGTCTCCGCGCGTTACACGGTGAAGCGCGACGTCTGGCACGGCCCGGATGGCGATGTCGCGATCGAAATCGACTACCAGGCGGGCCACGAATTCAACGTCGACCGCATGATCGCCGGAGTCAAAGACTCGCTCGAGTACTTCACGCACCACTACGGTCCCTACCAGCACAAGATCGTGCGCATCCTGGAGTTTCCGCGCTTCTCGCGCCAGGGCGGATTCGCCGAGTCCTTTCCCAACACGGTCCCGTTCAACGAGGCGATAGGCTTCACCGCCAAGGTCGACGACAGCGATCCCAGCGACATCGACTACCCGTACTTCGTCACTGCGCACGAAGTCGCGCACCAGTGGTGGGCGCACCAGGAAGTGCCGGCAAACGTGCAGGGCGCGGAGTTCGTTACCGAGAGCCTCGCGGAATACTCGGCGCTGATGGTGCTGAAGCAGAAGTACGGCGACGCGCGCATGCACCGTTTCCTCAAGTACGAGCTCGACCGGTATCTGCAGGGGCGCGGTACCGAGCAGAAGCAGGAGCAGCCACTCCTGCGCGCCGACGGCGCGTCCTACGTGCACTACCAGAAAGGCTCGCTCGCGCTGTACGCGCTGCAGGACGTCATCGGCGAGGCCGCGATGAGCGACGCGCTGTCCGCGTTCGTGCGCCGCTGGCGTTTTCAGGGACCGCCGTACGCGACCGCGCGCGACCTGGTCGCCGAGCTGCGGCGCGTTACGCTGCCGGAGCACCAGGAGTTGATCGATGACCTCTTCGAAACGATCACGCTCTACGATTTGCGCGCATTGAAGGCCGACGCGAAACCGCGTCCCGACGGAACTTACGACGTCGATATCGTCGTCTCGGCGCGCAAGCTGCGCGCCGACGGCGCAGGCAACGAGCGCGATGCGCCGCTCGACACGCCCATCGACATCGGCGTACTGGACGCACGCGGCAACGTGCTCGCCATCGCCAAGCGCGCGGTGAAGAGCGGCGAGAACCGTTTCACGCTGGAGGTGCGCGGCGAGCCTGCGCGCGCCGGCATCGACCCGCTCAACAAGCTGATTGATCGCGACAGCGACGATAATACCGTAGCGGTGGCGAAGCCTTAAGCGCCGCGGTCTTGATCAATGTGCGAGGTCAGTGCAGGATGCGCCGCATGATCCATAGAACCCGTCCAGTCCCTGCCGCGATTGTGCGAACCGTCGTCGCCCTAACCTGCACTACGCTGCTCGCCTGCAACGGCGGGGGCTCGTCCGACAATGGGCCGCCGGCGGTCAACGGGCCCGCCTGGTGGCAATTCGGGCGCAACGCGCAGCACGCGGCCAACAGCGCAATCGCCTCGCAAGCGCTCGCGCGCCTACGCTGGAACGCACCGGTCGATCTCGCGCCGCAGCATACGATGGGCGGCGCGCTGCTTTCGCATTATGGCTCACCCGTCATCTCGGCGCGTAACACGGTGATCTTGCCAGTGCGCACAGCGAGCGGCACCGCGCGTATCGAAGCGCGAAGAGGGTTGGACGGCACACTGCTGTGGTCAGCGGACAGTGACTTTCTGCTTCCGGCAGGCACGCCTTCCAGTTGGACGCCAAGCTATGGCATCACGCTGACGCCTGGTAATCGGGTTTATTTTGCCGGCGCTGCTGGAAAGCTCTTCTATCGAGACGACGTAGACAGTGCGACCGGGACCGTCAATACGCTCGCGATTTCAGATTGCGCGATCAAGCTTGACGCGGGGATTAACGCCGCCCTAACCGTCGACGCGGCGGGCACGCTTTTCTTGAGTTGCTTTGGAGCACCAAACGAAGTCTCTGGGCGGGTAGTGCGCGTTGCGAACGACGGCACGATCTCGACCGTATCGATGGGGTCATTGGTTCCTTCGATAGGGCTTGGTTCTCCAAACCCCTTTACGAGCTCGGCACCGGCGCTTTCCCCCGACGAACAGACGCTTTACATTGGCATGTCTACCATAGAATTAGCCTTGACATCTGGACTCTATCTAGTCGCCGTTGACGCCAAAACGCTGGCCCTCAAAGCCAGGGTTGAGCTGCGCGATCCGGTGACCGGAAGCCTTCCGACGATCAGTCGCAACAGCACGGCTTCGCCGACGGTGGGCCCCGACGGCGACGTGTACTTCGGCGTGCTCGAATCGACCCTGGGAGCACACAACTCCCGCGGCTGGCTGCTGCATTTCGACGCCGCACTCGCCGCGACCAAGGCGCCGGCCTCCTTCGGCTGGGACGACACCCCGTCGATCGTGCCAGCGTCGATGGTGCCGGGCTATGCCGGCTCGTCGTCGTACCTGCTGGCGATCAAGTACAACAACTACGCCAACGCCGGCACCGGCGACGGCAAGAACCGCATGGCCGTCGTCGACCCCACCGCCGTGCAGACCGATCCGATCTCAGGCTTCCCGGTTATGAAGGAGATTCTCACCGTGCTGGGCCCGACGCCCGATCCCAACTTCCCGACTGGCGTGAAGGAATGGTGCGTCAATACGGTCGCGGTCGATCCCGCGACGCTGTCGGTGCTGGTGAACAGCGAGGACGGCTACCTCTACCGCTGGGACCTCACAACCAACGCGCTCTCGCAGAAGATCCAGCTCGGCAGCCCGATCGGCGAAGCTTATACGCCGACGGTGATCGGCCCCGACGGTCTCGTGTACGCGATCAACAACGCGGTGCTCTACGCCGTGGGGCAATGAGCGCCGACTCGTGCGCGGATAGCAGTGGCAGCGCTGCCTGACCCGGCGAGCGCGTCGCGGATCGCTAGTCTGCCTCGTAAACCTGCGCCGCCACCGCCGGCGCCAAGGGGACGCGATAGAGTGGCAACGAGGCGCCCGTTGCCGCATCGAGCGGTGGTAGCGTAAGCACGCGGTTGGCGGCGTAGCTGCTTTGCGTATCGGGCTCGAGCGCGGCGACGATCACATTGGCCAGCGGCTGGTCGAGCGGCACGTAGAAGTCGCCGGCCTTGAGCGCGATGCGCGCGGGCTCGACGACCGTCGAAATCTGCACGATGTTCGATGTCGTATCCTCGTCGTTGCGGCGCACGTCGTCCTTCCGTGACTCCTGGAGTTTCGTGATGCGGTAGCGCTCGCCATCGACGCTCGCATCCTGCTGCAGGCGCAGCACCGTCGCGCCGAGGCGCGCAAGATGCGCCGCGGCCCCGGTTTCGCTGGCGGGGAACACGTAGCCGTACGGGCGCGACCGCTTCAGGCGCACCTGGACGTCGAGCGCGGAGCGCCACTCGACTTCGACGTCCTTGTCAGCCCCGGTTTCCGGATCGACGAGCTCGAGCGTGTGCCGCATGGGCGTCGTGGCGCCGGCGACGACCAGTTCGCCTTGACCCGCTCCGGCCGCGACGTCCTTGCGTACTTCGCGCATCGCCTGCACGAGCGCCGGGGCATTGGCCGCGGCGGAATCGATCATCGAGTTCATTGCAATGAGCTGCGTGTGCACACGCCGCTTGTAGTGCGCGCGTCCGATGCCGACACCGCGCGTTTCGATGAGGAAGCTCACTGCGTTGCGCAGGCCGGCGATGTTGCGGCCGGTATCGGGCACGACGCCGCCCATCGACACGACCTTGTCGCTCATGTCGTAGCTCGACGCGTAGTACCACGACTGCGTGTAGCCGGCGTCCTCCAGCGCCTTGATCAATGGCCGCCGGAACATCTGCTCGGCGAGCGTGGTGAGTGCCGCCGGCAGATTGGACACCGTGGCGTACTGGATCAGCGCGTCGTGGCGCTGTAGCCCGCCGAACTTCTCGAACCAGCGCGTCTTGACGCCGAATTCGTGGCAGTCGAGCACGACGTCCGGTTCGAACTCGACGAATACATGCCCAAGCGCGCGGCCCTCCGGGGTGGCTTCGAGCAGGTGATCGCGGTTGACGTCGGCGCCGTTTTTCAGCCCTCGCACGAAGTGATACGCACCATCGGGATTGGCGCGCGGCACGATGAGCACGTTGACGCTATCCAGAATCTGTCCCCGCGGGCCCGCCAGCTCCGCTGCGAGCGCCAGCGCCGCTTCGCTGCCGGCGGGTTCGTTGCCATGCTGCTGCCCGATGATGAGCACCGTCGGTTTGCCGTTCTTCTGCACATCGCCGCCCGTAGCGGCGGCAGGTCGCGCGTAGACGAGCAGCGGTATCGCGCGCCGCTCCTGCGAGTAACCGAGGATGCGCACGCGCAGGTCGCGCGCACGCCGCGAGAGCTCGTCTACGTAGGCTTCCAGCTCGTGCTGGCTGGTGAAGTCCGACTTGCCTGCAGCGAACGCCGGCGTGGGAAAGTCCACGGCGGGATCGGGATAGCGCACGGCGACGGCGGGCGTTTCGACGTACTCGCGTGCGGGCTCGAAGACGGCGAGCGTCGCCGGCATTGTCGCAAGGAGCGTCACCGCGACGACAACAGCCGCGCCGCTGCAACGACGCACCCACCTCACCGCAAGGCTCCTCAGGAGCTGCACGAAAGCATCGAGCAGCCCGGGCGGTTGCGTGCCCAGTCCGGCCGCCGGCTCGCGTAGGCCTCGCGCCCGGGCTGGTCGTCGTAGGGATGCCGCATCACCGCGAGCAACTCGTCGATTCCGCTGACGTCGCCGCGCGCCGCACGGTCGATCGCTTCCTGCGCGAGATAGTTGCGCAACACGTAGCGCGGGTTCGCGGTCTGCATGCGTTCTCGCCGCAGCATGTCGGGCATGCCGTCGGCGCGCACGCGCATCGCATAACGATTCAACCACGCCGTGAAGTCACCCTCGGCTGCGCGCGCCTTGTCCTCGTTGTAGAAAGCGTCCAGCAGCGGTGCGAGCGTCGGCGCGCCGATGTCCACATCGGCCAACCCGCGGAAAAAGATCGTCATGTCGACCTCCGCCGAGCGCAGCAATCCCTGCAGCGAGGCCATCAGTTCGACATCCTCGTCGCTGCATGCCGCAAATCCAAGCTTCGCCGCGATGCCCGCGCGCTCGGCGGCGACGTAGGTGTCGACGTAGCGCTCGAGTCCTGCGCGCAGCGGATCATCCGATGCAAACGCAGGCAGTAGCGCACCCGCGAGCCGGGTCAGGTTCCAGTGCGCGATCTGCGGCTGCGCGCCGAAGCGGTAACGACGACCGTGTGCATCGGTGGTGTTGGGCGTCCAGTCGAGGTCGAAGTCGTCGATCCAGCCGTAAGGACCGTAGTCGATGGTCAGGCCGAGGATCGACATGTTGTCCGTGTTCATGACGCCGTGAACGAATCCCACGCGCATCCAGTGCGCGATCATCGTCGCGGTGCGTTCGCACACTTGCGCAAACCAGTGGGCACGTACGTCCTCCGGCAACGGTGCGCGGGCGCTGTCGCCGAGGCCTGGGAAATCGCGGCGGATCGTGAAATCGACAAGCTGGTTGAGCAGCGGCAGGTCGCCGCGCGAGGCCGGCAATTCGAAGTTACCGAAACGTATGAACGACGGCGCGACGCGGCAGACGATGGCACCCGGCTCGGCCTCCGGATGCCCGTCGTAGAACATGTCGCGCACGACGGACTCGCCGGTCGCGATCAGGCATAGCGCGCGCGTCGTCGGGACGCCCAGGTGGTGCATCGCCTCGCTGCAGAGGAATTCGCGCACCGATGAACGCAGCACGGCGCGCCCGTCGGCGCTGCGGGCATACGGTGTCGGCCCCGCACCCTTGAGTTGCAATTCCCAGCGCTCGCCGGTACCGTTGATAACCTCGCCGAGCGTGACCGCACGACCGTCGCCGAGCTGGCCCGCCCAGTTGCCGAACTGGTGGCCGCCGTAGTTGGCGGCGTAGGGCTCCATGCCGTCGATCAGCGAGTTGCCGCCGAACACCTGCGCAAACTCGGGCGACTCGACGTCCGCGGCGTCCATGCCCAGCAGCGCCGCGACCTCGCGTGACCATGCGAGCAGGCGCGGCGCGACGACGGGCTCCGGATCCACCCGGGTATAGAGCGCGCCGTGCACCTGCCGTCGCTGCGAACCGCTCACGGTGTCGCCTGGCAGCTCGCGCACGAACGCGTTGTCGAAGTTCAGGCTGCGCAGGATGCGCCTTCGGGGTGGCGAAGCGACTGTGGTCAGCGTGGCGTCCGGCGACATCGGTTGTCAACGCAGGCGTTCATTGCAAACGCCTATTCTACGCCCACCGGCAGCGTCGTCCGCTCCTTGCCGTGGAACCGAATGCATTCGACCGCCACGGTGGATGTGGAATCGTTCGCGTGCGAACGAATTCGCACCCGCGGCGTTGGGTCGTGTCGCGAGGATTCGATGCTATGCTGCGTGCCATGCGTCCGCTCGCAGCGCTCACCGTCCAATCGATCGCTCGCCGGATCGCCCTCGTCTGCCTGCCGGGCCTCGCGGCGTGTGCCGACTCGGCGCTTGCCGCCGCTGCCGGCGTGGACTGCGGCACGCTTCCGGCGCGTTCCATCGAACGGCTCGTGTGTCGTTCGCCGCTGCTTTCGGGCCTCGATCAAGAGAACAGCCGCGTGTTCGCATTGGCGACGGCGGCTGGAGGTACTGGCGCCCGCGCGATCCGGCAGCAGGAGTCCACTTGGCTCGCGAGCCGCGCCGCGTGCACGAAGAGCAAGACGCAGGAAGCGTGCGTTCGCGATCTGTACGTCGCGCGTATCGCCGCCATCCGCAGCCAGAGCAAAGCGGCCAGGAGTGCAGACGGCAAAGGAACGAGCCTCGGGCCGTTCGTGTTTCGGTGCGAGGGCATCGATGCGCCGCTCGAGATCAGCTACGTCAATGTGCCCCCGGGCCTCGCGTGGGTGAGGCTCAACGACCGGGGTTCTCTGATGGTGCAGCAGCGTTCGGGGAGCGGTGCCCGCTACGAGGGCAACGGCACGCTGTTCTGGGAAGCCGGCGGCGAGGCACGCTGGCGCGCGACGACAGACAGCCCCGAAGTCGTGTGCCGGCGCGGGACCGCGAGCTGATGGACAAAAGCTGATGGACAAAATCACCGTTCGCGTCACCGACACCGGCAAGACGCTGGAGGTGGTCGTGCTCTCCAAGCGCGTCGACCGCATCGAGGTGGTGCTGGGGGAAGGCGTGCATAGCTCGCGTTGTACGCTGACGCCGACGCGCAATGCACTCGCCTACGCCGGCAGCATCATGGGCCGCGAGATTATCTACGAGCGAGCGCGCGCGGACGTGCAGGCAGACATCGATCGCCTCAATCCCGCCGTAGGTGGGGGCCATCGCCACGGCCGCCGATGATCCTCGTTCACCACCTCAATAACTCGCGCTCGCAGCGCGTATTGTGGCTGCTCGAGGAACTCGGCCTCGCCTACGACATCGTTCGCTACCAGCGCGACCCGAAGACCCTGCTCGCGCCGGACTCGCTGCGCGAGGCGCATCCGCTGGGCAAGTCGCCGGTGATCACCGACGGCGGCTTCACGGTCGCCGAATCCGGCCCGATCATCGAATACCTCGTCGAACGCTACGGCAAGGGCAAGCTCGCGCCGGCTCCGGGAACGCCGGAGCGGCAGCGCTACACCTATTGGCTGCACTATGCGGAAGGCTCGGCGATGCCGCCGCTGCTGCTCAAGCTGGTGTTCGACCGCATCGGCAACGGGCCGATGCCGTTTTTTGCCAAGCCTGTGGCGCGCGCGATTTCAAAGCGCGTGATCTCGGACTTCGTCATGCCGCAGATCCAGCGCCACCTCGACTACATGGAAGCGGAACTGGAAAAGAATCGCTGGTTCGCCGGCAACGAATTCTCGGCAGCCGACATCCAGATGAGCTTTCCGCTCGAGGCAGCCGTCGCACGCGCCGGCCTCGACACGCAGCGGCCGAAGCTCATGACCTTCCTCGATCGCATTCACGCCCGCCCCGCCTATCGACGCGGGTTGGAACGCGGCGGGGAATTCGCGCTGAGCTGATCCTCACTCCTGCCCGTCCCCGGGAGAGAAAGGAGTCGAGCCTTGGTCCCCATGGGAGAGGTCGGCGCGGGATCGCGGGGCGGGTGAGGAGAGAGCGCCGAAATTCCAGGCGCGCCCGGGCGCCGCGGCGAACAGCGCGCGGGTATATTCGTGACGTGGACTCGCATAGACGGCGGCAATGGGTCCCGACTCGACGATGCGCCCGTGCTGCATCACGGCGACCCGGTCACACACCTGCGCGGCGACCCGCAGATCGTGCGTGATGAACAGCATCGCCAGGTTCAGCCGGCCGCGAATCTCGTCGAGCAGCGCCAGCACCTGCGCCTGCACCGAGACGTCGAGCGCGGACACGGCTTCGTCGGCGATGAGCAGGTCGGGCTCGATGGCGAGTGCGCGAGCGATGCAGATGCGCTGGCGCTGGCCGCCGGAGAACTGGTGCGGGTAGCGTTCGAGCGCACCGGCATCCATGCGCACGAGTTCAAGCAGGCGGCGCGCGTTGGCGATTGCGGCATCGCGCGTCGCGCCATAGTTCATCGGACCCTCGATCAGCGCTTCACTCACCGTGCGTCGCGGATTGAGCGAGCGGTATGGGTCCTGAAAAACGATCTGCACGCGCCGGCGCAACGGCCGCAGCGCACCCACGCCTAGCGTCGCGATCTCGACACCATCGAGCGCGATGCTGCCGGCGGAGGGTTCGATCAGCCGCGCTACGCAGCGCGCCACCGTTGACTTTCCGGACCCGGATTCGCCGACGATGCCCAGCGTCTCGCCGCGGCGCAGTTCGAGCGTGACGTCGGTGGCGGCGGCGACGCCCGCTCCGCGCCGCCACCAGCCGCCGCGCGTGTAGATCTTGCTCAAGCCCCGCGTCGCCAGCACGACGGGGGCGCCGGGCGCTAGCGTGCGATGCCGCGGTTGCAGGCTCGGCACCGACTCGATGAGCATGCGCGTGTATTCGTGCCGCGGATTCGTCAGCAAGTCATGCGCTACGCCGAACTCGACGACTTCGCCTTGCCGCAGAACCGCCACCTTGTCCGCGATCTCGGCGACAACGCCGAAGTCGTGGGTGATGAACAGCACGCCCGTGCCGTGCTCGCGTTGGAGCGCGCGGATCAGCGCGAGGATCTGCGCCTGCGTGGTCACGTCCAAAGCCGTGGTCGGCTCGTCGGCAATCAGCAGGCGCGGGTTGAGCACCAGCGCCATGGCGATCATGATGCGCTGGCGCTGGCCGCCCGAGAGCTGATGCGGATACGAGTCGATCATGCGTTCCGGATTCGACAGCCCTACGTCGCGAACGATCGCCAGCGTGCGCCCGCGGCGCTCCGCCTGCGTCATCGCCGTATGTGTGGCCAGGACCTCGTCGATCTGATCGCCACAGCGCAGCACCGGATTGAGCGCGGTCATCGGCTCCTGGAAGATCATCGACATGCGCGTGCAGCGAAGCTCGCGCAGGCGCGCTTCGCCGGCAGCGAGCACGTTCTCGCCGTCGAGCAGAATCTGTCCGGCGGTCGCGCGCAGGGCTGCTGGGAGCAATCCCATCGTTGCCTGCGCGATCACCGACTTGCCCGACCCCGATTCTCCGACCAGGCAGACCACCTCGCCCGCGGCGACGCGCAGCCTCGCATTCGCCACCGCATGCGCGCGCTCGCCGGCGGCTGGCAACGCGATGGTGAGCCCGCGGATGTCGAGCACCGGCGTACCGGTCGAATTCGCCAAGCCCGAAGTCATAGGCGTTTCTGCAGCCGCGGGTCCAGCGTGTCGCGCAGGCCATCGCCGAGCAGATTGACCGCGAGCACCGTCAGTGCCAGGAAAATGCCGGGGTAGAGGATATTGTGCGGGTATACGCGGAACAGCGTGCGCCCTTCTGCCATGATGTTGCCCCACGTTGGCGTCTGCGACGGAATGCCGACGCCGAGAAACGACAGAATCGCTTCGATCAGGATCGCGGAGGCGCAGATGTAGGTCGCTTGCACGATGAGCGGCGGCAGCGTGTTGGGCAGGATGTGCCGCACGATCAGCGGCAAGGTCGGAGTGCCTACCGAGATGGCCGCCTCGACATAGGGTTCCTCGCGCACCGACAGCACGACCGAGCGCACGAGCCGCACTACGCGCGGCACCTCGGGGATGACGATCGCCACGATCACCGCGGCGAGCCCCGCGGACGACAGCGATACCACGGCGATCGCGAGCAGGATCGCCGGGATCGCCATCAACCCGTCCATGATGCGCATGATTACGCCATCCAGCGCGCGCACGTAACCCGCGGTCAGGCCAATGGCCAGCCCGATGCCGACCGCCAGCACCGCGACGCTGATGCCGACCAGCAGCGAAACGCGCGCACCGTAGACGACGCGGCTGGCGATGTCGCGCCCGAGCGAGTCGGTACCCATCCAGTGCCGCAACTCGGTGTTGGTGCCGTCGTCGGCGCGCAGCGATTCTGTCGTCCCGGGCGTCTTGTTGCGCATGACCGGGTTGATCGCGGATGGATCGAAATTGGCTAGCAGCGGCGCCGCCACGCCCATGGCGACGATCAGTGCGAGCACGACGACGCCGAGCACCACGGTCGGGTTGCGCGACAGGCGAGCGAGCGCGCGATTGTCGGCAAGCGGCGGCGGCGCGTCCGCAGAGAGCGTGTCGGCGGTCGAACTCAATAGCGTATCCGTGGATCGAGGAACGTATACGCGACGTCGACCACCAGGTTGAGCAGCACGTAGACCCCCGAGAACAGCAGGATCACCGCCTGCACCGTCGGATAGTCGCGCGCCAGCGCGGCATCGACTGTCAGGCGCCCCAGCCCGGGAATGCTGAACACGCTTTCGGTGACGACTACACCGCCGATGAGCAGCGCCACGCCGAGTCCGATGACGGTCACGATCGGCACCGCGGCATTGCGCAACGCGTGCTTCATGAGTACGACACGATCGGGCAATCCCTTGGCGCGGGCGGTGCGGATGTAGTCTTCACCGAGCACTTCGAGCACGCTGGTGCGCGCGATGCGCGCAATGAGCGCGATGTAGATTACCGACAGCGTCAGGCTGGGAAGGATCAGCCGTCGCAGGAAGCCCCAGAAGCCCTCGGCCAGCGGCTGATAGCCTTGAACCGGGAGCCACGACAGCTCGATCGCGAACACGTAGATGAGCCCATAACCGACGACAAACACGGGCACCGAAAAGCCCAGCACCGATAGACCCATGACCAGCCGGTCGATCCAGCGACCCTGCTTCCAAGCGGCGATGACGCCGAGCGGCACGGCGATTGCCACCGAGAGCAAGGTCGTCGTCGTCGCCAGCGCCAGCGTCGGCCCGATGCGGTCGACGATGAGGTCGGCGACCTGTTTCTTGAAAAAGAACGACTCACCGAAATTTCCGGTGAGCACATTGCCCATCCAGACCAAGAATTGCGCGACGATGGAGCGATCGAGGCCCAGGCGTGCCCGGATCTCGGCGACGTCCTGCGACGTGGCCGCGGCGCCGGCGATGATCGCGGCCGGATCGCCCGGCGTGAACCGCAGCATGGAAAACACCAGAACGGCGACGACCGCCATCACGGGTATCGTCGCCAGCAGGCGGCGGGCGAGGTAGACGAGCATGGTTCGCGCGAAATCCGGGTATGACGGCAGACTCTACGTCATCGCCGGGTAGCGCGACAGTGCGAAATGCGATGCCGCGCGTTCCAACTTGGGTCCCGGCCTGCGCCGGGACGACAAGCGAAATGTGGCGCCGCGCCAACCTGTCGCCCCGGCGCAGGCCGGGGCCCAAGTGAGCTCTCGCGACCGTCCATCGAACTTGGGTCCCGGCCTGCGCCGGGACGACGAGCGAAATGCGGTGCCGCGCGTCCTCGGGTCCCGGCCCGCGCCGGAAAGACGCTACTTGCCGGTCTTGGTGATGTTCCAGAACACGGTGACGGGCGCGATCACGAAGCCATCGATGTTCTTGCGCACCGCCGCCGGCTGGTACCACTGGCCTAGAAATATGTGGGTCGGATCCTTCGTCCACGCCACCTGCACCGCGTCCGCGATCGCCTTTTGCTTGGCCGGATCGGTTTCGCGCGCGAACTGGTCGCGCAGTTTCTCGATCTCCGGATCGCAGGGCCAGCCGAAAAGCGCCTTGTCGCAGCTCGAGTTCAAGAACGCCGTCGATACCGGGTTCAGCACGTCTGCCGACACCCACGAGGTAAGGAACGCGCTCCAGCCGCCCTGCGACGGCGGGTCTTTCTTGGCGCGGCGGGCGACCACGCTCTGCCAGTCCATGTCCTGCATGTCGACCTTGAATCCGGCCCTTTCCATCAGCGATTTGGCGACCGGCGCGAGATTGGTCAGGACCTGCAAGTCGGTCGAGTGCAGCAGCACGATCGGCGTGCCGTCGTAGCCTGCTTCGGTCAGAAGCTGCTTCGCCTTGGTGAAGTTCGACTGCAGCAATCCGTCCATGCCGCTGGTCGATCCGAGCGGCGTGCCGCAGATGAACATTTCCAGGCAGACCTTGTAGTACGCGGGGTCGCCGATGACCGCCTTGAGAAAGTCTTCCTGGTTGAACGCGTAGAGCAGTGCCTGCTTGATTTTCGGATTGTCGAAGGGCTTGACCGTCGAGTTGAAGCGGAACGCGTATTGATTGCCCAGCGGATTGATGTCGACCAGCTTGACGCCCGCATCGTTCTTGAGCACCGGCAGCAGGTCGTGCGCGGGCTGCTCGATGTAGTCGATCTCGCCGGCGAGCAGCGCGTTGATCGCCGTCTGCTGGTCGGCGACCGCACGCCATTCGACGCGGTCGACCTTCACCACCTTGCCGCCAGCCATGCCCGACGGCGGCTCGGCGCGGGGCTTGTACTTGTCGAACTTGACGTACACGGCCTTGTCGCCGGGTTTCCACTCGTCTTTCTTGAACACGAACGGTCCGCTGCCGGTGAAGTCGCTGATCTGCTCGTTGGGGCTCGTCTCCGCGACGCGCTTGGGCATCATGAACGGTGCCGCGGACGACGGCTTGCCCAGGCCCGAAAGTACGAGCCCGGTCGGCGAGGTGAGGTTGATGCGAAAGGTCTTGGCGTCGACGATCGTGAAATCCTTCACGAAGCTCATCATCTTCTGGCCCATCGCGTCCTTGGCGCCCCAGCGCTTGATCGATGCGATGCAATCCTCGGAGGTCACCGGCGTGCCGTCGTGCCACAGCAGGCCGTCGCGAAGGATGAGCGTGTAGCTGAGCCCGTCGGCGCTCACCGCGTAGCGGTCGAGCATCTGCGGCTGGACCTTGCCGTTGGCGTCGGTGGCAAACAGCGTGTCGTAGATCATGTAGCCGTGGTTGCGCGTGATGTATGCGGTGGTCCAGATCGGATCGACGATCTTCAGGTCGGAGTGCATGACCACACGCAACGTGGTCTGCGCGCTGGCGCAAGGCAGGACGAGCGCGGCCGTGGCGGCGAGCGCCCCGAGCAGCGCGAGCTTCAGAAATCCAGGTCGGGACATAGGGGCGATTCCTCGGCGGGAAGACGTGCGAGCGAGCACGATAGCGAAGCGGGGGCCACAACGCAATGGCCGCGCGAGGTCACTGTCAGCGAATTGTGCTGGACGGCGGTTCCGCTACCACGTCGGATCGATTGGCGTGATCGCACCCGCGCGTGTCTCGATCGCTTCGGCCGCTGCGAGGCAAAAGTCCTCGCGAAATCGCGGCCCGACGATCTGCACACCCGTCGGCAATCCCTCGGCGAGGCCCGTTGGCACCGCCACTGCAGGCAACCCCAGCACTGGTACCGCCATCATCGTCGAACATTCGCGCCAAAGTGCTGCGGTGCGCTGCGCGCTTTCGATGTCGAAGCCCAGCTCGTAGACGGGCTGCGATGACACCGGCGCAAGCACGAGCGGCACCCGGTCCATGAACAGCGTCCATTCGCGGATCAGTCGCGCGCGCTCGGCGAGCGCCTTCATGTACGCAAGCTGATCGGTCGGCGGACAGTTCTCCAGCTTGAAGCGCACCGCGGTGCGGACGCCCTGGTCGCCCTCCTTCTCGATCAGCGGAAGCATGTATTCGCGAAATTCCGGCACTTGCATTTCGAACCACAGTTCCTTGGCGCGGGTGAACCCGGGGGATTTTTCGTCGACGATCTCGTAGCCGGCATCGGCGAGCCAACGCGCTGCCTGCGCGAGAGCGCCGGCGACGTGCGGATGCAAACTCGCGCCCCCGAGATCCGCAGGGTCGCTGACCACGACCACGCGACGCGGCAGGGGCAACCCTTCGAGCGGCGCCGCTGTCCACCACGGGTCGCGCGCATCGCGCAGCGCCATTGCCGCAAGGCCGAGCCGAAGATCGGCCACGCAGCGCGCGATCGGTCCCTGCACCGACATCAATTGCGACGACGGCGATCGCTCTGCGGTCTGCGTGGGATTGAACGCGGGAACGCGCCCGAACGAGGGCCGGATGCCGGCAACTCCGCACGCATACGCGGGAAAGCGGACTGACCCGGCGATATCGTTGCCGTGCGCGAGCGGCGTGATGCCGGCGGCGACCGACGACGACGCCCCGCCCGACGAGCCGCCGGGCGTGTGCGTCTTCGACCAGGGATTGTACGTCCGCCCGCGCAGGTCGTTGACTGTGTCGAGGCGAGCGCTGAACGCCGGTGTGTTGGTGCGGCCGACGATGACGGCGCCCGCGCGTTTCCAGTTGGCGACAATGGGGCTGTCCGATCTCGCGATGATGTGCCGGAAGCCGACCACGCCGTTGGTCGTCGCGCAACCTTCCTGGTCTACATTCTCCTTGATCGTTACCGGCACGCCATGCAGCGCCCCCAGCGGTTCACCGCGGGCGAGCGCTTGATCGGCTGCGGCGGCGGCGGCGCGCGCGGACGCCGACAGGTCCACCGTCACCGCGTTGAGCCGGGGATTGACCGCGAGAATGCGCGCCAGGCAGGCGTCCAGCGCTTCGCGCGCCGAAATCTCGCGCGCACGGATCGCCCCTGCGATGCGCGTCGCGCTCCAGCACCAGATTGGGTCCGTCATTCGATCAGCCCCCGCGTACTCATGGCCGCGCCACGCGCAAATCCGCACGGTTTTCGCAGGTGCGAATCATTCGCACGCGATCGCCAACTTGCCCACTGCGACCGAATGAATTCGGCCCTTCGAAAGCCGGCGCCGACCGTGCGGCTCGCGAACGTTTGCGCGAGCGCGTATTTCCGGCTACTCTCGCCCCGCGTCAGCGTACCATGCGCGGCGGCGCGGGAGTGACGATGGGTTGCATCGCCGTCGGCGGATTCCAGCACGAAACCAATACCTTCGCGCCCTCCAAAGCCGGCTATGCGGCGTTCGAGGATGGCGGCGGCTGGCCGCCGCTGGTCTTCGGCGAGGATATCGCGCCGCGGCTCGACGGCGCCAACATTCCCGCGGCGGGCGCGCTGCGGATGCTGCGCTCGCTGGGTCACCGCACCGTCGGGCTCGTCTGGGGCGCTGCATCGCCCTCGGCGCACGTCACGCGCGACGCCTACGAGCGCATCGTCGGCGATATGCTCGCGCGCCTCACCGCGCTGGGCAGCGTCGACGGCGTCTACCTCGATCTGCACGGAGCGATGGTCACCGAGCACCTCGACGACGGCGAAGGCGAGCTTCTGTCACGCATCCGGCGCGTGGTGGGCACGCGGGTGCCGGTGGTCGCCAGCCTCGACCTGCACGCGAACGTGACGCGTGCGATGCTCGAGCACGCCGACGGGATGGTGGCGTATCGCACGTACCCGCACGTCGACATGGCCGCGACCGGCGCGCGCGCGGCACAACTGCTGCACGACACGCTCGCCGCCGGCCACGCGCCGTCGAAGTCCATGCGCGCGCTCGACTTCCTCACCGGATTGCCGTCGCAATGCACGCTGATCGAGCCGGCGCAAGGGATCTACTCGCTGCTCGAGCGGCTGGAGCGCGAACACCACTGCGTACTTTCGTTCACGCCGGGTTTTCCGATGGCGGATTTTCCCGAGTGCGGCATGGCGGTGACGGCTTACGGAATTGATGACGCACGCACGCAGACCGCGTGCGCCGCGCTCGCACACACCATCGCCGACGCAGAGGGTGAATTCTCGATGGAGCTCTTCGATCCCGATGCCGCCGTCGTACGCGCCATGCACCGCGGCGAGCCCGGAGCGCCGGTGGTGCTCGCCGACACGCAGGATAATCCGGGCGCCGGTGGCAACGGCGACACCACGGGGTTGCTCGCCGCGCTGCTCGCGCGCCGCGCGCCGGAATCCGTGCTAGGACTGCTCATCGATCCCGCCTCCGCGATGAAGGCGCACGCGATCGGCGTCGGCCGTTGCGCCGCGTTCTCGCTCGGCGAAATCTCCGGTGTGCCCGGACACTATCCGTACGAGGCCGAATTCAGCGTCGCGGCTCTGGGCGATGGACGCTTCACCTGCACCGGCCCCATGTTTCACGGCTTTCGCATGCAGCTGGGCCCGATGGCAGTGCTGGAAAAGGACGGCGTCCGCGTCGTGCTCGCGTCGAAAAAATGCCAGGCGGCCGATCAGGAAATGTTTCGCCATGTCGGCATCGAACCCAGGCAACAGCGCATTCTCGCGCTCAAGAGCTCGGTGCACTTTCGCGCCGACTTCCAGCCGATCGCGCGCGAAGTGCTGGTCGTGGTCGCGCCGGGGCCGGCCAAGGCCGACCCGACGATGTTCGAATGGTCGCGACTGCGCCCGGGGCTGCGCCTGAAGCCGAAAGGACCGGCGTTCGCGCCCGTGGCGCAACGTTGACCGATGCGCCGCCGCTACGTCATCGCGCTGATCAAGCACGAGACCAATACGTTCTCGCCGATCGCCACGCCCTTGACGCGCGTTCGGGCACGGTAACGGGCCGGCGTTCGGCGACGCGGCGCGGCTGCGCTTCACCGGCACCAACACGCCGATGGGCGCGTATCTCGACATCGCGCAGCGCGAGGATGCCGAAATCGTCACGCCGGTAGCGGCCGAAGCGTGGCCGTCGAACAAGGCGTCGCGTGCGACCTTCGAGCAACTGGTGCGGCCGCTGGAGGATGCCGTGCGCACGGGCTGCGACGCGGCGTTCCTCGATCTGCACGGAGCGATGGTGGTCGAAGACTGCGACGACGCCGAGGGCGAGATCGTCAAACGCCTGCGCGCGATCGCTCCCGGTCTGCCGATCGCGGTGACGCTCGACTATCACACCAACCTGTGCGCCGATCTCGTCGCCAACGCGACCGTAATCACAGGCTACAAGACCTATCCGCACGTCGACATGTACGACGCGGGCATGCTCGCCGGCGGGATCCTCCTGCACGCGCTCGCCGGCGAGATCGCGCCGGTGATGGCGTGGGGCTGGCGGCCCATGCTCGCCTCGATCATGCGCCACGCGCCCGAGGACGGGCCGTCGGGTGACATCCTGCGCTACGCGCGCGACATGGAATCGTCGGGCAGGGTTCTCGCCGCGACCTTCCTTCCATCGTTTCCGCACGCCGACACGCCGTACACGGGCGTGTCGGCGGTCGTCGTCGGCGACGCCAAGCGCGGCGGAGCGGCGGTGGCGCAGGAGGTGTGCGAGCACATGCTGGCCATCGCCTGGGACCGCCGCGCCGAGTACGCCTTTGTCGCATCGCCGCTTGCCGAATCGGTCGAGCGCGCAGCGGCGCTCGCCGCCGGCGCGCGGGGGCCCGGTGCTTCTCATCGACCACTGCGACAATTGCGGCTCGGGCGGCGCGCAGGACGTGATGAACGTCGTCGCGGAAATCCTGCGCCAGGAGCTCGACGACGTCGCCATTGCACCGATCCGCGATGCCGCGAGTGTGGCGCAGATGATCGCCGCGGGAGTCGGCAACCAAGTCACGCTGCAACTGGGCGGCAAGACGGCGATGCCGGCCATCGGTCTCACCGGTGCACCACTGGCCGTGACCGGGCGCGTGCGCGCGATCACCGACGGCGAGTTCGTCATCACCGGCCCCATGTATACCGGCATCAGGACATTTCTGGGCCGCACGGCCGTTCTCGACACCGGCCGCGTGCAGATCGTCGTCACCGAGCGCGGGCACGAGCCGATGGATCTTGGCGTGTTCACGCATTGCGGCATCGATCCACGCCGGAAACGATTCGTCATGCTCAAGTCGCGCATCCACTACCGCGCCGGATTCAAGCCCATCGCCGCGCATATCGTCGAATGTGCAGGCGCCGGCGTCACCAACGCCGACCTCTCGGTGTACCGCTACGAGAAACTGCGGCGGCCGATCTGGCCGCTGGATGCGAATGCGGGCACTTCCCTGGGGTCGGAGCAGCAACGCCCTCGCGGCGCCTGACGCGCCCGCGCGGCAGCGTACCCCTCGCAGCGACCACGAAGCCCATGCCCCCCTACGAATTGCTGATCGACATCGGCAACACCTTCCTCAAGTGGGGGCTGTTCCGCGCCGGCGGACGCGGCAGCGCACGCGAGAACCGACTGGAATCCGACCACGTGCTGCTCGAGGAGATTCCGGCGCTGGCGGCGCAGTTCTCGAAATTCCGCGCCCCTGAGCAAATCATCATCTCCAACGTCGCCGGCACGCGCGTGCGCTCGACCATGATTCGCGTGCTGGAAGTGTGGACCGACGCGCCGGCGCCGCACTGGGTCATCCCGCAGGAGCGCGCCTACGACATCGTCAACCGTTACCGCAACCCTGCGCAGCTGGGCAGCGACCGCTGGGCCGCACTGATCGGCGCGCGCGCGCTGTGGGGCGACAGGCCCGTGCTGGTCGTCGTCTGCGGAACCGCGACAACCATCGATTTTCTGACCGCCGAGGGTGAGTTCAAAGGCGGCGTCATCCTGCCCGGCGTCGGCCTGATGCTGCGTGCGTTGCACCAGCACACGGCGGCCTTGCCCGACGCCGACGGCGAGTACGTGGAATCGCCCACGCAAACCGTCGACGCCATCGCCAGCGGCTGCCAGCATGCGCAGGCCGGCGCCATCGAGCGTCTGTATCACCTGCATGTCCGCCACGAGCCGGGCCTGGTGTGCCTGCTTTCCGGCGGCGCGGCACGTGCGCTGAGCCCGCGCCTGAACATCCCCTTCGAGCTGCACGACAATCTCGTGCTGGAAGGCCTCTACCGGATCAGCCAGACGCTGGCGCGCTGACATCGTCCGCAACGATCGCAGTATCATGACAATCCTACTGGAGGGAAACAACATGGACGGACAACGAGAAGTCGTCTTCCTGAGCGGAACACGCACCGCGATCGGCGATTACGGCGGAAGCCTGAAGGACATCCCACCCACCGAGCTGGCGGCGAAGGTCGTCAAGGAAGCGATCGCGCGTGCCAAGGTCGACCCGAAGGAAATCGGCCAGTGCGTCTTCGGCAACGTGATCCACACCGAGGCGAAGGACATGTATCTGTCACGGGTTGCCTGCGTCAATGGCGGACTGCCGGTGGAGACCGGCGCACTGACGCTCAATCGCCTGTGCGGCAGCGGCCTGCAGGCGATCGTCAGCGCGTCGCAGTACATCCTGCTCGGTGACGTCGATGCCGCGGTCGCCGGCGGCGCCGAGAGCATGAGTCGCGCCGCATACGCGAACGTGACCCAGCGCTGGGGCGCGCGCATGGGCGACGCCAAGGACATCGACATGATGGTCGGCGCGCTCACCGATCCCTTCGACCCCATCCACATGGGCGTCACCGCGGAAAACGTCGCCAACAAGTGTGGGATTACGCGTGATCAGCAGGATGCGTTCGCCGTCGAAAGCCACAAGCGGGCAGCAGCGGCGACAGCGGCAGGGCACTTCAAGAGCCAGATCCTGCCCATCGAACTGAAGAGCCGGAAAGGCACCGTGGTATTCGACGCTGACGAGCACATCCGCGGCGATTCGACTGCCGAGGGCATGAGCAAGCTCAAGACGGTGTTCGCCAAGGAAAACGGCAGCGTGACGGCGGGTAACGCGTCGGGGATCAACGACGCCGCGGCAGCGGTCGTGCTCATGGAAAAAAGCGTCGCCGCCAAGAAGGGGTTCAAGCCGATGGCGCGGCTGGTGGCGTATGGCCACGCCGGGGTCGAGCCCAAGGTCATGGGCCTGGGTCCGATAAGCGCGGTCAAGAACGCGCTGGGCAAGGCCAACCTCAAGCTCGAACAGATGGACGTCATCGAATCCAACGAGGCTTTCGCGGCGCAGGCGCTGGCGGTGAGCAAGGAGCTGGGCATGAGCACCGCCAAGGTCAATCCGAACGGCGGCGCGATCGCGCTCGGCCACCCCATCGGTGCCACCGGCTGCATCCTGACGGTGAAGGCCATCTACGAGCTGCACCGCATCGGCGGCCGCTACGCGCTGATCACGATGTGCATTGGCGGCGGCCAGGGAATCGCCGCGATCATCGAGCGCGTGTAGCTGGGCCGCCGAAAGGCGACTGTCGGACCGCAACCCCGCGGCGTATCGCGGGGTTTTCCAAGGTTGTCCTCGGGTCCCGAGCGCGAGGCGTTCGTCGCAACGTCGCTGCGGCCGTCGACAACCGGCCGTACGTCAAGGTGCGTCCGACGCTGTAGCGTACTGCTTGGGAGGCGCCTGCGCTGCCGCGCGTGGCAGCGGCAAACAGCCTTGAGCACGCCGCGCAGTGTTGTATCCTGATGCGCATGACCTGGTCGATCGTCGCGCGGTCCAAAAGCGGCGCTTTCGGCGTCGCAGTTGCCAGCCGCTTTTTCGCCGTCGGCGCGTTGTGTCCGCACGCGCACAGCGGAATCGGCGCGGTTGCCACGCAGGCGCTGGTCAATCCGCAGTATGGACCGCGCGGGCTGACCATGCTCTCGCAGGGACTGTCCGCGGCCGACGTCGTGTTCGCACTCACCGACGCCGACGGCGGCCGCGAGCACCGGCAACTCCACGTCATCGACGCCGAAGGCCATATCGCGGCGTACACCGGCGTGCAGTGCATCGAGTGGGCTGGCCACGTCGAGGGCGAGGACTTTTCGGTCGCCGGCAACATGCTGACGGGACCTCAAGTGATTGAGGACACTGCCCAGGCCTACGACGCCGGCAACGATCTGCCTTTCGCCGAGCGTCTCATCGCCGCCATGCAGTCGGGCGAAGCCGCCGGCGGCGACAAGCGCGGCAAGCAGGCCGCAGCGCTCCTGATCTGCGCCGCCGAGGCGTATCCCTTCCTCGACCTGCGCGTCGACGATCATCCCGATCCGCTGACCGAGTTGCTGCGTCTGTATGTGAAAAGCCTCGAGCGCTACCAGCCCTTCGTCGCCTGCCTTCCCTCACGCGCGCGTCCGGCCGGACTCACCGATCGCGCCCAGATCGAATCGGAGATCCAGCGCTTCCACGCCGCCGCGTCTGCGCGCGCGCGGCGATGAGCGCCGCAGGGCCGCCGCAAGACGCTCGCCCCCCCTGTCGCGCAGCGACTTCGGGGAAACACGCAAGCGCGCTGCTGGAGATCCGCGATCTAAGGGTTGCGTTCGCCGTCGAGGGCGGTGGCGAATTCGTGGCGGTCGACGGCGTCGACCTTGTCGTGGACTCAGGACACACGCTCGGCATCGTCGGCGAATCCGGATGCGGCAAGAGCGTCACCGCATTGTCGATCATGGGCCTGGTGCCGCAGCCGCCCGGACGCATCGTCGGCGGAACGATCAGCTTCGACGGCGCCGACCTCACGCAGCTATCCGCCGCAGCGCTGCGCGAGCTGCGCGGCGATCGCATCGCGATGATCTTCCAGGAGCCGATGACTTCGCTCAATCCGGCGTTCACCGTCGGCGATCAGATCGTCGAAGGCATCCGGCGCCACCGCACGATGGGCAGCGACGAGGCTGCGGCTCTGGCAATCGAAATGCTGCGACGAGTGCACATTCCCTCGCCGGAGCAGCGCTTTCACGACTACCCGCACCGCCTGTCCGGCGGCATGCGTCAGCGCGTGATGATCGCCATGGCTCTCGCCTGCAAGCCGCAACTGCTCATCGCCGACGAGCCGACCACCGCGCTCGACGTCACGATCCAGGCGCAGATCCTCGACCTGATGCGCATGCTGCGCGAGGACACCGGCACCGCGATCATCCTCATCACGCACGACCTGGGAGTGGTCGCCGAGCTCGCCGACGACGTGTGCGTGATGTACGCGGGTCGCGTCGTCGAGCGCGCGCGCGTCGGCGAGCTCTTCGCATGCCCGCAGCATCCCTACACCATCGGCCTGCTTGGATCGATTCCGCGGCTGGATATCGAGCAGGATCGGCTCGCCGCGATCGAGGGGCAGGTACCGAACCCGCGCGCGCCCGTCAGCGGTTGCAGTTTCCATCCGCGCTGTCCGTTCGCCGACGAGCGCTGCGCACGCGAAACGCCTCCCCTCGTCGACGTCGGCGTGGGACACCAGGCCGCCTGCTGGAGAGTCCCGTTGGACACGATGGCGCTGGCATGACCGCAATCGGCGAACCGCTGCTGCACGTGTCCGACCTGGTCAAGCATTTCCCGGTTCGCCGCGGCGCCTTCTCGCGCGACCGCGGCACCGTGCGCGCAGTCGATGGCCTGAGCTTCGCGCTCGGCGTCGGCGAGACGCTGGCATTGGTGGGCGAATCCGGCTGCGGCAAGTCGACCACCGGGCGGCTGGTACTGCGTCTGCTCGAGCCGACCTCGGGCAGCGTGCATTTCGACGGCGTCGATCTGTACGCGCTGGACGCGCCCGGGCTGCGCGAGAAACGCCGCGCCATGCAGATCATTTTCCAGGACCCGTACGCCTCGCTCAATCCGCGCATGACGGTCGCGCAGACGCTCAGCGAGCCGCTCGCGCTGCACGGGCTCTCACCAGGGCGCCGCGGGGAGCGTCTCGCCGAGCTGCTGCGCGCAGTCGGGCTCGCGCCGCAGCACGCCGCGCGCTACCCGCACGAGTTCTCCGGCGGCCAGCGGCAGCGTATCGGCATCGCCCGTGCGCTGGCGGTCGAGCCGCGCCTCATCGTCTGCGACGAGCCCGTATCGGCGCTCGACGTGTCGATCCAGGCGCAGGTCATCAACCTGCTATGCGATCTGCAAAAGAGCCTGGGCCTGTCGTACCTGTTCATCGCGCACGACCTGGCGGTGGTCAAGCACATCGCCACGCGCGTCGCCGTGATGTACCTCGGACGTATGGTCGAGCACGCCGAGACTCGCGCGCTCTTCGCCGCGCCGCGCCACCCCTACACGCAGGCGCTGCTGTCGGCCATTCCCGTGCCCGACCCGAACGCGCGTTCGAAGCGCATCATCCTGGAAGGCGACGTACCCAGCCCCAGCGATCCTCCGTCCGGCTGTCACTTTCGCACCCGCTGTCCCTGGGCTCGACCGCGATGCGCCACCGATACGCCGCCGCTGGTCGCCGTCGGCGGTCACGCCGTGGCATGCCATTTCTGGCAGGAAATCACGCCCCCGGCGTCGCTCCCGGGGCGTACCCAGGCCGCGCCCGATGCACGGCTGGCGCGCCTGCAGGCGGCGTTTCGCGCAAGCCCGCCGGCCGCAGCGAGCGGAAACGGCGCGATTGCAGTGCCTGCACCGGGCGCAGGCGGGTGAAATTCGCTAAGATGATTGTGACTTGCCCATGCCGTGCGGGCGCGACGCTGGAGACGAACATGCGCACCAAACCATTCCTGCTCTGTTTCGCCGCGACGCTGCTGGCCACTCTCACCGCGACGGTCGGCGCACAAACGCTGCGCTTCGGACTGGCGGAGGATCCCGACGTGCTCGATCCGACGCTCGCGCGAACGTTCGTCGGCCGCATCGTGTTCGCGGCGCTTTGCGACAAGCTCTTCGACATCGACGAGAAGCTCGCCATCGTGCCGCAGCTCGCCACGGGCTACGAATGGTCGGCCGACGCCAAGGCGCTGACCATCAAGGTGCGCCCCGGCGTCACCTTCCACGACGGCGAAAAGCTCGATGCCGCGGCGGTGAAATACAACATCGAGCGTCACAAGACCATGGCGGGATCGAACCGGCGTGGCGAGCTGGCGCCGGTGGCGAGCGTCGACGTGCTCGATCCGATGACGGTGCGGCTCAACCTGTCCGCGCCGTTCGCGCCGCTGCTGGCGCAGCTCGCCGATCGCGCCGGCATGATGGTCTCGCCCAAGGCGGCGCAGGAGGCTGGGGACAAGTTCGGCGTCAAGCCCGTGTGCTCGGGACCGTTTCGCTTCGTCGAGCGCGTCGCGCAGGACCGTATCGTTCTGGAGCGCTATCCCAACTATTGGAACAAGAGCAACGTCTTTCTCGAGAAGATCGTCTACACGCCCATCGTCGACTCGACGGTGCGCCTGGCAAACCTCAAGGCCGGACAGCTCGACCTGATCGAGCGCATGGCGCCCTCCGACGTCGCCGGACTCAAGACCGACAGCCGCTTCAGAATCGCCAAGATCACCGAGATCGGCTACCAAGGCATCACGATCAACGTCGGCAAGAGCGAGATGGCGCAGAAGAATCCGCTAGGCAAGGACCCGCGCGTGCGCGAGGCCTTCGAGCTCGCGCTCGATCGCGACGGTATCGTGCAGGTGGTCATGGAAAATGAAGCCACTGTCGGAAACCAGTGGGTCGCGCCCGACAACGCGTACTACGCCAAGAACATGCCGATTCCGAAACGCGACGTGGCGAAAGCCAAGGCGTTGCTCGCCGAGGCGGGCGTGCCCAATCCCAGCTTCACGCTGATGACGCCGACGACCTCCGATGCGCAGAAGATCGCGCAGGTGGTGCAGGCGATGGTGAAGGAGGCGGGCTTCGACGTGAAAATCCAGTCGACCGAGTTCGCGACCTCGCTCGACATGGCCGACAAGGGTCAGTACGACGCCTATGTGCTGGCGTGGAGCGGACGTGCCGATCCCGACGGAAACATCTACAGCTTCGATGCGTGCAAGCAGCCGCTCAACTACGCCGGCTATTGCAAGCCCGAGGTCGACGAGATCCTCACGCGCTCGCGCACCGCCCGCGAGAAAGCCGAACGGCAGATGGCCTATGACCAGCTCGCGGCGATCGTGCTCAAGGACCGCCCGATCGTCTACCTGTTCCATCGCCACTGGCTGTGGGCGTACACGACCAAGCTGTCCGGCCTGCGCACCATTCCCGACGGGTTGGTGCGCGTGCAGGGGCTGAAGCTGGCGTCGCCATGACATTGCGCGCCGCCAAGCGCAGCGCAATCCGGTGCTGAATTATCTCGGACAGCGCCTGGCAACCATCGTCCCGACACTTTTTTTTGTGTCGGTGCTCATTTTCGGCTTGCAGCAACTGCTGCCCGGCGACCCGGCGCTGGTCCTCGCCGGCGAGGACCACGATCCAAGTGTCATCGCGCATTTGCGCACGACGCTGCATCTCGACGAGCCGCTGCCGGTTCGCTACCTGTACTGGGCGGGCGGGGTACTCAAGGGCGATCTGGGTGAATCGCAACGCATCAAGAAGCCGGTGCTCGAGCTGATCCTGGAAAAGCTGCCGGTCACGCTCGAGCTGGCGTGCATCGCTATCGTCATCGCGCTCACCATCGGCATCACCGCGGGCGTGGTTTCCGCGGTCGCCAAGGACAGCGTATGGGATTACGCGGCGAACATTTTCGCGCTATGGGGGCTGTCGACGCCAAATTTCTGGCTGGGCATCATGATGATCCTGCTGTTCTCGGTCACGCTGGGCTGGTTGCCTGCGTCGGGCTACGTGAGCCCATTCGAGGACCTCAAGGCGAATCTCGCCGCGATGATCATGCCCGCCTTTGTGCTCGGCAACGCCATTGCCGCAGTGCTCATGCGACACACGCGCAGCGCGATGCTGCAGGTGCTTTCGTCGGACTACATACGCACCGCGCGCGCCAAAGGACTCGATGAACGCGTGGTCGTGCTCAAGCATGCGCTGCGCAACGCGCTGATCCCGATCATCACCCTGGGCGCGCTGGAATTCGGCTCGCTGCTGTCAGGCGCTGTGCTCACCGAGCAGGTGTTCAGCGTCCCGGGCTTCGGCAAGCTCATCGTCGACGCGGTGTTCAACCGCGACTACGCGGTAGTTCAGGGCGTCGTGCTGTTCACGGCCACCGCGTACATCGCGCTCAATCTGTGCGCGGATCTCGGCTATTTCCTCGCCAACCCGCGCTTGCGCGGATAAGCCGGAGAAGACGTGGCTACCATCGCGGTCGAGTTACCGATCTATCGCGAGCTCACGCCCGGGCAGCGCGTGCTGCGCCGCCTGGCGTCGCGGCGCGCAGCGGCGGCGGGCCTGGTGGTGGTCGTCGCGTTTGTCGCGATGGCGATATTCGCGCCGTGGATCGCGCCTTACGATCCGCTGCAGACCTCGTGGAACGCGGTACGCAAGGCGCCCAGCGCGGCGCACTGGTTCGGAACCGACGAAATCGGCCGCGACGTGCTCTCGCGCGTGGTCTGGGGTGCGCGTGCGTCGCTGCTCGCAGGACTGGTGTCGGTATGCATCTCGCTCGCATGCGGCGTGCCCATCGGGCTCATCGCAGGTTATGTCGGACGTGGCACCGACGCGCTGATCTCGCGCATCACCGACGCCATGCTGGCGTGTCCGTTCCTTATCCTGGCTATCGCGCTGGCCGCATTCCTGGGGCCCAGCCTGACCAACGCCATGATCGCCATCGGCATCTCCGCGACGCCGATTTTCATACGGCTTACTCGCGCCCAGGTGCTGGCCGTCAAGGTCGAGGACTACGTCGAGGCCGCGCGTGCCGTGGGCAATCCGCACTGGCGCATTGCGCTGCGTCACGTCCTGCCCAATGCCGTGCCGCCGCTGATCGTACAGGCGACGCTGGCGATCGCAGCCGCGGTCATCGCCGAGGCGAGCCTGTCGTTCCTCGGACTGGGGCAGCAGCCGCCTGCGCCGAGCTGGGGCAGCATGCTCAACACCGCCAAGAACTACATCGACAACGCGCCGTGGATGGCGATCTGGCCCGGCCTGTCGATTTTTCTGCTCGTGCTGTCGTTCAACCTGCTGGGTGACGGACTGCGCGATGCGCTCGATCCGCGGCGCTAGGGGTTTGCGTGCGCCGACTCTCGCGAAGGAGTAAGCGATGAAACTCGAGGGTTCCTGTCACTGCGGTGCCGTGAAATTCAGCGTCGAGTCACACACGCCGCAGCCGTACATGCGCTGCTATTGCTCGATCTGCCGCAAGACGCAGGGAGGAGGAGGCTACGCGATCAACATCATGGGTGAGAGCGCGACGCTCCGGGTAAAAGGTGAGAAGAACGTCGCGACCTACCGCGCGCGTATCCGCGAGGACGGCGCCACGCGCAAGACGCAGTCGCAGGCGCGCCGCAAATTCTGCGCCAAGTGCGGCAGCGCACTGTGGGTGTGGGATCCACGCTGGAAGGAATGGGTCTATCCGTTCGCCTCCGCGATCGACACGCCGCTCCCGAAGCCCGTCGAACAGGTCGAACTCATGCTCGACTACGCCGCGCCGTGGTGCGACGTCCCGCGCGGCAAGGGCCACACGCACTTTCGCGAGTATCCCAAGGAGTCGATCGCCGACTGGCACAGGAAGCGCGGCGTCGAGGTCGCATAGCCCCTCGCGCCGGGCGGAAAGTCGTTTCCGCCGTAACGGCCGCGCCAGGACGCTGCGTGCGAATGAATTCGCACCTACGATCGCGCAGGGTCCTTGCCGGGTAGCACGTCCTTCGCCCAGTCGTTCTTTTTCCAGGCCGGAACCGGTGTCGCACAGTTCGCGTGCGGAACGTACGTCGAACGCTCGACCAGAGCATAACGGTGGATGTAGCGCGGGCAGTTGGGAAACACTTGCGTCACGGCGACGCGCACGATGAATTGCGCCTCCGGAAACTCGCGCAGCAGCGGATCCGCCGTGGCGATGCTCGCATCGCCGGAGACGCGCAACCGGCGAGGTGTCTCGAAGTCGATGAACAGCATTCCGACCTTGCGAGTGGAGAGCACGTTGCCCATGGACAGGAACATGCCGTTGCCGTCGTAATTTGGGAATGCCAGCGTGCGCGCGTCGACCACACGCACGAAGCCCGGATCGCCCCCCTTGTAGGAGCAGCTCGGCAGGCCCGACTCGTCGGCGGTCGCCAGGAAGAACATGTCGCGGGCTTCGATGAACGTCGCGGTCGGCATCACCCAGACGATCGACGACCAGGCGCTGCTCGAGACGATCGGCGAGGCGCCTCGTGTCGTAGCGATCCTGCAGCGCGCGGCTGCCGTCGTGATAGAAATCGCTCATGAGACGATGTGCGACGATTCGTCGCCGGCTTGCAGTGCTACGCTGAGAATGTCGTTGCGCGGAAATATCCCGCGTACGCCGCGTCAGCGCTCCTGAAAACCGATCTCGCGCAGGAACGCGCCTCGCTCCTGGCTGCCAAGATGGTCGGCGACCAGCTGCACGAACTCGTGCTGGCTCGACGCCTTCTGCGCGGCACGGTTGACGACGACCTTGGCGATCGGTCCCAGATAGGCGGCCAGGCGCATCGTCGTCTGGTCGACGAAGCCCTTGTCGAGCGGCAGCGCCTGCGTCTGCGCGGTCTGGCCGGTGGCAACGATGCGCGGCGAAGTGGAGCTGCCCGGCGTGCTATCGATGAAACGTTGCCTGCCCCCGGCGTCGCTGATGCTTTCCGCCAGCAGCGCGTAGAGCTGCGAAACGTCGCGTGTCTGAGCCGCTGCCTTGCGGATCATCACCCTGGCCATCGGGCCGACGTATTTCGCGAGCTGCCGCTCGACAGTGCGCAGCGTCGTCTCGTCCCAATCCGGCGCCGTTGGCGGCGGCCCCATCCTGACCGCGGCTAGGTTGATCTCGGTAGCGCCGAGCGCATCGTCTGCGACCAGCGTGTCGCAGGCCTGACGCAGGGCGCGGTTGAACGCCTTCGCATTCTGAAATCGCGTCTCCGGATTCTTTTCCAGCGCGGTCGCGACCACGGCGTCGATGGTCGGCGACAGCGCCAGGCGCGACACCGTCGACGGCGGCTTCGGATCCTCATGGCAAATCTTGTAGCCGATGGTTTCCAGCGCGCCCGAAAACGGCTTCTCGCCGGCAAGCAGTTCGTAGAGCACGACCGCAGCGCTGAACAGATCCGAGCGTCGGTCCACCGTCTGACCCTGGCACTGCTCCGGCGACATGTACGATGGCGTGCCCATCACCATGCCCATGGTGGTGAGGTTCGATGTGTCGATCCGGGCGATCCCGAAGTCGGCAACCTTGAGCGCGCCGGATTTGGTCAGGATCAGGTTCGCCGGCTTGATGTCGCGATGCACCACGCCGCGCTCGTGCGCGAAGTCGAGCGCCTGCAGCAGCTGCGTCATCATCGCCGTGATCTGGCCCAGGTCGAAGTTCGCGCCGCGATTGAGGAATTCGCGCAGCCCGGTGCCCTCGACGTATTCCATGACGATGAACGCATTGGCCTCGTCCTCGCCGTACTCGTAGACGCTGACGATGTTCGGATGCAAAAGGCGGCCGGCGGCGACGGCCTCGTTCTTGAAACGCGCCATCGACTGCACGACCAGGTCGGGGTCGACGAGGTCCTTGCGCACGGTCTTGATCGCGACCACGCGCTCGATACCCGGGTCGAACGCCTTGTAGACGACGCCCATCGCGCCCTTGCCGAGGACGCTCTGAATGTCATATTTCCCGATTTTTACAGGGTCGGCCATGATTTCGACTAGCTCTCCAGCATCTTGATCGCCTGGACCATGCTCGCTTTCATGCGGCTCAGCGCCTCGGTGAGCACGCCGATTTCGTCGCGGCTGCGCGTGCGGAAGTCACCCGCCTCGAGGTTGCCGAGGCTCACTTCGTCGGCAAGCTTGGACAGACGCTTCACGGGCCGGATCACGAGCCAGTACAGCAGCAGGTTGAGCATCGCAATGGCGAACACGAAAATCCCGGCCAGCGAAAACAGGAACACCTTGAAAGTGTACTTCGCCCGCTGCACGGGAAGAGCCATGGGCACCGACACGACCTGCGCACCGACGATGTCGTTCACCTTCCATCCAAACCCGTTGTTGGACCCATAGGTCTCGATCATCGTTCGCGGCGCGGCATCGGGCGTGCTGTGGCAGGCAATGCACGCGGGGTCCTTGATCTGGATCGGACGGGCAAGATACAGCGAGCGGCCCTCCGGCGTGTCGCGTTCGCCGACGACCTCTGCACGCGTGGGATTCTGCCGAAACATGTTGACCACGTCGACCTCCCAATCGGTCGCATGATCGCGAGGATTGGTGGGATTGAGTGTGGCTTCCTTGTACGCATACTCCGGATACTTCTTTCGCAGGTCGTTGAACTGCTCGGTCGCCGCGAATTGAGGCACCGACTGCGGCAGGAATTTGTATTTCAGCTGCGTTTCCAGCAACGGCTGAACCTGACGCTGGGTGTAGTTGCGCGTCGACGACGCCGCTTCCATCATCAACCGCGCGTGCTCCAGCACCTCCTCGCGCGCGTTGTTCTGAAGCACGTTGTAGGCGACGAGGCCGGCCAGCGTGAAGCCGACGGCAAAGATGCCGATAAGTGCCGCGTTGAATTTCCAGATCAGATTCACGTGTG
Organism: uncultured beta proteobacterium; assembly: GCA_963816445.1. GTDB lineage: Bacteria > Pseudomonadota > Gammaproteobacteria > Burkholderiales > Casimicrobiaceae > PALSA-1003. Next base: position 231,112 of record CAWFKO010000006.1, on the reverse strand, counting down.
CTCCGGTTGGTCACTGGCTTGCCTGACTTCCTACTTTCCACCCGCGCGTTCCCACGGCCAGCGCCAGGTGCGCTCCGGCTCGGCCTTCTTCTCTTCCTTGGGCGGCTCGACCTTTGCCGCCGGCGCCGGTGTCGGCGCCGGTGCGGGCGCGGGCTTCGCAGCGGCCCACTCCGGCGTGACCTTGGCGTTAGCCTCCGCGGCGGCCTTGAACGCCGGGTCGGCAAGCTTGGGTTCGAAACGTTTCATGAAGGCGACGCGATAGGGGCCCGACAGCCACGCCTGCACCTCAGGGTACGTTGCGTCACGCTCCGGGACCGGCTCGCGGGCATTCGCGAAGCGCGCCGCGCGCAATGGCAGTGCGTCCATGAAATCGCGCGGCAGCGCGCTGACGAACGCCGACGGCGCGCGTTCCGACGCGACGACTGGCTTGCCTGCAGCGCGCGCGGCGAAGCCGCCGCCTCTGACGTCCGTGCCGCCGCTTTCCGCCGCGCCGGGCGCCACGATCTTCGCCGTTCCGGTTTCCACGAATACATCGAGCGTGTCGCCCGTCAAGCGGATCACCGCCGCAGCATCAGATGTGAGGACCGACCCCAATCCCGAGCGCAAACGCAAGCGCGTAGCCGTCGGCTTGGTGTCGAATTTGAGCCAGCCCTTGGACAACCAGAAATCCGCGACAGGGCGTTGCTTGGCGTCCCCCGTAGACAGAGATACAACGTAGAGCGCGCCGGGGCCAATTAAGCTCAGCACCCCGCCGTCGATCATTTCCAGCTGGAATTGCGCCTTTTCGGGCACGTCGATGACATCCGAATCGCGGATGCGCACCCCCTCGACCAGGTTGAACCACGCGGTTCCGCGCAGCAGGCGGGGCTTGCCGTCGAGCAGCGTGACGGTGCCGACATCCGCCGCCGCACAAGGCATCGCGGCGAGAAGCCAAAGGCAGCCGAAGCAGAGCCAACGCATCTTCATATCAGGGGGTTTCGATGCCGGACGATGCATTTGCGCGCGCGCAGAGCGAAACATACTAGGCCGCACCCCCATCCAAGTCAACGTGAATACTCGGCTCATCGAGTGCAGAAAGCCCGACGCAACGTCTTGCCTTATACTTGGACAAAACGTCCTGCCGACCGAATGGACCCCACTTCGCGCCATCTCGCCATCGTTTTTGCCGACATTACGGACAGCACCCGGTTGTACGACACACTCGGTAATGCGGACGCGCAGGCGACCATCGATCGCGTGCTGGGGATCGTCAAGCGCATTTGCGAAGCCGGCGGCGGGCGCGTGGTCAAGACCATCGGCGACGAGGTCATGGCGGCATTTCCGGAAGTCGACGCGGCGGCTAACGCCGCCATCGAAATACAGCAGAACGTATCCAGGCAACGCACGAGCAAGGGCGCGCCGATCGCCATTCATATCGGGCTGGAGTCCGGTCCGGCGATCGAGGACGCCGGAGGTGATGTTTTCGGCGATTGCGTCAACGTCGCGGCCCGGCTCACCGACCTCGCGAATGGCGGCCAGATCTTCACTTCGGCACGCACCAGCAGCGCGCTCTCCCCGGCGATGAAAATGCGCACCCGCGAACACGATGCGACGACGCTCCGGGGCAAGGAGCAGGACATTGCGCTGGTCGAATTGACGTGGCAGGAGTCCGAGGACGAGATGACCATGATGTCGCCACGGCAGGCCGTCGCGCCGGCCAGCGTCAGGCTCAGGCATGGCGTTCGCGACATCGTGCTTGGTGCGACGCACTCGGTGCTCACGCTGGGCCGCGACCAGCAGAACGACGTGATGATCGCCGACCGCAAGGCGTCGCGTCTGCATGCGCGCATCGAGCGCCGTCGGGACAAGTTCGTGCTCATCGACCATAGTTCCAACGGTACCTACGTGACGGTCGAGGGCGAGGCCGAACTCGCTCTGCGCCGCGAGGAGCTGGTGCTGCGCGGCCGCGGCCGTGTCAGCTTCGGCCACGCTTACGAGGACGACCCGACCGAAGTCCTCGCGTTTTCCTGCATCGACTGACCGCCGCTCGTAGGTGCGAATTCAATCGCACACCGCCGCATCAAGGAACACCGCGGCCGAATGAATCAGACCCTACAGCAGCCAACGTGGATGTGAATTTGAATTCATTCGTACGCCGCCGCGTCGTTGACCGCCGTGGCCGAAATGAATTGGCGCCCTGTCAGAAAGCAATCCGGCACTACGCCGCGCCGACGCGGCGTCGCGCGCCGACCGCGCGAAATGCCTGTGGGCGGGCAATGCCGTAACCCTGTGCGTAGTCGACTCCGATACGGCGCAGGCTTGCAAGTATCAGATCGTTCTCGACGAACTCGGCGATCGTACGCTTACCCATCACGTGACCGATGCGATTGATCGCCTCCACCATCGCGCTGTCGATGGGATCGATCAGCATATCGGTGACGAAGCTCCCGTCGATTTTCAGGAAGTCCACCGGCAGGTGCTTGAGGTAGCCGAACGACGACATGCCCGCGCCGAAGTCGTCCAGCGAAAAGCGGCAGCCCAGCGCGCGCAGCTCCGAAATGAAGTGTACGGCCTTGCCCAGATTCGCAATGGCGGTGGTTTCGGTGATCTCCAGGCACACGGCGGCCCCGGCAATGCCCGCGTTGTCGAATTCCTCGCGGATGAAGTCCAGAAAACGCTCGTCGCCGATCGATGCTCCGGAGAGGTTGATCATGTACATCCTCGCCGCGTTCCTCGGCGACTGCATGCCGGCGATGGTCGAGAAGGCAGTACGGATCACCCAGCGGTCGACCGCCGGCATCAGACTGTAGCGTTCGGCGGCCGGAATGAATGCCATCGGCGGCACCAGCTCACCATGCTCGTCGACCATGCGCACGAGCAGCTCGAACATCTGCGCGGGACGCTGCGGATCGTCGACGGCCACGATCTCCTGCGAATAAAGACAGAAGCGATCGGTGTCCAGCGCACCGTGGATGCGCGCGACCCATTCCATTTCGCCGTGCCGCATCGCCAGCTCGCTGTCCTTGGGATGATAGAGCTGCACCCGGTTGCGACCCTTTTCCTTGGCTACGTAGCACGCGGCGTCACCGGCGCTCAACACGTCGGCCAGCGTCATGGCGCCATCGGGAATCGCGACCAGTCCGATGCTCACCCCGATGGTGAACGTGCGTGTGTGCCACACGAAGTGGAAATCGGTGACGGTCTGGCGCAGTTCGTCGGCAATCCGCGCGGCGTGCTCGGGCGAACAGTTCTCCAGCAGCACGCCGAACTCGTCGCCGCCCAGCCGCGCCAGCGTGTCGCCTTCGCGCAGCCGCTCCTGCAGCAGCATGCTGATTTGGCGCATGAGCTCGTCGCCCGCGGCGTGCCCCGACGTGTCGTTGACCAGCTTGAACTGATCGAGGTCGAGGTACATCATCGCGTGCTGCCGCCCGAGCTCGCGTGCGCTGGCGAGCGCCAGGCTCAGGCGGTGCTCGAATTCGCGGCGGTTGATGAGCCCGGTGAGCGCGTCGTGGCTGGCCTGGTACGATAGCTGCGTCGCGTACTCGCGCTCGCGCCGCACGTCGTGCAGCACGAGCACGACGCCGGTGATGGCGCCGGCCCGGTCGCGAATCGGCGCCGCCGACTCGTTGATGGCGATCTCGGTGCCGTCGCGCCGCAGCAGCAGCACATTGGCGGCGACCTTGGTGCTCGAGCCTTCCTGCAGGACGGCTTCCACGGGACTGGGCAGCGCACTGCGCGTGGCCTCGTCAAGCGTCCTGCACACGATTTGCAGCGCGGTACCACGCGCCTCGGCGGAACGCCAACCACTCAAGGCCTCGGCAACGGGGTTCATGTAGTCGATAAGCCCCCGCACGTCGGTGGTGATGACCGCATCGCCGATAGACTCCAGCGTCACCTGCGCGCGCTCCTTCTCGGCGTACAGTTGCGCGTCCGCCAACTTGCGGTCGGTGATGTCGCTGACCGACCCGGCCATGCGCACCGCCCAGCCTTGCGCATTGCGCACCGAGCGTCCGCGGGCGCGGAACCAGCGGTATTCGCCACCCTTGGTGAGGGCGCGAAACTCGAGGTCGTACGCGGTGTCGTCGCGCAGGTGCGCGCGAATCGCATCGACGGCGTGCGCACGGTCGTCGGGATGCAACAGCGCCAGAAACGCGTCGGGCGTGTTCTGCAATTCGTGATCGGTGTAGCCTGCGAGCTCCTTCGCCCGCGGTGAAAGGTACATCTCGCCGGTCCGCACATTCCAGTCCCAGAGACCGTCGTTGCTGCCGATGACGGCGAGCGCGAAACGCTCCTCGGAAAAGCGCAGTGCGGCTTCGAACGTATCGCTTTCGCGCAGCATGCGGCGTGAGAGCACGGTACCGAGCAGCACCAGGCTGCCGGCGGCCAGCAGCGTCACGACAATGAGCACGCTTTGCGCCAAGCGCGAGGCCTGCCCCAACGTATACGAGAAAGCATCTTCGAGCGGCGTCAGCGTCGCATTGAGCTCGTCGATGCGTAGCAGCACGGCATGCAGCCGCGCGGGATCGTCGGTGCCACTCTCGATGATGCGGTTGAGTTCGCCAGCTGCGGCCACGAGCTCGGTGATGTCCGCGTCAGCCTTGGCCCAGACCACGATCGCGCGATCGATGTAGCTCACATTCCGGAAACCGCGGAATAGACGGATCATGCCGTCGATATCGTTGAGGTGGTTTCTGCCCACGACAAAACCGCGCCGCGCAGCGTCGAGGTCCGGCTCCGCTTTTTCCAGCTCCTCTCGCGCGATGCGGTCGCCGAGCGGTACCGCGATCGCTTCCTCGAAGCGTCGATAGTCTTCCGGCGCGCGCGTTCGCGCGTAGCTGTTGAGGTAGTTGACGGCGTCCTTCTGCGCCTTCGACCAAAGGCTCTCGCCGCCCACATAGGCGCGCACCGACGACAGGATGTCGACGCTGCCCACGGCCAGCAACACGAGCAGCAAGACGATCGCCAGAAATGGCCAGACGATCAGGATCAGCCGGCGGCTGAGCCTGAGTCGGTCAAGCATCGAGGGAGTGGACATTGTGCTGGCGGGGCGTCGTACGATGGTCGAGCGCGAGTCACTCGGGTGCGGGATGAATGTTATCGACCCAATGCACCAGTTCCGGATTGGGCTCGACATTCGGGATGTCGAGGTTGACCACGACCGGCTCCTGACCGCTGCGCACCAGTACGCACGACAGCGGCGTCTGGTCGCTGGCGTTGATTTCCTGGTGCGGCACGTAGGGCGGGACGTAGATGAAATCGCCGGGTCCGGCTTCCGCCGTGAATTCCAGCCGGTCACCCCATTTCATGCGCGCCTTGCCGCTAACGACATAGATCACGCTTTCGACCGGACCGTGGTGATGCGCGCCCGTCTTGGCCTTGGGGTGGATCACCACGGTACCGGCCCAGAGTTTTTCCGCACCGGCACGCGCCGCGGTGATCGCAGCGGCGCGGTTCATGCCGGGTGTTTGCGGTGTATTTACGTCGAGCTCGCCGGCATGCACCACGCGTACGCCGTGCAGTCGCCATCGTGTCTTCGCATCAGGCATGATCTTTCCCAGTCAGGTGAGGACTCATCGTCACTGCTGCACTGAACGTTGGGCTCTCCGGCATAGTCGCTGCTAGCGATTCAGCGCCCAGGTGGCGTTCACCGGCACGCCGTTGCTCCATGTGCCGGACACGGTGATCTTGTTATCGGCCAGGCTTCCGCGCGCGTCTGCAAAGATCGAGTGTCCCTTCGCGTTGTAACCGGTCAGCGCGAGCCTGACGCTGCCATCGTCGGCGATTGTTCCACTGGCGCCGGAGGGCTGGTTGGTGCGGCTTGTCCATGATGCGGACAACGTGCCGTGCAGCGCGGTCAGCTCTACCTTCCAGCAGCGGGGCGAGCCGTCCGGGTTGACCGAGCACATGTGCCCGGGGTACGTGCCATCGAGGCGGTCCATCCCTTTGGCGCCAGAGGTGCTCGCAGATTTTGTGACCGCGTCCCCTTTCTGCGTCGTCGTGCCCCGCCCAACCGCTGCGGTCTCGCGTTCCGCTCCGCCGCCCCTCTTTGCGACTCCCTCCGTGGTTTTCATCGCCGTGGCCGCATCACTGGACTTCATCGCGCCGGCGGCCTCGGCACTTTTCATCGCGGCTGCCGCCGCAAGGCGGTCCTGCTCGGCTTTCTTTTCGCTCTCGCCTGCCTTTTGCAGAGCGTCCTTCGCCGCTCTCAGGTCCGCCTGCACCTTGGCTTCGCGCTGGGCGAGCTCCGCCGCCGCGCGATCCATCTCGGCCTTGCGCTTGCTCGCCTCCGCCTGCGCCAGTGCAGCTTTCGCCGACTGCAGTTCTGCCTGGAGCTCGGCCTGTTTTTCGGCTGTGGCTGCCTCCCTGTCCTGCTCGGCCTTGCGCTGCGCTTCCTGTGCGCGCCGTCCTTCCTCGGCAACGCGCAAGTCGTGATCGCGATACATCCAGTAGCCTGCGCCCGCGGCGATCAGTGCGACCAGGCCGCCCAGCGTCAACGCCACCGGCACCCTGCGCGACGGGCGCCAGCGCACACCCGCGGTGCCGCCCGCCTCATCGCTGATCGAGAAGGTGCGTACCGGTTGCGCGATGTTCTTGAAGCTCTTCTCGCCCAGCTGCTTGATCTGCAGCGTGAGCTTGTTCTGGATCTGGTCGTACACGCTTCCTGAAATGCACACGCCTCCGGGTTCGGCAATGGTCTGGATACGCGCGGCGACATTGACGCCGTCGCCGAGCAAATCGTCTCCCTGCACAATGACGTCGCCGAGGTTGATGCCGATGCGAAACCACATGCGCTGGTCTTCCGGCAGGTGCTCGTTGCGCGTGCGCAGCGCGGTCTGGATTTCCGTGGCGCAGCGCACCGCCTCCACCGCGCTCGGGAACTCGGCCAGAATCGCGTCGCCCGCAGTGTTGAAAACGCGGCCGCGATGGGCTAGCAGGAGCTCGTCGAAAACCGCGCGGTGCCCGCGGAAAATGCGCACCGTCTGCTCTTCATCCTCGCCCATCATCTTGCTGTAGCCGAAGACATCGGCCATCAGGATCGTCGCAAGACGGCGCTCGATGGACGCCTGTCCGTTGGAGGATTGCGATTCGTTGTGCATATCGGTCGCGGGCTTTTCGACTACCACTTGTCGGTGCCGGCGGCGCCGGTCTCGTCGCCGCGGCATCTGTTTGCGCAAGTGTATGCCAAAAATATGGCGGACTGCACCGCTGCGCCACACCGCGTCCATGGAACGGAAGCAAGCGCGTCGCGTGCTTGCTACAATGCCGCTCCCACCAGGAGGACGCATTCATGACGATCTCGATGTATCAGGCTTCGGTGCCGGTGTTCATCCGCATGCTCGGCAACCTGAAGGCAGTTCTGGAAAAAGGTGCCGCGTACGCGCAGTCGAAAAAGATCGACGAGTCGGTGCTGATCAACGCCCGCCTCTACCCGGACATGCTGCCGTTGGCCCGGCAGGTCTACATCGCGACTGACTTTGCACGCGGCACCGCCGCCCGCCTGTCGGGCATCGAGCCGCCGGTCTACGAAGACATCGAAAAGACTTTCTCGGAGCTGACGAGCCGCATCGACCGCACCGTCGAATTCCTGCGCACCTTGAAGCCAGGTGCGATCGACGGATCCGAATCGCGCGAGATCGTGCGCCCGATCGGCGGCGAGCCGAAGAAGTTTACCGGGATCAATTACCTGCTGACGTTCGCGCTGCCGAATTTCTACTTCCACACGACCGCGACCTACGCGATCCTGCGCCACAACGGCGTCGAGCTCGGCAAGAGCGATTTCATCGGGGCGCTGGACTAGCGCCTGCCGGCGCTATCCGAGATTTGCCGCAAGCAGCCGCCGCGCAAGCGTGTCGGTAACGCTCGCGCGCCGGGCAAAGTCGGCCACCTGATCCTCGCCGATTCTCCCGACTGCAAAGTACGTCGCTTCGGGATGCGCGATGTAAAACCCCGAGACCGCGGCGGCCGGCAGCATCGCGTAGCTCTCGGTCAGCGACATGCCGATCTTCGACGCATCGAGCAAGTCGAACAGCGGCGCCTTGACGCTGTGATCGGGACACGCCGGATAGCCGGGTGCGGGCCGGATGCCGCGGTACTCCTCTCGGATCAGCGCTCCCGCGTCGAGTCGCTCGTCCCGGCGCGTAGCCCCAGAGCTCGCGACGTACGACCACGTGCAGCCATTCGGCGAAGGCCTCGGCCAGCCGGTCGGCAAGCGCCTTGAGCATGATCGCGCTGTAGTCGTCCTTGTTCGCCTCGAACTCGGCAAGCCTGTTCTCGATGCCGAGCCCGGCGGTCACGGCGAACGGCGCCTACGTAGTCGTTCACGCCGGACTCGCGCGGCGCGACGAAATCCGCGAGGCAATAGTTCGGCTTGCCCGATGGACCGCTGATTCTGCTGCCGCAGGTTGTGCCAGGTCAGCGCCACGGTCTCGCGCGCTTCGTCGGCGTAGAACTCGATGTCGTCACCGACGACTGTTCGCCGGAAGCAGTGCGATCACGCCGTTCGCCGTGAGCCAGCGGCCTTCGATGATGCGCTTGAGCATCGCCTGGCCGTCGGCGTACACCGTTGCGCGCCGCCTCGCCGACGACAGCATCGTCGAGGATCGCCGGAAATGGGCCCGACAGTTCCCAGGTCTGGAAGAAAGGTCCCCAGTCGATGTAGCGCGCGAGCTCGGCGAGATCGGCGTTGCGGAATTCGCGGCGGCCGATGAGCGCCGGCCGCGGCGGCACGTAGTGCTCCCAGTCGGCGTGATAGGCGTTGGCGCGCGCGGCCGCGAGCGCGATCAGCGCCGGCCCCTTCTTGCTGCGCGTGCTGCGCGCGCATCTTCGCGTAGTCGGCGGCGACCTCGGCGACGTAGGCCTGCTTCAGCTCGTCGGAAAGCAGGTTGCTGGCCACACCCACCGCACGCGAAGCATCGGGCACGTACACCGTCGACTCCCGTATAGTCCGGCGCGATCTTCACCGCCGTGTGCACGCGCGATGTCGTCGCGCCACCGATCAGCAGCGGCTGGCGCATGCCCAGCCGCTGCATTTCCTGCGCGACGTGCGCCATCTCCTCGAGCGACGGCGTGATCAGCCCGGAAAGTCCGACGATGTCGGCGTTGCGCTCGACGCGCGGTGTCGAGGATCTTCTTCGCCGGCACCATCACGCCCAGATCGATCACCTCGAAGTTGTTGCACTGGAGCACGACGCCGACGATGTTCTTGCCGATGTCGTGCACGTCGCCCTTCACCGTCGCCATCACGATCGTGCCCTTGGGCTTGCCGGCGTCGCCCGCTCTTCGCCTTTTCCGCCTCGATGTACGGCACCAGGTGGGCGACCGCCTGCTTCATCACCCGCGCGCTCTTCACCACCTGCGGCAGGAACATCTTGCCGGCGCCGAACAGGTCGCCGACGACGTTCATGCCGGCCATCAGCGGGCCCTCGATCACCTGGATCGGCGCGCGCGTATCTTGAGCCGCGCTTCTTCGGTATCCTCGACGATGAAGTGCGGTGATGCCCTTGACCAGCGCGTGCGACAGCCGCTCCTCGACGCTGCATGGCGCGCCAGGCCAGGTCCTCGGTCGCGCGTCTTGCCCTTGGCCTTGTACGTCTCGGCGAACGCGACCAGGCGCTCGGTCGCATCCGGTGCGTCGGTTGAGCACGACGTCCTCGACGCGCTCGCGCAGCTCCGGGTCGAGCTCGTCGTACACGCCGAGCTGGCCGGCGTTGACGATGCCCATGGTCATGCCGGCGCTGAATCGCGTGATACAGGAACACCGTGTGGATCGCCTCGCGCACCGGATCGTTGCCGCGGAAGCTGAAGCTCACGTTGGACACGCCGCCCGACACCTTGGCGTACGGCAGGTGCTGCCGGATCCAGCGCGTCGCGTTGATGAAGTCGACCGCGTAGTTGTTGTGCTCCTCGATGCCGGTGGCGATGGCGAAGATGTTCGGGTCGAAGATGATGTCTTCGGCGGGAAAGTCGACCGTGCGCGTCAGCAGGTCGTAGGCGCGCTGGCAGATGTCGACCTTGCGCTCGAAGCTGTCGGCCTGTCCCTTCTCGTCGAAGGCCATGACGATCGCGGCCGCGCCGTAGCGCCTGACCAGCCGCGCCTGGCGCAGGAACTCGGCTTCGCCCTCCTTCAGCGAAATCGAGTTGACGACCGGCTTGCCCTGCACGCACTTGAGGCCGGCCTCGATGACCTCCCACTTCGACGAGTCGATCATCACCGGCACGCGCGCGATGTCGGGCTCGCCGGCGATCAGATTCAGGAAGCGCACCATCGCCGCCTTGCGAGTCGAGCATCGCCTCGTCCATGTTGACGTCGATCGATCTGCGCGCCGTTTTGCACCTGCTGGCGCGCAACCTCGACCGCGCCCGCGTAGTCGCCGGCGAGGATCAGCCTGGCGAACGCGCGCGAGCCGGTGACGTTGGTGCGCTCGCCGACGTTGACGAACAGCGAATCGTCGTCGATGGTCAGCGGCTCGAGTCCGGCGAGGCGCATCGCGCCGGCGCCGCGCGTCGCCGTCAACTCACCCGCGCGCGTGACAGGCGCGCGCTTCAGACCAGGGCCTCGACGGCTTCGCGCGCGGCGACCCTGCGCGGCGGCAGGCCTTCGACCGCGGCGGCAATCGCGCGGATATGCTCGGGCGTCGTGCCGCAGCAGCCGCCGACGATGTTGACGAAGCCGCTGCGCGCGAATTCCCCGATGCAGGCGCGACGTCGTCTCCGGCGTCTCGTCGTAGCCGGTGTCGCTCATCGGGTTCGGCAGGCCGGCGTTCGGATAGCACGGAGACGAACGTGTCGGCGACGCGCGAGAGCTCCTCGATGTACGGGCGCATCAGCGCCGCGCCCAGCGCGCAGTTGAGGCCCACGGCCAGCGGGCGCGCGTGGCGCACCGAATTCCAGAACGCTTCCGGTCGTCTGGCCGGACAACGTGCGCCCGGAGGCGTCGGTGATCGTGCCCGACACGATGACCGGCAAGCGCATCGCGTGCGCGTCGAAATACTGCGTCGATCGCGAACAGCGCGGCCTTGGCGTTGAGCGTGTCGAACACCGTCTCGACGAGCAGCAGATCGACGCCGCCGTCGACCAGGCCGTCGACCGCTTCGCGCGTACGCCGCGACCAGCTCGTCGAACGATCACGTTGCGAAAGCCCGGGATCGTTGACGTCGGGCGAGATCGTGGCCGTGCGATTGGTCGGCCCCAGCGCGCCGGCGACGAAGCGCGGCTTGTCCGGCGTCTTTGCCGTCCACGCATCGGCGCACTCGCGCGCGATCTTCGCCGCCGCGAGATTGATGTCGCGCACGCGATCGCTTCGAGTCCGTAGTCGGCCTGCGCGATCGCGCGTCGCGTTGAAGGTGTTGGTCTCGATGATGTCGGCGCCGGCTTCGAGGAAGGCGTCGTGGATGGCGCGGATCGACATCGGGCTGCGTCAGCACCAGCAGGTCGTTGTCGCCCTTCAGGTCGTGCGCGTGGTCGTGCAGCCCGCAGGCGGCGGGCCGCGATAGTCGGCCTCGCCGAGCTTGCAGCCCTGGATCATCGTGCCCATCGCACCGTCGAGAACGAGGATGCGCTGCTGCAGCAGCTGCGATGAGCTGGCGCGGTCTTGTCGGTGCTGGGCATGGTGGTCTCCGTCCAAAACAAAAAACCCGTTCAGCTTGCCGCCGAGCGGGTTTCGATCGAAACCGCTTTAGCTGCATTTGTATAGCGCCCGCAAGCTGCGGGGTTGCCCCCGAATCAAATCGGCGCTACCCGGGAAGGTAAGGGCTGGGCGCGCCGTTGTCAACCTGCGCAAGCCGTGCGCCGCCCGCGTTCGCCGTTGCCGGCCGGCGTAACATCCGCCCAGAGGCACTCGATGCTCGACCCCGATATCCAACGCCTGCTCGACACGGTCATTCAACATCGCGCCGGAACCGGGGCCGCCCGACGTCGCGCAGCTGCGCGCCGCCGCGGAGAGGGCTCCGGAGCTCCTCGGTGGCGATCCGGAGCCCGTGGCCTCGATCGTCGACGCTCAGGTGCCCGGCGATCCAGCGCCGGTCGCCGTGCGCGTCTACCGCCACTCAGCGCGATCGCCGCCGCCGCTAGTGCTCTACGCGCACGGCGGCGGCTGGGTCACCGGCTCGCTCGAGTCGCACGACCGGCTGTGCCGGATGCTTGCGCAGCGATTGCGGGCGGTGGTGGTCGCGGTCGACTATCGCTGCGCGCCCGAGCACGTCTATCCGGCGGCGCTCGACGACGTCGACAGCGGCGTGGCGCTGGGTGCGCGCCAACGCGCGCGCGCTCGGTGCCGACGGCGTGCGCTTCGGCGTCGCCGGCGACAGCTCCGGCGGCAACCTCGTCGCCGCGCTGACGTTGCGCCTGCGCGCCGACGGTGCCCTGCAGCCGCGGCTGCAGGTGCTGCTCTATCCCGCGCTCGACGCGACCTGCGCGCGCCCTTCGTATCGCGAGTTCGCAACCGGATTCAACCTGAGCGCGGCGCAGATGGCGTGGTACTGGGACGCGTATCGCGCGGGGGCCGATGCGACGCGCACCGGAACTCTCACCGCTCGCGGCGCGCAATCTCTCCGGGTTGGCGCCGGCCGTCATTGCCGTCGCCGAGTACGACGTGCTGCGCGACGACGGGCTCGAATACGCGCGGCGGCTCGGCGCCGCACGGCGTCGCGGTACGAGGTGATCCGCTGCCAGGGCATGATTCACGGCTTCCTGCGCTGGACGGGCGCGGTGAGCGGCGCGCTGCCCTGGATCGACGCTGTCGCAGGCGCTGCGCGCGCTACTTTCGGGGAACGCGTTTGATGGCGCTTCCCGCTAATGCTAGATTGCCGACATGAAGCATCTCAAGCCCAGGCAGGCTCACGAATTCCTGCAGCAGAATCCAGACGCCGTGCTGGTCGATTGCCGCAGCGAAATGGAATACCTCTTCGTCGGACATCCGACTGGAGCGCACCACGTCGCGTGGAACGATGGCCCGGGCTGGACGATCAATCCGCACTTCGTCGGCCAGGTCAAGAAAATCGCCAGCGTCAACCGGCCGGTCGTGCTGATCTGCCGCAGCGGACAGCGCTCGGTGGATGCCGGTACTGCGCTGGAGCAGGCGGGCTTCGGCGACGTGATCAACGTTCTCGAGGGGTTCGAAGGCCCGCTCGACGAGCGTCATCAGCGCAGCAAGGTGTCCGGCTGGCGCAAGGAAGGCCTGCCGTGGGAGCAGACCTGAGGGTCCCCTACGCCCGCGCCCTGCAGCACGGCGGCGCGGCCGCCTATGGAGTACTTGCGACGCGTTTCTACGACGCCGACAAGCCGCGCGCCGGCGATGCCGAGCTTGCGTGGTATCGGGCGCGGCTGCCTCGTAGCGCCGGACCGATGCTCGAGGCGATGTCCGGATCGGGCCGCCTGCTCGTGCCGCTCGTCGAGGACGGCTATCGCGTGCATGGTGTCGACACCTCCGAGGCGATGCTTGCCAGCTGCGCCGCGCGCCTTTCCAGCGCGGGACACGACGCGCCGCTGTTCCGCCAGGATATCGCCGAGCTGAACCTGCCGTTTCGTTACGCGGCCGCGTTCGTCGCCGCGGGTTCGTTGCAGTTGCTGATCGCGCGCGATGCACTGCGCGATGCGCTGGCGTGTGTGCGCGCGCACCTCGTCGATCCCGGACTGCTGCTGCTGGATCTGTTCGTTCCCGACGCGGCACTGCACCCGCCGGGTGCACCCGTCGTCGAATTCGAGAACGTCGTCCTGCCCGACGGCTCGCAAATCATGCACCGATGCGAGACGAGTGCCGACGCCAAGTGCCGCCGCATACACGCCGCGAGCCGCTACGAGCGCCGTGTTTCCGGACAGATCGTCGAGCGGGACGACGAGCAGCTGACACTCACGTGGTACGACGAAGATGAAATTTTGACTCTGCTGCGCGGCAGCGGCTATCGCGACGTCAAGATCGAGCCGCCCGCGTGGCCACGCGACAACGCGCGAAGCTTCGCCGTCAGCGCCCGCGCCTGAACACTACGGCGTGTTGTAAAAGGCGCAGTGCGCGAACACTCGACGCGCCGTAACCGAGCGCAACGCTGGATTCGGGACCATGGCCATGCTACGGTCATTCATCGAATTTGCGCGCGGTGTCATGCATAAATTCAGTTTGTCGATCCTGATTGCCAGCCTCGCGCTCGCCTGCATTTCGCGAGTTGCCGCGGCGCCGTTCCAGAACGGCAGCTTCGAGATCGGCACCGACCCAGGAGCCTCATTCCTGACGCTCGCCAACGGCGACAACACCAACATCACCGGCTGGACCGTCATCCAGGGCGACATCGACTACATCGGCGGCTACTGGCAGCCGGCGCAGGGCTCGCGCAGCCTCGACCTCATCGGGGACCAGTTCGTGGGCGGTGTGCAGCAGACCTTCGACACCGTTCCAGGGGCCACCTACAGTGTCTCCTTCGAGATGGCCGGCAATCCGGCGGGCGGGCCGACGATTCGCCCGCTCGCTGTAACCGTCGCCGGCAACACCCAGAACTTCACCTTCGACATCACCGGCGCAACGCTGTCCAACATGAACTGGACGGCGCACCAGTTCAATTTCGTTGCGACCGGCGCCAGCGCGACGATCCAGTTCGTCAGCGACCTCACCGGCGATCCCGCCGGCTGCTGCTACGGTGCCGCGCTGGACAACGTGCAGATCGTCGGCCTGCCAAGCGTTGGGATCACCAAGACGCACGGCGGCAGCTTCAGCCAGGGCCAGACCGGGGCCACCTACACGCTCACCGTGTCCAACGTCGGCGCCGGTCCAACCGCGGGAACCGTCACCGTCACGGACACCCTGCCGCCATCGCTCGCGGCGACATCGTTCTCGGGTACGGGCTGGACCTGCGCGCCGCTACCGACCCTGTCGTGCACGCGCAGTGACGCGCTTGCTGCCGGTTCGAGCTATCCGATGCTCACGCTGACAGTCGATGTCAGTGCCAGCGCGCCGCCGTCGGTGGTGAACAGTGCTACCGCGAGCGGCGGCGGATCGCCGTCCAGCGCTACCGCCAACGACACCACCGCGATCGGCCAGATCGCGGCGTTGGCAATCAGCAAGACGCACAGCGGCGCCTTTAGCCAGGGCCAGACCGGTGCCACGTACACCCTCACCGTTTCCAACACCGGCGCCGGCCCGACGGCGGGAACCGTCACCGTCACCGACACCCTGCCGCCCTCGCTCGCGGCGACATCCTTCTCCGGCGCGGGCTGGGCATGCGCGCCGCTGCCGACCTTGTCGTGCACGCGCGGCGACGCCCTCGCCCCCGCGGCGAGCTATCCGGCAATCACGCTCATCGTGAGCGTCAGTCCCAGCGCACCCCCGAGCGTCGTCAATTCGGCCACTGCCAGCGGCGGCGGATCGTTGTCTAGCGCAACGGCGAACGATTCGGCGCTCGTTTCCGGGGGTGTGGCCACGCCGATTCCCGCGATACGGCCATTGGCGCTGTTGCTGCTCGCGCTGCTGGTTGCGGCGGGCGCCTGGCGCGCACGACAACGCTGACGCCGCCGCCGTTCAGCCGGGAGGCGTCGCGCCCGGATCGCGAAACAGCATGAGGTTCATCGCCCGCATGCTCATCACGATTTCGCCGCGCTGATTGCGGACCTCGATCGAGGAACTTATCAGGCCACGGTCGGGCTTCGAGCGTGAGCGCCGCGCTTGTTCGACGACCACGCGAACGGAGAGCGAATCCCCCGGGCGCACCGGCTTGACCCATCGCAACTCGTCGATGCCCGGGGAACCGAGGCTCGATTCTGCGCTCAGGTAGCTCTCGACGAGGAGCTTCATGGTCAGGGCTACCGTGTGCCAGCCGCTGGCGATGAGGCCGCCGAAGGTGCTCGTGCGTGCCGCCTCCGGATCGATGTGGAATGGCTGCGGATCGTAGCGTCGCGCGAAGGCGATGATTTCGGCGGCGTCGACAGCGATCGGTCCGCCGCTGAAAGCGCTGCCAACGGCGTAGTCTTCGAAATAGCGTGGCGCAGGCGGCACGAGGTTCACCAGCTTCCCGAGCTGCCGCCGCCGCCGGAGCTGCCGCCGCCGCCGGAGAATCCTCCTCCGCCACCCGACGACCAACTTCCCGACGAGCCGCCGCTGCCCAGGACAAAGCCACCGACGCTGGCGGAGCCCTTGGTCTTCAGGTCCTGCGCCGCCTTCTGGTACCACGCGCTGCGCGAGAGGATCAGCTTGGCGATCGGGTAGCCGATAACGTAGATGCCCAGCAGCACCAGCGCGCCGCGCGCGCCGACCACCACGATCGGGAACATCGCCCAGAACGGGATCAGGAAGACGTACAGGAACCAGCCGACGCCGGGTGTCATGATACCGATGAAGGTGAACAGCCCGATGATGCCAAAAATGAACGCGCCGATGAGTATGCGTTCCGGCCACGCCAAGTTGGGCCCGTTGATATGCATCGTCGAGCCGCTGCCCGAGCCTGCAGACGAATCCGAAGCAGACGCGCCGGCCGCATCGCCCTTGCCCTCGAGCATGGCGATGATGGCGTTGACGCCATCGCTCACGCCCTTGTCGTAGTCGTTATCCTTGAATTGCGGCGTCATGACGTTGCGGATGATGCGGCTCGCGGCGGCGTCGGTGAGCGTGCCCTCGAGCCCGTAGCCGACCTCGATGCGCATCTTGCGGTCCTTGGGGACGACGATTACCAGCACGCCGTTGTCCTTGCCTTTCTGGCCGAGCTTCCAGTTGTCGAACACCTTGGTTGCGAATTGTTCGACCGGTTCGCCGTCGATCGTCGGCACCGTCAGCACTACGATCTGGTCGCCGCTCGCCTGCTCGTGCGCCTTGAGCGCGTTGCCCAGCGCCTCGCGCGTGGCCGGCTTGAGGATTTCGGCATTGTCGACCACACGGCCAGTGAGAAAAGGCACGTCGGCCGCCCACGCCGGCGCGTGAGCGAGCACGCAAAGCGCGAGAGCGGCGACGCCGCGCAGGGCCGCATTCATCTCGCCCCCCGCTCTTCGATGGGACGGTCCGGGAGCTCGTTCTTGTCGTCCCGCACTGCGTGCAGCCCCTTGTCGTGGAGGATTTCCTCCAGTCGTTGCAGCCCGTGTTGCAGCGCCACCGCCGTATTGCCGGCGGCGAGATGCGGCATCATGACGGCGACGACCGAGCGCCACTGCGCCTCGCCAATGTTGCCGTCGTGCCCCTTGTCGGCATAGATCTCGATCCGGCGCTCGAACAGGCTGACGAGCACCAGGATGCCGTTGCGTCCGCGCGTGTCGCACAGGCCGCGGCGCAGGAACAGCGACTGTGCGTAGTGGCGCACCTCGCTCGCCGCGTGCGCAGTATTCAGGAAAATGCGCGCATAGGCCGGAATGAAAATCACCAGCAATGCGTCGGCCGCGCCGGTGCCGAGTATCGCCAGCACGTGCAGGAGCGCGGTATGTGCGCTGAACCAGTCCGGATGCAGCCAGTCGAAGGCGACGACGGCAAGTGCAGCCAGCGCCGCGCCCAGTGCGAACGCCTTCCACGGCAGCTCGCGGTAATGATCGGCCTTGCCGATAACCGCTGTGACAACCTGCGTGCCGGTGCGTGCCTCCAGCGCGGCGGTGCGCGACTCGATCGCGTCCGCCTCGGCTCGGGTAAGGTACATGCGCGTCGTTACCGCGACAGCAGCATGGCCATGTAGACGACATCCGGCAGCGGATTGGCATAGTACGGCGCACACTCGCGGAACCCCAACTCCGCGTAGAGCGCGCGTGCCGCCAGCAGGCGCGCGAGCGTGTCGAGCTTGAGTTCCCGGTAGCCGGCAACGCGCGCCTGGGCGACGATTTCCACCGCGAGCCGGCGTCCCCACCCCTCGCCGCGCCTCGCCGGCTGCACGTACATGCGCTTTAGCTCGCCCGCGCAATCGTCGAGCGGGCGCAGCGCGATGCAGCCGAAGGCCGCACCCGGCGCGCCCGCAAGCAACAGTCGGCCGCGTGGTGGCGCGTAGGCTCCAGGAAGCGACGCCAGTTCCGCGCCGAAATCCTGGAAGCACAGGTCGACGCCGAGTCCTTGTGCGTATTCCATGAACAGCGCACGAGTTTGCGCGATGTCCTGCGGCGATTCGGCAGCACGAATGCCCGGCGCCGCCGCGCTGCTCGCAGACGCCTGCGCTATCCGCTCTTCTCGCACGTTCCGATCTTCACTTCGGTGCCGGGAAAAGCGTTCTGGAGTTCCTTGAGCCGCACCACGACCGGCGCGGGGGGATCGCGCACGACCAGCGCCGTCTGCTGCAGCGCCTGTGTACGCGCCCCGACCTTCGCGTTCTTCACGCCCTGCGCCTCCAGGGTGGTCAGCCTCGCCTGGGCGGAATCCTCGGTACGAAACGCGCCCAGCGAAATCGCCAGGCGCTGCGGACCGCTGTCGACCACGCTCGCATCGCGAATGCCTTGCGCTTTCAGCTCGTCGACGCGCTTGTCGGCAGCGGCTTTGGTCGACACCGGGGGCAGGAACAGCCAATAGGCCGCGAGCACCTCCACCTTCTTTTGCGTCATGAGCCTGGATAGATCGAGCGGCTCGATCGTCGCCAACGCGCGAACGCGATCGGCATCCGAAAGCGGACCCCACTCCACGCAGACGTCGGCGAGCGCGGCTACCTTCGCCGGCCCGAGCGCCGCGACCTGTTGTGGCGTCAGCAATTTGATCTTGTCGGGCTGTATCTGCTGGCCGAGACGAACGCCCTCACCGGTGCTCATGCTGTCGAGCTTGATGTAGCCGAACAGCGTGATGTTCGCCAGCAGGAGCAGGAAAAAAAGCGTTCTCATCGTGGTGCCTTGTCGGTTCCCGTGCCACGGGAGCCACCTCGATCGGCGTCGCACCCGTTCGCGCTGAGTTGCTTTTTCTCAGCTTCCATCCGCGAGCGCCAGCGCGCCCTCGAGCACCAGATTATCCACGACCTCTACCGGCCCGGTAAGGTGCGGTGCCAATTCGATCGCTGCACCGCCTGCCAGCAGGCATCTTACGACGACATCGTCGCTCGCAAGCCTTCCCCGCATCTGCTCGATCGCGCCGCATACCGCCTGCACCGCGCCCGACGCCAGCGCGTCGGCATTGTTGAGCGGAAAATTCTCGTACCGACCCGGGGGAATTCTCATCGGCGTGTTGGCCGCCAGCGCCTGCATCATCAGGTTGAGCCCCGGGACGACGACACCGCCCCGAAACGTGCCTGATGCGTCGAGTGCGTCGACGGTGATCGCAGTGCGCACGTTCACCACCACGCATGCCGACGGGAACAGTTCCTGCGCGACGCGCTTGCGCGCGGCGATGAGCGCGGCCCACCGATCCGCGCCTAGCTGCGACGGCACTGCGTAACTGTTGTGCACGCCACATGCCTGCTCAGTCGCGGTCAGCCATTGCGGCGTCAAGCGCCAGCGCGTGAGCTGCGCCTCGAGACGGACGCGCATTGCCTCGCCGGCGACGTTGACGCCGACAACGCGCGAGGGACGCGGCAGATTTTGCCAGCTGCGCAGCGCCAGGGTACCAATCTCCTGATTGGGCACGGCGCCGCGCGCAACCCAGCCGTGCTCGCCGGCGACGGCCCACGCCAGGCGGCTATGGCCGCTGTCGAGTAGAAGGATCACCGGTGCGCGCGCCGCACAGACACTTCACCGCTCACAAAGCGACGCCGCCGTCCATCGCATTTGAGAAGCAACGCGCCCAGATCATCGACGCCGGCGACGACGCCGTGCACTGCGCCACCGTCGGGTAGCAGGATCTCCACGGCCAGGTTGCGCAATGCATGGCGGCGCAGCCATTCGGCGCGAAACGCGCCGAAGCCTTCGCTCGCGTAGCGATCCAGCACGGCGGTCATCTCGGCGGCGATGTCCGCAATCAAGGAATTACGATCGGGCACCGGCGCGATCGACGCCAGGTCGGTGACAGGCTGCGCGATCGCTCTGAGCACTGATTGCGGCAGCTGCACATTGATGCCCACGCCGATAGCGACGACCGACGGTCCGAGTGCATCGCCCGCAAGCTCGATGAGGATGCCGCCGAGCTTACGTTCGTCGTGGACGAGATCATTGGGCCATTTGAGCTCGACGCCGCGCAACCTCGCCGAGTCCAGCGCTCGCACGATCGCCACGCCGATCACGAGTGGCAGCGCCGACAGCGAGCCCACGCCCTGCTCGAAGCGCCAGCCCACCGAGAACGTCAGGCTGCCGCCGGCGACCGCGGTCCACGGCCGTCCGCGGCGCCCGCGTCCAGCGCTTTGCCACTCGGCGGCAAGCAAATGGCGGTGCACGTCGCGTCCCGGCGTTCGGCGCAGCAGTTCGCTGTTTGTCGAGTCGATGCTGTCCACCACTTCGATGGTCAATCCAGGCGCGCGCGCACCGAGCGCGCCCAGTATCGCGTCGCGATCCAGGAACGGCACCGCGTCGATCAGCCGGTAGCCACGACCACGCACGCGTTCGAGCGCGAATCCCGCATGCTCAGCCTGTTTGAGCAATTGCGACACGCGCGCCCGCGTCAGGCCGATACCCGCGGCGAGCTTCTCGCCCGAATGCAGCTCACCGTCGGCAAGCCGGCGCAGCAGCGCGAAAGCCTCGGGCGAGCACGGCATCGGCCGAGTGTTCAGGCCTTCAACACGCCGCGCCGTATCTGGTCGAGCTCGATCGACTCGAACAGTGCGCGGAAGTTGCCTTCGCCGAAGCCCTGGTTGCCCTTGCGCTGAATGATCTCGAAAAAAATCGGCCCGATGACCGTCTGTGTGAATAGCTGCAGAAGCATCTCGTCCTTGGCCGGCGCCCCGTCGAGCAGAATGTTGTTGCGCTTGAGCCGCGCGACGTTCTCCTTGTGCCCGGGCAAGCGCGAGGCGAGCAGGTCGTAGTACGTGTCGGGGGTCTGCTGGAAAGCCACCTGCCGCACGCGCAGTTCCTCCACGGTCGCGTAGATATCGTCGGTGCCCAGCGCGACATGCTGGATGCCTTCGCCGTGATACGCCACGAGATATTCCTGGATCTGGCTCTTGTCGTCTGAGCTCTCGTTGATGGGAATGCGGATCTTGCCGTCCGGACTGGTCATCGCCTTGCTCTTCAGGCCGGTAAGCTTCCCCTCGATGTCGAAGTAGCGCACTTCGCGAAAATTGAACAAGCGCTCATAGAAGCCAGCCCACTCCTCCATGCGTCCGCGGTGCACGTTGTGCGTAAGGTGGTCGATCACGGACAGTCCCGCACCGCGCGGGTGCTGGTCGACCCCCGGAAAGGGCACGAAGTCGATGTCATAGATCGTGACGCCTCCGCTGGCGTCGGCCCCGGGATAGCGGTCGACCAGATAGATCAGCGAGTCGCCGATGCCCTTGATCGCCGGGATGTTGAGCTCCATCGGGCCGGGCCTCGCCTCGACACCCCAGGCGCCCTGTTCGACCGTCTTGCGATACGCCAATGCCGCGTCCTTGACGCGAAACGCCATCGCGCAGATCGACGGACCATGCACGCGCGCGAAGCCCTGCGCAAAGCTGTCGGGCTCGGCGTTGACGATGAAATTGATGCCGCCCTGGCGATACAGAAGCACGTTCTTGGAACGGTGTCTGGCGATCACCGTGAAGCCGAGCTGCTCGAACAGCCGTCCCAGCGCCGCCGGATCGGGGGCAGCGTACTCGACGAATTCGAAGCCGTCGGTACCGAGCGGGTTCTCCCAGAGCGACTGGGCGGCGCGGGCCATCAATGCGCTTTCGAGACGATCTTCACGCCCGCGAGCTTTTCCTGCGCTTCGAGCAGTGAAGCAATGTACTTGTCGCCGAAGCCCATCAAGTTGGCGTTGACCAGGCTCTGGTACACCGCCGAGCCGACCAGGCCCGGTGTGGGCAGCGACTCGACGAAGTGCATGTAGTAGCGCATGTCCTTCATCGCGTTCACCAGCGTGAACTTGAGCCCGGAAAGGTCACCGCTTTCGAGCATCTTGCCGACCAGCATCTGGAAAATACCCGAATTGACCGCGCCCGCGGAAATGAGCTCGTGCAGTTTCGCGATCGACACACCCGACTTGGCGCACGCCGCGCACGCTTCCGCGGTGGCGGTGGCGATCGACTGCGCAATGAAGTTGTTGATCAGCTTCAGCATATGGCCGTGACCCGGCGGCCCTGCATGGATGATGTTCTCGCAATACGCCGACAACACGGGCTTGAGCTGCGCGAAGGTCGCGTCGTCGGCGCCGACCATGGTGTTGAGCCGGCCCTCCTCGGCCTCCTTCGGCGTACGCGCCAGCGGCGCGTCGACATAGCGCGTGCCCTTGGTCGCGAGATCGCCACGAATCTTCGCAGTTGACGCCGGCTCCGCGGTCGAGGTGTCGACGACGATCAGTCCGTCGCGCGCCGCGCTCAGGATGCCGTTCTCGCCGTACACGATCTGTTCGATCTGCGGCGAACCGGTGACGCACAGGATGACGATATCCGATGCGCGCGCCAGCTCGGCGCTGGTTTTCACTTCCTTCGCCCCCGCCGCGAGAATGTCCTCGGCCGGCTTGCGATTGCGATGCACGCGCACGGTCAGCGGAAAGCCCTTGCCCACCAGGTTCTTCGCCATGCCGTGTCCCATCAATCCAAGGCCGATGAAGCCTACGCGTGGCCTGTCAGTTGTCATTGGTTTCGGCTCCGCAAAGAATCGGCTCCGCGCGGGTTGCGGAGGCAGCACACACGCATTGTACCGCGCTGGCGACAGGCTTCTGCAGGCCGACTTCATTCGGCCGCCATCGACCAGCGATCGCGTGCGAATGAATTCCCACCTACCCCACCTCAGTCGACGGCAACAGGCTCCGCCGGCGGGAGGCTCGCACGCCAGCGCTCGTACCAGGTGAGCGCGACGCCACTGCCGGCGATGACCACGATCCCCGCCATCGTCCACACGTCGGGGAAGGAGCCGAAGATCAACCAGCCCGCGAGCGTAGACCACACCAGCTGCATGTAGGTGAACGGCGCGATCGCCGAGGCCGACGCCAACTTGAACGCGCGGATGAACAGCAGGTGCCCGACGAAGCCCATGAAGCCGATTGCCGCGAAAAGCACGATGTCGGATGAGGGATACCACGCGCTGTAGTGAAAAAACGGCACGACCACCGAGGTGACCACCGTCCCCACCAGGCTGGGAATGAACAACAGGACCATGAGACCCTCGCCGGACATCTTGCGCGTGAGAATCTGGAACGTCGCGTACAGCGCTGCCCCGGCCAGCACGAACGCGGCGGCCGGGTCGAGGACTTCGCCGCCGGGTCGCACGATCAGCAACATGCCGACGAAACCGGCGGCAACGAAGGCCCGGCGCGGTCGCGTCAGGTGCTCGCCCAGGAACCACCCTGCCATCAGCGTCACCAGTATCGGCGCCGTGTAATTGAGCGCGGTGGCATCGGCGAGCGGCAGGTACTTCAGTCCGGAAAAAAAACAGGTCCCCGAGCCCACCAACAGCAGACCGCGCACTACGTGCAGCACCGGCTGCCTGGTGCGCACCAGGCCCCAGCGCAGCTTCGGCCCGAGCACGGCCAGTATGATCAGCATCTGCACGCCCCAGCGCGCCCAAACCAGCAACGGCACCGGATAGCGCTGGGACAGATACTTGACCGAGACGTCGACCGACGTAAAGCAGGCGCTGGCCGCGACGATGAGCAGCGCCGCCGAAAGCGGCATGTGCGCGGCGTGCTTCACGACGGCCGGCGGCCCGCCGCGCAGCGCGCTCGACGCGCGTGGGGCGGGTCGCGGCGCTGCGCGCCCTGCGTGACTGGATCGGCTGCGATCAAGGAATGGAAACAAATGCGGTGCATGGCGCCGGCGCACCGGCGCGCATCGCCGCAATCTTACGCCAGCAGCGAGGTTTTGGTTCTTCCCTGCGGCTGACTGCAACCGAGGCCAGGCGTAAACTTCCGCCACCGCCGCGCCCGCGCGCGAAACCTCGAGGAACCGCAATGCTCGCATCCCGTAGCGCACGCCATGCGCTGGCTGTGCTCGCGCTGGTGGCAGCTGCCGTCGCCGGTATCGCCCCGTCGACCGCGCAGAACACGCCCGCACAGCGCAACAGGGTCGTCATCCAGGTCAGCGACGCCGATCCCGCGAAGTGGAATCTCGCACTCAACAACGCGCGCAACCTGCAGGCCGATCTCGGAGCCGGCAACGTCGACGTCGAGATCGTCGCGTACGGGCCCGGCATCGGCATGCTCAAGCTCGATTCTCCGGTCGCCAACCGCATCGGTGAAGCGGGCGCCGCAGGTGTCAAAGTCGTCGCCTGCGAGATTACGATGAAGGGCCAGAAGCTCGCGCGGGTCGACATGCTCGATGGCATCGCTTTCGTCCCGGCCGGGGTCGTCGAGCTGATGACGCGCCAGCAGCAGGGGTGGGCCTACATCAGGCCGTAGCGCGAATTCATTCCCCGCGGTGCTGGTGTGCGAATGAAGTCGCACCTGCGAAGCACGCGAATGAATTCGCCCCTACGAAGCGTGCGGCGGGGATCCCGGCGTGCCGAGGTCCCAGAACAGTCCCGTCATGATCTGCAATCCCTCGCGCGCAACCGCCGCGAGCATGTGCTCGTCGGGCGCGTGTTGCGAGCATGCCGGGTAGGAGTGCGGCACCCAGATCGTCGGCAGCCCGAGCACGTCGGCGAAGCAGTCGTTCGGCAGCGAGCCGCCCAGGTTGGGCAGGATCGCCGGGGGCGAGCCTACCGTCTGCGCCACGGACGCGCTCGCCCAGCGCACCCACGCGTTGTCGGGGTCGAGTCGCGTCGCCGCCATCGGCTCCATCGTCCCCTGCACGACCTTTACGTCGGCGAATCCGTTGCGATCAAGATGTGCACGCAGCGCCGGCAGGATCGTACGCCAGTCGCAGCCGACGACGAAGCGCAGCTGCATGTGGGCGACCGCGCGCGGCGGAATCGCGTTGACCGGACGTTCGGGATTGCCGGTGCGAAAGGCGAGCACCTCGAGCGCGTTCCAGCCGAACACGCGCTCTGCCGGAGACAGCGTCGGCTCGCCCCAATCGGCGTCGATGGCGGGTCCTCCGGGCTCACCCGGCTCGATGTTCGCCAGCGCGCGGCGCACCGATTCGGCGATCGGTGCGGGTCGCAGCGCCGCGATGCGGATACGCCCGCGCGCGTCGACCAGCGATGCGATGGCATTGGCGAGGATGCTACCCGGATTGGCGAGCAGGCCGCCCCAGTTGCCCGAGTGGTGCGCACCTTCGCGCAAATCGACGCGCAGGTCGAAGTTGAATGCGCCGCGCGAGCCCAGGAACAGCGTCGGTCGATTCGACGCCAGCCGCGGGCCGTCGGAAGCGATGAGCACGTCAGCACGCAACGCGTCGGTGTGACGTTCGCACGCTGCACGCAGACCGGGCGAGCCGATTTCCTCGCCCATCTCGATGAGCAGCTTGGCGTTGAAGCCGAGGCGTCCGCGCGTTTCAAGGACGCGTGCCAGCGCGGCAAGGTTGATCGTGTGCTGGCCCTTGTTGTCGGCGGTGCCGCGACCGTACCAGCGGCCGTCGGCGACGCCGATTTCCCACGGCGAGCGCCCGTCGCGCCATTGGTCATCGTATCCAAGGACGACGTCGCCATGACCGTAGAGTAGAACCGTGGGCAGCGCGGCGTCTTCCGCGCGCACGGCGTACAGCATCGGCGGCGCACCGTCGACCGGGTTTGGCCACCGCGTCACGCTGAAGCCCAGGCGCTCGACGCAGGGGCCTATCTCGTCGCTCAGATAGCGGGCCAGCGCATCGCCACGCTCGCTGTTCTGGCTTTCGGTGCGGTGTGCGATCCGGCGCCTGAGCTCCGCGAGCAGCGACCCGGCGTCGAACCAGGCAGCCGCGGCAGTCAGCGCATGCTCGCGCGAGTGCGGCGCCGGGTCAGCGGCGGCGTGGGCGTCCACCGTCAATTCCAGGCGCGTTGAGGCGCAGGCATCAAACTTGCAGTGAGCTTGCAATGCGCGACGTGCGCCGAGCCCACTTCCAGGCACCATGGACCCTTCGACGCTGCCGCTGCAACGGTACCTGACGACGCTGTACGCGAAGTACCGCGACCTGCGTGACGGTGAGGTCGCCGCCTACATCCCCGATCTCGCGCGGGTCGACCCCGACCGCTTCGGCATCTGCGTGATCAGCACCGACGGATATCGTTACCCAGTAGGCGATTGCGACCATGAATTCACCCTTCAGTCGATATCAAAACCCGCAGTGTATGCCGCGGCACTGGCCGATCAGGGACGCGAGAAGGTATTGCGAAAGGTCGGCGTCGAGCCGAGCGGGGAGGCTTTCAATTCTATCAGCCTCGATCCCGAAACCGGTGCACCTTTCAACCCGATGATCAATGCCGGTGCAATTGCGACCACCGGCATGGTCGCCGGTGACACGCCGGCGCGACAGTGGCAGCGCATCGCCGAGGTCATGTCAGGCCTTTTCGGGCGCGCCATCGAGGTCGACGAGGCGGTCTACCACTCCGAAAGTCAGACCGGATTCCGCAATCGTGCGATTGCGTGGATGTTGAAGAATTTCGGCATCATCGACGGCGAACCGATGCCGGTGTTGGAGAACTATTTCAGGCAATGCTCGGTGCGAGTAACGTGTACCGACCTCGCCTGCATGGCGGCAACGCTCGCCAACGGCGGCGTACACCCGCGCAGCGGGAAGCGTGCAATACCGGCGGACGAAGTCCCCGCGGTGCTCAGCATCATGGCGACCTGCGGCATGTACGACTACGCCGGAAGCTGGCTCTACGAGGTCGGGCTGCCAGCCAAGAGCGGTGTGAGTGGTGGCGTGATCGCGGTGATGCCGGGCCGGTTCGGCATCGCCGTGTTTTCACCGCGGGTCGATGAGAATGGCAATAGCGTCCGCGGCATCGCCGTGTGTCGCGAGCTGTCGCGCGAGTTCGGTTTGCACATCTTCGGCAGCGTCAACTCGCCGGCGCTGGTGCTCGACCGAAGCTACACCGCGATCGAGGCACCGTCGCGAAGAGTCCGTTCGCCGGCGGCCGCGGCTCGATTGCGGCAGCATGCCTCGCGTATCAGGTGCTTCAGCCTGCAGGGCGAGGTTGCGTTCGACGGCGCAGAGTTCGCCATCCGCAGCGTAATGCAGACGGCGCCGCAGAGCGACAGTTTCATACTGGACATGCACCGCGTCAGCTATCTCTCCGACAGCGCGGCCAGACTGCTGCATGAACTGCGCCGCCAGTTGATCGGACAAGGCAAGGCGCTGGTCTTCTCGCGCATCCGCGGCCGGCCCGTGATCGAGGATGCGCTGCGCCACACGCTCGACGACGGTGAGAACGGATATCTAAGCTTCGAAGACAACGACATCGCGGTCGAGTGGTGCGAGGACCGGCTGCTGGGAACCGGCGACGAACTGGCCCAACCGTTACGCACGCTCGCCAGCTTCCCGTTGCTTTGCGGGCTCGCCCAGCCGACGCTCGTGCAACTCGAAGACCGCATGCAAAAAGCGACCTACGACGCCGGCGCGACGATCATCGCCAGCGGCGACGAGCGCGACGATCGCATCTTTTTCATCGAAGAAGGCGAGGTGAGCGTCGTGCTGGCGTTGACCGACGGTTCTCACCAGCGGATCGCGACGCTGTCCGGCGGCATGAGCTTCGGGGAACTGGTCATCCTCGGCCAGGCCGCGCGCAGCGCCAGTGTTTATGCCGACACCGCAGTGCGCTGCTGGACCCTGAGCGCACGCACGCTCGACCAGCTCGCCGCGGACCATCCGGAAATAAAGATCGCCGCCTTGAGGAACCTTTCGCTCGATCTCGCGCACAAACTGCGCCAGGCCAATCGGCTCATCCGCGTGCTGGCGGCATAGCGCTGCGAAGCGTGGAGCGGGTGAAGGGAATCGAACCCTCGTCGTAAGCTTGGGAAGCTTCTGCTCTGCCATTGAGCTACACCCGCGACAGTGGCGATCTTAACGGCGAGAACGACGCTGGGCAAATCAACGCCGCGGGCAAGCGCACTCGCATCGCGCCAGGGGTGACCCCGAGCTGTGCGGTACATTCGCGGCGCTAACGCGAGCAAAGGCGCGGCACGGGGCGCCGACCGGACGAAAATGTTGCAAAACGTGACGATTGACCCGTCCGCCGCCGATTGGGCCATAATCTTCTGCTGGCAGGGATCGACCCGGACGCCATGCAGTGTCCGGGCGGGAATCTCCGGCAGGTCCGGAGGTCTACGTGCTGTGTCGCACCTTCGTGCGCATGCAGCCAAATTGGAGGACGGCATATAACCTGTGCGCCGCCCGGTATCGATGTCAACCAGAAAAAAGCTGTTTTCCGGCATTTTCCTGCTGGCCCTGGTGTCGGTCGGGGCGTTCTTTATTTTGCAGGCCAACCGCGGTTCGCGCGCCGACACGCAGAAGAGCTCGCCGGTCGTGCCGGTGACGGCGTCGCCGGTCGTGCTCAAGAACATGCCCGTGAGCCTGCTGACCATCGGCAACGTCGAGCCCTACACCACCGTGGCGGTGAAGGCACGGGTCGATGGCCAGATCGTCGCCGTCCGCTTCAAGGAGGGCGACGAGGTCCGGCAAGGTGCGGTGCTGTTTGAAATCGACGCGCGTCCCTTCCAGGCTGCGCTCAAGCAGGCGCAGGCGAACCTCGGCAAGGACAAGGCGCTGCTCGACCGTGCCGTCGAGCAGGAGAAGCGCTACAAGGACCTGCTCGCAAAGAACTTCATTTCACCGGACGCCTACGAGCAGGTGCGAACCAACTCCGAAACCGCCGCGGCGACGGTCGCCGCCGACGAAGCGGGCATCGATAGCGCGCGGCTCTCGCTCGAGTACGCAACCATCCGTGCGCCGGTTACCGGCTACGCGGGGCGCATCCAGATCCAGCAGGGCAACCTGATCAGGGCCAACGACACCAATCCGCTGGTAACCATCAACCAGGTCGTGCCCATTTTCGTCACGTTCTCGGTGCCTGAGCAGAATATCGGCGACATTCGCAAGTACCAGGCGGACGGCCAGCTGCAGGTGCGAGCAACGTTTCCCAACGGGGCGCATGCCCCGATCGCCGGAAAACTCTCGTTCGTCGACAACAGTGCGGACGCGACGACGGGAACGATCAAGCTCAAGGCCGAGTTCCCCAATGTCGACAAGGCGCTGTGGCCGGGGCAGTTCGTCAATGTCGTGCTGACGCTCTACGAGCAGAAGGACGCGATCGTGACGCCGTCCGCCGCGGTGCAGAGTGGTCCGACCGGCCAGTACGTCTACGTCGTCAAGCCCGACCAGACCGTAGAGCTTCGCAACATCAAGATCACGCGTGCCGAGGGTGACGACACCGTGGTTGCCAGTGGCCTGCAACCGGGCGAGCAGGTGGTCACCGGGGGACAGCTGCGGCTTGCGCCTGGAACCAAGGTCAATCCGGGCAAGGCCGCTCAGCCATCATGAACATCGCCGCGCTGTTCGTGCGCCGTCCGGTCATGACCGTGCTGGTCATGATGGGTATCCTGATTTTCGGCCTCATCGGCGTATCGGCTACTGCCGGTCAACGCGCTGCCCAACGTCGATTTCCCGACCATTCAGGTGCAGGCACAGCTCCCGGGCGCGAGCCCGGACACCATGGCCTCGGCCGTTGCTACGCCGCTGGAGAAGCAGTTCTCGACTATCGCCGGCATCGACTCGATGACGTCGACGTCGACTGACGGCCTGTCGACGATCACGCTCCAATTCTCGCTGGACCGCAGCATCGATGCCGCGGCGCAGGACGTGCAGTCGGCAATCGCCGCTGCCGCGAAGTCGTTGCCGTCGTCGATGCCCAACCCGCCGACGCAGCGCAAGGTCAACCCGGCCGACGCGCCGATTCTGAATATCGTCCTGTCGTCGGCGACGTTGCCGCTGTCTACGGTGGACGAGTACGCCGAGAATCAACTCGCGCAGCAGATCTCGACGATCAGCGGCGTCGCGCAGGTCGGCTGTATACGGATCGCAACAGTATGCGGTGCGCATTCAACTCGACCCGAACGCGCTGGCGACCCGCGGCATCGCACTCACCGACGTCGAACAGGCCGTCGGCAACAGCAACGTCAACCTTCCGACCGGGACGCTGTATGGCCGCGACAAGGCGACTTCGGTGCAGGCGACCGGCCAATTGATGAACGCGCAGGCGTACGCCCCGATGATCGTCGCCTATCGCAATGGCGCGCCGGTGCGTCTGAACGAGATCGGCCGTGTCTTCGACAGCGTGCAGAACGACAAGATCGCGGCCTGGTTCAACGGCACCCGCGGCATCATGCTCGCCGTACAGCGGCAGCCAGGCACCAACACCATCGAAATCGTCGACGCGGTCAGGAAGATCCTGCCGACCTTCGAGGCGCAGCTACCCCCGGCGATCAGCCTCAACGTCTTCTTCGATCGCTCGATCTCGATCCGGGCGTCGGTACGCGACGTGCAGGAATCGCTGCTCCTCGCGCTCGTGCTCGTCGTCGCCGTGATCTTCGTCTTCCTGCGCAGCGTGTCCGCGACGATCATTCCCAGCCTTGCGTTGCCGATGTCGATCGTCGGCACCTTCGCGTTCATGTACGCATTCGGCTACAGCCTGGACAACCTGTCGCTGATGGCACTGACGCTGTGCGTCGGCTTCGTCGTCGACGACGCCATCGTGATGCTGGAGAACATCACCCGCCACCTGGAGATGGGCAAGTCGCGGCTGCAGGCGACGCTCGACGGCTCGAAGGAAGTCGGATTCACCATCGTCTCGATGACGCTGTCGCTGGTGGCGGTCTTCATCCCCGTGCTGTTCATGGGCGGCATTCTCGGCCGGCTGCTGCGCGAATTCGCCGTCGACGATCATCGTCGCGGTGCTGATCTCCGGGTTCGTCTCGCTGACCCTGACACCGATGCTGTGCAGCCGGATGCTGGTCGACGAGCACAAGAAGCAGCATGGGCGGCTGTACGCATTCTCCGAGCGCATGTTCGATGCGCTGTCTCGAGGGCTATCGGTCGGGGCTAACGTGGGTGCTCCGTCACCAGCCGTTGACCCTCGCGTTCTTCTTCGCGATCGCGATAGGCACCGGTGTTCTGTTCAGCGTGATGTCGAAGGGATTCCTGCCCGCCGACGACAATGGGCAGATCCTCGTGTTCACGGAGGCAGCGACAGGACGTGTCTTTCCAGGCGATGGCCGCCATGCAGCAGCAGGTCGCGCAGATCGTCAAGGAGAATCCCTATGTCGAGGGCGCGATGTCCTCGGTGGGCGCGGGCGGACCCAGCGCGTCGCTCAACGTCGGGCGCATCTTCGTGGCGCTGAAGCCTCGCGAGGGACGGCCCAATGCCGATACGATCGTGCAGCAATTGCGCGGACCGCTGTCGCACGTTACCGGCATAAAGGCCTACGTTCAGAACGTTCCCGCGATCCGCATCGGCGGCCAGCTGACCAAGAGCACCTACCAGTACACGCTGCAGGGCACCGATACCGACGACCTCTACCAGTGGGCGCCGCAGGTCGAAGCCAAGCTGCGCACACTGCCCGGCCTCGTCGATGTCACCAGCGACCTGCAGATCGCGAAGCCGCAAGTCACGGTACAGATCGACCGCAACAAGGCATCGGCGCTTGGCGTCTCGGCACAGGCGATCGAGAACACGCTCTACGACGCTTACGGCCAGCGACAGGTGTCGACGATCTATGCGCCGACCAACCAGTACTGGGTCGTCATGGAGCTGGAACCCCGGTATCAGACCGACGCGTCGGTGCTCTCGCTGCTCTACGTCCGATCCGCGACGGGCGCGCTGGTACCGCTGAACAGCGTCGCCGTCGCTCACGCCGACCGTCGGCCCCCTCGCCATCAACCACCTGGGACAGCTGCCTTCGGTCACGCTTTCCTTCGACTTGCGCCCGGGCGTGACGATCGGCGACGCGATCAAGGAGATCAACAGGGCGACCGCCGAGATGCGGCTGCCGGCGACGATCACCGGCATCTACCAGGGCACCGCGCAGGCATTCCAGTCGTCGCTGCGCGGCATGGGCATCCTGCTGATACTGGCGATCTTCGTCATCTACCTCGTGCTGGGCATTCTGTACGAGAGCTTCATCCATCCGCTGACGATTCTCTCCGGGCTGCCGACGGCCGGCTTCGGCGCGCTCGTGACGCTGTGGCTGTTCGGCATCGAGCTCAACATGTACGCGTTCGTCGGCATAATCATGCTGGTCGGCATCGTCAAGAAGAACGCGATCATGATGATCGACTTTGCGATCGAGGCGCAGCGCAGAGGACAAGCTGCGCCTGACGACGCAATCTTCCAGGCGTGCATCACCCGCTTCCGCCCGATCATGATGACGACGATGGCGGCGCTGATGGGCAGCCTGCCGATCGCGCTGGGGCTCGGCGCTGGCGGCGAAGCGCGGCGCCCGCTCGGACTTGCCGTCGTCGGTGGCCTGATGGTCTCGCAGGTCCTTACGCTCTACATCACACCGGTGATCTACCTCTACTTCGAACGCCTGCAGAACTGGCGTGTGCAGAAGCGCGTGCAACAAGCGCCCATTCCGGCGCACGCTGCCGCCGACTAAGCGTCATCGCCGGGGCGCGACACGGCTTCGGCGAGCAGTTGCTCCGACGGCCCGAATGGCGTAAGGTCCCGATCGACGCTAGGGGTCCGAGTTCGACACTGTCGCACCGGTGAGATCACACCCTTGGTACCCGTGCGGATAATGCCGGCGCGGGGAAGCGTGCCGCATCTCGACTCGCTCCCCTGCCCGCTGTTCCACCGCTGCAGAGGAGCACCATGAACGCCAACGACAGGTTCTACGCACGCGACGCGCACGTCGACACGGCGGCGGTCGCGCCGCTGCCCAACTCGCGCAAGATCTACGTCGAGGGTTCGCGTCCCGACATTCGGGTGCCGATGCGCGAGATCGCGCAGTCGGATACGCCGGCGAGTTTCGGCCATGAGAACAATCCGCCGATCGTGGTCTACGATACGTCGGGCCCCTACACCGATCCGGACGCGGCCATCGACATCCGCTCCGGCCTGCCGCCGCTGCGCGCCCGCTGGATCGATGCGCGCGGCGATACCGAGGCTTTACCGCAGCTGTCGTCGGCGTACGGCCGCGCGCGCCTGGCCGATGCGGGGCTCGCCGGCTTGCGCTTCGACCTGCATCGTCCAGCGAGACGCGCGAAGCCGGGAATGAACGTCTCGCAAATGCACTACGCGCGGAGGGGCACGATCACCCCCGAGATGGAATTCATCGCCATCCGCGAGAATCTGAAACGCGAGGAAATGCTCGAATCGCTGCCCGAGATCGTCACCCGCAGCACACCGCGGACAGAGCTTCGGCGCGGCGATCCCCGAGTTCATCACCCCCGAGTTCGTGCGCGCCGAAGTCGCGCGCGGCCGCGCCATCATCCCGGCGAACATCAATCATCCGGAAACCGAGCCGATGATCATCGGCCGCAATTTCCTGGTGAAGATCAACGCCAATATCGGCAACTCGGCGGTGAGCTCGTCGATCGGCGAGGAAGTCGAGAAAATGACGTGGGCGACGCGCTGGGGCGGCGACACGGTCATGGATCTGTCGACCGGCAAGAATATCCACGAGACGCGCGAATGGATCATACGCAACTCTCCGGTACCCATCGGCACCGTGCCGATCTACCAGGCGCTGGAGAAAGTCGACGGCAAGGCCGAGGACCTGACGTGGGAGATGTACCGCGACACGCTGATCGAGCAGGCCGAGCAGGGTGTCGACTACTTCACGATCCACGCCGGCGTGCTGCTGCGCTATATCCCGATGACGGCGAAACGCATGACCGGCATCGTCTCGCGTGGCGGCTCGATCATGGCCAAGTGGTGCCTCGCGCATCACAAGGAATCGTTCCTGTACACGCACTTCGAGGACATCTGCGAAATCATGAAGGCGTACGACGTCAGCTTCAGCCTGGGCGACGGACTGCGTCCGGGCTCGGGCTTCGACGCCAACGACGAAGCACAGATGGCGGAACTCGCCACGCTGGGCGAGCTCACGCAGATCGCATGGAAGCACGACGTGCAGACCATGATCGAGGGCCCCGGCCACGTCCCCATGCACCTGATCAAGTTCAACATGGAGGAGCAGTTGCGGTTGTGTGGCGAAGCGCCGTTCTACACGCTGGGACCGCTGACCACCGACATCGCCCCGGGCTACGATCACATCACCTCGGCGATCGGCGCGGCGATGATCGGCTGGTACGGCACGGCGATGCTGTGCTACGTCACGCCCGAAGGAGCATCTCGGGCTGCCGAACAAGGTCGACGTCAAGGACGGCATCATGGCCTACAAGATCGCCGCGCACGCCGCCGATCTCGCCAAGGGCCATCCCGGCGCGCAGATCCGCGATAACGCGCTGTCAAAGGCCCGCTTCGAATTCCGCTGGGACGACCAGTTCAATCTCGGGCTCGATCCGGACAAGGCGCGCGAATTCCACGACGAGACGCTGCCGCAGCACGGCGCCAAGCTGGCGCACTTCTGCTCGATGTGCGGCCCGCACTTCTGCTCGATGAAAATCACGCAGGATGTGCGCGACTACGCGGCGAAGCTGGGCGTCGACGACGCCGCCGCGCTGGAAAAGGGCATGGAGGCGAAGGCAGTGGAGTTCGTCAAAAAGGGCGCCGAAATCTATTCGAAGGCGTAGCGCCACCGCCGTCGCTGGGCCTCGCGCACTGCCTGATGCTTGGCAGAGAGATGGTGCCGCCGCATCGCGCCGTTCCCTGGCGTTCAGTCGTGGCCCCCGTACCGGCGCAGCAATTTCGCCATGTCGTCGCTTGCCCAGAAGGTCGCCGCCTGCAGAGGCGTCCTGCCGTCGTGGTCCTTCGCATTGACGTCGGCTTTGCTGGCCAGCAGCAGTTTCACGACGTCCGTGTGCCCAGTAAACGCCGCCGCATGCAAAGGTGTCCTGCCATCGTTGTCGATGGCGTTGACGTCGGCCTTGTTGGCCAGGAGCACCTCCACCACGTCCTTGTTGCCCGAGAACGCCGCCACGTGCAAAGGCGTTTTGCCATTCTGGTCCGCGGCGTTGACATCGGCTCCGTTGGCCAGCAGCAGTGCTACCGCGTCCTTGTGTCCGGTAAACGACGCTGCGTACAAGGGCGTCTTGCCGTTGTCGTCCTTGGCATTGACATCGGCCTTGTTGGCCAGCAGCAATTCCACCAGGTCCGTGTGCCCGGCGAGCGCCGCCCAGTACAAGGCGGTCTTGCCGTGCATTTCTCCCGCATTGACCTTGGCTCGATGGGCCAACAGCACCTCGGCCACGTCCTTGTGGCCACTGAGCGCTGCCAAGTACAAAGGCGTCGCGTCGAGCTTGGTCCTGGCATTGACGTCAGCCCTGTTGGCCAGCAGCACCTCCACCACGTCGACGTGACCTTTGACCGCGGCCCAGTGCAAGGGTGTGTAGCCGTTGATGTCTTTGCTTAGAACAAGGTCGGGATCGCCTTCAAGCAGCGCGTGGACCTTCGCGAGGTCGCCATCCCGGGCCGCGTCATGAATCGAATCATGTTCAACCTTGGATGGCGCCATCGTGCTGCAGCCGGCCAGGATGCTCGAACACAGCATGGCCGATACTACGACGACGCTAAGAAGAAATCGGAGGTGCCGGTATTGAACCAAAGTGAGAGCGCAGGCCATTCATCGACGACGGGAACATGATGGCGCACCGACCGATTGCGATTGACCTCCGCCGGTGCGCGAGGTCCGAGCAAAACATTTCTAGACGCCTTGCTCGGATCCTCTCGACTACGTGTTTAGTTCGCGAAACCCAATTGCTGAGGTCCGGGCCCCGAACCGGGTCCCGGCCCGCAGAGGGGCACCACACTTAGCGACGGTGCAGTCTTGATCGTCGCGTATGACCCAGGTTGTGTGGCGAATACCTGGAAGCCCGGCAGATTCGTCGCTCCGCTTCCAAAGGTCGGGTCGCCTCCTCCCCACCAGCCGTTCTCGGCGTAAACGACCGGTGTGTACTGGCCGCTGACCGGATGGGCGGGTGGGGTCGCGTCTCCCGATATGGTCGTGGTGGTGGTCGCCTCAAGGTCATTGATGAAGCTGCGTGGGAAGAAGCAGTTGTTTCCCGTACTGTTCAGCGGCCCTCCGCCCAGATCGATGTTCGCGTTGGCTATCCCGTAGCCGAAAAACGAGTCGAATCCGACACCCACACCGGCCGTGGACCCTGACAGGTCACTATTCTGCACCTTCACATTCAGGTTGGTCAGCGGCGAGATGTTGTTGAGCCACAAGTTGTAGTAATGGCTGCCGCTTATCCTGCTGTTGATGATGTCCAGCACGATTGTCTGCGGGTGATCAGTGGCAGGGCCATCGCCGGTCGCATAGTTGTTCGTCACTTCGAGTCCGTTGTTGCCGCAGTTGGTGAAGCTGGTGTTCGTCATCTGGAGCAACGTAACGTCGCCGCCGCCGACCGATCCGATGCCGAGACACTCACCCGTGTTGTCGGGCGAGCCTGCGAGCCTCGTTGCTCCTACGCCCCCCGGAGGGTTGGCGTACGCAGGCAGACCGTTACTGATAGACGTCTTCTGCACGACGACGTTGTTCAGGATCAGTGATGCAGTCGTCCCGGCGTCGGTTCCGTCATTCCCGCGATTGAACAGCTCGAGCATATCGCCCGGGTCCTGCTGGAACACACTGTTGGTTACGTAGACAAACGAGGTATTGTGGCCGGCGGCAATGATGTACTCCATGCCGTTGGTCGACGACCCGCCGATACCGTTCAGGAACAGGTGGTTGCTGATCTTCTCGGTCAACGGGCCATTGCCGGCCGGGTTGACGAACAGGCTATCCGCATTGGCGCCGGGACTGCCAATGCTGTTTTGCACGTTGTTGACCAGCGACGCGATCACTGTGCCGGTTGTCCCGATTTCCGTCTGCGTCGCGATGCCCTCGAGCGTACCGATCCCATTGGGGCCGCGGCACTGCAGTAGGAACGCCATGTAATTGCCCGTCACGGAGGCCTGGATATACGCGTTCGAATTCCCCGGGACCACGTTGCGCAGGTCGATTCCGTCTCCGCACACGCCGTCGTGGACATAGTTGTTGCTTATCGTGGCATTGGTGCGCGTGCTAGCCGAATCGATCATGATCCCGGCCCAGCCGGCCTTGATGCCGCCGTTATGGTTTGCCACGCCCGGCGTATATTGTTCCAGATAAAACGGCTGGACAATGAATCCAACTGCACCGGAGGTGTTGAAGTAGGACACGTCGTTGCAAGTGATGGTGATATTCCCGCTTGCGTCGAGCCCGTAGATCGCACCGCGGTTGATTTGAGAAGCCGGATCTGCGCCACCGATGACCAGATTCTTCACCGTCGTATTTGGTGCCAGCGTGACTGCGTCCCCCGTACCGGTGTTTCCGGTTGCGCTGGTGTTGGTAATTCGCGGCAACGACAGGAGACCGGACGAGGTCGGCACCGTTGTCGGCAGCGTCGTGATGACCGGGAAGTTGGGTAGCGGGAATAGCAGCGCGGGCGTCGGACTGGTTTGAAGGATATTGGAGCATGGTGCAACGCCAGCAACGCCGGGCGTATTGCCGCCGGCGAGCGTCTGACCTGCCTGCAATACGATGCCCCCGTCCAAAGGCGGCACAGTCGTTGGGACCGAGACGATGATGATCGTATCGCCCGGATTGGAAGCCGCCTGCGCCTGCGCAAGATTATTGAACGGCGAGAGATAGCCGCCGTCTACGCTGGAAGGAGCCCCGGACTGGACGTACCACGTGCACGAACCTGGTGGCGTCGAGGGTTCCTCTACGAATGGGCACGGACCAGCCGCGTTCGCGCGCGAAGCGAAGCCAAGGACGAACCCGACTGCAACGCAGAAAGCGACGAACTTGAATGTCTTTGGGCTATCGGGATTCTGATTCATGCAATCGCCTCCTGTTTCGTCGTGCAAGTTTTCTTCGCATAGGCCGAGGGCTGCGCCTTCGCTCCAGTTCTTGCCAAGCAAAGCGATAAGAACGACGTCGTAACCTCCGGATGATTCAAAGTGCGTGGATCGTCGTCATGCAAACACCTCAGCGTCGTGTTCGGGCAGGCGGTCTACGTCAGACAAGTGTGGAAGTCACGCACTAGCACGCCTAGGAAGCGAGCGTTTCGCAGAGGATTTGTCATTTTTTTGCCTCCTCACGACCGTGTATTCATCGTATGCCCACGGTTGACGCAACGGAAGGCCTGCGGCCGCTCGACGCGGCATTTAGATGTTACAAATTGTTGCGGAACACGATGAAGCTGCACGGAAGCGATCGCGGCAGGGACCCCATCGGCCGGCCTCCATCCCGAATGATGGGGACCATCCGGCTGTCGCCGCGTCCGATGACAATTGCTTACAAAATGAGCGGGGACGCCGGGAATTTGCGCAGCGTCCGGCGCTCCGTGCATATGCCGCCAGCGACAACCTCGGCGACGTCCGCATGACGTACTCGCAACCAGACGATGGGTGGGCGCGATGAGTGATTCCGTTTTTGTCGAAATCGAATTCTTCCTGCTTATGCTGTTCTCAGTGGTGCTGCCCGCTGCCATGTACTGCTTCCTGATGTGGAAGCGCGCAATTTCCCGCAAAACCGTCGCGCTGTGCGGGTTCCTGCTGGTCAGCAAGTCGGGCATCACGATCTTCCTGCTGGAGCGCCTCGCGATCATGGCGCGCAGCACACCGTCTCTGCTCGACGACCGGATCTTCGATTCGGAGATCTCGTTCGCGCTCTACTTCATACCGATACTTTTCGCCGGCATCGGCATCAACATGCTGTCGCACGCGCTTATCAGCCATCTTGCGGACGCCGAGAAAAGGTTCGACCTCGAGCAAGGCCGTGACGCGCCCGCGAACGGCTGACGACAGCGCCTAGGTTGTACCGAGCGGTTCGCGCAGCGACTGGATGATGCGCCGGTCGAATTGCTTGCGCTGCTCGGGCGTCAGGTCCCCGTAGAGCGCCGTCATCCGCTCCAGCGCAAGCCGGGACGACTCGGCGCGGTCGGTATCGTCGTCGGCGATCGTCCCGAACACGGTCTCGGCCCTGACGGTGCTGCCATCGTCGGTCCGGAACGCGGACAGGTGCCGCGTAGCCGCGCGCCCGGCCGCGGCCGCGTTGCGCACCTCGCGCTCGAAACTGTCGAACAGGGGCGCCTGCTCGGCGGTCAGCTTGAGGTCGGCGCGCAAGGAAGGCAGCTCGCGCTCGATTGCGGTGATCGGGTCGAACATGGACTGCGCTGCGTTTCGTGCACCAGGGTCGCCCTGGCGCGACGACTTGCTCGAACCATCGTCTCCCCGGCTGCGGGGACGGCCCATGCCTCCCATCTGCGCGTCGGCAGCAGTCGCGGCAGCGATTGCGAGAAGCACGGCTGTCGCCACGAACAGTCGTCGAACGCGGGTCATCGCCATGGAAGAGGTCCGGAGAAAGAGACAGGACGGAAGCGTAACAGATCGCGTGGCCCGAGCATTTGCCCAAGCGTGACTGCGTGCAGACCGTCGAGTGGATCGATCTACGACTAGGCGTTGCCGACACGCACTGCGTCTCCGGCGCGGCCGCGAACAGTCATTCCGGCTCGACCCAGCCGACGTTGCTGAAGCAGTCGTCGAAAACGCTCTGCTCGATCGCGAACACGCCACTGCTGTTCAATACGACATCCTCGCGACCATTTTCACCCTTGCTCCAAGTACCGGTGGCGTAGACCGCGGGCAGCGGCGCCGTCCCCCAAGGATTGCGCAGCACGACGAAACTGCCCTCCACGCCCGCGACCGACATACCCTGCAGCGTGCCGAGCACAGCGTAGGCATGGTTGCGCTGCAACCCCGTGGTGGCCAATTTGAGATGCGGTGCGAGATCGACGCCCCCTGTCTGCGCTTTGCGCGGAAATGTCCACGCCATCGTCGGCACCGTCGTCACGCCGTGGGCGTCGCAGCGGTCGCGCACCGTACTCGAGCGCTTCGGCGGATCTGCACTCGCAACGCCGCGTACATGCTTCGCGCCCGCGACCAGCATCGCGCAAGCATCGTGGGGGTCAAGTGCGTTGGCGGCGATGAACTGGTAATCGGCGGGCGTCGGCTCCTGCGGTCTGGGGCTCTGCTGCACCACGAATGATTTCTCGATCATCCCTGGCCACGCCTCGGTGCCGTCGCGACCGATGGTGTAGGTCTTGCCGTTGGCATCGTCGGGAAGGAACGCGGTGACGCTCACTGCCGGAAACGACGTCGTCTTGGTCTTGCAGAATGCAATTTTCATCCCGCGATTCGGCGCTTCGTGCCAGGCACCGTGTATCCGATCGGTCCATTTGTTCTGTGCGGCCCACGCTAGCGAGATCATTGACGCCACGAGATAGCAGTCGGCGATCGAGCCCTGCTTCGGATCCAGATACGAGACATCGCCGGTGATGATGGGACCGGCCGCGTGGAAGGTGGCGCCAGAAGCATGTGGGTGTCCGGCGCCGACACCGGCTCCGGGCGGTCCGAATTCAGCATCGGCTACCGGTACCAGATATGGCAGCAATCGTCGCAACGCATCGTCGCTGAGCTTGAATAGCTCCTGCGCGCGCTTGACGACCGGTAGTGGCAGGAGTTCGTCGAGCTTGCCGGGTGACGTCACCACATCGGCGATATCCTCCAGCGCATAGAGCAGCGGCAACTGGTCGCCGATCTCGTCGAGCAACTGTCTCGCATCAACGTTGAACGCCTCGCCCAGATACGCCGAAGCGGTGCCCCAATCCGTCGAACTGAGGGGTTTGTCGAGTATCCGCTCCGCCAGTGCGAACGGATTGGGAGCCCACTTCATAGGTCAGCCGCCGCCGGTGACGTCCTGACTGCCACCCGGAGGGACGGCAGCGAGTGCCGCGGTCAACGCGGTCTTTGCAGCAGCCAGCGCTTTCTCGGCCGCCTTGATGCTCTTCATCGCGTCGCCGATCTTTTGCTTGCTCAGCTTCGCGCTTTTTTTCGACTTGCCTGAAAGGCGAGTTGCCATGATTGTCTCCCTTTGTGCCCGGGCGAACCGCCTCATGAACGCAAGGCGGTGTTGGACGAAGCGTTGCCCGCGTGCGCTTCGCCGTAGAATTTCTCCTTCATCTGCTCGGTCTCGCGCGATGGCGGGAGTCCCAGCAAGATCGACAGCATCTCCCGCAGGCGCCGGTAGACGCGCAGCACCTCGCCGTACTCTCCGCGGCGGCCATGCCGATGCATCAGCGCACGGGCGAGATCCTCCGATGTGGGATCGGCGGCGAGTGCGCGCTCGAGCGCACACATGATTTTGTCGTCGTTATCCCGGTCGAGCAATGCGTCAGCCGCCAGCAGTGCCGAGCGCACTGCGCCGGTGACGGCCTCGCGGCCGCCGATGATCCACGGAGCCTCCCCCTCCGGGATGAACGGGCCGCGATAATGATCGAGCACCGCGGCAACGTCCCCGATTGCGGCCGGCAGTGGCGCCTTTCCGCCCGCGCGTGCGTCGCGGTGCTCGCCGACGCGCGCCAGTGCGCCGAGCAGCGGTGTGATATCGAGCCAGACATGACGCGGCGACAGGCTTACCCTGCCCTCCCGCGCCGTCACTGCTTCCTCCGATTTGAGCAAGCGACGCAAGCGCGACACCGTCATGTCGAGCGACTTGCGCGCATTCGGAATATCGGCGTCGGGCCACAGTCTTTCGACTATCCAGTCCCGGTCAGCCGACGAGCGCCCGAGGGCGTGACAGCAGACGAGGAGCTTGAGCAGGTCCAGCGGCTTGTCCTGCGCCTTGTGCGGCGGTCGGTAAGGCAGCCCGTCGATGGTCAGCTCGAATTCTCCAAGCGAGCGAACTCGAACGGGCCAAGGCCACGTCGGGCCCGCATTTTCCGGCGGCGTCAGACGATTCACCGCGATCAGCCGCCGAACGAAATCGGCCTCGATGCCATGGGCCAGACCGTGCGCGCACAGCTGGGCGAGCGCCTGCGGCGCGCGTCCGAGCAGGTTGAGGAACCCGATTTCCGATGCTCTCGCCAGCCCGAGTTGAAGCAACGCCGCGTCCGCGGCACCGCCCCGCAAAAAACGCAGGCAATCCGAAATCGCCAGCAGCCCGCTGCGCGCCCGCCCTTGTAGGTTGACGATGTTTGCGTCGTTGCGCTCGATCGCCTCGTCCAGATTACCGTTGGCCACCAACGCATACACATACTCGTTCTGGAACACGCGGGCGTGCGTGCCGGTGAATCCAGCGAGCTCCGCGGCGTGGAGCGCCTGCTGCGCCCAGCGCAGGCCTTCCTTCTTCTTTCCCTGCAGCAGCAGCACGCGGGCGGTGATGCGCGCATGCTCGGCGCGCTGGCCTGGCGGAGCGTTCGCGGCAATCTCGTCGAGCGCGCGCAAGCGTTCAGCCGCAGCATCGAGATCACCACGCTTGGTATCCGCGTCCACCCGCGCCATCGTCAGGTCGAAGGCGATGCGTGGGGATGCAGTGTGCTCGAGCAGCGTCTGCGCTTGCGCGAAATACTCCTCCGCGGTTTCGTGCTTGGCGTCCTCGAAGAAAGCGTAAGCAGCGCCGATCGCCCAACGACTGCGCTGCAGCGCGCTGCTCGCCACGTCCGCTGCCAGTGCGCGCGTCGCCACCACCGTGAGCTGCGCCTGCTCGCGCGTCTGGAATACGCGCGCGTGCTCGATGAGGATCAGAGCCGCCTGGATGCGCTGATCACGCGAATGCCACGCATCGGCGTCCTCGCTGAACCGACGCACGCGCGCCACGATGTCATCGGGGTCGATCGCGGTCGGAAAATACCCGCGCACCCGCGCCGCGCTCATCACGCCCAGACACAGTGCGGGCTCGAAGTCGCATCCCGGGACGACCATCTCGTCACCGCCCGCGCTGGCGTACCGTCCCAGCCATGCGTCGAGCGCGCGAATGTCGCCGTATTCGAGAACGAACGCAGTGATGACGCTCGACGCGGCAAGTCGCATCCTGGCGCGATCGCCGGCGCGCTCGAATCCTTCGTAGCTTCGTTCGAACCAGCGTCGGGCTTGTTCTTCGTCTATCGCAAGCAGCGCCTGGCCGGTCCAGAAGCAAATCGCGGGACGTGCGTCGATTGCAGCTTCCGGCAGCGCCCGCGCCGAGTTTTCGAGCAGCAGTGCCTGGCCTGCTCGGACATAGAGCGGAGCAAGTTTCTCGAGAACGGTCGCGGCGCGGTCCGGTAGCTTGCGCTCCGCTAGCAGAGCGAATGCGTCC
Source organism: uncultured beta proteobacterium (assembly GCA_963816445.1). Classification (GTDB taxonomy): domain Bacteria; phylum Pseudomonadota; class Gammaproteobacteria; order Burkholderiales; family Casimicrobiaceae; genus PALSA-1003. The sequence continues at coordinate 188,070 of CAWFKO010000006.1, read as the reverse complement.
TCGGCGAAGCCCTGCTTGAGCATCGCGTCCGCCGTGCGACCCGCGATTTCCTTCTCATCTGCGCCTTCCGCGAGGACAAGCGCCTGCATGCCTCGCCGAACCAGACCATGCGCTTCATATACTGGACCGCCGTGGCCCACCGCACGGCGCAGCAGCCCGCATTCGACCAGCTCATCGAGCTCGCGCGCTGCGTCGCTGCCGGCGAGATCGATCGCAAGCGTCGTCGTGAGCTGGGGCGCGAATGCAGTCCGCTTGAGCAGCGTCCGGCGCGTCTCGGGCATCTTTTGCAGCAGCTTGTCGAGCAGGTGCTGGTGGATCTGTCCGACGACCGCACCCTCCGAAGGAGATCCGCGCTGCGTGCCGCGCAAATATTCGCAAGCAAGCACCAGCGCCGCCGCATGGCCACCGGTGAGTGCGGCCAGCGCTTCGCCATCCGCGTTGGGCACGCGAAGCGCTTCTGCCATGGCTTGGCATTCTGCCGAATCGAAGGCAAGCGCGAGGTCGTTGCACAACGCCAGTCGCCGAGACGCTACGGCATCGAAATACGCCGGCGGTGCGGTCGCCTCGGACACGAACAGCACCTCGAGCATCTCGTCCGATTCCGCCGCGATGCGCGCCAGAACGGCGTGTCGCGCCGGAGCGCTCAACTGGTGCGCGTTGTCGAAGACGACCAGTGTCGGCGAAGTGAGGTGGTGGCGCAGCGTCCCGACAAATCGCTCCGCATATCCCGCCTCGTCGGCGTGATCCTCGTCGGAGAAGCGGGGCAGTGCATCTGCGTCGGTCAGGGCGTCCGCCGCCACGGCGGAAAAATGGCTGTAAAAAAAAGCCGGGTCGTCGTCGCGCACGTCCAGCCGATACCACAACAATAGTTTGCCCGTTCCGCGAGCGTAGCTCGCGGCGAGCGTCGACTTGCCCCCGCCCGCCGGACCGGCGAGCCACCTCGCTGGCGCGTCCGTCCGGCGCAGTTGGTCGAGGAGCGCAGCGCGCTCGACCGTCCCCGCCAGCGACGGTGCGGACGTCTTGAACGCAATGACGGATCGGTCACTCGGGCTCATCGGCATCTCGCGGGCCGATACGCAGGCTACGACCGATCGCGTCAAGGCGTCAATCGGCATATTCACTCGGGCGTTCGACATAGGCATCAGGCGCCAACGAACAGCTCCCGGCGGGCGATCGCTTCGCGCTTGCGCAGGATCCTGAGGCTGATGCGGTCGCGGTGCACGATGGCCAGGCTGATCGAACCCTCGCATACCCGTTCCTGCTCGTCCTGCGCCTGCACACGGAACCTCACTTCGTCGCCGTCAATGCGTTCGACCCAGCCACTGATCCGAAGCACTGCGCCGGGCGCCACCGGAGCGCAATGCCGGCAATCCACCGCCGTGCCGACAATCGTCTCGTCGGCACAGTCGATGAAGCACTTCAGCTCGCGCGTGCAGATCGATTCCAGCAACGCGAACAGATATGCCGTTGCCATCCCGTCCGCGCTGCCTCCGGGGCCTGTCCAACCGACCATCGGACGCGCCGGCTGAGTTCCCGGAACGGCGTAGCGCTCGTCGAACGCGATCCGGCTGATCGCGTCGCTGTGGATCGATTCGCGCATCATTGCCGCACCGCTTCGTCGTAGTAACGCGGGTCGCGGTTCGAATCGCCCACGGTACTCCGCGCATCCTCGGTCGAATCGGCCCACATCAACGTCCCCGAGAACAGCAGCGTCTCGGGAGCCGACGGGCTGACCACCTGCGTCGTGACAGCGGCATTCGCCGTGGGCGCCTCGTCGCCGGTATGGAACGAGCGCGCCGCGAGTGCGAGGGCGCTGATGAACAGGGCGGCGACGATCGGAGCCCTACGGGCTCGGCGGCGGTCCGCCGTATTGTCGGGTTGCTGATGGCGCGTCATGGTCTGTCTCCTCGATGCCCGGCACGGCGCCGGGTGAGGTCAGATTGCGGGGACGCCACCCACCGATTACCCACAGGTTCGCTATCCCGCGTAGCGCCCCCTGCAGGCAGCCCCGGGCATAACTAAGGCCGACGGTCCGCCACACCCGGGTAAGCGGGGTTGTCGTGCCATGCTCACCCCGCTTTCACACCTACGTCCTTGGCGACTTTCGACCGCTGGGCGATCTCGGCGCGGACAGAGCGGGCGAAGTCGTCCGCCATCGCGCCGATGGGATCGGGGCCGCCGCCGATGAGCTTTCCGCGCACGGTGGGCAGCCTATTTGAAGGCCTAGCTTCGCGCCGCGTCTCTCGCCGCTAGGTGCACCGACCGTCAGGCGCGGTGCGCTAGTGTGCCGCGCCGATCGCGCGCTTGGCTTTCGCCGCATTGCCGCGCACCGATCTGTGCGCCGGCAACTTCAGGAACGCCGCGCCGCCTTCGTCGCGCGCGATTTCGCGCTTGAGCCAGGTTCTCAACGAATCGAGTTTGGGCGAGTCCGCACGTCGCAGCGGATAAACCAGAAAGTAGCGGTGCGGTGATAGCACCGTCACATCGAACAGGCGCACCAGCACGCGGTTGGTGAGGTCGTTGCCGATGAGCGAAGTGCGCGCCAGCGCGATGCCCTGGCCCTCGATCGCCGCCTGCATCACGTGCGATGCGTCGTTGAAGGTCGGTCCGCGCGTCGGTTCCGGCCAGTCCAGTCCGGCGGCCACGAACCACGGTTGCCAGAACTCGTTTTCCGAGCGCAGCAGCAGGTGATCCGCCAGATCCGCCGGCCGCGCCGGCACGCGGCCGCCGGCAATGTGCGGACTGCACACCGGAAAATAGATGTCGTCCATCAGGTGCTCGACGCCCAACCCGGGATAGTGCCCACTGCCGTAGCGGATCGCGACGTCGACGTCATCGCGGCGGAAGTCCACCAGTGTCGCGCTGGCACGTACGTCCAGATCGATCTGCGGATACGCGGCGAGAAAACTCCCGATGCGGGGCAGCAGCCAGCGCGCCGCGAACGATGGCATCACGCTAACGCGCAGCTGACGGGGATTGGCGTGGTCGGCAGCTTCGCGCATGGCGTCGGCAAGTTCCGAGAGCGCGCTCCGCACGCGGCCCGCAAGGCGCTCTCCCTCGTCGGTCAATCGGACGCCGCGACCGGCGCGTTCGACCAGCCGCACGCCGAGGTCCGCCTCGAGCGACTTGATCTGGTGACTGATCGCGCCGTGGGTGAGGTGCAGCGCCTCGGCCGCGCGCGTGAGGCTGCCGGTACGCGCCGCCGCCTCGAAGGCGCGCAACGCCTGCATGGGCGGGAGGTGGTCGGCCATGGAGCTTAATCCAATATGTGAATACCGTTCACATTATGACGGAATATAAATCGATTGTCCACAGGGTCTGGCAACAATAGACTGGGCGGGCATCGAACAAGCAGCCAAGTGAGGCCGAAATGACAATGAAACTCGCATTTGGAAAGACCCTGCTGGACGCCGGCAAGACACTGGTGGTCCCGGCCGGACGGGCGGCGACACTGCGCGTACACAACGGTCTAGTCTGGGCGACGAGCAGCGGCAATCTCGACGACGTGTGGCTGTCCGCTGGGCAGGAACACAAGCTGCCGAAGAGGGGCAAGACCGTGATCGAGTCGACACAACGCTCGACTATCGAGTTCGTTCCGCCCACGGCAAACGATGCCAGTTCGACGCCGCCATCGCTCGAGTGGATCAAGCTGCCCGCCTGGTTCGACGACGTCGGTGCGCTGATCGCGCTGGTCGCGATCGTGGCGGTGATGGCCGTCGCCGGCTATCAGGTCTCGACGGCAGCCGATGGCCCGTCGTCGATCCAGGATGTGCAACGCCTGCGCATCCCGGACCTGCCTGCCGGCTCCGCGGGCTAGCGCCCCCGCGCACCCGGTATGCCGCGACGCGCGTTCCTGCGGTGCCACACCAACCCGTAACCGACAACGTTGATCGCGACGACGGCGACGCCCAGCACCCACTGGATTTCATGCGTGAGGCCCTCCGGATAAAGCGCTGTCGACGCGTAGTGCTCGATGAAGCCGCCACCGTAGCCCGCGTCGCCAGCACGTTGGCGCAAGGCGACCTCCAGGGGCGTCAGCGGACAGATCCAGCCGTTGAATTCGAGAAGGGCCACCCACACCACGGCAGGCAGATGCAGGCAGGCAAGCCTCGGATAACGCAGGACCAGGAGCACCCCGATCACGACGAAGACCACGAATGCCGCGTGCACGACGAGCACGAGGTCGGCAGCGTAACGATAGGCCATCGGGTGCCCTGACGCGGCTCGCCCGCGGGCGAGCTATTTCGCCGCGGCGGCGCTAACCTTGCGATCGGCCATGTGTCGCATGTACGAAATGAGGTCCGTCAACTCGCGATCCGAAATTACCTTGGCGCCAAAGGCCGGCATGCGTGCTTGCGGCCATTTGCGCAATGACTGCGGATCGCGAATCAGGCGACGCATCGCATCCGGGCGGAGGTACTCGGTCGGGCTGTACGGCACGTTGAGATCCGGGCCGATGGTCGCGTCACCGCCGAGGTTCATGGTGTGGCATACCGAGCAGTTCTTGACGTAGACATCGAAGCCGTGGCGCACCGGATCGCGCGGCGACAGCGAGCCGGCGGGAGCCAGCATCGGATAGCGCTTGGCGAGCGGTGCGACGGTTTCGATGCGCACGACCTGATAGGGCCATTGCTCCTGAGCGATGGCGCCACGCTCCGGTCGCAGCCAGACGACGTAGAACGGACCCGCCGTCGCGCTTTCGCCCGCCTTCAGCGGCGGCCACGGGGCGTCGCTGGACTCGATCGCCAGATACGCGACCGCGCCATCGCCACCCGCCAGCAGCGCGGCCGCGGGCAGTGTCGCGACGAAGCCGTCGCGTGCGACGAAACGCACGCTCTCGTCGGGGCGCACTCCGCTGAGCAGTGCCGCTACCGGCACCGCGTGAAAGCTCATCTGGTGTTTGTAAGCCACGTCGGAGGGAACAGTGATCGTGGTGGCCGTCGGCAGCGCGCGCAGTGCCGCGGGTGCGTAGCTCGCCGTGTTGCTGCCGACGCTTACCGTCAGTGCCGGCTCGTTCGCGAATGCACGGAACGCAAGCCCGAGGGCAAGCGCCGCGACGGGCCACCGATTTCGCATCGCCTTCACTCGGCAATCGCTTGCCGAACGGTGTAGCCCCCGGACTTCTCGTCGCGCTCGAGTTCGAGCGCGCCGCGCCGCTGAGCTTCCTCGAGCAGACCGTTGAACGAGCGAAAGCCATAATACGATTCGGAGAATCCCGGCTTGCGGCGCTTGAGCGCCTGCTTGACCATCGAGCCCCATATCTTTTCGTCTTCACCACGCTCGGCGATCAGCGCCTCGACCGTTTCCGCGATGAGGTCGAGCGCTTCCTGGCGGCGCGCATCGTCGGTCTTCCGGGCCGGAGTCGTCTCGTCGGCCGCAGGAGCAGCTTTCGCCGGCGCCTTTCTAGCGACGCGCTTTTTCTGCTGGCGCACCAAATCGTCGTAATAGATGAACTCGTCGCAATTGGCGATGAGCAGGTCGGAAGTCGAGTTCTTCACGCCGACCCCGATGACGCGCTTCGCGTTCTCGCGAAGCTTGGACACCAGCGGCGAGAAATCCGAGTCGCCGCTGATGATGACGAAGGTGTCGACGTGCGCCTTGGTATAGCAGAGGTCCAGCGCGTCGACCACCATGCGAATGTCAGCCGAATTCTTGCCGGACTGGCGCACGTGCGGAATCTCGATCAACTCGAAGGACGCCTCGTGCATCGGTGCCTTGAACGCCTTGTAGCGTTCCCAGTCGCAGTACGCCTTCTTGACCACGATGCTGCCCTTGAGCAGCAGCCGCTCGATGACCTTGCCGATGTCGAACTTCTCGTACTTGGCGTCCTGAACGCCGAGCGCGACGTTCTCGAAGTCGCAGAACAGCGCCATGTTGGTGACTTCGGAGGGATTGGGCATGACACTCCCGTTGGGGCAGCTCAGGACAAGGCCGTGCGAGGCGGCTAGAATGCTCGACGCGACCCGGTACGATAGCAGCTACCAGGCAGGGTGGATACTATCGCTGCTTGCTGCCGCCGGGCGCCGACCAAGGCAACCATGGCGAGTGCACCGATGCCGGCGAAGGTTCCGTTGCTGTCACTGCTCGAGGCGCGCGTCCTCGGAGTCTTGGTCGAGAAGCAGCACACCGTCGCCGATGCGTATCCGCTGACGCTGAACGCGCTGACCGCAGGTTGCAACCAGAAGAGCAGTCGCCATCCGGTGTTGAGCGTGAGCGACGAGCGAGGTGCAGGTTGCCATCGACCATCTCAAGTCGCTGTCGCTGGTCGTCGAATCGAGCGGCGGACGAGTCATGCGCTATGCGCACAACATCGGAGCGCGTGCTAGGCGTTCCGTCGCAGGCCGTCGCGTTGCTTGCAACGTTGATGCTGCGCGGGCCGCAGACGGTCGGCGAGCTGCGCATCAACAGCGAGCGCCTGCATCGTTTCGCGGATGTGTCGGCGGTCGACGCCTTCCTGCACGAGCTTGCCGACGCGCGCCGACGCCGCCCTGGTCGAGGAACTGCCGCGCGCTCCGGGCGCGCGTGAGAATCGCTGGGTGCACCTGCTGTCCGGCCATGACCCGGCGACGCGGGCGCAGGTCCACGCCGAGCCGCTGACCGCAGACGCCATCGGCCTCGCCGAGCTGGCGGCGCTCAAGGCCGATGTCGGCGAGCTGCGCGCGGAAGTCGACGCGCTGAAGGCCAGCATTGCGCGCCTGCTCGCGGAGCTGGGTGCGACCCCGGACACGTGACATCGGGCCGTGCAGTCCCGGGACCGGAAGCGTGTAAACTCGCCGGCAGAGCAGCCGAGACCCGATATCGACGGGCCCGCGCCGCTGCCGTGTCATCCTGGAGGACTCCGCAATGCATCTTTCCAAACTGCTTTCGCTACTCGCGTGCACGATCGCGTTCACCGCCATCGCGCAAGCGCAGGTCCCTGCCGGCTATCCCGCCGACTACGCAAGAATCGTCGACGGCGCGAAAAAGGAAGGCAAGGTCGTCGTCTACTCGACCACCGACGCCAAGCTGGTCTCGCCGCTGATCAAGGACTTCGAGGCGGCATTTCCCGGCGTCAAGGTCGAGTACACCGACATGAATTCGACCGAGGTCTACAACCGCTTCATCAGCGAAAACGCGGCCAACGCCGCGTCCGCCGACGCGGTGTGGAGCTCGTCGATGGACCTGCAGATGAAGCTCGCCGCCGACGGGCTCGCCGCGTCCTACAAGTCGCCCGAGGCTGCGGCACTGCCCGAGTGGGCGCGACTTCAAGGACACCGTCTACGCGACGACCTTCGAGCCGATCGCGATCGTCTACAACAAGCGTCTGGTCCCGCCCGAGGACGTGCCGAAGACGCACGCCGACTTCACCAAGCTCCTCAACACCAAGGCCGACAAGTACCAGAAGAAGGTCACGACCTACGATGCCGGAAAAATCCGGCGTCGGCTTCATGCTCGCCAACCAGGACGTCAAGCTCGACCCGCAGTTCTGGGACCTGGTCAAGGCGATGGGCGCGCGCGGCGCCAACATGCAGAGCTCGACCGGCACGATGATGGAGCGCGTTTCGTCGGGCGAGAACCTCATCGGCTACAACATCCTCGGGCTCGTACGCGCTGACGCGCGCGAAAAAGGATCCCTCGATCGGCATCGCCTTCACGACCGACTACAACCTGGTGCTGTCGCGCCTGGCTGTTCGTCGTCGAAGAACGCCAAGAACCCCAACGCCGGACGGCTATGGGTCGACTATCTGCTGTCCAAGCGCGGCCAGACGATCACCGTCGGAGCAGGCGGAGCTCTTCTCCGTACGCACCGACATGACCGGCAAGGACTCGGGCATCGGCCTTCGCAAAGGAACTCGGCAGCGCCGTGAAGCCGATCGCGGTCAACAACGACCTGCTCGCAGGGACTCGACCAGACCAAGCGTCTGGAATTCCTGAAGCAGTGGCAGACGACGCTCGGACGAAAGTGAGGCCGGAGCCTGCGGCGTCGTGCGCGCCAGCCGGAATCGGACCGCGAGGCCGGAGCAGCTGCAGGCGCGCCGGGATGGCAGCACGATCCAACGATGATCGCCCGCAGCTTCAGCATGCCGCGCACCGCGGTGGTCGCGATCACCGCGCTGGTGGTGCTTCATGCCGCTCGGCGCTGATCTTCTGGCAGAGCTTTCTCAACGCGCCGTTCTTCAATCCCGCGCATCGCTTCGGCTTCGACGCGTACGCGTTCATCTTCGCGGATTCCGATTTCTGGAGCGCGTTTCTCAACTCGGTGGTCATCGCCGCCGGCATGGTGCTGATCGCGCTGCCGCTCGGCGCGGCGCTCGCCTTCCTGCTCACGCGCACCGACCTGCCGTGGCAGCGCACCATCGAAGTGCTCGTGCTGATTCCCGTGTTCGTCTCGCCGATGGTGCTCGCCTTCGGCTACGTCGTGGCGATGGGCCCGGTCGGGTTCTATTCGCTGTGGGCCAAGGAGATTGTCGGCGACGTGCCGTGGAACGTCTATTCGCTGATCAGCATCGCCGTCATCGCCGGGCTGACGCACGTTCCCGCACGTCTACCTGTATTCGTCGGCGGCGCTGAAGAGCCTGGGCTCCGACGTCGAGGAGGCCGCGCGCGTCGTCGGCGCCAATCCGCTGCAGGTCGCGCTCAACGTCAGCCTGCCGATGACGATGCCGGCGCTGTTCTACGCCGCGGTGCTGGTGTTCTTCCTCGGCTTCGAGCTGTTCGGCCTGCCGCTCGTGCTGGGCGACCCGGAAGGCCACCTGGTGCTGTCGACGTACCTGTACAAGCTCACCAACAAGCTCGGAACGCCGTCGTATCACCTGATGGCCGCGGTCGCGGTGTGCATCGTCGCGGTCACCTTCCCGCTGGTGCTGCTGCAGCGCTGGCTGCTCAAGACTGCGGGCAAGTACGTTTCGGTCAAGGGCAAGGCGACGCGGCAAAAGCTGCTGCCGCTCGGCGGCTGGAAGTGGGTCGCGCTGGCGATCGTCGCGCTGTGGCTCGCTATTCACTATCGTCGTGCCGATCTCGGGCATCGCGCTGCGCGCCTTCGTCGAGCAATGGGGCGAAGGCATCAAGCTCGCCGACGTGCTGACGCTCGACAACTTCCGCGGCGTGCTCGACGCCAAGCGACCAGGTGCGCGCGATCGTCAACACGTTGCTGATCGGCACGCTCGGCGGTGCGCTCGCCGTCGCGTGCTACACGGCGATCGGGCTCGCCGGCCATCGCCAGCACGGCGGCGATCGCCAGGATCCTCGACTACATCGTCCTGATCCCACGGGCGATCCCGGGTCTGCTCGCCGGCCTCGCGTTCCTGTGGATCTTCCTGTTCGTGCCGGGCCTGAAGGAACTGCGCAACACGATCTTCTCGGTGTGGCTCGCGTACACCGTGGTCTGGCTGGCCTATGGCATGCGCCTGATCTCCAGCGCGCTGCTGCAGATCGGTCCCGAGCTCGAGGAGTCCGCGCGCACCGCCGGCGCCAGTCGTGCGCGCGTGCTGCAAGGACGTGACACTCCCGCTGATCCGCTTCGGCCTGCTCGCGAGCTGGCTCCTGGTGTTCATGATCTTCGAGCGCGAATACTCGACCGGTGTCTATCTGCTCGGGCAGGGCACCGAAGTCATCGGCTCGATGCTCGTTTCGCTGTGGAGCGCCGGCGCGATCGACCAGGTCGCCGCGCTGTCGCTGATCAACATCGCGCTGGTCGCGGTCGGTCTCGCCGTCGCGCTGCGCTTCGGAGTGCGTCTCCATGAATAAGCCGGCCAGCAAGCTCGTCGTCGACAACCTGCATCTGCAGTACGGCGACAACCCGATCCTGAAGGGCGTCTCGATGACGCTGCAACCCGGGCGAAGTGGTCGCGCTGCTCGGCGCGTCCGGCAGCGGCAAGACGACGCTGCTGCGCTCGGTCGCCGGGCTGGAGCAGCCGAGCCACGGCCGCATCGCGATCGGCGATTCCGTTCTGTTCGACGGCGCCGCCGGTGTCGACCTCGCCGGTCGAGAAGCGCAATCTCGGGCTGGTATTCCAGTCCTACGCGCTGTGGCCGCACCGCAGCGTGTTCGAAAACGTCGCCTACGGACTGCGCCTGCGCGGCATCAACGGCTGGCGATATCGACAAGCGCGTCAACGAGGCGCTGACGAATCTCGGCCTGGGGGCGCTCGCCGCAACGGCTGCCGCACCAGCTCTCCGGCGGACAGCAGCAGCGGGTCGCGATCGCACGCGCGCTGGTCTACAACCCGCCGGTCGTGCTGATGGACGAGCCGCTGTCCAACCTCGACGCGAAGCTGCGCGAGGAAGCGCGTGCGTGGCTGCGCGAGCTCATCGTGCGCCTTCACCTCTCGGCGCTGGTCGTCACGCACGACCAGACCGAGGCGATGGCGATGTCGGACGATCCTGCTGCTCAATTACGGACAGATCGAGCAGCAGGGAACGCCGGAGGAAATGTACAACCGCCCGCAGACGCTGTTCACCGCCGAGTTCATGGGCAGCAACAATCATCTGCCGGGCAAGGTCGCGCAGATCGCCGACGGTCGCGCGCTGCTCGAAGGCGACGGCTGGCAGGCTCTGGGGCGCTGGCGCGCGGCAACGCTCAAGCCGGGCGACGCGGCGACCGGCGTGATCCGCCTCGAGCGCACACGCATCGCGTTTGCCGCGGGCGAGAACCGCGTCGCCGTCGAGGTCGTGACCGACATGTTCCTGGGCGACCGCCGTGAGCAGCTGTTCAAACTAGGTGCGCTGCGCCTGCGCTGCTACGGTGACGTTGCGAGCAACGACAAGCCCTGGCTCGAAATGCCGCGCGATGACCTCTGGATCTTTCCTCGCGACACGTCGGCAGATTCGCCAAATGCGTAACACTGGCGTCGCAGCGGGCGGCGTATAATCCGCTGCTTTGGTTCTTGCAGAGGAGTCAGGCCATGGGAATGCTCGACGAGCTGCTTGGCGGAATGACGGGTGTGGGTGGCGGAACGCAGCAGGCGCAAAGCCCGATCTTGCAGATGGCGCTGCAAATGATCCAGCAGAACGGCGGCCTTCCGGGGATCATCAGCAAGTTTCAGCAGTCGGGCTTGGGCGACCATGCTCAATCGTGGGTTGGCACGGGCCAGAACATGCCGATCTCGACCGATCAGCTGTCGAATGTGCTGGGTGGCGACAGCGTCGGAATGCTTGCGCAGCAGTTCGGCTGTTCGCGCGGCGACGCCGGCTCGGGCCTCGCGCAGGCACTGCCGCAGATCATCGACAGGATGACGCCACACGGTCAGGTGCCAGACAACCACAGCGACATGCTGGCGCAGGCGCTTTCGATGTTGACCAAGCGCACGGCTTGACCATCGCCGCATAACGATCACCGGGCCGGGCGACGCGAGTCGTCCGGCTTTTTTGCAGCCGCGTACGATGATGACCGATCAAAACCTGCTCACTGCATTCATCCTCGGCATCGTCGAGGGCCTGACCGAGTTCCTGCCCGTGTCGTCGACCGGTCACCTGATCGTCGCCGGCTCGCTGCTCGGATACACGGGTGAGCGTGCGAAGTTGTTCGAGATCGTGATCCAGGCCGGCGCGATTCTCGCCGTGTGCTGGGAGTTTCGCGCCAAGCTGCTGTCGGTGGCAGGCGGCCTGTTCCACGACCGATCCGCGCAGCGTTTCGTGCTCAATCTGTTCATCGCCTTCGTGCCCGCGGCGATTCTGGGCCTGGCCTTCAGCAAGGCTATCAAGGCGCACCTGTTTGCGCCGGTTCCGGTCGCCGCCGCCTTCATTCTCGGCGCGCTGGTGATTCTCTGGGTCGAGCGGCGCCTGCAGCGCAACCCGGCGCTCGTTCGCATCGAAAGCATCGACGCCATGCGCTGGCCGGATGCCCTCAAAGTGGGACTCGCGCAGGCGTTCGCGCTTCTGCCGGGAACTTCGCGCTCGGGAGCGACGATCATCGGCGGGATGCTGTTCGGGATGTCGCGCAAGGCAGCGACCGAGTTCTCGTTTTTCCTGGCGATCCCGACGTTGTTCGCGGCCACCGGCTACGAGTTCGTCAGGAACCGCGCGCTGCTCGCCGGTGGCGATCTGTCGATGATCGGCGTCGGCTTCGTCACCGCGTTCGTAAGTGCATTCCTGGTCGTGCGCTGGCTGCTGCGCTATGTGGCGAACCACGACTTCGTGCCGTTCGCGTGGTATCGCATCGGCTTCGGCATCGTCATCCTCGCGACCGCGTACTTCGGCCTCGTGCGCTGGGATTGATGGGGGAACACGCGGCTGTCCCGTCGCGCGCCCCCGCGAGACTTTCGGGCCCAGCTCTTGCCGTGATCGGCGTGCTCGGCTTCTCGTTCAAGGCGATCCTGGTCAAGCTCGCGTATGCCTGGGCATCGATCGACGCAGTGACGCTGTTGGCGCTGCGCATGATCTACGCTGCGCCGATGTTCGCGGCCATGGCTTGGTGGGCGACAAGGGGCAGCACCGCCAAACCCATCACGCGCAGGGACTGGTGGCTTCTGACTTGGCTGGGTTTCATCGGCTACTACGTCTCCAGCCTGCTCGATTTCACGGGGCTGCAGTACATCACGGCGGCGCTCGAACGACTGGTGCTGTTCCTCTATCCGACCATGGTCGTGCTTCTCTCGGCGGCGCTGTACAAACGGCGCATCGGCGGTCGCAAAGTGGTCGCGCTGGTTCTGTCCTACGCCGGCATCCTGCTGGTGTTCATGCACGACCTGCATTTCGGCGAAGACCCCAGCGCCCTCTGGATCGGCGCTTCGTTGGTCTTCGCCAGCGCATTCTGCTATTCGCTGTATCTCGTCGGCGCGGGGCCGGTGATATCGCGGCTTGGCAGCCTGCGCTTCATAGCCTGGGCGATGCTGATTTCGACGGCCTTCGTGATCGGACAATTCCTGGCCACGCGCCCGCTCTCCGCGCTGGCCGCTCCGCCACGTATACAGCTGCTCGTGCTGGCGATGGCGCTCCTGTCCACAGTGCTGCCTACCTACCTCATCGCCGAGGCGATCAAGCGCATCGGAGCGGATCGCACCTCGCTGGTTGGTTCGCTCGGGCCGGTGTTTACGATCGCCCTGGGATACTGGATCCTCGGCGAGCCGGTGTTCTGGACGCAGATCGCCGGCGCGGCTCTGGTACTCACCGGTGTGACGCTGGTCACACTGCGCAGCGGCGGCGGGACCTGAGCGCCTCATCGCGATATACTTGTTGGTTCCGTAGGTGCGAATTCATTCGCACGCCGGCATGTCATAGGGCCGCCGCGACCGAATGAAGTCCGCCCTACGAAGGTCTCGTCACGAGCGATACCCAAGTCACCCGCCCCCTTTCGCAGGAGTTCATCATGGCCCCCGATACCGCTGAGCGCGCCGCAGGCATCGCGCTCAAGGATGGCGCGCTGCTGCGCCAGCAATGCTATGTCGACGGCGCGTGGATCGATGCCGATTCGAGCGCCACCTTCACGGTCGTCAATCCCGCAACCTCGACGCGCATCGGCACCGCGCCGAATTTCGGCGCGAGCGAAACCCGCCGCGCCATCGAAGCAGCGAGCAAGGCCTGGCCTGCTTGGCGTGCCAGGACCGCGAAGGAACGCGCGACGATCATCCGCAAATGGTCCGAGCTGCAGCTCGCGCACATCGACGACCTGGCGCTGATTCTGACGACCGAACAAGGCAAACCTCTGGCGGAATCCCGCGGTGAGATCACCATCGGCGCCGGCTACACCGAATGGTTCGCCGAGGAAGCGCGGCGCGTGTACGGCGACGTCATCCCGACCATCGGCAACGACCGGCGCCTGGTGGTTATCAAGGAGCCGGTCGGGTGTGTGTGCCGCGATCACGCCGTGGAATTTTCCGTCGTCGATGATCACGCGCAAGGTATCGCCAGCGCTCGCGGCGGGCTGTACGGTCGTGATCAAGCCCGCGGAAGCCACGCCATATTCGGCGCTGGCACTCGCCGAACTCGCACACCGAGCCGGCTTCCCGCCGGGTGTGCTCAACGTCATCACCGGCAATGCGCCGGCGATCGGCGGCGAGATGACGTCGAATCCTACCGTGCGCAAGCTGTCATTTACCGGATCGACCGAAATTGGAAGGCTGTTGATGAAGCAGGTTTCGTCGACGGTGAAAAAGATCTCGCTCGAACTCGGCGGGAACGCGCCGTTTATCGTGTTCGATGACGCCGATCTCGACGCCGCGGCCGAGGGAGCGATCATCTCCAAATACCGCAACACCGGCCAGACTTGCGTGTGCGCCAACCGGCTGTTCGTGCACGATAAGGTCTACGACGCCTTCGCCGCCAAGCTCGCGGAGCGCGTGCGGGCCCTCAGGGTCGGGCCCGGCACCGAGTCTGGCGTGACGCAGGGGCCGCTGATCAACCGTGAAGCGCTGGACAAGGTGGAAGAACACGTCGCCGACGCCACCGCGCACGGAGCGAAGGTCGCGGTCGGCGGCAAGCGCCACGCCCTGGGTGGAAACTTCTACGAGCCGACAGTGCTCACGGGCGTCACCGCCGAGATGAAGATATTCCGCGAGGAAACCTTCGGGCCGGTCGCGCCGCTGATACGCTTTGCGACCGACGCCGAGGTCATCGACCTTGCGAACCGTACCGAGTTCGGGCTGGCGTCGTATTTCTACTCACGCGACATCGGTCGCATCTGGCGCGTCGCCGAAGCGCTGGAGTACGGCATGGTCGGTGTCAACACGGGGCTGATCACGACCGAGGTCGCGCCCTTCGGCGGGGTCAAGCAATCAGGCCTCGGTCGCGAAGGTTCCAAGTACGGCATCGACGAATACGTCGAAATCAAGTACGTATGCATGGGCGGCATCTGACCCGATCGACGCGGGGACGAACGGATTCGGCCCCGCTCCGTGCTTGACCGCGATCAAAACGTCGACGGTGCAGGCTCGGGTTCGCCCTGGGGTGGCGGAAACTGCGCGGGGAAGTAGTAGTCCGCCGCGGCTGGGGCGGTTTGGGTCGACGCGGAGTGCGCGACCTTCGCCGGCGTGACTGTAACGTCGGGCGCGGACATCAGCTGCGGGGCCTCGATCGCCAGGACCATCCAACCCAGTACGGTCATGAACACGCCTATCTTCAGCGTTGTGACGAGGTATTCTTTGTCGCGATTCGGTTCGGACATGATCTGCTCCTTTCGATGCAAGTGCCGCGCGGGACCGTGTGCAACGAAGGGACCGCGCGTTCCGGAAACGATGCGGCGTCGCCGGATGTGTTGATGCTAGGCGGGTAGGCGACGTTGCGCGCCGGAGCATTCGGCGCAGGCGGTGCAGAAAATTCACGAGGCGCATGCGCGCACGGCGGCCCATGCGAGCGCAATGCGACGGCGTTTACCAGCCTGCGGGAGGCTTTTTCAGAACCGTGATGGTTCGTTCCTGGATCGCGAGGTAGCCGCCGCCGACCAGATCCTTGAGCAGCCGGCTGATCATGTCGCGCGACGCGCCGACGCGCTCGGCGATGTCCTGCTGCGTCAGTTTCTCCGGAACGGTCATCACGCCCTGGCGCTCGACGGCAAGCGTCATGATCAGCCGCACGAGTCGCCCGTAGACATCGGAGAGCGCGAGGCTTTTCACGTTCTCGGTGGTCGTGCGCACGCGCTGGATCAGCTTCAGGATCAGATGCATCGCGAAATCGGGATGCGCGAACAGGAAGTCGCGGAAGCTGGCGCGCGTGACGATCGCGCAGGTGGTGGGCTCGACCGTCATCACCGATGCGGAACGCGGACTGCCGTCCAGCGACATCTCGCCGACGTACTCGCCGGGACCGAAAAAGCTGAGAACGATTTCTCGGCCCGCGGTGTTGCTTGCGTACACTTTTACCCGCCCCGACAGCACGATATACAGCGACTCGCTGATGTCGCCCTCATTGATGAGGATCGACCCTTTGGGGAAAGAACGAACGATGCCTTCGTTCGCGATTGTCTGCAGCGTGCTCTCTTCGAGAGGCACGAGCATATCGTTTGGCGAGTGTGGGGACTTTGGCATGTAATCAAGTACGATCAATGCATCCGACGTCGCAACCGTGGCATGGACGTCGGACCTGCCTTCGCGCTAGGACTGGCGACGCCTAGCCCCGACAGCAGAACCACCACGCTGTAGTCAGTCGTACTTACGCATATCATCGATGACTTTGCCGTCATTCGCAAGCTCGCCCGGAGAATGGAAACTGATTTCGCCGCGCAACTTTGTCACGTCGCGAATCGTCGTGACAATGGCCTCGGCGCTGGACGCGGAATTGCTCATCACCTCCACGCGCAGCGTCATGCGGTCACTTCCTTCCGGATTGTCGACCACCAGCCGCGCCTTCAATACCTCGGGATGCCGCCGGACGATCGCCGCAACCTGCGCAGGATGCACGAACATACCCTTGACCTTGGTGGTCTGGTCGGCGCGGCCGAGCCAGCCCTTGATGCGTAGGTTGGTGCGCCCGCACGGAGACGCGCCGGGCAGCACGGCCGACAGGTCGCCCGTTCCGAAGCGCAGCAGCGGATAGTCGGGATTGTCGAGCTGGGTGACGACGACTTCGCCCACCTCACCCTCGGCAACCGGATCGCCGGTGCCTGGGCGCACGATCTCGACCAGCGCACCCTCGTCGACGATCAGCCCTTCGCGCGCGCTCGATTCGTAGGCGATGGTGCCGACGTCGGCCGTCGCGTACACCTGGTACGCGGCGACCCCGCGCGCGGAAAGCGCATCGCGCGCGCTCGCCGGGAACGCCTCGCCGGAGACCAGCGCTTTTTTCAGGCTTGGCAGGGCGACGTTCTGTTCCTCGGCCTTGTCGAGGATGATTTTCAGGAACGACGGCGTGCCGACGTAGCCGTCGGGGGAAAGGTCGGCCATTGCCTGGACCTGCTGATCGGTCTGCCCGGTACCGCCGCGAAATACCGTGCAGCCCAGCGCCAGCGCGCCGCCTTCGAGCATCGCGCCGCCCGGCGTGAAGTGGTACGAGAAGCAGTTGTGCACGAGGTCGCCGGCACGAAATCCCGCAGCGAACAGCGCGCGCGCGACACGCCAGTAATCGCCTGCCCCCCCGGGCTCGTACATGGGGCCGGGCGACGCGAACACGAGCGGCGCACGGCGCGCGGCGCTGCCCCAGCCGCTGGCCGCGAATCCGCCGAACGGAGGGGCACTCTTCTGCAGATCGACCATCTCCGATTTACGGATCACGGGCAATCGCGTGAGCGCCGCGCGCGAGGTCACCGCGGACGGGTCGATACCTTCCAGCAGCCGCGCATACGCGCCCGCGCGCGCCTTGGCATACGCGACCTGTGCCGGCAATGCGGCGAGCATCGCGCGCTCGCGCGCTTCGGGGTCCCGCGTTTCGAGCGTATCGAAGTTGTCAGCCATGGTAGGGCCTGTTAGAGCTGCATGCCTGCGCGACGGCGGCAGGAGCGCCGGCGTGGGTCATCGCCCTGCCGTTGTCACGCCAGCCAGCGCTTGCGGCGGCGATAGTGCTTTACGTCACGAAACGACTTGCGACCCGCCGTCGACAACCCGAGGTAGAACTCCTTCACGTCTTCGTTCTGCGCGAGGTCGTCGGCGACGCCGTCCATCACGACGCGACCGCTTTCGAGGATATAGCCGTAGTCGGCAAAGCGCAGCGCGATATTGGTGTTCTGCTCGGCAAGCAGGAAGCTCACGCCTTCCTTCTGATTGAGGTCGCGCACGATCCCGAAGATCTCCTCGACGATCTGCGGCGCAAGGCCCATCGACGGCTCGTCGAGCAGAATCATCGACGGCTGCGCCATGAGCGCGCGGCCGACCGCGGTCATCTGTTGCTCGCCGCCCGACGTGTACCCGGCGAGGCTGGAACGCCGCTGCTTGAGCCGAGGAAAGTACTGGTACACGCGATCCAGCGCGTCACGTGTCGCGCTGCGCGAGATGTTGCGCGTGAACGCCCCGGTGAGCAGGTTCTCCTCGACGCTCAGGTGGGCGAAGCAGTGGCGTCCCTCCATCACCTGGCATACCCCCATGCGCACCAGCGCGTTGGGTGTAAGCGTGTCGACGCGCTGGCCGCGAAATTCGATCGTGCCCTTGGTCACCTCGCCGCGCTCGGCGCGCAGCAGGTTCGAGATCGCCTTGAGCGTCGTGGTCTTGCCTGCACCGTTGGCACCGAGCAATGCGACGATCCTGCCTTGGGGCACTTCCAGCGAGACGCCCTTGAGGACGAGGATGACATGGTCGTAGATGACCTCGATGTTGTTGACCGAGATCAGCGGACGCGTCGGCGCGGTCGCGGACGCAGCGGTCATGCTGGACATGGCTCACGCGTTGCCGGCGGCGCCCCGCTGGCGCGGGGGCGCGCCCGCAGTCCTCAGCCGTCCTTGCCGCAATCGCGCGGCGTGATCTTCTTCTCCGCCGCGTACTTGGCCGCGGTTTCCTCGACCATCTTGCGCACCAGCTCGCGATCGCCCGCCATGAAAGGCGTCACCTGCTTGAAGCCGTTACCGTCCCACACCTGGAACTTGACCATGCCGGAACCCTCGTGATCGACGCAGCTCGTCTTGATCGGCGGGAACAGGCCCGGCGCGCCGATCTCCTTGATGCGCGCTTCCGTGAGGTTGAGATGCTCGAAACCCCAGCGCAGCTGCTCGGGCGTCATCACCTTGCCCTTGCCGAACTTGGCCTGCGCGACGCGCAACGCCTCGACGACGATCATCCCGTAGACGACACCGCGCGTGTACATGACGTTGCCCAGGCGCGTCTTGTCCTCGAGGTTGCCCTTACCGGCGCCGTACACCTTGTTCTTGATGTCCTGCATTACCGGAAAGTTGGTGCCGGACGCCGTGAACGAGGCGCTGACATAGCCCTTCGACGCTTCCGCCGCCGGAATGACGTCCTCTTCCGATCCGGCCCACCACACACCGAGCAGCTTGTCCCTCGGGTAGCCGGTCTTCGCCGCGGTCTTCAGAGCGACGGTGCTCATCACGCCATAGGTCCACATGATCACGTAGTCCGGCTTGGCCTGGCGTATCTGCAGCCACTGCGATTCCTGGGTCTGGCCGGGTGGCGCGACGGGGATCTTGATCACCTCGTAGCCAAGCTTGGCGCCGAGCGCGTCGAGCACCGGGATCGGCTCCTTGCCGTACGCCGAATCGTGGTAGAGGAACGCGATTTTCTTGCCCTTGAGCTTGTCCAGGCCGCCTTCCTTCTGCCCGAGGTAGGCGATCATCGCCGCCATCTGGTCCCAGTACGTGGTGCCGAGCGGGAACACCCAGTCGTAGACGCGGCCGTCGGCGGAACTCGCCAGTCCATAGCCGAACGTCGTCAGCGGGATCTTGTCTTGCGCCGCGCGATCGAACAGGCCGTAGGCGATACCGGTGGACAACGGTTCGACCGTCGTCGCGCCGCCGTTTTTCTTCTTCAGCCGCTCATAGCACTCCACGCCCTTGGATGCGTTGTACTCCGTCTCGCATTCCTCCCACGTTAGCTTCACACCGTTGACGCCACCGGTCATGTTGACGAGCGTCCAGTAGTCGATCGCGCCGCCGTAGTATCCGGACCCGCCCGCCGCGTACGGTCCGGTCCGATAGGACAAGACGGGAATGAACTGCTCGTTCTGCGCTTGCGCCGCGGATGCCGCAACGCAGAGCGCGATCCCCAACAGCGCCGAGTTCAATGCCTTCATGTGGCTCCTCCTAGGAAATCGTAGTCAATCGGGTCCGCAGTCCCGCAGCCGCCTGCGCTGGGCGGCGCCCCCGCAATCCTGCATGGTACCGCGTTGCCACGCGTTTGCCAGAGGGTCGGCGGCGCCCGGTCAATGTGGGAATGGCCATAACCGAAGCTTCTCTTTGCCAATCTGCCAAAGCCGCGCCAGCCCGTGGGGCTCGACGATCAGGAAAAAGATGATGAGGCCGCCGAACGCCATGAGCTCGAGGTTGGAGATTGTGCTCTCGGCGATATGCATGTTCAGACTGTTGTCCAGAAAGCGAACAGTCACGCTCAACAGCACCGGAAGCAGTGTCACGAAGGCGGCTCCGAGGAACGACCCAAGGATCGATCCCGCGCCACCGATGATCACCATGAACAGGATCCGAAACGACAAATCGAGATTGAAGGCCTCGGGCTCGACCGTCCCCAGGTACGCGTAGGCGAACAGCGCGCCCGCCACGCCGCAGTAGAAGGAGCTCACCGCGAAGGCGAGGAGCTTGGTGCGCATGAGGCGGATGCCGATCACTTCCGCGGCCACGTCCATGTCGCGCACGGCCATCCACGAGCGGCCGACGTTGCCGCGTGTCAAGTTCTTGGCCGCCAGCGCCATCAACGTCACGATCGACAGCACCAGCAGGTATTTCGCCCCAGGCGCGGTGAACGCATAGCCCAGAATGACGATCTGCTGCGCGGTGATCACGCCCGATGAGCTGTAGTTGGTGACCCAACCGACCTTGGTCAGGAACCAGAGGATGAAGAATTGCGCGGCGAGTGTCGCGACCGCCAGGTAGAAGCCGCGGATACGCAGGCTGGGCAGGCCGAACAGCATCCCGACCAGCGCCGCTACGACGCCTCCGCCCGCGAACGCGAGCAGGATCGGCATGCCGGGCACGCGCAGCATGAAATTGTAGGAGGCGAACGCGCCCACGGCCATGAACGCAGCCGTGCCGAGCGAGAGCTGGCCGGCGTAGCCGGTCAAGATGTTGAGCCCGAGCGCCGCCAGCGACAGGATGAGCAATGGGATCAGGATCCCGGTGAAAACGTACGGTGTGGCCAACAACGGCACCGCGACAAACGCGACGACCAGGATCGTGGCCACCGCGATGCGGTCCTGCCGGATCGGAAAGATCGCGGCGTCGGTTTCGTAGGATGTCTTGAACTGGCCTGCTTCGCGGTAGAACATGCGCGGTCCCCGTCCTGGCGTCAGATACGGCGAATGATCTTCTCGCCGAACAGGCCTTCGGGCCGGATCAGCAGGAACACCAGCGCGAGCACGTACGGAAACCAGCCTTCGATGCCGCCGCCGACATATGGACCCAGGTATACCTCGGCAAGCTTTTCGGACGCGCCGATGATGAGGCCACCGACGATCGCACCCGGAATGGAGTCGAAGCCACCGAGGATGAGCACCGGCAGCGCCTTCAGTGCGACGAATGTGAGCGCATACTGAACGCCGTTGCGCGCGCCCCAGAGCAGGCCGGCAACCAGCGCCACCGCGCCGGCGACACCCCATACGATCGCCCAGATCTGTTGCAGCGGGATGCCGACCGCAAGTGCCGCCTGGTGATCATCGGCCACGGCGCGCAGCGCGCGTCCGATCCGCGTCCGGCTGAAGAACAGCGCGAGCACCGTTACCAGGATCGCAGCGACCCCCGCGGCGACGAGGTCGAAACTGGAGACGTTCATCCCCGTCTTGTCGGAAAGCCACTGGATCGGCGCATCCTGCAGCCCGAGGTCCAGCCCGCGCACGTTGGCGCCCCAAGCCATTTGCGCAAGACCTTCAAGGAAAAACGTCAGGCCGATCGTCGCCATGAACAGCGAGATCTGCGGCTGGTTGACCAGCGGTCGCAGCACGAAACGTTCGGTCACGAGTGCAAGGACGACCATGACCGCAAGCGTAGCTGCAACCGCCAGCCACGCGGGCAGACCGAGCTCGAGCAAGCCGACGTACGTGAGTGCGGCGAAGAAAACCATCGCGCCCTGTGCGAAGTTGAACACGCCCGACGCCTTGTAGATGAGCACGAAGCCCAGCGCGACAAGCGAGTACATCACCCCGCTCAGGAGTCCGCCGATCAGCACTTCGAAGAAGAATTGCATACGCCTCCGGTCGCCCCGCCGCAGGCCGGGGCCCAATTTCCGTCAACTCCTCGCACACATCGCAACTTGGATCCCGACCCTGGCCTGCGCCGGGGCAGGCTTCCGGGATGACAACCCCAGTCCCGTCGCCCTAGTGCGCGACGCCAAGATACGCGTCGATCACCGCCTGGTTGGCGCGAATCTCGTCGGGCGCGCCGTCGCCGATCTTCTTGCCATAGTCGAGCACCACCACGCGGTCGGAAATGTCCATGACTACACCCATGTCGTGCTCGATAAGCACGATGGTCGTGCGGTACTGCTCGTTGACGTCGAGCACGAACCGGCACATGTCCTGTTTTTCCTCGACGTTCATGCCGGCCATCGGCTCGTCGAGCAGCAAAAGAGTAGGCTCGGCGGCCAGTGCGCGGGCGAGCTCGACGCGCTTCTGCAGGCCATACGGCAGGCGACCGACCGGCGTCTTTCGGATATGCTGGATCTCGAGGAAGTCGATCACTTCCTCCACCCGACGCCGGCTGTCGAGCTCCTCGCGCCGCGCGCGACCGAACCAGATCGCCTGTTCGACGAGGCTCGCGCGCATCCGCAGGTTGCGACCGGTCATGATGTTGTCGAGCACCGACATCCCCCTGAACAGCGCGATGTTCTGAAACGTGCGCGCAATACCGTGCGCAGCCGCGTCGTGCGTGTCCATGTCCCGGCGAACTTCGCCGCGAAACGTGATCGTTCCCTGCTGTGGGTGGTAGACGCCGTTGATGACGTTGAGCATCGAGCTCTTGCCAGCGCCGTTGGGCCCGATGATGGCTCGGATCTCGTGCTCACGCACATCGAAGCTGATGTCGGTGAGGGCCTTCACCCCGCCGAAGGAGAGCGCGATGTCATCGAGCTTCAGGATGACATCGCCCGAGCGCGACGCGTTCGAAGTCATCGCCGCCCAAAGCCTTTCGCGAACAGGACGCGCGGTGCAGCGCGCGATCGCCTCTGCGCGGCGTCAGCTGAGCTCGTTGCCGGCCGCCATGTCATGCAGCAAGCCCGGGAGCGGCCGCGAATGTCTTCGCGTCCGCAATCCGCAGATCCGCCGCGACCATGCCGGTGCGCCCGTCCTCGAAGCGCACCTGGGTCTCGATGTGCTGCCGCGCCTTGCCGGCGTAGAGCGCGTCGATGAGCACGGCATACTTCTCGGCGACGAAGCCGCGGCGCACCTTGCGCGTGCGCGTCAGCTCGTCGTCGTCGGGATCGAGTTCCTTGTGCAGGATAAGGAACCGCTGCACCTGCGAATCGGAGAGCGAGCCTTCGCCGGCAAGTTCGGCATTCACCGTCTCGATGCACTCGCCGACCAGCGCGTACACCTCGGGCTTTGCGGCCAGGTCGGTGTATCCCGCGTAGGGGATGCCGCGCCTCTCCGCCCAGTTGCCGACCGAGCCGAAGTCGATGTTGATGAAGGCGCACACTTTGTCGCGCCCGTTGCCGTAGGCGACTGCTTCCTTGATGTGAGGAAAGAACTTGAGCTTGTTCTCGATATAGTTGGGCGCGAATAACGATCCATTCGCCATTTTGCCGACATCCTTGGCGCGATCGATGATCTTGAGTTGTCCCGCACCGTCGAAAATGCCGGCGTCGCCGGTTCGGAAGTAACCATCGTCATCGATCGATTCCGCGGTCGCGTCCGCGCGCTTGTAGTACTCCTTGAGCAGCATCGGCCCGCGGACCAGGACCTCGCCATCGGCCGCGATCTTGAGCTCGACTCCCGGCGCGGCGGCGCCCACCGTGTCGAACTTCACGCCGCCGTCGGGTTGCAGGCAGACGTACGCGCACGTTTCGGTCGAGCCGTAGAGTTGCTTCAGGTTGATGCCGATCGAACGATAGAAGCGAAACAGGTCGGGGCCGATCGCGGCACCCGCGGTGTACGCGACGCGGATGCGGCTCATGCCCAGCACGTTGCGCAGCGGTCCGTAGACCAGCACGTTACCGATCGCGTAGCGCATGCGATCGGTAACCGAAACCGGCCTGCCATCGAGAATCTCGGCGCCGCAGCGGCGCGCCAGCGCCGTGAAATGGCGGAACATGGAACGCTTGATCGCACTGGCATCCTCCATGCGGATCATTACCTGCGTGAGCAGGTTTTCGAATACACGCGGCGGCGCGAAGTAGTAGGTCGGGCCGATCTCGCGCAGATCGGTCATGACCGTCTCGCCCGATTCGGGACAATTGATGGTGAATCCCGCGACCATCCACTGCGCATACGAGAACAGGTGGTCGCCCACCCACGCCATCGGCAGGTACGACAGGATGCTATCGTCGGCGCTAAGCGAATCGAATCCGCAGCCGCCCTCGGCCGCCGCGATGAACGCGCGATGTGTCTGACGCACGCCCTTGGGCTTTCCTGTGGTGCCCGAGGTGTAGAGCATCACCGAGACGTCGTCGGAACTGCCCTCGGCGACTTCGCCGTCGAAGAATTGCGGGTGAGCGCGATCGTACTCGCGGCCGATCTCGAGCAGCCGATCAACACTGGTCACGTTCGCGTAGTTACGCAGGCCTCGCGGATCGTCGTAGTAAATGTGCTCGAGCGTAGGCACCTGAGGCTGCGACTCCAGCATCTTGTCGATCTGTTCCTGATCCTCGACGATCGCATACGCGATCTCGGCGTTGTTGAGCACGTAGACGAATTCCGCCGCCGGCGCATCCTGGTACATCGGCACGGGCACGCCGCCGAGCGCCTGCGCGGCAGCCATCGACCAGTACAGGCGCGGCCGGTTGTCGCCGATGATCGCCAGGTGCATTCCGCGCCGGAAGCCCTGCGCGGCGAGTCCGCAGGCCATCGCGCGAACGTTGTCTGCGACCTGCGACCAGGTCCAGGCCTGCCAGATTCCGAGGTCTTTCTCGCGCGTCGCGGGACGGTTGCCGCGCACGCGCGCGTGCTCCAGCAACAGCCGCGGGAACGTATCCTGGCCTGCCATCATATCCTCCCACTCCACGATGCGACGCTGTGCCGGCGTAAGCGCCGGTCGGGCTGCTATCTTAATGGAAAGCGGCAGCGGGCACGACAGTTCCGCAAACTCGCCGCGTCATCGCGCAGCACCGGCGGACCCGGTACATACGGTCGTTTCGCGCCGCGCATCGGAACCGACGCCTCCGGGCACGCGCGCCTGGGCGCGGTCGCTCAGGCTTTCCAGAAACGCCTGCAGATCGGCGATTTCCGATTCGGACAGATGCAGAGGCTTGAGGATACGCTCGCCGTCGGCATGCAGGCGATCCTCGTCGATTTCCGAATAGTGAAGGAGAACGTCGCGCTGCGTCGCGAGGCTGTCGTTGCGCATGTACGGCGCCGCGCGCGCGAGGTACGAAAGCGCGCACGGCGCCTACTGCACCTTGATGCCCGCGGCCTTGATCACCTTGGCCGAGTCGTCGATTTCGGTCGGCACGAACTTGTGGAATTCCGCCGGCGTCATCGGCATCGGCTCGGCGCCGAGCGTCGCCAGGCGCTCGTTTTACGTCGTCGGCTCTGCAGCGCGAGGCCGATGTCCCTGTTGATCTTGTCGACGATATCCGGTGGCGTGCCGGCGGGCGCGAACACGCCGACCCACAGGGTGTAGTCGAACCCGGGGAGCCCCGACTCGGCGATCGTCGGCACGTTCGGCAGCGCGCTCGAGCGCTTGGCCGTGCTCACGCCGAGTGCCACCAGCTTGCCTTCGCGCACGTTGCGGCAGCGCGGCGGAGATCGGCGAGAAGAAATACGTGACGCGCCCCGTCAGCGTGTCGGTGAGCGCCTCCGGCGTGCCCTTGTACGGAATGTGCACGACGTCGATGCCGGCGGCGAGCTTGAATTTCTCGGCGTTGATGTGCGTGCCGCTGCCGTTGCCGGCCGAGCCGAAATTGAGCGTGCCTGGCTTCTGCTTCGCCAGCGCGATCAGCTCCGACACCGTCTTGTACGCCCGGCGCGGGCGCCACCACCAGCACATTCGGCTGTCCGCCGAGCGGTGCGACATCGACGAAATCCTTGCGTCGTGTCGTAGGACAACGTCGAATAAATCGAAGCGTTGTACGCCTGTGCCGCCGAATGCACCAACAGCGTGTAGCCGTCGGGCGGCGACTTGGCCACGACCGCGGCGCCGATGGTGCCGCCGGCGCCCGGCCGATTCTCGACGACGACCGGCTGCCCCCACATCTCGGAGAGCTTCTGGCCGAAGGTGCGCGCCAGGATGTCGGTGGCGCTGCCCGGCGTGAACGGCACGATGATGTGTCACCGGCTTGTTGGGATAGCCCTGCGCGAGCGCGGGCGGCGCGCACAAGCGCGCACACTGCGCTCAGCACGAGAGCGACGGTGAATCGAGTGCGTTTCATGACCGTCTCCTTGCGTTTACGACAAACCGTCGTCGACCGTCACGTTCTCCGGCGCGAGCTCGAGGCCCGACGCCTTCGCCTGCAGCACCAGCAGCGTCGCGAAGTCCTCGCTCGGTCAGTCCGTGACCGATCAGCGTCTGCACTGCATCGCGGGTGATCGCAGCCAGCGGCATCGGCACCTCGAAGCGCTGTGCCGCATCGAGCCCCAGGTCCAGGTCCTTGCGCAGCAGCGCCGGCGTGAAGGTCACCTTGAAATCGAGATTGACGAACGCCGGCGTCTTGTAGCGCGAGAACATCGAGCCCATCACGCTCTGGTTCATGAACTCGAGAAAGGCGTGGCGTGGCACGCCGGCCTTCTGCGCGAGCACGGTCACCTCCGCCAGCGACTGCGTCACCACGCCGAGAAAGACGTTGTGGCAGATCTTGACGATGCGCGCGAGCTCGCCCTCGCCGACCCAGCTCGCCGCGGGCGCGATCATCTTCAGGTACGGCAGCGCCGCGTCGAAGGCCGGCTTCGGTCCGGAGCAGACGAAGGAGAGCCTGCCGGCCTTGATGACTTTGGCGTTGCCCGATACCGGTGCAGCGAGCAACTCGATGCCGCGCGCCTGCGAGCAGCGCACGCAACTCGGCCGATCCTTCGAGTGAAATCGATGAGCATTCGACGATCATGCGCGGTTTGCGCGCGCCGGACAGCAAGCCCGCGGGACCGGCGATGACTTCCTTCACGTCGTCCCAGGTCGACACCATGCAGAAGACGATGTCGCACGCGGCGAGGTCGCTGACCTTGTCCGCGACCTTCGCGCCACAGGCGGTCAACGGCTCGGCCTTCGTCCGCGTGCGATTCCAAACGGTCACGTCGGCGCCACCCTTGGCAAGTCGTGCCGCCATTTCGTAGCCCATGCGGCCGATGCCGATCCAGCCGATCCGCTCTTTCACTTTTTCACTCCTTCACCTTTCAATCTTCACTTATTCCGGGTCCATCTGCAGGGCTCGAGCACTCACTCGATAACCGTGGCACGCAGCAATAGCGACGGCGAGAGTGTGAGGGCAAGCGCCTTCGCGGTCGTGAGGTTGACCACCAACTCGTACTTGTTCGGCTGTTCGATAGGAAGGCCAGCCGGGTTCGCGCCTCTGAGAATCTTGTCGATGTAGGTGGCTGCCCGTTGGTAAAGCTCTATTTCATCGGCCCAATAGGTCATCAGGCCGCCCGCTTCCGTGACGTTCCGCGTACCGCCCATCAGGGGAAGATGGTGTTTGACTGCGAGCTCCGCCAGCTGCTGTCGATTGGCACTCATAATCGGGTCGGCGAGGACCAGTATGGCCTGGGCGCGCTCCTTGATCATTGCCAGGAACGCGTCGTCGAATTCGTTGGGTCCTCGGATTTCCAGAATCTGGAGCTGTACGCCAAGCGACCGACTTTCGTCGCGGAGACGCTTCACCACGAGCGGATGCCACGGATTGTCCGGATTCCACAACACGGCGATTCGGGAGACTCGGGGCTCCACCTCCTTGAGGAGCTCAAGCTGCTTGATGCTGAGATCCGCAGTCAGAGATGTGACTCCTGTGATGTTCCCGCCCGGACGCGCAAGGCTGGCCACGAGACCCAGTTCAACAGGGTCAGGACTGTTCACCATCACGATCGGTATCGTCGAGGTCGCGCGTTTGGCGCTGAAGACGGCAGCGGGATAGGTCGCGACGATCACGTCGACCTTGAGCTGCGCAAGCTCGAGCGCCAAGTCATTGAGCTGCTCGGATTTTCCCGCAGTGTCACGACTCTCGAAGATGACGTTCCGGCCCTCAATGTAGCCCAGGTCGTGCAGGCTTTGGCGCAATCTCTCAGCGGGGCCTACGGTCAAGACACCGATGCGATGCATCTTCTTCGGCTGCTGCGCCTGCGCCGCGCACGAGAAGGTAAGCGGGCCGAGGGCGACACACGCTAGCCCGAAAACCACTACGATCGAGTGAGCAAGGCAACGACGCAAGATTGTGCTCATCCAGATACGTCCAGCGCTCGCGCTAAACTCATGGCAACTCGTGAATGACCCAATTCGAATTCACGCGCGACGCGCCGGTGATGTCTGGCTCGCCGCCGCTAGGCCGCCGCGCCGAACGGAAGATCGATGACGAACAGCCAGCGACCGTCGGACTGCCTGCGCACGACTTCGACGCTCTGGCCCGTCATGTTCGCCGGCTTGCCGTCGGGTCCCGTCATCGACAAATCCCACTTGGCGCTGACCACGGCGAGATCGCCGGATTGCGACACCAGCTTCGCCGAGAGCGACATCTTCGGTTTGCCCGCGAGAAATTGCGCGAGCGCCTCGCGGATCGCCGCGGTTCCAGAAACGAGTTTGCCAGGTTGCGGCATGAGCGAGGCCTGCGGCTCGTACAGCGCGACGAGTTCGTCGATCGAGCCCGCATTGAGCGCCGCGGCGAACAGGTTGTCGACATCTTCGGGGGTACGTGCAGCCATGATTGCTCCTTCGACAAAGCCGGATCGCGAACGAGCGAATGCGCCCAGCAGGTTGACCTAGTACGGGTTGGCGATCGGCAGGTTTTCGGCTGGATAGAGGGAAATGATCTTCGGCCCCTGCGGTGTGAGAATGACCTCCTCCTCGATGCGCGCCGCGGAAATACCGTCGCTCGCCGGGCAATACGTCTCGACCGCGAACACCATCCCGACCTTGAGTTCGATGGGTTCTTTGAGCGAATTGAGTCGCGAGATCAGCGGCCGTTCGTGCAATCCTAGCCCAAGCCCGTGACAGAAATTCAATCCAAACGCGTCCATCTCGCTGGCAAAGCCGATGTCCTTGGCCGTCGGCAGCGAACGCGCGATCTTGTCGGAGCCCACGCCGGGTTTGAGCAGATCGATGGTGCGATCCATCCACTCGCGCGCCTTGCGGTACGCGGTGCGTTGTGACGAACTCGCGCGGCCGACGTTGAAGGTACGGTAGTAGCACGTCCGGTAACCCATGAACGACTGAATGATGTCGAAAAACGCCTGGTCGCCCGGGCGGATGAGGCGGTCGGTAAAGTTGTGCGGATGCGGGCTGCAACGCTCACCGGAGATGGAGTTGATGGCCTCGACGCAGTCCGACCCCATGCCGTAGAGGCGGGCCGTGGCGAGCGCGACGATCTCTGATTCCCTGACGCCGGGCTTGAGCGCCTCCGCGATATCCTGGTACACGCCGTCGACCATCGCCGCCGCCATGTTGAGCAGCGTCAACTCGTCGATGTTCTTGACCTCACGCGCAGCGAGCAGCGTCTGCTGGCCGTCGCGCACTTCCACCCCGAGCTTCTGCAACTCGAAGAGCATCGGCGGCTCGACCACGTCAAGGCCCAGCGGCATGTCGCCCACGCCTTCGGCGTCGAGCAGCGCCCTGATCTCGCGCGCCGCGTCGCGGAACAGCGTGATGTCGCCCCCGACCGCGCCACGCAATCCCAGCAATCCCGCACGGCAGTGATCGTGATGCAGCCACGGCGCGTGCAACCGATGGTGCTTCGCCGCGGAGCCGAAGTCCCAAATGTACGGATCGCCGGTGCCGGTGAGCAGCGCGTAACGCGTGAGCTTGTCGCGGGCCCATTCGCCGATCACCGTGCTGGTCATATAGCGGATGTTGTGCTGGTCGAAGCACAGGAGCGCGCCGAGCCCGGAGCGGGCGAGCGCGGCGCGTGTGCGCGCCAGGCGATAGTCGTGCAGCCGTCGGAAGTTGACGCGCTCCTCGAAGTCGACCTGCGTGTGACCGGGTGCCTGCAGCGGGCGATCCCACTTGTGGCCGGGATCGATGTCGTCCGGGCGGACGATCTTCGGTTCGTTGCGCTTGTTCGCCAAAACAGCTCCAGACGTTCTACCGCGGGGCGAATGCCTTGTCGTACCACGTGAGATCGATGTACTTCGCCGGGTCGGTCAGCGACTTCGGCGGCACGGCGTACTTGCTGCGCAGCGCAAGGACGGTAGCCACGCCCTTGTCATCGGGCCGAAGGTCGCGCGTGATCCCGCCCTTGCCCAACAGCAGATCGTACGACGGCTTGGCCAGCGCAGGCGTCATGTCACGGCTGTTCGCAACGAGCAAGGCTTCGACGATTTCGCGGTTGGCCGGGTCGTAGATCCAATCGACAGCGGCTCGATAGCCCTTCAGGAAACCGACCATCGCGGCCTCGTGCTCGCGCGCCCACGACCGGCGCACGTAGCCTGCGGTTCCCTGGTACGGGCCGAGCGAATCCGTGGTGGCAAGAACCTTGTAGCCCTTGGTCGTCGCCTGCACCTCGAACGGCGTGCGCAGCACCGTGGCATCGTGCTTGCCGGCGAGCAGGTCGCGATAGCGAAAGGCGGTCCCGCCCGCGCGCTCGTACTTGACGTCCCCATCGGCGAGTCCATTGCGGGCGACGAGTTCGCGCAGCGCGAACGCAGCGCCGGTGGTCATCGCGTCGACCGAAAGCGTCTTGCCCTTGAGGTCGCCGAAGCCCTTCACCCCAGGCGCGGCCACTACCGAGAGGAAACCTCCGTCGCCGCCCAGGAAGGCGACGAGATCGGGGTTGTCCGGAATCTTCGCTTCGCCCTGGCCCTCCTGATACGCGATCAGGTTGTCGATCAGCGCGAGCGCGATGTCGTACTTGCCATCGAACAGCGAAGCGACGAGAAATCCGGAATTCGGCGTATAGCCAATCTGGACCGACACTCCGTTCGCCTCGAAGAATCCCTGCCGCTGCGCAACCCATACCGGCAGGTTCCAGCCGCCGTCGAAGGCAATGACGCGCACCGGCGTCTGCGCAAATGCAGCGGGACCCGCGACGAGCGCGACAAGCGCCAGAGCAAACGCGAACTTGCGCACCGCATCCTCCTCACAAAACACACGCACCAGAGCGCGCCGGCGCGTTGCCGTGCATTAAATCACATCGGACGGCGTGCCGAGGTCGCGGATTAGCTGGCGAGAGCGCTCCGCGCCGGCACCGGCAACGGTACTCGCTCGACGTGGCGCGGCGGGCGCGTGACGAGCCCGGCAATGATGCAATCGACCAACTCGGGAGCCGCCGCAGCGAGGTCATACGCCTGCCGGTCCAGGATCCACTCGCGCATGATTCCACCCATACACGCCTGCAGAAGCTGCGTCGCCAGCACCGCATCGGTTTCGGCGGGCAGCCGTCCGAGTGCTATCCCTCGGCGGATCAACTCTTCGACGTGCGCCACGCACTCGCAGCGCTCGCTCTCCTGACGCTCCGCCACGCGGCCGAGCTCGCCGCAGGCCTCGGTCTTGGAGAATACGATTTCGAACACGGCTTGCGCGCGCTCGTCGCGTGCCAAATGCTGCAGCGTGCCGACCATCAGGTCGCGCATCGCTGCCACCGGCTCGTCGTCGACGACGCGGGTCGCCGCCGCGAGCATGGCGTCCAGCGGCAGCGTCGCGCGTTCGCATAGCGCCGAAAACAATGCCGCCTTGTCCTTGAAATGCCAGTAGACCGCGCCGCGCGTCACCCCTGCCGCAGTGGCGATCTCGGCCAGCGATGTGCGGGTCACTCCACGCGTGCGGAACACCCGTTCCGCGGCGTCAAGCAGCTGCTCGCGGGTGACTGCGGCGGCCTCCTTGGTTCTACGCGCCATAGACTCTGCCCGGTAGGGCGCCTTCTAAATAAGGGAACGGTGCTTTACAAACATTCGCGATTGTATGTAACATCACGGTTGCTTGCAAGATGCTTTCGCGGCAGCGGTGCAAGCACTCTCCCAGGAGTCACTGATGGTTCGCCAGTCCAGAACACCCCCCCGTTTGCGTTTCATTTCGCATCTGGCGGCGAGCGCGCTGCTCGCGGCTTGCGGCCAGTCGCACGGGCCGGGCGGCTTCAGCATGCCGCCGGCCGAAGTCACCACCGTTACTGTGGCGGCCAAGGACTTCCCGGTGGCTTTCGAGCACGTCGCCCAGACGCTGGGTTCCAAGGACGTGGAGGTACGCGCCCGCGTCACCGGGATCATCGAAAAGCGCCTGTACCAGGAAGGCGCGCCGGTGAAGGCGGGGCAGCCGCTGTTCACCATCGATCCCAAGCAATACGCCGCGCAGGTCGCCGCCGCGCAAGCGGATCTCACGCGGGCGCAGGCGCAAAGGGCGCAGGCGGACCGCGAGCGGGCGCGCCTGGTCCCGCTCGCCGAGCGCAAGGCCATCGGCCAGAAGGAAGCCGACGACGCCACCTCCAACGCTGAGCTGGCCGCGGCGTCGGTCCAGGCAGCGCAGGCCAAGCTGGACGAGCTGAAAATCAATCTCAACTACACGCGCGTGAACGCACCGATCTCGGGATTGTCCAGCCGCGCCATGAAGTCCGAAGGCAGCCTCGCCACCGCCAACGACACACTGCTCACGATCATTTCGCAGACCGACCCGATCTGGGTGGCCTTCAACGTATCCGAAAACGAGCAACTGCGCCTGAGCCAGGCCGTCGCGTCCGGACAACTCGTCCTGCCCAAGGACAACGGCTACGACGTCACGATCAAGCTCGCCGACGGCTCGGTATTCCCGCGCCGCGGCCGGATCAACTTCTCGGATACGCGCGTCAACCCGTCGACCGGCACCTACGAGGTGCGTGCCGAAGTGGCCAATGCTGACGCCGCGCTCAAACCGGGCCAGTTCGTCCGTGTCGTGCTGCGCGGCGCGCAACGCAAGAATGCGCTCGCAGTGCCGCAGATCGCGGTTCTCGACGGCCCGCAGGGTAAGTTCGTCTACGTCGTCGGCAAGGACAAGGACGGCAAGGACGTCGCGATGCAGCGGCCGGTGGTCGTCGGCGACTGGGTCGACGCCGACGGCGCCAACCTGTGGCAGATCGAATCGGGACTCAAGCCGGGCGATGTGGTCATCGTCGAGGGCGTGGCCCGTCTCCAGCCTGGCGGACCGATCAAGCTGGCAGGCGCCACGCCCGCGTCTGGCGGCGCTGCCGCCCCGGCCGCCGCCGGTACGGCGCCCGCGGCCAAGAAATAAGCACGAGGGCCCGACACCATGTTTTCCCGTTTTTTCATCGATCGGCCGATTTTCGCGATCGTCATCTCCACCTTTCTCATCCTGGCCGGATTGGCCGCGATGCGTTCGCTGCCCATCGCACAGTACCCGGAGATCGCCCCGCCCGTGGTCACCGTGCAGGCGATCTATCCGGGCGCGTCGGCGACGACGCTCGAACAGACGGTGGCCTCGCCGATCGAGAACGCGATCAACGGCGTCCCGGGCATGATCTACATGAACTCGTCGTCGCAGTCGAACGGCACCGTGCAGATCCTGGTGACCTTCGACATCGGCACCAACGTCGACATCGCCGCGGTCAACGTCAACAACCGGGTGAAGCAGGTCGAACCGCGGCTGCCCGAGGAGGTGCGTCGCCAGGGCGTAACGGTCGAGCGCGGGAGCTCGGCGTTTCTGCAGGTGCTCGCGTTCTATGCGCCCGACGGTCGTTACGACGACCTGTTCACGTCGAACTACGTGACGCTCAACGTGCTCGACCAGCTCAAAAGGCTGCCGGGAACGACCAACGTTCAGATCTTCGGCGCCAAGGACTACGCGATGCGCATCTGGCTCAAGCCGGATCGCCTGGCGCAGTTGAAGCTCACGCCGGCCGACGTCATCGGCGCGGTCAACGAGCAGAACGCGCAGTTCGCCGCCGGCAAGGTCGGTCAGACGCCGATCGGCAAGAACCAGGACCTCGTCTACACGATCACGACGCCGGGGCGGCTGACAGACGCCAAGCAGTTCGAACAGATCATCGTGCGTGCCAATCCCGACGGATCGATCGTGCGCCTGTCCGACGTCGCGCGCGTCGACCTCGGCTCGCGCGACTACGAGTTCATGGGGCGCTACAACGACCACCCGGCGACGCTGGTGGGCATTTTCCTCGCGCCCGGCGCCAATGCGCTGGAAGTCGCGAAGAGCGTGCAGGCCAAGATGAGCGAGATCGCGCAGCGCTTCCCGGAAGGGCTGACCTACGCGATCCCCTACGACACCACGCGCTTCGTCCAGGTGTCGATTCGCGAGGTCGTAAAAACGCTCGGCGAGGCCATGTTGCTGGTGTTCCTCGTCGTCTACCTCTTCCTGCAGAGCTGGCGCGCGGCGATCATTCCCTTCGCCGCGGTACCGGTGTCGCTGATCGGCACCTTCGCCGGCATCTACCTGCTCGGCTACTCGATCAACACGCTGACTCTGTTCGGCATGGTCCTGGCCATCGGCATCGTCGTCGACGACGCCATCGTGGTGCTGGAGAACGTCGAGCGCCACATGCGCGAAGACAAGCTCACGGCGCGCGACGCAGCGATCAAGGCGATGCGCGAGGTGACCAGCCCGATCGTCGCCATCGTCCTCACGCTGACCGCCGTTTTCGTGCCGATCGCGTTCCTCGGCGGGTTGACCGGCGAGCTTTACCGGCAATTCGCTGTGACGATCTCGATCTCGGTGGTGATCTCGGGCATGGTCGCCCTGACGCTCTCACCCGCATTGTGCGCGATGATCCTCAAGCCGCACGAGCCGCCCAACCGGTTTTTCGCGGCGTTCAACGACTGGTTCGCGCGCGTCACCGGGCACTATACCGACGGTGTGGTGTGGATGCTTCGCCGCGGCATCTTCGTCGCCGTGCTTTTCCTGGGCATGGTCGCGCTGACGATCTGGCTGTGGCGTATCACGCCCGGCAGCCTCGTCCCCGACGAAGACCAGGGCTTCTATATCAGCGCAGTGATCCTGCCGGATGGCGCGACGCTCGAGCGCACGGGCAAGGTCGTGCACCAGGTCGAGGAGGCGATTCGCTCCAACCCCAACAACCAGGACATCATCTCCTTTACCGGCTTCGACTTCATCGGCGGCGGCTTCCGCAACAACGCAGCGACGATCTTCGTCACGCAAAAGCCGTGGGACGACCGCACCGTGACCGCGGCGCAACTGGTCGGCGAGCTCTTCGGCAAGACCGCTGGCATCAAGGAAGCGCTGGTGCTGGCCTTCAACCCGCCTCCGATCTTTGGCCTCGGCACCGCGGGCGGCTTCGAGTTCTATATCCAGAACCGCGGCGAAGGCGACGCCAAGCGCCTGTCCGAAGTCACGCAGGCGTTCCTTGCCAGGACACGCGGCGATCCCCAGCTCGCCTATGTGCAGACGCTGTGGCGAGCAACGGTGCCGCAGCTCTCGGTGGAGGTCGACCGCGAAAAAGCGAAGACATTGGGCGTTCCCATTTCCGACGTCTACAACGCGCTCAGCGCGACCCTGGGCAACTACTACGTCAACGACTTCACCAAGTCCGGCCGCGCGTGGCAGGTACTGATGTCGGCGGAGCCACAGTACCGCCGACGACCCGACGACATCGGCGCGATCTACGTGCGCTCGACCAAGGGCGAGATGATCCCGTTGTCGTCGCTTGCGACTGTAAGCTATTCGGCGGGGGCGGACGCGCTGGACCGCTTCAACAACCTGCCCGCGGTCAAGCTGCTGGGCCAGGGCGCGCCGGGCGTGAGCTCCGGGCAGGCGATCGCGCACATGGAGCAGATTGCGCGCGAAGTCCTGCCTGCCGATTTCAGCTACGACTGGGGTGGCACGTCCTACCAGGAAAAGAAATCGAGCGGTGCCTCGACGTTTGCACTCGGGCTCGCCGTGGTGATGGTGTTCCTCATTCTCGCGGCGCAATACGAGAAACTCTCGCTGCCGCTGTCGGTGCTGCTCGCGCTCCCGTTCGGTACCTTCGGTGCGCTGGCTGCGACGTGGCTGCGGGGGATGACCAACGACGTCTATTTCCAGATCGGGCTGGTGACGCTGCTCGGTCTCGCCGCCAAGAACGCGATTCTTATCGTCGAGTTCGCGGTGCTCAAGAACCACGAGGGCCTGTCCCCGTCGGCGGCGGCGATCGAGGCTGCGCGCCTGCGCTTCCGGCCGATCCTGATGACCTCGCTGGCATTCATACTCGGCGTGCTTCCGCTCGCGATATCCGTGGGTGCCGGTGCGGGAGCGCGTCGTGCCACCGGCACCGGTGTCATGGGCGGCATGATGGCGGCGACCTTCCTCGCCATTTTCTTCGTGCCGCTGTTCTACCGCGCCATCATCACGCGGCGCCTCACCGAAAAACGCAGTCACGACGAATTGATCGACGAGGTCCGGCACCTGCGTACCGCGAGCCACGACCTGCCGCACACGCCGGGCCATCCGCCGATCGTCAAGCCCGGAGGCGAACGTGGGTAGACTCAGCCTGGCATTGATCCTCGCCGCCGGCGTGGCCGGCTGCACGACCACGCCCACCGCACCGCCGGTGCTCGACCTGCCGAAGGCAACCGCCGGCGATCCCGCGCTCGAACGCTGGTGGACCGCTTTCGGCGACTCGACGCTGACGGCGCTCGTCGACGAGGCCCTGGCGAATAACCTCGATATCGCCGCGGCGATCACGCACGTGGATGCTGCGCGCGCGCAGTACAAGATCGTCGCATTCGACCAGTTGCCCGAGCTGGATGCGCAGGTGCTTGCCGGGCGCAATCGCCAGACCGCGCTGGGCGCCTTCCCGCTGCCTCCGGGAACTCCTCTCACCGTCAACGATTTTCT
Organism: uncultured beta proteobacterium; assembly: GCA_963816445.1. Taxonomy (GTDB): domain Bacteria; phylum Pseudomonadota; class Gammaproteobacteria; order Burkholderiales; family Casimicrobiaceae; genus PALSA-1003. The sequence goes on along the minus strand of CAWFKO010000006.1, from coordinate 151,505 downwards.
GGTCGGTATCAAGGCCTCGTACGAGGTCGACCTGTGGGGCAAGTACCGTACGGCAACGCAGGCGGCGAAGAACGACCTGTTCGCGACGGAGTATGCGCAGCAGACGGTGCGCACGGTCGTCGCCGCCGAAGTCGCGCGCGCGTATTTCAGGCTGCTCGCCTCCGACGCCCAGCTGTCGGTGCTTCGTGACACCCTGGAATCGCGAACGGAAACGGTTGCCCTGCAGAAGGACCGCTACGAGGCCGGGATCATCGGCGACTTCGATTTCGCCAGCGCCGAGGCCGAGCGCGCCGCGGTCGCCAGCGACGTCGCAGTGGCCATCCGAGTTGTTTCCGAAAACGAGTCGGCGCTTGCGGTGCTGGTCGGGCGGACGCCGCGCGAAGTCTACGAACCCCGGTTCACGCGCGACGTGCAGATGGTGCGGCTCTTGCGGGTCCCGAGCGTTCCCGCCGGACTGCCTTCCGACCTGCTGCAACGCCGGCCCGACATCCGCGATGCCGAGAAGCAACTCGTCGCCGCCAACCAGCGCATCGACGTCGCGCGCGCCGATTACTTCCCGCAGCTAAGCCTGACCGGCTCGTATGGGAGCGAATCGAACGTGCTGAAGAGCCTATTCAGCGGACCGGCCATGATCTGGGGCATCGGCGCCGGACTCCTGCAGCCGATCATCGGATTGAAGCTCACGGAGGCCAACGTCGAACTCAAGACCGCGCAGCGCGACGGCTCGGTCGTCAGCTACCGGCAGACCGTGCAGTCGGCGTTCAAGGACGCGCACGATGCGCTGGTCGCGAACCAGACCACGCGCGAAGCGCTGGCGGCGCAAACCGAACGCAAGGACAAACTGCAGAAGTCGCTGGACCTGGCCAATGTGCGCTATACCGCAGGCTATTCGCCGTACCTGGAAGTGCTCGACGCTCAGCGCCAGTTGCTGCAGGCGCAGACGCTGCAGATATTGGCCGCGCGCGACGTGCGCCTTGCGGTCATCGACGTCGCCAAGGCGCTCGGCGGCGGCTGGGACTACAAGACCGACGTTGCGGGCCCCTGAGCGCGCCGTCGAGTACAGAGCACCATGATCAACTTCGGCGACCGCACGCATCGCCTGCTCATTGCAACGGCGGTTTGCGCAGAAAATCATGGCGATCGGCCGAGCGCACGCGTATGCGCTTGACCTCTGTGTCGCGCGCCACCGTAAGCGGCACCTCGACGCCGGCGGCGCCCACCTTCCAGGTCTTGCGCAACAGGTCGGCGAGCCCCGACGCACGCTCGCCAGCCACTTCGAGGACGATATCGCCCAGCTGTACACCCGCCGCCTCCGCAGGTGCGCCCCGCGCCAGGCCCCCGACCACCAGTCGGCCTTCGGCTTCGGCGGTATACATGCCCAGCCACGGCCGCGCGGCGCGCCGGCTGCGGCCGAAGCGGAGCAGGTCGTCGAGTATCGGCTCGAGCAGGTCGATGGGCACGAACATGTTGCCCTGCACCGTGCTGCCCTTGATGGCTTCCTGCACGAACAGCGAGCCGATCCCGAGCAGGTATCCGTCCTCGCCCGACCAGCGCCGTGCCGCCCCACTGCGGATGCGCCGGCGAAGTGAAGAGCGCCTCGTCGAGCAGATATTCCCAATAGCCGGCGAATTCGCGCTTGGCGAAAATGCTGGCCTTGAGCGCATGCGCGCGGCCTCCGTGTCCGATCACGATCACCTCCGAGCCGGCGTCGACATCCGCCGCCGCGCCACGTGCGATTGCCGGTGCGGCGAGATGTCCGAGCGGCTGAACGAGCCCGAAGCCGGTCGCGAAGTCGCTGGCGAGCGCGTGGCCAGCGACCACCATCCCATCGTGTGCGGTGAGCCAGATCGTCTCCGCTTCCGTGGTCAGATAACCGATGGTGAGCACGAGACCGTCGTCGCCGATCACCACCCCGTTGCCCGCGCGCTCGGTGCCGAGCACGGACGCAGTGAACGCGTCTTCCGGAATCTCGGCGCGAATCTGCACCACCGATCGAAGCGTACGCTCGAGATCGAACGCAACCGCGTCCGCGTGCGGCTGCAAGTCGCTCGGAAAGGACCACTCGGTGTCGTCAGCCATGAGCGTTCACCCGGCTCGAGCGGCGCCACGCTACGCCGACGCCGCATTGCCCAGTGTACGACAGCGGCGCGAGAACGTCATCGCGCAGTCGCGTACGCGTCGGCTATGATGACGCCACACCGGCCCACCGCAGCTTGCTGTCTCGACCACCATGCCGCATGACCTCATCGGGCTGCTCAGCCAGTACGGGCTTGCAGTCGTGTTCGTCAACGTTCTGACCGAACAGATCGGCTTGCCGATCCCGGCGATCCCCACGCTCGCGGTGGCGGGTGCGCTCGGTGCCGCCGGACAGCTGTCGCTGCCGCTGGTGTTCCTGGTCGCGCTGCTCGCCTGCCTGATCGCGGACTCGACCTGGTACGTCATCGGCCGCATCTACGGCAACAGCGTCATGAAGACCCTGTGCCGTATCTCGCTCACACCCGATTCCTGCGTGAATGAAACCCAATCGCGCTTCGAGCGCTGGGGGATGAATGCGTTGGTCGTGGCGAAATTCGTCCCCGGCCTTTCGCTCATCGCCCCGCCGCTGGCCGGCGCCACGCGTATTGGCTTCCCTACGTTCCTGTTTTTCAACGGCATCGGCGCGATGCTCTGGGTTGCCGCAGGCGTCGGCGGCGGCGCCCTGTTCGGCAGGCAGATCGAATACATACTCGCGCGCATCGAACAATTCGGAAGCACCGCCGTCATTGTCATCGTCGTACTGCTTGCTGCGTACATCGCGTACAAATGGTGGGAACGGCGCCGTTTCTACAAGATGCTTCGGATGGCGCGTATCAGCGTCGACGAGCTCTATCGCCTCATGAACGAGGACAAAAAGCCGGTCGTCGTCGACGTGCGCTCGCACATCGCGCGCGGGATGCAGCCAAGGCGCATCCCGGGTGCGCTGCTCGTTCCGCTCGACGACGTCGAGAGTCACGTCCGCGACCTGCCGCGCGATCGTGACATCATTCTCTATTGCACCTGTCCGAACGAGGCTTCCGCCGCGAATGCGGCCAAGCTGCTCATGAACCACGGATTCACTCGCGTGCGCCCCCTGCACGGCGGTCTCGATGCGTGGCTCGAGGCCGGCTACACCGCAGAAATCCTGGAGGAAGCGGCCTCGTCGCAGGCGGACGTCACCGAAACGATGCAGGTGTGAGCGGCCGCGCATGTCCACGATGAACAAGGGACGCATCCTCGCCGAGGCGCTGCCGTACATTCGCGCGTATCACGGCAAGACGCTGGTGATCCGCTTCGGCGGCGAGGCGATGACCGATCCCGCGCTCAAGGCGGGCTTCGCGCGCGACGTCGCGCTGCTGCGCCTCGTCGGCATGAAGCCCGATCGTCGTGCACGGCGGCGGCTGGCGCATCGACGAACTGCTGCGGCAGATGGGCATCGAGGTGCGCCGGCACGGCCGGCGTGCGCGTCACCGACGAGCGCGACGCTCAACGTCGTCGAGATGGTGCTGGGCGAACTCAATCAGGAGCTGGTCGGGCTCATCAACCGGCACGGCGGCGCGCCGTCGGACTCGACGGGCAGGACGGGCGCTTCATCCACGCGCGGCGCATGCGCTGCCCGACGGCGACGGCGCGAGCCGCGCGCCCGACCTGGGCTTCGTCGGCGACGTCGAGAGCATCGACACCGACGTCGATCGACCTGCTGCTGTCGCGCGACTTCATTCCGGTCATCATGCCGATCGGCGTCGGCGCCGACGGCACCGCGTATCACATCAACTCCGACCTGCTCGCCGGACGAGCTCGCGCGCGCGCTCACGGCCGAGAAGCTGATCCTGATGACCAACGTCGCCGGGCGTGCACGATCGCGACGGCAAGCTCGCCTACATCCTGACCGCGAGCGAGGCCGAAGCGCTGCTGCGCGACGGCGTCGGTGCAGGGCGGCATGGTGCCGCGCGTGACGCGCCGCGCTCGCAGCCGTGCGCGAGGGCGTGCGCTCGGTGCACATCATCGACGGCGGCGTGCCCAGCGCGCTGCTGCTCGAAGTCCTGACCGCTCCGGCGTCGGCACGGCGGTGCGCTCCGACGCCGGCCCGCACTTTCTCGAGGACAGCCGCTCGTATTTGCTCGCGGAGTGATTCGGCGGAATGATCCTTACTCGGGCCCGGCCTGCGCCGGGGCGACAAACCACGAAAGTTTGGTCGTCATCCCGGCGCAGGCCGGGATCCAAGTCACATCGAAGTCGCGCTAGCCGGTCCAGCCCAGGTGGCTCAGGAAATCGCGCGTGCGCGTCGTGACCGGCGCGTCGAAGATCTGCGCAGGCGGCCCCTGTTCCACGATGCGGCCGCCGTCGAACACGGCGACCCAGTCGCCGACGCGCCGGGCAAAGCTCATCTCGTGCGTGACCACGACCATGGTCATGCCTTCGTCGGCGAGCGCCTTCATGACATTGAGCACTTCGCCGATGGTTTCCGGATCCAGCGCCGAGGTAGGCTCGTCGAAGAGCATGACGTCGGGCTGCATCGCCAGCGCGCGGGCGATGGCGACGCGTTGCTGCTGCCCGCCGGACAGTGCTGACGGAAAACTAGACGCTTTGTCGGCAAGGCCCACCTTGGCCAGCATCGCCGTCGCGCGCTCGCTCGCTGCGTTCGAGCCCGTACGAAGCACAGTGCGTGGCCCTTCGGCGACGTTTTCCTGCGCGGTGAGGTGCGGAAACAACTCGAAGCTCTGGAACACCATGCCCATGCGCGTGCGTACCGCGCGCAGTGCGCGCTCGTCGCGCGGCAGCTTCGCGCCTTCGAACTCGATGTCGCCGCCGTCGATAGCTTCCAGCCCGTTGGTGCAGCGGAGCAGCGTCGACTTGCCCGATCCCGACGGCCCGATGAGGCACACCACTTCGCCGGAGTGCACGTCGAGATCGACGCCGGAAAGCGCCTCGAAACTGCCGTAGCGCTTGATCACGCCGCGATAGCGGATGATCTTTGCTCCCGCAGCCATCTCCCGCTCAGCCTGAGCTTCGCTCATCCGATGCTCACTCAATTCTCACCGAGCGCTTACTCCGTCACCGCGAACCGGCGCTGGAACCAGTCGACGAGCTTGGCCTGCGGGTATCCCAGCAGCCAGTAGATCGCCGCCATCGCGGTGAGCATCTCCAGCACGCGATAGCTCTGTGCGCGTATCTGCATGGAAACATACGCAAGCTCGCTCACCGCGATCACCGACACCAGCGATGTATCCTTGAACAGCGATACCCACGTGCTGGCCAGCACCGGCAAGATACGCCGCATCGCCTGCGGGACCAGCACCCGCCGCAGCGCCTGCGCGCGGCTCATGCCCAATGCCAGCGCCGCTTCGGACTGGCCGCGACGCAGCGAGTTGATGCCGGCGCGGAAGGTCTCGGCGTTGTACGCGGTGACGTTGAGCGAAAGCGCGGCAAGTCCGGTGGCAAGCGGCGACAATCCGAGTCCGGTCAGGATCGGCAGCGCGTAGAACGCCCAGAACACCACCAGGATCAGCGGCAGGTTTCGAAACAGCTCGACATACGCGGTTGCCAGCGCGCGCAGCGGCGGCCACGCGTACATGCGCAACACCGCCACCAGAACGCCGCAGGGCAGCGCGATCGCCATCGTCGCCACCGTCAGCAGGATCGTCGTCCACGTCGCCGCGGCGAGCGCGTCGCGGTGCTGCCAGATCACGCTCCAGTCGAAATTCACGAGCGCCCGAGGTGCGCGATGCGGCGATAGATGCGATCGACGCCGCGCGTCACCGGATACAGGATGCAGAAGTAGACCAGCATCGCAAAAGTGTAGACCTCGATCGGCTGGAAGGTCTGTCCCGCGAGTGTTTCCGACTGACGCATCAGCTCGGTCACCGCGATCACCGACGCGATCGCGGTATCCTTGATGGTGACCGACAACAGCGACCCAAACGCGGGCAGCATGCGCACGATGGCCTGCGGCAGCACGATGCGCCGCACGACCTGCGCGCGCGACATGCCGAGCGCGAGCGATGCGCGCGTCTGTCCGGGCCGCACCGATTCGATGCCGGCGCGAACGATCTCCGCCGCGTACGCCGCGAGATGCAGCGTGAGTCCGATCAGCGCCGCGAAAAACGGCGGCATCGTTATGCCGGTGACCAGCGGCAGTGCGAAAAACGTCCACACCAGCACCACCAGCACTGGAATCGCGCGCATCGAATCGATGTACAGGACGACGAAGCGGCGCAGCCAGCGCGGCCCGTACAGGCGCAATAGCGCAACCGCCAGTCCCGCGGCGAGGCTTGTGATCCCGGAGACGATGGAGAGGACCAGCGTCAGGACGACGCCGGACGCGAGGAATCGCCAGTGGTCGCTGATGACCGTGAAGTCGAAGTCCATGCGACCGCGTCCGGCGTGGGCTCGGTGCGCACTACTTCATCGTGTCGACGATCCGCGCCTCGTCGGCCTTGAGCCTGTTCTCCATCTCCTTCTCGACCGCGCGCGCCCAGGCCAGAAACGCCGGCTGGTTCCTGTCGACGGCCATGCCCACCGGCGCCGCTTTCTCGGTGCTGTTCTGGCAATTGTTGTCCTTGGGCAGAACGGCGAGCTGCTTCAACTTGCGGCCCATCGCCACCCACGGCACGCGATTGATCGGCACCGCGTCGGCGCGATTGGCCAACACCTCTTCCACCGGGGCCGTGCCCGAGCCTGCCACGCCGCGCAGCTGTGCCTTGGGAAAACGCTCCTTGACCCAGCCTTCCTCGCCGCCGCCGGTGTAATACGCGATCGTTATTTCGGGTCTGTTGAGGTCGTCCACCGATTTCGCCGCGGCGAATTTCGGATTCGTCGCCAGGCCGAACATGCACACGCTGGTATTGGAGTAGATGATGAAATCGACCACCTTGAGTCGATCGGCGGTCTCCGCGAGCGGGGTCACCGAGATGTCGATCTGGTTGGACGCGAGCACAGGAACCTTGGTCTCGTGGCTGACCGGAACCGCCTCGAGCTTGACGTTGAGCCGCTTGGCGTATTCGTTGGCGAGCAGCCACGCGGGACCGCTCCACGCCTCGCCCGATCCGGACGTGTTTTCGACCAGCCACGGCGCGTTGGCCAGCACGCCCACGCGCAGCACGCCGGCTCGCTTGATCGCGTCGACGCGGGGGCTCGCGCCCGGCGCGGGTACGGGCACGTCGGCGAACGCCGTCGCGGAAAAAGCCAGGGCGGCCAGGGCTGTGGCGCATCGAACCGCGGATTTCATCAATGTTCCTCCAGGTGGCGCGTCGCACCGACGCGATGCCGTTCGCTACAGCCGACGGATTGCGCGCAAGTGTAAATGAAATGCTCGACGTCGGAGAGGGCGTGACATGGCAAAATGAATCTCCGCCACTTGGCCTCTCGGGGTGCGGCCCGCTGCTGCCCCGCGCGGCGTTCCGTTTCGTGACGCGTTTCGCTTTCATTTTCGCACCCCTCGCCGCAGCTGCCCGCGCGTCTCCGGTCCCGCTGCCTCGCCGCGGAGGTCGCGCCTCGTGAACGCGCCGCAGCGCATGCCACGCGCCGCGGCGATGCGGCTGGACGAGCCCACGCTGCTTCGTTTCATCGTCCTATCGCTGCTGCTGCACGTGTGGATCGTGCTGCTGTTCGGCACTACCACCGGCGGAGGCGCGCGCAGCGAGTTCGCGCCGGGCGACATTTTCGACGTCCGCTTGCGCCAGCGCATCGACGAATCGGGAGCGAGCTTTCGCTGGACACCCGGCGCCAGCGACTCGACCCCGGGTTCGGCGCTGCTGCCGCGCGAGCGGGCGGCGGGGCGCCGGGCGCCGCAAACTCCGCGCGGCACGAAGCCGGCGTCCGAGGCGCCACGCGCGAACGAAGGCGCATCCGAAAGCGCGCGGCCGGCGGTTGTGCCTGAGGCGCCCGCATCGGAATCGATCGAAACTGCGCCACCCTCCGAACCGCCTGCCATCCTGCCAGTCCCCGAGCCTTTGCAGCGATTCAATCCGGACGCTCCGGAAACAGTCGACAAGCCGTACGTGCCTGCACCGGTGCCGCCACCGGCGCCGCCTGCCGATGTCGCCCCCGCACCGCGCGAAGTTGCTCCCGCGCCGACGCCGGTGACGCCGCCGACGCCGGAGGCCGCGCGTGCTCCCGTCGAGCGACCGCCGGCGGTAACGCCGCCGACAAGCGAACGCGAGACCACGCTGGAACGCGAGGCTGCGCCGGCGCCCGCCCGAAGCGAGACGCCGATCACGGAGCGCAGCGAGCTGCCCGCCGAGCCGGCGCCCCGCGTCGATGTTCCACCCGCGCCGCGCGTGCCCGCTGCCGAGCCGGCACCGCCGCTGCCCGCACAACGCACGCCGCCGCTCGCTGTGGAGCGCGAAACGCAACCGCCCGCGGAAAAGCTCACTCCGCGTACCCCGACAATCGAGCCGGCGGCTCCCAGCGAGCCGATCGCCGCACCAGCCGCGCGCGAGAGCGTCTTGGCGCCCGCACCCGCGACGCCCGCGATTACCGAACCCGTGGTGCCGCGCGAACAGCGCATCGCGCCGCCGAGCACACCCGCGGCGCCCGTTGCGCCAGCGGCGCCGGTTGCGCCAGTGGCTCCCGCTGCGCCACCCGAGCGTGGCGAATCCGCGCCTGGCGCGCCGCCGCCGCGCCTGCGCTTTAGCGAGCCCGCGCCTGACGAGGACATGTTCAAGCCGCGCCGTGACGTCGCGCCCGCAGGAGAACCGGGGACCACGCCAAAACTCGATCTCGACGAAACGAAAAAGCGCGCCGCACGCGAGATCGTTCGCGAAGGCCCGGGCTCGCGCGGATTGCTCTCGGTGGTCCCACCGCCTCCGGAGCGCGAGTCAAAGGAAGCGCGCGCCTTGGCGAAGGCAGCCAAGCCGGATTGCCGTAGTGCGTACGCGGACATGGGGCTGCTCGCCGCCGTGCCGCTGGTGGCGAGCGCGATCGGCAACAGTGGGTGCCGCTGGTGATGCGCGAGGCCGGAGCGCTCGGCGTGCTGCTGCTCGCGGCGGGGTTCGCGGCCGCGCAGGTCGCGCCCTCGGACTCGGAGCGCGGCCGCTACGAGGGGTTGCTCGCGGCGGCCGCGCGCGGCGACACGGCGGAAATTGCGCGGCTCGCTGCGGCAGGCGCGAGCGTCGACGTGCGCGACGCTCGCCGCCGCACGCCGCTGCATGTCGCCGCCTACGGAGCAAAGCATGACGCGATGCGCGCGCTGGTCCAGGCGGGCGCCGATGTCAACGCGCTGGAGAACGACCGCTACGACATGGTCACCATCGCCGCGGTCGCGAACGACCTGCCGACGCTGGAACTCGCGCTCGAGCTCGGGTGCAGTGCGCGCAACATCACCAGTCGCTACGATGGCACCGCGCTCATCGCCGCCGCGCATCTCGGCCATGTCGAGGTCGTGCGGACGCTGATACGCGCAGGCGCGCCGCTCGACCACGTCAACAACCTCGGCTGGACTGCATTGATCGAATCGATCGTGCTGGGGGACGGCGCTGCGCGCCACACCGCGACGCTCAAGGCCTTGGTCGACGCCGGCGCCAACATCGCTATCGCCGACCGCAGCGGGACGACCCCGCTCGCGCTCGCGCGCGACCGCGGCTACGCGCAGATGGTCGCGATTCTCGAGCACGCGTCAAAGCCGCGCTAGGGCCGCGCGCGGGATTTGCTGCGAATCGTTCGCATGGCTCGCGCATGACTCGTTTACATTCGCCATGTTTGGCACAATCTGCAAACGGCGCCCGACCACGGCGACATTGAGAATCCTGCGATGCCTGAACTCACGTTTCTCCCGACGCGCCGGCGAACGCTCGGAATGCTTGGTGCAATCGGAGCCGGCTGCCTTGCGACGCGCGCGCTCCACAGCGATTTCGCCGCGGCAGCGCCGGCGGCGGCCGGCAGCCGCGCGTCGTGCACATTGACCCCCGCGCTCACCGAAGGACCGTTCTTCGTCGACGAACGCCTCAATCGCTCCGACCTGACCGCGGGCGCCACCCGTGCCGGCATCGTCGATGGGTTGCCGTTGCGGCTGTTCATCGACCTGTCGAGCGTCCGCGGCGCCGAGTGCCGTCCCGTCGCCGGCGTGCAGGTCGACGTCTGGCATGCGAGCGCAAGGGGCGAGTACTCCGACGAGCGCACGGGCGTGGGACAGGTCAGCACCAAGGGTCAGACGTGGCTGCGCGGCTATCAGATCAGTGACGCCGACGGAAAGGTCGCGTTCAAGACCATCTATCCGGGCTCGTACGCAGGGCGCACGGTTCACATTCACGTCAAGGCGCGCGTGTTCAACGCAGCGGGCAACGCGACTTACGAATTCACCACGCAACTGTTTTTCGACGATGCGGTCAACGACATCGTGATGCAGCGCCCGGCGTATAGCACGCGTGGCAGCGCCAGAACGCGCAACGCGCAGGATTTCCTCTACGGCAGCAACGACCCTAGCCGCCTGGTCGATCTCGCACCGATGCCCGGCACCGACCCGGGCTACATCGCTACTGCTGCGCTCGGCCTCACGCTGGCGACGGGATCGTAGGCCGCCAGCGCTGCAGGCACCGCTGGGGATTGCTGGCGGCCTGGCCGCAAGACAGCCGATCGCCTTAAAGCCGCAACATCCTGACGATCTCGCCCGGCAGCGCATCGGGTGCGCGCTATTCTTTTTCCGAACCCTGCATCGACTAGAATGACGGCTCCTCGCGGGATTGGAGCCATCGATTTGCGCCGACTGACGCTGTTCGCCAAAGGGAACCTGGACGTTCGGGATTCGCTGCACGCGTTGCGCCTCGGTGGCGAGCTGCGCTGGAACGGCATCAACGAAGTTGTGCGCGAGCGCTGGCCCGACACGCTTGTGCGCGTGCGCCACGAGACGTGGACACGCTCCGACGCGCTCCTGGAGGCAAATGGCAACGTTCCCGCCGAGCTGTTGGCGCACGTCGTTCCGCTGGAGCCCTATTCACCTGCCACGCAGTTCAGTACCGCGCTTTTCGACACCGCCGCCGACGCCTACGTGCTATCGGTGCAACCGGACATCATGACCAACCTGGTGCGGCACGGGCGTGATGACTACCTCTTCTGTGCGTACCAGTGGCCGTCGTGGCCGGAAACAGACGTGGCCTGGCTGCGCAAGGAGTTCGCGCCGATACCGGTGCTCGACGCTGCCGAGTCGATGCGCAATCTCGGGCGCATCGTCGAGCGCCTGCGTGCACGAACGCAGGCTCCGATCCTCGTGTACAACCTGTCGTCGGCCGTACTCGGCGACACGGTGCACTGCCACCAAGGCTTGGGCGACATCCTGTCGACGCGCATTCGCCGCTTCAATCTTGCGCTCGTCGAGCTCTCGCAGCGCAGCGGCGTCTCCGTCGTCGACGTGGACGCGATCGTCGCGCGCATGGGTGCGTCGCGTGCGAAGGTCGACTCGCTGCATCTGACGGCGCAAGGCTGCGAGGCCGTCGCGCGCGAGGTCGTGCGCATTCTGGAGGACTGCGATTGCCTCGCGCCCGCGGAGGCCAAGCAATGCGGGTAAGCGTGGTGGTACGTTCCAAGGACGAAGCGGACCGGCTGCGCCTCGTGCTGCGCTCGCTTTCACGGCAGACGGTGCCCGCGGAAGTCATCGTCGTCGACGATGGCTCGACCGATCACACGCGCGATGTCGTGGCCGAAGCCCGCGCATGGCTGCCGCTTCATGCCATCCACCATGCATTGCCGCACGGCCGCTCCGGTGCGTCCACCGAAGGCGCGCGCGTTGCCAGTGGCGAGCTGCTCCTGTTCATGGACGGCGACACGCTCGCCGGACCCGAACTGGTCGCCCGTCACGCCGCCGTGCACGCGACGGTTCCTCGCGCGGTCGGTCGCGGCGAGACCTTTCACCTTCGCTGCACGCGATTCTTCCTCGACCCGGCGACGGGATCGCCACGCCCCGGCGAACGAGCGCATGTCGCGCGGCTGGGGCCTGACGAGCTGCGTCGCATGCAGGTCACGATGTCCGACGTCACCGAACGCTTCACGAGCATCGAACAGCGCGCCGACCCCGGCATCTACCCCGGCAGCGGACCGCGCCGACTCTACGAGCTTGAAATGGACGCGCTACGCAACCATCCGGAGTGCTCGGTTCTCTGGGCGGCGGCGTCGGGCAGCAACATGTCGGTAGGCAGGGACGACTTCCTGCGCGTGGGCGGATTCAACGAAGCGATTGAACTCAGCGAGCATCGCGAGCTCGCGTTGCGCCTGTGCAAGGCCGGCGGGCGCATGGTCCCCGTCGACGGCGCACGTACCTATCACCTCACACACCGCTCGGGTTGGCGCGATCCGCTGCAGGACGGGGGATGGGAAGCGCTTTTCTACGCGGCGCATCCATTGCCGGCGGTGAAGCTGCTCGCCGTTTTCTGGGCCGGGATCAGCGCGGGCGAGCGGATTCCGGCCGATGCTCGCATCGACTCCCTGCCCGAGCTCGAACGCGCGGCGCTCGGCGGGCGCGGTATCGACTACGACGCGATACGGCGGCGTATCGGAACCCTGCACGAGCTGCCGGCGGTCGTTCCGGACGGCGGGGCATGACTGTCGCAGGGGCGCCTCAGGACGCAAATTGGACCCCTGCCGCGGATGGCGCAGCGGCGACGGCCGCAAGCGCGAGGTTCCCATGAGCGCGGCCGCGCCGCTGGTGATCGATGCCGTAGTGGATCATCGCGAGCGATCGTTGCTGGTGGCGGCTTCCGAACAGCTGAGCGAGAGCCTGGGCACAGCGTCGGGGCGAGCGTTCGCGATAAGGCTCGGCTTTCGCGCCGATCTGGCCGAACTTTCGCAGCGCAACGGCGTCGGCGTGATTGTGGCTTCGCTGCTGCCGGACCTCGCGGGTGACACGTCGCTGGCGGCGATCGAGGCGCGCTGGCGCGCGCAGCTCTCCGCACTATCACCGGCGGCGACGCGAGTGTTCGTATGCACCATATTTCGCCACGTACCGCATCGCGACGACCACGCTGCAAGTACGCTGATCGAACGCATTCGACGCCTCAACCTGCTGGCCATCAGGCTGTCGCGCGATTTTGGCGTCGGAGTCGCCGACATCGATCGCGTGTTCGCGCATATCGGTGCCCGGGAATTGCAGACAGACTATCGCCTGCAGGGGACGATGGCCGCCGAAGTTGGTGGCTACGCGATCGTGGCGAGCATGCTCGTCGGCCTCGACGACGCGCTGCCCGCGGACACGCTGGAGCGTGCCATGCAATACCAGGGCGGGCTGCAGGACATCGGCAACCTGCTCCGGCGGCGGCTCGCCCGTGGAAAATAGTCTGCACCACGCCGATCAGCTCGCTTGGTTACGCGCGATGCTGCTCATCCGCGCCTTCGAAGCCGCGCTCATGCGCCGTTCCGACCATGGCTTTCAATTGCTGTCCTCCGGCGAAGAGGCCGTCGCGGTCGGCGTCTGCGCCGCTCTCGCCGCACGGGATCGCCTGTTCTGCAGCGGGCGCTCGATCGGACCGGCGCTCGCCCGAGGCCTGGATCCAAATGCGGTCATGGCCGAGCTGCACGGCAAGGTCGCGGGGCCTTGCCGCGGCAAGGGCGGCCGGGGGCACCTGGCGCAGCCCGATGCAGGCTTTTACGGCGCGCACGCTGTCGTCGGCGGAAACCTGAGCATTGCCGCGGGCGTCGCGCTCTCGCTGCAACAGCGCTGCGAGGATGCCATCGTCGCCTGCATTTTCGGCGACGGGGCCTGCGGCGCCGGCGCGCTGCACGAAACGCTCAATATCGCAACGCTTTGGAAGCTGCCGCTCCTGTTCGTATGCAACAACAACGGGTACTCGGTTTCTACACCACGTTCGCAGGCGCTGGCGCCGCGGCTGTTGTCGGACCTGGCGTTGCCTTTCGGGATACCGCGCGCGACCGTGGACGGCATGGATGTGATCGCGGTCGCTGAAACCGCGTCCGGATTCGCGCGCCACGCGCGCAACGGCCAAGGCCCCGCGTTTCTGGAGTGTTGCTCAGAGCGTTTCTACAGCCACTCGACGGCTACGCGCGACACGCGCGGCGTCGTGGAGCAACGCTCGATGCGCGAGCGCTGCCCGATTCGCCGACACGCCGCGCGGCTTGAGGCTGACGGCTCCCTCTCCGCAGCACAGAAAATTGAGCTCGAGCTCGACGCCGAGCGAATCGCCGAGGCAGCGCTGCGCTTTTCCGACGCCGCCGCGTTTCCCGACGCGGCCGAATTGTTGCGCGATGTCGGCTGACGCCGCGCCGGCAGGCGTGAAGCTGTTTTTCCGCGAGGCCATCGCGCGTGCGGTACGCGAGGAAATGCGCCGCGACGGCAACGTCATCGTGCTCGGGCAGGACGTCGGTTCCTTCGGTGGCTCGTACAAGGAGTTCGCCGGGCTCCACGACGAATTCGGCGCGGCGCGTGTGCGCGACACTCCAGTGGCGGAGGCGGCAATGGTCGGCATCGGTGTGGGCGCCGCGGTCGCCGGACTGCGGCCGCTGGTGAGCATCACGTACATGGATTTTCTGATGCTCGGACTGGATGCATTGGTCAACTACGCGGCGAAGGCGCGCTTCAAGACCGCCGGACAGATCACCGCACCCGTCGTCGTCAAGACGACGGCCGGCGCCAAAGGACAAGGCGTCGCGCACTCGCAGTGCATCGAGGCCTGGATCATGGGGGTGCCCGGCCTCAAGGTCGTTGCGCCCTCGACGCCGGCTGATGCCTATGGCCTGATGAAGTCCGCGCTGCGCGACGACGGTCCGGTCGTGTACGTCGATCACAAGCGGTTGTTTCCTACTGCGGGCGAAGTTCCGGTCGACGAGGCCTGCGTCGCCATCGGACTCGCCGCGCTGCGCCGCCGGGGCAGCGACGTGACCATCGTGACCCATTCGTACATGACGCGCGTCGCCGACCAGGCCGCCGAGCAACTTGCGGCGGAAGGCGTGTCGTGCGAAATCGTCGACTTGCGCACTCTGGCGCCGCTCGACGTGGCGACGGTGTGCGCGTCGGTCGCGCGCACCGGCGCGCTGTTGACACTCGAAGAGGGGCAATTGAGCTGCGGCGTCGGGGCCGAGGTCGCGCTCCGAGTGCGCGAAGCACTGGGCAATGGCCACGTGGTGAAGAGCGCACGCGTCGGCGCGCTGCCGGCACCGGTGTCGTCCAATCCCGTGCTCGAAGCGGCCTGCCTGCCCGATGCGACAAGAGTGGTCCAGGCCATACGCCGCATGCTGCTATCCTGACGGCCTTCGTTGTGACGACCCTGCAAAGGACACATGCTTTTCAAATTGGTAGTGCCCGGACCCATCGAAGATGTCGACGAGATGCGCGTGCTGGAGTGGCATGGCGAGGTCGGGCGCGCATTCGCGCCTGGCGCCCTGATCGTGGAACTCGAAACGCACAAGGCCGTAGTCGAGGTGCGCGCGGGCCAGGCGGGCGTGCTGCGTCGCATTCTCCGCGCGCACGGAACGTGGTCCAAGTCCGGCGATACACTGGCGCTGTTGAGCGAAGGCACCGATGAGGTGCTCCCGGAGGCACCCGAGTCGTTGCGCGAGCTGGCAGTCGAGTTCGAGGTGAACTAGGCCCTAGGCTCCGGCGACGTCGTGCGCGCCTCCCCGCGGTACGAAACCCGGAACACCGCGCGAGCGCGCGATGTGCAGCACTTCCGCGCGCACCGCCACCTGCATCGGTCCGCTGAAATGGACGCCGTCCGGTACGTGCGACATGCCGCCGATTTCGGCGGCGATGGCGTCGACGTCGACAATTGCCACGTCCTTGGCCCGCGCCAGGTCGTGCAGCATCAGATTGAGTTCCTTGGCGCGTACGCTCGAGAGCGTGTCGCGCAGCGGAGCGTCGAACCCCGCGTAGCTTTGCAGGTCCTCGCGTCCAGAGGTCGACATCGCATTCATCACCAGCAAATGCGCATTCGAGCTCGCGCGCACGAGATCCGCGAATTCGCCATAGTCGGCAAGCAGAGTCTCGGGCGTGCGCGTGAGGATGTCGAAATTCTTCTTGAACCATGAACGCACGGCGGGACCGGTTTCAGCGATGCGGAACACGTGGCATTGCACCGCGTAGCCGAGGCGCTTGTGGCGCAGGATGTGCACCGCTTCCGAGTGCAGCGAAAGCAACACTGCGTCCGCCGGTCCGGCCTTGCGCAAGCCGCTGCGCGTGAGCATGTCGTAGCGCTCGCGCAGCGGCGACCTGCGCAATGCCGACAGCAGGCTCCCGGCAAAAATCCAGTCGCCGGGCGCAGGCGTGTGCGGTCCTTCGCCGAAGGTGCGCGCAAAATCGGCCAGGATCTCCTCGAATTGCTCGGGCGTCCTCTGCAATTGCTCGCTCAGCACCGGCACGCAAGGCACGAGCGCATCGTCGGGCATGAATACCGCCTGCGCGGGTCCGGCGGTCGCGTGAAACAGTTCTGTGAACGCGAAGCGTTCGCCGCGCACGACGCCGACCTGGTCGCATATGCCGAGGCTCAGCAAGGTTCCGAACGTCGCTTCGCCATCGCCCCACCATGCGCGGCTGCGATCGTGCCAGCCGGTGAGCAAGCCCGAACGCACTTCGGCGAGCTCGGTCATGCGCCGGCCGGCGAGCATCAGCGTCTCGAGCGGTCCATCCCGCTGAGAATAGTCGCCGGGCGCAGCTTCTTCGCACTCGAGCTGGCCAATCGCGAATTCCGGCGTCCACACCTGGTAGTACTCGAGCCGGTCAAGAAAGCCTCCCAGCGATACATCGGCGGCCTTGCGCAAGCGCCCGGCGACGCGCGGCGCAAACGCGACCTGGAAATCGCGGCCCTCTTCGGCGAAGGGTCGGGCGTCGCTGCGCGGTCCCGGTGGCACCACGGCGATGTTGCAGTAGGCGATGACTTCGCCGGCGCGACACCGATGTCCGTCTGCGCACAGCCAGCGCACGCCGGAACGCTGGACCGTGTGGCCGGCGACGTCCATGCGCCCGAGCTGCAACGGCAGCAGGCTCATAGGACCCCGGCGCTCACGGCGCTCGCCGCTGCGCGACCCGCGAAGGGGAAGCCATTCGCGCCTTGGAGCGGGCTCATGCCTCGTCGTCGAGCCAGTGCCCTTGTGGCATGATCGCGGCGATGCTGACGCGCAGCGCGCGCGCCACCGGCCCGGCCAATGTTTCGTCCATCTCCGTGCTCAGAAGCGCCAGCGGCGAGCCCACGGGGATCTCGTCACCCTCCCTCACATCGACCCGCCGGAGCCACACGCCGTCGCGCGTGCCGATTCGAAAGCGCGACACCGGTGGGCAGTCATGTGCAGCAACCGCGCTCAGATCGACGGTCAAGTCAAGCAGCGCACCGCCGACGGGCAGCAGCAGGCCTTCACGCGCGTGAACCTTCTGGATGACGGCGGTGGTCATCTGCTCGTGAATGCGGGGCAACGACAGCGCGAACAACAAGGTGTTGGCTCTGAATTCGAGTGAAACGACTCCGTCGCATATTTCGCTACGACTCCGTTGAGGTTAGCATGCCCTCATGCTTGCAATGAAGCCGCTCGGCATCCGCCAGGACGCCCAATATCGCACCGTATCGGAATCGCGCATCGTCGAGATGATTTCGCTGCACGGCTGGGCGAACGAACTGGAGCATGGTGAACACGCGGCGGTCGCGGCGGCGGCTTCCGATGCGCTGCAGCGCTGGATAGCGCTGGGCCTGCCGAGCGCGACCGCGCCTGAAGGAGGCCGTCTTTTCGATCCTGCCGAGGCGCTCAACTTCGCGAAGTGGGACGATCTGCGTCACGCGGACCCGTTCTATGAACATCGTCTGGTGGCGACCGCGCGCCGGAACGCGCTCGGTTTTCACGGCCCGGACGCCGACCCGGCCGAGCCGCCGCTGCCCGATTCGCTGCCCGCGGAGCGCTTCTCGGTCACCTTGATGCGCGAATTCGATTTGCACGGCATCCAACCGGGGAAGCGCATCGTGCTGCGCCTGCCGCTGCCCCTCGAGGACGACACGCTGTCCGACCTGTCCGTGGACACGATCGCTCCCGCCGAGCTCGCTGTCGCATTCGAGCGCGGCGAGGGACGGCTGGATGCGCGATTTCATGCGCCGGAAGCCCGCGCGCTCGCGCTCGGCATCGACATCAGTTTCACCGCGCGACCGACGTTGTCATTGCCGCCTTCTGCGCCGCTCCCGGCGGACGAGATCGAGGTCTACACGCGTGACCGCGAGGGCCTCGTCCAGCTGACCCCCCGCATCCGCGCGCTTGCGCGGCGTCTGGCAGGGTCCGAGCGCGAGCCATCGCTGCAGCTGCGGCGCTTCCACGACTTCATTTTCGACGGGTTCCATTGCGGCATGGTGCACTACGATGAACTCGACGCCTCGGCGCCCACCGAATGGATGCTCGACACGGGCTGGTACGACTGCCAGCTCGGCACCGCGCTGCTCGTCGCGCTGTGCCGCGCGACCGGGATTCCCGCACGCGTGATCAGCGGCTACCTGATGTATCCGCAAAGCCCGGTGTATCACTACTGGGCCGAGGTGTGGCTGGACGATCAGGGCTGGATACCGGTCGACTTGATGAGCTACGATCTTTCGGCGCGTGGGCGCGATGCGCGCTGGCGCGACTACTTCTATGGTCGGCTGGACTACCGCATGAAAACGCAGCGGCTGCCGCGATGGTTCAACCTGACGCCGAGCGTACGCTTCCCGCCGCAGTGGTACATGCTGACACGACGCTGCGCAAACGGCGTCGAAATCGGAACCTTTGCGACGACCAGCGGCGCGCTGGTCTACCGCGATCAGATCAGCGTGCGCCGCGGCGATGCGGCGTTCGCGCATGCGGCGCGCGACACGGATCGCCTGCCGCCGGCAAACGCCGGGCCGTTGTAACGGCGCACCCCGCCGCGCCGCCGTCGGTCAGCGTTTCTCGCTGTTATGGACTGGCGGGCACGCACGGCGCAAACTTCCATCCAACTCCAGCTTGCCGAGGACATGCGGCCTACACCGGTGGACCCGCCAGGAACGTCGATTTGCAGCTCGCTTGTTACGGTTCTCACCGCCTTGTGCATCGGTGGTGCGGCGCCGGCACTTGCGCAGACTTTCCCCGTCCGGACGGTCAAGATCACCGCGCCGTATTCGGCGGGCGCGGCGCCGGCCGTGTTCACGCGGGCGCTCGCGGACAAGCTCTCGAAGGCGTGGGGACAGCCTGTCATCGTGGAGTCCAAGCCGGGCGCGAGCGGCTTCGTCGCCATCGAGGCAGTGAAGGCCGCCCCCGCGGACGGACACGAGCTGCTCGTCGTGAGCGACGCGCACCTGGCGATCAACCCCTCGCTCTACAAGAGCCTTCCCTACGATCCACAGAAGGACTTCGTTCCGGTCGCGATGTTCTATCACACGCCGTTCTACCTGGCGGTGGCGAGCGGCGGGCCGTACGCCTCGGTGCCGGCGTTGATCGCGGCAGCGAAGGCCAATCCGGGAACGGTCTCGTACGGCTCGTCGTACGTGGGCAGCCCGTCGCACCTCGGCAGCGCGGAGTTCGAATTCGCCACCGGCACGAAAATGATTCACGTGCCGTACCGAGATCAATCGCAGATGTACGTGGGCATCGCCAACGGCGACGTCAGCTGGGCATTCACCACGCTCGGGTCGGCGCTGCCTCTCATGCAGGCCGGACGCATCCGGCTTATCGCCATTGCTGCCGCCGAGCGTTCCAAGGTGCAGCCCGACGTGCCGACACTTGCCGAGGCGGGCGGTCCCGCCAGCATGCGTGTCGGCGCGTGGCTCGCCGTCGTCGCGCCGCGCGGTACGCCTGCCGACGTCGTCCGCCGAATCAACGCCGACGTCAACAAGGCGCTTGCCGATCCCGAGGTGCTGACGTTGATGCACACGCTCGGCTTCGAGCCTAGTCCGGAGACTCCGGAGCAGTTCGGCGATGAAATCCGCGCCGACGCGCGCAAGTACGGCGAGCTCGTGCGCCGCACCGGCGCGACAGCGGACTAGCCTGACGCTTGTGGCGGAATTCATTCCGCCACGCCCCGACCATCCGACGGACACGCTAAGCGTTCAGCGGCCGCTCCGTCAGTGCGGCGAAATACTCCCACGCCCGCTCGACGATGCCGGGCGAGAGCTGGTCGGACAGGCGCATCGCCTCCTCGTGCGTGTAGACACGAATTCGCGTGGCTTCGCCTCCGACCGCGGCGAGCATGCGCAGCTGCAGCGCCGCGCTTTCCTCGAGAAAGCACGCCGCGACCGTCGCGGTACGCACATCGGCGGCGGCCGTCGTGATGCCGTGTCCGCGCATCATCACGGCGACGCGGTTGCCGAGACTCGCCGCGAGCCGGTCGCCCAGCTCGCGCGTGCGGATCAGGCCGATGTCGTGGTATTCCGCGACGCCGCGGGCGAACGCTCCGCTCTGGTTATGCACGATGCGGTGCCGTTCGCCGATCTGCGTCAGGCACACGCACGCGGGAGGGTGGGCGTGCACCACGCCGCCGAGATCGTCGCGCGCGGCGTAGGCGCGCGCATGGATCCACAGCTCGCTGTTGGGCGTGCCCGTCCCTGCGCGCACGTTGCCCTCGAAGTCGAGCACCAGCAGCGCATGCTCGTCGGCGAATCCCGGCGAGCGCCGGGTCGGCAACAGGAACGTATCGGTGCCGGGTATGCGCGCGCTGACATGGCCGAACGCATTCGACAGGCCGAAGCGCTCGATGATGCGATTGGCAAGCGCGACGTCGCGTCGCAGCGAATCGTCGGCATGCATGGATGCGGTGGCCACAATGGCGATCTTACTATGGCGGGTCGGGTCGCGCTGCTCGCGCATTCGGCGATCCCTGTAGTCAGCGCGCACGAGTCAGGCCATACAATAACGCAATGGATACACGCTGGTACCGCGACCTCTACGCCATCGGCTCGGTGCAAGGTGCGCGAGCAGTCGCCCTGCGCGTCATGTTCGCCGTCGGCGTGCCGCTGATCGGCGGCGCCCTGTTGGGTCATCCGGCGGCAGGCGTCGCCGGTGGCGTAACGGCGCTATTCGTCACCATGAGCGACATCGGCACAACGCGGAACGTTCGCGTCGGCACGATGCTCGCGGGCTGGCTCGCGATTTGTGTCGGCGGCACGCTGGGGCACGAGCTCGCACGCGTGCCGCACGGCAACGAATTCGTCATACTGGCCTCGGCGTTGCTCGCTGGCTGGGCGAGCGGTTCGCAGCCCGGCATCGCCGCCGTGATGCGCTTTTTCGCCCTCGCCGCGGCGGCGGGCGAAGGAATGCATTTCGCCGGCCGCGATGTGCTGTGGGCGCTCGCGGTCGGCGGCGCGAGCGCGCTTGTCGCCGCGTACCTGATGTGGAAGTGGTCGGGACTGCCCGCGGCCGACAACGTGATCGATTGGCGTGCCGGCGTTCGCCGCGCCTTCGCCGGCAGCGGTGCCGGTCCGCGCTTCACGATATGCTATGCGATCGCCGCGGCGGTTGCCTTGTTCGCCGCCAGCTCGCTGCGCGTGATGGATCCCTACTGGGCGACGTTCGTCGTGCTCATGGTCATGCGCCGCGAAGGCACCGCCAGTCTCAAGCTGACCCTGCACTACGCGGTCGGAACGCTCGCCGGCGTCATCGTCGCCGCGGTGATACTGCGCTGGGTGGACGATCCGCTGGTCCTGACGGTGCTCGCGACGCTCGTCGCCGCGTTCGCGCGCATCGGCTTCGCCGCCAACCCAGCGCTCGGTTACATGGCTTTCACCATGTTCCTGCTGTTCGTCGTGCACGTGATCATGGTGAGCAGCGGTGTCGTGCCGCACCTGCTGGCGGCGCGCATTTACGACGTTGCGGTGGGCTGCGCACTGGCCATCGTGGGGACGATGGCCGCGACGTACCCGCGGTTCGACACCAGGAGTGCCTAGCGGCAACGCCGGTGCGTTGGCTGGGTTGGTGCAGCGGACTGCGGTTGGCCCGCGTCAGCGCTTCCAGAATTGATCCGAGGCGAGCCTGGCGCCCTCCGCCATGGCCGCCATCTTGGCCCACACGACGTCGGGGTCGACTGCGGCCTGTCCGACCCAGGTGCCGAAGCCGCAATCGCTGCCGGCCATCACGTTCTCGCGTCCCACCAGGTTCGCGTAGCGGCCGATGCGCTGCGCCACGAGCTGCGGGTGCTCGATGAAATTGGATTTGGATTCGATGACGCCGGGTATCAGCATCTTGCCGTCCGGCAGCTTGACGGTCTCGAACAGCGTCCATTCGTGCGCGTGGCGCGGATTGGCCGCCTCGATGGCGATCGCCGACGGGCGCGCGCGGAAGACGATGTCGATGACGTCGGCAAGCGCGACATCGCAGTGGTGCGGGCCTTCGTAGTTGCCCCAGCACAGGTGCATGCGCAGCTGCTCCGGCGCGATGTTGGCGACGGCGTGATTGAGCGCCTCGACGTGCAGATGCGCTTTCTTGCGCCATTCGGGCACGCTCAGGTCCGCGTACTGGATATGCCGCCCCATGCCGAGATCGGGGCAGTCGATCTGCAGCACGAGGCCGGCCCTGGCGATGGTCTCGTACTCGTGGCGCATCGCGTCGGCAATCGCATGCAGGTACGCCTCTTCGCTCGGGTAGTACTCGTTGCGGAAGAACAGCGACACCACACCGGGGGACGCCGCCGTGAGAAACGCCTCCTTCGCGTCGACTTGTGCAAAGGCGGCTTGCAGATGATCGACGTCGGTCTGCGCCGCCTGTGGATCGCGCACACCGATGGCCTCGTTGCATGCCGGGGTCTTGCGCCGCGAGCGTCCCGGGTCGCCAAACACGCGCTTGGCCAGATTCGGGAACGCGGTCAGGTCCTGGTAGACGAAGGTGTTGCCCGTGCCGCCGAAGCCGGAAAGCCGGTCCTTGATGTAGGTGGCATAACTCGGCTTGCTCATCTCGCCGTCATTGATCACATCGACACCGGCTGCGGCCTGCTTTCGTGCAACCTCTTCCACCGCGGTCGCGACGCGACGCTCGAGCGCGTGCGCGTC
The DNA here is from genome assembly GCA_963816445.1 of uncultured beta proteobacterium. GTDB lineage: Bacteria > Pseudomonadota > Gammaproteobacteria > Burkholderiales > Casimicrobiaceae > PALSA-1003. Next base: position 128,592 of record CAWFKO010000006.1, on the reverse strand, counting down.
GACCGGCACGCCCTCTTCCTTGGCGTACATCGTCCGGATGAGATCCTCCGGCCGCGGCAGGCTGCCGGTGTGCGTCGTGAGAAATCGCTCGGTGCTGCGTTTCATAACGATTTTTTCCTGGCCGGACGCCCGGATGACGGGCGCAGGCAGGTATTCTACTGGTGGATCGCCGTGTGCAGGGCAAGGCGCGGACGGCGCCAAAGCTTGCCGAGAGGCGCGGTGTAATACCAGCGGTACCGGTGACGACTACATCAGCGGGCGCGTTCAATTGAACGCCCGATGGAGGCAGGCATGCGTATCGCAGTGATGGGAACCGGCGGCGTCGGCGGCTATTTCGGCGCGCGTCTTGCGCTGGGTGGACACGACGTACGCTTCATCGCGCGTGGGGCACATCTTGTGGCGATCCGCACGCACGGTCTCAAGATAGAAAGTGCGCTCGGCGATATGCTCGTCGCCAACGCCAGAGCGACCGACGATCCGGCAGCGGCAGGCCCGGTCGACATCGTCCTTTTCGGCGTCAAGCTCTGGGATACGGAAGCGGCGGCGAAGTCGATCGCGCCGTTGCTGGGGCCGACTACGGCGGTGGTATCGTTGCAAAACGGCGTGCGCAAGGACGACATCCTGCGCGGCATCCTCGGCGAGCGCGCGGTCATGGGTGCGGCGTGCTATATCGCGGCACAGATCGCCGCGCCAGGTGTCATACGCCACACCGGGACCATGCAGAGGCTTGTGTTCGGCGAGTACGACGGACGCGCATCAACGCGCGCGCAGGCGCTGCTCGAAGCCTGCAAGCGCGCCGGGATCGAGGCCGAGATCAGCGCCGACATCCGCCGCACGATCTGGGAAAAGTTCGTGTTCCTGGTCGCGCTGTCGGGCACGACGTCGACGATTCGAAAGCCGATCGGTGCGATCCGCGCCCACCCGCGCACGCGCGCGCTGCTGCGCGACGCCATGCAGGAAGTGATCGCGGTGGGCCTGGCCGAAGGGGTCAACCTGTCGGCGGAATTCGCCGACAATCGGCTTGCGTTCGCCGACGGCTTGCCGGCGGCGATGACTTCGTCGATGCACAACGACCTCGAGCGCGGCAACCGGCTCGAGGTCGACGGTTTGTCCGGCGATGTCGTCGCGCGTGGCGCGGCGGCCGGCGTGCCGACGCCAGTGAATCGCGCCATCTACGACATTCTCCTGCTGCACGCTGCGGGCGCGGTTAAGTAAGACGTCTTAACCGCGATTTGATCTGACAGTCCGTGTCAGATCGTGGCAGTCATCATCCGGTCGAATTGGGGCATCAGTTGTCGTTGGCTGGCGGTGATCGGGCGACCGCTTTGACGGTAAGGCGCCAGTCGCCGTCCTTGGCCGGCCCAGCATGTGTCCGCACGTAAGTAAGTGAAGCTCCCGTGGCCTTCGCGGCCGAGCCGGCGTCGATGGTCAAACGATTGCGCGCCCCGAACATCGGGTTTGGCCCCGTTTGCAAATAGTGAATCTTCAGGCTTTCGAGTCATGACAGTGCCGATGGGCCGAACTCAGATCCGTGCAACACTTACATTCATCGAGGTGTGCCAGGTGTCCAACGCAAACGGACGCTTACTAACAAGTCCGTTGTTTGCCCTACACAAGTGGGTTTTTCTGGTCTATACTTCTTTGCATGAAGCCGCTGAAGGTCGATGGTCGAACGCTACCTCACGACACCTCGGAGATGATTCGGCGCTGGGCCGTGCGTCGGGTCAAAGCGGGCGAGAGTCCGAGCAGCGTGATGCAGAGCTACGGACTATGCCGTACCACGATTTATCCTTGGCTGCGGGCGGTAGAACGCGGCGGCGAGAAAGCATTACGCGCGCGCCAGCATCCGGGGCCGCAACCGAAGCTCACGCCGGTGCAGAAGTTGAAGGTACGGCGATGGATCAACGGCAAGGATCCGCGCCAGTACGGATTCGACTTTGGCCTCTGGACGCGGCAGATCGTGGCGGCACTGATCGAGCAGCGGTTCGGCATCAAGCTGGGGGTGACCGCGGTGGGACGGTTGTTGGCCGAGCTCGACATCACGCCCCAGAAGCCGCTGCGCCGAGCCTACGAGCGCGACCCGGCGGCGATCAAACGGTGGACGCAGGAGGCCTTTCCGAAGCTACGCGCCAGAGGCAAACGCCGCGGGGCGAAGATTTTCTTCCTGGACGAGGCAGGAGTGCGCTCGGATCAAGTCTTGGGACGCACTTGGGGCGTGCGCGGGCGCACGCCCGAGGTGCCGACCAGCGGCAAGCGGCAAAGCGTGAACGCGATCTCGACGGTCAATGCGCTGGGTGAGTTCTGGTTCGAGATCTACACCGAACGGCTGAACGCGACCAAGTTCGTCGAGTTGCTCGCGCACTTCATGCGCCGGCGCAAGAACCCGGTGCTGCTGGTCGTGGACAGCCATCCGGCGCATATTGCCAAGAGCGTGGCGCGTTACGTGCAGAGCTTGAAGGGTCGACTCGAATTGCACTTCCTGCCGGGGTATGCACCGGAGCTCAACCCGGACGAGTTTGTGTGGAACCATCTCAAGCGCCAGGGCGTGAGCAAGAAGCCGCTGCTCAAGAACGAATCGCTGCGCCAGCGCGTCAGTGCCGACTTGCTCGACATTCAATCGCGTCCGGACTTGGTGCGTTCCTTCTTCAAAGCGCCGACTGTAGCCTATACTACGGACTAGTTAGTAACTGTAGGGATGGCCGGCATTCCTTGATGGTAGGTCATTGCCATCCCATGTTGTTGCAAGGAGGACTGTCCGCCTTTCGCTTGCAGCGATCACACCAATCAGCTACGCCGCCCGTGATGTTGCGAGCGAAACTCAAATCACCGTTCCTAGGAAGCGTCGCAGGTTACGCCTGTGCCGGCAATCGCCGAGTCGCGTCACGCGGGACCTGGTGCGCCGCTTACCCTCTACATGGAAGATTCGAACGGCGACGCTTTCCGGCTCGTTCACGCGCAAGGCAGCGGTTGGAGGTATGCCGCCGGCTGGAAATCGCCCAGCAGTACGTCTACTTCACTGTTACGCAAAGTGGCGTTCTGGTCGGCGACCTCGGCGCGAACGGCAAAGGGCGCGCCCCCCGACGATGAACCGCTAACCGTCTTCATTGATGGGCCTAGCGGATTCACGTTTGTCTGGGATCGCGAGGGTGGGTGGAAGTTCGCCGGTAAGATTGCCGACAGGAGTCCGTAGACCAAGGTCGAGGGTTCATCGCATGGTCGTGACTGCGCAACGTTCGCGACGCCGACAGGCCACCCTGTCGGCGTACGTTGCCGGCCTTTTGGTGATCGCCGCATGCGCTCTGTCGATGACTGCCAGCGATCTCGCGGTCGCGGGCGGGCAGCCGGAGGTCGATACGCGCATCGCCAATGCATGGCGCGTGCTGCGGGTGGTCGACTGTGCCCGGTGCCACGGTAAAGACTACGCCGGATTGGCGGCGCCTTCGATCGTCGACTATGCCGCCCTGCAGAGCCGCGAAATGTTCGTTCGGATGATCCTAGATGGCGATCCAATCCGTGGGATGCCCGGATGCCGTAGCAACGCCTACGTGCTTGAAAACCTCGATGACATCTACCTATATTTTCGCGCGCGCGCCTCTGGTGATGTCGCTTCAGAATACCGGCCCCTGCCGCCTGCCGAGCGGCGCTGGCAATGATCGTCGCAACTCGGCGGATCGTGCACGCCGCGAGTGGGCGCTTGTACTGTATGAGCGGTCGTGGTCGAAAGTGCGGCCGTTGCAGATAGCGGATCGACCTGGCCTTGCTTTCGACCAGTCCGGACGGTCGACCCGAAGAGGAGCAGACGTTCACAGGGATCTGGATTGGGCGCCGACCAAGTCCGCTGGTCGCCGGAATTGATGCTCCTCTTACGTTGGCCTTGTCTAAACGCACCCGACATCGAGCCAGATGCCGTCCATCCTTGTCAGCGCCTCGATTTCAATTGGTCGCGCTCGAAGCGCTCTTCATCGTCTCGTGGCGACGCGCCAACCAAGCGGCGGAACCCCTAACGTTGCGTGATGTCGGCAGGCCTTGTCCGGCAGCAAACACAGCGCCCGATCAATTGAAGACGCAGGACGATGTGATGCCGTGGAGAAGATCGCACTCTCGCGGCTCGGTTACAGCCGGCTCTGGGTCCTTCGATCTACTCGCAGAGGCCGTCGCGGTCGAGGTACTTGATTGCCGTGAGGCTGCCGCGGACCGAGATTGTGCGCGGCTGCCAGCTAGCGCGACAGCTGTCGCCGAACCAGATTGCGGAGATGCATGGTTCACAAGCGCGCCTGCGTCGCCGCTGTTCCCCACCGCTCCCCGCGCGCCCACGAGATCTTTGGAATTGGGGTCTGCCGTCACAAGAGAAGTTACGAGCGACAAAAAGGCAGCGAGCACCAACATTTTCCTGTGTAGTTTCATAGCGACCCCTCCGGGTTGATGGGTTTGAGCGACGGAAATCTCGGCAGCGCAACGGTTTGAGATGTGGCAAACCCAGCCCGATCACCCTCTGCAAAAAGTGCCTTCGTCCGCGAATTGCTCATCGCGAACGAAGGTGGAGAAAGCTCACCGCGCCGTTTCATAGTGCTTGGCCGGCATGGCGGATTCAGGTTACGAGCGGGTTGCACGCCTGCACCATAGGACGGTCGAGCTTTGCCAAATACCCTCCCTAGGGAGGGGATCGAACCGATTTCTGTCAGCCGAACGCCGGTCGCCTTGGCGTGATGCGACCTATTCGGTATAAGGACTAGGTGCCCGCGGTTGACCCTGGTTCGTTTTGCGCCCGGGTGTCGCTTACGGCTCCTCGGGGAGGTTGAATTGGCCAAGCAATCGGATGCGCTGTCTCGTCTACGCCAGACTTGTTGCCTAGGAATCTCGTCCGAGGCTCTCATGCCCCAGATTCTCGAAGAGATGCACCGAATCATTCCGTCGGAGCGCATTCACTTCGCGTGGACGGATGATGTCGGCACGATAGTCAACGCGTACTTTGAGAAACCCGATCCCGCGGTGCTCGGCTGGCTGAGCCACAATCAGCTGCGTTTCGAGGAAGAGATCGGATATTCCGTGCGCCAGGCGATCCTGTTCGGCAAGCTCACTGGCAATTTCCGCTGGCCGTTTCGCAAGGGGGCAGAGGCAACGGAGAGCTACGAGCGCATGTTCCGCGCGTTGAACATCCAGTACTGCATCGATGGGGTGCTCAGGGACCGCGACCGGCCACTCGGCCAGATCGTGCTGTTTCGCCAGCCGGAAGACGGCGATTTCAGCGGCGAAGAAGAGGGGGTCCTCGCGCAAACGCTACCCTATATCGCACATGCCATCTCGTCACCCGTCAAGACCCCTGAGGCCTTTGTCGAGACTGGCGACTCCGGGCTGATGGTGTTCGACGCAACCGGAAAGGTAACTTACCAGTCACGACTGGCAAAGGAACTGTGTGTATACGCCTTGCACGAGCGCATTCCGGTCGGCCAGGATACGGGCCTCGATAGCCGCGCGGTGGAAGCCGGCCTTCAGAGTCTCTTCAAGCAAGTACTCGAGAACTTCAGCGATGCCGATGCGGTGCACAGCCCTCCCGCATGGACATTGAAGAATAAGTGGGGAGAGTTCCAGTTGCGCGCTTACGCGTTGCAGGAAGCTACCGGAGCCGCCAACTCCTATGGAGTGATGGTAGAGAAAAAGATACCGGCCGAAGTTCGCATGCTAAGAAAGATCAAGGAAATGCCGCTGTCCAACAAGCAGCGTGAAGTCTGCTTCCACCTTGCCCGGGGCGTCAGCACAGATGAAGTGGGCGCGATGCTTGGCATCAGTGCGACAACTCTCAAGGAACACACCCAGGCGATCTATCGCAAGCTTTCGATCAACAAGCGCGAAGACCTCATTCGGCTCGTGTTGAGCTGACGCGTAGATCGCTTCGAAGCAGAGGCACTACTGCAAGTCGTTGCACGCGCGACGCATGCGTCGTCGCGCGAAACGCGCCCATGAGTGTCGCAATTCAGACGTCTTGCGAGGGGATTGCACCGAAGATTGACTAGGTCTTGAACAGCCTGCTTCATATCTGGGTTACTCTAGCGCTGCGCTTCCGGTCACCAAGAACAACATTCACGCCCGAAGGAGCATCCCTATGCTGCGGAGTCTCAGGCCGATTCAATGGGATGCGGGACGTCCCGTCGACGCTGGCGGTGTGAGAATAAGCGCGGGGCGCCAGGCGATAGGTCTTGCCGCCGCCACTATAGTATCCCTAGGGGTAGCCTTCCCATGCATCGCGGACAACGGACTCTCGTTGATCGGCACTGGTGCGGAATCAGTCGCGATGGGCGGCGCCGATGTCGCCGTCGCGCGAGACACGACTGCGCTAAGCACCAATCCCGGCGGATTGACGCAAGTACGGGGATGGGCGCTCGACGCGTTCGGCGCGGCGGCGTTCGCCACCGATGTTGCGCACAAGGATCAGTTCGATAACAACAAATTCGTCAGCAATCGCGTAATTCCTCTAATCGGCAATGGGTTCTCGAAGGAGCTAGACGGTACCGATCTGACCCTGGGGATCGGACTGTTCGCGCAGGCGGGTGCAGGCAACGTGTACAACAACCTCAATACGCCGTTCGGTGGAACGGACACCTTGCGTGCGCAGTTCGGCGTGGTCAAGTTCACGCCGGGAATCGCATGGGCGGTCAACGACCAGTTCTCCGTCGGGGCCAGCGTCAACGTGTACTACGCCTCATTCACGCAGCGCGTGTTTCCGAATATTTCTTCCTTCAATCCGACCAATCCCGCACAGTCGTATTTCGGGACCGAGATCAAGGACGCCTCTTCAGTGCAGGTTGGTGCGAAGGTAGGCGCGCTGTGGAAGGCGACCCCATCACTCCATCTCGGCGTTACCTACACGCCCCAGACGGATCTACCGTTCAACAACGGAATCCTCATTGCAAACCTGTCCGCGCTTGGATTGGGCAACGTCACGTATCACAGTGTCCAACTGCACGGACTCGCACTGCCCGAAGAGATCGCGGTGGGTGCCGCATGGCAGGCCACACCGCAGCTGCTTGTTGCGCTGGACGTTCAGGAAGCCAACTACAGTCGCGCGATCCGTACGCAGACCCTGTCGGCCTCAAACCCTGACAATCCGCTGGCGCCGCCGACCATCGACAACAGCGCCACCCTGAATTGGCACAACCAGACAGTTATCGCCGCGGGCATCGCGTATTCGACAGACGACACCACGCGCGTGTACGGCGGAATCAACTATGGCCGCAATCCGATACCGTCAAACACATTGAGCCCCCTGCTAGCGGCCATTGGCGAGTGGCATCTGACCGGCGGATTCGCCTATCAGCTGGACGAGCACTGGAACCTGTCGTCTGCGCTGGAATATCTGTTGCCAAATCGCGTCACGTACAACAACCCACAGCTGCCGTTCGGCCCCGGCGCGCAGGAACGCATTTCCTATATCGCGCTAACGATGATGCTGTCGCGACGCTGGTGACAGTGAAAGCCCGTCGCGAGCGATGCCGTGTTAGGTAGGGGTCGTGCATCTCGAGACAGGATTGCTCGATAGAGGGCAAGCGATTCAGGTGCGACTACGGCGCATGCTAAGCGGCAAGTGACGACATAGATGACTGCTTGCAGGGTAACAGTGAGCCGGTCTCGTGCGACCGGTCTTAGTCGATAGTGCCCGTTGATCGGCATCGGCTCGATGACTGCAATCGCGGGCACCCCGTCGTTGGCAGCGTGAAGCTCAGCGGCAGCAAGCGGTCCTCGGCTTTTGCATCGAGGGGATTTCGACTTGCTGGGCCTTACGCAAGTGACTTACAAGTTTTCGTCCCCTCTTCTTCATCCCGGCGAAGCCTGCCCCGGCGCAGGCCGGGGGCCGGGATCCAAGTTGGTCGTCCGGCGAAAGACGAACTTGGGCCCCGGCCTTCGCCGGGTCGACAATCGATTTGTCACTCATGTTGGCAAAGATCAATAATTGACAATGTCCGTCAGGTCGAATTCCGCTTAGGACAAGCAAGACTCGCGGAGAGAGCGCTATGGAAATCAGCGCGGCATCGACCGGATCGACACCGGTCCAGCGGCCAGCTTGATGCGCTCGCCGGTGTCGACGAGCTTGCCGTCGCGTATCGTATAGAGCGCAAGTACGCGCTCAACGTCGAACTGCACGAGGATGTTCTTGCTGTCCTGGCTGAACACGACGCCCTGCGCGGCTTCGCCTCCCGGAAGGTCGTTGACCAGCGTTGCCCAGCCATCCTTGATGGCATACAGCGAGACTTTGCCGAGCTTGTTACGGTCCGGATCGTTGGCGAGCAGCTGCGACCCCGCCATCGACGACACCGCGATCCACTTGCCGTCCGGCGATATGGCGACGCCCTCCGGCGTGGCCGGCACCGAGATCTGCTGCACGGTGCGAAAAGGACGTTTGCCGACGTTGACCAGTGACACGACGTCGGCGTCCGCCACGGTCCTGCCAGTTCCCGTGTTGCCAATGATCGCCCACTGGCCGTCACTTGAAATGTCGACCGCATAGGGATTGACGCCGGTCGAGACTTTTTCGCCGGTGTTTTTCACCGTCGTACCGTCCACGCTGAGCACTGCTGCGCCATTCTCGTCACGCAACGCCACGATCGCCGCCTTGCCGTCGTGGGTGAACGAAATGCCGGACAGCCGCTTTTCGCCGACCTTGACCTGATCGAGCATTTTCACGTTCTTGCCGTTGATCGCCAGCACTTTGACCGTGCCGTCGTGCGCGGCCGCGAGCAGCAGCGTTCCCTCGCGGTTGATGCTGAGCCCGTTCGGATGGCCGCCGACATCGACGTTGCCGAGCAACTTGGGCGGCGATGCCTCGATGTCGACGATCTGCAGGAAGTTGTCGAACAGTTCCTTTTTCGCCGCGTAGTCGTAACGGGTCGGCGCTGCCACGATCGCCAGCTTGCCATCGGGAGTCACCGCGACCGCCTGTGGCGGACCCTGCACCGTGTGCTCGATTCCCTCGAGCGTGCCGGTCACCACCGGCGGGTTACGCGACGCGTCGAGGATCACCAGGCTGTCCGGCGGTGCCGGTTGCGGATATGTTGCGACGCCGGTGCTGCGCACGAACTTTCCGTCCTGCGCCGAGACGATGATGTCGGAGGCACATGCGGGAAGTGTGGAAATGGCGGCTAGGCCGACGCAAAAACCGAGGTTCAGGCGAAAATTGCACATGATTGTCTCTTCCCTGCCTATTTTCTTGGGGTCCTGCCGCGCCGGCCTGCGGCCGGCGTCAGCAAATGATATTCCACTCACGTGTGGCCGTGTTTGTGGGCGTGCAACTCGTCGTCGATCGGTGAATGCAGCCGCACTTCCGCGTCCACGGGGATATCTTCACGCGACCCGTCGGCGGATTCGATCGTGAGCGTCAACGCCACGCGGTCACCGACTTTCAGCGTCCGCGCAAGATGCTGCAGTGTAATGCGGTATTTGCCCGGGGCGAGCGCAACCAGCGTGCCCGCCGGCAGTGCGACACTCGGCGGGCCGCCGCGTTGCTTGTCCGGCGCGCGGATGACCGCCGTCGCGGCTGCGGCGCTGGTGGCGCCGACCAACGTCGCTCCGGCGGTGCTCGTGAGGTCCATGTAGGCCTCGGTTGCCTGCCCCGCCCGCGCCGGCCGGACCCAAGGCTGGTTGACAATGAAGAACCCGTCAACAGCCGAAGCGCCGGACACCAGGCCCAAGGCAAGGGCAAGCAATATTGCAGCGATGCGGTATCGGCCAAGAACCTTGCACATTGCGTGAGAGTAGCGCGAAATCCCGAAGCCAACACCAGCGGACGATTCTTCATTCCAGGCAATCTGTTCGGAATAGGCCCGTCCGCACGCATGTTTGCCTGACGTCAGCGCGGGCAAGTCAGCATGGATCCGCACGCGCCCTTGTCGCCGGAGGCAGCACGATGAAGACAATATTTCGATGGATCGCCGCAATTTCGTCGTCGCTCGTCGCGACCGCGGCAATCGCTGAATTCCATACCTACCAGATCGAGCAGATCTTCTCCAACGCCAGCGGTACCGTGCAGTACATCGTGATGCACGAGTCACAGGGTATGAGCGCGGAATACTTCTGGGCCGGAAACACGATTTCCAGCAGTACTCCGATGGTCTACAGGTTCCCGAATAATCTGCCCATAGGAAGCGGTAGCATGTGCGGCCCCTATGGATGCGGCTACGCCGCGCCAAGCTCGACGGCAAACACCCGGGTACTCATCGCGACCCAGGGATTCGCGGACCTCGGAATCCTGATGCCTGATTACGTCGTTCCCAACAACTTCATCCCGACCGGAGGCGGCACGCTCAACTACGCGGGTGTCGACCAGGTGAGTTTCGGCCCATTACCTACCGACGGCGTCACCGCAGTCAACCCCCGCACCGGCGCGAAGATATCGAATGTTGCCACCAACTTCGCGGGCAACTCGGCCAGCGTCGCTGCGGTGTCGGGCATCGACTTGAACCAGCACGGCCTGACCGGCTCCTGGTACAAGCCGGCGACGAGCGGCCAGGGAATCGAAGTCGAGGTGTATCCGAATCAGTCGCCTGGCGCGGGTTTCGCCCAGGTCAGCTGGTTCACCTACGACAGTGTCGCCGGTGGTGCGGAACACGAGCGCTGGTACACGCTCAGTGGCCCGGTAATGAGCGGGCAGCCCAACGCTTCGCTGACGATCTACCAGAATCTCGGCGGCAACTTCAATGCTGCGCCGATGACCACGGCACAGCCGGTCGGGACCGCGACATTGAGCTTTGATACATGCACCAGCGGTCAGCTGTCCTACAGCTTCACCGACGGCACGGCCCGTCAGGGGACGATAGCGTTGACGCGGCTGACGCAGAACGTAACCTGCGCCATCGCGGGAGGCACGGTTGCGACCAATTCGGACTTCGCCCTCTCCGGAAACTGGTATGACCCCGCAACCTCCGGCCAGGGATTCACCGTCGAGATCAATCCCGTTTCCGGCGCGGTCTTCTCAGCCTGGTACACGTATGCGCCAAACGGTGCAGGCGCGGGCGCGGCCGGGCAGCGTTGGTACACGGCGCAGCAGACCGCCCCTTACATGCCGGGCACCCGTTCGATCCCCGTCGCGCTCTACGAATCCACCGGCGGGATGTTCGACGCGCCTGTGGCCGTGAATACCGCCCAGGTGGGCACCGGAACGCTGGCATTTCAGAGTTGTTCGGCGGCGACGCTTAACTACAACTTCACCAGCGGGAGCAGCAGTGGCCTGTCCGGAACCATCGCGTTGAGCCGTGTCGGCCCCGTGCCCCCTGGCTGCTCGCCATGAAAGTAACTTTGCGAACCGAACCATGAACGCGTTGACTCGCAGACTCAGGACCGCCGTCGCGGTGCTGCTCACTTGTGCAATGGGCACGGTGCCGGGCTGCGGCACGATGGGTGGCGGCATGCGGTACGTCGCACCCGACGCGTCGTGGAACGCGACGACGTCGGCCTGACGTTTGCGATTGCTTGATGCTGTGAATTCCGGCACGCCGGTTCGGAGTCCGAACCGGCGTTAGCCGCCGGCTTTTTCGATCGCTTCCTCGAGATCCTTGTATTGCGGACAGTTCTTGCCGCACAGCTTCTCCAGCGCGGCGAGGTGTTCCTTGGCCTTCGGAATGTCCTTGGCGATGACGTAGGCTTCACCGACGTACTCGTGCGCGCCGACATGGCTCGGGTTGAGGCGCAGCGCCTCCTCGTATTCTTCGAAGGCGCGCTTCATGTTACCGGCGTTGCGGTAGGCGTACCCCAGCCAGTTGTGCGCGTCGGCGTTGAAGCGGTCCCAGCGCAACGACGACTCGAACATCTGGATTGCCTTTTGCCAGTCCTGGCGCTCGATCGCCGCCTCGCCCGCCTGATAAGCCGAGTCGCGCTTCGTACCGTCACCTCCGCCCCCGCCGCCAGCCCCCGAACCGCCAGCAGCCAGCGCCGATCCGGCGAAGATTCCGACTGCGAATACGCACACCCATCGCTTCATGACTTTGCTCCCGGCACCGCGACATCGCGCGACGACTCGATGGCAAACAAGACGCCACGAGCGCGTATTCCCGCGGCCCTGGCTGGCTCATTCAAAGCGCGCGGGATCGAGGCTGATCGTGTGCGTGGCGAGATGCACCTCGCGCCTGAAGCAGGCGAGGCCGCAGATCACCGACACCATCGCGGCGACGAACAACGCACCGGCGAGCAACCTGAGGTTGGTTCTGAAAAACTCCTCCACAAACAGCGTGACGATGACCAGGCAGACAAGAAGCGCCGCGGTCGTGCAGAAGCTGATGGACCAGTTGCACACGCGGCGGCGGCGCTCGAGGTCTCCGATCTCGAGGCGCGCCGCGGCCCGCCCCTTCGGATCCAGGTCGGACCAGGCGCGCTCGAAGCTGCGGGCGCGATCGATCACGCGGGCGAGCCGTGCCGTCATGACACCGAGCAGTCCGGCGAGGCCGGTCAGCAGGAATACGGGCGCGATGGCGAGTTGAATCGCGTGGGCAATGATTCCGGTGCCGGGGTCGACGGGCATGGCGTGGGCTCCTATTGAAAATGACGAAACCGAATGACATAGCATGTATGAATGTTGACGTCATCCCGGCGCAGGCCGGGGTCCAATATCATAGCCAGTGAATTGGGCCCCGGCCTCCGCCGGGGCGACGCGGCTTGTGGCTGGTTGCGCCACGTAGTTAGGTAAAGCTCAATGGATCAGGAAGTGGGCACGGAGCGCCACAGCATAGCGCAGTGCCCGCACCCGATTGGTCGCCCTCGCCCGCGCTGCGTTGCGGCGTGATGCTTGCGAGGCGTCAACTGCCGCCCATCCCGTGAATCTCGGGGAAGAATAGATCCTTCCAGGTGGCCGGGAGCGCTTTGACGGTGCCGACCTCGTACATGAAGGACGCGTATTTCATCGTGTTCTCCGGCGCCAGCGTCCATTTCACTTGCGGGCCGCCGATCACGGAAAACACCAGCTCGGGTGCGAGCTTCGACTTCGAATCCTCCATCCACAGCGTCGCCGCGGCGCGTTTGTCGGCATTGAGAATGTCGGTAGCTTCGGCGAGGGCGTCCATCAGTGCGCGATAGAGTTTGGGGTTATCGTCGTGGAATCGGCGTGAGGTCCAGGCGACCGTGAAGCTGTGCGATCCACCGAGCACGTCGAATGAATTGAGGACCGTGTGGACGGCGGGATCCTGCAGCTGTTGCGCCTGGAACGGCGGCACGCTGAATACGCTGTCAAACGCGCTTCCGCCCGACAGCAGGCCAATGGTTGCGTCGGGTGGGGACAGCGCGACGGTGAGCGGATCGAGCCTGGCGTAATTCGCCTTGCCGAATGCCTGCGCGGCCGCCATGCGCAGCGTCACCGCTTGCACTGACACGCCAATCGCGGGCACGGCGATGCGGCTGGATTGCGTGAAGTCGCGAATCGTCTTGACGTTCGGATTGCGCGTGTTGAGCAGGAAGGGCTGTGAGCTCAACGCAGAAATGCCGCGTACTTCCTGGGGCGTTCCCTGCGTCTTGGCCCAAAGGATGACCAGCGCCGGCACGCCGCCCGATACGACGTCGACGTCGCCGGCGAGCAGCGCCGTGTTCATCGCGTCGGGACCACTGAACGTCGCCCAGGTCACCTTGATGTCACCAAGCCCCTGCGCCCGGGCGTGCTTCTCCAGGAGCTTTTGCCGCTCGAGAATGTTGAATTGCACGTAGCCCATCGACGTCTGCTTGGCGAAGCGGATCTCCTGCGTGTCGGCCGCGACGGGCCGGATCGTGCACGCAAACACGAGCGCTATCAGCGCCAGACCAGCTCGTTCGGTCATGCCACACACCTCCTGGATCCATTGTGCCCGGATACAGCCTATTGAGCTTTACCTAACCACGTGACACACCCAGCCACAAACCACGTCGCCCCGGCGCAGGCCGGGGCCCAGTTTGCTGGCGATGAAATGGGATCCCGGCCTGCGACGCGATGACGTCAACATCCATACCGGCTCTGTCACTCGGTTTCGCAATTGTCGATCGGCGGGCGCCGTCGCGCAAAATATACGCGTTCGCGAGTGCGGAGTGCGCACTGGACGCCGGGCTCGCGCAACGCGGCGGCGCTCGCTCCCGCCGACCGGCCCCGGCAGCCGACCGATCCCATGCGCCGGATGCGCGCGGACCGCGGCGCCGGAGGACGTCGCGCGTGATGTCATTCCATCTTCGGCCAAAGCGGTTCAGAATCCCGTCGCGGCACAATAAGACAACTACAGTGGAGGAAGGACATGAAGGTCATAGCGCGAGTCGCGAGGAGGATCATCGTGGTTGCCATCGCTTCGACACTGGCCGGCGCTTCGGCGCTGGCGGCCACATTCGTCTACGTCTCGAATGCCGACGATGGCGACATCGGAATGTACCGCCTGCTCGATTCGGGCGAACTGCAGCCCGGTGCCCGGGTCCGGGCTGCCAACGGCGTCATGCCGATGGCGATCAGCCCCGATCGCCGCTTCCTGTACGCGGCGTCACGCTCCAAGCCGTACCGGGTGCACGTCTACAGCATCGCCAGGGACACGGGCGCATTGACGCCGCTGTCGTCTTCGCCGCTGGCCGAGAGTTTTCCGTACATCTCGCTAGACAAGACCAGACGCTTCCTTTTCGGCGCGTCCTACGGGGGCAACCTCGTGAGCGTCAACGCCGTCGAGAGCGACGGGCGCGTTGCCATCGAGCCGCTGCAAGTCATTCCCGTGGGCCGCAATGCGCATTCGGTCCGCATCGACGCAAGCAACAGGTTCGTCTACGTTCCCACGCTGGGCAGCGACGCGATCTTTCAGTTCACCTTCGACGCCAAGACCGGCATGCTCCATTCCAATACACCGGCGATTTTCCTCACCAACGCGCTGACCGGCCCGCGTCACTTCATCACGTCGAGCGACAACCGGTTCGCGTATGTGCTGAGCGAGCTTCAGGGCACGGTCACAACCTTCGCCATCGACCAGAAAACGGGACTGCTCTCGCAGGTCAGCTCGGTTTCCGGCCTGCCGCCCGACACCAAGCTCGGGCCAGGAATGCCGCGCGGAGCCGTCGGCGGACCCAACGCGCCACCACCACGCAACACTGACAACGACGTCTGGGCCGCCGACCTGCACATGACGCCCAACGGCAAGTTCCTCTATGTCTCGGAGCGCACGAACAATACGCTCAGCGCGCTCGGCGTCGACAGCGCGAGCGGCAAGCTCAGCTACCTGTCGAGCACGCCTACCGAACGTCAGCCGCGCGGATTCGCCATCGATCCCAAGGGACGATACATGGTCGTCACCGGCGAGAAATCGGACACGATCTCCGTCTACGCCATCGACCCGGCCACCGGTGCGCTCAAGTTCCTCAACAAGTACCCGACCGGCAAGGGCTCCAACTGGGTCGAGATCGTGAGTTTCGACTGAGCGAAGGGGTCTGATCCCGCCGGGGTCCGACCCCCAGTGCACTTGCGCTTGGCCAAGTTCGCCGACCGGCAGTCGGCTTGGTACGTTGTTTGCGTGGTCAGCTCCGAAGCGTTCGCGCAACTGTCCGACAGAGTGACAGTCCGTCTGTACACCACTGCCGGAGTTGCGCAAGGAGTTGCCATGAACACGAATCACGTCGCCGCATTCGGCCCGACACCCGATCATTTCCTGTCGGAGGTGCAGGATTTTCGCGAGACCATCGCGAATCCAGCCCTGAGCGCAGAACAGAAGAGGCGTGCGTACGGTCTCATCGTCGATCATGCCGCGACGCTCGATCCGCACGCCCTCGGGTTCGAAAGTGCCGGAGTCGCGCTGAAGCAGGCGCTGTGCATGTGGCTCGACTTCGGATCGCGCGAACCCCATTGACCGGCGGGTACAGCTCTAGCGTTCACTGAATTCGTGAAGGTAAGGGCGAACGTCGGCTATCGGTAGCCCGCGGCCTGCAGCTCGAACAGCTCGGCATAGCGGCCGCCCGCCGCGAGCAGCTCGCTCGTGCGTGCCGACCGCCTCCACCTTGCCGTCGGCGAGCACGACGATGCGGTCGGCCATGCGCACGCTGGAGAAGCGGTGCGAGATCAGCACCGCCGTCTTGCCGCGCGATCAGTTCCTTGAAGCGCTGGAACACCTCGAACTCGGAGCGCGCGTCGAGCGCCGCCGTCGGCTCGTCGAGGATCAGCACCTGCGCGTCGCGCATGTAGGCGCGCGCGATCGCGATCTTCTGCCATTCGCCGCCCGACAGATCGACGCCGGTGCGGAAGCGCTTGCCGATCATCTGGTCGTAGCCCTTCGGCAAGCTTGGCGATCACCTCGTCGGCGAGGCTGCGCGCGCGCCGCCTGCACGATACGCGCGCGGTCGTCGCGCGCTTCGATGCGGCCGACGGCGATGTTGTCCGCGGCGGTCAGGTTGTAGCGGACGAAATCCTGGAAGATGACGCCGATGTTCGCGCGCAGCGCGAACGAGGTCGTAGTCGCGCAGATCGTGGCCGTCGAGCAGGATGCGGCCCTCGTCCGGATCGTAGAGCCGCGCGAGCAGCTTCACCAGCGTCGTCTTGCCGGCGCCGTTCTCGCCGACCAGCGCCAGCACCTCGCCGGCGTGCAGCGTGAAGTTCAGATGGCGCACCGCCCAGCGCTCGGCGCCGGGATAGCGGAAGCCGACATCTTCGAAGACGAAGCCCTCGCGGATCGGCGACGGAAACGGCAGCGCGTTCGGGCGGCGACGCGATTTCCGGCTGGATCTCGAAGAACGAGAACAGGTCGTCGAGATAGAGCGCCTGGCCCGCGACCTGCGAGAATCCCATCAGCAGACCCTCGAGCAGCGTGCGCAGACGGCGGAACGAGCCGGCGAGGAACGTCAGGTCGCCGATCGTGAATTCGCCGTGCAGCGTGCGCCAGACGATGTACGCATAGGCGACGTAGTAGCCGATGGTGCCGATCGCGGTGAACACGCCGCCCCAGCTCGCGCGCCGCAACGCCAGCTTGCGGTTGGCCGCGTAGAAGCTCGTCGGCAAGCGCGCGATAGCGGTCGATCAGGAACGCGTTGAGGCCGAAGATCTTCACTTCCTTCGCCGTCTCGACGCTGGCGCCCGTCTGACGCACGTAGTCGAGTTCGCGCCGCTCCGGCGTGCGCGCGTAGTTGAGCGAGTAGCTCTGCGCGTTGAAATGCGCCTCGCCGACGAACGCCGGCACCAGCGCGATGACCAGCAGCACGATCAGCCACGGCGCGTAGACGATCAGCCCGGCGGCGAAGCTGACGACCGTGACGACGTCCTGCGCCTGGCCGAACAGCTGCCCCATCAGCGTCATGCGTCCCGCTGCCTGCCGGCGCGCGCGCTCGAGCTGGTCCTGCAACTCGCTGTCCTCGAAATCCTCGAGGTCGAGCGTCGCCGCGTGCTCCATCAGGCGCAGGCTGGTGGCGTTGGTGAACTGCTCCGACAGCAGCGAATCGAACAGCGACACAGTCGCGCCCGAGCACGTCCGACAGGACGGCCAGAGCGAATTCGAGTGCGAGCAGCCAGCCGATGCGATCGAGCAGGCCGCGCGCAAGCCACTCGCGCACGCTGTCGGGCCCGTTCGGCGGTCTGCGTCAGCATCACAACCTCGTCGATGATCAGCTTGCCGACGTAGAGCGTGACGACCGGCAGCAGCGCGCGGATCAGGCGCAGCGCGCATTGCGCGAGCGTGAGCGACGGGTTCGTCTTCCATACAAGCTTCAGGAAGGGCGGCAGGTTGCGCAGCGCACCGACGCGCTCGCGCAGCGACTGGGGCGTCGGGCCGGGCGGCGTGGACGCAGCGGCCGTGCCCGACGCGCGACCGCCCATCGAGTAGTGCTTGGGCATGGCGCTATTTGAGCACAGGGCGGCGGTGGCGGTGATTCGCGCAATGCCGGACTTATTGACAAGCGTCCTCATTGCGCGCAGATTGTCCGTTGGGTTCGTCCCAGGAAGGAGTTGGCCATGAAGAGAATATTGACGGCAACCGCGGTGGCCGCATTCGGACTCGCTCCCGTGATCGCCTTCGCATGCGAAGACTACGACGCCACGTCGGCGTCGGCGACTCCTGCCGTACTGGCGGCCTCGTCGCCCGCCCCGGCGGCGAGCAAGGCACCGGCAACGCCGGTTGCAAAGTCACTCGCGCCGCACGCGACCAAGCAGGCAGCAGCCAAGGCGAAGGCCCCCGCGACCGATCAGAAGCTAGCGGTCGGTGCTACCAACTAGGCAGGCTTGGATTACAGATCAAAGCCCGCCTCGCGCGGGCTTTTTGTTGCATGGAGCGCTAGGACCCTCAGCAAAATACCGGCCCCCTTGTCGAGGAGGCCGGCACGAATCGAGGAAGCGGTCAGATGTGCCGAGTCATCGACGTTCGGGCAAACCTGTCATCGGCCGTAGGTCGCGGTGAAGGAGGTTTTCGCTATCAATGCGGGGCCGATACCCTTGTTGAGCACGAAACCATACAGCCCGGCGGTCCCCGTTTTTGGCACTCCGCCGGCCACCTCGAGCTTGTCGACCGAAAGCGCAAAGAGCGTGAAGATGTAGCGGTGGGGCGGATCGCCCTGGGGCGGACAAGGACCGCCGTAGTTGCCGTTGCCGCCCGTGGCGCCGGTGTCGAGAAAATCGGTGTTGCCGCCGAATGCGCCGGGCGGCAGCGTCGCCGGGCTATTGCCGGCCCCCTGCGCCAATCCGGTTGTGGACGGGGGAATGTTGTAGATGGCCCAATGCCAGAACCCGCTGCCCGACGGCGCGTCGGGATCGTAGACCTGCAGCGCGAGCGACTTCGTGCCGATGGGTATGTTGCTCCATTGCAGCTCAGGCGAAACATTCCCCCCCGTACAGCCAAAGCCATTGAGGATGAATCTCGTGGCGAAGGTGCCGCTTGCAAGGTCGGGGCTCGATATCGTAAACACGGTCGGGGCCGCATCGGACCAGCAACCGCCCAATGATGTTACGGAAAGTGTGAGCACTGCCGACAAAGCCGGTACAGCCAGGGTTCTCGATTTCATGTTGTTCTTCCTCCTCGTTGGAATTCCGTCGCACGGACGTCGCGTGAAACGCCAATGTTGCAACAATACGTGCTGTCGAGCCGGGCGTTGAATCCTGCAATTGTCGAGTCGCGTTTTGGGCTGCCCGGCGCAAAAAACTCTATGCCCTTTGAAGGAGCTTTACAAGCCGCCTTTACCGACGATGCCTTCAAATTCCGGCGCGAAGACGTGGCATGAATGGCAGGCACGCTGTAGCATCTGCGGCCCGTCCATTGCGATGCGAATCGCCACGTTCGGTCGCCCGCATTCCAGGAGAATTGCATGCACACGCGTTCGCATCATGTCTTGCTGTACTTTGTCGCAGCGGTGCTCATCGCCGGCTGCGCGGCCGCACCCAGTCCATTGAACACGACTACCTGGCGCGATCCCGACTTCAAAGGCCCGCCATTCAGGAAAGTCTTTGTCGTCGGCCTGAGCTCGAAGAATCTCACCGATCAGCGCGGCTTCGAAAACATGATGGTATCGACGCTGCAGGGTGCCGGCATCGTTGCCGTGCCCGGCTGGCAGTTCGTGCCCACCGACCACACACCGGACCGGGCGACGATACGCGCCGCGGTCTCTCGGGCTGGCGCGGATGCCGTGTTGCTCGTGCGCATTTCGGGTTTCACCACGCAGACGAACGTGGGCCTCTCGTCCGGGGTCGTCGTCCCCGCCGGCTCCGACATGTACGTAGGCTGGTACGAACCCGGCATCGTTACGGACAGCTACCAGGCGGCGACGATCTACACGACGCTTTTCGATGTCAAAACCGCGAGTCCCGTGTGGACCTACAATCCGCCGGACTACAGTCCCGCGACCTTGCAGCAGGACGCCCCACGCTACGCCAACGACGTCGCGGGAAGGCTGCGCTCCAGCGGGCTCGTCGCCGGACTCTGATGCGGCTCGCCTAGCTCCTCAGGTTCGCGTTCAAGAAGTCGATCGTACGCGACCACGCGAGCTTGGCCGCGGCTTCGTCGTAGCGGGGTGTCGTATCGTTGTGAAAGCCGTGATTGGTGCCGGCGTACATGTACATCTGGTACTTGACGCCGTTTGCCTTGAGGGCAGCCTCGAACGCGGGCCACCCGGCATCGACGCGCTCGTCGAGCGCGGCGTAGTGGATCAATAGCGGCGCCTTGATCTTGGCGGTGTCCTCCGCGGTGGGTTGGCCACCGTAGAACGGAACCGCCGCCCCCAGATCCGGCATGCGCGTGGCGAGCGTGTTGACTATGGTTCCTCCAAAGCAGAAACCAACGGCACTGATCTTGCCCGTGCATTCGGGACGCGTCTTCAGGAAGGCGGCGGCAGCCATCAAGTCCGCGATGCGTTTCTTGGGATCAAGCGCCGCGAATTGCTGTGCCGCCTTCTCCTCGTCGCCTGGATAGCCACCGACCGGCGTCAGCGCGTCCGGCGCGAACGCGACGAAATTCGCCACGGCCAGGCGGCGCGTTACATCCTCGATATACGGATTGAGCCCGCGATTCTCGTGATAGACCACCACCCCCGGCAACTTGCCCGCCGGGTTTGCCGGTCGTGCGAAATAGCCGCGCATGGTTCCCGAGCCATCGGGTGACGGATACGTGAGGTACTCGGTCTTGATCCGGCTGTCGTCCTTGGCGACCTGCTGCGCCAGCGCATAGTTGGGTGTGAGGGCCTCCAGCATAGCGGCCGCGCTGAATCCACCCACCGCGTACTTGGCCGCTCGGTCCAGGAAGGCGCGGCGGTCGATGTTGCCATGGATGTAACCGTCAAACAGCCTAAGCACGTCCGGAGGAAAATCACTCGCCTTTCTTCTTTCCATTTCGGTTCTCCGTTATTGGGCTTTGCTTGATTACTTGACACAACCAGCCACAAGCCACGTCGCCCCGGCGCAGGCCGGGGCCCAATCCCTGGCTATGAAATTGGATCCCGGCCTGCGCCGGGATGACGTCAACATTCATACTTGCTCTGTCACTCGGTTTCGCAATTCTCAATAGGTTGGACGGACGTACGCCTCATTCTATAACTGGCGCCAACAGCCTTCAGGGGTCCATCATTCGGTGAGGGACCGGAAAATCTCAACCTCGACAGCGCCTTCCGTCAGACCTTCCTTTTCGCGGCGCTCTCGATAGGCTGCAAGGTGGGGCGCCTTGCGGTGCGCTTCAAAGGCTGCGTCGTCACGATAGGCCTCGTAGAAAAGAAAGGCGTCCGGATCCTTGCTTGAGCGGTGCAGGCGATAGACCAGGCAGCCCGGCTCCGCCTTGAGCACTACGCCGGCCTGCTCGGCGAGCAGTGCCGCCAATGCGTCGCCCTTACCCTTCGCTGCGCGTATTTTTGCAACCACCGCGAGTATGTTGGCCATGCGTTCGACGCTTCCTTTCTTGCCTGGATTCGAGGCGGGGAAATCGCAAGTTTACTGCACCGAGCCCGATTTCCTGCGCGCGGCTGCGGCGGGTACGCCGGTGATGGAGTTGTGCTGGAACCACTGCTTCAGCCGCCCGACTTTTCGCGCGTGGAAGTCCAAGTACGGCGACGCGATCGCCGCCCGCGCTGGGCGGCTTGCGCAGCTCGAGCGCGAAAACGCGCGGCTGCGCAAGGCGCTGGGCGAGCGCGCGAACGGCGCCTCGGTAAGCGCAGTGCATCGGCGACGCGAGCAAGATCGCCTATCCCCGCAATCTGTGGTCGGTAGTGTCGACCCGCGCGTGGCAGCGCAGTCCGCGCGAGGTTGGTGCTTGCCCGCATACATAACACTAGAGAGCGCTACGTAACTCGGTGATAACATCGTCGTCGCCCCGGCGAAGGCCGGGGCCCAAGGTAGACCTCCAAAATTGGATCCCGACCTTCGCCGGGATGACGCAAGGTAATTTGATACGCTGCGTCACTCACTTACGAAAACCTCGATAGGATGGCCATGCGTTTCATTCGCGCGCCTGTGTGTCCATCGAGGGCAGGTCGCCGCTAACGAATGTCCTGAACACAGCCATCGGGTGTAGGGTATGGCCGTATGAAGCTCGCCGAATACGCCGGTTACGATGCGTTGGGTCTCGCAGCGCTCGTCGCGAGCAGACAGGTGTCGCCAGGCGAGCTGGCCGCGACCGCGGCGGCAGCGATCGCCGCGATCAATCCTGCGGTGAACGCCGTCGTGGAGACGTATCCGGATCGTCTCGCGACACTCGACGAAAAGCATCTCAGCAATGGCCCGTTTCGAGGCGTGCCGTTCCTGATGAAGGATGTGTTCGGACACGAGGCGGGCCGCAGGATCGAGTTCGGCAGTCGGCTCTGTCGCGGCATGATCGCGCTGCAGGACACGCACCTGTGCGAGCTGTTCCGCGCGGCGGGCGTCAATATCATCGGCCGCTCGGCGGCACCCGAATACTCGATGTCGGGCACGACCGAGGGCGCCCTCTACGGCAATACCTGCACGCCGTGGCGCGCGGGCTACTCGGCGGGCGGATCGACGGGCGGTGGAATGGCGGCGGTGATCTCCGGCATGGTGCCGATCGCGCAGGGCTCGGACATCGCCGGCTCGATCCGCATCCCGGCGAGTTATTGCGGGGGCGTCGGCCTCAAGCCTTCGCGCGGGCGCATCTCGTTCGGTCCGATGGTCGATGAAAACGGCTACGGCCTGGCGACCAACTTCGTTCAGGTGAAGAGCGTGCGCGACGCAGCGGCCATGCTCGACTGCCTCGCCGTGCCGCAGCCTGGCGATCCCTTCGTTATCCCGAAGCCGGCGGAAACCTATGCCGCCCTGCTCCGCGGGAAGCCCGCGCCGCTACGGATCGGCTGGTCGACCGATGCGCTCATGGGCCTGCGGACCGATGCGGACGTCGCGAGCGCGGTGGCGAGCGTCGCGCGGGTTCTCGCCGACATGGGACACGACGTGGCCGAGGAAAGTCCGCAATTCGACGGCCTGGCCGCGATGCGGTCGATGATGGACGTCTGGTTCTTCGGCTTCGATCTGCGCCTTGCGGGCTACTCGAGCAGGAGTGGCCATTCGATCGGTCCCGATACCCTGGAGCCGGTCACCTTCGCGATCTACGAGTACGCGAAGCGGATGAAGCCCGAGCAGTTTCTGAACGCACTCGCGTACGTCAATATGGCGCGCCGCAAGCTCGGCGCCTACTTCGCGCGCTACGACGTCTGGCTGTCGCCGACGACAACCCGAGTGTCGGAGCCGTGGGGTAACTACAACCTCGGCCGCACCGACGTGAACATCGAGGAGCTTCCCGAAAAAGTCTTCCGCGGCACGTGCCAGTTCACCTTGCCGTACAACATCATGGGAACGCCGGCGATCTCGTTGCCGCTGGCGATGCATCCGAACGGGCTGCCGATCGGCATCCAGCTCGGCACCCGGCCCGCCGACGAGCATGTCGTGCTGCAACTGGCCGCCAGGCTCGAGGAGGCGTTGCCGTGGGCGGAACGGGTGCCGGCGTTGCACGTGTCGCGGGTTGCCTCCCAGCAGACTGGATGAGTTCCCGACAACAAGCATCCGCCCCGATCCGCTGATCCATCAGCTCGATCGGTGGGCTACATGCTCCTCCGATACTCCCCACCCACTTCGAATAGCGCCTTCGTAATCTGTCCAAGCGAGCACACGCGCACGGTCTTCATCAACTCGGCAAACACGTTTCCGTCGTCGATCACCGTCTGCTGCAATTTTGCCAGCGCCGCCGGCGCCGCTCTGGCGTTGCGCGCATGAAACTCGGATAGCCGCTTCAACTGCGACTGCTTTTCTTCCTCGCTCGAGCGCGCCAGCTCGATCTTCTTCGGCGCATTGTCCCCTTGCGGGTTGCGAAACGTGTTCACGCCGACGATCGGATACGAGCCGTCGTGCTTCTGGTGCTCGTAGTACATCGATTCTTCCTGGATCTTGCCGCGCTGGTAGCCGGTTTCCATGGCGCCCAGCACGCCTCCGCGCTCGCTGATCGCCTCGAATTCCTTGAGCACCGCCTCTTCGACGAGGTCGGTGAGCTCGTCGATGATGAAACTGCCCTGGTTCGGGTTCTCGTTCTTGCCCAGACCCCATTCGCGGTTGATGATGAGCTGGATCGCCATCGCACGGCGCACGGATTCCTCGGTGGGCGTGGTGATCGCCTCGTCGTAGGCGTTGGTGTGCAGTGAATTCGTGTTGTCGTAGGTCGAGATCAGGGCCTGTAGCGTCGTGCGGATGTCGTTGAAGGAGATTTCCTGCGCGTGCAGGCTGCGGCCGCTGGTCTGCGAATGGAACTTGAGCTTCTGGCTGCGTTCGTTGGCGCCGTAGCGCTCGCGCATCGCCACCGCCCAGATGCGCCGTGCGACGCGCCCGATCACGGCGTACTCGGGGTCCATGCCGTAGCTGAAGAAGAACGACAGGTTCGGCGCGAAATCGTCGATGTGCATGCCGCGCGCGAGGTACGCCTCGACGAACGTGAACCCGTTGGACAAGGTGAACGCGAGCTGGCGAGATCGGGTTCGCGCCGGCTTCCGCGATGTGATAGCCCGAGATCGACACCGAGTAGAAATTCTTCACGTCGTGCTGGACGAAGTATTCCTGGATGTCGCCCATCACCTTGAGGCTGAACTCGGTGGAGAAGATGCAGGTGTTCTGCCCCTGGTCTTCCTTGAGGATGTCGGCCTGCACCGTGCCGCGCACGGTGGACAGCGTCCACGCCTTGATTTTCTGCGCCTCGTCGTCGGTGGGCTCGCGTTTGTTCTCCTCGCGGAACTTGTCCAGCTGCTGGTCGATCGCGGTGTTCATGTAGAACGCGAGGATCGTCGGCGCCGGGCCGTTGATCGTCATCGACACCGAGGTCTTCGGGTCGCACAGGTCGAAGCCCGAGTAGAGCACCTTCATGTCGTCGAGCGTGGCGATCGACACGCCCGAGTTGCCGACCTTGCCGTAGATGTCCGGGCGAGATCGCCGGATCGTTGCCGTACAGCGTGACCGAGTCGAACGCGGTGGAAAGGCGCTTGGCCGGCATGCCGTCGGCGAGCAGGTGGAAGCGCCTGTTGGTGCGAAACGCGTCGCCTTCGCCGGCGAACATGCGCGTCGGATCCTCGTTCTCGCGCTTGAACGCGAACACGCCGGCGGTGAAGGGAAAGCTGCCGGGCACGTTCTCGGTGAGCTGCCAGCGCAGGATCTCGCCGTCGTCCTCGTAACTTCGGCAGCGCGACCTTGGGGACGTGCGTGCCGGAAAGCGAGACGGTCGTCAGCGCCGAGCGTATTTCCTTGCCGCGGATCTTCACGACGTATTCGTCGCCGGTGTAGGCGGCCCTGGTCTGCGGCCACATGTCGAGGAGCTTTTTCGAGCGTGCGTCGAGTGCGGTCTCGCGCTCAGCGATCAGTGCGTCGAGCCGTTGCAAACTTTCGTCATCCCGGCGAAGCCCGCCTCCGTCATCCCGGCGAAGGCCGCCACCGTCATCCCGGCGAAGGCCGGGATCCAAGTTAGCTTGCCCGGCCGCGGAAACCAATCGGGCCACGGTATCCGTCGGGCCGACGCATCCAGGCGCCGGCCTGCGCGGTGGCGACATTTCGTATGTCGCATCCAGCATCGCCTTGGTCGCGCGCAACTGCTGCCGCTCACGCGCGATCTTCGCCTGCGCCGTGGCCCAGGCGTGATAGCCGCGTACGGTTTCCGCGATCTCGGCCAGGTAGCGCACGCGCGCCGGCGGCACGATGGCGTGCTGGCGCGTCGAGAATTTGGTGGTCACGGAAGGCAGCTTGCCCGGCTGCGAGCTTCAGTCCTTCCTGCGTGAGCCGCGCGGTCAGCGCCTGATAAAGCGCGGTCACGCCGTCGTCGTTGAACCGCGCTGCCATGGTACCGAACACGGGCATCGAATCTGGCGTCTGCGCAAACAACTCGCGGTTGCGCTGGTATTGCTTGCGCACGTCGCGCAACGCGTCGGCCGCGCCCTTGCGGTCGAACTTGTTGATGGCGACGAAGTCGGCGAAGTCGAGCATATCGATCTTCTCGAGCTGGCTCGCGGCGCCGAACTCCGGCGTCATCACGTACAGCGAGACGTCGACCATCGGCACGATCGCCGCATCGCCCTGTCCGATGCCGGATGTCTCGACGACGATGAGATCGAAGCCGGCGACCTTGCACGCGGCGATCGCGTCGGGCAACGCCCTGGAGATTTCCGTCCCCGCCTCGCGCGTGGCCATCGACCGCATGTAGATGTTGGGGTGGTCGATCGCGTTCATGCGGATGCGATCGCCCAGCAGCGCGCCGCCGGACTTGCGCCGCGACGGGTCGATTGAAATGATCGCGATCCTGAGCTTGTCGTCCTGGTCGAGTCGGAAACGGCGTATCAATTCATCGGTGAGCGAGGACTTCCCCGCGCCGCCCGTGCCGGTAATGCCGAGCACCGGCGCTCTGGATGCCTCCGCCGCGCGCAGCAGATCCGTCGCGCAAGTTCGCGGGCAGCGCCTCGGCTTCGAGGCCGGTGATGAAGCGTGCGAGCACACGGCGATCGCCCGCCTTGAGTGCGTTCGAGATTCTTCGGAAGCTCCTTCGACAGATCGCCGTCACACGCGGTGACGATCTCGTTGATCATGCCCTGCAGACCCAGCCGCGCGCCGTCCTCGGGCGAAAAAATGCGCGTAACGCCGTAGGCGTGCAGCTCGTCGATCTCGGAAGGAATGATCACGCCGCCGCCACCGCCGAAGACCTTGATGTTCTCGCCACCGCGCTCGCGCAGCAGGTCGAGCATGTACTTGAAGAACTCGAGATGTCCGCCCTGGTACGACGAGATGGCGATGCCGTGCGCGTCCTCCTGCAACGCGCAGGTGACGATCTGTTCGACCGAGCGGTTGTGGCCGAGGTGAATCACCTCGCACCCCGTCGACTGCAGGATGCGGCGCATGATGTTGATCGACGCGTCGTGGCCGTCGAACAGGCTCGCGGCCGTGACGAAGCGCACCTTGTGCAGCGGCCTGGTAACGGGCGGCTTCTTGGCGATCGCGACGTCGTTCACGAGCCAGTCTCCTGCAGACAGGCGCCTCTGCCGACACGCGTGGCTGGTGCGCGGGGCGCATTCGAACCTAGCTTACTCCTCGAGGCTTGCGCACACATTATCTGACGTTTACGTAAACGTCAATATATGCGGATAGGAGTTGCGAACCTCGCCGTCAAGCCACCCCTGGTCTCTGAATGGGTTTCGGTCTGGCGAAAACCGGGTTTCGTCGGCGTCGGGGCGCGCTTCGGGTCGGCTTTGTAGCCTTCCGTCGACGCACATCGGAGACATAGCGGCCGCGCGCTATACTCACGCCCCTCACAAATCATCCGCACCTGCCATGAAGGTCTTTGACTTGCCCCTCCGCGCCGCGCGTGTGGTCGCGATCGGCGCGCTGTTTGCATTCTCGATCGGCGCACTCGCCGCTTTGCCCCCCGGACTCACGCAGGGCGCCAGCGTCGATGGCGTCACCGAATACACGCTCGACAACGGCTTGCGCGTGTTGCTGTTTCCGGATGCGTCGCGACCGAAAGTCACGGTCAACGTCACCTACCTCGTCGGCTCGCGCATGGAGAACTACGGCGAGACCGGCATGGCGCATCTGCTCGAGCACATGGTGTTCAAAGGCACGCCCATCGCGTGGCAACATCATGACGGCGCTGTCGCAGCGCGGCATGAACTTCAACGGCACGACGTCCTACGACCGGACGAACTACTTCGAGACATTCACGATGTCGGACGACAGCCTCGACTGGGCGCTCGCGATGGAGGCCGACCGCATGGTCAACTCCTTGATCGCCCGCAAGGACCTCGACAGCGAGATGACCGTCGTGCGCAACGAGATGGAGCGCGGCGAGACCGACCCCGTGCGCGTACTGATCCAGCGCACGCTCGCGGCGAGGCTTCGATTGGCACAACTACGGCAAGTAGACGATCGGCGCGCGTACCGACGTCGAGCGCGTCGACATCGGTCGTCTTCAGGCGTTCTATCATCAATACTATCAGCCCGATAACGCGGTGCTCGTCATCGCCGGCGCGTTCGATCCGGAAAAGGCGCTCGCATTGGTCGCGAAGTATTTCGGCCCGATCCCGAGGCCAGCGCGCGATCTGCCGCGGCTGTACACCGACGAGCCGGTACAGGACGGCGATCGCCAGGTCATGCGTGCGCCGCGTCGCCAATACGCAATGGCTGTCCGCGATGTATCACACCGTGCCCGGCGCACATCCGGACGCCGTCGCCCTTGAGGCCGCGGTCGGCCATCATGACCTTGACGCCCGGCGGCCGGCTGTACGAGGCGATGGTCGAAACCCAGAAGGCAACCGCGGTCGACGACTATTTTTACTCCGGATTCGATCCGGGCTTCGCGATGTTCCTCGCGCAGGTGCCGGAGAAGGATCCGATCGAGCCCGCGCGCGAGGCGATGCTGCGCACGATCGAAGGCGTCAGGCAGCAGCCGATCACGGCGGCCGAGCTCGACCGCGTGCGCGCGCGAGTACTCAAGGACATCGACGAGACGATGAACGATCCGCAGCGCCTTGGCGTCGCACTTTCGTCGGCGATCGCGCAAGGTGACTGGCGCCTGTTCTTCCTGCGACGCGATCGCTGGCGGGCGCTGACGCCGTCCGACGTCGATCGCGTCGCGATCGCGTATTTCAAGCCCGCCAATCGCACCGTCGGCGAATTCATTCCCGACGCGACGCCCGATCGCTCGCCCGATCCGCCGCGGTCGATATCGCCGCGATGGTCAAGGACTACAAGGGCGATGCACGCCATCGCGGCGGGTGAAGCCTTCGACGCGACGCCGGCCAATCTCGACGCGCGCGCGCAGCGCTTCACGCTCGCCAACGGCACGCAAGGTCGCGCTGCTGCCGAAAAAAACGCGCGGCGAGACCGTGCAATGTCTCGTTGCGCTTGCACTACGGCGACGTCAGCTCGGTCATGGGCAAGGCCGGGCAGGCGCAATTGACTGGCGCGATGCTCATGCGTGGCACCACGAAGCACAACCGACAGGACATCGAGGACACGCTCGACAAGCTCAAGTCAACACTCACCGTTCAGGGTGCGCAGACGGGGGCGTCGGCGAGTGGACAGACCGTGCGCGCCAATCTCGCGCCGACGCTCGAGCTGCTGGCGGAGGTGTTGCGCGAGCCGGCCTTTCCGCCGGCGGAGCTGGAAACGCTCAAGCGCGGCCGCCGTCGCCGGACTCGAGCAGGCGCGCAGCGATCCGCAGGCCGTGGCCAGCCGCGCGCTGCGGCGCTACGACAATCCGTATCCGAAGGGGGACGATCGCTACGTGTCGACGCTCGACGAGGAAATCGCCGAGTTGAGCGCCCCGGATGTCGACGCGCTCAAGAGCTTCTATCGCGAGTTCTACGGCGCGTCGGTCGCCGAGATCGCCATCGTCGGCGACTTCGACGCAGCGGCGGTCAAGGCGCAACTCGAGCGCCTGTTCGGCAACTGGTCCTCGCCCTCGGCCTTCGCGCGCGTGCCGCAGCCGCTGGTCGTGAAAAAACCGACCGCCGTGCCGATCGAGACGCCGGACAAGGCGAACGCGTTTTACCTGCGGACAGACGGCGTTCGCGTTGAATGACCGGATCCGGACTACCCCGCACTGCTGCTGGCCAACACATCTGCTGGGCAGTCGGCGGCAACTCGCGCCTGTACACGCGCATCCGACAGAAGGACGGGCTGAGCTACGGCATCGGTACGCAGCTGCGCGTGAGCAGCTTCGAGCCGAATTCGGCCATCGTCATGTACGCGATCTTCGCGCCGGAGAATCTCGGTCGCCTGCGTGCAGGCGTGCAGGAAGAGCTCGATCGCGCGCTCTCGCGATGGCTTCACTGCCGCAGGAAGTCGCCGACGGCAAGCACGCGCGTGCTGCAGCAGCGCACGCCTCTGCGCGCAGCCAGGATGGCGGTCTCGCCGGCGCGCTGGTCGACCAGGCTGTACCTCGGCCGCACCTTTGCCTATTCCGGCGAGATCGACCGGCGATCGAGGCGCTGACGCCGGAGCAGGTCAACGCGGCGTTACGCAAGTACGTGAAGCCCGACGCGCTTCGCGGCCTTCTTCGCCGGCGATTTCGCCAAGAAGAAAATGTAGGCGCGATCCGTTCGTCCGCGAAACCGTCGCCCCGGCGCAGGCCGGGGCCCAATTTTCGTCATCGATGCTTCAGCGAGATTGGATCCTGACCTTCGCCGGGATGACGGCTGAGGCTGTCGCGCTGTCTCATATCGTATGCGGAGCGCGGCAGGCCAGGGGGTCCAAGTAACTGGTCGGACCGTTCGGCGAACTTGGATCCCGGCCTGCGCCGGGATGACACCTGACGGCGAACTTGGATCCTGGCCTGCGCTGGGATGGCACTTGACGCAGCCGAATGAATTCGCCTTACCAGGCGGCGATCAGCCGCATCAGCGCCTCGGAGATTCCCGGTGCGCACGCGAGCACCGGCGCCGGGTCGCGCAGCCCCGTTGGTCCGGGAAACGGCGCTGCGAAGCCCCCCGCCTCCTCGACCAGCAGCAGTCCCGCCAGCGCATCCCACGCGTTGAGCGACAATTCGACGAACCCGTCGTAGCGACCGGCCGCGACGTGCGCGAGTTGCAGCGCCCCCGCGCCCATGTTGCGCATCGCCACGCCGCTGTCCATCAGCGCCTGACGGACCGCGATGTAACGCGGCTCCGGATGCGCGATCGTGATGCCCGAGGCAGATCAAGGCGCGCGCAAGCTGCTGCGCAATCGCTCACCCGAAGGCGCATTTCCTCGCCGCGCGCGCTCGCAGCCACGCGCCGTGGCCGCGGCGCGCATGAAACATCTCGTCGTGCTCCGGATCGCAGACGACGCCGATCTCGCGACGTCCGTCCTCGACGTAAGCGATCGATACGCAGTAGTAGCGAGCGCCGCGCAGAAAATTGTGCGTGCCGTCGATCGGATCGACGACCCAGACACACTCGGGCGCGCCGGAGAACTGCGCCGCGGTTTCCTCACCGAGAAATGCATCGCCGGGAAACTCGCGCCGAGCTCTGCGCGAATAAGTTCCTCGACCGCGCGGTCGGCGACGCTGACGAAGTCCTGCGCGCCCTTGGCTTCGACGACCAGCGTGCCGCGCTCGGTGAAATAGTCGGTGCGCGAGCTCCGCCGCACGTTGCGGCGATTTCCTGCGCGACGGTATAGCGGGCGGTTATGGACAAGCGAATCCCGGATGTGATCGTCGTCGGCCGCTGCGATAGGCCGCCCGGCGCGAATTCCGTTTCTAGCGTATCACATCGTTTTGCGGCGCCGGCGATCGGCCGGAGAGGTCGATGGCGCGCTCGACACACGACGGCCGTGCTTGAATTGCCGACCGAAGTGAACGAAAATTGCGTAGCGCTACAAGGGCGGCTCAACGCTCCAGGATAGGGGCGGCACGGCCACCGCCATCGGCGCTCGCGGCCGCGAGGATACGACGATGCGACAACACGACCCGCTTCGCCTCCGACCGGCCGCTCGACGTCATCTGCCTCGGCCGCTTCGCCGTCGACTTCTACGCGCAGCAGATCGGCGCGCGGCTCGAGGACGTCACCAGCTTCGCCAAGTACCTGGGCGGCTCGTCGGCCAACACCGCCTTCGGCTGCGCGCGGCTCGGCCTCGCGGCCGGCGCTGATCTCGCGCGTCGGCGACGACGCG
Source organism: uncultured beta proteobacterium (assembly GCA_963816445.1). Classification (GTDB taxonomy): domain Bacteria; phylum Pseudomonadota; class Gammaproteobacteria; order Burkholderiales; family Casimicrobiaceae; genus PALSA-1003. The sequence continues at coordinate 97,064 of CAWFKO010000006.1, read as the reverse complement.
CATCGGCCGCTTCCTGGTCGAGACCATCGCCCGCGAAGGCTGCGACGTCGAGCCACGTCGGCGTCGACCCGACGCGGCTGACCGGCGCGGTCGTGCTCGGCATCAAGGACAAGGACACGTTCCCGCTGATCTTCCTGCGCGAGAACTGCGCCGACATGGCGATCGCCGAGGCCGACGTCGACGAAGCGTTCATCGCGCAGCAGCCGCGCGCTGCTGATCACCGGCACGCACTTCTCGACCGAATACATCAACCGCATCAGCAACCTCGCGCTCGACCGCGCGCGCAAGAACGACGTGCGCACCGTGCTCGACATCGACTACCGCCCGGTGCTGTGGGGCCTGACCAAGCGCGGCGACGGCGAGACGCGCTATCATCCGCTCCGACACGCGTCACCGCGCACCTGCAGAAGATCCTGCCGCAAGATCGACCTCGTCATCGGCACCGATCGAGGAGTTCAACATCGCCGGCGGCAGCACCGACATCATGGCGTCGCTGCGCGCGGTGCGCGCGGTGACGCAAGGCCGACGCTCGTGGTCAAGCGCGGGCCGATGGGCTGCGCGGTGATCGACGGCGCGATTCCCGCGCTCGCTCGACGACGCGTTCAACGGCGAGGGCGTCGACGGTCGAGGTGCTGAACGTGCTGGGCGCGGGCGACGCGTTCTCCGCGGGATTCCTGTCCGGCTGGGTGCGCGGCGAGGACTACGACGCGCTGCGCCGCTACGCCAACGCCTGCGGCGCGCTGGTCGTCTCGCGCCACGGCTGCGCGCCGGCGATGCCGACGCGCGTCGAGCTCGACTACTTCCTCGCCAACGCCGACGCGCATTCCGCGGCCGGACCAGGACGCGACGCTGACGCGCCTGCACCGCGTCACCGCGCCGCGCGCGCCGCGCGACGAGGTGTTCGCGTTCGCCTTCGATCATCGCAACCAGTTCTTCGAGCTGGCGCAGCGAAGCGGGCGCCGACGAGTCGCGCGCTGCCGCAGCTCAAGCGGCTGCTCGTCGACGCCGTCGCCGAGACCGAGGCCGCGCTGCGAGCTCGCGCGGCAGGATCGGGCATCCTGTGCGACGACCGCTACGGCCAGGACGCGCTCAACGCGGCGACCGGCCGCGGCTGGTGGATCGGGCGGCCGGTGGAGCTGCCGGGCTCGAATCCGCTGCAGTTCGATCGCGGGCGCTCGATCGGCACGCACGCTGCATCGCGCTGGCCGCGCGAGCACGTCGTCAAGTGCCTCGTGCAGTACCACCCCGACGACGCCGATCGAGCATCCGCCTCGAGCAGGAGGCGCAGATCCGCGCGCTCTACGACGCGGTGCAGGCGAGCGGCCACGAGCTGCTGCTCGAGATCATTCCGCCGAAGCCGCGCTGCCGCGCGCGCCGGACACCGTGCTGCGCGCGCTGAAGCGCCTCTACAACCTCGGCATCTATCCCGAGTGGTGGAAGCTCGAGCCGATGTCGCGCCGCGCAGTGGCAGGCGATCGACGCGCTGATCGCCGAGCGCGATCCGTACTGCCGCGGCGTGCGTGCTGCTCGGGCTGAACGCGCGCGTCGACGAGCTCGCCGCGCGGTTTCCGCGACGCGCGCGCGAGCCGCACCTGCCGCGGCTTCGCCGTCGGTCGCACGATCTTCCACGAGCCGTCGCAGCGCGTGGCTCGCCGGCGACGATCGACGACGCGACGCTGAAGCGCGCGGTGCGCGCGACGCTACGAAGCGCTGATCGCGCGTCTGGCGAGAGGCGCGCAGCGTGCGCAGTGACGGTCGCGCGTGAACACGCAGCGCGCGAGTGCGCATGAGCCGCACCATCCGCCTGACGACGGCGCAGGCGCTCGTGCGCTACCTCGCGCGCTGCGCGTGCGGACGACGGCGGCATCGTGCCGCTGTTCGGCGGCGTGTTCGCGATCTTCGGCCACGGCAACGTCGCCGGCGTCGGCGAAGCGCTCTACCGGCATCGCGACGAGCTGCCGACGTATCGCGCGCACAACGAGCAGGCGATGGCGCACGCCGCCATCGCCTACGCCAAGGCGCACTTGCGCCGGCGCATGATGGCGTGCACGACGTCGATCGGCCCGGGCGCGACCAATCTCGTCACCGCCGCCGCGCTCGCGCACGTCAACCGGCTGCCGGTGCTGTTCCTGCCCGGCGACGTCTTCGTCTCGCGCGCGCCGGACCCGGTGCTGCAGCAGGTCGAGGATTTCCAGGACGGCACGGTCTCGGCCAACGACTGCTTCCGCCCGGTGTCGCGCTACTTCGACCGCATCGTGCATCCGGAGCAGCTGCTCACCGCGCTGCCGCGCGCGGTGCGCGTGCTGACCGACGCCGCGCTGTGCGGCCCGGTGACGCTCGCGCTGCCGCAGGACGTGCAGACGATGGCGTACGACTATCCCGAGGCGTTCTTCGCGCCCGCGACGATCGCGTTTCGCGCGCCGCGCGCCGTCCGCGGACGAGCTCGCGACGCGCGGTGGCGATCCTGCGCGACGCGAAGCGCCCGCTGCTCGTCGCCGGCGGCGGCGTGCTCTACGGCCTCGCCGGCGACGCGCTGCGCGCGTTCGCCGAGGCGCACGGCGTGCCGGTCGCCGAGACGCAGGCCGGCAAGGGCGCGCTGCCCTGGGACCATCCGCTGCAGCTGGGCGCGATCGGCGTCACCGGGCTCGCCGGCGGCCAACGCGCTCGCGCGCGAAGCCGACGTCGTGCTCGCCGTCGGCACGCGGCTGCAGGATTTCACGACCGGCTCGCATTCGCTGTTCGCGCAGGCGCGGCTCGTCAACCTCAACGTCAACGCGCTTCGACGCGCGCAAGTGGCGCGGCGTCGAGCTGTGCGCCGACGCAGGCGTCGGCCTCGCAGGCGCTGTCGCGCGCTGCTCGGCGGCTGGCGGTGCCGATCCGGCGTGGCAGACCGAGCGCGAAGCGCGCGCGCGCGACGACTGGCGCGACGACGATCGCGCGCATCACCGGCGCAGCGCGACGTCGCGCTGCCGTACGACGGCGACGTGATCGGCGCCGTGCAGCGCTCGGCGCCCGACTCGGCCGCGCGCGACATCGTCGTGTGCGCGGCGGGCACGCTGCCCGCCGAACTGCACAAGCTCTGGCGCACGTCGACGCCCGGGCGGCTATCACATCGAGTACGGCTACTCGTGCATGGGCTACGAGATCGCCGGCGGCCTCGGCGTCAAGATGGCGCGGCCCGAGCGCGAGGTCGATCGTCATGGTCGGCGACGGCAGCTACCTCATGCTCAACTCCGAGATCGCGACCTCGGTGATGCTCGGGCAGCAAGCTCATCATCGTCGTCCTCGACAACCGCGGCTACGGCTGCATCAACCGCCTGCAGCAGGCGGTCGGCGGCGTGCCGTTCAACAACCTGTTCGACGACTGCGTGCAGGGGCCGGGCGGTGCGCCGCGCATCGACTTCGCCGCGCACGCGGCGTCGATGGGCGCGCTCGCCGAGAACGTGAAGACGATCCCCGAGCTCGAAGCGGCGCTGGCGCGCGCGCGCGCCGCGGATCGCACGTACGTCATCTGCATCGACACCGATCCGGCGCGCACGACCGACGAGGGCGGCTGGTGGTGGGAGGTCGCGGTGCCGGAAGTCTCCGAGCGCGAGGCGGTGCGCGAAGCGCGCGAGCGTACGAAGCGGCCAAGCGCGAGCAACAGCCATGACCAGCCCCTTCGACGGTGAAGATCGGCATCAACCCGATCTCCTGGAGCAACGACGACCTGCCGTCGCTCGGCGGCGAGACGCCGCTCGAGGTCGCGCTGTCCGAAGGCAAGCGCATCGGCTACCAGGGCTTCGAGCTCGGCAACAAGTTTCCGCGCGAATCGCAGGCGCTGCGCAGCGTGCTCGTCGACGCACGGCCTCGAGCTCGTCTCCGGCTGGTACTCGGGCCGCCTCGCGCGGCGCTCGGTCGACGAGGAGATCGCCGCCGTCGGGCCGCACCTGAAGCTGCTCGCCGACAACGGCGCCAAGGTCATGGTCTACGGCGAGGTCGCCGACAGCATCCAGGGCGCGCCGCAGCCGCTGTACAAGCGCCCGCGCTTCTTCACGGCCGCGCAGTGGGACGCGCTACGCGCGAGCGGCTGACGCAGTTCGCGCGCCACACGCTCGCGCACGGCGTGCGCGCTCGCGTATCACCATCACATGGGCGCCTACGTGGAGACGCCGGCCGACGTCGACGAGCTGATGGCGCTGGTCGGCGACGAGGTCGGCCTGCTGTTCGACAGCGGGCACATGACGTTCGCCGGCGGCGATGCGGTCGCGATGCTGGACAAGCACGTCAAGCGCGTCTGCCACGTGCACTGCAAGGACGTGCGGCCCGCACGTGATCCGGCTCGCGCGCAACCGCAACTGGAGCTTCCTCGAGGCGGTGATCAACGGCGCGTTCACCGTGCCCGGCGACGGCGCGATCGACTTCACGGCCGCTGCTCGCAGCATCCTGCGCGACAACGGCTACGAGGCTGGCTGGTCGTCGAGGCCGAGCAGGATCCGGTGGTCGCGCCGAGCTATCGCGTATGCGGAGAAGGGCTACCGGCCACCTGCGTGCGCTTGTCGCCGCGATCGAGTCTCGCACCGCGGTCGCACGCAAGGTTGAGGGCGCCATGAACCTGCTGGTCAAAGCGCAGCCCGACGGCCGCGACGATCGTGACGAGTGACGCCGCAGTCGGCCGGCTGGAGGTACGTCGGTTTCGCCGCGTATCGCCTGCGCGCCGGCGAGAAGTCGCGATCATCGCCCCGCGCCGACGCGACGAGATCTGCATCGTCGTGCTGCGCGGCATCGTCACGGTGACGTGCGCGGACCAGACGTGGCGCGAGATCGGCGCACGCGCGAGCGTGTTCGACGATCGCGCGCCGTACGCGGTGTACGTGCCGCGCGCGCGACGGTACGGTGCGCGCGTCACGCGCATACCGACGGCGGAGATCGGCGTCGCGCAGCGCGCCCGGCGGCGGCAGCCGGCCGGCGCGCCTGATCGAGCCCGCGGCGATGAAGCGCTTCGTGCGCGGCGAAGGGCTCAACACGCGCTACGTCTGCGACATCCTGCCGCAGACCGAGCCCGCCGAGCACCTGCTGGTCGTCGAGGTGCGTCACGCCCGTCGGCCATTCGTCGAGCTATCCGCCGCACAAGCACGACACCGACAACCTGCCGGTCGGAGAGCTCGCTCGAGGAAACCTACTACCACCGGCTGGATCCGGCGCAGGGCTTCGCGTTCCAGCGCGTGTACACCGACGACCGCTCGCTCGACGAAGTCGCTGGCGGTCGAGAATCACGACGTGGTGATGGTGCCGCGCGGCTACCATCCGGTCGTCGTGCCCTACGGCTACGAGTCGTACTACCTCAACGTGATGGCGGGACCGAAGCGCGAATGGTATTTCAAGAACGACCCGGCGCACGAATGGATGCTCAAGCCACGGTAGTCCTGGGAGACGCTACGATGATGGAAGTTGCCCTGTTCGGCGCCGGCCGCATCGGCAAGATCCACGCCGGCAACCTCGCCCGGTCGCCGGGCGTGAAGCTGCAAGTACGTCGTCGACGTCAATCGCGCCGCCGCCGACGAGCTCGCGGCGACAGCACGGCGCGCAGGTGCGCGACCGTCGACGCCGCGCTCGCGGACGAGGCCGTTCGGCGCGGTCGTCATCGGCTCGTCCACCGACACGCACGCCGACCTGATCCAGCGCGCGGCAGCGGCGGGCAAGGCGATCTTCTGCGAAAAACCGGTCGACCTCGACATCGTGCGCGCGCGCGCCTGCGCCGCAGGCCGTCGAGCGCGCCGGCGTCGTCTGCCTGATCGGCTTCCAGCGTCGCTTCGACCCGACCTTCGCCGCGCTGAAGAAGCGCCTCGTCGACGGCGAGATCGGCGAGCCGGAAATGCTTGTCGTCACCAGCCGCGATCCCGGCGCGCCGCCGGTCGACTACATCGAAGCGCTCCGGCGGCATCTTCAAGGACATGCTGATCCACGACTTCGACATCTTCCGCTGGATCCTCGACGACGAGGCGGCGAGCGTCTACGCGACCGGCAGCGTGCCTCACCGATCCGGCGATCGGCGGCGCCGGCGACATCGACTCGACGGCCGTGACGATCCGCACGCGCCGCGGCCGCCTCGCGCAGATCAACACCAGCCGCCGCGCCGCGTACGGCTACGACCAGCGCTTCGAGGTGCTCGGCAGCAAGGGCATGCTGCAGGCGGGCAACCACCGGCCGACCGAGGTCGACGGCAGTCGACCGCGGCGAGCGTGAGCCAGGACATGCCCGAGCATTTCTTCCTGGAGCGCTACCGCGTGGCCTACGCCGCCGAGATGGCGCATTTCTTCGACGCGCTCGCCGAAGGGCACGCCGGTCGCGCACGACGCATCGACGACGGCGTGAAGGCGCTCGAGCTGGCCGATGCGGCGACACGCTCGTGGCGCGAAAAGCGCATCGTCGAACTGTGAGCCCAGCTAAGGTGACGGCGCGCCCGACGCGCCTGTCGGTCGGCATCGCCGGCCTCGGCCGCCTCGGCCGCCGTCACGCCGAGAATCTCGCGCAGCGCATCGCCGCGCGCCGAACTGGTCGCCGCGTGCAGCCCGATCAGCGAGGAGCTCGACTGGGCGCGCGACACGCTCGGCGTGACGCGCCTGTACACGCGACTACGCCGAGCTGCTCGCCGACGCGAGCGTCGACGCGGTGTTCCTGGTGACGCCGACGTCGCTGCATGCGCAGCAGATCATCGACGCGCTCGCAGGCCGGCAAGCACGTGTTCTGCGAAAAGCCGCTGTCGCTGGATCTCGCCGACTGCGAGCGGGTCGCCGAGGAGGCGGCGAAGCATCCCGAGCTCAAGGTGATGATCGGCTACGGGCGGCGCTTCGACCCGAGCTACCAGCGACGCCTGCGACAAGATCGAGGCCGGCGCCATCGGCACGCCGTTCCTCGTGCGCTCGCAGAACCTCGACATGAACGACCCATCGGGATTCTTCGTGCGCTTCGCGCCGACCAGCGGCGGCATCTTCCTCGACTGCACGCGTGCACGACATCGACCTCGCGCGCTGGCTGCTCGGCAATCCGCGCCCGCTGCGCGTGTTCGCGACCGGCGTCGTGGCGATCCACGAAGGCCTGCGCGAATTCGGCGACGTCGACAACGGCGTGGCGATGTGCGAGTTCGCCGACGGCAAGCATGGCGTGCTTCTACGCGTCGCGCACGATGGCGCACGGTCACGAGACAGCGACCGAGATCTTCGGCACCGCGGGCCGGCTTGCGGTCGGCCAGAATCCGCGGCTCAACCGCGTCGACATCGCCGACGCGCACGGCATCCGCAACGAGTGCACGCCGACGTTCTACGAGCGCTTCGAGGAGGCGTTCCTGCGCGAAACCGATCCACTTCGTCGCAGGCAGTGCTCGACGAATCGCCGCCGGCGCTGACCCTGCACGACGCCACCGAGGCCACGCGCATCGGCCTCGCGCTGCGCGAGTCGCTGCAATCGCGGCGCGTGGTCGAACTGTAGCGGTCGGCGTCTTGGCGAGGGCCCGCTGAAGACGCGACTGGCCGCGAGCGACCTCGCGCTGACCCTGCTGGTCGTCGCTCTGTTCGGCTTCTCCTTCGTGCCGATCAAGGTGGGATTGCGTGAACTTCCTCCCTTCGTTCTGTGCGGATTGCGTTTTCTCTTCGCCGCTGTGCCGCTGGTTTTCTTCGTCAGGCCGCCGCGCATGCCGTGGTCGTACGTCGTCGCCTACGGACTTCGCAATCGGCGTATTCCAGTTCGGGCTGCTGTTCGTGGGTATGAGCCTCGGCATGCCGGCGGGCCTCGCGTCGCTGGTGATCCAGGTGCAGGTGTTCTTCACCGTCGGGCTCGGCATCAGGTTTCTGGGGGAGCATTTCCAGCGCCACAATATGATCGGCGCCGCGATCGCGGCCGCGGGCATCGCGTTGCTCGCAATCTACAAGGTCGGTGCCGGCGCGACCGGCACACTGATCGGCTTTGTGCTCGTCATCGCCGCTGCATTCGCCTGGGCGGTCGGAAACATCGTGGCCAAGCGCGCCGCCGGCAGATTCCACGACGACATGTTCGCTCTCGTCGTTTGGTCGAGCCTGGTGCCGCCGCTGCCGCTCGCCGTGCTGTCCTATGTGTTCGAGGGCGGCCCCGATGTCTGGCACGCGCTCGGTTCGGCCAGCGCGCTCGCGTGGGCGTGCGTCCTGTTCATGGCGTGGGGCGCGACATTGTTCGGATTTGCATCCTGGGCGGGATTATTGCATCGCTATCCCACCGCGTTGATTTCACCCTTCGCGTTGCTGATCCCCATATCCGGCGTGGTCAGCGGTGCGCTGCTGCTCGACGAGACACTCGCGCCATTGCAGGTGCTGGGTGCGCTGCTGGTGTTCGCCGGGCTGTTCGAGAATGTCTACGGGCCGAGCGTACGCGATTGGCTCAGGCGCCGCACATAGCGGCGTCGCACGCGTCCTATCGGCTCAGCCGTCGAGATCGCGAATTCTGCAGCCATTGAGTTCGGCGAGAATTCCGGGCAGCAGCGGCATGTAGCGTTCGCCGTGGCCCTGGATGTTCGCGAGCTGGTAGACCTGGTTCACCGCCTGCGCGATGAACGCGGTCGCCGGCGCGCTTTCGGCGAGCCTGGTGTAGAAGCGCATGTCCTTGCCCGCTATGCGCAGCGGACCCTTGAGGTGGCTGGCGTCACCGTCGAGCACCCAGGGCATGACCATCTGGAACATCTTGCTGTTCGCGCCGCCGGCGGAGACGACATCGTAGAGCTTGCGCAGATCGACGCCGAGCTTAGCCGCCGTCGCCACTGCCTCGGCGATCACCGCGCAGGTCCCAATGGAGATGAAATTGTTCAGCAGCTTCAGCGTGTGACCTGCACCGAGTGCGCCGGCCTCGATGATCGTGTCGGCGTAGCAGGCGATGATCGGCTTCACCTCGCGCACCGTTGCCGGGTCGCCGCCGATAAAGGAGCTGAGCTTGCCTTCCTCCGCTTCCTTGGGCGTGCGGCCCACCGGCGCGTCGGCCATTCGGATGTCGCGCTTTGCGAGGTCCGCACCGATGCGCCGCGTGCTGTGCGGATCGGACGTCGTCGAGTCGACGACGATCGTGCCGCGGGCAGCGCCGGCGAGCACGCCATGCTCGCCGTATACCGTCTGCTCGACTTCCACCGACGACGGCAGGCACATGAAGACGATTTCGGACGCACGAGCGACTTCGGCAGGATTGTTCGCCTCGCGCGCACCGCGTCCGACGAGGTCGTCGACCGGTTTGCGGTTGCGGTGCCCCATGATCGTCAGCGTGTAGCCGTTGAGAAGAATGTTCTTGGCCGCGCCATGGCCCATCAGTCCGACGCCGATATAGCCGATGCGTTTGTTCGTCATGGTGCATGGTCTCCGTTTAGCTCATTGAACCGCATGTCGTGTTCGATCCCGATGTCGAGGCTTCCAGCCGACGACCGCGCGGCTTCTCGGTCGCACATCCGGTCGCCCTGTCGCGCGCATGGCGTGATTCGCAGGGTCACCGTGTCGCCAGGAATCGGCCCACGTACTCCCAAAACGCGTCGCCGTTGGCGAGATCGTTGTGGTCCGCGCGCGGTACGGACCGCCAGGTCTTCGGACCGGTCCATGCAGCGAAAAGAGCGCGCGAACGCTCGACTGGAATGATGGAATCGGACTCGCCGACGATCGCGAGCAGCGGCATCGCGCTCCGTTTCGCATCCGAAGCCGCGTCGAAGGGGTGACGCAACAGCAGCGAGACCGGCAGCCACGGATAATGGCGCTTGCCGATCGCCGTGAGGCTGTCGAACGGCGACACCAGGATGGCGCCGGCAACCGGCCGCTCTGCGGCGAGGTGAACCGCGACGGCGGTGCCCAGACTGCGTCCGAATACGACGATGCGAGAGGGATCGATGTCCTCGCGCGACGTCACCGCATCGTAGATTGCCAGGGCGTCGGCACTGAGCGCGGCCTCGCCGGGCTGACCCCCGCTCGCGCCGTAACCGCGGTAGTTTAGCCCGACGATCGTCCACTCGCGCGGCCACCGCTTGTCCGCCAGGGTCCACGAGACTTCTTCGGCGTTGCCTCCGAAGTAGATCACCGCCAGCGCCGGTGCCGCAGTGCCCTTGACGATCCAACCGCGCAGGCGCGTGCCGTCGGCGGCGACAATTTCCAGCGCAGACGCGTTCGCCGGCAAGTGGCTCGTGGAGCCGGCAATCTGTGGGAAGAAAATCAGCCGCTCCTGCGCAAACCAAGCCGCGGCAGGCACAGCGAGCGCGATAACGACAATGACAAGGAGCCATTCCATGACGGTGCGCTGCCGGCGCGAGGCTTCGTCCACGATGTGACGAATTATAGGCGGCCCGCCCTGGCGCCATTCTGCTGCTTCACCCGAAGTGACGGCCGCGATGCGCCAAGCGCCCTGGCATCGGGGCCTTGAGACACTAGCCGTTTGGCTCCAAGACGGCCCGGATGAAGCTTTCGAGCTCGCGGGTTTTCGGTGCGGCGAACAGCTCGCGCGGCGGACCCGCTCTCCCACACCTTTCCCTGATGCATGAAGACCAGCGTGTCGGCGGTGCGCCGCGCGAAACCCATCTCGTGCGTGACCAGGATCATTGTCATGCCCGAAGCCGCCAGCCGTTCGAGCACCTTGACCACTTCGCCGACCAGTTCGGGATCGAGTGCGGAGGTGATCTCGTCGAACAACATCAGGCGAGGCCGCATGGCAAGCGCACGTGCGATGGCGACCCGCTGCTGCTGGCCGCCAGAAAGTTGCGCCGGATAGGCGGTGCGCTTGTCCTCGAGGTCGACCTGGCGCAGCACATCGCGCGCGATCGCCTGCGCCTCGGCCAGCGGCAGCTTGTTGGTGACCGTCGGACCGAGCGTAATGTTGCGCTCCACCGAATGATGCGGAAACAGGTTGTAGCTCTGGAAGACGATGCCGATCTCGCGCCGAAGCTCGCGCAGCGCGGCGCCGCCGCGCGGCAACGGCTTGCCGTCGAAGGTGATGTTTCCTGCGTCGATGGCTTCCAGGCCATTGATGCAGCGGAGCAATGTCGTCTTGCCCGATCCCGAACGGCCGATGACCGCGACGACCTCGCCCGGCTCCACCTCCAGCGACACGTCGTCCAGGACCACGTGCGAGCCGAAGCGCTTACGTATGCCGTTTAATGCCAAGAGCGGCATCGATCCTCCTTTCGAGCCGCAGCGCCAGCAGCGAAATCGGCCAGCACAGGACAAAATAGAGCATCGCGACCAGCGGATAGACAATCATCGGCTGGAACGTGACGTTGACCATCAACTGTCCCGCGCGCGTCAGTTCGACGAAGCCGATGATCGAGGCGACCGACGTGCCTTTGATCAGCTGAACAAGAAAACCGACGGTCGGCGGGAATGGCGATGCGAAAGGCCTGCGGCAGGATGACATGGCGAAGCTGCGCCGCCGGCGCCAGCGGCAGAGCGGCCGCTGCCTCCCACTGCGTGCGCGGGATCGCCTCGATCGAGCCACGCCAGATCTCGCCCAGGAACGCCGCCGCATACAGCGTGAACGCGAGCGTCACCGCGGGCCACGGATCGATGCGCACACCGGTCAGCACGGCAAGCCCGTAATAGGCGAGGAACAGTTGCATCAGTACCGGCGTGCCCTGCATCACGCCGATGTAGCCCGCGGCGAGACCGCGCAGCAGCGCATGGGTCGAGGTCCGGGCGAGCGCGATGATGAGGCCGCCGAGCCGCCGCCGACGAAAGCGATCAGCGACAGCACGACCGTCCAGCGCATCGCGCCCAGCAGGAACGCAAACTCGGCCCACCCGAAATCGCGGCTCACCGCATCCTCGCCGGCTCGAGCGGACGTCCGCGCACGAAGACCATCACGTAGATCGCGTGCAACAGCCAGCGCGTGACGAAGGCCATCGCGAGATAGATCGGCGGTCGCCACGAAATAGAACTCGAAGGCGCGAAATGTCGTCGACTGCAGCGTGTTGATGATGCCGGTCAGCTCCTCGACCGAGATCGCGGAGACGATCGACGAGCCGAGCATGAGCAGCACGAACTGGCTGGCGAGCGCTGGGTAGACGGTGCGCAGCGCCGGAAAGAAGACGATGTGGCGGATAGATCTGCAAGTGCGTGAATCCGAGCGAATGTCCGGCCTCGATCTGACTCTTCGGCACTGCTTCGATGCCCGAACGCAGGATCTCGGTCGCATAGCCGGAGAAGTTGAGGCTCATGCCGACTAGCGCCGCCGTGACGGCGTCCAAACGCAGGCCGATGGCTGGCAGCGAGAAATAGATGATGAACAACTGGACCAGGAAAGGCGTGTTGCGTATCAACTCGACGTAGGCCGCGACGACCGTGCGCAGCGGCTTCGGCCCGGCGGTGCGCACGAAGGCAAGCAGCGCGGCAATCGCGAGGCCGAGCGCGAAGGCGCCCACCGACAGGCGCAGCGTCATCCACGCACCGTCGATCAAGCGCGGCACGTGGTCCCAGACGATGCCGAACTGGAAGACGTACTTCAGCGCCACCTCCTGCGTTGTGCGCGAGCGCGCAGTGGTCGCGCGAGCGACCTCAGCCGGCCGCGCCGACAGCCACGACGCACCTCGTCACAACACGGGCAAGTCCACCAGCGGCACCTCGGTGTATTTCTTGTAGATCGCCGCGAGCACGCCGTTCTGCTTGTTGAGAAATACCCACGTGTTCATGAATTGCAGTAAGTCGAAGTCGCCCGGGCGCACGGCCGGCGCGTAGAACGCGGTGCGCACCGTAAACTTGTTTTCCAGCTCCGCCTTGGGATTGCGGTCGGCCACCGACTTGGCGGCGAATGCCGACATGCCCGCGGCGTCGACCTGACCGGAAACCATCGCCTGCATCGTCGCCGCGATGTCGTCGAAGTAGACGATGCTGGTGCCCTGCGGGGCGATGCCGGGGACGGTCGCCTCTTCCAGCGTCGCGCGCGTGAGCCCGATTTTCTTGCCCGCCATGTCGGCGCGCCGTGTGGATCTGCGTCTTCTTCGGGCCCGCGATCACGATGGACAAGGCACCGTGGGGCGTGGCAAACATCACTGTCTTGGCGCGATCGAAAGTGATCGACAGCGACGAGATCGCCACGTCGGCGCGACCTGCCAGCAGCGCCGGGATGCGCTGCGGGCTGGTCACCTGCACGAGTTCCAGTTCGACGCCCAGATCCTTGGCGAGCTGGCGCGCAGTCGCGATCTCCGAGCCGTCCGGCTGGTTGTTCTTGTCGAGGATACCGAAGGGCGGCGAGGTGACCTCGGCCGTGACGCGGATCTTCTTTTCCTTGATGATCCGGTCGAGTGTGCCGCCGGCGGTGAGCGGCGGCGTCGCCGGCGTCTGTGCCTGCGCCGACTGTGCAACCGCGGCCAGCGTGCCGATCCCAGCTGCTCCCGCTGCTCCGGTTGCAGCACCGATCAATAGATCTCTACGGTTCATCGTGATTCCTCCTCGCGTATTCGCTCGTTATCGATGTCGACTGCCGAACATTGCCTCGTCGCCGGTCCACGCGATCTATGGCACTGCTTCGCGTGCGGCCGTGAACTCCCTGTGACAGCGCCACTCGAAGCACAGCCACCTCGTGCCCGATGCAAATGCACTGAAGCCGCGGACGAGCGCCGCGCGTGCCGCATTGCCGTTCGCGACGAGCCAGCCCAGCGGCTTGCGGGCCGCGCGCGCGGCCGCAAGCAGCCGCTCCTCGGCGTCGCGATAGCGCGGATCGTCGAAGACCTCCGGACAGCCGAGACTGTCGGACAGATCATAGTGTCCCAGCCAGCCGAGATCGATACCCGGCGTGGTCAGGATTTCCCCCGCATTCGCGACGCCGCGCGCCGATTCGATCAGCGCAATGCTCAGGATGGCGTCGTTCGCGGCGCGCATTTTCGCCGCGGCGGCACCGCCCGCATAGCGGTCGTGCGCGACACCGAACGCCAGTCCACGCCGCCCCGCGGGCCGGTAACGGCACGCGGCGGCGAGCTCTTCGGCCTGCTGCCGCGTCTCGATCATTGGCGCCATGATACCGAGCGCGCCGGCATCCAGCACCGGCGCGATCAGGTGGTACACGCACGACGGCACACGCACCATCGGCACGATGCCGGCACCGTGGGCGAACGCGATCTGCGCCTTGATCGTGTCGATCGATGCGCCGCTGTGCTCCATGTCCAGCAGCACGAACTCGGCGCCGGCTTCCGCGAGTACGGGCGCGAGGCCCGGCGTGAAGAAATCGAAAGCCATGACGCCGAACGCATTCCCGCCAGCGAGCAGTCGTTCGCGCACCGGGTTCGAACGCATCGGTGTCGATGCTTCGCTCACGGCGCGAATCCGGCGGGCAGCGCGACACGCAGCGTTTGCGCTTTTGCGGCGATCTGGCGCCGCGTCGCGGTGTCGAGGAGAATCCCGTCTCGCAGCAGCGTAGCCCGCGTCCGCCGCTCGATCTCGCCCGGCAGCAGCACTTCGCCGCCGGGCGCGGCCGGTGGCGACGCCTTGACCCAGGCGGCAAAACGCGCCACATCGGCAGCGAACGCGTCCGCACCGCAGAACGCTGTCGGGTCGAATACGATCGACAGCATGTTGTTGACCAGCCGCCCGGCCGTCGCGTTTTGCGGATGCGTGCTGCCGCCTCCGGTGAGCGCGCCTGCGAGAATTTCGCAGAAGAACGACAATCCGTAGCCCTTGTGCCCGCCGAAAGGGAGCAGCGCGCCCGCCGGCGGTCCGTAAAACGCTGCGGGGTCGCGGTTTGGCCGGCCAGCGGCGTCGATCGTGGCGTTCTCCGGAAGAACCTGTCCGCGATTCAAGGCGACCTGGATCTTGCCTTCGGCAATCGCGGAGGTCGACATGTCGAGCACCAGCGGCGAGCCGTCCGGTCCGGGGACGCCCGCCGCGATCGGATTCGCCGACAGCCGGCGGTCGCTACCTCCGTGCGGTGCGACGAGGTTGCCAAAGCCCGACGTGTTGACGAAATGCACCGAGGCCAGTCCCGCTCCGGCAACTTGCTCGGCCCAGGCCCCGATGCGCCCGAGATGGCCCGCGTTGCGAATCGCCACGGCGCATACGCCGGCGCCGCGCGCCTTCGCGATCGCCAGGTCCATCGCCTCGCATCCGATCACCTGCCCATAGCCGAACTGACCATCGACCAGTGCATGGCATGGGGTCTCGCTCACGACGACGGCGTGCTGGTTGGCGATGACCATCCCGCGCACGTGCCAGTCGACGTACTTCGACACGCGAATCACGCCGTGCGAATCGTGTCCGACGAGATTGGCATCGACCAGGTGGCCGCCAACGGTCTGCGCTTCGTCGTCACCCGAACCGGTCGCGTGAAACAGCGACGCGATCAGCGGTCGCAGCACAGCGTCGGCAACGCGGTACGCGGATGGATCGGCGTTCATCGGCCCGGGTACGGCATGGGACGGGCTTCGAAGTCCCCGGAGGTCGGTCGGCGCATGAAGCGCGAGGGTACCGCGCCGGGCGCGGCCATGTCGAGGTCGGCGCGGCGAATGCGCCAGTCGGTACTACAGGGGTCAGTGGCGCCGGCGCGCCACGTGGCCGCTTACCAGCAATCGTCGACGGGTTTCGAGCCGCCTGACACACCCTTGACGCCCTGATCAGTGTACGTGAACGTACCGCAAGGATCGCCGACTTGCTGTCCTGCCGGGGCGGCGTTGAGCGTGTAGGTCGTCGCCGTCTTGCTGCCGAAAGTGAGCGTGTAGTAGCCGTTGAGGCTCGTGCTCGGATACACCCCGGTACTGCCGAGCGTGGCGCTGGCGTAGGTATTGCGCTCGGTGAAATAACGCTCCAGCTGTCCGGCCGCGCCCACCAGCGCCGACTTTGCGTCCGAGCGCCGCGCTTTCTGGACACTGCTGAGGTAGCTTGGCAGGGCGATCGCCGCCAGGATCGCCACGATGGCACAGACGATCATTACCTCGATCATCGTGAAGCCGCCTGCACGTGTGGATCGATTCATGGTGTCAGTCGACGTAGATGACGGCGACGCGGCGCTGCGCCGGATCGGTGGAGTCCATCGTAAAGCGCACCTTGGCACCGCTTTTCACTGCGTAAATGCTGGCCGGCCGTCCGCTACGGTCGAACACCTTCACGCGCTGCGGATTGAAATTGAGCTTTTGTCCGTACACCTGGAGCGTGCCTGCGCTCGAGTTGAAGGTCTGCAGCGTCCCGCGTCGCATGGTGGCACCGCCTCCAGCCGCGCCGGCCCATGCCCTGCTGGTTGGAGTCGGCGCGGGCGCCACTTTTGTCGCAGGCAGGATAATCGCCTTGTCGCGTACGCCGGCGGACTTACCCGTGGGCGCGGCAGCAGCTTTCGCCGGCACGTCGGGTGCAGATAAAATCCCCGCGGGTTTCGTCACAGAGGCTGCGCTCGGCGCCGCCGCCTTGCCCGGCGCGGCACCGCCGGATTGCGCGGCCTGAGCCGGCACGTTCGCGTTCGCCGCGCTGGCGGCGTTGCCGCTGCCCACCGTGACGCCTGGTGCAGACGACGGGCCCTGCTGCGACGAAGGCGCAACCGTCGCCGTCATCGCCACGGAATGTGCGGTGAACACGCACAGCGAAAGAGCAAGCAGGCTGCGATTCATGGCGTGTCCCTCACTGTATTTGCCGCCACGACGCGCGGCCCTGTGACCCGAGTCCCGCGGTCTCGCCGATGACCGAGACCGAACCCGCCGACGTGTTGACGTACTTGTTCTCGAAGCTCGGGCGCCCCTGTCCGGGCATGCGCAGGAATCCCGCCTGTGCCGGAATGCTCGAGATCGAGCGCCCGCTCGCGTTGTCGATGGTGCCGCTCAGGTCCAGGTCGGCCGCCGATATCCCCTTGTCGTCGTTGGTGTCGAAGGTTGGGGTGTCGTTGCGATTGCCGGTCATAACGTCGAATTCCATCACCCATCCCGAGCCGCCGAAGCCGCAGGGGTCGGTGTTGGGAATGAGCGTGTTGAACACCACGCGGCCGGCGCGAATGTTGGCGTCGCTCACCACACGCTCGCCGGTGGAGGGAAGGTTGATGTACCAGCCCTTCTTGCTCGCGACATAGTCTGTCAACGCGATGGCGTTGTCGCCGGCAAGCGGCGTGTCGATCGTCGCCGGACCGACCGCGTGTGTGGACAGCCGGTACGTGTTGCCGTCGGCACCTATCGCGCTGCTGCTGACGATCGATTGCCGAACCAGGCTCGACAGGCCGGACACCGTCGTCCCACTGTCGCGAATTCCATAGAAGGACTGCGTATCCGTCGTCGAGCCATCGCTCGTGTCGACATAGCGACCGGTGCCGAAAGCGACGAGGTAGCCGCCCTGCGTAAACCGCGTGACGTCCGGGCGCACGGTGATCGGTTGGCCTGACGTCGAGAACAGCGGCGTCCCGCCAAAGGCGACGTTCCACGCGCCGGCGCTCGACGATGAAAGATCGAATTTCCAGAGGTTGCCGTAGAGATCGCCCGCGTAGACGACGTCGGCAATGCCGTCGCCGGTGGTGTCGACCGCGATCGGACTCGACAACCCGTTGGGTGTCCCGGCGCTGCCGATGTTGGTGTCGATTTTCGCGCGCACTGCGCCAGTCTCGGCGTCGAGCACGAACAGCACCGCGTGCCCGCTGCTGCTGACCTGGCCGTCGTCCTCGCTGTTGTTGTATCCGTTGCCGACGATCACCGACCAGCGCCCGTTGTTGGTCTTCACCAGTAGAGGCTGTGCGAAGGTGTAGCCCATATCGGCGTCGTCCGCATCGGAGAATTCCCAGCGCACGATCGAACTCGCGTTCGCCTCGCTGAAGTTGCTGGGATCGGTCACATCGAGTGCGTAGATGCCTTGCCCACCCGCGCCCAGGCTGCCGGCGAGCAGCGTATGCCACGCGCCGCCGTAGTACACGTCAGCCACGGTCGGCGATCCGTCTACCTGATAGTGATGCGCAGTCGGCTCGCCGGCCGTTGCCGACAGGCTTGCCGTGGTGAGTGCGCTCAGATTCTTGTACACGGACGTGGGAACATAGGCGAGCACCTCGCGGCCCGTTGTGGCCGAAAAGCCATGCAGCATGCCGTCGTTGGCGCCGACATAGATCGTGGCGGCACGGCTGACGTTGGCGGTCGCGAAGGCACTATAGGGACTGCCTTCCATGCTGTCGGGATAGCCGAAACCCGGCGCCGCGACGTACGTCGGCGCGGAGTGAATGATGTCCGACAGCTTGCTGGTGGGCCGGCTGCGGAACGAGGGAGTGCAGCCGCCGCAGGTGCCCACCTCGTTGGCCGAATTCCCACGCAGCCATTGCACACGCTGCGGCCCATAGCCGTCGGGACCCGACGCGACCGCGGTACCGAAGACCTCGAGCTCCGTCATGCGCGAATATCCGTCCGCGGCCCCGGTAACGTAGATGCGAATCCTGTCGGTGGTGAAAGCCGCAAAATTCACCGTGCGCTTGACCAGATTGTTGCCGACAACGGTTGCGAGTGTCGTCCAGGCGCTTCCGTCCCAGGCCTGCACGGCGAAGTTGACCAGACCGTAATTGTTGAACGTCATCGTGTCGGTCGGCTGCGACGGCGCCCAGTACTGGTCCTGCACCGAATACACGATCGCCTGCGTGATGCTCTTGTTTCCGTTGAAATTGATTTGCAGCCACTCCGGGAAATTTCCGTAATACGCACTGTTCCAGCCGCCGCCGCCGCTGCCCCAGTTTGCACCCGACTCGTCGCCGTTGTTTGCGCCCCCGGGCGCGTAGCCGGAGTTGTAGTAACTCGACGCGCTGGCAACGCCGCCGTTGCTCGCGAGCGCGACGTTGCTCATCCCGCCTCCCGTGATCGAGGCCGGCGTGTTGAGCAGGGCCGCCTGCGTGGGATCCATTTCGGTGGCAGCGGGTGTACCCGGGTAACTCGCAGGCCAACGGAACGAGATGCCGCGCGACCCGAGCGCACCGGAAGGCTTGTACGTGAGCACGGCCCGTCCCGTGTCCCAGTTCTGGCCATTGATGATCTGTCCTGCGTCCCACTGCTGCGCTCCGATCGACCCGTCGGAATTGATCAGGTAGGCGATCAACTGCCCCGACCAGTCGCCGCTGTTGAACCGCGCCTGATAAAGGTTCGTGCCCGTACCCCACGATCCGGTGTTCAACGAGACGGCCGACGCGGCCGCGGTCTTCGACTCGATGTCCACGGCGATGGCCTGAAATGCGCTGGCCAGCGACGTGCTGTCCTGCGCGAGGTACGCCGTGTTGGTCCCGCCCAATTCCGCGAATTTGTTCATCGCGGCCACCGAGCTCGGGTTGGCCACGGTGTCACCCATGCCCACGACGTAGGTCTGAATGTCGTGTGTAAAGCCGCCGACGCTTACCGTGCGAAGCGCTGTGATCTGGCCGAACACGTCGTTGGCCGCCGGCGAGAACGACCAGGTATTCGACACGGCGTTGTAGTTGTTCTGCTGTTGGCTGAGCGGATACATGTTGCCCCACCAGTCCGACGTCGGATTGCCGTCGGTCGCGAGCATGATGAAGCTCTTCTGGCATGACAGCGCGATCGGGGTCGAGCCGCCGGTGAAATATTGATAGGCGGTGAGCATGCTGCCCGCGAGCGGCGTGAACACCGCGGCATTCTTGATCTCCGAGCCGTAGGGCGTTTCCGGCGCGAGCAGCGCCTGGATGTTGGCCAGGTGCCCTGACGAGCTCGGCGGCAGGATGGGCTCGTTGATCAAACCCTGGCCGTTGACGCCACCATAGAAACCCCAGGCGCGGTACGCGTAGAGCTGGCGGGAGATCGGCGGGTTGTACGGTATGTATCCGGCATCGGTGGGCGTGAAGCTGAGGGTCGCCCAGTAGTTCGCCATGTTCGCGTCCCAATCGGTGCCGGGATTGTGCGTAAAGAAAAAGTTGTACGCGCCACCGCCCGCGGTCGACGCCCACGCCCCGGATCCAAAGTAGCCGATGTACAGCACGTCGTTGATGTCGGGGTCGTCGCTCGCGCGGTCATAGGTCACGAACCGGTCACCGACGCTGACACCATTCCATTGCGGATTCTGGATGCAGCGCAGGCCGCCGTTGGATGCGGAGACGCCGCCGTTCGCATCTCCCGGGACGCAGTCGTCGGTGAACACCATCGTCTGATCGTTGCCGAGCCAGTACGGATACGTCGAGTAGAGTCCGTAGCCATAGGTGGCGAAAGATTCCAGACCCCAGTTGAATTGCCCTGAAAAGCTGGTAATGGTGCTGCGAATCACGCTGCGTGCGATGTTGCCTCGCGTCGTGGGATCGTCGCCGGCGATGAGCTTGCCAGCCATCGTGCCGTCCATCGATTCGGAGTTGTCGTAGATGACGAGCACGTTCGGCAGTGTCCGGTGCGTCAGGAAAAGTGGATATTGGGCGATCGACAGAAGCGCAGCTGATGTGCTCTGAGAGACGAGCATTGCGGCCACGACTGCCAGGATCCGTTTTAGTGTGCTCATGGAGTCGTCACAATGTAGGTTGATTGCAGCACGACGCGCGTTTCAGCCCGTGCTCCGGTCCCGAGAACGGTGAGGCGGTACGCGTTTCCGCCCGAATGCACGCAGCCCAACCCGCAGCCCAGTCCCACGCTGCCGCCCGGACTCGGGGGTAGTCCCGGCGGTGCGGAGAGCCTTTCGACGACGTACTGCGGCTGCGCTGCAACCGTCGGCAACGTCGGCGCAGCCGTATAGGTGCCGTAGCGCCGTGTCTTGCTGGTGTCGGTCCAGTCGATCAGCTTGGAGATGTCCGTCGACACCGGCGACGACCATGTCGACGGAGGCGTGCATAGTCCGTTGACGCAGGTCGAAGTGAACACAGTCGTGGCATCGATGTTCTTGCCGACGTCGAATTCCGCATCGCGCAGGCCGGCCTCGGCAGCCTGGAACGCGAGATTGAGGTCCTTGGTGTTCGACACCATTTTTTCCTGCATCAACGTGCTGTTCATGGCCGACACGCCGATGACCGAAAGCACGAGCAGGAACATCAACGCGGGGAACAGCGACATTCCGCGTTGGCGCGCCTGCAGCGACGGGGCGATTGAACGGCGTCACGATCAGGGAACCCGGTTGCGGACGGTGATCACCGAGGACAAGGCCGTGCGGATTTTCTTGTCGGTGGGCGTCGTCGTCACGCCATTGAACGTGTACGGCTGCGACGAGGTAGCCATGTTGTCGCGGACTGTCGCCAGCAGTACCTGCGACTTGACGCTGACGATGTTGCTCCAAGTGCCAACTGCGCCGGCGTTGACGTAGCGGTTGGCGGCGCGATCGCCGTCCAGATCCTCGCCGTAAACCAGCGCAAACTGGTCGACGCCCTCGACCATTTCTTCGGGCTGCGGCTGTCCGTCGTATGCCGGCACGCTGTATGCCCAGAGCGTGTTGGTGCCGCTTTTCTTGACGCTCGGCGCTATGAAGTAAGTGCGCGTGACGAGCCGGTACACCGATGCGTCAGTGCCGAAAACATGCCCGAGATCGTCCGTCGAGTTGCCCGGAACCGCGCCGCCGCCGGAGGCATGGCTGATCGCACCGCTGCCGCCGTCGTACGCCGTGGCGTTGAAAATCGTCGCCGTGCCACAGTCGGCGATGAGCAGAATGTCCCCGGTGGCAAGGTTGCTTCCCGGGGCGACAGCAATGTCGGAGGTCTGGTTTGTCATGGCAGCGATCAGCGGAACGCCCGGCCCTTCGATGTGGCGAATCGTGATCACGTCGGTGTCGGCCATCGGCGCCGGCGTGAGCGCGCTGATGCTGGCGTCGAGGTTGGGCGACCAGCTGCCCCCGCTGCCGTAATAGCCTTGCAGCCCGGCGCCGAACTGGTACGCGTAGGCAGTGGAATTGAGCAGGATGACCGGCGTGACCGCCAGGCTGTTACAGCCGCGAAACCCCGCCATGCGCAAGTCGCGATCGAGCAGGTGAATGACGAAGCGTCCGTTCTCCTGCAGGCGCGAGATCGTATCGTTGACGCGGGTGAGCTGCTTGCTGTTGACGTAAATCGTACCGATCACCGTCGTGACAAGCAGGCTGATGGCGACCCACACCATCAGCTCGACGAGCCCCATCCCCTTCGTTCGCATTGATCGGGCGGTGTTCATGGCCGGAACGAACTGACGAAGCTATGTTGCGTGCCCTTCTCGTCCCACCAGATCTTGATGGCGAGGACGCCGCCCACGCCATCGCAGGCAGGGCTCGCCGGCGTGCCGTCGTCGGGCGTGCTGTCGACACAGATGACGGCGCCACCGTTGGGCAAGACCGACGGCGATTGCACCTCGGTCAGCCATTCGTTGAAGTCGTTCACCGCCATTTGCGCGGGCGTGCAATTGACCGTTATCGTGCAGCCCGGTGAAGGCGGCGTCTGGCTCGTAAAGTTGTTGTAGGCGCCAGCGCTCGCGCCGGGCAGATTGGCGCGCACGCGATCGGCCATCTGATAGGACAAGTAGACTGCCTTGCTGCGGAACAGTGAATCGTTTGCCGCGGCGAGGCCGTTGAGCTGCAGTCCGGCGAATCCGAGGAAGCCGATCGACACGACCAGGATCGATATCAGCGATTCGATCAGGCCGGACCCGGATTGCCTGCGCTTGCTCATGATCAGCTGCAAGGCGCGACGTGCGCCGCGACATCGGCGACGTCGGCCAATC
Organism: uncultured beta proteobacterium; assembly: GCA_963816445.1. Lineage (GTDB taxonomy): Bacteria > Pseudomonadota > Gammaproteobacteria > Burkholderiales > Casimicrobiaceae > PALSA-1003. The sequence continues at coordinate 74,512 of CAWFKO010000006.1, read as the reverse complement.
CGTTGGGCTGCACCGAAATGTCGTAGCCCGCGACCGAACCGTCGCTGGCGCACACCTTGACATCGACCGCGCCGGCCTGGCTGAGGAAGCCCATCGAAGTGAAGCCGATCGTGGTCGTCGTGCCGTCGCCGACCAGGATCGTCGACGGAATGGATTCGTGCGAACGAAGCGTCGCCGTCGCGTCGGTGTCGCATGCGCCGTCACCGTCCGCATCGATGCATACCTTCCAGCCACCGGCGAAAGCGTTGGTACTGGTCGGAGATGTAGCGGTCAACAGCACCGTCACACCGCGGCGCGCCGCTTCGCTGCGCGCCAGCGCGAGCGAGGCGACGAACTCGGTTTGCGTCGCGTAGATGCGGTTGTTGTTGACCGTCGCGGTCATCGAGGCGGCGGCGAGGCTGGTCAGTATCACCAGCACGGTCAGCGTCGTCATCAGTTCGATCAACGTGAAGCCGCGAACCGCCCGCGGCGCCCGCTTTGACGTTGCTTGAATACCATTTGCGATGCGTCTCATCGTTGCTTCCCCATTTGCGTCGCTAGTCGCATTTTGTATGCCACATTTTGGTAATCCGACATCACTTGATCTATCGATTCAACTTCAACAAAGATGGCATTTCGACGTCCGAAGTCTTGCAAGACGTATGCCGGTGTCCACAACAGTTATAGGAACCCGGATGAACGGTCAGATCATCCGGATTTGCGTATTCGACTAGTCCACCGGCGCGGAGGCCAACCAACGGCGAGGTACAGCGGCCTTTGCCGACCTTCGACGGGATGTGACGCAATACGTCCGGCACTTTCGCCGCGGCAACTCGAAATACCCAGCAGTGCGCGATTGTCGCTTACAAACGGTAAGCAGAGACGCCGACAAGCAACGGCGATCGCGACGTCGTCACCGTGGAAACCCATCGACGGTATCTTCTGGATTGTGCGTAACAGAACGCGCCGCAGATGCAACAGCAATGGCTATGCCACTGCGCGTAGCGGCGTGCCGACGGACTCTTATTTGATGGTCGAGAGGAGCCTGGGAACGACGCTCGCAGCGCGCGCAGGCGCGGCACACAGGTCGCGTGCTGGATCGCCCGGGAGCGGCGCTCGGCGCGCGAAAGTGCCGTGACGCGTCAAGCGCCGGACTTGAATTGCAGGTTTGGCTGAGATTCGCGGCGGACCGACGCGCACTCGGTGCCAACCATGTGCGCTCCCCTTCATCTGCCCACGCTCACGCGATCTTCAAACGGTGACGCATATGCGCGATACCGAAAAGCACCAGCCCAGATCCAAGGCTGGCCGGAACCGCGGCCCATAGCCACGACTCACTTCCAGTCGCGACGGAGACGGCCACCGCCGCGACGCCGCCGGCGGTGCCCAAGCCAAGAATGGCCAGCGCCCATCCGGGGCTCACGGCACCATGGCGGACATGCGATCGGGCGACGATCGGTCCGATGACAAGCGGCGCAAGTGACAGCTGCGCGCAGCACGACGCGAATACCAGGGCGAAGAATGCGCCGTTCGCGTCGCCGATCCGAACGGAGAAATCCAGGGCCAAGAATCCTGCGGCGAACACGAGTGCCAGCAATCCACCTGCGGCAAGCGTGCGTCGCGTAGCCTTTGCTTCGTTCCAAGCCTGCTCGGGCCCAGGCCCAAGCCCCGGTGAAAGCGTCTCCAGCATGTCGTCGCGGATCGTGCACAGGCTTGCCGAGAACAGTGCGCTCATCGTCGACATTGCAGCCGCGAACACGAAGATCAGTAACAACGGCAATGCAACGACGCCAACCTCCGAGATCGTCTCTCTGATGAACACCTGCAGGACGTCGCTGCCGTCCGGCATCCGATTCGCGCCGATGGCCACGGCACCGAGCATGCACACGAACAGGCACACGAGCGCGCTCTCCACGGCATATGTTCCGAATATCCCGCGCAACTCGAGCGACCACCGACTCGATGCGGCGTCGGCTGGGTCCCTGTCCTTTCGCGTTGCCGCAAGTCGTTGCCAGTTTGTGACGTCGACGAGGGGATGGAACAGCGGCAGCAAGCACAGTGCGATCAGGCCCACGATGGGAACGCGTGTCCCGGAATGCAGCGTGGCCATGCTGTCGCGCACGATGGCGGACAGGCTCTCCACGCGTGCTCCGATGAGCGGGACGACGATGATCAGAACGAGCAGAACCGACAGGATGATATTCAGAATCTTCCCAAACCTGCTGAGCAGGCCCGCGCTGCGCCGCGCGAGGCCGGCATCGGCGCCGCGCCTATCGCTGCGGATCGGGTCGGTGTCGACGTATTTCGAATGTCGATAACAAAGCATGATCGCGGCGATTGCGGCGCCCGCGACGATCGCGAACGTGCCATAGGGAGGCCTCTGCGTGAGCCCGGAGACCTGCAAATACAGGACGACCACCGCCGAGCCGAAGAGCCCCAGATACACCATTCCAAGTTGCAGTTGAGCCGAATGCATGACTCCGGAATGGCCGGAGGGAATGGCGTGCACGGCCGCCAACAGCCCAAGGCCGATCACGATCAAACCGACCACCCCTCTGCTCGCAGGCAACACCAACTTGAGAACCGCTGCGACCACAAGCGCCTCGGCGATGAGAAGACCGAGCAGGGCCAAAACCGTCAGGCTCGCCGCCAGCAGCCGGACTCGCGGATCGTTGCCATGCCGCCGCGCCACGAACGCGTGGACGGTGATGGACTGGTCGCGGCTAAGCGCATCGTCCAGAAAGTCGCGCAGCGGCTGGCGTAGCACGTAGATCAGATAGACGCCGAAGCCCAGGCAGACCGACCCGAGGATGGCGGGCCATAAATCCCCGCTTGCGCCCCAAGCGAAGAGCGGGCCGACTACGGCCAGGCGGAGCGCATAGGCAATCGAAGAATTGCGGACCACCTGCGGGCGGGTGTGTCGCGATGAGACAAAATAGTCTTGCGCCCGGCGATGCTGCGGGCGTCGCAGCAACCAGACCGGTGCAAAACAAATTGCAAGCGCAAGCGCCGGAGGAAGGAAACAGACGAGCGACATGGCGAATCTGCGAGGTCGGCCAGGCGCGGGCGCTCGCTATCCAGGATCCATGGGTGCCCTACCGCACGATCGCGACGATCGCGCCCACAACTTCTGCTTGAACCTTGGAGTTCTTGTCGATATTGATGTGGAAAATGCCCAGGTCGCTGCCCAGATCGATGTTGGAGAGCTCCCCTTTGAAGCCAGCGTCGGCGGTGAGCGGCGCGCCCCAGCCACCGGCCTGGTAGTAGTTGAGTGCCCGAACAACGTTGGACGGGATTGGATCTTGCATGAAGGGCGCCAGCGTGATCAGCAGATCCACCTGAATATTCTGCGGCTCCAGCTCGCGAGCCATGTCGATCACATTGTTTGCCCCCTGCGAGTGGCCAACCAGGACGAGGCGCGTCTGACTACCGGCCGCCCGCTCGGCCACAATCTTCGAAACCGTCGATCGCCAAGTCAGATGTCCCATCGCCTCGGCTTTGATGCCCTTGCTCCGGAGCTCGTCGGCCATGCTGTCCAAACCGGTCGAGAAGACGCCAAACCAACCACGCAACAGGTAAACCTGGATCTCGGCGTCGTCCGTACCCGACTTTTGCGCGATTACTGCAGCGGCGCTTGCCGCGATGCAGGCTGCCGCAATCCATTGCTTTGCTGTCACGCGCACGTGCATATTTTATTGAGCCTTACCTAACTACGTGACACAACCAGCCACAAGCCACGTCGCCGCGGCGGAGGCCACGTCGCCGCGGCGAGGCCACGTCGCCCCGGCAGAGGCCACGTCGCCCCGGCAGAGGCCACGTCGCCCCGGCGGAGGCCGGGGCCCAATCTCTGTCTATGAAATTGGATCCCGGCCTTCGCCGGGATGACGGCGATACTCTGGATCCCCGCCTGCGCCGGGACGACGGAAATACTCTGGATCCCCGCCTGCGCCGGGATGACGGCAACATTCATACATGCTGTGTCACTCGGTGTCGTAATTTTCAATAGAAGTTCGAAACATGCGTCATTTCATGCAAGTGTACTCATCCCTGGTTAGACTTGACTATCACATCTTCCGAGCTGTGCGGAGAACGTTGCAGCTGATGTCCTCGTAAGGTGGCGACGGAGTGTCCAGGGCGTCGGTTCCGCGTAAGGAGGCGGGAGCTCGTCACTCGCCTCGCCGCGTCAAGCTTCTCAGTCGTTTCTTAACAGTGCGAGGTGACAGTGCCGTCTAAGCAAGGTTTGGGGGCCAAGGCATTGGGTGCCGTAACCGCATCGCTCCTTGCTGCAGTTGCGACTGACGCCGTGGGGCAGACGCAACCGCCGCCAATTTCAACGCAATGGAGCGCGCCGACGACGGTATCGGTCGTGAGTGTCGAAAAGCGGTTTAGCAACGGCTCCGTCGAGCTTGGCGGCACACTGTACGCGCCGGATGCGGCGCACAAAGTTCCCGCCATGGTTGTCTTTCACGACGCGTCTGTGCCTTCCCAAGATGCTGCGCTCTATCAACACCTGGTGCAGATGATGCCTCCGCTTGGCATAGCCGTGTTCGTGTTTGATCGCCGTGGAAGTGGCAAATCCGGTGGGAGCCCCGCGAATGGTGATTTCGAACTGCTTGCCAAGGACGGTATCGCCGCGCAACGCATGCTGGCGGTGGATCCCAGGATCGATCCAAGGCGGATCGGTTTCTGGGGGCTGAGCCAGGGCGGTTGGGTTTCTTTGCTGGCTGCCGCGCGCAGCCCTGAGACCGCGTTCGCCATTTCGATCTCTGCACCAATGACCAGCCCGGACTTACAGATGAACTTCGCAGTGGCCAACATTCTCCGGATCAGCGGCTATTCGCAGGCTGTCATTGACGCCGCAATCGCAACGCGCAAGGCCGTCGACGATTTCGAGCGCGGGCAGCTCGATCGCGCAACGGCGCAGAAAAAACTGGACGAGGCCATCGGTGAGCCCTGGTTCGATCTTATCTATATGCGCAAGACCTTCCCCGATCCCGATAAATCTGGCAGAGCCAAGGAAATGCACTTCGACCCGCTGAAGATCCTGGACTCCATAAAGGCGCCCACTCTGATCGTCTTCGGATCCGTCGATCCGTGGGTGCCGGTAGCTGTATCGACCCAAGCTCTGCGGGCCAGCGCGACCCATCACCCCAATGTCACCATGGGAGTGGTCGCCGGCGCCGACCACCACATGATGCTATCGGTGCCGCTCCTGACTCAGATCGATCCAGCGCGGCTGGATGCACAGGTCCCCAACTCGCCTGAATACTTCGGGCTCATCGCGTCATGGCTGACAGAGCAGGGATTAGCGCGCGCGGCGTACGCGCAGATGCGCATCGCGGCACAGGCTGCTCAAAGGTGACTACTTCCTCGGCGAGAATCCGGTCGGTGCCGTTGGTGAGCGTCGCACGCAAACGATAGACGAACGTGCCGGTTCCGTGCGGTTCGTCGAATAGCGAATACGCGGTTCCTTCGCCCTGAGGGTACCCAACCTCGACGTTCAGATCATAGCTTGCGGCACCCTGGAGCTTGCGATCCAGCACGAACGTGACGACACCGGCTTCGTGCGCCGCGGTCCAGTTTATCGATACCAAGCCGGAAGCGGCGCTTAACGCAAAATTACCGAGGGCAAGCCCTACCACATAACCGACCGCGACGCCGGCTGTGCCAAGCGTCATGCCGGCGTCGCTCTGATCAGTCGACGCGAGTGCGCGCAATCGGTACGTGTACGTGTCGCGCGCGGGAGTGTCCGTCCACGAGTAGTCCCCGTTTCCGTCGACTAACTGGAATGTGATGTAGCGCTCGAACGCATCCTCGGGGTCCGCTTGCAGCTTGCGATCCAGACGATAATATTCGAACCCGGCCTCCCTGTCGACGTGCCACCGCAACGTCACCACGCCACCGAACCCGAGCGTCGCGGTGAAGCTCAACGCGTTCCGAGTGGCGGATGCCGCGGCAGTCGAGCCGGGTGCCGCCTGGACCGTAGATGAGCGCGCGCGGACATCGTAGGAGCCTGTGCGCGACAAAGCCCAGTCATCGGTGGGTGGTGCCCGATCTGGTGTACCGCGTCGGACGCAGCCGTAAACCGAGCCGCGTTCCTATCGTGCCCCTTCGCGCCGCTTTCCTCGATGCAATCCACCGCGAGAATCGCGCATGACAATGCGGGAACACCATTGAGCACACACGCGACGAGGCCAAGCACCAGCGCGGTGGCGAGAAGATAGCGAAGTCGGATCATCCAATCCTTTCTTCAGCGGTCACAGGACTCGCGCCCCAGCGTCACATCAGCGACCTTTACACTCCCTTTGCGGCGTTCGCAACCGTCGTCTTGATCAGGCAGCGGCAGGTAAGCGTTACTTGTGCTCACCGTCCGCACAGAATACATCGGGATCCGGCGGCTTTCCGGAGAATTCTCGAGACATCCAATATAACGCAGTTCATTCTTGGCATGAAACAGTACGCCCCAACCAAGTCGCTCTTGCTGCCATAAAAGGCAACGCGGCCCGTGAGCCAAGGCACGTCGCCCCGGCGGAGGCCGCCTTGCCAGATAGGGCCCAATCCCTGGCTCGAATTTTGGTAGTTGCCGCTCCGGCCCCGATGACCTCAATGCAGATTGTTTATCGAAGTAGTGGAGTTCGTCAGCATTGACTCTCGTCTCGCCTCGCAATCACTCGTGCCATCGTCCGTGGATCCAACCAGAAAAAACCAGCGATACGAGCCACTGTGTCCATTTGATACTCGTCCGCACGGAACCACTTGGGCAGTCTATCCAATCGTTGCTGCACGCGTTTCACATTGAGCAAGAAGGGTTTAGGGGTCGCCAAGAGAAGGGCTTGATCGGAGCCGTAGACGTACCATAGCGTGGCATTGGGAAAGACCCGCGCGGAACGTATTCAGATGTATCCGTAACAAGTCTCCCTGCATCGTACCGACCACCGGCACCCACTGTGCAAACACGCCGTCCGGGAGAAGACGCCTCTGCACGGCACGATAGAATTCTTCCGTGTAGAGAACCCAACTGTCGTAAGCGCGCGGATGCGTCGAATCGGAAATGATCACGTCGTAGCGTTTGCCGCTTGTTACCAGGTAGTTCCGGCCGTCGTCGTTGTGGAAATGAAATTTGGGATTGTGAAAAACATCTCCATTCACATCTGTAAACAGGTTGTTGATACCTTCGATGTCAGGATTGAGATCGACCGTATCAAGCGAGGCGACCTGATCGGAAGCCACGACAGAGCCCGCCGTGATTCCAGCCCCGAAGGCAATCACTAGGACTTCCTTGGGTTTGTCGGGCTCATGTACGAGTACCGGAAGAATCTGAGGAGCTTAAACAACTGGGTATGCCAATAGCGGGTTGATGCTTCCTCGACGCCGTTGAGGTACATGTCGCGATGAGTGCCTCGCTCAGGGTCCCTCTGGTCGAGAACGGTGACCGTCGCTGCGCGTCCCTCGCGAACAAGCTTCACCTCCGTCGAACGCGCGTGTGTCGATTCCGCAATCTTCCGGCGTGCAGGTCTGCAATGTTTGGCAGTGTCAGCACAAGCAGTAGTGCCAGCGAAGCAATGCTCAGGATCTGCAAAGGACCAACGACTGAAAAGTTCTGGCCGTAGAGAGCAGGCTCACGACCCCAACCGCAGCACAAATCATGAGCCAGGCATATGAACGCACCCTGGGTACCTATGATCGGGACGAGATAGTGGTTTATCAGGGCCCCCCCAGGAGACCTCCCGCGCTATTGAGCGCATAAAGCGTCGCCGCCGCCTGCGTTGCCTCGCCGCGCTCCGCCGGTTCGAGCATCCTGATCGCAACGGGCAACAGGCCGCCGATCAGCAGCGTAGGGGCGATGATGATCGCCAGGATAGGGAGTGGATCTCTCGAACTGAGATCGGCAAGTCCGGCAAACGGGTCATCCCCGATCACCCAATCGGTCAGCAGGAGATACGGCGTCAACAGGACGAGAGTCCCTGCGGCAAGGGCGATGACACCAAACAAACTGTCGCTGCTGTTGGTGCTACGACGCAACTTCCCGTAAAGCCAGGTCCCCAGCACGGCACTGGTTCCGTCCCCAACAGAAAACCCGTCAGCACAAGCGGAAAAATGGATAAGGTGTTACCAAAGTACAGAATGCCGAGCCTTGTCAGGAGAACCTCATACGCGAGCGCAACGAATCCTATGCCGAAGGTTGCGCAATAGAGAACGGCCTCACCTTCCTTCTTGAGCCCTTTTCTGGCGAACGGCTGGATTCTGGGACGGCCGCAGCGATCTTGGATCGCGCGATCGTGTTGGCGATGAGTCCGCACAGCGCCGCAAAAACGTAAAGACCAAAGGCATAGATCAGTGTCTTCTGGACGCCGAACCCAAACAGAAATTCGAACCCTCCCACCAAGCAACCAATGCAGCGCCCAGCGTGTTAACGCTGTACAAGTAGCCCGTCCGTGCCGTTCGCCTTGACGCTGAATCGGGCGCCGATCCGGCAATCATCGCCGGAAATGTCGCACCCATGAAAAACGCTGGCAGAAGTAGGGCGCTCAGGGTGACGACGAGCCGTGCAACCGTCAAGATGCCTCTAGCGCCAACACTTTCCGCCAACGACGTGAACAAGCTGGGACGACAGGTCAAACAGGAATGGCGAGAGAAGGACGTAAATCCCGATGCCCGTCTCCAGCAGGATATAGGGTAGGAGAGATACGAGGCGCTTACCAAGGATCCTTCCGCCAACCTGGCTGCCGAGAGCGAGTCCTCCCATGAACACGACGAGGATCATGGCAGTTGCGGTCACTGAATTGCCCACGACCACGATGAGCATCCGATTCCATGTCACCTCGGCCATCAGGCAGGCTGCGCCTGATGCAAAAAAGGCAACGTAGATGGCAACCAGGAAAATGAATGAGCGGAAGTTAGAAGTCATCTGTCGGCTCGACGAGAGGCAGGTGGCCGGCAACGCAACCGTGCCCGGATCTTGCCCTGATCTTGCTGGCACTCGGTTCGTCATGTTAGCCGCTTGGACATCGCTGGCGGCACGTAATCGAGCGAACAACGTCGCGGCATATCGACAAAAAGGCCGCCCTGGAGGCGGCCGCGGTAGCGCCTGGAGCGCTATCGAGCCCAATCGTCGAGGCTAGCGGTTTGCTCGCCTTTCGACTGGGCCCGACTTTAAACCATGCGAGCGGGGGCTGGCTCTAGCCAGCCCCGCGCCGTTTGTCTTCCGGCCTAATTCAGGCCCAGCTTAGAGCAGAGCGTCGCAGGGACGCCGACCTGGGCGTTGTTCATGACGGTACCGTTCTCACCCTTGTACATGGTCTTCACGACCGAGCATTGCGCCCGGATGTTTGCCTCGAGGTTGCCGACGCAGGTGAAGTTGTTGGGATCGGTCGTGCTGCCGCCCACCGGCCCGGTGTACTGCGCGTACTGCGGGTACGGGCACACCGCGCGCGCCTGGCCGGTTATGTTGCCCGTTCGGGCCAGCTTCTCCGGCGGGATTCCCTTCTCGACCCAGTCGTAGAGGTTTGGCAGGAATGTGTTTTGCATGTGTGGCGCACCCGGCATCAGGAAGAGGCGGAACCAGGTTTGCAGGGCGGGGATGTTCAGGACACCGCCGCCGAAGTACGTGGCGACCTGGTGATAAAAGGCGATGTCTTTGCGGAAAAGAATCGCCTGGTCGTGCGTGCCATGCGTCAGGATGATCTTCGCCCCCTTGGCCTTCGCGACGTCGAGCTTGTAGTCGCTCGCGTCGACATAGTCGCTGGTGGCGACGGCGGCCAGGTTCATCTCGTCTTCGTACCGGATCCCGGTGGCTGCGTTGGGGTCACCTTGCGCTAGCCCGAGCGCGATCGATTCCGCGTCCATGTACAGCCTGTTCGCGATGATATTGTTGTCGGCATGGTCGTAGCGCATCACCTGCGCCGTCGAGCCGCCGGTGTTGCCGGTCGTGTTGCCAAGATTGGGGAAACCGTAGCTGTACGGGAAGTAGATCAGCTTGCCGTGCGTGTTCTTCGGCCCGTCGAAAATCGCCTGGAGGAGTTCGGCTTGCCTCGGATTGGTGCTGAGGTCCAGGCAGTTGGGAGCGGCGGGGGCGGTCGGCGCGCCGCAGGCGAGCATGGTCGCCTTCCAGTCGCAGGCCCTCGGGTCGTGGAGGATGTTCTGCCCGTCGATGACCGTGCCGCCAAAGCCGGCTGTTGGGCTCGTCATGCAATACGCGATCGCTGCGCTACTCGCGGAGTTCAATTGGGCCGCCGTGAAGGCCTGGCCAAGCTGCGCGGCCTTCTTGACGACCATCGCCGCCCACGAGTCTTGAATGCGGAACTGCTGCCAGTCGCGCGCCGGGGAGCTGATGTCGTACCCGTCGTACTCCTCTGGGCAATAGACCAGCTGAGTGTGCCCCATGTGGCCGCCGCCGGAGAAGCCTTCCCAGTAGGTGTACTTCTGCATGGCGTCATATACTGAGGCGCCGTAGTACGTCCGGGCTATCTGCTTGGACAGCTTGATGGCCGTGCAATAGGAACGGCCGCCGCCCCAGTCCTTGATCTTGCCGAAGTTGAGCGAAACGCCCTGTATGACGCCCCAGGAGTCGCCCGAGCCGCTGTCCACGGTGCCGTGGCCGGAATCGGTGGAAAGACCGATCGCCGCAGGGGTCTGCTGGATGTAGGTCGTATAGCTCGCGACGCTGCCCTGGGCTCCGCCGCCTGCGGTCTGCACCGTGCGGCCGCCCCACGCTTGGGTGCCGGTATTGGTGTTGAGCGGGAAGCCGAAGCCCATGCGGATGTGCTCATACGAATCGACGCTCCTCGCGGGCGGAGTCGCGGTATTCGGCGCGTAGCCGGCCGCGGTGCCGACCAGCGTCGGGTCTTCGTACGCGAAGGTCACATTGCAATAGGCCACGCCGCCGGTGGTCGCCTGTACCGACGACGGCGAGACGAGCGTCGCGTTAGCGACTAAGGCCGCCAAGGGCGGATTGGTAAGAATGTCCGCGCAACTCGCGAGCTGCGCCGACGCCGTACCCGAAAGCGCGAACAGCGAGCACGCCGCGAGGGCGCTTGCGAGCAGCGTCTTTCCACTGCGAATGGCGATCATCGAATTCCTCCTGTGGGATTCTGGCTTTCCCCGATGTAGCGAGCGCAACTTGACGGTCGTGCGCTTCCGAAAATCGTAAGCGATTGGCGAGAGACTGACAAGACAGCAATACGAATAACCATTATTCGAATATCGAATGCGGGAGGTGTACTGAACAAGTTCGACCTCAATCTATTGTCGATCGCGCTCGACGAACTCAGCGTCAGCCGCTCGGCTTGTAGTCTCGGGATAAGTCAGCCTGCCGCAAGCCTGGCGCTGCGCAGATGCGCGCGGCGTTCAACGCGCCGGCTGCTCGCCGCCGCGCCGAACGCAATGATCTACTTGACTGGAAATGAACTACTTTCCCGGGTCCTTCTGGTCGGGGAATTTGTCGAACTCGACGTTGTACAGGCCGCCGCCGGTCTTCTCCACTTTGCGGATGTACACCGTCTGCACCACATCCCGCGTCTCGGGGTCGATCATGATCGGTCCACGCGGGCTGTTGAGCTTCATCCCCTTGAGCGCCGCGACGAGTTTGTCGGCGTCGGTCGAGCCACCGGTCTTCTTGAGCGCCTCGTAGATCGCTGCCATCCCGTCATAGCCGGCCGCCGCCATGAAGTTCGGCCGCAGCTTGTCGCCGTTCGCCTCGGCATACGCCTTCTTGAACGCGGCATTCTCCGGCGAGTTGTGCGCGGCGGAGTAGTGGAAGCTGGTGATCAGCCCCAGCGTCGGCTCTCCCATCGCCTCCAGCACCCCGTCGTCGGTGATGTCGCCCGTGGCGATGAGTTTGATCCCCGCCTGCGCCAATCCACGCTCCTGGTAGCCCTTCATGAAGGCAATCCCCTGCTCGCCCGCCGGCAGGAACAGGAACACCGCCTCCGGCTTGGCATCCTTCACCCGCTGGATGAAGGGGCCGAAGTCCGGGTTCTGCAGCGGCGTGTGGATGCTGCCGACGATCTCGCCGCCGGCCGCCTTGAACGCTTCGCTGAACGCCTTCTCGGCGTCGAGGCCCGGACCATAGTCGGCGACCACGGTGTAAACCTTCTTGATGCCATTCTTGGCTGCCCAGATGGCCATCGGCTGCGTCACCTGCGGCAGCGTCATCGACGTGCGCACAATGTAGGGCGACTTGGTGGTGATGATCGAGGTTGCCGCGTTCATGACGACCATCAGCTTCTTCGCTTCCGTAGCCACCGGCGCCACCGCCAGCGCGTTCGGCGTCAGGCCAAAGCCGACCAGGATGTCGACGTTGTCGCGCGTTACCAGCTCCTGCGCCAGCCGCTTAGCCACATCCGGCGCCGGACCGGTGGTGTCCTTCTGCACGATCTCGATCTTCTTGCCGGCCACCGTGTCGCCGTGCTCCTTCATGTACGCCTTCATGCCGCCGAGAATCTGCTGGCCGTACTGCGCGAACGGGCCCGGAGAACTCTCCCACCATCCCCAGCTTCACCACGCCCTGCGCCAGCACTGAGGCCGGCGCACCGATCAGTGCCAAAGACAGCAGCACGAGCTTCATGTTGTGTCGAAATTGCATTTCATCTCCTCCGAGTAGGCAAAAATTGAGAACTTGTCAGGGAGCCCGACTACGTCCAGCGCGTCATCCCGACCGATCTGCATCCAGGCGAACAGAGCCGGCGCAGACGCGCTCGGATCGTCTCAAAGTTGTCCGCGTGAGGACACATAGGCCGGCGAGCAAGGGGCCTGCCGGGCGTTCCTCTTCCCCTACCAGCGTGCCCCCTGTCGCAGAGCGAGCGGGACGACAGCGCCGGCCGTCCCGTGCGGGTCGATTGGCGACCGCGCCGTCTCGCCAGGAATAGGGCTTGACCTCCATTATAAATGCGAATTGAATCCAGTTATCGAATATCGCTTATTTGTCACTTTGATGGTCTTTCTCCGCTCCGCCGGCTGATGGTGCGCCGCAACCGCCCCCGACCCCGCGCTGCTTCTCGCGCGGTCCCGAACCACGTGCCTTACATGGCAACTTCGAGCAACTCAGCGACGGCGCAACGTCGAATCGACTTTCGACTTGAACCTTCTCACAGTCGCAGTCGCGCTCTACGACTGTGAAAGTGTCACTGAGGCGGCCAAGTCGCTGGGCAGCAGTCAGTCGGCGGTCAGTATGGCGCTTGGTCGGCTGCGCACCGTCCTGGGCGACCCTTTGTACGTGCGCAGTCCGACGGGAATGACGCCGACACCGCGCGCTACGCGCCTCGTTGCGTCGGCGCGTCCGTTGCTCGCTCAGGTGCAGAGCGGCCTGCTGCACGACGAGGAATTCGACGCCGCATCGACTCGCACGACGTTCACGTTCGCGATGTCCGATGTCGGCGAGATGGTGTTCCTTCCGCGGCTGCTCGATCGCGTGCAGACGGCGGCGCCACGCGCCTCGCTGCGTTCGGTTGCGCTCAACCCGCGCGAGCTGGAACGCGCGCTCGAGCACGGTGAAGTGGATCTCGCGATCGGCTACTTCCCGGATCTGCAGCACAAGAGCTTCATGCAGCAGCGGCTGTTCTCGCACCACTTCTGCTGTCTGCTGAGCTCGCGTCATCCGGCCTTGCGCGGCGGATTGACCCGCGAGCGCTTCCTCGCGCTCGAGCATGCGGTGGTTCACCCCGAGGGACGCAGCCAGGAAATCTTCGAGCAGTTTCTCGTCCGCCATCGCATCGCGCGCAAGGTCGTGCTCACGACGCCTCACTTCATGAGCCTGCCGACGATCATCGCGCGCTCGCGGCTGGTCGCGACCGTTCCGCACGCGATGGGCATGTTCTTCACGCGTTGGAACGACGAGATCAAGGCGGTGCCGCCGCCATTTCGCGTGCCGCCGATCGTGGTCAAGCAGCACTGGCACCAGCGCTTCCGGCAGGACCGGCGCCACCGGTGGCTCCGCAATCAGGTCACCGATCTGTTCAACGACGCGTCAGACGAGTGGAGCGGTTGAGGGGTTGCGCGTTTTTGGTGGCGGGACTGTCGGCCCGCTATGTGCGGACGACGGGACAGTCTGGATCATCGACGGATCCCTTGCCCGGCCGGTCCGTCTGCCAGACGCACCGTCGACATCGCGCACGCCGCGCAGCGTCGGAGGATAGGTCGACTCCGCCGGGTCGATCCTCGGTGTCGATGTTCCATCCGACGCCGGCGTTGTAAGCGGCAAACCAACATAATTCTCGGCCAACGCAGTTGCAGCCGGCGCGGGAAGTCGCGATGTTCTTCAACTGCGCAATTTGCAGCTGGTTCTGAAACGGGTCGTCATCGAAACGGTGCAACATGGAAGTCATCCACCAGGAAAAATGTTCGGCGCGCCAGACGCGTTCCAGCGACAGAGCCGAATACTGATCCAGCAGACCCTTTCGACCCGAGGCGTAGTACTCGGCTAAGGCCGTGGCCAGTATGTGGACATCGGCGACGGCCAGGTTCAGGCCCTTCGCGCCGGTCGGCGGAACGATATGCGCAGCGTCACCCGCCAGGAACAACGCGCCGAATTGCATCGGCTCGAGGACGAAGCTGCGCATTGCGATGATCCCTTTCTGGAAGATGCTTCCGGGTGCAATCTCCCAACCATCATCGGTCGTCAGCCGCGCCTGCAGCTCGTTCCAGATGCGCTCATCGGTCCAGTTCTGAACGTCGTCGTTGGGATCGCATTGGAAATACAGCCGCTGAATCTCCGGCGACCGTGTACTGACGAGCGAAAAACCGCGGGCGTGGTGGGCGTAAATAAGCTCCGGTGCGAATGGCGGCGCCTTCGCCAGTATGCCGAACCAGCCGAAAGGGTAATGCCGGACATACTCGGTGCGGGACTGCGCGGGAACACTCGGCCGACAGGTACCGTGGAACCCGTCACAGCCGGCGATGAAGTCGCACGCGAGCTCCCGCGTGATCCCACCCTGATCAAACCGGATGTAGGGTTTGGTTGAATCGAAATCCCGAATGCCAACGTTGGAGGCGTCGAAGACGATGGTCCCGCCAGCAGCGAGTCGTGCCTTCACCAGGTCTCGGATGACTTCGTGCTGGGCGTACAGCGTGATCGCGCGTCCGCCCGTGAGGTCCGAAAGCGGGACGCGATGGCGCTGACCATCGAAACGAAGCTCGATCCCATGGTGAATGGAGCCTTCCCTGCGCATTCGCTCCCCGACACCCGTTTCGTTCAGCAGGTCGACGGTTCCCTGTTCGAGCACGCCGGCTCGCAATGTCGATTCGACTTCGGTCCTGCTGCGCGATTCAAGGATCACCGAGGCGATGCCGGCCCGGTGCAGCAGGTGCGATAACAACAATCCGGCCGGGCCGGCGCCGACGATGCCAACCTGGGTGCGTTTCGGGACGGCGTTCGCCCCCGTGGCTTCCGTTTCGCGCGACCTCGAATTGTTGATCACGGCCATTCGATCCATCTCCAGGTCATGATTTGCTGCACCTCGTCAGTTACCAACCTGAACGTACTTCTGCCGAAACTTCGACGTCTGTTGCTCTCCCGCTCCGCGCTTTTTTTGAATCGACTCCATGGTCGGCGCTTCACCATGAGCTCGGAACGATCAGCTGGGATTCGGGACAGACTTTCCGTCTTCGATCAAGGCACGCACGTCGACTTCGGACGGAGTCACCGGCGCGCTCGCGAGGTCCGCGTGTTTCGCGGGAAGATCGTCGATCCGTAGCGCCCCGGGTGACGACGATGGTTCCTGTTGCGCTTCGGTTTCGGGCGGATCGCCGAGGCTCTTCAACTCCAATTGCTCCGTTTGCGAACCTGCGCGGAGCAGAACCCGATCGCTCGCGACGACCGCGACCGTCATGTCATCCACTCGGCCTCCGTCCACGACCTTGCGCGACTCTCCAGTCGCATTTTCGCGAAGCAACGCAATGCGCAGATCGCCCGAGAGCGTGGTACCGATCAACGAAAAGCGATTCGCCCGCAACGCCGGCGCGGCATTAGATGCGAGAGGCGGCTTCGAGGGAGGCGATACGAGCGAACCGATCGATCCTTGCTGCTCCATCCCAATCGCCGTGCGTTCACCATGATCGCTCGCGTTCGGGGGAGGCGCCGCTCGCGGCGCAACCGCTTCCATTGCGGACGACGCCGGACGAATCGTTGCTGGCAACGGACTGCGCTCATGCCACGCCCACACCGCCAGCGAGGCGACGGCCACGACCGGAAGCAGCCAATTTCGTTTGCGCGACAATCGAGCCATGTGCGACATCACGACCGCGTAAGACGTGGTCATCGGCGCCCTCGCAGGAGTGAGCGGCGACCGAGTTTCGGTCGCCGCCTTGCTACTGAACGCTCATGCAGCGGCGAGTTTTCCGCTCCGTCCGCGTTGGTTCCAGTGCGTGACGGTCCGACGCGAGCCGGTCATTGGCACACCCAGCTGCTCGCTACGTTCGGATCCACGCCCCCGCCGATGTACGTCGCGACCTTTGGATACGCGCAGACAGGCCGTGTACGGGTGACGCCCCCGGCTAGATTCTGCGTAGCGGTAAGGGTGTCCGGCGCTGTTCCATTCTCGACCCAATTCACCATGGTCTGGAACATGCCCGCGACTTGCGGTGCCGTACCGCCACCGCAGTGGGCATTTCCAGGCACGATGAAATGACGGAACCACGGCATGAGCTGCGAATAGTCACCGCCCGCCATCAGGTTCGCGACGGCATCGTAGTACATCGACGAACCCTTCGTCATGATGAGCTGGTCTGCCCCGCCTTGCCACATCAGGATCTTGCCCCCGGTAGCCTTGAATGCGGACAGGTTGGGATTATCGCTCCCCATGATCGGACCGACCCTTACTTGTGTCAGGTTGAAGAACGCTTCGTAGTTGTCGTACGTGAGGGTGTGCCAGTCCCACTGCGGATAGAAATACACCCAGTACTGCGGTTGCGCGACGGCGATGGAGAAGGGATTTGCGCCGGCGAGGCCGCCGCTCAACGATGCGCCGCGCTGGACGCCCGGCCAGAGCACCTTGCCCGACGTATTCTTCGCACCCTCCCAGATCTTCTGGATCGCGCCCGCTTCGGCCGGCGTCAAGCACGTGTTTTGAGTCGACGTGCAGGTTGCTGTCGTGATGTTCGGATCATTGACCGGGTTGTACGTGCACGCATACGGGTTTTGTATGAAGCCCTCGTGAACGCCGTTCACCACGTCGCAGGCAGCGACGGCAGCATTGGTCGCGAGCGTCGTCTTGGCTGCGGAGATTGCCCCTCCGGTGTCGAGACTCATCACCACCTGCGGCCAGATCTGATACGCCTGGAAACGATCCCAGTGTATCGCCGGTGCGCCGGTGAGAAGACCGTTATAGTCGTTGGGGAATTGTTGTGCCATGCGGAGACCTTGCCGGCCGCCGGTCGAGCAGCCGTTCCAATACGCGTACGTGGGCTGCTGCCCATAAAACGCTTGCGCAAGCTGCTTACCGAGCACGGCCATCAGATGCTCGGACCGATAGGCAAAGTCGGACTGGAGTTGCTTGTCCATCGTGCCGGGGCTGGCTTGGGTAGCCCCAGCGCAGTTGTTCACGCAGCCGAAGGTGCCGCTGCCGCCCGTGTGCCCGGTGTCGGTCTGCACGCCGATGTAGCCGGCGCCTATCGACCCGGTCGGAGTTCCAACGGACCCGGCGTAGCCGCCGCCACCCTCGGATTGCAGTCTGCCGTTCCAGTTTGGACCCGTCGGCAGCCCCACCCAGATATTGATCGCCGGCTTGACCAGCAGCTTGACCAGGCAATATGGGATTCCGTTGGTCGTGCCGGTCGACACCGACGTGATCGTCACCGACGTGTCGTTCGGGGGGTTCGTAAACGCAAAGGTCGGCAGATCCGAAACCAGTTGCGCGTGGCCGATGCCGGCGGCGTCGCATGTCGTGATCGGCGCAATAGCTTGCGCGTAAGCGACCGATGCGAACAACGCCGCGGTCAGAACGAGAAAAATTCGTACTAGCATGGGGCTCCTCCTTCGATGAACAATGAACTGCCGATGTTGGCCGCGATGTTGGTCGTAGCGCGCGGCGATTCTTCCACCCGCGTCGCTACACGTCATCGCTTTCGCACTGGTTTAGTACCCCCGGACTGTTCGTCTCTAGCGGACGATACAGCTGCGTACTGCCGCCTGCGATTCCAACCCATAATTATTGGATCGCCAAAACACAGAGTCAATAGCAAACGACGAATAGTCATTATTCGCCTTTCGAATAACATTACGTAGACAAACCGGATTTCAACGTCATGCCCTGGCGTCGCTCGGAAGGAGGGAGGGCTCGTTTATGGCCTTTGGATAGTCAACTGCCGGGGCCCGCACTCGAATAGTCATCGAGCTGCAAATATTGCCCGAACAACTGGTCGAGCGATGCAGGACGAAATGGGGAGAGCCCTTTGTTGGGCGAGGTCGTCAATTCTCCGAAGTAGATTCGACTGTCGATATCGTAGAAGTCGACGCGCACGAAATCAACGCCGAGCGAGATAGCTTCGGCGTACGCAATCATCGCCGAAAGCGTCGTCGGCGGCGGTGTGACGAGCCCTGGGGCAGCGGCGACGGTGCCCTCGATCACATTCCACTGTATGTCATAGAGGACCTGCGTGTGGTGGACGAAGCGTCCTTCATCGACCTGGATGATCTTAACCTTTCCATTGAAGACAAAGAGCTTGTAGTCGGGTGGCGGCATTCCACGACCGCTTGGCAGAAGCTCCTCCGCGTAGATTGCGCGGTGGATGTTCTGATACGACCACTCGCGACCCACGATCGTGAAGTCGGAACGCAGCCACTTGCGCGCGGCGGCCACGAGATCTTCTCGCCGAACGGTCGACTTTCGATCGACGATGATGTTCCATCCGCTGCCATGATTCGCCTTGAGGACGAATGCGTCGGGTAGTTCTGCGAACGGAAAGTTGCTGACGCGATCAGACCACCAAAACAGAGCTGGAAACGATAGCGCAGGTACCGTTTTGCGAACATGATCGCGTACGCGCAGCTTGTCGGAAAAAAGCGTCAGGTACGGCCTGCGATCCATGAGGATCTTGACCAGGATCTTTTCGTTGAAGCCGTTCGGACGATCGAGGTTCGGCGGGCGGCCGAATTTACGACAATAAAGTCCCACCACGTAGTCACGGTCGCCCACGAAATACGCCGCTGCGCGGCGTCGAAAGTCCTCACGCGAGTCGCGACACCACGCGGGCAGACTTGTGATCACGGTCATGTCGCGGAACCTTGTAGCAGGTACTTCGCACCTCATCCGCAAATCGCCCCAGGCAGCACCCGATAGCTGGTACTGGAGGCCGAGTACTGGGAACTGAGGCGCGCGATCTGGGACTTGAATTCTACTTCGCTATGTTGGACGCGGTATTGGATGCGCCGATGCAGGACGCGCATTGCTGATCCACTGGCGGCATGGCCGTCCAGTCGGCGGCGGCGCGATCCAACATTGCCGCGTAGCAGACTGCGTGGTGATTGCAGGGCAAGGTATTTTGGATGTTCGATTGCGCATTGCCGGGGGCAATTCGCTTTGCACGCGGCAAAGACGTATAGCCGAATAACCCTGGCACCGTAGGCACGACATCAAGGGTGTAGTTGTAGAGCGTGTACGAGGCAACCTGCTGGTCGAAGTAGTTAGCAAACTCGGTGTCGCCGGGGCGCGGAGAGGCAAACATGCAGGCACTGGCGCGCGCTCCCATCTGCTGTGAAACAGCCAGATCGATTGTCAAATACGTAGCCAACGCACTTCCCAGGCTGTGCCCGACCACAGTCACGCTACCCTGGCCAACGGCCGTGGCGATGCCTCCATCCAAGTCGGTCGCAGCCCCTGTGCCATCGATGTATTCCATGCTTCGGTATATGGAATAGAAACCGCTTTCGGCGCGGCCCTTCAGTGCGTGATGCACCGGCAGAAACTCGGCGTCAACGATCCATTCGATAAAGTTTTCAGTGCCGCGAATGGCGGCGACAAATTCGGCTGCGCTTGTTTTCGAGGCCGCGAGAAAGCCGTAGTAGACCACTGGACCCAGTCCCATCGACTGCGTGTCCAGGATGGCATCTCGCCCGGCGATGTATCCCACGACGTTCCAGTTCGCAGAAACGCGCGGATCCACCGAGGGCGTCAGGTTGTTGTCCCCTAACACCGGGATTCTGTACATATCCTCGGCGTACATAGCCAGGAGCGCCATTTGTGCTGCTCGTGCGTCGAGAATTTTGTTCATACCATGCCTTTGGGCATTAGACGAAGTTTGCGACCGAGCATCTTGCGGCTGCAGCGGCGAGAATCGGCGCGGCCGCGGCAGAAACGTGATCGAATCGTCACGTTTTGTCGCGCTCAAAAAGAGACTTGGCGACCATGCTAACTCGCTTATTGATTTGGTAGGCCTCGCGCAAAGACGATTTGCGCGTCGTGGCTACGTGGACGGTCGCTCACCGTCTTAATCTCACGGTCTTGCACACGTGTGCAAAGCCGCCTATCATGGCCATTGCACGCGTGTGCAACCCGGGGGCGGCCGAGCGATGAGCCAGCTGGCACTGCGAGGCGGTTTCGTAACAGCGGCCGACGTCGCGAAGCGCGCTGGCGTGTCTCGCTCCGCTGTATCGCGCGCCTTCACGCCCGGCGCCAGCGTGTCGCACGCGATGCGCCAGCGCATTTTGCAGGCTGCCGACCGCCTCGGTTATCGCGTCAACCGGCTCGCGCAGACGCTCAACAACAACCGCTCGAACGTCGTCGGCCTGGTCGGCACGGATTTGGATCAACCCTTTCATGCCGCATTGCTGGCTGCGCTTTCCGGCGCGCTGCTCGCCGAAGGATTCCAGTGCATGCTGCTCAATGCGGCCAACGCCGAGAGCGACATGGGCGCGCTCATCGCTCGCGTCCTCGAATACCGCGTTTCCGCCATCGTGGTCATGACGGGGACGCCACCGTCGCGCATCGTGCGCGAGTGCCTCGACAACGGCGTGCCGGTCGTCCTCGTCAACAAGCTCCTGCCGAAGCTTCGTGTCGACACGGTGGTCGCGGATCACGCCGTCGGCGGCCGTCTCGCAGCCGAAACCCTGATTGCGGCAGGCTGCCGGCGGCTCGCGCTTGTCTCGAGCGGGGCGCGCACCGCGAGTCTGGTCGGACGCATCACGGCTTTTCGCGCTGCCGCGGCGACGAACGGATTGAAAGTGACCATGTGGCGGGATGGTCCGACCGATTACCGTAGCGGCTATGAAGCGGCGCTTGCGCTGCTTGCCGATGACCGGATTGACGGCGTGTTCTGTGTAACCGACCTGCTCGCGCTGGGCTTCCTCGATGCCGCGCGCGCTGAACGCGCTCGCCTTGTTCCGGACGATCTCTCGTTGATCGGTTTCGACGATATTCCCCAGGCGGCGTGGACCGCGTACCGGCTCACCACGTTTCGCCAGCCCGTGCGGGAGTTGAGCGTTGCCGTGATGAATGCCATCCGGCAGCGCACGGGGGATCGCCGTACGCCGCACGGGCTCGCGACCGTTCCGGTGCGGCTCGTCGTTCGATCGACCGTGCGCGCCTTCGCTCCAAGGCAGGATCGAGCGTGATCGTTCCGCGAGTCACGGAGCCATGTGGCACCGAACGCAGGATGGGCCGGGGCTTTACGTGCCGGCATACGACCGATGAGGAGGAACTCATGAACTGGAAGCTTGCGATTGCTGGAATGCTTTGCGCCGCGCTGGTCATGGCGGCGCAGCCGGCCTGGCCGAGGACGTCGTGATCAAGGTGTGGTCGCGCGCCGATCGCTCCGGGCCGCTGCGCGCCGGCAACATCGTCGCGGCCGGCGACACGCTCAACAAGATGCTCGCCGCCGCCGGCAGCGACAAGCGCGTCAAGATCGAGCTGAACGAGACGAACGCCAAGGGCTACGACGAGGATGCGCTCGATCTGCTGAAGGCATTCGCCGTCGACAAGGGTCCCGACATCTTCGTGCTCGCGCACGAATGGACCGGCGCCTTCGCCGAGGCCGGCTACGCGATGAATCTCGAAGATCACATCGCGAAGAACCCCGAGCTCTACGGCGACATCATCGTGCCGCTGTGGCAGTCGGTCACCTACAAGGGCGCGCGCTACGGCGTGCCGCAGGACTCCGAAGTGCGCATGTTCTTCCTGAACAACGACAAGCTGCGCAAGCTCGGCAAGACCGACAAGGAGATCGCCGCGCTTCCGGCCAAGGTCGACGCCGGCGAATTCACCGAGTACGACCTGTGCGATCTCGCCGGCCAGGCGGTGCAGAAGGGCGTCGTGAAGTACGGCATCCTGCACCGGCCCAACGCGGGGCCCGATTTCCAGATGCTGACGGAGACCTTCGGCCTCGAACCGCTACGACAAGCACGTCGGCGAAGCTGCAGGCGTCGAAATCGGCGCTGCAAGGATTTCTACACCTGGGTGAAGTACTGCGTCGACAAGAAGGCGCTTTCGCCGACCAACACCTCGATGTCGTGGGACGCGATCGAGCAGGCCGCGTTCGGCGGCGAAGAGGCGCTCGTCTTCTTCCACGGCGTCTGGCGGGTCACCGATCAGATGAAGGCGTTCAACCTCAAGGGCAAGGACGACTACTTCCACAAGTACACCTGGATCAACGCGCCGGCCGGCAAGAAGGGTGGCAAGCCGGCCAACCTGTCGCATCCGATCGCCTACGCGGTGTCGGCGAAGTCCAAGAACAAGGAGCTGGCGGCCTACATCGTCGCGCTCGCGAGCCAGCCGATGCCCAACATGCACCACGCCGTATCGACCAACCACACGCCGATCAACTACGGCGAGCAATCGATGCCCGAGGTCGTCGACAAGGGCTGGGCGCTGGTCGCGGCGACGCCGATGCTCAAGTACGCGAGCTTCATGCCCAATCACCCGAAGATCGGCCAGTACAACTCGATCATCTTCAAGGGCATCCAGGGCGTCGAGACCGGGCGGCTCAACGCGCAGGCGGCGACCGACTTCGTCGTCGACGAACTGCAGAACGAGCTGGGCAAGGACGTGGTGATCCGCAACTGATCGGCATCCGAGAGGAACGCGAGGGATCTCGGCTGAGCGTCCGCTGAGACGCAGACTCGTGTAGCCCGTCCTGGCAGGCGAGCGAGTCGGCATGACATGAATCCGGCCATGCCCGACTTCGCACGAGCGCAGCTCCGCCGCCAGCGCGCCAACTTCGCCCTGTTCCTGGGGCCGGCGCTCCTGCTGCTCGCCTGCTTCTTCGTCGCGCCGGTGATCGTCGATCTCGTGCTCGCCTTCACCGACATGGACCGCACGCTCGCGGTCACGACGCTTCACGCTCGAGAACTTCGAGCGCATGCTCACCCGCGACTCGCGGCTGCTCGCCTCGCTCGGCATCACCGCCGATCTTCGTGCTCTCGACGCTCGGCATCTTCAACGTCACCTTCGCGCTGCTGCTGGCGCTGACCACGACCGCCGTGCCGCAGGGCATCGGGCGCCTTCTTCCGCGCCGTCTGGCTGCTGCCGCGGATGAGCCCGTCGGTCGTCTACGCGCTGCTGTGGCTGTGGGTGGTCGATCCCAACGAGCGCGGCCTGCTCAACCAGATCCTGGTCCACGTGTTCGGGCTGGCGCCGATCGATCTGCGCAGCAACCAGCCGCTGCTGGTGATCATCCTCGCCAACGGCTTCATCGGCGCGTCGCTCGGCATGATCATCTTCACCTCCGCCATCCGCTCGATTCCCGAGCACCTGTTCCACGCCGCGCGGGTCGACGGCGCCGGCGCGCTCGCGATCGTCCGCCACATCATCTTTCCGGCGATGCGCTGGCCGATTTCGTACAGACCATCCACCAGACGCTCTCGCTGCTGGTGAGCTTCGAATACATCCTGCTGATCACCGACGGCGGTCCGTTCTACGACACCACCGTGTTCTCGCTCTACGTCTACCGGCGCGCGTTCGAGAACGGCCAGTACGCCTACGGCGCCGCGCTTTCGCTCATCCTCGTCGTGATCGGCGTGGTCGCCGCGCTCGGCTGTGGCGGCTCATGGACATGCGGCGGCTGCTGCAGACGCCGCGGATCGAGGTGCATTGATGGCGGCGGACGCATCCGCCGCGATGATCGTCGGCGCCCGCGCGTCCCGACTGGGCCGCGCTCGCCCGGCGCGCGCAGCGCACGCGCGCTCGCGGGGCAGTCGGCGCTTGCTCGCGTTTCTGCTCGCCGTCTCGCTGCCGATCATCCTGCCCTATTTCTGGATGGTGGTGATCTCGTTCACGGCGCGCAGCGGCGGCGTCTCGACCGACGTGCTGTGGACGGCGTGCGCGGTGATCGTGCCGGCGGTGCTCATCTACAGCGTCGTGCATCTGCTCGCGCCATCGCCGCGAGTGCGCTTCGCCGCCGGCGCCTGATCCTCGCCATCGCCGCGGGCGTGCTGCTCGCGTCGCTTGTCGGCGGGCAGCTGCATCTCGACAACTATCGCTTCCTGTGGCGCGCCAACATCATCGAGGAGATCCGCTCCAAGGCGACCGCCGGCGGCCAGTTTCCCTCGGTGTGGATCGCGTTCCGCAACTCGCTCGTCCTGGCGCTGTCGCAGACGGCGATCATCCTCACCGTCGCGTCGCTCGCCGGCTACTACATCTCGCGCTTCGACTTCCGCGGCCGCGAAGCCTTCCTGCAGGGCCTGCTCGTGCTGCACGCCTTCCCGGCGATGACGCTGATCATCCCGATCTTCCTGATCATGTACTGGATCGACCTGCTCGACACGATCGCCGGCGTGATCCTGGTGCTCGCCACGATCGAGCTGCCCTTCGACGTCTTCGTGATGAAGGGCTTCTTCGACGCCGTGCCCTGGGACATCGAGATGAGCGCGATGACCGACGGCGCGTCGCGGCGCCAGGCCTTCCGCCTGGTGGTGCTGCCGCAGGTCAGGGTCGGCCTGATCGCCGTCGGCGTCTTCGCGTTCCTCCGCGGCTGGGAGGAGTACGTCTTCGTGCGCACGCTGCTCATCGAGAACACGAACTGGGTGATGAGCCTCTATCTGTTCTGGGTGTCGGACGACGTGATGGGCGTCGACTACGGCATCGTCGCCGCCGTGTCGGTCTTCTACGTCCTGCCCAGCCTTCTTCTCTACGTCTTCTGCCAGAAGTACCTGACGCAGATGACCATCGGCGGCATCAGGGGGTGAACGATGGCGCGCATCGAGCTTAAGAATGTTCGCAAGCACTGGGGCGGCGTCACCGCGGTCGAGTGCATCGACCTCGCCATCGACGACGGCGCGTTCGTCGCCGTCCTCGGGCCGTCGGGCTGCGGCAAGTCGACGACGCTGTTGATGCTCGCCGGCATCTACAGTCCGAGCGGCGGCGAGATCGCCTTCGACGGCGCGCGCGTCAACGACGTCGAGGCGCGCGACCGCAACGTCGGCATCGTCTTCCAGTCCTACGCGCTCTATCCGAACATGACGGTGCTGGAAAACATCATGTTTCCGCTGCGCTTCAAGAAAGTCGAACGCGCGAGGCGCGAGCGCCGCGCGCGCGAGATCGCCGCGCTCGTGCGCATCGAGCCGCTCCTCGACCGGCGGCCGAGCCAGCTCTCCGGCGGACAGCAGCAGCGCGTCGCGCTCGCCCGCGCGCTGGTCAAGAGGCCGCACCTGCTGCTGCTCGACGAGCCGCTGTCGAATCTCGACGCGGCGCTGCGTCTCTCGATGCGCACCGAGATCCGGCGCCTCCAGCGCGAGCTCGGCGTCACCACGATCCTCGTCACCCACGATCAGATCGAGGCGACGACGATGGCCGACCGCATCGTGGTGATGAACGCAGGGAAAGTCGAGCAGAAGGGCACGGCCAAGGACCTCTACGAGCGGCCGGAGACGCTCTTCGTCGCGAGCTTCATCGGCTCGCCGCCGATCAATCTGCTGGAGGGTCAGGTCGAGGACGGTGCGATCAAGGTGCACGAGGCGAAGCTCCGGTTGACTTCGCAAGCCCGCGGAGCTGTGGTTCTCGGCATCCGGCCGGAGAGCCTGCAGGTCGACAGTCACGGCACGTCGGCGCACATTGTCGCCACCGAGCCGATGGGTCGCGAGGTCCTCTATACAGCCGAGTGCGGGCTCGGTCTCGTCCGGTTTCTCGAAGCGGGCGCCGAGGCGCGACACCGCGAAGGCGAAAATGTCTTGCTGGCGTTCTTGCCGGAAGATGCGCTGCTGTTCGACAAGGCAAGCGGCCGGCGACTGGAAGCGCGCGTCGCGGCCTGAACAATGCCATGGCATCGCTCGCTCAAGGCAAAGTGCTGACTGCTACCGTTGGCAGCTATCCGAAGCCGCGCTACGTCTACGGTCGGAATGGTCGGTCGTTGCTCGACAGCTTCGGCTTTGCCTTCGAGCGTCGTCGGCAGCAGGTCGGGCCCGCCGAGTTTGCGAGACGGCTCGACAGGGCCGCTCTCGAAGCCATCAAGGACCAGAATCGCGCGGGCATCGATATCGTGACCGACGGCGAAGAGCGCCGCGGTCACTACGTCCTGCATATCGTCAATCGTCTGACGGGCGTCGATGCTCACACGCGCAGGCCCATCTCGATGCGAGCCGGCACGGCAAAGCAGGACGCCCCGCGCGTGATCGGGAAGCTGGGCTACGGGGAGCCGCTGCTTCGGGAGGAGTTTCTGTTTACGAAGAAGCACGCCACTGGAGTGGCCAAGATCGGACTCCCCGGGCCGAGCACCGTTGCCGACTGCGTGGCCGATGAGTACTATCAGGGCGACCGCAAAAAGCTCGCCTTCGATTACGCAGAGGCTATCCGTCACGAAGTCGCCGCGTTGATCGACGACGGATGCCGGGTCATTCAATTCGACGATCCGGTCCTGCTTCGCTATCCGGACGCAGCGCAGGCGTGGGGGCTGGAAGCCCTCGAACGCTGCTTCGCAGGCCTTGCGGACCGAGCGACTTTTGTCGTCCATGTCTGCCGCGGCTATCCCAACAAGCCGCTGGAGCGAAAAGGCATCAGCTACAAGGCGAACAAGGACTATTACCGCGATGTCCTGAGCTGGCTGTCCGATTCCCGACTGGACGTCGTTTCCATCGAAGGAGCCGCGAGCAACCTGGACATGTCGATATTGAGTGCAATCGGCAAGAAGACCGTCATGCTGGGCGTGGTCGATGTCGGAGAGAACGAAGTCGAGAGCGTCGAATCTCTGGTGGCACTCGCCAAAGACGCGCTCACCTTCGTGCCGAGACAGCAACTGATTCTCGCGCCGGATTGCGGAATGGTGGAGCTGGCTCGCGCAAGCGCCCGACGGAAGCTCGTCAACCTCTCCCTGGCTGCTCGCGCCGTCAATGAGCCGTGAAGCTGGTCAGCTATAACATTCAGTATGGCCTGGGCAAGGACAATCGCTACGACCTCGCTCGCATCGCTCATGAAATCGAGGACGCCGACGTCATCGCGCTGCAGGAGGTCGAGCGGCATTGGCAGCGCTCCGGCAACACCGATCAACCCGTCCTCATCGGCTCGCTTTTGCCCGAGCACCAATGGGTCTATGGCGCGAATCTCGATATGGATGCGAGCTTCCACGATGCCGCCGGCCGGCTGGTTAATCGGCGCAGACAATTCGGCACCATGATCCTGTCGCGCACGCCGATCATCTCATCGCGCAATCATCTTCTTCCGAAATACGGAACTCTTGCGCAGCACAGCATCCAGCAGGGCGCGCTGGAGAGCGTCATCGGTACTTCGCACGCGGGGCCGGTGCGTATCTACTCGGTCCACTTGAGCCACTTGAGCAGCGCCACCCGCATGCCGCAGGTCGAAGCCCTGCTCGCCGTCCACGCACGCGCGCCAAGTGAGGGTGGCGCGTGGTGCGGCGGACATCCCGACCCGAACTCTGGCTGGACCGAGGGCGAGATGCCGCCGATGCCCACCGACGCGATTCTCATGGGCGATTTCAATTTCGAATGGGACGGCTCCGAATACGACCGCATTGTCGGGCCTGCGTCGGAGCGCTACGGTCGCCTGAACCGGCTTACCGGTTTCGTCGACGCATGGGTCGCCGCGGGGCATCGGGAAGACGAAGGCGCGACGATTGCGACAGGCAAACGCATCGATTTCTGTTTCGTTTCCGCTTCGCTTGCGAGCCGGGTCAAATCATGTCGGATCGACGGCGAAACGGTCGGCTCCGATCATCAACCGCTGTGGGTGGAGATGGATCTCTGAGAGATCGCTCTGTGGAGATCGAAATCGCGCTGCCAGCGCACGTTATCGCAAACGCTTCACTCGCGCGATATCGCCGCCGAACTACTGCGCGCAATGATGCCGACCGAGGGAACTCAACGCCAGGCCATCGTAGCGTCGAGATTGTCGCAACGCCCTGCCGGGCGCACAAACAAGAAGCCCGGCAGATTGCCGGGCCTTGTCCGAAACGACTTAATCACGGCAGGACGGCGACGCCGTGCTTTTCTGTAAGTTCATTCCGCGGAGCGAATGTTCGACGCCTGCTGCCCCTTGGGGCCTGTGGTGACATCGAAGCTGACGCGCTGACCTTCCTTCAGCGTCTTGAACCCCTGCTCCTGAATCGCAGAAAAATGGGCAAAGAGATCCTTGCCGCCGTCTACGGGCGTGATAAAGCCAAATCCCTTCGAATCATTGAACCACTTCACTGTGCCTGTTGCCATGTCTTGATTTCCTGAAAGAACAATAAAAGGGGACAGCGCCCCAGCGTAGGGCGAAGATCAAGGCGGCGGATGATGAGGAGAAGTATCCGCTCGATTGCGGACACTAAAGACCAGCAACAGCAGTGCTTGAAGATCGCGTCTGCCCACTATGGACGTAAAGCTCGGTAACAGCAAACGAATTGATTGCCTGCGCGCCCCAGACTGTGACCTGCTGGCGCAAGCAGACAGCGCGCCGTCGCCGCTTCATGCCTACGGCTTGGGCGTTGCCTTGCGCCCGGGCCCCGGAGGAGGCACGTAGCCCGACACGCGGCATTGCCAGGCTTCGATGCGCTTGCCTTTCTCGAAGCGGGTCAGGGTGCATGTAATCACTTCACCGGTGGCTGCGAGGGCTGCGAGCCGCTCGCGCACCCTTTCCAACGGCACGCCGGTCTCCTTGGCAATCTCAAGATCGAGTCGCTGGCCGTATTTCTTCAAGCAGTCCAGGATTCCGACCACCGAACACCCCTCAAAAGGCGCAGTCAACAATGCACGCGACGCCTATCCTTACCGGTGCAGCCGGGTTGGATCGGATAGGCACTATCGATGCACCGAAGACAGTTGCAGTAAGCGGCTCGCGGCGGAACCGAATCGCGGCCGATGCATAGGACGCGGTCATTGCCCACCTGCCAGATCATAGTTTCGTTCGGGCCTGGTCAGCGCCCATGCACGCCGGGTCACCGATAAGAGCCGGTCGACAACACTGAACTGTCTTCCCGGCTCGTTTCGCTCTGAGCGCTTTAGCTTTAGGCCGGCGCGGCCTCTGACCATTTCCGTCATGCGGCGTCAGGTTTCGCACACAGCGAACTTGCTATCGCGTTTGCCGCATCTCCGTAGGTGCTGCCAGGTGCCAGCCCGAGAAGAATGCAAGTCCCGGAGGGCAGAGGATTTACACAACCCAGGAGATCGCGCATGGTGTCGCGAATAGCGGGCTGATCGTGCTGATCCAATGCGTTCAAGAACCTGTCGCGCAGGACAGGGGAAGCGCGTCGTCTAGTAGGGATTGGAATAAGGTGCATGGGCTCCTCCTGGCTAAAGGGTTGGCATACGAGTCCAGACCCAGCTCAGTGGTCTGGTCCTAGCCGTTATCGCCGTCTGTGCGGCAGCCCACATTGCCGATCGCAGGCCACCCTACCACCCTAAGCAGTCGCGCGTGGACATCAGCCGTGCCGGTCGCCGTCTCTCGACGCATTGAGACGCTACATATCCATATCGCCCATGCCACCCATTCCGCCCATACCGCCACCCATGCCGGCACCAACACCGCCTTTGTCGTCCTTGGGCTGTTCGGCGACCATCGCACCGGTCGTGAGCATCAATCCCGCGACTGACGCTGCGTTCTGCAGCGCAAAGCGCGCCACCTTAGTCGGATCGACGACACCCATCTCCATCAGGTCCCCGTACTCGCTCGTCTGGGCGTTGAAGCCAAAGTTGCCCTTGCCTTCGACGACCTTGTTGACGACGACCGATGGCTCGTCACCGGCGTTGGCGACGATCTGCCGCATCGGCTCCTCGAGGGCACGCAGCACGATCTTGATCCCGGCTTCCTGATCCGGGTTGCTCACCCTTCAGATTCTTGAGGTTCGCGCGTGCGCGCAGGTACGCAACCCCGCCGCCGGCGACGATGCCTTCCTCGACCGCCGCACGGGTTGCGTGCAACGCGTCCTCAACGCGGGCTTTCTTTTCTTTCATTTCCGTTTCAGTTGCCGCGCCGACCTTGACCAGGGCTACGCCGCCGGCGAGCTTGGCCACACGCTCCTGCAGCTTTTCCTTGTCGTAATCCGACGTCGTATCCTCGACCTGCTTGCGAATGTTCTTCACTCGTGCTTCGATCGCGGCCTTTTCGCCGGCACCATCGATGATCGTCGTGTCATCCTTGCCGACCTCGATGCGCTTGGCACGACCCAGGTCCTTGAGCTGACGTGTTCTCGAGCTTGAGGCCGAGCTTCTTCAGCGATTACCGTGCCTCCGGTAAGAATCGCGATGTCTTCGAGCATGGCCTTGCGGCGATCGCCAAAGCCCGGCGCCTTGACCGCGGTCGTCTTCAGGATGCCGCGGATATTGTTGACCACCAGCGTCGCAAGTGCTTCACCATCCACGTCTTCGGCGATGATCAGCAGCGGCTTGCCGGCCTTAGCCACCTGCTCGAGCAGCGGCAGCAGATCGCGAATATTGCTGATCTTTTTATCGTGCAAGAGTACGTATGGATCCTCGAGCAGCGAAACCTGCTTGTCCGGGTTGTTGATGAAATAAGGCGAGATGTAGCCGCGGTCGAACTGCATGCCTTCGACGAGCTCGAGCTCGTTCTCGAGACCCTTTCCGTCCTCGACCGTGATGACGCCTTCCTTGCCCACCTTGTCCATTGCGTCGGCGATGGTCTTGCCGATGGAGAAGTCGGCGTTGGCTGAAATTGCGCCAACCTGAGAAATTTCCTTGCTGGTCGTGCACGGCTTGCTGATCTTCTTGAGTTCTTCGACCACCGCGATAACCGCCTTGTCGATACCGCGCTTTAGATCCATCGGATTCATGCCGGCGGCAACATACTTCATGCCTTCGGCGATGATCGATTGCGCCAGCACGGTGGCTGTTGTGGTGCCGTCCCCGGCGACATCGGACGTCTTGGACGCGACTTCCTTCACCATCTGAGCGCCCATGTTCTCGAACCTGTCCTTGAGTTCGATCTCCTTGGCGACCGAGACACCATCCTTGGTAATTGTCGGCGCGCCGTAGCTTCGTTCGAGCACGACATTGCGGCCCTTGGGGCCGAGCGTAATCTTGACGGCGTTGGCGAGGACGTTCACGCCGTCGACCATCCTGTTGCGTACGTTCTCGCCGAAGCGAACGTCTTTGGCTGCCATGATTCGATTCTCCTGTTACTTTGTTCGGTAAGTGATCAGCCGACGATGCCGATGATGTCGTCTTCGCGCATGTGCAGCAGATCTTCGTTGTCCATCCTGAATTCCTGGCCCGAGTACTTGCCGAAGAGAACCTTATCGCCCGTTTTCGCGCCCATCGGCTGAAGCTTCCCGCTGTCGTCGGTCTTGCCTGGGCCAGCTGCAACAACTTCGCCCACTGACGGCTTTTCGGCGGCGGTATCCGGAATCACGATGCCGCCGGCGGACTGACGTTCTTCCTCAAGGCGCTTAACGATAACGCGGTCATGCAGGGGACTTAGTTTCATGGTTGTACTCGCTTCTGACTGGATTAAGTAATATCACGGCGAGCTCCGTCGCTGTGAACCGGATAGAACCTGGCGCTGTGGCGCGGTCGTCAGACCGGTGCCACGAAGTTTCGCGGACTCGAGGAGTTTTTCTAATTGGCGCTCATCGGTCGTGACTGAGATGGGGGCGCCGCGGCAACAATTCAACGGCACCGATCCAGTAATTTCATCCGAGCGGGCAATTCTTGGGCGAAGGTTAAGGACGACCGGCCAGCAACTCAGCGCTTAAACAAGGGTATGGCGTCGCTCGCGTATTTCTTTTGCTGCTTGATCGTCTTCTTTTCCTTTGGCGTGTGCTGCGGCTTCTTCTTATTTTCCTTTGGAGGCTGGTGTGACATGATTCGCTCCTTGTTATCGCCGAGGTCGTGGCGCCCGTCCTACTGGGCCAAAGCTATTCAGGCTATCGCTTACGCCTATCTCAACTCGATGATCGCGTTCCTGATCGCGTCGGCCACGAGTTGTCGATCGGCAACGCCGTCTCCCATGACGGTATCCCAACGCAGCCGCACATACGCTGACCTGTGTTTGCTCTTCAACACCAAAGTCTGCAGACCCCGTTGCTGGCCGAAAGCATAGTCCGTCGCGTAGCCGAGAAGGTCGTGCACTCCTTCCTGCCATATGCCAGTCTGCACGGTGTCGATGATCGCGGCCATGCGTCTATGAAATTCGCGGGGTACGTCGATCGTAAGCGGATCTTTGTCCACTACCGCAATGGTGGCTTCGCGGGTCATCTAACTATTCATCCCGGCATCAGCTAACGCCTGCGAGCAATGCCGCGCACGCTTTGGCCACCGCCGAAACTTGTTCGGGGGTGCCCGAACCTGGAACCGTTGCCCAGCCGCCCTTCTCGACGAAGTCGCCTTGCGACCATGAATCAGCCTTCTTTAGCGCAGCCAGATTGGTCGACACGTCAGTAGTGTGCTGGAATTTTTCGACACAGATTGGTGCAAGGGCCACTACGACCGCCGCTTTGGCACGTTGCGTCGCGTCCGCATCAGCTTTGCTGCCGGTGACCCATCCGCCCCATGTGAATCCTACGATTGCCAATACGATGGCGCCGCCCGCAACACCCCATAAAGCCGGTTTCGTTTCGACTGGAATTTTCATGGCACTGCCTTTCAATGAACTGGAAAAGGAAGGCCCGGCGCAATCCCAAAAGCGATGGAACCGAGCTTAGCCCACTCCCGGCAAGTGCCAATGGTCCCGGGCCGGAGATGCAACTTGCTACGCTCGCACTCACTTACACCAATACGCCACATTCTTGGCGCCGTATGTGCGCTGGCACACGTAGCGGACCTTTTTCGTGGCCTCAGCGCGTCTGGCGCACCGCGCGTTGCCGCACATATCAAAAAAAGACCCTGACAATCACTTGGCAGAGTCCATTCACACCGAGGAAGCCTTGACCAGATGTCGTGCAAGGCGACCAGCGAATCAGCGATGCTAGGCAACCTTGGCCTTGGCTTTCGTCTTCCCTGGTAGGGTCTCGTTCGCGCTCACGATAGCGTTGGTGAGAAACTCCTTCGCCGATGCGACCGCCGCTTCTCGACCGCCAATCATCGCCTTCGTAAATTGGTCGACATACTTCTGCGTTTCCAGGTTAGCGGAGGTAAAGGGTTCGCCTACTAATCGGGCAATTGCGGCCCGAGCTTGCGGCACGATCTCGAAGCAACTGTCCGCGACATCAAACGCTCGGCGCATGTTCGTGTGACAGAGACTGGTCCATTCGGAGAACGTGGCCCCGGAATCTGGTGTGATCAGGAGTGTCTTGAGGTGCGCCGAGTTCTCTGCGAACGCGGCGTTGGCGGCTTCACTTTGTATTTGAAATAATCGCTGATTGGCTTCCGCCATGATTTCGGCGATCTGCATCGCGATCGCAAAATTGGGTTGGTAACCATCAACTGACTGTCGGGTAGGGCTAAGGTGTTTGAGAGCAGACATGGTGTGACCTCTGGAGATAAAGCTATTAACAGCTATTAACGCGGTATGAGTGATCCCATACAGGACTTGGCTTGTATTTGGGCGGTTGCGCAGCTTCGCGCAGAAGCCTGAAGAGATGTGCAGGTTCTCGACCCGCTTTGAATCGGCATCGCACAAGCTGGTCGATGCCTGGGGAGACGCCAAGGGTTGCAGACCAACCTGGCGGAGGCGGAAGGGTTGACACTGCCCTCTCCGTGAATGTTCACCATACCACAGCCGTGTGGCGTACAACTGGCTCAATTGGATTCTTTTTGACCCTACTCGCTCATCCGACACCGCTCTCCAGATCGCGTCGAAATCGCAAACCAGACTTCGCGTGGCGCGAAGCGCCTCGCCCTCACCCGGCGCGCACCTCGTCGGTCCACACCTTGAAGCTCGTCAATGTGTTCGGCCCGAATGTGCTGCTGATCGCGACATCGGAAGCGTCGCGGCCTCGCGCAATAAGCACTCTTCCGATGCGCGGCGTGTTGTTGCGGGCGTCGAACGTGTACCAATGGCCGTCGAGAAAAGCCTCGAACCAGGCGGCGAAATCCATCGGGCCATACGGCGGTGGGGTGCCGATGTCGCCGAGATAGCCAGTGCAGTAGCGCGCAGGGATGTTCATGCAGCGGCAGAAGGTAACGGCGAGGTGAGTGAAGTCGCGACAGACACCTGTTTTGTCGTAAAACGCCTCGAGCGCGCTCCGGGTCATGCGCGCATGCTCGTAACCGAAGACGATATGTCGATGGACATAGTCGCAGATCGCTTGGACGCGGTCCCATCCGGTCGGCGCATTCCCGAAAAGATTCCAGGCCGTCTCGGACAATCGATCAGTTTCGCAGTATCGGCTCCCAAGCAGAAACAGCAGCGTTTCCTCGGGCAGGTCCTGCACGGGTAGCTGCCGCGCCTCGGGAGCGATCACGTCGGGGGCCCCGGTATCATTCACGAGTGCGTCTGCAGACACGCGCGTGCGCCCCCGGGGCGCAACAATGCGAGTGCACCAGTTGCCAAAACTGTCGCGATAGGCTGCCATCGGTACCGGCGGGTCGAACACCAGATCGTCGCGACCGACGAGATCGGACACGCGCGTGAAGTGGACGTTCAAATTGAATATCATGGGAGTGGGCTGCGGACAGTCGTAGATCATTTCGAAGCCGGCGCGAATCTGCATCATGGTTCTCCAGAACCCGCCGAGTAGTGCGCGTCTCGGTGGTGTGGTTGGGCGAGACAAATTTCACGGGCGCAAACATTCAATGCTCTCGTCGATGGTTGCGGTTGGGCAACCAGCTAAATCACGCTGGCGATGATGTTGATGCTCAGTGCAAGCACCGCGATATTGAAGATGAATGCCAGTACCGCGTGAACGAGAGTGAGCCGGCGCATCGGACGCGACGTCACCGCGATGTCGGAAACCTGTGAGGTCATGCCCACGACGAACGAGTAGTACGCGAAATCGAGATAGTCGGGCTCGCGACCGCCGGGAAACAGCAGGTCCGGTGGTGTAGTCGGATCACGGGGTAGGACGGAATAGTAGCGGCGGGCATAGTGAAACGCGAATACGGTCTGGATCAGTAACCACGACGAGATCAGCGCGTCGATGGTCAACGTGAGATGCCAGGCGCGCGGCCAGAAGGCGAGTTCTTTTATCGTGCCGACGATAAAGCCGATGGCGACGATACTGGCGCAGGATGCACCCACGACGAAGAGAAAGATAATGTAGCCACTTTGGTCTTGGCTCAACGCGTGGTCGCGCGTTGTACGGGCGTCACTGCGCGCGATGAGCAACCATGCCAGACAAAGATAGACCGACATACCAAGGTCCCAGCTCGCGACCGCTCGCGTGTGCCACGAGATGGAAGTCGGCTGGGCAAGGAACGCACAGACAGCAATCGCCAGCACCACCGCAAGGCGTTGCATCGCGCCTATGCGAATGATCCATGCCGGTTTGGTTCCAAACGGCTTGCTCATGTTGAATGCCTCTGCGACCATTTTTTACCCGCGGCTCGGCGGGTAAGCCGAATACGACATATCGCGAGAGCCGAGGCTGTCACAGGCCTGCCTAGCCAAAAGGCAGAAACGGAAGCCTGGTGTCATGCAGTACTCAAATGAGGAACCGTAGATCTGGACGCTACGAGGACTTCGACCCGGTGCTCCTGTCGATCGTTGGCAAGGAGAATAAAGTTACCTTCCTGCACGTTCCCATCGACCGTTACGCTGACCGCCTCGAGTTCCTTCTCGCGCGTCCGTCTCGGTTCGCTGAACCACGATGTCGTAGTAGGTTTCGCAGTAGCGGTAACGCAACGCGAACTCGTTCCACTCGGAGGCGAGGCACGGTGCGAAACGCAAGTCGATCCACTTCCAGCTTGAGCCCCAGCAGCGACTCCACGACAAGGCGGTACATCCAACCGGCCGAGCCTGTGTACCAGGTCCAGCCGCCGCGGCCCGTGTGCGGCGCGAGCGCATAGACATCGGCGGCGACGACGTAGGGTTCCACCTTGTAGGTCGCGGCGCCTTCCGGCGTTCGCGCGTGATTGACCGGGTTGATCATCGCCGTCAATTCCCAGGCGCGTGCATTGTCGCCGAGCGCGGCGAACGCCATCGCAGTCCAGATCGCGCCGTGGGTGTACTGACCACCGTTCTCCCGCACACCGGGCACGTATCCGCGGATGTATCCGGGCTCGAGAGTCGGACGTGTCGAACGGTGGATCGAGAAGCTGGATCAACGCGTGGTCGCGGCGAACCAGGCGCGCATCGACCGCGTTCATCGCCCTGCGCGAGCGCTCGGCGTCACCCGCGCCGGACAGCACCGCCCAGCTCTGCGCAACCGAATCGATTTGACATTCGGCGTTGCGTGATCGAACCCAGCGGCGAGCCGTCGTCGAAGTACGCGCGGCGATACCACTGCGCCATCCCAGGCGTTCTTCTCGATTCGTTGCCCGCAGTTGTGTCGCCTCAGCCTCGCAGCGTTCGGCGAACGATGGGTCGTCGCGGAGACGTGCCACCTTGGCGAATTCTCCGAGCACGTGACAAAGGAAGAAGGCGAGCCACACGCTTTCGCCCTTGCCGTGCCTGCCGACGAGGTTCATGCCGTCGTTCCAGTCGCCCGAGCCGATCAGCGGCAATCCATGCTCGCCGAATCTCAAGCCGTGCAGAATGGCCCGCACGCAATGCTGATAGACACTCGCACTCTCGTCGGACCGTCCCGGCAAATCATAGTATGAGTCGTCCTCTGCATTGACCGGACGACCATCGAGAAAGTGAACGAGATTCGTCGAGGATCGACGTGTCCCCGGTGGTCAGAACGTAGCGGCAGGTCGCCAGCGGCAGCCAGAGGTAATCGTCTGAACAATGCGTGCGTACACCGCGCCCCGACGGAGGATGCCACCAATGCTGGACGTCACCTTCGACGAATTGACGACTCGCACAGAGCACGATCTGCGCGCGGACGAGGCTCGGTTCGGCGTGCACCAGAGCCATGACGTCCTGCAACTGATCGCGGAAACCATAGGCGCCGCCCGATTGGTAGTAGCCGCTGCGCGCCCAAAGACGGCACGCCATCGTCTGGTACACGAGCCAGCC
Organism: uncultured beta proteobacterium; assembly: GCA_963816445.1. Classification (GTDB taxonomy): domain Bacteria; phylum Pseudomonadota; class Gammaproteobacteria; order Burkholderiales; family Casimicrobiaceae; genus PALSA-1003. The sequence continues at coordinate 37,166 of CAWFKO010000006.1, read as the reverse complement.
GTTGGTCAGCACGTTGAGGGCCGCGTCGGGCGTCTGCACCTGCACGGCGGTAAGCGTGTGCCGCCAGTGCTCGATCACCGCTTCGAGCGCGTCGCGCGCGGCCGCCGGTCCCCGGAAACGCTGTGCGAGCTGAGCGGCCGCATCGGCGTTGCTTCCCGCTCCGAGCCGGAAAACGATCTCGCGATCCTGCCCGTCCGCCAGGTCGAAGGCCACCTGGATCGCGGCGCAGGGATCCAGCGCCGCGCCGACCTTGCCGGAAAGACGCGCGCGGTGCATGGCCGCCGGATCGCGCAACGTGCCGTTGCGACCGAGAAATTCGGTGCGGTCGCCGGTCACGTTCCGGGTCGGTATCGTCGACGTCGAAGAAAGCGACCCAGTCCGAGAATTCGCTGTTGTACGGATTTCGAGCATACAACGCACCATTCCTGGCATCGATTTCGGTCGTCACGTGCATCGCGGATTTCGCGCGCAGATCGCCCAATACCCACTCGACGTAGCCGGTCGCGGATAGTCGTCGCGTCGCGGCCCGAATCGTTGCTGTACTTTCAATCGAGGAAAACTTGACCGCCGCATCGAGCGCCACGAAGATCGTGAGCTCCGAGCGAATCCCGTCCTCCATGTGTTCGAACACGCTGTAGCCGAATCCGTGCCGGGTGACGTAGGGTGCGGCGCCTCCGCAGGGAGAGGCTGTGGGCGACCAGAAATGGCCGGTTTCTTCGTCGCGAAGGTAGAAGGCTTCTCCGCTCGACTCGCCGACCGGATCGTTGTGCCATGGGCGTGAGACGAAACAGGTGGGCGTTCTCGCTCCAGGTGTAGCCGAGCCCGCTTTCCGACACGACCGTGCCGAAGCGAGGAGTTCGCAATGACGTTCACCCAGGGAGCTGGGCGTCGCGTTTCCCGCCGCAGGCGCGATGACGTATTCGCGACCGTCAGGCGAGAATCCTCCGGTGCCGTTGAAGAGGATCAGATCGTCTCCGGGCGATTCGGTGGCTGCCGAGCGCTTGGGGGCGATAGGCGCGGGTCGGGGCAAGTCGCGGAATTCGGGCCTCAGCGGATACGCGACGGTTGATCTGTTCGGCCAGAGCGTTCCGCCGCTGTCGGTGATGATCGCGCGCGCGACCGAATGGAAAAGAACGCGGTCCTCGGACGGATATCTGCTCTGCATGACGAACGAAAATGCCGCCGGGACGATCGACGACATGTGCTTCGACACCGGCAGCGATCAGCCCGATGATCTGCTCCTGCAGCCGCTGCCGATACACGTCGTGATCTTCGTTCCAGATCACCAGATCCACGGCCAGCCCCTTGAGGCGCCAGTAGGCGTGCGCCTGCACGAGCTGGCGCACAAGTTCGATATTGTCGGCGTTGGCAATCTGCAGCAATACGATCGGCAGGTCACCGGAGATGGCGTAACCCCAGAGGCCGGATTGTCCGCGACGGTTGCGAATCAGGACGCTCGCGGCTGCGCGCAACGAAGCGTTGGCGTAAATCACCGAGCTGGCGAGGCGGCGCGTAGAGTTGCGAATCGGCCTCGGTGGCGTTGAGCTGCCGCAGCACCACCTGGCTGTGCGTCCACGTCAGTTCGAACACACGATCCGCGAGACGACGATCCTGGTATTTGTCGACGAGATCGCAGTACGGCATCGCGCGTCTCTCCGGCGCCCGACACCATGTCGATCGTCGCCGTGGCCCCGGCGAGCGATGGTCATTCGATGGCGGATCGCCGCGATCGGATCCAACACGGAGCCTTCGGTATTGGACAGCGGCCCGTGATCGGTCATCGCGCGCGGCGCGACGACCGAACGGCCGCGGCCGATGAAGCGCATGCGGTCAGTCTCGAATGAGATCTCAGGGGCTGTCCGCTGCCGTGCACGGTCATCAGATGAAACATCCACGGCACCTGTTCGTCGACGGAGCGTGGGCGGCGGGTGCAAAGAATTGCGTGCCGTGCCTGGATGATCTCGGTTTGCACGAACAGATTGCTGAACGCCGGGTGCAATGCGTCTGCGGCCGCCGGCGCGAGCACCACCTCCGCGTAGCTCGTGACGTCGATCGTCGCGGGGCGCCCGAGATCGGTTGGTGATATGGACGCGGCGCAGTTCGATGTCGTCTTCTGGCGAAACCACGATCTCGGTATGCGTCTCGAAATCGAAATCCCTGCGCCGAAACTCCGCCCGCCCCTCCGAGAAGATCGCTTCGTAGTGGTCCGCCTCGCTTGAGTGTGGGCTGATACGCGGTTGACCAGAACTCGCCGCTCGCCACGTCGCGGAGGTAGCAGAACGTGCCCCAATTGTCGCAGGTGCTGTCTTCGCGCCAGCGAGTGACGGCCAGATCCTTCCAGCGACTGCTGCCACCTCCGGCATTCGTGACCATCACATGGTAGCGGCCGTTCGACAGCATCTGCACCTCCGGAATCGGCGTGTCAGGACTGGTCAACACGCGTACCGGCAGCTCCGCGTCACCGGCGGCGGGACGGGTCGGAAAGATCGGTTGCATTCGCGTGAAACAGCGTGGCTCTCGGGATACGCTCTTGAAGAAGAAGCACCGTTGCTTGAAAAAGGGGATCCGACTCGAAGCGCTTTTGCATGGGGCGCGCCAAGAGTACATAGGCGTAGGACAGCAGGCTCATCCCCTGGTGGTGCGCCATGAACGACCGGACCACCGCGCTCGATTCACCGCGGCGTTGCCGCGACGGCGTGTAGTCGATGGCCTCGAACAAGCCCAGTCTCCCGGCCAATCCGCTGCCGGCGAGACGTTGCAAGTTGAGGCATGCTGCCTCGGGAGCGACCATCAGGGCGAGCGCTGACGCGTACGGTGCCACGACCAGATCCTCGCCGAGGCCGCGCTTCAACCCCAAGCCGGGGACCCCGAAGGCGCGATACTGGTAGTTGAGATGAACATCGACGGTGTTGTAGCCGCTCTCCGACATGCCCCAGGGCACGCCACGCTGCCTTCCATACTCGATCTGTCGCTCCACCGCGGCCATGTAAGTCTGATCCAGCAGCGTATTTTCGTAGGTCGGCATAACGAGCAGCGGCATGAGGTATTCGAACATCGAGCCGCTCCATGCCAGCAGGACGGGGTCTCCGCCGGCGGAGGTGAGCAGACGGCCCAGCGCGAACCAACTTTCCTGTGGCAACTGCCCCTGCGCGATGGCGACGAAGTTGCACAATCGCGCTTCAGATGCCAGCAAGTCGTAGTAGCCCGCATCGCAGCGGTGCTCCGCTACGTTGTAACCGATGACCAACTGGCGACGTACCTTGTCGAACAAGAAGTCATAGTCCATTGCGGCAAGTGCCGCTGCTTGGAGCGCAAGCTGGTCGATGGCGGTCATTCTTGCCGATGCGCGCTCCGCAGCTTGCATGACCAGAGGTTGCAGTTTGTCGAACGGGTCTCCGTCGTCTGGCCTCGGAACGCTGTTGCGATCGTTGTCGACGATCGGTGACCATGCTGACGCCAACGCTGCGAGTTCGCGAAGTGTTGGGATGCCGTTTGCGGTCGGAAAGTTGGAATCTCTACCTGGTTCCGCCGGCAACGCCAGCCACGGCGCGAGAAAAATCAGGTCATCGCGTAGCCCGTCGCATTGCCTTGTAAGCGCCGTGGCCCAAAAGCGGGCCTCGCTCTGGGGTTGCCCGGAGTGACTGGCAGCGATACGCGCAGCCGCATCGGCGGCTCGCGCCGACAGGAGTTCCACGTGGGCCCACGCGTCGCTAAGCGTGATCGGACTGGCCGCAGTCGCCAATTCGAGCGCCTTCTCGAATTGCGCAACGTCCGGCGACGGATCTTTGCCGCAGGCGTCCATTAGAATCCACAATGTATCGGCCAAGCCCTCGAGCCATCGTCGATTGAGGATGGGGGCTTCGCAGAGTGCCGCGAGCCCCGGGCGCAACGTCAGAAGATGGCCTGCGAGGTTGCCGCTGTCCACGGTCGAGACATAGCGGGGGATGAGTGGTGACAGGTTCTGGGTGTCGTACCAGTTATAGAAGTGCCCGCGATGTCGTTCCAGCGATTCCATGCTGCGCAGCGCATTTGTGGTGCGTTCTACAAGTTGTCCGGTCGACACATAACCGAAGTCATGCGCGGTCAGATTGGCCAGCAGGGCCAGCCCCATGTTGGTCGGCGAGGTCCGATGTGCGACCGTAATCGCCGGATGCTCCTGCACGTTGTCGGGTGGGAGCCAGTGGTCGTCCGCGCCCACGTACGTTTCGAAATACGCCCAGGTTTTTCGTGCGAGTTGGCGCAGAAAATGCGTCTGATCGACCGTTAGCCTGGCACTGCGCCGAGCGAGCGGACGACTCACCCACCAGGCAATCGCCGGCGATGCTGCCCACAGCAACAAAATCGGCCCTGCAACCGCCAATGCCAAGGGATGGCTGAAAGACAGGCCAACCCACGCAGAGGCGGCGATCACCGGGGCGATCCCCATGGCACGATAGGACGCAAGGAGTCCCGTATGGTCGCGATGCTCCAATGCATGATCCACGTTGCTCGACGGATTCCATTCCAGCAGGCGCCGGCGGGTAAACAGCATCCGTCCGATCGGTGCGCACGATCGCATCGAGGCAAAAGAACGCTTCATAGGGCAGAAAGGCGAGCGCAAGCAGCGCCTGCACGACGTGCCGGCGCGCACCGTAAGCGACGGCAGCCAGATGCTGTCCGAACGCGACTTCGGCAGGCTTTGTGGTCAGATCGGAGAACGTCGCAATGATGGACGGCGCGAGGAGGAGTCCAACGACGACCGCGGTCCATAACCACGCGGGCGACAACACGGTCCATCCCAGCAGAAGCAGCGATGTGAGTGCGGCGGGAACAAGGCTGCGCCGAAGGTTGTCCAACAGTTTCCATTGCGACAACATCGAAAGCGGGTTGCGTTCGCGGCGACCGTCGGGTCCTTTCACACGCCGGCGCAGCCATCCCACAAGTTGCCAGTCGCCGCGAATCCAGCGCCGGCGGCGGGCCACGTCGGCGCTGTAACGGACGGGAAACTCCTCATACAGTTGCGCATCGCTCAGGAGCCCGGCGCGGGCGTAGCATCCCTCCAGAAGATCGTGGCTCAGGACGCGGTTTGCGGGAAAGCGTCCTTTGAGCGCGCGCTCGAATGTGTCGACGTCGTAGATGCCTTTACCGATAAACGAGCCCTCGTCGAAAACGTCCTGATACACGTCCGAAACCGTGCGCGTGTACTGGTCGACGCCTGGCTCCCCTCCGAACAGACGCGCGTATCGCGAACGATTGGTGCCAGGCAGGCTGACGGACACGCGCGGCTGAAGGATGCCGTGGCCCGATGTCACCACCTCCCTGCTCGTGTCCTTGCCGGGCTCATCGAAGCGAGCGCTATTCAACGGGTGCGCCATCGCGCCGACAAACTCCCGCGCCGCATCGCGCGGCAGTTGCGTGTCCGTATCCAGCGTGATGACGTACTTCACGTGCGAGAGGATGGCCGTCGCACCGACGACGAGAGAAAACCCGTCCGTGTGACCGCCGCGCAAGAGCGCGTTCAAGTCGCCAAGCTTGCCGCGCTTGCGCTCGCGGCCCATCCAGATCCGTGCGTCCGCATTCCAGCGTCGGGGGCGGTGAAACAGATAGAACACGCTGGCCTTGGTGGAATCGCCGGTGTTGCCGTCGTTGCCGGCGCAATTTTCCGTTTCCGGCGAGTGCTCATCACGTCCGTATTTTCGATTCAGGTCATTGATCCGCGACTCGGCCAGTCGCAGTAGCGCCCCGTCCTCGGGAAGCGATTCCTCGCGCGCGTCCGGAAAGTCGGTCAGCAAACCGAAGTGAAGATGCATGTCGCGATTGGCGAGGAACCGGACTTCGAGCGCTTCGACCAGATCCTCGACGCTGCGGTCGCTGGTGAGCATGGTTGGAACCACCACGAGTGTCCGTGCCTCCGAAGGAATTCCCGCGGAGAAATCCATTCGCGGCAGCGAGTGCGGTGTCACCAGCAACGTGGCCAGCCAGTTCACGATCGTCACCGCCAATTGGCTGGTAGCCAACAGCGGAAAGCACGACGACCAGCGCCAACACTTCCGTGTTACTCCGGCGGCATGAGCGTTCGCGGCGAGGGCAGCGGTACAGACGCCTGCGATGACCGCGATTGCGCCCAGGTAGACAAGCAACGGGACTCTGTTTCCGACGCGACGCAAGACGCCGAGCATCGAGACTTCAACCGCGGCGGCGCGTTCCAACTCGGGAAGCCCGTCGTCGATCAGATAGAAGCCGACGTGCGCTGTCCGATCATCACTTCCTTTGCTGGAAATGCTCGCTCGCGCCAGCTGGATCGCCTTCCCGGCGACCTCGACCTCCGTAAAGCGGCCTTCCTTGGCGATGCGTTCGGTCGCGTGCCGATAACGGTCTCGGGTCGCGAACTCCATCGTGGCGTAAGCGCCTTGCGGGTCCTGACGCAGTATTTGCTCGACAGCGCTCATGGACTCGACGAATTCGCGCCAGTCGATCGCGCTCAGGAAACGGAGACTGCCGATGCTGTTGCTGATCGAAACCTGCTCCGACGCCTGTTGCTGGTTCTCCATTTGCACCAGCTGTTCGATCGTCTGATGCGATTCCGCGAGGCGCTGCTCGATCCATGTCAAGGCGAGGGCCAGCGCCGCGCTCTGTCCCTGCAGACGGCGCGCAAGCTCCGCCACGAATGCGCTGGCCATCGGCGGCGTTGATCGCGCCATGTCGGCGATGACGAGGATGAGGCCTTTTGGATCCCGCTCGGCAGTCTCCAGCATCCGGTCGGCCCAGGTATTGGCCAGATCGCGTTCGGCCCGCCCTGCGGCAATCCGCACAGCGACGCGACGAAGATTCTCGATCAAAGCGAGCCGCAGCATGATCGGGATGGCCCACAGTTCGCCGAGCTTCAGCGTGGTCACCGATTGATATGCGGCGACGAATCGGGTCAGGCTGTCGGCGTCGACACGGCCGTCGCCGTGCGAGATGGTTTCGAGCGCGATGTCGTACACGCGCGGCATGCCCGCCGATGGACCAAGTGCCAAACGCGGCAGCTCGCGGCTGTAACCGCGCGGCAAATGCCTCTTGGCCGTGCCGATCTGTTCTTCGATCAGATGGAAATTGTCGAGCAGCCACTCGGCCGGCCGGACTGATCCGGTGGTTGTCCGACACCGCGGCGGTCAATCGGTCGCAGACGTCGACCAACACGCTTTCGTTCGCGGCCAAACGCGGAAGAAGCTGGTCCCGCGCCCGACGCGGCGTCAGCCGATGCGCCGCCGCGAGGGTCTTGCCATACCGTTCCATCTGGTCGGCGCTGAACAATTCCGATCGGAGCGGCAACTCCTCGACTGACGGCTTGTGCGTCAAACCGCTGGTACGCAAGCGCGATCTGAACTGAGTCAGATGCCCGAAAATCGATGTGGTGCTTGTCACCAAGTGATTTGTCCCGTTTCAAATTGCAATCGCCGCGATGCAGCGATTACTTCGCGGCTGGTACGGTTGGTGACGTGGACGATTTCGCTTTGCCCTCGTGTCGACTCACGACCTCGCCTTGGCGGCAAGCCCGCCTCCAGCTGAATCAATCACCCAACAATTCGGCCAGCGGGTGCAGCTGCTCCACGTGCTGCGACACGACCTTGACGATGACGATGATGGGAATGCTGAGCAGCATTCCCCAGACGCCCCACAGCCAGCCCCAGAACAGCAGCGAAATGAACACGGCCGCTGAATTCATGTTGGCGATTCGTCCGGTCATCCAGGTGGTCACGAACGTTCCGACGATGGTAGCGATCGCCAGCGATGCGCCGGCAACCAGCAGCGCCATCGCAAACGATTCGAACTGCATGAAGGCAGCCATCCCCGTCGCGACGGCGGTGACGCCGGGCCCCAGGTAGGGAACGATGTGCAGCAGTCCCGCAGCGGCGGCCCAGGCGCCCGCGTTCTCGAGGCCGATCCAGCTGAAACGCGATCCAGCAGAGCAGCGCGACCAGCAGGTTTGTCGTCAGCAGCATCAACATGTATTTCTGGATCGAACCGTTGATGTCGTCGAGAATGTGGACCGTGATCTTTCTTTTCGACAGCGACGGCCCCGTCAGCCGCACCAGCTTCCGCTTGAATGTGTCGCCGCCGAGCAGCAGAAAGAAGACCAGGAAGACGACCATCGCCGCCTGGCCCATGGCTCCGAGAGCGCCCATCGAACTCTCCCACAGGAAGTTACCGAGCTTGAACGTGGGCTGGTCCACGATGACGTGAGTGGCAGGTTGGCGCGGAGCCGCGGAGCCGCCGGCCGCCTGCGTCGTCGCCTTTTCCACCTCGGTCGCCGCACTTTGCATTTTCTGCATGTTGCCGATCTGGCCGATTTGCATGCGCGCAAGCCCGGTGGCGAACTTGGTCGCCGCTTCGGGCAACTGTTCGATGATGGTCTGCATCTGTCCGCGCAACGAATAGGTGCCGAGAACGAGCGCACCGATCACGCTTGCCATCACGATGACGGTGCCGACAACGCGCGGAATCCTGATCGCTTCGAGCCATGCGACGAGCGGATTCAGCGTGTAGGCAATGATGATGCCGAGCAGCAGCGGCACCACGAAGCCCTGCGCCCACGACAGCGCAAAGACCGACGCGAGGACCGCCAGAACTCCCAAGCGCCAGGCCACGTGCATCGACCGGCATCCGCATCGCGGGCAGGGTGATGGCTGACGCGTCGACGACAGGCGCGCGTTGCTCGACAGCGGGAGATATATTAGCTGCGCCGATGGCCGCTGCAACGGTGGTGGGATTCATGGCACGCAGGCGAAAAGCGACTTCGATGAGCGCATTCTTGCGGGCTCGTGGCGCGCGCGCTCACTTCGATTTCGTGAGTCGCTTCTTTCCCTCCGATTCCTCGGGGAAAGCCACTAGAAGGTCGGCCAGATCGTCGGCATGTTCCTCCTCCACGGCCAGGATGCCCTCCATCATGCGGCGCGTGGTCGAGTCCTTGTCAGCGAGATACTTGATGATATCGCGATAGCTGTCGATGGCAATTCGCTCCGCCACCAGGTCTTCCTTGATCATGCTTGCCAGCGAATCGCCCTCGACGTATTCCGCGTGGCTGCGACCTGCCAGGCTGTCAGGCGCGAAATTCGGCGCGCCGCCGAGCTGCACTATGCGCTCCGCGATCTGGTCGGCATGTCCCTGTTCTTCATTCGAATGGTCGAGAAATTCCTGAGCGACACTCTGCGAATGAATCCCGCGTGCCATGAAATGATGGCGCCGGTACCGCAGTACACACACGAGCTCCGTCGCCAGAGAATCATTGAGCAGCTTGAGTACGATTTCGCGGTCCGCGGAGTAGCCCGCTGTGACAGAGCCCTCACCGATGTGCTGGCGAGCGCGCTTGCGTAACGTCTGGATGTCAGTAAGAAACGAGGTCTTGGGCATGGCTTGGAGTCCAATTTCGTGAACGGCGCCGATCGGGGCGTCAGCCCCACAGGAGGTTGGAGAGACCGGATGTGCAGGTCGTGTAAACGACCCGACCTCCGGGATGCGCGGCGACTTATTTCAACCGCATGTCGTTCTTGACCGACTTGACGCCACCGACACCGCGCGCTATGGCAACCGCTGTCGTTTCGGCTGCGGGCGAGCTCACGAAGCCGCTCAGCTGGACGACCCCCTTGAACGTCTCGACGTTGATCTCGGCAGACTTGAGCGAGGGTTCGTCGAAGATGGCGGTCTTGACCTTGCCGGTAATGACCGTGTCGTCGACGTATTCGCCGCTGGCTTCCTGCGTACGTGTTGAGGCGCAACCCAGTACCGTCGCCATGAGCAGCGCCGCTGCAATAGTCGTAAATTTGCGAGTGATGTTCGTCATGAAGTTTCCCTTAAGTGAAATGCCCTGCCGCCACCGCGCAGAATTACAGCCGCCCCATCAAGAACAGGACGATCAGGATTACCAACACGACACCGACGATTCCACTGGGACCGTAGCCCCAGCTGCGAGCATGTGGCCAGGTGGGGAGGACGCCGATGAGGACAAGGATCAGGACAATCAGCAGAATGGTGCCAATACTCATAACTTGCTCCTTTGTTCGACATCGCATCGTGGACACCGGCATTCATACGCCGGGCCGGAGGCAGAAACGCAACGCGTTCCCCGAAGGGAGGTGTGCGACAGAGCAACCATATCGGTGGCTCCGGACGTCGTCTGTGCGCTCGCGCACACATCACGGATGCGTGTTCCGGGCTATTCGGCGAACCTTATTGAGACTATTGCGAGCACCGCCGACGTCTCAGTGGAACGTCGCGTTTTCGGTCGGACCTTCGTGCCTTGAATCGGACGGATGCGGCGCTTCCGCGCCGATGCTCACGCCAGTCGGGGGTGTGGGATTCGCACCTGCAGCGGGGATGCTCGACGCGGTCGGCATCCGCACAAGAAACCCGTGGATCAGACAGGGGTGCAAAGGCGCCTTGGCGGAAGGCGGTCGAGCGGTACGCCGCGCAACTTTATTCTTCACCGGTACCGCGGGGGAATGTTTCCTGGCCATGTGGAGCTCTCCGTACGGAAGTACCAGGATCCGCACGTCGCGGACGCAAAAATATGCCCGACCGGGTAAAGGAGGAGGTACCCAGCCGGGTCTGATGGACGATGTCGCCATTGTGGCGCGTTGCATCGCCTTACGGAGCAAAAGACTGGTCTGCCTTCAGGCATCTCGTCTGTGCGCTACCGCACATACAGAGCGGCCGAGGTGTGGCGCCGCACACATTCACGGACTAGGGATCCGGGCCGCTGGCGTATTCTCTACGACGGACTGAAGCGCGTGGCTGACGTCAGGGGGATCAACGAAGCCGGGGCCCCGCTAGTCACGTTTCTCATGGCCCTTCTCCTGGCTTTGCGTCGATTCCTCCGCCGCTTCCTTGCCTCTTGGCCCATGGTCCGCGGCTTGCGAGCTTGGTCCCTGCTGCTCATGTTGGGCCGTCTGTTGCGGCGGTTGCTGCCCCTGACGCTGGACCGCGGCTTGTGGCGGTTGCGCCGCCTGATGCTGGACCGCGCCTTGCTGCGACTGCCGCTGGGCGGCGGCTTGCGATTGCTGTTGCTTCTGACGCTGAGCCGCGTCTTGCTGCGGCCGCTGTGCCTCGCGCGGGGCCACGTTTTGCTGTGGCTGCTGCGTTTGACGATGGACGGAGGAGCGAGCTTGCTGAGGAGGCGCTTGGACCGTCACCGGTCCATGAACGTCTACATTACCCGCTCGCGGCGGTTGTCCGCGTGAGGACGGTGGAGCGGCCGCGGGCGGCGACGTGCTTTGCACTCTTTGAGCCTGATAGTGTTGCTGCACGACCGCATCGTGCGGCTGGTAACGGTAGTTCTGCGCTTGAAGCGCCTGCTGCTGGCCCACGCTCGGATAGCGATTCCCGGAATATTGCCGCTGGTATGCAGGCAACGGGGCAGGCGAGGGTGCAGAACTGCGATTCCAGTTGTCCCACCCCTGTCGACGCTGTTCCCACGTATTGCCCCAATGCTCACCCCAGCGCGGTGGGGCATCCGATGCCCACCCGCGAAAGTACACGGGTGGTCTCCGGTAGTAACGCACCGGGATGCGCAGGACGTACAGCGGCACTACTTCCGGGGCGACGAGCCCCCACGGCCCGTTGTACCAGGAGCTCGCGTACCAGTTGTCCTGCTGGTAGACCCAGTACATGCCGTCGTAGAAGAAATAGTTCGAATTCAGTTGCGGTGCGTAATAGACGGGGTAGCCCGGCACGGCGACGAGCTGCGGATACACCGGAAGATTGATCCCGATGCTGACGCCGGGAAGCCCGACACCGATGCTCACCTGGGCAACCACCGACGTGATCGAGCAAAGCAGCATCGACAACACAATGAGTAACTCGCGCATTTTCTGTCCTTCAGCGACTATCGAGATTCAGGTCTTCCGTGCCAAAGGAAGCGAAGCCGGCACCAATTCGAGGCGCAGCTCGCGCCGCGATGTCCTGCCTCTGGCTGTTCTTCTGACAATCGACGAAACCTGTGGGAGCGTGTCCGGAATCGGCTGCACTATGCTGTCCGCGCCTTTCTGACGGTCACGCCGGATTCTGGCGAACGTTCTCCGCAAGTCCGTGTTGAAGCTTGGGGTATATCGAAACGACGGGTCGAGAATCGATTTCACATGACCTCACACAATTTTGTCGGCAGAGGCGAACTCGCCAACCGGTTTTCGAGAAGCATTCTTGACGACGATTGACGTAGATCGCGTCACTGCACTACCACTACACTAGCAGTGGCCTTCGGTGCGGTCAGTGCGGTGGCGCACGTGTGCCAGACGGAATGACGCTCTGCCCAGTGCATGCGCCGGGTCTGTCCGCTTGCCGGAAACAGTGTGCGCCGCCGTACAGACGGCGAACATGGTGTCGCTCAAACTGCGGCCAGGTTGCGAAGCGTCATTGCGCGCCTTGAAACCTAGAATCGGGCCGCTATCGGGCCTAAAGTTGCAACCACGTCAACAGAAAAGGTGCACTTCATGCTTTACACGATTGCAGTTGTTCTTGTTGTATTGTGGCTCCTCGGGCTCGTCACTTCCTACACGATGGGTGGGTTTATCCACATCCTTCTGGTGGTCGCCGTCATCATGGTTCTGCTAAACGTCATCAGCGGGCGACGCTCGTTGTGACTGTGACGGCTCGTCGTGGAGTATCAAGCCCCGACGCGGAATCTGAATCGCGCTGAGGTAGCCATCGGCGCCACGCTGCAAATGAGTCGCGAGTCGCGGCCCGACGAACGGCTCACGCTCACGTAGACGCCGGTCTTCTTCTACTTGCCGCGTTGCCTGCGCAGCGCACTCCGATTCGTAGTGACCGACGCGTGACGACGCACTTTGCCGGCGCGAAATTCTCGCGCGAATGGACTACTCGCTATCGATGCTGGCGGCCGACCTCGCAAATCGGCCGGCCACCCGCGAAATTGCATCAGGTTATTTGCCCCTGCGTGCCGTCGATCTCTTGGGACGCTTCGTGGCTTTGGGGTGCCTCGCCGTCTTTGCAGCCGCGCCCCTCCCTGATTTGGTCGCTACCTTCCTGCCTCGCTTCACCATTTTGCGGCGTTTCGAAGCCCCCGTTTTTTTCTCGAATGGATGGTGCGTTGCGCCTAAACCCTCGGACATTCCGATCAGTACTCCGCTCGCCAGGGTGGCGAAATTCTGCGTGAGCAGGTGCGCCGTCTTGAAGCCCGTCTCGCGCTGCGCACGCATTGCGACCCGTGCCCGCTTGCTGTAGTCGCGCACGGTTGACACCACCTGATTGCCGGCGGCTGTGCCGGACAGCTTTGTCTTCTCCAGCACCCGGTTCCACGGCGCCTTGATCTTCTCGTTGGCACTGTCCGTCGCCTTCGCAATGCTGCGGAGGAACTCGTCCTCAAGCTTCTCCAGTCCGTCGAGTGCCCGCTTCAGGTTGGAGTCTTCGTAGTCGTAGCCTTCGCCCGTCAGCCTGTGCAGCGCGACGTTGCTCGCCTGGACGACCCTGAGTAAGGCGTCGTCCATGCCGGCTACCGCGTCGGAAAGTGCCTTCTCGACGTTTATCTCGCGCTTGGTCACGCCGAGATTCACACCTTCGGTAATGCTGTGCAGGACCTTCCTGATTTGATCCAGCGTGAGCTCACGTTGTTGCAGCGCCTTGAGAGTCATGTCCCGTACGGCGGTGCGAACGTTGCGACCCCGCTTGATTGACTGGCTCGCGAACGCCTTCAGCACTTCGTCGACATCAATTGCAGGAACTGTCATGACTCATTCCCTGTTGGATTGGAGGATTGTGGCGATTCCGGCCGAAGACGACGGACGAATCGATCGGTGGTGTGCAGAAACCAGTACGCCTGTTCCGGGCGCCCAGACACTTACGTAGCGAGAGATGTTTGCCGATTGTGGGCATATTTCTCGCGCTGCTTGATGCGCTGAATTCAGGTGCGTTTCCTTTCGTCTTTCACGTCTTTCTTGACGTCACCGAACTTTGCTTGAGCCTTGCCGAGGGTTTTTTGAACCTTCCCTTTTGCTTCCAGCGACTCGTTGCCCACGAGCTTGCCGGCGACTTCCTTGATCCTGCCCTCTGCTTCCTTGACTCGTCCTTTGACTTGGTCTTTGTTCATGCTCATGATTTGCTCCTGATCCTGATAAGGTCCGCCGGAAACCGGCCGGCACGTCGTACTGGAAGGTCGTGTTGTAAGCCAAATTAGCAAATGAGTCTGTGCGTTATCGCACAATGGGTAACCCTGCCGAATTCGCCCGGAACGTCCGCTCACTTCAGGTGGAAACTTCCGACGCCGAACAATCCGATTAGTCCGATGATGATGAGATAGATAGCGACGATATAGTTCAGCAAGCGCGGGACTACAAGGATCAGTATGCCGGCGATAAGTGAAACGAGGGGGCCGATACTCAAGGTCATATTCATCATTGGTCCGTTCAAAAGAAAGGGGTCAGTGCAGCGGCGAACGCCGCGAATTCGGTTCCACACCTCACAAGTGCGATCGCCGCTGCAGGGCAATCACAGTCAATCGCACGAGGCGGACCGAACGAAAAAAACGGCCGGGGAAAGACAATTCCCGGCCGTACTAGCAGTTTCGCTGCTACCGAAGGCGAGCAGCGAGCCATGCTGGTGTCGACCTTACTGCTTGCCGTATTGCACCTTCGCGTTGCTGACGCACGTGTCCTTCGCGGAGCCCGCGAGCGCGTCACACTTCTCGATCGCAACCTTGTAGTCAGCGTCGCGCTTTTCTGTATTCGCGTCGGTGCGTGCTTCAGCTTGCTTCGTCGTCGCGTCGTGGCTGGTATCGGCCGCGACACGCTCTACCTTGGCGTCGGCCTTGCCCTTGACCAACTCGGCTTTTGCCTCCTTGACGCACACGTCCTTGGCGTTGCCCGCCAGGTCATCACACTTTTCGATGCCGACGTCGTAGTTCGCTTGAGCGTGCGTAACCCGCGCGCTTTCGCGAGCTTTCGGTGTGTTCTCGTAGGCGGCTTCGGCGTCAGCCTTGGCGATGTTGTCCTTGCCTTTGGCTTGCGCGAGACAGATGTCCTTGGCGTTTCCGCTCAACGAGGTGCACGCATCCTTATCGACCTTGTACTGCGTGTCGGAACTCGCTTTCGCGGCGGCATAGGCATCCTTCGACATCGGAGTCGCCGTGGTTTTCGGTGCGAGCGTCTGCGCCGCGCTGGCCCCGGTAATACCCAGCCCGGCAGCAGCAACTAGTGCAATCATCAATCTGGACATGTTGTTTCCTTATGGTTCTAGTACGGTATCGAAAGCCCTATGAGAGGCCGCATATGTAAAGCTTGCAATTTCTCACGGCTTAAGACCTGTGCCATCGACGAGTCGACTCGTGAGACCCACAGCGTGAAGGGCGCGTTTTCCCTGGAACTTGAAAGATACTGCGGCCACGCAGTCACGTCTGTGCGTTGACGCACCTATCCCAGCAGATTGTCCAGCTGCCGAGGATGCCGGCCAACATCGCGTCCATCCGGAAATGGCATTGAGCCGCCGCGAAGGCACGGAGAGAAGCCGGCGGACGGATCGGCCCGCGGACCATTGAGGTTACAGCTGTGTCGGAGGGACAGCAGTTGGTGCAGGGTTGCCGCCTTCGTTCTCCCAAGCCTTGAGATTCGTCTGGTGCTGTTCATCGTGCGCAGCGCGAACACGCCGGCGCCGAATCTTTGATGCAACCGCTGCGCAGACGGCAGCGCTTAAGGTTAGGGTTAGCAGTGGAATCCAGCGTTTGTTGGTGTTCATGGTGGGCTCACTCAAAACAACTGAAACATGGGTTCAACGGCGATGGGCCTACGCGACCGTCGAGATCGGCCTGCGTGACTGCTAGTGGTCTATCCTGAAGACTGGTAAGCCAGCCCAAGACACCACGCGAGATCCAGAGCCGAGTGGATGTGCGGCGTACGACAGGGTGACGCGACTCTTGCGGCAACAACTGCCGAGCGGAGTCGTCGCGTATCAGGAGCAAGAGCGCTAGATGTTCTTTTGCACGTCGCGCGCCGAATCGTGAATTGCCTCGCCGCCACGTTCGATATCCTTGCCTGCGCCGGCCACGGTGTTACAACCTGCCATTGTGCCGAGCGTGCCGAGGACACCCAGCATGATCAGCAGTGTGAGTATTGTTCTAGTCATGATTCATCTCCTACTAGAGCGAATTGGGGCGGATTGCCCGAACTTGAAAGGTCAATTGGGTGAACTAACGTACTGCCCCTAGTGGGCAGGTACATCGGCGTGAAACTCAGGTTAGTCGCGGTGACGACTACAGTCGGTGCGATAGCACACATTGATCCCCGTCGGCTGCATGGTTTTGGGCGCTTGTGATCAAAGTAAAATCGGGAGAGACAGACGCGAGACATTCCGACGCATTCCACGCACCACCGACGAGTGGCCACCGATCTTTGTGCCATACAGCACAATGAACCAACGATGGTTTAGACTACGCTGATGGGAGACGGCAAAGCAGGACGCAGCGTTGAGAAGGTGTCGGCGTTGCCCGTCAAGGAGCACGGGTCGCGCGCGGCTGTGCCTGCGGCCCCCAGTCCCCATCAGAATCATCTGCTCGACGCGCTGCCGACCAGCGACTACGAGCGGCTCGCGCCTCACCTGGAACTCGATACCGATGAGGCTCGGCGACGTTCTCTATGAATCCGGGGCCAAGTTGCGGTACGTCTATTTCCCCACGACGTCCATCGTGTCGCTGCTGTACGTCATGGAGGATGGCGCGTCGGCCGAAATCGCCGATCGTCGGCAACGAAGGCATCCTCGGCATATCGCTGTTCATGGGCGGCGACACCACGCCCAGCCGCGCGGTCGTGCAAAGCGCGGGGCACGCCTTCCGGCTCAAGGCCGAATTGCTCAAGGACGAATTCGGCGCGTTTCGGTCCGACGATGCATCTGCTGCTGCGCTACACCCAGGCGCTGATCACCCAGATGGCGCAGACGGCGGTCTGCAATCGGCATCATTCGGTCGACCAGCAATTGTGCCGGTGGCTGTTGCTGAGCCTCGATCGCCTGGCATCGAACGAGCTCTCGATGACGCAGGAATTGATCGCCAACATGCTGGGCGTGCGCCGCGAAGGCGTCACCGAGGCCGCCGGAAAGCTGCAGGACGCCGGGTTGATTCGTTACCGCCGGGGCAAGATCACCGTGCTCGATCGCGCCGGTGCTGGAGGCGCGGTCCTGCGAGTGCTACCAGGTGGTCAAGACGGAATTCGATCGCCTCCTGCCCTACGTCGTCTCGTAGAGTCCGCCCGTAACGTCGGCCCCCCGATTCTGCGGCGAACGCGCCTGTGTGCGCTACCGCGCAGACGGCCCAATCGCTTGGTCCTACCCTTGCCATGTCAGATCAGGCGAAATCCCGCCTAGCATCATCGACATCGACACCGCAATTTCCTGCCGATTGCCCATGCGCA
The DNA here is from genome assembly GCA_963816445.1 of uncultured beta proteobacterium. Classification (GTDB taxonomy): domain Bacteria; phylum Pseudomonadota; class Gammaproteobacteria; order Burkholderiales; family Casimicrobiaceae; genus PALSA-1003. The sequence continues at coordinate 19,800 of CAWFKO010000006.1, read as the reverse complement.
GAACGAACGGTTCGCGATATCGTCGAGGAGTATTGGTGCCACCGATCCAGCGCGTTCCCACTGTCAATCGACTGCTCGAGGCGCTCCCGAGCAGCGACCGGCGCCGCCTGCTGGCCGAGTGCGAAACCGTCGAGCTCGTGTTTGCCGAGGTGCTCTACACACCCGGAGAGCGCCTTAGCCATGTCTATTTCCCCACGACGAGCTTCATCTCGCTGATCATGCCGATCGACGCGACTGCGTCACTCGAAGTCGGTCTGATCGGAAACGAAGGCATGTTCGGGATTCCGCTCGTGCTCGGCGTGGACGTGTCGCCGGTGCGTGCCGTCGTACAGGGCGCGGGATCGGCGTTACGAATGGACGCGGCGTCGTTCAGCCGCGAACTCAAACGCAGTCCGGCGCTGCAACGCGAGATCGATCGCTATGCCTTCGTCCACCTGAGCCAGCTCGCGCAGACTGCGGCCTGTACGCGCTTTCACGTCGTCGAGGCGCGACTTGCGCGCTGGCTGCTGATGACGCAGGATCGCGCGCACGCGAACACCTTCCATATCACGCAGGAATTCCTGGCCTTCATGCTCGGTGTCCGCCGCGTCGGCGTCACCAAGGCGGCGAGCTCCCTGCAGAAGCGCAGTCTGATCCGCTACAGCCGCGGCAACATCACGGTGCTCGACCGGCGCGGACTCAAGGCCGCTTCCTGCGGATGCTACAAGGCAGATCGGGAATCGTACGATCGAATACTCGCCTAGTGAACGATTCGATTGCCTCATAGGAGTCAATGCAGGTCGAGTCAACACTCCGAGTGCAATCTGGCCGTGGTGAGCCTTACATTCGGTGCGGTAGCACAAGTGATGAGGGCGGCCCGGCCACCCACCCGCCATAAGGCGACGCTTGTGCAATCAGTCGATGCGACGGGAGTTATCCCGCACGAACTCGCAACGCGAACTCGCAACGAGCAAAACTTTCATCCCCAGGAAGGTTTGCAGCCGAAGTAGGCGTGGACTTCCGTTGCCCAGCTCGGGTCAGCCATTCGCGGCAATAGATCCCCATCAAGACCTGGTGCGTCGATCAGCAGCTCGAGCGCCACATTGATAACGCAGCGCTTATACACACGATCTACGGTTACCTTACTCCAGGGAATGGCGGACAATTTTCGACCCACCCCCAGAAAGCCTCCAACTGCTACAAGCGCGTAAGCAACGCGCCCCGATTGAATGTCGAGTACGAGTTCCGCGATCTCGCCCAGAAACCTGCCGGCAATGTCGTAGACACAGTCGCCACAAAAACCTGTGGTTCCCAGCAGAACGGCATCCCGCTCGGACACAGTCTTGGGCTCGCGCTTGGGCACGCGCAACGCCGGTCGCCGGTTGAGCGTTCCCACCAGGTGGTCATCGCGACTAAGCGAGCCTGAGCTTCCCATGGCGTTCTCCCCGACGTTGAAACTGTCCGTTTGCAGCACTAGCCGGTAGGCCCATCGGTAAGGTACTGTCCAAACTACATTTTGCCCAGATTCGCGCGCGCTGTCTTTACGATAGCGCACATAGGAGCCGATCTACTCTAGTCAAGTCAAGACCGAATTCGATCGTCTGGCAAACGCTCGGTCCGGTTCGCGCTTGCACGTCTCCTCCGACCGCGGTGACGACAATGGTCTGCTTCCCTACGTCGCTGGCCTGGTCGATCGGCCGCATCGATTCGACGACCCCGCACTCGTCGCACTGGGCTCGGCGCTGACGGGCGACCGCAGGCCGCGCAACCGGGCGTTGTGCTTGCGGGTCCCCGTTTGGCTTGCGCGTTTTCGGACCCGCTCGAGGCTTGTCCCGTGCGTGGCCGGTGCGGCGCCGCTTGGAATGCGGGCGCACGAAGCCGGGATCGAGCGAACGATCGCAACAATACCGGAGGCCGCCAACAAGCAGATGGAGATTCCGGCGATCCACACCGGCACGCGTCGCGGCCGTACGAAGTGCGTACGCATTTGCAATCTCTTTTCGGTGTGCGCCGCGACAAGCAGTCCTCCTCGGGCGATCTCTTTCACCGTAAGTGCGCCAACGTACCGACTAGCCTCCCTGGCGCGAACATCATTGATCCGATTCAGGATGAATCATGAAGAATCCCCTGCCTATACTTTGGGAAGCAGGCAGCGTCATCGCCGGGCTCTTGGTCGGCACTTCGATCGTTGTTCCCGTGCTTGCGATGACCATTGCGGACCCCGATGGTTGGCAGCTATTTAGGGTCTTTGGCGCACTCTTCATCCTCGCCCTGGGACTCGCGCTACAGGTCGTCGTTACTGCCAAGCCGCGTCATCGGCACGCAAGTAGCACGGAGACTGGAGCCTTGCCCGCCGGATTGATGGAGCTTAGCCATCAAAGATGACCCAACCCCAGTCGTCGATAGAGCCTCGCGCGCCTTGCGCGACAGGTTTCTCAACGCGCTTGATGCGGACGATTATGCGGCATTACGGGCCCTGTCTGCCGAGCTTCGAAGCTGCGCCGACGTCATGCCACGCTCCGCGTGCATATCCCTTGGCTTGCCACGTGGCAGTACCTACGCGATAGCCGCAATGACCATCGTCGCGTCGTGACGAGTGTTCCGTCATCGGCGGCTACCATGCGTTGCTCGTGAGACCGTAAATGAACCACGTCGCAAAGATCACGTAGCCCTGACCGCTGGCTTCCGTAGGAGACTCGGGCTGGTCCAGTTTGATCCGTGTGCGCCAGCGCACAGAACCCTCACCGGAGAAAGAAGATGATCCGTCTAGAACCGAAGGTGTCCCAAGAATGCTTTGGCCCGTGGTTTACATTGACAAGGAGACAGGCCATGACCCAACGTTATTTTCAATTCAGCCATACCGCTGCACGCGCAGTGACAGTGGCGGCGATCGCCGCAACGATCGCTTTCGCAGCCGCTCCGGTCATTGCGGCAAATAGCTCAGATCAGACCCGCATCGAAGCACGCATCAAGGATATGCACGCCAAGCTCAAAATTACCACGGCCGAGGAAGATCAGTGGGCAAAGGTCGCTGACGTGATGCGCGACAACGCGACGAAGATGGATGAACTGAGGAACGCGAGGATGGCGAATGCCAAGACGATGACCGCCGTCGACGATCTCAGATCCTATGGCGAAATGACCGACGCGCATGCTGACGAGATCAAGAAATTCACTGTGGTATTCGCAACTCTCTACGCCAGCATGTCTGATGCGCAAAAAGCACAGGCTGATCAGCTGTTCCGTGACGGCGATGGCCAGCATAAGCCAACGCAGAAAAAGTAAGGATTCGCGCAGCTCGGCCAGAGTCGCGACGTTCTACCTCGCGGCAGCCGATCGCTCCCAGCGTTCGATGAATGGAAGGTCAAAATGAATACCTCGACAACACGAACCAGGCACTTCGGGCCGGGAGTCGGCAAGATCGCGATGGCTATCTCCCTCGCTTTGGCGATTGGCTTAGGTGTGGCAGGTGTGGCGCCGGCGTTCGCCGACGAGCACGATAATGGTGGCCATGATGCTCGGAACCGCAGTCACAATGCGGCTCCCGCGCGGCGCGATTACCACCCGCAGAGTCACCACGCCGTCCACTATGCGCATGTCTACGCGCCGCCGAGAGTCTATTACGCACCTCAGCCTTCTCCGGGCATCAGCTTATTCATTCCGCTCGGTTAGGGCCGAGCTGGAGGCCGCCGCTTGAGCCTTGCCCAGCACCATGTAGTACCGGCCGCGCTCGTAGGTTGAGCGCCCGCCGCAACCTCGGACGGCTACGGCAGAATCGAGTGCCTCAGCCAGTGCCATGGAACGCCAGGACAGGAATTGAGTTTTGCGAAGCGTCTCAACGAGAGAATCATGACGGAATCGAGACACAACCACCATCACACCAAGGTACACCAGGAAAAGGCGTACCACGGCGTAGCCAGCACTAAAGGCGGCGCTGGGGCCGTGGCGGGCCGGACGACGTACCGGGAGGAGTACGAACGCGACTATGGTCCGGATCTTGATGAGCCGTTAGACAGCACCGAATCCGGGCAAGAATCCTGAGCACGGGCGGGTGCAGGCTGGATCGTATTGAAATGGCATCAGCTAACAAACTGGCGGCTCAGTGTGACGGAGATGCTGCGCCTGCCGAGAGTCCGCTTGCGACACACTCCCGCTTCGCCGGACTACGAAGCTTGTAGGCGGCGGATAAGAATGTCGATCAGGTCAGCGCCGTCTGGGGATTTCAGCCGACTCTGACGCAGTGTTCTTACGAGCTCGGGCGTGGCAATCGCTCGATAGTCGGAGCGGACCAGGATCCCGGCGATAGCCCTTTGCACATTTACAGACTTGGCACGCGGGAACAAACGCGTCAGTTCCTCCAGGCTTTCGCGATCGGAAAGATGATAGCGCGCGAGCGTGTCGAGCGCATGAACCTGCGCGCCGGAGCCGTCCATGTGCGCGACTCCCGTGGCAACACCGCGAAGCTCAGTCGCATCGGCGATCGGTCGGTGGTGCAAATAAACCTGTGCAATCTGAACTTCTTCGTCATTCGGGCTCGTCAGCGCGCGAAGTACTCGCGCATGGCCTCGGTACTTCCTAAACAGGCCAGGACCGCGGCATGAGACACCTTGTCGGCCTGCACCGGCGACAGTTGCAAAAGATGAAGCTCCTGGTCCAACGTGTGGTCCTTGTTCGGCGCGCACACCAGATCCACGTAAGCCGAACTCAGGGCGTTTCCTTCTAACTGATCCCCGATCATACGCATAAGCTCCGCACGTTGGTCCGCAGGCGAACGCCAGCCGAGATTGCGCGCCAGCGCCATCATGCGTGCGCGAACTGCAGGCTGGTCCGCATCGCGCGCAAACTCGAGGTAGCGCGTACGTGCAGCTTCATCGTTCGCGATCTCGTCGAGGTTCCGGGAAACGACAGGCGCGTGACGCTCGCCGTTGTTGAGCTCGAGTCGACGGCGGCACCAGCAGACAGAAATGCGCCGGGTCACCGTAGATAATGTCGAGAACATCTCTCGGACGGTGCGGCCTTAGGACCAAGTAAGCCTAGCCTGGCTTCGATCAGCGATTTCTAAACAGCAGCGTGGCCCGCATCTCTCAAGGGCCGAAACTTCCCCCGACAAGATAGGTACCTGACTGGCTCCGGCTGCGGTGCCAAAAAGGTACCTAATTTTGCTTGCCGGCTTCATGGTTGAGCCACACTATAACCAGTGCGACCAATAAAGAAACGATATAAACCATGAAGTTATTCACCGGATTGAAGAAAATCAGGGAGTTTGAACGGCTGCAACTACCCTTCCTCAAATCCGTCGCCGATTTCGATATCGTCATCGAGATCGGGTATGCGGAAGAGCAGCAAGGGCAACCGCTGACGCTGAAACAGCTCTTTCTGCTGAATATCAGCTCACGTACGACCGTACGCCGCAAATTAGCCAGGCTTATTGAGCAAGGAATCGTGATCCGGCGCAAGCATGCGAACGATCATCGCGCGAGCCTCCTGATCATTTCTCCTTCCACGGTGAAGCGACTGAACAAATATGGCGGCACACTTACATCCATTTCGATATCACATTTCAAATAGGCTGCAGGAGATAGCCGCCATGTCCTCGCCGAATACACCGAAGCAAAATCATCTACTCGACGCCCTGCCGGCCAGCGACTACGAGCGGATCGCTTCCCATTTGGAACTCATACCCATGAGGCTCGGCGATGTTCTTTATGAGTCCGGCGCCCATCTGCGACATGTCTACTTCCCCACCACCTCCATCATTTCGCTCCTGTACGTCATGGAGGACGGTGCGTCGGCTGAAATTGCCATCGTAGGCAACGAGGGTATCCTCGGCATATCGCTGTTCATGGGCGGCGATACCACACCCAGCCGCGCGGTGGTGCAGAGCGCGGGCCACGGCTACCGGCTCAGGGCCGACCTGCTCAAAGGTGAGTTCGAACGTTTCGGCGCGACGATGCATCTCTTGCTGCGCTACACCCAGGCGCTGATCACCCAGATGGCTCAGACCGCTGTCTGCAATCGGCACCATTCGGTCGATCAGCAATTGTGTCGGTGGCTATTGTTGAGCCTGGATCGGCTGCAAACCAGCGACCTCTCGATGACGCAGGAATTGATTGCCAACATGCTGGGGGTGCGCCGCGAAGGTGTCACCGAGGCCGCTGGGAAACTCCAGGATGCCGGGTTGATTCACTACCGTCGCGGCCAGATCAGAGTGCTCGACCGCTCAGGCTTGGAGGCCCGGGTCTGCGAGTGTTACCAGGTCGTCAAGACGGAATTCGATCGTCTCCTGCCCTACGTCGCTCGCTAGACAATCGCCGTATGCAGGGCGGCACCTGCATCGTCAGCATCGGGTATCGGGTATCTAGTTCTCAATTCTCCGGATGCTGACGCGTGGCCTTCACCAACCCCCGACAAGAGTATCGGCCCAATCGACCCGGCGCGCCCGTCCGACGCCGCGGGCATGCGCCAGCTCGTCCACTACGCGCCAGGCCAGTTTAGTGTGCGCTGCCGAACAGACCGTGAACGCGAAGTCGTGCAATCTATTTCCAGATCTGGAGGCGCATCATCAGGGCATGCGGCTTCTGTTTCGGAGAATTGGCTCGCAGTCGAGATCGGACTGGCACCGGCTGACGTTTCAGCTAGCCAAAAGACGTACGTCAGCCAATGATCGGGAAACCGAACAGCGAGGCGTGCATTCGATGCTCTATATAGTTGCCGTTGTTCTACTCATAATATGGCTTCGCGGGCTCGTCGGACGACGCCCGCTATGACACCTTGGCCAGGCTGTGGCGCTGCATCGCGCTAGAGGCGCGGCCATGTCCAGCGCCACCAATCTCCAGCGGTTCTGCGGCGGACCGCCAATGGTCGATTGGCGTGAGGAGACAATAATGGTCTGGATTAACAGGTTCCGGCGATCTAGGAAAGCCGAACCGGCGGGCCAATGGGACGAGAGCGTTATCAAGGGCGCGCCGTACAACGCCCGCGGAGCGATCCGAAGCAACCCCGAAAACGTCGTGGCTCCTGGCGATTGGCCAGACGCGCAAATTGCGGAGGAAATCAAGCGTCGACAGGTATCGCTGGCAGTCCGGTACGTCGCGGCGGTGCGCGCTCGATAAGCCGGATCGGTTTGGCGTCACACCAGAGCAGAGGCGGTACCGACGGTCGTAACGTGGGCCAGCGCGAAATTGTTCTGGAGCACGGCCCGTTGATGCCTCGTTCTACGTGCTCCAGGTGCAGTTGGTTACAGAGGCCCCGCACGGAAAGATTTTCCTGCGTCCCGAGTTCGCGAATCTGGCGATCAGCGAGGTTTCTTGACGAAGACTACGGGCCGACTATCAGCTATTAATAACATAGATCGATTTGAAATGTACGGCGAGTGACGGAATGCCCCGGCCACGCCCTGCCGCTCTCGCGTCACTCACGACGCTTTTCGAAGCGAAGCGCGGCAACGTGCTGCCGTTGCCTCCCACCCTGGCACGTCTGTACGGGTGCCTGCGCATGCCGCTCCCGCGTTCACATCCACGTGTCTTCAGCAATTTTGTAACGACGCTCGACGGCGTCGTCTCTCTCAATGCGAGGGGACATGCCAGCGGTGCGGACATCAGTGGATTCAACGCCCAGGACCGCATGGTGATGGGCCTGTTGCGCGCTATTGCCGACGTGGTGATCGTCGGCTCCGGTACGCTGGGCGCCGATCGTCGGCACGTTTGGACGGCCGAGGCCATTTTTCCCGAACTCGCGGGTGAATATCGACGGCTGCGCAATGCGCTGGGCAAACGGGGTCCGCCGCTGAATGTGATCGTCAGCGGCAGCGGCGGGATCGATTTGCGCTTGCCCGTGTTCGCATCCGGCAAGGTGCCGGCACTTATCGTTACGACGACCGCGGGCGCGAAACGCTTGCGCACGCACCGCGCGCCCGACTCCGTCGAGATCCGCGCGATTCGCCGCATCGCGAGCGCGATTCCAGCGAGCGTCATCCTTGACGAAGTGTGCCGGATGAGTCCCGGCAAGCTGATTCTCGTCGAAGGAGGGCCGCGATTGCTGGGTGACTTTTACGAGGAGCAGCTTGTCGATGAACAATTCCTGACTCTCGCGCCGCAGATTGCCGGCCGCGACACTGGCGACGGACGCCCCAGCCTTGTCATGGGAAAGTTGTTCGCACCGCGCAATGTTCTATGGGGGAGGTTGATCGACGTGCGGCGAGGCACCAACCACCTGTTTCTGCGTTACGCGTTCCACGGATCCAAGCGCAGCCTGCACATCAGGCGCATTTGACACCATCCGTGTGGTGGCGAACACACCGCGCTGCGTGCCGGTGCTTAACTGCATTTCCTACTCCCTCATAGGAGAGCGTGGGCAACCAGAAGGAGTCTAAAATGTATATCGGCGGCGGTGCACTATTGCCGATTGTTCTACTGTTAGTTTTCGTCCTGTGAGTCATCACCTGAGCGGATGGGAGCGGTTCTCGATCTGATTCAGGCGTTCGACTGCGCCAAAGCCACGGGCGCGTAGTCGACATTTGTGCGGCTGAAGCGGTTATGGTGGCTGTCGCAACGCGACGCGCCTGCAGACCCGTACTTGACGGTCAAACTGCGAAGCGGCGGCGCCAGCCGTCCGCCGCCCATCCTCCAGGTCGCCGTCACTCTCTCGTCGGCAACCCCTAGAACCGCGCCACAACGCCCACATAAGCGCCGAATGGCCGCCTTATGTGCGCTGGCGTACAAACACCTGTCGGAAAGCGCGCGACAATCCTGTGTCGCTTTGGAAACGGCTGCGGTGTTTCTTGCTGTAGCGGCCACAATCGCGTCTTGCTGGTTGCTGACCAGCTGGGAATTCCTTGCGCCGGGGCTGGGAACAGCTAGCACGATTTTCAAGATGCAGCATTCACTTGACCGGTTCCACGTTTTCATCTTGCAACCTCTGCTGCGGGATTCGCTTCCAAGTCACGCTTTCCATTACATAGAGCCCGGCCATGTTTAAAGAAGGAGACGATTCCGCCGTTCTCGACGATGCCGTCATGGCGGACGGCGTTGCCGAACTGCGGCGTCAGGCAACATTGCTTAAGACCGGGGCTTTGCAAAACGCCATTCTCACCAGCGCCAATTTCTCGATTATCGCTACCGACGAGAAGGGCATCATTCAACTATTCAACGTCGGCGCCGAGCGCAAGCTGGGCTATCTGGCCGCCGAAGTCGTAAACAAGATCAACCCCAGCGACATCCATGACCCCGAGGAAGTGGCGGCGCGCGCGCGGGCCCTGAGCCTCGAACTCGCAACCCCAATCACGCCGGGCTTTGAGGCATTGGCATTTAAGGCGTCGCGCGGGATCGAAGACATCTATGAGTTAACCTACATCTGCAAGGATGGGAGCCGCTTTCCGGCAATCGTGTCCATCACGGCGCTGCGCGACGATTACGGCGAGATCATCGGCTACCTGTTGATCGGAACCGACAATTCCGTACGCAAGCAGGTCGAATTGGAACTGCACAACGCGATGGCCGTGGCGAAAAAAGCCAGCCTTGCGAAATCGGATTTCCTTTCCAGCATGAGCCATGAGCTGCGCACGCCGCTCAGCGCGATCCTCGGCTTTGCCCAGCTCATAGAATCCGGCTCGCCATCGCCGACGATTTCCCAGAAGCGAAGCGTCGATCAGATTCTCAAGGCCGGATGGTACCTGTTGGAGTTGATCAACGAAATCCTCGATCTCGCACTGATCGAGTCCGGGAGGCTGTCGTTGTCGCTGGAACCGAGTTCACTCGCCGAAGTCATGCGCGAATGTCAGGCCATGATAGAACCGCAGGCGCAGAAGCGCGGCATCAGCGTGGCGTTTCCTGAGCTCGAATTCTCGTATTTTGTCAAAGCCGACAGGACGCGGGTCAAGCAGGTTCTCATCAATCTTCTTTCCAACGCGATCAAATACAACAAGGTCGGCGGAACGGTCGTCGTGGACTGCATCGTGAGCGCCCCAGAACGCATTCGCATTTGTGTCAAGGACACCGGCGAAGGATTGACTGTGGAAAAACTGGCGCAACTCTTTCAGCCGTTCAATCGTCTCGGGCAAGAAGCGAACGGCGAGGAAGGCACCGGCATCGGCCTCGTGGTGTGCAAGCGGCTGATCGAATTGATGGGGGGCGTCATAGGCGTGGAAAGCACTGTCGGGAAGGGCACCGTGTTCTGGATCGAACTGAACCTAACGGTGGAACCAAAACCTGTAGCTGGCACGGCCAGACCTACGCTCGTCGCCCAGGCGCAAATTCAAGCTGATGCGCCATTGCGAACCTTGCTCTATGTCGAGGACAACCCAGCTAATCTGATGCTGGTCGAGGATCTCATCGCGCGCCGGCCCGACATCCGCTTGCTGAGTGCGAGGGACGGACACCGCGGCGTGGAGATTGCGCGCGCCTCCCGGCCGGACGTAATCCTGATGGACATCAACCTTCCCGGCATCAGCGGTATCAAGGCGTTGAGAATCCTCGCTGGAAACCCGGAAACAGCGCACATTCCCGTGATCGCGCTCAGTGCCAATGCAATCCCTCGCGACATTGAGAAGGGTCTGCAGGCGGGATTTTTCCGTTATCTCACCAAGCCGATCAAGGTCAACGAATTCATGGATACGCTGGACGTGGCACTGGCATTTGCAAAAATGGAATCGGCCCGAGCGGGTAAGGGGAAAGAAGCATGATTGTCAATGCAACCGACATTCTCAGCGCCAGCATCCTGATTGTTGACGATCAGCAGGCCAATGTCAGTCTGCTTGAGCAATTGCTGAGTGAGGCAGGCTACACCTGCGTCGCGTCGACAATGAATCCACTGGAAGTCTGCGCGCTGCATCGCAAGAACCGCTACGACCTCATCCTGCTCGACCTGCAGATGCCGGGCATGGACGGATTCCACGTCATGGACGGCCTCAAGACGAACAAGGCTGACAGCTATCTTCCGGTCATCGTGCTCACTGCCCAGCCGGGGCACAAGCTGCGCGCGTTGCGGGCTGGCGCAAAGGACTTCATCAGCAAGCCGTTCGATCTGCTCGAAGTCAAGACGCGCATCCAAAACATGCTCGAAGTGCGGCTGTTGTACAAGCAACTCGAGAACTACAACAAGGTACTGGAACAAACGGTTTTGGAACGCACCGCGGAACTGCGCGAAAGCGAGGCGCGTTATCACAGCTTGACCAATCTGGCTTCGGATTGGTATTGGGAACAGGACGAGATCGGGAACTTCACCAAGGTCTCCGGTCCGGTCCTGGAAATGCTCGGAGTCCGAGTCGAGGCCTTTGTGGATGAAAAAAGCAATAATCGGATGACTGGCTGGAATGAGGCGGAGCGAGAAACCCTGCAGGCGAAGATTGCCGACCGGCAACCGTTCCTGGATTTCGTCTTCAGCCGCGTCAATGCCGATGGTTCGCAGCAGAAATTTCAGGTAAGCGGGGAGCCGATGTTCAATCAGGCCTGCCGCTTCATCGGCTACCGCGGAATCGGCGTGGAGCTGACCGCAAAGAACTAGAACACGATCGCTCGCCATGTCATTGCCGCATAGCCCCAATCAGAACCATCTTCTGGCCGCACTGCCGGCTGCGGAGTTCGAGCGCCTCGCTCCCCATTTGGAACTGGTCCCGATGCTGCTCGGTCAATCCCTCTACGAACCCGGCGGCCGGTTGCAGCACGTTTTTTTTCCCACGACGGCCATCGTATCGCTCCTCTTCGTTCTGGAGTCTGGCTCGTCGGCCGAAATCGCGGGAGTGGGTAACGAAGGAGTACTCGGCATTTCCCTGTTCATGGGCGGTGATACCACGCCCAGCTCCGCGGTCGTGCAGACCGCGGGCCATGGTTATCGGCTGCAGGGGAGGTTGCTGAAGGAGGAGTTCAATCGTGGCGGGCTGATGCAGCGTCTGTTGCTGCGCTATACCCAGGCGCTGTTGACGCAGATGTGCCAGACGGCGGCCTGCAATCGGCATCATTCCATAGAACAGCAATTGTGCCGCTGGCTATTGTTGACCCTCGATCGATTGCCTTCGAACGAGTTGATCATGACCCAGGAACTGGTCGCCAGCGCACTTGGCGTGCGCCGGGAAGGCATTACGGAGGCGGCCGGAAAGTTGCAGCGCGCTGGCGTCATTCGTTACCGCCGCGGTCACATTGCAGTGCTGGAACGGTCGGGATTGGAGGTCGGCGCTTGCGAGTGCTACGCCGTCGTCAAGAAAGAATTGGCCCGCTTGCTGTCCGATGTGCGGTATCGCCAAAGTACTTCTGCTATCGCCGCGTAATCGCAAGCCCTGAATCGGCGTGCTGCTGCCGCGAATGGCGAGATGTTTTAGAACGCGAGATCGAAGTTCCTTTCGGTCGATGCCACACGCAAGGAGCCGCAGACTCATGAGAGTACGTTTCTGGGGAACGAGGGGGTCGATCGCCACCCCCGGGCCGGGCACGAACCACTTCGGCGGCAATACGTCCTGCGTCGAGCTGACCACGGCCAGCGGCGACCTTCTGATCTTCGACTGCGGCACCGGCGCGCACCGGCTGGCCGCCGAGTTGATGGCCCAAGGCAAGAAAGCCATCAACGCGAACATTCTCCTCGGACATACGCACTGGGATCACATTCAAGGCTTTCCGTTCTTCAGCCCGGCCTTTGTCAAAGGGAACTCCGTCGCGATCTATGGCCCGGAAGGCAGCCGCGGCTCGCTGCATGACGTGCTGGCCGGCCAGATGGAGTTCACCTACTTCCCCATCGAGTTGAACCAGCTGCCGGCAGCGATCACCTACCACGACCTGACCGAGGGCATCCACACGATCGGCGGCGCGCGGGTCGCGACGCAATTTCTCAATCACCCGGCCATGACGGTGGGCTACCGAGTCGAAGCCGACGGCGTGGCGATGGTGTACCTGGTGGACCACGAGCCGTTCTCCGACGAGCTCTGGCGCGCCGGCGCCGAGCCGGGCCGCATCGAGTCCATCCTGCACGAGGGAGACCGCCGGCACGCCAGATTCATGGCCGACGCCGATCTCGTGATCCACGACGCCCAGTACACGCCCGAGGAGTACCGCTCGAAGAAGACCTGGGGACACAGCACGTACGACTACGTGGTGCAAATTGCCGCGGCGGCCGGCGTGCGGCGGGTCGCGCTGACCCACCACGATCCGGGCCACGACGACCACTTCGTCGCGGACATCGAGCGCAAGGCCCGCAGCCCTGGCCTTGCAATGCGGGACGGGACTCGATGTCTTCTGCGCGTATGAAGGCTGCGAACTCGTCCTGGAGCCGCGCTCCACCTTGAAGCCGTTTGTCACGGCGGCCCCCTTCCAGGCGTCCGTCGCGCAGCGCCGCTTTCACATCCTGGTGGTTGACGACCAGCCGGACACGCTCACGATGATCGTTCGCGCGCTGGAGGCAGGAGCAGTACATCGTCAGCAAGGCGACCAGCGGCCCGGAGGCGCTCCGGATGATCGACGAGCACATGCCGGACCTCGTGGTGCTGGATTACAAGATGACCGGCATGGACGGCATGGCGGTCATGAAGACGCTCCGCGCCAAGCCCGAGACACAGCCGCTGCCGGTGCTGATGCTCACCGCCATGACCGATGAGCCCAGCACCCGCGCCGGCTTTGAAGCGGGGGTGACGGACTATGTGACGAAGCCGTTTTCGATCCCGCAGCTCACCGCACGCGTCCGCGCCTGCCTCGCCAGAATCCCAGCTCCAGTAATCGCGTGACGGGCTAGTCGGAGACGATCTCGACACGATCCAGGTACCTGGACAATTCGCCCACCCACTTGCGCGATGCGTCGGTGTCGGCGCTCTCGGCCGCCTGCTCGAGGGCGGCGCCGATGTCGGTGATGGCCTGGAATCCCCAGCTGCCCCCGGCGCCCTTCATGCCGTGCCCCAGACTCTCCACGGTCTCAAAGTCACCCCGATCCAGGGCGTCCAGCATCGCGATGACATCCTGCCTGCGGTTCTGCAGAAACCCGGGGATCAGGTCTGCGAACTTGGGATTCGCACGCACAAGGATCGTGTCCTTCCGGCTGCTCTCCTCCTTCGATGACGGAGGCGCGACCATGGAATGCTCCTTGATCGCCTGCAGCAGCACCTCTTGCTTGATCGGTTTCGTCAAATACGCCGTGCACCCGGCCGCCACGACACTTTTCCTGATCGCCCTTCAAGGCAGAGGCCGTCAGCGCGATGATCGGCGTGGGCGGCCGGTGGTTCGCCTGTTCCCACTCTCGGATCGCCCGCGTCGCGGTCAAGCCATCCATGACCGGCATTTGCCGGTCCATCAGGACAAGGTCGTAGTGTCCGGCGGTAAACTTTTCGCAGGCGATGGCCCCGTTTTCGGCGATTTCGACCCGGTACGGCGTGTCCTGCAGGTAGGCCATCGTGATCGTGCGGTTGTCGGGGGAGTCCTCCACCAGAAGAATGTGCAGCGCCGGCAGCGGCGGCTCGGGATCCGTGCCGACCGGCACGGCCGCCCGCCGCGTGGCCCCGGCCCAGATCTCGAGCGGCACGGCGAAAGAAAACACGCTGCCCTTGCCGACTCCGCTTTCGACCCAGATGCGCCCGCCCATCAGTTCCACCAGGCGCTTCGAAATCGTGAGCCCCAGCCCCGAGCCGCCGTACCTGCGCGTGGTGGACGAGTCGGCTTGCGTGAATCGCTCGAACACCGCGCCCAATTTCTCGTCCGGAATGCCGATGCCGGTGTCCGAGATCGTGAACCGCAATGCGCCCGGGACGGAGGAGTCCGCATCCGGCGTGACTCGCAGGGCCACTTCGCCGGATTCCGTGAACTTGATCGCGTTGCCAAGCAGATTGAGCAGCACCTGCCGCAGCCGTGTCGGGTCGCCGATCAGGTCGCGTGGGCACGTTCGGCGCGATCTCGCACACCAGGGCCAGCCCTTTTTCATGGGCCCGGACCGCCACCATCTCCGTCACTTTCTCCAGCAGATCGTTCAACGAGAACCCGGTCCGTTCCAGCTCGAGCTGCGAGGCTTCGACCTTGGAGAGATCGAGGATGTCGTTGATGAGATTGCAGCAGGTTGTCGCCGGCGCGGCGAAAGATCTGCACATACTTGTCCTGCTCCGGGGAGAGAGGGGTCTTCGCGAGCAGGTCCGCGATGCCGATGATCGCATTCATCGGCGTTCGGATTTCATGACTCATGCTCGCCAGAAAATCCGACTTGGTCTGGCTCGCGCTCTCGGCCATGGCCTTGGCCTGCTGCAGTTCCGCCTCCACCCGCTTGCGCTCCGTGACGTCGCGCGCCGCGGCGAAGACGCCCTGCAGCGTGCGGTCCCGGTCGTAAAAGGTGGTCGCGTTGTAGGACACCACCGTTTGCTTGCCGTCGCGGGCGCACGCCGTCAGCTCGTAGTCGGTGACCTTCTTTTCGCTCAGCACGAGCTTGATCCCCGCTTCGGCCCGCTCCGGATCGGTGAAGTAGCTCTTGAACGGCGCGCCGATCAGCTCGTCGCGCGTGCAGCCGGTGAGCGCCTCCATCTGCTTGTTGACGTCCGTGATGATGCCGGAGGGATCGGTGGTCATCAGCGCGTCGATGTTGGATTCGATCAGCGAGCGCGTGTAGAACTGCTGGTCGCGCAGGCGCTGATCGAGCTTTTTTTGCTCGGCTTCGACCAGCTTGCGCGCGGTGTTGTCGGTGCCGATCAACAGATAGCCGATGATGGCGTCCTGCGCGTCGCGCAGCGCCGTGACGGACACCACCGCCGGGAATCGGCTGCCGTCCTTGCGGATATAGGTCAGCTCGTAGATGTCCTCGATCCCGCGCGAGGCCTTGAACACCAGGGCCTCGAAGCCCGGCGTGATCGTGGTCGCGAGCTCGATGCTCAGCGCCTTGGCGCGCGCGATCAACTCCTGCGGATCGGAAATGTCGGCGGGCGTGATCTTGTTCATCACTTCGGCGGCCGTGTAGCCCAGCATTCGCTCGGCGCCGACGTTGAAGATCTGAATGACGCCCTTCGCGTCGGTGGCGATGCTCGAGAAGTTGGCGCTGTTGAAAATCGCGCGCTGCAGGGCGCCCGCCTTCAGCAGCGCCTCTTCCGCCTGCCTGCGCAAGGTCATGTCGGCGCTCCGGGAGAGTTTGCCTTTCGTCCTATTCGAGCGGATTCCCTTGGCCATTCGGTTTCTTTTCGACAGTGACGATTCATCGATGAGGAGGCAGTGGCGACTTAGCCGGATGCCGCACATTGAATGCGGAATTGCGGTGAAACAGGGGCAGAGGGCTCAGTGAGCAGCCCAGTTACTATTTGCGCCGAGCGTCCGCATTCAGGACGGGGGAGGCCGTTGTCGCGTCGCAGCCTGTCATGCATCAGAGGAGCAGACGTGTTCGCGAATTTCGCCCGATCGCCCAACCGCGGCCCTATAGGCGAGGCTCAGAAAGGGGCACCCGCTCGCGCTCAATTCAGGCGTCGTCGGTGTCCCGCGACCGATGTTCGGCAATGAACTCAGCAATCGACATTTGGCACTCACCCTCGTCGTGAGCGGGCTCGGACCGCCGTAGCCCCTGCATCTGCCAATTGCCGCCTTGAATTCGGGTCGGAACCTTGACTACTTTCCGAGGATGGAGCTCGCGCTGATTCAGCGAGGTGTTCACAGCACAAACACCAGCAAAAGAACAATCAACAAAAGCATACCGCCGCCAATATACATTTAAGACTCCGGTTAGTCGCCTAGGCTCCACGTAGCGCAGAGCGTTACAAGCAGGGGGTATTCGAGCATTGACGCGCCCATCCGTCTGTACGCCGCCGCACACTGTACGGCAGCGAGTCGGGACCTGCCGAACGTGCGCTGCCGTACGGACCAGCCATTGGAGGCTACGTAGCCTCATCAAATGAGCAATTTGCCCGGTTCCGAATCAGGCCAACCGCCATTAACGACATGGGAGAACACAATGACGCAAAAGAAATTCAAGTGTGTATTCAGCGCGGCGATTGGAATTCTTGTCGCCACCCTATCCAATCTCGCGGGCGCGAGAACCAACTATACCGATCTGTGGTGGAACCCTGCCGAATCCGGTTGGGGCGTCACCATGAGCCAGGATTACAACGGTCCGATCTTTGCCACATTCTTTGTCTACGCGGCCAATGGCAGCGCGGCATGGGTCGTCGGGCTTTTGATAGCCGACCCGACAACTGAGGTCTATTCGGGCACTCTCACTGAAACGACTGGCGGTGCGCCACTCAACGGGCAAGGCTTCAATCCCGCAACCGTGCAGAGAAATGATGTGGGCACCGTTACCTTCACCCCCTTCGACGCAGCAAATGGTACGCTGGCCTACATCTATCGGGGCTCGTCGGTCGTCAAGCAGATTACCAGGCAGTCCCTCTATACGCTGGACACCAACTTCAATGCCAGCTTCCTCGATATCACAGCAAGCGGAACCGCTTTCCGCGTGATTGTCGAATCGCGAAACAATGGGCAGTGTTCGCTGAATAGCCCCGCAAACACGACCTTGGATACCACGTATCGCCTCTTCCCGACCGCTATGTCGATCAATTCGATCAGCCTCAGCATTGGGCAGTGCGATTCCGATATGAGCTGCGTGATCTCGACGCCACTTTGCACACTTACCGGAACAGTCAACCAGACCGGGCGCGTGCTGAATGTTCCGGGAACGCTAAGCTGCACAACTGCAACAACGTTTTCCGGCGGGCTGACCGGCAACTTCGCGGCGACGTTCACGGAGGTTGTTCATACCGACGCGGGTGACTCCGGCAAGCTGTTCGTCACCAATGGCACATGCAGCGTGCAGAGCATCGTGCTGATACAGCGGAACAACTGGCTCAATAGCGTGACGTTCTAAGCCCGGACGGGCCGTGGCGTGGCTTCACTGCAGCGTAAAGGGTGCTGCATCGCACAGCGCGCGTCGGTGTCGTGCCGGTTAACTTGTTTGCGTTACCGGCGACGCGAACGTCTGCCCCGAGAAGCCGAACTGACCTGTCCGCGTCGATTGCGCCGCGCAACGTCGGCAATCGGCCATTCCAGACGCATGTCCGGAGTTGGGCCGAGAACAGACGCATTGGCAACGTCTTAGTTCGCCGGTCCGCAAGCCTATTGCTGCCACCGTCGGCAAAGGGTCAGCAAAACTCGCTAACCCTTTGTTTGATTTGGTAGGCCGTGCGGGGATCGAACCTGCGCCCAACGGAACAAGAGTTCGAAATTTGGTCATTTTTAACCTGTTTTAGCCGACCGTGCCGCCGGGCTTTTTAGCATTCTCGCCCAACTACTTCGCGGGCCGCGCTGCTTGTGCTGGCGATATCGCGCCCACAGGGTCGTTTGGGGTCGAGAAGTCCCCCATCACTGGCTGCGTCTGCATCAAAAAAAGCATCGAGCACGGTGTACTCTCACGGTTCGTTCGCTCGCGCGGCGCTCCTGGCGGCAGCCTGTTGTTCCGGTGTCATGTAAGTTGAGCGACTTCAAATGGGCATGCAGAAGGTCACGTCGGCTGATTCGTCGCAATCCTATTCGCCAGCGAACCGCGCCAGATTTGCGCTAAGCTCGATAGGCGCGGCCCGGGGTTCGCTGGCCGCCGCGACGGGGGCGAGGATATGCTGCGCATTTTGGGGCGCGCTAGTTCGATCAACGTGCAGAAGGTTGTTTGGTGCGCGCGCGAGCTCGGGTTGCCTTTCGAGCGGACTGACATCGGCGGCGGGTTCGGAGGCACCGACACACCCGCATATCGCGCGATGAACCCGAATGGCCTTGTGCCGGTCATCGACGATGACGGGTTCGTGATGTGGGAATCGAATGCGATCGTGCGCTATCTCGCAGCCGGGCACGGCGAGGGGACCCTTTGGCCCCTCTCACTCCATACCCGTGCCGATGCGGACCGCTGGATGGACTGGCAGGCAACGGAACTTGGCCCCACTATGCGTGATGCGTTCATCCAGCTGGTACGCACCGTGCCCGAGAAGCGCGATCAGGCCAGAATCGCCGCGTCGGCGAACGCGTCGGAGCGACTCGTCGCGATCCTTGACGGACACCTCGCGCAACGCGCCTACGTAACCGGCCACGCGTTCACGATGGGTGACATTCCCGTCGGCGTGCAGATTCATCGATGGCTCGGGATACCGATCTCGCGCGCGCCCCGGCCAAACATTGAGGCGTGGTACGCACGGCTGCGCGCTCGCCCGGGTGCGGAAGAGGTCCTGACCCTTCCGGTAACCTGAGTCGCGTCCATCCCGCGCAGTTTCACCTTGAGCAGCCTCGGCCTGTGCGGTATCAATTGTCTGCACGTGAGAACGTGGATCCAATTGGCACATTTTTGTCAACGTGGGAAAAAGACAAAGGGCTAGCCGCTAAGCTAACCCTTTGTTGGATTTGGTAGGCCGTGCAGGGATCGAACCTGCGACCAACGGATTAAGAGTCCAAAGAAGACGGTCGCCTGATGAGTTAAGACCTTGATTTTGAACGGACGCACCAACGCCAGCGCTAAGCAAAAACGGCCTCACGTGGCACAAAACCGGTCACATACGGCGCACAGATAGGGCATCAAACCGGTCACATCGAGCTCGACCGCCCTCAGCAAGTGGAACGAGCACGACCAACCTGATGAAGATCACTCCGCTGGAGCCGGTCGAGCTTGACGCCTGCCACCGCGGTGACTACGTCGAGATGCTTGTGCGAACGGCCGCCGCCGAGCTGCACGAGAACGCCGAGAATCTCATCGCGTGGAAGTTCCTCCACCCGGAAGCTAAGATCTTCGCTGCGAGCGATCTGTCGTCAAGATCGACTATTCGGTATTCCTCGCGCTCGTCAACGCACACGCCGCCAGATCTCCTTCGTCACTTGTCCCCATCCATGCGCGTCGACGTTAATCCAACGTGGCCCC
>CAWFKO010000005.1:0-871060 GCA_963816445.1 uncultured beta proteobacterium | reverse complement strand
GGCCACTTCTGGTCATACGATCGATCGGGTAATCGCCATGCCAACGACTGGTTTCAAAGTGCGGTCGCCATAGGGCGACGGCCGCTCGAACGCGCCCATTCTCCAATCCAGTCGCTCACGCTCTCGCGGCCCTGATCGACATCCGATGCAGGAGGTACGTCAGCAGTTTGATTAGCCGAACTGAAGCTGCCGTCCCTGTGCGGACTTTGCAAGATTGCGCCGCCACGCCGCGAAGCGGACATGCAGGTCAGGAATCTCGACTCGCCCTCGTGGCATCTTCCGCCACTCGCGTCGTGGGACGCTTTTGTCATGCGAGGACACCATGGTTTGTCAGAGCTGAGCCTCCTGCCAGGTCCGTCGCGCGCCACAAGACGCCGGGGGTGAGCCATCTGCGCTTCCTGACGTGTTGCTCATGCGTCAAGACGACGTCGTCGGAGTCACGCCGCCGGATTGCAGTCGCCAGCCGAGTCAGTGGGGTATGCAGATCCGCCACAATTGGTCATGATCCACGCGCGACCCCCCGTCGAGCACACTCACGTACGTCGAACCAGATTTCGCCGTCCCTGGCTGGTCGCGAGCTACATACTGACTACTTCAGGAAGCATCTCTCAATGACCCTCAGTCTTCGCACTTCCCCACTGCTCCCATCCATCCTCGCAACCGCGATCCTGATCGGCTTGGCTGGGACTGCTTCTGGCGCGCCGCATCCCAGGGCCCACGCCGCAGCTCACAAGCCAAAGCCGGCCGCATCCACCGAACCCGCGATGACCACCGACGCGAACGGACTCTCGGTGCCGGTGCTCGCCAACAGGGCGTGGGTCCTGATGGACTTCAGCACGGGGCAGATCCTCGCCTCGTCCAATCCGGACGAACCGCTTCCGCCCGCGTCTCTAACCAAGATGATGACCAGCTACCTGGTGGAACAAGGGCTGAAGAGCGGCAAGTTGAAGCCCAGCGAGCCGGTCACCATGAGCCTGAACGCCTGGTGCCGCGGCGGCAAGGGTGGCGACAGTTGCATGTTCGTTCCGCTCAACGCGCAAGCCTCCTTGATCGACATGCTACGCGGGGTCGTCATCGACAGCGGGAACGACGCCTCAAAGGCGTTGGCCGAGCACATAGGCGGCTCGGAATCCGGGTTCGTCGCCATGATGAACGCTGAAGCGGCGAAGCTGGGGATGACGCATACCCACTTCGAAAATTCGGACGGGCTGCCTGACCCGAACCATAAGGCTTCGGCACGCGACCTCGCCGTGCTCGCGCAGGCGATCATCCGCAACAGCGCCGAGTACTACCCGATCTACGCGGAGCACGAGTTCACCTACAACGGCATCAAGCAGGGCAATCGCAATGCGTTGCTGTATACCGATCCGACCGTCGACGGACTCAAGACGGGGCACACGGAGGAAGCTGGGTATTGCTTGGCCGCATCGACCAAGCGAAACGGGATGCGCCTGATTTCGGTCGTCATGAACGCGAACAGCGCGCAAGCTCGAGCTGACCAGACCCGACTGCTGTTCAACTGGGGCTACAGCAATTTCGAGGAGGCGACCCCTGCCCAGGCAGGCGCGACACTGGCGACCGCCAAGGTGCTGTACGGCGTGGCGCCCGATGTCGCGGCGGGCGTTGCACAGTCGTGGACGCTGGTGATACCGAAGGGACAGGGCGCCGCGATCAAGACTTCGATCTCGCTGACCCCGGGCCTGGAGGCGCCGATCTCCAAGGGTGCCGTGATCGGCAAGGTCGTCGTCACGGCCAACGGCAAGCAACTCGGGGAGGCGCCGGTCGTCGCGCTTGCTGGCGTGGAGCGCGCGGGATTCTTCCAGCGCATGCGCCAGCGCATCTCCGGTTGGTTCTCGAAATAGCGCGCATCGTGATCACGTCAACGCCGCTTCCGCGAAGCGGTCGTTGCCGACCTCCGTTCCTGGCCCGGGCTACCCATTCGCGACGCTGGCCGACATGACGTTGAGAAATCTGGCAATCACACCGAAGGACCGCGGACGGGCTTCGCCTCGAATTCAACGTCCCGGCCATCAGGTGTCGCTGGTGAACGGCGGCTTCCGCACATCTGACTTTCACGTGGCCCCAGTGAACAAAGATGCCGCGCGTCGCTATTGCTCGATGGATGCAGTCAGCGTGGTGGCAGGGCCGGCCACGATTGCCGCCGCCAAGCAATTGTCGAGTCTGTCGGACGGTCTCCGCGAGACGACCGCTCTCGCTATCTCGGCATTGTCCGGCGGTGCCTACGAAGGTCAAAGTCCAAAGTAGACCGGTCGTTCACCGAGAAAGTCGCCGCCGGCAGGAACGGGTCGAGGCTGTGTGGAAACGTCAAACATGCGTTATCGCGCCATTTAGCGCGCGCGGACGCGTTTGGGAGAGCTACAGCCGGGTCACGGGCGACCGCTGCGCGTGATCGAGTTGATCAGGACTGTTCGAAAGTTGCCCGGCAGATGCGCTTGGCAGCTCGTATTGCGCGGTTAATCGCGCAGCGAAAGAAGGGCGTCAGGCCCGCATCGCTTGCATCAGCGGTCCGATGCCCAAGATCTGCATCACGCGTTTGAGGTTGTAGGCCAGCACATGGAGACTCATCTCGGTACTGACGCGAGGCAGGCGCTTGGTCAGGAAATGCGTCGCGCCCATCCAGGCTTTGAGCGTGCCGAAAGGATGCTCGACGGTTTGCCGGCGTAGCTTCATGGCGTCGGGCTGGCGGTCGAGGCGCTCCTGCATCGCCTCGAGGACGGCTTCGTGTTCCCAGCGCGCGATGCGCCGGTAGTCGCTCGTCGTGCATTGCGCTTTGAGCGGACACCTGGGGCAAGCCGAGGACCAGTACTTGTGCAGGGTCATGCCGTTCTCGATGGTGGTAAAGCGCTTGATGGCCCGTTGGCCGGCCGGGCAGCGGTACTCATCGTCTTCGGCGATGTAGACAAAGTCGCGCTTGTCGAAGCGACCGTCGGCCTTGCTGTTGGAGGTCAGCGGCTTGGGCACCAGCGGGGTCATGCCGGCCTGGTCGCAATCCAGAATCTCCTCGCCTTTGAAGTAGCCGCGATCAGCAACGACGGTCAGATCTTCCTTTCCCGTCGCACTGCGTGCCTGCTTGGCCATCGACGAACAGCTGGGTGCGGTCATGGCCGACGTTGGTGACTTCGTGGGCGACGATCAGATGATGCTTGGTATCGACCGCGGTCTGGACGTTGTAGCCGACCATGCCGGTGCCGCGGCCACTGGTGGCCATCGAGCGGGCATCCGGATCGGTCAGCGAGACTTGCCCGTCGGGTGCTTCCCGTAGTTGCTGTCCAATCTGCTTCAGCTGCTCCATGTGCGCCTTGACCGTGGCGACCTTCTCCTTGAGCCGCGACACTCTGCTTTCCGTGACGAGGGTCGGCTCCCGGTCCGCGCGGTCGAGTTCGGCCAGATAGCGGCTGATGCTTTCCTCCAGCTGCGCCATGCGCTTCTTGAGCTTGTTGTCGGTGAAGTTCTTGTCGCGGTTGTTGACCGCCTTGAACTTGCTGCCATCGATCGCCACGATCGCTTCCGAGAACAGATTGAGCCGGCGGCACAGCACGATGAACTCGCGACAGACGTTGCGGATCGCCTTACCGTTGTCCTTGCGAAAGTCGGCGATGGTCTTGAAGTCCGGCGTCAAGCGCCCGGTCAGCCACATCAGCTCAACGTTGCGCTGGGTCTCCCGTTCCAGGCGCCGACTGGACTGCAGGCGGTTGAGATACCCGTAGACGTAGATCTTCAACAGCACCGCCGGGTGGTACGCCGGACGCCCGGTGTCCGCCGGCGCCACACCGTCGAAGCCAAGGCCAGTCAGATCCAGTTCGTCGATGAACACATCGATCACCCGCACCGGGTTGTCCTCGACCACAAAGTCGTCAAGACACTCGGGCAGCAACGTGACCTGGCTTCGGTCCTCGCCTTCGACGAATCGCTTCATGCCGCCGCTCCGAAGAAATCACCTTTTCCAATATAGGCAATCTTTCCGGTTCGGCAACCTTCGCGTTTTCACACACCCTCGGTCGGGATTTGCCCTCTGAAGACGTTGCTCAATACCGGTCGTAGCAGTCGACAACTTTGACGCCGATGAACGTGCGCGCCGACGGTCAGCGCACAGTGAAATCTCCTTCAACCGTACGGAGATCACGATGGAATCGACGCAAGTTCGTCATCACGACGCATGGAACAAGGGCAAGCTGGTCGGCCAGAAGGCACCGTTCAAACTCAAGGAGATTTGGTCCATCCGTGTCCGGCTGGAAATGCAGCGTCGGCTGCGGGAACTCGCCCTGTTTGATCTCGGCATTGACAGTAAGCTGCGCGCCTGCGATCTCCTGAGCTTGCGCGTGCGCGACGTGTGCCACGGCGACCGGGTGGCGGGACGGGCGATCGTTCTACAGCAGAAGACACAGCGGCCGGTCCAGTTCGAGATCACCCCGCCGACCAGGGAAGTGGTGGCGGCGTGGATCAAGGATGCAGGACTGAAGCCGGACAGCTACCTGTTTCCCAGTCGGGTACATCATTCACCACACCTGGGTACACGGCAGTACGCGAGGATTGTCGACGGCTGGGTGGAGGAGATCGGACTTGATCCGACGGCATACGGCACGCATTCGATGCGCCGGACCAAGCCGACGCTGATCTACCGCCGGACCAAGAACCTCCGGGCCGTTCAGCTCCTGCTCGGGCACACCAAGTTGGAGAGCACCGTGCGTTACCTCGGGATCGAGGTGGACGACGCATTGGAAATGGCGGAGCAGACTGAAGTGTAGTTTCGCCACGCCGGGCACGACCGCCGGACTCGGCGGTCGCTGGCCGGCCAGCGGTTGTCAAATGCCCGACCGCAAGGAGTCGCTCGCCGCCACACACCGAAATGGAGCTGCCGGCCAGAAGCGGTCGTGGGCGCGTCGCGCTCTAAAGCGGCCGTCCGCCAGACAGACTACTGATCCGGGGTGCCGTAGCCAAGCAGGCAGTAGGCTTGCTCTCGCGCACAATATTGCCGCACCATTGCCGGTATCGGGCTAATCTCCCAAGGGGAGTGGGCGTGCGCATCCCGTTCCTATGCGCCGCGCTGTTAGCGGCCGTTTCCTTTTGCGATGTTGCGGTGGCGCAGCTCCACGTTCCGCACGTCGGCTATGTCGGAGTTCGGCCCAAAGCGGAGGCGATGCTCAGTCCTACCATTCAAGGCTTTCTCGTCGGCATGCAAGACCACGGCTACGTAGAGGGGCGCGACTACGTCTTCGAGTACCGGGCAACCTTGGGCAATCCCGAGCGTTTCGCGGATCTCACCGCCGAGCTCGCACGTCTTCCGGTGGACGCGCTGCTGGTGACGGTGTGTGGTGCGCCGTTGAATGCCGCGCGGCAAGCGTCGCAGACCATCCCCATCGTCGTGGCGACCTGCAACGACGACTTGGTCGAGACCGGGGTCATCAAAAGCATGGCGCATCCGGGCGGCAATGTAACCGGGTTGTCGAAATTGACCCCAGAGCTCGCACCTAAGCGCTTATCGCTGCTTAAGCAGACCGTGCCTTCCATCGCGCGCGTCGGCGTGCTATGGAATCCGGGTTATTCCGCGTTCACTGCCGACTGGCGCGAGTTGCACGAAGCTGCCGAGCGCATGGGCGTTACTCTCGTCCCGTTCGAGTTTCGCCGTGCCGACGAGTTGGAAGCGACATTCGCAGCGATTCGTCGCGCGCGTCTCGACGCGCTCATTACGTTTTCCGACATTCTTGTCTATGTCTACGCCGGACGGGTCGCCAAGCTCGCCGCCGAGGCGCAAATACCGGCGATGTTCGCGTTTCGCGAGGTGCCCGATGCCGGGGGCCTGATGTCGTATGGGCCTAACATAGTAAATATGTACAGCAGCTCGGCCGACTACGTCGTGAAGATCCTGAACGGTGCCAAGGCCGCCGACATGCCAATCGAGCAACCGTCACGGCTTGAACTTGTCATCAACCTGAAGCAAGCCAAGGCATTGGGCATCACGGTTCCGCGCGAGGTGCTGTTGCAGGCGGATGAGGTGATTCAATAAGCGCTGCATCGTTGGGCCTGCAATGTCTGCTTCAACAAGACGTGAATGGCGCCTCAGGGTCATTCAGAGTCAACCACGCCCAGGTGCTGAACGGCGGCACTACGATCCGCAGCAGCCCTTCACACCTCGATGCTTGCCCTGCGTTGTATAGCGGCCGCTCGGTCGAATCGCGTCAATGCCGGCGCCCGGCCCAGAAGCGGACCTTTGACGTCGCGAGCTGACGGTGGGACTTCGAAGGTAGCGTCCGCCGGTTCTGCGAACGATTACGAGCGCTAAGCCAGGTCCCGGCGCAACCCGGCTAACTTCTACTTAGCGGCGGCAGTCGCGTCCGTTACACACTTCTTGACGAAGCTGTTCTTGGCGGCACCTGCCAACTTCTTGTCGGCAGCCTGTCCTTCGCACGTCTTGGTAGCCGCCTCGGCGGCATCCTTCTCACATTTCTTGACGAAGCTCGTCTTCGCTGCACCCGACAACTTTTTCTCGGTAGCCTGTGCATCGCACGCCGGATTCGCGGCGAATGCGGCGGTGCTTGCGCAGAACGCGAGCATGGCAAAAACGGCGGAAATTCGATTCATCATTGGCGGTCCCTTTCTGTCGTTTCAATGAGCCAACTTCGTTGCAGGCAGGAAGCCCGGCTAAGCCTGTGATGAGAGCGAAATCATGATACTCCTTGCCCAGGCCTCTGCTTCCCAACGGTGGCTCTCGGCCAAAACCGGCCAGCCAGCGTTCAGCCGCATAGCGGACCTTGAACAGCGGAGTTGCGGAGCGACTTCCGCTCGTATGGCCCGTTCGCATATCCAGCCGCTCCGGTGACCGCCTTCCCGCGCCGCGCCGCAATGCGTGTTTGATCGAACAAATGCGGACTATCTCGGACGTTCCCGTCTGGTTTGCGGAACCCGGTTTCCAACAACATCGAAGCAATCCCACACATCTTCCCTGTTGCCGACGTCGGACCGCAAGATCAACCTCGCGCAGCGACGCTTGCCGTCTGACGCAACCGCAAGTGGTTTCCCATCTGTTCCAAAATACGCGAACTCTAGCTCATGCTCATCTTCTCTTTCGTCCAAAACCCGCTTCGCCCGGTGATAGCCCTCTTCCCTTCCGATCACCGGCTCGCCGCGCGTCCCGAAATATGCCCTCTCAATGTTTCGACCACGCTTGTCATTGACGTACGCCATGCGGGCCCATCCGTCGTCGTTCAGGACAGGCTCCCCGCTGGCGCCGAAGTATGCTTCTTCAATCAGAGCGTCATGTTCATCATACCGGCTCGTCAGTCTTGCGAAACCTTTTTCAGATTTAACCGGCTTACCATCGGGACCGAAATATAGCGTTTCGTTCTTCGGGACGAGTTCCCCACCTGTTCCGAAGTATGCTTCCTCAACGACCTTATTTCGATCGTTGTACCGGCGCGTCAGCCTTGCGTAACTTCTTTCCGATTTAACGGGCTTACCGTTGGGACCGAAATACACTGTTTCGTTCTTAGGGACGGGTTCTCCGCTGGCTCCGAAATACGCCTCTTCGACCAGCGCGTTTAGATCGGGATTCCCGGGGTGCGTTTTCGCGTAGCCGGTTCTCTCAAACTTCAAGGGTTTACCGTTCGTTCCGAAGTATGCTGTTTCGATGTTCTGTCCGTCGGCGTTGCGAACGTACGTGACGCGGGCCCATCCCTCTTTGTTCGGCACGGGTTCCCCGCTGGTACCGAAGTAGGCTTCTTCAACCAGCCCGTTATGATCGTCATACTGGCGTGTCAGCTTCGCGTAACTCTCCTTCATCAATAGCGCTTTACCGCTCACGTCAAAATAGTTTTCCTCAATACTGTGGAAGTGGCGGTCAAATTTCCGGGTCACACGAGCATAGCCAGCGGCAGAGCGTATACGCTGTTCGTTCTCGTCGAGGTAGGCCTCCTCCACAATGTTATTGCTTTCGTCGTAAGCTTTCCTGATGATCGCGTACCCCCCCTGTTCCAATCGGATAGGGCCTTCGTTTTCGTCCAAGTACCGCGTCTCGGTTTCGCGCCCACATGCGTCGAACGAGGCCCGCTTGAGGGCAAAGCCCTTGGACGTATTGCGAACCGGGCGACCCTCGGCGTCAAGATAAGCCAAACTCTCCTCATCGCCGTGCGAGTCGTACTGCCGCTTGATGGCAGCGTAGCCGTCTTCAAGCACAACTAACTTGCCGTCCACCCCAACGTATTCGGTGCGAACTTCTCGCCCCCGCTCGAACGTGCTGATTTCTTTGTGAACGCCTGAGCTATCGACGGTTGGCTGTTTGTCTGGTGAGAAGAAAGCGATTGCGGTCATGTTATCGTCGCTGTCGTAACCGAGCGCAAGCCGAAAGGCGCCCCTAGGGCCTTTGGCTGGTTGCCGATCCATATCGAAATACGCGATATCGACCACCCGACCCTCGTCGTCATAACCATATTCCCAGGCCGCGTAGTCTCCAAGGTCGGAAAATGCAGGTTGTCCTTGTCGATCAAGGCATTCTGAACGAACAAGCTTTCCACGTTCATCATAAGTATGCCGGAGGCGATGGCAGCCACTGTCTCCAATGCCTGGACTTCGGTCAGCCTTCCAAAAGACCTGTTCCACTGGATTGCCGTGAACATCGTACTTGCGGGTCTCCCGCTGCCAACCATTTCTTTGGACATTGATGGGCGCCCCTGCTGCATCGAACGCCTCGTCGGCAGTGATGGAGCCAAATTCGTCGTTCGACGACCGCATTTCGGCATTTCCAAACTTGTCATTCATGGGGCGACCGTCCTTCCAGAGCGAGAGGAGTCTAATTTCTTTGCCCTGGGGGTCGAAATCCTTCTGCGATATGGATACACCATCCTTGCCTGCAGTCGGGTTGCCGATCTGATCTAAATAGTGGGTTCGGAATTCGTAGCCATCTTTCGAGTATTCGTATCTTAGAAACGCGGCACATGATCCGACTTGGGGAGCCATGGACCCTGCCTTTCCGATCATGTACGCGTTTCGACTCCTGAGTGGTTTCTGGTCGACGGGTGAGTAAACGATGCTCCTCACCCTTTGGCCGCTGCGGTCGAAAGAGACTTCGTAGGCAACTTGGTCATTGGCATCGTAGACGTATTCCCAGCGAGCTTCGCTCTTCGCTGTTTCGCCGGACGACGATTCGAAACCGGTTGTCATGCCTCCAGTCGTAACTTGCCCCATTGCGTTCACTGCCTCCATGCGCACTACTCGGCCGCTACGCCCCTGGGTGGTGATCTTGTAAGACAATGCACGGTGTCTGATATGTTCCGTGGTCAGTGGTCCGATGCCACGCGGTACACCGAAGACCTTCACGTAGCTGTTGAAATATGTTTCGTGATTCCAATGGTACGCCACGAGATAGCCAAAAATGCTCACGAGAAGCGTCAGCGTGACCAAGCCGGAACCCCATGCCCAGCGCCGAGCGCGACGAAGTTGACGCTGGCGCTTCATTTCTACAGTGGCGACCTCTGCGCGTTGTGCTTGCTCACTGGCATCGAGGAATTTCATCGCGAGTTGAAATTCGTCGCGACTGCCGTAGCGCTCGGCCCATTGCGGCCTGGGCGCCTCGCGATTCCGCCAAGCAATTGCGCTCGCCAGGTCGGGGCCGCGCCAGAGGTCAGCGTCACCCTTGTCCCACCGAAGCGCCCAATCGCGTAAGCGACGGTACATCTGGGCTGACCTGGCTTCCGCTTCGCCCCAGATCTTCAGCCGCCCCCAGACCCGCATCAGGCTCTCATGCGAAATGTCGATCACCTTCTCCCCGTCCAACTTCTCTTGGGCGGGTGGCATCAAAAACGAGCGGCTCGGCTTGCGGAACACATCGATCACGTCGGTAACCTCTGCCTGGGTCGCGTCGGCCAAGGCACACAAGGTGCCCAGCTTCGTCGGACGGCGGGTACCGCGTGCGTCCGTGCCCCAGTCAGTGAGCGCCTTCATGACACTTTCACAAATCTTCTGCTTGCGCTCAGTGTCAAGTTCGGCGAAGGCTCGCTCGGCGTGCTGATCAAGGGCGTGCGCCATTGTGCCGATGGCCTCGTAATGCTTAAGCTCCAGAGGACCTTGCCTCCCGTCCTGATTTTCCCAGCGGGCCCACGTTCGGTTAAGCGCGTGCTGGAGGATCGAGAGCTGATCGGGATTGTCGCCCACGTCGTTCACGAGTCGTGTCGCCAATGCCGGATCGATTTGCGCTCCGCCCACTCCGACCGGGCCGGCGATGGCCAGGCGGCGCTCCTCGCGACTCATCCTCGGGACCAGATACTGGCCTTCATTGATGGCCTCGGGCAGACCAAGAAACTGGGCGCAGTCGCCCAGAAAGTCCGAGCGCATCGTTAGAACGACATAGACCGGGAGCGATGTGTGTTCGCGGACCTCCAGCAGTAAGTTTACGAACGCCTTCGCCTCGTCGCCCGGTCCATACGCGCTCTCGGTTCCGGGGGCTCCGACCTTGTGGTAGCGGAACAACTCTTCGAACTGATCCGCCACCACCAGCAGATTCACGCCCGCGCCCAGCCGGGCCTGCTCGAACGCCGTAATGAGGCCTAGCTTACTTGTCCGCAGGCCGCTCTCGATAATCTCAGCGAGACTGAAATCCTCGGACTTGAATCCGTTGTAGAGGACTCCATCGCGGGCGAGGGCTTCGGCCATCGCCCGAATGGGATTACTTGCGGGCCTGAACTGA
Organism: uncultured beta proteobacterium; assembly: GCA_963816445.1. Classification (GTDB taxonomy): domain Bacteria; phylum Pseudomonadota; class Gammaproteobacteria; order Burkholderiales; family Casimicrobiaceae; genus PALSA-1003. The sequence continues at coordinate 860,364 of CAWFKO010000005.1, read as the reverse complement.
GCGATGCGCCAAACCGTTCCTGCGTTTGGCATCCACCCTCGGTAAAGCGCCGGTCGCAGTCCACAATTGACTAGCGACGATTTCCCCGAGCCGGACGTACCAACCACGGCAAGGAAATGTGTTTTGGCCAGCTTGTCGACCATGGCGTCGACCTGCTTTTCTCGACCAAAGAACAGATGCTCTTCATCTTCGCGAAACGGCCTAAGTCCGGGAAACGGATTTGTCGACTCAACGGGATCCGGGACGTTCACTTGATATCTCCGCTGAAGCGACTGCATTAATGAGCGGTGCCATCCCCGCCTCCGACAAGCCATTCAATGCATCGATGACGTCTCCTTCTGCAAGGGAAACCACCATTTCCTTGTCTTCAGTGCTAGGGGCGGCGACATAAATGAATTCGGCTAGAAGCGGTCTATCACCGCGTAGGCCTCGCATTTTCTTCAGTTCGGTTTGCTGGTAGTGTTTCCAAGTCTGATCCCCAGCCCCGTAGAAAAGAATGATGGCATCGCATTCCATGTACAACGCTCGATTGGCCTCGCGCACTTTACCCGCGTCCTCTCCCGTGAATATCGGGCGACTCGTCCTAAAGCCTCTGCCTATCAGGTACTTGAGCAAAGGAATAACATTCTTGCCGTCCCTTTCGTCGTAGAGCACATGCACTGTCTTGCCTGAATGCTGATCGCCGTCCGGCGCCGACGGTCGAAGTGACTTGGGCTGCTCGAGTTTCTTGAGCACTGTGTGGATCGCAGCAATCAGTGTTTGCAGATCTCCGGCGACCAGATCCGCCCCGAATTGCATGTCCGAGTTCGTTAGCAGCTCATCGATAAACGCCTGCTGCCTAGGATTAGCAGAGAGCGTACCCTCGGGCAGCGAAATCACCCGCAACAAGACACCTTTCCGGCTTAGCTTCACGGCGATCTCGTTCTGCAGGACCACCGTGGACTTCTGGCTGTTGCCGTCCGGCACCGAACCGTAACTGCTTCCAACGAGGTGAATTGAAAGTTGGCACTGGGCAAGGAGTCGCTCGACCTCTGAAACGTAGCCCGCTTCATCCTCGGGCAAGTTCTCTTCCGGAAGGACGGCGTAACCGTGGCTCTTCAGATCTCCCAGGATGTTCTGCCGGTCGTCTTTGCGGCTAGTACCACACTCAGCTAGGTAGATGCGCGGTTTCAACTCGCTCTCGACTGAGCGCCCTTCCTGCTTCGTATCGTCGCCAAATTGACTTAGGAGTTTTGCGATGTCGCCCGCGAGCGTCTGGATCTTCAATAAAAACTTCTGTCGGTAGACCTCGCCATAGGCCGGATCGAACTCCGCATCGGCTTGATCCTCCTCCTCTACTTTTCCAAAGAATTCATAACCGGTTGCCTTGCCGACTTCTGGTGGGAGTGCTTCTTCTGTGTCGGACCTTGCGATTGGCATCTTGATGACCTTGAAGACCCGTGCCTTGTTTTTCACGAAGAGCCCACCGGTCTTTTGAGCCACCTGGCAGAACTCCCGGATCTCCTTTGTGCACGAGTCCGATCTCAGATAGCGGGGGGTCAGTACGGAAACGAGGGTCGCGGTCTTGGGAAATTGATCAGAGATCTCGGTCCAGAAATCCTCATTTCCTTGAAGGCGCTCGTCCTTCCAAATATTGGCAGTCTTGCCTAAACGTTGGCTCAGCATGGTCCGCAGCGCATTGTGGAAGCGCGTGACCCAACCCTTTTGCTCAGAAAGTAAGGGCTCGTTATCGATGTGGGCGTAGCTGATGAAGACGTCACGTTCGAAGCTCATGTTTGGCCTCCGAATGCGAATTGATAGCTGACGCTCGTTAGTTCATGGTCGCGTTGCTGCGGGTAATGCAAGCAAGTTCACCATCAAAGCACACATCCAAAAAGAGTAACATCGGCCGATGGTAGGCTACAAGATGAATATTCACATTCTCTCGTTAAAACGAAGAGCGGAAGGCGTCTCCTGACTGTCCACATCAGCCTCGTGCACTTGTTCGAGGTTCGACGCTCGCGAGCGAAGCTGGCGCCGGTCCCTTCAACGGGGAAGGCGTGCGTTCGTATCCCTTTTGAGGTCGTGCTGAAAGTCGACAACAGTCCTCGCAATCCTCATTCCGTCATTGAATAGCGGTCGCGGACAAGCGTATCGGTGCGCTTCCCTTGCGATCGCTCGCGGAGGAATTGCGGCTCGCCGAACTCCGCGTACATCCGATTTCCTATAGCTCGACGGGCAGCAATGGGTCGGGTCCTGGCGTAGAACTGCGCGCGCCCCACGGCCGCTGAATTTCGCTCACCGGACTTCGCTAAGTCAAACTCGGCTGGCTTGATCCGGCCGAGACTGTGTAAAAACACTTCGCCAGCATTCCGAGATTAGCGATGACGGCGAAACGGACCTTGGAGGGGTCATGCCGACACTCATCGCGACTCAGGAGCGCGTGCGAGGTTATTGCTCGGTTTCGGCGTCGGATAAGGCCCGGAGTGCCGTTCCAGCAGGCGAAATTCGATCCTATGCGGCCCAAGCGCTCATCGCGCGCATCATCTCGCCGACGCCCAAGATGCGCATCACGCGCTTTAGGTTATAGGCCAGGACGTGCAGACTCATCTCGGTGCGCACGCGCGCCAGCGTCTTGGTCAGGAAGTGGGTCCATCCCATCCAGTACTTGATCGTTCCGAACGGGTGTTCGACCGTTTGTCGTCGTACTCTCATCATTTCAGGCTGCCGATCCAGCCGCAGCTGCATCGCGTCGAGCACCGCTTCATGTTCCCAGCGCGCAATGCGCCGATAGTCGCCAGTCGTGCATTGCGCTTTGAGCGGACACCTGGGACAAGCTGAGGACCAGTACTTGTTCAGGGTCAAGCCGGCCTCGATGGTGGTAAAGCGCTTGATCGCCCGTTGCCCCGCGGGGCACCGGTACTCATCGTCTGCGGCGATGTAGACGAAGTCTTGCTTGTCGAAGCGACCGTCGGCCAGGCTGTTCGAGGTCAGCGACTTGGGCACGATGGGCGTGATCCCGGCCTGTTCGCATTGCCGGATCTGCTCGCTCTTGAAGTAACCACGGTCAGCCACCACGGTTAGATCGTCGATGCCCGTGGCCGCGCGCGCCTGTTCGGCCATCGGCGTCAGCTGCTCGCGGTCGATGCCCGTCGTGACGACTTCGTGCGCTACGATCAGGTGGTGCTTCGCGTCGACCGCGGTCTGCACGTTATAGCCGACGATGCCGCCATCGCGGCTCTTCATCGAGCGCGCATCAGGGTCCGTTAACGACAGCTGTTGATCGGGGCTGGCCAGCATTTGCGCTTCGTAGGTTTGCAGCTGCTGCATCTGCTCCTTCAGCGCCGCGATCTTGTCGCGCAGGTGGCCCTTCTTCAGCTCGGCCACGTCCGGTTCGGCCCGATCCGCCGTGTCCATCGCCGCCAGGTAGCGCGCGATACTCTCTTCGATCTGCGCCATCCGCCGCTGCATCTTCGCCGCAGTGAAGTTCCTGTCACGGTTGTTCACCGCTTTGAACTTGCTGCCATCGATGGCCACGATCGCCTCAGTAAACAGATTGAGCTGGCGGCATAGCACGATGAACTGACGGCACACCTTGCGGATCGCCCGTCCATTGTCCTTGCGGAAGTTGGCAATGGTCTTGAAGTCTGGCATCAGCCGTCCGGTCAGCCACATCAGCTCGACGTTACGCTGCGCCTCGCGCTCCAGCCGACGACTCGACTGGATGCGATTCAGGTAGCCGTAGATGTAGAGCTTCAGCAGCACCGCCGGGTGGTACCCCGGCCGGCCTGTCGTCGCCGGGTCGACTCCAACAAAGCCGAGTTCGCCCAGCTCGAGCCCATCGACGAAGACCTCGACCACGCGAACCGGATTCTCGGCTTCAACGTAGTCCTCCAGACATGCGGGCAGCAAGGTCACCTGGGTTCGGTCCTCGCCTTCGATGAATCGCTTCATGCTGCCGTCCCGAAGAAACCCGATACTTCAGTGTAGGAAATTTCTCCGATTAGGCAACTTCCGCGTTTTGACACAGTCTCGGCCGGTGTGAGACGGTGGCAATCGCCCGCAAGCGTGACCTCCTTTGTCCGCCGTGCCACCGGGATTCGACATAGATCAAGGCGCCGAATCGATTCCCTTGAGAGTATCGTGCTTCGTGATTGGTGCCACGTATCCCGGAAACGATGCGGATTGGGGATCGAGCGGCTGGCGTTTGTGAAGGGAATGAGATGAAGCGGTCATGGCGCACTCTTGTGTTCGCGCTGGTCGGCATTGTTTTGCACACAGCTGATGCGGCGGTACCTCCCGGAGAGGTGAAGGGTTCGGCGTGGAAGCACACGGCATCATCAGCTGCAGCGGTCACGGCCAACGCCGACGTGGCGTTACCTGCGCATGTAACTGGGGGCGAGGCTTACTTCGGCAAATTAGCGCAGGCGCCGCGAATCGCGAAAGCGAGAGTGCCTGTGGTCCTGTTCCTTCATGGATCGAGTGGCCTTGGGCTCAAGGCGATCGGCGAGTGGCAGCGATGGCTGGCCACCTTGGGTTACGCGAGTATTGCGCCCGATTCGATGGTCCTGCCCGACCGCATCACCTACACCTCGCCGGTCGGCAAGGACGTGTACGAGAAGATCCACGCATTGCGAGCATCCGAAATCACGCTGGTGCTCAACGCACTTGGTGATCTTCCCTGGGTCGACCCGCGCCGGCTAATCTTGAGTGGGGCCAGCGAGGGCGGCCCCGCGGTGGCTCGCTATGCCGGACCCGAATTTGCCGGCCGGATCATTTTCAGCTGGAGCTGCGAGGACAACTATTTTGTCGACGCTCACCGCACCGTTGTGCCTAACGAGCCCGTCCTGAACGTGATGAGCTCCACTGATCCCTTTTTCTCTCGCGCAAACGTGTATATTGGTAACGGTGCCGCGCAGGGCCATTGCGGCGCAGCGCTGAGTGAGCACAAGAACACGACCATCGTGCTCATTCCGGGAGCCCCGCACACATTGCTCAACGTGCCACAAGCGCGCATGGTGGTGGAACCCTGGCTACGTACGACAGTTGGCGCGGACACGACAAAGTAGTTTTGGAGCCGCGCTCGCTTGGAGCCATTGGACGGTTCACGACCCTGGTCGCCTCGTCAATGGCCGCTTACCGGAAAAGTCCACGGCGACATCGACCGGCCGGAGTTGGCCGTTAGCGCCTGTTTACCGGCGCTGGCGCAATGACCGCAACCGCGGCATTGCTGCCGTTGGCAGAGCAAAGCTCAACGGCAACAAGGGGTCTGACTCCGGCCTGTCGCTGATTCCAAGGACGCCTGCCCCAAATGCATCTCCCGATTTGAAGTGCCACCGACAGGAGTCCTTAGACGCGGCCGCTGGACCGAGCGCGATACGATTGATCGCACGTTGGCAGTCAGGTCGAATCCCGACCAGGACAGTTGAGGGCTCTGGTGGGACTGACATCTAACATCCCCTACATGGTGTGGAAAGTGGTGGAAAAAGCACGAGGCAATGTCAGTAGCACATCGCGAAGCGCTTGAATGCAGTGCGAAAATTGGGCAAATGACGACATGTTTCGTAATCAGTAGGTCGGTGGTTCGACTCCACTCAACAGCACCAATCCCTACGCGATTCTGCGAGATAGCGACACCCACGCGCGTTACTTCCTCCGGAAACGCCTTGACGGCGCCCACGAAGCGATACGGGCTTACTTCGCGCTCTACGGGTCTCAAGACCCAAACTGTCTGCTGCTTGCCTACTTCTACGCGGCCAGCTAACGTGCTTGCCTTCGTGCCCGCGATGGGCAACCAGGGATGGCAAGCTACCTGCACAAAGTGAAGACGATAACCTCGCTGTCTCGGATTGCCGTCCAGTCGAAATGGTGGAAAAAATGAGGGGGTTTCGGCATCAGCACACGGTCCCATGATGGCCTGCCCGATGGTGGATGACAATCCAAAAAGCCGCCCAAAACCGGCGGCTTAGCTCGGCTTGAGTCGATGCCATCGGCACGTTAGCGCACCTCAGCATGCAGGGGTGCAAGTGCCTCCTCAGATGCTGATGGAGAGAATGCTATGAGGTTTCTATTGATGCTTGTCATGGCGTCCTTCGCCGTGACTGTGGCTTCGCACGTTCAAGCGCAACAACCCGGACCTGTTCCTGACGGCTGTTCCAGGGATCTCCTTTCCGGCAAGATTAGCTGTCCTCCTATAGGGGGCGACATCCAAGTGAACCTCTCAGGACAAGCAGTATGTGGCAAAGGACACTGCGTCCGTGACTTGTTTGGCAAGGTGACTTGTTCTTCGCAGCCCGGAGGCCAGGTCACGCAGGATGTTAATGGCAAGATCATGTGTGTGGGTGGCTGTGAAGAAGCGTCCGCGTCGAATTGCCAGCAACTGAAATGAATTCTGGGCCGACCCGGCTTGTCCGATGGTTTGTATGAGTCAGATAGCGGTTGTGGACCGGCCGAGTACGCCAGAAACGGACATCTACCGGCCGAGTAAAGGCCGACCGCGCCGGAATCGCCTCGCGCCACGTCTCGTTAGTTCAGTGTAAATGTGCGCACCCCGTTCCCCGTCGCGCGCAGCTCCTTCACCCTGCCGGCACGATCGAAGACGCACTCCCAGTCCTCGACCTGCGACAGCACGCGCGGTGCTGGCAATCCGCCGCCGGCGATCTCGAGGCGGAGGTGCAGCTTGGTTCTCGCCGGTGTGCCGAGACAAAGCCAGGGTTCCGCGATCAGTGCAATGTCGGCATCTAGGTAGAACAGAAGCTCGTTGTTGGGATGCCCGAATGGCACGTCGACGGCGATGTGCGGGGAGACACCGGCCGCCGTCTCGAACGTCACTTTCGTGCCGCGCGCCCTGATCGAAGGCAGCAGGGCGACCGGAACGAAGTCGTTGCCGGCGAGGTCGTTGACAAGCTCGCCGCCAAAGCTGGCTTCGTACAACAGGCGGTGCACGGTCAGCGTGACGGTACGCAAATCGATGCGCGTGTCGATCCCGCGGGTGAAACCGCGGAGGCCCAGGCGCGACGTGCCGCCGATATCGGTCGCGCGGCTGTTTGGATCGATGACGAGCGTGCCGTCCTGCAGGTTGATCGGGACCAGCGGCAGGGCCCATCCCAGCTGATTGCCGAAGATCGCCGGCGTCGCGCCAAGCGTGCACCCCGCGACGGGCGGATTCGCATTCGGATTCGCGTAGACCCACGCCGTGCTCGCTTGCGGGTTGTACGTGCATTGTTGTGACACCGGCGCCGTGAGTAGGTTGACCGTCGTCGCGGCCGCAGCAGGGAAGGTGCAGATATTGGAGCATTGGGGCGGGTTGCCCCCCTCGCACTGCTCCACACAGATTGGAGAGGCTTGCTGCGGGAGCAGCCCGAAGAAGTCAACGTAGTTTCCATCAGGCCCCGTGACGGTCGTGTAGGACTGCATGTTCGCGCCGTTGGGCGGCGGATAGCAGAGCAGCGTGCTGTCGTTGTTCTGCCCGCAACCCGTCACCGCGTAGCGAGCCCACAGCTCCGGCAGGAACACCTGGTAGACCCACGTCGTGAACGCCAGTCGGTTCGCGCTCAAGTAACCAGCCTCGTCGACGGCCCACACCTGCGAAGCAGTAAGCTGCCCAATGGACGACAACAGGGCGTAGTCCGAGAGCACGTAGTGCTTTTGCGCGAGGTTGTTCGTCTGCCCGCTTTGCTGCAGGCTCGCGATCTGGCCCTGGATCTCTGCGTAGGTGTGCTGAAACACCGTGTTCGGGGGTTCGCTGAAAAAGTCGAGCGCGCTCAATTCCACGTTGACCGCGTCGGCGGAGACCTGGATCGCATACCCGAGCTCGGGCACTCCGATGACGTCACTGGCCAAGTAGGCGATCGAGGAGAAGAGCGACAGGTAGTCGGCGCTCCCCTTGAGATTCTGGGCTTCGGCCAGCTGAAGGTTATTCGCGATCGACGGAAACTCATTGCCCTGCGCGCTGAACAGCAGGCTCTGCATCGTCTGGATTGTGGTGAAGTAGTCGATGACGCTCGCTGCCCACCACAGTTCCTTGACGACCTGGTTCACCATCGTCGTGTACGCCGGATTGGTGGCGCCGACCAGCGGATCGCAGGTCTGGTACTGCGGCGGATTGCCCGAGATCTCGGTCTTGCAGCCGCTGCGTGCGTTGACGATCTGGCTCACGTAGCCGCGAAGCGCGCTCGACGAGTTGTCGACGGCAGGATTCGTGTACGTGTCGCGGATCGTTCCCTGCCCGAAGGCGAGGAACTGGTTCAGCAGGTTGTACGCGGTGGCTTGGGCACCGGCGAACGGCGGGAAGCCGCCGTAGGGCTGCGCACGCGCGAGCGTTCCGTTCTGCCACAGCCACGTGCGCACGCCCGTCTGCCCGCGAGCGACGAGCGCCGCGCGGCCGCTGCCGTCCACGTTCGCGGTGCGGATCGACCGCCAGTAAGACGCATCCGACGCCCAGATCGGATCCGCCAGCGCCGGGACGTTCGTCGACAACGGGACCCAGCTCGTCCCGTTCCATTGATAGACGAGCACGCCGCCCGGACCCCGCCCGATCAACTCCGGCGTCGCATCACCGGTGATGTGCGCAAGCTGTATCGTTTCGTAATACTGCGGTTGCGCGAAGCCAGCGCAATCGTCGAACGGCCCGCCGACGAAAAGCGTCTGCCAGATCTGCGTCGCAGGGTTATACCGCGCGCCCGCCATGCCGCCCCCGCTGGCGCTGCAGCCGAGCAGTCGCTCCAGAACCACAGGGGCGCCCTGGCCTAGCGAGGCCGTCTGCAGAGTCGACCAGCACGACGGGTCGCCGACGCCGTTGCTGCTGGCGCAACCTGGGCCAAGCACTTGCAGCGCCGGCAGCTCGTACCATGTACCACCGGCCTGTCCGGGCGCATATTTCAGCGCCGTGACCGCTTGGGGTGTCCACTGCAAGAGTTCCTGACCAGCCTTGCCGTCGATGTCGTCGAACCGGATTGAATAATTGCTGTTCGTGGAAACTGCCGACCCCGGATCGCCGGCCGCGGGGAGGCCCGTAATACTTGACCAACTGCTGCCGTTCCACTTGAAAGCCACGATGCCGTCACCGCCCCAGCCGATTACCTCGTCGCCCGGTTCGCCGTCGATGTCACCGAAGCGGATGAGCTGGTAGTACGGCGCGACGTTCCAGCACTGTTGATTGGTGAAGCAATCGCTGTCCGCGAACGGGCCGGTGGTAGTGAGTTGCGTCCATTTGCCGGCGGGCAGGTCGACGCGCGGAACGCTGCCCCGCGTCAACTGGTAGAGGACGAGCCCGGCGCTGCTGCGAGCGGCGAGAACCTTGGCGGGAACCCCGGCGAGGCTGATGAGCTTGATTGTCGAGTAGTACTGCGGAAGGTTCCACTGTGCCGCGTCGGAGAGCGGCAGGACGAGCACCCCGCTGCCGTCGGTGGCCACCCACGGCTGCCAAACACCGCGCACCGTATCGAACGACCAGACGTGGATGCCCTGGGCGTCGCGGCCTATCAGCTCGTCGCGGCCGTCGCCGTCCAGGTCACCGGCGACGATGGTCTGGGAATACTGCGGCAGCGCCCAGGGGACGTTGCCCCAACCTGGGAGCGCGTAGATCGGTCCGATCGGGCAGTTGTAGTTCTGGTTCGGATCTGCGGCCGGACAGCTTTGCGCCGCTGCAGCGAGGGGATAGGTGCAGGCGACGATTGCCGCGGCAGCGGCAATGCAAAGCCGTTGCCACGCATTTCGCGTGGGACGATCCGCGATGAATTTGTCCATTGCTGGCGCCTCGCTATCTCGCCAAGCAGTGGCGATGAATTACTGCATTTCTCGATACACTGAATCGCCGGTGATGCCCAAACAGCACGACAGAAGTTGCAAATGATTGCCGTTTTTACTACATTCTCTTTCCCAAAGCCAATCACTCGCGTGGAAGCACGTCCCGTTGCGGTCGACAATGTGGCTCAGCAGATCCTTGTCGACGAGTGGGAAGTCACCGTCCTGCAGCGCAATGACGCCCAACCCTTCCATCGAGCACCTCCGGAGCCGTACGGCCGGGCACGGACGTCGCTGGGTGGGCGTCCCGATTGTCGCAGTCCTGATCCTGTTTGCGGCCTCATGCGGCAACGACGACCCCGCACTGCCGTCGTATGCCGAGGCGCCGTGCCCGAACCCCGTCTACCCCGGCATCGTTCTGGGTCCCGAGTACACATGCGGGTACCTCAGCGTCCCCGAGAACCGGACGCGGTCGGATGGCCGCACCATCCGGCTCGCCGTCGCCACGCGGAAGGCGACTGCACCGAACCCGAAGCCCGACCCGATCGTGTTCCTCACCGGCGGACCCGGGGGCAGCGGGCATCGGGGAGGGCCCGGGTGTCGCCGAACGCGTGGCGTCGCGATCGTGACGTGATATTTCTGGACCAGCGGGGTGCGCTGACGTCGGACCCGTTCCTCTCGTGCCCCGAGATCGACGCTTTCATGGAGGGCACGGTCGGCCTGTCGTGGCTCGCACCCGAGACAATCCAGCAGGACGCAGCCGTCGACGCGGACGTGCCGGGACCGGCTCGCGGCCGCCGGTGCGGACCTCGCTGCGTACAACACCACCGAGAGCGCGGCGGACGTGGCCGACCTGCGGATCGCGATGGGCATCGACCGTTGGAACCTCTACGGGGTCTCCTACGGTACCGATCTCGCCTTGCAGGTCGCTGCGTGATCACCCTGCCGGGATTCGCAGCGTGGTGGTCGACGCCGTTCTCCCGCCCAACGTCAACCCCATCGAGACCGGTTGGCGCGCGGCGCTCGAGAGCTCAACGGCCATCTACGATGCCTGCGCGGCCCAAACCGATTGCCGCACCGCCTTCCCCCAAGGACGCGCCGAATACATCCAGGTGATCAACGACCTCGCCGCCAACCCGCGAACGGTGCAGGTCACCAACCAAGACCGGCCAGAAGGTTACCGTCGTTATCGACGCGTACAAGCTCAGCTACACGGTCCAGTTCGCCACCCTCATCGGCACGCAGAAAAACATTCCGCTGATAATCCACGATCTCGCCGTGGGCACCGGCACGCAGGCCGCCCTCGAGGTCCTCAACGGCGTCTTCCCGCCCAACTTCAACAGCTACGGGTTGGAATGGGGCGTGTTGTGTCGCGAGCTGGTGGGCCGCACCAGCCCCGACCGCGTCAGCGCTGCGGGCAAGCTCGCCCTTCCGGATTTTCCCGCCTCCGTGACCGACAGGCCCTCGATGTTCCCCTGGGCGTTCAGCGACTGCGCGCAGTGGGACGTGCCGGCCGGCCCGTCGCAGGTGACGACCGCCGTCACGAGCGACGTCCCCGTGCTCTTGACCAGCGGCGCGTTCGACGGCACGGCGCCGCCCAGCTATGCCGCCGAAGCTGCGAAGACCCTGAAGAACTCCACGCACCTCGTCTTCCCCGGGACTGGACACAGCGCATCGCGCTGGGCGCCGGAGTGCTTCGCCACGATCATGGCGAACTTCCTCGATCAGCCCAACGGCTTCGACTACAGCTGCCTCGCAGCCCAGACGATCCCGGCGTTCGCCACACCCTGATCCCTGAAGCTCCGAGGTCACTTGGGAATAGCCGCGTCAGAACAACGCGCGCACCAAACCCCGTGCGCCCGCGACGTGTATACGTTGGGCGCCTTACTCGCTCCTCACTGGAACTCCAATGAACGACGCAGCCGCCCTCACCGCCGTCCTTGCGGAGCAAGTTTTGCCGCATTGCTCCGCGCTCATGGAGAAAGAGATCGTGGAGGCAGACCTTGAGCGAAGCTATGTAAAGCTCCGATTTGCTGAACAGCGTGCCTTCGAGAATCACTTCGGAAACATTGCAGGCGGTTTTGCAGTCGAGCTCATAGACGTCCTCATTTCAATAGCCGCGTACGCAAAGACTCGCCAGCGGTGCCCAACGGTTTTAGATTAACAGCCGCTTCGTCGGCCCTGCGAAGATTGGTGTTTGTGTTGGCGAAGCCTGGGCGGTGAAGGCCGGCAAAAACCTCGTCTTCCTTGAGGCGAACCTATGGGGTTCCGATGGCCAGCATGCCGTACATGCCACCGCGATTGCAACGAGTCGCAGCGCATGAAGACGGCTTCATACCCGTCATCCTCGCCGAAGACGCCTAAAACCTCTGTATGGACTTCGCTCACCGAACGCATAGGCTTGCGAACTTCGATCAATATTGCCGCCATGTTGGACGCGCGCGTGGGGCCCGACGAGACCAACCGCGCCTTCACCGGATTTGCTGTGCCGTAGTTGTGACTGGATGACACGGGTTTTTAGATTGGCAAGCGCTGCAAGTGTTTGACTAACAATAGTCAAGGTCTGCATGAAACCGTTTCGTAATCAGTAGGTCGGTGGTTCGACTCCGCTCAACAGCACCATCAAGGACGTTCTCAAGTGACGACCTGGCTCATAAAAAAACGGGGGCGCCTGGGCAGTCCAGGCGCCTCCGAATACTTGAGCCTCTAATCGTCCTACGGATTCGTCACGTCGAACACAAGATTATCGGGCGATGGTCCAAAGGAGGGCCACGTGACCACGCCGGTTTGGTTCACGCCAGGCTTCGACCAGTCGCAAACACCATTCGGAAAGATGGTATTGAGACGAGCGATCTCCGCGGGCGTAAACGTCACCGTATAGTCGACGAAGTCGATTGGCTTCAGTTGGCATTTGTAACGATCGGCTTGGATCGGCCCTCCGGCGACAAAGCGCGGATTCGTCCACGATGGATATACCGTATTGCACGTTGTGTTCGGCTGGCTGCCGAGCGTCTGCGGTTCGGCGACAAACTGTGATGTGCTCGGCCAGCAACCGTCGACCAGCACGAATGGCCGGTTCTTGATCACCTTTTGGTGATCGGGAATATTGGAGTGGTCGTTCTTTATCGCTGTGACCCACATGTTCAGCAATGTCCAAGCCTTGGGCTGCGGGACGCTGGAGCCACGCCACATCACGTGATTGCCGACATCCCCGTTGGCCGCGCGCAACCGCTCGCGGATCGCAAAACGATACCATTGGTAGTGATAGCCGCTGGTGTCGTTGTAGCTGCCCATGTCGAACACCGGGATGTTCTTGAGACCACCGCTGCCGTCCATGTTGAGACCGCCCTGGTAGACGCGCTTGATCGCACCGGCGTCTCCCGCGCTGCGGCTCGTCACGTAGTTGTAGTCCCGATCGACGCCACCGATGCCCTGGTTCAGATCTAGAAACTGTGTCGTGCTGATCGCTCCGGAATTCAATGCCCCGAGGCCGTACTGAACACCAACATTGTCGAAGGGCGACAGGCCGAATCCGGTAACCGGATCGCGCCCGTAGATGTTTCGCACCCAGTCGAACATCGTCGGCCGGGCGCCGCCGGCGTTGGTCACCGGGTCGTAGCGCAAAGCGACAGGCACCGCGGCGTTCCACGACGCTGAGCTGTAGCCTGGGATGTCGATGCGATTCGGCACCGGATCGATGCGTCCCGATTGATTCGCCGCGTCGTACCAGGCCTGCTGTCCCTTGTAACCCGACACCGCAACTTGCTGACTAGTGCTGAATCCTGCCGGATTAGTCACGGTGAAGTAGTGGGCCAGCAGATGCCCGTCCGCGCCGCTCATGGGAATCGCCAGCGTATCCGGGAACGCAGCATTGATAAGGATGCCGTCAAACAAGCCAGGGAACGCGTTGCCGACACCTTCGCTGGTAATGGCCCCGCCTGACGTACCTGACGAGAGCGTGTAGGCCGGAACGCCGAACGTCTCGATGAAGTGCTCCTTGCCCATCATTGTCGCTTCGCCGGCCACGATTGCGTTGCAACTGTTGCTCGGGTTCTGGAGCGTATTGATGAATATGCCCCACCCTTCGCCCAAGCGGGTGAGATTCGTCCCGGTGAGAATATTCACGCCTTGCGACGCGCCTTGGATGTACCACCCGCCGGGGCAACCGGTGCCGTGCTGAGCGAGCAGGTGTTTGTTCCAGCCCTTGGGCGGCGTGAAAGGCGTCGGCGCGGGATCGGAAGTCGGGTCGAAAAGCACCGCGTTCTGATAGATGCCCCTGTCCATCGTGCCGGTCTCGAGACGTACGACGAATGGCACGGTCACGCCATTGAGCGAGGTCGTCATGGCGACATTGGACGGGAGGCTCGACGTGCTCGGAAGCGGAATCAACGCCGTACCTCCCGTCGGCAAATAGAGATAAATGATCTTGGTTGGCGCCGAGCAATCAAAATCAGTGGGCGTCCCAAGCGTCGTTCCACCGGGCAATTGGAAGCTCTGCGTTTGACAGATAAAAGGCTGAACGTACGGCCCTGAAACGATCGGACCCTTGATGGAATAGTTAGTGATGACGAGACTCTGGCCGCCAGCGGACAACGTGTTCTGACCGAGTTGGAGACCCGTTACCAATCCAACAAGCGTATTGGCGGTTGATCCAGGGTGAAACATGCTTGACACGTCGGCACCGTTCAACGTGATAGCTCCAGCTCCGTTCGAATCTGAGGTGATCTGAACCAGCACGTCGCCCCCGCTGACCCGATCGGCGTGGGTCGAAAGCGTCGTGATGTCGAGTACAGCTGCAGACGCGACCAACGAAAAGGTCGCAAGCCCCGTGGCGCAAGCCGCGAGGCTTTTGGAAGTAGATCTCATTTTTTCCTCCTGGAAATGAAGCCGTCTCCCGCGGACGGCACTGAGTAGTCATTGCCCAAGATTCACGGGGAAGGCGGTCCTGGTCACACGCCATTGGGAACCAGGGAGCGACGCCGGGCTAATGTCAGCATACTACTATCGGTGTGCTACAACAATCCATGCCCTGCCCGCTCCGACCGATGCCCTGCCCGCTCCGTTCCCCCGGGGCATTTGATCGGCATTTCATTCTGGCTGGGGTCCAAAATTCACTGAGCGGCCGCTTTGTCCATTTCTTTGTTGCGCGTCAGACGGCGGCGTACGTCTGCTCTGCATTTGCTGTGTGACTTCCGGGCAATGCAATGTCGATCTTGGCTAACTTGCTGCTCTACCCTGTCGGCGATACGCTTGCGCAATGCGACCCCTTCGGTATTCCATCAACGTTACATTGGATGGGTGCTGCGACCATCGTGCAATGCTCGCGGACGAAGAATTGCATCGTCACGCTGCCGAGAACATCGCCCGGGCCGATGCTCTCCTCTTTGGCCGGGTGACTTACGAAATGATGGAGGCAGCGTTTCGGCCGCCGGCGGCGGCGGGAGCGAGGCCTGATTGGATGGAGCCCTTCGCTCGAACGATCGACGCGGCGAAGAAGTACGTCGCGTCGCGCACCATGGACCGGGTCGATTGGAACGCGGAGCTCGTTCGCGGGGATCTGGCGAAGGCCGTTCAGCAGCTCAAGCGGGGGTCGGGTAGGGGGCTGTTGATGGGAGGCGTGAAGCTCCCGCTGGCGTTGGCGGAGCTGGGATTGATCGACGAGTACGAATTCTTGGTACAGCCCAGGCTGGCGGGCCACGGCCCGACGTTGTTCGCGGGGCTGTCGGAGCGCATCGACTTGAAGCTCGTGAGCCGCTTGGAATTCGGCTCGGGCGTGGTGGCGATGCGGTATGAGCCTAGAAGCTAGCCGTTCGGCTTGCAGGGGAAGGCCAAATTGACCGCCCGAGTTGCCTTGCTAGCCACCGCGAGATACGCGAACTCCGTGAGACGATAGCCAAGCATCGGGATAACACGCATTAGACGGTTCGCGACCCGTGGCCGACGTTCGCTGTAAACGGCGCATCGAAGTGCGTAGTATGCTCAGCCAGTCGTCTCCAATCGATAACACAGCGATGAGCACACGCGCTCCAGCGCTTGCCGTTTGTTTGTTGATGTTGCTGTCAACGCCGGCGTTGTCACAAGGATCCGTCGCATCCGATCCGATGGCTACGGCGTCAGATTCTCCGCTCGGGCTGACGATGATGCAGCTCGTGCCCTATCCGCACGAAGGCACTACGCTGCCGGAGATTGCACCGGGCGTTCCGTACGCGTCGTGCTACCGCATCGGACGCTGCTCCTTGTTGGATCTCTATCGCTTCAGGGATCGGCCAAATCGGTTGACGAGGCTCGCACCGGAGGCGCCTTCGGACACTGGTGCGGGAAATAGCTGGAACTCCTATCGGTGGGTTATCGTTCCAATCACACCGGACGAAAATATCGTTCCTCGCTATCGGGGCGCCGGCGAAGTGCGTGCCGAGCACCGCACCGTGGGCATACCGATCGACAATCCCAACTGAGCCTAGGGTCAACGCGACTCTCAAGGGCCGATCCATTGGAGTCTCTCGAATATCAGCTATCGAGTGCGAGCCGCTGAGATCGCTCTTCGCCGAGGACGGTCCTTCGCGAAGCAACCGTAACTGGGTATTCATCTACGGCCTCGACCCATTGCAGCCGGTCACCGGACGATCGCGATGACGGGTGGCTGCCAAGTGCCGGCGACCATTGCCATATCGGGCCAGTAGGCGCGGATCCGTGAACTCGAACCCGGCACTGCGAAAGTCGCCGGACCGCGGGAACCTGACGCGCTCGGGGAGGTCACTACAAAAGAAAACGTCACCGGAGCGACGGGTGTTTCCGACCGCTGTAACGGATGGGTGGAGCGGTATTGCGAAGTCCCACCCACGACGCCATGACAGCAACCGGACGGCCACGCATGGTCATCGTCGGCGCAGGGTTCGGCGGAATGGAGGCCGCGAAGGCTTTGCGTGGCCTTCCGGCCGACGTCGTCGTCATCGATCGGCAGAATCATCACTGCTTCCAGCCGCTGCTGTATCAGGTCGCGACCGCCGCACTGTCGCCGGCGGACGTGGCGTGGCCGATACGGCACATGCTCTCGCGCCAGAAGAACGCGACAGTGCTGATGGCGGAAGTCATCGCCATCGACACCGCAGCGCGGGTCGTGCAAACCCGCGAGCTCCACATTGGCTACGACTATCTTGTCATCGCCACGGGGCCGACCCATTCTATTTCGGGCACGATGAATGGGCGGCGTCGGCGCCGGGCCTGAAGGGCCTCGACGACGCGACGCGCACGCGCCGGCGAATCCTCCTCGCGTTCGAGCGTGCCGAGGTCGCCGACGACGAGGCCGAGAAGCGGCGTCTGCTCACCTTCGCGATCGTCGGCGGCGGCCCAACCGGCGTGGAAATGGCAGGCGCCATCGCCGAGGTCGCGCGTCATGCGCTGGCACCGGACTTTCGCCGGATCGATCCGCGTACTGCACGCATCGTGCTGCTCGAGGCCGGGCCCCGGATTCTGCCCGCGTTATCGGAAAGACTTTCGCGATATGCCGACGATGCGCTGCGCAAGATGGGTGTCGAGGTGCACACGTCGAGCCCCGTCACCCGTTGCCGCCCGGACGGCATCGAGTTTGGCGGCGGATTCATGAGCACCGGGACCATCGTCTGGGCCGCGGGCGTGGTCGCGTCGCCTGCCGCCGAGTGGACGGGCGCACCGCGCGACCGGGCAGGTCGTGTCCTCGTCAACGCCGACCTCTCGGTACCAAGCGCGCAAGGCGTCTTCATCGTCGGCGACGCGGCGTCGGTCAATTGGGCCTCCGGCAGGCTCGTGCCCGGACTCGCGGCCGCGGCAAAGCAGATGGGGCGCTATGTCGGGACCCTTATCGCGGCGCGCGTTCGCGGCGATTGGTTCACAGCCGAGTTTCACTACCGCCATCAGCGGCGACCTTGCGACCATCGGCCGGCGCGCGGCGGTCGTCAATCTCAAGCACCTCGAGCTGACGGGCTTTCTCGGCTGGCTCTTCTGGAGCTTCGTACACATCTATTTTCTGATTGGGGTTCGAAGCCGGTTCGCGGTCGCTTTCAACTGGGCGTGGCAATACGTGACGTTTCAGCGCGGTGCCCGCCTCATCACGGGCGTCGATGGGGAATGCCAGAACCCGCCACGAAACCGCGCGTCATCTTCGTCGGATCCAGGGTCCTACGCGCACTCGGGGCAATTCCACGGCACGGACCCCAAGACTTCGCTGCTCGCGCCTCGAGAAGGCGCCGACGGCGAATTACAGCCATCGGTGATGACAATCTCGCCGTCACAGAGCGGTGTTGAAGCGGCATCTAACCTGACATGGAGAAACCAACATGCATGCTCTGAAGACTGACACCGACATATTGATCGCCGGAGCAGGGCCGGCGGGCCTCGCGCTCGCGGCAGAGCTGAGGCGGCGCGGGGCCAATCCGCTGATCATCGATCGGCAGCCGGCGGGCGCGAACACATCCCGCGCCTGCGTGGTGCACGCCCGGACGATGGAGGTGCTGGAACCGCTTGGTGTGACGCGCGACTTGCTGGCGGAGGGCGTCAAGGTCCCGATCTTTCGGGTTCGCGACCGCGATCGCCCTCTCCTCACCATCGACTTTTCGGAGATAGCAAGCCCCTATCCGTTCACCCTGATGATCCCGCAGGACAGGGTCGAGCGGTACTTGCTCAGCCACTTGGAGGAGTTCGGCGGCAGCATCGACCGCCCTTGCGAATTCATCCGCTTCCAGGTGCTGGAATCGCAGGTCGAGGCACAGGTCCGGAGCAATGGCGCGACGCAGGCGATCAGGGCGCGCTGGTTGATCGGTTGCGACGGGATGCACAGCGCGGTCCGCGAACAGTCCGGGGCCGCTTTCGCCGGAGCCGCATACGCGCAGGATTTCGTTCTGGCCGACGTTCACATGGATTGGCCGCTGAGCCGGGACGAGGTCACACTGTTCTACGCGGCCGATGGGCTGGTCGTGGTTGCACCGCTTCCCGGCTATCGTTTTCGTATCGTGGCCACCGTGGACGACGCACCGGAATCGCCCTCCATGGGCTTCGTGCAGTCTGTCCTCGACATGCGCGGACCGACGGTGCGGCCGGGGCGCATCCGGGATGTGGTGTGGAGTTCCCGGTTCCATATCCATCACCGTTTAGTAGAGCGTCCTCGCCAGGGCCGAATCCTCCTTTGCGGCGACGCCGCGCACGTGCACAGCCCGGCGGGCGGGCAAGGCATGAACACCGGCATACAAGACAGCGTGTCCCTTGCCGAGGCATTGATCGACACCTTGAAGGATGGCGACGATGCCAGACTGGACACCTGGGCGAACGAGCGGCACCGAGTCGCCCGCGACGTCGTCGCGATGACCGACCGAATGACGAGGATGGCCACGATGAAATCCGCAACCGGAAAGTACCTCAGGAATATCGCCGTCGAGTTTGCGGGTCATTTGCCGCCTGTGAGAGCGGCTTTGGCCAGGACTTTGGCGGAGCTGGATGCCCGCTAGGAATTCCGATGGAGTTAGCGGAGAGCGGCATTACCGCATAACCACCTTTGGAGGATTGACGATGAGTTGCCGAATTTTGCTTGCCGGCGCGGCCGGCGTCATCGGCAGGAGACTGACACCGCTGTTGCGCGATGCGGGGCATCACATCGCCGGCACGACCCGATCGGCTGGCAAGGCCGCAGACCTGCGGGCGCTCGGGGCCGACCCGGTAGTCGTTGATGTTCTCGATGCGGCGGACCTGCTGCGCAAGGTGGCGGCTGTCGGCCCGGAGGTCGTTATCCACCAATTGACGGACCTTCCCAAGGGACTCGATCCGAGCCAAATGAAAGCGGCGATCGCGCGTAACGCTCGTATCCGCGACGAAGGCACTCGCAACCTCGTGAGAGCAGCGATCGCGGCGGGCGCCCGTCGCATCGTGACGCAAAGCATCGCCTGGGCTTATGCCTCCGGTCCGGAGCCTCATTCCGAGAACGATCCGCTCGATGTCGAGGCGCGGGGAGACCGCTCGGTAAGCGTGCGCGGGATCGTCGCGCTCGAGAACTGGACGCTGAATTCGCCTCCGCTCGCGGGTGCTGTCCTGCGCTACGGCCAGATCTACGGTCCCGGGACCGGCGCGGCCGGCCCGACGGGCTCCGCTCCTCTCCACGTAGACGCCGCCGCCTATGCGGCGCTTCGCGCCGTCGATCGTGCCGTCGTCGGCATCTTCAACATAGCGGAGCCAAACCAATACGTCGCGACAGAGAAGGCTCGCACCGAGCTCGCGTGGCGTTCCGACTTCCGCCTGCTGGATAGACTTCTTAGCGAAGCATTGTGAGAGCTGTGCCGAAATTTTATCGCGAAATGAAATCAGGCGATCGCAAGTGAGCCAAACGTCAACGATCGATGCGCAAGCGAGTCCTGCGACCGGGAGTTTGCGGCCGACGCGTGACGTCGGGCTACTCCTCGCTGGCGTCCTCATCGCAGCGGCATCGCTCACCGTTATCGATCATTACGGGACTTCGCAGCTTGCGACTGTAGGCGCCCCGCATGACACCACGATACGCGCGCAGGCAAGCGGCATCGCGGGTGGAACTCTCTCCCAGCCGGCGGCCACAGTGACGACGATCGCGTGCGAGCGGCTACCCAATGTGCCGGGCAAATCCATCACCACCGCGATCGTTACCTTTGCTCCGGGTGCTTATTCTCCACGGCATCGCCATCCGGGTTCGGTCACGGCCTTCGTGCTGAAAGGAACGCTGCGCTCGCAACTGGAGGGCGGGCCGGTGGGGACCTACTCGGCCGGCCAGACCTGGTTCGAGCCACCGGGCACGATTCACCTCTTTGCGGAGAATGCGAGCTCCACGGAGACGGCAGAGCTCCTGGCGACCTTCATCGCCGACGACGATTGCGGTCCGCTCACGATACCGGATTGAGAGCAAATGAATGCAAGCGGCGGCGATCGCCCATTGCCAGACGCCACGCGCCGTGCACCGGGCAATGTGCTGCTGGCGTATTCGGTGGATTGGAGCAGGAGACTATTGAAGCGTTGAGACCAGATCAAGAAACAAAAAGCACCTCTGACGACGCTTTGCAGCTACCCCCGCCCGCTGTATTCTCGGCGCAATCACCTATCCTTCCTCGACCAATGGCTTACAAGAAGACCATCGTCGTCGTAGTGGCGCTCGTGGGTGTTGGCGCTGCTGCGCTCATGTGGTTGCCGATTCATGACAGCACGAGAATCAGGAACGAAATTATCATCGCGCGGCAGCCCGACGCAGTCTTCACATATGTAACGACGCCCGGCAACTGGCCGAAGTGGCATCCCGCATCGAAGGCCGTCAGTGGAGCGATCGACCATTCGCTCGCAGTCGGTGAGAAGGTCACGGAAGACTTCGTCGTTGCGGGACGTGCCGGCCGGGTCGTTTGGACGACCGTCAGGCGCGACGCGCCACGGGAATGGGTCATTGAAGGCGACGTGAATGGACGCAATGCGGGTGTCATCACCTACTCGCTGACACCAACTGCAGATGGCACGCGCTTCGAGCGCGAATTCGTTTATCCGTCGCCAAACCTCTTATTCGCGTTGCTCAACCGGATCTCGATCAAAGCTCGCGTCGAGGAAGAATCGGATCAGGCAGTGCGCAACCTCAAGCGCGTGCTGGAGGGTCGGTCGTAGTCAAGCCCGAAGGTACGAGTAGTGAGTGTTGATCGTCAGCCTTTCGGCGATTACGATGTCACTTCTGAACCGGTTTTGCTACACAATGGGCCGCTGACCCGATACGCCTGTTCGAAGGGGAATGGCGTGGACCGCACCCGGTAGAACCGATTTCCACTTCACGGAGACCCCATGTCACACTACATCGACGCCATCGTCATCCCCGTTCCCCGCGCCAGCCTCGACACCTACAAGCGCATGTCCGCGGAATGGGGCAACGCCCACCTGCGCCACGGCGCTCTGTATTACTCCGACTCCATCAGCGACGACGCCCAGCCCGGTAAAGTGACGTCATTTCCGCAAGCCGTGCAACTCAAGGACGGCGAGGTGATCGCGTTGGCGTGGGTCGTGTATCGGAACAAGGAGGACCGTGACCGCATCAGCAAGGCGGTCATGGAGGATCCTCAGCTCAAGGAGTCGATGGACCCGTCGAAGATGCCGTTCGACGGCAAGCGCATGTTCTGGGGCGGCTTCCAGACAGTCACGGAGCTTGCGGGCGGCCGCTGAGCGGGAACGAGGTTCAACGCGCGAGGGTACGCCGACGGTGGCTGTTGGCGTTTCCGCAGCGCCGCCCAGTGGACCGCGCGACGCCAGGCGAGCCACTACCACCCGGCAGGGAGGATCTCACTCAAGGCAACCATCCGGCCCGTGTCGATGCTGCGGTGTGCGGCCAGGCCGGTTGCGACGCTCCGCAGGCCTTCCTCGATAGACACCTCGGCTTGCCGGCCGTGGCGAATCGCGTCGGCGAACCGCTGGTGCTCGATGTACGACGCGCCGAAGTGCTGCCCCGGGTACTTGATCGAGGAATCCCACACGCGGCGCACCGACACGCCCTTGCCGCTGTTCTCGCCCTGTCCCCAGACCTCGCGTTTGCAGTCTTCGCGCCGCCCGTAGCGCAGTGTCAGGGATGGCAGCAGCGATTCGAGCTTTCCCTCGTCGCCGACCACAATGATGTGCTCCTTGTCGATCGAATTCTCGGCGAACATGCACAGGTCGAGCATGGCGCGCGCGCCACTCCCGTATTCCACAATAACGTAGGCGCTGTCGAGAATGTCCGGCGTGCGCCCGGCATAGCGCTCATCGAGGTGGTTGACGCGTTGTGCTCCAGAGGCGAACACGCGAACCGGCTTTTCGCGCAGCAGCAGGTCCATCAGATTGAAGTAGTGGCAGCACTTTTCAACCAGCGTGCCGCCGGTATTGGCGTTGAAGCGGTTCCAGTCGTCGACTTTCGGGTAGAACGGCTGGCGGTGCTCGCGAATACCGACCTGGTGCACGCTGCCGACGGCACCCGCGTGGGTCATCCGGATCATCTCGGCCACGGGCGGCATATAGCGATATTCCTGTCCGATCCAGACGAGGCTGCGCCGGCCCTCGGCGCGCCCGACGAGCTCCACGCCGTCGTCGATCGTCGTGCACAGCGGTTTCTCGACCAGGATGTGCAGGTTTGTCTCGAGCGCATCACGCAACACGGCGGCGTGCGTGAAGTTGGGCGTGGCGATCACCAATGCGTCGCAGAGCCCGCTTGCGAGCAGATCACGATGATGCTCGAACTCCTGCGGCGGCGTCTCGAGGAGCGCCCGCGCGAGCGCCAGGCTTTCCTGGTGCGGGTCAGCGATGGCCGCGACGCTGGTACCAGCGAGCGCCTTGATGTTCTCAATGTGCTCCCGGCCCATGCTGCCGCAGCCGACAATGCCGTACCGGATCTTGTGGACCATCGCGCTTTCCATCGGTGAGGGCGGCCGTGCCGGCCGGACGGACGAGATTCTCGCACGGCTGCATGGTCCAACGTCTGGCGCTGGTGAGAACGCGTCGTTCGCGGGCGCTCACTAGTCAGCCAGCTTCCCGGGATCGAGCGTGAACAACTCCTCGGCTCGGCCGACCCCGCGCAAGGCGAAGCGACCCACGGAGACGAGTCTGGAACGTTCGGGCTCCGGCGTCGCCGCGGCGAATTCGCTCGACAGTACCACGCTTCGGTCCACTGAACGGCACATCGCGGCAATGCGGCTCGCTTCATTGACCGCTGGGCCGACGACCGTGAAGTCCAGACGATCCTCGCTGCCGATATTGCCGTAGAACACTTCGCCGATATGCAGCCCAAGGTAGACGGACGTGATCGGCTGGTTGCCCGCGGCGCGGCGCTCGTTCACTGCCTTGATGCCGGACCTCACGCTCGCTTCCGCGCGCAGCGCACAGCGGCACGCGCTCGCAGCATCGTCGGCCGGAAAGATCGCCAGCACGCCGTCGCCGATGAGCTTCAACACGTCGCCCCCGGCGATGCGAACGGCAGCGATCACGGCCGCGGCATAATCGTTGAGCAGCGGAATGATCTCGTCAGCCGGCGCCGTATCGGTGATCTTCGTGTAACCGCGCAAGTCCGAGTACCAGATGACCGCGTTGATGCGATCAGCGACACCGCGCGAGATACGGCCGCTCAGCACGCGCTCCCCCGCATCCTGGCCGAGATACACCTCGACAAGCGTCCGCGCGATGCGTGCCAACGACACGCATTTGACTGCAAGCGCCAGCAGCGGGACGAGTCTACGCAGCGCAACGAGTTCCATCTGTCCAAAACCGTCGGGGCTCGACGTGGTCCAGGACGAGTAGACGCAGTCCATCTCGCCGATGATGCTCGTGGCGCCGAAGCGATGAACGAAAGCGACGTAGTCCGTCTGGCCTTCCGCTTTCAGCTCGCGAAGGATCGCGAAGTCCTCCGCGTGGCCCGCTCCGATCCGGCGGCGCAGCTCGCTCTCCCCGCTCTCTACCAGGCGATAGAAGGGGCTGCTCTGCCAACTGACGGCGGCCTCGCCGACGTTCGAAGGCCCGTATTCGACGACCGCCGGTTGCTCGACGCTGTCCGCTCGCCAACGGAAGACGCGGCCTTCGTGGATCGGATGCAGCGTATCGATGACAAGCGCGGCGCGCGCGAGCGCAATTCCTGCGTTGCGGCATTGCTCGCAGAAGCCGTGCAGCGACTCCGTCTCAGATGCGCCGGCAAGCCCGGCCTGGACAAGCCAGTCTTCGATGCCGTTTAGCGAATCCAAGGTTCCAACCCATCTGTCCGCTCCCGAGGCATTGCGAGTTCGTTGTTTGCGTTGCGTGTAAGTTGCTGATCCAACCAGGCCACGCGCTTTCGAAGCGCTGTCACTGGCGCCAGGCGCGCCAGTCGGTTTGAGCCTGATCCGGCCAGACGACATCGCTTCCGCCTTGCGTGCCCGTGGCGGCGGCCACCACTTCCGCCATTCTCGCCACGGTTTCCAATAGCATCGGGGCGCTGGCCTGCACGTCGCACCTGAAGCGATGGGCCGCGCGCGACGCGATCTGCGCGGCTTTCAGCGAATCGCCACCGAGATTGAGGAATTCGTCATCGATCCCGAGTTGCTCGACACCGAGGATTTCTTTCCAGATCTCGACCAAGTCGATTTCGACCGTGTTCCGGGGCGCTCTCAAAGGCCCGTCAAGATCGCTCCGAACGAGTATCGGCGGCGGGAGCCGCTGGTGGTCGGTCTTCCCGCTTGCCGTTTGCGGGATCGCAGCCATGGCGACGAACACCGACGGTACCATGTAGCCCGGGAGCGTTTGCGTAAGCTGTTGGCGCAGCGTGCGCGTGGATATGGACTGCGCCCCCGATTCGACGAAATAGGCGACGAGGCGCGTTTCGCCCGGCGCCGCCTCGCGTCCGACCACGACCGCGTCGCGGATGCCCTTCAATGCGCGCAGCGCGCTTTCGATTTCCGAGACTTCGACGCGAACGCCGCGAATCTTGACTTGGGAATCGCGCCGGCCGACATGAACCAGGACCCCGTCGGTTCCGCGTCGGCCGAGGTCTCCCGTCAGGTAGGTGCGCAGATCGCTGCCTCCCGGGCCTGGCAGGAACGCCGCTCGCGTGCGATCGGGATCGCGCCAATACCCGGACGACAGATAGCGGCTTCTCACGGTGATTTCGCCCACCTCACCGTCGGCAACCTCGCGTCCGGATTCATCGACCAACACGACGTGCCTGTCGGCGGCGCAGTGACCGATAGGCAGCTTGGCCTCGGCCACCTGGGTCCCGTGCGCAAGCAGCGCAAAGGTGACCGTCAGGGTCTCGGTCGGTCCGAAGCTGTGCGAGAGGATGCAGTGCGGCAGGAAGTGGCGATTGAAATTGTCGACATCGGACCGCAGGATCGGCTCGCCGCCCGCCGCCACAACGCGTACGGCTGGAAACACGTCGTCGTCATCCAGCGTCGCCATGAAGTTGCGAAGTGACGTCGGGACCGCACGCACGATCGTGATCTCGTTGTCGAGCAGCCACCGTTTCATTCCGACGAAGCCGTCCTTCCTGACGTCGTAGGGAAACACCGCCGCGCCGTTGAGCAGCAAGCCATAGATCGTCCGCACGGAACTGGCAAAGCTGAGCGAATCAGAAAGCACGTGTCGGTCACGCGAGGTGGGGCTCCAGACGCTGGTGTGGTTGCGCGCGTCGGCGAGGATGCTGCGATGGCTGTGCATCACTCCTTTCGGGCCGCCGGTCGAGCCGGACGTGTACATGATCATCGCCAGGGCGTCCGGCGCCGGATGGTTCGCGAGATCGGCTCCCGACAGATTTGGATCGACGTCGTCGAAGTGGAGGAGCTCGATCGTGCTCCCGCAGAGCTCCTGCGCGCAGGCTTGAGCGTTGACGTCCGCCACCATGAGTCTGGCGCCGGAGTCTTCCAGCATGAATTTGAGGCGGTCCGCCGGGTAAGCCGCATCCAGCACGACGTAGAATTTCCCCGCCTTCAGGACCGCCATGATCGCGGCGAGCGCTTCGCCGCCATGCTCGAACACCAGGGCGACGGGTTCGGGTTCGCTTCCGCCCCGGGAGAGCATCGAGCGCGCCAGCCGGTTCGCGGTCGCGTTGAGCGTGGCATAGGTGTAGCTTCCGCCGTGCCATTGGACGGCGGTGTCGCCGCCGCGCGCGCGCACCTGCTGCTCGAAGCGTTGCGGAATCGATTGCTCGACGTCCCCGTCCTCGAAGGGGAGGAAGGCACGGATGGATGGCGGTGGTACGTGTCGCAGCAGGTTCATGGAACAGAGTATCCATTTGAACGGATTCATCCGCAACAAACGGAGTGTGATCAGCACGATCCAAGTTCAATCTTCCGGTTCGCACAAGCTACGGAAGGATCGAAAATGGCTAGCAGCACACTTCGGAATGCACAGTACAGGCATCTCGGCGAGACATGGTACGGCCATCAGGTTGCGCGCATCGTTCAGCGACATTTGCAGCTCGGCCGGCATTGTCGGCTTGATCTCGAGGCGCTGATAGCTGGCGCAGCGCGCACGATCAACCGGACGAGTCCTAACAAGGTCGCGGGCAACCGTTTTGCCGAAACAGAATCCCAATCCAGTAAACAACCGTTTGCCGGCCCAGACGGGCCACCAGCTTTCCCGAGGCTCCCGGCAACGCACGTATCACGACTGCAGGTCGGTAGGCGCCCGCACATCAGCGGACTAGAATACAAATGAAGAATTCGATAGCAAGTCCCGGAGTGTACGTTCCATTGCGTCGAACTATAGTGACGTCATCGAATGAGCTATGTAGAAAGCGGATCATGCACATGGCCTTGAAGCAAACAATGCCAGCTGCGGCGACCCTGAGCGATCCCCGCTGGGCGTCGATCGTCTCCCGCGACGCCAGGGCGGACGGACAATTCTTCTATTCGGTGCGAACCACCGGCGTGTATTGCCGCCCGAGCTGCGGCGCGCGAAGGCCCCGGCCTGAAAACGTAGCGTTCCACGACACGGCGGCCGATGCACAGCACGCCGGCTTTCGCGCCTGCTTCCGTTGCAAGCCGGATAGGCCTTCACTAGCCGTGCAGCACGCGGCGCTGGTCGCGCAGTTGTGCCGCTTGCTCGAGACTTCCGAGCAGGCGCCAACTCTCGCTGAGCTGGCACAGCGCGCGCGGCTTAGTATTTTTCATCTACATCGGGTGTTCAAAGCCATTACTGGACTGACACCGAAGGCCTACGCCGCCGCGCACCGCGCCAAGCGTGTGCGGGAAGAGCTCGTCCGCGCCGACACCGTAACTGACGCCATTTACGGCGCTGGGTACAACTCCGGCGGACGGTTCTATGCCGAGGCTGACGACGTGCTCGGAATGACCGCAACGCGGTATCGCGCCGGCGGGGCAGAGACGGAAATCCGCTTCGCGATCGGGCAGTGCTCGCTGGGTGCCATCCTCGTTGCGCGCAGCGATCGCGGGATATGCGCTATCTCGATGGGTGATGATCCGAACACTCTAGCGCGCGATCTGCAAGACCGGTTCCCGCACGCCGATCTGGTGGGCGGCGATGCCCAGTTCGAACAGTGGGTCGCCAGGGTGATCGGATTTGTGGAAGCGCCCGGACTGGGGTTGGACCTGCCGCTGGACGTGCGTGGCACGGCCTTCCAGCAACGTGTCTGGCAGGCATTGCGGACCATCCCCGTAGGCATGACGGCGAGCTACAGCGACATCGCACACCGCATTGGTGCCCCGAGCGCGACGCGCGCCGTCGCTCGAGCGTGCGCTGCCAATGAACTAGCGGTCGCCATCCCGTGTCACCGGGTGGTGCGCCGCGACGGTTCGCTCTCGGGCTACCGATGGGGTGTCGAGCGCAAGCGCGCCTTGCTCGCTAGGGAAGCGCAGGAATGAACGCACGCGACCCGGGTGCCGTCGTTTCTTTAGACGATGACCTCGCGGGACGGGTCGCGGCTGTCGACTGGCCCAAAGTCGAGGCCGATTTGGAGGGACAAGGCGCCGCCGTGATCAAGCGCCTGCTCACCCCGACCGAATGTCTAGCTCTTGCTTCGCTGTACCAGCGCGACGACCCATTTCGCAGTCGCGTGGTGATGGCACGTCATGGCTTCGGGCGTGGCGAATACAGATATTTCGACTACCCGCTTCCGCTACCGATCGGCGCGTTGCGCGAATCCATCTACGTGCACCTGGTTCCGATTGCTAACCGCTGGTACAGCGCGATGGGGATAACGGTGCGGTTCCCGGATCGGCATGCCGAATTCATTGACCGCTGCCACGCTGCCGGACAGCGAAAACCGACACCGCTACTACTGCAATACGGCGTTGGCGACTACAACTGTCTGCATCAGGACCTGTACGGGGAGCACGTTTTTCCGCTCCAGCTCGTGGTGTTGCTCTCAGAGCCTGGGCGAGACTTCGAGGGCGGCGAGTTCGTGATGACCGAGCAGCGCCCTCGGATGCAGTCGCGACCGCTTGTGTTGCCTTTGCGTCAGGGCGACGCCGCAGTAATCGCCGTCAGTCACCGTCCGGTCAAAGGCACTCGAGGCACGTACCGCGTGAACCTGAAGCATGGGGTGAGCGCTCTACAGTCTGGTCACCGTCACGCCGCCGGAATTATTTTTCACGACGCTGCCTGATCCACGCCATCTCCAACCCGTCGTCGACCGCGGCTCACTCCTCCGCGTATTGTTGGGAACGCCGGGGCGAGGTAGAGTCGACTCCCCGGGCGCGCACGCATTCGCGCCGGTCCATTGGAGGACGTCATGGCCTACGCAATCGTGCATCACTTTCCAGGCGGTACCAAGGAGCAATACGACGCCGCGATCGCCGCGCTGCATCCGGCACGCAACGTTCTGCCCAAGGGTCAGGTCTTTCACGCCGCAGGCCCTTCTGCCGGGGGCTGGACGATCGTGGCGGTCCACGAATCGAAGGAAAGCTGGGAGCAGTTCCGCGATGGCACCCTGCGTCCGGCGTTCACCAAGGGCATCAAGGGCAGCTTTACCTCAATGCCCCAGGAATCGGCGTTCGAGGTCTATAACCTGCAAAAATAATCCTCGTGCAAGTGTGGCCCGGCGGGAGCGGCCGTTGCGACGCACGAGAACGGGACGCTCAACCGCTATCGACTCGACGTGTTCGGCTACCGAATCACCTCGTCCGCCCGCAGCAACAGCGATTGCGGGATCGTGAGCCCGAGCGCTTTGGCGGTCTTGAGGTTGATCACGAGCTCGAACTTGGAGGGCTGTTCCACAGGAAGCTCGCCGGGCTTCGCGCCCCTGAAGATCCTGTCGACGAAGCTTGCGAACTGGAAATACAGGTCGGGATAGTTCACCGCGTAGGCTATCAGTCCCCCGGCCTGGACGAACTCGCGGGCCGGATAGGTCGCAGGCAGCCTGTTGCGAGCCCCCAGGTCGACAATCGCTCGTTGATGCAATTGGGTAAAACCGTCCGCGCCGATGACAAGCGCATCGACATGCGATCGGGCCGCGAGGTCGAAGGCGACGCCCAGGCCGCCTTCGCTCCGCACGTCAAGAAGCTGAGCCTGAAGACCGAGGGTGCGGGCCGCTGTCCTTGTCTCCTCCCATTCGGGTGGGGCTGCCGGATTGCTCATGTTGTGAAGCAACGCGACTCGCGACAAATTTGGAACCAGTTCCTTGAGAAGTTCTATCCGTTTCGCTGTTAACTCAGTGCTGAACGTCGTCACCCCAGTGATATTCCCACCGGGGTGCGCGAAGCTTGTCACAATCGCGCCCGGATCGCCCATCGTTGCCATGACAACCGGGATGGTTGCGGTTGCGTTTTTGGCAGCCCTCGTGGCAGGGGTCCCCCGGGTCACGATCACATCGACCCTGAGACGCACCAGCTCGGCTGCGAGGTCCGAGAACCGCTCGGCGCGACCGTCTGCCGATCGGTATTCGATTATCAGGTTCCGTCCTTCGACGTAACCGAGCTCCCGCAGCCCCTTGCGCAGGGCGTCGAGATTGGCGGTGTTCTGTGTGGCGGGTATCGCTTCAAGAATTCCAATGCGATAGATCTTTCCCGCTTGCTGCGCGCGCGAATAAAATGGCGCGGCGAGGAAGCCAGCCGCAACTGCGCCGATGAACATCCGCCGGTCCATCGCTGAATAACCTCGTCGACTAGGAAGTCCAACCATACCACGCCTCCCGCCGAGCCTTCACTCGCAGGCGACTACGTTCAGACGGTTGGATGGGGATTGGCAGGTTCGCCTGGTGGCGGCCGGCAAACGAAACGGAGTACCGCGCGCCTTGCAACAATGGCCTCACTAATCGGTCTGTTCTTTGGGCCAGAGTTCCTTTGGGAGCACTTCTGGCATCATGTCCAAATCGCTCAGGTGTTTCACTTCGCCGGGGAGCAACAAATCGAGTCGCGATAGAAACGCGGCCTGCGATTCAAATACCGGCGGATCGCCATAAGAAAAGTCCAAAGCTAGCCAGTTGCCGGGTAAGCCGAAGTTTTCGACTGCACCGTGCCCAGATTCTTTCCCACCGACCTGCAGGCGCAGTATGGGCCACATGTCGTAACGCCACCACAGGCTTGGCCGAGTCCCAGGTCGCAGCGCGATCCACTCTGCGAGGACTTCGCCTCTATTGTGCGATCCATAGATCGCGTGCGCGCCACCACCAAAGGATACGGAATAAAGGGTTGCCGTCATCCGGATAGGGCGCATCGGTCAGTAGCGCCCAATACTCGGGACGAATCATCGCTGTGGTGTTAGGTCGCATCTGTTTCCCCAGATTGGATATTGAGGTGTCCATCAAACGTGGGTACCTTCACTTCTGGACCCGCGGTTGACTCTCGCGAGGGGGAAAGCTGACGGTTACGAGGTTCGCACAAAACGAGCTGCCCCGTGTGGCGGCGATGCCTTCAGCCGTCGAAATTCTTTACAGCCTGGCACCTTCATGACAAACCAGAGAAGCACAATGTAAGGTGCATGAATGCGTTGCCCACCCCGGCAGATCCTATGCTAAATTCCAACGCTGCGCGGCTCGGCGATCTCACCGGTCGCTTCGATCCCGTCAAATGAACCGCAGCTTCGAATCAATCTCGAGGAGGTACGACGCTATGCAAGTCAAGACAATGACGCGCGTGGGCAGCCTGGTATCGCTCATGGTGTTGGCAAATGCGGGAAACGCAGCCCCGAACTGCACCGATATTCAATTGTCGCTGGCCGGCAAGGCGGTCGGCGTCGTGTGCTTCCACAGCGACGACCTGACCACCAACAATTCGGCGACGACGCCGGGGAACAATACGATTACGACCTTTGCCGATGGAACTCCGCTGCCGGGCTTGCTGGGAGGCGCCAATTCGTTTACGCCCGTAACGGACCGGGGCGTCATCTCGAACGGACCGGCACCGATTGTCGCTCCGGTGCCAGGCATCCAGGTCCAAGGCTGGCTCGCCAGCGATGTCGCGCACGAAGCGCGGTTCGTGCTGCGCTTTCCCGATAACTGGAACGGCAAACTCGTCGTCGCCGGTGCGTCGGGAACGCGAAGCGAGTACAACGGCGACTGGGCGTGGAGCGACTACGTGGTGCAGAAGGGCTACGCTTACGCGTCACAGAACAAAGGCGTGCTTAACCTCTATCTGGTGTCGCTGGCATCTGCGACTCAGCCGGCCAGCGACCCCTTGTCGTGCCGCCTGAACCCTGATTCACAGGTCTGGGTCCACTTCTACGACAACGATCCGCAGAAGCCCTTCTTCGAATGGGCCAAGTACATGGTGTACACGACTTGGTTCGCGCAAGCGACGGCCCAGGCTGCATACGGCAGTTTTCCCCGGCGGACCTACGCGGTCGGCACGTCGAACGGTGGATATCAGGTGCGCCGCGCGATCGAAATGTTTCCCGCCACGTTCGACGGTGGTGTCGACTGGGAAGGAACGTTCGTCGATCCGAACGGACCCAACATTCTCATCGATCTTCCGCCTGCGATCAGCAATTTCCCAGCGTACGTGGCATCGAACTACGATCCCAATAGCCCCGCTGCGCAAGCGATTCTCGCCGCGGGCTATCCCCCCGACATCGTGAACCGCAACGTCACCCCACCCGATTCCATGTGGGGCAGGTATTCGGGACAGTTCTGGGAGGTGACCGCGTGCCAGTGGCAGGAGCGTTTCGATCCGACGTATCCGACGTATACGGCGGGACTCGGCAACTACGATTATCTCGGACGGATCGGCATACCCGGAGTGTTCGCCGGCGTCGCGCAAGTGGCGACGACCGGCAAGGTCAGCAAGCCGCTGATCACCGTGGCGGGAACGATGGATGCGTTGCTGCCGATCAAGCGTCAGGCGCGCGCGTACGAAGCAGCCGTCAACGGTAACGGGTTTGGCGCGCAGTACCGGCTCTACGAGGTGCAGAACGGCAACCACATCGAGAGCTATGTGACCTTCTATCCGCAGCTCGTTGCGATCCAGCCGCACGCGCAGAAGGCCTTCGACCTTCTGGTCAACGCCGTCGAGGGGAACGCGCCGCTGCCGCCCAGCCAATGCATTCCGCTGGGCGGGACGATTTCGGCGAGCCCATCGCAACCGGGCCACTGCGCGAACCTCTTTGCGCCCTAGCGGAACGCGTCGCCCGCGGATTCGAGCGGGCGGCCGTCGCGCCGCCCGCTCGCCTCCTTCCGGCAAATCTTCGCGCGGGCCTCGGAAAGACCGGAACTGGACGGCGCGCGAGGCGCCACCGGCGGGTGATGCCGGCGCGATCTCAGTATCGAGCTTTACCTAAAGTACGTGGACACAACCAGCCACAAGCCACGTCGCCCCGGCGGAGGCCGGGCCCAAGTTGTCGGAGGCTGCGGGACGCAACACAGAACTTGGATCCCGGCCTGCGCCGGGATGACGTCGACATTCGCACATACCGTGTCACTCGAATTCGTAATTCTCACTAGTTCATCAACACACTTACTATCGCGTTGCCGATGCCCATCAGCGCCGACGCCCGAAATCAGCCCGGCGCAGATCGGCTCCATGCCCTCGACCCAGAACTCGTGGCCGCGTGGTGCCCGGCGTCGGGTAGCTTGCGGCCCATCACCCAGAAGATCATCGCGCCGACCCACATCGCGAAGGTCGACTCGGGCGGCAGCACCACGCCCAGGCCGATCGAGACGGCCGACAGCGGAAAGCGGCCCTTGGTGACGCATGCGCGCGATCTCGATCGCCGCCGCGGCGACCGCCGCCACGATCATCGACACGACCGCCGAGTAGGCAGCGCGCTGAAGCCCTTGGCGATCAGCTCCGCCACGCCCTTCCACTGCAGCGCGGCCGGAAACGCGAAACTGTCGGAGACCATCGTCGACGACCGAGCGCACGCCGTTGGCATCGGGCTGCAGGAACAGCAGGAAGAACAGCGGCACGCAGGCAATCGCGCCGGCGAAGATGCCGATCACGTGGCCGATCGCCTGCTGGCGCGGCTTGCCGCCGAGCATGTAGCCGGGCTTGATGTCGGAGAGCAGGTTGGCGGCGTTGGCGGCGATCTCGGCCGTCATTCCGGCCGGGATCAGGTTGCTCGCCGGGTTGGTGCGGTCGATCGCACCCATCGTGAACTGCGTGATCTTGGACAGCGCGCCGGTGGGCGTCCACGAGGTGAGCGCCATCGAGTTGGTGCAGATCACCGAGAGCACGAAGATGAGCGGCAGCGAGATGAACGCCAGCAGCCACGGCACGCCGAAGAACTCGTGCGTGACCCACGCGCCGAGCACGCTGAAGATCGGGATGCCGACGACGGAGATCCACAGCGGGAATTCGATGTGCTTGAGGACGTCGGTGCCGCCGCTCCTTGGCGCTGCGCTTGAACAGGCCCTTGAAGATCTCGGGGCGGCCGAGCAGGCTCACCAGCGAGCCCACGACCATCATCGTCACGCCCCACCACAGCGACCACTGGTTGACGATCTCGGCGCGCGAGATCGGCACCACGGCGCCGGTGGGACCGACGCGCGCGACGATGTCGCCGGCCTGGATCATGATCGGCGCGAGGATCACGAAATTGATGAACGCGCCGAGCAGGCAGCTGGTCGCGACCGCGATGCCCATCAGTCCGCCGACGCCGAGCATCGCCGCATCGAGCGTGAGGCGCAGTCCGAGCTGCGCGGATGTCGGTGCCGAGGATCGTCGGGATGTACAGCGTTCGCCTTCGCCGCCGCGGCGTAGTAGTAGGTGTCGAGCCGCTCGTGGAACGTCCACGGCTCCTTCATGCCCGCCCACTGGTCCATGCGCAGGATCTTGAACTGCAGCAGCTTCATCCAGCCGTCGCTGATGATGAGCCTGGTAGAGCGCCGCGTGACGAGCGCGGTGAAGCCGAGCAGCCGCGCCTTGAACATGCCCGCGCTGCGCCGCGCCCGTGTAGAGCGCGTCGAGCACCACGCCGCTGGCGCGGCCCTCCGGAAACGGCAGCTGCTCCTCGTTGATGAAGCGCCGCTTCATCGGAAAGGCGAGCAGCACGCCGATGATCGACACCACGCACATCCACGTCATCATGTGCCACCACGGGATGATCTTGCCGGTGACCAGCATGTAGGCGGCGAGGCTCGAGATCAGCGGCGCGACCATGTAGCCGGCGGCGGTGGCGATCGACTGCGTGCAGTTGTTCTCGAGGATCGTGAAGTCCGTGGCGATCCCGGCGCCGTGCATGATGCGATAGAGCGCGAAGGCGAGGATCACCGAGGTGAGTCCCACGCCGATGGTGATGCCGGTCTTCGCGCCGATGTACAGCGCGGTCGCCGCCAGCACGCCGCCGAGCAGGAAGCCCGTGATCGCCGAGCGGATCGTCAGCTGCGGCATGTCGCCGCGATAGACGTTCTTGAACCACCACTCGTCCTTCTGCTTGCGCGTCCAGGTCCGGATCTGTTCTTCGCTTAGCTGCTGCAGGGCCATGGAGTTCTTTCGCAGGGTGCGGCCGGTTTCGGCAAGTAGCGTGCGACTGTACAAGCAAAACTACCGTTTGAGGACGGCAACGTGGCCATGGCGCCACGCCTGGCATGGATAGGCGACTCAACGTTACCCGACAGCCGGCCCAAAAACCTGTGCTCTGCATCCAGGCGCGCCCTTGTCGGGTCCAGGCAGACACAGCAGTAGGACCGAATGCCGGCTTTCCGTGACGTCGGTACTGCGGATGCCCTCCATCGAGTAAGATTCCGCGTCTTGTTACCTCAGTCGGAGGAATCGATGAAAGCGACGTGGATGCCCGTGCTCCTCATCGTTGTGGGGGCTCTCTGCGGGTGCACTGATCAGAGGCCCACCCCACCGTCGGACGCGGACGCGAAGGCGCAGGCGGAAGCCGACGCAAAGGCGAAGGCCGACGCGGACGACGCAAAAGAAAAGGAGGCACTGAAGACCGGCGTCGAGGCCGTCGTTTACGGGTTGCCGCTCGTGATCATGGACCTCACGAAACAAAAGACGACCAACGTCGTCAAGCCCGAAGGGTTTTCCGCGCCGGTCAACCAGTTCGTCAACGTGCGCGCCTTTCCGGACGCGTCGTTCAAGGACGTCGTGCGCGCGAACGTGGACACGCTCTACTCGTCGGCCTTCCTCGATCTTGGCGCCGAGCCGATTGTGCTGTCGGTGCCGGACACGCACGGTCGCTACTACCTCATGCCGATGCTCGACGCGTGGACCAACATATTCGCCTCGCCGGGCAAGCGAACCACCGGCACGAACGCGGGCCACTTCGCCATCACGGGCCCCGACTGGAAGGGCACGCTGCCAAAGGGCATGACCGAGCTGAAATCGCCGACGAACATGGTGTGGATCATCGGCCGCACGCAGACCAACGGGCCGAAGGACTACCCGGCTGTCCATAAGATCCAGGACGGCTACAAGCTCGTGCCGCTGTCCGCGTTCGGCAAGCCGTACAAGGCACCCGCGGGCAAGGTCGACCCGAACATCGACATGAAGACCCCGCCGGTGGAGCAGTTGCAGAAAATGAGTGCGGAGGCGTTCTTCAACCGCCTGGCGGCGCTGCTGAAGACGAATCCGCCGCCCGCGTCAGAGGCGCCGTTGCTTGGCAAGCTGAAGACGATCGGCGTCGTGCCGGGGGAGAAATTCGATCCGGCGAAGCTGGACCCAGCGGTCGCCAAGGGGCTGCAGAAGTCGGTCGCCGTCGCGCTTGAGAAGCTGCAGGCGGCCTCGAAGGAGACGGGTGCGCCGGTCAACGGCTGGCGCGTCCCATCGATGGTCCTGGGTAATTTCGGCACCGATTACGGAGCGCGGGCGCTTGTTGCGCTGGTCGGGCTCGGCGCGAATCTGCCGCAGGACGCCATGTATCCGTCCGCATACGTGGACGGTGGGGGCAAACCCCTGAGCGGTGCCGGCAAGTATGTGATCCACTTCGACAAGGGCGCCACCCCGCCGGTGCAAGCGTTCTGGTCAGTCACGATGTACGATCCCGAGTCGTTCTTCGTGGCAAACGCCATCAACCGCTACGCAATTAGCGGCTGGATGCCGCTCAAGAAGAATGCCGACGGCTCGCTCGATATTTATGTGCAGCATCGGTCACCGGGCAAGGACAGGGAATCGAACTGGCTGCCCGCGAGCGACAAGGACTTCAACATGACGCTGCGGATGTACTGGCCGAACGCAAAGGCACCGTCCATCCTCGACGGAACCTGGCAGCCACCCGCGGTGAGACGGGTGTCTTAGAACTTTACATGCGTCCGACCGCCGCAATACCGGCAATGAAGGGTACAGGCACTTGGACAGGATCAGCATTCAATTCACCTTGTTTTCCGCGTTCTACTCGCCACTCATTTCGGCGATGTCCGGCGGATTCCTCAAAGAGGAAGGTCTAGATCCGCAGTGGTCGGTTTCGCCCGCGGGCGCCTCGGCGCTTGCAGCGTTGAAAGACGGCTCCGCTCAGGTCGTTCAATCGGCCCTGAGCCAGGGCTTCGCGTCTCTCAATCAGGGGGAGATGCCGGCAGCGGTCCATTTCGCCCAAGTCAACGAGATGGACGGGTTCTTCCTTAGCGGTCGCGAGTTGGATCCCGATTTCAGCTGGGGCAAACTGGAAGGCGCCGAAGTCGTCATGTTCAAGGGTGGCCAGCCGATGGCGATGTTCAAATATGCCTGCCACAAGGCGGGCATCGATTTCAGGAAAATAAGACTCATCTGCCCAGGCGACGCCACCGAGATCGACGAAACCTTCCGCCGCGGCGTCGGTCAGTATGTTCACCAGCAGGGTCCATTCCCGCAGCAACTGCAAGCCGATGGCATCGGACATATTGTGGCCCAAGTTGGCAAACAGATCGGGCCATGCGGTTTCTCCAGCCTTGCGGCGAACCCTGACTGGCTTAGAACCGATATGGCAAAAGCGTTCATGCGCGCTTACAAAAAGACGAGGATCTACATGAACCAGACGCGAGCCTCCGAGATTGCCAGGGCGCAGAAGCCGTATTTTCCGAATGTCGATGAAAACGTGCTTGCCGATTGCATCGCAACGTATCAGCAACTCGGCTGCTGGACCCCGCATGTGGAGATTACGCATCCGGCCTATGAAAGGACGCTCGATATCTTCGAATACGTCGGTTTGTTGAAGCAGCGTTATCGCTACGAGCAGGTCTGCGCGGCACCACCGGCGACCGATTGAACCTCGATTCGTCAATGCAGTTTGTCCAAGTCGAACTGACTTGCAAGGACAGGAGAGCTTAGATATGAAAAACCGTCTTTCCAAAGCTTGGCGCGAATACAGAGGTTTTGCGCTCTTCGTCGTTTTGATGATTGTCTTCCGCAGTGCCTTGGCCGATTGGAACGTTGTTCCGACGGGTTCGATGAAGCCGACGATTCTCGAAGGCGACCGGATACTCGTGAACAAGCTCGCGTATGACTTCATGATTCCGCTTACTCACATCTCGATCCATAAGTTTGCAGATCCCAAGCGGGGTGACATTGTTGTCTTTGATTCAAAGGCTGCCGACACCCGTCTTGTCAAGCGCGTGATCGGCCTGCCGGGTGACACGGTGGCGATGAGAGACAACCACCTGATCATCAACGGCATCGAGGCTCGATACCTCAGCGTTGAGCCTGCAACCGATGCGATATTCGCGATCGAATCGTATGCGGAAATGTCGTATCGAGTCGAGCTGGCGTATGCCGGGGGCAGCCGTCTCGGCACCTTCGGCCCTGTGACCGTCCCGAAAGACCGTTATCTGGTGCTGGGTGACAATCGCGACAACAGTGCCGATTCGAGGGTCTATGGGTTCGTTCCGCGCGACGAGATCATAGGGAACGCAAAAACTATCGTGCTCTCTCTCGATTACGATAGGCACTACGCCCCGCGAATGGACAGGTTCTTGCACCCATTGTGAAAATAACGATTAGCAAGGCCCCAGTCGCGACTACCCGAGCCCCGATGCTCGCGCGACCAGAAGTGCCCCTGCCGCGACGAGGACGACCCCGCTGACTCGCGCAACGCGCTCACCGGCCGGTGCGAGACGTTCGACCGTGATGGCTACCGCCACGGCAGTCATAGCGCGAAGATCCATGACCCCGATGACCAGCAGAGCCGCCGTCAGGCCGGCACAGCAGTAGCAGCAGTCCAGACCGAGGTGCAGGCCGTGTCGCCAGGCCGTGCCGGCGTCCGCCGGTAACAGGCAGCCGCGCGCTGGTGCCTTCCTGCAGCAGGCGAGGCGTCGCGCCTTCCACGCGGTGAGCTGGAGGGACCCGGCCAGCAGGACGATCACACCGGCCGCGAACGGTACGGTGCGCGCCAGCGCCGGCTGCGCCATCTCGACCACCGCCAGTGCGGCGCCCAGCACAAAAGCGGCCATTCCGAACACGGTCCAGATGAAGAAGTAACCGGCGCCCACGAGCGCAGTCAGCCGATCGAGCCGCGTCTCGCCGGGCCCGCCAACGGCCTCCCGATAGCGCCACAGCATCGGGACCAGGGACGGCAGCATCATCGCCGCCATCATCACGACCCACATGCAAAGAAACGACGACCCAGCGCCGAGCCACGTCTGCCCTGGCATCCGCATCCACGCCATCGACATCGTCCAGCCGCCGGGCATCGGCATCTCGCCCATCGCCGACATGGATGAGCACCAGACGATTGTCACCGCCACGCTGGTGGCGAAGAGCAGCGCGGAAACGCTGAAAAAGGCTTGCTGGGGAGGTCGCTCGCAAATCGTGCGCCCTGCGACCTCCCTTCCCCAAGTTGCGCCGACGGCCTTCACAATTGCGCTCAGCGCGTTGCGTACTCGTCGTGGCGACGCCACCAGATGCCCGTCTCGTTGCGCCCCCTGGGCGCGCGGTCAAGCCACTGGTACATGCCCCACAGGCCGTCCAGACCGCGCGCATAGGTGGAATACGTGTGATAGACAACGCCGTCCTCGAGCACGAAGGCACTCATGCCCGGCCTGTCGCGCGTGTAGGTAGCCACGTCGGTTCCAGTCATGGCCGCGATCTGCGCGACGGGTCCCTCGCCGCCGCGCAGCTGCCACTCTTGCGCAGTCTTCCCTGCGAGCGGCTCGCGCTTCGCCACCGGCTCGCGCCGATAGTTGTATTCGATGCTTCCGTCGCGCTGTTGCTCCTCGGTGAACCAGACGTTGAAATCGACGTTGAAGTCGCCGCCGAACGAGGACGCCCAGGGAAACCTCCACCCCATCCGCCGCTTGTACTCTTGCAGCTTCGCGAGCGGCGCTCGCGACACCGCGGAAAGCGTGACGTCATGGTTCGCCAGATGAACGACGAAGCCGTCGAATCCGTCAGCGATCGTCGAGCAGGACGGACATCCCGCCGTGTAGTCGGGCCCGAACATGAAGTGGTAGACGAGGAGCTGCGAGCGCCCTCGGAAGAGGTCCGCCAGCGAGGCGCTTCCCTCGTCGGTCTCGAATCGATACGCCTTGTCGATCCGAACCCAGGGCAGCTCCTGGCGCCGCCGCGCCAGCTCGTCGCTGCGGTGAGTGAGATCCTTCTCCGCCTCGAGCAGCTCGAGCCGTGCGTCGAGCCACTCCTTTCGTGTGCCGGTCATGTGCTTCGTCATCGCGTTTCTCTCTTTGCTTTCGCTAGTGATTTCCATTGAAGTCTCCTTGTTCATGATCTAACCGCTTTCGGACGTCGCACGGCGCGGACCTTGCCGCTCGCTCCGCCGCCGCAATAGAAGAGGTCGGCGCCGTCGGACTCGAGGCCGCTGACGCCGGTGCCGTGCGGCATCTCCAGCCGCTCGAGCACGGCGCCGCTCTCCGGGTCGATGCGGCGGATGTCGCTCTCGTCGCCTTCCCAGGTGCCGTGCCACAGCTCGCCGTCGACCCAGGTCACGCCGGTGACGAAGCGGTTCGACTCGATGGTGCGCAGGATCGCGCCGGTCTCCGGGATCGATCTGGTGGATCTTGCGATCGCGGTACTGCCCGACCCACAGGCTGCCCTCGGCCCAGGCCAGGCCCGAGTCGCTCGCCGTGGCCGGGCGCCGGGATCGACGCCACCACGTCGCCGGTGGCGGGATCGATCTTGTCGATGCGCGCCTCGGCGATCTGGTAGAGGTGCGTGCCGTCGAAGGCGGTGCCGGCGTCGCCGGCGCGGTCGAGCGTGCGCGCGAGCTCGCCGCTCGCGGGATCGAAGGCGATCAGCCTGGCGCCGGTGGCGGCCCAGACGCGGCGGCCGTCGTGGGTGACGCCGTGCGACTGCGGTCGGCGCCGGCGAAGGGGCCGTACTCGCGCACGATCTCGGCCGCGCGCACCGGTGCCTGGCGGTCTGTCTGTCTGCTTGCCTTGCGGGTCATCGCCTGGCTCCTTGTGGCGCGCCTCGAATCGGCGCCGTGAAGACAACTCTACCCGAGCGGCAGCGCAGCGGGGAGTAACAAGATCGTCGTGAATCCGGCCAGCGGCGGCGACAGCCAGCGCTGCGCCCGCGCCCGCCCGATCGAGCGCACGCGTCCCGCGGCCTCGAGCTCGACGAGCGCGCGCTGCACCGTGCGCTGGCTGGCGCCGAGGGCCAGCGCCAGGGCCGAGGTCGACCAGGCCGCGCCGTCGGCGAGCAGCGCCAGCAGCGACGCCTGATCGCCGTCGATGGGCGGCGCCAGCACGACGACGGCGCGCGCGTCGCGCGGCGTGAGCGCGAAGCCGCGCGCGGTGGCCTCGATGCGCGCCAGCGG
Organism: uncultured beta proteobacterium; assembly: GCA_963816445.1. Taxonomy (GTDB): domain Bacteria; phylum Pseudomonadota; class Gammaproteobacteria; order Burkholderiales; family Casimicrobiaceae; genus PALSA-1003. The sequence continues at coordinate 819,117 of CAWFKO010000005.1, read as the reverse complement.
CGCGGCGAGCGCGCGCAGACGGCCGATCTCGACGCGCAGGCGCGCGCGGTGCGTCTCGTTGGGGCGGCGGGTGCGGAACGCGCGCGCGATCAAGGCGTGCCGATCGACGTCGCCGGGCCACGCCTCGGCGAGCGCGCGCGCCAGCGCGAACAGCACCGGCCGGCGCGCCAGCGGCCGCCAGGTGGCGCCGGCGCGCAGGCCGCGACGGCAGGCATCGACCACCAGCGCGCCCGAGGCGAGGAGCGCTTCGACCTCGTCGAGGCGCAGCGGCTGCTCGCCGCCGGCGTGGACGCGCCGGGCGGCGGGACGATCGAGCGCGGCGCGCGCCTCGGCCACCTCGGCCAGCAGCGCGGGCACGCGCGCGCGATCGGCCGCGTCGTGCGCGCGGGCGAGCGCCGCCTGCGCCGGCGCCGTGCGCAGCGAGCGCAGCGCCAGCTCGGCCGCGGTCAGCTCGGCCACCGCCGCCAGCGACGGCGGCAGGCCGCGCGCGTCGAGGCGGGCCAGCGCGGCCGCGGCCTCGTCGAGGCGGCCGAGCAGCAGCAGCCGGCGCAGCCGCGATCAGCCGCGCCTGCAGCGCGTTGGCGCGATCGGCGCGCGCCTCGAGCGTCGCCGACGCCGCCGCCAGCGCGCGCGGCGAGCCGCCGAGGTCGCGCATGGCGAGCGCCACCTCGGCCTCGGCGACGACGCAGCGCGCGCGCGCCAGCTCCTCGTGGGCGCCGAAGCCGCGGGCGGCGCGCCGCAGCAGCTCGCGGGCGCGCGGGTGCTCGCCGAGCTGGGCCATGGCGATGCCGCGCAGCGCGAGCGCCGGCGGGTCGTCGCGCAGGGCGACGCGCTTGAGGGCGCCGAGCGCGTCGCCGGCGGCGAGGGCGCGCGCGGCGGCGGCGATCAGGGAGTCCATGACGACAGGTTACTGCGCCGCGGCGATCGATGCGCAACCGCGATGAAAGCATGCGGCCTGCGGTTCGGCGCCGCGACTACCCTATGAACCTGGAACCAGCGGCCAGGGCGGACTCATCCCCGTGTCGCTCAATTGGCAGCGAGTTGACGCACTGCGCCCATCCAGTCCTCAACGTGGTACGAACGACCCATCGTGATGTATGAATCGATGGACCGATTCGGATTGTGTGCCCTGCCCTCACCCATACCCGTGAGGCCGGTGCCGCACCGTTTCGTCGGGAGCCTACGTCTATCGGGCGATCCGGCCATCCGATGGTTACGGGAGCAACTGGCGCAGGTTTTCGCGGAAGCCCTGCGACACTCCGAGTTACCCAGGCTGCGACAGCATCGGCTCGGGAGCCGGCCTGGTTCAAAGCATGGCGCTTCAGGTCGTACTATTGAGAACTACGAAACCGAGTGACACAGCATGGATGAATGTTGACGTCATCCCGGCGCAGGCCGGGATCTAAGTTCAGTGGAAACATAGGCGCCGCAAACTTGGGCCCCGGCCTGCGCCGGGGCGACGTGGCTGGGTTGTGCCACCTAGTTAGGTAAAGCTCAACAATTTGAGATTTCGCTGGCGGCTCGCTAGCGAAAATTCCACGCGCCCAGATCGTAGATGTGAACACCCATGCTGACATTGCCATTCGTCCCGCCTCCAACAAAGACTTCATGGAGGACCCCGAAATCCGTGATTTCGTAATCGGAAACGGCTTGGCTGTAAGCACTCCCGCCCGGCGTGGCAACCGTGCAATACCGCTGGTCTCGGTGTATCTGACAGTAGGCATCGATATCGGCAAGCGCTTGACGAAAATTGGCTTGCGTTACTTGGGCTCGGAAAAAGTGCAGTCCGACCCACGTGTCTCCGGTAAAGGCCCAAGATTGCGGCGAACGCGTAGCGTATCTCTCAGTGCCGCCGATCGGCATCGAGACGAATGGGGTCGCCCCGTCATGTGCCACAAACGGGGAATAGGCCGGGCCAGCGGAGAATCGATTGTCGAAAATCGCGAGGATGAGCGCGAAAGTTTTGCCGCTGGTGCGATCGCGAAAATAAGCAAACAGGTTGACTTGTCCGATCGGCGCCGCGTCCGGTGGTGTCCCAGGTGCCGGCCAGGAGGAAAACCACGGGATTTCAATAGCCGCCTGCAGTACGAAATCCGTGTTCGAATCGCTGTCGTAGATCAGCGGCGATGCGGTGTCTTCGAAGCTGTATCCATAGATCGTATGTGGGCCGCCGCCGCTGATCGCGAGCTCGGGAAATGTCCAGGTGTTGACGTAGGACCCGGCGTCGTAGCAATGCAGCTGGAACGCTGAAGACGTGTCCATCGTTGCATCCGGGTCGAATGCGCGCTGCCAGACGAATTTCGGGTCTGGCACGGTGAGTCCCGTGAGCGGCTTCCCCTGAAGCGGCGGCCACGGGTACGACGGCGGGAAATGTCCGAAGTCGAACGACGCGGGCGCACTGACGGAGTTGTCGCCGAGGTAGCGGACGATTTGATAGTACCGCCCAATGGGCAGCGTGGGATGAGGCGGCTCCGCGAGCTGCGTGTTTTGCGCAAAAAACGATGGCGCGGGGTCGAGTATGCAATCCGGAGCCTTGAGCGCCGTCGCAGCGAAGTTCGTGGTGTCTGCGGCTCGTACAGGAGTCGTGCAGGCGGCAATTGCGATGCCTGCGGCAATGAGCCAATCCCGTCGCACGCGGGCGCCGGCCGGGTCCACTGCCAAATCGTGGCATCTCATTCGTCACCCTTTTTTGGGGCGTGCAAATCGAAGTATTGGCCGGTGCCCAATCTCTGGCTATGAAATTGGATCCCGGCCTGCGCCTGGATGACGTCAACATTACATGCTGTATCACTCGGTTTCGCAATACTCAATAGATCGCGCCGCGCTCCATCGCTGCTTCCGCGATCAGACTATCGACATCGCGATTGATCGACGCGACAGCGAGGCTGCGCCCATCGCGCTTGTACCGCAACACACAGTCACGCTTTGCGATATCCCCGTCGATCGCCAGCTCGTCCCAGCTCTCGGCGTGGCCCACATAGTTGATCGCAACGTCGTAGTGCTGGCTCCAGAAGAACGGCACGCTCGCGAACTTCTCACGGCCGCCGACCATGTTCAGCGCAGCGGTCTGGCCCTGGCGCTGTGCGACGACCCAGTGCTCGACGCGGATCGCCGCTCCCGTGTGCGGGTCGGGCCAGCGTGCGATGTCGCCAGCCGCGAAAATTCCAGGTGCGCTGGTCTCGAGAAATTCGTTGACCGTTACACCGCGGTCGATCGCGATGCCGGCTTGCTCGGCGAGCCCCAGTCGGGGCCGCACGCCGACACCCACGACGATGAGGTCCGCGCGAATGACGCCACCGCTCTTGAGGCCCACCTGGCGCGCGTCGATGGCCGTCGCCGTGTCCTCCAGGTGGAAGATCACGCCGTGCTCTTCGTGCAAACGGTGCACGAAATCCCCCATCTGTGCGCCGAGCACGCGTTCCATCGGTCGCTTTTCCGGTGCAACGACGTGCACCTCGATGCCTCGCGCACGCAGCGAGGTCGCGACCTCGAGCCCGATGAAACTCGCGCCGATGACCACGGCGCACCGTGCCGTCCCCGCCTGCGCGATGATGGCGCGGCAATCGCCGAGGGTCCGCAGCGTGTGCACGTGCGGCAGGTCCATGCCCGGCACCGGCAATCGCACCGGTTCGGCGCCTGTCGCGAGCAGCAGCCGGTCGTAGGCGATCTTGCTCCCATCGTCGAGCAAAACCTCGCGCGCACGCGCGTCGATCGCCGTGACGACCGTCTTCAGCCGCAAGTCGATGCCGTGCTCGCGGTAGAAGACCTCGTCGCGCAGCGGGACCCACTCCTCCGGCGCGTTGCCTGCCAGGTAGTCCTTGGACAAGTTCGGCCTGTCCACGGGCGGGGCATCGTCGTCGCTGGGCATGACGATGTCACCCGGGTAGCGCAGGCGACGCAGCATCTGCGCAGCGGCGAACCCGGCCGCGCCGCCTCCGACGATCACGACCCTCCGCGGCGATTCCTTTGCCGGCGCGATGCGAATGCTCGGCGCCTGCGCCGACTTCTCCCGAACGAACACCTTGCCGTCACGCAACTGTGTCGACCAGCACTCGACGGGGCCCAGCGCCGGCGCCCGCAGCGCCTCGCCAGTGCGCAGGCTGAAGCAGGCGTGGTGCCACGGGCAGCGCACGGTATCGTCGACCATCAACCCTTGTGCGAGCGGCCCGCCGTAATGCGAACACGTGGCGCCGATCGCGAAGAACTCGTCGCCGCGACGCGCGATCAGAACCGCGTCGTCCCCGACGTGGCCGGCGAGCATCGTGCCGTCGGCGAGCGTGTCGATCGCTACGCCGAGCGTCAGGTCCGGACCGGTCGTTTCAGATTGCGCGGTGCCCACAGTCCCGCCGTCGGATCACGTCGCCCGCTCGAGCTGGGGGTTCCATTTGCCCTCGCGCGCGAGCGAGTTCATTTTCAGCCTCTGGTAGAAGGCGCTTTGCGCGGCCTGCACGTTGTCCGGTCGTCCCGCCCACGCCCGCATCGCCGGGTCCTGGAGCGCGCGTGCGTATGAAAACGACAGCACCCAGGGCGCTCTCGGATACATCGCGTTCATCGCATTCAGGTTGGCGGTCGCATCTTCCGGGCTTTGTCCGCCCGACAGAAAATTGATCGTCGGCACTGCCGCGGGAACGTTGTGGCGAAGCACGTCCAGAGTCGCCCGCGCGACCTGCTCCGGCGTCGCCTTGGACGGATACTTGTTGCCCGGAAGGACCATGTTTGGCTTGAGCACAAGGCCCTCGAGCACGACCCGATGGCGGTGCAGCGCAGCGAAAACGGCGCACAAGACCGCATCACTGACTTCGAGGCAGTGCTCGATCGTGTGGTCTCCGTCGATGAGGACTTCCGGTTCGACGATCGGAACGATGCCCTCCTGCTGGCAGGTTGCGGCATAGCGCGCGAGCACCTCTGCATTCGCCTCGATACCCAGCGGCGTGGGGTTGCGCGCGGTGATGCCATACACCTCGCGCCATTTGGCGAAGCGCACGCCGTGCGGTTTGTACGACTTCAGTCGCTCGGCGAGACCGTCGAGCCCCTGCGTGATCAGGTCACCGGCGGCATTGGCTAGCGGCGTGGTGCCCTTGTCTACCTTGATACCGGCCAGAATCCCGCGCCGAGCGAGCAATTCAGGCAGCGGCGTGCCGTCGTCGGCGCGCTGCGAGAGCGTCTCCTCGAAAAGAATCACCCCACTCAGGTATTCATCGGCGCCCTGGGTCGTGAACAGCAGCGAGCGGTACTGGCGTCGGGTCTCTTCGGTGGATTCGATCGAAAGCGCGTTGAAGCGCTTGGTGATAGTCGGTTGACTTTCGTCGGCGGCGAGAATGCCTCTGCCGGGGCGCGTCAGTTGCTCGATCGTTGCCTGCAATATTGCGTCGTCGGGCATGGTCGCAGTGCTCCAGTGACGATGATGTATTTTCGTTCGGGGCAGCTAAGCACGGCGATAACTTTCGCGCAAGCCGCAACGGAGCGGCTACCTCGACGCCCCTTCGACATCTTAGAGCATCCGACCGGCATCCCTCGTACGCGGCGGATCGATCCATGCCGAGCTGTACAGCGTGCGGCACTGGCCCCCGTCGACACCTCGCGAGGTTCTGCGATCTTAGGGAGATGCCTCCGACGAACTACAAGCCATTGAAAGTTGGCGATGTTTTTGGTGGCTAGATCGTCTCTTGGGCTGGCAGGGGGAGCCGGCGCAGCTTAGCGGGAGGGCCGCGGGCTCGAACGGTATTTGCCTGATTAGGCGTTTTGGCGTCGCGATGCTCGTCGGGGCGTCTCGCGTCCGTTCATGCTTCGCCCCGCGAAAATATCGGCAACACCGCCAGGGTGCCACTATCCCACCTGCCCGGCCTGCTCGCGACTCCGCCACCGCGCAACGCGCAACGCGCAGAGCGGAGCATACAACGACGAGCGCCGCGCTATCGTTTCTCTGGAACAGTCCGTGGGAAGTGCGCCCGCTGCTGAGCGTCAAGCGCGCGACAGAGCGCATCGATGTCACGCTTCCAAACGTTGGGTGCCGCTTGGGATTCGGGCGTCGAGGAACCGGCATCGATCTTGGCGAGCTCGTCCGTTATGGGCGCGGGCACGACCGTTTCAGTTTCATGATTCATCGCTAGCTGCTCCGCAAGGTGACAAGGCGCAGCACTGTCGCAATGCGTTAGCTTCTGACGCTAGCTGTAATGCCAACGCATCGGAAACCATTCGACGGGGCTGCAGCAGCAAAGGTGCAAACGCCATGCCAGGCTGACGCAAAGGCTGCGCGTGCCACGGAGGTGCGCCGTCCGTATCACTTTGGCGCCGGTTTCTTGGCCAGCAGGTCCTTGAGATTGGCAAATGGAGAATGTGTAGCCATGCTGCCCTCGGCGGTAGCGCTGCTTCCGCCAGCCGCATCCAACCGTCGCTGGTGTTCGTTGTCGTGGCAGTACAAGCACAACAGTTCCCAGTTGCTGCCATCGGACGGGTTGTTGCCGTGATCGTGATCCCGGTGGTGAACGGTCAGCTCGCGCAAGTTGGCGCGCGTGAACTCGCGGCCGCAGCGGCCGCAAATCCAGGGGTAAAGCTTCAACGCCTGTTCCCTGTAGCCCGCCTCGCGCTTTTCGGCCGCGCGCCGGGCTTCCGTGACGATACGGTCCAGTTTCCCAGAGTCACTCGTGCTCATGAAGCCGCCTGGAGCATCCGCCTACCGCGTCGCCTCGATTCGTATCCGGAATGTGGCACGAAAGCGCCCACCCGATGGTGCCCATCGTAACGCATGACCGCTCGTCAGTGCGTTGGTCGGTGCGGTCATCGGTTCGAGTGCGATGCAGTCCTCGCCCTTCGGTGCGTAGACCTGCGCGTAGCGGTAGCCTTCCAGAAATTCGACGCAGACCCGCCGCCCGGCGCCTGCGATCGCCAGCACCGCCCGCTCGTCCTGCACGGCGAACGCATCGTCGAACTCCAGTCCCGCGAGCAGCGCGTCGTGGCCCGCGAACGGCGCTTCGTCGCCGGTGGGGATGCCACGCGCGTCGAGCGCGAGCGCGCGCATTGCAGGAAGGGTCAGACGCCAATCGTCGCGCGCGAGGCCCGGCAGGCCCACATACGGATGGAAACCGAAACTGACCGGCACCGGTCCATCCTCGCCCGCGATCAGTGTCGTCTCCAGCGTCAGCGCGTCGCCCGCGAGCTGCACCGCGATCTCCAGCCGGTGGCGAAACGGGAATAGCGCGATGAGCTCGCTTCGGTTCCAATCGAGCCGCGCCGCGACACTGGTGCTCGTCGCATCCATCACCTCCCATGCGAGCATCGACCACGGAACGCCGTGGATCAGCAGGCCGTTTCGGTCGCGGTGCAGCAGCGGCGATGAGGTATCGAGGTCGACGTCGCGTCCGCCCGCGCGGTAGTGCGCGCCATCGAGCCGGTTTGCCCACGGGTGCAACAATGGTATTCCCGCCGTCGTGCCGTTTGCCGCGGCGCCGCCGAGATCATCGACGCGGCGCAGTATCTCGGCACCGCGGTGGCGCAGAGACGCGCCGAGCATCCCGAGGCCCGGCAGAAACACGGCTTCGAGATCGCCTGCGACGAGCCGGCGAGCAGACGGGTCCTTCAGCATCGCTGCGGATTACGGCCTGATATCATGACGGGACGCCCGGTGCTTCAACGCTGTCGCGGCAGAGATTTCCATCTCAAGAACTCGCAACCGGCCGGCCACAAGTTTCGCAAGGCGCTAGTACACCATCCATGGCCAACGCACCCACCTACGGCAACATCGGCAATCGGGCGCTGAAGCTCATGGTGATCCTGCTATGCAGCATCAACGCCGCCATGTGGGAGTACTACACCGAATCGCGGATCATGGCGCTCGCATGGGTGGCTATCGCGGTCGCCTTCGTGATCTGGATTATCGACGACATACGCCGATAGGTGCGCACTAAGCACGCATCAAGCACACCACCGGATGTCGCGCCGGGAGCCCTACTCCAGCTTGCCGATGCGGCGCACGGCCTCGGCGAGCTTCTTCGCGTCGGCGTCCACAAAGCGCTGCAGGTCGGCCGCATCCAGGTACTGGACGGGGGTGTCGACGGTGGCCAACGCGGCGACAAAACGGGGATCCGCGGCGGCGACCCGCGCGGCGGCGTCAAGCTTGGCGAGAATCGCTTCGGGTGTTCCGGCCGGCGCGAACAGTCCAGACCACTGGAAGAACACCGCGTCATACCCGAGTTCCGTGAAGGTGGGCACGTCGGGCAAGGACGCCAGGCGTTTGTCGCCCCACGATGCGAGCACGCGCAGCTTACCCGCCTTGACATGCTGAATCACCGTCGACGGCCCCGAAGCGACGGCGTCGATGTTGCCGCTCAAGAGCCCGATGACGGCCGGTCCGGCGCCGGTATAGGGAACGTGCAGCAGCTTTATGCCGGCGCTCGTCGCGAACATTTCCATCGGTACGTGCATCGTTCCGTAGTTGCCCGAGGACCCGTAGGCGATGCCACCCGGACGCTTCTTGGCGTCGGCGACGAAGTCGGCAAGCGTCTTCCACGGCGCATCGGCGCGCACGGCCAGGACCGTCGGATCCGCGGTAATGCGCGCCAACGGCACGAGTTGCTCCAGTTCGTACAACGGAGCGCGACCCGTGATTCGGTCCGATGCCGGGAGGATGGCGATCGAGGACAGCGCCAGCAGCAGCGTGTAACCGTCCGGCTTGGCCTTGGCGACGAAGCCCATGCCGATGCCGCCGCCGGCGCCCGCCTTGTTGTCGACGACGACCGGCTGGCCAAGCACGCGACCCAATGCCTCGGCGAACGGACGCGCGACGATGTCGGCCACACCGCCCGGCGGGAAGGGCACAACCAGCGAGATCGGCTTCGAGGGGTAGGCGTCCTGCGCTGCAGCGGGCAACGCGATCCCCAGCACCAGGCCGAGCAGTGCCTGCAACAGTGCGCCGACTCGACGCAAACTCATCAGGCGAGCAGCCAGACGACCAATCCGCCAAGCACTGCCCATTTGAGCACGTAGTACGTCGTTTTGCTCTTGCGCTTGAGTGCCTTGCCCGGGAGGCGCAGGTAATAGGCAAAGCTGAAGATCTTGTTCGCCACGCCGACGCGATCGCCTTCGGCGTTGTTGGTCTCGCTGGCGCGGATTACCGTGTTCTTGAACCAGTGATTGATCTTGGTCAGGATCCGGCTCTTCAGCGGCCGCTCGATGTCGGCGAACAGGATCACGCGCAGCGTGTCGGTCTTGTTTTCCGCCCAGTGCATGAAGGTCTCGTCGAACATGACCGCTTCGCCGTCGCGCCACGAATACTCCTCGCCGTCCACCCAGATGCGGCATTTATCGGAGTTCGGTGTCGACAGTCCGAGGTGATAGCGCAGCGAGCCCGCGAACGGGTCGCGGTGCTTGCCCAGGTCGCCCCCTGCAGGCAGCATCGCGAACATAGCGCCGTTGATCGTCGGAATGGACTGGACCAGCGCAACCGTCTTCGGACACAGCGCTTCGGCTGAAGGCAGCGGCTGGTTGTACCACTTCACGTAGAAGCGCTTCCAGCCCCTGCGATAGAACGAATTGAACCCAAGGTCGTTGTACCCCGCCGCCGCGCGTATGTGTCCCTCGTCGAACAGCTTGAGCGCCTCGTCGCGCAGCATTTGCCAGTTGTCGGTGAGCGGTTTGAGCTCGGGAAACTGCGCGACGTCAATAAACGGCTTGTTGGGCACCGCCGAAAACATGTACATCAGGACGTTGTAGGGTGCGAAGAACGTCGAATGGTCGGTGATCTGGCGGTAGAAGCGATGGCGCACGGTACCGCGATAGTGGACGTAGACCGCCGACGCGATGAACGCGTAGAGGAAAAAAAACTTCGGTGCCAGAAGGTTGGGCAGGTGCTCGAACATGGATGGCCTTCCGAGGCGCTTCGAAACGCGGCTCAGCAGCGCGATTAACTTGACAGTATAACCCGTAGCCGCGGGCTCGGCCACCGGCGCAGCGAAACGTCAGCGCAGCACCTTCCAGCGCCGGTGCACCCAGAACCATTGCTCGGGGTGGCGCAGCACCAGCCGCTCCAGCGCGGCATTGAATGCGCGCGTGTTGCGCCGGATCTCGTCGTTGACGTTGTCCGACTCGATCAACGGCAGCGGGGCCTCGAAGCGCAGCACATGTCGTCCGTCCGCTTCGCGCCATGCCGCCGCCGGCAGGACCTGCGCCTCGGTCGCCAGTGCGATGATGGCGAGACTCTTGAAGGTCCACGCCGTGTGGCCGAAGAACTCGCTGGCAATCCCGTCCGGCGGCCCGGCATGCTGATCGAAGGGGAATACCACCATGTCGCCGGCGGCGAGGCGCTCTAGAATCGCGTCGAGCGAGCCGCGCTTTCCAAGCGCGCCGAAGCCTGCACGGCGAAACCGTCGCGTCACCAGGGCGTCGAGCCAGCGCGGCTTGATTGCGCGACGCACGAAGTGAATGCGTCCGTGCATCTCCGGGAATCCCGCCAGCCCGGCGACGGTCGCCACCTCGAAGTTGCCGAAATGGCCGGTGAGCACGAGCACGCCCTTGCCTCGGGCCAGTGCGGCGGCCAGCACGTCGACGTTCTCCACGCGCACCATCGCCGCCTTGCGTGCGGGCGACATCCAGCGAAAGCGCAGAAATTCGCCGAGCGACCGCCACCAGTGCGCATAGTGTGCCTGTGCAAGGCGCTCGATCTCGCGCTCGGGTACGGCGAGCCCGAACACGCGCCGCAGGTTTTCGAGGATCACGCGGCGGCGCAACGGCAGCAACCGATACAGCAGCCTGCCGGCGAGCGGCACCTCGGTGTGAGCGGGAAGCGCCAGCGCGACCGCCGACGCGCTGGTGCGATCGTGCGTCAGCGAAACGGTGATGGCGCGAATGCGGTGGCGATCGAGCACGGCCTGTACGCGCGCGTCGACCACGACCTGCGGTGCCCCGTAGGCGTCGCGCGCGACAGAAAAATCCTCAGGCTCGATCCGGCCCAACGCGAGCTCGCGGGGAAATAGCTTCGCACAGGCTTCCTTGGCTGCGAAGCGGGCTGCCAGGCCAGCGCTGCGCCCCGGCCCTTCGCCGCTGTCGGCCAGTTCCTGCGCCGAAAAGATTCGCGTGAGCTCCGCAGGAGGCGTCGAGGCCAGCATGCGCTCGATGCGCACGATCTCGACGCTGTCGATGCCGCAGCGTATGGCCGCGTTGGCGACATCGGCCGCGGAATCGGCGGCGGCCATGACGCTACGCCGCGCGTACGATGAGCGCTGCGTTGGTACCCGCGAAACCGCGGCAGAGGATGAGCGCAGTATTCGAACGTGGCTTTCGCGGCGCCGCCGCGGCGTCGATGCCGGCGCACTGCGGATCGAGGTGCGCAAGCGTCGCGATCCCGGGAACGACGCCCCTGTGCAGAGCTTCGAGCGCGAGTACCGTCTCGACGATGCCGGCCGCCGCGATCAGGTGTCCGATCGCCCATTTGAAGCCGGTCACCGGCGGGGCGTCGTCACCACCGCCGAAGACGCTGCGCAGCGCGACCGCTTCCGACAGATCGGATTCCGACGTCCCGTTGCCGTGCGCAACGACCATGCCGATATCGCGCGGACCGAGGGCCGCGTCGTCGAGCGCCTGCTCGATCGCGCGCACCAATCCGTCGCCGTCGTCCCTGATCGCCAGCAGGCCCAGCGCTTCACCGGCGTAGCCGCCGCCCAGCACTTCGCCGACTACCTTGGCGCCGCGTTGTCGGGCGCCGTCTTCGGTCTCAAGCACGAGCGCGCCAGCACCTTCGCCGAAAACGCTGCCGCCTCGATCGCGGTCGAAGGGGCGGATCGTATCCGTGGCGAGCAGCCCGCACTGGTGGTAGTAGAGCACCATCTGCGGCTCGATGAGCGCGTCGTGGCCGACCGCCACCGCGCGGTCGGCTTCGCCCTGGCGCACCGCCTCGGCGGCTTCGATGACGGACAGCGTGCCACCGCAGCTGTGATTGGTGATACAGGCGTTGGTGCCCTTGAGGTTGTACTTGATGCCGACGTGGCAGAGCACGTTGTTGGGCAGCGTGCGCAGCAGCCACATCGGATTGACGACGCCAGCGAGCTCGCGCCCGAAGCCCCCGAGGTCGCCGCCGGTTTCGCTCATCAGCGGGAAGTATTCGTACTGCGTGTTGTACGCGCCACCGCCGGAGCCCACGTAGAGTCCGCTGCGATCGGAAAATGTCGCGGCCGCGCCAGACGCAAGCGCGTCGCGCTGGGCGACGATTCCCGACGCGTCGATCGCCTGACTCGCGGCGTACAGACCGAACATGTCGGTACGCCGTATGAGCTTGTGCAGCTTCCGGTCCTCGACCAGCGCGCGCGGGTTGAAGTCGGCCAGCTCGGCGGCAACCGTCACGGGCCAGCCGGTCGTGTCCCACTGCGCTATGGGCGCGATCGCCGAGCGGCCCGCGGTCACTTCATCGAGTATCGCCGCGGGACCCATGCCCGATCCGCAGACAGCGCCGGTGCCGGTGATGACGATGCGCGGGCGCGCCATCATCAGCCCCGTGGCCCGCGCTCGTCGACCAGTTCGGGCGCGCGCAGCACCACGCAGCTGTTCGAGCCGCCGAATCCGAAGGAATTCGACAGCGCCATGCGCACACGGCGCCGCTGCGGGCTGCCGACGACCAGGTTGAGGTCGCATTCCGGATCGCGCTCGACCAGGTTGGCGTTCACCGGCATCACGCCATGGTGAATCGTCAACGCGCACACCGCGGCCTCGACGGCGCCCGCGGCGGCGATCAGGTGACCCATCGAGCTCTTGGTCGAACTCACCGAAACGCGCTTGGCGTCGGCGCCGAACACCGCGTTGATCGCCGCCGATTCGCTCTTGTCGTTCATGTACGTCGACGTGCCGTGGGCGTTGATGTAATCGATATCCGCGGGCACGGCTCCCGCGTCGGCAATGCCGGAGCGCATCGACTGGATGGGGCCATCGCCATCCGGTGGCGAGTCGGTGATGCGGTATGAAGACAGCGAATTGCCGTCGCCCGCGAGCTCGGCGTAGATGCGCGCTCCGCGGCGGCGCGCCGCGTCCCATTCCTCGAGCACGACAAAGCCGGCGCCCTCGCCGAGGACGAAGCCGTTGCGCGTGATGTCGAAGGGCCGGCTCGCACGCTGCGGGTTGTCGTTGTCTGCGGAGACGGCGGAGAGCAGGCAGAACCCGCCGATGCCCACCGGGCTGATCATCGAGTCGAATCCGCCCGCGAGCGCATAGTCCGCGCTGCCGCGCCGGATCAGCTTCAGCGCAGTGCCTATCGCCTGCCCGCCAGACGCACACGCCGTATGCACCGAAGTGGCATAGCCACGTATGCCGAAGCGGCGCGTGAGCAGCGCGACCCCTGCGGTCGACTGGCTGCGGCAGAACACCAGCGGATCGGTCGCGGCCTCGTCGGACAGGAGGCGGTCGGGATGCAGCTCGCCGTCGGCTGCGGAATGCTGCTGCACGTGCGCGAGGTCGGCATAGGCGACTCCCATCATGCCAGTGCCCACGGCGCATCCCCAGCGATCGGCGGTCGCCGAGGTCGGCGCGATGCCCGCGTCGGCGAAGGCCTGCTCGGCCGCGCTCAAGGCAAAGCGGTGCGACCGGTTGGCGAACTTGAGCAGTTTTCGTTCGGTGTGCAGGGTATCGGGATCAAAGCCCTTGACCTCGGCGGCGATGCGCGTCGAAAAGCCGCTGGCGTCGAACAGCGTAATCGGCGCCGTGCCGCTTCGTCCACAGAGCAATGCATCCCAGGTGCTTGCAACGTCGTTGCCGACAGGCGTCACCAGCCCGATGCCGGTGATAGCGACGCGGCGGCGATCGGGACTCATGGCGTTTGGCTGGCACCGAATTCGACGCGCGCGGTTGCAACGGGCTTGCCTTCAAAACGCGCCGCCAGCGCCACGCGCAAGGTGCCATGCTCGGTCGTCGTCGCGTCGGCCCCCAGCTCGATAGCCTGGCCCGGCGTCGTGAAGGAGCGCACCTTGACGTTGGTCATGCGCTCGAGTGTCCACGGCGCCGAAGCCGGTGATGGCGACTCGGCCGCAAGCTGCGTCGCAAGTCGCATCTGCGCGTCGAGCATCAACGTGGCGGGAAATACGGGTCGTCGCGGAAAGTGGTCGGCGAAAAATGGCGCGCTGGTCGGCACGCGAAAAGTCGCACGCAGAGACTTCCCCCGGCTCGTGCGCCGTCTGAACCGGTGTAGCCAGCGTGACCCCTCCGAAGCGACCTGGCGCCGCACCCTTGCCACACAGGAGCGTGAAGCGCTCGCGCAACAGCTCGGGCGCGTCGAAGTCGGCGCAGGGAAGCATCGGGCCGAGGCAATGTCTGAGCTCGGCGATGATCCGACCTGTGACGCTTGCCGATCCTCCATACGCCACGGCATCGTCGTCGCAATCGGTTATATCGACCTCGAGCTCGAGCGTGTCGCCCGGACGCGCCTCATCGTGAAACCGTGTCTCGTCGGCGAGCGCCGCGACCGGCCGGCCGCGATACTCGATCTTGCTCATCGCAACCCACGCCGCGAGCTGGCCAACCGCCTCGGCAACCAGCGCGCGTGGAAATTCGGCGATACCGGCCGGGATCGAGAACAGCGCGCGCGCATGCCGCCCGGGCTCGAGCTCGATGATGCGATCGACGAACGAGAATGCAGCGAAGTGGTCGTCCATGCGCGAAGCGCGTCGACGGCATGCTCACGCACCCGCCGTAGCCTCCTTTTGCGAACGCACGACGAGCTTGCAGAAGGTCTCCGGAGTGAACAATCGCGGAATGTCGGCGACTTTCATCGGTGTCTTGAAGCGCTCGCCGGGTACCTCCGACAGGTACGCGCGCAATTGCGCCATCCCCTTGTCGGTGACGATGCCTTTCTGTTCGAATTCCGCCTCAGGCAGATCGCCACGGGCGTTTTCGACGATCTTGCCGCGCGGGATCTTGATCTTGAACGCGCGCTCGAGGCGGAAAACCATATCCAGGAAGTCGATCGACTCCGCGTCGAGGCCTTCGATCAGCGAGACCTTGAGCTTTACATCCTCGACGTCGCAACCCAGCGCGTCGGCCATGGTCTCGGCGACCTTCGGGTACACGGCCATGATTTCTTCCTGGCTGATCTCGGTCAGTGCCATTGTTTTCACTCCATTTTGAAGCCGCCATCGACGGCGAAAATCTGTCCGGTCACATAGTCGGCGTAGCGCGATGCGAGAAAACACACCGCATACGCCACTTCCTCGGGCTTGCCGAATCGCCTGAGCAGGATGCGCGAAGTCACCTCCTTACTCGCCACGTCACGCACTGCCTCCGACATCTCGGTTTCGATCACCCCGGGCGCCACTGCGTTGACCGTGATTTTGCGCGCCGCAAGCTCGACGGCCAAGGAGCGCGTGAACGCGTTGACGGCACCCTTGCTCGCGGCGTAGTTGGTCTGGCCGCGGCCGCCCTTTTCGCCGGAAACCGAGGAAAGGTTGATGATCTTTCCCGAGCGCTGCACGATCATGTGGGGCACCACCGCGCGCGTCATGTTGAACACGCCGCCGATGTTGGTGTCGAGCACCAGCGCAATGTCCTCGTCATCCATCCCTGCGAGCTGATTGTCGCGGATGAGCCCGGCGTTGTTGACCAGGATGTCGATGCGCCCGGTGCGCTCGGCGATGCGTTCGACCGCCGTCGCGCAGGCCTTGGTGTCCCTGACGTCGACCTGCTCGCGCACAATTTCCCGCGTCCCGGCGATCGTCTTGCCCGCGGCAACGACCTCGGCGGCGGCGCTTGCGTTGCCCCGGTAGAAAAATGTCACATCGGCGCCGTGCGCTGCGAGCAACTCGACGATCGCCCGGCCGATGCCACGGCTGCCGCCTGTAACGATGGCGACCTTGTCGGCCAGTCCCGCATCATTCAGCATGGGGTTGAGCATGCGATCGGGCGTCGGGGCGCTCATCCAGAGATGCAGAAGCCACCATCGACGACCAGCGTATGCCCGGTGATCATCGTCGCCTCAGGCAGGCACAGCAGGTACACCGCGCCGGCAACGTCGTCGGGCGTGAGCACGGGGCCTGCCGGCGTGCGCTGCGCGAAATTCGCGAGCAGCTGCTCGCGGTTGGGAAAATACGCCAGCGCATCGGTATCGACCACCCCCGCGCTCACCGCGTTGACGCGGATGTTCTTCGGTCCCAACTCCTGCGCCAGCGTGCGTACCAGCGACTCCAGCGCTGCTTTCGATGCGCCGATGAATCCGTAGTCAGGCATCGCCCGCTGCGCACCCAGGCTGGACATGGCGATGATGCGCCCGCCGTCGCGCATCAGCGGCACCGCACGCTGCGCCAACAGGTCCAGCGCGAACGCGTTGGTCTCGAGGCACCACCGCCAGTGCTTGAGCGACATCTGCATCGCCGGCTTGAGCACGCCCGAGGCGGCGTTGCTGACGACAATGTCGAGCCGGTCGAATTGCGTGGTGATTTCGGCGAACATGTCGTCGACGCTGTCCGGCACGCCGACGCTGCCCTGGACGGCCATGGCGCGGCCGCCTGCCGCGCGCAATTGCACGCACAGCGCTTCCGCCTCATCGTGGCTGTTGTAGTAGTTGACGACCACGTCCGCGCCCGCGGCGCCCAGTTTGCGTGCGATCGCGCGGCCGATGCCACGTGCGGCGCCGGTGACCAGCGCGACTTTTCCGGCGAGAGGGCCTGGCATGGATCGGGAGGATCGTTGTCGAAGCCCCTAGCGCTTCACCGGGCTTCCGCGGACTTCGGGCAAACCGCAATTATCGCCTGCTTCGCCCTGCAGAGCAACGCGGCCGGCCGCCGGCAAGCGCAGCGGCCGGACGCGGTCACCGCGCTGCCGACGCCGATCGTCGTGCCCGGATCAGGCGTTGCGCCTCGAGGACCCAGTGTTTCTTGATGGTGAACCAGACATCGGCAGCAAACAGCTCGTTGCCGGCGCGCCCTTCTGCGGCACCGGGCGCCTCGCCGTTGTCGCGGCCCGGAACGTACGCGTTTATCCAGTCGCGCATGGCGGCGTCGCGGGAGAGGGAATACGTTACCGGAACGAACACGTGATTGTAGGTCGACGGCAACAGGACGTTTCGCACCTGCGCGGTGCCATTGTGCTGGAATACCCAGCCCGTCGTGCCCGGGAAGGTCCACCCGATGAGATCAAAATAGATGGCGTAGCCGGTAAATTCGACGACCGTATCGGGAATCGTATGCAGGCGCTCCACCATGTCCCAGTGCGGCGGAGCGAGCAGCGCAATGCCGCCCGCGCCGACCGTCGCCACCAGCGAAGCCGAGACACCGACGACGGGCCGCTCTTTTCCGGTAAGCGGATCGGTGATCGACGTCCGCGGCTCCGGCGCGTCGGCCATCGCATTCCACACCTCGATCTTGTCATTGAACGCGCCGTCGAGTTCGTAGAGCGTCTTCACGGCTTGAATGCCCCCCTGGCTATGCCCGACAAGCATAGGCCGTAAGCCGTCGCGCTCGTAGTACCAGGCTACCTCTCCGGCAAGGCGTTTGGTGCTGCCGTAGGGTTGTTGCGACCACTCGTCATCGGCGGGATCGCGAATCTTTTGCTCGGGGTAGCCCATGCCGGTCAGGAACTTGCCGAACGACGTCATGAGCAGGTCGGTGCCGAGGACGCCTCCGTGAAGCAGGATGATGCGCGGCGTCGGTCCGGTGGCGAGGGTTTTGCGCACGTCCTGCTCGGAAACGTGCTCGGGATCGAGGGCAAGGATGCGATCTTCCAGGGCCCGGTCGAGCGGCGCGCTACTTTCTGCTGCCCGCGTCGCCGAGGGTGTCAGCGGTGCATACGTCGGTGCAGCGCATCCCGCAAGCGCTAGCGCGGTGCCGAGTGCGAACAGCAGCGCCCCGGTGCGAAACAGGCGAATCACGTGGTCCATAGTCAGAGCGTCCTGATCGATTCAATCATAGCGGCCGCGACGGCGTCGACGGACTCGCGCGAGTACACCGTGGTACGAAACGAAATCCCGATATTGATCGCGCCGCCCGCTATAGTGAACGCGAGAATCATGGGCGCCAGTGGGCCAGTGGAAACGACCCGCACGTAGTCCGGGACGCTTCCGCCTTCATGACCGGCGCGCCACAGTGCATCGATGTCGAGCGGCGTGCTGCCGGCGCATAGGGGAAAGTGCTTGGGGAAATAGCGATGACGCTGCGCCACCGACATCAAGCCCCACCAGGACCCGACCAGGCCCAGAAGGAGCAGCGTCTGCAAATGGGTTTTCTTGCGCTTGGCGGCACTGGTTTGCGCAAGCACCGAGCATGCGAGGTCGCGCAGGCTCACATCGTCGGGAACACGATGAGCGACGCGAAACGACGCCAGGCACGGCGCCAGCCCGTCGCGCGAAGACTCTCCCAGGTCGCGGCGAATGTTGACGATCGTGGCAACCGCAATCTCGTTACGGCGCGCTGCCCGTCTGCGCTCCGGCACCAGCGGCGACAGTGCCTTCAGCAGCGTCGCCAACAGCAAATCGTGCGTGGTCATACTCCATGCGTGCGCGCGCTCCTCGAGGCGTGCGTGGTCCGCACTTCCGATTCGCGCGAACGAGACAGCATTACGGCCGTCCTGCGCATCGCGATAGCGCAGCCGAAAAGAGCGCCGGCCGCCCGCGACGATGCCGACGAGCTCGGGCAGACCTTTGATCATCGGCACGGCCTGCCGACCCAGCAGCCGAACATAAGACGGACCATATCGGCGCAACGGCCGGAATTCGGCAGGCACAGCCGATCCGAGGTAGCGCTCGGCGATGCCCTGCAGCAAAGCGGCGATCGAATCGCCGCTGGCAACGTAATGATCGTAGGCCAGTCCGAGAAAAAAACCATCGTCGGCGTCAACGGCGAAAAACCGGAAAGGATCGGCCCTCCCATTCGCGGCGAACGCGCCATTGAGCTCTCGCTCCATTTCACCGTGCAATACGCCGATCGCATCGCCGTTGCCGGTGATCACGCGCAGCGCAACTTGGGATGGGCCGTCTGTCCATTCGTAGTGCCGCCCCTGTGCGTCGAGTTCGACGCCGGTGAGCCGGCACGCCTGCAAATGATCGCGAATGGCCGCCTCGAGGCGCCCGGCATCGAGCGCCCGCGGCATTCTCAATGCATGCACGGCGTTGTAGGGATAAAGGGCGCGCCAACGAGTCATCGCCGCCTGGAACAGGTTGACGCGCCGCTTCATCCTGGCCCATTCCGCGCAGCCATCATGCTGCGCGTACGAATGAGTCGCTGCGCTTCAAGGCACCAATGCTTCTTGACGCTGTACCAGACGTCGGCCGCGACGAGCAGGCTGCCGGTGCCGCTGCCAGCACCCGCACTGCTGCGACGCATGTCGTTATCCGGGATCCCGCCAGCGCCTGCGGCGTCCAGCCCGGGGAGCAACGGCACCGTATCGCCAGGTCGATAGTGCTCGATCCACTCTCGCGACGCGCCGGGCTCGGCCAGCGCGCGCACGTCGGGCAGTCCGATGTGGCTGGTGCTCGCTGGCAGTTCGACGTTGCGTACGGTCGCACTCCCCGTTGCACGATACGGCTCGCTGCCGGGAAATGTTCCGGCGATCAGGTCCCACGGTATCGTGTATCCCGTGAAATCGGCCACCGAGTCCGGGATCTCGCGCAGCTTGCCGAGCATGGTCCATTGGCCCAGCAGGAGCCTTGGCAGCTTTCCGGTTGCGAGCGCGGCGGCATAAGGCACCTGCAGCCCGACGACATCGCGGTGAATGCCGTCGGCCGAGTCGGCGATCCACGCGCGCCCCTCTCCCTGGTTGGTCAGCGGATTCCACACCTCGATCGACGGAGCGAAGCCTCCCGCCAGCTCATGAAGCACGCGAATCGCCACCATCCCGCCCGCGCTGTGGCCAATGAGCATGGGCATCATGCCTTCGTGCTCGTCGTACCACGCCAGCATACCGGCCAGCTTGCGGCTGTCCACGTAGCTCGAATAGGATAGCGATCCATCGGCAGGATTGCGCAGCCGCTCGTCCGGATATCCCATCGCGATAAGGAACTCGGCGAACGATGGCATGTTGCCCAGCCCCAGGCTGCCTTGAAGCGCGATGATGCGCGGCGCGAGCGAGTGCGACAGCACGTCGCGCACGTCGGCGGCGGAGACTCGCTCGCATTCGAGCGCCAGAATGCGGTCGTCGGTCGCCTTGTCGGTGGCGATCACTGTCGGTGCCGCTGTCGAGTCAGTCGACGGGGCGGTCCACGCGGGCGGTGCCCAGGCGACGAGAATGCAGAGCGCTGCGGCAGCAAACTGCTCGCATGCCGCAGGTCGCATCCGACGTCGAGCCGGCGCGCGCCGCACGACTTAAGCGGAATGCGTGCCGATGCGCGGCACGAATCGCCCAGTTCGCAGCAGGTAGCGCGCGTACGTATCGCCATGCATCTTGAGCAGGTGCCGCTCCTCGTTGCGGGCCTTCACGCGCATGATCAGCACATGGATCACACCAATGACAGCCATCGGCGGCGTGGCGACGATGATCACCGAGCACATCATCAGGAGCGCCTGCAAGGCGTAGATCGGGTGGCGCACGTACGCGAAAAGTCCATCGACGATGAGTTCACCACGTAGCTTTTCGCTGACCGCCATGCTCCAGTTCGCGTCCATGCGGGCCCAGCACCATGCCGTCAGCAGCAGACACAACAAGGCGCAACCCGCGGCGACCCAGCGCAGAATGGCGTATTCCGGTTGCGTCAACGCAAACGCGGGCGTGTGCAACCAGGGGCTTCGCCGCACGACAGCCAGGTAGGGAAGGACAATCCACGCCATGACGACGGGCACCAGCACCACCCAGAGCGCCTTTTCGATCCGCTGCTCAGGCACGAGTCCACCCAAGCGGCGCGATTTTCGGTGCACGCGCCGGATCATGACACCGACGCCGAGCCAGTAGGCCCAGATCGTCGCGATCAGGAGGACTCCGGGAATGTCTCGCATCGGTCGTCTCCGATGCGAATCTTACAATATCCTTACGTCAGCGCGGCCGCGATCGCGCCGATCTTCCTGCAAGACGCAGGGCGACGGGCACCGCGCTCAAACGCTCGCACTGCCTATTTGGATGTTCCCGACCGGAGCTTGGGCGAAGTTGTCCACAAGTCGATGCTTGAGGACCTTGCCGTTCGCCGCGACCGGGAGACTGGCCATGATACGAATTTCCACGGGTTGCTTGTACGGGGCGAGCAAGGGGCGCAGATAGGCAGCGAGTTCCGCCGAAGTCGCGTGAGCACCCGGACGCAGCTCCACGAACGCGACCACCTCCTCGTTGCCAGGAACGACGCGTCCGACCACGGCAGAGTGCAGGATCGAGGGGTTCGCGTTGAGCACCGATTCGATTTCCACCGGATAGACATTGAAACCGGAACGGATGATGAGTTCCTTGGTGCGGCCAACGATGACGAGCGCGCCGTCGTCGTGGAACTGCGCGAGATCACCCGTGTTGAGCCAGCCCTCATGATCGACGGTTGCTGCGGTGAGCGCGGCGTTTCGGTAGTAGCCGAGCATGACGTTGGGACCGCGGATCCACAGTTCACCGGGTTCGCCATCGGCTGCGTCGCGGGCGTCACGTTGCCGGACATCGACCAGGCGCGCCTCGACACCCGGCAGCAGCGGACCTACCGCGCAATCGGCACGCGGGGCATCGAGTCGCGTGTGCGCGATCGTTGGCGAGGCCTCGGTCAGGCCGTAGCCGTTGTGCAGCGTGACGCCCAGCGCTTGCTCGAAGCGGCGCTTCAATGCGGGGTCCAAAGGCGCCCCGCCGGAGAAGCACGCGCGCAACCGCGGCGCGAGCACGCGCTCGCCACGGGCTTCGATCAGATCTAGAAGCTTGGCGTACATCGACGGGACCCCTTGCAGCATCGACAGACCGTCCTCCCGGGTCAGCGCTGCAAGCATCGCCTGCGGCGTGTAGCGCGTCTCAAGCTCCAGGCATGCGCCGCCGTAGAGCGTACCCAGCGTCACCGAGGCTAACCCGTAGACGTGCGAGATCGGCAGGACCGCGTAGACGCGGTCGTTGGCACTCAGGCAACGCAGCGCGCTCGACAACCTGGCGATGAAGAGGAGATTGCGATGGCTGAGCCTGACACCCTTCGGATCGCCGGTCGTGCCCGTCGTGTAGATCAGCGCCGCGACCTGTCGCGCCGGATCGGTGTGCACGGGTTCGGGCGCGCAAGCCTCGTCGCGCGGCGACATCTGCGCTTCGCCCATGCCCGCAATGTGCAAACGCTCGCTGGCCGCGTGCCGTGCAGCGTGCGCCGCCGCTTCGGGCGAGGCCGTGCCGAGGAAAACACGGCGCCGAGGCTTGCAATGCCGGACGATCGTGTCGATTTCGCGCGCCGACAGGCGCGCGTTGACGATGACCGGCCACGCATCGATGCCGGCGACCCCCAGCAGCAGCGCGACAAGCTCCGGACAGTTCTCAGCGACGATGAGCACGCGATCGCCGCCGCGCACTCCGGAGTCGGCGAGCGCGCTTGCAGCTTGTCGTGCGGCGGCACGCAGTGCAGCAAAAGTCCACGCGCGATCATGGTGGCGTAATGCCTGCGCCGCGGGATCGATTCCTTCGAGCGCCGGGATGTCGCTGATGCGGCGCGGCAGCGATGCCAGCAGCCGGCTCAGGTCAGCGAGTTCGCGCTCGCTTTCGGCGTTCGAAGTGTAGATGCGCGGCATGAGTCGTGCGCGGATGCACGGGGGCCTTGAGGCCGCCGCCGCGCCTAGCGTTTTGCCACATAATACCGCCGCCCGGGTTCACGGGCGTCAAGGAGCGCAGCCACAGATGCAAGCATCCAGTTCTTCGGGTACCCGCAGCGACATCATCGGCATCGTTGGCGCCGGATTGATGGGCCGCGGCATCGCGCAGATCGCCGCGCAGGCCGGCTTCGACGTTCGTCTCGTCGACGCCAAGCCCGGTGCGGCCACTGACGCCAAAGGTTCCATCGCCGACGTCCTGCGCGGGCTGGTCGCCAAGGGGCGGCTCACCCAGACGAGCGCGGAAGGCGCGATCGCGCGGATCGTGCTGCCGGACTCTACGCAGGGCCTGTCGGGTTGCTCGATCCTGGTCGAGGCGATCGTCGAGCGGCTCGACGCCAAGCAGGCGCTGTTCGCGGCGCTGGAGGCCATCGTCGGCGACGACTGCATCATCGCTACCAATACTTCGTCGCTCCCGGTCACCGCCATCGCCAGTGCGTGCGCGCGTCCGCAGCGCGTCGCCGGCTTGCATTTCTTCAGCCCCGTACCGCTGATGAAACTCGTCGAAGTCATCCCCGGGCTGCTCACCGCCCCTGAGGTGGCAGAGCGCCTGTTCGAATTCGGCGCTGCGTTGGGGCACACGCCGGTGCGCGCCAAGGACACACCCGGATTCATCGTAAACCACGCGGGTCGCGGCTACGGCACCGAGGCGCTGCGCATCGCCGGCGAAGGCATCGCCGACTACCCCACCATCGACCGCATCCTCAAGCGCACCGCCGGCTTTCGCATGGGGCCCTTCGAGCTCTTCGATTTGACTGGGCTCGACGTTTCGCATCCTGTGATGGAATCGATTTACCGGCAGTTTTACGACGAGCCGCGCTTTCGGCCGTCGCCGCTGACTGCGCAGCGATTGGCGGCGGGCTTGCTGGGTCGCAAGACCAAGCGCGGTTTCTACGATTACGGCGCTGGTGCACCCGCAGCCGAGGACGCGACCGCAACGGACGCGCCGCCGGCGGCAAGCGTATGGATCGGCGCCGCCAATGCCGACTTGCGAGACGAGGTCGCCGCGCTCGCAACGCGACTGCGCGCGCGCGTCGAGACCGGAGCGACACCGGGCGCGGACGCCTTGTGCGTGGTGCTGCCACTGGGGCGCGACGCCACCAGCGAAGCGCTCGCCCAGGATCTGGACCCGGCGCGGACGGTGGCGCTCGACACGCTGCTCGGCTTGGAACGCCACCGCACACTGATGACCACGCCGCTCACCGACGCCACGCGTCGCGAGGCCGCGCGCGCGCTGTTCGCCGCCGACGGTGTCGCGGTCGACGTCATCCACGACAGCCCGGGTTTTGTCGTCCAGCGCGTGCTGGCGCACGTGGTCAACATCGCCTGCGACATCGCTCAGCAGCGCATCGCGACGCCCGGCGACATCGACGTCGCGGTGAAACTGGGGCTGGGCTATCCCGAGGGTCCGCTGGCATGGGGCGATGCGCTCGGGCCGGCGCGGCTGCTGCGCATTCTGCAGGAGCTGCAGACGGCGTACGGCGATGCGCGCTATCGGCCGAGTATCTGGCTGTCGCGGCGCGCGCGCCTCGGCGTGTCGTTGCTTACGCCGGAAGGCTGACCGCGTCCGATCTTGCGTGTGCGCACAGGGCGAGTAGGATTAATGTTTTGCACGATGAGGATGCAGCGATGGGCAAAGGCAAGGGTTCGGGCGGATTCAAGGGCAAGGATGCGAAGGGCGTGCCGGCGCCGCCGTTTGCGCACGGCAAGCGGCCGATGCCGCCGTCGGTTCCACGCATCATGCCACGCACCAAGGCGAGCTCGAAGGGCCGCTGAGTCCTGAGACGAGGAGGAGTCTGCAATGAAATCAGGCAAGCGTCGCACGTTGCTGCGTACCGCTGCTGCGCTAGCGGCGGGCGGCGCCGCTGCAAACGCCCTACCGGTCCACGCGCAGACATCAACGCGCACGCCGTTCATGGTGCCGGGAACGTTCATTCCCATCGCCGGCAGCGGCGAGCAGTTCCCGGTGCGGCGCATTTACTGCATCGGCCGCAACTACGCGGCACATGCGCGCGAGATGGGTTCCGACCCGAACCGCGAGCCACCGTTCTTTTTCCAGAAGCCCACCGACGCAATTCAGATCGTTCCTCCGGGGCAAACGGTCGACCATCCCTATCCGACGCTGACCAGGAACTATCACTACGAGATCGAACTGGTTGCAGCGCTGGTCAAGGGAGGCCGCAATATCCCGGCCGACAAGGCGCTCGATTGCGTCGGCTGGTATACGGTCGGGCTGGACATGACGCGGCGCGATCTGCAGCGCGCGATGGGCGACGAGAAGAAGCCCTGGGAGATCGGCAAAAGCTTCGATCATTCCGCGCCGCTGGGGCCGCTGCAGAGCGCCGGCGCCGTCGGCCATCCCACCAAGGGCGCGATCTGGCTAAAGGTGAACGGGCAGCCCAAGCAGAGCGCCGACCTTTCGCAGATGATCTGGTCGGTCGCCGAGCAGGTGAGCAGGCTCTCGCAGGCCTTCGAGCTCGCGCCCGGCGACATCATCTACTCGGGCACGCCGGAAAACGTCGGCCCGGTGGTGGTCGGCGACGTGATGGAGGGCCACATCGACGGGCTGCCGAATATCAACGTGCGCGTGGTCTGAGACGGCCCGTTCACTGAGGCCGGATGCGAAGCGGCGTGCAATCCGCTCGGGCTCAGGGCATCTGCGAAGGCGTGGCGAGCCAGGACTCGTGCACTGAATCCGCGCGTGCCTCCGCATCGCGCTGCCGCCGGAAAAACGCCTCCTTCTGCTTCCAGGCCGGGCCGCTGTAGATGCGCTCCGCAGTGCGCCGCGCAGCGCGCCCGATGCGCTGTCGCAGGTCGAGGTCGTCGCGCAGCCGTAACAACAGGGTCACGGCCTCATCTTTCGAATCGACGAGAAATCCGTTGACGCCGTGTTCGATGTAGTCGGCGTACCCGCCTCGCCGCCCGCACACCACCGGCAACCCGCAGGCCATCGCTTCGAAGACGACCCGGCCATAGGCTTCCAGCCAGCCCTCGCTGGTGCGGTAGTAGAAACAGTCCAGACTCTTTAGGAATTCCGCAGCGGGTAGGGATCCTGCCGCCACCAACATTGCAGCGGGCAGCTCCGGCGTCAGTGCGCGCAGGCACGATCCACCCATGATACGAACGTCGACGCCAGCGTCGAGCAGCGCCCCATACACGCCGGGGTCCTCACGATGGTGCTTGCTCGCGATGTCCCGCGACAGGCGACCAACGCGGAACCTGCGCGTCGCATGCGGCCGCTCGCCCGACGGAGAGAAACGAAGCAGATCGATCGGGCTTTCGATCACGACGCCGGGATGATGCGAAATCCTGCGCAGCAACGGCGACGTGTAAACGATCTCGATCGGCGTTCGATGCCAGGCGCGAAGGCGTTGCAGTGCACGCTCGAAGCGCTCGGGCTGGTGTGTGTTGTAGATCAGAATCGTGCGCCTCGGAAGCGCGAACTTGTACCAGTGGCCGACGCGGAAGTACGCGCCGACGAACACAAAGGTCCCACCGCGTGGGATGCGTCCGCGCCACGGCCGGATGAGCTCGACCGGATAAGCACGCGTAAATTGCTCGGCGGGCTTGAAGCGGCTCCACAAGCGCACGCGTGCCTCGCATTTGAGCGCGCGGTACATTTCGATAGTGCGCCAGTCGCTGCCGCCGTGGCTGTCCCATAGCGGATTGATCAGATGGATGACGTCGCCGTCGCCTCCTGCAGGCGCAGATGCAGGCAGTACCGTCCTGTCGAAGGGAGCCATTCGGCGCGAGGCAGACGATGGTTCACCTGCGACTGCGCTCGCGTGGCCAAGTTTCGGCCTCCGCTTGTCCTATTTTGTAACCAGATCTTGCGTCGAGTGTTCGAGCGCTTCCAAGCGAACTTGCGGGAGGAGATTCGCACCTTTGCAGTGCGTAATCCATTGCGCCGTCAGCTTTTCCTGAACCGCGTTTTGTTCGAGCCTCGCGCGGAGCGCGTCGAAATCGACCGCGTCGATTGGCTGGTCCTGATTGAAACACGAAAACACGTAGCGGACCTTGCCCGTCGCCGAATCGCGCTGCGGCTGCAGGCACTGCGCGCAGATCTCCTTCATCATGCACTGCATCGGCGAATTGATCGATGCGATGCCGCGATGCGCCGGCTTGAGATAGGGCGCGAGCACACCGTGACGGGCGGCGCCAACGGCGGCCATCATGCGATCCGAGCCGATGGCGATGACGCGATCGACTCGAGCGAAGGCGACCGGCTGCGTTCCGAGCGTGCCGTTGGCATAGGCCAGCAACGCCTCGACCATGTTGCCGACGAAGCTCTTGTCCTGCGTCCGGCCCGGAGTGTAGCCAGGGGCCTCGTCGCAGCACCAGACTACAGCGTCGGACGCGGCTTCGATGTCGGCGATTTTGTAGCGGTCGCTGTGCTTGCGATAACCGGCGAAGTAGAGCACGCGCGAACCCGCGGCGCGGAAGGCCTGGCCGATCGAGAATAGCACCGCGTTGCCCAGCCCGCCGCCCACCAGCAGCACAGTCTCTCCACCGGCGATCTCGGTCGGCGTACCGGTCGGCCCCATCAGTACCACCGGCTCACCGGGCTCGAGCTGCGCGCACAGGTCGGAGGACCCACCCATTTCCAGCACGATCGTCGATACCAGGCCCTGCTCGCGATCCACCCACGCGCCGGTGAGCGCAAGTCCCTCCATGGCCAGTCGCGTGCCGTCGACCTTGCTCGCGAGTGTCTCGAAATTCTGCAGGCGATAGAACTGCCCGGGCGCGAAGCGTCGCGCCGCAGCGGGTGCACGCACGACGACCTCGACGATGGTCGGCGTCAGTCGCGTTACGCGCTCCACGGTGGCACGAAGCTCGCCGTCGAGCTGCGCGAGGAATCGCGTATCGGACAGCGTCGACGACGCCGTGACGCGGTCGAGCATACGGCTGACGACGGGATAACCCTGCGTCGCGCTGGCCATCGCCTTCACCACGTTGCCGAAGTACGACGGATGCAGGTCACCGAAATAGCTGACCGCGCGACCGTCGGCCTCGAGCGCGGTCAGCACGTGCGGCGTAACGGGTTTGGCCAAGCCCCTCTCCGGCGTCACGCGGTTACCGGATTCATCGAGCGCCTGGAAATAACGGCCGTCGAGGTGGAAGTGCGTGGGGTCCTCGCGTGCGGCGACGGTATTGGGATGCGTCCCCGCGGCGATGAGGATGCTGCGCGCAGGCAGCGATGCACGGCCGGCTTCGTGCCATACGCCGTCGCCATCGTTGTGCTGCACGGAGACGGCAAGTGCCGTGGCCTGGCCCAGCGTGTCGACCTCGACGGCGAGCGGCGTTAGTCCCTCCGCGAAGCGTATGCCCTCCTCCAGCGCTTTCTCGACTTCCTCGTGATTGAGCGTGTACGACGGGCTGTCGATAAGGCGGCGGCGATAGGCGATGGTCACGCCGCCCCACGCATTGAGCAGTTCCAGAATGCGCGCCGGTCGCGATTCGTGCTGCGCCAGCGCGCGCTCGGCGCGAATCGCCCTCGCGTGCGCCAGATATTCGTGCGCCGTTTCCCTTTCGTCGGGCAGCCATGCCGCTTCCACCGCTGCGGCACCCTGTTCTGCGACCAGCGCCTCGTAGCGTGCCAGGAACTTCTCGACCTGCACCGGGTAGTACGCGAGCGATTCGGTAGCGGTGTCGATCGCGGTGAGCCCGCCTCCGACGACGACCACCGGCAGGCGTAACTGCATGTTGGCCAGCGAGTCTCGCTTTGCCGCACCCGTGAGTTGCAGTGCCATGAGGAAATCGGACGCGGTGCGCACGCCTTTGGCGAGCCCGTTGGGCAGATCGAGTACGGTCGGGCGGCCCGCACCGGCGGCGAGCGCAATGTGATCGAAGCCGAGTGCAAACGCACCCGCAGCGTCGACGGTGCCGCCGAAGCGCACGCCGCCAAACAGCGCGAAGTGCTCACGGCGCTCGAGGAGCACACGAATGAGTTTCAGGAAATTCTTGTCCCAGCGCACCGTGATGCCGTACTCGGCAACGCCGCCGAAGCCGGCCATGACGCGCGCATCCAGCGGTTCGTGCAGCCTGCCGACGTCGCGTATCGGCGCGAACGCCACGCGCTCGCCACGCACGGTGACGCCGGAGATCTCCGCCGCGAGCGGCTCGATTTTCAGGCCGTCCACGGCGACGACGGTGTGGCCGTCGTTGAGCAGGTGATGGGCGAGCGTGAATCCCGCGGGGCCGGTACCGACGACCAGAACGCGCTTGCCGGTTGCCGCGCGCGGCAGCGGGCGGCGCAGGTTGAGCGGATTCCAGCGCGTAAGCAGTGAATAGATTTCAAACCCCCACGGCAGCGCGAGCACATCCTTGAGCACACGCGTTTCCGACTGTGGTATGTCGACCGGGTCCTGCTTCTGGTAAATGCACGCCTTCATGCAGTCGTTGCAGATGCGATGGCCGGTGGCTGCGACCAGCGGATTGTCGACGCAGATCATCGCCAGCGCGCCCAGCGCCCAGCCTTCGCTGCGCAGCTTGTGGAACTCGGAGATCTTTTCGTCCAGCGGACAGCCCGCGAGCGTCACACCGAAAACGGACTTCTTGAACGCAGCCGCCGAACCGTCTGCGGGCTTTTTCTCGCGCATGCCCGACGAGCACGAATCCTTCTGTTGCTCGTGACACCAGATGCAGTAGTGCGCCTGATCCAGCCCGCCGGCGAGGTCGGTGCCCGGGTCGGTCAGGGCGAAGCCATCACGGCGACGCACGTGATCGTCGGGAAGCCGGAGCATGGAGACGCCGTGGCGCGTCTCGACCTCGACCGGCACCAGGCGCATGAAGTCGAGCTTGCGCGGCGTCTTGAACAGCACGCCCGCCTTGTGCCGCGCCTTGCCCTCGGGTGTTTGCACCGCCCACGCCGCGTAGCGCAGCGCGAGGTCGATGTCGTCGCCGTGCGCGGCTTCGTCGCGGCCCCAGGCACCCACCGCGCGCGCATAAGCAAGTTCACCGGCCAGGCCATCCGGAGCCGCTCCGATTTTCGCCTCGAGTTCGGCGCGCAGCGCGGCAGCGTCGAAGCTCGCCGCGACCTCGGCCTTGTAGCGATTGAGCGCCTTGCGCTGCACGACCTGGCGCTTGCACGCGTAGATCGGCGCGAGCTCGTTCTGTGCTGCCTGCAGCGCCGCGACCTCGGGCTCGATCACGAACACGCGCGCAAGAAAATCCTCGAGATGGCGCGCCAGCGCTATCAGCAGCTCCGACTCTTCCAAACGCCCCAGCGCCGACGGATCTGTGCGCGCTGCCACGAGGCGCGCGTGAAGCGGCGCGTCGGCAGCCTCGAGATGACCGAGGAAGGCTGCGTCAACGCGCGCGAGCGCGGCGGTCGCATAGAGCGCCTCAAAGGTCAATCCAAAACCGGGGGTGAGCATCGGGGAATCGGACAAGGACGGTCTGAGTGTGGATTCGACGCACGCGCCCAGTGTTGTCAACGGCCGCGTGAGAGCGGATGAGGCAAACCGCGCATTTTACCTGCTGTGCACACTTCCGGTCAGCCGCGCGTGTGCATAACGATAGAAGCGCCAGGCCGATGGCAAAGACCCTCGTCGTCGAATGGTGCCGAATTGACGCGCGCCACGCGGTGCAGCCAAGCACCGGGTTCCCCCGGAGACGCGCCACCGTTATCATGCCTACCAGATCGTCAGCCTTGGCGATGTCCGCCGCCGTCTTGCGGCCGCGATGGAGAGACAATGAAAGCGCGCATCACTGCCGGATCCGCCCTGTTCGCATTGGCTTCCCTGGTCGCGTCCAGCGCGACGGCGCAGCCGATCAAGCTGGGCGAGCTCAATAGCTACAAGACCTTCCCCGCGTTCCTCGAGCCGTATCGCAAAGGCATGGAACTGGCGCTCGACGAGATCAATCGCGGCGGCGGACTGCTCGGGCGCCCCGTCGAGTTGGTCGTGCGCGACGACAACGGCACGCCCGGCGACGCCGTGCGCGTTGCCGAGGAGCTGGTCTCGCGCGAGAAGGTCGATATCCTGCTCGGCACGTTTTCCTCGGCGGTAGGACTCGCCGTCGCCGACTTCGCGAGGCAACGCAAGGTGCTGTTCCTCGCCTCCGAGCCTCTCACCGACAAGATCGTGTGGGACAACGGCAATCGCTACACCTTCCGCCTGCGGCCGTCGACGTACATGCAGACCGCGATGCTGGTCCCCGACGCCGCGCGGCTGGGGAAGCGGCGCTGGGCGATCGTCTATCCCGATTACGAGTACGGAAAATCGGCGACGGCGGCATTCAAGCAACAAATGATCGCGATGCAGCCCTCAGGCATCGAGTTCGTCGAGTTCGCGGCTCCGCTGGGCAAGATCGACGCCGGGCCGGTCGTGCAGGCGATCGCCGACGCCAAGCCCGATGCCATCTTCTCCTCACTGTTCGCGGCAGACCTTGCCAAGTTCGTGCGCGAGGGCGAGCTACGCGGGTTGTTCAAGAACGTCCCGGTGTTCGACCTGCTCGGTGGCGAGCCCGAGTATCTGGATCCGCTCAAGGACGAGGCGCCAGTAGGCTGGTACGTCACCGGATACCCGTGGTCGGCCATCGCGACGCCCGAGCACAAGCGCTTTCTCGACGCGTATCAGGCGCGCTACAAGGACTATCCGCGCCAGGGCTCGGTGGTCGGCTACAGCGTGGTGATGACCGCAGCGGCCGCGATTCGCAAGGCCCGTTCGACCGACACCGAGAAGCTCGTGGCCGCGATGTCGGGCCTCTCGGTCGACACGCCCTTCGGTCCGATCAGCTACCGCGCGCTCGACCATCAGTCGACCATGGGCGCCTACGTCGGGCGCATCGCAGTCAAGGACGGCAAGGGCGTGATGGTCGACTGGAAATACGCCGACGGCAAGAACTACCTGCCGTCAGACGATTGGGTGCGCGCGCACCGACCGGCCAACTGATCGCGAGTGCGATCGTGCGTGCCGCCGTGTCGCCTCGATACCGCCGGACCGCGGCGGGCGCGCACGTGATGGTGGCATAAGCGCGACGCCTGCGTGAGCGCTTCCGCGCTCGTCCTGCAACTGCTCAACGGACTCGCCGGCGCGTCGGCGCTGTTCCTGCTTTCGGCCGGGTTGACGCTGATCTTTGGCGTCACGCGCATCGTGAACTTCGCGCACGGCTCGCTGATGATGCTGGGCGCGTATCTCGCCTACACGTTGATCGGACACTTCGGCGACGGTGGCGGCTACTGGGCGGGGGTGCTTGCAGCCGCGGCCGTTGTCGCGGCCCTTGGGGGCCTGATCGAAGCGCTGCTGCTGCGCCGTCTCTACGCGGCGCCGGACATACTCCAGCTCCTGGCGACCTTCGCGCTCGTGCTCGTCATCAAGGATGCCGTGCTCGCCGGATGGGGGCCGGAGGACCTGTTGGGCCCGCGCGCGCCCGGGCTCTCCGGCGCCGTGTCGCTCGCCGGCGGCAGGCTCCCGACCTACGATGTGTTCCTGATCATCGTCGGACCGTGCGTGCTCCTGGCCTTGTGGTGGCTGATCGCGCGCACGCGTTTCGGCATGCTCGTGCGTGCCGCGAGCGAAAACCGTGCGATGGCGGGCGCGCTGGGCGTCAACGAGCGCGCGCTATTCACCGCGGTGTTTGCACTGGGCGCCGGGCTCGCCGGCCTCGCCGGTGCGCTGCAATTGCCGCGCGAGCCCGCGACGCTGGGCATGGATCTCGCAAGCATCGCCGATGCCTTTGTTGTGACCGTGGTCGGCGGACTGGGATCGATACCCGGCGCGTTCATCGCGGCGCTTGCAATCAGCCTTGTCAAGTCGCTGTGCATCGCACTAGGCAGCGTCCATCTCGGCGGCGTAACCATTGCGTTTCCAAAGCTCACCCTGGTCGCCGAATTCGTGCTCATGGCGATCGTACTCGCGCTCAAGCCGCAAGGCCTGCTGGGCCGCCCGGCAAGCCTCGCCGCCACCACGCAACTGCAAGAGCATCGCCGCGCCGCGCCGCGCCTCGGAGGCAATGCGCTGCTCCTCGCCGGCGCACTGTTCGTCGTCATGGCGCTGCTGCCAGCGCTCGCCGACGACTATGCGCTCGTGCTCGCCGGCGACGTGCTCGTGTACGCGCTGTTCGCGGCGAGCCTGCGCCTGTTGCTCGGTCCCGGCGGCATGATTTCCTTCGGCCACGCCTGCTATTTCGGCCTGGGCGCATACGCGGCGGCGCTGGCCGTGAAGCACGGATTCGGTATGACCGCTGCGATGGCCCTTGCGCCGCCGGCCGCTTTCGCCGGCGCACTGCTGTTCGGATGGCTGTGCGTGCGTCTGTCCGGCGTGTATATGGCGATGCTGACGCTGAGTTTCGCCCAGATCGTGTGGTCGATCGCGATGCAATGGGATGCCGTCACCGGCGGCTCGGACGGCATCGTCGGCGTGTGGCCGGCGGGATGGCTCGCGGGCCGGCAGATGTACTACGCATTCGTTCTGGTCAGCTCGTGCGCAGCCATGGCGTTACTCGCATGGATCGCGCATACACCCTTCGGCTACGCGCTGCGTGGCGTGCGCGATTCGCCCCTGCGCGCGGAGGCGATCGGCATCGACACGCAACGCACGCAATGGCTCGCATTCGCCGTGGCCGGCGCGTTCGCCGGACTCGCCGGCGCGCTGTACGCATTTTCCAAGGGCAGCATTTCGCCGGAAAGCCTGGCCATCCCGCGCTCAGTCGACGCCCTGGTCATGGTGCTGCTGGGCGGCGTCGATTCCGTCTTCGGCCCGCTGCTCGGGGCCGGCGCGTTCACCTGGCTGCAGGACACGCTGCCGCGCGTGACCGAATATTGGCGGGCGATACTCGGCGTCGCCATCCTGCTGCTGGTGCTGACATTCCCCTCGGGCATCGCCGGCGCATTCCGTGTCCTCAGGCGCGCGCGATGAACGTTAACGCCGCGCCGCTTCTGGTCGTCGACGGCCTGCGCAAGGCCTTCGGCGGCGTCGTCGCCGTCGACGGCGTCTCGTTCGTGATTGCGGCCGGCGAGATGGTCGCGCTGATCGGCCCCAACGGCGCCGGCAAGACTACCTGCTTCAACGTGATCAACGGACAACTCGCACCCGACGCCGGGGCGGTGCTGCTGGATAACGAGCGCATCGACGGCCTGCCATCGCGGCGCATCGCCGCCAAGCGCGTCGGGCGCACTTTTCAGACCGCGGCCACCTTCGCGTCGATGAGCGTCCGCGAGAACGTGCAGCTCGCGTTGATCGCGCGCGCCGGCAAGCAATGGGGGCTCGCATCGCGCGCCGGTCGCGCGTACTCGGCCGAAGCCGACGCCCTGCTCGCTCGCGTAGGAGCGTCGGCACTGTCAGCGCGCACGTGCGGAACGTTGGCCTACGGCGATCTCAAGCGCATCGAAATCGCCATTGCTCTTTGCGCCGCGCCGCGCCTGCTGCTCATGGACGAGCCAACCGCCGGCACGACACCGGCGGATCGGGCGGCGCTGATGGCGCTGACCTCGGAAATCGTGAAATCAGGCGGCATCGCCGCCCTGTTCACCGAGCACGACATGGACGTCGTCTTCGGCTATGCCGATCGTATCATCGTCCTCGACCGCGGTC
The DNA here is from genome assembly GCA_963816445.1 of uncultured beta proteobacterium. Taxonomy (GTDB): domain Bacteria; phylum Pseudomonadota; class Gammaproteobacteria; order Burkholderiales; family Casimicrobiaceae; genus PALSA-1003. The sequence continues at coordinate 784,892 of CAWFKO010000005.1, read as the reverse complement.
GCATCATCGCGCAAGGCACGCCGGCGGCGGTGCGCGCCGACCGGCAGGTGCAGGAGATCTATCTAGGCAGCGACGCCGCGGCAGGTTAGCCGGCGAGCCGCGCAAGCCCGTCAGCCAGATCGGCGATGAGATCCTCGACGCCTTCGAGCCCGACATGCAGGCGCAGGCACGGCCCCGCCGCTTCCCATCGCGTCGCCGTTCGGCTGCGCTCCGGATGGATGGGAAGGATCAAGCTTTCGAAGCCGCCCCAGCTGAAGCCCATCTTGAACAGCCGCATGCCGTTGAGCATGGCATCGATACGGGCCTTCGAAACGGGTTTGAGCACGACCGCGAACAGACCGCACGCTCCGGTGAAGTCGCGCTGCCACAGCGGATAGCCGCGCGAGCCAGGCAGCGCGGGAAAGATCGACTTCGGCCACCTCGTCGCGATCGTGCAGCCAGCGTGCGATGGCGAGCGCGCTCTCCGTGTGGCGCTGCAGTCGCAAATCCAGCGTGCGCAGCCCGCGCAAAGCGAGAAAGCAATCGTCGACGCTCGCGGTGACGCCCATGTCGGTCCACAGACGATGCAGTCGCGGAAACGTCGCCTCGCTGCAGGTGATGAGTCCGATGAGCACGTCGGCGTGGCCACCCAGGTACTTGGTGCCGGCGTGGACCGAAATATCGACGCCGCGCGCGAACGCGGGAAAGCCCAGCGGCGTGGCCCAGGTGTTGTCGAGCATGACCAGCGCGCCCTGCTCGTGTGCGGCTGCCGCGATCGCCGGAATGTCCTGCACCTCGAAAGAGAGCGAGCCCGGGGATTCGACATAGACCACGCGCGTGTTGGTGCGCATCTCGCGTCCGATGTCGCCGCCGATCAGCGGGTCGTAGTAGCTCACGGCGACGCCGAGGCGCCTGAGCTGATTTTCGCAAAAGCGGCGCGTCGGCCCGTAGACCGAGTCGCTCACCAGCACGTGATCGCCGGCGCCGGTCAGTGCCGAGCAGCGCGAGCGTGATCGCCGCCAGCCCCGACGGCACCGCCAACGCCGCATGACCGCCCTCGAGCGTGGCAAACGCCGATTGCAGGTCGGTGACGGTAGGCATGCCGTGCAACCCGTAAGCGACGCCCGGGTACGTGCCCTGCATCGCCGACTCGAGATCGGCGACGCTGTCGAACACAATCGTGGTCGCGCGATACACGGGCGTGTTTACGGCACCCAGATGTCTGCGTCGGGTCGCGACCAAGATGCGCGAGGTCGGTCGCCGGCGAATGCTTGGGCTTGTGCGTCATACTGTCGAGCGCAGGCCCGAGGCGATTTGCGTGACCTGGTCGGCGACGCTTTGCCGAACGTCGACCACGATCGCCTGTGCAGGCTCTTCCAGCGCGGCGAACTGGCTTGCCAGGAGCGACGCCGGCATGAAATGCCCGCTGCGCAAGGCGAGTCTCGGCTCGATGGTCTGCGCATCGCCCTTGAGATACACCCAGCGCAATTCGCGTCCCCGCGCAATGCGGTCGCGATAGCGCTGGCGCAGTGCGGAGCACGCGAGCACGGCATGCTCGCCTCCCGCCTCCAGCCGCGAGAGCTCACTGGCGATGCGGTCCAGCCAAGGCCAGCGATCGTCGTCGGTCAGCGGCTGTCCCGCCGGCCATCTTGGCGACGTTGGCTTCCGGATGCAAGTCGTCAGCATCGACAAATGTCCAGTGCAATTCATCGGCGAGCGCGCGTCCGACGCTGGTCTTGCCGCATCCGCACACACCCATGAGCACGGCGATCATGGCGCGCTCCTCTTCCACGCGATGGCCGCCGAAACTCTTGCGCATCATCGCCAGCAGCTTGTCGGTGTAGTCGCCTTTGCGCTGGCTCGAAAAACGCATCATCAGCGCAAGTGAGAGCACCGGCGCCGGAATGCCCAGGTCGATGGCTTCGGCGACGGTCCAGCGGCCTTCACCCGAGTCGGCAACGATCGCCGCGACGTCGGCCAGCTTCGCGTCCTCGCGCAGGAACTGTGCCGTCAGGTCGAGCAGCCAGGAGCGCACTACGCTGCCGTGGCGCCACATCTCGGCGATGGCTGCGACGTCGAGCTCGAACTCGTCCTTGCCTTCGATCAGCGCCAGACCCTCGGCAAGCGACTGCATCATTCCGTATTCGATGCCGTTGTGGATCATCTTCACGAAGTGGCCAGACCCGCTGGGGCCGCAGTGGAGCCAGCCACGATCCGGCGCCGGCGCGAGCACGCGCGCGTACGGCTCGATCGCGCGTGCGGCGGCATGCGAGCCGCCGAACATCAGCGCGTAGCCTTCCTCGCGCCCCCACACGCCGCCCGACACACCGCAGTCGACGAAACGAACGCCGTAGCTCGCCAGCTCTACCGCGCGCCGTACCGAGTCCTTGTAGTACGCGTTGCCGCCATCGACGATCACGTCCTCGGACGACAATCGGGGAGCCAGTTCGGCCAGCGTGGTCTCGGTGCGCTCGCCCGCGGGGACCATCAGCCACACGACCCTTGGCATCGGCAGCGCGTGCACCAGCGCCTCGAGCGTGTCGGCGCCAATGCAGCCCGCAACCTCGACAAGCGCGGCGCGCGCCGACGCGTCGGGATCGTAACCGACGACGGTGATGCCGCCCGCGACGAGCCTGACGCGCCATGTTGGCGCCCATACGACCCAGTCCAACGATACCGATATGCATAAGCTTTCGTGTCGCCTGGCTGTCGACCGATGTGAGTCCGATAAACGCGCGATGCTACACAACCACCGGCGTCGGCGCTACGCCGGTCGCACGCGCGCGCCTGCAGCCAACGTCACCCACAGCGAGGCGCCGACGATGAGCGCGCCACCGCCGAGCATCCGCAGGCTGGGAACTTCGCCAAGAAGAACGACGGCCAGTGCGATGCCGTAGACAGGCTCCAGGCAGGCCACCACGCTCGCGGTGTGCGCGGACAGCGTGCGCAGGCTACCAATGAACAGGGTGTGGGCAAGCGCCGTGCAGAAGATTCCCAAAATCAGCAAGAGTGCCATGTCGCGCGCGTTCGGTACGATGGGGGCGATCGCGAGCATGGGCAGCAGACACAGTGCCGCCGTTGCGTTTTGCCAGAAGGCGATCTCGCCTGCAGCCCTGCGCGATGCGAGCGCGCGGTTGCACACCGCGAGCAGTGCGAAGCTCGCGCCGGAGAAAATGCCCCACAGTAGTCCCTGAAGTTGACGATCGGAAAGCTCGAGCGACGGCACGATTAGCAGCAGTCCCGCGGTGACGAGGGCCACAAGTGTCCACTCGAGCAAGCCTGCGCGCCGCCGCAGGAACACGGCTTCCAGCAGCACGACGAACATTGGAAAGCTCGCGAATCCCAGCAGCCCGATGGCGACGCTCGCGGTCTGGATGGCCTGAAAGAACGCGATCCAATGCGCCGCCAGCAGCGCGCCGCTGACACCCAGCCGCCATTCGAAGCGGCCGCAGCCCTCGCGCCGCGTGGCGAGCACTATGGCCAACGCCAACGCGGCCACCGCGGTGCGCCCGAGCACGATCGTCACCGCCGGCAGTGCGATCCATTTGCCGAACAGCGCCGCAAAGCCGAACAGCGCGACAGCGCCGTGCAGAGCCAGCAGCGCCCCGCGCGGCCGAGCGGGACGCTCTGCGGGGTTGGAGTCGTTGTGCGCCATGCGCGGCATTGTGCCATCGCGTACCGACCGCCCAGCCGGGCGCGAATGCGTTGCCGCGGTAGAATCGCCCTTCGCCAGCCGGCGCCCGACCGGCGCTGCGAGAATCCCCGGGAGATCGAATGCCGCAGACCATTGCCGCCCAGAAAGTCCTCGACGCCGTCCGCGAGTCACCCGGCCAGCGCGTCAAGGTCGCGGTATCCGACATCGACGGTGTGCTTCGGGGCAAATACCTGCACAAGGACAAATTCTTCTCGGCGGTCGAAGGTGGCTTCGGCTTCTGCGATGTCGTTTTCGGCTGGGACATGAACGACCAGTGCTACGACAACACCACGCTTACCGGCTGGCACAAGGGATTTCCCGACGCGCTGGCCTGGATCGACCTCGGAACGCATCGCAATGTGCCATGGGACGACGGGGTGCCGTTCTTTCTCGGTGAATTCGTCTCCGAGCAAAAGGGCAGGCAAGTGCCGCATCCGCTGTGCCCGCGGCAGACGCTCAAGCGCGTGCTGAAGCGCGGGGACAAGCTCGGCGTGGCGCCGATGTGCGGGATCGAGTTCGAATGGTTCAATTTCGCCGAAACACCGCAGTCGTGGGCGGACAAGGGCTACGTCAGGCCCGACCCGATCACGCCGGGCATGTTCGGTTACTCGCTCATTCGCGCCAACCAGAATCGCGACTTTTTCAAGGCGCTGATGGTGGAAATGGGCGCGTTCGGCGTGCCCATCGAAGGACTGCACACCGAAACCGGGCCCGGTGTCTACGAAGCGGCGATCCAGTTTTCCGAGGCACTGGAAGCGGCCGATCGCGCCATCCTTTTCAAGACCGGCGCAAAGGAAATCGGATCGCGCTTCGGCATCATGCCGAGCTTCATGGCGAAGTGGAGCGCGAACTATCCGGGATGCTCGGGCCACATCCATCAATCGCTCACCGACGGCAAGAAGAACCTGTTCTACGACGCCGGCGGCAAGAACAGCATGAGCAGGCTCTTCGAGTGCTACCTGGCAGGACAGATCGCGTGCCTCCTTGAGTTCGCGCCGATGTTCTGGCCGACCATCAACAGCTACAAGCGCCTGGTCGACGGCTTCTGGGCGCCCGTGAAGCCGACGTGGGGTGTCGACAACCGCACCGCGAGCTTTCGTGTCATCGCCGGCGCGCCCAAGTCCACGCGCCTCGAAACGCGCTGTCCCGGCGCCGACATGAACCCCTACCTCGGTACCGCAGCGGTCCTCGCGGCGGGCCTGCATGGCATCGAGAAGGGCCTCAAGCTCAGCACCAAGCCGATTCACGGCACCAATGCAGGCGCCGAGAACGTTCCGCGTGCTCCGCGTACGCTCATCGAGACCGCACGCAATTTCCGCGACTCGAAAGTCGCGCGGGACTGGTTCGGGGATGATTTCGTCGACCACTTCGCGGCGACGCGCGAATGGGAATGGCGGCAGTGGCTCGACGGCGTCACCGATTGGGAATTGAAGCGCTATTTCGAGATCATCTGAAGGCGCCTAGTGCCATGACAGCGGTGCACCGTTTCGCGTTTCCCACGACCATCCATTTCGGCCCCGGTGTGCGCAAGCTGGCCGCTGCGCACTTGAAATCGCAAGGCGTCGGGCGCCCGCTGATCGTCACCGATCGCGGAATCGCACCCCTGCCGATGCTCAAGGCGTTCATCGCCGACCTCCCGGGGCTCGACGTCGCCGTATACTCCGAGATCTGGGGCAACCCGGTGGCGAGCCAGGTCGCCAATGGCGTCGCCGCCTACAACGCGCACGCAGCCGACGCCGTTATTGGCCTGGGTGGCGGCGCCGCGCTCGACGTGGCCAAGGCGATCGCGCTCATGGCCGTGCACGAGGGTGACGTGCTCGAGTACGCGTGGGATCACCCGAAGGTGCGCACCATCGAGCGCGAGTTGCCGTGGTTTGTCGCGCTGCCGACCACCGCCGGGACGGGTTCCGAGGTCGGGCGCTCGAGCGTGGTCTCCGACGACGTGACGCATATCAAGAAAATCCTGTTCTCGCCCAGGCTGCTGGCGAAGGCCGTGTTCGCCGATCCCGAGCTGACGTTCGACCTGCCGCCGCACATCACCGCGGCGACCGGCATGGACGCGCTCACCCACAACGTCGAGTCGTACCTGTCTCCGGCCTACCACCCCCTGTGCGACGGTATTGCGCTGGAAGGCGCGCGCATCGCTGCCCGGTCGCTCGCCACCGCCGTACGCGAGCCGCACAATCTGACGGCGCGCTCGGACATGATGATGAGTTCGATGATGGGCGCGATCGCATTCCAGAAGGATCTGGGTGCCGTGCATTCGTGCGCGCATGCGCTGTCGACGGTGGCCGACCTGCACCACGGGCTGGCGAACGGCATCATGATCGATCACGTCATGCGCTTCAACCTGCCCGCCGCAAGCGAAAAGATGGCGGAACTCGCGCACGTCGTCGGCGTGGCAGGCAATTCCACGTCCACCGCCGCGCAGGCATTCATCGACTGGCTGGTCGCGCTCAAGGGCGAGCTGTCGATACCGCTGACGCTGTCGCAGTACCGGAGCGAGCGCCCTGTCACGCGCGCCGACATACCCGCGCTCGTCGAGGTTGCCGTCAACGACACCTGCCACCAGACCAACCCGCGGCCGTGCGCGCGCTCGGATTTCGAGCGCATTTTCGCCGCGGCGCTGTAGCATGGGGAAGATCCGCGCACCCGCATGCTCTTTCCACGCACCAGGCACCCGTCGATGACATTGAAAATACTCGATCCTGCGACCGGCGTCGTTCTCGCCAAGGTTCCCGAGGACGGCAAAGCCGGCGTTCGCGCCAAGTACCAGCGTGCGCGCGCGGCGCAGCCGGCGTGGGCTGCGACGCCGATGAAGCAGCGCCTCGCCGCGATCGAGGGATTTCGCGAGCGCGTCACGCAACAGCACGCCTCGCTCGAACGGACGCTGACCAGCGAAGTCGGCAAGCCGATCAAGCAGTCGCGCAACGAGCTCAGCGGCCTGCTGGGGCGCATCGACTTTTTCCTGACGGAGGCGGCGCGGGTACTACGCGAGGAAAGGGTTCATGCCGACGCCAAGCTGAGGCTCGAGGAGCGCATCTCGCACGAGCCCCTGGGCGTGATCGCCAACATCTCGGCATGGAACTACCCCTACTTCGTCGGCGGCAACGTCTTCATCCCGGCGCTGCTCGCAGGTAATGCCGTGCTGTACAAGCCCTCCGAGTTTGCGACGCTGACGGGACTATACATCGCACAGATGCTCGTCGCCGCGGGCGTGCCGGAGGACGTCTTCATACCCGTGCTTGGTGGCCGCGCTGCCGGCGAGGCGTTGCTGGAAGCGCCGATCGACGGCGTGTTCTTTACCGGTTCCCATGCGACGGGCGAAAGCATCGGCGCGAAGGCCGGGCGCAGGATGATCAAGGTACAGCTCGAGCTGGGCGGCAAGGATCCCGTGTACGTCTGCGACGACGCGGACGTCACGATCGCCGCGGCAAGCATCGCCGACGGCGCGTTCTACAACACCGGCCAGTCGTGTTGTTCGGTCGAGCGCATCTATGTGCACGAGAAGATCCACGACGCCTTCGTCGCCGCGTTCGTCGCCGAGGTCAAGGGCTACCGAATGGGCGATCCCTTCGACGAGTCGCACCTATATCGGTCCGATCACGCGCCGGCCGCAACTCGACGTGCTCAGGAAGCAGGTGGCGGACGCAAAAAAGCGTGGCGCCCGGCTGCTCACCGGCGGCAATGTCGTGCATAAAAAGGGCAACTGGTTCGAGCCCACCGTCTTCGTCGACGTCAATCACACGATGGAGCTGATGAAGGAAGAAAGCTTCGGTCCGATCATCGGCATCCAGAAGGTGGGGAGCGACGACGAAGCGGTGGCGCTGATGAACGACACCGAATACGGCTTGACTGCAGGCGTCTACACGCACAACCGCGCTCGCGCAAGGCGCATTCTCGCCAAGGTCGAATCAGGCACCGCGTACTGGAATTGCTGCGATCGCGTCAGTCCGCGGCTGCCCTGGTCCGGCGTGCGCCACTCGGGCATCGGCGTCACGCTGTCGACCTACGGCATCCAGACCTTCACGCGCCCGAAGGCGTGGCATTTGCGGACGCTTTGATAGGCAGCGTGTCCGGCGCTACGCGCTCGTCCTGGATTTCCGCCGCCTTCAGCGTGTTCGACAGCAGCATTGCGATCGTCATCGGGCCGACCCCGCCCGGAACCGGCGTGATCCACGAGGCGCGCTGCCTTGCCGTTTCGAAATCGACGTCGCCGCGCAACTTGCCCTCGGCGGTACGGTTGATGCCGACGTCGATGACGATGGCGCCGGCCTTGATCCAATCGCCCTGAACGAAGGCCGGCTTTCCCATCGCGGCGACGAGCGACGTCTGCGCCGGCGACGATGCGCGGCAGGTCGCGCGTCGCTGAGTGGCAAATCGTCACCGTGCAGCGCGCCATCAGCAGCTCCAGCGCCATCGGCCGGCCGACGATGTTGGACTGGCCGATGACGACTGCGTGCCTGCCAACCAGATCCTCGCCGGTATCCTGGAGCAGGATCATGCAGCCCTACGGGGTGCATGGACGCAGCATGCGGGCGCTTCGAGCAGCAGCCGCCCAAGATTGTAGGGATGCAACCCGTCGACGTCCTTGGCCGGATCGATGTGCTCGGCGACCTGCTCCGGATCGATGTGCGCAGGTAACGGCAGCTGCACGAGAATGCCATTGACCGACGGGTCCGCGTTGAGGCCATCGACGAGTCGCAAGCAATTCCTGCAGTGTCGTCGTCGCCGGCAGGTTGACATCGGCAGAGCGCATGCCGACAGCAGCAGTCGTGCGCCGCTTGTTTCGCACGTAGATCTGCGATGCGGGATTGTCGCCGACGAGCACGACAGCGAGGCCGGGTGCCGGCTTGCCGGCAGCAACGCGCACTGCGACGCGCGCGGCGACGTCCCTGGTGACCAGTGCGGCGCGGGCCTTGCCGTCGATGATTCTCGCGCTCATCAGCTTGCGTCCAAAAAAGCGCGAATTCTAGCCGATCTGCAGCACCGGCCAGCGATTGTCCGCGGCGAGCACGGCAAGGTCGGGGTCCGGATTGACCGCGACCGGATGCGTCACGCTGGACAGCAGTGGAATGTCGTTGCGCGAGTCGCTGTAGAACCAGCTTTGCCGGAAGTCCGCAAGACGCTGCCCGCGCTCTGCCAGCCACGCCGCCAGGCGCTCGATCTTGCCCTCGCGCATGTTCGGCATGCCGGCGACCTTGCCGGTGAAGCGCCCGTCGCGCATTTCCGGCTCGGTGGCGATCACATGCTCGAAGCCCAGTTCGCGTGCGATGGGCTCGACGAGAAAGCGGCTCGCCGCAGTGGTCAGTACGCACAGGTCGCCGGCGCCGCCATGGCGATCGACGAGGGCACGTGCGGCAGCCGGAATCGCCGGAACGATGCGCTGTTCGAGATACTCGTTGCGCCAGGCTAGAAGTTTCGCGACCGGATGCGCGACCAGCGTCGACAGATAGAATTCCGTGAATTCCAGCAGTCCGACCTCGCCACGACGATAGCGTCCGCTCACGACGCGGTTGCCGCGCTCGAAACGCTCGCGGTCGAGCGCGCGCTGCTCGATCAGATACTCGACCCACGCCTGATCGCAATCGACCGTCAGCAGCGTGTGGTCGAGATCGAACAGCGCGAGGACGTCGGCCGGCACCGCGTGGCTATCGCACCGCCGCCTGCCTCAGGCGACGCGCATCTCCGGCCAGCCCATGTGTCTCGCATGCGCGGCGAGCACGGCATCGGCGTTGACGGCGACCGGATGCGTGACGTGCTCGAACAGCGGCAGGTCGTTGACCGAATCCGCGTAAAACCAGACTTGGCGAAAATCCCCCAGCCGCTCGCCGCGGGCGGCGAGCCACTCGACCAGACGCTGATACTTGCCGTCGCGGATGTTCGGCATGCCGCCCACCCTGCCGGTGTAACGCCCGCCGACTTGCTCGGCTTCGGTGGCGATCACGTCCTCGATGCCGAATTCGGCGGCGATCGCCTCGGCGAGAAACCTGAACACTGCCGTCGTTATGAGCATACGGTCGCCCGCGGCGCGGTGTCGCTCGACCAGTGCGCGTGCCGCCTCCCGTATCCGCGGTCGAATCTTTCCCGCCAGATACCTGTCGCGCCAGCGCAGGAGTTCGACCGCGTCGAAACTAGTGAGCGTGGACAGATAGAACTCGGTGAATTCGAGCGTACCCGCCTCGCCGCGGTTGTAGCGTGCAATGAGTTCACGGTTCGCCGCCTCGTAGCGTTCGGGATCCAGCGCGCCCTGTTCAATCAGGAACGCGACCCATTGCTCGTCGCTGTCATGCGGCAACAGGGTGTGGTCGAGATCGAACAATGCGAGTACGTCAGCGGGCATGGATGATACGGGACCGTTACAATGTGAGGATGCAAACGGCCGCCATTGTAACCGGGATTCGTACCAGGCTAAACGCGGCGCTCGCGCCGCCGAACGTGCGCCTGCGACCATTCATCGTCGACGGTGGGGTTGTCGGCTGGATCGACGACGTGCGCGTGCGCCGGCTGGCGGCCTTTGACCAAGTCCTGTCGGTCGCCGCCGACCACGTGCGCTTCGCGCCGCGGTTGCGCGCCCATCGCGCGCGCACCGAGGCAATGGAGCACGTCGCTCGTGAGCTGTCCGCGGAGGGCGCGCTCAGCGCGTGGCGCGACGAGCTCTACGCGGTCGTCTGCGAGTTTGGAGAACCCGCATTCTTCGACCTCGAGCGCTCCGCTGCCCGCTATTTCGGCATTCGCACTTTCGCCGCGCACATCAACGGCGTGACCAACACCGCCGCGGGGTTGCGCATGTGGTTCGGAAGGCGCAGCTCCAGAAAGGCGGTCGATCCCGGGATGCTCGACAATCTCGTCGGTGGCGGAATCGCCGCCGGGGCAACGGTCGCGGCAACGGTGGTCAAGGAAGCTTGGGAAGAGGCCGGCATACCCGCCGCACTCGCCGCCACCGCGATCCCTGCAGGGGCCCTTCGCATCTGCCGCGCGCATCCCTACGGCCTCGAACGCGAAACGGTGTTCGCACACGACCTGATGCTTGCGCCAGACTTCGTGCCGACCGGTGTCGACGGCGAGGTCGTCGAATTCCGACTCGAGACCATCGCTTCCGCGGCGCGCTTGATCGCAAATGAAAGCGGTCCCGACGTGGTCACCGCCGACGCCAGCCTGGTCGTCGTCGATTGGCTGTTGCGTCATGGTGCCTTGCACGCCGATACGGCAGACCGTGCGGCGTTGGCGGCGCTATGTCACGCTTCGCTCGACTTGAGCACTTCGATGCGGTCAATCGCCGCGGCCGACTGAAATCGGCGTTACGAATACCCCGGTCCAGGGTCGCTGTTTCGTAGGTGCAAGTTCATTCGCACACCACAGTGCACCGTCGGCATTGCGTCGGAACGGATTCCGACCTGCGAGCTTCAAGCGGCCCGCGCCGCGGCGCGGGCGACCTGCTTGATGCCCAGCTCGCGCATGGCGTCGCGTATGGCGTTGACGGCATGGCGCATTTCTTCGGGCCCGATGGCGCCGATGCACCCGACGCGGAACGTTTCCACCTGCGTCAGCTTGCCCGGGTAGAGCACGAAACCTTTGTCGCGGACCTTGTCGTAGAACGCCTTGAACGCGTAGTTCGCGTCGGCGGGAGCGTGAAAGGTCACGATGATCGGCGCCTGGATCTTCGGATCGAGGAACACGTCGAAGCCCAGCTCCGTTCATACCGGTCGACGAGCGTCGCGCAATTGGCGCTGTAGCGCGCGAGCCGCGCCGGTTGGCCGCCCTCGGCGATGTACTGATCGAGCGCCGCGTCGAGCGCGACGACGATATGCGTCGGCGGCGTAAAGCGCCACTGCGTCGTCCTTTCCATGTACGTCCATTGCTCGTGCAGGTCCAGCGACAGCGACGTGCGAATTGCCCGCGCAGGTTTCGAGCACGCCGCTTGCGCACGAACACGAAGCCCATGCCTGGCGGACCTTCGACGCACTTGCCCGACGCCGCGATCAGCGCATCGAAGGGTTCCGTCGTCGCATCGATCGGCAGCGCGCCGAACGAACTCATCGCATCGACGATCAGGCGCCTGCCGCGCGCGGCGACCGACCGCGGCGATTTCCGGCAGTGGATTGAGAATGCCGGTCGAAGTCTCGCAATGGATCAGCCCGACATGCGTGATCGACGCGTCGGCATCGAGCGTACGCCCGACGTCCGTCGCGCTGGTCGTCGGCACGCCGTCGGCGGTCTCGAACGTCGACAGCTTGCGGCCCATCATCGCGGTCAGCCGCGCCATGCGCTGGCCGTAGGCGCCGTTGACCAGCACCAGCACGTGTCCGTTGCGCGGCACCAGCGTGTTGACCGCGGCCTCGATGGAGAACGTGCCGCTGCCCTGCATCGGCACGCAGACGTGCGTCTCGCTCGCCGTTGATGATCGACGAGCAACCGCTCGCGCACGCGCGCGGTCACGGCGTTGAATTGGCTGTCCCACGAGCCCCAGTCGCGCAGCATCGCCGCCTTGGTCTGCAGCGACGTGGTGAGCGGCCCGGGGGTAAGCAGAATCGGGTTCGCGGTCGAAATTGCTCATGCATGGACTCCGTCGTTTGCGGGCGTCGCTCACAGGGCGGCGGGTTTGCGCCAGGCCTGCGTGCGCGTCAGCAGGAAGCGCGTCACGACCGCGTAGAGTACGCAGACCGTCGTCGACGAGGCGACGATCAGCGTCGCCATCGCCGCCGCCGGACCGATTTCGCCCGCGTCGTCGAGATTCAGGATCGCCAGCGACGCGAGCTTGGTGTCCGGCGAATACAGGAACACGACCGCGGAGATCGTCACCATCGCGTTGACGAAGAGATAGCGGCCGATGTCGAGGATCGCCGGCAGGCACACCGGCACCGTGACGCGGAAGAAGGTCTTGTAGAACGGCACCTTCAGCGATCGCCGACACGGCCTCGAACTCGTTGTCGAGCGACTTCAACGCGGTCACCGCCGTCAGGTGGCTCGACGTGTAGTAGTGGACGATGGTCGAGATCACCAGGATCGTCATCGCCGTGGTACAGGACGTTGAGCGGATTGTCCGGGTGGTTGAAGAAGAAGATGTAGCCGAGCCCCAGCACCATGCCCGGGCACGCCCATCGGGATCGCCGCGAGCAGGCGGATCAGCGCGCGCAGCGCCGGTCATGCCGCGCGTCTTCTCCAGCAGGTACGCGCCGCCGAAGATGAACATCGTGCCGAACACGCGCCGATCAGCAACGCCATCTGCAGGCTGTTGAAGAACGCGACGATGACGCCGCCGTCGACCAGTCCGAACGTGTAGTGACGCAGGCTGAAGGACTTGTCGTACGGCCACAGCTTGATGAACGATGTGTAGATCGCCATGCCGAGCACGGCGAGCAGGAGCAGCGCGACGACCAGGCAGATAGGCGAACATCGCGCCGTCGAACCACGGCTTCGGCTTCGGCGCGTAGGGCACCGCGCGCGCCGAGAACTGCGCCTGCTGGCGTCCCTGCATGATCCAGTCGACGATGAACGCGAGCAGCACGGGCACGAGCAGGATCAGGCTCACCACCGCGCCCTTGTTGAAATTCTGCTGGCCGATCACCTGCTTGAAGATGTCGAGCGCGAGCACGTTGAAGTTGCCGCCGATCACCTTGGGAATGCCGAAGTCGCTGACCGTGTAGGAGAACACGACCATCGCGGCGCTGATCAGACCGTACTTCGCGCCGGGCAGCGTGATCGTGAAGAAGCGGCGCAGCGTCGGCGTGCCCAGCGACTCCGCGGCCTCGTACAGGCGGCCGTCGGCGAGCAGCAGCGAGGTGAGGACGATCATCAGCGCGTGCGGAAACATCGCGTAGATCGAGCTGATGATGATGCCGATCGGGCCGTAGATCGTGCGCGCCGCCGAGCAGCCCCTTGAGCAGCCCCTGCGTTGCCGAACCACTGGATGAACGAAATCGCCGCGAGCAGCGACGGCGCGAGGATCGGCGTCAGCGCGATGACGCGGAACGTTCCCTTCAGCCGGCATGCAGCTGCGCGTCAGCGCGTAGGCGAACGTGAACGCGAGCGGAATCGTGATCGCCGGTGACCGCGAGCGCCACCCACAGCGTGTTCCAGATCGACTGCTGCAGCGCGGCGTCTGCGAAATACTCCTGGAACTGCGCAGGCCGACGAACGCGCCGTCCTTGTCCTGCACGCTCTTGACCAGGATCATGAGCAAGCGGCGCGAGCAGGAACACGACGAGCGATCGCGCAGCATCGCGACCAGCAGGCCCTGCGCGAGCCGATCCTGCCAGTGCGCGAGCCGGCTTGACCGTGCGCCGCCGGGCGAGCGGCACGGCGCGAGGGCGTCGGCATGGCGCGTCGTCATGCGCGGATCGAGCGTCAGGCAAGCACGCGCAGGCAGTCGGCGGGCAGACCCACGCGCAGCGCCGAGCCCTCGGCAAGCCGCATCTGCGTCGACTGCTGTGGCGCGAGACGTTGACGAGCAACGGTTGCTCCTCGGCGCCGGCGAGCGCGACGCTCACCATGGCAGAACGCGCCGAGGAACTCGACCTTCGTCACCTTCGCCGGTGCCGCGTTGCGCCGATCGGCGCCGCGCCGTCGATGACACACGTCCTCCGGACGCAGGTAGAGCCTGCACCCGCGTGCCGGCGCGCATGCGCAGGCGCATCGTGCGCGCCGTCGAGCGACCAGCGTCGCCGACGCGGAACCGTCCGCCGCCTTCGGCGACCGCGGGCAGCACGTTGACCTTGCCGACGAAATCGGCGACGAACGCCGTCGCCGGCGTCTGCGATAGATCTGCTGCGGCGTGCCGACCTGCTCGATCACGCCCTGGTTCATCACGACGATGCGATCGGCCATCGACAGCGCCTCTTCCTGGTCGTGGGTGACCATGATCGTGGTCACGCCCAGGCGCTGCTGCAGCGCGCGGATCTCGCCGCGCAGGCGCACGCGCTCGAGCGCGTCGAGCGCCGAGAGCGGCTCGTCGAGCAGGAGCAGCCCGGGCGAGGTCGCCAGCGCCCGCGCAAGCGCGATGCGCTGCTGCTGGCCGCCGGAGAGCTGGCCCGGATACTTGCGCGCCGGAGTCGGGCAGGCCGACCAGCTTCAGCAACTCGGCGACGCGGCGCTGGATCTCGTCGCGACCCTTGCGCCGGTTGACGAGCCCGTAGGCGACGTTGTCGAAGATCGTCAGGTTGGGAAACAGCGCATACGACTGGAACACGATGCCGTAGTCGCGCCTCATCGCCGGCAGCCGCGAGATGTCGCGCGCCGCCCTGCACGATCGCTCCCGCTGTCCTGCGTCTCGAGCCCGGCGATGATGCGCAGCAGCGTCGTCTTGCCGCAGCCGGACGGGCCGAGGAACGTGACCAGCTCGCCGCGCATCGATCGGCGAGCGCGATATCCGTGAGCGCCGTGAACCTGCCGAAGCGTCTTGCGTACGCCGTCGAGCTTCGAGGTACGGCGCGCTCGCGGCGCGGCGCGGGTTCGCCACGCTAGCCGGCACTCGACGTCACGTGCCGGTGACGCGCAAAAAAGCGCGCCGCGGCTCGAGTCGGAGGCGCGTCGCGATCGCAGTCGCTTATTTCGGTTCCGACTTGCCGTCGTAGCGCTTGGTCCACTCGGCGAGGATCTTGTCGCGATTCTTCGCCGACCACGCGAAGTCGTTCTTCACCAGCCGCTGTCTCGTAGTCGGCGGGAACGAAGTCCAGCGGCTTGGCCATGCCCGGCATCGCGAGCACCGCGAAGTTCTTGGCGAACAGCTCCATCGCATCGGGCGTGGCGAGCCAGTCCATCAGCTTGCGCGCGGCCTCGACCTTCTTGGTCGCTCTTCATGATGCCGGAGGCCTCGAGGTCCCAGCCCAGGCCCTCCTTCGGGAAGATGATGTCGATCGGCGCGCCGCCCTTCTTGGTCGTCACGGCGCGATATTCGAACGAAATGCCGATCGGGAACTCGCCGGCGCCGGCCTGGCGGCACGGCTTGCGAGCCGGAGTGCGTGTACTGCGCGACGTTGTCGTGCAGCGCGTCCATGAACTTCCACGCGTCGGCATCGCCCCACATCTGCAGCCAGCCCGCGACGTCCAGGTAGCCGGTGCCCGACGAGGCGGGATTCGGCATCACGATCTTGCCCTTGTAGACGGGCTTGGTCAGGTCCTTCCAGGTCTCGGGCTTGGGCAGGTTCTAGCTTCGCCGCCTCGACGGTGTTGAAGCAGATCGCCGCGCCGTAGACGTCCATCCCGACCCACTCCGGCGGATTCTTCGGGATCGCGGTACTGCGGCAGGATCTTGTCCAGGCCCTTCGGCGCGTAGCGGCTGCAGCATCCCCTCGTTGGCGAAGACGGCAAGGCTCGACGCCGAGGTGCCGACCACCATGTCGGCCTGCGGATTGGCCTTTTCGGCGAGGAGCTTGGCGGTGATCACGCCGGTGGAATCGCGCACCCACTTGATCGTCGATGTCGGGATACGCCTTGTAGAACGCGTCCTCGTACGCCTTGATCTGGTCGGTCTCGAGCGCCGTGTAGACGAGGAGCTCGGTCTTCTGCGCGACGGCTGGGCCACTGCGCCACAGCGCGGCCGCCGCGACAGCGCGGCGGCGAAGCGCCGTCCCCAGATGCCGGCATCTGCGATTCATCGTGCCTCCTGGGTGTTGACACTGCAGCGTCGAACGAGTGCTGCGACAATGCTGCGCTGTCGCGCCTTGCCGCCAATGCCGACAATGCTACGCTCGCAGCGTGACCGGCGGCAACTGCGCTCCGGCCGATCGCCGCACGGCCAGTTCATGACAATCTGCGCAGTGACCGCCGCGGCCGCGCCAGCATCGCCCGCGTGGTCATCGCGATTGCAGATTGTTGACAATCTACACCCGACGGCGTCTAATCGCAACCATGCCGAAGACTCGCGCCTCGACGGCGCGCGCGTGCCGCCGAGCGCGCCGCGTCGCGCCACGCGCCTCCCGGCCGCGACGATCGCGCTCGTGCAGTCGAGCTCGCTGCCCGACGCTCGTGCAGAAGGAGCTCGAGCGCATGATCCTCGCCGGCGACCTCGCCGCCGGCGGCAAGCTCAACGAGGCCGGCGTCGCCGACTCGCTCGGCGTGTCGCGCGGACCGGTGCGCGAGGCCTTCCGCGCGCTCGAGGAGTCGGGCCTGGTGCGCCTCGAGAAGAATCGCGGCGTGTTCGTCCGCCAGATCAGCGTCGACGAAGCCGACGAGATCTACGAGGTGCGCGCCGTCGCTCGACGAATGGTCGGCCGCCGCGCTCGCGCAGATCGGCGACCGCCGAGCAGATCCGCGAGCTGCGCGCGCGCGTCGAGCGGATGGAACGCGCGGCGGCGCAAGGACGACGTCGACGCGCTACTGCCGCGCTCAACCTCGACTTCCACGACCGGCTGGTCGCGCTCGCCGGCAACGCCAAGCTGCTCGCGACCTACCGCCGCCTGGTCAACGAGCTCTCACCTGTTCCGCCGCGCGACGCTGGCGCAGGGCGGCACGCTGCCGGTGTCGACGCGCGAGCATCGCGACATCGTCGACCGCATCGCCGCCGGCAACGCGGCCGCCGCCGGCCGCGCGCTGCTTCGATCACGTCATGGCGAGCCGCGAGCGGATGCACCGGAGCCACGTCGCAGCCGGCTCGCGCGCGCCCGCGCCGCCGCCTCGCCGTCGATCGCCACCGGAAAGTCGCGTTGAGTGCAGCTCCGCGCACGGTCTCGCGTCAACGGTCGCAGCTATCGCTGGCCGCGAGCGCCCGGTCGTCGTCGTCTGCGTCGACGGCTGCGAGCCCGAATACATCAACCAGGCGATCGCAGCCGGCGCGCGCCCCGTTCCTCGCGCGGCTCCGCGACCGCGGCACCTGCCTCACCGCCGACTGCGTCGTGCCCTCGTTCACCAATCCCGAACAACCTGTCGATCGTCACCGGCGCGCCGCCGTCGGTGCACGGCATCTGCGGCAACTACTTCTGGGATCGCGACGCCGGCGCCGAAGTGATGATGAACGACCCCAAGTACCTGCGCGCCGGCACGATCCTCGCCGCGTTCGCCGACGCCGGGCGCGAAGGTCGCCGTCGTCACCGCCAAGGACAAGCTGCGCGGCGCTGCTCGGGCATCGGCATGACGGGCATCTGCTTCTCGTCGGAGAAGGCCGACCAGGCGACGCGTGGCGGCGAACGGCATCGACGACGTGCTCGCGCCTGGTCGGCATGCCGCTGCCGTCGGTGTACAGCGCCGCGCTGTCGGAGTTCGTGTTCGCCGCCGGCGTGAAGCTGCATGGAGCGCGAGCGCCCGGACCTCATGTACCTGTCGACCACCGACTACGTCCAGCACAAGGCCGCGCCCGGCACGGCGCAGGCCAACGACTTCTACGCGATGATGGACCGCTACCTCGCGGCAGCTCGACGCGCTGGGCGCGACGATCGTCGCTCACCGCCGACCACGGCATGAACGCCAAGACCGACGCCTTCGGCCGCCCCAACATCGTCTTCCTGCAGGACGTGCTCGACGCGCTGGTACGGCGCCGGCACGACGCGCGTGATCCTGCCGATCACCGATCCGTACGTCGTCCATCACGGCGCGCTCGGCTCGTTCGCCACCGTCTACCTGTCGCCGCCGGCGCGTGTCGCCGACGCGGCCGCGCGCATCGCCGCGCTGCCCGGCGTCGAGCTCGTGCTCTCGCGCGCCGACGCCTGCGCGCGCTTCGAGCTGCCGCCGGATCGCGTCGGCGACCTGGTCATCGTCGTCCGAGCGGCTGACGGTGATCGGCACCAGCCGCGAGCGCCACGACCTGTCCGGGCTCGACGTGCCGCTGCGCTCGCACGGCGGCGTGTCCGAGCAGCAGGTGCCGCTGATCGCGAACCGGCCGGCGACGGCACTGCCGCGCGGGCCGCCGCTGGCGCAATTTCGACGCGTTCGACCTCGCGCTCAACCACCTGCAATGAGCGCGATGCCGCAGCCATGAACATGATGACCGAGCTGGCGGACGTGCGGCACGGCGCGTGCTGCACGAGAAGATGCGCATCGCGCGGCGAGCTGGTCGGCGGCGAGCGCGTCATCGACGTGCACAATCCGTACACCGGCGCGCTCGTCGGCACCGTGCCCAAGGCGACGCGTCGACGACATCCGCCGCGCGTTCGCGATCGCCAAGGCTTTCAAGCTCGACGCTGACGCGCCACGATCGCTACCGCATCCTGCACCGCACCGCCGAGATCATCCGCAGCGCGCATCGACGAGATCTCCGACCTCATCACCGCCGAGTGCGGCATCTGCAAGAAGGACTCGCTCTACGAGGTCGGCCGCGCCTGCGACGTGTTCGTCTTCGCCGGCAACGCGGCGCTCGCCGACGACGGCCAGATCTTCTCCTGCGATCTCACGCCGCACGGCAAGAAGCGCAAGGTCTACACGCTGCGCGAGCCGCTGCTGGGCGTGATCTCCGCGATCACGCCGTTCAACCATCCGCTGAACCAGGTCGCGCACAAGGTCGCGCCGTCGATCGCCACCAACAACCGGATGGTGCTGAAGCCCACGCGAGAAGACGCCGCTGACCGCGCTGCTGCTCGCCGACATCCTGTACGAGGCGGGCCTGCCGCCGGAGATGTTCTCGGTGGTCACCGGCGATCCGCGGAGATCGCCGACGAGATGCTGACCAACCCCGACGTCGATCTCGTCACCTTCACCGGCGGCGTCGCCGATCGGCAAATACATCGCCGCGAAGGCCGTCTACAAGCGCCAGGTGCTCGAGCTCGGCGGCAACGATCCGATCATCGTGATGGAGGACGCCGACCTCGAGGAGGCGGCGACGCTCGCCGCGGCGGGCTCGTACAAGAACTCCGGGCCAGCGCTGCACCGCGGTCAAGCGCATGCTGGTCCAGGAGCGCGTCGCCGACCGCTTCGTCGAGCTCGCTGCTCGCGAAGACCAAGGCCTGGACTACGGCGATCCGATGGACCCGGCACACCGACATGGGCACGGTGATCGACGAGGCGGCGGCGAAGTCGTTCGAGCGACAGGTCAACGACGCCGTCGCGCGCGGCGCGAAGCTGCTCTACGGCAACGTGCGCCGCGGCGCGCTGTATTCGCCGACGCGTGCTCGACCACGTCACGCCCGACATGCCGGTCGTCAAGTACGAGACCTTCGGCCCGGTGTCGCCGGTGATCCGCTTCCGCGACATCGACGAGGCGATCCGCATCGCGAACTCGACCGACTACGGGCTGTCGTCGGCGGTGTGCACCAATCGCCTCGACTACATCACGCGGCTTCGTCGTCCGAGCTCAACGTCGGCACGGTCAACGTGCGCGAGGTCCCCGGCTACCGGCTCGAACTGACGCCGTTCGGCGGCATCAAGGATTCCGGGCTGGGCTACAAGGAAGGCGTGCAGGAAGCGATGAAGAGCTTCACCAACATCAAGACCTACTCGCTGCCGTGGTGAAGCTGCCGATTCACAATGGCGCTGACGCATTCCCGACATCTGCGCGCTGTTCGACGCCAAGGGCGGCGCGCATGTACACCGGCGAGCCGGTGACGCAGCTCGAGCACGCGCTGCAGACCGCCACCCTGGCCGAGGGCGCGGGCGCCGACGCCGCGCTGGTCACGCGCAGCGCTGCTGCACGACCTCGGGCACCTGCTCAACGACCAGGGCGACACGCCGACCGAGCGCGGCATCGACGACGTCCACCAGTATTTCGCGCTGCCGTTCCTGCGGCCGCTGTTCGGCGACGACGTGCTCGAGCCGATCCGGCTGCACGTCGACGCCAAGCGCTACCTCTGCGCGACGCGGTCCGGGCTATCACGAGGCGCTGTCCGCCGGATTCGAAACGCAGCCTTGCGCTGCAGGGCGGCGTCTACTCGGCCGCGGACGCCGCCGGCGTTCGCCGCGCCAAGCCTGGCGCTGCGCGCGCGGTCGAGCTGCGCATCTGGGACGACGCCGCCAAGCTGGCCGGGCCGTCCGACGCCGCCGCTCGGCACACTTCGTGCAGGCTCGATGGAAGCGCGCGCGGCGCGCCTGAGGCGCGATGCAGATCCTGCTCAACCTGCTCGCCGGCGTCTCGCTGCTCGTCTGGGGCACGCACATCGTGCGCACCGGCATCCTGCGCCTCTACGGCGGCGACCTGCGCCGCATGCTGCGCGCAGAGCGTCGCCAACCGCTTCGCCGCGTTCTTCGCCGGCCTCGGCGATCACGGCGCTGATCCAGAGCAGCACCGCGACCGCGCTGATCGTCGCCGTCGTTCGCCGGCCAGGGCCTGATCGGCACCGCGCCGGCGCTGGCGGTGATGCTGGGCGCCGACGTCGGCACGTCGCTCATGACGCTCGTGTTCTCGTTCGACCTGTCGTGGCTCTCGCCGCTGCTGATCTTCGTCGGCGTCGTGCTGTTCCTCCGCGCGCAGTCGACGACGATCGGCCGCTTCGGACGCGTCCTGATCGGCCTCGGCCTCATCATCCTCGCGCTGCAGTGGATCGTGCTCGCCGCGAAGCCGGTGACGCAGGCGGCGGGCGTCAAGGTGATCTTCGCCTCGCTGACCGGCGACGTCGCTGCTCGACATGCTGGTCGCGGCGCTGTTCACGATCCTGTCGCTATTCGAGCCTCGCCGTCGTGCTGCTGATCGCGACGCTCGCGCGCTCGAACGTGATCGCGCTGCACGTGGCGCTCGGCGCTCGTGCTCGGCGCCAACCTCGGCAGCGGCCTGCTGGCGATGCTGACCACGCTGCACTCGCCGCCGGAGGCGCGCCGGGTCACGCTCGGCAACTTCCTGTTCAAGCTGATCGGCTGCGTCGTCGTCGTGCCGCTGCTCGGCCTACTCGAGGACCGCATCGCGTCGCTGGTCGCTCGACCCGGCGAGGCAGGTCGGTGCTGCTTCCACCTGCTGTTCAACGTCGCGATCGCCGTCGC
Organism: uncultured beta proteobacterium; assembly: GCA_963816445.1. GTDB lineage: Bacteria > Pseudomonadota > Gammaproteobacteria > Burkholderiales > Casimicrobiaceae > PALSA-1003. The sequence continues at coordinate 763,384 of CAWFKO010000005.1, read as the reverse complement.
GCTTCCTCTTCTTCACCGAGCCGATCGCGCGCTCGCCGAGCGCCTGCTGCCCGCGCAAGCCCGACGCCGACGATCCGGCGAAGCCGCGCCACCTCGACCCGTCGGCGCTCGACACGCCGGCGCTCGCGATCGCTGCGCCGCGCGCGAGGCGCTGCGCATCGGCGACGTCATCGAGCAGATGCTGAACGGCATGCTGACGGTGCTGAAGACCAACGACCGCGCGCTGGCCGAGCGGCTGCGCAAGATGGACGACGTCGTCGACGACCTCTACACGGCGGTCAAGCTCTACCTGACGCAGATCTCGCGCGAGGCGCTGGAGGAGAAGGAAGGCCGGCGCTGGGCCGACATCGTCTCGTTCACGATCAACATGGAGCAGGTCGGCGACATCATCGAGCGGATCATCATCGACCTCGAGGACAAGAAGATCGACAAGGGCCGCAACTTCTCCGAGGCCGGGCATGGCCGAGATCTGCGACCTGCACGGCCGGCTGCATCGCCAACCTGCGGCTCGGGCTGTGCGTGTTCCTCAACGGCGACCTGAAGAGCGCGCAGGAGCTGCTCGCGCAGAAGGTGCTGTTCCGCGACCTCGAGCGCGCCTACGCCGACTCGCACCTCGAGCGCCTCACCGAGCAACACGCGTGCAGAGCATCGAGACCTCGTCGCTGCACCTCGACCTCATCTCCGACCTGAAGCGGATCAATTCGCACATCTGCTCGATCGCCTACCCGATCCTCGAGCAGGCCGGCGTGCTCGCGAAGACGCGCCTCAAGGAAGCCGCCGACGCCGGCCGTGCGCACCGATCGCGCCGCCAGGCACGGCGTCGCGCCGACGGCGAAGACGCAAGCCGCGCGCTGGCAGAAGCGCAAGCCGCGCACGGCATAGCGCGCTGATGGAACTCACGCTCGGCGTCACGCTCGCCGTGCTCGGCGCCGGCCTCCTGCACGCGGGCTGGAACGCGCTGCTCAAGTCGCGCGCCGGGCGGCGATCCGCTGCTCGACACCGCGACGGTCGTCGCCGGCTCCGCGCTGTGGGGCCTCGTCGTCGATTCCGTTCGTCGCCGCTGCCGGATGCCGCGGCGTGGACGTTCATCGCGGCGTCGGCGGTCATCCACTTCGGCTACTACGTCACGCTCGCGCAGGCGTACCGCACCGGCGATCTGTCGTTCGCCTACCCGCTGATGCGCGGCACCGCGCCGCTGCATCGTCACGCTGCTCGGCATCGTCTTCCTGCGCGAGTTGCCGACGCCGCAGATCGCGCTCGGCATCGTGCTGATCTCGCTCGGCATCGTCAGCATCGCCTTCGTGCAGCGCCGCAAGCGCATCCGCCGCGCGCCGCGTGCTGGGCGCTTCGCCAACGCCGCGATCATCGCCGTCTACACGCTGGTCGACGGCGCCGGCGCGCGCGCCTCGGGCAACGCGCTGCCTACGTTGCGTGGCTGCATCTTTCTCGAGGGCATTCCGTTCCTCGCCTGGATCGTCGCGCGGCGCGGCACGGCCGGCGCTCGCGCTACATCGCGCGCGGCTGGCGCGCGCGGCCTGGTCGGCGGCGCGGCAGCCTCGGCGCGTACGGCATCGTGCTCTGGGCGATGACGCGCGCGCCGATCGCCGCGGTCGCGGCGCTGCGCGAGACCTCGGTGCTGTTCGCCGCGCTGATCGGCGCGCTCTGGCTCAAGGAAGGCTTCGGCTGGCGCGCGCTCGCCGGCGCCGCGAGCGTCGTCGCCGGCGTCGCCGCGCTCAAGCTCGGCTGACGCGTGCCGTCGCGCCCGGTCCGCATGACCGCACGACCGACCCGCCGCCGCGCCAGCGCAGGTCGTCATCGTCGGCGGCGGCATCGCCGGCGTCTCGCACCGCCTACCACCTGGCCAAGCTCGGCGTGCAGCGACGTCGTGCTGCTCGAGCAGGGCAAGCTCACCTGCGGCACGACCTGGCACGCCGCCGGCCTCGTCGGCCAGACGCGCGCGACGCGCAACGCGACGCGCATGAGCCGCTACGGCATCGAGCTCTACTCGTCGCTCGAAGCAGGAGACCGGACTCGCCACCGGCTGGAAGCAATGCGGCAGCCTCAACGTCGCGAAGACGCCGGAGCGGCTCGACGCTGATGAAGCGGCAGATGGCGCGCGCGAAGAGCTTCGGCATCGAATTCGAGTTCATCTCGCCGGCCGAGGCCGGCGCGATCGTACCGATCCTGCGCACCGACGACCTTGCCGGCGCGGTGTGGATTCCCGGCGACGGCAAGGCCAATCCCACCGACCTGACGCAATCGCTCGCCAAGGGCGCGCGCATGCGCGGCGCGCGCATCGTCGAGGGCGTCAAGGTCACGGGCGTCGACGTCATCGCAACGCGGCCGCGTCGCCGGCGTGCGCTGGCAACGCGGCGACGACGAAGGCGAGATCGCGCTGCGAGACGCTCGTCAACTGCGGCGGCCAGTGGGCGCGCGCTTCGGCGCGCCTGGCGGGCGTCACGTGCCGCTCTTCGCGGCCGAGCACTTCTACCTCGTCACCAAGCCGATCGCCGGCGTGCACGCCCGACCTGCCGGTGATGCGCGATCCCGACGGCTACCTCTACTACAAGGAGGAAGTCGGCGGCCTGGTGATGGGCGGCTTCGAGCCGGAGGCCAAGCCGTGGAACGTCGACCCGATCCCCGACGGCTTCGAGTTCCAGCTGCTGCCCGAGGACTGGGATCAGTTCGAGATCCTGATGAGCAACGCGATCCACCGCACGCCCTGCCTCGAAACCGCGGAAGTCAAGCTGCTGCTGAACGGACCGGAGAGCTTCACGCTCGACGGCAACTTCATCCTCGGCGAGGCGCCGGAGCTGCGGCGGCTACTTCGTCTGCGCCGGATTCAACTCGGCGGGCATCGCCAACGCCGGCGGCGCCGGGCAAGCTCGATCGCCGAGTGGATCGTCGGCGGCGAGGCGCCGCTCGATCTGTGGGACGTCGACATCCGCCGCTTCGCGCCGTTCCACGCCAATCGCCGGCACCTCGCCGACCGCACCGTCGAGACGCTCGGCCTGCACTACGCGATGCGCTGGCCGCGCGAGGAGCTCGCAGACCGTGCGTCCGCTGCGCCGCTCGCCGCTCTACGACCGGCTGCGGGCCAAGGGCGCCGTGTTCGGCAGCAAGATGAACTGGGAGCGCGCCAACTACTTCCTGCCGCGCGGGCGCCGCGAACCGCCGCCGTACACGCTGGGCACGCCCGGCTGGCTGCCGCTACGTGCTCGACGAGCAGCGCGCGACGCCGCGAGGACGTCGTCGTGTTCGACCAGACGTCGTTCGCCAAGTTCGTGCTGAAGGGCCGCGACGCGCTCGCCGTGCTGCAGCGGCTGTGCGCCAACGAGATCGACGTGGCCGTCGGAGCGCATGGTGTACACGGCGATGCTCAACGAGCGCGGCGGCTTCGAGAGCGACCTCACCGTCATGCGCCTCGCGCCCGACCGAGTTCTTCATCCTCACCGGATCGGCGCAGACGACGCGCGACGTCGCCTGGATCGAGCGCGCCATCGCCGCGACGACGAGCTCGCGGCGCTCGTCGACGTCACCAGCGCCTACTCGGTGATGTCGGTGATGGGCCCGAAGGCGCGAGGCGCTGCTCGGTCGCGCTCTCCGCCGACGACCTGTCGCAAGGCGGCACTGCCGTTCGCGACGACGCGCGAGATCGACGTCGGCTACGCGCGCGTGCGCGCCGCGCGGATGAGCTACGTCGGCGGTCCCGGCTACGAGCTCTACGTCGCCGACCGACCAGTGCGTGACGCTCTACGACGCGCTGTGCGAGCGCCGGCGCGCGAGTTCGGACTGCGCGATGCCGGCTACTACACGATCGACGCGCTGCGCATCGAAGCCGGCCGCCGCGCGTGGGGCGCGGAGCTCGGCCCCGACGAGACGCCGTGGGAAGCCGGGCTCGGCTACGCGGTCGAAGATGGACAAGCCGCACGCGTTCATCGGTCGCGAGGCGCTGCTCGCGGCAGCGCGAGCGCGGACTCGCGCAAGCGACTGCGTGCATGTTCACGCTTCGACGACCCGGCGGCGTTCCCGTGGGGCGGCGAGCCGATCCTGATGGACGGCGCAGAGCGTCGGCGAACTCACGTCGGCCGGCTACAGCCGCAAGCACGGCCGCGCGGTCGCGATGGGCTACGTGCGCACCGCGGCACCGCGGACGGAACAAGCCCTGCTCGCGTCGCGCTTCGCGATCGACGTAGCCGGACAGACGTACGTGGTCACACCGTATCTCAAGCTGCCCTGACGCGGTCGTCGCGGTTGCGCGCGGCCATGCCGGCAAGACGTCGCTCGAGGGCCGCATTGCGTGGCGCCGTCCACGTCGCGAGCAGCGCGTCAGCGCCTTCCGCATCGTTGCAGACCAGCACCATGTCGCAACCCGCCGCACACGCTGCGTCTGCGCGCGCGACGATGTCGCCGGCGCCGCGCGCACCGGCCATCGACAGGTCGTCGCTGAAAACCAGGCCGTCGAAGCCGAGTCGCGACGCAGGATGTCCTGCAGCCACACGCGCGAGAATCCCGCCGGTTGCGCATCGACGTCGGGATAGACGACGTGCGCCGGCATGACGCCCGCGACGCCGGCGCGGATCAGCGCGGCAAAGGGCACGAGGTCGTCTTTCTCGATCGCGGCGAGCGGACGCGCGTCGACCGGCACCTCGTGATGCGAATCGGCGGCGACGAAGCCGTGCCCCGGAAAATGCTTGCCCACCGCCGCCATGCCGGCCGCGCGCAGCCCCGGGTCAGCGCGCTCGCGAGATGCGCGACGGCGTTGGGATTGCGATGAAAGGCGCGATCGCCGATCACCGCGCTCGCGCCATAATCGAGATCGAGCACCGGCGTGAAGCTGAAGTCGATGCCGTGGGCGGCGAGCTCGTCGCCGATGATCGCGACCCAGCCGTTCGGCCTCGCGCGCGGCAGCGGCGGCGTCACGATCCCAGAGCTCACCGAGCGATCGCATCGGCGGGATGGCGGTGAAGCCGTCGCGAAAGCGCTGCACGCGGCCGCCCTCGTGGTCGACCGCGATCAGCGGCGACGGCATGCGCAGGGCGCGGATCGCTGCGGTCAACGCCGCAAGTTGCGCCAACGACGCGTAGTTGCGTGCGAACAGGATCACGCCGCCGACCAGCGGATGCGCGAGGCGCTCGCGATCGGCCGCGGTGAGCTCGGTGCCCGCGATGTCGAGCATGACCGGGCCACGCGGCAGCGCGATCACGGCCGTGCCGCTTCCCGCAGCAGCGCCTTCATCTGCCGCACTGCCTCGCGCAGGCCGACGAACACCGCCCGGCTGACGATCGCGTGGCCGATGTGCAGCTCGCGCACGCCCGGCAGCGCCGCGACCGGCTGCACGTTGAAGTAGTTGAGCGCATGCCCGGCGTTGAAGCGCATGCCGAGCTGCGCGGATCGCCGCACCGGCAGCGCGGATCTTGCGCGAGCTCGGCGACCACCGCTGCACTTTGCGGCGTCGCGCCCCTTGGCATGAAAGGCATGCGCGTAGGGACCGGTGTGGATCTCGCACACGCGCGCGCCGATGCGCGCGGCGGCCTCGACCTGCTTCAGTCTCGGCGTCGATGAAGACGCTGGTCATGATGCCGGCGCCGGCCAGCCGGGCGACGACCGTCCTTCAGACGCGCCTTCCTGCGCCGCGACGTCGAGCCCGCCTTCGGTGGTGACCTCCTGTCGGCCTTCGGGCACCAGCATCGCCATCTCGGGCTTGAGCGCGCAGGCGATCGCGACCATCTCGTCGGTGGCCGCCATCTCCAGGTTGAGCTTGATGTGCACGAGCTCGCGCAGCCGGCGCACGTCCTCGTCCTGGATGTGGCGGCGGTCCTCGCGCAGGTGCACGGTGATGCCGTCGGCGCCGCCCAGGTGCGCCTCGACCGCGGCCCAGACCGGGTCGGGCTCGTAGGTGCGCCGCGCCTGGCGCAGCGTGGCGACGTGGTCGATGTTGACGCCGAGTTCGATCATGGTCGCTGTTCTGCGCCTTCGCTGTCTTCCTCGTCGAGCGCCTGCAGATCGCGCACGACGCGACGGCTGAACGACGGCACGCTGCTCGAGATAGTGGTCGAGCACCTCGCGCATCAGCCGCTTGGCCTCAGCGGCGGCGTCTCGGCGTCGGCGAAGTCGAGCCCCGCGAGCGCGAGCAACGTCGCGCCGCGCACCTGCGGATAGCGACGCGCCCGGTTCCGCGACGCGGTCGGCGCGGTCCGCGGTCGAACGCGTAATAGTACCGTGCCGCCAGGATCGACCGGCGCGCCCGGTGTCGGCTTCGTGCGTGAGCGGCAGCGCGTAGCCCAGCTCGGCGAGCAGGCGCAGCTCGAACTGGCGCAGCACCGGCGCCTGCTCGCGCGCCCGCGGCGAGCTCGCGCCAGTGCGGCCTCGTAGTCGCGAAACAGCTGCGGGTGCGGGTCCTCGCGCGGCAGCAGCTTCAGCAGCAGCTCATTGAGATAGAAGCCGCAGAGCAGCGCCGAGCCGCCGACACCAGCGGCAGGCCGCCGCGCCACTCGGCCGCGTAGCAGCGTCTTGAGCTCGCCGCTGCCGGCCCACGAAAGCAGCAGCGGCTGGAAACGCCTGCAGGACGCCGCGCAGCTCCGAGCGCGGGCGCTTGGCGCCGCGGGCGACCAGCGCGACGCGGCCGTGCGCCGCGCGTCAGCGCCTCGACGATCAGGCTCGTCTCGCGATAGGCGTACGCATGCAGCACGAAGGCGGGCTGGTCGTCGCGGCGCTCGCGAGAGCTGTTTCATCGGCCACGTCAGTAGCCCAGGCGACGCGAGCATGCGCTCGTCGTCGGCCCAGCCGGACTTCACCTTGCACCCAGATCTCGAGAAATACCTTGCCGCCGAACAGCCGCTCCATGTCGCGCCGCGCCGACGCAGCGATGCTCCTTCATGCGCTCGCCGCCTGCGCCGAGCAGGATCGCGCGCTGGCTCGTCTTGTCGACGTAGACCGTGGCGTGAATCCGGCGCAGCTCGCCCTTCGTGCTCGAAGCGATCGATCGGCACCGTCGTCGCGTAGGGCACCTCGTCGCCGAGCAGGCGGAAGATCTTCTCGCGCACGTACTCGGCGGCGAGAAAGCGCTCGTCGCGATCGGTGAGCTCGTCGCGCCGGATACAACGGCGCGCCGACCGGCAGCATGCGCTGCGCGATTTCGGCGAGCAGAGCGTCGAGCTGCTGCCCTTCTCGGCGCTGACCGGTACGATCGCGGCGAAATCGCGCCAGCGCCGGCGACCTCGGCGATGCTGCGGCAGCAGCGCGTGACTGGTCCGTCAGCGCGGTCGATCTTGTTGAGCGCGACGACGACCGGTGCGCGCCGGCGGCAGGAGCGCGATGACCGTCGCGATCGGCGCCGACAGTGCGGCCCGGCCTCCAGCACCACGCACCACGCGTCGACGTCGGCGAGGCTGTCGCGCACCGCGCGATTCATCGCGTTCGTTGAGCGCGCGAGCGGTGCTGCGTCTGGAAGCCGGGCGTATCGACGAAGACGAACTGCGCCTCGGGCGTCGTCAGGATTCCGAGCACGCGGTGCCGCGTCGTCTGCGCCTTGCGCGACGTGATGCTGACGCGCGCGCCGACCAGCGCATTGAGCAGTGTCGACTTGCCGACGTTGGGCCTGCCGACGATAGCGATGCGTCCGCAGCGAAATCCGGCGCTGCCCGACGATTCAGGCGCGCTGTGGCCTGCTCATACGGCGAGCGTCGCCGCCGCCTGCTCGGCGGCGCGCCGATTCGGCTCCGGACCCGGTCGCAGCGATTCCGAGCGCCGGGATGCGGCATTCGACGTCGAAGGATCTGCACGTGCGCCTCGCCGCTGACGGCAACGATCGCGTACTCGGGCACCGGCGATGCGCCGCGCCTGCAGCCATTCCTGCAGCTGTGTCTTCGGATCCTTGGCGAGACCGCCAGGATCAACGCGCGCGAGCTCCTCGGCATAGACGCGCTCGATGACGCTGCGGCAGACGTCGAATCCGGCATCGACGAAGTACGGCGCCGAACACCGCTTCCAGCGCATCGGCGAGTATCGAGGGCCGTCGCTGCGCCACCGCTTCTTAGTTCGCCCTCGCCCAAACGCACGAATCTGCCTAGGTCGAGCGCGAGCGCCAGCCGATGCAGCGTGTCCTTGTTGACCAGGTTGGCGCGCAGCCGCGAGAGCTCGCCTTCGGACATGTCCGGAAATCGCTGATAGAGCGCCAGCGCGATCACGCAGTTGAGCACCGCGTCGCCGATGAATTCCAGCCGCTCGTTGTGGTCGGCGCCGAAGGCTGCGGTGGGTCAGTGCCTGGTGCAGAAGCTCAGGGCGCCGGAAAACGTGTCCCAGTCGATGACCCGCAGCGAAGGGCATGGCCCGCTACTTTGTCGCCGTCGCCTCGAACTCCAGCAGCAGGCTGACGTTGCCGACCAGATGCAGAACCTTGGTCCAGCTCGCGGTGGCGACGAGCTGGTTCCCTTCCTTGGTCACCTCGACGTCGGCTCCGCGCACCGAATCGATGTAATCGGCGCGGACGCCTTGAGATCGAAATCGCGGCGGAACTGATAGAGCGTGAAGCCTTCCTTCGACGTCTGCAGCGTATTGGCCATTACCTTCTTCACCGTGTACCACTCGATATACGCCGGCACCATCCGAAATCCGATCATCACGGCCACGATCGCCAGCGCGGCGACGAAAATGAATCCGACGAGCGTGAGCCCGCGCTGTGTCCGGAGTGCTTTCATTTGACGCCTCCCATCAGCGGATCGAGGTGCCAATCCGCTTGAACGCCAGACTGCTGATGTCATCCCAGTTGAACCAGATGAAGAATGCCTTGCCGCGGATGTGGTCGTCGGGCACGAAACCCCAGTAACGACTGTCGTCGCTGTTGTCGCGGTTGTCGCCCATCATGAAATAGCTCCCCTCGGGCACCTTGCACGTGAATCCGCGATCATTGTAAACGCAGTTCTCCCGCCCGGGGAACATGCGCACGCTGTGCGGATACACCGGCGGCACCGCCGGGTTCTCGGCTATCGTGTGCTCGCGGCCGCCGGTCTTCTCGAGAAAGCGCTCGGTCGTAACGTACGCGAGCCCTTCCAGGTAACCGTAGTTGCCGTCCGCGATCTGCGGCCACGGCGACGCCGTTCACCGTGAGCTTCTTGTCGCGATAGACCACCTCGTCGCCCGGGAGTCCGACGAGGCGCTTGATGAAATCCTGCGAAGGGACTGCGGGATAGCGGAAGACGATGACGTCGCCGCGCTGCGGATTGCCGATGGGAATGATCTTCTTTTCGATGATCGGCAGCCGCAGGCCGTAAGCGAACTTGTTGACCAGGATGAAGTCGCCGACCTCGAGCGTCGGACGCATCGAGGAGCTCGGGATCTTGAACGGCTCGGCAACGAACGAGCGCAACAGGAACACGATGAGCAGAACCGGAAAAAAACTCTTCGGGTACTCGATCCACCACGGCTCCGGCGCGCCGGGGTCGCGACGCTTGCTGAGCACGAGCTTGTCGGCGAGCGTGATCAGCCCGGTAACGACGCGTGAGCAGGAAGAGGATCAGGGCGAAATTCATCGGAGCTCAGGGCATGGATATCGTTGGTGACCTTCGGGCTACGGGCTGCGCCGTACCGCGCATCGAGTGCAGGACGAACCTTTCATTTCTCGCCCACCTGCAGGATCGCCAGGAACGCTTCCTGCGGAATCTCGACGCTGCCGACGGCCTTCATACGCTTCTTGCCCGCCTTCTGCTTCTCCAGGAGCTTGCGCTTGCGGGTGACATCGCCGCCATAGCACTTGGCGAGCACGTTCTTGCGCAGCGCCTTGACCGATTCGCGGGCGATGATCTGCGCGCCGATCGCCGCCTGGATCGCGACATCGAACATCTGCCGCGGAATCAGCGAGCGCATCTTCGACACGACCTCGCGGCCGCGATACTGCGAACGTTGGCGCGATGGACCATCACCGACAGCGCGTCGACCCGGTCGCCGTTGATCAGGATGTCGAGCTTGACGACGTCGGCCGCGCGGAACTCCTTGAACTCGTAATCGAGCGAGGCGTAGCCGCGCGACACCGACTTCAGGCGGTCGAAGAAATCCATCACGACCTCGGCCAGCGGCAGCTCGTAGGTCAGCATGACCTGGCGGCCGACGTACTGCATGTTCTTCTGCACGCCGCGCTTCTCGGTGCACAGCGTCAGCACCGGACCGACGTAATCCTGCGGCGTGAGGATCGTCGTGGTGATGATCGGCTCGCGGATTTCCTCGACGCGCGACAGGTCGGGCAGCTTCGACGGGTTCTCGATCTCGAGCAGCGTGCCGTCGCGCAGCAGCACCTGGTAGATCACCGTCGGTGCCGTCGTGATCAGGTCCATGTCGTATTCGCGCTCGAGCCGCTCCTGCACGATGTCCATGTGCAGCAGGCCGAGGAAGCCGCAGCGGAAGCCGAAGCCCAGCGCCTGCGAGACTTCGGGCTCGTAGTGCAGCGACGCGTCGTTGAGCTTGAGCTTTTCCAGCGCGTCGCGCAGCGCCTCGTACTGGTTGGACTCGACCGGATAGAGGCCGGCGAACACCTGCGGCTTCACGTCCTTGAACCCGGGCAGCGGCTTCGCGGCCGGACGCGCCGCCAGCGTCACGCGTGTCGCCGACGCGGGCCGCCTTGAGCTCCTTGATGCCGGCGATGACGAAGCCGACCTCGCCGGCCGACAGCGTGTCGCGCGCGACCGCCTTGGGCGTGAACACGCCGACCTGCTCGCAGTTGTAGGTCGCGCCGGTCGCCATCAGCAGGATCTTGTCGCGCGGCTTGAGCGTGCCGTCCATCACGCGCACCAGCATCACGACGCCGACGTAGTTGTCGAACCAGGAATCGATGATCAGCGCCTGACAGCGGCGCGGCCGGATCGCCCTTCGGCGGCGGGATGCGCGCGATCACCGCCTCGAGGATGTCGTCGACGCCCTCGCCGGTCTTGGCGCTGGCGCGCATCGCGTCGTGCGCCGGAATGCCGATGATGTCCTCGATCTCCTCGATCACGCGCTCCGGCTCGGCGGACGGCAGATCGATCTTGTTGAGCACCGGGCACGACCGTCACGCCCTGCTCGGTCGCCGTGTAGCAGTTGGCGACCGTCTGCGCCTCGACGCCCTGCGAGGCGTCGACGACCAGCAGCGCGCCCTCGCAGGCCGCGAGCGAGCGCGAGACCTCGTAGGCGAAATCGACGTGGCCCGGGCGTGTCGATCAGATTGAGCTGATAGGTCGCGCCGTCGCGCGCCGCGTACGGCAGCGCGGCGGTCTGCGCCTTGATCGTGATGCCGCGCTCGCGCTCGAGGTCCATCGAGTCGAGCACCTGCGCCTCCATCTCGCGCTCCGACAGGCCGCCGCAGCGCTGGATGAAGCGGTCGGCCAGCGTCGACTTGCCGTGGTCGATGTGCGCGATGATGGAGAAATTGCGGATGTGCTGCATCGGTCTGCTCAAACGAAAGGGGCACCGCGACAGTGCCCCTCCATACGTGCCCTCGGTTGCGTCGGAAGACGTTGAATTTTAACCGATTTCTCGCGTCTGACGCGACCTCGTGCCGGCGCGCCGCGCAGCCGCCGCCGCGAGCGCGGCACGATCGAGACGGTAGTGACAGAGCCGATGCCTCGCGCGCGCCGGCGAGCAGCACGGGCACCTGGTCGCCCCAGCGCGCCTCGAGCGCCGGGTCGGCGTCGACGTCGAGCACGTCGCAGCGTGACCGCGGGCCGTCGAGCACAGGCTGCGACGCCGCCAGCGCATCTCGTCGCACAGATGGCAGTAGGCGCGCGACGAGCAGCGTCAGCGGGCAGGCGAGCCGGCGCTCAGCTTCGCTGCGCCGTTCGTTGCCGAGCTTGAGCGTCGAGAAGAACTGCTGCTCGCCGCGCCGCAGCAGGAAGGTCACCGACGCGCCCTTCTCGAGCTTGGCGATCAGCGCGTTGACCTGCTCCGCGCTCTTCGCCTCGATCGTCGGCACCCCGGCTGATCACCGCCAGGATGACGTCGCCCGGCTGGATGTCGCCGCGCGACGGTGCCGCTGATGTCCTCGACGACGCACGCCGTTCTTGATCTCGAGCTCCTTCTTCTGCTCGTCGGTCAGATCGGACAGGACGAGCCCCATGCGATTGGGCTTGGCCTTGTCCTTGCCGGCGTGGCGTGCCGCGCTTGTGCCGGCGTCGGCGCCGTCGTCTTCCTTCAGCTCGGCAACGGTGACGGCGATGTCCTTGCGTCGCGCCCTTGCGCCACACCTGCAGCGTGACCTTCGTGCCCGGGCTTGACCTGGGTGATGATCCGCGGCAGCTCGGACGAGGTATTCACCGTCCGGCCGTCGACCTTGAGGATGATGTCGCCGGATTCGATGCCCGCCTTGTCCGCAGGGCCGCCCTTCTCCACCGAGTTGACCAGCGCGCCGGTCGGCCTTCGGCAGGCCGAACGCGTCGGCGGTTTCCTTGCTCACTTCCTGGATCTGCACGCCGATACGGCCGCGCGTCACGCGGCCCTTTTCCTGGATCTGCTTGACGACGTTCATCGCGACGTCGATCGGAATCGCGAATGAGAGACCCATGTAGCCGCCGGTGCGGCTGAAGATGAGCGAGTTGATGCCGACGACCTCGCCCTTCATGTTGAACAGCGGACCGCCCGAGTTGCCGGGATTGATCGGCGACGTCGGTCTGGATGAACGGCACCAGGTTTTCCTGCGGCAGCTCGCGGCCCTTGGCGCTGACGATGCCGGCGGTGATCGTGTTCTCGAGCCCGAACGGCTTGCCGATCGCCGCCACCCATTCGCCGACCTTGAGCTTGTCCGGGATCGCCGATCGTGACCTTCGGCAGGTCCGTCGCCTCGATCTTGAGCAGCGCGACGTCGGTGCGCTTGTCGGTGCCGATGACCTTGGCCTTGAATTCGCGCTTGTCGGAGAGCTTGCACGGTCACTTCGTCGGCGTCGTCGACGACGTGCGCGTTGGTGAGGACATAGCCGTCCGCGCGAGATGATGAAGCCCGAGCCGACCGACTGCTGCTCGAACTCGCGCTGGCGCGGCCGCGCCGCGCGGAATCTGCCCGAAGCGGCGGAAGAATTCGTAGAACGGATCGTCTTCGGACAGCTCGGGGAATCGCGGGCGGCGTCGACCTTCTGCGTCACGTCGATGCTCACGACGGCCGGCGCCCTGCTGCTCGTAGAGCTCGGTGAAATCGGGCAGCCGGCGCCGGCTGGCGCGGCGCCGCCGGCGTGCAGCGAAAACAGCGCGAAGCGCGACAATGCGGCGAGCATCGGTCCAGGCGACGAAGGATTGCATGCTTCTGTACCTTTGTCGTTGGGTGCGAAACTGCCGAAGCGGATAGTCAGCGAATCCGCGTCAGCGGTGGCTGACCGAGTAGGCGATCTGGCGCACGGTTGCGACCGGGCGCCTCGCCGAGAACGGTGACCAGATGGTCGTCGAGCGGCCGGCTGTAGACATTGACGCCGCCCTGCTGCGACAGGCCGAACGGCTGCGGTGTCTGCGGCGTCGGCTCGACGAACACCGAGACCGCGACCAGGCCGTCCGAGAAGACGAGATGCGCGACCTGGTCCGGCTTGCCGCGCAGCGTGCGATAACCCTCGACGATCTTGGTGAAGCCGGGCGGCAGGTCCTTGACCACCCAGCCCGTCTCCGTGCGGCGCGACGTCGCCGCGGCCGGACTTCGCGCACCTGCCAGTCCGGCGGCGTCGCGCGGCGAACGTCGGCTTGACCATGCTCGCGATCGAGCTTGCGCGCCGATCTGGATGTCGGTGAATGCGAACTGCTCGACCGATCTCGTTCCGCTCGTTCGAGCAGCCGCGCCTTCAGCAGCAGTCCGGTGCTGATGTCGGCCCAGAACTTGTGGCCGTAGCGCATGCCGTCCTTGGGCTCGAACACGTAGGCCTGCGTATCCAGTCCGGCGACGCGCGCGGTCTCGGCCTTGCGGAAATCGTAGTAGCTCGGCCAGCGTCGCCAGCTGCTGCGGCGAGCAGCGACGGGAAACGCGTTGTGCAGCGTACGCGGCTCGACGCGCACGAGCTTGGCATCGGGGTAGTAGCAGCGTACCTCGCTCGTTGATGCGGATCACCTCGCGCGCCGGGCCGTCGAGGTTGACGAGCTTCTCGTACTCGCCGCCGGCGTCGTTGAGATGGACGAGGCGCGAGGTCTCGATGCGCCTGCCGTGCTGGTAGACGATGCGTGCCGACGTAGTTGAGCGTGCGCGCCGCGTCGGCCGCGCGCTGCAGCCATTCGCGTGGCATCCTGTGCCATGCGCGAGCGGCACGACGAACAGCGTCGCGTGCGAGCAGCCCCGTGCGCCAGCAGCGGGCGCGCGCTGCGCATCACGCGCCGTCGCGCGCCGCGGCCGCGGCGTCTATGGGCGCGCATCCGGCTCGCTGGCGGCTACCGCGCGCAGGTAGGGGCGCACGCCCTGGATCGCGGTCGGTCGGCGAATATTCCTGGTGAGCCAGCAGATACTCGTTGTCGACGGGCGGCCGCGCGTCCGCCGCGCGCACGCCGACGCCTGCGCGCGCCGTGGCGATCGCCGTCGCCGGCGCCGGCATCGTGCGACAGCGCGACCCAGCCGACGACGCTCACCGCCGCCACCGTCGCCGCGACAGCCAGCGCGATCGGCGGCGCGGCGCGGCTTGCCGCGGTCGCGGCGCGAGCACCGTCGGCTCGGCCGCGAGTCGCGCGGCGAAGCGCGCCGCGAATCCGGGTGTCGGCGCGCCGATCCGCGCAGGGTGTCGCCGATCACGTGGTAGCACACCCAGGTCGCGACGCCATCGGACTCGCGCAAGCTGCGCGCAGACGCGCATCGAGCTCGCGCAGCGTCGAGCTCGCCGTCCATCAGCAGCGAGATTTCCTCCGACTTCGGTTCCATGGGCTCCGCCGATCGGCTCGGCCTGGAATTGCCCATCACCATCTCCGATCCTTATCCGTCCCCAACAGCGGCCGCAACTCCGCCGCGATCGCTTCGCGCGCCCGGAAAATCCGGGAGCGCACCGTGCCAATCGGACAATTCATCACGTTGGCAATCTCTTCGTAACTCAGGCCCTCGATCTCGCGCAGCGTAATCGCGGTGCGCAGGTCTTCGGGCAGCGCGTCCATCGCCTTGTTGACGGTGGCCGCGATCTGCTTGCCCTGCAACTCGTCCTCCGGCGTCGCCGAGTCGCGCAACTGCTCGGCGTCCTCGAAATTCTCCGCCTCCTCGTTGTCGAATCCGGTCGACGTCGGCGCCCGCCGGCCCATCGCGACCAGGTAGTTCTTGGCCGTATTGATCGCGATCCGATACAGCCACGTGTAAAACGCACTATCGCCCCGAAACGAGGGCAACGCCCGGTAGGCCTTGATGAACGCCTCCTGCGTCACGTCCTCGACCTCACCCGGGTCGCGCACCAGCCGCGACAGCAGCCGTCCCAGCTTGCGCTGGTACTTCAGTACCAGCAATTCGAAAGCGCGCTTGTCACCGCGCTGCGCGCGCTCGACGAGCTGCTGATCTACTTCGCGGTCAGCCATCCGCGGGCGGTCCCTGAGTCATTCGTTGTTTTCGCCCGCCGAACCGCAGCGGGCGCAACGTCCGCCGGCAGTATAGCCCGAGCCTGACCAGGCTGCGCCGGGACTCGCAGCGCATGCGGCAGCTTGCATCGCTAGACCGCCGCGACGCCGGGAAGTTCACGCCCGAGCCGGCTTTTGCGGCGCCGAGCTGCGGCGCCGCGCTCGGCTCGACTCGCCAGTGACCACCACGGGCTCGACCCGGCCCGGTCACGATGCCGCGGTAGTTGCGGATCGCGGGCGCACGCCAGGCCGCCAGCTCGCGCGCGCTGCGCCGCGTCGAGCAGCCCGAGCTGGTCGAGCACGGCGACGGTCGCCGGATGCAGGCCGCGGGCGTTGCCGTCGGCGACCTTGAGCGCGATGCCCCAGCCCTTGCTGCGAATGCCGATCGCCTGGACGCCCTCGGCGCCGACCTTGGTGACCCAGTCGCCGCGGCCGGCGCTGCATCAGCGCGAGGTCGTTGCGCCGCTCGCCGGACACCATTTCCGGATGCGCGCGTCATCGCCGCGGCGAGACGCGACGGCGCGGCGCCATAGCGCGCGTCCTCGCGCCGCGCGCGCGAGGCGCGCGAAGGCATAGCGCCAGGCGCGAGAGCGGCACGGCATAGTTGGGCGCCGAGCAGCCGTCGATACCGGCGACGAAGCGCGACTCTCCGGCACGCCGGTAGGTGCGCGACCGCCTCGCGGATCGCCTCCTGCAGCGGATGGTCGAAGGCGAGATAGCGTTTCCGTCGGCAGCGCCGCAGTGACGGCAATAGGCAAGCATGCCGGCTGTGCTTGCCCGAGCAGTTGTGCTGCAGCGCCGTGAATGTGGCGCCGGCGGTGGCAACTCGTCGCGAGCGGTGTAGTACAACGGCGGGTGCACACCGCATTGCAGCTGGGCCGGCGTGCAGCCGGCGCGTGCGCAGCATGTCGGCGACCGCCTCGACGTGACGCGGCTCGCCGGAGTGGCTGGCGCACATCAGCGCCGACCTGCGGCAGCGAGAAGCCGAAGCGTTCGACGCCGCCGGCCGCGACGAACGGCATCGCCTGCAGCGGCTTGAGCGCGCTGCGCGTCGTCGTCACGATGCTGCAGGATCGCCGGCCGCGTAGATCAGGCGCCCGTCGCGGTCGACGACGGCGACCGAGCCGTAGTGCACGCTGTCGACGGCGTCGCCGCGCGTCACGCGGCGAGCGCCACTGCGGCGCGGCGGCGGACAGTGTGGCGACGTCGGCGTGGCCAGGCGGACATCGGCGATCGCGCCATGCCTGTCGTCGCGGCTCGCCGACGCGGCAGTCGCACCGCGTCGCGCCGCGGCGCAGCGCCGTGCGCGAATCTGCTCCAGCGCCGCCGGATCCTCGATCGTCGTCAGATCGCCCGGGTCGCGCCCTTCGGCGAGCGCCTGGATCGAGCGGCGCAAGAGCTTGCCCGAGCGCGTCTTGGGCAGCAGCGTCACGAAATGCACGGCGCCGGGGCGCGCGATCGCACCGAGCTCGCGGTCGACCGTGTCCATCACTTCCTTGCGCATCTGCGCGACGCCCTCCGGCGTCGGCGACGCGCGCCGGATCCTTGACCACCGCGAAAGCGACCGGCACCTGTCCCTTGAGCGGGTCGGCGACGCCGACCACCGCGACTTCGGCGATGCCCGGATGCGCCTGCACCGCCTCCTCGATCTCGCGCGTGCCGAGACGGTGCCCGGCGACGTTGATCACGTCATCGGTGCGTCCGAGCACGAAGTAGTAGCCGTCGGCGTCGCGCATCGCCCAGTCGAAGGTCGAATACACCTGCTTGCCGGGGACGGTCGAGAAGTAGGTCTTGACGAAGCGCTCGTCGTCGCCCCAGACCGTGCGTCATGCAGCCCGGCGGCAGCGGCGGCACGATCGTCAGCACGCCTTTCTCGTCGGCGCCGACCTCCTCGCCGGTCGTTTCGTCGCAGCAGGCGCACGTCGTAGCCGCAGACGGGAAACGACGGGCTGCCGAACTTGCGCGGCGTGTCCTCGATGCCCGGCTGCGCCGAGAGGATCGGCCAGCCGCTCTCGGTCTGCCAGTAGTTGTCGACGATCGGCACGCCGAGCGCGTCGGCGACCCAGCGCGCGGTCGGCTCGTCGAGCGGCTCGCCGGCGAGGAACAGATAGCGCAGCGCCGACACGTCGTGCTTCTTCATGAACGCCGGATCCTGCTTCTTCAGCACGCGGATCGCGGTCGGCGAGCTGAACATCGTGCGCACCTTGTGCTCCGCGACGATCTGCCACCAGATCGCCGGGATCGGGACGGATCGGCAGGCCCTCGTACATGATCGTCGTCGAGCCGTTGATGCAGCGGCGCGTAGACGATGTACGAATGCCCGACCACCCAGCCGATGTCGCTGGTCGTGAACATGGTCTCGCCCGGCGCCGACGCAGAAGATGTCGCGCATCGACGCGGCCAGCGCGACCGCGTAGCCGCCGGTGTCGCGCTGCACGCCCTTGGGCTTGCCGGTCGTGCCCGAGGTGTAGAGGATGTACGAAGGCTCGGACGACTCGAGCCACTCGCAGGGCACGCTGCGCGTCGGCGTGCTGCGCGGCGCAGCGTCGCGTAGTCGAGGTCGCGGCCCGGTGACGCGGCCATCGCGGGATCGAGGCCGCGATCGACGATGATCACGCTCGCGCGGCGGATGCGCGCGCGAGGCGCAACGCCTCGTCGACCAGAGGCTTGTACGGGATCGCCCTTGCCGCCGCGCATGCCGGCGTCGGCGGTGACCATCACCTTCGGGCTGCGCGTCGTCGATGCGCGTGGCGAGGCTCGCCGCGGCGAAACCGCCGAAGACGACCGAATGGATCGCGCCGATGCGCACCGTCGCCAGCATCGCGAACACCGCCTCGGGGATCATCGGCATGTAGATCGAGCACGCGGTCGCCGCGACCGACGCCCTGCGCCGCGCAGCATCGCCGCGCAGCGGTTCACCTCGGCGGCAAGCTCGGCGTAGGTGTAGCTGCGCCGCGTCGCCGGTCTCGGTCGAGACGAAGATCAGCGCCGGCTGGTCGCGCGCGCGTCGCGAGATGGCGGTCGACCGCGTTGTGGCAGAGATTGGTGCGCCCGCCGACGAACCAGCGCGCGAACGGCGGCCGGCTGTAATCGAGCACCGCGGTGAACGGCGTCTGCCAGTCGATCAGCGTCGCCCGCTCGCGCCAGAAGGCGTCGCGATCGGCAAGCGAGCGGCGATGGGTTTCCTTGTAGGTGGACATCGGCGTCCTTCGAGGTCATGCGCAATGCAGCCTGCGCGCGCCGCCTCGCGGCACGATCCTGCCTGGATCGATGCTTCGCCGATCAGTCGCCACAGCCGGACGGTCGGCGCCGATGCGCACGACGGTGCGGCCGCGGATCATGCCCTTGAGAAAGGCGTCGAAGTGCGTCGGCAGCTCGTCGAAGTCGATCGTGCGCGACCTTCGCTGCACGCGCGACGGCTTCCACTCCGTCGGCGAGCCGGTCCCACAGCTTCTGCCGCATCGGCATCGGCGCCTTCGGAGCTGTTGACGCCCAGCAGGTGCACGCCGCGCAGAATGAAGGGCATCACCGTCGTGTTCAGCTTGGCATCCGCCGCCAGGCCGACGCTGGCGACCGTGCCCCATTGCTTCATGGTCGACAGCATCCACGCCAGCACGTCGCCGCCGAGATTGTCGATCGCGCCCGCCCACATCGCCTTGTCCAGCGGGCGTGATCTTCGACGAGGTCGAGGCTCTGCCGCGCCACGATTTCCGACGCGCCGATCGCGCGCAGATACGTCTCCTCCTCGGCCTTGCCGGTCAGCGCGACCACGTGATAGCCGAGCTTGGCCAGGATGTCGATCGCCACGCTGCCGACGCCGCCGGTCGCGCCGTTGACGATCACCGGCCCGTTGCGCGGGCTTGAGCCCGTTGTGCTGCATCAGTTCGATCGCCAGCGCCGCGGTGTAGCCCGCGGTGCCCAGCGTCATCGCCTCGAACGCGGTCATGTCTCGGCGAGCGGCGCACGACCCAGTCCGCCGGGCACGCGGACGTACTCGGCATAGCCGCCGTCGTGCGCGACGCCGATGTCGTAGGCGTGCACGATCACCTTGTCGCCGTGCCTGAAGCGCGGATCGGCCGAGGTCTCGACCGTGCCGGCCATGTCGATGCCGGCGACGGTCGGGTACTTGCGCATGATCTTGCCGGTGCCGTTGTACGACAGCGCATCCTTGTAGTTGATCGTCGAGTACTTGGTCCGCACGAGCACGTCGCCCGGATCGAGCTCGTCCGGCGCCATCTCGACGAAGCGGCTCCGGATGACGCCGTCCTCCTGGAACGTCCGGTAGGCCTTGAAATGCTGCAGTGGTCTGCATGGGCATGTCCTCCTCGTATGGGCGTCGACCTAGGTCGTCGTCCGACGTCGCCCGTCTGGTGCGGCAACGCCATGTATTCGCGCGTGCGCATCTCGATCAGCCGGCTGACCGTGCGCGGAAACTCCTGGCTGTTCGGACCCGCCACGGTAGAGCTCCTCCGCCGGCACGGCTGCCGACAGCAGCAACTTTACCCGATGATCGTAGAGCACGTCGACGAGCCAGGTAAAGCGCCGCGCGGCATTGCCCATGTCGGCGGTCAGCCGGGGCACGTCGGAAACGATGACCACGGCGAAGCGGCGTGCCAGCTCGAGGTAGTCGAGCTGCGAGCGCGGCCCGTCGCACAGCGTGGCGAAGTCGAACCAGACCACGCTTCCGGCGCGGCGCTTCGCGCCTGAGGGTGCGCGTCTCGATGACCAGCTTGGCGTCTTCGTCGGCGCCGGGCCGCATGCGCTCGAACAACGCGTCGCAGCTCTCCGTCGGCGCGCGCCGCGCTGCGCACAATGTAGGCGCACACCGTGCTCCAGCGCGCGCAGGCGATAGTCGATGCCGCCGTCGACCTCGACGACGTCGAGCCGCTGCTTGAGCAGCGCGATGGTCGGCAGAGATTGCTGCCGCTGCAGGCCGTTGGGGTACAGATCGTCCGGCCGGTAGTTGGAGGTCATGACGAAGACGACGCCGCCCTCGAACAGCGCCGTCAGCAGGCGGCCGAGGATCATCGCGTCGGCGACGTCGGAGACATGGAATTCGTCGAAGCAGATCAGCGCGGTAGCGCCGCGCGATGCGCGCCGCCACCGCGGCCAGTGGATCTTCCACTCGCGAGAGGCCGCGCAGCTCGTCGTGCACCGTCTTCATGAACGCGTGGAAATGCACGCGCGTCTTGCGCCGGTAGCGGCAGCGCCGCGAAGAACGCATCCATGAGAAAGCTCTTGCCGCGGCCGACGCCGCCCCAGAAATAGACGCCGCGCGGCGGCGCCGGCGGATTGAGCCAGCGCCGCAGCAGCGAGCGCCGCGCGTCGCGGAACGCGATCAGCTCGTCGTACAGCCGCTGCAGCCGCGCGAGCGCGGCCTCCTGCGCCGCGTCGAGCACCATCTCGCGCCGCGCGAGCTCCGGCGCCAGCCGCGCGTGCAGCGCGCCGTGACGGCACGCCGGGTTGTCGGCGCGATGGCATCGTTCACGACGCTGCCGGTCCGCGCGCCGGCGCTCAGATGTTGAGGGTGCGCTTGTCGACCGCCAGCGCCGCTTCGCTGCACCGCTTCGGACAGCGACGGATGCGCGTGGCAGATGCGCGCGATGTCCTCGCTGGACGCGCCGAATTCCATCGCCACGACGCCTTCGGCGATCAGCTCCGAGACCATCGGCCCGATCGCGTGCATGCCGAGGATGCGGTCGGTCTTCGCGTCGGCGAGAAACTTGACGAAGCCGCGCGGTGTCGCCCAGCGCCCGGCGCGCGGCCGTTGGCGGTGAACGGAAACGATGCCGGCGCGGTAGGCCACGCCGGCGGCCTTGAGCTGCTGCTCGGTCTGGCCGACCCAGGCGATTTCCGGCGACGTGTAGATCACCCAGGGCACGGTGTTGAAGTCGACGTGGCCGTGCTGGCCGGCGATGCGCTCGGCGACCGCCACGCCCTCGTCCTCGGCCTTGTGCGCGAGCATCGGTCCGCGCACGACGTCGCCGATCGCCCAGACGCCGGGCAGGTTGGTCCGGCACTCCGTCGTCGACGGCGACGAAGCCGCGCTCGTCGAGCTTGAGCCCGACCGCTCGCAGCGTCGAGTCCCGCGGTGTGCGGCACGCGGCCGATCGACGACGATCAGCTTGTCGAAGCGTCGCGCTCTGGCGGCTTGCCGCCCGCATCGCGTGTAGTCGACGGTCACCGCCTTGCCCGGCAGCGACCTTGGTGATCTTCACGCCGAGCTCGATCGTCAGACCCTGCTTGCGCGAAAAGCTTCGCTGGCTTCCTTGGCGACCTGCTCGTCGGCGGCGCCGAGGAACGCCGGCAGCGCTTCGAGCATCGTCACCTCGGCGCCGAGCCGCCGCCAGACGCTGCCCATTTCGAGCCCGATGACGCCGGCGCCGACGACGCCAAGCGTCTTCGGCACCGTCGGACAGCGCGAGCGCGCCGTCGTTGTCCAGGATCGAGCTTGTTGTCGAAGGGCGCGCCGGGCAGCGCGCGCGGCTTCGAGCCGGTCGCGATGATGACGTGCTTCGCGGTCAGCGTCGCCGCGCTGGCGCCGGCGACCTTGATCTGCCAGCCGCGCCTCGCGCTCCGCCGGCGAAGCTGCCGCCGCCGTGGAAGAACGCGATCTTGTTCTTCTTGAACAGGTACGAGGATGCCGTCGTTGTTCTGGCGGACCACCTTGTCCTTGCGCGCGAGCATGCGCGCCGACGTCGATCGACAGGCCCTTGACGCTCGATGCCGTGCTCGGCGAAGGCGTGTCCCGCGTGCTCGTAGTTCTCGGAGGACTGCAGCAACGCCTTGGACGGAATGCAGCCGACGTTGGTGCAGGTGCCGCCGGGCGCAGGCTTGCCCTCCGCGGTCGTCCAGTCGTCGATGCACGCGGTCGTGAAGCCCAGCTGCGCCGCGCGGATCGCGGCGATGTAGCCGCCGGGGCCGGCGCCGATCACGACGACATCGAATGTTCGGCCATGCATCGGCCAGTGCGCTTACAGAGTCCAGGAGCATGCGCGCCGGATCTTCCAGCGCTTCCTTGATCGCGACCAGCGACAGCACCGCCTCGCGGCCGTCGATGATGCGATGGTCGTAGGACTGCGCGAGATAGTTCATCGGCCGGATGACGATCTGCCCGTTCTCGACCACCGCGCGGTCCCTGGTCGCGTGCACGCCGAGGATCGCCGACTGCGGCGGATTGATGATCGGCGTCGACAGCATCGAGCCGAACACGCCGCCGTTGGAGATCGTGTACGTGCCGCCGGTCAGCTCCTCGACGGTGAGCTTGCCGTCCTGCGCGCGCTTGCCGAAGTCGGCGATCTGCTTCTCGATCTCGGCGATCGACAGCTGATCGGCGTCGCGCAGGATCGGCACGACCAGCCCGCGCGGACTGCCGACCGCGATGCCGATGTCGAAGTAGCCGTGGTAGACGATGTCGGTGCCGTCGATCGAAGCGTTGACGCGCGGGAAACTTCTTCAGCGCGTGCACCGCCGCCTTGACGAAAAATCCCATGAAGCCGAGCTTGACGCCGTGCTCCTTTTCGAAGCGCTCCTTGTAGCGGTTGCGCAGCTCGAGCACCGGCGCCATGTTCACTTCGTTGAACGTGGTCAGGATGGCCGCGGTCGACTGCGACTGCACGAGCCGCTCGGCGACGCGCTGGCGCAGGCGCGACATCGGCACGCGCTGCTCGGGGCGCGCCGCCGAGACTCGCCGGCAGCGGCACCGCCGGCGCCCTGCGCCGGCGGCGCTGCGGCGCTGGCGCGGCAGGCGACGGTGGAGCTGCCGCTGCGCGCCTGCGACCGCTGCCTGGACATCGCCCTTGGTGATGCGGCCGCCGCGGCCGCTGCCCGCGACGTCGGCGGCGCGATGCCCTGCGTCGGCCATCATCTTGCGCGCAGCCGGCAGCGCCGTAGGTGCGGCAGCCGACGCGGGCGCGGCAGGCGGTGGCACCGCCGCGGCCGGTAGTGGCGGTGCGCCGCGCGCGGGTGCCGATGCCGGAGCCGCAGGCCGGCGTCGCCGCCGCAGCCGCGCCCTTGCCGGCGGTATCGATCACGGCGATGACCTCCTGCGCAGCGACCGTCGACCCGTCGGGCTTGCGGATCT
This sequence comes from uncultured beta proteobacterium, assembly GCA_963816445.1. Taxonomy (GTDB): domain Bacteria; phylum Pseudomonadota; class Gammaproteobacteria; order Burkholderiales; family Casimicrobiaceae; genus PALSA-1003. The sequence continues at coordinate 739,788 of CAWFKO010000005.1, read as the reverse complement.
CGGTCAGCACGCCGGAGTCGGGCGCAGGGAGTTCCAGCACCACCTTGTCGGTCTCGACGTCGATCAGATTCTCGTCGCGCCTGACCGCGTCGCCCGGCTTCTTGTGCCAGTTGACGAGCGTCGCCTCGGTGATCGACTCGGGCAACACCGGCACCTTGACCTCGATGAGCATTAGAGTTTCCCCGGAAGCCGGTTCTGGTCGGCGCGAGTCGACGTCAATGAGGTCATCGATGCGCGCCCCAATTGCCTGTATCAATGCGCGGTAACCATCTCGCCAGACGCGAGCTTCGCGGCGAACGCGTCGACGCACCAACTGCTTCTGTTGCGCCAGATGCTTCGACATGTAGCCGACCGCCGGTGAAGCGGAGATCGGCCGGCCGGCGTAGGCCAGTACCTGCGAATCGGCGATGTCGGCGCGCAAGTACGCGCGCAAGCGGTACCACGCACCCTGATTCTGCGGTTCCTCCTGGCACCACACGACTTCCTTTGCACCTGGATACTTTCCGACCTCGAGCCCGGAAGTCTGCGTGCGGGAATGGATACTGCTGCTCGAGGCGGATAATGGCGATATCGGAAATCTTGTTCTCTCGACGATACGCGAGCAGGTCGTAGTAGACCTTGCCGCTGCACACGACAACGCGCCGCACGTTCTTGGCCACCAGCTTCTCGTGCTCGCCGATAACGGTGTGGAAATGGCCGTCGGCGAGCTCTTCCATCGTCGACGCGGCCTCCTTGTGCCGCAGCAGGCTCTTTGGACTCATCACGATCAGCGGCTTGCGAAAGTCGCGCACCATCTGCCGACGCAGCAGGTGGAAGATCTGCGCCGGCGTCGTCGGTACGCAGACCTGCATGTTGTGCTCGGCGCACAACTGCAGATAGCGCTCCGGCCGCGCCGACGAGTGCTCGGGCCCCTGACCCTCGTAGCCGTGCGGCAGCAGCAGCGTGAGCCCGCAGACGCGCCCCCACTTCACCTCGCCGGCGGCGATGAACTGATCGACGACGACCTGCGCGCCGTTGGCGAAGTCGCCGAACTGCGCTTCCCAGATCACCAGCTTGTTGGGCTCCGAGGTCGAGTAGCCGTACTCGAAGCCGACGCACCGCCTCCTCGGACAGCACCGAGTCGATGACGTCGAAGTCGGGCTGGCCGGCGCGGATGTGCTGCAGCGGGATCCAGGTGCCCTGAATCCCATTTCTCGCGGTTCTGATCGTGCAGCACCGCGTGCCGGTGCGAGAATGTGCCGCGTGCCGGAGTCCTGCCCGGACAGGCGCACGCCGTAGCCCTGGTCGAGCAGCGTCGCATAGGCCAGCGTCTCGCCCATGCCCCAGTCGAGCGGTATCTCGCCCTCGCCCATCGCGCGGCGATCGGCGATCACTTTCTCGACACGCGGGTGCACCTTGAATCCCTCGGGCAATGTCGTGACCTTTTGCGCCAGCGCCTTCAGGCGCTTCATCGGCACCGCGCGTGTCGGCGTCGTCGGTCCAGTGCTTGCCCACGTAGCGTCCCCAGTCCACGGCGAACGGTGGCTTGTAGTTGGACAGGATCGTCGTGTTGGTGTGGTAGCCCTTGTCCATCGCCGTTGCGATACGTCTCGATCATCGCCTCGGCCTGCTCGGGAGTGACGATGCCATCGGCGATCAGCCGCTGCGCGTACAGCGCACGCGTGCCCGGGATGCTGCGTGGATGCTCTTGTACATCAGCGGCTGCGTGATCATCGGCTCGTCGGCCTCGTTGTGGCCCTGACGCCGGAAGCAGACCAGATCGATGAATACGTCCTTGTCGAACTTCTGCCGAAACTCGATCGCGATCTCGATCGCCAAAAGCGCCGCCTCGGGATCGTCGCCGTTGACGTGGAAGATCGGCGCCTCGACCATCTTCGCGACGTCGGTGCAATACAGCGTGCCGCGCGTGTCGCGCGGGTCCGACGTCGTGAAGCCGATCTGGTTGTTGACGACGATGTGGATCGTGCCGCCGGTCCGGTAGCCGCGGGTCTGCGCCAGGTTGAGCGTCTCCTGTACCACGCCTTGGCCGGCGATCGCCGCATCGCCGTGGATGAGCACCGGCATGACCTGGTCGCAGGTCGGGTCGCGGCGGCGGTCCTGGCGCGCGCGCACCGAACCTTCGACGACCGGGTCGACGATCTCGAGGTGCGACGGGTTGAACGCAAGCGTCAGATGCATGGGCCCGCCGGGTGTCACGACGTCCGACGAAAAGCCCTGGTGATACTTGACGTCGCCCGCAGACAGTTCCGCCGCGGCCTTGCCCTCGAACTCGGCGAACAGGTTGGCCGGCATCTTGCCCAGCGTGTTCACGAGCACGTTGAGACGCCCGCGGTGCGCCATGCCGATCACCATTTCCTGCACGCCGGCGCCACCCGCCTTCTGGATCAGATGGTCGAGCATCGGGAATCATCGTATCGCCGCCTTCGCCGGAAAAGCGCTTCTGCCCGACGTACTTCGTGCCCAGGTAACGTTCCAGCGTTTCCGCCGCCGTGAGGCGCTCGAGGATGTGCTTGCGAAATTCCGGCGCGTAAGTCGGACGCGAGCGCAGCGGCTCGATGCGGTCCTGGATGAAGCGTTTCTGCGGGGTGTCCGCCATGTACATGTATTCGGCTGGCAAAGGTCCCGCAATAGGTCTCCTGCAGCGCGTCGATGAGGTCGCGCAGCCGCATGCGGTCCGTGCCCGGCGGGATTGCCCTTGAACGAGCCGATGTCGAACTCGGTGTCGATGTCGGCGTCGCTGAAGCCATAGGTCGAGATGTCGAGGTCGGCGATGTAGCGCTTCTCCTGGCGCCTGCAGCGGATCGAGATTGGCGTGGAACATGCCGAGCGTGCGGAACTTGCTGATCAGTCGAAGCACCAGCACCTGCTTGTGCATCGCCTGCGCATCGACCATGCCGCCGGCGAGCCTGCGGCTCTTCGCAAGCTGGATGAACGATTCGACCACCGGAGCGTGCGCGACGTCGTGTGCATCGCCGCGCAGCGAGTCGAAGTACGCGCGCCAGTCGGCGCCGACTGCGCCCGGATCCGACAGATACGCTTCGTACTGCTCCTCGAGAAAAGGCGCGTTGCCGCCGAACAGTGTCGTGGTCTGCTCGTATTCTCGCATCATGGACATGGCTCTACCTGTGCGGAAAGTTGTGTTCGTTCGCGTGCATGCGCTCGCCCGTCAGCGTTTATCCATCGGCGGTACGTCGCGGCGTTTGCGCCTGTGTACAGCTGCCGCGGCCGGCCGATCTTCTGGTCGGGATCGGAGATCATCTCGTTCCACTGCGCGATCCAGCCCACGGTCCGCGCCAGCGACGAAGATCGCGGTGAACAGGCTGACCGGGATGCCCAGCGCGCGCTGCACGATGCCGGAGTAGAAATCGACATTGGGATAGAGCTTGCGCTGCACGAAGTAGTCGTCCTCCAGCGCGATCTTTTCCAGCGCCATCGCCAGCTTGAACAGCCGGTCGTCGTGCAGCCCGAGGCTCCTCCAGAACCTCGTAACACGTCTCGCGCATCAGCTTCGCCCGCGGGTCGTAGTTCTTGTAGACGCGGTGGCCGAAGCCCATCAGCTTGACGCCGGAGTTCTTGTCCTTGGCGCGTTTGATGAAGTCGCCGATCTTGGTCACGTCGCCGATTTCTTCGAGCATGTTCAGCGCGGCCTCGTTGGCCCCGCCGTGCGCCGGACCCCACAGGCAGGCGATTCCGGCGGCGATGCAGGCGAACGGGTTCGCGCCCGACGATCCCGCCAGCCGCACCGTCGACGTCGATGCGTTCTGCTCGTGATCGGCATGAAGGATGAAGATGCGGTCGAGTGCGCGCACCAGCACGTCGTTGACCTTGTAGTCCTCGCAAGGCACCGAGAACATCATGCGCATGAAATTCGCGGTGTAGGACGAGCTCGTTGCGCGGATACACGAACGGCTGACCGATCGTGTACTTGTAGCACATCGCCACCAGCGTCGGCAGCTTGGCGATCAGCCGGATCGCCGACACGTGGCGATGGTACGGGTCGGTGATGTCGAGCGAGTCGTGATAGAACGCCGACAGCGAGCCGACGACGCCGACCAGCATCGCCATCGGATGCGAGTCGCGCCGGAAGCCGCGGAAGAACTGGCTCATCTGCTCGTGCACCATCGTGTGCATGGGTCACCGTCTGCACGAACTCCGCCTTCTGCTCCGCGTTGGGCAGTTCGCCCTTGAGCAGCAGGTAGCAGACCTCGAGGAAATCGCAGCTGCACGGCCAGCTGCTCGATCGGATAGCCGCGGTAGAGCAGCTCGCCCTTGTCGCCGTCGATGTACGTGATCGTCGAGGCGCACGCCGCCGTCGACAGGAAGCCGGGGTCGTAGGTGAAGCGACCGGTCTTCGCGTAGAGCGGCGGATGTCGATCACCTCCGGTCCGATCGTTCCCTGCGAGCACGGGAAAGCTGATCGGCGCGCGTGCCGTCGCTGAAGTTCAAGTGTGGCGGTTTGGTCGGTCATGGCATATTGCTCCAGGCGGCATGGACATGGGCGGATCCGCGCGGCGGCGCGCACCCGCGCTTTCCTCAGATGGCTCTCAGCTTCTCGACCAGCGGCACGATCGCCGCGTCGGCGGGCTCTTGCCGGCCCGACAGCAGGTCCCACAGTTCGTTGTCGCTCAAGGCCAGCAGCGCGTCGAGCGCGGCGAGCTCCGCGCGCGCTGATCGCCGCTGCCTCGGGCGTCGAGAAACCGCTCGAGGATCAGGTCGTTCTCCAGCATGCCACGGCGACAGCGCCAGCGCAGGCGGTCGAGCTCGCGCGAGTCGTCGCCATGCGCGGCGGGCCCGCCCGGACCGGCCACTTCGCATATGAGGTCGAACGCCGATCACACCGCGCGCTTGACCATCAGCTCCGGATCCTGCCGATCGCCGTGGTCGGGTTGAGTCCCTTCGGGCAGACGTCGACGCAGTTCATGATCGTATGGCAGCGGAACAGCCGGTACGGGTCCTCGAGGTTGTCGAGGCGCTCGCTGGTCGCGTGGTCGCGCGAATCGGCGATGAAGCGGTACGCCGCGAGCAGCCCCGCCGGGCCGACGAACTTGTCGGGATTCCACCAGAACGACGGACACGCGGTCGAGCAGCAGGCGCACAGGATGCACTCGTAAAGACCGTCGAGCTGCTCGCGATCCTCCGGCGACTGCAGGCGTTCCTTTTCCGGCGGCGGCGTGTCGTTGACCAGGTACGGCTTGATCGAGTGGTACTGCTTGAAGAACTGGCTCATGTCGACGATCAGGTCGCGGATCACCGGCAGTCCGGGGAGCGGCCGCAGCTCGACCGGCTCCTTGAGCGTCGTGCAGGTTGGTGATGCAGGCGAGCCCGTTCCTGCCGTTGATGTTCATCGCGTCGGACCCGCACACGCCCTCGCGGCAGGAGCGGCGGAACGACAAGCGTGTCGTCCTGCGCCTTGAGCCGGATCAGCGCATCGAGCAGCATCCGGTCGTGCGGGTCGAGCGCGACGTCGTAGTCCTGCATCCGCGGCGGCGCATCCTTTTCGGGTCGTAGCGGTAGACGCGGAACTTCATCGCGGCCCTTAGTAGGTGCGCGTTTTCGGCGGGAACGCGTCCACCGACAGCGGCTTCATGTTAACCGGCTTGTAGTCGAGACGGTTGCCGTCGCGATACCAGAGCGAGTGCTTCAGCCAGTTGACGTCGTCGCGCGTCGGGATAGTCGCTGCGCGCCTGCGCGCCGCGCGACTCGCTGCCGCGCCTCGGCGGACACGACTGTCGCCTTGGCCGTCTCGATCAGGTTGTCGAGTTCGAGCGCCTCGACCCGCGCCGTGTTGAACGTCGCGGCTCTTGTCCCTGATCGCGATGCGCTGCGCGCGCTGCTCGAGCTCCATCACCTTGGCGACACCCTCCGACAGCAAGCTGCCGCGTTGCGGAACACGCCGCAATGCGACTGCATGGTCTGGCGCAGCGTCTGCGCAACCTCGGCGACCTGCTCGCCGCTCGTCGCCGCCATCGAGCCGCGCGAGGCGCGCTCAGCGACGCGTCGCCGGCGTCGCCGCGGCAGCGGCGTGTGCGACTCGTCGCTGCAGGTTCTGTCCGACGATGAAGTTGCCGGCTGCACGCCCGAACACGAGCAGGTCGAGCAGCGAATTGGTGCCGAGGCGATTCGCGCCGTGAACCGAGACGCAGGCGCATTCGCCGATCGCATAGAGGCCGTGGAACGACCGCGTTCGGATCGCCGCCGCTGGGCGCGACCACCTGACCGTGGACGTTGGTCGGGATCCCGCCCATCATGTAATGGATGGTCGGCACCACCGGGATCGGCTCGCTGGATCGGATCGACGTTGGCGAATTTGATCGCGATCTCGCGGATCGACGGCAGCCGCTTGATGATCACCTCGGGCCCGAGGTGATCGAGCTTGAGCAGCACGTAGTCCTTGTGCGGGCCGCAGCCGCGCCCTTCCTTGATCTCCTGGTCCATCGCGCGCGACACGACGTCGCGCGAGGCGAGGTCCTTGAGATTCGGCGCGTAGCGCTCCATGAAGCGCTCGCCGTTGCAGTTGAGCAGGATGCCGCCCTCGCCGCGCACGCCCTCGGTGATCAGCACGCCGGCGCCCGCCACGCCGGTCGGATGGAACTGCCAGAACTCCATGTCCTCCAGCGGCAATGCCCGCGCGCGCGGCCATGCCCAGCCCGTCGCCGGTATTGATGAACGCGTTGGTGCTCGCGGCGAAGATGCGCCCTGCGCCGCCGGTCGCGAACAGCGTCGCCTTCGCCTGCAGGATCATGACCTCGCCGGTTTCCATCTCCAGCGCGGTGACGCCGAGCACCTCGCCGTCGCGCGTTGCGGACCAGGTCGAGCGCCATCCATTCGACGAAGAATTGCGTCCGCGCGCGCACGTTGCGCTGATAGAGCGTGTGCAGCATCGCGTGGCCGGTGCGGTCGGCAGACGCGCACGCACGCTGCACCGGTCTTCTCGCCGAAGTTGGCCGAGTGTCCGCCGAACGGGCCGCTGGTAGATCGTGCCGTCGGCGTTGCGGTCGAAGGGCATGCCGAAGTGCTCGAGCTCGTAGACCACCTGCGGCGCCATCTTGCACATGTACTCGATCGCGTCCTGGTCGCCCAGCCAGTCCGAGCCCTTGATCGTGTCGTACATGTGCCAGAGCCAGCTGTCCTCGCCCATGTTGCCGAGCGCAGCGCCGATGCCGCCCTGCGCGGCGACGGTGTGCGAGCGCGTCGGGAAGACCTTGGAGAGCACCGCGACCGACAGGCCGGCCTCCGCGAGCTGCAGCGAGGCGCGCATGCCGGCGCCGCCGGCGCCGACGACGATCGCGTCGAAGCTTGCCGCACCGGAAGGCTCATCGCGGCGCCCCCACAGGATCGCGACAAGCCACCCGCCGTAGCGCGACCAGCACGACCACCGTGATCGTACTTCGAGCGCCAGGCGCAGCGCGGTCGGCTTGACGTAGTCCATCCAGATGTCGCGCATGCCGATCCACGCGTGCCAGAACAGCGCGAGACCGAAGAGCATCGTGGCGACGCGGAACGCGATGCCGGCGAAGAGCGCCTGCCAGCTCGCGTAGTCGATGCCGCCGTGATACGAGCGCGATCGCCAGCAACAGCAGCGTGTACAGCGCCATGACTACCGCGGTGAGCGCGCTGCGCCAGCCAGTCCTTGCCAGCCGTAGTGCGCGCCGACGAGGTCGCGCGTCTACCACAGCCGCGCCCCGATGATCAGCGTGAGCGCGAGGCTGACGATCAGCACGACGACGCTCGAGCTGCCGCGCGGGCTTGAGCTCGATGCCCGCGATGCAAGTCGAGCAGGAGGTAAGCGGATGCCGGCGCAGAAATGGTGCAGGTATGCCCAGATCAGACCCGACGAGCAGGAGCTTCGCCGAGCGGATGCGCGAGGATCGCCTGCAGCGTCGGCGAAAGCGTCGGGGGAGGCGAGGCTTTGCTGCAGCGCGTACAGCAGCAGCGGAATGCCGACCAGAAACAGCAGCGCGGCGCCGCTGATGCGATGCAGGATCGACACGAGCCCCGGCAGCGGCAGCCGGATCTGCACCAGATTCAGGTAGACCGGGCGCGGCTTGACGACGAGTTGCTCGCCAGGTACGTCGGCAGGCGCTGCGAAGAATCCTCGGTTACCTGCGGGGCGCGCCGCCGACGGATCGCCGATGGTCGCCACATCATCCGCAGCTGCCGGGTGTTGCACTCTACAAATTATACCGCGCAATCGGCGCTGGCCGCCGCCAGAAGGCGCTCAGCCGAGTTCGTTGAGGTAGTAATGGCGGCGCGTGGTGCACAGGCCTCGCCGCCATTCGACGGGACGATCGCCGTAGGTACGACGTCACCCGCTCGACCGAGAGCAGCGGCTCGCCGGGGCGCACCTTGCAGACAGCGCGCGGTCGGCGCATCGGCAGCGATCGCCCGAGCCTTTCCTGCGCCCGCAGCATGCGCACGCCGAACTGCGGTTTCGAACAAGCTGTACATCGAGCCGCGATAGGCTTCGACGCGTGCGCGCGTCAGCCCGCGAAACAGCGCCGCCGGCAGCACGATCTCGTCGAGCACCACCGGCTCGCCGCAGAATTCGAGCACGCGGCGCACCGATGATCACCGGCGTCGCCGCCTTGCAGCTCGAGCGTCCGCGCGACTTCGGCCGACGCCTTGCCGCGCCGCACGTCGAGCAGGCGGCTTGCCGGATACTCGTCGTGGCCGTCGTTGCGGCGGATGCGCAGGAATCGGAACAGCGAGGTCTTCTCTTCGGTATGCGTAGCGACGAATGTCCCCTTTCCCTGGCGACGCACGACGAGGTTGTCTGCGGCCAGCGCGTCGATCGCCTTGCGCGCCGTGCCCTGCGAGACACCGAAACGCGCCGCCAGATCGGCTTCGCTGGGAATCGACCTCGCCGGGCTGCCATTCGCCGGCTTCGAGGCGCGCGACCAGCAGCCCCTTGACCTGAAGGTACAGCGGCTGGAAGCCGGAGGGCGCGGCGCGCTGCAAGCGGGAGGTCGCTCGCATCGTTGGCCCAGCCATTTATATCTTATGTCTTATATAAGAGCTAATTGACAGTCCCGGCGCCGCGCCCGTACCATGACGTTTGCCGGCGCCGCCGACGGCGGCCGCCGCACGCTGCCCTGTATGCAACCGCGCCCTTCCAGGAGTCGTCGATGAAAAAGCCCGTACGCGTAGCCGTCACCGGCGCCGCCGGCCAGATCGGTTACAGCCTGCTGTTCCGCATTGCCAACGGCGAAATGCTCGGGCGCGACCAGCCGGTGCATCCTGCAGATGCTCGAGCTGCCGCTCGACAAGGCGCAGGCCGCGCTCAAGGGCGTCATGATGGAACTGGACGACTGCGCGTTTCCGCTGCTCGCCGGCATGAGCGGCACCGCCGACGCCGAAGACCGCGTTCAAGGATGCCGAGATCGCCGCTGCTGGTCGGCGCCCGCCCGCGCGGCCCGGGCATGGAGCGCAAGGACCTGCTGCTAGAGAACGCGAAGATATTCACCGAGCAGGGCAAGGCGCTCGACGCCGTCGCCAGCCGCAACGTCAAGGTGCTGGTGGTCGGCAATCCGGCCAATACCAACGCCTACATCGCGATGAAGTCGGCGCCAGGCCTGCCGCAGAAGAACTTCACCGCGATGCTGCGGCTCGATCACAACCGCGCGCTGTCGCAGCTCGCCGCCAAGTCGGGCAAGCCGGTCGGCTCGATCGAAAAGCTGATCGTCTGGGGCAACCACTCGCCGACCATGTATCCGGACTATCGCTTCGCCACCGCCGATGGCGCAGTCGCTCAAGGACCTCATCAACGACGAGAACTGGAACCGCACGGTATTCCTGCCCACGGTCGGCAAGCGCGGCGCCGCGATCATCGAGGCGCGCGGCCTGTCGTCGGCTGCATCGGCCGCCAACGCCGCGGTCGATCACGTGCGCGACTGGATGCTCGGCAGCAGCGGCAAATGGGTGACCATGGGTGTGGCCGTCGGACGGCAGCTACGGCATCCCGAGGGACATCATGTACGGCGTGCCGGTCACCACCGCCGCGGGCGAATACACGCGCGTTACCGGGCTTCCCATCGACGCGTTTTCGCGCGAGAAGCATGGACGCTGACGCTCAGGGAACTCGAGGAAGAGCGCGCTGGCGTCGCGTCCCTGCTCGCATAGCTGCGCGCCTCGAACTTCCGGATACCCGCATGATCTCAACGAGCCCCGGTGCAAGATTCCGCGCTGCCGTCGCGGCCGAGTCGCCCGCTGCAGGTGCCTGGGCGCCATCTGCGCATACCACGCAATCCTCGCCGAGAGATCCGGCTTCAAGGCCATCTATCTCTCGGGTGGGGGCGTCGCCGCGGGCTCGCTGGGCGTGCCCGATCTCGGCATCTCGACGCTCGACGACGTGCTCACTGACGTGCTCCGCATCACCGACGCCAGCTCGCTGCCGCTGCTGGTCGACGTCGACACGGGCTTCGGCGCGTCGGCGTTCAACGTCGCGCGCACGGTCAAGTCGCTGATCAAGTGCGGCGCCGCGGCGATGCACATCGAGGACCAGGTCGGCGCCAAGCGTTGCGGCCACCGTCCCAACAAGGAGTTGGTGTCGGCGGCCGAAATGGTCGACCGCATCAAGGCGGCGGTCGACGCGCGCAGCGACCCGGACTTCGTCGTCATGGCGCGCACCGACGCACTGGCGGTCGAAGGCTTGTCAGCGGCGATCGACCGTGCCGTGGCGTGCGTCGAGGCAGGCGCCGACATGATCTTTCCGGAGGCGATGACCGAGCTCGCGATGTACCGAAAATTTGTCGATGCGGTGAAAGTGCCGGTGCTGGCGAACATCACCGAATTCGGAGCGACGCCGCTGTTCACCGTCGACGAACTGCGCAGCGCCGGCGTCGCGATTGCGCTCTATCCCGCTGTCGGCGTTCCGTGCGATGAACAAGGCTGCGTTGGGCGTCTACACGGCCTTGCGCCGCGACGGCAGCCAGAAAGCCGTCGTCGACACCATGCAGACGCGCGCCGAGCTCTACGACTACCTCGGCTATCACCAGTACGAGGCGCGAACTCGACGCGTTGTTCGCGAAGGCAGCGCCGTAGATGGAGCCGAAGATGAACGACATCGTTCCGCCGTCGCCGCCGAAGGCGAAGAAGTCGGTGGCGCTTGTCCGGTGTCGTCGCCGGCAACACCGCGCTGTGCACGGTCGGCCGCACCGGCAACGACCTGCACTACCGCGGCTACGACATCCTCGACATCGCCGAGACCTGCGAATTCGAGGAGATCGCATACCTGCTCGTGCACGGCAAGCTGCCCAACGTCGCCGAGCTGGCCGCCTACAAGCTCAAGCTGCGCTCGACTGCGCGGCATCCCGGCGCGGGTCAAGGTGGTGCTCGAGCAGCTCCCTGCGAGCGTCGCATCCGATGGACGTCATGCGCACCGCGGTGTCGGCGCTGGGAACCGCGCTGCCCGAGCGCAGCGACCACGGCTCGTCCGGCGCGCGCGACATCGCCGACCGGCTGATGGCGTCGCTGGGATCGATGCTGCTCTATTGGTATCACTGGACGCACAACGGCAAGCGCGTCGATGTCGAGACCGACGACGACTCCATCGGCGGGCATTTCCTGCACGTGCTGCACGGCAAGCCGCCGACCGTGGCGTGGATCCGGGCGATGCACACCTCGCTCAACCTCTACGCCGAGCACGAATTCAACGCGTCGACGTTCACCGCGCGCGTCATTGCGGGTACCGGTTCCGACATGTACTCGGCGATTACCGGCGCCATCGGTGCGCTGCGCGGGCCCAAGCACGGAGGAGCCAACGAAGTCTCCTTCGAGATCCAGATGCGCTACGACACGCCGGCGGAGGCGGAAGCCGATATTCGGCGCCGCGTCGAGGCGAAGGAAGTAGTCATCGGCTTCGGGCATCCGGTCTATACCGTGAGCGATCCGCGCAACCGCGTCATCAAGGATGTCGCGCGCAAACTGTCGGAGGATGCGCACGATCTCAAGATGTACACGGTCGCCGAGCGACATCGAGGCGGTCATGAAGGACGCGAAGAACATGTTCGCCAACCTGGACTGGTATTCCGCGGTCAGCTACCACATGATGGGCGTGCCCACCGACATGTTCACGCCGCTGTTCGTCATCTCGCGGACCGCAGGATGGGCGGCGCACGTCATCGAACAGCGCAGCGACGGCAAGATCATCCGGCCCAGCGCCAACTACGTCGGCCCCGAGGACCAGTCCTTCGTGCCGCTTGCGCAAAGGCCATAGTGAGGGCTCGCATGAGAGTATCGTTTCGAACACTGTGGATCGGCGCCACCGCCGGCATGCTGGCCTGCGTGCCTGCCCACACGAAGATCCTGATGGCTCAGGGCAGCGCCGGGCCGTCGGCAACGGCGCGCGCCATCGGCGACCCGGTTGCCGAGGATGCAGTCAGTGCCGCGACCCAGGCCAGCGAACACTGGCTCGCCGTCGTCGACGCTGGCAAGTTCGTCGAGAGTTGGAAGGGTGCCGCCGACGTCTTCAGGCTCGGCGTAACCGAAACCGAATGGGTGGGCGACTTGCAAGACATTCACTCCCGACTCGGCAAGATGACTATGCGCGAGCTCAAGGGCGCGCAGTTCTCCACGAGGATTCGCGGCGCGCCGACAACCGGCGAATACGTCACGGTGTCGTACTTGACCAAGTTCGCCAACGCACCGATCGCCCTTGAAACGCTGATCGTAAGCAAGGAAGCCGACGGTGAATGGCGCATCGCCGGCTACAATATCGACAAGGCGCCGGACAAGTAATCCGGACACAGCGAGCCGACCCTCATGTCCGCATCGATCTCCAACGTCCGTCCCAAGCCCGACAAGGTCCTGGTCGACATCGCCGACTACGCGGCAAGCTTCAGGATCTCCAGCAAGGAAGCCTACGACACCGCGCGCACACTGCCTGTCTGGACACGCTCGGTTGCGGCCTCGAGGCGCTGTCCTACCCGGCGTGCACCAAACTTCTCGGCCCGATCGTGCCCGGGCACCATCGTGCCCAACGGCGCCAGGGTTCCCGGCACGCAATTCCAGCTCGACCCGGTGCAGGCGGCGTTCAATATCGGCACGATGATCCGCTGGCTGGATTTCAACGATACCTGGCTCGCCGCGGAGTGGGGCCATCCCTCGGACAACCTCGGCGGCATTCTCGCCACCGCCGACTGGTTGTCGCGCAACGCCATCGCCGCGGGCAAGTCGCCGTTGACCGATGAGGGACGTGCTCACGGCGATGATCAAGGCGCACGAGATCCAAGGTGTGATCGCGCTGGAAAACAGCTTCAATCGCGTCGGACTCGACCACGTCGTGCTGGTGAAAGTCGCATCGACGGCGGTGGTCGCCGCCATGCTTGGGCTTTCGCGTGACGAGATCATCGACGCGGTGTCGCTGGCGTGGGTCGACGGCCAGAGCCTGCGCACGTACCGCCACTCGCCGAACACCGGCTCGCGCAAGAGCTGGGCCGCAGGCGACGCGACCGCGCGGGCGGTCCGCCTGGCATTGATGGTGACCAAGGGCGAGATGGGCTACCCGTCGGTGCTCACGGCCAAGACCTGGGGCTTCTACGACGTACTGTTCAAAGGTAACGCGTTCAAGTTCCAGCGTCCGTACGGCAGTTACGTGATGGAGAACGTGCTGTTCAAGATCAGCTTTCCCGCGGAATTCCACGCGCAGACCGCTGTCGAATGCGCAATGGCGCTGCACCCGAAAGTCAAGGATCGCATCGATGACATCAAGCGGATCACGATTCGCACGCACGAATCGGCGATACGCATCATCGACAAGCAGGGACCGCTCAATAATCCCGCGGACCGCGATCACTGCATCCAGTACATGGTCGCGGTGCCGCTGCTCTATGGCCGCCTGACGGCCGCCGACTACGAGGACGCGGTCGCCGGAGACCCCCGGATCGACCGCCTGCGCGCGAAGACGGTATGCGTCGAGGACCGCAAGTTCTCGCAGGACTATCTCGATCCGGACAAGCGCTCGATCGCCAATGCCATCACCGTCGAGTTTTCCGACGGCAGCAAGCTCAAGGAAGTGGTCGTCGAATACCCGATCGGCCATCGCCGCCGCCGCAAGGAGGGCATTCCGGTCCTGGTGGAAAAATTCAAGACCAACCTCGCGCGCCGATATCCAACCAGGCAACAGCGCGCGATTCTGGAGTTGACGCTCGACGATAGCAAACTGCAGACGACTCCTGTGCACGAATTCGTGGACCTGTTCGTTATCTGAGGCCACGCCGGATCACTCGCGATTCCCTCAGGAGACACCATGCTTCGATGCCTCGTCCTTCTCGCTCTCACATTAACCTCGAGCTTCGCCCTGTGTGCGGCAGCGCTGGGGGCGGAGCCGCCGGTGCTCAGGTCCGGGTTGTGGGAAGTCACCCGGGCCAGCCCCACCACGCCGCCCGACCGCCGGAGCGTCACCACGATGTGCCTGGACGAGTCGGTGCAGGCGCAGATGCGCGAGTTCGGCATGGGCGCGACCAAGGAGATGTGCTCGCAGAATGAGCGCAGCTTCGCCGGCAACAAGATGATCATGAGCGCAACCTGCCAGCTCGGCCCGACGACGATGAAAACCAGTTCGGTCATGACCTTCAACGGCAACACTTCGTATCACATGGATGGCACCGCGACCTACGACCCGCCGATGATGAACATGAGGGAGAGCAGGACATCTATCGATGCCAAATGGGTCGGTCCGTGCAGAGCCGGCCAGCAGCCGGGCGACGTCACGCTGGAGAACGGGCAAACCATCAACATCAAACAGATGATGCAAAAGAAGTAGCCGCCGGCCGCGTTCGCGCGGCGCCCATCCCAGGCTGTCTGCGCCTCACCGCTTCGCCACGAAAGGCTTCGCCATGACGCACAATCTGTTCGAATCCCGCCAGAAACTCACGACCGCGGCGGGCGCGACCGGCCACTACTACGCGCTGGCGGCGCTGGAGCGCGCAGGGCTGGGCAAGATTTCCCGGCTACCGGTATCGACTCCGCATCGTGCTCGAGAGCGTTCTGCGCAACTGCGACGGCAAGAAGGTCACGGAGGAGCACATCCGCCAACTCGCCGCCTGGAAGCCCAATGCGACGCGGACCGACGAGATTCCGTTCGTCGTCGCGCGCGTCGTGCTGCAGGATTTCACCGGCGTCCCGCTGCTCTGCGACCTCGCGGCGATGCGCGGCGTTGCCGCGCGCATGGGCAAGAACCCCAAGCTCATCGAGCCGCTGGTGCCTGTGGACCTGGTCGTCGACCACTCGGTGCAGGTCGACCACTACGGTACGCGCGACGCGCTCGATCTCAACATGAAGATCGAGTTCCAGCGCAACGCAGAGCGCTACAAGTTCATGAAGTGGGGCATGCAGGCCTTCGACACGTTCAAGGTCGTGCCACCGGGCATCGGCATCGTGCACCAGGTCAACCTCGAATACCTCGCGCGCGGCGTGCACGAGCGCGACGGCGTCTACTATCCCGACTCGCTGGTCGGCACCGACTCGCACACGACCATGATCAACGGCATCGGCGTCGTCGGCTGGGGTGTGGGCGGCATCGAGGCGGAGGCCGGCGATGCTGGGCCAGCCCGTGTACTTCCTGACACCGGATGTCGTCGGCGTTCATCTCAAGGGCCGACTCAACGAGGGCGTGACCGCGACCGACCTGGTGCTGAGCGTCACCGAGATGCTGCGCAAGGCCAAGGTTGTCGGCAAGTTCGTCGAGTTCTTCGGCGCGGGTGCCGCGTCGCTGTCGGTGCCCGATCGCGCGACCATCGGCAATATGGCGCCCGAGTATGGAGCGACCATGGGATTTTTCGCCGTTGACGACAAGACGGTCGACTACCTGGTCAAGACCGGGCGTACCGCGGCAGAGATCGACGCGTTCGAGGCGTACTTCCGCGCGCAGGGATTGTTCGGCACGCCCGGCCCCGGCGCCATCGATTATTCACAGACCCTGGAACTCGACCTCGCGAGCATCGTGCCGAGCCTCGCGGGTCCCAAGCGGCCGCAGGACAGGATCGAGTTGCCAAAAATGAAGGAATCGTTCAACACGCTATTTTCCAAGCCCGTCGCCGAGAACGGCTTCGCGCAGCCTGCGGCAAAGCTGGCGGCGCGCTATCCGACGGGCGCCATGAGCACGGACAAGTCGCTGGCCGACAACGGCGCGCTGCAACTGCCCGACAACGGCCATCCGCGCGACGTGGTCGAGATGGTGGACAACCGGCCGACGCAGGACCGCGTACGCGTGTCCGGCGGCAAACCCATCGAGATCGGCAACGGCGACGTCCTGATCGCCGCGATCACGTCGTGCACCAACACGTCCAACCCGGGCGTGCTGCTCGCGGCCGGGCTGCTGGCCAAGAAAGCGGCCGCTCGGGGCCTCAAGGTCCAGCGTCACGTCAAGACCTCGCTGGCGCCAGGTTCGCGCGTGGTCACCGACTATCTCACGAAGTCGGGACTCCTGCCCGAGCTGGAGAAGCTCAATTTCTATCTCGCCGGCTACGGTTGCACCACATGCATCGGCAATGCCGGGCCGCTCAACCCATCCATCGAAGAGACGATCACCAAGAACGACCTGGTCTGTGCCGCGGTGCTCTCGGGCAATCGCAACTTCGAGGCGCGCATCCACCCGAACATCAAGGCGAATTTCCTCGCGTCTCCACCGCTGGTCGTCGCGTTCGCGATCGCCGGTCGTGCCAACATTGACATGACGACCGAGCCGCTGGGGACCGGCAGCAACGGCGAGCGGGTCTTCCTGCGCGATATCTGGCCGACGACCGAGGAAGTCAGTGCGGTCATGCAATACGCGACCGATCCGGCGACGTACCGCCGCCTGTACAGCGATTTCACGAAGGACAACCCGCTGTGGAACTCGATCCCGACGTCCACGGGACAGGTCTACAACTGGGACAAGTCAACGTATATCGCCGAGCCGCCGTTCTTCAAGGATTTCGACATGCACCCGGGCAAGTTGCCGGTAATCCGCAACGCGCGCGCGCTGGGCATTTTCGGCGACTCGGTCACCACCGATCACATCAGCCCGGCGGGATCGATCAAGCCCACCTCGCCGGCGGGCATCTACCTGCTCGAGCACGACGTCGGCGTTCCCGATTTCAACAGCTATGGCAGCCGTCGCGGCAACCACGAAGTGATGATGCGCGGCACGTTCGCCAACGTGCGCATCAAGAACCTCATGCTGCCGCCCAGGGCCGACGGATCGCGCATCGAAGGCGGCGTGACCACGCTGCTGCCCGACAATGTGCAGGTTCCGATCTACGACGCCGCGATGACGTACATCGCGCGCGGCACGCCTACGGTCGTGTTCGCCGGCGAGGAATACGGCACCGGCAGCTCGCGCGACTGGGCGGCGAAGGGCACGCAGTTGCTGGGCGTCAAGGCAGTGGTCGCGAGGAGCTTCGAGCGCATCCACCGTTCCAATCTCGTCGGCATGGGCGTCCTGCCCTGCCAGTTCAAGGGCAGCGACAGCGTCGCCTCGCTCAACATTAAGGGCGACGAGCAGTTCGACATCGGCGGCCTGGAAGGCGGTATCAAGCCGCAGATGGACGTGACGCTGACGATTCGCCGCGCCGACGGCTCGACGCAGACGGTGCCGCTGCTGCTGCGCATCGACACGCCTATCGAAGTCGACTATTACCTCAACGGCGGAATCCTGCCGTTTGTATTGCGCGAATTGCTGGCGGCATGAGCCGCAGCAATTCGGACGAACCTCCCCGCCTGGCGCAGTCGGGCGCTGGCACGGTTCCGGCTTGCGCATACCTCGCGGCTGACGGTGGGGTGAGCCGCAATCGCCAATCCGCCTGAGCCGCCCCCGCCGGCACGCGCGGTGCATCCGCTGGCCCGCGCGCTGCCGTTGTTCCTTGTCGCGGGATGGTGCCTTTCGTCACTGGACGCGACCGCCAAGTACCTGGTCAGCGACCATTCGTTGTTCCTCGTCGTGTGGGCGCGTTACGCCGGGCAGATGCTGTTCGTCACGCCTTTCGCCTGGCGTAAGGCCGGCAGCGGATTCTGGCGCACCGGGCGCCTCGGCCTTCAGCTCCTGCGTTCCGCCTTTTTGCTGACGGCGACAGCATGCTTTTTCGGAGCGCTGCGCTATCTGCCGCTGGCCGAAGGTTCGGCGATCACCTTCCTCGCGCCGATTTTTGTGGTCGTCCTATCGGGACCGCTGCTCGGCGAGCGGCCGAGCGTGGGGCGCTGGGTCGCAACCATCATGGGCTTCTGCGGGATACTGATCCTGGTGCGACCGGGCTCGTCGGTATTTCATCCGGCGGCGTTACTGCTGGTCATCGCTGCGCTGTGCAATGCGCTGTTTTTTCTGCTCACGAGAAAGCTCGCTGAGGAGCGCGTGCATACGACGCTTTTCTACAGTGCGCTGGTGGGCACGGTCGGTCTTTCGCTGGCGCTGCCGTGGGGGATACAACTCGGCGCGCCATCGGCCAAAGATGCCTGGTTCCTGGCGCTGGGGCTCTTCGCCGGCGTCGGCCACTGGCTGATCGTCAGTGCCTTCCAACACGCACAGCCGTCGTTGCTCACGCCGTTTTCGTACCTGCAGATGATCTGGGCCACGCTCTACGGATTCCTGATCTTCGGCCACCTGCCGGATGCGTGGTCGGCAGCAGGCATGAGCGTCATCGTCGCCAGCGGCCTGCTCCTCGCGTTCCAAGAACGGCACAGCGCGAGGACGCGGCGCCGTTGATTCGCGATGCACGCGATGGCGAGGGCTAGTCCGATGTGAATCCGGAGGCTTTGACCACCGCGCCCCATTTCGCGTAATCGAGCCCAACCCGTTTTGCGAACTCGTCGGCCGTGCTCGTCGCCGGGTCCATGCCGATGTTGGACAATTTCTCGACAACGTCCGGTGACTGCAGCGCCTTGGTGATGGCGCGGTTGAGCGCTTCGACGATCGGTCTGGGCATGTTGGCGGGACCGAAGAATCCGAACCACCCGGTCGCCTCGACGCCGGCCAGGCCGAGCTCCTTGAACGTCGGAACATCGGGCAGCGCTGTCGAGCGCACCGCGCCCGATGTCGCCAGAATGCGGATCTTGCCCGCGCGGTGCAGCTCGGTGAGGTCCGCCAAGGCGTCGATCGCCGCGGGCACCTGGCCGCCGACCAGGTCGCCGACGTACGCCGCCGAGCCCTTGTAGGCGACGTGCAGCATCGGCACGCCCAGCTCGGTGGAGAGCAGTAACCCGAAAAAGTGCGGCAGGCTGCCTGCACCGGAGGTCGCGAACGCAGCCTTGTCGGGATTGGCTTTCACCCACGCCGCGAATTCCTTCCAGTTCTTCGCCCCCGACGCCGGGCCGGCCGCGATGGCGAATTGAAAGGTCGCGCCGACGGCAATCGGCGTGTAGTCCTTGAGCGGATCATAGTTGAGGTTCTTGGTGCTATGCGGCACGACGGCCATCGGCCCGATGGGCATCGCCATGATGGTCGTTCCATCGGGCGCGGCAGTCTTGACCACCTCGGCCGCGATGCGCCCGATCGCTCCGGGTCTGTTTTCGACGATCACGGGCACGCCGAGGCTGTCCTTGAGCTTGTCGGCGACGACGCGCGCGATGAGGTCGGCTGTGCCGCCGGCCGTAAAACCGACGAGGATGCGCACCGGCTTGTCGAATGTCTGCGCGAACGCCGGCGCCACGCCGGTGCAGGCGGCGAATGCCAGCGACACGGCCAAAAACGCCCTCACCATTGACGTCACGATCGTCTCCTAGCCGCATGGCTGCGGCATGCTGTGGTTCGTCGAAGTATACGGACAAGTCGTGCGCGTATGCACCGCAAGCGCTCAGGCGTTCTTGACCGCGCTGTGCTTGGCGATCCAGCGCGTCAGCGGCCGCCACTGCTCCCAGTCCTGCTCGGCGCGCGAGCGTGGGAGATCGAACACCGACAGGCCATCGCGCGCGCAATGCACGTAGACCTGCGTCTGGCGCAGTTGCGCAACCAATGGAAACTCGAACGCGCCGAGAAAGGCCTCGAGCTCTGCTGCGCTGTGCGTGCGGCTGTCAACGCGCATCGCGACCAGGCCGATGGCGATGTCGCCCTGCTTGACCGCCTTGTATTCGCCGATCTGGTCGAGAAAGTGTCGCGTTGCAGCCATGTCGAAGGTGCTCGGCGACACCGGGACCAGCAGCAGGTCGGCGCGGCGCATGGCGTCGCGCAGCGTCTCGCCGTGCAGCGCGGCCGGCGAGTCGATGACCAGCCAGTGCGGATTGCGATCCTTGATATCGTCCCTGCCCGCGCTCGGGGTCCACCCCGCAATCGCGGGAAACAGCGCCGGACGACGCGCCAGCCATTCGGTGGATGAACGCAGCGGGTCGAGGTCGGCGAGAACGACGCGCTGCTTGCGACCAGCGAGCCAGCCCGCGATATTCGTCGATAGCGTGGTCTTGCCGCTGCCACCTTTGGGATTCGCCACCAGAAGCGTCTGCATTGTCTCCCCTCGTCTTCGCACTCGCCGGCCTCCCGCCGGCAGCCGGTATTGTAGGACCAAAGCCGTAGCAGCCAACGCGTGCTAACATCGGCGAGCACGGTGCTGTGGTGCACAGCGCCGGCTTTTTTCAGGGGCCCGACATGACAACCACTGCGCAACCGCCTTCATCTCCCACGCCCTTGTCGCCCGGCTGGTCGCTGGCACTGGGGATACTGCTCGTCGTGGCCGGCGTCATCGCGTTGATCCACCCCGGGATGACGGCAATCCTTGCAGCTATTTACGTCGGCTGGTTTGCGCTGATAGCCGGCGTCATCGCCATCGTCGTCGCCATCCGCACGCGCAGCGAGCCCAACTTTGGCTGGCGTATTGCGATGGGTGTGCTCTACCTGCTGCTGGGATTCCTGCTCGTCTCCAATCCCATCGCCGCCGCAGCCTCGCTAGCCATCGTCGTTGGCGCGTTCATGTTCGCCTCGGGTGTGGTCGAGATCATGCTCGCGTTCCGCATGAAGCCCAACGCCGGATGGGGATGGCTGCTCGCCAATGGCATCGTGTCGATTCTCTTCGCGATCTTGGTCGCCGTCGGCTGGCCGCTGGGCTCGTTGATCTTGATCGGCTATCTCGTCGGCTTTCAGATCATCACCTGCGGCATCGCCCGCATCGCGCTGGGAATGGCAGCGAAAAAGGCGCCTTCCACGGCGTAGCTACGGCAACGTATGGACGTGGTCACGGTCAGCCCCGAGCCGCGCTCGCGCGCGGCGCCGACCTCCCGCGAGGCGCACAAGCACGCCTTCGAGGCCAACAAGCTGCGCAAGCGCCTGCGTCGGCAGGTCGGGCAGGCGATCGCCGATTTCTCGATGATCGACGCCGGCGACCGCGTCATGGTGTGCGTGTCCGGAGGCAAGGACAGCTACGGTCTGCTCGACATCCTGCTCTCGTTGCACGACCGCTCGCCGGTTCCGTTCGAGATCGTCGCCGTCAACCTCGATCAGAAACAGCCGGATTTTCCCGCCGACGTGCTCCCGAGCTATCTTTCCGCGCGCGGAGTCGCCTTCCACATCGCGGAGCAGGATACTTACAGTGTCGTCAAGCGCGTGATCCCCGAAGGCGGCACGCTGTGCTCGCTGTGCTCGCGACTGCGCCGCGGCGTGCTCTATCGCGTCGCCAGCGAACTCGGTGCGACCAAGATCGCGTTGGGGCATCATCGTGACGATATCCTGACGACGTTCTTCCTCAACCTGTTCTTCGGCGGCAAGCTCAAGACCATGCCGCCGAAGCTCGTCTCCGACGACGGCCGACATGTCGTGATCCGGCCGCTCGCCTACGTGCGCGAGCGCGACCTCGCGCGCTACGCCGCCGCGATGTCGTTCCCGATCATTCCCTGCAACCTGTGCGGCTCGCAGGAGAACCTGCAGCGCCGGCAGGTGGGCGAGATGCTCCGTGACTGGGACAAGAAGTATCCGGGCCGCATCGAGAGCATTTTCAACGCGATGGGCAAGGTGGTCACGACACATCTGCTGGATCGTGAGCTCCAGGACTTCGCAGCCGTGCGCGCAGCAGGTACGCCGGTCGCGGATGGCGACACCGCCTTCGACGAGGACCCGTGCGTAGCCAACGGCTCAACGACGATCCGCGTCGAGATCCTCTCATAGGGCGAGTTGCTTCGGTCAGCGGCGATGTCATCCCGGCGGAGGCCGGGAACCAAGTCCGCCAATTTCAATGCAAGAACTTTGGCCTCGGGCGTAGCGGTCCCGTACTGCGATTCGTGCCCGAGACGACAAAGCGCGAAACTGTTGACGTCGCGCGAAACCGCCGCCGCCACTGCTGGTCCAACTCTCATGATTCGCGAAGCGCTTCGTGGGGAATCGCTGTGCGTCCGCGCGCTGCTCGCGATACTGGTGCTGCTACTGGCGGGCCACGCGTTGGCTGCGGATCCGGCCGCGCAAACGCTTTCCGGGCCAGCGCTGCACAACGCGTTGCGCCAGGGGGGTTTGATCCTGTATTTCCGGCACGCGGCGACCGACTTCGGCCAGAATGACGAGCAGATGACCGGCTACGAGGATTGCGCGAGGCAGCGCAACCTCACCGACGCGGGCCGCGACGATGCGCGCCGGATCGGCGACGCGATTCACCGGCTGGGCATTCCCGTTGGCGATGTACTGGCGAGTCCGTTCTGCCGCACGATGGAAACCGCGCGCATCATCTTTGGCGAGGCCAATCCGACCGCCGCCGTGCGCGGCGGCCCGGCGCGACCCGAGACGGCAGACCGTTATGCGGAATTGCGCAAGCTGCTCTCGACGCCGCCGCGCGCCGGGACCGATCTGGTGATCGTCAGCCACGGCAATCCGTTCACCGCCGTGGTCGGCCCGCCCTATCTCGCCGAAGGTGAAGCCGCGGTGATCCGGCCGCTGGGCGCGAAAGGCTTTGTCGTGATCGCGCGCATACCGAAGGACGGCTGGGGAGCTCTGGGCGGCAACTGATTACGCGGCCGGAGAAAACTCCCTCGCCCGCGCGATCGCGCACACGCTCATCTGGGCATCGCGGCCGCGCAGCGAGACCAGCGTTGATCGCAGGGCGTCCGCCGCGATGCCGCCGGACTTGCGAATCTCATCCGACACGACGACCTCGCATTGCAGATCCTTGGTCAGGTCTTGCAGGCGGGCCGACACGTTCACGGCATCTCCGAGCGCGGTATAGACAAAGTGGTCGCGATAGCCGATGTCGCCCACGACGACCTTGCCGCCATGGGCGCCGATCCCGAACCTGATCGGCTGCGGCAGATCGGCTTGCAACAGCGCGTTCAAGCGGTCCACGCCAACGCCGATGAGGGCGACCGCGTGCAGCGCCTGGCGACACGCGACCTCACGTTCGGTGCCGAGTCCGAACAATGCGAGCATTCCGTCACCGACGAATTGGTTGGGGGCGCCTCCGGCTTCGATCACGGCTTCCGAAACCGTAGTCAGGAACCGGTTCACGATGAATACGGTATCGAAGGGCAGCCGCGACTCGGCGAGTTTGGATGATCCGCGCATGTCGACGAACATCGCGACCACGTATTTTTCCCTGCCTCCCTTGTGCGCCTTCGCATCGCGCAACGAGGCGGCGCTGGTTTCGGGAGGAAGCAGCGGGACCACTGTGATATCGGCGAGCGGCCGCAACTGGCAGGCGAGCCGCACCGCCGGATTGCCACCGGCACCGACGCGATTCAGCACCACCATTTCCCGCCGCGAGGGAGGCGGCAACGTGCCGCAGTCGCCGAGAACGCGGATTCGACACGTGGAGCAGCGCGCGCGACCACCGCATACGCTTGCGTGCGGAATCCCGTAGCGCAGGCTCGCCTCTAGAACACTGTAACCCAGAGGCACCACCGCGCGCCTTTCGTCGGGATAGGAAATGCGAATCAGGCCGTGGCGCTTCTCGCGCCAGTCGCGTACCCCGCGCGCGGCGAAGACGAGCAGGACGAGGCCGAGGTAGCTCATCGTGGTGTAAGCCTTGAGGTCGTCGATGAGCACGCGTTGCGAGGTCGAGTTCGGCTGGGTGATCTCCTGCCTGCGCCATTCCGGCGATTTCTGCAGCTCGACAAAGTTGCGGCCGCCCTGGTAGACCCCGAGCAGCGCCAGCGTCGGCAGCAGAACTGCGCCCGCCAGCAGGAACGGCGCCATGCGCATGAAAAACCGACGCATGCGCAGCCAGAAGAACAGGCCGATACACGCATGCGTCCACGCCACAACCAGGCCGCCCAGCGTGTAAGCGAGGTGATCGGGATTGGTCACCCAATAGAAACTGAGCGCGTGCGCGTAGTACCTTTGCTTGTCCCACAGGAGTGGCGGAAGACGCAGACCGACGAGGTGCTGAAGCATCAGTACCGGAATGCTCAGTCCGAGCGCCAGCTGCACGATCTCGGGGGCTTTCCAGTGGAAGTGCCGCCGCTGGTAGAGCGCCCACAACCCCAGCGACGCGTGCACCACCGCGGCACTATAGAGAATGACAGCCACGGGGGCGAAGCGCCAGATCGCCATGTGTACCTTGAGGCCCTCCTTCATCGCGGCGTATGAGATGTTGCCCAGGGCGTGGTTCGTGAAGTGCGACACGAGGTAGCAGAACATGACCAGCCCGCAGGCAATGCGAACCTGCCGCACACCGATACCGCGCACGAACTCACCGATGCGGGAACGACGCCTCGTTTCCCGGGCTGACAGGCCCTCTACGAGCGGCATCGGGCGGGTTGGATCAAGGCGTAATGGTCCGCCGCCGGTTCAGCGCACCACGTCCTTGGTCTGGCCGAACAGGATCTTGTTTTCCGCCGCAGTGTGCGTGGTCACGCCGAAGTTCGGATTGATCTGTTTGGCTTTGGCGTATGCGCGCACCGTTGCCGGCCGCGCGCGTATCGCTTCCTTCCAGCGCTTGAGATTCGGGAAGTCGTCGAGATTCTGGCGCTGCCGCTCCGGCTGCACCCACGGATAGCTGGCCATGTCGGCGATCGTATAGTCGCCGGCAATGAACTCGCGATCGGCGAGCCGCTTGTTGAGTACGGCGTAGAGTCGCCCCGTCTCGTTGACGTAGCGATCGATCGCGTAAGGCAGCTTTTCGGGAGCGTAGAGACCGAAGTGATGGTTCTGCCCGGCCATCGGTCCGAGATTGCCCATCTGCCAGAACAGCCATTGCACGCAGTCCAGCCGCGTGCGGAAGTCCCCGGGAATGAAGCGTGCGATCTTGTCGGCGAGGTAGAGCAGGATCGCGCCGGACTCGAACATGCCTATCGGCGCGCCGCCATCGATAGGCGCTTGGTCGACGATCGCCGGGATGCGGTTGTTCGGCGAAATCCTCAAAAAGTCGGGCTGGAACTGCTCGCCCTTGTTGATGTTGACCGCGTGGATCGTGTACGCCAGCCCCGATTCCTCGAGGAACATGGTGATCTTGTGGCCGTTCGGCGTGGTCCAGTAGTAGAGGTCGATCACAGGTGCCTTTCAGGAATCCGAAAGAAGCGTTCAGAACGTGCCCGGGTAACCGCCGCCGTCGAGCAGGATGTTCTGCCCGACCAGATAAGCGGCGTGCACGCTGCACATGAATGCACATACCGCGCCGAACTCAACCGTATTCCCAAAGCGCCCTGTCGGATTGGCATCCATCTGCGTCTGGCGGACTTCGGAGAGCGGTTTTCCCGTCGCCCTGACGCGCGCCTCGAACGTTGCCCGCAGCCGGTCGGTATCAAAGTAGCCGGGCAGCAGGTTGTTGATGGTGACGTTGTGGCGCGCGACCTTGCGCGCAACGCCGGCGATGAAGCCGGTGAGCCCGCTGCGCGCGCCGTTCGACAGCCCGAGAATGTCGATCGGCGCCTTCACCGACGACGAGGTGATGTTGACGATGCGGCCGAACTTGCGCGCGATCATGCCGTCGACAGTCGCCTTGATCAGCTCGATCGGCGTGAGCATATTGGCGTCGATCGCACGCAACCACGTATCGCGATCCCAGTCGCGAAAATCGCCCGGCGGTGGGCCTCCCGCGTTGTTGACCAGGATATCGGGATTCGGGCACGCGGCGAGCGCGGCAGCGCGCCCGGCGGGCGTCGTGATATCACAGGCGATCGCGTTTACAGGCCGCCCCGCCATCGCTCCGATCTCGGCGGCAGCAAGCCGTAGCGAGATCTCGGTGCGCGCGACGATCGTCACCTCCACACCTTCGCGCGCGAGCGCTTCGGCACAACCACGGCCCAAGCCCTTGCTCGCGGCGCATACCAGCGCCTTCCTGCCTGCGATTCCAAGATCCATGGTTCTTACTTCCCCGCGAGCCTGTCGCTGCCTTGCCAGTCGCCGCCCAGCGCCTTGATCAGGAAGACCGAGGTCACCAGCTGCTGGCCCTGCAATTGCGCGGCCAGCCGTTCGCTGTTCAGCAGCGCCTGCTGGGCGGTGATGACGTCGAGGTAGATCGCGACACCGCCTTCGTAGCGGATGCTCGCAAGCTCGAGCACGCGGCGGGCGCTCTCCGATCGCGATCCTGCGCCTGCGCGGTCGCGCGCTCCAGCGCGGCGAGGCCGGTGATGCCGTCTTCGACTTCCTGCATTGCGGTCAGCACCACTCGCCGGTAGTTGGCGACGGTGACGTCGTAGCCACCGCGCGCGAAATCGACGTTGGCGCGCAGGCGCCCGCCGTCGAACAGCGGCTGCACCACCGATACGCCCAGCGACCAGAGGAGGCTCGGCGCATTGAACAGGGTGGACAGCGCGACGCTTTCCACGCCGTACAGCGGCGCCAGCGTGATGCTCGGATAGAAGGCGGCGGTGGCGACGCCGATCTGCGCGTTGGCGGCAGCCATCGCGCGCTCGGCCGACGCGACGTCCGGACGGCGCTCGCAGCACGTCGGAGGGCACGCCGAGCGGCACCGACGGCGGCGACGAGCTCGCCTGACTTCGGCTGCGAGCGCTGAACAGCGGGGCCGGCGTGCCGGTCAGCGTCGCGATCGCGTGCTCGAACTGGCAGCGCTGCTTGCGCAGCACGTCGACCTGGGTCAGCGTGCTGTCGAGCAGCGCCTGCTGCTGCGCGACGTCGAGGCCGGACGCCGCGCCGAGGTCGTGGCGCGCCGTGACCAGGTCGAGCGACGCGCTGCTGCAGGTCGATCGAGCGCGCCAGCACGTCGAGCTCGATGTCGATTTCGCGCAGGTTGAAGTACGCCGTCGCGAGATCGGTCGCTGAGCAGCAGGCGCGTGTTCTCGAGGTCGGCCGCGGATTGCTCGGCCGACGCACGCGCGCCTTCGATCGTGCGCCGGACGCGGCCCGAGAGATCGACCTCGTAGTTGACGGTGAACGCCGCGATGAAGTCGTTCTGCACCGTCGAGAAGTTGGGCGAGCTGTAGTTGGTCAGCGGTCGGTTGGCGGAGATCTTCTGGCGCGCGGCGCGCGCCGGCGAGGCCGAGCTGCGGATAAAGGCTGCCGATGCGTCGGCCGCGACGACAGCGCGCGCCTGCGCGAGCCGCGCATCTGCCGCGACGAGCGTCGGGCTGTTGGCGAGCGCCTGTCGCTCGCAGCGCGTCGAGCTGCGCGTCGCCGAAGCGCTGCCACCACGGACCCTTGGCCGCGACGTCGTTCGGGCGCGCCTTCGCGCCACGGCGCTTCGACCTTCCACGCCACGGGCATGTCGCAGCGCTGGCTTCCGGTAGTCCGGACCGGCGGCGCAGCCGGCCAGCAGCGCGCGCCAGCACGGCGCGCCAGCGCGCGACCGCGCGTCTTGCTGCTCACGGCGCGTCCTTGGCCGGCGCGGCAGCGACGGCGACCTGGTCGCCCTCGGCCAGCGAATCCGACGGATTGAGCACCAGCGCGATCGGTGCTCGACGACGCCGTCGAGCACTTCGACGCTCTCGCCGAAGTTGCGCCCGATGCCGATCGGGCGCAGGCTGACCCGGCCCGCGGCGATCGACGACCGCGACGCGCATGCCTTCGCCGCGAAACAGCAGCGCGTTGGTCGGGAACGACCAAGCGACTGCGTTGCCCGCAGCGGCAGCGTCACCTGCACGTAAGCGCCCGGCAGCAGCGTGCCGTCGCGATTGGGCAGCGTGACCTCGACCTGCATCGTGCGCGTCGTCGCGTCGATCGACGCCGCCGTGCGCGCGACCTGCGCCGTTGAAGTTCTGCGCCGCGCAGCTCGGCCTGCGTGACGACCACCGTCTTGCCCGGCTTGATCGAGCTGCGCGTAGGCCTGCGGCACGTTGACGTAGACGCGCAGCGGATCGGTCTGCGACAGCAGGAACAAGCGCGTCCGGCGCTGCTGCCGGCGTCGATCAGGTCGCCGACGTCGACGTTGCGCCGCGTGATGACGCCGGCGAACGGCGCGACGACGCGCTTGAAGCCTTCGAGCTGGCGCAGCCGCTCGCACGTTGGCGTCGGCCGCGGCGAGATTGGCGCGCGCCTGCGCGTACGGCGCTGCGCCGCTCGTCGAGCTCCTGCTGCGACACCGCGTCCTTCTTGCGCAGGCCTTCCCAGCGCTCGACGGTGCTCTTCGCCAGGTCCAGGCTCGACGCCGCCTGCTGGCGCGCGGCGATCGGCCTGCGAGAGCTGCTGGTCGATCTCCGGCGACTCGATCTCGGCGAGCAGCTCGCCCTTGTCGACCGTGGCTGCCGATGTCCTTGGTCCAGCGCCGCAGGTAGCCGCTCGACGCGCGCGGAGATCGGCGCCTGCACGAAGCCCTGCAGCGTGCCGGGCAGCGACAGCGTCTGGCCGGCGGCCGCCGGACGTGGGCGTGCGCGACCTTGACGTACTGCTTGGCGCGCTCCGCGGTGCCGGCTTCGAGCGCGCGCGCGTTCGACATGCGGGTCAGAACCGTGCGGCCCGCGCCGAGCGCCAGCAGCGACCAGCACGACCACGACGACGAATCCGGGCTGCGGCGCAGGACCTGGTTCGCGCTTCGCGCTGTTCCGCGGTCATCAGGCGACGCGGCGCGGATCGGTGACCGGCGAGGCGTGCACTTGATCGGTCATTGCTTCAACTCTCCTGCGGCGATGCGATGACGGCTGATCGGCGCAGCGTCGCGCCTGGCCCTGCGCCTGCGCGAGGCGCTGGTGCACGCCGGCGAAGACGACCGGCACGAAGAACAGCGTCGAGACGGTGGCGAACAGCAGGCCGCCGATGACCGCGCGGCCGAGCGGCGCGTTCTGCTCGGCGCCTTCGCCGACGCCCAGTGCCATCGGGATCATGCCGATGATCATGGCCAGCGCCGTCATCAGCACCGGCCGGATGCGCGTCGCGCCGGCGTCGAGCGCGGCCGGCAGCGGCGGCAGCGCCTTCTTCGCTGGCGCTGGCGCGCGAACGAGACCAGCAGGATGCTGTTGGCGGTGGCCACGCCCATGGTCATGATCGCGCCGGTCAGCGCCGGCACGCTCAGCGTCGTGCCGGTGATGAACAGCATCCAGGCGATGCCGGCCAGCGCCGCGGGCAGCGCGGCGATGATGATCACGGCGTCGATCCACGACTGGAAGTTGACGACGATCAGCAGGTAGACCAGCACGATCGCCATCGCCAGTCCGACGCCCGAGGCCGATGAACGACGACTGCATCGTCTGCACCTGGCCGCGCATCACGACCTGGCTGCCGCGCGGCAGCTTCGGCCGCATCTCGTCGACGAGCGCCTGCACCTTGCGCGGCGACGCTGGCCAGGTCGGTGCCCTGCACGCTGACGTAGACGTCGACGGCGGGCAGGATGTTGTAGCGCGACGCGACGGCGAGCTGCCGCGCGGGCTTCACCTCGACCAGGTTGCCGAGCAGCTGCGTGCTGCCGCTGCCGCGGCCGCCGCCGCCGCCGGTGCCGCTGCGACCGGCATGTTGAGCAGCGAGTCGAGCGAATCGACGCGTACTGCGGCGTCTGCACCGCGATCGTTGTAGACCACGCCGTTCTGCGGATTGAGCCAGAACGCCGGCGCCGTCTGCGAGCTGCCCGACAGCGAGACGAGCACGTTCTGGCCGACGTTGAACGCGGTCAGGCCGACCTGCTGCAGCCGCGTGCGGTCCATCTGCAGGTCCAGCGTCGGGCCGTCCAGGCGCTGGTGCACGTGCGCATCGACCGCGCCGGGGATCTGCGGATCGACTTCACCAGTCTCGGCGGCGAGCGCCGCGTTGCTCGGCGAGGTTCGCGCCGGTGAACTGCACGTCGATCGCCGCCGGCAGGCCGAAGTTCAGGATCTGCGTGACGATGTCGGCCGGCTGGAAGAAGAACTCGACGCCGGGAAAGCGCTTCGGCAGCTCGCGCGCGCAGCTGCGATCACGAATTCCTCGGTCGGGCGATGGCCTTCGCGCAGCGACAGCAGGATCTCGCCGTCGAGCGTGCCGATGGTCCCGGCGTTGCTGTACGAGAGGTTGATGCCGCTGTTGGGCACGCCGAGGTTGTCGAGGATGGTGTCGAGCTGGTCGGGCGGAACGATCTCGCGGATGGCCGCCTCGACCTCGTCGGCCAGGCGCGCCGTCTCCTCGATGCGCGTGCCGGTCGGCGCGCGCATGTGCAGGCGGATCTGGCCGGCGTCCACGCTCGGGAAAGAAGTCGCGGCCGAGCACCGGATACAAGCAGGCACGACAGCAGGCAGAACGCGAGGAACACCGACGCGAAGCATCTTGCGCCGAGTCAGCAAAGCCGACAGCGTCAGCGTGTACGCGCGGCGCACGCGCTCGAACTGCGCGGTCGAAGCTCGCGGTAGAGGCGCTGCAACGGGCCGGGCTTGGCGTCGCTGCGTCGTGCGCGTACCGCCCATCAGCAGCATGACCAGCGTCGGCACCAGCGTGCGCGACAGGATGTACGACGCGATCATCGCGAACACCACCGCCTCGGCCAGCGGCACGAACAGGAAGCGCGCGACGCCGGAGAGGAAGAACATCGGCACGAACACGATGCAGATGCACAGCGTCGACACGAACGCCGGCACGCCGATCTCGCCGGCGCCGACGCTGATCGCCTCCTTGAGCTGGCGTGCCCATATGCAGATGGCGCTCGATGTTCTCGATGGTGACGATCGCCTGGTCGACCAGGATGCCGACCGACAGCGCGAGCCCGCCGAGCGTCATCAGGTTGAGCGTCTCGCCGAGCATCTGCAGGACCAGGATCGAGGTGAGGATCGACAGCGGAATCGTCAGCGCGATGATCAGCGTGCTGCGCCAGTTGCCGAGGAACAGCAGCACCATCGCCGCCGTGAGCAGCGCGGCGATCAGCGCCTCGACGACGACGCCCTTGACCGCCGCCTTGACGAACACCGACTGGTCGAACAGCGGCGTGATCTTGACGTCGCTGGGCAGGGTCGCGGCGACGCGCGGCAGCAGCGCGCGCAGGTTGGCGACGATGTCGAGCGTCGACGCGCCGCCGTTCTTCAGCACCGACAGCAGCACGCCGCGTGCGCCGTCCTGGCGCACGATGTTGGTCTGCGGCGAGAAGCCGTCGCGCACGTAGGCCACGTCGCGCAGGTAGGTCGTCGTGCCGTTGACCGTGCGCACCGGCAGGTCGTTGAGCCCGCCGATGGCGTCGGGCGAGCCGTTCATCCTGACCGTGTATTCGGTGTCGCCGAACTTGGCGGTGCCCGAGGGCAGGATCAGGTTCTGCATGTTGATCGCGTTGACCACGTCGGCGGGCGACAGGCCGCGCGCCTGCAGCGCCTGCGTGTCGAGGTCGACCGAGATCATGCGGTTCTTGCCGCCGTAGGGGAACGGGATCGCGACGCCCGGGAATGGTGATCAGCTGCGGCCGCAGCAGGTTGATCGCGGCGTCGAACAGCGTTTGCTCGGGCAGCGTCGGGCTCGACAGCCCGAGCTGCACCACCGGGATGCTCGATGCCGAATACTTGATGATCAGCGGCGGCGTGATGCCCGGCGGCAGCTGGCGCACCTGCGTCTGCTCGACCGCGACCACCTGCGCGATCGCCGTCTGGATGTTGGCGTCGGGCTGGAAGAAGACCTTGATGACCGTGATGCCGGCGAGCGAGGTCGATTCGATGTGCTCGATGTCGCTGACCGTCGTGGTCAGGCCGCGCTCGTTCTGCGCCGGCGATCCGCTGCCCCATCTCCTGCGCCGGCAGGCCGTTGTAGTTCCAGATGATGCTGATCACCGGAATGTTGATTTCCGGAAAGATGTCGGTCGCCATGTTCAGCAGCGCGAACGGCGTCGCCAGCACGATCAGCATCGCCATCACGATGAACGTGTAGGGGCGGCGTAAGGCGATTTCGACCAACGACACAGCAGCTCCGCTCTTCCGGCTCAAACCTGCGAAGGATAGCCGTAGTCAGCCAATAGTTTTCGCAAACTATTGTTACGTATTGTGACGGAACATCCCGACGCCCCTATGGCGCCGGGATCATCACCAGTCGGTCCAGGCCGGATTCCGCACCCCAGGCTTCGCCGTTGCGCCCGAGCATCTGCCGCACATTGGCGCGATCCTTGTTCGAAGGGAAGCTGTCGAACTTCTCGGTGACAGGATCGAAGCGCACGATCGCGTTGATGCTCCAGTCGGTGAGCCACACCTTGTCCTTGTCGTCCACCCACACCGAGTAGACGTGGGCGTTGCCGGGAAGTTTCCACTCGCGCCAGGTCTTGCTGACCGGGTCGTACATGCCAACCTGGCCGGTGTTCCAGTAGCTCACCCAGATGCGCCCGTGCGAATCCGACCACACGCGCCGCGCGCCCTGGCCTTTGGTCGGCGGCTCGATGACGGTGGCCTCACCGGTCTGGGTGTTGATTTGAGCGATATGATTGCCAGCGAGCGACGCGTAGAACACCTCGCCGCTCGGCGTCGTGGTGATGCCGTAGGGACCGCTGCCGCGCGGCGCGTTCCACACCTTGATTTCGGTCGTCGCCGGATCGAGTCGGCCGTAGTAGCCGCTCTGACCGGTAAACCACACGCGGCCCTGTTTGTCGAAGGTCAACGTGTTCAGATTGGTGTAGCCGGTCTCCTGCGGCAGCGGATACACCTTGACCTCGTGCGTCTTGGCGTCGACGCGCACGATCGCGTTCTGCCCGCCATCGGTGATCCAGGCGTTGCCGTCGGGACCGACGATTACGCCGTGCGGGGCAGAGCGTGGGCCAAGCGGAATTTCCACGGACTTGCCGGTCTTCGGATCGAGGATGCCGAGCTTCCCCGACGCCTGCGCAGTGAAATACACCGGGCCGCCGGGTGTCGGCGCGGCCGCCACGTCGTGCGGACCCGAGCCGCGCGGTACATCGAAATAGCTCGGCGCCGCGCACAGCGCGCCGCAGTAGGTTGCAAGCGCGCAGAGCGCGCCCATGAAAATACGTCGAGTCACCATCGCGCTCTCCTTCACGCAATCGTCAGGGCGCGGCGGGTAGAGCCATCCATCGCTCAACGCGCTGCTTCCGGAGGTCAGAGTGTAATCCCCTCTGCCCATCGTCAAAAAGTGAAGTATCCGCGCTCTGCCTGCCGGACGCGGTCGCGGCCCGGTTAGAACAAGGTCGACCGCGGTGCTAGGATGGTCCCCCTCACAGCGACGCACGGTCGAAGTGCCTTTGGAAATCATCATCGTCGGCGGCGGCATCGGTGGCCTGACGCTTGCGCTCACGCTGCACAAGGCAGGCATCCCGTCGCAGGTGTTCGAGGTGGCGCCGGAGCTCGCGCCGATCGGCGTCGGTATCAACATCCTGCCGCACGCGACGCGCGAGCTTGCGTTGCTGGGGCTCGAGGGGGCGCTGGCAGCCGCTGCCGTCACGACGCGCGAATCGGCGTTTTTCAACCGCTACGGCCAGCTGATCTACCGCGAGCCCTCGGGCCAGCACGCTGGCTACGATTGGCCCGCAATTCTCGATCCACCGCGGCGATCTGCAGCGCGTGCTGCTCGATGCCTTTCTGCGACGCCTCGGTGGTGACCGCCTCCGTACGTGCTGGAAATGCACCGGATTCGAGCAGTCGACGTCGGGCGTCACGGTTCATTTCGCCGATGCTGTAAGCGGCGCGCCGCTTCCGCCGCAACGCGCCGACGTTGTCGTCGCCTGCGACGGCCTGCACTCGGCGATACGCAAACAGCTGCATCCCGGCGAAGGCGAGCCGGTTTATTCCGGCGTCAACATGTGGCGCGGTGTCAGCGTGTGGCCTCCGTTCCTCAGCGGCGCGAGCATGGTACGCGCCGGCTGGCTCGCCACCGGAAAAATGGTCATCTACCCGATCCGCAGCGACATCGATGCGGCCGGACGCCAGCTCGTCAACTGGGTAGCCGAAATCGTGACTCCGAAGCACCATCAGCGCGACTGGAACCGCCGCGGCGCCCTCGAGGACTTCATCGGATCGTACGAGGACTGGCACTTCGACTGGCTCGACGTGCCTGCGCTGATCCGCGCCGCCGATACGATCCTGGAATTTCCGATGATCGACCAGGATCCGCTGCCGTGGTGGAGTCAGGGGCGCGTAACGCTGCTGGGCGACGCCGCGCATCCGATGGTCCCGCGCGGATCAAACGGTGCGGGACAGGCGATCCTCGATGCCCGTGCGCTCGCCGATGCGCTGTGCACACACCGCGATCCGGCCGACGCGCTCAAGGCCTACGAGGCACGACGCCTGGAAGCGACCGCGGCCGTCGTGCGCACCAACCGCATCAATCCGCCGGACGCGATCCTGCGCGAGGTCTACGAGCGCACCGGCGACAAGCCGTTTGCGCGCATCGACGACGTGATCAGCGCGGACGAGCTCCACGCGATGTCGGAGGGTTACAAGCGCATCGCGGGGTATGATCGGCAGACACTGGCCGGCACCACCGAATCGCCGCCGCAGCGCTCGCGGTGAACACGACCGAATCGCACTGGAGGTGTCCATGAATCGCATGACTCCGCGCTCGCTGCGCTTGTTGCTCGCCGGCGCGCTGCTCCCGCTCGCGCTCGGCGCGCACGCCCAGACCGCTGCGACGGCAGCAGCGCCGTATCCGACCCGGTCCGTCACGATCGTCGTGCCGTTCACGCCCGGCACCGGCATGGATATTCTCGCGCGCACGGTCGGGCAGAAACTCGGCGAGCGCCTCGGCCAGCCGATCGTCGTCGACAACCGTCCAGGCGCCAGCGGCAACATCGGCGCGGCGCTCGTCGCCAAGGCCGCGCCAGACGGTTACACGCTGCTCCTGTCGGGCAACCCGCTGGTCATGAACGTGAGCCTCGACCAAGGAGTCGCTGCTCGACCCGATCAAGGATCTCGCGTCGATCGAAGAGATGGCGACCGGAACGCTGGCGATCACGATCAATCCGGCAGTCCCCGCGAACAGCGTGAAGGAATTCGTCGCCTACGCCAAGGCGAACCCGGGAAGCTCGCCTACGGGTCGCCCGGAGTCGGCACGCCGCAGCACCTGGCCACGGAATGGTTCAAGTCGACGGCTGGCATCGACATGCTGCACGTTCCGTACAAGGGCTCCGCCGGCGCGATCACGGGGCTCATGTCGGGCGAGATCGCGTTCATGTTCAACGCCGTCCATGCCGTGCTGCCGCAGGCCAAGGCTGGCAAGCTCAAGATCCTCGCCGTCGCGGGGGCGAAGCGCTCACCGGTCGAGCCTGCCATCCCGACCGTGGCCGAGTCGGGTTATCCGGAATTCGACGTCGACCTCTGGTACGGGCTGCTCGCCCCGGCGGGAACACCGAAACAGATCGTCGCCAGGCTCAACACTGAAATCACGCAGATCCTTTCGTCTCCGGAGATGCGTGAGACGCTGGCCAACCAGGGGCTCGATGTGGTGACCAGCACGCCCGAACAGTTCGCCGCGCTCATGAAGACCGACCTGGCGCGTTGGGCGCAGGTGATAAAGACCGCGGGAATTCGCGCCGAGTAGCGCGACTGCAGCGTCAAAAGCGGCGCGTCAGCTGCCGGCCAGCGCGTAAACGTTGGGGAAGAACAGGTCCTTCCACGACGCCGGCTTGTCCTTGATGGTGCCGACCTTGGCCATGAACACAGCGGTCTTCATGATGCTCTTGGGAGCGAGCGTGTAATCGACAAGCGGGTCCTCCATCATTTTCAGAAGCTCGTCAACGGATTCCCGGGTGCCCGACATACGCTTGTAAACCTCGGCGGCGGCGCGCTTGTCCCGATTGATCGACGCCGTCGCCTCCTCCAGCGCGGCGACGAACGCCGCGTACGTCTTCGGATTTGCATCGCGAAATCGCGCCTGCGCCCACACGACGTTGAAGGTCGCGGGGCCGCCGAGGATCTCGTAATTGTTCAGGATCTTGCGCACGCCCGGGCGCGCGACTTCCTGATATTGGAAGGGCGGCGAGGAAAAATGCGCGGTGATGGTTCCGCTGCCGCCGAGCAGCGCGGTCATCGCGTCGGGGTGCGGCAGGGAAACCGTTAGCGGGTCCAACTTCGCATAGTTCTGCTCGCCGAAGGCCTGCGCCGCCGCCATCTGCAGCAGCAGCGCCTGCGTCGATACCTTGACCGTCGTCACCGCGATCTTGTCCTTGTCGGTGAAGTCGCGGATCGATTTCACGTCCGGATTCGACGTGACCAGGTCCACCGGCATCGAGTTGAGCGCGCCGACGCCACGCACTTCGTTGGGCGTACCCGCGGTCTTGGACCACAGCGTGATCAGCGACGGAACGCCGCCGCTGCCGAAGTCGAGGCTGCCCGAGAGCAGCGCGTCATTCATCGCACCCGGCCCGCCCAGCTTGGCCCAACTCACCTTGATATCGCCGAGTCCGGCCGCCTTCGCCTGCTTCTCGACCAGCTTCGAGTCCTCCATGATCATGAGGGCGAGATACGACAGGCCAAACTGCTGCGCAGCGCGCACTTCATTGACTTCGCCACGTGCGGCGGCCGAAGCGATCAGCAGCACGATGCCGAACGCGATCGCAGGTATCGGTTGCAGGCGCCTGAAGGTCGCCATCCGATCGCCCCGATCAGTCGGCACCGCGCGGACTCACGGCGCGCACCGCGCCGCCGCCGCGTACGCGCACGACGGTCGCCACCGCGAGCAGCAGGAACACACCGATGAATACGAAAACGGAACGCGGCGAGCCATGGTCGAGCAGCAAGCCGATCGTCACGGGACTGAGCGTCGCGCCGAGGTCGAGTCCGGAATAGACGAAACCGTAGACGCGGCCCGACGCGCCCGGCGGCGTCGCGTTGCGCACGATCAGGTCGCGCGACGGACCGGTGGCACCGAGCACGAAGCCGGTCGCGAACAGCAGCGCGACCGCCCATTGCGCGAGACCCGGCGCCGCCGCGAGCAGGAGCATCAGCAGCCGCCCCGGAAGCCAGCCCGGTCGCCGCGACGCGATCGTGGTGCCGCGTGCGCGATGGCAAGAAAGCCGCCGACCAGGATGCCCGACGTGCTGCCGAGGAGATACGCGGTCAGCGCCGACGTGGCGACGACCAGCGGCACGTCGTACGCCGCGTGCAGGCTGGTACCGATGAAGGTCTGGATGCCGATGCCGGCGATCGTGACCACGGCAGAAGTAGGCGAAGCACAGCAGGATCGGGGTCTGCCGGAAAAGCGCCAGGCTGTTGGCCAGCGTGTGCCGGGGCGCTGCGGGATCGTGCGCGCGGCTTGTCAGCGCGTCGCGCTGCGTCGCCAGCACCGCCAGCGCGACGAGGCCGAGCGCGCCGAACGCGAGCAGCGGCGCCGCGCCAGCCAATACACGATGGCGACGCCCAAAGCTCACGAGCGGCGCGAGCGCGTAGCCGAGGTTGCCGCCGATGCCGTGCGACGCTGTAGGCGTGGCCGAGCCGCCGCGGGTTGACGTTCGCGTTGAGGATCGCGAAATCCGCCGGGTGGAACACGCCGTTGCCGACGCCCATCAGCGCCGCGAGCGGAAACAGCCAGTAGATGCCGGGAACGACACCCGCGAGCATGACGCTACCGGCGAGCAGCGCCAGGCCGCCGAGCAGCACCGGTCGCGCGCCGAAGCGGTCGACGGCGAAGCCGGCGCCGAACTGGCAGCAGCCGCTGGCGACGTAGAACACGCCCATCAGCGCGCCCAGCGTCGCGAAGCTGACGTCGAACTCCGCGTGCAGCAGCGGAAACAGCGGCGGCAGGATCGAGCTGGAAGAAATGCGAAAGCCCGTGCGCGATGCCGACGACGCCGATGACTTTGGCGTCGCGGCGGAACGAGGTGGCGGTGAATGAATCCAAGGCTGTGCGGACCGGCGTGAGTCGAAGATGAGTGGAACAGGGTGGAAAAGAGGCAGCGAGCCTCAACTATACTGTCATGACGCACGGCGCAGGCGCCCGCCCCTGGGCGGAATCGCAGCCCGCCTGGCGCGGCACACACCGAGGAGAAACCCGATGGTCGACAAGGTCAAGAAAACCGATGCCGAATGGAGGGCGCAGCTCACGCCCGAGCAGTACCGCGTCACGCGCAAAAAGGCACCGAGCGCCCGTTCACCGGCGAGTACTGGGACAACGAGCGCGAAGGCGAATACCGCTGCGTCTGCTGCGGCACGCCGCTCTTCGACTCGGATACCAAGTTCGACTCCGGCTGCGGCTGGCCGAGCTTCTACGCGCCGGTCGTGGCGGAGAACGTCCGCGACCGAAGACGACAACAGCCTCTTCATGCGCCGCACCGAAGTCGTCTGCGCGGCGTGCGACGCGCATCTCGGCCACGTGTTCGACGACGGCCCGGAGCCGACGGGATTGCGCTACTGCATGAACTCCGCGTCGCTCAAGTTCGAGCCGAAGGAAGGATTAGCGCGTCGACGCGCCGCCGATGCGCATGCTGCTCGCCGAAGACGACCCGATGATCGGCGCCAGCGTGCGGCGCGGGCTGACGCAGGACGGCTTCGCCGTCGACTGGGTGCGCGACGGACGCGCCGCCGAGCTCGCGCTCGCCGAGCGCGTCCACGACCCCGTGCTGCTCGACCTCGGCCTGCCGCGCAAGGCGGGCCTCGACGTGCTGCGCGGCGATGCGCCGCGCGCGGCGACGCGCGGCCGGTGCTGATCCTCACCGCGCGCGACGCCGTCGCCGATCGCGTCGCGGGGCTCGACGCCGGCGCCGACGACTACCTGGTCAAGCCGTTCGAGCTCGACGAGCTCGCCGCGCGCATGCGCGCGCTGCTGCGCCGCGAGTCCGGGACGCGCCGAGCCGGTCGTCGCGTACGGCGACCTCGAGCTCGATCCGGCGACGCGCGAGGTTGCGGCGCAGCGGCGAGCCGGTCGCGCTGTCGGCGCGCGAATTCGCGCTGCTCGAGGCGCTGCTGGCGCGGCCCGGGCGCGATCCTGTCGCGCGCGCAGCTCGAGGAGAAGCTCTACGGCTGGAACGAGGAGGTCGAGAGCAACGCGGTCGAGGTGCACATCCACGCGCTGCGCCGCAAGCTCGGCGCCGACTGCATCCGCAACGTGCGCGGCGTCGGCTGGATGATCGCGAAGCCGCGTGAACGAGCGATGCAGCGCGATGACGTCGATCCGCCGCGAGCTGCTCGTGCTGGCTGCTCGGCCGGCTTGCCGCTCGCGTCATCGCGCGCGGCGTTCGCCACCTACCTGCGCGCGCGCGAGGAAGCCAACGAGCTGTTCGACTACCAGCTGAAGCAGATGGCGGCGTCGCTCACCGGCGTGCCGCTCGCGCGGCCGCCGCCGGCGATCGGCGCGCTCGGCGCCCGGCAGCGACGCGCTGGTCGTGCAGATCTGGGACCGCAACGGCGTGCAGGTCTATCTGTCGCAGCCGCAGCGCGTGCTGCCGCAGTACGCGCAGCTCGGATTCACCACGGTCGACACCGACAGCGGCGAATGGCGCGTCTTCAGCGCGCTCGCCGGCGAACAGGTCGTGCAGGTCGCGCAGCCGATGAGCGTGCGGCGCGAGCTCGCCGCGAGCATGGCGCTGCGCACGATCGTGCCGCTGCTCGCCGTCGCTGCCCGTCCTCGGCGCTGCTCATCTGGTTCGGCATCGCGCGCGGGCTGCGCCCGCTCGAGCGCGTCGCCGCCGCCGTCGGCGAGCGCTCGCCGCGCGCTGCTCGAGCCGCTCGCCGGAAGCCGGGCTGCCGCGCGAGGTGCAGCCGCTGGTCGCACGCGCTGAACGGCCTGCTCGGCCGCCTCGAGCGCGCGCTCGACGCGCAGCGCGCGTTCATCGCCGACGCCGCGCACGAGCTGCGCACGCCGCTCACCGCGGTGCACCTGCAGGCGCAGCTCGCCGAGCGCGCCGCCGACGACGCCGAGCGCAGCGCGGCGCTGGCCGAGCTGAAGGGCGGGCTCGAGCGCGCGACGCGCCTGGTCGAGCAGCTGCTGACGCTCGCGCGCGAGGAGCCCGGCGTGCCGCGAGCGCCCGTCGCGCCGTCGACCTCGCGGCGATTGCGCGCGACGTCGTCGCCGAGCTCGCGCCGCTCGCGGCGCGCGAAGGCATCGACCTCGGCGCCGATCGCGACGCCGACGCCGGTGCGGCTGCGCGGGCGACGCCGCGGCGCTGCGCACGCTCGTGTCGAACCTCGTCGACAACGCGGTGCGCTACACGCCGGCGCCGGCGGTCGCGTCGACGTCGAGGTGCGAATGGATGCGGCGGCAGCGCCGTGCTCGTCGTGCGCGACTCGGGCCCGGGCATTCCGGCCCGGACGCAGCGCGCGCGTGTTCGACCGCTTCTACCGCGGTGCGGCGGCGCAGGCGTGCGCGCGCACGGGCAGCGGGCTCGGGCTCGCGATCGTCAAGCGCATCGCCGAGCGCCACGACGCGCAGGTGACGCTGGGCACGGGACTCGACGGCCGCGGCCTCGGCGTCGCGGTGCGCTTTCCCGCGACCAGGACGGTCTAGGCAAGCGTAACGTCACGTCGGCATTCTGTCGCCCGCGCCGGCGCGAATGCGTTCGCCGCAGGTCTCGTCTCTGACGCGTCCGTTGTCCAGACGCTGCGTTGATGTACACTCTCCGGCCCGTCGCATCCGCGGCCGTGTCAATCGTGTCCCATCCTGAGACCATCGAACTGGACGCGTCGGAGTCGCGTGAACGCGCGGCGGCCGACACGGGGTTCGACGACGCCGTCGAACTTTCCGACGTACGTTTCTCGTGGTACGCGACTTCAGCGCCCGTGGTCGACATCCAGTCGCTGCGCGTTGCGCCCGGAGAGCGCGTCTTGTTGCGCGGCCCGAGCGGCAGTGGAAAGTCGACGCTGCTGAGCCTGCTGGCGGGCGTGGTCAAACCGCAGCGCGGCTCGGTGCGGGTCTTGGGACGTCAACTGGACAAATTCACCGGCGCGACGGCGGACCGCTTCCGCGCCGACCACATCGGCGTCATTTTCCAGATGTTCAACCTCATCGGCTATCTTTCGGTGCTGGAAAACGTGTGCCTGCCGTGCGCCTTCTCGAATCGCCGCCGCGAACGTTGCGAGCAGTCGGGAGCAAGCGTCGAAGCAGCAGCGGCCCGGCTTATGGATCATCTCGACATGGGCGGAGATGACGTGTTGCGCCGCCCGGTGAGGCAGCTCAGCGTCGGCCAGCAACAGCGCGAGCGCTTATCGGGGCTCCGGAACTGGTGATCGCCGACGAGCCGACGTCATCTCTTGATGCGGATCGGCGCGCGGCGTTCCTGGAATTGTTGTTTCGTGAATGCGCGCGGGAGCGCGCAACACTGATCTTCGTAACGCACGATCCAACGCTTGGCCCCCTGTTTGATCGCAGGGTCGAGTTTGCCGACCTCAACCGCGTGCCTACCGCGTCCGAGCACGCGACGGCAGCGCAGGGGCTCCGATGATTCTCGCGCTGGCCATCAAGAGCCTGCGCAACCGACGGTTGACCGCGGCACACCGGCTCGGTCAGCAAATCGTCATTGCGCACGGCGCCGGCGACGTTGCTTTCGTGCTCCACTCGGACCATCCGTTCCGCGTGGTGGGTATACTCGCGCGCACCGGGACGCCGGTCGACCGCGCGATTCACGCGTCGCTCGAAGGTATGGACGCCGTGCACTCGGATCACTCGGCGGGGGACGATCCGCTGGCAGCGGCGATGCGGCCGCGGGGGCAGGCGACGGACAGCGTATTCACGGCAGCGACCACGATCACGAAGAACGTGCCGAGCACGCCACCGGTACGCCGCAGCGGGCGATTACGGCCTTTCTGGTCGGGCTCAAGTCCCGCAATAAAGCCTTGTTCATGCAGAGGCCGCTGAACGAGTCGCGCGATGAGCCGCTCACTGCGATTCTCCCCGGTGCCACGCTCCTGGAGGTCTGGGAAATCCTGGCCGCGGGGGAGACGACGCTCTTTGCCGTCTCGCTTCTGGTGGTTATCATGGGTCTTGCCGGCATGCTGATTGCCCTGCTGACCAGCTTGAGCGAGCGCCGCCTGAAATGGCCGTGTTGCGAGCGGTCGGAGCGCGTCCCTGGCATGTGGTCGCGTTGATCCTCGGCGAGGCGGCGCTCCTTACATTCCTGGGGATCGCACTCGGAATTGCAGCCCTCTATCTTGGGCTCGCCGCCGGAGCGTCCTGGCTTGAGGAACGTTTTGGGCTGTTCATCGCTTTGAGCTGGCCCTCGGTCAGCGAGCTGGGATTTATGATGCTGGTCGGAGTGTCGGGGATACTCATCGGCCTGATCCCGGCCTATCGAATCTATCGCTTGTTGCTCGCCGATGGCATGACGATCCGAATTTGACGAGGCGCGTGATCATGATGAAGAAATTGCTTCTCTGCGGTCTGACAACCTTGTGCGTCCTGTGGATAGGGAGTGGTTTTGCCCAAGATGCGCGCACGGTGTCCTGGGAGGATCTTTCCGTCAAGCTGTCGCCTGCAGAGAATCCATTCACCAGTCTTTCCACGGACCAACTCATCGCGCTGAGCGATGTCGCTGCCATACGGGACCGCAACGCGCGCGGTATCGCCCTATCCGCCGATGAGGTGTCGATCGAGCGATCTGCCGCGAGCAAGCTGCGAAAGGATGGCATTGACATCGACGGCCTGTTGGCGAGACGCGACGAGATCTTGGAGAAAAAGCGCGCTGCCGCGAGCGCGGTCAATGCTGCACTGGACGGGAAAATCGTTCGCATCCCGGGATACGTGCTGCCGCTCGAGTTCTCCGGCAAGCAGGTAACCGAGTTCCTGCTGGTGCCCTGGGTGGGCGCGTGCATCCACACTCCACCGCCCGAACCCAACCAAATTGTGGTCGTCCGGCCGGACAAGGCCTTCGAAATTAGCGGCATGTTCGACGCCGTTTGGGTTACGGGGCGCATCGCTACAGCCGCGAGCACCAAGTCAGTGCACATCGTCGACGGATCGGCCGACGTCGACATCGGGTATGCGCTACGCGCAAGCAAGGTGGAACGCTACCAGCCGTAGCTGCGTCGCCATGTCGGGGTAAGAGCAGTGCCGAAAACCTCGGAGACCCGTGACATTTGACGGCGCGAAAAAAAAGCCCGCGCAAGCGCGGGCCGGTTGAGTCGCGTGACGCGGTCAGTGCGGCGAACGGCGGCGCCGCGATAGTGCCGCGACGCCCAAGCCACCGAACAGCAGCGCGAGCGTAGCCGGTTCGGGCACGGCCCTGACCGAGATACTGTCGACGTTCAAGAAAAAGCTGTCGTCCCGCAATCCGATCGACAGTACCGTCGTGGCGCTGGTAGCCATCGGGTCGATGATGATCTGGTTGTAGCCAAAGCCGAGAATATCCGTCGCCGAATAGACGGGGCTGCCACCCCACATCACCTGGATCGCCGTACCGTCGGCGAACCCCGAGAAATTCGCGAGCCAGAGGTCGATGTTGTAGAAGATCCCCGGCGTTGTCGCGAGGGTCTGTGAAATGAATCCGAGGTCGCCAATCGCACCGCCGGCAAACGAATGGTTCCCGCTTTGTGCGTCGGCGGGATCGGTGTCGATGAAGTAGTCGAAGCCTTCGGAGATGAAGGCACCCGAGATCGTCCAGCCTGATCCGGCGATCACCGACGTGTTCTCGAAGCTGCCGTTGACGACGAGATTAGGTCCCACCTCATGGGACACCGCGCCTGCCAATGCTCCCGGACTGACGGCTGCTATACCGGCGCATAGGAGCGCCGCACCAAGGGTTCTCATCAGATTCATATGAACGCCTCCCCGATGACGATTTCTTGATTGAACGACAAGAAACCCGCGAGCAACTTTCACACCATTTCGATGACACTTATAGTATTCAACTTGTTACACGCGAAAGCTGGACGAGTGCCCTTGCAACTGTAAAGAAATCCGACTGGACGCGGGCACCGTCGCCGCTTTCGTTTCGGATCCTCGCCGTCGTGTGCACGCGAACTTTGATTATTTCGCAAACCTGCTGTGCTTATTTTGCACGCTGGATTCGACGCTTCGCGTTCCCTTCGTCCTGCTTCAATCGAGGTCTCGCGTAATCGTTCGCAGCATCAGTCGTGCTGCGAGCGCCGCGAAATCATCGCGTGATGCGTGGCGGCAAAAGGGTCTAATTGGTGCAATGCAGCATCCAAGATTTTTCGTTTCATATTGCAGATTACAAGGCTTGGAACTACGATGCGGTGCGTCAGGTATCGTCGCGCGAAACGGG
Organism: uncultured beta proteobacterium; assembly: GCA_963816445.1. Taxonomy (GTDB): domain Bacteria; phylum Pseudomonadota; class Gammaproteobacteria; order Burkholderiales; family Casimicrobiaceae; genus PALSA-1003. The sequence continues at coordinate 695,497 of CAWFKO010000005.1, read as the reverse complement.
GCATGGCGATCCGTTTCGGTGTGGGGTGGGGGCGGGACGCACGGACGAGAGGCATGCAGGCGCAGATGAGTCTGCTGCGATCAAGGTCCTTTCGATTGAGCGTGATCCGATCAAATCAAATTGGGAGGTCAATCAATGAATCGCAGAGGGGTGATGTTCACTGGCTTGTCGATTGCAATGTGTCTTTGCTCTACGCTGACGTGGGCCGCAGCGGATCCGGCGATGCTCAAGGCGCGGCAGAAATTTTTCGGAATCGACAACGTCGACGTCAATACGGGTGCCGTCAAGAAGGACAAGGTGATTGCGTCATGGGCAACAAACACGACCTATGTGACGTCGATTCTGGGACGCGTCATCCTGCTCGACTCTTACATCTCGCGGCCGGAACTCCCGACATCGCCCATAGACGCCCGTTATTCCCCGGTCCTGCCGCAGGACCTGATCGACGTGCACCCGGAAGCGATCTTCCTCGGACACGGACACGGTGACCATGCGGACAATGCTGCGTACATCTCGAAGTGGACCAACGCACCGATTTATTCGACGCCCGAGACCTGCGACGTCATGCAGGCGGACGTCGCCAGGATGGCCGCCGACCCGAATCCTCAGAATGGCGGCGCGCCGTACTTGCCTGACTCCAATCCGGTCAACTGTATTGGGGTCGTGCCACGCGGCTCGCCGCCCGGCGAGTACGATGTGGCGACCGGCAAAGGTAAGGTCGAAAAGCTTTCGACGCCGCTGGATTCGCAGGTCTGCGTTCTCGCGTTCAAGTTCGTCCATTCGGGAACGGCGCCGGTGGATCCAAGCTTCACGCATACCACGCTGAGCGATCTTGCCGATCCGCGCTACGCGGGACGGACGATCACGACGCCGACGCCGGCGGTCACCTACCCGGCGATGTACCCGACGGGCACCTCCTTCACCCCGCCCACCAATGTTGCACAAAGAGTGCCTGGACAGCTCAACACGACGACAACAGGATTCGGCGGCACTGCGGGTCCGTACGAGGTCTTCTATCAATTCGTGCTGAAGAGCGGCTACAACTTCACGCTCGTGTGGCTCAACTCTGCGGGCCCGGCGAAGGAAGGTATCGGCGTGGACCCCGGGCTCATTTCGCTGGCTCAATACAACGACCCGACGTTCCCGCAGGCGACGAAAGATCTCGCGGCGGCGATCGGCGCGAACCTGTATTCGCTGATGGATACGCTGCCGAGCACCGACGTGCTCCTCGGTTCGATCGTCAGCCTCGGGGCGACGGCGAACCAGCAGCGCGACATCATCATGGTCCAGCAGCACCTCAAGCCCAAGTTCTACATTCCGGGCCACCTGACGGACGTTGCACAAAAGGGTTCAGGCGTCTATCACATGATGAGCTGGCGTCAAACGGCACTTAACATGGGCTATCCGCAAAGCCAGTGGCCGGAGTTCCACCTGTTGATGGACCCGTTCGACTTCTTCGTTCCGCAGGTGTGGACGCCGGGTGACGCGCGCTGGTTCAACCCCGCCAAGGCGGGACCCATCGCGCAACTCTGCAACTAGATTGGTCCTCGATCCCGGGGCGCGGGCAACGACAAAGGCTTCACTGCAACCGTCGATGCCAGCCGCGCCCCGGATTTACCCCGCGAGCGGACGGGTCCAGCCGCGGCGACTATCCGAATCCAAGGCTGGCTGGCATGTGACGGCGGGTATGCTTGCGCTGGCGCTCCTCGGGAGCGCGCCAGCCGGCGCTGCCGCACCGGCCAACACCGGCGTGACCGCATTTGCCGGCTCGACCGCAACCGGCAGACGCACCGCCACGCTCACTTTCAGTGGAGGCGGCCCCAGCTGCAAATTGGAAACGGTGAGCTTTGACGCTCCCGCAGTCGCGCCGCCGCCCGGCATGGCGTTCCAGGATGGTCTGTTCGAATTTGCGGCCACCGACTGCATTCGCGGGTCGACCCTGCGCTTTACCCTGATCTTTGCCACCACGTTACCGCCGGATGCCAGGTATTGGAAATATGGTCGAACCTCGGACAACCGTTCGCCACACTGGTACGAGCTTCCGGCGGTCATCGATGGCAGTACCGTCACCTTCAGCATCCGCGACGGCGGCCTCGGCGATGACGACATGATCGCTAACGGGCTGATCGCGGGATCAGGTGGGCTCGGCGTCAGCGCGAGGCGAGTCCTGCTCACACCCGCAGGACTGGCAGCTACGGCGGGCAACGGCTATGTAAGCCTTCGCTGGAGCGCCGTGCCATTTGCGACCAGCTACACCGTCAAGCGTGCCACAAAAAGCGGTGGCCCCTACGAGAACGTGTCCATCAACCACGCCGACACACTATTCACCGACAACAACAGAACCAATGGCACGACCTATTACTACACGGTAAGCGCCCGCAACAGCCAGGGCGAAAGCTCGGACGCGGCAGAAGTGCATGTCGCTCCGATCGAACCCTAGACGGCGACTGCCGCCCTTCGAGTCGGTCGCGCCGATCCGCTTCGAGGCGCGCCGGGTCCGACTCTCTTAAGTCTCGCTTAAGTCTTTGCCCCTACCTTAGCTAGCGAGCCGGGATGGAACCGGCGCTGGCTTTCAACCTTAGGAGCAAAAATGATGGAAGCGAGAACATTCAAGCGCAGCGCGATCGCGCTCGCGATCGCGGGTGCATTTGCCGTCGGTGCGATGAGCGCCGACCGGATTTCGCTGCACACGGCACAGGCTGCGCCCAGCAACGTGTCCGCCGCAGTCGCAGTAGCCGCACCAGCCGCCACCCCCAACAATGCTGCGCCGCTGGCGGCGCTGCCCGACTTCAGCGTGCTAGTTGAGAAATACGGCCCTGCCGTGGTCAACATCAGCGTGACCTCCGACGGCACCAAGGCCGCGGCGCGCCAGGGTGGCATGCCCGACATTCCTGAGGAGCTGGCACCGTTTTTCCGCGGCATGCCCAATCCGAATATGCCCAGCCCCGGCCCGATGCGCGGCCTGGGCTCGGGCTTCATCGTCGACGCCGACGGCATCATCCTGACCAACGCGCACGTCGTCGACGGCGCCGACGAGGTGACGGTCAAGCTGACCGACAAGCGCGAGTTCACGGCCAAGGTGCTCGGCAGCGACAAGACGACCGACATCGCGGTGCTCAAGATCGACGCCAAGAACCTGCCGACGGTGAAGATCGGCAATCCGGAAACGCACACGCGTCGGCGAATGGGTCGTCGCGATCGGCACGCCGTTCGGCCTCGAGAACACGGTGACCTCCGGCATCGTCAGCGCCAAGTCGCGCTCGCTGCCCGGCGACGTCGTACGTGCCGTTCATCCAGACCGATGCCGCGGTCAACCCCGGCAACTCGGGCGGCCCGCTGTTCAACCTCAAGGGCGAGGTGATCGGCATCAACTCGCAGATCTTCAGCCGCAGCGGCGGCTTCCAGGGTCTCGCGTTCGCGATTCCGATCGACGTCGCGATGCAGCGTGAAGGACCAGATCCAGCAGCACGGCAAGGTCGAGCCACGGCCGCCTCGGCGTGACCATCCAGGACGTGAACCAGGCGCTGGCGCGAGAACTTCGGGCTGACGACGCCGGCGGGCGCGCTGGTGGGCTCGGTGCAGAAGGACGGCCCGGGCGCCGAAGGCCGGCCTCGAGCCGGGCGACGTGATCCTCAAGTTCGACGGCAAGGACGATCAGTCGCTCGGGCGAATCTGCCGCCGCATGGTCGCGCAAGCGTCAAGCCGGGTTCGATCGGTCACGCTCGAAGTCTGGCGCGACGGCAAGGCGAAGCAGCTGTCCGGCACACGTCGGCACGCTCGAGGACAAGAGCGACGGTCGCCGTGCCGACAAGGCAGAGTTGCGGCAAGGCGCAAGCTGGGCGTCGCGGTGCGGCCGCTGTCGCCGAAGAGAAGCGCGACGGCGAGCTCGCCAGCGGCGTCGTCGTCGAGGACGTAGCCGGCGCGGCGGCGAAGGCCGGCGTGCGGGCGGGCGACGTCATCGTCGCGGTCAACAACACGCCGGTGAAGAGCGCCGAGCAGTTGAAGGAGCTGGTCGGCCAAGGCGGGCAAGACCGTCGCCCTGCTGGTCCAGCGCGAAGACGCGCGCATCTTCATTCCGGTAACGCTGGGCTGACGCCAGCCTAGATGCTAGCCTCTCCTGGTCGCGCTGCTCTCCCCTGACGGCGCGTCCTTTTGGGCGCGGACGATGGTCGTCCGCGCCCTTTTTTTTGGGCCCTTGACAGCATATGATATTGTTGTGATATCGTTACAATATCACCCACCGCCATCGTGGGACGCTTGTCCAGGGAGTCAGCATGGAGCGCAACGGCAATCAGAAAAGCGTGCATCAGGAGCGCGAGGTCTTCACGTGGAACGGCTTCATCGCGCTCATCGCGGGCCTGGCCGCGATCGGCTACGCGATCTGGCAGCTCGTGCACGCGGTACAGATCGCCGGCGTCCTCGGCATCGCCGGTCTGGTCGGCTCGATCCTGTGGGTCCTGCTGTCGCTGCTTTTTGGCGCCTTGCTGCTGGCAGGGCTGTACACATTGCAGCCCAACGAGGCGGCGATCCTTCAGCTGTTCGGCAGCTACCGCGGCACGACGCGGGTCGCCGGGTTGCGCGGCACCAATCCGTTCTACACCCGCCGCAAGATATCGCTGCGCGCGCGCAACCTGAACGGCGAGCGCCTCAAGGTCAACGATAAGCGGGGCAACCCGATCGAGATCGCAGCCGTAGTTGTCTGGCGCGTCGACGACACCGCAAAAGCCAGCTTCGACGTCGACAACTACGAAAACTACGTCAAGCTGCAAGCCGAGGCCGCCGTACGCCATCTGGCGAGCTCGTTCGCCTACGACCACGGCGACCTGAACGTCGCCGGCAATCGCAGAGCCGACGCTGCTCGCCAGCGCCGACATCGTCGTCGCGCGCGCTGGTCATCGAGTTGCAGCAGCGGCTGGAAAAGGCCGGCGTCGTCGTCGAGGAGGCGCGCCTGATGCACCTCGCCTACGCGCCGGAAATCGCGCAGGTGATGCTGCGCCGGCAGCAAGCCGAAGCAATCATCGCCGCGCGTACGAAGATCGTTCACGGCGCGGTATCGATGGTCGAGATGGCGCTCAACGAATTGTCGGACAAGAAAGTGGTCGCGCTCGACGACGAGCGCAAGGCGGCGATGGTCAGCAACCTGATGACCGTGCTGTGCGCCGAGAGCGAGGTACAGCCGGTGATCAATACCGGGACGCTTTACAACTAGAGGCCAATCGAGGCCACAAGGAGAGAGCCATGGTGACCAGAGCGAGACATCCGGGCATGTGGACGGCGGTCGGTGCCGGCGCAGGCACGGCGCTGGGGACCGCGTTGGGCAACACCCCCGTCGGCCTCGCGCTCGGCGCGGTGCTCGGACTCATGTGGGCCCTATACAACGCGCGCCATCGAAAGCAGTCCTGCTGAAGCCTCGGCGACCGAGGACTTGGCATGAAGTATCTCGCCGCGATCCTGCTATCGGGGCTGCTCGCCATCCAGGGCATCCTGATCGTCGCCACGTACGCGATGCTTCCTGCACGCGTCGCGACGCACTTCGATTTCGCGGGTAACGCCAACGGTTTTATGGTGCGCACGGACTATCTGCTGTTGATGGCGGCCATTGGCCTGGGCATTCCCGTGCTCCTGCTGTTCGTCACCGTACTGCTGCCCTACCTCGTGCCGAATCGCCTGCGGATTCCGTCGCGCGACTACTGGACCGCCCCGGAGCGACGCAGCCAGACGTTGTCGAGCATCGCCACGGTGGGACTGTTCATGTCGGCCGTGGTGACCGCCTTCATGATCGCGATGCAACTGCTCGTCGTCGAAGCCAATGCGCGTACCCCGCCGCGCATGGACATCGGCCTCCTGTTCGCCTTCATCGCAGTGCTCGTGGTGGCGATCCTCTTCTCGCAGTTTTTCATGTGGCGGCGTTTCCGGGTTCCGCAGTGACCTGCACGCATCGCGCCGCGGCGCAGCCGCAGCGCGGCGGCTGACAGCCCATGGCCGAAAAGAAAGCGTTTCTCCTGCGGCTGGATCCCGCGGTGTGGACAGATCTCGAGCGTCTGGCGCAGACTGACCTGCGCAGCGTCAACGCCGAAATCGAATACCTGCTCCGCGATGCGCTCACCCGCCGCGGCATCAAACCAAAGGACGGACGCGATCACACGCCCGTCGGCCGAGATGGCAAAGTGGATTGATGCGCTCGCCGTGTCGCTGCGCGCCGAACCTGCGTTCGCCGGCTGCGCGCTGTCGCCCGCGACGCACGACCACGAGAGCGCCCTGTTCGCTCTGCACCGCGATGCGCTGCGCGACTATGTCGAGCAGACGTGGGGCTGGAACGATGCCTGGCAGCGCGCGCACTTTGCCGATCATTACGTCGCTGGACGCAATGCGCTCATCGTTCGCAGGGGTGGCAACGCGCTCATCGGACGCGTCAGCTTGAGCCGGCACTGGCGGCAAATCTTCCTGCGCGATATCGAGCTCATTGCCGCCGAACGCAATCGCGGCATCGGCAGCGCGGTCATTCGCTGCGTGCTGAGGCTGGCGCGAGAGAGCAACAAGGCAGTGGAACTGCTGGTGCTCGATTGTAATCCGGCACGACACCTTTATGCGCGCCTCGGGTTCAACGCTGTTGCCGACGATGGAGCGCGCATGCGCATGCGGGCGCGCTGAATGGCCCAATGGGCTCGTAGGGCCGAATTCATTCAGCCGGGTGGGGTTCGTAGGGCGCAATTCATTCCGCCGCGGTGGCAAAGGATGCGGTGGCGTGCGAATGAATTCGCACCTACCATACCCATGAACGCGTCAGGCGCTCAGCGCGCGCTGCAGCCAGGCCGAGACGCCGTCCACTTCCTCCATGCACACTGAATGCTCCATGCCGTAGGTATGCCACTCGACGTGGTACCCCGCCGCGACCAGCGCGCGCCACGACGCCTCGCCCCAGGCGAAGCGCACCATCGGGTCGGCGGTACCGTGCGCCATGAAAATCGGCACGTCGCGGTTGGCGGGCGATGCCTCAGTCGCGAGCGCGTCGGTACCGATCAGATAAGTCGACAGTGCCATGATGCCGGCGAGACGCTCGGCATGGCGCAGGCCGGTATACAGCGCGATCGCGCCGCCCTGCGAGAATCCGGCGACGACGATGCGCTCGTGCGCCATGCCTCTTCCGACCTCGCGAGCGATCAGCGCCTCGACCTGGGCCTGCGATTGCCTCACCCCTGCGAGGTCCGCGCGATTGTTGAGATCCGCCGTGGCGATGTCGTACCAGGCGCGCATGCGAAAGCCGTTGTTTAGCGTGACGGGCCGCACCGGCGCGTGAGGGAATACGAAGCGCACTGGGAGGCTCGCGGGCAGCGCCAATTCGCGCACGATCGGCACGAAATCGTTGCCGTCGGCGCCCAGGCCGTGCAGCCAGATCACGCTGGCGACCGGATCGGGCGCGGTTTCAAGCTCGATGCATTGCAGCAGATCGGTGGGCATGGGTACTCTCGAATTGGGTGGCGCATTCTATCGTGCAACGCCGCGGCCGGGCAGGAGGCGGTGGCACGTAGCATTGGACGGCGGCGGCGCGCTCGCGCAAACTTAGCGTGGACACTTGTTTCACACGGCGCGAACGGAGCAATTCAGCGATGAACCGGAGGGGATTCATCGGGACGATCGGCTGCACCCTGCTTGCGCCAATGCCCGCGGGCCTTGCGCAGCAGCCCGCGGCTGTCCGGCGTATCGGCATACCGCAGTCGATCCTGCTGCGCGCGGACGAGGTGATTCAATGAAACGAAGAGCGTTCTGCCGCGCGCTCGCTGCGCTGGCGCTGGCATTCTCGCTGGCGAAGGCGCAACCGGGACGAATGCTTCGCGTGGCGTGGGTGTCTGTCGAACGCAAGAATTCGCCTTCGCCGAATCTCGACGCGTTCCGAGGCGGCATGCGCGACCTGGGATACGTCGAAGGCGGCAACCTTGTGATCGATACTTGGTGGGGCGAAGGATCGGAAGCGCGAGTGGCACAATTGGTAGGCGACATTCTCCGCTCGCAGCCCGACATCATCGTCGCGCAGGGGATTGCGCTGTTTCCGATAGTGGACGCCGGTGTCAAGACTCCGATCGTGTTCAGCATCAGTGCCGATCCGGTCGAGGCGAAGGTCGTCGAGAGTTTCGCGCGGCCCGGACGCAACGTCACCGGCATCAGCCTGTTCACCCTTGCGCTCGTTGGCAAGCGCCTGCAGCTGCTCAGGGAGGCGATGCCCGGCATCAAGCGCGTCGCGCTCATCGCCAATCCGCAGCATCCGGGGCAGCAGAAGGAACGGGATGCTGCACAGGAAGCGGCCGCGCAGCTGGGAATGAGTGTGCGATATTTTCCCGTGAGCAGCGAAGTCGAGCTAGACGCCGCGCTCAAGGACATCGCGTTGGCCCGCGACGAAGCGATCCTTGCATTCGCCGATGGGTTCACGATGGGATTCGCCCAACGAATCGCCGCGTTCTCGGTGCAGCATGGCATCCCGGCGATCGATGGCTGGGCACCATTCGCGCGCCAAGGCAATCTGTTGGTCTACGGCCCGGTGATCGGAGACGCCTACCCGGTTGGCCATCTACGTCGACAAGATTCACAAGGGCGCAAAACCCGAAGAATTGCCCGTCGAGCTGCCGACGAAAGTGGAACTCGTCGTCAACCTCAAAACCGCGAAGGCGCTCGGCATCACGATCCCACAATCGCTGCTGCTGCGCGCGGACGAGGTGATTCGGTGATTGACCGGCCTTCATGACGCCCACGCGGGATCCGGTGATGGATCGGCGGGCTTTCCAGCGCATGCTGGCGGGCGCGCTGCCGTTCGCGGCGCTCGCGCAGCACGGGCGCGGGATCCCGCGGATCGGCTTCATGCGCGGCGACCCGCCGCCGCGGTCGTACATCGACGCTTTCGAGCAGGGTTTGCGGGAACGCGGTTACATTCCGGGACGGAGCATACTCATCGAGTACCGATTCGATCATAGCGACGTCGCCGAGCTCGAGCGGCTTGGCCGTGAACTCGCCGGTCTGAAGGTCGATGTCATCGTTGCGGGCGGCGGCCTGGGCACGCGGGGAGCGAAAGGCGCAACAAGCACGATTCCGATTGTCATGACCGCCGCGAGCGATCCTGTCGGCACCGGATTCGTCGCCAGCTTGGCGCACCCGGGCGGTAACATTACCGGCACCAGCATCGTCAGTTGGGAGCGGTTCGGCAAGCGCATTGAGCTGCTCAAGCAGATCCTGCCAAAGCTCGTCCGCGTCGCCGTTTTGGTCAACCGCAACAATCCGGCATCGGCCGATGCCTGGAAGGAATCCGTGGCGGCCGCAGCGGCACAGGGAGTAATCCTGCAGCGTGTCGAGGTACAGAATCCGAGGGATTTCGAGACCGCGTTCGCCGCGATGGCCGAAGGGCGCGCAGAGGCCCTCATCGTCGTGCAGAGTAATATCTTCGATTCACCCCCGGAACCCCTCGTGCGGCTCGCCGCAGACAACAAGATCCCGGCGATATATGGGGTCAACATCCCGCAATCGCTATTGCTGCGCGCGGACGAAGTCATCCAGTGAACGATTCGTCCAAATACAGCGAAGTGCCGCAAGCCACCGATGCGAAAGTTGCCGGGATCGCGCCGGTGCCTCGCCGCATAAGCCGCGGTCGGCTGTTCCGCAAGTACCTGCTGCTGATCCTGTCGCTGGTCGACGATCGCGCTGCTCGCCTCCGGCGGCGATCAGCATCTACTTCTCGTATCAGGAGAACAAGTCCGCGCTCGCCAGCCTGCAGCACGAGAAGGCGCTCGCCGCGGCGTCGCGGATCGAGCAGTACATCCGCCAGATCGAGCAGCAGCTCGCATACGCCGCGCTGCCGCAGCTCGACGCGAGCGACGTCGAATTGCGCCGCATCGAGTTCCTGAAGCTGCTGCGCCAGGCGCCGGAGGTCACCGACATCGCGCAGCTCGACGCCGACGGCCGCGAGCAGATCGCCGTCTCGCGCCTGGGCATGGACAGCGTCGACTCGGGCAAGGATCGCTCGCAGGAGCCGGCCTTCCGCAACGCCAAGCGCGGGCAGCCCTGGTTCGGTCCGGTGTACTTCCGCAAGGAGACCGAGCCGTACATGACGATCGCCATCCGCTCGGGCGGCGACAACGGGCCCGGTGACGGTCGCCGACGTCAACCTCAAGTTCATCTGGGACGTCGTGTCGCGCATCAAGATCGGCGACAAGGGCAAGGCCTACGTCGTCGACGGCAACGGCTTCCTGATCGCCGACCCGGACATCGGCCTGGTGCTGCGCAAGACCAACCTGTCGCAAGCTGCCGCACGTCAAGGCCGCGCATCGAGGCACGCAGCGCCGATGCGCCGGCGATGCTGTCGACCGATCTCGCCGGCACCGAGGTGCTGACGTCGGTCGCGCCGATCGAGCCGCTGCGACTGGAACGTCTTCGTCGAGCAGCCGGTCGCCGAGGTGTACGCAGAAGCTGAACGCGTCGATCCTGCGCACCGGCCTCCTGCTGCTCGCCGGCCTCGTGATCTCGGCGCTGGGCGCGCTGGCGCTCGCGCGCGGCATGGTGCGCCCGATCCGCACGCTCGACGAAGGCGCGCGGCGCATCGGCGCGGGCGACCTCGACCAGAAGATCGACGTGCGCACCGGCGACGAGCTGGAGGCGCTCGCCGACCAGTTCAACCGCATGACCGGCGCAGTTGCGCGAGTCGTACGCCGGCCTCGAGCGCAAGGTCGACGAGCGCACGCAGCGAGCTGACAGAACTCGCTCGAGCAGCAGACGGCGATCAGCGAGATCCTGCGCGTGATCTCGAGTTCGCCGACCGACGTGCAGCCGGTGCTCGACGCGGTCGCCGAGCGCGCGGCGATCCTGTGCGACGCGCCGTACGCGCGGATCCTGCTGGTCGACGGCGACGACGCTGCGGCTGATGGCGGACTATTCGGTCATGCGCGAGCAACTCGCACGGCCGGCGAGTCCCGTCCCGCTCAACGCGGTCTCGATCACCGGCCGCGCGGTCGCTCGACCGCGAGACCATTGCACCATCGCCGACATCGTTCCGCTGCTCGACACCGAGTATCCCGACGCGCGCGAGAGCATCGAGCGCATTCGGGCTTCCGCGCCGTGCTGGCGGTGCCGCTGATGCGCGAGGGCGGCGCGCTACGGCGCGCATCTTCCTGTGCCGCGCGCGAGCCGCGGGCTGTTCACCGACAGACCAGATCGCGCTGGTGAAGACCTTCGCCGACCAGGCGGCGATCGCGATCGACAACGTGCGGCTGTTCAACGAGACCAAGGAGGCGCTCGAGCAGCAGACCGCGATCAGCGAAATCCTGCGCGTGATCTCGAGCTCGCCGACCGACGTGCAGCCGGTGCTCGATGCGATCGCCGAACGCGCCGCCCGCCTGTGCGATGCGTCGGTCGGCGTCGATGTACCTGACCGACGGCGACATGCTGCGCCACGCTCGCGTCGAAGGGACCGACGCCGGAGCCGGTCGCGCAACGTCGATGCGCTGCCGATCAACCGCGACTCGCTGTCCGGCCGCGCGGTGCTCGAGCGCAAGACGATCCAGGTGCGCGACCTGCTGGCCGCAGGACGCCGAGTATCCGCTGAGCCACGAGATCGCGCAGCGCATCGGCCATCGCACGCGTCGTCGTCACGCCGCTCTATCGCGAAGGCCAGCCGTTCGGGACGATCCTGCTGCGGCGGCAGGAGGTGCGGCCCTTCAGCGAGCGCGAAATCGCGCTGCTGCAGACCTTCGGCGACCAGGCGGCGATCGCGCTCGAGAACGTGCGCCTGTTCAACGAGACGAAGGAAGCGCTCGACCAGCAGCGCGCATCCGGCGAGGTCCTCGCGGCCATCAGCAGCTCGATCGCCGACACGACAGCCGGTGTTCGACAAGATCCTCGAGAGCTGCGAGCGCCTGTTCGCCGGCAAGCGTCGTCGGCATCAATCTGGTGGGCGACGACGGCCTGCATTCACCTGTCGCGCGTATCACGGCCCGGGCAGCGCGAAGATCTCGAGCGGATCTTCCCGGTTCCGCTGAGCGCGACAGCCGGCGTCAGGAGCCGCGATCCTGAATCGCAGCGCGTAGTCGCACTATCCCGATGTCGCGCAGGCGACGAACGTGCCCGACCAGACGCGCGCTCGCGCTGCGCAGCGCGTCGGATACAAGGCGCGTGATCGTCGCGCCGATGCTCTGGGAGGGCAAGGGCATCGGCGCGATCTTCGTCGGCCGCGACTACGTCCGGCCCGTTCTCCGACAAGGACATCGCGCTGCTCAAGACCTTCGCCGACCAGGCGGTGATCGCGATCCAGAACGTGCGCCTGTTCCGCGAAATCCAGGACAAGAGCCGGCAGCTCGAGATCGCCAACAAGCACAAGTCCGAGTTCCTCGCCAACATGTCGCACGAGCTGCGCACGCCGCTCAACGCGATCATCGGCTTCTCCGAGGTGCTGCTCGAGCGGCTGTTCGGCGAGCTCAACGAAAAGCAGGACGACTACCTGAAGGACATCCATTCCTCCGGCAGGCACCTGCTCACGCTGATCAACGACATCCTCGACCTGTCGAAGGTCGAGGCCGGCCGCATGGAGCTCGAGCTGTCGACCTTCGACCTGCCTTCGGCGCATCGCCAACGCGATGACGCTGGTCCGCGAGCGCGCGCAGCGGCACGGCATCGCGCTCGGCGCAGGACGTCGACCCGGCAGCTCGGCGAGATCGTCGCCGACGAGCGCAAGTTCAAGCAGATCCTGCTCAACCTGCTGTCGAACGCCGTCAAGTTCACGCCGGATGGCGGGCGCATCGACGTCACCGCGCGGCGCGACCGGCGACGACGTCGTCGATCGTCGGTGCACGATACCGGCATCGGCATCGCGCCCGAGGACCAGGAGGCGGTGTTCGAGGAATTCCGCCAGGTCGGCCGCAACTACACCAACAAGCAGGAAGGCACCGGCCTCGGGCTCGCGCTGACGCGGCGCTTCGTCGAGCTGCACGGCGGCCGGATCTGGCTCGAAAGCGAAGCCCGGCAAGGGTTCGACCTTCACGTTCACCATACCGGTAAAGCGATGAGCCTCATCCTGATCGTCGAAGACAACGAGAAGAACCTGAAGCTCGTGCGCGACGTGCTGCAGGTGAAGGGCTACGCGACGATCGAGGCGGTCAACGGCCGAGGACGGCATCCGGCTCGCGCGGGAGCAGCAAGCCCGACCTGATCCTGATGGACATCCAGCTGCCGGGCATGAACGGCATCGAGGCGCTGCGGCGTGCTGCGCGCCGATCCGGCGACGGCGGCGATTCCCGGTCGATCGCCGTGACCGCGTCGGTGATGCAGCAGGACCGCAAGCAGATCACCGAGGCCGGCTTCGACGCGCTACGTCGGCAAGCCGATCAACCTCAAGGAATTCCTGCGACACCGTGCGGCGACATGCTGGAGGCAAGAGACGCGATGAGCACGCCGGCCAAGGTGCTGGTCGTCGACGACACGCCGCACAACGTCAAGCTGCTGGCCGACCTGCTGGCGGTCAAGGGCTACGCGGTGGCGACCGCGGTCAACGGCGAGGAGGCGCTGGCCAAGATCGCCGCGGAGCAGCCGGACCTCGTGCTGCTCGACGTGATGATGCCGGGCCTGTCCGGCTACGACGTCTGCCGGCGCATCCGCGCCGACGCCGACACCGCGCTGCTGCCCGTCGTGCTCGTCACGTCGCTCGATCCGCAGCAGGAGCGCGTCAAGGGCATCGAGGCCGGCGCCGACGACTTCCTGTCCAAGCCGATCAACCAGGCGCGAGCTGTTCGCGCGCGTGCGCTCGCTGCTGCGCGTGAAGGCGCTGCAGGACGAGGTGCGGCGGCAGGCCGACGCGCTGAAGGAATGGAACGCGAAGCTCGAGGAGCGCGTCGCCGAACAGGTCGCGCAGATCGAGCGCCTGGCGCAGCTCAAGCGTTTCTTTTCGCCGCACGTCGCCGACGCGATCGTCACCGGCGGGCGAGAAGTCGATCCTCGCGCCGCATCGGCGCGAGATCTGCTACGTCTTCGTCGACCTGCGCGGCTTCACGGCGTTCACCGACGCCGCCGAGCCGGAGGAAGTGGAGGCGGTGCTGCGCGAATACCACGGCGCGATGGGCGCGCTCGTCGACCGAGTACGAGGGCACGCTCGACCGTTTCGCCGGCGACGGCATCCTGATCTTCTTCAACGACCCGCTGCCGGTGCCGCGAGCCCGGCAAGCGCGCGGCGCGATGGCGCTGGCGATGCAGGAGCGCTTTCGCGCCGCTGCGCGAGCGCTGGCTCAAGGTCGGACTACGACCTCGACCTCGGCATCGGCATCGCGCAGGGCTTCGCCACGCTCGGCGCCTTCGGCTTCGAAGGGCGCTTCGACTACTCGGCGATCGGCAGCGTCGTCAACCTCGCCGCGCGGCTGTGCGACGAAGCGCAAGGCGGGCAGATCCTCATCGATCGCCGCATGCGCGCCGCGCTGGGCGACGCAGCGCAGATCGAGGACGTCGGGCCGCTTGTGCTCAAGGGGTACGCGCAAGCGGTCCCCGCATTCCTGCTGAAGCATCTCAACGCGTAATCGCCTGCGATGCGCGCGGTCTTTGCGTTCGCGGCCCGGCGACGCGTCGTTCAGGCTGTCGTACCCTTGTCTGGAGTCCTCCGGATGAAGTAAGAAGACGCATGGCGAAGTCGATTTCGAGCTGACAATGCCCACCATCGGTCCCGCAATACACTGTGCTGCGTGCGGCACCGTGCTGCCGCCGGCGGCCAAGTTCTGCATCGAATGCGGACAACCCGTCACGCGCGCCAGTGCTGTTCCTGGACCGGCGGAGCGCCACGCGCGCGCTGCAGCCACCGCCGCGGCGCTCGAAGGCGAGCGCAAATTCGTGACGATCCTCTTCGCCGATCTCAAGGGATCGATGGAACTCGTCGCCGATCGTGACCCGGAGGAAGCGCGCACGCTCATCGATCCGGTGCTCGAGCACATGTGCGAGGCCGTCGAGCAGTACGGCGGTACCGTCAGCCAGGTGATGGGCGATGGCATCATGGCGCTGTTCGGCGCGCCGCTCGCGGCGGAGGACCACGCGGTGCGCGCCGTACGCGCGGCGCTGACCATGCAGGATCTTGTGCGCCACTACGGCGAGGAGATTCAGCGCACGCATGGCGTGCCGATCCAGATTCGCGTCGGGCTCAATTCCGGCGAGGCCGTGCTGCGCCTCACCGAGCACGGGTTGCACTCGAGCTACACCGCCATCGGCGTGCCCGTGCACCTCGCCGCGCGCATGGAGCAGATCGCCAAGCCGGGCACGATTCTGGCGACGGCCGGCACCGTGCGCCTGGCCGCGGAATACGTGGAGGCGCGTGCGATTGGCCCGCTCAAGGTGAAGGGCTTCGAGCGCCCGATCGAAGTCGCCGAAATCCGCCGCGCCACGGCCGTGCGCTCGCGCTTCGACGCCGCATCGACGCGCAGCGTCACGCCCTTCGTCGGTAGGCAAGCCGAGCTGCACCGACTGCTGGAGGCCTTCGACCAGGTCACCAGCAGCGGACCCGGCCGCGTCGTCATCATCGTTGGTGACCCCGGCATCGGCAAGTCGCGGCTGGTCTACGAGTTCATGCGCACGCTGGCCGGCCGCAACGTGCTCATGCTCGACGGCGGCACGGCGCCGTACGGCAGCGGCGCCGGCTACCGGCCCGGCGCACATATCCTGCGCCAGTACTTCAACATTGCCGCTGGCGACGACAAGAGCGCGATCCGCGAAAAGGTCGCGGGCAACATCGTCGCACTCGGTGGCGACGTGGCCAACGTGGTCATTCCGGTACTCGCAATCCTGCACGCGCTTCCGCCCGACCACGCGTTCCACGCATTGCCCGACAACGAGCGCCGTCAGCAGGTGGTCGACGCGCTGCTGTGGCTCAACCGCCGCGTCGCCGCCGACCGTCCGCTGGTGCTCGCCTACGAGGATCTGCAGTGGGTGACCTCGGATACGCGCAAATTCCTCGCGCACCTGGTGAACAACGTTCCGCCCTCGACGCTTCTTTTGCTCACCTACCGCTCCGATTACGATTCGACCGAGCTCGCTGTGCGCGACGCGCCGGAGGTGCGGCTGGAGGGCCTGGCGCACGATGTGTCGCGCGACCTCATCACCGAGCTTTTGGGCGAGGATCCCTCCCTCGACCGCCTGAAATCGGAGCTGCCGGCACGCAGCGGCGGCAACCCGTTGTTCATCGAGGAGCACGTGCGCAGCCTCATCCAATCCGGCGACCTCGAAGGTGAATCGCGACGCTACCGCGTCGTCAAGCAGCTCGACGTCGTGGAGATTCCGCCTACCGTGCGCGCCGTGCTCGCGGCGCGCATCGACCGGCTCGCGCCCGACGACAAACGCGTGGTGCAGGCGCTGGCCGCCGTTGGCGAGCTGGCACCGGTCGGCGTGCTGGCGCACGTCACCGGAATTGCCACCGAGGATCTGCGCAAGTCGCTGCGGCGGCTGCACAACAGCGGGCTCTTGATCGGCCGTGCCGACCGCGAGCAGCTCGCCTACGAGTTCAAGCATTCGCTGACGCAAACGGTCGCCTACGAGACGCTGCTCCACGAGCGACGCCGCGAGCTGCACTTGCGCATCATGGGCGCACTGGGCGAATCGGCGCCGGTCGAAGTGTTGGCGCGGCACGCCGTGCTGGGCGAAGCCTGGAGCAAGGCGCTGCTGTACCTGCGTGAAGCGGGAAGACAGGCCGCGCAGCAGTTCGCCCAGGTCGAGGCGGTCGCCTGCTACGAACGCGCGCTGCTGGTCGTCAAGCGGCTTCCTGCCGAGGAGCAGTCGCAGGCGATGGCGATCGACCTGATGCTGGACATGCGCAACGCGCTTGTGCCGCTCGGGCGTCACCGTCGCGTGGTCGAGGTGTTGCGCTCCGCCGAAGAGCTGGCCACGGCCGTTGCTGACGAACCGCGCCTCGCGCGCATTGCATCGTTCATGAGCAACTACTACGGCAACGTCGGTCGCGCGCAGCTCGGCCTGGAGGCTGCCGAACGCTCGCTGGCGCTCGGCGAAAAGCTGGGTGACCCCGAACTTCTGATCATGGGTGCGCTCTCCGCCGGCGAGATCCAACGCACCCTCGGCAACTATTCCAAGGCGCATGACTACCTCACGCGCGTGGTCAATATGATCGAGCCACCGGACCTGCAGCGCAGGCACGGCCACGTCGGGCTGCCGTCGGTGCGCGCGCGCAGCCACCTGGCGTGGACGCTCGCCGAGCTTGGCGATTTCGAGCGCGCCCGCGCCGTCGCCGAGGAAGGCATGCGCATCGCCGACGCCTCGGGCCATGCCTACAGCCTGTGCCACGCCAGCCTCGGCCTGGGCGGCACACGGTTGCGCCAGGGCGAGTTCGAGACCGCCGTGTCGATCCTCGGACGCGGGCTTGCGCTTACCGAGCGCGTGCCGCTGCTGCGTCCACCACTTGCCGCCGACCTCGGGTTGGCGCGCGCGCACTGCGGCAAGCTCGACGAAGGGCTTCGACACGTGCACGCTGCCGTCGATAGCGCGACGTCGATGGGACGGTTGAGCCGATTGCCGCTGATCATGGTCAAATGCGGAGAAGCGCACCTGCTCGCAGGCGACATCGGCGCGGCGTCGCGCCTGGCCGAAGACGCGCTACGCAAGGCCATCGAACAGGGCGAGCGCGGCAACATCGTGTACGCGCAGCATCTGCTCGCCGAGATCGCGGCGCGCAGCGAGCCCGCACGCATCGACGCTGCGCGTCAGTATTTCGAGCAGGCGCTGCGCCTGGCGACCGAGCTAGGCATGAAGACAATGTCGGCGCGTTGTCACGCCGGCCTGGGCACGATGCAGCTTCGCCACGGCGACCCTGCGCGTGGGCAGGAGCATATTGCAATGGCGCGCGCGATGTACCGGCAGATGGGCATGCGCTACTGGCTGGATCGCCTGGATATCGAACTCGGCGCATTCGCCTGAGCGGCGCGCCCGCTGGCCGCCTGTGAAAGCCTGGCGCAATCCCCACGCCGCGCGCCAGCCGCATAATGCGCTTGACTCTATGGTCGGAGACTAGCCATGAGCAAGGCCGGCAACATCGCGTCTCCCAACGCCGCGCTCAAGAGACTCGCGCTTCGCGGATACGACGCGCGCATGGCCGCAGGCAAGGCGTTGCGTGCCAGGGTTCCACGCGCCGCGCACGCGAAGCTGACGATTGCCAGGAAGGGACGCGAAGTCGTCGCAATGCTCGAAGCGTCCAACCGCGGTCGCGTCCCGTCGCTGGTACCCATCCGCTACGGGAGGATGCTGCATTCGCCATTCGCCTTCCTGCGAGGGTCAGCCTCGATCATGGCCTTCGATCTGGCGAAAACGCCGGCAAGCGGTATTCGCGTGCAGGCCTGCGGCGACGCGCATCTGATGAATTTCGGCGGCTTCGCTACACCCGAGCGTCACCTGGTCTTCGACGTCAACGACTTCGACGAAACGCTGGTCGCCCCGTGGGAGTGGGACTTGAAGCGCCTCGCTGCGAGCGTGACTGTCGCCGGCCGTCACCTCGGATTCTCCGCGCGCCGCAACGCCGACTCGACCATGACCGCGGTGGCTGCCTACCGCGAATACATGGCGCTGCTGGCGCCCATGCCCGCGCTCGAGCGCTGGTACCAGCGTATCGATGCTACGCAGGTCTCGGAGCTGCACTTCAACTCGCTCCCGAAGGACGCCGTCAACGCGTCGCCGCTTCCGGTGACCGAGCACGTGTTTCCCAAGTTCACCGAAGTTGTCGGGCAAGTGCGCCGGATCAAGGAGGAGAAGCCGCTCATGTTCCGCCCGCGCAGGGGCGACGAGACCATCTCCAACATCGGGCGTCTGCTGCAAAGCTATCGCGCAACGCTGCCACTGGACCGCAGCGCATTGCTGAGGCGCTTCGAGCTGATCGACGTCGCGATCAAGGTGGTCGGCGTCGGGAGCGTCGGCACGCGCTGCGCGGTGGCGCTGCTGATGGCAGGCGACGAGGATTTCCTCTTCCTGCAGTTCAAGGAGGCGCGGCCTTCGGTGCTCGAGCCCTACGCGGGCCGCAGCCGCTTCGCCAATCATGGCCAGCGCGTCGTGGAAGGCCAGCGGCTGATGCAGGCTGCCACCGATATATTTCTCGGCTGGTCGCGTGACCCGGTGGAGCGAGTCGATTTCTACGTTCGCCAGCTGCGCGACTGCAAGACCGCCGCCGATATCGAAACCATGGATTACCCGCACCTTCAGGACTACGCGCACCATTGCGGCGCGGCACTGGCGCGCGCGCATGCCAAGGCGGGCGATGCGGCGGCGATCGCCGGCTACTGCGGGCGCGGCGCGGCCCTGGACGTGGCGCTCGCGCAATTCGCCGCGGCGTACGCCGACCAGACGGAGGCAGACTATGAGGCGCTCAAGGCTGCGGCCGAATCGGGTCGTATCAGGATCGAGGACGTCTGAGAGAACCACAGGCCGGGATGTTCCGTCGGAAAAACTTACGCTGTCGGACCAACCGTCAAGCCAATCTACTGATTTTGTTGCGCACTACTTGTTGGCACACTGCTTGCTACGCACTGGCGAAACGCTGACAAGACGCCTTCGAACCCTCTTGGGAAGGGTCGCTTGTGAAGACTGCTCCGTCCTTTACTGCGGTATCTCTCGCGCTGGCGATTCCGCCGGCCGATGCATGAATAGCGGTTCCGCCGAACTTGCCGGACTCGGATTTTCCGGTAGCCGCAAGTTGAACTGATCGCCGCGTCAAGACACAACAATCCCGTACACGTTAAGGGCGCTCATCGTCTCGGTGGGCTCGACCGAAATTCTGCTATCGCATCCGAACGCCCGTTGGTCGATAGCGGTTGTCGGACCGAATTCATGACATTGAGCGTCGCTGCGTGCCTGCGTTGCACCCTCAAGTGATTCAGAGGAGAAGACCCGAAGTCCCTTTTCCGTACAAACAAATCTACCAGTCAAGGGAGACCGACGTGCATCCTTCCTCGCTTCGGATTGCTTTTGCGCTTGCTCTTGCCGCCGCGGTGGCTGCACCCGCATTCGGGCAGAGCATTGTCGTACCCAACGGCAACGCGACGGTCAAGGGAAACGATACATCAGGACCGCTCACGGGTTTCTCTTCCGTGCGGTCCCAGACGGTAATTGACCCTAGCCAGTTCCCATCGGGGCCGATCAACATCACGGGGTTTACGTGGCGCGCAGCCCCTGGCACGGGAGCACTCAATATCAGCTTCAGCGGGAATATCTATCTGTCCACCAGCCCCAATTGGCCGAATTCGACGGGACACCCGCTGCTGAGCACGACCTTCGCAAATAATGTCGGATCAGATAACACGCTGGTGATGTCACCCAGCAACTTCGTGCTTACCGGCGCCGGGTGTGCCGGACCCAGTCCGTGCCCCTTCGCCAACAACATCGCGTTCACCACGCCGTTTCCCTACAACCGCGCGAACGGCCCGCTCCTGATCGATATTCAGATCACGAACTTCTCCGCATCGGGAACCGGGCAATTCGATGTCATAGACTGCCCGAACACAAGCTGCGTTATCAACAATGTGGACGCAACACCGGTCGCATCTGCGACCGGGAGCCTCGAGGCGAGCGACAACGTTACGCAAATCACCTACACAGCGGCAACGATCAGCCTCAATCAACATGGCCTGACGGGCTCCTGGTACAAGCAGGCGACCAGTGGACAGGGAGTTGAAGTCGAAGTGTTCGCCAATCCGTCCGGTCCGGGTTCGACCTTCGTGAGCTGGTTCACCTACGATACCGTCATCGGCGGAGCAGACCACCAACGCTGGTACACGGCCCAAGGCCCGGTGGTGACCGGACAGCCCAGCGCTTCGCTCACGATCTACCAGAACACGGGCGGCAACTTCAACGCGCCGCCAGCCACCAATGCGCAGGCGGTCGGGACCGCGACGTTGAGCTTTGACACCTGCTCCAGCGGTCAACTGATGTACAGCTTCACGGACGGTACGAACCGCACCGGGACGATACCGCTGACGCGCCTGACGCAAAACGTAACCTGCTCGACCACCACCCCATATCCCACCAACGCAGACTTCGCGCTTTCCGGTAACTGGTACGGTGGCGCCGCGACGTCGGGTCAGGGCTTCACGGCCGAAGTCAACCCGATCTCTGGCGCCTTTTTTGCGGCTTGGTATACGTACATGCCGAACAGCTCTGCCCCCGGAGCAGCCGGACAGCGTTGGTACACAGCGCAAGGCGCATTCACGCCCGGCATGCGCGCGATTCCAGTGACGATCTACGAGACCACCGGCGGGATGTTCGACACACCGACGCCCCCGGGGCAGAAAACCGTGGCCGTCGGGACCGGCACGATGGCATACCAGAGTTGCTCGGCCGCGACGTTCAACTACACATTCACCGGCGGCAGCAGCATTGGCCTGACCGGAACGATCGTGTTGAGCCGCGTCGGCCCGGTGCCCCCGGGCTGCACCTCATGATGCCAGGCTAGAGCTTACGCGGCGACTTCACATTGACGTTCCGGTCGGGACCGCCGCGCAAGGCGGCGGGCGATCTGCTGGAACCGAATCAAAACGTACAATCGGCGCTTCGTGACGACGCTTGCGGCCAAGGTAGGCGGTCGTCGGCCGTCATCGCGTTGTCAACTCTCGCAGTCGTGCCAGCAACGCGCTTAGCTTGGGATCGTTCAGGAAGACGGGGGACTCGTCGGTGACCTGTGCTTTGACTAGCCTAACCAAGACATCAGGCTGTGGCGGCAGTGGCCCATAGAATTGCGGCCCTTGGTCCGACGCGACCAGTACCGTTGGAAAGTTCTCCACATCAATAGCATCGAACAGCGCGGCCTGGTCTTCTACATCCACCCACACAAATCGCAAGTCCGCAAATTCCTGCGCAACTTGCTCGAAAGTCTTGCGGTATTCGCGGCAGGACGAACACCACTCGGCGCAAAGACAGGCGACGATGAATCGCGCCGCAACACCCCTGGAGACATTGACGCCTTCCATGGACTGATTATGCCAGCCGAGAGCGAACCAATCCCCGTCGATGGATCGCCGCAGTCCGTAAGCCAGTGTCGCCTTCGGGTCGAAATGCGACCCTCGTCAATCCGGCAGTCCACGGCCGAGACTGTGTCAAAACGCGGAAGTTGCCTAATCGGAGAAATTTCCTACACTGAAGTATCGGGTTTCTTCGGGACGGCAGCATGAAGCGATTCATCGAAGGCGAGGACCGAACCCAGGTGACCTTGCTGCCCGCATGTCTGGAGGACTACGTTGAAGCCGAGAATCCGGTTCGCGTGGTCGAGGTCTTCGTCGATGGGCTCGAGCTGGGCGAACTCGGCTTTGTTGGAGTCGACCCGGCGACGACAGGCCGGCCGGGGTACCACCCGGCGGTGCTGCTGAAGCTCTACATCTACGGCTACCTGAATCGCATCCAGTCGAGTCGTCGGCTGGAGCGCGAGGCGCAGCGTAACGTCGAGCTGATGTGGCTGACCGGACGGCTGATGCCAGACTTCAAGACCATTGCCAACTTCCGCAAGGACAATGGACGGGCGATCCGCAAGGTGTGCCGTCAGTTCATCGTGCTATGCCGCCAGCTCAATCTGTTTACTGAGGCGATCGTGGCCATCGATGGCAGCAAGTTCAAAGCGGTGAACAACCGTGACAGGAACTTCACTGCGGCGAAGATGCAGCGGCGGATGGCGCAGATCGAAGAGAGTATCGCGCGCTACCTGGCGGCGATGGACACGGCGGATCGGGCCGAACCGGACGTGGCCGAGCTGAAGAAGGGCCACCTGCGCGACAAGATCGCGGCGCTGAAGGAGCAGATGCAGCAGCTGCAAACCTACGAAGCGCAAATGCTGGCCAGCCCCGATCAACAGCTGTCGTTAACGGACCCTGATGCGCGCTCGATGAAGAGCCGCGATGGCGGCATCGTCGGCTATAACGTGCAGACCGCGGTCGACGCGAAGCACCACCTGATCGTAGCGCACGAAGTCGTCACGACGGGCATCGACCGCGAGCAGCTGACGCCGATGGCCGAACAGGCGCGCGCGGCCACGGGCATCGACGATCTAACCGTGGTGGCTGACCGTGGTTACTTCAAGAGCGAGCAGATCCGGCAATGCGAACAGGCCGGGATCACGCCCATCGTGCCCAAGTCGCTGACCTCGAACAGCCTGGCCGACGGTCGCTTCGACAAGCAAGACTTCGTCTACATCGCCGCAGACGATGAGTACCGGTGCCCCGCGGGGCAACGGGCGATCAAGCGCTTTACCACCATCGAGGCCGGCTTGACCCTGAACAAGTACTGGTCCTCAGCTTGTCCCAGGTGTCCGCTCAAAGCGCAATGCACGACTGGCGACTATCGGCGCATTGCGCGCTGGGAACATGAAGCGGTGCTCGACGCGATGCAGCTGCGGCTGGATCGGCAGCCTGAAATGATGAGAGTACGACGACAAACGGTCGAACACCCGTTCGGAACGATCAAGTACTGGATGGGATGGACCCACTTCCTGACCAAGACGCTGGCGCGCGTGCGCACCGAGATGAGTCTGCACGTCCTGGCCTATAACCTAAAGCGCGTGATGCGCATCTTGGGCGTCGGCGAGATGATGCGCGCGATGAGCGCTTGGGCCGCATAGGATCGAATTTCGCCTGCTGGAACGGCACTCCGGGCCTTATCCGACGCCGAAACCGAGCAATAACCTCGCACGCGCTCCTGAGTCGCGATGAGTGTCGGCATGACCCCTCCAAGGTCCGTTTCGCCGTCATCGCTAATCTCGGAATGCTGGCGAAGTGTTTTTACACAGTCTCGGCCAACTCCGGTCGCTGCGCCTCGCGCTCCGTGGCAGACGTTCGATGTCGCAATCGACCCACACTAGTCGATCCAGCGTAGACTTCCCGCGTCTCTAGGGAAGGGAAAGCATGGATCGCGTTCAGCGCAGACGCTTTCTGATCACCGCTGGTGCCCTACTTGCGGCACCGCTTGCGGTCAAGGCGCAGCAGGCGGGCAAGATTTACAAGATTGGATTGCTTGCTCCCTTTATCGAACCGACACCGGGGGGCCGGATCGACCTGGAAAACCTTTGGCTGGCTTTGCGGGACCTAGGCTGGATCGAAGGAAAGAATCTCTTAATCGAAATCCGTTGGGCGGGCGTGAATCCGCAGCGCCAGCGCGAACTCGCCGCCGAACTCAAGGCGCTCCCCGTGGCGCTGATCCTCGCGTTTGGCACGGCAGCCATACGCGCGGCGCGTGATGGTGCTCCCGGTCTGCCCATCGTCATGGTCAATGCCGGAGACCCGGTGGGTGCGAAGTTCGTGGCGAGCCTGGCCCGGCCGGGCGGCGACCTGACCGGCACTTCGGCGGCGGGCGAAGAGCTCCTTTCCAAACAAGTGGAGCAGTTGTCGGCTGCTGCGCCGCAACTCAAAAGGGTCAGCGCGCTGATGAGCAGCGCAAATCCTGCCAACGGATTCTTCTTTGACGCGATGTCGTCTCGCGCTAAGACTCTTGGTTTGCGCCTCGATCGTATTGACGTCGCGGTGGAAGGTGAACTGGAGGGGGCCATCGCGCGCGCCAAGGGCGGCGCGCTCGTTGTCGTGAACGACCCGATGTTCTTTCGGAACCATGTGCGCATCATCGAGCTGACGCTTCGCTCCCACGTGCCGTCGATTTTCGGCGGCCGCGAATATGTAGATGCCGGTGGTTTGATGTCCTATGTTTCATCCAATGCGTGGCATTGGCGCAGCGCGGCCGGCTTTGTTGACAAGATTCTTAAAGGCGCGAAGCCCGCCGATATTCCAGTCGAACAGCCAACCAAGTTCGACCTGGTCATCAATCTCAAGACCGCCAAAGCGCTCAGCCTCACGATACCGCAGTCGCTACGCGTGCAGGCTGAGTTGATAGATTGATGTATCGTTCCGCATTACTCGCGGGCTTCGGTGTACTCGCCGTGGTCGCCGACTAGCCAGATTCGTCTGCTTTAGAGAAGACCCAACTGGCGAGAAGGGTCGATAGCGCCCACAGCGTCCGAAACCCCGCCGCAATTCTCGCAAGCTCCGCTGAATCCGTGGGGTGATTGTCTCAGGCAACGTTCGTCGTCCTTCCTTAGGCAGGAGCGTTGTGCCACGCGTGAACCTCTGCGGGATCGCAGCCCGACGCGAATCACCATACCACAACGATACTGCTCTATCTCGTGCCATGCATCGGACACTGGCACACTTGCGTTTTCGTCGCTATTGAACGCGTCGCATGTCTCACATCGGCCAGCGCCGGTCGCGGCGCGTTGCGTTCCAGCAGTCGTCGATCTGTGCATAGTGGACCAAACCGTCATACACTCGATGGGTTTGAACGCTTCTACAAGACTATATTGCCCGTATTCCATACATCGCGACTGGGGATTTCGTGATTGATCGGCGAACATTCATAGGCAGCGTTGTGGGTGGCATCCTCACCGCATCGCGCGCAGCAGAGGCACAGCAAGCGGGCAAGGTGTACCGCATCGGCTATCTCAGCGCGCCCACGCGCGCGTCCGTTGAGCAGGGCCTTCAGGCATTCCTGCGAACGCTGCGGGAGCTTGGCTGGATCGAAGGTCAGAACCTCGTCGTCGAATATCGCTGGGCGGACGGCAACATTGAGCGTCTTCCCTCGCTAGCAGCCGAGCTGGTCACGCAAAAGGTGGATCTGATCGTCGCGCCGGCCGGGACCGCCGCGCTGGCGGCAAAAAAGGCGACGAGCAGCATTCCCATTGTGATGATTTTTCCGGCCGATCCAGTCGCTTTGGGGCTCGTTGCCAGCGTGCGACGACCCGGTGGCAATGTCACTGGCACGACCAGTACCCCCAGTCCGGAGATCTTCGGCAAGCAACTGCAACTCTTGAAAGAGGCAGTCCCGCGCGCGACTCGAGTGGCCATCCTGGTGAATCCCGTAGACCTGGCATTCGGCTCTCAGGTCAGAGAGGTGGAAGCTGCTGCACAGTCGATAAGCATCCGCATCCAACGCGTGGAGGCACACGGCCCGGAGGAGTTCGAAAGAGCTTTTGCCGCGATGACGCGAGAGCGCGCGGAGGCGCTGTTGGTTGCCAATGACACGACGTTTCTGGTGAATTGCGCCAGAGTCGCCGAACTTGCACTGAAGAGCCGACTGCCGACCATGAACTACTATCGGGAAATGGTCGATGCAGGCGGCTTGATGGCCTACGCGGTGAACATGGCCGGATTCACCCCGAGAGCCGCCGTGTACGTGGACAAGATCCTCAAGGGTGCGAAACCCGCCGACCTGCCCGTCGAGCAGCCAACGAAGTTCGAACTGGTGATCAATATGAAAACCGCGAAGGCGCTGGGGATCACGGTTCCGCCATCGGTGCTGGCACGCGCGGACGAGGTGATTAGCTAATCGAATACTCCCGGGCGTTCGCCGACCGACCGAGGTCCTTTAGCGAACGGCCGCGTCAGCAGTGCCCCGGCCCGGCCGGCAACCCGTCCACCGTGCCGCACGGTTCGTCGCGCTCCGAATACCTTCGCGCCACATTTCCCGCAGTTCGTCGCCTGCCCGTTGAGCTGCCGGGCGGCGGCGCCCACGATCGCTGCAAGACGCACGGAACCGAACCGGACCAGGCGAAAAAAGGTTGAATCCGGATTAGCGGTCCGGCGCATCCAAAGTGCACCCAGGAAATCAACGACCAAGGACCTGCCATGAACCGCTACCAACCTTCGATTCCCCGTGCCCTCATCGGCCTTACAGCATTCGCGTTCTCAGCGCTGACCATAGCGGCGACGGTGATGCTGCCGGCCAAAATGGGCTCCGCGAACGCCGATGCCCACATCGTGGCCTCCGCGCGCGCACCTGCAACGCTGACGACGATCGCTCCAGATTCCGGGATGCGCCTCGAAATCGTCGGCGTGCGCGATCGGGACGGTTCGACGCTGGAGTCCAAGGGACGCAAGGTAGCGCGCTACTGGGAGGGCTGACATTTGGTTGGCGAACTAGGGCCTGTTAACAGGCCCTAGCAGCCCGTCGGACTTGAGGTCCGCAGTTTTCGATTGATTGGCCGGCGACGACTCATTGGCAGTTGCGTTGGGATGAAACGGAAGAAAGTGCGTTACGAAGGGGCGGAAGAGAGCGTTGTGATGCGGTCCAGTCTGGTTTCGACGAGCGAATATTGCCGCGCTTCACGCGCCGAGGGCGTTCATTCGCTTCATGTTCCACGCCAGACAGACCAAACTCCATTCGCCACGCACAGCGGGAATACCGCGCAACAGGAATTGCCGGAATTTCATGACGTGCTTGATCAATCCGAACACCGGCTCCACCGTGCATTTGCGCAACGCATACAGCCTGCGCCCGCGTCGCGTCTGCAACCGATGCCGCATGGCTGCCAACGGCGTCGGCTTACCTGGCAGTGGCGCCGGCTCGGCGAAGCGCTCGAACAGCCCGCCATGATGGGCTTCGCGACCGAGCGCGATCAACGGCTCGATCTTGGCCTTGGCACAGGCGTTGACGTTGTCCTCGCTGGCGTACCCGGTATCGGCCAGCAGCCGCTTGACCCGGCCCAAATCCTGCGGCAAGGCTTGCAGTTGTTCGAGCATCGGCACCACTTGCTGCTTGTCGTTGGTCGCCTGCGTCAGCGCGGTCGCCACCACCAACAAGCTGTCGGCATCGACCGCGGCCTGGGCGTTGTAGGCTTGCTCGAAGCCACCTCCGGGCACCGGCATGATGCGCGAGTCCTCATCGGTGAAGTTCACTTGATCCGTGTCCGTGGGCGTGCCGCTGGGCGGCGCCGGCGGCCGTCCGCCGGGTCGCTTGCCGTTCTTCTTCGCCCGTTGCTCGCGCGCCGCCAGCTTGGCCGCGTGAGCGGCCTCGGCTTCGGCCTTGACCCGCGCTTCGATCTTCGCCTTGGCCGCGGCAATCGCCGCCAGGCGCTCTTCTCTGCGGCTCAACTCTTCGGGCAGGTTCATGCCCTCCGGCAAGTCCCGGGCGTTGGCCGCTTCCGCCCGCTTCATCAGTTCCGCCACCTCCGCCTTGAGCTTGGCTTCCAGCTTCTTGGCGTGGCCGTAACTCATGGCGCTGTGGCGCGAGGCGTTGGCATGCACCTTGGTCCCGTCCAGGCTCACCGTACCCAGCTTCAACATCCCCATCTCCCGGGCGTAGCCCAGCACTTGGACGAAGATCGCTTCGATCTGCTTCAGGAAGCGCTTGCGGAAACTGTTGATCGTGTCGTGATCCGGATGGGTGTTCGCCGTGACGTAGCGAAAGGCGATCGAGTCATAGCTCGCCCGTTCCAAGGCCCGGCTGGAGAACGTCCCAGTGGCGTAGCCATAGAGCAGCAGCGCCACCAGCATCGCCGGGTGGTGCGCATCGCTGCCGCGACCGGCATAGCTTTCTTCGAGCCCCGACAAATCCAGTTGCTCGACCACGTCGACCACGAACCGCGCCAGATGATCTTCCGGCAGCCACTCCTGCACGCTCGGCGGAAACAGAAACTGCGTATCGCGATCAACCGGAACAAAGCGCGCCATGAATTCACTCACGGAAGGACATCAATGCAATCAAGTGTAGTCAAGATCTCCAGAAATGAAAGTCCGACAGGCTGCTAGGCGAACGCAACCGGACCGATCAGCGGCGTGACTGCCGCGACGATAGCGGTGACTGGGGCCGAGCACGCCCAGCAAGCGAAGATGACAATCCATCATCAGCTCGAATTCGTTCGACAATTCGATAGGAAGTCCCCCAGGCTTTAGAGGCTAGGACGCGCCTTTCTTCCCGGCGCCCGCACTGCTCTTTTTCGCATCTTGCCTGCCAAGCTCCTCCTTGGTCAGCTTGACCTTTTTCACTCTTTCGGTCTTCACCTTTTCTTTCTTCACTTTTTCCTTCTTCACCTTTTCCTTCTTCACGGCCGGCCCCGCCAACGCCAGCTTCGCCAGCCGTTTGGCCCGCTTGGCCGCGCCATCGAGGAGTTTCCTGATTTTTTGGTGCTGCCGCCTGGCTTTGAGCATTGACGAGTGACTCATTTTGACCTCCGATGCATGAGAGATTGAATTCGCCTCTAGTTTGATCCGATTTTGCATTCCTGGCTGACCGCCCGCATCGAGCCCGGAAAAAAAGCAGTCGCGGGCGTCCGTCCAGGCTTGCACCCATCCATAAATCGTCCCGGGCAGATCTGCAGACCGTTGGTTTCGCGCCGCAACAAAAGCGGCTCGAATCCACGAGCACGGTCACAGGGGTCGCGACAGGTCGCGACGCGAGCAGGAAGGCAGCGCAGTTAGGCCGCTCGGGCGTGCCAATCCGCAGACCACCGGGACCTACCTGTGGGGTAAGACGGTTTTGGTGGTCGAGCCGATGAAAAGGCGCGGGATAGGTACAATATAGGGGCGTAGAAGGTTCTCCGCGACGTGGCCACAAGCCGTTGTTTCGGAAGACGCACCCACAAACAAAATTTCTGGAGCTCGCACCATGGCCCCCTCCTCCGCCGGCGCGGTCGCGTTGCGCAACGTATCGCTGACCGACAAGTACGAGCTCGACTCCGGCCGTGTTTACGTAACCGGCATGCAGGCGCTGGTGCGCCTGCTGATAATGCAGCGACAGCGCGACGCGGCGGCGGGCCTCAATACCGCGGGCTTCGTCTCGGGCTACCGCGGCTCGCCGCTGGGCGGACTCGACCAGGCGCTGTGGAGCGCCGAGAAATTTCTCGACGCGGGCGCACATCAAGTTCCAGCCGGGATTGAACGAGGACCTCGCTGCGACGTCGATCTGGGGCGCGCAGCAGGTCAACCTGTACCCGGGCGCCAAGTACGACGGCGTGTTCTCGATGTGGTACGGCAAGGGACCGGGCGTCGACCGCTGCGGCGACGTATTCAAGCACGCCAACTTCGCCGGCACCTCCAAGCATGGCGGCGTGCTGGTGCTCGCCGGCGACGATCACGCGGCGAAATCGTCGACGCTGCCGCACCAGTCCGATCACCAGTTTTCCGCGGCGATGATGCCGGTGCTCTATCCCTCGTCGGTGCAGGAAATCATCGACCTCGGGCTGCACGGCTGGGCGATGAGCCGCTACTCGGGCTGCTGGGTCGGCTTCAAGTGCGTGGCCGACACCGTCGAGAGCTCGTCATCGGTGCTGATCGATCCCGAGCGCGTGAAGATCATCACGCCGGACGATTTCCCCCTGCCGCCGGACGGCGTGCACATCCGCTGGCCGGACGCGTTCCTCGCGACCGAGGCGCGGATGCAGGACTACAAGATCTACGCGGCGCTGCACTATTGCCGCGTCAACCAGCTCAACCGCATCGTCATCGATTCGCCCAAGCCGCGGCTGGGCATCATCACCAGCGGCAAGAGCTACCTCGACGTGCGCCAGGCGCTCGACGACCTGGGCATCAACGAGGCGGACGCCGCCGAGATCGGCATCCGCGTGTTCAAGGTGGCGATGCCGTGGCCGCTCGAGCCCGAAGGCGTGCGCCAGTTCGCCGAAGGCCTCGACGGAGATCCTCGTGGTCGAGGAAAAGCGGCAGATCGTCGAATACCAGCTCAAGGAGCAGCTCTACAACTGGCGCGACGACGTGCGCCCGCGCGTGGTCGGCAAGTTCGACGAGAAGGGCGAATGGGTGCGTCCGCACGGCGACTGGCTGCTGCCGGCGACGGCAGAGCTGACGCCGGCGATGATCGCGCGCGTGATCGCGCAGCGCATCGAGCGCCTCGACCTGCATCCGCGCACGATGGAGAAGATCAAGAGCCGCGTCGCCTTCATCAACGCCAAGGAAGCCGCGCTTGCCAAGCCGCGGATCATGCTGCAGCGCGTGCCCTACTTCTGCTCGGGCTGCCCGCACAACACCTCGACCAAGGTGCCCGAAGGCAGCCGCGCCACCGCCGGCATCGGCTGCCACGTGATGGCGATCTGGATGGATCGCTCGACCTCGACCTTCACGCACATGGGCGGCGAAGGCGTGCCGTGGATCGGCCTGGCGCCGTTCACCGAGGAGAAGCACATCTTCGCCAACCTCGGCGACGGCACCTACTACCACTCCGGCATCCTCGCGATCCGCGCCGCGGTCGCCGCGAACGTCAACATCACCTACAAGATCCTGTACAACGACGCCGTCGCGATGACCGGCGGCCAGCCGGTCGACGGTCCGCTCTCGCCGGCGACATCGCGCAGCAGGTCGCGGCCGAAGGCGTGAAGACCATCGTCGTGGTCAGCGACGAACCCGAAAAGTATCCTGCGGGCTACTTCGCATCGGGCATCGACGTCCATCACCGCGACGACCTCGACAGCGTGCAGCGCAGAGCTGCGCGACACGCACGGGCGTGCACGCGTGCTGCTCTACGACCAGACCTGCGCGGCGGAAAAGCGCCGCCGCCGCAAGCGCGGCAAGTTTCCCGATCCGGCCAAGCGCGTGGTCATCAACGAGCTGGTGTGCGAAGGCTGCGGCGACTGCGGCGTGAAGTCCAACTGCGTGTCGGTGGCTCCGGTCGAGACCGAATTCGGACGCAAGCGCACGATCGACCAGTCCTCGTGCAACAAGGACTACTCCTGCGTCAACGGCTTCTGCCCGAGCTTCGTCACCGTCGAAGGCGGCAGCGCTGCGCAAGCCGAAGAAGGCGGCAGCCGGCGATTTCTCCGGCGCTGCCCGAGCCGGTGCAGGCCAGCTCGGCGGAGCCCTACGGCATCCTGATCACCGGCATCGGCGGCACCGGCGTGGTCACCATCGGCGCCCTGCTCGGCATGGCCGCGCACCTCGAGGGCAAGGGCGTGTCGGTGCTCGACATGACGGGCCTCGCGCAGAAGAACGGCGCGGTCGTCTCGCACGTGCGCATCGCCGACACGCCCGAGGCAGCTCTACGCGACGCGCATCGCCGCCGGCGAAGCGCGCCTCGTGCTCGCCTGCGACATCCTGACCGGCGTGGCTGACGAAGCGCTGGCGAAAATGCAAAAAGGCGTGACCAAGGCGCTGGTCAATACCGCGCTCGTGATGCCCGCCGACTTCACCCGCAACGCCGACCTGCGCTTTCCGCTCGGCTCGATGGAGCAGGAAATCCGCGACGCAGTCTCGCCCGGCGACGCCGAATTCCTCGACGCGACCAAGCTCGCGACCGGCCTCATGGGCGACTCGATCGCGACCAACCTGTTCATGGTCGGCTACGCGTACCAGCGCGGGCCTGCTGCCGCTGTCGCGAGGCGGCGATCCTGCGCGCGATCGAGCTCAACGGCGCGGCCGTCGAATCGAACACGCAAAGCTTCCGCTGGGGCCGCCTCGCCGCGGTCGAGCCCGCGCGCGTGCTGGCCGCGGCGGTCCCCGCCGACAAGCCGGACTCGCAGCGCATGTCCGACATCGCTCGACGAGATCGATCACGCGTCGCGCGGAGTTTCTCACCGCCTACCAGGACGCAGCGTACGCCAAGCGCTACCTCGATTTCGTCGACCAAGGTGCGCACCGCCGAAGCCGACAAGGTTCCGGGCAAGACTACGCTCACCGAGGCCGTCGCGCGCTACTACTTCAAGCTGCTGGCGATCAAGGACGAGTACGAAGTCGCGCGCCTTTATACCGACGGCGAATTCGCTGAAGCGCGTCGCCGCGCAGTTCGAGGGCGACTACAAGCTCAGGTTCCACCTCGCGCCTCCGCTCACCAATGCGCCCGATGCCGAGACCGGCGAGGCGAAGAAGAGCAGCTACGGTCCGTGGATGATGAGCGCGTTTCGCGTGCTCGCGAAACTGAAGGGCCTGCGCGGCACCGCACTCGACGTCTTCGGCAGGACCGCCGAGCGGCGTACGCGAACGCCAGCTCATTACCGACTACGAAGCGCTGATCGCGGAACTGCTGCCGCATCTGGCCGCGCACAATCACGCCATCGCCGTCGAGCTCGCGAGCATTCCCGAACACATCCGCGGCTACGGCCACGTCAAGGATCGCCATCTCAAGGACGCGAAGGCGAAGGAAGCCGACCTGGTGGCCGCATACCGCAGCGCCCGGCCAGCCGAAGCCGCGGCGACGATCAAGGTCGCCGCCTAGGCGCCGGAACCACCGCGGCACGACGGCCGAACGCGCCGGCGCCGGCTGCACCCACGCCGTCATGTCGCGCATGCGGATGAATTCCAGCACGCGGCCGCCGAACACGAAGCAATCGCCGGGCCTCAGGCGCGCGACGAACGATTCCTCGAC
This sequence comes from uncultured beta proteobacterium, assembly GCA_963816445.1. Lineage (GTDB taxonomy): Bacteria > Pseudomonadota > Gammaproteobacteria > Burkholderiales > Casimicrobiaceae > PALSA-1003. The sequence continues at coordinate 662,398 of CAWFKO010000005.1, read as the reverse complement.
GTGGCCGAGACGCTTGCCGCGCTTCAATTGCACGTTGCTCAAGCTGCAGGCGCGCTGGTCGGCGTTGCCTGGCGAATGCGAAGTAAGCGGTTGGCGAAGTCACCTTGTTCGATGGAGTTGCGGTAGGGAAGATCGTGTCCACTTAGGCTCTTGGTGGACACGTGAACACTTCAGACGACGACAACATTATTCGGCGGCGGCGGCGCCAGCATAGCGCTGAGTTCAAGGCCAAGGTTGTGGCGGCGTGTCGCAAACCGGGTGTATCGATCGCCGCGATCGCCTTGGCTAACGGACTGAATGCGAACCTGCTGCGGCGTTGGGTGGTAGCAGAGGAACGGATGCAAGGGGCGAAGCCGACTGCCCCGGTGATTGCATCGCCCGGGCCCTCGAACCTTGAGCAGCGCGCATTCATTGCGCTGCAGGTGGACAGCTCTGCGGTCAGTACGGCGCAGGAGATCACAATCGAGTTGCGGCGCGGGACAACGGTCGTAAACGTCCGCTGGCCGTTGGTCGCGGCGGGCGATTGCGCTGGCTGGTTGCGCGAGCTGCTGCGGTGATCCGCATTGACGCGGTGTGGCTGGCGGTCGAACCGCTGGACATGCGGGCCGGAACAGAAACGGCGCTGGCGCGTGTGGTGCGCGTGTTCGGCGAAGCGCGTGCGCATCACGCCTACCTGTTCGCCAATCGGCGGGTGAATCGGCTCAAGCTGCTGGTGCACGACGGTATCGGGATCTGGCTGTGCGCGCGCCGATTGCACCGCGGCCGTTTCATCTGGGCGAGTCCGGGATCCGACTTGCGATTGACGATCAGCCACGAGCAGTTGCAGGCACTGGTGATTGGATTGCCATGGTGTTGTATGGATGCACAGGCGACGATTCGTGTGGCATAAGAATGTTGTTGTTGTGCGATTCGCTGTGGCACTATCACATGCATGCAGGTGCACGATCAACTTGCTCGGATGGATGCGCAGCGACTGCGCGAATTTGCCGCCGACCTGATCGAAACACTGGCCTGTAAGGATCGCGAGCTGCAACACAAGCAGCTCAAGATTGACCAACTCACGCATGAGATGGCGGTGCTCAAGCGCTGGAAGTTCGCCGCGCGTAGCGAACAGTTGCACGGCGCACAGCGGAGCCTCCTCGATGAGGCGATCGATGCCGATCTGGAAGCGATCGCGGCGGAACTTGAGACCCTGAGGTCGCCTGCGCCGGCGCAAGCAGCGAAGGAGCAACCCAAGCGTCGCCCGCTGCCAGCGCATCTGCCGCGGGTGGAGGTGCACCATGAGCCGGAGCGAACCGTGTGCGGTTGCGGCTGTGCGCTCAAACGCATCGGTGAGGACGTGAGCGAGAAGCTCGACTACACCCCGGGCGTGTTCCACGTTGAGCGCCACATTCGCGGCAAATGGGCCTGTGCGCGGTGCCAGACACTGATCCAGGCGGCGGTGCCGGCGCAGGTGATCGACAAGGGCCTGCCGACCGGGGGGTTGCTGGCCCAAGTGCTGGTGGCGAAATACGCTGATCACCAACCGCTGTATCGTCAGGAAGGCATCTTCGAACGAGCTGGCCTGGCCATACCGCGCTCGACGCTGGCGCAGTGGGTCGGTGCTTGCGGCGTGCAGCTACAACCCCTGGTCGATGCGCTGAGGGCGATGCTGCTCGAGCGTCCAGTGCTGCACGCCGACGAGACGCCGGTGGCGATGCTCAAGCCGGGCAAGGGGAGCACGCACCGTGCGTACATCTGGAGCTACAGCTCGACGCAATTCGATGCCGTGCAGGCCGTCGTTTACGACTTCGCCGACAGCCGTGCCGCGGCGCACCCGAAGCAATTCCTCGACGGCTGGTCGGGGCAGCTCGTCTGCGACGACTACTCGGGGTACAAGGGGCTGTTCGCCCAGGGGGTGACCGAGGTTGGGTGTCTGGCGCACGCGCGCCGGAAATTCAACGATCTGTGGGTCAACCACCAGAGCGCGTTGGCCGAGGAAGCGCTGCAACTGTTCGGAAAGCTCTACGATGTCGAACGCGAGGCGCGGGAACTGAGCGCCGGGGAGCGACAGCGAATACGGCAGCGGCAATCGCGACCGATCGCCGACAAGTTTCGCCAATGGCTGCTGCTGCAGCGGCAGAGGGCGACCGACGGAACGGCCATGGCTAAAGCGATCGACTATAGCCTCGGGCGTTGGAAGCCGTTGACGCGCTTCCTTGACGACGGCGCGCTGCCCATCGACAACAACTGGGTCGAGAACCGAATCCGCCCGATCGCAAGGCCCCATTCATTGTGCACGTCCTCTTCAAGTGCTTGGAAACATTGGAGTTTGATTTTCAGAAGTCGCCCGACACGGACGACCCTTTCGCGCGAGCGCGGCAATGACTCGTTCGTCTTGCAGGTCGTGGGCACGGATTTGGTAGGGTGCGCCGGCAACAACCTGCTCGGCCGCCAGAACACGTTCCTTGATGAGCCTGCGGATTTGGTGATTGGTGACTCCGAGCTTAGTCGCGGCCTCAGACATCGTGAGCCACTCCCCATTTTTCTCGGCAGAACGATACGCGTGGATGCCATGCACTGTGCGCAGCGATCCGACACGGTGCGCGTTCCAAGTTTTTCCTTGACCCGTAGGAATCGCCATGCGATTCAACGAGGCCGCGATGTCCGCGTCGGACCACCGGCTTGCCATGCTGCGCATCACGGCCAGGGCTTCCTCGGGAGTGCGGCAGCCATGCTCGCCTGATTGTGGCTTACGGACTCGCAACTGCGAATGCTGACCCCCGCGCCAATGGATCGTGAGCACGATCTCGCGCGCAGGCGCATCGTATTCAGCGATGATGTCGGCAACGAGCGCACGCAGCAGTTGTTGGCGAGGTCGCATCGTCACGCCTGGCGAGTTCCACGCAGCCTGCAGGTCTTCCGCCAGCCCAGTAAAGTCGGGCGCCACCGCGGCAGGGTTCGGCCGCTGCACTGCGTCCAATCGCGCCTCACAGGCTTGTACCCGCTGAAGTGCGGCTTCCCAGCTTTTTTCCAGCTGTGCTGCAATCAGTCGATTGTCGGGATCGCAAGCGGCGTAGCGCCGCTCCGCGAGCGAGGCCTCATACCGGGCTTGCTGCAAGTCCAGTTCGGCCATGCGTTGCTGTTCGTTTTGGACCTCCATATAGCGGCACTCGGCTTGCAACGCGGCCTCAATAGCCATCGGCTCGACCGCGCACAGCAACTCGCGGGCGATGGCGGCATCGACGCGCGTGGCGCCGAAGGTAATACACCGCGGGCGACCGAACATCTGATTGGGCCGCTCGCAACGATAGACCGGTTGACCCGGTGCGCGTCCCGTATAGGCGACCATCAATCGACGTCCACAGCATCCGCAGAGCAGGAGCCCGGCCAGCAAAGCTCGGCCGCCGCGCCCGGATTTGGCGTCGCCCACTTTCCCGTAGGCATTCGCCGCGAGCAGTTTCTGGTTGCGTTCGAACTCGGTCCACTCGATATAGCCTTCGTGGTGATCCTTAATCATAACCTCCCATTGCTCAAATGGCTTGCCATGGCCGTAGCTCTTGCGCGCGCGACCATCAACAATTGCGGTGCGCTTCTCGCTTTTTCCGTAGACGTAGGCGCCGGCGTAGAACGGGTTCTTCAATACCGAGATGACGCTGCGATAACGGATGGGTGTCCAATCGAAGCTCACCAACTTTTTTCCATCGGACGGACGCGGAAAGTGCAGCTGGTCGGCCGCCATCGACAGCAGCACCTGGCGCGCGCTGCCGAGCTTGCGAAAGCGCGCGAAGATCAAGCGGATCGCTTCCTGCAAGCGCAGATCAGGATCAAGACCAAGGCCGGTCTCGCGATGCCAGAGGTAGCCAATGGGCACGCTGATACGCAGCTCTCCGCGCCGGGCTTTGGCGCGCGCGGCATCGAGCATGCGCGCGCGCAGGACTCCAAGTTCAAACTCACTGATGCTGCCCTTCATGCCGAGCAACAATCGATCGTTGGGTCGGCACGGATCGTAGATGCCGTCCATATCGATTACCCTCGCCTCGACCAGACCACACAGTTCAAGCAGGTGATGCCAATCGCGTCCGTTACGGGCAAGTCGGGAGGCATCAAAGCACAGCACCGCGCCCACTTCTCCGGCGCAAAGCCAGGCCACCAGTCGATCGAAGCCGGGTCTTGCCATGGTGCCGCTCGCCGAACGGCCCAAATCGTCGTCAATCACTTCGACGTTGACGAAGCCACGACGCCGCGCTTCCTCGACCAGATCGTATTGTCGGCGTTGGCTCTCGAGGTTCGTTTGTACCTGGGTTTGGGTCGACTGCCGCACATACACCACGGCCTTGCGTCTGAGAAGCGTGGCCGGAAGCAACTCAGCGTTCATCGTCGAGCTCCTTGGTCGCGACACCGGCCGCCAGCATGAGGAGATTCGCCAGATGCATGAGTACTGTTATGCGCTCCGGTGCGCTCAGTCCCCGAAGTGGAATCGACTCGAACGCGATGCTGATCTGGCGGGGTTGCGTCGATGGCAACCGGGCCTTCGACGAGAATTTTTGCACCTTGGTCATCTGGCTTCTCCTGGACGATGTTGGAATCGCCAGGGGAGCTTCGCCGAAATCCGCGTTCAACGAGCAATCGGTGCAAATCCCTCAGGGTGCTCGCCGAAACGCGCGGCGCCCCGAGTTCCATGCCTGCGCAGATACCGGCGTCAAACATCCAAGCCGGCAGTACCGTTACGACGCCTGGGGCGACCTCGACATGGACAACGTGGCCGCCAACCCGTTGCTCGCTGTACTGCGCCCGCAAACGGCGCCCGTAAAACGGGTGCCATCGATAGTGAACTTCAATTTCCCGCCCGATATGGGCAGAATGAGCATGTGATGGCAGTGGGCCGCTCGAATTGGCTGTTCGCGGGATCGCTGCGCGCGGGCAAGCGTGCCGCCGCAGTCATGAGCTTGATTCAATCGGCCAGGCTCAATGGCCACGATCCCTATCGATACCTCAAAGACATCCTTGAGAGGCTGCCCACCCAGCCCGCGAGCCGCATCGGCGAATTGCTGCCGCATAGTTGGACACCCGCAACGGCCCCGAACTGACACCGCGCATCAGGGCAATATGAGTTGCCCAGACGCTTACAATGCGAATGGCTCATCGAGCAGATCAACACCCGCGACGGCCATCACCTGTTCTTCTATCCCTTCGAGGGGCGCCTCGTGCATCTCGGGCTGGCGACGCTGTTCTCGTACCGGCTGGGACGCGACATGCCACGCAGCTTTTCGATCACCGTCACCGACTACGGCTTCGGGTTGCTATCTCCGCAACCGCTGTCGATTTCACTGGGCGAGCTGGGGAAATTGCTGGCCGCGGACCGCGTCGAGCACGACATGCTCGCCGGGCTCAACGCCTCCGAGCTCACGCGACGGCAGTTCCGCGAGATCGCGCGGGTGGCGGGGTTGATCTTTCAAGGCTATCCCGGGCAGGGAAAGAGCGCGCGCCAGCTGCAAGCGTCGAGCGGTCTGGTCTACGACGTGTTCGCCGAATACGATCCGAAGAACCTGTTGTTGACGCAGGCGGTACGCGAGATGCTCGAACGTCAGCTCGAAGCCTCGCGTCTGCACGTCGCGCTCCAGCGCATGCGCGGCGCGCGCGCCGTCATCGAGCGGCCAGGCAAACCCACACCGTTCGCCTTTCCGCTGATGGTCGAGGTCTTCCGCGACCGGCTGTCCACCGAAGAGCTGGCTGCGCGCGTCGAGCGCATGGTCAAGGCACTGGAGGCAGCCGCCGATGCGCGCTGACGCCGGGATGACACTCAAATCGACATCGCGGGATGACATTCAGAATGACGTCGCCCCGGCGCAGGCCGGGGCCCAATTTGCCGGCTCGCGCGCTACTCGAACTTGGATCCCGGCCTTCGCCGGAATGACATCTCATTTGGACAGCGTTGATTCGCCGGGATGATATTCAAATTAACGTCGCACCGGCGCAGGCCGGGGCCCAATTTGCCGGCTCGCTCACTGCTCGAACTTGGATCCCGGCCTTCGCCGGGATGACACCTCATTTGCAACCCGGCTGCCCGCGCTTGTGCGCGAGCAGCGCCATGAGGCGAGTGTCGCGCCAGCGCGTGCGCTCGGCGAGCACCCCCGCGGTCCGCGCCGGGCCGAGCGCCGCCGAGACGCGTGCAACGTTGGCCGGGTCCCACACCTCGCTGCCTGCGGGCTCCTGCGCGAGGCGCTGCAGGAATCCACCGTAGCGCGCGCAGTAGTCGGCCATGCCGCGCGGCGCGTTGAGCTCGATGGTTGCGAACGGCCCGAGAAATGCCCAGCGCAAGCCCAGGCCGTCGCTCAATGTCCTGTCGAGATCTTCGGGTGACACGTAGCCCTCGCCGACCAGGCGCATCGCTTCGCTGAGCAGCGCGCCCTGCAGGCGGTTGAGTATGAAGCCGTCGAGCTCGCGCCGCACCAGAATCGGGACCTGCCCGACCTCGCTGTACACCGAGCGCGCACGCGCAAGCGTTGCGGCCGACGTCCACGGAGCGCCGCAGAGTTCGACCACCGGCACCAGGTGCGGCGGATTGACCGGGTGGGCAACCAGGCAGCGTTCACGCCCGGGAAGCTGCTCGGTGAATCGCGATGCGGGGATCGCCGAGGTCGAGCTCGCCAGCGTCGCATCGGCCGGGGCGAGCCGATCGAGCGCTGCGAAGACCTCCTGCTTGGCGGCGAGTGTCTCCGGCAGATTCTCCTGCACCCAGGTTACGCCAGCTACAGCCTGCGCGAGATCGATCGCATAGTCGATGCGCCCGCGCGCCGCCGCCGCGTCGTCGACCAGTCCGTGCACGGCTTGCTCGTTCAGGCTCGCGGCAATGAACGCGCGTGCCGCATCGAGTTGCGAAGATTCGCTATCGTTGAGCCGAACGCGCCAGCCTGCGCGCGCGAACACCATGGCCCATGCGCGCCCGATCAGCCCGGCACCGATGACCGCGATTGTCTTGTCCATGTCACCGTTGCCCGTAGATCGCTTGAGTCGGCCCAAGATTGCCGCGGCGACGCGACGGGCCGCCAGCTGCGCAACTGCGATCGCAGTTATAATCCAATCGCCGAAGCGATGCCAGTCTGCGCAAGGACATCTGCGTCACGTCGCCGCAATAACACTCGCGCCGAGGCGCCCCGGGCCGTGTCGCATTACGGACAGGATGCGGCCGGGCCCGCGTTACACTGCACCGGGTTGCGATCCCGACTTGGATCCCGGCCTCCGCCGGGATGACGCTTCCTGCTGCGCCCCTGGAGGAATCATTGATGAGCGAATCGCCATTCGACCTATCCGGCAAAATCGCACTGGTCACCGGGGCGTATCGCGGGCTCGGTTTTGCCATTGCGCAAGGGCTCGCGCGTGCTGGCGCGGCAGTCGTGCTCAACGGCCGCAAGCAGGCAACCCTCGACGAGGCGGCGCAGAAACTGCGCGAGCAAAAGCTCACGGTGTCGACGGCAGCTTTCGACGTCACCGACCGCGAGGCGATCAGCAAGGCCGTGGCGAAGATCGCCGGGGAGCAAGGTGCGATCGACATCCTGTTCAACAATGCCGGCATCCAGCGCCGAGGCGCGTTCGCGGACTTCCCGCAGGAACAGTGGGACGAGATCATCGCCACCAACCTCACGGCGCCCTTCGCCATGTCGCAGGCCGTGTTGCCGGGGATGATCGCGAAGAAAAGCGGCAAGATCGTGCACATCGCCTCGTTGATGAGCGAGCTCGCTCGCCCAACGGTCGTGCCGTACATCGCGGCGAAGGGCGGCGTGCGCCAGCTCACGCGCGGCATGGCGGTCGAACTTGCACCACACGGCATCCAGGTCAACGCCATCGCCCCGGGCTACTTCGCCACCGAAATGAACCGCGCGCTGATCGACAACGCCGAGTTCAACGCGTGGGTGTGCAAGCGAACGCCGGCAGGCCGCTGGGGGCAGCCTGACGAACTTGCCGGCCTCGGCGTATTCCTCGCGTCGGGCGCGTCGAGTTACATCACGGGGCAGATGTTCGCCGTCGACGGGGGCATGAGCGTAGCGCTGTGAGCAGTGACGGCGCGGTGCAGCGGACGCCAGTTACTGGCACACCGTCCCGGGCGCGCGGAACACCTGCCGCGTGATCGGCTTGCTCTGCGTGGCCTTGTTGATTCCGTCGTCGAAGTCGAGGACGTAGGTGAACACGCCGGCGTTGCCGTTGGTGAATCGGAAGTTTGCCGAGCCCACGGCCGTCCTCGTCACCTGGCTCGGGTCGAACGGGACCGCGCTGAACGCCGGCCCGCCCGTGAGGTAGAGCGTCCCGCTAAATGTGTTCGGAGCCGTTTGCGGCGCGGTGACCGACAGCCACAGGGGATCGCGATTGGCGTCGTAGGTAAACCAGGTCGCGAAGATCGTCGTCCCCTGTTGCGTCAGGTTGACGCCCCAACCGGATTCGCCGCCTCCACTCGCCCACCACAGGTCCTGGAAATTGGTCGCAAGCGTGAGGTCGGGTTGTGCACCCCATACGCACACCGGAACCGGTCCGAAGGTCTGCAGCACGATCGCCTTGGTCTGCGTCGCCGCATTGGCGCCGTCGTTCACCGTATAGGCGAACGTACCGGTGGTTGCGCTGACGAAGGTCAGCGTACCCGCACCGACCACCGTCGCCGTGGCCGGCGGCGCGTACGCGCTGAAGGGCGCACCGTTGGTCCGAATGAGTTGCCCGCTGTAGACGCCATCCGCCGTCTTGTTGGCGGTCATGGTCAACCACCAGGCCTTGCCGTTGACGTTGTAGGTGAACCAGGTTGCGAAGATGACATCGCCCTGGTGCGCGAAGTTGATGCCCCAGCCCGCTTCGGCACCTCCGGCCACCCACCACAGACCTTCGTAGTTCATGGCAATCATCCGCCCGAGTCGATGAGTGCTGCATCGTTCGCCGCAGGCTTGTGAAAACATGCAAGACCGAGCGTCCCGCAGCCCCGAACCGTCGCCGGCGCGATATATTAGATCCCGACGAGTCGAGCTTATACGAGACTGCCGCACGGCGGAAGTCGCAAGCACCGTTACGCGCTCGACGAGGCGCGCCGAGCGTCAGCCGGGAGAGCCGTATGCACGAGCACCTCGATGTTGCGTACCACCAGCAGGACACCGACTTCTACTGCGGCGCCGCCTGCGCGCAGATGGTCCTGCGCGCGATCGGTTTGCCGCTGCTCGCGCAGGCCGATCTGTACAACGACAACCACAACCACACCGTCGAAGGCGCCGCCTGGTCGACGCCGCCCGACGGCCTTTGCTGGACGCTAAACAACCGGCAGGCGGCCAAGCGCTTCACGCTCGACTCGACTGACAGCGAGGAACCGATCAGCCGCACCATCTGCTGGGCCATCCATCGCTATCAATGCGCGCCCATCGCACTGATCTTCGCCGGCAATCACTGGGGCGTCGTCCGAGGCTACACCGCCAGCGCGGCGCCCGGGAGCGCATTCGACACGTCCTACACGATTTCCAGTTTCGATCTGAACAATCCGTGGCCGCCGGTACCCGCGGCCCCAGGCCCACCGCCGCACGCGGATGGCGATGTCTGCGGAAGCGGAGGCACGCGCGGTGTTGCCGACATCAACGTCGCCTACAGCACCTGGCAATCGGACTACATGACCGCCAACGCGTTCGGCGCGCAGTGGCTGGGAAGGTACGTGGCGGTTTGCGACCCCGATCCGCCCGGTACGCCGGATCCGCCCGGACCGCCCCCGCTGCCAACCCGATCACCCGCGCCGCGCAACCGATTCGACGGGCAGCGCCTGCTCGAATCGAGCACGGTGCGTGAGGACCTCGCCGCCAATCTTAAGGATGCGGGTTTGCTGTCGCACCCCGTCTGGTCGAGCGTGTTCGCCCAAGTCCGTACCGGGGAACCGCTACTGGTGCAGCGTCTGGATCGCCCGGACAACCACTACTGGATCGTGCCCACCCTCGACGCGCAGGGAAACCTGCGCGCCGCCGTGGGTGTCGATGCGCGCTCCGGCAACTATCAGCAGACGATGGACGTGCGCAGTTCCGATGCTTCGCTGTTTGCATTCGCCGACCCTGAGAAGGCGACGCAGCACGTGCTCGGCCGACACCTCGAGCTGCCCGGAAACGCCGGGAGCCTGCTGCTGCAGTCACAAGGCCTGTCCGTACAGCCTTCGCTCGTCTGGCGACCCTGCCGGGAATCGTTGTCTCCGTTCTATCCGTTTCGCGTGCTCTCGCAGGGGACGCAGCGACTCTACGTGCGCATCTTCGACGGTGCAGTATTTACAACCCTCACGAACGATCGAGGTGGCCTATGAACAGCGAATCGACGACGGATCGCAACGCGAATCCGGGCGACGCGGCCGTTGCCAGCGCGCGTGCGGCGCTCGGCCTCGATGCGCGCGAGCCGGTCACCACGTGGAGCGTCGCCCGGACGGCCCCGGGAACGCGGAATTTCCTGCTTGCGGTATTCGGTGAGCCGGGGCACGCGACAGGGATTGCCGCAGTCGATCCGGTGTCCCGCGAAGTGCTCGAGTCGGCCCGCCTGCCTGGGACTCAGCCCTACACGTTGATCGCGGCCGATGACGCGATCGAGCGCGCGGGTTTCGGACCGGGCACGCAGGCCACGCTGGTGTGGGACCCATCGCCTGCGACGCGATCTCGTTTCTATCCGTTGTGGGAGCTGCGCAACGGAGAACGGCAGGCCTGGGTCGACAGCGTCGGCGGCAAAGTGTGGCGCACGCTGGCCCCACCGAAGACCGGCGGTTAGCGCGCCTTACCGAGCTTCTACGCAGGTTTTCGTCCCCTCTTCGTCATCCCGGCGAAGGCCGGGATACAAGTTGGTCGTCCGGCGAAAGACGAACTTGGGCCCCGGCCTTCGCCGGGGCGACGAGCGATTTGTCACTCATATCGACAAAGATCGGTGGAACGCACAGACCATATCCGGTCAATGCGGGCGGCGCAGCTTCGCCGCCTCCTTGCGCACAAGGTCGACCAGCGTAGTCAGCGGCAGGTAATGCTCCAGCGCACGCTGGATCAGCGCGCCGCCGGTGAAGCCCCGGACAAAACGATCGAAGGGAACGAATCGGATGCCGATATCCGGCTGCGCCTGGATCAGCGCGTCCGGTACGCAACTCAGGTACGGCCCCGCGCGCAACAACTGGATCAGCGCGAACAGCGACTTCACCACCGTGCCGACCCGCAACGGCGGCGCGCCGCTTTGCTGCATGGCCGAGGACAATTGCGTGACCATCTCGACGTCCTGGTGGTATATCACCCAGGGAAACGCGCCGAGCTCGCGGCCGCCGATTCTGGACTTCTTGAGCAACGGATGTCCGGCGCCGGCGACGATGCGCGACTCGATCCTGATGAATTCCTGCCGCCGGATCGACGGCGGCAGCTCCGAGGGCTCCGGCAGGCGGCAGAAAACGGCGTCGAATTCGCCTTCGTACAGACGCGGATGCGTCACCTCGTTGATGCCGACGTCGAGCTCCACCCGCAAGTCCGGAAAGCGGCTTTGCAACCCGGCGATCGCGTTGGGCAGCAGTGCGGCGCCGAAAAACGGTCCGGCACCGAGGCGCAATGTACCGGATTGGCCACCTCGCAGCGCCTTCATCTCGGTCTCCGCAAACTGGCACTCGGCCTCGATGCGCCGCGCGTGCGGCAGCAGCGTCTGGCCGAAGGGCGTCAGCGACACGCCGCGCGGCATGCGCTCGAACAGCGGCGCGCCGAAGCGCGCTTCGAGCTTGCGAATGCTCTTGGTCAGCGCCGGCTGCGAGATCGCGAGACGCTGCGCCGCGGCGCTGATGCTGCCTTCGGCGGCGACGGCAAGGAAATGCCGCAAAAGTGGCGCCTCGTGCAGCATTGCCATTTCCACAGGTTATGGTTCCGTGCAAAAGATGTATTTTTCAGTATGGCACCGCGATGGCATGCTCGCAACATTTCCGAGCGGGAGGCACGCGATGCGCGCCGTCTTCGTCCTTTTCGATTCCCTGATGCGCACCGCGCTCGGCTGCTATGGAGCCACTGCGATCAAGACGCCGAATTTCGATCGCTTCTCCCGCCGCGGCGTGACTTTCGACACACACTTCGTCGGCAGCCTTCCGTGCATGCCGGCACGCCGCGACCTGCACACCGGTCGGCTCAATTTCATGCACCGCAGCTGGGGTCCGCTCGAGCCGTTCGACAACTCCTTCCCGGAGATGATGCGAGACGCCGGAATCCACACGCATCTGGTCACCGACCACATGCACTACTTCGAGGACGGCGGCGCCACGTACCACGGCCGCTTCCGCACCTGGGACTTCATTCGCGGGCAGGAATACGATCCGTGGAAGGCGATGGTGCAGCCACCGCTCGAGCGCCTCCGCGCCAGATATGCCCCGAAGCACTATAACTTCGACCAGGGTTGGAAGCGCCTGCAGCACGCGATCAACTGCGAGTTCATGCAGGACGAGAAGGACTATTGCCTGCCGCGCTGCTTCGCCAGCGGCTTCGAATTCCTCGACCTCAACCGCGGCGCGGACAACTGGTTCATGATGCTCGAGTGCTTCGACCCGCACGAGCCCTTCGATGCGCCGGCGAAATTCAAGAAGCCCTACGAGACGGGTTGGAAAGGCGGCGTGCTCGACTGGCCGATGTACGAGAAGGTCAGCGACTCGCCGGAGGAAATCGCCGAGATTCGCGCCAACTATGCGGCGCTGGTGGCGGCCTGCGACCACTACTTCGGCCAACTGCTCGACTATTTCGACCGCTACGACCTGTGGCGTGACACGGCGTTGTTCCTGTCCACCGACCACGGCTTCCTGCTCGCCGAGCACGACTGGTGGGGAAAGAACCTGCAGCCCTACTACACCGAGATCTCGCACATCCCCTGCATCGGCTACATCCCGCAGCACGCGGGGCGAGCGGGCGAGCGCCGGAAAGCGTTGACGCAGACCATGGACCTGATGCCGACCTTCCTCGACATCTTCGGGCTGCCCGTCCCGTCCGAAGTTCGCGCGCGGTCGCTGATACCGCTTGTTCGCCCTCGACCAGCCGCTGCGCGACATCGGCATCTTCGGCATGTTCGGCGGGCCGATCGGCGCCACCGACGGGCGCTACACGTACTATCTGTATCCGGAAGACCTTTACGCACCCGGACTCTACGAGTACACGCTGATGCCGATGCACCTGCACACGCTGTTCAGCGGCGCGGAGATGCGGACCGCGAAACTCGCGGCGCCCTTCGATTTCACCAAGAACATGCCGATCCTGCGCATCGACGCGCTCAAGGATGCGCGGCGCATTCCGATTCAGGATGGACAGAAGTTCGATCCCGATGGCGGGACCACGCTCTACGATCTGGTCACGGATCCGAAGCAGCAACGGCCGTTCCGCGACGAGGTCATCGAGCGGCGCTTCCACGCCGGGATCGCGCGCGTTCTGCGTGCGCACGACACGCCGCCCGAGTTCTATAGCCGCTACGGCGTGGAGGCTGGCGCCGCCGTCGAGTTGCAAGCATAGGTTGGTCCACGAGGAGGAAAACAAGATGAGTCCGTTCCACCACGCCCGCGCCGCACTGTTCGCCGCGAGCATGCTGATAGCGACGGTTGCGGCTGCGCAGGCGCCGGCCGGCAAGCCTTTCCTGGACGTCGGCAAGCAGGCGCCGATCACGATCCTCGTCGCGTCGACGCCGTGGTATTCGGCTTTCGAGAAAGTCGTGGAGCTGTACGAACAGCAAACCGGCAATTCGATCAAGCTCGACACCACGCCGTTCGGCGGCATACTCGAAAAGGCGCGCAACGCGGTGCGCTCGGGCAAGAGTCCGTACGACCTGATGTTCCTCGACACGCAGTGGACCATCGAATTCTACGAGGGTGGCTTCCTCGCGCCGCTCAAGGAGATCGACGCGACATTCGATCTGCCCAAGGAAGTGTTGAGCTACGGAGACTCCGGCTACTGGAACGCGCAAAAGCGCTGGCGCACTGCCGACGGCGGCAAGCTCATGGGCTACACGGTGCTGGGCAACCTCCAGCTCATCTACTACCGCGCCGACCTGCTCAAGCAGGCGGGACTATCCCCGCCGAAGACTTGGACCGACGTGCTCGCCGTCTGCACCAAGCTCAACGACCCGCCGAAGACGTACGGCTTCGTCGTGCGCGGCGAGAAAGGCAACGCCATCCGCTACGACTGGCAGAGCGTGATGCTGGCCGAGGGCGCTTCGGTCGTGAAGGATCCCGCGGCCGGCGACTTCACCGTGACCCTCAACAGCCCGCAGGCGAAGACGGCGCTCGATCTATACATCGACCTGCTCAAGCGCTGCGGCCCGCCCAACTACGGGACGCTCGGCCAGGGCGACGTGATCCAGCTGCTCGCTACCGGCAAGGCGACGATGGGCGACGTGGTCACTGCGGCCTTTTCGAGCTTCGAGGATCCCGCCAAATCCGCGGTGGTCGGCAAGTTGGAAACGGCGCCGATGCCACGGGGCCGCGACGGTGCCGGCGGCGCGGTGATCGGCAACTGGAACGCCGTCATTCCGAAGGACATCCCCGACGCACAGAAGAAGGCGGCGCTCGCCTTTTCCCGCTGGTTGCTGACCTACGAGGCGCAGCGCGCGTTTGCGCTGGCGGGGGGCATCCCTAACCGCAGCGACGTCTATACGTCCGATGTGGCCAAGGAGCCGCGTCTGCGCTGGATGCCGGCGTACCTCGAGACGCAGAAGTTCGCCAAGCAGGAGCTGGGCTACGCCGAGGGTGCGCAGGTCGAGCAGATCCTCGGCCTGCGGCTCAACCAGGCAGTGATCGGCGAGATGAGCTCAGGTAAGGCACTCAACACGGCGGCGAAGGACATCGAGGAACTGTTCCGCAAGAACGGCCGCCGCACCGGTTCGTTGCCGCCCCTGCCCGAATAGCACCGCCGCCGGGCGAAAGACGCGAAGTCCCGGCGGCGCCGTCCAGCTACGCCACCGATGCGCCGCTCGAGCAGCCTGTTCCGCTATGCGAGCCTGCTGCCGGCACTGGTCGTGCTGGCGGTGCTGACCGTCTATCCGGTCGCCAACCTTCTGCGCATGAGCGTGTCGACGATCGACTTCGTGCAGGGCGCCGACGTCTGGACGTGGACTCCGATGCGCAACCTGGCGATGCTTGCCGGTGACGAAGTGCTACGGCCCGCGCTCTCCAACACGTTCGTGTTCGTGATCGTGTCGGTCGCCGCCGAGATGGTGCTCGGGCTTGCCCTCGCGCTGGTGGTCGCGGAGCTCGGCCGCGGCAAGGGCTGGGTTCGCACCGCACTGATCCTGCCGATCCTGGTGCCGCCGGTCGCGATCGGCAGCATCTGGAAGCTCATGTACAACTACGACTTCGGCATATTCAATCAGACGCTGATCGCCTTGGGTGCGTCGCCGGTCAACTGGCTCGGTTCGCCATCGCTGGCGCTGATGTCGGTGATCCTGGTCGACGTGTGGCACTGGGTGCCGTTCGTATTCCTGATCCTGTTCGCCGCGGTCGAAGGCCTCCCGGTCGACGTGCTGGAGGCGGCGCGCATCGACGGCGCATCGCGCTGGCAGCTGATCCGCCGCGTGCAGATCCCGCTGCTGCGCCCGGCGATCGTTGTCGCGCTCCTGTTCCGCAGCATCCTCGCCTTCAAGGTCTTCGACGAGGTTTACCTGCTCACCTCCGGAGGGCCGGGGACCGCGACCGAGCTCGTCAACCTGCACCTGTACAAGGTGTTCTTCGAGCAAAACCAGCTGGGCTACGGGGCGCTGCTGTCGTTGGCGATCATCACCGCGATCGTCGCGTTCCTGCTCGTGGCCCGGCGCGGCATGCGCGCATTGGCGGCACGATGATGTCGTCGGCCACGCGCGACGTCGGCGGCAGCTCGCCGCGCCGGGCCCGACGGCGAAACCACCTACTGGCCTGGTTGATCACCGCACTCGCGCTCGTGGCCGTCCTCGGTCCGTTCGTCTGGATCGCGACGGCATCGTTCAAGCAGCAGATCGCAATCTACGCCGGTCAGTTTCCGTTCACGCCGACGCTCTCCAACTACGTCGACGTGCTGTTCGGACGGCGCTCGGACTTCGCCGGCAACGTCGGCAACAGCCTGCTGGTCGCCGGTCTGAGCACAGCGATCGTGCTCATCGTCGGCACGCTCGCCGCCTATTCGCTGCACCGCTTCCGCTGGCCGGCCTGGGTCTCGGCCGGATTCCTGGGCTGGACGCTGGTCTTCCACATGATCCCGGTGCTGACGCTGATCGGTCCGTGGTACGTCGCGTTTCGCGACCTGGGCCTCGTACGATACCCGCGCAGCGCTGGTCATCACGCATGTCACCATCAACCTGCCGATGACGGTGTGGCTCATGGCCGCGTTCCTGCGCGAGATTCCATCCGAGATCGAGGAGGCGGCGGTGATCGACGGCTGTCGGCCGCTGCAGGCATTCCTGAAGGTTGTCCTGCCCCTGGCGATTCCCGGTCTGATCGCCGCCGGCATCCTCGCCTTCATATTCAGCTGGAATGAGTTTCCGATCGCGCTCTCGCTGACCTCGCGCGAGACCGCGACGGTGCCCGTGGCGATCGCCCGTTTCGCGCAGCAGTACGAGGTGCAGCACGCGCAGATGGCGGCAGCGTCGGTGATCGCGACGCTCCCGGCCATCCTGCTCATGTTCTTCGGTCAGCGCTTCATCGTGCGCGGGTTGACGATGGGCTCGGTGAAATAGCAGCTTGCACCGGCGGTGCCGCTCCGGCCCCGTACTGCCATGTGGGGGGCCCGGCAGGGCGTAAGTTGTCAATTGCTCGGTCGCCCCGGCGAAGGCCAAGGCCCAAGTTGCGCTATGCTCCCTACCGTCCCAGCTTGGATCCCGGCGTTTGCCAGGATGACGTCAGTCCGGGAATGCTATCGCGCGACCTACCCCGCGCTCCTGCGCCAATCGAGCTTGTTCATCCACGCGAGTCCCGCGTGGGTACCGTCGGCCGGGCGATATTCGCAGCCGATCCAGCCGCCGTAGCCGAGCTCGTCGAGCAGATCGAACAGATAGTAGTAGTTGACTTCCCCGGTATCGGGCTCGTGGCGGCCCGGCACGCCAGCGATCTGCACGTGGCCGACGTTCGCATGCCAGCGGCGGAACGTCGTGGCGAGATCACCTTCGACGATCTGCGCGTGGTAGAAATCCATTTGTACGCCGAGGTTCGCGGCGCCGACCTCCTCGCGAATGGCGTGCGCCTCGGTTTGCGTGTTCAGGAAATAGCCGGGAATGTCGCGCGTGTTGATCGGTTCAATGGTCAGCGAGACGCCTTGCTCCGCCGCTTCGCGTGCGGCGAAGCGGAGGTTGCGCACAAACGTGGCACGATGGCGCGCGCGAGCTGCTGCATCGGTCCCGTCCGGCAGCACGCCCGCCATGATGTGCACGCGCGGGCAGGATAGTTCACGGGCATAGCGCAACGCAGTCGCGACGCTCGCCGCAAACTCGTGCTCGCGACCCGGCAGCGAGCCCAACCCGTGCTCGCCGTTGCTCAGGTTGCCCGGCGGAGCGTTGATCAGCACCTGCTGCAGTCCGTGCGCGGTGAGGCGCGCCGCGATCTCTGCCGGCGAATAGTCGTAACCGAAGGCGAACTCGACGGCGCCAAACCCTGCGCGCGCGGCCTCGGCGAAACGATCCATGAAAGGCACTTCGTTGAAAAGGAACGACAGGTTCGCGGAAAAACGCGGCATCAGGGCCTCCCACGCGGCCGGACTTGTGGTCCGCCGCATCCCGCTTGCATTCGGTGACCACATGTTGCAACGTAGCCGCGGCACGCGCAATGCCAAGGCGAGCGCCACACCTTCAGTCGAATCGTCATGTCGCACACTTCCGGCAGCCGCACGACAGCCGCGTCGATGGCGCAGGACGCCGGCGGCGAGCGCGTGCAGCTCTACGCCGAGCGCGCGCTGTATTGGCCCGCAGGCCGCACACTGTTCGTCGCCGACGTGCACCTCGGCAAGACAGCGGCGTTTCGCGCCGGCGGCGTGGCGCTCCCAGGCGGCGCTACCGCTGCGAATCTCGAACGCCTTTCGTGGCCATCGCCGGAGAGCGCCTGTTCGCGGTGCCACGGTCGTAGGGTGGCATTCAATTCCGCGACCGTGCCTGCGCGGGCGGCGGCGTGCGAATGAATTCGCGCCTACGAAGTGGGGTCGTTGGCATCCCGCCATCGTAGGGCGGATTTCATTCCGCCGCCGTCGCTTGGCGGGGGCGATCTCGTAGGACGGAGTCCTATGGCGCAAACGCAGTGTCACCCGAATGAAATATGCGTGTGCGCGCCGGGTCGCGCGCGCCGCGCATAGGCTTTTCGTATGTCAACTTCGTCCGTGCGGAGGTGTCCAACGCATAAAGGTTGGCACTGTGCACAAAGCGGTGAATTGACGGTGGATTAACGGTGCAGAAACTGTCCACTACACGCTATTTGCATGATTTTTTTACGCTTTTCCACTATCCTTTTTGTGCATCAAAAAGCGCTTGCGTCGGCCGGCGTCGAGCTACTATGATTAGTGTTGATTCAGCACTTGAACACAAGATATAGTAGATTTTGATTTGTAAGGGAATTCCGGAGGCCGCACGCAGGAGCACCGCGGCGAGGGTGCAGGACAAGCCGCGCGGCCGGCAGGCCGGAAACCCGCGCCCAGTCTGGAATTGCGCAATGCAGTCGGACCGGCGCGGGTGACGCCAAGAACGACAAGATTTCGACAGGAGAAGGATCCATGCAAGTCGCCAGCGCTTCCACCGCAGCCATCCTCCGCCAGCACCAGCGCAACCTCGATGGCCGGCGAATCCGAGCGCTCCGCTCGCAGCGAACACCGATCCCCGACTGGCGCAGTACAAGGTGATCCGCCGCAACGGCGCGGTCGTCGGCTTCGAGCCGGCGAAGATCGCCATCGCGATGACCAAGGCGTTCCTCGCCGTCAACGGCGGCCAGGGCGCGGCGTCGGCGCGCGTGCGCGAGCAGATCGCGAAGCTCACCGACGCCGTCGTCGCCGCGCTGATGAAGCGCAAGCCCGAAGGCGGCGCGATCCACATCGAGGAAATCCAGGACCAGGTCGAGCTCGCGCTGATGCGCGGCGGCGAGCACGAAGTCGCGCGCGCCTACGTGCTCTACCGCGAGAGCGCTCGCAGGAGCGCGCGCAGGAGAAGACGGCAGAAGCGCGGCAAGCGCCGAGGCGCGTCGCGATCAACGTCGTCGACAACGGCGTGTCGCGGCCGCTCGACCTCGAGCGCCTGACCGAGCTCGTCAAGGACGTCGTGCGAGGGCCTCGCCGACGTCGAGCCCGAGCGCATCCTCAAGGCGACGCTGAAGGACCTCTACGACGGCGTGCCGATGGAAGAAGTGCGCAAGTGCGTCGTGCTCGCCGCGCGCACGCTGATCGAGAAGGATCCCGCGTACAGCTTCGTCACCGCGCGCCTGCTGCTCGACTCGCTGCGCTACGAGGCGCTGGGCGAGGAAGCCACGCAGCCGACATGGCGACCAAGTACGCCGAGTACTTCCCGCGCTTCGTCAAGCACGGCATCAAGATCGGCCTGCTCAACGAGGCGCTGCCGCAGTACGACCTGAAGACGCTCGGCGCGGCGCTGGTGCCCGAGCGCGACCTGCAGTTCGGCTACCTCGGCCTGCAGACGCTCTACGACCGCTATTTCCTGGTCGACCAGTACGTCGGGCGGCCGCCGCTTCGAGCTGCCGCAGTGCTTCTTCATGCGCGTCGCGATGGGCCTCGCGCTGAACGAGGTCGACCGCGAAGCGCGCGCGATCGAGTTCTACAACGTGCTGTCGACGTTCGACTTCATGAGCTCGACGCCGACGCTGTTCAACTCGGGCACGCACCGCTCGCAGCTCTCGTCGTGCTACCTCACGACGGTGTCCGACGACCTCGACGGCATCTACGAGGCGATCAAGGAGAACGCGCTGCTGTCCAAGTTCGCCGGCGGCCTCGGCAACGACTGGACCAACGTGCGCGCGATGGGCTCGCACATCAAGGGCACCAACGGCAAGTCGCAGGGCGTGGTGCCGTTCCTCAAGGTGGTCAACGACACCGCGGTCGCGGTCAACCAGGGCGGCAAGCGCAAGGGCGCCGTCTGCACGTACCTCGAGACCTGGCACCTCGACATCGAGGAGTTCCTCGAGCTGCGCAAGAACACCGGCGACGACCGCCGCCGCACGCACGACATGAACACGGCGAACTGGATTCCCGACCTGTTCATGAAGCGCGTGATGGAAGGCGGCGACTGGACGCTGTTCTCGCCCTCCGACGTGCCCGACCTGCACGACAAGTGGGGCCGCGCGTTCGAGGAGGCCTACACGCGCTACGAGGACAAGGCCGCGCGCGGCGAGCTGAAGCTGTTCAAGAAGATTCCCGCCGCTGCAGCTCTGGCGCAAGATGCTGTCGATGCTGTTCGAGACCGGGCATCCGTGGATCACGTTCAAGGACGCCTGCAACGTGCGCTCGCCGCAGCAGCACGTCGGCACCGTGCACAGCTCGAACCTGTGCACCGAGATCACGCTCAACACCAGCGACACCGAGATCGCCGTGTGCAACCTGGGCTCGGTCAACCTGCTCGCGCACATGAAGAAGACGGCAAGGGCGACGGCGCCGGCTGGGAGCTCGACCACGCCAAGCTGCAGCGCACGATCCGCACCGCGATGCGCATGCTCGACAACGTCATCGACATCAACTACTACGCGGTGGCCAAGGCGCGCAACTCCAACCTCAAGCACCGCCCGGTGGGCCTCGGCATCATGGGCTTCCAGGACTGCCTGCACCTGCTGCACACGCCGTACGCGTCGGACGCCGCGATGGAGTTCGCCGACCGTCGATGGAGGCCGTCTGCTACTACGCCTACTGGGCGTCGACCGAGCTCGCCGAGGAGCGCGGCCGCTACTCGTCGTACAAGGGCAGCCTGTGGGACCGCGGCATCCTGCCGCAGGACACGCTGAAGCTGCTGCGCGAGGAGCGCGGCGGCTACGTCGACATCGACGAGTCCGTCGACGATGGACTGGGACGCGCTGCGCGCGCGCATCAGCATCACGGCATGCGCAACTCCAACTGCGTCGCCATCGCGCCGACGGCGACGATCTCCAACATCATCGGCGTCGGCGCGTCGATCGAGCCCGAGTACCAGAACATCTACGTGAAGTCGAACCTGTCGGGCGAGTTCACCGTCGTCAACGAGCACCTCGTCGCCGAGCTCAAGAAGCAGCAACCTGTGGGACGAGGTGATGGTCGCCGACCTCAAGTACTTCGACGGCTCGCTCGCGAAGATCGACCGCGTCCCGGCGGAGCTGCGCAACCTCTACGCGACCGCGTTCGAGGTCGAGCCAAGTGGATCGTCGAGGCCGGCGCGCGGCGGCAGAAGTGGATCGACCAGGCGCAGAGCCTCAACATCTACATGGCGGGCGCGTCGGGCAAGAAGCTCGACGAGACCTACAAGCTCGCGTGGGTGCGCGGCCTCAAGACCACGTACTACCTGCGCACGCTGGCGGCGACCTCGGCCGAGAAGTCGACCGGCGAGGGCGGCGAGCTGAACGCGGTGCCGACGGGCGGAGCGGCTCGGCGGCGGCGCCAGTGCCGCCAAGACTGCGGCGCCCCGCGCGGGCGCGGCGACGCACCGGTGCAGGAGCCGGAGGCGCCGAAGTTCTGCGCGATCGACGATCCGACTGCGAGGCGTGCCAGTAAGGCGGCATCCGCCGCGGTGGCAAGGAAACGACAGCGTGCAGTGAATTCACGCAGTGAAGCGCGCAGCCGGCGCGCAGGAGTGCGGCAGCGTTGGCCGCGACCAGGAGCAAAGGCCAGATCATGAGCTGCTCAGTTTCATCGAGGAAGCCGCGAAAAGCTGTTCAGCAAGGGCAATGCGCAGGCGCGATGACAGGCGCAGGCGATCCGCGCGGTGGAAAGCCAAGGCAGCCAACGACGCCGCCGGTGACGCCATCCTCGCCTACATCAACGACCAGAACTGAAGCCACCGGATTGACCGTGACCTTCGACGGCGCCACAGCCGCCGCACGGTGTACGGCATCGCCGACGACCAGGCGACCAAGGAGAAGATCGTCCTGTGCGCCGGCAACGTGCACGTGTCGAGGGTGAACGACCAGATGACCGTCGACCAGAGCGAGCCGAAGCGCAGTACTACACGGTGGTGCGTGGCGACACGCTGTCCAAGATCGCCAAGCAGTACTACGACGACGCCAACAAGTACCCGGTGATTTTCGAAGCCAACAAACCGATGCTGAAAGCCCGGACCTGATTACCCGGGCAGATGCTGCGAATCCCGCCGCTACGCGAGTGCACGGGATCGAAGCTGAGAGCATCGTCCGCGAGCCGGACAGGATCGCGTTCGCGAGCGTACGCCGCAGCGCGGTCGCAGTGCGGGAGCGAGCGACGGCTGGCGGTGGATGCGCGGCGCGTTCGTCAACCTGCCGTAGGAGGCAGTCGATGGCCCAGTACGAGCATGTGCAGCGTCATGTGGTGGATGCGCGGTACCTCGGTGACTACAAGGTCTGGCTGGAATTCAACGATGGACGCAAGGGCGTGGTGGATCTCGCGGACGAGCTCTACGGCGAGAACTTCGAGTCGTTGCGCGACCGCGCGCGCTTCGCCGAGTTCTACCTCGACTACGGGCTCGCGACGATCGCCTGGCACAACGGCGTCGATTTCGCGCCCGACTATCTGTACGACAAGGCTGAGCGCGATGCACTGACCGCAGCTGGGTCGCAAGGCCGATCGAGCCGGTCGCAGTGGGGATACCATTGCGTGAGGGTCGCGATGCAAGAATCCCCGCCCGGCACTCATTGCCGGTGCGAGGATAAGCTACCGCCAGGACAGGACTATGAGCTAGAGCATCGACCAACGAGGACAGTATGCTGACCTTCGAAGACGATTTCGTGACCCCCGCCGCCGCGGCCGGTGCTGCAGCCGGCGACGCCGGAGACGATCCGCGCGCAGACCACGCGGCGGGCATCCTGTCGCGCGAGCCGGTGCACGACCTCGACGTCGAGGCAGCAGGCGATGGACAACGGCTTCCGCCGCGTGCGCGCTCGAGGACAAGCGCGTCATCAACGGCGCAGTCCGACGTCAACCAGCTCGTCCCGTTCAAGTACCGCTGGGCCTGGGACAAGTACCTCGCCGCCTGCGCCAACCACTGGATGCCGCAGGAAGTGAACATGCAGCGCGACATCGAGCTGTGGAAGAACCCGAACGGGCTGACCGACGACGAGCGCCTGATCGTCAAGCGCAACCTCGGCTTCTTCGTCACCGCCGATTCGCTCGCCGCCAACAACATCGTGCTCGGCACCTATCGCCACATCACCGCGCCCGAGTGCCGGCAGTACCTGCTGCGCCAGGCGTTCGAGGAGGCGATCCACACGCACGCCTACCAGTACATCGTCGAGAGCCTGGGCCTCGACGAAGCGGAGATCTTCAACGCCTACCACGAGATCAAGTCGATCCGCGACAAGGACGAGTTCCTGATCCCGTTCATCGACGTGCTGACCAACCCGATGTTCAAGACCGGCACGCCGGAGAGCCGACCAGGCGCTGCTGAAGAGCCTGATCGTGTTCGCCTGCATCATGGAGGGCCTCTTCTTCTACGTCGGCTTCGTGCAGATCCTGGCGATGGGCCGGCAGAACAAGATGACCGGCTCGTCCGAGCAGTACCAGTACATCCTGCGCGACGAGTCCATGCACTGCAACTTCGGCATCGACCTGATCAACACGATCAAGATGGAAAACCCGCACCTGTGGACGCCGGAGTTCCGCGAGGAGATCCGCGACGCTGATGAAGAAGGGCGTCGACCTCGAATACGCCTACGCCGAGGACACGATGCCGCGCGGCGTGCTGGGCCTGAACGCGACGATGTTCAAGGAATACCTGCGCTTCATCGCCAACCGCCGCTGCCAGCAGATCGGCGTCGACCCGCTGTTCGACAAGGCCGACAACCCGTTCCCGTGGATGGCGGAGATGATCGATCTCAAGAAGGAGAAGAACTTCTTCGAGACGCGGGTGATCGAGTATCAGACGGGCGGCGCGCTGAGCTGGGATTGAAGTGCCTGTCGGTAACGTGAGCTCGGGATAATCTCGGTCGGTTGCCGCCGATCTGTTGCGCGGAAGAAATGGCACGCAGACACCCCGAGTACTTCGTCGCCGCCGAACCGATGGCCGAAAGGGTGGGACGATGAGTTTGCGGCCCAACGTCCTGCTCGTGATGATGGATCAATGGCCGGGCAAGCTGGTCGGTGCCGACGGTCATCCTGCGATCCTGACGCCCACGCTCGACCACCTCGCGCGCATCGGCACACGCTATCCGCGCGCATACTCGGAGTGTCCCATCTGCATTCCGGCGCGCCGTACTTTGATGACGGGCACCGCCCCACGCACGCATGGCGACCGCATGTTCCTGCCGGCAGCGCCGATGCCCGCGCTGCCTACACTCGCTCAGACGTTCCGCGACGCCGGCTACCAGGCGTACGCCGTGGGGAAGCTGCACGTTTATCCGCAACGCGACCGTATCGGCTTCGACGATGTGCTGCTTGCCGAAGAGGGGCGGCCGCAACTCGGTGCGGTCGACGACTACGACCTCTATCTGGCCGAGGCGGGACATGCCGGCGAGCAGTTCGCGCACGGCATGAGCAACAACGACTACCTGTTTCGTCCCTGGCATCTCGACGAGCGCATGCACGTCACGAACTGGATCACGCGCGAGGCCGCGAAGATGGTCAAACGGCGCGACCCGACGCGTCCCGGCTTCTGGCACGTCTCATATACGCACCCGCATCCGCCCATCGTGCCGCTCGAGAGCTATCTGGCGATGTACCGGGAGCTCGACGTCGACGAGCCCGTCCGGGCCGATTGGGCGCAAGGCGCGCTGCCGCGCGCGCTCGAGGCCGTGCGCGCGCATTGGCCAGCTGCGCTGCCGAGCTCGCGCATGGCGGCGATTCGCCGCGCATTCTTCGCACTGTGCACGCACATCGATCACCAGCTACGCCTCTTGCTCGGCACACTGCGGGAGGAAGGCCTGCTCGACGAGACCATCGTTCTGGTCACCGCCGACCATGGCGACATGCTTGGTGACTTCGGCTTGTGGGCAAAGCGCCTGTTCTACGAAGGGTCTGCGCGCGTGCCCATGCTTCTCGTCGGCGCGAAGGGCGACAAGCGCGTCCCGCAGGAAGGCGTCGACGGACGGCTGGTCGGTTTGCAGGATGTCATGCCCACGCTGCTGGATCTCGCCGGAGTCACGGTTCCCGATACGGTCGAAGGCTTGTCGATGGCGCGAGACGAGCATCGCGAAGTGCTCGTCGGAGAATGCCGGGAGGATGCGAATGCTACGCGCATGGCCCACGACGGCCGACACAAGCTCCTCTGGTATCCCGCAGGTAACGTGGTCCAGCTGTTCGATCTCGAACTCGATCCCACCGAAACCAGCGACGAGGCCGCCAATCCGACTTACGCGGGCGTGCGACGCCGTCTCGAAGCGGCGCTCGTCGACCATGCGTACGGCGTGGACCTCAAATGGGTCCGCGATGGGCGGCTCATCGGCTTCGAGGCCGCGCCGTTCAAGTATCAAGCGGACCGCGCCTGGGCCGGGCAGCGGGGCCTTCACTACCCTCAGCCACCGTTGAGCGATCCGACCAAGCCCGTGGGAGCGCCAACCTAGGTATCCCAACAGGACGATTCATCTCGTCGTTGGCTTCGCGCCCGGCGGCGCCGCCGACTACGTAGCGCGCGCAATGAGCGAAGCATTCGCCAAGGCACTCGGGCAGCCGGCAATCGTCGAGAACCGGCCCGGGGCCGGCTCCAGCATCGCGGCGGAACTGGTGGCGAAATCACCGCCCGACGGCTACACGCTGCTGATCGCCAGTCCCAGCAGCATCTCCGTGAACCCGGCGCTGAATCCAAACTTGGGCTACACGGGGCAGACGCCATTGCGGCGAGAACTGCGCGACGACGATGGCGACCAGCGGCACCAGGCAGACGAAACGAATGCGGCCCATGCTGCCGCGGGCGATGGCAGGGCTATACGCCTCGGTGGCGAACGCGCGGTGCCGCCTCAGCCACCAGGCGTGAAACCACAGCAGCGCGCCAAGCAGGAAGAGGTTGATCGCGTACAGGCTGACGATCAGCGACAGGTCTGAGTGCGTCGCCACCAGGTTGGTTGTGAACGGGACCGTCGTGATCAGCAGCAGGAACACGATGTTCACCCAGAGCAACACCCGGTCGAGGCGTCCGACGTAGCGAAACTGGTAGTCGTGGGCGATCCAGAAGATCGCAAGGACGATGAAGCTCAGCACATAGATCATCCGCGCTTCGCCGACCGAGGCGAAGTGAGCCAGCGCATCGGCATTCGACGCGAACCGCACGCCTTCCGGCAATTTGATGTCGGGGACCAGCAGCGTCATCGCCACGCCGAAGATGCCGTCCGCCAGTGCTTCGACGCGGTCCTTGCGAGGCACGCTTGCGACGACGAATCGCACGCGGCTCATGACGCGCTGTTCCGGCGCAAGGCCAGCGTCGCCGCGACGCGCCGGGCGCAGTGCATCGAGGTCGTTGACGAAAGATTCATCGATACCGTGGCCATGCGGCACCGTAACGCCGCGAAGTGTAGCCGAGATGGAACTTCTTTCGCCATCGACGTAGCGTGGCAAGGTGACAACACGGACCCAGCATGCTTCGCTCGCGCGGAATGGAACAGCTCTGCTCAAGGCTGCTCCCTTATTGCGTCAACCCGATCGGGATAGAACGCCAGGAAGCCCTTGATCGCGGTAACGGCGGCGTATGGGTCCTCGTAAGTCCATACCGCGTTGATCGAACGCTCGCCACCCGACGGGACGCTGTAGTAGGCGCAGTCGCCCTTGTAGGGGCAGTAGGTCGCGTGATCAGTACGTTCGAGCAGCGACATGTCGACGTCCTTCCCGGGGATGTACTGCACCGCCCGATAATGCGACTCGCGCAGCGTCAGCGCTTCGCGGGTGTCGGCGACGGTGCGGCCCGCGACCGAGACGACGACTCGCAACGGATTGGCCTCGATCGTGATCCGATGATCGGGGCCTGGGACTCTTGTTGTCCTGGGCGTCATGATTTCAAATTCCCACGTCCTGACGATATCACGCTCCTTATGGTGCCATGAGCGTCGGTGCAGGCGCGACTCGGTGAGTGCACGGGCGATGCGCGCGAACTGGCGGTCGGTCCGGGAGCGTTTCTTGGACGCCAGGTATGCAACACGCCGCTTCGAGGCGAAGTTCCTCAATGGGCGCGGCCGCGGGGTTAGCATGACCGCCCGCCATCGCCGAACATACAATCGGGTCTTTGGATACGGATCGAACATGCCCACGAACCTTTCCCACTGGCTTGCCTCGCTGCTCGCGCCGATGTGGATCGCCTGGATCGTGTACTGGGCGATCGCGGCGGCCTCGGCGAAGGCGACGGTACGCACCGAAAGCAGGGGTTCGCGCGCACTGCACCTGGTTCCGCTCGCGGTCGCGGGCTGGCTGCTCGCCGCGCGACACGTGCCGATCCGATGGCTCAACGAGTCCCTGTTGCCGTACGGGGTGGGCCTCGTCACCGCGGGGCTCGGGCTCACCGCGATCGGGCTCGCGTTCGCCGTGTGGGCGCGCGTGCACCTGGCGGGTAACTGGAGCGGCACCGTGACAGTCAAGCAGGCGCACTCGCTGGTGCGCGACGGGCCGTATCGCTATGTACGCCATCCGATCTACACCGGACTGCTGGTCGCGCTGATCGGGTCGGCGCTGGTCCTCAACGAATCGCGCGGCGTGTTGGCAGTCGCGATCGCGTTCGCCGCGCTGTGGCGCAAGCTGAGAGTGGAGGAGCAATTCATGACCGAGGTGTTCGGCGACGACTATCGGCGCTATCGCCGTGAGGTGCCCGCGCTCATCCCGTTCACGCGCTGATGCCGCGTTGCGCGGGCGGGGCGTAACGCGGCGAGCTCCGCGCCGGGCAGCCGCGGAGTGCTCGCTACAATTGAATCGTCTTACCCGACACCGAGGATTCCTGCACCGCGTCCTGCACCTGCTGGCAGCGCCAGCCGTCGATGAAGTTGGGCGCTGGCGACGTGCCCTGCTCCACGCCTTTCGTGAAGTCCCGCACCAGCAGCCGGAACGCCATCAGGCGGTGATCGCGCGCATCCTTGAACGGGGTGTACTGCGGCGGCGTCTTGAGTTCCTGCAGCGGCGCTCCGTTGCGGCTGCGCGACAACGACACCGTCCTCCAGTGGATTGGGGCCCGGCTGCTCGGCGATCAGCGTGCCGTTGTCGCCCATGACCGCGATCTTCGCGCCGCGCGTCGGCGTTGTGGCGAACGACGCGATCATCGTTGCCATCCCGCCCTCCGAAGTTGAGCGTGAACGAGAAAGTGTCGTCGGTCTCCGCTTTCACGCGCTTGCCGTCGCGCATCGACGACGTCCGGGCGCAGCGTCGCGAGCCGGCCACTGCACCGACGCGACGTCGCCGAACCAGTCACGCAGGCCGTCGATGTAATGCGAGCCGAGCGCGCCCAGCAAGCCGCCGCCCTCGGACTTGCGCGCCATCCAGGTCAGCGGGTCGCGGCTGCGGCGTGACGTAGCGGTCGAGGAAGAGCTCGATCGTGCAGAGTCGGAACTTGCCGACGTAGCCTTCGCCGCAGCAGCTGCTTGATGTATGCGCGCTGCGGCGTGTGGCGGAACTCGTGCGCGACCATCGCCGTGCGCGCCGGTCTTCGCGGCGACGTCGCGCATCTCTCGGGCCTGGCTGCGCATCGAGCGCGAAGGGCTTCTCGCAGACCACGTGCTTGCCGGCTTTGAGCGCCGCGATGCGAAAGCGCGTGGTGGGCGGCCGGTGGCGTGCTGATCGACACTGCAGCGAGATCGTCGCGCCGCGATCACTCCATCGCGATCGGTGTAGACATCGGCAATCCCGGCTGCGGTCGGCGGCTTTCTGCGCCTTGTCGCGATTGCGGCTGCAAATGGCCGCGACGTCCCAGCCTTCGGAGCGAAAGCCCGGCGCGTGGACCTGCGCACCGAAGCCGACGCCGATGATGCCGATCTTGCGCGTTGGTGCGGACACGAATCACTCCATGGAGGGTAACGGCCGAAGGACGGATATTACCGGAGGTCGACGCCAGGCCCGCGCTTTGCGGCACACACTGTCATCGACAAGCGGAGTCGCCATCACGGGCGCGCCCGCTGGTATGGACCTTGCTCCGCATTCAGAACCAACGTGGGCCGAAAGGAGAGGCGCGATGGTTTCGATCTGGTGGTTGCCATTGGTATTTCTGGTCGGTGCATGGGCTGGCACCGTCGTCATGGCGATGATGAACATGGCTGGAAGTCTGTCGGATCACGCGGAGGACGTGCCGCGGGCGGCACAACTTCGCGGCACGCACGGATAGACGCTCGGCAGTACCCATTGAGAACTACGACACCTAGTGACACAGCGTCATCCCGGCGCAGGCCGGGATGCAATTTCATAGCCAGGGATTGGGCCCCGGCCTGCGCCGGGCGACGTGGCTTGTGGCTGTATGACGTAGTTAGGTAAAGCTCAATAGTGCTCGATGTGGCAGGCCAGTGTCGGCCATATTCGCCCACCGCTGCCTGCGCGCCAACCAAGTACGCATCCAAGCGCGCGCGTCCGCGTTGACGGAATTCCGGCACCTTTTGCCGGGGGACGCCATTCTGCCGAGGCGTAGCGACGGGCTTGGGACGTCCGGTGCTCGCTAGCGCCCTGCATTTCGTCTCCACCACAGCCTGCGGCTACAATATCGTCGTTCCCGCACAGGCGGGAATCTCGTAACTGCCGCCTTTCGCCGGGCCCCCGCGCTCGCGCGGACGACCACATCGGTAACCCTCGGTAAGTCGATCGATGCCTCCACCCTTCGACGAAAAAGCGCCCATCACCGGCGTCAAGTCGGTCAAGCGCTTCCTGCCGTGGGTGGTGGCGAGCGCGTTGTTCATGGAGCAGCTCGACTCCACCATCGTCAATACTGCTGTGCCATCGATGGCCGCGAGTCTCGGCGTCGCGCCGCTGAGCCTCAAGGCGGTGGTGACCAGCTATATCGTCAGCCTCGCCGTCGGCATACCCATCAGCGGTTGGTTCGCCGATCGCTTCGGAACACGCCGCGTGTTTTCCACCGCCGTTGCCGTGTTCACGCTGGCCTCGATAGCCTGCGGCTTGGCGGTGAACGTGCAGATGCTCGTCGCCGCGCGCATCCTGCAGGGCGCGGGCGCGGCGATGATGACACCGGTGGGACGGCTCGCCATCGTGCGCACCTTCGACAAGTCGGAACTGCTGATGGCGATGAACTTCGTGATCATCCCGGCGCTGATCGGGCCGCTGCTCGGCCCGACCGTCGGCGGGCTCATCGTGCACTGGTTGTCGTGGCGCGAGATCTTTTTCGTCAACGTGCCCATCGGTATCGCGGCGCTGGTCATCATCCATCGTTACATGCCCGACTACCACGGCGACGGGCCACGCCCGCTGGATTTCGTCGGCCTGGCGCTGTTCGGGTCGGGCACCGGGATCCTGTCCTGGCTGCTGGAAATATTCGGCGAGCACAACATCGATGCCATCCAGGCCGGCGTGCTCCTGCTGCTGTCGCTGGGTCTGCTAGCCGCCTACGTCTGGCACGCGCGCCAGGTTGCCCATCCGTTGTTGCGCCTGTCGCTGTTCAGCCTGCGCACGTTTCGCGTGTCGGTCGCCGGCGGCTTCGTCACGCGGCTGGGCATCGGCGGCATGCCCTTCCTGCTGCCGCTGCTCTATCAGCTCGGGCTCGGGCTTCCGCCGTGGGAGTCCGGCCTGCTGATGATGCCCATGGCGCTGGCAGCGATGGGCATGAAGGTCCTGAGCACGCGGCTGTTACGCCGTTACGGATTCCGCACCATCCTGATGACGAACACATTGCTGCTCGGGACCAACATCTGCCTGTTCTCGCTTGTCACGCAGGGCACGCCGCTGGCGGTGATCGTTGCGCTCGCGCTCGCGCAGGGATTCTTCAACTCGCTGCAGTTCTCGAGCCTCAACTCGATGGGCTACGCCGAGATCGGGCCGTCCGATTCGAGCATGGCTACGTCGATCTCGAGCACGATGCAGCAACTCTCGCTGGGCTTCGGCCTGGCGTGCGGCTCGATCATCGCCGGGTGGTATCTCGGCGGCGTGCCGCAGACTCAGCAGGTCGCCGTGACCACGGCGCTGCACCACACGTTCCTGACGGTGGGCGCGCTGACGATACTTTCTACGCTCGCGTTCCGGACCCTACGTCCGGGCGACGGCGACAATGTCAGCAGAGGCAAACCGGCAGCGGCGGCGTGAATCCCGTCTCCCGCCCGAGTGCGTCAGAATCATCGCGCGTCGACCGCGCGCTCCTTCAGCGCTTCGAGCGGAATGATGGCTAGCGTTTCTTCGTGTGTCGCTTCAAGCACCACGGGTGACGCCACGCCGGCCTCGTACGCCTGACGCCATGTCGCCGCGCAAACGCACCAGCGGTCGCCAGGCTTGAGCCCCGGAAAGGCGTATTCCGGCATCGGCGTGATGAGATCGTTGCCCTGATCGCGAGCGAATTCGAGGAACTCGCGCGTCACCTGCGCGCAGACGACGTGCAGGCCCCTATCCTCAGGCCCCGTGTTGCAGCAACCATCGCGATAGAACCCGGTGCGGGGAGAACTCGAGCAGGGCGCCAGCTTGCCGCCCAGAACGTTCCGGTCATTGATCATCAGGAAGTTTGCCAGCGGCGCGCCGCGTGCGCGAGCCGCAGCTTACATGATGTCGATCAGCCATCGGCCGTCGGCCGCTTTCAGCAGCATGACGTTGTAGCTGTACATGCCGTCGGCCTTCTTGCGCGTCACCTTGATCGTCGCCCGCGTGCCGCCCGACACCGTGACGGCGTTGATCGCGCCAAGCTGATCGAAGCGGACCGGCGGATCGGACTTCGTTGCCGTCTCGATAATGGCGTGGTAGCGCTCCTGCGCGTTCGGCGTGAGCTCACGCAGCGCGGCATCGACGTCGCCGCGGGTGGTCGCCTGCACCAAGCGCTGCCATGCCTCGCGCGCGCCCTTGGCATCCGCCTCGACCTGCGCCAGGTCGCGCGTCGTCACGGCCTTCGCGACCGGCCGCACCGTGGGGTCCGCCGGCGCGGGCGCCTGAGTGCGCGGTGCGGACGCCGCAGGCATCTCGACGACCGCGGTTTGTGCAGCCGTACAGGGATTGGCCTGATAACTGACCTTGCCCGACGGCTCGACACACTTGATCACCTGAGCAGCCGATGCAGGAAACGAAAATCCCAGCGCAGCGATCAGGAGGACCGCAGCAAAGCCCCGGCCACCATCGCGCGCTGGCACCCAGCCGTGCACACGACAAACCATGATCCAACCCCCCGCGCCCGCCGTCGCCACGCGTCTGTGCGCGCGACTCAAGAGGATTCCGGCGAAGCCAGCAACAGTCTACGCCCCCGGGCACCGGCTTTCCACAGGCAGGCTCGGCGCAGATACCGGATACTATAATCGGTGGCGTTGTCTACTACTAACGAGGTCCCACGATGCCGTCTCCCCGTGGCTCCATTCTTCTGTTTGCTCTGACCGCCGCATGCTCCGTAGCCTGGGCACAGAACGTCAAGGTGACGCCGCTGGGTTCCCACGCCGGCGAGTTGTGCGCGCGCGATCGTGCGACCATTTTTGAAGACCCGACCGGCGTGCGCATCCTCTACGATGCCGGACAGTCGGTCACCGGCGGGGACGACGCCCGCCTCGGCAAGATCGACGCCGTCATCCTGAGTCACGCGCACGGGGACCACATCGGCGACATGAAACTGAAGGCGCTC
The DNA here is from genome assembly GCA_963816445.1 of uncultured beta proteobacterium. Lineage (GTDB taxonomy): Bacteria > Pseudomonadota > Gammaproteobacteria > Burkholderiales > Casimicrobiaceae > PALSA-1003. The sequence continues at coordinate 629,641 of CAWFKO010000005.1, read as the reverse complement.
GAATCGGGGACGTGCGATAACGTGCCGGTCGTGTCGGCGGCGCCGAATTCCACCACCGCCGAGATCGTGGCGGCGAAGAATGCCGCGATCATCATGGTCGTGCCGCTGGCCAATTTCATCGGCCGCAAGGTCGAGACGATCCGCGGCAAGCCGACGGCGGCATGTGCGCTCACCGGTGCCGACATCGTCGCCCCCCTCGCGGCGCCCTGCCTGGCCACCGTACAGACCGGCGGCACGCGCACGGTGAAGGCGTCGGCCAGCGCGAAAGCCGTCGAGATCACGGCGGTTCCTGCAGCGCACGACAGCACGGTCCCCATCGCGCTGCTCAGCGAAGCTGCTCGCAAGGCGCTCGAGCCCGACGGCGCCAGCCTGACGCTCGGACCGCCCAGCGGCTACGTTATCCACTTCACCAACGGCCTCACCGTCTACCTGAGCGGAGACACGGGTATTCACGCCGAGATGCAAACCGTGGAGCACGATTTCTACAAGGTCAACCTGATGGAGCTCAACTACGGGTCGAACGCGCTCACGCCTGAGGCAGCGGCGTACGTCGTCAACACGTTGGTGCAGCCGTCATCGGTGATCGTCTCGCACGTCAACGAGGCCGCGACCTCCGGCGGCAAGGTGCTGCCGACCTCGCGTACGGCGGCGTTCATCGCGCTGGTCAAGGGGCGGCCCGTGTATCCGGCGCTGAGCGGCAAGACCATGGAATTCGACGGCACCGGCAAATGCGTCGCGGGATGCTCGTAACGGCGATGCTCGCTGCCGCACCCGATCGAGACTGACCGACACCACGCTCGCCGCGTCGTAGCGGAGTCGTAGCGCCGCGCGTCTGAACACCTGCCATGACGATGCGACCGACGCCGCTAGCCAGCCTGGTCGACACTTCGCTGCGCGTCGGCGAGCAATCGGGACGCCGCGCCAAGATCGCGCTAATCGCCGAATTCCTGCGTGCTCTTGCGCCGTACGAAATCGAAATCGCGATTTCGTATCTATCCGGAATCGTTCGTCAGGGACGAAGCGGCATCGGTTGGGCCGCCATTCGCGCTGCGCGATCGGCGAGGGGCGCGAGCAATCCTACCCTGACACTGGTCGACACCGATTCGACGCTGGAGCGCATCGCGCATACCGGCGGCAAGGGGTCGGCCGCGGAGCGCGCACGGACGCTGTCCGAGCTTTTCGCGCGAGGGACCGACCGCGAGCAGGAATTTATCGCCCGGCTGCTCATTGGCGAATTGCGGCAGGGCGCGCTGGAAGGACTGATGATCGAAGCCGTCGCCGCCGCGGCCGAGCTGCCTGCCGATGCCGTGCGCCGGGCGGCGATGGTAGGCGGCGGTATCGCCGGCGTCGCATCGGTCGTGCTCAGCGAAGGGGAACCCGGCCTCAATCGCTTCGCCATCGAGCTGTTCCAGCCGCTGGCGCCGATGCTGGCGCAACCCGCCGACGACATCGAGGACGCGATGGCGCGAATCGCCATGGCGGCGCTGGAGTGGAAGCTCGACGGCGCACGCGTGCAAGTGCATAAGCGCGGCGCCGAGGTTCGCGTCTATTCGCGCACCGGCAACGACGTCACTGCCGCCGTACCGGAAATCGTCGCCGCGGTGGCGCGGGCGCGCGCGGATACGTTGATCCTGGACGGCGAAGCCATCGCTCTCAAGCCGGGCGGTGCGCCCTACGCGTTCCAGGACACGATGCGCCGTTTCGGTCGCGTGCTCGATGTCGAAGCGATGCGCGCGACGATGCCGCTATCGGCGTTCTTTTTCGACTGCCTGCGTCGCGACGACCAGGACCTAGTCGGCTCGCCGGCCGGCGAGCGCTTCTCGGCGTTGAGCGCGGCGCTGCCCTCCGACCTTCTGATCCCACGCCTGGTCACCGGCGAGCTCGCCGCTGCGCAGGCGTTCTACGATGACACGATGGCGCGCGGTCACGAAGGCGTGATGGTCAAGGCCATCGACTCGCGCTACGACCCGGGTGCACGCAGCGCGCATTGGCTCAAGGTCAAGCGCGCGCACACGCTCGATCTGGTCGTGCTCGCCGCGGAATGGGGACACGGCAGGCGCAAGCAGTGGCTATCCAACCTGCACCTCGGCGCGATCGATCCCGCGACCGGCGCCTGGGTCATGCTGGGCAAGACCTTCAAGGGCATGACCGACGCCATGCTGGCATGGCAGACCGAGGAACTGCAAAGGCGCGAAGTCTCGCGCGACGACTGGACGGTCTACGTGCGCCCTGAGCTCGTCGTTGAGATCACCTTCAACGATGTACAGGCGAGTCCGCGCTACCCGGGCGGGTTCGCGCTGCGCTTCGCACGCGTCAAGGGCTACCGGCCCGACAAGCACGCCTCGGAAGCCGACACCATGGAAGCGGTAAGCGCGATCTACGCGGCGCAGGGTGGCTGACGATTCTAGACCGGCGCTCCGCGGGCAGGCATTCGGCGACGGATTGCATGGCTTTTGGGACTTTTGGCTTGCCCAAATGGCGCTCCTCGCCGTGTTCACTTGTATATTGCGCTTCGCGGGCAATCCAGAGGTTCGCGACAATCAAACTCGCGCCGCCCACGCGCGCGCCCAGCGCATGCCTTGGAGGGCGGTTGAACACCCTTCTTCCCGCAAAATTTCTCCTTGAAAACCGCCTGGGATACGTTATGCTTATCAGTAGTAAACGGTCGCGGATCGACCGTTTGGGAGGGTTTGCTGGCTTGAGGACAGAAAGGGTTCTGCAAGCAATGATAAGGCCCGGTTGCCGCCGGGCCTTTTTATAATCCTCGATGTCACACATTGTGAAGGACAAGAAGCTGCAGCCCTTCCGGACAATCGGAAGGTGTGGCGCATAGCCGGGACGCGATTGTCCCGGTGTTCACGAAACCAGAGGAAACGGGGGCAACCAGATGGTTTCGTTTTGGTGGCTGGTAGTTGCGTTTATGGGTGGTGGTTGTGCCGGCATCCTGGTGACGGCGCTGATGCGGATGTCCGGAGGCATGCCGGAGCCGTCGCAGTACGTACCGGATCTGAACGGGACGCCGTGGTAGGCCAGCTGATGTGACGTAGTCAGCTGGAGCGGCACGCTTCGAAGCTCGCCAACCGGCTCCGGTTCGGCGTGGTGGAGTGTCCGCCGCTCCCAGGCGCCCTCATCGGGCGCAATCAGGAAGGTTCCGCAACACTCTTAGCTGCGCACACGCAACTCACGCACACCCCGTCCGATCTTCCGCCGCAACAACGCACGCAAGGTACCGCCATCGGCGTAGCCGACCTGCGTGGCGATCTGGTCGATGCTTCCACGGCTCGTTTGCAGCAGGTGCACTGCGCGCTCCACACGCAGGTCCTGAAAATATGAAAGCGGGGATTTCCCGAGCACCAGGCGCAGCCGGCGTGCCAACGTTCGCTCGCTTGCGCCAGCTGCTCGAGCTGCCGCCGAGAGCGAGAAGCCGGCGGCAAGCCGGCCGCGGGCCCAGTGCTCGAATCGCCGTACCAGGGGATCGGCGTGTGCCAGGTGATCGGGAATGACGTACGCGGCCTGTGACGGGCGCGGATCGACGACCAGATAGCGCGCCGTCGTGTCGGCGAGCGCCGGGCTGCGGCGCCGCACGACCCATAGCGCTAGATCGAGGTGCGCGATCGCCGCACCGGCAGTTACGAAGCGCGGCGATCCGACCAGCATGCGCGATTCGTCGAGCCTCACCTGCGGATAGCGTTCGCGAAAACACGGCGCCAGCCACCACGACGTCGTCGCGTCGTGGCCGTCGAGCAGCCCGGAGTCGGCGAGCACGAACGTCCCCGTGCATGCGGCGCCGAGCAGCGCGCCGCGCCCCGCCCAATGCCGCAGCAACTCGCCGGTTTGGGCGACATCGCGACGAGTGAGAGCGCGTCGCAGCGTATCGGGCATCTTGGCGCCGAGCGCCGGCACGATCGCGACGTCGGGTTGACCGGCGCGCGCGACGGGAACCGACGGAACCAGCAGGCCTTGTGCCGTGCGCACGCGATGGCGGATGCCCACGATGCTGACCTTGAAGCGCGTCGCGGCACTCCCGGCAGCCTCCGCCAATTCGTTGGCGATCGAGAACGCGTCGAGCACGGCAGCAAGGCCGGTGTCGAAGGCGCCCTCGAGCGCGAGCACGTGAACTTTCATGGCAGGAATAGTATCAAAAATGTCAGTCTTGCCACTTCTCGCCTGAGCGCCCGGCTCCTAAGCTTGCAGCGCATCCCCTCCATCCGTGAAGGAGCAACGACATGGTTCGCGTCGCACTGTGGGTGGTCTTGAAGAGCAAGCCGGGTCAGGAAGCGGCTCTGGAGAGTTTTCTCAAGGGAGGACTCGCGCTCGCCAACCAGGAATCGTTCACACCCGTATGGTTCGCGCTGAAACTCTCGCCGTCGAAATTCGCGATCTTCGATGCTTTCGCCGACCCTGCCGGACGCAAAGCGCACCTCGCAGGACAGATCGCGGCGGCACTGATGGCCAAAGCTCCCGAACTGCTGGCGGAAGCGCCGCGGATCGAGGAAGTCGACGTGCTGGCGGCCAAGCTCCCTGGTGGATAGCGACATCGCGCAGATTCGAAAGGCGCGCGCATGCTAGCATTCCTGGCCCACCGGCGCCGCCGCTGGCGGTGGGAAGACGCTTGACGCATCACGCGGCTGGTACGAGCATACGTAGCGCGGCTCGTGGCGTTGGCGCCTTTGGTGTTGATACGAAAAAACGCAGCAGCCGCGGGCCTGAATCCGGCACGCGTTGTTCCCGCTTCCCCATTACACCTGTGAAACCCATGCCGGCGCAGACCGGTCTGTGAGGAGGATTGACCGATGATTCCGCGTGCCTTCGAGTATCACGCGCCGACAACGCTTCCCGACGCGCTTGGCCTGCTCACGCAACTCGGCGAGGAAGCCAAGCTGCTGGCAGGCGGCCACAGCCTGCTGCCGATGATGAAGCTGCGCTTCGCGCAGCCGGGCCATCTGATCGACCTGGGCAAGATCGCGGAGTTGAGGGGCATTCGCGAGGAGGCCGGCACGCTGGTCATCGGCGCGATGACCACCGAGAACGAGATCATCTGGTCGAAGCTGCTGCAGTCCAAGTGCCCGCTGCTCGTCGAGGGTGCGCGGCAGATCTCCGATCCTCAGGTGCGTTACAAGGGCACCATCGGCGGCGACATCGCGCATGGCGATCCTGGCAACGATCACCCGGCGCTGATGCTCGCGCTGGGCGCCTCGTTCGTGCTGCACGGCAAGTCCGGAGACCGTACGGTGCCTGCGGACGGGTTTTTCCGCGGCACCTACGACACGCTGCTCGAGCCCGGCGAGATCCTGACGCAGATTCGCGTTCCCGTGCCCGCCGCAGGCAGCGGTCACTGCTACGCCAAGCTCAAGCGCAAGACCGGCGATTTCGCGACCGCCGCGGCAGCCGTGCTTCTGCGCATGAAGGGCGGCGTGGTCGACGACGTGCGCATCGCACTGACCAACGTCGCACCGACCGCGCTCAAGGCGAAAGCAGCGGAAGCGGCGCTGCGCGGCAAGCCGCTCGACGATGCGGCGATCGCAGGCGCAGCGAGTCTGGCGATGAGCATCTGCGCGCCCGCGCCGGACCAGCGCGGCGACGCCGAATACAAGACGGCGATGGCCGGCGAGATGACGATCCGCGCGCTGCGTACCGCCGGCCAGCGCGCGGCGCGCTGAACAACAAGAACGAGGAGTAACACATGGCCAAGAAGCAGGCGGTGTCCTTCAAGCTCAACGGCAAGGACGTCGACGTCGTCGTCGAGCCGCGCGAGCTGCTGATCCACACGCTGCGCGAGAAGCTGCAGCACACCGGACCGCACATCGGCTGCGAAACCAGTCATTGCGGCGCATGCACCGTCGACCTCGACGGTCAGTCGGTCAAGTCGTGCACGGTGCTCACCGTGCAGTGCGACGGCTCCGAACTGCTCACCATCGAGGGCTTCGCGCAGGGCGGCGAGCTCAACGCGCTGCAGGAAGCATTCCACCTCGATCACGCTCTGCAATGCGGCTACTGCACGCCGGGCATGATCACCCGCGCCTATCGCCTGCTCAAGGAGAACCCGAACCCCACCGAAGAGGAGATCCGCTTCGGGATGGCGGGCAACCTCTGTCGTTGCACCGGTTACCAGAACATCGTCAAGGCCGTCCAGTCGGCCGCGAAAAAACTGTCGGCGCAAGCCGCTGCCTGACCACACACCGGAGTCACCGCCATGCCGGACGATCGACTCGAACGCGAACAGAAACTCGAAGGCCTGGGTGCCTCGCGCCTGCGCAAGGAAGACGCGCGCTTCATCCGCGGCCAGGGCAGCTACGTCGACGACATCAAGCTGCCGGGCATGCTGTTCGGCGCAATCGTGCGCAGCCCTTATGCGCACGCGCGCATCAAATCCATCGACAAGAGCAAGGCGCTCGCGGTACCCGGCGTCGTCGCCGTGCTGACCGCGGACGACCTGAAGCCGGTCAAGCTGCACTGGATGCCGACGCTGGGCGGCGACGTGCAGGCGGTACTCGCCGACAAGAAGGTGTGCTTCCAGTACCAGGAAGTCGCCTTCGTTCTCGCGCAGGACCGCTACGCCGCCGCCGACGGCGCCGACGCGGTCGAGGTCGACTACGAAGAGCTGCCGGCGATCGTCGATCCGAAAAAGTCGCTGCTTCCCGACGCGCCGGTGATTCGCGAGGACATCGCCGACAAGGACAACGTCGGTCACGGTCCGCGCACGCATCCCAATCACATCTTCACCTGGGACGCCGGCGACAAAGAAGGCACCGACGCCGTATTCAAGAACGCGGCGGTCACCGTGCGCGAGGAGATTCTCAATCCCCGCGTGCATCCCTGCCCGCTCGAAACCTGCGGCTGCGTCGCGTCCTTCGACAAGGTGCGCGGCCAGCTGACCGTGTACATGACCTCGCAGGCACCGCACCTCGTGCGCACCGTCGTGGCGATGCTGTCGGGCATTCCGGAGAGCAAGATCCGCATCGTCGGTGGCGACATCGGCGGCGGGTTCGGCAACAAGGTGCCGGTGTACCCCGGCTACGTCGCGGCGATCGTCGCGTCGATCGTCACCGGCGTGCCGGTGAAATGGATCGAGTCGCGCATCGACAACATCTCGACCACCGGCTTCGCCCGCGACTACCACGGCGTGGGCGAGCTCGCGGCCGACAAGGATGGCCGCATCAAGGGGCTGCGCTTCACCGCGCTCGCCGACCACGGCGCGTTCAATTCGCACGTGTCGGCCACCAAGCTGCCGGCCGGACTGTTCAGCATCTGTACCGGGTCGTACGACATACCCAAGGCGTATTGCCGCGTCGACGCGGTGTACACCAACAAGGCGCCGGGCGGTGTGGCGTACCGATGCTCGCTGCGCGTCACCGAGGCGGTCTACCTGATCGAGCGCATGATCGATGTGCTTGCGCAGAAGCTCAACCTCGACAAGGCGGAGATCCGCCGCCGCAACTTCGTAAAGGCCGAGCAGTTCCCGTACACCACGGCTCTCGGCTGGACGCTGGACAGCGGCGACTACCACACCGCGCTCGACAAGGTGCTCAAGGCTGTCGACTACGCGGGCCTGCGCAAGGAGCAGGCGGAGAAGCGCGCGCAGGGCGAGCTGATGGGCATCGGCATCGCGACCTTCACCGAGATCGTCGGTGCGGGACCGAACAAGGTCTGTGACATCCTGGGCATTGCGCTGTTCGACAGCTGCGACATTCGTGTCAATCCCATGGGCAGCGCGATCGCGCGCCTGGGCACCATGAGCCAGGGTCAGGGGCACGCGACGACGTATGCGCAGATCATCGCCACCGAGCTCGGCTTGCCCTCAGAGGAAATCCAGATCGAGGAAGGCGATACCGACAAGGCGCCCTATGGTGCGGGTACGTGGGGATCGCGCTCGACCCCGGTCGGGGGCGCGGCGGCGGCACGCGCGGCGCGCAAGATCAAGGACAAGGCAAAGAAAATCGCGGCGCACCTGCTCGAGGTCGGCGAAGACGATCTCGAATGGGACGTCGATCGCTTCCGCGTCAAGGGTAATCCGAGCGAAGCCAAGACGATGAAACAGATCGCGATGGCGGCGCACACCAGCAACATCCCCGATGGCATGGAAAAAGGTCTCGATGCCACCGAGTATTACGATCCGCCCAATATGACCTTCCCGTTCGGCGCTTACGTGTGCGTCGTCGACGTCGACAAGTTCACCGGCGAGCCCAAAGTGCGCCGCTTCTATGCGCTCGACGACTGCGGCACGCGCATCAATCCGATGATCATCGAGGGCCAGATCCACGGCGGCCTCACCGAGGCGTTTGCCGTGGCGATGGGCCAGGCGATTCCCTTTGACGAAAACGGCAACCATCTTGGCAACAGTTTCATGGACTATTTCGTGCCGACCGCGGTCGAGACGCCGAAGTGGGAGACCGATTTCACCGTCACGCCATCACCGCACCACCCCATCGGCGCCAAAGGTGTCGCCGAGTCGCCGCACGTCGGCGGCATTCCGTGCTTTTCCAATGCGGTGATCGACGCATTCGCGCACCTCGGCGTGACTCACATGGACATGCCGCACACGTCGTATCGCGTGTGGCAGCAGTGCAAGGCGCTCGGCGCCAACCGACGATAGGATGGCGTGAAGGTTCAGCTCGAGCGGAACTTTCCCATGCCCGCGCCTGTCGAGGCGACGTGGGCGATGCTGGCAGACATCGAGGCCGTCGCGTCGTGCATGCCGGGTGCGAAGATCACCGAGCGCATCGATGACCGGCATTTCAAGGGCACCGTCACCGTCAAGGTCGGCCCGGCAACGCTGTCCTTCCGGGGCGACCTCGAGGTGAAGGAGCTGGACGCGGCCAATCACTCGCTGCAGCTCGTCGCCAAGGGTACCGACTCGACCGGATCGTCGGCGGCGTCGCTGGATATGAAAGCGCGCGTCGATGCAACGGCCGATGGCGCGAGTGCATTGATCGGCGCCAGCGAGGCCTCGGTCAGCGGCAAGGCGGCGGCCTTCGCCGGCCGCATGATGGACAGCGTCGCCGACCAGATTCTCAGACAATTTGCCGCGAATTTCGCCACGCAGGTCGCGGCGCGCAACCCGCCGCCCGCCATCGCAACGCCCGGCGCGGTTCCCGGGAGCGCGGCGGCGCCGCGCGCAGCATCCGTTGCAACCGCCGCACCGCCGGCGCCGTCGGGCGATCTCAACGGTCTCGCGCTGCTCTGGGCCGCGTTCAAGTCCTGGCTTCGCGGACTGTTCTCGAAGCAGCCTCGATGAATACGGCCTCGCAGAGGATGCTCGCGGTCACGGCGCTGCAACGACAGCTGGGGGACGCCGGCTATGTCGCCGAGCGCAGCCTCGCTGCCGCACTGCTGCTCGCCACCGATCTCGACCGCCCGCTGCTGCTCGAGGGCGATGCCGGCGTCGGCAAGACGGAGGTCGCCAAGGCGCTTACTCAGGTGCGCGAAACCCGTCTGATCCGCCTGCAGTGCTACGAGGGGCTCGATGCGCATTCGGCGATGTACGAATGGAACTACCAGCGCCAGCTGCTCGCGATCAAGCTGCTCGAACACGACGAGCGGAGCATGGAGGCCAAGGAGAAGGACATCTTTTCCGGGCGCTACCTGCTCAAGCGTCCGCTGCTCGACGCGATCAGCTGCGAGCGATCGCCGGTGCTGTTGATCGATGAGCTCGACCGCGCCGACGCCGCCTTCGAGGCGTTCCTGCTCGAACTGCTCTCCGACTTCCAAATGTCGATTCCGGAGCTGGGCACGATCCGCGCGACGTCGGTGCCGCTGGTCATCGTGACCTCCAACGCGACGCGCGAGCTTTCCGACGCGTTGCGCCGTCGCTGTCTGTATCAGTACATCGACTATCCGGATTTCGACAAGGAGCTCTCGATCGTCGCCCTGCGCGCGCCGCAAGCCGCAGGCGAGCTCGCGCGCCAGATCGTGCAGTTCGTGCAGGGCGTGCGGCGCATGGACCTGCAAAAAAAGCCCGGCATCGCCGAGACGCTGGACTGGACCGCGGCGCTGCTGCGGCTCGGCGTAACCGACGTCGGCGAGGCCGGCAGCGAGCGCATCTTCGACACGCTCGCCGCGCTGATCAAGACGCGTAGCGACCGGGCCGCGTTTACGCGCGAAGCCGTCGAGCGCATGGTCGCGGCATGCTGATCACCACCGCTGCCCCCACCGCGCAGGATCCTGAGGCGACGCTGCGCGCCCGCCTCGCCGGCTTCGGCGGGTTTCTGCACGCCAACGGCTTTGTCGTGGGCGGGGGCGATGCTGCGTCGGTGCTCGACGTCGCCGCGCGCGTAGGCGTCCTCGACCCCCAGGTATTGCGTTGGAGCCTCAAGGCACTGCTCTGCGGACGCGGCAGCGAATGGCGGCGATTCGACGCGCTGTTCGACGCCTACTTCATGCCGCCGAACAAGAAAGTGTTCATCGCGGGCGCGGCCCCGAATGCGCAGCAGCGCCCGCCCGCGACGACGGAAGACGACCGTGACTCGCCACCGCGCCACAACGGCGAGGTGTCGCGTGAGCGCGATCTGCACGCCGCGCGCTATAGCGCCAGTCCTGACGCGGCACTCGCGTCCACGGACTTTCGCGAGCTCATCAACGCCGACGACGTGCGCGACATCGAAGCCCTGATGCGCCGGTTAGCGCGCCGCATGAAGCTCGTGCAGGTGCGGCGCGAGACGCGTGCGCATCGCGGCCGGCGGCTCGACCTGCCAGGCACGATCCGGCGCAGCATCGAGCACGGCGGCACGCCATTGTCGCTGCGCTGGCGGGATCCGCGTCGCGTGCGTCCGCGCTTGCTCATGCTCGTCGACGTCAGCCGCTCGATGACGCCTTACAGCTTCTTTCACCTGCGGCTTGCGCGCGCCCTGACCGCGGAGCTGTCCGATGTCCACAGCTTCATCTTCCATACACACATCACGGGCGTGTCCGAAGCGCTGCGCGACGCCGATCCGTGGCGCGCGCAGGAAAAGATGCACCTGATGGCGGGAGGCTGGGGCGGCGGCACGCGCATCGGCGAGTGCCTCGCGCGCTTCAACCGCGAGTTCGCGCCGCGCCTGGTCCACGCACGGACCGCCATCATCATCATGAGCGATGGCTACGACACCGGCGATCCCGCTGTGCTGAAGGACGCGATGGCGCAGCTCTCGCGACGGGCGCGTCGCGTGGTCTGGCTCAATCCGCTGGCGACCCGACCCGGATGGGCGCCGACCAGCCGTGGCATGCAGGCCGCCCTTCCCCACGTCGACCTGCTGGCACCCGGCGCCGACCTCGCGACCGTGGAGCGCGTGCTGCCGCAAATCATCGAGGCGCTTCGATGACGTCCGATGAGCTTCTGCAGCTCGCGCACACGTTGAACGGGCGCGGCGAGCCGTACGCGATGGTGACCGTCGTTCGCGTCGCTTCGCCGACCTCCGCGTACGTCGGCGCGCAGGCGATCGTGCGCGAAAGCGGCAGCCTGCACGGCTGGATCGGCGGCGGCTGCGCGAAGGACGTCGTGATCGACGCCGCCCGCGACGCAATCGCTGCCGGCGAGCCCAAGCTCGTGCGCATCGCCAACGACGATGCGCCCGTCGACCCGGGCATCGAGCAGCACGCGATGGCCTGCGCGAGTGACGGCACGATCGAGCTGTTCATCCAGCCTTACAGCGCGAGGACCTCGCTGTGCGTGATCGGCGAAACCCCGGCCGCGGACGATGCGCGCTTTTTCGCACAGCGCCTCGGGATCCGGCTCGTCGATGCACCGGACGAGGCCGCGGTGATCCTGATCGCGACGCAGGGCAGCGGCGATGCGGAAGCGCTGGAAAGTGCGCTCGCGAGTCGGGCGCGGCACGTGCTCATGATCGCGAGCCGGCGCAAGGCGGACAAGCTGCGCGCGCTCATGCGCCTGCGCGGCGTCGACGCGGCGCGACTGGCCGATCTGCAGGCGCCCGCAGGACCGGATGCGGGTGCGCGAACGCCCGCCGAAATTGCGCTCGTGGCGATGACCGGCGTTCTGGCCGTGCTGCGCCAGCAGCATCACTTGCGTCCCGCGGCTGCGCTGACGATGGGCGAGTCGCCGGCACCGGGCAGCCTGGCCGGCCGGGAGACCGAGGGCACGTTCATCAACCCGGTCTGCGGCATCGCCGTGTCCATGACCCATCCGATGCACGTCGAACGCCACGACGGGCAGGATTACTATTTCTGTTGCAATGGCTGCCACGCGACATTCCTGGAGAATCCGCCGAAATACGCCGCCATCCGTCGCGCGGCACTGATGAAGGAATCCGCATGAAGTGGTCCGCCGTCGTGCTCGCAGCGGGCACGTCCTCGCGCATGCAGGACCGGAACAAGCTCCTGCTGCCGATCGATCGCAAACCGGTCATCCGGCATACGGTCGAGCGGCTCATGGCCGCGGTGCCACAAGAGGTAGTCGTCGTGACCGGATTCCAGGGTCGCGACGTGATCGCCGCACTCTCCGATCTGCCCGTGGTGCTGCAGCCGAATCCGCGCTACGAGGAAGGTCAGATGACGTCCTCCGCCATCGGCGTCGGCGCGCTGACCAAGGCCACCGACGCGGTGATGATGTGCCTTGGCGACATGGTGCTGCTTGAGCCCGGGGACTACGCCGAACTGGTGAGCGCGTATCTCGAAAAGACCGATCGCTCCATCGTCATTCCGTACTTCGAGGGGCAACGCGGCAATCCCATCCTGTTCGCATCGAGCTATGTACACGAGGTCGCGATGGGTGAGCGACACATCGGTTGCAAGAAGCTCGCGAACGAATACCCCAACGACGTGTTCCGCTACGAGGCGGAACACGATCGCTTCACGACCGACATGGACACGCCGCAGGACTACGCACGGGCGCTGGAGCGGCTCGGCGTGCCCGCGGATGCAGTGGCGGGGACGGCAGCGCTCAATTCCCGCTTCGCGGCGTAGTAAATGTGCCCTACCTCGCGTGCTGATAAGCCAATCCGGGATCGTCGAGCGTTTATTGGCACTGCCGCTAGCGGACTGCTCGCCGCCGCGTTTTCGGCTTTCGGTCAGCAGCTGTTGCCGAAGGTCTACCGTATTGGCTACCTCGGTACCCAGCGCGCATCCGACTATAAGGAGCGATTGGAAAGACTTCAGACGAATCTACGTGAGCTTGGCTGCGTGGAAAATCGAAACATCGTCATCGAATTGCGATCGGCGGAGGGAAGAGAGGATCGACTTCCCGAACTCGCGGCGGAGCTGGTTGCTCTTAAGGTGGACGTGATTGTCACCGAAGGCCCACTATCAGCGCTTATAGCCCAGCATGTCACGGCGACCACGCCGATTGTAGTGGGGAACGTGGGCGACGCCGTTAAGTCGGGCCTTGTTGCCAGCTTCGCGAAGCCCGGCAGAAACATCAGGGGTATGAGCTTCCTCGCCGACGAACTGGAGAGCGCATTTTCGACGGTCGAGAGGAGGGGCATTGATGCAATCTTGGTTCATACGGATGCACTGTTTTATGCCCGCGGCGGATCGATTGCCGCTCTGTCCGGAGCATCCTTCTTGTAGGGCTGGCTCAGGAGCCAGCCTCGACTCTGCTCCTAGCCCGACTACTACGCTGACTCCTCTGGTACCGAATCTATTTTGGGGGGAAATTGACCAGTATCCCCTCAACCGCCTTCTTCAGATCGCCGGAGGCGGCGTCGGTCTTGATCGTCCCCGTCGCCGTCCCTCGCCAAATCAATTCGTTGTTGTTGGCCCGTAAAACGTTCAGGGTCAGCGCACGGAGCTCGTAGCCGGACCCACCCTCATAACGCATCGAAACGAGTAAGTCTGGCTTGTCCGTTTTTGAAGTAAAGCCTTTGGCCTCCAGCACATGATCCGCGAGGAATCGCACATTGGCTTCGAGCAGCGGGTCCCCCCAATACACAGTCCTGCCTTCGGCCCACCGGTAGGTCTTCAGCTCCGTGAAGCTGATCCGGGGTTCGTACGAATATGTGACGGTGGTGCAGCCGCCGACGAGCACCACGGCCAGAATAACGCCCACCATCGCCCTGAATCGAAGACCAGTCTTCATGGGACCTCCTTGTAACGGCGTGCAACGCTGGGAAAGCAGTCAATCTCTTGTTTCGAAGGCCGGCCTGTGCGCGCCGATTGAATTTTGACCCACCTGCCGATCGAATATTGACCCGGGACGGATGCCGCTGTTGGAACGAGCGACTGTGGATAAATGTAGTTGCGTTGCGGGTTATTGCATTAAGGATAGATTAAATCCAACACTTCGAAGCATCGTCGATAGTAGCGTAGCACGGCTTGACTTGCGCAGGCCGACGGGAAGCCTGGGCGAGCGGCAGTGGGCGAGCCAAGTGGCGCGGTGCTCCCCAGGGCGCAGCGATAGAGCAACGCTCTGGCGCAGCCGGCGCGCTTGGAACCGCCCAGGTGGGCGCCGAGTGGCCCGGCACGCGCCGTCCAGGCCTGCCCCCTCGTTGAGCGATGGAGGTTCAAGCGAGCAGGACCGATCACTGCGCATCCGACCGGGCGCGCTTCCGCGCCCGGCAATGCAGGTCGCGATGCCGATGCGCGGCGGCGTGCCGGCATTTGTTTACAATGCGCGAACCCCGCGCCCGCCGGTAGGCGAACTTGCCGACCGTGCAGCGTGGACCATGCAAGGAGGCGGCATGAAATCCATTCGCATTGCGCGCGTCGCGCTGATCATCGCGCTCTGCGCCGGCTTTGTCACCCAGGCGTCCGCGCAGACCTGGCCTACCAAGGCGGTCAGGGTCATCGCGGTCTTTCCGCCGGGCGGTTCAGTCGACCAGGTCGCGCGCGTGCTTGCACAACAGCTGGTGGTGCAGACGGGCCAGTCGTTCATCGTCGACAACCGTGGCGGTGCGTCCGGCTCGATCGGCACCGCCGCGCTCGCCAAGTCCGATCCCGACGGCTACACGATCGGCGTGGTGTTCGATACGCACGCGGTCAATCCCGCACTGATCCCGAATCTGCCCTTCGACACGCTCAAGGATCTCACGCCGCTGATGCTCGTGGGCACCGGCGGCATGGCGCTGGTCGCCAACGTCGCGCAGCCCTACAAATCGTTCAAGGATGTCGTCGCGGCCGCCAAGGCCAAGCCGGGCAGCGTCGCCTACGGCACGATCGGCGCCGGCAGCATCGGTCATCTGACGATGACGCAGCTGGGCAACCAGCTCGGCGTCGAGTTCAACCACATTCCCTATCGCGGCGGCGGCCCGTTGATGAACGATGCGATCGCCAACCAGGTGCCCCTGGCAATCGGCTCGGTGTTCCTGGTAAGCCCGCACGTCGCCTCGGGACGCCTGCGCGCAATCGCCGTGACCTCGGCGAAACCGGATCCTAGCCTGCCCGGCGCCGAGCCGATCGCGGCGCAGGGCGTGGCGGGATTCGAGGCGTACACGTGGTGGGGGATCTTCGCGCCGGGCAATCTTCCGGCGCCGCTGGCCAAGCGCATCTACGACGAGCTCGCCAAGGCCGTGAACACGCCGGCGGTTCGCGAAAAGCTCGTCGCACAGGGCATCGACGTTTCCGGCGCACCGGGCGCGGAACTCGACGCTTTCGTACGCAAGGAAATGGTACGCTGGGCCAAGGTCATCAAGGACAACAACATCAAGGCCGGCGACTGAAGCATGCACGTGCCGACGAACGCGCACACGAGGTCGATGCGCTGGTGCTCCACCGGGGAATGTGATAACTAACGCCACAGCCGGGCGTGAATGAATCACTGGCCTTTTCGATTTCCTTCGAATCGACTCGCAATGGATGGAGGCTTAGGCATGAATAGCGCAAGACCGTTTGGCTTTGCCGCGCCTTGGGTAATCGCCTCTGTTCTCATTCTCGCCGGCTACGCCGGGACAGCATCGAGCGATGAGATAAAGGTCGTGCTGAGCGGAAGCCAGGAAATACCTCCGGTGACGACCTCCGCCTCGGGAACCGGAACCGTCGTCGTCGGCGCGGACAAATCGGTTCGCGGTAGCGTGATCGTCACCGGCATGACACCGACGGTCGCCCATATTCATGAGGGCCCGGTAGGGAAGATCGGGCCCGTCATCATTCCCCTGGTCCAGACGGCCGACAATGTCTGGTCGGTTCCCGAAGGCGCAAAACTCACGGATGCACAGTACGAGAGCTACAAGGCCGGCAATCTCTACTACAACGTGCACAGTGCCGCCTACAAGCCGGGGGAAATTCGCGGCCAGATAAAACCATAGTCGCCGCTGTAAGCGAGCTCGTCGGCCCCCCGCTGTGCGCGCTGCCCGTCGCGCGAGCCGATCCCCTATTCGATCATCGTGTCGGCTCGCAGGAGCAGTTCCCTCGGTATCGTAATGCCCAGCGCCTTGGCCGTCTTGCGGTTGACCACGAGCTCCAGCACCAACGGCTGCTCGACCGGAAGATCGCTGGGCCTCGCGCCCCTCAGTATCTTGTCCACGTAGGCAGCGGCACGGCGATACTGGTCGGGCAAGTCCTGGCCATAGCTCATGAGGCCACCCGCCTCCGTCAGTTCACGGTTGGAGTAAATCGCAGGCAGCCGGCTCTTGATCGCGAGCGCCGCGATCTGGCGCCGCTGCACATCGAAGAACGGATCAGCCGCCACGATTACTGCTTCCGCGCGCGCCCGAACCATTGCTCCGAAAGCAGTCTCGATCTCAGCGGCGGTGCCCGCCTCGACGGGCAAGACCTTGACGCCGCTCGAGAACGCGGCTCCGCCGATCTGCTCGAGTATCAGCGAATCACTGGGATTGAACGGATTGATGAGAACGGCGATGCGCGCCAGGTTTGGAATCACGCCGCGAAGCAGCTCGACGTGTTTTGCGCTCGCCTCGGTCACGATCGTCGACAGCCCGGTAATATTCCCTCCCGGACGCGAGAGGCTGGCGGCGAATCCCTCGCCGACCGGATCGGGAATGGCGACCATGACGATGGGGGCGCGGCTCGTGGCCTTCTTGGCCGCCTGGACGCTCAGCGTCGTCCCCGCGACGATGACGTCCACCTTCAACTGCACCAACTCCTCAGCCAAGCCCGGCAGGCGCTCGTATTTTCCGTCGGCAAACCGTGATACAACGACGCAATTCTTGCCCTCTACATAACCGAGGTCGCGCATGCCCCGGCGAAAACTATCGTAAAGTCCTGTCGAAGCCGAATCGGCGGCGAGAAAACCTATTTGCGGAACCTTGGGATGACTCTGCGCGAAAGATGCAAGCGGTGCCGTCAATGCACTCGCTCCGAACGCAAGCAACAGATCCCGCCTTGTAGCCATCCTACCCTGCTCTTCTCCAAACAGCGACCTTGGCCGATTATACGGCCTGGCCCGGAGCACAATCCGCGACACAATTGAAGACACGTTCCACAACGCAAGGAGGAACAATGCCATGAAGCCGTCGACCGCATGGGTCGTACTGCTGAGCCTCGCGCTCGGCGCTGCCGTGACGACTCCCGTCGCGGCGGCGGACCGCGAAGCGCTCTACAGCAAGGCCGAGGACATCGTCCGCAACACCGACGACGTCAAGGGCCTCAGCGCGCTGGTCGCGCAAGGTGTCGACGTCAAACGGCCGGGCAAGAATTCACAGGGCCGGACGCTGCTGTTCAGCGCGGCCACCGAAGGCAAGCTTGCGATGATGGACGTGCTCATCAAGGCGGGCGCCGATCCCAATGCAAAGGACGAGCGTGGCATGACCGCGTTGCGTCATGTCGCATGGACCGGCAAGAACCAGGTGGAAGCGGCGAAGCGATTGATCGCCGCCAAGGCCGACCCAAACGTCGCGGCCGACGACAGGTCGACGCCGCTGATCCAGGCCATGTACAACGAGCCTGAGATCGCGGTGCCGCTGGCGCGAGTCCTGATGCAGGCGGGCGCAGACGCGAGCATCGTCAACAACGAAGGCATCACCGCGCTGACGCTGGCAGTGCAGCGCGACATGGCGGCGCCGATACCGGAATTGGTCAAGGCCGGCGCCGACGTCAACAAGCGAAACCGCAAGGGTGGAACGCTGCTCATCTACGCCGTGGACCGGAGTCAGCCCGATGTCGTGCGCGCGTTGCTCGACGCTAATGCTGATCCCAACATCCCAGCAACCAAGAACAAGCTGACCCCATTGATGAAGGCGGCCATGGCGGACCGCGTCGAGATCATCACGCTCCTGCTCGCGCATTGCGCGCGCACCGAGCCGGTCGACAGCTTCTTCAAGCAGAACGCACTGAAGTTCGCCAAGTCCGACGCGGCGCGAAACGCGATTCAGGAAGGGCCCGATCCCAAGTGCCGCAAATAGCGACACGCGCGGCGCCGACGCGCGCCCGGATCGGCGTTAGCCGGCGCATTATCGAGCTTTGCCTGACTACGTGACACGACCAGGCACGTCGCCCCCGCGGAGGCCGGGGCCCAATCCCTGGCTATGAAATTGGATCCCGGCCTGCGCCGGGATGACGTCAACATTCATACATGCAGTGTCACTCGATTTCGTAGACCTCGATAATTCGCGCAGCTATGGCGGTGTCGCGCTCACGACCGCGAACTTGCCAGCGCGTACTCCATCGCTTGCTCCAGCGTCATCGCGCATCCTTCCGCCCAGGCGCGCTCGAACGCGCCATCGCCGATTGCGGTGCGCGCTGCGGCAACCTGCCGGTCGTAGCGTGGCCGCTCGCTGGGTGGCGTAGGGGCACCGATCTGTTTGCGCAATCGATCCGCCCCACCCCAGATACGCGCCGCCGGACCGGGCGCGGCCGAGAGGAGCGCGACGCGGGCAAGCCCTTCCATCGATTCGGCAATGGCGCGCCGATCGCCGATTTCACGCACGATGGCCAGACTCTCCTCGTATAGGCGTCGACCGGATTCAGGATCGCCCTCCTCGCACGCCAGCGCTCCCAAGGCGCTCAACGAGATCGCGACGCCCTGCCGGTCACCCGACTCGCGCTGGATCGCGAGACTCTCTTCGTACCGCGCCCGCGCACCGGCGTAGTCGCCGCGCTCACTAGCAGAGCTCCCAAGCTCGAGGAGCGACAACGCGATGCCGCGCCGGTCGCCAATTTTTCGGAATACGGCCAGACCCTCCTCGAAGAGCGCCGCGGCCGCAGCTTTGTTGCCGAGCTGGTAGTTCTGGATGCCGAGGTTGAGCAGCGTCAGGGCGACGCCTCTCCTGTCGCCAAGCTCGCGCCGGATGGCGAGACCTTCCTCGAAAAGCGCGGACCCAGCCACGTAGTCGCCCTGATGCGAGGCGATGACTCCCAGGTTGTTCACCGTCATGGCGATGCCATGGCGGTCCCCCAACTCCCGCCGGATCGCGACGCTCTCCTTGTACAGCAGGCGCGCGGCCGCATAGTCACCCTCGTCCATGGTGATCATGCCCAGGCTGTTGAGCGCCATGGCAAGCCCCTGCCGATCGCCCAGCTCGCGCAGGGCGGCGATGCTGTCGTTCAGCAGCACGCGCGCAGCGGCATATTCGCCGAGGTGGAAGCCGATAAGTCCAAGCTCGGCCCGAACAGCGGCAACGCCGCGCTCATCGCCGAGCTCGCGACGCAGCGCCAGGCTCTGCTCATAGAGCCACCGGGCGGTGGCATAGTCGCCCTGCTGCCGCGCCAGTCCAGCCGCACCCGCGAGCGCCTTCGCGCGTTCGGCCGCGGCGCGCCCTTCGGGAGCTGCGGCGAGCAGCGCAGACAGCCAACGGCGGCCTTCGCCGAAATAGCCGCGCACGAACCAGAACCACCAAAGCGCGCCGGCGATCCGGAGTCCGCTGACGGCGTCGCCGCCTTCGGCGGAAGACCACGTCAACGCCGAGCGCAGGTTATCGTGCTCCGTCTCGAGCCGATCGAGCCAGGCTCGCTGGTCGGCACGCATCAACTGCGGCTCAGCTTTTTCCGCCAGCGCTAAGAAGTACGCCAGGTGCCGGTCTCGCCAACGCTGCGCTTCGCCGCTCTCGAGGAGCCGGTCCCGTGCATACTGACGCACTGTTTCCAGAAGCCGATAGCGTGTCGTGCCGTCGCGCTCTTCGGCGTGCAGCAGGCTTTTGTCCGCGAGCGAAGTGAGCAGGTCCAGCACCGACGACTCGTCGATACCCTCGCCGCTGCACAACTGTTCCACCGCGTCCAGCGTCCATCCACCGGCGAACACCGCAACGCGCCAGAGCAGCATCTGCTCGTCCGCGTTCAACAGGTCGTAGCTCCAGTCGATCAGCGCACGCAGCGTCTGCTGGCGCGGCAACGCGGTGCGCGACCCTCCCGTAAGCAGCCGGAAGGTCTGGTCCAGCCGCCGGTTCACCTCCTCTACCGACATCGAGCGCACGCGCCCTGCCGCCAGCTCGAGCGCCAGCGGGATGCCGTCCAGCCGGTAGCACACCGAGGCCAGCGCCGGCGCGTTCTGCGTGGTGAGCGCGAACTGTGGCACCTGCAGGCGCGCGCGCTCGATGAACAGGCGGACCGAGTCGTACTGCGCAACGCGCTCAGGCGAGTCGTCCCGGATCGGATCGGGCATCGGCAGCGAGGGCACGCGATACGTCAGTTCGCCCGCAATTCCCAGTCCCTCGCGGCTGCTGACGAGCAGCACTACATGCGCACACTGTCGCAGCAGCGAGTCGGCGAGCTGTGCGCAGGCGACGAGCAGGTGCTCGGCATTGTCGAGCACCAGCAGCAGACGGCGGGACGCGAGGTACTCCGTGAGCGTCTGCAGCAGGCTCTTGCCACGCTCCTCCTTGAGCCCGAGCGCCGAGGCGACGGTCTGCGGTACGAGGCCCGGATCCGACAATGCAGCCAACTCCACAAGCCACACGCCGTCGGGATAGGCTTCGAGCAGATCGGCGGCCACCTGCATCGCCAGACGGGTCTTGCCGCAGCCACCGGCGCCGGCGAGCGTCAGCAGCCGCGTAGTGCCCAAGAGCTTCTCGATGTCCGCAATCTCTTTCTCGCGGCCGATGAAGCTGGTCAGTTGCTGCGGAAGGTTGTTGGGGTGCGTCGACAGTGAGCGCAGCGGCGAGCGCTGCGCCGGCAGATCCGGGTGGCAGAGCTGGAATACCTTTTCCGGTCGTTGGAGATCCTTGAGACGGTGAACGCCCCGATCCAGCAGCGACGCCCCCGGCGGGAGCGCCGGCCGCGCCGCGTCCGCGGTCGCCTCCGACAGCAGGACCTGACCACCGTTGCCGACGGCGAGCAGACGCGCGACACGGTTCAGCGGGGGACCGAAGTAATCGCGGCTGCGCATTTCCGCGATTCCGGTGTGCAGCGCCATTCGAACCTTCAGCGCAATGGGCTCGGGCCATGGCTCCACGAGGACCGCTCGTTGCGCGGAGAGCGCGGTGACGATCGCCTCGGGCGCGGTGGCGAACGCCGCGCAAAAAGCATCGCCAACCGTCGTGAAGATGTGGCCGCCCCGACTCTCGATCGCCTCGCGCATGAGCGCGTCGTGGCGGGCAAGCGCCGGCGCCATGGCCGCGGGGCTTTGCTCCCACAGCCGAGTGCTGCCCTCTATATCGGTGAACAGAAAGGTGACCGTTCCGCTCGGCAGTTCAGCCATCGTCGCGTGGCGAGTGTAGTCTAGCCGTCATTCGGCCGCAGTGCCCTCCTGCCTGCGCCTGGCGCTCACCAGCGAACTGAGCAGATCGATCGGCACGGGGAAGACGATCGTCGAGCTCTTGTCGCCGGCAATGTTACCCAGGGTCTGCAGATAGCGCAGCTGCATCGCCTGCGGGTCGCGCGAGAGGATCTGAGCCGCCTGCAGGAGTTTTTCCGAGGCCTGCAATTCACCCTCGGCGTGGATGATCTTTGCACGCCGCTCGCGCTCGGCCTCCGCCTGGCGAGCGATCGCCCGCACCATCGACTCGTTCAGGTCCACCTGCTTGATCTCGACGTTCGACACCTTGACGCCCCAGGCGTCGGTCTGCGTGTCGAGAACCTGCTGAATGGCGAGGTTGAGCTTTTCGCGCTCGGCGAGCAGCTCGTCGAGCGCGTGCTTGCCAAGCATCGCGCGCAGAGTAGTTTGCGCAAGGTAGCTCGTGGCGGCGAGAAACTGCTCGACCTGAATCACTGACTTGGCCGGGTCGACAACGCGAAAGTAGATCACGGCGTCGACCTTGACGGAGACGTTGTCGCGCGTGATCACGTCCTGAGGCGGCACGTCCATGACGATGGTCCGCAGGTCCACTCGCACCATCTGCTGCACGACAGGGATGATCAGGATCAATCCCGGCCCCTTCACTCTCCAGAAGCGGCCGAGCATGAACACGACGGCGCGCTGATACTCGCGCATCACGCGAAACGAGCCGACGGTCAGCAACAGCACGACGATGAACAAGATGGCGCCGAATCCGATTCCAAAAATCATCGAGTTGCTCCTAGGACCGCGGTATCCAGCGGCGTCACGATCAGAACCAGCCCGTCGCGCGCCGTCACGCGAACGCTCTGGCCACGCTTGAGCGGTACGGCACTGCGCACGCGCCACTGCTCGCTGTGCACGCGCGCCCAACCCTCGCCTTCGGCATCCTCGAGCGCGACACCGATGCTGCCGATCATCGCCTCGGCTCCCGTGACGACCGGACGGCGACGCGCCTTCAACGCGACGCCGGAAACGACGAACACGAACAGGCCCGTCAGCACCGCGAGCAGCGCGATCAGCGAATACGGAATGCCGAAACCGGGAACGTCGGTGTCGATGAGCATGACCGCGCCAACGACAAAGGCGATGATGCCGCCAATGCCCAGCGAGCCGTAGCTGGGCAGGAATGCCTCCGCGACGAGAAAGCACATCCCGAGCAGAACGAGCGCGAGGCCCGCGTAGTTCACCGGCAACATGTGCAACGCGAACAGTCCGATGAGAATGCAGATGGCGCCGACGACCCCCGGCAGCGCCAATCCCGGATTGGAGAACTCGAAGAACAGGCCGTAGACGCCGAGCATCATCAGGATCAGCGCTACGCTCGGATCGGTGATTACGGCGAGAAACCGCGTCTTCCAATCGGGCTCCTCGGTCACCGTGCCGACGCCCGCGGTGCGCAGCACCTGCTCGCCGGCCACGGTGATCACCTTGCGGCCGTCGAGTTTGGCCAGCAGGTCGGGGACGTCGCGCGCGACGATGTCGACGACGTGCTGCGCCAGCGCTTCATCCGCCGAAAGACTAACCGCTTCGCGCACCGCGCGCTCCCCCCAATCGGCGTTGCGGCCGCGCAACTGTGCGAGGCCACGGATGTACGCGGCGGAGTCATGGATCTGCTTGCGGGTGAGCGTGCTCTCGCTGTCACCCGACTCGGGTTCGGCGTTGTCCTTGCCGCTTTTCTTGTCGGCTTCCTTCCCCGGCTTGGGCACCGGCCCCGGCGATGCCGGCCCGGTCATGCCGATCGCGACCGGCGTCGCGGCACCCAGATTGGTACCCGGCGCCATGGCGGCGACGTGGCTCGCGTAGAGGATGTAGGTTCCAGCGCTGGCAGCGCGCGCGCCGCTGGGCGCGACATACGCCACCACGGGAATGCGCGAGGCGAGGATTGCCTTGATGATATCGCGCATCGAGGTGTCGAGACCGCCCGGCGTGTCGAGCTCCAGCACGACCAGCGGCGCGGAATCCTTCTCGGCGCGTGCAAGACCGCGCACGATGAAATCGCTGGAAGCGGGGCCGATCGCTCCGCTGACCGGCAAGACCACGACGCTGGGCGCAGCCTCAACTGCGCATGCGGCAAGGCCGAACGATACGAACCACAGGACCTGCCACAGCCTCACCATCTTCACTTGGAGGGCCCGGCGAACTCTGGCAAAAAATCATTATAGGCGCATCACGGCGGCGCGACAGCCGCCCCACGGTCGGCGGTGCCCGCTTCGACGATCTGCGCGCACTGCCCGCAAGAAAAAGCGGCCGCAAAGGCCGCTTTTTTCAATGGCGTTCCGGCAGAACTACGCGCGCGGTTCTCCATTCCCGTTGACCGTTATCGTCGGTCCCGGCGGCGCGCTCATCTGCACGTGATGCTCGATCCCCTGGAAGAAGTAGGTCACGTCCCAGTAGTCCGGTTGCCCCGACGGGACGGTCTTGCAGCGCTGCACGTCCTGCGTATACGAGGTGCCCCCGCCACGCCCGACGTTGGCGCCGACCGCGCCACCCGCGACCGCGCCTACGGCGGTAGCGACATCGTTCCCGCGCCCGCTGCCCACCTGGTGCCCAAGCACGCCGCCGATGACCGCACCTACGATCGCGCCCGGCACGTTGGGGCCGCTGTTCGGTTGGACGACCTGTTGCTTCTCGACCCAGCAACGCTGTTCGGGTGGCCCCACCACCACGCGCACCGACGCTACCGGCACATCGTAGAGTCGCTCGCTGGGACGCTGCCGATACTCATACACCGGCGCCGGAGGAGGAACCGGGGCTACGTACGCCACTTCGCGGCCGGCGGGGCGCACCGACGAAATGCGCCGGTTCAACCCGATCGTCCCGAGGTTGGGATAGTTGCCCGGCCGCAGCACCGCGCAGCGCCCCTGAAAGCTCGCGTCCTCGCATACCTCCCAGCTCCCGCGCTCGACGATGGCCGACTGCGCACGGTCGTTGTAGCCGATGCGGTCGAAATTCCAGATCGTCTGATTGACCGAGAAAGGACGTCCATGGAATCCCTGGCCGTCGTAGAACGTGATCTGCGCCGCCGCCTGCGTTGCAAGGACCATCCCTGCTCCGGCCAGCAAGACTTTCCATATCGACTTCATGTGTACCTCCATTGAGGCATCGCCCCTGTTGGGCGCGCCGGTTGCACGTGTCTACCTTAACGCGTGAGGGGGCCCTCGCGCAGTCAGAGCATTGTTGCGAGTTATGTAGGACGGTGGACCGACCGTACGTAGGATCGTCGCGCGGTCGGTGGGTCAGGCGCAGACAGCGAGCAAGCCTTTGGTTTCTCGCGTTTTGTTGCGTGCCCGACCCTATCCGCCGCGCCACCCGCGCGCGGGCCCCGCGGGAGCTTCAGTTGGACGTGCCGCCGCCCGCGTGGTGTCCCGGCGCCGCGTGACGCGCGTCCGGCGGCTTGAGCAGCGAAGCCTGAGCGTCCTCCTCCGTGCCGTCGAGTCGCTTGATGTCGCCGGTCAGTTCGCCGCCTTCGGCCACGATGAGCTTGCCGTAGCGAATCGTTCCGGACACGCGCCCCGTGCCATGGACGACCAGGCGCGTGCGCGCGGTCAACTCCCCCGAGAATTCGCCGTGCACTTCCGCGATGTCGATCAGTGCGGTGCCGTTGAGCGTGCCCGGCTTGTCGATCTGCATGGATTTGCTGTGAACCGTGGCCTCGACCTGGCCTTCGATGATCAGCGCATCGCAATTCGAGATCTCGACGCCCTTCAGGCGGATGTTGATGCCCACGCTGAGCGTGCTGCCCGCGGCCGCGACCGGCGGCGCCGAGGCGCTGGCGCGCGCCGGGGCCGACACTGCATCATGCAACGCAGGCACCGCACTGGTGCTCGCCGGTGCGCTGGGCATCGAGGGTCGCGTTGCGGCGGCGGCAACGCGGCCTGGATTTTCGGGTGGATCATAGTGCGCGGGTTTGAGCGGAGTCTTGGCCCCGGTCCGCGGATCGGGGGCGCCATCACGGCGATTGAAGTTGAGCATGGTGATTCCTTCCTGTGAAACTTCGTTGACGTCCTAAGCGTCGTCACGGCCTATGACGGCGTCATTGTTGCCCTTCGACGCAGAATTCGCAACCGAAAATTTCTCGACGCCGCGAAATCAGGGCGCGCGCCAAACACTGGCGAGCCACGGCTGCTGCTCGCGCGGCAATCCCGGCGGCCGGTAATAATGAAGCAGCTCGACGAAGCCCGCAGCGGTTGCGTAGCGGCGCCACGTCTCCCATCGCAGGAACGCGCCGTAGCGGTCGCGCTGCCATCCTTCGTCGTCGTTGCCGTGCGGATTGGAGCAGAACAACACGCCGCCGGGCTTGAGCGTCGCGCGCAACTCGCCCAGTACACGCGGGAGCTCACGCGTGGGCACGTGAAACAGCGACGCGTTGGCGAAGACGCCGTCGAAGTGCGCCGGCGGAAGGTCCAGCGCCAGAAAATCCTGCGCCCACACCTCGCATCCGCTCGCCTCGCGCGCCATGGCAACGAACGGCTCCGCAGCTTCGAGCCCGACGGCGCGATGCCCGAGCTGCGTGAACGTGACGAGGTCGCGCCCGGGACCGCAGCCGAAATCGAGAATGATGAACGGCGGAGCGGCCTCGATGTGCTCGAGCAGCGCCGCGACGTTCTGACTGACATCGTGATGGCGCGTGCCCTCTCGGAAGTCCTCGGCGCGCCGCACATAGCTATCCAGCGTGCGCGACACGATATCCTTCAGGTCGAGCGGTGTTGGAGACGAGGCGGTCACGCGGCGGCGCCAACGCGAAGACGAGTACGCATCGGATCAATTCCAGCGCACGCCGCTGACGATCGCGACCGTCATGAACAGCGCGAACAGGAAAGCCGGCAGGGCGAGCGCCGCGGCGACGATGCACGCGGCGACCACGTTCTCGCGCCGGGCGAACGCGCGCGTACAGAATACGACCGCGGAGATTCCCGCCAGGATTGCCAGCCACAGCGCGATGCTGAACGAGGAGACCGTGCCGTCGGCAATACCGATCGCGAAAAATGCGAAGGCGACCAGCGCAACCAGCAGGTCGATGCCCCAGAGGAGACGATAAAAGGTCATGGCGTGTGCGCGGCTCCGTTTCGAGGCGCCGTGCCCAACTATAATGCCTGCTCGATTGACCTCGCCGCAAACCGATATCTATGAATCCAGGTACGCTCGCTTCGGGAATCGCCGCCCAGTGGGACGCCGAAATCGTCCCTAACATCACCGATTACATCCGCATCCCTGCCAAGTCGCCGCATTTCGACCCAAAGTGGGAGGCCAACGGCCATATCGAGCGCGTGATACGCCTCGCAGAGGCCTGGGCGATAAAGCAGCCGGTCAGGGGGCTCAGGGTGGAGATCGTCCGTTTGCCTGGGCGCACGCCACTGCTGTTTTTCGATGTCCCCGCGAGCAATAGCGGTGATCGCAGCGTTTTGCTCTATGGCCACCTCGACAAACAGCCGGAGATGGTGGGCTGGCGCGATGGTTACGGCCCGTGGGATCCCTTGTACGAGAACGGAAAACTGTACGGGCGAGGCGCGGCCGACGACGGTTATGCGATCTTCGCCTCGCTTGCCGCCATCGGCGCGCTGCAGGCGCAAGGCATCGCGCATTCGCGCTGCGTGGGCATGATCGAGACCTGCGAGGAGTCAGGCAGCTACGATCTCCCGGCATACGTCGATGCGCTGGCGCCGCGCATGGGAAAGGTCGACTTCGTCATCGGGCTCGATTCAGGATGCGGCGATTACGAGCGCCTGTGGGCGACGACGTCGCTGCGCGGCCTCGTGGGCGGGACGTTGAAGATCGAGGTACTCAGCGAAGGCGTGCACTCGGGCGACGCCAGCGGTATCGTGCCGTCGTCCTTTCGCATCGCGCGGGCGCTGCTCGATCGCATCGAGGATGCACCGACCGGCCGCGTGCGGCCGGCGGCATTCCATGCGGCGATACCGGCGGAGCGTGCACAGCAGGCGAAGCGTGCCGCAGAAGTTCTCGGCGCCGTCGTCATCGACAAGTATCCGTTCGCCGGCGCGACGCAGCCGATGGAAAAGGATCGCACCGAGGCGCTGCTCAACCGAACCTGGCGGCCCGCTCTGTCGGTCACCGGCGCCGATGGCCTGCCACCGATTGCCAACGCCGGCAACGTGCTGCGGCCGCAGACCTCGCTCAAGCTGTCGCTGCGCGTCCCGCCGGTCATCGACGGTGACGAGGTGGCGAAGGAACTCAAGCGCGTGCTCGAGGCCGATCCGCCGTACGGCGCGACGGTCCGCTTCGAAAGCGAATCCGCGGCGACAGGTTGGAACGCGCCGCCTACTGCCGCCTGGCTGTTGCAGGCCATCGACGCGGCGTCCGCACGCTACTACGAAAAGCCGTCGGCGGCGATGGGGGAAGGCGGCACGATTCCGTTCATGGCGATGCTGGGCAAGCATTTCCCGCAGGCGCAATTCCTGATCACCGGCGTGCTCGGCCCGCACGCCAACGCCCACGGCCCCAACGAATTCCTGCACGTTCCCTACGCGAAAAAGCTGACGGCGTGCGTTGCTCACGTCATCGCGGCCCACGCACAGTCGTAGCATGGGCGGCCGCGTGAAGCGGGCGCAAGTTCGCGCAGTTCGCCGCCCACGCGCGAAGGTCAAGCCGGACCCACGCTCGGCAAAACAGCCGGATACCAACCGCTCGATCGTCTATGCGCTCGCCGCCAACCTGACGATCACCGCAGTCAAGTTTTGCGGAGCGCTGTTCACCGCCTCCGGCGCCCTTCTCGCCGAAAGCTTCCATTCCCTCGCCGATAGCGGCAACGAACTCCTGTTGCTGCTGGGCCGCAGGCAGGCCAAGGCACCTCCTTCGGCACACCACCCGCTTGGCCACGGTCGCGCAAGCTACTTCTGGTCGTTCGTCGTAGCGCTGGTGCTGTTCGGCCTCGGTGGCCTGTTTTCCATCGTCGAGGGCATTCGCAAGCTCAACGAGCCGGCGGCGGTCGACTCGCCGTGGGTTGCGGTGGCGATCGTCATCTTCGCCATGGTTGCAGAAAGCGTGTCTCTGCGCACGGTGCTCAATGAAGTAGCGAAGGTTCGCGGGCACAGCAGCCTGTGGCGCTGGTTTCGCGATACGCGACGCAGCGAGCTGATCGTGGTGCTGGCCGAGGACCTCGCCGCGATCGTCGGCCTATGTCTGGCTCTGGCCGCGCTCCTGGCGACGATCGTGACAGGCAACACGGCTTACGACGCCTTGGGCAGCGCGGCCATCGGCCTCCTGCTGATCGTCGTAGCGTCCGGACTCATCATCGAAATCCGAAGCCTGCTGATCGGTGAGAGCGCGTCGCCGAAAAGCCGCCGCGCGATTCGCGCATTCCTCCAGTCGCGGCCGGACATCGACGAATTGCGCGGCCTGGTCACGATGCAGTTGGGTGAGGATCTGGTGATCGCGGTACAGGCGCACATGCATTCGAAGCCCACCGCCGCCGATCTGGTGAAGGCCGTCGCGCAGTGCAAGGCTGCCCTCGAAGCCGAGTTTCCGCAGGCGACCCGCGTCTTCTTCGAGCCCGTCGACGCAGGCGTCGACAAAGTCAGAAGTCTTCACGAAAATCCGCGACGCAGCTGATACGCCGCCGTTCCGCCGGCGACACGCTCGACTAGGGCCTGTTAACGCTATATGCCTGTACGCGTGACCTTCAGAAAGCCCGCAGGCAAGGCGCGGCGAGGAAGCGAGGCTGGGCGCCTCGCAACGAGCGGCAACGCGGGCTGCGGCTTTCTGAAGGATCACCCTTCGGGGCGCGGGAGCGCCGGGCGCATGGCGTCGTTGCTGGCTCCTTATTTGGCGCTGCCAAACGGCGTCGCCTGCGCCTTGCCCTGCACCCGGCGCTCCCGCGCCGCGTGCAGGCATATAGCGTTAACAGGCCCTAGTGCAACGTGCTCAGTCGCTCCGGCGGCAGGCTGCGTCGCCCGATCACGCCGTTCTCGTCCGAGATCACGACTTCGACTCGGCGGTTAAGCTGGCGGCCGGCGGCGGTCTCGTTACTCGCGACAGGATAAGCCCTGCCATAACCATAGGCGGTGATCCGCCTCGGATCCACGTGCATGTCGATGAGCGTCAGCCGCACCGCATTCGCGCGCCGTTCGGACAATTCCTGGTTGAGAGTGTCGTTGCCCACGCTGTCGGTAAAGCCTTCGATCGCGACCGTACGCTGCGGGTATTCGTTGAGGAAATCAGCGACCTTCTGCGCCACGCGCACGCCGCCGGGATTGAGCTCCGCGCGTCCCGTATCGAATACGACGTCGCTGAGCGTGACGACCATGCCGCGATCCGTGCGCTGCGCCTGCAAATCGTTGAGCTCCGCCGCAAGGATCCTCGCCCGCGCTTCGGCGTCCTGGGCCTGCTGCTGCGATGCAGCTGCCTGTACCTGCGCGATGCCGGCGTCCTGGCGCGCCGCGTTGGCCTGCGCTTGGGCGAGCGCCGCTTGTGCCCGCGCATCGTCGGCGCGTTGTTGCGCTATCACCGCATCGCGCTCCGTGCGCTCGGCATTGGCCGCCGCCACCGCGGCCTCCGCGCCGCGAAGGCGTGCCGTTTCGATCGCGATCGACGCGCGCCGCTGCGCGAGGTAGGCCAGGTGATCGACTGTACGCGTGTCTTCGTGATCACGCCACGCCGTATCGGCGCGCCGCAGTGCTTCGTCCGCCTGCCCGAGCTCGAGCCCGGCCAGTGTCGGGACCTGTGAATCCGCCTGCGCGGAATGCACCGCCGCGCGGGCATCCTCGAGCGCCGCATTGCGCTCCGGCAAAGTGTTGCAACCGCCAAGCGCGAGCATCGCCGCCACAGCGGCAGCGACGAGTGAAATGCGAAAACCGGATTCGTAGCGATTCATGATATCTCCTTCGAGCTCATAGCGGCTTGCGGCTAAGCTCATCCTGAAGCGCGCGGATGCTTGCATGGACTTCGTCAACGGCACGCTGCGCCTTGACGGACCGCGCCGTGGTTGCCGCGAGTCGGGCATCGACCTCGGCCTCCTCGGCAAGCGAGCGCGCGAGCGTGTAATCCTGTGCGCCCATCGCGTGTTCTGCACGTTCGATTTTCACCTGCGCGTTGCGCAGGTCGTTCGACGCGTATTCTCCGCCGCCGGCGCTCACCGCGTCGGCGATCGCTGCTTTCGATACCGCGACCTGGTCCGTCGGCGCGGGGACTGTCGCGCATCCCGCCGCGATTGCCACGAAGAGCGCGCTCATGGCAACGGCGAGAAAGACGCTTCGTGAACAATTGTTAACCATCGGTTCGATGCGCATCTTTGCCTCCTTCGGCGCATTGGATTCGGCGCGCGCGACGCTCCGCGGTGCTCTCGACAGAATCGTCAACGAACGTCAAATCTACACGCAAGAATTACAAATACACTCACCCGTGTGGGCCCGCTGCCTCTGCAGCAAGACTCGCGCCAAATGCGGCGACACGAATTTGCTTCGCCGCGATGATGGGTGGGCATGGTCTTTGCCACTTTTCGCATATGCGCGCAGCACGAAGTAGGATGCAGCCCTACGGCGAGACAGCATCGGCGCCGACGATCGCCTTCACCGGCGATGACGGACGATTGGCGCTCGAGGGAGCACTGGTGATGCCAACCCTCGTCGACGCACGGAAATCTCTGACTCGCGCATCCGGCCGCCAAGCGTTGCGATCGCTCGATCTCAGTGGTCTCGGTTCGCTCGATACCGCGGGTGCGCTGCTGCTCTGCGCGGTTCGCGACGACGGAGTTGAATTGACAGGCGTGCGTGCCGAGCACACTGCGTTGCTCGACCTTGTTCGCGGGCTGAACGTCAAGCCCCTTCCCGCCCGAAAAACGATGCCGAGGTGGCGCGAGCTCGTCATCCAGCTGGGCAAGGGCGCCGACGATTTCTGGCGTGACACGCTCGATATCATCACGTTCGTGGGTCACGGCGTCAGCGCGACCCTGCGCGCGCTGCTGAGACCGCGATACCTGAGTCTTGCCGCCATCTCGCGTCAGGTCTCGGAAACCGGGGTCGACGCGCTGCCCATCGTCGGCCTGATGGCGATCATGATCAGCATCGTCATCGGCTATCAGGGCGTGGCCCAGCTGCGTCCCTATGGTGGAGAGGATTTCACCGTAAACCTGGTCGCGGTCTCGGTGTTGCGCGAAATGGGCGTGCTGATCACCGCCATCATGGTCGCCGGTCGCTCGGGCTCCGCATTCACCGCCGAGATCGGCGTGATGAAGGCGCGCGAGGAAATCGACGCGCTCGAAGTCATGGGTCTGGACCCGATGGAGATGCTGGTCGTGCCGCGCTTGATCGGCCTGGTTATCACGCTGCCGCTGTTGACCTTCTTCGCCGACATCATGGGCCTGGTCGGCGGCGCCGCGATCTCGAAGTTTCTGCTCCAGATATCACCGCTGCAATTCCTCGATCGCGTACACCAGGCCGTCGATACCAGCGACCTGCTTGTCGGGCTTGTCAAGTCGCCGATCTTCGCATTTTTCATTGCGGTCATTGGCTGTATGCACGGCCTCAGGGTCCGTGGCTCGGCAGACAGCGTCGGACGGGAAACAACGCGTGCCGTGGTCAAGGCGATTTTCCTGGTCATTGTGCTCGACGCGCTGTTCTCGGTCCTTTTCGAGAGGCTGGGACTATGAGCACGACGCGGCGAGCACGTGACGAGCCGATTCTCTCGGCGCGAGACATCGTCAACCGCTTCGGCAGGCAGGTTGTGCACGACCACGTCAGCCTCGACATCCTGCGGGGAGAAGTCGTCGGGATCGCGGGCGGCTCCGGGGCGGGGAAGTCCGTGCTGCTCAAGACCCTGGTGGGCCTGCATCGGCCGCAAGCGGGTCAGGTCCTGCTCGACGGCGCGGCGATCGAATCGCTGGACGACGACAGGAAAGCGTCGCTGATCGGCATGCTGTTTCAGCAGGGCGCGCTTTTCTCCTCTCTTTCGGTCGCGCAGAACGTCATGCTTCCGCTGCGCCATCACTCCGACCTTCCGTACGACGAGCAGATGAAGGTCGCGGCGATGAAGCTGCAGCTTGCCGGGTTGGAGCGCGACGTCGCGACCAAGTATCCCGCCCAACTCTCCGGCGGGATGGTCAAGCGCGCGGCGTTCGCGCGTGCGCTCGCGCTCGATCCGCCCCTGCTTTTCCTCGACGAACCGACCTCCGACCTCGACCCCCTCACTGCGGGCGGCATCGACACCCTGGTGCTGAAGCTCAACCAGGCGTTGGGCGTCACCGTCGTCGTCGTCACACACGATCTCACTACGTTGTTCACGGTCTGCGACCGTCTTGCAGTCCTTGCCGACGCAAAGATTACCGTCGGCACCGTGGAAGAGCTGATGCCATCGAAGGATCCGTGGATACGCGACTTCCTTCACGGACCGCGGGCGCAGGGTGCGATGGCCGCAAGGAGACAAATCCGTGGAAACCGATAAGCACTATTTCATCGAAGGGCTGTTCATCATTGGCTTCCTGATCGCAACGGCCGGCTTTTTCGTGTGGCTCGCCAACTCCGGCCAGCGCGACGACGTGCTCTATCGAATTCATTTCGCCGAATCCGTGAGCGGGCTTGCGCTTGGTGATCCGGTCAAGTTTCGCGGCGTTGACGTTGGTTCAGTGAAGACGATGACCATCGATGCGGCCGACCCCCGCCTCGTGCAGGTGGACGTCAAACTGCGCAAGGACGCCCCGATCAAGACCGATACCAAGGCGAGCCTCATGCTCAAGGGCATCACCGGCACCGTGTATATCGAATTGAACGGCGGCAGCGCCGCTGCGAAGAGGCTTGTCGACGCCACCCCGCAGGGACAGGTGCCGGAGATTCCGTCGGAAAAAAGCAAGCTGACCGCGTTCCTGGACTTGCTTCCGAAAATACTCGAGAAATTCTCGGCGCTCGAAGACCAGGCGAGAAAAGTCGTAACCGACGTCGGCGGCGTGACCAGCAAGATCAAGGAAGATCCGTCCGTGCTGCTCAGGTCGCCCGCGCCCAAGAACAGCGCGCCGACGAGGGAACGGCCTCCGATCGAACGCGGGCAGTAGCGGAGCCGAAATAGTGCGAGTAGCCGCGATACTTGCCGTCGGCGTCAAAATCGAAGGTCACGATCTTCGTCCGCTCGTCGACGAACAAATCGTGTATCGCGGCAGCGCGGTCGTACCACGCGTCGACTTGATCCGCCTTGAACTCGGCGTTGGACGCGGCGACCTTGATGACGCGATCGCTGCCGCTACTGGCGACGTCCCAGTAGCCGTACGCACCGGCAATGGGCAGCTTGAGCGCGCCCCCGTCGAACTGGCCCGAGGCTTCGCTTTGCGCACTCACCATCGCGGACGCACCCGCCGTAGCTAGGAGCGCGCCGAGCACAGCGAAGCTTGCGAATTGCGCGACGAATTTCGTCTGCCGCCTGTCCGCTCGGTTTCTTGTCGATACGAGCTGTCGGCGTCGACCACGCTGCGATATGCCGTGCGATCGAAGCTTCGATGCTAGCGCACAGCAGCGTGACTTGCCACCTTGGCACGGCGATGGGAGAGTTGCGGGATGAAACGTCGATTTTCAGTGCTGTACATCCTTGCCGGCTGCGCATTCGTCTGGCTGATGTCACTCGGTGGCGAATCGCGAACGGTCACACTGTTCACCGGCGCAGTGGCGTTGCTCTGCTTTTTCACAGCGTGGCAGGGATGGTTCAACGGCGGCGTGTTGTGGAAAGTCCTGCACACGCTCCTCGGCGTTGTCACCGTCGGTGCTTGCCTCGCGGCGTGGGCCTACACAATTCCGTATATGACCGGAATGTCGCGGCGCTCCGACATGGGCATCGCCGAAATGCTCGTTGGCATAGCCGCGGCCATCCTGACGCTGCCGGCGCTGGCCTACGTGATTAGCGCTGTTACGTGGCTGCGCGCCGGCCGCAAGGTCGGGGAAACGCAGGCTGCCCGCGACAGCGTCCCCACGTCGGCGCCGCCCGTCGCAAGCGTCGACGCGGAACCCGCCGCGGCGCCCATGCGGGCGCAATCGCGCTTCGGAGGCAGAAGGACGGTGGGCACCGTACTCGCCGCGCTCGGCGTTGCCGCAGTGCTCGCGTGGGTGCGCTACGGCAGCGATGTCCGCTGCGAGCTCGGTGACGACAGCGCGTGCTACACCGCGGCACGTGCCGCCGCCAAGCGCGGCGAGCTCGACGCCGCAGTCGCGACCTACGACCGGGTCATCGCCCGCCAGCAATCCAAGGATCCGCCGGGGACGAAGCTGGTATCGATCGCCTGGGGCGAACGCGACGCGATACTGATCCAGCAGGGCGCGTACGCGCGACTGGACGCCATCGCGCTCGAAGCGTGTCCGGATCGCCCGGTTGCTTGTCGCGATCTGATCAACGTTCTGGACAAGGCCGGCGAGCGAGCGCGCGCAGACAACGCATTTCGCCGATACTGCGAAACGGCCGGCGGCGAAGCGTGCGCGAGCTACGCGCAAAGGCTCGTCGACAAGGGAGAAGCCCAGGCCGGGCTCACGGTATTGCAGAAACACTGCGATTCCTCGGACATCCTGGCGTGCCTGGAATACGGCTCGCAGCTGGCACGCGCGAAGCAGTTCGATGAAGCACACGCGGCGCTCAAGCGCGCGTGCGTGTTGCAGGCCGAGGCCAGGAGCAAGGGCGCAGAACCGACGATGTACGCCGTCTGCCAGAGCTACATCCGCATGGAAAAACCGTTCGTCACCCCAGCGCAGCTGCGCGAAGACGCGCGCGAAGTCTGCCTCGCCTACCTGGTGCAGTGCGCCGACGTCGCCGGCGTCATCGCCAGCGAATCCAACAATGCCGACGCGGCGCGACAAATCGTCGAAGAGGCATGCGCGAAGCACGGGGTGAACGGCCCGACCAGCGGGACGCGCATCTGCGGCTCGACCGACGGCTACATGCGCCCGAATCGCTGAACACGCGGATGCGAATTCACTCGCACAGCGACCTGTGACCGTCACGGCAGAATGAATTCGGCCCTACAGGTTATTTGAGATACATCGCCACGACACGATCGTATTCGCCGGTCGCCTTCGCCATGTGCAGCCACTGGTCGACCCAGGCCTTGAACACGACGTCGCCACGCGGCAGCAGATAGCCCATCTCACCGTACTGCAGCGGCTTGTCCGGGTTGACCGCGCACAGCCCCGGGCGCTGCTTCTGCTGCACGAGCGTCTCCACCGACTCCGAGATCATCACGTCGGCATTGCCTTTCAGTATCTCGTCGAAGATGACGGTGTTGTCCTCGAAGATGACGATCTTGGCCTGCTTGAAGTTCGCGCGCGCGTAGCGCTCGTTGCTTCCGCCCGGATTTTCGATGACGGTGACGCCGGGCTTGTCGATGTCGGCCACCGTCTGGAATTTCTTTACGTTCTCGCACTTGGTAATTGGCGCCTTGCCGTTGATCATGTACGGTTCGGTGAAGAATGCGCGCTTCTGGCGATCGAGCGTAACCGAGATGCCGCCGACCGCGATGTCGCACTTATCCACGAAGTCGTCCATCAGCCTGGGCCAGCTCGTCTTGACGAATCTGGCTTCAACACCGAGCGATTTGGCCATCGCTTGTGCGAACTCGACGTCGAGGCCTTCGAAGCTCCCGTCGGGTTTGGCCAGGCTGAATGGCTTGTAATCGCCCGGTGTGCACACGCGCAGCGTGCCGCTTTTCTGCACTGAATCCAGGCGCGAATCCTGCGCGTACGCGCAGGTGGCGAGGCCTGCGGCGCACATCACGATCAGCACTCGAAACAGCATGTTCGTTCTCCCGGCGGCGACGCAATCAAGGGTTGCGCCGACATGCATTATAGCGACGTGCACCGGCCGCGCACTCCAAAGGCAGCGTACGCGCGCATGGCGGCGGTGACATCGGTTAAGCTAGCCGCGCCCCAACCACGAATGGGAAACGGGATGCAGCGATTCGACCAGAAGATGCACGCCTTCGGGCTGACCACCGGCGCCAAGCTCTGGGAGGCGAAGTTGCCCGCTTTCGCCATGGCGACACCAATGACGTATGCTGCGGGTGGCAAGCAGTACGTGGTCATCGCCGCCGGCGGACACGCTGCACTGGCGGCTGGGGCGATTCGGTCATCGCTTTCACGCTGCCCTGAGGAGGCTGAGGCATC
The DNA here is from genome assembly GCA_963816445.1 of uncultured beta proteobacterium. Lineage (GTDB taxonomy): Bacteria > Pseudomonadota > Gammaproteobacteria > Burkholderiales > Casimicrobiaceae > PALSA-1003. The sequence goes on along the minus strand of CAWFKO010000005.1, from coordinate 593,029 downwards.
GGCGCTTGCAAGCGCGACGTTGCAGCCCCATCTATAGCCTGCCACTTTTGGAGGACTGTTCATGAGATCCACCCCGATCCTGATCCTGGCTGCATGTGCCGCCGTGACCCTCGCGCTCAACGACGTCGCCGAAGCGCGACGCATGGGCGGGGGCGGCAACTATGGCGCGCAACGCAGCGTGGCGCCACAGCGTGCGACGCCGGCGCAGCCGGCACCCGCCTCACCGACGAACAATGCCGCGACACCGCCGTCACAGCCGGTGCAACCCGGTGCACCCGCCTCCGCCAATGCACCCAAGGCCGCGCCGCAACCCGCGCCTTCCGGCATGTCACGCTGGTTAGGACCGATCGCAGGTATCGCCGCCGGCCTCGGCCTTGCCGCGCTCATGTCGCACTTCGGACTGTCAGATGGATTCGGCACGCTGCTGCTGCTTGCTCTGCTCGCGTTCGGCGGCGTATTCCTCGTGCGCCGGTTATTCGGGCGGCGCACCCAGACGAATCCGCCGCTTCAGTACGCCGGTACAGCGACCGGGGGCAGCGCCACATCGCCCGAACCCTACGCATCCTCGTCGGCGCCGGCTGATGCACCGCCCGCTTGGCGTATTCCTTCGTCGTCCGAGCTCGACGGCAGCGCATCCAGCGGCACTCAGGCAGCACCGGCTTTCGGCGTCACGCGCAATCCGCTGCCCGCGGGCTTCGATGCCGCGGGATTCACGCGCGAGGCCAAGCGCCAATACATCGAACTGCAAAGCGTCTACGACAAGGCCGACCGCAGCGCACTGGCCAATTTCATGACTTCGGAAATGGCGACCGAGATCGGTCGCGAGCTCGACACGCGCGGCGTTCACCAACCCACGGAGATCGTCGCGCTGGATGCCGAAGTGCTCGACGTTTCAACAGAGGGCGAGCAGCACTGGGTCAGCGTGCGCTTTACCGGCCTGGTCAAGGAGGACGGAGACCCGGTGCCACATTCCATCGACGAGGTCTGGAATCTCTCCAAACCCGTCAAGGGCGGTTCGGGCTGGCTGCTCGCAGGAATTTCACAGCTCGCCTAGCGCTTGGGCGGTTGCGTGGCGAATTCATTCAGCTGCGCTGGCAGTTCATGGTTCGCGTGCGAATGAATTCGCACCTACGACACCGCGCGGTTTCGTAGGGCCGAATTCATCCGGCAGCGGATGCTTGCGCGTCGTCAGTGCGTCGCCTTTTTCTCGATGCGCGGATCGGGAATGAACCACATGATGGCGACGAACACGTACAACGCGCATGCGATCCAGACGTTGACGAATGCGAGCGCGATCGCGATCAGGTAGATCACCACCGACGCGATGCCCTTGAAGTCCTTGCCCATCGCCCGCGCCAACAGCGAATCGCGGCCGTGCGTCGCGATGAGCGTGCGCTCCAGAATGTAGTACGCGACGCCGGACATGCATAGCACCACACCGTACATCGCCACTGGCATGGCGGCGAAGTGGTTCTCGTTCGCCCATCCGGTGACGAACGGTATGAGCGACAGCCAGAACAACAGGTGCAGGTTCGCCCACAGCGCACGGCCGTTGATGTGCTCGACCGCGTGCAGCATGTGATGGTGATTGTTCCAGTAGATACCGACGTAGATGAAGCTCAGCACGTAGCTCAGGAAGACCGGTATCAGCGGGACCAGGACCGGCAGGTCGGTGCCGTGCGGAACCTTCAGCTCGAGGACCATGATCGTGATGATCACCGCGATTACACCATCGCTGAACGCCTCGAATCTGCCTTTGCCCATGTGCCTGCTCCGTGCTTGTCTCATTGCGCGCGCCATTTCAAAATGCGCATGGCGCAACGAAGGGCAACATTCTCGCCTACAATGCACGCCGTTGCCACGACCCCTTCCATGAACGATAAGCGCCACAACCAGGACCTGCGCTCGCCGCACGATGATATCGGCGCGCGCGATGACGCGCCGCCAAACGCGTCGCCAGCGCGCTGCCGCAATTGCGGCGCCGATGCGCCCGGCACGTACTGTCCGGCGTGCGGGCAGGAAACGCACGTCGCGTTGCCCACCGTGCGCGAGCTCATGCGGGATGCGGCCGGCCGCCTGGTCGCCGTCGACAGCCGCCTTTGGCGTACGCTCTACGTACTGGTGTTTCGCCCGGGCATGCTCACTCGGGAGTACCTGCACGGCCGGCGCAAGCGCTACGTCCGTCCAGCGCGGCTGTTCTTCGTGATGTCGCTGCTGCTGTTCGCGGCGATCCGGTTCCTGGTGGCGCCGACGAACGTCGTCACCCTCGACTTCAACGAGGAAAGGCCCGCAGTCGAGCGCACGGCGCCGGGCGTGCCCCCGTCGCCGGCGGACGACGCGACCCGGCGCGCCGAAACCGCGCACGTCGATCCGGATATCGACGATCTCGTCGCGCGCGTTGGCAAGTACGCGCCTTCAGACATGCGCAGGCGCATCGAGCGCTTCAAGTACCTGTCGAAGGAAGAGCAGGCCGACCATCTCTATTCCGGCGTGATGCGCTATGCGCCGTACGGCATGGTGGCATTGCTGCCCGCGTTCGCTTTCCTGCAATACCTGTCGTACCTGCCCGGACGCCGCCGTCATCCGCAGCGTCCGCAGCGCTACGCCGAGCACCTCGTGTACGGTGCGCACCTGCACGCGTTCGTCTTCCTGATGATCGTCGCCATCCTGGTCATGCCGCTGAAGATGCTGCAGGTGATGCTGGCAGTGTGGGTTGTCGTCTACGTCGTCCGCGCGCGGCAGAAGGTCTACGGCGGCTCGTGGCTGGTCGGCTTGCTGCGGACCGCGCTGGTCGCCTGGGTGTACATCGTGCTGCTGGCGTTCGTGATGGTGGCGCTGGTTGCGCTTTCGGTTGCCACGCGCTGAAGTGCCATCGCTTGCGCTTGTTCGTGGCTGGACCTCTCTTGCGCCGGCGTGACCTCGGCCTTGGCCGCGCGAGAGGCGTCATCGCGCACCGGCCGCACGACCTGTCCGACCCAGAACACCGCGAACAGCGTGACCGCCGTCATCACCCAGCCGTTGGTGCCGTAGCCGACGATTTCACCGCCTGCGCCGGTGGACAGGAACATTCCACCCAGCCACGCACCCACGCCGACGCCCAGCGATTGCACGGCTGAGTTCACGCTGAGGAACGCGCCGCGCACAGCAGGCTGCGGCACCGTGGTCATCAGCGCCTGCATCGGTATGCCGCGTCCGGACATCGACACCATGATCAGCGGGAACAGCGCGAGCATGGCGACGTAGGGCACTGCGGGCAGGTGCGTGACGAACAGCATTGGCGCGATCGAGCATAGAGCGACGATCCGAAACACGCGCACGAGCCCGTAGCGATCGGCGAGGCGGCCGACGGCGCGTGCCGAGTACAGCGTCGCCGCACCTCCTGCCATGTACAGCCATGACAGTTGCGCCGGATGCACGCCGTGGTTGGCGACCAGCACCGGCGAGATGAATGGAATGACCACCATGCTGCTGCCAAACACGACACTGGTCAGGATGAACGCCCGCACGTGCGCGGGCCGGCGGAGCAGCGCGACGAGGTCGGGGAGCACGCCCGACAGCGGCACGGGCTGTGCGCGAAGATGCGCGGTCAGCGTTGGCACCAGCTTCAGTGCGGCGAACCAGATCATCGTTGAAAGCACAACCAGCATATAGAACGGCGACGACCAGCCGAAGTGCGCCCCGAGCAGGATACCGACGGGCACACCGAATACCGCGGCCATCGCCAGCGACGTCATCACGATTCCGGTAGCCTCGCCGCGGCGCGATTGCGGTATGACATCGCCGATCACCGCCATGACCACCGAACCGAGCACACCTGCGGTGATGCCGGCGAATGCACGGCCTGCCTGCAGCATCAGGAAACTCGGCGCCAGCGCGCACGCGAGGTTCGACAGTGCGAACAGCAAATACGCCCACAGCAGCAGCTTCTTGCGGTCGAAGCGATCGATGTAGGTCGCACCGAGCAGGCCGGACAGGCCAGCGCACCATGCATACGCCGACACCGCGGTGGCGAACGCAGCGGGACCGATGGAGAACGCGTTCATGACTTGCGGCCCGAGCGGCATCATGACCATGAAATCCATGATCACGGTGAACTGCGTGAACGCGAGCAGCCACAGAAGCGCGCGCTCGCGTTTCGGCGGCAGCGTTCCCGCCTCCGCGGGCCTCGCGTCTTCCGCAATGCTCATTATTCGACTTTCTGTACATCCTCCGCGGCACGCTCCAGGATCGCCTGGATCCTGGAGACTTGCTCCTCACTCAGGTCTTCGCCGCGAAAGCGCGTCACCACGGCTGCCTTGAGCGCGTGCAGCGCGTGCCTGATGTCGCCACCGCGCCCCGCACGCTCGCGGCCGGCACGCGACATGCGCGCGTTGATCGCCTTGACGAAGCCGCGATTATCGTCGAGGAACGCCTGGCCCTCCGGCGTGATCGTGTGCAGCTTCTTGTTGCCTTCCTGCGTGACGACGACGTGACCCAGATCCTCGAGCATCGAGAGCAGAGGGTAGATCACGCCCGGGCTGGGCGCGTAGCCGCCGCCGAGACGCTCCTCGATGGCCTTGATGATGTCGTAGCCGTGGCGCGGTTGCTCGGCAATCATTTGCAGGACGATGTAACGCAGCGCGCCGGCCTCGAACATCTTTGGGCCACGCATGCCGAAGCCGCGCCCGTGAAGATGGTGGGCGCGCATTTCACAACCGTGGTGCGAGCGGAATCCGAACATTACAGTCTCCATAAGATATGTTGCAATACGATATATCTTACTTCGGCCTACGGCGCATTGCAAGGCGAGGCTCGGGCCGCGACCTGCGTCGGGGCGACAAGGCGTGTCAGCGTTCTACAACCTGTTTCAGCGTCAATCCCGGCGAAGGCCGGGATCCAAGCTCGGCAAACGAAATTGGGCCCCGGCCTTCGCCGGGGCGACGTATTGGCGTCATCCGGGCGCGGGCCGCGCCCCAAGCTGAGCTGGCGTCTCGCCGATTGACTTGGGTCAGCGCCCGCGTCGGGGCGAAGGCGGGACTCGGTCGTTCGCACGATGGCGTGCCACGGCGGAGGTCTGGGAGAATGCCGGGTGCCCGACCCACCGCCCTCCTCCGCGCTGTCCATTCTCCGCCACACATTCGGCTACGCATCGTTTCGCGGCGCCCAGGATGAAGTCGTCAACCACATGATCCGCGGCGGCGACGCGCTGGTGCTCATGCCTACCGGCGGCGGCAAGTCGCTGTGCTACCAGATTCCGGCGCTGGTACGACCGGGCACCGCTATCGTGGTCTCGCCGCTGATCGCGCTGATGCAGGACCAGGTCGCGGCACTCACGCAGCTCGGCGTACGCGCGGCACTCCTGAATTCCACGCTCGATGCGAATACCGCGCGCGCCGTCGAGCGTGCGCTGCTGGAAGGCAAGCTCGACTTGCTCTACATCGCACCGGAGCGGCTGACAACATCGCGATGTCTGGACCTTCTCGACCGCACTCCGCTGGCGCTGTTCGCCATCGACGAGGCGCATTGCGTGTCACAGTGGGGTCACGATTTCCGCCCGGAGTATCTGCAGCTCTCGCTGCTGCACGATCGTTACCCACGGGTACCGCGCATCGCGCTCACCGCCACCGCCGATCCGCAGACGCGGAGCGAGATCGTTACGCGCCTGGGGCTGTCCAGCGCCCGGGTGTTCGTTTCGAGCTTCGATCGACCGAACATCCGTTACACCATCGTCGAGCGCGATGACGCCCGTGCGCAGTTGCTGCGTTTCATACGCGACGAGCATTCGGGCGACGCTGGCATCGTGTACTGCCTGTCGCGACGCAAGGTGGACGAGACCGCGGCGTGGCTGGCCGCGCAGAACCTGCGCGCGCTGCCCTATCACGCCGGAATGGACAATGCGTCGCGCGCCGAGAACCAGTCACGCTTCCAGCGTGAAGAAGGTATCGTCATGGTCGCGACGATCGCTTTCGGCATGGGCATCGACAAGCCAGACGTGCGTTACGTGGCACACATCGACCTTCCCAAGAGCATCGAAGGCTACTACCAGGAGACCGGACGCGCCGGGCGCGATGGCGCTCCGGCCGACGCGTGGATGATCTACGGCCTTGCCGACGTCGTGCAGCAACGCCGCCTTATCGACATGTCCGATGCGAGCGCGGAATTCAAGCGCGTTTCCGCCGCCAAGCTCGACGCGCTGCTGGGGCTGTGCGAGACCGCCAGCTGCCGCCGCGTGCGCCTGCTCGGCTACTTCGGCGAAGCCAGCGCGCCGTGCGGCAATTGCGACACCTGCCTGGAGCCACCGCAGACCTACGACGCGACCGTCGAGGCACGAAAGGCGCTGTCCACCGTGTATCGTACCGGGCAGCGCTTTGGCGCGGTGCATCTCATCGATGTGCTGCGCGGCAAGGACGGGGAGCGCACGCGACGCTGGGACCATGACAAGCTCTCCGTGTTCGGTGTCGGCAGCGACGTCGACGAAGCGACGTGGCGCAACGTCTTCCGCCAACTGGTGAGCCTCGGCATGCTGCAGGTCGAGCACGCCGGGTACGGCGCGCTCAAGCTGACCGAGGCCGCGCGTCCCGTCCTGAAAGGCGAGCAGACCGTGTCGCTGCGGCGCGCCGTGCGCAGCGTGCGGGCGGCCCGTCGCAGGGATAGCGCGCCAGCATCGACGCTCGACCCCGGCGCCATCGCACTGCTCGACCGTCTGAAGGCGTGGCGCCTGGCCGAGGCACGTACGCAAGCGGTACCGGCCTTCGTGATCCTGCACGACAAGGCGCTTGCGGAGATCGCGCGGTCGCGGCCGCGCAGCATGAATGCACTAGGCGACATTTCCGGTATCGGCGCGAAAAAACTGGAACGCTACGGCACCGCGCTGCTCTCGCTGATCGCCTCATCGTAGCGGCGAACATTCGGCCGCGGTAGCGACGGTTGCGCCCGCAAAGTCGTCGCTACGCCCAAGGCGCATCCCAATGCGGATAGTCGCCCAGCTTCCAGACGAGCCACGCTCGCAAGGGATTGCCAACGATGTATCTCGCGATCGTTCGAAGGTCCTCGTCCGCGCGAATCGCATGGTCATCGTAGTTGGCCTGCCAGACGCTCGAATTGCGCCCCAAAGCAAGGTTGATGCTACGTGCTGAACGCCGCTTGAAGGTGTCGAGCACATGCCCGAGCGAGGCGTTGTCTCCGAGCATAAACAACCAGTGCAACTGATCAGGCATCAGCACCCAAGCCAACGAGTCAATGGAGAACATCTCCGCGGTTCTACGCATTTCCGCAATTGCCAGGCGCGCAATCACAAAGTCGGTGAAGTGCGGTACGCGTCCCGCTGTAACGGTTGTCACCTGATACGCCTGGCGAGGCATCGAATGCCGACCGCGGCGCAGGTTCTCGTAGCTCATTGAACAAGTGTAGGAACGCGTTTGCGAATTGTCTCTATGGCTTTCGGATGAGCGTGAGGCTCGTTGGTCGACATTGCGGCCGGGCGTGCGCGAATGAATTCGCGTCCGCGCAGGGGGCGGCGTTGTCCACAAACCGCCATTGAGGATCGGCATTTCTGGGTCAGCTTCCGTTAGAATGCCGCACCGGACGCGGGTCCCGTCCACCATCCCGGCCGCTCCGCCGGCGGGAAAGGTATAGCGGCTGCGCCGACCAGCTTCGAGGAGGAACCGCGCGTGCTCGCTGCCCACGCAAAGACATTCACCGGCATATTCCCGATCGCCCCGACAGCGTTCACGGCGACCGGGGAACTCGATCTCGACGGCATGCGCCGCGTGCTCGAATGCATGATCGACCAGGGTGTCGATGGCATCTGCATACTCGCCAACTACTCGGAGCAATTCCTGCTGTCCGATGCCGAGCGCACGACACTGCTGGAGCTGTGTCTGGCGCAGGTCGCCGCCCGCGTGCCGGTGATCGTCACTTGCAGCCACTTCAGCACACAGATCGCGGTGGCGCGGGCGCGACAGGCCGCGAGCGCGGGCGCAACGATGCTGATGATGATGCCGCCGTATCACGGCGCCAGCCTGCGTGCCGACGAGAAAGGCATGATCGAGCACTTCGCGCGCGTCGCCGATGCAGCGCGCCTGCCGATCATGATCCAGGACGCACCGCTGTCCGGCGTGACGCTGTCGGTGGCGTTCCTGGTGCGTCTGGCGCGCGAGGTACCGCTGGCAAGCTACTTCAAGGTCGAGGTCGCCGGCGCCGCCGCTAAATTGCGCAGCCTGGTCGCCGTCGGTGGAGATGCGATCGTCGGCCCGTTCGACGGCGAGGAGTCGATCACGCTGATGGCCGACCTCGACGCCGGCGCCACCGGTACCATGCCCAGCGCGCTGCTGCCGGACCTCATCAAACCGGTGCTGCAGCAGCACCGCGCTGGCAAGCGCAAGGAAGCGGCGCAAACATACAACCGCATCCTGCCGCTGATCAATTACGAGAATCGCCAATGCGGTCTGCGCGCGTGCAAGACAGTGATGGCCGAAGGTCGTGTCATCAGGAGCGACGCGGTGCGGCACCCGCTCGAACCGCTACATCCGGACACGCGTGCAGGATTGCTGGAACTCGCGCGCGAAGCGAATCCGCTGGCCTTGAGGTGGGGGCGGTAACGATCGCCCCAGAGCGACCGTGAATGATCGCGCCGAGATCGACTCGCTCGGCGCTTCCCGGAGTGGGAAAACCGAGCGGGTCGCCTCGTGCATGACCGCTACTGCGTCGAGAAAACCATCACGCCGCCTGTGGGAAAGTTGCTGCAAGTCGAGCAACCCGCGGGCGCTGCCGACGAAGAATACGGCATATAGGCCTGATGCGTCGCCGCGTCGACGGCGACCGCGTGGGCGTTGTTGCCGGAAAGTGGACCCGAAACAATTTGCCGGCTGCCGGCATCGATCACCATCAGCACCGGAGTGCACGGCGATGCGGCGCTGCATGCACCGCCAGTCGCGGCCAAACCGTTGGCGGTCCAGCGGCTGCCACCGATGAAATAGCGATTCGTGGCGGTGTCATACCAGACCTGGTCGCCGCCACCCGCATTGAGCGTCGCCAATATAGCGCCGGTGACGCGGTTGAGGATAAGCGCGGTCAGCCGTGCCCCGGTCGTGCCCTGCCGGCAGACCGAGATCATGTCCGTACCGGGCCCGAGCTCGAGGCCAGTGGGGTCGCAGTTGCCAAGCGGAAAGATCTTGAAGCCGTTGGCCGCCGTGGGCACCGGTAAGGTCAGCGTCACGGGAGCGCTCGGCGTTCCCTGGAGGACGAACGAGGCCGGGATCACATCGACCTCGCCATGCGGGTTTGCAGTGGACCCATCGTTGTTGTTGAGGAAGCTCTGCGTTCCATGATCGTAGGCGCAGGCCTCGAGACCCGCCGACGCCGGACCCCCGGCTCCGGTACCCGGGTCGGTGAACAACAAGGTCGCGATGATCTTCTGCGTGCCCACGTCGATGAACGTCGAGAACGGCGGACTCTCGGCAGGGCTGTTGATCATGAAGACGTTGTGATCAGGATCGTAGCAGCCCTCGTCAGCGCGGAAGCCCGACGTACCACCGATATTGATCGACTTCACTACCGTGTCGCTTGTGGTGTCGATGATCTTTACCGAGTTGACGTCGCCGACATAGATAAACGTCGTGCCCGGAATGATATTCAGGCCGTTGGGGCCGGAGAGGTCGTTATTTGCACCCGCACACGTCGGCCCGGTGTTGCAACCCGCGAAGCCGCCCTTGATCATTTTCAGGAATGTATTGGTCCTGATGTCGATGACGTCCACTGCCTGGTTGTTGCGATCGGTGAAGTACATGCGCCCCTTCGCCGAATCGACGCCTGCAATGTCGAAGGAGAAGTTCGTCGCTGCACCGACATTGGGTACCGCGATGAGTGTCGTCAGCCCCACGCCACCGTTTGATGATTGTCCACCACCGCCACCTCCACAACCAGCGATCAGCAATGCCCCAGCCATCATCGTGGCAAGCCCGCAAATCTTGTTCATTTTCTTCCTCCTCAGGTTGGCAGTCGTCCCACTGCGGTGGAACCATCCGCACTTCGCAGATCTGTCTTTGTGTCACTGTATGTCACGTTCTTGGCGTAAGCACTTCGCAAGGTGATCGCAAGCTATTTGTAAGAATCGCGTACCTGCGAATGCGCCTGAGGCCTTCAGCCGTGCGGTGCGGACGGTCCACTCATGAATCGCACGCGTCGCCACTCGCGCGCAGGTCACGCCAACGCAATCGCGCATCCGTTGCACATCCAAAGAACGTGGCGACCCGAATTGGAGCCCGGCGATTCTTCGGTGAAATCTTGATGCGCGCGCTCGCGGCGGATGGTCCGTCTAGGTGCGTGGCGTCGTCGTGCCAGCGACATGGCGATCGCGCAATACACGGGGTCGTCGCTCTGCCCGCGCCGACCAGCGCTCGACGGCAGAAAACAGAAACTAACCCAGGCGTTGCGCGGAAGGACTCAACGAATTCGCTGCGATGTAACCAAGCAGACGGAGGCAGCTTGCGGGATATCGGTGCTGCCCGTCAGCACTTGAGACGTGCGCTCGCGACGCGCGGCAGCGCCAACGCGCCCTCCGACAATCGCGTCACGTATTCCGGTTGAACCAGAGCAGCGACAACAGCATCGCACACAGCAGCAGCGCCGTTGCCGCCGCGGCGAACAGGAAACTGATCTCGGTGTCCTTTTTTTCCAGCACGAGCTTCGCTGTCAGACCCTGATACACCTTGCGCAGGTCCGCCGCACTGCCGGCATAGAAATATTCGCCGCGCGTGATGTCCGCGACCGCCTTGAGCGTCTCCTCGTCGAGGCGCACGAACGCCGACCAGCCCTCGAAGCCGATGGAGCCGCCCTCCGCGGTACCGAATCCCACCGTGAACACGCGCACGCCGTGATCGGCGGCCAAGTGCGCGGCGTCGAGCGGATCCGGGCCGGTGGTGCGACGGCCGTCGGAGAGCAGAATGATCACACCCGAACCATACGAACCCGGTTCAACCGGCTTGAATTCCTTTTTCGCCGGCTTCGGCTTGGTGTCGAGGCTCGTGCCCATCGGATTGGTGCGCGACCACGCGCCCTTGAACAGCAGCGACTCGAGGTCGATGCCCTCGTCCGGAAACAGTGTCTGCAACGCGACGTAGAGCGCGCTGCCAGTGGCCGTCCCGCGCTGCAGCTGGAAGCGATCGATCGCTGCGAGCAGATCCTCGCGGTTCTGGGTCGGCGGCTGCACCAGCGACGCCGTCGCGCCGAAGGAGACGATGCCGATGCGGACGTCGGGAGGATGATCCTCGACGAACGCCTTCGCCGCCAACTGCGCCGCGGTGAGGCGGTTGGGATCGACGTCCCGCGCGCCCATACTCAGCGAAACGTCCATTACCATCACGATGGTCTGCTGCTGCGACGGGAGCGTGATCACCGCGTTGGGACCGGCGACCGCGACGATCAGTGCCGTCACCGCCAGCAGAAACAGCAGCGGCGGCACGTGGCGGCGAAATCTTTGCGCCGGCCCGATGGCTTCCTTGATCACGCCGAGGCTGGCGAAGCGCAGCGCCGCCTTCTTGCGCCGGCGCAGCAGCGCCACGTAGGCCGTTACCAGCAACGGAACAGCCAGCAGCAACCACAGCATCTGGGGCCACATGAACTTCATCTTGGAACAATTTTACTCCGACTACGCGTTCATGAGCGCGCACGCGCGCCTTTGTCGTTTGCGCATTCGCCAATACAATGGTAGCTCGCGAGCTTCCGCGACGCCCCGACAAGGACTCAGCATGCTCAAGCCCCACGTGCCGACCACTGCGCTGCTCCTCCTCGCCGCGTGCATCCTCGCGGCGCCCGCCGTGCGGGCCGACTCGGCCAGCGGCAGCGTCAACTATCAGAGCAAAGCCGGGCCGGTGGTCGTCAATGTAACCAATGTTTACCTGGTCAAGGGTCCCGATGCAGTGTCTGGCAAGGCGATCCGCAAGCTCATTTTCTCGGCCAAGGACATGAGTGCGAAGGTGAAATCCTGCGTCACCATGTCCTGTCCTGACGGCGATCTGGACGCCGGCATGACGATTGATCTCGATGCCGGGCCGCGGATCAACTACTGGGTGGTCGGCAACGGACAGCGCGTGCAATATTCGGGCACCGCGAAGCCCGACGCGCTCACGTTGACGACCAATACGCCGCAGCGCCTGGCGGGCACGCTCGCAATCGACGACAGCGCCGCCGGCGGCGCCAAGGTCAACGTCAGCTTCGACGCGACCCTAGCCAAGGAGTACGCGAAATAGGGAGAGCGTCCATGTCCGTCGAAGAATCCGGGTGTTCGCACCTCGCCGAAATCGCGGCGGTTACGCCATCTGCGCGTGGCTGCGAAGATTGTCTCGCCATCGGCGGTTGGTGGGTACACCTGCGGCTGTGCCTGATTTGCGGCCACGTTGCGTGCTGCGACGACTCGCCCAACCGCCACGCGACGAAACACTTCCATGCGACGAAGCATCCGGTCATGCGCTCCTTCGAGCCCGGCGAGACGTGGGGCTGGTGCTACGTCGATGAGCTGATGTTCGATCCCATGCCCGGACCGCAGCCCAGGCACGCGTAACACCGTCGATGATCACTGTCGAGGAACTGCACTCGATACCGCTGTTCTCGGCGTTGCCGGACCAGGAAGCGACTGCCCTGGCCGCGCGTCTGGCCGACGTGCGGTTGCGCGCGGGCGATTGGCTTTTGCACGAAGGCGAGCAGCCCGCGTTCTTCATGATGGTCGACGGCAAGCTGGAAGTGCGCAAGCGCGTGCACGGCGAAGAGCGGCGCATCAATGTCTACCTGGCCGGCAGTTACTTCGGCGAATTGCCGCTGCTGCTGGGCGCGCCCGCGCTGGCGAGCCTGCGCGCGATGGAGCCCTCACGCGTGGCGCGTCTCGACCCCGAGGATTTCACCTATCTGTTCAACGCCTGCGAAACATTCTCCACGGAGCTGACGCGCACGATGACGCAGCGCTTCTCGCTCTTGCGCCGGCTCGTCGCCGAACCGCCGCCCGAGCGCGTCACCATCGTCGGCCATCGCTTCGACGTTGCATGCCATCAGTTGCGCGACTTTCTGGTGCGAAACCGCGTCATCTACCGTTGGCTGGATCCGACGCGCCCCGAGTTCTGGGGCGAAATCGCGCCGCCGAGGCCGGGCGATGACTACCCGATGGTGATCCTCCCCGGCGGGCAGCGCATGGTGACCCCCAACCTGCGCGAGCTTGCCGAAAGGCTGGGACTGCAGACGCGGCCCAAGGAGCCCATCTACGATGTCGCAATCATCGGCGGCGGTCCGGCCGGGCTGGCCGCTGCGGTCTACGGCGCGTCGGAGGGGCTGCGCACCATCCTCATCGAGCGCGAAGCGCCCGGCGGACAAGCGGGAACGTCGACGCGCATCGAAAACTACCTCGGCTTTCCCACAGGCGTGTCGGGTGACGATCTCGGCGGCCGAGCGCTTGAGCAGGCGCAGCGCTTCGGTGCTGAAATCCTGGTCGCGCGCGAAGTCCTGGGACTGGACGTCGATGGCAGCGAGCGAGCGGTGCGCCTGGACGGCGGCGAAACGGTGAAGGCCCGCTCCGTCGTGCTCACCAACGGCGTCGCGTGGCGCAAGCTGGACATTCCAAGCGTGGACGACTTGCGCGGGCGCGGCGTTTACTACGGCGCTGCGCGCAGCGAAGCTATCGCATGCACGGGGCAGGACGTGTTCCTGGTGGGCGGTGGCAACTCCGCCGGGCAGGCCGCCGTGTACTTTTCCGGCTATGCGCGCCGTGTCACGCTGCTGGTGCGCGGGCCCTCGCTCAACGCCAGCATGTCGTACTACCTGATTCAGCAGCTCGCCGCTACGCACAACGTCGAAGTCCGCACGCACTCGCGGCTCGTGCGCGTGGAAGGGGACACTCAACTCAGCGCGGTCGTCATCGAGAACCGCCAGACCGGCGCGATCACCACGGAACCGGCCGCGGCGCTGTTCATTCTCATTGGCGCCGACGCGCAAACACAATGGCTGCCCGACGCGCTGATACGCGACGAGAACGGTTATGTGTGCACCGGGCGCGACGTGATGGATCTTGTCGCCGGCAAGAAAGGCGACTGGCCGCTCGATCGCGACCCGTATCTGCTGGAGACCAGTGTCCCGGGAGTCATCGCTGCGGGCGATGTCCGACATGGCTCGGTCAAGCGCGTAGCCTCCGGCGTAGGCGAGGGCAGCATGGCCATCGCCTTCGTCCACCAGTACCTGGCGGGGCTTTAGCGCGCCACGCTACTCAAGCGGCATCCAGCCCGGGGCCAGAATCCAATTCGCCTTCCGTTTGGCGGCTGTAAATTTGGGCGCCGACCTGCGTCGGGGCGACAATCGCGGCCCAAATTTCGTCTTCGGTCCCGCGACTGCAACCTTGGGCGCCGACCTGCGTCGGGGCGACAATCGCCTACGCCAGCGTCGCGTTCTTCAGCGGGAGGCTGCGCTGCCGCTTGCCGGTCGCGGCAGCGATCGCGTTGACGACCGCGGGCGCGACCACGCAGATCGTCGGCTCGCCTACGCCACCCCAGAAATCGTAGGTCGGCACGATCACCGTCTCCACCTTCGGCATCTCGGCCAGCCGCATGATCTGATACGTGTTGAAGTTCTGCAAGCTCATACGTCCGTTCTCAACCGGGCAATCACCGTACAACGTCGCCGTCAGGCCGTAGGCGACCGAGCCTTCGACCTGCGCCGCGATCTGTTGCGGATTGACCGCGTGGCCGCAGTTCAGCGCAAGCACCAACCGGTGCACCTTCAGCTTGCCTTCGGGGCTCACCGATACCTCCGCGACCGCCGCCGAGTAACTGCCATAGCCCATGAATTGCGCGATGCCTCGATGCACACCAGCCGGCAGCGGCGTGCCCCATCCCGCCTTTTCCGCTGCGGCGTCGAGCACCGCGACGGTGTCTGGGATGGCTGGCTCATCAGCGACCGCCTGAACTCCAGCGGGTCGGCATTCGCCGCGCGCGCGACCTCATCGACGAACGCACTCCATGTAAAACGCGTTCTGGTTGGTGTTGACACCGCGCCACGGGCCAACCGGGACGTGCGTGTTGCGCATCGCGTATTCGAGCCGGAACGCCGGGAAGGAGTAGCCCAGCTGCGCGTCGCCGGCTTTTTCGTAATAGCCCTGCATCTGGCGCTCGTCTTTGCCATCGGCCACCGACGACGGATTGAGAAAGGCGTTGATCGATTGCCCCGACACGCGCAGATGAAAGCCCACCAGCTTGCCGTTCGCATCCAGGCCGGCAACTCCGCGCGCCTGCGATATGGGCCGGTAGAAATCGTGCGTCATGTCTTCTTCGCGGCTCCAAACAAGCTTGATCGGGACACCCGGAAACTGCTTCGCAATCGCCGTCGCCTGGCGCACGTAGTCCTGCGTCCCGCCGCGCCGGCCGAAGCCGCCACCGAGGTCGATTCGGTACACCTCGCAATTGGCGAGCGCCACCCCCGATTCCTCGGAGAGCGCGGCCAGCGACGCCTCCGCGTTCTGCGTCGGCACCCAGCATTCGGCGCGATCGGGGCCGACCTTCGCCGTGCAGTTCATCGGCTCCATGCGTCGCGTGCGCGAGGAAAGGCGTGCTGTAGACGGCCTCGACCTTTTTCGCCGCGCCCTCGATCGCCTTGAGCGCGTCGCCCTCGTCGCGCGACGCATGGACATTCGCCGCGGTAAGACCTTCCTTCAGGTGCTCGGCGATGGTCGCGCTCGATTGCGCCGCGCCGGGGCCATCGTCCCAGACGATCGGGCAACGCGTCCAGCGCGGTCTTGGCATGCCACCACGTGTCGGCCACCACAGCGACCGCCTGGTCGTTGACCCTGACCACGCGCTTGACGCCGGGCCGACGCGCGACCTTGGTCTCGTCGTAGCTGACGAGCTTGCCGCCGAACACGGGACATTGCTTGATCGCCGCGTTGAGCATGCCGGGCAGCCTGAGGTCGATCGCGTAGATCTTGCTGCCGTTGAGCTTGTCGGCGGTGTCCAGCCGCTTTACGCGGCTGTGCCGGCGATGTTCCACGTACGCGGATCCTTGAGCGTGATGCTCTTCGGGTCCGGCGGTGTCAGCTTCGCCGCCGCCGCCGCGACCTTGCCGTAGGTGGTCTTGCGACCCGAGGCGGCGTGCGTGATAACGCCTTGCGACACCGTCAGCTCAGTCACCGGCACCTTCCATTCGTCGGCCGCCGCCTGCAGCAGCATGATGCGCGCCGCGGCGCCGCCGCGACGCACGTAGTCCTGCGAGCTGCGGATGCCGCGACTGCCGCCGGTTCCCATTTCGCCCCACACGCGCTTGCGCGCGAGGTTCTGGCCGGCGGTCGATGACTTCGGTCGTGACCTTGCTCCAGTCGCACTCGAGTTCTTCGGCGACGAGTTGCGCGAGTCCGGTGAGCGTGCCCTGGCCCATCTCGGAGCGCGCGACGCGGATGACGCAGGTGTCGTCGGGCTTGATCGACGACCCAGGCATTGACTTCGCGACGCCGGTTGGCGCATCCGTGGCTTGCGCGACGGCGAGCGGCCGTCGAATGCCGAGCGCCAGTGCCGCCAGCGCGGCCGACCGGCTGCGGCCGAGCCGACGATGAACTTGCGGCGCGATTGGCTGGTGGCGCGCATCGCGGTTCCGAGTCTGATTTTTTTCATCGCGCGCCTCCTAGGCCTTGGATTGCACGACGGTGCGAGGCCCGGCCAGCTTGGCTTGGCGTCGCCCGCCGCGATATGTACGGCATCACGGATGCGCTGGTAGGTGCCGCAGCGGCAGATGTTGGTCATCGCGTCGTCGATGTCCGCGTCGGTCGGCTTCGGGTTCTTCGCCAGCAGCGCCGCCGCCGCCATGATCTGACCCGACTGGCAATAGCCGCATTGCGGCACGTCGATGCGCGGCCCAGGCCTGCTGCACCGGGTGTGAGCTGTTGGGCGACAGGCCCTCGATGGTGACGATCTTGTCGCTCGCCTTGACCGCGCCGACGCGGATACGAGCACGAGCGCACCACCTCGCCGTTGATATGCACCGAGCAGGCGCCGCATTGCGCGACGCCGCAGCCGTACTTGGTGCCGGTCAGGCCGACCTGCTCGCGGATCACCCACAGCAGCGGCGTATCGGCCTCGACCGTGACGTCGTGGACCTTGCCGTTGATGTTGAGCTTGGCCATGCGCTTCCTCCGAGGTCGGATTGCACTGGGTTCGTCGTTTCGCGCGCAACGGTTGGATTGGACGGCCGGCGGCGCTGTCGAGTTCCGCGCGACGGGCGGCGTCCACGCCGCAGCGCCGTACGTACCTTGCCACGTGGCTTAACCCATCCGCCGGCCGGCAGCAGCGCGATCAAGTCGGCGGATTGGAGTTAACATCAGCCTTGTGAACCACGCGCATGCGACTTTATTCCACGGGCGCACCGCGCTGGCCGTTGGGTGCGCCACTGTCCTCGCTTGCTGCGCTGTCCAAGCGGCGGATCGCGATAAGCTCGCGACGACGGTCACCATCGTGGGTGACGCAATCCCAACTCCGCTTTCCGGGGCGCAGGGCGACGCCGGTCGCGGCCGCGCGCTGATCATCGCTCACGAGGATGCCAACTGCGTTCTTTGCCATACCATTTCCGACCCCGCGCTGCGCTTTTCCGGCAACATCGGGCCGCCGCTCGACGGGGTCGGCAAACGGCTTTCACCTGGCCAGCTGCGCCTGCGCGTGGCCGACTACCTTCGTGTGAACTCGGCGTCCGTGATGCCGTCTTACTATCGCGTCGACGGTCTGGACCGCGTCGCCGGCGCCTATCGCGGGCGGCCCATACTCGATGCAGCGCAAATCGAAGACATCGTGGCGTACCTGACGACACTGCAGTGAGCGACGACCTGCATCCTCCCCCCAGGGCCGAGCTCTCGCGCCGCCGCCTGCTGCAGGTCGCGGGCGCGGCGCTCGTCGCGCCGATCGTGGCCCGCGCCGGTGAGGTGCATGCACAGACGCTGCCCGCGCTGCCGGCGCTCGACGCCTTGCTCGCGGGGCGGACGCCGCGCTGGGAGCGGCTGCGCCTGGAGATGCCGCTATTCGCCGACAACGGCCAAGCGGTGCCGATGCATCTGTCGCTGTCCGGCCCCTTCGCACCGGGCCCGACGCCGCAATCGATTCATCTGTTCTCGGAGCGCAATCCGGTGCCGGAAATGGCCGTGTTCGAGTTTCCGCTCCCGCCGGACCGGGTCGACATCGACGCGCGCGTGCGCCTGGCCGGGGCCCAGCGTGTCGTTGCCATCGCCGTGATGAGCGATGCGACAACGTACGCCGCGAGCTGCGACGTCGAAGTCACCATCGCCGGTTGCCTGGACGCGAGCTAGCGATGGCCGACGCTCGCGTCAATGTGCCCGCCGAATGCCGTCGCGGCGAGCCCTTCGAGGTACGCATTTCCATCCGCCACGCGATGGAGACGGGATACCGCACGGACGCCACCGGCCAGACTATTGCGCGCGACGTCATCCAGCGTTTTGCGTGCCGCTACAACGGCGTCGCGGTGTTCGCCGTGCGCATGAGCCCGGGAATCGCCGCGAACCCGTACCTGCGCTTTTTTGTCACGGCACACGAGCCGGGTTCGCTGGAGTTCGAATGGATCGACGATAACGGCGTGCGTGGGACCGCGCAGGCGGCGATCAAGGTTGTCTGAACGACGTCGCTTCGCGCGCGTCGCGACGACGCTGGCGTTTCCGGTCCTGTCGGCAACGATGCCGGCCATGAGCCCGGCATCGCAAGCGCAGCCGCGCGCAATTCCGCTGGACGAGCTGCGCTCCGGAATCACCTTTGCCGGCGCGGACATCCGCGCGATGCAGGCGGACGACGTCGCAAATCCCGGATTTCTGTGGGTCGACCGCGGCGAGAAACTGTGGCGTGAAGTTCCGGCCGGTAGTCAAAGCTGTGCCGGTTGTCACGGCGATGCCGCATCGTCGATGCGCGGCGTCGCCGCCCGCTATCCGGCCTACGACGCGGCGACCTCGAGCGTGCTCGACCTCGAGGCGCGCATCGACGATTGTCGCGTGCGTCGGCAGAAGCTCATGCCGCTCGCCCGCGAGTCCGACGACCTGCTCGGCCTGACGGCCTACGTTGCGACACAATCGCGCGGCCTGCCGATGGCGGCTTCGATAGCCGGCGCCGCTCACGCGACCTGGGAGCGCGGC
Source organism: uncultured beta proteobacterium (assembly GCA_963816445.1). GTDB lineage: Bacteria > Pseudomonadota > Gammaproteobacteria > Burkholderiales > Casimicrobiaceae > PALSA-1003. The sequence goes on along the minus strand of CAWFKO010000005.1, from coordinate 573,906 downwards.
CGCGACTTCTACTACGCGCGCCACGGGCAGATGAATCTGGCCTGCGCGCAATGCCACGAACAGAACTGGGGCAAGCGCCTGTACACCGAGACGCTGAGCCAGGGTCATGGCAACGCCTTTCCCGCGTACAAGCTGGAATGGCAGTCGTTGGGATCGCTGCAACGGCGCATCCGCGCCTGCCTGTTCGGTGTTCGTGCGGAAATGCCCTCGTACGGCGCACCCGAGTTGACCGACGTGGAGCTATTCCTCGCGTGGCGTGCGCAGGGGCTGCCAGTCGAAGCGCCCGGCGTGCGGCGCTGAATGCGCCTGCGACACGGCCACGCCAGCGCCCGCGTAAACTGGCGAGCCTTGCCAAAGACCCGTGTGAAAACATGACGACCGACGGAGCGGTGCGCATCCCGATGGGCGCGTCGCCTGCGATCGGCGCACTGTTCGTCGTGCTGTGGAGTACCGGATTCATCGGCGCCAAGCTGGGTCTGCCGTACGCGGAGCCGATGACCTTCCTCGCGCTGCGCATGGCGCTAGTCGTCGCGCTGCTGCTCGTCGTCGCGATCGCCACACGCGCGCCGTGGCCGCGCAATGGACGGGCCTGGGTCGATGCCATCGTCGCGGGGTTGCTCGTTCAATGCGGATACCTGGGCGGGGTGTTCAGTGCCATTCACAACGGCATGCACGCCGGCGTGGTCGCGCTCATCGTCGGGCTGCAGCCGCTGCTGACCGCGTCGGCCGCGGCGTTCTTCCTAGGCGAGCGAACGACGCGCTTCCAATGGTTGGGACTCGCGATGGGATTTGTCGGCGTCGCGCTTGTCGTGTCCAGCGGCCTGCACAGCGAAGGCGTGAACGCGCGCAGCCTCGCCTTGGCCGTGCTCGCGCTGGCGAGCATCACCGCCGGGACGCTCTACCAGAAGCGGTTCGGCGGTGCGATGGACTTCCGCACTGGCGGTGTCGTTCAGTACGCCGCGAGCGGCGTCGTGCTGCTGGCGCTCGCCGCGGCGACCGAGTCGATGCGCATCACCTGGAGCGCGCCATTCGTGTTCGCGCTGTCCTGGCTCGTGCTGGTGCTCTCGATTGGTGCGGTCAGCCTGCTCTACCTGCTCATCAAGCGCGGCAAGGCGACCGCCGTGTCCAGCCTGTTCTACCTGACGCCGCCGGTGACCGCGATCATGGCGTTCCTGCTGTTCGGCGAATCGCTGACGCCGGTCTCGCTGCTGGGCATGCTGCTCACCGTCGCGGGCGTCGCGCTGGTCATCCGGTGAAGACAGCGATGCCGCCGGCGCGCGCCATCGGCGCCGCCGTACGGTTTCACGCCGCGTGCATCGCTTTGAGCGCGCCGAGTTCCAGCGAGACCGACGTCGCTGCGTCGCCGAACAGGATCTGTCCCTCCTGGATCGTGCAGTGCAGGCGCATCGCTGCGACCGGCGAGTGTCGCCAGCGCCCTGCTCGCCTCGGCGGGGACCTCGCTGACCGCGAGTCGCTCCTGCCGCTCGAGCTTGTCCCGCACCTTGTCCCACCATGGAGCGACCGCACGCCCGCCATAGGCGTAAACATGGACCGCGCCGGCGCGGCCGCAGGCCTTGCGCACCTCCCTTTCGTCGGGGAGACCGACCTCGATCCACAATTGGATTGCGCCTGTCAGGTCGCGACGCCAGAGGTCGGGCTCGTCCTCGGTGCTCAGTCCCTTGCCGAAGGCCAGCCCGTCGTCTGCGTGCAAGGCAAAGGCCAGGATCCGCAGCATCATGCGCTCGTCGGTCTCGGAAGGATGTCGCGCAATGGTCAGCCCATAGTCACCGTACTGGCCGCGGCCGATGTCGGCTACGGACAGCTCAGCCTTGAGGATAGTGGACTTGAGTGCCACGATGACCGCCACGAGGCGTGCACACGCGCCGCGTCGTCGTACTAGCCTGCGGGACTGGGAAAGCGCGCGTGGATCGCAGCGATGTCCGCAAGCGCCGCAGCATCGAGCTCGAACTGCGCGCCGGCGATGTCTTCCTCGAGCTGCGCCACAGACGTCGCGCCGATGATCAACGCTCCCAGGAACCAGCGGCTCTTGACGTAGCCCAGCGCCAGCTGCACCGGCGAGACGTTGCGCTTGCGCGCCAGCGCGACAAAGGCATCGATCGCCTCGACCACCATCGGCTTGCGAAAGCGCTGTCCCAACGTGTCGAACAGCGCGAAGCGCGTATTCGGCGGCTTCGCATCGCCCAGATACTTGCCTGAGAGCATGCCCGCAGCCAGCGGGCTGTATGCGAGCAACGACATCTTCTCGCGAAACAGTACTTCGGCCAGATCGTTGTCCACGCTGCGCGATACCAGGCTGTAGCTGTTCTGAATGGTCACCGGCGGCGGCGCGCCGAGCTCGCGCGCCGCATGGCAGAACTCGCGCTACACCCCAGGACGTCTCGTTCGACAGCCCGTAGTAGCGGATCTTGCCCGACTTGACCATCGCCGCCATGCCCTCGACCTGCTCGTGAATCGACGGGCCGGTCCTTTCCTTCGACGGATCGAACTCCGTCGAGCCGAACATGGGCACATTGCGCTGCGGCCAGTGGATCTGGTAGAGGTCGATGTAGTCGGTCTGCAAGCGCTGCAGGCTCGTGCCGACGGCCTCGGCGATGGCGCTCTCGCGTGACGTCGGTACGGCCGCCACGGATCCACTCGCGACGACCCGGGCCCGCAATCTTGGTCGCGATATAAACGCGATCGCGGCGCTGGCGCGTCAGCCAGGTTCCGATATAGGACTCGGTGCGGCCTTGCGTGGTGGCGTTGGGCGGCACCGGGTACATTTCAGCGGTGTCGATGAAATTGACGCCCTGTGCGACGGCGTAGTCGAGCTGCTGCGTGCGCCTCGGCCTCGGTGTTCTGCTGGCCCCATGTCATGCTGCCGAGGCAGACCTCGGAGACGTCCATTTCGGTGCCGGGGAGCCTGCGGTATTTCATCGCCATCTCGCGTCGCGGGTACGGGGGCCGCGTAGATTACCCCAAAGCCACGCCGCGGTCAGTGCTGAAGCGCGCGTTACGCCCAAACGCGCGCCATGAGAAAATGACGACTTTCGGGGACGGCGTCTTGACCTACTGCGTCGGCGTGCTGCTGGAACAGGGTTTGATCTTCGCGTCGGATTCGCGCACTCACGCCGGCGTCGACAATTTCGCCACCTTCTGCAAGATGACGGTCTTCGAGCGCAGCGGCGATCGCGTCATCGTCATGCTTAGCTCGGGCAACCTCGCGGGAACGCAGGCAGTCATGTCGACGCTCAAGCAACGCGGCGACGACTACAGCGGCGAGCTGAACATCTGGACGGCTCGCACCATGTTCGACGTTGCGGTCATCGTGTCCGACGCGATGCGCGACGTCGAACGCCGCGACGCCGACTACCTCGAAGCCAACGATGTCGAGTTCAATGCGTCGTTCATCCTCGGCGGTCAGATCGGCGGCGAACCGATGCGCCTGTTCCGTATCTACGCGGAGGGTAACTTCATCGAAGCTGGCGCAGACACCTTCTTTTTCCAGACCGGCGAAGCGAAGTACGGCAAACCGATCATCGACCGTGTCATCCGCCCGGTCACCGCCCTCCCCGACGCGGCCAAATGCGTTCTCGTGTCATTCGACTCGACCATGCGCAGCAACCTTTCCGTCGGCATGCCCATCGACCTCATCTGCTATGAGCGCGACAGCCTTCAGGTGACCATGCGGCGGCGCTTCGAGCGCCACGACGCCTACTTCAGCGCACTGAGCGATGCCTGGAGCGAAGGTACGCGGCAGGTCTTCGCGCGGTTGCCGGAGCTTCGCTGGTGAACGCAACGCCGTTCGTGATCGTCACCTGCGAGCACGGCGGCAATCGCGTTCCCGCGCCCTGGAAGCCGCTGTTCCGGGACACCGGTACGCTGCTCGCCACGCACCGTGGTTACGACGCCGGCGCCCTGAGCATGGCGAGAACGCTGGCCAGCGCATTCGGCGCCCCGCTGATCGCGTCCACCGTCAGCCGGTTGCTGGTCGATCTGAATCGGTCCATCGGCCATCGCGCGCTGTATTCGGAAGCGACGCGACCGCTCGGGCGCGCCGAGCACGAGCATATCCTCGCGCTTTGCTACCGGCCCTATCGCGACGAAGTGGAAACGCACATCGCGCGCGCGGTCGCGGCGCGGCGGCAGGTCGTCCACATCTCGTCGCACAGCTTCACGCCCGTGCTCGACGGCGAGGAGCGCCATGCCGATGTCGCGTTGCTCTACGATCCGGCGCGCAGAGTAGAGCGCTCGCTTTGCGGGACATGGGGCAGCGCGATCAGCCGCCGCGTCGCGCCACTGCGGGTGCGCCGCAACTATCCCTACCAGGGCAGGAACGACGGCCTGACATCGCATTTGAGGCGGCGGTTTGCGCCGACGCAGTACGTCGGTGTCGAGCTCGAAGTCAATCAGAAGCACTTACGGGGTCAGCGGTTTCCGGCGGCGCTGTCGCGCGCGATCATTGAATCGCTGCGCGAGGCGCTGGCGCCCGGGACGCACCCGCGCCGTCGGTCGACCGATCGCCCCGAACCCGCGACCGCGGTACACGCATCGGGAGCAACCCGTTGAAGATACGCATCGGCTACGAACTGATCTACGATTGTCCGCAACCCACTCCGATGATCCTGATGCTCAACGTGCACTACTCGCGGGTGTCGGACATGGTCACGCCGGACCATATCGTCACCACACCCTCGATACCCCAATCCGGTTATCGCGACTCGTTTCGGCAACTGGTGCACGCGAATCGTCGCTCCGGCGGGGCGCACGCGCGTCACCGCCGACGCGACTGTCAACGACAGCGGCGGCACGGACCCCGTCGCTCCCACCGCCGTGCAGACACCGATCCAGGCGCTCCCCGAAGACACGCTGATGTATCTGCTCGGCAGCCGCTACTGTGAGACCGAATTGCTCATGCCGGTGGCATGGAGTCTGTTCGGCCAGACGCCGCCGGGCTGGTCGCGCGTGCAGGCCATCTGCGACTTCGTCCACGGCCACATCGGCTTCGGCTATCAGTACGCGCGGCCGAGCAAGACCGCTCATGAAGCATATCGCGAGGGCAAAGGCGTATGCCGCGACTACGCACATCTGGCTCTGACGCTTTGCCGATGCATGAACATTCCCGCGCGCTACTGCACGGGCTACCTCGGCGACATTGGCGTGCCGGTGCCGGACTTGCCCATGGATTTCGCCGGCTGGTTCGAGGCCTTCCTGGATGGGCAGTGGTACACGTTCGACCCGCGCAACAACACGCCGCGCATCGGCCGAATACTCATGGCGCGCGGACGCGACGCCGCCGACGTCGCCATCGCCACCAGCTTCGGTCCGAATACGCTCGCGGGATTCAAGGTCTGGACCGACGAAGTCAAGTAGCGCGTGCCGCGGTTCGCGAGATGGCCGCCGGCGGCGATACCCTGGGGGCGCGCGACCCAAGGCTGCTCCCCCTCCTGCGCATCGGGCAACAGGCACGCGCCTCGGATTATTCCCACGTCCCCGCACAAGAACTTGGCCGCGCCGACCATCACCTCGCGGCTCGGTCTTTGAGGCTTGCGAATGGCGTCAACGGTGTTATCGTAGCGATGCAGCCAGCATGTGTCGGGCCGCGCTTTGGGGGAAGCCCATCCTTTTACGGAGACTAACGATGACGAACACGCGCAAACTCAGTTTGGTTGGAGGAATCCTAGCGGTCACCATGGGCGTGCTCGCCGGCTGCCAGACCATGGGCATGGGCGGAAGCCAGCAAGTGACGCTCAGCGGCGCGTCCGAAGTGCCGCCGGTAAGTACGTCGGCCACGGGGACGGCGACGGTGACCATCAAGGATGACCACAGCGTAGCGGTCGCAGTCACGGTGAGCGGCATGACGCCGACGGCATCGCACATCCACGAAGCCGCGGCCGGCACCAACGGGCCGGTGATCGTCCCCTTCACCAAGACGGGCGACAATACCTTCGCCTCGGCCCCTGGCGCAAAGCTGACCGACGCGCAATACGCCGCGTACAAGGCCGGCAATCTCTATGTCAACGTTCACAGCGCCAAGAATCCGGGCGGCGAGATACGCGGACAGATCAAGGGTAACTGAACCGACGACGCCCAAGGGAAGACCGCAGGTGCGGATGCATGCGCACGCTGCGGGCAGCGCAGGCACCGCGGCCGAGGCAATTCGGCCGCGGTTGTTTTGCATACGCTAATTCAGCTTCGCGTCATCGGCGAATTTAGCTCGCGGTATACTCTTGCGAATGAGCTCCTTCTCCGGCGGCGGGTTCAGGCTCGCCGCCGTTGCGCTGTGCATGACGGCGCTCGTCGCTGCATGCGCCACGCCGATGCAACCCGCGCCGACCCCCGCTGCCGTTGCCGAACTCGCCCCCGGTGGACGTCTGCGCGCCGCGATCAACTACGGCAATCCCGTGCTTGCCTCGCGCGACGCTGCGACCGGCGCGCCGCGCGGCGTGTCGGTCGACCTCGCGCGGGAGCTCGCGCGAAGGCTCGGCGTGCCGGTGGAACTGATCACCTTCGAAACCGCAGGAAAAGTCGTCGAAGGCGCCAAGGCCGATCTCTGGGACATCGCGTTCGTTGCGATCGACCCGGTGCGTGGCGCCGACATGGAGCAGACACCGCCGTACGTCCTCATCGAAGGCGTATATCTGGTTGCGCGGGATTCGCCCATCACCGACAACGCGCAGGTCGATCGCTCCGGCAATCGCATCGGTGTCGCCAAGGGCAGCGCGTATGACCTTTACCTCACGCGCGAATTGAAGCAGGCGACGCTCGTGCGCGTGGCGTCGTCGCAGGTCGTCGTCGACTCGATGCTCGAGCAGCGGCTGCAAGTCGCTGCCGGCGTGCGCCAGCAGCTGGAAGGCGACGCGCGACGCGTGCCCGGAGTGCGACTGCTTCCAGGCCGCTTCATGGTCATCGAGCAAGCCATGGCAATGCCGAAAAACCGCCCCGCGGGCGCACGTTACCTGCGAGAGTTCGTCGAGGACGTGAAGGCGTCGGGATTCGTCGCCGACGCGCTCAAGCGCAACAGCATCGAGGGCGCAGCCGTCGCACCGCCTGCACTTCGATAGACCGTTGTCGGTCACGGTACTTGAAAGGCAGACGCATAGTCTGCATCATGGCGGCGGTTACGCGGGAGGCACGCCACGGCGCAGGGTGCCCGCGTCCGTGCGACCCAGGCTCCTAATCATGACTTCCCGCAACGTCGTTCTGCATTCCCTCGTCACCAGGAGCGTTGCGTTGCTCACCGCGCTCGCACAGGTCCCGCGATGCTGATCTTCCGGCAACTCTTCGACCCGCAGTCGTCGACGTATTCGTACCTGCTCGGCGACGACGAGACGCACGAGGCGCTCCTGATCGACCCGGTGTTCGAACAGGCGCGGCGTGACGCCGCGCTGATCCGCGAACTTGGCCTCGCGCTCGTGGCGACGCTGGAGACGCACGTGCACGCCGATCACGTCACCGGAGCGTGGCTGCTCAAGCGCCAGCTCGGCAGCGGCATTGCCGTGTCGCAGGCCAGCGGAGCCGCCGGTGCTGATCGCCTGCTCGCGCACGGTGATCGCGTCGTCTTCGGCGGCCGCCACGTCGAGACGCGCGCTACACCGGGCCACACGCACGGCTGCGTGAGTTTCGTGCTCGACGACCGCAGCGCAGCGTTCACCGGTGACTGCCTGCTGATTCGTGGCAGCGGTCGAACCGACTTCCAGCAAGGCGACGCGCATGCAATGTACAAGTCGGTGCATCGCGAGATTCTTGCGCTGCCACCCGCTTGCCTGCTCTACCCGGCGCACGACTACCGTGGGCTGACCGTTACCAGCGTCAGCGAGGAGCGCCGATACAACCCGCGCCTGGGCGGCGACATCGGCGAAGCCGATTTCATCGGATACATGAGCAATTTGAGGCTTCCGCATCCGAAACTCATCGACATCGCCGTTCCGGCGAACATGCGCTGCGGCCGACCGGATACCGATGCCGCGCTCCCGTCCGACCCGGGTTGGGCACCGTTGCGCTTCACGTTTGCCGGCATCTGGGAAATCGAGCCCCGCGCACTGGAAGAAGCGGCGGAAGGGGTGCAGATCGTCGACGTGCGCGAGGCCGACGAGTTCAACGGCTCGCTCGGACACATTCGCGGCGCGACGCTGCTGCCGCTGGGTGCGTTGCCCGCACGCTGCAACGAGCTCGTCCGCGAGCGTCCGGTGGTTACGGTCTGCCGTTCCGGAGCGCGGTCGGCACAGGCGACGATCCTGTTGCAACAGGCCGGATTCGGAAGCGTCGCCAATCTCTCCGGCGGCATGCTGCGCTGGCGCGCGGAGGGCCTCGCGGTCGAAGGTGGCAGGCTCTAGAGCATGCCGTCGCGGCGGAAGGTTGGCGCAGCGCTGCGACCGAGCTTGCTCCTGTTTGCCTGTCACGGTCTCGCGCGAGCCGGGCGAAGCTTGCTTTCGTCAGGGCGCATTGGGACAATTCGACGATCGCTCCCCGGCAGGGGCGCTCGTTCGAGCCGATTCATGCGCAGCATCTGGCTGCCGACCGTGCTCTGCGCGACATTCGCGTGCGCGGGATGCGGCAAATCGCAGGACGATTCACGCGGCGGCGCGCAGGAATCCGCCGCGGCGAGACAGTTCGAAGCGGATAGGGTCGCCGCAGCGCGCGAGCTGGAGCAGACGCGCCAACGCCGGGATGAAATCGTCGAGGCAAACGCTGAGGCCACTCGAAAAGAAAGCGAAGCGGCATTCAGGAAGTTCGTCGCCGATCAGCCGACGCCGACCACCACCGACGAAGCCAGGGCGCAGGAGGATGCCGTGGAGCGCCTGCGCGCGCGCATGACCGATCCTGCCGCCATGCAAGCGCGCAACGTGCACTTCAACGCCGAGCGGACGGTCCTCTGCCTCGAGGTGAATTACCGCCAAGACGGCAAGTACTTGGGCTTCCGGAAGGCGTACGTCACGTCCGAGGTCACCTGGGTCGAGCCGAATCCCGACGATGCCTCGCATCGCCAATTCGAGCTCAAGCTTCAGAAAATGGGCTGCAACGTGCTGGCGCAGAAATGAGCGCCGCCGGCATCGCTCGCGGGCTGCTCAGTGTCGCAGTGCTCGTCGGATCGACACCGGCGCCGCACGCGCAGGACTACCCGTCGCGGCCGGTCCGCGTCATCGTGCCGTTCTCGCCCGGCGGCGCGGTCGACGGCCCGATGCGCGCTGATCGCGCAGGAGCTGACGCAAGCGCCTGGGGCAGCAGGTCGTCGTCGAGAACAAGCCCGGCGCCGGCGCGACCATCGGCAGCGAGATCGGTCGCCAAGGCGCGCGCCCGACGGCTACACGCTGCTGCTCGCCTCGCAGACCAACGCGATCAGCGCGACGCTCTATCCGAAGCTCGCCTTCGACCCGATCGAGGACTTCGCGCCGATCTCGCTGATCGGCCGCGAGCCCGGCGTGCTGGTCGTCAATCCCGCGCTGCCGGTGAAGACGCTGCAGGAGTTCATCGCCTACGTGAAGGCGCGGCCGGGCCAGATCGACTACGCGTCGTCGGGCAACGGCAGCGGCCAGCATCTGTTCGTGGCGTTGCTCGCGTCGATGACCGGCATGCAAGATGAACCACGTGCCGTACGCGGCAGCGGCCAGGCGACGACCGACCTGCTCGGCGGCCAGGTGCATGGTGTCGATTCCCGGGACGGCCGGCATGGTCGGCCACATCAAGGCCGGCAAGCTGCGCGCGCTCGCGGTCACCGGCGCGCACGCGCTCGCCGCAGCTGCCCGACGTGCCGACGGTGGCCGAAGTCCGGCGTGCCCGGCTACGAGGCCTACGTCTGGATGGGGCTGCTCGCGCCCAAGGGCACGCCGGCGGCGATCGTCGAGCGGCTCCACCGCGAGCTCGTGGCCGCGCTCGGCGACGCCGGAGGTCAAGGCGCTACATGGCCAGCGCCGGCATCGAGATCGTCGGCTCGCACGCCGGCGGAGTTCGGCACGTTCTTCCGCGCCGAGCGCGACCGCTGGGCGAAGGTCATCCGCGAGACCGGCGCGAAGGTCGACTGAACGCGCCGCGGCGACCACTCGACGCGCAAGCACGCGAACGACGCGCACGACGCCGACGCGCCGGTCACCGGCGTCGAGCACTGGACGCCAAGACCCGACGGCGACGTGCGCCTGTTCCTGTGGGAGAAGTTCGTCGGCTCGCCCGACGGCAAGCCCGCGGTGCTGTTCGTGCACGGCTCGTCGATGGCCTCGCAGCCGACCTTCGACCTCGACGTGCCGGGCCGCCCGGATTCGTCGGTGATGGACTGGTTCGCGCGGCGCGGCTTCGTCTGCTGGTGCGTCGACATGGAAGGCTACGGCCGCTCCGACAAGACGCGCGACATCTACTGCGACATCGCCAACGGCGCCGACGACCTGGCGGCGGCGACCGACTACATCGCGCAGACGCGCGGCGTCGCGCAGCTTCCTGACCTACGGCATCTCGTCGGGCGCGCTGCGCGCCGCGCTGTTCGCGCAGCGCCATCCCGAGCGCGTGGCGCGCCTCGCGCTCGACGCGTTCGTCTGGACCGGCGAAGGCGCGCCGACGCTCGCGCAGCGGCGCAAGAAGCTGCCCGAGTTCCTGGCGACGCAAGCGGCGGCCGATCGACCGCGCCTTCGTGCACTCGATCTTCGCGCGCGACCATCCCGGACTGCGCCGAGCAGCGCGTCGTCGACGCGTTCGCCGACGCGATCCTCGCGCTCGACGACTCGATGCCCAACGGCACCTACATCGACATGTGCTCGAAGCTGCCGGTGGTCGACCCGGCGCAGATCACGGTGCCGACGCTCGTGCTGCGCGGCCAGTACGACGGCATCGCCGCGCTTCGACGACCTGATCGAGTTCTTCAAGCGCCTGCCCAATCCCGACAAGCAGTTCACGGTGCATGGCCGGCATCTCGCACGCGAGCTTCCAGCAGAAGAACTACCTGATGGTCTACCACATCCTGCACGCGTACTTCACGCAGCCGGCGCCGGCGTACGTCGGGTCCGCGGGCTGAGGCGCGCTCAGCGCCCGGCGCGGACCGCCCCCCCGCGCACCGGCGACCGGGGCTTGCACCGTCTATGCGATTGTCATATATTGTAGCTGACGCGCACCAAGCGAGCCCCTACGCATGAGAGTCAGAACGCTCCTCACCCAGCGCGAATACTTCGGCATGGACGCGCTCGCATTGCGCGCCGCCACCGCACGCGTGCTCGCCCGTCTTGCCGGACTCCCGCCCGGCGAGGCGCAGGTGAGCGCGCGCAGCCTGCGTCAGGATTTCGCGGTCAACACCGCGATCGGCTCGAACCTGGTGCACGATCTGGTCGCCGACGGACTGCTCGAGGCCGACGAGGTGGCACGGGACGAATACCGTATCACGGGGCGTTTCCTCGAGTACGCGACAGCGCGCGTCGTCGACCCCCTGCCGCGTGACCGCGCGAGGACCCTGGTGTACCGCGCCAGCGTGCTCGCCCAGCGCATCAACGCCGAGTGGAAACGCAATCCACTGCAGATCGAGATGGTGGCGCCGTTCGGCAGCTATATGAGTCGCGATGAGGAGCTCGCCGAATTGTGGATGGGCATCGTCGTTGCCCCGCGTGCGCCGGAACGGCGCGCGCGCTGGGGACGCAGGCTCTCGCGTCCCGACGGCGCCCGCGAGATGCGCAACGCTTTTCGCGAACTGAGCTCCTTCGTTCAGGTCAAGATGGTCAGCACCGCCGCGCAGGTGCCGCGGCCGTTCTCCGTCGTCTTCCAGGAGCGTTAGACACCGGCAGGACGCGACGGGCTCGGCGCGCTGCGACCGCGCACGGGCCTTGTGGAAGTGCGATGCCGTCCCCTATGCTGCGCGTGGTGGCCGAATCGGCCGAACTGAGCGCAGCCGCATGATTCAGCATCTCCAAAACGTGCTTTCCGCGGACGAGTCACGCCAGCTGCGCGAAATCGCCGCGCGCGTCACCTGGGACGACGGCCGCCGGAGCGCAGGGTCGATCGCCGCTCCGCACAAGCACAACACCGAGGCGCCGCACGACACGCCCGAGGCAAAGGCCGCGTCCGACATTGCGTTCAAGGCGCTGCGACGTCACCCGCTGTTCTTCAACGCCGCGCTGCCCGCGGTCCTGAGTCCGCCGATGATGAACCGCTACGCCGAGGGCATGGAATACGGCGACCATTGCGACGCCGCCATCCTCGGTGGCGGGTCACCCATGCGTGCGGACCTGTCGGCGACCCTGTTCATCTCCGAGCCGACAGACTACGACGGCGGCGAGCTCGTGACCGGGGTCGTACCCGGCGGCTTTCATACCAAGCTGCCTGCGGGCGACTTGATCCTGTACCCGGCCGATACCGTCCACCATGTGACGCAGGTCACGCGCGGCACGCGGCTGGCCATGGTTTTCTGGATTCAGAGCATGGTGCGCGACCTGCACCAGCGCACGCTGCTGTTCAATCTGGCGCAGACGTTGACCAAGCTCGAGGTGCCGCTGGCCAAGACCTCCGAGATCACCCAGCTCTACGCGTGCTACTACAACCTGCTGCGGATGTGGGCGACGCCGTGACGTCGGGCGCGGCACCGCGAGGGGCCGTCGCGCAGCCCTCCGCGAGCAGCGCGTTGGAAGCCGCGTACGACGTCCTGCCGTATGCAAGCGTTCCCTTCGCGCAGTCGCATCCAGATCGCCTCGCGACGCTGGCTTCGCTGTTTGGGGTGGCGCCGGCTCCTGTCGAGCGTTGCCGCGTTCTCGAGCTCGGCTGCGCGTCCGGTGGCAACCTGATCCCGATGGCAGCGTCGCTGCCGCGCTCGCAATTCGTCGGCATCGATTTTTCCGGGGTGAACATCGCGCGCGGGGCCGGCGACATCGCTGCCCTGGGCCTGACCAACGTCGAGCTGCTGCAGGCCGACATCCGCAGCTTCGATGCGGGTAGCGAGCACTTCGACTACATCATCGCGCATGGCGTACTGTCATGGGTTCCACGCGACGTGCAGGAGCGCATATACGCGATCTGTTCGGAATCGCTCGCGCCCACGGGCGTCGCCTACATTAGCTACAACACGCTTCCGGGTTGGCAGACGCGCGGCGCCGTGCGCGACGCGATGCTCTATCAGGCGCGCCGCTTCGACGACCCAGGCACGCGGGTGAAGCAGGCGCGCGCCGTACTTGAGTTCCTGGCCGAATCGCTGCAGGACGATACTTCCGGCTATGGCGCGATGCTGCGCGGCGAGGCGTTGCGTCTGCGCCAGCAGCCGGACTTCTACATCTACCACGAGCACCTGGAAGAAGTGAACGACGCGCTGTATTTCCACCAATTCGTCGAGCGCGCCGCTGCGCACGGCCTGCGCTACCTCGGTGAAGCCGACTTCAAGCGCATGCTGCTGCACGATCTCGCGCCGAACGTTGCGGCGATGCTATCGCGCATCGCGCCCGACCTCGTGCAGCGCGAGCAATTCCTCGATTTCCTGCGCAACCAGACCTTTCGCCAGACGCTTCTGATACGCGAGGGTACGACGCTTACGCGTACGGTTTCGCCCGATCGCGTCTTCTCGTTGCACATTGCCACCCGAGCGGCCCCGACCGGACCGGCGCCCGATATCGCGTCGCCGGCCGCGGAGGAATTTCGCATGTCCGATGGCAGCGCATTGAAATCGCAGCGTCCGCTGACCAAAGCGGCGATGATGGCGCTCATCGACCATTCGCCGCTTGCCATCGGATTCGACGCCCTGTGCGCCATGGCTGCCGCCCGACTCGGAATGGTGACGCCGCCACCCGCAGGGCGTGCGGAGCTGGCTTCGGACCTTTTGCAGTCGTTCGCGGCGGGAGTCGTCGAGCTTCACGCGACGGGGTCGCCCTTCGTCGTCGACCCCGGGGATACGCCGCTCGCGAGCGCCGTCGCACGGCTTCAGGCGACGAGCAGCGCGCAGGTCACCAACCTTCGCCATGAATGGATTGCGCTCGACGAGCCGTCACGACGCTTGCTGGGGCTGCTCGACGGCACGCGCTCGCGCCCGGCCATCGCTGCGCTGGCCTGGCCGGGCGCGGACCCGGAGGCCGCTCGTGCGCTGCTGGACACCACGCTCTCGGGACTGGCGCGGCAGGCGCTGCTCGCTCACCCGGCCTGAAGGCCGCCCGGCGCAGCGCCCCAGCGCGTGCTGCTGCAGCCGTTACTGCAGCCTTATATCGCCATCGAAGCTGACGTCGATACCCAGCCCCTCGACGACGAGGCGGACACGCGCCGGAAACGACTCCGTGCCTTTCACCGAGCCTGCGGCGATGGCGCCGGCCACCGCCTGTTCGATTTCCCGCTGCGAATTGATGCCGACCATCTTCAGAAATTTGCGGATGCTCAGGTTGAAGGCTTCCTGGTCCATGGGCTCTCCTGGCTGGGGTTGGGTACTGAACGTGCGTCGATGCGGCGCCCCAATCGCGTGCGACTGCTGGCGCTCACCTGATGCCAGGCGCAGCCGATCGCACGCCGGTGGCGGTACGTACGCTGGTGCCCGTATTATGACCACTTCGCCAAAACGGCGCGCCAATCATCGACGCGTCCGTGGCGTCGATCGAAGCATTCATCGGGAGAGTTCGATGACCGGCACATTCCGCGTGGGACTGACGCGCGACATCCTGGATTCGCGCGGCGAGCCGGCGTTCGGTCGTGCGGCGCTGGCCATACTCGACCGCGCGACAAACGTCGAATGGGAGTACCTGCCGAAGGTCGTGCCAGAGATCGACGCTGCGCTCGCGGCGCGTTACGACGCGCTGTACGTGAACATCGCGCGCGTGCCGGCCGCAGCGGTCGCGCAAGCCGATTGCCGCCTGCGCGTCATCGCGCGGCATGGCGTGGGCTACGACGCTGTCGACGTCCCGGCGATGACCCGGGCCGGCGTGGTCGTCACCAACACGCCGTCGTCGATGCCGCGTCCGGTCGCGACCACCGCGCTCACCTTTGTACTCGCGCTCGCCGGCAAACTGTTCCTCAAGGACCGGCTGACGCGCGAGGGCCGCTGGCACGAGCGCATGGACAACATGGGCCTCGGTCTCACCGGACGTACGCTGGGTCTGGTCGGCGCCGGCCGCATCGGGATGGAAATCATGCGCATGGCGCGCCCTTTCGACATGCAGCTGATCGCCGCCGATCCGTACGCCAACGACATCGAACTGGGCTACGTCGGCGCGCGCAAGGTGGAGCTGCCAGACCTCATGCGCGAATCCGACTTCGTCATCGTCTGCTGCCTGCTCGACGCGCGCACCCGTCACCTGATCGGCGCGCGCGAGCTCGCGCTCATGCAGCCCGACGCTTATTTCATCAACGTCGCGCGCGGACCGATCGTCGACGAGGCGGCACTCATCGATATCCTCGCCCGCAGGGCAATCGCAGGCGCGGCGCTGGACGTTTTCGAGCGCGAGCCGGTGGACCCGGCCAATCCGCTGCTCAGGATGGATCACGTCATCGTCACCCCGCACGCGCTGTGCTGGACCGACGAATGCTTTCACAACATGGCATCGACGGGACTGAAGAGCATCGTCGATGCACTGGCGGGCCGCCGCCCCGAATTCGTCGTCAACCGTGACGTGCTCGAGCACCCGCGGGTGAAGGCGTGGCTGACGGCGTGAGTGTCGCGCTCACCTCAATCGCTACGAAGGGATCGCGGTGACATTGCTCGTGGCCGGACTGTTGGTGTTCCTTGCTCCGCACCTGCTGCCGGTGGTGCCGGCGGCGCGCGCGATGCTGCTCGCGAAATGGGGCGAGAAGCGCTACAAAGGCTTGTACTCCATGGTATCCGGCATCGGCCTGGTCCTGATCATCGCCGGCTACGTGGCGGCGGGGCGCGGGGTGCAGTGGTTCGCGCCGTTCCCGGAGGCGCGTGCCGTCGCGCCCTATGCGATGACGGTCGTATTCATCCTGCTCGCGGCCTCCCACGGTCCCTCCCACATCCGCGCCGCGATCCGGCATCCGATGCTCGCCGGTGTGCTGATCTGGAGCATCGTGCATCTGCTCGCCAACGGTGACGCGCGGGGCACCGTGCTGTTCGCGAGCTTTGCGCTGTACGCCGTAATCGACCTGCTGTCGGTGACCGCCCGGGGCACCTTCGTGCCTTTCGTGGCGCGCTGGCGCAGCGACCTCGTCGCCATCGTCGCGGGCACGGCGGTCGCGCTGCTGGTGATGTTTCTCCATCGGTTCCTGTTCGGCGTGCGCGCGGTACCGTTCGGCGCTTAGCCGCGACTGGCGCGTCGCGATCGGCACGGTGCCGGCGTAATCGCAGCCGAGCCTTTGTCGCGGTTGCCGGTTTGATATGATGTTGGCATAATTCGACCGAATCCCGAAGCCAGGTCGAAGGAGTCCCGCTTGCGCAGCATCGCATGGTCCCAGGGAGTGTGTGCCATTGCGCTGATGGCGGCGAGCGGCTGCGCGGTAGCGTCGGCGACGCTGTCGGTGCGTCCGATGTTCCCGGCCAACAACGTCTGGAACGTCGCGATCGATACGTTGCCGCTCGATCCAAACTCAGCGCAATACATCGCGACCATCGGCGCGAATCGGACTGCGCATGCCGATTTCGGCACGGTGTACAACGGTGCACCCAACGGCATTCCCTTCGTCGTGGTCACGGGCACGCAGCCGCGCGTGCCCGTGAGCTTCACCTACGCGTCCGAGAGCGATCCGGGACCCTACCCCATCCCAGCCGATGCGCCCGTCGAAGGCGGTCCGCAAAGTAGCGGCGATCGCCATGTACTGATCGTCGATCGCGACGGCGGCAAGCTCTACGAGCTTTTCGCCGCGTATCCGAACGCTGACGGCAGCTGGCGCGCGGGCTCGGGCGCCATATTCGACCTGGACAGCAACGCACTGCGTCCGGCGACGTGGACCTCCGCCGACGCCGCCGGATTGCCAGTCCTTCCCGGGACTAGTGCGCTACGAGGAAGTCGTCGCGGGCGAACTGCACCATGCGCTGCGCTTCACGGCGCCGCAGACGCCGCAACGCGTATGTCTGGCCGGCGCGACACAAGGCGTCGAACCTGACTGGACAGAACTATCCGCCGATGGGCCAGCGGTTCCGGCTCAAACAGGGCTTCGATATCACGGGCTTTGGACCACACGTGCAGGTGATCCTGCGCGCGCTCAAGAAGTACGGGATGTTCCTTGCCGACAACGGCAGCGCCTGGTACCTGAGCGGCGCACCGGATCCGCGCTGGGACGACAACGAGCTGCACCAGTTGAGTCAGCTGCACGGCGGCGACTTCGAGGCCGTCGACGAATCTTCGTTCATGGTGGACCCGAACTCGGGACAGACCAACGTCGCGCCTCTGGCGCCGACGGCGTCGACGATCGCGGTGGAATTCCACTGCGCCGCGGCCGACCGCTATCTGTTGACCGCCGACCCGCTGCTGATCGGTGCGCTCGACAACGCCTGCGTGCAGGGCTGGACGCGCACCGGACAGTCGCTGTCCGTGTTTGCGGTTACGGCGAATGTCGCGTCGGCAGCGGACACTCTGTGCAAGCCTTCAGGACACCCGACGCGCGACCTCGGCGCGCGCATCGGCGCGCCCGCGCTGGCCTGCGACTCAACGCTGCGGCGACTGCCCAACGTCTGGCCGCAAAACGCGGTCGGTCTACCGGCGGCGGCGATCCCCAATGCTATCGACGGCAGCTGCAGCGTCGGAACGCTGGCGGTATTCGGCGTGGTCGACAACCGGCCCGGCATGAACCATCGCTACA
Organism: uncultured beta proteobacterium; assembly: GCA_963816445.1. Lineage (GTDB taxonomy): Bacteria > Pseudomonadota > Gammaproteobacteria > Burkholderiales > Casimicrobiaceae > PALSA-1003. Next base: position 556,221 of record CAWFKO010000005.1, on the reverse strand, counting down.
CCGCGTCGCTGTCGACGCGCGATCAGATGCTCGGGCAGGGATGGGTCGCCGCCGGGCGCGGTGCGCTCGGCGTCGCGATGTGCGCGCCTGCACAGTGACGCGGTCGGCCGCACAGCGCGGACTCGTCACCTTGCGCACCGTCAGTGCAGGGCGCTGAGCTGTGCGGCGGCGATGAACGTGTGACGGCCGGCAGCACGATTCGCCTGCGCCGGTCTATCGCGTCGGAACGTAGCCGTCCTTGCCGATGTTGACGCGGTCGGCGACCAGACCGCCGCTGGGTCCCGGCACTGCGTAGAGGACTACATGCGTTCCCGGCGCAAGTGCAGATCGGTCTCCGGGTTCGTACAATACGACGGGCGTCGAATCCGGCACCACCACGACCTTTTCGCCACCAGCGTAGGTCAATGTCAGACGGAGGCCCGACTCGGAACCGGCCGCACCGGCGACGTTGGCGTTGGTCCTGGACGATCGCGACGCGCTGTCGAGGCTATCGACGGTGGCGTTGGTCATCGTGCTGCCGGGCGGCCCCGCCATCGGGCGATGGCCTTCGCCGGTGCCGCGCATCGACTCTGCGAAGATGTGAACTTCGACCGCGGTTAGCGTGCCGTCGGGCCCCGGCACCGCGGTGGTGCCGATATACCCGCCCTGCACGATGCGGGCCGGCGTCGATGCCGAGCGCGCGGAGTAGCGCACTGCATCACCAAGGGACACCGACGTAAGCTCGCCACCCTTCGTGCGCAATCGTAGCGTCGACCCATCGACGCTGACGACATCGCCGTCGATGCGCTGCGCCTGCGCGCCGGCAAGGTCGATGCTGGCGATCGCGAGCAGGAGCGCCGACGCGATGATGAGCAGCCGACTCGCGGCCCGTCGATGCCGCCGATGACCCGAAGCGTCCTGGACCGGCTGCGAAGAGCGCGGATCCATGTACGCAATGTTAGCGCATGGTTACGGGTATTGCGCGGCGCCCGCTGCACGCCGATACGAGCCGCCTTGTCGACCAGGGCAATCAGCCGAATATGAGGCGCGACAAAGCCTGCCAGCCCTTTCCGAGGAGCGCGCCCATTTGTGCCGCGCGCATCGCCCGCGCCTCGCGCTCGATCATGTAGTAGTCATAGGCGGTCCAATAACGCTGGTCCGGGGCTTCCGCCATCGCCGTGTTGCGCCGCAGTATTCCAGTGCCTGCGGAGGTGGCAATGGACCGTGGCTCGGCACGAGCGAAGCCTGCATTGCTGCCTGGGCCTGACACGCATGGGGTGTTCTCAAGTGCAAGAATCGGCATCGGATATCCTTTGTAAGAGATTACGTCGAATGGTCTTTTCGGAGCCTACGACACCGTAGCGGCCTGCTGGCGACACGTCCAATCGCATGTCGCGATCGCGACGATCCAGCATTCAGATCGCGCGTACGCGTGTCATTGCGTTGCAACAACCGCGCCCTGCAACGGCGCCGCAATCCGCCCTGCGCTCCCGTGTGGTCCTGACGCTGTCGTTTGCGCCGCTGCGGGCGCAGGCGGAATACGCCCGCACCCACGAGTCCATCGACTGTCCGGATCGCCTGCGCGACCGCGGGCAGGGAGTCCGGCACTTTTGCGAGGACACCGGCTGCGGCACGGATGCTCTGCGCCCGATCGAACTCGGGATGGCCGGAATCGATATCGCGGAGCTCGCCCACCGGATCGCCACGGGCGCGCAGAAGGTGGTCGAGCGCCAGAGAGGTCTTTTTCATTGGAGTGGAGTCGGTGCACGCGGCGTGTCGCCGCGATGTCTTGAACTCTATGGGAAATGTGCAGTGCGCGAACTTCGCCGGGCGGCCAGACTTGTTTCATTTGTTTCGTGCGCCTGAGGCGGTATCCTTGGCGGATAGACTGCGGCGCCCGGAGTCATTGTCGACCTCATATGAGCCAGCTTGTTGTCGCCTTCGTCGCAGCACTGGTCGTATTCTGCGTTTGCGATTTCGCATGGCTGGGCTTGATCGCCAAGGACTTCTACCAGGCGCAGATCGGCGGCTTGTTATTGGACCGTCCCAACTGGAAAGCAGCGGCGCTTTTTTATCCGCTCTATGCCGCCGGGGTCGTGCTTTTCTGCGTCCAGCCAGTACTCGTGGAGGGCTCGTGGATACGCGCGTTTGGCACGGGCTTGCTGCTGGGCCTCATGTGTTACGCGACCTACGATCTGTCGAATCTGGCGACGCTCAAGGGCTGGACCACGAACATGGTCGTCGTCGATGTGCTGTGGGGCACCGCGGTCACGGCAGCGGCGGCCGGCGCCGGCTATTTCGCCGCGCGCGCGGTCGTCTAATGCCGCCACGGGTGTCGACGCTTTTGATGCAGGCGCGGCGCGCGACCCGTGTGAGGGCGTGCGCAGGCTCGCAGCCGCGTCGTGGATTGCTACATTTCGCGTTGGCGTCGAGGGCCTGAAGTCGCTGCGCGCACATCGCGAACCGCATGGCGAACCACCGCGCGAACCACTTGGCAAACCACATGCCGAGCCATTGCGTCTTCGTCACCGGAGCGACCGGCTACGTCGGGCGCGCGCTCGTCGCACGGCTCGCCGAACGAGGCCATGGCGTACGTGCCCTGGCACGGCCAGAATCGGTGGCGTCGCTGCCCGCGTTCGTTACGCCGATCGTCGGCGATGCGCTCAGTGCCCGCAGCTACGCCGGCGCAGTTGCGCCCGCCGACACGCTGGTGCACCTGGTCGGCACGCCGCATCCCAACCCGCGCAAGGCACGAGAATTTCGAGCGGTCGACCTGGCTTCGATACGCGAGGCCGCGCACGCCGCGAAGCGCGCGCGCATTGCGCACATGGTCTACGTGAGCGTGGCGCAGCCGGCCCCGGTCATGCGGGCTTACGTCGAGGTGCGCCGCGAGGGCGAGGCCATCGTGCGTGGCACAAACATCCCTGCGACCATCCTGAGACCATGGTACGTACTCGGGCCCGGGCATCGCTGGCCGATGCTGCTCGCTCCTTTGTACACACTGTTCGAGCTCCTGCCGGCGACGCGCGACAGCGCCCGCCGCCTTGGGCTGGTTTCGCTGGCGCAGATGGTTTGCGCGCTCGTGCACGCGGTGGAACATCGCCCGCCTCGAGTGCGCATCTGCGAGGTGCCTGAGATACGCGGCTGCGAGCTGGCGTCCACGCAAGCCGCGATCGGCGAACGTTGACGCAATTTCGCAGCGTCAGTGCCGATGGAGCGTCGTCGGCATCGACTACCCCGGAAAGTGAACTACGACTTGTTCATGCTCGATCACCGGTTCTCGCTCACGACCCGTCGCGCCAATTGACGTCCTGCGGCGGCATTCGTTTGGGTCGGAACCGACCTCGTGTTGCGGGGAGCCGCACGACGGCATAGCATGGGGCTTTGCTAGGAGACTTGCATGCGCAAACCATCCCTTGGGCTCGCTCTGTGCGGTGCAGCACTGGCGCTGGTCGCGGCCGGCGCGACCGCAGTCACCTGCGATATCGTCGTCGATCGCACCGGGAGCGTGGTCTATCAGGATGTCACGCCACCGGTAGACATGTCCGAGCGGGGCGCCGCCGCGCGCGATAGGATGCGCGAGCGCGGTGAGCAGCTCATGATTATCGAGACCGATCAGTGCCCGCGGCTGGTCTTCTCGACCGTCACCGGCGCCGCCAGCGTCGAAGAAATCGTCGCAAGCATGCGCCCGTATGTCGCGGTCACCGGCGGCATGGGCTCGAGTGCGCGTCCGGGCGCCAGCGGGGCGACTTCCTCGCCGCCACCCAGCTCCCTATTCGCGAAACCGGTTGGCATCTCGCCCGCGAGCAAGCCGCCCGCACGCGGCTCGTACTAAGCGCTAGGCGCTGCGAGGACTCAATCGCGCAGTTGCGGCCGCGCCCCGGAGCCATCCTCAACCGCGCCGGGCGTGTTCCCGCCGCGGGCTACGATTCGTACTTGAACGACAGCGCGACGCGTGCCCGGTAAGCGATGACCTTGCCGCCGTCGATCTTGACGTCCAGCTTCACAATGTCGGCAATGCGCAGGTCGCGCAACGAGCCCGACGCGGTGGCCACGGCGCGCTTTACCGCATCCTCCCACGAAACCGCGCTGGTGCCGACGAGTTCGGTGATGCGATAAACGCTGTCGGTGGACTGGCCTTTCCTGCTCTTTGCTTTTGCCACGGTGTCGCTCCTCCTTGGACAAAGAAATCCGTCCCGCGCGTTGCGTCGCGCGACACGGCTCGTTTGCACGCCTGAGGGCGTGCGCTGGCACGGTGATACCCCGGTCGCCCAAACGAATCTTGCAGAACCAAGCGTAGGTGTTCGGCTGCGCCGCGGGCCCGTGCCGCGCGGCGAATCGGGGGTGCGGCGACCCCATTTGTATGCCCCGACGCGCGCCTTGTCAATGCGGAGCACTCATGCATAGAAGGTGTAATGGACGGCGCGGCGGCGACGCGGCTGTGAATCGCGGCGGTCGCGAGCGATAATGGCGCGTTCCCGGCCGGGCAGGCGAGACGATGGACATTGCAGAGACCACCCTAACCGAGCTAACGCGCCGGGCTCGCGAAGCGTCGCGCCATGCCTGGGCGCCGTACAGCAAGTTCGCTGTCGGCGCGGCCGTGCTCACCGACGACGGTACGATCCACGGAGGCGCCAATGTCGAGAACGCCTCGTACGGCCTCTCGATGTGCGCGGAGCGCAATGCAATTTTCCACGCTGTAGCGCAGGGCGCGCGACGCGTTGTCGCAATCGCCGTGTATACGCCGACGACCCAGCCCACGCCGCCGTGCGGGGCGTGCCGGCAAGTCGTCGCCGAATTTGGTCCGGATGCACTGGTCATCTGCTGTACCGACGACACCAAAGCCGAGCGCCGCTTCCGGCTGGCAGAGCTATTGCCGCAGGCTTTCAGCTTGCAGCATCCCTGACTGGCAGCGCCGCCGCGGCGCGTTACAATCGCGTGCGCAGTTCGCGCCGCACTCCTGGAGGAAACCTGTCGATGAATGCTTCGAAGATTGCCGTCGTGACCGGCGCTGGCAGCGGCATCGGCCGGGCGGTCGCGCTCGCGTTGCTGCGCGACGGCTACAAAGTCGCGCTCGCGGGCCGGCGCCGCGATGCGCTCGACGGGACGGTCGCCGCCGCGGGCACCGCCGCTCCCAACGCCATGCCGGTGGTTACCGACGTCAGCAGACCCGATGTCGGTCGCGGCATTGTTCGACACCGTCAAACAATCGTTCGGCCGTCTCGACGTGCTGTTCAACAATGCGGGCATCGGCGCGCCGGCCGTCAACCTCGAGGACCTGACGCTTCGAGCAATGGAAGACGGTGGTCGACATCAACCTCACCGGCGCGTTCCTGTGCACGCAGGAGGCGTTCCGCATCATGAAGAGCGCAGGACCCGCGCGGCGGCCGCATCATCAACAACGGGTCGATCTCGGCGCACGCGCCGCGGCCGAACTCCGCGCCGTACACCGCGACCAAGCACGCGATCACCGGCCTCACCAAATCGACGTCGCTCGACGGCCGCAAGTACGACATCGCCTGCGGCCAGATCGACATCGGCAATGCGCTCACCGAGCTGGCGGCGCGCATGGCCAAGGGCGTGCCGCAGGCCAACGGCCAGATCGCGGTCGAGCCGCTGATGGACGTCGCGCACGTCGCGAGCGCCGTCGTCGTACATGGCGAGCCTGCCGCTCGACGCCAACGTGCAGTTCATGACGATCATGGCGACCAAGATGCCGTTCGTCGGCCGCGGCTAGCAACTGAAACGCGTCAGTTCTACCCCCCGCGATCGTTCGGCACACCGCTGGCGCACTGAGGAACCTGTCCCCAGCGACCGTCGCAATACTCGCGCCGCACGCGCTGATCGCAGACGATGCGATCGATGATACCTCCCGTGCTGCAGCGGGAGAGTGCGTCGCGCATTTGCTCCATGGGATCTGCGGGCGGCGCCGCGACGACCGGCGGTGGCACGACAGCCGGCACCGCGGCGACAGTGGGTAATGGTTGTACGGCCTCCGGCGGTGATGGCGGCGCCTCCACCGTGGGGGCGCGCGGCCTTGACTGCGCGCGCTTGGCCGTGTCGACCCTCGGAACCTCCGCGATCGGAACGGTCACATCGACCGGGGGCAACTGTGAATCAACGACGGATTTCGGTGCCATCTGCGCGGGCACCATCGACGGCGCGTCGGTCGCCGTAGTGCGAGCCGCCGTCGTCGGCGGCTCGCTGGCCTGCGGAAGATCGGGTGCCGTCCTGTGGCGATGGTAAGCAATGAAAGCGCCCACGAGCAGCATCACAACGCCGGCGCCGACCAGAAACGTGAGGTCCCTGCGTCGCGATGCAGCAGGCGCGTCGGCAAGCGGCGCCTCGGCCTGCGGCTTTGCAAGCAATGCACGCTCGGCGGTGCGCCGCGCCGTCGCAGCAACCGATTGACTCGGGCGCAACAACGGCTTGCTCGTGCGCCGCGCGGTCGCGGCCTCGAGCAGTGGCTGGGTAACGGTCGCGGCGAATGCGCGTTTGCGCGCGGAACTGCAGTCCGCGCACAACTTCGCGCCCGGCATACACGTGCGACCGCAGATCAGACACTTCATCATCGCTGTCCCGGCCCCGCGCGATCGTGGGCGCCATACCCTCTCGAACAATATGATGACGGCATAATAACGCGATTTGGCAGCGAATGCGACGCTCCAAGCGAAAGCGCGGATCTGCACGCTACAGCCTGCATCGTTCCAGGAAATTGGCATGGAAATCGCTTTATCGGGTGCGACTGGAGCTGGATTCACGCCGATCATGCCGTCGACTGCGCAGGACGAATTGCGCGATGCCGAGTCGCGTCTCGCCGCCGCGACTGCTGACAGCGAGCGGCTACCGGCGCTGCTCGTACTCGCACGCAAACTTGCGCACATTGGCGATCCTAAGCGTGCGCTGGACTTGGGGCTGCAGGCACTCGAGCTTGCGCAGCAACAAGCCGATCCGGATCCGCGAGCGCAAGCCGTCGAAGTCATCGCCAATGCACATCTGGGCATGGCGTCCCATGCGGACGCCCTCGCCCGGCATCTCGAAGCGCTTTCGCTGTGGCGCGTACTGGCCGACGTGCATGGCCAAGTGCGCGCCTTGCGCGGTATCGCCACGGTCGAACTCTACGTGGGCGACTATGCACGTGCGCTCACTCGATTCGAGGAAGCGCTTTCGCTACTGCGCGCGCAGCACGACGTCGCGCTGGAGGCCGGTGTCTTCCACGGACTCGGGATGGCCTATGCGCGATTGGGCGAACTAGCGAAGGCGCGCGAATTTCACGATCTCGCGCTCTCGCGGCGGCGGCAGCTTGACGATCGTGCCGGCGCCGCGGCAAGCCTCAACAGCCTGGGCGTGCTGTGTCTGCGCGTTGGCGAGCAACGCCGCGCCAGCGCTCCGGGAACAGTCGCGGCGGAATTTCAGCGCGCCCGTCTGTACTTCGAAGAAGCAGTCGAGATCGCGACTGAAGTTGGCGACCTGCACCTGCGGGCGCTCGCCCTTGGCAACGTCGGCAGCGCGGTGGCATTTCTAGGGGATGTCGAGCAGGCGATGGTGCTCTTCGAGCAGCAGCTGGCGACCGTGCGCTCGATGAACGATCGCAACCACGAAGCGCTGTGCCTGGTGAACATCGGTGAAGCGTTGCGCCTGTGCGGGCGCCCGGTGGCGGCCGTCGAGCCGCTGCAGCGCGCGCTCACCGTCGGCGAGGAATGCGGCTCCAAGACAAGCATCATGCGCGCGCACTCCGAGCTGTCAGCGTGCCGCGAAGCGTTGGGCGACACCGCAAACGCGCTCGCGCATTTCAAGAAATATCATGCGCTCGACCAGCATATGCGGTCGGAAGAAGCCGAAGCGAAGGCGCGCGACCTGCTCATCCAGATCGCAGTGCGCAAGGTTCGGGAGGAAGCGGAAAAATACCGCGCCGAGCGTGACCGTCTCGCCGAAGTCAACGTTCAGCTATCGGAAGCGGCGCACATCGATGCACTCACCGGACTGGCCAATCGCCGCTATCTCGATGCCAACCTTGAACGCACCTTCAGCGAGCTGCGCGGATCGCAGCGCAGCCTGAGCATGGCGCTGGCCGATATCGATCATTTCAAGGCCATCAATGATCGGTTCTCCCATGTCATCGGCGACGAGGTGCTGCGCACGGTCGGCAAGCTGCTGCGCAGCGCCTGCCGGCCGTCCGACGTCGCCGTGCGTTATGGCGGCGAAGAGTTCGTGCTGGCTCTGGCCGACACTACGCTCGAACAGGCCCGGGCGGCGTGCCAGAGACTGCGCGCCGCCGTCGCCGGATTTGCGTGGCACGAGATTCACGCGGGTCTGCAGGTCACGATCAGCATCGGCGTCACTGCGGACACGGACTTTTCCGACGCGGTCGCGATGCTGGCAGAGGCCGACCGCAAGCTCTACGACGCCAAACGCGCTGGACGCAACTGCGTGCGCTGAGCACGCACCACTTCGCGCGCTACTGCAGACCGAGCGCGGTACGCGCGGACTCGCTCCAGTCGGCGACGAGCGGTCTTCGCCTCAGTTGCCGCGGTCGCCGTACGCGCCCACCGGACACTGCTGGACCTTGCCCCAGTAACCCTCGCAGTACTGGCGCCCCACGCGCGCGTTGCAGGAGAGGCGGTCAAGCAGGCCTTCGCGTGCGCAGGCGTCGTAGGCCTGTCGCATCAGTTCCCAGCGGTCGGCCTGGGGCGCCGCGGGCGTTGCCGGGGCCGCAGCCTGCCGTGGAGGCGGCGGTGCGGCGGCGGCGGGTGCGGCGGTTGTCACGGGGGTATCGGACTTGGCGGGCGCGGCGGCTTTGGCGGCCTTCGGTGCGTTCGCATTGGCGGCCTTCGACGCATCGTTGGGCGCGGCTCCGGCGCTCTTTGCATCGGCGGGCGGACTTGTCGAGTCGGTCGCCTGCGACGCGGTGCTGCCGTCGGGCGTGGTGCTCGCCGTGCCCGCGGGCGCTGCGCTGCCGTCCTTCGGCGCTTCCGCAGGCTGCATGGATTGCGGCGACGCCGCATCGGTCGCCGGCACGGCCGTGGTCGTCGGCGCTTCCTTGGACTCCGACGCGAACATCATTTTGTAGGCGATGAAGCCGCCGATGCACAACGCCGCGACCAGCGCGAGGAGCCCCGCAATCAGTCCCAGGCGCTGCGGCTGTCCGGTAGGCGCGCTTCCAGCGGCGGGCCCGCCCATCGCGGAACCGGCAGCGGCCGCACGTACGCTGGTCTGCTCCGCCACGGCAGGGGGCGGCGTATACGCCGGTCGTGAGGCGGTCGAGGATGGGGACGCCGCCGGCGCATATGCCGCTCGCGAACCGGTCGAAGATGGGGACGCCGCCGGCGCATATGCCGGTCGCGAAGCCGTCGAAGATGATGACGCCGCAGGCGCGGCAGCAGGTCGTTGCGACGTGGATGGGGTGGCCAGCGGCGCCATGCCCGCCGACGCCGGTGCGGCGGCTACGATCGTCGTTCCGCATTGCACACAAAACTTGGCGCCAGGCTGCGTTTCGTAGCCGCACGTCGTACATTTCATTGCAGTCCTCCCGGTCGCATTCAGTAGTGGCTAGCGCGATTGCGGTCGTGTCACTGCGCCGCGCCGACACGCTTGCGAAACATTAGTGTAACCCGTGGAGCTGCCCGATTGGCTACAGCGGAAGTACGCTACAGCATGAGTACCCAGGTTTCGGCCACGAGCTTGCGGCCGAAGCTTTCGTGTGGCTCGGAACCGCGGCAGACGAAACCTGCGCGCGCGTACAGCCGGCGTGCCGCGAGCAACTCGCTCTGCGTCCATAGGACGATCCTGCGATAGCCGGCGCCGCGCGCGAAGCGCACGCATTCGTCGACCAGCCGTGCACCTACCCCCAGCCCGCGCGTCGACGGCTCGACGTAGAGCAGGCGCAACTTCGCAACCCGGGCCGACTTGCGCACGAGGAACACCGAGCCGACGATCGCGCCCTCGCGCTCGGCGATCCAGCAAGCTTCGCGCGCGGGGTCGAAGCGCTCGACGAAATCGGCGGCAATGTGCGCCACGAGGGCCTCGAAACGCGCGTCGTAGTTGTATTCGCGTGCGTAGAGTGCGCCGTGGCGATGGATCACCCAGCCCATGTCGCCGGGCACGAGCGCACGCAACGTGAACTTCGGGGACGACGGCTGCGTTGGGCCGGCGCCGAGCAGGCGCTCGACCGTGCGCATCGATTCCGTCAGCGCTGCCTGATCGCCGGCGGAAAGCCTGCGCAGCAGCGCACCGGCCTGCTCGTGCGAACGTGCGTCCAGCGGTTTGAATGCCTTGCGCCCTCTGGCAGTCAGCGAGAGGTAAGTCTTGCGCCGGTCTTCGGCCGCGCACTCCCGCGTGAGCCAGCCGCGCTGGGTGAATCGACGCAGGATCCGACTCAAGTAGCCTTCATCCAGTCCGAGTTCGGCGGCAAGCGCGCGCGCCGTCGGCCGGGCGTCGGCTGCGGCGAGCGCGAGCTCGTAGAGAACGCGCACTTCGGAAAGCGACAGCGAGCTGTCCAGCATTGCCTCGCCGAGCACGCCGATGGCGCGCGTGTAGAAGCGGTTGAAGCGTCGCACTTGCGCAATGCGTGTGTCCAGTGGCGCGGTAGTCGATGCCATGGTTCTCGACTGTCGGCAATTTACTTGCTTCTGTCAAGTATTGCGCGCAACGGAAACAGCGCCTGGCAAACGAGCCACGCTAACCCACGTGCGTGCGCAGGAACTGCAGCGTGCGCTGCCGCGCCAGCGTCGCCGAGGCGGCGTCGTAAGACCCGCGCTGGTCGCAATTGAAACCGTGGTCCGCGGCGTAGATGTGCACTTCGACCTCGGGGTGCGCGGCGGCGAAGCGCTTTACGCCTTCCACCGGCAGCACGCTATCGCGCTCGCCGAAGTGAGCCAGCACCGCACAGCGCGGCGTCTCGTTGCCGGCGTCGAGCATACCGCCGCCGTAATACGGCACGGCGCAAGCAAAGCCGGCAAGGTGGCATGCGCTCATCCAGGCGATGAAGCCGCCCCAGCAGTAGCCGATGATCCCGATCTTGCCGCACCCGGTGAGTGCATCGCGCGCGGCGGACACGTCACGCAACGCCGCGTCAGTCGCCGCCAGCGCCTTGAGCGCGCGCCCGCGAGCGATGTCCGGCGGCGTATAGCCGATGTCCACGCCCTTTTCGTAGCGGTCGAACAGCGCCGGCGCGATGACGCGATAGCCGTCGGCGGCGAAGCCGTCGCACACGCTGCGTATGTGGCCATTGACGCCGAATATTTCCTGCGCGACGACGAGCCCGCCCCGCGGCGTGCCCGCGGGATCGGCGCGATAAGCTGCCAGCACGAACCCGTCCGCCGCCTTGAGATCGATGGCCTTGCCCATGGTGTACTCCTCTCGCTCGAACGTCCGACGCGATCATACCGCTAGTCGCACGTGCCGCGCACGTCGCCGGCGTCCGCCGTCGTGGGATAATGCGGATCGCAGCCCTTCCCTTCGTCTGCGCAAAGGCCGCGCCCGTCATGAATACCGAAAAAATTGCCGCGCTGGTTCGCGAATTGCTCGTCGAACTGGGCGAAGACCCGAAGCGCGAAGGACTCCTAAAGACGCCCGAGCGCGTCGCTGCCGCGTATCACTTCCTTTCATCCGGATATCGCACCGACGTCGACAGACTGCTCAACGGCGCCGTATTCACGCAGGAAACCAACAGCATGGTGATCGTCAAGAACATCGAGGTCTACAGCCTCTGCGAACACCACATGCTGCCGTTCTTCGGCCGCTGCCACATCGGCTACATCCCGAGCGGCAGGGTCTTCGGCGTGTCGAAGCTGGCGCGGCTGGTCGACATGTACGCGAGGCGCCTGCAGTTACAGGAGCGGCTCACCGAACAGATCTCCAAACAGGTGATGGAACTCGTGGGCGCCAAGGGCGTCGGCGTCATGATCGAGGCTCGGCATCTGTGCATGATGATGCGCGGCGTGGAAAAGCAGAATTCGGTGATGGTCACCTCCTCGGTGCTGGGCACGTTCCGCGAATCGACGGCGACACGCGAGGAATTTCTCGGCCTCATCGGACATCGCGGCAACTAGTGGACTGTAACACTTAAATAGGTAGTATGATCATGCCTGTGGAGGGCATGATGAAACTGAGCAAGAGCGAGCGCATGGAACTGCAGCGGCAAGCGAGCGCAAGAAACGGCCGGGCCGACTCGGCACGGCACGCGCGGTTGATCCTGCTGCTGGCCGAGGGGCTGACTTGGGCGGAGATTCGGGCCAAGCTTGACTGCGCCGACAGCTACATCAGTCGCTGGAGCAAGCGCTTCGAGGCCGATCGTTTGGCTGGGCTGTTTGCACGACACGCTGGACGGGAGCGCTACAAGGTGACCGACCGAGTCGAAGCGCGCGTGCTGGCCTGGACGACCAAGCGCAAGCCGGCCGATGGCTCGACGCAGTGGTCCTCGCGCAAATTGGCCGCGGAATTGGGTGGCGATATCTCGCATATGACAGTCACGCGCATCTGGGCCAAGCACAGTCTGAAGCCGCATCGGCTCGAGGGCTACATCGCTTCCAACGATCCGGACTTTGAGACCAAGGCTGCCGAGGTGATCGGGTTGTATCTGAACCCACCGCAGCATGCGGCGGTGTTCTGCGTGGACGAGAAGACAGCGATTCAGGCGCTCGATCGCAAGGATCCGGTGTTGCCGCTGTCGCCGGGACGCGCCGAGCGGCACGGCTTCGAGTACTTCCGCCATGGCACCCTGTCGCTGTACGCCGCCTTCAACACCAAAACCGGCGAGGTACTGGGCAAGACCGCCGAGCGCCACACCTCGGCCGAGTTCGTCGCCTTCCTCACTGACCTCGTGGTCCACCAGCCGCGCGGCAAGGAAATCCACGTCATCGCCGACAACCTGTCCGCGCACAAGACCAAGCGCGTCGACGAATTCCTCGCGGCACACGCCAATGTTCACTTGCACTTCACTCCGACGTACTCATCCTGGCTGAACCAGGTCGAGCTGTGGTTCGCCAAGATCGAGCGGGACGTCATCGCCCGCGGCGTGTTCACCTCGGTGCCCGACCTAAAGAGAAAGCTCATGCGTTACATCCGTCACTACAACAAAGAGGCCAAACCCGTGAAGTGGAAATACTTCGATCCCACACGACGGATTACTCCCGCTTCAATCGTTACAGTCCACTAGGGCCTGTTAACGCTATATGCCTGTACGCGTGACCTTCAGAAACCCCGCAGGCAAGGCGCGGCGAGGAAGCGAGGCTGGTCGCCTCGCGACGAGCGGCAACGCGGGCTGCGGGCTTTCTGAAGGATCACCCTTCGGGGCGCGGGAGCGCCGGGCGCATGTATATAGCGTTAACAGGCCCTAGCAACCGCGGCGGCCGAGGCGCGCTGCGTTTCACGAGGAGCCCATCATGCCGCAACTGCCTCGCCGCGCCGCTGTCATCGGCAGCTCGCGCACTCCTTTCGCGCGCAGCAACACCGCCTACACGACTCTGGGCAATCTCGAATTGCTGTCGGCCGCGCTGACCGGTCTGGTGGACCGCTTCGGATTGCGCGGGGCGCGCCTCGGCGAAGTCGCGGCAGGTGCGGTCATCAAGCATTCGCGTGATTGGAACCTGACACGCGAAGCCTCGCTCAATTGCGGGCTCGACCCCCACACGCCGGCGTATGACCTCCAGCGCGCCTGCGGCACCAGCCTCACCGCCGCACTGCAGATCGCGCAGCGTATCGAATCGGGCGAAATCGATTGCGGCATCGCCGGCGGCGTCGATACCACCAGCGAAGTCCCGATCGTCTACAGCCGCGCGCTGAATGCCATCGTGCTCGAAAGCGCGCGCGGGCGCTCGCTCGGCGCGCGGCTCAAACCGTGGTTGCGCCTGCGGCCGCGCGATCTCAAGCCGGCGACGCCCGACGTCGGCGAGCCGCGCACCGGCCTGTCGATGGGCGAGCACTGCGAGTTGATGGCCAAGGAGTGGCACATCGGCCGCACCGAGCAGGACGAGCTCGCGTTGCTGAGCCACAGGCACTCCGCCGCCGCGTGGAAGGCCGGTTTCTACGACGACCTGGTGGCGCCCGTCGCCGGGCTCGCCACCGACAACAACGTGCGCGCCGATACCGATCTTTCCAAGCTGGCGGCGCTCAAAACGGTGTTCGACCGCAGCCCCTCGGGCACGCTGACGGCGGGCAACAGTACGCCGCTGACCGACGGCGCGTCCTGTGTGCTGCTCGCCTCCGAAGCCTGGGCACGCGAACGCGGTTTGCCCGTGCAGGCATTCATTACCTGCAGCGCCTCCGCGGCGGTGGATTTCGCCGGTGTTGCCGGCGCACGTGAAGGCCTGCTCATGGCGCCGACCTACGCGGTGCCGGCCATGCTTGATCGCGCCGGCATGACGCTGCAGGATTTCGACATCTACGAGATTCACGAGGCCTTCGCCGCGCAGGTCCTTTGTACGCTCAAGGCGTGGGAGTCGGCCGAGTACTGCAGGAGCCGCCTCGGTCGCGGCGCGCCATTGGGCAGCATCGACCGGGCAAAGCTCAATCCCGTCGGCAGCAGCGTTGCGCTGGGCCACCCGTTCGCCGCAACCGGCTCGCGCATCGTCGGCACGCTTGCAAAGGAACTCGAGCAGCGCGGTTCCGGCCGCGGATTGATCTCGATCTGCACCGCGGGTGGCCTGGGGGTCTGCGCGATCCTCGAGCGGCCGTAGGCCCAAGGTCACCTCGGCTCACCTCACGTTGTCGGGTCGCGGCCATCCGGCTCGCTCGTCGAAGGCGGCGCCAGCGGGCCTTCTCCCATCCTCAGCAGACACACCTGCAGGAACGCGCGCCGGTGCTCCTCGGGCAGAGCAGGCCGGTCGAACACGTCCCGCGCCGCGTTGAGGAGGAACGATTCGTCGTCGACGTCGTGGGCGAACCAGCGCAGCTCCTGCGGAAATGCGTGGATGATCGTGAAGTCCTGCTGCATGCGGTCGATGAACTTCCGCTCCGACATGCCGGCATCGCGCGCCAGCGCCGCATTGCCGATGAAGTCGGACCCTTCGAAGCACTCGGTGAGCGAGGGATGGCTGGCGCGCGCGGCGGTCGAAGGCATGGCCGCAGCCAGGATGACCATCACGACGATTCGGGCTGACATGCGCATCGCACCTCCCCTGCGGTTGCCCACGCGGCGTTTCGCAAACTGCGCCACCACTGCCGCTCCCATCGAGACATCGTAGACGAGAGCATGTGCAACATTCAAGCATTGTCGGCTGCGGCGTGCGATCGGGCATCGCTCGCACTCCCCCTGATCCGCCGCCGTCCAGGGGAAGGGCGCAGTGGTCACGCGCTCGCGCGCATGACTTCAACATGCGTGACGTCAACCGAGGGCGCTACAATTGCGCCTGCACACTCGCCGGGAGGGACTATGGCGCTCAAACGCCCACAGGGACTGGCAGGCACGCTCGTCGTGCTCGAGCACACATCGCAGGTGCTCCGCGGCAACCCACTGGGTGATCCGCACGTGCGCAAACTGGGCGTCTGGTTGCCTCCGCAATATGACAGCGGCGCGAAACGCGGCCGCGGACGTCGCTTTCCGGTGCTTTACGATCTCGTCGGCTTTACCGGCTCCGGGCTCGCGCACGCGAACTGGAAGCCGTTCGCCGAAAACCTGGTGGAACGCGCCGCACGCTTGATCCACGAGAGGAAAATGGGGCCGACCATCCTGGTCTTCCCCGACTGCTTCACCGCGCTTGGCGGCAACCAGTACATCAACTCGTCGGCGATCGGCAATTACGCCGACTACCTCACGCGCGAGCTCATTCCCGTTCGTCGATCGCGAATTCCGCACGCTGTCCTCGCGCGATCACCGCGGCTGCTTCGGCAAGTCGTCCGGCGGCTACGGCGCCATCGTGCACGGCATGAAATACGCGCAGTACTGGGGCGCAATTGCGGATCATTCCGGCGACGCGTATTTCGACTTCGTCTACTGGCACGACTGGCCGAATACGCTCAACGAGCTCGGCCGTTATCGGATAGGCAAGCGCGTCCCCGGCAAGTACGACGCACTGCGCGAGAGCAGGCGCAAGGGGCTGGCGCAGGGATTCGACGACGGGCGCGTCAAGCGCTTTCTGGACCATGTATGGGAGATCGAAAAGCTGACCGTGGGCGAGGGACACGCGATCATGAACCTCGCCATGGCTGCGACCTACGATCCCGATCCGCGCGCTCCGCTCGGTTTTCGGCTGCCGTTCAACCTGGAAAGCGGCGAGGTGATTGCTGCGCGATGGAAACGCTGGCTGGCCAACGATCCGATCAACATGGTCGACGCGCACAAGGCCGAGCTCAAGTCGCTGCGCGGCATCTATATCGATTGTGGCTGGCGCGACCAGTACCACATCCACTTTGGCGCGCGAATGCTGTCCAAGCGCCTCGCGCTGGCGGGCATTCGCCACACCTACGAGGAGTTCGACGACACGCACTCCGACGTCGACTACCGCATGGACGTGAGCCTTCCGTTCCTATATCGCGCTCTAAAGGCATGACGTAGCCGGCGAATGCTAGTGGACTGTAACGATTGAAGCGGGAGTAATCCGTCGTGTGGGATCGAAGTATTTCCACTTCACGGGTTTGGCCTCTTTGTTGTAGTGACGGATGTAACGCATGAGCTTTCTCTTTAGGTCGGGCACCGAGGTGAACACGCCGCGGGCGATGACGTCCCGCTCGATCTTGGCGAACCACAGCTCGACCTGGTTCAGCCAGGATGAGTACGTCGGAGTGAAGTGCAAGTGAACATTGGCGTGTGCCGCGAGGAATTCGTCGACGCGCTTGGTCTTGTGCGCGGACAGGTTGTCGGCGATGACGTGGATTTCCTTGCCGCGCGGCTGGTGGACCACGAGGTCAGTGAGGAAGGCGACGAACTCGGCCGAGGTGTGGCGCTCGGCGGTCTTGCCCAGTACCTCGCCGGTTTTGGTGTTGAAGGCGGCGTACAGCGACAGGGTGCCATGGCGGAAGTACTCGAAGCCGTGCCGCTCGGCGCGTCCCGGCGACAGCGGCAACACCGGATCCTTGCGATCGAGCGCCTGAATCGCTGTCTTCTCGTCCACGCAGAACACCGCCGCATGCTGCGGTGGGTTCAGATACAACCCGATCACCCGGCAGCCTTGGTCTCAAAGTCCGGATCGTTGGAAGCGATGTAGCCCTCGAGCCGATGCGGCTTCAGACTGTGCTTGGCCCAGATGCGCGTGACTGTCATATGCGAGATATCGCCACCCAATTCCGCGGCCAATTTGCGCGAGGACCACTGCGTCGAGCCATCGGCCGGCTTGCGCTTGGTCGTCCAGGCCAGCACGCGCGCTTCGACTCGGTCGGTCACCTTGTAGCGCTCCCGTCCAGCGTGTCGTGCAAACAGCCCAGCCAAACGATCGGCCTCGAAGCGCTTGCTCCAGCGACTGATGTAGCTGTCGGCGCAGTCAAGCTTGGCCCGAATCTCCGCCCAAGTCAGCCCCTCGGCCAGCAGCAGGATCAACCGCGCGTGCCGTGCCGAGTCGGCCCGGCCGTTTCTTGCGCTCGCTTGCCGCTGCAGTTCCATGCGCTCGCTCTTGCTCAGTTTCATCATGCCCTCCACAGGCATGATCATACTACCTATTTAAGTGTTACAGTCCACTAGTCGAGCATCGCCGGCAGCGCCGTGGCCAGTTGGGGGAAACGCCAGAGCAGGCCGACGACGAAAAGCTGGATCAAGATGAACGGGATTGCGCCGCGGTAGATGTCGCGCGTCGCGACCTCGCGCGGCGCGATCGATCTCAGAAAAAATAATGCAAAGCCGGATGGCGGCATCAGGAAGCTGGTCTGCACCGTGAGCGCCATCAGCGCGGTCAGCCATATCGGATGCGCGCCCAGGACCAGCAGCGGTGGTATGGCGATCGGCACGACCAGCAGCACGATTTCCAGCGCGTCCAGAAAAAAGCCGAAACAGAAGGTCACCGCGAACACCGCGACGACGGCGAAATTGAGGCCTCCGGGGAGCATGCCTAGCAGCGTGTGGACCATCTGCACGCCGTTGAGGCCGCGAAAAACCAGCGTGAACGTCGACGCGCCCATGAGCAGCAGGAACATCATCCCCGTGAGCCGCATGACGCTGCGCACGGTGTCGGCCAGGCGCGCCCAGTCGAGTTCGCCGCGCAGCCACGTGTAAACGGTGACGACGATGGCGCCCATCGCAGCCGCCTCCACGGTGTAGATGCGCCCGGTGACGATCGACGCCAGCAGCAACACGATGAACGCCAGCGGCCCGATCACGACAACGAGAAGGCGCGTCCACGGCAGGCGCTTGCGCCGCTCGGGCGGCAGCGGCGGACAACTCGCCGGCCGCAGCATCGCCACTGCGACGACATAGACGAGATACAGCACCAGCACGATTCCCACCGGCGCCAGCATGCCGAGGTAGATGTCCTTGACAATCAGCGCGCCGTGAACGTCTTCGCCACGCATGATCTGTGCCTCGGCATTGGCACCGCGCATGAGGTCGGCGAGCACGATGAGGATAATTGACGGCGGCAGCACCGTTCCCAGCGTGCCGGCGCTGCAGACCACGCCCGCGGCGAGGCTCCTGCGGTAGCTGGCGTCGAGCATCGCCGGAAGGGCGAGCAGGCCCAGCGTCAGCACCGACGCGCCGACCGCGCCGGTCGTCGGTGCCAGCAGTGCACCCAGGATCACCGTCGAGATCGACAGCCCGCCGGCGCGCGACCCGAACAGGCCACTCATCGCTTCCAGCAGTTCGGCCGCCAGTGTCGTACGCTGCATGATCACGCCAAGGTAGACGAACAGCGGGATCGCCTGCAGCAAGTCGTTTTCCATCAGGCCGATGAGCCGCTGCGGCAATGCGGTGAGCAGCGGCAGATCGAATGCACCGAGCATGTGACCGATCAGTGCGAAGGACAGCGCGCTGCCCATCAAAGTGAACCCTACCGGGAATCCGAAAGGCAGCAGCGCGAAGACCGATGCGAACATCAGCAACCCCAGCGCCGGCACGATCCAGCTCATGACTGGGGCGCAGCGGGTGCGGGCACCGGCGCGGACCTGTCGAGCAGCAGCGCCAGGTCCCGCGCGATGTGGCCCGCGGTCTGCAGGAGCAACAGCGACGCGAAGACGATGAGCATGACCTTGAACAGCCAGTAGCCCGGGGACCACGTGTCGGGGAAGCGCTCGAACACCGCGACCGAGCGCAGCGTCGTCTGCCAGCTGAACCAGAGCACGATCCCTGCCCAGGTGCCGACCACTGTGGTGCTGCCGACGAGATCGACGAGCGCCCTACCGCGTACGGACATGCGCTGGTAGAAGACGTCGAGGCGCACGTGGCCGTCCCAGCGCAGTGCGTAGACGACGCCGATCGAGAACACCGCAGCATGCGCGATCTGGCCGAAGTCGTTGGCGAGTATGTGCCCGCCGCCGACGAGTTCGCGCAGCGGCCATTGCGCGAACAGCGCGCCGATCACGAACAGTACGAGCCACGCGGACACGCGTCCGATCGCATCGACGATCGCGTCGGCGAGGCGAGCGAACCAGCGCAGCGAGCGTAGCAGTGCGGCCATCGGACGACTCGAATCCCGCGGCAGCATAACCCGGCCGCGCTAGGTTGCGCCACCCGCGTTACAATCGAGCGTCCAGTCGCGACTTCGATGGCACGTTTTCTCATCACGCTCGGCGTCATTCTGATCGTTGCCGGGATGGCGTGGCCGCTGCTCGCGAAGCTCGGGCTGGGCCGGCTGCCCGGGGACATCCATGTCCAGCGCGACGGCTTCACCTTCTTTTTCCCGATCACCTCCGGATTGCTGATCTCGGGCGTGGTGAGCCTGATCCTGTGGCTCCTGCGCAAATGACTCCGCCACGATGAGCGAAATCTCCTCGCCCACGCCGGTATCGGCGGTCAGCGCGTCCGAGCTTTTCATCGGATTCCTCAAGGTCGGCATGTCGGGTTTCGGGGGGGTCATGCCCTTCGCAAGGCGTATGCTCGTCGAGGAACGCCGCTGGATGAGCGAGCGCGAGTTCACCGAGGTGCTCTCGCTTTCGCAGTTCCTGCCTGGTCCTAACATCATCAACGTGTCGATCATCGTCGGCAGCCGCTATCAGGGTGCCTTCGGCTCGCTGACCGCCAGCCTGGGACTGATGCTCATGCCGTTCCTGATCGTTCTCGCGCTCGCGGCCCTGTACGCGCATTTCGACACGATCGCGGCGGTGCGCGGCGCGACGGCGTCGGTTTCGTCGGCGGCGACGGGTCTGATCATCGCGATGGGGCTGAAAATGGGGCAGCCGCTCGCGGGCAGCGTGTGGCAGGTCGCTATCGCGCTCTCCGGATTTGTCGCGCTGGGGGTTATGCGGGTACCGCTGCTATGGGCACTCGCAGTGCTGGTGCCGGTTTCGGTCGCCTGCGCATGGCGGACGCGGCGATGATTCCGCCCGTATTGATCGAGCTCGCGCAACAATTCGGCGCGCTGTCGTTTCTCGCCATCGGCGGCGTCAATGCCCTGCTTCCGGAAATCCACCGTCGCGTCGTCGACGTCCAGCACTGGTTGACCGACGTCGAGTTTTCGCAGGCCTTCGCGATCTCGCAGGCATCGCCCGGGCCCAACATGCTCATCGTCAGCGTTATCGGCTGGAGGGTGTACGGCTTTCTCGGCGCGCTCGTGGCGACGCTGGCGATCTGCCTGCCCACCTCGGTGCTTACCTTTGCGATCTCGCACGTCTGGAATCGCTTTCGCGATGCGCCGCTGCGCGCCGCGATCCAGCGCGGGCTGGCGCCGGTGACCGTCGGGCTCGTGCTCGCCAGCGGCTACGTGCTGGCGCGCACCGCCGACGAAAGCTGGGCGGCGTACGCGCTGACGGCGCTAACGGCGCTCCTCGCGCTCACGACGCGCGCGCATCCGCTGTGGTTCCTTGGCGTGGCTGCTGCGCTCGGCGCCACGGGATGGGTTTGACGCGATGCCCGAACTGCCCGACGTCGCCGTCTACGTCGAGAGCCTGCAAACGCGCATCGTCGACCACCGCTTGCACAACGTGCGCATCGTCAACGCATTCGTACTGCGCACGGCACTGCCACCGCTGTCCGATGCCGAAGGACGCGTGGTGGTCGGCGTGCGCAGGCTGGGCAAGCGCATCGTCATCGCGCTCGAGGGCGACGTTGTTCCTGGTGCTGCACCTGATGATCGCAGGCAGGCTGCGCTGGCAAGAGGGCGCCGGCAAGCCACCGGCACGCATCACGCTGGCCTTGTTGGAGTTCGACAACGGCACGCTGGTGTTGACCGAAGCGGGCAGCAAACGGCGCGCGTCGCTGCATGTGGTCAGCGGTGACGGCGCGCTCGCAGATTTCGACATGGGAGGACTCGAACCGCTCGCCGCCGGGCTCGGTGAATTCCACGCTCGACTGATTCGCAGAAAACCACACGCTCAAGCGGGCGCTGACCGATCCCCACAGCTTTCAGCGGCATCGGCAACGCCTATTCCGACGAGATCCTGCACCGGGCGCGGCTTTCGCCGATCGCGCTGACGCAGAAATTGTCGGGCGCGGAAATCCAGCGCCTGCACGCCGCCGCACGATCGGTCCTGAGCGAGTGGACCGAGCGCCTGCGCGAGCGAGGCCGGCACCGCATTCCCCGAGAAGGTCACGGCGTTCCGTCCGGAGATGGCGGTACACGGACAGTTCGGCCAGCCCTGCCCGGTGTGCGGCGCGCCGGTGCAGCGCATCGTCTACGCGGAGAACGAAACGAACTACTGCGCGCGTTGCCAGACCGGCGGCGCGATTCTCGCCGACCGCGCGCTGTCGCGGCTGCTCAAGGCGAGCTGGCCACGGTCGATCGACGAGCTCGGGTAGCGCCTGCCCGCATGGCGGTAGAATGCTGCCGTGGGAGCGGGCTAGTGAAGGAGCGGACATGCGTTGGGGAGACTTTCGTCGCAGCGACAATGTAGAAGAGAGCACCGGTGGTGGCGGTGGTTTCGGCGGCATGCGCCTGGGTGGCGGAGCGGTCATCGTCGTCATCATCATCAGCCTTCTGCTCGGCAAGAATCCGCTCGAGCTCCTCGCGCTGCTGGGCGATGGCGGCGCTCCGCAGCAAACGCAGGTGCAGCAGCTGCCGACGACTCCTTCCGGGCCGCCCAGCGTCGTCGACAAGCAGAAGGATTTCGTTGCGCGCGTGCTCGGCGACACCGAGGACGTTTGGGGCGAGACCTTTAAGAAACTGGGTACGCGCTACGAACCACCGAAACTCGTGCTGTTCCGGGGACAGGTCGGATCGGCCTGCGGGCTGGCAAGCGCCGCGATGGGGCCGTTCTATTGCCCCGGGGACCAAAAGGTCTATCTCGATCTCGCCTTCTTCGACGAGCTGTCGCAGCGGTTCGGGGCACCCGGCGATTTCGCCCGTGCCTACGTCATCGCGCACGAGATCGGGCACCACGTGCAGAACCAGCTGGGACTGATGGCGCAGGTGGAAAAGCAAGGCGCGAACGCTTCAGAGGGCATGCGCAAGGCCCTGTCGGTGCGACAGGAGCTGCAGGCGGATTGTCTTGCCGGCGTGTGGGGTCACTCGGCCGCGGCGCGCGGCGCCCTCGATGCCAGCGATATCGAGTCCGGCATCGCCGCGGCAACCGCCGTCGGCGACGACCGCATCCAGAAGGCCACGCGCGGATACGTCGTGCCCGAATCGTTCACGCACGGTTCGTCAGCGCAGCGCGTGCGCTGGTTCAAAGTGGGCCTGCAGACCGGCGACATCCGACAGTGCAACACCTTCGCCGCCCGCGACCTCTGAACCTCAGGGCGGGACTCGATCAGCGAGCCGGCTTGATCTCACCGCCTCCCGCGCCACTCGCAGGACGCACGAGATCGCGTCGCGAAGTCGTGCCGATGCCGACACGACCCGACGCAGCACCGCGGACGTGAATTGTCCCGGCTGCGGCTCCGGCATGCTGCCGCTGGACTTCGAACGGAGGATGGGAGGCCAGCTTACCCTCGATTTCTGCTTCGCCTGCCAGCTCATATGGTTCGATCCGGGTGAGAGCACGTCACTTTCCCCGGGAGCCGTCATCGAAGTATTCAAGGCGCTCGACGCTCATCGCGTTGAAGCGCGCAACACACTGCCTTCGATGTTCGACTGCCCGCGCTGCGCAGCGCGCCTCGCGTTGACGCAGGACCTGCAGCACACCACTCACTTCACCTACCATCGCTGCCCTTTCGGGCACGGCCGACTGTCGGCATTCCTGCAGTTCCTGCGCGAGAAGAATTTCATCCGCCCCATCACCGGCCCTGAGCTGACCGCGCTCAAGGCCAAGGTGCGCACCATCCAGTGCTCGAGCTGTGGCGCCCCCGTCGACCTGGAGCATGAAATCGCGTGCAATTATTGCCACACGCCCATCTCGATCCTGGACCCCGATGCTGTGGCTAGTACACTGCGCGAACTGAGCGCGCAGGAGACCCAGCGGCGGACGATCAATGTCGATGCGCTCGCCGAGGCAATCCTGCAGCATCCTCCTGGCGGCGCGGCAACCACGATGGGCGACACGCGCTGGGTGACCGATCTGGTTGGCGTCGGCTTGGGTCTCGTCGCCGCGGTCATGCGCTAGGCGTTGCCGCCGCGCTTCCCGGCGCGTCCCCGCGGGCATAAAATACGCGGTTTGGACATTTTTGAGGCCACGACATGATTTCTCGCCTGTTGGGTATTACCTGTTTCGCTGCATCGGCCTTCGTCTGCGCCACCGCGCAGGCGCAACAACCCACACCGGACAACCCGCCTTCACCACCGACACCACCCGCAGCGTCGGCGCTTCCGCCGGTACCGGCGGGGATGCCGCCCATACCGCCGCCAACCTGCGTGAAACCGGACTATCCACAAAAGTTTGCCGATCAACGCCGCTTCGACCGCTTCAACAAGGAGAGCAAGACCTACACCGACTGCGTCACTAAGTACACCGACGACATGAAGGCACTCTCGGATGCAGCGATCGCCCGGGGCCAGGCCCTGATCAACGAATACAACGCGGTCACCGCGGATTACAACTCGCGCTCGACGGCCAAGTGATAAGCGTCGGTCCCCTGCCGCGCGTGGCACGCCGTAGGCGTCGCGCCGACATCGTACGCCGATGAACGCAACCACTCAGGCGATCGCGCAGGCGACGCTCGACGGCTTCAATCACCACTACGCGCTCTTCCGCGACTGTGCGCGCACCGCCAAGCGGCATTTCGAGGCTGGCAACTGGCTCGCCATCGCGCACACCTCGCAGGATCGGATCGACTTCTACGATCGCCGCGTCGCCGAGACGGTGGCGCGCCTCGAGCGCGAGTTCGACTGTGCGCACATCGACGAGTCGCGATGGGAGGAAGTCAAGCGCCAGTACATCGCGTTGCTGATCGACCACAAGCAGCCGGAGTGCGCCGAGACCTTCTTCAATTCGGTATCGTGCAAGATCCTGCACCGCACGTATTTTCATAACCGCTGCCTGTTCGTGCGCCCGGCGATGTCGACCGAGCACATCGACGCCGAGCCGCCATCGTACCGTTCCTACTACCCGCGCCAGCACGGCCTGCGCCACGCGCTGATCGACATCGTGCTCGACTTCCGGCTCGAGCGACGCTTCGGCGACTTCCGGCGCGACCTCGCGCAATCTGCTGTCGGCGTTTCGCACGCACTTTCAACGACCGTTCCGACTTGAGGCCAATCACCAGATCCAGGTGCTGTCGAGCCTGTTCTTCCGCAACCGAACCGCGTACGTCGTCGGGCGCGTCGTCAACGGCTACCAGATGCACCCGTTCGCGGTGCCGATCAAGCACGGCCCCGACGAAAAGCTCTACGTCGACGCGCTGCTGCTCGACCGCGAGCAGATTGCACTGCTGTTCTCGGCCAATCGCGCCTACTTTCTTGTCGACATGGAGGTGCCCTCGGCCTACGTCGACCTTCCTGCAACAGATCGTTCCCGATCGCAGCCAGGCCGAGCTCTACACGATGGTCGGTCTGCAGAAGCAGGGCAAGACGCTGTTCTTCCGCGACTTCCTGCATCACCTGCGGCATTCGACCGACGACTTCATCATCGCCCCTGGCATCAAGGGGCTGGTGATGACCGTGTTTACACTGCCTTCGTACCCGTACGTGTTCAAGGTCATCCGCGACAAGAT
The DNA here is from genome assembly GCA_963816445.1 of uncultured beta proteobacterium. GTDB lineage: Bacteria > Pseudomonadota > Gammaproteobacteria > Burkholderiales > Casimicrobiaceae > PALSA-1003. The sequence continues at coordinate 531,143 of CAWFKO010000005.1, read as the reverse complement.
CGCATTGTCGAAGGAGACCACTCGCGAGAAGGTCAAGGAAAAGTACGTGCTGGTGAAGCACCACGACCGCGTCGGCCGCATGGCAGACACGCTCGAATACTCGGACGTGCCGTTTCCGCGCGAGCGCCTCACGCCGGAGCTCGTCGCCGAGCTCAAGTCTGTCGCGCCTTCGCTGATCGAGGACGACGGCGACATGATCGTAGTCAAGCACCTGTACATCGAGCGACGGATGATGCCGCTCAACCTGTTCCTCGAATCGGCGAAGCCCGCGCAACGCGCGCGCGCGATCCGCGACTACGGCGACGCAGTCAAGCAGCTCGCCGCCGTGAACATCTTCGCCGGCGACCTGCTGTTCAAGAATTTCGGCGTCACGCGATTCGGCCGCGTCGTGTTCTACGACTACGACGAGATCGACTACCTCACCGCGTGCAGCTTCCGCAAGATCCCGCCACCCCCTGCGGGCTACGACGAGATGTCGGACGAGATCTGGTATCCGGTCGCCGCCAATGACGTCTTTCCGGAGGAGTTCGCGACCTTCCTTCTGACCGATCCCGAGGTGCGCGCCGACTTCCTCCAGGCGCACGCCGATCTGCTCGATTCCGCACTGGTGGCAGGCGGCGCAGCAGTGCCTGGCCACCGGCGAGCTGCCCGAAGTACTTTCGTATCCGGATTCGGTGCGATTCGCGCCGGGCGGCCCAGCGCCCGCCCGCGCCCATCCAAGCGGGCACCGCCGCCACGATTCCAGGGACGCGGCGCTGACCCTACGGGTCGCGCGACCGCGATGGAGCCGCCTCGGCAAGGCGGCGCGCCACGTCCTTCGCCTGCACCGCCGCGCCGACGTCGCCCTGCCGCGCAGCGGCGACGTACCAGCTCGAGCGCCTTGCGCAGAGTCCTGCGCGACTCCGTCACCATGCTCGTAGAAGCTGCCGATGATGTACTGCGCTCCCGCGTCGCCGTTCTCGGCCGCCGCCTCGTACCATCGCGCCGCGAGCTTCCAGTCCTTAGGTGCGCCTCGGCCGAGGAAATACTGCGTCGCCAGCTCGACCTGGGCGTCGACGTGCCCCTGCTCCGCCGCCTTCTCCCACCATTCACTCGCCGCCGTCAACGAGCGCGGGACGCCAACCCCGCCCTCGTAGAGCAGGCCAAGGTTGTACTGCGCCTGGCCCATGCCAGCATCGGCTGCCTTCCGCAGCCATCGCGCGCCGCCTTCTGGGTCCGACATACCGCCCTCCCCGCGCAGCAACATCATCGCGAGGTTGTACTGGGCAAGGCGGTCGCCTACAAGCGCCTTTTCCTCGTAGAGGCTTCGTGCCGCCGCGTAGTCGCCACGCACGTAAGCCTGCCATGCCGGCCCGTCCGCGCTCGCCGCCGCGGCTGAAAACGCGGCGACCGCAAGGGACAGCAGCAACGCAGCGCTTCGCGCACGCACACCTGCGACCACGCCACGTGCCATGACGGCTCCCGGGTTACAATATTCAAAGTCTAGCATCGCGGCTGGTCACGGCCGATTCCAAGATCTACTGCATCTAAGGGCCGACCGGAGAGTCGATGTTCGTAAGCGCGTTCGATCTGTTCAAGATCGGCCTCGGTCCGTCGAGCTCGCACACCGTCGGGCCGATGCGCGCAGCGCTGCGCTTCGTCCAGGAGCTCGGCAGCAGCGGCGTGCTGGAGCGCACCGCGCGCATCGTCGTCGACCTCTACGGCTCGCTCGGCGCTCACCGGCCGCGGTCACGGCACCGACCGCGCGGTCATGCTCGGGCTTTCCGGCGAGACTCCCGACCGTATCGATCCCGACCAGGTCGGGCCGAAGGTGCGAGCGCATTCGCGCGCAGCGGATGCTCCTGCTCGACGGGCAAGCACGCCGATCGCCTTTCGCGAGGCCGAACACCTGCGCTTTCGCATCGACAAGACGCTTTCTTTTCACAGCAACGGCATCCGCTTCAGCGCCTTCGACGCCGACGGTACGCCCCTCGCGCGTAACGTCTACTTTTCGGTCGGCGGCGGCTTCGTCGTCGACGAAAACGAAGCCGAGCGAGCTGGGCGACGCGCCGGCACCGCCTGCGCGTGCCGTACCCGTTCGCCAGCGCCGCGGAGCTGTTGGACCACGGCATCGAAGCGCACAAGCGCATCCCTGAGATGATGCGCATCAACGAACTCGCGCTGCGCAGTCCCGACCAGGTCGGAACGGCCTGCTCGAGCGCTGGGCCGTGATGAACGACAGCATCGACCGCGGCCTGCGCAACGAGGGCGTGCTGCCGGGCGGGCTCGACGTGCGCCGTCGCGCCAAAGGTCTGCACGATGCTCTGATCGCGCACGCCAGGACCCAGCCGAACAGCCCGACCGAGGCAATCGACTGGGTGAGCACGTACGCGATCGCGGTCAACGAGGAAAACGCCGCGGGCTCTCGCGTGGTCACCGCGCCGACCAACGGCGCTGCCGGGATCATTCCCGCGGTGATCCGCTACTACCGCGAGTACTACCAGGAAGCCAACGAAGACGGCATCGTCGCTTTCCTGCTGACCGCGGCGGCGATCGGTGGATTGTGCAAGCGCAATGCTTCGCTATCGGGCGCCGAGGTCGGCTGCCAGGGCGAAGTCGGCGTCGCCTGCTCGATGGCCGCGGCCGGACTCGCCGCCGCACTGGGCGGCAGCAACGCGCAGATCGAAAACGCTGCCGAGATCGGCATCGAGCATCACCTCGGCATGAGTTGCGATCCGGTCGGCGGCCTGGTGCAGATCCCGTGCATCGAGCGCAACGCGATGGGCGCGGTCAAGGCGATCAACGCTGCATCGCTGGCGCTGCGCGGCGACGGCACGCATCGGGTTGCGCTCGACGCCGTGATCAAGACCATGTACGAGACCGGCCGCGACATGATGTCGAAGTACAAGGAAACGTCGCTGGGCGGCTTGGCAATCAACGTCGTGGATTGCTAGAGCGGCGCGCAGGCCACGCTACATTTCCCTTTCCTCGGCGGGCGAGGTCGGGCAAACGGCGTGCGCCCGCGCAGCGATCACTCCACGAGCAACCGATAGCCGACACCGACTTCCGTGCGCAGGAACCGCGGATGCGTCGGATCCTGTTCCAGCTTGTGTCGCAACTGCCCCATGTAGATGCGCACGTAGTGCCCGCGCTCGACGTGCCCGGGTCCCCAGACTTCGGTGAGCAGCTGGCGGTGCGTACACACCTTTCCGGCGTAGCGGATCAGCGTCGTCAGCAACCGATACTCGTTGGGCGTCAGGTGAACCTCGCTGCCCGCGCGAAACACGCGCCGTGCCGCAAGATCGACGTCCACGTCACCGAAACGAAAGCTCGTCGCCGTATCATCGGTGTCGTGCGCGGAGCGCCGCAGGGCGACGCGAATCCTCGCCACCATCTCGCCGATGCCGAACGGCTTGGTTAGGTAGTCGTCGGCACCGGCATCCAGCGCCTTGATTTTCTCCTGCTCGTCGCTGCGTGCGGAAAGAATCACTATGGGCCGTGCATACCACTCGCGCAGCCGCGTCACTACTTCGACGCCATCGAGATCGGGCAGGCCCAGGTCGAGTATGACAAGGTCCGGCTTGCGCGTCGCCGCTTCGATCAGTCCGTCCTTGCCGGTCTCGGCCTCGAAGATCCGGAAGGGTTGCGCAGACAGCCCGGTGCGCAGGAAACGGCGGATCTGCGGATCGTCTTCGATGACGACGATGGTCGTCGGCGGCGGGCTCATGGCATCGCCCGCAGCGGTGCGGTGGGGTCGCGCTCGGTCTCGATGGAAGGCGGCTTGCCCGCGGGCAATTCGAACCGGAACACCGCGCCGCCGCCGGGACGATTCGCGGCGATGATGTTCCCACCGTGCGCGTCGACGATCGCCTTGCAGATCGCGAGTCCGAGTCCGACACCGCTCTGCGCGGATTCAGCGCGCACGCGATAGAACTTATCGAACAAACGGGTCTCCTCACCCGGCGGGATGCCGGGTCCGCGATCGGCAACTTCGACGACCATGCGGTCCCGGTCGAGCCGTGCTGCGACTTCGATGAGCGTCCCCGGCGGCGTGTACTTCGCCGCGTTTTCCAGGAGATTCGCGAGCACCTGCTCGATCAACACCGGATCGACGCTCACCAGCGGCAGGTCCGCCGGCAGGTCGACCTTGACCGGATGCCCGGCGAGCGCGTCGGCGAGGCGCGTGAGCACGCTGCCCACGATCTCCTCTAGCGACGACCACTGGCGCCTGAGCTCGGCGTTACCGGATTCGAGGCGCGCCATGTCGAGCAGGTTGTTCACCAGCACCGTCATGCGCCTTGCCTCGTCGTGAATCGACACTGCGAGCTCTCGGCGCGCGGACGCGCTCAGGGCGGCGGCGTCGTCGGCGAGGCTCGACGATGCACCGACGAGCACCGACAGTGGGGTACGGAGGTCGTGCGAGATGGCATTGAGCAGCGCATTGCGCACGCTCTCGGCCTCGGCGCGGCGCGCGAGGTCGGCGCGATCGGTGGCAAGCACGGTGCGTTCGATCGCCGCAGCGATCTGTCCGGCGAAGGTGTCGAGCAGATGGCGCTGCTCGGGAATCAGCAGGCGCTCTCGCCGCGACGGCAGCACGGCGAGCACGCCGACGACGCTGTGTGCGGCCAGCAGCGGAACGTACAGCGCGTCAGCACCTGCCAGCGTGTGCGTTCCCAGTCCTGCGGCGACGCGATTGGCGTGCACCCAGCGTGCGATACCCAGGTCGGCGCCGTGCAGCGAGCCGTAGATGGCTGCGTCCCTGGGGTAGCGAATCGTCCCGGCGTCGGGCAACAGCACCACCGCCTGTGCTTCAAACACGCCGGCGACGTGGCGCACCGCAATCCTGGTTACTTCCGGCAGATCCTCGGCGCGCGACAGCTCGCGCGTCATCGTGTAGAGCGCTTCGGTGCGCCCCTGCCTGTGCTGCGCCACGCGTGCCTGCAGGCGGACGCTGGCGGTGAGACTGCTGATCACCAGGGCCACCAGCAGCATGACTGCAAAGGTGAGCAGGTATTGCGTGTCGGACACGGCGAAGCTGTAGTACGGCGGAACGAACAGGAAATCGAACAGCGCCACGGACAGTAGCGACGCGAGTACCGCCGGACCACGTCCGAAGCGATAGGCGACCGCCAGCACGCCGAGCAGGTAAACCATGACCAGGTTGGTCGCCTCGAACCGGCCGAACAGGGCCCATGCACCGGCCGTCGCCACCGCGCAGATCGCAACCGCGGCAGCGTAGCCGGGCCAGCGCTGCTTGCGCGAGCGTGGCTTGGACTCGTCGATGCCCAGATACGCCTTCGAGCGCGCGAGCTGCTCCGCGAAACCGGCATGCAACGCGCCTGCATCGGTATCACCGATGAGCTGCACGTCGATGCCGCGCATGCGTGCGGTCACGTCGTCGACGACCGAGCCGAACAGCCAGCGGCGCGGGCCCTGGTGCGCGGGCGCTCCGAGCAGCAGCTTGGTGGCGTTCTGGCTGCGTGCGAAGTCGAGTAACTCGTCGCCCACGCGCGCGCCGGAGAGCACGGTTGTCTTTGCGCCTAGCTGTTCACCCAGCCGCAGGTAGCCGAGTATGCGATCGCGCTCCGCCTGCGGCAGGCGCAGCAGGCGCGGCGTCTCCACATAGACGACGTGCCACGGCGCATCGAGCGCGTCGGCCAGGCGCTTGGCCGCGCGGACGCGCTGCTCACCGTATTGGTCCGGTCCGATGGCGACGACGATTCGCTCGCCCGCGGCCCAGACCGGCGCGATCGCTTTCTCGTCGCGATACTCGCGCATCTGCGCGTCGACGCGATCGGCGGTCTGGCGCAGCGCCATCTCGCGCAGCGCGATCAGGTTGCCCTTCTTGAAGAAGTTCGACAGCGCCCGCTCAACCTGCTGCGGCACGTACACCTTGCCTTCGCGCAGCCGTGACAACAGCTCGTCAGGCGGCAAGTCGATCAGCTCGACTTCGTCGGCGGCTTCGAAAAACGTGTCCGGAAGCGTTTCGTTGACGCGAATGCCGGTGATCTGGCCGACGACATCGTTCAGGCTTTCGATGTGCTGGACGTTGAGTGTCGTGTAGACGTCGATGCCCGCGGCGAGGAGTTCGTCGACATCCTGCCAGCGCTTCGGGTGGCGCGCGCCCGGCGCGTTGGTGTGTGCGAGCTCGTCGACCAGAATGAGCGTCGGCCGGCGCGCGAGTGCGGCATCGAGGTCGAATTCCTTGACCGGCGTGCCCTGAACGTCGAGCATCAGCGGTGGAATCTGCTCGAGGCCTTCGAGCTGCGCCGCAGTCTCGGCGCGACCGTGCGTTTCCAGCAGGCCGACGATGACGTCGGTTCCGGTGCGGCGAAGCGCGTTCGCTGCGGCGAGCATCGCGTAGGTCTTGCCGACGCCCGCCGAGGCGCCGAAAAAGATCTTCAGCCGCCCGCGCCGTTCGCGCGCCGACGCGGCGTTGACCTCAGCCAATAGCGTGTCCGGGTTGGGACGCTCCCTATCCATGCCGAGCCGTCGGTATCGACCGACGGTTAGTGTAACCCGGAGCTGGCGACACGCGGCCAGCTCGCCGCACGACTAGCGCGCCTGGTCAAGCGCCAGATTGAGCTTCAGGACGTTGACGCGCTGTTCGCCGAGCATGCCGAGCGTCCGCCCCTGGGAATTCTGTGCAACCAGGGCGCGCACCTGGTCGGCCGACAATCCGCGCGCCTTCGCGACACGCCCGACCTGATAGTCGGCTGCGGCCAAGCTGATATGAGGGTCGAGCCCGCTTGCAGACGCCGTCACGAGGTCGATCGGCACCGGGGCCGTATTGCCGGGGTCCGCGTCGCGCAGCGCCTTGACTCGATCGCGCACCGCGTCGGCGAGCGCCGGGTTGCGGGCGCCCTGGTTGGAACCCGACGACGCCATGCCGTTGTACGGCTGCGGCGACGTTGCCGACGGCCGGCTCCAGAAATACTTTGGATCGTCGAAGGGCTGGCCGATGAGCTCCGAACCGACAGTCTTCCTATCGGCGGAAATGAGGCTTCCGTTTGCAGTGCGCGGAAACGCGAGCTGGGCAATGCCGGTCACGACCAGCGGATAAACGACACCGGTGAGCACGCTCAGGATCGCGAGCATCCGCAACGCAGGCAGGAGATGGGTGAACATAGGGTCTTCCTTCGATCAGACGAGGTGCACCGCCACCAGGAACATGTCGATCAGCTTGATTCCGATGAAAGGCAACAGGATCCCACCGACGCCGTAGATCAACATGTTGCGGCGGAGGATTGGCGCCGCACCCACCGGCCGGTACTTGACGCCCTTGAGCGCCAGCGGGATCAGGGCGGGAATGATCAGCGCGTTGAAAATGACTGCCGACAGGATCGCGCTGTTCGGAGTAGCGAGGTGCATCACGTTGAGCGTGTCGAGCACCGGGTACGTGGTGGCGAACGCCGCCGGGATGATTGCGAAATATTTCGCGACGTCGTTGGCGATGGAAAACGTCGTCAGCGCCCCGCGCGTCATCAGCAGCTGCTTGCCGATCTCGACGATCTCGATGAGTTTCGTCGGATTCGAATCGAGGTCGACCATGTTGCCGGCTTCCTTCGCCGCCTGCGTGCCGCTGTTCATCACCACCGCAACATCGGCTTGCGCCAGCGCGGGCGCGTCGTTGGTTCCATCGCCGGTCATCGCGACGAGCTTTCCCTCCGCCTGGATGCTGCGGATCAGCTTGAGCTTGGCCTCCGGGTTTATCTCTGCAACGAAGTCGTCGACGCCCGCTTCAGCGGCGATCGACGCAGCAGTGAGCTTGTTGTCTCCGGTGATCATGACGGTGCGAATGCCCATCTTGCGCAGCTCGGCGAAACGTTCCTTGATGTGCGTCTTGACGATGTCCTTGAGCTCGATCACGCCGAGCACATGGCGCCCTTCAGCGACGACCAGCGGCGTGGAGCCGCGACGGGCGACGTCCTCGACGCGCGTCGTTACCTCGGCATCGATGCGGCCGCCCATCGGCGCGATCCAATCGCGGATGGCGTCGAGCGCCCCTTTTCGCAGCTCGCGTCCCTCGAAAGTGACGCCACTCATCCGCGTCTGAGCCGAGAACGGAATGATGGTGAATTTGCCCGGCGTAAGCTGCGGTGGGGCAATGCCGTACGCACGCTTGACGTGCACTGCGATGCTCTTGCCCTCCGGCGTCTCGTCGCCAAGAGAAGCAAGCAAGGATGCCTCGGCAAGCTGCTGGATCGTTTCCGTGGCGACCGGATACAACGCAGATGCCTGACGGTTGCCATGCGTGATCGTGCCCGTCTTGTCGAGCAGCAGCACGTCGCAATCTCCGGCGGCTTCGACGGCTCGCCCGGACGTTGCGATGACGTTGGCGCGCATCATGCGGCCCATCCCGGCGACACCGATCGCAGAAAGCAGGCCGCCGATCGTCGTTGGAATCAGGCAGACCAGCAGCGCGACCAGCACCGTGATGGTCACCGGATTGCCGGCCTTGGCAACCTCGACGCTGTAGAGCGAGTAGGGCAGCAGCGTGACGGTCGCCAGCAGGAAGACGAGCGTCATCGCCACCAACAGGATGGTCAGCGCGATCTCGTTGGGCGTCTTCTGCCGCTTGGCGCCCTCGACCATGCTGATCATGCGGTCGAGGAAGGCCTCGCCCGGGTTGACGTTGATGCGCACGATGATCCAGTCGGACAGTATCCGCGTCCCGCCGGTAACGGTGTCGAAGTCGCTGCCCGCCGCGCGGATGACCGGCGCGCTCTCGCCGGTGATCGCCGACTCGTCGATCGAGGCAACACCCTGGACGATCTCTCCGTCGCCGGGAACGAGATCGCCCTGCTCTACTAACACGATGTCGCCCTTGCGCAGGTTGGACGACGGCGTCGCGGTCTGCGGCGCGGCGCGTTCCGGGCGCGCCAATCGCTTTGCCGTGGTGTCCTTGCGCGCGCTCTTGAGCGACGCAGCTTGCGCCTTGCTGCGACCTTCCGCGATGGCTTCGGCGAAGTTGGCGAACAAAAGCGTCACCCACAACCACAGGCTCACCGCCAGGATGAACCCGGCCGGCGCTTCGCCCTTCCCGCCCAATGCCTGAAGCCACAGAATGGTCGTCAGGATGCTGCCGATATAGACGACGAACATGACGGGGTTGCGCCACTGGTAGCGCGGCGTCAACCTGCGGAAGCTGTCGATGAACGCAGTCCTGATCAACTGCGGGTTGAAGAACCACGACAGTGCGGTCGGTCTTGCTGTGACGGTCGACATGGTCGGAGCCTTAGGTACGTTGCCTGCGTTACTGGCCGCTGAAGAGCAGCAGGTGCTCGACCACCGGGCCGAGAGCCAGCGCCGGCACGAAAGTAAGCGCGCCGACGGTTATGACGGTTCCGATCAGCACGATGACAAACAGCGGCGTATGCGTCGGCAGTGTGCCGGCCGACGGTGGAACGTGCTTCGCGGCCGCGAAGGCGCCGGCGATGGCGAGTACAGGAATAGCCAGCCAGTAACGAGCGAACAGCATGGTGATGCCCAGTGCGGTGTTGTAGAAGGGCGTGTTGGCAGAGAGGCCGGCGAAGGCGCTTCCGTTGTTATTTCCTGCGGACGAGAACGCGTACAGGATCTCGGAAAATCCGTGCTCGCCCGGGTTGGACACGCCCGCCTTCCCGGCATCGACCATGACACCGATCGCGGTGCCACCCAACACCAGCAGCGGCGGAATCAGGATCGCAATCGATGCCATCTTGACCTCGAACGCGCCGATCTTCTTCCCGAGATATTCGGGTGTGCGGCCAATCATCAAGCCGGCGATGAACACCGCGACTATGGCGTAGACGATCATGCCATAGAGCCCCGAGCCGACACCGCCGAAGATCACCTCGGAGAGCTGGATGAGCCACATCGGAATGAGCCCGCCCAGCGGCATGAACGAGTCGTGCATGGAATTGACCGACCCGTTCGACGCCGCGGTCGTCGCCGTCGCCCAGCGCGCGGAGTTTGCAACTCCGATGCGCACCTCCTTGCCTTCCATGTTGCCGCCGAGGTTGGTGGCAGTCTGGACCTGATCGACACCCAGCTTCGTAAGTGCGGGGTTGCCGGTCTGTTCGGCTAGGTAAGTGCAGGGGAGCAGCGCGACGAACACTATCGTCATCGCTGCGAGCAGTGCCCAGCCCTGGCGCGTATCGCCAACCATGCGGCCGAACGTGTAGCACAGTGCGCCCGGGATAAGCAGAATCGACAGTACCTCCAGAAAGTCAGTGAGCGGCGTCGGATTCTCGAAAGGATGCGCCGAGTTGACGTTGTAATACCCGCCGCCGTTGGTCCCGAGCTGCTTGATCGCGATCTGCGAGGCGACGGGGCCGAGCGGGATCTGCTGCTCGGTGGCAGTCGCCTTCTCGGTGACCGGATTGCCCTTCTCGTCCTTGAGAGGCTGGCCATCGGGGCCGTTCTTCGGGTTGTCGTAGGTAACGGGTTGCACCAGCGTCGCCGTCGCGTTCTTGGCGAAGGTCTGCGGGATGCCCTGCTGGGCGTAGACCAGCGCAAACACGATCGACAGCGGCAGCAGGATGTACACGGTCGTGCGCGTGAGATCGACCCAGAAGTTGCCGATACCCTTGGACTCCTTGCGCACGAAGCTCCGCGTCAGGGCGACTAGCATCGCCATCCCGGTTGCGGCCGACGCGAAGTTCTGCACGGCGAGTGCGAACATCTGCGTCAGGTAGCTCATCGTGCTCTCGCCGCCGTAGCCCTGCCAGTTGGTGTTGGTGATGAAGCTGGTCGCGGTGTTGAACGACGAGTCCGGCGACACCGCGGCGAGTTCCTGCGGATTGAGCGGCAGCCAGACCTGGATCCGCTGCAGGACGTACACCGCGATTCCGCCGACCAGGTTGAACCAGAGCATCGCCAGCGCATAGTCGACCCAGCCCATGTCGCGCGCAGGGTCGACACCGCAGCCGCGGTAGATCAGCCGCTCGAGCGGACCACCGATGCGCTGTGCAAAGTTCGCGCGACCCTCGTAAACGCCGGCCATATAGGCGCCAAGCGGCTTGGCGAGCAGCAGCAGGACAATGACGTAGACGCCGAGCTGTAACCATCCTTGCGTCATCATTCGAAATACTCCGGTTTGAACAGTGCGATGACCAGGTAAACGAAAATCCCGATCGCTGCGAGCCCGCTCAACCAATAAACCCAGTTCATGACGAGCCTCCGCCGTGCATCAGCCTGGCGCAGAAGCGGATTAGCCCCGCGGAGAGGGCGAAGAATGCGACCATCAGCGCGATGAATATGAGATCTGTCATTGTTGCCTCCCTTGCTCGGTGACTTCGCGATGCAGTATAGACGGGCGCGTATAAGGGCAGCGTAAGATTCGGACTGCGCCGACGGAGGGGTGGTGTATGTGGTACCGCGCAAGCCGCGTCTCATGCGACGCACGCGACTTCACGCCAGGTAGTCGGAGCGATCGTGTTGAGCCGGGTACGCGCCGGCTCTCATCCCCGCTAGGCAGCGCGCGGGCGGCCATCGTTGGCCGCTTCGCGGGACACCTGACGCCGTACTTCGGGCATCGCCAAGTGATTCGGCAATGTGTCCGGCGTCGCAACCATAGTGCGTGCAGCCCGACGCTTCGCGTGCAATGCGATCCATTTCCGGATCGTGATCACCGCCCACGCGGCGATTGTTACGATCGAGAGACATGCCAACGTCAGAACGGGTCTGAACATCAGCCAATCGCTTGTAGACCAGGTACTCATGACTTGCTCCTGATATCGACTTCCTGACCAGAATGTAGGTTCGGCCGGCGAAGGTTTCCATCAAATCGAGCACCTCGCCTGTAAAAACTTTGTAAGTGCGATGCGACGCGGGTCACATCCGACGAACAAGCGCATGTTGCTTACGCCCCCATCGCGAATTCGTACAACTTCTTTACGCGCCGCCGCGTAGCCTGCATCGCGAACACCAAACAACGAAGGATGGATCGACATGTTCGCCACGCCGAGTGGAACGGTCATCGAGCGGCCCCCGAGAGACGCCGGGCTGGCGTCCATGCTGGCGTCCATTTGTCCCCGCGAAATCGAGCTTGCGGCCGACGTACGCGACAAGCACCAGGCCCTCGAGCTCGCGGCAAGCCTCGTCCACCGCGCGCTGGGAATCGATCGAGAGCCCGTATTGCGGGCGTTGGCCAGGCGCGAGCAGGCCGGTTCGACCGCGATCGGATGCGGCATCGCAATCCCGCACGCGCGCATCTCGGGAATCGAAGGTCCAGTAACGGTCTTCCTGCGACCCACCTTTCCCATCCCTTTCGATGCGCCCGACGGCAAGCCGGTTTCGGCGCTGCTCGCGATCCTGGTGCCCGCCGACGACGCCGTCGAAACACATCTGCAATTGCTGGCGAAAGTCGCAGAGATCTTCGCCGATCGGGCGTTTCGGATGCGCATCGCCGACGCAGCGGGACCAAGCGAAATCCGCGAGGCATTTACGCAACGGCTCGAAGCGTCGGTGCGCCTGCCCACCGATACCGCCTACAACGGCGCTTGACGCGGTCAATCGTTACGGCAGCCTCTGCGGACTCCCGATTGCCGTAGTTCGCTGTTCTCGCTGTCGACGAAGGTCGGCTATCGTGGTCATCGCTCGGCCGTCGCGGTATCCTATGGCCCATGCAAGATGCCAATGCTGGCGATTGCCGGCACCGTCAGGTCAGATCTGCGACTGCGACCAATACGCGAACGATCTTCTGCGCGGCGCGCGGGTCTGCCGCACTCATCGTCGCAACCTGGGCCGGCTGTGCTGTCGCGCTCTCCCCCGTGGCGAATTTTGACCTCAAGCGCTATACCGGCACGTGGTACGAAATTGCGTCCATCCCCGGTTTCCTGCAATCGCGCTGCGCGCGCGACACGCAGGTCGACTATTCGATGGCGGAGAACGGTGCGCTCGCCGGTCAAACCCGATGCCTGCGCGCCGACGGGACGCCGGATGCGAGCGAGTCGCGCCTGCGCACCCTCGACCCTTCGACGCCCGCTGCGCTAAAGATCACGACGGTCAATTTCCTGGGAATCTGGTGGTACCCGTTCGGGCGCGAGTCCATCGTCATCGCGGTCGGACCCGACTACCGATGGGTCGTCCTCGGCCATCCCTCGCTGAAATACGGGCGCATCATCGCCCGCGAGCCGACGCTTCCGGACGACACATTGAAACTCGCCGCGGCCGCGCTCGGGCAGCAGCAGTTCGACCTCTGCAAGTTCGTGACGACCCCACAGACCAAGGGGCGTACGCAGCCGGTGAAGCTGTGCGAAATCATCAAATGAAAGCGGCGCCCCACGGCACCCGCCGTCGCGACGCCGCCGAAACGGAGAACACGATGCGACTACGCCTTGCCCTGTGCGCCGGCGCGTTGGCGCTGTTCACGCTCGCCGCCTGCGAACACAAGCCGAGCAAGGAAGAGGAAGAAGCGGTGAAGAATACCTTCGCCTGCCAGCGCGGCGGACAACGCACCGTCATTCGCTTCGATACAGGGGAGGCTCGCCTGCTCACCGCCACGGGCGAGAGAATCACGCTCTATCAGATTCCGTCGACGACCGGCGCGCGCTACAGCAACGGGAGCCTCGAGCTTCGGGGCAGCGGCAATGATCTTACGCTGATCGAGTACGGCGTGGCCTCCAAACTCGAAGCCTGTCAGCCATATTCTGCGACGAAGCCCTGAGCGCGAAGGCATGCCCGCGTTGGCCAACGTCGGCGTGATCGGCACCGGAGCGATGGGGCTGGGCGTGGTACAGCGCCTCGTGCGTCACCGCTTCGCCGTGCGCGCGCGCGACATTCGCCCCGAAGCCGAAGCCGCTGCGATCGCGGCGGGCGCGCTTGCGTATCCGAGTCCGGCCGCGCTCGCCCGCGGCTGCGATGTCGTCATCGTGCTGGTCGTCGACGCGCCGCAGGTCGAGGACGTGCTCTTCGGCACCGAGGGTGCAGCGGGTGCACTGGCACCCGGGGCGATCGTGCTCATCTGTTCGACTGTTGCACCTGCGTTCGTCGACAGCACGGCCACGCGACTGTCCGCGTTGGGCGTAACGCTGCTCGACGCACCGGTGTCCGGCGGCCCGCAACGCGCAGCCGAAGGCACCATGACCGTGATGATTGCCGGCGACGCAGATGCGATCCAGCGTTGTGCGTCGCTGCTTGACGCGGTCGCCGCGAGACATTTCGTCGTCGGCGCCCGTGCCGGAGCGGCGGCCACGTTTAAAGTGCTCAACAACCAGCTTGCCGCGGTGAACCTTGCCGCGGGCGCCGAGGCGATGGCACTGGCGATGCGCGCCGGCGTCGATCCGCACCTGTTGCTGGAAGTCGTCAATGCGAGTTCCGGCGCGAGCTGGATTTTCAACGACCGGATGACACGTGTGCTCGATGGCGACGCCACACCGCGCGCGGCCATGACACTGCTCGCCAAGGACTCCAGCATCGCCCTGGACACCGCTGAAACGCTCGGATTCGACGCGCCGCTGGCGCGCGCCGCGCACGAAGCGTTCGCAGCGGCGGTCGCAGCCGGTTACGCAGCCGCCGACGATTCCGCGTTGCTCGACTACTATCGGCGGCGTGCGGGCGCCGCGGCGCCAGGGGATTCGCTGCGATGGAAATGAAAAGGCTTTCCGGCGGCAATCTACGTGCCGCCGGCTACGACGAAAAAAACCGCGCGCTGGTCATCGAGTTGAGCTCGGGGACCTTTCAGTACGCAGGCGTAACGCAGGAGACTTGGCGGCGCTTCGTCGGGTCCTCGTCGCCTTGGAGCTTTTATCGCGACAATATCGCCGAAGAGTACCCGGAGAAGAGGATTCGCTAGAAACCGGATTGTCGCGACGCTTGGTAGTGCAAGGGCGAGCGTGTTCCGACACGCCAAGAAGGGCCGTTCAGCGTCCGCGTCTGCCTTGCCGGAACCTTGCGCATCGCCCCCTTCCTTGCACTGGCCCGATGCGACAGCGCGTGGCAACATGGTCCCCGTCGCTCCAGTCGGGCCTACGTCGCGCCCTAGCTTCATCGCTGCGCACGCGCACGGCCCCGGACTGGGCTTGGGGACGCGATGGATCCTTCCATTCACGTCGTGAGTTTCCAGGCCGGCCGGATTCGGCTGGATCCGCGCGCCCGCGTTGTCGTCGCCAATGGCCAGGTTGCCAAGCTCGGCGGCCGCGCCTTCGATCTGCTCGAGGCGCTTGTCGCGCGGCGCCACCGTGTAGTGCCCAAGCAGGAACTTCTCGACGTCGTGTGGCCGGGCCTGATCGTCGAGGAAAACAACCTGCAGGTGCACATGGTGACCCTGCGTAAGCTCCTGGGGCCGCAGTCTATCGTGACCGTTCAGGGCCGCGGGTATCGATTCGCGCTTGCAGCGGACGACGAGAACAGCACGGATGGCGCTTCCTCCGCAGTTGCGCGGAGTACGAGCGCTCTCGACGCTGCCTCGCCGGCAACGACGTTGGTCGGCCGCGAGTCATTGGTCGCGAGCGCGTGTGCTCTCCTCCGGCGCGACAACGTGCGTGTTGCCACGCTCACCGGCCCTGGCGGCTCCGGCAAGACTCGCGTCGGCTTGCGTGTGACTGCCGAGCTTGCTCACGACTTTGCGGATGGAAGCTATGTCGTCATGCTCGCGCCAATACGCGATCCCGCGCATGTCCCCTCAGCCGTTGCCGCTGTACTAGGCGTGCAGGAAGCCGGTGGACGACCCACGATTGAACTGATCACGAATCACCTGCGCGAGCGGGAGGTGTTGCTGGCGCTGGACAACTTCGAGCATTTGGCAGGCGCCGTACCGCTGATCTCGACGCTGCTCGCCACGTGTGCCCGGATCAAGCTTCTGATCACGAGCCGATCGGTGCTCAAGCTGGCCGAGGAACATGTCGTCGTCGTGCCGCCGCTTCGATTGCCAGAACGGCGAGCGAGCGACCAGCAAGTGCTGAGCTCGCCCGCCGTTCGCCTTCTTCTCGATCGTGCGCGTGCAGCGGGCCGGGAAATCGGCAACAAGGCCGAGGAACTGGACGCAGTCTCCGAAATCTGTCGTCGACTCGATGGGCTGCCGTTGGCCATCGAACTCGCTGCCGCACGCCTACGCGTGCTTTCACCGCGAGCATTGTCAGAACGGCTGAGCAGGCGCCTCCAGATGCTCAAAGGTGGCTCGGATGAGCTTCCGACACGCCAGAAAACGTTGCGCGACGCGATCGCCTGGAGCCATGACTTGTTGGCCGTCGACGAACGGACGCTGTTTCGCAGATTGGCGGTGTTCGTAGGAGGCTGGACGCTCGACGCGGCCGAGGCCGTCGCCGGCGGCGATGATTTGACCGACAGCGTGCTCGATCTCTTGACGAGGCTGATAGGGCACAGTCTGGTGCAACGGGTCGACGACGTTGACGGAGAGCCGCGCTTTGCCATTCTCGAGACAGTCCGCGAGTACGCGTCCGAGCAACTCGAGGCCAGCGGCGAGATGGCGGATATCCGGCAGCGTCACGCCAAGCACTTCTCAATGATGGCACAGGTCACCGAGGCGCGCCTTACGAGCGCGCAACGCAGGCCCTGGCTCATGCGGCTGCAGGCGGACTACAACAACCTACGCGCCGCCCTCGCGTGGGTCGCGGTCGAGCGCATCGATGCCGAGACAGCGCTGCAGATGGCCGGGGCGTTGCCGTGGATGTGGTATTTCGCGGGACAATACAGCGAAGGCCGCGGATGGATCCGGCTGGTGCTCGCGCTTGCCGACTCGAATCGTCACGACGCAGCCATCGCCAGGCTCCTTTCCGGCGCCTCGCGCCTGGCCATGTATTCCGGTGCGATCAGCGACGCCATCGACTTGGCCCGTCGAAGCGTCGCGATCTGGCGCGATGTCGGTGATCGCCGCGGCCTTGCGTTCGCGCTCGCTCATGAGGCGATCCCGCTGATCGTGTCGCGGCAACGGGACGCCGCGAACGCACTCATGCGAGAGAGCAAAGCGCATTTCAGCGATCTCGACGACCCCTGGGGCATCGCGTTCGCCGCGACCTATATGGGCGCAAACCTCGCCTTTGAGCCTGGTGCCGAAGATGCCGCATTGCCGCTACTGGCTGAAGGTCGCGCCAGGTTTCGCGCACTCGGCGACGAGTGGGGGGTTACGACATCGTCCCACTACCTGGGAAGCATTGCACTTCGGCAGGCGGACTATGCTTCGGCACGCGAACTCACCGAAGAAATGCTCGCAATCGCACGCGATCTGGGCGACAACTACCGGGTTTCCCGCAATCTGCACCAGCTCGCGGAAATTGCGCTGGCCGAGAACAAGCTCACCGAGGCGAGGTTGCACCTGACCGGCAGCCTGCGTCTCAACCGTGATCAAGGCCGCGTCGGAGACGCTGCGCAACAACTGCGCATGCTCGGGCGCATCGAGCTCATGCAGAATCGTCCTGAAAGAGCAGCGTGCCTGTTCGGCGCCGCGTCGCTTCACGACTCAAAGGAGCGCACCCTTCCGCCCGACGATCCCGAGATCAACAAGGCAGCACTCGCAGCGGCACGCGAAGTACTCGGCGCGCGCCGGTTCGAATCCGAATGGTCGCTCGGTGCCGCGATGCGGCTCGACCAGGCAGCGACATGGGCGCTCGCCAGCGACGGGTATGTCAGCGACGCAAGCTGACCCGCGCTTCCGCGACACGCTCGCGCACGAACTCGTCCAACGAAGTCAGCCGTATCGGATATTCCCGCAACAAGCTCGCCGCATCGAAGGTTTCCGCGTAGGCATCGTCGGGCAAGCTCGATAACCGCATGACGCGGCCGATGCCGGGGTGCAGCGGCCGTACGATCCACCCGATCGCCCTCACCGCTGCGGCTGGGACGTGGCCGATCCGCGGCTGGATGCCAGCGGCTCGTGCGTACAGTTGCGCGACTTCGTTGTTGCTGAAGTTGCCAGGCCCCCCGATCTCCAGAACACCCTGACGTACCTCGGCTGCTGTGAGCATATCGACGGCAAGTCGCGCAACGTCGCGCGCTGCGACGAAGTTACGTGGCTTGTTGCCGCTGCCGAGCAGCGTTGTGCGGCCACGTTCCAGCATCGACTTGCCGTTGAACGCGTGCGCATGCCATTCCATGAACGCGGAAGGCCGCAGAATCACATGCTCGAGGCCACTGCATCGCAGGTATTCCTCGACCGCGTATTTGGTGCGAAAAAAGTCGACCGGATGATCGGGCGCCGCGCCAAGCGCGGACGTGTAGACGAAGCGGCTGGCGCCCGCGGCGCGTGCAGCGTCGATCAGCGCGCGATGCCCGCAGTCGTCAACCGCCTCGGATCGATACCTGCCGCGGCCGAGCGCCGAATGCGCAGCGGCGAATACGCGGTCGACACCCTCGCAGGCGCGCGCCAGCGACTTGCCGTCAACCAGGTCGCCGATGACCACCTCTGCCCCCTGGCGCGCCAGGTCGCGGCCGCGCTCCGGCGAGCGCGTCATCGCGCGCACGCGATACCCGTCGGCGGCAAGGCACCGAAGCGTCTCCTGCCCCAGGACCCCGCTTGCGCCGACTACGAGAATATTCATGTGAGTCCGTCCCGTGTGCGCCGCGCCGGACGAGCGAATCTGCGCACCATCCCCGTGCGCTATCGCACAGCAAAGATTACTCCCAACACCCGTCGCAAGGTCGCCGTTGCCGCCGCGCAGGGTCAGATTTAAGAATGTTTAAGGCCGCTCCCCGAGACTTTGGGCGCACATTAGGCACGCCTCACCGGCAATGCAGATACGGGGATCGCAGTTGATCGGATCGTTTGGCCGGCAGGGGCGGTCGAGCGCACCAGCGCGGCCGATAGCGTCCATCAACACAAGGAGACATCATGCACAAGCAGCTATTGGTGGCTTTGATCCTCTGCGCCGGCGCTTCGTCGGCACTTGCCGCCCCGGCATGCAACCAGCTAACCACGTGGGGATCGTGGGTCGCTACATGCGAGGGCACGATCACGCCGCCGGGGGGAGTGGCTACGCCTACGCGCCTTCTGGGTACCTGCAACGCGAGCAGGTCGGGGTATTGGACCTGCACGGGAAACGTAAACTTTGGGGCTGGGAACATCCCGCAGACCTTGCAGGGGCAGGCATACCCTAATGCGGATTGCACCGGCTTCATTTCCTACACGCAAACCCTTGGTGGTGCGCCGGCAGGCACGCTGGACATCGACTACGTCGTCTCGGAGGGGGGCACCGCGATCAACGGATTGCCCCGCAACCAGGGCGCTCTGCTGTCGTGCTCACTCAAACGCATCGGCGGGCTGCTCAACTGACAGCAGCGACGCACCACTGCGACGTTGCTGGCTGGCGCTTCCGCCCCTCTTCAACTCGCGTGGGGAGAGGGGCGGAGTGAAGATGCCGCCCGCGAGTCCTTGCGACCGCAGCATCAAGGCGTCCACTACGTGACCGCCCGGTGGAGCTCACGACCCATCGAGGACGACGACCCAGCCACGCGCGCTCGCCAGGACTACGCCGCAAGCCGCTGCACGTCCCGACTAACGCGACTTGCGCGCCGGTCCCGGCACGGCGTAGCGCCCGATCCACGCGAAGAATTCGCTGTACCACAGTCGCGAGTTCTGCGGCTTCAGGATCCAGTGATTCTCGTCCGGAAAGTACACCAGCCGCGTCGCGATGCCACGCGCCTGCAACGTGTCGTAGTACTGCAGCGCCTGCGTCGCCGGCACTCGGAAGTCCTGCTCGCCGTGGATCACCAGCGTCGGCGTCTTGAACCGCTTCGCATAGTGATGCGGTGATTGCCGCATCACCTGCGCCGGCTTGTCCCAATGGAAGGCGCCCAGCTCCTTGGCGAAAAAGCGGTAGCCGTCCGTCGCCATCATGCTCACCCAATCGTAGCAGCCGGCGTGGCACACAAAGGTGCGGTAGCGATCGGTGTGCCCATTCATGTAGGCGACCATGTACCCGCCATAGCTGCCGCCGCTCGCCACCAATCGCTTCGCGTCGATGTAGCCTCTGCGCAGCATGAAGTCGGTCGCCGCCTCGGTATCTGCGTACTCTTTGGCACCGTAGTTGGCGGTGATCGATTCCAGCCACGCTTGTCCGAAACCGGAAGAGCCGTGATAGTTGACGCCGACCACGACATAACCGTGTGCCGCGAAAAGCTGCGTGTTCCAGCGGAAAGTCCAGTGGTCGCCGTGAGCCGAGTGCGGTCCGCCGTGAATCGCGTGCAGCAGCGGCCACTTCCTGTTCGGGTCGAAGTTGGGCGGGTACGTGACCCAGATCTGCACCGGCTCGCCGCGCCAGCCCCGAATCGTGAATTCGCGCGTCGCGCCGAGTTTGAGCTGCTCCATCAGTGCGCGATTGGGCGACGCCAATGCCCGCTCACCACGCCCGTCGACGCCTGCGGCGTACAACTCCGGCGGCGACGCCAGTGTGGCCCGTGAGAACGCGATGGCGCGCCCGTTGCGTGCGACGTCGAAACCGGCGATGCCGCCGCCCCTCGCAACCTGCGCGGGCATAGCGTCGTGCAGGCTCAGCCGGTACAGACCCTGGCGGCCACGGTCTTCGATGAGCATGTAGATCGCGGAGGCGTCGGGCGCCCACGCGGCATGCGCCGTGGCGCGGTCGAGCCGCGACGCCAGCCGGCGCGTACGGCCGGTGGCACGCTCGCACAGCGTGAGTCGCCCCTGGTCGTTGAATGCGCGCTTGAGATTAAAGGAGCTCCAGAGGAGATACCGCCCGTCCGGCGAGTAGCGCGGGCGCTCGTCGCTCAAACCGCTGCGCGCAGTGAGTGTGCGCCGGCGCCGGCTCCTCAAGTCGACGACGACGATATCGGTCTCGTGCATCATCCCGGGCTCGGGCGCCAGGTCGACGGTCAGCGCCAGTTCGCGCCCGTCGGGGCTGATGTCGTAGTGCTCGGAGGACGGCTCCCAGGGTTGCAACGCGAGGCGCGTCCCCGCGAGCAGGTCACGGGTGCGCCCGCTCGCGATGTCGGCGGTGTAGACGTGCGGTTGCCGGCCATCGGTCAACCAGCGGTCCCAGAACCGGTACTCGCTGCGCTCGGTGACATGGGCCTTCACCTTGGAATCCTTGCGCTCCCTCATGCGTTTCGCCTGCGCCTTGTCGCTGGCAAGATCCGGCCACACGAAACTCACGAAGGCGATGCGCTTCGAGTCCGGGAACCAGCGCAGCGCGGAAGCGCCGGTTGCGAGCTGCGTGAGTCGGCGCGCTTCGCCACCGTCCGGGGCGATGACGTACACCTGCGCCTCGTCGTCGTCCTTGCGCTTGGCGGCGAAGGCGATCCACTTGCCGTCGGGTGACCACACCGGGTCGCCGTCCTTGTCGCCCATGGTCAGGCGGCGCGCAGCGGTGCCATCGGTCGGATAAAGCCACAATTCGGTGCGCGACTCGTTACTTTCCATGTCGAATGCGGTGACGGCCGCGCACGCGGTGCGTCCATCCGGCGCCAGCGACGGAACGCCGACGCGCTTGAGCGCCCACAGGTCGGCAATGGTAAAAGCGTGTTTTCCCTGCGGCATGGGGTGCTTCCTCGATCCGGACCAAAGGCGCGGGATTCTACGCGAGCCGCGCGCAATGCGCCCGCTGCGATGCGGTAAGATTACAGGTGCGCCGCACATCGCGCGCGGCAGCGAGGCCCGATGAGCAATCCTCTAGAAAGCTGGATCGAGGAGCAGCGTTCCGCCCACCTCTACCGCGCCTGCGCCGAGGCCGAAGCCGGCACGCCGCGCGCCGACCTGTTCGCGCGCCTCGCGGGTGAAGCGCTGGCGCAAGCCGCAATCTGGCGTGCGCAGTTGACCGCCAGCGGCAAGCAGGCGCCCCCGCCCTACCGCCCGGACACGCGCACCCTGCTGGTGTCGCGCCTGGTACGCCTGCTAGGGCCACGTCGCCTGCGCTCGGTGCTGGCTGCCATGAAGGTGCGCGGGATGGTGATCTATTCGGAGCGCGAGCCGGGGCACGTCGCACCGATTGTGGGCGGGCTCGAGCGACGTCACCGCGGCCTGGGCGGCGTCGGCAACCTGCGCGCGGCGGTATTCGGTGTCAACGACGGATTGGTGTCCAATGCGAGCCTGATTTTCGGCGTCGCCGGTGCCAATTCCAGCGCGTCGATGGTGGTCCTCGCAGGTGTCGCCGGCCTCACTGCGGGTGCGTTCGCGATGGCGGCAGGCGAATATGTGTCGGTCCGCTCGCAGCGCGAGCTTTTCGAGTACCAGATCGGCCTGGAGCGCGCGGAACTCGCCGAATACCCCGACGCCGAAGCACAGGAACTCGCAGTCATCTACGTGGCGAAGGGCCTGCCGACGCGCGAGGCGAACCGCCTTGCCAAGAAGCTGGTCGCTGATCCCGAGCACGCACTCGATACCCTCGCACGCGAGGAACTGGGCCTCAATCCCGCTGAGCTGGGCTCGCCGTGGGG
Source organism: uncultured beta proteobacterium (assembly GCA_963816445.1). Taxonomy (GTDB): domain Bacteria; phylum Pseudomonadota; class Gammaproteobacteria; order Burkholderiales; family Casimicrobiaceae; genus PALSA-1003. Next base: position 508,835 of record CAWFKO010000005.1, on the reverse strand, counting down.
CGCAGCGGCATCGTCGCTGCTATCCTTCGGCGCCGGCGCGGCGATTCCGTTGCTGCCCTTCGCATTCAACGCCGGGACCAGCGCACTGGCGATCGCCGCTGGCTCGACCGCGTTGGCGCTGTTCGGCGTCGGCGCGACGCTTTCGCTGTTCACCGGTCGCCAGGCCTTCGCTTCTGGCCTGCGCATGCTGCTGCTCGGCGGGCTGGCCGCCGCCGTTACCTATGGAGTGGGCCGCGCCTTCGGCGTCGCCGTCGGCTGAGCAAGACCTGTTCGTCCATGCCGCTGCCGCGCGTCACGCTCAAACCGGGGCGCGAGAAGTCGCTGCGGCAGCGCCATCCATGGATTTTCTCCGGCGCGATCGACCATCTATCTGCGGACCCCGATTCCGGAGCGAGCGTCGCCGTGCATGCGAGCGATGGAGCCTTCCTGGCGACGGCAGCATGGAGCCCATCTTCGCAAATCCGGGCACGTGTCTGGAGCTTCGATGCACACGAGGTAGTCGATGCGGCGTTTCTTCACACGCGGGCGACCATGGCCGTGCGCGCGCGCGATGCGCTGCTCGATGCGAGCCACAGCGGCTGCCGGCTCGTGCACGGCGAGTCCGACGGGCTGCCCGGCTTGGTCGCGGACCGCTACGGCGACGTGCTGGTCGTGCAGGTGCTCGCCGCCGGCGCCGAGCGCTGGCGCGACGCACTGGTCTCGGCGCTTCAGAATGCGACTGGCTGCAGCAAAGTCTACGAGCGCTCGGACGCCGACGTGCGCGCTTTGGAGGGGCTGCCGCCGCGCACAGGCGCAATCGCCGGCGAGGTAGCCGCCCGCGTGCCGCTGGTCGAGGATGGGCTGAGCTATCTCGTCGACGTCGTGCACGGACAGAAAACCGGCTTCTACCTCGACCAGCGCGACAATCGACGGCGAGTGCGCGAGCTCGCCGCGGAACGCGACGTGCTCAACGCCTTTTGCTATTCCGGCGGCTTCAGCATCGCGGCGCTCGCCGGTGGCGCGCGCTCGACGCTTTCCATCGACAGCTCGGCCGATGCGCTGGCGCTGGCTCGCGAGCACGTCGCGATGAACGGGTTCGATGCGGTACGCGCGCAGTGGCGCGAGGGCGACGTGTTCGCCGAGCTGCGCCGCCTGCGCGACGCCGCGCAGCGCTTCGATATCGTCGTCCTCGATCCGCCGAAATTTGCGCCGACCGCGCACCACGCGGAAAAGGCCACGCGCGCGTACAAGGACATCAATTTGCTGGCGCTCAAGCTGCTGCGCCCGGACGGCTTGCTGGCGACTTTCTCGTGTTCCGGTGGCGTGTCCGCGGAATTGTTCCAAAAAGTCGTTGCCGGCGCGGCGCTGGACGCCCGGGTCGACGCCGCGATCGTCGGACGCTTCGGTCCGGCGGCAGATCATCCGGTAGCGCTCAATTTTCCCGAAGGCGATTATCTGAAGGGCTTGCTGGTGCGCAGGCGCGCGTGAGCGCGAACACCGGAGCGCGCAGCGCGAAGGGCCGTCCTAAGCGCGATCAGCGGAGGGCGCGGCGCGAAGATGCTCCAATGAGCCGCTCATAGCGGCGCCGGATGCCTCCGGCGCCGCCCTGGCCTGTCCGACGCTACGCCTTTTTTGACAGGCAGGTCTTCATGAAGTCCTTGCGCTCGGCGCCCTTTTTTCCAGTCGCCTGTTTCGAACACAGACGCATTTTTTCCTGTTGCGAGATCTTTACCGGCTCCGCAGGGGCGGTGGTCGCCGGCGCAGCGGTCGTGATGCGCGCGGATTTCGCCTTGGTCGGGGCATCGTCGGCGTATGCGAGGCTCGCGCCGAATCCGAACAGTGTTGCGAGCAGCAGTGCGTTGAGTTTGTTCACGATCGTCTCCTTCACGTGGTTGAGGAATGCGGCCGGACGAAATCGTCGTGGGCCACATCGCATTAACGCAGGTGAAGATGCGCGGCACATCAGACGCACGGACGATGCGAAAGGACGAGACGGCGTGCACGCTTTCGCACGCGGGATAAAACAAGGCGGCGACCGGATGGCTCCGGCGCCGCCTTGTCAGTGCGGCCGGGTGGACAGGAGGTCACCCGGCCGATTTGCGAAAACTCAGCTTGCCTTCATGCACTCGCTCTGAGCCTTGGAACGCTCTTCGGCTTTCATTCCGGCGGTTTTCTTGTTGCACATCGCCATCTTGCTCTCCGGCTTTTCAGCCGTGGCGGCCGGCTTGGCCTTCAGGCAATTGTTTACGTAGTCCTGGCGCGCCGTGCTTTCCAGTTTCTTGGCGGTGGCCTCGGCCTGACAGGTCTTCATCTTGTTCTGCTGCGAATTCGTAGTGGTTGTCGTCGCTGCCGCCTTGTCGTCGGCGGCATACGCGCCGCCACAGGCAAACAGCGCCAGGAATGTGATCGTGTACAGCTGTCTCATTAAGCTTCTCCGGGAGGATTTTGATGGGTAGCGGGCGATGTGAGGCCAGTCTACGGCACCGATAACGTGCCAGGCAACGAATTCGTGGACAGCCGCCCAGGAGGTGTCGCTTTTTTTTATCGTGCGCCGCAGCATCGGCGCTCGTCGATCTGCGCTAAAATAAGGCAAATTTTTGAATTTACACAAGAAAGCACCGTTTCCGACCCTTCGCCATGATATTGATTCTTGAACCCAATTCGGCCCCCGAGAGCGCCGGCTACAAGTTCCTGGAGAGCCAGCTCGGACGTCTGCCCGGTATCAAGTACCGTGTGCACCGCGAGGTCGGCGCCGAGGTGACGCTCACCGAGATTTATCTTATCGGCAACACCGGCGCGCTGACGGTCGAGCAGATGCAGGTCCTCCCCTGCGTCGCCAAGGTAGTGCGCGTCTCGGAGGCCTATCGCGTGCTCGGGCGACACACCAAGGGCGACGATCGGCCAACATCCTTCGACTATCAGGGGGTGCGATTCGGGCAGGACACGCTCAATATCTTCGCAGGACTGTGCGCCGTCGACTCTCCGGAATCGGTCGAGGCGATGATGAAGGCGCTCCAGGCGAACGGGCAAGTATGCACCCGGATGGGCGCGTACAAGCCGCGAACCAATCCGTATGCGTTCCAGGGCTACGGTGCCACGTGCCTGCCCTACGTGTTCGAGCTCGCGGGCAAGTACGGCATCCGCGTCGTCGCGATGGAGATCACCCACGAGTCTCACATCGACGAGATCCGCGGCGCGCTCAGGGCCACCGGCAATCCGACCGGCGTCATGCTGCAGATCGGCACGCGCAACACGCAGAATTTCGAGCTGCTCAAGCTGGTCGGCAAGCAGCAGGAATTTCCGGTGCTGATCAAGCGCGGCTTCGGCATCACGCTCGACGAATCGCTGAACGCAGCCGAGTACCTGGCTTCCGAAGGCAACCGCAAAGTCGTCTTCGGGTTGCGTGGCATGAAGACGAACATGGGCGACCCGCATCGCAATTTCGTCGATTTCGCGCACGTGCCGGTGGTCAAGCGACTGACACGGATGCCCGTCTGCATCGATCCGTCGCACTCGGTCGGGACGCGATCGGTCGCACCCGACGGCCTTCTCGACATCTTTCACGTGGTCGCGCAAGGCATCGTTGCCGGCGCCAATATGGTGCTCGTCGATTTCCATCCCGATCCGGCAAAGGCACTGGTCGACGGTCCGCAGGCGCTGCTGCTGTCGGAGCTGGAGCATTTTCTGGCCGACGCTGCGCTCGCTCGCGAGACCTATGTGAAGCGCAGCGCGCTCGCCCAGAAGCACTCGACGCATTGAGCACGACGACATCGGCACCCACCGTCGAGTCCCCCGCGACAGCGCCGCTGGAGGTCGAGCTCAAGCTTTGCACCGACCTCGCTACACTCTCGCGCGTGCTTGCTCATCCCGCGCTGGTGCCGCTGCGCGATGGGCCGCCGCGTGCCGAGACGCTGATCAGCCGATACTACGACACGCCATCCTGGGAGCTTCGCGCTGCGGGCGTCGCGCTGCGCATTCGCCGCAGCGGCCGACGCTGGGTGCAGACTGCGAAGGGAGCCGGCGGCGCTGTCGCCGGCGTGCATCAGCGCGCGGAATTCGAGTGGCCGCTGGCGCGACCGCAATTGAACCACGCGGCACTCGTGGCCACACCATGGAAAAAGCTGCTTGCCAAGCCCGGATTGCAATTGCGCCCGCAATTCACCACTACAGTGCGCCGCACGTCCCAGCCTCTGCGTTTCGCGGACGAAACGCGCGCGACACTCTGCCTTGACGTCGGTACCCTGACCGGCCGCAGCCGACGCGCGCCGATTGCCGAGATCGAAATCGAGCTCGTCAGCGGAGACGTGCGGCGCATCTGCGAGCTTGCTCAGGCGCTCGCGATCGATCTCCCGGTCCGCGTCGCACATCGGAGCAAGGCGGAGCGCGGGTACACGCTCGTGACGGGCGAGGCGATGTCGCCGGTGCGTGCGAAGCGCGTCGAGCTCGCAGCCGATGCCAGTGCGGCGCAAGCAATGGCTGCGGTCGGCGCCGATTGCCTGCGACAGATCGGAGGCAACATCGAAGGGCTTGCGGAAGGCGCAGACGGCGAGTTCGTGCATCAACTGCGCGTGGGCGTGCGCCGCTTGCGGTCGCTGCTCAGGTTGGTCGACGCCGGTCAGGCGCCGCCGTCGGTTGGTGAGCTGGACGCCGAGTGCAAATGGATCTCCGGCGTAGCCGGCAGCGCGCGCGACTGCGACGTGCTGGCTGAGCAGACGCTTGGGGAGATTTCGGGGCATCTGGCCGATCCGGGATTGCGTCGCGACTTCGGCAGGCTCAAAGCGCGTGCGACGCGGATGCGCCGCTCGCGCTACGAGATGCTTCGGTCTGCCGTGCGTTCGTCGCGCGCGACGCGCTTGCTGCTCGCCGCCGGCGCTGTTCTCGCCGACATCGCCGCGCTGACCGGGCCGCTCCAAGCGCCCTCGTCCGCGCGCGCGCTCGCGCGGGCTACCCTCGAGCAGCGAGATCGACGCCTGCGCAAGCGCGGCAAGCACCTCCGCTCGCTGCCCGCGGCCCAGCGGCATCGCGCGCGCATCGCCGCGAAGAAGCTGCGTTACGCGGCCGAGTTCTTCGCGCCGCTGTTCCGTGGCGCGCGCCCGTCGAGCTACGTCGACGCGCTTTCGCGCCTGCAGGACTCGCTGGGCAAGCTCAACGATGCCGCGACTTGCGAGGGCCTGCTCGACGAGCTCGCGCCTGCGCACAACGCGACGCCAGTCCTCGCGCACAGCACGGGCATCGCGCGCGGCTGGGGCGCCGCACAATGCGCCCGCGAGCTAGCACGCCTTCCCAAGGTCTGGCGGAATTTCAGGCGGCACAAACCGTTCTGGAACTGAAGAGTGTAAGGACTAGCGATGCTCGAATCTGCCGAAATCGGACACCGAATCGCGAAAGCGACCTATGCCCGTGAGGAGAGGACGCTGCGCGAGGCACTGCTCAACGCGCAGTACGACCTGTTTCAGGCGAACGCCGGGACGGTACTGATGATCGTCTCCGGGGTCGAATCCGGCGGCCGCGGCGAGACCGCCAACAAGCTCACCGAGTGGATGGATCCGCGGCATATCCGCGTCGTCACGTTCGGCGAGCGCACCCAGGATGAGCTCGCACGGCCGGTGATGTCGCGTTACTGGCGCGCGTTACCGCCGCGCGGCCGGGTCGGCATATTCATGAACGCCTGGTACAACGAACTGCTCGATGCGCATGCACTCGGCAGGCTGCGCCCGGCGCGCTTCGCTGCGTACCTACAGACGATCAACCACGTCGAGCAGATGCTCAGCGATGAAGGCGTCGTCCCGCTCAAGTTCTGGATCCATCTGTCCAAGGACGAGCAGCGGCGGCGCCTCGAGGAGCTCGACAGCGATCCGCGCACGAGCTGGCGCGTCACCAAAGACGACTGGTGGGCCTTCCGCGCCTACAACAAGTCGCACCGTGTGTGGGAATACCTGTTGCGGGAGACTTCGACCGGCGAGGCCCCGTGGCATGTGGTCGAAGGTGCCGACGAACGCTATCGCAACCTGACGGTCGGCAAGATTCTGCTCGCCGCGATGCAAGGCGCGATTGCGGCACGCCCGCGACCGCGGCGCACGCCGACCCCGACCGCGCCCGCGGTGATCGACAACGTCAAGCTGCTTCGCGACCTCGATCTCAAGCTGAAACTCGCGTCCAAGACCTACGCCGACGATCTCGAGAAATATCAGGGCAGGCTCGCCAAACTGACCCGACACAAGCGCTTTTCCCGGCATTCGCTCGTGCTGGTGTTCGAAGGAGTCGACGCCGCGGGCAAGGGCGGCGCGATCCGGCGTGTTACCGGCGCCGTCGATGCACGGCAGTACGTGACCGTTCCGATCGCCGCGCCCACCGACGAGGAAATGTCACATCCGTACCTATGGCGCTTCTGGCGACAGATACCTCCGCTCGGCGGTATCACGATTTTCGATCGCTCGTGGTACGGACGCGTGCTCGTCGAGCGCGTCGAGGGGCTTTGCCTGCCGCACGACTGGATGCGCGCCTACAGCGAAATCAACGAGTTCGAGGACCAGCTTGTCGCTGCGGGCGCGATCCTCGTCAAGTTCTGGCTGCAGATCAGCAAGGCGGAGCAGCTTCGCCGTTTCCGCGCGCGGCAAAAGACGCCTTTCAAGCGCTTCAAGATCACGCCGGAGGACTGGCGCAACCGCAAGCACTGGAACGACTACGAGATTGCCGTTTGCGACATGGTGGACCGGACGAGCACTGAAATCGCACAGTGGACGGTGGTCGAGGCCGAAGACAAGCTCTACACGCGCATCAAGGTGCTGCGCACGATCGTCGATCGACTGGAACGCGCGCTGGAACGATGACGCTGACGCAAGGCAGCTATCGCGCGCCGCCATGGCTGCCGGGCGGCCACCTGCAAACCATCTATCCGGTGTTCGTGCCCAGGGCGCGCAATCGATTCCGGCGCCAGCGAATCGAGACCCCCGACGGAGACTTCGTCGACTTCGACTGGCTCGAAGGCGGCGGCGGCCTCCGCGCGCCGTTGGCCGTGCTGTTCCACGGACTGGAAAGCAGCGGCGCGGCGCATTACGCCTCCGCGATCATGCGCAGCCTACGCAGCGCAGGTTGGCGCGGCGTCGTGCCGCACTTTCGCGGCTGCAGCGGCGAACCGAATCGACTGCCGCGAGCGTATCACTCGGGCGATTTCGCCGAAGTCGGCTGGATGCTAGCGAAAGTGCGCGCGATCGTCGGTGACGCTCCGATATGCGCCATCGGCGTGTCGCTGGGCGGCAGCGCGCTGCTCAACTGGCTTGGGCGCGAGCACGCGCGCGCATTGCGCTACGTAACGGCGGCGGCGGCAATCTCGACACCGCTCGACCTGACCGCGGCCGGCATCGCCATCGAGCTCGGCTTCAGCCGCCTCTATTCGAAGGTCTTCCAGCGCACGCTGGTGCCCAAGGCGCTGGCGATGGCGCAGCGCTTTCCCGGCATGCTCGATCCCGCGGCGATACGCCGCGTCGACACCATGCACGCTTTCGATGCCGCAGTCACTGCGCCTTTGCACGGCTTCGCGAGCACCGACGACTACTGGGCGCGCGCCAGCAGCAAACCGTGGCTGCGCGGTATCGCCGTGCCAACGCTGGTGCTCAACGCAAAAAACGATCCGTTCATTCCAGCGGCGTCGCTGCCGCGGGACGCAGACGTCGGCAACAGCGTGACGCTCGAACAGCCCGAGCACGGCGGTCACGCAGGATTCCTCCAGCCGCCCTTTCCCGGCAACCTGGAGTGGCTTCCGGACCGGCTGGTATCATTCTTCGACAGTTGCGGCGCAAGCGCCTAGCGGCGGTGCACGTCCTCTTTCACGCGATGCCTCTTCCCCCCGACATTTTCAAGGCCTACGACATCCGCGGCATCGTCGGCAAGACCCTGACGGCGCCGATCGTGCAGATGATCGGACAGGCTCTGGGAACATTGGCGCTCGAGCGTGGGCGCGACACGCTGGTCGTCGGCCGCGATGGGCGCCTGTCCGGACCCGAGCTCTCGCAGGCCCTCGCCGCCGGCATTCGCGCCAGCGGCGCCAATGTCGTCGATGTCGGCCCGGTAACCACACCGATGACCTACTTCGCCGCGCATCATCTGGACACGCAATGCAGCGTGGCGGTCACCGGCAGTCACAATCCGCCCGACTACAACGGGCTCAAGATGGTGATCGCCGGATCGACGCTCGCGGGCGATGAAATCCAGGCGCTGCGCTCAGACATCGAGGCGGGGGCGCTGCGCCAGGGCGCGGGAACGATGCGCACGGCTGATATCGGGTCGCCGTACATCGAGCGCATCGTGGCCGACGTTCGCCTCGCGCGGCCGATGAAGATCGCCGTCGACTGCGGCAACGGGATCGCCGGCGCCTACGCACCCGCGCTGTTCCGTCGCCTCGGCTGCACGGTGACGGAGCTCTACTGCGAGGTCGACGGCCGCTTTCCCAACCATCACCCTGACCCGTCGCAGCCGAAGAACCTGAAGGACCTCATCACCTGCCTCGCCACCGGCGACAATGAGCTGGGTATCGCCTTCGACGGCGACGGCGATCGCCTCGGCGTCGTGACGAAGAGCGGCACCATCGTCTACCCCGACAGGCAGCTGATGCTGTTCGCGGCCGACGTCCTCTCGCGCAACCCCGGTGCCATCGTCATCTACGATGTGAAGTCGACGCGCAACCTGCAGCCGTGGATCGAGCGGCACGGCGGGACACCGTTGATGTGGAAAACGGGGCACTCGCTGATCAAGTCCAAGATGAAGGAAACCGGTGCGCTACTCGCCGGCGAGATGAGCGGACACACCTTCTTCAAGGAACGCTGGTATGGCTTCGACGATGGCCTGTACGCCGCCGCGCGCCTGCTCGAAATCGTTTCGCGTCATGCCGATGCGTCGAGTGTGCTCACCGCGCTGCCCGACAGCATCTCAACGCCCGAACTCAACATCGCTTGCGCCGATGCATCGCCGCACGCGTTGATCGGAGCGCTCGCCGCCAAGGCGTGCTTTCCGGGCGCCCGTAACATCGTCCGCATCGACGGCCTGCGCGTCGAGTACGCCGACGGCTTCGGCCTCGCTCGCGCATCGAACACGACGCCAGTGATCGTGCTTCGCTTCGAAGCCGACGATCCACGCGCGCTCGCGCGTATCCAGGGCGAATTCCGCCGCGTGCTCGGCGAGACGATGCCTGGACGGGAGCTGCCGTTCTGACGGCGCTCCAACGCTCCCGAAGCTTGCGATGGCGATCACATTTTCCACGTCGTGCGAAGACGTCGACTGGGTCGTGCTCAAGACCGATCTGGCCGCGGATCGCTTCGACAACGGGCGTACGCCGGCGCAGATGGAGCAATCCTTCCGCGGCAGCTTCCGTTGCGTGTTTGCACGCGACGGCAGGCATATCGTCGGAACCGGTCGCGTGCTCTCCGACGGCGTATGCAACGCCTATATCATCGACATGTGGACCGATTCGGCGCATCGGCGCCGGGGCATAGGGCGGCGCATGCTCGACCTGCTATGCGCCAGCCTCGGCGGCCAGCACGTATACCTGTTCACCGACGACGCGCAGGCGTTCTATGCCGCGTGCGGGTTTGTGCCGCGTGGCGTCGGCATGGAGCGCATCGTCGGCCGCTGGCTGCACAGCGACACGCGATGAGCGGCGCGCCCGTGCTGACGCTCGCCGACATCGAGGCCGCGCGTAAGCGTATCGCCGGCGGCATCTACATGTCCCCGTGCGTGGAATCGATCCCGCTGTCGCAGCTCACCGGCGCGCACATCTACTGCAAGCTGGACTACCTGCAGCGCACCGGCAGTTTCAAGGAGCGCGGTGCTCGAAACGCGCTGGCGCTGCTGACACCTGAGCAGCGCCAGCGTGGCGTGATCGCGGCGTCGGCGGGCAACCACGCGCTCGGCGTTGCCTACCATGGCAGCCTGCTCGGCATCGGCGTGACCGTAGTCATGCCCCGTTTCGCGGCGCTGATCAAAGTGAGCAATTGCCGCGCACTCGGCGCCACGGTCGTGCTCCATGGCAACGATATCAATGAAGCGCGGATCGAGGCCGAACGCATCGCCGCGCGCGAGGGACTGACCTTCCTGCACCCCTACGACAACACGCAGGTGATGGCGGGGCAAGGCACGATGGCGCTGGAAATCCTTGAGCAGGCACCCGACGCCGAGGCGATCGTCGTTCCGGTCGGCGGCGGGGGATTGATCGCAGGCATCGGCACCGCCGTAAAGTCGCTGCGCCCCGGCATCCGCGTCGTCGGCGTCGAGGCGGCGAATGCGCCTTGCCTGGTCGCCGCGATGGCGGCGCAGGCACCGGTCGACGTCGCGCTAAGGCCTACGCTCGCCGACGGGCTCGCGGTGACGCGCGTCGGCGCCCTGTCCTTCGCCGCGCTGCAAGGCGTCGTCGACGACGTGATGACGGTCGACGAGGCGTCGATCGCGCTCGCCATCCTGCGCCTGATCGAGCTCGAGAAAAGCGTGGTTGAAGGTGCCGGCGCGACGCCGCTGGCGGCGTTTCTCGCCGGCAAGCTCGACGAGCTCAAGGGACGGCGCGTCGTGCTCGTTCTCTGCGGAGGCAACATCGATCTCACCATGCTCGACCGCGTAATCGAGGTGGGGCTGGTCGCCGACGGGCGCCTCGCGCGCTTCACCGTGTCGATCACCGACCGGCCGGGCGGACTTGCACGGCTGGCCGACGTAATCGCGTCGACTGGCGCCAGCATCAAGGAAATCGTGCACGATCGCGCATTCTCGGGACCCGACCTGTCCGAAGTGCGGGTAGTGTGCGTGGTCGAGACGACCGGCCGCCCGCACATCGACCAATTGCACCGGGCGCTCGGCGCTGCGGGCGTCCGCGTTGTGAGTTGACGCGAGCAGCTCTAGCCGGCGACGCGAGCCCACGCGAACAGTGCAGCCATCGCGATGACGATCACCGCGGTCGCAAGTGCCAGGCGGTTGGCGAACAGGCGGCGCATCGAGATCTCCTTTCAGACGAAGCTGTAGCGCTCGGAGTGATACTTCGACAGCGGCACGCCGAGATCGCCCAGTGCCTTCTCGATCGCGTCCATCATTACGTCGGGACCGCAGATGAAATATTCGTGCTCCGCGTACGGCGGAGGCAGGTGCCGTTTGAGAACTTCGGCACCGATGAAACCGATTTCCCCGGTCCAGCCCTCGGGCGCCTTCGCGAGCACGTACACCACGCTGAGGTTGAGCCGTGCCTTGATGGCGTCCAGCTCCTCGCGGAAGATGAGCGAGTCCCAATCCTTGCCGCCGTAGAGCAGAATGATCGGCCGCTTGTCGCCACGGTCGGCAAGCGTGCGAATCATGCTCATCATCGGCGTGATCCCGACTCCGCCTGCGACGAGCACGTGCATGTCCGCAGGGTTGCCGATGGTGAACGCGCCGTAGGGTCCGTCGAGGTAGACACGCTGACCGACCGGTACCTTGGGAATCGCGCTGGTGAAATCGCCCAAGTTCCTGATTGTCATCTCGACGCGGCCGTCCTTGGCCTCGGCGCTCGACGAGAACGAGAACGGATGACCGGTGATCTTGAACGGACTGTCCCACAGCGTGAGCCACCCGAACTGTCCGGGTCTGAAGCGGAAGCCACCGTGGCCCTCCGGTCGCATCACCAATGTGCACGCGTCGCCGCGTTCGGTCCGCAGTTCGGCGACGCGGAAGGGTCGGCGCAGCATGAACAGCGGCTTGACGATCCGGACATAGAGCAGCAGCGCGATCCAGAAGATCGTCATGCCGATCCACAACGCGCGCTTCCGGGGATCAACGAGGTAGACGGCCCAGCCCACCATGTGTAACAGGCCTGCCGCGACGGCGGTCACGGCGAGCACGATATGGGTGATGTGCCAGGTTTCGTAGCGGATGTTCAGCTTCGCCCGCCATAGCGCTGTCACCACGAGCACGATGAGCGAGCCGATCGATAGCACCGCGAAGTAGGCGCCCCACGGCACTTCTCGAATGGATTCAGGCATCGCAAGATGTTCCGACCCGGCGGCAAACAGTATGATCGGATGCGCCGCGACCAGGCCGACCGCAATGAGCGAGATCCGGCGATGAAAGTGGTAGATGACATCCTCGCCCCACGGGTCGGTCACGTACCGGAAGCGCGCCGTGAGGCCGAATTGCAGGCCCATCATCGCAAGCCCGGCATAGCCGAGCGCAACCGCGAACTCGGTTCCGAAATTGCGGCTCGGCGGCAGCGCGCCGGTAAGGAGTGCGAACAGCGGGGCGAGTATGAACAGCAGGTAGATGGCAGACCAGGCAAGCCTGCCCATGAGACCGCTATGCAGCACGGAATTCACCCCTATGCCACAGGAAACGATGGCGACTGCAGATCAGTTGCTTGCCGATCAGATGCATGTGGTGAGCAGCAGCGGTGGCCCGAAAGTGAGGATGGTCGCGACCAGGGCCGCCATCAGGCTCCAAATCACCACGCTCTGCAGGAAGTTGCCGGCCTCGCCCTGCCCGGGGTCCGGGACGGCCGCCGCGAGTTGACGCCACATCCAGCCGAGCACGATCAAGTGCGCGACGAGCACGACGGCCAGACCCAGGCGCAGCGCCCCGGTCGACCAGGCAAAGGCGCAGCCGATGGCGTGCATGCGCGTAGAGCACGACCAGAGCGCTGCACCAGACGGCGAAGCCCGCCGCGAGCCACCAGAGGCGCCGTGGTGGAACGGGACGGCCGGTCACTGGAGCGGCCTGGTGTTGCGCGCTCCCGTATTCGCGTCCGGGACGCGCCCTGGCGCTCATGCTCGTGCCCCCAGCATCGCTCACGAGCGCGGGCAGCGAGAGCACGAGGCCGAGCGCGATGACGCCGGTGACCAACGTGTAGTCGAGCCACAGCCGCGTCAGCCGCAGGTCGGTCAGCCGCCGGGGCGAGATGAAGCCGGCGCCGAGGCGCAGGACGTTGCTGACGAGGAACAGCAGGCCGATGCCGGCGTGCACGGCGACATAGCCGAGCAGCGCGGCGGCGGTCGCGCCGAGTGCATGCTCGCGCGGATGCGGTGCGACACCCGCGATCAGCGCCTACGACGCGCGGCAATGGCGCGAGGAGCGCCAGCGCGGCGAGGCCGATCCAGCCGCGCGTGCTGCCGCCGCCGGCGATCGCCCGCAGCGATCCGCGCGCTGCCGCCGCGGCAATGGCGAGTGCTGCGACCGCGACGAGAGCGAGCATGCGGCTCGGCTCGGGTGTCGACCGCCGCCGGCCAATTCGGCGCGGCGATCCAGAGATAGAACGTGCCGAACAGCAGCGACGTGAACAGCGTGCCGTCGGCGACCAGCGTGCAGATCAGCGCCAACCACGGCGGGCGGGCTGGCGACCTCGGTATGAGGCGGCACGCTCGACGCCGTGGCCGACAGGCAACGGACCGTAGTCGCGCGCGAGACCGGCGCGCTGCCCGCCGAACACGAACAGGCCGGCCGTCACCAGCGCCAGGGCGAGCGACAGCACGTAGAACTTGAACAGCATCGCCAGGACCGCCGCCGCGGTGGCGAGCGCGATGCAGAGCGGCAGGTAGGTCGGGCGCGGCAGCACGATCAGCTGCTCGGGCGCGCCGGATGTCATGTGCACGCCCAGCGTCTCCTGCCAGCCGTTGCGTGCGAAGCCGAGATAGCCCTCGCCGCGCGCCAGCGACGTCGCGAGCTCGCCGGGGGCGATGCGGTCGGTCTGGGCTCCGACATGCGGGATCGAGGCGAAAGCATAGGGCTGCGGCGGGAATCGGCATCGCCCACTCCAGTGTCGTCGCGCCGCCACGGATCGCGCCGCACGCGACGCCCGTAGCGCAGCTGCACGATGAGGTCGATCACCACCAGCGCCGAAGCCGATCGTCATGATGAAACCGCCCACCGAGGACAGCAGGTTGAGCCAGTTCCAGCCCTCGTCGCCGCTGATAGGTGTAGATGCGCCGCGGCATGCCGAGCAGGCCGGTCAGGTGCATCAGGAAGAAGGTGAGGTTGAAGCCGATGAAGACCAGCCAGAAGGCGGGCACCGACAGCCGGTGCACGGCGGTGCGTCCGGTCAGCAACGGCAGCCAGTAGTAGAGCGCCGCCAGCATCGGGAAGGCGAGCGCGCCGCGCCACGACGTAGTGCATGTGCGCGACGACGAAGTAGGTGTCGTGCGCCTGCCAGTCGAAGGGGACGATGGCGAGCATGACGCCGGTCAGGCCGCCCAGCACGAAGACGAAGAAGAAGCCGAACACATAGAGCATCGGCACATCCCAGCGCGGCCTGCCGTGCGCCAGCGTGGCGAGCCAGGCGAAGATCTGGACCGCCGTCGGCACCGCGACGATCGCGGAGCCCGCGGAGAAGAACGCGAGCGCCAGATGCGGGATGCCCACGGTGAACATGTGGTGCACCCAGATGCCGAAGCTCAGGAAGGCGAGCGCGATGATCGCCACGACGATCGCGCGGTAGCCGACCAGCGGCCGGTTGGCGAAGACCGGGATGATCGTCGACAGCACGGCGGCCATCGGCAGGAAGATGATGTAGACGTCCGGGTGGCCGAAGAGCCAGAACAGATGCTGCCAGAGCAGCGCATCGCCGCCGCGCGTCGGATCGAAGAACGGCAGGCCGAAGGCGCGCTCGATCTCGAGCAGGATCGAGCCGAGGATCAGCGGCGGAAAGGCCACGATCATCATCATGGCAGTCACCAGGATGTACCAGCCGAAGATCGGCATGCGGTCGAGCGACATGCCGGGCGCGCGCATCTTCAGGATCGAGACGACGATCTCCATGGCCAGCGATCAGCGCCGAGATCTCGACGAAGGTCACGCCGAGCAGCCAGACGTCGGCGTTGATGCCCGGCGTATAGACGTTCGAGCTCAGCGGCGTGTACATGAACCAGCCGCCGTTGGGTGCGACCCCGGCGATCAACGACACGGTCAGGATCGTGCTGCCGAACAGGTAGCACCAGTAGCCGTACGCGGTCAGCCGGGGAAAGGCGAAATCGCGCGTGCCGAGAATCTTCGGGGTCAGGTAGACCGCGAAGCTCTCCACCATCGGGATGGCGAACAGGAACAACATCATCGACCCGTGCATGGTGAAGACCTGGTTGTAGGTCTCCGGGTCCATGAACGCTGCGTTGGGCGTCGCGAGCTGCACACGCGTCAGCATGCCGAGCACGCCGGCGATGGCGAAGAACACGAACGACGTGATCATCATGCGCACGCCGATGACGGAATGGTTGACCGCGGCGAGGCGCTGCAGCCCCGGCCCGGTGGCCCAGATCGCGGTGAGCTGGCGGTGCAGCCGCAACGCCGGCGTGCCCCGCGGCTGTTCGGCGGATGCGCTCATTGCTTTGCCTCCGGTGCTTCGCCGCCTGCGCGAGCGCGGCGGAGAAATCCTCCGGGCGATGGACGATGACGACGAAGCGCATCTCCGGGTGACCGAGGCCGCAGAATTCGTTGCAGCGGCCTTCGTAGCGGCCCGGTCGATCGGCCTGGATGCGCAGGCGATTCACATGGCCGGGCACCGCATCGATCTTGCCGGCGAAGCGGGGCACCCAGAAGGCGTGGATGACGTCGTGGCTGGTGACCACGATGTCGACGGGCATGCCCGCGGGCAGGTGCAGGACGTTCTTCGTCTCCACCCCGCCGCTGGTCGGGATAGCGGAAGGTCCAGGCCCACTGCCGGCCATCGGCCTCGATCCGCGGCGGCGCGTGTCCCGGCAGCGGCAGCAGCCGCTCGCCGGCGACCAAGCCATAGGCGATCAGCGGGAGCAGCACGACGGCCGGCAGAACGAGGCCGCCGAGCACGATCCAGCGCGCGGGCGACACGCCCGAGCCCCAGCCCGGGCGCCGGATCACCAGCGCGAACAGGACCATGACCAGCGCGAACAGCGCGAACGGCACCGGCCAGCATCACCCACCACAGCGTGGCGATCGAAGCCGCGGCCGGTCCGGAGGGATCGAGCGTCGACAGCGGTCCGCTGCAGCCCGCACAGCGCCGCGATCCATCCGCATTGGACCGTCGCACGCAAGACGCTACGATGCCGACTTGAGGCATGATGCGTCAGCGCGCGGAGGACGATCGATCATGGCGAAACAAGGCGATCCCGAGACCCCAGCCCCAGAGCGAGGTCGTTCTGGAACTGAATCGGCTCGATGTCGGCTCGGCGGTCGCGCTGGTCGGGCACCCGATCCACGTGATGATGGTGCATTTCCCGGTCGCATTCGTGGTCGCGACCCTCGGCGTCGACGTCTTCTACTGGTGGTCGGGCGATGCGTTCTGGTTGCGGGTCGGGCATCTGGTCGGCCGGCGTCGCCTTCTGGACCGGCGTGGCCGCCAGCATCGTCGGCACCGCCGAGCTCCTGCTCGTGCGCGGCATCCGCCTGCATGGAGGCAAGCTGGTCGCATGCCGTCGCGGCGATGACGCTGGTCGCGATCGCCGGAGCCAACTGGGGCCTGCGCCTGATCGATCCCGAAGCGGTCCTGCCGCACGGGCTCGCCCTCTCGGCGCTCGCCTCGGTGATGACGGGCTTCGCCGGCTGGCACGGAGGCAAGCTCGTGTTCGATCATGGCGTCGGGATTCTGGTTTCGCCGAAGGACTGATGCACCGCATCGGGCCAGTGCGCCGGGCTCGAACAGATGCGTGGCGAACTGGTTCGACATCGATGTGCGGCTTGGCCAGCACGACCCAGACGATCGCGACGATCAACACGACATAGGCGCTCGTCAGCGCCACGTAGGAAAGCTGACCGAAGCGGCCGCTGGGCGAGAACAAGCTGCAGCAGGACCAGGCCGGCGACGACATGCAGCATCGCCATGATCGCCGACCAGCACCATCTTCAGCGAGAACCACTCCGCGAACGTGGCCTGCAGGAAGATCAGCGCCGTGCCGCTGCCGATGGCGATGAAGGCGGCGGGCGAGGTCAGCTCCACGTAGACGAACCGGGTTATCCGGTGCAGTCGGTCGAGATCCGGTCCCGCCGCGAGCGTCCGGCGCTGCCAGAACAGAAAGGGCAACGCGAGCAACCCGCCCGACCAGACCGCGATCGCGGCCAAGATGGACGAACTTCAGGAAGGTCGTCACAGGGCCGGCTCGGCGGGCCGCAGGCTGGACCAGGCGAGCCAAAGACCGACGCCGAGATAGGGCAGCATCGCCGGCACCCACATCAGCAGCCCGGCGAGCTGCTGGTCGGCGAGCGGGCTTAGTCCCCAAGGCGCCGTGCTCGCGAGATGCACCGGATAAAGCGGCGCGGCGCGAAGACGATCAACGCGCCGAGCAAGCCCATCTGCCCGATCGTCGCAACGAGTGCGAGCAGCGCCGGCCCGGACTGCGTCGGCGGCGCCAGGATCGCCCGCCACATCAGCCAGGCGCTGCCCAGCAGCGAAACCTGCATCAGCCAATAGGCCGGCACGCTGGCCAGCCCCCAGGCATAGGGTCCCGGCGCGTGCCAGAGCCACAGGATGACGGCATGGACTGCGACCAGCACGGCAAGCGGCGGCGAAGCCCGCGCGCCGCTGCGGAAACGCCAGCGCCAGGAGCGGCGCCACGGCGGCGACGAGGATGACATGGTGCAGCACCCGCGCCGAGAACAGCGCCGATGACAGCGCGCAAAGCGGCGAGACGAAGACGACGAACATCAGCGCGATCGCTCCCCAGCCGGCGCGAGCATCGGACGAGCGTCCGCGAGCGACGACCAGCGCCAACGCGGCGAGCGCGGCAATCAGCAGCGGATCGGCGTTCCAGCGCACCCAGAAATCGTCAGGGATCGCGGCGCGGCCGCAGTAGGCGATCATGGAAGCCGGCACTGGCGATGTCCTTTCCCAGATCTGCGACGCCGCTGCACGCGTGCGACCACCCGGTGTTTGAATGGACGCCAACCCGCGTGCGAAAACCCACCGAACGAGCAAACGCGGAGCATCACTCGACGATGGCTCGCGCCCGCTGCATTCGTGCCTCTCCTTCGCGCGCGCCACGCAATTCTGCGCGCGAGCGTGTCTAGATTCAAGCGCGGCGGTGTTTTGCGCAATGCCCGTCGCCGCCGAAATATCCGTCAGTACGCAATGCCCAGGCGCCGGTAGACGAGGCCGAGCAGCCACGCTGGGCCGACCAGCAGCGAGCGCACGTCTTCGAGAAACGCCGGCTTGCGGCCCTCGATGTGGTGTCCGATGAACTGTCCGATCCACGCCGCGACGAAGACCACGGAGCTGACGATCAGCGCACGCGAACCGAGCAATGTCAGCGTGTAGATCATCAGCGCCACCAGGCCGAGCATGCCTACCGCGAGCGGCATCGACAGCCATGCGTAGAACGCCATCGACGCGCCGACAGCGACATAGGCGAGCAGCGGCGAGGCCGCCCAGAGCATCCCCAGCACCGCCCACACGATCAACGGCACGCACACCCAGTGGATCGCCTTGTTGATGGCATTGCGATGGAACCCGCCGTAGCGCGCGAACAATTCGTCGACTTTGCGTACGCCCGTGTCCATGCATCACGCCGCAGCTGCGGCCAGTACTTCAGGCGTCGGCGGCACGCGCTTCTCCAGCGCGCTCACGTGCACCGGGAACGCTCCCAGCTTGCGATCGAGAAAGTAGTTGCGCAGTGTACGCGTGATCGTTCGAAACGCGAGTTGTTCCCAGGGAATGTCGTTTTCTCCGAATAGCTCGACTTCGAGGCTTTCCGGCCCGGGGCCGAAATCCAGCGCCAGCAGGCGGGCGAGAAACATCACGTAGACCTGGTTGATCTGCGGAAGGCTGATCACGGCGTAGAGCTCACCCACGTCGACGCTCGCGCGGGCTTCTTCCACCGTCTCGCGCTGAGCACCGACGACTAGCGTCTCGCCGTTCTCCAGAAAACCAGCCGGCAACGTCCACAACCCATGCCTGGGTTCGATGGCGCGCCTGCACAGCAGCACGTGCTCCTGCCAGACCGGCAGACAGCCGACGACGATCTTTGGATTCTGGTAGTGGATGCTTCCGCACTGCGCGCACACGTAGCGCGGCAGCGTGTCGCCTTCAGGAATGCGTGGCGCGATGGCGGACGAGCCGCAGTGGCTGCAGAACTTCATGCGTGGATGAACGTGCCGCGGTAGTACTTGAGCTCGTCGATGGACTCGTAGATGTCCGCGAGCGCCTCGTGCTTGCCCTGCTTCACCCAGCCTTTCGCAAGGTCGGGCTGCCAGCGCTTGCACAATTCCTTCACCGTGGAAACATCGAGGTTGCGGTAGTGAAAATAATCCTCGAGAGATGGCATCCAGCGCGCCAGGAAACGGCGGTCCTGGCAGATCGTATTGCCGCACATCGGCGAACTCTTCGGCGGCACGTAGTCACGAAGGAATGCCAGCATGCGCTGCTCGACGTCGGCCTCGACCAGCAGCGACGTCTTCACCTTGTCGATGAGACCGGAGCGTGCGTGCGTCGCCTTGTTCCACGAGTCCATGCCCGCCAGCGTGGCGTCGTCCTGGTGCACGACCAGCACCGGCGCCTCGGCGACGGTGACGAGCTGACTGTCGGTCACGACCAGCGCCACCTCGATGATGCGATCGGACTCCGGCCTGAGACCGGTCATTTCCATGTCGATCCAGATCAGGTGGTTGGGGTCCTGCGCCATGGGTCAGCTCGAGTTGGCGTAAAATGAAGTGCATTCTCGCATACGCCCCGGTGCATGGCATCGCATGTCGACTTCAGCAACGTCCTTTTCCTTCGTTTTCCTCGCGGCCGTCGCTGTGTCGCTTGTGCTCCAGATGTGGCTCGCGCTGCGCCAGATGCGGCACGTTGCCGCGCATCGCGATACCGTGCCGCCGCACTTCGCAGGCCGCATCTCGCTGGAAGCGCATCGCAAGGCGGCCGATTACACCGCCGCGCGCACGCGCATGTCGATCGTCGACGCGCTGG
The DNA here is from genome assembly GCA_963816445.1 of uncultured beta proteobacterium. Classification (GTDB taxonomy): domain Bacteria; phylum Pseudomonadota; class Gammaproteobacteria; order Burkholderiales; family Casimicrobiaceae; genus PALSA-1003. Next base: position 488,998 of record CAWFKO010000005.1, on the reverse strand, counting down.
TGGACGCCGGCGTACTGCTCGCACTCACACTTGGCGGTGGCGTGGCGCTGCTCGCGGCATGGACAGCCGATCTGCCGCTGGCTTCGCTGACCCGCGACGTCACGCTCGTCGTCACCGTGGCGCTCATCGGCGGGATCGTGGCGCTTCCGCTGTCCTGGTATCGGACGTTCGTGATCGAGCAGCGCTTCGGATTCAATCGCATGACTTTGCGCCTCTGGCTGCTCGATCTCGTCAAGGGCGTGCTGATCGGCGCCGCGCTGGGCATACCGCTGCTGACACTGGTGCTGTGGCTGATGGCGCGCGCGGGCACGCTGTGGTGGCTCTACGCGTGGACGGCGTGGGTCTGCTTCCAGGTGCTCGTGCTCGCGCTGTACCCGACGCTGATCGCGCCGCTCTTCAATTACTTCCAGCCACTGACCGATGCCGGCGTGCGTGAGCGTGTCGAACGCCTGCTCGAACGCTGCCGATTCGCCGCCAAGGGGCTGTTCGTCATGGACGGGTCGCGTCGATCCAGCCACGGCAACGCCTATTTCACCGGCTTCGGTGCGGCGCGGCGTATCGTGTTCTTCGACACGCTGCTCTCGCGGCTGCACGTCGACGAGGTCGAAGCGGTGCTCGCGCACGAGCTGGGTCACTTCAAGCTGCGCCATGTCCTCAAGCGCACCGCGTGGTTCGCAGTGGCGAGCCTCGCGTTGCTGGCGCTGCTCGGCTGGCTGGTCGACCAGCCCTGGTTCTACCAAGGCCTCGGGGTGCCCGGGCCCGCGCCGCGCTACGGCGTCGCGCTGGTGCTGTTCATGCTCGCGCTACCCGTGTTCACGTTCCTCGGCGCGCCGCTCGTCGCGCTCTACTCGCGCAAGCACGAATTCGAAGCCGATGCATACGCCGCGCGCAACGCGTCGGCGTCGGCGCTGGTTGCCGCGCTGGTCAAGCTCTACGAGGACAACGCCAACACGCTGACGCCCGATCCGCTGCACTCGGCCTTCTACGATTCGCACCCGCCGGCCGCGGTGCGCATCGCGCGCCTGGAAGCGTCTGCGCAATGACCTGCGTGCAGCCTGCTGCTCGCCTGCGCACTCGCGGCGTGGCTGCAGCCGGCATTCGCGGACGGCACCGGCAACGCCTGGCGCAACGGCGATGTCAAGCTGGGTGGGCGCTGGCCGAACGCGACTGCGTCGCGTGTCACGCGCGTCGTTTCGACGGCGACGCCACGCGCATCTATACTGCGTGCGGAACGCAAGGTGCGAACACCGGTCCAGCTCGTGGCGCAGATCAGCTACTGCAATACCGAGCTCGGGACGGGGTACTTCCCCGACGAGGAAGAACACATCGCGGCGTATCTCAACGAGCAGTACTATCATTTTCCCCAGGGCCCAGGAGGCCGTCAATGAAGCGTCAGCCCGCGTTGGATCTCGACTCGCTCGCCGCGGAGAATTGCCGCGCCGGAGCCGCGTTGTTGCCGTCTGCTGAGCTCAAGCGTGCGCTCGCGGCGCTCCCCGGCTGGAAGCACGCCAGCAAGCGGCTATCCAAGTCCTATCGCTTTCCCGATTACTATCGCACCATTGCCTTCGTCAACGCGCTCGCGTGGATGGCCAACGTGCAGGACCATCATCCCGACCTGTCAGTGCACTACGGTCGTGCGGATGTCGACTGGTCGACGCACGATGCCGGCGGAGTTACGCTCAACGACTGCATCTGCGCCGCCAAGACGGAACAGCTCGCGCCGTGACCGCGGCCGCGGGGCTCGTTACCTCGACGCATCGCCGCCACTACGCGGTTGTGCTCGACGACGGCCGCAGTGTGGTCTGTGTGCTGCGCGGTCGCTCGCGCAACATCGCTTGCGGCGACCGCGTCCTTGTCGATGCGACGCAAGAGCGCGACGGCGTCATCGTCGAAATCCTGCCGCGCACGACGCTGTGCTATCGCTCCGATGCACATCGCGAAAAGCTCGTGGCCGCCAACCTCACGCAGGTGATCGGAATCGTCGCGCCCGACCCGCCATACGATGACGAGCTCGTGCATCGCTGGACCATCGCCGCGGAGAGCAATGGCTGCCGCTTCGTGCTGGTAGCCAACAAGAGCGACCTGCCGGGCTTTGAGGCGTTGATGCCCCGCCTCGCACCTTTCGCCGCGCTCGGCTACGCTGTCGTGCACACCAGCGCGCTCGGCCAGGCACGCGAGCTCGTGCCTTGGCTGGGCGGACAGCGCAGCTTGCTCATCGGGCAGTCGGGCATGGGGAAGTCGACGCTGATCAATGCGGTGGTGCCCGGCGCTGCGGCGAAGATCGGCGAGATCTCCGCCGCGCTGCATACCGGACGCCACACGACCACGCACACGACGCTGTATTCGATCGACGCCGCGAGCTGGATCGTCGATTCGCCCGGCATGCAGGAGTTCGGCCTTGCCCACCTCGATTCCGAGCATATCGCGCACGCCTTCGTCGAGTTGCGCCCGCTGCTCGGACAATGCCGCTTTCGCGACTGCCGTCATGATTCCGAACCCGGGTGCGCCGTGCAGGAAGCCGTCGCCCGCGGGGAGATCCGGCCGTGGCGCGTCGCGTTGCTGCACCAGTTGGTGGCCGCCAGCGAACGTCGCGCCCGGAGCTGGGTGTAAGCGCCGCAGCGAGCCTTAGGGCGCCCAGTTCGCCACGGTCAACAGCAGCACGAGGACCAGCCAGACCAGAAGCGCGCGCCAGACCAGGCCGGTCGCGCTGGGCATCGCGTCGACGTCAGCGATATCGCCCAGTCCGAGCTCAGCTGCGGAATTCCGGCTCGCCGGTCGGCGTCGTCAACGTGTCACCGATTGCGCAGCCCAGCGCACCGGCCCCGCTCGCCAGCAGAATGCCGTCGTGCAGCGAAGGCCACGCGCGGGCCTGCGTACGCCAGCAGTACACGGCATCCTCGAAGTCCCCGGCAACCGCAAAGGTCATTGCCGTGAGCCGCACGGGAATCCAGTCGAGGTAATGCAGCAGGCGTGCGACCGGGTGACCGAAGCGCGCCAGCTGTTCACCAATGGGGGTGACGGCGTCGCCGCGCCACTGCTCTGCGAGCAGCGACGTCAGCCTATACAGCAAAGCGCCGGCGGGCCCGGGCGCGATAAGAAACCAGAACAGCGCGCCGAACACGTTGCGATACGCATCGAGAAGGCCCTGTTCGATCGCCAGCTTGGGGATCTCTCCGGCGACCGCGCCCGCGGCGTCGCTGCCGCGCCAGGCGACGAGCCGCTTGCGCGCGGCGATGACGTCGCCCGCTTTCAACGCCTCGGCGATGGCGGTGAAGGTCTGGCTGAACTGGCGGAAGCCAACGACCACGACCAGCACCACCGCGCTCCACGCCGCCGCAAGCAGCGGACTGACCTGCAGCAGGGCGAAGTAGGCGGCGCCCGCGAACAGCACCGGCGGCACCAGCACGAGCGCGGCGGCAATCGCTCCCTGCTGCGCCGCCCCGGCGTTGAAGCGACGCTCGATCGCGCGCGCGTAGCGGCGAAACAAGCGCACGATCGTGCCTCGCCAGCGCACGCCCCACCACTGCTCGAACGCCAGCGCAGCAATGATCGCAAGAAAGTTCATCGCCGCATCACGCGAGCAGTGCTTCGCTCACGGCGTTGACGTCCGGGGTCGGCCATCAGGTCCTGAGCTCGGGGCGGTTGCGGAATTGATCCAGTGCCTCCGGGTTGGCCAGCGCCTCGATATTCCTCACCGGTTCGCCGGCGACGACATTGCGCACTGCCAGCTCGACAATCTTGCCGCTCTTGGTGCGCGGGATGTCGCTGACCTGAACGATTTTCGCGGGCACGTGACGCGGCGTGGTGTTGACGCGGATGTGCCTGCGTATGCGGTCGATGAGCTGCTCGTCGAGTGCGACGCCATCGCGCAGGCGCACGAACAGCACGACGCGGACATCGCCGGCGGCGCCTGGCGGCCAGTCCTGCCCGATGACGATGCTCTCGACGACTTCGTCCAGCTGCTCGACCTGGCGGTAGATCTCTGCCGTACCGATGCGCACGCCTCCGGGTTTGAGCGTCGCGTCGGAACGGCCGTAGATGATCATGCCGTCGTGTGCGGTAAGCTCCACGAAATCGCCGTGGCACCACACTCCCGGAAATCGCTCGAAGTACGCTGCGTGATACTTGGCGCCGTCGGCGTCGTTCCAGAAGCCGATGGGCATTGACGGGAAAGGCCGCGTGCATACCAGCTCGCCCTTTTGCCCGCGCAGCGGTTTGCCGTCGGCGTCGTAGACGTCGACAGCGAGCCCGAGGCCGCGGCACTGCAGCTCCCCACGCCAGACCGGGCGCGTCGGGCAGCCGAGCGCGAAGCAGGAAACGATGTCGGTGCCGCCGGAGATCGACGAAAGGCACACGTCGTCCTTGATGCACTGATAGACGTAGTCGAAGCCCTCCGGCGACAGTGGGCTGCCGGTGGAGAGTACCGCGCGCAGCGCGGTGAGCGCACGGTCCTGGCGCGGAACCAGGCCCGCCTTTTTGAGAGCGTCGATGTACTTCGCCGAGGTGCCGAAGTGCGTCATGCGCTCCTGCTCGGCCAGATCCCAGAGAATTCTGCCGCCCCCGACGAAGGGCGAGCCGTCGAACAGCAGCAGCGTGGCCCCCGAGGCCAGCCCCGACACCAGCCAGTTCCACATCATCCAGCCGCAAGTCGTGAAATAGAAAAGAACGTCGCCGGCATTGATGTCGCTGTGCAGACGATGCTCCTTGACATGCTGCAAGAGCGTTCCGCCGGCACCGTGCACGATGCACTTGGGAACGCCGGTCGTCCCCGACGAGTACATGATGAACAGCGGATGGTTGAAGGGCAGTCGCTCGAAAGCGATCTGGCCCGCCGGGTGAGGCGCGAGGAAGTCCTCCCAGCGCTGCCCGTGCGGGACGCTCGAGAACCCGTGGGTGTTCGCGGACGTATCGCCCAGATAGGTGACGCCGACAACGCAGCGCAGCGACGGCAGGCGCGCGGCGATCTCGGCGACCTTGTCGAGAATCGGCTGCGACTTGCCGTTATACCAATAGCCGTCCACCGTGAACAGCACGGTCGGCGCGATCTGCCCGAAGCGGTCCAGCACGCCCTGCACGCCGAAGTCGGGCGATGCCGATGACCAGATCGCACCGACAGCGGCCGTCGCCAACACGGCAACGATGGTCTCCGGCATGTTGGGCATGTACGCGGCGACGCGGTCACCGGGTCTAACGCCGAGTGCGCGCAACGCATTTGTCGCCCGCGACACCGTTGCGTAGAGCTCGGCTTGCGACATGCGCCGCTGTACCTTGTCCTCGCCCCAGAACACGAGCGCATCGCCGGCGCCGTCGCGTGCGCGCTGCGTCAGCAGATTTTCGGCGTAGTTGAGTCGCGCATCGATGAACCAGCGCGCGCCGGGCATGAGATCGGCATTCTGCAGCGTTTGCGTCCCCGGGTCGCCGACGATGTCCGCGTACTCCCACACTTCGCGCCAGAACGCCTCGGGATGTTCAACGGACCAGGCGTACAGCGCCGTGTAATCGTCCAGGGAAACGCCGTGGCGTGCCGTGATGCGCGCGCTGAACGCGGTCAGGTTGGCGCGCGCAACGCGCGCCGGCGACGGCCTCCAGAGAGGTTCACTCATGGTGATCCGATTATAATCGACGCCCCGAGCAAGCCTCCTCGATCCCGAAGGAAACGCCATGACGCGCGATGCGATGGAATACGACGTGGTCGTCGTCGGCGGCGGCCCTGCGGGCCTGTCGGCGGCTATCCGCCTCAAGCAACTGGCAGCGGCCGCCGGCCGCGAAACCAGCGTGTGCGTGCTGGAAAAAGGCTCCGAGGTCGGAGCGCACATTCTGTCCGGTGCGGTGATGGATCCGCGCGCGTTGAACGAGCTCATTCCGGACTGGAAAGCGCTTGGGGCACCGCTCGACACTCCGGTCACCGAGGACCGCTTCCTCGTGCTCGGCAAGACCTCGTCGTGGCGCATTCCGAGCTGGGCGCTGCCGCCATTGATGAGCAACCACGGGTGCTACATCGTGAGCCTCGGCAACGTATGTCGCTGGCTGGCGCAGCAGGCTGAGGCGCTGGGGGTGGAGATCTACCCGGGTTTCGCCGCAGTCGAAATTCTGACCACGGATTCCGGTGCGGTGCGCGGCGTGGCCACAGGCGACGTCGGCATCGCGAAAGACGGCACGCACAAGCCCGGCTACCAGCAAGGCATGGAACTGCATGCCAAATACACGCTCATCGCCGAAGGCTGCCGGGGATCGCTCGCCCAGGAGCTGATGGCGAGGTTCGGTCTGCGCGAAGGCGTCGATCCGCAGAAGTACGGGATCGGAATCAAGGAGCTGTGGCAGGTCGCAGCGGAGAAGCACCGGCGTGGCCTGGTGATGCACTCGCAGGGCTGGCCACTGGACGCGAGGACGGGAGGCGGTTCGTTCCTCTATCACTTCGGCGACAATCTCGTCGCCGTGGGCTTCGTCGTGCACCTCAACTACGAAAATCCGCACCTCTCGCCCTATGACGAGTTCCAGCGCTTCAAAACTCACCCGGCGATTCGCGGCACCTTCGAGGGCGGCAAGCGGCTCTCCTACGGCGCGCGAGCGATCAGCGAGGGCGGCCTGCAATCCGTTCCCAGGCTCGTGTTTCCCGGTGGCGCGCTGATCGGCGATGCCGCGGGCTTTCTCAACGTCCCGCGCATCAAGGGTTCGCATAATGCGATGAAAACGGGAATGCTCGCCGCGGAGGCTGCATTCGCGGCGCTCGGCGAGAAACGCGAGCACGATGCGCTCGACGCGTTCCCGGCCGCGTTTCGTGAATCCTGGGTGTACGACGACCTGCACAGGGTGCGCAACGTCAAGCCAGGATTGCGCTGGGGGACGCTCGCCGGCTCGCTGCACGGCGGCGTGCACATGTGGCTCAACGATCTCAAGCTGGGCGCGTTGGTCGGCTGGACATTGCACCACGGCAAGCCCGACAGCGACAGCCTGAAGCCGGCGGATGAGATGCCGCGGATCACGTATCCGAAATACGACGGTGTGCTGACCTTCGACAAGCTCTCGTCGGTATTCATCTCGAACACCAACCACGAGGAAGATCAGCCTTCGCACCTTCAGTTGCGCGACCCGGCCGTACCCGTGGCGGTCAATCTCGCGCTGTACGACGGCCCCGAGCAGCGCTACTGCCCCGCCGGCGTCTACGAATTCGTGCCCGACGAAGCCTCCGGGGGCAAGGCGCAGCGACTGCAGATCAACGCGCAAAACTGCGTGCACTGCAAAACCTGCGACATCAAGGACCCGCGACAGAACATCCACTGGGTCCCACCCGAAGGCGGAGGCGGCCCGAACTACCCCAACATGTGAGCGCGTGGCCACAACCAGGCGGCGCCGCGCACGCCGCTGGAGTCGCCGCGCAGGTGACGCACCAGTCGCGTGTCGACACGGTCGGAGAATACCCACTCGCCCCACAGGCGCGGCACTGCCGCGTAGACGCGCTCTACGTTGGACATGCCGCCCCCGAGCACGATGACGTCGGGGTCGAGCAGGTTGATCACGTGCGCGAGCGCCTTCGCCAGCCTTCGCTCATAGCGCTCGAGGCTGGCTTGCGCGGCGGCGTCGCCATCGTCGGCGCGCATCGCGATCTCATCGGCACCGAGGGCCACGCCGTTGACCGCCCGGTGATCGCGTTCGAGTCCCGGACCCGAGACGAAGGTTTCGATACACGCGTATTTGCCGCAAAAACAGCGCGGTCCCGGCCGCTCGTCGTCGTCGGCCCACGGCAACGGATTGTGGCCCCACTCGCCTGCGATGGCATTTGGCCCGGTCAGCACGCGGCCGCGCACGACCACGCCGGCACCCACGCCCGTGCCGAGGATCGCGCCGAAGACGACTTCGGCGCCGGTGCCGGCGCCGTCGCTGGCTTCCGACAACGCGAAGCAATTCGCGTCGTTGGTCATGCGCACTTCGCGCGCAAGTAGGCTCTCGAGATCCGATTTCGACGGCTTGCCGTTCAGGCAAACCGAGTTCGAGCCGCGCAGCAACCCGGTAGCCCGCGACAGCGAACCCGGCGTGCCGATGCCGACGCTGCCTCGTTCACCCAGCGTGTTCTCGGCGTCGTGGACCAGCATCGCAATCGCACGCAGCGTTGCCTGATAATCTCCCTGCGGCGTGCGCTGGCGCCGCCGAATGAGCTCGGTTCCATCGTCGGCGAGTGCGACGATTTCGGTCTTGGTCCCTCCCAGGTCGATGCCGAAGCGAATCAAGATGGATGGTTTTCCGTCGCGATGCGGCACGCGGTTGACGCCGCGTGCCGCTTTCGTCGATTATTACAGAATTATTACAAACTGCTCGAACTCCCTCGGAGGATACCATGCTACTACGCAACACTTTATCGGCCGTCGCGCTCTGCATCGTTGTGCTCGCCTGCAGCAGCGCAGCAGCAGGTCAACGTCATCTGCCCGATGGCCGCCGAGTGGTGCAACATGGCTGCGACGGAGTTCGAGAAGGCCACCGGCATCAAGGTCGGCGCTCACGCTCAAGGGCTCCGGCGAATCGTATCGCGACAGTCGCCGCCGAAAAGGCCAATCCCGAAGCATCGACATCTGGTACGGCGGCACCGGCGATCCGCACCTGCAGGCGGCCGAGCAGGATCTGACCATCGCCTACAAGTCGCCGCTGCTCGATCAGCTGCAGCCGTGGGCGAAAAAGCAGGCAGAGCAATCCGGCTTCAAGACCGTCGGCATCTATCTCGGCGTGCTGGGCATGGGCTACAACACCGAGCTCCTCGCGAAGAAGAAAGCGCCCGCGCCGGCTTGCTGGAAGGATCTCGGGCGCGCCGAGTACAAGGGCGACCTGCAGATGGCCAATCCGAATGCATCGGGCACCGCGTACACGACGATCGCCACGCTGGTGCAGGTATTCGGCGAGGACGAGGCCTTCAAGATGCTCAAGGACTGGAACACGAACATCAGCAACTATTCGCGACAGGGCGTCGGTCCCGATCAAGGCGACCGCGCGTGGCGAGAACATGGTCGCGGTCGCGTTCATCCACGACGTGGTCACCGAAGCGCAGGCAGGCTTTCCGGTGAAGAGCGTCGCGCCTTGCGAGGGCACGGGCTACGAGATCGGCTCGATGTCGATCATCAAGGGCGCGCGCAACCTCGACAACGCCAAGAAGTTCTACGACTGGGCGCTGACGCCCGCTGCGCAGAAGCTCTCGCTACGAATCGAAGTCGTCCTTCCAGCTGCCGTCGAACGTCAACACGCCGGTGTCGCCACTGTCGCCGCAGTCCGGCCGACATAAAGCTCATCGACTACAATTTCGCCAAGTACGGATCGTCGGCCGAGCGCAAGCGCCTGCTTGAAAAATGGGACAAGGAAGTCGGCGGAGGCGCCACGACCAAGTGATGCATTGATCCAAGAGCGGCCACCAACGTGGCTGCGATTGGAAACCGACACTCATGCCGCAAAGCCAGGATCAAGGATTGATCGACGGCTGGGGATGAACTTGGGCCTCGGCCTGCGCCGGGGCGATCGATTTGCCGCGATCCCGACCTGCGCCGGCACGACCGATTTGCCGTCGTCCCGGCGTACGCCGGGATCCAACTGCGCCGGGGCGACCGATTTGGTGTCATCCCGGCGTAGGCCGGGATCCAGGATCGGCGCTTGCCTGGATATGGAATAAGTGGGCCCCGGCCACCGCCGGGGCAACATTTGGGGATAGTTCTCGTGAAAACGCTGGCGGTGCGCAACCTGCTCTTCGCTTTCGCGGCGCTGTTGTTGGTCGACGGGGCGTCGGCTCAGGGCACGCTTGCGATGTACTGCAGCTCGCCCGACACCGCGTGGTGCCAGGGCATGGCCAACGGCTTCGAGAAAACGACCGGCGTCAAGGTGACGGTGACGCAAAAAGCCACCGGTGAGCTGTTCGCACAAATCAAAGCCGAGGCGAACAACCCCAAAGGCGACATCTGGTGGGCGGGTCCGGGTGACGCGTTCCTGCAGGCGGCCGAGGAGGGCCTGCTCGAGACCTACAAGTCGGCCCATCTTGATCAGCTGCACGACTGGGCGCGGCGCGAAGCCGAGGTCTCGGGCTATCGCGTCGGCGGCGTTTACGGCGGCATCCTCGCGCTCGGGTACAACACCGAAGTCTTCGAACGCAGGAAATTGCCGGTGCCCAAGTGCTGGCGCGATCTGACCAATCCTGTCTACAAGGGCGAGGTCATGCTTTCCAATCCGAACTCATCGGGGACGGCGTACATGATGGTCGCCTCGCTGGTGCAGATCATTGGAGAGGACGAGGCGTTTCGCTACATGAAGGCGCTGAACGCCAACGTGAACCAGTACGCGCGCTCGGGAATCGGACCGATGACCGCCGTTACCCGGGGTGAAACCGGCATCGGCAGCACCGTGCTGCACGGCGTAATCAACGAAGTCATGCGCGGCTTTCCGGTGAAGGCAATCCTACCCTGCGAAGGCGTCGGCTACGAAGTCGGCTCGATGGCGATCCTCAAGGGTGCGCGCAACCTCGACAACGCGAAGAAATTTTTCGACTGGGCGCTCACCGTCGAGGCGCAGAGTATCGGTCTCGCGGTCGGCGAGTACGCGATCCCGACCAACAGGAATGTAAAGTTGCCACCGCAGGTTCCGAATCTCGCCGACATCAAGCTGATCGCCTACGACAGCGCCAAGTACGGATCGGCCGCCGAACGCAAACGTTTGCTCGAGCGCTGGGAGAAGGAAATCAACGCGATCGCGCGATGAGCCCGGCCGGCAAAGCCGTCGCGTGGTGGCTAGCCATAGGCGCGGTTGGCTACCTGTGCGCGCCCTGGTATGCCCTGGACGCATCGCTGCTTTCGACAGGCTGGCTGCGCGATCTCGCCGCCAAGCCCAACGCACCGGCGCTCCTGCAGGCGCTGCAGCACGGACGCGTGTGGCTAGCGCCGACCGGTGCGTTGCTCCTTGCTTCCGGCATTGCCCTGAGGCCCCGGATCATGCGGGACGTGCGGTCGCGGGCGCTGCTGCTGCTCGGAGCAACGGGATTTATCTATACGCTCGGGCAAGGCTTCGCCATCGGCGCCCAGGGCTGGGCCTTCGATGCGCTAACGCACGCATGGGGTCCGCTAGCGGGTGGGCAATTCGGAATGGGCCTGGGCGCGGCGATGGTGCTCTCGTCGTTTGCCATGCTTTTCTCGCTGGGGCTGGCCGAGCGTGGGTATTTCCAGGGCGACGGCTTCATCGCCGGTAGTATCGTCGCGATTCTGGTGTCGACCGCGATCTTCACCTTCTACCCGGTGCTCAACATCCTGGTGAGCGCGTTCCAGGACGATGCCGGCGCATTCTCGATCCCTTCATTCATCGGGCGCTTTACGCAGGAGAAGGTATGGGGACTCGGCTGCTTCAGCGGCGGACCGCGCTGCGGCGTAGCGTGGAACACGTTGCTGCTGGCGCTGATCTGCGGGGCCGGAACCACCGCGCTCGGTCTCGCCTTTGCGCTGGTCGTCGCACGCACCGACTTCCGCTACAAGAAATTGTTGCGCGCGATGTCGATCCTGCCCATCATCACGCCGCCGTTCGTCATCGGACTCGCGCTGATCCTGCTGTTCGGACGCGCGGGCGTGGTGAACCACGCGCTCGAGTGGGCGTTCGGTGTCGAGCCCTCGCGCTGGTTCTACGGGCTTCCCGGGCTGGTGCTCGCGCAGTTGCTGTCGTTCACGCCGATCGCCTTCCTCGTGCTGGTCGGCGTCGTCGAAGGTGTGTCGCCGAGCATGGAAGAGGCTGCTCAGACGTTGCGCGCGAACCGCTGGCGCACCTTTATCGACGTTTCGCTGCCGCTCATGCGACCGGGACTCGCCAACGCCTTCCTGATCGGCTTCATCGAGTCGATCTCCGACTTCGGCAATCCCATCGTGCTCGGTGGCAACTTCGGCGTGCTGGCGACGGAGGTCTTCTATTCCGTGGTCGGCGCACAGCTCGACCAGGGGCGCGCCGCCGCACTCGGACTTCTGTTGCTAGGATTCGCTTTGGCGGCGTTCTTCGCGCAGCGCCGCGTGTTGGGACGCAAGGTCTATACGGCGCTCGCCGGCAAGGGCGATTCCGGTCTGCCGACCGCATTGCCCGAAGGCGTGCGCAAGGCGTGCTACGCCGTCGCGATCCCGTGGATGATCCTGACCATCGTCATCTACGCAATGTCATTCGTCGGCGGCTTCGTCGAGCAGTGGGGCCGCAACTACACACCGACGCTGCGCCACTACGTAAAGGCTTTCGGCATCGAGTCCGGGCCGAATGGCCTGCTGTGGGTCGGCACCGCGTGGAGCTCCTTCTGGACCACGATCAAACTTTCTGCGATCGCGGCGCCGGTGACCGCGGTACTGGGCCTGCTCACGGCCTACGTGCTCACGCGGCACAAGTTCCGCGGGCAGTCGGCGTTCGAGTTCGGAACGCTGCTGAGCTTCGCCATCCCCGGGACGGTGATCGGCGTGTCCTACATTCTTGCGTTCAACGTGCCGCCGATCGAAATCACCGGTACCGCTCTCATCCTCATCATCTGCAACGTCTTCCGCAACATGCCCGTCGGCGTGCGCGCGGGCATCGCATCGATGGCGCAGATCGACAAGAGCCTCGACGAGGCGTCGACCACGCTCGGCGCGCGCGGCTTCACGACGTTGCGCCGCATTCTCCTGCCACTGCTCAAGCCGGCGGTGGTCGCTGCGCTGGTGTATAGCTTCGTGCGCTCGATGACGACCGTTTCGGCAATCGTCTTCCTCGTTTCCGCCGAATACGAATGGGCGACGACCTACATCATCAACCGCGTCACGAACGGAGACTACGGCGTGTCTATCGCGTACTCGTCGGTGCTTATTGCGCTGATGCTCATCATCATCTGGGTCATCGGACGCGTGGTCGGCACGCGCCGACTTGGCCGCCGCGCCAGTGTGACGGCGGCGCCTGTGGGGCAATTGGGCGGGAGCGCAGCATGACCGCGTCGTCGCCACCGGGTGCATGGCCATGAAGGCCGCATCGATCGAGTTCCGCAACGTCAGCAAGCTCTACGGCGAGGTCGCGGCCGTGAAGGACATTTCCTTCGACATCACCGCGGGCAGCCTGGTCACATTGCTCGGGCCCTCGGGCTGCGGCAAGACCACGACGCTACGCATGATTGCCGGACTCGAGCTGCCCACGTCGGGGACGATCCACATCGGCGGCGCCGACGTCACGCGCATTCCGGCCTCCGAGCGCGACGTGTCGATGGTGTTCCAAAGTTACGCGCTGTTCCCGCACATGACCGTGCTGGAGAACGTCGGCTACGGACTCGCTGTCGCCGGCCTCCCCAAGGCCGATGTGCGCGCCAAGGCACAATCCGCGTTGACCACGGTGGGACTGACCGGCTTCGATGCACGCCTGCCTTCGGAGCTTTCAGGCGGCCAGCAGCAGCGCGTCGCCGTCGCGCGCGCGCTGGTGCTGGAACCCTCGGTACTGCTGTTCGACGAGCCCCTGTCCAACCTCGACGCGCGGCTGCGGCGGCAGATGCGTGAGGAGATTCGCGATTTGCAGCAGCGCCTGTCGCTGACCGTCGTCTACGTCACGCACGATCAGGCCGAGGCGATGGCCGTATCGGACCGCATCATCGTGATGAACAAGGCGACCATCGCGCAGGAAGGCGCGCCGCGCGAACTCTACGAGCAGCCGCGCGACGTGTTCGTCGCCGGCTTCATGGGTGATGCCAATCGCGTGCGCGGCACGCTCAAGCACATCGACGAGCGGTTCGGGGACCTTGCGCTCGGCCCTCTGACGGTGCGTTTGCTGCATCGTGGCCTGCCGCCGGGCACGGTCGACGTCGCGATCCGACCGGAAGCGGTCGAACTGGAAGCACCCAACGGCGCCGGGCTCGCCGGTACCGTACGCAAGTCCTCCTACATCGGCGGGCTCATGGAGTACACCGTGGCGACGGATCTGGGCGAGCTGTTCGCGATCAGCATGGCGGTCGAGCGGCCGCTCGCCGTCGGTGCGCCGGTGTCGGTGACGCTCGCACGCCACGGCGTGGTGGCGATCGCGGCAGCATGACGCGGACGGAGCTCGGCACCCGTGCCGCGTTCGCAGCTGAGCTGGCACGCGAGGCAGGCGAGCTGGCGCTGCGCTATTTCCGCCACGACCTCGCCTTCGCCACCGAGTCCAAGGGGCCACAGGATTTCGTCAGCGCCGCGGATCATGCGGTCGAGGCGCTGATACGCTCGCGCATCGCCGCGGCCTTTCCGCAGGACTCTATACTCGGCGAAGAGGCCGGCGGCGGTCTGGGCAGGCACGCGTGGCTGGTCGACCCCATCGACGGCACCATCAATTTCGTTCACGGCGTACGCTATTGGTGCACGTCGATCGCGTTCCTGGTCGACGGCGTGCGCAGCATCGGGGTCATCCACGACCCCTCGCAGGACGAGTTGTTTCGCGCTGTGCTTGGCGGCGGCGCCTCGTGCAACAACGTGCCCATGCACGTGTCGGCGTGCGAACGACTCGACGAGGCAATGGTGTGTGCCGGCTACGTCCCACGTCAATCGCTGGACGCGCACCTGCGGCTGAAACGCAGGTTGCACGATGCCGGCGTCGCGGTAAAGGACATGGGTGCCGGAGCGCTGATGCTCGCGCACACCGCGGCGGGCCGCTACGATGCCTATCTCGAACCGCACATGCATCCATGGGATGCACTCGCCGGATTGCTTCTAGTCGAAGAAGCGGGAGGCCGAACCCACCGCTATCCCGGCACCGCGGGGATCGCCGAAGGCGGCGTGGTCATCGCCGCAACACCGCGGATCTACCCCGCCCTGGAGCGCGCGATGCTCGAGCGCTAGGTCAGAACTGCTCGTCAGCCAGCGCCAGCACGCTCTCGCTGCCGCGCGTGATCGCGTGACCGAGCGCGCCAGCCTGCGGCAGCAGGCAATCGGCGAAAAAGCGCGCAGTGGAGATCTTGCCGCGATAGAAGTCGGCATCGCCGCTGCCTTCGTCCAGATGCTGCGCGGCGACGAGCGCGGCGCGGCCGAGTTGCCACCCACCGGCCACCAGGCCCCACATTTGCAAATACGGCACTGCCGCCGCGAAGGCAGCGCGTGCCGACGTGCCGTAGTGCGTTACCAGCCAGTCGATGGACTCGCCCATCGCCGACGCCGCTGCCGCGAGCGCGGCGCCTGTCGCCTTGAGATCGGCGCTGCTCGACGCCGAAAGCTCCCCAGCGACCTCGCTTACGTCCGCGAGTATGGTGCGCGCACCGATGCCCCCGTCGCGTGCGGTCTTGCGGCCGATCAAGTCGTTGGCCTGGATCCCAGTCGTGCCTTCGTAGATGGTTGTAATGCGCGCATCGCGATAGTGCTGCGCCGCGCCGGTCTCTTCGATGAAGCCCATGCCGCCATGCACCTGCACCCCCAGGTACGTGACCTGCTGCGCGACTTCGGTGCTGCATCCCTTGACGATGGGAATCATGAAGTCGACGAAGGCCTGGTGCTTCTTACGCGCTTCGGCGTCGGGATGGTGCGTTGCATTGTCGATCGCGGCGCCGGTCACGTACGCCACCGCGCGCATCGATTCGGTCAGCGCCTTCATGGTGATGAGCATGCGGCGAATGTCCGGATGCTGCAGGATCGTCCCCGTCGGCGTGGCCTTGTCGAGCCCTGGCGCGCGGCCCTGCACGCGATCCTTGGCAAACGCCAGCGCACGCTGGTAGGCGCGCTCGGAAATGCCCACGCCTTCGATGCCGACCGAGTAGCGCGCCAGGTTCATCATGATGAACATGTACTCGAGCCCGCGATTCTCCTCGCCGACCAGGTAGCCGACAGCGCCGCCGTGATCGCCGTACGCCAGCACCGCCGTGGGGCTCGCGTGAATCCCGAGCTTGTGCTCGAGCGAGACGCAGTGCACGTCGTTGCGTGCGCCCAGGCTGCCGTCGGCGTTGACCAGCACCTTCGGCACGACGAACAGCGAAATGCCCTTCACGCCCTCGGGCGCGGTCGGCGTGCGCGCCAGCACCAGATGGATGATGTTCTCGGTGTAGTCCTGGTCGCCGTAGGTAATGAAGATTTTCTGGCCGTAGAGCTTGAAGCTCCCGCCGGGTTGCGGCACCGCGCGCGTGCGCACTGCAGCGAGGTCAGAGCCGGCCTGCGGCTCGGTCAGGTTCATCGTGCCGGTCCACGTACCTTCGACCATTTTCGGAAGGTACTTCGCCTTCTGCTCGTCGGTGCCGACCAGCTCCAGCGCCTCGATCGCGCCTTGCGTAAGCAGCGGGCACAGCGCGAACGACAGATTGGCGCCATGCCACATTTCCTCGACCGCCGTGGAGACGAGCTGGGGAAGGCCCTGCCCACCGTGCTCCGGGCGTTTGGTAAGACCGTTCCAGCCATTGGCGATGAACTGTGCGTACGCGTCCTTGAATCCTGTCGGCGTGCGGACAACCCCACCTTCGATCAGCTTCGATCCCTCGCGGTCGCCGACCGCATTCAGCGGCTCGAGCACCTCCGTCGCAAATTTCGAAGCCTCCTCGAGAATGGCCGTGACCGTGTCCGCGGTCGCGTCTTCATACCCGGGAAGCTTGCCGACCTGGTCGAGGCCGGCCAGCTCGTTCATGACGAAAAGCATGTCCTTCAGCGGTGCGTGATAAGTGCTCATCGGCCCGTCGTATCGAATGAATTGCCTTGGAGCGGCGCTTCGGCGATCAGCCCAGCTCGGCGGTCAGTGCGGGAACGATCTCGAACAGATCGCCGACCAATCCATAGTCGGCGATCTGGAAAATCGGCGCTTCCGGATCCTTGTTGATGGCGACGATGACCTTGCTGTCCTTCATCCCCGCGAGGTGCTGGATCGCGCCCGAAATGCCAACGGCGATGTAGAGATCCGGCGCGACGATCTTGCCGGTCTGCCCGACCTGGTAGTCGTTGGGCACGTAGCCCGCGTCGACGGCGGCGCGCGACGCGCCGAGCGCAGCATTGAGCTTGGCGGCAAGCGCTTCGAGCATCTTGAAGTTCTCGCCGTTCTGCAAGCCGCGACCTCCGGAGACGACCACGCGTGCGCCCGCTAGCTCGGGGCGATCGGATTTGGTGAGCTCCTGACCCACGACTTCGACCTTGCCGAAGTCCGCGCTCGCCGCAACGGACTCGACCGCTGCGTTGCCGCCGCTTGCGGGAACGCCGTCGAACGCGGTCGTGCGGACGGTAATGACTTTCTTGGCGTCCTTCGACTGCACGGTGGCGAATGCGTTGCCGGCGTAGATTGGACGCACGAAGGTGTCGGGCGACTCGATGCCGATGATGTCCGAGACCTGTGCGACGTCGAGCAGCGCGGCGATGCGCGGCGCGATGTTCTTGCCGAAGCCGGTCGCTGGCAGCAGGATGTGCGTGTAGGCATCCGCGACGCCGACCGCGAGCGCCGCGACGTTCTCCGCCGTCTTTCCCGCGAGTTGCGGCGCGTCGGCGAGCAGGACCTTGGTGACGCCGTCGATCTGTGCTGCAGCCTTCGCGGCAGCGGTAGCGTTGTGCCCGGCGATCAGCACGTGGATATCGCCGCCGATTTTCTGCGCCGCGGACAGCGTGTTGAACGTCGAGCCCTTGAGTGCGTTGTCGTCGTGCTCGGCGATGACGAGGATGGTCATGGGCAGCTTAGCGCTCCGTTAGCATCGACAGAGCGGAGAGCTCCGCTTTCGCGGGATGATTCCGCGACGCCTGTCGCGCCCGCGTCATGGAATCACCTTCGCTTCATTGCGCAGCTTCGATACCAGCTCCTTGACGTCGGCCACCTTGCCGCCGCCTTTGCGCCTTGGCGGCTCGAGCACCTTGAGCGTCGTCAGGCGCGGCGCGATATCGACCCCCAGCGTTTCGGGCTTGACCACTTCGAGCGGTTTTTTTTTCGCCTTCATGATGTTGGGCAGCGTCGCGTAGCGCGGCTCGTTCAGCCGGAGGTCGGTCGTGATCACCAGCGGAAGCGGCATGCTCAGCGTTTCCAATCCGCCATCGACTTCGCGCTTGACGGTGGCCTTGCCGTCGGCGATATCGACCTTGGAGGCGAAGGTCGCCTGCGGCCAGCCGAGCAACGCGGCGAGCATCTGACCGACCTGGTTGGCATCGTCGTCGATCGCCTGCTTACCCAGGAGGACGAGCTGGGGCTGCTCCTTGTCGACCAACGCCTTGAGCAGCTTTGCTACCGCCAACGGCTGCAGTTCGACATCGGTTTCGACCAGGATGGCACGATCGGCGCCGATAGCGAGTGCCGTGCGCAGCGTTTCCTGACACGCTGCGATGCCGCAGGAAACCGCGAGGACCTCGGTGGCGACACCCTTCTCTTTCAGGCGCATCGCTTCCTCGACGGCGATTTCATCGAACGGGTTCATCGACATCTTGACGTTCGCGGTGTCGACACCGGAGCCGTCCGCCTTGACGCGAACCTTGACGTTGAAGTCGACGACGCGCTTGACGGCTACGAGAACTTTCATCGCGGATGTCCGGTTTCGATTGCGCCGCACGGTCGTGGCGCAAACGCGAAGCGTCGAATTATAGCGCGAAGGCGCGGTGCGCCGATGGAGACGACATGCGCCATGACCCCGCTGGGGGGTCGGGGCCAACTCGGGGGTGGGCGTCGCGCCTGGCTAGAGACAGGCCGATCCCGGCGGAAAGCGACGCTACGTACGCGCGACGTCGCAGTTGGGAGCGTCCGGGTTCATCGTGCCGCTCCAGCGCAGCGCATTGTTGAGCCGCACCGGGTCCGGAATGATCCGATCGGGGTCGACGAGCACGTCGATCTGCGTGACGTCCTTGGCGAAGTAGTGCGTCCTCCCGAGGTCGAGGTTGACCACGCCCGAAACCGCCATGGCGATCGGCATGTTGGCGTAGACGTCCTGCTGCAGGCCACCCATCCACGTTACCCGCGCGACGACTCGGAACGAGCCCACATCACCCCACAATTGTTCCCTTGTCACGACGATGTCGGCCCCGAGGTTCTGCACCCGCGCGCTGACCACGAGTGTGCCGTCGCTGGCCTTTCTGCAGCTGATCGCGCGCAGGCTGAGGTCCGTGCGCCGCGGATGGGAATAGATCGGGAAAAAGAACATCGTCTCGTCGGGATAGGTCAGGAGGTACGGCGCGCGGTCCTCGTCCCGGTATCCCATGACATCGCTGGAATCGGTGAAAATCGGCGACGAGAATCGCGTGTCGGCGGGCGGGTTGGCCTGGCAACCCGCGAGCACAGCGGTCGCCACAAGCCCCATCACAACAAGTGCGCGCATGTGCGTCTCCCTCGGTCGTACGTCATCCCGGCCGCCCGGGAATCCGGCGGGCCGCACCCCTCGCCCAGGGTCAATAATGGGGTGGCCCCGCCGGCAGGTCAACTGCGCGGCCCCTGGATCGGACCGCCGGTCACTCGCAGTGTGGCAAATTGCGCTCAATCAGGGTCTCGAACCCGGCGATCAGGCGAGCACTTGCCTCCAGATCGCGGGCGGCTGTCTGCCGTGCCTGCGCCTCCGGCAACGGCTTTCCGCGCGCGTCCCACGCCGCGACCGCCATGAGCACGCCCTGCTCGAAACGGGCCTCCGTTCGTGGCGCTCCGTTGGCATGGAAGCTGCGCAACACGCCGTTCATGGCGTTGTCGCTGAACGGCGCCTCGAGCATTTTCGCGGTTTCACGTCCGCCGGCGGTGTACCACAGTGCAACCGTACCGGTCCTGGCATCGCGCTCGTAGGGGATTACCGCGCTGCGCGCGCCGTTGTCGGTCCAGAAGATGAACGTCCCGGTCTTGTGACCTTGCGCGAATGCGCCCACGACACGAAGGCGGCCGTCCTGCGAGCGTAGTTCGTAGGCACCGTTGGGCGCGCCATCGCGGCAAGCAACGCGCGCGAGGAGCTTCTCCGCCGCGTACGCCGCAGTCGCCGGAATCGCGGCCGAGCAAGCCGCGGCGAGCGCTAGCGCGCGCGCCGCGCCCACCACGCCGCGATTTCGCCGACGATGCCGCGGCGGAACGCCAGCACGCAGACAACAAATATGACACCGGTGATGACGGTCACCCACGAACCGAATCCCGCCAGGTAGTTCTGCAGGCCGATGATCGTGAATGCGCCCAGCACCGGGCCCAGAATCGTGCCCATGCCGCCCAGCAACGTCATCAATACGACCTCGCCGGACTGGTGCCAGTGCACGTCCGTCAGCGTCGCGAGCCCCAGCGCCTGCGCCTTCAACGCCCCGGCCAGGCCGGCGAGCGTGGCTGAAAGCACAAACGCCAGCAGCTTGTAGCGGTCAACGTCGTAACCGAGCGATAGCGCGCGCTGTTCGTTCTCTCGAATCGACTTCAGCACCTGACCGAATGGCGAATAGATGATTCGCTGGATCAGCCAGAACGCGGCACAGCAGATGGCCAACGCTACGTAGTACATCACCAGGTCGTTGGACAGGTCGAGGATGCCGAAAAGCGTGTTGCGCGGCACACCCTGCAGGCCATCTTCGGCGTGGGTAAAGGGCGCCTGCACGCAAATGAAGTAGACGAGTTGCGACAGCGCCAGCGTGATCATCGCAAAGTAGATGCCTTGCCGCCGAACAGCCAGCGAGCCTACGACGAATCCAAGGAGTGCGGATCCGGCCATGCCGATCAGCAACCCGATCTCGGCAGTGACGCCCCATTCCTTGAGCGCGTACCCGCCCAGGTAGCCCGCGATGCCGAAGAACGCGGCATGTCCGAACGACAGCAGTCCCGTGAAACCGATCAGGAGGTTGAACGCACATGCAAACAGCGCAAAGCACAGACACTTCATCAGGAAGATCGGGTAGATGGCGAACGGTGCGGCGATCGCCAGTGCAAGCAGGATCGCGTAGCCAATCATCGTCCTGGAAAGCGCCACGGGCTATTTCTCTTTGCCGAAAAGGCCCGCGGGCCGCAGCAGCAGCACGATTGCCATGATGACGAAGACCACGGTCGACGAGGCTTCGGGATAAACGACCTTGGTGATTCCCTCGATCAGGCCAAGCGCAAGCCCGGTGACGATCGAGCCCAGGATCGAACCCATGCCGCCGATGACCACCACGGCGAAGACCACGATGATCAGGTTCGATCCCATCAGCGGCTGCACCTGGTAGACCGGAGCAGCCATGACACCCGCCAGGCCCGCGAGCGCCACGCCGAAGCCGTAGGTCAGGGTCACCATTCGCGGCACATTGATGCCGAGCGCCTGCGTCAGGGCCGGGTTCTCGGTGCCGGCGCGCAGATACGAACCCAGCTTGGTGCGCTCGATCACGAACCAGGTGGCCAAGCACACGACAACCGATGCCAGAACGACCCAGGCCCGATACTTCGGCAGGAACATGAAGCCCAGGTTGAATGCGCCGCTGAATGCGGGCGGAATTTGATAGGGTGATCCCGAGACTCCGTAGGCATTGACGAAGCTGCCCTCGAGGATCAGCGCGAGGCCGAAGGTCAGCAGCAGGCCGTACAGATGGTCGAGCTTGTACAGGTGCCGCAGCATCGTCCTCTCGATCACCATGCCCAACAGACCGACCACGATCGGCGACAGCAGCAGCGCCCACCAGTAGCCGAGACCAAGGTAGTTGAGCAGCATCCACGCTACGAATGCGCCGGTCATGTACAGCGCACCGTGGGCGAAGTTGATGATATTGAGCAGCCCGAAAATGACCGCGAGGCCGAGCGACAGCAGCGCATAGAACGAGCCATTGACGAGCCCGATCATCGCCTGACCGAGCAGCGCCTGCACGGGGATGCCGAAGATCTGGGTCATGCGGTCTTTCTGCTCAAGGCGGATGGTCTCCCGTCGCCCGCGTCGCCCCGGCGAAGGCCGGGGCCCCATTTGCGGACCGTCATTGCGTCACCAAACTTGGATCCCGGCCTGCGCCGGGATGACACTTCCGTTTCCAATCGCGGGCACTATCCTGCCCGCTCTTGGACGCATGCGTCATTTCTTGACCAGCGCGCACGTGCTCTTCGACAGCGGTTGAAACGCCTGGTCGCCGGGAATCGTCGCCTTCAGATTGTAGTAGTCCCACGGACGCTTCGATTCGGACGGCTTCTTCACCTGCATCAGATACATTTCATGCACCATGCGGCCGTCTTCGCGGATCTTTCCGTTCTTCGCGAACACGTCGTTGATCGGCAATGCCCGCATCTTGGCCATCACTGGCTGCGCGTCGTCGGTGCCCGCCGCCTGCACAGCCTTGAGGTAAGTCAGTACCGACGAATACACGCCCGCTTGGTCCATCGTCGGCCGCGCCTTGTGCTTGGCAAGGAAACGATCGGCAAACTTGCGCGTTTCATCGTTCAGATCCCAGTACCAACCCTCGGTCACCAGCAGGCCCTGCGTCGTCTTGAGACCGAGCGAGTGTATGTCGGTGATGAAGACCAGCAGCGCCGCGAGGCTCTGTCCGCTCTCCGAGATCCCGAACTCGCTCGCCGACTTGATCGAATTGACCGTATCGCCCCCCGCGTTGGCGAGCCCGATGATCTTCGCCTTGGACGCCTGCGCCTGCAGCAGATACGACGAGAAGTCGGTCGTCGACAGCGGAACTTTCACCGACCCGAGGACCTTGCCGCCGTTGGCCTTGATGACGTCCGAGGTGTCCTTCTCGAGCGCTGCACCGAACGCATAGTCCGCAGTAATGAAGAACCACGTGTCGCCCCCACCCTTGACGATCTCCTTGCCGGCGATGTTGGCCAGCGCGAAGGTATCGTAAGCGTAGTGCACCGTGTTGGCGTTGCAGGCGGCGTTGGTCAGCGCCGAGGTTGCCGCACCGACGACCATCGCGACCTTGTTCTTGTCCTTGGCGACGCCCGAAACGGCAAGCGCCACCGCCGAGTTGAGCAGATCGGTGATCATGTCGACGTTCTCGCGGTCGAACCACTCGCGCGCCTTGCTCGCCGCCAGGTCAGCCTTGTTCTGGTGATCGGCCGAGATGAGTTGGATCGGTTTGCCGAGCACCTTGCCGCCAAAATCGTCGATCGCCATCTGCGCGGCGACCACCGAGCCCTCCCCGCCCAGGTCGCCGTAGACGCCGGTCATGTCGGTCAGCACGCCGATCTTCACCACGTCGCCGCTGACCTGGGCATGCACCGGTAATGCGCCCACGCCAATCACGGCGGCCAGCAGCACGTACAACAGGTTTCGCTTCATCGCCTCACCCTCCAAAGTAACGTTCGAAAAATAGCGCACGTGTCGCCCGTTCGATCAAACACCGAGAAGCTCGTGCAGCTTCTGCATATGCACCCCGAGCTCGGCGTTGGGGATCATGTCCACGATCTGGCCGCGCTCCATGACGTAATGCCGGTCGGCGACGGTAGCCGCAAACCGGAAATTCTGCTCGACCAGCAGGATGGTGAACCCCTTTTGCTTGAGCGCGCCGATGGTCCGCCCGATCTGCTGCACGATGACCGGGGCCAGCCCTTCGGTCGGCTCGTCGAGCATCAACAGCTGCGCGCCCGTACGCAGGATGCGCCCGATCGCGAGCATCTGCTGCTCGCCGCCGGACAGCTTGGTACCCTGGCTGTGCAGACGCTCCTTCAGGTTGGGGAACAGCTCGAATATCTGCGTCACCGTCAGCCCGCCTTCTCTTACTTTGGGCGGCAGCAGCAGGTTTTCCTCGACGTCGAGGCTGGCGAAGATGCCCCTTTCCTCGGGACAGATCGCGATTCCCAACCTGGCGATCTGGTTCGATTGCAGTCCCACCGTCTCGGTACCGTCGAAGCGCACCGACCCCTTGCGCTGCGTCACCATGCCCATGATCGACTTAAGCGTCGTCGTCTTGCCGGCACCGTTGCGCCCGAGCAGCGTGACGACCTCGCCACGCGCGACGTCGAAGGACGCACCGTGCAGGATGTGCGATTCGCCGTACCACGAATTCAACTCGCGCACGGCGAGCATGGGCTGTGCACCCGCGTCAGGCATGCGCGGTCCCGAGGTAGGCCTGGACGACGTCGGGATTCTTCGACACCGCCGCGTAATCACCCTGCGCGAGCACTTGCCCGCGGGCGAGCACCGTAATGTGGTCGGACAGCGTCGCCACAACCGACAGGTTGTGCTCGACCATGAGTACTGTACGATCTGCGGCCATCGTCCGGATCAATTCGGTGATGCGCTCGACGTCCTCGTGTCCCATGCCCGCGGTCGGCTCGTCGAGCAGCATCACCACGGGGTCGAGCGCGAGCGTCGTCGCCATTTCCAGCGCGCGCTTGCGACCGTATGGCAGCTCGACCGCCAGCGTCTGCGCGTACTTCGATAACCCGACCGCTTCGAGCAGATCGTGCGCGCGCGCATCGAGCGCGCCGAGCACCCGATCGGAGTGCCAGAAATCGAAGGATTGCCCGCGCTTGCGCTGAAGTGCGATGCGTACGTTCTCCAGCACCGTCATATGCGGGAATGTCGCCGAGATCTGGAAGGAGCGAATCATCCCCATGCGCGCGATAGCGGCAGGTCGCGAACCGGTAATTTGCCTGCCGTTAAAGAGAATTTCGCCGCGC
Source organism: uncultured beta proteobacterium (assembly GCA_963816445.1). Lineage (GTDB taxonomy): Bacteria > Pseudomonadota > Gammaproteobacteria > Burkholderiales > Casimicrobiaceae > PALSA-1003. The sequence goes on along the minus strand of CAWFKO010000005.1, from coordinate 464,566 downwards.
GTCGGGGTGAGGAACTGCGTGAGCAAATTGAAGCAGGTTGTCTTGCCGGCACCATTCGGCCCGATCAGCGCGTGGATCGTTCCGCGCCTGACTTTGAGATCGACTCCGTTGACGGCGACGAAGCCCTTGAACTCCTTGGTCAGTGCCCGTGTTTCGAGAATGATGTCGTCAGCCATGTCCGGATCTCGGCGAGGTCGCGATTATGCGGATCGACTGGTCGGTTGGCAATCGAAGATGTGTCATCGCCGCCACTCGGGCGGTCGCTTCTCGATGAAAGCGTCGATCCCCTCGTGGGCGTCGACCTCGAGCAGCCTGCACGCCATCTCCTCGCCCGCGAAATCGTAGGCCGCGGCGAGCCCCAGATCGAGCTGGCGATAGAACGCCTGCTTGCCCTTGCCGACGACCTGTGCGCTGTGTGCGCCGATGGCGCCCGTGAACACGGCGATCGCGGCATCGAGTTCGGTGAGCGGAACGACGCGATTGACAAGGCCCCATGCCAGCGCGGTCCGGGCGTCGATGGCCTCGCCGGTAAGCAGCATCTCCATCACTCGCTTGCGCGCGACGTTGCGGGCAACACCGACAGCCGGCGTCGTGCAGAATACGCCGACGTTCACGCCCGGAAGTGCGAAATGCGCGCCGTCGGCGGCAACGGCCAGGTCGCACATCGACACGAGCTGGCACCCTGCCGCGGTGGCGAGCCCGTGCACGCGAGCGATTACCGGCTGCGGCATGCGCGTCAACGCCATCATCATTGCGCTGCAGGCGTCGAAGAGCTGCTGCTGCCAGGCCCGGTCCGGGTGCGCACGCAGTTCCCTGAGGTCGTGTCCGGCGCAGAAGCCCTTGCCATGCGCGGCGAGCACGACGCTGCGTATCGATACATCGGCGGCGATGCGATCGAGTTCGATCTGCAGCGCCGCGATCATCGCCTGCGACAGCGGGTTGTAGCGCTCCCCTCGATTGAGCGTGAGCGTCGCCACGCCGTCCTGCGTCTGGCAAAGGACATACGGTTGCAGCGCGGAGTCTGGCGGTGCGTTCATTGCCGTGATTGCCACGATCGTCTCGTCGGTTTTTCCACGTTCACTCGATTGCCTGCGTCGACCTCGCACGCTCGCGCAGGACGAATTTCTGGATCTTGCCGGTCGACGTCTTGGGGAGTTCTCCGAAGATCACCCGCTTTGGTGCCTTGAAGCGCGCCAGGTGTTGCCGGCAATGCTCGATGATCTCGGCTTCCGTTACATCGGCCCCGGGTCGAACCTCGATGAACGCGCACGGCGTCTCACCCCACTTCGCATCGGGCTGAGCCACCACCGCGGCGGCGAGGACGGCGGGGTGACGGTACAGGGTGTCTTCGACTTCCAGCGAGCTGATGTTCTCGCCGCCGGAAATGATCACGTCCTTGGAGCGGTCCTTGATCTTGATGTAGCCATCGGCCTGCATCACCGCCAGGTCGCCCGTGTGGAACCATCCTCCACTGAACGCCTCGTCAGTGGCGTCGCGGTTCTTCAAGTAGCCCTTCATGGTGATATTGCCGCGAAACATGATTTCGCCCATGGTATCGCCGTCCCACGGCACCTCGCGCATGGTTTCCGGGTCCATGACCGTCAAGCCTTCCTCGCAGGTGTAACGCACGCCTTGGCGGCCGTTGCGCTCGGTGCGTCCGGCGATGTCAAGCGCGCTCCACTCGGCGTGCTTGGCGCATACCGCCGCGGGTCCGTAGGTCTCGGTGAGCCCGTAGACGTGCGTGATGTCGAAGCCCATGCGCTCCATGCCTTCGATCACCGCCGCCGGCGGCGCCGCTGCTGCCACCAGTGCGCTGACCTTGTGTGTGATTCCCGCGCGCAGTTCAGCCGGTGCGTTGATGAGCATGGCGTGCACGATCGGCGCGCCGCAGTAGTGCGTTACCTCGTGCTCGCGAATGGCATCGAAAATCGCCTTCGCCTCGACACGGCGCAGGCACACGTTGGTGCCGGCGATGGCGGCGACGGTCCAAACGAAACACCACCCGTTGCAGTGGAACATGGGCAGTGTCCAGAGGTAGATCGCGTGCCTGGGCATGCCCCAGTCGATGATATTGGACAGCGCGTTGAGGTACGCTCCGCGATGGTGGTAGACCACGCCTTTGGGATTCCCGGTCGTGCCCGACGTGTAGTTAAGCGAAATCGCGTTCCACTCGTCATCAGGATGCTTCCACTCGAACTCGCGGTCGCCGCCACTGATGAAGCGCTCGTACTCGACCTCTCCTGCGCGCGCGCCGCCGGGCCCCTGAGCATCGTCGATGTCGACCACGATGGGCTTCACCTTGAGTTTCGCGAGCGCCGGCGCGACGATCGGCGCAAATTCGGTGTCCGTAATGAGCACCCGGGCGCCGCCGTGCTCGAGCATGAAGGCGATGGCGTCGGCGTCCAGCCTCGTGTTGAGAGTATTGAGCACGCCGCCGCTCATCGGTACGCCAAAGTGCGCCTCGATCATTTCCGGCGTGTTCGCCGCCATCAGCGCGACCGTGTCTCCGGTACCGATGCCCAGCCGGACCAATGCCGAGGCGAGCTGGCGTGAGCGTGCGTAGGTTTCGGCCCAGGTATAGCGGCGCGTGCCATGCACGACCGCGAGCCGGCGCGGAAACACATACGCGGCGCGCGCGACCAGCGATATCGGCGTCAGCGGCGTGAAATTGGCCGCATTGCGCTCAAGGCCCTCCTCGAACGGGTTGCGCTTCGTCATGGCAAAGCAGTCATTGTGTGATCGCGAGCAAATGGTACGCATTCCAACGAGAAAGACAATCGCCGCGGCGGCATCCAGCTTTCGAGACACTGGCCAGGGCGGGACACGAACGCACCGCGGTGCGCGTCGACTCGGGGGATGCTGAAACGAGCCAGTAGCCGCCGCGTTGCGTCCACGCGCGTCCAGGCCTCGTATATGCAGGCAACGCACCGACTTGCCGCTGCAACGCGAATTCTCTATGCTCGCCGGAACCCTCCAGCCGCGAATCTGACGACTGCCCCAAAAGCATGGGCCACCGCCTGTCCAAGATTGTCACCCGCACCGGCGATACCGGCAGCACGGGGCTGGGCGACGGCACGCGGGTCGCCAAGGACTCGGCGCGTATCGAAGCCATCGGTGCCGTTGACGAGCTCAATTCCACGGTCGGCGTGCTGCTCGCCGAAACGCTGCCCGCCGACATCGGCGCGTGCCTGGTCGAAATCCAGCACGATCTTTTCGACGTCGGAGGCGAATTGTCGATCCCCGGCTATCACGCGGTATCCGAAGCGCACGTGATGCGCCTGGAAGAAGTCGTCGAACGCTTGAACGCCGGATTGCCGCCGCTCAGGGAGTTCATCCTCCCCGGCGGCACGCGCGCCGCCAGCCTTGCACATGTCGCTCGCACCGTGTGCCGGCGCGCCGAGCGTGCGCTGGTGCATCTGGGTTCGAGCACCGAGGTAAGCGAACCGGTGCGCAAGTATCTCAATCGCCTATCGGACCTGCTGTTCATCACCGCGCGCGTTCTCAATCGCGCAGCCGGGGAGAACGACGTGCTGTGGCGCAAGGATCGCGGGCGTACCTAAGGTCCTGCACGCATGGCGATCGATACGGCCAGGCAACTCGAGCGCAACGCGAGGCTCATGGAGCTGCTGGCGCGCACCGCACTCGCCGACCAGAAGGCCTTCGCCGAGCTCTATCGATTGACTTCGGCGCATCTGTACGCGGTGGCGCTGCGTATATTGAGAGAATCCGCAGCCGCCGAAGAGGTGTTACAGGAGTCGTTCGTCAACATCTGGAACCATGCCGGCTCCTACGTTGCAGCGAAGAGCCAGCCGTTCACCTGGCTCACGAGCATCGTGAGAAATCGATGCCTGGACCAGCTGCGGCGGCGGGAGGTGGAAACGGTGACGCTCGACGATGAGGACGAAGGAACGGCACTGCGCGACGAAGCCCCGACGCCGCTGGAGATGCTCGTCTCCGGCGCCGACGCGCGCGCGGTCAAGGCCTGTGTCGAGGCACTCGACGCGGGGCAGAAGCAGGCGCTGGCCCTCGCCTTCTACCGCGGATTGTCGCACTCCGAGCTGGCGGCGCACCTCAAGCAGCCGCTGGGAACCGTGAAATCGTGGGTGCGTCGCGGCCTGGAACGCCTGAAGGCCTGCCTCGACGCGGCGGGCGTGCAGCGCTGACCCGCATACCGTCGCCGCGATGAACTACTTCGACCCTCAACGCGCCGACGCGCTGGCCGCGCAGTACGTGCTGGGCACGCTGCGCGGGCGGGCACGCGCGCGTTTTTCGCGCCTGCTCGCCAGCGATCGCGGTCTCGCCGACACCGTCACGAGGTGGGAAGAACGGCTGCTGCCCTTCAGCGAGACCTTGCCGCCAGTCCTGCCGCCGGCGCGGGTGTGGCAGCAGATCCTGGCGCGTATTCGGAACGGCCGTAGCCCGGCCGAGGCGCCGGTATCAGTGTGGGGCAATCTGGCCTTCTGGCGCGGGCTGACGCTGGCCGGATTTGCGACCGCCCTGGCGCTTGCCATCGTCCTCCTTTCCCCCCCGGTCGAGCGTCCCGAACAGACACTGGTCGCGGTACTTGCCGGGCAGGACGCCAAGCCGGTCATGATCGCAAGCGTCGACCGCACGGGCAGGAAGCTGCGGGTCAAGCCCCTCGCCCCGGTCGAACTCGCCCCCGATCGCGCGCTGGAGCTGTGGGCGCTGCCGCAAGTTGGCAATCCGCGGTCATTGGGACTGATTTCGCCCTCCGGCGTTGCCCAGATCGCCCTTGCCGGGCCCGCCGAGACCGCGTTGGCGCAGGTGCCAGCGCTCGCGGTAAGTCTCGAACCCCGGGGCGGCTCTCCGACTGGGCTGCCCACCGGTCCCGTGCTCTACAGTGGTCCCATACAGCGGCTCTACTAGGGCCTAGCCTGGCGCCGCCCGCGCGCTCGGGTCGGTGCGCCGATCAGCGCCGTTTCAGGGCGTAGCCGTCGGCGCGGTCCTCCATTTCCCAACCGGCTTCGTGCAGCAGCTTGCGCAGGCGGTCGGCCTCGGCCCATTGCCTGGATGCGCGCGCCGCGGCGCGCGCGGCGGCGATTGCACTGACCGCCTCGGGAACCGTCTCCTGCTTTGGCCGCCATGCAGCGAGGCCTAGACCGAACACGCGGTCGAAATCGAGCAGCGTCGCTTTTTTCACGCTCGGCGGCAGCTCGCCGCGCAGGACTTCCCAGGCCAACGCCAGCGCGCGCGCGGTGTTCAGATCGTCGTTGATCTCGGCGGCGAAGCGCTCGAGATAGGCGGCGTCCGCCACGCCGCCGTCCTCCATCGCGTGCAAGCCGCTGCGGAGGCGGTCGAGCGCGGTCGTTGCCGCGTCCAGTGCCTCCCAGGTGAAATTCATCTGCGTCCGGTAGTGCGCCGTCAGGCACAGGTAGCGATACGCCAGCGGATCGTAGCCGCGGTCGGTGAGCAGCTTGAGGCGCAGGAAGCCGCCCGCGGACTTTGCCATCTTGGCGTCGTCGGCGAGCAGGAAGTAGCCGTGCATCCAGAAGTTGGCGAGCCGCGTACCCACCCGCGCCTGGGTCTGCGCGATCTCGTTGGTGTGGTGCACCGGAATGTGATCCTCGCCGCCGCAATGGATGTCGAAGTAGTCGCCTAGATACTTCTGCGCCATTGCCGAGCATTCGATGTGCCAGCCTGGGAAACCTGTGCCCCACGGGCTTGGCCACTCCATCTGCCGCTTTTCGCCCGGTGCCGAGAATTTCCACAGCGCGAAATCGGTCGCGCTCCTCTTCTCGCCGATATCGACACGCTTTCCAGCCTCGAGCCCGGCGCGGTCGAGCCTTGCCAGGTAGCCGTAGTCCGGCTGCCTGCTGGTGTCGAAATAGACGCCGTCGGAAGTACGATAGGCAAAGCCGTTCTTCTCGATGTCGGCGACAAACTCGACCTGCTCGCGAATGTGATCGGTCGCGCGGCTGAGGACGTCGGGGCGCTCGATATTGAGCGCGTCCATGCCGGCGAGGAAATCCTGCGTGTAGAGTTCGGCGATCTCCCACGCGGTCTTGCCGGTGCGGCGCGAACCGGCCTCCATCTTGTCCTCGCCGGTGTCGGCATCGCTGGTAAGGTGTCCGACGTCGGTGATGTTCATCACGTGCCGAACGCGATAGCCGTTCCATTCGAGCACGCGCTTGAGCACATCCTCGAACAGGAACGTGCGGAAATTGCCGATGTGCTGATAGTCGTAGACCGTTGGGCCGCACGTGTACAGGCCGGCTTTGCCTGCGACCAGCGCCTCGAACACTCGAAGGCTTCGCGTGTAGTTGTCGTAGAGTCTCAGCGGGGATGGCATCGTCGATTCCAACAAAAAAGCCGCCGGGGCGATCCCGGCGGCTTCCTGCTGATGAGCGTATCCGTCAGGTCCGCGCGCGCGTACGCCACGCAATTCTGCAGCATGCGCAAGTACAGATGGTGAGTGCGCGGGCGAACGACATCGCCGCATGGTAGCCAATCATCGGGCTGGCGGCAAGTTGGGCAAGCGCAACGCAAGGCCTCGATACGCCACGGCCACGCGGCCCTCAATGCGCTGGGGGGCGAGTCAAACGCGGTAGAATCGCGCGCTCGCGATGCATCCCGCGCCCTCCCTCTCCGAGAATGCTCAGCCCGCTTCGACCAAACGGCTGACGCGGCGCAGTGCCCTCGTCTTGCTGATCGCGTTCACGCTGGTCTGGTTTTCCAGCCTCGAATCGCGCCGGCTGATGCATCCCGACGAGGGCCGCTACGCCGAGATTGCGCGCGAGATGGCGCAAAGCGGTGACTGGGTGACACCGCGCCTCAACGGCATCAAGTATTTCGAGAAGCCGGCGTTGCAATACTGGATAGGCGCCGCGGCTTTCGATGCCTTCGGAGTCCGAAATTGGACCGCGCGCCTATGGCCGGCGATGGCCGGCTGGCTCGGCGTGTTGTTCATCGGCTACGTCGGCCTGCGCATCGGCGGCGCGACGCTGGGACTGTATGCCGCCGCGGCGCTCGGCGGCTGCGCGTGGTGGGTACTCAACGCGCACATACTCACGCTAGATACAGGCCTGAGCTTCTGGATGGGCGTGGGCATGGGCGCTTTCCTGATCGCGCAGGCAGGCAGCCCCGGCGAGCGCGAGGCGCGTGCCTGGATGCTCGCGGCGTGGGGCGCGCTTGCGTTCGCGGTGTTGTCCAAGGGGCTGATCGGCATCGTGCTCCCCGGGGGCGCGCTGGTGATCTACACGCTGCTCGAACGCGACTGGGCGCTGTGGAGGCGCCTGCACCTCGTCGCCGGCGCGTGCGTGTTTTTGGCGATCGCGGCGCCCTGGTTCGTCATCGTGAGCTTGCGCAACCCGGAATTCTTCGATTTCTTTTTCATCCACGAGCACTTCGCCCGCTATCTCACCAACGAGGCCCGTCGCGAGGCGCCGTGGTGGATTTTCGCGCCGCTGCTTGCCGTGGGTATTCTGCCGTGGCTTCCCCTGTTCGCGTGGACCGCGAAACGCGCCTGGACCGAACCAGCCGCCCTCGGCAGCGACTTCCGCTGGCAGCGCTTCGCTCTGGTATGGGCCGTATTCATTTTCGTGTTCTTCAGTCTTTCGGGGTCCAAGTTGCCGTCATACATCTTGCCTATGTTTCCCGCGCTGGCGCTGGTCGTCGGATGGCAGCTTCTGACCACCGCCAATTCTGTCTTGCTCCGAGTCTCAATGCCGATCGTCGCGCTCGCTGGCGTCGTCTGGTTAGTGATGCTATTCGGCTACGGCGCGATCGTGCCGCGAATTGCGGACTCCCGCCAGCCGTTCACGCCATTCGTCGCGTACGCGCCCTGGCTGCGCTGGGCGCTGGGCATCGTTTTCGCCGGCGGCGTCGCCGGCATGGTGGCGGTGCGACGCGGAAGGCGCACAGCGGCGGTGCTGGCGATCGCGTTCTCGTCGCTCGTCGCCCTGCAGCTCGGGCTCGCGGGGTACGACAGCTTTGCCGCAAACACGCTCGGCCGAACCGTTGCTGGCGCGCATGTCGGCCGAGCGCATGGTCCCTGCGCCCCGACCTGCCGTTCTACACGATACGCATGTACGACCAGACGTTGCCGTATTATCTCGGTCGCACAGTCATCCAGGTGGATCATCCCGACGAACTTGCGATGGGCATTGCGAGTGAACCCGACAAGGCCATTGCCAAGGTGTCGACGTGGCGCGAAATCTGGGACAGGGTCGAGGATGCGTATGCCATCATGCAACCGGACGAGTACGACGAACTGCGCCGCGAAGGCGTGCCGATGCGCGAGCTTGGTCGCGACACGCGGCGCGTGATCGTCAGCCGGCGTTGACGAAGCGACCCGCAATCGTTCTCCGGGACGAGCGCAGATCCCTTCGCAGCGACAGCGGCGAGCGATGAACCTGACCGGACTGCGTTCTCGCTGCTTTTCGCGGGCGTGGTGCTCAACGCCGTCGCGCAGCTGCTGCTCAAGGCCGGCACCAACGTGCTTGGCGTGATCACGATCACGCGTGACGATTGGGCGAGCCAATTCGGCCGCATTGCGATCGAGCCGCATTTCATCGGTGGCCTCGTCTGCTACGGGATCAGCGTGATAGTGTGGATCGTCGGCCTGTCGCGCGTGCCCGTGTCGATTGCGTATCCGATGCTGTCGCTCGGTTACATCATCAACGCCATCGCTGCGCACTACCTGCTCGGCGAATCGGTCACGCTCGCGCGCTGGCTGGGGATCGGCTTCATTGTCGTCGGCGTGTGGCTGGTCGCACGATCCTAGTATGCCGATGGACACGCGCGCCGCACCGCCGCTCAAGTTCGCCGGCCCCGATATCGACGAATCGACCATCTCGGGCGTCGCCGATGTGCTGCGCTCCGGACACATCACCAGCGGTCCATGGGTGCGCGAATTCGAGACGCGGCTGTCGGACTTCTGCGGCGGCCGCCCGGTGCGCGCGCTGACGCTCGGCAACGGCGGCGGTCGAGGTCGCGCTGCAGCTCGCCGGCGTCGGCCCGGGCGCGGAGGTGATCACTTCCGCGCAGAGTTTTTTCACCGTGCTCAACATGATCGTGAAAGTCGGCGCGAGGCCGGTGTTCGTCGATTGTGACCTGGTCACGCGCAACATCGACCTCGCGCAAGTCGAGGCGCGCGATCACGCCAGCGACGCGCGCGATCATTCCGACGCATTATCCGGGCGCGCTGGTCGACATGGATGCGCTGTACGCGCTGGCGGCGCGGCACGCGTTGCGCGTGATCGAGGACGCCGCGCTGGTGCTTGGGCTCGCGCTGGCGTGGACGCAACGTCGGCGCGTTCGGTGACCTGGTGACGTTCAGCTTTCACCCCAACAAGAACATCACCACGCATCGAAGGCGGTGCGCTGGTCGTCAACGATGCAGGCGAGGCGCGCGCGCGTCGAAGCGCTGCGCTTCCACGGCATCCGCTACCTGCGCCGACCGTACGCGCGACGTCGATTTTCCCGGCGGCAAGTTCAACCTGCCGGACGTCAACGCACGCATCGGGTGCGCGCAGCTCGAGCGGCTGCCCGAATTCCTCGGCGACGCGGCGGCGCGCTGGTCGATCGCTACTTCGCAACGTTTCGCGCACCGATCCGGCGTGCGTCCTGCCGCCAGCACCGCGAGCAGACGATGATGACGCGTTACAGCTGGAACATGTATCTGCGTCCTCCTGCCGCTGGAGCGCATAACGCTCAACCGCCGCGAGGTACGCGACGCGCTGGAAGCGCGCGGAATCGCGACCGGCGTGTCGTACGAAGCGCTGCATCTATGCACGCTGGGCAAGCGCTTCGGGTGGCCGCGAGGGCCAGTTTCCCAACGCCGAGCGCATCGCCGCGCGAGACGGTGACCCTGCCGCTGCACACGCGAATGACCGAGGCCGACGTCGATCGCGTCTGCGATGCCGTTGCCGAGGTCATTGCCGAAGGCGAAGCGATGAACGGGCCCTCGCCGCGCGTATCGGTCGTCGTTCCCGTCTACAACGAGGAGGCCGGGCTGCAGGCGCTGTTCGAGCGCCTCTACCCCGCGCTTGACGCGCTGGAGCAGAACCTTCGAGGTAATTTTCGTCAACGACGGCAGCCGCGACCGCTCGGCGGCGATGCTGCGAGAGCAATTCGCGCGGCGGCCCGACGTCACTCGCGTGATTCTGCTGAACAGCAACTACGGCCAGCACATGGCGATCGTCGCCGGCTTCGAGCACTGTCGCGGCGAGCGCGTCGTCACCCTCGACGCCGATCTGCAGAATCCGCCGGAGGAAATCGTCAAGCTGCTCGCGGCGATGGACACCGGCCACGACTACGTCGGCGGCGTGCGCGTGACCCGCGAGGATTCGTGGTGGCGGCGGTTGGCGTCGAAGGCGATGAACCGGCTGCGCGAACGCATCACGCACATCACGATGACCGACCAGGGGTGCATGCTGCGCGCGTACAGTCGCGACATCGTGCAGGCGATTGTGGCCTCGCGCGAGGTCAGTACCTTCATTCCGGCGCTCGCGTACACGCTACGCCTTCAACCCGACCGAGGTCGAGGTCGCGCACGAACCGGCGCGCTGCCGGCGAGTCGAAGTACTCCACCTACAAGCTGATACGGCTGAACTTCGATCTAATCACGGGATTCTCGCTGGTTCCGTTGCAGATGTTCTCGATGTTCGGGATGCTCGTTCCGCCGGCTCGGTGGCCACCTACCTCGTCGTGATCGTCGAACGGCTGCTGCTCTCGGGCTGGCGCGAAGGATTCGCGACGCTGTGGGACCGCGACATCCTCGCGTTTTTCCTGATCGGCATGCTGCTCTTCGGCCTGGGCCTGGTCGGCGAATACGTCGGGCGCATCTACCAGCAGGTGCGGCAGCGGCCGCGCTACATGGTCCAAGCGGTCCTGGAAAGGGAACCGCCGGAGGACGGGCCACCCGCGTCGCGATGACCCGTGCCGTCGTCTTCGCCTACCACAATGTCGGCGTGCGCTGCCTCAAGGTTCTGCTGGCGCATGGCATCGAGGTTCCGCTGGTGCTGACGCACGCGGACAGTCCCAGCGAAACGATCTGGTTCGACAGCGTCGCGCGCACGGCGGCACAGTAGGCCGATTCCCGTGATCACGCCTGTCGACCCGAATACGCCCGAGATCGTCGAGCGCGTCCTGCGCTGCCAGCCCGACTTCGTGTTCTCCTTCTACTACCGCATGATGCTCAAGGCACCGCTGCTCACGATCGCGCAGCGCGGCACGCTCAACATGCACGGCTCGCTGCTGCCTAAATATCGCGGCCGTGCGCCGGTCAACTGGGCGATCATCCACGGCGAGCGCGAGACCGGCGCCACGCTCCACTACATGACCGAAAAACCCGACAACGGCGACATCGTCGGTCAAACCGCGGTGCCGATCCTGCCTGACGACAATGCGCGCGAAGTCTTCGACAAGGTGACGGTGGCCGCAGAAATGACTCTGGATCGCGTCCTGCCCGGACTCCTTGCGGGAACCGCGCCGCGCCTCCCGCAGGATCTGTCCCTGGGCGCCTATTTCGGCGGGCGCACGCCGGAGGATGGCACGATCGACTGGTCGCGTGATGCACGGACGATCCACAATCTGGTTCGCGCCGTCGCGCCACCCTATCCCGGAGCGCGGACCCTGCTTGCAGCACAACCGGTCCGCATACTGCGCACGCGCGTCGTAGATCCCTCGTCGTGCGGTGAGACCGCGCTCGCGGTACGCGATGGGAACCTCCTGGCGCAATGCGGCGGCGGCGGAACACTCCTCGTGCAGGAGCTGGAGATCGCCGGTGCTCGCGTCGATGCGGCGTGGTTCGCAGAACGTTTCGGAACGCGGCCGCTGGCGCTCGGCCGCTGAGGCGAAACTCAGAGGAAACTAAGGGGGAAACGGGCCTTGCTGCGATTCAGCTTCTGGAACAACCCGGCGCCCGAAGGCTTTGGCAAGGCGCGCATCGAGGCGCTTGCCGACGGCATTTTCTCGGTGGCGATGACGCTGCTGGTCCTCGACATCAAATTGCCCCAAGGAGAGCTCTACAACAGCAGCCACGACCTGTTCCAACGCCTCCTCTCGCTGGAAAGCACGATCACGATCTACCTGATCAGCTTCCTGGTGCTGGGGATGTTCTGGGTCAGTCACCACTACCAGTTTCATTTCGTCCAGCGCACCGACCGCGCGCTCTTGTGGATCAATCTGGTATTCCTGCTGGCGGTGACCACCGTGCCGTTCTCGACGGCACTTCTGGGTACGCACATTCACCTGTGGCTGCCGTTTCTGGTCTACAGCGTGAATCTGCTCGTGCTAGTCGGTTTTTTCTACATGAACATCAGCTATCTGGGCAGCCACCCGGCGTTGTCGTCGCCATCGCTGACGCCGGAGATCATCCACGGGTTCAAGATTCGCCAGGGCCTGTTCGCGCTGGTACCAGTGGTTTCGTGCGTCGTTGCCTTGTACAGTCCCCGTCTGGCCCTGTATCTTTACTTTCTGCTCGCGCTGCTGCATTTCGTACCGAGCGGCGACGTACGCGAACCCAGCGCGCCGGGCGCGCGACCGATGGTCGGTCCCGACTAATGAAAAAAATTCTCATCCTCGGCGTCAACGGATTCATCGGCCACCACCTCTCCCAGCACGTCGTCGCGACGACCGATTGGGAGGTCTACGGCATGGACATGCAGACCGATCGCATCGCCGATCTGCTACCGGAAAAGCGCTTTCATTTTTTCGAAGGCGACATCACCATCAATCGCGAGTGGATCGAATACCACATCAAGAAGTGCGACACGGTGCTGCCGCTGGTGGCTATCGCGACGCCGGCCGCCTATGTACGCGAGCCGTTGCGCGTATTCGAGCTCGATTTCGAGGCCAACCTGCCGATCGTGCGCGCCTGCGTGCGTTACGGAAAGCGCGTCGTGTTTCCGTCGACGTCGGAGGTATACGGCATGTCGCCGGACGCCCAGTTCGACGCGGAGAACTCCGACCTCGTCCTCGGACCGATCAACAAGCCGCGCTGGATCTACGCGTGCGCCAAGCAGCTGATGGACCGGGTCATCCACGCGTACGGCATGCAGGAGGGGCTGGACTACACGCTGTTCCGGCCGTTCAACTGGATCGGCGCAGGGCTCGATTCGATCAACACGGCCAAGGAAGGCAGCTCGCGCGTCATCACCCAGTTTCTGGGTCACATCGTCCGCGGTGAGCCGATCCGGCTGGTCGACGGCGGCACGCAAAAGCGCGCATTCACCTACATTGATGACGGAATCGGCGCGCTGATGAAGATAATAGCCAACCGGGACGGCATCGCCAGCGGCAAAATCTACAACATCGGGCACCCCGATAACGACTATTCGGTGCGCGAATTGGCGCGCATGATGATCGACCTCGCGCTGACCTACCCTGAGTACCGCGACAGCGCGAAAAATGTTGAGCTGCTGGACATCAGCTCGGACGCCTACTACGGCAAGGGCTACCAGGACGTGCAGCACCGGGTGCCGAAGATCACGAATACCTGCGCCGACCTGGATTGGCATCCGCAGGTGACGATGGCCGACGCGCTGAAGCGCATATTCGACGCGTATCGCGGCCACGTCGCGGACGCGCGCCGGCTCGTCGAGTAGGCCCGCGGGACAGCGCACCGTCAATCGTGATTCTTGCACTCAAGATCGACGTCGACACACTGCGTGGCACGCGCGAAGGCGTGCCCAACCTCGTCGAAATGCTGCGCCGTCACGGCGTCGGCGCGACCTTTCTGTTCAGCCTGGGGCCGGATCATACCGGCCGCGCCATCAGGCGCGTTTTCCGCCCCGGCTTCATCGGCAAGGTGCAGCGAACCTCCGTCGTGCAGCACTACGGCGTGCGCACCCTGCTCTACGGCACGCTGCTGCCGGGTCCCGACATTGGAACGCGTGCGGGCGATGTGATGCGCCATGTACGCGACGAAGGCTTTGAAATCGGCATCCATTCCTGGGATCACACCAAATGGCAGGACGGCGTGCCCTCCGCCGGCGACGCGTGGACCCGCCGACAGATGCAGCTCGCATGCGAGCGCTATGCCGAGATCTTCAAGGAAACGCCGCGTGTCCATGGCGCCGCGGGCTGGCAAATGAACGTGCATGCACTGCGTCTGTCGCAATCGCTGGGCTTCGACTATTGCTCGGACGGACGCGGCAGCGAGCCGCACCTGCCGGTGTGGAACGCGGAGTTGATCCGATGCGCGCAGCTGCCGACGACATTGCCAACCGCTCGACGAGCTGGTCGGCACCGACGGCATCACGACCGACACGGTCGCGCAGCGGCTGCTCGCGCTGACGCAGGAAGCGCCGGCACACGGCCGCGGACACGTTTTCACGTTGCACGCGGAGCTGGAGGGGCTTCTGCTCGCGTCGGTACTCGATCGTCTGATCACGGGGTGGAAAGCGCAAGGCTACGAGGTCACATCGATGCGCCGCCTCCACGAAACCCTTCAGCCGATGGCGCTGCCGCGACACGAAGTCGGCTCGGGCACCGTGCCCGGCCGCAGTGGGACGCTGTTCGTGCAGGGGCCGGAGTTTCTCGGCGACGTCGATCTCGCGAGTGCGGCCTGACGTCCGCAGGGTTGCGGGAAGCCGCGGTCGGCTTATGTAACATTACCTAACGAGGAGGTCCGGAACCATGGAACGCAAGAAAGTCGCGGATTTCAGCGCACCCGCCACCGGCGGTACCTTCAGGCTCTCCGAGCACAAGGGCCATCCCGTCGTACTGTACTTCTACCCCAGGGACAACACGCCGGGCTGCACCGTGGAAGGCGCGCAGTTTCGCGATCTGCACAAGCAATTCGTCAAGGCCGGCGCCGTGGTCGCCGGCGTCTCACGCGACAGCCTGAAGTCGCACGAAAGCTTCAAGACGAAAATGGAGTTCCCCTTCGACCTCATTTCAGACCCGGACGAGAAATTATGTGCCCAGTTCGGTGTCATGAAAATGAAAAACATGTACGGCAAACAGGTGCGCGGCATCGAGCGCAGCACGTTCGTCGTGGATGCCTCAGGCAAGCTCGCCCGGGAGTGGCGCGGCGTCAAGGTGCCCGGGCATGCGCAGCAGGTGCTCGACTTCATCAAGACCCTTTAGGCGGCTCCGGCGGATGCCGCTCGCCTGCGACCGGCATCTGGACTCCGGACCACTGTGCCCTTTAAACCACAAAGCCTGCGGTCCGACGCTTTCCTGCGGCACAAGTTCTTGTGTTCGTCCGGCCGGCTGGCTAGCATGGCGTCGACCCCATCCCACGCCCCAAGGAGGCCCATGGTCGAGCGCACTCTTCGTCCCGCGCTACACGTCACCAAACCCGCCAAGACATCCGCATCCAAGCTGTTCGTGCTCGACACCAATGTGCTGATGCACGATCCCACCAGCCTGTTCCGCTTCGAAGAGCACGATATCTTCCTGCCGATCCTCACGCTCGAGGAACTCGACAACAACAAGAAAGGCACCAGCGAAGTGGCGCGCAACGCGCGCCAGGCGTCACGTTATCTCGACGAGCTGGTGACCGCTGCGACGGCGATCAATCCCGCCGGCATTGCGGACGGCATTCCGCTGAAGGCGCACAGTGGCAATGCCGCCACCGGACGCCTGTTCCTGCAGACCGAGGCGATCACCACCGAACTGCCGTCGTCGCTGGCCGGTGGCAAGGCCGACAACCAGATCATCGCAGTGGTGATGCACCTGCGTCAGGCGCAGGCCAAGCGCAACGTCATCCTGGTGTCCAAGGACATCAACATGCGCATCAAGGCGCGGGCGCTGGGGCTTGCCGCCGAGGACTATTCAAACGACAAGGTACTCGAGGACACCGACCTGCTCTACAGCGGCATGCGCGAGCTGCCTGCGGATTTCTGGGACCGTCACGGCAAGGGCATGGAATCGTGGCAGCAGGGCGGACACACCTACTACCGCGTCACCGGCCCGCTATGCGCAAGCCTGCTGGTCAACGAGTTCGTCTACCAGGAGCCGAAGGGCCCCGGCGAGACGGCGCTGTACGCCAAGGTCAAGGAAGTCAGCGGCCGCACCGCGTTGTTGCAGACGCTCAAGGACTACACGCACCAGAAGAACAATGTGTGGGGCATCACCGCGCGCAACCGTGAGCAGAATTTCGCGTTGAATCTGCTGATGACCCCGGAGATCGACTTCGTCACGCTGCTCGGCCAGGCCGGCACCGGCAAGACGCTGCTGACACTCGCCGCGGGCCTGATGCTGACGCTCGAATTCAAGGTCTACACCGAAATCATCATGACGCGCGTCACCGTGCCGGTGGGTGAGGACATCGGCTTCCTGCCCGGCACTGAGGAGGAGAAGATGAATCCGTGGATGGGCGCGCTCGAGGACAACCTCGACGTGCTCAACAAGACCGACGACGAAGCCGGCGAGTGGGGCCGTGCCGCCACCCGCGACCTGATCCGCTCGCGCATCAAGGTGAAGAGCCTCAATTTCATGCGCGGTCGCACGTTCATCAACAAGTTTCTCATCATCGACGAAGCGCAGAACCTCACACCCAAGCAGATGAAGACGCTGATAACGCGAGCCGGTCCGGGAACCAAGGTCGTGTGCCTGGGGAACATCGCGCAGATCGACACGCCGTACCTGACTGAGGGCAGCTCGGGGCTCACCTACGTCGTCGACCGGTTCAAGGGCTGGTCGCATTCGGGGCACATCACGCTGCTGCGCGGTGAACGTTCGCGTCTGGCGGATCACGCCGCGGAGATTCTGTAACGCTCGCCGCGGCGCGCGAAGAAATTCGCCTCTGCATGACCGCAGGGCGACTCTCCAGACACGACGAGTGACAGGCTTTCAACGTCGACGGCTACGCGATCAACTACTCCCGGAGTCCGGAGAAGCGCGCAAACGGCTTGCCGCCAATGGGCTCATCGAACAGCGCGCGACGCGTCGCCAGCAGAAACTGATGGGCGTAGCGCTGATCGGGTTCGAGATGCGCCCCCTCGGCCCATTCGTTCCATGCATTGATGAACACGAGACGTTCTTCGATGTGTCGTCGCTCGACAGTCCTGGCGATCAATTCGCGCAACCAGACTTCGTAGTACTCCGGCGTCACATTCACGAAGAAGTTGGCCAATTCGCGACGACGAGCGGTGTTGTCCCATCCGGGCATGGCCGTCCGATGGAGGACGTAGCTGGGCTCCGGCTGTGCCAGATGATCGATGACAAACTGCCGGTAGTCGTAAATGCCTCCCGTGAAATGGGGGTTCTGGATGTCGTAGCGGTCGTTGACCTGGCCGATTCGAGTGCCATGGGGCGGGAACTCTACGATCGCATCAACTCCGTAGTAGCTCGGATCAGACGTGTCATAAGTCTTCGCCGCGCAGATATAGAGATCTCCAACACCTTCCCGCCGCGCCGTCTCACGCCAGATTTCCACGCTCCGTTTCGCATTCGGAAGCAAGCCTACCCGGTAGACGATCAGGAGCGCCTTGCCGTCGACACGTATGTAGCGTGGATCACGCAGGTGCGGGAATAGGTCAGTGATGAAGCGCTCGTCGTCGGTGCGGTTCGGATCCTGGGAAATGAGAACGTCATGTTCAGCACCATCCCATCTCCGGGTCCAGTTCTCATTTGCCCAGCAGAAGCAGTACGGATAGTCGGGGCGGCCCGATGCGCGCATGGCTTCCGCGGGTTGCTCCAACAATCGTCGTCCGGCGAACCAATAGTGGTAGTAACAGAAGCCGTGTATGCCGTATTGGCGCGCCAGTGCCGCCTGCTGCTCACGGATCTCGCTCAGCCGTAGATCATAAAACCCCATATCCGCCGGCAGGTGTGGTTGGTAGTGGTCGGCGAACAAGGGTGTCGCCCCGGTGACATTGGTCCATTCCGTAAAGCCTGTGCCCCACCATTCGTCGTTCTCGGGGATAGGATGAAACTGAGGCAGGTAAAAAGCGATGCAACGCACCAAGGGTTTGCCGTCGCGGGTTGGGCTGGCGACATCAATAGGCATTCGAGACGCCTGCAAGAGTATTCACATGCGCCCCAGTCAGCGCTCCATAACGGGCAAGCTCGGACGCCTCGCTCACAAGTCGTCGCGCCTTCGCCTGCGCGGCATCGGCGATCTCCTGTGCCAATGAAGGTGACGCCCGCAACTCGTCCAGCAGCAACAGCAATTCTTCCTGCGTATCGAAGAGCAAGCCGTCGACACGATGATCGAGGAAGTCCGAGTGCAAGGAGGCGCGCGGGCAAATGACCGGCTTTCCAAATTCCATCGCGGTGAGAATTTCCCGACCGACTCCTTCGTCCCACCAGGGCGTGGGCCGCCAATACAGGCAGTCGACGGACGCGATGAATTCTTCCAGAGTCCGCTCCGACCGCGCGGTAAAGCTGATCGACGCCGAGGCGCCCAGAAAGAACCGGTAGCGTCCTGGGTCGTACATAGCCAAAGACCCGGCCGTGGCCGCGACGTGCGCCAGGTCCTGTGCATCCTCGGGCTCCTCGACCTGATCGCTCGTCTGTCCAATGAGACCAACCACGCATTTCGAGTGTGAAGCACTCCAGCGATTAGTGGAATTTACGCGTGGAGCTTGGCAGAAATCGAGCTTCGGGATAGGGATGGTGCGGTGTCCCTGGCCGAATCGCTCGGAACGAGAGCGGGACATGAAAACCGGTTCGATCACTCTCAAACCGTCGAGCGACATCGCGCGCAGCTGGCGGATGTAAGTCGATGGCAAGCCTCGATTGCAGACAACGACGACCCGGTGCGGATTGGCATGGCGGACCCATTCGTCGATCCTGAAATCGATCCCGACGAACACATGCGTCCCGCTACGAGGGTAGCTTCCGATGCGATGGTCGATCACATTCCACCCTTTGGGGGCCTCCGAGAGAGGCGAATCGGCATCGGCGACCCAAACCGTCGGTCTGAGCGGCGCGAGCACTTCGACCAATCGCGACAGGATCCAGGCGTCGTCCTCCGCAATGGCGTGCGCGCGACCGATCAGATGGAGTCCCTGCGCGCCGGAACTTTTTCTGGTTCGTCCGGCACGCGAGTTGATCAATTCACACAACGCCGGCAACGCGCGCTCCGCAAGCTGCTCGTTGAACGAGTGCTTTTGTCCGAATAGAGAGGCGCGGACGAGCGCAAGATTGGTTTCTATCGCTTCGTATGTGGGTCGCAGGCTCGATGCCTTCACGATCAGTTCGAGCGCGACGTCGAAGTTTCGCAATCCATATTCAATGACGCCGAGCATGTGCAACGCGTCATGCGTGTCAGGAGCGGCCAACAGCACTTCTCTATACTGCGCCGCCGCCTTTGCCATACGTCCCATCTGCTGGAATACGAGCGCTTCCTCCATAAGCGCACCCAGCGCATCCTGTTCGTCCTGCTGCAGGTGTGTCCACTCCGTGCCCGGAGCGCGATAACTCGAACGCGCTATCGCGACACGCTGCGCCCCCTCGGCGCCGTTGTCCGGCGCCACCGACCGGGCGCTGATCGCGCCATGACAATCCTTATACCGCTTGCCGCTGCCGCAAGGGCACGGACTGTTCCGGCCTACCGGAGCGGCGATTCCCTGATCGCTCACCGTCAGCTATCCACCTGAAACGAGTCCGGCGACGGGTTTCGCGTCGATCACGTATTGCAGCGCGTAGAGATCCTCGAGTTCAGCCATGTCACGATATCTAAGCGTCACGTTGCGTGTAACCAATTGCCCAGGGCGGCGATCGATGACATGCTTTTCCAGCAACTTCGGCTGAGTGAGCGGTATCATTTGCTTCACGATATATCCCGTCTCTTCAAACATGGCCACCAACGATTCGCGTGTGAAGAATCTGACATGCGTGATATCGAGCACACCGTTAGGACCATAATTCCAGTGACCGCCCGCCAGCTCGTCGAGGTTGGCGACGTTTCTTATGTTCGGTACGCTGGCGAGAACGCGAGTATCCTCATCGAGCCAGCTCCGCACGCGCACCAGCACCCGCCAGGGGTCGTAAATATGTTCCAGCACGTCGAGAAGCATGACAGTGTCGATTCGTGCGCTGCCGATGTGCTCGCTCAAATCGAGGGTATCGACATCCCCGCAAATAACAGTGTCCAGCCATTGGCGCGCATGCTCCGCCGCGCGCGGGTTGAGTTCGATTCCGATGACCCGCGCACCCGGAAATTTTTCCTTGATCAGCTTGCCGGTCATGCCTCCGCCGCAGCCGATATCGACAACGGTGCCCGGTGACTCGTTAAAGAAACTCGTGATCTCGAATCGCTTGTTCTGATGGTATGCAGGATCGAACGCCACGTCGTTACCCAGATGTGTCTGCCACAGGTATGTCATGTTTGCTCCCCGATGTGCGCTGACCCAGCGGTCGCGGCGCCCGCGTTCGATTTGCCGACTGGCGTCTGAACGCGGTCCGGTGACAACACGGGGCGATGTAGCAGCTTCAGTAGGCACCCCGCTGCGCAAGATTCTCGAATCGAGTGAACTCCCCGATCCAGGCCAGCGGCACCGTGCCGATCGGACCATTGCGCTGCTTGCCGATGATGATTTCGGCAACGCCTTTGTCCTGGGTGTCCGGGTTGTAGACTTCGTCGCGGTAGATGAAGAGGATCACGTCGGCATCCTGCTCGATCGCGCCCGATTCGCGCAGGTCCGACATCACCGGACGCTTGTTCGGGCGCTGCTCGAGGCTGCGGTTGAGCTGCGACAGCGCCATCACCGGCACCTTGAGCTCCTTGGCCAGCGCCTTTAACGAGCGCGAGATTTCCGAGATCTCGGTCGCGCGGTTCTCGCCTTCGCCGGTCGCCTCCATGAGCTGCAGGTAGTCGACAATGATCGCGCCGAGCTTGCCGCCGTATTGGCGCGAAAGGCGGCGCGCGCGCGCGCGCAGCTCGAGCGCGTTCAACGCCGGCGTCTCGTCGATGTGCATCGGCGCGTCGTTGAGCTTGCCCAGCGCGCGCGGTCAGTTGCTCCCAGTCGTCGTTGCCGAGACGCCCGGTGCGCACCTTCTGCTGGTCGAGTCGACCCACCGAGCCGATCAGGCGCATGCGCGAGTTGCGTGGCGCCCATTTCCATGCTGAATACCGCCACCGGCATTTTGAGCCCGAGCGCGATGTGCTCGCCGATGTTGAGCGCAAGCGCGGTCTTGCCCATGCTCGGGCGTCCCGCGATCACGACGAGATCGCCCTCCTGAAAGCCCGGAGGTCATGCGATCGAGGTCGGTGAATCCGGTCGGCGATTCCGGTGACGTCCGAAGGATTGTCGCGGTTGTACAGGAACTCGATGCGCTCGACGACCTGGGTCAGCAGCGGCCGCATCTCCTGAAAGCCCTGCTGCCCGCGCGCGCCCTGTTCTGCGATCTCGAAGCACCTTGGTTTCGGCCTGATCCAGGATTTCGCGCACGCTGCGTCCCAGTGGATTGAAACGCGCTGTCGGCGATCTCGCCCCCGGCGGCCGCGAGCCGGCGCAGGATCGCGCGCTCGCGCACGATTTCGGCATAGCGACGGATATTGGCCGCGGTGGGCACATTGTCCACCAGCGAGCCGAGGTAGGCCAGGCCGCCGATGTAGTCGAGTTTTTTCAGCGACCCGAGGGCCTCGCCCACTGTCACGACGTCGGCGGGCTTGTTGTCGGCGATCAGGTCCATGATCGCGACGTACAGCAGGCGGTGCACCTCGGTATAGAAGTCGTCGCCGCGCAACGATGTCGGCGACGCGGTCGGCCGCGCCGTTCTCCAGCAGCAGCCCGCCCAGCACCGACTGCTCCGCTTCCATCGAATGCGGAGGGACCTTGAGCGCCTGAAGCTGGGGATCGTTGGGCATGCCCGGAAACGCCTGCGAATACCCGGCCATTCTAGCAAATCGACGCACTCGCCATCGTGCTCATCGCCTCACGGTGCGAGGGAATGCGAAAAGAGCGTGCGAAAAAAACGGGAGGCGCGCGCCTCCCGTGTCATGAACCGGTAATGCCTCGACGGTGTGCGCCGTCGCATTGCGCGCGCTCGAAATTCGCGCGCGCGAAATTGCGATTTGCCTTCCTCAGGCCGCCGGAATGGCCGTCGTATCGCCGAGCACCGTCACCGTGATTTGTGCCGGCACGTCGGTATGCAGCACGATGGTGAGCGGGAACTCGCCGACATGCTTCAGCGGCCCGTCGGGCATGCGTACCATCGCCTTCTCGACAGTGTGCCCGAGCCCCTGCAGCGCCTCGACGATGTCGACGTTGGTCACCGAGCCGAACAGGCGGCCGTCGACACCGGCCTTCTGCGTGACCTGTATCTTCAGCCCTTCGAGCTTGGCCGCTTGTTCCTGCGCGTGCGCGAGCTTTGCGCCGGCGGCCTTTTCCAGCTCGGCACGCTTCTCCTCGAGCAGCTTCAGGTTTTCCGGAGTCGCGCGCTTGGCCTTGCCCTGCGGAATCAGGAAATTGCGCGCGAAGCCCTGCTTGACCTTGACCACCTCGCCCAGCTCGCCGACGTTGTGCAGCTTTTCCAGAAGTATGACTTGCATGATCGGCTCCCGGTCAGTGCAGGTCGGTGTACGGCAACAGCGCGAGAAAGCGCGCACGCTTGATCGCCGTGCCGAGCTGGCGCTGGTAGCGCGCTTTGGTGCCGGTGATGCGCGCCGGCATGATCTTGCCGTTCTCCTGCACGAAATCCTTGAGGATGTCGATGTCCTTGTAGTCGATTTGCTTGATGCCTCTCGGCTGTAAAGCGGCAGAACTTGCGGCGCTTGAACAGGTTGTTTCCCCGTTCACGGCGCTTGCCGTCCTTGCCCTTGCCTTTGCCTTTGGCGTTTCTTCCCATGGGACGAGGCATGTCAGTTTCCTTTGCTGTTGTCTGTCTGTTCGGTACGGTCGAATGCGTTGACGTGCAGGGCGACGCTGATACCGGTGCGATAGCGCCGGGCCAGGAACCCGCGGCAGCGGATGTGCGCGCCAGGCTCGACGGTGGCGAGTTCGCGGGCGACCGGTCCCAGCGCCACGGCGGCGAGTTCGCACGCCACGCGTCGCTCCGAGCCTGCCTCGACCTGTGTCGATTCGTGAGCGAGCGCGAAGTCGAGCACCGGCACACCGGCCGGCGTATAGCGCAAGGCATCCCGCGCCTGGAGGCGCGCGTCGAGCATCACCTGATTCGCCTGCACCGTGTTCGCGCTACGCCTGGACCGCCGCAGCTTCGGCGGCAGGCGTGGGCGTGGCGGCCGGCGCCGGAGCGGCTGGCGACAGCGAACGCGACTTTTCTTCCTTCATCATCGGCGACGGGCGTAACGACCGCCTCGTGCATGGCGACAATGAGATGGCGCAGTACGGCATCGTTGAACTTGAACGCGTGCTCGAGCTCGGCGAGCGCGGCGGCATCGCATTCGATGTTCATCAGGACGTAGTGCGCCTTGTGAACCTTGGCGATCGGGTACGCCATCTGCCGCCGTCCCCAATCCTCGAGACGGTGGATGCGGCCGCCGTGGGCGGTGGCCATGGCGCGGTAGCGCTCGATCATCGCGGGTACCTGCTCGCTCTGATCGGGATGGACGATGAATACCACTTCGTAGTGACGCATGCAGATCGCTCCTTATGGGCATGGGTTGGGCAAGACGACGATCCTCGACGGATCAATGCTTGCCGGATGGCCTCCCCGTCTGCGGCGGGCGAGGCAAGGAACCGATAAGTATAGCGTGTTTATGCTGCCTAGACAAGATGTTACGGCATGTTGCGGCTCTGCCGGCGCGGCGCAGCGTCCGCCGGCGCCTGCGCAGCGGCAGAGGCGCCGGCCGCGGCAAGAATGCGGTCACGGTCGGTCTTGGGCATGCCCGCCAGGATCTTCACGCGGGCGTAGAAGCGCGGCAGGTCGCCACCTTCCTCGGCGAGCAATGCCTGGAACTGGGGGACCTTGCGCGAATACAGCGCCACCGCGGCCAGGCTTGCATTGGTGGGGCCCTGCGCGAACCAGGCATCGAAGCCACCGCCCCCGCCACCCCACGCCTGCTTCAGCGCCGCATATTCGACGCGCATGTCAGCGAAGGCCTGCGCCTTGCCGGCGCGCTTGGCATCATCGCTCTCGCTGCTGGCGTAGAGCGCCGACAGGCGCGCGCGAGTGCGATCCACCAGGGCGCGGAAGCCGTCGCGGTAGCGCTGGCTGGCATCGTACTGCGCCGATAGCTTCGGGTCGTGCTGTGCCGCCAGCCACCGCTCCAGACCTTCCTGCTCGACGGCAACGGCAAAGGATTCGTTGAACACGCTATCGTCCTTGGCGTACGCGACCTGGTGCGCGAGCTCGTGAAAAATGAGCCGCGCGACCTCGGGGTCGGGATAGCGAATGAACGTCGAAAGGATGGGATCGTTGAAATACCCGAGCGTCGAGAACGCGGGCACACCGCCGATATGGACGTCGTCCCCCGCGCCGGCGAACTGAGCGGCCTCGGTCTTGGCGGCGGCTTCGTCGAAATATCCGCGATAGTTCACGCAGCCGGCGACGGGAAAGCACCATTGGCGTGGTTCCAGCGACAGTTCCGGCGTAGCGACGACGTTCCACAGAACGAAGCGCCGGCCGACGTCCGAATAGTTCTTGTAGCTGCCGTTGTCGGGTAGCGCGAGCTCGCGACTGGCGAAAGAGCGAATGGCCATCGAGCGCTCGAGCTTTTGCTTCAGCGTCGTGTCCGATGTTGCGTCGACGACCTCCGGAATCGGCTGCGCGCGCTGCAGAATGTCGAGCTCGCCACGAATGCCCTGCCAGTAGTAGGCGACGCCGCCGCATCCCGACAGCGGCAGCGCGAGCAGAACTGCGGCCGCCGTCCGCATCATGACGCGCCCTCGCCGCCGGCTGATAGTCGCAGACCTTCGCCACTGCGCGCGCCCCGCAATGTAGGCAACCATTCCGAGAGGCGGCGCACGCCATCGCGAAGCTTGTCCTGCGCGATCGTGTATGCGAAGCGGACGTGGGCGTCGGGGCGATGGCGACCGAAGTCGATGCCCGGGGTGAACGCCACGCCGGTAGCGGCCAGCGCTTCGATGCAAAAGCGTTCGCTGTCCATGCCGAAGGGTGAGCAGTCGGCGTAGACGAAAAAGCCTCCGGTCGGCGTTACCGGAATGCGAAAGCCGAGCTTCCGCAGCGCCGGGACCAGGAAGTCGCGTCGCGCGCGAAACTCGGCGCGGCGCGCTTCGAGCAGTGCGAGCGTTTCCGGCTCGAAGCACGCCAGTGCCGCGTGCTGCGAAAGCGTGGGTGGAGAAATGTACAGGTTCTGTGCCAGCTTCTCGAGGTCGCGGACATGCTGTACGGGCGCGACCAGCCACCCCAGGCGCCAGCCGGTCATGTTGAAATATTTCGAGAAGCTGTTGATCACGAACAGGTGGTCGCTCAGTGCCTGAATCAGCGCCAGTGCACTCGCGCGGGAAGACGTGTACGACAGCCCCAGGTAGATTTCGTCGACCAAAAGCGCGCCGCCCCGCGCGTCGACCGCCGCCGCGATGCGCGCCATCTCGGCGTTGGACACGGACGTTCCGGTCGGGTTCGACGGCGAAGCGATGAGCGCGCCGCGCGTGCGCTGCGTCCATGCGCGGGTTATCGCCTCGGCGGTAAGCTGGTAGTCCGATTCGGGTCCGACGGGAATGCCGATCGCCTCGCCTTCGAGCGTGCGCACGAAATGGCGGTTGCAGGGATAGCCCGGGTCCGCGAGGAGAATCGCGTCATCGCGGTTGACGAGCAGCGCCAGCGCGAGCAGCAACGCCGCCGACGATCCCGCGGTCACGATAATGCGCTCGGGCGCGACGTCGATCGCGTACTGGTCGCGGTAGTGCCCCGCGATCGCCTCGCGCAGCGCAGGCAACCCCAGCGCCGAGGTGTAGTAGATGCCGCCGCCTTCCATCGCCTTGCGCGCAGCGGCCAGCACCGGTGCAGGCGTAGGGAAATCCGGTTCGCCTATTTCCATGTGCACGACACTGCGCCCGGCTGCTTCCAGCGCACGCGCCGCGGTCTGCACTTCCATGACGTGAAACGGCGCGATGTCGTACACACGGGCGGCGAGGCGGTTCTCCGTCTCCATCGAAAGGATGATTTCCCAAACGTTTGAAAGGAGTATCTTAATCTTTTCGAGTGTTCGGGACGCTCCCGTGTCCAGTTCCTTTCCGACCGTCACCGTGATGCTGCTGTTTGCCCCGGTGTTCATGACGGCGCAGGCTGCGCCACCGCAGGCCAGCACGCCCTCCCCGGCGACCGTCTACAAGTGCTCGAGTCCCGGTGGCGCCATCTACCAGGACGCTCCCTGCGCGCCGGGCACGGAGCTGCGCAATTTCTCCACCGACCCACCCGCGCTTAGCATCGTCCCGGCAACGCCCGCGGCGCCCTCGAAAGGCGTCTCCGCATCGGCCGCGCGCGGCGACGGTGGGGCCATTGCGACCCGCGAGCGCGGTGCCACCGGAAACGTCCGCGAACGCCGCTTCATCCGCGTCGGCATGACGCAGGCCGAAGTGGTCCAGCGCATCGGCAAGCCCGACGTCGATGCGCGCAATCAGCGCGGCAAGGGCCAACGGTGGTCGTACCTGCCCCGCAGCGGCGATCCCGAGACCATCACGACCGTCACGCTGGTCGACGGGCGTGTCGCCGAGGTGGAACGCAAGATCGTGCGCTGACGGAAGGCACGATGCGGGCGCTGGTCCAGCGGGTGAGCGAAGCCTCCGTAAGCGTCGATGGACGCTGCGTCGGGGCGATCGGCCGCGGGGTCCTGGTGCTATGCGGCGTGCACGCCGACGACGGCGATGCCGACATCGACTGGCTCGTGCGCAAGGTCGTGACGCTACGCATTTTCGACGATGACGACGGCGTGATGAACCGTTCTCTGCGAGACACCGGCGGCGACATCCTTGCCGTCAGCCAATTCACCCTGTACGCCTCGACGCGCAAGGGCGCACGCCCCTCTTACGCCGCGGCGGCCGGACCGGCCCAGGCGCAGCCGCGATTCGACGCGTTCGTGACCGCGCTGGGTCGCGAACTCGGCCGCGCAGTGTCCGCTGGGGTGTTCGGCGAGCACATGCGCGTTGCGCTGGTCAACGATGGGCCGGTCACGCTTTGGCTGGATTCGCGCCTGCGCGAATAGCGTCGCGCCGTCTAGCACTCCGTCGAACCATTACGATGGGTCGATGCTGAATCGGCCCCGACCGAACGCAACGAACGCCCAGACAATCATGCGCGGGGTATACGCCGCTACGCGGGCGAGCCTTGCGCGTGCTCCGCCTTCTCGGCATGCGCGTCGGCCGCTGCCCGTGCCCCGGACGGCTCCTGGCGCGCCGAAGGGGCAGCAAACACGACTTTGACGCAGGTCCCGCGTGCGTTGGCCCGATCGACGATGTTGAGCTGCGCGCCATGGCGCGCAGCGATTTCGCGGGCGATCGTCAGCCCCAAGCCGCAGCCGGCCCCGGTACTGCCGCGTGGGCGGTAAAAGGGCTCGAATACGCGATCGCGCTCGACTGGCGCGATGCCCGGACCATCATCCTCGACAAACAGCGTAACCGGCGGCGCACTGACGCCAACAGTGATCTTGCCCCCCGTCCCGCCGTACTGGATGGCGTTGTCCACGAGATTGCCGAGCAGCTCCGCGAGCAGGCGTTGCTCCCCGGTGACCATGACGCCGGACTCCGGGCCTTCATAGCCAAGATCGATGTCGTGCTCGATCGCGACATCCGCCCAGCGCTCGAGCTCGGCACGAGCGAGTTCAGCAACGTCGACCTGCTCCATACGCAGCGTGCCCACCGAGGATGCATCGGCACGACTCAAGGTGAGCAGCTGTTGCGTGAGGTGGCGCATGCGCGACAGCGACTTGACGACGTCGGCCAGAGCTTCGGCGTGGCGACGCGGGTCGGTCTCGCGCGACGCGCGCTCGGTCTGCACCTGTAGCGCGGCCAGGGGCGTGCGCAGTTGATGCGCGGCGTTGGCGACGAAGCGTTGCTGGGCCTCGCGCGCTTCGGCCAACTTTCCTATGAGTTGGTCGATAGCCAGGATCAGCGGCTTGACCTCGGATGGCGCCTGATCGATGTCTCCGACGGGCACCAGGCCTTCCGGGCGGTAGGTTTGCAGGCGTGACGCCGTCGCGTCGAGGGCGGCGAGGCTCGATGTCACCGCATACCAGATGAACGCTCCCGCCAGAATGAGGATGACGATCGTCAGCGGCACGATCATCAGTATGACCTCGCGTACCAGCGTCTCACGCTTTTTCAATGTCTCAGCAACTCGGATGGTCACGACTCTCGATTTCGGCGAGGGGCCGACAACGCTGATCGCCGCGACCCGGACCGGGACTCCGTCGATCGTCGCACCGTAGTAGCGCGGAGACACCATCGTGCTCGCGTTCGGCGGTGACGGGATCTCGGCGTTCCCGAACAGATGCGTACCGTCCGCCGACACCACATCTTCGTAAATGCTGTCGACGCTGTCCCATTCGAACAGCTCCACCGCCGAGGGCGGCAACGAGAGCCTCGGTCCCGCCGCGCCGGAGCGCAGCTGCGTCGCCAGCGCCATCGCCGAGTCGAGCAGCCAGCGGTCGTGGACGACATTGCCGAAGTGCACCGCCAGTCCCACCGAAGTGAACGCACCAAGCAGCAGGACCCCGAGCAACGGCAACCATAGCCGGATGAGCAGCCGCCGGCGCAGGCTGTGCTCAGTCCTTTGCATCGTCGTTTTTTTCCAATCGGTAGCCGAGGCCCCGGAACACGCGTATGCCGACGTCGGCGTCAGCCATGCTGAGCTTTCGGCGCAGGCGGCTCACGAAAACTTCCACGGCGGACATGTTGGCGTTGTCCTGCCAGCTGTACAGCGCGTTGAAGATATCCGCCTTGCTCACGATGCGTCCAGGCTTGCGCAGCAGCAATTCCAGGACTGCCAGCTCGGAGGGCGTGAGCTCGATCTCGCGGCCATGAACGGTAAGATGCCGCGACACGATCTCGAACGTAATCGCGCCAAAACTCAGCGTCGTGCCGACCGGCTCGCCGCGCCGCAAAAGGGCGCGGATTCTCGCCTCCAGCTCGGCGACTACGAAGGGCTTGGAAAGGTAGTCGTCGCCGCCGCAGTCGAGTCCAGCCACCCGCTGCTGGGGCTGGTCGCGCGCGGTCAGGATCAGCACCGGCGAACGCACCGAATCCAATCGGAGGCGCCGCAGCAACTCCAGGCCGTCCAGGTCCGGTAGGCCGAGATCGAGGATGACCAGCGAGTAATGCGTGTGCGCGCACGCGAGCTCGGCATCGCGGGCGGTGTGCGCAGTATCGGCGGCGTAGCCGGACTGCGCGAGTGACGATACGAGGCCGTTGGCGAGCTCGACGTCGTCTTCCACAACGAGTAGGCGCATGGTGTAGGTCGAACGTTAGGTTGGCGAAAGCTTGGCACAGGCGCCAGGCAATCGAGTTTGCTCGAAACTTCGCCGAAGGGCAAACGCCCGCGAGTGCAAGTTTGATCCGATACTCGGTGACGAGTTGCGCGAGCAATCGATCATGCGGGCCTACTCTGCGTGTGCCTCACTGCACCGGGTGTCGGGTCTGGCTGGGCGCGGGCGACCGTCCGCGCGGCTCCGTCGGCGAACAGCGCGAGGAGCCAGGCGACGACCTTGCCGGAGAAGCGTGGATCGCTGGGCAAGTCGTCGCCGAAGATCGCGCGAATGGACAGCAAACCACGCGCAAGCCCTGTCGGGTCGTCGCGATGCGCGGCCGCGATGCGCGCGAAGTCCCCAGCCAACGGATCGGCAACGCGAATCTCGCGCCCGGCTTCGTCGCGGCCACAGACGTAGCGCATCCAGCCGGCAACGGCCAGCGTGAGGTGATCGATGGGACGGCCGGCAGCCAGGTTGTCGCGCACGGTGCCAAGCAGGCGCTGCGGCAGCTTCTGCGAGCCGTCCATCGCGATTTGCTGCGTGCGATGCGGCAGCACGGGATTGCCGAAGCGTTCGACCAGCGCGTCCTGGTATGCCGCGACATCGACGCCGGTGGGCGGCTGCAGCGTTGGCGCCACTTCGTCGCGCATCAGCGAGCGCATGAAGGCGACGAACGCAGTCTGCGCGGCGACCTGGTAGATGAATTCGTATCCGGCGAGAAAGCCGAGGTACGCGAACGCCGAGTGACTGGCGTTGAGCAGTCGGAGCTTCATCGCCTCGAAGGGTGCGACGTCGGTGACGAGTTGCGCGCCGACCTTCTCCCAAGCCGGCCGGCCGGCGACAAAGCGATCCTCGATCGCCCATTGCTTGAACGGCTCATGCACCACGGGCGCCGCGTCGTGCACGCCGAGCGCCGCGTCGTTGTCGGCGACGTCGGCGTCGGTCGTCGCCGGCACGATGCGGTCGACCATCGTCGAGGGAAAACTCGCGTGCTGTGCGATCCAGTCGGCAAGCTCCTGGTCACGCTCGCGTGCGAACGCGTCCACCAATCCGCGCACCAACGTCCCGTTGTGCGGCAGGTTGTCGCAGCAGAGCACGGTGAATGGCGCACCGTGCGAGCGCCGGCGCGCGTCAAGCGCCGCGGTCAGCAGGCCCACGGCGCTGACCGGGTGCGCGAGATCGGCGAGATCGTGGACGATGTCGGGGTGCGCGAGATTGAGCAGGCCGGTCGCCGGGTCGTGGCAATAGCCCTTTTCGGTGATGGTCAGCGAGACGATCTTCGTCGCCGGAGCTGCAAGCCGCGCCTGCACGCGCTCGCGCTGGTCGCCGAGGAACAGATACTTCGCGCACGCTGCCGATCACGCGTCGGCGCACGCCTGCCGGGCTCTTCTCGACTGCGGTGTAAAGGCCGTCCTGCGGCGCCAGCCGATCGCGCACGTCGGCCGCGCGCAGGCTCACGCCACTGATGCCCCAGTCTCCAGCTTCGATGGCCAGCGCGTCATCGCTGTAGACCGCGGTCTGCGCGCGGTGGAACGCCCCGGTGCCGAGATGCACGATACCGATGGCTGCGCGCTTTACGTCGTAAGGCGGCCTCGCGACGCCGGCGGGCAGCGCGGAGAGCGTCGGCAACGATAGTCGCTTCATTCGCGATCGGCTTCGATGAACCGCATCAGATCGCCCTAGACCGCGGGCTGCGGGTGCTCCTTGACCCGTGACACGAGCTGCGTCGGATTGACGAACCTGAGCGCGATGAGCAGCCATGTCAACGTCACCAGCATGTACACCATCGCCATCGCATCGACCGACTGCGGAGCGCGCACGCCAGCGGCGAACACTGCGTAGTACAGCGCCACGACCAACGTCTGCGAATCCGGCCCCGCAGTAAGAAAGGTCAACTCGAACAGCGCAATCGTGCGCACCAGCACCAGCAGCGACGCCGCGAGGATGCCGGGTCCCAGGAGCGGAACGAGGACGTGCCAGAACATGCGCCCGGTCCCGGCACCGAAAACGCGCGCGGCGGATTCGAGGTTGGGGTCGATCTGCTCGATGAACGGCGTCATCACGAGGATCACGAATGGAGCCGCCGGGATCAGGTTGGCGAGGATGACGCCGTAAATCGTCCCCGCGAGCTGCGCCTTGTACAGCACCGTCGCCAGCGGAATGCCGTAGGTGATCGGCGGCACCATCAGCGGCAGCAGGAACAGGAGCATCAGGAAGCGCTTGCCGACGAAGTTGCGGCGCGCTAGCGTATAAGCAGCCGGCACGCCGATCAGCAGCGCGAGCAGAACGACCGTCAGCACGACCTCCACTGTCACGATGAGCACCGAGCCGAGCTGGAATTCCTTCCATGCCGCGCTGTACCAGGACGTCGTCCAGCCCTCGGGCAGCCACGTGCCGAGCCAGCGCTTGGCGAACGAGCTGGTTACAACGGCGGCGATCATCAGGCCGACGTTGACCAGGAACAGGGTCATCACGCCCAGCAGCACGCCGCGCCAGACACGGTCGAACCAGTTGCCCAAGTGCGCGTTCAACCCTTGCCTCCGCTGACCGGGCCCCGATAGAACAAATTACGCAGACCCAGCACCGCCGCAACGATTACCAGTTGCACGAAGCCCATGATCATCGCGATGGCGGAGGCAAGCGAGTAGTCGTACTGCTCGAACGCCGCCTCGTAGGCCGCGATGGAGATCACGCGCGTCGGACCAGCCGGCGAGCCCAGCAGCACCGCGGAGGGAAACACCGAGAACGCCTGCACGAACGCAAGACAGAAGCACATCGCGAGGCCAGGCGCCAGCAGCGGCAGGTAGATGTGGCGAAATTGCGCCTTCGGGCCTGCCCCGAGAGTCGAAGCCGCACGCGCCAGGACCGGATCGATGCCGGTGATGTACGACAGGATCAGCAGGAACGCGAACGGGAATCCGGAGATGATCAGCGAGATCAGCACGCCCCAGTAGTTGTGCGTGAGCCGGATCGGCCCATCGTACAAATGGAAAAACTGCAGGAACTGCGACAGCCATCCCTTGGGACCGAAATAGATCAGCATGCCTTCGGCGATCAGCACCGTGCCCAGCGTGATCGGCACGACCAGGATCGTCGTGACCCAGCGCTGGTATCGGGATTTCACGCGCATCTTGTAGGCGATGGGCAGCGCAATCCCGACATTGACCAGCGTTGCAGGCAGCGCCAGCCTGAGCGTGGTCCAGATCGTGGGCCACAGATTGTCGGTGGTGAAGAAGTGGCGGTAGTTGCCGAGCCAGCCGCCTTCCTTGGGATCGAAGGACAGCCCCAACCCGTAGAGGAACGGATAGACGAACAGCACCAGCATGAACAACGCCGCGGGCACGGCGAGCAGCAGCGTGCGATCGAACGGAGGCCGGACAGAGCCCGCGGTGGCCGAGGTCATGGCCGTCTATTCGCCCGGATAGACCAACGCGCGCTCGACAGGCACGTGTACGCGCACCTGGTCGCCCATGGCGATGGTCACCGGCGCACGCACGTGGAGCATCGTTCCCGCCGCGGTCACCACGTCGAGCAGCGAGTCGCGGCCGCAATACTCGACATTCTCGACGCGGGCGGCGATGGCGTTGACCCCGCCCGGCCCGTCGCCGAGCACGATTTCCTCAGGACGAATCGCGACCGCAGCGCGGCCGTTCGCCAGCGGCTGCTTGCGCACGCCGGTGAGGCCGATGTCCATTCCCTTCATGACGACGCGGTCGCCGTCCTGGCGCAGAACGTCGAGCTGGAGCACGTTGCGATAGCCCATGAAGCGGGCGACGTGCAGGTTCGCCGGTTGCGAGTAGACCTCGGTCGGCGCCGCGATCTGCTGCACCACGCCGTCCTTCATGACGACGATACGATCGGCGAGGGACAGTGCCTCGTCCTGGTCGTGCGTGACATAGATCGTCGCGCGATCGAGCTCGCGGTGAATGCGGCGGATTTCGGCGCGCGTCTCGATGCGCAGCTTGGCGTCGAGATTGGACAGCGGCTCGTCCATCAGGATCAGCGGCGGCTCGATGACGATGGCGCGCGCAATCGCAACGCGCTGCTGCTGGCCTCCGGAAAGCTGTCCCGGCAGCTTGTGCTCCTGCCCCGCAAGCTGCACGAGCTTGACTGCGCGCGCGACACGCGGCGCGATCTCCGACGCCGGCACACCGCGCATGCGCAGGCCGAAGTCGATGTTCTTGCTGACACTCATGTGCGGGAACAACGCATAGTTCTGGAACACCATCCCGAAGCCGCGCTTTTCCGGCGGCAGCGTGTCGATGCGCGTGTCGTCGAGCCAGATGCTGCCGCCCGACAGTTGCATGAGCCCCGCAATGCAATTGAGCGCCGTCGACTTGCCGCAGCCCGAGGGGCCTAGCAGGCAAATGAATTCGCCGCGCTTGACCGTCAGCGTGAGCTCGTCGAGCGCATTGAAAGCCTTGCCGCCTGCACCGGCAAATCGGCGCGTGACGTGGTCGAGCCTGAGTTCGGCGAAATCGTGTTTCATGCGCGCGGTGTCATTTGGTCTTTTGCGCGCCGACTTCGGTGTCCCAGCGGCGGTACGCCTCGACCACCGCCTTGGCGTCCAGGGTCGGAACGTGCGGATATTGCGTCAGCCACGCATCGTACTCGGGACGCCCGAATTCCCTGATCGCATCCTGACTCTCCCTGGGCGCCATCGACAGCGGCACGTTCTTTACCGATGGTCCCGGATAGAAGTAGCCCTTGTCGTAGGTCAATGCCTGCGCTTCCGGCGTGAGAAGGTACGCAATCAGGTCGAGCACGACCGCGAGTTTATCTGGCGGCAAACCCTTCGGGATCGCCATGTAGTGCGCGTCGTTCACCCAGGTCATGTTCTTGAACGGGGCGACCTTGTATTCCTTGGGAACGATGCCGAGGATGCGCGGGTTCAGGTCCCAGCCGGTCATCGTCACCGTCATGTCGCGCGAGCCCTCACCCAGCTCCTTCATGATCGCTGCGGTGCCGGTCGTGTAGTACTCGATGCATGTGTCCAGCTCTTTGAGGTACGCCCAGGTCTTGTCCCAGCCCTTCGCCGGATCGCGTGGGTCCTTGTCGCCAAGAATGTAGGGCAGTCCCATGATAAACGTGAAACCGGGGCCCGAATTGGCGGGTCGTGCATAGCCGAACCGGTTCGGATTCGCTTTGCACCAAGCCAGCAGTTCCTGCGGCGTGGTCGGCACCTGCTTCACCTTGGCCGGGTTGTATTCGAGCAAGGGTCCGGCCGGCATGAAGGTGACTACCAGGGCGTCGCCTTGGGCAAGGTCGTTCATCTTGCGCGCGGCGGGCTGATAGTTGTCCAGGACGCCGGGAAACTTCGCGGCGTAGTCAGGCAACAGCTTCACCCAGAGCCCCTGGTCGACGCCGGCGGATAGCGCACCGACGCCGGTGAGCACCAGGTCGATGTCGGTGCGACGCGCGGCCTGCATCGCCTTCAACTTAGCGGGAAGCTCCGGCGCGGGCGCCTTGCTGAAAGTCACCTTGGAAACGAGATCGGGATGCTTGCTCTGATAGGCTTCGATGGCAGCCTGCGTGAGCGCGAGATCGCCGGCGACGTCGACCACATTGATCGTCACCGCGCTTTTCGGGAGCGCGGGAATCTGCGCGCCTGCGATCGACGGCGCGACCATCGCAATGACTGCCGCGGCGCAGAGCGTCCGGAGCAATCCGGTTCGCCGCAATGGCGTAGCGGCCGCTCGCCGTAGCACGGGACATGTACGCAAGGCTCCTCCTAGACAGCATTCCTGCGCGCGAACTTGTCGCCCCGGCGCACGCCGGGGCCCAAGTCACAACATTCCACTGCCGCCAAACTTGGATCCCGGCGTGCCGCGGGGCCGGGTGGTCACTTTCGTGTCACTTCGTCTTTTGCGCGCCGACCTGCTGGTCCCAGATCTTGAACGCCTCGACCTGCGCCGACGGCGGCAATGACTGGGTGTGCGGGAACTGAGCCAGCCATCCTTCATATTCCGGGCGACCGAATTCCTTGATGGCAGCCTGGCTTTCCGGTGGCGCCATCGACAGTGGCACATTTTTCACTGCCGGGCCGGGATAGAAGTAGCCCTTGTCCCATGTGTAGGCCTGAGCTTCCGGCGTCAGCAGAAACGCCATCAGGTCGATGATGACACCGACTTTCTCCGGCGGGACACCCTTGGGGATCGTCATGTAGTGCGCGTCGTTAACCCAGGTCATGCCCTTGAACGGCTGCACCTTGTAGTTCTTGGGCACGATGCCCAGCACGCGCGGGTTGATGTCCCAGCCTGTCATGGTGATGGTCATGTCGCGCGAGCCTTCGCCGAGCTCCTTCATCACGGCGCCGGTACCGGTCGGATAATACTCGATGCAGCTGTTGAGCTCCTTCAGATAGGCCCAGGTCTTGTCCCAGCCCTTCACCGGATCCTTGGGGTTGCTGTCGCCGAGGATGTACGGCAGGCCCATGATGAAGGTGCGCCCCGGGCCCGAGTTGGCCGGGCGTGCGTAGATCAGTCTGTTCGGATTCGCCTTGCACCATGCGAGCAGTTCCGCCGGCGTGGTCGGCACTTGCTTGACCTTGTCGGGGTTGTACTCCATCAGCGGCCCGGCAGGCATGAACGTCACGGCGATGCCGTAATCCTGTGCGAGCTCCTGCATCTTGGCTGCGGCCGGGAGGTAGTTCGCGGTGAGATTGGGGAACTTCGCGGCTTTGTCCGGAAGAATCTTCATCAGGACGCCCTGCTCGATACCCGCGGCGAGAAAGTCGGTTCCGGTGAGCACTAGGTCGATGTCGCTGCGGCCCGCACCCTGCATCGCCTTCAGCTTGCCGGGCAGCTCCGGCGCCGGCGCCTTGGTGAAGTTGATCTTGGCGATCAGCTCGGGATGCTTTTTCTGGAACAGCTCGATCGCGTCCTGCGTCAGCGCCAGGTTGCCCGCGACGTCGACGATGTTGAGCGTCACCGGACCGCCTTTTGGAGCCTGCGCGTACGCCGCGAGAGGAATCGCGCCAAGCGCGACTGCCGCAGCCGCGCACAGCCCCGTTACCGCGCCGCGCAGCAGCGCGCGGCGAGTTTCCTTATTTCTGGGTTCGAGCAATTTCATGGTACGCCTCCTAGTTAAGATAAGAGCAAGCTTACGCGACGCGCGCGTTCTTTCTTCCGCTGCCGGCCAGCGGCCGCGCGGCGGTTTGTTCAACCGGTGCGGTCCCATCGAGGCCCCGCTGGAATTCCTTGATTACGCGCACGAGATGCCGGTGCATCGCTTTGCGGGCATCGGCGGCGTCACGCGCCACGACCGCGCGCAGTATCGCCGCGTGATCGCGAATGGTCTGCCTGGCGAGGTCGCTGGTGTGAAAATGCTGCTGCATCCGGCCCCACAATTCGGCGCGCTGATTCCAAAGTCCTTCGACGACGAGCTCCAGCGAGCCATTGCCTGTTGCTTTGGCCAGCGCGAGATGGAACTGGCGATCGCTCTCTTCGCGAATGGCGAAATCGTCGTTGTGCGCCGTCATGCGAACGATGTTCTGGCGCAGCGCTTCGACATCGTCTGCGCTCGCCTCGGTCGCCGCGAGCGCAGCGATTTCGCCTTCGACAAGCTTGCGCGCATTGAGCAGCTCGAAAGGTCCGGGACCGGCGTCGCCTGCCGGCCCGTTCGCATTGGCCCGTTTCAGCGTGACAAATATGCCGGTGCCGACACGGACCTCGACAAGACCGCCGATTTCCAGCGAGATGATCGCCTCGCGCACCGACGCCGCGACTGACACCGAGCTTCACCGCGAGTTCCCGCTCGGCCGGCAGCCGCGACCCGGGCGCGAATTCCCCGTGCGATGATCAAACGCGCGATCTGGTCGGCGATCTGGCGATACAAACGCCGGGGCTCGACCTGCTGCAGTGGCACGCGCTGATTCCTCCGGGAACGCAACCTTGCGCCAGGCATTCGGCGCTACAATCGAGGCGTCGCCAAGCTTGGTCGTTGCGGTCGAGCCGCAATTCGACGCGATCTTAGCCTTCATGCTAAACTGTGGTCAAGTGGTCGAACCACCGGACCACGGAACCACGACCACATCGTTCTGAGCGATCGACTGCGACGCCATCGATCCGCATTCGACTCGGTTCACGGCCCATGAAAATCACCGCCTGCCGCGTCATCGTCACCTGCCCGGGACGTAACTTCGTCACGCTGAAAATCGAAACCGACGAGGGCGTTCACGGCATCGGCGATGCCACGCTCAACGGCCGCGAGCTTGCCGTCGCCTCCTACCTCGGCGATCACGTCGATCCCTGCGCTGATCGGCCGCGATCCCGCGCGGATCGAGGACATCTGGCAATACCTCTATCGCGGCGCGTACTGGCGGCGCGGGCCGGTCACGATGACCGCAATCGCCGCGGTCGACACCGCGCTGTGGGACATCAAGGGCAAAGTCGCAGGACTGCCGCTCT
The DNA here is from genome assembly GCA_963816445.1 of uncultured beta proteobacterium. Classification (GTDB taxonomy): domain Bacteria; phylum Pseudomonadota; class Gammaproteobacteria; order Burkholderiales; family Casimicrobiaceae; genus PALSA-1003. Next base: position 426,910 of record CAWFKO010000005.1, on the reverse strand, counting down.
ACGAGCTGCTGGGCGGCGGCGCAGCCGCGACGGCGTGATGGTCTACGGGCATGCCAACGGCCGCGACATCGCGGAGACGCTCGACGAGGTCGGCCGCTACATCGACATGGGCTACAAGGCGATCCGCGCGCAGTCCGGCGTTCCGGGGCTGGCGTCGACCTATGGCGTGTCCAAGGACCGGATGTACTACGAGCCGGCCGACGCCGCGATCGCCACCGAGAACGTCTGGTCGACGCGCGAAATACCTCGACCACGCGCCCAAGCTCTTCGAGGCGCTCCGCGCGCGCTTCGGCTTCGAACATCACCTCCTGCACGACGTGCATCATCGGCTGACGCCGATCGAAGCCGGCAGGCTGGGCAAGTCGCTCGAGCCGTACCGCCTGTTCTGGATGGAGGATCCGACGCCGGCGGAGAACCAGGAAGGTTTCCGCCTGATCCGCCAGCACACGGTCACGCCGATCGCCGTCGGCGAAATCTTCAACACGATCTACGACTGCCAGACGCTGATCACCGAGCAACTGATCGACTACATCCGCACGACGGTCGTGCACGCCGGCGGCATCACGCACCTGCGCCGCATCGCGCATCTGGCCGAGCTCTACCACGTGCGCACCGGCTGCTCACGGCGCAACGGATCTGTCGCCGGTATGCATGGGCGCCGCGCTGCAATTTCGACCTGTGGGTGCACAACTTCGGCATCCAGGAATACATGCGACACACGCCGGAGACCGACGCCGTGTTTCCGCACGCCTACCACGTTCAAGGACGGCTACCTGCACCCGGGCGACGACGCCGGGGCACGGCGTGGACATCGACGAGAAGCTCGCCGCGAAATATCCGTACAAGCCGAGCGCGCTGCCGGTCAACCGTCTCGAAGACGGCTCGATGTGGAACTGGTAGCGGCGCCGATAGAGGCAGATCCAGTGTAGGGCCGAATGGATTCGGCCGCCCGAGCGCGTGAAGTCTGCGTGCGAAGGAATTCGCAGCTACGCGGCGCTGAACGTTCCCGACTTGCCGCCAGATTTCTCGAGCAGCCGCACTTCACCGATGCGCATGCCGCGATCGACCGCCTTGCACATGTCGTAGATCGTGAGCAAGCCGACGGCGACCGCGGTCAGCGCCTCCATCTCCACGCCGGTGCGGTCCAGCGTCTCGGCGGTGACCTCGATCGACACGGCGTGCCGGCGTCGAATGCGAACTCGACCGCCACGTGCGTCAGCGGCAGCGGATGCGCAAGCGGGATGAGCTCCGCAGTGCGCTTGGCCGCCTGGATCGCGGCGATGCGCGCCACGCCCAGGACGTCGCCCTTGCGCGCGGTGCCGGCGCGAATCGCCGCCAGCGTGCCGGGGAGCATCGCGATCCGGCCGCCGGCGCGCGCGACACGCCGGGTGACGTCCTTGTCGCCGACGTCGACCATGTGCGCCTGACCGGCGCGAATCAAAATGGGTAAAATGCGACTCTTCGCCCGGCATCGCGCCGCTCCCGAAACTTTGCGCCGATTGCGGCAATCATAGCACCATGGTTTTTCGTGCTCATCGTGCGATTGCGCTAGTTGTCGCCGCCAGTCTGGCGATCGCGCCGCTGCCTGCCGCAGCCCAGACCCTGCCCGAGCTCGGCGACCCATCCGGCGCGTCGATGTCGCTTTCGCAGGAGCGGCGCCTCGGCGAATCCGTACTGCGCGACATTCGCATGTCCGGCGCCTATCTCGAGGATCCCGAAGTCAACGGCTACCTGAACGAGCTGGGCAACCGGCTGGTCACCGCGATTCCTGGCGCGCCTTTCGAGTTCGAGTTTTTCGCGGTGAACGATCCGTCGATCAACGCCTTCGCCCTGCCGGGCGGCTTCGTCGGTGTCAACACCGGCCTTATCCTGCTCACGCAGACCGAGTCGGAACTCGCCGCGGTGCTGGCGCACGAAATCTCGCACGTTACCCAGCACCACATCGCGCGCAGCATCTCAACCCAGAAGGACGCCATGCTCGCCACGCTGGCGGCACTTGCTGCGTCAATTTTCGCCGCGAAATACGGCGGCCAGAACGGTGGCCAGCTCGCATCGGCGGCGATCGCGTCGGCGCAGGGCCTGTCCATCCAGATGCAGATCGACTACACGCGCCAGTACGAACAGGAAGCCGACCGGCTCGGCTTCCAGCGCCTCGACGCCGCGGGATTCGACGTGACGGCAATGGCGACGTTCATGGAAAGGTTGCAGCGGGCGTCGCGATTCGTCGAGGGTAACGCACCCTCGTACCTGCGCGACCACCCGGTGACCTATGAACGCATCGCCGAGGCCCAGGCGCGGGCGCAGGGCAAGCCGTTCCGCCAGGTGAAGGACTCGCTCGACTTCAACATGGTTCGCGCATTGGTCAGGAGCTATCAGGGAACATCGAAGGAAGCGATCGCGTTCTTCGAAGACGCACTCGCGGAAAAGCGCTACAACGACCCAACAGCCGCGCGCTATGGGCTCATCGCGTCATTGCTGCGGGCGCAGGATTTCAAGCGCGCGCAAAGCGAGCTGGTGGTCCTCGAAAAATCGGCGCCACCGCATCCCATGATCGAAGCCATCGCCGGGCAAGTGCTCATGCAGTCCGGGCAGCTTTCGGCGGCGATCGCGCGTTACGAGAGCGCGCTCGCGCGCTACCCCAACAAACAGCAATTGATTTACGACTATCCCGAGGCGCTGATCAAGGACAAGCAACCGGTGAAAGCCGCCGCGTTTCTGGCTGAGCAGTTGCAACGGTACCCCTACGACGGACCGCTGCATCAGCTCGCGGCGAAAGCCTACGCGGACGCCGGCAAGGCGATGCTCTCCCACCAGCATCAGGGCGAATACTATGCATGGCAGGGGAACCTGCCCGCCGCCGTGGTGCAGTTCGAGCTTGCGGTCAAGTCCAGCGATGGCGATTTCTATCAGGCGTCGGTCGCCGAAAGCCGCATGCGCGCGGTGCGCGAGCAAATTGCCGACCAGAAAAAGAAGGTCGGCGACCGTTCTGGCTGAGCAAACAGTTCGATTGTCGCCCGAGCGTCGCCCGCGCGGCTGGGGCCCAATCACTGGCTGCGAAACTTGAATCCGGGCCTGCGCTGGGATGAAGTTAACCGGGGCCCAAGTTTGGTTGTGCTATGCATTCCGCTATGAATTCGCTACACACCTAACTCGGATCCCGGCCTTCGCCGGGATGACCCAGCGATTTCCTTGGCGCTCAGGCCTTGCCCGTTGCCGGAATGAAGCGCAGCGCGACGCCGTTATTGCACCAGCGCTCGCGTGTGGGAGGCGGACCGTCGTCGAAGACGTGGCCCTGATGCCCGCCGCAGCGCACACAGTGGTACTCGGTGCGCTCGACGATCAACAGAAAATCCTTCTTCGTCGCGAGATGCCCGGGGATGCTCGTGAAGAAGCTCGGCCAGCCGGTACCGCTATCGAACTTCATCTGCGAACTGAACAGCGGCAGCGCGCAGCCCGCGCAGACGAAGATACCGGGACGCTTTTCGTCGTTGAGCGGACTGGAAAACGGTCGCTCGGTCGACTCCTTGCGCAGCACGTAGAAGCTCGGGTCGGGCAGCGCCTGTTTCCACTCCGCCTCGGTCTTGGTGATGGGCGCCGTCGAGCGGGCCACGTTGGCATCCTTGGGTAGCAGCGCTTCCCAGCTCTGCTGGATCTCGGCAATGGACTTGCCGGCCGGTGCGCCCGTCGCCGCGGATGCAGCTCCGGCATGCACGGCGGCGCCGGCGGCCACTACCCTCAGGAAGTCTCGTCGTTTCATGCTCGCTCCTCGGCGCGTTCGCGGGATTTGGTCAGCAAGACACCCGTAAACAGGCAAAAGTTCAGTGCTGTTCCGACTGAGTCGCGCTTGCGTGGCCCGGACTTACAGCGGGCGAGCGCGCATTTTCCGATAAACTAACATACCCCGCGTGCGTATCGGGTAGGGAGCGGGTAGGGAGAGGTCATGCGCAACATCGGTTGCCACCGCCTTGCCGCGATCGCGCTGTTCGCGGCTTCGACCGCCGCCGCCGGCGAACTCACGTTGTTCGAGTATCCGGATTTTGGCGGCCGCCGCATGACGTTTCGTGGAGCCGTGTCCAATTTCGATCCCATCGGCTTCAATGATCGCGCGTCGTCGATGGTCATTCGCGAGGGCAATTGGGAAGTCTGCTCGGACGCCTATTTCCACGGACGCTGCGCAACCTTTGGGCCAGGCGAGTACCGCAGCCTGCAACCCTCGCTCACCGACACGATCTCGTCGGCCCGCGAAGTCGGCGGAGCGCCACCAGGCCCGCCGCCGCCCGTGCGGCCACCCGGCATCATCGCCGGCGACGGCACGCTGCGCATCGAACTGTGGGAACGCCGCGAGTTCGGCGGCAGCTCGATCGTGCTTACCTCCGGGGTACCCGACTTCGAGCGCATCGGTTTCAACGATCGTGCCGACGCGGCGACAGTGTACGGCGGCGTATGGCGCTTGTGCGAGCACGCAGGACTCGGGGGACGCTGCCAGGAGTACGGTCCGGGCCGCTACAACGACCTGGGATATCTGGGGGGCAAGGTCAGTTCCGTAGCGATCGTCAGCGGCATCGGTAGTGGCGGCGGCTACGTGTCACCGGGACGCCCGCGGGCGATCCTCTACGAATACCCGAATTTCGCCGGCCGGACCTTCGCGATCGAAGGCGATGTCGTGTCGAACCTCGATCGCACCGGCTTCAACGACCGCGCCGCATCGATCCGGGTCGAAGGCGGCTACTGGATGTTCTGCGGCGACGCCTTTTTCGAGGGGACGTGCCGAACCTTCGGCCCGGGCGAATATCCCTCGCTGCCATGGGACATCAACGCCAAGATTTCGTCCGGGCGCAGAATCCACGAGCAGTATCCGTACAACGCTCCGCCGGCGTGGGGCTCGTCGCGCTGAACCGAATGGCGATGGTCGACGACATTGCGGGCATACGGCGCATTCTTCGCGACTGCCGGACCATCGCTGTCGTCGGCCTGTCGGCGAACTGGTACCGTCCCAGCTACTTCGCCGCCAAGTACATGCAGGACCACGGCTATCGCATCGTTCCGGTGAATCCGAACTACAAGGAGGTGCTGGGCGAGAAATGCTACGCCGAATTGCGCGCAATCGGGCATCCCGTCGACATCGTCGATTGCTTTCGCAAGGCCGGGGAGATGGCACCTATCGCGCGCGACGCCGTCGCCATCGGCGCGCGCGTTCTGTGGATGCAGCTCGGCATCCGCAACGCCGAAGCCGCCAAGATCGCCAGCGACGGCGGGCTCGACGTAGTCGTGGACCGCTGCGTGAAGATCGAGCACGCACGCATTCTCGGCGGCCTCAACTGGGCCGGAGTGAACACCCGCGTCATCTCGGCGCGACGAGCGGCTTAGCCGACCCACACAATGGCTGACCGCATCTTCGGCTTCGATACGCTTTGCCTGCACGCGGGGCACATTCCCGACGCTGCCACCGGCGCGCGCGCACTGCCCATCTACCAGACGACCTCGTTCGTATTCGACAGCGCCGATCACGCCGCGAGCCTGTTCAACCTGCAGACCTTCGGCAACGTCTATTCGCGGATCTCCAACCCGACGGTAGCGGCGCTCGAGGAGCGCGTCGCGGCGCTCGAAGGCGGACGCGCCGCGCTCGCCGCAGCGACCGGCATGGCTGCGCAGATGATCGCGCTGCTGACGCTGGCGCAGAACGGCGATCACATCGTCGCCGCGCGCACGCTCTACGGCGGCACCTATTCGCAGTTCGCGGTCACCTTTGCCCAGTTCGGCATCGAGACGACCTTCGTCGATTCGGCGGATGCCGAAAACTTCCGCCGCGCACTCAAGCCCAACACCAAGGCGCTGTACGCGGAGACGATCGGCAACCCGCAACTCAACGTGCTCGACATCGCGGCCGTGGCCGCGATCGCGCGCGATGCCGGGGTGCCGCTGGTGATCGATAACACGCTGGCCTCTCCGTACCTGTGCCGTCCCATAGAGCACGGCGCCGACATCGTCATCCACTCGGTGACCAAGTACCTCGGCGGCCACGGAACGACGATGGGAGGCGTTGTCGTCGAGTCGGGAAAATTCGATTGGGGCAACGGCAGGTTTCCACAGATGACGACGGCCTCGCGCGGTTATCACGGCGTGATATTCCACGAAACCTTCGGCGACTTCGGGTTCACCATGAAAGCGCGCATGGAGACCATGCGCACGCTGGGCGCGACGCTTTCGCCGTTTTCAGCGTTTCTGCTGCTGCAGGGCATCGAGACGCTGCACCTGCGCATGCCGCGTCATTGCGAGTCCGCTCTCGCCGTCGCCCGACACCTCGCGCATCACCCGCGCGTCGAATGGGTCAACTACCCGTTGCTTCCGGGCAATCGCGACGAGGCACTGGCGCGGCGCTATCTTCCGCGCGGGGCAGGTGGCATTCTCACGTTCGGAATCAGAGGCGGCGCACACGCCGGCGAGCGTTTCATCGAAGGCGTGCAGTTCCTGTCGCATCTCGCCAACGTCGGTGACGCGAAGACGCTGGTCATTCATCCGGCGTCGACGACACACCGGCAACTCGACGATGCCGAGCAGCGCGCCGCCGGCGTGCTGCCGGAGATGATCCGCCTGTCGATCGGTCTCGAGTCGCTCGATGATATCCTCTGGGATATCGACCAGGCGCTCGCACACACTCAAGCATGATCAACAACGCACGTTACCCGGCAGTGGCGTGGCCGTGGGTGGGGCTGCTGCTGTGCCTGGCGCTGCTCGGCCAGGAATACATGCTTGAGACCGCGGGCGTCAATGCGCCGCTCACCGTATATCGGGTGGTGCTGACGGCGGTGGCGTTGACCTCGCTCGCGCTGATCCTTCTTCCGCCGCGGCGTATCGCATATTTCCTCGCCTTCGGCGTGTGCGCAGGACTGATCGCGTATGCGTTCTATCTGCAGTACGTCGACGGACTCGAGCCATGCCCGTTGTGCCAGGTGCAGCGCGCGTGCGTGATCGCGATGGGACTGGTCTTTCTGGTCGCCGGATACCAGAACCCGCGCCGCGGCGGCGCGACCGCGTACGCGCTGCTGCAATTGCTCTTGGGCGGCGCAGGCATCGCCGTGGCGACGCGCCAGCTGTGGCTGCAGTCACTGCCGAAGGACCAGGTGCCGTCGTGCGGCATGGGGCTCAACTACATGCTCGAAACGCTGCCCATGACCGATGTCCTGAAGAAGGTTTTCGAAGGCAGCGGCGAATGCGCCGAAAAGGGCTGGGAGTTCCTGCACCTTTCGATCGCCGGCTGGACACTGGTCTTCTTCGTCGCCATGATCATCATCGCATTCGCCGTGAGCCGGCGCGACTAGGTCCCGCGAATCGGTGCCATCGCACGCAAGCGCCACGGAGCCGAAGATCACATGAGAATCACGCTCGTGGGGTCGCGCTACTTCGGCGCAGCCGCGTTCGACATGCTGCGCAAGCAGGCCGTGCAGGTCGCACGCGTCGTCGTTCCCGCGGCCGACGACCGGCTGGCGGCCGCGGCGACTGCCGCCGGCGTCGAGGTCGTGGTTCCGGACAATCCCATGCTTGTGCCGGAGGACGCCATCGCCGAGGGCACCGACCTGATCGTGACCGCGCACAGCCATGCGCGCGTGAGTAACGAAGCGCTCGCCCGCTCGCGGTTGGGAGGCATCGGATTTCACCCGTCGCTGCTACCGCGGCATCGCGGCATGGCCGCCATCGAATGTACCATCAAGGAAGGCGACGCGATCACCGGAGGGACGATTTATCACTTAGCCGAGCGCATGGATTCGGGCGCGATCGCGGCACAGGACTGGTGCTTCGTCAGGAAAGGCGAGACGGCGCGCGAACTCTGGGAGCGTGCGCTGGCGCCGATGGGATTGCGCCTGCTCGGCGAAGTCGTTGCGCACGCCGCGACCAAGGGCGCGCTCCCGGCGCGTGCGCAGGACGAGCAGTTCGCGACCAAGGCGCCGATGATCCGCGACTGAACGCGGTGCTGGTGCGACTTGATTCGCACTATAGCGCCGGCACCGCACCACGGCCGAATGAATGCGGCCCTACGAAAGCGTTGCGCGATCCCTCGTTCGCAGGTGCATTCGCATGTGCTGGCTCACATCGCCATCTTGCTATTTTGGCGCCAGCCGTATCGCGCCATCGAGGCGAATGGTTTCGCCGTTGAGCATTTCGTTGCGAATTATCTCCGAGACCAGCGATGCGTACTCCGGCGGCCGTCCGAGCCGGGGTGGAAACGGCACCATCTTGCCGAGCGACTCCTGCACTTCCGCCGACATGCCGGCCATCATCGGCGTTTCAAACAGTCCTGGCGCGATCGTAACCACACGTATGCCATGGCGCGCGAGCTCGCGCGCGATGGGCAGCGTCATGCCGACCAGCCCCGCTTTGGACGCACTGTACGCCGCCTGACCGATCTGGCCGTCGTAGGCGGCGACCGAAGCCGTGTAGACGATCACGCCGCGCTCGCCAGCGGCGTTGGGCGCATTGTGCGACATGAGCTCGGCGGCAAGTCGCGTCATATTGAACGAGCCGATCAGGTTGATGTTGATGGTGCGCACGAAGCTCGCCAGCGAGTGCGGAGCCTCTTTGCCGACGACGCGCTCGCCGATGGCGATACCGGCGCAATTGACGAGTCCCTGCAGACCGCCGAACGCGCTCTGCGCCGCCGCGATCGCGGCCTTGGCGCTCGCCTCGTCGGTGACGTCGGTGCGCACGAAACGCGCCTGCGCACCAAGCTCCGCCGCCAGCGCACCGCCCTGTGCGTCGTTGACGTCGGCGAGGATAACGTTGCCGCCGCCCTGCACCAGCATGCGCGCAGTCGCCGCGCCGAGTCCGGACGCGCCGCCGGTAACGATGAATGTGCTTGCGTTAGTCTGCATCTACTTCTCCTGTGCCTTGAAAACGGTCGTCGCCGTCGCGACCAGGCCCGCCAGGTCGGACAGGTTGGAGGGCACGATCAGGGTGTTGTTGGTCCTGGCGAGGTTGGCGAACGCGGCAACGTATTGCTCGGCAACCTTGAGGTTCACCGCGTTGATGCCGCTGGGCACGCTGATCGCCTCGGCGACCTGCTTGATCGCCTTGGCGTTGGCTTCGGCGATCGCCAGAATCGCGGCCGCCTGGCCCTGCGCGGTGTTGATCTCGGCCTGCTTCACGCCTTCGGACTGCGCGATCGCGGCTTCGCGCGCACCGACCGCGACGTTGATCTGCTCTTGCCTCCTGCCTTCCGAGGTCGCGATGACTGCCCGCTTTTCGCGCTCGGCGGTGATCTGCGCCTGCATCGCGTGCAGGATTTCCTTCGGCGGCGTCAGGTCCTTGATCTCATAGCGCAGCACCTTGACGCCCCAGTTGGCTGCTGCCTTGTCGAGCGCCTCGACGACAGTGGCGTTGATGTGGTCGCGTTCCTCGAACGTGCGATCGAGCTCCATGCGGCCGATGACGCTGCGCAAAGTCGTCTGCGCCAGCTGGGTGACCGCGAGAATGAAGTTGCTCGAGCCGTAGGACGCGAGCTTCGGGTCGGTGACCTGGAAATAGAGAATGCCGTCGACTTGCAGCTGCGTGTTGTCCTTGGTGATGCAGATCTGCGACGGCACGTCCAGTGGAATTTCACGCAGATCGTGGCGGTAGGCGATTCGATCGACGAACGGGATCACGAAATTGAGTCCCGGAGCGAGCACGCCATGGAAACGGCCGAGCCTCTCGACGACGATGGCGTGCTGCTGCGGCACAACGCGAATCGTCTTTATGACGACGATGACGGCCACGACGAAAAGTGCCAGGGCGACAATCGAGGATCCCATCAGCGCTCCCATATCAGTAGGCATGGCGACGAGTCTACCCGGGAAGCCCCGAGCCAGCGGATGCCGGACCGTGCGAAATGGGGGCGCAATCCGGCACCTTCAGCACAAAGACGAGCCTTCGTAGATCTTTCCGTCCTTCTTGCCGACGATTGATGCGTGAGGCGGCCCCATGAGGAAAGCCCGCGACGCCGTCACGTTGCGATCGACGCCTGGTTTGGCCCACTGCCGGGACGTTGATCACCCAGGATAAGCACGGAGCCGCGCGTGGCAACGATGAACATGGTTTCCTTCTGTGGCGTATCAGCCGAAGCAAGCTCCGCGTCCCAGGTGCTGCCACGGTAGGCGACGCGCGCGCTGTGATTGGCGCCCCAGCTCACGATCTGGACCTGCGCGCCGATATCGAGTCCGGGCTGCAACGGCGTTCTGGCCGCGATATCCCGCTTCCAGCGCCTGATCCAGAACGTTCCGGCGACTGCCAGTACCCCCGCGATCATCCATTGCAAGGGAGGGGCTGCGCCCAGCCATGCGGCAACTCCACCGCAGGCCACAGCAATCCCAATCACCAGCAAGTAGAACGTTCCCGTCATCAATTCGACCGCGATGAGCACCGCGGCGGCAATCCACCAGAATGCATAGGCTGTCATCACTCGGCTCCCTTCGCGCGGGCAAGAATATCAGGATTGGACGCCCGAGGTGCCCTCGCCCACCGACCGCGGACCGCGTAGCGGCTGACGCCTCCATTCCGGTGTTATCACGGCAGAAACGTCGTAACACATTGAGCGGTGTGCGAGTTCAGAAACACTACTTCTACACAAATTCACGTGAAAACGGGAAGAAGTTTCCTGTCAGCGCGGGAAAAATGTGGAAGTCAAGGCGCTCTGTGATGGTGGCGCGAAGGTCGCTGATCGTCAAAGCGGTCGGCCAGTCGACGTCTGCCAACGACAACTGATGGCCGGTCGCCGGCATTGACGCGATTCGACCGAGTGGCCGCTGAGTGACGTACACGAGCCGGTCATGCGTAAAGGGCCGCTGTGGATCGTGGAGCCGCCGCTCAGCACCAGCGAGCGGATGAGTGTGAACGACCCATTCCGGGCAATCGACTTTCTCGCACGCGGACTTCATTCAAGCCGATGCCGCCAACCACCGCTTGATCTGAGCGTAGACTTCCGCTCGACTGAGCAAGTCGAGGTGGTTCGTGCCATAGGCGACCCACTGTCGCGACTCGTCGAACGGCAAGGCAAGCCGCGGATTCGCGTGGCGGCCGAGCGCGCTGGCGAGCGGCACGATGCCGTCCCCGAGCGGCCGGCCGGAAAGGTCGCCGGCGGTCTTGCCAGTGGTGGCAGCGATGGCGAAGCACGCCACCCCTTCAGGTAGCGGCACGGCCACGCGGCGGTCAGCGGCTGCGCGCGAAGCGATCGCGCCCGTTCCAATCTTCGTCCACCAGATTGCCGAACCGCAGATCGGTGATGCCCGCGCTGCGAATCTTGCCAAGGCGAGCCAATGGGGCGGTGTAGACGCTCATGCCGAGCAGGATGTCGACCCAGTTGCCGCCGCGCTCGAGCGGCGCGCCGTGATGCGGCGTGCCGAGGAAGACGAGCTTGTCGACCCGCCGCAGCCATTCGTGGCGCGCCAGCGCGCCGTAGTGGCAGGCGCTGCGGGCGACGAGCCCTCCCATGCTGTGCCCGATTAGCACCAGGTCGGTGAGCGGTCACGGGCCAGAGGCGCACGAGGGTTTCGAGCTGTTCGGCAAACGCGCGCCCGTTGGTGGAGATGTGGAGCCCGCTGTTGTAGTGCAGATAAACCGGCGTATACGCGAGGTCACGCGCCAGCGCGGCGCCGTGATCGTGTCCCTTGCGCTTCCACTGCAGGTCGTTCATGCACAGGCCGTGCAGCAGCACAACCAACTTGCCGCGTGGCTTGCGGAATCGCAGCGGCCAGCGCCTCGCGTTCGCCCGCCAATGCGATGCCGCCTCGCCGGAAGCACATCCCGGTCGCCAGCGGGTTGTCCGATGCCGCGAGGTAGTCGCCGAGCACGCCGTTCAGCGCGGCAAGCAGCGCCTCCCGGCCCGGCCAGGTGCTGTGCTTGCCGAGCAATGGCGCCAGTCGCGCCAGTAGACGGTCGAGACTGAACCCGACGAGCCCGACCACACCGTGGATGCTCCGGTAGACGAGGCGCGTGATGCCGGTCGTCCGATTCCGCTTCGGCCTCGTGACCAGTCGCGGAACGCTTGCGATGTTGTAATGCATCGCCTCCACCAGGTCGACCACGCCGGCAATCCCGGCGATGGTCAGGCGGTTGACCCCGCGAAGATCGGCAGCGTGTACCTGGAACTTCTTGACCATGGCCGGCCAGGTTATTCTAATTGAGCCCGTTTAGGCGTCTTGAGCGTCTCGGTCACTTCGCCGCGCGAATTTCCGCAAGTTATCGGATTGTCCGTTGTCAGCGGCTTTCTGCGCCATTGCTGACGACCGGTTGTGGCCCGACTGTGGGCAACGGCAAGCGCGACGCACGCACCATCCGCCCCACGCTTCCAGGCACTACGCCACGCCCTGGAGTCGCAACCTGCGGGCAGCGTCCTCGAAGCGTGCGTCGTCGATCTCCTGCATCACGCTATCGAGATCCACGGCTTTCTCGATCCGCTCGAATTGGCCGGTGAGTGGCGTGTCCGGCTGCAGCGCTCCGGCCTCGTACAGCGCCCAGATCTCCTTGCCGTAATTGGTGGGCAGCAACTCGGGGACATAACGACCAAAGTAATTGCGCAAATTGACCACGTCACGCTCAAGAATATTTGGCGCGTGATTGTTGCCAGCCGCATCGACTGCCTGCGGCAGATCGATGATCACCGGCCCGTCACTGCCAATCAGGATGTTGTATTCGCTCAAGTCACCGTGCACAACACCAGCGCAGAGCATCCGCACGACCTCCCGGATCAGTCGCTGGTGATGGGCGCGCGCCTCGTCCGGAGCCAAGAGGATATCGTTGAGGCGTGGCGCCGCCTCACCGTATTCGTCAGCGACGAGCTCCATCAAAAGTACACCGGCGTGGAAAATGTACGGCTTCGGCACGCGAACACCAGCAGCAGCCAAGCGGTACAGCGCATCGACTTCGGCGCCCTGCCACGCGTCTTCCTGGGCCTGGCGTCCAAAACGGGTACCCTTCGCCATCGCGCGGACCTGACGGGTGTTTTTTGTCTTGCGGTTCTCGGTGTAGTCAACCGCCTGTCGAAAGCTGCGTCTCTCAGGCTCCTTGTAGACCTTCGCGCAACGCGTCTCGTCGCCACAGCGTACGACGAAGACCATCGCCTCCTTGCCGCTCATCAGTTGCCGCACGACGCCGTCGATCAGTCCCTCTTCGAGCAATGGTTGGAGTCTCTTCGGTATCTTCATTCCAACGAGTGTATCCGTTTCGTCATGGATCTGGTGGAGCGCGGCTCGTGTAGGTACGCGCGATCGTGCGGGTGTGCAAGGCGTACGGCTTGCCCTTGTCCTTTGGCCGCTGGCTGAGAGTCCGTCCGACTCGCTGCAGCAGCTCATGCGCCCGGTCGCATTGCGCAGCGGCGAGCCACTCGATTCGGCGGGTCACCCTTTGGAGGGCACCATCAGACCGTTGTCGACATGAATTCGCCATCAATAGGCTACCCGCTGTACGACATCGAGCTTTGAGGTGGATCAAAGCTGCCGGAATGTGCTTGGGGTCTAATACATTTGTTTGGCCTGGCCTCACGGCCGAGATGAGGGGGCACACATGCGTACCATAGGAGCCACGTCGATCCTAATAGCGGTGCTAGCACTGACCGCGACGATGATTCCGCGATTAGCACGCGCAAACCTCATCGTGTTTCCGGATCGAATCACCTTCGCTCAAGCACTCAATAATCTGTCCAGAACTGTGGAGGGATGGGACACGTATCCCGCTGGAACGATTTTCGCAGACGGTTCCACGGTGAATGGAATCACCTACAACGTATCGTCTTCTGGAGACGCGTTGGTCGTCAGTGGCGGCATTTCGTTGAGTCCCCCGAACAATCTCTTTGTGACAAACTGCCCAGAGGTGCAGACGTGTTCATTTGAGCCGCTTGTCGATACGTTCACCTTCGGATTCCCGCAGCCGATTCTTGCGTTTGGCATTACCTTCAGCAGCACCTTTGCGATCAACAATGGAGACTACTTACTGACGACAGACCGTGGTGATGTGATTCCTAGCTTCTTCGATCCTCTCTTCCCAGGATTCCCACTGGGACAATTCGCTGGCTTCGTCTCCGATGAGGCCTTCAACAGCGTCACGGTCAGCTCCACCGCAAACGCGCTCTATGGTATGGACGACCTTGTGTTTGCGAGGTCAGTGCCGGAGCCGTCGTCGCTTGTGCTACTCAGCTTCGGGCTGTTCGGTCTAGGCGCGGGCACACGGCGATTACGAGCCAATCGCCGATGGCAAGGCGCTTCTAGCGCGATTCTGTGGCGGTCTGGACGACCGGAATTGGGCCGGTCGCCGGCATTGAAGCGATTCGACTGAGCGACCGCTGAATTGCGTACAACAGCCATCGAAGCATGAAGGGCTGGTTTAGTTCGTAGCGCCGCCGGTCAGTGCCGGTTCCTCAAACCGGACATCACCATCCGAAACGGTGGAGGCCCGTTTCGGTCGGCCCACCTGACACGGTATGATGCCGTTGTACCAAGCGTCGGGGGCTCAAATGAGGCGGCGCGAGTTCATCACTCTTGTCGGCAGTACCCTAGCAGCGTGGTCCATCGCCGGGCACCCGCAACCGAACCGGAAGGTTCCGCGTATTGGCTATCTTATGGACCGTTCCGGCCCCGCCGGCGTACTTGATGAGGGGTTCCTATCGGGGCTGCGCGAGCACGGCTACGTGATCGGCCAAAACATTTCCATCGACTATCGCTGGACCGAAGGCAAAAGTGAACGTCTCCCGGCTCTCGCTCGCGAGTTGGTCGCTAACCAGGTTGATATCATTATCGTGGCTGGCGCGGAGTCCACTAAGGCGGCCAAAATGGCGACCGATACGATTCCAATCGTGATGGCGAGTAGCCAAGATGCCGTCGGCGACGGTCTAGTGGTGAGTTTGGCTCACCCCGGAGCCAACGTGACCGGGAGATCGGTTTATGCGCCGGAACTGACAGCAAAGCGCATCGAGATTCTCAAGGAGATGTTTCCACGTCTCAAGAAAATAGGTGTCCTTTGGAATAAGCAAAACGCGGGAGCTACGGGTCAATTGCGGGAAGCGGAAGCGGCGGGCCGCGCACTTGGTATTGCAATTGAACCGCTCGATGTCCGAATTCCCGATGGTCTCGACGAGGTAATGGCACGGGCCACACAAGCTGGCGCGGGCGCGATTCTCATAATCTCGGATAGTTCGACAATAAGTAATCGCGCGAAAATAGGCGGCTCCGCCCTGCAACACAATCTTCCAACTATATTTGCCAACAAAGCATATCTGAGTGGCGGCGGCTTGATGAGTTACGGCCCTGATATCGTCGACACCTTTCGGCTGTCAGTGGTCTACGTCGACAAAATCTTGAAGGGAGCAAGGCCAGCCGACTTGCCCGTGGAGCTCCCAACAAGATTCGAATTCGTGATCAACCTAAAGACGGCCAAGGCACTGGGAATCACTGTGCCTTCTGTGTTGCTGGCGCGGGCCGACGCGGTGATCGAATAGTCAAACGGGCGTACTCAATGTCCGCCTATGCGATAGCACCAATTGGCAACCATCGGACCGATGACCGCTATCGCGGCGAGGCAGACGGTCGGTTTCGTCGAGCGTATGACCGATTTGGATTTTCCTATCGGTTGGAGTGCCCTGCGAGCGCGATAGCATCGCGAGTCTCCGCCTCCCAGCCGTCGTCTTCGGGAAGCAACCCGCAAAGCGCCACCACTACGACGCAGCCGGTACGTGCTATGTGACAAGCGCCGGTGCCCGTGGAAGAAGGACGCGCTACGGGACCATTGGGCCGGGTCGATTCCGGTATAATTAGTCGTTAAGGATCAAACTGTTCCTTCATCCTTCAAGAACGCCGCAAAACGCGCATGCCCATTTACGAATATCGATGCAACGATTGCGGGCACAAGCTCGAGGCCCTGCAAAAACTGGCCGACGCCCCCATGCTCACGTGCCCTGCATGCGGCCGGGACGCGCTCATCAAGCTCGTCTCCGCGGCCGGATTTCAGCTCAAGGGCAGCGGCTGGTACGTGACCGACTTCAAGGGATCCGGCAGCAAGCCCGCCGACAAGTCCACCGCTGGCAATGACGGTGACGCCAAGGCTGACGACGCCAAGGCTGATAGCGCCAAGGCCGACGACGCCAAGGCGGCGGCGATACCTTCGGCCGACGACTCCAAGTCCGAGGTCAAGAGCGACGCGAAGCCTGCCGCGACCTCCGCGGTGACGCCATCGTCCACGCCGAGCACCCCGACTACAGGTTCAGGCAGCGGCTCCGCGTAAGAGCGGCCGCCGTGACGACCTGGTGCGGGCCCCGACGATGCGTCGCTATCTGATCGCCGGAATGCTGGTCTGGGTGCCGCTGGGCATCACGCTGTGGGTGCTGCACTTCCTGTTCACGACGCTGGACCAGACGCTGGTGCTGTTGCCGGATCGCGTTCGTCCGGAGGCGCTGTTCGGATTCCGCATCCCCGGCATCGGCGTGGTCCTGTTCTTCGCGCTCTTGCTCGGCACGGGTGCGGTCGCTGCCAACTTCTTCGGTGCGCGCCTGATCCATATGTGGGAAGCACTGCTCGGGCGCATCCCATTCGTCAAGTCGATCTACTCGAGTGTCAAGCAGGTCAGCGATACGCTCCTGTCCGATAGCAGCAACGCCTTTCGCAAGGCGCTGCTCGTCGAATTTCCGTATCCCGGCTGCTGGACTATCGCTTTCCAGACGGGTTTGCCCGCGGTTGCAGTGTCTTCGCACCTCGCAAGCGAGCACATCAGCGTCTATGTACCGACGACGCCGAATCCGACCGGCGGCTACTTTGTCATGCTGCCCGTGTCGCGCGTGCACGAGCTCGACATGACCGTCGACGAAGCGCTCAAGTACATCATCTCCATGGGCGTCGTCGCGCCCAAGCCGCACGCAGTGCCGGTGCAGTCCGCGCGCGCGGCGCAGCCCGTCCTCGATCACCGAAATTGACCGGGCAGGCGCGCGCCACGGCCCACGCTTCGCGGCCGTGGTCGCAGCGTCCTGCCCGCAAGGAACCCAGCAACCCGCGGCGCACGAGCGCCACCACCTTCTGCCGGAGAATCACGTGAAACGCACGCATTACTGTGGCCATATCGACCGCGCACTGCTAGGCAAGACCGTGACGGTCTGCGGCTGGGTCCATCGCCGACGCGACCATGGTGGCGTGATCTTCATCGACCTGCGCGACCGCGAAGGGCTCGTCCAGATTGTCTGTGATCCCGATCGCGCGACGACCTTCGCGTCAGCCGAGAAGCTGCGCAATGAATTCGTTGTCGCAGTACGCGGGATCGTTCGGCCGCGCCCGGAGGGCACCGTCAATCCCAACCTGGTGAGCGGTGAAATCGAGATCCTCGCGCACGACCTGGAAATCCTGAATGCATCACTGACGCCGCCGTTTCTGATGGACGACGACGGCATCTCCGAGACGGTGCGGCTGGAGCATCGCGTGCTCGACTTGCGTCGGCCTACCATGCAGAAAAACCTCATCCTGCGCCACAAGGCGGCGATGTCGGCGCGCCGCTACCTCGACGAGCAGGGCTTCGTCGATATCGAGACGCCCATCCTCTACAAGTCCACCCCGGAGGGCGCTCGCGAATTCCTCGTGCCATCGCGCATCCACCATGGACAGTTCTATGCGCTGCCGCAATCGCCGCAGCTGTTCAAGCAGATGCTGATGATGGCCGGCTTCGACCGCTACTACCAGATCGTGAAGTGCTTTCGCGACGAAGACCTGCGCGCCGACCGCCAGCCCGAATTCACCCAGATCGACATCGAGACCTCGTTTCTTGACGAGCTCGACATTCGCGAGGTGATGGAAGCGCTGGTGCGCACGATTTTCCGGGACACGCTGGGCGTCGAGTTTCCCGATCCGTTCCCCGTCATGACCTACGCCGAGGCGATGCGCGACTACGGCTCCGACAAGCCCGACCTGCGCGTGCCGCTCAAACTCGCCGAGCTCACCGATCTGATGAAAGACGTCGACTTCAAGGTTTTCCGCGCGGCCGCGGACCTGCGCGACGGTCGCGTGGCGGCGCTTTGCGTCCCCGGCGGGGGTGCGATTTCGCGCAAGGAAATCGACGACTACACCGCATTCGTCGCCGTATACGGTGCGCGCGGACTGGCATACATCAAGGTCAACGACGTCACGCAGATCAACGAGCAGGGGCTGCAGTCGCCCATCGTCAAGTTTCTGCCGCCCGAGGTGCTCAGGGCAATCCTTGCGCGCAGCGGTGCGGCGAACGGCGACCTGATTTTTTTCTGTGCCGATCGCGAGAAGGTGGTCAACGATGCGTTGGGCGCGCTGCGCGGCCGTGTCGGTCATGATCGCGGCCTGGCCAGCGACGGCTGGCGCCCGCTGTGGGTCGTCGACTTTCCGATGTTCGAGTACAACGAACAGACGAAGTCGTGGGCAGCGCGCCACCACCCGTTCACGGCGCCGAAGGACGGGCACGAGGACCTTTTCGAAACCGACCCGGGGCGCGCGCTCGCCAAGGCCTACGATGTCGTCCTCAACGGCTGGGAGTTGGGCGGCGGCTCGGTGCGCATTCATCGCGAGGACGTGCAGGCGAAGGTGTTCCGCGCGCTCGATATCAGCCCGGAAGACCAGCAGCGGAAGTTCGGCTTCCTGCTCAATGCGCTGCAGTACGGTGCACCACCGCATGGCGGCATCGCCTTCGGCCTCGACCGCATGGTGGCGATGATGGCCGGCGTCGACCAGATCCGCGACGTCATCGCCTTCCCGAAAACGCAACGCGGTCAGGACCTGCTGGTGCAGGCGCCCTCGCCGGTGACAGAGCAGCAGTTGCGCGAACTTCACATCCGCATTCGCGCCTCCGACCAGGCAAGGACCGCGTAGCGCAGGCGGGCCGCGCTGCGCTAGACTTGCAGGCGGCGGCAACCAGCGGCGTCATCCCGGATCGCGGTCATCCCGGCGCAGGCCGAGATAGAAGTTGCGGCGTCATCCCGGCGCAGGCCGGGATCCAAGTTGCAACCGGTATGCGTGCGCGCTCGGGCCCGGTCCGAAACCGCCGCGTATCGCGACACTGAACAGGGGCGCCATTACTTGTCACCTACGAAAACCGGCCTTCACATGACGCGGAAGTTCAAAGACAGCACGCATACCCTCGCGCTAATCCTGCGGACAGTGCTCGCGCTGGCGTTCTTCGCTGCCGTGGAGCCACTCTTGGCAAAGGCGCCGTCGGACGCGCCGCCGATTGCGGTCACGCACCTGCCCAAGGAAGCCCGGACGACGCTCGAGCTCATTGCCGACGGTGGCCCCTTTCCGTATTCGCGCGATGGGGTTGTGTTCGGCAACCGTGAAAAGTTGCTTCCACTGCACCCACATGGCTACTATCACGAGTACACGGTGCCGACGCCCGGCTCGACGACCCGCGGCGCGCGGCGCATCATTTGCGGTGGCGCGAAGTCCAGCGTCTTGGAGTGCTACTATTCCAACGATCATTACCAATCCTTTCGCAGAATCGTGCAATGAACGTCCCTGACCTCTCGCAGGCGGCAAAAGCCGGAGTGCGCGACTGGTCCGGCGTCCCCGACGCGGTGAAGGCCGCGGCGACGACGGCGCTGCTCCGCTACCGGCAAGTCGACTTGCACGGCGTCGGCAGCAAGACAGAATTGATGTCCGCGCTGGCCAAGGGATTGGAGCTGCCGCCGCATTTCGGCGCGAACTGGGATGCGCTCGCCGACTCTATCGAAGACAGCGACTGGCTCGGACCGCACGGCGTCGCCATCGTCCTGCGCCACACGAGCGCTTTCCGCAAGGCCCATCCGGCCGATTGGGAGACCCTTTCGGACATACTTGGTGAGGCCGCCGAATACTGGCGCGACCTGCACAAGCCTTTCTGGGTCTTCGCTTCCTGAACCCAGGTAAAGGGGGCCGCGGACGCGTATGCGCCGCTGGCAGCCCGCGCGGTCACGACAGACGGCACGTAGACACTCGCGGCGCCGGCGTAACCCCATACGGTAGGAATCGACGTTGATATGAAGCTACCGGTCTCGACGCTCGTCCTCGTGCACACGCCGGACCTGCGCGTGCTGCTGCTCGAGCGTGCCGACTTCCCGGGCTACTGGCAATCGGTGACCGGCAGCCAGGAGCCCGGCGAATCGCTGCTCGATACCGCGACGCGCGAGCTGCGTCGAGGAGACCGGCATCGACGCCGGCGCGTACGGCGGCGTCGGCGACTGGCAGCTGTCGAACGAATACGAGATCTTCCCGCGCTGGCGCCACCGTTATGCGCCGGGAACCACGCACAACACCGAGCACGTATTCGCGCTGCAGGTGCCGGACGCCGTGCCGGTCGTGCTCAATCCGCGCGAGCACCTCGCGCACGCGTGGCTGCCCTGGCAGGAAGCCGCGGCGAAGTGTTTCTCGTGGTCGAACCGCGCGGCAATCGAAGCACTGCCGCAACGGCTTACCCTCACTGCAAGGAGTCGCCAATGATCTCGTCCGTACGCGTCATTGCCGAACCGCCCGGCGCTGTTTGCGGCGCTGCTCGCAGCGTCTTCGCTTCGCGCAAACACCGGAGACTTCGCGCGGTGCCCGCAGCACCGGTAACGGTGACCGTCAACGTCAGCGCGTCCGCCACGGCCACCGTCGCCAACGACCGGCTGCAGGCGTGGCTGCGCGCCGAGGCCGACAACGTGAGCCCGGCGGCCGCCGCCGCGCCAGGTCAACGCGACGATCGCGAAGGCGATCGCCGACGCCAAGGCCTATCCCTCGGTCAAGGTCGCGACGCCGGGCTACTCGACGCAGCAGATCGCCGACAAGGGCAAGCCGCACGCGCTGGCGCGTCGCGCAGTCGATCACGCCTCGAGGCGACCGATTTCGCCGCCGCCGCGACGCTGCTGTCCAAGCTGCAGGACGAAGACGGGCTGCTGCTTTCCGGCATGGGCTTCTCGCTCGGCGACAAGACGCGTCGCGACGCCGAAGACGCTGTCACGCAGGAGGCGATCCAGAGCTGGCAGGAACGCGCGCAACGCGCGGCGCAGGGGCTGGGTTTCGCGACGTGGCGCGTCGGCCATGTCACGGTGCAGACGCAGGTGGTGGGCCGGTCTACCCGGTGATGCGTGCGCAGGCGATGACTGCGCTGGCGCCGCGCCGGTGGCGATGGAGGCCGGCACGACCGACGTCACCGTCACCGTAACCGGTGACGCGGTGCTGGTGACGCCACGCTGAGAATCACGGCGCTGGGCCCAGTTCGTGGCTCCGCCCGCGACTGACCTCGTCGCCCCGGCGGAGGCCGGGGCCCAAGTTGCGTCACCTACCTTTCCACTGAACTTGGATCCCCGCCTGCGCCGGGATGACAGTGGATCCTCGCCTGCGCGGGGATGGCAGGTTGCGCGCCGGCGCTTACGCCCCGGTCATCTTCTCCGGCCGCACCCACGCGTCGAACTGCGTCCTCGGTGACGTAGCCGAGCGCGAGCGCCGCCTGCCTTGAGCGTCGTGCCCTCGCGGTGCGCCTTCTTGGCGATCTCGGCCGCCTTGTCGTAGCCGATGTGCGGGTTGAGCGCCGTCACCAGCATCAGCGAGCGCTCCGAGCAGTTCGCGCGATGCGCTCGCGGTTGGGCTCGATGCCGCGCGCGCAGTGCTCGTCGAAGCTCGTCATGCCGTCGGCGAGCAGGCGGATGCTCTGCAGCACGTTGTGGATGATGAGCGGCCGGTAGACGTTGAGCTCGAAGTTGCCCGACGCGCCGCCGATGTTGACCGCGACGTCGTTGCCGAACACCTGCGCGGCGACCATCGTCAGCGCCTCGCACTGCGTCGGATTGACCTTGCCCGGCATGATCGAGCTGCCGGGCTCGTTCTCCGGAATCGTGATCTCGCCCAGCCCCGAGCGCGGTCCGCTCGCCAGCCAGCGCACGTCGTTGGCGATCTTGATCAGCGCCGCGGCCAGCGTCTTCAGCGCGCCGTGCAGGTTGACCAGCGCGTCGGCGGCCGCCATCGCCTCGAACTTGTTCGGCGCGCTGACGAACGGCAGCCCGGTGTACGCGGCGATCTCGGCCGCGACGCGCTCGCCGAACTCCGGATGCGTGTTGAGCCCGGTGCCGACCGCCGTCCCGCCCTGCGCCAGCTCGCAGCACGTGCGGCAGCGCCGCCTCGATGTGCGCTCGCGCGTGCGCGAGCTGCGCGACGTAGCCGGAGAATTCCTGGCCGAGCGTCAGCGGCGTCGCGTCCTGCAGATGCGTGCGGCCGATCTTGACGATGTCGGCGAACGCCGTCGGCCTTCGCGCGAAGCGTTCGCCGCAGCGCGTCGCAGCGCGGGCAGCAGTCGCGCGTCACGGTCTTCCGCCGCGGCGACGTTCATCGCCGTCGGGAAAACGTCGTTCGACGACTGGCCGCGATTGACGTCGTCGTTGGGATGCACGAGCCGCCCTTCGCCGCGCGCGCCGCCGAGCAGCTCCGAGGCGCGATTGGCGAGCACCTCGTTGACGTTCATGTTGGTCTGCGTGCCCGAGCCCGTCTGCCAGACGGCGAGCGGAAATTCGTCGGCGTGCCGCCCGCGAGCGCTTCGTCGGCGGCGGCGACGATCGCGTCCGCGGTCTTCGGCGCGAGCGCGCCCAAGCGCGGCGTTGACGCGCGCCGCCGCAGCGCTTGACGAGCAGCAGCGCGCGGATCAGCGCCGCCGGCATCTTCTCGGTCGAAATGCGGAAGTGGTCGAGCGAGCGCTGCGTCTGCGCACCCCACAGATGCGTCGGCCGGGACTTCGATCGGTCCGAAGGTGTCGCGCTCGATGCGCGTTGCGCCTTGGCTCGTCATGTTTTCCCCTGAAAAAACAAAAGGGGCCACGCGGCCCCCTTCTCTTTCTGCTGCGCGATGGCCGACGTCAGGCGGCAGGCGTCGCCGGCGCCTCCGCGGCCGCCGGCGGTGCCGCAGCCGCCGCAGCGTCTTCCGCCGCCGCTTTCATCGACAGGCGCACGCGGCCCTTGTCGTCGGCTTCGAGCACCTTGACCTGCACGACCTGGCCTTCCTTGACATAGTCGGAGACCTGGTTGACGCGCTCCTTGGCGATCTGCGAGATGTGCAGCAGGCCGTCGCGGCCTGGCAGGACCTGCACGATCGCGCCGAAATCGAGAAGACGCAGCACGGTGCCCTCGTAGATCCTCCCGACTTCGACGTCGGCAGTGATCTCCTCGATGCGCTTGCGAGCCGCATTGCATGCATCCGCGTTGACCGAGGCGATGGTCACCGTGCCGTCGTCCTGGATGTCGATCGTCGTGCCGGTTTCCTCGGTCAGCGCGCGAATCACTGCGCCGCCCTTGCCGATGACGTCGCGAATCTTCTCCGGGTTGATCTTGAAGGTCATCATGCGCGGCGCGTGCTGCGAAAGCTCGGTACGCGCGTGCGGCATCGCCTCCTGCATGAGGTGCAGGATGTGCATCCGGCCCTCGCGCGCCTGCGAAAGCGCGACTGCCATGATCTCCTTGGTGATGCCCTGGATCTTGATGTCCATCTGCAGAGCGGTGATGCCGCGGTCCGTGCCGGCCACCTTGAAGTCCATGTCGCCCAGATGATCCTCGTCGCCGAGGATGTCGGTCAGCACGGCGAAGCGGTTGCCCTCCTTGATGAGCCCCATGGCGATGCCTGCCACGTGCGCCTTGGTCGGCACGCCCGCGTCCATCAGCGCCAGCGATCCGCCGCAGACCGACGCCATCGACGAGCTGCCGTTCGACTCCGTGATTTCCGACACTACGCGGATCGAATACGCGAATTCCTCGGCGGTCGGCAGCACCGCCATCAGCGCTCGCTTGGCGAGTCGGCCGTGGCCGACCTCGCGCCGCTTGGGCGTGCCGACGCGGCCGGTCTCCCCGGTGGCGTACGGCGGCATGTTGTAGTGGAGCATGAAACGATCGCGGTATTCGCCCTGCAACGCGTCGATGATCTGCTCGTCGCGGGCGGTGCCGAGCGTCGCTACGACCATCGCCTGCGTCTCGCCGCGCGTGAACAGCGCCGAGCCGTGAGTGCGCGGCAGCACGCCGTTGCGAATCGAGATCGGACGTACCGTGCGCGTGTCGCGGCCGTCGATGCGGGGCTCGCCCGAAAGGATCTGGTTGCGTACGATCTTGGATTCGAGCTCGAAGAGGAGGTTGGAGACGTCGTTTCTCTGCGTCGGCGTCGCGTCGGCACCGAGGCACGTCGCCTCGACGTCGGCGACAATTTCCTTCAAGCGTTGCTGGCGAGCCTGCTTCTGGCGCAGCGCATACGCGGCGCGCAGATTGGTTTCGGCCGCTGCCGTCACGCTCGCGACCAGCGCCTCGTCGCGCGCCGGCGGCTTCCAATCCCACAGCGGTTTGCCACCCTCCTCGACGATCTGATGAATCAGTTCGATCACCGCTTGCTGCTGCTGGTGGCCGAACACCACCGCACCCAGCATGATCTTCTTCGGTCAGTTCCTTGGCTTCCGATTCGACCATCAGTACGGCGGCTTCGGTTCCGGCAACGACCAGGTCGAGTTTCGAGGTCGTCGTCAGCTCGGTCTTGCTCGGATTGAGAACGTACTGGTTGTCGACATAACCCACGCGTGCAGCGCCGATAGGCCCGTCGAAAGGGATGCCCGACAACGACAGCGCCGCCGAGGCACCGATCATCGCCGGGATGTCGGGATCGATTTCCGGATCGACCGACATCACCGTCGCGATCACCTGGACCTCGTTGTAGAAGCCCTCGGGGAACAGCGGCCGCACGGGGCGATCGATCAGACGACAGGTCAGGATCTCTTTTTCCGACGGACGGCCTTCGCGCTTGAAAAATCCACCAGGGATGCGTCCGGCCGCGTAGGTCTTTTCCTGGTAGTCGACGGTCAGCGGGAAAAAGTCCTGTCCAGGCTTGGCGCTCTTGGCAGCGACCACCGTGACGAGCACGACGCTGTCGCCAAGGCTGGCCAGCACGGCGCCGCCCGCCTGGCGCGCGATCTCGCCGGTTTCAAGCGTCAGCGTGTGACGGCCATACGGTATCGATTTCTTGATGATGGGCACGTTAGTCCTCGAATTCGGGAAACAAAAATGGCCGCGCTTCCTGCGGCGCGGCCATTCTCGGGTTATTCATGCGTCGTGAAGCGACGGGCGACCATGGAATTCCAGCGCGTGGGCTTCAGCAACGTGGGCAAGTGCGGTGTTTGCGCTTATTTCCGCAGGCCAAGCTTGTCGATCAAATCCCTGTAGCTGTCGGCGTTGCGCGTCTTCAGATAGTCGAGCAGCTTGCGCCGACGCGACACCATGCGTAGCAGACCCCGGCGCGAGTGATGATCCTTGACGTTCGCCTTGAAATGATCGCCCAGGCCGTTGATGCGCGCGGTCAACAGCGCGATCTGGACCTCGGGCGACCCCGTATCACCTTGCACGCGTTGATGCGCCGCGATGACCTTGGCCTTTTCCTGCACCGTGACTGCCATTCTGGGTTGCTCCAAACTTCGCGAAAGAGCGGAATTATAACTTGAAAAGTGCTTAGGATTCAAGCGATTCAACTTATGGACCGCTACCGATTAGACGGTGACAGAGACCACTCCCGACAGACGACCCGGAACGCATTGCCCCTCAGTATCCACCATGCGGCGACGCGCGAATCCTACGCTCGAAGGCCGCGGCTCAGCTCTTGGAGCCCAGCGCCACCGACGAGACTTTTCCGGCGGAACGACGGCCACGCTGACGCAGCCACATGATCGTTCCGGTAACCACCAGCAAGCACGGTAGGAGCCCGCCAAGGAAGGTCACCAAGCGGCCCGCGCCGCCGAGCACGCCGCCCTCGTGCGCCGTGCGGGTCCACAGAAGAAACGCGTCGCCGATGGGGCGACTCGCATTGTCGGTGCGCTGCAGGATCGTGCGCGAACGCGGATCGATGAAAACGACGCTGCCCGATCGCGAAGCGGTGTCCCCCAACTCGCGCAAGTTGACCCGATAGACTCCGCGCGGTCCTGCGGGGAACCCGACGCTGATCACGGTTGCCGTGGGATAGGCCTGGCGGGCGACGGCGGCTGCGTCGTCCGGACCGATCGGGCGTTCCGGACTTTCGACGCTCTGCAGGCCACGCGGCGACGGCGAGACCGCGCCAAAAACTGCCACGGTCGCGCGAGCGGCATCGGGATACGCGATAAGAATGCCGGTGAAGGACAGCAGCGCGAGTACCAGTGAGCCCCAGAACCCGAACGTATAGTGAAGGTTGCGATGAAGTGCCAGGCCCTGGCGAAAGCCGAACACCCTCGCGCACGTACCACGGACAGGCCACCATAGGTAAATCCCGCTCAACGAGGATATCAACATGGCGATGCCGACGGCTCCGACAATCTCGCGCCCGTGATACTCGCGCAACGTGAGCGATTCATGAAAGCTGTGCAGCCACGCCAGGAAATCGCCCCCGGTCGCGATATCGAGGATGCGACCTGTCGGAGGGTCGAGGTAGATCCGTTGCAGCGGGCCGGCGTCGCCGCGCGCGCGGGCCAGGACAACGACTGGAGCGGCTTCCCGCTCCGGAAGGCGAATTCCAAGGATTCGCACGCGATTTTCCGACGCTGCTTCGGCGCGCCCTGCGTACTCGGCCAAAGGCAGCGCCGCCCGGTTGCCCGAGACCGCGTAGCGCTGCGGGTTGAGCCGCGCATCGAGGTTGTCCCCATAGACCAGGATGCTGCCCGAAAGGCCGAGCAACGCGCCGACGACGCCGAGCGTAATGCCGAGCCAGAGGTGGATCTGCACCCAGGCGCTCCGCAGGCTGTTGCGAGTGTTCGATTTCATCTGATCAGGTCTGAGCCCACATGCGCAGCAGGTTGTGATAACTCCCCGTGAGGGCGACGAGCGACTCGTGGCCTGGCGTGTCCTGCGTCAGGCGCACGATAGCCATGTCGAGGTCGAATAGCAGTGCTCGCTGCGCGTCGTCGCGCACGAGGCTCTGGATCCAGAAGAACGAAGCGATGCGCGCCCCGCGCGTGACCGGCGTGACGCGATGCGCACTCGTCGCCGGGTAGAGCAGCAGATCGCCCGCGGGTAACTTGGCGCTGTGGGCACCGTACGTATCCTCGATCTGGAGCTCGCCGCCGTCGTATTCGTCCGGCGCCGAGATAAAAAGCGTCGCGGAAATGTCGGTCCGTATTTTCACGCCGGTCCCGGGAAGCAACCGTACCGCACCGTCGACGTGGCGCCCGAACTGCATTCCCGCCGCGCCCTCGTAACGGTTGAACATGGGCGGGTAGATGCACGCTGGCAACGCAGCACTGAGAAACAGAGGGTTGCGTTCGAGCGCGGCGAGGACGATTCCACCCAGTTCGCGGGCGACAAGTGCGTCCTCGGCAATCTGAAGATTGTGCTTGACCTGGGCGCCCTGGTGTCCGGCGGTCGCACGCCCGTCGACCCAGGCGTCGCCGGCAGCGTCGAGTTGCATGCGAACGTCGCGGGCCTGCTCGGCGTTCAACACTCCGGGAACACGAATCAGCATGCGACGCCGCCGATGTCAGTAGAATTTGTAGGTTGCGGTCAGCATCGCCTGGAGGTTCGTTCCCGGGACCGAGCGGCCACGGTCCGACGGGATCAGCGCGTCGTAATTGAGGCGGTTTGCCAGGTTGAATACGTTGAGCTGGATGCCCCACTTCGGCTCCTGATACCCGACCATCGCGTCCCAGCGAACGTAGTCCGGAACTTTCACGGCGTTGTTGTTCGACGCAAAGCGATCCGACATGTACGTCAGTCCGGTGCCGGCCTGCCAGGAAGAAGTGAAGTTATAGGTCGTCCACAGCGCGACGCTGTTCTGCGGTGTATTCGCGGGCACTTTGCCTTGCGAGCCGTCGAGCACCGACGCCTTGACGATTTTTGCGTCGAGGTACGTATATCCACCGAAGACCTGCCAGTTGCGGGTGATGCGGCCCGCCGTGCTGAGCTGGAATCCCTTCACGCGGATGTCGCCAGTGAGTTCGTACACGCCGGTCGATATCTGTGATCGAACGTTGTCCTTTTCGGTATCAAAGATCGCCGCCGTGAGCGACAGATCGCCGTCGAGCAGATCCCATTTCGCACCCAGCTCGTATTGCTTGGTTGTTTCGGGGTCGAGGCTCTGCTGGCCGTTCGTTACCTGAAGCGTCTCGAGCGACGGATTGAACGACGTACCGTAGGAAACATAGTACGACTGCGTTTCGGCCGGCTGATAGATGACCCCAGCGCGCACGCTGGTGTAACCGATGCTCTGGCTCGCCGAAGCCGGCAGACTGATCGAGTTGGTGAGGCTTGCGTTGTAGCGATCGTAGCGCACGCCAGCGACGACCTTCCAGAAATTCGCGAACGACATCGTGTCGTTCACGTAGGGAGCAACGTCGGTGGCGCTGGCTTGCAGCAGGTTGCCCGTGACCGACGGCAAAACGCCGGCAGGTTCATACGCGGGGTTGGGCAGCGAAACGGCAAGGAAATAGTTGTTGGGATTGCCCGGAATGTTGCGCGAATAGCTTTGCGTGTCGTTCGTGTCCCGCCCGAGTTCCAGTCCGGCGATGAGCGAATGCACTATCGGCCCTGTCTGGAATTGCGTGATCAAATCGGTCTGATTGTAAAGAGACGTATCCGTGATGTTGCGGTCGTGACTGCCGAGGCCGGCGAACAACAATTCGTAAGGCAGTGCGGTAGTGTTGCTGAGGTTCGTGGCCGGAAAGGCAGTGTATACGCCCCCGACCATCGTCCCGACATTGTTCGGCCCCGACTCGCGGGCGCCGATCGTGTAGTGCGAATACTGAGTTTGGTTGCGCAGCTGGACCGCGAGAGTGAAGCGGTGGCTGATAGTCGCGTTCAAGTTGGCGACGTCCTGGATTGTCCGGTCGTCGGTTGAACCATAGAAGTTCTTGCGGTTGACGTCAGCGGGCGCGCCGTTCACCGGGGGCAGGCCGTAGTCCGGCATGTCGTGGTTGTGCGAGAGCAATGCATTCAACGTGACCTCGGTCGGCGTGCCGATGCCGAAACGGAGCGAGGGCGCGAGCCCGTAATCCTGGTTTTTCATGACGTCGCGGGTCGAGTGCACGTCCTGCGCCATGGCCGCGATCCGATACCCTGATGTGTCATCGATCGGCTGATTGAAGTCCAGCGTCGCGCGCACGGATGGCTGGGTTCCGACGCTCAGAGCAACGGTGCCGAAAGGAACGAGCGACGGCAACTTGCTTACCTGATTGATGACGCCACCCGTCGAACCGCGTCCAAACAGCATCGACGATGGCCCTTGCAGCACCTCGACCGCATCCAGCGAGAATACGTCGCGGTAATACTGTCCGCGATCGCGCATGCCGTCGAGATACAGATCGGTCCGCGCCGAGAATCCGCGCAAGTTGAAGTTGTTGCCGATCGTTCCGCCCTCTGCCGCACCCATTGTGATCCCTGGAACGTTGCGTAGCGCGTCGGCAAGGCTGGTCGCGCCTTGAGCCTGCATGAGCGCGCTGTTGATGACCGTCACCGACTGCGGAATATCGCGAATCGGCGTGGGTATACCACCCCCGATCGTCGAGACGCCGGTTTCGTAGCTGTCGTTGCGTACGCCCTCTTTAACCTTGACTTCCGGAAGCGTCGCCTCGGGCTGCGCCTGCGCCAGCGACTGCGACGGAGCGAAAGCTGCCCCTGCGAGCATGGCGGCACCCAGGGAGATCAACGCTGGCCGCGCGCGCATTGCGACACTGTCGCAATGCGATCGCGCGTATCGACGTGCCGGCGGGATTTTGGCGAGCGCGGCAGCCAGCGGTGACTGGCGGAACAACGAAAGATCCATTGCTTTTCTCCATGGCGTCGGTAGTTTCTGTCGGGACCTCGGCTACCTGGCGATGGGCTGGGTGGCGCGTGAATTCATGGACTGCGGCGTGTCGCGCCGCACGCAAAGCTGAACAAGCGGATCAATGAACGACACTCGGATCGGAAACGAAGCCGATTCGTTGGACGCCTGCCCGCGCCGCGGCAGCCATGACCTCGGCGATGGCCTGATACTGCGTAGTGCGATCGGCGCGCAAATGCAGTTCGGGCTGCGGCTGCCGCGTGGCCGCGGCCTGAAGACGCGAAGCGAGTTCTGTCGGCTGCACGATCTCCCCGTTCCAGAACACCGTGCCCGTGGCGTTGATCGAAACCGCAATGTGGTCCGGCTTGGTGAGATTCGGCGTGCTAGTGGCCTTGGGCAAATCGATCTTGACCGCGTGCGTCAGCAGTGGCGCCGTAATGATGAAGATGACCAGGAGAACCAGCATGACGTCGATCAGCGGAATCATGTTGATCTCGGCCATGGGCGCGGTACCGCCCCTGCGCTCGAAGTTTCCGAACGCCATGTCAGGCTTGCCTGACGGCCGCGGCGGCGGCCTGCTTGGTGACGACGGGCGCCGGCTCGTGCACGTGCGAGCCCGTGGTAAGGAATGAGAAGACGTCGTGCGCGAACGCGTCGAGTTTGGCCAGCACGACACGATTCCCGCGCACCAGCGCGTTATAGGCGAGCACGGCCGGAATTGCCACAGCAAGGCCTGCTGCGGTCATGACCAACGCCTCACCGACGGGGCCCGCCACCTTGTCGAGGGTCCCCTGCCCACTAAGGCCGATCGCGGTGAGCGCGTGGTACACGCCCCATACTGTTCCGAACAAGCCTACGAAAGGCGCGGTACTGCCGATCGACGCAAGCACAGTCAGCCCCGCTTCCAGTCGCGCCGTTTCCTCGTCGATGACGCGGCGCATCGAACGCAACAGGAACTCCGATGCGCCGCCCGTTTCATCGAGCTTGTTCGCGCCGTGGCGCTGATGATGCTTGGACGCGGCGATGGCGCTCTCCGCGAGGCGAGAGAAGGGTTCGTCGGCGCCGCGCTCCGCCAGCCGCATCGCCACGGCCTGCATCGACGGCGCGTTCCAGAAGGACTCCAGGAATTTGGCGGCGCGCCGCCGTATCGTCAGCATCTGAATCGTCTTGGTGACGATGAGATACCACGTCGCCAGGGACATCGCGGCCAGCACCACGATCGCCGTCTTACCGATACCATCCGCTTGCGCGAAAAAGCCGGCGAGCGTCGCCGTTTGCGAAGGTTCCATGATGTCAGTTCTCCAGCGTGAACGTGATCGGGACCAACACCCATGCCGCTACCGGCTGGTCGCCTTGGCGCGCCGGGACGAAGCGCCATCGGGTGACGACGTCCAGCGCGGCCTGGTCGAGACGCGACCACCGGCTGCTCGTATGCAATTCCACTTTCTCGGCCGTTCCAGCGGCCGTGACCAGCACGCGAAGCACCACGCGACCCTGCTCGCCGCTCCGCCGAGACAGGGCGGGATACGCAGGCGGCGGATTGTCGAGGTACGCAGCGTTGAAGTTAGGTGGCGTGGTGGGCATCGCTGGCGCCGCCGCCGGCGGCGCATCTTGAACGGGCGGCGGTGCCTTCACGATTTCGGGCAAAGGTGCATCGAAAGAGGCTGGCACGTCGGCGGTGATCGCCAGCATGGGTGCGCGCTCGACCGGTCGCACGGGTGTTGGTTTGGGTATCGGGCGAACAGGAAGTGGTTTCGGCGGTTCCGCAGGGACGTCCGGAGTCACGATATAGCTCACCATGACCGGCGCCGGCTCCAATATCGCCCGCCTCACCGGCGCGTAGCTCAGAAGTGCGGCGAAAAGCGCGACGTGCAGCGCAACTGCCACCGTTATACCGATGCCTCTCGAATTCCTTTCTGCGGTGGATCGTGTCGAAACCAAGGCCGGTCCCAAGGGTCGCGCTGCAAGGCTAACTGGGCACAAGGCGCGGCTGACGGTCACCCAGTACTAACACAAATGATAACGATTCTCGTTCATTATGTAAAGCGACGCCACCGGGCAATGTCGATTTGCAGTTCGATGCGAGTTGGACGACCGAACCGCGCACGCGCACTGCGCAGGAATAGCGTTGGCGCCTTTGGGGGCGAGATTCAGCCGTCGACGACGGTCTGTGGCGCGGAGGTTCTGGCCACGAGTCGGCGCGGGGTCAACACGCCTTGCGCGGCCAGCGCGACCCCGCAGAACTCCTGCTTTGCGTAAACGCGATAGGTGCCGTCGACGAGCGCAATTCCGGAGACAGCACGGCCTTGCGCCAACGCCAGTGCCTGGGGCGCCGAAAGCTCGTGGCGCGGCAATGCGATGCAAGCCGCGTCAGGAGGCAGCAGCAGGCGGTCGCGTTCACCGTCGGCGAGTGCGCCCAATGAGTCTAGCGTCACCGCTTCTGTGACGTGGAATCCGCCGGTCGCGGTCCGCCGAAGCGCCGCGACATGCGCGCCGCAGCCGAGCGCCTCGCCAAGGTCTTCCGCCAGCGCGCGTATATAGGTTCCCTTGCCACATTGCACCGCCAGTTCGACGGTCTGGCGGTGCCCAGGCTTTGATGGCCAGCGCTTGGATCACGACCTCGCGTTCGGCGCGCGGAATCTCGATGCCCTCGCGTGCATATTCGTAGTAGTTGCGGCCTTGGTACTTGAGCGCCGCGTGCCGCGGCGCGCGCTGGGCGATGCGGCCGATGAACCGCGGCAACGCGGCCTCGAATTCGGGGCGCGCAACCTCAACGGGCCGCTCCCGCGTGATTTCGCCTTCCGCGTCGCCGGTCGTGGTCACCTGCCCGAGCCGGATGGTCACTGCGTATGCCTTGTCCGCTTCGAGCAGGAGTTGGGCGAACTTGGTCGCTTCGCCGAAGCAGAGCGGCAGGAGCCCCGTCGCCAGCGGATCCAGCGTCCCCGTATGTCCCGCCTTGGCTGCATTGAACAATCGCTTGGCGTGCTGCAGCGCTGCGTTCGACGACAACCCTGAAGGCTTGTCGAGGAGCAGCACGCCATCGACGTGGCGACGGGGCGGAGCACGGCGCTGCACGGCTTTCATCGCGATGTCTCTCGCGCGCTGCTAGGACGGATGCTTGCGATCGTCGGCGATGGCGTCGTCGATGAGCTTGCGACAGCTTCAGGCCCGATTCGATCGAATCGTCGTACGCGAAGTGCAGTTGCGGCACCGAGTACAGCTTGAGCCGGTGCGCGAGCTCGCTACGCAGGTAGCCGGCCGTACGCTGCAGTGCCTCGACCGCGGTCGCGGACTTCTCGGTACCGGCCAGATGCGTGAAGAAAATCTTCGCGTGCGACAGGTCGGGCGAAACTTCGACCGCAGTGACAGTGACCATGCCGATGCGTGGATCCTTCACGTGCAGCCGGAGCAGTTCCGCCAGCTCGCGCTGGATCTGGTCGCCGACGCGTTGCGCGCGCTGCGAGGTCCTCTTCATTGCTGCCTTCCATGTGCGACCGCGGCCGAATGCACCCGGCCCTGCGCAAATCGCGCTCTTGCTCGCATGTAGTTGCAAGTTCGTTCGCGTCGGTCGGCGGGGCCGTGCGAATGAATTCGCACCTACAGCGTTCGCGTAACCTCGACGATTTCGTACACCTCGAGCTGATCGCCCTTCTCGACGTCGTTGTAGTTCTTCAGCGACAAACCGCACTCGAATCCAGCCTTCACCTCGCGCACGTCGTCCTTGAATCGCTTGAGCGAATCGAGCTCGCCGTCGAAGACGACGACGTTGTCGCGTAACAGGCGAACCTTGGCGCCACGCCGCACCAGACCTTCGAGAACGTAGCAGCCGGCGACCGTGCCGACCTTCGAGATCTTGTAGACCTCGCGCACTTCGACCAGGCCCAGGCGGCTTTCCTTCTGCTCCGGCGCGAGCATGCCCGAGAGCGCAGCCTTCACTTCGTCGACGGCTTCGTAAATGATGTTGTAGTAGCGGATATCGACGCCGGAATGCTCGGCGAGCTTGCGCGCGGCAACGTCGGCGCGCGTGTTGAAGCCGATGATCACCGCCTTCGAGGCCAGCGCCAGGTTGACGTCGGACTCGGTGATACCGCCCACCGCTGCGTGCACGATGTTAACCTTGACCTCGCCGGTCGACAGCTTGGACAGAGCATTGGCCAGCGCCTCGTAGCTGCCCTGCACGTCGGCCTTGACGATGAGCGCCAGCGACTTGATCTCGCTTTCGGCAAGCTGCTCGAACATGTTCTCGAGCTTCGCCGCCTGCTGCTTGGCGAGCTTGACGTCACGGAACTTGCCCTGGCGGAACAAGCGCGATCTCCCGCGCCTTGCGCTCGTCGCCGAGCGCCATGACGTCTTCGCCCGCGAGCGGAACGTCGGATAGTCCCTGGATCTCCACCGGTATCGCCGGCCCCGCTGTCGCCACCGCCTTGCCGGTTTCGTCGGTCATCGCGCGCACGCGTCCGAACACCGCCCCGGCGAGTACGACATCGCCGCGCTTGAGCGTTCCCGAATGCACAAGGACCGTTGCCACCGGGCCTTTGCCCTTGTCCAGGCGCGACTCGATGACGATCCCCTTGGCCGGCGAGTCGCGCGGCGCGCGCAGTTCAAGCACTTCCGCCTGCAGCAGGATCGCGTCGAGCAGATTGTCGATGCCCTTGCCGGTCTTCGCCGATACTTCGACGAACTGCGAGTCGCCGCCGTACTCCTCGGGTAGCACCGATTCCGCCACGAGCTCCTGCTTGACCCGATCGGCGTTCGCTTCCGGCTTGTCGATTTTGTTGATCGCAACGACGATCGGCACGTTGCCGGCCTTGGCATGCGCGATGGCCTCCTTGGTCTGCGGCATGACGCCGTCGTCGGCGGCAACGACCAGCACGACGATGTCGGTGACTTTGGCGCCGCGCGCGCGCATCGCCGTGAATGCCTCGTGGCCCGGCGTGTCGAGGAAAGTAATGACGCCCTTTGGTGTGTCGACGTGGTAGGCACCGATATGCTGCGTGATGCCGCCGGCCTCACCGCTGGCAACGCGTGTGCGACGAATCATGTCGAGCAGCGACGTCTTGCCGTGGTCGACGTGGCCCATCACGGTCACCACCGGCGGACGCGGCAGCGATTCCGCCGAGGACGCCTGCGCGCTTTCCGCGAGCAGTGCATCCGGATCGTCGAGCTTCGCGGCGATCGCCTTGTGGCCCATCTCCTGCACCACGATCATCGCCGTTTCCTGGTCGAGCACCTGGTTGATGGTGACCATGGTGCCGAGCTTCATCATCGCCTTGATGATTTCCGCGGCCTTGACCGACATCTTGTGCGCGAGGTCGGCGACGGTGATCGTTTCCGGAACGGCAACCTCGCGGATCAACGGCTCGGGAGCGGCGCCGCCGGCATCGCCGGCCTCCTCGCCATCCTCGTGGCGATGCCTGCGTCTTGGGTTGCTTCCAGCCGGTCGTCGCCGTGCCACCGGTGACGTCGCCGCGCAGCTTGAGCGCGCGGCGGCGCGCCGCTTCTTCCTGGAACGCCGTCGCTGACGGCTTGCGCGACGACTTGTCCTTCTTCGCCCCCGGCTTCGCTGCGGGCTTGTGCAGCGTACCTTCGGTTTTCGCCTCCGGCTTGGCCTCCGGCGCCGCCTTGGCCACGACAGCGGCTTCCTTCGCGGCGACGGCTGCCGCAGCTTCGGCGGCCTTCTGCGGCGGCCTCCTCGGCCTCCTTTTCCTTCTTGGTCTGGCGCTTTTTCGCCTGATCCTGCTTTTGCGCGATGTCTTCCTGCTGCTTGGCGATCAGCGCCGCGCCCTTGCGCGCTTCCTCTTCGCGCGCCTTCGAACTCGGCTGCGGTCACTACCGGCTGCGGCGGCGCGGCCGCTTCCTCGGGCGCTGGGCGCGGGCTCAGGGCCATCACGCTTGACGAACACGCGCTTCTTGCGCACCTCGACCTGGATCGTGCGCGCGCGCCCGGTGCTGTCCGCCGCCTTGATCTCGGTGGTCTGCTTGCGCGTCAGCGTGATCTTCTTCTTGAGCTCGACACCGCCATGCTGCTTGCGCAGGTAGTCCAGCAGCCGCGTCTTGTCCTGCTCGGAGAGCTTGTCGCCTTCCTTCTTGCCGGCGACGCCGGCTGCGCTGAGCTGTTCCAGCAGAATGCCCGGAGGCATCTTCAGCTCGGTGGCGAATTTCTCGATTGTGGTCTGAGCCATGATCTTCTCCGCTGCTGCACTTTACGACTTTTCAGTGGCCTTCCGGTCCGCATCAGTTACCGTGCGGCGCGCTGTTGTTTATCGCCGTCTCGGCGCTTTCGAACCAGTGCGCGCGCGCCTTCATGATCAGCTCCTGCGCCCGCTCGCTGGAAAGCCCGGTCAGCTCGACCAGCTCGTCTCCGGCCAGGTCGGCCAGCGCATCGCGATTGGTGATGCCTTTCTCCGCGAGCAGCCCCGCCGTCTCCGTGTCCATGCCTTCGAGGTTGAGCAGGTCCTCGGAGACGTTCTCCACGGACTCCTCGCGCACGATCGCCTCGGTCAGCAGCGCGTTGCGCGCACGGCTGCGCAGCTCGTTGACGGTGTCCTCGTCGAACGCACTCGATCTCGAGCATTTCGTTTAACGGGACGTAGGCGATTTCCTCGAGCGTGGCAAAGCCTTCCTGGATCAGGATGTCGGCGACCTCCTGGTCGACGTCCAGCTTTTCCATGAACAGCGCGCGTATCTTCTCGCTCTCCTGGCCGGTGCTTCTGCTGCGATTCCTCGACGCCCATCAGGTTGATTTCCCAGCCGGTGAGCTCCGAGGCGAGGCGCACGTTCTGGCCGCTGCGGCCGATCGCCATCGCCAGGTTCTCCTCGTCGACGACGACGTCCATCGCGTGCTTTTCTTCGTCGACGACGATGCTCGAAATCTCCGCCGGCGCGAGCGCGTTGATCACGAACTTGGCCGGGTCCTCCGAGTACAGAACGATGTCGACGCGCTCGCCGGCGAGCTCGTTGGTCACCGCGGTCACGCGCGAGCCGCGCATGCCGATGCACGTGCCCTGCGGGTCGAGCCGCGGATCGTTCGACTTCACCGCGATCTTGGCGCGGATGCCGGGATCGCGCGCGGCGGCCTTGATCTCGATCAGTCCTTCCTCGATCTCGGGCACTTCCAGCTCGAACAGCCGCACGACCAGGTCGGGCGTGATGCGCGAGAGCACGAGTTGCGGACCGCGCGCCTGCGGCTCGATCTTGATGACGTACGCGCGCACGCGATCGCCGACGCGGAGGTTTTCCTTCGGGATGAGCTGGTCGCGCGGGATCACGCCCTCGATGCGGCCCGATTCGACGATCGCGTTGCCGCGCTCGATGCGCTTCACCGTCCCGGTGAGCAGGTTGTCCTCGCGCTCGAGGAAGTCGTTGAGGATCTGCTCGCGCTCGGCGTCGCGAATCTTCTGCAGGATCACCTGCTTGGCGGCCTGCGCGCCGATGCGGCCGAACTCGACCGGCTCGAGCGGCTCCTCGACCACGTCGCCCAGATTGAGCGGCGGATCGCGCTCGGCGGCGTCGGTGATCGCGATCTGGTGCGCCGGCTCCTCGTGGTCCTCGTCGGGCACGACGGTCCAGCGCCGGAACGACTCGTAGTCGCCGGTTTCGCGATCGATCGCGACGCGGGCGTCGATGTCCTGGGCAAAGCGCTTCTTGGTCGCCGAAGCCAGCGCCGATTCCAGCGCCGTGAACACGATGTCCTTCGGCACGTTCTTTTCGCGCGCCAGCGCGTCGACCAGCAACAGCAATTCGCGATTCATTTGGTCGTTTCTCCACTCAATCGTCGGCACCAGTCGCGCCTTCTCGATGTTGGCGAGCGCGATCGGCGCGCGGCCCGGCTTCGGTGTCGACGCGCACGGACTCGCCGTCGACGCCGCGCAGTACGCCCTTCACGCGCCGCGCATTGTCGATGCTCTCGCGCAGTGTCAGCTTCACCTGCTCGCCGGCGAAACGGACGAAATCGGCCGGCTTTTTCAGCGGTCGATCCAATCCCGGGCGACGAGACTTCCAGGCGATCGTAGTCGATGTGCTCGGCCGCGAAAAGATGCGTCAGGTGGTTGGATCACGCGCGCGCAATCCTCGACGTCGATGCCGCCAGGCTTGTCGATGAACACGCGCACCAACCCGCCTCGCGCCGGCGCTTCGCAATCGACCAGCTCGTATCCCATTGCAGGCAGCGTGCGCTGCCAGAATTTCGCCCAGCTTCAATGTTCGATCGGAGTTGCGCGCAGTTGCGTCCCGAAAACGGAAAAAAAAATGGGCCGTCGAGCCCATTTCTGTTCCATACCACCAGCAATAATAGCAAAAAACGACCCGAATTTGAAGGGGCGCCGGTACTTGCGCGGACAGGCGCCCAAATTGCTGCCGACCCGGGCAGCCCGAGTCGCATAGGCTATATTGGGCATTCCGGATAGATTTCCAGCGATCTTGACGACCGCTTTGACGACCCGCGACCTGCTGCTCGTTGCCTCGTGTGTCCTGCTCGCGGGGTGCGGCCAGCATGACGCCGACAAGCCCGCCGCGAGTCCGTCCGCACCCGCAGCCCCGACGTCAGGGGTGCTCTCGACACCAGCGGCCGACCCCGGCCCCCCAACGCCTCCGCTGGCCGCGAAGTCAGCACAAGCCTTACCGGACGCAGGACCTCTCTACGTGTGCGTGTCCGAAACGGCTGGTGAACAACGCCGCACCGTCATCGCGTTGCCGGCGCCGGTGGAGGCCCTGTGCCGCAAGGCGCCGGAAATGGGGCCGTGCCAGTACGAACGCGAAGCCTGCCGCCGCAGCGGTGGAAAGGTAGTCACCGCAGATGGCACCGAGATCACGCGTCAGACAGAAGCGGAATACGACCGCAAGGTGATGCGCATTCGGATGAGATCGAACTGATCGAATTAAGCGAACCTGAGAGAACTGCGCGGACTGCGCAAACTGAGCGAACTGAGCGCCGCGATTCGCTGCACACGATGCGGTCGCCACCGGTAACGCACGTACAGTCATCGTGGCGTAGTGCTCGTGTTGTTCACGACGCCACGACCAGCGCCGCGCGACGGTGGAGCGGCCGAATGCCCGTCACCAACGACCGCTCATCGGCGACTCGCGCAGTTCTTGCTTCATGAACCTCGGATACGCCATTTTTCGCTTGGCGCCCGGGTCGTTATGCCACTAGCATGACCCTCTGCGTCAGCTGACGACGTTATGCGTCGTGGGAATGGCTCGAATGCGGCCTACAGACGAAAGAGCAACCATGCGCACTACAACTTGCTTGTATCGCTTTGCCGGGATCGTGGGATTTGTGCTGGCCCTCTCGGCGTTTCCGCTCCACGCGCACGACACGCGCGCGCAGGCAGCGCCGGCAATCGCAAACGCTACAGCAGTGACGACAACCGGCACTGTCGCCGAGTTGATCGTCGAGAACCGACTCACCGGGCAGACGTCGCGGTACCTGGGCTTGCGCCTGGACGACGGCCGCAGCCTTGCGCTCGTCGGCGCAGGCCTGGATGCGCTCGCCGCCGGGTCGCGTATCGATGCGACGGGCACGCTCTCCGGTACCTCGCTGAACGTCGCCTGGTTCACACCTTCTGCTGGCGGACAGGTACATGCGGCAGCGGCAACACCGCGCGCGAGCGTAACCGGCACGCTCGCGGTGTACCACATGGACTTCTTCGAGCAGGGGCGTGGTGAATATGGGTTGGCCGTTCGCGACGCCTCGGGGAAGATCACCAATCTCAACGTTCCGGCAATCCCCGACGTGCTGCAACCCAACATGCAGGTATCTGCCGACGGCACCGCAGCCTCCGACGGCAAATCGGTGGATGTGGGCACGATCACGATTCTCGCGGGCGCGCCGGCGCAGACAGGGCCTGCGGGAGCGCCCATCACCAATACCGTGCTGGTGATACCGATCCGCTTCAGCAGCGGCGCAGCCGGCAGCGCCAACGGCGCCGCCGTCAATACCGAGATGCAAACCCACGTCGCGCCGTACTACCAGGAAGTATCGTACGGCCAGCAACTTCTCAACATCACCGTTGCGTGTACGACGACGGTACTTCCCGGATGTGCGGGAAAAACCGACGCCAACGGCTGGCTGCAGTCATCCTCGCCCCTGCCCGCGGGTTGCGACTTCACGACCATGGGCAACCTGGCCGATGCAGTTGCGCAATCCGCCGGGTACGACACGTCGGTGACAGCCACGAAATTCGTCTACTACCTCATACCGAATGCCGGTTGCGGATGGGCGGGGCTGGCCTATGTCGGCTGGGGTCACGCCTGGAGCCAGGATGTCAACGCGCTGTGGGTCTATGGGCACGAGCTCGGACACAACTTCGGCCTGTGGCACGCGGGCAGCGTCGGATGCGGCGCGCAGGTCCTGGGTGGGAGCTGCGGAGCGAGTGAGTACGGCGACCCGTTCGACGTGATGGGCAATATCCGTACGGGGCATTTCAATGCGATGCAGAAATCGCGATTGAACTGGATTCCGAGCACGTCGGTGAAAACGCATACCTCGGGCACGCAGACCTACCAGTTGTCGCCCATCGAGACCGGAGGGCAGTCGACGTACGCGGTGAAGATACCGACCTCCAACACGAATCGGACCTACTGGATCGAATACCGCCAGCCGATCGGTTTCGACTCAGCACTGTCGTCGTTGCCCAATCTGGGCGCGCAGATCCGTGTGTCGTCCCCGTTCGAAACGGTTTCCGGCAGCGACGACACCGAGATTCTCGACATGACGCCTGGAGACGGCAATTTCGACAATGGCGCATTGCTGGCGACGGCACCCTCCTACGTCGACAGCAGCACCGGCGTCACGATCACCGTCAACAGCGCGTCGCCGGGTAGTGCCGGTCTGTTATCCGTCACCGTTGCGATGGGCGGCAAGGCCAACACGACGACCACGCTCGGCAGCTCGGCCAATCCATCCACTTATCCGGCCAGCGTGACCTTCACCGCGACGGTCGCCGGCGCGGCGCCGACGGGAACGGTGGCGTTCACCGACGGCGGTGGGTCGATCAGCAGCTGCAGCGCGCTTGCGCTGCCCGCCGGTGCGGCGAACTCCAAGCAAGTGACGTGCACGCCGCCGACGCTCAGTGTGGGAACGCACAACATCGTCGCGACCTACAGCGGCGATGCAGCGAACAACGGCTCGACCAGTTCGACCCTGGCACAGGCGGTCAACAAAACTGCCAGCAGCACAGCGCTGGTCAGCTCGCTCAATCCCTCAACCGTCGGAAGCCCCGTGACCTTCACGGCGACCGTTAACGGCAACGCGCCCACCGGCAGTGTCAGCTTCACATCCGATGCAGCGGCGATCGCTGGCTGCACCAATGTCGGGTTCACCGGCGGAACGACGAACGCGAGGACGGCGGCTTGCACGACCAGCGCGCTGGGCTCCGGCACGCACGGTATCGTCGCCACTTACAGCGGCGATGCGAGCAACCAGAGTTCGTCCAATACGCCCGCGCTCTCACAAGTCGTCAGCGGCGCTGGTGGCGGCGGAGGCAGCACGAATTTTGCGCTGGCGAGCAATGGCGCCGGCGCACTGGCGTCGAGCACCTACGTGCTGAGCGGCTACAACTTCAACGTCGCCTCGATCATCGACAACGAGCGTGCCGGTGCCAACTGGGGTCACAACGGCGGCTGGAACGACGCCACCAGCAACAGCTTCCCCGACTGGGTCGAGGTCGACTTCAACGGCAGCAAGACCATCGATCACGTCGTCGTCTATACCGTCCAGGATAACTACACCAGCCCCATCGAGCCCACCAACACCCTCACCTTCAGCCAGTACGGCATTACCGCCTTCGATGTGCTGGCCTGGAACGGCAGCAGCTGGATCACCCTCGCCAGCGTCACCGGCAACAACCTGGTCAAGCGCACCGTCAACTTCAGCCCCACCACCACCACCCGGATCCGCATCCAGGTCAACAGCGCCCTCAACAGCTACTCACGCATCACCGAGGTCGAAGCCTGGGGTGTGGCGGGACAGTCCGATGTCGCACTGGCGAGCAATGGCGCCAGCGCACTGGCGTCGAGCACCTACGTGCTGAGCGGCTACAACTTCAACGTCGCCTCGATCATCGACAACGAGCGTGCCGGTGCCAACTGGGGTCACAACGGCGGCTGGAACGACGCCACCAGCAACAGCTTCCCCGACTGGGTCGAGGTCGACTTCAACGGCAGCAAGACCATCGATCACGTCGTCGTCTATACCGTCCAGGATAACTACACCAGCCCCATCGAGCCCACCAACACCCTCACCTTCAGCCAGTACGGCGTCACCGCCTTCGATGTGCTGGCCTGGAACGGCAGCAGCTGGATCACCCTCGCCAGCGTCACCGGCAACAACCTGGTCAAGCGCACCGTCAACTTCAGCCCCACCACCACCACCCGGATCCGCATCCAGGTCAACAGCGCCCTCAACAGCTACTCACGCATCACCGAGGTCGAAGCCTGGGGAAATTGACGTGCGAGGAATCCTGGCCGTTGCGATGTCGCGGCGGCCACACATGCTATTGTCCCGCGCGTGATGGTCGGGCTGGCCCAAGGAATGCGTATCCCTGAGTGAAGGCAGCCACGGAACGGCTTCGATGAGCAACACCTGCCGCCAGCCTCGCTTGCGATGGTTGACCGCGTTGGCGCTAATGTTGGCGTTGGCCGCCGGCCCGGTGTCGGCCTATGACTGGCTGCAGTTCGGTGGCAATGCGCAGCACAGCGCCAGCAACACCGCCGAAACCACCCTGCGCAGCAGCAACGTCGCCAGCCTGACCCCGAAGTACCAGGTGCTGTTGCCCGGCAATGCCGACGGCGCGCCGGTCTTCCTCGAGGCCGTGAGCACGCCGGGTGGCGTCAAGGACCTGCTCTTCCTCACCACGCGCGACGGACGCATCCTCGCCGTCGACGCACAGACCGGAACGTCGGTCTGGGCCAAACAGTACGCTCCCGGAAGCTGCCAGATCAACGGTGGCGGCGGTGCCTGCTACACCACCTCCTCGCCGGCGATCGATCCCAATCGGCAATTCGTCTACAGCTACGGTCTGGACGGCAACGTTCACAAGTACCAGGTCGGCGACGGCACCGAGATCGCCAGTGGCGGCTGGCCGCAGCTGACGACGTGGAAGGGCTTCGACGAGAAGGGCTCATCGGCGCTCGCCATCGCCACTTCCGCGGGCAATACCTATCTGTACGTGCTGCACGGCGGCTATCCGGGCGACCAGGGCGACTATCAGGGTCACGTCACCGCGATCAACCTGGCGACGGGCACGCAAAAAGTCTTCAATGCCGCGTGCAGTGATCAGACGCAGCACCTCCGGCATCTCGGCGGTGGCGTATCACCCACGTGTCCGACGCCGCGCAACGCGATCTGGTCGCGCCCGGGCGTTGTCTACGATGCCGGGACCGACCGCCTGTTCATGGGCACCGGCAACGGCGTCTACGATGGCAACAACAACGGACACAACTGGAGCGAATCGGTCATCGCGCTCAATGCCGACGCCAGCGGCGGCGCCGGCGCCAACCTCGGCAAACCGCTGGACAGCTACACCCCGGCCAATTTCCAGTCGTTGGACATTGCCGACCTCGACATCGGCAGCACCGCGCCGGCGATCCTGCCAGTGCCGGCGAACTCCAACGTGCAGCACCTCGCCGTCCAGGGCGGCAAGGATGGCCTGCTGCGCCTGCTCAACCTCGCCAACCTCAGCGGCCAGGGTGGCCCGGGCCATCTCAATGGCGAAGTCGGCGCCCTCATCAACATGCCGCAAGGCGGCGGTCTGTTCAGCCAGCCCGCCGTGTGGATCAATCCCGCCGACGCCAGCACCTGGGTATTCGTCGTCAACGGCAACGGCGCTTCCGCGCTTCGGCTAACGGTCGACGGCGCCGGCAATCCATCGCTGACGCTGCAATGGCAGAACGCGGTCGGCGGCACTTCGCCCATCGTCGCCAACGGCTTGCTGTTCTTCATCGGCGGCAGCACGGTGCAGGCGCTCGATGCGCTCTCCGGCAGCGTGCTGTGGAGCACGACGCGCCCAGGCGGCACCCATTGGCAGAGCCTCATCGTGGCCAACGGCGTGGTCTATGCAACGGATAGCTCCGGCCAATTGACGGCGTTCGCGCCGCAAACGGTGTCGCCAACGACGACGGTGCTTTCAAGCTCCGCCAATCCGGCAGACCTGGGCGCGACGGTGGCGTTGACTGCAACCGCTACCGGCGCAGCACCGACGGGGACTATTGCGTTCGCCGAAGGCGGGACCGCGATCACCGGCTGCGGCGCGATCCCGCTCAGTGGCGGAACAGCCTTGTGCAATATCGCCAGCCTGGGTGTCGGCGCGCACCGCATCGTCGCCACCTACGGGGGCGACGTCAACAACGGCGCCTCGGCGAGCGCCGCGCTGCTGCAGCGGATAGTGCCTGCGGGCGAAACGAACGTTGCGTTAGCCAGTAACGGCGGTGTCGCGAGTGCGTCAACGACCTTCGTTGCGTCGGGCCGTGACTTCGGTGCGACGGCGATCAACAACAACGATCGTGCGGGATCCGGTTGGGGCAATGGCGGCGGCTGGAACGATGGTACGGCGGACAGCTTTCCCGACTACGTGCAGATCAATTTCAACGGCAGCAAGACCATCGACCGCGTCATCGTCTATACGCTGCAGGACAACTACGGCAGCCCGATCGAACCCACCGACACCCTGACCTTCAGCCAGTATGGCGTCACCGCCTTCGATGTGCTGGCCTGGAACGGCAGCAGCTGGATTACCCTCGCCTCCATCAGCGGCAACAACCTGGTCAAGCGCGCAGTGATCTTCAGCCCGTTCACGACCAGCCAGATCCGCGTCAACATCACCGATGCGCTGGCGTCGTACTCGCGGCTGACCGAAGTCGAAGCCTATGGCATAGCCGCGGCGGGCGGCACCAATTTTGCGCTGGCGAGCAATGGCGCCAGCGCACTGGCGTCGAGCACCTACGTGCTGAGCGGCTACAACTTCAACGTCGCCTCGATCATCGACAACGAGCGTGCCGGTGCCAACTGGGGTCACAACGGCGGCTGGAACGACGCCACCAGCAACAGCTTCCCCGACTGGGTCGAGGTCGACTTCAACGGCAGCAAGACCATCGATCACGTCGTCGTCTATACCGTCCAGGATAACTACACCAGCCCCATCGAGCCCACCAACACCCTCACCTTCAGCCAGTACGGCATTACCGCCTTCGATGTGCTGGCCTGGAACGGCAGCAGCTGGATCACCCTCGCCAGCGTCACCGGCAACAACCTGGTCAAGCGCACCGTCAA
Source organism: uncultured beta proteobacterium (assembly GCA_963816445.1). GTDB lineage: Bacteria > Pseudomonadota > Gammaproteobacteria > Burkholderiales > Casimicrobiaceae > PALSA-1003. The sequence goes on along the minus strand of CAWFKO010000005.1, from coordinate 381,937 downwards.
CTTCAGCCCCACCACCACCACCCGGATCCGCATCCAGGTCAACAGCGCCCTCAACAGCTACTCACGCATCACCGAGGTCGAAGCCTGGGGTGTGGCGGGACAGTCCGATGTCGCACTGGCGAGCAATGGCGCCAGCGCACTGGCGTCGAGCACCTACGTGCTGAGCGGCTACAACTTCAACGTCGCCTCGATCATCGACAACGAGCGTGCCGGTGCCAACTGGGGTCACAACGGCGGCTGGAACGACGCCACCAGCAACAGCTTCCCCGACTGGGTCGAGGTCGACTTCAACGGCAGCAAGACCATCGATCACGTCGTCGTCTATACCGTCCAGGATAACTACACCAGCCCCATCGAGCCCACCAACACCCTCACCTTCAGCCAGTATGGCATCACCGCCTTCGATGTGCTGGCCTGGAACGGCAGCAGCTGGATCACCCTCGCCAGCGTCACCGGCAACAACCTGGTCAAGCGCACCGTCAACTTCAGCCCCACCACCACCACCCGGATCCGCATCCAGGTCAACAGCGCCCTCAACAGCTACTCACGCATCACCGAGGTCGAAGTCTGGGGAAACTAGGGCCTGTTCGCTATATACCTGCACGCGGAGCGGAAGGAATGTGCCTACGAGTCAACCACACTCGCGCATTCTAGTCCGAAGTTCAAGCGCTCATTGAACGAGTTTGGCTTTGCATCTCAGTTACTTGGGGTGAGATCGGGGTTCCGGTTTCTGTCTACACTCGAATCTTTTGGATCAATTCGAATGCGCGCTGCTGCTTGGGATTGGGTGTGGTGAGCAGATCGAAAGTTGGTGCGCCGTCCCCGCGTTTGGCGTACGGCAGGTGTTGCGAACGATGGTGGCGAGCTCGGCCAACAGCGTCGAGAAGCTATGCGCAGGGGTGCCGTCGTCCAGAGTGTGGGAGGCGACCTTGCGCAGCGCCGCTGCAGAGCGCTTCGCCGGCGCCACCGGGTCACGCGTGGCCTTGGCCTTCTGCTCGGTGTCGGCGAACATCAGCTCGCGCCAGGCTTCGCGCATGTGCCACTCGACGTAGTAGGCGAGCAGGCACAGGAAGATGTGGGCACGCACCCGATCGGCGGTGCGTGGTGAATTGGGCGCACTTTCAGATCGATGGTCTTGAGCGCACGCGGAACGCCGACGCTCGACGTTGGCCAGCGCCTTGTAGTTGCGCACGCAGTCGGCAGCATCCATGCGCGCCGGCGCGACCGAGGTGCGGATGATGTCAGATGCCGTCGAGCGCAGCCTCGGCGGCAGATGCTCGCGTGCTTGCGCTGGAAGGTGAAGCTCGCCGCGCCCATGGTGAGCTCAAAGTGTTTGGCGACCTTGGTGCTGGTTGACCACCCGGCCGACGCGCCGTCCGATGGCCTCGGGCGCCTTTAGACGTTCGGTCGCGCATCGACCCGCCGTCTTGATCTGGGCGAGGCTGCGCTCGACCGTGGCAGCCGAGCAACTCTTCGCGCTTGTGGGCCGCGCAGTGCCGCCAGTACCGGCGGTGCATGTGCGGCACTGCTGGACCAGTACGCTCACCCGGATAATCCGGGGAGCTTAAGTCGAGCGGTGATTGCGTTCATCGAACGAGATCCAGTAGCAAGTGCAACTGCTGCGACCACAGCCGGATCACCCGCTGCTTCTGGCGGTCGATCCAGTCCACCGCGCGTGGCGTTACCCGCATGACGTGCGACGGCCTGGTACCTGCAGACCATGCTTCGGTCGCCCGCCATCACAGCCGCGGGGCCGACAGCGCGTCGCGCAGGTGACTGCGCGTCGCGGCAAGGTCGGCTTCGTTCACGTCGCCCAGTACCTGATCCGTCACGTCTATCGCTCCGCCCGCCGCATCCATGTCGTCGTTGACAACCTCAGCAGCCCGTTCAACCAATGCTTCGTCGAAACGCTGGGACTTACTGCCGCCGAGCCGCGTGCTGCGGCGCGTGGTCGCTTCCCCCAGTACGCCTCGAACCACCGCCAGTTGGCTCACCACGGCCGCAACGTGACCGCCGCGCTCGCCCGGCAATGCCTCGAATCGCCGCATCGGCGATCGCGCGCACCATCGAGCGCGAAGTAAGCGCTTGGCAGCGACGACGCAACGCCGAGCATCGAACCATCGCGTGCACCTTCACGCGACAGCTCGCGGATCAGAAGCTACGCGTGGCCGATTATGTTTCGTAATCTAACGTGTCGCAGTCACTACGGCCTGTTCGCCAGAAAACCTCACGCAGACCTGAAGGAATGTCGCCTAACGAGTCTAACCACAATCGAACATTCGAGTGGCCTAGGATGATCTGACCTGTTTCGAAGGCGTTGACGTCGGTGCGGACCACGTCTTTGCAGACGCAGGTGCCGAAGCCGCAAGCAACCAGAGCACGCCCTTGCTCGTCGCCGACTCGTTGGGAGCGCTCGCCTGATCCGCATGGAACCACTGGGCATTGTTGATCGTGTGGGCATTGACCGTCACCGGCTTGTCGTTGGCATCCCAACCCGCATCGAATATCTGGAAAACCGGTTTCTGCGTTTCCGGCCTGCCCCAGGAGCCCGTCTGCAGAACGCAGTCGAAGTCCGCGTCGGAAAGGCCTAGCCCCGGCAGGTTGAGGTTGTGCGCCCTGAAATGAGTCTTGCCAACTTGGCGAAGGCTTTTGCCGACATACGGAAGGCTCGATTCGGGTCCAATGATACAAAACCGATCGAAAGCCTCGAGCACCTCGTCGAGCTTTTCGCGGTCGACATAGATTGAGCAGAAGTGCTGAGCGTCCATGATCGACGCCTCACCCCTCGCTTTCCCGCTGCGTCGAGCCATCATTCCCCGTCTGCTCTTCAGGAACGCCGCCAGCGCTGAGATCATGGCATCGGTGTCGACCTGCAGCTTCATCGTCCAGTCGGCATTGGTCCGATCCACGAAGTCCCATCGCGCCGTGATGTCGGGGAACGACTTGAGTGTTGCGATCCGGAACACGGGGACGCTCAGGTACTTTGAAAGCCGATCGATGAACCCGTTGCGCAGGGTATACGTCTGTCTCAGATTGACCACCGAGATCGGCAACTCATGATGTCGATGCGTGTACTTCTGCCAACGCCATGCGAGCAGATCCGCGGATGCGCTGCGTTCGAAACGATGGTCGAGCACCGGGTAGGCGAACCGTCCGAACAACAGCTCGGAAACATCATCGACGAGCAGCAGACTCGCGTCGCGCAGCTTGGCGAGCTCCATCAGTGCGGGCTGATACTCATCACCAGGATCCCGCGGAAGAAAATAGTCGGCAAACACGAGGTCGGACAAGACGATCGGCGTCGGTGGGAGACAAACGTGCTCGAGCGTGACGGGCAAACCGGCGGCTTCGGAAAGCATCTGAACGTGCGCGTTCGTCACCTTGTCGATGGTCCGGCTGTCGGCAAGCGATACGATCGCAACGTGCTGCTCCTCCGCGGTTCGCGTTTCAGTCTGTGTCGCGGAAAGTTGCGCCTCCAACGCAGCGAAGTGTTCGGCCAGCGTCTTGTCCTTGGCGAGGGTCAATCCGGCATCCTCGAGCAGCAGCGAGAGACTGACGAATCCGAGCGAATCAAGGAGCGTATCGATCGGCTTGTCGCGCGGCAGTCCCCCGAATAGTCGATCCATATCCATTTCCAGCGACCTTCGCGCGACTGACCCTCTCTCGCGCTCACGGCGCCATCGCCGAACCAGACCGTAGTTCGCTGCCGTCGCGGTCCGGCTGATCTTTCCCGACGAGGTCTTGCTCAGGAAACCCGGTGGCACGAACTCGATCGCCATCGACTCGATGTCCACCTCCGTGCTCAACCGGGCACGCAGCTGGGGTAGATCACTCCGCAGATAGAAATCGCGGTCCTCGACGAGAAACAGCGGGATATCGGTGCCGAGTTCGACATTTCTGTGAGCAATCGCGGCAGCACGCCCATCCACGTTGGGCACAAGGGCACCGATCGCCTGGTCGAGATCGTTGAGGAAGAATTTCTTACCTGCGACATTCAGGACGTCGTGCTTGCGCCCGACGACTACCAGCTCATTGTGGACGATCGCACCCAGGTCTCCAGTCGCATAGAAGCCTTCGGCGTCGGTTACCGGTTCGCCATTCATGTAGGAGCTCAAGGAATACGCGCTGCGCACCCAGATCTCTCCGTCGACTAGCTTGATTTCAGTGCCCGGGATCGCCTCTCCACAACTTGTCAGTTGTCGACCTTCGTACTCACGCGTCACGAAGCCGTCGCGGTGCGACACCGCGAAGATATTTTCGGCCATCGCATAGCAGGCGGACAGGCATTCGGGATCAGTGCGCGTAGCGGCGGCGAAACGCTCCATCGTCTCCGGGTAGACGGGTTCGGAGCACGATATCCATCGCCGCATACTGGGAAACGATTGACCGGCTGCGTGCCTGGCCATCACTTCGAAACCGAAATTCGGCATGAAGCACGTCGTCGTTTCATGCGCGGTGATGGCCTGCGCAAGACGCTTCGGGTCCCTTACCCATATCATCGGATCCGTCATCACCACGGGAATTCCGAGCATCATCGGCATGAGAAAGCATGCGACGAAACCCATGTCGTGGTAGAGCGGGAGCCAAGACACGATACGATCGCCGGGTCCGAACCCGAGCACGGTGTTGTATAGAGCGACATGCGCGGCGATCTGGGCGAGGCTGAAGCGGATAGGTTTGCGCTGCCCCGTAGTGCCCGACGACATTTGAACGACGCAGGCATCCATGGGCACGGAACGAGGCGAGCCCGCCACGCCAGCCTGAAATCCATCGCGTTGCAGGAAAAATGTCGGGCAGCCTCCAAAGGCGCAATGCTCGAGGTCCGGCGCACAAATCAGTCCCGACAGGCCGGCCGATTCGATCGCGACATCGATCGATCTCCGCCAGGCAACGAGATTTTGCTTTGGGTTTGGATACTGCAGAATCAGCGGCTCCAGGCCGGCGGCCAGAACGGCGAGCCATCCAAGGACCAGCGTAGGCTCCGAAGGATAGAGAAGCCCCACGCGAGCGCCCGGCTTGAAGCGCTCGCCTATCACATTCGCGATCGCACCTATTGCGTCCGAGCAGTCTCCGAGTTCGAGCTCACGATCCGGCCCTCTGGAAGCGATGAACGTGAACTTCGGTAAACTCGAGAGTTCGAGATTCGGGCCTTGCGAGACTGGCATCGAAATTGAGCGCCACGAGACGATGAACTTGAAGTGAACTGTACCGCAAGCCTCCGCGATCGGCGAGCGGTGCGGCTGCCTGCGGCCGCCTTGATCCAATGATCCGACCCTGATATACGGAAACATTGAATCGTCGGTCTAACGCCGTCGACACTGGCCGCGTTCGTCGGGGTAATCCGCCATCGCGGCGAGCTCTGCAGCCGGGGCGCGAAAAGGCGCCATGACATCGTCGGACTCCATGTTTGCCCTGCGTTCCATAGCGACGCCCGATGACTCCGTGGCGCTGTGGGTGTGCGGCCTCGAGCGCGATCCGGCCGAGGTCGGCGCATTCGCGCAATGCCTGTCGGCAGAAGAGCGTGCCCGCGCGGCGCGATTCGGCACCGACGCGCTGCGCTGTCGATGGGTCGTCGGTCGCGCGACGCTGCGGCTGCTGCTGGCCAGCGCAACGGGCATCGATCCGGCGGACATCCGGCTCGCGCGCGGTGTCCGGGGACGGCCCGAGCTTGCGGGCCGGAGACGACTCGACTTCAACGTCTCGCATACCGATGGCGTCGCATTGATCGCGCTCGGACATGCGCTGCCGGTGGCCGCTCGCATCGGTGTCGACATCGAGCGTCAGGATCGCGTCGTCAACGCGGACGGACTCGCGCGCAAGTTTCTGAGCGAGCGCGAACGCACGATGCTCTCGCCGCTGACTGCAAACGAGCGCCGCTTGGCATTCCTGCGCCTGTGGACGTGCAAGGAAGCGATGAGCAAGGCGACGGGCGACGCGCTCTCTGCACCCTTTCGTGAAATCGACGTCGATATCGCGGGGGCCCCGAGGCTGCGCGACGGACCGCCGCCGTATTCGGCGGGAGACTGGCGCTTGTTCGCCGCGAACGTCGACGAGGCGCACATCGCGACCGTGGCGATCTGGAACGCGTCGTATTGAGCTTTACCTAACTGCGTGACGCAACCAGCCACAAGCGACGTCGCCCCGGCGCAGGTTGGGGCCCAATCCCACAAATTGACGTCGCCCCGGCGCAGGCCGGGGCCCAAGTTGCAGCGCCTACGTTTCCACTGTACTTGGATCCCGGCCTGCTCCGGGATGACGTGAAAATTCATAAATCCGGTGTCACTGGATTTCGTAATTCTCAATGGTTTTCCCTCACCCGCGTCTATCTTCCGGGGGAGATACGTCCCCCGTCAGCCAGCCCGGGCGTCGCCCGCCGGTTTCTTCACCTTCCACTTGTTCTGCAACCACAACCAGTCGGCGGGGCTGTCACGGATATCGCGCTCGAGGCTGCGCGCGTAGACTTCGACGATCCTCTCGTTCGCGTCCATTTCATACGGCGGCTCCGCGAGTGTTGTCAGGCGCACCGAATAGTGACCGCGACGCATTCGGCGCATCGTGACGTACAGCACCCTCGCGTCGAGAAACTGGGCGATCTTGCCAGCGCCCTTGAAGAACGCGGTGTCCTGCCCCAGGAAGCGTGTCCAGTGTTTGGGGTCGTTCTTGTGCTTCGGAGTCTGGTCAGCAATCAACGCGTACGCGCGCGGCTGCTCGCCATGACTCAACAGGTCGAAAATGAAATCCTCGCGCGGAACGAAGCGGCTTCCAAAACGCGCTCTTGCTTCGCGCAGGAACTCGTCGATCGCCTTCACCTTCTGGCGCTGATAAACGACGTCGATAGTGATGCCGAAGCGAACGCCCGCAGCTAGCGACAGCCACTCCCAGTTGCCGTAGTGGGCCGTGAGCAGCACGACCGACTGCCTGGCAGCGACGCACTGCTCGACGAGGTCGGGATTCTCGAACGTGACGCGGCGCATGAGCGCATCGGCGGGCGCGCCAAAGCCCCAGATCGCTTCGACCAGCATGTCGGCGAGGTTGCGATACGCCCGCCGCAGGACGCGCGCGCGCTCGGCATCGTCCTTTTCCGGGAATACGTTGGAAAGGTCGAGCTCAGCGCGCGCGCGCCGCCAGCGCATTACGCGGAAGGCAACGAAGTAGATGATCCACGCCAGCACGTACATCACCGGCAGCGGAATGCGCGTGAGGCCGTTCAGCAGGAATCGCATCCTCGATTCAGGCGACGGCGACCAGCTTTTCCAGCGTCGCGGCGTCGTTCAGCAGCGCCTCGCTGCTCGACCGATGCACGATGCGCCCGCGGTCGAGCACGATCGCGTCCTGCGTGAGCTGCAGCGCCAGGCGGGCATGTTGCTCGACGACGATGACCGCGAATTCGCCGGCGCCCACCAGTGCGCCGATTACCTTCATCAATTCCTGAACGATGATCGGAGCCAGGCCCTCCATCGGCTCGTCGAGCAGCAGCAGCTTCGGGTTGGTCATGAGCGCGCGCGCAATCGCCACCATCTGCTGCTCGCCGCCGGAGAGCTGGTTGCCAAGGTTGCGCCTGCGCTCCTCGAGCCGCGGAAAAATCTTGTAGACGCGCTGCGAGGTTCCACGGCCCCGGCCGCGCGACCACGGTCAGGTTCTCCTCGACGGTCAGCGACGGGAACACGAATCGCTCCTGCGGCACCCAGCCGAGCCCAGCGTGCGCGCGGCGAAACGTCGCCAGCCGAGTGACATCGCTGCCGCGCCACGCGATGCTCCCGCTCTTCTGCCGCGTCAGCCCCATCAGCGTCAGCAGCAGCGTCGACTTGCCGACGCCGTTTCGCCCCAGAAGCGCGAGCTCCCGCACCCTCGTCGAGCGCGAAGGACACGTCCTCGAGCACGACCGATGCGCCATAACCCGCGGTCACACCGTCGACTTCGAGCAGCCTAGCCATGCTGCGCCTCGCCGAGGTACACCTCGCGTACGCGAGCGTCGTTGGCGATCGCCTCGGGTGGTCCTTCGACGAGCACCGCGCCGCCGACCATCACCGTGATCTTCTCGGCAAACTTGAACACGAGGTTCATGTCGTGCTCGATGAAGACGATCGAGACGTCGCGCGGCAACGCCGCGATCACTTCGAACAGCGCTGCGCTCTCGCCGGATGGTATGCCCGCTGCGGGCTCGTCGAGCAGCAGCACGCGCGGGCGCGTCGCCAGCGCCAGCGCGATTTCCAGCAGGCGCTGCTTGCCATAGGGAAGATTTCGCGTCTCGATGTCGGCATCGCCGCCCGAGGCGCAGCTGCGTCGAGAATCGCGCGCGCCTCGTCGAGCTGTGTCTTCGCGCCGGCGACTGTGCGCCACCACACGCCACCGTGTCCGTCGCGCTCGCAGCAAGCGAGCGCGACCGACTCCAGCGCGGTCAGCCCGGGGAACAGCGTGTTGATCTGGAAGGTGCGCGTCATGCCGCGCTTGACGCGAGCGTGCTGCTGCATCGACGTGACCTTCTCTTCACCCAGAAAGACGTCGCCCGAGCGTCGGTGCCAGCGCGCCGGTCAGCAGATTGACGAACGTCGTCTTGCCGGCGCCATTGGGACCGATGATCGCGTGACGCGCGCCGGACTCGAACGCGAGCGTGACATCGGCATTCGCCTTGAACGCGCCGAAGGACTTTGGTCAGGCCCTGCGGTACGCAGCGCCGCTGTCATGACCTTGCCCCATGCCAGTCGGTCGGCGCAAGCGCGATGATCCCGCCCATCAGCCCGCCGCGAGCGAACAGCACGATCAGCACGAGCAGCAGCCCCAGCCAGAATTGCCAGTACACCGGATTGAGGTTGGACAGATAGTCCTGCAGAGCATGAACACGGCGGCACCGATCAAGGGCACCGTAGAGATAGCCGGTCCCGCCCAGCACCAGCATGATCATCAAGTCTGCCGAGCGCGGGAAACCCGAGCGTATCGATGCCGACGAATTGCGTCGTCTGCGCGAGCAGCGCGCCGGCGATGCCCGCGATGCCCGCGCCGATCGTGTAGACCGCGATCAGCTTGCGCGGCACCGATGCGCCGATCGCGGGCATCCGTCGCTCGCCCTCGCGAATGCCGCGCAGGCGAAAGTCCGAACGGTGATCGCACCAGCGTCCGCGCGAAGCAGAATACGACGAACAGGACGACCAGGCTGTAGACATACGCGGTCTTGCCGTCGAGGCCGAAGCCGAAGACGCCGAACATCTTGCGCATTTCGACGCCCGACAGGCCATCGACGCCGCCGGTGATCGACGTCGCCTGGTTGGCTGCCTCGTAGAGCATCAGGCCGATGCCCAGCGTCACCATCGAGCCGCGTCAGGTCCTGGCCGCGCACAACCAGAAAGCTGGTGAGCAGCCCGACGCAGCGCCGCGACGACCGCGGCGGCGACGAGACCGCTGATGGGCTCGCCCCAGCCGTACTTGGCCAGCAGGCCCGCCGTGTACGCACCGACGCCGAAAAATGCGGCCTGGCCGAGCGAGATGATGCGCGCGTAGCCCGAGGATCAGGTCGAGCGACAGCGCGAACAGCCCGGTGATCAGGATCTGGCTGCCGAGCGTCAGGTACTTCGGGAAAAGGAAAAACGCGGCGACCGGCATCAGCCAGAAGGCGATCTCGAGCGCGATCCAGCGCTGCGTCGGCAGCGCGCTCGATGACGTTCGCGCCATGCAGCTCACGCCCGTCTGCCCATGAGCCCGCGCGGAAAGAGAAGCAGCATCACCACCATCACGACGTAGATGATGAACGAGCCGACCTGCGGTACGTAGTACTTGCCGGCGACGTCGAACACGCCGAGCATCAGCGCCGCGATCAGCGGACCCGTGATCGTGCCGGCGCCGCCGACGGCGACGACGAGCAGGAAGTACACCATGTACTTGAGCGGGAACGTCGGGTCGAGCCCGAGCACGTCGATGCCCAGTCCGCCGCCCAGGCCGGCAAGCCCCGAGCCCAGCGCGAAGGTGAGGCTGAACACGCGATAGACGTTGATGCCCAGGCCGGCGGCCGCCTGCTGGTTATCGACCGACGCGCGGATCTGCGCGCCGAAGCGCGTGCGCTCGATGAGCCACGTCAGCGCCAGCGTCACGGCGATCACGACGCCAATCAGGAACAGCCGATACACGCCGAGGTCGAGACCGAGCACGTGCACCTGCCCGCGCAGGAACGACGGCAGCTGCACCGGCTGCTGCTGCGAGCCGAAGACGTAGGTCGCGGCGGCGATCGACATGAACACCAGGCCGATGCTGAACAGCACCTGGTCGAGATGCGTCGCGCGATACAGGCGGCGATAGAGCGTCCGCTCGAGCACGGCGCCCGCCAGCGCGGCGACCACGAACGCGATCGGCAGCGTCGCCAGGAAGGGCACGCCGAGCCGCGTCATGGCACGACGCACGCGTAGCCGCCGAGCATGGCGAAGGCGCCGTGCGCGAGGTTGACGAAGTTCATCAGACCCATCGTCACCGACAGGCCGATGCTGATGACGAACAGCAGGCTGCCGTAGGCGACGCCGTCGAACAGCACGCCGATGAAGTTGCCGATCATCAGCGCTTCGCGATGTCAGCTGGCGATGCCCCTGCGTCTCATCCGTTGCTCAAGCCCGGATCCTTGACGTTGTCGACCTTGTCGAACTCGATGTTCCAGTAGTGGCCGTCGCGCATCTCGACCTTGCGGATGTAGACGGTCTGGACCACGTCGCGCGTCGCCGGGTCGATCGTCATCGGCCCGCGCGGGCTCGTCCAGGTCATGCCCTTCATCGCCTCGACCAGCTTCTCGCCGTCGGCGTTGCCGCCGGTCTTCTTCAGCGCCTCGTAGATGAGGTGCATGCCGTCGTAGCCGCCGACCGACATGAAGTTCGGCCGCATGCCGTTGTTGGCCTTCATGAACGCGTCGACGTAGGCCTTGTTCTCCGGCGACGGATGCGCCGCCGAGTAGTGGAACGAGCGTGACGACGCCGAGCGCGGGCGCGCCGATCGCGTCGAGAATGTCGTCGTCGACCACGTCGCCGGTGCCGATCAGCGTGATGCCGGCCTGCGGCCAGCCCGCGCTCGGCGAACTGCTTCATGACCGCGGTGCCCTCGCCCGGAGGGCACGAAGACGAACAGCGCGTCGGGCTTGGCGTCCTTGACGCGCTGCAGGAACGGCGCGTAGTCCGGGACTGCGCAGCGGCGTGCGCAGCGACTCGACGACGGTGCCGCCGCCGTCGGTGAAGCGCTTGACGAAGGTCTTCTCGGCGTCGATGCCCGGGACCGTAGTCGGTGACCAGCGTCACGACGCGCTTGATGCTCGTTCTTCGCCGCCCAGTCGGCGATCGGCGCGGTCACCTGCGGCAGCGTGAAGCCCGAGCGCACGATGTACGGCGAGCGCGTCGGGATGATCGACGTCGCCGCGGCCATCACGATCATCGGCACCTTGGCTTCGGTGGCGACCGGCGCGGCGGCCAGCGCCAGCGGCGTCAGGCCGAAGCCGGCCAGCACGTTGCACCTTGTCCTGGACGACCAGTTCCTGCGCGATGCGCTTGGTCGTCTCGGGCGCGAGCCGGTGTCGTCCTTGACGATCAGCTCGACCTTGCGGCCGGCGACGGTGTCGCCGTTGCTGCTGCGATGTAGAGCCGGCACGGCCGCCTCGATCTGCCTGCCCGGTCGACGCGAACGGGCCGGTCATCGGCAGGATCAGGCCGATCTTGAACGGATCGGCGGCGAACGCCGGACGCGGTGGGCATCGCGCGCAGCAGCGCGAGCGCCACGAGTGGCCGCAAGCGCACGGCGTTGCGCGAGCTGAATCATTGAGTTCATCGTTATCCTCCTTGGGTACCGCTCGATGGTGCATCTACGTCGTGCGCGTACTCGTCCGCACGGCATCGCGGATTATCCGCGCATCGCCGCGACAATGCGATTGCATTGGCGTCCATAAGCATCGATTCTGCTTATCGCTGGCCGCCGGCCAGATAGAGTTCGCCGACGTCTTGACAATCACTGCGCGCTCCTTGCGTCACCGGCATTCGCCAAGGAGGATCCCGATGTCCGCCCGCACCCGCCCCCCATTTCGCGCCGATCACGTCGGCAGCTTCCTGCGCCCGCACGGCGCTGCTCGACGCGCGCGAGCGCACGCGCGAAGGGCGAGATCACGCCGTGCCGCGCTGCGCGCGGTCGAGGACGACGCGATCCGCGACGTCGTTCGCTTCCAGGAGGACCTCGGCCTCGCAGGGCATCACCGACGGCGAGTTCCGCCGCACCTATTTCCACATCGACTTCCTCGAGCAGCTCGAGGGCGTCGAGACCAAGGGCGGCATCGCGGTCGAGCTTCCACAGCGCAGCGGGCAACGTCGATTTCGCGCCGCCGGTGATGCACGTCACCGGCGCCGGTGCGCCACGTCAAGCCGATCCAGGTGGACGACTTCAAGTTCCTGCAAGTCGGTGACGCACAGCGCACGCCCAAGGTGACGATTCCCTCGCCGACCATGCTGCACTTTCGCGGCGGCCGCGACGCGATCAGCCGCGAGGCCTATCCCGACATCGACGTCTTCTTCGCCGACGTCGCCGCGGCCTACCGCGAGGAGATCGCGTGCACTCGCCGACGCCGGCTGCCGCTACCTGCAGCTCGACGACACCAACCTCGCCTACCTGTGCGACGACAAGATGCGCGAAGGCGCGCGCAAGCGCGGCGACGATCCCGACGAGCTGCCGCGCCGCTACGCGCGGCTGATCAACGCGGCGATCGCGCGAGCGCCCGGCCGACATGACGGTCTGCGTGCACCTCTGCCGCGGCAACTTCAAGAGCGCCTGGGTCGCCGAGGGCGGCTACGAGCCGGTCGCCGAGGTGCTGTTCAACGAGCTCGAGGTCGACGGCTACTTCCTCGAGTACGACGACGCGCGCTCGGGCGACTTCGCGCCGCTGCGCTTCGTGCCGAAGGGCAAGACCGTCGTGCTCGGCCTGGTCACGACCAAGCTCGACACGCTCGAGATCGAAGGACGCGCTCAAGCGCAAGATCGACGAGGCCGCGCAAGCTCGTGCCGCTCGACCAGCTCTGCCTGTCGCCGCAGTGCGGCTTCTCCAGCACGGTGCACGGCAACGAGATCGACCGTGAGGCGCAGGCGGCGAAGCTGCGGCTCGTCGTCGACACCGCGCGCGAGGTGTGGGGTGAAGCGTAGGCGCGCGTTCATTAGCGCGTCGGCACCGCGGTGGACGCCGCGGCCGAATGATGATTCTGCCGTCGCGTGCACGATCTTCGTAGGTGCGAATTCATTCGCACGCAAACGACTCGACGGGCGGGCGAACCGGACTCTACGCAAAGGGAAGGCCGACATAGTTCTCCGCAAGCGATGCGGCGGCGGCGCGCGAGCTCACGACGTACTCGAGCTGCGAGCGCTGCAGCTTGTTGCTGGAAGCCGTCGTCCGTCGGGAAGCGATGCAGCATCGACGTCATCCACCACGAAAAATGCTCGGCGCGCCACACGCGCTGCAGGCACGTCGCCGAATACGCATCCAGCAGATCGCTGTCTGCCCGACTTGAAGAACGCGCCCAGCGCCCGCGCCAGTGCGCGCACGTCGGCGACCGCGAGGTTCATGCCCTTGGCGCCGGTCGGCGGCACGATGTGCGCGGCGTCGCCGGCCAGAAACAGGCGTCCGTACTGCATCGGTTCGGCGACGAAGCTGCGCATCCCCGTTATGCCTTTCTCGAGCACTGGACCTTCGCGCAGCCGCCAGCCGTCGCTGGTCTCCAGCCGCCGGTGCAGCTCGCGCCCAGACGCGCTCGTCCGGCCAGCCGGCGATGTCTTCCTCGGGCGCGACCTGCAGGTAGAGCCGCGTGATTTCCGGCGAACGCATGCTGTAGAGCGCGAAGCCGCGGTCGTGATACGCGTAGATCAGTTCGTCGTGCGTCGGCGGCGCCTGGCAAGGATGCCCAACCACGCGAATGGATACGTGCGTTCGAAGACCGTGAGCACCGACGCCGGAATCGCCTGGCGGCAGATACCATGAAAACCATCGCAGCCGGCAAGCACGTCGCAGCCGAGTTCCAGCGCCTCGCCGTCGCTCATGTACGTCACCCGCGGTGCGTCCGACGTCACGTCGTGCACCGCGACGTCGGTCGCGCCGAACACGATATGTCCGCCCGCTGCCAGGCGCGCGGCGATCAGGTCCCTGACGACTTCCTGCTGGCCATACACGGTGATGGCGCGCCCGCCCGTCAGTTCGGGAAAGTCGATGCGGTGTCCGCTGCCGTCGAAACGCAGCTCGATGCCCCGGTGCACCAGTCCCTCGCGGCGCATGCGCTCGCCGACGCCGGCGTCGTTGAGCAGATCGACGCTGCCTTGCTCCAGCACGCCCGCGCGGACGCGGTGCTCGACGTAGTCGCGGCTGCGCAGCTCGACGACGATCGAATCGATTCCGTCCTGATGCAGCAGATGCGATAGCAGCAAGCCGGCGGGCCCGGCGCCGACGATCGCCGACCTGCGTGCGAAGTTTCCTCATCTCCCGTTGAACGCCGGCCGCGCGCCTATTTTGTGGGCGGTTGCATCTGCGCGAAAATTTCTTCGGCCAGGTGGAACGCCGTGTTCGCCGCGGGCACGCCGCAATAGATCGCCGTCTGCATGAGCACTTCCTTGATCTGCTCGCGCGTCACGCCGTTGTTGAACGCGGCGCGTACGTGCAGCTTGAATTCCTCCGCGCGGTTGAGCGCAACCATCATGGCGATCGTGATCAGGCTGCGCGTGTGCCGCGGCAGACCGGGGCGCGTCCAGATCTCGCCCCACGCGTGGCGTGTGATCATTTCCTGGAATTCGCCGTTGAAATCGTTCTTGCGCGTCAGCGTGCGCTCGACGTGGGCGTCACCCAGCACCTCGCGGCGCACTTTCATCCCGGCCTCGTAGCGTTCGCGTTCGTCCATGACGTGGGTCCCTTCAGGAAAGAAAATCGGTGAGCGCGCCCGTAAAATCCGAGGCGGCTTCAACGTTGGAGATGTGCGCTGCGTCGAGTTCGACATACTGCGCGCCGGCGATGCTTTGCGCCATGCTCCGGCCAATGGCCGCCGTCGTAGCCATATCGTGGGTGCCTGCAATGACCAGCGTCGGGCAGGAGATGCCGGCGATCCCATTCCACTGGTCCGCGTCGCGCACCGCCGCGCAGGATGCGGTGTAGCCTGCATCCGGTGTTGCCGTCAGCATCGCGCGCATCCACGCCAGTGTCGCGGGGTCACGCTCGCGAAAACGCGAAGTCAACCAGCCCTCGAGGACGGCGTCGGCAATGCTCACGACGCCGCCATTGCTCACGGTGGCGATGCGCGCGTTCCACCGTTCGGCGGTGAAGATCTTCGGCGCGGTGTTGCATAGCACCAGGCGCTCGACGCGCTCGGCTGCGTTGATCGCCAGCCACGTGCCGACCATGCCGCCCATGGACAGCCCGCAGATATGCGCCCGCGCTATCGCCAATGCGTCGAGGATGGCGAGCGCGTCGCGCGCGAGGCGCTCGATCGTGTACGGTCCCGGCGTCACCGAGGTCAGCCCGTGCCCGCGCGAGTCGTAGCGAACGACGCGAAAGGTCCTGGTCAGCGCCTCCCACTGCGGTGCCCACATGTCGAGGCTGGTACCCAGCGAATTCGAGAGCAGCAGCACAGGTGCGCCCGCCGGACCCTCGATGCCGACATTGAAGCGTGCATCACCGATATCGATCGCCGGCATGGCCATCCTCCCTGAAGCACCGTAGCGCGGTTCACACCTCGCGGATTACATCGCCGCGTGCGAATGAATTCGCACTACAAGGCAACCGCACAGGTCTTCGTAGGGCCGAATTCATTTCGGCCGCGTACCCGTCGCGTCGCTACCGTCTAGAAATCGAAGAAGACTGTCTCGTCCGCGCCCTGCATGTGGATGTTCCACTCGAGCGCTCCCTGCCCTAGTTGCTTCGCGATCAGCGTTGCCCTGCGTTCGACCGGAACGAGCTTGAGGATCGGATCCTCGGCGTTGGCGGGGTCACTCGGAAAGTACATGCGGGTGAGCAGATGGCGCAAGCTGCCGCGCATGAAAATCACCAGGGCCAGATGCGGCGCCTGCGACACCCCGCCGGGTCCCGGAACTCGCCCGGGCTTGATGGTCGTGAAGCGGAATTCGCCGTCGCCACCGGTAAGCACGCGGCCGAAGCCGCGAAATTTCGGATCAACCGGCGCCGGTTGCGGATCTTCGGCGCTGGCGTAGCGGCCGCTCGCGTTCGCCTGCCAGATCTCGATGGCGCCGTCGTTCACCGGAGCGCCGTCGCCATCGAACAGGCGCCCCTGGATGGTCACGCGCTCGCCCTGCACACCTGGCGGCGCGATCGTGTCGGAGGAGAGCGTGGCGAAGCCGATCTTGAGGTACGGCCCGACGGTTTGCGACGAAGTGGTCAGTAGACTCATGTTCAGATCCGTTGGGTTTGCATCGGCGTCTCTTCGCGGCCACGCAGCACGATATCGAAGCGGTACGCGAGCGCGATGTCGGGAATCGTGTGCTCCCAGTCGAAGTGTGAGATCAGGCGGCTCCTCGCCTTGTCGTCGGGGACGCTGTTGTACATCGGGTCGTAGGCGAGCAGCGGATCGCCCGGGAAGTACATCTGTGTCACCAGCCGCTGCACGAGTCCGATGCCAAATATCGAAAAGTGCAAGTGCGCGGGGCGCCAGGCGTTGTAGTGGTTGCGCCACGGATACGCGCCGGGCTTGATGGTGAGAAACCGGTAGTTGCCCTGCGCATCGGTGAGCACGCGGCCCCAGCCGGTGAAATTGGGATCCAGCGGCGCGTCATGGTCATCGACGAGGTGGCGATAGCGACCGGCGGCATTGCATTGCCACAGCTCGATCAGCGCATTGGCGACGGGCTTGCTGTTCTCGTCGAGCAACCGGCCCGAGACAACGATGCGCTCGCCCAGCGGATCGCCCGCGTGCTGGTGCGTGAGATCGGCATCGCCGGGCTTGACGTCGTCCGTGCCAAACACCGGGCCGGTGACCTCGGAGAGCGTATGCGGCAGCAGCACCAGCGGCTTGGTCGGCGAGCGCTTGATGGTCGACCGGTACGGCGGGTACAGATGATTGGGTTGCGTGTTGTAGTAGGGTCGGCGATAGCCGATCACGTCGCTCATGCTGTGCTTCTCCCGAATCCTAGACGCGTTCGATGACCATGGCGATGCCCTGGCCGACGCCGATGCACATGGTGCACAACGCATAGCGGCCACCTGTGCGTCGCAGCTGATACAGCGCGGTCGTCACCAGCCGCGCGCCGCTTGCGCCCAGTGGATGGCCCAGCGCGATGGCGCCGCCGTTGGGATTGACGTAAGGCGCGTCATCGGCGATGCCGTGATCGCGCAGCACCGCCAGCGCCTGCGAGGCAAAGGCCTCGTTCAATTCGATGACGTCGATGTCGGCGAGCTTGAGGTTGGCCTTGGCCAGTACCTTGCGCATGGCGGGCGCGGGGCCGAAGCCCATGATTCGCGGCGCTACGCCGGCGACTGCGCTCGCCACCACGCGCGCTTTCGGTTGCAGGCCGTACGTCTTCGCGGCGTCGGCGGAGGCGAGCAGCAGCGCACAGGCACCATCGTTGACACCCGATGCGTTGCCCGCCGTGACGCTGCCGTCGGGCTTGACCACGCCCTTGAGCTTCGCGAGGGCCTCGAGCGTCGTCTCACGCGGATGCTCGTCGCGTGTCACCGTAACAGGATCGCCTTTTTTCTGCGCAATCGATACCGGGATCAACTCGTCGGCGAAGCGGCCGGCGGCAATCGCCGCGGCGGCACGCTGCTGGCTGCGCAGCGCAAAGGTGTCCTGGTCGGCGCGCGAGACCTTGAAATCGACAGCGACGTTCTCGGCGGTTTCAGGCATCGAGTCGATGCCGTACTTGGCCTTCATCAGCGGGTTGACGAAACGCCAGCCGATGGTTGTGTCTTCGATTTTCGCCGCGCGAGAGTACGCCGACTCCGCCTTGGGCATGACGAACGGAGCGCGCGACATGCTTTCCACGCCCCCGGCAATCATCAATCCGGTCTCGCCACTCTTGATCGCGCGCGCGGCGATGCCGACGGCGTCCATGCTCGATCCGCACAGGCGATTGACAGTCGTACCGGGCACTTCGACGGGCAGTCCGGCGAGCAGCAGAGCCATGCGCGCGACGTTGCGATTGTCCTCGCCCGCCTGGTTGGCGCAGCCGTAGACAACATCCTCCACCGCGTTCCAGTCGACGCCCCTGTTGCGATCGACAAGCGCGCGCAGCGGAATCGCCGCCAGGTCGTCGGGACGAACGCCCGCCAGTGCGCCGCCGTAGCGTCCGATGGGCGTTCGCAGGGCGTCGCAGATAAAGGCTTCTTGCATCAATAGCTCCGGTCAGTGGCCGCTCACGCAACGGCGGGCGCAGCGTGGGTGGCGGGGATCAGCGTCACGCCGGTCAAGCGCTGCAGCTCGTCGAACGAAAGGCCTTCGACCATCTCGACCACCTGCAGTCCCCTGGGTGTCACGTCGAGCACCGCGAGGTCGGTGTAGATGCGATGCACGCAACCCACGCCGGTCAGAGGATACGTGCAGCGCTGTACGATCTTGGATTCTCCGGCCTTGGTCTGATGATCCATCATCACGTAGACGCGCTTGGCACCGATGGCGAGGTCCATGGCGCCGCCGACCGCCGGAATCGCATCCGGCGCGCCGGTGTGCCAGTTGGCGAGGTCGCCGGTGGCCGAGACCTGGAACGCGCCGAGCACGCAGATGTCGAGATGGCCGCCGCGCATCATTGCGAAGGAATCACCGTGATGGAAATACGCGCCCCCGGTGAGCAGCGTCACCGGCTGCTTGCCGGCATTGATGAGGTCGAAGTCCTCCTCGCCCGGCGCCGGCGCCGGCCCCATGCCGAGCAAGCCGTTCTCGCTTTGCAGGAAAATCTCGCGGTCCTTGGGCAGGTGGTTGGCCACGGTCGTCGGCAGGCCGATGCCGAGGTTCACGTACGCCCCCTCGGGGATGTCGCGGGCGACGCGTGCGGCGAGTTGATCGCGGGTCAGTCGTTTCATGACGGTTCCATTCAGGCGGCTGCGCGCTGCGGCGCGGCGATGGGCACCACGCGCCGGACGAACACGCCCGGGGTAACGATCGCTTCCGGGTCGAGTCCGCCCAACGGCACAACCTCGCGTACCTGTGCGATCGTGGTCCGGGCAGCGGCAGCCATGATCGGTCCGAAATTGCGCGCGGTCTTACGGTACACGAGGTTGCCCCAGCGGTCACCCCGGTCGGCCTTGATCAGCGCGAAGTCAGCACAGATCGGCATCTCGAGCACGTAGTTGCGGCCGTTGATGGTGCGCGTCTCCTTGCCTTCCGCCAGCAGGGTGCCGTAACCGGTGGGCGTGAACACCGCGCCCAGGCCCGCGCCCGCGGCCTGGATGCGGACCGCCAAGTTGCCTTGCGGCACCAGTTCCAGCTCGATCTTGCCGGCGCGATAGAGCGCGTCGAAAACATGCGAGTCGGCCTGGCGCGGAAACGAGCAGATGATCTTGCGCACGCGGCCAGCCTTGAGCAGTGCGGCGAGCCCGGTTTCGCCGTTGCCGGCGTTGTTGTTGACGATGGTGAGATCGCGTGACCCGCGCGCGATCAGCGCATCGATGAGTTCCGCCGGCATGCCGGCGGTGCCGAAGCCGCCGATCATGACGGTCGCCCCGTCGAAGATGTCGGCAACGGCAGCATCCGCCGTTGCGATGGTCTTGTCGATCACCTGAGTTCTCCTCCGCTCGTTCGGTGCGCCGCTGCATCGACCCGAAATCGGCGCTCCGCGCAGTCCATGTCCGCTATTACCGTGATGGGCGGTTATCGCACATATGTTCGTTTATTGACCGAAGTCTGGCCGTTTGCGACGGCACTGTCAAGGGCGATTGGCGATTTCTTGTTCGTTAATCGAACACACTGCTATACTTCTTGCGTTGCCTACCCCCACGGCGCAGCGGTGACAAAGACCAGGACAACAACCGCATCGGGCTCGCAGCGCGCGGCAAGGCGTGGAAAACGCGTCGCCGTGGCGCCCGTTGCCACGGAAGCGGGCACCCCGCCCCGCCCCGGCATGACGGCCGAAAGTGCCGACGGCGACCCGAATTTCATGACCTCGCTCTCGCGGGGGCTGGCGGTGATCCGCGCATTCTCGCAGCACCGCAAGAAGCTGTCGATCGCGCAAATCAGCCACCAGACCGGCATTCCCCGCGCGGCGGTGCGGCGCTGCCTGCACACCCTGGCGCGCCTGGGCTACGTCGACTTCGACCAGCGCGATTTCGCGCTCAGCCCGAAGATACTGACGCTTGGCCACGCTTATCTGTCGTCGACGCCGCTGTCGGCGTCCGCGCAACCGCTGCTCGATCGCGTCGCGGCGGTGGCCCACGAATCGTGCTCGATCACCATTCTCGAAGAAGACGAAATCCTCTACGTCGCGCGTTCGGCTGCGACCAGCCGCATCATGTCGGTGGACCTCTCCATCGGCAGCCGACTCCCCGCGTATTGCACGTCGATGGGGCGCGTACTGCTCGCGCACCTGCCGGCACCGGAGCTGGCGGCGTACTTCGCGCGCGTCGAGCTGCGACCCTATACCCAGTTCACGCTGACTTCGCGCGACCGGCTCGGCAAGGTGCTCGACGGCGTGCGCAATGACGGCTACTCGATCGTCGACCAGGAGCTAGAGATCGGTCTGCGCTCCATCGCGGTGCCCGTGACCGACGCCAGCGGGCGCGCGGTCGCGGCAATGAACATCGGCGCACAGGCGTCGCGCGCCAGCGCCCGCCACATGGAACAGCAGTTCCTTCCGGCCCTGCGTGCCGCGGCGCGCGATCTGGGGCTGCTGCTGGGTTGAAACGCGCTGACAGACGCGTCGGCGTGCGGATGAACTCGCACCTGCGAAAGTCGCTGCAGGCCCGGAATGATCCGGCCGCGTCGGTGGGCATCAAGGCGCGATCGTCCTGTTGAGAGTTGCAAAGCCGAGTGATACATCATGTGTGAATGTTGACGTCATCCCGACGCAGGCCGGGATCCAAGTTCAGCGCAAACGTAGGCGCCGCGACTTGGGCACCGGCCTCCGCCGGGGCGACGCGGCTCGTGAGATGTCATCCCGGCGCAGGCCGGGATCCAAGTTCAGTGCAAACGTGGGTGCCACAACGTGGGCCCCGGCCTCCGCCGGGGCGACGCGGATTGCGGCTGCTTGTGTCACGTAGTCAGGTAAAGCTCAATAGTTGCAGGCTAGATCACCATCTCGAGCAACGCAAAGCTCAGCGTCTTGCCGTGGGCGTCCTGCGCCAGCGACGTGGTCACGCCACCGCCCAGCGCGCGTTCGCATACGAATTGCAGCGCGCCCAGGCCCGGCAGCTCGAAGCGCCGGACCTCTCCCCGAATGATGCCGCGCAAATGGCGCTGCACCGCTTCCACGGTGACCCGCTCGACCAGCAACGGGTAATCCTGAGCGCGATAGGCGATCACCGAGAGGATGGACGTGTTGCCTTTGTCGCCCGCACGGCAATGCGCGAGGTCATACAGTCGTCGGCTCATCGCTCCACTCGAGTAGGGTGGTTGCTGTGCTCACCAGGTCGCGGTCGATGAGCGTGGAGGCGATCCCGACCTGCTCGCTGAGATACTTGCGCGTGCCGCCGCCACCGGCCGGTCCGTTCAAATACAGAGCCTCGACTTCTTCTCCAACGCGCGCCGCCGTCTCCGCCGTCGCCGCCCGTGCGGCGACGCGCAGCCGGATTTCGTAGGGACGCTCCGAGGCATCGAAGCTTCGACCGTGCGCCGAGGTGCTGCCGATCAGGTCGACCCGCAGGTCCGTGTAGTCGCTGCCGATACGATCGCGAATGATGTCGCCGCCCAGCCGCGCCCGCGCCAGCGCGTTGGGTCCGGCGTAGCTGATCTCGCCCTCGCCAAGGTACCCGGCTGCGTAGCCCACGCTGACCTTCAATGTCGGCGAGCGGCCGCGCGCGCGGCCTCCGCTTACCGCCACCGCATCGGGGCCGACAACGCGAAGTGCCACCCCGCCGAAATCGGCGGTGACATCCGGCGTGACGTAGGCGCCGGGATCGGTCACTTCGTAGAGCAGCTGCTCCGTTACCGTCGCCAGGTTGATCAGTCCGCCGGTGCCGGCGACCTTGCTGATCGTCGCGTTGCCGTCGGCGTCGACGTCG
The DNA here is from genome assembly GCA_963816445.1 of uncultured beta proteobacterium. Taxonomy (GTDB): domain Bacteria; phylum Pseudomonadota; class Gammaproteobacteria; order Burkholderiales; family Casimicrobiaceae; genus PALSA-1003. The sequence goes on along the minus strand of CAWFKO010000005.1, from coordinate 359,802 downwards.
GCGTAGGGAAAGCCGACGTCAGCGAGACCCGGCACCTCCTTCTTTCCGGGGTCGGCGAAGTAACCACCGCAGACCTGCGCGGCGCATTCGAGCAGGTGGCCAACGACCGTCGCACGCGCCACGCGGTCGAGATCGTCGAGCGACCATGTGAAATGATGCGCGATCGGCGCGACGAACAGCGAAGGATCGGCCACGCGCCCGGTAACGATGACGTCGGCTCCCGATCGCAAGGCAGGCATGATCGCATCGGCGCCGAGGTACGCGTTGGCGGAGATCAGTTCGCCGTACTCGCCCAGCGGTCTTCCCGACTCCAGCGCGATCGAACGTGGCGACACGCGATCGACGACGTCGTCGCCGGTCACCACCGCCACCTTCACCGGTACGCGCAGCCGCCGCGCGGTCTCGATGATGCGCTTGCCCGCCGCAGCAGGATTCGCCGAGCCGAAATTGCTGATCAGGCGCACCTTCTTTCGGCGCAACAAGGGAAGCAGCAGTTCCACCCGCCGCTCCAGCAGCGGATCGTAGCCGCCGTCGGGATCCCTGCGTCGCCGCAACTGCCCGAGCGCGATGGTGCGCTCGGCCAGGCATTCGAGCGCGAGGTACGCAATGCCTCCCTGCTCGGTCAGGATGACTGCCGGCTCAAGCCGGTCGCCGGCGAAGCCCGCGCCGCTGCCTATGCGCATCGTCGACGCCATGTCGTCTCAATCTCCAGGCAGGCCGTGCACTTCGGGAAAGAACAGCTCCTGCCAGCTCGCGGGCTTGGTCTTGATGCTGCCGATCTTGTACATGAAGTCCGCCGTCTTGCCGACCTTCTGTGGCGTCAGCGTGTACGCGTAGTCGGCGGCACTGATCATGGCGTAGATGTCGTCGACGCTGTTCTTGGTGTCCTTGGCCTGCTCCAGATAGATCTTCGACGCCGCACGCTTATCGGCGTTGATGGCGCGGATCGCTTCGTCGAGCGCATCGTAGAAAGCTTTGTAGAGCTTCGGGTTGGCTTCGCGGAACTTGGTCGACGTGGCGATGACCACTGCGGTCGCCGGGCCGCCGAGGATCTGGTAGCTCGTCGTCAGCGTGCGTACGCCCGGGATTTTCATTTCCTGCTCGTAGAAGGGCGAGGTCGTGAAATGGGCGTCGACGCCGCCGGTCTGGTTGGTCAACGCGAGCAAACCGTCGGGATGCGACAGTCCTACGGTGAATGGATCGAGCTTCGCGTAGCTGGCCTCGCCGAACAGGCGCGCCGCCTCCATCTGCAGCATGATCGCCTGCGTCGACACCTTGACCGACGGCACCGCGATCTTGTCCTTGTCGGTGAAATCCCGGATCGACTTGATATTCGGGTTGCGCACGTTGAGATACAGCGGATACGTCGTCATCGCTGACACGCCTTTGACCTGGACATTGCCCTTGGTCTTGTCCCAGAGCGTGATGAGCGATGGCGCGCCGACGGCGATGAACTGGATCGCGCCGCTGATGACGCCGTCGTTCATAACACTGGGTCCGGCCACGCTGACCCATTTCATCTTTACCTCGCCCAGGCCCGCGGACTTGGCGTGCTTCTCGACGAGCTTGTCGCGCTCCATCACCATCAGCGGCAGGAAGCTGACGCCGTACTGCTGGGCCACGCTCAACTCGGACATTTCTGCCGCAGCCCGCGCCGCAACAGCGAGGAGCAGCAACGTTACGAAAACTCGACCCCACGGCTTCATGCCCATTCCTCCATCATTCTCGTTGACCGTCTTTCGCGATCCCGGACCCCAAGCCTCGAGGTGCGGCGCCGGCCAGATTGCACGCGTGTACTCTACGCCATGTCGCCCTGCCGCCGGGGTCGCGGAGCGTCCCGTGTGCCGATTCGGCAGCAAGCGGCGCGCGCTTCACCGTCCGGACGACGTCCGCTCCGTGCCGCCTGCCGTGAGTGACGGACTGAGGCAGCTTCGGCCCCCGTGCGGCGCGACGGGGGCACTTCCCTACCCTCCACCGGCTGGCATAGAGCTTGCAGCCTCCGTACCACGCACGGTTCGTGCGGAGGTTGGCGCGCACCCGGATTCCTAGCGGTGCTTGGTTTCCAGTGCGGCCGCATGACGAGGATCGAGTGGGAGAAATCGCGCATCCGGCACAAAGGACAGCGTCCACCAAGGGCCGCAACCTGGTCGGCGGACGATCTCGCCGCTGGACTGTACTTACGGACAACCTGAGTGCGCAGGCGATGCTCGCTGTCGCGCTCGCGCATGCGATAGCGCTGCCGCCTCTCCTGACGGGCTGGATCGGTGGCAAGGGATACGCGGTGCTTGCGGTGGGCTTGTCTTGCGCGGCGCTGGCGCTGCTCGGGCGGCACTGGGCAAACGCGCTCGACGCGCTGCGCGGCGTACTAATGCAATTCGCGCCGCCGCGCCCGGATGATCCCGTCGCAGTCCAGCGTCCACGCGGCCTGCAACGGTTGCAGCACGGGTTCGAAAGCGCGCATCGGCGCGCACTGCGCCGCGTCCAAAAGCTCAAGGCGGCGCGCGATGTTGCCGAACAGGACGCGGGCACGCAGCGGGCGCTCGTCGCCCAGCTCACGCGTGCACAACGCATCGCGCGCCTCGGCAGCTGGCAATGGGACCGCGACGCCGACACGGTCATCTTCTCGGCCGAGGTCTATCGCATACTGGGCCTTGATGAAACGGGGTTTGAGCCGCGCTCGCAGGCGATCCGTGCGCTGATCCACAGCGAGGATCGCCACGCATTCGCACGCTGGATGATCAAGCTCGCGCGCGGCGCGACCGCCGAAGGTATCGACCTGCGCGTTCAGGCCGGGGATAACGACCTTCGCCACGTGCATCTGCTCGGCGAAGGCATTGCCAACGACATCGGACGCTGTATCGCCGTGGCGGGCACGGTGCAGGACTCGACCGAGCGCACGCGCGCGATCCAGCAGATCCATCGCCTGGCGTATTTCGATGTGCTCACCGAACTGCCCAACCGCTCGCGCTTTCATGAAAAGCTCGCGGAGACGCTGGAAGGGGCCAAGCGCGAGACGCGCTCGTTCGCGATCATGTTTCTCGATCTCGACCACTTCAAGCGCATCAACGATACGTTGGGACACGCGGTCGGCGACGACCTGCTGCGCATCATCGCGCAGCGCCTCACGCGCAGCCTGCGCGCCGACGACATTGCCGGGCCGACGCACGCCCGTGGTATCGAGCGCGACGTCTGCCGACAGGGCGGCGACGAGTTCATCGTGCTGCTCAACGGCGTGACCAGCGAGCAGGAAGCCTCGCGCGCCGCGAACCGGCTGCTGGCGACGCTGGCGCAACCGATCGTACTCGGCACGCAGGAAGTATTCGTGTCGGCGTCGCTAGGTATCGTGCTCTACCCGCGCGACGGCAACGATCTCGACACGCTGCTCAAGAACGCCGACGTAGCGATGTATCACGCCAAGGGCGAGGGGCGGAATCGCTTCTTCTTCTACCGCGAGTCCATGCGATCCGCCACGGCGCAGCGCCTGTCGCTGGAGCACGATCTGCGCAAGGCGCTCGAGGGCGGGCAATTCGAGCTCTATTACCAGCCGCAGATCGAGGTACACAGTGGAAGGATCGTCGGCATCGAGGCGCTGATCCGCTGGAATCACCCGACGCTGGGCCTGCTCACGCCCGGCCACTTCATCGGCGTTGCCGAGGAAGCCGGGCTGATCATGGACATCTGGGAGTGGGTGATGGTCACCGCGCTCATCCAGCACAACGCTTGGCTCGAACAGGGGCTGCCCGCAGTCACCATCGCCGTGAACCTCTCCAGTGTACAGTTCGACGACGCGGGGCTCGCACAACGCGTGCAGGAGAGCGCGCGTGTCGTCGGCGTGCCGCTCGACTATCTCGAACTCGAGGTCACCGAGTCGATGCTAATGCGCGATTTCGAGGCGACGCTCAACACGCTGACGTCCCTGCGCGCCATGGGTGTGAAGATCGCCATCGACGATTTCGGCACCGGCTACTCTTCGCTGGCATACCTGCGGCGCCTGCCTGTGGACAAACTCAAGCTGGACCAATCGTTCACGCGAGACGTCGGCACCAGCGAGGGTGACGGCGTTATCGTCAAGGCGGTCATGGCGATCGCGAGCAGCCTGCACCTCTCCGTCGTCGCCGAAGGTGTCGAGACGCAGGCGCAGATCGACTTCCTGGTCGCGTTGGGCTGCACGACGGTGCAGGGCTACATGCTGGGCCGCCCGCTTCCGGCCGCGGCCACCGCGGAGCTGCTGCGCCAGAGCATGGCGCACGAGCAAGCGGCCGCGGCGCACACGGTCGACGAGAGCTGGAACTCGATCGTGCAAGCGCGCGCGGGCGGCGCCGAGCCGCGCCAACACGACGCCGATACGACGCACTGAAACTGCGCGCTCCCGCGCTGCGCGTGGCGGAAGCTTCGCGGTTTCCTACATGGCTATCAGTGCCCGTCTGATGCCGGCGCGGGGACTAGGCGTGAATAATTACTCAGCAGTCGGCAATATAGGCGACAGATGGATGACGGAAGAATGAGCGGACAAGGTCGGGCATTTGCTGCAGCTTTGCGAGTTGGTCCTCAATCTTGTCGCGCAATTTCTCGCCCGCCAGCAGTGGCCGTCGTGCCGTACCGGTGCGTTTGACATGACTCCACACCAATTCGTCGGGATTCAGGTCTGGCGCATAGCCAGGCAGGAAATGCAGGGTCAGCATGCCGTTGGTGCTGGCAACGTAATCGCGCACGATCACTTTCTTGTGTGCCGGCAGGCTGTCGATCACCAGGTGCAGCGGCTTGCGGCGATACTTCATCATTTGCCGCAGCAACTCGATAAACAACTCGGCGTTGAGCGCACCTTCGTAGGTGCGAAACCAGAACGCACCCTTCGCATTGACCGCCGAAGCGGCGCTGAAGGATTGCCGCTGCCCGGGGCGCAGCACCACCGGGGTTTGGCCTCGCACGCCCCAGGTTTTGCCATGGACCGTATCGGCCCGGAAGCCAGACTCGTCCCAGAAGAAGATTTCGGCGCCTTGAGACTGGGCTTGTTTGGCTATGGCTGGATAGGTTTCCCGTTGCCACCGCTCGATGGCTTCCGGATCGCGCTGATAGGCGCGCTGCAACGGCTTCTGTGGTGTCAGCCCGAGTTTCGCCAGCAGCTCGCCGACCGCAGTCAGCCCGAGGTGGACGCCAAACTTCTTGTCGATCAACTCGACCACCACGGCGCGCGTCCACAACCCGAAATCCAAGCCGTACTGGCGCGGGTCACGGCCATTGATCCAGCGGAACACCTGCCGCTCCTGCGTCGGCGTCAGGCTGCGCGGTCGCCCCGTCGCTTTGGTCGAGCGCAGTGCCTTGATCCCCACGCCCGGTTGCAGCGCCGCTTTGATCCACTTGTAAATCGTCGTCCGATTGAAGCCGTAGGCCTCAATCACCGCCGCCGCGGACTCGCCTTCGCGTACCCGTTCCACCGCCATCAGCCGAATCGCTTCCTGCGTCTGCCGATCCAACGTGCGACCGTCTCGTTTCATGAACAATGAGATCATGGATGCCGCAAGAAGTTCCGCTTTTGTCGACTTATTTATCGACTAGTGAGTAAACGATCCCGTCTTAGCGGAGGGGATCATGAACCTACCCGACGTCAAGTTCGAATCGGTGTCACCCGTGGACGCAGCACCCGGGCACCCCAGCAGAGACAAGCGCATCGGGGATCGCTACGCGCTCATCGAAAAGATCGACACCGCCATGCTTACGACGTGGACGCCCGATGGCTCGCTGGTGTCGAGGCCGATGACCACGCAAAAGGCGACTCCCGGCGTCGATCTCTGGTTCATGACCAGTGCCGAAACGGACAAGGTTGATGCGCTGCAGGGGCATCCCGAGGTCAACGTGATGTATCTTTCCCAGGGTACCAAAGAATGGGTGTCGGTCAGCGGGACGGCAGCGCTCTCGCGTAACCCGGCGCGCATTCGCGAGCTCTACCGCCACGCCTGGAAGGCATGGCTGGGGGACAAGGGCGCGCAGTGCGATGGCGGACCGGACGATCCGCGCATCGTGCTCCATCGACGTGCATGCGCACGGAGTCACGTATTTCAAGGCTGAGCACTCGAGGCCGGTCATGCTGTTCAAGGTCGCCAAGGCGCTGCTGACCGGCGAGCCGCCCAAGCTGGGCAGCGTCCAGCACCTCAACGAGCGCGAATTGGCGCGATAGGGCCGCAGCGCGAGAGGCGGCGCGCTGTCGCCGCTCCGCCAGAGCGTCAGGTCGCGACGCGGCGACGCACCGGCAGGCTGCGCCTGGAGACGTGATCGACGATCCACTGCGCCGAGCGTCTCGCGCGCTGCGCCACGAGCGCGAGCGGCATCTGCACGTAGTCGTCATTGAACACTTCGAAGCTGTAGTCGCCCTCGTAGCCCATCTCGTCGATGACGCGAATGAGATCGCCAAGCTGTTCGCTGTGCGCACCCTCGCCGGGAAACACGCGAGCGTGGCGCGCGGTCTCGCGCCGCTCCTCAGGCGTCGCCGGAGCGCTCCACATGAAGTCGGATAGCTGCACGAAGAAGATCTTTTCGGGCCTCACGGCGTCCAGCGCCGACAGCGGCGTCTGCCGCGCCAGCATGTGAAAGGAATCGAGCCCGACGCCCAGATTCGCGCGGTCCACGGCATCGACCACAGCCCACGCCCCGTCGAAGTCGTCGACCACGCGACCCCACGACAGTGGCTCGTAGGCCACGCGCAGCCCCAGCGGCACCGCGAGCATGGCCAGCTTGCGCAGGTCGGCGACCCGCGCATCGAAGTCGCCCTCGGCGTGTGCGGATGTGCTCGAGCACGCGAGTATCAGCGGTGCCCCGACCTGGCGCGCGAGTTCGAGCATCGCCTTGGCGACGTCGATCTTGTAGGCGTGGAGTGGCCCGGAGAGGCCTTCGAAGTCGCGCAGCACCTGCAGCCCCGTCACGCGCAGGCCGCTCGCTTTCACCGCGTCGATGGCGGCTCTTTCTCCGTTCGCATGACCGACCAGGTCGCGCGCAGAAAGCATGACCTGCGTGAAGCCGCCGTCCTTGATCGCGCGCAGCTTGGCCTCGATCGGCCCGGCCAGCGTAATCGTATCCATGCCGAAATCCTCGAGCTTCACGTCGCCACCTTCAGCGCGGGTACCGGCAAGGCGCTTACCACCAGCTCGACGCAGAACCCGCCGAGGTACATTTGCGTCAACGCACCCTTCTCCGATGGCCGTACCGGCTCGCGGTCGACGAAGACGACGCCCCGCGATTGCAGGGCGCGCACGGTCGCCAACACATCAGGCGCACCCAGACCGACGCGCAGCAAGGTTTCGTTCCATTCGACGAAATCCGCATTTGGCGGCGGTTCCACGAGCTGGAAATAGAAGCCCCCGTCCGGACTAGCGAGCAGCGTACCCTTGGGCAGCACGCCGAAATAGTGCCCGCGCTGCAAGGGCTCAAATCCGAGCAGCACGCGATAAAAGTCAACCCAGTCTGCAGCGCGGTCGGACTGCACCGCCTGCACCAGTCCGAACCAGTGCAATCCGGCGAGCGCCGGCGGCGCGGGGTCCACACCGGCGATCGGGACGAAATCGACGTCGTAGATCGTCAGTTCTTTGTGCCGCTCGACGAAGTAGATGAGGCTGTCGCCGACACCGTGGATCCCGGGGATGTTCAATTCCATCGCCGCCGCGCGCGTCGGCATGTCCCACGCACCCTGTTCCAGCGCGCGTCGGTGCGCGTAGGCGGCGTCGCGCACGCGAAATGCGACCGCGGCGATGGTCGGAGCATCGCTGCGTGACGATTCGCGGACGCTCGCCGGATGGGCGTCGACGACGATGTTCATGTCGCCCTGACGGTAGAGCATGATTTCGCGCGATCGATGGCGCGCGACCGGCATGAACCCGAACTGCTGCAGCAAGGCACCGAGCGCCAGCGGTTCGCGGGTCGTGTACTCGATGAATTCGACGCCCTGCATTCCCAGCGGATTGGAAGGCGCAGGCAGCTTTTCTTGGTCCATGGCGTTCGCGAAATCCAGCGTGGAGCGAAAGATCATTCTACCAGCAGGAGCACGGCTGCTCGCCCGCCGTCGGCATCGCGCCTAGCGACTGGCGCCGCGCGCGGTGATCGGCCATAGCGCCTCGACGCGCCCGCCGCGCACCGCGACATAGCAATCGTGAAGGTTGATCGTCGGGTCGCAATGGCCTGGAATCAGCATGAGCTTTTCGCCAAGCCGCAGCGCTCGCGAGGTCGCGGACAGCTCGAGACGCGCGTGCTCGTCGGAAATCGCGGTGACCTCGATACCGGCGCGATCGTGCACCCACGGTGGGCCCTTTTCCGCGCTATAGGATTTCAGACCGGCGTCGACGATGGCGCGTCCCGGTGCAGGCACGCTCATCACCGTCGACAGGACGAACAGGCTGTGCGCGAAGTCGCCGTAACGGCCGCCGCCTGCGTCGTCGCCCTCGATGCGGGCGTATTCGGTGTCCATGAACAGGTACGACCCGACTTGCAATTCGTTCCACAGCCCGCTCGCCACTTCGAGGCGGTAGGTGCCGGTTCCGGCACCGGTCACGAATTCGCACGGCAAGCCGGCTTTCTGCAACGCCGCGAGAGTCGCGCGCACGCCGTCCGCCGCGGCGCCGATCGCGCGTTCGCGTGCGGCGGTCCCATGCATGTGCTGAGCGGCGCCGTGGTACGCCTGCACGCCGCGAAAACGGAGCCCCGGCGCGTCGGCGATGCGACGCGCCAGGTCGGCCGCGGGCTGCCCGGGGCCGATGCCGCAGCGCTGCATGCCGATCTCGATCTCGACCAGCGCGCCCAATTCGACTCCGGCAGCGCGCGCCGCACGGGAGGCGGCGTCGACGGCTTCAACGTTGTCGAAGCATAGCCCCACGGTCGCGCGCGCGGCCAGACGCGCGAGCCGCGCGAGCTTGTGCGCGTCGACGATCTCGTTGGTCACGAGCACGTCGCGCACGCCGCCTTCGATCAGCGCCGCGGCCTCGCCGACTTTCTGGCAGCACTGCCCCACGGCGCCGGCGGCGATCTGCATGAGCGCGATGGTCGGGCATTTGTGCGTCTTGGCGTGCGGACGCAGACGCACAGCCGCCGCCTTCGCGAACGCGGCCATCGCATTGAGGTTGGCGTCAAACGCGTCGAGATCGACAATCAATGCCGGCGTGTCGATGTCATCGATGGCATCGCCGATGCCGGCTGGCGCGTCGGTCATGTCCGGTCTGTCCTTGTGGCGAATGAGTCGCCGCTGCACCCGTTCCGTGCTGCACGAGGGCGCGGCGATGTTAGCGGACACGCGTGGCGATGTCACGCAGCACGGTTGCGGCCGGCGATCCGACCGGGCATATTGCGATCCTGGGCGACGGGTCTTGATGATGAGCGAAAAACGAACTCGCGCGCTGCATGCGCAGACGATCACCGCCCAGGGCGTGGGCGGCGTATCGCCGCCGTTTCGCGAAATCGTCCCGCCGATCCACGTTGCCACCACCTACGAACGCGCCGCCGACGGGTCGTACCCGGGCGCGCGCATCTACTCGCGCGCCGACAACCCGACCTTCGACCCGGTCGAGGGGCTGATCGCGTCGCTGGAAGGTGGCGCGGCGGCGCTGGTCTTCGCCTCGGGCCAGGCGGCCGCGGCGGCGGTATTCCAGGCGTTCGCGCCAGGCGATAGCGTGCTGGTGCCGCGAAACATGTACTGGGGGCTGCGCAAGTGGCTGCTGAGCTTCGCCGCAGCGTGGGGCCTTGTCGTCGAGTTCTATGTCAACGACTTGCTGGACGACCTGACGGCGAAGGCGCGCTCGAGACGGCCGCGCCTGATCTGGATCGAGACGCCGGCCAACCCGACCTGGGACATCACCGACATCGCCGCAGTGTGCGCGATCGCGCGCGAAGTGGCGGCGATCGTCGCGGTCGACTCGACCTGCGCCACGCCGCAGCTGACGCAGCCGCTGGCGCTGGGCGCCGATATCGTCATGCATTCGGCCACGAAATATCTCAATGGCCACTCGGACGTCGTCGCTGGCGCGCTCGCGTGCCGGCGCGACGACGAACTCTGGCAGCGCATACGCTATATCCGCAGCGCCGGCGGCGCGGTCCTGGGTCCACTGGAGGCTTGGCTTCTGCAGCGCGGCATGCGCACCCTGCATCTTCGAGTCACCACCGCGTGCACCAACGCGCTGGCGCTGGCGCAGGCGCTGTCGGCCGATCCCCGCCTGTCGCACGTGCTCTATCCCGGCCTGGCGCGCCACCCCGGCCACGAGGTCGCGGCGCGGCAAATGCACGGCGGTTTCGGCGGCATGCTGTCGCTGCGACTCGCCGCAGGCGAGGCGGCTGCGAAGGCATTCACCGGACGACTGCGCGTATTCAAGCAGGCGACGTCGCTGGGCTCGGTGGAAAGCCTTGCCGAACATCGCGCCAGCGTCGAAGGGCCGGACACGCTCTGCCCACCCGACCTGGTGCGCCTGTCAATCGGTATCGAGCACGTCGGCGACCTGCTCGCGGACATCAAGCAGGCGCTGACATTCGCAGCGCGCGAACGTTAGCCGTGGCGCGTGCTGAGCGCGACGCCATCGGAGGCCGAGTGCTTGGCCTGACGATGATCGAGGTTCTGGTCGTCATCGGCATCGTTGCGATCCTGAGCCTGCTGGCAATACCGGGCTTGCAGGAACGGGTGGTCAGGGAACAGGTCGCGTCGGCGCTGCCGCTGGCCGAAATCGCCAAGCCGCCCATCGCCGCCGCATGGGCCACCGCGCAAGCGTTTCCGGTCGACAACACGGCCGCGGGCCTGCCGGACGCCGACAAGATCGTCAGCAACTATGTCAGCTCGGTCGTCGTCGACGGCGGCGCTATCCACATGACTTTCGGCAACAGCGCCAGTGGCGCGCTCAAGGGCAAGGTCCTCACCCTTCGGCCCGCGGTGGTCATGGATGCGCCGATCGTCCCGGTGAGCTGGATCTGCGGCAACGCGCCGACACCGGACAAGATGACGGTGATCGGCGAGAACCGGACCAACCTTCCTCCGCCGTTTCTGCCGGTCAGCTGCCGCGGCAGCTGACCCCAGGGGCGGTCGCAGACCCGGGTCACTCCCCGCCGAATTCGCGGTTCACCCAGTGCGGCCCGAAGCGGCGCTTGGTAAAGCGCTCAACCAGGATGCGCTCGCACAGCTTGAACAGAATCCAGAACAGCATGCTGAGATAGGCCGAGCCGAGCAGTTCGAACAGCTGCTCCAGCGCGCCGTCGTCGATCACCATCAACCCGTATTCTATGAACAGGTTGATGTTCGCCTTGAGCAGGAAAAACAGGTTGATCGACGTGATGCCGAACAAGAGGAAAAACACCCCGAGCAACGCGAAGGTGACGACCGGATTCCGGAACAGGAAATAGACCCAGTCCTTCCGAACGAACTTCATGAAATGCGCCGGCGCACGATGGGCATGAATGAATGCAACGCTGCCCGGCGACGATCCACCGGGCCGATCAGGCTGATTATGCCGTGGATTGGTGCCAATCCGCGAATCCCCGATGCCCCGCTGCGATCAGCGCAAGTCGTCAATCGAAGTTGCGTCGGTAGTAGACGCCGAAACTGCCCACCGTACCGGCTTCCGCGCGCAGCGTGATCGTCCTGGTGAGCGCGTATTCGATGCGAAGCGCGTTGGTGGCGATGGTGAGGCCCTGCTCGTAGACCAGCGTCAAATGCTCGGAGATGCGCCTGCCGAAGGCGACGACCTGCCCCGAGGTCTGCCCCGTCGCCCGCACGACGGTCGACCCGTGCACGGAAATGTCGTCGAGACCGACGCTGTTGGCGAGAGTCTGTGTCAGCGGGCGCTGCCCGTTGCCCAGCAGCGCGGCCGACGCGGTCGCGAGGGCAGAGATATCCGACCGCGACGCGCTGTCGAGCGGCTGCCCGCTGACGAGCCACGACAGCTTTTCGTTGTCGGGCACGGGGGGATTCGAGACCAGGCGCACGCGCGGCACGCGCACGGTACCGGTCACTTCCAGTCCGGCTTCGACGGCCAGGTTCTTGCGCAGCGCGACGACGTCCAGCGCGGGATTGTCGACCGGGCCGTCGAAGATCAGGGCGCCGCGATCGATGGTGAGCTTCTGTCCGAGCGCGGTATAGGTCCCGTAGCTCGTGCGGATCGTTCCGCGGGCGTGCAGCTCGCCGTTGTCTTGCGTGGTCAGGTGCACGCTGCCGGCAAGGCGTGCTTCGAGACCTTCACCGGAAAACGTGACCCCCGATTCCGTGCTGACCTCGAGATCGAGTCGCAGCGGAGTGTCGCCGATGCTCGCGCTCGAATCCGATGGCGGCCTGGCCGGTCTTCCGACCACGACGACGTCGTCGGCCAGCCGGCCGCTGGCGACGGCTTCGTAGACGATCTGGCCCTCGTCGATGCGCACCTTGCCCGCGAGGACGAGCTTCCCCGAAGCCACGGCTAGCGTGCCGTCTCCGGCGATGACCAGGCGCAGGTCCGGTCGGTTGAGTATGCGAAAGCGCTCGGCGTGCCAGGTCACGTCGGGCATGACGCCACTCTTCGGCGTCGCCGCGAGCGTGCCGCGTGCGGTGAAGGTACCGTCGCCGGCAGAAAGCGAGAACTCGTCCAGAAGCACCCGGTCGCCCGCGAGGTGCGAACGCAGTCGCCCATCCGTGAGCTGGACGCCGTATTGCGGCAGGGCGATGCGCACGTCATCGGCGCTGACTTCGCCGCTCAGCACGGGATTGGCCAGTGTTCCGCCGGCCGCGATGTCGAGGCGTGCTCGGCCGTCGATGGCGGCGAGCGTTCCCAGCCACACCTGCAACGGTCGCAACGACGCGAGGTCGGCGACGAGTTTCGCCGTCAGCGGCGCATCGCCCGCGATGCGCCCTGGCGGCGCGCTCGGGCTCGTGCCCAGCGTCACCGTTGCATCGGCATTGCCGGCGCGCACGGAGCGCAGTTCGCCGCGCGCGCTGACGGCGTCGCCCGCGAAGCGGACCGAGACTTCCAGCACGCTGATGCCCAGCGCCCGTACCGGGTCGACGATATTGGCGTCGGTGGCGTAGATGTCGCCGCCATCGCGGGCGACGTTGATCGTTCCATCGAGCCGTGGTGCCGCCGCGACCGACCAGTCGCCTTTGAGCGTAAGCGTCGATCGCATGGGAAGCGGGCGACCCGCCAAGCGCGCAACTGCGGCCACCGGAACGCGGGAGAAATTTCCACGCGAGCTGATGCGACCGGCGTCCCAGACGAATTCGTCGATGTCGGCCACACCGTCCGCGACGCGGACATGGGCATCGCTCAGGCGCACGTGCTCGCTGGACACGTCGAGTCTTGCTGGCGTGCTGAGAGCTACCGCGTAGTCGCCCTTGTTCTCCAGAGCGTCGACGCTGCCGGTCCACATCCACGCGGCCCAGCCGAGCGGCGCCGCGCCTGTGCCGTGAACCCCACCTCTCAGCGCGGCATGCGCGTCGAACCCCTCGCCACGCAGTGAAACGTCGATGGCATGGTGGGCCGCCGTACCGGAAACGTCGATGCGCGCAGCGGCAAATGCACCTTGTGGCGTGTGCAAATCGCTCGCGCTGGCCCCCAGCGTCACGCTGCGCGTATCGCTGGCGTTTTGCATCACCGGCGCCGGGGGCAGTGTCGCGTGCGCATCGATCGCCGCCATGCTCCATGCCGTGCCCCATACGAGTTTCTGCCCGTGCGCATCGACGTCGAAGCCGCTGCCTGCGGGCTGCACCGACAAGGAACCCGACGCACGCAATGCGCCGCTCACCTGTTCCGGCACTTTGTAGGTCGCGTAGGTCGCAGCCGCCGCCAGCAGGGGTCGCAGCTTTCGCAGCTCCGGAATGTCGAGCGCGAAGACGAGCTTGTCTCCGCTCCTCCCCGCATTCCCGGAGGCGGTCAAGTCGCCGTCGGCGACGCGCAATTTCGCCTGCGCGTTTCGCCATTGCCGTGCGTCAAAGTCGCCGCGCACGGTGCCGGATACGGCGACGCCAGCCAGTTCGCTACCCTGCGCAACGCTGGCCTCCACGGAGGCGCTCCACGCCGGCGCGAGCGCGCCCGACGCCTTGAAGGTCGCATTCAGCGATCCCGCCGGAACGCTGGCGAAGCGCGCCGGGTCAAAGCGCCGCGTCGTTCCGTCGACGCTGAATGCGCGTGCACCGTCGAGCGCAATGCGGCCGCTCGCGGCAATTTCGCTCACGCCAGCGTTGCCGCGAAAGCTCGTGATCTGGACAATGCGCTGTTCGATGGATGCTTCGAAAGCGAACCTGAGGTTCGACTGCGAAAGGTCTCCGCGCAACGTCTGGCGGTTTCCCGCCAGATCGCCCGACAGCGTCCCGTCGAGCGCCGTAGTCACCAGCGCGCTGTGGATGCGCCGCAGGTCGACGGCATTCAATCGGAGGTCGACACGCGCGCCCCCGCGAGCGAGGTCGTAGCGCGCGCTGCCGCTCACGCTGCCTCTCCCCGTCAGCGTGGCGGCGAGATCGCTCACGTCGACCGAATCCGCGGTCCAGGCGAAGTGCGCCGTGAGCGCATTTACGGGGATACGCCCGGCGTCGACCGGGCCACCATCGCTGTTGCTGGCCTCGATCGTGCCCGCGAAACCTCCGCCGCCGGGGGCCGCGTCGAGTTTGACGCCGAGCCTGGTCGCGGGCAGCGCGGCGGCGAAGCGCCGCAAGTCGACGTCCGTGAGCATCAGCTTGGCCGACTCAACCGGCACCGCCGAGAACGGCGCGATGCGTGCGACGGCGCTGCCGCCCGCGCCGCGCAGCGCAACCTTTGCGTCGAGGTCGAATGCCTCGAGTGTCCCCTTCACGCTGCCGTCGGCAGCGGCGTCGCGCATGTCGCCATCACCGCGAAAGACCACGCGTCCCGCGAGCGCGAACGGCGCATTGGCGCCGACGCTCAAGGCGCCGGACAACGTCCCGGATTCAGTGACGAGTTCGATGTCGTCGAGCTCATGGCGCGTAGCGTCGCCGGCATAGGCGAACGCGAGCGCAGTCACGCTGCCGTGGCGCTCGCCGGAGCGCCAGTCTATGCGCCCGATCCCGGCATGGGCGATGGTGACTGCCAGCGGCAGCGCCAGGCTGGTCGGAAGCACCGTCGGGCCAGTGGACGGTCGCAGCGTTACCGCCAGGGTTTGCGCAGCGAAGCCTTGCGCGTGAAAGCGGCGCGAAAGCAGGTCGGTCGGACTCCAGGTCAGCGCCACGCCGCTCGCTTCGAGGGTCACCTCGTCCCCCTCCCAGCGCAGCCGCTCGATCTTTACCGTGGAAAGCAGCGATCCGGTGGCACCTTCGACGCTGAGCCGACCCTGGCTGCGCGCGACGGCGCGCGCAAGCAGCGCGTCGAGCGCGCTTTGCGTCGACAACCAGTAGCCACCGCCCGCGACGAGGCCGATCACTACGATGGCGAAGAGCAGGAGCGCGAGCAGCCAGCGCCGCGTGCGTCCCGCCGCGATCCGTGCTTCACCCTGCTCTCGACGCGCAATCAAAACGAAAGCCCCACGGAAAAATGGACTCGCACCTGCTTGGTCGCCTGACCATACGCGAGGTCGAGGCGAAACGGACCAATCGGCGTTCGCACGCGTACGCCGACGCCGTAGCCCAGCTTGAGCGAAAACGAGTCGAGCGTGTCGGTTGCATTGCCGGCGTCGACAAACGTGGCGAGGCCCCACACCGGCGTGATCCAGCGCGTGACCTCGGCACTGGTGACGGCGTAATAGCGTCCGCCGACGATCGCGTTGTCCTGCTGCACGCCGAGGCTCTCGAACGCGTAGCCGCGCACCGTCGTATCACCGCCGGTGCGAAACAGGAATACGGACGGGATACCGTCGCGCGAATCCGCAAGCACGGCACCGCCTTCGGCGCGCATGTAGAGCGATGTGTCCCGCGACAGCGGCAACCAGTACGCCGCCTTGCCGATGAGGCGGCCGAAGCCCTTGGTCGACGCGCCCGGGATGCCGGCGCCGGCCTGTACGTTGGCCATCCAGCCACGCGTCGGCGACAGCAGTTCGTCGGTACGTCGCCAGGTGTACTGTGCGTCCACGTACAGCGCATGCGAGCTCACCAGTTCGCCGCCGCTCGGCTGCTGATCGTTGAAGTAGAAGCCGGCGCTGAACGCGGGTGTGTTGCGTTCGTCGATCCCCTGGCGACGGCCGACGACGCTCGCGGTGCGCGCGATCAGCCCCTCGATGTCGGTACGCTCCACAGCGCCCTCATACGAATCGCGCCAGCCCTCTGCGGGTGGCTGCACCAGCCGCAAGTCGAAACTTTGCAGTTTCGATTCCAGGCGCGCATCGGCGTAGAACTGCAGGCCCTTGCCGTCGATGTTGACGTCGCTGTAATTGGCGCTGGCGCGAAACTCGGTGTCCGTCGAGTAGCCCAGGCCGCCTTCCAGACGCTTGGGCAGGCTCTCGATCACCGACAGAGTGAGCGTCGCATCGTCCGTCTGCGACGCTTCGGTATCGAGCGTCGCCTGGACGCTCGCGAAGTATCCCGAGACAAGCAGCCGGCGCACGTAGTCATCGACGGCGGCTTCGCTGAATGGCGCGCCGCGTTTGAAGGTGCTGAAATTGCGCACCAGTTCCGGCGAGTATCTGACAAGGCCCCGGATTTCGATGTCACCGATGTGAAAGGCAGGGCCGCTGTCCAGCGTGATCCGCAAATCGGCGCTCGCACTGTCCGGATCCACGCGCGCCTCGCTGTCTGTCAGGCGCGCGGCGGCGTAGGCACTTGCTGCCAG
Source organism: uncultured beta proteobacterium (assembly GCA_963816445.1). Taxonomy (GTDB): domain Bacteria; phylum Pseudomonadota; class Gammaproteobacteria; order Burkholderiales; family Casimicrobiaceae; genus PALSA-1003. Next base: position 343,108 of record CAWFKO010000005.1, on the reverse strand, counting down.
CGTCGCCACGACGCCACGCTTTGCCGAGGCCCACGCCGCCTGGGTGAACACCTCCCCCTGGCGCAGCGTCCAACTGTTCTCAGTCGTCGCAATAGCGGTGGTTCCCAGCGGAGTATCGTTTTCTGCGGGCCCGGTGACTACGATGCGTACGCTTCGCACACGCGTCGGGGGACCCGGCACGACCCGCAGGGCGATCGACACCGGTGTCTGCGCGCGGTCGACCGTAAGCGTCGCTTCCGCGGAAAAATACCCCAGGGCGGCGGCGGCCTCCTTCGCCTGCGCCGACGCATCGTGCATGAGGGCGGCGAGCAGGTCCTCGGTCATGTCCGGGAAGTCCTGCCAGCGAATCAGCTCGACGGACGTCGCGAGCACCGCCGCCATATCGGCTGGCGCGGTGACGTCGACGCGATAGCGGATCGCGTCGTGGGCAGCCTGCACCGATGGCACGGGATCCGTCGCGACTGGGCCGTTGGTGGATTCCACGGCGCGCGCGTTAGGCGCACTCCCCAGCACCAGCGTCAGCACGCAGGCGCAGGCGAGCTGAACATCAGCGCATCGGGTCGCGCGCGGAGTCAGCATGATCGAAGCTGCGGATTCTCGGAGACCGCGGAAGATGTGGAGACAGAAATAGGGCTCCGATCGGAAATGCACAGTTCAGTGCCCACATTACGCCACCGCGACGATCAAGTGCCTCGCGGGCCGTCGGGTTGGACCCGGCCTGCCACTACGATGGCATCCGTGCAAGCACGCGATCGACCATCACGCCGGCCTCACCGAGATAGTTGGCGGGATCGAGGAGCTTCTGCAGCGCCGGGCGATCGAGGTGCTTCCTGATCTCCGGATGCTCCGCAAGCAAGTCGAGCAGCGGCCTGTTCTTCGCAAGCGCCTCGCGGCAAAGATCGTAGACGAGGTCGTGCGCGTACTCGCGGCCCATGGCGTGGCCCAGTCCCATCATCACCGCCTCCGACATGACCAACCCGTTCGTGAGGTCGATGTTGGAGCGCATGCGTGCGGCATCGACCTCCAGCCCATCGACCACGAAACGGGTCTGCTTGAGCGCGCCAGCCGTGAGGCAGAAGGCCTCGGGCAGTACAATCCATTCGATTTCCCAGGGCCCGGTCGAGCGCTCGTGGTCGGCGATCATGGCGTCCATCAACGACGCGGCATGCTGGCGCACGACCGATACGGCGGCGTGTATGTAACACGAAGAAATGGGATTGCGCTTCTGTGGCATGGTGCTGCTCGAGCCGCGGCCGGGCGCGAACGGTTCGAAAACCTCGGCGACTTCGGTCTGCATCATGAGCTTTACGTCCATGGACAGCTTCCCGAGTGTGCCGCCGACCAGACCCAGGAAGCAGCCGACTTCGGCGATGCAATCGCGCACGGTGTGCCACGCGATGACGGGCTGTCCGAGGCCGAGTTCGGCCATCAGCCCGGCTTGGGTTTCCATCGCACCCTTCTCGATCGATGCGAGCGTGCCGCAGGCGCCTCCGAATTCGCCGACGAGCACGCGTGGCTTCAATTCGGCAAGACGCTGTCGGTGGCGCTCGACGGCGGCGAGGATCGTCGCCATCTTGTAGCCGAACGTAACCGGAATGGCCTGCTGCAGGTTGCTCCGTCCCACAACCGGCGTGTCGCGATAGCGCTTGGCCAGAGTCGCCAGCGACGTCGAGATCGCCGCCAGGTCCGCCTCGACGAGCGCGAGCCCCTCGCGTATCTGCAGCACCGTTGCAGTGTCGGTGATGTCCTGCGTCGTCGCGCCCCAGTGGCAGTATTCGCCGAGCTTGTCGCGACACAGTGCGTTGATCTGCGAGACAACGCCGAGGATGGGATAACCGATCCGTTCGGTCTGCGTACGCAGCTTCTCCATGTCGATGTTGGCGATGTCGCAGTTGCGCACGATCTCGGCAGCCGCCTCCTCCGGGATGATGCCAAGGCGACCCTGCACGATCGCCAGCGCGCGCTCGATATCGACGTACTTGGCGGTGCGATTCTCGTCCGACCAGACCTGGCGCATCGTGTCGGTGCTGAAGATGTTGCGGAATATCCGTGAGTCGATGATGGTGGCGGCCATGCCTGTCCTTTACGTGGTTTCGATCGTGGGGCGCAATGCGTGTCCGCCCATTGTGTCAAAGCTCGGTGTTTTGCGGAAATGCCTTAGATTCCTGAATTGCTGCTGTTGTTGACTGCGCTGACGCGGCGCCACGCTTCCTACCCGGGGAGGTTAGCCCATCTTTCGCCGAGCCTGCATCCCGCTTGCCGCACTGTACGCCAAGCAAACGGCAGACGAGGCGGTCCTCCTCGACGAACTGCAGGCGCTGAGGCAAAGTAACGGTCCAGGGAGGGTTTGGACCCACGATGACCGCAGTGCGTCGCGCAGTTTGCCGTTCCCCCGGCTGCTCCGGATTCTCGGGCGCGCCGCGGGGTAAGCGCCAATCGATCATGGCGTCGATGCTTCGCGTCGGCGTCGAATCGCGCGCGACGCGATCCTAGCCGCCGGTGCCCGGCGTGCTGCAACTCGTCGTCACCGCAATCGTCGCCTGGATTGCGATCGGGGCGCTGGGGATGGTGCGCCCCCGCAGCACGCTTTTCATCGCGCGCGTTCTGTTCATCGCCGGTGCCGCGATCGGCCTCGCACTGGCCGTAGTCGCATTCGTCGCGCTGCGATCGCCGCCGCAGGTCCTGGTGCTGCCGCTTGGACTGCCCGACCTGCCGTTCCATTTCCGTCTAGACGCGCTGTCGGCGTTCTTCCTCCTGCTGTTGGGCGCGACCGCCGCCGGCATTTCGCTGTACTCCACCGGGTACTTTCGCGAAACCGAAGGCACTGCGCCGGGATTGCTGTGCCTGCAGTACCACACGTTTCTGGCGGCGATGGCGATGGTCCTCATCGCCGACGATGCGTACGCGTTCATGGTGGCGTGGGAAACCATGGCGCTGTCCTCGTTCTTCCTGGTGACCACCGACCACCGTATTCCCGAAATCCGTCGCGCCGGTTTCCTGTACCTGCTCATCGCGCACGTCGGCGCTATCGGCATCCTGCTGTGCTTCGGGGTGCTCCAAGGCGGCAGCGGCGACTACACCTTTGATGGCATACGCTCGGTGCGACTGTCCGGGACGTGGGCTTCGATTGCATTCCTGCTTGCGTTGTTCGGATTCGGCGCGAAGGCCGGCTTATTGCCGCTGCACGTCTGGCTTCCCGAAGCGCACCCGGCCGCTCCGTCCCCGGTGTCCGCTCTGATGAGCGGCGTCATGCTCAAGACAGCAATCTACGGCCTGCTGCGCGTCAGCTTCGATCTGCTACATGCGCAAGTGTGGTGGTGGGGGGTGATCCTGCTCGTGCTGGGTCTGGCCACCGCGCTCTACGGAGTCATCTTCGCGGCCGTGCAAAGCGACATGAAGCGGCTGCTCGCGTATTCCTCGATCGAGAACATCGGCATCATCGTCGCCGGCATCGGCCTGACGCTATTGTTCAAATCCTACGGCAAGACGCTGCTCGCGGCGATCACCTTGACCGCGGTGCTCTACCACGCGCTCAATCACGCGATTTTCAAGAGCCTGCTGTTCCTTGCCACGGGCTCGGTGCTGCATGCTACGCGCGAACGCAGCCTGGGCAAGCTCGGTGGGCTGATCCATCGCATGCCCTGGGTGGCGTGGCTGGCGCTGGTCGGCACGCTGGCGATTGCCGGACTGCCGCCACTCAACGGCTTCGTTTCAGAATGGCTGTTGCTCCAAGCCTTCCTGTTCACGCCGAGCCTGCCGCAATCGTTCATCAATACGCTGGTCCCGCTGGCCGCGGCGGCGCTTGTGCTGGCGGTCGCGCTTGCCGCATTCGTGATGGTCAAGTTCTACGGCGTCATCTTTCTCGGCAGGCCGCGCGAACCCAACCTTGCCTACGCTCACGACGCCGGCCGCCTGGAGCGCATCGCACTGGGATGGTTCGCGCTGGGCTGCGTCGTGCTCGGGCTGTTTCCTGTCGACGTGATCACGCAAATCGATGCGGTGAACATGCAGCTGATCGGGTCGACCGTGGGCGGCCACGGCGGCAACTGGCTGCTGCTGGCGCCGATCAGCGCCGATCGCTCGAGCTACAGTCCGATCATTTTTCTGGTCGTCATCGTTGCGGTGGTGATGCTTACTATTCGGGTCGTGCACCGTCACTACCGCGGCGGCTTGCGCCGGGGTCCGCCATGGGATTGCGGCTTCCCGCTGCAGACACCGCGTATGCAGGATACCGCCGAGGGCTTCGGGCAGCCGATCCGCCAGGTGTTCGAGCCGTTCTACCGCATCGAGCGCTCGCTGCCTTCGCCCTTCGACGTCAAGCCGCACTACCGCGTGATCATCGAAGACCACTTCTGGCACTGGCTCTATCTGCCGGTCGCGCGCGGCACTGACCGGCTGGCGCGCCTGATCGGAATGATCCAGCAGGGGCGCATCTCGGTCTACCTCACCTACAGCTTTCTAACGTTGCTGGCACTGCTGTTTTTCGTGCGATGAGCGCCGCATGACCTGGACCGCCTTCGTTTCACAACTGCTGCAGCTCGCCATCGCATTGTTGCTGGCCCCGCTGCTGCTGGGATGGGTCAACCAGTGCCGCGCGTGGCTGCAGAACAAGAGCGCGCCGTCGATGCTGCTGCCCTATCGCTCCATACGCAAGCTGTTCCACAAGGACGCAGTGGTCGCCGAGAACGCGTCGGGGATTTTCCGGTTGATGCCCTACATCGTGTTCGCCGCGATGGTGCTCGCGGCGGCCATCGTGCCGTCGCTGGCGACCGCGCTACCGTTCGCGCGCGCCGCCGACGCCATCGCGCTGGTCGGATTGTTCGCACTGGCCCGCGTATTCATCGCGCTGGCGGCGATGGACATCGGCACCGCCTTCGGCAGCATGGGCGCGCGGCGCGAGATGTTCGTCGGCTTTCTCGCCGAGCCGGCGCTACTCATGGTGCTGTTCACCGCGTCGCTCATATGCGGGTCGACGTCGCTGCCCACCATCGTCGAGTCGCTCGCGCACCGCGAGATCGCGATCTATCCCAGCCTGGCCTTCGCCGGCGTCGCCTTCACCATGGTCTCGCTCGCCGAGAATGCGCGCATTCCGATCGACAATCCGGCCACGCACCTCGAGCTCACCATGATCCACGAGGCGATGGTCCTCGAATATTCCGCGCGGCACCTCGCGCTCATCGAATGGGCTTCGGCCTTGAAGCTGTTCAACTATTCGTGCATCGGCCTGGCGCTGTTCCTTCCGTTCGGGATCGCCGAAGGCAGCGCCAACTGGCTGGCCATACTCGGTGCGACGCCGGTGCTCATCGCCAAGCTCGCCGTCGGCGGCTTCGCGCTGGCGTTGATCGAGACGCTGTCGGCGAAGCTGCGCATTTTTCGCGCGCCTGAGTTCCTGGGAACCGCGTTCCTGCTGGCCGTGCTTGGGATGCTCGTCAACCAGATGTTGGGCAGCTAGGGCTATCAAAGCCGTATGAATTCGGTCCCGCTCTGGGCACAGCTCATCAACCTGCTGGCGGCGGTGCTCCTGCTGCTTGCTTTCGCGATGCTCGCGCAGCGTCGCGTGCTCACGCTGGTGAATCTGTTCGCGGCGCAGGGCCTGGCGCTCGCCTGCTCGACCGCGATCGTCGCGTATGCGACGCACCAATCACACCTGTATTGGTCGGCGGGCCTCACCTTGCTGCTCAAGGTCGCCCTGCTGCCGTGGCTGCTGCACCGTTTGATACGCCAACTCGACGTCCGGTGGGACGTGGAGGGTCTGATCAACATCCCGACCACGATGCTCCTCGGCATCGTGCTAGTCGTGTTCGCGTTCAACCTCGCGCTGCCCATCGCACAGCTCGCCAGCACCGTGACCCGCGCCACACTGGGTATCGCCATGGCCAGCGTCATGCTGTCCTTTCTGATGATGATCACGCGGCGCAAAGCCATTCCGCAGGTCATCGGCTTCCTGTCGATGGAAAACGGCCTGTTCTTCGCTGCGACCAGCGCCACCTACGGCATGCCGATGGTCGTCGAGCTCGGCATCGCACTCGACGTGCTCGTCGCGATGCTGATCCTCGGTGTCTTCTTTTTCCAGATTCGCGAGCAATTCGACAGCCTCGACCTGCAGCATCTCGAGAAACTCAAGGAAAACGAGTGAGCGCGGCGTGCGAGGCCGACCGGCCGAAGCAAGGCCCGAAGGGCGCGGCGCTGCGCGACCGAGCATCGTCCGACACGCCGGCGATTGTTGCCTGGCGCTGGTCAAAGGAGGGCGAGTGATCGAGATCCTCGTCGTGCTCGGGTTTCCCATCGCTGGCGCGCTGCTGCTCGCCGTCATGGGCGAGCGCCGATTCGCGCCGACGATCAACGTCGTCGTGTGCGGGTTGACCTTCGCGGCGGCAGCAGCGCTGACGGCGAGGGTGATATGCGGCGGATCCATGCTGGTCATGGACAAGCTGTTTTTCGTCGACTCGTTCAACGTCTTTCTCGTGATGCTGACGGCGTTCGTCGGCTTCACGACGTCGATTTTCTCGCGGCCCTACATGCGTATCGAGGAGGAGCTGGGCCGCCTCAATGCGGCGCGGCTACGCCTCTACCACAGCATGTACCAGCTGTTCAATTTCACGATGCTCCTCGCCCTGCTCACCAACAACATGGGCATCCTTTGGGTGGCGATGGAAGCGGCGACGCTGACCACGGTGCTGCTGGTTTCGCTGTACCGTACGCCGGCGAGCCTGGAAGCGGCGTGGAAATACTTCATCCTATGCGGCGTCGGCATCGCGCAAGCGCTGTTCGGCACGATCCTGCTCTACTTCGCCGCCGAAAAGCTGCTCGGTGCGGAGGGAGGCGCGCTGCTCTGGACCGAGCTCAACGCGGTCAAGGACCAGCTCGAGCCGACGGTACTGTCGCTCGCTTTCGTTTTCCTGCTCGTGGGCTACGGCACCAAGGTCGGGCTCGTTCCGCTGCACAACTGGCTGCCCGACGCACATGCCGAAGGGCCGACACCTGTCTCCGCGGTGCTCTCCGGGTTGTTGCTCAATGTCGCTCTGTATGCCGTCGTGCGCTGCAAGGTCCTCGTCGAAGGCTCGCTGCAGAACACGTTCGCCAAGCAGCTGATGATGGGCTTCGGGCTGCTCTCCGTGGTCGTCGCCGCATTCCTGCTGTCGCGGCAAAAGGACATCAAGCGCCTGTTCGCCTACTCGTCGATCGAGCACATGGGTATCATCACTTTCGCCTTCGGCATGGGCGGCGCGATCGCCAACTTCGCCGGGCTGCTGCACATGACCGTGCATTCGCTCACCAAGTCCGCAATCTTCTTTGCGGCGGGCCATGCCGCGCAAAAGACCGGCACGCAGGTGATGGAAAACATTCGCGGCCTTGTCACGATCAGTCCTGCCGTCGGTTGGGGGCTGGCGCTCGGATCGCTCGCGATCCTCGGTATGCCGCCATTCGCTGTGTTCACCAGCGAGTTCCTGATCCTGACCACCGCCATGCGCGAGCAGCCGTGGGCGACGCCGCTGCTTTTGCTCGCGCTAGGCGTCGCCTTTGCTTCCGTTTTCTCCAAGGTGCAGCCCATGGTATTCGGCGAGACGACCGCCAAGCGGCTGCCGCTGCGCCCGGCGATAGCGCCGGTGTTCGTGCACCTGGCGATCGTGCTGATGCTCGGCCTGTGGATCCCACCGGCGCTCGCGGACTGGTATCGCCAGGCCGCCCGTCTGATCGGATAGCGCCATGGACGTCTCGCGACTCGGCATCGCCACAGCGACCCTGCCGTCCGCGATCGCGGCGCGCCGCTGTCCTGTCAGCTCGGGCCAGCTGCTGACCGCATGCCGCCTCGCGTGGGAGCAAGGCGGGCAGCTGGTGGCCCTCTGGGCTAGCGACGATCGCGATCGGCAGCGCGGTTTTTGCCTGCGTGCGCTGCTGCGCGACGCAGATGGATTTACGATGCTCGAGCACACGCTGCCCGACGAGGCCGCGCACTATCCCGATCTCGCACCGATCTTTCCGGTCGCCAATCGCATGCAGCGAAGCGTCTACGACCTGTTCGGGCTGCAGTGCGACGCCGACGACCAGCGCCCGTGGACGTGGCAGGCAGCGTGGCCGATCGATCGCTTTCCGTTGCGGCGCGATTTCGAGGCTTCGCCCCAATGGCAAGCCGGCGAGGAGGACTATCCGTTCGTGCGCGTCGCCGGCGACGGCGTGCACGAGATTCCGGTGGGCCCTGTGCATGCCGGTATCATCGAGCCGGGGCATTTCCGCTTCCAGGTCGTCGGCGAAAAGGTGTTGCGGCTCGAGGAAAGGTTGAGCTACGTTCACAAGGGCATCGAGAAACGCTTCGAGGCGATGACCATGGCCGACGCGTATCGTCTCGCGGGTCGCATCTCAGGCGACAGCAGTGTCGCCTACGCGTGGGCGTATGCGCAGGCGGCGGAAGCGATCGCGGAAACGGAAGTGCCTGCGCGCGCCGCATGGCTGCGCGCACTGCTGCTCGAGCGCGAGCGCATCGCCAATCACCTTGGCGACCTCGGCTACCTTGGCAACGACGGCGGATTCGCCGTAGGGCTCGCGCAATTCTCGCGGCTGAAGGAGGACGTGCTGCGTGTCAATCAGCGCCTGTTCGGCCATCGCTTGCTGATGGATCTCGTCGTGCCCGGTGGTTTGGCGGGCGATTTGACCAGCGAGGGGGAGGATGCCCTGCGACTTCAGGGCATCGCGCTACGCCGGGAGACGCACAGACTGCGTGACATCTACGACGAGCACGCCGGGCTTCAGGACCGCTTTCGCAACTGCGGCGAAGTTTCCGGTGAGCTCGCGCTCAAGCTCGGGCTCACGGGAATGGCGGGCCGCGCCAGTGGCTTGGCGCAGGATCTGCGTTGCGATTTCGCGGTGGCGCCCTATGACAGACTCGGCGCGCGACCCGCGGTGAATCCCGACGGCGACGTCGCCGCGCGCGTTTCCGTGCGCTTCGACGAGCTGCTGGAGTCGCTGCGATTGATCGACGCGATCGTCGAAGGCATGCCGCCGGGCGAAATTGCAGCTCCCCTATCCGGCATCGGAGCGCACCGCATCGCGCTGGGCGCCGTCGAAGGCTGGCGCGGTCCGGTGCTCATCGCGCTGGAGAGCGGGCCGGGGGAAAGCGTGCGCCGCTGCCACGCGCACGACCCGTCGTGGCAGAACTGGCCAGTGCTGGAGCACGCCGTCATCGGCAACATCGTTCCGGATTTCCCGCTGATCAACAAGTCGTTCAACCTGTCCTACAGCGGACACGATCTTTAGGACCCGTTCACAGCCATGCTGCACATATTGCATCAGATCGCGCGTACCGGCATCAAGACCGAGCCGGCGCCCGCGCCCGCCGAGGACATGGTCGTCGTCAAAAGACTGCAGGAAGCGATACTGCGCACGCTCGGGCGCGCGCTCACCATCCGTCAGGTCGATGCCGGTTCGTGCAATGGATGCGAACTGGAGATCCACGCTCTTGCCAATCCGTACTACAACATCGAAGGACTCGGTATCAAATTCGTGGCCAGCCCGCGCCACGCCGACATGCTCCTGGTCACGGGGCCAGTATCCAAGCACATGGCGATCGCGCTCAAGCGCACCTACGATGCAACGCCCGACCCGAAGCTGGTGGTCGCCGTCGGCGACTGCGGATGCACCGGCGGGATCTTCGGCGAAAGCTATGCGAGCCTTGGCCGTGTCGCCAATGTGATCCCGGTCGACGTCGAGATACCAGGCTGCCCACCCACGCCCACCGCGATGCTGCAGGGCATTCTCGCGGCGATCAGTGCGTACGCGCCACCACCGAGCGAATAGCCGCCGTGGACCTCGGTTTCGCAGCGTCGCCTCTGTTTATCGCGGCACTTGCGCTCAGCGCACTCAGGGCGGAACGCGCCAGGAACTAGAGGACCAACCCGCGAAGCGACGCCCGAGCCTTCAGGCCCTATTGAGTTTTACCTAAGCCGGACGAGCCGGAACCAAACAGGGTAATGTAGCCCGAGGGCACAAGCGGGGGAGGCGGCGATGACACAGTTGCTGACGGAGCGGTATCGCGAGCGCCTGGTGGGTGTGTTGTCGTGCTACGACCGGATCATTATCACGGGCACGCTGCCTGGAGCATGCTACGCGGCGGGGATGACGAGCTTTCTGTATTCGCGCGGCATTCGTATCTTCGACTACGCGCGCTTCGCCGAACCGTTGCGGGAGAGCATCCGTGCGGCGGCCGAGGCTGCAGCGACGGCGGCGGGGGTGGCTATGCAGCACGTTAACAAAGCGCATATCCGCAAGGAAGACCTGGTGGCTGCGGTGCTCAAGGAGCGCGGCGATCAGCCCGGCCTGGTGCATATCATTTCCGCCATGGAAGCGTGCGAGAGTTACCGGCCCTGGCACGACAAACGGACGGGCAAGACGTTCTTGAAGCCCGACGCGGGCAAGTGCCTGCATTACTACTTCTACTTCATCGATGCGCAGCTGGGGCTGTGTTACCTGCGGGTGCCCACCTGGTGCCCATTCCGGCTGCAGTTCTACTGCAACGGGCACGCCTGGCTGGCGCGCAAGCTCAACGCCGCGGGCATCGAGGCCAGCCTGGCCGACAATGCCTTCGTGCGGGTGGCCGACCTGGAGCGGGCGCAGGCGCTCTCCGACGCGCTCAAGCCCGCGGAGCTGCATCGCCGGCTGGATCGCTACGCCAAACAGTTTTGTCCTGTGCATGATGTCTTTGGACAGGATTATCACTGGAGCCTGATGCAGGTGGAGTATTCCACCGACCTCATCTTCCGCTCCGAGGTCGCGCTCAAGCCTCTGTACGAGCAGCTCGCGCGCGAGGCCGTGCTCGCGGTCAAGGCCGAACAGGTCGCCAGCTTCCTGGGCAAGAAGCTCACCCCCCAGTTGGCCCAGGAGATCGGCAGCCGCTTCGTCACCCGCATCGAAGGCACCTGCATCAAGCATCGCTTCGGCAAGACCGGGGTGAAGATGTACGATAAGTTCGGCCGCGTGTTGCGGCTGGAAACCACCACCAACGATGTCTCCTTCTTCAAGCACCACCGCAAGGTGGAACACCGCGATCGGCATACCACCCGGGAGCTGGCGCCGCTCAAAAAGACCATCTACAGCCTGATCGACCTGCGCGAGCTTCTGCTCGGTTGCAATCGCCGCTACCTGGAGTTCCTCTCGGCGCTGGCAGATACCTCCAGCGGCGAGCGCGATCTGGTGCGGCTTACCGAGCCGCAATGCGAGGGCGAGCGCACCATCAAGGGCATCAACTTCTTCGCGCGCACCGAACAGCGCCTGTTGCGCGCCTTGCAGCGCCCCGAATTCAACATCCACGGACTGCGCCGTGCCGACCTCAAGCCCTGGCTGCCCGAGCTCAGCGCTTCGCGCTTGTCGCGTCAATTGCACCGCCTGCACGCTCTCGGCCTGATCAAACGCGTCACCCATACCTATCGTTACTACCTCACCCGTCTGGGGCGCGCCGCCATCGCCGCCGCGTGCTCGTTGACGCAGTTTCACATCGTGCCTGCGCTGGCCTACGCCAAGTAACCAAATCTTCGCCAATTCTGTCAACACTTCACTTGTAAGAGACTAAAGTACGTGACACAACCAGCCACAAGACGTCGCCCCGGCGGAGGCCGGGGCCCAATTTCCGGCTATGAAATTGGATCCCGGCCTGCGTCGGGATGACGTCACTATTCAATACATGCTGTGTCGCTCGGTTTCGTAATTCTCAATAGAATGCGATCTCGAACGGGGCCGCCTCGCTGCTGGCGTAGGTTCGCATCCGACCACGAGTCATCCGCGTACACCACGTGCGGAGGAGTCATCGTCATGCCACAAGGACCAACCGCGGGACCTACCGGGACTTCGGGACCGTCACTGCTCGAGGAGCTGCGCTCCCAATACGAGGTGGCGCGCGCGTCGGAGCACGCACACGCCGACGTCCCGGGGTTCCAGGAAATCGACGCGCAGATGCGCAAGTGGTTTCGCTGGCTGGAAAAGGCGGTTGCGTACCTCGACGGGCTCAAGCCACCGGTCGAGCATCGCTTCGATCTGGGTCATGGCCTGGTGTTCGGGTCGCCGCGCCTGAATCACGTCTATATCGGCCAGCACGAGCGGCGCATCGTCGGCTATCCCGTGCTCGACGAGATAAACATCTATTACGAACTCGCTGCAGCCGGGCCGTTGACCATCGAAGTAGCGCCGGGAAGCGTAGCGCTCGCGGAAAAGGCCCTCGACGACGCGGCGCTGCAATACACCGCGCGTCGAGTCGAAGACCATGGCGGTGCGATTCGCAAGTGCGTGATCACGGTGCCACCGGCGATCCCGGCGGCGGCGACTTTTCACGCGGACTACCAGACCGGCATCGTCCTCGTGACGCTGGCCAATGTCGATCGCTTCGACCGCGTCAGCCTGGAGTTCCGAAGTGCCGCGATCGACGAACCTGCCCTCGAGGATCTAGTGCGGCTGATACTCGGCCGCAGCGCGGCGTTCCTGCGCCGCGCACCGCTGCGCGGGATTCACGGTCAGCCGCCGGCGTGAGCACCCCGCGGCGCTGGCGAGCTCAGGCGGCGACGATCACCATCCACCCTACGCCAAAGCGGTCGGTAAGCATTCCGAAGCGCGAGGAAAAGAAGGTCTTGGTCAGCGGCATCGTGACCTGCCCACCGTCGGAGAGCGCGGCGAAGTAGCGCTCGGCGTCGGCGTCGCTGGCGGCCGAGAGCGACAGCGAGAATCCCTTGAAGCTGGGCGCTCCTTTGTTGTGACCGTCGGAAGCCATCAGCGTCGTGTCGCCGATGCGAAAGCTCGCATGCATGATCTTGTTCTCGGACCCGGGCGGAAGCATCCCGGGCGGTGGGGGTTCGGGACTTTCCTTGTTGCGCATGAGCATGGTCACTTGCGCACCGACGGTGCGGCGGTAGAATTCGATCGCCTCTTCACAGCGGCCGTCGAAGAACAGGTAGGGTTGGACAAGCATTGCAGCTCCTTTGTCTTGGTTGATGCGGTCCGCGCAACGGCGTAACCGCGGGATCGCCAGCGCAGCAACGTTTCCGCGCGCAGCCAGGCATGAGCTTCCAATGGTGGGCCTTTCACGGCCTCGTCACCTGTTCGCCACGACCTGCGCGCGCAGTCGCTCTTCCTGCTGGCGAAGCTCCGGGGTGAACTCGGCGCCGAAATCCTCGGCCTCGAACACCTGGCGAATCTCGATTTCGGACTCGACTCCGGGGAACGGATTCGGGCAGCGCTTCACCCATTCGATCGCCTCTTGCCTGCGACTTCACCTGCCATCATCCAGAAGCCGGCGATCAGCTCCTTGGTCTCGGCGAAGGGTCCGTCGATCACGGTCCGCTTGTCGCCGGAAAACCTGACGCGCGCCCCCTTCGAGCTCGGCTGCAGCCCCTCGCCGGCGAGCATGACGCCGGCCTTGACCAGTTCCTCGTTGAACTTGCCCATGTCGGCGAGAAGCTTCTCGTCCGGCAATGACGCCCGTTTCGGACTGCTTGGTCGCCCTGACCATCACCATGAATCGCATTTCATTTCTCCTTGTCTGGTTGGGAGCGGGACGTCGGGGCTTTCGAGCCCGGCGCGATTCCATCGCTCCAGGTTAGTCGAATGGCGCCGGGCAATATCGACATGCCCGGGTTCCATCGGCAATCCTGCACCCGCGCTAGGGCATCAATTCCCGGACCGGGCGGACCTCGACACTGCCCGTCCGCGCCGGCGGGATTTTCGCGGCGACTTGGATAGCCTCGTTCAGGTCGCGTGCCTCGATCAGGTAAAAGCCGGCCAGCTGCTCCTTGGTCTCGGCAAAGGGACCGTCGGTAACCGACACCTTGCCGTTGCGCACGCGCACGGTCGTTGCCGAGTCGATGGGGTGTAGCGCCTCCCCGCCGACCATGTGCCCCGACTCGCGCAGCTCGGCCCCGCAGGCGGCGCACTCGCTGTCGGGTACGGCGTGCAGCTTGTCGTTTTCGAGGTAGACCAGGCACGCGTATTTCATGGTTTTCTCCCTGGGGTAGTGAAATAGGAGGCTGCGCTCATAGTCGTTCGGCTGACCGGGTTTTCGACAGCGTCGTTGCAAAATTTTCGGTGAACGTACGGCAGCACGGACAGCGCGTGGCGCCCTGGCGATCAATGCGGCAGTTCCGCCAGCCGACGTTCGAGAAAACGCCGCTCGGGCGCCTGGCGGGTGAGCGCGATGGCGCGTGCGTAGGAGCGCGCGCCGCATCGTTCCGGCCCAGCCGCCGGCACAGGTCCGCCTGCGCCGCGTGCGCCAGGTGGTAGTCGACGAGATCGCCGCGCGCCAGAATGGCGTCGATGAGCGCGAGGCCCGCCGCCGGGCCGTCGCGCATCGCCACCGCGACGGCGCGATTCAGCTCGACGACCGGCGACGGCTCGGCGCGAAGCAGCGCGTCGTAGAAACCGACGATCTGGTCCCAGTCCGTCGCTGCGGCACTGGCGGCCCGGCATGCACCGCCGCGATCGCCGCCTGGATGGTGTACGGACCGAAGCGGCGCGACGCGAGTCGGCCTCGACCAGCGCCAACCCTTCGGCGATCTGGTCGCGATTCCAGAGCGAGCGATCCTGATCGTCGAGCAGCACCAGCTCGCCGCTCGGCGACGCGCGCGCGGCGCGGCGCGATTCCTGCAGCAGCATCAGCGCCAGAAGTCCGATCGCCTCCGGCTCCGGCAGCAATTCGACCAGCAGGCGACCGAGGCGAATCGCTTCGCCGGAGAGATCGACCCGCGTCAGCGTCTCGCCCGACGACGCCGAATAGCCCTCGTTGAACACCAGGTAGACCACGCGCAGCACGCTGTCGAGCCGCTCCGGCAGCTCGGTCCGGCGCCGGCACCTGGTAGGGAATGCGCGGCGTCGCGGATCTTGGCCTTGGCGCGGACGATGCGCTGCGCCAGCGTCGGCGCGGCGCTGAGGAAAGCCTGCGCGATCTCCTCGGTCGTCAGCCCGCAGACCTCGCGCAGCGTGAGCGCGACCTGCGCGTCGGGCGCGAGCGCCGGGTGGCAGCAGGTGAAGATCAGGCGCAGCCGGTCGTCCTCGATGCCCTCGTCGTCCCAGGCGACGGTCTCGTCGGCGACGGCTTCGACCTCCTCGGCGACGTCGTCGAGCGCGTCGAAGCGTGCGCGCCGGCGTATGCCGTCGATCGCCTTGAAGCGCCCGGCCGAGACCAGCCAGGCGCGCGGATTGGCGGGCACGCCGTCGCGCGGCCATTGCTCGATGCGCCGCCCGGAAGGCGTCGTGCAGCGCCTCTTCGGCGAGATCGAAATCGCCGAGCAGCCGCACCAGCGTCGCGAAGACGCGGCGCGACTCGGCGCGATAGATGGCCTCGACCTGGCCTTGCTGCGTATCGCCGGACAGTGGCATGCGGGTCGTGCTCCAGGTAGCCTCGGACAGCGCAAGAGCGGTCAAGCGCTTGCGGTGTAGCGCGGTCTCGCGCAACGGCGAGAAACGCTGCGGCGCGGCGCAGGCACGATCCTGCGGCGCAACTACGGTTGCTCGACGATCAGCAGCCGTCGATCGCGACCACGCTTTCGCCTTGCCATTTTATCGGATTCACCTCGAACACGAAGCGCCGGCACGGCGCACCGGCGACCAGCTGTGAAAATCGCGCGGCGAAAGCCGCGACCGGCTCGACCCGCCGGAGGTCATTCCGGCCTTCGCGGCGCCGCCTACTTGTTCATCAGCAGGTTCGGCAGCCACAGCGTCAGCGGCGGCCAGACCGTGATCGCGACGCAGCACGAGCAGCAGCGGCACCAGCCACGGCAGGATCGCGCGCGACATCTGCTCGAAGCGTGATCTCGGCGATGCGCGCCATGACGAACAGCACGACGCCGATCGGCGGGTGGATCGTGCCCGAGGATCAGGTTGAAGATCATGATCAGCCCGAACTGCACCGGGATCGACGCCGAAGCCGATCGCCGCGGGCACCAGGATCGGGATCAGGATCAGCATCGCCGCCAGCGTTTCCATGAAGCAGCCGACGACGAGCAGGATCACGTTGGACGGCGAACAGGAACACCAGCGGCTGGTGGATCGTCGCGACCAGCGCCGGCGCGACGGTCTGCGGCATGCGCGAGATCGACATGCACCAGCCGAGCGCGCCGGCGACCATGACCAGCACCATGACGATGCCCGTGGTCTCGGCGGTGTTGATCAGGATCGCCGGCAGGTCCTTCGACCGCAGCGTGCGATAGACGACGAAGCCGAGGAACAGCGCGTAGAGGTCGGCGACCGCCGCCGCCTCGGTCGGCGTGAACAGTCCGCTGAACATGCCGCCGAGCAGGATCACCGGCGCCAGCAGCGCCCAGACGGCCTCCTTGAACGCGACCCAGACGTCGCGAAGCCCGCCGAACGCATGGCGCGGCAGGCCCTGGCGCGGCGCGATGATCGCCACCATGCATCATCAGCGACAGGCCCATCAGCACGCCCGGGATGACGCCGGCGAGGAACAGGCGGCCGATCGACACGTCGGCGCTGACGCCGTAGATCACCATCGGCAGGCTGGGCGGGATGATCGGGCCGATGGTCGCCGCGGCGGCGCTGATCGCCGCTGCGGTCTCGGGACGATAGCCGGCCTTCTTCATCGCGCGGACTTCGACCGCGCCGGTGCCCGCCGCGTCGGCGACCGCCGAGCCGACCATGCCGGCGAAGATCATGCTCGAGAGGATGCTGGCGTGCGCGTAGCCGCCGCGCAGCGAGCCGACCAGCGACGTCGCGAAGCGCACGATGCGGTCGGTGAGCTTGGCCGCGCCGAGGATGTTGCCCATCAGGATGAAGAGCGGCGCGGCGACGAGCGGAAACGAGTTCATCGCCTGCGCCATCTTCTGCGGCACGATCGAGGGCGACAGCCCGCTGAAGACGACGAAGGCGAACGCCGCGAGTCCCATCGACGCGAACAGCGGCATGCCGAGCAGGATGGCGACGAGCCAGACGCCGACGATCTCGAGCATCAGGTGGTTCATTCGACGAGCCCGCCGTCGTCGGCCGCCGCGGAGACGCCGCGGCCGGCGCAGCGCCTCGACGACCTCGCGCGCGCCCTGCACCGCGGTGACGCAGCCGCCGAGCACCATCGGCGCGTACAGCCACGCCATCGAGATCGGCAGCGACGTCGCCTCGAGGTCGTGGTTCTTGCCGACCAGCCCGACGCTGTACGACGCAGACCAGCGCGCCGAAGCAGCGTCACCGCGACCTGGATCGCCGACCTCGACCGCTCGATGCGCGCTGCGTCGGCAGCAGGTCCTGGAAGAAGCGGATGCGCACGTGGATGCGCTTGCGGCTGGCGAGGATCCAGCCGAACACGGCGAGCCACACCATCAGGAAGCGCGACAGCTCGTCGGTCCAGATCAGCGGATCGCCCAGCGAGCGCGTGACGACGCCGAGCGCCACGCAGCCGAGCAGCGCGACGACCAGCGCGCAGGCGATGAACGCGGCGGCCTGGTCGAAGCCGCCGACGAGACGACGAAGCATCAGCATTCCGTCGCGGCTGCACGGGCGGCGCCGCGGCGCTGCGGCGACGCGTCTGGCCGGTCAGTACGCGGCGATGCGCTCCCAGAGTCCCTTGCCCCACTTGCTTCGAACTTCGCGGGCAGGCTCGCCAGCACCGGCTTGCGGAAGCTCTCGACGTCCGGCTGGATCACCGTCATGCCGGCCGGCCTTGAACGTGTCGACGAGCTTGGCTCTCCTGCGCCAGGATCTCGTTGTCCTGCGTCTTGCCGTGCGTGTCGATCGACGTCTTGAGCGACCTGCCGCTCCTTCGGCGCTGAGCGCCTGCCACGCCGCCTCGTTGATGACGATCAGGCGCGGCGTGATGATGTGCCCGGTCAGCACCAGGTACTTCTGCACCTCGAAGAACTTGCCGCTCTGGATCGTCGGCAGCGGATTCTCCTGGCCGTCGACGGCGCCCTGGCTCAGCGCGAGATAGAGCTCGCCGAAGTTGAGCGGCGTCGGCCTGCGCGCCCCAGGCCTCGGCCATCGCGCGGAAGGTGTCGACTTCCGGGATGCGCAGCTTGAAGCCCTTCATGTCGTCGACCGTGTTGATCGCCTTGCTGCCGGAGGTGACGTGGCGCTTGCCGTAGTAGGTCGCGCCGATGACGCGCATCTGCCGCTTGGCGACCAGCATGCGCGTTCATCTCGTCCATGATCGGCGAGGTGATCACGCGGCGCATGTGCTGCGCGTCGCGCCAGATGTACGGCGCCTCGAGGATCGAGAACTGCGGCACGAACTGGCCGAACTGCGCCGCGCCCTCGTCGACGATCTGGATCGCGCCGGACGACGTCGACTCGATCACGTCGCGCGACGAGCCGAGCTGGCCGGCCGGGAAAGGTCTGGATCTCGACCGCGCCGCCGGTTTCCTCCCTCACCTGCTTCGCCACCCGCTCCATCATCGCCGACTGCCGGGATGCTTGGCCGGCAGCACGGTCGCCCAGCGCAGCGTGGTCGCTGCGCATGCCCGACGCGGCAACGCCGCGGCGACGGCAGACGCAGCAGTCAGCGCCGAGCGCCCTGCGGCGCGTCCAGCGCATCGAATCGCTCATGTAACTCTCCTCCAGTGGCGTCGTGCCGGCTCGCAAGATGCGACGGCGCCGAACGCATCCCGCGTAAGATACCGGGATCGTCAATGGAGTCAACCGATGGCAGGACTCGCGATCAATCGTCCAGGGCCGGCCGCGAGGCTTCGTCGTCGTTCAACTGCGCGCCGCGACTTCCCGCATCAACCATTTGCTTCCCGGTCACCGCATCTACTCCTTGAGTCGATCCGCAGCCTCTTGAAGCATCTTGATCGCGTCAATCCTCCCCTTGCCGGTGAGCCTTGCCTTGTCGATGATGAGCAGCAGTCCTTCCTGCTCCTGCCGGATGACGCGCCCCGATCCGCGCGTCGTCGTGCAGGCCGACGACGCGGTAGCGTCTGCACCGGCGTCGGGAAGCCCTTGACGGTGATCGTGCCGGTCTCCTCGGTGAGCACGGCGTCCTTGACCAGCGCGTAGGTCTCGTGCGCGAGCAGGATGCCGCCGAGGTCGGCGTGCGACTGCAGCCGCGCCGCGAGGTTCACCTCGTTGCCGATGATCGTGTAGTCGATGCGGTCGTCGCTGCCGAAATTGCCGACCGTGCAGAAGCCGGTGTTGATGCCGATGCGCAGCTGGAACACGTGCTCCTGGCCGCGCTCGCGCCACTCCGCCTGCAGGTCGCGCATGCGCTGCTGCATCGCGATCGCCATCTTGACGCAGGCGATCGCGTCGTCGCGCGGCGCCGCGCGTCTCCGGATCGCCGAAGAACAGCATGATGGCGTCGCCGATGAACTTGTCGATGGTCGCGCCGTACTCGAGCGCGATCGACGACATCTCGCGCAGGTACTGGTTGAGCAGGCTCGTCAGCTCCTCCGATTCCAGCAGGTCGGTGGTCTCGGTGAAGCCCGCGATGTCGGAGAAGAAGATCGTCAGCTTCTTGCGCTGCGACGTCGACCTCGACGCTCTTCTCGCCGCTGAAGATCGACTTGTAGAGCTGCGGCGACAGGTACTTCGACAGCTTCGACGACAGCGATTCGAGCATCCGGTTCTTCTCGGTGACCAGCCGGTTGGCCTCCTCGGCGCGCTGCGATCGCGTCGAGCAGTTTCTGCTCGGCCTCCTTCAGCTCGGTGACGTCGGTCATCACGGTCACCGTGCCGCCGGCGGCGACGCGTGCGGCGGGCGATCCGGTAGACGCGCCCGTCCGGCGTGCGGTCCTCGAACGTCGTTGCCCGACGGATTGCGCAGGCTCTCCACGCGGCTGGCGACGAGCGCGTCGACGTCGCCGTCGCCGTAGTAGCCGTGCTCGGCGAGATAGCGCAGGAAGTCGGGATAGGGACGGCCCGGCTCGAGCAGCTCGTTCGGCACCGGGTACATCTCGGCGAAGCGATCGTTGCAGATGACGATGTTCGAGCGCTTCGTCGGTATAGGCGAGCGCGCCCGGCATGTTGTCGAGCGCGACGTGCAGCTCGGGCTTCCTTGCGCGCGAGGCGCTGCTCGGCGCGCTTGAGTCCGTGATGTCGGTGATCACCGTCACCGTGCCGCCGCGGTCGCCGCACGGCGGCGATAGACTTCGTAGACGCGGCCGTCGGGCGTGTGGTCCTCGAACGTCGTGCCCGAAGGATTGCGCAGGCTCTCCACGCGCTTGGCGACGAGCGTCGTCGACGTCGCCATCGCCGTAGTAGCCGTGCTCGGCGAGGTAGCGCAGGAAATCCGGATACGGGCGACCCGGCTGCAGCAGTTCCTTCGGCACCGGATACATGTCGGCGAAGCGATCGTTGCAGACGACGATATTGAGCTGCTCGTCGGTGTAGACGAGTGCGCCCGGCATGTTGTCGAGCGCCACCTGCGAGCTCGGCTTCCTTGCGCGCCACCTGCTGCTCGGCGCGCTTGCGCGCGGTGATGTCGGCGTAGGTGAGAACCAGGCCGTCGTGGACGATCGGCGTGTACCGCACGTTGAGAATCTGTCCCGACGGCAGTGTCGTATTCGAGCTCGTGCGGACTGGCGTCGCGGACGCGATTCAGACGCGACAGCGCGTGCGTCTCCGACATCGCCGGATCCGTAGTCGCCGCGCTGCGCGTTGTAGCGGTAGAGCTCGACGATCTCGGTGCCCGGCCTGCACAGCGCCGCCGGATAGCCGCGCAGCGTGCGAAACGCCTTGTTGCTCGCGACGAGCTTCAGGTCACGGTCGAAGATCGCGAAGCCGAAGTCGAGCGTATCCAGCCCGGCACGCGTCAGGCGTGACAGCCTGTCCGCGGTCTTCTGCGGACGTTCGTCGCTGCGCTCGGGCTCTCTAGTCACGACCGAGATGTGCTCCTCTGGAGAGGCTGCAAGCGGTCTGCGTGTCGTTGCGCAAATCCTGCATCCCGTGAATCGCGCGCATGACGCTGCTGCGGTGCTGCGGTGCTGCGGGCATCTTAGCCGAATTCGCCGCGCCTGCAACCGTGACGACACGGCGCCGTTCGCGAGATCCGCGCGGCCTGCCGAACCGACGCTTGCGCCAAGCTGCCGTCTTATTCGACGAGGTAGCGCGCGACGGCCTGTTCATTCCACTCGACACCCGTGCCCGGCCTGTCGTCGGGGACCACGCAGCCGTCGACGACGCGCAGCGGCTGCTCGATAACGGGGTTGAACCATTCCGCATATTCGAGCCAGTGCGCGGTCGGGGTGACGCACAACAGCTGCGCGCTGATTTCGATGAACAGGTGATTCGACATCCGGATTCCCTGGGTCTCGGCCAGCGCCGCGGCGCGCAACCAGCCGGTGACTCCGCCGATTTTCATGACGTCGGGCATCACGTAGTCCGAGGCACCCGCCTCGATGGCCTTGCGCATGTCGTGCGGTCCCCACCAGTTTTCGCCGCACTGGATCGGCGTGCGCGCGGCTTGCGCGATGCGCGCATGTCCGGCGTAGTCGTCGGCTAGCGTGGGTTCCTCGATCCAGGTAAGGCCTTCGTCGTCGAGGCGCCGCGCGCGCTCGACGGCTTCAGTCGTCGCAAGCGACTGGTTGTAGTCGACCATCAATGCGACATTTTCACCCACTTCGCGCCGCATCGCGCGCACGACGTCGACGTCTTCGCGCACGTGCGGGTAGCCGATCTTCGACTTCACCCCCTTGAAGCCGCGCTCGGCCCATGTCGCTGCGACTCGCGCCGAGCCGTCGGCACCGTCGTAGCCGGTGGCGCCGTAGGCTGGAATCGGCTTGAGCGTGCCGCCCAGCAGGCGCGCGAGCGGCACGGCGTGCGCACGCGCGAGCGCATCCCACAGCGCCATGTCGATCGCCGCCATGGCTATGCCGGTGAGCCCCTGTGGCCCGAGCAGCCTGAAGCGCCTGGCCAGCAACTGCTCGATTTCCACCGGGGCAACGGGTTGCCCCGCAATGAGAGGCTCCAGTCCCTTGACCAGCAACGCCACCGGCTTGAGCGCAAGTGCGGCGTAGCAGAATACGTAGCTATGACCGACTACGCCGGCGTCGGTCAGCACGTCAGTGAGCACCAGCGGGGACTCGGTGATCGTTCCGCTGGCCGTCCGGTGTGGTTCCACCATCGGCACCTTCACGGCGCGCACGCGCAGTTCGCGTATTTTCATCGGGGCCATAGTTGTCCTCGCTTGGGCGGTGCGTTGGTCGCATCATGCGGAGCCGATGGCGATGCTAGCATCCGCAGCGCGGGTGCACACTCACCGGTCGGTAACCATCGGAACGGCGCGCCCTGACCCGCGCGTCCCGGACGCAAGGCTACGCGCCACCCGATCTCGATTCAGGCGCCGATTTCCAGTGCCGCGGGCGCCAGCACGGTATCCTTCCGGCTAGGCAGTTCCCAGAATTCGTGTGCGGCGTCTCTCCCATGACCATCGCTACGCCTGATTTCGTCGACCGCCCTGCCCGCCGCCCGGCGCTGGCGTTGCCGCCGCTCGCCTGCGATGCGCACGTGCATGTCTTCGGCCCGAAGGCCAGGTTCCCATTTGCGGCTCAGCGCCCGTTCACGCCGGACGAGGCGCCGAAGGAAGAGCTCTTTGCGCTGCACGCACGGCTCGGGATCAAGCGCTGCGTTGTCGTGCAGTCCAGCTGTCACGGGTTCGACAATGCGGTCACCGAAGACGCGCTCGCCGCCAAGGCGGGTGCGTACCGCGGCGTGGCGCTGCTGCCCAGCGACGTCTCCACACAGGAGTTGCGCCGGCTGGACAGTATTGGATTCCGCGGCGTGCGCTTCAATTTCATGCATCATCTCGGCCAGTCTGCACCGGTGAGCGACCTCGTCGCCCTCGCCACGCGGCTCGCGCCGCTGGGATGGCACTTGCAGGTGCATTGCGAGAGCACGCTGATCGAAGGCCTCTTAGCTCAGCTCGCGCACTTGCCGGTGCCGGTCGTGATCGATCATATGGGTCGTATCGATGCATCACGTGGCCCGGACCAGCACGAATTCCGGACGCTGCGCGCGCATCTGCGCAACGATCGGTTCTGGATCAAGGTCAGCGGCTGCGACCGCTGCTCTCGCCGGGGGGCGCCGTACGCGGACGCGGTGACGCTGGCGCGGTCGCTGGTCGACGAATTCGGCGACCGCGTGCTTTGGGGCACGGACTGGCCGCATCCGAACATCAGCGGCGCGAAGCCAGACGACGCCCTGCTCGTCGATTTGCTCGCGGACATCGCACCTTCGGTCGCACAGCGGCATGCGCTGCTCGCCGACAACCCGCAGCGCCTCTACCGGTTCGCCGAATGAGCGAAACCGCGCGCTTTGCAGGCAAGGTCGCCATCATTACCGGCGCCGGCTGCGTGGGGCCCGGCTGGGGCAATGGTCGCGCCATCGCGGTGCGCTTTGCCGAGGCGGGAGCGCGCGTGTTCGCCGTCGATCGGGACCCGATGCGCCTCGAGGAAACCCTCGATCGTGCGGGCGCGGCGCGTGAATCGATCGAGATCGGACAGTGCGATGTGACCGATAGCGTGGCTGTCGAGATGATGGTCGAGGCATGTCTGCAACGCTTCGGCCGAATCGACGTGCTCGTCAACAACGTCGGCGGATCGGCTCGCGGAGGACCGGTGGCGATGAACGAGGATGTGTGGGACGCGCAGGTCGATGTCAACCTGAAAAGCGTCTTTCTTTCCTGCAAGCATGTACTGCCGGTCATGGAGCGGCAGGCATCGGGGGCCATCATCAACGTGTCGTCGACTAGCGGGCTGCGCTGGACGGGTTCGGCGCAGGTAGCCTACGCTGCGACCAAAGCCGGCGTGATCCAGTTCTCGCGGGTCGTCGCGGTGGAGTACGCTTCAAAGGGCATTCGCGTGAACTGCGTCGTACCAGGCCAGCTGCACACGCCGATGGTGGAGGCGCGACTGGCGCAGCAACGCGCAGATGGCGACGTCGACACACTGCTTCGACAGCGACAGGCGCGCATCCCGCTGGGCTTCATGGGCGATGGGCGCGACACGGCGGCAGCGGTGCTGTTCCTGGCCTCCGACGAGGCCCGTTTCATCACCGGGACCGAGCTTGTCGTCGACGGCGGCATGACCGCGCGTTGCGATTAGGGGCGCGACGTGGAAGCTCATCACTGAGCATCGAGAACGTGCTTGGAGGGAGAGATCGATGATTCGTCAGATGGCCGCAATCGGCCTTGTGCTGGCCTGCCTCGCGAGCGGCGTGGCGCTTGCGCAGGGGGATCGCATCACGCGCATCGTGGTGGCATTTCCGCCAGGTGGGCCGGTCGATTTCGTTGCACGCAATATCGCCGAGCAACTCGGCACCGAACTCGGGCGCCGCGTGATCATCGACAACAAGCCGGGCGCCAACGGGGCGATCGGCGCCGAGGCGGTTGCGCACTCGGCGCCCGATGGAACCACGCTCTGGCTCACCAGCGTCGGTGCGGTTGCGATCAATCCGGCTCTCTACGACAAGCTCGCCTACGACATGCAGCGCGATTTCTTGCCGGTGTCGCTGGTGGTCAACAACGATGAGATACTCGTAGTCAACGCCAACGATCCCGCCAACACGGCGGTGGAATTCATCGCCAACGCCAAAAAGCGCTCGACGCCGACCCCGGTCGCGTCGACGGGAATCGGCAGCATCCCGCACCTCGCGGAGGAACAACTCGCCGATGTCAGCAAGGCGAACCTCCTGCACGTACCGTACAAGGGCGCAGCGCCCGCCATCACCGATTTGCTCGGCGGCCAGGTGTCGGCGTTTTTCGGCGACATTCCCGGCCTGATCGGACACATCAAGGGAGGCAAGCTAAAGGCGTTGGGGATCGCGGCGCCCAAGCGACACCCTGTCCTTCCCGACGTGCCCACGCTTGCCGAGCAAGGGCTACCCGGCGTGGACACCAACAACTGGTATGCGATCTTCGCACCGGCGAAGACGCCGCCCGAGACCATCGCATCCCTGAACCGTGCCATTCGTGCGACGCTCGCCACGCCTGCGGTGTACGAGAAGCTTCTCGCCAGCGGTGCCGTGCCCACGACCTCGACTCCGCAGGAACTTGCGACGCTGTTACAACAGGACACCGAGAAATGGGGCAAGCTGATCCGTGCCAGAAAGATCACCGCGGAATGAGCGGCGCCGGCTACCGTCGCCTTGGAATTCGTGCCAAGCGGAAAGCATCGTGACGTCTGCCATTCGCATTCCGCCGATCGCGCCGGGGACGCGTCCGGAGCTCGCCGCCATCGAAAGCGAGATCGTGCAGGCGCGCGGCGAAATCCTGCTGCTCTACCAGGTGCTGCTCAACAGCCCGCCGCTCGCCACCGGTTGGGAGAAACTGCTGACTGCGATTCGCACGCAATCGACGGTCCCGGCGGATCTGCGCGAGCTCATTATCCTGCGCGTTGCCATCCTGAATCGGGCGGCGTATGAATTCGAAGCGCACGTTCCACACGCGCGGCTGGCGGGCGTCTCCGATGCAAAGATCGAGGCGCTTCGGCGATGGCGCAGCGGCGATGGCCCGAGTGGGAGCGACGTCGCCTTCAGTGGCGACGAGGAGCTGGTCCTGGAACTCGCGGACGCCATGACGCGCGACGTCGCCGTCCCCTCCGCCCTCATGGACCGGGTGCAGCGCCGGTTCGATGCACGCGGCGCGCTCGAGGTCGTCGCCACTGTAGCCGCCTACAACATGGTGTCGCGGCTGCTGGTGGCGCTCAACATCGAGCACTGAACATGGCAGATCCGCTCGACGGCTGCTGCCACGCTATCTGGTCGACGTGAGTCAGCGCGATCAGTCGGCCAGCGTGTTCGGCCGCACGTAAGCCAGCCCGTTCGGCATCGCGCCGACGGGGCTGGTCGGCCTGTATCGTCCCGGTGGCGACCTGATGCTCGCGGAGGCGGCCAGGCTTGCCGACATCCCGTTCATCCAGTCCGGCGCGCGCACGGCGTCGATCGAAGCCGTGGCACGCGTCGCGCCGCAGCACGCCTGGTACCAGCTCTACCAACCGCGCGACCCAAAACTCGCGGACGCGCTCATCGGTCGCGCCCGCGATGCCGGCGTCGGCACCTTCGTGCTCACCGTCGATTCGCAGACGAGTGCGAACCAGGAGCGCAACATCCGCAACGGCTTGAAGCAACCACTGACCATCACCCCGTCGATGGTGCTGCAGGCGCTCGCGCGTCCGATGGCAGCATCCGACGCGGCTCGGATATCGTCACCGCGCTATGTCTGGGTGCGAGTTTCTGCTTCTTGGGGCGTGCGACGCTCTATGGTGTGGCGGCCGGCGGACTCGCGGGTGCACAGCGCGCGGTCGCCATACTAAAGCACGAGATCGACATCCTCATGGGGCAGCTCGGTTGCACCGACCTGCGGCACCTCGGCGCGGACATGCTCGTCAATGACGACGCGCCGACCTCGTCACCGTTGACAGGAGGTAGTCGAGCAGGCTAAATCATCGGAGCGATCACGCATCGATGGTTTACAAAGTGAAATGACGGGCGCAGCAAAACAGCCGGGATGGGGTTGGACACGGCATCCGCCGGCCACGCTTTCCCGATTGCTCGCCGACTCGGTCCGTGAACATTTCGCGCAGGCCGCGATCGTAACCCCAGGCCGACCCGATCTCAGCTATGCCGACCTGGGACGCAGTCTCGATGCAACCGTGGCCAACCTGGCCGACGCCGGCTTCGGGCGCGGGACGCGTATCGCTATCGCTCTGCCCGATGGCCCGGACTCGGTGGTCACGATGCTGGCGGCCTGTTCCGCCGCGACCTGCGCTCCCCTGAACGACGCGCTCGACGAGGAAGCGCTCGTACGCTTGCTTGTCGCTATGCGGATCGATGCGTTGATCGTGCCCGCGGGTGCCAATTCGGCCGCCACGCGCGCGGCGCAACGGGCCGCCGTTACATTGATCGCGATGCGCGGCTCGCGCTTTGATCACAACGGCATTCTTGAGCTGATTGCTGAGGCCAGACGTAGCCGCACGGCCGTCGAGCCACCGCGGACCGACGACATCGCCTTCCTCATGCACACCTCCGGCACCACCGGTGCACCGAAGCTCGTGCCTTGGGAACAGTGGCGAGTGGCCGAGGCGGTACGCAACCGCATCGAGCTTTCTCGGATCGACGCTTCCGATCGGTGCCTGATAGCGTTGCCGCTGCATTCGAGCGCAGCGATTCGACGCGTTCTGGCGAGCCTGGTATCGGGCGGATCATTCATCTGCGCGGGCGCACTGGCGGCGGATGCCACGATCGAGTTGCTCGAACCCCTCGCCCCAACGCAGTATTTCGCACCGCCTGCCTCGCATATCGCGCTGCTCGAGGCGTTCGAACGCCGTGTGTCACCGCCGCGGCATTTCCTCAAGGCCATCTGGTCGGGTACAACCGACCTGCCCGATGCAGTCCGCGCGCGGCTGGAGCAGGCATTCGCGGTCCCGGTCATCATCGGATATGGGTCGACGGAGTCCGGCTACATCGCACAGACGCCGTTTCCACCGGCGCGAGCGCCGACGGGATCCGTCGGTCGCGCGACCCACATTGAAATCGGGATCGCCGACAACGCCGGTCGTCTCCTCGGTGCTGAAGAATCGGGCGAGATCGTCGTCAGAGGGCCTGAAGTGTTCGATGGCTACGAGAATGACGACGCGGCGAATCAGGCGGCGTTTCGCGACGGCTGGTTTCGGACCGGCGATCACGGGCGCATCGATCGCGAGGGGTTCCTCTACTTGTCGGGGCGACTCACCGATGTCATCAACCGTGGTGGAATCAAGATCGCGCCCAGCGAGGTCGAGGCGGCTCTGGCACGGCACCCGCAGGTGATCGAGGCCGCGGCTTTCGCCATCAGCCACGCCACGTTAGGCCAGGAGCTCGCTGCCGCCGTTGTGCTGCGCGATCGAGTCAGCGAAAGCGATTTGCGCCGCTTTCTTCGAACGGGGCTGGCCGCGTTCAAGATCCCCGCGCGAATCATCGAGGTTGCGCAACTGCCGCGCGGATCGGCCGGCAAGATTGCGCGCTCCGAGCTGGCTGCCCTGGCCGCGTCAGCGACGCAGCCGAAGAAGGAGTCTCCGATCGGGCGCGATGAAGCCGAGATTGCCCGAATCTTTGCCGAAGTGCTCGCCGGGCCGGTTGTGGGCAGACACGACAACTTCTTCGACCTTGGCGGTGATTCTCTGAGCGCGATGCGTGTGCTGCAAGCTGTCGATGCGTCACTCGGTGCTTCGATTGAGATCGCAGCGCTGTTCGAATGTCCGACGGTTTCGGAACTCGCCGCCTTGATCGGCGACAGCAAGCACGAGCGCACTGCGCGAGGCGGGTCGCAAGCGCTGGGCAAGATCGAAAGGCGCAGCTGATGCGCAGGCGCACGATTCTGCGCGCGTTCGCGCGAGGCGCTCTGCTGTGTGCGAGCCCGCTCGCCATGGCGCAACTCTTTCCTGCAAAAACGATTCGCCTGATCGTTGCCTTTCCCCCCGGCGGCCAGAGCGATCTGATCGCGCGTCTGGTGGCGCAGTCGCTGGGTGGCCTGCTCGGGGCATCGATGGTGGTCGAGAACCGGTCGGGCGCAGCCGGCGCGATCGGTGTCGAGACTGCTGCGCGGGCACCGGCGGACGGCTCCGCGCTGCTGCTGGGCAGCGCAAGCAACCTGACGATCGGGCCCGCGCTGGACAGCGACCTGCGCTACGATCCGATACGCGACTTCACGCCCATCGGCCGCATTGCACGGTTGCCGCTCGTGCTGGTGGTGCGCGCCGGTCTCCCCGTGACGAACGTGGCGCAGCTGGTCGAGTATGCGCGCAAGCATCCGGGCGCGTTGACCTACGGTTCAGGCGCGACGCTGGTCCAGTTTGCGATCGAGTCCCTGAAAAGCGATGCCGGCGTGAACATTCTTCAGGTGCCCTACGGCGGGACCGCGCCGGCACTGCTCGACGTACTCGCAGGCCGCATCGATCTGCTGCTCGCAGATGTCGCCGCGGTAACGCCCCACGCGAATTCCGGGACGATCCGTGTGATTGCGAATGCGGGACAAACGCGTTCGCACGCGTTCCCCGATGTTCCGACGATGATCGAGCAAGGTTACGACTTCGTCTTCGAATCATGGCAGGGGCTGCTCGCCCCCAATGGGATTTCCGAAGAATCGATCGTGCGCATGCAAGCTGCGTTGCAGCAGCTGCTGGCGTCGACGCAGTTTCGCAAGGACCTGGAACGTATGGGCGCCGAGCCCATCGACGAGGCGCCCGCCGCGTTCGCGCCGTTCCTGCAAAAGGAGCTGCAAAGGTATCGGCGCCTAGCCAAGCGCCCGACGTAAAGCACGATCCAGGCGGATCCCGCGATTCAGTGGCGACCCCGAAGACCGTTCCAAACCGAATGGAACAGATGTGCCCAGAAAGAGCCGCGCGACTGCCGCGTCTGGTCATCCAAGTGCCGTTCAGCGTCCGCGTCCAGCGGTAGTAGCAGCCAGAACATGGCTACCTCCCTCTGTATGAGACCAGGTTACCCGGGCAGTCGTGCGCCTGGGATATTCGAAGCAGCATCAAACGTGCCAGGGCTTGCTCCCCACCGGTAGAAGCAAACAGCAACGGACGGGGACCTGGCCGTTCGCCGCCGTAAGGAAATCAACGGCAATTTAAAGCCGCCCACGGTCCCGACGTCATTGTTGCCGCTGGAAAAATCGATCTGAGCTCGTTTCCTGAGATCATTCGGTGTAAGGCTAATCGACAGCCCTCCTCGTGCGCTGTCGTGAACACCAGTGAACGTGCACCCTGCCTTGTAATTCGATGTCGAGCGGACAGCGCCGAGAAGGCACGCGTGGTCCCGGCGGAATGCGTCTGCCTGGCCGGTTGGTCCGAGTCGGGGAAAGTTGCGAAGTGCCTTGCGATGCTTCAGCGCACGTGAAGCGTCGACAACACGGACACGTTCGGTACCGAGTTGTCCGGCTGGACTTGGTGACAGCGCCGAGTCAGGGTCTGCGCCAGCGAGGCCGCTCGCGCAGCAGGAGCAGCGCGACGAAGGCGACGCCAAGAAGGCCGAACGTCGCCGGCTCGGGGATTAATCTGGGTTCCGCGAAGATGAAGTCGTCCATCGCGACGACGTCGACATTTGCGCCCGGGTTATCGTTGGGGCCCAGTGCAGTCGTGCCGGTTGTGATTCTCACACGCGACTTGCTCGCCGGCGTTGAATTGCACCCCGAGAA
This sequence comes from uncultured beta proteobacterium, assembly GCA_963816445.1. Classification (GTDB taxonomy): domain Bacteria; phylum Pseudomonadota; class Gammaproteobacteria; order Burkholderiales; family Casimicrobiaceae; genus PALSA-1003. The sequence goes on along the minus strand of CAWFKO010000005.1, from coordinate 313,026 downwards.
ACGACAGACTGCCGTTGGCTACCGTGCCCGGTGCGACAAAGCTGCTGAACAGCAAAGATCCGCCGATGCCAAAGAAATCGATCCGCGTCGTGTTCGCCAGATCGACGTCGGTGAATACGGCACCGAATGCACTGATCGTTGCCGGGCTGAGCGCATTGCTTCCCGGGATGGAAAAGAAACCGTCCGTGATATTGCTTCCAATCGGGGCGAACAGGCGTAACGGGCTGAACGTGCTGAAATCGCCTCCATAGGTCGGATTGTTGACCAACACCCCCAACCCATCGGGCGTCGCTTGGGACAGGCCTGTGCCGGGGGTCGTGAATTGGGCGCCGCGGTTCAGGAACGCGTTGAAAGGTGTAACCGGCGGGGGAGTTGCGGTGACGCCACCGCCGCCGTCCCAGTTGATCTCGCGGCGACCGCCAAGGATCGGGCCTGCGTTGTTGAGGTTGTTGGGGTTCCCGATCGCAGCACGAAATGCGTCAACGGTGGCCTAAATGGAAGCCGTTGTATTGTCGCCGCCAACTGAAAAAATGATCGGCGAGGCACCCGCGTGCACGCATAGCAGGAGGCTGGAGGATACGAAACAGGCGATGATGGTCGACTTGCGCATACGCACCTCTTGACCTTGGAGGTTGAAACCCGTTACAACAAACATAGGCCGTGCCAATACATCAGATCAATAGGTTACGGTGGCGCCTGTCTGGCGTTGTAAAGCTTCCTGACAGGTTTGGCGCGATTCGGAGAAGGAAACCTGAGCGAACGGACGTCGATTCTACGGAATCGAGCGCGCGACGCCGAGGAGAGAAAGTTCCTTCGCTCTGTGACAGCTCACGAAGTGGTTCGGGGCGATCTCTTCCTCTGCCGGCGATTTTTCGCGACAGAGGGACTGTGCGTACCGGCAGCGGGGATGGAAATGACAACCCGACGGCGTGTTCGCCGGGTCGGCCACTTCGCCTTGGAGCACGATGCGTTCGGAGCGCAGGCGCGGATCCGGTTTGGGCACCGCGGACAGGAGCGCCTCGGTATACGGATGCTTGGGCGACGCGAACAATTCTTCGGTGGGTGCGGTCTCCACGATCCTGCCGACATACATCACCGCGACCCGCTCGCTGATGTGCTTGACGACGGAAAGGTCGTGAGCGACGAACAGATACGTCAGCGCGAGCTTTTCCTGAAGCTCGAGGAGAAGGTTCAGGATCTGTGCCTGCACCGAAACATCCAGCGCGGAGACAGGTTCGTCCGCAACGACCAGGCGCGGGTGCAACGCGAGGGCCCGAGCGATGCCGATACGCTGACGTTGGCCACCCGAGAAGGCATGCGGGTAGCGCCGCATGTATTCCGGCCTGAGGCCGACCAGGCGAAGGAGCTCCACAACCCGGTCGGTTCTCTCCTGAACGTTGCCTACCCCGTGGACGAGCAGCGGCTCCCCGACGATGTCGAAAAGGGTCATGCGCGGGTTCAACGAGGAGAACGGATCCTGGAAGATCATCTGCATCTGGCGCCGAAGAGCAGGCAACCTGTTTTTCGGAACGGTCGCCACGTCCAGCACCTCACCGTTATCCGAAAGGAGAACTTGACCGGCCGTCGGGGTGATGGCTCGCAGGATGCAACGCGACGTGGTCGTCTTTCCGCAACCGCTCTCTCCGACGAGCGACAGTGTCTCTCCCCGATTGAGAAAGAAAGTCACGTCGTCGACCGCCTTCACATGGCCGATGGTCCTCTGAAGAAGTCCCCTTCGAATGGGGAAATACTTCTTGAGTCCCCTCACATCGAGCAGTACGGACTTTCCCGGGGCGGCGGCACCGTTGGTCATGCCTGTTCTCATTGATAGAGAAAACAGCTTGCCTTCCGCCCCGCTCCAACGGGCAGCAGACGCGGCTCCTCGGTATCACAGCGTCCGGGCATGAACGAAGCGCAGCGGGGATGGAAAGAACAGCCCGTCGGTCGGTTGAACGGATGGGGAATCGAGCCGCTGATGGTCGGAAGCCTCACCCGAGCTGTGGACTCGATGCTGGGAATGGACTGCAGCAGAGCCTTCGTATAAGGATGCTTTGCGTCGTGAAAAATGTCATCCACCTTCCCCTGCTCCACCACCCGGCCCAAGTACATGACGACCACGTCGTCGGCCATCTCCGCGACCACGCCGAGATTGTGCGTGATTAGCATGATGGCCATTCCACGCTCCTGCTGAATCCTGCGCAGCAGATCCAGGATCTGCGCCTGCGTGGTGACGTCCAGCGCCGTCGTAGGCTCGTCGGCGATGAGCAGGCGCGGATCGCACGAGAGAGCGACCGCGATCATCGCCCGTTGACGCAAGCCCCCGCTCAACTCGAACGAGTATTCGTCGATACGCCGCTCCGGCTTGGGGATACCCACGCTGCGCAGCGCCTCGATGCCGCGGCTCCGCGCCTCGGTCTTGCTCACCTCATTGTGCAGGAGGACTGCCTCGACCAGCTGTGCGCCGATCGTATGCACCGGACTGAAGGAGGTCATGGGCTCCTGGAAGACCAGACCGATGTCCCCACCGCGAATCGAACGCATCTCCCGGCCGTTGGGCTCGAGCTTGGTGAGATCGGTCTGCGATCCGTCAGCGCGGGTCAGCATGATCTCGCCGTCGACGATGCGACCGGGGCGATCGACGATGCGCAAGATCGACTGCGCGGTGACGCTCTTTCCGCAGCCGCTCTCGCCGACGATGCCCAGAGTCTTGCCCGGGGCAACGTCGAACGAAGCGCCGTCGACGGCCTTGGTCGTTCCCTCGTCCTGGAAAAAACTGGTCCTCAGATTCCTGACTGAAAGCAGCGGTTTCGTATCCAAGATATCTTCCCGCCTACAGGTAGGGATCGGCGGCATCCCGTATGCCGTCGCCCATGAAATTGAAGGCGAGGACCGCGATGATGACGGCAAGAGACGGCAGCAGAAGCCAGGGAGAAATGACCAGGGCCTGGATGTTCTGGGCATCCTGCAGCAGCACGCCCCAGCTGATCGCCGGTGGCCGCAAGCCCAACCCGAGGAAGCTCAACGAGGTCTCGCTGATGATGATCGCCGGTATCGCCAGCGTCGTTGCCGCGATGATGTGGCTGATGAATGACGGCACCATGTGGCGGAAGATGATCCGCGTCTTGCTGCAGCCGAGCAGTTCGGCCGCCATGACGAAGTCTTCCTGCTTGAGCGAGATGAATCGTCCGCGGACGACCCGGGCGAGCTCGGTCCAGCCGATCAGCGAGATGATGATGGTGATGGCGAAGTAGACCTGCACCACGCTCCAGTCGGCGGGAAGAGCCGCAGCCAGGCCCATCCAGAGAGGTATCGTCGGAATCGAGCGCAGGATCTCGATGATGCGCTGGATCACCGTATCGACCGCGCCGCCGAAATAGCCCGAGATGCCGCCGAGGACCACCCCCAGCACCAGACTCAGAGCGACGCTGACCAGGCCGATCGTCATCGACGTTCGCGTGGCGAACATGAGGCGCGACCACAGGTCGCGTCCATGGGTGTCGGTTCCCATCAGGAACAGCGACTCGCCGGGCTTGGCGCCTTCCACGGCGATCAGATGGCGATCGGTCGGGATGAAGCCGAACAGCAACCAGGGTTCGCCCCGGCCGAAGAACGTGACCGGTATTCTCGTGCTCGTATCGGGAACATAGACACGCTTGAACGTGAACGGGTCGCGCGTGCCCTTCAATCCATAGACAAAGGGGCCGAAGCGGCCATCCTCGATCCAGTGGATCGGCTGCGGCACCATAAGCGAGCGCTGGGCTTCCGATGCGGTCGGATCCACGTACGCGAAAAAATCGGCGAACAGCGCGACGATATAGAACGCAGCCAGGACGATGGTCCCGCCCACGGCGAGCTTGTGCTTCCGGAAGCGCCACCAGATGAGTTGCCATTGCGTGGCGACGGCGATCCGGTCTTCCGCGACGATTCCCGCTGTCTGTGGGGCAGCGAGTTCCGCCATCACTCCCTCCCCAACCGGATTCTGGGATCGACCCACATCAGCAGGAGGTCCGAAATGAACGTTCCGATGACGGTCATGACGCCCAGGAGCAGGATGATGGTTCCAGCCAGGAACATGTCCTGGGCGATCAGCGCCTTGAGCAGCAACGGGCCGACCGTCGGCAGGCTCAATACGAGTGAAACGATGATGCTTCCGGAAACCACGTACGGCAGGAGGTAGCCGATGGTGCTGACGAACGGGTTAAGGGCGACCCGTACCGGATACCTCATGACGACCCGATTTTCCGCAAGTCCCCGGGCGCGGGCCGTCATGACATACGGCTTGCGCAATTCATCGAGCAGGTTCGAACGCATGATGCGGATCAATTGCGCGGTGCCCGCGACGCCGAGAACGATCGCCGGAATCGGCAAGTGCTTGGCGAGGTCCCAGAGCTTTGCGAAGCTCCACGGCGCTTCGATGAAATCGGGCGAGAACAGGCCGCCCACGTTCGCGCCGAACCACGCGAAGCCGATGTACATGACCACCAGTGCCAGCAGAAACCCCGGAATGGCGAGGCCGATGAAGCCGATGAACGTGAACAGGTAATCCAGGAACGAATAGGGGTGGACCGCGGAGTAGATCCCGATGGGCAAGGCAATGCCCCAGGTGAATATGATCGCCGCAATGGAAATGATCATCGTCAAGGTAAGTCGATCGCCGATGACGTCCGACACAGGCCGTCCCCACTCCATCGCCATGCCGAAATTGCCCTGGAGGATAAGGCCCATCCACTTGCCGTACTGAACCATCATGGGCTTGTCGAGACCGAGCTGCTCGCGCAGCGCCTGCGCCTCGCCTTCGGAAACCGCGCTGCCCGATGCCGACATCGACGCGATGTACGAGGTCACGTAGTCGCCAGGCGGCAAATGGATGATCATGAACGACAGGACTGAAATCGCCCAGACGGTCAGCACGGCCAGCATCAAGCGACGGACAATATAGGCGACCATGGCCCCTCCATCACGTCATTCCCGCGCAAAGCCTGCCCCCGAGTGCTTGAATCGGGGGCGGGATCAGCGGCGTCTGGAACAACGACACTGGGTCCCCTCCCCGCTTTCGCGGGGACAAAGGCCGCGGGGACGACCAGCTCGTGGCAGCGCTTACCCTACTTGAAGTAGTACGTGATCGGCATCGATGAATGCGGAGTCCGGGCATGCTGTGCGTTCACCGTTCGATCGGGAACGTTGCCCATGTTGTTCTTCACGATGCGCACACCCATGACGGCCGGTGACTGCCCGACCGTGCCGATGCTCCACATCTGTTCGACGGCAATCCTCCAGATCTCCTTCGCATTGGCGACGCGCTTTTCCTCCGAGGCGCCGAACGCTTCGCGGAACAGGTCCATCGCCCTGAGCATCTCCGGGTCGTCCGGCTTCTTGCCTGCAGCGCCACGCGACGCATACCACTTGGCGTACGCGGTCCCCATGTGGGCTTCGGCCGCGTCCACCGGCAGTGCATGTCGCGGGAAGAGGTAGATCATTTCCGAGCCGTCGTTTGCCCACGTCATCATCTGGTTTTCGTTGTTGTTGTCGCGGGTGAAGGCCAGGCTCCGCTCCAGTTCCTTGACGTCGAGGTCGATGCCGATCTTCTTCCACTGCTGCTTGATCATCTCGCCGACCTGCGTGAACGGAATGAACTGACCGCCGACCGTGACCAGTTCGAGACGCAGTCTTCCCTTTCCGTCGGTACGCAGTCGATAGCCTTCGGCATCCTTCTTGGTCAGGCCGACCTTGTCGAGCAGCTCATTGGCCTGCTTCAAGTCGAGAGTCGCATATTTCTTGTTCCATTCCGGGCCTGGGCTATAGATCGTATCGGGCGCTGGAGCTATCGATCCGGGCGTGCCCACGCCGAGCCAGAAGGCTTCGTTGAGCTGGTCCCGGTCGATGCCGAGCGAGAGCGCGTGGCGAAAATCCTTGTTCTTCAGGAATTTCGCAATCTCGGGATCGCCTTCGTAGGCATTGCCGATGTGAATGGTCGCGTCCGATCCGTTGAGCGCCGGGTCGAGGTGAACGGTGTAGTTGCCTTTCTTGGCGTTTTCGAGGAAGACCGGCAGCTTGGCCAGACCCATGTGCCGCTCCTGAACGTCGTATTCGCCGGCGATCGCCCGCAGGTTCGCGACTTCGGTGTTCTCGGCGAGCGTCATCGTGATCCGGTCGATGTAGGGGAGCTGGTTGCCCGCAGTGTCGACGGCCCAGAAGTACGGATTGCGCTCCATCGACCACGTTGGCGTGTTGATCGGAGATACCGTCTTCCACGGTGTCATGACTGGCAGTTCGTTGTTCAGCGCCCAGCTATACCGGTTCTTGAGCAGTGATACCCAGCTATCGAATCCGAGATCCTTCGCCTTCTTGGTCACCGCTTCTTCCGACGAATACTTGGGCAGGAACTGCTTCAGGTAATGGGCCGGAGCATAGGCGCCGCCGAAGTTCTGGAAGCCGCCGCGCGTCGCGAACCCGGCGCCGATGGCGGTGCTGCCCGCGAGTTGGGAAACGAAGAAGGGATAGGCCTCGGGAAACTCGAAGGCGACCGTGTAGTCGTCGACCTTTTTCATCACCCCGTCTTTGCCGTTGATCTGGAACTCGAAGAAAGGCGACGGGATTGATGTTCTTGTTGAGGTAGATGTCGTTGTACCAGAACATGAAGTCGTCGGCCGTGAACGGCGTGCCGTCCGACCACTTCGAGCCCTTGCGCAGGTAAATCGTCGTCGTCTTGCCGTCGTCGCTGACCTTCCAGTCGCGGGCGAGACTGGGGATGATCTTGGTGCCCGTGTAATCGAAGGTCAGGATCTTGTCGAGCGAAACGATGCGGCCGCCGTTCTCGTAGTCACCTGGTCCGGTGAAAGCCCTGCGCCAGTTGCCACCGTACTTGCCGATTTCATGCAGAGGCTTCACGACGAACAGCTGCGAAGGCTTCGGGCAAGCGCTTATCGACCGCAGGCAACTTTCCTGCCTTCACCTGCTCGGCAAGTATCGGGGCCTCTTTGAAGGTCTTCGGAAAGGCCTTGGCATCCAGGATGATCTCCGGTCCCTCGAGCTTCCCGATCAGCGAAGAGCCGATCTTCGCGGATTTCGGCGCATCTGCCTGGGGTGCCGTCTGTGCGGCAGCGCCGCCCGACTCCACTGCAAGCGTGCCAAGCAGCCCAACGCCCGCCAGCACAAGTACCGCACTCATCGATTTCATTCGATTTCTCCTCCCTCGTCTTTAGTCTCGTCCCGTTTGCCGGGAATCTGTCTGCTGCCAAAATCGCAGCCCGCCACCAACGGCGCCGCGATACAGGGGGCTGGATGACGCTCCCTGTTCGGGCATTCTCGTGTCTTTGGTCGCCATTCTAGCTTGTGCAGGGAAAATTCGTGGCATGGAGGATGCCCATGGCCGTGCTCGTACCCGCTGCTGGCTTGGGGTCCGCCTGATGCGCGAATTCCTTCATCCTCGCCGTTTGTCCCGCTGATCGACCGACGAGGCTCGCCAGTACCGATCACGACCGCCGCTGGAAACGGAGGGCCGATGTCCGCGCAGATGTTGCCCTCGCGAGCCGCCAGCGCTTTCGTTCCATAGTGAGAACCACGACTCCGAGTTGAGCCTGCTTGCCCGGCCTTGGCAAGGCTGACTGTGTCCTTGTGGTCTGAAATGAGAAGCCAGCGCCAATCGTCAAACGCCGCAGGAGCCTGATCACGGCCGCCACAAGGATCAGCAATTGCCGTACGCACGATGCTGGGCGCATCGCAAATAGGAGGAGCCAGAACTGCAGCAGTTGCATAGTCATGTCAGGAGTAATTCGACGCGACGTCAATGAGGTTTTGCGTCGACCTTTTGCCGTGTGCCGACTGCGGAGCGATGCCCTCCCTCCGCAATCGGTCCGACCCGAGAAGCCTCAATTTCTTCGTGGACAAATGGATTTGCGAAGGCTAGGCCAATGACTTCCTGCTGTGCGGGCTCAAGGTGTGACCATTCCCAAGTAGTGAACATGGCGAACAGTCCCGACGCGATCGCGGCCGAGAGTAGGAATGCAACGTTTCGCACGATCTTGTCGGTCTCGTCCATGTTCAGACTCCGTTCCTGCAATTGGCTACTGGTCGGCTGCAAAGACGCCGCTGACGCCAAGGCACCGCAAGATCCACTCGGACGGCGGACTTGATTCGTCCGACCGTCAGGCAGCGAGCAGCGCGGTTGCATATCTGATTCGTTCACTAGGCGTCTGATACAAAATGTACGCGGCACCCAAAAGAAAAGCCCCACGCAATCGAGTGGGGCTTTAGTTCAACTGGGCGGAAGAACGACTCAGAAAGACTACCAGCCGCCGCCCTTAATTGTCAGGTGTCTTCTATTGTGATTCCCCGGGTTCCCGCCGCAGCGCAAAGCATGCCGCCTCAGTGCGCGGTCGCCGCCTGCGCCAGATGCAGTAGTTTCTTGGGCACGTCGGAACGCTCGTTAACTTCCAGCCGTGCGTAAACCTGCTTGACGTGGTAGCTCGCCGTGTTGAAGCTCAACCCGAGCTCATCGGCAATTTCGCGGTTGGTTTTACCTTCCACGATTAAAAGGGCCACTTCTCGCTGTTGAGGTGAAAGTGCCGCCATTCCGGTTCCACGCACAAGCGAAATTGAACGCGGCTCCTCCCGACGGATAAGCAGCCCAATCTGGTCGACTTCCTGGATCCGCGGGTCGGTCAGCACGAAGGCGCGAATGACGAACCGGCCCCACGCCGTCTGATGGACCACTTCGCGCCGCTTTTGCCTGTTCTGCGAGTTCGGTATCAAATCGTCGCAAAGGCGTTGCACGAACAGCTCGATCGCCTCCTGATCTTTCAGCGCGCTCCTTGGAGATACTGCGGCCAAGGCGGCAAGGCGAAGTAGTCGCTGCCAGGCCTCCGACGCTCTTATCATCTTGCCTGCGAGACTGACGACGCCTAGCTCTTCTTCGACAACGACAGCATCGACCTCCGTGTGCGGTGCGATCGGCTTCGGGCTGAGTCCGGACGATACGTAGCGAATCACCGAGCGAAGCGTGTCTGCGCATGCCCTGTCGAACGGCTTATCGGCAATTCCACGATAGAAGCTGATTTGAGCAAAGGGCCTAGCATCGTCTCTCAGTACTCCATACAACACATGATAAGCATCGAGACGTGCCATGACATCGCGAAAGTAGTCTGTGTTCTGCTCAACGCGGCTGAACGAGTGAAATGACACTGGATCGCTGTTTTGCGCACGGCGCAGGAACACGCTCGAGAAGCTCTCGGCTTTGACGGCGCAGTGCCTTTCGTAGTAGGCGGCCATCGCGTCCGGCGGGAGCAGCCTCTCCGCATAGAGACTCGTCATCTCCCCGTGTTGATCGACCCAAAATACCCCGGCCGAGTGCGCGGGAATCAATTTCCGCAGTTCCGGCAACAGGCACTGTGCAACGGTCTGCGCCGGCAGGCCGAGACCGCACAACTTTCGGATGAACGATACATCACGCACGCGTGGCATCTAATTGCCTTCAAGGCCAGTCGATCAGGGACTTCCCAGCTCTTTTTGGGGATGTTAGCGCACGTTCGGCATAGCACGCGAATCGACACGTATCGGCCTCTCATCGCCGCCGTCCGATGCCCCCGTGCGCGTTGGAAGCAAGTTGCTGGCGATATCCGACTTCGCGTGGCCCGGATCACTGCCGGGGCGCAGTAGAGTCATCCAGCAGGCCGAGGGCCCGTCGTCTCTCCGGCGTAGAGGGCGGCTTGCCCGGATGTGCCATTGGACGCAGAGATCCCGAGGTGTTGAACCCAGGCGCGGCGCGGTTCGCGCACTCGGCGTTCTTGGTACATGACTCTGATATCAGCCAGCGAATCTCCTGGAGTTCAGTACTCTCCTCGCTCTTTGCAATGGCCTGCGCTGGCAACGGATCCGTTTTCTGCTGTTCACCCGCATCGGCCTGTAGGGCAAAGATACCGACAGTCACTGCAAGAACCAATTGAGCAGCGTTCATCTCAGTCTCCTTTGTCAGTGCATCCGCATGTTGTGTACCGCGGCCCAAAGCGCCCCGCCACTGCCTTGTCCTTCTACTACCCAGTCAACGCTCACGATGGGTATATTCGCTGTGGCCGGCATGCTATTCGACCACGCCTTCCACCTTGCTGCACATTCATATAAGGGCTGGAGATCGATGTCATAGTCAAGATCAGTATTGCGATCAGAAGCAGTCATGCGGTAAACATAGTCACCGGGGCAGAGTGTCTGCACATCCTCTGAATCGAAGTAGGCGATCTCTGCGCCGGGAAAGAATGTGTCTTCGGCGATCGGCCAACTCCAGCGCAACGAGGCAGGGCCGCTCGATGAGCTGTCTTCGTCGCCCTCGTGAAACAGGTTGAGCTGAATCATTCGCGGCAGTTCACGCCCTTGCGCATCGGGCCACGTCGCTGCAACCACCAATCGATAAAGCGCGGCGTGCATCGGTTCGTACTCGTACAGCCTCGTGGTGAACGAAACCGTATGCGGAATGCCGGGCGCTGCATTGAGCGCGCCAACGACCTTGCTTTCGCCATCGGCGTCGACGTTGCCCCGGTTGCTGTGCGCGCCGATCGACATGTACGGGATCCCCTCAAAACAAGGGTTAGCGAAATTCGAATTCAAGACGAGATGCGCCCGGTAAAAGTTCTCGCCAGCAGCCCTATCCATGATTGGCGCGAATCCGAATATTCCGGAGCCGGGGAAGCTCTGTGGCAACGAGGCATCCGGCGGCCCCGAATTACAACCGTTGTTGTAGGACGGCTCATTGTTGAGCAGCAGAGTCCAGTATTGGCTTTCCGAAAAGGACGACAGATTGCTGGCCGACGCATTGCTGGCGATGTATGTATCGGGGTATGACGGGCAGCCATCAAAAAGGCACGAGGCGATGGTCAGTGGATCTGTCCTTGTTCCTTCGTACGGCGAACTGTAGTTGGTACGGATCTTGGGATCGTTGAAGCCCTGATCCCAGAAGCCGTAGGTCGATGAAGATTCAGATCGCTGGAACACTCGTATCTCTCTCCACGCGACCCAAGAAGGGCTCAGGACGGTCATGATTGAGATGTAGCGGCCTGAGAGATTGACTGGCAATGACAGCCACTGACCGTCGATCGTATTGCTTCTCAATACGTAGGCGTTCGTCCATGACACCTGATCGTTGCTAAGCCATATCTGATGCTCGGTTATTCCTTCCGGATACTGGGCCGTCAACAGTTCAATATGTGAAAGTGCATACACGTTGCCCATGTCGAGAACAATGGATGCCGGAGGAAAACCGCCAGAATTCCATGCCGTGTCTGGTTCATTGTCGATCGCATTTACGGGTGGCTGGTCGCAGCAATAGCCTTCAGCCGTAATCATGACCGGAGGAATGAGACTCTCGGCAAAGGCAAAGTGTGCGCTGCACGCAAGGAACGCGATGACCCAGGATGCCGCGATGCGCGAGCCGAACGATGTAGCAATCGAGTTGTACGTTGTCATGACGGGCCCCTCCGCTGCGCTGACTAAGCACCGGACATCTTTGCGACGGCTCAGTGATGGAAGAGCAGCGTGGCTCTTCCCATGGCAGCCACGATAGTCCGCGACGAACAACCGATCCCCACTCGGTTGAGTGAGAAAGGAGGGCCTTCGTGAGTTCGCGCCTTCGTCGTTAACGAAGTAGAGGGCGCGACTATCGTGGTGGTATAGTAAGTTTGATCGGCGCCATGACCAGTTCGCCCAGACTTTGCAGCGTTTGCTGCATCTATGGCACTTGCCGACTTGTCTTCCCGTGATGAGCCTTTGCCCTCAAGAAGTCGTGCGACGCGGGTGACGGGACTGTGTGGGGGACCTTGTGATCCGCGAATTTCTTTTGGCTGATCCGCAATGCTGGCTGTCCGATCACGCCGGCATCCAGATTCGATTGGCATAACGGATCTGAGTAACGTAACCGTTACGACCTATGGCCCAATCGGTCGGCCCAACACGTAGGCTTCTCGCTGTCGCGCTCATCGACATCGCTGGATACTCACAGCTGATGGAATCAGATGAATCGGGGACGCACGCGAGGGTGGAGGAAATGTTTCAACAAGTCGTCTACCCGACGATCAGCAACCACGGCGGCAGCGTTGTGGATCGTGCCGGGGACGGCCTGTTCCTATCGTTTCAGAGTTCAACCGAGGCGGTCAAATGTGCCCTGGCGATTCAGCGGCAGATAGCCACGCGGAACAAGAATGTCGCCGGATCCAAGCAGATCCAGCTTCGAATAGGCGTGAATGTCGGTGACATCATCATCGACGGCGAGCGACTCGTTGGCGACGGTGTAAACATCGCAGCGCGCTTGGAGACGATTGCTCATCCGGGGGGAATATGTATCAGTTCTTCGGTCCGGGACCATCTTCGGGAAGACGTCAGCGCAACAATTCATGATCTGGGTTACATCAGCGTAAAGAACATCGCACGCCCCATTCGCGTATATCGTTTGGAAATTGATCCTGACATTTCATCAGAGCCGAAATCAGCGAGTGTCCGACAGCGGCCGCTCGAGGAGCTTTCGGAATCCTGGTCCGACGGCCAAGCGTGTAACAATCTCCCCCACCAACTTACTTCATTCGTCGGTCGCCAGCGCGAGCTAGACGAGGTGAAACGGCTGCTGACGAGCAAGCGACTGCTAACCCTCGTTGGTGTTGCTGGCATAGGTAAAACACGCTTGGCACTGCAGCTAGCCGCCGGTGTGGTTGACGAATACCCGGCCGGCGTGTGGTTTATCGATCTCGCGCCGATAGTCGATCCGGCGCTGGTCGTGAATGTCGTCGCGCAAGCGCTGGGTATTCAGGAGCAGGCCGGACAGTCAGTCACGCAGGCGCTGCTGGCACACCTTGGCCCACGTCGAGTTCTGCTCCTTCTCGACAATTGCGAACATGTTATTGACGCATGCGCGCGTCTTGTCGAATCAATCATTCATGGCGCTCGGCAGGTGTCCCTGATAGCCACCAGTCGCGAACAGCTGCGTATACCCGGTGAACAAATCTATCTGCTTCCGTCGTTGTCGCTGGCGAGCCCGACCGCTGATTTGGACGTGTTGGCGCGCTCCGATGCCGTCCAACTGTTCTTGGAACGTGCTCGATCGCGACGTCCGGATTTCACGATGACCGCCCAGCTCGCGCCGATAATCGCGCAAATCTGCACACGATTGGACGGTATGCCATTGGCACTGGAACTTGCGGCAGCCCGGCTCGACTCAATGACCCTCGAGAGAATCGCAGACCGACTGAACGATCGGTTCCAATTGCTGACCGGCGGTAGCCGGACTGCCCTGCCTCGTCAACAGACCCTTCGTGCTCTCATCGATTGGAGTTATGACCTGCTCGACCATATCGAAGCGACGCTATTTGCTCGACTGTCAGTTTTTCCGAGTGGGTGGACAACTGAGGCCGCTGAAGCGATTTGTCTTGGCGGTGACATCGATCGAGATCGAATCTTTGACTTGATGTCTAGTCTTGTCCAGAAATCCTTGGTCGTGATGGAGGACGACGACGATCGCTATCGGATGTTGGACTCCATACGTCACTATGCACAGGAGCGCTTGGGCGAGAGCGCGGAGAGCGCGGCGCTGGAGAGCCGGCTCGTCGACTACTATCTCGATCTCGTCGAGAGTGCTGAGCCGGCGCTCCGTAAACGCAGTAACGAGGAAGCATGGTTGCATCGTCTTGACGCGGACTACGAGAACATCAGACTTGCGCTGAAGTCGTCTCTTAAACAACAGGGCGCGGGCTACCCGGCCTTGCGCATTTGCGCCGCGCTTCTCAACTTCTGGAGCGTTCGTGGGCGTTGGCGTGAGGGGCGCCAATACAGTTCCGAGTCGCTTGCGCAGGCGCCCCACGGCACGCCGGAGGAGCTCCGCGGAAGGGTTCTATTGACGCGTGCAGTGATGGCTTTCTTTCTCGGGGAATTCGACGAGGCGCAGATCTCCTTCGAAGAGGCGCTCTCCATTGGACGAAAGACCGGCAACCGAATTCTCGAAGCCGGCGCGCTGAATATGCTTGGAGGCATTGTGCTGGATCGAGGTGACCTGGCCGAGGCTCAAGCTCTTTATCAGCAGGCTGTCGCCATCAACCGCGAAGAAGGGAACTACGCATGGGAGACCATCATTCTCGGTAACCTCGGATACGTGCTTCTCGCCCAGGGAAAGCCTGTCGAAGCGCGAGTGCCGTTGGAGCGAGCGCTCGTGCTGAGCCGAGAGCTAGGTAATCCGTCACTCGAAGCAAACGCTTTAAGCTATCTGGGTGTGTTGGCGCATCGTAACGGAGACCTTGCTACGGCAAGCACGCTCATCACACAGGCTTTGGAGATATTCCGCGCACGTGGAGCCGCCGCCCCATCAGTCGAGCAGGTTCGACTCCTGGGTGAGATCGCCTCGGCTCGGGGCGACCTCGCGACAGCGCGAACCCTTTTCCGCGAAGTGTTGACGACCTGTCGTGATCTGAGCTTTCGCGTAGGGATATTGCGATGCCTCAATTCGATAGTGAGCCTCGCGGTTGCTGCGGCTCACTACGAGCAAGCGACAATCTTCCTGGGCGGGCGAGACACGCTGGCAGAACTCATTCGAACTCGCCCCAACGCGGCCGACCTCGAGGGTTTCGAGGTGAGTCGAGAGCGCTGCCGCGCCGCGCTAGGTGTCGATTGCTACGAAGCGCAGTACCAGGCAGGGCGAACACTGCCGACGAATGCCCTCCTGGACAAGGCATCCGCATGGCTTGTGATGTGACCGCGTTATCGACTGGTGGAACGGGAGCGATTGGAATAGCCCAATACAAGGGCAAGGAATGAAATCGGGAAATTGACAACTTGCCCTCGCCGGCTCAGCATTCCTTTTGGCTGGCGGGGGCTGGAAATCCTCTGTCGAGGGTAATGGCGGCCGCTGACGGGAGGAACGTTCATGGAGCAGAATTTTGTCGTCGTGGGCAGAGACGGGTCGATCTCGCTCGTCTTGAGTGCTACCGGCGAAATCCGAGAAATCCAAGGCGAGGAACTGAAGCAATCGGTCCTAGACTTGCTTAGGAAACGACAGGACGCCGGAGAGCAGCTAACCCGATTACTGACTACAAACGGGCTGATTGATTTCCCAGGGGACGATGCCACCGGCGCCGTCGGGCCAGTAGACGAATAAGCGCTACGCAGTCGACTCCATCGCTTTGCCGTCTGGGCTCGACTCATTCGAGGACGCGCGCATGACCGGGTACGTCGCGCGAGCTATGCACCATGGAGCGCGAATCGGCGGGGATTCTCTGCTTGATGATGGTGCGATCGACCTCGGAGGAACGATCCGCACGGCGATCCCGTCCGAAACGCTTTCCAAGGCTCGCGAGATTGGCCGACAAATCGGCATCTCGAGGCTAGCCAATGTCACCGGCCTCGACCATGTCGGCGTACCGGTGTGGATGGCGGTTCGGCCGCTTGCAAAATCACTAACGGTGTCGCAGGGCAAGGGACTTACCGACGAGCTCGCGCAGGCGTCCGCCATCATGGAATGCATTGAGCTTCACCATGCCGAGCATTTCGTTCCGGATGGGCATCGGACCTCGCTACGCCAGGTGGTGGGCAACCGCCGCTACGTCAACCCCCTGTTGATCCCGATTTTGCCAAAGGCAGCTATCCACGCCGATCGGATCACCGAATGGGTTGAGGGGCAAGATTTGGCGTCGCAAAGACCTGTCTGGGTGCCGCGAGACTGCATCGATATGGATCTTGTTGCCCGAAGGACGACTCCGAAGACTTTCTTGGCATCCACGAACGGGCTCGCGTCCGGAAACACCCGTCCGGAGGCGATATTGCATGCGACCTGCGAGGTTATCGAACGAGACCAAGCGGCTTTCTGGTATGCGCGCAAGTATGCGACCAACGATGTGCCACGAACACGTTTACGTCTGGCGTCGGTGCCTGACGAGAACTGCAGAGGGCTAATCGACAAATGCCACGCCTCGGGCTTGAATCTCGCCGTGTGGTATGTGACCCAGAGCGTACCCGTGCCTTGTTTTGTTTGTCACGTATTCGATAGCGAGCATCGCACCTATTATCCCCAGCGGGCTTCCGGGAGCGGCTGTCATCCATACCGGAGGATCGCGCTGTCGCGGGCGATCACGGAGGCATTGCAGAGTCGCCTGACCATTATCGCTGGCGCGAGAGATGACGCCTACTGGTCGACCTACCGGAATTCGATCCCCATCGACAGCGCAAGCGGATCAGCGTGGGTCAGGAATTTCCAAGAGGAACCCGAAACGGTGAGTTTCGACGACATTCCTCAGGCGCCGCCGCTCAAAGAAATGTCGGAGATGCTGGACTGGCTGCTCGCAGCTCTCGTCTGCGAAGGGCTTTCACAGGTTGTCGCTGTGGATTTGACCCAACCCCACCTCGCCATTGCAGTGGTGCACGTCACGGTCCCCGGACTCGAAGGGCACATCGTGAAACCTGGCTATACGCCGGGACCACGGATGCAGTGCGTGCTCAACTGAGCCACTTGCTTGAAGAGCGGCATATTTGCCGGACCCTCGCTCTTTGGAGAGCCGTGTCCCGCAAGCATCGATCGATTCGGGCCGGTTTCTCTGGGATCCGTCTTTCGCGCAGTCGAGGCAGGCTACTCGCGGATCGGAATCGTCGACGGCAACTTCGGCAATGTTCCATCCGTATGGCACAAGGAGATTCTCTACGGTATGTCCAGTGGGGTCGAGATCCTCGGTGCCGGAAGCATGGGCGCTCTCAGAGCAGCGGAATTGCATGAATTCGGAATGATCGGCGTCGGCACAGTATTCAGATTGTTCAGAGCGGGCTTCTGGACCGATGATGACGAGCTAGCCGTCATTCACGCTACAGAGGAGTTCGGCTATCGCCCGCTTTCCGAGGCGATGGCGAATATCCGCTTCACTTTGCGAAAGCTCCGTCAGAGCAATCAGGTGTCGCACGCGGTCGAGCGCGAGCTCATCTCGGTCATGAAGAGCAGGCATTTCGCCGAGCGGACAATCGACGAGCTCGCGCGTCAGGCGGAAGCGCTCATCGGCAAGCCCGCCGGGCAACGCCTGGTGGAGGACTTTGCGCGAGCGTATGTCGACGTGAAGAAGCGTGACGCCCGGGCGCTCATAGCGACCCTGATGCGTACACCGCCGGCACGGCGTCAGCAAAAGTGGCGTTTTCCCAGGACCGCGTACTGGACAGCGCAGTTCGAAACGAATATTGCTGACGTTCCCATACTTCGCTGAAGGAGCAGTTGCAACGAATCGGGATTGACCAAATCGGCAACATTAACTCTGATGGCGGGATTGCTTTGCGGTTGCGCGACAATTCCCGATGTCACGTTTACGTACTACGCGCCTACCTGGAGGTCGACGATCTCAGTGACGCAAACCGTTGGATGCGACGCGTCCAGCAACTTACTCACTAGTCGATAAATAAGTCGACAAAAGCGGAACTTCTTGCGGCATCCATGATCTCATTGTTCATGAAACGAGACGGTCGCACGTTGGATCGGCAGACGCAGGAAGCGATTCGGCTGATGGCGGTGGAACGGGTACGCGAAGGCGAGTCCGCGGCGGCGGTGATTGAGGCCTACGGCTTCAATCGGACGACGATTTACAAGTGGATCAAAGCGGCGCTGCAACCGGGCGTGGGGATCAAGGCACTGCGCTCGACCAAAGCGACGGGGCGACCGCGCAGCCTGACGCCGACGCATAGTACTCAACACTCCGACGATCAGCACCATATACTTCAGCGACCGCAAGTCACCTCGAGAAGCAAACGCGAAGAGGTTAAACAGAAGTTTTGCAGACAGTGAGATTGCGATTGCGTTCTACGATGACGGCCGACTTAGGGGTATCAATCAAAGTAGCACGGGACAGGGCGAGGCCGTAATCAAGTCTGTCATTGCGGTCATTGCAGCAGGTGCTACGGCACGTGTTGCGGCGAAGGACCTTCGCTCCGTATGTGCCGACATTGAAAAATGGGGTGGTGGCAAGCCTGTCGCACTGAGATCTGAAGCAAGCTTTGGTCCGGGAGCTATGGGAAAGCTACTTGTCTTCAGGGAAGCTCCTGAGAGCAAGGCGCTCTACAAGCTCGTAGAAGGTCGATTGCCACGACTGCTTGGGTCCGTTAGCGACTTCGTGAAATCTACTAGTCCGCTAATCACGTCATTAACGAGTCATGTCTATGGTGAGCGTGTTCCCACTCTTGTACTGGTTGACCACCCGGCCACGCGCCCGACAGCGCTGACGTTGTCGACCCAAGACCGGAAGGCACTCGCCCCGTGGCGCAGCAAGGGCCTGCGCCAAGCACGCGCCGTCAATCGGGCGCACATCTTGGCGGCGCTGGACGAGAAGGTGCCCGAGCGCATGATTTGCCGGGTGCTTGGGGTTGGGCGCACGGCTATTTGGCGCACGCGTACGGCGTACCTGGAGGGTGGTTTGGAGTACGCGCTGCGCGACGCACCGCGGCCGGGCGCGCCGCGCAAGTACCAGACCAGAGTCGAGGCGGAGATTATCGCTCTCAGCTGTTCGGAGCCCCCGGCGGGAGCCAAGAGGAGGACCGCTGGTGCTGCTCGAGCACGAGCGCGATCGCCGTCCCGCGAGCAAAGACATCAGTCGCGAAACGATTCGCCGCCCGCTAAAGAAAACTGCCTCAAACCGTGGCGCCAACGTAATGTGGTGCGTGGGCGCGGCTTACCGCCGAGTTCCGGCGGTGCGTGTACGAACTGCTGGATCTGTACGCCTCGACCTTCGCGGCGGTACCTATGCTGTCCAAAGCCCATGTCAGCGCACTGACCACCGGTGATTCCTGGTTGGAGAAGGGAGCCACGATTTTGATCTTTGGTCCGCCTGGCGTCGGCAAAAGCCATCTCGGTTCAGCGATTGGACATGCCCTGATCGATGCCGGCTATCGCGTGCTCTGCATGCGTACCGGCGAAATGGTGCAACGCCTGCAAGCCGCTCGGCAGAGCCTGCAGCTGCCGCAGGCCTTGGCCAAGCTCGATCGCTTTGATCTGCTCGTTCTCGATGATCTGTCTTACGTCAGGAAGGATCAGGCCGAGACCAGCGTGCTGTTCGAACTGATCGCTGAAAGGTACGAGCGACGCAGTATTCTAATCACGGCAAATCAACCCTTCTCGGGTTGGGACCAGGTGTTCCCCGACCCTGGTATGACCGTCGCCGCGATCGATCGCCTGGTCCATCACTCGACGATCTTCGAGCTCAACGTCGAGAGCTACCGGCGCAAGACGGCAACCAGCGACAAGCAGACTCGGCATGCAAGCGAGAAGGCAAAAGCCAAAAAACCGCGTCAAGCCGCAGGTAGCGAATGACCTGGAGACTCCCTAGAAACGCCTGCAGCGCTTCCTGGTCGCCCGACCGGAGTGGATTACGGTGTCTCCTGCCTTCGATCGATCCATATGACGCCGCAAGCAGCGACGACCATCATCACCGTAACCATGCAGCGGAGCGACAACCATGACCCATTAACCGACGACAATCATCCCCGATAACCGGCCAAGACGATTGTCGTTACACCGGCCATCCTGCTTGACGCTGTCCACCTCATACACCGACACGGCCACCGGGCAGCCACGGGCATCGGTGAGCACGCCGTAGTTGACCTGCAGCAGCCCGTTCTTGCCATCGCGGTTGTAGCCCAGCTTCGCCAGCGGGCAGGTGGTGCCTTCGAAGTAGCTCGACGACAGGTCATAGAGCACCAGACTGCCGGGGCCCAGATGGCGCGCCGCGAGCTTCTTCTGGATCGCCTCCTGACGCGAGAGCAACCAATCCATCGCCGCGTATAGATCGTTCTCGCTGGCTTCCTGCACGCCGAAGTCCTCGGCCAGCGTGCTGGTGTGCCACCAGCGCGTGGTGGCCAGCTTCGGATGCGGGGCGATGATGCGCGCCGCCACCATGGCGCTCACCAGGTCGCGCTCGCGACAGGGGCGCGCCGCCAGTAACGCCTCCAACCCCAACCGGCGCATGGCTACACGCACGGCCTGCACGTGACCCTGCGCACGCGAGGCAATGGCCTCGAATTGCTCGGCAACGGGGCTCACCGGTTCGCCGCGCAGCACCGCGCGAATGGCAAGAATCTGCGCTTCGGAGAGCGACGACAGATTGGCAAGGGTGCGTTTGCGCACGCGCGCACCTTCGCGATAGGACTCGCGCAGAAGGTACGCAGGGCGCGCGCCGCGATTCGGGACAACGTCAATATGCATGACTACATACTAGACGATATCCCTGCAAAGTCAAGTCAACTACATGGCTACATATTGACGCCAGAAAACCCAGGCAACCTTCTGATTAGGCAATGCTTCTACGCTCTAAACAAGGCTAACTGACAATGAACTTCGGACTAGTGGCGCGAGCTTTCCCCCTCCCCCTGACCCGGACTCCTACAGTGGGGTTGTGCTAAAGCTGCAGGACATGGGTGTTGTGAGCGTGACTGTCACCTCCGGTGACGAGCCAGTGGGTGGTGCGAGCGTCATCAGTACCCTCGCCCAGCGTCGCCGGCCGCGTGGTTGCGTCAGCGACAAAGTCCATCTAGCGACTTTGCTGTCGGCGCAACCGTGACGTTCATCCGCAGCCGTGCCATCCAGACAGTTACGAGCCCGGCGCTACTTCGCGCTCTTTGCGGCGGGCGCACTCCCGACGACTTCCAAGCTGACCGGCGCAGTTCCGTTCTTCCCGATTCCGAGCTTCGCAGCGGCTGCGCTCGATAAGTCGATCACGCGACCGGTCTGCTTCGGTCCGCGGTCGTTGATGCGCACTTCGACCGACTTTTGGTTCTTTGTATTTGTCACCTTGACTTTGGTGCCGAACGGTAGCGATGGATGTGCGGCCGTCAGCTCGCTCTGACGGAACATCTGGCCGCTGGCAGTCTTGTGGCCGTTGAGCTTGTCGGAATAGACCGCCGCCAATCCCTCCATAGCATCGGCGGAGTTTGCGGCAGGTGCTGGAGGGGCGCTGGTGACCCCGGCGGCAGCGGGAGCGGGCGATGGTGCTTGCGTCGTGGCCGGTGCACTAGCGTTCGGGGACTGCGCCATGGCGAGTCCGGCCGTCGCCATGCCAGTGAGCGCACAGAGAATGAGCTTCGTGGAATTCATGTTGTCCTTCCATGAAAAAAATGTCGAACCATACGGCTAACAGGCGCTGTCCGATGCTCGGGACTTTGGGCACAGGGTCACAGCCGCTAAAACGGCTCTGCCGAAGGCAAGCCGTTTGCCCTCCCTGAGAGAAGGTTACCACCCGGCGGGCATTCAAATCGATTCGCGTTCATCGTCCCTAAGCCGCTAGTGGACTGTAACACTTAAATAGGTAGTATGATCATGCCTGTGGAGGGCATGATGAAACTGAGCAAGAGCGAGCGCATGGAACTGCAGCGGCAAGCGAGCGCAAGAAACGGCCGGGCCGACTCGGCACGGCACGCGCGGTTGATCCTGCTGCTGGCCGAGGGGCTGACTTGGGCGGAGATTCGGGCCAAGCTTGACTGCGCCGACAGCTACATCAGTCGCTGGAGCAAGCGCTTCGAGGCCGATCGTTTGGCTGGGCTGTTTGCACGACACGCTGGACGGGAGCGCTACAAGGTGACCGACCGAGTCGAAGCGCGCGTGCTGGCCTGGACGACCAAGCGCAAGCCGGCCGATGGCTCGACGCAGTGGTCCTCGCGCAAATTGGCCGCGGAATTGGGTGGCGATATCTCGCATATGACAGTCACGCGCATCTGGGCCAAGCACAGTCTGAAGCCGCATCGGCTCGAGGGCTACATCGCTTCCAACGATCCGGACTTTGAGACCAAGGCTGCCGAGGTGATCGGGTTGTATCTGAACCCACCGCAGCATGCGGCGGTGTTCTGCGTGGACGAGAAGACAGCGATTCAGGCGCTCGATCGCAAGGATCCGGTGTTGCCGCTGTCGCCGGGACGCGCCGAGCGGCACGGCTTCGAGTACTTCCGCCATGGCACCCTGTCGCTGTACGCCGCCTTCAACACCAAAACCGGCGAGGTACTGGGCAAGACCGCCGAGCGCCACACCTCGGCCGAGTTCGTCGCCTTCCTCACTGACCTCGTGGTCCACCAGCCGCGCGGCAAGGAAATCCACGTCATCGCCGACAACCTGTCCGCGCACAAGACCAAGCGCGTCGACGAATTCCTCGCGGCACACGCCAATGTTCACTTGCACTTCACTCCGACGTACTCATCCTGGCTGAACCAGGTCGAGCTGTGGTTCGCCAAGATCGAGCGGGACGTCATCGCCCGCGACGTGTTCACCTCGGTGTCCGACCTAAAGAGAAAGCTCATGCGTTACATCCGTCACTACAACAAAGAGGCCAAACCCGTGAAGTGGAAATACTTCGATCCCACACGACGGATTACTCCCGCTTCAATCGTTACAGTCCACTAGCACCCGCATTTCGGCGTAGAGGTCGGACTTGCCCTCGAAGCCGATACCCGGCAGATCGGGCATGGTGATGTAACCACGCTCCACACGGACGCCGTCGGGAAAACCGCCGTAGGGTTGGAACAAGTCGGGATAGCTCTCGTTGCCACCGAGGCCGAGGCCTGCCGCGATGTTCAGCGACATCTGATGGCCACCGTGAGGAATGCAACGCTTCGGCGACCACCCGTAGCTCTTGAGCATCTCCAGCGTCCTCAAGTACTCGACCAGCCCGTAGCTCAGCGCGCAGTCAAATTGCAGCCAGTCGATGTCCTTGCGCATGCCGCCATAACGGATCAGGTTGCGGGCATCCTGCATCGAGAACAGGTCCTCGCCCGTCGCCATCGGCCCGGGATAGTGCTGCGCCAGCTCGCTTTGCAGCTCGTAGTCGAGCGGGTCGCCCGGCTCCTCGTACCAGAACAGTGGAAACTCGCGCAGCTCCTTGGCGTAGGCGATGGCCGTGGCGAGGTCGAAGCGGCCGTTGGCGTCGACCGCGAGTTGTGCGTCGCTGCCGATTTCTGCAAGCACCGCCTCGATCCGCTTGAGATCGTCCTTGAGCGAGGCGCCTCCGATCTTTTTCTTCACCACCGTGTAGCCTCGGTCGAGATAGCTGCGCATTTCGCCGCGCAGTTTGCCGACATCCTGATCCGGGTAGTAGTAGCCACCCGCCGCGTAGACGAACACGCGTGGATCGGTTTTACCGCCGTTGTACCGATCAGCCAGTAAGCGAAAGAGCGGGCGTTCGGCAACCTTGGCGACAGCGTCCCACACCGCCATATCGATCGTGCCGATCGCGACCGAGCGTTCGCCGTGCCCACCCGGCTTTTCGTTTTGAAACATCGCCGCCCAGATCTTGTGCGGATCGAGATTCTCGCCGGTCGCGTCCAGTAGTGATACCGGTTCCGCTTCCAGGATTCGCGACCGAATACGCTCGCGAATGAGTGTGCCTTGTCCGTAACGGCCATTGGAATTGAACCCGTAGCCGATGACCGGCTTGCCGGCACGAATCACGTTCGTGACGACCGCGACGAGGCTCAACGTCATCTTGGTAAAGTCGATGTACGCGTTTCGTATCGGCGAAGAAATGGGCTTGGTCACCTCTCGAATGTCGACGATGCGGACAGGTGCCGACGTTCCGGTGTTGGATCTCGAAGCAGTTTCTGATTGGTCAAGCACGCGCGTCTCCGTAAATGGTTACAACGAACTGCCGCCGCAAGCCTGATGTTTCGGCACCGCGGCGATTTGCGTGGTCCTTGCGGAACGACACGGCGATCGGGGGAATGATGCCGCGGAAGCTGAAAGCGGGCATCCCGGCCTCCTTCGGCCACGTGACACTGAATAATTTCTTCTGATACTGTGCACTCGTAGCGGCCCGACGTCCAATGCTCGATACACATAATTCCACGCGTCCGGGGAACCGGCCGATCGAGCTCATCTTGCTCCAGCGCCTTGAGACGCGCATGCAGGGTCCGTGCGTACCAAGCTGATTTCCTTTCACCGGTCGTTCCAGGCCGCGATTCTCATCAAGGGCCTCGACGGGGCTCTGGAGATCCTCGGCGGGGCGCTCCTGCTTTTGTTGCCAGCGCACGTGTTGATCGACATCATCGGCAAGTTGACTGCACGTGCGCTGTCTGAAGATCCCAATGCCTGGTTCGCGGGCACTATCAAGACCAGCGTCGAGCATTTCGCAGGAGGCACGCAACACTTCGCTGCGCTCTATCTATTTACACACGGAGTAGCGAAAGTTTTCCTCGTCACTGCACTCTGGCGAGAAAAACTCTGGGCATTTCCCGTTGCCATCGCCTTTCAGAGCGTCTTTGTCGTCTATGAGGTATACCGTTTCGTTCACACTCACTCGATTGCGCTGCTTGCCTTCGCGTGCATTGATGCTCTCGTCGGCTGGCTGATCTGGCGAGAGTTCCACGCGAGAAGATCGACAGTGTAGTCGCCTGGCACGCGCAACCGACCGGGGACTGGTATGCAGACTGCAAAAACGACACTCGTACTGATTATCACCGCCTTGCTCGTCAGCGCGTGCGGGGGCGGCGGCGGCTCGAGCTCGTCGACCGCCGGTGCCCTATCGCCGTTGTCAATCGTCGTCCTTGGCGACTCGATCGCCTCCGGCGAAGGCATCAACTACGGCTACACGTACTACACCGGATTTCCGAACAAGTGGACGGGCGGGACGGACAATCCGACATGGCAAGGCAACTATCAGCTATGTCACGATTCGGCACAGGCCTATGGCGACGTGCTCGCTGCGACCATCGGTGCGAAGTTGTCGAAGTTCGCGTGCACGGGCTCGACCTACGACAACGGCATCAGCTTCGATCGGCGCGCGGCCGGCGTGCAGTTTCGTCCGGCGCAGTTCGGCAACTGGCTGGGGATGACCAATCTCAATCAGGACTACGATACCGCCCAGCCCGACGTGGCGATCATTACGCTGGGGGCAGATGACCTCAGCTTCGTAGACATCGTCACGTTCTGCGCCACCGGCTACACGGATCCCGGAGAGGTCGTGGCCATCGCGCAGCTTGCCGATCCGTCGCAACAACTGCGCGCGAACTTCGTGAAAAGATTCCCGACCGCGGAGGCGTGGCTTCAGCGGCCGCGGCGCGTGGTGGGCGGCGTCCTCACCTCTTCCTATTGCACCGCGGCCAACCCCGGCGCGCCCATCGAAAGCCTGTTTTGGGACCCGATCAACGGCGGCGAGATCGCAGGCCACTACAAGAGTCTGGTCGCCGCGATCAAGGCTCGCGGCGCTCAGGCAGGAAAGGTTCCGCGAATCATCTTCACCACTTATCATCAGCCGTTGCCTACGCCGTCGGAATCCGACGAGTGTCTCGACCTGGGCGACCTCGAGCGCGATGAGATCAACTACCTGATCACGCTCGAAGACACGCTGAGAGCCACGATCATCTCGGCAGTGAGCGGGCTGGAAGGCGTAACCATCGCCGACATCTCGAATGTCGTTCAAGGTCACGAGTGGTGCACGAACGATCCCTGGACTTACGGCCTCAGCGTGCTGCTCTTGAACAGGGACAGCAACGCGCCGTTTCATCCGATACCAGATGCGCAGGCGGCCATCGCGGCCGTGATCCAACAGGTACTGCCGCCTCGCTGATCGTCCACTTCGGCGTCGTCGGTGCGCCGCATGGGCTCGATTCCAGAGCATCAAGAACGGGTGGATCCCCAAGTCTCCAACTCGCAGCGTTTCGGCCCAAGCGATCTCGACGTCGGAGTCGGTCAACAGGGTAGAGAACACTTATATTTCAATGATGGAGCTAATTATTTTATGGATTCGTCGCCATTTCTTACAGTTATCTAAGTCATTTAGCGGTCACAATTGCATAAGCATTTGTTTATTATATTTATACAATTTGTGGCATACATGATGCTTGGTAAGCAATTGGACATCTATCGCGATTTATTCGGCAGTTTAGCCAACAGGAGGGCGCTCATGCCTCTGCGCCGTGGTTTGATCATCGTTTCTCTCGGATTGGGACTGTTGACGTCCAGCGCTGCTTGGGCGGGCTATGTTCAGACAAATCTTGTCTCCGACCTACCGAACTTCGCAGCCCTTCAGGACGCGGCACTGAAGAACCCCTGGGGGATTTCCCACAGCGGCACGAGCCCCTTTTGGGTCTCGGATCAGGGCACGAACCTCGCCACGCTTTACAGTGTGAATGTGACGACCGGAGTCGTCAGCAAGACTAATCTGAATGTTGCGATTCCTATCACCGGCACTGGCGCACCACCGCAAGGGCCGACCGGGCAAGTCAACAACAACACATCGGCGTTCCCCGTGAACGGGATCGCCTCCGCCTTCATCTTTGCAAATCTGAACGGCACGATCTCGGCCTGGAGAGGCACCCTGACGCCGAACACTTCATCCGTGATCGTAGCGACCACAGCAGGCGCCGTATACACCGGCCTGGCCATCGGAGCCCCCGCGGTGCCGCGCCTGTTCGCGGCCAACGATTCGCAGAACAGCATTGATGTTTTCGACGGTACGTTCACGCCTTTGAATCTCGGCGCGAACGCATTTGTCGACCCCGCCGTTGGTAACCTGGTGCCGTTTGGCATCCAGAATATCGGCAACAACATCTATGTGACGTACGCGCCCGCCGGGCGCCCGGCGCAAATAGCGGCCACCGAGGGAATGGGCGCTGTCGCCATTTTTGACACCAACGGCAACCTTCTGCAGACGCTGATAAACGGCAGCAAGCTCGCCTCGCCTTGGGGCGTTGCTCTGGCGCCGGGCGATTTTGGTCCCTTCAGCGGCGACCTGCTGGTCGGCAATTTCAGCTATGCCGCCAGCGAGATCAACGCCTTCAATCCGACCACCGGAGCGTTCGTCGGATCCATCCCGATCGATGTCGGTAGCAATACGCCGGGCGGACTCTGGGGTCTCAGTTTCGGCAACGGCGTTACCGGAAATTCTAAAACACTGTACTTCGCGGACGGTATCAACGGCGAGGCGAATGGCCTCTTCGGCGCCATCGCGTTTGTTCCGGAACCTGCGACACTCGGATTGCTCTGCCTTGGCCTCGCTGGACTGGCATTCTCGCGTCGTCGAATGGTCACACCACGCGCCGCAGTCCCGCAGGTTCTCTAGCCCGTGCCGGCGGTGAAAGTCCGACGCGCACCGTTGAGCGGCCAGCGCGGAAGCTACTGATCGCGCCAATATTTCACGCATTCTCCAAGAGCTGCCGATTCCCGCACAAGGCACCAGATGCGCGCGGTTGAGACGCGTGACAAAGCGGCTGCTTGCTGATAGCCGGCAACGGGCTTCTTCAGCGCGCGCGCCGTGGGCCGCCAGCTAAGGGACCGTGTCGAACGGCTGAAAACCGTAGCCGATGCGATAGTAGAACTCGGCAACCGGCTTTTGCCGTCCCCCGTAGTTGGAATGGATCAGCGGCAGCGGTTGGACCTCATTTTCGAGCCGGCTGAATTGCTTTGCGAACGACGCCTTGAGAAGATCGTCCCGGTTACGAGCCACCATGATCAGAGTGCGTCCGCGTAGCTGCGCCGGCGGATTCCAATACGCAAACATCAGCCCCTCGCCGCCAAAGAGCTTTCCAATGGCCGTCACGTACAAAGATTTCGGAGAGGCTCCGTTGTTCGGTAGGCGAGCGCCCTCGCCGACGCTCTGCAGCACGCTGTAAAAAGAGAGTTCGCTTGCAATCTGATATGCGTCCATCCCTACGACAATGGGTGTGTCGCCAGTCTCTTTTTCGACCCTCGTTCGGACGTCGTTGAGCTCGCGTGCCGCAGCGGCCCACCCGAGCAGTGGCGCTGCTTCCTTCGGGTATCCGACACCCGGGAAACCAAGCGCCACGTAGTAGCCGAGTACGGCATACAAAACGAGCAAGCCCGTAAGTATAGGCGGCGCAGTGGCACGCAGGGCGCGACCTATTCCGCGCGCCCGCAAGGTGCTCGCGTGCACGATCGCCCAACCGAGCAGCGGTAAGACGGCCAACCAGATCGGCCCGGTCCAGTTGAGTCGCGGCAAATGGCGTAGCGCATCCCAGGCGAAGACCGCCAAAGGAGCCAGGACGAAGCAGCCTACGAAGCGCCGGTTACGAAGGTCGGAGTGAGCAGGATCCGCAGTCAAACCCGCAGGTTCTGTCCATCGGTTGGCAAACAGCAGGGGCAGCGCGATGAAAGGAAGCGGCGTAACAACGACCAACGCGTTCCCGAGCAAGCGATGTAAGCTGAATCGCATTTGTGTGCCAAATCGATCCTGTGTCTGGAACTTGAAGGAAGCCCAGTCATGGATGGAATTCCAGTAGACGACTGGCGCGAACACCGCCGAGGCAACCAATATCGCGAGATACGGCTCCGGGCGAAGAAGGCACTCACGCGCGCGCTTGTCTAGCAGGCAGAAAACCAACGCAGCAGGTGCCAGCAAGGCGATCGTGTATTTCGACAGCAACCCGAGCCCCATCGCGACTCCAACCCCCAGCCATGCTGGACGTTCACCCCCGACGAGTGCTCGGTGAAAAAAATAAAGCGCGGCCACCCAGGCCGCGGCAAGCGGGGTATCCGGAGTCATCATCCCTCCACCCGCAAAGAAGAAGTACGGTAATACTGCTGCGAGCGCGGCGGCCACGAGGGCACCCTCGCGATCGACAAGGCGTCGAGCCAGGCGGTACGTAAATAAAATCACGACGATCCCGCACGCCAACGCCGCAAGGCGGACAGCCGCCGGGCCGTGTCCCACAATCAGCTCGCCCGCCGCAATCAGCCACGCGACCATCGGCGGGTGATCGTGGTAGCTGAAATCAGGATGGATCGAGTAGTTCCAGTAGTACGCTTCCTGTGGCATCACTGGAAGCGGTTGCATGTACACGCCATGCAGCAGTACAACATATGCCACGATGCCGAACGCCGCCAGCATCCACTGCAGGTTGTCCGAACCTTCGGCGAGGTCGTCTCTGCGGACGTAGAATTCGTCACCGACGTAGAGTACGAGCCAACCTGCCGCGATACCGCAAAGGGCGGCCAGCCACACGGCGAATCCCATGGCAATCGCCGTCGCAATCACCCCACCGCGCAGCCCGAGCGCGAGGGCCGCCACAGCAAATCCACGCACCCCAACAGCGTAGCCTTGGCCATGCGCATCGCGCGCAATCGTGCCCTTGGGCGCGAATGCATGAACACAAATCCAGACTACGAAGCCGGCAATGAAGCCCGTCAGGCTGGCGACCGTAAGGTTCGCGGACGCAAGTACCGACAATGTAACCAGTATGTCGGCCGCAATGCCGGTAACGCGCCATGCCACGTTCGGCGCGGCCCGGCGAACGGTGGCGCCCAATCGGCCGCGGATGTAAGCGAGCGCGTCCCGAAACGTGGGCCCTGCGTCGTCAGTCCCCATATATTTCTTGTGGGCAACAACACCGGATGCAGACGATTCTTCGCGACTGGAAATCATGCATTGTTCGCACAGGCCCGCAACCGCGGGCACCAATTGTGCCCAACGTCCGCGCATGGCGCCATCCGTTTCGCTGGCGCCGGCGGTCCGGGATGACTAGCGGGCGTCAGCTGTCTTCCACGTGTAGACCGCGGTGACCGCGTAGTTCCAGACTACGCCTACGAGGATGCCACCGACTGCGGCCAGTATCCAGGTTGTGTTTGACGCGAAAAGATACGAAGCAATGCCGACGTTGGCTACCGCGCCTATGCTGCACGCGAGGGTGAATGAGACCCAGCCGCGCAACCACTTCCATCCGCGCAGGCGCATGTCCCGGTATGTCAGCTCGTTATTGAGGGCGAAATTGCTCGTCATTGCGACCAACGTTGCGCACGCCTGTGCCACCGTGAATTCGACCCCGAAGCCCTTGAACAGAAGGCCGATCACCGCGATATGCACGACGACACCGAACCCGCCCACCAGCGCAAAGGCGATGAAGCGCACCGGGACGATCCGCCCGATCAGCTTGTCGAGAACGAGCATCAAATACTGCCATGCCGCCTGGCTATCCAGCTTGCTCTCGCCGGCGAGTCGAAGCCGAAACTGGTACGGAATCTCCAGGAAGCGAAGGGGTTCTTGGGACGAGGCAAACAGATCCAGAAGAATCTTGAAGCCGAGTCCCGAAAGGCGGCGGACGCGATTGACAAACACCTGCCTTCGCATCATGAAGAATCCGCTCATCGGGTCGGAAAGTTCAGCGTGGAGAACGAGACGCGAGCACATTGCGGCGATGCGGCTTATCCTGGCGCGGGACTGGTGCCAATCGCCTACTCCACCGCCCTCGAGATAACGACTGGCGATCACGATATCCGTCTCGCCGCGCACGAGAACCTCCAACATCGCCGGCAGGAGCGTTTCATCATGCTGCAGGTCCGCATCCATTACTGCCAGATAGGGGGCGCTGCTCGAAAGCAGGCCCTCCATGCAAGCCGATGAAAGCCCTCGGCGTCCGATGCGCTGGATGCACCGCACGCGAGGATTGTCGCGCGCAAGTTCGCGCACGACGTCGGCGGTTCCATCCGGTGAATCGTCGTCGACGAATATCACCTCCCAATCGTCACCACCGAGCGTCGACTGCAATCGCTGCACGAGCACCGCGACGTTCTCTCGCTCGTTGAACGCTGGCACGACGATGGACAATTGCACCTGTGACGTCGCGCGGAGCGAAGAACGGGATTCCGGGCGAGGAGCTGGGTTAGCGCCGACGGGCTCGGCTGCTTGCTCCGGAGCGTCCGATGCGTATTTTGTCATGTCGCGACTTCGCCGCTGCGTCGATTTGCCGCGCTAGAACAGAGGTTGCCCCGCGAGACAAAACGCGGCCTCCACTCCAATCGCTGCCGGGATCCGGATTCAGTCGGAATGCGTGGCATGACCTGAGTCCATGCGCCTTTGCGCCGGAAACGAGATCGTCGTCGAATCGTAGGCGGGGAACCGCCTCAGCAGCGATGTCGATGTATTGGGCCCACCACGGACATACATCCGATACAGCTCCTTCTGGTCCCCTGGACGCGCACCCTCCCAAACCAGCGTCCAGGAGCGATCGTGTGCCGGCGCACCCGAAGCACGCCAGCCCTGCACGATCAGTGCGCCGCAGGCTGCTCCCGCACCCGTCTCGTCGCGCAGGGTTTTGATGCGGCCAAAATAGTGCAGCAACGCGCGTTGTGGTTCGCCAAGATTGCGGCTGGCTATGCAGCCGTTGTCAGGGACGAATTCTAGCATCGACATGATCATCTCGCGGTAGCTCTTGCCGGCATCGATATAGGGCAGCCAAAGTGTTCCTACAAGGCTCGCGCACAAGGTTACGCCCGCTGTCCATTGCAGGACGCCGCGCTGCGCAGTCACCACTCGCGGCCAAATCACGATGGTCCAGGCAGCCGTCACGAGCAGTGCCAGCAAGAACGCCGGCAGCCTGAAATTCGCGACGAATCCGGGCTGGAATTCAGCGAGCGTTGCCGCCAGGCCAGGCGGTTTGCCCGTGACCAGTGCGACCCAGGCCAGCCAAAGGCCGAGCGCAAGAATGCTGAAAGCACCCTTGGCAGCGTTCGCGAGCCCGGCCGTAGCAGCAGGCGGCAAGCGATCGATGCCGGCGACGGCAAGCAGCGCGAGCGGCAACAGCGTTGGCATCAGATATAGCTCGCGCGCATCGGCCGCCATCCCGAGCACGCCAACCATCACCAGGAACACTACGAGCGGCATCTGGATGCCGAGGCTGCTTTGAGTACCCGTTCGATAGGCGTCCCAAAGCGCCCACGCGGCAAGCGGGAGTGCCGGGAGCGCATACCAGAGCGGAGTGTACGAATAAAAAAATGGGGCTGATGCGGGCCGATCTTTGTCAGGCCCAGGAACCGGTCAAAATTGTTTGGTAACGAGCCAGGTCTTGAACAGATCGGGTGATCGCGAATACGGGGCGATGATCCAGGTCGCGATGCCATTCAGCGCAACCATCAGCGCCACTGCCAGCGTCCGAACATAGGTCCGTTGTCTCCACGCGACGAACACCGGAAGCAATAGCGCGGCCAAGGCCAACAGACCCGGTCCGATCAGTCCCTTCGACAGAAACGCGATTGCTGCTCCCGCGCCAAACGCGAGGCCACCGCGGATCGAGGCGTGGCGCCCGCAAGCGAGGCCGAACAATCCCATCGAAAGCCGGCAAAGAGTGCGAGGTCGGTGACAAGCTGATGGGCGCGGACGACCAGACCCAGACACCCAAGCATGACCAGCACCACGGTCCAGCCGTGGCGTCCCCGATGGAGTTCACGTGCGGTCATGGCTAGAAAAAGAAGGGCGAGCGCTACATAGAAGCCACTGGCAAGCCGTGCGGCATCGTGCAGCGGGAGGAGCTCACCGAACATGTGGGCAAACGCACTCGCGGTGGTATAGAAAAGCGGCGGCTTTTCGAGGAAGGGTTCGCCCGACAGCTGGGTACGACCCAGTCGCGTCGCTCCATGAAATCGAGGACGAGGCCGAACGAGTAAGCTTCATCGGGCTTCCAGGAGTCGTGCCCCACCAGCGTGGCGAAGATCCATGCGGTGCAAAGAATCAACAGCCCTAAGGGTGCCGCAGCTCTGGTTGCTATTGACCGCCAGCCTTTGTATGCCGTGGGGAATGTGGCGGCGGGGACGAAATGCACGACCGCGTTCATCGCGTCAAAAGGGCGCCGTATGCTTCCAGTGGTCTCGTTTCGCACAGCAATGCTGCACGGGGCTGGACAGGTCCAGGCACGTCGGCCTCCGTTGACCGATTCACCCACGCACTCCTCAATGCCGCCGTCAAGCGGCGCGGGGCGAAATTGGCGAACGATCTCGATCGCCAGCGACATCGCAACCTTAGGCGGATCGAGCAATTACTTGGCATCAACGAGAACAGTCTACCGATCTGACCTGTCAATCTGCTGACACCGGATTGAAGGCGATGGTCGAGCCATTAGCTCGCAGAACGATTCGCACGGAAGACAGGCTCTACGATCCGACGACGATGTGGCAACACTGCACCGTAAGCAACTTCGCCGATCGAATATCTGGACAGAACGGGCGGGTTTGGACCACATTCACACTTTGCTAGACAAGTACTCGGCCCGCGCAGTCTGGCGCTCCGTTCAGCGCACACACCCAATCGCGACGCATCGCGACTGGCACATGTGCACTTTTTGCCGCCGGAGCCGGATTGGTTCAAGCTTATGTGCTTAGCCGGTGTCCCTTAGCTGACGCTGAAAATTCCAAGGCAATCGGAATCGATGATGCGATCAGGTCACAAGACGATCGTTCGTAGGCACGTACTCAAATGCTTGTTGGCGGTCCCCATCGCCGACTTGGTCGGGGCGGAAACGGAGGCATCCACAATGTCTGAAGATGGTCTGGTCACCCTAGCAAGCAGAGGTTCGGTCAAGGAGACGATAGACCGGCTCGAGGCAGATCTGCGCGCCAAAAACATCACGGTCTTCGCGAGGATTGACCATGCGGCAGGTGCTAACTCGGTCGGGATCCCGCTGCGACCGACCGAGCTATTGATCTTCGGTAATCCGAAGGCTGGAACGCCATTGATGCAAGCGAACCAAACGATTGGTATCGATTTGCCGCTGAAAGTCCTGGCCTGGCAGGATGCGGGCGGAAAAGTCTGGCTTACCTATAACGAACCAAGTTGGCTTTCCCGTCGGCACCACCTCGACCGGAACATCGACGAGACTGTGAACGCGTTGGAAACAGTGCTCGCCAATGTTGCCAAGGCTGCGGCTGAGTGATGGAGGCGCCACAACTCTCGCCCGGTGGTTTGTGGCGCTTTCAGAATCACGGACCGCGCGGCGCCTTCGTCTCAGCTCGCTGCATGGGACAAGTGGTGTTCTTTCGAAATGTCCTTGTTCGTGTAGTCGCCGAGCAGCGCTGTCGAGATGAGGCATTACTTAGATCACTACGCGACGAATTTGTTGCATCGTGTCCGCCGTCCTGACTTCCACCGGAAGCTAGCGTGTGCCGCGCCTGCGGCGAGCCCGTG
Organism: uncultured beta proteobacterium; assembly: GCA_963816445.1. Taxonomy (GTDB): domain Bacteria; phylum Pseudomonadota; class Gammaproteobacteria; order Burkholderiales; family Casimicrobiaceae; genus PALSA-1003. The sequence goes on along the minus strand of CAWFKO010000005.1, from coordinate 279,163 downwards.
CATCGTGCGATCCGAAACGATCCGACGGGCCATCGCACGACGCGTGAGCCGCCGCCATCACTTCTTCGACAAGCGCAATAACCTCGACAAAGGTGAGATAGTTTCGTCCACGAAATGCATCATTGACGATTTCCTCGGCAGTTCGCGTCTCTCGCATCGCGCCTCCGTTTCTTTGCCTTGACATATGACCCTTAGACGTTGTCGGGATGCCAGCGGTTCTTCGTCCGGACACCCGGTAAAACAATTCACCGCGCGGCTTGCCTGCTCGCTATCGACGTCCCGGGCGTTGCCGGCGGCACGATGTCCCGTTCATCGCAATCGAGGCAACGATGCAGCACCTTCCCCGTGCCGCCGGGTTGGCCGCTCGATCCGACAGAGCTAAGCCATCACCATTCGAAAACAATGTGTTCCGGCTGGTGCTGAGCGATCACGACGTCGCGGGTCCGGGTCTTACCGTCGAGCTCCGCGCTGACCTTGTACTTTCCATCCGGCAGTCTGGCGAGCAGGATCGGTCCGTCCGCGACGGCGTGCCAATCTGTCTTGCCCTGCGGATCCTTGATCGTCACATCGACACCGGCGAGGTATTCGTCAGTCGGTTTCGCTCGCTTGACGAACTCGAGCGACAACGGAAATTCCCGTTCCTCATTGCGCATTGTCGCGGCCTCGTCGCGGCCGATGCCGCCGCTCATGTAGGTGATGCCGCCTTGGGTCATTTCCGGCGGAAGGTTGCCCACCGTGTTGTTCATGGTCGCGCTGATCGCCGGTGCGGTTCCGAGGAAGCCCATGGCGACAATGGCGCCCAGTGTCAAAGATTTGCCGTGTTTCATGGCGATCTCCTTCCAATTGGTACGTCGGTTGACAACATGCGGTGCGCGGTGCCTTGCCGCGGCCCCGCGCCTGACGGTCAAGCACTCGCGGTGCTTAACCGAGATTGATGGGCACGAAGATCGTTGCGTCATCGCGCTGGATGAGCAGTGCCACGTGCTTGCCGGCCTTGGCAACCAGCTGGCGCAGTTGCGCGTCGCTCGTGACAGGTGATCCATTGACGCCGAGGATGACGTCGCCGGGCTCGATGCCGGCCGCGGCGGCCGATCCGTTTGCGTTGCTGACGAGCAGCCCGGCGCTGATGCCGCTTTGCTCCCGCTCTTCGCGCGTCAACGGACGTACCACCAGGCCGAGATGATCGTGCTCACCTTCGCCGCTGGCGTTGCTGGCAACGGTGTCATCGTTCATGCGACCGATGTTCACCGCGACATCCTTGGCAGCGCCCTCGTGCCAAATGCGTAGCGTGACGGTTGTGCCCGGAGCGAGCTTGGCGACCACGGCAGGAAGGGGATCCGATTCGCCGACATCCTTGCCGTTGAGCTGCAGGATCACGTCGCCCGGAGCGAGACCGGCTTTTGCCGCTGATCCCTCTGGATCCACGGCGCTGATCAACACACCCTTCGGCGCCTTGAGTCCAAATGAATCGGCCAGTGCCTGGGTCACCGGCTGAATCGTCACGCCAAGTCGTCCATGCGTGACATGCCCGTATCGCATCAGGTCATCCTCGACCTTGACGGCAACTTCGATCGGGATCGCGAACGACAATCCCTGATAGCCTCCAGAGCGCGAGTAGATCTGAGAATTGATCCCGACGACATCGCCGTGAAGATCGAACAACGGGCCGCCGGAGCTTCCGGGGTTGATCACCACATTGGTCTGCAGGTACGGCACGTAGGTGTCGCCGCCCAGACTGCGTGATTTTGCGCTGATGATCCCGGAGGTCACGGTGTTGTCGAAGCCGTAGGGCGAGCCGATCGCGACCACCCACTGGCCCACGCGCACGTCCGCGGAGTTGCCCAGTTTGACCGTGGGCAGGTTGCTCGCGCCTATCTTGATGACCGCCACGTCGGAATGCTTGTCGGCACCGACCACCTTGGCCTTGAACTCGCGGCCATCGGTGAGTCTGACCGTGACGTCGGTCGCGCCATCGACCACATGGGCGTTGGTAAGTATCACGCCATCGGAACCGACGATGAATCCGGAGCCGCGTCCGCTTACCGGAGTCTCATTCGGCAGTGCAGGCATCTGGAACCGATGAAAGAACTGCCAGAACGGATCGTGCGGATCGACACCAGGTGGCGAAGGCATGCCGTTGCCCGTCTTCATTGGCGCGGTCACAGTGACGTTGACCACGGCAGGACCGAACTTGTCGACGAGGCTGCTGAAGTCGACACGAGCAGCGGGGGAAGAGGGTTGCGCGGACGCGGTCGGTGCTGCCGATTCGCGCGGTGTGGAGACAGAATGCAGCAGTGGAATTTCCGCTTTGGCGCAGGCCCCAACAACGGATGCGCTGATTGAAATGACCACCAGGTTGCGAGCGATCGGATCGAATTTCATCGCGACCTCCTGCAGAGCGTATCGCCGATAGAAAAGGCGATTCAGGCAGTCAACCTACGCCGCCAGAATTAAGCCAGAATTAAGATCGTCAGCCTGACGCAAAAACTTGAATCCACGGCGGGGGCACGCGAAGGTGCAAGCAAAATAAGACCGAATAATCTTTCGGTGGTTCCTGACATATATGACTTCGCGAAAGCCTCGAAGCAATGTGGGTCGCCTTTTTCCCGGGTAGCTAAGTTGCAACGTCGCCAAAGGAAATTCCATGTCCCCATACGTCTGGCAGCACCAGCTCGCGGGTGAGCCCGAACGGTTGCGAATGATGTCGGACGTGCTCGACCCCCTGAGCCGATATCACCTCGAGCGCATCGGCGTGTCGGAAGGCTGATGGTGTCTGGAAATCGGCGCGGGCAACGGTTCGCTTTCGCAGTGGCTTGCGAAACAGGTCGGAAGAACCGGCAAAGTGATCGCGTCGGACATCAACGTTGATTTGATGAAACCCCTGGTCGCGCCCAATCTCGAGGTGCAGCGGTTCGATGCCGTGAAGGACGAGCCACCGGACGCACCGTACGATCTGATTGTCATGCGTGCCTTGCTCCATCATCTGCCGCAGCGGCGAGTGGTGGTGGCCAGGCTCATCACGTGGCTGAAGCCCGGCGGTCGGGTCATGCTCGAGCAGCCCGATTTCTATCCAACCTGGACCTTCGAACCTGCGACCCAGCGCCGGTTCTGGAGCGATTTCGTAAATTGGGCGGCCGCGCATCAGATCGACTACTACGTAGGACGCAGGGTTGCGCCGTGGCTCGCAGAAGATGGAATGACCGACATCTCGCGAGGGCCACACCATCGTGCACAACGGCGGCACCGAGTTCGCCCAATGGTGGATTTCCAGCATTGCCGAAGTGGCCGACGCCCTGCAAAGGGAGGCAGGAATCTCGGATGTCGTGCTGGACGAGTTCTACAGCCTCTACCAGGATCCACGATACTGGACGATGAGCACCGCATTCACCGCGACGACGGCGCGGCGCCCAGGCAATGTCTGAGTTCCGGCGCAGGCCACCTGACGTTGCGCCCCGTTCTCGCTCCCATGACATGGACGTCCGCGTCCGGTGCCCAGTGTGTTCCCTTTCCGCGAACACGTGGTAGTCGGCGTGACCGGCGACATCGAGGGCAGCAACCAGCGGTGTTGCCTGCCTTTCCCGCCTACGGTAGCCATGTGATACCCTTTCCGCTGCGGTCGTTGAATAGATTGAGAACAAGCGATGCGCGGCGACCGCGGGAGGAATTGAAACCGACGTGCCAGCAAACGATGCATCCGTTACAGGCACTGCTGCCGTTCACCCCGGCGATCTCGTCGTCGGCGGCCAGCGCGTGGAATTGCAGCTCACGCCGATCAGCGATTGCACGATCCGGGTAAGCCTGCTGCCGATTGCCGCCGACGGATCGGTTCAGGCGGCCGCGAATTCAGCCGAATTGGCGATCGGGCGGGTGAGCTCGCCGCTAGCGAAAATTCGCACGCTCTCTGCGCCCGAGATTGTCGATTGGGGCGCCTGCAGGATTCGCGTGACGCCGGATCCGCTCGCAATCGTACTGACCGACGCCGCGGGCCATCCATGCCAGCGCTTGCGTATCGAGCGGAGCGGTGAAATCCACTTTGCCGCAGGCAATGCCCCAATCTTGGGCTTGGGCCAGGGCGGACATCAGTTCGATCGCCGCGGCGGCTCGTTTCCTCTGGTCAACGGCCAGGGTGAAGGGGTGCAATCAGTCGATATGCGACAACCCGGCGCGCGCGCGCCGGTGTACGAATTCGACCTGGCGCATGAGGGCGCCCGCGTTACCATCCCCTGGATCGTCAGCGCGGAAGGCTGGGCCGTTTTCTTCCATCGTCCGTACGGAGCTTTCGACCTTCGCGATGAACAAGGCCGTCTGACCCCGGATGCGGCCGACGGTACGCCGCGACTCGATGCGTTCTTCGTCGTCGCGCGCGAGCCGGCGCAGATCATGCGCGAATACGCGATGATTACCGGATTTCCACATCTGCCCCCGCTGTGGTCGCTCGGCTACATGCAATCGCGCCGCACACTCGAAGGCCGCGAGCAGGTGCTCGAGGAAGCTCGAGAGTTCCGGCGCCGGCAATTGCCCTGCGACGCGTTCATCTATCTCGGCACGGGCTTCACGAACGGGGGATGGAATACGGGCCATGGGCAGTTTCGATTCAACGAAAGCATATTTCCCGATCCTGGCGCGATGATCCGGCAATTGCACGACTCCCATATCCGCGTCGCATTGCATGTGGTCGACCCACCGCTGCATCTGTCGGGCACCGTCGGGGACACGGGCTCCGCGGCGAACAGCAAGGACAACGCAGCACACTATTGGAACGAGCATCAGCCGGTCGCCCGGACCGGCATCGACGGTTGGTGGCCGGACGTCGGGGACAAGCTGGATCCGGCCGCGCGGCTGGCGCGCATTCGCATGTACTGGGACGGTCCGATCAGGGATCACCCCGATCAGCGCCCCTTCGCGCTGCACCGTAACGGCTATGCCGGAATGCAGCGCTATGGGTGGCTGTGGTCCGGCGACATCGACTCCACCTGGCAAACCCTGGCCATGCAGATTCCAGTGGGCATCAATTGCGGCCTGACGGGAATTCCCTACTGGGGGACCGATATCGGCGGCTTCGTCACCACGCCGGAGCTGACGGGCGAGTTGTTCGTGCGCTGGTTCCAGTTCGGCGCGTTCTGCCCGCTATTCCGCGCGCATGGCCGAACCTGGAAACTGCGCCTGCCCTGGGGCTGGAACACCGGCGAGTACGGACCCGAGGAATATGATGGAAGGCGGCTCGTGCCCGGCACACTCCCCGACAGGAAAGAGCTGCGCAATCCGGAAGTCGAGCCGATCTGCAAGGCCTTTCTCGAATTGCGCTATCGCCTGCTGCCCTACCTGTATTCAGCGGTGCGCGAGACGCACGAAACGGGCATGCCGGTGATGCGCGCGCTCTGGCTGCATTACCCGTCCGATCCCGACGCTGTCGGCCGCGGTGACGAGTATCTCTGGGGCCGCGATATCCTGGTCGCGCCCGTGGTCGAGAAAGGCGCCGCCAACCGTACGTTCTATTTGCCGCAAGGCACCTGGTACGATTTCTGGACTGGCGGCGTGGTTTCCGGCGGCGGCGAGGTTACGCGGCCGGTGGACCTCAAGACTATTCCACTCTACGTGCGTGCCGGTGCGATCATACCCACCGGCCCGGTGAAACAGCACACCGGAGAAAACGCGGATGGGCCACTGACGCTGACAGTCTATCCAGGCGCCGACGGCACGGCTGTCGTCTATGAGGATGACGGCACCGGCTTCGCGCATCAAACGGGCAAGTACCGCAAGATCGCCGCGGTCTGGCACGACCGTCCCAGGCGGCTGGTGCTAAAGCTCGACCCGGGATCGAAATCCACCGCGCTTGCCGCACCTGCGCGGCCGATCGCAATCCGGATCGCGACCACGGGTGAAACGCGGGACATCGCGTTCAGCGGCGCGGAGCAGATACTTCATTTCTGACGGGAGTTGGAATCGAAAGACAAACAGAAGGAGGAGGAGATGTCGATAAGAAAATTGCTCGCAGGATTGGCCGCGGCGTTGTGTCTGATGGCCAGCGAGGCGATGGCGCAGAAGGTGATCACGCTTTGGCATCCCTACAATGCCGAAACCGACATGATCTATTATGGGATCAAGACCTTCAACGAATCACAAAAGGACTACCGCATCGAAGCGCGGCTGGTGCCGTATACCCAGCTCACCGCCGAGATGATCAAGGCGGTGGCTACGGGCACGCCGCCCGACCTGGTCACGCTCAATGACCCGGTCGTCGCCAGCTTCGCATCCCAGGACCAGCTGATCGACATTACCGACCGGATCAAGAACTCGAAGGTGATCAACCTGTCGGTCTATTTCAAGGGGCCGCAGACCTCCGGCGTGTGGGAGGGCAGGCGCTATAGCATCGCCCGCGAGGTGAACACCCTCGCTCTCTACTACAACGCCGACCTGTTTCGCGCAAAGGGACTGGATCCCGACAAACCACCCAGGACCTGGGCCGAAGTGCGCGCGGCGGCTGAGAAGTTGACCGATCCGGCGGCCCGGGTGTTCGGCATCGGCTTCTGCGCCCATGCCTCCGAGCAGAGCACGTTCCAGTTTCTTCCGTGGCTGTGGCAGGCAGGCGGCTCGATCAACAAGCTCGACGCGCCGGAGTCGATCGAAGCGTTGCAGTACTGGACCGATCTGGTGCAAAAGGGCTACGCGTCGAAGGATGTCATCAACCAGCAGCAGAACGACGTCATGAATTCGTTCATGGCGGGCAACTACGCGATGGCGGTGGGCGGGCCCTGGGAACTGCCGCGCATTCAAAAGGACGCAAAGTTCGATTGGCGCGTGACCACGCTGCCGGTCAAGGATGGCAAGAACATCCAGGCCTCATCGCTCGGCGGTTTCCACTTCGCCATACCCAAGGGTGCCAAAGAAGTCGATGGCGCCTTCCGTGCGATCGAATTCCTTTCGACCCCCGCGATCTTTCAGGACGGCTGGAAATCGGGACTGATGGCGCCGCGCTCCGACGTCGAGATCAAGGATCCTTTGTGGCCCAAGGCCTACGCCGTGTTTCGCGAGCAGATGAAATATGCGATCCAGCGCGGCCCGCATCCGCAATGGCCTGAACTCTCGCGCCCGATCCAGGTCGCGATCCAGGAGGCGCTCACCGGCGCCAAGCCGCCGGCGCAGGCGATGAAGGAAGCGGCGCAGAAGGTCCAGCCGATCCTGGCCAAGCAGCCGTTGTAAGCACAAAGCCAAGCGCGGCCCACGCCACGAGGCGGGCCGCGCCTCATTTGTACCGCCTGCACGGTCGCGATGGCGCCTACACGGTCTCCGTTGTTGCACGTCTTCCTGCTCGCGCCGTTGTTCTATCTGCTGGCGCTGATCGGGTTTCCCATTCTCTACAACATCGCGATGAGTTTCCAGGAGGTCACGCTCCGCAACCTGGGACAGTTTCTGCGTCCCTTCGTCGGCCTGGATAATTTCCGCGAAGTCATTGCCGATCCCACGTTCCGCAAAGTGTTCGTGAACTCGCTGGTGTTCGTGAGCGTCAATGTCGCGGGCCAGGTATCGCTGGGGCTTCTGGCCGCGTTGTTTTTCGCCGAGAACTTCGCCGGCGCGCATTTCCTGCGCGGTCTGCTGCTGGCGACATGGATGCTCCCTGGTCTGGTCGTCGGCGCGTTGTGGAAATGGATGTTCGCCTCGCAATACGGCGTGGTGAATTTCGTCCTTGCCAGGCTGCATCCGACGGGAGCGACTGTCCATTGGTTGTCGGATCCCGCCGTCGCCATGACCGCCGTCAACATCGCCCATGTCTGGTACATCATGCCGTTCAGCATGATCCTGATCGCTGCTGCGTTGACGGCGATACCCCAGGATTTGTACGAAGCGGCGGCGCTGGACGGCGCGGGGCCGATAGCGCGCTTCCGCCATATCACGCTGCCAGCCTTGCGGCCCACGCTGCTGGCGGTCGCGTGCCTGGTCACGATCTATTCGATGCGCGCTTTTGACCTGATATTCGCGCTGACCCAAGGTGGGCCGCTCGATTCGAGCAACGTGCTGCCGCTGCTCTCCTACCAGTTCTCGTTCCAGCAATTCAAATTTGGCATCGGCGCCGCGGTTGGCACTTTCGCCGTCGTGTTCGTCTTCGCCGTCGCGCTCGTCTACGTGCGCACGTTGAAACACGAGGCACGTGCGTGAATCGCGGACTCTTTTCTTTCTGGTCCAAACGGACTCGGCGCGTCGCCTACTCGGTCCTGGGATTCGCAGGCGTGGCGATCTATCTGTTTCCGATCTACTGGATGTTGATCTCCGGCTTCAAGAGCTCGGCGGAGATTTTCGTCAACCCGCCGACCTTCTTCCCCAGAGCCCCCAACCTGGATGCGTTCCACTCCGTGTTCGTGCAGGAAAACATCGCGCGCTATCTGCGGAACAGCGTCATCATCGCTATCCCCGTAACGTTGCTGACCCTGACCTTGGGCTCGATGGGCGCTTATGCGATGAGCCGTATTCGCTCGCGGTGGGTGGACGTGGCGCTGGTCGTCGTGCTGCTGCTGCAAGTCTTTCCTGAAGCGCTGATCGCGACGCCCATCTTTATCATCTTCAAGTTGATGGGACTGCTGAACACATTCCTGGCGGTGATCCTGGCCACGACGTCGAAGACCCTCGCCTTCGCCCTGGTCATCCTGCGGCCGATGTTCCTGCAGGTGCCGAGCGAGCTGGAGGAGGCATCGTACGTCGATGGCTGCACGCGATTCCAGGCGTTCTGGCGCATCGTCCTGCCGCTGATGCGGGCGCCACTGCTGGTCGTGGGCGCGATCTCTTTCGCGCAGGCTTATGGCGAGTTCGTATACCCGATTACGCTGTTGAATCAGCAGCACCTGCAACCTGGCTCGGTGGGCATCTATGCCTTTATCGGCGCGGAATTCGCCGACTGGCATCGGGTGATGGCCTTCGCCTCGATCTATGTCCTGCCTATCCTCGCCCTGTTCCTGCTGTTGCAAAGGAAGATCGTGTCTGGCCTGACTGCGGGTGCGCTGAAATGAGAGGGCACGCCGCGCTTTACTGATCCTTGACCCAATTCCACCGCTCGCTCCTGCTCCCTGCCGCTCAGTTCATCGCTTGGTAATATGGCTCCCTGGCATGCCTTAGGGAAACCGCATGGATGAGCGTCCGATGATTGCGAAGGCGGGCGAGCCAAGCACGGCAACCTTGCGTTTCGATGTCGTCGCTGGTCTCACGGCGGCCGCAGTCGTGCTGCCCAAGGCCATGGCCTATGCAACCGTCGCCGGATTGCCGGTTGCCGTGGGTCTCTATACAGCCTTCGTACCGATGGTGATCTACGCGCTACTCGGCTCGTCGCGCGTGTTGAGCGTCAGCTCCACCACAACGGTGGCGATCCTGGTCGCCGCGGAGCTCGGGCTCGTGGTGCCGGACGGGGACCCGGCAAAGCTCGTCACGGCGACGGCCACGCTGGCGGCACTGGTTGGCGTGATGCTGCTCATCGCGCGGCTGTTGAACCTTGGGTTCGTCGCAAACTTCATTTCGACGCCTGTGCTGACGGGCTTCAAGGCCGGGATCGGTCTGGTGATCGTATTGGACCAGGTGCCTAAACTGTTGGGCATCCACATCACCAAGCAAGGGTTCTTTGCCGATCTTCTCAGCGTCTTACACCACCTTCCTGACACTTCTCTCCTGACCCTGGCCGTAGGCGCGGCGACGTTGGCGGTGCTGATGGGCATGGAACGGTTGTGGCCACATTCCGCGGCCCCACTCATCGCAGTCGCAGGCAGCATTGCCGCATCATGGTACTTCGGCCTGCAGGCGATGGGAGTCTCGACGGTCGGCTCGATTCCGCAAGGCTTCCCGTCGTTCACGCTTCCGGATCTTGCGCTGGCCCAACAACTGGCGCCGGGCGCGCTCGGAATCGCGCTGATGAGCTTCACCGAAACGATCGCCGCGGGGCGTGCCTTTGCGCTTCCTGGCGACCCCCCCATTAACGCGAACCGGGAGCTGATTGCCACTGGCGCGGCCAATCTGGGTGGTGCGCTGTTCGGCGCCATGCCGGCGGGAGGTGGCACGTCGCAGACGGCGGTTGTGCGCGCGGTCGGCGGACGGTCGCAGACGGCCTCGCTGGTGACCGCGGCCGCTGCACTGGCAACGATGCTGTTGCTTGCGCCGCTGCTAGCACTGATGCCGCACGCCACGCTCGCGGCGATCGTGATCGTCTACTCAGTGGGGCTTATCCAGCCGGGGGAGTTCCTTGCGATCCGCAATGTGCGCACGATGGAGTTTCGCTGGGCGATCATCGCAGCACTCGGCGTGCTGGTCCTGGGCACGCTCAAGGGTATCGTGGTGGCGATCGTTGTGTCGATGATCGCCCTGGCGAGTCAGACCGCCCAACCGCGCGTGTCAGTCATCGGACGCAAGCGCGGTGCAGACGTGCTGCGACCATTGTCGCCCGAACATCCGGATGACGAGACGTTCGAGGGTCTGCTGATCGTGCGGCCCGAGGGGCGCCTCTTTTTCGTCAACGCGCAAAACGTGGCAGATCGGATCAACGCACTCGTCGCGCAATACCAGCCACACGTGCTTGCACTGGATATGAGCCGGGTACCCGATATCGAATACTCCGCATTGCAGGCGCTCATGGCGGGAGAGAAGCGCTTGACCGAAGGTGGCAGCGTCGTGGTATGGATGGTTGGGCTGAACCCTGGGGTGCTCGAAGTGGTGCGCCGTGCAAAGCTGGACGTGCGTCTCGGCCCCGGACGCATGCTGTTCAACGCACGCGAGGCTATCGAACGCTACCAGGCGATGCGGGCAGCCAAAGAGCCCTCATATTGACATTCAGAATGCTTCCGGCACCAGCTTGAACGGATAGTCTGGACTCTTGTATCGGCCGACCTTGCGCTTCGGCAGCTTGATCTTCTGGGTGCTTACCGTCTTGTAAGGAACCTGCTTCAGCAGGTGGCTGATGACATTCAGACGCACCCGCATCTTGTCCTCCGAGCGGGCGACATACCAAGGCGCCCATGACGTATCCGTGGCAGCAAACATTTCGTCACGCGCCTTCGTGTAGTCGTCCCAGCGATCGTAGGACTTGACGTCCATCGGTGAGAGCTTCCAGATCTTGCGGCCGTCCGCGATCCGCCCCTCGAGTCGACGCGTCTGCTCCTCCGGGCTCACTTCAAGCCAGTACTTGAGCAGGATGATGCCCGACTCCACCATCATCTTTTCGAACTGAGGCACTACCTTCAGGAAGCCCCGCGCCTGGTCCTCGGTGCAGAAGCCCATCACGCGCTCGACGCCGGCCCGGTTGTACCAGCTCCGGTCGAAGATCACGACTTCACCCGCGGCCGGCAGATGCGGCAGGTAACGCTGCGCGTACATCTGGGACTTTTGGCGCTCGGTCGGCGCGGGCAGCGCAATAACCCGGAACACGCGCGGGTTGGCACGCTCGGTGATCGCCTTGATCGTCCCGCCCTTGCCGGCGCCATCGCGCCCCTCGAATATGATGCAGACCTTGAGCCCCTTGTGCACCACCCATTGCTGCAGTTTGATCAGTTCAACATGCAGCTGTTTGATCATGCGCCCGTACTCCTTGCCGCCTAGCTTGCGATCGGGCGCACTCGTGCCGTGCTTCTTTGCGGCGGCGCCGGCAGCGCCGCCCTTGGACTTCTTCGTCTTGACTTTCACTTCGCCCTTACCGAGCTCCCTTTTCTTTGCCATCATCATCTCCGTCGAGTTATTTTCTGACATCCGCAAACGAACACGCATTGAAGCGCAAGCGCCCCCCAAACGTCACCTTGGCGCCACCGGCTCCATTGCCGGGATATCGAACCGGCCGTCCAGCGCGAGATAATACAGCGGCGGGATCAAGTTTGCCTCGAAGCAACCATCGGCCGTAGCGGGCGCCGACGACCTTCGCTTGTTGGCGACGGCGACGTAGACATGCCGTGACTTGGCAAGCGCCCGGCGGCGATCGCGAACCCCGGACGTTTGAGAGCCTCGCAGGAGACCGTTGGGCCTTTCGTTTAAGCCTTCGGAGATTCTGCGGGTGGACCGCCGAGATATTCCTCGTCGGTGACTTTCTGCAGCCAGTTGACGTTCTTGCCGTCGAGGGCCTCCTGGACCGCGATGTGGGTCATCGAGGTGGTCGGCGTCGCACCGTGCCAATGTTTGTGGCCGGGTGGACACCAGATTACGTCGCCAGTGCGAATCTCGACGATCGGCTCGCCTTCGCATTGCGTCCATCCACAGCCCGCGGTGACGATCAGCGTCTGCCCAAGAGGGTGCGTGTGCCACGCCGAACGGGCGCCCGGTTCGAAGGTAACGCTGGCGCAGGAAACCCGCGCCGGCGCCGGTGGAACATTCAAAGGGTCGATGCGGACAGCGCCCGTGAAGTATTCCGCGGGTCCTCGCTGGGATGGCTGGGAGCCAGCGCGTTTAAGTTGCATGAGAAGTCTCCTCTGTGGAGGTTGGGGGTTCCTGAATTGCACTGGTCGAGCGCTGGGCCTATGCGCCGGGCGGGCACCCGGCTCGCCGGTCACTTCGGAGCGAGGTCGCCGTACCAATAGGCAGCGGTGACGCCGCCGTCCATGAGAAAGTCGCTGCCGGTGATGAAGCCACCATCCGGGCCCAAAAGCAGCGCGCCGACGGTTCCGACTTCGTCCGGGGTACCGCCGCGTTTGGCTGGCGAGACTTCGATCATGCGCCGGTATCCTTCGCCGCGAGGACCCGTCAATTCATCTCTCGCGAGCGGCGTAAAGATAATACCGGGGCTGATCGTATTCACCCGAGCGCCGCGCTTGCCCCAGCGTACCGCCTCTGCCATGACTCGCAGAGAATTTCCACGCTTGGAAATCTGGTAGGCGTGAAGGGAGTCTTTCACCCGATCGAGCTGAAGCATCGGTAGTGCGAGCAACTCTTCAGTCGGAGTTGTCGCTAGAGCCGCGTTTTGCTCGGGGGTCAGCGCCGGTAACCGGTGTCCGGACTGTGACGCGATGACGACGCCGGCGCCGCCTTCCGCTACGACGTTACCGAACTCTTCCAGAACAAGCGCGGTGCCATACAAGTCAACTTTGAGGATCGTGGCCGGTGATGCCTGTGAAGGGGACACACCAGCGGCGTGGATCAAGCCGGTGACGTTGCCGAGCGCGGTGGCAGTTTCGACAAGTGAGTGGACCGAGCCGCGTGAGGAGACGTCTACGACCGCGGTAGTCATCTCGAAACCAGCGTCGTGAAGCACCTTCGCCGCTGCGTCGGCATTTTCCCGCTTCAAGTCAGCGAGCAGCACATGCTTGCCTGCACTGATACGGCGAGCAATCGCCTGACCGATTGATCCGGCTCCGACAACAACGACGACGTTAGTCATGGTTCTTTCCTTTTCCGTGATGTGACGTTCTCCAATCCAATTGAGCCGCGAGATTCCGGTAAGGACAGCGCGAACGAGGAGAGTTTTCGCTGGCGGCGCTCATCGGCCGACAAGCTTTTGTCGATCCGCCGAGTAGCGAGCACCCTGGACCGGGACACTCAAGACGGTCGCCTCAATCTCTTTCAGGTCCTCCGGCGACAACACAACGGACGCGGCACCGGTGTTTTCTTCGAGACGGTGTAGCTTGGTTGTGCCAGGGATCGGAACGATCCACGGCTGTTGAGCGAGTAACCAGGCAAGCGCAAGCTGGGCGGGGGTGACCTGATTGCGCGCAGCAATCCCCGCCAGTACGTCGACCAGAGCGCGGTTCGCCTGGCGCGCCTCCGGCGCAAAACGAGGCACCGTGTTGCGGAAGTCTGTCGCGCCGAACGATGTCTGCTCGTCGATCGCTCCGGTCAGAAAACCCTTTCCAAGCGGGCTGAATGGGACGAAGCCGATGCCCAATTCGTCCAGCACCGGAAGGATCTCTTTCTCCGGCTCGCGCCACCACAATGAATACTCGCTCTGCAGGGCGGTGACCGGCTGAACCGCGTGCGCACGGCGGATGCTGACGACACCGGCTTCGGATAGACCGAAGTGCTTCACCTTGCCCTTGCGGATGAGGTCCTTCACGGTTCCTGCCACGTCTTCCATCGGAACCTGCGGGTCGACGCGATGCTGATAGAAAAGATCAATGCGATCGGTACGCAGGCGCTGAAGCGCCTCGTCGGCAACCTGCCGGATGCGTTCGGGGCGGCTGTCGAGGTCCTTGCTGCTGTCTCCGTCGCGAAAGCCGAACTTGGTTGCGATCACGACCTGGTCGCGCATGGGTTGCAACGCTTCCCCGACGACCCGTTCGTTGACGAACGGGCCATACGCCTCCGCTGTGTCGAAAAACGTGATCCCGCGTTCAAAGGCGGCGCGGATGAGCTTGACCGCGTCTGCGGTGTCGGTCGCCGGCCCATAGCCATAGCTCAGGCCCATGCAGCCGAGGCCGAGTGCCGAAACGGTCAGGCCGCTGCGGCCCAATTGACGTGTCTTCATAAGGTGTGTCCTTGTCGATAACCGATGACAAGAACTTTAGACAGACCTCCGTAGAATGACTAGACTGTTAAATCGACATGCACCTAGAAGGTAGGCTAATCAATGGCACGCTTCGATGACCTCGCCGGCTTCGCGGCCGTCGTACGCGCAGGCAGTTTCACGCGCGCAGCGGCTCAGCTTGGAGTGACGCAGTCCGCGCTCAGCCAGACCGTCCGTGTGCTGGAGCGCCGGCTCGACCTGAAGCTGCTCAATCGGACCACGCGCAGCGTCGCTCCCACGGAGGCGGGCGAACGCTTGTACCAAACCGTAGGGCCTCGCCTCGAGGACATCGAAGCAGAACTCGCCGTTCTCGGCGAGATGCGCGGCAAGCCAGCCGGCACGGTCCGCATCACGGCGACCGAACACTCGGTGCGAACCCTGATCTGGCCGAGGCTTGAGCCGTGGCTCCCGCTGTACCCCGACATCAAGGTGGAGGTCAGCGGCGACAACCGCTTCACCGACATCGTTGCCGAGCGCTTCGACATCGGCGTGCGTCTGGGTGGCGACGTGGCCAAGGACATGATCGCCGTGCGCATCGCGCCTGACATGCGCATGGCCGTGGTGGGCAGCCCCGACTACTTCTCGCGTCACCCTCGACCGTCTAGCCCGCAGGATCTCACCCTGCACGACTGCATCGGGTTACGTTTGGCGTCGCACGGCGGTCTCCTGAAATGGGAGTTCACGCGCCGCCGAAAAACCGTCAATGCCCACGTAACGGGTCGGCTTATCTTCAACTCAAGCGAACTGATCGTCGCCGCGGCGCTGTCCGGACACGGGCTGGCATGGGTGCCCCTCGACGCCGTTCAGGAACACATTGCGGTAGGTCGGCTGATGTCGGTACTCGACGAATGGGCGATAACGTTTGCCGGCTACCACGCCTACTATGCCAGTCGACACGCCTCGCCAGCCTTGATGCTGGTCGTCGAGGCGTTACGGCCTCCAGCAAGCCGATGAATGCTTCTAGTCTCGGGCCCTCGCGAGGGCCTTCTGCATCTCCCCGCGTTCCTCGGCAGTCAACTGCTCCCGCCCGAGGTTGAAAGTCAGCTTGTCGATCTTACCGTTGAAGCGGAACGGCAGCTTGTAGCTGTCGTCGACCGGTGTGCGCGTATCGATTCCGACGTCGAAGGTTTCGTCGATGGACATGAGCAGCGGAATCGTGTGGTCGATCTTCTGGCGAGACAATTCCTTGCCATCGACCGAGAGCACGCCCGTGCCGCCCTTGCCCGGGCCGGGTCCGTCGTACTTGAAATCGAACGCGATCGTGTGCTTGCCGGGTTTGAGCGAACTGCCCAGCCAGTCGGCCCCTCCGACGCCGCCCTCCCAGCGGTAGCGCTTCAGATTGAGAAGGTTGTAGACGAAGACCGGCTTGCCTTTGAGCAGGTAGAGCCCGTAGCCGCCGAAGCGCCCGCCCATCGTCACGATCATTCCCTCCGCACCGGCTTTCGGGATCGTCACCTCGGCCGTGATGGTGTAGTCCCTGTCCAAGATGCTCGGAGCGTTGCCGACGGGGATGCCCGCATTCTCGCCGCTGTACGTGAACACCGTTCGCCCGGCGACCGCGCTCGGACGCGGCGTGAGCAGGCGCACGAAACCCGAGTTATCCAGCGGAAGAACGTTGTATTTCGTCGCCTCCGTCAGGAACAGCGCCTGCATCTCCTTGAGCTTGTCCGGCATTTTCGCGGCGAGATCGTTGTACTGCGAGAAGTCTTCGGCGACGTTGTAGAGTTCCCACTTGTATTCGTCCATCGGAGTCAGCTTGCCGGTTCCCAATAGCCAGGACGGCGCAGGCGGTGTCGTCGATGCCATCCAGCCGTCGTGGTAGATCCCGCGGTTGCCGACCATCTCGAAATACTGCGTATCGCGCTTCGACGATGCGTTGGCATTCGCCTTGTCGAACGTGTACGCCATGCTCACGCCCTCGATGGGCTTTTGCGCAATGCCGTTGACCGTCGTCGGAGCCTGGATTCCCGTGGCTTCGAGGATCGTCGGCACGATGTCGATCATGTGGTGGAACTGGTGGCGAATGCCCCCGACATCCTTGATGCGCGCCAGGCCATGAGATCACCATCCCCTGTCGGGTGCCACCGAAATGCGACGCCACCTGCTTGGTCCACTTGAACGGCGTATCGAACGCCCACGACCATTGCACCGCCATATGAGGGTAGGTCTTGTCCGAACCCCAGGATTCGTAATACAACATCTGCTCGACCTCGGGCAGGGTCAAGATGCCGTTGTAGGCGGTCATCTGATTCGGCGTCCCTTCTAGGGTGCCTTCGGCGCTGGTGCCATTGTCGCCGCTGATGTAGATGATCAGCGTGTTGTCGAGCTTGCCCATGTCCTCGACCGCCTGGATGACACGGCCGATCTCATGGTCGGTATAGGCTGCGTAGGCGGCAAAGACTTCCGCCTGGCGCGCATAGAGTTTCTTCTGCACCAATGAAAGCGAATCCCACCTCGGCAGCTTTGCCCCGCCATACTCGGCCTGCCCGTCCGGCCACGGCGTGAGCTGAGTGTCCGCCGGGATCACACCGAGCCGCTTCTGGTTGGCGAAGATCTGCTCGCGCAACTTCTCGTAGCCCATGTCGAACTTGCCCTTGAACTTGTCGATCCATTCCTTGGTCGGCTGGTGCGGCGAGTGGGTGCCACCTGGCACGTAATAGACGAAGAACGGCTTGTCGGGTGCCGCGGCGTTCAGGCCGCTCATGTACTTGATCGCTTCGTCCGCGAGATCGGTGGTGAGGTTGTAGCCCGGCTTGCCGATCCACGGAAACACCTGAGTGTGGTCACGGAACAGATAAGGCGTCCATTGGTCGGTCTCGCCCCCCATGAATCCATAGAAATAGTCGAAGCCCATTCCGCTGGGCCACTGATCGAAAGGACCGGCGAGACTGTATTGAAACCCGGGTGTATTGTGATTCTTGCCGAACCACGAGGTCGCAAATCCGTTCTCTTTCAGAATTTCGCCGACGGTGGCGTTCTCCGGACCGATGATGGAGTCGTAGCCCGGAAAGCCGGTGGACAATTCGCCGATGACACCAAATCCCACCGAATGGTGGTTACGACCGGTGATCAGCGCCGCGCGCGTCGGCGAACAAAGTGCCGTGGAGTGAAACTGCGTGTAGCGCAATCCCGCCTTCGCGATGCGGTCCATCGCCGGGGTCGGGATGACGCCGCCGAAAGTGCCCGACACCCCGTAGCCTTGATCATCGGTCATGATCAGCAGCACGTTCGGCGCGCCCTTGGGCGGCACGATGCGTGGCGGCCACCACGCCTTCGAATCCTTGGCCTCCTCCTTGATGACACCGCCGAACTTCGGCGGCGCTGGAGGAAGCTGCTTGCCGTCGAGGGTCATCGTCGCGTCAGGCGAACCTGGAACGCCCGTAAGCTGCTGGGCCGCGGCAGGGAGCAACGACGAAACGGCGATAAAAACAACCAATACCGACCCAGACAGACAGCACTTCTTCATATTCCTCCCTCCCAGGAGACTTTCACTTCAACACACGTTGTCGGGCGATCGACGGAGACCTTCAGGCGTGCACGCGCGAAATCGAAATCGTGTGGATGGCCAGTCCACCATGGTTTCGCCGAGTGCGCGAGGCGGACCACAGTCTACTCGTCCACAATCGGGCTGGATAGTCAGATGCTGAGGAAGAGCACGGCCTGCATTGCGAACAGCCAGTCATGGCCCGCGTCGAATCATTCGCGTCGCGCCTGTCCGCGTGGCCTTTCGGCAACAGCGGGCCCGCACTGTCGACTCAATCATGCGTCGAGCGAGCAACAAAAGCGGAATAAATCCTCGCTCCTGTCGATATAGACACGTACGGGCATTCTCGCCATCACCACAAGGAGTCTCAAATGAGTGCAAACGATCCCGCCAGCCCCGGCCACAACCCCGCCCGCCGCAAAGCACTGAGCTGCCTTGCCGCCTGGACCGGCGCCGCCGTTGTCTGGACGGTTAGTGGCGGCGTGCCGCGCGCGCTCGGCGCGACATACGGGGACACACCCACACGGGCCGCGAGCGAATGCGCTGACCTTTGTGCAGATCAGCGATACGCACATCGGCTTTCGCAAGGAAGCCAACCCCGACGTCGTCGGCAGCCTGCGCCGCGCGATCGCCGACATCCACGCGCTGCCACAAGTGCCTGCCTTCGTCGTGCACACCGGCGACGTGAGTCACCTGTCGAAACCCGAGGAATTCGGCCAGGCGCGCGAGTCTGCTGCAAGAAATCCATGTCGATCGAGTGCACACGATTCCGGGCGAACACGACACGATCGATGAAGGCGTGACCGGCTACCTCAAGTTCTTCGACCACGACGGCAACGGCAAGGCCTGGTACAGCTTCGATCAGGGCGGCGTGCATTTCATCGCCCTGAACAACGTGCTCAACTTCAAGATGGGCACGCTGGCGGCGCTCGGCGACGAACAACTCGCCTGGATGAAAAGCGATCTTGCGCGCGTCTCGCATTCGACACCGATCGTGGTGCTCGCGCACATTCCGATGTGGACGATCTGGGAGCCGTGGGGCTGGGGCACCGCCGATTCCGCGCAGGCGATCGCGCTGTTGCGTCCGTTCGGATCGGTCACCGTGCTGAACGGACATATCCATCAGGTGCTGCAGAAGGTCGAAGGCAACGTCGCGCTGCACACCGCGATGTCGCTCGCCTACCCGCTGCCCACACCTGGACAGGCCGGCATCGGCGAGCCCGGTCCGGTAACCGTGCCCGCCGGCGAACTCGGCAAGCTGCTTGGCACGCGCCAGCTCAGCGTCGTGCGCGGACGACATGAACTCGCGCTGATCGACACGCCGCTCGTTAGCTGAGTTGCCTGCGATCAGCCCGTAAAACCGCTTCGGCCATCAGGACGTGCAGGCCCGTCGACCGCGTAAGCGCCGACGTATCTGGAGCCGCCGTCCGATCCCAACGTCTGCGAAATCTGTCATTACATGCAAGGAGAGTGCCATGAGCAACGCTTTCTCGCAGCCATCGCCCGTCCGCTTCGGGCCTGCGCCGTTCTCGCGCTGGCCTCGTGTGCAGCCTTCGTCATCCCTGAAGTATCCGCGGCGGCGCCTTCACCTGCGACCGTCGATGTCAATATCGCACAGTTCGCGTACGGGCCGAAGGAAATCACGATCACGCCGGGCACGCAAGATCGTCTGGACGAATCACGATCAAACGCCGCATACCGTGACCAGCAACGACAGGAGTTTTGCGTCCAAAGGTCTGGATACCGACGACAAATACGAGCACACCTTTGCCAGCGAGGGCGACTTCAGTTACATCTGCACGGTGCATCCGTTCATGACCGGCGTCGTGCACGTGCGCAAGCCATAACCAATAGCCCGAAGAGTAGGAGCGGGACGGGGTTCAGGCAGCCGTCGTCAAACAGTCACAGGCATTCGTTACCGTTACGGCTGGCCAATTGGAGTTTTCGACGTGATGGTCTCGACCTGGGTACTGTTCATCGCCTTCGTTGCCGGCTGCATCGCGGGGGTTCGGATCGGCGTTTCGTATCACCGCCGGCACGCGAGTTCGCAGACACAAGGGACATCAAGTGCGCTCAGGCGGAAGCCGTCACCGCTTGATGCACGACGTCTGCTTCGAGAATAGTCCTTGCCTCTGGCGACGCGGCCTCAGGCAGCTATTGCGAACGGCAATTCTCGAATCGAGCTGCGTGGTTCTTGCCCGAGCTGGCATTGGGGCGTCGGCGAAGCATGCGCGCGTGTCGATCGATTTTCCGAAGCCTGTGCGTCACACCACTGAAAAGAGCGACCATCAAACTGGCTGTCCCATTGAGTCTTTCGAGAGCAGCCATGACTTCACCTCTCTACACGACGTCGCAGCACTACACCGTTGAAACAGAGCAACCCACGGCACACGCTGGCGAACAGGTCAGGCGCATGGTCGACGCTAGGGACAATCCTGGCGCGTCACACTTCGATGCCGCCGCGCTGACGGCTGCGCTCAATCTCGACGCCAAGCCGGTTTCAAGTGGCGCTGGACGGAAGGTTGCTGCCACCTACGCCATTCCATACGACAGTCTGATGGCACGACGCCGCCGGGCTGGTTCAGTCGCATAGCCGACCCGAATCTGTGCACTCGTTGCTCCGTGTGACCTTCGGGTCGCTTGCTCGCCGCGCCTACTGGGCCTGGTCGGACACGGGGGACGTTGTTGCGCCGACGCGCGGCCCTGGGCCGACCATTCGTAGCGCATTGTTGTTGATGAGCCGCTTTATCTCCGGGGACGCAAGTATCGCGTTCTTGGCCGCCACGCGCAGGCGGTCCACCGCTTCATCGTCGAGAACGAACGACGTGGGAAGTGTGTTGAGGTAGTCGCGCTCCGAGTTGTCCGGAAGCACGCCGAAAGACACTTCGACGACGCGGATGGTGATGTCGGGGGCACGCATGACGGTCTGGAGCTTATCGGCGAGCGCCGGATAGGGCTTGATTGCGTCGCGGACTTCACGCAAGGACGCCCAACGCGCCTGGATATCCCGCAACGTCTCCACCGTATCGTACGAATATCGATCGATCGGTGTCCCAGTCGCCTTAAGCAGTACGTCGAAAAGGGCCGGCGGATTCTCGTGGCGGTCCCAGTCGTTGGGTGGCGTTGCCAGTGAATTGACGACGAAGATGAAGATATTGCGCACGTGATCGTAAGGCGTATTTTCCCCCGCCGCATGCAGCGCTTCGAACGTCGACAACACATCGAGCACGCCGCGCATGCCGACGTTGTCCGAGACGCCACCGTCGACGAGATGAAGATACGGGCGATTCGTACGGTCGGCATACGCCTCGAGTTCCTGCAGCCGCTTCACCGTGCGTGCGGCCGGCCGTGGCGGCTCCGGATTGTCAAGGAACAACTTCGCCCAGGGCGGCGGTCGGTATCCGCAGGTGCCGCCATAGTTGTCGATCGTGATCGATGACAGGACCACTGGGACGGCCGAGGACGCCGCAGCAGCGCGCGCCAGGCGAACACTCGACAGGTCGGTGCACAGCACATCGAAATTCTCGGGATTGAAGATGAGCCGCGTCCCGTCCGAGAGATCCGTCGCGCTCACGAGAATCCGTGGTCCGTCCCGTCTGAGGTCCTTGAACGTCGCGCCGTTGAACAGGATCTCGTCGTAAATGTTGGCGGCGAGCTCGGAACGACCCCAGCCGTCGGACGCGAGCGAGGGCCAGCTGAAGGGATTGAGTGCGCGCTTCATTAGCTCGCCCTGCACGTTGCGCTTGAGGAAGCTCGTTTCGTAAATGTCGAAGAGCTTATCGCCGTAGAGGCCGAACGCCAGTGCAGTAAAGCTACCGCCGGAAATCCCCGTGATCACATCGACCGTGTCGAGGACGCGAAGGTTACGGCCGCTCTTCGTGGTCACCTGCATGTCGCGCAAAGTTTCCAGGACGCCGTAGGAAAACGCGGCCGCGCGGGTGCCTCCACCGGAGAAGGCGAGGATAACCAGCGTCGCATCGTCCTCGGCATTCTCGGATTGCCGTTCGATCCGGTACGCCTTGTCGGGGTCGTATTGGGCCGTCGGCGGATTGATCGGGCGCGTGGCGCACCCTGCCAGCATGAGGAGGACAACGGCGATCGGTGCGAACCATTGTGTTCGAATCATGTACGTCACAGCCTGGAAATTAAAAGGGCCTGCATCGCTGCAAGCCCTTGGTTGCTGGCCGCGGGAACAGGATCTTTAACCTGTGCCCTTCGGTTTTTTGAGGCGAATTTTAGCCGTTTAGGCACTCATTATATCAATAACTTGCAGCGCCTGCCAATCTCGAACCCGCTCTCGAACCCGCTCTATCCCGGTCACAATCAGACGTCCATCCGGTACGGCTCGCGACCATCGCGCCGTACCGTACCTACAGGCCCTAGTCGAAAGACGCCCATGTACCTGCTGGCGGCGCCTGTTCCACACCGGGCTTCGTGTAGTCGCACACACCGTTCGGGAAGATCGATGCGAGCTGTGCCATCTCGGAAGGCGTGAAAGTCACCGTATAGTCGCTGGCCGTGATCGCCTTAAGCTGGCACTTGAGGACGTTGTTCGCCAGAGGCTCGCCCGCAACCATGCGCGGTGTCGAAAACGCCGGGTACAGCGAATTGCACGTCGTGTTGCCCGAGTACACCTGAGGTTCGACGATCTTGTTCGTGCCGTTGCCGGTGAAGCAAGCGTCGACGAGGTCGATGGGCTTCGCGTTGACGATCTTGTCGTGAATCGAAGCGTTCGAAGTGTCGGCGAGGAGGCTTGTGACCCATTGGTCCATCTGCGTCAACGCGTGAGTCAGCACCGGGCTGGTGTCGCTGAAAAGCCCATTCGATCCCGGCGAGACGCCGTCTTCGATCAACATGACCTGGTTGTCGAAATTGCCGTTCACCGCGAGCAGGCGCGCGCGCAGCGAGAAAGAGTGGAAGCGCGAGTGCACCTCGTTGCCGTTCTCAGGCTGATCGACGTACCCACGATAGTCGATGATCGGCGTCATCGCCATGCCCAGACCGGTGTAGGTGACGCGCCCGGTCTGATAGGCGATTTGGATTGCGGTCAGATCGCCGACCGAACGGCTCGTCACGAAATTGCCGTTGTTGTCGTAGCCGCCGATCTTCTCGTTCAACTCGATGAACTGCGCCTTGCTGATCGCGCCGGAATTGAGCGCGCCCAGACCATACTGGATACCTACGTTGTCGAGTGTCCGTCGCGCATAGCCGGTCGCCGGATCACGCCCGAAGATATTGACCATGTGATCATAGATATCGCAGCGGACGCCCGTTGGATTGTTGACCTGATCGAAGCGCATGGCCGTCGGGATCGCGGCATTGCAGCTGCCGCCCTGGGCCTTCGTGCGCACCGCATTGCCGGGGCCGATCGTGTTGAGCGTGGTCGTCGTCGGGAAACCCGTCGCCGCAATGATCTGCGCCGGCGTCCACGTCAGCGACGTCTGGGTGTTGATATAGTGCAGGAAGAGGTCCGCGTCGGTAATCGGGAACGTGATGCCGGCAGTGAGCTCGGGGAAACTGCAGCCGACGACGATGCCATCCAGGAGACCAGGGTAATCGTCGCTGATCGGGTGCGCTTGTTCGGAGCCTCCAGAGCAGCCGAATCCGATCGTGAATGCAGGTGGACCGTAATTCTCGATGAAGCGCTCCTTCACCATCATGAGCGATTCCGCGGCGAGCACTTCCTGGCAATTGTTACCGAAGACATTCAAGGTCGATGATGCGACCGCATATCCCTGACGGAGCATGAGGTCCTCGAGAATGCCGCCGTTGCCGATGCTCGAACCCTGGATGTACCAGCCGCCAACACATCCGCCGCCCAGCGTGTAGACGAGACGTTGATTCCAGGCGAACGGCGGCACCTGCCAGCTCGGCGTGGGCTCGGTGAGCGGATCGTGCAGAATCGCCGTCTGGTAGATCGCTCGATTGATCGTTCCCGTCTCGACGCGCACGATATAAGGTACCGTCTTGCCGAGGCTTGTCGTGGTTTGCTTCAGATCCGATGGATAGCCGGTTCCGCTCGGCAGTTGCTTGAAGGTGTTCGCCGTGGAGCGATATACGTAGTCGACCCGCGTCGTCGTCGAGCAGTCCGCATCCAACGCAGGGCCGAGCCGCTGCGTGGTCGAGCCGGGGACGAGGAAGTTTTGCGTCATGCAGAAGAACGGCTGCTCGTGCGGGCCGGAAAACAGCGGACCCGTGATGGGATGATTCGTGATGTGCAGGCTCACGTCCCCGGCGGGGGCCTTCGTCCTGACACGCAGTGTGTTGTCACCGACGCTCAATCCGGACACGAGGCCCATCCACGTGTTCGGCGCCGTCCCCGCTCGGAATTGCCCGGTCGCATCGTTGCCGTTCAATGACACGACCAGCGGCAGGCGCTGTCCGGCAGGGTAGTCGATTCTGACGAGCACATCACCGCCGGTGACGGAGTCGGCACGAGTCGACAGGGTGGTGATCGCAAGCGGCGCCGCCGCCGCGACAAGACTTGCTACCAGGAAAGCTGCAGATGCAACGAATAGAGCGAGCCGCTTCATCGTATCCTCCTCGCAGATTTCGCCCCAGACGCATCGATGCGAAATCGAATCGATGGCGACAGCGCAGGCGTGTGTTGTTTGTATGCCACAAAGCATACACCCTTTGCCGCCGCTGGCGATATTCCTTCGATCCCCTGACGCGCGATCGCTTCCTCGCGCATGCGTTGCTGCCTGCGCAGTGGTATCTACACGCCCAGCGGTTTCGCCGCTGGCACAGGGCGGAGGTCATGCAGCTCTTCGAGCACCTCGATGTTCTGCTGCTCCCCGCGGTCCCGTGCGTGGCACCGCCGATCGGGACACGCACGATCAATATCGATGGCGAGGAACTTCCGACCGGACCGACGCTCGGCTGGTTCACGCAACCGCTCGCTGGCACCGACTGTCCGGCGCTCGCCGTCCCGATCATGCGGAATGGCAAGCTTCCAATGGGGATTCAGTTGTTCGCCGCACCCAACCGCGAAGATCTTTTGCTCCGGGTGGCTGCGCAACTGGAAGAGCACGGTACAGCGTTCTCGCCGATCGCGTCGCATTCATCCGACACGAGAAGCGTCGGCTGACGTCCGATTTGCCAGTCTCGGGCGCTACGCGGGAAGAGGTCCGGCAAGAGCACCGTTGGCAGTCAATGAGATCGGCCGCCGTCTCAGCCATCATGATCTCCCCGAACCGGGCTGGCACAATGCCGTTGAGTTGAGCCGGAAGAACAAGTTGCACAACACACCGACGCGCGCCGCGGCTGCCTAGCGCTGCGCCTGGGTGGCGATGCTTCGCGCCACGTGCCGCGCCATAGCTGTCACAGACAGAAAGAGCGAGTGGCGGGATAATCAGCGGTTCAGTACGGAAATTTGCCTGCCACACGACTAGGCTAGGATAGCGGCGCGCTTAAGTGCCCGTCAGGTCGGCCTGAATAGACGCATCATGGAAGAAAACGTCAAGAAGAAGCTCGAGCACGTAGCGCTGACGCTGCCGTGGGCGGTCGTGCGCTTCTTCGGCAGGATCATCCGGCGCGTCTTCGTCGCCGTGGGCGTGATCGTCGCGCTTGCTCGTCCTCGGCTACGTCGAGTTCGAAGTCGATCGTCGAGACGATCGATTCCCGCTACGCCGACGAGATCGACGCCCACCTGGGCATCGACCGGAGCACGATCGCGCGGCTGCACGATCGCGCCTACTTCGCCCAGCAATCGACGCTCGTCACCGAGGATCTCAAGACCGTTGCCTGCATTTCCTCGCCCGAGCACCGCATCCTGATCGACGATGTCGCCGACATCCCGCCGCTGTTCGTGAGCGCCATTCTCGCCTCCGAAGACAAGAACTTCTTCACGCACGAGGGCGTCGACAAGGCGCGCGATCGTGCGCGCGCTGGCCAAGCACCTGCTCCAGGAGAGCCGCTCCGGCGCATCGACGCTCACCATGCAGATCGCCAAGCATCTGCGCGGCGGCACCGGCCGCGCGTCGACCGAGATCGGAAAAGATCGGCGACATCGTCATGGCGCTGCGGATCGAGCGCGAGTTCTCGCGGCAGGAGCTGCTGGTCAAATACGTGAACATGCCGTACTTCGGCCGCGGGCAATACGGCATCGAAGCGGCCAGCCGCGCCTACTTCGGCAAGCCCGCGAAGGAGCTGACGCTTCCGCAGGTGGCGTTCATCGTGGCGCTCATCAACAAGCCGGCGCTGCCCGATCGCTCGTTCGCGACCGACCCGCTGCTCAGCACGCCGCGAACAGATCCGCGATGCGAACTGGGCCGAGCGGCGCGCGGCACGATCCGCGTGCTCGACCTGATGCTGGACCAGGGCGTGATCGACGACGTCGAGTACGCGCGGGCGGCGAACCTGGTCGAGAAGTCGCTGCGCAAGGAGGTGCTGCCGCGGGGCATCGGCTGCGGCACGCAACGACCACTTTCTCGAGCGCGTGCGCATCCTCTACAAGGATCGCTTCCCGATCAACAAGGGCGGGCTCACGATCTCGATCACGCGCGACGACGCGCTGCAGGACGTGCTCGCCAAAGCGGTCGACCTGACGCTCGCGACGTATCTCGCCCGCCATCCGGACGACACGGACAACAATCAGCTGCGCGCCGGAGCGTTCGCGGTCGATTTCACCGGCGACGTGCTCGCCGAGGTCGGCAACGTCGATTTCAAGCAACTGAAGTACGACGTCATCGCGACCGGCTGGCGGCAGCCGGGGTCGACGTTCAAGATCTTCACGTACGGAGGCCTGGTCGAGCGCCTCACCAAGGAGGTGCTCGCCGCCGAGCCGCGACCGAGAGTCGTCGAAGCGATCGCCGCCAAGGTCCTCGAGCGCTGCACCGTGCTCGACGCGCCGGTCTTCGTCTCGCTCGGTCGCGGACGCGGAACGAAGAAGATCGAGAACTTCCACTCGCGTTCGGAGCCGGAGTACCGCGGCGACATCAGCTGCCGGATCGCGCTGGGCGAGTCGCGCAACACGGCGGCGATGCGCGCCGGGGCGCACGCCGGGAATCAAGAACGTGATCGATCTCGCCTATCGCCTCGGGCTGCCGAAGGACCCGAAGCACCTGCTGCAGCCCTATCCGACCACGGCCATCGGCGCCTCCGAAGTGAATCCGCTGTCGATGGCCTCCACCGCGGCCTTCCTGAACGGCGGATTTCGCGTGACGCCGCGCTTCGCGAACGACGTCTGCCGTGACGGCAAGTCGCTCCTCTACACGGACGACGACGGGCGCGCGAAAGACTGCGACATCAAGGGCGAGAACACGCTCGTGCGCAGGAGCGGCTTCTGCATCCCGCCGTGTCGGCGGCGATGATCGAGCTCTTGAAGAGTCCGCTCGACATCGGCCCGACCGGCACCGCGTCCGCGCTGCGGACCGGCGTGATTCCGGGAATGGATCCGCTTGGGCGACGCGATCTGGAAGCTGAAGCCCGACGAGAGGAAGCAGCGGACGCTCGCGTTTCCGCTCGACCAAGCGGGCGAGATCGCCGGCAAGACGGGCACGGCGACCAACGCGGATGGGAAGACATCAGACGTGTGGCTGCTATTGTTCGTTCCCGGGCCGCCCGAGCATCCGGAAAAAGGCATCGTGCTCGGCTTCTGGATGGGCAAGGATTCGAAGGATCATCCGCTCGGAAGTCGCGGCGCAACTGGCGGGCCCGGGTTCGCCGAGTCGGGCGCCCGCAACTGGGTGCATTCGGCCGCGACCGTCCTCGCGTTCCTGCAGAAGGAGCGCGGGCTGCTGCGTCCTGGATACACGTTTCAGCCGATCATTCGCGATGAAGCGCTCGCGAGCTTCGAGGCGAAACCCAAGCCGCCGCCCGGCGACGCGGGCGCCGCGAGCGGAGCGTCAGATCGATGATCGACGTCAGCGTTTCGGTAAATGTCGCGTTACCTTCTTTCGCGTCACAGCGCGGAAATTGAAAGGGCGGCCCGCATCGCTGCAAGCCCCAAGTTGCTTCCGCGCCGCCGCACCGCGCCCGCCGACCAGCTTCCGCTTGCTGCCGGCGCTTAGCTTCTTGATCGCCGCTTCCATCCGACTCGCTTCCGACTGGTCGATGCACGCGAAACTGCCCAGTAGCCGGCGCGGCCGATTGGCGCGGGGTGGACCGCGCCTCGGTGCCGTCAACGTGCAGTGCATAACGTAGGGCCACATTGCGGGCGATGCCGGTGTAGATCGCGCCGTTGCGACAGAGGATGAGGTAGACGTACCAGCGCTTCGCCGCCCGGACTCGGGCCGCCAGCGCGCGGGGCGAAGGGCGCATTGTCCAAATATCCGGCCGACACGAGTCACACCACCGCACGCTAGTAAAAACTGAGCATCCAGCGAGCCGCTGTTTGCGGTGGACCCTTCCATCTCCTTGCACATAGCTCTGCACGGCGGATCAGCCGATTGTCCAGCCCCGCTCGTGCCCGCACCTATGCCTTGGGAGCGCAACCTTCCGGGCCGAAGTCTTCCGGGCCGAACATCTGGCGAACCTCGGTCTCGCCCTCCCAGCCCGGCCAGTGTTTCTTGTGAAGTTCCATGAAGCTAACGGCCGACCTCACCGCCTCTTCCTTCGACTTCAACTCGAACTGTGCGTAGCCGCCGACGACCTCCTTGGTCTCGGTGAACGGCCCGTCAGTCACGGTGACCTTCCCTCCGGACAGCCGGACGCGGGCGCCTTGCGCAGTTGGCCCGAGGCCGCCGCTCCCCAGCATCGTGCCGGCTTTGACCTCCTGTTCGGCGAGCTTTGCAATGGCATCCATCAGCTCCTTCGGCGGTGGGCCCTGCTTCTCGGCGTGCTTGACTATCATCATGAATCGCATCGCTAGATCTCCATCAGGTTTCGGGTTGTAAGCGGGCATCCGATCGGTTTCGACCGGCTAGGCCCACTCTACTTACTAGTCGATCAAGGAGTTGCGGACTCGACAGAACAATCATATATTTTTTGTATGTTGACTCACCTGCTGATAAGCGCGGATCGCGGGCTTGAGTGATCGCCGGTCGAGCCTCGTCGGCCAGGAGCCTTGTCTTACGCGGCCCTACGTACCCGCCGGCGCACCTCCGCCGCTGGCGCCACGCGCAACGCGGTGGCCGCCAACGCGCCGCCAGGCTCCATGTTGTGGATCTTGATGGTATCCCATTGGCTAGATGTATTCCTCGAGCGTGCCGGCCCGAGGAGTTCAGCTATATCGGCAAGATATTCGTGCTCCTCGGTACGCTCTAGCGGAAATTCCACACGCCCAAATCGTAGAGGTGGACGCCCATGCTGATGTTGCTGTCCGGCGCTCGGGCCACTTCATGCAGGACACCAAATGATGTGATGTCGTAATTCGTGACGTCCTCGGTGAATGCATTCGCACTCGAAAGCGCGGCGTCGCAGAATGGCGCATCCCGGTGGCCAACACAATACGCATTGATGTCGCGGAGCATGCTTCGAAAGTTGTCCTGGCCGATGTGGCCTCGGAAGAACCGGAGTCCCGTCCATGGGATTCCGGTAGCCGACGCCGAGGCCGGCGAAAGCGTGGCATATCCCGCGCGCGCGTTCAGCGGCATGCTTACAAAAGGCGTACGCAGATCGTCGGAGACATAAGGTACATAGGTTCCATCGATCCCCAATCGATTGTCGAATAGAAGCATGAGGACCGCGAATAGCTTGCCTGTGCTTCGATCACGAAAATATGCAAATAGGCTGACCTGTCCAATGGGTTGCTCTCCCGTAGTCGGACTGGGCCATAGCGCAACCCATGGCACTTCCAGATTTACTTGGAGGACCAGATCTGTCGCCGGGTTGCCGTCGAATGCGGGTGGTGGCGGAGGATCGTGAAAATCGTAGCCGTATATGGAGTGGGCTCCGCTTCCCGGAACGCTAGTGTAAGGAAACGTCCAGCTATTGATGAAGGAGCCTGCGTCATAACAGTGCATCTGAAATGCTGACGAATCGTCGGCTGTACTGTTGACGCCGGTAGAGCGTTGCCAACTCGCTCGTGGCTCCGGGACGGTGAGTCCCGTAAGAGCAGCATTGCGGAGGGTCGGTTCTTCATAGTCCGCCGGCAGCCGACCAAAATCATAAGCGGGCGACACGGACACGGCGTCCAGCCCCAAGTTTCGAACAACAAGGTAGAAGTGCGGCAGCGCCGGCAATGCTGTCGCCGGATCGGGAGCTAGCTCGTCCTCGGCATAGAAGTAGCCCGCGGTGTCGGTTACACACAGCGGCCCCTTTATTGCCGTGGCTTGAAACGAGCGGAGGTCTGCCGCCGATGCGACGTGCGCGGCGCCGAAAGCCGCTACGACCGAGCAAGCAATGGTGCAGTTGGCGTAGATCGAGAATGGTTGGCGTGAACGCATGCCACGTATCTCCCAGCCTCCGGCATCCTCACTCGCCTGTGATCTTCGCCTCCCGCACGACCTTGCCCCACTTCAGGCTCTCGCGCTCAATGTACTGCGCGAGCTCATCGCGGGTGCCGGGTGCGGGATCCAGACCGAGTTTGGCGAGCTCGGCCCCGACCTGTGGATCGTTCAGGACTTTCGTGAGTTCACGGTTCCAGAAATCGAGCAACTCCTTGGGAGTCTTGCCGGGCGCGACGAACGCGTACCAGTTAGTCGCCTCGAAGCCGGGGTAGCCGGACTCTGCAACAGTCGGTACGTCGGGCATCGTGGACGTGCGCTTGGCGCCAGTCGTCGCGAGCGCACGCGCCTTGCCGGCATCGACGTGCGGCGCGACCGTGGACGGCACACCCACGTACATGTCGAGACGTCCGCCGAGAAGGTCGGTCATCGCCGGTCCACCGCCTTTGTAAGGGACGTGAAGCACGTCGATGCCGGCGCGCTCCTTGAACAGCTCACCGGCGAGATGTCCCGCGCCGCCCACTCCCGACGACCCGTAGGTGAGCTGGCCTGGCTTATGCTTGGCCAGCGCCACGAATTCCGCGAGTGTCTTTGCCGGCACGCCCGAATACACCACGAGCACGTTCGGGAACACGACGCCCATCGTGATCGGCGCGATGTCGCGCTTCGGATCGTAGGGGAGGTTCTTCATGACATGAGGCGCGACGGCCATCGGGCCGACCGACGTGAGATGAATCGTGTACCCATCGGGCGGCGCCGTGGCGATGAGCTGCGCCGCGATGTCGCCGCCGGCGCCCGCCTTGTTCTCGACGACGACCGGTTGCCCGACGTTCTCGCCCAGCTTCTGCGCGATGAGCCGGGCCGCGGTATCGGCGCCTCCACCGGGGGCGAAGCCGACGGTCAACGTGACGGGGTGGTTGGGGAAATTCTGCCCGACGACAACTCCTGCGACAGTCATTGCCGCCGTGGCGAGCATCATTCGGATCGCGGATTCCATTCGGATTCTCCCGAGAACTTCGTCGCCAATGCGGGAGCTTGGCGCACACGTTATGCGGCTATCCCCCGCGCCTAGTTTCGCACAGGTGCCGCCAAATTCGATGGTACTCGCGCCCGGGCCGCGACAGCCGACTTTTCCCGGCAACAAGATGTCGGGGTGTCGGCCAGTCGCAGCCGTTCACGGATAGAATGCGAATGCACCGAGAACGTCTCGGCAAATGATTGCAAATGCCGAAGCCGCTTAACACACAAACGACGGGGCGCAAAAACATGGTTAGCCAGCAGAGCTTTTTCCAAGTATGGTCGCCACGCGTGCTAAGCGTGCTGCGTATCGTCACGGCGTTGCTGTTCGTGATGCACGGTACCGCAAAGCTGTTCCAGATGCCGCATCAGGCGATGTTCGACAACCTCCAGCTGATGTCGCTGATCGGAGTGCAAGGCATGCTGGAGGCCGGAGGAGGCTTGCTCCTACTGATCGGGCTGTTCAGCCGACCGGTCGCGTTCGTTCTATCGGGTGATATGGCGGTCGCGTACTTCATGGTGCATTGGCCGAAGAGCTGGCTGCCGATTCTCAACGGCGGCGACCTCGCTGTTCTGTTCTGCTTTGTATTCCTCTACCTGTGGGCTGCCGGTCCAGGTCCATGGAGCATCGATGCGCAATTAGCAGTGGGTCGCCGGTCGGCGGCAATATAGATAACAGATCCTGGGAATTTTTCCGGCCCGCTGTTGTGAGCGCCCAAAATGCCGCCAGGTGGCGGTGGCGTTAGGGAGCCTTCGACCGTCCCCTTCAACACTTCGTTACGCGCGGCCCGCGTGCGAATGATTCGGCTTGCGGTGGTCACGGTACATTCGCAATGCGTGATTCCAGGTCGGTCGACCGCTGAGGCTCGCTTCGAGGTCCGCAAGCTCCGCCGGCATTGCCGGCCAGTTTACTCGATGCTCCGGCACGCGACAGACGGGCGCCAACAGCGCAGCCAACGTGATGTCCGAGCGATCCGGTGCGTCACCACCAAGGTAGGGCTGTTTTACAAGTACCGCATCGAGCTCGTCAAATGTCGTTACGAAGCGATTCTTAGCCTTGGCCACGCCCTCAGCATCGGCGGTCTTGTACATGCGCTTCACCGCTGACGCGATGGTCGGATAGGCGACGGCATAGAACCCGCGTGCCCAGAACGGGCCGCCAGACGACCACAGATCAACCACAGTCTGCCGGTCCTTCAAGAACGCTGAATATAGAACTTGTTGCACACCGCGGCCGAAAACCTCGTCGATCGTCTTCTCGAGCTCGAGCGCCTTGGCTCGCTGCGTCCGATCGATCGCAGTCAGCTTCGTGCCGCCGAGACGATCAGCAACGTAGTCAATGATCGCGCTCGACCCCTGCACGTAATGACCATCGTGTTCAAGCACTGGCACTTGGGTGCGCCGAGCGATACGGCGCGTTACCAGTTGATGCGGGCCGGGTAGCAGCACCCTCTCCTTGTAAGGGATCTGCTCGTAATCGAGCGTCCAGCGCGCCTTCTCGGAGAAGTGCGAGATGTTGAACGTGTAGAGCGTGATCATTTCCGCTGAGGAGAAATCGAAGCACCGAACCGGTCAGCGAATCAGGTTATGACGGGTCGAAAGCGGCGTTGAGAGTCTGTTGAGGCATCCGCTTCGTGTGAAACAAACGAAACGAAGATGGCGTGGCGGCGAAATCCTCCCCACACACGCGTCCAATAGACTGCACAGCAAATCCCGGCTTTCGGGATTCAAGTGCATTGGCAGGGCAAGATGCGGCCCCGCGCTTCGAGGTGCAAAAGCGCACAACCGATTCTCCGGCTGATGATCTAAAACGAAGCATTGGACATGGGAACACGAACATGAACTTCCGAGTGAATTTGTTATCGGCAATGATTACCGCAGCAGGCATGGGACTCGCCACATCCGCTTCGGCGGCCCCCTTCTTCTTTACTACCGGGAACCCCGACGGCTTACTCGGGGCGCTCGCCAGGAGCGAGAGCCCGGGAAAGGTCGAGACAGAGACGGCAGATGATTTTATCCTTGCGGAGACCACGGTTATCAACGGAGCCACGATTACCGGATTGATCAATGCACCGGTGGCGAATATCACCAACGTCGAGGTCGAGTTGTATCACGTCTTCCCGCTTGACTCTGTCAGCCCCCCCTCGGGACGCGTTCTATCGCGGGTCAACTCGCCTTCGGATGTCGAAATCGAAGCCGCGACGCGCGACGGCGGCGCCGGCACGCTTAGATTCGTCGCGACGCCCCCGGCGACGGGCATCTCGGTCGGGAACACTGTGGTGAACGGCATCAATCCGAATCCCAGCAGGACCAATGGCGAGGGACCAGCGATCGGAGATCAGGTCCAAATCACCGTCACGTTTACGCAGCCGATCGTGCTGCCGGCGGGTCACTATTTCTTCCGCCCGGATGTACTGGTGGCCGACGGCGATTTTCTCTATATGTCCGCGGCGCGACCGATTGCGTCGCCAGGCGCACCGTTCATCGGGGATTTGCAGGCGTGGATCCGCAATTCGCGCCTGGCGCCGGATTGGGTTCGCATCGGTACCGACGTCATCGGCGCTACTCCGCCTGACACCCCGCCTACGTTCAACATGACATTTTCCCTCTCTGGTAACACTGTTCCCGATGCAGGGATGCCTGGGGACCCGAATTGCACCGGAAAGAGCGTCTCGGCGCTGGCTGCTCAGTTCGGCGGCATCCAACCAGGTGTTTCCGCCCTCGGTTTCTCCAGTGTGGCCGCGTTCAAGGAATCATTGCTACAGTTCTGCAAGGCGTAGCCGTCCCTGCGCGCTGCGTTTTTCGGTGCGCTATGCGGGACCATTATCGCGGCGCAGTCGCGCGAACCGTCGAAGCGATGCCGAGCAGGCGTCGGCATCGCTTCTCTTTCGTGCGCTATTGCATGTGGAAGAAAGTCCCCGGCGTCGGATAGGAGAGCCAGGTATTCGCAAGCGGAGTCTTGCCAATGCCGGGCTTCGTCCAGTCGCAAACACCCCCCGGAAACGCCGCCTGCACCATCGCCGACTGCTGAGCGGCGAGCGGCGGATTGTAGTCGGCGGGATCGACCGGCTTCAGCGCACACTTGAAGACATCGTCGATGATGGGGCCCCCGGCGATGAGTCGCGGGAAACCATAGTACGGAAACATCTGTGCACACTGCGCGGCATCGGTGATCTTGTGGCCCGAGCCGTCGTAGCAGGCGTCGACCGCGTCGCTCGGCTTGTTCCGTACGACCTTCTGCGCCTGCGTGCCGGGCGCCCCGTCGTTGGCGATGTTGGCGAGCCACCGGTCGAGAACATCAAGCATTGCATAGGCTGCGACGTTCAGCGGCGATCCGATCGTGCTCGTGTCGAGAGTCAACGTTCCCAACGTTTGCGCCGTCACGATAATCTGATTGTCTGCATTGCCGTTGGTTGCGAGGAGGCGCGCCCGGTTGGTGCGACTATGGTAGGAATCGTGCACGTCGACGGAGCCATCGCTGTACGGCGTGTCGACGTACGAGCGAAGGTCGATGATCGGAATCATGGAATCGCCTGCCCCGAATTCGTTGACGCGGCCCGTCTGATACGAGGTCTGCAGCGCCAGCGGGTCAGCCACCGTCCGGTTCGGGACCAGGTTGCCGTCGAGATCGTGCCCGCCGATCCGCGCGTTCAGATCGATGAACTGCGCGAAGCTGATCACGCCGGCGTTGAGCGCGCCGAGCCCGTATTGGATCCCGACGTTGTCGAAGGGCCTCCGCGCAAATCCAGTCGATGGATCGATGCCGAAGATGTTCACCATGTTGTCGTGGTACGTGCAGCGCGCGCCATGAGGATTGGTGACCGGGTTGTAGACGAGCGCGGGGGGGATGGACGTCGCATTGCAGTTGTTCGCGCGCAGGTTAGGGTAGCGCGTGCCGTTGCTGACGCAATAGCCGAAGTCCTTGAATCCGGCGACGGCCGTCTTCTGAGCGTTGGTCCAGGTCAGCGACGACGTATTGAACGCGCTGCTCAGGAGCTCGCAGTCGAAGAGCGGATTCAGGAAGCTCATCATGTCGGGAAAGCTTCGTCCCGGGATGATCCCGTCCAGAAGGCCCGGATAGTTGTTGCCCAGCAGGTGCTGCTGCATCGAGCCGCCCGAGGCGCCGTGGCCGATGGTGTAGCGCGGCGGTCCGAACTCCTCGATGAAATGCTCCTTGATCATCTCCGCGGTCTCTGCCGAGATCACGTCGGCACAGCTCGTGCCGGTGACGTTGAGCGAGCCGCCGATGACGGCGTAGCCCCGGGCGAGAAAGACATCGTGAAACGCGGCGCCGGTGTCCTCGAGGTTGAACGTCGCCGCGGACATCCCGCCAACCGATCGCCCCTGGTGATAGCCAGCCTGGCAGCCGCCGCCGAAGGTGTAGATAAGCCGCCCGTTGTAGCCCGAAGTTCTCGTGAACGGATCGGACAGAGGACCCGCCGGATCGTGCAGGATGGCGACCATGTAGACGGCGCGGTTGATCACGCCCATCTCGCGACGCACGATGTAGGGAACCGTCATACCCTCGTTCGTGGTCGTCATGGCGAGGTCGGCCGGACGCGGCCCCGACGTATTGAACGGCTGGAAGCTGTTCGTCGTCGTCGATCGGTAGTAGTAGTCGACGCGGGTCGGTGCACTGCAGTCGGGATCCAGCGGCGGTCCGAGCCCCTGGAAGTCGGTCTCGCAAACAAAAGGCGTCTGATGCGGGCCGGAAAATATCGGTCCGCCAGACGGATAGTTGAAGACGAGTATCTTGGCGAGAATCTGCCCGGTCGAGCGCGGACCCGCGCTGAGCACGTTTGAGCCCGACTTGAGCCCGGCGATGAAGCCCCTCAGCGAAAACGTCCCGAGGGTACGGAACGCACCGGTCACGTCGACGCCGTTGAGCTTGATCGAAACGTCGTTGAGCGCGGTCGACGCGGGGACTTCGATTTCGGCGAGTGCATCACCACCGGTCACCGCGTAAGTGGGGGACGATAGGATCCTGATCGTGAACTGGTTGGGTGGTTGCTGCGCGCCAGCAGAGGTCGCAGCAACAGCGACAACGACAGCAATAACGACATTCAACAAGGCAACGAAGAGTTTGTTAGCACCTCCTGTTACGCTCAAACGAAAGTTAGACATCTTTTCCTCCTTCGATGAGACTACGCGCCAGCGCGGCGACGTAGAGTACAAGTATATTGAGTCCCTGGAAGGCTGGCAAACGCGCAGCAGACCACGGTCGCGGGCACGTCGCTGGGCGGAGGAACGCCCAGCTTGGTGTTGGCGTACGACGCGTTTTTGATGTCCACCGTTGTGCCCACAGGCACCAACTCGGCTTGACCACTGCGCACCCGCGCATCGGGGACAGGCGCGCCGCCTTTCGCCTTCCGGTTCGACCAGGCGACGTCATAGACCTTCTCGAAGATCTGTCCTTTTCGCGTCCAACCCCTGACGATCTGGATGCGATCGAGATTGGCATCATCGGGATCCTTGACGGCCCAGACGATGAACGTCGGGGCCTTCGACTGGAGTCGGCAGGTCGCCGCGCATGGGAACGCCGTTCGCGTAGCCGGTCTTGCCCCAGTCCTTGTTTTGCAGGATGGCAGGCGCGAAATCCCGCCCCCCCCCGAGAAAGCGACCTTGATCCGCAGGCCGCTGATGCCAAAAGTCTCACGTGCCCGCAGACCGACAGCTCTCCGTCAGCAACGGGACCAGACAGCGGGTCATATCTATGTCGGAAACAACAAGCACAACGCGCGGCAAACCGAGACCGAACCGCAAGCTACTCGCAATATTTGGCGTTTGCATCGGACGAAGTTGAACAAATTTGTCGGCTAGCCGTCATACTCCTGTCCGCGGGCCTCGTGGCGAGCCGGAATGTCGCACCATAACTAGGTATTCCGGCCATCGCCTGGACGACTCAAATCCCTGAAGTGGAGTTCTTGGTCAAACGTTGTACTGTCTCGACCGCGTCCGGGCGCGGTGGTGAAGGCGAAATCATAACTGAGCAACCTCGGGCCGCTCAAAGACGTTGCAGTCGGAGCGCGCTTCTTTAAGGAATTCTTGTGACGATCGAAGCAGATCAGCTGTGGGATCATCGAGTGCTCGACCGAGAGCGCGTCGTCGTCCCCAGCAGCACCAACACGAAAGAAATCGCAGACGACTATCCACTACCCAAGCGTAAGGTCAGATGGCTTGGACTTATCTTCTTTGTTCTTCTTCACGTCGTCGGAATCATCGGAACACCTCTTTACATCTACTACCACGGCATTACGACTCCCGAGCTCGCGCTGTTCTTGTCGTATACGGTCGCAACAGGGATGTCGATTACGGTCGGATATCACCGACTTTTTGCGCACCGTAGCTATGAGGCTTCGCCCATCTTGCGTTTTTTTCTGCTTCTCTTTGGCGCGGCAACATTCGAAGAATCGGCTCTGAAATGGGCCTCACAGCATCGCCAGCACCATCTCTTCGCGGATACGGCGCATGATCCATACGGTGTCAACAAAGGCTTCTGGCATGCGCACATCGGCTGGATCTTGTTCTGGCGCCACCGCACCAACTATAACAACGTAAAAGACCTGCGAAGATCAAAGCTCATCGCGCATCAGCATGACTATCATGAATGGTGGTCGATCGGCGGAGGACTTGTTCTCCCGATGCTCATCGCTTGGTCGATCGGGCATTTGCTGGGGGGATTCGTTATGGCCGTTTGCTTGCGTATCGTCATCGTTCTTCATTCATCCTTTTTTGTTAATTCGTTTGCGCATACTTTCGGCGCAAGGTCCTACAATCAGACTGAGTCGGCCCGTGATACTTGGCTAGGTGCACTGCTGACCAATGGCGAGGGGTTCCACAATTTTCACCACCGTTTTCCTTCGGACTACCGCAACGGAATCCGCTGGTACCACTGGGATCCGACCAAGTGGTCCATTTATGTCTTGGCGAAGATCGGCATGACCTGGGATCTCAGACGAATGTCTGCCCAAAGAATTGCTGACGCTGCAGGAGATTGAGTTTTGTCCTACTGGACATTGCAAATAGTTGGCTGGGTGCTGGGCGCCGGCGCTGTCGTTACGACAGTTCTATGGGCGCTTGTGTGGATTCTCCTCGAGCATTCGATGCGGGTGGTTCCGACCCTGCGATTGGGCCAGAGCCTTGCTGCCGCCAATCCGCCGCAAGGGTGGGTATGCGTGGTGGTTCCCGCTCACAATGAGTCGCGCGTGATCACGGAGTTCGTGCGTTCATTGCGCGCTGAGACGTACCCACAACTGCGGGTCGTGCTCGCTCTCGATCGCTGCACTGACGATACGGCCACGCTCGTTCGGAGAGGAATTGCAGGCGACGAACGCTTCGAGATCGTCGAGATCGATGCGTGTCCTGACGGCTGGGCGGGCAAAGTTCACGCTGTACATGCCGGCGTGACCCGGTCGCAAGGCGCGCAACGCGCGGACTATCTGCTGTTTGCCGACGCCGATACAGTCTTTGAGCCAGGCTGCATTGCCGCGTCGCTCGCGTTAATGCGGCAACGCAAGCTCGATCTGCTGAGTCTGCTCAGCACGCTAACTCACGACGCGTGGTTCGAGCGCGTCGTGCAGACCGCGGCAGCCTTCGAATTGATGCGCCAGTATCCGCCAACGCGCGCTAATGCGCTCAGGCGCCGACGTCCGTTCGCCAATGGTCAGTTCATGCTGTTCACGCGAACCGCCTACGATGCGGTCGGCGGGCATGCCGCAGTCAACGAGGCGCTGCTCGAAGACCTAGCGCTGGCACGGCTCGTCGTGGCCCAGAGGCGCGACGCCGGTGTCTTCCTGGCCGCAGGGCTTTTCCATTGCCGAATGTATGCGGACTGGGCGCAGTTTCGCCGGGGCTGGAAACGAATTTACACCGAGGCCGCGAGCCGCAAGCCTTCCAGGCTGTCGCTTGCGGCGTTGCGGATCCGCGTTCTTGGGACCGTCCTGCCGCTATGGACGGTTGGTTGCGGGCTCTTTGCGACGCTGCTCGTCTCTCGCGATATCAGCACAGGATGGCCACTCCTCGGACTCTGGTTGATAGCGACGCTTGTCTGGCTCGGTGCGCTCGTACGCGTCGCCGCAGTGGCGCATGCGCCGTCTTGGACAGCGCCGCTGCATGTCATTGGCGCATGGCTGACCGGAAGCCTGCTGAAGGAGGCATCAGAAGATTTGCGTCTCCGGCGACCCACTCATTGGGCCGGACGTGAATACAACCTTGGCGTGACGAAGATCGCGTCAGCGCAGCTCGGTGGCGATAGCCGTCAGACTGCGGAAGCGCCGCGATGACCGAGATAATTTTGGCGGGACAATGAAAAGCGGAACCCACCTCATCGCCGCTGCGCTCGCCGGCATGCTCGCGGGAGGCGCGATTGCCGCGACCGAACCTGCGGCCGCGCAACCCAAAGCCGCCTTCGAGTCCGCGCCGGTGCTCGCGGGTTCCGAACTCGCGCCTGCCGCGCTGCTGAAGGGCCCCTTGCACACCGTAGCCGAGCCGATAACGCTGGATGGTTTCTTCGGGCGGTTCGTGATCGGGTCGAAATTTGGCAAGTTCTCGGTCTTGGGTGTCAATATGTTGGCGGTACGCGTGCACGAGTTGCAGGCGATCGAAGCGCTGCAGGAGGTCCAGAAGAGCCAGGCGTTCCAGGATTCGCTGGTGCGGGCGGCATCGGCACCGGTCCAGCTTGTACAAAGCGCGGTGAATAATCCTCTCGGTACCGTCGAGAACGTCGGACAGGGTCTCGGCAACGTGCTGGGGAGGGTCGGATTCCTGGCGAGGTCGAGCGCGCAATCGGTGGCAGATAGCACTAGCCGCGTCTCGCCCGCCGTGTCCGGGCTGCCGCAGGCACCGGCGGGGGAAACCATTCCCTCCGCGTTTACCGGCGACCCCTTCGGCTACAACAAGGCGCGCCGCGAATGGGCGCGGCAACTCAACATCGACCCCTATACGTCCAACCCAGTGCTGCGCCCACTGCTGGACAACGCGTCAAGGGCCAGTTTTGCGGGAAGCTTTGCGATTAATACGGCCATCGGTGCCGTCTCGATGGGGGCGAACCTCGTCGTTGGTTTCGACACTGACGTACGCGATGCCGTGTGGAACCAGCCCCCCGTCGATCTCGCCCGGCAAAACGAGTCGCGGCTCCTGGCCATGGGTGTGGCTGGACGCACCACGCGCGATTTCCTGCGCAACAGATGGTTTACGCCATCATTGCAAACGGCACTGGTGATTTCTTTGACGAGCCTGGACGATGTCGCGGGCGCGGAGTCGGTGATCCGGGTCGCCGCCCAGGTTCAGGGGGAGACCTATGTCCGGTTCCTGGTGGAATCGTTGCGGATGCTAGGGCGATACCATCAGAAGGAGGGCCGACTCACCCAACTCAGGATGAGCAACCTGGTTCCCCTGGGCATCGCGGGCGACGGGACAGTCGTGGTCGCGGCCGCGATCGACTACGCCTACTGGGACAAGGCAGCCGCCGAATTCGCGCAACGCAAGGAACTGAAAGCAAAACGAAGGGTCCTGCTGCTTGCCGGAATGGCGAGCGACCGCGCGAAGCAGGAATTCGACAGGGCGGGCTGGACGCTGCACACTGGATTGCGCCCGTGATTGCGTTGTCGGCATGCATGGCAACATCCTGTCATCGCCTCAGCCCCACGACCACGACACCGGCGCCGACGAGCGATATGCCAAGCCACTCTCGGGCACTCGGACGCTCGCCAAGAAACACGATTGCGAACATCTAGCGACGCGCGCGCCGCGTTGTTCGCCCGGTGCCGCGCATGCGCTGCATATGAGCCTCGCGCTGGAGGCCTGCCCACACGCCAGCCGCGGCCGCGATCGCGAAGGCGGCGCCAACGAGGGCACGTGAATCCGCCGCATCGCGCATGACGGCAGCGAGCGTGCGGCGCAGCTCCGCGCGCAGGTTGCGCAGATGCTGCGCCGTCGCGTACGTGCGCAGATTGTTTCTCTCCCGTCGACATCAGCTCGCAGGTTAATCTGTCTCCAACCATGGGCAAAATACTTGTAGGCACTGCATCGTGGACCGACAAGAGCCTTATCAGCTCCGGTCGGTTCTATCCGCCGAAGTGCAACTCCGCGGAGGACCGCCTGCGGTACTACGCGGGGCAGTTCCCGATGGTCGAGATCGACAGCAGCTACTACGCGATGCCCGTCCCCGAGGTGGCGCAGTTGTGGGCAGAGCGCACACCCCCAGGGTTCACGTTCAACATCA
The DNA here is from genome assembly GCA_963816445.1 of uncultured beta proteobacterium. Taxonomy (GTDB): domain Bacteria; phylum Pseudomonadota; class Gammaproteobacteria; order Burkholderiales; family Casimicrobiaceae; genus PALSA-1003. The sequence continues at coordinate 237,662 of CAWFKO010000005.1, read as the reverse complement.
AGGCATTCCGATTATTTACCGGCCATCAGACAGCGCCGGCCTCGCTTCCCAAGGATATCGCGGAGGCGCTCGGTCCGATCGCCAAGAAGCATGTCTATTACAAGGAGATGCCGTCCGAACTGGCCACGGAAATGTGGAGTCGGTTCCGTTCGGCACTCGAACCGCTGAAGCGGGCGGGCAAGTTGACCGCCGTCCACTTTCAGTTCGCGCCTTGGGTTGCCTTCCATCCGGAGAGTCGCAAACACATCGAGGTCTGCCAGCAGCAGTTGGATGGTTTCCTGCTTGCCGTCGAGTTCCGCAACAAGACGTGGTTCGAGGGCGGGCACACAGCGATGACGCTTGATTTCGAGCGCGAGCGGAAGCTGGTCAACGTGGTCGTCGATGAGCCGCAGGGGATCGCAAACTTCATTCCTTCGATATGGGAAGTGACCAACCCAGCGTTAGCCGTGGTCCGCCTGCACGGGCGGAATCACGCGACATGGAACAAGAAGGGACTGACGTCGTCGGCCGATCGCTTCAACTACGACTACGGCAACGAGGAGCTATCGGAACTGGCGCGAATGACGCGCGAGTTGTCACGCCAAGCAATCCTTACGCAAGTGGTTTTCAACAACAACTTCGAAGACCAGGGACAACGCAATGCCAGGACGCTAACTACCATGCTGCGCGACGCACCGTAGCCATTCATCTCCGGCGACCCTCATGGACCGTGTCCCACGCGAGACTCGCTGAAGGTGCGTGCCGACATCGGCGGGCGGCCCAGCCTTATTCCGCAATCACCGGGTCCGCCGGTTCGTGAAAGTGTGTAGGCCTCCCTCCGCCAAACTCAGAGCTTGGTCAGCCAAAGGGCCACGACCAGTCCGGTCGGGCCCGCGCCGACGATCGGAACGTCGACGTCCATTGCGCCGCGCGGCGATAGTTGCCCGCTCATTGCCCAGTTCTCGCGGAGTAACGTGAAAATTGTCTTCCACGGCTCGCGATCCGGGAAGCGGATGGCGTCTCGTCTCCATGTCGGACGCACGCGCGTTTTTTCGCCGCGGTCTGGGCTCAACGTGATACGGCTACACGACCCGCGGACCTCGCCGCGGTGCGCCGCGCGATTCAGCCCAGTTTCCCCGCCTGCGCCGCCGCGAGCGTCTTTTTCGGATTGATCAATGTCCGACGCCCATCGGGGGTCTTGTCGGCGTTGTCCTCGATGAGCGCAATGACCTGGGCGGGCTTCAGTTTCGGATTGACCGCGATAATCTTCGCGGCGAGGTTGACCACCTGCGGCGAGGCCATCGACGTGCCGGACTCGGCGAGCTTCTCGCCGCCCGGTATCACGCTTTCCACCTGATAGCCGTTGGCGTGCACCTTCACCGTCGGGCCGTAGCTCGTGAACGATGCCTCGTCTCCCGCCTTGTCGACCGCGCCGACGGTGATCAGGTTGGGCAGCACGATGTCTGCCGGAATGTCCTCGGTGAACGAAGCGTCCTGGTTGCTGTTACCGGCGGCGGTGACGAAAAGGATGTCCGGTGCGCTGGCGAATGCTTTGGTCAGCGCGCTCTTCTGGATGTCGAAGTAGTCGCGTGCGATCGCCTTGCGCTCGTCCGGCGTCTTGCCGATATGGCATAGCTCGAGCGCGCTCTCGATGCCCTGCACGCTGCCACCCCAGCTCATGTTGACGACGCGGACTCCCTGCCGCTTGAAGAAATCGACGTACGACTGAGCATTCTTCGCATCACGCAACGCGAGCTGGCGGGTCGGGCAGGGGTCGGGAATGAGGTGCCAGTCGAATTCGATGCGGCCGACGACGAGCCGTGCGTAAGGATTGCCCGCGATCGCGATGCCCGCGACATGCGTGCCGTGCATCCAGTTGCCGGCAAGGCCGATCTCCTCGACGAACGCTTTGTACTCGTCGGGCTTGAGCGACGACAGGTAGCTCTTGACCTCGCTCGCCTCCGGACTGTCGATGTTCGATTGCAGGTCGGAGAACCCCTTGAGATACGACTTCAGTTGCGGGACCTTGCTCTTCAGAGCTGCCGGGATCTCCTGCAGCTCGCCCTTCGCGGGCATGGAGAAGCGATCGAAGGCGATGACAGGCACGTCGCCACTCGCTTTCGCGACGTTTTTGGGAAAGAGCCGGGTATCGACGCCGCTGTCCCATATGGCGATCGTCACCGGCGTGTAGTCGCCACGCGCTGGCAGGTTCGCCGCGCGCGCGGTCCAGATGTCCGGCTTGTCGACCTTGTGCGCAACGAGGTAGCTGGTCGCCGCCTCGACAAGAACCGGCTTCAACGGAAGGATGTAGTCGTAGACGTATTTGGTGCGCACGAGCGCCGGTGCGAGTTCGGACGACAGCGAGCCGTTCTTGTCGACCGAAGGCTGCAGCACCTCGCGGACGTTCCCGATCAGCCGACCCTCGCCGAGAAGCTCGGCGCCGGCTTTCATCTCCTTCGCCTCGTTGCCAATGACGTCGTACGGCATCGGCGCGAGTTCGTTCTCGATCGATTTCGCTACAGCATCCCGATAGGTCGCAGAGGCACGGTCTGGACTCGCACGCACACCCGCAACAATCGCGCGCGCCGTGATGCCGGAAAGCAATTTGTCCGCCGGCTTGTCCTCGAGCGCCCTCACCTGGGCAACGCGAGCGAGCGCCGCGTCGTAGTTGCCGTCGAGCATGTCGAGTTGCGCAAGCTCGCCCAGGATCTGTCGCAGCGTCGCCCTGTCCTGGATATCGTATTGCGCGACCACGCTTTCGAGATCGCGGCGAACCTCGGCGGCGAACGGTTTGAATCGGGCATCGTCGCGTACCATGTCCTCGATTCTGCTGTCGAGTTTGTAACTGAAGCGCGGCAGATCCGCGGCTTTCTCGATGCGCTTCTTGCCCTGAGCGGCGGCGCCGCCAGCAAGCAGGAATGCGACAAACAGCACGAGCAGTCTGGCTGACACGGCGGGGCCTCCGGAAGTCATTGGGGTGCGTTTGGGTCGGTGCATTGCCCCGACTATACGGCCGGATAGTTAAGGCAGGCTTAAGCAGTGCCTGTTCCCTCTCACAGCGGCGCCGCAACCGAGCGCCCGCCAGTCAGGCGTCCCGAATGGTGGACTGTGTTAGAATGAGAATAATTCCCATTCGTGATATTCTCGAATCCTGATACCCGCTTGCGCCCTCGGCGCGTCGTTTGGCCGCCGTGGCAGCGGGCGGTCCCTAGTCCGACCGTTGGGTGATGCTGATATGAAATCTGTGAATGCAAAGGTTGCGAACTGTCGCATTGGCCCGCGCGGCGCGCTTGGTGGGGGCTTTGGCTCGTGGTTGCCGCGAGCGCTTGTCGTGTCGTTATTGCTGGCGGAGCCGGCGCTGGCCCTCGAGTACCCGATAGGCAAACCCCAGATCGAGAACGGGATGGAGATCGCCGCGGTTTATTTGCAGCCGATCGTCATGGAGCCGGCGGGCATGATGCGCGACGCCAAAACGTCGGACATCCATCTTGAGGCGGACATCAAGGCCACCGACCACAACCAGAACGGTTTCGCCGACGGGACGTGGATACCGTATCTCCAGGTGAGCTACGTATTGACCAAGCAGGGCACGCCGGACGTGATCAAGGGACCCATGATGCCGATGGTGGCGAGCGACGGTCCGCACTACGGCGATAACGTCAAATTGGCCGGACCCGGCAAGTACACGCTGAAACTCGCGATCGCACCGCCTGGCAGCGACCCTAATTCACATTTCGGGCGGCATACCGACAAGGAAACAGGCGTCGGACCGTGGTTCAAACCGTTCACCGTGGAATATGACTTCGTCTACGCGGGTATAGGTAAGAAGGGCGGTTATTGACGTGGCAAGCAGCGCTGTGTTCCGACGTGCGGCTGTCGGGGTAATGGCGGGCATTGGTGCCGCCATGACACTGTTGGCCCACGCGCAAGACGTTGTCATCGTCAAGCTGGTGGCCAAGGATGGGCGGTTCACGCCGCCCAACCTCGAAGTGCCCGCCGGCAAGCGCATCAAGATCGAAATCAGCAACGAAGGCACGACGCCGATCGAATTCGAGAGTTTGCCGCTCAAGCAGGAAAAGGTGCTGGCGCCGGGCGCGAAGTCATCGGTAGTCATCAATCCGTTGAAGCCGGGCGAATATCCGTTCTTCGACGAATTCCATCCGGACACTTCCAGAGGAAAGCTCGTCGCCAAATAGCGGAGTGACATCTTTGTGGGCAATGCATTGTTCATCATCTGGCGAGAGTCAGCCGAAGCGCTGTTGGTGGTAGGTCTCGTCTACGCGTGGCTCAAGCGCCAACCCGACGCCAATACCGGCATGCGCTACCTGTGGGGCGGCGTTGCGGCCGGAGTGGGTCTTGCGCTGTTGCTTGCGCTGTTGATGATGGGGATCGCCACCTTTCTTTCGGGCGAGGCGCTGGAGTACTTCCAGATTGGCGCGATGTTCGTGGCGGCGGCACTGATCGTGCAGATGGTTCTCTGGATGCGGCGGCACGGGCGGACGCTGAAGCGCGATCTCGAGGCGCGGATGCGCTCGAAGGCGGATGCCGCAAACTGGTGGGGCATGCTCGTCGTTGTTGCTTTAGCGATCGGGCGGGAAACATCTGAAACCGTTGTCTTTCTCTACGGCGTGGGGTTCACCCAGATGAGCGGTGGCAAATTCGCATTCGTCCTCGTCGCGGGCTTGGCGCTGGCGTGGTTCACCTTCTGGCTATTGCAGCAAGGCGGCAAATACGTGTCCTGGCGCGTATTTTTTCGTGTCAGTGAAACGCTGCTGCTGCTGCTCGCCGGCGCCCTTTGGGTTTCTGGCGTCGAAAAGCTGATTGCGCTGGGCGTATTGCCACCATTGGTGGATCAGTTGTGGGACTCGACGGCGTTGCTCGACGATTCCAACCGTTTTGGCGCACTCGTTGCCGCCTTTACCGGGTATCGCGCGCAGCCGGCGCTTCTGCCTTTGTTGTGCCTGGCAGGGTATTGGGTCGGCGTGATGTGGCTCCTGCACAGGCAATCGGCGCGATCAGTCCAAACGGCTGAGCGCGCATCGGCGCAATGAACTCCGCAGCATTGCCATCAGTGCGCGAACCGGGCTTCGCATCGAAGTGGCTGGCGGCCTATGGCGAGTGGCTGCGAAAGCAAACCCGGACAGTGCGGCTGGTGCAGTGGCTGGTGGTGGCGTGTTATGCGTTCCTGATCGTCACGCCTGCGCTGTTGCCGCTCCCGGGCAACGAAGCCCGCGCATTCAACAACCTGACGGTCTTTGCGCAGTGGGCTTTCTGGGGCCTTTGGTGGCCCTTTGTGATCCTGTCGATGTTCGTCGTTGGACGAACATGGTGCGGCGTGTTCTGCCCGGAAGGTACGTTGACCGAGGCAGCTAGCCGATTTGGCCTGCATCGAGCAGTGCCACGCTGGCTCAAGTGGGGCGGCTGGCCGTTTGTCGCTTTTGTCGTCACGACCATCTTTGGCCAGTTGGTCAGTGTTTATCAGTACGCGCAGGCCGCGCTGATCGTGCTCGGCGGTTCAACGCTCGCTGCGATCGTCGTCGGCTTCATCTATGGACGCGAGAAGCGTGTGTGGTGCCGCCACCTGTGTCCTGTCAATAGTGTATTCGCGGTGCTGTCGCGCGTCGCGCCAATGCACTTCAGGGTGGATCGGGAAGCCTGGGCACGAAACGCTGGTCACATCGCGATTCACCCAGTCAACTGTGCTCCGCTGGTACGGATTCGGCGGATGAAAGGACCCTCGGAATGCCATATGTGCGGGCGCTGCAGCGGTCACCTAGACGCTGTCCATCTGTCGTGGCGGTCACCGGATCGAGAGGTGGCGACGCTCGACGTGCGCGACGCCAAGGGCTGGGACGCTGCGCTGATCGTCGCGGGCCTGATCGGTATCGCCATCGGCGCATTTCATTGGAGTGCCAGCCCGTGGTTCATTCAAGCAAAGCTCGCCGCTGCCGCCATTGTCGTCGATCACGGCCCTCAATGGCTGCTCGCCGACAACGCGCCGTGGTGGCTGCTGACACATTATCCCGACGCGAACGATGTATTTACCTGGCTCGATGGCGTGCTTATCGTGGCTTACATTCTGGTCACCGCCGCAGTGGTATCGATCGGCGTATCGGCATCCTTGTGGTTAGCCGCGAGAGCTTACGGCGAATCGGTGCGACAGCACGCCTGCCGCCTGGCGTATGCGCTGATTCCGCTCGCAGGATTGGGCGTGTTCCTCGGGCTTTCTAGCCTGACGGTCACGCTCGGAAAAGCCGAGGGGCTTTCGCTGGGCGCGTTACCGCTGTTCCGCGCCGGCGTTCTGGCATTCGGTGCACTATGGAGTCTTCGTCTTGCGTGGCTGCAGCTGTCTGATCTTCGGCGAATGACCTTGCGCGTCGTCGCGCTGGCTGCGTTTGCATGCGCAGTGACAATCGTCGTCGGCGCATGGTCGTTGCTTTTCTTCCGGTGGACGTGATGGCTCGCGGCTGGCCCCTAAAACGGGCCCGTCAGCCCGACGCAGTGCTGCCCGATGCAGCGCGTTCCTTATCGCGACTTGCGGGACGGCCGGCGTTCCTGCGCCATGTAGCAGGCGGCACACCGAACTCGCGCTTGAAGGCGCGATTGAAGGCGGCTTCGGATTCGTAACCGACGTCCTCCGCGACCAACGCGAGCGAACGGTCGGCCAGGCGAAGTTGCTGCGCAGCGAGCTGCAAACGCCATTGCGCCAGGTATTGCATCGGCGGGACCCCGAGCAAGTCGGCGAAACGCTGCGCGAGCCCGGAACGCGATATGCCGGCCCGGCTGGCAAGGTCTTCCACGGTCCACGGGTGCGCCGGGCGCGCATGCATCAGCGTAAGCGCGCGCGCGACGAAGCGATCGCGCAGTCCCGCAAGCCACCCCTTGCGATCGTCAGGCATCGTATCGACATAGCGCCTCACCGCCTCGACGAACACCAGCTCCGCCAGTTTGGCTAGCACCGTGGCGCGGCCAGCGTGTGCCGAGGCGGCCTCTTCGGTCGCGAAACGCAGCGACGATTCGAGCCATGACGCGCTCGGTCCGCGCACGCCGACCTTGAACAGGCGTGGTAGCGCAGAAAGCAGAGGATTCCTCCAAATTTCCTGTGCCGTAAGAAAGCCGCAGACCATTCGCGTCACCTCCCCGCCACCACCGTGGGCTAGCGTCATGACTTCACCCGGCCTCGTCTCCACTTGATCCGCCAATAGTGGCGCCATGAGCTCCGGCGACAAGTCTGTAGCACTGCCGAGCAAGTGAGTTTCGCCTTGTGGCACGACGATGACCTCGCCTGCATCCACCTGCAACGCGCCGCCAGGATCGTGCGGCAGCATCGCCCAGCATCTTCCTTCGGTCACCAGATGGAACGAGATTACACGTTCGGATGGCGGCAGGTAAGCCGAGCAGAGCGCCGAATCCGCGGGAACGTTAACACACCAGGGCGCCGAAAACGCACCATCGAGATAGACCGCGCCGGTTAGCTGGACGATGCGCAATACGTCGGAGAGAGCGTCCATCGTCGTGTCTGTGCAATCGTGGCGTCGCGCGCAAAAAAGCTGGAGACCCGGTCATTCAATGTCGTTGCGGTTGCGGGAATACTAGCACCGTGCCCGAAGGACAACCAACCTAGAAAGGATGAACCATGGAAAAGCTTTACGACAAAGCATTCCTCCATCTAGCGAGCCCCATGATCGGCAATGATGTTCGCCGACTTGTACGCGAAGTGGCGACGCTCGCGGGTGTCGCCTGCGTCGCGCCCGGCTCGCGCGCTTCCAATTTGCTCAGAATCGACTACGACCCAGCACTGATCTCCATGCGGAAACTTCTGGCATGCGCACGACGCGGCTGGGCGACGGTGCGGAGGGTCGGCGTGCAACGCCGGCGAGGGATCAAGACGCAGAGTACACCCGCCGGCGCTCTACAAACGTTGCCCGCTGTTTCGCAGTGAGCCTGACCGCATTCCTGCACTGTCAAGGAGACTTCCATGCCTGTTCCGCAACCCATTTTGCAGCTCCCCGTCGATTCCGCGCGTTACGCCAAGTGCATCGAAGTATCCAAACGCATCCGGTGGGACATTGATCGCGACGTGATTCGTCATCGGGACTTCGACTTCACGAAGAAGTTTCTCCCCGACGGTCTGTCGTTCGTTGACCGGGTGCCATTCCTCGGTGCCGACGAGCGCCGCCTGCTGTCGCAAGTCCAGGGACGCTCGTACGCCAATATCTTCGGCCTGGTCGAGCGTTTCATAGGCGCCAAGATCCTCGAGGTGAGTCGCGACCATTGGCTCGGCGACCAGATCGCGCTTGAGGCGCTGGTTCGCTTCACCGACGAAGAGCTGAAACACCAGGAGTTGTTTCGCCGCATCGAGACCATGATTGGTGCCGGTATGCCGGCCGGGTACACGTTCCTGCCACGGCCGAACGACGTTGCGTCGGTCGTAATGAGCAAGTCGACCTGGTCGGTGCTTGCACTGACCTGCCTTATCGAACTGTTCGTGCTGGCGCACTATCGCGGGAGCATCGAGCCGGACAGCGAACTGTCGGCGCTGTTCAAGGATGTTTTCCTATTTCACGCGAAAGAGGAATCGCAGCACGCGATCCTGGACGAGCTGGAATGGGTGCGCGAGAACGCGAAGCTGACGCCCGAGACGCGCGATGCGGCCGTGGACGACCTGATCGCGTTGGTAGGTGCAGTCGACGGAATCCTGCAGGTCCAGTCCGCGGCCGATACGCACTACTTCGTCGAGATCTGCGGGTGCCCTTTGACAGTGACTGAGGTCGCAACCGTGAAGGCCGCCGTTCTTGCCGCGTATCGCTGGCAGTACATTCTGTTGGGCGTGCAGATTCCGCGGTTCAGTGAATTGCTGAACGGGATGATCACGCCGGAGCAAGGAGAACGCATCGGCGCCGCGCTCACTCTGATCATGGCCTGACCCGCCCGTCGACAAGAAAACAGGAGCACCAATCATGGCAGCAACATGCCCCATCGGATTCGACGTTGCAGGGCTACGCGCGCAGGTGCTTGCAACCTACGACCGAGTCGCGCGCGACCCCAGTGGCGATTTTCACTTTCACCGTGGTTCGCGCTACGCGGTCGACTATCTCCGGTACGACGCGGCCGAGCTCGCGCTGCTGCCCGATGCGTGCACGGCGCGTTTCGCCGGCGTCGGCAATCCGCTGCGCGTCGGGCCAATCCATCCGGGCGAGACCGTCCTCGACCATGCCTGCGGTGCCGGGATGGACCTGTTGCTCGCAGCTCGCCGCGTCGGGCGGGGCGGCCACGCCATCGACGTCGACATGACGCCCACCATGCGACATGTCGCAACCCACGCGGCGGCCGAAGCCGGCCTGGGTGCGATCGTCACGATCCGCGCCGGATTCTTCGAACAATTGCCGGTGGGTGGCGAGAGCGTCGACGTCGTGATTTCGAATGGCGTCCTCAACCTTGCACCCGACAAATCTCGCGTGTTCGCTGAAATCCATCGCGTGCTGCGTCCGGGCGGTCGGCTGTATCTTGCCGACGTCGTGGTTCAGCGCGAACTGAAGTATGAGGTGCGCAATACCCCGGACCTGTGGGCGGCGTGCATCGCCGGTGCGCTGCCGCAGTCCGAACTTGCGGAGCTGGCGCTCGCATCGCGGTTGCGTGATCCGCAGATCACCGAACGCTTCGACTGCTTTCGGGACACCACGGCAGAGGCAAAGGTGGCGGGCGACCTGCACGTCCAGGCAGTCAATTTTGTGGCCCGCAAATAGGAGTCGAAATCGTCAGCGTCAAAGTAACATGACCGGCCGAGATCGCCGGAGCGACCGGCCAGTCAGGTGATTCCCGTTACGCGGTCTTCTTGAGCTTCTCGAACTGGCCAGGCCGATACGTGCCCGCTGGAGTCCTGAAAGCGATGTTCAGCCGGTTCCAGCCGTTGATCGCCACAACGGCGAGAGTGAGATCCGCGAGTTCCTGCTCGCTGAACTGCGCCCGCACTTGATCGAAAACCTTGTCTGAAACGTGGCCATCTCGGATGTTGGTCGTAGCCTCGGCCCACGTCAGCGCCGCCCGCTCCCGTTCCGAATAGAAGGTCGTTTCACGCCAGGCATCCAGGGAATACAGGCGCTGATCGCTCTCCCCCTCTGCCTTCAGGTCCTTCCAATGCATGTCGAGGCAATATGCGCAGCCGTTGATCTGGGATACGCGCAGATGGATCAAATCTATAAGCTTTTTGTCCAGACTCGACTTGGCGAGATATTCCGCGAAGCCGTACATGAGTTTGTAGCCACCGGGATTGAGCTTGGCGACGTTGATGCGTCCTTCCATGACAGCCTCCAATTGAACTAGGCCCCACTTGTTCGACTCGGTCGCTACGTCCCCGGTTCCGAGAATCGCGGCCCACGCGCTTCCGGCGATCACGGCCTACCGCCAGCTGTCGCTCAGAATTGATTTCTTCCATTGGCCGCATCCGCGAGCAGAGGCGAGTCAGCATAGCTTCCGACATGGAACGCGCAGCGCTGCTCGAGGCTCATCGGATCGGCACGCTCTGCCCGCCTCGTTAACGGCCGCTTTGATCCTGCGCGAGTCCGTGGTCACCCGGAGCGGCGAATGGACTTGGGATAATGGCGGGCCGCATCAGCTTGGCCACCGTGTTCCGGCAGCACGATAGCCTCTGGGCGCTAAGCTCGGCGTAAACCCGAGGGCACGCCGTAGGATTCAGGACTGGCCGCGTGAATCCTGCGGATCTCTCCGGTAACCCCGAATGCGAGAACATGTCGGGACTGGCGCCGCTTGAGGAGCAGCGTCGGACAAGCCTCGATGGAGGCAGCCGCAAACCTTGCTTATCCGCCCACTGCCGCAGCGCCGGTCGTGACTCCGCGCAAACTGCAGGCGATAGGAAACATTAAGGTCGTCTGGCGGTTAGCATACCCCCTTCCCGGTCCCTCGCCAATCCCGGTTCCGGTGCAACAGCAAGAGTCGGCTAGACCGGTTGCCGAGGGAGACGCCCGATAACCAAACGCCATCGTGACGCGATCTATGTGAGGCGCCTGGTCGATACCAAGATCATCGTTCTGTGCAGGCGCTAGTACACGGTTGAATGGCCACTGTCGAGAACGCCCTCGTTGTCCAATAGGTTGCTCAACACATTGGCAATCGTCCCACGGCCGACTCTCTGATCAATATTGGGCAACCCTCCTCGAACGGATGCACCAGAATCTCGCACGTCACATTGACACAATCGGAGCTCTTAAGTAGCCTGCTCAGAATGAAGGTGAAATTATTTTCTGCAGTGCAGTCGGGACGCAACCCGCTTCTTCGCAGCATGCAAACATCCCCCGGATGGTCTGCGGACCTTATGGGGCCGCCTGAGCCCTAAAGCATCTTCTGCCAACTTCTCGCTGTTGAAACATGCGGCGAACGGGTTCCGGCAGAGAGCTTGGGCATCAGGACTGCAGGTGCTCTTCATTGTGCTCGCGGCTCACGTCAGGTCTATGGCACTACGGTCTACTACGCATTTGAGAGACGCGGCAACCGCTCTCCTGCTTGTCGGTCTATGGTGCGTTTCGGCTAGCGCGCAGGAAAAAGACAAGGTCTCCAACTTTGCGCGCGGGTCCTTGGCTATGCGCAGCAAGGAGATTATCGGGGCAACCATCGAGATGCCGGCTGACAAATTTGACTTCAAGCCATCACCTCCGGAAATGACTTTCGGACAACTGACGTTACATGTTGCCGTCGGAAATTATCTTTATTGCTCCAGGATCGGTGGCGTTGCTGAGCCGAAGCTGCCTGAGATCAGCGACACCGAACCCAAGGACAAGCTCGTAGAGCGGTTGAAAGCTTCGTTCGACTTCTGCAAGACCGCGTTCGCGGGGCTGGATGACTCAAATAAGTCGGAAACTCTGACGTTGGGAGAGACAAAGACGTCGCGGGCGATGGCGATCCTAACGCTCACGGGAACTTGGAACGACCATTTCACGATGCAAACCACGTATTTGCAGGCCAATGGGCGCGTGCCGCCGACGGCCAAGAATTAAGGACACCTTTACTTCGGAGAGGAACGGCTGCGTGCGGCGTAGCGCAGTAGCATTGCGGTCCAAACGAAAACCAGTGCTCATCATGCGCGAAAATCGATGCTGGTTCGTCGCGGCTGTTCTGTTGACGCTTGCCATGGCTTGCTTGCCAGCGGCGGCTCACGACCTCCCGATGAACTCCATCATGAATGCTTTCGTTAAAGTGGGGCCGAGACAGATCGATCTGGTTGTTCGCGTGCCGCTAGATCTTCTGCGAGGAGTTCCTTTCCCGCTTAAAGGCTCCGAATATGACGTCGCGGCATCGGAACCTGCCGCGCAGCTCGCGTTACTTCTCTTGGAAGATGGTTTCGCCATCTTGGAGAACGGAGTGCGTCTGACCGCGTCGTCGTCGAGCGGCCGCTTGTCGCCACCTTCCGATCGCTCCTTCGAGAGCTATGAAGCGGCTGCGGCATTGGCGGATCGCCCGCCTGACGCGACCACGCCGATCCTGTACGACAAGGGTTCCTTCGACATTCATTTCACCTATCCCATCTCCTCGCCGAAATCTGTCTTCAAGATCCAGACCCAGGTTGCGGCCGATCTGGGCAACGGGGCCATGTTGACGGTGCGATACCTTCCGATGGGCGACACCAGTCGCGCCATGATTGTCAACAGCGGAGCGGAGCCCAGCGCTCTCAATCCTGCTTGGTACCATGCCGCCGGCGGCTTCATCTTGCTGGGCATCGAGCACATATTGACCGGCCTGGACCATCTGCTGTTTCTGTTTTGTCTGGTCATTCCGGTCCACCGTGTTCTCAGGCTCGTTTCGGTGATTACCGCCTTCACGCTGGCGCACTCGATCACACTTTTCGCGTCCGCTTTTCACTTTGCACCCCAAGGCGCCTGGTTTCCACCGTTCGTGGACATGGCGATCGCCGCTTCAATCGTTTACACGGCAATCGAGAATATTTATGGAGCCAACCTGCGTCGCCGTTGGCTTCTGGCAGGCATGTTCGGCCTGGTGCATGGTTTTGGCTTTTCCAACGCTCTGGGACAATCCTTGCAGTTCGCGGGCTCGCACCTGCTTCTGTCGCTACTTTCGTTCAACGTCGGGATAGAAATCGGCCAGCTCGGGGTCCTAGCGCTCATGTTGCCCGTTCTTGCGCTGTTCAGGCGGCTGGTCCCTGAGCGGACGGGCATCATCGTCCTGTCCGCAATCGCTGCCCTCATCGGGTCTTACTGGATCGTCGAACGCTGGCAGGCGCTGAGTCAACAGTGGCCGCGTTTGACTGCCGACGCGGTGGTCGCTGCGAGCCGATGGGCAAGCGTAATTTTGATTATGGTTGCCGTTGCGTGGATATTTTTCAAACGGGCGGCCCACAAGTCGCATCGACGGGGCAAAGCAATCGAAACGACCGGGCGAGCGGAATGAGCGCCTTGGCAGAGAGCCAATGTCTGGTCGCGATTGCGGTGATCCGACCAGGTACATCCAACGAAATACTCCTGCTGGTGTGATTGCTCTTTGTCTCCAAATGGTGCGCCATTCGAGAAAACGTCATGCGGAGCGAGGTCGACCCATGAAAACCGAAACGCGCAGGGGTGAACATCCTATGCGGTGCGCGGTGGCGATTATTGTTTCCCTCATGCTGCCCGGTGCTGCCGCCGCGCACGTCGGCCAGGGCGACGTGGGTGGCGGGTTCGTGGCCGGTCTCCTGCACCCGATATCGGGGCTCGATCATGTCGTGGCGATGGTGGCGGTCGGAATCTGGGGCGCCCAGTTGGGAGCACCGGCGATCTGGGTGCTGCCGGTGACGTTCCCGCTGGTAATGGCGTCCGGGGGCGTGCTGGGTGCGTTGGGTGTTCCCATCCCCGGCGTCGAGATCGGAATCGCGTTGTCGGCAATCGCGCTCGGACTGATGGTTACGCTTGCCCTACGGTTGCCCCTTTGGGCCGCCGGCGCGATGGTCGCGGTATTCGCGATCTGCCATGGCTACGCACATGGCGCGGAGCTTCCCGAATCAGCCAATGCGATTGCATACGCGTTGGGTTTCGTATTCGCGACAGGCTCGCTGCACGTGCTCGGGATCGCGCTGGGGGTCGCACGCCGTTGGTCGGGCGGAGCCACGGCGTTACGATTGTGCGGTGTCGCCATCGCGGGTTGTGGCGTGTATTTTTTGCTGCCGCACTTGGTAGGCGGATAGAGCGGACGATAATTTCGATGGTCGCCGCGCGCCGGCGGGCTGTCGCCGGGCTGGGTCTGGTCCTCATCGCTTCGGTGGCCGAAGCGCATACGCCCTTTGTTGGGGTCGGAGATTTCTATGCGGGCATGCTGCATCCGGTCACTGCGCTCGAACATGTGTTGCCGATCGTGGCGCTTGGCTTGCTGATTGGACAGCGGCTAAGTGTCCGCAAGATACAGTGGTTGCTAGTCGTCTTTCCGCTAATTTTCGCCGTCGGCGCAACGGCCGCATGGTGGATTCAATCGTTGCCCGGCGTCACGCTCATCAATCTGCTTTCCACGGCCGTACTGGGCCTGCTTATTGCGCTGGCGTGGCCGGCGCCACCCGCGCTGGTATACGCACTGGCGACACTATTCGGTCTGACGCACGGGTTTGCGAACGGCATCAACGCGGCATCGGGCATCCGACCGCTGCAATTTATAAGTGGCCTTGCATTGTCCGTGTTCCTGCTGCTCGCGTATGTTGCCGGCGGTACGGACTACCTCCTAAATCGCAAGGTAGGTTGGCTAAGTATTGCAGTGCGAGTAGCTGGCAGTTGGATCGCCGCAGTGGGCATCCTGGTCGTAGCCGGCGGGGCCAGGAACTTGCTCTAGCGGGCCGGCGTACCGCGTGGATTGACATCATCTCGGAGGGGCAGAGGCCAAATCGAACGCATAACGATGTCAACCGACGAGAGATTGGCGCGTGAGTCCGATCTGATCTTCGGGCGGCGCGCGTATTCAAACCCATCGGAGGCAATGCGCGAAATCGTCAAAACGAGCGATCGTATTGCTGTTGCCGGCAGGAGTTTACGGCTATGCGGATGAGCCCGTGCATGTCGTCGTACTATCGTATGATCCGCGAATTGTTTCCTCGCGGGCAGCCGGTCGTGGATGCGCAAGCGCCCATTCGAATCGGCGAAAAGCGTTGGGTACGCAGCGTGAATAGTGGAATCATGGGAAAAACCATGCAGTTGTCAATTCTCATCCTGATAGTCTTATTTTCCTTCGGCATACCGAACCGTCGAGCCGCTGCAGATGACTGGCCGATCACGCCGCCAGAGCCGCTCAAGCAGCTGGAACTGGTCCTGATAAAAGGTGGGTGTTACAAGATGGGTGACGCCTTCGGCGACGGTGACCAGAACGAGAGGCCAGTGCATGAGGTCTGCGTCAACGACTTCTATATCGGCAAGTATCCGGTGACGCAGATGCAGTGGACTGGGACTATGGGAAGCAATCCATCGAGAGCACCCACTTGCGGAATAACTTGCCCGGTGGAGAACGTGTCGTGGAACGAAGTCCAGGAGTTTATCGGCAAGCTTAACCAACGCACCGGAAAGGCGTACAGGCTGCCGACGGAAGCTGAATGGGAGTATGCGGCCCGTGGCGGCGCGAAAGACAACAAATGGGCTGGAACGAACAACGGGAAGGAACTTGGAGACTACGCCTGGTATTACAACAATTCCACTATGCGCAGCCACCCTGTAGGTCTAAAAAAGCCAAATGCCCTCGGGCTCTACGATATGACCGGCAACGTTTGGGAGTGGATGTCAGATTGGTATGACGAAAGTTACTACGTCAAAAGCCCAAAGGACGAACCCCAAGGTGCGGCGACTGGTCGCGCTCGCTCGCTGCGCGGCGGGTATTGGGGCGATCTGTCGCACTTCGCCAGGGTAACGAGGCGAATCGGTCTCGCCCCATCGGCGCGGGGAGGAGGTTACGGGTTCCGCGTTGCGCTCTCCGCTCCGTAGGTGCTCTTCCTGGGCCTGGTTCAGGGCCCAGCCAACGAATGAGCCTTAACACAAGCTTTCGAGCGGCACGTTTGAAACAAACTGAAACAATCGGCGCGTTGACGGACAAACCGTGCACCACAAGAATAACAACAATCAGGAGCAGTTCGTAAGTTCCCTGGTCACTGCCGACAGGATGCGCGCAATGTCGGTGTCGATCACTCCGCGCGACAGCATCGCCCCGATCGAAGGAGTTGGTCGTCCCGACGGGTTATCTCATAGCTAGTACTGACACTTAGCAATGCGGACAGGTATCCGCTTCTCTCGAAGGAGGGGACCGTCATGAGAAAGTCAAGGGTCGCAGCGCTCGCCCTCGGATCGTTGATGTTCATTGGCGCAGCCTTCGCTGCTCCACCGTTAGTAAGCGGCAGTCCGGATCTTACAAAGATCAACCCTGCGTTCATGATCACGCCGGACCAAGCGCTCACGTGGGTCACTTTCAAATCTACGCTCGGCCCAACGTATACAGGAAGCGCTGGTGGCACTCAGTGGGTTAATTTCATCATAAACACCATGCAGGAGTTCGGCGCTGTCGATCTGTTCATTCAAGACCTGCCGTACAGTTTTTTCACCGTCAATGATTGGCCAGACCCCAACACCCACATGTATGGCTCCGGTGTCGAAATCGAGAAACTCATCTCGAACGGGACGCCGGTACCGGTTGTATCGTCCTACGGAATGACATCCGGGGGAACGCCGGCAAATGGCATCACGGCACCGATGGTCTATTACAACCCATCTTCGCCGCCGGCCAGCATTGCGGGAAAAATAGTCGTCTTTCAGACGGTCGCGTATCCGGCCGCTGTGCCTAACGTCAATCCTCCTTATTCCTACACGAACGCGATCCTGCCGAACTACACGTACACCGACTACGAGTATCAGAGCCCGGGCAACTGGTCGTTTCCGATGTTCACACCCGTACCTCCGAGTGTGAGCAGCTCCTACTGGTACCGATGGATTTGGAGCCAGGTGAACGGATTCGCCACCACGGCAATGAGGGGCAACGCCGCTGGCATGGTCATCGTCTACGACTTGTCGCCGGCCGGAGCTTTCGGACTCATTCAACGGAGCGTTTACAGTCTGACTGGCAGCGGGGGGCCGGGTACGGTGTACCAAAGCGTCCCCACGCTATGTCTGGACAGGGTAAATGGGGCCAAGGTGATCACCGATGCCCAGGCAGGTGCGATGGCGACATTGACACTCAACGGAAGCTTTGTCCCGGTTCAAGGGCAATACGTTATTGGCTACCTGCCGGGCAAAGACTACGGCACGCCCCAGGATCAGCAGGTCCTGCTCGCGACCCACACGGACGCCATGTCGCTGGTCGAAGAGGATGGAAGCTTCGGAATGCTGGGGATCATGTACTACATGAACCACATTCCTCAGGCGCAACGACCAAGGACGCTGGTTTTCTGGTTCGACAGCCGACACTTCATGCCGGGCGCCGAAGGCGCTTGGTCACAATATGACTACTACCTTAACAACCCGCAAAAGCTGCAGCCCATCGTGGCGACGATGGGAATGGAGCACATGGGCGGGAGGTCAACGATGGAAACCGGAGTGGGCGGCGATAGCTACGTCTATTCCTCCGCAAGCCCGCAGGATGGCGGCGTGATCACGAGTTTCATCGACGTGAACAACAACAACTTATGGCTCATCAATACCGTAGCCAAAGCGGCGCAAGACAACAATTGGCCGCGGGTCGAGGCGAGTTCCGGCACCGTCGCCCCGGGAGTTAATGGGGGCTTTCAAAAGACGGTGCTAAGCCCGGTGAACAAGGGACGATCGTACACGCCGCAGATTCCAGGAATCGGTTTGGCTGGCGACTGGCCTGGCGCCTGGACCCAGGAATATTCTCAGTACGATACCGAGGCGGGACCTGCCGGGTTTGACCCAAACTACTTTGTCACTCAGGTGGCCGGATTGTCAGAGATCGCTGGCTCTTTCATGGCTCAGGACAACGTAAAGATCATTCTTGATTTGGGATGGGGCCAGATCGCGTCGGGATTGACCTGTACTTTGCCGTCCATTTGCACCAGCACGCCGATGACCGGGCTCTTGCCTGATTCGCAATTCAACAATGCTGCGCTGGCCTCAGCTCTTCGCGCCAAGCTCATGTTCCTCTACAAATCGGCAATGACCTTCGTGCAAAACGGTCAATACCCGCAAGCGACGAACCTGCTCCAGAACCTGCAGGCATCCATATCCGCGACGATAAAGGATCCGAACCAGACGGCATTGAATATTCTGATCGGTAACCAGATCGCCAAGTTGGCGGCCCAGTGAGAATCGAGCTGATCTAGCCGAAGGGCTGTCGTTGCAAGACGTGCCAAGGCCTCCAAGGGTTATGCCCTTGGAGGCTTTTTTGTGGATACGTCCGTCGACGTGCCGCGTCGCGTGATGTCCACAATTTCGAATCGACCTCGTCAACGCAGTGCTGCCCGCGCGCGACCCCGGCCTCCCCGGAGAGGCCATAGCTTCCGCCGGTTTCAATATACAAAAATACTCTCTATCCGAATGGGAGTCGTCAATGAACAAAGTACAAGTCGAGCAGACGAGCTATGAGATGCCGCCGCGCGAGGGATTTACCGTCGCACATTTTCTCACCGTCGCCGACATCGACCGATCGCTTCGCTTCTATGAAACGGTCTTCGGCGGTCGCGCTCTGAGCAGAGGCGACAGCAAGGGCGCGCCTGGGTACATCCAGATTGGGAACACGTGGCTCATTGTCAACGTCGGGGGCGGTCCGACCCCCGACAAACCATCGGTAACGCTCAGCGTCCCCCCCGACCCGGATGCGATCAGCAGCTTTATGAATATACGGGTTGCCGATATCCAAGCGTGCTATGAGCTATGGCGGAATCGAGGAGCCGAGTTCATCACGGAGCCAAAGGACAAGTATGGCGAGACACGCTGCTACATCCGCGATCCTGATGGTTACATTATAGAAGTTGGGCAAAGCAAGCCGGGCTTCACTTACGGTTAAGGCTCGGCCCGGCCGCCTTGGCTCTCGCAACGAACGCGGATGAGATAGCCGAGGAGCCCGCGCGTCGGAGCATAGTGACGGTTGAGTGTCGCAACGGATAGCCTTGCTCCGTTGCCGGCCCGGCGCGCCTCATTTCCGCTCGACGGCAGCACCCAGGTCCGGGACCAGCTCGGCGAGGGCCTCCAGGAAACCGACTTGCCCCTTCGACAACTTTTCCCGTGCCTCGCTGAGACTGAACCAGCCCGCTCTGTCGATTTCAACGAATGACGCCTTCACACCCGACTTCGGGGGCCACTCCATGGCAAACTCGTTACTGACCAGCGCGGCCGGATCGCAATCGGCCTCGAACGCCCAGATCGAGACTATCTTGCCGCTCGGCTGCTTGAGCGAGCCGAGAGCAATAAGCGGCTCTGCAACCGCAAATCCCGTCTCTTCTACAAACTCCCGCTTTGCGGCGTCGAGTGCGTCTTCCGATTCCTGATACTCCCCTTTGGGAAACGTCCAGGCGCCAAGATCGCGTTTCGCCCAGATAGGACCTCCTGGATGGACCAGCAGCACCTGCATAGGTCCATTGGCCGGCCGACGAAACATTAATAAGCCGGCACTCTTTTTCGGCATAGCTGCCTCGTAAGTAGTGGGTCGGTGCTCGACTCCAACTCAACAGCGTCACGCAAAATGGCGCAGCTACATTTCTGTATACACCGCATCCATCGCTGCCGTCGATGGCCTAACAAGGAGACTCGACGATGAACAAGATGAGTTGCGGCCCAGACGGCGTACGACGCGGCACTCGACTGCTACCAGCACGGCGTCGACATTTATACGGAAATTGCCACCGAGGAGGCGGCGCTGGCGAATGCCGATGCGGTCACGGAAGACGCGCGCACCAACGTGTTCACGGCTGCCGCGGCGCTCGCGTTCGCGACAGGGATGCGGGCGCGGAGCGCCAAGCGTCCGCGCCCGCATCCCTGAGTTACATCACGGACCGCATCCCGCGGGCGTCGGCCCCACGCGCGAGAGGGGGATCGAGCCGGTGTGCCCGGCGTTGCTTCCCGAGGTGAAGTTGTAGTTCAGCGTCGCGGAGCCGCAGCTCGCAAAGGTCACCGTCGCCGTCCCCACGGGCACCGTCATCGGCATGGGTGATCCCGTATTGAACAGGCCGCCGGTCGTTTCGTACAGCGTTGCGGCGATGGTTCGCTGGCCCGGCGTGAAGCCGTTCGACTGGCCCGTATACCACCGTTGCCCCGAGGCACCCGCCCCCTGGCCGTTCGGCGCGTACGTGTACCAGGTGAAGAACAGAATCGCCGAATCAGGGTTCAGTTCGAAGACCAATCCCTGACCGGACGTCAGCTGGTCGTACCAGTTGCCCGTGTAGCCGAAATCGGCGTTGGGGGTCGGTGTCCCGCTGGTCACGCACGCGACGTTCTTCGTGAGCCGCGTCAGCGGCAATGACCCCGTGCGTCCGCTGCCGTCGGTGAAGTTGTAGCTGAACGATCCGTCTGTGCAATCGTTGATCGTCAGCGTTCCCGTCCCGACGGGGACCGCGTTGGTAACCGGAGCAGTGTCGAAGTTGCCGCCGGTGTTCTGGTAGATCGTCACCGGGATGGCCACCCCCCCACCGGCCTGCGCCGCCACGCCCCCGCCGGCGTGCGCGGCGGTCGTCTTCGCGTTGCCGCTGAACGTATACCAGCGCTGATGGTCGGCGCCGCCGGAAGCGACGTCGAACGTGAACCACGCGCCCTGCAGGTAGGCCGTGCCCGGCGCGACCGCGTCGACGAAGAACTCGAGCTCGATGCCCTGGCCGCTCGTCGCCGAGTTGTACCACGACCCGGTAAGCCCCTGCTGGTTGACGTCGATCGTCCCGCCGACCGGCGCCGTCAGGTTGTATTGCTTGCCGACGCAGCCTTGCTGGCTCAGCAGGATCTGCAGCACGTTGGCGACGTTCGTCGGCAGCGGGATCGCCGGCACCTGCGCCATGCTCGTCACACACGGAAAGATGGGCGGATAGTAAGTGACGTTCGCGCCGACGCTGACCTTGCCCGCGAAAATCACCTTGATCGCGCTGGCGGTCCCGGTGAACTGGAACGTGAACGTATACGTGCCGGGGTACGGCAGGTTCCCGGGGACGTCGATGATGACGAGCTGCGTCCCCGGCTCGGCGACGAGGTTCGTATTGGCGTCGATCGCGATCGTCTGCAACCCGGCCTGGATCGACAGGGGCATGCCAACGGTTCCCGGCGGGCCCGAGGCGATCGATCCGGCGAAGTTGCCCATCGACGCCGGCACTTCGACGATCACCGGGTCGTAGAGCGGCAGCGGCGACGCGTAGTTCAGCAGCGTGATATCGAAGTTATATGTCTGCGCGAACGGCGGGCTTCCGATGGTCATCGTCGGCCTGCACTCGGTCGTGTTCGCTGCAGTGTTGACCGTGCACGGCGACGGATTCTGCAGCGTCGCGGTCGCCTGGAAAGTCGTCAATCCCCCGTTGCTTCCACTCACCACGTTGGTGATCAGGCAGCCGTTGAGGCACGCGCAGCCCGCGCACAGGGCGGCGATGGCGGCGCAGCGCTTGAGAAGTTCGTCCATGGCACCCTCCCGAAATCCAAGTGAACGATGATTCGCGCGAGCATGTGGCAGCGGGCGACCACCTGGGCGGCGCCGCGCCAACGCCAATTCTCGCGCTTGGCGTAGCGCTGTCAAGGGAGTCGCGGGCGCCAGACCACCCATCACGGACGATTCGCCAGGTCAGATCGACGTTACGTGCGTGTTTCCGATGATGGAGCGCGTTCGTTGGCCTGTGACCTTGCCGAAGCAACGACTTTCGGATTAACAGAACGGCGGTGATTCCGACTGCCCCTCGCATGGTCAGAGCTTTAGTGGGTAGGTATGGCAGGGAACTGGAGCGGCGGACTAACCGTCCGCGTGGGAGAAACGTAATCTCATCACGCATGCTTCTTCAGCCAGTAGTCCCAGGGTCGATTGAGCACCGCGTGGTGGAGCTCGTCCGCCAGCTTAGCTTCCTCGGGTGCGAGGTACGTCGGCTCGCCGAGAGCCATCGCTATGGGCTGGAGCTCCGCATTCACCACGGTGTACACGGCGCGAAATACAACCTCCTTCAACGAGCTACCGACCACCGTGGCGCCGTGGCCACGCATGAGCACCACAGCGTGACGCCCGAGCACCGCCGCAAGCGCCTGTCCGAGCTCGGCCCTGGTAATGAGCAGGTTCGTCATCCCGTGCTCCTTACGAATGTCGAATACGGGCACTCCCGGCTCTAAGAAACCGCACATGTGGTAGAGCGGGCGCAGCGGGATCGCGCTCACGCCAAACGGTATCAACGCAGGGGCGTGAGTATGCACCACAGCCATCACGTCGGGGCGAGCGCGATACAACTCCCCGTGGATGAAGCGCTCGATCGACGGCCGAGCATCACCCGGACGCACTACGTTGCTCGCAGCGTCGAGCTCCACGATGCCCGCGTCATCAACCGGACCGCCCGCATTACGCCGGGTCATGAAGTAGTGGTCGGCTTGAAGCGGATTGCGAACCGATACGTGACCGAATCCGTCGATTACGCCCTCGCCCGTGAGGATCCGATTGGCGGCGAAAAGCTCCTCAAAGGTTTGCTGAAGAATGGAAGTCATGTGTGCGTATCAAGGCGTCATGGTTAGCTTGCTCATGCTTTTCTCCCGTTCGTCTTTACCGACCCGCGTTCATTGATCAAGGGGTCAACAACGGGCTGCCGCTGCGAACCGCGTAGATCAATCGGTTGTCGAGACCTTGATGATTCCGTTCTGCATGCGTCGTTGAGTGACCTCAGGTTCGCCGCGCTACGGCCGGGGATCATGTTTCTCCTGGCGCAGAGACCACCATTCCCGATATGGGTTCGATGCAGAGGAGTTCGTCTCGTATGCCCTTGACGCCAGGAATGTTCCCGATGAGGACGTGCAGCGCTTCACGCTCGCGCTCTTCGAATATCGATCCGTAAAGCTCGACGGCGCCATTGCGCACGACGACGTTAATCGAGCCTTTTGGCCCCCACGGCTCCGTTTCGACCGCCTTTCGAATCTGATCGCGAATCGCCCGATCGCTCCGCGGCATTGATGTCGGGGTTCGCATCAGCAAAAGTAGCGCGCGCATCAGATTCGCCCTGCTGACAATGCCCACCACCTTCCGGTCGCGAAGCACGGGTACGCGCTTGATCCCGTGCTTCTCCATGAGCGTCACGACATCGTCCAGGGAGGCGTCCTCGCCGACGGTGACGACCTCGCGCGTCATGACTTCCTCGACCTTCCGGCCGTGTGTATGTATATATTCGTCCGCAAGGCGCCCCGGGCCTAAAAGAAATTCCAGCCACCGCGGCCGCTTTCTTACGTTGCCCGTTTCGGCGCGACGCAGGAAGTCGCCTTCAGTGACGATTCCGACCAGCCTCCCGCCGTCATCGACAACCGGCAGGCCGCTGATGCGATGATTCAGCATCATTCTTACCGCTTCCCCGATTGGCGATTGCGGCGTGATTGAAATGACGTCCTTGGACATGACTTCGGAAGCTTGCATAGCCAACCCCTCGTTTGTAGATTTGTTGACCTTGCGCGCAAACTCCGCCTCGCGCTGGGTTCCGACGAAAACTAGCTTGCCGGCCGATCGCCGGGTTCGCGAACCGAGGCAAGAATTCTTCGCGCGAGCGCCCGTGCATCGAATGGCTTGTCGACGACGATCGCCTCCAGTCGCCTCGCGCGCGCCAACGTGCCGGCATCGTGCGCGCCGCTGATCAGGAACACGGGAAAGGCAAGTCGCTTGTCCGACAATTGCTCCAGCAACTCCAACCCGCTCATCTGGCCGAGCTGAACATCGAGGAGCAGGCACGCTACCGGAGAGGGGCCTGTTCGTCGCAAGAACCCCGCAGCCGACTCGTAGAGCTCCGGCTCCAGGCCGACCGACCGGACGACGCGCGCGAGAACCTCGCGCATGCCCTGATCATCATCGACGATGCAGACCGTGGAGAGCACGTGACGCAATCCGATCGGCAGTTCCAGTGCGTAGGAGAGTATCAGTGCAGTGTCCGGCCGATCACGAGCTTCAATCGGTCAAGGTCGCGGATCTCCAAGGTTCTGTTGTCCACCCGCAGCATCCTCTCGGCCTGGAGCCTGGAAAACAGCCGGCTGACCGTCTCCAAACGCAACCCGAGATAGCTCCCGATGTCTGCCCGCGTCATACGCAACAGAAAGCGCACCGCCGAATACCCGCGCGCCTGATAGCGTCGCCCGAGATTGACTAGGAACGACGCAACCCTTTCCTCGGCTCGTAGTGTGCCCAGAAGCAACATGGTCTCGCGCTCACGTTGGATCTCCTGGCTGATCATGTGATAGAGCTTGCGCTGCAGCGTCGGCATCTCCTGGGAGAGATTCGCGAGCGCCGCGAATGGAATCTCGCAGACGTCGGTGTGCTCGAGGGCGATGGCGTCGCCCACGCGCTGGCCGCCATCGATGGCGTCAATCCCGATGACTTCACCCATCATGTGAAATCCGGTCACCTGCTCCCGGCCGTCATCCGTCACGATCGAGGTCTTGATGAAGCCGGAACGGATGGCATAGAGCGCGCCGGAAGCGTCGCCAGCGCGGTACAGGTGCTGACCAGGCGCGAGCCTGCGTTTCGTATGGAAGGAGGCCTCGAACTTCGCGATTTCCGCTGGGCTGAGGCCCGCCGGCACGCAGACATTGCGCATGGCGCAGCCCGTGCAGGCGACCTTCGGCGGCGCCACCTTGAAGGACACGTTGAAGCGGGCGCTGACGGGAATTCTGGCGACGGACGCGACCGCGACCGATTGCTCCGTACAAGGCGCGTCGTTACGAAGGGCTGGCATCGCTGAGGGCATCGTTCGGCTCCTTTAGGTTTGGCGCTTCCAATCCGCGAGGCCCGTTGCCGATGCCCCTCGTTGTTGAAGGAGGCTACGCGTCAATGGAAAACGGACGATGCACGGACGGAAACACTCTGTAACAGTGCGTAACACGAAGCTCGATCCCCGGCCTGTCAATTCCAGGACTGAAACGACCGGGCCGCAGATGGCCGCGAACCGGAGCTATGTCGGGACGGATACGATGGCGCGACCGGAGCGCCACGGACGATGGCCACGAAATGCCGTTCGGGCGCCCCGGATCGCATGATATTTGCGGAACATCAAAACGCGTCTCGAAGCCCGAGCGTAGTGTTGCCGTTGGCGCTCGAGATGGTGGGCGAAGCAGATGTTTTGCGGGTGAGCAGGAGATCAATGATGCTCGAGGATATCCGTGGCGCCTCCGAGGAGCACCCCCTTGCCGCGTCCGGCGCACGCATGGCTGCCTTGGACGCAATCCAAGCACGGCGCTCGGTCCGATCGTATGAACCTCAGAGACTCGACCGGGCGGTGGTGACCCAGCTGCTGTGGGCGGTAGTGCGAGCCCCTACCGCCGTGCACCAGGAACCGTGGGCGTTTGTCGTCATTCAGGATCCGGCTACGCTGAAGCGCCTGTCGGATACGGCGAAGCCGCCGTTCGTCCAGGAGGCGCACCGGGCCTCGATCGATCATGGTGGGCACGGCCTCGACGTCTTCGCCAACCCGGATTTCAACATCTTCTACGACGCCGGCACGCTGATCGTCATTTGTGGGCCATCCGCGGCGCCCTTTGCCGCCGCTGACTGCTGGCTTGCCGCCGAGAACCTGATGATCGCAGCTTGCGCTATGGGATTCGGAACCTGCGTGATTGGATCTGCCCTCGCCGCGTTGAATTTGCCTGAAGTCAAGGCTGAGCTCGGTATCCCTGCCGGGTTCTCCGCCATCGCACCGATTGTCGTCGGCGTGCCATGCGGTGAAACTCCGCTTACCTCGCGCAAGGCGCCTAGCGTCCTGGCATGGAGGTGAGCGTCCGTTAACCGAGCCGCGCCTTCCGGGAGCCTTCGTTCACCGGCATGAGACGCCAGCAACACGAGCCGTTGATCAATGCGACGACCATCGCCTGCGCTCGCGACACTCACCGTTTTCTGGATCGCTTACGGCATCGTAGCGGCGGTAACGCTCGATCAAGCGTCGGTACCTCTCAAGCGGGACTTGTTGCTGATTCGGAACGAGCGCGCCGACCGGCGCCAGGAGGATGGCGGCATCGAGCGCCTCGGGCGCAGGCTCGTCGCTGCCGCCTGCCCACACGGTCGAGCACGCTCAGGCAACGCGCCTTCTGCGTCTGCGCCCAGTCCTCATCGGGGAAAAAGTGGGTCATCCACAGCATCATGCCGAGACCCAGATCCTGGGTGATAACAAGTTCGCTAGCTGATCGGTCAACCAGCAGCTGCATGTCCGCAATCTCCCGCGATAGAGCTTCTTCATCAAGCAGCCGGTAGGAAACGTAGCCGTCGAAGGCATCGAGTGCGCCAAAGCCATAGCCCGGGCAAGGAGCGCTCAGATCCTCGTTCATCTTCCACGCGACGCCGCGATTCGGCACGACAAAACGATCGTGTATCTGGCGAACGAGCTCCACTCCCATTTTCCCGTAGTCAGGCACGTGCCGGCCGAGGATGGAAAGCGCGTAAAGCCACATGGCGAGGTAATGGAAATAGTGGCCATCGCGGTCGGGCGCTTCGCCGATACGGATCCCGCGACGGCGCCCAAGCACGCGCTCGACTTCAGCAACGACCCATTCCGCCTCATCGAGGTACCCTCGTTTGCCCGATTCAGCGAAAAGCGAGACGAGGAGAACAACCCCGAAGGCATCGGTCCAAAGATACCGGAGACCGGTCGGCCAGATATTCTGCGCGCGCATCCAGGCCAGCTTGTCGAGGACATATCGCGTGTCCATGCATGCCGCCCTGATCCGACTCAGAGACCGAATGGATACGTATCCGGAAGACCTTTGAGCTCCGCGGTCTCCAGCGGGGTTATCGCCTTGCTGTCTCGTCGAACCAGATGTATTCGTCGAACTGGCGCGGCAGAACCGCCTGAAAATAGTGACTTTGGAGTTCGGTCTCGGGCCGGTAGATGCACGCCGATGGCTCGTTCGAGCCGCGGCTTCAAGAGGCCTTCGACCAGCCCCGTCGCGATGGGACGCCGCAAAGGCAACAGGAACTGCGGATCGACCCGCTTCGTGGCACAGCCGCTCGTAGCTTTCGGGCAAGGCCGGACGGACGGCCTTGATTTCCATCGGTCCGTCCCATTCCGAGGCTGCTGCGACCGTTCCGGTATTCGTTCCGAAGCCGATCGAGTATGCCGCATCGCCGAATTCCCGGCGAGCACAGATGGCCGATGTTGTATTCGCCGCGTGCAGCCATCTCGGTCGCGCTCGAGTCGCCCACATGCGAATTGTGCGCCCAGACGATCGCCTTGCTCTGCGGTCCGTGAAAGTCGAGGAGCGTTTTCAAGGTCTCGAACATATGACTGTCCCGCAAATTCCAGGAAGCGCGGGAGCCGTAATACATAATCCGGTAGTAGCGCTCGGCATTGGCGACCAGGCGCGCGTTCTGCACGACGTCCAAGAACCGTTCTCCATCGTGCTCGGCGTAGGTCCGCTGCTTTCGCATAAGGTCGGCGAGCATGGAGACGACCTCACCCTCGCAGGTCTTATAGCTGCCGGTCAGCGCCGCGTGGCCATAGGTCGCGGGATCGGACTGCCACGGCGTCAAGCATCCATAGCGCTGGCGCGCGACTCGGGCGGTCTGCGGATCGACGTCGTCGAGGTAGTCCAAGACCGAACGGATCGAGTTGTAGAGGCTGTAGAGATCGAGGCCGTGAAACGCCACCCTCTTCTCGGCCTCGACATCGGCGTTGCGTGTGTCGCAACCAGTCGATGAATTCGCGCACCTCCTCGTTGCGCCACATCCAGACCGGAAAACGAGCGAATGCCGTCCATTCGGAGGGCGGATATTCGGCATGCCGAACGTAATGATCGATACGCGCCGCGTCCGGCCAGTCGCCCTCGATGGCGACGAACGAAAACCCCTTTCGCTCGATCAGTTCGCGCGAAATGCGCTCACGCATACGATAGAACTCCGACGTGCCATGCGTTGCCTCACCGAGGAGAACGATGCGGGCGTCGCCGATACGGCGCAGCAGCGGCTCGAGGTCGGCCGAAGCGATCGTGTCAAACCTTTCACCGGATCCGGCAATGGCCTTGGCCAGCACTGCGTCCAGCGTTCTGACGGCGGTCCGATAGGTCGGCGAGACGGATCGAGCCTCCTCCGACGCCCAGCCTTCCTCGCCCACCAGCGGGACGAAGCGAACATCCGCTATATCCTCGGTCCTGTATTCGTGCTCGGCAACCCGGGTCACGCGCAGTAATTCCTGCACGCGGAGATCGACTCCCAACAGGAATGACCAACCGGCCTCCGATCTTGAGCTGGGTCTTGAGCGATTCGGGTACCTCGGGGCCGCCCGCCGCGACCACGATCGCATCGTAGGGTGCGTGATCGGGCCATCCGCGCGTGCCGTCGGCATGCAGCACGTGCACGTTCCTGTAACCGAAGGTCGGCCAGTGTCGCGGCAGCCTTCTCGGCGAGCTGGCCGATGCGCTCGACCGTATAAACGCTCTTGGCTATCCGCGAAAGCACAGCGGCGGCGTAACCCGAGCCGGTGCCGATCTCCAGAACCTTCTCACCGCCTTCCAAGGCCAGAGCCTCGGTCATCAGCGCGACGATATAAGGCTGGGAGATCGTCTGGCCCTCGGCGATCGGCAGCGGCGCATCTTCATAGGCGAACTCGCGCAGATGCTCCGGCAGGAAAGCCTCGCGCGGCACTGTTCGCATTGCGTCGAGAACCACAGGCGAGCGCACGCCACGGCCTGCCACGTGATGGTCGACCATTTCCTCGCGGAGTTTCGCGAAAGCGATCGTGTTCACCTGTTGGATCTCTTTAGTCGATGACATGCGCAGCCTGTGGTGGAGGCCGATCCTAGATCGCGGTCGATGGGAGACATCGCCGCTCGTGCGATCTTTGCTTCACAAATGTCGCGCTTGCCGGAGCTTGCGAACGCCGCTGTGGTGCATCCAAATGCGGGAGGGACACGAACCTGCGGTGCTCGCGTGTAGACACTGCGGCACGCGCTGCCGCGCTGCACAACGGCGGCCTTGCGAAGCCGCGTGGCATGTCTTGCCTACTGGTCCCAGAACTTCGCATCGTCTCTGGCTGCTGTGCTGCTACTTGACCGCGACCTGCTTCGCGTTTGTCGGCTCTTTCTTAGGGAGCGTGAGCTCGAGTATCCCGTCTTGGTATTTGGCCTCCGCCTTCGCTTGGTCGATGTCGTGCTGTAGCGAGAACCCACGAAACTGGCTGCCGCTGTAGCGCTCACTTCGGATAATCCTTTCGCCTTTTTTCTCTTCCTGCTCCTTCTTCACTTCAACGCTGATCGACACCTGGTTGCCATCGATGGAGACTCTGACATCTTCCTTCTTGACGCCCGGGATCTCCGCCTTTACGCGGTAGGCGTTGTCGCCCTCGGAAACGTCGATCTTGATCTGAGGTGCTTCCGGGAGGTTCTGCCACAGCGCGCGCATACGCGGCACGCGGAACACCTCTTCAAGGTCACGGAAAAGGTCGAAATGCGCCAAATCGCCAAAGGGT
Organism: uncultured beta proteobacterium; assembly: GCA_963816445.1. Classification (GTDB taxonomy): domain Bacteria; phylum Pseudomonadota; class Gammaproteobacteria; order Burkholderiales; family Casimicrobiaceae; genus PALSA-1003. The sequence goes on along the minus strand of CAWFKO010000005.1, from coordinate 208,123 downwards.
TCGAAACGCGTAATGTTTGCCATGATAAGAGTGCCTCGTAAAATAACAGTGAATAGACCTTGCACGTACCTCTGCCTGCGCTCGGATCGCGGGCTTTGCGGCCGGTGCCATCCAAACCTTCGCGACCAGTATCCATCGTAGGCACTGCAACGACGAGCGATTTGATCTCGGTCAAGGTGCAATGGTCCCTGCAACCGCATCCGTTGCGGGATCGTTCAAGCACTCTGCACGCCAAGATGCGGCGACACGCCGCCCACAGGTGCGGCTGGTTTTGGGCCAGCACGCTGGCTACAACCGAGTCGGTGCTCGCCGTGGCGAGGCCCGTACGAGAGGGCCAATCGTGCTAAGCGGTTCTCCCGTAACCGCTTTCTTTAAACGCCACTAACGCTGGCGACAAACCAGAACCGGAGTGTGGCTGTGCGTCAACACCTTCTGAGTCTCGCTGCCCAGCAAAACCGCCTGCACTCCCTTCCTCCCATGAGACGCCATGACAATGAGATCACATCCGCGCTGCTTCGCAACCTCGATGATGGCCTCGTACGGATGATCATGCGTGGCCGAGGCCACATCGCACGTCACACCTGCTGCTTTGGCCTGCGTTTCGACAACGCTCAAGTATTGCGCCGCTTGCGCCTTGGAATCCTTGGCAAACTCCATCCTCGTGTCCTCGAGCATCTCGGTCTTGTAGGTGAATACATGAAACTCCGGCATTACATGGACACCGGTAACTTTGGCGTCGACCGCTTTGGCGAGCTGAACACCCATGCGGATCGCATGGTCAGATAGCTTGGACCCATCTGTCGCCAGAAGAATATGCTTGAACATACGATCTCCTGTATTGCGAAAACTTCGTTTATGATGATCCTCGGTTCCACCGAGTCGCTCACGAAGCGCATTGAATCTCGCTTCCTCACACCGTACGATTACTCCTGCTTCGCCGGCGGTGCATTGAGCGGAATCAACGACCATCCACGTTCGGGGCTTGATGCACGGCAACGCCCACTGCGGAAACTGGCCCCCGGCACCGGGACTTTGCGCTCACTAGCGTGAGCACCTCATCGGGAACGCTGCGCCGGCGAACTGAGAGACCACGTACAGCGCTGTCTGCTCTCGCAAGCGGCCTTGCCACTCAGCTGATCAAACGATCGCGTCGCGTGGAGGCGGAATCAAGCGCAAACGGGCGAATGTCGACCAAAGCCCAGAGGCTCGGTCTCGACCATCGGTGGCACGCGTGTCCTCGGAGGTCCAATGACAGGCGCCGGCCGCTTACGTCACCACTTGGTATCGCGGATGCCGAGCGCAAAAGACAGGTGATTGATGCCGATATCCCCGACAAAACTGGCAACGAGTATCACGACAACGTCGGTCAGATCAAATGCCGCAAACAACGAGAGTCCGATGAGTCCGCCGAGCACAAAATCGAGTTGGTCCGCCGGTACCCATGACTGACCGGGAGCAATGCCAAGGCGGCGTTTGATAAAGCTTTTCAGGGCGTCGCCTCCAAGCGCGCCGCATCCGCACGCCAAGCCCAGAGCGAGCCAATGGTCGTAGTTGACCAGGCCATTTGTCCAATCGATCCGCGACTGTGCGAAGGTGGTCGCGACGGCCACCGCCACGCCGAGCGCGAAACCGATGACCGTCTTGTGGTCGCCGAGCCAGGTCCGGCTGATCGGGTGATTCCATCCATGCCAGTACTTGATGAACGGAGGCGCCATGTTAGCGAGGTACACGGGCAGCATCAGGTAGACGAGCTGGAGGAATCTAGGCATTGCGCTACGCGCGCGCCGATCTCGTCATGCCGCAATAGCAGTGCTCTGGCTCGGAGTACACATCAAACACGTTCAGGTGCGCGTCGTGATGTTGCCACAATAACCTCCCTCAACTTCCCGCTGCGGGCGTCAGGAACCGGGTCATGCGGGTCCAATACGACCCGCACGTTCGGCAGCGACTGGTGCACCAGATATGCATGCAGCGCCTTCGACGCCGCGTGCCATGCGGCGTGTTTCGCAGCGCCGTCTTCGATACCCAAGCGGAGATGCAATTGATCTTCGCTGCTTTGCACCAGTTGAAAACGATGCACCTGCACGGCGTCTTCGATGATCGTGGTGAGCGCGAGCGGAAGCAGTCGCACTACGTGACCGTCCCGTGTGCGCAGCGACACAATATCGTCCCGTCGGCCGTCCACCCTGATTGCCGGTAGTGGGCTGCCACAGGTGCAGGGATCGGGCTTGGCAACGACACTATCGCCCAGATCGTAGCGGATTACCGGCTGTACGCGGTTGGCAAGGTTCGTCAGTAGCACGGTCGCGGAAGCTGCGCCTGGCGGCATCGGCCGATAGTCCTCGTCTACGGGCTCGAGTATCACCCAGTCGGCATTGACGTGCAGCCAGCCTTTGCGGCAACTGAATGCGATGCTCATGCACTCTGAGGCACCATATTCATTGATGAGCGGGCAGTCGAAGCTCCGTTCGATATCGCCGGCAGCTGTTGGCGAAAGGTATTCGCCACCCGACCAGAGCAGTGCCGGAGTGATCCTCAGTCGCTTCGCCTTGGCCTCATCGGCCAACAGGGAGAGCATGGTTGGGTAGCTCGCCAGGAAAGCAGGCGCATAGCTATTGAGCGCTTCGACGAGCTCGGGCAGCGGTTGCATGACCGAGAAGCCGCGCGCGTTGAGCCACGGATTGGCACGGCACACGCGCTCCCACGAGGCGATGCTCGCGAAGTGATCGCCCGTCGCCGCGATCAACCCCGCGCGCCCGCCATTCGCAATCGTGCCCCAGGCGCACCGTCCCGCGAGCGACGGCGACGCGAGCTGTGAGGCAATAAGGGCATCATAGACCCCCAGCGCGTCGTCGCCCTGGACGTAGATGCCGGGCTCCCCGGTGCTGCCGGAACTCTTCCAGACGATGTAACGGTCGAGATAGCGCTCACCGATGTGAGCGCGATCGGCAAGGAACGCCTCAACGCCCGTACGGGTGATCGCCGTGTCGGTCACCCAGTCGTCGAAGCCCGACATCAGTGCTTGCTTGGTCATGGCCGGCAGCCGAGTCACCTCGAGCCCCTCCTCCGGCAAACCGTTGTAAGCGTCACGGTAGAGTCGCGAGCGGGCGCGGGCAAATCGGACGAGCGCCTCAAAGCGCCCACGGCAGGCGGCGTCGACACTCCCGCGACCGGCAGTGCGCGTCCACCACAAGGCCCACATCCGTTGCATCCAGGTGCCGTAGTCGAGAGAAGAGCGCATTTGCTCCCACGACGCGCCTGGCGCTTGCCGTTGTACTTGCCGCTTCATGCTTTGCGAAGTCAGCTCCGCTCCCCGGTACAATAGCCTGCCGACTGTTTGGGTTTTGACGGCGAGCGGATTCGGCGGATTCGCGCCGTCCCGCGAGCGCCCTCACTCCTGCAGGACATACGTTCCTGGCGCGTCGGCGAGCAGTGCGTAGCCCGCATGGGGCGCACCCATCTGCGCCGGCGGTACGGGCGCTCCCGATCGCGCATCCAGCCATGCAATCCATTCCGGCCACCACGAGCCTTCTTTCGCATCGGCTGTCGTCAGCCAGTGATCCGGGTCGAAATAGCGATCGTCGTGGCGCCTGGTCGCCACGCGGTAGTGCCGTCGTGGGTGTCCTGGCTCGGACACGATGCCCACGTTGTGGCCGCCACTGGTCAGCAGAAACGTCACTTCGGCGTCGGTCTGCAGGTGAAACTTGTAGACCGAGCGCCAGGGAGCCACGTGGTCGGTTTCAGTGCCGACCACGAAGAGCGGAGTGCGAATGTCAGACAGCGCGACGGCCTGCCCGCCGGCAAGAAAGTGGCCCTGCGCAAGATCGTTGTCGAGAAACAAGTGGCGCAGATACTCGCTATGCTGGCGGTACGGCATCCGCGTCGCATCGGCATTCCAGGCGTTTAGATCGGTCATCGCCTCGCGCTCGCCCATCAGATACGTGCGCACCATGCGCGACCAGATGAGATCGTTCGAGCGCAGCAGCTGGAACGTGCCCGCCATCTGCCGGCTATCGAGAAAGCCCTGCGACCACATCACGTCCTCGAGGAACGCGAGCTCACTCTCGTTGACGAAGAGCATCAGCTCTCCGGCTTCGGTGAAATCGGTCTGTGCCGCGAAGAAAGTCGTCGTCGCCAGCCGGGTATCGCCATCGCGCGCCATCGCGGCCGCGGCGATCGCCAGCAGCGTGCCGCCGATGCAGTAGCCCACCGAATGCACCTTGCGCTCGGGCACGATCACGCCCACCGCATTGAGCGCGGCCATGACGCCGAGCTGCCGGTAGTCCTCCATCGCCAGATCGCGGTCCTCGGGTCCCGGATTCTTCCAGGAGATCATGAACACCGCGTAACCCTGTTCGACGAGGTACCGGACCAGCGAGTTGTGCGGGCTCAAGTCGAGGATGTAGTACTTCATGATCCAAGCCGGGACGATGAGCACCGGCTCAGGCCGCACCTTGTTCGTCGCCGGAGCGTACTGGATCAACTCCATAAGCCGGTTGCGGTAGACGACCTTGCCGGGCGTCACCGCGACCTCGTGCCCGACCCGGAACGCCTCCGTTCCGACACGCTTGCGCCCTGCCCACGCGCGCTCGAGATCCTCGGCGAAGTAGCGTGCACCGCGTAGCAGGTTCATTCCACCTTCCGTGCGCGTGCGTTCGAGCACTTCCGGGTTCGTGAACAGGTAGTTCGACGGCGAAAACACGTCGAGCCACTGTCGCGTGCCGAACGCGACCATCCTCTCGTGATGCGGCAACACGCCGCGCACGCCGGTGACCGCGTTGTGCCACCATTGCTGGCCAAGCAGGAACGACTGATAGAGGACATCGTATGGCGAGCGCCGCCATTCGTCCGCGGCGAAGCGTTTGTCCTGGGCCAACGGCTCGATGCAGGCTTCGCAGTCCTGCGTTTCCAATGTGCGACGGGTGACATAGTTCGCCAACCGCAACCACTTGCGCGCGGCTTTCTCCGCAAGCTCCAGCCTCTTTCCCGGCGCGGCGGCGAGATGCGCCGCCCAGTCGGCGTAGGCGCCGATCACCGTCGTCGGCGCCAGGCCCGCGGTGAAGCGCGCCATCGACGCGTGCAGCGAGCGGTCGATCATTTCGGCGAACGCGGTCGCGGCGTAAGAATCGCGCAGGACTTCCGCTTGAAGCCCAGCGCCGGGTACCGGCGATATCTCCGCATCAGCTTTGGCCGCCGGCGCGCGCGTCTTCGGCCGTAGGCGCGTGACGCTTGCTCGTCGCCTAGCGACCGACAAGTCAGTCACTGCATCTTTTTTGGCGCTCATCCTTGTTCCACGTGCACACGGATCGCATCCTTCATACTCCCATAGTCCGCGGACAACGATTTGATCCACATCACACTATAGACCGCGACACGGTCCTGAGCCTTGCGCGGTCCAGCGCTGCCAGCGGCGCAGACAGTGGCGCGAAACAGAACGCCTCGCGCGCAGCAGTCCCGCCCGAACTGCGGTCTGGCTCCTCGCACCCGCTTGGCGCAAGGCGCGCAGTCGCGAGATCGGCATGGGGGTTACGACCGTGCTGGGGATGACGTCAAGTCAAACCTCAGGGCGACCGTGCCGCTATCGAGATGGCTCACCGTACCGCCGAAACGTCGGACCAAGCCGCAGACGCGTTGGTTATCAGCGAGCGCTTCGCCGACCAGCTCCTTGGTTCCATGCCTACGGCAGTAGTCGATGAGTTTGCTCAACAGCATCGGACCGAGCCCCTGTCCTTTGAGGTCGGAGCGAACGATGATCGCGAACTCGGCGCTAACGTTGTCCGGGTCCGCAATGCCGCGCACGACGCCGAGCGTCTCGAAGCACCCCGGTTCACGCTCGCTGGTGGCGATGAACGCCATTTCCCGGTCATAGTCAATCTGCGTCAGACGCGCGAGCTGGGAGCGCGGCAGCTCACGGATCCGGGTGAAGATTCGATAGCGGATGTCGTCCGGATCGAGTGCGTTGAAGAACTCGATATGCTGCGCGCCGTCTTCGGGTTTGATTGGGCGCAGCAACACCTTTCGCCCTCGCCAGAAGATCCACTCCTCGAGCTCTTCGGGATAGGGTCGGATCGCGAAACGATCCACGCCGGTTGCGTCCAAAGCTGCAACGACCATGCGAGCATCGAGCGCTAGCACGCCCTGGTCGTCTGCCAAGAGGGGGTTGATGTCGAGTTCGACGATCTCCGGAATGTCGGCGATTAGCTGTGCCAATTGAATCAGTGTCCGGCTGATCGCACCGATATCCGCGGGTGGCCGGCCACGGTATCCGCCCAACAACTTGGAGATGCGCGTGCGCGAGATGAGCTCGCGCGCGAGCACGGTGTTAAGGGGCGGCAGTCCGACTGCGCGGTCGGCGATGACCTCGACAGCAGTTCCACCTTGCCCAAAGAGAAGGATCGGCCCAAAAACAGCATCCGTCGTCACGCCGACGATGAGTTCATGCGCATTGGGACGTCGTATCATCGTCTGCACGGTAAAGCCCTGCAAGCGTGCACTGGACAGGCACTGCCGCAACCGGTGTTGCATAGCTTTCGCGGCGACCTCAACCGCTGCTGGGGTTTCGAGATCCAGGACGACGCCGCCCACGTCGGACTTGTGGGTAATGTCCGGCGAGAGAATCTTGAGCGCCACGGGGAACCCGAGATCGCGCGCAACCTTCACCGCCTCCTCGGCCGTCGTTGCGATCCGCGTATCGACCACGGGCACGCTGTACGCTGCGAGCACCGCTTTGGCTTCCGGCTCGGACAGCATGGTCCGCCTGGCTGTAAGAGCCCCCATCACCACTGCGTGCGCGTTGGCGCGATCGTGGACAAATTCAGCCGATCGCGATGGTGGAACCTCCATCAACAGGTCCTGGTTGCGCCGATATTGCGCGATATGGATAAACGCGCGCACCGCCTCTTCGGGCGTGTCGTAGGTCGGAATGCCGGCTTTCTCGAAAATACCCTTCGCCTCTCTTACCGCATCGCTGCCCAGCCAGCAGGCGAGCACATTGCGTTGCGCCTTCTTGACCACCGGGGCCACCGCCGCCGCGATTTCCGCGCTCGGAACGATGGCGGTCGGTGCGTGGATGAACAGGACGGCATCCGACTGCGCGTCATCGAGCAAAATCTGAAGCGTCTGCAGGTAGCGCTCGACGGAAGCATCGCCGATGATGTCAACAGGATTGCCTCGGGACCAGGTGAAGGGCAGGACGGCGTCGAGCTTGAGCAACGTCTCCTGCGAGAGCGACGCCAAGCGGCCTTGCGCACTGATCAACGCGTCGGTCGCCATAACCCCGGGGCCACCACCGTTGGTCATGATCGTCAATCGATCCCCCCTGAGGGGGCGCGTTCGCGCCAGTGTCTCTACGGCATCGAACAGATCTTCAGTCGAGGACACGCGCAGCATCCCGGCGCGCCGGATTGCCGCGTCGTACACCTCGTCCGAGCCTGCAAGCGCGCCGGTGTGGGACGCAGCGGCTCGAGCTCCTTCGGGTGCCCGCCCCGCCTTGACCACCAGCACCGGCTTGTTCCGCGCCGCTGCCCGCGCCGCGGACATGAACTTGCGCGCTGCGGTAATCGCTTCGAGGTAGAGCAGGATCGCGTGCGTCTCCGGGTCGCTGGCGAGGTAGTCAAGCACATCCCCACAGTCGACATCGGCGCAATCGCCGAGGGAAACGAATTTGCTGAAGCCAATTCCCCTGGATTTCGCCCAGTCGAGCACCGCGGTGACTAGTGCGCCCGATTGCGACACGAACGCGATCTTGCCGGGTAGCGCGCCCGTGTGGGCGAAGCTGGCATTGAGCCTAAGGCCAGGCACGAGCAGCCCGACGCAGTTTGGACCGAGGATGCGCAACAGGTGGGGCTTGGCGGCGGCAAGCATGGCCTCCCTCAAGCTCATGCCTTGTGGATTCTTGATGGACCCGAGCCCGGCCGTGATAACGACGACGGCTTTGGTGCCGCACGCCCCGAGCTCGCCGATCAGGGCCGGCACGACTGCAGGTGGCGTACAAATAACCGCGAGCTCTGGAACCTCCGGCAAGCTGGCGACGCTCGGGTATACCTTGATGCCCGCAAGCTCGCGATGATGCGGATTGACGGGCAGGATGGCTCCGGAGAATTCTCCATCGATGAGATTGCGCAGGACAATCGCGCCAACGCTGCGTGGAGTCTCCGACGCGCCGACGACCGCGACGGATCGCGGTTGGAACAGATGCTCGAGATTTCTGATGCTCATGATTGATTATCGATGTGATGATCTGAGCCGCAGCACGAGCTCTCTTGCGTCAATTCACCGCAACATACGCAATCTGGTATCACGAGGCGCGAGCTCGTCGGGTCCGTGCCACGAGTCAGAGCCGCGCCGGCATGCGACAGCCGGCCTCGAGCATTTTCAACGCTCAATCGTTGATCGAAATCAATCGATCGCCCTGAATGGCCGAGCATTCTTACCGATGTCGAATACAAGTTTCAATTGATTCCTTTTGCACCGAGACCAAACACCATGAAGCATCGCCGACAAGCCAAGGACAGACGGTGTTCAAGACGATTCTAGTGCCAACCGATGGTTCCGAGTTGTCCCAGAAAGCAGTCGAGCAGGCGATACGGCTGGCAAAAGTCACCGGCGCGAAACTAATCGCTCTGCATGTCTATGCGAAATTTCCCGGTAACCCTCACGATACCTACGGGCCGACGGCCGACTTTTGCGCCGAAGCATACGCGAGCCAGCGCGAGACTGATGCCCAAGAAATCTTCGCTCGAATTAAGGGTCTCGCCAGCGCCGCCGGCGTGCCGCTGGATACGGTGCTTGTTGAGGGTAACGAAATCCATGCGCAGATCATAGCCCTCGCCAAAAGAACAGGATGCGATCTCATCGGTATGGCCTCGCATGGTCGCCACGGCTTGGCCGGCGTCATCCTTGGCAGCGAAACGACCAAGGTACTGACCCATAGCACGATTCCCGTTCTCGTGATCCGTTGACCGGTTGCTGGCGCGGTCCGAGCGCCCATCCGGGGCGCGGCCAAATCACGCAAGCGCCGATGAGCAGCAGAAACATGGGCTTCCGTCCGACTTCCGACGCGCTACCCGGCTTGGCGGACGGCAGCTCGTCATCGACGTCACGGGCGAGGTGCGCCATCGCCTCCTTGCTGGTCAGCCCGGATTGGGGTGAATGTGGCCGCCCATCGGGATCGGCCACAATATCGTTGCCTCAGCACGAAGCGTGCTAGGTCAGCATAGGCACCCGCTGTGCGGCATTGCTTATGGATTGACGATCATGTGATTTTCGACTCTTGTCACGCCCGGGGCCGCCCACGCCGCCTGTTCGGCGTCTTCCTTCTCGTTCCAGGAATGTACGCTTCCGCTCAGGATTACTTTGCCGTCGGTTGACTCGATGCGAATCTGATTGGCATCAAGTCGTGCGCGTCGCGCAAAGGCACTTTCGATCTTGGCCTTCACATCGGCAGCGCTTACCCTCGGCTTGATGTCGATGTTGTTGGTGACACCCTTCACACCGATCAGGTATTTGACGGCGCTTTCCGCGGCACTCTTTTGATATTGCCATTCGAGTTCACCCTCGAGCGTCACCCAGCCGTTTTCAACCGTAACCTGAACGCGCTGAGGGGGAACAGCTACATTGAAACGCAAGCCGCTTACCACCGATTGGGCGATGTCCGCGTCACTGCGTGTTGCGGTTCCCGGCAACTTAATCGCCAGATCCTCCGCCACCGCCTTGACGCCCGCTACGCGCTTCACTACGCGCTCGACTTCCTTCTTTTGCCAATAATTCACGATTGAGCCGGTCAGCGTCACGACGCCATCCTTTACCGCGACTCCAACTGCCGAAGCATCAATCCTTGGATCCCAGTCGAGCTCCGCCAGCACTTTTCTACGAATCTCGCTATCATCGATTTTAGTCATGCTCATTCTCCAGTTAATGCAACAACCATGCGCTCCAATCACTTCTCAAGAAATTGAAGGCGCACGCCAATGCCAAAATATCCTCTAGCGGCCGCGCGGCTTTTGACATAGCGCAACATCGCAGTGGAAAGACAAGCCCGTCGAAGACAAGTTTGAGAACCTCGGCGCGCAGATGGCACGCGAAGTCGCCGCCAAGACCTCGGAGACCGCGGGCGGTTCTCAACACGCTCCGCGGGGTGCTCAAGACCTGTGCCGTGAAGGCCCCGGGATTCGGCGACCGACGCAAGGCCCTGCTCGAAGATATTGCGTTATTGACCGGCGGCACGGTCATCTCGGAGGAGACCGGACTCAAGCTCGAGAAAGTGACGCTCGCGGAGCTGGGCCGCGCCCGGCGGGTCGAGATCGACAAGGACAACACGACCCTGATCGGCAGCGCCGGCGACCACGAAAAAATCAAGGCGCGCACCGCGCAGATACGCGCCGCCATGAAAGAAACGAAGAGCGACTACGATCGCGATCAGCTCGAAGAGCGCGCCGCGAAACTCTCCGGGGGCGTGGCACTCATCAAGGTGGGAGCGTCCACGGAAATCGAGATGAAGGAGAAGAAGTCACGCGTCGAAGATGCGCTGCACGCCACCCGCGCCGCGGTGGCCGAGGGCGTCGGCGCTGGCGGAGGTGTCGCGCTGCTCCGGGTGCGGCCCGTGCTCGACACGCGGCACGACGACTCGCTCGCGCGGCAGGCCGGCATCAAGATCGTCCGCCGCGCGCTCGAAGAGCCACTGCGCCAGATCGTCGCCAATGCCGGTGGCGAGCCGTCCATCGTGCTGGAGCGCGTGGTTGCCGGCACAGGCAGCTTCGGCTACAACGCCGCGACGGGCGAGTTCGGCGACGTGGCTACGATGGGGATCATCGACCCGACCAAGGTCACTCGCCTGGGTCTGCAGAATGCCGCGTCGATCGCGAGCCTCATCCTGACCACCGATTGCATCATCGTCGAAAAGCCCAAGCATGAGCCCGGCCGTTCGGCGGGCATGATAGGCGAGGAGTAACCTCAGGCTTTCGTCCCTAGCTCGCCGAGCCCACGGTGCAGGTGAGGCAGTACCAAGCGGGGCGCCAAGGCTTCGGCCGTCAGCTACGCGCGTGTTCGTATCTCATGCTGCCGGCCCCTGTCAGTCAACTCTCCCAGCTGGGCCAGCGGCCCCGCGAGTTGCCGCAACATGTCGTCGAGAGTGACTCGGTGCGTGCTCGCGAGCTGCGCCGAGGGCTACGGTCGCTCTCAGTGCGATGCCACTGCGGACGACGGGCCGCAGTAGCGGTGTGCCCGGGGCCGTATCGCCATCGAGCGTCAGGATGTCTCCTCTGGGCGTACCCACGATACCGTAACTCTCTGCACGATCCCGTCAAGACAATCCTACTTTTTCGGAACGTCGGCTGATTGGAAAATCGCACTCGACGATACGCTTGTAGCGGAAGTGTCGAATGCTCCTAGCTGTCCTCGCGCCGCCTGGCCCACTCCTTCGCCTTGGCAATTGCGATGCGGATGGCCTGGCCCTCCTCCATGCCTTCGTCCAGCAGCGCATTCGCAATCTCAATCGCCTTCTCGCGCACAAGCGGCGGGAGGTGCTTCATCGAAGTCGGAAAATAGTCGGAAGTCCAAGGCATGACTCCCCTCCTTTCACCGCATCAGCCGGTCTGCGCCGTGGGCATGCTAGGTTCTGTCGCGCGGATGCCGCTGCGCAAGGGCAGCTGGCAGCAGCTCCGGCAGCGAACGCGAATTGAGAACGTCGGCGCGCCGAGCCACCCCGCCGTGCTTGCCGGATGCCGTAGCGAAGGTTCGCGCATTTTGCAGCCCACCCTTCAAGCGCACGCTCGCGCCGGTTTCGCCCCGCGAAAGCGCTTCCAGAAGGTCGGCGTACGCGACGAAGCCCCTCCGGTATAGTCTTGCGCAAGCCGCGGGCGATAAATACGGCGGGCCTATTTAGTGCCATAGCGCTTCGTGAAACGACGGTCCTTTGAAATGCACGGTAAGGCGGGCGTCGGCATAGCCGCTTGATGCGGGTCAAGGGGCGTCGCTGTAGTCGCCGGCCGCCGGCCCGCTGGCTCCAGATTCTTGGGTATTGATCCTGCGCAACGACGCCGCGGCCAATGCGGTCTATGCTTGCATCGTCCAACCTGACGAGTCACAGCGCTTCGGCCTCGCGATGGCGCAACCCAACCCATGACCACCTACCAGACCATCCTTGTTCATGTCGACCAAAGCGCGAGATCTCGCAGCCAGCTCGGCATCGCGGTTACGTTGGCCCGCGACTTTGCGGCGCGACTCGTCGGCATCTACTTCGACGAAGCGCCGGAGATCGCTCCGTCCATCGCTGCGCTGCTCCCTGACGACACCGTCGAGCAGTACATGCGCAACGCGCTCGAGGCGCAGCGCGCGGCAGAGGACGCGTTCGGCCGAACTGCCACGACGGCCGGTGTCACGGATGTTGAATGGCGGGCGCCCGCAGGGCCGCCGCTCGACGCCGCCGTGGTGCACGCCCGCTGCGCAGATCTGACCGTTGTCAGTCAGCCCGCTCCGGAACAGGCCGGCTGGTCGCTTGCCGCACGGCTCGTTACGGCGGTGCTGCTCGAGGGGGGTCGGCCCGTGCTCGTCGTTCCTTATGTCGGTGCGTCAGAGATCATCGGAACCAACATTGTCATCGCCTGGGACGGTGGACGCGAGGCCTCGCGTGCAGTAGCCGACGCGCTGCCGATCCTTGTTCGCGCGCGGAAAGTGACGATCGCCTGCCTCGACCCGAGCGCGTCCGCGCGGGGTGCGGACACTATCGCCCGCGACAGGCTCTTAGCCTACCTGCGCCGGCACGGCGTCTCAGCGCGCGTCGAATCGGGCGATCTCGATGAAGCGGATATCGGTATCGGGGACTGGCTGTTGTCGCGCGTCGCCGATTTGGGTGGCGATCTCATCGTGATGGGCGGATATGGTCATTCGCGGTGGCGCGAGCAGGTCCTTGGTGGCGCGACGCGAGCAGTGCTCGCGGAGATGACCGTCCCGGTGCTGATGGCGCATTGATCATCGGGGCGCTACGGGCGCGCGCGCATGACTCAACTCCCCTGAAGGGGCATGCATGTTCCAGAGGATTCTGGTTCCCATAGACGGCAGCACGACCTCGAACCGCGGCCTGGAAGAGGCGATCGGCCTCGCCGGCGACCAAAAGGCAAAAATCTGTCTGCTCCACGTCGTCGACGAGCTGCTTGTCGGGGATGCCGACGGCGTGGCGTTCATGCCGGCGAATTATGTCGACGAGTTCATTCAGGCGCTGCGCGTGGGGGGAAAGAAGCTTCTCAACCGTGCCGAAGTCAAGGTGCGCAGGCGCGGCATCGAAGTCGAGTCAGTGCTGCTGGAAACGTTCAGTCATCGAGTCGCCGATCAGATCATCAAGCAGGCGAAGAAATGGCGCGCCGACATCATCGTGCTCGGCACCCACGGCCGCCGCGGCCTTTCGCGCGTGGTGATGGGCAGCGACGCGGAGCTGGTGTTGCGCGAGACGCCGGTGCCCGTGCTGCTGGTGCGCTCGCCGCTGCGTCGGCACAAAGGTCACGTGGCCCGTCGCTGATACGCTTGTCGGCTCTACTTCGCAGGCCAGCGCCAGGTCGTCGCGCCGGACGGCGTCGATACGGCCGAGCAGCCAGCCGCTCCTCCCGCAGCAGGCGGATTGGATCCACATAGCGGGAAACCGTTCGATACAGTCCGGAGGGATGCACGATCAAATATCGATTATCGCCTGCAGCCCGGCATGCTCCGGCAGCGCTGCGATTGGAGGCGACCGAGACATCGAGCACGGTCACCGCGTCGCCGGCATACGCATCGCCACGGGCAAGTAGCGCCGTGTCGCGCTTGGCACCGGTGACCATCACGGAGTCAAGCGGACATTCCAGGCAGAGCTGGTGCAGCGAGCGCAGCCAATCGGCGTCACCGTTGAAGACGTCGTAGTGCGTCACGGCCGCGCGTGCAATCCGTTACTTCTTTGAGTCGTCGCGCAGCTCGCGCCGCAGGACCTTGCCGATCGGCGTCTTCGGCAAGCGCGTCGCGGAACTCGACGTGGCGCGGCAGCTTGTAGCCGGTGAGCTGGGTCTTGCAGTGCGCGATCACGGCTTCCTTCGTGAGGCTCGGATCCTTCCTCACGATCACCACCTTCACCGCCTCGCCCGATCTTGTCGTCGGGCACGCCCACGACCCCGCATTCGAGCACGCCCGGATGCGATCGCCACGACGCTCTCGATCTCGTTCGGATAGACGTTGAATCCCGACACCAGGATCATGTCCTTCTTGCGGTCGGTGATCGTGAAGTAGCCGTTGGCATCCAGGTGGCCGACGTCGCCGGTCTTCAGCCAGCCGTCCTGCAACACCTTGGCGGTTTCCTCGGGATTGTTCCAGTAGCCCTTCATCACCTGCGGGCCGCGGACGCAGATCTCGCCGGTGTGCTTCTCGATGTCGCCGTCGCCGGTCCATGCCGGCAACTCGTTGAAGTCGTCGTCGCGGATCGACACGTCGGTGGACGGGAAGGGCAGGCCGATGGTGCCGTTCCACGGCGTTCCCAGCGGATTGGCGCAGACGCCGGGCGAGGTCTCGGTCAGGCCGTAGGCTTCGGTGATGTAGCGCCCGGTCACCTGCTGCCAGCGCTCGGCCACCGGCTTCTGCACCGCCGCGCCGCCGCCGACGACCACCTTCACCGCGCGAAAAGTCGAGCTGGTCGAATCCGGGCGTGTTGAGGAGGCCGTTGAACAGCGTGTTGACGCCGGTCATGACGCTCCACTTCCACTTCCCGAGCTCCTTGACGAACGCCGGCATGTCGCGCGGGTTGGTGATGAGCACGATCAGGCTGCCCCACTTCATGAACGACAGCGTCGAGGTCAGGCAGAAGATGTGGTACAGCGGCAACGGCGCGATGACGATTTCCGTGCCTTCCTTGAAGGTGCCCGAGACCCACACGCCGGTCTGCTCCAGATTGGCGAGGATGTTGCGGTGGGTCAGCATCGCGCCCTTCGACACGCCGGTGGTGCCGCCGGTGTACTGCAGGAACGCGATGTCGTCGCGCGTCACCTCGACCGGCGTCGAACGGCGCCGCCGCGCCGCGCGCGAGCGCCGCGCGGAAGTCGATGGCGCCGTCGATGCGCCACGCCGGCACCATCTTCTTCACCTGCTTGATGACGAGATTGACGAGCCAGCGCTTCGGCGCCGGCAGCAGGTCGCCGACCTGCGTGGTGATCACGTGCTCGACCGGCGTGTTCGCCGAGCACCTGCTGCAGCGTACTGCGCGAAGTTCTCGACGATGACGATGGCCTTGGCGCCGGAGTCCTTCAGCTGGTGCTCGAGCTCGCGCGGCGTGTACAGCGGATTGACGTTGACCACCGTCATGCCGGCGCGCAGGATGCCGAACAGCGCCACCGGATACTGCAGCAGGTTCGGCGACATGATGGCGACGCGCTCGCCCTTGGCCATGCCCGGCAGCCCCTGCAGGAAGGCGGCGAAGTCGCGCGACAGCCGCTCCAGCTCGGCGTAGCTCAGCGTGTGGCCGAGGTTGTGATACGCCGGCCTGTCGGCGAACTTGGCGACGATCTTCTCGAACAGGTCCGGGATGGAACGGAAGCGGTCGGCGTCGATCTCGGCGGGCATGCCGGCGGGATAGTTCTTGAGCCAGATTCTGTCGATCATGGTCTTGGCCCTTCGGGTATGAGCTTACGCAACGGGTCTAGCCGGTTCGCGCCGAACGGTGGCGCGACGTACGGAACGCCTTTGAATGCGGTCACCCGCATCGCTAAGGCGCCCTCGCAGCTTGCCACCACGGATTTCGGCAACCGAGTCCATCTGCGCCTCCAGCGCAAGCGATCAGGGACTCAGCATCATCGCACGCTTGAGCTGATCCACTCTTGATCTACCACAGAAGATGGAGAACATTTGACGAAACGACAGTGGCTCGATTACTTTGCTAGGCACAATGGACTGTCACTGCAGCATGTAATGCTGACGGCGTCGTTGTTTGGCTCGGTCGTCAATTATTGTCACGCGATGAGAAACACCGGCGACTCCACCCATACCGCGCGATCATGAGCACGCCGCCCAGTGCTCGGTAGCCGTGCCCGCATAGAACGTCGGCACACATTTCTTGTCGAGGCAAAATAAATGTTCACGCTATTACCCCCATCCTGGCTCATTCGCGTTGCGGTGGCCGCCGTGTGGGTTTACGAAGGCCTTTGGTGCAAGCTCCTCCATGGCCAGCCGCATGAACTCGAAGTCGTTACGGCGGTCCCCTACTTTGGGCCCCGTGTGGGAGCGCATTTCCTTAAAATGCTCGGGTTGATCGAAGTGGGGCTGGGAATCTGGACACTCAGTACGTTGGCGCCGGTGCAGTGTGCAATCGTACAGACCTTGCTGCTTGTGGCACTGAATGGCGGAGGCCTGTTGTGGGCCCACCGTATCATCCACGATCCGGCTGGCATGGTAGTTAAGAACTTCGCATTCCTTGTACTCGTATGGGTGACAGCCGGCTTGCCGAGTCAAGCGTGACGACGGCCTCGGGTGGGACCGCTTGGAAGCATGGCCGCTTCGACGCGCGTCATGGTCCGAGCAAGGTACTGTTCGGACGTATGTATGAAGATCCGTCGATCGAGTGGAACGCATTTCGGCCCGGGGGGCGCATCTTCTGTATTGCCTCGGCGGGTTGCACCGCGATGAGGCTGGCACCGCGCCACCCGGTCGTGGTCGTCGACATCAATCCCGCCCAGCTTGCTTACGCGAAGCGGCGGTTTGCGGGCGACCGCGGCACTCGCGGCGTCGCCGAGTACGTCATGGGGTCGGTGCGCCCTTTGGCGCGTGCCGTTGGTTGGTCGCCATCAAGATTGCGGGCGTTCCTCGATCTTGACGACCCCGCCGAGCAAACCGCGTACTGGCATCGCCATCTCGACACCTGGCGATTCCGCGCCGCTTTCGATGGTCTGTTTTCGTTGACCGCGCTGCGCGCCGTGTACGCCTCGCCGTTCCTCGATTTCCTGCCGCCGCGCTTGGGACCCGTTATGCGCCAACGCATGGAACGCTGCTTCGCTCGGCACCCCAACGCAACCAACCCATATGCACGGGCCCTTCTGCTCGGGGAACTGTCCGACGAGCTGCCTGCGCCGGAGGCAAAGGAAATCCAATCCGTTCATGCCGACGCCGCCGCTTACCTCGAAAGCCAACCCGCGAGCAGCTTCGATGGATTTGCGTTATCGAATATTTTGGATGGCGCGGACGCGGCCTACGCGCTGCGGCTCACAGCGGCCGTGAAACACGCCGCCGCGCCCGGCGCAGTGTCCGTGCTCCGCAGCTTTGGCGAGTCTGCGGTCGCACTACCGACGAACCGTGCTGCCGATGACCGGTCGATGCTTTGGGGCGTGGTCGATGTAAGGCCAGCGGCCACGCTGTGAACGTTCGTCCCTAGCCGAAGCAAGGAATCGACGGTCGATCCACGCCGCTGACTCGCCAAAACGCAAGCCCATTGCAAGTCGCTAGGCATGTTGCAAGCCTCTTGGAGAATTCACCGATGAACGCTAGGACCATGCGGACGAATGCGCGAAGGCGACGGAATGCGCAGGCGGCGGCCGCCAAGGTGGCGAAGGCGGGGCCCTCCAGGTCGATCGTTACGAAAATGAAGTTCGCGGCTGCGCCCGAACAGGTGTGGCGCGGGTTGCTGTTCTACGAGCAGCTTGAAGAGCGACCGCCTTTACTTCTACGCTTGCTGCTGCCCATACCCGTAGCGACCGAGGGTACGAAGTCGCAGGTCGGCGACGAAGTCAAGTGCGTGTATGCCTGCGGGCACTTGGTAAAACGCATCACAAGCATCGAGCCGAACCGACACTACGGCTTCGATGTAGTCGAACAGACACTGAGCATTGGCGGTGGATTGGCGCTTACGGGCGGTTGCTATACGCTACGAGAACTCGCGAGCGGCGCTACGGAGGTCGGGGTCACGACCCGGTACGTGAGCGGCAGGCGTCCCGGCTGGTTGTTGTGGCCGATCGTGGCAACGGCATGCCACATGTTTCACCGTCACCTTCTGTCGACGATGCGACGCCGGGTCGAGTTGAGGTAAACGCTTTCGAGCGGGTGACCTGCCCCCGTTAGCGCTACCGAGCCCGCTACCCTCGAGGGGATCCTTTGGATCGTGTGGTGGATTGTGAACCGCGCATCCGTCGGCTTCACACCCGGTCGCAACGTGACGATCGCGCGGATCAGGTACTGTCCCGATCAGCCGAACTCGAGCTTTGGGACTTGCTGCGCAGCCACCGGGACCCACGCGAACGCCATTCCCAGCAGGCTCACTGCTCAGCCAAAAGCGCCAAGCGAAGGATTTCATGAACTTATGACTATTCCTTTCCTCCGGCCCACAATTGATCTTCACTTTTTGAGCGAGAGGATATAACGCGCCATTTTCGTCGCATCGGCGTCAGAAACCTCTGGATGTGGTGGCATATGCCACGGCCCGCCACTACGGGACCCCTTCTTTACCACGGCCACGACAATTGCAACGGCCTGCGGGTTGCCTCTGTACTTGGCGGCGACATCGACGTACGCAGGGCCGGCCTTGGTTTCGTTATCCGCGTGGCAGATGTAGCACTTGTGTTGCTCTAGCAGTACTTGGGGAGCTTGGGCTTGGGCTTGGGCAACGCCGATTGCGGATATCGTGGCGGCGAGGGCCATGGAAACCCGCTTCACTTTGCTTCCGCGCAGGCAACACGATGACAGGGGGTCATCGTCATTGAGCAAACAGCATTGCAGCCACCCATGTAGCACCTTGACGCTTTCATCTTCAAGGTGCGCGAGCCTACGGCACGGAGGTGCTGCTTTGCCACGGTCTAGCGACGAGCCGCCACTAGTCCCAACAGCAAACCCACACCGGCACCGACCGCGATCGACTGCCATGGTCGTTCATGCACGTAGGCATCCGTCACCCGCGCGGCTGTGCGCGCCTTCTCGCTCACTACGCGCCGTGTTTCGGCGATCTGTGCCTTAGCTGCATTCAACGTTCGTTCCAATTTCATTAACGCAGCAGCGTAGGCGTCTTCCGTCTGGCCAACCGAGGCGGCAAGGTAGGCCTCAGCGTCGGCGACAACCGCCTTGACATCAGTGATCAGCTTGGCACGGCTAGAGTCCTTCAATTCGGTTGCATCCATCGCAGTTTCCTCGCTCGATCGTTCCACCACCCTCGGAACGGGTCGGCTGCTGCTATCCAACCATCTATCCCGTTCCCTGTCGACCAACAACGTGTAATCGTTTCATGATCCCCCATTCGGTAAGTCAATACTTGATCGGTGTCAAACCACGGTCAAGAAATGAGTGCGATGGTCTACTTGGAGGACTTGCGTGCTGCTGTCGTCTTGGCTCGCTTCGTACCTAGTCGCCTCGCGGTTTTTGCGGATGCGCCGCTGATCGATTTGGCAGTCTGGCTCTTGCTGGCCTTCGTGATCCTGCGGGCCTTTCCTTTTTTCACTGCTCGCTTGGAAGCGTTGCGCCTTCCCCCCAGACCTTCGGACATCCCGATCAAAACGCCGCTTGCGAGGGTGGCGAAGTTCTGCGTGAGCAGATGCGCTGTCTTGAAGCTCGTCTCGCGCTGCGTACGCATTGCCGCCTGGGCCCGCTCCGCGTAGTCTCGTATGGTTGACGCCACTCGAGTGCCAGTGGCGGTGCCAGACAGCGTCGTCTCTTTGAGTACCCGTTGCCACGGCGCCCTGACCTTCTCGCTGGCACTCTCCGTTGCCTGCACAAGGCTCCGGAGAAATTCGTCCTCGAGCTTCTCCAGCTCGTCGAGCGCCTGCTTCAGGTTGGAGTCTTCATAGTCGTAACCCTTGCCGGTTACCCTGTGGAGGGCGACGTTGCTGGCTTCGACCGCCTTGAGCAATGCGTCGTCCATGCCGGCAACCGTATCGGAAAGTGCCTTCTCCACCTTCATCTCGCGCTTGGCCACACCAAGATGCACACCCTCGACGATACTTCTCAGGACCTTCCCGATCTGATTCAAGGTGAGCTCGCGTTGTTGCAGAGCCTTGAGGGTAAGGTCCCGCACCGTCGCGCGCACGTTGCTCCCCTGCTTGATCGACTGGCTCGCCAGGGTCTTCAGCACTTGATCGACATCACTTGCAGAATTTGTCATGAATTGCTCCTAGGTTGAAGGCTGGCTCGACGACCGACATCGGCGGATCCACGACTTGCTGCGACCAAGCATGGTCGCTTGCACGATTGACTCGCTCGCTTAGCAAGCGCGGCTCGGATGGCTGGCACCTCCGGCGGAAGCCCACGTCGACAGCGCCGGAGAACATTCGCCGAATTGGTCGATCATAATCTCTTGGTGCTGTGTCGGTTGTTGATGCACGTCAAACCAGAGCTCGCTTCAGGAGAATACGCTGCTCCCATCGAAACAACGCCAAGCCAAGTAACGATTACCGCCGCCGCGCAAGGCTGCAATCTTATCTGCATGGCTTTCCATGGACGCGGGGGCGTATCCGCGCCCATTCGTGGAAGCGAGACCGTCAAGGTCCTGACTCACTCGAAGATTCCGGCTTTGGTATTGAGGTAAGCGCTGGTGGCGCGCAGTCATTGCTACGGCGACGCGGACTGACTCCGGACATTCCGCAAGCCGACCATACGCGATGACCATCGAAACCAATCCGCAACCGACTATCGGAATCGAGCCGGCGCGACAGGGGGGAGCCGCCGCGGTGCGCTGTGTCGGAGCGTGGACCGTGCACCGGCTTGCGCCACTCGAAAAGCAGCTGGACGCTCTTTCCTGGCCCGAGGGAGAACTCGTCGTCGACGGATCGGCCATGTCGGCACTCGATACGTCGGGAGCGTGGTTACTGCACCGAACGATACGCGCCCTCGAAAAGGGTGGACGGAACGTCGGACTGCAAGGGCTGCAGTCAGAATTCAATTCCCTTCTTCAACTGGTTGCATCGCGTGAACTAGCGGCGCAGGCGACGGCAGTGCCTTCGCCCGGTGTCCTCGCCAGTCTCGGCCAACGCGTCTGGTCCGACGCGCTTGGTATGACAGGCTATCTTTCTTTCGTGGGAGAAAGCTTCGTCGTATTGGTGCGTTCTCTGGCGCAACCTAGACGCCTGCGCTGGCGACCCATTCTGCACAACATGCAGACTGCCGGCGTCGCAGCGCTTCCTATCACGGGCTTGCTGTCATTTCTTTTGGGCATTGTAATCGCGTATCAGGGCGCGGACCAGTTGCAACGCTTCGGTGCCAACATTTTTATTGCCGACCTCGTAGGACTCGCGATGTTACGAGAGTTGTCGCCGTTGCTCACTGCCATCATCATCGCGGGCCGGTCCGGATCGGCGTATACCGCGCAGATCGGCACTATGAAGGTCACCGAGGAAATCGACGCGTTGCGCACGATCGGCGTCGCCCCGCAAGAGCTGCTGGTCCTGCCCAAGGTGCTGGCGCTGATAGTCGTATTGCCATTGCTGACTGTCTATACAGACGTCACCGGCGTGCTGGGCGGCATGATCATGGCGCGCTCGAAGCTCGACGTCAGCTTCGGGGCATTCCTCGACCGCCTCGATGAGGCGATCAGCCTTTCCTCATACGTGACGGGCATCGCCAAGGCGCCCGTGTTTGCGATGATCATTGCGCTGGTCGGATGTTACCGGGGGTTCCAGGTCAGCGGCAGCGCGGAGAGTGTCGGCCAGCAGACCACCATGAGCGTCGTGCAGTCGATCTTCCTGGTGATCGTCACCGACGCATTATTCTCCGTTGTTTTCAACTGGCTCGACCTCTGAGCAGCGCGATGGAGAAAAACCTGAACACCGATCCAGTCATCGAGATCCGCGAGCTCAACACCCGCTTTGGCCGGGCCGTCGTGCACGAGGGTGTCAACATGGCGGTGTATCCGGGCGAGATCTTCGCGCTCGTGGGAGGCAGCGGCTCCGGCAAGTCCACGTTACTGCGCGAAGCCATCCTGCTCCAGCAGCCGGCCTCGGGGTCGATCCAGGTTTTTGGCCAGGAGATCGTCGGTCTCAGCGATGAGGAAGCATTGCCGCTGCGGCGCCGCTGGGGCGTGATGTTCGAGCGCGGTGCGCTGTTCAGTTCTCTCACCGTCACCGGGAACGTCAGTATGGTGCTGCAGGAGCACACGAAACTGTCCGAGGTACTGATAAGCGAGATCGCCGCCATCAAGATCGCACTTACCGGGCTGCCTGCGGATGCCGGCTCGAAATACCCGAACGAACTGAGCGGCGGCATGCGCAAGCGCGCGTCACTCGCCCGCGCGCTCGCGCTCGATCCCGAGCTTCTATTTCTTGACGAACCGACCGCGGGGCTCGATCCGCTCAGCGCCAGCGGCATCGACGAACTGGTGCGCAATCTCCGCGACTCGCTTGGTCTTACCATCATGATGGTGACGCACGATCTCGATCTGCTTTGGCGGGCTGCCGACCGGATCGCGGTGCTCGGCAAGGGACGCATCGTGGGTGTTGGAACGATGACCGAGCTCTCGCATTCGGACGACCCGCTGATCCGGCAGTACTTCTACGGACCGCGCGGACGCGCCGCGCAGGAACAGGCATGGAAGCGAGAGTGAACTTCGTGGTGGTCGGAGTTTTCGTAATCGTCCTTAGCACGACGCTGATCGCCGGCGTGCTGTGGTTGAGCAGCGGCAAGTACTATCGGAAGAGCTACGACATCTATCAGACCTACATGAGCGAGTCGGTCTCGGGGCTGAACATCGACGCACCGGTGAGGTATCGCGGCGTCGACGTCGGCCGAGTGCGCAAGATCGCGCTGGCGCCGGGTAACGTCGAGGAAGTGCAAGTGACGCTCGATATCGATCGCGGCACGCCGGTCAAGGAAGATACCGTCGCGGTTTTGCAATCGCAGGGATTGACGGGCATCGCGTTCGTCGAGTTGACTGCCGGCCACCGAGCTTCGGTGCCGCTGCGGGCGAAGCCCGGCGAAGAATATCCCGTAATCAAATCGGGACCCTCGCTCATGAACCGACTGGAGACCTCGCTGACGTCGCTGCTCGCCAGCGTGAACCGTACGAGCGACAGCCTCAATGCCACGCTCGACGAGGAGAACCGTCGCGTCCTCCGCAAGACGTTGGCCGATCTCGAAATACTATCGCGAACGCTCGCGGCGCGTTCGGCCACGATCGACTCGGGCTTGGCAAGCGCTGCCAAGACGATGGAAAACACGGCACGCTTCACCGATCAGCTGCCGCGCCTGCTGCAGCGCGTGGAGCGCAGTGCAGACACATTTGATCGCATGGCCGATCAGGTCGGCGGTGCAGGGGCGAGGGCCACCGGCGTGCTCGACGGTACCCGAGTCGATGTCCAGCGGTTCACGAACGAAACGCTGCCTGAGGTACATGAACTGGTCGCGGATCTGCGGGATCTCACCGCCAGCTTGCGCCGCGTCAGTGGCGACCTGGAAAAGGACCCGAGCGCATTAGTCTACGGCAAGCCAATACCGAAGCGCGGCCCCGGGGAATGAGTCGTGAAACGGCTAGTGCGCCAGCTGCCGACGATTGATTGTACGCTGACAAGCAATAAAGGCTACGGTGCTACCTGTCGGTGGTTGCGATGGCTGGCGCTGGCCCTGCTGCTCGGCGGCTGCACGGGGTTGCGTCCGGCGGTTGAGAATGGCAACGCGTACGTATTGGAGGCCACGCCGATTGCCAAGAACGCCCACGACAGACGCAATATCGTTCTGGAGGTCAGCGCGCCGCGGGCTTCACCTGGCTTCGAGACGGCCCAGATGGTCTATGTGCAACGTGCCTACGAGCTCGACTACTTTGCGGCCAACCGATGGGCCGATACTCCGTCACGGATGCTGGGGCCGATCCTGACGCAGGCGCTGGAACAGTCCGGCAGTTTCAGTGCGGTCGTGCAAGCGCCAAGCATCGTCCCGGCCGATGTCCGGGTTGTCAGCGAACTCGTTCGTCTGCAACAGAATTTCGAAATGCATCCAAGCCGGATCGAGTTCGCTCTGCGAGTACAAGCGATTGATGTCCGTAGCAAGCGCCTGCTCGCGACCAGGCTTTTCGAAGCGGCAGAGAGCGCACCGAGCGATGATCCATACGGCGGCGTGACTGCGGCCAACGTGGCGCTCCAGCGCATCCTGGAACAGGTGGTGAATTTCTGCATCGCCGAATCAGGTAAGGCTAGATGAGCCCGTGCGTAACTGACGCTGGACGCAAACGTGCAGGGCAAGGTCGGTGCCGAGCCGCAACGACGCCGAGACACGAGGTCTTGGATTCCCATCGATATCCTTGCCGAACTGCGAGGGCTTCCACGGAATTTGCCGGCCGGTGAGTCCGGTCGCGACCTCAATCGGTGAGAACGATGCCGCGCTTGGCTATGACGTCGCCCAACCGCTGCCGCTCCTTCGCCATGAACGCCTCGAACTCGACGGGCGAATCGCCGACGGGCGTCGCGCCGGTCGCCAGCACTTTCTCCTTCATGTCGGGCTGGTTCATTACCTTGACGATCTCGGCGCTCAGCTTGTTCACGATCTCCGGCGGCGTGCCCGCCGGCACCACGATGCCCCACGTTTGCGTGATCTCGTAACCGGGAACCGTCTCGGCGATCGTGGGCAGGTCGGGCAGGCTTGGGTTGCGCTCGGTGCCGGTGGTCGCCAGCGCGCGCACGCGGCCGCCGTTCATGTGCGCGCCGGCGGCGATGGGGGAGGTAATGATGTACTGCGCGTTGCCGGCGATGACGTCCGTCAGCGCCGGCGCTGCACCTTTATACGGAACGTGCACGACCTTGATGTCGGCCAGCAGGTTCAGCATCTCGCCAGCCAGATGCGCCGGCGTGCCCACGCCGGCCGACGCGTAGTTGAGCGCGCCGGGCTTCTCCTTCGCGAGCTTGATCAGCTGGGCGATGTTTTTCGCCGGGAGTTCGTTGTTCACGACGAGGACGTTCGATGCGGTCGCGATGCGCGTGATCGGCACGAAATCCCTGACCGGATCGTAGGGCAGGTTCTTGCGCAGGTTGGGCAGGATCGCGTAGATAGCCGTCGTCGTCAGCAGCAGCGTGTAGCCGTCGGGCGCCGACTTCGCCACGAGGTCGGCGCCCAACGCGCCGCCCGCGCCGGGGCGGTTGTCGACGACAACCGGCTGCCCAAGCTTGTCCGCAAGCTTCTCCGTGACGAGGCGCGCGAGTTGGTCGGGTGCGCCACCGGCGGAATCGGCGACGACCAGCCTGATCGGACGGTTCGGATACGTCTGCGCGCTCACACCCGGCGCGCAAAGCGCGGATACTACGAGCAGCAGGACCGCGCGGTTCAGACCCTTCATCGTTCCTCCTCGGACGCTCCGGCGGCGTCGCGGCCGCCAACGTTACCCCCGCGCACCCGCGGTGTCCAGCGGCCCGCTGTGCGATACTTTCCTCATGCGCGCCACCAACATGCTCGTGCTCATGTCCGACGAGCACAGTCCGAAATTTCTCGGGGCCGCCGGCCATCCGTTTATCGCCACGCCCAACCTCGATACGCTCGCCGCGCGCGGGACGCGCTTCACGGCAGCGTACACGACCTGCCCGATCTGCGTACCGGCGCGGGCGGCATTCGCCGTCGGCCGCTATGTGCACGACATCGGCTACTGGGACAACGCCGACGGCTACGAAGGCGCCGTTCCGAGCTGGCACCACGCACTGCGCGACGCCGGGCATCGCGTCGTCTCGATCGGCAAGCTGCATTTCCGCGGCCGTCCGGGCGACGACCACGGATTCTCCGAAGAGATCGTGCCGATGCACATCGTCGACGGCATCGGCGACGTGAAGGGCTTGGTCCGCGAGAACATCCCGAAACGCAAGGGTGGCGACAAGATGGCCAAGCGCGCCGGGCCCGGTGAGTCGGCGTACACCGTGTACGACCGCGACATCGCGGCGCGCGCGCAGATCTGGCTGCACGAGGAGGCGCCGAAGTGGCGCGAGCGACCGTGGGTGTTGTTCGTGTCCTTCGTGTGCCCGCATTTTCCGCTCACCGCGCCGCCGCAGTGGTTCTATCGCTACTGGCAGCAGAACCTGCCGATGCCCAAGCAGTACGCGGAAGACGCGCGCCCGCATCATCCGTTTCTCGACACCTATGCGCGCACGGTCGACTACGATCAACACTTCGCGTCCGAGGCCGATGTCAAGCGGGCGATTGCCGGATATGCCGGCCTCGTATCGGCGATGGACGAGAACGTAGGCTACGTGCTGCAGGCGCTGCGCGACGCGGGGCTAGCGCAAGACACGCGCGTGATCTACACGAGCGACCACGGCGACAACGTCGGTGCGCGCGGGTTGTGGGGCAAGTCCACCCTGTACGAGGAAAGCGCCGGCGTGCCGATGATCATGGCCGGCCCCGACGTTCCGGCGGGCGGCGTCGTCGCCGCGCCGGTGTCGCACATCGACTGCGCGCCGACGATCCTCGAAGCGCTCGGCCTGCCGGCGCGCGTCGGCGGCCGCGCGCTGCCCGGCGCGTCGTTGTTCGCGATGGCGGGCGGCGAGATCCCCCAGCGGCCGGTGATATCCGAGTACCACGCGACAGGCTCCCTCGCGGGCGCCTTCATGCTGCGCTTCGGCAAGTGGAAGTACTGTCACTACGTCGGTGCACCGCCGCAGCTCTTCGACCTCGATGCTGATCCCGAAGAGCTGATCGACGTTGCCAGCGACCCGCGCTTCGCCGCCCCGCTCGCCGAAGGCGAACGGCTGCTGCGCGCGGCGCTCGATCCCGAAGCGACCGACGCGCGCGCAAAGCGGCGACAGGCCGAGCTGCTCGCGCAATTCGGTGGCCGCGAGAAGGCACTCGCCCGCGGCGACCTGGGCTTCACGCCCGCGCCCGGCACCACCGCCGAGATCGACTAGCCCCATAGTACCGGGCGTGCTTGTGGCGCTGGCGCCGCGAACCCGGCCATCACTTCCGGCGTCGGCGACGAAGACCGCGCGTGATCGACAGGCGCAAGTCACCTCGTCAATGGCGGCTCATGGGAAACAGCGTGGACCGAATAATGTCAGTCCCGTCGTGGCCCAGAAAGGCTGACAGGTTGGCACGCGCGCCGAGGTCGTCAATCGCAACCACGACTATTGATGCGGATCAATGCGATTGCAGTCCAAGGATCGGATCCCGGATCACCTCAGTGCCTTCTCCACGCGCGAACATCCCTCGACGTGAGTAGCCGAGTATTCCGGACGTTGCTAGAGTCCTGGCATGCAGCACGACCCGACTGAAGACTCGCTCCGGTGCAGCCGCGTGATCCTCGCGCCGTGTTAACTAAAGTCATCATGCAGAAGAGCGCCCTCGGCCAATCGCTGCGCCTCCTCCGCACCCGGCGCTTCGGCACGTTCTGGTTCGCGAGCTTGCTTTCGAATATCGGCACGTGGGCTCAGCAAGTGGCTCAGCCGTGGCTCTTGCTGAGCCTTGGCGCATCGTCGTTCTTGATTGGTCTCGACGCATTTGCATTGGGCGCACCCGTATGGCTGCTGACGCTGATGGGTGGTGTGCTGGCGGACCGGGCGGACCGGCGCCGGGTGATCGCCCTGTTCCAGTCAATTCAGATGCTGTGCCCTACCCTGCTGGTGGTATTGCTGCTAGGCGACACCGTGCAGCCATGGCTGGTTATCGCACTCTCGTTGGTAATCGGCATCACCGACGCCCTAGCCATGCCGTCATTTCAATCGATCGTGCCGAGTATCGTCGAACACCAGCAGATCACCGCGGGTCTTGCCCTGAATTCGACTCAGTTCAACCTCTCCCGTATTCTGGGGCCCGCTCTGGCGGGCATACTGATTGCCAGCGTAGGGGCCGTCGGATGTTTCGCGCTCAGTGCGGCCTCATACGTGCCGTTTATTGCTGTCGCGCTATGGATCCTGCCGCGCCCCGGGACGGTGCCGGTCGCGGGCAAGAGCACGGAATTAAAGCCCCTTTTGGCCGGCATACGGGAAGTCGTGCGCCAGCCGGAATTAAGCGGCGCATTGCTTACTGTACTCGCGACCAGCATGCTGTGCGGCCCTCTAATCACATTCTGCCCCGTGATCGTAAAGGACGTTCTCCATGGCGATGCGAGTCACTTTAGCCTCGCGATCGGCGCGTTCGGCGCCGGCGGCCTCCTCGGCGCGATCGGGCTGCTCGCGGTCGCCCCCGACCGCGATCTTCGGCGAGTGAGCACACGATTTGCCTCAGCCTATGGCGTCATTGTAGCGCCTGCCGCGCTCAGCCCATGGTCCTGGGGATTGCCGGTGCTCCTGATGCTTGCTGGCGTCTCGATGAATGTGAGCAACACGTCGGCGAATTCATTCCTGCAGGTTGAAGCGAACCCGCGGCTACGCGGTCAGACGGTGAGCCTGTATATGCTCGCCATGCGCGGGGGCCTTTCGCTCGGCAGTCTGCTGACCGGCGTGGCGGTGGGCTTGATCGGGGTCCGTTACGCCTTGGTGATTAATGGGGGATCGCGGTAGCTATTCATGGCTTGGTCGGACGTCATTGGCTGCGACACAAGCCAGGCGACGTGGTACGTTGATCGCCAGATCGCCTTGACAGTGCGTTGTTCGCGACTTGTCGTTGCGTGAGCTCGTGTTCCGCCGCGCGACCACAGATCATTTTTTCGCGACCACCATTCCCGATATGGGTTCGATCCAGACGAGATGGTCGACTGCGGCGTGACTGAAATAACGCCCTTGGACATGACCTCGGAAGCTTGCATTTCTTTGACCTGACCTCCCCCTGTTCTGTACCAGCAATAGATACAATTTCGGGATCGGTGCCATCAGCAACATCGCTCCGTCATCAGGATGGAGTCGAGGGACTCTGCTCCCGGCTTACGCCAGCTTCCCGGCGTTGGGCACTCCCCACTGCCAATTGCGGATTTCCGGCAGATCCTCACCGAACCTGTCAATGTACTGCGTGTGCTCGATCAGCTTGTCTTTGAGCTGCTGCTTGAGGTAGATGCCCTTGTTGCCGGTTTGTGGCAGGCGGTCGATGGCATCGATGACGAGATGAAAGCGGTCCAGATCGTTCAATACCGTCATGTCGAAGGGGGTCGTAATGGTGCCCTCTTCCTTGTAGCCGCGAACATGGATGTTGTCGTGGTTGGTGCGGCGGTAGGTCAACTTGTGGATCAACGACGGGTATGCGTGAAAGGCGAAGATGATCGGCTTGTTGCTCGTAAAAAGTCCGTCGAAATCGATGTCGCTCAATCCATGCGGGTGCTCCGTTTGCGGTTGGAGCTTCATCAGATCGACGACATTGATGACCCGGATCCTCAGGTCGGGAAGCTGCACGCGCAGGATGCCGACGGCGGCGAGCGTTTCCAGAGTAGGGACATCGCCACAGCACGCCATGACTAAGTCGGGAGGAGCGTTCTGGTCGTTGCTGGCCCACTGCCAGATGCTGATGCCCTGGGCGCAATGTCTGACTGCGGCATCCATCGTCAGCCACTGCGGCGCAGGGTGCTTGCCCGCGACAACGACATTGACGTAGTGGCGACTGCGCAAGCAGTGGTCCATGACTGAGAGAAGGCAGTTCGCATCCGGAGGAAGGTAAACCCGCACAACTTCGGCTTTCTTGTTCACGACGTGATCGATGAAACCGGGATCCTGGTGTGTGAAACCGTTGTGATCCTGGCGCCAGACGTGCGAGGCTAGAAGGTAGTTCAACGATGCGATCTTTCGGCGCCATGGCAGTCGCGACGTGACCTTAAGCCACTTGGCGTGCTGGTTGAACATGGAATCGACGATGTGGATGAACGCCTCGTAACAGTTGAACAGTCCATGTCGCCCGGTAAGCAGGTAGCCTTCGAGCCAGCCTTCGCACTGGTGCTCGCTCAGCATCTCCATGACCCGCCCGGCACACGCGAGGTATTCGTCATCCGGGAGTCTCGTCGCTTCCCATTGCCTATTGGTCACGTCGAAGATAGCTTCTAGACCATTCGAGAGCGTTTCGTCGGGACCGAAAATCCGGAAATTGCGTGATTCATCGTTCAACCTCGTCACATCGCGGAGGAAACGTCCGAGCACGTGCGTATCGCCGATACCGCGAGTGCCCGGCGATGGCACGTCGACCGCGTAGTCGCGGTAATCGGGCATGCGCAGGTCACGCAGCAGCATGCCTCCATTGGCGTGCGGGTTGGCACCCATGCGTCGTGCGCCCGTGGGGGCCAGTTCGGCCAGTTCCTGTTTCAGGCGGCCGTCGCTGTCGAAGAGTTCCTCCGGCCGGTAGCTCCTGAGCCAGTCCTCGAGCTGCTGGAGATGTTGGGGAGGCGACGACGGCGATACTGCGAGGGGCACCTGGTGCGCACGGAAGGTGCCCTCGATCCGCTGGCCATCGACGACTTTCGGGCCGGTCCACCCCTTGGGCGAGTTAAGCACAATCATCGGCCAACGCGGACGCGTAACGTTTCGGTGCACGCGGGCGGCCTGCTGGATTGCCTTGATCTGTGCGACGACGGTATCGAGCGTCGCCGCCATCGCCTCGTGCATCAGAGAAGGTTCATGACCCTCGACGAAATGAGGCGTCCACCCGTAGCCGCGCAGCAATTGCTCCAGTTCCTCGCGGCTAATGCGGGCCAGGATGGTTGGATTTGCGATCTTGTAGCCGTTGAGATGCAGAATGGGCAATACTGCGCCGTCGGTGACCGGATCGAGAAACTTGTTCGAATGCCACGCGGTCGCAAGTGGTCCGGTTTCGGCTTCTCCGTCGCCGACCACGCAGGCCACGAGAAGGTTGGGATTATCGAAAGCGGCCCCGAACGAATGGCTGAGCGAATAGCCGAGCTCGCCGCCCTCGTGGATCGAGCCTGGGCACTCGGGCGACGCGTGGCTGGGAATGCCTCCGGGAAACGAAAACTGAACAAAGAGCTTGCGCAGCCCCGCCTCATCCTCACCGATATCGGGATAGACCTCGTTGTAACTACCCTCGAGATAGGTTTGGGCCACGACCGCCGGACCACCGTGCCCGGGTCCAGACACATAGATCATGTCGAGATCGTATTTTTTGATGACCCGATTAAGGTGCGTGTAAATAAAGTTCTGCCCCGGCGTCGTTCCCCAGTGGCCTAGCAGCATGCTCTTTACATCGCCGACCTTCAGCGGCCGCTTCAGCAGCGGATTGTCGCGGAGGTAAATCTGACCGACCGATAGATAGTTCGCCGCGCGCCAGTATGCATCCATCTTGCGGGCCATTTCGGGAGTGAGCGTGTCGGCTGCCATAGTCTAGGTATCCCAAGTTGAGGTTCAGTTGGTTCGCGTCGCTGATCTTCGCCACCCTTTCGCCTGTCGGTTGGGCGCTGCGAGTACTTCTGCCGAAGATCGGGAAGTGGTTCTTGGCCGTGCCAATCATTCGATGGCCGGTCATTATGCAAGCGCCGATGTCGGCCGCCTATTGGCATAGACGAATCGGATGGTCGAGCGGAGCGGCACACGGCGTCGCGAAGGGCGGTTCGGGCGCGCACGGGAGGGCGGTCGCATAGGCTCCCCCGCAAGCAGGGAGGACTGCTGCGCGCCAACCCCCAGGTGATGCAAATTCCAAAAACTGCGTGCCCGTTACCGCCTCAGCAGCTCGCCGCGTTCTACGCCCCGCGCCGGCTCTGGCATCCTGCTCGGAGCCGCTGATACGCTAGCCTATGGCGATGGGATGCACTGTCGGGGGCAACGCGTTCCGAATCGTAGTTTCGCCGAGCATCATCGGTTACCGGCGTCACTGCCGACGCATGAGTCTCTGCTTGCAGGACGCGCACTTATGATGAAATGGCGTCGGATCAATCGAGTTGAAAAGCTGCGAAAGCTCGTTCAATCGCAGTTCGATCCGATGGAACCCAATTTGCGCGCGCCTGATGCGGCCTCTCGTCGGTCATCTTCCAGGAGGCGCCACAATAGATAATCGATGCGCGGCTTTGAAGCTTCGTCTTCAGAATTCGTTGGTTCGCCGGAGACCGGGAGTTTGTCGGGCGCATTGCCGGGGTCACAAGGCAAGACTGTGAATGACTTGGCTAGGGTAGTCGGGGTCGACTTTACGCTCAAAGCCAAGACTTGTCGCCAACTCGCGCATGTGCCCGTTAGCCGCAGAGTCGATGGAGAACATTCGCTTGACACCCCGCTGACGCGCCACCTCAATCAAGTGACGCATCAGCAGGTAACCAAGGCCCCTGCCCTGCCATTCATCGGCGACGGCCGCGGCGCATTCGCAGCTAGTACCATCGTCACTCATGCAAAAGCGGCTCACGCCGATTTCCCTCTTCTCACCTTCCTCATGCCGCAACGCCACGAACGCCATGTCATGCCGATAATCAATGTCTGTCAGCCGGTTAATCAGCTCGTCGCTAACGTTCACCTGGCCGAGAAATCGATACTGCCGCGACTGTGGGGACAGACGTTCAAGGAACGCGCGCTCAAGAGCAGCATCGTCCTTCGCGATCGGACGAATCAGCACCCGGGTTCCGTCGCGGAGCGTCTCGTGCCAGTGCGACATCGGATCGAAGTCGGCAATTGCCTCGTTACTTGGTTTGGCAATCCACGTTACGTAGCTGTCGGTAGGGCTAGCGGTGCCGGTCATCACGTTCTCCTTCGAGATTGGTGCAGCAACCTTGAGTGATCTGGCTCGCATTCGTATTGACCAAAGTCAACTAAGGCATCGCTGCTGCATGCCGCCAATTTTTCTAAATGGCATGGCCTTAAGGAAGCGTACTTTCCACTCGTAGCGTAGGCCCACAGGACAAAGTCCGATTTGATCATGATCAAGGCCATGAATCGTCCATGCGTGCGTCTCCGCGCTGAAAGACATTCTTGGCCGACGTTTCGTTGATGCGCGTCAATGCGTCGATACCCAACGGGCCGTCCAATAGCCGTAGGCGTCCATCACAATTTTCGGAAGAATTCACCTTCCTTGGACGACGGTGCACGTGATAGGGGTTGGCACCCACTGCGCCATAACGGCTGCTATTTCGGCGCCATAGATCGGCGCAATTGCCACATCATCGTGCCGGTCGTTGCGAAAGATTCATGGAAACGCGAATCCGGTACCTGTTAGAGAACATCGCCCGACTCGGAGATGAGTTGTATTGCCTCTGGACGAGCGCGAAACACGCGTTCTGTTTTCATTCATGGTTGCTGCGTCCAATCCGAATCGAGTCTCACGGATTGCACGGTCGCGTGAAGCACAGCTTCTTTCGGTGGTTGACCACCGACCGGTCATTGAATCAGGGAACGACGCGCCGCTGCGTATCCATGCATAAGGAGAAAAGTCACCCGGCGTCTGCATTGCCCGTCTCGCCCGCGCACTTCGTCGCTTTCAACCCGCGCGCGCGCATCGAAATTCGCCCCCTGATCTCGCACTTCGCGATACGCATCCTTCAAGTCTTGGCACTCTTTGTGTTGACACACAACAATACCCATGCGGCCATTGAGGATGGAATCCCAGACGCGCCACTGGCAAAAGAGTTTGCCGAGCAGGTCGACAGGCGCCTTGACGTGCCTGGCAGCGAGGAACGGAGGTATGCAGCCTATCTAGATTCCGCGCTGTCGGCGGCCGGGCACGCAGACTTCCCGCCGCAATATGTTGTCCTCGTGGACCGGAGTCCGGTCATTCAGGCGGCATTCATCTATTGGCGTTCGCCTGCCCGCCAATGGCGCCTGATCGGCGCATCACCAGTGTCGACTGGATTGCCCGGGACCTTCGATCACTTTGTAACACCGTTGGGCGTCTTCGAGCATACGACAGCCAACATGGATTTCCGTGCGGAGGGGACCAGAAACGATCTGGGTGTCCGTGGCTACGGCGTGCGCGGCATGCGCGTATACGACTTTGGGTGGGTCATGGCCGACCGCGGTTGGGGAACCCCCGGCAAAAGCGCCATGCGCCTGCAGATGCACGCGACCGACCCGGACCTCCTAGAGCCACGACTGGGACTACCGCGCTCCAAAGGTTGCATTCGTATCCCGGCCTCGTTGAATATCTTCATTGACCATTACGGGTTGCTCGACTTGGATTACGAGCGGGCCGTCAACGACGGTCAACATCTCTGGGTGCTTTCAGCCGACCGGGTTGCGAACCCGTGGGCAGGAAGGTACTTGATCGTCATTGATTCGATGAGTAACATCCGGCCGACATGGGTACAGTGGCGCCCTCACTCGCTTGACGGCGATCCGCCATCAGCGGCTGCGACCACGACGCCGAGCAGCGCGTGTTAGCTCCGCGTGATCCGAGGGACTCATAAATCCAGGCGCTGCAGCGGACTCAAGGGCGCTTCATGCATTTATCGTAGAGTTCGGGGAAGTCCCCGTTCGGATCGTATTTAGCCTTGAGCGCCCGATACGTGTCGCCGCCGTAAATGCGGTCAAAGCTCGAGCGATCGTAGAAACTTTCCGAATAGAGGGATTTGATGCCGCCCAATTCCGCCACCTTGGCCTCGATCAACCGGTTGAAATGATGAGGTCCGAACTGCGTCGGGCGGCGCAATACATCCCAGAAGCCGAAATTCACATAGAGCGCCTGCGGCTGTAGCGGATAGAGCGGAAAGCGATCAGCCGATTCGCTGCCGACCAGCGGGCAGATCCACACCGGCTCGATGCCGATTTCCCGTTGAAAATAGCTGAGAAATGCCGCGGCATTGGCGATTGGAATATCGACATCCTGGATCACCGACTCCGCGTAGCCGCCGCGGACGCGATCAAGCACGGCGGTTATTTTCCAGCGGCCGTTCCAGCGCATTACGCGCTGGTAGCTTCGAGAGCCGAGGCGCTTGCGCCCATATAGCCGACGAATCCACGGCACTTGGGCACCGACGTTCTTAGAACACCAGAACCAGTCGGTATCCCAACGCCAGATAAAGTCGCGGGCGCTGAGATAGTCGACCTCGCGTTCCCGAATCGAGCGGTAATAGATGCGCTCAAACGTGTAGTCGCTGACGTAGGGTGCGGATTCGATAAAGCGGCCCGTGATCAGATAGAGTTGTCCCGGACTGAACGCGACCCCGTCGATGAAATCAGCGCCGCCACGGCACTCCTGTTCGAGGGCCGCGAAGCAGGCGTCACCGTCCGTGAAGCGCCGATGCCTAAGTTCGACATAGGGCTTGGCGGCGATTGCGCCAATTGTGAGCTTGAGCGCATAACCCAGCGTGCCGTACGAGTTCGGAAAACCGAAAAAGAGATCGCGCTGGTCGTTATCACGGCGGCAGGTCACTATGCGTCCACCCCCGGTCAGGACATCAAATTCAATCAGCGATTCGTGCACGAGCCCGTACCTAAACGACGAGGCTTCGATGCCGACGCCGGCTGCTGCTCCGCCCAGGGTAATCGACTTGAGCTCCGGGACAACCGGAGGAAGAACACCGCATGCAAGCGTGGCGGCTACCAGGTCCTCATACGTGGTCATGCCTTCCGCGTCGATCAACTTGGCCTCGGCGTCGACCATGAGCACGTGATTGAAATCGCGTACGTCGAGCCGCTGCCTCGGCGTACGTAAGGGATCTCGAAACAGATTCGAGGTGTCCTTGCGCAATCCGAGCTGAGCGCCCCGGTTCGCCTTGAATACGTCGAGCAGACGATCGCGACGGGCAGCATATTGCCCATCACCGCGGAAGGTCGAGCCATCCGGCGCGACGTTGCCGCCATCCTGTGGGACGGTTTCTTGCTTCACACCTTGGGGGACGGATAGAGAAAATCCCGGCTCATCGGATAGCTTTCGGGCGTCACATTT
Organism: uncultured beta proteobacterium; assembly: GCA_963816445.1. Classification (GTDB taxonomy): domain Bacteria; phylum Pseudomonadota; class Gammaproteobacteria; order Burkholderiales; family Casimicrobiaceae; genus PALSA-1003. The sequence continues at coordinate 172,519 of CAWFKO010000005.1, read as the reverse complement.
CCTTTGCTGAACACGATCTGGAACAAATGTGTCTGCTCGTTGGGCGAACGAAACATCTCGGCGCATCCGATGAGGTAGGTACGCCAGATCCGGCGAAAGCGCTCGTCGAACTTGACCGGATCGAGCGCGTGGATCTCGGGCCAGTGACGGTCGAAACGCTCAGCCCAAACATCCAGCGTGGGCGAGTAGTGACGGCGAAGATTCTCGATGTCCACGACTTCAAGCCCATGGGCCTCCATCGCGACGATAACATCGGCAAGGCTCGGGATCCAGCCACCGGGAAACACGTGCTCGCGGATAAAGTATTCAGTTTCCCGGCGTCCAACGTGGCCGATAAAGTGAAGCATTCCGAGGCCGCCGGGCTTAAGGCAGTCGGCGTGGGCCTTGACCACGTCGTCAAGTTGATCCCGTCCGGCGTGCTCGAGCACCCCGATCGAAACGACCTTGTCGAACGCGCCCTGCCGGTCGCGAAAGTCCGCCTCGACGACACGAATCTGTGCCTCGAGTCCGACGATCCTTAATGCAGTCACGGACGGCAACCACTTGTTCGGTGGTCGTGTTGATGCCCGTGACGTGCACGCCGTACCGTGGTGCGGCGTGGAACATGAAGCCGCCGAACCCGCATCCGATGTCGATGTCCGATTCACCCTCGCGAAGCAAGAGCTTGCGGCAGACATGGTCGATTTTTTTGACCTGTGCCTCTTCAAGGCTTGTGGTTTCGGCGAGCCAATAGGCGCAGGTATCCATCATCAGTGGATCGTCGAGCCACAGCCGGTAGAACGCGGTGCCAAGTCCATAGTGCGCGCGCGCATTCTCCTTGGCGCGCTCGTGACTGGAGTTGGAGTGCCTGAATTCGTGCCATCGATTGCGCTCCTCGACCAGCGCGTTGGAAGCATCGTAGCCGCTCGCCATCCCGGCACGAAACGCTGCGCCCAGATCGCCGTCAATATCTATAGCGCCGTTGAAATAGGCATCGCACATGCCGATCTGGCCGAAGGCCGCAATCCCCCATTCGGCTGCGCGATCGTGAAAACGCAGCGAGAACTGAGGCGTCTCGGCGCGATTGCGATATGTGTCGCCGTTGGCAAACGTTACCGCGAATGCCACCGGGGACGATGCTCCGATCCGCTGCAGGTCCTGCGCAATGATGGACATCGCTCATGCTCCTCTTTCCTACGCCGCGACGGCGCGATCGACAGGGCCGATGGTTAACGGTCGAAGTTACGCCTACTGGCGTACCGTCGCTTGATGTCGATCAAGCGCGCGGGAGGTTCAGCGTGTCGTGAATTCCGTTGCAGCATTCGAGCAAAAGAAGGCAGCTGGATATAGTGCCACTTTGTCACATCCCGTGCCCGCGAGAGCAGGGCCGAACCGGGTTGTCTGCACATGAAATCTCCCGGCCTGGATGCTACAATTAGCGTTCCCTTCGACTGCCGGCGATGAGCGTTTCGGCACATATTCTCGTAGTTGACGATGAGCCGGAGATTGCCGAAGTGCTTCGGCGCTACCTCACCGGGCAGGGCTATACGGTCAGCACCGCTGAAAGCGGCGCGGCGATGCGCCAGATTATGGCCGAAGCGGCCGTTGACCTCGTGCTTCTCGATCTGGGCTTGCCGGGCGAAGACGGGCTGGAGCTGATGCGTTCACTGCGCAGGACATCCTCGGTCGCCGTGATCGTTGTCACCGGACGCGGCGAGCAGGTCGATCGCATCGTCGGGCTCGAGGTCGGAGCCGATGATTATGTGACCAAACCCTTCGACGTGCGCGAGCTCGGGGCCCGCGTGCGCAGCGTATTGCGGCGGACGCTCGACAAGGCCGCCGCTGCCGACTCCAATGCACCGCTCGAGATCGCGCGCTTTGCCGGCTGGACACTCCATCTTGCCGGTCGCCGGCTCGACTCTCCTCAGGGCAAGGCTGTGGATTTGACTACCGGCGAGTTCGAGCTGCTCGCAGCGTTGGTCAAATCTCCCGGGCGGGTGTTTTCCCGTGACGAACTGCTCGAGGCGACCCGCAATCGTGAGGCCGGTCCGTTTGACCGCACGATCGATGTCCAGGTTGGGCGATTGCGGCGCAAAATCGAAGCTGATCCACAGCGACCCGAGCTGATCAAATCCGTACGCGGCGCCGGGTATGTCCTGACCTCCAAGGTCGAACGCACATGAGGTCCGACCATCCGGTTGTGCAGGGATCGTTCTCCGCCGAAACCTATCACGCGCTGTTCGAGAGCGCGCCCGACGCGGTCCTGGTCATCGACTCGGGAACAATCATCGCCGCGAATCCGCAGGCCGAGCGCATGTTCGGCTACACCGCGCAGGAGCTGTTAGGCGCACCGATCGAGAAACTGGTTCCAGAGCGGTTTCATGCGGCACATCCGCGCCATCGTGACGGTTACGTTGCGGAGCCCCTGCCGCGTCCAATGGGAAGCGGACTCGAGCTGTGGGGTCGGCACAAGAGCGGCACCGAATTCCCTGTCGAGATCAGCCTCAGCCCGTTGCGTCACCATGAGCGCACGTTGGTCTCCGCAGCTGTTCGCGATGTGTCCGACCGCAAGCGCGTCCAGGACGAGCTTCGCAGAGCCCGCGACGAGCTGGAGGATCGGGTACGGGAGCGCACAGCGGAGCTTGCCGCGCAGATCGCTCAGCGCGAGCAGGCGCACGAACAATTGCGCCGCCAAGCCGAGATGCTCGACTTGGTGAGCGAGCCAATCTTCGCCTGGGATTTGGAGCATGGAATCGTGTTCTGGAACAAGGCAGCGACCGAAACATACGGGTACACACACCAGGAAACGCTCGGCCGAGAAAGCCATGCGCTGCTGGCAACGGCGCACCCGCAAGGCATCCCGCTGATCCGCGACACACTGATCGAGGAGGGCCGCTGGTCCGGCGAGCTTCTGCACACGACACGGGATGGCCGTCGCATTGTGGTCGAAACGCGCATGGCGCTCTTTTCCGCGCCGGATGGTGAACGGCTCGTACTCGAATCCTGCCGCGATATCACCGGGCGGCGCGCCACCGAGGAAACGCTGCGTCAAGCGCAGAAGATGGAAGCGGTGGGCCAGCTCACCGGCGGCATCGCGCATGACTTCAATAACCTTCTCACCATCATTCTCGCCAATTTGCAGCTGCTCGATGATGAACTTACTCCCGCCTCCGCTGCCCATGAGCTCGCCGAAAGCGCGACTCGCGCCGCGCTGCGCGGCGCCGAGCTGACTCGAAAGCTCCTCGTCTTTGCGCGACGACAGCGTCTCGAAGCAACTTCCCTCGACGTCAATAACCTCGTGTCGAATATGACCGGGATGCTCGTCCGTACACTGGGCGAGCGTATTCACGTCGTTGAAACGTTGGTCCCCGCACTGCCCAATGCGATGGTCGACGCTGGACAGCTCGAAACAGCGTTGCTCAATCTCGCTGTCAACGCACGCGACGCAATGCCGGAAGGGGGAAGACTTACCATCAGCACCAGCGAACTGATTGTCGACAATTGCATTCCGGAACCCGCAGGGAGGCTTGCGCCGGGATCGTACGTGATCGTTGCCGTAACCGACACGGGAACCGGAATGCCGCCGGCCGTGGCGGCACGGGCCTTTGAGCCCTTCTTCACCACCAAGGAGGCGGGCAAGGGTACCGGCCTGGGGCTCAGCATGGTTTATGGCTTCGCCAAGCAATCCGGCGGCCATGTCACTCTGCACAGCGATTTGGGACGGGGCACGACCGTGAAGCTGTACCTGCCGCGGGCCGTGGGAATGGGTGTTTCCGCGCAACCTTCCCCGCTACCCATGCGAAGCGGCACCGAGACCGTGTTATTGGTCGAGGACGACGACGAGGTGCGTGCCGCAACGAACAAGATGTTGTCCGGTCTAGGCTATGAGGTTGTCGAAGCCGTGGACGCGGTCAGCGCGCTCAAATTGCTCGAGACCAAAACCGAGCTTCGTCTGTTGTTCACCGACGTGGTCCTGGCGCGGGGTATGAGTGGTCCGGAACTCGCGGCCAAGGCGCGACAATCCCGGCCGGATCTCAAAGTGCTTTTCATGTCCGGGCACGTACGGGACACGGTGACGTTTCACGAACAGCTTCAGCGCGATGCGCACTTTCTCGCAAAGCCATTCCGCAAGGAAGAGCTTGCGCACAAGGTACGGCTCGCCCTCGATGACGGCGAGGGCAGTCAGCCGGTCACGAGCCGCTCGTACTGACCGCGGCCCGAATTCTGTGCGCCAGTAGTCGCGCGTTGAACGGCTTGTCGATGATGATGGCGCCCAAGCGTTTCGCGGCAGTTGCGCTGGCGCGGTCAACCACTGTCTGCAACGCGTTGCCGATCGTGCCCCTTTTTCGTGCGCGCACCGGTCTCCACGACGCGTGCAACGGCCTGCCCTTGAGTGAGCAGCGTCCCGAAATAGACAAACGGGCAGTCGTCTCATGGCGCCGCTGCCGATGGCGGGGTCGCTGGCGCGCTTGCGCACCGGCACTGATTCGCCCGTGAGAAGTGATTCATCCGCCATCAGATTGCTGGACCTCAACAGTTCGGCATCGGCGGGCACACGGTCGCCCTCCTTGGCCAACACCACGTCGCCGACGACCACTTCCCGCTCTACAACGAACTGCCATTCGCCATCGCGATACCTGGGCGCGTGGACTCGAGAGTTCACGCAGGGCCTCCAGCGCGCGCCGTTTTGCGTTCCTGGTGAAAGGTGATACCCATTACGACGAACACCGACGCAGCGAGGACCAGCGCTTCGCGCAGGTCTCCCAGCACCGATGGATCGTGAAAGCCCCGATGAGCAAGAGGAACATCGGCTCGCGCAGGCTCCCAGGCAATCGCCCACAGGCCGCGCGTTTTCGCGGATGGCGGTTCGTTATAGCCTTCGCTTGCCAGACGGGTCATCGCCTCCTTGCTGCTCAGACCGGACCGCTCTGTAACGCGGCCCTTCATTTCGGCCTGTTGTCAGATGGCGGTAGAAGATGCGCTTCGCGGCTTCGACGATGCCTAGATAAGCTACGACCAATACCGCGAGAATCGCCAGGAACTCAGCCGGCAGCGGCTGGAAGCCGAAGTACTGCCCCAATCCGGTGAACGGAAGAAGCAGCGCTGCGAGCACGACGGCGAGCGAGGTCAGTGCGAGCGCGGCGTGGGGCCGGCTGGCAAGCGGATTGTGCCGTGTTCGAATGACGAAGCTCACCAGCACCTGGGTCGCTAGCGATTCAACGAACCAGCCCGTCTGGAACAACGCCTCATTGGCTTTCAACACGCTAAGGAGCACGTAGAAAGTGAGGAAATCGAAGAGCGAACTAACCGGTCCGACGATCCACATGAAGTTGCGGATGAAGGTCATGTCCCAGGCCTGTGGGCCACGAATCTCCTCGCCGTCGACGTGATCGAGGGGAATCGCTACTTCAGAGAGGTCGTAGAGCACATTGTTGAGCAGGATTTGCGTGGGCAGCATCGGCAGAAACGGCAGGAACACCGAAGCTGCCGCCATGCTGAACATGTTGCCGAAGTTGGAGCTCGTCCCCATCATGATGTACTTGCGAATGTTGGCGAAGGTTCGCCTGCCCTCGAGCACGCCATCGTGAACCACGCGCAGATCACGCCGCAGCAGGATGATGTCGGCGGCCTCCTTGGCGACGTCAACGGCGGTATTGACCGAAAGGCTCTACGCCGGCAGCATTCCCCACGCTCTGCTCGCGCAGGACATCGGCGACGGGTTCGTGACGGCGGGCAGCAACATGGGTCACGACGGCGGCGAGTCACCCGCATGGACCGTCAATCATGCGGAGAAGGGCAAGGACTGGGGCTGCGCGCGCATTACTCGGTCGCGACGGCTGCGAAGGAGTTGAGCGCCGAGTACTACGACAAGCCCGTTCGCTATTCGTACTTCGAGGGTTGCTCGAACGGCGGGCGCCGGGCGATGATGATGGCTCAGAACTATCCGGAGCTCTTCGGCGGAATCGTCTCCGGTGCGCCGTCGATGTTCTATCCCGACCTGCTGTTCTGGCTGCTGTGGACGGGCGAGCAGCAGATTCCCGAGGCCGGCAAACCGCCCGTGCTGAGCGATGCGAAGCGTACGCTGATCACCAAGCGCATCCTCGACAAGTGCGACGCCCTCGATGGCCTCGTCGACCTCCAGATCACCAATCCGCGCGCTTGGCATTACCTTCAGCAGCACCTTTGCGATCAACAATGGAGACTACTTACTGACGACAGACCGTGGTGATGTGATTCCTAGCTTCTTCGATCCTCTCTTCCCAGGATTCCCACTGGGACAATTCGCTGGCTTCGTCTCCGATGAGGCCTTCAACAGCGTCACGGTCAGCTCCACCGCAAACGCGCTCTATGGTATGGACGACCTTGTGTTTGCGAGGTCAGTGCCGGAGCCGTCGTCGCTTGTGCTACTCAGCTTCGGGCTGTTCGGTCTAGGCGCGGGCACACGGCGATTCCGAGCCAATCGCCGATGGCACAAATGGGCCTCGAATTCATCACCGGCGCATTGGTGAGCATTAAACTACCACGCAGTTTTACGACCCGGAATAATCCGCTGATCGGCCGCGCTCGTCCACGGTTTCCACTTGAAGTAATTCGGGTCGCGGGCGCGGATTTCGGCCCGCCATGCTCTGGCCTCTTGCCACGCGTCGAACGCCGTGACGCTCTGCGGGCGATGATTGAGGCGGCGCAGTCGAGAAGCCGCGGGCGCTGCAATCGGAGACTGCACTGGTCTGCCAGATAGCGGCCTGTCGCGAAGTCCGCTGAGGGTCGGGTACGGTCAAGCGAGCCAGGCGTTGAGCGGCGGCTGAACGATTGACTGCGGTCGTTCATGCCTCGATGGCTGCACTCTTAGGCGGCTTACCCGAATTAGTACGCCATTCAATAGATGTGTAGTTCTGCTTTTTTCTGGACTACCATTCGTGTTCTGTGGGGCCTGTGATCTTGGTCAACAATGGGTCAATTTGTTTCACGCGGGCTCGTTTGACCAAGATGCGGCACATATTCACGAAGGGTCATGAAAACCAATCCGATTGCAGCTATTGATGTACGTCAATACGCGCATTCGCGTTCAGAGTAATTCTTTTATAGGCCATAGGCGGTGAATCATGTACAGAATTCTCGTTGCCATAGACGGGTCGGAGCATGCGCGGCGCGCGGTGGACTACGCAGCGCGGCGTGCGAAAGGCGTGCCGTGCAAGATTGACCTGCTGCATGTCGAGAAACCGGTCATGGCATGGGAGGTCGGGCCGGTTTCTTCGACCGAGGCTGCGTCGAACGTGCATCTGATCGAGAGCAGGGAGGTGCTGGACGCAGGCGCGGGTCAGTTCGAGCGGACGACCGAGGTCGAAAGACACGCGGTAACAGGCGAACCGGCCTCAACTATACTCGAGCAGGCATCAAGGCTCGGCGTGGACGAGATCATCATCGGCTCGCGCGGCCTTCGGCCATTTGGCGCAGCGCTGCTCGGCTCGGTCGCGTACAAGGTTGTTCACGACGCCACGGTCCCCGTTGTCGTCGTGCGTTGACCTGGAGCGGCGCCGCATCACGGCTCCGACGCAGGCCGAGGCATCGGTTCACGAGGAGCGCTTCCGTCGCAGTGGCCACAAGCGTTCCTTGCCGCGGCTCCTCAACCGGGCCCGTAATGTCCACAATTTCGAACGACGTCGTCATGCCTGTGCTCCGCAAATATTCCATCAGGTCAATTGGGTTGCGGGGCGAATATTCGTGATGCAAGTCGCCCAGTATCGATCTGACGCGCAGCACCAATCGCCCGCCGCTCTTATGGCGGGTAAGCTGGGTTGACGATCGCACCGCTGCCAGTGGCGGATCAGGAACGCCCGGGCCCAATGCCATGTGAGGGCGCGCCTCGTTGTAGTGGGTCGTCCACACGTTTAGCACCGATCGCAAGTGCAATTCCGACATGGGAATCAGCCAGTCCAGACATTCACGTCGAATCGTTCCGATCACGTGCTCGCAGATCGCGTTGGCCTTGGGACTGTGCGTCGGTGACTTGAGCACAGTCAACCCAAGATTCCTGATCGATTCGTCCAAGCTTTTGGCGAAGATGCTGTCGCGATCGTGCAGAAGATACCGGTAAGCGTCTCGGCAGCCGATGGCCTCCCGCAGTTGTTGCAGCGTCCAGGTCGCCGTTGGATGTCGGGTGATGTTGAAGTGCACCAGTCGACGCGAGCCGTGCTCGATCAGCACTAAGACGTAGAACAGTCGGACGGTCACCGTGATCGACGAAGAAGTCACAGGCGACGATCGCGCGCGCGTGATTGCGCAGGAAAGTCGACCAACGTTGATCACCGCGCCGAGAGCGCGATCGGCCCCGCCAGGTCGGCCAGCAACCGAAGGACAACGCGAAGCAGAACGATCACGCTGCGATGATGCCACAGCCGGCCAATGGCCGCGTCACCACCTCAGGTCGAGCGGAATCGAGTTTTTGCGGAGCACAGCCTGGGAAACATCCACTGTACGTGTTCAGCTATCACGGGAAGCGCATCACGCAGGTCAGCACGAAGGCGTGGTATGCAGCGTTAGCGGCGGCCGGCATCGAGGATTTTCGGTGGCACGATCTGCGCCACACCTGGGCGAGCTGGCACGTGCAGGCGGGTACGCCACTGTTTGCACTGCAGGACATGGGCGGCTGGTCGAGCGCGGAGATGGTGCTGCGGTATGCGCATCTCGCCGCCGATCACTTGTCGCCCTAGGCTGATAAATTGTGCCGCCCGTTGACCGTTGTGCCCGAAATTTTGGGCACAATTTGGTCACAGTCCGCAAAATGGAAGGGCTCGCATCGCTGGACGGGCGGTCTTGCTTGTCACGATGCGGCCAAAACTATCGGTTCAGAACTTCGGCGACCCAGCGATCGACAATTCGTTTGCGATTCGCACCTGCGTAGTCGGCATCGATGGAAAAGAACTTCGCGCCTTTCAGGATCTCGCCGAGACTGGGCTCAAGAACGGCATCCGGGTGCGCGGGCACGAAGTTGATCTTGTACTTGGCGAAATTGTTCTGCATCGTCGGCGACGTTGCCCAATCGATCAACTTCTTGCCCAGCTCCGGATTCTTGGCGCCCTTGATCAGCGCGATGCCTTCGGCCGCCGTACCGATGCCTTCCTTCGGGACACTGATCGTCACGTCGTAGCCTTTGGCCTGGGTATCCAACGCGTCGGAGATGAAGAAGATGCCACCACCCACCTGGCCCAACCCGACAGGCAGCGTACCGCCGGCGTTAGTCTTGGTATAGAACTGAACGTTGGAGCGCAGCTTTTTCATGTAGTCGAAGGCCTTGTTCTCGTCGCCGCCGTTGACTTCCAGGATGGAGAATATCCGCAAGACGGCCGCGTCGGACGTGCGCGCATCGGGCATCTGCAGCATGTTCCTGTACGGCAGTGCAAGCAGGTCGTTCCAGGATGCCGGCGCCTTTAGGTTGTTCTCCTTGACGAACTTGTTGTTGGTCATGATAACGAGTGGATCGTCGGCGATGGCGGTCCATTGGCCATCCGCCTGTCGGAAACGCGCAGATAAGGCGTCAAAGGAAGGCGGCTTGTAAGACTCGAAGATGCCCTCCTTGATACCGGCGGCGAACGCCTCGACGCGCCCACCGAACAGCACGTCGACGGGCGGACCGTTTTTATCCGCAACAATGCGGGCGAGAGCCCAGCGCGATGAAAAGCGCACAGAATTCACTTTGATGCCGGTGGCCTTTTCGAAATCCTCAAACAGCGGCTTCGTCCAATTCTCGGGCCAGATCGAATAGACGTTCACGGTGTCGGTTGCGAAAGCGGGCGACGCGATAAATTGCAGCAGCAACGCCCACCCTAACCATGCGGCGGTGTGCCCGATCCGGTGGAAGCAGCGGCGGGTGGCCATCTGGAATCGCATCCGTGAGAGCGGCAAGCTGCAGGGCCAGGAAGACGATACGCGATCGACACGACGCGCGCTGTCGTGTCGACGACGATCAGCTACCGAGAAAATGCCGAGGGTCCGTTGCAAAGGACGAAAGGCGCCGGGCGACGTCCTACTTCTGGGCAAGGTCGGTTTCTATCCGCCATGCTTCGATGGCAGCGCGCCGCGCATCCGGATTGTCGCTGCGCAAAAAAGCTGTAAAAAACGGGGCACCATTTGCTGTCTCAACCGAGAGAATCGACGGAGTATCATTCTTTCCGTTGATGAAAAGGACCGAGAACGACTCCCCGCCCTTAATCGACCGCGTAGCCGTGATATCGAAAACGAGCGGATCTTTGGTATGCAGAACCTGTCCCGCTTGAATATCGACCTTCACGTTCAGGGTGGCCGGTATAAGCACTCGGCGTTCGCCGTTTGCAGTTCGGACGTCCCCAAAGATTGGATATCGCACGGCTCGAGCGCCGTTCGACAATGAGGTCGCCTTTACGCTCCACGTTTGGTCTGCCGACCCAATCGCGTCAAGCACCACCCCTAGGGTTCTTGGTTCTTCAATCGGTGTGCACAGGAATATATCGTTGTCGATGACATAGAACAAATCGACCAAGTAGCCGCTTATCTTAATCTTGCCGGCACCGAACGTTGCACTTTTGCCGGCCGCGTCGTTCGGAACAACCTGGTTATCCGCACATCCAGGCAGTGCAACAACCATTGCCGCAACTAGCGCTAAGCGAATAGAGATACGGCCCACCATTTGCATGTTGCGTCAACTCAAACGTTCTGACGAGTCGCTGCTTCCGGCCGAGCATGACCCAAGTGTTCAGTACTGGTGATGCTTGCTTCGAACCGAGGAAGACGAAATGATCCAGACCTTCGCACAACGATCGAGTTAGCCTCCATTAGAGGCGGGCTGCCAATCTTCATCGCCGATCCCGATGACTCGACCGTCGCGGTCAAAGCGAACGCCACGGGTGGAGTCCCCCGGCCCGTCGTAGAACCAGATCTCGATGCCGCCGATTTCCTTTGCCCGCTTCGGGTCGCCCCAATGTTCGCGGACGTCGTTCATGCTCATGCCGAGATAGGGCTCCTCTCCATTCGGCTCCTCCCCCGTTGGAACGACAGCCCTCAACGTGTGGACCCTCTGCGTGGAGCCGGGTGGCTGATTGGCGACGGTGGTTGTGCTCGTCCCTGAGCCGTCGAGCCTTTGTGTTGGTGGGATCGTGGTCGCGACGGATCCGATCGAGTCAATCGAACACGGGAAATTTTGCAATCTGAGCACGCCATTCGTCTCGGTACATTTGAATATTTCCGCCGAAGCCACTGGGATGCATAGCAAAAGTGCGAGAAAGACGCTACCTAATCTTCTCATGCTGTAACTCCATTCAGGACGGGTATTTCGAGACATGGCAACACGCGCGAATGCCGTCTTTCGCGGCGGAGAAACGGTCCAAAATTGGCCATTGCGTCATTTCTCACCTGATCAGCGCTATCGAGCAAGACGACAACGGCAGCGAGGCTGCCGTTGTCGTCATTCGATCGCGTCTGTCATTGATCACATTGGGTCATACTGAATTTCCGAGCCCGTCAACGGGTACTTCCTCGGACCATAGTGAGGTATCGGCTTCCCGAACTCGTATGCCCCGAGGTCGGGGGCCGCACCCGTAAATCCGTCGGTGACGTTGGGAATCACGACCCCCGCGTCGATTGCTGCCGAACCCGGCGCAAGCGTCAGGTCTATCGCGGTTCCCGGAGCCGGCGAAGGATAGAGCGTCGTTGCGTAGGCTAAGCCGCTACAACCCTGCGACGTGATGCAATAGGCGGGCCATCCCAGGGCAACGGAGAGGACCGTTCTTGAACACGTTCCAATCGATCAGGATGCTGTGGGTGTCTTGTCCTGTGCTCTGCTGAAACGCAGCTAACGTCGGGAACGTATCCGTGATCAGCTGCGAGCTCGTATAGTTCGCAAGCTGGTTGTACGGAGGATGACCCCACGGGCCAAAGCCTGGAGACGCCATCCCCGGAACGGTATCGTTGGGGCGGTAGCCGTTGTAGTCCAGCTTCGAGTAGTTGGTATAGGTCGTCATCGAAAGAATCTTTTCACCCGCGTTTTGGTTGAGCACCAGATTGTTCATGGACTGAAAATTCGATCCGGCGCCAGTAGACATCTTGCAGGTGAAGGTATTGTTGTAGAAGAGCGAGCCCTCCGCGCCGGCGAACTTGATTGCGCTGTACGGACAATTGTAGGTCACGTTCCGGATAAAGTAGGTCGGTCCTGCGTAGGTCGGCTGCGGCTTGTCGCTTGACCACCATTGTTGGTGCAACGATTTCGCTCAACACGAATGTTGTGCAGCGACCCGTCCGTCTCCTGACAATTGTCGTCGGTATGGGTAACGTCGTTGTTGTAGAAGTCGCTGGCGACGGGCATGTTCTGGCGCTGTATGAGGGACGGACCGGCCGTCGGATCAGGGTAACCCTCCGGCACGCTGTGGGTGTCGCAATCGAACCCCATCGTGGAAACGCGTGATGTAATTGTAAGCAACGACGTGTCCCTGACCATAAACCTTAATCGCGAGGTATGCGGCGATGGGGCCAACCCAGGGCGTGGGCTGGGGTTGGAGTTCGGGCAGATTCCAGATGGTCTGCCACGACGGCGTTCCCGGTACGGACGACGGGGAGCCGCTCCAGCTATAGAAATGGTCTGGGTCCTCCCTGCCAATCATCGTATTGTCGGCAATATACCAGTTGCGCGAGCCTGTCCATTCGGTCCAAACGCCGAAGCCAGTGTTTAAGAAGGTGCAATTCTTGACCGTCAGACCCGAGGACCCAGTGATGTCCTTTTTCCCTCCTTCGAAAGCGATATCCGTATTCTGAATGGTCAGGCCCTCGAAGTAGTTGTAGTCCGCTGCCTCAACTTGGAAGAAGATGTGGGAGGGGCCCTGGAAGGGGAACGTGGTCGCGTTCCCGCCATCGAAAATCACCGGGCCGTCACCGGCGGCCACCATCGCAATGGGCTTGTCTGCCGTCCCCTTACAGGTCAAATACATCGTATTTTCGAAGGGCATGCCCGTACCCGACGTCGTATTCACATATTGATAGGGCGTACCCGGACCATAGGTTCCGGCATGGATCATGATCGTATCGCCAGGCTGCACACGGCAGGGGTAAGCCTTATTGGCATCATCATTGTTTGCGCCCATGTAATAGGCCTGGAGCAACCCCGGAAAGTTCGGCGTGAGTTTCGTCCCGGTAAACGACGTCGGATATACGTGGTAGACATTTCCCCCTGCGTAGGGTTGAGGTTGAGGGCGCGTGACGACGGTCGTTTGTTGTATAGGATTGCCATTGACCCCGTCGGGATCGACCATCGTCAGCAGGACGTCATAGCTCGTATTGGCTTCCAGATCCAAGACACTCCCGGCAAACATGTTGGGAGCGACATAAGTGCCATTGACCTCATTCTGGATCCGCAGCAGATTCATGCCTGGGGTCCACGCGCCGGTTCCCGTTTTGCGATACTGCACCGTCACGAAGGAGTTCCGCGCTGGGTCCTCTCCTTGGTTGATATACCACTCGAATCCGAGCGAGGTCAGGGTTGCCGGTTCGACCACGAACTGCCCCGGTGTCACTGCGGCGTTGGCCACGGACGCGCCCATTAGAAACAAGAACGGCGCAGCACACTTGTATAACGCCCTCCTAGTGTTGCAAGTCATTTCTGCTCTCCTTAGCAATTTCTATGTCCGGGCTCGATTACCCATGAAAGATGCTGCAATATCACATTGGGTCGTATTGAATTTCGGAACCCGTCAACGGATACTTCCTCGGGCCGTAATGAGGTATGGGCTTCCCGAACTCGTATGCTCCGAGATCAGGGGCCGCACCGGTGAATCCGTCGGTCACGTTGGGAATCACGGTGCCGGCATCGATTGCAGCCGAGCCTGGCCTAAGCGTCAGATCTATTGCGGTGCCCGGAGCCGGCGAAGGATAGAGCATCAACGCGTACACCAAACCGTCACAACCCTGCGACGTGATGCAGTAGGGCGGACCCGGGGGCGCGGCGTTCGTAAACACGTTCCAATCGATCAGTCTGCTGTGCGTGTCTTGCCCGGTGCCCTGCTGAAACGCAGCCAACGTCGCGAACGTATCCGTGATCAGATGCGAGCTGGTGTAGTCGGCCTGCACGTTGTAGGGGGGATGAGCCCATTGGGCGAAGGCCGGAGCTGCCATCCCAGGAACCGTATCGTTGGGACGGTAACCGTTGTAGTCGAGCACCGAATAGTTGGTGTATGTCGACATCGAAATCATCTTTTCCCCGGCATTCTGATTCAGCCAGAGATTGTTGATGGACTGAAAATTCGATCCGGCGCTGGCCGACATCTTGCAGGTGAAGGTATTGTTGTAAAAGAGCGAGCCCTCCGCGCCAGAAAACTTGATTGCGCTTGATGGGCAGTTGTAAGTCACGTTGCGTATAAAGTAGGTCGGCCCTGCATAGGTCGGCTGCGAGCTCGTCGATTGGCCACCATTATTGGTGCAACGATTTCGCTCAACACGAATGTTATGCATCGAACCGTCGGTCTCCTGGCAGTTGTCGTCCGTATGGTTGACGTCGTTGTTATAGAAGTCATTGGCAACGGGCATGTTGGCGCGTGCCACGAGGGACGGACCCTGGGTCGGATCTGGGTAGCCCTCCGGTAGGCTGTGGGTGTCGAAATCGAACCCATCGTGGAAACGCGTGATGTAGTTGTAAGCAACGACGTGTCCCTGGCCGTAGACCTTGATCGCCAGGTAACCGGCGATGGGGCCAACGTAGGGCGTGAGCTGAGGCTGGAGCTCGGGCAGATTCCAGATGGTCTGCCACGACGGAGTTCCGGGTACGGACGACGGCGAGCCAGCCCAGCTATAGAAATGGTCTGGATCCTCCCTGCCGATCATCGTATTGTCGGCAATGTAGTAGTTGCGCGAACCTGCAAACTCGGTCCAGACGTTGAATCCGATGTTTATGAAGGTGCAATTTTTGACCGTCAGACCCACGGACCCAATGATGTCCTTTTCCCCACCCTTGAAAGCGATATCCGTATTCTGAATGGTCAGGCCCTCGAAGTAGTTGTAGTCCGCTGCCCTGACGTCGAAGAAGATGTGGGACGGCCCCTGGAAAGGGAACGTCGTCGCGTTCCCGCCATCGAAAATCACCGGACCGTCGCCGGCGGCTACGATCGCAATGGGCTTGTCCGCCGTTCCCTTGCAGGTCAAATACATCGTGTTTTCGAAAGGCATGCCCGTGTTGTTCGGTGACGTGGCCGGAGCATTTTCGTATTGATACGGCGTACCAGGGCCGTAGTGCCCGGCATGGACTATGATCGTGTCACCAGGCACCACGCGGCACTTGCCGGATTTATTGGCATCGATGGTGGCTTGCGACGTGTAATAAGTCCCCAGGAGCCCTGTGAAGTTCGGCGTAAGTTTCGGCCCTGTCCAGTCTGGTGGGTACGTGTGGTAGACGTTTCCCCCCACGTAGGGTTGAGGTTGAGGACGTGTCGTGACGATCGCCTTTTGTATCGATTGTCCGTTGACCCCGTCGGGATCGTGCATCTGTAGCGAGATCTGGTACGTCGTATTCGCCTCCAGATCCAGGATACTTCCGGCGAACATATTGGGAGCCGTGTAGGTCCCGATCCCGGCCGCCTGGGCATTGACCTCGTTCTGGATGCGCAGCAGGTTCATCCCTTGGCTAAAACCGTCGGTGCCGCCGACCTTGCGATACTGGACTGTCACGTACGAGTGGCGCGCGGGATCCTCTCCGGGGTTGATATACCACTCGACTCCGATCGAGGTCAGGGTTGGGGGCTCGACAACGAACTGTCCCGGCGTCACTTGGGCGTTCGCCAAGGACACACCCATCAGCGCGAAAGAAAAGGCCGTCGCCGCGGCCAACGCTAAAGCCATCGCTTTGCTACGATTGAACATTTGATCCTCCAGGGCGCCATCGTCAATGATGGGGTGAACGCTACTTTCACACTTGCAACGGATTTGCAACGGATGCGCTTCTTTGCCAGACAGGTTTAGGGCAACGCTGCCACCGTTCTTACGTCGACTCTTTTCATTTCAGGCCGGCGGTCATCCGACCATGGTCGATCGTCTAGGTTGGCTTATGTGCTTCCAGCTTAAGCAAGCTATCGGTTTCGCCTCGGATGAAGCTGAGTTTTTGGAAATTCCGCCGACTAATTCAGGAATTTTGCCCACGATGAGCACATGGGAATGTAGGATGAATGCTATTCGTCCCGCCGGTTGAGTTGCTAGGTCAAACGCACCGTACTATATCCACTCCCGAGGCCCATCATGGCTCGAAGGCTCGACTTTACTTCCCTTGAGATCTTCGTCGCTGTGTGCGAATGCAGGAGCATCGCGCAAGCGGCCGAGTTGCAGAACATAACAGCCTCGGCGATCAGCAAGCGCATCTCACAACTTGAGGAGTTCGCCGGCACACCGCTGTTGATTCGAACTCACTCCGGCGTGGCGCCTACGAACGCAGGAGTACAACTGCTCGAACATGCTCGGAACCTTCTGTATAACTTCGAATTATTGGAGCGCGACGTCGGAAGTAAAGCCGGAACTCTTCGGGGCTGCGTGCGCGTAGTTGCAAACAGATCCGCCAATGCGTCGTTTGTTGCTGCGTCAGTCGCGTCCTTCTTGGCCAGTCCGAGACACCGCAGCATCGACGTTCAGATTGCGGAGATGACAAGCCACGAGGTCGTTGCCGGCGTTAAGAGCGGTCTCGCCACGCTGGGCGTGTGCTGGGCGGAGACAGATATGGCCGGCGTCGAATGGAAGCCGAGTAAACGCGATCACCTGTCGGCGGTGACGCCGATAAATCACCCACTAGCGAACAAAGACCAAATCGCTTTTGCGAACACACTCGATTTTGACCAAGTGGGGATGCACTCGGGCGGACCAGTGACCCATCTCCTCCGTCGCGAAAGCGTACGCGTGGGGAAAGTATTGAGGTACCGGATTCTGGCGTCAACATTCGACGCCATGATTACCGCTGTTACGTCGGGACTCGGCGTCGCGATCATGCCTACGGCAGTTGCTTTGCGTTACTCCCTTAGTTCAGGAATCGCCGTGATTCCATTAAGCGATGACTGGAAAGAGCGTCAGTTTGCCGTCTGTTGCCGGAGCCGCCGTGCGCTGCCGAAACCGGCTGCCGAATTGTTTAATCTCTTGCTGGCCCCGGCCGAATCAGTCTCGGTTTGAGCTTGTCATTGCTGCGTGGGCGACCCCGTCGGCCGACACCGCCGACTAATTAGTCGCTGATCTCGATGTGCCGTTCCTTGACAAGCTTTTGCCAATGCGCGATGTCCTCTTGCATATATCGACCGAACTGGACTGGCGTCATGGCCATCGGCTGCAGAGCTTCGCTCGACAACCGTTCGCGAAGCTTTGGTGTCTGAAGGATTTTCGCGATCTCGTCGTTCAGGTATTCAACGATCGGTGCCGGCATATTCGCCGGGCCAACAATCCCATACCACTGCACGCCCTCGAATCCCTTGTAACCCAACTCTTCGAACGTCGGAACATCTGGTAGCAACGGGTGGCGCTTTGCACCCGTCACAGCGAGAACCTTCACTTTGTTCGCTTTGATATACGGCAACGCGGCTGCAAGTCCCGGCAGCATGGCCTGCGTCCGTTCTCCAAGAATGTCTACAAGAGCTTGACCAATGCCGCGGTACGGAACATGCACCATGTCCAGATTCGTCGCGAGCTTGAATTGCTCCATTGCGAGATGGGTGAGCGTGCTCGCACCCCCAGACCCGTAGAAGAGCTTGCCGGGATTGGCGCTAGCGAACTGGATGAATTCCTGTAGCGTATTTGGCGGGAGGGTGGCAGGGACGATAAATACGTTGGGAGTCCCGGCAACCATAGCAACTGGTGTGAAGTCCTTGACCGCATCATAAGGAAGCTTGCGCACGGCGGCCTTCGTGCCGTACGTCGAGACGTAGCAAATCATCAAAGTGTAGCCATCGGGCGAAGCGCGTGTGGTATGCAGCGCCGCCACGACGCCGTCCCCGTCGCTTTGATTCTCGACGACGACAGGCTGCCCGACTGCGGTCGACAAGCGATCGCCAATCGTGCGTGCTACAAGGTCAACGCCACCGCCCGGTGGCGCGGGCGCGACTAGCTTGATTGGTTTGGTCGGGTAAGCTGCCTGCGCCGGCGCAGACCCCGCAATGGCGAACACTACTGCGCTTACCCAATTCCGTCGCAGTGCCACGCGCATTTGATGCCTTCCAAGCTTCCAAGAAGCGGCGAAGGGATGCCGACGTGCGGCATGTAACTATCACCGCACGCGGCATCCCGGCTCTCAGCGCTGATGCGTCAGCGGACTGTTCAATCGGGTCCAGTTGGTTGGCGACCGCTTCCAAGACCACGCCGACCGTCAAGCAACGCCGGTTGTCCGGCTCTCGCCGTCTCGAGCTATGAAATACCGGCGTCCGTTAAGGCGCCGCGGGATCGCAGCTTTGCCCCGATGCGCCGTGAGTGCAAACGTTGCTCGCCTGCGCTTGACTGACGAGATTGATCATGTCCTGCGGAAGCAAGAAGCCTTGCCTCCAGGCGTTCCCCGCTGCGTTCTTCACCGCCAGCACGTACGCGTTGTGGCTTCCATACCGTTCTTCCAGCGACAAGCGCGGATCCCCGTTGGCTAAGCGCTGCGCTTTCGTCGCGGCAAACGGAAGATACCCTCCGGTGAACCCGCAGTAGTCACCCTTGAAGAATCCGGTAGCCACGATATTCCAACCGAGATAAGTACCCAGAGGCGTTTGGAACAGGACCGACGGAACTCCTCCCAGCTCGTTGCCATCCGCATCCACTCTTGGGACGACCTGCGGGAGAACTTGCTTGATCCCCGGCGGCTTGGTCGAGATAAAGCCGGTCAGATCAGTGTAGACGAAATTCGGCCCGAGTTCGTAGTCGAGCAACGGATTGGCGAAATCGTCCGAGAGCGGAATGCCTGGAATCGTTGGGAATCCCATCGCAGCTTTGGTCGGTGGCACCAGAATGCCGCTGGCAAGTGTCGGGTATTGACTGGGTGGCGGTAGTGTCCCATTCATGACCCAGTTGCGTAGATGGAACATAAGCGCGTTGACCGTCTGCGTCTGCGGATTTGGATTGGCCGGAAGGACGCATACGCCGACGCCGGTCCCCGCCGTCGGCGGATTGGGCGTAGCCGTGCTGAATCCTCCGCCGCCACCACCATGGTTCGTACCGGGGTAGTAATACCGCCGAACATTGCTTGGCAACGGAATGTCGGCGTTCGCGGATGTCCCGACCAATGATGCGGAGACCTTCAGTCCCCAGAATTCCGTTCCTCCGAACGTCTCAAAAATCTTCGGGCAGGTGCCGCTCACGGTACAACGATCCAGCATGCCCACGGTGGGCCGCCCGCGCGCTGGATCCTGCCAAGGCACCCACCATTGCGGTGGCTCCATGCCGAGCTCGTACACCATCGAGCCACCGCCGGGCGTTGCGAAACGGACGTTGACCGTCGTGTGCTTGCTCGTGAGCGTCGGCCAAGCTCCATCCCACACTTTGCGTCCCGCCTCGTCCGCGGTGAAGCCAAGATGAATGAGGTTCCTGATGTAGTTGCCCGACTGCGATGCTCCTTGCGTGATGATCCAGGAGACGCCGCCGGCTACCGGGTTGGGCGTTCCGAAATCGTCCTGCGTCGAATAGCGGAAGAAGGATGCGACGTCCCGGAACGCCGCCGAGCCCACGCCGAGAATCAAGGCGTTCTGACCGGTAAAGACGAGTTCATAGAGCAGCGTAGGATCGAAACCATTTTTGAGGCAGAGCCTCGTCGGGTCGGGTGTGCCTGGGAAAGGCGTACTCGTACAGTTCGCAAAGGCCCAATCGGTTGCGGGTATGGTAACGACGCCGCTGGCAACGCCGGTCGTCGTCTCGGACGCCTTGCTGACCAACGTAGCCTGTGTCGTATCCAGGCTTACCGGCGGGTACCGATTGGCGCCGCCCAAAGGATCGGTCAGAGCCTGGGTGCTGCCCGTCTTGTTCCACAGGCGCACCATCACCGGCCCTGTGACAGGCGAGCCGTCTTGATTCACCGCCACCGGCACGATGACGCCGTCGTTATTGCCTGTAGGCGTAATGTCGCCCTGCCAACCGCTGCTGAGTCCCACGTCTCCCGTTGTCTGCCCTCCAATGTTGATTCGGCCTCCGCGATTGGGAACCCCGTGCAGCATCAGATGGCTGCTCTTCGACATGTCGATCGGCTTGACGAGGAAAAAACTCGCCATGTACTCGACATTGCCATGAGCGTTTCTCGGTGCGAGGTTGATATCCTGAATGATCGCATTGTGCGGATCGTTCGGGTCGATCTCTCCGAATGCCCGACCCGCGAGTGTCTCGTACTGCCCAGCGGCGCCGAAGGATTGGCCGCTGAATGCCGGCGAGACCTTGGTATCGATGACGATCTGGGTTACTCGGGCTTGTGCGACCGGTACCACCCATGTTGCCAAGAGCGCAACAGCCGTCGCTGCAATCAAACCGTGGCATCCGAGTCCACCCTGCGATATGGTGCGCGACATATCAAAATCCTCCAAGGGAACAGTTCTTAGATCACGCCTCAAACGCCGCCGCACAGCGACGGGAGTCAACTTACAGCGCGAAGCATGCCCTTCTTCGCGATCGCGAGTGAACAGCCTAGCCAACGGCAGTTCATTACACAAATAAATAATTCAGATCACAGAAATATGATTTTCTCCTGAATCCGTTCACCTTGACGGATCCGCATGCAGTTCTGCATCTAGCTTCGAGTCGCCCTCCGCAAGCGAAAGCTCTCCCTCGTTCTGCGCGCCCTGTTACCTTACATATGCCACCGGCGTTTCCGGAATGTGGGACTTTCTATCCGCACGCGTGCGTCGGCCTTCCGCGATCCGAGGCAGCGTCCGCCTCCTCTTCCGGTCGACAATCAGGTTCGCCTGTGCCAGGAGACGATCTGCATCCGGACCCGCATAATGACCGGCCATTGAATGATAGGCATTGTTGTGATTCGATGATCCACCGGGCGACGTCATTCAGAATCACGACGTGCGCTTTGAGGGGCACTCCGAACGATGCTAGTCGGTAAGGAGCGGTCATCGCTCGCTTCGGGGTGAATTAGGTGCTTATTCGGGACAGGCTTTGGCTAGCCTGAATTTCCACGGCAGGCAGCTAACGCCTACCGGGCTGCGGCTCGTTTTCGCCCCACTCTCCACCCGGTTCTTCGCTTCGAAGGTGCGCCGACGAGGGTCGCGATGCGCGGGGAGCCCGACCCCGCATTTGAGCTCGAGCGGGCACGCGCCCAGCGGGACCCCGGGATTGTCTTGACAATGAGTGACCTGTTCCTCCGATCCCCCACGCCGATCCACGCTGAGGTCCATTCCTGCGCAAGGTGGGGCTGACGCACTGAGGCAGTGAGGCAGTGACTCTCCGATCTGACGGTGCCGAGTGTTCGCTCTCGCCAGGGAAGAGCATTGCTTGCCCCGGCCACGGCTATTCGAGAAGAACTCGCCGTCAATCGCCTTGCATATTCTGCATTTCGGGAAAAAACAACTCCTTCCACGAAGAGGGCTTGGTCTTGATGGACCCGATCTTGTACATGAAATCCGCCGTCGCCCCGACTTTTTGCGGCGTCAACGTGTAGCTATAGTCCGGCGCGTTGATCATGGCGTAGATGTCATCGACGGTATTCTTCGTGTCCTTCGCCTGCTCGAGATACACCTTGGACGCTGCCCGCTTGTCCTTGTTGATCGTGGTAATGGCTTCGCCAAGCGCCTCGAAGAACGCCTGATACACCTTGGGATTGGCCTCTCGAAACTTCGTGGATGCAGCTATGACTACCGCGGTCGCTGGACCGCCGAGAATCTGATAGTTGGTGGTGAGCGTGCGCACTCCCGGAAGCTTCATTTCCTGCTCATGGAACGGTGAAGACGTAAAGTGCGCATCGACACCACCGGTGTTATTGGTGAGCGCAAGCAACCCATCCGGATGCGAGAGGCCCACCGTGTAGGGGTCCAGCTTCGCGTAATTCGCATCCCCGAAAACCTTGGCCGCCTCCATTTGCAGCATGATGGCCTGCGTCGATACCTTGATCGAAGGAACTGCGATCTTGTCCTTGTCGGTAAAATCCTTGATTGATTTGATGTTGGGATTGCGAACGTTTAGATAGAGCGGGTACGTTGTCATCGCAGACACACCCTTGACCTGAACGTTGTTTTTGGTCTTGTCCCACAGCGTGATAAGCGACGGTGCGCCCACGGCGATGAATTGAATGGCACCGCTGATGACGCCGTCATTCATGACGCTCGGTCCCGCGACACTCACCCAATTCACTTTCAGATCGGGAAGGCCTAGTGCCTTGGCGCGCTTCTCGACCAACTTATCCCGTTCCATCACCATGAGCGGCAGGAAACTTACCCCGTACTGCTGGGCGACACTGATCTCAGTCACCTCCGCATAGGTACCGGTGGCAGCGATGCCGACTATCAGCGCGACGAGCGCGCGGCTTGCCCATTGCATGATTCTTTCTCCGTTTAACTTCACGCGTCTTGGGCTTGACCGTAACGCCACGAGCCTCCAGCAGCGGGGGCGCGGACGTTACGGAACAAGCTTTCTAGTGCAGTGGCAAGAGGCCGCTCGCGGTCATCTGTTGCAGTGCCTGCGCCACGAGGCGGGAGGCGTCGTCGGGCAAGAGAAATCGCTGCGCGATTTGCTGTTTGGCGATCTTAGCGGCCGCGAACTGGTAGTTACCGACCGTCGTGTAGCGCTCTTGAATCGAAGGCCGTGAATCGCCGTTTGCCAGACGATCGGCCGACGTCTTCGCGAATGGCACATAGCCGCCGGTGAACGCGCAGATCTGGTTCTTGAAGAATCCTGACGATGTCACGTTCCAACCCAGATAGGTGCCGAGAGGCAACTGATGCAAAATCGATGGCACGCCGCCGATTTCATTGCCATCGCTGTCGGTCTTTACAACGTATGTCGGAATGACCTGTTTGACCACCGGAGGCTCGACGCTTATCACGCCCGACATGTCGTTATAGATAAACATGGGCCCGAGGTCGTAATCGTTGACCGAGTTGACTATGCCGTTGGGTGCATCGTTCGGAATACCTGGAATGCCGTTTGGAAAGCCCATCGCCACCTTATTTGCCGGCACGAGCGCTCCGTTGGCCAGCGTTGGATAAGCGCTCGGCGGCATCTCGATACCCTTGGTGACCCAGTCGGTAAGGTCGACGAATAGTGCCCGTTGAGTGTCGCTCTCGGGATTGGGATTGCCCGCCAAAATACAACCGCCACTGCCGCCGCCCGCGAGGTTGAACCCGCCTCCGCCGCCCCCATGCGTTGTACCTGGATACCAATAGCGTCGGACCTCCGGCGGAAGTGGGATGTCGACGTTGGCCATGGTACCAATCAGGCCAGGCGACATGCGCAGATCCCAAAATTCGGTCGCACCGAAGGTTTCGAGTATCTTGGGGCATGTGTGCGTCGCACGGCACCGATCTAACATGCCCGCGGTGTTCCGACCGCGCGCAACGTCGGTATAGTCTTCCCACCACAACACGGGCTCGCTCCCGGGTTCGGTCAACGTGGCGGCGCCCCCTGGAAACGCAAATCGGAAGTTGACCGGTGTCTGTCGAGCCGCAATGTAGTCGTTTATCCCGTCCAGGACCCTGCGGCCGGCTTCGTCCTGGTTGAAACCAAGATGAACGAACGTCTTGAGCGCGTTACCGGCTTGCGACGTGCCCTCGGCGATCAGGAACGACATGCTGCCCGCCAGCGGATTGGGGGTTCCCGCGGAGTCCGCCGTTTCGTAGCGAAAGAACGAAAGAACATCGCGCTCCGCGGCCAACCCGACGCCGAGGACCAGCGGGTCCTTGCCGGTATATACGAGCTGGTACAACAACGTCGGATCGACGCCGTTCTTGAGACAGACGCGAGTCGGGTCCGGAGTCCCAGGGAACGGGACCGTGCGGCAGTCCGCCCAGGCCCAGTCCGTGCTGGCGATCGGCGTGATCACTCCCGTGACGCCGTTTGGACTTTCCGCGCTATGCGTTTCCAGCCGCGCCTGCGTCGTATCCAGCGTTAGCGGCTGATACACATTATTGGTGAACGCGCCAGGCGGTATCGTCGTCAGCGCCACCGTCGTCGTCCCGGCTGGCTCGTTCCAGAAGCGAAAGATAACTGGCCCAGTGACAGGACTGCCGTCGGTATTCTTGGCAATCGGAACCTGGACCGTCTCGTTTCCGTTGTTTGCGGCTGGCGCAACATCTCCCTGCCAGCCGCTGAAGAGCAAGGTGTAACCGCGGTTTTGCATGAAACCGTCGCCGGGATCCCCTCCGATGCTGTAGGGAAAGTTGCGACTCCCGCGGTTCACCTGATTGTAGAACAGGATGTTGTTGCTCTTTGTGAGGTCGATCGGTTTGATCAGAGTGAACGTCGCAGTGTAGGTGACCTTGCCGTTGGCATTGCGGGGGGCGAACTGGATATCGGTGACTATCGAGTTGCGCGAGTCCGCCGGATCGATTTCTCCCGATGCGGTGCCGACGATTTTTTCATATTGTCCGACGGTGCCGAAGGACTGGCCGCCGTAGGTTGGTGATTCGCGGTTCGTGATGGTGATCGTTGTGACCTTGGCGGCAATTGGAGGAGCGATCAGAACGCAGCCACATGCCAGCGTGGCAAGGATCAATGCGGCGCGCCCTCGGGTGGCGCGAAAGGGTGTGGTCATGCTGCCTCCTAGTAGATATGCCGGCTCTCGGCCGTGCGTCGATTCGTAAAACCAGTCGGATTTGATACGTAAGCTGGCAGCTGTTCGGCGGAGAATCGCCGATTCAGACAGCTAAACTCCTCCAAAGGGTAGGCAACCCGAATGCCGATGCGCTCACTGGGGCCGTCCTAGTACGAGTATTTAAACTGACCTCGATCTATTGCGCCAATCAATAGTTGTTATTACAGATATACGAGATGAAGATGAATAGGGAATCGAAGACTGGCCGTCGTATCGGCCGTCACGACGTCCAACCGAAATTTCGACTTCCCACGCGAAGCGTCGACGCCCGGCGAAATCGGCTGCAATTGCTCAGGGCCTGCCGCGTCTTCGAACGAGGCTGCTCTTGCGGTCGAACCACAGCGTCGCCTTTTTTCCAAGGAGCGCAAGAAACGCCTCCGCCGCGGGCGACAACGATCGGCCGCGCTTTCTCACGATGCCGATGCTGCGCTTGAGCAGTGGGTCGTTCAGCGGTCGACAAACAAGATCAGTCGCGACCGAGAGCTCCAGTGCCGACGACGGCAGGAGCGTAAGGCCAAGCCCAGCCCGCACCATGCCTATCGCAGTGGACATGTACGTCGCCTCGTAAGCTGCCAGCGGCAATTGGCCTTGCGCTGCACAGGCCTCGTCGACAACGCGACGCACGCTGGTGCCGCGATTCATGAGGATTAGGGGCTGATCGAGTAGCTGCTTCAGCTTCAGCCGCTTCGACGTTGCAAGGGCGTGGTTGGCGGGGAGGACCGCCACCAATTCGTCGCTACCCAGCAATGTGAATTCCAGTTGCCTGTCATTCGGCGCGGAACTGCCTACGCCGAAGTCGACACGGTCCAAGTACACAAGCTGAGCAATCGAGTCGGCAAGCCCGTCGCTGAGCGTCACTTGAATGCCAGGAAACTGCTTACTGAAATCCGCGATGACCTGGGGAAGAAACGAGGAAGCTATCGATGGCAATGCCGCAATGGCAACACGTCCAGCGGTCTTTTGCGAGATCCCTTTAGCGTGACTGGCAACCGCGCCAAGGTCTTGAGCAATCTTGTCCACCATTGGCAGCAATTCACGGCCGACTTGAGTTAGCGTTACCAACCGGGTTGAGCGAGTGAACAAGCGAACGCCGAGCGCCGCTTCCATTTGATTGATCTGCGCGCTCAGCGCGGGTTGAGTGGTATGAAGGACTTCCGCAGCCTTCGTAAAGCTGTTGAGCCGAGCAATGGCAACAAAGGCACGAAGCTGACGAACGCTAAGATCCATAAGAAATAGCCATTTCAATAATAAATATTATGGATTTGCACGATAGGCCAACGTGTTGTGAAATGCGGCATAGTTAAAGGGGAGAGAACGCGCTACACGTTTGTGGTTGGCGGTTCATCGTTGGCGATTGTGCTCCAACTCGTTGTCTCCTGCGTTTCCTGCAGTTTGCGGTATTTTCCCCCTGACGCGGCGCGGTGCAACATGAGAAGAGTGATTTCATGAGACAGCTCAGGATCGGCGGCGGGGCGGGCTTTTCCGGTGACAGGATCGAGCCCGCCGTGGAACTCGTCGAGAAGGGTGAGATTCAGTATCTCATCTTCGAGTGCCTCGCCGAGCGTACGATCGCGATCGCTCAGCAAGCAAAGATGAGAGACGCGTCGTCAGGCTATGATTCAATGCTTGCCGACCGCATCGGTGCAGTGTTGCGGTTGTGCAGTGAAAAACGCGTGAGGATCGTCACCAACATGGGTGCGGCAAACCCGGTCGCCGCCGCGGCAAAGATCGGAGAAATCGCGCGCGAGCAAAATCTGCGAAGCTTGAAAGTGGCGTCGGTGACGGGCGACGATGTGATCGACATCTTGAAGGCGGGCGAATTCCGACTGCAGGACAACGGCGCCCTCGTGAGCAGCTTGGGCGACAGGCTGGTATCGGGAAACGCCTATTTGGGGGCGTCACCGATTGTCGAGGCGCTGCGCAATCGCGCGGACATAGTCGTCACCGGCCGCGTCGCGGATCCATCGCTCGTTCTCGGTCCCCTGATCCATGAGTTCGGGTGGTCGATGGACGACTGGAATCGGCTGGGCCAAGGCACGGTGGTCGGCCACCTCCTCGAATGCGCCGGGCAGGTTACCGGAGGTTATTTCTCCGACCCGGGACACAAGGACATCACGCGCCTAGCGCGCCTTGGATTTCCAATTGGAGTAGTGAAAGAGGACGGCAGCGTCGTCATCACCAAGGTCCGAGGCTCAGGCGGCAAGGTAACGGCGGCGACATGCAAGGAGCAATTGCTCTACGAGATCCACGACCCTGCACGCTACCTCACGCCCGACGTAGTCGCGGATTTCTCCGACGTTACCGTTACGGAGGTTGGGGCCGACCAAGTCGCCATCGTCGGGGGGAAGGGGCGGCCGAGGACCGACACGCTCAAGGTATCCGTGGGTTACATCGACAGTTATATTGGCGAAGGGCAGATATCGTACGCCGGCCCCGGTGCTGCGGCCCGCGGCCGCCTTGCACTCGACATTGTCGCCGAGCGGCTGAAGATGACTGGCGTCAACGTGCGGGAGCTTCGCTGTGACCTGATCGGCGTGGATGCCATCCTCGGGACGGCTGGATCTGCAGTCGGTTACGAGCCGTGCGAAGTTCGGGCCCGTGTCGCAGGTCGGACCGAAACAATGCAGGATGCAATCCGCGTTGGGAATGAAGTTGAGACGCTTTACACGAACGGTCCGGCGGCCGGTGGCGGGGCGACTCGGTCGGCCAAGGAAATAGTTGCCATGATGTCGACCTTGATACCTCGAAACCTGGTCAAGCCGACCGTTCAGTACTTGGAGACCTAAGTGGTCCTGCGCAACATTGCCCACTCCCGCACCGGCGACAAGGGAGACGTCTCGAATATTTCCCTCATCGCGTTTCATGCAGCGGACTATCCATTCTTGGAAAAGTACGTTACTGCGGACCTGGTGAAGCGCCACTTCGCCGCGATCGTCCAGGGTGAAGTCGTCCGTTACGCACTTCCGCGGATCTGCGCGCTGAATTTCGTGATGCAACGTGCGCTTGGGGGCGGGGTAACTCGCAGTCTTGCGCTCGACGCACACGGCAAGTGCCTGAGTTCCGCGTTGCTCGATCTCGAGATACCGGCCAGCTACTTCGCGCGTGCAAAGGCACCCAGGGTGAAGTCTTCCGTTACGCACTTCCGCGGATCTGCGCGCTGAACTTCGTGATGCAACGTGCGCTTGGGGACGGAGTAACTCACAGTATTGCGCTCTTCCTCGCCCACAAATACCTTTGAAATAGTGTCCGTGGTCGCGCGCATGTACATCGCAAAGACAGCCATCGCCCCCGTAATGTCCACAATTTCGAACGACGTCGTCATGCCGCCTGGCGGTAGTAGATAGTTCAGTGTTCCACCGAGCCGCCGATAGCGATGGACAGCACCATCATTGGCCTGCGTTGCTGTAGCAACGATCAATCGGTTTTCGAGACCTTGATGATTCCGTTCTGCATGATAGTGGTTCATGTATTCGGCCACGGCCCGGTGTAACGATGCCTGCCCGATAAAGATCATCCGATCGAGACATTCGGTCTTGATCGAGCGAACAAATCGCTCGGCATGTACGTTCAGATTCGGCGATCGCGGCGGCAGTCGGATGACGGTCGTCCCAATCCGAGCCCCGGATCAGCCGCCGGAATTGATCCGCGTACTTGGGATCCCGATCCAGAATGAGATCACCAACAGATAGTGGGTCACCAGCCCTCTCGTCGTCCAGACTTCCGTCGTCATGAAGTCACTTGCTGCCAGCACCTTCCAATGCGCCTTAAGGAACGTTGACCATGTGGTTCGCTTGCTCCGCTCCGGGGATGACTCGATACCGTTGCGATTCAGCGCATTGGCTATGGTCCCGCGTCCGACGCGGTGGCCCAGGTTGTCCAACGCCGATTGAATCCGGGTGTATCCCCAACCCGGATTGTCCTGGTCCATGCGCACAATCAGAGCGGAGATCTTCTGCATGATCCTCGGCTGCCCAGGCCGGTCACCTGCTCGTAGGGCACGTCGGCCGGCCTTTTCCCTTCCAGTATTCTGTCCACTTGGCTGGCGACGCGCCGGTCGAATTCGTCGAAGGTCGGCCCGTAGGAGACGAAGCATCCACTTTCCGCCAACTGCCTGAACTCGCACACCGTCGGCAGCCGGTTGGCAAACGTAAAGTCGGCGACCCGCTTCCAGTTGGCCCACGTCAGGGGGTCGGTGAACATCACCAGGCCGCCGATCGGTTTGGCAGCGAGCGGCGCGAAGACGCTGTCGTAGTCAGCGGGCGCTCTCACTTCCAGCGGCAGGACGCGCACGCCGAGCGGGCGCGCCGCGTCCTCGGTGTACTTCAAGTGCGTCGGCGCTTGGGCACCGCCAAAGATTGGCCGGTGTCGAGAAAGCCGATGCGAAACCTCCCGACACGGGCACCTATCGGACCCGGAGCGGTCATTGTCGCCGTTACCATAGTTGGACTTCTAGGACGAACTCCATTCGTACGGTACGTTTCCAGCTATTAGCTCGTCACTTCTTGGTGCAGCGCTTCTCCTGAGCCAACTGCATCAGCCGCTGCAAGCGCGCGTTGGATTGCATCTGTTGGGCCTGTGCGGCGACCTGCTCGGTCTGGGCCTTGTTTTGCTGCGCGAGTGGCGAGTTGGCAAACGCCTCGTTTTCGCTCTTCTCCTTCGCCATTTGCGCCATCAGAGCCATCTGGTACGCTTGCTTCGAGGCGCCGGTATTGTCGAGGGCCCCGGCTGTGGCAAGCGGTGTCAGGACCTCGTGCTCTGCCTTTCGCGCTTCGAGTTGCTGGCGCGCCTGTGTGTAAAGCTGCTGCTGGGAGGCGCCCAGCGCCTGGATGTTCGGCATCATTTGCTGCGCGTAAGGAGCGAGTTCGGTCGCGATCTGGGCGCACGACATCGCATCGTCTCCCGCCATGGCCCCCGGGGCGTCTGCCGCTCGAACGGCAGGGACCCCAAGCGAGGCGCCAAACCAAACCGCGATCACGGTCCTGCATGTGATTGACATCGCATTCTCCATCCTCAGGTGTCGAACGAGTCGAGTCGTGGACGAATCTTCCGTTCCTACTTCATAACGCAATGCTTCTGCGCCCATAGTCGCTTCAGATTTTCCATTCTCGGGTTGGATCGCGGCGCGCTGAGCAAGCCCATTTGCTTGTCCGCTTGGGCCTCTACCGCCATCTGGGCCGCCTGCCCGGTGCCGCCCAAACCTCCAGCCAACATCGCACCCGTTATCAGCGCGCCGGTAGCATCCCGCTGCGCCCTGAGTTGCTCGTTTCTTTGGCTCCGCTCCTGCTGATCCCGCTGCGCTTCGGCCATGCCCTGCGCGTAGATCTGCTCGCACGTTAAGGCATCGTCGCCGGGCATCGCACCCGAGGCGTTTGCAACCGAGGTATTTGCGCCGGTGTCCGCGGCAATCGCAGTCGAAGTCAGAAGTACGCCGATCGCCCAAGCGATGACCACCTCGCACGTCGTTGCCATGATGTTCTCCCGGACGGAGAGGCAAATAAGATACCCGGCAAACTGGAGGCTTGCAAACCTGCTCTTCGGCGCGAAGCTCGGCCGCTGGCCGGACGACAGTGCCGTGTCGACCTGCACGTTGCAGCCACGCATCACCGATTTGACCTCGCGGGAACGAAGAGTCTCCGAATGTCCGGGCTTGGCGGTGAGCGCCTGATTGGGGACGGTCCACGGAAGACTCGCTCCTGGCCGGTCGAAAAAGGGAATTCTGAGAGTGGTGTTAGGCAAAGTCTCGGCATCTACGCGTAAAGCAATTGGAGATCGGCGGTTCCAAACAGTGGCGGTAAGGGTCCGGAGTACTCGACTGCCTTCTTTTTGCCACCTGCCAGGGCCACGCAGTGGAACGGTCACGGATTTTCGCCCTATCGGCGTTGACTGACCTTGGCCTCCGTCTCGCTTTTGACTTTGGCACACGCCTTGCAGATAGCTACCCAAGGCGGCGATTTACTAGCTTCTGAGTTACCCCGGCTGACGCTTCTCGTCATATAGCGACGACGGGAGCGCTCGCCGACCGCAATCGCCGAAAGGCAAGGAGCATGCAATGGGCATCAACGAAATGGACCAAACGATCCACCCGTACACGGTCGGCCGTGAAGATTGCAAAGTATTGCCGCGATCGTTCAAGACGCTAGCCGAAGCCGAGGCATATCTCACTCAGCAGGACAAGGGTGCGCTGGAGCGCGGCGAGTTTTATCTCGACGGACCGGAGGAAGGTGTTCTCGCTGAGATTCGATCTGACGGGCAGCGTCAGATGGCTTAGTAGCGACCTCTGACTTTCCCGAAGCCGGATTCTTGATGAGCGACGGGGCAAACAACAACGAAGCTGCGCGCCATGCCGCGACCTTCGTGCACAAGATTCTTAAAGAGGCGAAGCCGGGCGAGATGTCGTTCGAGTTGCCGGCCCCATCCCGACCAAGCCAAGGCGCGTGAAGCGATATCGGTCCCGCCCAATGCGGAAGCGGTTTTGCTGTTGCGCAAGTGGGCGGGAAGGCATCGAACGCACGTATTTTGTGCGTATTCCGGCGAAGTTGACCGATGAATCCGACGATGTTGACCGCGTGGTGAGTTGCGGTGCGTGGAGTTTAGATTTTAGCGTAGTCGGTCATCATCGTTGTCAATTTCGGTGTGTCGAGAGCGGATGCACCACGGCGGGGCAGCCAGGAAGGCCGGCAAGGGTTTGGACGGAGGCTGCAGGTCATTGGGTAGCTTCCTTGATGGTGGCGCATCGCGGTGGGGGACGCGGTTGTGAAGGTGT
This sequence comes from uncultured beta proteobacterium, assembly GCA_963816445.1. Lineage (GTDB taxonomy): Bacteria > Pseudomonadota > Gammaproteobacteria > Burkholderiales > Casimicrobiaceae > PALSA-1003. The sequence continues at coordinate 141,029 of CAWFKO010000005.1, read as the reverse complement.
TCGCGTTCACGACTTTTTCGATCCTTTGTCAGTGGTCTTCTTGCGCAATGACTCGCCCTTGAGCGCGAGGCGATGACTGCCGTGCACGATGCGATCGAGGATGGCGTCGGCCAAGGTCGGATCGTTGAGGTAGGCGTACCAATGTTCGACCGGCAGTTGACTGGTGATCAGAGTGGCTTTGCCGGTGGTGCGATCGTCGAGCAGTTCGAGCAAGTCGTTGCGTTCGGGCTGGCCGATCGGCGCGAGGCCCCAATCGTCGAGGATCAAGAGATCGGTGCGGGCGAGTTGCTGCAGGCGGCGGCTGAAGCTGCCGTCGCCGTGGGCGATGCGCAGTTCTTCGAGCAGGCGGCTGAAGCGAGTGTAGAAGACGGCGAAGCCTTGACGACAGGCGGCTTGGCCCAGGGCACAGGCGAGCCAGGTCTTGCCGAGGCCGGTGGCGCCGGTGATGAGGACGTTGTGGCCGGTGCGAATCCAATCGGCGCCGGCGAGACTGGCGAGCTGGCGCGGATCGAGACCGCGGGCACTGCGGGTGTCGAGATCCTCGATGCAGGCGTCGGGATACTTGAGCTTGGCCTGTTTGAGCAGACGTTCCAAGCGCCGGGTATCGCGCCAGGCGAGTTCGCGATCGACGAGGAGGCCGAAGCGATCTTCGAAGGCGAGGCCGGTGGCCACGGGTTGGGTGAGCTGCTCTTCGAAGGCGCGGGCCATGCCGTCGAGGCGCAGGGTGCGCAGGTGGGTCACGGTTTGTTGGGTCAGCATCGAACGATCTCCTTCAACGGGTCAGTGGTAGTACTCGGGACCGCGCACGTTGGCGTGCTCGGGCAGAACGGTGTCGGCAAACAGCGTGGCGGTGGCCGGCTGGCGGTCGAGCCCGGCGGCGAGGATGGAGGCGACCGACTTGCGGGTCTCGGGCGCCGAGGGTGAGAGCGCGCGCGCAGCCGGCTTCGAGCCGGGCGTCGCCGTACTTGCGCGCCAGCGCGAGCAGACCGAGGCAGGCGCGGTAGCCTTGCTCGGGATGCGGCTTGGATTCGAGCAGATGAGTGACCAGGTGCCCGGTCGCGACGCCGATCGTGGCCGCCCAGTGCAGCAGCCGGGCCGGCGTCCACTCCCGATGCGCGCGATGCGCCGCCGGCATGTGCTCGGCGATCGTGCTGTAGCCGCCGCGACGATGCGAGCGGGCGTGGCTCGCCACCCGCTGATGACGGAACAGCACCTCGACCGTGCTGCGGGTGATGCGCAGTTCGACCTCCTGGCCGACCAGGGCATGCGGCACCGAGTAGTAGTGGTGCGCGAACTCGACGTGGTAATCGAGACGCGAGACCCGCGCCCGCTTGAAGTCGGCATACTCGAAGGCGGTGCTCGGCAGCGGCCGCAACGCCGGCCGATCGAGCAGCTCGAACCAGCTGCGGCGCGAGCCCTCGAGCTTCTGGAACGGCCGGTCGTTGAGTTCACCGAGCAATTGCCGGATCGCGGTGTTGAGCTCGGCCAGGCTGTGGAAGCGCCAATGCCGCAACCGGGCGAGAATCCAGCGCTCGACCAGCAGCACCGCGGCTTCGACCTTGGCCTTGTCCTGCGGTTTGCGCGGTCGTGCCGGCAAGATGGCGCAGCCGTAATGCTCGGCCAGCGCCTCGTAGGTGCGATTGGCGATCGGCTCGTAGCGGTCCGGGTCGCGGATCAGAGCGCGTGGATTGTCCGGCACCAGCAGTGCCGGCGCGCCGCCGAAGAACGTCAAGCGCGTTGCCGTGGGCCGCGATCCAGTCGGCCTTCGACTCGGTGGCGGTGGCCTCGGCATAGGTGTAGTTCGAGGCGCCCCACACCGCGACGAAGATGTGGGCGCGGGTGATCTCGCCGCTGGCCGGGTCGATCAGCGGGACCGTCGGCCCGGCGTAGTCGACGAACAGTTTCTCGCCGGCGACGTGGATCTGTCGCATCGAGCGGCGCAGCCGCTGCCGAAACTCGATGTAGCGCTCGCAGAAGCGCGAGCGGCTGTAGGGAACGCCCTGGGCTTGCGCCCGATACTCCTCCCACAGCAATTGCAGCGTCACGCCCTTGCGCCGCAGCTCGCGATGGATCTGGGCGAAGTCGGGAACGGCAAACTGCGGGTAGACGTAGCGTTGCGGATGCAGTCGCGCGTTCAGCGCCGCGTCATCGAGTGCCTGCGCTTCGCTGTGCGTCAGCCCGGCGGCTGTGGCGGCCGCCAGGTAGTTCGCCACCGAGCCCTTGGCGATGCCCAACGCGGCGGCGATCTGGGCGTTGGGCAACGCGCATTCGTGCTTGAGACGGAGAACTTCTCGAATTCGTCGCATGGTAATCCGGTTGGCTGGCACCGCAGGCTCCCTGAGCAAAGGGAGCGAGCGTACCCAGCCGAAGGTTCGAATTACCACGCACTGCAACCTCGCCACCACGATCACGATCCCGATTTCCGGGCATCGTGACCGCCAATCCGACCAACTTGACCGCGATTTCCGACATGCCCGCAAAAGCGGTCATCATCCGTCGGATTCACCGGTCAACATCGTCGGATCCGGCGGTCATCATCCGTCGGAAACCTCGGTCACCTTCCGTCGGAATACACATATTTTGCTTTCACGGGAAGCCCATTACTCAGGTCACCAGCCGGCGCTGCCGATTAGCAGCACCTTACGCCCGACTGCGCGGCTTTCGAGCAAGCAGAGACTACTCGGCATCGGTTTACCTCGGAGCTTCACCCTCAACAGGCGATTCTCGGCTTGGAGGAACTCGATAACGTTGAGCTGGTGCCGATGAACCTAGTTGGAGACGACTATCAGCAAGAACGAAAGCAGTTGCCTCGCGGAAGGCATGCCGGGAATCTACCGCAGCTCGCGACCGGATATCTGGATAGCACGAGTGCGTGCAACGCGGCGACTATCCGTTCAACGGCACGAGTCCTGTGAAATGACCAGAGTAGCTGCAGCCATTGACGTTACTTTTCCCCAAGATACGCCCCGATACCATGTTTATCCGGTTAGTCATCTCAACGAACTGCATGGTGCCCGCATCCCCCGAGGTGCAACTGTAACTTCCGAACATCTGTCCCATTCGTCCGGCCTGCTGATAGGAACCCGCAGGCAGGCTGCAAGAACTTCCATCGGAATAAATCCAGTACATGCTGGCTGTCGTGTTAGTCTGAGAAATGGTGAGCAGTATTGAGTCTGAGACGCTACCGTTGTTGGCTGGGTTGACGCAGCTGGTGGCGACGAGGTTGAACATCGTTCTATAGACACCGCTGTAACTATCGGTCGCCAAGAACTGGCGTACTACGTTTTTCGTCACCGGCACCCCATCTACACTGTATGTGAGCGTCCCTGCCCGCACCGACGTGAGTTGCCAAGTCATTGTCCCGGCTTGGCGCACCGTGACAATACTTGAGGTAAAGGCGCCACCGAAGAATGACCCCGAGGTGACATAAAGCGGCCCAGACCACAGATACGTGCCGATGGTCTGCATTTGGGCTGTAATCCAAGTCGGCTGTCCGTTTGTGCCATAGATAAACACGGTTGCAAAAATAAAGCTGCCTTGCTGCACAAGTTGCAGACCCCATCCGCTTTCAGTCGGGATCCACCAAAGGTCACTGTTGTCGGTGCTGAATGAAGTTGCGCCGACAGCCGTAGCAAAACCAAACGCGAGGACAATAGCGATCGATTTGACCAGCTTCTTCATTTGTTTTCTCCCCAAGCGGTTGTTCATCGTTGTTTGACGAGCTGGGCGCCTCCAAGCGACGCGCACAGACCGGGCGGGCCTCTCCCTCGGCACAAGTCCGAGTGTGCGCTCGATGAGTACAGTGGTGCTACCGGAGGGGCTGGCTGCTAGGCCCTAAGGGCTTCAAATACTCGGCAGGCGCTATCGTGGTCGGGCGAAAGAGGCGGCCTAATTGACTGGCGAAACCTACACCACACCTACACCGCGTCCAAGAATGACAGAGCCCAGCGGCTGGGCTGGCCTAAGTACTTGATTTATTGGTTGCGGGGACAGGATTTGAACCTGTGACCTTCGGGTTATAAGGCGGATTTAGTCTGTTTAAGTAGTCATTAAATCAACCTTGCGACGCTTGCCGATTTCGAAATCAATCGATCCCGGTCACGTTCAAAGGCACAGCCAGTGTCAATTGGTCACAAACCCGCGCCGTTGCAAAGATTTGGCGCCGACCTGATGAACCCAACGAGCGGCGATCATCAACAGAAACGATAGCAGCGGGGCCCTCATTCTACCGCCCACTCGTCGTTCGTATTTCTGGACACTACTGGGTTAAAGTCGCGCTACCGCGCGATGGGCAGGCGCTTCGTTGGCCGAGCGAGTACCTGCGGCGCGCTGGCTTTCTTGTGAAATGCCACAATCGTGTGGGCGTGTCCGCGTGCAGTCGCGAGGGCTTCAGTCACTTCGGACAGCGGCACCGGTCGCCCAAAGAGGTAACCCTGCCCTTCGTCGCATTCGTGCCGGATCAGAAACTGCCGCTGATCAGTCGTCTCTACGCCCTCGGCGACGACGCGAATTCTCAACCGCTTGGCCATCGCAATAATCGCGAGCACGATGGCGGCATCGTCTTCCTCGTTCGGGAGGCTGCTGACGAAGACACGATCGATCTTCAACGTTCGTATCGGGAAGCACCTGAGCTTCGAAAGCGACGAGTAGCCGGTCCCGAAATCGTCGATCGCGATGCTGATTCCCGCTTTTTCGAGACACTCCATGATCTGGACTGCCTGCTCGACGTCGCGGGCGATCGCCGTTTCGGTCAGTTCCAGCTCGAGTCGGCGCGGATCGAGCGAGAATTCCTGCAGCGCGCTGCACACGCTCGCCACAAGCCCTGGCTCGGTCAGTTGGCAGTGCGAGAGATTGACCGATACCCCGAGGTCAGCGTAACCCAGGTCGGTCAGATACCTGAGGTCCTTGCACGCGCGACGCAATACCCAATCGCCGAGCTGGCCGATCAGCCCGGCTCGCTCGGCCACAGGAATGAACTTGCACGGGTCCACCCAGCCGAGAGCGCCGTTTCGCCAACGGGCGAGGGCCTCCAGACTGCATACGCGTCCTGTGGCAAGCTCGACGCGCGGCTGGTAAAAGACTTCGAGCTCCTCGCGCTCGACCGCCGAGCGGAGGAGGTTCTCGATCTGGATGTCCTCACTCGCTTGCAGATCGAGTTCTTGAGTGAAGATGCGGTAGGTATTTTTTCCGAGGGCCTTCGCCCGGTACATCGCCGCATCGGCATGCTTGAGGAGGGATTGCGCGTCGATGCCGTGGTCGGGGTAGATGCTCACTCCGATGCTGCCGGTCACCACGTAGTCATTGCCGAAGATGGCGACCGGTGCCGTGATCTCGGCCAGAATGTCCTTGGCGACGCGCTCGACATCGGCAACGCCGGCCACGTCGGGGAGCATCACGATGAATTCATCGCCGCCCTGGCGGGCAACCGTGTCCGCGCTGCGTACCCGGCGACGCAGCCGCTCGGCGACTACCCGCAGCAGCTGATCGCCGCCGTCGTGGCCGATTGAATCGTTGACCATCTTGAAGCGGTCGAGATCGACGAACAACACCCCGAACTTCGTGTTCGCGCGTTGGGCACGCTTGATCGCCTGTTCGAGGCGATCGCTCAACAGCGCGCGGTTCGGGAGGCCTGTCAGCGCGTCATGGAGCGCGGCGTGCTCGATCGCCTGCTCTTTCTGTTTGCGATCCGTTACATCGTGCAAAACCCAGATCGTGCTGTTTTCGCTCCCAGGTCGACTGAACGGACGAACTGCAACACGACACCAGAATCGGCTTCCATCTTGGCGATGGCACGCTTCATCTGCATCGAAGAGCGATCGGCCGGCGACAGCACTCGCGATGGTCGAGCGCCACTGTAAGCCTTGAACGCCGCACAGGGCTTCCACACCCACGCCGGTTGCCGAGCCTGGGGTGCGCCCGAACATCCGTTCCAATTCGGCGTTTGCGCGCGCAATCTTTCCGTCTTCGACGATCGCAATGCCTACGGTCGCCGAATCGAGTATCGCGTGTTGCTCGGACAGCGCCTGCCGCAAGAGTATTTCCGCAGTCTTGATCTCGCTAACGTCGACAGCCGTGCCGCTCGCTCCGACAAAACGTTCATCGCTATCGCACAGGGCGATGGCATTGATGCTCAGGTAGACCGAGTGTCCCTGGCGATGGATGAACTGCCCATCGACATGCATCGGTCCCGGTGTCTCCGTGATCCGGAAGAGTTCGTCATCGATCGCCTGGGCTGACGCACCGATTGCAAACTGCGCGATTGGGACACCGATGACTTCCTCGGCACGATAGCCAAGGATCGCCTCGACTGCCGCTCCGTTGACGTAGGTGAAACAACCTTTTGAATCGACGTGGAAGACGATGTTGCCCGACGTTTCGACGAGGGCGCGAAAGTGCGTCTCGTTCGCCCGCAAGTCCTTCAGCACGTTCTCGCATCGCGCCAGCTCTTCCTTCAATGCCGCATTTGAACGCTCGGGTGCATTCCGATCCGAGCCACTGCCGGACTGCTCCGCGGCGGGTTCGTCGAGGTCACGACCCGCGCCTCGTCGATATTCACGGCCTAGGCCTTCGAACACGACAGAAAGCGCGAACAGCAAGCCGATCGCTACCGCAACGGCGATCTCCCATCCACGCATCGAGCCTAGGGGCCACGGAACCGCGTCGAGTAGCACGATCGTGCACGCAGCGGCGCCGGCGCCGATCGCCACGGCGTGTGTCGAACGCAGGCTCAGCAGTGCAAAGCGCCGGTGACGCTCCCGCCTCAATTGAGCAACACCCCGCGGCCGCCTATGATGCCGAGCCGCGTATAGGTTACCGACGGTGACTCGATCCTGGCGAAGTCGAAGACCATTCCGCCAACATCGTAGTGCTGCAGGGCGCGCAGGCTTCTTAGAACGTCTGCGGCGGTAGGCTTTTCTCCCAAGCGTCGAAGCGCCTCGACCAGGATTTTCGCGGATACAAATCCGGCGAGGCTCGCGCTCGATGCGGGTACGGCGGACGCGGACGCGGCACGCAATGCAGAAAATTCGCGCACCACCGAGTCGCCGATGGAGCCCTCGTCGGCATTAGGATTCGGGAAGACCTCCGCCACCGCAAGCCAACTCCTCGCCGCGGCGGGCAATAGCGCTGTCAGCCTCTTGGCGTCGATCGACGACGATGCGACGACCATTGCGAAATTTTCTCGCGCGCGGAGCTTGCCTATGAACGCGGCCGCCGGCTCCTCGCGGCCCACGAACACGACCGCTTGTGCTCGCGAAGCGATGACGGCCTTCACGGCGGCCTCGAGCTGCACAGTGTCGCCACCGCATGCAAGTACCTGAATCACCCCGGACACCCTTTGTGACTGAAGCCACTGCGCAATCTCACCCACCACCCGTGGATCGTCATGGCAGACGACGATGCGCTTGAGGCCGAGTGAGTCGAGCTTCCCGGCGATTGCCTCGATCTCCTGCCGTTCATTGGGTCTGATGTGGAAGACATTGCGGCTGTCCGTTTCGGCTACGCCCACCGCATCGACGAGAGGTCCCAGCAGTGGCGTTTGCGACGCTTCGAGCAGCGGCAGAACACGTGCGACGTTCGTTGTGCCGACGGCGCCAATAAATGCAATTGGGTTCTGCGCGATCAACTCGGCTGCATGCCGGCGCGTGACTGCCGGATCACCGGCATCATCGCGCGCCCTGATGACGATGGAGGCGCCATGCACGCCGCCGCTCGCGTTGACGCTGTTGAAATAGAGCTGCGCCCCCGCACGATAGGCGGAGGCCAGCACGCCATCCGATCCCGTGTCCGGCGCAACCTGCGCCACAACAAGATCGGCGCATAGCGCGAGATTGCCGTTGCAAGCAGCCACCATTGCAACCAGCAGGGTCAACCAACCTGGGCGATTGCCGGCCTGCCGTGCGAATTCCTTGAGGATCATGGCACTGCGCCTGTCGCCATCCGCGGGCGAATGTCTAGTTCGCCGTGCGTGGTGAGAGTAGCTCGCGCAGCGCCCGCAGCCGCGCGACAATCATCACACCCGTCCGCGATTGGGCTTTCGCTTGAGTGGCGTCGACCGCCTGTTGGCGCAGCAACGCTGGGTTGACGAGCGACCGCTGGAAATGCGTCAGTGCCGATTCGATGAAGAATTTCAGCTTCTGCGGCCTGCATGGAGCAAGCACGTAGCGGAAGATCTTGGCCTGATTGATGAGCTCGATCACTCGGTCCGCGTCTGCCCCATCGGCCAGCACGATCGTCAGGATTTGAGGATGCTCGTGCTTCAGGAGTTTCAACAACTCAGTGCAGTCGTCGTTTCGAACCTTGATGTCGGAGACGACGACGGCGACATTGTGCGTCCGCAGTGTCTCGAGACACGCTTCGACGTTCTTCGCATACACGACCGGGTTGTTAGCCTCGAGCAGCGGGCGCACCTGATCGAATGCCTCGGGCCGTTCGTGCATAAGCACGACTGCGGGCTGCCGCGACGAGGGCGGCGCCTGCGTGGCGGCGTTGGATTTCGGCGGCTGCTCCTTGGCGCGAGCCGACGGCATCTCGGCCTCGAGCGTGACGCCGATTGCGACAGCGTCCGCGACCACGGCCTGGATCTCCTGGTTGCCCCAGGGCTTGTTGAGGAAGCGATAGACCTCGCCATCGTTGACCGAGTCTATGATGGCCGACAGATCGGAGAACCCGGTGAGGAGGATGCGCACGGTGTTAGGTGACACAACCTTTGCCCGCCGCAGGAAGTCGATGCCCGTCATCGTCGGCATGCGCTGATCCGTGATGACCACGTGAACATGGCACTGGCTCAGTATCGCCAGCGCCTGCTCGCCGTCGGTTGCCGTGAAGACTTGATACTTGTAGCGAAAGAGCGCCGACAGCGCGTTGAGGATTCGCTCTTCGTCGTCGAGCAGCAGAATCTTGGGCCGCTCGGCCGTCTGCAGAATGGGCGCCCGGTCTGCGCGCGCTCGCGCGGAATGACCGGTCGCCGGCCCCTGCGGTATGTTCGTATCGCGGATAGCTCGTGCAAGGCTTGCAGCGGCAGTCGAAGCCAACTTTGCTGGGCGGTTCATGACATGACCTTAGAGGACATCGATAGCGGTGTGATCGGAAGTTCGCATGACGTTCGTCCAGTCATGCCGCCATCGCGAAGGGTGCCGAAGCCGATGTTTCGCCGGCAGCAGCTTCAGGTTCGCCTCCTGCGATCGGAAGAACGACGGTGAATTTCGTGCCCGAGCCTTCCTTCGAATGGACTACGATGGTTCCGCCATGCTGCTCGACGATCTTGTATACGATTGCGAGCCCGAGGCCGGTGCCCTTGCCGACGGCCTTGGTCGTGAAGAAGGGATCGAAGATGCGCGGGATCACGTCCTGCGGAATGCCGGTGCCGTTGTCGATGACTTCTACGGCGACGTGCTCGGCGCCACGCATCCGGGTGACGACCCTGATTTGTCCGCCCTCGGCGCTGGTTGCCTGTGCCGCGTTCGTGATCAGATTGAGGAGGACTTGATTGATCTGTGATGGCGCACAGCGGATCGGGGTCGTACCGCCGAGGATCTTCAGGACTTTGCGGCCATTCAGGATGCTCTTGGCAAGCCGCAGTGTGTCCTCAACACAGGCGTCGACGCTCTGCTTGGTGACCTGGGTCCGGTCCAACCGGCTGAAGTCCTTGAGGTTCACGACGATCTTCGTGATCTGGTCGACCCCATGCACGCCGTCTTTAAGCAGGCCTTCGATCTCGTTGATGACCGAGAATTCGTTCATGCGGTCAGCCAGATCGGAGACTGCCGCGAATTTTTCTGAGATCTCTTCGTCGCTCGCGTTCCCTGCGCGCATCACACCGACGAGCGAGAGCGTGGCGTTGACGAATTCACGGACCGACTCGACGACGCGCGATCCGACCGTCTCGAGGCTGCTGCGCACGTATGCAAGCGGGGTGTTGATCTCGTGCGCCACGCCTGCGACCATCTGGCCGAGCGATGCCATCTTTTCCGACTGTACGAGTTGTGTTTCCGACTCTTTCAGATCGCGCAGAGCCTTGGACAATTCCTCCGTGCGGTCGCGTACGCGCTGCTCGAGCGTCTCGTTGGCGTTCTTCAATTCTTTGTTGACGCGTCCGATGATCCGGTAGCTGCGCAGCAGGCGTACGCCGATGTAGACCAGCAGCGCCAGCAGCAGAGTCGAATACGCGAGAAGATAGTGCCGATAGCGGTCGCTCTCGGCGAGCTGGACCTGGAAGTTGCGATCGAACGCCTCACCCACGCGGTCGATCGCAGTCGACATGGGCATGGCCGCAATCTTCGCCAGCACGTCGCTTTCTACCAATCGCTGGCGCAGGATCGTCCGCGTATGCCGCAGGACGTTGCCAACAGAGGCCGCGATCTCCTGCGGGTAGGGCGATTCGCCGGCTTCGATGAGCTGGAGGTTCGCTTCTATACCCTGCGCGGCCGCTGAATCGGGAAGAAGGTTGTACTTGAGGACATCTTTGAGCAATTGATTGGTGCGCGCGTTCAAGGCATCGAGCGCAGCGCCGGACGGACCGGATCGTTTCCCGCGGCCGATTTCCGCCTGCAGATCGTCCACGGCGGTCGGTATGTAACGCAGCGAATTCTTGAGGATCGCGTTCTGCGCCTTGAATTGGTCGACGAGGTCGGACTTCTCATCGACTAGGGCTTTCAGCTCGCCCACGGCCTTTTGCGGCTCGAGTTCGCCGAGCGCACTGGCTTCGGCGAAAAGGCTTTGCTGCAGCGAGTCGAGGACTGCTAGGGGACTCGTGAGCGGGTCGTAGCTCTTGTTGATATCCATCCGCGACTTCAGGATGTCGACGTTCCACTCGGCGTCCAACTGCTTCAGCTGCTTGAGATAAGACTCGACGCGAGTCTTTTTCTCGGCGTCTACGGAGCTCGACTTGGCGTACAAAAACGTCAGGATGCCGATCAGAAGGACCGTAACCGCTGCGACCGAGAGCGCCCTCAGTAGGGTGGAAATCTTCGTCATTTTTCTGTCCTGGCCGCGATCGGCTCGGATGACGCAGTGCGCTCCGAAGTTTGACTGCCCGCCGACGAAAGGCGCGGCAGCCGCTCCCCTGTCAGCGTTTTGAGGAACTTGATGATCAAAGCCTTGTCCTCGGGCGGCGCGTCGCGTCCCAGTTGGTAGCGGAACATGATCGCGACCGCGCTCTCCAGCGTCGCGGCGTTGCCGTCATGGAAGTACGGGGCGGTGAGCTCGACGTTGCGAAGGCTCGGTACCTTGAACACGAACTTGTCGCTCTCGCGCTTGGTGACGTTATAGCGGCCGAGGTCGGCTGGAGTGACGTTGCCGCGGTCGGCAAAGTAGTCGCCCATGACACCGAACTTCTGGAACATGTTTCCGCCGACATTGACGCCCTGATGGCAAGCAACGCAGCCATAGCTCTTGAACTTGTTGTACCCCTGGAGCTCATCCGCCGCTATCGCACTGGCATCGCCGCGCAGATAACGGTCGAATCGCGACGGTGTAATCAACGAACGGACGAAGGCTGCGAGCGCGTCGATGGTGTTCTTGGTCGTAATTCCGTCGGGATATACGCCCGCGAACTGTGACGACAACGCATGGTCCTCACGCAGTCGTGCGACGACGCCGGTCCAGTCCGAACCGAAGACCTTCGGGTTCTTGATCAGCCGCTCCAAAAAGTCTTCAAGCGAGGCGCCGGAGCCATTCCATGTCTGCCGGAAGTTGAGACTGCTGTTGAATACGGTCGGTGCGTTGGCCGCACCGACTTCACCTCGGACGCCGACAGAGCGCGGGCGCGGATCAGACCCTCCGTGCGCAAGGTCGTGGCACGAAACGCAGGCCACCGAGCTGTCCTGTGCGAACCTCGGATCGACGAAAAGCCTGCGCCCGAGATCGACCTTGTCTGAGTCGAGCTTCAGATCAAGCGGCAGCGGCTTGATCGGCTCGTCGAGCTCCGCGGCGTGCCCTGTGACGCATGTGATGAGCATGGCGAGGCCAGCCATCAGCAGAAGTCTGTGCAAGAACATCGGTGGGCCGCTTCATTTTCATCGGGATAGAGCCTCCCGACGAGCAAGCGCTGTGCCAAAGTGTTTCATCACAAGACGAGACACGATGTACGGCGCAAGATAAGTCGCGTGAAAACAACGCAGAGCACTAGTTTCCATCTGCTTCTTCTTGACGGATGCACAACCTCTGTCATATACAAGAAACTCGGGTTCAGTCACGCGGCGCGCGCCTGACGGCAGACAGGTGACGTCATTGACCGCGTGCAGATGCCTGCGGTTGTTTGCTACAAAATTCAGCCGACAATTGGTGCGCACTCGGAGAAGGGCTTGTGCGACACGTAAATTCTGGGGAGGGTCCTCGTTGGTTGGGGTCTCGGCGGGGGCCCCGTATCGGGGGCGCCCTGCTCGCGGTCGTCCTGATGCTCGACCCCGCGGTCGCTTTCCCGCACGTCAAGTGGTTCGTCAACTACGACTTGCTGTCGCCACCGCGGCATGCGGCGTCGGTTCTGTCCAGCCGGTATTTCGTCCTGTTCTGTTTGTTTATTGCCCCGCTGATCTTCGCCGTGGCGCTCGCCGACGACTACCTGACCCGGCGCGCGCCGGCGCGGCTTGGGCGGCGCGCACAGGAGGTTGCGACGCGCGTGTCACAGAATTTTCCGCTGTTGCTGCGGCTCGGCACGAGCGCGTTTTTCCTTGCCGTATTCGCCTACGGCTGCGTCCATGAATGGATGATTCTGACTCCGGAGCTGCGGACGCATTCGACATGGATCTGCATCGTGCAACTCGCCGTCGCTCTCTGCGCGCTCACACGTCGCACAACGGTCGTTTCGGGAGCAGGCATCATCATTCTGTTCGCGTTTGGCATCAGCCAGTACGGGCTGTTTCACATGCTCGACTACCCGATCTTTCTCGGGGTCGCCGTATACCTGATCGCTCACTCAGTCTTCGGTCACAGAGGGGAGGATCTTGCACTGAGCGCCGTCCGGGTCGCGACGGCGGTCACGCTGCTGTGGGCTTCCGTCGAGAAGTGGGCATTCCCGGAGTGGAGCTTCATGCTGATGGCAGAGCGCCCTGGCATGTCCCTTGGCTTCGATCCTGAGTTCTATATGATCGCCGCAGGCTTCGTCGAGTTCTGCGCCGCATTTCTTCTGTTGACGGGATCGGTGGCGGCACGCGTAGCTGCGTTCGTCTTGTTGCTGATGTTCCTCTCCGCCATCGTTCCGTTCGGCATAATCGATGCCATTGGTCACTCGGTGATCATCGTCGTACTGCTTCTCTTGATCTTCAGCGACAACAAGACCGCGAAGTACTTCAGCGTCGAGGGCAGCGGAGTTCGAACCGCGGTGCTGCAGACAAGTTGTTTCTTCGGCGCGCTACTACTTTTCTTTTTCTTCTACTACGTCGGCTACTACCTGAGCTACGGGCGGGGATGAGCGATGTTGTCGCGATCGCGTCGGCGTGAGGGTACGCTGAGAAATTGTGCCGCCCGTTGACGGTTGCGCCCGAAACTTTGGGCACAAATTGGTCAGAGTCCGCAAAATGAAAGGGCCTGCATCGCTGCAAGCCCTTGATTGTATGGTTGCGGGGACCCGATTCATACGTAAGAGACGGGTGCGGATTTGGTAGCCACGAGCCTCATGCGTCGCCAATCACCGGCGGCTACAACCACATAGGAGGAGTCTCCGACTTACCGGACTACGTCTGACGTAGACCTGCCGCGCCAGACTTCGCGATATCTCGTGTTTCCTGCATCACCGTCCGACATGCGAGCGTCAACTCGCCGTGGCGGGACATTGCAAGCGCGATATGGCGCGATATAGTCGGGTCGACTATTTTTGAAGACTGTATGCGATACACCTTGGTCGCCGCCGCAATGGCGTACGGTCCCAGCAATGCATAAATGCCTCCGTCAGCGACGACGTGCGTTTGTAAGCCCAATGAGTCGGCCTCAACAGCCACATTCAGGGAAATACCGCGTTCGGCGCTGAGCTGATCGAGCCGATCACGCCAGCTATTCGGACGGCAGAATAGCGCGAGCGGCAAATTATGCAGCGCTAAAAACGGCACCGTTCGCCGCGAAGTAAGCGGATCGCCTGCAGCGCTGACGAGATACGTCGCCGTGTCGACGAGATAAACATCGCCATTCTTCGGCGTCGAACTCTGCCGGAACAGGATGGCAAGATCGATACTGCCATCTTCGAGCCAGGTCTCGAGTTGCGCGCCTTGGCCTTCACGCACGCTGAGTTGCACGAGCGGATAGCGCTCCTTGAGACGGTAATAGAGCGTGCTTACGAGCGGATGTGCCGATGACGGCAGGATGCCAAGCCGCACCTTGCCGATCGGTTTGCCAGCCGTCGTGTGTATATCGTTCGCCAACTGTTCCGTGCCGGCGAGCCATGTTCGCACTTTCGGCGCGACACGCTGGCCCAACTCGGTAAGGACAACGCCGCGTCCCGTGCGCTGAAACAGTCGTCCGCCGCACTCCTGCTCGAGCTCGGTGATCTGACGGCTGATATGCGGCTGGCTTGTGCCGTGAGCGACGGCAACCTTGCTCAGGCTGCCCAGTTCGACAGCATCGATAAAGAGCTTCCAAGCCGCGTAGTCCACTGGTCCTCCGTTCCGCGTTGCACATACTGTATTAGTATATCTGAAATGTCTGTTCTGCGTCTTCCGACATAGCTCGCCGCTCCCTACACTTGGTCTTGCATGCACGCGACTTTCGATCGATCTGGCGGCGAATGGCCTCCTAAGTTGACCGGCGAAGCGGCAGTGCGAAACGGATGCAAGCGTTCCCGTGAACGTCATCCACCCCTTGTTCGTAATGGAGGAATCAAAATGAAAGCACTTGACCTGCGTGGCCTGAGCCCCGCCCCTGTGACCCCGTTCACGCTCGACGGCGCCGTCGACTTCGCGGCCATCCAACGTCTGGGCTCCTGGCTCGGCAGCATCGACGGCGTGAAGAGCCTGGTCGTCCTCGGCCATGCTGGAGAAGGCACGTTCATGACGCAAGACGAGCAGGCGCGCGTGATTCGCGCCTTCGTCGAATCGACCAACGGCCGCATCCCGGTCATTGCCGGCATCACGCTCGAAGGCACCAAGTCGCGGCGGAAGAAGCCAAGCGCGCAGTCGCCGCCGGCGCCGCTGCCGGCCTCGTCTACCCGTCGCACGGCTGGCTCCGCTTCGGCTACCAGAAGGGCGCTCCGCAGGACCGCTATCGCGCGATCTACGAGGAAAGCGGTTTGCCGCTCATCCTCTTCCAGTATCCGGACGCGACCAAGGCGACGTACAACCTCGAAACGCAGCTCGAGATTGCCGCGCAACCGGGTGTGTTCGCGATGAAGAACGGTGTGCGCAACATGAAGCGCTGGGACACAGAGATCCCCGTGATCCGTCGCGAGCGTCCGAACCTGCAGATTCTCACCTGCCACGACGAATACCTGCTGCACACGATGTTCGACGTCGACGGCGCGCTCGTGGGCTACGGCGGCATCGCGCCCGAGCCGCTGATCGAGATGATCGCCGCCGGCAAGGCGAAGGACTACGCCAAGGCGCGCGCGCTCCACGATCGGCTACTTCCGGTGACGAGCAACGTGTACCACCGCGGCTCGCACATGGAGGGGAGCGTGGCGCTGAAGTGGGCCCTCGTTGCCCGCGGCATCCTGGATCACGCGACGGTGCGTCCGCCACTCCTTCCGCTCGCGGAAGGCGCTCAAGGCGAGATCGCGGCCGCCATGAAGTCGGCGGGTCTCGGCAAAGTGGTGGCCAGGAAGGGCGAGCGCTCCGCCGTGCCGGTGAATTGACCGACGGACTACGAGGCGCAACAGTCAAGCGGCGGAGCGGAATTCCGCTTCGCCGCAATAAGCATAATGTACAAAAGGAGGAGTTTGTCATGACCGCAATCGTTGCGGATGGCGCCGCACTGCACGGCGCCGCCAATGCCCAACTGGTGGCTCGCCTCGAGCGGCTTCCGGTCACGCCCAGGTTGATGCTCATCCGCGCCATCGTGGGCATCGCCACTTTCTTCGACGGTTTCACGGTGCTGGCGATCGCGTTCGCGATGCCGAGCCTGTTATCCGAATGGAAGCTCACGCCGACCGAGGTTGGCATGATCCTTTCGGCTGGCTATGTCGGTCAGCTGTTCGGCGCCGTGATCTTCGGGTCGCTGGCTGAAAAGTATGGGCGCCTGAAGATCCTCTTCATTACCATCGTGTTGTTCGTGTCGATGGATATCTCCTGCCTGTTCGCCTGGAGCGGCGTGTCGATGATGATGTTCCGCTTCATTCAAGGCATCGGTACGGGCGGCGAGGTGCCGGTGGCAAGTGCCTACATCAGCGAGTTCATCGGCGCGGAGAAGCGCGGCCGCTTCTTTCTTCTCTACGAGGTGCTGTTCCTGATCGGGCTGACGTTCGCCGGCATGGCGGGCTATTTTCTGGTACCGATCTACGGCTGGAAAGCGATGTTCGTCGTCGGCCTGATTCCCGCCGTGGTGACGATTCCGCTGCGCTGGTTCATGCCGGAATCGCCCCGCTGGCTCGCGTCCAAGGGGCGCATCGCGGAAGCGGACGCCGTCGTGAATTTGCTCGAGAACAGCGCGACGCGGCGCGGCGTCGTATTGCGGGAGCCGGTGGTACGCCCGGTCGATCCCATGGCGACCACGCGCTCCGACTGGCGCGAGCTGTTCCAAGGCATCTACCTGAAGCGGACCTTGACGATCTGGGGCTTGTGGGTGTGCGCCTACATGATCAACAACGGCCTGATCAGCTGGCTGCCGACGCTCTACAAGCAGGTGTTCCAGCTCCCGCTGCAGACCAGCCTTGGGTATGGCTGGATTACCTCATGCGTCGGTGTCGTCGCGGCGATCATCTGTGCCTTGCTCATCGACCAAGTCGGCCGCAAGCGCTGGTACGCGATTTCATTTCTGCTGGCCACGGTGCCGCTACTGGCACTCGCCTGGCTGGGCGCCACCTCCGCTACCGAGGTTCTGATCCTGGCGACTGCCACATACGCGATATTGCAAACCATCACTTTCTCGCTCTATCTCTACTCAGCCGAGGTCTATCCGACCCGTCTGAGGGCGATCGGCGGCGGCGTCGGCAGCGCTTGGCTCAGGGCCGGATCGGCGATCGGCCCGATATTGGTCGGCTTCATTGTTGGCGATTTCGGCATTCGATACGTGTTCGCGGTGTTCGCAGCTGTTGCGCTCGTCGGCGGCCTCGTCACACTGCTGTTCGCAATCGAGACGAAAGGCAGGGTACTCGAGGAACTGTCGCCCTGACCGCCCGGCTGTCTCGTCCGCTACAGCGATAGTTCCGGGCGGACGAGACGGCAGCGAAAGCGCGTCGCCCCTATACCCTTTGGAACCAGCGCCGTCGGACAGTCGTATAGTTGGCGTTCCGTTGCGATCAAGGGTAATGTCCAGAAGGTCGACAAGAGCGCTGGCAGTCAGGCTACCGATGCTTGCGGTTTTGGCCGTCATGCCGCCGCCTTGGAGACAAGACTAGCGATCCGTGGTCGCTCGCCCCATCGGATGGAAAGGAGAAGGCGATTCGACACGTTCGCCTCAGCCCCGCGTTCAAACTTGCTGCCCCTCGCGCGGCGCTGGTTGCGTGGCTCACGCTAGCAGCGGTTGCACGAATCGCCGGCGCTGGACCATTGGAGGACGCAGCCTCAGCGCATGAGCGCGGCGACGACGCGACCGCGGTCCAAATCTTGCGACCTCTTGCCGAGGATGGCACGGCGTTCGCCCAGTTCGCGCTCGGATTCATCTACGACACGGGCAAGGGGATATCACAGGACGATGCCGAGGCGGCAAAGTGGTACCGCAAGGCCGCCGACCAGGGCGTTGCTGGCGCCCAGTACAACCTCGGAGCCATGTCTGCCGACGGCCACGGCGTGTCGCTGGACTATGTCGAGGCATATAAGTGGCTGAGCGTTGCCGCGTCTCGGTTCCCTGCCGAGAATCGTGATGCTGCGGTCAACATGCGTGACTTGGTAGCCGCCAAAATGACGCCGACGCAAATCTCGGAGGCGCAGAAGCTGGCCCGCGACTGGAAGCCCAAGTAACGGTGAGTACGGCCGTAGGGCGAGTAACCAGCGCAGCTCGATAGGTGCAGCCGCACGAACCGGGGCGGCCGGTGGAATGGCGAATCACCTACGCCCACGAATCAAGCACCAGGAGTGAAGCGGACAATCGGCGATTGAGGTGCGCGCGACAAATTGCCCACACCTTTCGCTCACGCGACCACGTCGAGGCCAGCGGGTCAGCCTTCAAAAGCGCGACGGCACTCAGCTTAATTACTACACCGGTGCACGTTATCTTTCGATTGAGGTGTTCCTGCCAGCGTAGTGCCTGATTGCACGGCGACCCCACACCCACACATACTGCACGCCCGAGGCCACGATCGTCACCATGAGCAGCGTGAACAGCATGGGCATAGTGGCGCTTGCGCTGACGATGTCCGCTACGCCGCAGAGCACCATCGCGAGCGTGAGAAATTCGATAGCCGTGTTGATCTTCGATAGAAGCATTGGCGCCATGTCGTAGCGCCCAACCGAGTAGTGATAAGCCAGCGCGCCGCCGACGATCACCAAGTCCCGTGCCACAATTGCCGCGACAAGCCAGAGGGGCAGCAGTCCCTGCACGGCGAGTGTGAGCGTCGCCGCCAGCATAGTCAGCTTGTCGACAACGGGATCGGCGATCGCTCCGAAGCGGGTGCGCGCATTCCAGCGCCGCGCGATAACCCCGTCGGCAATGTCGCTCAGCGCCGAAACGCAAAACGCCGCGAATGCCGCGCCATAATCGCGCTGCGCGAGCAGGACGACCAGTACCGGAATCAGCAGGAGCCGGACCAGCGTGATGGCGTTGGGCACGTGGCGCATAGTAGTGTCGGAGAGCCATCCAGGTCGGCTTACAGCGATCGCGCCATCTGACTGGGGTCCATAGTTCCGAGCGAAGAGTTCGTACCAATGCGTCGGCGCGATATGGATCAATGCATGTTGGATGATACTCAACTCCTTGTGCCAATCGCGCCAATCCGCGGCCCGTTCCCGCGGAAGAAGGACACTCGCTTGTCGACGCAAGAACGGGTCTCCGCCTCCATGGGTTAGGTCGGATCAGAGGCCGTACCCATCGCCGATTTTGTCAGGCGGTTGCTTTCGCTCGGGGCAACCGCCCCTCGAGCTCAGGTGAGGCGGAGCCTAAAGGAACCATCGGGAGCTTTGTTGAAATCGATCCCTTCAACAACCGTTGAGTTACTGCCCAGGCGCTTGACGTAGTCCACGTGGATGATCACAACCCCCGCGAACTCGGATTTCCCAGCAATGCTCTTCGCGCAGGCAGATGCAATTGTCGAAGCTTCGGCAGTGCGCTCCGTTGTCGATCCATCGTTCAGCTTGCTGTTGACGACTGCTATCGTGACTTGATGCGCCGTGGACTTCACCTCAATGCTGGTCTTTTTGTATCCGGTGGCAGCAGCTGCTGCCTCTTGCAACGTCGAAAATACGGCAGCTTGCCGCTTCGCTTGCTCGGTGTCGGACGCGACGTCCGCACACAAGACAAGGACAGGTGTACTCACGGTTACCAGTGCGACCAAAGCTGTGACTGCCAACGTGTTCTTCATTGAGCCTCCCAACCAATAGAACGCGATCGAGCAACGCAACAATGTCGGACAGCGAAAGAACGCTGCCACCATGCTTTCGCTTGTTCCGCGATGCCTGCCATCGACGCTATCTAAGTCAAAGCGTCGACTGTGACCTGAGCCTGCCGGCTGCTTACCGAACAGGCGCCTTTCGCAACTCGCCTCTATAATCGGCGAATGGAATCCCACGCGGTGAGCATCGCCACCGAGACTGTCACGCCCGCGCTTCTTCCCGATGCCGGGCTCACCAATGCGGACGCATCGGCCCGGCTGGCGCGTGACGGATACAACGAACTCCCGACGGCGAAACCGCGCCGGCTGTTCGCGATCGCCGCTGACGTTGTGCGCGAGCCCATGTTCCTGTTGCTGATGGCCTGCGGTGCCATCTACCTGCTTCTGGGCGACAAGGGCGAGGCCGCGATGCTGCTCGCGTTCGTGTTCGTGATCATCGCGATCACGTTCGTCCAGGAACGCAAGAGCGAACGCGCGCTTGAAGCTCTGCGCGACCTGTCGAGCCCGCGGGCGCTCGTGATCCGCGAAGGCGAGCAGATGCGCATCGCCGGACGCGAGGTCGTCGTCGGCGATCTCCTCGTGCTTGCCGAGGGCGACCGTGTCGCCGCGGACGCGATGGTCTGTCGCGAGACTAATCTCGCCGTGGACGAGTCGTTGCTCACCGGGGAATCAGTACCTGTAGCGAAGATCGTCGCGACGGAACCCGCGGAGCGCATGGGTGCGCCGGGCGGCGATGCGACGCCTTTCGTGTTCTCCGGGTCGCTGGTCGTGCAGGGTAAGGGCACGGCGCGTGTGCTCGCCACCGGCAACCAGACGGCGCTGGGAAGGATCGGCAGCGCGCTCGCGGCGGTCCGGCCCGAGCCGACGCGCATTCAGCGCGAGACTGCCCGCCTCGTGCGTCGGATCGCATGGTGTGGCGCCGGACTGAGCGTGCTGATAACTATTGTCTACGGGCTGACGCGTGGCGAGTGGCTCAATGCGATCCTGACCGGCATCACGTTTGCGATGGCGATCCTACCGGAGGAATTGCCCGTCATTCTCACGATTTTCCTGGGACTAGGCGCATGGCGCATCGCGAAGAATCGCGTGCTGACGCGACACGTGCCGGCGCTCGAGATGCTGGGCTCGGCCACTGTCCTTTGCGTCGACAAGACCGGCACGCTGACGCAAAACCGGATGACACTCGCCGGACTGCGCACCTCTGGACAGGAACTTGACGTCGCGGCGACTCCCGATTTCGCGTTGCCGGAGCATTTCCACGTGCTCCTCGAGTTTGCGATGCTGGCGAGCCAGCGCGATCCGTTCGACCCGATGGACAAGGCGATCAAAGCCGCCATCGAACGGCTCCTCGCCGGCACCGAGCACGTTCATCTGGACTGGACGCTCGTCGACGAGTATCCGCTGTCGCGGGAGCTGCTGGCCATTTCGCGGGTATGGCGCTCGCCCGATAGGACCCACTACGTGATCGCGGCCAAGGGTGCGCCCGAGGCCATCCTCGACCTGTGCCACACGCCAGCCGAGGCCATGGCGGCGCTCGAACGCACGGCATCCGATATGGCCGCGAAGGGGCTGCGGGTGTTGGGCGTGGCCAGGGCGACATTCCAGGAGCGCGACTTACCGTTGTTGCAGCACGATTTCGCGTTCGAATTCGTGGGTTTCATCGGACTGGCCGATCCTGTTCGAGATGCGGTGCCGGCTGCGGTCGCCGAAGCCCGTGCTGCAGGCATCCGGGTCGTGATGATCACCGGCGACTACCCCGCTACGGCGATGAGCATCGCCCGGACGGTTCGGCTTGCGGCGCCGGATCGCTACATCACCGGGTCCATGCTGGCGCAAATGACCGACTCGGAACTTGCAGCGCGCGTTCGCGACGTCGACATTTTCTGCCGGGCTGTGCCGGAGGACAAACTGCGCATCGTCACTGCGTTCAAGTCTTGCGGGGATGTGGTCGCAATGACCGGCGACGGTGTCAATGACGCTCCCGCGCTCAAGGCCGCCCACATCGGCATCGCCATGGGCGGTCGCGGCACGGACGTTGCGCGCGAGGCCGCGGCGCTGGTGTTGCTCGACGATGACTTCTCGTCGATCGTCACCGCCGTGCGTCTCGGGCGCCGTGTGTTCGACAACTTGCGTAAGGCGCTCGCGTTCCTGATTGCAGTGCACATCCCGATCGTCGGCATGTCGGTGGTTCCGGTCGTTCTCGGGTGGCCGCTGCTGTTATTGCCGGTCCACATCCTCTTCCTGCAGCTCATCATCGATCCGTCGTGCTCGATCGTCTTCGAGGCCGAACCGGAGGCGCTCGACACGATGCAAAGGCCGCCACGTCCGCCCGACGCGTCGCTCCTCGATCGCGCAACCGTACTCCTCGGGTGCGTCCAAGGGGCCGTCGTGCTGGCCGCCTTGCTTCTTGTCTACGGGGTCGCGTTGAAACGCGGCCAGAGTACGGAAGAGGCGCGCGCACTCGCTTTCACCCTCATGGTATTCGCGAGCCTGTCTCTCATCATCGCGAGCCGGTCGCGTTCGCGGCGACTCGTGGCGAACCTGCGTCCTCCGAATCCGGCGCTTTGGTGGATCGTCGGTGGCGCCGTCGTCATGCTCTCGCTCGTACTCTTCGTGCCGCTCTTGCGCGATCTCTTTAAGTTTGGTCGCCTGCACGCAGACGACCTCGCGATCGCCGCGAGCGCGGGGCTGGGGTGCTTCGTCGCAGCACAGTGGGCGAAGCGGCTGACGGTGCTGAACCCGCAACTGTAGGCAGGCCTCGCTCGAGCGGTGGCAAGATGCGATGAATTGCGTTGGTGACCGCCCCCGCGAGGCATACTCCGATGATGCGCGCACTTGACATGGTTCGACCTGTACAAATTGCTTCGCCAGCGCCGCGTGCGGCTCGGCAGGCTTGCCTGATGAGTTTCCCCTCGCGTGGCCTTGAGCGAGATCAAACCATCGAAGCCAGGGAAGCCCAGAATATCAAGCGTCGATTGATGTTCGATCATCCAATACCGGCTTTCGCGAATACGCATGATTTTCTTGGATAAGGGAAATGATCCAGCAGCCGGCGCTGCTAGGGCAAAGCATAATTCTTGCGATGTTCTTGTTCTCGGCAACGGTGGCAATTAGCTTCGCCGTGTCTTTGGCCGTCCTCATTCGGTTGCCCGCTGATTACTTTCGTGGTTTTGCTTCACAAGATCTTCAGAATCGCAGTCGCGGGATAGCCTTTCGGATTGGCGTCGTTCTGAAAAATCTGCTCGGCGCAATACTCGTCATTTGTGGCGCTATCCTTTCGGTGCCAGGAATCCCAGGTCAGGGGCTACTCACCGTGCTTGCCGGAATGCTTCTTCTGGAATTCCCGGGAAAGCGCAGACTGCTGTACAAGATACTAAGTCAACCATTCTTGCTTCGGTCGATTAATCGACTGCGGACCAAATTCTCACGACCGCCGCTCATCGCCGGTTGGCAGGATCGCCCGCATCACGAATAACGTCCCCCACTATGCTAGGAGTACGACATGCTCAAAGTGCTGCTGCCCGTCGACGGTTCCGAGAGCGCCATGCGTGCGACCCAAAAGCTCATAGAAACCTTTGGCTGGTACAAGGAACAGCCCAGGGTCGATCTGCTCGCCGTTCACCTGCCGGTGCCGCGGTTTCCGAACATGCGTCTGGTTGTAAGCGATGAAATGATCGAGCGCTACTACGCCGAGGAATGCGATGACATGCTTGCGGCGAACAAACAAGCTCTCGACGCCGCGGAAGTGAAGTACACCGTACACAAGCTCGTTGGAGCAATCGCTGAAAGCATCATCGAGCATGCAAAGAGATTGGACAGCACGATGATTTACATGGGCACGCGCGGGATGACGGCGCTCTCTAACATGTTACTGGGATCGACCACGACAAGGGTCTTGCACCTGACGCACATCCCCGTCGTGCTGATCCATTGAGATCAATCATCGCGCAAACTCATGGTCGATTGCCGTGATGTGCCCACGCCAATAAGGCAAGGAGCCCTTCGGCAACTGCCACTTGGACTGCGCCTGCACGTGAACGCGCAGATGAATTCGCGATTCATTTAAGATTACGCCGTGCCGTCCACGCCGCGGGACCGGCGCCAGCCCACATCAGTGCAGGACCAAGACGGGGATCGTACTGTGGGACAGCACCTTATGCGTTTCGCTGCCGAGGACGACGCCGGACAAGCCTGGAGTGACTTGTAAAAGCGAAGCACGAATATTTGCGGTTGCCGTCGCTGGATGCTGCACGCCTATCCAATCCAGACAGAGGCCGCAAACCGTTTCGTTTATCAGAACCTCGCCGTTCTGCTGGTTGTTGGACACTTTGACTAAATAGTCTACGCCGTCACTGCAGCTGAAGAGATGGGGCTCCGAGCCGCCCGATTCTCGACCCTGCTCCATCGAGCGACGCCACGCCAAAGCATCGACGATGGCAGCAATCGGTCGGTCGATCATTTGTATGCGGAGTTACCAAAAGTTGATACCCATTATGCAGCGTTGATAGCGGCAGCGCAGCCGGGAGTGCGCGAAAGAATCGAATACCTCGCAGTTCCGGAAGTGGCTCGCCCGAGAACGCAACGGGGAGTCCGAGGCCTAGGGTGTCCCCAGAGTTCTGACACGAGGCCGTCCGACGTTGCAGACAACTGCGGAGCAATTGGAGATTCACGGTGCGACGTAAGCGCGCTGCTAGCCCGACCAGAAACAAAAACGGCCTGCCAAGTGGCAAGCCGTTGATTGAATTGGTTGCGGGGACCCGATTCCTTCGTAAGAGACGGGTGAAGATCAGGTAGCCAAGACCTAAAATGTCGTTGACGACCGGCCGACATCGCCAACAGCGGCCATACCGCAACGCCGCAAAAAAAAGCCGTTCGATTGCGCAATTGACCCAGTCCGAGCAATCCGTTTCGCTAAATTCAATCAAGCCAGTCATCGACCCGGTCTCTGATGTCAGCTGGCAGCGATAAGCCAAGTCCTCGTAACGCCGAGCGACTAACACTGAATGTGAATTGAGTTGCGCCCGCCACCGGCAAATCGGCCGGATTAGCGCCGCGGAGGATCTTGTCCACGTACTTGGCTGCGCCGTAGTAGCCTTCATTGTGACCAGGGCCTAGCGCCATTAGTCCACCGGCCGACACGTATTCGACGTCGGTGTAGATGGCGGGCAGCTTGTGTTTCGCAGCCCCGTCCGCAAGCGCGAATCGTCGAGAATTTATGAAGCTATCAACCCCATTGACGAGAGCCTTGGCGCCAAATGTCATGGCTTTGTCAAATGCGGGCTCAACATCGTCGGGTTTACGAATATCCAAGGCTTGAACTTCAATTCCAAGCCCACGCGCTTCCGAACGGATCATTTCAAACTGAGCGGCGTTGTTAGCATTGTTGCCATTCAGAACCATCGAAACTTTATCGAGGTTCGGCACTAGGCGCTTGAGTATCCGCAAGCGTTCGCCGATCAGCTGCGGCGCATACATCGTGGTCCCAGTCACGTTCGTGCCTGGATGTTCCAGGCTCTTCACCAAACCGAGTCCCACAGGATCGTTTACCGCCAACATGACGATCGGAATGCTGGCGGTTGCCTTGGCGGCTTCGACTGCGGCTGCGACATTCGCGGCGAGAATGATTCTGACTCTGAGGTCGACTAGCTCGGCCATCGCGCTGTTGTATTCGCCATCCAAGACGGCTTCGCGATAGTCAATTCTTATGTTCTTGCCTTCGATGTAGCCGAGCTCGGTCAGACCCCTCTTGAAAACTTCAAGCCGTTCTGGGTTAGCGTTCTTGGCAGCCACATAGCCCAAGACCGGCACGGACTGAGCGAGGCTCACCGACACCGGCAACACCGAGAGGACAGCTACGCCGAGCACCCCCACGTGCATACCCAATCGGCACCTGGCAATAATGGACATGAGATCGCCCGCTTGAGTCAACACGCCGCGAATGTTCAAAGTTCCTCGAAAATGTGCCGACGCGGGGAAGGCGGTAGAGCTTCGATAAACCCAGCTTGAAGCCAAGGCAGCATATCTGCAAGTGGCACGACGCTGCCGTTCGGGTTGAACCGCGCCAGCGCCGGCAGTGAGTCGCACTGGGACCGTCGATAATCAGGACGAGTTCGGCCAAGTCCTACCGTTCTGGGCCGCCCCCGAACTTCGCTTTGGCAGCCGTTCGCGGCAGTCAGGTCTCGGTGAGGCCGCTGTCGTTCTAGAGTGACGCATCGATGTTCGTTGATGCCTTTCGCTGGGCTTCCCACCGACCGTCTCGCTGTCCTGCGCGTAAGCCACGCTCTTTGTAAGTAATTCGACAGCATTCATTTCACTTTGTTGCATCGTAATGAATTCCTTGTTCGCAATGAATCGTATTCGCGTTGTTGTGACGCCGTTCGTCCTTGCACGTCGTTTGATCTGCATCATAAAGCCTTGCCATCAAGCACGTACGCTGCTGTATCAAGTCGGCGAGGGTGGTGCCGCACCGATGGTCATGACGAGATCAAACGCGCTCGGCGCGTCACCGTCAGGAGGACGACGATGCTCAATCCAACACGAGTGTTTAGTGGTGTTGCGGTATCGCTGGCAATGTTCTGGATGGCAGGCCCGTCCGATGCGGTGCCCGCGTTCGCGCGGCAGACGGAACAAGATTGCGTCGCATGCCACGTCAGCTGGCCCGAACTGACGCCGTACGGTCGGTATTTTAAGCTGACGGGCTACACGATAGGCAAGACAGCGATCTCGTCACAGGGCTTGAACTTCTTGCCACTGGCCGTGATGGCACAGGGCTCGGTTACCTGGACGAAGAACAACAACCAAACTGACCCAGAAACGGGCGAGACGACGTCCGCAACTCAGCGCAATGGGAGCGGTGTGTTCTCGGGTGCAAGCCTTTTCGTTGCCGGCAAGGTGACGGACAACCTCGGTGGCTTCATCCAGTGGACTTACGACAATCTCGCAACGACTGCAGATGGGACCCTTGGCGGGCACAGCAACATTGACAACACAGATATCCGACTCGCCGGCAAGTATTCGTCCGCAGGTGCCGCGGAACCGGACTGGATATTCGGACTAACGCTCAACAACAACCCGACCGTCTCGGACCCTTGGAACAGTACGCCGGCGTGGGGGTTCCCGTTTGCCACCGCGCCCTTGGCGATAACGCCTGCCGCGGCGACTCTGATCGATGGCGGGCTCGCGCAGCAGGTCGCAGGACTCGGTGGCTATGCTTTCTGGCAGAAGACTCTCTACGCAGAGTTTGCGGCATACCGTACTGCAAATGTTGCGGGCAACCTGTTGCGCGCCGGCCTACCGTACGACACGCCCGGCGGTGTCGTCACCGTGAACAATTTCAACCCCTATTGGCGCCTTGCTTACGCCCATGATTGGGGGCCGAACTCGATCATGGTGGGCACGTACGGGTTGGTCGCCAACGTATTTCCGGACAATCTTGACACCTCGACGCCGACCGACCGCTATCGCGACGTGGCAGTAGACGCGCAGTACCAGTACATCACCGACCCGCACACGTTTACCGCGCAGACGACGTACATCTGGGAGAAGCAGGCATACAACGCGAGCTACCCGATCACTCAAGCCACGGGCGCCGGATACGGTGCAGGGCCGACGCCTGCGAATCCGACGGATACATTGCGCACCTTCAAGATCAAGGGCACCTACTACTACGAGCGCAAATACGGCGCAACGCTGGCGTATTTTCAGACGACAGGTAGCGCTGACGCAGGTCTCTATGGAACGGATGCCGCCGGCAACCCACTCACTCCGAACAGCACCGGTTACATCTTGGAGCTCGATTGGGTTCCGGTTCAGAACCTCCGCCTGCTCTTGCAGTACACCGGCTATGGCAAGTTCAACGGCGCGAAGACTAACTATGACGGCGCCGGGCGCAATGCCAGCGACAACAACACGCTGTTTTTCGACGTCTGGGTGGCTTTCTGAAGCCCGCTTTGCGACGAGGTTCCTTCGTATGACGGGCGCAGTGTGGGCGCACAGGAGTGGAGCGATGACGAACTTCAGCGCGGTTGTTCTGACAATGGGGATGACGATCGTCGCTACTCTGGCGACCGCGCAGAGTCCGCCGACCGGCGTGGCCGAGCGGACTCCTGGCGAGGAGCGCGCGATTAACCTGTGTTCGACCTGTCACGGCCCGCGCGGGATCAGCACGTCGCCCGAATTCCCGATCCTTGCCGCGCAACGCCCCGGTTACCTGATCGCGCAGATCGAGAATTTTCAACACAAGACGCGTGAGGAGAAAGCGGCGCATGATTTCATGTACGGCATCGCTAGCAACCTGCTCGATCCCAAGCTGGTTGAGAGCATCGCTGCCTACTACAGCAAGCAACCGCCTGCCTTGGGACGGCCGGGGGACCCCCTGCAGATCGCGATGGGTAAGAAGCTTTACGAGACGGGCCTTCCCGATCGCGGCATCCCGCCGTGTGGGTCCTGTCACGGCAACGACGCCCAGGGGGTAGGCGACTTTCCTCGGCTCGCCGGGCAGCATGCCAAGTACGTGATGCGACAGATCGAGTACATACAGTCGCTGGTGCGCAAGGCGCCCGTGATGCACGGGATCGTGAAAGACCTCACACCGCCCGAAATCGAGGCAATCGCAGCGTACGTGCAATCGATGTAGGCCTCTCCCTGCTGCCCAACGCGCTACAAGCGCAACGGTTCACCACCGGCTCACAGGTCGCTCGGGAGGAGGACGCGCCGCGTGGCAGGGTAGAGGTTTGAGTGGCTACGGTGCGAAGCGTCTTGGCTGGATCCGAGCGAGTAGAGCGACCAAGCAGAGCAGCCCTTCCGCCGCTCACTTGTCGCGCGTGTGCGGTGCCGCGGAAAGGTTTGCCCCACTGTTGATTAACGAAACCGTGCCAGGTCGGGATCCGCGTTGGGTTGCGCCGGCAGCCCCGTAATCTGTGGCAGTTCCGACAAGCGCGGCACACCAACTTTGAATCGCACCTTACCTTCACGGTCCTTCCAAACCAGTGCGGGAGTTCCCGGTGCGCCGAACTTGCGCATCAGTTGTGTGTTGGCCTGAAGCTGCGCCACCAGCGCCCCTGGAGCCTTGTCCATTGGCGAAATGCCACCGTCGAACTGAGCAGCGTTGTAGCTGGTCTCATTTACACGAAGCGCCGCGCTCCGGTCTGAAGCCTGCATGATCGCCGCTGCGCGGCCCACTGAGCTTGGCTTCTGATAGGCGACCGGCACCCAGCGAACTTGTAGGCCCACCGTCTCATACGGCTGGAGGGCCTTCCAGGTGAGATGGCAGTAAAAGCAATTGGCGTCAAAGAATACATACAGGACGCCGTGATGTCCAGAAATTCGAACGACTCAGTCATGCCGCTTTACGGTAGTAGAAGTTGAGCGTTCCACCGAGCCGCGGACGACGATAGATTGCCCCCACACTTGCAGATGCCGCCTTGGGCACATGGATTAATCGGTTTGCAAGACCCTGATGATTGCGTTCGGCATGGTAATGATCCATGTATTCCGCCACGGCGCGACGTAGCGATGCCTGCCCAACGAAGATCATCCGATTCAGGCACTCGTCTTTTATCGAGCGTACGAATCGCTCGGCATAGGCATTTGGGTTCGGCGACATTGGCGGTAGACGGATGACCTTGGTTCCGTTGTCTCGAATCAGCCGCCGAAATTGTGCCGAGTACTTGGCGTCGCGATCGATGATCAGATACCGCTTGGAATGCAGCGCACCGCCCTGCGAATCAGTCATATTGCGGGCAACTTGAAGCATCCACGATTCGTCAGGTCGCGTCGTGATCCCCGCAATGTTCACAACGCGATCAGCAAGACTGATCACGAACAGCAGATAGTGAGTGACCAGACCCTTCCCCGTCCATACTTCCACCGTCAGGAAGTCACTGGCAGCCAGTACCTTCCAATGTGCCTTGAGAAAGGTCGACCACGGCGTTCGCCGGCTACGCTCCGGAGACGGCTCAATCCCATTGCGCTTTAACACGTTGGCGATGGTCCAGCGACCCACCTTGTGACTGAGATTGCCCAACGCTCCCTGAATGCGGGTGTAGCCCCACTTCGGATTGTCCTGCGCCATGCGCACGATCAACTCGGAGATGTGACGCATGACGCCCGGTCGACCAGGGCTGCGTCGATGTGTGAAGTCCCACTTTTGGGCGACGAGGCGCCGATGCCACCGCATAAGCGTATCGGGAGAAACGACGGTGTCGAGTTTAAGCAGAGCTTTACGTCCCACTGCCTTGGCCTTGCGCGCCAGAAGAGCACGCTCAGCGTCGGTGAACCGGATTCGTTGTCCGTGCAGCCGCTTTTTCAGCAGGCGGTTCTCTGCTTGGAGAAATTCGATGAGAAGCAGCTGATGCCGATGGACCCAGCCGGACACCATCGCCAGGAGAAACGACAGCAGCGGGGACACCGGACCCATGCCAACATCTTACCGCGCCCCGTCGTTCGAATTTATGGATAGCACGGGGTCGGGCCTTGGCCTCGCCATCGTGCACGAAGTCGCCGAGCGGCATGGGTCGAAGCTGGAGATCGACTCCTGCAACGAGCACGGTGGTACTTGCGTGCGCGTCACCTTCCCGAACAGAGCTGTCGCCAAGACGTGAGCCCACAGACCTGCGACTTCTCGCCCACCGCCGCGACGCCACCATCGCTGCTAATCAAAGTGCCGTCATCTCGCGGCGGGGGGACAGAGCTGGCGCAGGCCGGTTTTTTTCAACCGCTGAAGTGTCTCCAAATCACGGCGCCAAGCGCGACAATCGCAACCCAGAGCAGTGCGCCGACCGGTACACCGCTAATGATTCCGCGCGCCTTGCTGAGCGGCGGGAGTTCTGGTTGCAGGAGTTCGATCAGCGTGTTTTCGCGACGTTCGCGCATCACGCTCGTGTCTTGATCGAAGCGACTCATTGAGCCATTTTACTGAATTGCGCTGCTAATGAGCGGGACGTGATGCCGGCTAGGCACTAACTGACGCAAGCTCGCGGCACGGGAGGGGCAGACGGCGAACTGGACTAGGGGAGCTCCTTGGATGACCCACGAACGTAGAGGCGGTAGATCTCCTTCGAGTCGCCCGGGCGCGCGCCCTCCCAAACCGGTGTCCATTCGGAATAGTTCATGGGCTCCGGGGAATGACGCCATCCCTGCACCAGCAGCATGCTGCACGATGTCTCCGGGACCATTTCCTCGCGCACCGTTTTGATTTGGCCAAAGTAGTGAAGCAACGCCCTCTGCGGTTCGCCGAGGTGGCGGCTTGCGACACAGCTTTTTTCGGGGATAAATTGCAAGAGCGACACGATCATATCGCGATAGCTCTTGCCGGCATCAAGATAAGGCAGCCAAAGCGTTCCCACGAGGCACACGGACAAGGTTACGCCTGCCGTCCATTGAATGATGGCGCGCTGCGCGGTCGCGGCGCGTGGCCAGGCCACTATTGACCACGCCAGGGTGGCAACTATGGCTAGCACAAACGAAGGCCAGCTGAAGTGGGCGACGAATCCAGGCTGAAATTCGGCGAGCGCTTCTGCCAGAACTGTCGGTGCGCCGCTGACTAGCGCGATCCAGCCCAGCCAAAGCCCGAGCGCCAATAGGCCAAACACACCGGCGCCGAGGGTGGCGAGCGCCCCCGCTGCGGCAGACGGCAACCGATCAATGCCTGCGATCGCCAGCAGGGCCAGAGGCAAAAGCGTAGGCATCAAATACAGTTCGCGCGCGTCGGCCGCCGCCCCGAGGACGCTCGCCATGACAAAGAACAATACGAGTGGCAGCTGGACACCGGGTTCGGTTTGTGTGCCATTTCGAAGTCGAAATACGTCCCAGACCGCCCAGCCAGCCAAGGGCAGCGCCGGGAACGCATACCAGAGAATGGTGTAAGCATAAAAGTAGTGCGGTTGATGCGGGCCGATTTTGGTAAAGCCCAGAAACCGGCCAAAATTGTTGGTGATCAGCCAAGTATTGAACAGGTCCGGAGATCGCAAGTAGAGAGCGATTGTCCAGGCGGCGATGCCGGGCAATGCGACCACTAGCGCCACCGCCAACGTCCGAAGATATGTCCGTTGTCGCCAAGCAGGGAGCATTGGAAGCAGGAGCGCGGCCAGCGCCAACAGACCCGGTCCGAGGATTCCCTTCGAAAGAAACGCGATCGCTGCTCCCGCGCCAAGCGGGAAGCCACCGCCAATCGAAGCGCGGCGTCCATAAGCAAGGCCGAAGATCCCCATCGAAATACCGGCGAGGAGTGCGAGGTCGGTAATCAGCTGGTGGGCGCGGACAATCAGGCCCAAACATCCGAGCATAACCAGCACCACGGTCCAACCATGGCGTCCGCGGTGCAGCTCACGCGCGGTCATGGCAAGAAAAATGAGGGCCAACGCAAGGTAAAACCCACTGGCCAGCCGTGCAGCGTCATGCAGCGGCAGAATTCCGCCAAACATGCGGGCAAACGCGCTTGCTGTGATAAAAAATAGTGGGGGCTTTTCGAGAAACGGCTCGCCCGCCAGCGTCGGTACAACCCAATCGCCTCGCTCCATGAAATCGAGGACGACACCGAACGTATACGCTTCGTCCGGCTTCCATGGGTCGTGCCCTACAAGAATGAACAAGATCCACGCCACGCACAGGACAATCATGGCAAGCGGTGCAGCGGCTCGAATGATGACCGACCCACTACGCGCCGGAAAGTATGTGGCCGCGCGCTCGATATGCGCGACCCGGCTCATCGCTTCGAGGACGTATCGCATTCTTCGGAAGGATCTCTTTGCACAGAACGGTTCAATACGGAATTACGCACGTCGTGGCACTCGCGCCTACCTAGAACGATTTATTCCAAGGCACCTATCAGTGTGGGCATCGCGCTCTGCGCGCCGGGATCGCGTGCGCCGACCACTCCTCCTGCCGCTTTACTACCGAGTTAGATCGAGCGACCTTCGAGAGCCAACGCAAAGTCTAACGTTCAGACCTGTCAGACTTCTGACGTCTGGCTGACGCGGTCATTACATTGGCGGAGAATTTTGCGATGAGGACAGTCGTGCGGGAATCTTGCGGTTGACTGACGGGAATCGATTGGCTTTCGTGCTGTAAGCTGCGAGACATGACGCTTTCATCGCTACTAACTTATACCAGCGTCGCGCTCGCGTTCGTTGCGTTCATTTTCTTTCTGATAGGCTTCGCGCGAAGCGGTTGGCGATTTGCACCACCGTTTAACAGGACAAGACGCGCTGACGACATTGAATGGGCGCGGATACACGCGCTGCAGCAAGCAGACTGGAAATGCGGCGCCGGATTGCTCGGTGTCGCGCTGGTTGCCTATACGGCGAAACTAGTCGGGAGGGGTGCGTATTTCAATGAACCGAGCGGGAATATCGCCGGTGGCGCATTGCTGATCGCAGGCCTTGTGAGTCTGGTCATCATAGTTACACTACTTGTTCGGCATGTGACCTTGTCACGTGCGCTTCGCCGATTGAAATGAACTTCGACGACGTCAAAAAGTTTGCGAACAAGCCCGCGCACCCTTGCAGCCTGATCCGAAAACGGGGTGCTGACGTCAACGAGCCGAACGCGAGGAGTCAGCTAGACGACGGCTGGCTAGTGTAAATTCACGCGTTGAACTTGCGTTGTGATTTGCGTGGTCGATGATCGCGAGCAACGTTTGCGCACGGCGGCCATCGCTGTCACCGGCTCCTTAGTTTGATGGGCCGGTCGAATCCAATTGGCCTGCCGCGCTGTCCTGCTGCGGCATGGGTGTGGTCCGCAATAGTTCGTGCCGCGGCATACGGGAAAGTCGAATAACTGTTTCCGGCTCGAACTGCGACCCACGCAGACCGACCGCGCGTAACGATGGCGGGTGCCAATTTACGACCTAGAATCGAATATCACAACGTCCCAAAGAGCGCACCGATGTCCTTGTTGAAGATTCTCGTCCTTGCAGTAGTTCAGGGGGTCTGCGAGCTTCTTCCCATATCCAGCTCGGCCCACGTCATCATGGCGGAGAAGTTGATGGCACTCGACCCGACAGCACCGCAGATGACGCTTCTGCTCGTTCTGCTTCACACCGGGACAATGCTTGCCGTCATAGCGTACTTCTGGAGATCGTGGCGGGAACGTTACTTCGCCTCTTCCAATGCGTTTTGGCAATTTGCCAAGTTGGTGGCCGTCGCGACCGCGCTCACCGGCGCCATCGGGCTCGCACTGATGTTGCTTATCGAGCGCGTCATCCTGCGCGGATCAGTGCATGCGGAAGTTGAACAGCTTTTCGGGAATGCTTACGTGATAGCCGCCGGCCTCGCAACGGTCGGGGTGATGATCATCCTCTCGGCGAGGCAGGAGCCAGATGCATCTCGCCGACTGGCCGTACGTGAGTCAGCATGGATGGGAGCGATACAGGGACTCTGCCTACCCTTCCGCGGGTTCTCGCGTTCGGGTTCTACCATCTCGACCGGCCTGTTTCTCGGTCTGGACAAGGCTCGTGTCGAGGAATTCAGTTTCGCCTTGGCGGTCGTGTTGACACCTGCCGTGATCGTGAAAGAAGCCTATAGGTTACTGAAGGCGCACGAGGGTTCGCTGACGGTTGCCGGCGACCTCTTCCCTGTTGTCTGGCCGAGTTTGGTCGGGATGCTATTCAGCTTTCTCGCCGGTCTGGTGGCGCTGAGATGGCTTTCACGTTGGCTGGAACGCGGCCGATGGCACTTCTTCGGCTATTACTGCCTAGCGGCGTCTGTAACGGTGTTGGCCGTCGATCGGCTTCTGCGCTGAATGAGCCCACAGGAACCGTTCCGTCCGCGCGAGCCTTGGAGCAAGAGGCGGCCGCAAGTCAGGACACCGCAAGCAAAACGCAAGGGACCCGTCTATCATGGTCAATTCGGCGTAGTTTACCTATTCGCATCATCATTTTGATCGCGCCATTCGCTCACTAACAAGGGTGATCGGGATCGGCCTTGTGTGATCGAAATGGCCGTTCGCTATACAAGCAGGTAGGATGGTCTGTAGCTATCAGAGCGCGGCTCTTATGCGCATCACAGCTTCTCGATCTTCTGTCAATTTTTCCGGAGAACCCAATGAAAGCAATCCTTGCGTCGGCCATCGTTGCACTTTCACTGACGATTTCCGCCGCTACCAACGCTCAAGCCCCCTCGGGGTCGACTGGTGAATGCAAAGACGGGACGTACACGAGCTCAGAATCGAAGCGCGGTGCGTGCGCCGCTCACGGCGGGGTCAAGGATTGGTATGGGACGTCGGCACCCGCCAAGTCCGGGTCCGTACCATCTACGTCCGCTGCCGCGAAGTCATCTGCTCCGGTTGCCGCTGCAGCCGCCCCCTCGGGATCGACCGGGCAGTGCA
This sequence comes from uncultured beta proteobacterium, assembly GCA_963816445.1. GTDB lineage: Bacteria > Pseudomonadota > Gammaproteobacteria > Burkholderiales > Casimicrobiaceae > PALSA-1003. The sequence continues at coordinate 106,081 of CAWFKO010000005.1, read as the reverse complement.
AAGATGGAACCTATACGAGTGCGGAATCCAAGAAGGGTGCGTGTGGCGGTCATGGCGGAGTAAAGAATTGGTACGGCAGCAGCACTTCGACAAACTCGTCGGCCGCCGCCGCTCCAGCAAAGTCGCCCATGGCCGCATCGCCAACTCCAACCACCCCCACAACTAAAGGTCCTGCCACATCTATGCCCACAGTCGCTGCCGCTGGTGGGGGCGCGGGCCAAGTTTGGGTTAACAGCGCCTCGAAGGTCTACCATTGCCCCGGCGACAAGTGGTACGGCAAAACCAAACAAGGTGAGTACATGACCGAGGCTGCGGCGAAAGCAGCCGGCAATCACGCAGATCACGGTAAAGCTTGTTCCTAAAGGTCCCAGTCAGCCATTTACTGGCGTTTGCGGCGGCAGCCCGACTGCGCACTCGACCGACAAGACCCGACCCGGTAATGTATGAGAGGGGCTTCTTCTGAGGTAGGGTCAGGCACTCGCCGCGGTGGCGAGCCTAGAGACCTGGAAGGAGAAGAGCGATGAATGATGTGGTAACGGTGGAAATCGATCTGGCGAAGAACGTGTTCGCGGTGCACGGAGTCGACGCTACGGGTCGAGTGGTCCTTCGACGAATCGTTACTCGTGCGAAGTTGCCGGAGTTGGTAGCGCGGCTGCCGCGGTGTCTGATCGCGTGATGTCCACAATTTCGAACGATCTCGTCATGCCGCCTGGCGGAAGTAGAAGTTGAGTGTTCCCCCGAGCCGCGCGCGGCGATGGACTGCGCTGCTCTTCGGGATCGCCACCGTTGGCAACTGGATTAAACGGTTCTTGCGGCCTTGATGGTTCCGTTCTCCATGGTAGTGATCCATGTATTCGTCGACGGCACGGCGTAACGATTCCTGCCCAACGAAGATCATTCGATCCAGGCATTCGTCCTTGATGGAGCGTACGAAGCGCTCAGCGTACGCATTGGAGTCAGCAGTCAATTGCGCCGGTTGGCGACGATCAGAGCCGACGTTTCCGGGTAACGCATCCGTATCATCCCCTGTTCGGCCAGGAATTTGAATTGCTGCTTCGCGCCCAGAATTGGCGCGAGGATCGCGTTTGGTTTCACGACGTCGCGCAGCGTCTGCGCTCGCTACCGGCCAATTGGACGAGCGCCGTGGCCGAGGATCCGTTCAATGTTGTCGCTGCGGGCCGGGCCGCGTTCCGGGTCGGGGAGCTGCTCGAGCTGGTCCGCCTGATCGGAGACTGGAAGCCATGATCAAGCTGCGACGGTGTAAAGCCAAATACGCCGCGAGTGGTAAGGCAATTACGTCATTGCTGGAGATGGTGCACGAGCCCGTACGAGCACATTTATGCAATCTATCACTCTATGCCGCAGCTAAGGCGCCCCACAAATGCCTTGACACTGACGCCAATGTGTACATAATTACACTTACATCAATTAGTCGATCCATCTCGGGAGGTGCGCATGTCGGCAGACCGCCGCAAGGAAGAGAAACAACGTCGTTTGCGGCAACAGGCAACCCTCAATTTGCGCCCCGAGGCCGTCAGCCACCCACTCTTTCGGGGCAGCGAGTTCTTCGATCCGCAGGATCTGCTGCAAGTGAAGTACGAAATGCTGCGCTTGGTCAGCATCGAGAAGCGGCCGGTGAGCGAAGCGGCCAGGGTATGTGGCTTCTCCCGACCGTCGTTCTACCAAGCCCAAGCCGCGTTCACGCAGAGCGGATTGGCCGGGCTGATTGCGCAGAAGCCGGGACCCCGCGGCGGCCACAAGCTGACCCCGACGGTGATGGAATTCTTGACCGAGGCCCGCGTGGCCGAGCCCTCCCTGCGGCTCGAACGATTGGCGAACCTGGTCAAGAAGAATTTCGGAATCCGGGTTCACCCGCGCAGTATCGAACGGCAGTTTCTGCGCCAAAAAAAACCGCAGTGATTCCCTCGCCACGATCACTTCGCTGCGCGCCGCGCAACGAGGGATTGATCGCGCGCTACGAGGAGCTGCGCCAGCAGGTGCTCGGGCGGCCGAGCGGGATACCTCGCGGTCAGGGCCTTGCTCTGTTGCTGCGCAGTGGCATTGCCGGATGGATGCAGGCGTGGGCGCAGTGCACGGTGGAGGTACCGGCGCCACCGCAGGAACGGCTGGATCCGGGTGAGAGCTTCCCCCTGGCGATGCAGCGCGAGGTGACGATGATCCTGGCCGCAATGGTGCTCAACGGCTGTCAGGAGGCGATCGCATGAGCAACGATCCGCACGCTAAGGTCCAAGCCAGCCACCTCAAGCGCAACGCCTATCTGTACGTCCGCCAATCGACGCTGCGCCAGGTGTTCGAGAACACCGAGAGTACCAAGCGGCAATACGGCCTGCGCCAGCGGGCGATCGCCTTGGGCTGGTCGGAGGAGCGAATCATCGTCATCGACAGCGACCTCGGCCAGTCCGGTGCTTCGTCGGCCGACCGCGAGGGCTTCCAGCGTCTGGTGGCCGAGGTCGGGGTGGGCCACGCCGGGATCGTGCTCGGACTCGAAGTGTCGCGCCTGGCGCGCAATTCCATGGACTGGCATCGGTTACTCGAGATTTGCGCCATCACCGACACGCTGATCCTTGATGAGGACGGTATCTACGATCCGGCGCACTTCAATGACCGACTGTTGCTGGGACTCAAGGGCACCATGAGCGAGGCCGAATTACATGTGCTGCGGGCGCGGCTGCAGGGTGGAATTCTGAACAAAGCCCGGCGCGGCGAACTCGAGATGCGCCCGCCCGTGGGCCTGGTCTACGACGCGGCGGGCACCTTGGTCCTCGATCCTGATCAGCAAGTGCAGCACTGCTTGCGCTGGTTGTTTGCAACGTTCCGCCAGACCGGATCGGCAATGGCCACGGCGAGGGCCGCGCGGCATCAGGGCTTGGCCTTTCCGCGACGCTGCGGCAAAGGCGTGCACAAGGGCGAGCTGCTCTGGACGGGTCTCGATCACAGTCATGTGCTGCGCATCCTGCACAACCCGCGCTACGCCGGTGCGTTCGTCTACGGTCGTACGCACACGCGCAAGACGATCGATGGCGGCACGCGTATCCATAACGTCCCGCGGGACCAATGGGACACTCTGATCCCGGGCGTCCACGCCGGCTATCTCTCCTGGGAAGAGTATGAACAGAACCAGAAGCGATTGCACGAAAGCGCGCAGGCGATGGGCGCTGATCGGCGCCGCGGGCCACCACGCGAGGGCCCGGCACTACTGCAAGGATTGGTGGTTTGCGGGCGCTGCGGAAATCGCATGACGGTTCGTTACCATAGCCGCCATGGGCAGCTGTGCCCGGAGTACGTCTGCCAACGCGAAGGCATCGAGCACGCCGAACCGGTTTGCCAACGGGTTCCTGGCGTCGGTATCGATCAAGCGATTGGCGATCTGCTCGTCGCAGCGGTCAACCCGGTCGCCTTGGAGGTGACGCTGGCCGTGCAGCGCGAGCTGCAGTCGCGCCTGGAGGACGCCGATCGCCTTCGCCACAAACAAGTCGAACGTGCCCAGTACGAAAGCGACTTGGCACAACGCCGCTATCTGCGCGTCGACCCCGATAACCGCTTGGTTGCCGACTCGCTGGAAGCCGACTGGAATCATAAGCTGCGCGCACTGACCGAAGCCCACGAAGAATATGCGCGGCGCCACGAACAAGACGCGCGGGTGCTCACCGACGACCAGCGCGCCACCATCCTTGCATTGACATCCGACTTCCCCCGTCTGTGGCGCGATCCCGTCACGCCGGACCGCGAGCGCAAACGCATGGTTCGGCTTCTGCTCGAGGATGTGACCTTGAACCGGGACCATCAGCTCACCTTGCAGATCCGCTTCAAGGGCGGCGCCCACAAGACGCTCAATCTGCCGCTACCATTACAATCCTGGAAGAAATGGGTCACACCCTCGGCAGTGGTCGATGCAATCGACCAACTGCTGAACAACAACACTGTCCCGCAGATCGCCGCCATCCTGAATCAACGCGGCATCATGTCCGGTGCCGGCAAACCCTTCCACCCGCATCTGGTTGCGCGTCTGGTGCGCAGCTACGGCCTCAAGCCACGCTATGATCGCTTGCGCGAGGCCGGACTACTGACGTTGCAGGAAATGGCCGACGCGCTGCACATCTCGCCAACTCATGTGAAGATATGGAATCGCCACGGCTTGATTCGCGGACACGCCTACAGCGACAAGAACGAGTGTCTGTTCGAACCACCGGGCGTCAATTCGCCGCGCAAGGCACAAGGTACAAAGCTCTCGCTCCGACACCCTGATCCAGGAATCGTCTCTGATCGACCGAAGGAGGTGCAGTGTGAAACGTAAGCCTTCAGATTCGGCGACATCGGCGGCAGCCGGATGACCTCGGTTCCGTTGTCTTCAATCAGCCGCCGAAATTGGTGAGAGTATTTCGTGTCGCGATCGATGATGAGGTAGCGCTTGGCACGCAAGGCTCCAGACTGCGAGTCTGTCGCGTTACGCGCAATCTGCAACATCCAGGAGTCGTCCGGTCGCGTCGTAATACCTGCCGATGCTCACAACGCGATCGGCAAGGCTCATAACAAATAGCAAATAGTGTGTGACGAGGCTCCTGCCCGTCCATACTTCGACCGTTCGGAAGTCGCTAGCAGCCAGCACCTTCCAATGCGCCTTGAGAAACGTCGACCACGGCGTCCGACGGTTGCGCTCTGGCGACGGCTCGATGCCATTGCGCTTCAATACATTGGCAATCGTCCCGCGCCCGACTTTGCGGTCTAGATTAGCCAACGCCCCTCGGATACGTGTGTAGCCCCAGCCGTGATTTTCCTGCGCCATGCGCACGATCAACTCCGAGATGTGACGCATGATTCCCGGCCGTCCGACCCCTCGTCGTGCCGCAAAGTTCCACTTCCGCGCAACCAAGCGCCGATGCCAGCGCAGCAAGGTATCCGGCGAGACGATGGTGCCAAGCTCGAGCAAACCCTTTCGGCCGACGGCTTTGGCTTTGCGCGCCAGAAGAACCCGTTCAGCGTCAGTGAAGCGAACTCGCCTGCCGCGAAGTCGATCCTTGAGCAGCCGGTTCTCAGCTTGAAGGAATTCGATGACAATCAATTGATGGCGATGAACCCAGCCAGCGGCGATCATCAGCAAGAATGAAAGTAGAGGCGGCACCGAACCCATGCCGACATTCTACCGTCCGTCGTTCGTATTTTTGGACAGCACGGGGATGTCGGGTTGGGCTGAACTGCGACCGACGACGATTTGGCCGAGATTGGCCAACTTCGTCCGGTCACGCCGCGCAAATTCACGTTCGGCAATGACCGAAATGCCGTTATTTTGAAAATCGAATTGGCGCTATGGATCCGAGGCGCACGTCCGACTTGCGCGGCGGACGTACGAGCGTCACGACGCCAGCAAGACGTGCGTCGGCGAGCCGTCGCAAGTCCAGCTAGACCGAGGCCAAGCAGCGCGAGTGCAGCAGGTTCAGGGAGCCCAACCCCGGCAGGCGGTCGTGCGCGTCCTAGGTCCTCGCGCCCCTGAGCCTCTTCCGTCTTTGTTGCGGAGCGCGGCTTCGCCCGACTATAGTGCGGCGCGGATCGGGCGAACCGATCCGCGCCGCGTCGAGTGAGCGGCGACCGTCAGCGGCAGACGAAGCTCGATGCGTCGCTTGTCGGGCCGGAGCCGCCGTAGTACGCGGAAGCTGGGTACACGCACAGCGGGCGCGTGTACGTCGTGGCTCCGCTCTCGACGTGTGACGCGACCACGCGCTGCGGCGGTACACCCGCCTCCACCCATTGCGTGAGCGGAGTCAGAAAGTCGAACGTGGTCGGTCCGGGACCGCCCGCGCAGTGATACATGCCCGGCACGAGGAACAGGCGCGCGAATACCTGCGTCTTGCCGAGCGCCATCATCCGCCGCAACGCCGGATCGGCCACCATCGGCACTTGCTGCAGCTCGAGGTCCACTACGCTCTGGAAGTAGTTGATTGTGTTCTCCGGCGGGATCAGTGGGTCGGCGTAGCCGTGATACATGATGAGCTTGCCGCCTCGCGCGCGTAGCGGAAACACGTTCGGATCGGTCGAGTTCGTGATTGGCGCGAAGATCGCGTTATTGAGCGCGACGTCGGTGTCGAAGTTGAGCGTCGTGTAATCCCAAGAAGGATTGTTGAATACCGCAAACCTGAACCAATCGAATGAGCTCACGCCGGAACCCTGCGCGACGGTGCGATTGATCACGAACTGCCCGCCCGCGGGTCCCCATCCGACTTCGCTTCCGCGCGGCAGGCCGGGATACTCGTTTGCGCCCGTGGTGGGGTTTGTCGGTCCTTGATAGATCTGGCGCACAGCAGCGACTTGCGCGGCCGTAAGGCACGTCGGCGCATCCGCGCCCACGCATTGCAGCACACCCGGATCGAAGTTGCAGCTATCCGGGTTCGTCAGGAACGCGTCGGTTGCAAGTCCTCCCCCATTGTTCACGCACGACGCGAGGACGGCGCTGTTGACCAGCGGAAGCTTGGCGGTCGGCAGGTTGTTCGGGCCGAAGGTCGCCTGCCCGTCCCAGACTTCGGACGCCATCTGCATGGTCCAGTAGTTCGCCGGGTCACCTGCGACGAGCCCGTCGTAGTCCTCGGGGAAACGCTGGGCCTCCATCAGTCCCTGCTTTCCGCCCGTGGAGCAACCCGTGTAGTACGAGTAAGCTGGTCCGGACCCGTAAAGCGCAGCAATCAAAGACTTCGAGTGCTGCGTAGTGAGGTGGAGTCCGCGATAACTGTAATCGATGATGCGTTCGCGGCTCAGGAGCCACGTCTGCGGCTCGGTGGGGACGTGGCCCGTGTCAGTACTCGCCGCGGCAAATCCCTGCTGAACGACGGGCGCCATGGCGCTGTAGCTAATCGTGCCGGCAAGGCCGCCGTTGCCGACGCCGTTGAAGCGGCCGTTCCAGTTTGCAATCGGAATCCATACCTCGAAATTGATCACCGATTCAGAGGTCGGTGCGGCGACGCCATGAACGAGGCAAAAGCTCGGCATGTTTGCGAATGTCTGGCCGTTGGCCGCGGTGAACGAGCCGGCCGGGACGGTCTTCGCGACCGTAATCGTTACGTCCTGCAGCAGCACAGTGGCGAGTGATTCACAGGACCTCACGGGGGTGGCGGCGTGCGCGGCACACCCCACAACGGTCGCAAACGTGAGAGCGGAATACTTCAATGTTCGTATCATGAATCCTCCAGTGTGATGACTCAGACTTCTGACTCCGCGCGCATGGCCCGTCGGTACGATCTCGCGAACTACTTGGCGGAGCCGGCGGCGATTTTATCCTCGAAGCACCGGATGCTGCTGCAGCCCATTGTAAGCAACTATAGGCCTTGCAAGGATGTCGGTCCAATCGAAGTGCGGAAACTGATTACTGCGACAATCTGAATGTTGAACACTAACTAGTGTCCTGAGTCCGAAATGCGGCCACAGAATCGGGCCAAGCTGGCGAGGATCTCGTCCGCGGTCTTGGTCCAAATGAACGGTTTTGGATCTTCGTTATAGATGGTCAAGTACGAGCGGATGGCATGTTCGAGTTCGCGGGTGCTGCGATGAGCGCCGCGCTTGATCTGGCGCGTGGTCAGCAGCGCGAAGAAACGCTCGACCAGATTGAGCCAGGAGGCCGAGGTCGGCGTGAAATGCACATGAAAGCGCGGATGGCGCGCAAACCAAGCCTTGACCGAGGGCGTCTTGTGGGTGCCGTAGTTGTCCAGAATCAGGTGCACGTCCAGCGTGGCTGGAACGTTGGCCTCGATGGTACGCAGAAACGTCAGGAACTCTTTGCTGCGATGGCGCCGATGCAACTCGCCGATGACCCGACCGGAAGCCAAATCCAAGGCCGCAAACAGGCTCGTCGTGCCATGACGCTTGTAGTCATGGGTGCGTCGCTCCGCGATCCCCGGCGCCAGCGGCAACAGCGGCTGGGTCCGATCCAAAGCTTGAATCTGGCTTTTCTCGTCCACGCACAGCACCATCGCTTTGGTGGGAGGATTCAGGTACAGCCCAACGATGTCGCGCACCTTGTCGATGAACAGCGGATCGGTGGCGAGTTTGAAGGTCTCCACCCGATGCGGCTGCAGCCCGAAGGCGCGCCAAGCGCGGCTGACCGTGCTCTGCGATACGCCCAGCTTGGTGGCCAGCAGCCGCGTACTCCAATGACTCGCTTGCCGCGGCCGCTCGTTGAGCGTGGTCGCGATCAACTGCTCAATTCTCGCGTCGTCCAGCTTGCGCGGCGCACCCGGCCGCGGCTCATCGAGCAACCCATCGAGCCGCTGTTCCAAGAACCGGCGGCGCCATTTGCCAACCGTCTGTCGCGTGACGCGACAACGCTTGGCCACCTCGCTGTTGTCCGCCCCTTGCGCGCACGCGAGCACGATGCGCGAACGCAACGCCAAAGCCTGCGAGGTCTTATGTCGCCGCGTCCACTCGACCAGCCGGTTGTGCTCTTGCATGGTCAACTTCAACTCACCAAGCTGCGGTCCCCTGCTCATCGTTCCTCCCCTGCCGGTAAACACTACCGTAGGACAGAGAAGCGAACGAAATGTTCACCAATTAAAGACTCAGGACACCAGGGCCTGTTAACGCTATATACCTGCACGCGGCGCGGGAGCGCCGGGTGCAGGGCAAGGCGCAGGCGACGCCGTTTGGCAGCGCCAAATAAGGAGCCAGCAACGACGCCATGCGCCCGGCGCTCCCGCGCCCCGAAGGGTGATCCTTCAGAAAGCCCGCAGCCCGCGTTGCCGCTCGTCGCGAGGCGCCCAGCCTCGCTTCCTCGCCGCGCCTTGCCTGCGGGCTTTCTGAAGGTCACGCGTACAGGCATATAGCGTTAACAGTCCCTAGTCGCCCGAGATGTCCTGACGTGCGTCATTGCGTATATAGCCCTCGTCATGAAGGTCAAACACGGTTGCAGACAACGCGCCGCGCGACAACTCGACGACCTGCCACACCACTTGGCCGTCTTCCGAAAGCATCAGCAGCGGAATCCGGTTTCGCGTGCTCCAGCATATATGAGTCGTGTGGCCGACCTGTTCCAACGCATACCAGCCGCATTGCTCCAGCGGCTGCGGTGCACCGGCGGGCATTCCGGCGCTCACCAAGCGGTACCCCGCTGCCGGATGCCGTAGTCCGTGGGCAAGGTCGAACCAATCGGTGAAGCTGCCGATGCGGTATAGATCGTCACGCGTGATGTGGGTGGCGATCTTGCGCTGCAGATCCAGGACTGTCATCTCGTAGGCCGGATCGCCAGGCTGGCGTGTCACGTGCGTTTCGATGGCCGTGTCCGTGCGGCGTACCAGGCCGCGGTCGCCATGACGCCATACGCTCAGTTGGTGCTTTTGCCCATGAGTCACATAGTGCGCGTCGTAATGCAACGATGCGGGTTCACCGCGATCCGCAAACACCTCTTCGAATCGTAGGCCAACCAGTGCTCCGTTCATCGCCGCCGGCATTCGCAAGTCCCGCACCGGCACTACCAATCCCTACCAGGGCGATCGCCGCAATGATTCGGCGACCAGCCAAGCAGACCGACGAAGAGGCCCGCCCGCTGGTGCTCGGTTCGAACAGTCTCGAGGTGCCCATAGTCATTGACGCACGGCCTTTGCGTAGTCGAAATAGCGATACGTCTTCCCGTCAATCTTGAGATCTTTGACCGCTACGCTGACGCCATACGATCCGACCGCCAACGCAGGATCGCTTGTGCGGCCAGTGGGATCGCTGGGAAGTTCGAAGCGCAGGCCGGTCGCCGTTGAGGTCGAGGACACTGAATCGGTACCAATGACGGGTGTCGCGAAACTCGCCGGTTGCGTAAGAGCCTCATTAATCACCCGACCATCCGCTTGAGGCATTGCAAGGCCGAGCACGTAGGCCGTCGTAGGCGCGACGTCGACATTGCCTGTGGGGGTCGTGACGACCGTAGACGCCTTGAAGGAGGGACCGCGTGCAATGAGCGTGTTATGGACGTCAGCGATGCCGAAGCTGCCGTGCATGCCGCGCTGACCAGCCGCGCTCTCGAACTCGATGCCGGGCAGCCCCTGAATGGATGTCCCGAGATCCCAGTTGAAGCTGACCACCGCATCGGGCTGGCCGTTGCCTTGGCGCTGGGCGTTCTCCAGATTTATCTTGGCGATGCTCAAGGTGCCTGGCAGGTCGCCATAGCGGCTATCCACGAGAATCGCTCCAAACTCCTCGCGCTGTTGGAGAAACTTCACCAACGCCGCTACGGTTGAAGGATCGTGGCTTGGTACGTAGAAATAGTCGGAACCACCATTCGCCGCCACGACGATGGCCTTGACGGGCAGGGTGCCGGGTGAGGGCACCCTGAAACTCGCGATCGGATTGGGCAACGACGCACTGATTGCCTGATATTTGCTATTCGGTGCGCCACATAGCGTCCCCGCAACGTCCATTTGTACAGGCACGGTGGGCCTTCCAACGGCGCTCAACCCGTACATGGCGGACGTCGTGCAACCGGAACCGTCATAGGCCTTGAATCCGCGGTAGGTGAGCAGGTCGGCCGAGCGTACGTCGCCCGAAAACGAATAGCCGCCCGTGGTTGTGACTGGCCCGAGAACGGACTTGGTGGTTCCGCTCGTAGAGCCATTGATCGCAGGGCCGTTGGGCTGCGATCCCGAGGCATCAATGCTACGCAGCGGATAGAGTGACAGCGGCCCGGAAACGCTGCTGTGCCCGTGATCGGAGACGACGATTTACGGTTCGTGTAAGTCTTGTGACGAGAATCATATTCAGGCGCAGCCACCTACTGCCAAAAAGCAGACTACGACAAGCCTATCGTGTGACTCTGATTACAGGGTTCCGACGGCCAACGGTATGACCTGAGACCCGGGAAGCGCTCGACTTCGTCGGGCCTGAGTGTCTCACTCAGTAGTACCTGCAGGTGGTCGCGGGCGCGCGCCTCACTGGGCGGCGCGACGTTTCATTCGCCGCGTTGGCCGCGTCCGCATGGTGCAGCCTCGCGCCTTCACCGCAGCTGACTTGGTCCTCAGTCCGTGCACAGCGCCTCTAACCCCACACGGGGGATATGGCTTGAGCGGCCCGAAGGCCAGACTTTACAAGAACGAGTGTACCGGACGAGGGATATATCATATGGAAAGACTCCCATGACAGCGATGCGGTTCCTCCATCATGGAACCGCGGGGCCCAATCGGAGGATCGGAGTCCGCATTTTGATGAGCCCTATAGCCGCTCGGTCGCCAGCACTCACATAGGTTCGTCGAGTCGCGAGCCTCGATCAATGTTGCCACCCAAACTTGGCCGCTGAATTCGTATATCGAGCGCCTGGTCTGCCACGATCTTCTTCAGGTGGGTTCTTTTCTTCCAGCTCCTTCAACCGCTTCGCCTCGTTCACACCCATGCCACCGTACTTGCTACGCCACTGGTAGAACGTCCACTAGCTGACCCCGTGCTTGCAGCATAGATCCGCAATCTAGATCGATTCCCTTCGGCAGGTAATGCCTCAGCAGTCCGTTCGTATTCTTGTTCGATCCACGTTGCCAAGGAATCTGCGGATCACAGAAGTAGACGTTGTGTCCGTTGCCAACGTAAAGCGCCGGTGGTCGGTCATCTCTTCGCCACGGTCCCAAGTCAGCAACGTGTAGAGTCGTTGCCGCAGAGCGTGGCGCTCCCCAGGTCTTACGGAGCAAGGGTAAGCAGGGTGGACTGATACGAAAGCGTGCGCGGCAAGCTACGAGCGAGTTCTCCTCGACCGCAGCCCTTTGGTGCGGTCTCGGCTTGCTCGCCTTGAGCCTGTCGATGACGGTCAACGCCGCTACCGATGATGCCTGGAGCGAATCTATCGAAAAAAGGGAGCGTGCGGTAGCCCGATAGAGACCGCATCCCCTTTGCACGATTGGTACAACCTTAAGTAGGGCGGATCGCCATCCACCACGGCCAAGAATTTCATGCGCCGCGACGCTGGGCGCCGAGCGCGGCATCACCGCGACGAAGCGGACGCGTCGAATGTGGAAGTGAAGTCGCGCTCCTCGACTCTGCGGGCGCATCCGGAATAGCCACGCACTCATAAACCGCGCGCCACCACGCGGTCTGGCGCGTAAGGTCCGCATGTGCATCGCTCGCCGCGCGCGCGGACGCTACGTCGCGATAGGCTCGAACGATGTGTACGGCACTGCATCGAGCCGCTATGGCGCAGGTGTCGTCATCACGCTCGCGCCCAGCCTCGACGACAAGGATGAGGTTCGACCGCCGCGTGATCTCCTCAGCCTTCGCGAGGAGCTCGCGAGCCGCGAGCGTCGGCGCGGTCGAGGGCTCCGCAGCCGCGACCAGAACCTCGGTGGGCCGGTTCGCCTGCAAAGGCAACGGAAACCGCGACATCCACGCGTGCTCGGGTTCGTACCCGCGACGACGCGCACGGCGCGTCTTCCAGCGTTCCCTTGCGATTCCGAGGATGCTGCGCGCTCTCGTGAGCTCGCGCCGCGTCGCGGCCGACTCGCCGGCCAGAAGCCGCGTGGCGCCACCAAACCCATGGCGCGCCTCAAAAAAAAGCTGATTCCGCCGGGCTATGCGCGCGATCTCGCCGGGCGAATAGAACTTTTTCACGGTCGCACGATGAACATGGCTGACTGACGACTGCGGGCAGAACTTCACGACAAAGCCGTCGCGGGCCGCCTGCACACTCCAGTCCGCATCTTCGAAATAGAACGGTGCGTACGCTCGCGTGCTTCGCGCGTACGTTCGCAGAAGCGAAGCCTGGAACAGCGAAGCGCCGCCGCTTGCATAGAGATGCCCACGGACGGAGCAATCCTCCGGAACCCGGTCGTAATGCTGCGTCACGCCATCCTGGACCCAGAAGTCGGTCCATCCCGTTTCCTCGCGACGCCGATTCGGATCCGCAAAGTAGATCTGCGACGCAATCGCAAAGGTCCGCGCATCCCGATGCCCCAGGACAGAGACGAGAGCCTTTGGATCAAGCGTCATGTCGCTGTTCAGAAGATAGACCCAGTCATAGGCGACCTGTTGAAGCCCGACAGCGATGGCACCGTTGAACCCAAGTGATTCCGCCTCGAAGTGCCAGCGCACGCTCGGATGGGCTGCTTTCACCTGATCGTACGCCGCGGGCGGGGCGCCGTTCACGACCACGAGCACCTCGCGCGGCTCCTCAAGCAGAGCAGACGCTACGTCGACGGAAGCCAGACATGCGATGAGCAATTCGGGTGTGCCGCGCTCGGGAATCAAGATTGAGACGCCAGGCCGCTCGCAAGAGCGGTTGCGTCGAGGAGTCCACGCGCGAAGCGGCAATAACGCGGCAAGCGCATCGACGCCGCGCAAAACCGTTGCGAGCATCCGTTCGCGCCAATTCATCACATTACCCAGGCTGCGAGCAGTGCGAAGCCGATCTCGCGTACATCGGCACCGCCATCTGCGGCCGGACGAAACGCGGGCTCGACCTCGAAATGAACGACAAGAAGGTTGCGGGACTGCGCTCGCGGGATGGGCCAACTCTGCGAAAACGATAGCGTATCGGGTCCGTCGTTCCGGATCACGCCAATAACCGCATCGCCGACCCGAATTCGCATCACATTCGTCGCGTTGCCGGCAGACGTCGGAAGCACCCCCGACAGGACGAGCATTGTTTTGCGCCCCTGTGCCAAGAGGAGCGACGCTCGTGCCTTGCTCCAGACGAGTGTCGGCTCTGGCAAATGCCATCCGTACAGGAGCTGGGCTGTGCGCTCGGTCGGTGAAATTCTGGAGCCCGGCATCGAGGGGCGCCATGCTTTCTTGTAGTCGCAGGACGCACAGCGGACATCCCGGGCCGAGAGGAAAGCCTTCCGAAAGGCGTGCATCGCGGGCCCGCGCCAAACCTCGACCAACGATTCGGTCGCAAGGCTTCCCATGGAGACCTGGTCGCGCACCTCACATGTGACCGCAGTCCCGTCTGCGAGGATGTGCAGCGTTTCAAAAGGATCCTGATCGCACGAATGTATGTGTGCCCCGTCCGGTAAAACCCCTGGCCACGCCTCTGGAATATTGCCGAGGGGGCGCCGGCAACCAAGCTCGGCGGCAGGGGTTGAAACCTGGAGAGCCAGCTCAGGGAAAGCTTCCCGCACGCGGTCGAGCTGGTAGTTCAGAGCGCGATTGAACGTCACGTTCAAACCACCATCGGGGTCGCGCTCGAGCTCGCAGCGCTGCGGGATATCGACGCGACGGATGACGGGATGTACCGCCAGAACCGGGATCGCGAGCTCGCGCGCGAGGGCCGCGATCGGCTGGAGTTGCGACAAATTGTCGGACGTGGCCACGAACGCGAGGTCGAGCACGAAGGTATGCCGCGACGATTCTCGTCGAGTCGCGGCAGCTCGCAGGTTGGCAAGTAGCGTGGGCAAGTCGCCGAATCCATAGATGCGCTTGAACTGCGCGTTGTCCAACGTATGCAGCGACACCGTGAGTCGATTAAGTCCCGCATCGACCATCGCAATCAGGCGCGAGGTCGCGAGCGCCGCAGGCACCGAAACCAGTTCGACCCACGCCCCAGTCGCGGCAGCCAGAGCAACGGCCTCGACGATGCGAGGGTGATGCGATGATTCGCCGGAGTAGTTGAGACGGATGGTCTCGGGCCTCACGAGCTGCCCGACCGTTCGTTCGTAGAGCGACCACGCCATGTTGGCGCCGTGACCGCGCAAAGTCTTGCGCGAGCAGAATGCGCAATCGTAGGGACAGCGCGATGTCAATTCGATCCAGACCGAGCGTGGCACGTCGAGAGTGCGCTCGGCGATCTGGTCGTCCAGCTCCTCAACTATGGCCGGTGAGGCAGGCTGAAGGCGACGCCCGAGAAACGTCATCGGTTGCTGCATTCGAGATCCTCGCAAATAGATGCACCTCCGGGTCATGCCGCGAGCAGCCGCGCGCGACCTCACGCGCAGCGAAGGGACAAGAAGGCCGCGGGTACGTCCTTATGTGCAAATCGGACGATACGCCGACTTCGTCCGCCAAGCCATGCCGTCAGCTGACGCCACACCAGCTCAGTAACGCTGCGTTAGCAGACGTCGGCGCGGCCGCCGCCGAAGCCAAACGTCTTAAAGCCCATCGATTCCAGTGCGACGTTGCCGGTAAGAACGATGAGGTCAGCCCAAGAGATCTTCCGGCCGTATTTCTGCTTGATCGGCCACAGCAAGCGGCGGGCCTTGTCCAGGTTCGCGTTGTCTGGCCAGCTATTGAGAGGCGCGAAGCGCTGCTGGCCGGAGCCAGCGCCACCGCGGCCGTCGGCGACGCGGTACGTCCCCGCGCTGTGCCATGCCATGCGGATGAACAGGCCGCCGTAATGACCGAAGTCGGCTGGCCACCAGTCCTGCGAGTCCGTCATCAGCGCACCCAGGTCCTTGATCACCGCGTCGAGATCGAGACTCTTGAATTCCTTCGCATAGTCGAACGCCTGGCCCATCGGGTCGGACAGGGGCGAATGCTGGTTGAGAGGCTCAAGGTTCAGCTGGTGCGGCCACCAGTCACGGTTCGTGTGTGCGTGTGACCCGCCCGTGAACGGGCACTTACTTTCATTTGCCATGTGCTATCCGATCGTGTTCCGCTTGTTCCTGTTTATGTATCTCAAGATATCTCAAGACTAGGCTGTTGAGGACGAGGTAGTCAAGTTCCAGGACGCTGGCCGCTAGCCGGAAATTTCCAACTCCGACCAGTACTGAATTGGGTTCAGGGTCACGGTCACATCGCGTGGTGATAGTGCGGATCCGGTCCCTGATGCCTGACCGAACCGCGTCGACTCCTGCCGAGATCTCGTCAATCGCTGCGCACTCGTTCCAGCAGCAGGCGACCCTCGTCCGTCAACACTTGCGTCTGCGCTGCGCCTGACTTTCCGAGGGTGCTTTTGCGGAGCACTTGATGCATTGCCTCACCGCACCATGGATGACCTGCATTTCCTGCGCGGCGTGCGTGAAATTCAAGTACCGGGCTATGGCTTCGAAGAAGGGAAACATCTCGAGCGGAGCAAGCCTGCAAGACATGCGGAATGATAGCTGCGCTAACCGTCGGCGGTAGAAACACGCCAGCCACCGCGGACGGTCGAACCTTTTGGAAGCAGACATACCCAAACCTCGTTGGCGCCGAATGGCATATGCCATTTCTAATTACGATGCACGAGAGGGCAAGGGAAGCGTCGGTTACCTTGGACTAGCGCTTCAGCTCCGCCCAGCAAATAAGCGCGTGCCGTGGGTGTCACAAAACAAACGAAACAAAAATGACCCTCGGTGAAGTCCCCCTACCGCGCCAGCTCTCTAGACTGCAATGTTTCGACGGGCGGAGCGCCATCTAACGCCGCCGGCAGGGAATTGTCCGTCCTTCCGAGTGGTCGCGCGGAGCCGTCTTATCCATAGAATTGATTCGGAGAAAGCTCATGCAAACGTTGTTGCGCAAATCGTTAATCGTGTCCGGGTTCGCGCTCGGTGCAGCGGCCCTGGGCGCGATAGCAGCGACTTCCGCGCGCTCGCTACGGTCGCCAGAAACCACATGCCTCGCCGTCCCTGCGCAGCACGGTGCGACCAGCGAGCCTAGTTCAGCGTATTCCTACTTCCCGTCACAGTTCAGGGCACCGGAAGGCCCGGTCGCAGAACCAATCGCAACGTTCTGATCACGTGTTTGCCGACGGCCAGGAGCGCATCTGGAATTGCGATTGTGAACGGCGGGACATGGCTGATGCCGGCCGAAGCGAAGCCGCCGAACCAGATCCCCGACAAGGCCTATAACGGCGATCGGATGGACGAGTCGTTGAGGAGCAAGGGGTCGAGATGATCGCGCCACATCGTTCCAATCGAACCCTGAAGAGCCAGGACGGCCGTCGCTTGCAGTGCTATGAACGACGTTGGCTGGTAGAGCGCTATTCACATGTCCTAAGTGGAAGAGGCGACTTAACGTCCGCTGGGAACATTACGCCAGCAACTTCCTCGGGCTTGTGAAATTGGCCGGCATAACGATGTTCATGAAGCGAATTTGAGATAGGTCCCGGTTTGACCATCGGACTCCGCGGCAGATTGCCACACTGACCTGCGCAAGGATGTAGCCGCAGTTCGCTGTTAGAACGCACCTCCGTTCGAGGGCACGCAACAGCGATTACTTGCAAGTACTTGCGCCCTTGTATCCGGGCAACGAACAAGCCTCGCGCTTCATTGCGATCGCCGAAGCGTCATCAACCGCTCGATCGAAGTCGTTCTGGATTTCGACTGCGGAGATCCCGGAAGCGCGGAAAAAATTAGCCCACGCAAAATCCGCAAACGGCGTGGAGACCTTGGCGTAGCCGCCGTCGTGCCGGACGGCGCCTGCAAGGCTTCGATAAGGGTCATCCTTCAACCCCTTCACGGTCCCGGGCAAGTCTGCCGGCTCGCGCGGGCCCCTTCCCTTTTCATCATACAAGTAAACCCAGTGATTTTCTGCCATCCTCGCCCAAAACGCACTCGGGTCGAGAGCAGAATAATTCGCCTCTAGTTTGCAAGACGTGGCTTCAATTCCACGGTCTGCCATCGCCCTAGCAAGATGGTGATGGTCGATTATGAACAGCTCGCCGCCGGGGCCTACGACCACCGGCTCGGCATGCTTTCGTTGGTAAGCGCTGAGCGCGGATCCGGACTTGGATGCGAGTTCGGTCTCCTTGTCTTCGACCTCAATCATGCCGACGGCGAACTGCGTCGGGTGTAACTCCAGCACCTTGCAGGTGCAGAGCTCGCCCGTTTTGGACCACGCTCCGCATGCGGTAGTCGCGTTCGCTTGGCCGCACAGCAGCGTGATGGCGAGCGCGGACGCTGCCGAGCTCGCAATAATCACTCTTCTCATCTGATCACTATCGTTGGAAATTTCCGCCTGCATACGGCAAGTCGTTGCTCGTCGACGCACCCAGACTTGCCGCGGCGGCCGCGCGCGTAACTTGGCCTGTGCCGTTGCGGCATTGGACGCGATACTTCTCAAAGCAGCGCGCAAAAAGTCTACGCTGAGCAGGTGGTGTCAAGGTTGGCAGGTTCGGGCGTAAACGATGGTTGCCGGTTGAGCGTTTGACATCGCCTCCTACATCCGCGGCCAACGTTGCTGCCGATGACTTTCCGCTACCGCCAGTCAGGACGGAATGCTGACGCCCTCACCTTTCCGCCAATGCTCCCACATGAGTGCCCGTTGGCTGGCAGAGTAGTAAACGCGCGGTCTTTGCTTCATCTGCAACACCCCTTCCGCCACAATGGCGTCTAGTGTGTTGCATCCACCAGTTGAATCCGCCCCGCATTAGCGGCTGGTCATGCCTGCTCAAGCCCCGCAAGGTTCTCTACCGTGTATTGCCAGTTGGCCGGCCGGTCGATGAGCGAGTCGCGTAGTCGGCGCGCCGGTTCTGATCGTCGAGGTAGTAGGTTGGCGCCAGTCGCTGCGCGCACACAGTGGGTGTCAGGCACCCGCGTCGAACGGCGCTGCCTTCCTGGTACCACCGATCTTCTGGCCCAGTGCATTGATAGTGTTGCCCAGCGATTCGAAGCCCTTGGCGACTTCGTCACGCGTCCAGGTGCCACCGGCGGCAAGCTTGTCACCGAGGGCTCGGGTATCGGCCACCGTCGCTGACGCCCCTGCCTTCGCTTCCCCACCGACCCAGCTCGCGGCGCCTTCCACTCCGTGGGCAGCGGCCTTGAGGTCGTAGCCGGTCTTCTCGTACTCCTTGTGCGCCCAGGATTCGGCCGCCTTGGAACGGTGCTCCAGCGCGAGCGCGTGGTCGGCCCTTGCAAAAGCCTTGGCCATCGATTGCTCGTCCTTCAGCGCACCTTTGTCGATCGAGGCGGCGAGCGCGTCGAGTTGCGTCACCGAGCTGTTGAGTTCCTGTTTGGCCTCCCCCGTGGCGCGACCGGCCTCGAGGCGCAGGTAGCTAGTCGCCTTGCGGACGTCGACAGCTGCCGCTCTGTAATCCTTTTTGGTATAGGCCGCAACCGCGTCTGTGAAATGGCGCTGCGGCTCCTCGCTTACCGGGTACCAGATGGTCTCGTCGCTGACCAGCCAACGACGCTCCATGTCGGCCCGCGTCGCCTTGTCGATCGCCTTGTCCAGATCCGCGGTGGTCTTTATTTTGCCGCTCTCGATGGCTGTGGCGGCCGAACTGACTTTGAGCGCACTGGCGTTCATGCGCTTAATCGTGTCCTGCGCAAACTTCGTGTCCGCTGCCAGGAGCGCCTGATCCCCCTGTATCATGACCTTGTCGGGCCGTACCAGCGACTTGTCCTGCTTGTCCGCTCGGGCGGCCTGGTCTTTCAGTTCATCCGCCACCGCGCGCATCTCCGTGGCGGCCTTCTTGTTGTCCTTCGCGTCGAAGGCCTTGCGCGCAGCAGCCAGATGCTGGCTGACGACGTCGACCACCGGCGTGTACGTGGTGTCCTCGTAGATGATCCAGTCTTCGGACGCCTTGGTTGGGATCAGCGCCTTGGTCCCCGCAGGCGCAGACTGCACGACCGGCGCGGCGGGTGCTTTCGGGGACTGCGCGTAGGCCACGCCGGCAAGCGGGGTCGTTGAAAGAAGGACTGCCAACGCAAGAGGATTGAGTGTGAAGTTCACGGGGTATTCCCTTTCAGGGACATGCTAGAGATAGAGCGCTGCGACCCCATCGTCCTCGCGCCATGTTTCACTACGCTTCGGCTGCAGACCGCGGCGGAATACATCCCAAAATGCACTGCCGTCCCAACGCGATCCGTCGGCCCCATAAAGGCTTCGATCCAGTGCAATGAGTTCGGATCGGCCCACTTCAAGCCGCGCCGCTAGCGCACTGAGGCCGCGAGGTGGGTCGTTGGGCCACTTGGCCCGCGCCAGATCCAACAGGACACGTGCCGCCGCGTGGCGATCGTTGGCGATACATGCTTCATGCAGCGCCCGCGCGGCGGACCTGCGCTGCGGCGCCGATGCCACTGGCACGGTGGATGCCGAACGACGCGAACGCTGGATGGCGACGACCGACAACATCACGATCGCCAGCGACGCGGCGCCGCCCGCGAGCCACGCCCAATGACTCTGCAGGCGTTCGCTCAGCGGTGAGCTCGGAAGCGGCTGGTCTGCAGTCATAGACACCGGTGGCGCCGTCGCCTGCGCCACCGAGCGGGCGGGAACGCCAGGTGCCACATTCGACTCCGTCTTGCCAACACCGGGCTCGACCTTGAGTTCCCGTGCGGGTAGCGACGCAAGGGCAGCCGCATTGCTGCGCGTATTCCACCACGCCATTTCAACGGGCGGAATTTCAAGCGGGCCTTCGGCGGTCGGGATATAAGTCACATTCTGTTTGCTGACGCCGTAGACGATATTGCCATCCGTTCGGCTTTGGTTGTCCGACGCCTCCGGATACAACCGCGCGTTAGCTGGCTGTGGCAAGCGACAGAGCAGGAATCTGCGACGCTGCGAGCCCCCTCGCTTCGATGGTAATGGTTCGGGTCACGGGCTCGCCGACCTTGAGCTGCGGAGGGTTGTCCTCCCAACTGTCGTGCAACGTGATCTGCTCAGCGGGTAACCAGTTGCCTTTTGCCGTTGCCGGACGTGGCTCGACGTCGAGCGTAATCTCCTGGCTACGAGCAGCCACCGGTCGCCCGGGGTCACCGAATGCGATGTTCGTGCCCATGCTGCCTTTGAAAAATGGATCGTTGGCGAAAGGCGTACCGCGCAGCATGCGGTCCATCAAGTCCTCTGTCGGACCGGCATCGTCTTGCCTGGTTTGCGGGGCCTCCGCAATGCCCTGAAAAATTGCCGGGGGAATATGCAGTACGCCGCTCTTTTCGGGCGCAATCGCGTAGCGGCGTTCGATGACGTTGTACTCGCGACCGTCGCGCATTGCGGTAAAACGCTTGTCTTCCCCGAGTTGTTCGACGATTGCATTCGCAGCATCCGGTGCTGCAAGTTCGCCCGACTGTACGGTGCCGTCGTAGTAGAGTCGAACCGTATACGGGATCTGCTGCTGGACGTAGATCGACTTGCCGGTGGCGGCGATCTCGGCCTCCAGGAAAACATGCTTCGACGCCGAATTCGCCGCCGCTGGCGAAGTTTCCGTGACTTTGAGCTCGAGGGCGGCGGTGTGCTCGCCGCCGACCGAGATCGGCGGGATGTCGATGGTCCCCGTGTGACGTGGTTGCAGGCGCACCAGCCAGCGCGTACGATCCGACCGGCTCCCGTTGACGAACGCCGTTTCGCTGCTGGTGCTTGTACCGAGCACGTCGAAGTCCTTGCGCAACGGGGTCACGTCTGGGCGCTCGCCAGATTGCGCTCCATCGCTTTCGATGCTCAATGTCAGCGTGCTTCCCACTTGCACCGTCGTGCGGTTCGAGTCGGGCACGCAAGGCTCGCCCAGGTCGCAGCCGAGGTGACCAGCACTGAACATTCCGACCATCGCTGTTGGCAGCGCGCAGCGACGCCGCAGATCGGATGACGATAGTTGGCGTATCGACTTCATCGTGAGCTGCTCCGTCGTCTCGCGCGAATTACTCGACATCGGCATTGACTTGTTGTCCCCGTTGCCGGTATTGGTAGAGAAACTTGCGTCGCAGCAAGCCGCCCGGGTCGTCGGGAATGCGCCGCAGCCATTGTTCCGCCGCCATCTGCTCTTCGCTGTCGAGCGGCTGCGCACCGTCTTCGGAACCACCCTCTGGATGCGGCTTCGCAATCGCTGGAAGTTGCGCTTGGCCCGCAGAGCCAGGCGTGCCACCTGCCGTCGGGTTGTCATCGGCCTTGCCACCCGCGCGTTGCTCGTCGAGCTTTTTCGCCGCCTCGGCAAATTGGTTTCCGGGTTTGTTCTGCTGCGCCGTGCCCGAGCGGTCAGACTCTTGCTGATCGCTGTGGTTGCCGGAGCCTGCGCTGCGACTCGCGCTGTCTCTGGCGGGCGATTGCTGATCACCAGCGTTGCCGGACTTCGCGTCTCGACTCGGGTTGTCCTTCCCTTGCTCGCGGGACGATGCTGCGCTCTGTGCGCCGCCATCTGGCTTCTTTGCGTTCTCCGGCTGCTGTCCCTCACCGGATGTGGCACCGGTCTGACCACCTTTGCCATCCGAGGACGATGCACCCTGCGTCTTGGTCGATGACGAATTCTGGCCGCCGCCACTGCTCTGGCTCTTGTCCTTCTGCGACGCATCCTGCTGAGAATTGGAAGCCTGTTGTTGCGCTGACTGTTGTTGCGCTGACTGTTGTTGCTTCAGCAGTGCCTCCACCGCTGCCTTGTTCACGCGAGCGTCCTCGCTCGGATTTGCCTTGAGTGATTTATCGTAGGCCGCAATGGCATCTTGATACCTACCCAGCTTGGCCAAAGCGTTGCCGCGGTTGTAGTCGGCGTCGGCACCCTTTGATTGGGCGAAATTGTCCAGCGCGCTCGCATAATTTCCGCGCTTGTACTCGGCGCTGCCGCGACGATCGGCGTCGGTTGCGAGCTCCGACGCCTTTGCATAGTCGCCTGCGGCGAGCGCCTTGGCCGCCTGCTGATCGGGACGCCGCCAAAGATCGTCCCACGTCGATGCCATGGCCGGTTGCGGCGGCGAGGCGATTCCCACAAGCAGGACGACGCCCAACAGCCAGTTGCGCCGAAACGCCAGCGCCGCCAGCGGAAGAAGCAAGACTGCCAGAAGTGGCCCCTGCTCCTTCCAACCCTGCGTCGTCGCATCTGTTTGCGCTGTCACTTCCGCGTGCAAAGGCTGGCCGACGCTCAACAGGGCATTCAACGCTTGCCCGTCGTCGGTGATCGACCGATATTCTCCACCTCCGGCGCGCGCCAGTGATTGAAGCGCCGCCGTGTCCAGGTGGGCATTGACGATCTTGCCGGTCGTATCGCGCAGCAGTTCGCCTTGGGCATCGGTCAACGGCGCACCGGCTTCGGTACCTACACCAAGAACGGAAACCGTGTAGCCGTCGTTTTTCAGGCGCGCCGCGGCGCGCTCGCTTGCGGCAGCGTTGTCCGAGTCGACACCATCGGCGATGAGCAACACCTGGCCGCTCGACGCGCCGGCCTGACGCAGCAATTCCTCCCCCTTGAGCAGCCCCAGATCGGCGCGGTTGCCGTCGGCCGGCATGATCCCCGGCTCCAGCACTTTCAGCAGCGCGCGGATGGTATTCGCATCGCGCGTCAGCGGCGACACCGTGAAGGCGTCGCCGGCGTATACCACCAGTGCCGTCCGTCCTTCGTTGTTCGACGCCAGAACGTCCTCGATCTTGTATCGAGCGCGCGCCAGTCGCGACGGTTTCAGGTCGGTCGCGTTCATCGTGCGCGACAGGTCCAGCACGACGACTCGCGCCGCGGTGGTCTGGTAGACGGGCAGAGGTTTGCGTTCCCACGTGGGATTGGCCAGCGCCACTACGGCGATGATCCAGCCGGCGGCGACCAACCACAACGCAGTGCGGCTTATCTTGTCTGTCCGCCCTGCCATCAACAGCGGCAGCAACCGGGCGTCCACGATCCGGCTCCACGGGTTGTCGCCGCCGCCGGGCCGATACGCGCGCCACGCGAGTAGCGCAAGCGGGATCAGGGCAAGCAGCCACAGCGGCCGAATGAAGTGAAATTGCTCAAGCATGTCGAATTTCCGGGAGGCGAACTCGCGGTAGCCACCCATTGAGCGAAAGTGCGATCAGCACGCTAAGGAGCAGCGCGCCGGTAAGCGGCCACCAGTAAAGCTCCTCCACCGGTCGCCAGCTTTGCGCGTCCTTGGACACCGGCTCGATCTTGTCCAGCAATCCATAGATCTGTGCCAGCGTCGCAACGTCCGCGGCCCGGAAATAGCGGCCGCCCGTTTTCTGCGCAATCGCCTTGAGAGCGTCTTCATCGAGGTCGCCGCGGACGATCTGCGGCATCCCGAACGGGCCTGGCACCACCATTTCGTCGGCGCCGACGCCGATGGTGTAGATGCGAACCCCTTCGCGCGCGGCAAGATCGGCGGCCTTCAGCGGGTCGACGTTGCCCGAGTTGCTTGCGCCGTCGGTGAGCAGGATCAGCACGCGATCCTTGATCGGTTCGTCGCGCAGTCGCTTGATGGCGAGCCCGATGGCATCGCCGATTGCAGTCTGCTGGCCAGCCAGTCCGATCTGCGCCTCGTCGAGCAACGTGCGCACGGTGCTGCGATCCAAGGTCAGCGGGACCTGCAGATAGGCCTCATCGCCGAACAGAATCAGCCCCAGGCGGTCGCCCGCGCGATGCTTGATGAATTCGCCCGCGACCGCCTTGACCGCGGCCAGCCGGGTGACCGCCCGATTGCCGCTTCGCATGTCGGGGGTCTGCATGGAACCCGACAGATCGACTGCCAGCATGATGCTGCGGCCGTTCACCGGCAGGTGCACGGTTTCACCGACCCGCTGCGGACGCGCCGCGGCGACGACCAGCAACAGCCAGGCGAGCGCGGCAACGCCCAAGCCGCACGCGAGAGCTTCGGCTGCCGCTGCTTCCGAGCGTCGCGCGCAGCGCAGTGAAGAACGGGAAACGCAGCGCCGGCGGAGCGACCTCGGCCGCGGCAGGAAGCAGCAGCGCGAGCAGTGGCAGCGGCAATGCCGCCAGCATCCAGGGCCACGCGAGTTCGATGTTCACATCAGGCTCCCGCGTTCCTGGTCACCCATTCCCGGATCAGCGCGACAAGCCCAGCGGCATCCAGATCGGATGGCAGCGATCGTTGATAAGGGCCCGTGCCGAGCACTCGACCCGGACCTTCGGCGAAACGACCGTTGCCCCCGGATTCATCGAGAAAGCGCAGCCACGCATTACCGGTCAACGCGGCAACACGCTCGCGCGGGAAACCGCATCAGCGCGAGCCGGCGCAGCAGCACGGACATTCGCGCCAGCGCATCCGGAGTGCGTTCGTTCGCAAGTTCCTGTTCCAGGCCGGCAAGTGCGGCAAGGACGCGCCGGCGTTGACGATGGATGCGATATCGGCGCAAGGCGATGACGGTCATCCATGCCAGCAACGCAATCGTGAGGGCCGCGACCAGCCACCAGCCCGGCGCCGGCGGCCAGAATGCGGGCTCTCCCGGCAGGTGAATGTCGCGCAGTTGAAGAACCTGCTGCGGATTCGGGTTCATGCCGCGAGTCTTTCGGTGCGCGGGCGCGCGACATCGGCCGCAAAATGCCTTCGCAGCGCGGCGGCGACGTCGTCGCCGGTGGAAAGACGCAGCAGCGGAATCGCGCAGGCGCGCATGATCGCTGCGACCGTCTGATGATGGCGACGGAAATAATCCTCGTACGCCTGTCGCGCGGTCGTCGAACGGACATCGAGGATGCCCAGCGCGCCGCTCGCCTCGACGCCATAACGCGCCGGCGGCTGGCGGCGCCTCTTCCAACGGATCGACGATCTGAATCGCTGCGACGTCGCTGTGCTGCCGCAGATGCAGCAGGTGCTTTCCGCTATCGTCGTCGATGCCGTAATAGTCTCCGAGCAGAACGATCAGGCTTCCCGGACGAGCTGACGCGGCGCAGCCGGCTCAGTGCCGCATTGAGTCCGCCGGAGTAGGTTTGGCGCGTTGACGCCGGTGCGCGGGTCGGTGTGCTCGACCACCTGGCGGATCAGCCGCAGCACGCCGTGCTTTCCGCCGCGCGGCTGCAGATCGCAATATCCGCCGTTGAACAGCAAGGCGCCGATGCGATCGCCGTGCGCCGCAGCCGCCCATGCGATGAGGGCGGCGGCACGTGCGGCAGCGACCGACTTCAGCATCCCGCGGCTGCCGAAGAACATCCCGGGATTGAGATCGAGGAACAAGACGACTGGTCGTTCGCGTTCCTCCTGATAGACCTTGACATGCGGCTTGCCGGTCCGAGCGGTGACGCGCCAGTCCATGCTGCGAACATCGTCGCCGGCCTGATAGGCGCGCGATTCCTGGTAGTCCATGCCGCGGCCGCGAAATCGCGACAAGTGATTGCCGGCAAGCCTCGCCCGCGCCGAACGCGCGTGCATGAGGTCGATCTTGCCGGCATATCGTTGCAATCCGATCAAGTCCGCCACAGTGACATGCGTCGCCGCATTGAGCACAGTGTCCGACATCGGCAATTCCGAGGCGGTCGCTCCGCCGACCCCGGCCTTGAGCAAGCCACGCAGCGCAACCATCTCAGGCAACCGGAACCAGTCGCAGCAGCTCGCCGATGATGCCGTCGGGCGTAATCCCTTCCGCTTCCGCCTCGAAGGAAACGAGGATGCGATGGCGCAGGATGTCGTAGGCCACCGCCTGGACGTCGTCCGGCGACACGTAATCCTTGCCCTGCAGCCACGCCCGGGCACGCGCGCAACGGTCAAGGGCGATGGTCGCACGCGGGCTGGCGCCGAAGTTGATGCGCCGCGCCAGCGCCTCGCTGTATCTGGAAGGCTCGCGGCTGGCCAGCACCAGCTGCACGACATATTCCTCCACCGCTGCTCCCATGTGCATCGCCAGCACTTCGTTGCGTGCTGCGAAAATCTGCTCTTTGGTGACCTGCAAGGGAGGTGCGGACAATGCGCCGAGCGCCTGCTTCGCCTGTTGACGAGCCAGTTTCAGAATGTCGTGTTCCGCCTTCGCATCCGGATAACCGATGCGAACGTAGAGCAGGAAACGGTCGAGCTGCGCCTCGGGCAGTGGATAAGTGCCTTCATGCTCGATAGGGTTCTGCGTGGCCATGACCATGAACGGCCGCGGCAGCGGATACGTATGGCGTCCTACCGTGATCTGGTGTTCGCCCATCCCCTCCAGCAACGCGGATTGCACCTTCGCCGGCGCGCGATTGATCTCGTCGGCGAGGATCAGATTGTGAAACAGCGGTCCCGCCTGGAAGTGAAACTCACCGGTTTCCGGCCGATAGACGTCGGTACCGGTGAGGTCGCCAGGCAGCAGGTCGGGCGTGAACTGAAGCCGTCGGAAATCGCCTTGCAGCGCAGCGGCCATTTCCTTGATCGCGGTCGTTTTGGCGAGACCTGGTGCGCCTTCCACCAGCAAGTGTCCGTCCGCAAGCAAGGCGATCAACATGCTCTCGACCAAATGCTCCTGGCCGATGATCTTGGCTTGCAGATGCTGGCGCAGATTTCTGAAGGCTAGGTGGTTCATCTCTGCCGCCAAGCCTTCCGGTGCGATTGCCGCTCGTACGTTCATGACATTGACTCCATGACAGGTTAGCGCTCCAACTCCGCGGCTACGGCGCAGTGGCTTGGTGTTCTGCGGCGGAGCATTCATCAGTTGCCCTTAGCACTTGCGCCGGCGCTGGGATTGCAAGTAACTAGCATTGACGCTAGGCCGCAATACTTAAGGCAGACTTATGGAAGCTGGTGCCTACGTTCACCCACCCAACTGTTCGACCGAGCCGGTATCCGCCACGCTTCTCGGGCTGCCTGGCTGCACGATCTAACGCCTTGCATCGTCAGGGGCGGTGCTGACCAAGACCAGGCCAATCTACGTTGTGCTCTTCCGTCGCCTATTCGCGTTTCCATCCGGTCCTGGAGTTCGCCGAAATACGCGCCAAGCGAGTCAGCGACACGTTCGACCGTGGAACGCAAGTCGCCCTCGAGCTGGTCGAGGCGCTGTCCTCCGCAAGTATTGAGATCGAATCTTCTCCTTGCGAGCGAGCTCGCGCTCGAGCTGACGAATCCGCTTGATCGTAGACGCCGAGGCTCGTTCGCCCTCGTCAAGGGCAATCCGCCACTGCTCGTAGTCGGCGAGCTTCACGCCTTGGCGTTCGAGGCAGGCGGTCAGCACGCAAGCGATAAGTGCGGCGTGCGCGCGAACACAAAGTAGAAGGCTGAACATGGCTCGTGCCCGCATAGCGCCTACCCGCGCGCTCTTGCGCCATCGATCCGAAGCACCTCGCGAAGTCGCGCAGCGACAATCTAGCGCGAGTCAGGCTCGCGAACCGGGGCCGACCGCTGCTCGATTGTGGCAGGGCGCGGGCACGCGACGGCGGCAAGCCGCCGACCCGTCACTCCGAATTCTCTTGCTGTTCGGCGGCCGGGCGTGCCGCCTCCCGCCGCCGATGGATCATGACAATGACGGCAAGGAAAGCATTGCGCCCTAGCGGTCCTGCCGTCGTCGCTCCAGCCGGACGGACATGTGCGACACCGCACAGACTGAATTTGCGGAAACGGCCATCCTTGGTCATGTGCACGGTGAAGATGCCTCAAACGTGACGCCTAGGGTTCGGCCGGGCCGAATTACAGGTGCTGATGGCGTAACTACCCTCCACCGTCGGCGCCAAGAATGCCTGACTATCGCTACCGCGAGTCGTTTTGAATTCCTCCCTCGGTGATCTCAAGCAGTGTCGGAGTTCACGGTCGAGGCGTTGCAGAGATTGACCACATCCCACTCTTCAATCCGTCGGATGCCGGTGGTTCGACGCTCTCGAAGGAGAAATAGCCATGTTACGCACCATGAACGATCTGCAGGACTACGCCATTCGGGCGACCGACGGCGATATTGGCCACGTCACGGATTTCTACTTCGATGACCAAGCGTGGGTCATCCGCTACCTCGTTGTCGACACCGGCAGTTGGCTTTCGAGCCGGAAGGTGCTGATCACGCCGATGGCGATCGGCCAGCCCGACTGGACGGCAAAGGTCCTGCCGGTCTCCATCACCAAAGGACAGGTGAAAAACAGCCCCGATATCGACACCGAGAAGCCGGTCTCGCGACAGCACGAAATACGCTACCTCGGCTACTACGGCTATCCCTACTATTGGGGCGGTGCCGGGCTCTGGGGCGGCGGAGCCTACCCGAACATGATGGTTCCCGCCTACGGCGGCTTCGTCGCGACACCGCATTCCGCGCAGTCAGAGGCCGAGAAGTCTTTCGCGCGCGCTGAAGCGGCACGACACCAGAATGACGATCCCCACCTGCGCAGTTGCAAAGCCGTCATGACGTATCACATCGAGGCGACCGACGGTGACATCGGCCACGTTGACGGATTGATCGTCGATGAGGAAACCTGGGCCATTCGCTACATCATCGTCAACACAAGCAATTGGTGGATGGGACACCAGGTTCTGATCGCGCCGCAGTGGATCGAGAACGTGAGTTGGCACGACGCCACGGTGTCTGTCAGCTTGACACGGCAAGCCGTGAAAGACGCTCCGCCCTACGACCCGGCAGCGCAGTTGGATCGAACGCTCGAAGTCGGCCTCTACCAACATTACGGGCGTCCCGGCTATTGGGCGGCCGAGAAGAAGCGTGAGACCGCATTGGCCGGCCATTGAGTCCGTGTCAGCAAATGGCTGTCACCCGGCAGCTTCGATGATGCGGAAATCCAGCGTTGATACCTGACCGATGTCACACCGCGGCAGTGACGCTCGATTGTGCAATAAAGACGCACGTTGTCCGTCAAACGCAACAAGGAGACAACCTCATGAAACGCATCAATGAAACGAGAGCCATGAAACCCTCAGCCCTTGCCGCTTCACTCACAGCGTGCTTCTGCTTAGGCTTCGCCGCTCCGCTGCTCGCGGCACCGTCACCATTGGGCAACGCGCCTGACGACACGAGCGCCGCCGCCAGGATGAAGCCCGCGCAGAAATGCCTGAGCGACTTGCGCGCCTTAGACACCCAGTTGCAGAAAGATGGCTACTGGCTGCACGGAACCGGCTACGGCTATGGCTATCCGATGTTCGGTTACGGCTACAGCGAACAAGGAACGGCGACCCCCGCCGGAACCAGCGGCACCCCGGAGGCGTCCGGCTACTGGCGCGCGCGGCCGGGCTACGAGGTGCGGACGCTCATTGCCTCCGCCAACATTCTTGCCCAGCGCGGCCAACAGCAAGCGTGTGAGGCTTTGCTTACCGCGACTCGTGATATCTAATTTCGATGACGAAACGTGGGTCATACGCTATCTCGTGGTCGATACGGGCACCTGGTTATCGAGCAGAAAATTGGTGTTGATTTCGCCCATCGCATTCGGCCGCCCGAGCTGGGAAGAGAAGGTATTGCCGGTCTCGATCACGAAAGAGCAAGTGAAGAATAGTCCCGACATCGACACCGAGAAGCCGGTTTCTCGACAGCACGAAATCCGATTCAACGGGTATTACGGCTATCCATACTACTGGGGAGGTGCCGGGCTCTGGGGTGGGGGAACGTACCCGACCATGCTGATGCCCAGTTACGACGGATTTGTAGCGGCGCCACACGCCCTGCGCGTGGAAGCGCTGAAGACTTCCGCCCGTGCGCATCCGGCGCAGCACCAGACTGAGGACCCGCACTTGCGCGACTGCAACGCAGTGATGATTTACCACGTTCAGGCCGCGGATGGAGACATCGGTCACGTCCAGGGGCTGCTCGTCGACGAGCAAACCTGGGCCATTCGGTATGTCGTCGTGGACACCGGCAACTGGTGGCTCGGCCACCAGGTATTGATCGCACCCCAATGGATCGAGAACGTGAGCTATCGCGATGCCATGGTCTCCGTCAGTTTGACCCAGCAGGCAGTAAAAGACGCTCCGCCGTACGACCCCGCGGTCACGCTGGGTCGCCAGCAGGAGGTTGAGATCCACAAGCATTACGGGCGTCGCGGCTATTGGGCGCGCGAAGCGACACCTGAAGCCGCTGCGCCACTTGTCTGAGCACGCACCAGGCGTCTCCGTGATGGCTGATCCACGTCCGGCGTTGAACGTCACTTCCGCATACGATGCGTTTCTGTTCGCACCGATCGTCGATGAGTCGGGAGCAATGCGGCTAAGCGTTCTTTCCGCGCTGGCGCGCATGGACGTCGATCCTTGGGAGGAGGCCGCCCGTCTGGCGACATTGTCCACGTCGGACGCTGAAAGGTCCCTCATCTCGACACTCAATCTTTTCCCCGGCCATCCACAGAGCTCGCCAGAAACAGAGACTCTTGCTGCCCGATTGGTGGCGCTTCTGCCAAAGGCTCGCGCCGTGACGACCGCGAAGATGGCAACAACCACCGGAGGTCATGAGCAGCGAACTAATTACTGGCTCGTGTGGCTTTGCTTTGGAATCGTCATGTCGTTCCTACCACACCAGCACACAACGACGACAAGCGCGGAAGATTCAGCGTCCACATCGAACGCTCGCCCAACCGAAGGCAGCAGGGGCGCAGAGGCCGCACCTTCTGATGCGAACAGTCGAGCAGCTATGGATGGGGTACCCCTGCCAACAGCCCCGTCCGCAGTATTGCCGGCCCGGTAGTAATCAGTTTCGCCACGGCGTTGGCGCTTGCGGCGATGGCGCAAGTGGGAGCGAAAATATCGGCATGATCCGGGGAGGTCAGACGCGAAAAATGCCCGGACAAGACAGCGACGTTCGAGATCCCTTTAGTGCGATGCGCGGTTGCTCACATCGGCACATTGGCAGCTTTGTGTGCGATAGCGCACGGACGTTCCGGGCTGCTGCGTACCAAACTCCAATGACCCGTAACCAACTTGCAGCGATCGTCGAGATCACCTCTCGGCCGATGGCGCTGCCGGTGGCCGGTGCCGCAGACGTGCTTATCGTGCCGCATATCGATGCCGGCAACATGATCTACAAGGATCTCGCCTTCATGGCCCACGCCCAGACCGCGGGACTGGTGGTTGGCGCGCAGTTGCCGGTGGTGCTGACCAGCCGAGCCGATACCGCGGACGCGCGGCGCGTCTCGGCCGCCGCTACCGCGCTGTATGCCGACGCGCTGGCGCGCGATCCCGCCGGGATTCTGCCTGAAGCAACAGAGTGAGCGGCCGTGACCGACGCCATCATCGTCGTCAACGCAGGCTCCACCAGCCTCAAGTTCGGTGCCTATTCGGTGGACCCGGCCGGGCCGCTCCCCCTCCTCTGCCGCGGCCAGATCGACGGCATGCAGGACGATCCGCATTTTGTCGCCACGAATCCGGCCGGCAAGTCGTTGTATGCGCATGAATGGGGCAAAGGTCATGCGATCGACCACAAGACCGCGCTGTACTTCGTCATCACCTGGCTGGAGGCTAACGTCGCCGGCATGAAGGTCGCGGCCGCCGGTCACCGCGTGGTGCTCGGCGGCGCTCGTCTTGAAGCGCCCGTCCTGATCGAGGGCGACGTGCTGGACTACCTCGACTCGCTGGCGGCGATGGAGCCGTCCCACCAGAGCTTCAACGTGCGCGGCGCGCGAGCGCTCGCCGAGGCATTCCCGGGCCTGCCGCAGGTCGCTTGCTTCGACACGTCGTTCCATCGGACGATGCCCGAAATAGCGCAGATCTACGCCCTCCCCGAGGACGTGCGCGACGCCGGCGTACGCCACTGGGGCTACCACGGCATCTCCTATGAGTACATCAGTCGCCAGGTGCCGAAGTTCGCGCCGCAGGCGCGGCGGGTAATCGCCGCGCATCTTGGCGGTGGGGCCAGCATGTGCGCCATGCTGGACGGGCACAGCGTCGAGACCACGATGGGCTTTGCCGGTGTATCCGGCCTTCCGATGGCGACGCGCTCGGGCGACGTGCCCCCGGGCGCTGTTTTACCTACTGCGCCGCAAGCTGTTCGACGACGCCTCGCTGGAGAAGATGCTGTACGAGCGCGCGGGCTTGCTCGGTCTATCCGGAACGAGTGGTGACATGCGGGTTTTGCAGGAGAGCACGGACTCGCGAGCGGTTGCGGCGGTGGAGTATTTCGTCTACGCCATGACCAAGTTCACCGGCGCCTACGCTGCCGTCCTTGGCGGCCTAGATGCATTTGTCTTCACCGCCGGCATTGGCGAGCATTCCGCCGGAGTGCGCGCGGCGCTGTGCCGCAAGCTCGCGTGGCTAGGCGTGAAGCTGGACGAGTGGGCAAATGAGACCGGCGGCCCGCGCATTTCTGCTGCGGACAGCAGCGTGTCGGTGTGGGTCATTCCCACTGACGAGGAACTTATGATTGCGCAGCACACTTTGGCGCTCGTTCGCCATTAACGGGAATTTGCACATTTGAAAGATATCCCGCAGCTCACGGAACTTGTGGGATAGCACGGACAGAAGGAGCACCCATTATGAAACCCGATACTGACCCGCCTAAGGCTTCCGAATCGAAGCCCGATACGAAGCCGAGCTCGAAGCCCGGATCGAAACCCGATGCGAAGGACGATCTGAAAACCCTGCCGCTAGCGGAGGTCGAGAAAAAATTAGACTCGTCGCCGGACGGCCTCACGCAAGCCGAGGCGCAAAAAAGGCTGGCTAAATACGGTCCCAACGAGATCGAGGAAAAGAAAACCAATCCGATCCTGAAATTCCTTAGTTACTTCTGGGGCCCGATTCCATGGATGATCGAGATTGCGGTGATTCTCTCGGGTGTGGTCGGACACTGGCCCGATTTCTTCATCATCCTGCTTTTGCTGGTTGCCAACGGCGTGATCGGATTCTGGGAAGAACGCCAGGCGGGCAACGCCATCGCCGCGCTCAAGGCCAAGCTGGCGATCAAGGCACGCGTAAAGCGCGACGGCAAGTGGATCAACCCGCCGGCACGCGAGTTGGTCCCGGGTGACGCGATTCGATTGCGCCTGGGCGACATCGTGCCGGCGGATGCGAGGCTGCTCGACGGCGACCCCATCGAGTTGGATGAATCCACGCTGACTGGCGAGTCATTACCCGCCACACGCAAGCCCGGCGCGGCCGTGTTTTCCGGTTCGATCGTTCGCCGGGGCGAAATCGGCGCACTGGTCTATGCCACGGGCACGAACACGTATTTCGGCAAGACTGCACTGCTGGTCGAGACAGCACACACGGTCAGCCATTTTCAAAAAGCGGTTTTGAAGATCGGCAACTACCTAATCCTTCTCGTGGCGGTTTTGGTGGCGGCGATTATCGGCGTTGCGATTTTTCGTGGCGACGAGATACTCACGACGCTGCAGTTCGCCTTGGTGTTGACCGTGGCGGCGATTCCCGTCGCCATGCCGACCGTGCTGTCGGTCACGATGGCGGTCGGTGCGCGCCTCCTCGCCAAGAAACAGGCGATCGTAAGCAAGCTGGTGGCGATCGAAGAATTGGCGGGCGTGGATGTGTTGTGCGCGGACAAGACCGGCACCCTGACCCAGAACAAGCTGTCGTTGGGCGACCCGTTCAGCGTCAACAATATCCCGGCCGCGCAAGTGATCCTCGATGCCGCGCTGGCCTCGCGCGCAGACGATAACGACACCATCGATCTGGCCGTTCTGGCCGGCCTGAAAAACGATCAGGCGTTGAAGACCTACAAGGTCGTTCATTTCCAGCCGTTCGATCCGGTGCATAAGCGCACCGAGGCCTCCGTCGAAGGTCCGGACGGAAAGTCGTTCAAGGTGACCAAGGGCGCGCCGCAGGTGATCCTCGCGTTGGCAGCCGATGCGGCACAGGTGAAAGCCGCCGTCGACAAGGCGGTCAACGAATTTGCGACGCGGGGCTTTCGCGCGTTGGGCGTGGCGCGCGCTGACGCCGATGGAAAATGGCAATTTCAGGGCGTATTGCCCCTGTTCGATCCGCCACGAGACGATGCCAAAGAAACAGTCGCTACCGCGGAAGCGATGGGCGTGAAGGTCAAGATGGTGACGGGCGACGCGCTCGCCATCGCGCAGGAGACCGCCAAGAAGCTGGGTATGGGCACCAACATTCTCGACGCAAGCATTCTCGGCGACGCAAAACATGAAGAGACCGCCTCGGAGACCGCGTCCATCGAGAAGGCTGACGGGTTCGCACAAGTCTTTCCCGAGCACAAGTTCCACATCGTGGACATTCTGCAAAAACATGGCCACATCGTCGGCATGACCGGCGACGGCGTGAATGACGCGCCGGCGCTGAAGAAGGCCGATTGCGGCATCGCCGTTTCGGGCGCCACCGATGCGGCGCGCGCGGCGGCGGCCATCGTGCTGATGACGCCCGGCCTATCGGTGATCATCGACGCGATCAAGGAGAGCCGAAAGATCTTCCAGCGCATGAACAGTTATGCGATCTACCGCATCGCGGAGACGCTGCGCGTGCTGTTGTTCATGACCCTGGCGATCCTGATCTTCAATTTCTACCCTGTGACGGCGGTGATGATCGTGATGCTGGCGCTGCTCAACGACGGCGCGATTCTGTCCATTGCCTATGACAACGTTCATTACAAGGATCAGCCCGAGGCGTGGAACATGCGCATGGTACTCGGGGTTTCCACGGTGCTGGGCGTCTTCGGTGTCGCCGCCGCGTTCGGTTTGTTTTTTCTTGGCGACCGCGTATTTCACCTCGACCACGCGCACATTCAGACGCTGATGTACCTGAAGCTGTCGGTGGCCGGACATCTGACCATTTTTCTGACGCGCACGCGCGGACCGTTCTGGTCCATACGCCCCGCACGAGTTTTATTGATCGCTGTGTTCGGCACGCAGGCGGTGGCAACGCTGATCGCAGTCTATGGTCTGTTCATGACGCCGCTGGGTTGGGGTTGGGCGGCGCTGGTTTGGGGCTATGCCTTGGCCTGGTTCCTCGTGACTGACCGCGTGAAATTGCTCGCGTATCGGCTTCTTGATCCCGTCAAAGCCGCGGACAAGCCCGGTGTCAAAGCCGGGATCAAGCCCGAAGCCAAGGGTGACTCCAAACGTGACGCCAAAGCCGAACCTCAGCCTGATTCCGAGCCCGCGTCCAAGGCTGACGCCAAAGCGGACAAGCCCGATGTCAAAGCCGGGATCAGGCCCGAGGGCAACAGCGGGGATAAGCCTCGGTCCGATGTCAAGTCCGACGATAACCCTGACACCAAAGCCCAGGCTCAACCCGACGCATCGGCCGCATCCGAGCCCGAAGCCGAGGCCAAACCTCAGCCCGAGGTCAAGAGCGCGTCCAAATCCAATACCGAAGCCAAGCCCCAGCTTGACGCCAACATCGAGCGTGCGCCTGATGCGAAGGCCGGGGGTGAGCCCAAGCCTGCGGCTGCGCCTGTGCCTGAGCCCAGCGCAGAACCTCGGGCTCAAGCCAGGAAGCCGTCCGATCCGACGCCGCAGTTAGTCAAGCGCGTCCATGAACTCTATGAGCAACTAGGGCGTGAGGAGGTTCGAGCGGTTCAGGACTGGGAGAAGGCAAAGGAGACTGAGCACGAGAAGCCCGAGCCCGCGCCGCACAAGTGACAGGACACGAAACGCGCTACCCAGATCGCCGAAAGGACGAGGATGAAAATCAATTCCGAAGATTTCCGTGTGCCGGCCGGGAAAGACGTCGATCTAAAGAAATGGCCGACGCTGGTGAAGCCGGTGTACAAGTCGAAGAAGAAATACAAGCAATTGCTGGCGGAGCACGTTGACCAACTGAGTGCGCTGCAACAGCTTCACTATGCGTCCAACCGCTATGCGCTGCTGCTGATATTCCAGGCGATGGACGCCGCAGGCAAGGACGGCGCCATCAGGCACGTGATGTCCGGTGTCAATCCACAAGGCTGCAAGGTGTTCAGTTTCAAACATCCAAGCGCTTCCGAACTGGAGCACGATTTCTTGTGGCGCAGCACCGAGTGCCTGCCGGAACGCGGCCAGATCGGCATCTTTAACCGGTCCTACTACGAAGAAGTCCTGATTGTTCGCGTGCATCCGCAGATTCTCCGTGCGGAGCTCTTGCCACCCACGTTGATTGACCCGCAAGCGGTCTGGCAGGGGCGGTATCAGTCGATTGTGGACCTGGAGAATCACCTGTACCGGAATGGAACGGTGATCATCAAGTTCTTCCTCCACCTCTCGGCCGAAGAACAGCGCAAGCGCTTCCTCGATCGCATCAAAGAGCCGGACAAGAACTGGAAATTCAGCATGAATGACATCAAGGAGAGAAAATTCTGGAAGCAGTACATGAGCGTCTATGGGGATTGCCTGAGTGCGACGAGCACGGTCAATGCGCCGTGGTACGCGATCCCCGCCGACGACAAAGAGAATGCACGCCTGATCGTTTCGCAAATCATCATCGACACTTTCAAGGGGCTGAAGATGGCATACCCCAAGCCCAGCGCCGAGCGCCGGAAAGAGTTGAAAGCGATCCAGAAAGAGCTCACGAGGTAGAACTTGAGCGTGCTGGTGACTTCTCGGAGTCGAAGGCCGCCTTAGACAATCCATGGGCCGCCGTACGGGCGATTGGCGCCATGCCTGTGTCGCCCTGCAATTCTGCGTGCGCGCTGCCGAATCGAGTCGCTACAGATTTCAAACTTCACCGTGATAGGCGCAGCACGCAGATGAATAGGGCCATAAAGGTGCTTTTCTACGGAAGCATGGCCATAGCGGGGCGGCAGGTATTGCGCTACGTTTACGGACGGGTGGCGGGGTCCACCGAGCGTGCGTCCGCTCGAGACGTAAAGGCATACGAGCGTGCAACCCAACGCTGGGAGAACGAGGGCGGTGCGACGCTCGCTGGCCATACACGCGACCGTTCGAACGTGAACTGAGCGACGAACGAAAGCGGGACGTGCGGCCCCTTCGTCGCGTACGGCCGGAGAATCACGCGATCGGGGACAATTGGTCCTCGACGAGCCAGGGAATCGGGCTGCGCTGCCTCACTTCTCCGACCCGGTATGCGCCGATCGATGTCCGTCGGACTTCCTTGCAACAATCGCTGGGAGTGTTTATGAGCAAGGCTTCTGCTACAAATCAGCGAACCGTGGAACAACAGGGACGGATGATTCAAAAGCAGATATCGTTCGATTTCCTGGACCCGGCGCACGAATGGCGTCGCATGTTCGGCGAGGCTTGGGGCACCTTCCTGCTGGTGCTCGTGGCCGCCGGCGGCGGTGTGGTGGCAGCGAAAAGTGGCGGAGCCGTCACCCTGAGCATGCAGGTGGTCGCGCCGGGGCTCATGGTAATGGCGATCATCTACTTCATGGGCGCGGTCAGCGGCTCGCATCTGAACCCGGCAGTCACGCTGGCATTTGCCGTACGGCGCAATTTCCCGTGGCGGCGCGTGCCGGGATACATGTTTGCGCAACTGCTCGGTGGTGTCGGGGCGGCGCAATTGCTCCATGCGATGTTCGGCCCGGTCGGTGCAAATGGTGCGACCGTGCCCGGCACCGGGATAAGCAGCTGGACAGCTTCGTGATGGAACTCGTGCTGACAATCGGGTTGGTGAATACGATTCTGGGTACCGCGTCCGGAGCGCGCAACACCGGCACTAACGGCGCCATCGCGGTGGGCGGATACATCGCGTTGGCGGGTCTATGGGCGGCTCCGATCAGCGGCGCTTCGATGAACCCGATTCGTTCCTTCGCGCCCGACCTGGCGCGCGGCGATCTGACCACGACATGGATCTACGTCGCGGGTCCCGCGCTGGGCGCTCTGATCGGTGTCGCTTTCGAGTGGATACTCAAAGGCAAGCCCACCGCTGCCGGAGCGCGCGCGGCGCAAGGCTCCCTCGACATCGACGATTCGACCTGAGTGCGGGGAAGCCGAGCGCAAAAGCATTAAGCTCGCGAGACCCCCAGCCACGCGCATTTTTGAGCTTTCGGGACAACGCCACCCGACAGTGTGCGCGACTCCTGCCAAGAGCGAATCAGCTTACCGACGCCTACAACTCAAGGGTATGGATTGCTTCGGCCGGATAACCGGCCTCGATTCCACGATTGAAACCGAGACTGGCGGCCAATTCACGCATGGCCCCGTTCTCCGCCATATCGGAGAAACCATACGCTTGATACCGCGCTGGCGGGCTACATCGATGAGGTGGTGCATAAGTAGAGTGGTAGAGTCCCGAGGCCCTTGCGTTGCCATTCATCGCTCACCGCCTCCGCGCATTCGCAGCTCGCCCCGTCTTTGGCGGTGCAAAAGCGACCAACGCCGATCTAGGAATCAGCCGTGACTGCCCTTCTTCATCGCCGCGTACTTGTGCTCCAGACGAACAAACACCTCTTCGGCCGGAACTCCCGGAGCGCTCTTGATTCCTGCTTGAATCGCGTCTTTCAGTTCCGCTACCATCAAGACTCGTTGCTTCTCCTGCTTTTTCAAGAGAAGCCTCCCATAAAAATGATCAATCATCTCGGCGATGCAGTGCCTGCGATGCTTACCGTCATCTCAATCGTTCACCGCACGGATGCGCCACCTGAGCCAGGACATTGGCAACCGCGTAGTCCTGAGGCTCTTAGTTACGCCGGCTGCCGGCCATAGAGAGCTTCGCTACAAATTCATCGCCGTCCATATTGGTCGTCGCAAGACGTGAGCTTAGCTCCTCACTCCACATTCGTGGTCCTCGCCGAGTGCACCGACGTTGCACGCCCCCAGGCCCGCTGTTCGTGCCCAACCAGAATTAACGCGTTGGCATCCGGACCGGCGGCTTGAGCCGAAGCGTCCTTGCCCGGCGAGCGAATCCGCGGTCATCGAAGGTGAGCAGCTCGCTGCACGCTTTGCTGGCGGCGAGATGCAGCGCATCGGCAAAGTCGATTCCTTTCCGGCAGTGGCTTAACGCTGCTTCGATTTCATCGCGGTCCTCGACAGTGATTCCGGGCAGCGTAATCAGATGGGCCAGGCACTCGATCACCTTGCTTTCCGGCTGCTCCGCCACGTACCGCAACACCCATTCGAGTTCCAGGATCACAGTCTTGGGAACGAACACGTCGCCGGCCGCGAGCACGCTTGCAGCCATACGTCCCTGCGCCGCATCGTCGTGGAGGTAGAAGCGTGCAAGGATGTTCGTGTCAACGGCGCGCACGCTTCGCTGCCTTTTTCATCGCCAACCCGCCGTGAATCTGGTCCACCGGAATCCGAGGCCCTTTGTAGTTCAGAATCGAAGCCCCCGTTTCGATGCTTGAAGCGGCATGCCGCTTAACCAACTTGAGTCGCGCACCGCCGCCTGCGACGTCGAACTCGATCTTGCTACCTGGAGTAATGCCCAAGGCGTCCCGAACCCGTTTCGGGATGGTGACCTGACCCTTGCTGGTGACCGATACCGCCATAGACCGCCTCGCGAGTAATACCAAGTAAGAATTCTACCAAATTCCAGGGTGCACCAGGATGCATTGCTGACGGGCAAGACCATCGCATCGCACCCAGGAAACCGACGAACGATAGTGCCTTCGCGTTCGTCCGGACGCAGGAGACCAACGGACCAAGAATCCGCAGGTCGCATTTGTTAACCTCCTGTACCAAAAAGAAAAACGGCGCCGTGAGGACGCCGTTCTGCTGAATTCTGGCTACGCTTTTGGGTACAGTTTGAGCCGATGTTAGTGGATACTATCGCGAAAATCGAGATCTGTGGCTCCCCGACCAGGGCTCGAACCTGGGACCTGCGGACAGTCCATCGCGGTCCGCCGCTCTTTCAGAGGCTTAGGTCAAAATCCGTTCCGCAATTAGCGCAAATTCGGCGCCGCGAAAGCCTTTACTGGCGCGGCTCGCTTTGAAATTGCGGAACGCAATCCAGTCCGCCTGCGATTTCAGTTTCCGTCTTCTTGCGATCCACCGTCGTAAACCGTGAGCTTCGGGGGTAGCTTGACTCCACGCGCCTCTGCCATTGCGCGAGCGAGTTTTTCGAGCACGTCCGGGCGAACCTCCTGCAGCATGTCGCACCACTTTGCAACCGCCGTTCCAAAGTCCCCGATCGTCCTAACGCCCGTTGCGTCGAGCCCAACTGATCGGAATTGATCAATGTCGTCGGGTGTAAAGCGAACAAGGTTTCCGGCGCGGATCATGACTCGTGGCCCTCATCTGCGTTTTTCGCGTGGGTGGTCACCATAGCTCGATTTGCCTCGACTTCAATGCAGTGGTATGATAAACGCTTATGTGCTTAGGAGTCTAGCCATGGACGACACCATTCGTTGGACCGTCAAGGTATCCCCGGAAACGGACCGATCGTTGCGCTCGTATCTCGGGCAACATGGGATGAAAAAGGGCGATCTATCAAAATTCATTGAGCGCGCGGTGCAGAAGGAAATACTGACGCAGACGGCGGCTGAAGTGAAGCAGCGCAACGCGGACTTGACGCCCGACGAGCTACAAGCGTTGATCGATGAGGCGGTTGCTGCCGTACGGAAGGAAATCCGTGCGGAGAACCGAGCGGCGGCTAAATCGCGTTAGACGACCTCAGAGACACATGCCTACAGCAACGATTCGTTTGTTCCTCGTGCACGGCGATCCGAAGCGCCTGCGGATAGCTGAGCTATCGAATTGGACTGGAAAGGCGGTATCGGCGCCTCGAACAGAGTTTGAAGGCGTTCTCGCTCGGGAGGAGTCCGAGAAGTCCGGCATTTATTTCCTAACCGGGACTGATCCAGAAACAGGGAAACCCGCCATCTACATCGGCGAAGCAGAGTGCATCCGGGATCGCATCAAGAATCACAACGACAAAGATTTTTGGAACCAAGTGACTTTCTTCGTAAGCAAGGACGAAAATCTCACGAAGGGCCACATTCGATATTTGGAAGGCAAGTTGCTTGAGCTCGGTAAGTCAGCTGGGCGCGCGGTCGTAACTAACGGCCAAAGTAGCGGTTCCAAGCTTCCAGAATCGGACCGCGGCGAGATGGAAGTTTTCTTGGAAAAGATCAACCAGCTGCTCCCCGTACTGGGCATCGACTTACTAGTTCCTATGGCGGGTGCCACTACGCGTGACGCGCCCACCAGCAAGCTGCTGTACTGCGAAATCAAAGGTCTGAAGGCAACGGGCTTTAGGAGCGCCAATGGGTTCCTAGTTCAGAAAGGATCGGAGGCTGTCGCATCTGAGCGCCCGTCATCTGAAAAGTGGCCCTGGACACGCAACCTTCGTCAGAGACTCAAGGACGATGGGGTTCTGAGTGAAAAGGGTGACCGGCTGCTTTTTACCAAAGACATAGAATTCGCGAGCCCTAGCGCTGCTGCCGCCGTAATCCACGGTGGCCATGCCAACGGACTCACGGCGTGGAAGGATGCCAATGGACACACGCTTAAGGAGTTGGAGGTCGTCTGACAAGCGGTTCCAGCGGACGGCCCTCGCGCTGCGGGTTCGGACCGCCGCTGAACCGCGGCGTTAGGCGTCGCGTTGCTACAACCGTGACACCCAACCTCTCGCTTAACCGGACTGCCTCGCGGGCGGCGCCATCGGCGCGGTCCCCTTGGCGTCGTTTGTCAAACGCGTAGTTGATGCGAGTCATCCTAGACACCAATGTGCTCGTCGCGGCTCTTATTGTCTCCGACGGTCCGCCCCATCAACTGTTCGAGGCATTCCTGAACGATGGCTTTATTTTGATCACCAGCGATACGCAGCTCGAAGAGCTTTCGCGCGTAACCCGCTATCCCGCGATTCGCAGTCGTATCCATCCGGCGCAGGCTGGAAGGCTGGTTAATGCGGTGCGATCCCTTTCGGTGCTGCTCGAAAAGTTACCACCGGCGAGCGTCTCGCGCGATCCCCACGATGACTATCTGTTCGCAATGGCGGAAGCTGGTGAAGCCGACTATTTGGTTACAGGCGACAAAGCTGGGGTACTGGCGGTACGCAGGCACGGCAAGACGAAAATCGTCACAGCCCGCAAAATGGTTACGATCTTGAAGCTGTAACGCCGGGGCATGCTGTTCAGTACCGGATATTCCTGTCCGGTTGGTCAAATTATTTTGGGGCTAATGCCGAAAGCCCCCGGTTTTGAGTGCCATTTCGGCGTCAGCTAATGTTGAAATCGCACGGCGGCAGTGCAATACTTAAGCTGCAATCAGTGAGCATCGCGCTCACAGCCTTCATGAGGGTTTGATCGTCAAGCCACCCATGAAGTCCAGTGCTTCGGGCATTGGCGTTGCGGTCGTTACCCGCCCTTGAAGCGATCGGTAGATCTGATCTGTCGCGAAAGCGACTAAAGACGGCGTCGCAAGGCGCCGACAACACTGCAGCAATGGCCGTCTATGGGACGGTCGAAAGTAATCGTCGGTGTTTGCGGCGACGTAGTACCGCAGGTCGACGTTAGGGACCTGCACACGCCCCGAAAGGCGCGGCCAGGCGTTCATGCCAGTCGTGAACGGCTGGTCTTCAGAAGACCGAGCAACGTTGTTTCGTTCCTCCGGTCTGGACGGCGCTAGGCGTCCGTAGCGTACCGCTCCGCGCCAGACGTGGAGCAGGTACATCCAGCAACGTCAAGTGTAGCAGCGCGGCGCGACTGTCCGTGCGCGTGCTTCCTTCGCGCGTCCCCGTCGATACGACGGGGACCATCGCGCCACCCGCTGCGATTGAGCGTTGCCACTGAATAGCCGGCCCTACAGAACAGCGCAGGCGTCGCCGGCGTCCATCCGAGCCCTACCCGAGATCGCCGCCAACCGGCGGTGTGCGCGCAAAGGCCTTCGCGCCGCAAGTGTGCCGCGAGCCATCGAGCTCGCCCACACGATGCGGCGTGAGGCCGTAGCACGTACGCAACGCCGTGTTGCGCGCGTCGTGCACTGGCGGGCGGTCACCGCCAGTGACGTACGCGCGAATACCACGGCTGGCGCGGCTTTCAAGGGCGTCCCTTCGCATGACCGAGGGCTCCGAACCACGTGATGGCCTTCTGAAGGCCATCACGTCTTCTACCGCGATGGGTGCAACGCCTGTCGCCGAATGATTCGCGTAACGGATCGGTGAGCCGCGCCTTAACGGCGCTCCGTCGGGTCTTGGGTGAATGACTCGTCAGCATTGCCAGGGGCGCAACGCTCCTCGCCGAATGATTCCCGTAAGGAATCAAACAGCCGCGCCTTAACGGCGCTCCTTGAGTCCTGGGTTAATGACTCTCGCGATTGGTCAGTTCCCACAGGAACGCCATCGCGACGCCGAGTAAGCGCCGCGCGGCGCTGGCGAGCAGCACAACAACTGCGCACAACGGGAGTGGTGTCCCGTGCTCAGCAGTTCCCCCTGCGGCTGCCATTGGCGCCCAGGCGAGCAGAAACACTTACCAGATTGGATTACACCGCGGCAGCAAGAACGAACGCTCTACAACGATTTTGGCAGCTCTGAGGAAAGGAATTGAACGGAGGTCCCGATGCGCGACTTGAACTACGACTTGAAGCAGCTCTGCCGGCATAACCGCGATGGCAGCTATGCCACCCAAGCGGATCGGGAACACATCCTCGATCTCATCGCCGACCAGCTCCACGAAATGGGATTCCGGCATATGAATGCCCATAGCCTCAAGCCCAAGCACGTCGAGAAGCTGGTCGAGCGCTGGCTTGCCGACGAGCTCTCGCCTGGGACCATCAAGAATCGGATGTCGGCCCTTAGGTGGTGGGCCGAGAAGATAGGCAAGCAAAACATCATCGCCCGTACCAATGCCGCCTACGGCATCCCGGATCGGGTCTACGTCTCCAACATCAGCAAAGGAAAGGAACTCGATATGGACAAGCTCAAGGAAATTCCGGATCTCTTCATTCATATGTCGCTCTGCTTCCAGGTACTGTTTGGCCTTCGCCGCGAGGAATCAATCAAAATTGTTCCTGCGTGGGCGGATCGCGGCGACCGCCTCGTGCTCAAGGATTCGTGGACCAAGGGCGGACGGGAGCGCGAAATTCCCATCCGTACTGAGGAACAGCGAGAACTGATCGAACAGGCGAAGGCCATCGCCAAAGGTAAGAGTCTGGTCGCGCCCCACTACAAGACCTACCGCGACTATCTCAAATATTTTCGTTATCAATGCGAGCGCGTCGGCATTCACGCCTTCCACGGTCATCGCCATTTCTACGCGCAAATGCGCTATCAAGAATTGACCGGCTGGGTGTGCCCGGCGCGCGGCGGCACCAAGTCAAAGCAACTCACGCCGCAGCAGAAGGAAATCGATCGCCAGGCGCGGGAGATCATCAGTCGCGAGATGGGCCACAGCCAAGAGCAGATTACCGCGGTGTATTGTGGGGTGTAGGTAGTTATGTGCAGTGGCGTTCGGAAAGCGTTTGCGGTCAGTGATTTCGTGGCCGGGCGCTGCACATAAAAGTTTCATGATCTCTCCGGAGGCGGCCACTGTGGTCGCCCTTCCAAAGGAGATCGATCATGGAATTAGCGAATCATCCAAATACATCCAGCCTCACGCTTGATCAACTGGTCACGC
This sequence comes from uncultured beta proteobacterium, assembly GCA_963816445.1. Classification (GTDB taxonomy): domain Bacteria; phylum Pseudomonadota; class Gammaproteobacteria; order Burkholderiales; family Casimicrobiaceae; genus PALSA-1003. Next base: position 61,303 of record CAWFKO010000005.1, on the reverse strand, counting down.
ACGCATTGAAAGAGTTGAAGCGACTCAAATACAGTCGAAGATCGATCAGGAGATACCGGTTGGCATGGCGTGAGCTCATCGCCTTCTCGCAGGCTGAGAATCTTGGGGACAAGTACTCTGACGACCTTGCCGCGCGCTTCATCGCAGCGATGCGGCTTGAGAGGACGGATCGCACAAAGCCGAACGAGCGAAGGCGGCGTCACGTCGTCTTTATGGTCCGGGTCCTGGCAGATTTCGGGCGCGACGCTCGGGTGGAACGCACCAGGACCGATATGCGCCAAATGTGCGTCCCAGAGGCAATGAAGAAAACGCTGAGTGACTACGAGCAGTACGCGCGGACTCGTCGGTACCTGCGGCCGACAACCCTGCGAGCACAGATATGTACGCTCTCCGTGTTCATGGGCTTTCTCGAATCAAGAGGCGTGACCCAGCTGAACAAGATCCGGCCCGAGGACATTACTTCGTTCGTGGTCTCACGAACGCGGCTCGGCGCTCGCGCCACGTCCACGACCCTTTCCGTCGTGCGCACCTTCCTGCGATTTCTGCTGCTTCGAGGGATTTTGCAGACGGACCTTACGCCGGCTCTGCCGCCGGTTCGTGTACCTCGGGACGCAACGATTCCATCGGTGTGGGACCCCGAGCTCGTGGAGAAGCTGCTCAAAGTCGTAGATCGCAGTTCACCTGTCGGCAAGCGGGACTACGCAATCCTACTGCTTGCGGCGAGGCTAGGTATGCGATTGGCCGATATCCGTGCGCTCACGCTTGATGAACTCAAGTGGGACACGGCTGCCATCGAGATCACACAATCAAAGACGCGTGCCCCGCTGTGCTTGCCGATGACAGACGAGGTTGGCGAGGCGCTGATCGAGTATCTCAAGTTCGGTCGTCCGCAGACGAGCTATCGGGAGCTGTTTCTCAGGCGCCGGCCACCTTTCACGCCGTTCTCCGACGATAGTCATCTTCATTACATCGTCTCGCGCTGGCGTCAGCTGGCGGGAATTCACTTCCGCAGCAAACAGCACAGTGGCCTTCATTCGCTGCGTCACACCCTAGCGACGCAACTGCTGCGCGAGCAGACGCCGCTTCACGTCATCTCCGATATCCTCGGGCACGCGACGACGGCGTCGACCATGATTTACGCCAAGGCCGACGTGGAGTCTCTACGCGGTGCTGCGTTGAACACCGAGGAGGTGGGCCATGGCAATTAGCAAACTCCAGCCCCCCTTCCAATGCCCGCTTGCCTCGCTCATGGAACAGTTCGTCCAGATGAAGCGGGCGTGCGGGTATCGATTCGACACTGGCGTCAGCGAGCTTGCGCGTTTCGATCGCTACCTATGTGACGAAGCACTGGCGGCGCCCGAGCTGCCGCAGTCCATCGTTCGGAAATGGCTTGCCAAGCGACCCCACGAGAGCGTGGGAACCCACCAAGCCCGTATCTCCACGGTTCGGCAGTTCGCCCAGTTCCTGTGTCGCCTGGGTCACCGCGCCTATGTCCCGGAGCGATCGTTGTCGCCGCGGGCCAGCGGCAAATTCTCCCCACGCATCCTGACGCACGCGGAGATTCAGCAACTGCTTCACGCCGTCGATCAGCTCGCGCCAAGCGCACAGTCGCCGCTACGCCACCTGGTCATGCCCGAGGTCTTTCGCCTGCTCTACGGCTGCGGTTTCCGGCTGAACGAGGTTCTGCACCTGCGCGTAGCCGATGTCGACCTTAACCATGGCGTCCTAACGCTGCGCGATACCAAATTCGGCAAGGATCGTCTGGTCCCGCCTGCCATTGCTCTCGTGCAGCGCCTGCAAAGATTTGCCGCCCAGTTCGGCATTCGATCGGGCGATGCTTACTTCTTCCCGACGTTACACGGCGGTCCCTGGTGGAAGGGAACTGTTTACGAGATCTTCCGCGAATTGCTGTGTCGCTGCAGAATCGCGCATGGCGGTCGCGGCAAGGGCCCGCGTGTGCATGATCTTCGCCACACGATGGCTGTCCATAGCCTGCTGCGCTGGTACCGCGAGGGTGCCGACCTCGACGCTAAGCTGCCGATACTCGCGACCTATCTGGGACATCAATCGGTAGCGGGAACCCAGCACTATCTGCATCTGACCGCCGAACTGTTCCCGCAGATTACGGTGCGTGTCAACGCCGAGTTTGGTGACATCATCCCGCGGAGGGTGACGTCATGAAGCCAACCGACTTCTCGGTATACGTGACCAACTTCCTTACGCACTACATGGCTGCGCAGCGAAATCTGAGCCCTAACACGATCAAGGCCTACCGCGACGTGTTCACGTTGCTGCTGCGATTCTGTCGCGACCAGCGCGGCATCGCCTTGGAACGCTTGTCTCTCGCGCAGATCGACGCTCCTCTGGTGGAGGCGTTCCTCGATCACCTCGGCAAGGACAGACACGCTTCGATCCAGACGCAGAACCATCGCCTCGCGGTGCTGCATGCATTCTTCCGTTACGTGCAATCGGAAGTGCCGGAGCGCCTGCTGCAATGCCAGCAGATTCTGGCGATTCCCCTGCAACGGCACGGACGCCCGAATGTCGGATACCTCTGCAAGGATGATCTCGCGCGACTCCTGGCGCAACCCGATCTGCGATCGCGCGACGGCCGCCGGGACGCGGTCTTGTTGAGCCTGCTCTATGACACCGGCGCCCGTGTGCAGGAACTCGTCGATCTCAGCGCCGGCGATGTGCGGTTGGAAGCGCCTGCGCAGGTGAGGCTCATGGGCAAAGGACGAAAGATGCGAGCCGTACCGCTGATGGATGCGACCGTTCAGCTGCTGCGTGATCACCTTCGCGAGAACGGTCTGGATCGTCCCGAGCACGGTGAGCAACCACTGTTTCAGAACCGACACGGTGGACGATTCACCCGCTCAGGTGTGCGCTACGTCTTGCAACACCACCTCCGGGAGGTTCGCCGCGATCATCCCGGATTCACACAATCGGTAAGCCCCCACAGCCTGCGTCACACCAAGGGCATGCATTTGCTACAAAGCGGAGTATCTCTCGAGATCATTCGCGACTTCCTCGGGCACGTAGATGTGAAGACGACACAGATCTATGCCCGGTCAAATCTCGAGATGAAACGACGGGCACTTGAGAAGGTCGCCAACGGTGCGCCACTGCCCAAGATGCCGTCATGGACGCAGAACAAAACACTGCTTGAGTGGCTGCACTCGTTGTGACAGAGGTGCGGTCATGAGCGCCGGTTCTGAGCCGAGAGCTGTCCGGATCGGTCCAGTAATTATGCTCAGTTCCGGCACTCACCTTCCTTTCTGATCAACAAGCTTTACGCGCTACTCCGCATAACCGCGTGCGCCCCACAATAAACCAAATGTGCTGCAGCACATTTGGTCTACCTGGGCCGTTGACGCCGTGCAGGTCGAAGGCAAGCTGAGTGAGCAAAGCCTGAGACGATCGGAAGCATCAACGATGTTCCTGAATCCCGACGAACTTGCGTTGCTGACCGGGTTCCGTCGCAAGGGACGCCAGGTCGAGCAATTGCGGCGCATGAGCATTGCGTTCTACGTGAACGGTTGTGGCCGTCCCGTCGTCGCGCGCGCCGCGATCGAGGGAAGCGCCGCGGGGACGTCGCCGCGCACGTGGGCTCCCTCAGTGGTCAAACTCGCCCGGGGAGCGTAAATTTGCTTGCCGTGGGCCGCCGACCAACCAAGCATCTGAATCTGCCGTCGCGACTGCGGGCACGGACGTTGCCGAGTGGTCGGACGTATTACTACTACGACACCGGCGCGAAGCCGCGGCGCGAGATTCCGCTTGGCAACGATTATGCCCTTGCGGTCAAGAAGTGGGCTGAGCTTGAGATTGACGCGCGGCCGCGACATGCGGAGATCGTAACGTTCCGCTACGTCGCCGAACGCTACCTTCGCGAGGTGCTGCCCACCAAAGCGCCGCGCACGCAGCGCGACAACATGACGGAGCTTGCGCAGCTCTACAAGTTCTTTGATGCACCCCCGGCGCCGATCGAGGAAATTACGCCCCAGCATGTCCGCCAGTTCATGGACTGGCGCAAGGGTGCGCCGGTGCGTGCCAATCGCGAGAAGGCGCTCTTCTCCCACATCTTCAACAAGGCGCGTGAATGGGGCTACACCGCAGCGCCGAATCCATCCGCGGGCGTGAAGGGGTTCACCGAGCGCGGTCGGGATGCATACATCGAGGATGTGACTTACAAGGCCGTGTGGGACGCCGCAGACTGGCCGACACGCGATTCGATGGACTTGGCATACCTCACCGGGCAGCGCCCCGCTGACGTGCTCAAGATGCGGCTGCCTGATATTCGCGACGGCTTCCTATGGCTCACCCAAGGAAAGACGCGCAAGAAGTTACGCATGGCGATCGCGGGCGAGCTCGCCGCGTTGATCGACCGCATTCAGGGCCGCACGTACAAGGTGACGAGCTTGGCGCTGATCCGTAACGAAACCGGACAGCCGCTTTCCTACTCAGCGCTGGACAATCGCTTCGAGGAAGCCCGCAAAAGGGCCGCCAAGGCGCTGGAAGACGCCGGCGAGACCGAAGCTGCAGCCGAGGTCGGGCGTTTTCAGTTTCGCGATCTACGCGCCAAGGCGGGCACCGACAAGGCCGATGCCACCGACATGCGCGAAGCGCAGCAGCAGCTCGGTCACAAGAGTGTCAAAACGACCGAGATTTACCTGCGCGCCAGGGCCGGCGAGAAGGTTACGCCGACCAAATAATCTGGCGTAACTCGGATTGATCGGCAGCCCGTGTCAGATCGCCGTTGCCCCTGACCGGCCGAGATCTTGCCAACTGCCGTCCTACGACCACCATCGCGGAAAGCAGCCGGTCAGCGGCGCTATCGACCCTATGCGGTCGCAGCCTGTCCTTGCAAGCGGTCGTTCACCCACGTTCATTGGATCACCTCGTCCGCGCGTAGCAACACCGACTGCGGAACCGCGAGCCCGAGGGTTTTCGCCGTTTTCAGATTGATCACTAGCTCGAACTTGGTCGGCTGCTCGACAGGAAGATCCGCGGGCTTCGCACCCCGCAAAATCTTATCCACATACTTCGCCGCATCCCGGAGATTCGCGGCCAGGTCGGCTGAGTAGCTGAGCAAACCACCTGCGACCACATGTTCGCGAAATCCGTAAGCGACTGGCAAGTGGGTGGCCTCCATCAGCGGTTGCAGCTTCGCGCGTTCGTTGAAGTACATGCCGTCCCGGACTACTACGACGGCCTGCGCTTGTTGGCGAACAATTTGATCGACGGCAGCGCCTAGTTGCTCGGGAGCACTTGCGACTACCCGTAGCGCAACAAGATCCAGTGCCGCACAAGCGCTCTGGGCGCGGGCCCAAACCAAACCATGCGACGGAGCGGTTTCGTTCAACAGGATGGCGATACGCGTGGCATGGGGCGCGACCGCGTGCAAGATCTCGATGACTTTGCCAATCAACTCCTCCTGCTCGTTGGTGATGCCAGTGATGTTGCCTCCGGGTCTGGCCAGACTGGTAACAAAGCCGTCTCCTACAGCGTTCGGAACGCTTGCCATGACGATGGGTATCGTTTTCGTGGCCCGCTGTGCCGCCCGCGTGGCTGGGGGGCTTGGAGTCACGATTACCTCGACCCCCTGTCCGACCAGTTCGCTGGTCAGAGCACCCAAGCGATCCACGTAGCCATCGGCGTAAAGGAATCGATACTCAACGTTCTTCCCTCGCACCCAGCCCAGATCGAGCATTCCCTGCGTGAACGCCGCGCGTACTTGGGCGGTCGCGGTTTCCGATGGCAGGAACAGCACACCCACGCGACGGATGGTCGCAGTGGATTGTCCGCGACCAAGTCGATGCGCGAAGATGAGACCGATGCCGCTCGCAAGCAAGAAAGCGCGGCGCGTGATCACTGACTATCTCGTCGACAAGGGAGGATCCGAAACATCGTACGCTTACTGCGGGAATTGAGGACCACCGGCGAGTGACGGCTCATGGCCGTTCAGAGAAGTCGGGAACGACCGCTTCTCCGTCGCGCGAAGGGTTGCAACGGGGTCGAACGCGGCCCTATCAGGACAAACAATCCACAGAATTGCGGAACGCGGGCAGTTTTGCGGAACGAAACGCGGGCACGAAAATCGCCGAAACCCGCATATAGATTGGCTCCCCGACCAGGGCTCGAACCTGGGACCTGCGGATTAACAGTCCGTCCGGTCATCGCCCGGAAAGCCCCGCCAGGCAACGATCTTGACCAAAACGCCCGGTAATATTTTCGGTTGGTTTGCCGAGTTTTCCCCTCGGAAGGATTAATTCGGCTTCGCAATATTACCGAACCCGCGGCGCAGGAATCGCAAGCATCAGCACGCTTAGAATAAGCGCTTGTCTGCGGTCGACGGATGCGGGGCGGACCTGTGATCCTCGCGCTCAGCGACAGGGGGCGATGTCTAGTGGCCGTTTCCGGCCGACCGAGATCGACCGGAGTTGACGTTCGGGTTGACGCCACCAGTGGCAGCGACGTCGCAATAGCGGTCATCCGCCCGATGCTTGCAAAATGACCCTATCGGCCATGAACAGTTGGTCGTCGCCGGCTTCCAACCTTCTTGAAAGCGGTCGTACAAGTAGTGAGTGAGCCTACGCAACAACTACTCGCGCATGAGTTGCAAAGCTCTGGAGTTTGGGTGTGCAGGACTCCTCCGCTGAGCACTCAGTAGTTTAGTCGTGAGCGGTGGGTCCGGCCGTCCATCGGGGCCAGCACTATCTTCTGCGGGCGTACCGCGTGGCGGGTCAGCACGCGTGGCGACTATTTGATGCGCGTGGCGCATCAATTCATAGAAATATTGCACTTCACGGCGCCGCAGCGGCGTCTCAGACTCCGTCTCCATGGTGCTGCCACCGCGCAGCCAGACGACGGAGACCCTGGTGCACACACAAGACATCGACCTGAGAACGTGGATCGGCCGCAGCGAGACATTGCGCGACACTTTTGCGCCGGCGCCGGTGCGGGCGCTGACCGCGACGCTGGACCACGCGGCGGTGCCGGTGACCCGCGGCACGCCGCTGCCGCCGCTGTGGCACTGGCTGTACTTCCTGCCGCTGCACCGGCAGATCGGAGATCGGCGCCGACGGCCACGCCAAGCGCGGCGGCTTCCTGCCGCCGGTGCCGCTGCCGCGGCGCATGTGGGCGGGCAGCCAGTTCGAGTTCCGCTCGCCGCTGCGCGTCGGCGACGCGGTCGACGCGCACGTCGACGATCGACGACGTCACGACCAAGGACGGCCGCACCGGCAAGCTCGTGTTCGTCAAGGTGCGGCACGAGGTGCGCTGCAACGGCGCGGCGGACCCGGCGCTGGTCGAGTTCCACGACATCGTCTACCGCGAGGCGCAGCGAGCCCGGCGACGTCGACGCCGCCGCCGCAGGCCGCGCCGACCGGCGCCGCCTGGCAGCGCGAGATCGTGCCCGACGACGTGCTGCTGTTCCGCTACTCGGCGCTGACCTTCAACGGCCACCGCATCCACTACGACCGCACGCTACGTGACCGAGGTCGAGGGCTATCCGGGCCTGATCGTGCACGGCCCGCTGATCGCCACGCTGCTGATGGACCTGCTGCGCCGCCAGCTGCCCGACGCCGACGTGGCGACGCTTCCGCTTCAAGGCGGTGCGGCCGACCTTCGACCTCCACCCGTTCCGCGTCAACGGCGCCTGCAGGACGACGGCAAGACCGTCACGCCTGTGGGCGCAGGACCACGAAGGCTGGCTGACGATGGACGCCACCGCCACGCTGCGCTGAACACGCGACAGGAGCCGCCATGCAACCGCTCAAGGGCACTCACCGTCGTCACGCTCGAACACGCGATCGCGGCGCCGTTCGCGACGCGCCAGCTCGCCGACCTCGGCGCGCGCGTCATCAAGATCGAGCGCCCCGGCGTCGGCGACTTCGCGCGCGGCTACGACGCAGCGCGTGCGCGGCCTGGCCTCGCACTTCGTCTGGACCAACCGCTCCAAGGAGAGCCTGACGCTCGACGTCAAGCACCCCGAGGCCGCGAAGGTGCTCGAGCGACTGGTCCTCGAGAAGGCCGACGTCGTGGTGCAGAACCTGGCGCCGGGCGCGGCGGCGCGGCTGGGCCTGGGCTACGAGGCGCTGGCGGCGACGAAGCCGGCGCATCATCGTCTGCGACATCTCCGGCTATGGCGCCGACGGCCCGTACCGCGACAAGAAGGCCTACGACCTGCTGATCCAGAGCGAGGCGGGCTTCGTGTCGGTCACCGGCACGGCCGACGAGCCGTGCAAGGCCGGCCCGTCGATCGCCGACATCGCCGCCGGCATGTACGCCTACACCAACATCCTCGCCGCGCTGCTGCAGCGCGCGCAGACCGGCCGCGGGCAGCACATCGACATCTCGATGCTCGAGTCGCTGGTCGAGTGGATGAGCTATCCGCTGTACTACGCCTTCGACGGCGCGCCGCCGCCGCCGCGCACCGGCGCGGCCACGCGACGATCTACCCCTACGGGCCGTTCCCCGACCGGCGACGGCGAGATGGTGATGCTGGGCCTGCAGAACGAGCGCGAGTGGGTCAACTTCTGCGACAAGGTGCTGCTGCAGCCCGCGCTCGCGACGGACCCGCGCTTCACCGGCAACGCGAAGCGCAGCGCCGAGCGCGACGCGCTGCGCGCGATCATCGTCGAGGCGTTCGCGCCGCTGACGCGCCGCAGGTCGTCGAGCGGCTCGAAGCGGCGCAGATCGCCAATGCGCGGGTCAACACGATGCACGAGGTCTGGGCGCATCCGCAGCTGAAGGCGCGCGACCGCTGGCGCGAGGTCGGCTCGCCGGCGGGCCCGCTGCCGGCGCTGCTGCCGCCCGGCACCTGGGACGAGGGCGCCGCGCATGGACCCGGTGCCGGCGCTCGGCGAGCACACCGACGCGATCCTCGCCGAGCTCGGCTATCGATGCGGCCGGCGATCGCCGCGCTGCGCGCCGCGGAGGCCATCTGATGACGCGCTCGGACTCGCCGATGAGCTGCCCGCGCACCTACCTGTTCGTGCCGGGCAATCGGCCCGAGCGCTTCGACAAGGCGCTGGCGAGCGGCGCCGACGCGGTCGTGCTCGACCTGGAGGACGCGGTGGCCGCCGACGGCAAGGACGCGGCGCGCGCGACGCGATCGCGCGACTGGTGCGGCCACGGCCGGCCCGGCCGAGCGCGCGCGCGTCGTCGTGCGCATCAACGACGCTGCTTCGCCGTGGTTCGCCGACGACCTGCGCCTGCTCGCGCGATGCCGGCCTGGCCGCGGTGATGCTGCCCAAGGCGGAGGCAGCCGAGGAAGTTGGCGCGGTCCGTGCCGCCGTGCCGCAGGCGAGCGTGCTGGCGCTGGTCGAAAGCGCGCGCGGCGTGGCGCAAGTCGACGCCGTGGCCGCCGCCGCCGGCGTGGTGCGGCTCGCCTTCGGCACGCTCGACTACGCCCTCGATCTTGGACCTCGACATCACGGACGAGCTCAGACGCGCTCGCCTACGCCGCGAGCCGGATCGCGATCGCGTCGCGCGTCGCCGGGCTCGCGGCGCCGGTGGCCGGCGTCACGCCGCAACTCGACGACGAGGCGCGCCTGCTGGCCGACCTTGCCTGGTCGCGCGCGCTACGGCTTCGGCGCCAAGCTGTGCATCCACCCGAAGCAGGTCGCGGCCGATCCACGCCGCGCTGCGCGCCGAGCGCCGCAGGACCTCGACTGGGCGCGCCGCGTGCTGCGCCGCCGAAGCGGCGTCGCCCGGCGCCGCCCAGCTCGACGGCCGGATGGTCGACCGCCCCGTCGATCCTGCAGGCGCAGCGCACGCTGCAGCGCGCCGGTTACTGAACTCCCACTTTCCAACCCTTGGAGCAACACACCATGGCCTCCACCATCATCGACTCCGCGCATCTTCCAGGGCATCTTCAGCAGCGACGCGATGCGCCAGGTCTGGTCCGACGAGAACCGCACCGCAGAAGTACCTCGACATCGAAGCCGCGCTGGCCCGCGTCCAGGGCCGCCTCGGCCTGATCCCGCAGGAGGCGGCCGACGAGATCGTCAGCCACTGCCGGCTCGACCAGATCGACATGGCCAAGCTGCGCCAGCAGACCGAGCGCATCGGCTACCCGATCCTCGGCGTCGTCTCGCAGCTCAACGCGCTGTGCCGCGACAAGCTCGGCGAATACTGCCACTGGGGCGCGACCACGCAGGACATCACCGACACCGCGACGGTGCTGCAGATCCGCGAGGCGCTCGGCGATCGTCGACGCGCGAGCTGGCGGCGATCTCGGCGGCGCATGGCCAAGCTCGCGAAGACGCACCGCGACACGCCGATGATCGGCCGCAGCAACCTGCAGCAGGCGATTCCGGTGACCTTCGGCTACAAGATGGCCGGCCTGCTGTCGGCCGATCGAACGCCACCGCGAGCGGCTCGCGCAGCTGCGCGCCGCGCGTGCTGGTCGGCGAGTTCGCCGGCGCGGCGGGCACGCTCGCCTCGCTGCGAGACCGGCGCGATGGAGACGCAGGCCGGCGCTGTGCGCCGAGCTCGGCCTGGGCCAGCCGGTGATCGCCTGGCACACGATCCGCGACAACATCGCCGAGGTCGGCGCCTTCCTCGGCCTGGTCGGCGGCACGCTCGGCAAGCTCAGCGATGGACGTCAAGCTGATGATGCAGACCGAGGTCGGCGAGGTCTACGAGCCCTTCGCCCATGGCCGCGGCTCGCAGCAGCACGATGCCGCAGAAGCGCAACCCGATCTCGCAGCTGCTACATCCACGCCGCGATCTCGGTGGTGCGCCAGCATGCCGCCGCGCTGATGGACGCGATGGTCGCCGACCACGAGCGCTCGCACCGGGCCCGTGGGAGATCGAGTGGATCGTGCTGCCCGAGGCCTTCTGCCTGATGGCCGGCGCGCTGAAGCAGTCGCGCTTCGTGCTCGAGGGTCTCGAGGTCGATGCCGCAGGCGATGCGCCGCAACATCGACCTCACCCACGGCCTGGTGATGAGCGAGGCGGTGATGATGGGCCTGGGCCCGCTACATCGGCCGCGAATACGCGCACGACCTGGTCTACGACATCTGCCGCGAAGCGGTGAAGCAGCAGCGTCCGCTGCTCGACCTGCTGGCGGAGCACCCGCGAGATCAGCGCGCATCTCGACCGGGCGGCGCTGGCGAGGCTGTGCGACCCGGCCAACTACCTCGGCCAGTCCGGCGTGATGGTCGACCGCGTGCTGGCCACGCTGCGCTGAGTCCCGACAAACATCCCTTCGCCCACGGCAAAGCCGGCACGAGACCGGCGCGCCGCAGGGCCCACCCCAGGAGGCATTCCATGCACCCCGCCAAGCTGTTGAAGCATCTCTACATCCAGGTCCTCGATTGGCCTGGCCCTCGGCATCACCGTTGGACACTACTGGCCCGATTTCGGCGCGTCGCTCAAGCCGCTGGGCGACGGCTTCGTCAAGCTCGTGAAGATGATGATCGCGCCGATCGTCTTCTGCACCATCGTCAGCGGCATCACCTCGCTGGGCGACTCGAAGGAGATCGGCAAGACGCTGATCAAGGCGATGGGCTTGTTCTACGTCCTGACCATCCTCGCCCTGATCACCGGTCTCGTGGCTGTGCTTCGCGCTGCAGCCCGGCGCCGGCATGCACATCGATCCGAAGACGCTCGACGCGTCAGTGGCGGCGAGGTTCAGCAAGGGCGCGCCGATGGGGTTTCGTGGATTTCGTGCTGCACATTGTGCCGCAGTCGTTCTTCGGCGCCTTTGCCGAAGGCGAGGTGCTGCCGGTGCTGCTGCTCGCGATCCTTTGCGGCTTTGGGCTGACGCGCATCGGCAGCGCCGGCCGCGCGGTGCTCGATGGCATCGACAGCTTCGCCCACATGCTGTTCGCGGCCTTCGGCCTCATCATGCGGCTCGCGCCGCTGGGTGCGTTCGGCGCCATGGCGTTCACCGTCGGCCGCTACGGCATCAAGTCGATCGGCTCGCTGGGCCTGCTGATCGGCACGTTCTACGTCGCCTGCGGCTTCTTCGTCGTCGTGGTGCTGGGTCTTCTCGCCCGGATGCACCGCTTCAAGCTCTGGCAACTGATGCGCTACATTCGCGAGGAGCTGCTGGTGGTGCTCGGCACGTCTTCGAGCGAGCCGGTGCTGCCGCGCCTGCTGATGAAGCTCGAGCACCTCGGCTGCAAGAAGGGCGTGGTCGGGTTGGTGCTGCCCACCGGCTACTCGTTCAACCTCGACGGCACCGCGATCTACCTGACGCTCGCGTCGATGTTCATCGCCCAGGCGTGCGACATCCAGCTGTCGTGGGGGCAGATCGCCGGCGATGCTCGGCCTGATGCTGCTCACGTCCAAGGGCGCTGCCGGCGTCACCGGCAGCGGGTTCGTCGCGCTCGTGGCGACGCTGACCGTGATCCCCGACCTGCCGGTGGCGGGCGTCGCGCTGCTCGTCGGCGTCGACCGCTTCATGTCGGAAGCGCGCGCGCTCACCAGCACCATCAGCAATGCCGTGGCCTGTATCGTCGTGTCGAAGTGGGAACACGCCTGCGACCACGACGTGCTGACGAGTGAGTTGGCCCAAGGGTACGCGAAGGCCGAAGAAACGCTAGAGAGCGGCGAGGAGCTCGCCGGCTCGCCGATGGCCGGCGGCGTCCACGGGACGCAGGTCCGGTGAGCGGCGTGCAGTCACCGGGCGGCGGGCTTACGGGCAGCCTTCCTGCGCGCCGATTTCATCTCGAGCAGAAAGTCGTACAGTTGTTGCGCCGACGGCGACAGCGAGCGGTCCTGGCGCCGGATGAGACCCGACCGTACGGGTCACCACCGGGTCGCTGAGCGGCACGCTGACGAGCAGCGGGTGGTCGGCGGCCGGCATCGCCAGCGACGGCACCGCTGCAACGCCCAGGCCGGCTTCGACCAGGCCGAGCATCGTCGTCACATGCTGGGCCTCGTAGATGGCCTGCGGCTGGCCGGATACATGCGCCAGCGCCTGGTCGAGCAGCAGCCGGTTGCCCGAGGACTTGCTCACCGAGATGTAGTCGTATTGCGCGAGATCGCTCCACGTCGCGTGGCGCTTGCGCGCGAGCGGGTGGTCGCGACGACACGCGCGCGACGAAGCGGTCCTTCAGCAGCGGCTTGAACTCGATGCCGGTCTCCTGGCTGCCGATGAAGTTGAGCCCGAAGTCGACCTCGCCGCCGGCCACGGCGGCGAGCACCTCGTTCGCGCCGGCATCGAACACCTTGATGCGGACCTTGGGGTAGCGCTCGTGGTAGCGACGGATCACCTGCGAAAGAAAGTAGTAGACGGTCGACGGCACGCACGCGATTGCCACCTCGCCCATGCGCGTGGCAGCCACACCGCGGATGCCCAGCAGCGTGTGGTCGAGATCGTCGAGCAGCTGCTCGACCTTGCGCGCGAAGTCGCGGCCCACCACCGTCAGGCTCACGCGCCGCGTGGTGCGCTCGAGCAGCCGCACACCCAGAGCCTGCTCCAGCTTGTCGATGCGGCGGCTGAACGCCGGCTGCGAAATGTGCACCGACTTCCGCCGCCTTGCGGAAGTTGCTCAATTCCGCCACGGCGCGAAACGCCAGAAGGTCGTTGAGGTCGAAGTTGATGGCCATGGCGCCTCCAGCTCATGGGCGTACTGATGCCCATTGTGGATCAATCGTTCGCAACAATGCAATTCACAAACGACGGGCAGGCACCGATCATGAACGTCATGAGCCGAACCGTCCCCTGTGTCCTGATGCGCGCCGGCACCTCGCGCGGACCGTTCTTCCTGCGGGAATGGCTGCCCAGCGGACGAGGTCGCGCGCGACGAGGCGCTGATCGGCGCCATTGGCGCGTCCGATCTGCTGCAGCTCGACGGCGTGGGCGGCGGCAGCACGTTGACCAGCAAGGTCGCGATCGTCTCGAGGTCGAACGAGCCCGGTTGCGACGTCGACTACCTGTTCGCGCAGGTCGGCGTCGGACAGACGGTCGGTGGACACGCGGCCCAACTGCGGCAACATGCTCGCCGGCGTCGGTCCGTTCGCGATCGAGCAGGGTCTGGTCGCCGCGGCCGACGGCGACGACGACCGTACGCGTGTTCAACGTCAACACGCGGTCACGCATCGACGTCACGGTGCAGACGCCAGGCGGACGCGTGACCTACGCCGGCGACACGCGCATCGACGGCGTCGGCCGGCACGGCGGCGCCGATCCGGCTGAACTTCCTCGACGCCTGGGGCGCGGTCACCGGTTCGGTGTTCCCGACCGGGCAGCGCATCGACGTGATCGACGGCATCGGAGCTCACCTGCATCGACGCGGCCATGCCGCTGATGATCATCCGCGCGCGCGACCTCGGCGTGAGCGGGCGTGAATCGCCGAGCGAGCTCGATGCCAACGCGAAGCTGCTCGAGCGGCTGGAGTCGCTGCGCCGCGCCGCGGGCCTGCGCGATGGGCCTCGGCGACGTGTCCGCGAGCGTCGTGCCCAAGCCGGTGCTGGTGAGCGAGGGCGACAGCCCCGCCAGCCTGACGTCGCGCTACTTCACGCCGTGGCGCTGCCATGCGTCGCACGCCGTCACGGGCGCCATCGGTGTCGCCACCGCCTTTGCGCTGCCAGGCACGGTGGCCAGCGCGCGCCGAGCCGATTCATGGCACGCACAACGTCGCGGTGCTCCATCCGCAGGGCCGCATCGACGTGGAAGTCGAAATCGCGGGGAAGGGCGACGCGGCGCACGTCCAGCGCGCCGCGCTGGTCCGCACCGCGCGCAAGATCCTGCAGGGCGACCTGCACCTGCCGGACTATGTGTTCTCGAAACCCGTCGAAGGAGACATACTCGATGAACGCGCTGATCGCACCACCTCGCCGCAGCGCTGCGGCCCCCGCCGCGGCCGCCTTTCCCGCCAAGAACGATCACTATCGTCGTGCCAACGCCGCCGGCGGCGGCAACGACGCGATGGCGCGCACCGATCGCGCAGAAGCTCGGGCCGCTGCTCGGCCAGAACGTCATCGTCGACAACCGCGCCGGCGCGAACGGTTCGATTGCGAGCGAGTACGTCGCCCGCGCGGTGCCCGACGGCCACACGCTGATGCTCGGCTACATCGCCACGCACGGCATGAACCCGGCGCTGCAGAAGCTGCGCTACGACCCGGTGACCGACTTCGAGCCGGTCGGCCTGGTCGGCTACTCGCCGACGCTGATGGTGGCCAATGTCGCCGTGCCGGTGCAAGGAAGTCAAGGACCTGGTGACGCAGCTCAAGGCCAAGCCGCGACAACTATGCCTACGCCTCGGCTGGCAACGGCACGGCGCCGCACTTCGCCGCCGAGTTGTTCAAGCTCAACGCCGGCGTCGCGATGCTGGGCGTTCCATACAAGGGCTCGGCCCCGGCGGTGAGCGACACGATCGGCGGGCAGACGCAGTTCATGTTTCCAAGCCTGTTCACCGCCTACCCGCACGTCAAGGCGGGCAAGCTACGCGCGCTGGCGGTGGCCGGCCCGAAGCGTGTCGCGAGCTCTGCCCGACGTGCCGACGCTGCACGAGGCCGGCGTCGACGGATGTGGACGTGACCCAGTGGTACGCCATCTTCGCGCCGTCCGAAACGCCGCGAGCATGATCGTCGAGCAGCTCAACGATGCACTCAATCATGTCCTGGCCGACAAGGACGTCGTCAGGCGCATGGAGGACCACGGCGCGCACGTCCAGTCGAGCACACCCGGCGAGCTCGGTTCCTTAGTCAAGAGCGAGTTGGCAAAGTGGACGCGGGTTGTGGAGAAAGCAAAGCTGACTGTGGACCGATCGTGGCACGGTTCGCCTGACGTCGCCGCCGACCTTATCGAATCGTTATAGTCGGCAACTCTCGGACGGGAGCAACGGGTCCACTAGCGATGATGCGGGTCAGTACACCGCAGGACGCCCTCGCTCGCCAATACCGCGAACACAGTTTCAGGCGCCAACGTGATGGCGCTCTAGCATTGTGTGAGCGTCATTCGGGACACCGCGGACAGCGGTTCGATTTCGAGACCGAATCACAGCGGATCACTTGTCCGCCGCTCTCTGTATCTCTATGTTCTTGATTTATGCTGGCTTTGGCCAGCAAACACGCCCGGAAAATTTATTACCCGAGAGGGAAAGAAATATTACCGGAGCTAAAGTCACACCCGCCGAAACCCGCATGGATATTGGCTCCCCGACCAGGGCTCGAACCTGGGACCTGCGGATTAACAGTCCGTCCGGTCATCGCCCGGAAACCCGCGCCAGTCAACGATCTGGGCCAAAACGGCCGGTAATATTTTCGGCTGGTTTGCCGAGTTTTCCTCTCTGAAGGATCAAGACGGCGTCGCAATATTACCGAATAATCGGGGAGCTGGAGGGGTCGAACGCCAAGCCCCACCTAGCGCAGATTCTCCTCGGTGTACAAGGTCAGCTCCAGCAAGCGCTCCAGCAGTTGATCCGGGGGAATGCCGATGAAGTTCTTGAGCACGAGCTCCTTGGCGAACAGGCGACAGATGTAACGGAGCTTCAGCATCTTGCTGCGCGCCGCGTAGACGAAATCGCGATGGCCGTTGTTGATCACGACGAGATTGCGCTCCGCATCGAACCGCGAACGCCACAGTTCCCCGGCGGCCTTGTGGAAGGTGTAACCCGGCAGGCCCTGGTAGGTGGAATCGCCGCCGCCCGCCTTCGGCAGCAACGAGGCCGTCACCGTGATCTGCGCTTCGGCCTTGCAGACGACGTCGCCCTGCGTGACCGTGACCTCGACGCGCGTGAGCCCCGGTTCGGCCGCCGCCCGAAACGTGGCCATCTCCCCGCTCGGCAGGTGTCGAGCGTTCCTTCACCTTCGAGAATCGCCCAGGCGTACGCGAGATCATGCTCCACGGGTCGCCGCGCGCGATCGCGCGCGACGGCGCGCAACGCGCGTGAGCCACCGACCTCGATGACGCTCGACGTCGGAGAAATCATCACCGAAAACAGCGGACCCGCGAATTCGAAGAATTGCCGCTGACCTTCGGAGGACTCGTGGTCGACCGCAGCCTCGATCGCGATGGCTTGATCGTCTGCTCGCGACGCCTCCCCAGGCTCCGATTGCGCGGCCGTCCGCGGCCGCCGCTTGCCCTCGCCACGACGCAGATCGAACCAGTCGTACTCCTCCGCCGGCAGGGCCAGCAGCGCCTCCTTGAGGGCCCCTTGCACCGAGCGGAGCACGTCGCGGCTCGCCCGCTCTTCCTCGGCCCGCTGCTGGTCCTCGATGATCTTCGCGAGGCGCGATCTCGAGCGGTCCGAGCTCGTCGGCCAGTCGCGCCAGTGCCGCATCATGGATGACGCCGAGCCGCGTGCCCGGCGTCAGGTTGAGATATGGCGCATCGATGATCCCCTGCACGTAGCCGCTCGTCCAGGGCATGCGCGCAAATGCTTCGAGCTCCGTGAGATTGCCGAGCACGCGCGTACCCGAGCGATAGAGCGACACCGCGTTGGCCGGTGAATGGGCGTGCAGGTACAGCTCTGCATACACTTCGCTCTGGGGCGGCAAGGCGCCATCCAGCTCGTGCAACAGTCGGCCCTCGAACTGCCGAGGCTCGACCTTGTATTCGGCCCGCGCGGTCCGATCGACGACGCGGATCGACACGCCCGAATGACGAATGCGGTCGCGCAGCTCGGAGGCGAGGTACCACTGGATCTTGTCGCCGCTGAAGTTCTTGATGCCTGGCAGGATGCCCTTGATCAGCACCTCGGTACCCGGCTTCGGCGAAAAGCGTCGGGCGATGCGTGATGCGATAGCTCGGGTCGCCCTTGCGTGAGATGCATCTGAAAGCGCGTCCATCCTCGCCCGCCGAGGTCAGCAGAAGCTCTTCGCCCAGCGTCCAGAAGCTCAAGCAGGCCGATACCGAATTCGCCTTGCAAGCCGCCCGCGCCTTGCGCCTTCAGCTGCCGCTTGACGGAGTCGCAGACGTGCGTCGCCACGTAGTGGAAATCCGGCTCGCCGTCGGCATTCCTGCGCACGCCCTCGCCGTCGTCCTTCACGCGCAGGTAATGCTGCCCCTTCTCCTTGCCGCGGGTGATGACGATCGTCTTCGCGCGCGCATCGATGCTGTTTTCGACCAGCTCGGCCACCGCCTTGAGCGGATTGCTCTGCGACAGGGCGATGATGGTGATCGCATTCCAGTGATCGCCGATGCGCAGATTGCCGCTGGAACGCGGCTTGCCGGATTTCGCCACGCGACGTGCCATGCGGCGCTACTTGCCGAGCCACGGGTTGAAGCAGCGCGCACCGCAACGTTCGAAATCATCCGTATTGCGGGTGACGACGGTGAGATCGTGCTGCAAGCTCGTCGCTGCAATCAGACTATCGATGACGGGCAACGGCTGGCCGCGTGCTTCCGATGCGCCGACCATTGCGCCCCAGCGGGCAGCAACGACTGAATCAATCGCCAGCAGCCGGTCGCGGAACCGATCCGCGAGCTCGCGACGCACCCATTGTTCGAGTGTGACTCGCCTTGTCGAATCGGCAGCCTGGCGATCCCTTTCTCCAGTTCCCCGATCGTGATGACACTCAGGAACAGCTCGTCTTCGTCGCGTTCCCGTACCCAGCGAACGACCGACGCCTTCGGTCTTGGTCGTACCAGTTCGGAAACGACGCAGGTGTCGAGTAGCCAGCTCACAACTTCGACTTGCCTGCCCGTATCGCGGCTGCGCGCGAGATCGAGCGCAACCGTGCCCAACGGCGATTTGCGAAAGAAATCGACGATGGTGCCTTTGGGCTTGCGGGTGAGTCGGGCGTACTCGTCCGCTGCGACCATCACCACTACGTCGTCGCCTCTCAGCGTAATGACTTGCGGCCCTTCGTCCGAGGCTTTCCTCACCACTTCGGACAGCCGATTTTTTGCCTCCTGCAGTTGCCACTTGGTCATGATCTTGAGTCCTTTCGATTAGAGCTAGACAGGCTAGCTATTTTGGCCACTTCACCGCCGCATGTCAAGCTACCTCGAGCGTGTTGGCATGGCCGAAGGAAATCCGCTGGCACCGGACAGGCCGGCGCCTGTTCTGGCGCTGCAAGTCGAGACCGGGACGGCCGTCGGATTCCGCTGGAACTGCGCAAGTTGATCCGGCGCATGGCCACTCAAAATCTGAGAATCCGGTCCGGATGGGTTAATTCGGCGTCACGATATTACCGGCTTCGCAGCCTCTCGCGGACCCAGGTGACCGCATACACGTTCGGCCTTCACGCGACGTGCCAGTCGAGCGACCCCAGCGGAGCGCCGAGCGACGGGCAGCGGAATCTGGCCTCGCCCACTCGACGACATCAAGCCGCGTGCAAGACGCGCAACGCCGTCTCCGGCTCACGCTCGACAATGGTCAGCAAGACCACCGCGGGTCCGGTCGGCTGTCGGCGATGCTGTTCCCAATTCTGAATTGTTTTCAACTTCACACCGAGCAACTGAGCAAACTCCGTCTGCGACAACCCGGTCCGCTCACGAATCATCTTGACGTCCGGTGTCTTGACCTCGAAGACCCGCGAGGGTTTCTTCTTGCCACGCACAATGCTGCGCGCTTCGTTTAAGCTTTGCACCAAGTCCTTGAACAGTTCCTTGTCCATAGTCAAAGTTCCTTTACCAGATCGCGCAACACAGTCGCTTCCTTGACCGTCAGATTGTCCTTCCTCGATTTCGGGTAAGCGACAAGCATCAGGATCTGATCTTCTTCCTTGCGCCAGAAATATATGGTGCGAATCCCGCCACGTTTGCCGCCGCCGGGGAGGCCCCAGCGCAATTTCCGAATACCGCCACCACCCTTGATCAAGTCCCCGGCGTCCGGAATAGCCATTAACGCACTCTGTAATTCTTTGTACGCGTCATCCGATAGCAGTGTTGTGATTTGCTTCGTGAATGTCGGAGTCTCGATGAAGAGCATACATGACTATACGCCACTGGGGGATAGCTGTAAAGAGTCACTCACTTCGGTGACGATGACCTTGCGGAGCGACGAGCGACGGATTGTCAGACTGTCGCAGACCGCCGCTCTTTCAGATAGATAGGTCAAAATCCCTCCCGCAATAGTGTGTGTAGGCCCGCCCGCCCGCCGACCTCCCGAGTCTGTCCGCTCCCCCTACTGATTAACATTACCGTTGCAGTGGCCATTCTGTGCTTAAATTGTTAATTGTCGGTTGCACCGCCGCACAAAGCATGCCGCTGCAATATGAGGGGATTTGACGCCATTGTCGTCGCGTGACGGTCTAGGGACCAGTTCGTATCGAAATGGCTAAACGCACCGACCACGCCCGATCCTCGGCCAGTTCGAATCCGGCACGAGCGCGCTTCGACCGATTCGAACTCGACGAGGCGAACGCACGCTTGCTGCGCGACGGAACGCCTGTCGCGCTTGCGCCGACGCCATTCGCCGTCCTGTGCGCGCTCGTGCGGCAACCCGGGACCCTGCTCACCACGAACGCCTTGCTTGATGAGGTTTGGGGCCACCAGTTCGTGACCGACTCGGTGTTGAGAACCGCCATCAGCGAGCTTCGGACGGCGCTCGATGATGACGCCCGCAAACCGCGTTTCATCGAAACGGTGTCGCGGCGCGGGTATCGCTTCATTGCCGCTCCCAGCGCGATCCCCGCCGCGCCAAGCGTCCAGCCACACGGTTCGGGATTCGCCGCCGTGCACGCGCCCTCCTTCATCGGTCGCGTGGAACCGCTTTCGCGGCTTCGGCGCGCGTGGGACATGGCGTGCAGCGGCAAACGCGCAATTGTCTGGGTCGCAGGCGAGCCAGGTATTGGCAAGACGACGCTCATCGAACACTTCGTAGCCACGCTTGGAGACGTCGCTGTCGCCCACGGCCAGTGCGTCGAGCACTACGGTGCAGGGGAACCGTATCTTCCCGTGTTGGAAGCCCTCTCGAAGCTGTGCCGAAACGACAGCACCCTCGTGCCGTTGCTGCGCGCCGTCGCACCGACCTGGCTCTTGCAGCTGCCGTGGCTCAGCACCGCGGACGAGCGGGAAGCGCTGCGTCGAGAGCTCGCAGGGGTCAGCCCGGATCGCATGCTGCGCGAGATGGGCGAGGTTCTCGATCGCTCGGGCGAGCGCCGGCCGCTATTGCTGGTGACCGAGGATCTGCATTGGAGCGACCGCGCGACGATGCAGCTCATCGACTACATCGCGCGGCGCCGTGGCAGCGCGCGGCTGATGTGGCTTGCGAGCTTTCGCCTCGCCGAGGTCGTGGCCCTGGATCATCCGCTCAACCCGTTGCGGCACGAGCTGCGCCTGCATGACTTGTGCGAGGAGATCGTGCTCGATCCGTTCTCCGAAAGCGAGGTCGCCGGCTACGTGGCGGAACGATCGCCAGCGATCGCCACCGACGAAGCGTTCGTGCGCGCGTTGCACGAGCGTACCGACGGCCTGCCGCTGTTCATCGCGTCGGTGATGACGGAGGTGATCGCGCGCGCCGCCCAAGCCGGTGACGACGCTGCAGCCGGATCGCAGCTCGCGAAGATCGCGGTTCCGGAGAATCTCGCGGCCATCATCGATCATTACATCGCGAAGCTCACAAGCGATCAGCGCGTGGTGCTATCGGCCGCCGCGGTTTGCGGCGTCGAGTTCTGCATCAGTACGATCTCGGGAGCACTCGAGCGGGACGCTGCATGGGTGGACCAGACGTGCGACGAGCTCGCACGCGAGCAGTTGTGGCTCGTCGCCCCGCGCGCCGCGGGAGGTAGCAATGCGGCAGAGTTGCCGTATTCGTTCAGGCACGCGCTCTTTCGCCAGGTGCTGTACGAGCGCACGAACCCGTCGGTTCGGTCGCAGCTCCACCGCAAAGTCGGCACCACGCTCGAACGCGAGCGAGCGTCAGGCGCACCGGTCGCGGCGGCGGAACTCGCCATGCACTTCGAGCTTGGCCGCGATCCGATGGCCGCGTTACGGCACTACGTTGAGGCTGCCGATGCGGCGCTCGCGCACCTGAGCCCGCGCGAGTGCATGAGCCTCACCGAACATGCGTTGACCCTTCTCGGCCAGGCGTCGGAGGGCACCGAACGCGACGCGCTGGAGATCGCGCTCGCGACGCTTTGCGGCATATCGGCCACCCACGTGCATGGCATCGGGTCCCGAAGCGAAGAGCGCGTTCCAGCGTGCGTACTCGCTTCTCGCCGACATCCCCGAACATCCGATGCGCGGACGGCTGCTGCACGGGTTCGGGTTCGTTCTTAGTCTGCGGGCGGACTATGCCGAGGCGCTGGCGGTGGCCGAACGAGCCGAGGCGCTCTCGTCTGCAACCAACGATCCGGTGCTTGTGCTCGCCGCGTGCATCGTGCATGGAGAGGTGGATCAGCTTCAGGGCCGATCGCGCGCGGCTGGCACATGGATCGAGCGCGGGCTCGCGGCCGCGGAGCGCTCGAACTGGCGCCGGCCGAAATCTTCGTGGCCGATCCGCAGGTCACGCTGCTGGGGCTGCTCGGCATCCACCTTCTTCATTCCGGCTTCGTCGAGCAGGGGCGCGCGCGATTGGAGCGGGCCCACGCACGCGCTCGCCTGCTGGGATGGCCGAACACGCGGCTGGTGGCACTCTGGTTCGATGCGCTGTTCGAGGTTCGACTCGGCAACGCGGAGCGTGTCGCGGCTCTGGCCGACGAAATGCGCGCACTCGTCGACGAATCCGAGGTCGCGCACGGTCGAACGGCGTGCCGGTGGTTTCGCGGCTGGGCGGACGCCCGGATGGGCCAACCGCGCGACGGCTATCGCCGCATTCGAGAGGCGTACGAAGACAATACCCGGCTCGGGATGCTGGCGGGCGGAAGTGAGGTCCTGGGGTATGCCACGGAGGCCCTGGTGCTCGCCGGCGACTGGGATGGCGCGCAACACGAACTCGAGAACGCGCTGCAAGTGGCGAACACGCTCGGGGAGCGCGTGTATCTGCCGCAGTTGTTCGTGATGCAGGCTGCCATCGCGCGCGCGCGCGGCGACCGCGCAGCCGCCGACGCCGCGATCCGACGCGCGATCGCGGAGGCCAGAGCGCAGGAGGCGCCGTGGCTGGAGCTGATGGCGCTGATCGAACTGTGCGACTGCCACAGTGCAACGGCCAAAGACCGACGCGCGCTTGCCGCGCTCGTCGACCAGCTTCCCGAAGCGCTCGACACAGCCGCTGTCGCGAGGGCGCGAGCACTGCTCGACAAGACGAAGTCCGCGTAGACCACGCCTGCTCCCGCGGTTCGCGCTGCGCGCGTGTCCGCGTGCGATGCCCCACGGCAGCTTCGATTGACCCTGGTTAGGCGGTCACAGTGAAGGTGCGCTATCCCAATTCGATAGAAGCGGTCGTTCCCGACGTGGCCGCGTTTACCGACACCGCCTCACGGATGCTCACCGCCCGCGCATTCGCGGCCTACCCTCGGCACGCTGTCTGGCTCTCACGAAACGTCGACGAATCGGCGACGTTTCGCTGACAACTCGGCGTCACGAGAGCCAGTTACGCTTAGCCTCGACAAGTCGCTACCGACAGCCGAGATGACTTTCAACACTGACTCCAAGTACCCGACCCGACGCGCATACGTGGTGAAGGTGCGCGGCGATGCAAAGCCCGATGCGCTCGCCGGTCGCCTCGAGAACCTCGTTACCGGCCAGCAATGTGAATTCGCGTCCGGTCGCGAGCTGCTCGAGTCCATTGCCAGCGACCTCGAGGCGACCCTCCACGAGCGGCCGCCCGATGCGGAATGCAAGTGATCGATGCCGTTCAGCGTCGGCAATTTATGACGATTCACGCGACGGAGCGAATCCATGACTGAGCAACAAGATCATCGGCAGATCGCCTGGTGGATGAAGAACATCGACGAGCTCGACCGCGAGATTGGCAGATTGTGCGTGCTTTGTCAGGTACGAATTCTCGATCCCGGCATCATCGAGCGTGTGCTCAAGAAGGACGCTTCGGTGTGCGGAACATCCAACCCCCTCGCTTTCGCAAAGCTGCACGACATGCTGATGTTCTATTTTGCGAATCGCAAAAAGTCTGTCGAGGCTGTCGGGCAGCTGCAGACCGCGCAGATCGAGGCGCATGTCGTCGAGCAGCTCAGGACTCGCTTCGCCGATTTGCTCGGAAAGTGGCCGCCCGCGTGAATGAGGGAACGTATGGATAGTGCGATCGTAGGCGCAATGGCAGGTGTGCTGGGCTCGCTCGTCGGCGGATCGGCGACGGTAGCCACCGCCTGGGTCACCCAGAAGACGCTCACCCGGCGCGAGCTCAATGTCAGGGACATGCGTCAGCGCGAAAAGCTGTACGGCGACTTCATCGGCGAATGCGCGAGGCTTCTCATCGACGCGTTCACGCACACGCTCGACGATCCAGAGAAATTGCTGCCCCTCTACGCGCTGACCAATCGCATCCGGCTCACCGCCTCGCAGCCGGTTCTCGCCGAGGCGGAACGCTCTGTTGAAGCCACATCACAGAGCAATACTTCTCGCGCAACCTGACGGTCGAGGAGATGCGCCAACTCGCCCGCTCGGCACGCAGCCGATCCGTTGAGGGCGTTCGGCGAAGCCTGTCGCATCGGAGCTCAAGTCGATACGCGCGCGCGTGTGATCGCGACGTCGCGGACGTCCCGACAAAATCCCGACAGAACGTCGACGCTTCGCTGACGACTCCCCGCACCCGTTCCCTTACGCTCACTCCCATGTCGAACCCAGCCACCGCCAGCATCCCATTCCGCCATTTGCGTGTACTCGCGGTGTCGCTCGCGCTCGCCTTGGCGGGGTGTGCCACACCCGTGCTGAAGCCCTCGCTCGATGTGCCGGACCGGTTCGCGGCAGCGACGGCCGCCGCAGACGAGCCCGAGGTGGCGTGGTGGGAAGGCTTCAAGGATCCGGTCCTTTCCGACCTCATCCGCCGCGCAGCGCAGCAGAACCGCGACGTCAAGATCGCCGCCGAGCGGCTGCGCGCCGCGCGCGCCGGAGAGACGGTCAGCCGTTCGTGGCTGTTTCCGAGCGTAAGCCTCGGCGGCGCCGCCTTCGATCACAAGACGAACTACGACTCGGCTCTCAAGAACTTCGTTCCGGAAGCGGCGAATACGAGGGCGGCGCAGATCGGCCTCGGCGTGACATGGGAAGTCGACCTCTTCGGTCGCTTGCGCGCCGGTGCCGACGCGGCCGCGGCCGAAACGCTGGCCGTCGAAAACGGCGCGCGAGGCGTGCGTCTGTTGGTGTTGAGTGACGTCGCAACCAACTACTTCACGCTCACCGGCGCGTTGCGCCAGCTCGAAACGGTGCGTGCGATATCCGCCGCGCAAGACGAAACGTTGCGCCTCGTAACGGCGCGCCAACGGGTCGGTCTCGCGACGCCGTTCGACGTCGAGCGCGCGCAGACGGAAGCATCGAGGGCACGTGCGGTGATACCGCCGCTCGAAACGCTGGCTGCCGTCTCGCGGCATCGCATCGCCGTGCTCATTGGAGACCAGGCGTTCAAAGCAGCAAGCATCACGCCGTCGACCGTCGAGCCAACCGTTCCTCTGGCGCGTCCGGGTCAGCCGGCCGAGCTGTTGCAGCGAAGGCCGGACCTGCTCGCTGCAAGCGCGCAGCTCGACGCCGCCAACGCCCGCCGGCAACAGGCCATGGCCGAATGGTTCCCTCGCCTTATTCTCGGCGCCGTGTTCGGTCGCGAGAGCATCGATCTCAATGGCATGGCCCTTGGCCCGGCGCGTTTCACCAATGTCGCGGCGCTGCTGGCGATGCCGATCTTCAACGCCGGACGCACGCAGGCGATCAACGACATCGCCGAGAGTGGACAACGCGAAGCCGTCCTGCGCTACGAAGACGCGATCGCGCGTGCATTGGAAGACGTCGAGAACGCGCTCGTCGCGCTCGACGACCAACGGCACCGGGCACAACTGATGCAGAGCGCGGCGGCCTCGGCCGACGCGGCGCTTGGCCACGCGCAATCGCTCTACGACCGCGGGCAGACCGATTTCTTGCCGTTGCTCGACGCTCAGCGCGTCCGGCTGGTCGTGCGCGTCTCCGCAAATGAGGCGGACACGCAACTGCTGCTCGACAGCGTGCAACTGTACAAGGCGCTCGGCGGTGGCTGGCAGGCGTTCGAGCCTGTCGCCGATCCCGCTGCGTCCGCCAACCCGAATTCGCCAGCATCATGAAACTCCGTCGATCGCTACGAGGAACCATCGTGAATCCGTCTCTCTCCCCCGCATTGGTCGTCGTCGCGGTGATCGCCGTCGCCGGCCTGTCCGCGTGCACATCGAAGCCGCCCCCTGAAGCGCTTCGCGCCGTGCGCACCGCCGAGATCCGCTACGACAAGACGCAGGAAACGGACCGCTACGTCGGCACCGTGCAGTCGCGTCACGAAGTGAACGAGGCATTTCGCGTCGGCGGCAAGGTCGTGCAGCGCAAAGTCGACGTCGGCCAGAAAGTGCACGAGGGCGACGTGCTGGCGGTGCTCGACGACACCGATTACCGGCTGGCCGAAGAAGCGGCGCGGCAGCAGCTCGTCTCCGCCACGACGCAGGCGCGGCAGGCCGAGTCGGATCGCCACCGGCTCAACGCGTTGAAGAGCGACGGCTCGGTGAGCGTATCCGAGGACGAAAAGGCGCAGAGCGGTGCGCAGACGGCGTCGGCAACGGCCGAGGCCGAGCAACGGAAACTGGAGCTTGCACGCAATCGGCTGAAGTACACGGTGCTGCGCGCGTCGCAAAGCGGTGTCGTCACCGCGGTGCGCTTCGAGGTCGGCCAGGTCGTGGCCGAAGGGCAACCGATCGTCTCGATCGCCAACGAAGGCGAGCCCGAGATCGTGGCCGACGTGCCGGAAGATCGTCTCGCGACGTTCAAGACGGCGCGATACAAGGCGTGGCTCGCTAGCGCGCCCGAGCAAACGTTCGAGGTCGCGCTGCGGGAACTGTCGCCGCAGGCGGCAGCGCAAACGCGAACCTTTCGCGCCCGCCTGAAGCCGGTCACGCCGCGGCCGCTGCCGCTGGGCGCGACCGCCACGCTCGTCGTCGAACGGCAGGTCGGCGAAGCGCCGACAGCAGTAATCCCCGCCTCGGCGATCACCCAGAACAAAGGCCAGCCGGCGGTCTGGGTCGTTCGTCGTGCGGGTACCGAGCCGGTCGCAACCGTTGATCTGCAGAGCGTCGTCGTTCACGGCTATCGCAACGACGAGGTGCTCGTGTCGGGACCGCCGGCCGGTGAGCTCGTCGTCACCGCCGGCGTGCAGAAGATGGCGCCGGGCTTGCGGGTCGCGCTTCCCGGCGCCGCGCGCACCGCCGAAACGAAGCAGGCCACCCGATGAAGTCGTTCAACCTCACCGAATGGGCGCTCAACCACCGCGCCATCGTTCTGTTCCTGATCCTCGCGATCGCCATCGGCGGCGTGCTGGGCTTCACGAAGCTCGGCCAGCTCGAAGACCCGAACTTCTCGGTGCCGTCGATGACGGTGATGGTCATCTGGCCCGGCGCGACGGCGCAACAGGTCCAGGACGAGTTGCTTAACCGGATGGAGAAGAAGTTCGAGCAGCTCGACCATTTCGAGAAGGTCAAGACCTTTGCGCGCCAGGGCTTCGGCGGCATGACGCTCACGGTCGCCGGCGGCACCTCGCACGAGGACCAGCGCGAGGCGTGGTACCAGGCGCGCAAGAAATTCAGCGACATCAAGCTCGAGCTGCCCGAAGGCGTCATCGGCCCGATCTTCAACGACGAATACGGCGACGTGACCGGGCTGCTCTATGCCGTCAAGGGCGACGGCGTCAATCTCGCCGATCTCTCCGACACGGCCGAGGACATCAAGCGGCGGCTGCTCAAAGTGCCGATGGTCAAGAAGGTCGACATCTACGGCAAGCAGGCGAAGAAGGTCTATGTCGAGTTCTCGAACGAGCGCCTGGCCGCGCTCGGGATCACGCCGCTGCAGATCGCCGAAAGCCTCCGCAATCAGAACAGCGTGCTGGCAAGCGGCCAGGTCGACACGCACGGCGACCGCGTGCTCGTGCGCGTCAGCGGCCAGTTCAACAGCCTGGACGATATCCGCAACGTTCCGGTCGCCGCCGGCGGCCGGCTGCTGAAGCTCGGCGACTTCACGACGATCACGCGCGGATACGAAGATCCGCCGACGTACACGGTGCGCCACAACGGGCAGCAGGTGCTGATGCTCGGCATCACGATGACCAACGACGGCAACATCGTCGACCTCGGCAAGGCGATCGAGAAGGCCGTCGCCAATGTCCAGACCGAGCTGCCTTATGGCGTCGAGCTCGAGCGCGTGGCCGATCAGCCGACGGTCGTCAGCGAATCCATCTGGGAATTCGAACGCTCGCTGATGGAAGCGCTCGCGATCGTGCTCGCGGTCTGCCTGTTGAGCCTCGGCTGGCGCACGGGGATCGTGGTCGGGCTCTCGGTGCCGATCGTGCTTGGCGTCGTCGCGCTGGTGATGCTAGCGATGGGATGGAACCTCGAGCGCGTTTCGCTCGGGTCGCTGATCATCGCGCTCGGCCTGCTGGTGGACGACGGCATCATCGCGGTCGAGATGATGGTCGTGAAGATGGAAGAAGGCTGGGACCGCCTCAAAGCGGCCGCCTACTCGTACTCAGCGACCGCGATGCCGCGGCTGACCGGCGCGCTCATCACGGTGGCCGCCTTCATGCCGATCGGTTTCTCGAAATCGACCACTGGCGAATACGCGGGCGGCATTTTCTGGATCGTCGGCACGGCCGTGCTGTTGTCATGGGTGGTCTCGGGGATCATCACGCCCTACCTTGCCGTCAACATGCTACCGAAGGACTTCGGCAAGCATCACGGCGGCGACCCGTACGACACGCCGTTCTACCGCAGGCTGCGCCGCTGGATCGACCTCGCCATCGAGCGGCGCTGGTGGGTCATCGGCATCACCGTGGCCGCACTGGCCGTCGCCATCGTCGGAAGCAGGTTCGTGCCGCAGCAGTTCTTCCCCAACAGCTCGCGGCCCGAGTTGGTGGTCGAGCTGACACTGAAGGAAGGCAGCTCGTTCGCCGCGACGACTGAGAAGGTGAAGAAGATGGAGGCGGTGCTGAAGGAGGACGAGGACGTTCGCTTCTACACCGCGTACACGGGCGCCGGCCAGCCTCGCTTCTATCTCTCGCTCAACCCCGAGCTGCCGAACCCGGGCTACGCGGTCTTCGTCGTCATGACGCGCGACATGGAGGCGCGTGAACGCGTGCGCTCGCGGCTGATGGCGAGCGTCGACGAGCAATTCCCGGACGTCTGGGTCCGCGTCACGCGCCTCGAGCTCGGACCGCCGGTCGGCTTCCCGGTCCAGTTCCGTGTCGTGGGCCCGGACACCCAGGTGGTTCGTTCGATCGCGCGTGAGGTCGAAGCGGTGGTGGCATCGAGCCCGAAGGTGCGCGACGTGCAGCTGGACTGGAACGACCCGGTTCGCACACTCAGAGTCGACCTCGACCAGGACAAGGCGCGTGCGCTCGGCCTGGCGCCGGCCGACGTGGCCTTCGTGACCCAGACCGTGATGAACGGCGCAACGATGTCCCATCTGCGCGAGCACGAAGACCTGATCGACATCGTCGCCCGTGCGGTGCCGTCCGAGCGTCTCGATCTCGACACGCTGAAGGATGTCAATCTCTACACGCGCGAGGGTACGGTCGTGCCGCTGTCGCAGGTCGCGCGCGTACGGTACGAGCTCGAAGAGCCGGTGCTGTGGCGGCGCAACCGCGACATGGCGATCACCGTGCGCGCGGACGTCAAGGACGGCGAGCAGGGTGTATCGGCGACGCAGGAAATCCGTCCGATGCTGAAGAACATCGAGGCGAAGCTGCCGTTCGGCTATCGCATCGACGTCGGCGGCGCGGTCGAGGAAAGCGACAAGGCCAACCGCGCGCTGATGGCAGTGTTCCCGGTGATGCTGGTGACGATCCTGACGATCCTCATGCTGCAGCTACAGAGCTTCTCGCGCATGTTCATGGTGTTCCTGACGGCACCGCTCGGACTCATCGGCGTCGTCGCCGCGCTGCTCATTTTCCAGGCGCCGCTCGGTTTCGTCGCGATTCTCGGCGTCACCGCGCTGTGCGGGATGATCATGCGCAACGCCGTGATCCTCGTCGACCAGGTGCAGGCCGAAATAGCCGAGGGCCGCGATCCTTGGAGTGCCGTGCTCGAGGCGGCCGTGCACCGGACTCGTCCGGTGGCGCTGACCGCGGCGGCCACCGTGCTCGCAATGATTCCGCTCACGCGCAGCGTGTTCTGGGGTCCGATGGCGATCGCGATCATGGGCGGGCTCACGGTTGCGACCCTGCTGACGATCTTCTTCGTGCCGGCTCTTTATGCGGCGTGGTTCAGGGTCCAGCGGGCTTCTGCTCCGAATCCGATGCCGTCGGCGGCCGGCGCCCCGGCATGAAGCAGCGATAAACGTCGACACAACAGGAGAGCATCGATGGGCAACACGATGATAGCAGCAGTCGTCCGCGAACTCGGAAGGCCGCTCGCACTCGAGGAGGTGCCTGTTCCGCAGCCGAACGAGAACCAGATCCTCGTTCGCATCGCGGCGACCGGGATCTGCCACACGGACCTCCATGCCGTGAAGGGCGATTGGCCAGTGAAGCCAACCCCGCCCTTCATCCCTGGGCACGAAGGCGTGGGAACGGTGGCCGCGATCGGCCGTGCCGTCCGCGGCGTCAAAGAGGGCGATCGGGTCGGAATTCCATGGCTGCACACGGCCTGCGGGCACTGTCCATACTGTCGTACCGGGTGGGAGACGTTGTGCGGATCCCAGTTGAACAGCGGCTACTCTGTAAACGGCAGCTTCGCGGAATATGCGCTCGCCGATCCAAACTATGTCGGTCGCCTGCCGGACCATCTTGAGTGGGGTCCGGCGGCTCCGATCCTGTGCGCCGGTGTTACTGTCTACAAGGGCCTCAAGGAGACGGAGGTAAAGCCCGGCGAATGGGTGGTGATCTCGGGGATCGGCGGCCTCGGCCACATGGCGGTCCAATACGCCAAGGCGATGGGCATGCATGTCGCCGCCGTCGATGTGCATTCCGAGAAGCTCGAGCTCGCCAGGTCACTCGGCGCCGAGATCGCTCTCAACGCGCAGACCCCGGACGTCGCGGCCGAGATGCAAAAACTGACCCATGGCGCCCACGGCGCGCTCGTTACGGCCGTGTCGCCGAAGGCATTCGAACAGGCTTTCGACATGCTGCGCTCGCGCGGCACGATGGCGCTAGTCGGTCTGCCGCCCGGCAAGATGTCGCTGCCGATCTTCAATATGGTTCTCAAGCGCATCACCGTGCGTGGCTCCATCGTCGGAACGCGCCAGGATCTCGAAGAGGCGCTGGCCTTCGCCGGCACCAAAGCTGTCTCTGCGCACTTCTCCTGGGACAGTCTGGAAAACATCAACGACATCTTCGCCCGCATGGAAGATGGCAAGATCGACGGCCGCATCGTTGCGAACCTGCAATGACCGGCTGGATGCGTGGCTGCCGAAGCAGCATGAAGAAACCACGCTGAGAGAGCGAGATGAACAGGCCTGCATCGCTGCTCGACGAGTTGCGCGTTCGATACGAGGCGGTGCAGGAATCGACGGACAACCACGGCGACGTCGAGAGCTTCCAGGCGATCGATGCGCGGCTACGCGAGGCATTTCGCTGGCTGGAAAAGGCGATCACCTATCTCAACGGCCTGAAGCCCTCGATCGAACACCGGTTCGACCTGGGCTATGGCTACGCATTCGATTCGCTGCGGTTCGCGCATGGTTCGGTAGGTCAGCACGAGCGCCGCATCCGCGGCTTTCCCGTGCTCGAAGTGATCGACGTGTACTACGAGGTTTCCGCAGCCAAACCCCTGTCGATCGAGGTGGTCTCCGGGTGGGTCTCGTTTGCCGAGAAGACCCTCGACGCGTTCGGGCTGCAGTACACGTGCCGCAGCGTGGAGGAACCTGACGGGGCGCTGCGCAAGTGCATCTTTTCAGTCCCGCCGGTGATCCCGGCGCGGGTTTCGTTTCGTGTCGACTACCAGACCGGGCTCGTGACCGTGGCGCTCGTCAACGTCGATCGCCTCGAGCGCGTCACGCTGGAGTTCCCGAGCACCGCAATCGAGGAGTCCGTTCTCGAGGATCTCGTGCGGCTGATCCTCGGCAGCGCCTCGGCTTTCCTGAAGCGCGGCAGGCTTGCCGGGCTGCGCGGTCGAGCCTCGGGCTAGTGCCCTCGACGGACGATGAGCCAAACCCTGATCGACCCGCGTCACGGCCATGGCTAAGCGTATTCCGAAATGCATGGCAAGGGCGTCCTCGGCCTGCGCGCGATCAGCCATCGTCGTCGCTGCCATCGTCTTCTTTCTGACGGGTTGCGCGACCAACCGCGCGCTGATGCCGACCCCGGTGCTCTATACCGGGGCGGATGCCAGGCCGCTTTTCACCGAGTCGTCGATCGGTGTTCGCGAGCTGTCTCTCGATCTGTTGTTCATCACCGATCGCGTACCGGCAGAGCACGCCGACGACTTGCCGTATACCGCGAGCCGCTCGCGTTCGATGGCGTTCGGATCGGCAATGATCGAGTTCGGCAAAGACGTCTCCTGGGACGCGCTGGTCAAGGAAAGCACCGCGACGCAACGTGTCACTCCACTGCAGCTCAAGCTCGGGCCGACCACGGAGCTCGGTCGCTTTCCGGCCATACCGTATGAAGTCGTCGTCGGTCCGGATGGCATAAGACGTGTGTCCGCCGTCGTGGAGGCGTACGAGAAGGCAAAGCAGCAGCTGCAAGCCGAGATTGCGAGGAGGCTCGCGATCGCGCGCCGGAAGGAAGTCGTGCTCTTCGTACACGGCTACCACAGCACTTTCGAAAGCGCCGCGCTGACGATGGGCGAGTTGTGCCATTTCCTGGGACGGGACTTCGTGTGCGGCATCTTCTCGTGGCCCGCCGGCGGACAGCGCGGCATGCTGTTCGGCTACGACTTCGACCGGGAGTCGGCCGAATACGCGGTGGAGGACCTGGTGAAGGTGATCCGGATCGTCGGCCGGACGCCGGGCGTGGAGCGTATCCACCTCATCGCACATAGCCGCGGCACGGACACTCTCGCATCGGCGCTGGCCGAGCTCAGCGTCGAAGCCTACACACTGCGAAGTGCACTGGATCGCGAGTTTCACATTGGCAATGTTGTCCTCGTTGCACCCGACCTTGATGGCGACGTCGCGCTGACGAAGATCTTCAAAGTCTTCTCCGACCCTGACTTGCCATTCGGCGGGGAAGCGGACCCGGCTGCCCTCATTCCGCCTTCACCTGGCCTCAGGGTCACCCTTTACGTTTCGCCAGACGACAAGGCGCTCGCTACGGCGAGCTGGCTGTCTGGCAGCATCGCCCGGCTCGGGCGGATTGTCGCGACGGCGTTCAGCGCTGACCAGATCGAAGCGATTTCCTTGTTGCGCGCGGTCGACATCATCCAGGTCAGCGGGACAACGGACTTCTTCGGCCACAGCTACTTCATTTCCAACCCGCGGGTGAGCGCCGACTTGATTGCGTTGCTGCGATACGGCCTGCTGCCTAACGACCCGGGCCGGCCCCTGGAGCAGATCGCGGGGCCTTTCTGGCGCGTGCCGGCGCAATGATGGCGAGTACGCAATCGACTGGCAGGAGTAAGTACGTCAGCCAAGCCTGCAAGGTGCAAGCTTTGATGAGCCGTTATCGCGCGAGCGGCGGCGTAGGGCATGCCGTCAATTTCGCCGGAGGCGTCCTCATTGGCGCCATCATCATGCTGTTCGTCTGCCTGATGCTCGGCTGACCTTGCAAGCTCGACCGAATTCCCATGCAACGCAGACGTTTCGCTGACGACTCCACGGGCTGCAGGCGCTAACGTACACCCCATGATATCCACGCATACGATCGGCGCCATTCGGAAACGTGCGCTACGACGTGCCAAGGCGCGACCCGGAGACCTCGACTCACCATGAAACAGTACAAGCCTCTCCTAAGCTCGGCACCTGCGAACAGCATCCTCAATGCGCAAGAGTTCCATTACAGGAACAGCACGAGCACTGATATCCGCAAGACGTTCGCGAGATTCCGACACAACGCGTCGAAGCACCCGCTCCGGCCGGACGTCGCGACGAATGTTCGGCCACTGATGAAGAATCCGATCGACACGACGCCAGCAGCCTATTCGCCTACGTCGTTGCGACGATCCTCGGGCTGATCGACTCGATACAACATTACGCGAGGTTCAATGAATATGCTGACTCGATTCATTCAACGGTTGGGGCTATGGATGTCCATATGC
This sequence comes from uncultured beta proteobacterium, assembly GCA_963816445.1. GTDB lineage: Bacteria > Pseudomonadota > Gammaproteobacteria > Burkholderiales > Casimicrobiaceae > PALSA-1003. Next base: position 27,154 of record CAWFKO010000005.1, on the reverse strand, counting down.
CTCCTCGCACCAATCACCGCCAGCGTGGCGATGGCCGAAGCCCCCAGCCGCGTCGACGAGGGTCGAGTCGAGGCGATCGAGATCTATCGCGCGCCAGACAACAAGCCCGTCAACACCGGGACGTTGATCGGCGGCATCGCCGGCGGCGTGATCGGCCACCAGATCGGAAGCGGCCGAGGGAACACGGCGGCCACCATCGCCGGCACAATCGGCGGCGCGGTCGTCGGGAACGAAATCGAGCAAAGACAGGGGCAGGCGACGCGATACCGAATCTCCGTGCGACTCGATTCGGGCAGCTCAATGATTGTCGAAGAGACGCGCGACCTCAACCTGCGGGTGGGCGACCGCGTGCGCATCGACGATGGCCACATCTATCGGATCTAAGCGCCGGCTGATGACCCAAATAATCGGGAGCTTCGCTTCGGTCAACGACGCCGTCTCGTCCTCGAGGCAGCAGATCCGCCACGCACGCACTTCGTTGTGAAGGCATGTAACTTGATAAATGATTCGAAACGCGAGCCATGGGCCATTCACCTGTCTGCCCAGCGACGGCTCGCGATCGTCGTTGCCGTCGGCATAGCGGTCTATTCCATCGGGCCAACCGTCGTTCCCATTGCGAACCGGCTGCTGGTGACATGGATCGCAGCATCCTTGACTTACCTGATTCTATATTGGCGGACAATCCTCCATGCAGACGCTGGTCTGACCCGTCGGCGTGCGCGCACGTACGATCAGGCCGCGCACGTCATTTTCCTCCTTGTAACGATCGCCGCGTGCGCAAGCATCGTCGCCATCGGCTTCGTGATGGGCGACGTAAAGTCGTTGGACTTCTGGCCGAAGGCGCTTCACGTCGGGCTGTCAATCGCTGCGCTCCTGCTGTCCTGGATGCTGATCCAGACAGTGTTCGCGTTTCACTACGCTCGCCGCTATTACGCGCCAGCATCCGTACGCGAGGGTCCGGCCGCGGGATTGAGTTTCCCCGGAGTCGACGAGCCGGCCTACTTCGATTTCGCGTATTACTCCTTCGTGCTGGGTATGACGTCCCAGGTTTCCGACGTTTCCGTCACCACTGCGCAGATGCGGCGCACGACGCTGGCCCACAGTATCCTCAGTTTCGTTTTCAACATTGCCGTGCTGGCGATGAGCATCAATGTAATCGGCGGCGTTATCTAGACAGGGTGGGGCCGCCACCGAATCGCTTGTTGATCCAATCGGACCGAATCCGGACCTTTTCCTCAAGACTCGGTACGGCGCAGCCGCTAATGTGCAAAGGCATTTTGAATCAATTGAACCGGAACATGAGGATCCTCGCGAAAACCGACGGAACAATCCTGACGGCGGCCAGCCGCTGGGCCTTCGCGCACGATGTCTTCCGCAGGAAACAGGGAGTCAGGGTCGTTTTGCCTGTGGTTTCGACGTGCAGATACGGTTTGATTCACTTCCCATAAATCAACCGCGGCACACGCCCCCGGCTCGCCGCATTGGAGATGCCATGATCTGTCGTGTCGTTGTAGCTTGTGCTTTTGCCCTCGGTATCATTTCGCCCGTCTTCGCCGGCGAATGCGTCCGTGATAATTATGGAACCGTCTACTGCGGAAGAGGGAACTGCCTGATGGATTCCAACGGCAAAGTGCACTGTGCCCAAAGAGGCGGCGGCGCGATCCGCGACCAGTACGGAAACGTGCTGTGCGGTGTTGGCTATTGCACGGCGGACGACACGGGCCGCCTGCTGTGCTCGACGACACCCGGCGGCAATATCACGAGGGACTCGTACGGCAAGGTCACATGCGAGGAGGGGTGCCACGAGGCACAACCGCAGTTGTGCGAGGACTTGCGGTGACCCCGCAAGCGCACCAGCTGCAGCGCGACGGCCCCAGCCGGGGACATACGCCCTTGCCTCCATGCGGCAACCCGCGCATCGTCATCGTCGGTGGCGGCGTTGCCGGGCTGCTGTTGGCCACCCGCCTTGGACCACGGCTCGCTCGCATGCGAGGCCGGGTCACATTGGTCGACCGCAGCTGGACCCATGTGTGGAAGCCGATGCTGCATACATTTGCAGCCGGCACCTGGGATATCCATCAGCAGCAAGTGCAGTATCTGCTGCATGCACGGACCCATGGCTTCGAATACGTTCCCGGTCAGCTCGCGGCGATCGACCGGACAGCCAAGCGCGTGCGTCTCGCGCCAATGCAGGGTGCAGGCGAAGAGATCGCAGACGCCCGTGAACTGGAGTACGACGTGCTCATCCTGGCGTTCGGCAGTCGCGCGAACGACTTCGGGACGCTTGGGGTTGCCGAGCATTGTCATTTCATCGACAGCCAGGACCAAGCTGACGCATTCAATGCGCGACTGCGTGCCCACGTAGCGCGCAGCGTGTTTCAAAATCGGACCATCGACATCGCCATCGTCGGCGGTGGCGCGACCGGCGTCGAGCTGGCCGCAGAGCTGAGCCGCATGGTCGAGTTCGCGGCGGGTTATGGCGAAACCGCTATCCGCCGCCGGTTGCGGGTGACGCTTCTCGAAAGCGCACCGCGCATTCTGGGAGCCTTCCCTGACGCAGTCTCCACTTCGGCCGCCGCGCAGCTTCGCGCGCTTGGCGTGGACGTGCGCACGGGAGTGCGCGTGGTGGCCGCCGACGCCCACGGATTCCTGCTCGACGGCGGTGAACGAATCCCGGCGGAGCTCAAAGTCTGGGCGGCAGGCGTGCGCGCGTCCACTACGCTCGACAAGAGCGGACTGGAGCTTACTCACTAGTCGATAAATAAGTCGACAAAAGCGGAACTTCTTGCGGCATCCATGATCTCATTGTTCATGAAACGAGACGGTCGCACGTTGGATCGGCAGACGCAGGAAGCGATTCGGCTGATGGCGGTGGAACGGGTACGCGAAGGCGAGTCCGCGGCGGCGGTGATTGAGGCCTACGGCTTCAATCGGACGACGATTTACAAGTGGATCAAAGCGGCGCTGCAACCGGGCGTGGGGATCAAGGCACTGCGCTCGACCAAAGCGACGGGGCGACCGCGCAGCCTGACGCCGACGCAGGAGCGGCAGGTGTTCCGCTGGATCAATGGCCGTGACCCGCGCCAGTACGGCTTGGATTTCGGGTTGTGGACGCGCGCCGTGGTGGTCGAGTTGATCGACAAGAAGTTTGGCGTCCACCTCGGGCTGACTGCGGTCGGCGAGCTGCTGGCGAAACTCGGGCTGACACCACAGAAGCCGTTGCAGCGCGCCTATCAGCGCGATCCGGAAGCCATCGAGCGGTGGCAACGGGAAACCTATCCAGCCATAGCCAAACAAGCCCAGTCTCAAGGCGCCGAAATCTTCTTCTGGGACGAGTCTGGCTTCCGGGCCGATACGGTCCATGGCAAAACCTGGGGCGTGCGAGGCCAAACCCCGGTGGTGCTGCGCCCCGGGCAGCGGCAATCCTTCAGCGCCGCTTCGGCGGTCAATGCGAAGGGTGCGTTCTGGTTTCGCACCTACGAAGGTGCGCTCAACGCCGAGTTGTTTATCGAGTTGCTGCGGCAAATGATGAAGTATCGCCGCAAGCCGCTGCACCTGGTGATCGACAGCCTGCCGGCACACAAGAAAGTGATCGTGCGCGATTACGTTGCCAGCACCAACGGCATGCTGACCCTGCATTTCCTGCCTGGCTATGCGCCAGACCTGAATCCCGACGAATTGGTGTGGAGTCATGTCAAACGCACCGGTACGGCACGACGGCCACTGCTGGCGGGCGAGAAATTGCGCGACAAGATTGAGGACCAACTCGCAAAGCTGCAGCAAATGCCCGACCTTGTCCGCTCATTCTTCCGTCATCCATCTGTCGCCTATATTGCCGACTGCTGAGTAATCGCGCGGGTCAGGTCGTAGTACAGCCGAACCTGTTCGCCAAGAACGACCCCTCGATCTTTGCATTGGGCGACTGTGCCGCTTTCATGCCGGAAGGCACGGATCGGCCTCTGCCGCCGACCGCGCAGGTCGCGAACCAGCAGGCGTTGCACCTGATACGCCATGTGCCCGCATGGCTGCAGGAGGGCAAGGCTCTGCCGTCGTTCCGCTTCCGTGACTTCGGCGCATTAGTAGCGCTCAGCGACTACAACGCCTTCGGGACGCTTGGCCGCTTCGGTTTTTTCACGGGACGCTTCATCAAGGGTCAGTTTGCGCGGCTCAGTCATGCCCTGCTCTACCGCCGGTATCAACTGGCGCTTCACGGCACAGCGCGAGCCGCGCTGCTATGGGCGGCCGAACGAATCAACGCACTCGTGCAGCCGAAGATTCGGATTACGTAGCGGGGGCATCTTTGTCAGACCGCGACGGCGGCGTCGGAAACGATCGCGTGGTTGGCCGAAACAAGAATCTTCGGCTTCCGCGAGTCAATGAAGAAGGAGGCGATCTCGAGCGTTTCGCGTAGGCCGATGTCACGACCATAACGGCCGATGAACTGCCTGCCGGCCACGAGGCCCTCTTTGTGCAGCAGCTGAAGCCAGGCTCGCGCTCGCTCGATGCCATTTCCCTGCTCGAACAATTCGAGCCGCGGCGGTCCGATGCGGTGAAGTCGCAGCCGCGCGAACCTTCCCTCCGCGTTACGCGTATCTCCTAGCGTCCGCATCGCATGGATCGCCTGCATTTCGGCAACGAGGCTCGAATGGAAGACGATCTCGCCGACGCGCCGGCGTATCGACAGCGAATCGGTCGGAACCTGTTCGATCCGGTCTGGCACCAGCTGCATCAGGATTAGATCGTCAGCCAAGCCGCTATGGATCATCGGCCACAACGTGGGATTGCCGCCGTAGCCGCCATCCCAGTAGAACTCGCCGTCGATCTCGACCGCGGGGAACAAGTCGGGCAGGCAAGCGGAGGCGAGCAGCGCGTCCACCGACAGGTCGGCATTCGAGATGATACGCGGCAGGCCGCTCCGCACGTTGGTGACGGTCACGAATAGCGCTGGCGCCGACTTGCTGTGTATCGCATCGATGTCAACGTGCCTCGCAATCGCGTCGCGCAGGGGCCTGATTGCGAGCGCGCTAGCGCCGGAGAGCGACATCATGCCGCTTGTGAGCAGCAAGTCGTTCGTGGAATTGCGCCATTGCCGCTCCAGTGGACCCCACAGGCTGCGCACAATGTCGGACGCGGCCGGATGTGCGATCGAAAGCCAAAACGCGCGCAGCGCCTTCCGCGCCTGAGCGGGTGATCCCTTCGCAAGCGAGCCAGCGACGATGGCGGCGTTAATCGCGCCGGCACTCGTGCCGCTGAGCTGTGTGATTTCCAAGCTGCGACTCGCAAGGAGCGCATCGAGCGCGCCCCACGTGTACGCGCCCCACGACCCGCCGCCCTGCAGCGCCAGTCCTATCGGTCTAGGCCGCGGCGGTGGTCGTATAGTGGTGTCAGGGAGATTCGAGTTCATCGAACGGGATGTGTGCTCCTGCAATGCTCGCATGGCGAGGTGATCCTACGCGGTTTCTACATTAGCGCGTGCTGCCCGCGCTCAGCAGCACGTCTCCGCGACGCAGCACCGTGGCGAGTGACCGCCGGTCCGCGGTCGTAAGCACCGCAAATTCGTCGACAGGCTTCGTGAGATACAGTGCAAGTGCGCTCATCCAGCAAGCGTGCGCGCGCATGAGCAGGGTCGATAGGGCACGGATCCGGCCGCGCTTGGCGTGCGTCGGCATCATGCCGCCTCGCTCGATCCCTCGTGCGCAACAGCGTCGACAGCGGCACGTGCCTTCAGGCGCTCGTATTCCGCGGGCAGGCTCGCAAGCCACGCGAACAGGGGACCGCAGGCTGCTTCATACCGTTGGTGGAACGAGCACGGCTGAACATGAGGCTCGCCACCGGGGGCTCCGCACTCGGGACAACATCTCGGCATCACGACCATGACACTCTCCTACCGCGCTCACTTGTTCCACTCACGTCAACTCGGCGCCAACACCCCTCACGATGCACTCACCTACCAGCGCAATAACTGAACATGCTTAAAACCGTCCACCACCCCAGCCTGATTCGTTTGTAGGGGTATGCCATCGAGATCTAACGCGCACCCGGATTGCTTCGACGGGTCGGCTGAGATCTGCATCAGCGCCATGAGCAACATGCCAGCCCAGCCACCGCCGATGAATGCGGCTAACAACCACCAAATGGAAATCATTGCACCACTCCTTTCCCGCTACCGTCCACCAATAGCTGACGGCTCAATGCATGCTTCACATGCGGACATGGTTGAACATGAGGCTCGCCACCGGCGGCTCCGCACTCGGGACAACATCTTGGCATCACGACCATGACACCTCCTTACCGAACTCGCTTGTTCCGCTCATATCAATCGGCGCCGACACACCACGGCTGCGTCTGAGGTGCAGCATCGCGCAGCAATCGGGCTCTCAACTGGAGCCTCAACTCGTCGGCACAACGCACTTCGTCCGCCGTCGCGTGTACTGGCCGTGGCGACGTGCAACCCACCTCGCGCCTCGGCGCATCGACAGTGATGACAGCGCACACTGTCAAGGTCTTCGGCCGCATCAGTGCACCGCGCGTGCAAAGGTGCGTCCGCGAATGAGCTGCACGGCCTCGGGACATTCCTCGGCGAGCCGGACGAGCGACTCCGTCACTTGATCGTAGAGATCACTACCGGCGGTGTAGCCCGGCCAGGTGCAGACCGACAGCTCGGTCACCTCGAGGTCGGGTCTCAGCCAGAATCCGGACAGCATCGGCAGGCGCTTGAATAGTTCGTGCACGTGATGGGAAACGACCGCCTCGGTGTGCTGGCGACGCTCTTCACTTAGGCATTGCTCGGAGTGATTCATGCGGGGCCTCGTCTGTGCTATGACTCGTTGAGGACGAGCGGCTCGCGCTCCAGCGTGGAGGCGACCGCACGGATGAGCTCGGCGAGCGCCGCATCGACGTGGCACAATGCCGTGAGTGCCATAAGGGCGGGATGCTCGCGCCCAGCCGCGACGCCGCGCTCGATGGCGGGCGCGCGCTGGGACGACGCGCCAATCGTGGCCGCGATGAAGCGATAGCCGCGCCGCGATACTGTCTCGATGCAGCGCGGCTGTTTCGGGTCATCGTCGAGCGCCGCACGCACTTCGCTGATGGCCGTCTTGAGCACCGAGTCGGTGACGAACTGGTGGCCCCATACGTCGTCGAGCAACGCGTGCTTGGTGAGCAGGGCGCCGGGCCGTCGTGCGAGTGCGCAGAGCACTGCGAATGGCTTTGGCGCGAGAGTGACGGCCTTTCCATTGCGCAGCAGAAGGGCATTGGCCTCGTCCAGTTCGAATGTTCCGAAGCGCACTCTTGCCGAATTCAAGGCAGCCGGGCGTTCGCTCTTTGCGCGCCGGTCTTCGTGAATCGCGCCGAGCGGAATGACATTCGCAACATTCATTTCTAACCTCCGCAACTGGTTGCTCATGTAGTCACTATCGCACCGGAGGCTATTCGCGCACGAGCCTACTTCAGTGTCGGTTTACGGCTCGATCGGTGTTCCGTACGACCACCGAAGAGTGGGCGGCGCCCACTGGATGGCGCTCGCGACACCCTCATTAGGGGCGCGGCTCGTGCCTCTTGCCGTGTGGGTTGCCGTTGCGGATTTCGACGCGCCTCCAGCCGAACAGGCGCGCATCGACGGACCACCCGCCTGGCCCGAGCAACGCAAGCGCAGCGGCAAGCGTTGCCAGTAGCACGTGGAAGCCCGTATCAGCGGGGTCGAAGACCCCGAGCAGTGCTGCGTAGATCGCCGCGAGCGTGCCAACGATCGGCGTCCATAGACCCACGACCAAGAGCGCGCCCATTGCAGCGCACAGGACGTGAAGCGCGACCGAGGAGGGTGCCGCTCCAGCTGTCAGCGCTGCGACGCCGTGAAACAGCAGCGCACCGCCTGCGGCCATGCGCATGAGCAGCAGCCCGGCGCCGGGGGCACCATGGGCGAACGTCGAGAAAAGTCTTCGCACCCGTCGAGTCTACGAACGGCCCGACGACGCGGAAACCCTCGAAAGAGTGAAGGCGCATGCCCCTTTCGGTTCGGGCCGAGGGGCCGGGTCGACCGAGGAGGCGAGACGCCAGCCTAGAACTGGATGATCCCGCGCTTGAGTCCGATCATTGCGGCATGCGTTCGATCCTTGGCGTCAAGCTTCGACAGAATATTTCGCACCTGTCCCTTGATCGTCTCTTCGCTGAGCGCGAGCGTCCTGGCGATCTCCTTGTTCGCATTGCCCTGGGCGATCAGCCGCAGGACGCGTATCTCCGCCGGCGTGAGCGCATCGTCCGTGGCGTGCTCGGCCAGCTCGAACGACACTTCCGAGGCCAGCGCCTTGCGCCCCGCGTGCACCGCGCGGATGGTCTCGAGCAGCTCCTTGTGCAATGCGTTCTTCAGAAGGTAGCCGCGAGCGCCGGCCTGCAACGCGCGAAGCGCCTGCGCGTCGCCGGTATAGGTCGTGAGCACGATGATTCGCGCGTCGGGAAACTCGCCCCGGATCGCGCCGATCGCGTCGAGCCCGCCCATCTCGGGCATCTGCAGATCCATGAGCGTGACGTCCGGCTGGTACGCGCGGAACTGCTGAATCGCCTCGCGTCCGTTCGCCGCTTCTGCCACGAGGGTCATGTCGGGCTCCGCGGCGAGCAGCCCGGCGATGCCCTGCCGCACGACCGGGTGGTCGTCGACGCAGAGGATCCGGATACGCTTGGGGTCGTCGCTCATGAATCGCTAGTATCGCTTGGCGCGAAGATCTTCTGAGCAAGCCACGATCGGGACGGTGAAGAGCTACTGTACGCGCGCGGCCCGGGAATACTCAATTCCACCTCGGTTCCCGCATCCAGACCGCTCCACACGGTGAGCTTGCCGCCGGCGAGCTTCGCGCGTTCTCGCATCCCGCTCAACCCGAAGTGCCCTTCCCGTCCCTCCGCGCGCAACACCTCCGGGTCGATCCCCTTGCCGTCGTCGCGCACCCGCACCCGAAGCTGCCGCCCGTCGTAGCGCAGCTCGACTTCGATCTGCTTTGCACCGGAGTGGTGGAAGGCGTTGCGCAGCGCCTCGCCGGCGATGCGGAATACTTCGTCGCGCACGATCGGATGGAGCAACCGCGGCGTGCCCTGCACGTCGACACGCAGGACGCCCCAGCGGAGTTCTCGACGGCCAGCTCTTCGCCGAGCGCGCGAATCGAATCGGCTAGATCGTTCATCTCGGTCGCCGAGGCGCGCAATCCTTGCACCGCGTCGCGGCCCTCCGTGATCGCCTTGGCGGCCTGGTCGATGGCGCTCGCCAGGACCTGCTTCGATTCGTCCGGACGATCCGGCAAAAGATTGAACGCGGTCTGGAACCGCAGTAGCAGCCCGTGGAAGCTCTGCAGCAGCGTGTCGTGCAGGTCGCGCGCGATTCGGGTGCGCTCGGCCACGCGGGCGTCGAGCGTCATCTCGAAGCGCTGGCGCAGCCGCCGAACGCGCAACTGATAGCCAGCCCAAGCCAGGGCGAGGACCAGCACGAGGCACAGCAACTGGAACCATGCGGTCTGATAGAACGCCGGCAGGATCGTGAAGTCCGTGCTCGCGGTGCGGTCCGACCACCTGCCGCTCGGGTCGGTAGCGCCGACCTCGAATCGATACGCACCTGGCGTCAGGCTGCGGTAAGTGACGGCGGTCTCCAGGGCCGCTTCACGCCAGCCCTCGTCGATGCCCGAGAGCCTGTAGCGGAACCGGACCGCCTCGGGATTGAGCAAACTCACGGCGGCATAGACGATGCGGACGCTCGAGGTCCCCGCCGCGAAGCGCGCGACCGCGCTCCGGCTCCTGAAGCTTGTCATCGGCGAACACGGACTGGATCGAGACCGGAGGCGCCGATGTCGCCCGCGAAGCGCGCGTTGGATCGATCCACACGACGCCGTTGATCACCGTGAACCACAGACGACCGTCAGTTCCTTCGACCGCAGTCGGCATCTGCCGCAGCTGAGACGCCAGGCCCGGCAGCCCGGCGCGCCGGTCGAAGCGTTCCGCACTGACCTTATACGCCGGGTCCTTCATCGCCTTCACGATCTCTTCGTGCGCGAGGTGCACGATGCCGCCTAGGCCGTTCAGCCAGAGGTCGCCATTCGCGGTTTGCACGATTCCGGAGATGCCCCTGAGCGCTTCGTCATCGAGGGCATGAAGAGTCCGGAAGCGCCCCTGGTCGAGGCGCTGCAGGCCGAACTCGCCGCCGATCCAGACGTCCGGGCCGCGTGCCTGGATGGCGCTGACGTTTCCGACGTCAACGCCATCTTCCGGACCGAACGTCCGCTCGTCGTCCGCGTGCAGCATCGTCACCTGGTTGCTGACGCAGCCCATCCAGACACGACGCTGCGAATCGGTGGTCGCATACACGACGCCCGACGTCGGACAGGTCTTGAGCGCGGTTTCCGGCGACAGTCCGCGCCGCGACTTGAATCTCGTCCAGACGCCGTCCTGGAGCCGATAAAAGCCGGCCCGGCCGAACGACACCCAGAAGCCGCCCGCGCTGTCGTCTGTCATGACGACCAGGAGCCGCGGGTTGTCGGCAATCTCCGCCGGCAGCTCGACCTTCGTGAACCCGTCGCCGACCCTGTGCCAAAGGCCTTCTTCGCCACCGAACCACAAGGACCTGTCCGGTGCGCGGTAGGCGAACGCGTACGTCCCCGGCAGCGATTGCTGCGCATCGACGGTGGTGCCCGCGACGTGATAGAGCGATGAGCTCCCGCTCCCGTTCGCGGCGCTGATCCAGACGACGCCATTGTCATCTGGCACCACCATAAAAAATGGCGCAGGTCGATCGGGCAGCTCGACGCGAGCGAGCGGGCTGTACGAGAAGCGATGAACGCCGCTGTCGCCGCCGACCCAGACACTGCCTTCACGGTCCACCAGATGCGCGCCCCCGCGGAAATTGATCGCGAATGCGTCAGAGTTGCTTGGCGAAGCGTCCGCGACAAGAACGGCAAGCGGCGCGTCGCCCTGCCGGCGCAGCAGCGGCAGCCCCTTCGCAAAAACCCAGACCGCATTCGCGCGATCGACGATCTGGTCGGAAGCGGCGCGCAGGATCGGGTACGCCGGAAGTGCGGCCTGTACGCGGGAGCCGGGGTCGCTTGCACGCGGCTCGGGTGAAGTCACCACGTGCTGATCGGCATCCAGGGTCAGGTAGTCGACCGGCAGGTTCTCGCCGGCCTTCTGGACCCGTCTCTCACCCGGCGGCAGAAAGTACAGCTGCTTCGGGCCCTGCGACCCCCGGCCACCGACGAGAATCCAGAGCCTGCCGTTGCGATCGAAACCGAGGCTGGCAACGGGCTCGGCCGGCATGCCAAAGTCCGCGGCGACGTTTTGCCATACGGAGCCGTCGAAGCGCCACAGGCCGCTGCGCCCCTTTGGCGGGAACGATCCCGCCCATACTGTTCCGTCGCGGTCGCGAGCGAAAGCGGTCACCGTCCCCGTGAGCTCGACGTAGTTCGTGACCTTGCCGTTCTTGACGAAGCTGAAGCCTCCGAACAGGTAGCCGATCCACAGCCCGTCGTCTGCCGCCAGTAGAGTCCAGATATTGTTCGACGAGAGGCGATCGCCGAACGGCGAGCGGAAGAGCTCGAAGCGGGCGCCGTCGAATCGGAACAGGCCCGATGGCGCGCCGATCCACAGCGCGCCGTCAGCCGTCTGTGCAAAAGTCGCGACGTTCTCGGGCGCGCCGTTCTTGAACGTCCAGGTTTCATGAACGATTTGCTGACCTGCCGATGCTGCTGTTTGCGCCGCTGCCGATTCGCAGCACAACGCAGCAAACAGCAACGTCACGATTAACGGGGAAGACATCAAGGTGGTCGCCACGTTGGTTTGCCACCATAGGGACCCAACGAGACGAGGATTTCGATAATCCATTTTTCGCGTCTTCGAATAGGCCTCGTGGCTCTTCAAGTCCGCCGCACCATCACGTACCTGAAGAATGAATCAAACCGCCATTCGCGGCTCGCCCGGTGACGGAGGCGAAGACATAGGAGGAATGTAACACTGTGATTTGCGCTCTGCCAACGACGATGGCCGACAGCCATCGCTCGCAGGCGCAGGCCCGTGGATGCGACATGATGGAGGTGGACGTACCAAGGCTTGCGCAAACGGCGCGAACTCTGCGACGCGTCGCGGGCGAACGGTCGCCGCGCACTCTGCTTCGACATTCACGGTCCCTGCTCCATCGTTGAGGCCGGGTCCGCGACGTTGCGATGAGCGAGATCGCAAACGTTCTGCTGCCAAAGCTCCCGCAGGAGAGTGAGCACGACCGGGCCGATTACGAGCCCCACAAGCCCCAGCACTTCGAAGCCGCCGAGGCAGCCCATCAGTATCCAGACGAAGGCCAATCGAACTCCGTTGCGCGCGACCACGGGCCGCACGATCTTGTCGCCACAAAAGAGGACGCCGCAGCCCAGGCCGAATGAGAGCAGTGCGGGCCCGGCCGCGCCTGTCATCGCCAGTTGCAAAGTCAATGCGGCGACGGCCACATAACCGAGGAACGGGACGAGGGCCAGCAAGCCGGTGATCGACGCCCACTGGGCGGCGTGCGGCACCGCCACGATCGCGTACAGGATCCCGGTTGCGAATCCATCGAAAAGCGCCACGACCAGCATGCTGTTCACCGACGCGCGCACGGCCCCGGCTGCGAGGTCGACATAATCGTCGGCCCGCGCGCCAATGCGGTGACGAAGCATTGCTCTGAACCCGTCCGCCAGCGACTCACCTTCCTGATACAGGAAGAACAGCATCAGGATCGTGAATCCGATGATGAACGCGTGTCGAAGCATGAACTGTGCGAGCGATTGCGCCCAGCCGAGGAGCGCAGCCGCGTCGGTCCGCTGCGTCCAGGCGAACAGGGCTCCGGAATACCCGAGTTCGCTCTGCAAACGCGCGACCAGCCAAGATCCGATCAGTGGCACGTTCTCCAGCCCGCGTGGAACCGCGATTCCCTTCTCGTCCGCGGCTGCGATCTCCACGAGCAGCGTGTGCGCTTCGGTTAGCAGCGCCCCGAAGGCGAACAGCAGCGGTACAAGAACGAACGCGGCCATCGCGCACGTGAAGATCAGCGATCTCGTACTTCGCCCCGTGCGCGGCAGAAGCGCCGAGAAGCGCCTGTAGAGCGGCCAGCTTGCGATGGCAGTGACGCACGCCGCCAGCAAAACCTGAAGGAAACTGTGCAGGATCCAACCTGAAAGGACGACGATCAGCCCGCCATAGAACCAACCCGCACTCACTTTTGTGTTCATGGCCCAGGCAGCAGCGCGGATCGGTGGTCGGATGTCATTGAGTTCGGTCAAGGGTCGGTCCATGCGTGTCCTGTATCAGTCGAATGCCGCGAGTTCAGGTGCTTCGCGGTCCTGGCATCCGCGATCGAAAAGGCGCGATCGAAAAGGCGGCGCTAGCAAGCCATGCTAAGGCGCGTGCTGGTCGAAGTCCTAAGCGAAACGTCGCGAATCCGTCACCGTTGATGGCCGGCGTTGGACCTCTTCTAGTTCTGGAGCATGACGCGCCGCCGGGCAGCGTTCTGGCCTGAGCCCGAGGCCCGGGAGAAGGCGTGGTGGAAAGGGATCCAGACGGAATTCCCATCGAATGCAGACGTTTCGCTGACGACACTGCCGGCGCGAGGCCCCTAACCTGAGCGCATGACATCCCTGCAATCCCCGCAGCGATCAAGAGAGAAAGACACCATGAGCAATTTGAATAAACAGCTTTCCCAGAGCCACGACGTGTCCGCGAAGGTCGCGCAGATGCTGCAAACCCGGACGAAGCTGGCGCTGGAACGCTTACAGCCAGCGCGTGAAACAAGTCTACGAGGGTCAGCTCGCCGAGTTGAAGTCGAATCCGACGCTGCCGTGGCAAATGTGGCGCAACGGCGCGCAGTACGGCGTCGACTTCGCGCAGCGCTCCATCCTCCTCTGGGACACGCTGCGCCAGCGCGGCAACAACTTCCTCGAGCACGAGCGGCAAGGATTGCCGCCGGTGCTGCGCTTCGACTATGAGATCGTGATGGACGGTCGCTCGTTCAAGCGTCCGGTCAACTACGCGCTGCTGCGCATCGTTCCGCCAAAGGGCGTCACGGTGGATGCCAAGCGCCGCCCGTACGTGATCATCGACCCGCGCGGAGGCCACGGTCCCGGCATCGGCGGCTTCAAGGACGATTCCCAGGTCGGGGTAGCGCTGCACGAAGGCCATCCTGTCTACTTCGTCATCTTCTTCCCGAACCCCGAACCGGGACAAACGCTGCTCGACGTGTGCAACGCCGAGCGCGAGTTCGTGCATCGTGTGCGCGAGCTTCACCCCGACGCGCCCGAAGCCGGGAATACTCGGCAACTGTCAGGCAGGCTGGGCGGCGATGATGCTGGCCGCTGCCAACCCCGACGATACCGGTCCGATCGTGATCGTCGGCGCTCCGATGTCCTACTGGGGCGGCGCCTGGAGCGAAGACGAGGGCGACAATCCGATGCGCTATTCCGGAGGGCTGCTCGGCGGCACCTGGCTCGCGTCGCTGACCTCCGACCTCGGCGCAGGCAAGTTCGACGGTGCCATGGCTGGTGCAGAACTTCGAGAACCTGAATCCGGCCAATACGTTCTGGGACAAGTACTACCAGGTGTTCGCCAACATCGACACCGAGGCGCAGCGCTTTCTCGAGTTCGAGCGCTGGTGGGGTGGTTACTTCCTGCTCAACCGCGAGGAGATCGAGTGGATCACGCAAAATCTCTTCGTCGGCAACAAGCTGTGGTCCGGCGCCGTGAAGGCGGGACCGAGCAAGGGTTTCGACCTGCGTGACATCAAGGTGCCCATCGTCTTGTTCGCTTCGGCGGGCGACAACATCACGCCGCCGCAGCAGGCCTTCAACTGGGTCGCCGACGTCTACGGCAGCACCGAGGAGATCAAGGCCCGCGGGCAGGTGATCGTCGGCCTGATGCACGAGAACGTCGGCCACCTGGGCATCTTCGTTTCCGGCAAGGTCGCGAAGAAGGAAGGAACACAGATCGCGTCGGTGCTGAAGTCGATCGAGGCGCTGCCGCCAGGCCTGTACGGGATGCAGATCGCGGAACAGAAGGACGCTAAGGGCAAAGCGACGTACGACGTGAGCTTCGTCGAACTGCGTCTGGAGGAAATCGTCGCGCGCCTGAATCGGTTCAAACGGGCCGACGAAAAACCCTTCGAAGCCGTGAAGACGATCTCGGAGTTCAATCAGCGCGCATACGAGCTCTTCGGGCGCCCGCTGGTACAGGCACTGTCGAACGAGTACGCCGCGAAGCTCTCGCGCGAGTTTCATCCGCTGCGTTTGCAGCGCTGGTCGATCTCGGACCTCAATCCCTGGCTGTGGTGGCTCGCGCCGACTGCGCAGACGGTGAAAGCACAGCGTCAGGCGCTGGCGCCGGACGATCCGGCCCGCAAGCTTGAGTCGGCGGTGTCGGAGCTGACAAGCGCTTCGCTCGATTGCTATCGCGCACTGCGCGACGCGGCCGCCGAAGCCGCCTTCTTCCAGATCTACGGCAATCTGTTCGCCTTCTACCTCAGCGACGAACGAGGTGCCGAAATGGCGGCGCTGCCGACGGACCCGCGTGAGCTTTCGTTCGTGAAGGAAGCGCTGGCTTCGATCGACAAAGGCGGCTACGCGGAGGCACTCGCGCGTGTCGCCTTCCTGATGGCGCACAAGGACGAGCCGCTCCCGCTTTCCCGGCTGCAGCTCGCGCACGATCTGATCGAAGAGTACCGCGAGTTCCTGCCAGAGTTGGCGCTCGACGAGGCGCGCCGTATCGGCGGCGAGCAGGAGATCATCGCGCGCTACGAACCGGAAAAGGCAGTCGAGACGCTGCCTGCGCTGGTCGCCGAGCGGAAAGATCGGGATCGGCTGCTAACTCTGCTGGAACGCGTGCTCGCCGACCAGCGCGTGCAGCGCATCCAGCCCTCGGCCGAGCAGAAAGCGATGCTCGCGCGTATCCGGCGCGTGCTCGGCGCCGTGGAGCGCCGGCCGGTCGGGTCGCGGCGCGGTTGCTCGGCCGACCCCACGCCGTGCTCGGGTCACGATTGCGAAGCCGCGCGTCGCGCTGGCGAAGAAGCCCGCCGCCGGAGCAGCGTAGCATGGCGACGCAAGAGCAGCGGACGACGGCAGGCGTGGCGGCGGTGGCGGCCGAACCCGGGAAGGCGCGTGCCCACGAGAAATATCAGCGCCTCATCGACGATTGCAAGTCGCTGCCGCCGACACCAACCGCGGTCGTGCACCCGTGTGACCAGAGCTCGTTGCAGGGCGCGGTCGACGCGGCTCGGATGGGCCTCATCGCTCCGATCCTGGTCGGCCCGCGCACGCGCATCGAGGAAGTGGCCAGGCAGAACAAGATCGACATCTCGGGGCTGCCAATCGTCGACGCGCCCTTCAGTCATGCCTCCGCCGAAAAGGCGGTCGATCTCGTCCGCGAGGGCAAGGCCGAGGCGCTGATGAAGGGGAGCCTGCACACCGACGAGCTGATGGGCGCCGTCGTTCGACGCGATTCAGGGCTGCGCACCGCGCGCCGCGTCAGCCACTGCTTCGTGATGGATGTGCCCAGCTATGCGGAACCGCTCATCGTGACCGATGCGGCGGTGAACATCGCACCGACGCTGGAAGAGAAGGTCGACATCATCCAGAACGCGATCGATCTCGCGCACGCGCTCCAGTTCCCGGAGGTGCGTGTGGCGATACTCTCCGCGATGGAGACCGTCAACCCGAAGGTGCCCTCGACCGTGGAAGCCGGGGCGCTGTGCAAGATGGCCGACCGCGGGCAGATCACCGGCGCGATTCTCGACGGGCCGCTCGCGCTCGACAATGCGATCAGCCT
This sequence comes from uncultured beta proteobacterium, assembly GCA_963816445.1. Classification (GTDB taxonomy): domain Bacteria; phylum Pseudomonadota; class Gammaproteobacteria; order Burkholderiales; family Casimicrobiaceae; genus PALSA-1003. Next base: position 10,351 of record CAWFKO010000005.1, on the reverse strand, counting down.
GGAGTCGGTCAAGATCAAGAAGATCGAATCCCCCGTTGCGGGCCGCGCCAACGTGTTAGTCGTCCCCGATCTCGAAGCCGGCAACATGCTGGCGAAAAGCCTGTCGTTCCTCGCGGGCGCCGACGCGGCGGGCATCGTGCTCGGAGCGCGCGTACCCATCATCCTCACGAGCCGGGCGGACTCGCTGCTGACGCGTCTCGCGTCCTGTGCGGTGGCCGTGCTGGTCGCGAAGGCTCGCCGCGAAGCGAGCACGAAAGCGGTGGCGTGACGTGTCCGATGCGATCGCCGTTCTCAATGCAGGCTCCTCCAGCCTGAAGTTCTCGCTCTTCGCCGAGCGTGGCAACGCGCTCGAGCTGACCGTGCGCGGACAAATCGAAGGTCTCCATACCGCGCCGCGTTTCGTCGCCAAGGATCGGCACGGGAAGACCCTGGGCGAGAAGTCCTGGGGCGACGGCGTCAAGCTTGGGCACGATGGCGCGCTCGATCATCTGGTCGCCTTCCTGCGCGCGGAGCTCGGCAAGCAGCGCCTGACGGGAATCGGACACCGCGTCGTTCACGGCGGGCTCGAGTACAGCCAACCGGTTCGCGTCGACGCGACGGTGCTGTCGGCGTTGGACAAGTACGTTCCGCTCGCACCTCTGCATCAGCCGCACAACCTGGCCCTAATCCGCGCCCTGCTGGACGCGCGCCGGAGCTGCCTCAGGTCGCTTGCTTCGACACCGCATTCCACCGTGCCCAGCCCGAGGTGGCACAGGCATTTGCACTCCCGCGGTCGATCACCGACCGCGGCGTAAGACGCTATGGATTCCACGGGCTCTCCTACGAGTACATCGCGCAGGCTTTGCCCGCCTACGACGCGAAAGCCGCCGCCGGCAGGGTCGTCGTGCTGCATCTTGGCAACGGTTCCAGCATGTGCGCGATGACGAACGGCCGCAGCGTCGCGAGCACGATGGGCTTCACCGCGGTCGACGGCCTGCCGATGGGAACAAGGTGCGGCAGCCTGGACCCGGGCGTGATCCTCTACCTTCTCGACGAGCTCAAGATGGACGCACGCGGAATCGAGAAGCTCATCTATCAGCAGTCGGGCCTGCTCGGCGTATCGGGCATTTCCAGCGACATGCGCGCCCTGCTCGAAAGCGACAAGCCCGGTGCGAAGGCCGCGATCGACCTCTACGTTTACCGAATCGGCCGCGAGCTGGGCTCGCTCGCGGCTGCGCTCGGCGGGCTGGACGCCGTCGTCTTCACGGCCGGGATCGGCGAGAACAGCGCGGCCCTGCGCGAGCGGGTGTGCCGCGATGCTCGCTGGCTGGGGATCGAGCTCGACGCGGCGGCAAACGCGGCCGGCGGTCCGCGCGTCAGTACCGGGGCAAGCGGCGTCTCGGTCTGGGTAATCCCGACCAACGAAGAGCTGATGATCGCGCGGCACACGCAGGCGCTGCTCGATCACGCCGATGTCCGGCGTCGGGCGGACGTCGCAGCCCAGGTTCCGGCAAGAAACGACCGACGCTGAACTCGCGGTGCCGCCGCACTGCCGCGGATGCAACTCCCAGGAGACCAAGGATCATGACCATCGAAATTCCGCCGCCCGTGCTCAAAGGCGCCAAAGCGCTCGTCGTCGGCGTGGCGAACCAGTATTCGATTGCCTATGGATGCGCGAAGGCGTTCCGTGAGCTGGGCGCCGAGCTCGCGATCACCTATGTCAACGAGAAGACGAAGACCTACGTCGAGCCGCTCGCCAAAGAGCTCGGCGCACCGATCTTCATGCCGCTCGATGTCGCCACGCCGGGCATGCTCGAGGCGGTGTTCGACAGGATCACGAAGGAGTGGGGCCAGCTCGACATCCTTGTCCACTCGATCGCCTATGCGCCGAAGGACGACTTGCAGGGGCCGCTCATCGATTGTTCGGCCGAGGGCTTCAAGCAGGCGATGGACATCTCCTGCCATTCGTTCGTGCGCATGGCGCGGCTGGCGGCTCCCTTGATGAAGAACGGTGGATCCATGTTCGCGATGAGCTATCACGGAGCCAACAAGGTCGTGCCGAACTACAACGTGATGGGCCCTGTGAAAGCGGCGCTCGAGGCGTCGTGTCGTTATCTCGCCTTCGAGCTCGGCGGCAAGGGCATACGCGTGCACGCGATCTCGCCTGGGCCGCTCAAGACGCGCGCGGCGTCCTCGCTCAAGGACTTCGATCTGCTCCTGACCGAGGCCGCACAGCGCGCGCCGATTGGCGAGCTGGTCGACATCATGGACGTCGGCTTCACCTGCGCATTCCTTGCCACGCCCTACGCACGCCGGCTGTCCGGTGCAACGCAGTACGTCGACGGCGGCGTGAACATCATGGCTTGAAGAGATCCGAGACGGCGCGAACAGCCCCGAGGGCTCAGGAGAACGAGAATGAACTTTGGATGGGGAAACAATGACATCTCTGCAAACGATCGGCGTTATCGGCGCCGGCACCATGGGTAGCGGCATCGCGCAGGCGTGCGCTGTCGTTGGGCTTTCGGTCACGATGATCGACGTCGACGAGGCCGCGGTCGCGCGCGGGCGCAACGCCGTGTCGTCGAGCCTCGATCGGCTGGTGAAGAAGGAGAAGCTGTCCGCCGCCGATAAAGAGGCCGCGTTGAACTGCATCGACGGCACGACGGATTATGGCGCGCTCCGCAAGTGCGACTTTGTCATCGAAGCCGCGACCGAGAACGAGGCGGTGAAGGTGAAGATCCTCAAGCAAGTCGACGAGTTCGCGAAGCCCGAGGCGACCGTGGCGACCAACACCTCATCGATCTCGATCACGAAGCTCGCCGCGGCGACGAAGCGCCCTCAGCGCCTCATCGGCATGCACTTCTTCAACCCGGTGCCGATGATGGCGCTGGTCGAGGTGATCCGCGGCTTGCAGACCGACGACGCGACCGTTGAGGCCGCCGGCGCGCTGGCGAAGCGACTCGGCAAAACGCCGATCGTGGTGAGGAATTCTCCAGGGTTCGTCGTGAACCGCCTCTTGTGCCCGATGCTCAACGAGGCGGTGTTCCTGTACGCGGAAGGGATAGCGAGCGCGCAGGAGATCGACGACGGGATGAAGCTGGGCTGCAACCATCCGATCGGACCGCTCGCGCTTGCCGACCTGATCGGCCTCGACGTGCTCCTCGCGGTCATGGACGTGTTCTACCGCGATTTCAACGATCCGAAGTACCGGCCGGCGCCGCTGCTCAAGGAGATGGTCGCCGCGGGCTATCTCGGTCGCAAGACGGGCCGCGGTTTCTACACCTATGGTTGACCTGGCGGCGAAGGCTTCGTGCTCGTCCCCGATGGCACGCGACCTCTTCAATGACGGTCGCGCCTCGACCACCGCCCAAGCGAGCACGCAATCTGATGAATGATTCGGAACGCCCGAGCCATGGGCCATTCGTCTGTCTGCCCAGCGACGGCTTGCGATCGTCGTTGCTGTCGGCATTCGCCGTCTATTCCATCGGACCACCGTCGTTCCCATTGCGAACCGGCTGCTGGTGACATGGATCGCAGCATCCCTGACCTACCTGGTCCTGTATTGGCTGACGATCCTGTACGCCGGACGCGGACCTGACTCGTCGCGCGTGCGGCCACGTACGATCAGGCCGCGTATATCATCTTCCTGCTTGTGACGACCGCCGCGTGCGCAAGCATCGTCGCCATCGGCTTCGTGATGGGCGACGTCAAGTCGCTGGACTTCTGGCCGAAGGCGCTTCACGTCGCGCTATCCAATCGCCGCGCTGTTGCTGTCCTGGATGCTGATCCAGACCGTGTTCGCGTTTCACTACGCCCGCCGCTACTACGCGCCGGCATCGTACGCGAGGGTCCGGCCGCGGGACTGAACTTCCCCGGAGTCGAGCGAGCCGGCCTACTTCGATTTCGCGTATTACTCGTTCGTTCTGGGCATGACGTCGCAGGTCTCGGATGTCTCGGTCACGACCGCGCAAATGCGGCGCACGACGCTGGCCCACAGCATCCTCAGCTTCGTTTTCAACATTGCCGTGCTCGCGATGAGCATCAATGTCATCGGCGGCGTCATTCTAGACAGCGTGGAGTCTCGATCGACCTGGATCGACCTTCTTCGGATGCGCGAGCCATGGGCACGCCCGAATCCGCTGAGCTGACGGCATGCCGTTCGTCGTCGTGCGCATACGGTTTGCCGCACTTCCCGTAAATCAACCGCGGCACACGCCCTCCGGGCTCGCCGCATTGGAGATGCCATGATCTCTCGCGTCGTTGTATGCCTGTGCTTTGGCCCTTGGTGTCATTTCGCCCGTCTTCGCCGGCGACTGCGTCCGTGATAATTACGGAAACGTCTATCTGCGGAAGAGGCGACTGCATGATGGACTCCTACGGCAAAGTGCACTGTGCGAAACGAGGCGGCGGCGTGATCCGCGACCAGTACGGAAACGTGCTGTGCGGCGTTGGCTATTGCGCGGCGGACGACACGGGCCGTCTGCTGTGCTCGACGATACCCGGCGGCAATGTCACGCAGGGACTCGTACGGCAAGGTCACATGCGAGGGGGGGTGCCAGGATGCACAAGCCAACTGTGCGAGGACTTGCGGTGACCATGCAAGGCCGAGCCCGACGGCCCCGACGGGGACGAACCCCTGCCTCCATGCGACACCCCGCGCATCGTCATCGTCGGTGGCGGCGTTGCCGGGCTGCTGCTGGCCACGCGCCTCGGACCACGGCTCGCTCGCATGCGAGGCCGAGTCACATTGGTCGACCGCAGCTGGACCCATGTGTGGAAGCCCGATGCTGCATACGTTTGCGGCCGGCACCTGGAATGTCCATCAGCAGCAGGTCCAGTACCTGCTGCACGCACGGACCCATCGCTTCGAATACGTTCCGGGACAGCTCGACGCGATCGACCGGACAGCCAAGCGCGTGCGTCTCGCGCCAATGCACGGTGCCGGCGAAGCGATCGCGGACGCGCGTGAACTGGAGTACGACGTGCTCATCCTCGCGTTCGGTAGTCGCGCGAACGATTTCGGCACGCCGGGGTTGCCGAGCATTGTCACTTCATCGACAGCCAGGACCAGGCTGACACATTCAATGCGCGACTGCGTGCACACGTAGCGCGCAGCGTGTTTCAGAATCGGACCATCGACATCGCCATCGTCGGTGGTGGCGCGACCGGCGTCGAACTGGCCGCCGAGTTGAGCCGCATGGTCGAGTTCGCGGCGGGTTATGGCGAAGTCGGTATCCGCCGCCGGTTGCGGGTGACGCTTCTCGAAAGCGCGTCGCGCATTCTGGGAGCATTCCCTGACGCGGTCTCCACTTCGGCCGCCGCGCAGCTTCGCGCGCTTGGCGTGGACGTGCGCACGGGAGTGCGTGTCGTGGCCGCCGACGCGCACGGATTCCTGCTCGACGGCGGTGAACGAATCCCGGCGGCGCTCAAGGTCTGGGCGGCAGGCGTGCGCGCGTCCACCACGCTCGACGAGAGCGGACTGGAGCTCAATCGCGCGGGCCAGGTCGTGGTACAGAGCAACCTGCTGGCCAGGAACGACCCGTCGATCTTTGCGTTGGGCGACTGCGCCACTTTCATGCCGGAAGGCGCGGATCGGCCTTTGCCGCCGACCGCCCAGGTCGCGAACCAGCAGGCGTTGCACCTGATACGCCATCTGCCGGCATGGCTGCAAGAGGGCAAGCCGCTACCGTCCTTCCGCTTCCGCGACCTCGGCGCGTTGGTAGCGCTCAGCGACTACAACGCCTTCGGCACGCTTGGCCGCTTCGGTTTTTTCACGGGACGCTTCATCAAGGGTCAGTTCGCGCGGCTCAGTCATGCCCTGCTCTACCGCCGGTATCAGCTGGCGCTGCACGGCACAGCGCGAGCCGCGCTGCTGTGGGCGGCCGAACGAATCAATGCGCTCGTGCAGCCGAAGATTCGGATTACGTAGCGGGCGTTCCGGTAAGTCGTGCTCCTCGCAACAACCGGCATCGCCCCGCCGGCGATCCTGCCGCCGGCGCTCGATCCCTCGTCCGCACCAGCGACGGCGTGCCGACGCGCGCCTTCAGGCGCTCGTACCTCGGTGCCGGCTGCGGCGCCAGCGGACCGCGACGCTCATCGCGCACGTTCGTCCGCCGCACGATCGCGGAGACCGAAGCACGGCGTCGACGTGGCCGCAATCTCAGCCCTGCAGGTGGCCTCGCCGGTCATGCCGACGGCCCGCGCCTCGCGAGGTCTGCCTGACTCGAGTCCGCCGCGAACGCCCTGTGCAGCCAGGGCCCGTCGAGTGCGGACGCTCACGGTAGTCCGCCCGCGCGCGGCCACGTGGCATCGATGCCGAATCGATCAATCCCTCGTCCACAACAGCGTCGTAGCCGTCGCGTACCTCAGGTCGCCGCGAGGTCGTCGCCGCCAAGGCATAGCCCGCCGACGCGAACAGTGCGAGCCCAGGCGCTTCGATCCGTCGGCGCGCACGAGCACGCGTCGGACGCGAGGCTCGCCATCGGCAGGCTGCCGCACTCGTCGACTGCGTCCGCCATCCGACCATGACATCGCCGACCGCGTCTCGACTTCGCTCCGGGCGACTGCGCATTTCGGCTACCAGCGCGATGAGTGCACGTCCGCGCGGACCGTCCACCACCCCGAGCAGCCGCCGAGCGAGGCTTCGCGTCCTGCCCTTCGTCCGCGGCGCGGGGAGCTTGAGGCACCAAAAGCAATGCGCGCAGGCAAGTGCGCGGTCGTAGGGCTCGCCGATATGGCCGACGAGCCAGCCGCCTGGCGCTGACGATCGGTTTCATTCGAGCCTTGCGGACCACGATCCGCGACCGTTGTCCGCTTGAATTGCGACAGCGGCACCCCACGGCCGCCGGCGGCGGTCTCGCTTCGACGATGCATGCGGGGATCGTCGCCCTCTTCCAGCGGCCCGACGTAGATCGACACGTGCGCCCGGGCGAGCAGGTGACGCTGCGCACCCGCGCTGTCTCGCGCGTATTGCCTTCGGTAAGAATGTCGTCACCCGCACAGGCAATCCCGGCAGCGCGAGCCGTCGCGTGGCGCCACGGGCGGCCCACCGGCTCGGCCAGAAAGCGCCGAGCGCACCGGCAACGCGCGCGAGGTTCGCGACCGTAGCAAGCCTTCTTCGACGGCATCAATGCACCGCGCGTGCGAACGTGCGCCCGCGCAGAGCTCCACCGCCTCGGGAAACTCCTCACTGAGCTCGGCGAGTGACTGCATCACGGCCTCGTACAGATCAGCGCCAGCGGTGCAGCCCGGCCAATGGAAGACCGACAGCTCGGCCACCTTGAGGTCGGGCCGCAGCCAGAAGCCGGACAGCATCGGCAGACGCTGGAATAGTTGGTGCACGTGCGGGCGACGATCGCCTCGGTGCTCATGCGCGCACCTTTGACGGCGCGGAATACCAGACTACCGAAAACCTAAACCTCCAAATCCGGACTGTTAGCTCGTGTCTCACTTTTCTCTCCTGTGCGTTTTAATACTCTGGAGGCTCTCTGCTAGAACTCGGTGAGGACCAGCGGCTCGCGCTCCAGGGTGGCGGCGACCACGCGGATGAGCTGGGCGAGCGCCGCGTCGCCGCGGCAGAGTGCCGTGAGTGCCGTAATGGCGGGATGGTCGCGGCCCACCGCGACGTATCGCTCGACGGCGGACGCGCGTTGCGACGACGCGCCAATCGTGGCAGCGATGAAGCGATAGCCCGCGCCGCGATACGGTCTCGATGTAGCGCGGCTGCTTCGGGTCGTCGCCGAGCGCCGCACGCACTTCGCTGATGGCCGTCTTGAGCACCGAGTCGGTGACGAAGCGATGACCCCAGACGAGGTCGAGCAACGCGTTCTTCGTCACCAGGCTGCCGGGGGTGCGCGCCAGGGCGCACAGCACTGCGAAGGGTTTCGGCGCGAGCGTTACGGCCTTCGCCGGTGCACAGCAGCCGGGCCTCAGCTTCATCGAGCTCGAATCGGTCGAAGCGCGCGCACACTGGATTCAAGGCGGCCGGGAGTCCACTCTTTGCGTGCCCCACTGCGTGAGGCGGGCTGAGCGGAATGACATTCGCAACATTCATTTGTAACCTCCGCAACGAGGGTTACTCTCGTCGGAACTATCGCGCCGCCTGGCACTCGCCCGCGACCCCCAGTCAGTGTCGATGTGCGGCTCGATCGGTGTTCTGAGCGACCACCGAAGAGCAGCCGGCGCTCACTGGAAGGCGCTCGCGATACCCTCAATAGGGGCGTGGCTCGCGGCTCTTTCCGTGTGCGTTGCCGTTGCGGATTTCGACGCGCCTCCAGCCGAAGAGGTGCGCATCGATGGACCAGGCGCCCGGCCCAAGCAGCGCAAGCGCAGCGGCGAGCGTTGCGAGTAGGGCGTAGAAGCCGGCATCAGCCGGGCTAGAAGAACCCGTGCAGTGCCGCGCCGATCGCCGCGAGCGTGCCAACGATCGGCGTCCACAGGCCGATGACCAGGAGCACGCCCATTGCAGCGCAGAGAATGTGAAGCGCGACCGAGGCGGGCGCCAATCCGGCGGTCAGCGCAGCGACGCCGTGAACAGCAGCGCGCCCCCTGCGGCCACGCGCATGAGCAGAAGCCCGGCGCCGGGGGCGCCATGGGCGAACGTCGAGAACAGTCTTCGCACCCGTCGAGTCTACGAACGGCCCGACGACGCGGAAAGCCTCGAAAGAGTGAAGGCGCATGCCCCTTTCGGGTCGGGCCGAGGGCCGGTGGACCGAGGCGGCGTGACGTCAGCCTAGAATTGGATGATCCCGCGCTTGAGTCCGATCATCGCGGCATGCGTGCGGTCCTTGGCGTCCAGCTTCGACAGGATGTTTCGTACCTGGCCCTTGACCGTCTCTTCGCTGAGTGCGAGCGCCCTGGCGATCTCCTTGTTCGCGTTGCCCTGCGCGATCAGACGCAGGACGCGTATCTCCGCCGGCGTGAGCGCGTCGTCCGTGGCGTGCTCGGCCAGTTCGAACGACACTTCCGGGGCGAGCGCCTTGCGTCCGGCGTGCACCGCGCGGATGGTGTCGAGCAGCTCCTTGTGCAACGCGTTCTTCAGAAGGTAACCGCGGGCGCCCGCCTGCATCGCGCGAAGCGCCTGCGCGTCGCCGGCATAGGTCGTGAGCACGATGATGCGCGCCTCCGGAAACTCGCCCCGGATTGCGCCGATCGCGTCGAGCCCGCCCATCTCGGGCATCTGCAGATCCATGAGCGTGATGTCAGGACGGTGCGCGCGGAACTGCTGGATCGCTTCGCGTCCATTCGCCGCTTCCGCCACGAGGGCCATGTCCGGCTCCGCGGTGAGCAGCCCGGCGATGCCCTGCCGCACGATCGGGTGATCGTCGACACAGAGGATCTTGATTCGGGTCGAATCTTCGCTCATGAATCGCTGATCTCGCTTTGCCCGAATACCCTCTGCGCAACCCACGACCGAGTCGATGAAGGGTCACTGTACGCGTGCGGCGCCGGAATGCTCAATTCAACCTCGGTTCCCGTTTCGAGGCCGCTCCAGACCGTGAGCTTGCCGCCGGCAAGCTTCGCGCGCTCCCGCATCCCGCCCAATCCGAAATGCCCTTCCCGTCCCTCCGTGCGCAACACCTCCGGGTCGATCCCCTTGCCGTCGTCGCGCACCCGCACCCGAAGCTGCCGCTCGTCGTAGCGAAGCTCGACTTCGATCTGCTTGGCAGCGGCATGGCGGAACGCGTTGCGCAGCGCCTCGCCGGCGATGCGGAAGACCTCGTCGCGCACGATCGGATGCAGCGCCCGCGGCGTGCCCTGCACCTCGACCCGCAAAACGGCCTCGGCGGAGTTCTCCTCCGCCAACTCGTCGCCGAGTGCACGAATCGAATCGGCCAGATCGTTCATCTCGGTCGCCGAGGTCCGCAGTCCTTGCACCGCGTCGCGGCCCTCCGTGATCGCCTCGGCCGCCTGGTCGATGGCGCTCGCAAGGACCTGCTTCGATTCGGCCGGACGATCCGGCAGAAGGTTGAACGCGGTCTGGAACCGCAGCAGCAGCCCGTGGAAGCTCTGCAGCAACGTGTCGTGCAGCTCGCGCGCGATGCGCGTGCGCTCGGCCACGCGGGCGTCGAACGTCATCTCGAAGCGCTGGCGCAGCTGCCGCACGCGCAACTGATAGCCAGCCCAAGCCAGGGCGAGGACCAGCACGAGGCACAGCGCGCGGAACCATGTCGTCTGGTAGTAAGCCGGGGCGATGGAGAAATCCAACTTGGCGGCCCTTTCGTTCCAGACGCCGTCACTATTGGACGCGATCACGCGGAAAAGATTCCTGGAGGCAAATCGGTGTAGAAAGCCTGCCGGCGCGTCCCTGGATCATGCCAGTCGTGGTCGTAGCCGTCGAGCCGGTAACGGAATTTCACTCGTTGCGGAATCG
>CAWFKO010000004.1:0-903337 GCA_963816445.1 uncultured beta proteobacterium | reverse complement strand
GCTTACTTCTTCCCGACGTTACACGGCGGTCCCTGGTGGAAGGGAACTGTTTACGAGATCTTCCGCGAATTGCTGTGTCGCTGCAGAATCGCGCATGGCGGTCGCGGCAAGGGCCCGCGTGTGCATGATCTTCGCCACACGATGGCTGTCCATAGCCTGCTGCGCTGGTACCGCGAGGGTGCCGACCTCGACGCTAAGCTGCCGATACTCGCGACCTATCTGGGACATCAATCGGTAGCGGGAACCCAGCACTATCTGCATCTGACCGCCGAACTGTTCCCGCAGATTACGGTGCGTGTCAACGCCGAGTTTGGTGACATCATCCCGCGGAGGGTGACGTCATGAAGCCAACCGACTTCTCGGTATACGTGACCAACTTCCTTACGCACTACATGGCTGCGCAGCGAAATCTGAGCCCTAACACGATCAAGGCCTACCGCGACGTGTTCACGTTGCTGCTGCGATTCTGTCGCGACCAGCGCGGCATCGCCTTGGAACGCTTGTCTCTCGCGCAGATCGACGCTCCTCTGGTGGAGGCGTTCCTCGATCACCTCGGCAAGGACAGACACGCTTCGATCCAGACGCAGAACCATCGCCTCGCGGTGCTGCATGCATTCTTCCGTTACGTGCAATCGGAAGTGCCGGAGCGCCTGCTGCAATGCCAGCAGATTCTGGCGATTCCCCTGCAACGGCACGGACGCCCGAATGTCGGATACCTCTGCAAGGATGATCTCGCGCGACTCCTGGCGCAACCCGATCTGCGATCGCGCGACGGCCGCCGGGACGCGGTCTTGTTGAGCCTGCTCTATGACACCGGCGCCCGTGTGCAGGAACTCGTCGATCTCAGCGCCGGCGATGTGCGGTTGGAAGCGCCTGCGCAGGTGAGGCTCATGGGCAAAGGACGAAAGATGCGAGCCGTACCGCTGATGGATGCGACCGTTCAGCTGCTGCGTGATCACCTTCGCGAGAACGGTCTGGATCGTCCCGAGCACGGTGAGCAACCACTGTTTCAGAACCGACACGGTGGACGATTCACCCGCTCAGGTGTGCGCTACGTCTTGCAACACCACCTCCGGGAGGTTCGCCGCGATCATCCCGGATTCACACAATCGGTAAGCCCCCACAGCCTGCGTCACACCAAGGGCATGCATTTGCTACAAAGCGGAGTATCTCTCGAGATCATTCGCGACTTCCTCGGGCACGTAGATGTGAAGACGACACAGATCTATGCCCGGTCAAATCTCGAGATGAAACGACGGGCACTTGAGAAGGTCGCCAACGGTGCGCCACTGCCCAAGATGCCGTCATGGACGCAGAACAAAACACTGCTTGAGTGGCTGCACTCGTTGTGACAGAGGTGCGGTCATGAGCGCCGGTTCTGAGCCGAGAGCTGTCCGGATCGGTCCAGTAATTATGCTCAGTTCCGGCACTCACCTTCCTTTCTGATCAACAAGCTTTACGCGCTACTCCGCATAACCGCGTGCGCCCCACAATACACGGCAGTAACCTGCTCGCGGCCGTGACCCATCTCGCGGCTGATAGTCTCCCGCGCCTGGCGATCGATTTCTTTCTGCTTCGGCGTGAGTTGCTTTGACTTGAGGCCGCCGCGCGCCGGGCACGCCCACCCAGTCAGTTCCTGATAACGTACCTGCGCATAGAAATGGCGATGGCCGTGGAAGGCGTGAATGCCAACCCGCTCGCATTGGTAACGAAAATATTTGAGATAGTCGCGGTAGGTGTCGTAGCGCGGTGCCACCAGACTCTTGCCCTTCGCGAGCGCCTTCGCCTCGTCGATCGAGTCGCCGCTGCTCCTGGGTGCGGATGGGGATCTCGCGCTCCCGCCCGCCCTTGGTCCAGGAAGCCTTGAGGACCAGTCGATCACCACGATCGGCCCACTTGGGGACGATCTTGATCGACTCGGCTCGGCGCAGGCCGAACAGTGCCTGCAGGCAGAGCGACATGTGAATGAACAGATCCGGGATTTGCTTAAGCTTGTCCATATCGAGCTCCTTGGCTTTGCGAAATGTTGGTGACATAGACCCGATCTGGAATGCCGTAGGCGGCATTGGTGCGGGCGATGATGTTCTCCTTGCCGATCTTCTCTGCCCACCAGCGCAGTGCAGACATCCGGTTCTTGATCGTGCCTGGGGAGAGGTTCTCGGCGAGCCAGCGCTCGACCAGCTTCTCGACGTGCTTGGGCTTGAGGCTGTGGGCGTTCATATGCCGGAAACCCATCTCGTGGAGCTGGTCGGCGATGAGATCGAGGATGTGTTCCCGATCCGCTTGCGTGGCATAGCTGCCGTCGCGGTTATGCCGGCAGAGCTGCTTCAAGTCGTAGTTCAAATCGCGCATCGGTACCTCTGTTCAATTTCTTGCGTAACTGCCGAGAAAATCGTCGTAGACCGTTTGCTTCTTGCTGCCTGGTGTATTCACGTCTGGTAAGTGTTTCTGCTCGCCTGAGGCGCCAGTGGCAGCCGCAGGGGGTACTCTGAGCACGGGACACCACTCCCGTTGTGTGCAGTTGGTTTGCTGCTCGCCGGCGCTGCACGGCGCTTACTCGGCATCGCGATGGCGTTCCTGTGGGAACTGCCCAATCGCGAGAGCCATTAACCCAAGGCTCAAGGAGCGCCGTTAAGGCGCGGCTGGTTGATCCCTTACGGGAATCATTCGGCGAGGAGCGTTGCACTCCTTGCACTGCTGACGAGTCATTCACCCGAGACCCCACGGAGCGCCGTTAAGGCGCGACGCATCGATCCGTTACGCGGATCATTCGGCGACGGGCGTTGCGCCCGTCGCGTACAAGACGTGATGGCCTTCTGGAGGCCATCACGTGGTGCGGAGCCCTCGGTCATGCGAAGGGACGCCCTTGAAAGCCGCGCCGATCGTGGTATGCGCGCGTACGTCACTAGCGGACTAGTGCCGACGCGCGCGAAGCGCCAGGCGTGTGCGCGCTACGGCCTCACGCCACGTCGTGTGAGCGAGCTCGATGGCTCGCGGCACACTCGCGGCGCGAAGACCTCGCGCTGCACGCACCGCCTGTAGGCGGCGATCTCGGGGTGGGGCTCGGATGAAGACCGGCGACGCCTGCGTTGCTCTGCAGGCGCCACGGCTACTCAGGTGGCAACGCTCAGTCGCAGCGGGTGGCGCGACGATCCCCGTCGCTTCGACGGGGACGCGCGAAGAAGCACGCGCACAGACAGTCGCGCCGCTTCCGCTACTCTGAGGTCGCACCTAGACGTACCGATCCTGCGTCAAGCGCAGGACCGCTACGTCACTTAGGACGCTTTCGCGTCCACGACCGAGACAACCGACAACGTTGCCTGGCCGCTCTTGAAGAACCGGGTGCACACGTCATGCATGAACACCTGGCCACCCCTCTCGGGATGCCTCCTGACAGAACAGCGGCTGTCCATCTGACCGTCACGAGGACGACCATTTCTCTATAAGCCCCGTCTCCGGATGGCTCGACGGGCTGGGACATCACGCGTTGCGCGCGAAAAGAAAAAGCCCCCGGTCCTTGCGAACTGAGGGCCTTGCTGCGTGACGAACCGTCGAGTCCATGCACGAGGCATGGCCGAAGGCACATCACCGGCACCGTCAGACCTTGCGGTCCAACAGCATCCGCTATGCTCGGACGCTAGACCGAGCGCACAACCTAAGTCGCCTGGGCGACGAGATCGAAATCGCTTCCGATCACTTCAAGGGCGGGTAACGACCGCAACGCCAATACCGAGGTACTGGACTTCATGCATGGCTGGATGACCAGTCGACATGAAGGCTGTGTGAGCACGATGCTCACCGAAAGCGACTTGAGTATTGCACTGCCGGTGCGCCACTTCAAGGGTCGATGCGACGAAATGGAAGGTGCAAGACGACAAGCACGGCATTTCGCGGTGCTTTTCGTCTTGACATGGCGGGTGTGATTGAAGCGGAAACAGGAGAACGTATCTGCTTTCGCCAATCTGCATCAAGCCACGTCGTTCAGCATGGATACATCGCTTCGCCAAACGCCATGGTGCCTCACTCGACGCGAATGGCCGGACTGGTCTTACCCACCAAGGACGCTCCCCTGCGCTGGCGGAGGAATATACGAAGGCGACGCAATGTGCCAAGATCAGTCGATTCTGTTAGCCGCTGTCAGGCGTATCCATTTGTAGGAGCCAAGCAATGAGCGACGAAGACAAGAAACACCGTTCCCATCTCCCAATCCCGAGCGCGGAGCGAACCGGGCTGATCACCTACGACGCGAGGGATCCAGATACGAAGTTCCCACCCATTGAACAGCTGCGCCCGCCGAAGGGAGCGCCCAACGTGCTGATCATTTTGATCGACGATGCTGGATTCGGTTCTGCCAGCGTCTTCGGTGGCCCCTGCCAGACGCCGAACGCGGAGAAGCTCGCGGCGGACGGCCTCAAGTACAACCGCTTTCACACGACCGCGCTCTGCTCGCCGACGCGGCAGGCGTTGCTGACTGGACGCAACCACCACTCCGCCGGCATGGGCGGTATCACCGAGATCGCCACCGGCGCGCCCGGCTACAGCTCAGTGTTGCCGAATACCATATCTCCGCTGGCCCGGACGCTGAAGCTTAACGGTTACTCCACCGCGCAGTTCGGCAAGTGCCATGAAGTGCCAGTGTGGGAGACGAGCCCGGTCGGACCATTCGACGCGTGGCCCACCGGCGGCGGCGGCTTCGAATACTTCTATGGCTTCATCGGCGGCGAAGCGAACCAGTGGTACCCGACGATCTATGAGGGAACCACACCGGTAGAGCCGAAAAAGACGCCGGAAGAGGGCTACCACTTCATGGACGACATGACCGACAAGGCCATGAACTGGATCTCGCAACAGAAGGCTCTCGCCAGCGACAAACCTTTCTTCGTTTACTTCGCGCCCGGCGCCACGCACGCGCCGCACCACGTGCCGAAGGAATGGGCGGACAAATACAAAGGCAAGTTCGACCAGGGCTGGGACAAGCTGCGCGAAGAGACATTTGACCGACAAAAGAAGCTGGGCGTCATCCCGGCCGAGTGCCAGCTTACCAAGCGTCACGAGGAGATCCCGGCGTGGGACGCAATGCCGGATGCGCTGAAACCGGTGCTGCGTCGGCAAATGGAAGTCTATGCGGGCTTCATGGAGTACACCGACCACCACGTCGGCCGTCTGCTCGAAGGCTTGAAGAAGCTAAACATCCTCGACGATACACTCGTCTACTACATCATCGGCGACAACGGCGCCTCGGCCGAGGGCACGCTCAACGGCACGTTCAATGAGATGCTCAACTTCAATGGCATGGCCGCCATTGAGACGCCGGAGTTTCTGACCGCCCGGATCGACAAGTGGGGCGGCCCCGAATCCTACCCGCACTACGCCGTGGGTTGGGCGCACGCGATGAACACGCCCTACCAGTGGACCAAGCAGGTCGCATCGCACTGGGGCGGAACGCGCAACGGCACAGTCGTACACTGGCCGAACGGTATCAAGGCGAAGGGCGAACTTCGCACGCAATTCCACCACGTGATCGACATTGCGCCGACGATACTCCGCGCGGCGGGGCTGCCTGAGCCAATCTCAGTGAACGGCGTGCAACAGCGGCCCATCGAGGGATGCAGCATGTTGTACTCATTCGACGATGCCAAGGCGGCCGAGCAGCACGAGACGCAGTACTTCGAAATGTTCGGTAACCGCGGCATTTACCACAAGGGCTGGACGGCGGTGACCAAGCACGGAACACCCTGGATACTCGTCGGCCGGAAGACCGTGCCGCTCGACGACGACGTCTGGGAGCTCTACGACACGACCAAGGACTGGAGCCAGGCGAACGACCTGTCGAAGCAAATGCCGGAGAAGCTTCACGAACTGCAGCGTCTGTGGCTGATCGAGGCGACACGGTACAACGTGCTGCCCATCGACGATCGGGTTATCGAGAAGATGAACCCGGACACCGCTGGCCGTCCTGTTTTGATCAAGGGGAAGACGCAGTTGCTCTTCGCCGGCATGGCGCGCCTGTCGGAGAACTGTGTCGTCAACATCAAGAACAAGTCCCACGCCGTGACCGCTGAGATCGAGGTGCCGGCGTCGGGTGCCGAAGGTGTGATTATCGCCCAGGGCGCGAACATCGGCGGCTGGAGTCTGTACGCGAAGGGCGGCAAGCTCAAATACTGTTATAACCTGGGCGGCGTGAAGTACTTCTACGTCGAGGGGACGAGCCCGATTCCCGCGGGTGACCACCAGGTGCGCATGGAGTTCGCGTACGACGGCGGCGGCCTCGGCAAGGGCGGCAAGGTGACCCTGTACACCGACGGCAAGAAGGTCGGCGAAGGTGTTGTTCCGATGACTTTGGCAATGGTTTTCTCTGCCGACGATGGCTGCGACGTCGGCGAGGATACCGGCGCTCCCGTTTCCGAGGACTATGGATCGCGAGGCAACGCCTTCAACGGTCGTGTCAAGGGCGTTCAGATTGCCATCGCCGACGCTGCCGAGAATGCTGATCACCTTGTATCACCGGAGGAAGCTATCCGCATCGCGATGGCGCGGCAGTAGGCGATAGACGGTTTCTCAGAGGGTGGCGGTCACCATGCACGGGCCGTCACCCAGAAACCTGAGGACGCAGAAGGTCAGAGCTCTTGCACTCGGGCACTAGGCTAGCTTTGCCAAAGTGCGCCAGACGACGGTGGGAATAGCGACCAATCCCCGTGGGGACGCCAGTTACCCTTCTTGACCTTGTCTACCGCGGTCTTCATGTTGTCGTAGATGCCGCGGCGGGAATACCGCCCAGCGCCGCGAACGATCGCATGTGGGCTTCGAACAACATCTCGTGGCCTTGGCTGGGATAGGCCACCAGCCAGAAGGCGCGGCTGGCGCACTGCTTCAAGTGAGAGACTTGCGGCCGGCGGTAGATACCGCCGACCACCAGCGGCTCTGTCGGAACGGCGTGGCGCCTGGGAAGAGGTGCCGCCTAGCAGGCGCGCGAGCGGGCTGCGGAGGTATGCGGCGATCGGATGTGGTTTGACATGCGTCAAATGCGACCTGCCAACCGCATGCGACATTGTTCTACTCCTCTTGCTCATCGGTTTGCGGAGTTGACAGTCTCGCCGTTCGTTATTCAGGAGACGTGACATGCAGGTAATTCGCAGATCGGTCGTTTGTTTATTGCTGGCCGCGTTCGCTACTTTGTCCACGACATCGGCGTTGGCGCAGCAGATCTACGGCACGCCGGGCTCGCCCAGCGCGACGATGACGATCGACGGGCGAGCAGATCCCGGCGCCGCCGCAGAAGTTCGGCGGCAAGATCGAGCGCACGACCGAGGGATCGAAGCCCTACTGGCCGGCGCGCATCGTGCCGCCCAAGGGCGCGCCGAACGTGCTGCTGATCATGACCGACGACTCGGGCTACGGCGTCCCGAGCACCTTCGGCGGCGTGATCCCGACGCCGGCGCTCGACCGGATCGCGGCCAACGGGCTTGCGCTACACCAACTTCCATTCGACGGCGCTGTGCTCGCCGACGCGCGCGGCGCTGATCACCGGCCGCAACCACCACTCGGTCGGCTTCGGCGTCATCGCCGAGCAGGCGACCGGCTACCCCGGCTACGACAGCATCATCACCAAGGACAAGGCGACGATCGGCAGGATCCTGAAGGACAACGGCTACCGCACGTCGTGGTTCGGCAAGAACCACAACACGCCGGCGTTCCAGGCGAGCTCGACCGGGCCGTTCGACCAGTGGCCGATCGGCATGGGCTTCGAGTACTTCTACGGCTTCATGGGCGGCGACACCAACCAGTGGCAGCCGGCGAACCTCGCCCGCAACACGACGTACATCTATCCGTTCCAGGGCAATCCCGAGCTACAACCTGATCACCGCGATGGCCGACGAGGCGATCGCCTACATGAACCAGATCAACACGCTGACGCCCGACCAGCCGTTCTTCGTCTACTACGTGCCGGGCGGCACGCACGCGCCGCACCATCCGACGCCGGAGTGGATCAAGAAGATCAGCGACATGCACCTGTTCGACAAGGGCTGGAACAAGCTGCGCGAGCAGATCTTCGAGAACCAGAAGAAGCTCGGCGTCATCCCGCAGAACGCCAAGCTCACGCCGTGGCCGAAGGACCTGCTGAAGGAGTGGGACCAGCTCACGGCCGACGAGAAGAAGATGTTCATCCGCCAGGTGGACGTCTTCGCCGCGTACGTCGCCTACACCGACCACGAGATCGGCCGCGTGATCCAGGCGGTCGAGGACATGGGCAAGCTCGACAACACGCTGATCATCTACATCAACGGCGACAACGGCACCAGCGCCGAGGGCACGCTGATCGGCACGCCGAACGAGGTGGCGATGTTCAACGGCGTCGAGGTGCCGGTCGAGGACCAGCTCAAGTACTTCTACGACGTCTGGGGCTCGGACAAGACCTACAACCACATGGCGGTGCCGTGGGCGTGGGCCTTCGACACGCCGTTCTCGTGGACCAAGCAGATCGCCTCGCACTTCGGCGGCATCGCGCCAGGGCATGGCGATCTCGTGGCCGAAGGTGATCACAGGACAAGGGCGGCATCCGCAACCAGTTCCACCACGTGATCGACATCGTGCCGACGATCCTCGAGGCGACGCAGCATCAAGCAGCCGACGATGGTCGACGGCATCAAGCAGAGCCCGATCGAGGGCGTCAGCATGATGTACACGTTCGACAAGAAGAACGCGAACGCGCCGTCGACGCACAAGACGCAGTACTTCGAGATGATGGGCGACCACGCGATCTACCACGACGGCTGGATCGCCAGCACCAAGGTGATGCGGCCGCCGTGGGACATCTCCGGCGGCGTCGGCGTCGGATCCGGCGACGTATCCGTGGGAGCTCTACGACCTGCGCAACGACTGGACGCAGTCCGACGACGTCGCGGCGAAGAACCCGGCCAAGCTGAAGGAGATGCAGAACGCTCTTCTGGGAGGAGGCGGAGAAGTACCAGGTGCTGCCGCTCGACGCGACGGTGGTGACGCGGCTCATCACGCCGCGCCCGAGCATCACGGCCGGCCGCAACGTGTTCACCTGGACGGCGCCGCTCACCGGCACGCCGAACGGCGACGCGCCGTGCGTCCTCAACGCCTCGTACAACTTCAAGGCCGAGATCGAGGTCCCGCAGGGCGGCGGCGAGGGCATGCTGATCACGCAGGGCGGCCGCTTCGCCGGCTACGGCTTCTACGTGCTGAAGGGCAAGCCGGTCTTCCTCTGGAACCTGGTCGACCTGAAGCGGGTCAAGTGGGAAGGGCCGGAGGCGCTCGCGCCCGGCAAGCACACGCTCGAGTTCGACTTCAAGTACGACGGCCTCGGCATGGGCACGCTCGCCTTCAACAACATGAGCGGCATCGGCCGCAGCGGCACCGGCGTGCTCAAGGTCGACGGCAAGGTGGTCGCCGAGCAGAAGATGGAGCGCACCATTCCGCTCATCCTCGCAGTGGGACGAGAACCTCGACGTCGGCTCCGACACCGGCACGCCGGTGGACGACAAGGACTACCAGGTGCCGTTCGCCTTCACCGGCAAGATCAACAAGATCACGCTGACGATCGACCGGCCGAAGCTCACGCCGGAGGACGAGAAGAAGCTGATGCAGGCGCAGCGGAACAACAAGACGAGCGAGTGACGCAAACTTGCTCGGCGCATTATTCGCGCACTTCTCCACCGCCGTCGTCGTGTCACCATTCGTCGGCCCGGCTCAGTCCAGCGGGCATGAGACATCGCGCTGGTTCAACGGGTGATCCTTGACGCGGTGCGGGGCAATCGCGATGTGCTGCGGGACCCAGCTCCACATCCGTTCGGCGTCGGGGCTCAAAGGCGGTCTTCGAACCGATCAACATGTCTAGCATCTGCAACGCCAACCTGGAGTCGTTGCCATGATCAATTTGCGCGTGTTTTTTCCTGCGACGATCGCCGTGCTGGTCGTCCTCGGCGGTTGCGCGATGCGTCCGGTCAATCCGCCGATCACGCAGGCCGGTGCGAACACCGGTTATACGTTCCAGACGCGCCAGCCGCACTTCAAGAGCCAGGAGATCCTCGTCGTTCTCGCCTTTTCGGGCGGTGGCACGCGCGCGGCCGCGTTCTCTTACGGCGTTCTAGAGTTCCTGCGAAACACCGAAGTCATCGGACCCAAGGGCAACAAGGTCCGTCTCCTCGACGCCGTCGATATGATCACTGGCGTGTCGGGCGGGAGCTTCACCGCGCTCGCCTACGGCCTATATGGCGACAAGCTATTCGTCGACTACGAGCAACGCTTCCTCAAGCGTGACGTACAGGGCGAGTTGATCGCTCGAGCCATGAATCCGGGCAACTGGGGAAAGCTGTCGTCGACGGGCTGGGGCCGGTCCGAATTGGCGGCTGATTTTTACGACGAAATCCTGTTCAACGGTGCGACCTTCGGTGACCTCGACCGCGGCGACGGTCCGTTCATAGTGGCATCGGCGACCGATATCTCGACCGGCGGCCGGGTGCCCTTCAACCAGAACGTATGGAACGTGTTCTGCTCGGACCTCGATGCGGTGCGACTGGCGCGCGCCGCTGCCGCGTCGTCGGCCGTTCCCGTCGTCCTCTCCACGATCACCATCAACAACTATGGCGGCACCTGCAACTTCGAGCCCCCGGGCTGGGTCAAGTTATTTACTCAAAGCGCGGATCCGCCGCGACCCGCCGCACGTGCGGCACGCGAGTTGGAAGACATTCTCCCCTATAACGACAGCGTGCATCGCCCCTATATCCACCTCGTGGACGGCGGCGTGTCCGACAACCTGGGCATGCGCGGCGTGCTCGACGCGCTGGAATTCCTCGAGGCTCTGCACGACAAGGGCATTCCGACCCCGCTCGACCAGGCGCGGAGAATTATCGTCTTCGTCGTCAATTCGCTGTCCTCGCCCCCTACGAACTGGGATGAATCGGAGAACCCGCCCGGCACGTTTGACATCCTGCTGAAGGCCACCGGAGCTCCGATCGATCATTATTCCTTCGAGGCCGTCGAGCAGTTGAAAGACATCGCGGCGCGGTGGCGGACGGCGCGGGAAATCCGGAAGCTGGCCGGGTGTTCGACCAACAAGGACTTGCCGATCTGCGCCGCGATAAGACCGCCGGAGGCGGAGGTCTACGCCATCGATGTGTCGTTCGCCAAACTCCCCGACAAGGCGGAGCGCGATTTCCTGAATCTGCAACCTACGTCGTTCGTCCTGACGCCGGAAGCCGTCGATCGCCTGCGCGCCGCGGCGGGGACGATCATCTCTGCCTCGCCGGAATTTCAACGGCTGCTGAAAGATGTAGGCGCGACAGTCGTCCCCAATCCGCCCGGCAAGGGGAGGGAACAGTGAGCCCGGTAGCCATTGCATTGGTCGTGCTCGCGTGCGTCTTCGGCGGTGCGCTCTTCGGCATGTTTCTCAGCACCATCCTGCCCGAACATCATCTGAGCGAAGCGTCGAAGGACGTCGTGAAGCTAGTCACCGGTCTCATCGCGACACTCGCCGCGCTGGTGCTAGGACTGCTCGTCGCCTCGGCGAAGACTTCGTTCGATACCGCCAACGAAGGATTCAGGCAGTCGGCTGCCAAGGTCATCCTGCTCGATCGCATACTGGCGCAATATGGTTCGGAGACCAGGGACGTCCGTGAATCGCTTCGCAAGGGCTTCGCCGAACGAATCGATCAGCTTTTTCCCAAAGACCGTTCCCAGCGCGCCACGTTAGGTGCAGCCGAGGGGACGGCCGCGGTAGAGGGGTTTGTGCAAAAGCTCCGCGCGCTTTCGCCACAGACCGAGGCTCAGCGCGCGCTGCAATCGCACGCCCTGGAAATCATCGATTTGATAGCCCAGGCGCGCTGGATGGAGATCGAGGAAGAGGGAAACAATATCCCGACGCCGTTTCTGGTCGTGCTGGTCCTTTGGCTGGCCGTAATGTTCGCGAGCTTCGGCCTGTTCGCACCCCGCAATGCAATTGCAATCGCTGTCCTGTTCCTCGGCGCACTGTCGCTTTCGGGGGCGATCTTCCTAATCGAAGAGTTGAACGATCCGCTCGGAGGGATAATCTCGATTTCCAGGGCTCCGATGGACAGGGCGCTTGGCCACATCGGAAAGTAGCGGGTGATCCTCGGACGAGCATGGTATTTAATGCTCGCGGCTTGCGTCCTTACCGGGGTCGCGGTGCCGGCGTTTGCGCAGGATATCGAGCCGCGCGCGTATTCCAATGCGCCGGTCGGCGTCAACTTCCTGATCGTGGGCTACGCGTATACGCGGGGCGGCGTGGCTTTCGGACCACAGTTGCCCATCACCAATCCGAACCTCAATACGTCGAGCGCCGTCATCGCGTACGCGAGAGCGCTGGACCTGTGGGGGATGTCCGGCAAGTTCGACGCGACCGTGCCGTATACCTGGCTCTCGGGAACGGCCGACTACAAGGGAGAAACGGTACCGCGGAACGTAAACGGTTTCGCCAACTCCACATTTCGGCTGTCCGTAAATCTCTACGGGGCACCGGCACTCACGGCGAGGGAATTCGCCGGTTGGGAGCAGGACCTGATCATCGGCGTCAGCTTTCGGGTGATTGCGCCCTGGAGCCAATACGATGACACCAAGCTCGTCAATCTTGGCACCAATAACTGGGCCTTCAAACCCCAGGTCGGTATCTCGAAGGCCATCGGGCCATGGACGCTGGAAGGTACGGCAGCGGTGACCTTCTACACAGACAACAACGATTTCTTTGGCGGCCATACGCTTTCCCAGGAGCCGCTCTATTCGCTGCAGGGACACGTCATCTACGGTTTTCGCTCCGGCGTCTGGGCGTCGCTCGACGCCACGTACTTCGCGGGTGGCCGAACAACCATTGATGGCGAGCTGAACAGCGACCTGCAGCAGAACTGGCGCCTCGGGGGGACCCTGGCGTTTCCGGTGGACCGGGAAAGCTCGATCAAGTTATACGCTAGCAAGGGGGTGTCGGCACGCACCGGCGACAGCTACGACCTGATCGGCGTAGCGTGGCAGTACCGGTTTGGCGGCGGATTGTGATGCCTCGCGGGAATGATGGCTGTAATTCGGCAGGACGGCAGGGCGCCCGCACATCAGAAATTTGGGGGCCTCATTGTGTCCAAGCCCGATCGCGTGGCCGATTTCGTGAGCGATGACATTGGGAGCGACGTTAGGCCGGTTCAATGGCGGGTAATTGAGGCCGCGAATTGCGACATATCGGCGGCCACTGCGGTCGAACGGGCTCGCAAATGACACGAATTCCGTGTTGGCGAGAAATATGATCAGGTCACCCGACAGGCCACCCAGGAGATCGGCCAGCAATTGCGCTTGGGTCGGCGGACTCGATTGAATCTCGACCAGGTGCGGCCTCATCCCATGCAGCCAGAGTTTGTGCTGTTTGGTAACCGGCCGTTGGAGGCGCATAGCAAGAATATGGCATCATCGTCGATGCACTGCATCGCTATGCGACCTTAGCCAAGGTACAGGCGACCATGGTGGGAATAGCGACTGATCCGCGTGGGACGCCACACTATTCCCACCATGCCTGGTTGAGTGGGAACGCCAAAAAAGAGCCGGCTTACGCCGGCCTCTCCTCCTACGGGTCGTGAAAGTGGCGTCTTTAGTCTCGAGGACCCTCGCGCACAGCTTTCGCCTGCGTAGCGATCGCGCGTGCGAAGGCGGCGCGCTGATTGTCGCCTAGAGCCTGCCAATCAAGCAGCATGCCCAGCGCCGCGCGGTCGAGTTCGACCCGTTTCCCCCGGATCACAATGCTTTGGGAGGCGCGGATTGCGCCAGACTGGACCGCTGGCGCCAACACCGCGGTGTCGAGTTGGGCCTGGCGCGCGTACTTCCGGCAGCGCGCCAAGACCTCCATGCTTTCGTGATAGGCGTCCCGCTCGAAGCGATTCACTCGACTCCTCCTCCCGGAGCCTCCTTTAAGCAAGTTGTGTACGCGTCCACTGCAACACCGTGCCGATTCAACGTATTACGAATTTGTTGGAAGACGGGTCGTTCGCCAATCGTAAAGAACGCCGACGACTCCAAAGGTTGACAGCCTGACTCCGATCGCGTTGATAGCGGCGGATCGAACCACTTGCGTCTCTTCAAACACCCTCGTGACGGCTGGGTTCCCCGAATTCCAGAGCACGCCGAGGCGGGACAGCCTTGGAACGACCCCTGGGGCAGCTCTAAATGCTTCCCCTCCAACTCCGGTGCCAATATGCTCAGTCCCGTGATGTTACCGCCGGGTGGGCAAGGCTAGCGATGAGTCCAACCTCAACCGGATTGCCACTCGACGTCATGACAATGGGGATGGTCGTGGTCGCCTACTCGACGGCGAGCGTACCGGGTGTGCCGCTGGTTACGATGACGTCAGGTTTGTGCTTGCCCAGATCGGCGGCGAGAGCCGGGAGCCGATCATCGTGCCTTTCCGCCCTTCGGTGTAACCAAGGTCGCGGAGTTCTCGCCGGAAGGCACCGATGAGATCGCGGCAAGGTCACCCGCGGGGCGCCAGTTAAACTGGCAAAGAAGTTTAGCAATCGGTTTAACAATCGGGGCGCTAGCCACGCCGCGGGAGACGGCTAGTCTCCGGTCGCATATCCGCGCCGTGGGCCGTCGGACTGTGGAGGTTTGAAAGGAGGGGATTTGTCGTCAATAATATCGACCAGGCTGAGCGCGTCGCGTTACCACGTTGCTCGCGTGCCGGTGCGGACGACTGACATGCGTGCGAATCTTTCCGGACTGAGATAGGGTGCTCTGCGGTATGAAGCAAGTGGCCAAACCTGCGCCAATCGCCAACGAGTCTCGGCAAGGGGGCATATCGGCGGTCCTTGAGTCCGGCGACATCACCCCATCATGCGTTCTTCCTTCTCTCGACGGCAGGTTCGTCGATATTCGGGCCGACGCCATTGCTGGCAACCCCGTCGTACTTCTGTTTTGCCCGCATTTTTCAGAGTCGACCACGACAAGCCTAAAGGCCCTCGTTGCGGCGCAACCGTCGTTCATTGCCGCCGGCGCACAGGTCTTTGTCGTCACCCGTGGCGATGCAAAAATTGCGCAGGCACAGCACATCCCTTTTCCCGTGTTGCTTGATCGCGACGGCGATGTATTCCGCAGTTTTGGCGCCGACACGCGAGACCTCTCGACTACGGTTGTCGTGCGGCCGAACCACCATGTGATGGCTATACTGAAATCCGCGCCATCCCTACAGATTGCGGAAGCGCTCGAGCAGATCGAGCGCCTTGCACCTGAACGCCGAACCATATTGATGGCGCACCATCCGCCGGTCCTGCTCGTGCCGGACGTGTTGAGTCCAGATGAATGTCGCCACCTCGTGACTGTGTACGAAACTCGTGGTCAGCGCTTCATGCCGCCAGGCCCGGGGATCGATTACATCGGCACCGACTACAAGATGCGCATACCCGAACATGGGCGCGCCGACCGCGTCGACCACTGGATCGTCGACCGCGATACCGAGACGCTGCTGCAGCGCCGTATCGTGCAGCGCGTGCTTCCTGAGATCGTGCACGCGTTTCAGTACCGCATCACGAAATGGGAGCGCCTGCGCATCGGCTGCTATCAGGGCGAGCGCGGCGGTTTGCTCCATGGGCATCGCGATAATGTCGAGCCGACGCCTTACCGTCGCTTCGCGATGTCCATCAACCTCAATACCGAGGAGTTTTCCGGCGGCGAATTGCGCTTCCCAGAGTTTGGTGATCAACGTTATCGCCCCGATAGCGGCACGGCGATCGTGTTCTCGTCGTCGCTTTTACACGAGGCACTCCCGGTGACTTCGGGGCGCCGTCTCGTCGTGCTCGCTTTCCTATTTGGCGATTACTGACGCTGGCGTTTCGTTTGAGCTCGTTTGATTTGGAAAAGGGGACTCGCCGGGCCGTGCGAGGCCTGCCGCGCCATCCGTGGCTCCTCGCGGGCAGAGTTGCGGGACAGCCAAATTCGTGCTATCCATGTGTACACCACAATCTGCTACTCGGCTCGCGGATCTGGAGGGAGACTCAACCTAACCGTAAGGAGGAGACACCATGACGATGCGCTTGCGCGCGCTTAGCGCGGCATTGCTGTCGATAGCGCCCATCACCGCGTGGTCCGCCACGCCCCCTTGCTCCGATCTCGCAACCAACCCCGCCTGGGGCCTTGCCGGCAATCCGAACATCACGAACTTGACTGCGGTCGTCACGCCGGCGGCGGGCGGCAACGCGGCCTATTGTCAGATCAATCTTACGGACCGAACGCTCGTTGGACCGCAGTACGGCTATGCGGACGGAGAAACCTCGAAGTTTCAAATTCGTGTGGGCTTGCCGCTAAACAGCACCGACGGCGGGACTGGAGGCGTGCAGGGCGCATGGAATGGGAAGATCGAGACCCTGGGGAATGGTGGATTCGCGGGCACCGTCACCGCCGTGACCAGCGCAACGAACGCCGGCTATGTCGGCACAGGCACGGATACCGGGCACAGCTCGTCCATTACCAACCCCATTCCCAATCCGAACCCGCCGCCGGCCACCGTCGAAGCCCCTCCGAGCGAGAACGGCGCGGTGTTCGCACTCCGTACGGACGGTAGCCTCAATTATGGGCGCATCAAGGATTACGCGTGGCGCTCGGAACATCACGCCAATCTCTGGGGTCAGCGCATCGCTAGCACCTATTACGGGCAGGCGTATACGCGCAACTACTACGTCGGCTGCTCGGACGGCGGCAGGGAAGGGCATGAAATGGCGCAGCGCTACCCCACCGAGTTCGACGGCATCGTCGCAATGTCGCCGGCGATCATGTGGGATCGCTGGGGCTTCTCCGGCGGCTACGGCAACTATTACGCCAATTATTTCCTGCACCAGAACGGGCTTGCCACCGCAAAGGTTGCGGACGTTAACCAGAGGGCGCTGGCGGCATGCGACCCGCTCGACGGCATCACCGACGGAATCATCCAGGACGAGCGCGTTTGCACGTACAACGCCAAATCCGCGATCTGCGGCCAACCCGGTGCGTCGACCGATCCGACGGTATGCCTGACGCCGTTGGAAGCGGCGACCGTGAACTACATCTGGGAGGGTCCCAACAAGGCGGACGGCACCAAGCTGTGGGTCGGCTGGGAACGCGGTCAAGGCGGCGTCCTCGGGACGACCCCGGCCGCAACGGGCGCACCGACGCTGTTCGGCGAGCAGATCAATCGCTACTGGGTTCACCGCGATCCGACGTTCAATTGGCGTACGATCGGCGTGCCGCAGTTCGCCAACGAGCAATTGAACCTGACGAACCAGTGGTCGCAGTACATCGGATCGGACAATCCGAACCTGAGTGCGTTCAAGTCGTCGGGCGGCAAGATGCTGGTCAGCTACGGCGATCAGGATCAGATCATTCCGTACAAGGGACATTACAACTACATGCAGCGGCTGTTCACCGCGATGGGCGGCGTGCCGCAGACACAGCAGTTCTATCGCTACTATGTGTTCCCGATGGCGACTCATTGCGGAGGCGCCGGCATGACGACGCAAGTGCTGCTCGATGCGCTGGTGAACTGGGTCGAGAACGGGGTTACGCCCGACTATCTGATCCAGCAGGCGAGCGCCACGCGGACGCGGAAGGTCTGCATGTACCCGAACACCCTCGTCTATACCGGCGGCAGCATCGACGATCAGGCGAATTTCGTCTGCCAGACCAATGCCAACGACGATCCCGCGTTGTTGGCGAAGCAGTTGCAGATACTGCAGGGCAATCCGCCCCTTCAGGACAACAACGATATCAACCAATTACCCTGATAGCAGCGGTGTGAACAAGGCGACTCTACTGATCGCGAGGTAGTTGTCTTAAGAACCGCGGGCGCGCGCAACGTGCGCCCGCGGCTTCCGTCCGGTGTGGCCCGTTGCAGCCGCTTAAGCTTGCGGCGAGGGTGAAGCCCCCGACCTCAAGTCCACGCGCACCCGGCCTAGTGCTGGGTAGTCAGCATGGCACATGCATTGCTGCCTCACCTATCAGCAGCTCTTGTTACACTGAGAATGGCCCTTTGCTACTGGGCGGCGAACCGGCTGCTCATCTGCTCAAAGACCGGCCGCGCGAAAATCGGGTCCCGTACTGTATGAGAGGGGCTTCTCCTAAGGTAGGGTGAGGTGCTCGCCGTAGTGGCGGCCCACGACTTGGAAGGAGAAGAGCGATGAATGACGTCGTAACAATTGGAATCGATCTGGCGAAGAACGTATTTGCGGTGCACGGCGTCGATGCGACCGGTCGTGTAGTTCTGAGGCGGATGGTAACGCGGGCGAAGCTACTGGAGCTGGTAGCACGGCTGCCGCGGTGTCGGATTGGGATGGAGGCGTGCGGTGGGGCACACGAATGGGCGCGGCGCTTCTTGCAGTTTGGGCACGACGTAAAGCTAATGAGTCCGATCTTTGTCGTTCCCTATCGCAAGGGCGGCAAGAACGATGGCAACGATGCGGAAGCGATTTGCGAGGCGGTTAGGCGACCGAGTATGCGCTTCGTTCCGATCAAATCAACTGAGCAGCAGGCGATTCTTACCCTGCACCGAGTGCGGCAAGGGTTTGTCGAGGAGCGCACGGCGACGCTGATGCGTATTCGCGGGCTGCTGGGGGAGTTCGGCATCGTTCTTGGTCAGAAGCCGTCGCGGCTGCGCAAGGAGATTGGCGCCAGGCTCGAAGCGTTGCCGGTGCTGGCGCGGCGTGCAATTGATGATCTGCGCGGCCACCTCAGTGTGCTCGAGGCAAGACTGGCCGACTATGA
The DNA here is from genome assembly GCA_963816445.1 of uncultured beta proteobacterium. Taxonomy (GTDB): domain Bacteria; phylum Pseudomonadota; class Gammaproteobacteria; order Burkholderiales; family Casimicrobiaceae; genus PALSA-1003. Next base: position 884,599 of record CAWFKO010000004.1, on the reverse strand, counting down.
TCAAGAGCTTCGGCATCTCGCGCAGAGCGAGGAACGCTCGCAGCGCTTGCAGACTATCCCCGGTGTAGGGCCGATCACGGCCTCCGCGATGGTGGCCTCGATCGGTTCGGGTCATGAGTTCAAGAACGGCAGGCAGTTCGCAGCCTGGCTTGGGCTGGTGCCTACGCAGTGGTCGTCGGGCGGCAAACACCGCCTTGGACACATCACCAAACGCGGTGATGGCTATTTACGAATGTTATTGGTTCTCGGTGCTCGCGCTGTACTTGCCAACGGCAAGCCGCCGAGTGATCGCGTTTCACGCTGGGCGCATTCGCTGCGGTTGCGCATGAGTTACCACAAGGTATGCGTAGCCATTGCGGCAAAAAATGCGCGCATCATTTGGGCGCTGCTGACTCGAGGAGGAAACTATCGAGCCACCGGAGTCCAGTAGAGGAAGTGCGGAAGAAACCTGCCGAAGAGCTGCACGCGTTGATGAGCAAACGATCAGACCTGCGTTCGGGGAGCCTGCTTTTGGACGGGTCGAAACCTGACCGAGTACTGTCTTGAGGACCGAACGCGCGTCTGTCATCAGGGCCCGAGACGCAACACGTCTCATCGAGAGGCCGGTTATAGTCCAGCAGCCTGATCTCTTGCTTGGCAACGCGATGGGATCGACAAGGAACAACGCTCTATTTGACAAACCGGAGAAGCCCTTATAGTCCGATTATTCAGCCGACGCCAAAAACACGCTGGTACGCTCCACTAGAAACTCGACATGGCGCTGGGCTTTTGCGCACGGATCGCTATTAGAGAGCGCGCCAAATCTTGCGGCCGTACGGGGTTTGTGACCGATTGCGAATCGTCCATTCCGGGCACATCGGTAACAGTTTATTCCGGGCACGGCACGTTCTGTCACCTATGTCTCGGGCCGCTTACCAGCCGAACCGCGTGTGTACCCGCAACGACGGTCGTTTTCTTGCTAGGCTACCCAAGCCAAGGTTCGGGCGACGATGGTGGGAATAGTGACTAATGCCCGTGGGGACGCCATCAATCGTGCCGCCGACACGTTGACATGCGTCCGATGTTATAAGCAGCTCCGCATCAAAACGATTTGGTCACTGCGGTGGCTGAACGAGGAAGGTGCCCTGGAGCGCAACGTCCGCAGATGAGTTTCCGATATAGATCGGGTAGAACCCTGCCGCGGTCTTCCAGCTTTGGCTGCCGCTATCCCAATACGAAAGCGGATGGTTCGATGCGGCGGGGTCGATCGTCACTTGCACCTGCTGCGTCTCACCGGGCTGCAGCCACACCTTCTGGAAGCCCACGAGTCGCTTCGGCGGCTCGCCCGTGGCGGGTGGCATTCCGAGGTACACCTGCGGCACTTCGGCCCCATAGACCGGGCCCGTATTCTTGACCGACAAGGTGAACGTCAACGGCTGCGTGCCATCCGATATTTTTGGTGTCACCTTCAACGTTGACATCGAGAAGGTGGTGTATGAGAGGCCGTGTCCGAAGGGGAACTGGGGCGTAATGTTCTGACTCTCGTACCAGCGGTAGCCCGTCATCAGGCCTTCGGAATAGGTGGCCGTTGGAACGTTGATGATTTGTCCATTTCCATTGGGATTGGGCGCCTGAATCGTTACACCCGGATACTGTGCAGTGGTGTGCGCCGGGACGTCTCCTGCATTCACGGGGTAAGTGATTGGGAGGTGGCCCGACGGGTTGGCGTTTCCGAACAAAAGGTCGGCGACCACGTTGCCATCCTCTTCCCCGGGGTACCACACCTCGAGAATACCAGGCACCTGATTGATCCAGGGCATGAGCACCGCGTCACCGTCCATGAGCACCAGCACCGTGTTCGGGTTGGCGGCCGCCACCGCGGCGATCAGCGCGTCCTGATTGTTGGTCAGCGAAAGATTGGGACGATCGGAACCTTCGGACGTGATCACGCCCGCCATGACAATGGCGACGTCGGACGACGCGGCCAGCGTCGCCGCCGCCGCATTGTTGCTGCCATTGTTGGCCGCGACGAGCAGCGTCACGGTTGCCGAGGAGCCCTTTTGCGCTAACACATTTTGCAGGCCCTGCAAGGGAGTAACTTCGTAGAGCGGCGACACCGTCGAGCTTCCGCCGCCGCCGACGAAGGCGTTGGAGAATGGAGTCTGCCCGATCAACGCGATACTATGAATCTTCGATGCATCCAGCGGCAGCAGCCCACCCGCGTTCTTGAGCAGGACCGAGCTTGCCTCCGAGATGGAGCGGGCAATGACGCCGTCTCCGGTGGCGTCGATCGGCGTCAGGGTGATCGGCCGGTCGAAGACACCTGCGCGGAACATCTGCGTATATCGGCGCGTGAGTGCGGTCTGGATATCGCTCAGCGTAATGGTACCGGCGGCCAGAGCAGTGTTGAGCGCGGCGGCGGTATAGAAGACGCCGCTCTGCATCTCGAGATCCATGCCGGCCTTCATCGATGGCGCGGTGCTCTTCGCCGCACCGAAGTCCGACTGAACGTAACCCGTGAAGCCCCATTGGCCACGCAGCACGGTGTTCAGCAGGTAGGAGTTCTGGCAGTTGAAAGCGCCGCTGGTCTGGCCCACCTCGGGATCTTGCACGCTATTGTACGCGCACATGATCGCGGCAACGCCGCCGTCCTTGACCGACATTTCGAACGGGAGCAAGTTGATCTCATGCAAGGTGCGATCGTCGATGATCTCGTTGACGGTCGTGCGGTTGGTTTCCTGATCGTTACCGACGTAGTGCTTGGACATGCCGATGATGCCATGGGCCTGCATCGCCTTTACGTAGGGCACTGCCATCGCGCCGGCGAGGAAGGGATCTTCGCCCAGGTATTCGAAGTTGCGACCGCCCTGCGGTACGCGCGCCATGTCCATACCCGGCCCTTCGACAACGTGAATGCCTACGTTGATGCCCTCACGGCCCACGAGATCGCCGTAGGCAGTGGCCTGGGTCTGGTCAAACGAGGCGGCCAGTCCCAACGAAGTCACGATGGCTGTTGCTTTGGCCACCGGCGTGCAGTCTCCCTGACCTATCCCTACGGGACCATTGCTAATGCGGAACGTGGGAATGGCGAGAGCTGGGATTCCGGGAACGTGGCGAATGGGATTCGTGCCGCACGATGGGACTTCGGGTATGGGTCCCGATTGACCGTGCATCTGTTGTTCCATCTGGTCGAGCGTCATCGCTCCCACCAACAACGAAGCCCGCTGTTCGGGTGGCAGCGTAGTATCCATCCAGGGGAGCGTCTGAGCGCCCGCCACGACCGAGCTACAGAACCAAGACGTCACGGCGACCATGGCGCCGGCACGCAGTCCGCGTTCAAGCGAGGTTGTAGAAGGAATCATTGGTGTCCTCTTTCTGGTTGAATGCAACATCGCATCGAGAGTTCGGTCGCGATTTTGCCGGTTGAAAGTCCCGCGTCCAACAGCATCGAGACGGTGGTTTCGGTTTTCGTCGATACGGCGGTAAGGTGGGACGAAGAGAAGAAAATCCAATGACATGGGGCGTTATCGCGAGCAACACGCCTGGACTTGCCCGGAGCGAATCAGCCTATCGCCGCCCGGCCCAGTACCTGCTCGATGCGTTTGTTGTCGTCACGCGTACTACTGCAACCGGCGCTTGGTCGCGGGTTCCGGGTTCGCGAAACTTTGATGGCTGGCTGGTGCGCGAACCAAGAATCAACGAACGGCAAATTGGATTATCCGCTCGGCGCCTGCCATCGATCGCGGCGATTGGTAACAAATCGTTGCACGCCACCCTGGCTCGAGGGGCAAAGGCCATCCATCGCGATGCCGCTGCGCAGCGGCTGAAGCGCGAGCCGGAGGCACGCGAAGAAATTGCGCGGTGGCTCGAAAGAGAAAACGCGAAAGTGGATGCAGCGCTGGAAGAGCAGCGCCACGCCAAGCAGATCGGAAAACGTTCCAGCGGATCGGTCTCAGTGCCTCCCGGCGCTTCGAGTGGAAGCGGCTCGGGGAGCCGCAGAAACGTGGCCTTGCGCGAGCGGGCGCGCGGCGCTCCCGGCGCGTCGCGCACCCCCGATCACCCAGCTTCCTGTCGGCTCGCGCTAGTCAAGCCGTGCTACGCCATTCTCGACGGAGCGTCGAGGCGTTGGATTTACTATCTCTTAGTGACAAGCCTTGTCGCTGCGCAGCAGTCGCCAACGATGGTGTCTCAGGGATTGTCGGCGCTGTCGGTGTCTGGGCCCAGCCGACCGCGTATCTCGCCACCCGGATATCGCGTGCTGTGCACGTTCGCATAGGTGGTGCCAGCGCGCATCGCCGCGACAATTTCGGCGAATCCGGCGGTGCTGGAGTCGACACCTTGCCCGCTGACCGCGATGACATCAGCGGCGGTCAGCATGCCAGTGACGGTTCCGCCGGCTATGGGGCAGGGCGGCGGGGTAGGCACGCCGGTCGGAGGGGTCAAGTTCGTGCACAGGAATAGCACGACCCCGCCGACGATTGCTGGCTTGCCGATGTGGATGTGCGACTGAGTCGGAGCCGCGAGAGGTTTTGAAAAGTAACCTGGTAAATGATCGACGATCCATCGGGGCTCACTACTGCCTTGAAGTCACCGCTTCCGGTGGTGTTGATCGTCAAGGCGGCTTCGTCATAGCCGGTGAGGTGCGTTGCGAACGCTCTTTGACCGGTGATCTGTGCGAGCGATGGCGTGACGAACGCCGCTGCGGCAAGTCCGCCCGGTCGTCGAAGTTCGGTGCACCAATCCGCGGCACGTCGGCAAAACACCAAGATGCTTCCGTCGTGGGCCTGCCGAGCCTGCGGCAAGGCCGATGAACTCGCTGCGGAATGCGCGGGCTGCAGCGAAGAAGCCATTTGCGATCCATGGCACGCCTTGTAGCGCTTGCCGCTCCCGCAGGGACAGGGGCCGTTCCGCGATATCGGGTGACTCACAAACTCGGCCATCACGGACTTGGTAATCCAGTCGATTCACGAATATTGGCATGATCCCGCCCCGGAGCAAAGCTTAGACCACTGGCGAGAGCGTCGTCGTGCAATCGCGGCTGAGTCAGCGGTCACGCGGCCCCCGACGAAGGAAGGACCCCGCCCGTTATTGATCGCGCTTTGTCCGAGTCGGCAAGCTCCGGCGTCGGTCGGCACCGTGCATCACGGGCACGATACACAAGAAACAAAATTGCTCCCCTGATGAAGTTCCTTTGACACGCCTGCTGCGTAGAGTGCAAAGCGTTTTCCGCTTCAACGAGATGCAAATCCAAATCCAGCAGTCGAACAATCATCAGGAGAGATATCATGAAGCACGTTTCTTCGCGGCTTATCGCGTTCGGACTCGCCGCAGCCTTGGGTCTCGTCACAGCTGGCTCGCTGCAGGCAGCAGGAACACCGCAAAATGTGGCACTTGCTACGAGCGGCGCCGTGGCTTCGGCGTCGAGCGCTGGCTGGGGCGATTTTTTCCCCTCCTCGGCTAGCAATCTAATTGACGACAGGCGGTCGGGCTTCGATTCCTTTTGGACCGACGAAACGACTGATGAATTTCCTGACGTGGTACAGATCAATTTTGCTCGAAACAAGACGATCGATCGCGTTGTCGTCTATTCCGTTCAAGAAGAGCTCAACCATTTTGAAGGCATCGACCCAACGGACACCGACAATTGTTTTGTGTACGTCCTTGTCGACTTTACGGTCGAGGGATGGAATGGCAATGACTGGGAAACGCTCGGCACGGTAACGGGCAACGATCTTTGCAAGCGCACGGTGACCTTCGCCCCGTTTAGCACCGATCAGATTCGTATCAGCGTCACGGCCGTCGGAGGCTGGTCATGGACACGCATCGCCGAAGTGGAGGCGTGGGAAGCTCAGTGATCCGCGGCTCCAAACGAGGGTCTGTCGGCGATTCAGCCAACTCTGCAGCCCTCGGGGCCGATCGCCCGAAGCCTGAGAACCGTTAACGCGGCCCACGCGAGAGCGCGGGCCGCTTCTACGTCCCCACGCGTTCGATGTCGACGCGTCGCGATCTTCGATCAGCCGAACGTGGTTTCTGGCCGCGAGCCGAGATCTACAGTCCCAGACTTAGGTAACAACCCAGGGGCAGCGTGGGACGGTACTTCCTGCTAATGCCTGCGCGCACCACCAGTCAGCGCTCGGATCATTGCATCGAACAACGCGACCACGGTGCAGGTATCCCTCCCGGCACCCTGATAGAACCTCGCGCGCAGCGTCATTGCCGCAACGATGCTCGCTGTACCCTGTTCTGGCGGAATCGCTGCATCGGGTGATTCCAGGGGAAAGTCAATGCAAGCGCGGCGATTCAGTTCCCAATCGCAGGCATGCCCGATCCACGCCAACAAACCCGGCACAATCTGCGGGACATCACTTGTCGCGTCGATCAGCGCGCACAGTTGGCCGTCATCGAGTTTGGCAAGTGCAGCGACAACGGGCGTCAGAACGCTGCCACGAGCATGCGGACCGGCGTCTACTCGCGGAAAGCGCTCCGTCTGCCCCTTTCGTGGGGCGCCTCTGGTGCGGTTGATTTTCACGTTCGCCTACGGCCGAGCGAGACCCTGGGTGATGCAACAGCAGCTTTGTGAGCAACCTTCGGGCCATAAGCATTTTTTCGTTATTTTCCGATCGGTTAGCAACTTGCAGCGGGCAACGCGTTCAAGCTCGTGTAAGGAATATCGTCATCAGACCTTGTAGTATTCACCTGGCCGGCCAGAGCAAACCCTTGCCGAAGCGAGGCTTGTTAGCAGCTACGCCGCTGCGGCCCAATCTTCTGCGTCGGTGCCTCGCCCTGGCAGAGCGCGGGCCGCGAAGCGCGCCGAAGCGCGCCGGGGCCGGCATTTTCGATGCGGTAAGATGCTAGCCGTCGGAGAGGTGGATGAGCGGTTTAAATCGCACGCCTGGAACGCGTGTTTACCATCAATGCCGCGCGCGACGCTGGCTGTTGTGTGGCGGATGACCGAGCCGTCAACAAAGCGATGACCACCAGCAGTGCAATCTTCTGCAGTGCTCGCCGAGAACGTGATTCCCGGATGCTTGCCCGCGCATGCAAGCGGGTCCGAGGTCGTATCGCGGCTCGAAATAAACCAAGCTTTCCGGGCAGCGTTCGGCACCAGGGCGCCGCGACGGCACGCTGCGGACGCTCACGCTCGGCGCACCTCGCGGAATACCGTTGATCGGGAATCCTGGCCGCCTGCGGTGGATGAAGTGGGCGATCGCCGTTGCCTCGGTCATCCTTGCCATCGCCGTCTGCGAGGCGTTGCTGCGCTTCACGCTGTTTCATTCACCTGGCAAGTTCGCTTCGCAAGATCCCGAGTACTACGCGCGCACGCTCGATGAGCTGTGGATATATCGTCAACTGTTTTCCTCAAGCCAACGCTGGACAGTCGGCGCGGGCAAGGCAGACGCGACCGGTGAAACCGGCATCGAGTTCTACAAGAAATGGCCCACCAGCCTCATCCCGGACGGTCAGCTCGGCTACGTCAGAAAAGCCGAAGTTCGCACGCCATGTCACGAGACGACCAACTTTGCGACGCGCGGTGTCCGCGACTATGCGGCGACCGGCCGCAAGATTGTTTTTTTCGGCGATTCCTTTGTCGAATCCGCGGCGTGCTCTGACAACACGCTCACAGCCAAGTTCGAAGCGCTGACCGGCATCGATGCGCTCAACTACGGCATCGGGGGCTACGGCCTCGATCAGATCTATCTCTACTTCAAGCGCGAGCTACCCAGGTTCGACCCCCGGGAAACGCTGTTCCTGATCGGCCTGATCCAGGATGATCTGGCTCGAGTCCTGCTCCGCGTGCGCACCAGCCCGAAACCATATTTCACCATCAGCGACGACAAGCTGGTACTGCATACCGACCATATCCATCCCGATTTGCTCAACGACTATTTCGTACGCCCGCCCGAGCGCTTCTATCTGTACTATTTTCTGCGCGGGCGTTTTGGGGAGCCCGTGTACCGCTCGCTGATGCGCGAGACCCGCGATGCGAGGCAGCAGGCCACGTACGCTCTGACGCGATCGCTGATCGGAGCGTTTGGCGCTCTTCGGCGGGAAACGCCGTTTGCGCTGGCATTCGTCATTTTTCCGACGCCTGGCGCGCCGTTCGACAGCACCGTGCTGTCGATGATGCGCGCGGAGAACGTTCCGGTGGTCGATCTGCAAGGCTGCCTGCTCAGGAGCAACCGGCCGGACCGTGAGTTGTACGCCGAGCTTCACCCCACGTCGCTCGGCAACGAACTGCTGGCACGGTGCCTCGTGCAGGACCTGACGGTCAAGGGGCTCCTGCAGTAGCCTGGGGCACCGGAGAATTGCGCCGACCTCGCGGGCTATCTCGCACTCTCGAGATCGGCAAGCTTCGAGAGCTCGGAGACCGAGTTGCCGGCAAAATTGATCTTGAGGACGCCGGTCGGTTCGAGCGCAAAAGCGAATTCGTTGCCCTTGTAGAAGCGGAACCCGCACACGTCGCCGCCATCCGATTGCAAATCGTTTTGCAGTATCATTGTCGACGGCTGACCCTGCTTTACGCTGATGAGCGCGGAGCCTTGCGCCACAAGCTTTCCGTCGCTGTCGCATCGGATCGCCAGCGTGATCTTTCCATTCTCGATCTTCGCGCGGACGCTGCCCATGGCGATGTCGCCTTCCCAGTATCCTGTTACTTCCCGGCTTGTGGCCATGCCGGCGCGAGCCGGGGAGTTTGCGAAATCCCGGTGCCAAAGATTCCGGTCGTCTCCGGAACCGCACGCGACAACGCAAAAACCAGCGAGTGCCAGCACGCCGACGTTCCAGCCTTTTGCGACACTCGTGACTGCGAGCATTTGCGCTGCGGCATGTGCGCTTGCCGCCCCAAGCCCTGATTCGGCTACGAAGCAACGCCAACGTGACTGAAGGCAAGCCCGATGCAGCGGCGATCGCGAGCGACTCTGGTGCATTCGCGCAATTATATCAACGCTGCCGGCGCGCTTCCGTGCGCCCAGGCGGCGTGTCATTGCGGTAGGGAAAATGACCGCCATTCTAGGCATCTCCGCCTTCTACCACGACGCTGCGGCGGCGCTGGTGGTCGACGGCAAGATCATCGCCGCCGCCGAGGAAGAGCGCTTCAGCCGCAAGAAGCACGATCCTAGCTTTCCGCGTCGCGCCATCGACTACTGCCTGCGCGAGGGAAATTTCGGCCATGACGAGCTCGACTACGTCGGTTTCTACGACAAGCCGTTTCTTAAATTCGAGCGAATCCTTGAAACGTACCTGAGCTATGCTCCGACGGGATTCCGGTCGTTCCGGAAGGCGATGCCTCTGTGGCTTCGGCAGAAACTGCATCTGTCCAGCGAACTGAATCGGCGACTCGAGCAGCGCTACCGCAAACGCTTTATCTTCGCCGAGCACCACGAGTCGCACGCGGCGAGTGCCTTCTTTCCATCACCCTTTGAGGAAGCCGCGATTCTTACGCTCGATGGGGTCGGCGAATGGGCGACTACGAGCTACGGTTTTGGACGCGGCAACCGCGTCGAGCTGCTCGGCGAAATGCACTTTCCTCACTCGATCGGTTTGCTGTATTCGGCGTTCACGTATTTCGCCGGGTTTCGGGTCAACTCAGGCGAGTACAAGCTCATGGGGCTCGCGCCGTACGGCGAGCCGAGATACGTTCAACTCATTTACGACAAACTGATCGACCTCAAGAGTGACGGTTCTTTCAGGATGGCGATGGAGTACTTTGACTATTGCAGCGGTCTGACCATGACCTCCCCTCGATTCGAGGCCCTGTTCGGCGGTCCGGCGCGCGCCCCTGGAGCGCCGATCACGCAGCGCGAGATGGACATGGCGGCGTCGATCCAAGCGGTTACCGAGGAGATCGTGCTACGCTGCGCACGCAACGTGCACGCGGTAACGAAGATGCGCAGTCTTTGCCTGGCGGGTGGCGTCGCGCTGAATTGCGTGGCCAACGGCCGACTTTTGCGCGAGGGACCGTTTGATCGGATCTGGATTCAGCCTGCCGCGGGCGACGCCGGCGGCGCCTTGGGCGTCGCCCAATTGATCTGGTACCAATTGCTGTGTAACGAGCGCATACCCGACGCAAACGACAGCCAGCATGGATCGTTGCTCGGACCGCGATTCAACCGGGTGGAAGTAATGGCCTGCCTGGACGCGCTCGGCGCACGCTACCGCGCCATGGCGAACGAAGACGAGCTATGCAGCGAGGTCGCGGATCTGCTCAGCCAGGAAAAGGTCGTCGGGTGGTTCCAGGGAAGGATGGAATTTGGTCCCCGCGCGCTGGGCGACAGAAGCATTCTCGGCGACCCGCGGAGCAGCCGCATGCAGTCGGTGATGAACCTCAAGATCAAGTTCCGCGAATCGTTCCGCCCTTTCGCTCCTGCCGTGCTCGAGGAGTCGGCGGCGGACTACTTCGATATGGGTGTTCCCGACCCGAGCCCATATATGCTGCTCGTCGCCCCCGTCCAGAAGTCGCGGTGGCTCGATGGCGGCAGCCAATCGGATGCGATGCACGGTCTAGACAAACTTAAGGTGCCGCGCTCGCAGATCCCCGCGGTTACCCACGTCGACTATTCCGCGCGAGTGCAAACGGTCGATGTCGAGCGGCATCCTCTGTTTCATAAGCTTATCTCGAGGTTTCGCGACAAGACAGGGTGTCCGCTCCTGATCAACACTTCTTTCAACGTCCGCGGCGAGCCAATCGTCGCGTCGCCTGCCGACGCGTATCGCTGCTTCATGGCAACCGATATCGACGTACTGGTCATCGAAAACTTCGTCCTGCTCAAGGGCGATCAACCTCCGCTTCCCAAATCCGCGGCCGCGAGCTACGTCGAGTCGTTCGAGCTCGACTAAGCCGCGCAAGCGCGACATCGCCATGATCGAAATCAACAGACATCCGTCGCGGCGGGATCAGCTTGTGCTGGGAACGGGTTTGGCTGTCGTCTGCGGCGTGCTCGGGACACTACGCTGGTACGCCGCTGCTCCCGCGGCGGCGTACGCATGGTGGATTGGCGGCGCTGCGCTCATGGCGATATTTGTCGCCGCACCCCGCTTCGGTCGTTGGCTCTACCTTGGATGGATGGTCGCGACCTATCCGATCGCCTGGACGGTCTCGCATCTGATTCTAGGCGTTGCGTACTACCTCGTCGCAACGCCGATCGGCCTTATAATGCGCGTTTTCGGCCGCGACCCGTTGGGGCGCGAATTCGATAAGTCCGCACACTCCTATTGGGTCGTGCGCACGCCGAATCGTGACGACGCGCGCTACTTCAGGCAGTTCTGATCAGCATGCGACCGGACGACAAGAGCAAATCCCAGAACGAGGCCGTCGACTTCGCACGCAACGCGTCGGGTGCACAGACGGGCTTCCTGTATGAGCTCTGGCTTTTCCTGCGCGCAAACAGGAAATGGTGGTTGGCGCCGCTGGTTGCGATCCTGCTTGTTTTCGGCGTGCTTGTCGTCCTGGGTGAGACGTCGGTTGCACCCTTTATCTATACCCTTTTCTAAGCCCGCCGCGAGGCGCGGCCGTAAGCGTCAGGAATTCTTTGCCGGTGGTGGCGGCGGCGGCGGTGGGTTGACGATCGTCACGGTTGCCGTCGGGTTGTTTCCGGTGACCGCAGAGCGCGGACCTTCAGGGTTCGAAAGCTCGAACCGCAACGTCGTATTGGGTCCAGGGTGCTTGATAGTGGTAATCGTGAACGACTGCTCCTTGACGCCCGGGGGGAACGTCACCTTCCATATTCCGGACGCGGGCCAGGTGAAGCCGAGACGATAGTCGTGGTTCTCCATGGCCGTGCCACCGATCTTTTTGACATCCACTGTGAATGGCTCGTTGTCCGTCACACCGGGATCTTGATCCGCGCGGGTGATCGTCACGACGATCGAATTGGTCGTGAGTGTGTCGGTGTAGGCCCCCTTGCTGAATTCGAAAATCGTCATCAGCGGCTCGGCATTCAGCATCGCGGAGCACAGGCTCGTCGACGCAAGAACTGCGACTGCGGCTGTAAGCTTCTTGAAGCTACTCATTGAAGTGCCTTTTCGGCTTGCCAAGATCCCGAAGATCGGGTTACGGCGACGGACACCACTGCAAGACAGCGAGACGCCCATTACGTGAGCGCCCGAGCCATCACCCGCTCGATGACGAGGCGCGCCGCGTCAGGCGCGCCCGTGTCGAGTCCTGCCCTTTAGACTTGACTAGGTCCCGGCTAGTGCCGTCAACGTCACACTGTTGTTTAGGTAGGAAATCCTGAAACTCTGGCCGCCGGCCGTCAATACGCTCCCTTCCGGCAAACCCTTGAACGTCCCCATGATCGGCGAAGAGGCCGCGACGATCGTTAGCACGCTCCCTGGGGGCGGCGCGCCCTGCAGGTCGATCATCAACGTACCGCCCACTGCGGTCGGACCTGTGGTTCGCAGTTGCGTGAAGTCGGACTGACTTCGGATCGTCGTCGCGAACCCGGCGGCTGCCCCCATCTTGATCGACGTCACCGTCAGCGTATCCCCTGCCGCCGTCGTTCCATCGTTGATGAAAGCCTGCTCATCAGGTGAAAGACCAGGCCAGACGAGACCGCTAAGCGCGCTCACCGGGCCCGCGACCGTTCCGCTGCCGCCGAGCGTGCCGCCAGAGACAGACACGGGGCCCGTCAGGCTTCGGGTGATCGAGAGCTTGCCCCCGGTGACCGTGGTCGGCCCGCTGTAGGTGTTGGCCCCGGTGAGGAACAACGTACCATCGCCCTGTTTCGTGAGTTGCCCGGTGTAGACGCGCGTCGCTCGCGCTGCTGCGCGTGCCTGCCCGGCAGCGAAGTCTGTTTGCGGCAGCGTAGAGCCGGCGGGCAGACTGAGAACGCAGGTGTTCGTTACCTGGCTGGACTGCCAGAGGGCGTCTTCCGCGGCGTCCTCCACCTGGCGGGCTTTGATGGCGACGTCCGAGATGTTGTTTGACCACACGTCGCTAAAGCCGTGAGTGTTAACCGAGAAGCGGCCGACAAACTGAGCCGGCCCGCGGAAGGCGTCCCGCAAGCTTATCGTTCCCCAGCCGTTGCGACTGTCGGGGACCTGAACCATTTGCCCGGCTGTGGGATTCGGCACGGCCGCGCCACTCGCATTGCTGATGGTCGCATTCTGACGCCCCGTCGTGAACATCGTATACAGCACCTGGTCGTTGGTCATGTACGGGAAGCGCTGCATGACGAGGTTGAGGCTCGACGCACTGTGTGGACCGGCCATGGATGTTCCCGACAGGCTGCCATAGGTCGCCGTCGGCGTCCCGTTGATGATCGACACGGTAGTGCTGTTGATGGTGTTGGATGGCGCCGTCACGCAAGACCACTTGGCCAAGCCGCACTGGTTGAATGTCTCTGTCCCTGGAACCAGGATCGACCCGTCCGCGTTGAAGGTCTGACCCGTGGTGCTTAGCCCGGACACGGCAATCCAGTGGCCCTCGAGATCGGGCAGGAAGTAGCTGGCGTGCCCCCGGGGCGTCGTGTAGATGTAACCGCCGTTGCCGGCGCTGAAGCTGATGATGGCGGAGCCACTTCTCGCCACAGCGATCGCCCCGTTGAGCCATGAATTCGTGTGGCCGTTGGCGTTGGGAACTCCATCGGGCGTCGATATGTACTGCCACGACGCGAGCAGACCAAAGCTTTGCGTTCCGCCCAGCGGCGGGCAATAGGTGTTGTAGTTTTCGGTAGGCGGCTGGCTGCCCCAGCTCGAGTGAATGATGCGCACCGGCGTTCCAGCCGCATTGACCGAGGCGGCCACGGCTGGATAAACGTTCTCGAGGTACGCGTTGTCGAGCAGCAGCGCCTGGTTGGTGGTCGCTGGCTGAAGACCGTAATAGACGGAGTCGGTCTTGTGCGTATTGCCGAAAGAGACATTCGCGTCGAACGATACGCCGTGCATGTCCGACGCTACCGGCTGGTTGGGGGTTACAGCCAGTGGGGCAGTCCCCCCGTCACGGCGCGCCCCGACAGTGCCGCTCACGTGCGTGCCGTGCGTGTCGTTGTAGCTCTGGTTGAAAAAGCCCGGCGTGGGCCCCGTCGTGCCGCCGGTCGCGGTTACCGAGATCCACCGATCAGTTCCGGCGACATCCGCGTGTTCAGGCAGCCAGCCGACAGGTATGGGAGGCGTGTTAGCCGGGTTGGCCGCAAAGTACCCGGAATCGACGACCCCGACGTTCATGTTCTGGCCCGCGAAGCCGGCGGAATACGCGAATTCCGCGCCCAGGGCCCTGAGTCCCCAGTCACGAAGGAACTCGACAGTCCGCCAGCTCGGAGGGTTACCCACGGTGCCTGGGTCGCCGGGATAGGAAGTGATCGGCGGCGGCACGACTGGCACGAGCGCGTCGCCGAAGGTGTAAGGGGCAGCCACAAGACCACCTAGCGCAGTAACCAAACTAGCTGCAATGCGTGTCTTCCTAAAGTGATGCTGCTTCACTGCGAGGTGTTTCATGCGCCTCTCCTCCGAAACTCCGGTCCTTGATTGTTGGCTCGCATGCGGGGACTAACCGCTGTAGCCTCCAAACATCGTCGTAGCAAGAACCGTTCTCAGTAACAATTTGTAATCCACTTGCCCTAGCGCCTTGAATCGCAAAGTCTTTGAATGACTCGCTCAAGAGCTGCAAATCGACAATGTAAAAAAATCCGACATATTGGGCGCCCTACGCATCATAGGCCTTCCTACGCGCACCGAAGAATCTCATGTGCAGAAGTAACGTTATGCTTACGCCGTCATGAGCACATTTTCATCGACATTCCTCGGGCACCAGGGATGGATGATCCGATCCGGACGGTCGTGCGTGCTCGTCGATCCGCTGTTGTGCGAGAAGTTCGGTGCAGTGCACGCCCTTGAATACCGCGTCCATCCGCCACGCGTGTTCGACCCCGAGCGTTTCCCCGCGATAGACGCGGTGATTCTCAGCCACGAGCACGACGACCATTTCGACATACCGTCGCTCGCGCAGCTCGACCGGCGAATACCGGTGTTCATCTCGGCGCACTCTTCGACGGCCGCGCAGCAGATCATGCGCGAGATGGGTTTTGTGGTTCGGCCGCTGGTGCCCGGTGTACCGCTTGACATCGGCGAGCTGCAGGTCATCCCGTTCAGTGGCGACCACTTCAGCGTGAATTGCGCTGACGAATGGGACGCGCTCCCTTACCTGGTTCGCGACCGCGGGGACGCTGGTAGCTTCTTTTCCATGGTCGATGTCGCGCTGCTTCCCGCCCATGTCCAGTGGGCGAAAGCCTTTGCGGCGCGTCCCGGATTGGTGACCTGGAGCAATAACGCGCTCGACTGGAGCCATATGTCGGACAGCGTCGCCGACGACGTAGGCACCGAGCAATGTTTTCGCACCATGGCCGCCGGTCACAGGCTCATAACGACCCAATGGGGCAAGCCAGGCGCGATGCTGATATGCGCGGGTGGTTTCGCCTTCCACGGCGAGCAGGCGTGGTTCAACGAACGCGTTTTCTGGGTCGACGCGGAACAGGTGTGCGCAAGACTGGCGGGCATGTACCGGGACGAGCGGTTCTATTCTGCGCTACCCGGACAGACCTTCTGGATGGAGGCCAATCGTCTCACCAAGGTCGAGGAAAGAAGCCCGTTTCTGGGCACGGTGCCGAGATCACAGTGGCCAACCCGCGGGCGGCATGTCCGCGCGGATAGTCCCGATTACGCGCCGGCGACCGGGCGCCGCGACACGAACGGCAGCGACGACGTGCTTCTACGCGAGGGACTGGAACGGCTCGCGATCGCTCTGGTTGGCGGCTTTCTGTTCCGTAGCCTGCATTCGATCCTTGCCGTTGAAGCGCAAGGGCGCAAACCGACGTTCGCGCTGGTGCTGCGTCATGGATCGGAAGGTGCCACCACGGTGTTCGAGTACGACGCGTCCGCGTGCGCCTTTGTACCCGCTGCCGCCGGCAATCCTCGGGATATTTACCTTGCCGGTTGGGAATGCTGGGCGACGGATCTGATCGCTGTGTTAGGGCGCGAGCTCGGTCCCATTGCCCTGATGTACGGTCGCGCGCGGCTGTGGAACCATCTCCCGCATCGTTTTCGCTTCGATTTGCAGGAAGGCTTGTCGAGAGTCAGCCACCCGCTCAGCAGCCCGGACGCTTACCTTCCGATGTACCGGCGAATGTGGGACCAAAGCAAGTCCATCGTGCCTGCCATACGAGCGAACGCAACGCCTTAGGCGCGCACACGGCGCTCGCCCCGAGGGCCTCGGCGACACGGATCAGGCCGGCTCCGACGCCCCGATTCGTTGCAAACTCTTCGCGAGCTGTCCCACCCAGGCGCCGCTTTCCCATCGTCGCAACGAATCTTGCAATGTGCGCTGCTCGAGGTCCACGAGACCCGCGCTCGGCACGATTCGAGCGATGCGATCGATCACGGCGATGATATCGGGTTCGACGGAGGCCAACGGAAAAGAGGGGTCGGCAAGCATCTGACGAACGAACGAGAAACCGAACATCACCCGCGACGCCTTCTCGCGCAGCGGGGATAGCTCGTCGTCGTTCGCCGCGCCGCGCGCGAGCTGGCTCCAGAAGCTGAGCAGCCCGTACCACACGAAACAGGCATGGATCAACGAATGCAGGGGAATCCTGTTGCCGGACCACGGCGAGCGATACGTGCGCGCTTCGCTCAGGTCGCAGAAGTTGCCCTCGTCGCGCTCGGTCTTGTACAAGTATTGGTGGATGGATTCGTGCAGCAGCGCTTCGGCGCATACCAGAACCCGATCGGCTGGCGCATGAATATTGGTGAGCACGCAAAGGCCGACTAGCTCGCGATTCGACGCCGAGGAGGCGCCCTCGATCGCGTCCGAGCGACATACCAGCGCGGTTTCCATGTGCGCGTTGATGAAATCCAACGCCGTGGGTGCTCCGGCGCCGGCCACGAGCGCGACCGCGCCGACAATTTCCGTCACTTCGTTCCGGGCATCCACGGGGTAGCGAGCCAGCGGAGACGACGTATCGAACGCCAGGTCCGGCCAGACGCGTTCGGGCTCGAAGTCCAACGCGAACCTGAAAGCGTGCGCGGCGTCGCTGCGATGCGCCGCTCCATCGCTGAAGCTAAGATCGCGCAGCAGTGCGTCGGCTACTGTTCTCGATATCATCCTGGAGTCCTGTAACCACCAGATCCACGTACCCGGGCAACCGACCCGTCACCACGGGGATCGGACATGTACTGTAAAACACCGGGACCTCGTTACCTTCGAAGAAAGCGTGTTCGAGAATGCGATTGGAGGACAACGCCGACATCGACCGGGTGAACGATACGATATGGTCGCGCTGCTCCTGGCGCATCCCTGGCGGGGCATTGGGCACGATGATCGTGTTGCCGACCTGGGCTACGTGAAATAGCCTGCCGGCAGGACGAACGTATGCGAGCTGCCCGTCCCGCCCGGTGGATGCGGGTTCGATCGCGGCGCGCCTGCCCAGATTGTAGAGGTGCCGTGGATCGACCATGTAGACATCGCCTCGCAACTCGGCTGTCGACCCTCCTGCTCGATGTGCTGGCACGCGAAGGCCGCTCACAAGTTTCGGCAGATCCGACCATTGATCCACGAGTGACCCGAATGCCCCGACCGGCGATATCGCCGAAGGCATCGACGACACGTAAGCAAAGCCTTCCAGCGCTCCCGTGAGCCAAATCCAGAGTTGCTCGCGCTGAACGGACGACTGAAGCGGACCTGTCCCCCCCTCGACCGAAAGCAGACGGTTCACCACCGCAGTGCACGACGGGTCGATGGTGCGTTCCGCCCACCTCCACGTCCTGCCGACAATGGCCTCGTTGATCAGTTGCGACAGCGACATCGCCAGCACTTCGCAACGCAAGCGCTGTCCTTGCTCGAGCAGCACGTTCGTCACCGCGTCCGCCCGATCGGTATAGAGCAGCAAAATCAGGTTCGGCGGCTCAACTCGTGTCACCGGTAGCGATCCTGTCGTCGATGCCTGGAGAGAGTCAAGGAGCCGCTGCAGGTGCCGCCTCGGCACACCAGCGACGCCACATTTCCCGATAGGCGGTCTCGACGCCGCGCGCGAATCGAGGCGCGTCCATCAGAGGCGAGCACCGCATCCGCTCCCGCAGGGTCTGCCGGAGTGTCGCGAGCCGCGCAATGTCTTGCGCGAGCGCTGTGGCAATGGCGACATATTCATCGGGAGTACGGGCGATCAATTCGGGCAGTCGGAGGTTCCTCAACTGGCTTGCGCCGGCGCGACCGACGACGGTGTTGCCGACGAGCGTCACGACCGGCACACCCATCCAGAACGAATCGAGGCTCGTGGTATGGCCATTGTAGGGCACCGTGTCGAGACCGATGTCGACCTGCCGGAAAAGCTCGAGATATAGGTCCCGGTGACGATAACCGGAGAATTCGATGCGATCGGGTTCGACGCCGTGCGCCTTCAAAACATCGAGGGCGCGCTGCCGGTGGCTGCCTTCGTGCGCAAGGACCAGGAGCCGCGACCGCGGTGTCGCGCCCAGCACGCGCGCCCACAAGCCTAGCACGCCATCGTTAGTCTTCGAAAAGTTGTTGAGACATCCGAAAGTGACGTATCCGCGCATCTGCGCGGCAAGTCCACCGACCGCCGCGTTGCCGCCGAGCGGGTCGTAGCACCAGAAGGTCTCTGGCAGGCGCCATGATCGTTCGACGTACGATGCGTCCACGCCCGCCGGATCGAGATGTGCGTCGGTGAGGCGGTAGTCGATAGTTTCCAGACCGGTCGACCCCGGATACCCTGCGAACGTAACCTGAACGGGCGCCGGCTTGCGCGCGAAGACCAGCAAGCGGTTGCCTTCCATGTGCAGCGTCGTGTCGACCAGGATGTCGACCGCGTCTCGCCGGATCAATTGCGCGGCGGCGTCATCCGGCATGGCGCCGATCTCGCGCCACTCCGTCGCCATCCGACGAAATTGTTCCGTTACGGCATCGTTGATCCGATTGTTCGAGTAACAGATCACGTCGAGCGCGGAGCGATCGTGCTCGCGCAACAACGGCATCAGATATCGACCCAGCACATGGTCGCGAAAGACACCGCAAACGTAGCCAACGCGGAGCCGCCGTTCGGGTGCTCGGTCGTTGCCGTAGACCGCAACGGGGGGGCGCAAGGATCGTGCGTGTCGCCGGTTCCACTCGTCGTGCGCTTCGCGCAGCATCGCGGCGTCGTAAGCCGGATGAAAAAGCAGCGTGAACAGGTAATTCCCATGAATGCCCGGGGACTCCGGCGCCATATCCATGGCTCGGCGGTGCGATGCCAGTGCTTCCTCATGCCGCGCCTGCCATTCGTAGACTCCGGCGAGATTGCTCTCGGTTGCCGCCAGTGTCGGTCGGATACGCAGTGCGGCCTGAAATGATGCCGCTGCGTCATCGAGCTGTCCCAAGGTCTTGGCGATTGCGCCAAGGTTGTTGTGAGCCTCGGCAAAATCGGGATGCAACGCGATCGCACGCCGATACGCGGTTGAAGCTTCGTCGGGCCGTCCCAGCGTCGTCAGCGAAATCGCCAGGTTGTAGTAATCCTCAGGCCGAGCCCCATCGAGGTGAATAGCCTGCTGCAGTTCGCGCACCGCGTCGTCCGATCTGCCGGCTTCCTCCAGCGAGAGACCGAGGTTGCTGCGCGCTTCGGGGAACTGTGGACGCAGGTGAATGGCACGCTGAAAGCATCCGATCGCGGCTTGCAAATGATCGCGTGCGCGCTCGACGTGGCCGAGCCGATAGTAGATTTCATCGCTGGCCGGAAACAATTCGAGCGCGTGGCCGTAGAGGTGTGCAGCATCGTCCAGCGCGCCATGCACGTGCAACACCTGTCCGACGGTCAAATAGGTCCACGGCTCGTTCGGTCTCGAGGCGATGACTCTACTGAACAGAGCGATCGCTTCCGCACGCGCGCCGGCCTGAAGCCTGAGTGCGCCAAGCGACAAAAGCGCGTCCGTGTGGTCCGGATGGCGTGCCAGAATCTGCCGGTAAATGACCTCCGCTTCGTTGAGTCGGCCTTCGCGATGATGCTTCTGCCCCAGCTCGATCGCCTGGTCAATGGGTGGCGATGGCATTAGCCGATCCCGTTCGCTCGCCGGTAATACCTGGCCGATGCCGATTCCACACCCCTGACGCATTGCGGTCGCGCAGGCCACCCCGACCCATGGTCACGTCGACCTGCCGGCCGCGGCTCGATCGCTATGCATCATCTCGGCTCTCTGGAACAGCACCCAGCCGGTTGCGATGTATTTGTCGCCACCCTTGGGCATGTTGCCGCGATGCGTATGCGTGAACGCCGTGGGCGCAATCAGGAGCATGCCGGTTTTCGGAATGATCTTTCGCTCCTGATACAGGAATTCGGTCTCGCCTTCCTGGAAGCTATCGTTAAGGTAGATCGTCCACAGAACCACGCGGTGCAGCGCCTCCCCCTGATCGAGGTGAGGGTAGAGCTCACAGTGCCAATAAGGGTACCCGCCCTCATCGGCGACGTATTTTTGCAGATTGATGGTTCCCGGACGAAAGAGCATCAGGACGATCGAATTAAGCGTCGGTTCATCAAGGGATGCGATGCCGCGCGCGTCCAGCGTGGTGAGCGCACCCGTGACCGGGTCGACGATTTGGAGCCGCATCGGCGCCAGCGCGGCATGAGCGTAGCGACGCAGATAGCGCTTGAATCCTGCCAGGACCGCATCGCCGAGCATCTGCTCGACATCGGACCAACCCGAATGCAGGTTCAGCGGAATGTCCCAGCTGTTCTTGAGTGATACGTCGACCCCGCCGCCAGTTTCGCCGCGCCGCGCATGGCCGCTGGCCTCGAACCGCGCGATCAGGCTGCGGCAGGTGAAGGCGTCGAGCGCATTGTCGTAAACCTCGACGAAATCGGGAGCGGTCATGCGATTGTCGTTCAAGTAAGCGGCGCTCGGACGCTCTTCTATCTTGCCACGAAATCGACTCCGGCTGACTATTGCGGCGAGCTCCTCGCGTTGGGCACCGGCGCCATCGGTAGCGCTCGCCGCCAAGCGCCCGACACGCCTTTATCCGGGAGGCTTCTGTTATCTTTATCGGTTGCCGCCTGGATGGCCCGCATTCGGCGTTCCGCGCAGGCGCGACGAGATTGACCGATCAACACCGGCGCCTCGGACAATGACTGTCTGGATCGACGTCACCACTTCTGCCAGTGGCCACCCGCCCGCCACCGGCATATCTCGGGTCGAGTTGAACTTGGCCGAGGCCATGTGCGAGGCGAGTCCGGATATCGCGCTCTGCCTCTACGAGGCGCAGCTTGGCAGATTCAGCGCTCTTGCGCGATCCGGACTCGAGCATATCGGTGAAGTTCAGCGTTCTTCCGCTACGGTCGAACGTCGGATGGAGCTGGAAGTTCAGCGGCGCGACATGCGGCACGCGGGCGGCATCGAGATATTCGAGCACGGCGACGTGCTGATCACATGTGGCTTGAACTGGCTGATTCAGATGGGCAACATGCCTCGCCTGTACGCGCTGCAAAGCCTCGTCGGTCTCCGGTTGATCACCATGTGCTACGACATCATTCCGATCAAATTCACTCACCTCGTTCCCGGCATGGACGTGGTGTTCACTCCCTATCTGCGGGAGATGGTGCGTCACGCCGATCATGTCCTGTGCATATCTCGCTGCACGCGGCGCGATCTGCTGCGATGGGTGCAGTCCATCGACGGGCTGCTTCCGCAAACGAGCCTGATGCCATTGGGTTGTCAGCTCCGGCCGCTGCCAAGCGAGCAAGTCAGCGAGCGCGTGGCCAAAATCGTTGCCCAAAGATTCCTGCTGTGTGTGTCGACGATCGAGAATCGGAAGAATCAGCAAGTGCTTTGCCGCGCCTATACGCGCCTGGTCGACTGGGGCGTTACCGATCTGCCGCTGCTGGTGTTGGCGGGCAGTGTGGGGTATGGCGGGCAGGAGCTCGTCAACGAAATCGCGGGCGACCGCCGCTTGGCCGGTCGCGTCGTTACCTTAGTAGGCTGTTCCGACACCGATCTCGCCGTCCTGTACCGACGATGCCTGTTTACGCTCTATCCATCCATCTACGAGGGCTGGGGCCTGCCGGTTTCCGAAGGACTCGCCCAGGGAAAGTTCTGCCTGTGCAGCAACCAGGGCTCGTTGCCCGAAGCCGGACAGGAATTTGCGGACTACGCCGACCCATGGAATGTCGACGAGTGGGCAAACAAGATCCACCGCTACATCGGCATTCCTGGCGCGCTCGCGCAGCGGGAATTCGACATCAAGCAAAGCTTCGACCCGCCGACCTGGCGAGATTCCGCCGCGCACGTCTTGGGGGTGGCTTCGCGCATCGTGCAACAGTGAAGTCGGCGCTAGTGTCCTGAGTCCGAAATGCGGCCACAGAATCGGGCCAAGCTGGCGAGGATCTCGTCCGCGGTCTTGGTCCAAATGAACGGTTTTGGATCTTCGTTATAGATGGTCAAGTACGAGCGGATGGCATGTTCGAGTTCGCGGGTGCTGCGATGAGCGCCGCGCTTGATCTGGCGCGTGGTCAGCAGCGCGAAGAAACGCTCGACCAGATTGAGCCAGGAGGCCGAGGTCGGCGTGAAATGCACATGAAAGCGCGGATGGCGCGCAAACCAAGCCTTGACCGAGGGCGTCTTGTGGGTGCCGTAGTTGTCCAGAATCAGGTGCACGTCCAGCGTGGCTGGAACGTTGGCCTCGATGGTACGCAGAAACGTCAGGAACTCTTTGCTGCGATGGCGCCGATGCAACTCGCCGATGACCCGACCGGAAGCCAAATCCAAGGCCGCAAACAGGCTCGTCGTGCCATGACGCTTGTAGTCATGGGTGCGTCGCTCCGCGATCCCCGGCGCCAGCGGCAACAGCGGCTGGGTCCGATCCAAAGCTTGAATCTGGCTTTTCTCGTCCACGCACAGCACCATCGCTTTGGTGGGAGGATTCAGGTACAGCCCAACGATGTCGCGCACCTTGTCGATGAACAGCGGATCGGTGGAGAGTTTGAAGGTCTCCACCCGATGCGGCTGCAGCCCGAAGGCGCGCCAAGCGCGGCTGACCGTGCTCTGCGATACGCCCAGCTTGGTGGCCAGCAGCCGCGTACTCCAATGACTCGCTTGCCGCGGCCGCTCGTTGAGCGTGGTCGCGATCAACTGCTCAATTCTCGCGTCGTCCAGCTTGCGCGGCGCACCCGGCCGCGGCTCATCGAGCAACCCATCGAGCCGCTGTTCCAAGAACCGGCGGCGCCATTTGCCAACCGTCTGTCGCGTGACGCGACAACGCTTGGCCACCTCGCTGTTGTCCGCCCCTTGCGCGCACGCGAGCACGATGCGCGAACGCAACGCCAAAGCCTGCGAGGTCTTATGTCGCCGCGTCCACTCGACCAGCCGGTTGTGCTCTTGCATGGTCAACTTCAACTCACCAAGCTGCGGTCCCCTGCTCATCGTTCCTCCCCTGCCGGTAAACACTACCGTAGGACAGAGAAGCGAACGAAATGTTCACCAATTAAAGACTCAGGACACTAGAAAGACAGAATCCACGCCTTGAGCTCGCGAGCGTGGGCCTGCCAGGTGCGACCGTTGTCGGTCAGCCACTCGCGTGAGCGCCGTCCGATCTGCCGCACTTGTTCCCGGTGATCGTAGGCGTACTCCAGAGCGGCGACGATTTCGTCAACATCGCTCTCGCCCCATCCTTGCGTCGAGGATACAGGCGCGCCGCTGACCGCGCTCTGCTTCTTGAGCGCGATGCTGTTGTCCTCAGTCAACAGATCCCGCATCCCGGTATTGAGCGCAGCGATGACCGGAATTCCACTTGCCATTGCCTCTTTCACCGGCAAGCTGGTGCACGCCTCGGCCCGCGAAGGTTGCAGCGCGACATCCATTTCCCGCAGGATCCCCGGCATTACCGCGTTGGGGATGAGGCCGACGTCGATCACTCGTCGCGGATCGATACCGTTCTCGCTTACCCATCGAGCGATGTCGAGCGCACCTCGCTCGTTGAGTCTTACGGCATGGTCGAGCTTTCCCTTGAACCCTGCTGACAGCGTCGGCCAGATCGAATGCCACGCGGTGACGAGCACGCAATCCTTGCGCGTTCGAGAGAACGCCTTGAAGGCCAGAAGCACCAAGTCCTGTCCCTTCCTGAACTCGACCTTACCTCCGGAGAAGATGTAGAACCTTTCCGCGTCCATGAGGCCCGACTTCGGCGCAGGACAGAACTGCGACGTGTCGACGCCTTCGTGGATGACTCTGGGCCGCCTTCCTGTCGCCTGTTCGACGAGATCGGCGTTCCATCGCGACGCGACCAGCAGTGCGTCGTATTTGCTCAGTAAATCGCGAGCGTTCGCTAGATCGGTGTCTTCGAAAATGCACCTGCCGATGTTGCGTTCACCGAAACAGTTCGATGGCGACAAACCGTTTCCGAGCGCATCGACGACTCGTGCGCGGACATATCGCTTGCCGTCGCTCGCCAGTTGTACGCCGTCCAGAAAACGATTGGAAAACTCGATCGCCGGGTACACCCGAGCGACGCGCAGTGGATCAACCAGTCCCAGCGCCTCACGCGTGATCGGCTGCCCCATCAGCGGCCGGATCTCGGGATCGTTGGCCCACTGAAAGAAAAGGTTGAGCCCCGCGATGCCCCAACCGAAGTTGTTGCCCAGATGCCAGTTGAGGAGGACGTCCTTCATGGTGCTGACGGTGTTGGCGTCAGCTCGTGGTTGCGTCTGCGGGAATCGTCTCCGCGAGTCCACTCGCGGCGTTGGCTGCATCGAGACCGGGCATCGGGCGCGCTACAGCCGAATCAGCTCCCGCTTGACGGCATCGATGACGTTGCCCCAGGTTCCGCGCTCGGTCTGTCCGAATACGCGTGCGGTTGGATACCACGGGCTGTCTGGCCGATTGCGCAGCCAGCGCCAGCAAGCGTCGAGACGCGACAGCACCCACACCGGCTTGCCCATCGCGCCGGCAACGTGCGCTACGGAAGTGTCGGCTGATATAACCAGATCGAGATTGGCGATGATCGCGGCGGTTTCGGCGAAATCGCTGACTTCGTCCATGAAGTTGATCATGTCGCGGCCTTCGGCTTCCTTCTCGGCCTCTCCCTTTTGCAGACTGTAGTATGTGACATTCGGCAGCTCCAACAAAGCTTGCATGTCTTCCAGTGCCAGTCGCCGATTGCGATCGATGACCTGGAACCTCAGGTGGCTCCTCCTGACGTTGCCTGACCACACAAGGCCGACGCGCAACCCTGCGTGGTCCATGCGCGGTCTCCAGCGCGCAGCCAGCGCTGCGTCCGCAGAGAGATACGGTATCGGTGCAGGAATGGTGTCTAGCGTCGTGTTGAACAGATGTGGCAGCGACATGATCGAAATGTGCTGATCGAAATCGCCCGCGCGGACGGCATCGACCGCATCGTCGACAAAGGGGCAGCGCTTGAGCAGCGAAACCAGCCCGGTTGGACAAAGCACGACGACCGTTTCCACGCGTTCCTTGCACAGCTTGGCGTAGCGCACGAACTGGACCGTGTCGCCCAGTCCTTGCTCGTGCCAGATCAGCAGGCGCGGGCAAGGCTTCCCATCCCAGGGCAAGGCACCGAAGCCGGGATCCTTGCCACGCATATCGTGCTGACCGAGGCCGGCCTCGTAATGCGCCCAACCCTTGGCGTAGTCGCCCATGGCAAGCTCGATCAACGCCTTGCGCCAAACCACTTCGTGACTCCCGGGACGCACGGCCTCCGCCTTTTCGATCCATTGCAGGGAACGCTGCAGGTCGCCGTCCTCGGTGCGCAACGTGGCGATATTGAGCATCACGCCGACATGCGCAGGATCGAGCTTGTGGGCCCTCGCATAAAGTCGGTCTGCTTCCGCGACGTCGCCATTGAGCCACATGATCGTTCCGCTGTTGGCCAGCGCGGGAACGCTCGAAGGGTCGAAGGAGAGCGCCTGGCGGCAACTGGCCAACGCTCCCTCGACATCGCCCTTCGCCCACTGGTCGCAGGCCTTATCGATGGCCGCCCTGATCGCGAGTCCGTTGCGGGATGCCTCAGCTGGCGTCATGCGCGTTTGTCCGTCAATGTGGGAGCTTCCGATCGATAGGGCGACCGACGACGGCTGCAACCGGCGCAGGCCGCCTGCTGCTCACCGCCTCACCTCCGCGCGCACCAACTTCGCCACATGTCGCGAAACGCTGCTTCGACATTTCGGGCAAAGTGCGCCGAATCCGTCAGCACGGAATTCTGCATCCGCTGGCGTAGCGTCGAGCGCAGTGTCGCCAGGGCCGGCAAATCCGCCGCGAGTCCCGTCGCCGCCTCCACGTAGCCATCGTAGCTCGGCGCCGCCAGCTGCTCTAGATCTGCGTTCGACAGGATGCTCAGGCCCACGCGTGTCATGTGGTTCTGGCCGGCGAGGCTCACCACAGGCACGCCCATCCATAGGGCAAGGAACGTCGTAGTCACGCCCTGGAACGGAAACGTGTCCAGCGCGATGTCCAGCGACGCATGCCGCTCGAGATGCCGTGACGGATTGGGTTCATCCGGCAGCAACTCGATGCGCTCCGGCGAAACTCCATGGCTGGCGAAGAATTCGCGAAAACGCCGTGAAGCCTCTGCGTCGCGGAATGCGGCACTGGCAATCTGCAGATGCGATGCGTCCACCTGCTGAAGAATGCGTGCCCACACACGCAGAACGTGCGGTGTGATCTTTGCAACGTTGTTGAAGCTGCCGAACGTGACGTATCCTTTGTCGAGCGCCGGAAGGGGAGCGACGCGTGGGCTTCCCGACAGAGGCGTGAAGCACCACGCGATGTCGGGAAGACGGACGAGCTCTTCGGAGCAGTAGTTTTCGCCTTCGGGCGGATCGACCAAAGCGTCGGTGAGACGGTAGTCGATGCTCGACAGACCGGTGGTGCCGGTCAAGCCCAGGTACGTCACCTGCACCGGCGCGGGTTTGCGCGCGAAAATCGGAAGTCGATTGCCTGCGGTATGGCTGCTCAGGTCGACGAGGATGTCGATCCGATCATCACGGATGCGCTGTGCGGCGGCATCATCGGGCAAGCCGACAAGCACGCGCCAGCCATCGCTGCACGCCCGCAGCCGTTCGGTCACGCCGTCCGCCCGCGCGTTCGTCGCATAGCAGGTGACATGGAAATTCCCTCCGTCATGCGCTTCGAGCAAGGGCAGCAGAAAGAACGCGACCGAGTGCATGCGCAGGTCCGGAGAGACGAAACCGATACGCAAGGGGCGTTCAGGGGACGGATCGTTGCGCAGCGGACGGATCTGGCCCCGTAGCGGCTCGGCATGCACCTGATCCCATCGCCGCGACTCCGCGAGGATGGCGCGCGCATCGGCGTCTGCTGGGTAATACATGCTCAAGATCATGTTGCTTCGGATTTCCGGCACGGTAGGCGCGCTCTCGACGGCTCGTCGGTGTTGAGTGAGCGCCTCATCCAGACGTCCCAGGTTCTTCAACGCATTGGCTAGATTGCTGCGCGCCGGTGCGTAGTCGGGCTTCAGCCGCACAGCCTCGCCGTACGCTTGAGCTGCCGCAGCCGGACTTCCGAGGGCCGATAGCACATTGCCGAGATTGTTGTGTGCCTGCGGATAGTCGGGTTTGCGGGAGAGCGCCTGTCGATACGACGCCTGTGCCGCCTCCAGCTGTCCGGCAGCCTGTAATGCGTTGCCGAGGTTATAGTGCGCCTCGGGCAGATCAGGATGGCGCCCCAGTGCCTCGCGACAGGCGGCCGCGGCATCGTCGAGACGCCCCTGGTTTGTGAGCATCGCCCCGAGGTTGCTGTAGTACTCGGCGGCATGCGGGGCATTCGCGATGGCGCGTCGAACCAGGTCGACAGCCGCATCGACATGCCCGGTCCGATGCGCGAGCACCCCAAGCAGGTGCAGCGCTTCGGCGTGCTGCGGCTGGAGGTCCAGGATTTCGCGACACAGTCCTTCCGTATCGCGCAGGCGCCCGCTGCTGTAGTGCTCCAGCGCGAGTGCCATCTTCTGCTGTGTCGTCTTCGTCTGCACGGCTAGATTTTATGGTGTTCCGAAAGTCCGTGCAGGAACTCGGCGGGAAATCTCATGCTGTCTTGCCGCCAACTGAGCCGTGAGCACACTCGAACTTCCTGTGACCCCCGCCGACATCTCCCCGCGTTCCGCGATCTTGGAAGCATGGCTGGAGGTCGAGGCGACTGCAGCCGACTTTGGCAACCCCCTTCGGGAATCCCGTTAGGAACGCCCATCAAATCAGGCGCCAGCGTCCAACAACAAGCCCGACCCATCGGGTGCCAAACAGGGTTGGGACGCCGGACGCCTGTCAGGGTGCAACGCGCGCGGGCGTGCCGCACCCAGCGGATCAGCCTCCGTCGCTGCAAGCGATAAGATGGCAGTATTCGCCTGAACATCGGGCGGCTTCTGAGCCAGAGAAGTAAAAAGCACCTTCTTGACTACCGCAGAAGCAGGGATCCACGCCATGGCAACTGCAGCAGACGATCCCAAGATCGACCGGAAGTATCTCGCAGCTCTCGAACAGGGAGCTTTCTGGAGCGCGCTTGCGAAATGGCGAGCGGAGAACAGGGGCGCCGTGCCGGATCTCTCCAAAGCCTATTTGAAGAACGCAGATCTGAGCGGCGGGGACCTGAGCCATACCAAGCTGGCGGGCGCGGACCTGAGCGACGCAGTCCTGGTCGACACGAATCTGTCCGACGTCGATCTGCGCGATGCCACCCTCGTGGAAGCAAATCTGGCCCGCGCAAATCTCTCCAACACATTCGGGAGTAACGCCAATTTCTCCGGGGCGAACGTGCAAAGCGCCAATTTTTCCGAAGCGCTTTTCGATGACGCAAAGCTCGTTCACGCGAATCTTTCCGGAGCGAACTTCCGGAAAGCCAATCTGAGCCGTGCGGATCTGACCGACGCCAACCTCAGCCAGGCCAGTTTTTTTGAGGCGGATTTCCATAGTGCGCGACTGAGCCGTGCCGATCTGAGTCGCGCCGATCTCGCTAACGCGGAATTTGACGGTGCGTTGCTGGATGAAGCACGACTGACGGACGCAAAGTTGTATAACACGGCGCTCGCGCGCTCCGACCTTACCCGCGCGCTGCTGGACGGCGCCGACCTTGCCTATGCCCAGCTCACCCAGGCAAACTTTTCAGAGTCGAATTGCGCAGGAGCAAACCTGCAGGGGGCGTTGCTCTACGCCGCGAATTTTTCGCGGGCGAACTTGCGCGGCGCCTCGCTCTTGAACGCCGTGGCCATAGGCACGAATTTCACTGGCGCCGACCTGACTGGCTGCAGCGTGTATGGAATGTCCGCCTGGGACGTCAACCTCGAGCAAGCCACGCAGACAAAGCTGATCATCACTCGAGAAGAACCTCACGTACACGTCGACGATCTGGAGGTGGCGCAGTTCATCTATCTCCTGCTCCATCGCCAAAAGCTTCGAAACGTTCTCACGACGCTTGGCGAAAGGACCGTATTGATCCTCGGGCGATTCACGGAGCGAAAGGCACTTCTCGAAGGAATCGCCGACAAGGTTCGCTCGCTCGGTCATTTGCCGATCGTGTTCGATTTCGATCGACCCACGGATCGCGATCTCACCGAGACCGTGAAGGTTCTCGCGGGATTGTCACTCTTCGTGGTCGCCGACATCACTAACCCACGGTCGGTCCCGCTCGAATTGCAGGCCACGGTGCCTGACTACATGGTGCCTTTCGTGACGCTGGTCGAGCGGGGGCAACCCGTTTTCGGAATGTTCGACGATCTGCCGCGCAAGTACGACTGGGCGCTGCCCCTGCTCGAATACAACGACGCAGAGAGCCTGCTTGGGGCGTTCGAGAAAAAGGTTGTCGCGCCGGCGCTCGAGAAGCTCGCAGAGGTCAGAAGACGAAAAGCGTTGCCACCGCCGCGACGCTCCGCCGAGGATTGAAGGGCTGGTTTGTCAGGATCAGCGCCCGCCGGGATGCTGCGGTCGAGACAGTTCCGAGAAGAAGCGTTTCAGGCTTGGCCCGATCGCCTGCAGCTGCCGATGATGCATCGCAGCAAGGCCGGCCAACACCCGGCGACCGCGCGCCGTGAGACGCAGTTCGACCTTGCGCCGGTCGACCCGAGAAGGCTCGCGAACGATTAGCTTCCCCTGCGCCAGGCGGTCGACCAGGCCGACGGCGCTGTTGTGTTTGATGAACAGCTGCTCCGCGAGGTCATTGATCGTGACGCGCTGGTCGTCCGGGCATGCGCGCAGCACCAGCATTGCCTGATAGTGTTGGGCGGTGAGCCCCAACTGGGCGGCGGCCGCCTCGCTGAAGCGGAGGAATCCGCGCAGGGAATACCGGAAAGCCGCCAGTTGCGCATAGTCGCGCGTGGTCAGTTTGAGCCGCTCCTCGGCCTTCTTCAGTAGCACATCGTGCCTCCGACTGCAGCTTACCACGGGCCCCGCCGCAATGAGTATCGTAATACGATATTTGTGATATGTATCGTTTAGCGATACGATACACGTCGCGTCACGATACAATGGGTCCACCCCCCGTCAAAAACCGCGTCTCGGAGGAGGAAGTCATGCAAAAGCGTAAGTTCGCTTCAGCCAGCCACAGCCGCCGCAACTTTATCCGTGCAAGCCTGGGCATTGCGGGCGGCCTGGCGCTGCCCGCCGGTTTCACGACGAGAGCACTCGCGGCGACCAATCCGCCGATCGGTGACTACCCGGCCAGTGTCAGCGGCGACTCCGTGTTCATCGGCATCACGGTGCCGCGCACCGGAAGCTATGCGCTGCAGGGCGAGGACGAGCTCCAGGGCTACCAGCTCGCCATCGAGCACATCAACAGCGGCAACGAACTGATCAGAAAGATCTCGCCGAAGACCAAGAAGGGCGTGCTCGGCAAGGAAGTGAAGTTCGGCGTCGCCGACTCCGCCGCGAAACCGAACGACGCCGTTCAGGCGCAGCAGCGCTTCATCACGGAAAACAAGGCAGTGCTGATCACGGGCTCGACATCGAGCGCGGTCGCGGTGGCGCTCAACAAGCTCGCTCAACGCGAAAGGGTTCTGTACGTAGCCGGCATCTCCGGCTCCAACGACACCACCGGAAAGGACTGCGTGCGCTACGGCTTTCGCCAGTGCTTCTACGGCCAGACAGCGGCGGCGGCGATCGGGCCCGTCCTCGTCAAGGTCTTCGGCAAGGATAAGAAAGCCGCCTACATGACGCCCGACTACACGTATGGGCACACGGTGACGAAGTCGATGCAGGACTATCTCGCGACCGCGGGGTGGACGACGGCCACGAACCAGGTGTCGCCGCTGGGTGCACCCGACTTCTCTTCTTATCTCCTCAATGTCGCAAATTCGGGGGCCGACGTCCTGATCAACGTCAACTGGGGCCACGATGCGGTGCTGTCGATCCAGCAGGCGAAGCAGTTCGGGATCCTCGACAAGATGAAACTCGTCGTGCCTTATCAGGTACCGTTCCTGGCGCGGGAAGTAGGCAACAACCTCATGGCCGGCGTATATGCGGCCACCGATTTCTGGTGGACGATGGAAGACAAGTATCCGCTCGCCAAGATGTTCGTCGAGGCCTTCGACAAGAAATACGGCTACAAGCCCGAGTGGGGCGCTGAGAACAGCTATATGGAATTTGCTCTATGGGCCGAGGCCGTGGAGAACGCGGGCAGCTTCTATCCGCCGGACGTCATCAAGTCGTACGAGGCTGGACGCAAGATCCAATCGCTCGTGGGCGAAGTATACTGGCGCGCCGAAGACCACCAACTCGTCCGACCAGTGGTCATCGTCAGGGGCAAGCAGCCTTCCGAGATGAAGAGCAAGGAAGACTACTACGACATCGTGCAGATCGATCCGGGTCTTCCGCTAATGCAGGCACCCGGCGCGTTCGGCTGCGATCTCGGATCGTATACCTGATTCATAGTTGACCGGTTGGCCTTGCGGAGGCCCATTGCCACCGCGAGGTCGGAGTGCGCGCGTTCCGTCGCGCTCGCCGGAACGCGTGGGACAGATTCCAGGCTCCGACATGGTCAATTGGCCGAATTTTCTCTCGCAGATGTTCAATGGCCTGGTGCTGGGGGCGCTGCTTGCGCTCATCAGCTCCGGGCTGACGATCATCTACGGCACGCTCGGGGTCCTCAATCTGGCGCACGGCGCCATGTTCATGCTCGGCGGCTACGCTGGTTACGTCGCGTTCGAGGCGACCGGCTCGTTCTTCGTCGCCGTGCTCGCCGGGTCCTTGTTCATGCTGGCGGTGGGCGTGCTGATGGAGCGGCTGATCATTCGTCATTTCTATGCGCGGCCGCATGAAGACCAGTTGCTGCTGACTTTCGGAATCTCGATCTGCATGGTGGAGATCGTTCGT
The DNA here is from genome assembly GCA_963816445.1 of uncultured beta proteobacterium. Classification (GTDB taxonomy): domain Bacteria; phylum Pseudomonadota; class Gammaproteobacteria; order Burkholderiales; family Casimicrobiaceae; genus PALSA-1003. The sequence continues at coordinate 852,332 of CAWFKO010000004.1, read as the reverse complement.
TTCTTCTTCTCCAGCATGTCGAAGAGCGTGCCGCCGCCGGCGCTTTTTTCGGGCATTACGTCGCTCGGAGGCATGTTCTATCCGACGTATCGGCTGGTTCTGGTCGGCATCGTGGCGTTGGCCCTGCTGGCGCTCTACGTCGTGCTGTACCGAACCCGGCTGGGCATGATCGTGCGCGCGGGCATCGAGGATTCGACAATGGTGGATTCCCTCGGCATCAACGTCTACCGGGTATTCATGATCGTGTTCGGGATCGGCGCAATGGCGGCGGGCTTTGCCGGAATCGTGAATGCTCCGGTAGTCTCGCTCACGCCCGATGTCGGTGAGTCGATTCTCGTGCAGGCGTTCGTGGTCGTGGTGATCGGGGGTGTCGGATCGTTCCCCGGGGCGGTGCTGGGCGGGCTCATCGCCGGAGAGATCATCAGCATCACCTCGATGATCAATCCCGGCTACGCCTATGTGATGCTGTTCGCCGCCATGACGCTCGTGCTGCTGGTGCGGCCGCACGGGCTGCTCGGCACACGCGGCAGGGAATGAGCGCAGGCAGCCGATGATCGGTCAACGTCGCTACCTCATCGAAGCGCTGACGGCGGTCGGGCTGATCGTAGTGCCGTTCGTGCTGCCCTATTTCGACGCAGCGCCCAATACGGTGAACCGCATCCTGGTCTGGGGGTTGTTCGGCATCGGCTTCGACATCCTGTTCGGCTACACCGGCCTGCTCTCGTTTGGTCAATCGGCCTTTTACGGCACCGGAGGATTCGTCGCTGCCTACCTGCTCACGCGGGCGGGTTTCCCATACGTGATTCCAGCGCTGTTCATCGGCATGGTCGTCGCGGCGGTTGTCGGCTACCTGATCGGATTGCTGGCGTTGCGCCGCACGGGCATCTACTTCGCCATGATCACCGTGGCTATCGCCGAAATTTTCTACTTCGTCGAGTTCAATCCGCTGTCGGCATGGACCGGCGGCGAGAACGGCTTGCCCGGCGTGCCGACGCCGAATCTCTACCTCGGATTCACGACGCTGCACTTCACGTCCGGCTGGTCCCTGTACCCGTTTCTTGCGTTCTGGTATTTCATCGGCATCGTCGTCGCCCTGCGCATCGTGCGCTCGCCGGTCGGCGCCATCCTCACTGCGATCCGCGAAAACCCGCTGCGGGCGGCTGCCGTCGGCCACAGTGTACTGAGCTACAAGCTCACCGCATTCGTCATCGCCGCTGCCTACGCTGGTCTCGCCGGGGGGCTACTCGGCGTGCTGCAAGCGTTCATGCCGCCCGACGCGTTCATGTTCGACACGTCGGGACAGCTCATCATGCAGACTGCGATCGGCGGCATAGGCACGCTGTTCGGCCCCTTGGTCGGCGCCGGCGTCTGGCTCTTTCTGCAGGATTTTCTGCAGTCCACCCTTCATCTCGGCGCCACCTGGAAGCTTGTACTGGGCCTCGCGTTCGTGCTGCTGGTGTGTTTCCTGCGCCAGGGCCTGATCGGTGGCATTAGGGATCTTTATGGCTTTCTCGCGAGCAAATTCGCGGAGCGCGGATCCGCCGCCGAGAGGTCCGCTGGCGCAATCGCGCTCGACGGGCACGCGGAGACCCGAAGCGAACGGATCGCGATGCCGGTGCGCCATCCGGTGCCCAGTGGCTTCACGGGGCCTCTTCTGCAGGCTACCGGGCTCACCAAGCACTACGGCGGCGTGCTCGCGAACACGAACATCGACTTCTCGGTGAACCAGGGCGAACTTCGCGGCATCATCGGCCCGAACGGTGCCGGGAAGTCGACGTTTTTCAAAATGCTCACCTGCGAAGTGGCCCCAACGTCGGGCACCATCGTGTTCGAGGGCCGCGACATCACGGGCATGACGGTGACCGATGTGTGCCAGCTCGGACTTACCAAGAGCTATCAGGTCAACCAGCTCTTCAATCGCCTCACAGTTCGCGAGAACCTGGCCATCGCCGCGCTGGCCGAGCTCCGCGGCAAGTTCAAGCTCGACATGCTGGCCAGCATGTCGAAGGTCCGTGGTTTGGACGAGCAGGTCGAGCATGCGCTCGAACTCGTGAATCTGACGCGTCGCCGCGACACACCGGTGTCGCAGCTTGCCTACGGAGAGAAGCGGCGTCTGGAAGTGGGTCTTGCGCTCGCCTCCGCGCCAAGCCTGCTGCTCCTCGATGAACCGCTTTCGGGCATGAGCCCCCGGGAACGGGTCGAGACCGTCAATCTGCTGAAGTCGATCAGCCAGGGCCGCACCATGATCATCATCGACCATGACATGGACGCGCTGTTCGACCTCGCGGAGCGAATCACCGTATTGCAGGAAGGTCGCGTGCTGGTCGAAGGCACGCCGGATGAGATCAAGGGCAACGCAAAAGTGCAGGAAGCCTACCTCGGTGGGATCCACGAAACGCTGGACGCATGAGCCTGCTCGACGTCAAGGAGCTGAACGCCTACTACGGGGATTCACACATCCTCTTCGACGTATCCCTGCGTGTCGAACGCAACGAAGTCGTGGCGCTGCTCGGCCGCAACGGCGCCGGCAAGAGCACGACGCTGAAGACCCTGATGGGCGTCGTAACGCCGCGTGTGGGATCGGTGAAGCTCGAGGGGATCGAAATGGCGGGCAAGAAGAGCCACGCCATCGCGCGCGCGGGCATGCAGCTCGTGCATGAGGACCGCCGCATCTTCGGTAGCCTCGATGTCGAGGAAAACCTGATCCTCGCAGCGCTGACCGCCACCAGCAAATGGCCGCTCGATCGCATCTACGAAATGTTCCCGCGGCTCAAGGAGCGTCGTGGCAGCCGTGGCACCGACCTGTCGGGCGGCGAACAGCAGATGCTGGCGATCGCGCGCGCACTCATCCGCGACCCCAAGATCCTTCTCCTGGATGAGCCCTTCGAGGGACTCGCACCCGTGATCGTGCGCGATCTGATGGCTAGCTGTCACGAGCTCGCCGCCGCCGGGCAGACGATTGTGCTGGTCGAACAGAATCTGGCGGCAACCCTGGCGCTCGCGCGGCGGGTGTACATCATCAACAACGGGCACATCGTCCACGAAGGGCCGGCTGACGAGATCAGGAAGCAGCCGGCCATCCTGCAGCGCCATCTGGGCGTATGAGGGAATGGACTAAGCAATCAGACGCATTGCACATTCGTGCGCGAAGGCGGGCGCTGGAGAGTGGCAAGGCAGCACAAATCGCAGAGCGGATACCAAATGCGTCGGCGCTCTCACGTGATCGAACAGTCGACGGCATCACCGAAGTGAGTGCGGGTGGTCAAATCATCCCGACAGTGCAGGGCCGACTTCCGAGCCATGGAAGCCAAGGCGTCTCGTCCTCCGATCAGTTGACTATGAGACGTGGCAGCCAGAGCGAGACTGCCGGGACGTAGGTCACGATCATCAGCACGATGAACATCGCCACATAGAACGGCCAGATCTTGCGCGTAACCTCCTCGATCGTGAGCTTGGCGACCGCACAGCCGACGAACAGCACCGAGCCGACCGGCGGCGTGACCAGGCCGATGCCGAGATTGACCAGCATGATCATGCCGAAGTGCACGGGATCGACCCCGAACGTCTGCACCACCGGCAGCAGGATCGGCGTGCAGATCAGGAGCAGAGGCGCCATGTCCATCAACGTGCCGAGGAACAGCAAAAGCAGGTTGATAAGCATCAGGATGACGTACTTGTTGCTCGAGACAGTGAGGAAGAAGCCCGTCACCTTCGCCGGCAGCTGCATCAGCGCCATGATGTAGCCAAAACCCGACGCGAACGCGATCAGGATCATCACCATGCCGACGGTTTTCATGGTCCGGTGCACCAGCAGGTGCAGGTCGCGCCAGCGATAGTCGCGATAGATGAACATCGTGACGAAGAACGCCCAGACGCAGGCGACCGCCGCAGCCTCGGTCGCAGTGAAGACGCCGAACAGGATGCCGCCGGTGATGATCAGCATGGTCATGAGGCCCCAGATGGCCTCGATCGCCACTTTCACCGCCTTGCGGAAAGGGACCACTTCGCCCTTCGGATAGTTTTCCCGGTAGGCGGTGATCACGACCAGGATACTCAGGGCCAGGCCGAGCAGCAGGCCGGGAAGGAAGCCTGCAACGAGCAGGTGCGCGATCGACACCGTGCCGCCGACCGCGATTGAATAGATCACGGCATTGTGGCTGGGCGGAATCAGGATGGCCTGCACCGAGCCGCAGATCGTCACGTTGGTGGCGAACACGCGCGGATAACCGGCACGCTCCATCTGCGGGATCATCACCGACCCGATCGACGAGGTGTCGGCAACCGACGAGCCCGAGATGCAGCCGAAGAGACTCGAGGCGACGATATTCACCAGCGCGAGCCCGCCGCGGATGAAGCCGACGAACACGCTGGCCAGCGCGATCAGGCGCCGCGCCATGCCGCCTTCCGCCATGATCGCGCCCGCAAGCACGAAGAAAGGGATCGCGAGCAGCGAGAATTTGCTGATCCCGTCCGAAATCTTGAGCATGACGGCCTCGAGCGGGATACCGGCCCACATTGCACCGATCAGCGCGGCGATGCCGAGCGCATAGGCGACGGGCACGCCGATGGCGATCAGGGCAAAGAGGCTGCCCAGCAGAACTAAGGCGTCCAAGGCGGTCTCGAGGCGCTTCTAGTCGACGCTGACGGGTTCGCGGTGAATGAACGAGTCTTTTCCGGGCGGGCCGATCCACACCCGTTCGATGACAAAAAGCAGCGTGATGGCGCCGCCGATCGGGATCGGCATGTAGGTCAGGCCAACCGAGAGCCACGGAAATTCCGCGATCGTGTTGAGCCAGGTGGCCTCAACCAGCTTGATGCCCCAGATGATCGCAAACAGGCTGAGCAGTGCCATGAGGGCGTCGCGCGTGATGTTGGCCACCCGCTGTCCGGTGCGCGGCAACCGGTCGACAACCATCGCCACCGCGATATGGACGTTACCGCGATAACACGCGGCGGCGGCGAAGAATGTGAACACGATCACCAGCAGGATCGAAAGCGGCTCGGGCCATGACGAGGCGCTGTTGAGCACGTAGCGCGCGAACACGCCCCAGGGAATGACGATCGTCATGACGACGATGCAGAGCCCGGATATCACGGCGCAAAAAATATACAGGGCTTCCATCGCCCGTGCATACGCGGCCTTCATCGCGACACTCCTGCTGGGTATGCGTGAGTCCGGCGGCAGCCTTTTGGGCCGCGCGCCGGCACGGCTTGAGGTTGCGCTTACTGAACCGCCTGGATGCGCTTGACGGTTTCGGCGTACTTCGGCCCGTACTTGTCCCAGACGGGCTTGACCGCATCCTGGAAGGCCTTTTTGTCAGCGGCCGAGACCTCGACGATCTGGATGCCGGCGGCCCTGGCCTTGTCCATTGCCTGCTTCTCGTACTCTACCCACAGCTTGCGCTCTTCGAATTGCGCTTCGCGGGAGAACTTGAGCAAATCGTCCTGCTCGGCCTTCGACATGGTGTCGAAGATCTTTTTCGAGAACACGAGCATTTCCGGCACGATCAGGTGCTCGTCGATCGTGTAGAACTTCGCCACCTGATAGTGGTTGTCGAACACGAAGCTGGGCGGGTTGTTTTCAGCGCCGTCGACCACGCCGGTCTGCAACGCGTTGAAAACCTGGTCGTAGCCCATTGCGACGCCATTGCCGCCCATGGAGTTGGCCATGTCGACGAACATCGGATTGCCCATGACACGCACCTTCATACCCTTGAGGTCGGCCATGGTCTTGATCGGGTGCTTGGTGTTGTAGAAACTGCGCGCGCCGGCGTCCATCCAGCACAGGCCGATCAGCCCCTTGCCGCTGTTCGTCACCTTGTCGAGAAGCTCCTTCCCGATCGGACCGTCGATCACCTTCTGCATGTGCGCGGTGTTGCGGAACACGTAGGGCAGGTTGAACACGTTGAGATCGTCCACCACCGGGCCGAGCGCGCCGACCGAAACGCGGGCAAAGGCGATGGCCCCAACCTGCGCCTGCTCGACTGCTTCCTTCTCGCCGCCGAGCTGCATCGACGGATACATTTGTACGGTGACCCGGCCGTTGGTGGCCTTCTCGAGCTTCTTGCCGATATCTTCGACGGCGACGACGGTCGGATACCCCGCCGCGTGCACGTCGGATGCCTTAAGCACCAGTTTCTGCTGCGCCAGCGCGTCGCCTCCCGAAATGAGCTCCGCGGTCGCAAACGCAAGCGCACCGAACAGCAAAATCCGCGTCTTCATCAGGTGTTCCTCCCAATTTGGTTCGATGTGTGGCGCCGTTGCCGTCAATCGATCGGCCCAGCCCACAATTTTTATTCTATTGAATCTGTCGTATACCTTGCCGGGTCTGCCGGGTCAAGGTCTTGGGCGCGGTTGGACACGAACGCCGCGACGACCGCCATCGTCGTGCACGGGAGGATATCTATCATCCACGCCGGTAGGGGTAGCGCGGACGTCGAGCCGGCGCAGTTACAACGAACGTTCGTTACTCAAGCCGGCCGCGTAAGCGTTGGAATCATGACGCGCAACCCGGGGGCATCGGGCCGACGCGGCTCAACGCGATCATTCCGGTCAGGCCATGGCTGCTGCCGCCGGTAAACCCGTGGTTGAACGTCGCGGCCGAGCAACTCTGGTATGCCATCGTCCCGGTTCCGACCTCCACAGTTCTTGTGGCCCGCGGGCGTCGGTGTGTCGAATATCCCGCCGGTGGTTTCGTAGATCGTCACCGGAATCGAGCGCATGCCAGTAGCGATCTTTGTCATTGTGCCCCCACGAAGCAACTCGGCGATCATCTGCATGCGCTTCAAGCGGCTCCCATCACTGCAGCCGGATCGCCATGTCGAAGTGCCAGTTTCGGCGGATCATGATTACGTCCCACTCGCGCGCGAGGCCCGGCGGGAACGCCGGGTAGGGCCTCTGGCTGTCCACGACGCGTCGTATCGCTTCATCGAGGGCCGCCACGCCGCTGGATTGAACGAAGGTCACCGACTCGACCGACCCATCGCTGCGGATGCCCACCGTCACGAGGGGATCGGTGTGAGGCTGCTTCGCCGCTTCGCGGACCGTCTCGAACGTCATGTTTACCTCGATCTTCCGACTCCAGGCTTCCGCGTAACTGATGAGTTCCGCGTTGGGGTCACTGCGACCCAAGAGCCAATATCGACGTGCGCTGCTCGCTGAGGGTAACAGTCGCGCTGCAGCCTTTGCAGCGTCGCGCCGGTCGGCCTCCTCGTCGAGCTGTCGTCCTATCGCTCGAAGCGCCGCTTCCCGTCTTGCGGCTGCCTCTTGCGCTTCGGCCTTTGCGGCCTCGATCTTTGCAGCCTCGACCTTTGCAGCTTCGGCCTTCGCAGCTTCGGCCTTTGCAGCCTCGATCTGTGCTGCCTCGGCCTTTGCAGCCTCGACCTTTGCAGCCTCGACCCTTGCAGCCTCGACCTTTGCAGCTTCGGCCTTTGCAGCCTCGACCCTTGCAGCCTCGACCTGTGCAGCTTCGACCTTTGCAGCTTCGGCCTTTGCAGCTTGGGCCTTTGCAGCTTCGGCCTTTGCAGCTTGGGCCTTTGCAGCCTCGACCCTTGCAGCCTCGACCTGTGCAGCTTCGGCCTTTGCAGCTTCGACCCTTGCAGCTTCGACCTGTGCAGCTTCGGCCTTTGCAGTCTCGACCTTTGCGGCTTCGACCTTTGCAGCTTCGACCCTTGCAGCCTCGATCTGTGCTGCCTCGGCTCTTGCGGGCTCGACCCTTGCAGCAGCCTCGACCTGTGCTGCGTCGGCTTTTGCGGCCTCGACCCTCGCAGCCTCGACCTGTGCAGCCTCGATTTTTGCAGCCTCGATCTTTGCAGCCTCCTGCCGTGCCGCCTCTTGCAGGGCTGCTGCCTGTCGTGTTGCGTCCTGGCGTTCAGCCTCCCGTCGCGCGGCCTCTTGCTGTTGTGCCTCTACCCGTGCGTTCTCGGCGCGCGCGGCTTCCTGACGGGCGGCGTTCTGCCGCGCCGCCTCCAACTGCTCCGCCTGCGGTTGCCCCTCCTGTTTGGAGGCGTCGAGCTTCGCCACGTCAACGGCTCGCTCCCGCGTCTCTTGGTCGCGCGGTCCGTCGCCAGTATCTCGAAGCGCCGGCATCGCAGTCTCCGGGCTTGCGACGCTTGGCACTGCCGCGATGACGGGAGTTGGCACCTCTGGAGTGGCGGGCACGAGCCACGTAGGCTCGTCGGGCCGCTCCAAGGCGATCACGGCTGGTGCAGGGACCGGCGGGGGTGCCGTGTCACCGGGCCGATCGGCGCGCAAAGGCATTTTCGAAGGGGCCACACCGGCCGCAACGTCTGTCCTCGGATTGGCCGCTGCCTTTGGATTGGCCGCCGGCGCGATCGCGGCAGCAGTCCGACGTGGAGTCGACGTGCGGGACACGGGAGGCGTCGGCGCCGGCCCACTGGTAACAGGTGGCTTGACCAACTCCTGCGGCGACGGCTCCGCGACAGGCGTGACCGCCGGCCCCGCGGCCGTGACCTGCGCGGGAACGACTACGACGCGCAGATCGGGTAACTCGATCCGCTGATCCTGCCAGGGAAAGATGAAGGGCCAAAATCCCTGACCATTGAAGGCCAGGCTCAATAGCAACGCGTGGATCAGCAGCGAGAGCAGCAACGCAAGCGTCAGTCGCCTGCGCTCAGGGCTCATGCGTTGGCTGTCGGCGCGTCGCCGGAGGCTCAAGCGTGCTCCGCCGTCCCTGGTCAGGCGCTGCTGCTGTCGCGGGGCGGGATGGCACCATATCGTGTGCGCCCATCGACTCGACAGGCCCACCGGTCATGAACTTGCCAAAGCGCCTCGGAGATATTCGTGCACCGCGTCCGGTCCATTGTCATATGCGCACCCGTCAGACTTGGGTGTTGATTCTCACATATTTGAATGAACCGTCGACGCCGGGAGAGCCATTGCGCACCGAATCCATGTGTGGATAAGCGGAAGCCACGAATCGACGCTGCCGGTTGAGCGTAGCGTCACGCAGCGGGATCTTCGAGCAGCCGTCTCACGGTCTGTTCCGGCGTCTCGTCCGAGCTGTCCACAAAGCAATCTGCGTCGAAGACGGATTCGGTGAACTTGGCGCGAAGGCTTGCCACACGATCAGCGCCGAGTCGGCCTGTCGAGCGGCTTGCATCGCGCGCAACTGCTATCTCTAGCTTTGGATGAAGTACTCGGAGCTTCCACGCGATGCCGTGGGCGTCAAAGAAGCCTCGGTATTCGTCGTACGCCTCGGGCGGATTCTCATGAACCGTCGCGTCGATTACGATGCTTTGCCCCGCCTCAATCGCCGCGCGACAGGCCGCAAACACGGCAGCGTGCACTTGCTGCCGCTTGCGACGGTGTTCTTCCGAACCAAACGAACCGCGATTCTTGCCAAAGCATTCACGCCAGATGTCATCCTCGGAGACCCTGATCCAACCGTATCGTTTCGCCAGCAACGTGGATACCGTTGTCTTGCCACTTCCGCATGTGCCGGTCACGACGAGAGCATGGGAGATTGCCGAGGGCGGAATCATCACCGGCAAGTGACTGTCAAATGTATGCGTGGCTAGAACCAATCAACGGCTGCAATGGAGCGCAATGCGCTACGGCTGATCTCGGTCGGTCAAGCACAGGGGCGTCACCGGCCACGAGGCCAAATCGGCGCTCGTTGAAAAGCGCGATGCTTCAACCTGCTACTGGATATCGTGCCGCATCAGGGTTTCCAAGTCCATCGTTGGTAGGACGCCGCGTCCTCTGCATTTGTCCGCTGAGAATCAAAAGGAGTAGGATATTGGTGATCGTTCTGTCCCACGGGGTGCGCTGTTCGCGACGGTCGGCATCGCGAACGACGAACGATGCCTCTGGCAGGCTATTTGTGAGGCGAGCCCGTGGGCGAGATTGTTTGGCAGAGTAATGTCTTTGGCGCTAGCCTGCAGTCCTGCATGTGCGGCGGCCCGCGAACCTTCAAAGCGGCCGATCATCGCGCTGGCAAACGAACCCTCCCGAATTGACCTGGGTCAGGATATGGTAGCCATATCTACCGTAGTCTTCAGGACGAGTCGCGAAGGGTTTTCGCGTATGTTGTGAAAGGCGATACCAAGCATGACGAAAAAATCGAGTCACCTAGGCACCGAGTGGTGGGCGAAGAATCTCGACGAGGTCGACCGCGAGGTGGCACGCTGCGCCAGCATTTGCCGCGTCCGACTCCTCGATCCCGGCGTTATCGAAAGAGTACTGCGCAAGGACGACTCTGTCTGCGCCACCAAGAATCCCGCCGCGTTCGAGAAGCTCTGCAACGCGCTCAAGATGCACTACCACGTGCGGGATCAGGCGGTGGGAGCGATGGGTGAGGCCGTGACCGCGGCAGTGATCGCCGAGATCGTCGCCAATATCCGCAAGCGGCTCGGCAACCAACTCGGCGGTGATGTACCCGGGTAACGTCAGGACTCGTCCCCGCCGACGACTCCGAGAGGAACAACCATGAATACCGATCGCAACCTGGCGCGCAGCCACGATATCGCGACCAAGGTCGCACTCCTGTTCCGAAAGCGTGCCGAATTCGCGCGCGAACAGTTTACTCAACGGCTCGCCGAGGCCACCGCCGAGCACAACGGCGCCGCGAATCCGGCTGCTGGCGCCGCCGTCTTCACCGACTGGTATAGCTACGCTGTCGACGCAACCCAGCGTTCCATCCTGTTCTGGGACACTATCCGCCAGCGCGGCAACAATTTCGTGGAGCACACGAAAGCCGGCCTGCCGCCGGTCCTCCACTTCGATTACGAAACGATCCTCGACGGACGCAAACTCAAGCACCCCGTCAATTACGCACTGGTGCGCATCGTCCCGCCTGATGGCGTGCTCGTCGACGACAAGCGGCGCCCCTATGTCATCATCGACCCGCGTGCCGGTCACGGGCCCGGCATTGGCGGCTTCAAGGACGACTCGCAGGTCGGCGTGGCACTGCGCGCCGGTCATCCAGTGTACTTCGTGATTTTCTTCCGCGATCCCGAGCCTGGCCAGACGCTACTCGACGTGTGCGAAGCCGAAAAGGCGTTCGTGCGCAAGGTGCGCGAGTTTCATCCGCACAGCCCGAAGCCCGCCATCGTGGGCAATTGCCAGGGCGGGTGGGCTGCCATGATGCTCGCCGCATCCGGTCCTGACGATACGGGTCCGATCGTGATCAACGGCGCACCGATGTCGTATTGGGGCGGCGCGTGGCAGGAGGGCGGCGGCGACAACCCCATGCGCTACTCCGGAGGCATGCTTGGCGGCACCTGGCTCGCCTCGCTCGTGTCGGATCTGGGCGACGGCGTCTTCGACGGCGCGTATCTCGTCGAGAACTTCGAGAATCTCAATCCCGCCAATACGTTCTGGGACAAGTACTACCACTTGTACGCGAACATCGACACCGAGGCGCCGCGCTTTCTCGAATTCGAGCGCTGGTGGGGTGGCTTCTACATCATGACGCGCGAGGAGATCGAATGGATCACGCGCAACCTCTTCGTCGGCAACAAGGTGTGGAAGGGCGGAACGCCGGGTGCGGACGGCAAGGCCTTCGACCTGCGCGAGATCAAGGCTCCGATCGTGCTCTTTGCGTCCATGGGCGACAACATCACGCCGCCGCAGCAGGCATTCAACTGGGTTGCCGACGTCTATGGATCGACGGAAGAGATTAAAGCGCGCGGTCAGGTGATCGTCGGCCTCGTGCACGAGAACGTCGGTCACCTCGGCATCTTTGTCTCGGGCAAGGTCGCGAAGAAAGAGCACACGCAGATCGTATCGGTGCTGCAGTCGATCGAGGTGCTGCCACCTGGCCTGTGGGCGATGAAGATTGCCGAACGCAAGGGTGGGACCGGCGGCGTCGAGTACGATGTCTCGTTCGAAGAGCGTCGACTCGAAGACGTGGTGGCAAGGCTGAACCGGTTCGACCGTGGCGACGAAAAGCCCTTCCAGGCGGTCGCGGCCATCTCCGATTTCAACCAGCGCGCCTATGAATTGTTCCTTCAGCCCCTTGTGCAAGCGTCGTCGGGTGAATTGGGCGCGAAGCTGCGACGCCAGTTCCATCCGCTGCGCCTGCAGCGCTGGGCCTTGTCCGATCTCAATCCCTGGCTCGGCTGGATCGCGCCGGCGGCGCAACTCGTTCGCGCGAACCGCGTCGATACGGGGGCCGATAACTCACTGCGCCAGCTGGAAAGGGGTGCTTCGACGACTATCAGCGCTTCGCTCGACTATTACCGGGCGCTGCGCGATGCCATGAGTGAGGCCGCCTTCTTCACGACCTACGGCAACGTGTTTTCGATGTACGTCGCTGACAAGCAGCAAGCCCTCGAAGACAAATCCGAGCGCGTCGCGGAGCCGCGCGAGCTGCCGTTCGTCAAGGAGGCGCTTGCGTCCATTGCCGAAGGCGGCTATCCCGAGGCGCTCGCGCGCGTGGCGTGCTTGCTCGCACGCAAGGGCGAGCCGTTGCTCCTGTCGCGCCTGCAGACGAAGCAGGAGCTCGTTGCCGAGTACAAAGACCTCCTGCCCTCGATGCCGTCCGATCAATGGCGGCGTGTGCGCGGCGAGCAGGAAATCATCGTTCGCTATCAACCGGACGAGGCGCTCGCCACGTTGCCCGCGCTTTTGCGTAGCGCGGGAGACCGCGAGAAGTTGGTGACCCTCGTGCGGCGCCTTCTCGGCGACGAGCGGGTGCAGCGCGCAAGACCTTCGAGCGAGCAGCTCGTCATGATAGAAAGCATCGGTGAGGCGTTGTCGACCAGCGGCAACGGCGCTTCGCCTCGACGCCCGCCGCGGAAGCGCATCGGCAAGCGCAAGGCCATCCGTAAGTCCACGGGAAGAGCGAAGTCCTGACACGATGGAACGCGTCCACGCGAAATACGAGCGGCTGCTCGAGTTCTGCAAGTCGTTACCCCCAATGCCCACGGCCGTGGCCCACCCGTGCGACGAGAGCTCGCTGCGCGGCGCCGTGGAAGCGGCGCGCCTCAAACTGATTGCGCCGATCCTGGTCGGGCCGAAGGCACGCATCGAAGCACTTGCAAAGAAGCATGGCATCGACATTTCCGGTCTGCCCATTGTCGATGCGCCGTACAGCGAGGCTTCCGCCGCCAAGGCCGTCGACCTGGTTCGTGAAGGCAAGGCCGAGGCTCTGATGAAGGGAAGCCTCCACACCGACGAGCTTATGGCTGCAGTGGTCCGCCGCGACGCGGGGCTGCGCACCGCGCGCCGGATCAGCCACTGCTTCGTGATGGATGTGCCCTCGCACGCGGATACGCTGATCGTCACGGACGCCGCCATCAATATCGCGCCGACGCTGGAGGACAAGGTTGACATCATCCAGAACGCGATTGATCTTGGCCACGCACTGCGTTTTGCCGAGGTTCGCGTGGCGATACTGTCGGCGATGGAGACGGTGAATCCAAAGGTGCCGTCGACCGTCGAAGCGGGCGCATTGTGCAAGATGGCCGACCGGGGACAAATAACCGGCGCCATCATCGATGGACCGCTTGCCCTCGACAACGCGATCAGCCTCGAGTCCGTGAAAATCAAGAAAATCGCGTCGCCGGTCGCGGGCCGCGCGAACGTCCTCGTCGTGCCCGACCTTGAGGCCGGCAACATGCTTGCCAAGAGCCTGTCGTTCCTCGCGGGCGCGGACGCTGCGGGCATTGTGCTCGGCGCGCGCGTCCCGATCATCCTCACCAGCCGTGCGGATTCGGTCACGACACGCCTCGCTTCGTGCGGCATTGCGGCGCTCGTTGCCCACGCGCGCCGCGAGACCGCGAACAAGGCGGTGGCCTGACCGTGCAGGATGTCGTTGCGGTATTCAACGCCGGCTCTTCGAGCCTGAAGTTCTCGCTCTATCGCAGCGCCACAGACGGCCTGGCACTCGTCGCCCGGGGGCAGGCGGAGGGTTTGTTCACCTCGCCCAAGTTCGTCGCCAAGGACGCTGACGACAAGGTCATCGCCGACAAGCGCTGGGACGCCGGGACGAAGCTTGGCCACGACGGCGCTCTGGAGCATCTCGTCGGCTTCGTGCGCGAGCGCTTCGCAGAGCATCGCCTGGTGGCTGTCGGCCACCGCGTGGTTCATGGTGGAGTGCAATACGCGAAACCGGTGCGCCTCGACGCCGACATCGTGAGCGCGCTTGAAAAATACATCCCGCTCGCCCCGTTGCATCAGCCGCACAACCTCGCGCCCATCAAGGCCATACTCGAGCAGATGCCGCAGCTACCACAGGTGGCGTGTTTCGACACCGCGTTCCATCGCGCTCAGCCTGCGGTCGCCCAGGCCTTCGCGCTTCCCAAATCGATCACGGACCGAGGTGTCCTCCGGTACGGGTTCCATGGCATCTCCTACGAATACATTGCGAGCGTGCTCGCCGACTACGATCCCAAGGCGGCGGCGGGCAAGACCGTGGTCCTGCACCTCGGCAATGGAACGAGCATGTGCGCAGTCGCGGCCGGACGCAGCGTCGCGAGCACGATGGGGTTTACCGCGCTAGACGGACTGCCCATGGGTACGCGCTGCGGTACCCTCGATCCGGGCGTCGTCCTCTATCTCATGGACGAGCTTCAGATGGACGCGCGCTCGATCGAGAAGCTCCTGTATCAGCAATCGGGACTGCTGGGCGTGTCGGGAATTTCGAGCGACATGCGAACCCTGGAAGAAAGCAGCGACCCCGCCGCCAGGGTCGCGATCGACTTGTTCGTCTATCGCATTGGCCGCGAGCTGGGCTCGCTCGCGGCTGCGCTGGGAGGCTGCGACGCCATCGTGTTCACCGCAGGCATCGGCGAGAATAGCGCGTCGCTGCGCGAGCGCGTGTGTCGCGACGCGTCGTGGCTCGGCGTGGTCCTCGATGCCGCCGCAAACGGTCGCGGTGGCCCTCGCATCAGCACGCCGGCAAGCCGCATTGCCGCGTGGGTGGTGCCGACGAACGAGGAGGTGATGATCGCGCGCCACACGCTCGAGCTTCTCGGGACATCCGCAGGAACATGAGGAACGCACGATGAGCAACGGTACACACCGCCAGGTCCTGAGCGGCCACAAGGCCCTCGTGATCGGCATCGCCAACGATCAGTCGATTGCGTTCGGCTGCGCTCGGGCGTTTCGCGAGCTCGGCGCCGATCTCGCTGTCACTTATCTCAACGACAAGGCGCGTCGCTTCGTGGAGCCCTTGGCCAAGGAAGTGGATGCGGAACTGTTTCTCCCGTTGGACGTTTCCGTCCCGGACCAGCTCGAAGCGGTCTTCAGTGAGGTCACGAAGAAGTGGAGCCGGCTCGACATCCTCGTCCACTCGATCGCGTTCGCCCCGAAGGAAGACCTGCAAGGGGGCCTTCTCAATTGCTCCGCGGCGGGATTCGCTAAGGCGATGGACGTGTCGTGCCACTCGTTCGTGCGTATGGCGCGCCTTGCCGCGCCGCTCATGAAGGAGGGCGGCACGATGTTCGCGATGAGCTACCACGGCGCCAATAAAGTCGTACCGACGTACAGCGTGATGGGGCCGGTGAAGGCGGCGCTCGAGGCGTGCTGCCGCTACCTCGCCTACGAGCTGGGCGGCCAGGGTGTGCGCGTTCACGCGATCTCTCCCGGCCCGCTCAAGACGCGTGCAGCATCCGGCCTGAAGGACTTCGACGTTCTTCTCACCGAGGCTGCGCAGCGGGCGCCCATCGGCGCGCTGGTCGACATCATGGACGTCGGCTTCGCTTGCGCGTATCTCGCGACGCCCTATGCGCGCCGGTTGTCCGGCGAGACGCTCTACGTCGACGGCGGCGTGAACATCATGGCATGATGGTCGCGGCCCTTTGGCCGTGAGGCGCGCATGAAAATCGTCGAGGTGACCTACCGTTACGACGGCCGCGAGGGCGCAGTCCGGCCGCGGCCGGCGGATGCCGATGCGGCGCGCCGGCGCCTCGATGAAGGGAGCCGCTCGATCGCGACGATGCTCGACGCGGCGGAGCAAGGTGACGATGTCGCCCGTCAGATCATTCCGGTCGATCCGCGCGATCTCGGCCTTGCCGACGACGCTGCGGACACGCCGGCACAGCGACCCTATGCCGCGGTGCTCGGCTGCTCCGATGCGCGGGTTCCGATCGAGCTCATCTTCAACGAGGGGCCGAACGATCTTTTTGTCGTTCGCGTGGCCGGCAATGGGCTGGGCGCGGAAGGCATGGGCAGCCTCAGGTACGCGGCGGGTCACCTGGGCCAGAGCCTCAAGCTCGTTGTCGTGCTCGGCCACAGCGGCTGCGGCGCCGTGTCGGCGGCGGTCGACGTGTTCCTGAAACCGAGGTCCTATCTCGATCTCGCCGGCCAGCACGCGCTGCGCAACATCCTCGATCGGCTGCTCGTCGTCGTGCACGCGGCGGCGCGGCAGTTGGCCGCCGTGCACGGGTCGTCGGTGGTGGCCCGTCCCGGTTATCGCAGCGCACTCATCGAGTCGGCGGTCGTGTCCAACGCGGCGCTTTCCAGTTACACCCTGCAGCACGAGCTCGGCGGCACGGGGGCCAAGGATCTGCGGGCCGCGTACGGCGTGTGGCTGCTGGAATCGCGCATGGTCTGGGCGCCGCGCGAGGGCAGCGCCTCATACGCAGGGCTCGCGTTCCCGCCGGCCGAAGCCGAGGCCTTCTCCGGGCTTGCCGACGCCATCGCGCGCTCGCCCCGGATCGTGTCGCTGCTCGAGGCTGTACCTCGCAAGAAGACCTGACCCACTCGATACCTCTCGGGTACCAGCTTGAAAGCGTAGTCGGGTTACATCACGTTGTTTGCCACGGGCGCCGATCGCCGACGCCAGATCACGTAGGGAATCACGGTCAAGGCGGATATCACGAGGTAAGCGAGAATGGCGGCGGTGATCGTCGGCGCCGCCTTATTGAGTGTCGCCACGAGCAGCGCGAGCCCCGCATTGCGGATCGCGCTCGAGATCGCCGTCGCGGTGCGTGTCGCCGGATCGGGGCCGCCCAGGCCATGGCCCACGGTGAGCGCCAGCGCCGTGACGACCACGATCGCCGCAGCGACGCGAAAACCTGCGCCGACGACCGTCGACCAGACGTCGATGAGCGCAAGTGCGACGAGAAGCGCGAGCAGTACTGTCCCGAGCCTGTGCAGCCTTGGTTCCAGCCAGGCCGCGCCGGCGGACCAGAGCCATCGTGTCGCCATGCCGAGTGCAAGCGGCAGCAGCTGAGCAATGAAGACCTGCCGCGCGAGGTGGCGAGGATCGACGGTGGCCTGCCCGGCGTAGTACTCGTTCAATGCCGCGATCGACAGCGGCATCGACACCACTGCAAGAATGGCGACCGCGATCTGTAGCGCCGGCGCAAAGAACCGATGCCCGCCAGCGTCGAGAGAACGGCGCAGCGCCACCGGCGCGCCCGGCGCGATCGCCATCAGCATGAGTCCGATCTCAGCACCGCGCGGGAGATCGAGCACACGGGCGACCAGCCACGCGATCGCGGGAACGGCAACGAGCACCGAGAACAGGGCCTTGGGCAGCAGTCCTGGTTGCCGCCCGACGACGCGGAATTCCGACGGCACGATGGCGAGACCGAGGTCGAACATCACCGTGAAAAGCGTCGCGGCGGCCGCCACGGAGAGCAGCCACTCGGGAACGGGTCCGGTCACCGGCATCGGTGAGCTCGCGTCAGTCGCGATGCGGGGCAGGCGATCCCCCGAGACCCTGAACGTCCGGGAAGCGAGCGAGCGCGCGGTCCTCTGGAGTCGGGTACGACGACTCGATCGCGCGGTCGAGGAGCGTCGAGCTCGGTCTCGATCGATGGGAGGCGATACTCGGGAAGCACGCGCCCCACGTCCTCCAGCATCGCGCGCATGCGGCGCGCGACCTGCACGTTGGATGCGCCGCACGCCCGGATCTCCGTGCACGCGACGTGGACGAAGTCCTCCCAGTTCGGCGTGCGGAAGATCACCCGCGGCGCGCCCGCATCGTCGCAGATGACCTCGCCGCGAAGCTGGTGCTTGCCCAGAAAGCGCAGCAGACGATGAACCTGGTCGATCGCGAGCACCGCGGTCGTGGGATCGTTGATCGCCGGTGAGAGCGCCTTGAGAGCGATGTCCACCAGGATGCGAAAGGCGAACATGGGATCCTGCTCGAGCGTCCGCTCGGCGCCCATGGCTACCGTCGCGCGAAGGTCCCTGTCGTCGATCGTTGCCGTGGCGCCGTACAAGGCGAACAGCGGCTCGTCCGTGGCGACGAAGTCCCCTACCTGGGGCACGACCTCGACGACGCCGCCGTGGCGGCGAGCGAGCGCGACGAGGTATTGAAGTCGACCGCGAGCACGATGCCCGCTTTCGCGTTGTGCAGCACCGTGCGCGCGGGCGCGCCGAGCCGCGCACGAAGCGGCCCCGCTTCGGCCACCACGGCTCAGCCGAGCGCGAGGGGTACACCGAGCGGATGACCTCCACACCTTCGTCGCCGACGCGCGCCACCACGCTCACCGGGCGCAGGAGGCGGGCGGCGTAGTCGATGAGGAACAGGAAATCGGCGATGCAGGCGACGCCGAGCGTCGCGATCAGCAGCGCGACGAGCTGCGCCACCGTTGCTTCGACACGATTGAGCGCCATGACGGCGAAGACCAGCGTGAACACGAACAACCCGACGCTGTAGCGGACGACGTTGTCGCGTAGGAGGAGCGTAGCGATAATCCTCGGTGTGAGCTGTCCGCCGGCGACCTGGATCGCCACCAGCAGCGAACCGAACGTGAACACGATGAACGACAGCGTGAGCGTGATAACCGTCTGGTACAGCCCCTGCGCCCCGGCCGGTGCCAGTGCGGTGAGCTCCCAGCCGAGCCACGCGTCGAGGAAGCGCAGCGGCGGCGCGACGGCGAAGACGAGCGCGATGGCGATGAGGGGAACGGTCCAGAGCGCCGACTTGAGATAGCTCGTCACACGATAGAGCCGGTCCCAGCGCAGCTTGCGCTTGACCGCGCGCCACGTGCGACGCGAGCGCACGAAAGCGCGTCTCATGAAGGATCGTCCGGCAGCGCAAGCGTGATATGGACGGTGCCGCCCTCTCGTCGCGACTGCATCGACCATCCGGTCCTTGCGAATACGGCTCGCATCGCTTTGTTCGCGGCGAGCACGTCGGCTTCGAACGTCGCGATTCCATGATCGCGCGCCACGATCGCGAGGTGGCGGAGCAGGCAGCTCGCGATTCCCCGACCGTGATAGTCCTCTTCGACCATGAAGGCCACCTCAGCGACACCTGGCCCCGTCAGCACATACCGCCCCGAGCCAATCACGGTTTGTTCGTCGCCCTCGCCCGTGGTCACGAGCAGCGCAACCTCGAGTTCGGGATCGAACTTCATGATGCGATCGAGGCCTTCCGCAGTCAGCTCACTGCGATAGCTCAAAAAACGCAAGTAGATCGACTCGCGATCGAGGCCGCGCACTGCCCTCGCTATGCGCTCGCGGTCGTCCTCGCGCAGCGCGCGAACCGTGGCGGCGAGGCTACCCTTGAGCGTCTCGGCCGCAACGTAGTCGCGCGGATCGATCACCGGTGCCTTAGTATCAACGGTGCCTTACTTCTTCGCGGCAAGCTCGACCGAGCCCGCCATGGCCTGAGTGAATTCCGCCTTGAACTGGTCGCCAACCTCGAGGTCGTCGGTGTTCTTGACGTCGGACCCAGCGAACACGTCGCCGGCGATCGACGTGCACATAGCGTCGATCGCGAACGCGATTTTTCCATGGATGACAATTGCGCCGGCATTGCGAGGACTCCTTTGTGGTTAGAAGCATATCTAAGACTGCAGCCGTCATCCAGGGCTTGCTGCGACGATGGCGCCCATGCGAGAGTAGGGTGGTTCTGCCGAAGAAAGGCCTGGTCGTGTAAAAGTTTGGTATGCCCTCGCGCAAGGGCCGGATGCCACCCCTGTGATGATTTCATTCATCATTCCCGCCTACAACGAAGAGCGCCTGCTGGGCGCGACCCTCGATGCGGTACATGCGGCCGGGCGAGCGGCGGGTGACGCCTACGAGGTCATCGTGACCGACGACGCGTCGACCGACCGAACGGCCGACGTGGCCCGGGACCACGGCGCGCGCGTCGTCACCGTCGCCCGTCGCCAGATTTCCGCGACGCGCAATGCTGGCGCGCGCCAGGCGCGAGGCGATCTATTCGTCTTCGTCGACGCCGACACGCTGGTGAATGAGGCGGTGGTCCGGGCTGCCATCCAGGCGGTGCGCGACGGTGCCGTTGGCGGTGGCGCCGCATTTCGATTCGACGGACTCGTGCCGCGGTACGCCAGGTTTCTGCTGCCGGTTTTCGTTCGCATCTTCCGCGTCGCGCGGCTGGCGGCGGGTTGCTTCGTGTTCTGCACGCGCAGCGCTTTCGTCGCCGTCGGTGGATTCGACGAGACGTTCTACGGCGCTGAGGAGTGGGTCATAAGCCGGGCGCTGATGCGCGAGGGCCGGTTCGTCATCCTGCCGCAGGTGGTGACCACGTCGGGGCGAAAGTTGCGCACCTATTCCGGTCGCGAAGTACTGATGCTGACCGCGCGCTTCGCGCTGCTCGGACCCCGCGCCGTCAAGCGGCGTGAGGGCATGGACATGTGGTACGCGGACCGGCGCGAAGAGCCGCCCAAGGCCTAGCCAAGTCCGCGATGGACATTCGCCTCGACGATCTCTCCAGCGCGGAGATCCGGGCACTGCTGGAGGAGCATCTGCGCTGCATGCACAGCCTCTCCCCGCCGGAGAGCGTCCATGCCCTGGACCTCGAAGCGCTGCGCCGACCCGACATCAGTTTCTGGACGATCTGGTCGAACCAACAGCTACTGGGCTGCGGCGGGCTCAAGGCGCTATCGCCCCGCCATGGCGAGGTGAAATCCATGCGGACTTCGAGAGCCCACCGGCGCCAAGGCGTCGCACGCGCGATCCTTGTCCATATCATCGGCGAGGCGAGGTCGCGCTCCTACGAGCGGCTGAGTCTGGAGACCGGGTCCATGCCCGCATTCGAGCCGGCGCGACGGCTTTATGCGAGTTTCGGCTTTGAGTACTGCCCGCCCTTCGACAAATACGTCGAAGATCCGAACAGCGTCTTCATGACCCGATCGCTCTGATGAAAACCATGTTCGCAAGCGCTGCATGCGCAGGGCTGTTTTGGGCAGGCGTTGCGATCGCGCAGGACGCCAATGGGTCTCTTGCGGCCAATGGCAAATCGGAGGTGCTCAGGTATGGCGTCGCGCAGGAGGTGGATAGCGCGACCGAGAAGGGCAACATGGACGTCATCGTGGTCCTGTCGGATCGCAAGCTCGCGCTCGCCGACGCGAGAAACATGGAGCGTCTCGAGACAATGGCGCGCAGGGGCGGCTTGGTCGCCCTGGTGGTCGGGATCGATCCCGACGCCAAAGTCATGAGCGCCGAGCCGCTGCATCCTGCGTTCACGCCCTTCATCTCGTCTGCCGCCTTCATCCGATGGAAGCCAAGCGCCTATGACGAAAATCGCGTCGCCGGCCGCTTCTGGACTGATGGCATGCAACGCGAATTTCGCCAGGAGTGGAGTTACGATGTCACGTTCTCGGTGCCCATCGCGCTGGATCCGGCCGCGAAAACGGTACCCAGGAAATAACGCCTGCGATCCAAGGGAAGGCTCCAATGCAGGGCTGGCCACTGCTCGACTCCGCGCCGTTCTGGGCAATCTTCATCGGCAAGCTGCTGCTCGTCATGCTGTCCGTCGAGGGCGGCTACAGCTGGGCGAGGTCGAATCGGGGCGGCGCCCGAGAAAAGGAGCCGGAGAAGGAGGCGCCGGTCGGCGCGATGGTGGGCACCGCGCGCGGCTTGCTCGCGCTAATGCTGGCATTTCCCTTCGCCAAGGCCAGGGACCACTACCACGCGAGAAGAGTAGCGCTCTTCGACGAGGCCAACGCAATCCGGACGATGTACTCGCGGACGATGCTGATCGACGAGCCCCAGCGCACCGAAATCCGTAAACTTCTCCGGAAATATGTAGAGGAGCGCCTGCAGTGGGACGGGTCGGACCAGGCCCGCGCCTCGCCCTCGTCTACAGCGTCGCTCGATCTACTGTCGGCGCAGACCGCAGCGGCCGTGGAGAAAAATCCCACTCCGATGGTCGTCAGCCTGTTCCTCGGCGCCATGAACGACCTCGTCAAGTCCAACGCAGAGCGACTCGAAGTCAGCCGGAATCGCGTTGCCGGCGCGATATGGGCGGTACTTTACTTGATCGCGATCCTCTCGTTGGGGGCCATGGGTTACCGCTGCGGCGTGTCGGGGACAACGCGAAGTCCGGTGATGGCGGCGATCGCCATCGTTTTTTCATTGGTCATCGTGCTGATCGTGGACCTCGATCGCCCGGGCGACGGCTGGATCATCGTGCCTCAGGACGCCATGGTCGATGTGCGGAATGGATTGGCCGATTCGAAACCGTGAGCGCCCGTTCGATGCGTTGGCGCCGAGGCTTGGCTATGCGCTGCGTGCTAAACTCGGTCGCGGCGCTTGCATTGCCTGTCGCGGCGCGTCCAACGCATAGCAATACCATTGGTTCTTACTGCCGAAGGGGGTCACGATTTGACTGCGCGTGGCAGCATACGAAAGGCGAGACCCGCTTAGACGACCGGCGGTGCCTCCGGGGATCTCCCGGGCTTGCGCGTGGCACATCCGTTGCTTGACGCCCACTGGTGGGTCCAGGATTTACCACGGTTTGCGGGCCTACGCTGCCCGGCGCATGTTGCCCGGCGCAAATGAACGGCGCAGGACGATCAAATGGGAAACTACTGCCCGGCGTGTGGCTCACGGCTAGCGGAGCTTCGGAACTTCTGTTCGCAGTGCGGAGCATCGCTGATGGTCGTAGCGGGTCCGGGCAAACACACGCCTCAACCGGCGAAGCCAAACGGTGCTGTGCCGCCTCCTGCAGACCCGCCAAAGCGTCAAAAGACTCTCAGCTAATCCGGCTTCTGTGGCCTGATCCGCCGCGCGCGGAAAACAAACACGGCTTCCGCTGAACGCTTTCGTCGCAACCCGGAGGGCGCGCTGGCGCGGGCCACGACCATTCTCGAATCATTGGCGTCAATACGCCGCGCTGGGGCTATGCACCGGGATCGCTCCGATGCTGCGACGCTTGGGATAATCAATAATCGTGTCGTCTGTTGAAAGGCTGTCCGGCAAAATGCCTGTGGTCGGAGGGCCGGCTCCGACCGTCGTCGGCTCGCGCTTCCCGCCGGGCGCCATCAACGACAAGATAAGAGGGTAGATAAATAGGAATACGCAGGTAAATACGCCCAAGAAAACGAGAATCGCTGCGACGAGGACTGTTGCTGAGATATCCATCATAGTCTCCCGAGTCGAGGCGTTTAAATAATTGTCCAGCGCGCGATCCGGGGCAATCAGCGCCGGCCCGATACTCGTGTAGGTGCCACGCTTCGCCAGCGTAGGACGCCCGACATGGAGACCGCTGTACCTGGCGGGCACCTGCCCGGGGACCTGCGCGGGGGCTCGAGCATGGTGCGCCGTCTTGCCATCTCAGCCCGTTAGCACGGCACGCGGTACTCGGCGAGTCCGTGACTCGCCTATGTCACCCGAGTGACTCGCGTTCGTCGCCCCGGGGCGTTTGCGCTGCGCAGCATCGTCGTTCACTCGCCAACCCTGCCGCCGATCTACCCAGATAGCCTGGGCCGACTCTCCCGCATCGCGTGGGGCGGATTTGCTGGAATGAGTTCGACCGCCCGCAGTGGCGGAATTGGGAGGATCACCATGCGGTGGGACGAGCCGACAACCATTCCGGCGCTGCGTCAGCGCGGCCGAATCAATCTGCACTGGCGCCGGTGCGCGAACCCGGGAGCGATCCCCTCCGCGCGTCGAGGGGCACTATTGCTGCCACCCTTATCAGCGCGGCGATCATCCTCGCGGTGTGGGTCTTTGCGCTGCGGCTCATGCCATGAGCTGCTCGGGACTCCCCTGTGGTGAACCGGAGCTCAGCGACCGAACTGTTCTTCCAGGAGCGCGACGTTGCCTCCGTTCTCGACGACCATGATCGCGTAGCGTTGGTAGTTGGCGTCGATCAGCTCGTAGAGGTCGCCAGTGCCCATGTTTTCGAGCGGCAGGTTGATCCTGGTGCTGAAGCAAACGGTACTGTCCAGCGCCATCGCCTTCACCGTTGAACCAAAGTTTCGCCGCAGGTCGGCGGTATGAATGCCGGCGGCCGAAATCTGGAGTCGATCGGTCACGAAGGCGTTTTTGCGCATGGTCGCGAGCTTGTCGACGATTTCGTTTGGCAGCTGGGCAGCGATGAGCGCGTCGCCAAACGTTCCGACGTAGGGGTGCTGCCCTGGCCCCCCCCACACACATCCGCGGCGCAACTCGACCGGTACTCCGCCGGCGTCCTTTCGCGGGTCGGTAGGTTCCAACGGAACACCGGTACTCGACTCTCCGGGGGCTTGCTGCAGTGCCACCTGTCGGCTCTCGGCACTCGCGGCGGACGGCCAGGCGCGCGCGCCAATCCAGTAGATCCCCAGCAGTATCAGGGCCAGGGGTATCGAAAGCACGCTTACGATGACCCATGGGGGAGCCCGGCGTGCCAGTCCCGTCCAAAAGGACGGCGCGGTGAGCGGCCTCTCCAGCAAGCCCTCCCAGCCGCAGGACGGGGAACGGCAGCGGTACCGTCGCACCTTTTGGAGAACACTGAGCAGCCGGTCACCCCGGTTGCGGTGGACTTTATAGACCGGCTCGGCACACCGCGGGCAGGTGTGAAAGCGCGATCGGCTACTATCGCTTTCGGGCATAACCTCGACGATCGTGAGTGCCAATATTCGGGAGACCCTGGCAACGCGCGCGTAGCTCATTATGCGCTCGTTTGGCCCTTCTATTGTTGCAGCGCGAATCGACATACCGCGTGCGGCCGCGTGTACGGTGCGTGTCGAACGCGATGTTCGCCTGGGCTAATAGGGCTGAATCCATTGGGCTTTTTTTGGAAGTCTTGGCGTTTCGGCGGCACGCAAGTGTAAATTCCTTCGACATCCGATTCGGGAATGCGTCTCAAATCCCGATGCTGCGAGTGAGGGAGTCAGGATGGCGCAGCCTGAGTCGCAATAGCCCGCACTCATTGCGAGCCGATCCCGCTGTAAGGTCGCGCCAGATAAGCGCGACCTTGGATACGTGGCATGGTGCGGCATGCGACGAGGCGGGACTGCCGGTTGGACGAACCGAGTCGAGCAATGGCGTACTAAGAACGAGCAGGGCAACGAACGACGGAGAAACAGATGAAAGCGAATTTGCAAAAAGCATCGGCGGCTGCGCTAGCCGTCATGGCGATGGCCTGCACTACGACTATGGCGGGCGCCCTTCCCGATCCTGCGCTCGACATGCCGAAAGCAAGCGCGCCAGGCCAGGCAACGGCCGTGTTCGCCGGGGGTTGTTTCTGGGGCGTGGATGCGGTGTTCAAGCACGTCAAGGGCGTCGCGTCGGCGACATCCGGTTACTCGGGTGGGTCGGCCTCGACCGCAAGCTACATGATGGTGGGAAGCGGCATGACCGGGCATGCCGAGTCGGTCGAGGTCAAGTACGACCCCTCGAAGGTAACCTACGGCCAGCTGCTACGCGTGTTCTTCTCGGTGGCCCACGACCCGACCCAGCTTAACCGTCAGGGACCCGACTGGGGCACCCAATACCGTTCGGCGATTTTCTTCGCGACGCCCGAGCAGGAGCGCGTGGCGAAGGCCTATATCGCGCAACTTGATGCGGCCAAGGCTTTTCCCAAACCTATCGTGACCGAAGTCGCGCCGCTCAAAGCCTTTTACCCGGCCGAGGACTATCACCAGAACTACCTGGCGTTGCATCCGGACCAGCCCTACATCGTCTATAACGACCTTCCCAAGCTGGCCGCGCTGAAGTCGGAGTTGCCCGACCTCTACGTCAAGAAGTAACCCGCATCCCGCGGCGGTGGTCGACAACGGTCGGACGCGTAGGCGGTAGGCTGCGCAAACGCGCGCCGCGGCTGTCGGAGGCCGAACCCCCGAAATGGCGCGTTCATGGATGCGCGCCAGCGGATGGCTGCCTCCGGAGTCGCGGCTTCTGACGTGCGTCACGACTCTGACGCGGCACGCCGGCGCGCGCTGACCGTATAAAACTGGGCCGCGCTCCCGGGCGCAATGGCCGCGTAGTCCCACCATTCCTGCTCGGTATCGAATCCGCAGCTGGCAAGGCCCCGCAGCAGCTCTTCGGGCGCGAGCGGCCGCACATCCTCGCGCGTGTGGATGCGATGCATCACTGCGCCGTCGGCCGTTGCCAGCTCGTATCGCCTCTCGATGCGATTGAGTCCCGGCGCGACCGGCACGACCCGCTTGGAGCGGATCAGGAACGCCGTACCGACAGGACGACGATAGTCGACGGCGAATCGCGCGCGGTAGACGTTCGCGCGCGGAACGAACGCGTCAACGATGACATGGCCACCGGGGACCAGCGCTGCGTGGATCGCCTCGAGCATGCGCACATCGTCGCCGACGCCGCTCATGTACGTGATCAGCGAATACGGGCAAAGCACCATCGCGAACGCATCGCGGAACGCGAGTCGACGCGCGTCCATCAGGCACAGCTTCGGCGCATGACCGCCTGACCGCGCCTTGCGCAGCAACTCTTCGAGCATGCCTGGTGAGCAATCGACGCCGATTGCGTCGATGCCACGGTCGAGCAGCGCGAGCAGGATGCGTCCGTTGCCGCAGCCGAGTTCGAGCACGGGTCCGCCGGCGCCCGCGGCCCGGTCGACGTAGAAGGCAATGTCGTCGAAGGGCATGTTGCGCGCCATGTCGACGTCGTACAGGTGGGCGATGCTGTCGTAATTCGCCCGTGGCATGGCAGCGCTATGCATGGACTGGCTCCAGCAGCCTACGGTAGAGATCGCCCTGGATCGCGGCGCAGCGCTGCCACGAAAAAGGCGCAAGCCGCGTGGCGTCGGGCCGTTCGATGTGCTGCCGCCGCACGGGATCCCGCAGCAGACTGATGATCGGCTCGATCATTGCCGCGACGTCTCTGACGGTGATCAATCCCGGCAGCCCCGCGTCGCCGAACCCCCGTGCTCCGTCGACGGTGCTCACGCACGCGCGTCCCGCGGCAAGCGATTCGATGACCTTGAGCGACGAGCCGCGTATGCCGGACAGCGGGTTGACCGTGAGGGCACTCGCGCCCAGTAGCGCGCCAATGTCTTCGCGATGGCTGAGGACGCTCACGTCCGGTTGCGCGAAAATGCCGTCGCCTGCGACCGCCTCCGGTGCACCGTCTCCGCCCAGTACGACGAGCCTCGCGTCGGGAACCACCGCCTTTATCGCAGGGTAGGCCACCCGCAGGAAGTGCCGGATGCCATCGAGGTTCTGCGCATAACGGAACGGCCCCATGAACAGCAGTTGCGCGGACACTGACGGTGTGTGGGTCGGGGGTTGATTGGTGCCATTGGGAACGCACACGATGCGCGGATGCTCGACCAAAACGCCATCCTCGGCGGAACAAACGGTTGCCGCGTCGTAGGTAGCGCGCACGTGCTCGCGAAAACGCATCGCTGTAGTCGCATCGCGAAAATCGGACGTCTCGTAGGCGTCGTGCAGCCCTAGTATCCAGCGCTGGTTCGGACCGCGAAGGGCGCTGAGCATCGCCAACTCGACATGTTCCACCTGCACAAGGTGCGGATGGTAGCGGCGCAGCGCTTCGCGTACGGCCTGCTCGAGGGTTGCGTGGCAGTGCGACCGCATTCGTGCGCCGAGGTCGGGATGCGCGGTCCCGTCGCCACCGGATGGCCGTTGCACCAGATGCACCGCGTGCAGGCCATCGAAGTAAGCGAAGCTGCGTGCGTCGTACAGCGACGCCTCGTCGCTCACCAGCACGACGTCAAACTCGGCGCGCAGGCGATGCAACAGACCTTCGACGCGGCGCGCGCCGCCATGACGAGGTGGGAACACGCAGAACGGCGTAATCATCAGCAGGCGAGGGCGCGGACCCGCCGCGCGCAATCGAAAGCTGTAGGAGGAGCCAATCTCGTGCGCGGCGCCGGCGACGTCGGCGATCGGCTGCGGCGGCGTAGGCAGCAGTTCGCGCACCGCGTCGCGGCGGCGGCTGAACACGCGCGCCGCCTGCGACAGCCGCGACAGCTCGCATTGCGACGCATACGGCTGGTCGCATACGCGCTGCATCAGCCACGCGGCGCCATGCCGCGTGAGCGCATTGCGCAAGTCGCACAACACGCGATTGCGCTCGACGATGCGCTCGAGCTCGGGCGCGGCGTAAAAACGCGCGGTCGTCGCGCGATGCAAGTGATGCGCGCGAGCTGCCGGGCAATACAGGACGCGGTAACCTTCGCCTTGCGCGCGCACCCCCCATTCAACGTCTTCCCAGTAGAAGGGGTCATAGCAGACGCCGTCGTGAACGTAGCGACGCAGCACGTCCGTGCGAAACAAACCCGCCCCGCCACTCGCGCACAGGCTCGCAGCCGGTTTCTCGCAACGATCGGGCGGGGCGTGAAAGACGCGCACGCCCGTCGCATCAGCGTACCAGTCGATGAATCCCGTCTCCTCGCGGCGGCCATCGGCGCTGCGCTGCATGATCTGTGCGCCGATCGCGAAGACATCCTCGGCCCGACACGCCGCGAGCTCTCGGATCGCGGCCGGTTCGAGCGTCATGTCGTTGTTGAGCAGTAACGTTCCGTCGTAGCGCGCGCGACCGAGCCCGCTGGCGATGGCGACGCTAAAGCCAAGCGGCTGTGCATGGTGAACGAAGCGGACCCCAGGATAGGCGGCCGCAACTGCGCGATACCGCTCCGCCGGCGCGCCGTTGACCACGACAATGATTTCGCTGGGTTCCGGGAAATCCGCGAGCGCCGGGCCGAGGCTCTGCAATACGCGCTCGAGCAATTCCGGGGCGGCCCGGTCTGGGATGATCACGCTCAATCCCGCGCGCCAGACGCCGCGCCGCGCGCGGCGGCGCGTCTTCGGGGCCGGGATGTAGTTAGCGAGGACGATGGCCGCGTATAGCGGCGCGAGGCGCACACGTTGCCGGAGACCGCTGCCCCACACGTGCGTCAACCGTGGTCGGGTGCTGCAAGGACTACGGAGCGCGGGATGGAGTTCATACGAGCAGGGCTGCCAGTTGCGCGAGCGTGTGCGCCCGCGGCCGTGCGTGCGCAATGCCCAGCGCCTGCTCGGCGAACATCGCGCACCACGTGTTGTATTGCGGCGTCGTGGCGGTGGGCGAAAAGGGCAGGGCGCCGGTCGCGCGCGTGGAGCGTACAAGCAATTGCGTCATGTCGGCCAGCGCCTCCACGCACGCAGAGCCGTCGCTCGACCCAACATCCAGCAGGGCCGCCACGCGTAGCCCCTGCGCAACGATATCGAGGCGACCAGCTCCCGCGTTGAGGCGCGACTCGTTCAGCATTCCCGTGCCTTGCCTGCTCATCAGGAGGGACTTGAGTTGTTTGGCAAACGGCGCAAGCATCGCCTCGACCGCGTTGCGATCGGGTACCGACAGTGCCCCCTCCATCGCATACAAAGCCGGATGCGCCTCGTTATGAGGCTGCTCGATCGCCATGGCGAGGCAAGTGAAAAACGTGTCTTGCGCGGGTTGGCGCAACAATGCGAGCGCGGGCAGGACTTCGGCCGCAACCAGCACGCCTGCGGCCGCCTTCGCGAGAAAGCCCCCGCGTCGCGTCGACCAGCGCGCGGGCAGCGGCGTTACCGGATCCACACCGGCGCAGGCGACAAACATTCCATCGCTATCGATGAGTCGCGACAACTGCGCTCCCAGATGACATACCAGGGCAGCATCGGGCACGATTAAGCCGACCCGCGCGGCGGAGGCCACGCCGCGCGCAATCATCGCCAGGTCGAAGAAGAAGAGTGCGCCGTTGCGCCAGTCGGATTCGTGTGCGCGCAGGTGGACACGCGTCTGTGGCGTCTCGCCACGCGCGATCCACGATGCGAGCCAGCGTTGCGCCGCCGCCGCGCGCCGATTCACGTCGCGCGTGGCGCCGTCGCGGGTCGCGTGCCAGGCCAGCCATTGCAAGTAGTAGCCGGTGATCTCCGGATAGGCATAGGCGGCATTGCCGGCACCGTCAAGCCAACCCGCTACGCCACCCGCGTTCACCCCCGTCGTCAGCTGCGCACCACCGTCGAGCAGCCAGCGGGCGAGGCGCGCACGGGCGAACTCCGTCGACGGCGTGCCGTCCCGCGTTCCGGTCGTCCGGAACAATTCTGCGGTCGCGACGCCGGCATTCATGCGTGTGCGTGGCTCGTCAAATGCATTTCGAGCACGCCGGAGGAGCGCGACAGCGGGCGGCGCCAACGCTCTACCGCGGAAGCGCACGACAACGACTCGACCCGTGTCGCGGACGCGAGCACACGTACAGCGGAGCGCATTTGCCTCGCCGAAAAGAAAGCAACGGTGGTCTTCTTGAGACGCCCTGCTCTTAAAGGCAGGGTCCGCGGGATGAACTGGCTGCAACCGCCCGCGAAATGTAACAAAACTTTTCAGCGGAGGCTACCCAGACGCTAAGGTTTTTGTGTACGGCCGTATCGCGTCCGCAACACCTCTCGCGAACCATTCATGAACCTTGCGAGGAGACCAGGCGGGTGCGCAGTCGGGCAAAGCGTCCGGATGCGACCCGGGCGCCGGTTGAACCGGCTCCCTTCGCATCGTGTCGTGTCAACCCTAGAACACGCCGCCAATGATGTTGATACTCATCGCCAGGATAGCGATGTTGAAAATGAACGCGAGCACGCCGTGCACCAACGTCAGGCGTCGCATCTGCCGGGTCGTCACCATCACGTCGGACACCTGCGAAGTCATGCCGACGACGAACGAGTAGTAGGCGAAGTCGAGGTAGTCGGGTTCCTTGTCGCTGGGAAACCGCAGCCCTCCGCGATGTGTTGCGCTCTCTGCCGTGCGCGAGTAGTACCAGCGCGCGTAGTGAAAGGCGAACAGCGTCTGGATGAGCAGCCACGACAGCAGCAGCGCGCTGATCGACAATGTCAGGTGCGCGACTCGCCCCCAATGCGGCAGGCTGCGGAAATCGCCCACGAGGAATCCGATGGCGACAAAACTGGCGCTGGCCGCAGTGACTACCAGGATAAAGATAACGTAGCCGCTCTGGTCGTGTGTCTGCGCGCGCACGCGGGTCATCGTCGCGTCGGTGTGCGCTACCGTGGTCCATGCCAGCGCGAGATAGGTTATCGCGCCGAGATTCCAACCGAGCAGCAGGCGGGTACGGGCCGCGATCCACGGCTCGAGCGCAAAAAAGCTGATCAGCGCGATGGCCAAAACGATGCCCAGGCGACGCGGCGCGCTGAGGCGAACGACCCACGGCAGTTTCGGACGGAGTTCTGGCACGATAGCGCGCGCCCGCGGGCGGCGGGCGTCCCGAAAGCTTAGCCGATTTGCCGCGCGCCTGCTTGGTGTTGCTGCGGTTGCAAGTCCTTCGGGCTTGCGAGTCGAGCCTTCGCGCTACAACGCGCCGACATTCGCGGGCGATGACCACGCCGTCGCACGCGATGTAACGGCGGCGACGACTCATGCTGGAAGTGGCGATACCTTCAGGCGAGGCAATGCCCTTACCAGCAGACGATAGATGTCCAGGTCGAATTCGCGGCGCGGTGGCGTTTCCAGCAGCGCCCCCAGCGCGGCCTCGTCGTGCGCCGTGCCCAGCCAGCACCAGTCGCGGCACACGTGCACGTCGCTGCGCTCGCCCACGATGTCGCGCTCGCATACGGTGATCAGCCCGGGATAGGGCCAGGGCTTGAGCGCGTACGACGACATCGCCGCGCGCAAACGCGCGTCGTGTGAATCACGGGTCTCGGCTCCGACGCAGACACCTTCGCATCGCCGCACCTGCCGTGCGAAGCATGGCCCGATGCGATGCTCGAGGCCGAGCGCGGTCCAGCACAATCGCGCGTCGGCAGCGACCTGCCTCAACATGGCGCGCGCACTCGCTCTCGACGAGAAGGGACCATACAGGCCCTCCATGGCACCGGGATCGATGGCATCGGAACGCACGTAGGTGGGTGGCGCCGGCTCCTCGGCTAGCGCTAGCGCGACCATGTCGCCGCGCCGGCGCAAGCGGTGGTTGTAGGCGGGCAACAGCGTCTTGACGAGCTGCGATTCGCGCAGCAGCGCGCCAAGCTCGCCCGCGGTCTGCTCGAATTCGATGCGCGCGATCTCGGCGGATAAGCGCAGGTCGTTGGCACTTCGGTAATCGGAGGAGAAGTGCGCGGCGACGCGTTCGCGCAGGTTGATGCTTTTTCCGATATAAAGTGGCAGCGCATTGAGTCCGTAGAACAGGTATACACCTGGCGACTCCGGAATGTTCGAAAGCGCATCCGGTGGCAGCTGCGACGGCAGGCTGGGCGTTCGCAAGATACGGGCAATCGCTGCCGAGACTTCTTCTTGCGGCTTGTCGCGATATACGCTCTTCACGAATTGCCAGAGGATGCGCGCGTCGCCGAGTGCGCGATGACGATCCTCCGAACGCAAAGCGTGGCGCTCGATGATCGTATCCAGATTGTGCCGTCCCGCATCGGGATAGAGCCTTCGCGACAGCTTGACCGTGCACAGCACGGGTGCCGAAAACGCGCGGCGCAAGCGCGCGAACTCGTGCTTGAGGAAGCCGTAGTCGAATCGAGCGTTATGCGCGACGAACACGCAGCCGACGATGCGCGAGGCAACCTCGTCGGCGATCTGCGCGAACGTCGGCGCGCGCGCAACCATAGCGTTGGTGATGCCGGTAAGCGCCTGGATCGCCGGGGGGATGCTGCACCCAGGGTTGACCAGCGTGCTCCACTCGCTGACTCGCGCGCCATCGTCGACGCGAACAACGCCGACCTCGGTTACACGGTCATCGTCGGCCCGGGTACCGGTGGTTTCGAGGTCGACAAAGGCGATGGCAGGAGCGAACATGCGACTTGACGGGCGAACGATCGTTCGGTAGTGTAGGGCAATGTCGAACGATCGTTCCTACCTCGACGTCGCTGCAGGACTACTACGCTCGGCATCGCGCGCTGCCGTCGTACGCCTCGATCGGCACCCTGCTCGGCCTGCGCTCGAAGTCCTCGGTCGCGGCGCTGGTGGCGCGGCTCAAGCTGGCGGGCTTCCTCGAATCGACGCCCGATCGCCGGCTTGCGCCGACGCGCCGCTTTTTCGAGCGCCCGCTGGCCGGACGCTCCGGTCCATGCGGGCCTGCCGAACGCCATCGACGATGCGCCGGCCGACGCGCTGACCATCGACG
This sequence comes from uncultured beta proteobacterium, assembly GCA_963816445.1. Lineage (GTDB taxonomy): Bacteria > Pseudomonadota > Gammaproteobacteria > Burkholderiales > Casimicrobiaceae > PALSA-1003. Next base: position 819,154 of record CAWFKO010000004.1, on the reverse strand, counting down.
ACTACCTGATCGAGCGCCCGTCGCAGACGGTGCTGGTGCGTGTCAAGGGCGACTCGATGATCGACGCGGGAATCTTCGAAGGCGATCTCGTCGGTCGTGGAAAAGCGCAGCGCCGCGCGGCGCGGCGACATCGTCATCGCCATCGTCGACAATCAGTTCACGCTCAAGCGGCTCGACCTCGAGCGCGGCCGCTTCATCCTGCGCCCCGAAAACAAGGCCTACCCGGTCATTCGTCCCGAGGGCGCGCTGGAGATCTTCGGGGTCATGGTCGGCCTCGTGCGCAAGACCGCTTGATCGGATCGCGAAAACAACCACCCGTATCCGCGTCGGCGAGTAGTCGGGATCGCTGCGCCGCCAATGTGCTTGCCGCAGGCCTCGTGACTCCGTCTCGGCCGACGTCGACGCCGGTGTAGCAGCGCTAGGCCTTCTCCACTTCGACCAAGGCGTCGTAGAACGTCGCGGCGCGGCCCATGTCGGTGAGCGCCTGCCCGGTCACCATGTTGGCATTGGTGCCGTCGGGCGATAGCTTGCGCCACCAGATCGACAGGCGCGACGACCACGCCCGGCGCGTGCCTTGTCGGTGACACGCGCCGTCAGCGCGAGGCGCCACGATCGTTGAAGACGCGCACCTTGTCGCCATCGACGATGCCGCGCGCGCGTCGCATCGTCGGGATGGATGTCGAGCCACGGCGTCTTCTCGGTCTCGAGAAACACCGGCAGGTTGGCGAAGGTCGAGTTGAGAGCGTTGCGCGCCGGCGGCGACAGCATGGCGAGCGGGAAGCGACGCGCCAGCGTCAGGATTGCTCGCCACCGACTCGCGCGGCGGCGTATACGTGGGCAGCGGATCGAGCCCCTGACGGCCAGCGATTCCGAATAGAACTCGCACTTGCCCGACGGCGTCGGAAAGCCTGCCCTGCGCGAATGGAGCGAAAGGCGAGGGCACGTTCAAGCCGCTGCCAGCCGCTGCGCCTTGAGCGTGTTCCAGTCGATGCCCGTCTGCGCGTGAGTGGCTGGACAGCAAGGCATTGCGTGCGCCATCGCCTCGTCGCTTTCCTGGAAGCAGTCGTCGGTCAATCCCATCGCGCGCAGCGAGCAGGCGGAACACCTCGGTGTTCGGCTTGGCTTCGCCGAGCGGCTCGATCGCACGATTGTTGGCCAGCACGTAGAGATGGCCGTAGGACGAGTGGACGTCGACGTGCTCGAGCTGCGTCGTCGCCGGCAGCACGATGTCGGCGTAGTCGGCGGTGTCGGTGAGGAATACGTCGTGCACGACGCAGAACAGGTCCTCGCGCGCGAAGCCGCGCACGACCTTGGCCGAGTCGGGCGCGACCGCGACCGGATTCGAGTTGTAGACGTAGAGCGCGCGAATCGGCGGATCCTTCGTGTCGAGCAGCGCGTCGCCGATCGTCGACATGTTGATCGTGCGCGGACTGTTCCAGATCAGATCCGGCCGCTCGAGCGCCTGCGTCATTGACGGGGTAGTTGCCGCTCGAGGACAGCAAGGCGCCGCCGGCGGGGTCACGCCATGCGCCGACCAGCGCGGGCAGGCACGCTGCCGTGCGCATCGCCATGCCGCCGCCGGCGTGCCGTTGCATGCCGTAGTTCAGGCGGATCGCTGCCGGCCGGATCGTGCCGTAGTCGCGCGCAAGTGCGACGATCGCGGCTCGCCGGCAAGCCGGTGAGTCGCGGCGACGCGCGCCGGTGGATACTCGCGCGCGCGCTCTTGCAGCGCTCGAATCCCAGCGTGTAGCGGTGCGATGTAATCGTGATCGAGCAGGTCCTCGGCGACCAGCACGTGCATCATGCCGAGCGCGAGCGCCGCGTCGGTCCCCGGCAGCAGCGCGAGGTGCTCGTGGCACTTTTCCGCGGTCTGGCTGCGATAGGGATCGATCGCGATCAGCTTCGCGCCGCGCCGCTTCGCCTCCTGCACACGGCTCCAGAGGTGCAGGTTGGAGACGATCGGATTGCGAGCCCCAGATCAGGATCAGCTTGGCGTTCTCGAACTGCTCGAGGTCGGTTCCGATCGACGCGCCGATCGTCGCGACGTAGCCCGCCTTGCCGGCGCGTCGAGCAGATCGTGCGGTCGAGCAGCGAGGCGCCCAGCTTGTGAAAGAAGCGCCGGTCCATCGAGCCGTATTGCAGCAGGCCCATCGTGCCGGCGTAGCTGTAGGGCAGGATCGCCTGCGGACCGTCGGGCGAGGCGGCGATCGCCCTGAAGCGCGACGCGATGGTGTCGAGCGCCTCGTCCCAGCTGATGCGCTCGAAGCGGCCTTCGCCCTTGCGGCCCGACGCGGCGCAGCGGGATGCAGCACGCGCTGCGCTCGAGTAGGTGCGCTCGAGATAACGCGCGACCTTGGTGCACAGCGTGCCGCGCGTTGTCGGATGCATCGGGATCGCCCGTCGACCTCGATCGCCCGCCCGTTCTCCACCGTGACGTGCAGCGCGCAGGTGTCGGGGCAATCGTGCGGGCACGCGCCGCGGACGATCGTGCGCGTGGTGGCCGTGGCTTCGGAACGGTCGAGCGGCATGAGGTGCAGGGTCGAGGGCATCATTGTACGACCCCTCGAGTTCGCCTCGGTTTGGCGATTGCGGTATCGTTGACGCACGCGCATTCCGTCGCTTCAGTGCACGACTTGCCCAACTTGCCGCACCTCGCGCTTCTCGGAGGCGCTTCCATGCCCGCGCTCGGTCTGGGCACCTGGCGCATGGGCGAGCGCCGCGCACGAGCGCGCGCGTGAAGTCGCGGCGCTAATGACCTCGGCCTGTCGATCTCGGCATGAAGCTGATCGACACCGCGGAGATGTACGGCGAAGGCGGCGCGGAGGAGATCGTCGGCGACGCGATCGAGGGCCAGCGCGACGCGGCTGTTCCTGGTGAGCAAGGTCTATCCGCACAACGCGAGCACGGCGCGGCACGGTCGCCGCCTGCGAGCGCAGCCTGAAGCGCCTGGCGTACCGACCACCTCGACCTGTACCTGTTGCACTGGCGCGGCGACGTGCCTTTGGCCGATACCGTCGCCGCGTTCGAGCGCGCTGCGCGGCCGACGGCAGAATCCGTGCCTGGGGTGTGTCCAATTTCGACGCCGCCGACATGCGAGAGCTGCTGGCGCTGCCAGGCGGTGATCGTTGCGTCGCCAACCAGGTGCTCTACCACCTGGGCAGCCGCGGCATCGAATACGATCTCCTCCCGCTGTGCCGAAGTCACGGAATCGCGGTAATGGCGTACTCGCCAGTCGATCAGGGCAGGCTGTTGCGCAACCGCGAACTCGTGGCACTGGCGAAACAGCTTCAGATCTCCCCGGCTCAGGTGGCCGTCGCGTGGCTGCTTGCCCAGCCCGGTGTTGCAGTCATTCCCAAGGCGGTCGATCCGACCCACGTGCGCGAGAATCGCGCGGCGGCCGATCTGCGATTGCCGCCGGCGGCGATGGTCACGCTCGATAAGGCCTTTCCGCCTCCGACCCGTGCCGTGCCGCTGGCAATGCTCTAGCCAGCAAGAGCTTGCCGCGCCACGGCAGCCGCGCGCGGTGCGTCGGCCACGACGCCGTCGATCGGATCGCGCGACTGCTTACTACAGCGCGGGCGATAGCGTCATCGAATCAAAGGGTTGCTGTTAACAAAACAAGAGGCCGGACGCATGGCATGGTTGTTGCGTTTGGTGCGGCACGACACTCGCCGTATCCGGTTGGTAACGCGACTGAAGGAACCGCCATGGATTACACCCATTACGACTACCTCGAGCTCCCGCCCGGCGCATCAGCCGCGCGCATCGAAGCCGCCTACCAGCTGATTCGGCAGCGTATGAACGGCCACGCAGACCCGATCTTGCTGAGCAAAGTGCAACAAGCCTACATCGTCCTGTCCGACGCGAAGCTGCGGCTGGCATACGACGAGCTCCTGCAACGCATAGCGGACGAAGCCGACCTCGAGTTGAAAACGATCCTCGACGACCATGCGACGCGAATTCCGCGCCGGGTCCAGGACGTTCCCGCCCCGCTGGTTGCAGTCATCAGCGCGTGGGCAGCATGAGTACCATGCGCGATCGCAGCGTGGCCCTGCGCGCGGATTACCGCTGCGAGCCGATGCATCGGGCACCCTCCAGGGCGCGGCTGCGGCCCCATTCGGCCCGCGTCGCCGCGGCTCGCCGGCGCTTGCCGCCGGTGCGCATACCGCTTTCACGCTCGCGCCTCGTACCGTCGGCCCCGCAACGACGCCCGCTGCCGTCGATCAGCATCTGACACATATCGGCCGGCACCGCATCGGCCACCCGCATCGGCCATGAAGTCGAAGCGTACCGGACGGTTCGTGTGGCACGATGATGGTCGGACGTTGCAGTAAACGCAGCGCAGGTGCAGGATTGAGTGACCTTGAGTGACCAATACGGCGTGCCGGTGCTGGCGCTCCGGGCTTGAATCAGGGGGTTCCCTACCGTGGAAAAGTGTGTCAACTGCCAATACTATGACCGGCGCAACGCTCGGCCCAACGACGGCCGGGCGCCCGTAATGTGGGGGCAGTGTCGGCGGCATTCCCCGCATCTTTCCCCTGTCGCCGGCAAGAAAGCCTATCTCGTCGAGGGCGTGTGGCCGCTTGTTCGTGACGACGACTGGTGCGGCGAGTGGCGTGCTCCAGCGCGGTCGACGATCGGCCGGACGAGATTTGGGGTACGCCCTGCGGAAGTCCCCTCGGTCATGTCGCCGACGTCGGCGCCTCAAGAGTCGGAGTCGGAAGCCCCCGATATACCGATCGCCGCGGTCGGCGACTAGGGCCTGTTAACGCTATATGCCTGCACGCGGCGCTCGCGCGCCCCGAAGGGTGATCCTTCAGAAAGCCCGCAGCCCGCGTTGCCGCTCGTCGCGAGGCGCCCAGCCTCGCTTCCTCGCCGCGCCTTGCCTGCGGGCTTTCTGAAGGTCACGCGTACAGGCATATAGCGTTAACAGGCCCTAGACGACGCTTCCTTAAAGCCCGGCGACCGCCACGATGTTCATCTCGGCGGCCCCGGCGCGCGCCGCGCGTGCGGCAAAATATTCGCTCGACTCGTAGAAGGCGCGGGCCTTTTCAAGCGTCGGAAATTCCAGGACAACGACCCGCGCCGGGTTCCTCGTCCCTTCCAGAAGCACGTGTTCACCACCACGTGCGAGGTAGCGACCTCCATGACGCGCGATGGCGTCCTGGGCGAGCGTCTTGTACTTCTCGTATCGCACCGGATCGGTCACCTTGCAGTCGACCAGAATGTAAGCCGCCATAGCGTTGCCTTTCGCCGTTGAAGGTGCGCTCAGTTTGCAGCTCGCCATGCGCGGCCGCAACCCCCGAACGCGCGGCGGCGCAAATGCGACGATCGGCTACCATGGCGCCCGTGACACCTGCACTATTCAGCGCACTCGCCGATGGCGCGACGGCGATCACACCCAACCGCCGTCTTGCGCGTCAGTTGCAGAGAGCCTTCGATCGACGGCAACGCGAACTCGGTTCGAGTTCCTGGACGACCGCTTCAATCCTGCCCTACGCGACTTGGCTCGAAATACTCTGGGCGCAACGGCGCCTTGACGATGGCGTCGAGGCAGCATCGCTGGTGACGGCCGCGCAAAGCACGCAGCTTTGGCGACAGATTGTCGACGCGGCGGCATTGCCGCTGCTCGACGCGCAGGGCGCGGCGCGGCTTGCGGCAGAAGCCTGGACGCTCTTGTACGGTTGGGGCGCAGGTGGTGAGAGCTGGCGCGCGTGGCGCCGCGACGAAGTTTCCGGCGACGACGCCGCGATGTTTGCGGAATGGGCGGAAACGTACTCGCGCACGCTGTTGCGCGATCGCCGGATCGACGCGGCGCAACTCGCCGACGCGCTCGTCACACACGCGCATGGCAGGGACTGCGCCGACCTGCGCGCGGTGCTTACGGGCTTTCTGCAGATGTCGCCGCAGCAGCAACGCCTCGTTGCGGCGCTAAGCACGCGCGGTGGCCACGTAGACGTCGACACGTCGGCGTCGCGCTCTTCGACTCCGGCGCGCGTCAGGGCACAGACGCCTCGCGACGAGCTCGTCGCAGCCTTGACGTGGGCCCGCGAACGCGCACTGGCGAATCCCGCCGCAAGCATCGGCATCGTCGTCGAGGATCTGGCGCAGCGGCGCGACGAGCTGATTGCGCTGGCCGACGAAATCCTGTGTCCGGCACTGTCCCTGTCGGCCCCGCATTCGGATGCACGGCCCTACGAAATATCGCTGGGCGCGCACCTGAGCACCGTGCCGTTGGTCACGGCTGCGCTGGCCTTGATCGGGCTTGCCGAGGATGCGCTTCCGGCGGGCGAGGCGGCGGCGCTGCTGCGATCACCCTACTTGCCGGACGCCGGCCCCAGCTTAGTGCAGCGCGCGGCGATCGAGCGCGACTGGCTCAAAGGCGGACTCGTCGATGTCACGCTGGGCGATGCAATGGCGGCGTTGGATGTGCGCTCGCCGCAGCTGTCGCAACACTGGCGCGCTGCCCGGGCGGCGCTACGCGCCCGGACGCAGGCAACGCCTCGCGAGTGGGCTGACGCATGGCGGGGGTGGCTGGCTGGTGCCGGTTGGCCGGGAGAGCGCACGCTCGACAGCGCCGAATATCAGGCGCGCGAGGCGTGGGACGCGTTGTTTACCGATTTCGTGCGGATTGGCGTCGTCGTGCCACGACTGACCCGCGCCGACGCGCTCGAGACTCTGCGCGCGCTGGCGCAGGAGCGCGTGTTCCAGCCCGAAGGTACCGATGCGCCGATTCAGTTGCTGGGCGTGCTGGAGGGCGCGGGGCTGGAGTTCGACGCGCTGTGGGTCGCCGGGCTGACGGCGGATCGATGGCCGCGCCCGCCTGCGCCGCATCCGCTGCTCCCGCTGCAATGGCAGCGCGCACGGGACGTGCCGGGCGCCACGGCCGCGGGCAAACTCGCGCGCGCCCGTGCGTTGACCGCATCGTTTGCGGCAGCCGCACCCGAGGTTGTGTTCAGCAGCGCGTCGATGGTGGACGACTGTCAACGCGCCCCGTCCGCGCTGCTGCTGGACTATCCCGAAACGACGTTGTCACCGCGAGCATCACTCTGGACCCGGATGATTGCGCACAGCCGCGTGCGCGGATCGCGCGCCGATGACCGCGCGCCCGCGCTCGCGCCAGGGGCATCGGTTCCGGGCGGCTCTCAGTTCGTCACCGCGCAAAGCGATTGTCCCTTTCAGGCGGTCGCCCGCCACCGCCTCGATGCGGAGCCCTGGCCTGCACCGCTCGCCGGGCTTTCGGCGATGGAGCGCGGCGTCGTGTTGCACGCGACCATGGCGGCGTTCTGGGAGCGGGTGCGCGACCACGCGACCCTTGACACGCTCGCAGCAGACGAGATGGCGTCGCAGATCGAAGCCGCGGTCGAGCGCGGGCGCGCTGCGCTGCCGCTCGGGCGATGGCGCGCGCTCCCTGAGGCCGTGCGCTCCGGCGAAGCGCGACGGCTCACCGCGCTACTCGCGGCGTGGTTGGCGCTTGAGCGGCGGCGACCGCCATTCGCCGTCGCGGCAGTCGAGACCCGAACCGGGATCGATCTCGCGGGCCACCGGTTCGGGTTACGTGTCGACCGCGTCGATACGCTCGAGGATGGCGGCGTGGCGATCATCGACTATAAGGGCGGCAAGGGCGACGCGCCAATCACATGGTTCAATGAACGGCCGCGCGGATCGCAACTGGGCATGTACGCACTGGCGCATCGAACGGCGCACCCCGACGTCGCCGTGCGCGCAATACTCTACGCATGCCTGCGTCCCGATGCGATCGGTCCGCTGGGAATCTCAATGGACCGGCTCGCATGGCCGGGCCTGACAAAGCCCGGCTCCGTGCGTTTCCGCGATTGGGCGGCGCTGGAAGCGTGGTGGCGCGACGCGCTGGCTAAGCTGGCCGGCGAAATCGCCGCGGGCTGGGCGTCCGTGGCGCCGCGAACGAATCCCTCGCCTTGCAGGAACTGCGGAATGCAGTCGCTGTGCCGAATCGATTCGGTTCGCCACACGGCGGACGACGAGTCTGGCGATGAATGACGCGCTGATGGGGGATACCGCCGCGCGCGATGCCGCGCTCGACGTCGCGCGCTCGTTCATCGTTCAGGCGCCCGCGGGCTCCGGCAAGACCGGGCTGTTGATCCAACGCTATCTTGCGCTGCTGGCCGGGGTCACGCAGCCCGAGGCTGTCGTGGCGATAACCTTCACTCGCAAGGCTGCCGCAGAGATCCGCGAGCGAATCATTGCCGCGCTCCACGCAGCCGGTAACGAGCCGGAGCCGGCGGCCGATCTGCATGCGGCGACGACGTGGCGACTTGCCAAAAAGGCGCTCGCGCGCGATGCCGCCCTTGGATGGAACCTGCAGGCACATCCCGCGCGATTGCGCATCATGACCATCGACGCACTGTGCGCGGGGCTGGCGCGGCAGGCGCCGCTGTCGACCCGGCAGGGCGCTCAGCTGCGTCTGGCCGAACGCGCGGAGTCGCTCTACGCGCAGGCGGCGCAGGAGGAATTACGCGATCCGGGACACGGCGCTGCCGCGTGGCAACAAATGCTCGCGCATCTGGACAACGACGCGTCGCGCGCGGTCGGCCTGTTGGCGGAAATGCTGGGAAAGCGCGAGCAATGGCTGCGTCTTCTTGTCGGCGTCGATTCCGCGGCACTGCGCGCCTCGCTGGAACAGGCGATGGCCGTCGAGATCGAACGCGAGCTGTCGAAACTGCGAACCCTGTTCCCGCCGCAGTCCATCGTCGAGCTGCTCGATCACGCAAGTTATGCGGCCGCAAATCTCTCCGTCGACCGGCCGGGGCATCCGCTGCAAGAGATCGTTGAGTCAGGATCGCTACCGCCGCCGACGGCGTCGGCACTCCGGCATTGGCAGGCGCTGGCCGACTGGTTACTGACCAACGGCGACGCATTTCGCCTTCAGGTCAGTGGCGACCAGGGCTTCCCTGCAAAAGGCGCAGCGACCGGCGCCGAATCAGCGCAGCGCGCGGCACGCAAGCTGGCGATGGAGGCCCTCCTCAAGGAATGCGCCACAGCGCCGGGCTTCGCTGCCGCGTTGGCGGTCGCACGTCGCCTGCCCCCCGCCACATACGACGCGGCCGATTGGGCCTTCGTCGCTGCGCTGCTCGAGCTACTGCCGCGCGCTGTGGCGCGGCTGCGGCTGGTATTTTCACGCGACCGCGCCATCGACTTTGTCGAGGCGACGCTCGTTGCACTCAACGCCCTCGATGACGCGGACTCGCCAAGCGACCTGCTGCTGGCGATGGACATGCGCATCTCTCATCTGCTGGTCGACGAATTCCAGGACACGTCGATCGCGCAATTCGAGCTCATCGAGCGACTGACCGCCGGATGGGACGCTGACGACGGCCGCACGCTGTTCCTGGTCGGCGACCCGATGCAATCGATCTATCGCTTCCGCGAGGCCGACGTCGGTTTGTTTCTCGCCGCTAGGCGCGATGGCAGGCTCGGCAGTGTGGCGTTGCAGGCGCTGACGCTGTCGCGCAACTTTCGTTCGCGTCCCGAGCTCGTCGCATGGACCAATCGTGTGTTCCAGCAGGTACTCCCCGGCGAAGAGGACCTGGCGCGCGGCGCCGTGGCGTTCAAGGACGCCGACGCGACCCAGGCGCCGGACGCACGCGCGGTGGTCTCACTGGACATCTGCGTGGACGCAGCGCGCGAAGCCGAGGCAGTCGTCGCGCGCGTGCAGGCCGCGTTGCGCGAAGGCTTCGGTTCCATCGCAGTACTGGTGCGAAAGCGCAGCGACCTCGATACGCTTCTTCCGATGATGCGCGCGCACGGTATCGACTTCTCGGCAGTCGGCCTCGACCGCTTGACCGAGCGCCCGGCGTTGCTCGACTTGCTTTCGCTCACGCATGCGCTGCTGCAACCTGAAGACCGCATGGCGTGGCTGTCGGTGTTGCGCGCGCCCTGGTGCGGACTCTCGTTGCCGGACTTGTTTGCCGCGTCGGCAGCGGCCCCCAACGTTGCGGCACTCGTCGATAGGATGTCGCGCGGCGAGCTCATGCCCGGTGTCTCCGCGGATGGCCACGCGCGGCTCGCGCGCATCGTCGACGCGCTGGCGCCGACGTGGGCACAGCGCGGGCGTCTGCCGCTTGCATCGTGGGTCCGCCGCGCATGGCTTGCGCTGGGAGGCCCGGCATGCGTGGACGAAATGAGCGATCTGAGCGCGAGCGAGCACTACTTCGCGCTGCTCGCGGACCATGCGCACGGCGCCGACATTCCCCATTGGCACGACTTCATCCAGGAACTCGGTGCGCTGCACGTCGAGCCGGAGACCGGCGCGGTTGCGCGCGTACAGGTCATGACCTTGCACCGCGCCAAGGGACTCGAATTCGACGTCGTGGTGATGCCCGGGCTTGCGCGGGGGCCGGGACGCGGCGATACGCCATTGTTGCTCTGGCGCCGGCATCCGCAGGGGCTGCTGCTCGCCCCCCTCAAGGGCCGAACAACCGAGCCCGGCGATGCCGCGTTGTACGCCTACCTGAAGAATCTGGCGACTGCGGACGCCAGCGCGGAGTTGGGTCGCCTGCTCTACGTGGGTTGCACTCGCGCACGCGAGCGTTTGCACTTGAGTGCAGTGCTGGCCGTCGATGAGAGGGAGCCTGCAAACCCTCGTTGGAAGCGTCCGGCACAGAATACGTCGCTGGCGCTGCTCTGGCACGCGATCGCGGCACAGGCTGCGCCGCCCCCGATGGCAGCGGGACCATCGACCGGCGATGAGCGCGTGAGCGGCGTGCCGCTATCGCGCCTCTCGCGCGAGTGGCGTCTGCCTCAGCCACCGGCGACCGTGCCGGTGCGGGCGCACGGCGCGGATGCGGCCGCGACCGAGCCGATCGTCTTCGATTGGGTACGCGAGAGCGCGCGCCAGGTCGGAACGGTCGCCCACGCGTTGCTGCGGCAGATCGCCGACGAAGGGCTCGCGAATTGGGACGCCGAGCGAGTGCACGCGCAGCGCGCCCGCATGGAGCGCGAATGCATCGAGCTGGGATTCAGCGGCGACGAAGGGCGAATCGCCGCTGGCAATGTCGTGCGCGGGATCGCGGCAACACTCGACGATCCGCGAGGGCGATGGCTGTTCGATCCGAGGCACACGGATTCGAGCAGCGAACTTGCGCTTACCAGCGTCATCGACCACGAGTTCGTGCGCGTCGTGCTTGATCGCACCTTTGTCGACGCCGGCGGCACGCGCTGGATCGTCGATTTCAAGTTGTCGCAGCACGAGGGTGCCGATCGCGCCGCCTTTCTGGACAGCGAGCGCGAACGCTACCGCGAGCAGCTCGAACGCTACGCGCGGGTGATGCGCGGGCTGGACGCGCGATCGATCCGACTCGGTCTGTATTTCCCGCTGCTTGGCGGGTGGAGGGAATGGCCGGCCGATACCTGAACAGTGCCCGGTCGCACCCTAGCGCTGCGGCCCGAGCCCGAGTTATGGCAGCTGCGGCGGAAGGCGACAGCGACTGGACCCAGGGTGCCGGAACGCGGTAAAATACCCGTTTTTTCAATATCTTCCGCGTCTATTCGGCCACGACGTGCGCGTCTACAGAAGCTTTCCCGCCACGGCCGAGGGCCATGTTGCGCTGACTATCGGCAATTTCGACGGTGTTCATCGCGGACACGAGGCTATGCTCACGCGCCTGGTCGAAGCCGCGTCAGACCTGACTCTACCCTCGGCCGTGCTGACCTTCGATCCGCACCCCCGTGAGTTTTTTGCGGGCGAAAAGGCGCCACCACGCTTGTCCACGGTGCGCAGCAAGCTCGAGCGCTTCCGCGCTGCTGGCGTCGCGCGCGTATACATTGCCCGCTTCAACGGCGCGCTTGCGGCGCTGACCGCGTATGAATTCATCGAACGCATGCTGCGTGTGCGCCTTGGCGTGCGCTGGTTGCTCGTCGGCGAGGATTTCCGTTTCGGGCGCGAGCGCAGGGGTGACCTGGCGGTGTTGCGCGCTGCGGCGCGCGATTTCAGCGTTGAAGCGATGACTACCGTGAGCGTCGCCGGTGAGCGCGCGTCGAGCACCGCCGTGCGTGCAGCCCTTTCCGACGGGGAGCTCGAGCGGGCGGAGCGTCTGCTGGGTCGCCCTTATGTCATCGCTGGCCGTGTCGCGCACGGCGACAAACTCGGGAAGGGGCTCGGCTTTCCGACCGCCAACATCATCCTGCGACACAAGCCTGCGCTGTCCGGCATCTTCGCGGTGCGTGTGCATGGGCTTGGCGCCGCGCCGCGCGCTGGCGTAGCGAGCGTCGGCGTGCGCCCCACGGTCAAGGCCGACGCGCGGCCGTTGCTCGAGGTGTTCGTCTTCGATTTCGACGAGTCCATCTACGGCAGGCGTATCGAGGTCGAATTCGTGCACAAGTTGCGCGACGAAGAGCGCTATCCGGACCTGGACGCACTTACGCGACAGATCCACGCCGACGTTGCGCGGGCCCGCGAGTATTTTGCAACGCATAGCCAAGAGTCGAGTCCCATCTGATGTCCGAGCAAGCCAAAATCGATTACAAGTCGACGCTGAATCTTCCCGACACGCCGTTTCCCATGCGCGGCGACCTGGCGCGGCGCGAGCCGACGTGGGTCGAGGAATGGAAGCAGCGCAAGGTGTACGACGCTATCCGTGCCGCTAGCAGAGGCCGCGCGAAATTCGTGCTGCACGACGGACCGCCGTACGCCAACGCCGCAATCCACCTCGGTCACGCCGTCAACAAAGTGCTCAAGGACATCGTCGTCAAGAGCCGCCAGCTCGCGGGGTTCGACGCGCCCTATGTTCCAGGGTGGGATTGCCACGGCATGCCGATCGAAGTGCAGATCGAGAAGACGCACGGCAAGAACCTGTCGACCGCCGATACGCAGCGTCTGTGCCGAGCCTATGCCACCGCGCAGATCGCGATCCAGAAAGCCGACTTCCAGCGTCTTGGCGTGCTCGGGGACTGGGAACACCCATACACGACAATGGACTACGCCAACGAGGCGAACGAAATCCGCACATTGGGCAAACTGCTGCAGAAGGGCTACCTGTATCGCGGATTGAAGCCCGTGAACTGGTGTTTCGATTGCCAGAGTGCGCTGGCCGAGGCGGAGGTCGAGTACGAGGACCGACAGGACATCGCCATCGACGTCGCCTTCGCGCTCGACGATGCCGATCGCGTCAGGCTGACGCAGGCGTTTGGCGTTCGCGCACTGCCCGAAGCGCCGGTGGCCGCGGTAATCTGGACGACCACGCCGTGGACGATCCCGGCGAACCAGGCGCTCAACGTGCATCCCGAGCATACGTACGCACTGGTGCAAACCACGCGCGGCCTGCTGCTGCTGGCCGAAGACCTAGTCGCGGCATCACTCGCGCGTGTCAAGCTCGAGGGCAGGACCATCGCGACAGTCAAGGGTAGCTCCCTCGAGGGGTTGCGCTTCCGGCACCCGTTCTACGACCGTGCGGCGCCCGTCTATCTCGGCGAGTACGTGACCCTGGAGCAGGGTACGGGCATCGTCCACAGCTCGCCCGCGTACGGCGTCGACGATTTCCTTTCCTGCCGCCGCTATGGCATGGCCGACGACGACATGCTCAATCCCGTGCTGGGTGACGGGCGCTACGCGGATAGCCTGGCTTTCTTCGGCGGCCTCAAGATATGGGACGCCAATCCGAAAATCGTCGACAAGCTGCGCGAGGTTGGCGCGCTGCTGCACGCGGAAAAGATCACGCATAGCTATATGCAATGCTGGCGGCATCGCACGCCGATCATCTACCGTGCGACAACGCAGTGGTTCGCCGGCATGGACGACGTACCGGGTTATCACGGTGTGAAGCCGGCGTCGCCGCTGCGTGCAACGGCGCTCGCCGGTATCGAGTCAACGCAATTCTTTCCGGCGTGGGGCAAGTCGCGCCTGTACGGCATGATCGCCAATCGACCCGACTGGACGCTGTCGCGGCAGCGGCAGTGGGGCACGCCGCTGCCTTTCTTCGTCGACAAGCAAACCGAGGCGCTGCATCCGGACACCGCGGGGCTGCTCGAGCTCGCTGCGGCCAAGGTCGAGCGTGGAGGTATCGAGTCGTGGTACGAATCCACCCACGAGGACTTCGGTGTCGATCCGTCGAAGTACCGCAAGCTCACCGACACCCTCGACGTATGGTTCGACTCCGGCTCAACGCACCAGACCGTGCTGCGGCATAACCCCGAGCTCGCGTTTCCCGCCGATTTGTACCTCGAAGGGTCCGACCAGCATCGCGGCTGGTTCCACTCTTCGTTGCTGACTTCGTCGATGCTCAATGGCGTGCCTCCGTACAAGGCGCTGCTCACGCACGGCTTCGCCGTCGACGGCGACGGCAAGAAGATGTCCAAGTCCAAGGGCAACGTCGTCGCGCCGCAAAAGGTGTGGAACGCGCTTGGCGCCGAAATTCTGCGCCTGTGGGTCGGAGCGACCGACTATTCGGGCGACCTGTCGATCTCCGATGAGATTCTGAAGCGCGTGGTCGAAAGCTACCGGCGCATCCGCAACACGTTGCGCTTCCTGCTTGCGAATACCGCCGACTTCGATGTCAAGCGTGACGGTGTGCCGCACGCCGAACTCTTCGAGATGGATCGCTATGCGCTGGCGCGCGCCGGCGTGCTCATGCGCGAAGTCGCCGGTGACTACGATCGCTATGAATTCCACCTCGTCGTGCAGCGCCTGCAGACCTACTGTTCCGAGGATCTGGGTGGCTTCTACCTCGACGTCCTCAAGGACCGCCTGTACACCGCCGGCAGGGATAGCCGCGCGCGGCGCTCGGCGCAGACTGTCCTTGCGCTCATTCGTGATGCTTTGCTCAAGCTGATGGCGCCGGTGCTGTCGTTCACTGCCGAGGAGGCGTGGCGCATCGTTCACGCCGAGGATCCGACCATTTTCGTCCGGCAGTGGCAGGGCTCGCTGCCGGAGGTTGACGACACGCCGGCATTGCTGGCCAAGTGGCAGCGCATCCTGGGGGTGCGCGCTTCGGTGCTGAAGGAACTCGAGGCGTTGCGCCAGGAGGGCAAGATCGGGTCCTCGCTCGAGGCCGACGTGACCATCGTCGCGACCGACGAGGACTACGCTGCGCTGGCATCGCTCAAGGACGACCTGCGCTTCGTCCTCATCACCTCGGCCGCGCGGGTGGAACGCGGCGACGCGCTGGCTATCGCCGTCAACCGCAGCGCGAACACCAAGTGCGAGCGTTGCTGGCATTGGCGAGACGACGTCGGCGACGTGCCCGACCATCCGACGCTGTGTGGCCGTTGCGTGGCCAACCTTTACGGCGCGGGCGAGCCTCGCCGCTACGCGTGAGCGGCGCACGCCTGACTCGCGAGGCGAATTGTGCCGCCGCGGGCCGCGGCACGACGGCGACAGCCGCAAGCGAGGAGGCTCCATGAGCGCGACGCTGTCGGGCGTGGTTGTGACGCGACGCTGGTGGCTGTGGTTGCTGCTTTCCGCACTGATCGTGTTCGCGGATCAGGTAAGCAAGGCATGGATACTGGCATGGCTGCATCCAGGCGAGGAGCATGTGCTGACGAGATTTTTCAGCATCGTGCTCGCCTTCAACGCGGGAGCCGCCTTCAGCTTCCTCGGGGACGCTGCCGGCTGGCAGCGGTACATGTTTGGCGCTGTCGCGGTCGCAGCGTCGCTGCTCATCATCTGGCTGCTGCGCCGAGGCGGCGGCCGGTTATACTGCACGGCGTTGAGCTTGATCCTCGGCGGCGCCCTCGGTAACCTGTGGGATCGCGCGACGCTTGGCCGCGTCGTCGATTTTCTGCTGTTCCACAATTTTCTACCGGCGGGTTTGCCGGGCGCCGCATTGGTCGATCCGTTTCCGGCGTTCAATGTTGCCGACAGCGCGATCAGCGTCGGCGCGGCGCTGCTGATTATCGACAGCTTCCGCCACCACCCCGCGCCCAGGGCATCGACGCGATAGACGACCATGACCGAAGTCCTGCTCGCAAACCCACGTGGCTTCTGTGCCGGCGTCGACCGCGCGATCGCCATCGTCGAGCAGGCGCTCGCGCAGTATGGCGCACCGATCTATGTGCGCCACGAAGTCGTGCACAACAAGTTCGTCGTCGAGGAGTTGCGCGCGAAGGGCGCCGTCTTCGTCGACGAGCTCGTCGACATACCTGAAGGCTGCACCGTCGTGTTCAGCGCGCACGGCGTGTCACGTGCCGTACGGGCCGAAGCCGAGGCGCGCCGGCTGACGGTGTTCGATGCAACCTGCCCGCTGGTGACGAAGGTGCACGTCGAAGTCGCAAAGATGCGCGAGCACGGGCGCGAGATAATCATGATCGGACACGCCGGTCACCCCGAGGTCGAAGGCACGATGGGACAATCCGACGGTGGCATCCACCTGGTCGAGTCGGTTGCCGACGTCGACCGTCTGGTCGTGAGCGACGCCGACAATTTGGCGTATGTCACGCAGACGACGCTTTCGGTCGACGACGCGACAGCGGTGCGCGAAGCGCTGAAACGTCGCTTTCCGACGATCGTCGGACCGAAAAAGGACGACATCTGCTACGCCACTCAGAATCGCCAGGATGCCGTCAAGTTCATGGCCCCGCATTGCGACATCGTGATCGTCGTCGGCAGCCCCAACAGCTCGAACTCGAATCGTCTGCGCGAAGTGGCGGCCAACCGCGGCATCGATGCGTATATGGTCGATCACGCGGGCGAACTGCGCGCCGAGTGGCTGCTCGGCAAGCGCCGCGTAGGCGTCACCGCCGGCGCTTCCGCGCCGGAAGTGCTGGTGCGCGAAGTCGTGGCGCGCCTCAGGGAACTCGGCGCAACCGAAGTGAGGGAGCTCGACGGCGTGGTCGAGCAGATCGTCTTTCCGCTACCCAAGGGCCTGGCCGCAAAACAGGCCACTGCAACGCGCTAGGTGCGCGCCCGCCCTTCGGGGGCGAGCGCCGACTCCGGTCAGCGTGCGCGCTTCAACGAACGCATCCACTGCAATCCCGCCGCGAGCGCAAGCAGCGAAATCGCCGCCGCGGCCGCGGCGCACACGGCGGATTTCCCGGATTCGCTCCATGCGCGCACGACGCCTTCGGCCAAGTACCAGGGCAGGAGCAGCAGCGCCCATTGCGCGGCACGCGGGCGAGCGCGCACGACGCCCGGCCACAGCAGGGCGAGGGGCAGCGCCTTGAGCGCGAGCCAGAACGTTCCCGGGCGCAGGGGCGCAAGCCATACTTCCCAGAGGATTTGCAGCAGCAGCAGCGCGGCCAGCGTCGCGGCGAACGCGCGCCGCGCACGCTCGCCGTTGGACATCAGGCGACCGCCACGAACTCGAATAGATCGTAGCCGGGGCCTTGATCGACAAGCTTGGTGAGCACGACCGTTCCGAGGGCAGGTCCGCGCCGAAGCGCGATCGCCTGCTCGACCTGGAACGCGCCAGCCGGCGACAGCGCCATCGGCGGCGAGCCGTCCTGTCCCTCGTCGGGCAACAGGACCACCGGTTGAAATAGGGTGCCATCGCCACCTTCGGCGTGCGCTGCCGCTGCTTCCGGGCTGTCGGTGAGCAGCTCGCACCCGAACTCGAGGCCGCTGCCTCGCAAGGTGTTGCGAAACCAGCGCACGCTGGCGACCTGCAAGGCGTTGCGACCTTCGACACGCAAGGCGATCAGGTCACCGATGCGCAGCGGCGCGTGCGCCGAATCGATCTGGCGCAATGCGTAGCCTGCAGGCGTGTGGTTGATGACCTGGCACGCGTGCATGGGCGGGAGTCCCGTCGGGGCATTGGCAACATTGGCGTGCGTGCCACGGCTGTACTGCCACACGGCCGCCAGTCCGGCACACATGACCACCCGCGCCCGCGAGGGCAGGCGGTTGAATTGCCGTGCGGGCGGGATCGCCCATTGCCGCAGCAGCCGCCGTAACAGCGCCGCATACTGCGCGACCGCGCCGGCGTCACTGCCGACACTGGAGGGCGCGGCACCGCCAGCGTCGAGTGCCCGCAACTGCTCCTGGAGCTGGAACGCGAGATCGAAGGTAAGCAGGAACAACTTGCTCCCTTCGATGTTGCCGCCCTTGTTCGCCGAGAAGGGCGGAAAGTCATGGCCCAGCGGGATGATCGCGACCGCCTTGGCCAGTCGGTGCACAGGTGCGACGTCGGTGATCTTGGCCCAATGCGAATATTCCTGCAGATATTGCAGCACCTGTCCCAACTGGCCGGGCAGAAAACCGTAGGGATTGGCGAGCGCTAGCAGCAGCGCCTGCGTGTACAGACGTTCCGGCGTAGCGTCGGGGCTATCGCTCGCCACAGGCGTCTGATGCAAACCGCGGTCGTAAGAGAATTTGTAGATCAGATGCGCGTCGTGCCAGGTGCGCGCCGGCACCGGCGAGTACGACAGGTAGCTGTTAATGAGCACGCGCCCCTTGCATTGCAGCGTGCGGTGGATCAAGGCCACCAGAAGCCGATTGCCAGTGAGCAGGATGCGCTTGCCGGCTTCGTGCGCGAGCAGGTGCTTGTATGCAGTCGACAGCTCCGCGGAAAGCGTCAGCGCTGCCTTGGCCGATTCCAGCGGCTTGCCCGAGAGCGGGTGTGCTGCGCGCGAGAACTGTCGTTCGAGGTTCGACCACAATGCTTGCGCGGTCGCGTAGTACTTTTCGGTGAGCTCGAGCCGCCGGGACTCCGACAGCGCGACGCGATTGGTCGCGGCCAACGCATCGCCGATGATGCGCGCTGCCTCGGTAGGGTCGCCCTTGAGAATATCGTCGAGCCACGGCCCGACCCGCGCCAGTCGCGTTTCGGGCGGGTTGGCCGGGTGCTCGTCGAGTTGGGGGCAGGCTGAGGGCAAGAGCCATAGCTTTAGAATTCATCTACTTCGCATCGAATTGTAGTCGATGCGCACCGTCTTGAGACGGGTTGACCTCACATCGCCTGCAAGAACCGCACCACAGGCGCGATCTGGTCGGAGGAAAGCAGCATCGGCGCGTGGCCGACGCCCGCGAATTCGAGCATTTCTGGCCTGGGCCCGCGAGTCTGCATCGCCTGCGCAGTGGCTCTCGACAAGAGGTCGGATTCGCTGCCGCGGAGCAACAGCGTAGGACAGCGGATGGCATCCCACTGCGCCCAAAGATCGGCCGGCTGCGAGGTCGACCTGCGAAAGGGAACGGCGATCGCGGGGTCATAGTTCAGCTTCAACAGGCCGTCCTGCGTCTGGCGCGCGACGCTGCGCGACAGGTGTTCCCACTGCGCATCGGTCAGGGGGCCGAAGGTCGCCGAGACCTGCCTAACGTGCGCTTCCAACGCCTCGAAACGGTCGAACACCGGGTCGAGTCCCACGTAGGTGCCGATGCGCGCGAGGGCCGCGGGCTCAAGCACCGCGCCGACGTCGTTGACCACCAAGCGCGCCACCGGAGTGTCCGGCTGCGCCGCCATGATCATGCCGAGAATTCCGCCCATCGACGTGCCGACCCACGCCACGTCGCCTGTGTGTGCATGCGCGAGCGTCGCGGCCAGATCGGTGAGGTAGGTTGCGGTGTTGTAGTCCATCGGATCGCGCAGCCATTCGCTGTCGCCGCGCCCGGCCACATCGGGGCACAGCACGCGAAACTGCGGCGCAAGCGCGCGGGCGAGGTCGTCGAAATCACGGCCGTTGCGGGTAAGGCCGTGCACGCACACCACGCAGCGCGGGTTGTCCTGCTCGCCCCATTCGCGGTATGCGACGCGATGAAAGCCGTGCAGGCTCAGGCTGCGAAACGTGTTTAGACGCGGGGCATTCATGCGCTGGCGGCGCAAAGCGCCTCCTCGCATCCTCGGCGAAATCACCGATAGCGTCAAACCACGTCAGAAGAGCAGGTCCACGGGAAACAGGGGCAGGTATTGCGGCTGGTCGCCGGCAAGGAACGCGGCGATTTCCTCGCGACGCGCGAGGGCATCGGCAAAGCCCAGTCGCAGCAGCTCGCGGCAATAACCGCGATCGAACATCAGGTAGGAGAGCAGGCTGGCGCCGCTCGCCTCGTCGCCGCCAAGTCCTCGCAACAGATAGCGTACCCCCGTAGGCAGCCGCTCGGCATAGGGCAGCGCCATGCGTCCAAGGTCGCGGCTCGGCGCCAGCAGCAGCGCGTCGATATGCGAGATTTCGGGGTGCGATCGCTGGACGTCGTCGGGAACCAGGTTCCATGCGTGATTCAACCTTTGCATGCGCTCGAAGTCCGCCCCAAGGTTGTCGAGGAAGATACTCGACAGCGCGTGTCCGGCGATTTGCGCGAAGGACGGGTAGGCAGGTGGCTGCGGACGTGGGGATGCCGCGGTCTGACCGCCACTGAACTGCCCGACGGCGATCACGAGAATGCGTCGCGCACCCAGATGCAGCGCCGGCGACATCGGCGCGATCTGCCGCATCGACCCGTCGGCATAGTAGTCCTCGCCAATGAGCGCCGCGGGGAAAATGAACGGTATCGCTGTCGACGCCAGCAAATGGTCGACGCCGATGCGCTCGCGCTGGCCGCGCCGGCGAGTGCGTTTCCAGGGCTCGATCGCCGCTGCGCCGTCGAAGAAGGTAACGGCGTGCCCCGTCGTGTAGCTGGTCGCGTTGATTGCCAGCGCGTGCAGCAGCCCCGCGCGAACATGCCGCTCGATCTGCGAAAGGTCGAGCGTGTGCTCGAGCATGTTGCGCAACGGCGCGTTGTCGAGCATCGATGCCGCGCGCGCCGGGCCGCGGCCGCCGACCAGCACCGATGCCAGCCAGCGCATTCCGTGCACCGATACGTCGGCAAGATCCGCTTCGTAGACGTCACCGACCTCGATGTTGCGCCACAGCCGGAGCAGTCGCGCCACACCGCACCGCCAGCAATCGGCGTGCACGGCCATTGTCGCGGCATTGATGGCGCCTGCCGAAGTTCCGGTAACTATCTTGAACGGCGATGCGGGCGCCCGTCCAAGTACCTTCGCAACGCCGCGCAATGCGCCGATCTGGTAGGCCGCGCGCGCGCCGCCACCCGAGAGCACGACCGCGGTCTGGAAGTCAGCGTGCGCCATCCGGTCGCTGGCGTCAGCCTACCCGCAATGTGCGGTCCAGAATCAGCAGCATCGCCGCCGTCGCGCCCCAGATGTAGCGATCGCCGAACGGGATCGCATAGTAATCGCGCCGCAGGTCGCCCAGCATCCTGAAGTGCCGCTGCTGATTGGCCGGCTCGAGCAGGAACGCGAGCGGGACTTCGAACACGTCCGCGACTTCAACCGGATCCGGACGCATAGCGAACGGCGGATCGATCCAGCCGACTACCGGCGTCACGCGATAGCCGGTGACGGTCTCATACTCGGAAAGGCGCCCCAACAACGTAACGCGCTCACGCGGAACGCCGACTTCTTCCTCGGTCTCGCGCAACGCGGCGGCGTCGATGTCGGCGTCGCCGGGTTCGACGCGCCCGCCGGGAAAGCTGATCTGACCCGCGTGATCCGGCAGATCAGCGCTGCGTTGCGTCAGCAGGACGGTCAGACCGTCCGCACGATTGACCAGTGGCACAAGCACCGCAGCGGGCGTGAGCGCGCCTTCACGTCCAGGCAGTCGAAAACCATCCGAAAGGTTGCGCGCCGACATCGGTGCCGGTCTCGCAAGTCGCTCGCGGAGCCACGATTGCTGATCGGCGGCGGGAAGGTCGAACAGGGCAAGCGGCATAATGCTCGCGGCGAGGGAGGGCTCCCCCGGCGTTCGAACATTGTAGCGCGCACGCGGTTCGCCGTGGACCGGCGGAGATTGCCGCGTTCAGACGAGCAGCTTCGCAGCCGCCAAGGTCAAGGTCGCAACCAGCATGGTGCGAAGCGCCTGAACCGGGATGCGGCGTGTCAGCAGACTTCCCGCGACGATTCCAGGCAGTCCGCCCAAGACCAGCGCGAGTAGCAGATAGACGTCGACAGTGCCGAACCAGGCATGGCCTAACGCGGTTATTGCGGTCAGCGGCACCGCGTGCGCGATATCGGTGCCCGCAATCTCCGCGGGCTCGAGGTCCGGATAAAGCAGCGCCAGGCATGCCGCGCCGATAGCGCCGGCGCCAAGCGATGTGAGGGCGACTGCCGCGCCGATCGCAACTCCCGCGACCACGGTGAGCAATGCGTGGCGTCCTGGATGTCGTTGCAGATGCAGCGAGCGCGCGGACCAGCGTCGAAGAGGACCGCGCAAAACAAGCATGACGATGCTCAGGAGCAACACGACGCCGACGCACTTGCGAATCAATCGATTGAGATTCTCCGGAGGGAGGTCGACCATCCCAAGCACTAACAGCGTCACAATGGCCGCGGGAATGCTGCCGGCCACGAGCAGCGACACGATGCGGAAAATGACGCTTCGCGAGGCGCGATGTGCGAAGGTCGCGGCTGTCTTCGTGATCGCAGCGCAGGCCAAGTCCGTTCCGACCGCCGTGGGTGCCGGTATCCCGAAGGCGGTGATGAGCAGCGGCGTCATCAACGATCCGCCGCCAACTCCGGTCAGGCCCACGAGCACGCCGACGACAAGCCCGGTCAATGCCAGCCATTCGAAGTGGCTCATCTCGCGCACCGCGCGAAGAAAGGCGGCCGTGTCATCGTGCCGGCCTACGCGCGATTGACTCGAGCGGGAGGTAGAGCGGACGTTTGCTCGACGCGGTCGAGCAGGGAAGCGGTGCGCGCCGTGAATTGCATTCCCACGAGGATGGTTGCGGGGCCGGTAAAGTGGCACTCCGCCACCGTGGGCATCTGCGCTATGGTCGTGAAAAACGTTCGCGCCTGCGTCAGCGAGGCGTTCTCGACAATCGCGACCGGCGTCGATCCCGCTTTGCCCGCGGCTATGAGCGCCTCCGATATGGCCGCCGCCTGCCCGACACCCATGTAGATTGCGCCGCTGTCGGCAGCGGCAAGGCTCGCCGCCCAGTTGCTTGGAGCTGCGCCTTCGCCCACGCGCGGCGTCGCGAACGGCGACGCTGCGTGCAATGCCGCGTTGCGTGAGCGAGATGCCCAGCTCCGCGGCCGCGGCGAGCGCGGCGGTGATGCCCGGCACGACCTCGTAGGCGATACTCGCCGCCTCCAGCGCGGCAATCTCTTCCTGCGCGCGGCCGAACAGCATCGGATCGCCGCCCTTGAGGCGCACGACGACCGCGTATGCTTGCGGCGGCGTCGACCAGTCGCTTGTTGATGAACTGCTGCGCCGTCGAATGCTTGCCGCAGCGCTTGCCGACGGCGATCTTTTCGGCACGCGCGGCGAGCGCCAGCGTGTCCGGATGCACGAGCGCGTCGTGGAACACGATGTCGGCCCGCTCGAGCAGCCGCGCCGCGCGCAGCGTCAGCAGGTCGGGTGCGCCGGGGCCGGCGCCGACGAGGTAGACCGTGCCGCGTCACTCGGATCATCCCCGCGGCGACGGTGTTGTTGGTCGCTTCGTCGATCAGGATGAAGCTGCCGGTCGCCGGGTTGTCGGCGTAGCGGTCGGCGACGAATCGGTTGCGCCGAGCGTGAGCGCGACGCGGCCGATGTCGTTCATCGCCAGCGTCGACGGCGCGCGTCTCGCGTGCTTGCGTCGCGACGTTCCACAGATGCTCGATGCGTTCGATTCGCGCGCGGAGCTCGCGCGTCGTGTGCCGCAGCACGTATCGGCGCTGCGCCGTCGAGCGGCGTCGTCGACAGCCAGCACACGTCCGCGGCGATCGTCCAGGTCGCTGTCGGGCGCGCTCGCCTGCGCGAACCAGCATGTCGCCGCGCGACACGTCGATCTCGTCGCCGAGCGTCGAGGGTGACCGCGGCGTGCAGCCGCGCCTGCGCCTGCGGGCCGTCGAAGGTGCGAATCTCGCGCACGCGTGACGTGCGTCCCGAAGGCAGCACGGTGATCGCGTCGCCGACGACGATCGACCCCGATTCGACGCGACCCATGTAGCCGCGGCGATGCCGCATCGCGCGGGCGCGCGACGTACTGCACCGGGAAGCGGAAGCGGCGCCTCGGCAAGTGCGTTCGACGACCGTCGACCGTCTCGAGGATCTGCAGCAGCGTCGGGCCCGTCGTACCAGGCAGGTTCGTCGCCGCGGTCGACGACCATGTCGCCGTCGAGCGCGGACATCGGCACGAAGCGCGCGTCGTCGATGCCGGTGCGTCTCGCGAAATCGCAGGAAGTCGGCGACGATGCGTGCGAAGGCATCGGCTGCGATAGTCGACGAGGTCCATCTTGTTGACCGCGACGACCAGGTGCGGGATGCCGAGCAGATGCGCCAGCGTCGCGTGCCGGCGGGTCTGCGTGACGACGCCGTGGCGCGCGTCGACCAGCAGGACCGCCAGCTGCGCCGTGCTGGCGGCGGTGACCATGTTGCGCGTGTACTGCTCGTGGCCCGGCGCGTCGGCGATGATGAACTTGCGCAGCGCGCGTGGCGAAGTAGCGGTAGGCGACGTCGATGGTGATGCCCTGCTCGCGCTCGGCGGTGCAGGCCGTCGGTCAGCAGCGACAGGTCGAGCGCCGTGGCCGCGCTCGCTGCGACGTGCGCTCGAGCGCGGCGAGCTGGTCGGCGAGGATGGCCTTGGTGTCGTACAGCAGGCGGCCGATCAGCGTGCTCTTGCCGTCGTCGACGCTGCCGGCGGTGAGGAAGCGCAGCACGCCGATGATCGACGCGCCGCGAGTCGTTCCATGCGCGGACATCAGAAGTAGCCTTCCTTCTTGCGCAGCTCCATCGACGCGTCGGTGGTCTGGTCGTCCAGGCGCGTGGCGCCGCGCTCGGTGATGCGTCGTCGCCGCGCGTCTCGGCGATGATCGCCTCGCACGGTGGCCGCGCGTCGATTCGACCGGGCGGTGCAGGTGATGTCGCCGACGGTGCGGAAGCGCACCGAGACCTCCTCGACCGTCTCGCCCGCGCGCGGCGGCGTCAGCTCGGTCACCGGCACCAGCAGCGCCGCCGCGGCGCACGACCGGCCGCGCGTGCGCGAAGTAGATCGACGGGCACGGCGAGGCGCTCGCGCGCGATGTACTGCCAGACGTCGAGCTCGGTCCAGTTGCTGATCGGGAAGACGCGGACGTGCTCGCCCGGGCGCGACGCGCGCGTTGTACAGGGTCCACAGCTCGGGGCGCTGGTTCTTGCGGATCCCACTGGCCGAACGCGTCGCGGAAGGAGAAGATGCGCTCCTTGGCGCGCGCCTTCTCCTCGTCGCGGCGGGCGCCGCCGATGCAGGCGTCGAAGCCGAACTCGGCGATGGCGTCGAGCAGCGTCACCGACTGGTGCGCGATTGCGCGACTCTCGCCCGGGCTGCGCAGGCGCACGCGGCCGCTGCGCGATCGAATCCTCGACCGAGCGCACGATCAGGCGCTCGCCCAGCTCGGCGGCGCGCCGGTCGCGAAAGGCGATCACCTCCGGGAAATTGTGGCCGGTGTCGATGTGCAGCAGCGGGAACGGGAACGCGCCCGGGACGGAACGCCTTCTCGCGCAAGGCGCAGCAGCACCAGCGAATCCTTGCCGCCGGAGAACAGCAGCGCCGGATTGCGCGCACTGGCCGGCGACCTCGCGCAGGATGTGGATGGCCTCCGACTCGAGCCAGTCGAGGTGATCGGCATCGGCGGGACGTGGCGACGGCGCGCGCCGGCGCCCGTACGTCGGTCGGTCGCAGAGAGGCTACAGCGTTCATGCCAAGTGGCTCCTCGCGGTCGACGCGGACGGGCGACGTCGAGCGGCCGCCGATGCAGGCCGCATTCCTTGTGCTCGGCGCTGCTCCCACCACCAGCGGCCGGCGCGGACGTCCTCGCCCGGCTGCGACGGCGCGCGTGCAGGGCGCGCAGCCGATGCTCGGATAGCCCTGGTCGTGCAGCGCGTTGTACGGGCACGTCGATGCGCGCGGATGTAGTGCCCAGACGTCGTCCTCGGTCCAGTCGGCCAGCGGGTTGAACTTCGGCAGGCCGTGCGCCGCGTCGAACTCCTCGAGCGGCAGCGCGCTGCGCGTCGCCGACTGCGCGCGGCGCAGGCCGGTGATCCAGGCGCCGCTTGCCCGCCAGCGCGCGCGCGCAGCGGCTCGATCTTGCGGATCGCGCAGCAGGCCTTGCGCAGCTCGACGCTGTCGTAGAACGCGTTGATGCCGTGGTCGCGCACGAAGCGCCTCGAGCGCGCGCGTGGTCGCGGGAAGTAGACGTCGACGGGCAACGCCGTAGTGCTGCGCGCACGCGGTCGATCAGCGCGTAGCGTCTCGCTCCGGCAGCCGCCCGGTGTCGAGCGTGAAGATCGCGATCGGCAGCGCGTGGCGCGCGATCAGGTCGGTGAGCACCATGTCCTCGGCGCCGAAGCTGGTGGCGAACGCCGGCGGCGCATACTGCAGTACGCACGCGATGCAGCGATGCGAGCGCGACGTCGGTATGCAAGGCGGCCGATGTGGCCGTAGTCATGCGGAGGCGCCTCCGGGATCGCTCGCGGCAGTCTCGGCGCGCCGGCGAAACAGCGGCAGCGGCTGTCCGACCGTCGACTGGTAGTCGTCGCTGAAGTCGTCGAGACCGGCGAGCGCGTGCGGCGGGATCGCGGTCGGCGCGCGACGGCGAAGGCGTCGAAGCCGCACTGCGTGCAGGTAGTAGAGCTGGTCGCGCAGCACGTCGCCGATCGGCGCGCAGCTCGCCGTGGAAGCCGTAGCGCTCGCGCAGCAGGCGCGCGGTCGAGTAGCCGCGGCCGTCGGTGAACTTCGGGAAATCGACCGCGATCAGCGGCAGCGCGCCGACGTCGCCGGCGAGCGCCGCGGGATCGTCGGCGGGGGCGAGCCAGCACGCCGACGTCGCCGCGCGCCGACAAGCGCGTCGCGATGCGCGAGCCACAGCGCCAGCGGCACGATCACCGGGCGCGTCCGCCGGCAGGTCGGCGAGCGTGGCCGCCTCGCGCAGCAGCGACCACGCGATCGTCGACGACGCGCGC
This sequence comes from uncultured beta proteobacterium, assembly GCA_963816445.1. Lineage (GTDB taxonomy): Bacteria > Pseudomonadota > Gammaproteobacteria > Burkholderiales > Casimicrobiaceae > PALSA-1003. The sequence goes on along the minus strand of CAWFKO010000004.1, from coordinate 792,334 downwards.
GGTCCTTAATGAGCCGCGGCATAGACGCGCTCCTTGAAGGGATCGATGCCGAGGCGGCGCACGGTGTCGATGAAGCGCTCGTCCTCGTGGCGGTGCTCGACGTAGATCTCGATCAGGCGCGCGATCGACGTCGGGCATCTCGCGCGCGGCGAACGACGGGCCGATCACCTTGCCGAGCGACGCGTGCGTCGCCCTGCGTCGCCGCCGATCGAGACCTGGTACCACTCCTCGCCGTTCTTGTCGACGCCGAGGATGCCGATGTGGCCGACGTGATGGTGGCCGCAGGCGTTCATGCAGCCGGAGATGTTGAGGTCGAGCTCGCCGATGTCGTGCAGGTAGTCGAGGTCGTCGAAGCGGCGCTGGATCGCCTCGGCGATCGGGATCGACTTGGCGTTGGCCAGCGAGCAGAAGTCGCCGCCCGGGCAGCAGATGATGTCGGTCAGCAGGCCGATGTTCGGCGTGGCGAAGCCCAGCGCCTTGAGCGCGCTGCCACAGCGCGAGCAGCGTCGCCCTGCCGCACGTCGGCGAGGATCAGGTTCTGCTCGTGCGAGACGCGCAGCTCGCCGAAGCTGTAGCGGTCGGCGAGGTCGGCGACGGCGTCCATCTGGTCCGACGGTCGCGTCGCCCGGCGGCACGCCGGTCTTCTTGAGCGACAGCGTGACGGCCGCGTAGCCCGGCACCTTGTGCGGGATGCACGTTGCGCTTCGACCCAGTTGGCGAAGGCGCGGTTGTCGGCGACGCGCGGCGCGGAAGCCGGCGTCGTCGCCGGGCAGCGCTTCGTAGGCGGGCGGCGCGAAGAACGCGGCGAGCCGCGCGATTTCCGCGTCCGGGCACCGTCGCCGGGCCGCCTTGCAGGTGCGCCCACTCGGCTTCGACGTGCTGCGCGAAGACCGTCGAGGCGTCAGCTCCTTGACCAGGATCTTGATGCGCGCCTTGTACTTGTTGTCGCGGCGGCCGAAGCGGTTGTAGACGCGCAGGATCGCGTCGAGGTAGTTGAGGATCTCGCCGCGCGGCAGGAACTCGCGGATCGACGTGGCCGATCGATCGGCGTGCGCCCGAGGCCGCCGCCGACCAGGACGCGGAAGCCGACCTCGCCGCGCGTCGTTGCGCACGGCGTGCAGGCCGATGTCGTGCACCAGCGTCGCGGCGCGATCGCTCGCCGAGCCGGTCGACCGCGATCTTGAACTTGCGCGGCAGGTAGGCGAACTCCGGATGGAACGTCGACCACTGGCGGATCAGCTCGCAGTACGGCCGCGGGTCGACGATCTCGTCGCGCGGCGACGCCGGCGAAATGGTCGGTGGTGATGTTGCGGATGCAGTTGCCGCTGGTCTGGATCGCGTGCATCTCGACCGCGGCGAGCTCGGCCAGGATGTCCGGCACCTCCTCGAGGCGCGGCCAGTTGAACTGGATGTTCTGGCGCGTGGTGAAGTGGCCGTAGCCGCGGTCGTACTTGCGGGCGATGTGCGCGAGCGTGCGCAGCTGCCGCGACGACAGCAGGCCGTAGGGAATCGGCGACGCGCAGCATCGGCGCGTGCTTCTGGATGTACAGGCCGTTCTGCAGGCGCAGCGGCCGGAACTCGTCGTCGGTCAGCTCGCCGGCGAGAAAGCGGCGCGTCTGGTCGCGGAACTGGGCGACGCGCTCGTCGACGAAGCGTTGGTCGAAGTGGTCGTAGCGGTACATGTCCTCAGAGTAGCGGCCGTCGCTTATTCGGAGAAGGAATGCCTGGCGATTATCTGATAGCCAGGCGCTATATGACCGAGGCGTCATGTCCGTTGGATTGATCCTTTTCGCGCACGGGGCGCGGGATCCGCAGTGGGCTGAGCCCTTCGAACGGCTGCTGCACAAGGTAGCGCGCGCGCGCCCGGACACGCCCGTGCGCCTGGCCTACCTCGAACTGATGTCGCCGGACCTGGACACAGCCGTCGGCGAACTGGAAAGGGCGGGCTGCGGCTCCCTGCGCATCGTTCCGGTATTTCTGGGGCAGGGCGGCCATGTCAGGCGCGATGTCCCGCTGTTGCTCGAAGGCGTGGCTGCTCGGCATCCCGCCGTTCGCATCGATGTCGTCGAGGCCATCGGTGAAAACGACGCGGTGCTCGACGCCATCGCCGCGGCTTGTGTCGCGGCGCTGCCGGAATAGGGCGGTCGCGAGTGCGGGTTGTCGTGCTCGGGGCCGGCGTCGTCGGCCTGGCGACCGCGTATTACCTGGTCCACGACGGTCACGAGGTCACGGTCGTCGACCGCAACGACGGCGTCGCGCTGGAAACCAGCTATGCCAATGGTGCACAGCTTTCGTACAGCTACGTCGCGCCGCTGGCCGGTCCGGGCGTGTTGCCGAAGATCCCGCCCTGGCTCTTGCGGCGTGACTCGCCGCTGCGCTTCTATCCGGCAATCGATCCGCATCAATGGCGCTGGCTGCTCGAATTCATCCTGGCTTGCAATCGCAGCGCAAAGCGACCTGACGACACGACGCCTGCTCACGCTTGCCTTCTATAGCCGCGGCCTGATGCACGAGCTGCTCGCGAATGAGCCCATCGAGTTCGGCCATGCGACCAACGGCAAGCTGGTGGTGTACTCGGACATCGAAGGCTTCGAAGGCGCGAGACGCCTCGTCGACTACCAGCGCACGCTGGGGTGCGACCAGGATGCGCTTGAGCGAGCGGCCTGCCTGGACCTCGAGCCTGCGCTGGCCGCGAGCGCATCGCGCCTGGGACGGCGCGTGGTCGGAGGCATCTATACCCGCAGCGAGGAGGTCGGCGACTGTTACCGATTCTGCGTCGGCCTTGAGCGGCGGCTCATCGCACTCGGCGTGCGCTTCCAGCTCGGCACTCAGATCCGATTCGCTGGCCACTAGCGGCGGGCGCGTTACCCACGCGCATACCGGGGACGGTGACATTGGCGGCGACGCATTCGTGATCGCGTTGGGGGCACATGCCCCGTTCCTCGCGCGGCCGCTCGGGATACGCCTGCCGGTGTATCCGCTCAAGGGCTACAGCCTGACGCTGCCGGTGAGTGGTGCGTCGCCCCGCATCAGCGTCACCGATTTCAAACGCAAGGTCGTCTACGCACCGCTTGCGGATCCCGAGGGCGCAAAACTGCGGGTTGCGGGTATGGCCGATATCGCCGGCTACGGGACCCACATCGACCCGGTCCGAATCGCGCAGCTGATCGTCGAAGCCCGAGCTGCGTTCCCGGCAGCCACCGATTTCAACGCTTCGCCGGACCGCATGCAGGCTTGGGGTGGGCTACGGCCGGCGACGCCCAAGGGCACACCCTTGCTGGGCAAGGACGGGTGTGCCGAACTTGTTTGTCAACTGCGGTCACGGCGCGCTAGGCTGGACCCTCGCGCTGGCAAGCGGGCACGTAGTCGGGGATATCATCGCCGGCCGACTACCTTCGATATCGCTTGAAGGATTATGTATAACAAGCTGAAATACCGAGATATATGAATATTGGTTATGACATAAAGCACTGGAACTTATGCGTATAAGTACCAATTCAGGTCAAAGAAAAATGACGGGGACCCGTGCCAAGGAAGGGGTGAAATTCTCAGCGGGTCGAGCGCGCGGTTCGCGTCGTTCCTCGCGAGCGAGCGCGCCAGATGGGGAGCAGCAGTGAAGGAGTAGGGCGCGAAGGTGGACTGACAGCATGCAATGTGAACTTAACATAATATACATTATACGCAACAACAACCGGAGCGGCGGATGTGCCGATCAGCTTAGAATGACGTCGCCCCGAAGTAATGTCCCCAGGCCCCTTCATGCTGACCAAGACCCAATTCTGGATCCTCACCACTCTGGCGGGGCTCGGTTTCTTCCTCGTATTGGCCAACATGGTCGTGTTCAGCCAGAACCGCAAGGCCCAGGCCGAGATAAGCCAACGGGCGCAATACATCCAACAGAGCGCGCAGCTCGAGTCGCTGTACCGCGACATGGTCAAAGCGCTGGCGGATCTGTCGGTGCGCAACCAGGACACCGAGCTGCGCGACATGCTTTCAAGGCACGGTATCACCGTGCCCGCCGGCCCGCCCCAGCCGGCGGCGGCTGGCGCTCCGGCGGCTCAGGCGCGCAAGGGAGGTAAGTAGGATGAGCAGCTCTCCCCCGCAGGCGGAGGGGGCGGCCGAGCCGGCAACGCCAGGTACCACGAGCGGCTCTCCCGCGGAGTTGGGGCGCACGGCCGAAGTGGCGATGCCAGGTGCCACGAGCCCTTTCCCGCAGTCAGAAGGCGCGGCCCAGGCGCCCACGCCAGCGATGGATACCCCTCCTTCCACTGTTTCATCCTACGAACTCGGGGGCGCCCGCGAGCACAACGAGCGCCGCTACGGTCCCTTTGTCCCGATTCTTCTGGTTGTGCTCGGTGGCGTGGCTTGGGCTGCTTTTCAGTGCTACGAGCTCGTCAACGAGCAACAGTCGCTGGCGACGTTCTATAGCAACCAGAATCGTGCATTCGAGGACTCCGGCAAGCTGCGCAATGCCCTCGAGGGCATTGCTCGCGAGACCGCATTGCTCGCAAGCCAGGGCAACCCCGGCGCCAAGCTGATCGTCGACGAGCTCGCGCGGCGCGGCGTCACCATCACTCCCAACGCCGCACCGATCACACCGAAGGCCGACAAATAGTCGCGCGCGAGGGCGCGGTGCAGTGCGACGAGCGGCATCGCCGACCGCTGCGTGCTGGAACAGTCGAGCGTCAGGCTCCGTTGACTCATGCGGCATCGGCGACGCGGGCAATTGCGAAGCATTGGGGTCCGGTCGTGGGACAACTTGCTCCGCACAGCGGATGCCCGCGAGTTCGCGACCTGATATTGGGTAAACTCCGGGCCTCCAAAGTCCGAAGGAAACGCCCGCTGCGATGAACGAAACACCCGGCGTGATGTTCGAGCGCGCCTATCAACTCCACCTCAAGGGTCAAGTCGCGCAAGCGCTCGCGGCATACGAGCAACTGCTGCAGCGCTGGCCTTTGCATGCGGAGACTCTGCACTATTCGGGCGTCCTGCTGTATCAGACCGGTCGTCTCGACGACGCTGCTGCGCGGATCGAACGCTCGCTCGAGAGCGAACCGCGTGCTTCTGACGCCTGGTGCAACCTGGCGCTGGTCATGCAGGCACAAGGCCGCTACGACAAGGCGATCAAAGCTCTCAACGAGGCCTTGCGACATCAGCCGCGCAACCCGCTCGTTCTCAACAATCTGGTGAGCCTGCTGATGGCGGCGGGCCGCGCGGCGGACGCGGAAACCATAGCGCGCCGCGCGCTGAAGCTGGATCCCAACAACGCGACCACGCTGTTCAATCTCGCGGTGTGCCATGAAAGCCAGGGTCGATTGGAAGAGGCGCTCGCGACTGCTGAGCGCGCGCAGCGTGCCGATCCAGCCGCAATCGCCCCCGCGGGACTGAAGGCGCAAATCGAGGAAACGCTGGGACACCTCGACGCAGCCGATGCCACGCTTGCGCGTGCCCTGGCTGACCGCGGCGCGCAGGCGGGCACCGCCCCGCTCCACTTTCAGCGTGCCCGGATCGAAGAGCGTCAGGGGCGTATCGTCGACGCGGCGCGATCGCTGGAGAAGGTGCTGGAACTCGACGATGGATTTACGCCGGCGCTGTCGGAGCTCCTGTTCATGCGCAAGCAACTCGTCGATTGGCACGACCTCGACGCGCTGCGCGCGAAATTCCGCGCCGGCGTCGAGGCCGGATCGCGCGGGCTGTCGCCGTTTTGCCTGCTGAGTGATCCGTCAACGCGCGCTGAGCAGCTCCTGTGCGCGCAACACTGGAGCGCGGCGCACCCGGCGCTGCTTCGCCCGCAGCGCACGCCGGCCCCTGGCATCTTGCGCATCGGCTACGTATCCGCCGATTTCCGCCAGCACGCAACGGCCGTGCTGACGGCGGGATTGTTCCACGCGCACGACCGCGGACGCTGCAGCGTGCTCGGTTACTCCACCGGCCCGAACGACGGCAGTGCGATCCGCGCAAGGCTGGAAGCTGGCTTCGACCGATTTGTCGACGCGCACGGTTGGTCGGCGCGAACGCTGGCGGCGCAGATCGCCGCCGATGGCGTCGACATACTGGTCGATCTCAATGGTCACGCCAGCGGGGCGTCCACGGCCGCGATCGCTCTGCGGCCTGCGCCTATCCAGGTGCACTACCTTGGCTATCCGGGAACCATGGGCGCATCGTTCGTCGATTACCTGATCGGCGATGCCGTGGTAACACCGTTCGAACACGCCGCAGACTACAGTGAAACGCTGGTGCAGCTGCCAGGTTCCTATCAGGCCAACGATAGCGCACGCGCAATCGGCGACGCACCCCCGCGTCACGAGCTCGGGTTAGCGGACGACGCGTTTGTCTTCTGCAGTTTCAACCAAACCTACAAGTTCAATCCCGAAGTGCTCGATGCCTGGGCGCGTATCCTCGCCGCCGTGCCCGGCTCCATCCTCTGGCTCCTGCGCACCGGCAACGAGGCGACGACAACGGTGGCCGAGGACAACCTGCTGCGCGAGGCCGCTGCGCGCGGAATCCAGGCCGCGCGCATCGCTTTTGCTGCACGTCGGCCGCACGCGGAATACCTGGGCCTGTATCGCCGTGCCGATCTCTTTCTAGATACGTGGCCCTATAACGCGCACACGACCGCGAGCGACGCGCTATGGGCAGGCTGTCCGGTATTGACGTGGTTGGGCGAGACTTTTGCCGGGCGCGTCGCGGCGAGCCTGCTCGCTGCGGCTGGCCTACCCGAGCTGGTGGCGACCGATGTCGACGCGTATATAAAGCGCGCGACATCGCTTGCCGGCAACGGCGTCGAGCTTGCGCGCCATCGCTTGCACCTGGCGAGCCAGGGACGCAGCAGCGCGCTGTTCGATACTGCGGCCACCGCTCGGGCGCTCGAGCAGGCCTACGCGATCATGGCGGAGCAGGCGCGCCGCGGCGTGCGCGAAGCATTTCGAGTCTCCTGACGCAGCCGAATCAGGCGGGGTCGGAGCGTCGCGTCTACGGTGCGAAGTCGAACGCGGCGGTCATGTCGCCCATCTGCGAGCGCACCCCTGGCAAGGGTTCGAGGTCAAAGCGCCGTGTGATGAATTTGGCGATCGAGGTAGTGTCGTAGGGCGTGTGGTCGATGTAGCGGCGTCGCGCGAACGGCGAGATGATGATCGTCGGAATGCGCGTGCCAGGGCCCCACCGATCGCCGGCAGGCGGCGGCACGTGGTCCCAGAAGCCGCCGTTCTCGTCGTAAGTAACGATGATCGCGGTGGAACGCCACAACGGGCTCGCGCGGATTTTTGCGACCAGCTCACCGATGTGTACGTCGCCGGACAACACATCGGTGTTGCCGGGGTGCTCGTTGAACGTACCCTGCGGCTTGTAGAAAGCGACCTGCGGCAGATCACCGCGATCGATGGCCGCCACCAGGTCGACATAATCCTTCAGATGCGCTTCGCGCTCGCGCGTGCCGGGTGCGTAGCGCGCGAAGTAGTTGAATGGCTGGTGATGCGCGACGAAATACGGTGCACCCGCTTCGTTGTTGTAGATGACCATGCGCTTCGCCGCCGGATCCTGCATGCCGTCCTTGAGCGCAAGGTTCCACGCACCGGCGTACCAGGCCCATGACACGCCCTTCGCGGAAAGTGTGTCGCCGATGGTCGTCATATTCTGCGGCGGCAGCGTGTACGCCGCCGGTCCTGCGTAGCGGCGATCGCCATCCTTCGAAGGTGGCACGCGGCTGGGCTGATAGCGCGGATACGCCGTTGTCAACGCGTAGCCGTCGGCGGTGAAATCTCCCGGTGTAAACACCGCCGGCCCCTCGAGCGCCGACCGCGGCGAATCGTCGCGGCGGGTGAGCCAGCCGCGGGCGTCGAGTCGCGCCCGCAGCGCGGCGGGCGCGTCGCGGTCGAGCGGTGTACACGCACAAATCAGCCAGAAGTGATTGAGGAAGGAATCGCCGAATGCGCCCATGAAAAAATGGTCGGCGAGTGTGTATTCCTGAGCCCATTTCCACATCGGCAGCCGCGAGCCGTCGTAGTAGCCCATGGCCAGCGCACCGGCGTCGGACACTTCGACGAAGCGGTTGTTGCGCCCGCCGTTGATCTGCTCCTGCTGTGGGTAGAATGTGTGGATCAGATCGCGGGTCGCGACTGACAGTGGCAGATTGACCGGAGGGCCGTCGATGCGAAACGGCCGATTGGGCAGATCCCTGGGAAACGCAGGATCGGCGTCCTTGCCCGTCCACACCGGTGGCAGGTGCGGCAGCGGCTTGCCATCGTAGTCGAGCTGCGTGATCTGTTCCGCGGTTGCGTTGGCGATGCCGTCGGCGCCGGGGAACAGACCGTAGAGATTGTCGAAACTGCGATTCTCGGCATAGATGACAACGATGTGCTCGATGCGTTCGAGGCCGGTCTTCGCCGGCTGCGAAACGGGCTGCGCGCACCCGACCAGAATCAGAGCAATGATGCTTGCCGCGGCTCGACAAGCAAATCGCGCTGCGATCACCCGGACGTCAGGGGCGGCCTACGCGACCCGGCACGGGTGGCTGCCACAATTCGACCTTGTTCCCATCCGGGTCGATGAACCAGCCGAAGCGCCCGTATTCGTGCTCTTCGATTTCGCCCACGACCTGGCCGCCGCCCAAGTGCACTTGGCCGAGCGCGCCATCGAGGTCGTCGACGACGAGGTTGAACATGAACGCGCGCGCGGAGGGCGCGAAGTAATCCGTGTTGGCCGGGAACGGACTGAACACGGTAAAGCCGTTCGGCGGCATGGTCGATGGCTGAAACTCGATCGACGATTTCCCATCGCCGATGCCCAGCCACTGTGCGTACCATGCCAGCAGCTTTTCGGGCTCGGGCGACTTGAAGAACAATCCTCCCAGACCTAGCACCTTCGCCATCACTCCACCTCAGCGCAGATTGACTTCGGCGCGCACCGTGCCGGCGCGCTCGTGCCTCGCGGTCAAGGTAATGCGGTCTCCCACCTTTCCCCGCACCACCCATTCAATCTTCGCACGGTCGTCGGTCACGTGGTAGTCCGGCCAGAAGGAAATGCCCGTGTGTTTGTACGCTTTGCCCTCGAGCTGCCCGATCTCGTCGCGTCTGTTCCCCGACTGGAGCTCGGCGCCGGGCGGCAGCGAAATATCAACCACCACACCACGCACGATCTTGCGTTCCAGCGCCCGCTTGCTCACGTAACTGGGCAACCAGCCGGAATTCTGCACGACCAGGCGCACACGCCAGCTGTTGTTGCCCAGCGGCTCGCTTTCCGCGGCCACCAGTTCCATCTTCGGCGAGATCAACGATTGCCATATCAGCCACTGTGGAAACCGTGCGACTTCTTTCTCCAGAAACTGCGGTGGGGGGTTGCTGAACGCATGCAGCCGGTTCCAGCCTCCGATCTCGACCTTGCCCAGTTGCGGGTGGTCGAACGGCTTCCAGTCGACGTGTGCCGCCCCGCCCGCTTTTTCCTCGTTCCATCGGAACATCTTGAGATCGTCGTCGATCGGATGATCGCGAAACCAGTCGACGTACAGGTACTTGTCGATACCCGCCTCGCGCATCGGGCTCCATATCTCGACGACCCATGCGAATGCACCGAGGTGGTCGTAGAGCCAATCCGACGTGCCGCCGATGACAGTCTTGGGGTGATAGCGGAACTCGTGATACACCGAGATCGCGGGATAGCCCGTGGTCTCCGTGCCTTTGCTGCCGATTTTCTGGTAGGTCCACAAATCCTCCGCGGGCATCTCGGTGTCCGGCGAATGATCGAAGGGGCGCAGCAGCACGCCGCTCCAGGTGTGGAAGCTGACTCCGCCGCAGACGTTGAGGTGCGACGTGAGGAACGCGACCTGCGCGCGCACCTCGGGTTCCGACGTGGGATAGGGCCCAGCGCCCAGCTGTTCGTATTCCTGGCGCCAGTGTGCAGGATAATTACGATTTAGATCAATACCTTGTCTATGTTTTTTAATCTTTAAGGTGAAACCGTCATAGCCCTCGAGGCTTCCCTCCGGCAACACCCGGTAATAAGTGCCCCCGACTTCGATCGGGTCGCGGCGCACCATCAGCCGCGGCTCTTGCGGGTGCGCTTTGAACAGTCCATTCGGGTCCGGGACACGCATCTGCAAAATGCGCCCGTCGCCGTCGATATCCTCGACGGTGAGCCCCTCGATGGCGTCCTCGTCGAACGGATACGGGCGCGTGCTCGAGCGAACGAACTTCGGATTGTCGGCGAGCGCCCATTCCGGGCCGTCAGGGTTCACGCGCGGGCAGATGTAGAACGCCCGCGTATCGAGCGCGCGGGTGACATCCGGGTCCTTCCCGTACCGCGTTGTCAGGTAGCGTAGAAAATACGTCGCCGCGACCGACGCCGCCACTTCGGTGGCGTGGACGTTGCCCTCGACCCAGAAAGCGGGCTTGTCCGCGGCAGGACCCGTGTCGCGATTGGTGAGCGTGAGCACCCAGATGTCGCGGCCTTCGTAACTCTTGCCAATGGACTCCAGCGTCACCAGCGCAGGGTGTTCGGCGGCGAATGCCTCGAGGATCGCCGTGAGTTCCGCATAGCGGTAGAAGCGGTCGAAACGTACGTCAGGCATGGGTTCGATGCAGGCAAAGCGCGAAGTGTGGCGGTGCATGACCGCCTGCGTCAACGACGACGCCCGAAGTTACGCGCCTATTCGCAGGTGCGCGCGGCCTCGGCCGCGCCTTGCCGTGGATCGCCGCTAGATCCCGGCGAACCATTCGTAGCCGTTGTCTTCCCAGTAACCGCCCTGCCCGCCCGCGATCTTGTCGAAACTCGATACCAGCTCGATGCGCATGATGTACTTCGCGTGCTTGTATCCGAGCTGGCGCTCGACGCGCACCCGAATCGGCGCACCGTTGCCGACGGGCAGCGCCTTGTCGTTGAGCTCGTAGGCAAGAATCGTCTGCACGTGGTACGCATCGTCCAGATCAATACTCTCGTAGTACGGGCTGGTCCCGTTCGCCTCCATCGGGTCGGCGCAGTGAAAGACGACGAAGCGCACGCCCGGCGCGGGCTTGACGAGATCGAGCAGCGACGAGAGCTTCGCCCCCTTCCATTTCGCAATCGCGCTCCATCCTTCCACGCAGTCGTGGCGGGTGATCTGAGTACGGCTCGGCAACGCCCGCAAGTCCGCGAGGGAAAACACGGCAGGCTTTTCGACCAAACCGTCGACCTTGAGCTGGTAATCCGCGAAGCCATTCGCGACCATCGCCTGGTATTGGAGATTGTCGGGCATCGACGTGCCGTTGCTGCGGAAGTTCGGCGACATGTCCGCTGGCGTGAACTCCTGCGCCATGCTGCGGCGTCCGCCCAACGCCTGTTGCACCCTCTGGCTGAGGCTTTCTCCGGTGCCGAGCAGTTTGGGAAACCACTCGCTACGCGAGAGCTTTTCGCATCCTGAGAGGAGCAGGCCGCCGGCGGCGGCGACGCCTGCCCGCAGGAAGCGTCGGCGCGGTGAGTCAGTGCGGGACTTCATGTCGCTCCCCGGCATCGATGCGATAGCGCCCGGTAATCATCGAGCGCATGTGATTCCAGAAGCCGCTGACGAGCACCTCGAACACGTGTACCAGCACGAACGCCACCAGCAGCCAGGCGGCCACGAAATGGATTGTGCGCGCCGATTGCCGTCCCCCGAATGCGCCGACCCAACCTGGCCATAGCGAATTCAGCCACGGGGACATGGCAAATCCCATCAGGACGATCAGCGGCAACAACACGAATATGACCGTCAGGTAGGCGAGTTTCTGCAGGACGTTGTAGCGCTTGGCCGCCTCGCCCGTCGGGTGCCTGAACTTGAGGTGGTCGACGATCGATTGACCGACGGAGCGCAGTTCGGTTCCGTCGGGCGCCAGGTCGCGGGCCAGGTGCCTGCTGGCGACGGAATAACCGAGATAGCACAGGCCGTTGATGACGAATACCCACGCGAAGAACAGGTGCCAGCGCCGCGCCATAGCCAGCCACTGGTTGTCGGGAACGGTCAGCCACCACGGAAAGGCGCGCACGGTCATTTCACCACTGCGGTCCTTGGACGCGCCCAGAAAGCCCGTCGTGACGAACGTGTGTCCGAAGATCCGGGTCACCCCCACCAGCTCGCCGCCGGGCTGCTGGAGGGCGCCGATTTCCAGTACTGCGGGGGAGCCGTAGGACGAATTTCCCCAATTGAGCGTGGGGTGCGCGTTGAAAATGTTGAGCCCGCTCATGAACAGGAGGGTCATCGCGACGACGTTGATCCAGTGCATGATGCGCACAGGCAGCGCATGCCGGTAATAGAGCGTCGCCGCCGGCATCATTTGCAACGTCGTTGCTGCCATCAGTGTCCTCGTCCAGTTTGCCGGCCGGCGATGCGCACCTGCATGGTGCAGTGTAGCGCGTGCGCAGCCCGCTTCCCATACGGCGCCGCAACTCTTCCGGGATGCCGGGAGCCTAGGCGCGCAGGCGGTGCGGGCCGCTTACATGCGCATTGTCGCGCTCGAAGTAGCGAAGCTTACGGTCGACTTCGCGCGAAATGCCAATGCGCACGCTGACGCCGATCGCGGCGTCGGCCTGGAGCGCGCTGCCAAGCCAGAGCGGGCCCGCGGCGCACAGGTCAGCGCCGTCGAGACGGCGGTCGATATCCATTGCCATCGCCAGCCGGCCAGGACCGCGCGCGAGATCCGTGAACCTGAGCGTGCCGCGCCGGCGCTGCATCTGCGCGATGCCGTGCGTGGGCTCGAGCGCGCGCAGCAAAACGCCGGCACCCACACCGGGGTCTTCGGCGCTGACGTTGAGCGCGAACCAGCAGCCATACACGAAATACACGTAGGCATGTCCCCGCCGCAGGAACAGCGAACGATTGCGCGAGGTTTCGCCTCGAAACGCATGACCAGCGGCGTCCCCCACGACGTACGCTTCGGTTTCGACGATGCGTCCCGCGAGCCGGCCCGATCCGTGCTCGTGAACCAGTGTCTTGCCGATGAGGTACTTCGCGAGCTCGGCGGTGTCGCGCGGCAGTTCGGCGCGTCGCAGTCGGCGCATCGGTGTTCAATGGGATGGGGCGGCGCCCGGCGCGAAGCGATTCGCGCGCTCAGGCCGCCGGCATGCAAGCGATGATAGCAAGCCCTGAGGGACCGCGTCCCGCGCGCTCCGTGTGGCGGGGACCGTCGCGATTTTGTCCCCGCGACGCCCGTGGCGTACCATGCAGGACTGACAAACCGGGGCGAAGCGCGATCCGAGGTTGATATCGTGAAACGCGTCCTTCGGGCCTCGAGCCGAGCCGCGATACCGATTCGAACGCAGGAGATGTCATGCTGCTAGCCGTGCCCGAAGTCAGCGATGCGCGCAAAGCGTTCTATGCGCGCATCGATCGCGACAACTTTGCACCCCTGTGGGAGGTGCTCGGGAACCTGGTCCCGCAACGGCCGGCGACACCATGCGTCCCGGCGCACTGGCGCTATGAACGCGCGCGCGCATATTTGATGGAAGCCGGCAAATTGATCACGGCGCGCGAAGCCGAGCGGCGCGTGCTCGTGCTCGAGAATCCGGGCCTTCGCGGTGCATCGTCGATCACTCACAGCCTATTCTCCGGGTTGCAGCTCATCATGCCGGGGGAAATCGCGCCAAGCCATCGCCACACGCAGTCGGCGCTGCGTTTCGTGGTCGAAGGCGAAGGAGCGTACACGGCGGTAGACGGCGAGCGCGTCACCATGCATCCGGGCGACTTCATCATCACGCCGTCGTGGACCTTTCACGATCACGGCAACCCTGGCAGCGATCCGGTGATCTGGCTCGACGGCCTGGACATTCCAATCGTGGCATTCTTCGACGCTGGATTCGCCGAGCGCTACCCGCAGGAGGTGCAGCCAGTCACGAGGCCCGAAGGCGATGCGCTGGCGCGCTTCGGCGCGAACATGCTCCCCCTCGACTACGCCGTGACCTCGAGGACCACGCCCATCTTCAGCTACCCTTACACACGCAGCCGCGAGGCGCTTACGCAGCTTCGCCGGGAGGCGACGCCACATCCCTGCCACGGCATCAAGCTCCAATACACGAATCCCGCGAGCGGCGGCTATCCGATGCCCACTATCGGCGCGTTCCTGCAATGGATGCCTGCCGGGTTCGAAGGCGCGCCCTATCGTGCAACCGACGGCACCGTGTACTGTATCGTCGAAGGGCGCGGGCGCAGCATCGTCGGCGACAGCACCTTCGAGTGGCAGGCGCACGACGTGTTCGTGGTGCCGTCGTGGTGCCGCGCGTCCCACCATGCCGAGAGCGACGCGGTCCTTTTCAGCTATTCCGATCGGCCGGTGCAAAAAGCGCTGGGGCTGTGGCGCGAAGAGGCTCCAGCAACCGCGGCCTGAACCTTTGATCCGGCAGCGCGTACGAAGCTACCCAGGAGGCAAACACCATGCAGGCAACACGACGGGCCCTGGCAACAATTCTTGTGGGAGCGCTACTAGCGCTCGCGACGGGAACATCGTTTGCTCAGGGTACGGTCAAGATCGGCGTCGTCGCCGAGTTCTCCGGTCCCTTCGCCGACTACGGGGCGCAGATCCTCGCCGGCATGAAGACGTATCTCAAGCAGAACGGCGATGTCTTCGGTGGCAAGAAGATCGAGCTCATCGTCAAGGACACGACCGGCGCCGCGCCGGACGTCGCCAAGCGCCTCGCGCAGGAGCTGGTGACGCGCGACAACGTCGACATCCTCGCCGGCTTCGGGCTGACGCCGAACGCGCTGGCGGTGGCGCCCGTCGCCACCGAGGCGCAAGAAGCCGATGGTGATCATGAACGCGGCCACGTCGGTCATCACGACGCGCTCGCCGTACATCGTGCGCGTCTCGCACACGCTGCCGCAGGACACGCAGCCGATCGCGCAGTGGGCGGCGAAGAACGGCATCAAGCGCGTGTTCACGCTGGTCTCCGACTACGGACCGGGCATCGACGCCGAGACTGCGTTCGTCAAGGCGTTCAAGGCGGCCGGCGGCGAGATCGTCGACAGCGTGCGCACGCCGCTGGCCAATCCCGACTTCGCGCCGTTCCTCCAGCGGATCAAGGACGCCAAGCCCGAGGCGATATTCGTGTTCCTCCCGCCCGGCAGCCAGACCATCGCCTTCATCAAGGGCTACGAGGAGCGCGGACTCAAGCAGGCGGGCATCAAGATCATCGCCACCGGCGACCTGACCGACGACGGCGTGCTGCGAGGCGATGGGCGAGCCGACGCTGGGCATCATCACCAGCTTCCACTACTCGGCCGCGCACGACTCGCCGGAGAACAAGGCGTTCATCAAGGCGTACGTCGAGACCAACGGCACGCAGCCTGCGCCCGAACTTCATGGCCGCCGCCGGCTACGACGGCATGGCGGCGATCGCCGAGGCGCTGAAGAAGACGCAGGGCTCGATCGATCCCGACAAGCTGCTCGGCGGCGCTTCAAGGGCATGAAGCTCATGAGCCCGCGCGGACCGATCATGATCGACCCGGAAACGCGCGACATCGTGCAGACCGTCTACATCCGCCGCGTCGAGAAAATCAACGGCGCCTTGTACAACGTCGAGTTCGACAAGTTTCCGGACCAAAAGGACCCGGGCAAATAGACACCGAGGCAGTTACCTGCATCGCGACGCGCATCGCAGCCGGTACTGCCGAGCTCCGCGATTTCGTGCGGCCGCACCGGCGACTGTTCGTGCTCTCCGGTGCGGGTATGAGCACCGAGTCCGGAATCCCCGACTATCGCGATACGGCCGGCGCGTGGAAGCGTTCTCCGCCGGTGCTGTTCGACGATTTCCGACGGCAGGAGCGCATGCGCAAACGCTATTGGATGCGCAGCATGCTTGGCTGGCCACGGGTGCGAGCGGCGTCGCCGAATGCCGGGCATCGCGCGCTGGCACGCCTGGAAGCCTTGGGTAGGGTCGAGCTTCTGGTCACGCAGAACGTCGACGGGCTGCATCAGCGGGCGGGTCATGTACAGGTCATCGAGTTGCACGGCGATCTCGGGCGCGTTGCCTGCCTCGACTGCGGTGGTGAGCAATCCCGCGACGCGATGCAGCAGCTGCTCGTCGAACGCAATCCCGCCTTTGCCGTTGCTGTCGCAGGCTACGCGCCCGACGGCGATGCGGATGTGGACGGCCTGGCTCATGACGATTTTCGCGTGCCGAACTGCCCGCGGTGCGCAGGCACACTCAAGCCGACGGTGGTCTTCTTCGGCGAGAGCGTGCCGCGCGATCGCGTCGCTCTCGCCTTCAACGCGCTCGACCGCGCCGACGCTGTGCTCGTCGTCGGGACGTCGCTGATGGCGTACTCGGGCTATCGCTTCTGCGAGCGTGCGCGAGACCTGAAAAAGCCGATCGCTGCCGTGAATCTAGGCCGCACGCGTGCCGACGCGATGTTCGCGCTGAAAGTCGAGGCGGGCTGCGCGCACGCCCTGCCCGCGCTTGTCGCCTCGCTCGAGCACAGGCCCTCGCCATGTTGAGCGGTGCGTCGGCTGCGCGCGATGCCGGGCAGGTCCTGGTTGTCGGCGGTGGCATCGGTGGGCTTGCTGTCGCGCTGGCGTTGGCGCGACAGGGCTTGCGCGTCCGGGTGCTCGAGCAATCCCAGGAAGTCGGCGAGATCGGGGCAGGCATCCAGCTCGGTCCCAATGCTTTCGCCGCGTTCGACGCGCTTGGCGTCGGTGAGCGCGCTCGATCGCGCGCGGTCTATACCGATCGCCTGCTGATGCTCGATGCGCTCGATGGCAGCACGGTCGCAGACCTTCCACTCGGCGACGAATTCCGGATCCGCTTCGGCAATCCCTATGCCGTCATTCATCGCGCTGACGTGCATTTGTCGCTGCTCGAAGGCGTGCGTGAGGCGGCGGGCGTGTCCTTCGACACCGGCACGCGGGTAACGCGCGTTGATTCAGCCGACGGCAAGGTCGTCGTCACGGATCAGGGTGGTCGACGCTTCGAGGGCGACGCGCTGATCGGATGCGACGGCGGCAAGTCGATCGTGCGGCAACGGTTCGTGGGTGACGAGGCCCGCGTCTCCGGACACGTCGTCTATCGCGCGGTCGTAGACGCCGCGGATTTTCCGGAAGATCTCAAGTTCAACGCGCCCGTCGTGTGGAGCGGGCCGGATTGCCACCTCGTGCACTATCCCTTGCGCGGTGGCGAGCAGTACAACGTCGTGGTCACTTTTCACAGCCGGCATGAGGAGACGTGGGGCGTGACCGACGGCTCGCCGGCGGAGGTGCAGTCGTATTTCGAAGGCATCGTGCCGCGCGCTCGCCAGCTGCTGTCGCTGCCGAAGAGCTGGAAGCGCTGGGCGACGGCCGACCGTGATCCGATTGCACGCTGGTCCTTCGGACCGGTCACGTTGCTCGGCGACGCCGCGCACCCAATGCTGCAATACCTGGCCCAGGGCGCATGCATGGCACTGGAAGATGCCGTCACGCTCGGCGAGGCGGTGCGCGGAAGCGGCGGCGATATAGCCGCAGCGTTTCAGCGCTACGAACGCTCGCGCGTCACGCGCACCGCACGCGTGCTGCTGATGGCGCGCGAAATGGGACGCATCTACCACGCCAGGGGCGTCGAGCGGCTGGTGCGCAACGATCTGTGGAAGGACCGCACGCCGCAGCGCTATTACGATGCCGTCGAATGGTTATACGGCTGGAGTCCGGCTCGCTGTCTCGCCTCGTGATGCGGCCGATCCCTTCCGCGATCCCTCCCGCGCCGCTAGAATGGCGGTGCACCGCGCTGCTCCCATCGACCTGTCGCGGCTGTGGCCCGCGCATATCCAAAACCTGCGGACGGCGCAGCGCAATAGCCCGATGAGCGAATAGCGACAAGCAAGACTTTAGTCCGGGCCGGAATGCCCGGCGTCCCTGCGGCGTGGTCTTCCGTGCCGCGAATCAACTCAAGGAGCTCAAATGGTTCAACGTCGCTGGCTCGTGATCGGTGTATCGGCCCTGGTAGCCGCGGGAGTCGCCTACGCGCAGTTTCCTGTCATGGATGCCGTCGCCAACAAGGTGATCCAGAAATACCAGACCTCGTCCTGCGAGCAGCTGTGGCAGGAGAAGGCGCAAGGCAAGGCGCAGCCGAAGTCGGAGATGGAACAGCGCGCCGTCCAGATGCTGCGTAACGATCCTCAGATGCGCACCGCATTCTTTAACAAGATCTCGGCACCCATCGTCAACAAGATGTTCGAATGCGGAATGATTCCCTAATGCGACGCGCCCTCCGTCGCAGCGGGGATCCTGCCCGGTGACCCGCTCTGCCTACGAGGCGCTGCGCTGCATCGTCACGATGGCTTCGGCGATGTCCTGACTCAAGCGCGCCACCCCGCGGCTGTGCGCGGCAGCGAGCGCCTCGTAGCTGTTGTCCGCGACCTTCTCGCGCGCCGACGTGCGCCCGGTCTGGCTTTTCCCGTCACGGGCGCGGCGGATCGTCCATACGGCATCGATCGAAGCCGCATTGCCCAATGTTGATTCGAAGCTGCGGACCTCCACCGCGACGCGATATTCGGGATCCGTCGCGAGTGCCTGCGGGAACAGGATGACGCGCGGCGTACCCAGGATCGCCACGAGGTTCTCGGCGATGGCACGCGACAGATTATCCTGCAGCGGCCCTGCCCACCGGTTGAATTCATCAACCCTCAGTTCGTTGGGGCCGGTGCTGACGACGAACTCCGGACGATCGACAACCGACGGCACCGTGACCGGACCCACGGCGATGAACAGGGTCGAGTTCGATGTTGCCGGCGTCGCGTTGGCGCTCAGCGTGTAGAAACGCGCCGGCGGCGAACTTCCGCACCCCGCCGCGAGCGCTGCCGTTGCACCGATGATCGCGACGATGGCAAGCTGGCGCATCATTTTCCTCCGCTCGTTGCTTCGACCTTGCCGCGTATCGGCGACTCGGGATGCCGCTCGAGGTAGTCGAGCAGCACGCGCAGGCTGCGTGCGGCGCGCGTGAACTCCGTCAGCGCATCGCGCAGCTCCTGCTGCGCCGGCGCGTTTGGCGCGAGCAGGGTGGCATCGGCATTGTCAATCGCCCGCTCGACGCCGGCGAGCGTGCGCTGCAGCGACTCGAGGTCGGTCTTCAGCGACGGCACGAGCTCGGTATCGACGTTGTTGATGAGCTTCTTCGCATCGACCAGCGTCGCGTCCAGCGAGTCCAGGTCCTTCTTCACGCCGGCGCCGATGGCATCGATGCGGCAGCTTGTCGACCTTGTCGAGGATGCTCCCGAGCTTGGCCTCGAGCTCGACGAGGGTGCTGGAAACCACCGGCAGCTCCAGCACCTCGCGGTCCAGTTGAGCTTCACCTTCGCCGCCTTCGGGAAATAGTCGAAGGCTACATACAGCTGCCCAGTCAGCAGGCTGCCGCTTCGCAACTGCGCGCGCAGTCCGCGCTGCTCGATGAGCCGCTGCACGAACACGCCCCGGCGCTTCTCGTTTTGCACCAACAGCTCGTGTAGTGCCGGGGCTTGTTTGGAATCCGCGTACGCGAGCAGGCGCTCGGGATAGAACGTGATCGTCACGCGTGGACGGATGTTGGTCGTCGTCGCGTCGAAATCGAGGCCGACATCGGTGACTTCGCCTGCAGGAAGGCCGAGGAAGGTCACCGGCGCACCGACGGACAGGCCGCGCAACGACTCGTTGAAGTGCAGCACGTAGTGGCGGGAGATCGCATCGGGCGCCTTCATCGCGCTGGCGCGATCGCTGTAGAGCGCGAACACCGTATTCGGGCGGCGCGCGCGACGAATCGGGCATGAATGGCGGAGCGTCGAAGGCCAGCCCGCCGACCAGCAGTGCGACGAGCGACTCGGTGCGGACGTTGAAGCCGTTGGCGTCGAGCGTGACGTCGACTCCGCTAGCGTTCCAGAAGCGTGTGCTGGGGCTCACGAAACGGTCGTAAGGTGCGTTGACGAAAACCTTGATCTCGACCGATCTTGCCATCCGCGTCCAGCTCGTACGAAGTCACCTGGCCCACCGGCAGCCGTCGGTAATAAATCGGCGACCCTATCCCCAGCGAACCCAGGTCGCTAGCCTTCAGGATGAACTGTGCGCCCGGGCGGCTCGCGACGAAGGGCGCTACGTCGAGTCCGACGAAGTACGCGCTCTTCGCTGTCCGACGTACCGGCTTCGAAGCCGATGTAGTTGCCGGACAGCAGCGTGCTCAGCCCGGAAATCCCGCTCAGGCTGACACTCGGCCGCACGATCCAGAACTTCGCGTCGTCGCACCATCAGACCCTGCTGCGCGCTTGGCGATCTTGGCCGTGACCTCGACCTTCGTGTAGTCGTCGGTGAGGTGCACGGCCGTCACCTGGCCGATGTTCACGTCCTTGTACTTGATGAGCGTCTTGCCGGCCTCGATGCCTTCGGCGGCGCGAAAGACGATCGTGATGGTCGGACCCTCGCTGCGGATGCGCTGGACAGCGATGCCGATCGCAACGAGCGCGGCGAGGATCGGAATGATCCAGACGATCGACAATCGATTGCGCTTCGGCGCGACGACCGTCGCTTGCGGGAGCTCGCCGCCTTCGACAGGCTCAGCCATGTGGGCTCCGTACCCGCCTTCCCTGGTCCCAGATGAGGCGCGGATCGAAGGATGTGCGCTGCGAGCATCGTCAGCACGACCACGGCCATGAAGTAGACGACCCCGGGGCCCGGCTCTACCGACATCAGCGGCTGAAGCTGGACGAGCGCGACGATGAATGCGTCGACGAATACGTCGAGCATCGACCAGCGTCCGATGAATTCGACCAGGCGATACAAGCGGGTGCGGTCATGATTGTTGCTGGGCCGAGCCGCGCTGCACGGTGATGAGCAGATAACCGAGCGCGACCAGCTTGCCCAGCGGGATCATCACGCTTGCAATCAGCACGATCAGCGCCAGCGGCCACGACCCCGATTGGTAAAGGTAGACGACGCCACTGATGATCGTATCCGACTCCGACGAGCCGAGCGTCGTCGTGGTGAGCACCGGCAGTGCGTTGGCCGGGATGTACAGGATCGCGGCGGCGATCACCAGCGCCCATGTGGTCTGGATCGAGAAATGGTGGCGCGCCGACAGCGTTGCGCCGCAGCGGGGACAATGTTCCGGCTGGCCATGGTCGGCAGGACGCGACAGCAGGCCGCACGTTGTGCAGGAGGCGAGTCCGGAATGCGCGGCGCCGAGTGCAGCGGCCGTCATGGCGTCGCGCTCGCGCGAATGTGCGTCGCGGGAACCGGCGTCGGGATCGTGCCGTCGGCCCAGACGACACGCGTCCAGATCACGTGCGGATCGAAAGTCGATGCGATCGCGGCGAGCAGCACGACGAGCAAGCCCAACGGCGTACATGCCGATGCCGGGAATCACGGTGGCGAGCTGCGCGATCTTGATGAGCGCGACGAGAATACCGAGCAGCATCACCTCGCTCATCGACCAGGGTTCGACGAAGGTCGCGATGCGCAACATTTGACCGACCCAGCGCGGCGCCGGTGGACGCAATGCAGCCAGCAGCACGACAAGCATGAACGCGATGAAGGTTCCAGGCGCGATCACCGCGCAGAACGCGACTGCCGCAGCGGTAATCGTACTGCCCTGTGACCACATCTCCATGGCGCCACCGAGGATCGAGGTCGTTGCCTCCCGCCCGACCGCGGACAGTCCCATGAGCGGCGATCGTGTTGGCGACGATATACACGATCGCCGCGGCGATGGTGAGCGCCAGCGGGCGCAGGATCGGATCGACGGGATTTCGAGCAAGCGTGACACGGCACCGCGCGCAGCGGGCGCTACCGCCGGGTGGAAGCGGCGGGATGGACTGCTGCAGGTCGCAATCCGGACACGCAATCGTGTCCAGAACAGTATGTGGCGTCAAATCCCGGCCCAGGCGGAGAATCCCAGCCGGGAGTCTAAGGCAAAAGCGGCTTGGCTGTGGGATCGGCCTGACTCAGACCCGCGACACCGTGGGCCCACTGGCGGGCAACGCGCACTCGCGCTCGATCGGCAGCGTACGCTTGGGCGACGTCGTTCGCAGAGCACCACGGCGCGAGCTCCGTGTTGAGGCACAGGCAGCCGCTTGCTTTCCTGTGCCCGCACTTTCCGAAATTGACGGTTCTCGCGTCCGATGGCATTGGGATTGTGTCCGTGTCGAATGACACGGATGGCGAGTGTGCGGACACACACCTGACCTGATGCCGCGACAGCCTGTGGACGCGGGTGCGACAGTCCGCTAGTGGGGCCTGCCCAGTCGATCGGGATCGATCTGCCCCGTCCGGAAGGCGCTCCTTCGGGGTCTGAACATCAATGAACTTTTGACTCTGACACGCGCTCGAACAAAAGTAGCGTTATCTGTTTGGAGGCTCAAGATGAAGAATCTCGTTTTGGCATTCTGCGCTGCTACGCTCACGGCAGGCGCCGGCTCGGCGCTCGCTGATTTGACCGATCCATGGGGTCAGATGCTGATGAAACCATTGACTGCCGAGGAAACGGCGAAAGCCAAGGCCGAGCGCGATGCAGCAAAGGCAAAATGGGCAACGATGACGCCCGAGCAAAAGGCGGGGGTGTCGCGCTCCATGCGCGAGAAGAAGCTCGTGGACTTGAATGCAATGGAACTCGTAGCTCAGGACAACGGCATGGCGCCGGTGACCGCGGCCGATAGCGTCGAAGCAAAGGCGCAGCGCAGTGCGGCACAAGCGAAATATGCGCAGATGACCGCCGAAGAAAAGGCCGCCCTTCGCAAGTTCGCCGCACAGAAAAAATTCGCCGATCTAAACGCAATGGAACGCGTCGGTCAGGAAAATGACATGAGGCAGTACATGTCCTATTAGGAGAGTGCAGGACTTGAGACATCCAACGATGTCGGGTCAGAACCCAGATACCGCGCCGAGCGTCCGAACAGTTCCAGGGCAGATCATGCCGCCCTGAGTTCAAGCGCCATCCGTCGGCACTCCGCCGCGCACCGGCTGCAGGCTTGCGCACATTCCTGACAGTGCGGTTCCGAATGCCGCGCTCACTCCGCGGCGCAAGCGTCGCATACATTCGCGCATAAGCTGCAAAGGTCGCCTGTAAACCGGCTATCGCGCGCCATGTACGCGGCTGCCATTCTGCAAATCGCGGCGCAGTCCATGTCGAGGCGAACGCACTCCGCCATCATCTTGACGTCATCCTCCTGCAGGCACGCGCTCGCGCAACGGTCGCAAGCATCGGCGCAGATATCGCACGCCTCGATGCAGGATTGAATTTGTCGGTTGGCCATGGGTCACTCCTTGATTCGTGATTCTCTCCCCGATCAGCGCGCCTTGGGCGCGACCTGGAGGCGCGCCTTCTCAGCTTCTGCCTGTGCCTCGAGCGTCAGCTTGTACGCGACGTAGTACTTGTAGATGTTGCGCACGTAGGTCGTCGTCTCGGTGCCGATCTTCTCGGCCACCACGATCTCGACGTTGTTGAACCACTTGTCCGGGTCGAGGCCGCGCTTCTCCGCTTCCTTGCGCGCCTTGGCGACGTTGCCCGGGCCGCAGTTGTAGCTGGCGAACGCGAACAGCGGCCGGTTGCCCTCGCTGAACTTGCGCATCGGGGAAGTACTTGGTCATCAGCTGGTCCATGTACTTGGCGCCGGCGTGGATGTTCGGCTCGGTCGATGTGGATGTCGCCGACCTTCAGCTCGCGCGCCGGTCGCCGGCATGATCTGCATCACGCCGATCGCGCCGACGTGGCTCTTCGCATTCTGGTTGAGCTGCGACTCCTGGTAGCCCTGCGCCGCGAGCATCAGCGGGTCGAAGCCGTACTTGGTTGCCGTACTTCTCGAAGATCGCCAGCGTCTCCTTGAAGCGCTTCCACTCGGCGCTGGCGGTCGGGTCCTTGAGCTCCTTGACCCGCTTCATGTAGCTGCGTTCATGCGGTAGTCGGCCACGCCCTGCTTCATCGCCCAGTTGCGGAAGAAGTCGTCGATCTCGGCGGCGAGCTTGGGGCTGTCCTTGCGGATCGCCCAGCCGGTCTTGGCGTCGGCGCGCAGCACCAGGTCGGTGCGCACCTTGACCTTGGGCAGCACCTGCGCCCACATGCGCGCCTTCCAGTCGTCGACCACCATCAACTCGATCAGCCGGCGTTGAGCATCTCCATCATGTCCTCGTCCTCGAGCGCGTCGGGCACGAGCACGAGTTCGACCTGGCGGCTTGCCGTCGCGCTTGAAGCGCTCGTTGAGCGTCTGCAGGCTCTCGTAGTAGCTCGACGCCTTGCGCACGTGCACCGTCTTGCCCGAGAGGTCGTCGAGCGTCTTGAGCTCCGGCGACTTCGGTCCGGTGACGACGACTTCGCTGATGGTCCTGCGGCCTTCGTCGCCCGGCACGAAGTCGACGTTGCTTCAGGCGTTCGTCGGTGACGGTCAGGTTGCCGATCGACGACGTCGGCCAGGCCCTCGCCGAGATACGGCAGCAGCTTGTCGCGCGTCGCCGGCGCGATGTAGATCGTCAGCGGGCGCTTGCCCAGTTGCTTGGCGTACTTGATGTTGAGGTAGCGCTCCCAGTCGCGCACGAGCTCGACGGCGATGCCACGCTCGCGACCCTTGTCGCTGAAGTAGAGCGAGCGGGAGAACGGTGCGTAGACGCGGATCATCCGCCGCTCCAGCATCTTGTCGAAGTCGCCGGTCCACGGCTTGTTGGCGATCGTGAGCTGGCGCGGCTGCCCGGCAGGCGCCGCCGCCGATTCGCTGCCTTGCGTCTTTCCCGCCACTCCTTGCGCAACAGCGCCGGGGCAGGCGATGCTTCCCAAAAGTGTGGCCGCGACAAGAGCACGCGCGAGGTGCGCGAGCGCGTACGGAACGAACATCCAGTTCACAGGTGATCTCCCAAGCGTCACGCTCGACCTTATCCCTGGAGAGGGACGTCAGCATTGAAGAATGGCCCGATCATCGAGCGGGCCATTTCCAGCTACCGGACGGTATCCGATCAGCGTTTCGTAACGACGATCTCCACCCGACGATTCTTTGCCTTGCCCTCTTCGGTGTCGTTCGACGCAATGGGCTTGTCGGGGCCGAACCCAGCGGCGGCGACGCGTTCCGCGGCGACGCCCTTGCTCACGAGCGCGCTCTTCACCGCCTCCGCGCGCTGCGTGGACAGCGTCGTGTTCGCGGCCGCATCACCCGTATTGTCCGTGTACCCGTTGACGCTGACCGTCGCCGTCGGAAACGTCTTCAATACCGCGGCGAGATCATCGAGTTGCTGATTCGATGTCGCGGTCAACGTAGCCGAGCCCGTCTCGAAGGTCACGGCATCGAGCGCGTAGCCCGTGCCGACGCCGCCGTCCTTGTTGCTGAGGAACAGATAAATGTTGTCGATAAACCCGCCGGGGGGCACATTCAGCGCCACACCACCGGGCAGCGACAACGACTTGACCGCGCTACCGACGGCCTTCGTCGCTTCGCCCGCCTTCTGCTGGGCCTGCTGGCCGCAGCCGCGGAACATGAAGAACAGCACCGCCAGCACGACCAGACCGATGATCCACGGAAGCATCTTGCCCATGCCCGTCCCGGCATCGCGGGCGCTGTCGGCTGCCTGGGCCGCGACGTCGCCTGCGGCACGCCCGACCGTCTTGGCTGCCCCGCTTGCGGCATGCGCCGCGTCGGACGCCATGCCTCCGGCCTTGCTCGCGACGCTACCAGCTACGGCGGACGCGGATGCGCCCGCCGCCGCGGCGGCGCCGGTGGCTTTCGATGCCACGCTCGACAGGAAGCTACCGGCGTCGCCGAAACCGGCGGCTTGCGCGACGCGACTGTCGAGCTTGCCCTGCAGGAAGCTGGATTGTCCGGCCAGCAGACTCATCAGACCACCTGCGTTCAAGCCATTCTGCATGACGTGGTTCTTAAGGAAACTCAGCACCATTGGCACCGCGAGCGAAAGCAGGTTGATCGCCGAGCTCGACTTGATGCCCGCCATCGAACTGACGGTGCTCGCCAGGTTGCTTGCGTTGTCTCCGAACAATCCCTTGAGCATGTTGCCACCGGCAGTCATGAGCGCGTTGGTGCCGGCGCCTCCACCCAATACGCTGCCGATGTTGCTCGTCAGACCAGCATCGACCGTCGGTCCGCTCAGCAGTTTCATGAGTCCCGCCGCGCCGTCGGCCGTCGAGCCCTGCTTCATCACGCCGCCAAGAATCGCCGGCAGCATCGCGCTCACGGCCGACTGTGTGCCCGTGGCCGATTCGCCGAACAATCGCGAGCCCTGGTTGGAAAGCTGCGTGCCTATGCTGTTCGAGAGTGCATCCAGAAGATTGATGGCCATTTCGTGCTCCTCGATTCGTTAACCGATGTCACGTCCCGCCGCATCCGTGCGCGAGGCCCCTTGTCTAACAGGCGCGTTGGCTCCTCCACATTGCTCCCGCGCTGAAAAGTCCATGTCACCTCCCTCCAGCTAACGCTCTGAGGGATGGACAAGGCATGATCGATGCCTGCCTAGGTCCGTCGACGCGTTGATGGGGTAACTACCAGCATGCATTGTAAGCCCACAAGAACCCTACAAGTGGAAGCCTACAACTTTTTGCCCCTCGATGCGTCGCCTTCATGGCGTTGGTGCGGTGCGAGCGTCTCGTCAGCGCAAAGCAAAGTCGACACGAGTCGCTTTACCCTTGTCCTTGATTCCTTCGGCGTCAAGGTGCGGGGCCACGACGAACACCCGCTCGGCAGGAACGTGTGCCGCAGTGACAAGGCGGTCGTGGACGATCTGCGCACGATGCTCGGCAAGCAGGTGCAAGTCCTCCTCGTTCACCGCCGTGTTCGTCAGGATCAGAGCCTCCATCTCCTCACGCGGCAAATCTTTGGCGATGCCGATCGCGTTGCGCGGCTTCGGGAAGTCGGCAGCTCCATAAACGCGAGCGAGCAGCGGGGCGTATTCGGAAGAGGTGATTTGCAGCGCGTCCGGCGATGCAGGCGGCTCGCCGGCCTTGACCAGATCGTTGAACTTCTGCATGCGAATCTTGCGGTCGAGGGCGGCGCGCCTCAGTCCGTCACGATCGGTGGCGGGGTCGACCCGCCCGGCAATGTCGAGCTTGAGCCCGGGACGATCGACGAGCGCCTTCGCAATCGAGTCGACCTTCCCCTCGCCCGCCGCATCGAGCGCGGCGGAACCCGGCGCAAACTCGATATAGGCCAATTCTTCACTGTGGCCTGCGAGCGACCCCAGCAGTGCGAAAGGTGAGGTCACGATCTTCACGAGCAGCCCCACGATGGCGCGGAGCACGATGCCGCCGACCGAAAACTGAGGGTCGTCGAGGGATCCACTGATCGGCAGGTCGAAGGCGATGACCCCGTTGCGGTCCTTCAGCAGCGCCACTGCGAGTCGGACCGGAAGCTTGGTTGCGTCGGGACTCTCGACCTTGTCACCGAAGGTGAGCTGATCGAGGATGATGCTGTTCTCGGCGGTCAGCTTGCGATTGTCGACGAGGTAATGCAGTTTCATCGACAGCTTGCCCTTCTCGATGCCGTAGCCGACGTACTTGCCGGAATACGGTGTCAGCGGGGGCAGCTCGACGTCGGTGGCTTCCGCTTTCAAGTCGAGAAACAGATCGCTCGCCAGCGGATTGATGCGCCCCTGGATCGTCACCGGCGCGCTGTCCTGCACCTTGGCTCGCAGCTCCACGTCGGCCGGCTGGTCGAAGGCGAGCGACGAAAGGCTGCCCGTCACGCCGGTCAGATTCGCCGAGTAATTGGGGCGAATGAAATGATCGGTGAAGTCGATGTTGCCGTTGTTGAGCGTTGCCTTGCCGAGCTTGAGCCAGGTTGTGGCGGTACCGGGCGGAGTGGCCAGCTCGACGGTCTTGGGCGCCCCGGTCGGCGTTGGTGGCGCAGTCGCCGGAGCCCGTGCGCGCGCGAGCTGCTGCAGGTTGAATTCGCCGCTCTCGTTCAGGATCAACCGCGTGAAGAACTCATCCAATGCGATATCGCCGATGCTGACCGCAAGCGGCTCGAGCCGTGCGTCGACGCTTGCGAGCGACAGGGTCTTCCACTTGAGCAGATCGGTCGCGTTGGCTTCGTCGAGGACCGCGACGTCGGCAAGTCCGACATCGCCCTTGAATCCCGCGCGAAGCGGAGCGCCGGTTGCGACGTCGACGCTGCCACGCACCGAAGCAATACCCGCTGTCGTCACCACGCGCGCAGCCTGTGTGATGTACGGCTGAAAGGGAACCAGATCGATATCCCTGGCGACAACATTGAACGTTGCGGCAAACGGTGCGGTCGCCATGGGTCCGGAGAGCGTGAGCGAGCCGCGCTTGCCGACCACCGCCTGCAGCTTTGCATGCCCTTTTGCGTTTGCCGCGTTCGACCAGTTCTCGCCAGCGACCGAAACGCGCGCGAGGCCGATGTGCGCCGGAGGCGTGACGGTTTCGTCGCTGAGGGCTGCCGAGAAATCGTCGAGGGCTACCTTGCGCGCTTCGACGCGCCACGTTTCCGTGTCGTTCTTCGCTGCGGCCCCTCCAGCCGGGGTACGAACTAGCCGTGCGAAGTTGAATCGCCCCTCGGCATCACGGCGGATAACGGCTGCCGCGCCGCGCCCTTCCACGACGTCGAATCGGATCGCGTGCTTCACCGGATCCACGGACCCCCCTCGAACAGCGAGCACGGGCACGCGCCAGAGCAGTTCCTTCTCGTCGGGCAGCCGCATCTTCAGGTCGCGCATCGTCGCGTCGAGATTCGTCAGCGTGAGGCTTGGCGTCGCCCCGGCGAGATGCACGTCGGTTGCCAGATCGATCGTACCGTCGTCGACCGCGAGATTGAGCGCGCTCCCGTAGTAAGGCAGCAGGCGCCGCAGCTTGGCTCCGGTGACTTCCAGCCGTCCGTCCGCCGAGAGTGGTTTCAGCCCGAGTGTTCCGCGATGCCCGATGCGCTCGCCCTGGTCCGTCACAAAGGCGATCGTGACTGCCGACTTCTGGTCGGCTGCATTGCCGAGATTCGTGATTTCGACCTTCATCTCGCTCAACGTCGCTGCCAATGCAGGGGCCACCGCTTCGTCGGTAACATGAACGGTGCCACGGTTGAGCGCGATGCTTGCAATGTGGAACCGGGACGGAGTGCTACCGGTCGACGAAGGAGAGTCGGGTGGCAGCAGCGACGCGAGGTTGACCTCGCCGCCACTCGCGCGGCGAACCTCGAGCTGCGGGCCCTCGACCGCGATCGAGCGTAGCTCGGCATTGCCGTTGATGAGGTCGAGGCGGTCGATCGCGACATCAAGCGAGGGCACGCGCAGCAACGGTTTGGCGGAGCGTTCGTTCACAACGAGATCCAGCAGACGGCCGCTGCCGGCGAGCGTCAACTGCGGTGGATCGGATCCGCGGCCGATGAAGCTCAGGTCGAGCTTTGCGTCGAGTTTGCCATCCGCCACCTGCACCGGCAGCGCCACCGGAACGTAAGCCAGATATCGCGGCAGAGACAAGCCGGCAAGGTCCCAATGCAGGGCCGTTTCGTGCGTGTCCTTGAACGGGCGCGTCTCCCCCGTAATCGCGACGGGCCGCCCATTGACGATCGCCGAGAATGTCGGCGCGACCTTGATTTCCGTCTGCGTTGGAAGGCTGGACAGGAAGGGAATGCCGAGCTCGAGCGCGGTGACCTCGTGACGTTGCCGCTCGGGTCGGTCGTCGAAGTCGATACGGCCGTCGACGATCTGAATATTGCTGACCGAGAAGCGCGGCGGCGGCCCGGGAGGGCCTGCAAGCGCCTGCTCGATCAGGTCGGAAACGTTGTAGGTTTTATCGGGGTTGCGCACCAGGCGCAGCGCCGGGCGCGTGACCCTGAGCGCGCTGACGACCGGCGCCCAGCGCAGTAGCGACGCCATCTCGCCGTTGACGTAGACCTCGCCAATCGTGAGCATCGGCGCGCCTTCGCCGCGCTCGCCCACGGAGACGTTGCTCAACGTCGCCGAAACCGCGAACAGATTGATCTTCAATCCCTCGACCGAGACCTTGCGCGCCAGCGCGGTCGACAATCGATCCTCGAGGAGCGGCCTGAGCAGCAGCGGCAGCGCGAGGAAACCGATGGCGGCGAAGGCGAGAATGACCCCGGCGACCCACGCCAGCGTCCTGCGCAGCGGGAAATGCGAGGTCAGCGTTGCGAGTGAGGGTCGGGCGTCATTGGGCATGACAGAGGCCGCGCAGAGGATCGATTTCGCCGCCGCGTCCCCAACCAACGCGGTGACGATATAAAGCGTAGCACGCTGGCGCAAAAGCCACCATCAGGCGCCTGCTTCATCGGCCTCTTGCACCATGCGGTCCCCCGTAGATCGGGACCTAAGGTCGACGCGGTGAAACGGGTTCGAGTCGCGAAGACGCGCGAGTCGAATCGGAAGCCGCGATACGCCAGGCTCCGCTTCAGCACGAAATCGAACAGCAGCGCATTGTGCTCGCGAATTGCGCGCAGCGGCGCGACGGCCTCGGGGTCGAGCATGCCGCGCTCGACAAAGCCGTCGAGGGAAATGAGCGGAGGGATTCCCGGCAGCGGATAGTCCGTGCCGTCGAGGAGTCGCGCATGCCAGTCCTGTCGCTGCAGCACACGCGGCAGGACACCCATCCGGTTGGCCTGCGTCAGCGCCGAGATGTCCGCGAGCAGCAGCGCCTGATACGACGGCGTGTCCATCAGCCGGACGAAGAGGTCGAAATTAGCCACGACAGGCCCCGCGTCGCCTCGATCGAGGTCGCGGCCGCTGCCGAGCGATGCGCAGTGCGCCACGATCACGCGTACGCCGTGTTCGAGCGGACGCCGCAGCCGCAGCGGATTGCCGAGATGCTCGGCGGAGCTCCGGAGCGCCTGCTCGGCGCCCGCGTGCGACAGCAGCGGCAACCGCAGCGCCACGAGTTTGCGATAGAAATCGTCGCAGCGCGGCGACGCCGGATCGATCCGATGAACCTGCGGAAGCCACTTCACTGCGCGTGCGCCGTGCGCCACGGCTTTGTCGAGCCGGTCCAGTGCATCGGGTGCCAGGGGATGGATCGACGCGATCCATTCGAAGCGCGCCGGATGCCTCGCGGCGACTTCGGCGGCATAGTCATCGGGTACCTGAAACGTCGACGCCTCCATGTCGGGTGCGCCTCGATCGTCGCGTACCCAATCGAACGCGAGCAGCATGACCTTGGCGCCCGGCGGGAATGCCTCGAGCTGATCGACGAGCCGGCTCACCACGCTGGTGTCGATCCGGCCCGGTGAATCGATCGCGCACCCGGCGTTGAGGAAAAAGCGCCGTTTCAGGAAGTCCTGCGGGAGCGACGGGTTCGTGATCGCCTTGCTCGCCCACGGGCCGCGACCAGAATCCCCACTCCCGAAAAGGTGACAATGCACGTCCCAGAAGTCACGCGCATCGATGCCTTGCCACGCATCGGTGACGAGTGGATGGCGCGCGAGCTCGTCGGGCAAGCCCGCGTGGCACGCGTTGAACATGCCTTCCCGTAACGAGATCTGGCAGCCGGTCAGTATGCCGGCAGACATCGCGCCCGCGGCAGTGAGGAAGCGCCGGCGATTCAGAACGCGTGCCTTCGAAGAAGCATTGGGATCGCCATGATCCCGGCAAAGAGATGCTCGCATCAACTGCGCCGCGACGCATCGGCGGCGTTGCCGGCTTGATCGATACGCGGCTCGCCGTTGGGGAGCGCCACATGGCATTGCGGGAAGATGCGTGCGCGACAATTTTGACAGATCTCCGAGTCGAGCTCCGGATAGAGGATCGCGATCGGATCGACGCCTTGCGCGAAAATCCGATTCTCGCGGATCGTCTTGAGATAATTTCCTTGCTGCAGCAACGCGAACACCGCATCCTTCATGAACCAGTAGTACAGGCCGCCTCCCATCGCGGCACGGCGTTCCGCCTCTCGGAGCAACAGCTCGGCGCCCGAGATGTCGACGATATTGATGCCGCTCGCGACGATGAGCAGCCGCTTTTGCCGGCTGTTCTCGCGGTCCACACGATGAAACGCGTCTTCTACGTACTCTACTGCGCCAAAAAAGATCGATCCGTTGATTCGGAGCATCTTGAGTTGCGGGCAGTCCGGTAGCTCCGTGTCCGCGTCGAAGTGGAAGTGACCGCGGCGGAACACCGGCTTGACGTCGCGAATGCCCGGGCGTGCCGCCTGGTTCAGGAACAACAGCAACGAAAGCAAAACGCCGGCATAGATCGCGGTCTGCAGTCCGAGAAACAGCGCGGCGAGCAGCGTGACGATCATGACCGATGCTTCGCTCCGGCTCGTGCGAAATATGGCCTCCATGCGTCGGATGTCGACCAGTCCGTAGGCGATCATGAACAGGATGCCCGCTACGGTCGCCAGAGGAAGGTAGGCGGCTAGCGGCGCAACGACGAGCACGATGCCGACCAGGAAGATCGACGAGAAAACCGAAGCGAGCGGAGTTCTGGCACCTGCCTCAAAATTCGCTGCACTGCGGTTGAACGATCCAGCCGATGGATATGAGGAGAAGAACCCGCCGAGTAGATTCGAGATGCCCTGACCGATGAATTCCTGGTTCGCGTCGATACGTTGTCCCGACCGGATTCCGAGTGTGCGGCCGATGCTGATGCCCAGCGTGAGCGCCAGAATCGTCGTCGCGAGCGCTGTGGGCGCAGCCTTGGTCAACGCGTCGATGGACAGGTTCGGTACGGATAGCGGCGGTAGCTGAGCCGGCAGCGCGCCGACAGTCGCTATGCGGGTGACGTCGTCGCCGAAGATGGCGTCGAGGACGAGCGCGAACACGCTGCCGGCGACGGTCGCCGTGATCATGAAGGGGACCTGCTTCAGGTACCGCTTCGCAAGAAGCCCTGACGCGATCGTGAACAGGCCCACGCCGGTTACCCATGGATTGATCTGACCGATCTGGAGCATTGCCTGGTACAGCGTCTGGACAAACGATGCGTCGGCCGCCATCGGGATCCCGAGGAACGCTTTCAGCTGCTGGGTTGCAATGAGAATCGCGGCGCCCGCACTGAACCCAACGATAACGGTGTGCGAGATGAAATTGACCAGCGCACCGAGCCTCGCAATGCCCATGACCAGCTCGAACAAGCCGGTGAGAAACGTAACCGTGAGCACAAGGCTGATGTAGTCCGCGCTTCCGGGCGTGGCGAGGTGACCGAGGCTTGCGAACAGCAGTATCGCCACCGCGTTGGTCGGTCCCGCGACCATGTGCCAGCTCGAGCCGAACAGCGCCGAGAGCGCCGGTGGAATCATTGCGGCGTAAAGCCCGTACTGCGGGGGCAGGCCCGCGAGGATCGCGAACGCGACACCCTGCGGCAAGCCGAGGATCGATCCAGTGAACCCGGCGACCAGGTCCGCCTTGAGCGAGGACCGGTTCACCATTGGCCACCAGCGCACGAACGGGAAGACTCGCGCCAGCGGCGACGAAGCGATCGATGATGCGTTCATTTGAAAACGCTACCCTGCTACCGTCGCCACCCCGCCACGACACAATCCCTCTTAACACCTGCTCTGTCTGCCCTAAGCCCTCTTCCGAAGCTTCATCCGACTCAGGGTTGTCCTTCGGTCGGCGTTGAACCGGATAACCCCATCGTATGGCTTCGGTCCTACTGCCTGATCCCGATCGCCTGCTGCCATTGCTTCAAGAACGCCTGCTGTTTCGACGGGTCGGAAAACGGTGCGAGCAGGTCGACGCTCAGCGGAATCGGGCGCGCGCTTTGGCCAAGCACCTTGGCCATCGCCGCGGCCGAATTGGCGCCCTCGACGTCGGTGCGCAGCGAAACAAGGTTCGCGCCGTTGGCCAGGACCGTCTGCCCGCGGCGGGACAGCAGATAGTCGACCCACAATTTCGCGGCGTTGGGGTTTGCCGCCTTCTTGCCGATCAACATGACGCGCGTGACAACCAGGGTATAGTCGCGCGGGTTCACGTAGCCGACGGACGGATCCTTTTTCGCCTCGATGGAAACGTAAGAGCCGAGTGCGTTATAGCCGATCAGGCTCTCTCCTTTACTGACGCGCGTCAGGATCGCCTCGGTCGTCGGAACGAGCTGCACCCCGGCACCGCCCAACGCTTTGATCAGGGGCAGGAATTCACTGGATGCGCGCTCATCCTGGGTCGCCAGGAGAAATCCCAGGCCTGACCGTTCGATGTTGTACGTAACGACCTTGCCGGCGAATCGCGCCCGCTTTTCGGTCAGCAAGCGCGTAAGTTCAGGGCGTGTCTGCGGAATCTCGTCGGCGCCGAGCAGGCGCTTGTTGTAGATGATCACGATCGGTTCGAACGTCGTACCGAATGCGACGTTCTTCCACAATGCCCACGCCGGAAGCCCTGCACTTTCCGGCGAGTCGTAGGCTTGGGCCTGTCCCGCATTCGCCAACCGGAACTGCAAGTCCATCGCAGAGCTCCAGAGGACATCGGCGGTTGTCGGACTGGCCAGCAGGTCTCCAAGGTAGACGTTGTAGAGATCGTTGCTGTTCATGTCCTGATAGCGGACTTCGATGCGCGGATAGAGCGCCTGAAAATCGTCGATGATCGGGGCGGCCACGCTGATGTCGGTCGTCGAATGGATGACCAGCTGGCCTTCCTGTTCGGCCGCGGCGATGAGCGCCGCGTATTGCGCCGGATAGCCCGGGGGTACTTGTCCCTTCGCTGGGAATCGGGTGATCGGCTGCGCAAGCGCGTCAGTCGATTGTGCGCTGATGGCGAAGCACGCGAGCATCGCGAAGAAAAAATGGCTGAACTGCAAGGCGCAAACTCGGGATCCACGCCGCCGCCGTTGCATGATCGACGGGTTCATTGGCGCGCTCAACTCATGCGCGCGAGCGTAATCAACACCACGGTGACGGTGATGGCACCGCCAATCCGGGTGGCGATCTGCGCAAACGGCATGAGCTGCATCCGGTTTGCGGCAGTGAGGATGGCCACATCGCCCGTTCCGCCCTGGCCGCTGTGACACGCGTTGATGATCGCCGTTTCGATCGGATACATGTTGAGCAGGCGCCCGACGAAAAATCCCGTAGCCATCAGGGTCGCGACCGTCGAGATGATCGTGATGAGGGTCGGCAGCGTGAACGCAGCCATCAGCTTGTCCCAGGGCGTGAGCGCCACGCCGATCGCGAAAAGCAGTGGATACGTTACGGCCGTCGAGAAGAATTTATAGACGACGAACGCTCCCTGCTCCAGCTGCGGTGATACCAGGCGGCCCAGTTTGATGATCACGGCGATGAAGAGCATCGCCACCGGCGCCGGCAATCCGAACAGGCGCTGGCACATAATTCCTACGGCGTAGAGCGTTACCGCAGTCACGCCGGCAGCCGCGATGTGCGAGACATCCATGTGCCCCGTGATTTCCTCCTGCTGCGGATCCATCTCGTCGTGCTCGTCGGGTTGCAGACGGCCCTCCCCTGTGAGTTGCGGATACTGCTTGCCGACATAGTTCAGAGTCCCCGCCAGCAGGATTGCCGTGAGGCTTCCCAGCATGACCGGTGGAAGGACCGTTGCGAACAGCTCCCCCTGATCTCGATGGAGAATCTCGGCATAGCCGACCGACAGCGGGATGGCCCCTTCCCCGACGCCACCGGCCATGATGGGCACCACGATAAAGAAAAACGTGTGGTAGGTTCCGAGCCCCAGCGCCGTTCCGACCAGCGTCCCAACGATCATCGCTGCAATCGAGCCGATGGCGAGCGGAACGAAGATCTTGATGAACCCCTTGATCAGCACCTTGCGGTTCATGCTGAGAATGCTGCCGACGATGATCGAGGCGATGAACAGGTACAGAAAGTTCGATGCCTTCGTGAATTCGGTGGTCATCTTGACGATCGGCTCCGGCAGCACTTTGTAGTAGACCAGCGCTGAGGGAATGAACGTGGCGAAGATCGCCGCCGCGCCGATATTGCGGATCACCGGAATGCGCTTGCCGAGCTCGGCGCACAGAAAACCAAAAAATGAGAACACCACGATGGCCATGGAGATTTCGGAGGAGATCTTGCCGGTTACGACAAAACCGGCGATCAGCGCCCCCATCACGATGAACACCGGCAACGGAATGATGCCGATGCGAATTTCCATGAGCCGCCACCAGCCTTCGGGCCAGAATCGCCCCGAGGTCGGCGGTGCCTGGCCGGCAACGGGAGACGCAATCGTCTTGTTCATCGAATCCTCCGATCGTAGTCGGGCTCTCGGCCCTCGTTCCTGGCTTCGCTGGCGAAAAGCCGCTCGCGGCCGATGCTATCTCGCGATCACGCCACGAAACGAATATCCGCTTGCGGGGTGCGCGTGTCCATGTTCTTGCCGCGATTCAGGTGGTCGTCGATCTCGGCCGCGCATCCCAGCATCCGGCCATAGATGAACACGGTGAACGCCGCCGTTTCCAGCGCCCGTTCGGAGAAATCGCCGGATCGGTAGCGCTGCCACAGCATTTTCAGAAGCAGCGTCGCGATCACCGCGTCGACGTTGACGCAGAACACGTTACGCGTGACGTTTTCGTCATACAGCACCTGCACCAGTGTGCGGTAGTAGTCGTGAAAGGCGTTGTATTCGCCGCGCTTCGCGAAAAGATTGCGCACGAACTCCTCCCGCGGGTCGATGTTGATCGGCTTGCCCTTGAATACGGGGTGATTGATGCAGGGCAGCGCCTGCGCCGATTCGGCACCCATCTCCTTGCGCTTGATGCGCTCCTCGCCGTAGCGGCGCGAGAATTCGGTGGCCATCGCCTTGAGGTCGAGCCCATGCTTCGGATCGGAGGGGTCGGCCAGGTCGACGCCCCTGAAGCGCTCGAGCAGGAAGGCCACACCTTCGTAACCGTTGCCGCCGTGCGCGTAGCCCGAGTGGGTGAGGAACCCGACAAGCGCCTTGTTGAACTGGACGCGTCCGGGCGCCTCGGGCCCGTCGGCCGACGTGGCACCCTTGGCACCCTGAGCGGAAATGGCGCCGGGGCCGTTGGTCAGGAGCAGGCCGACCAGCGTCTGGAACGCGAACAGGTCGGCCGCTTTGGGCTCCTGTCCGACCAGGGCGATGCAGGCGACTTCGGTGAGCGATCGCTTGCCCAGCAGATCAGCGAGCGGAATCCCGCAGAAACGATCGGGCGCATGCTGGCTTGCGTCCACCGACGCGCCGATCATCGTTCCGAACAAGCGCAGCCACCACGGCAGGCTTTCGGCGGTCTGCCGGGAAATGCGCTTACGCATCAGCGGGCCCCAGGCGAGCGTCGCCGCGATGGCCGCGAGGACCGCCTCCGATGTCGGATGACCGCCGAGACCTCGCAGATAGCGCACGAACGCCGACTGCGCGCCCCGCTTCTCAAGTCCGCCCAGCATAGCCTCCGCTTTAGGATCTGCCTTGTCGGCCAGGTACAGTTCGCGGGTGGCCGGCGCCACCTTGGCCAGGTCGAAGGTCTCATCTCTCCCGTCCTGCAGACCGGCCGTCGCAAAGTGCTCGATCATTTCGCGCAACGCCTTGCGCGCAGCTTCCTGGCGACGGGGACCGACGATGCTTGCGGCGGCCGCCAGTACGCTGTTGGGCGCATTGCCCGCCTCGCGCGACGCCTGCGCCGCCGCGAGCGTAGCGTCGCCGTGCAGATTGACCTCGGCGCCGATCGCCACGTTAACCAGCTTGCAATCATTCTCCCCGCCGGGCTCGTGCAACAGCGCAAGGCAGATATTGGATTCCATCGGATACTGCGCGGCTTCGAGCATCGCGACGCCGTGCAAGCTCGTCACCTGCGTCTTGGCGTCCATCTGCGACGCGCCGGACGTGTCTTTCATTATCTGGCGCGGCAGCAGCGCGCCGATCTGCTCGTTGAGCGCAGCGATTTGCTCGTTGTACGGCGGCGTCGCCTCGACCACCGGTACGTCCAGTGCCTTGGGCAGCTCGAGCCCGCGGTTGGAGCCGAACCACGCCTTGAGCGCGAGGCTGCCTTCGGGTGCGAAGTCGGAACGGGTTGCGTTCTCGCGCATGACCGCGCTCAGTGCGGCCGAGATGTGCGCGATATTGGTCACGACGGCGCCTTTGGCGGAGAACACCGGCTTCTCCGGCGTAAATATTCCGTCGACGCCGAATTTCTCCATGAACCAACGTTCCTTGCCCGCCGCGTCGTCACTGCCGCCGGCCATCGCGCCAGCGTGACCGACCGCGCGCGTAAGCTTGCTCTTCCAGCGACCGACCACGCATGCCACGATCGGTTTGGTGAACTCGGCGTCGTATTCATAGTAGCCGCCTGGCTCGACATACAGCACGGCCGCCTTGGACCGGGCATCATTCGCCAGCGCAAAGGCGAACTCCGGCGCTGCAAAGTGGATGTAGACATCCTTGCCGCTGGAGATCAGCGTCGTCGTACCCCACCCAGCCATGCGCAGGTAGGTCGCGATCGTCGTCGTGAAATTGCCGGAATTGGAGAAGATAGCGATCGAACCCTTGCGCAGCGCCTCGGCAGGGCTGTCGCCGCCCAGCGCGCCGCCAATGCGCACCTTGTTCCAGGCATCGGCGACACCGAGACTGTTGCCCCCGAAGATATCGATGCCGTTCTGCTGGCCGAGGGCGCGAATCTCGCGCGAGTCGTGCACGGAAAGTTTCTCAGTGACGATATAGATCTTCTTGAGCTCGGGATTCACGCGGATCAGCTCCGCGACACCATCGCGGGCGCCCGAGGGCGGAAGGTAGATGACGCCGCAGTTGAACCGATGCCCCTGGTTGAGGCCTTCGAGCACATTGTTGAAGACGGGTACGTTGCCGATCGGCGTTTCGAGCACCTGCCCGCGACGTCCGGGCGACGTGCCAAAGACGACATTGCCGCCCGAATAGGCGTGACCGACGGGTGTTACATCGCTCGATTCGCCACCCAGGATGTTGAGGACGCACACGCGATCGTCGCGGGTAGCGACTTGGGCGAGCGAGCTCGTGCCCACGAAATATTTGAAATCACCTACACCGGGTCGGTACATAAGTGCCTCCTGTAACTGGGCCGGGGTCGCTACATCTGCGGCGCCCGTGTTTCACGCTTCTGCGCTGTCGTTCCGGAGACGTTGAGCTTGGCCGCGATTTGCTCGCGCCCCCCGGACTTCATCCACGCGTCGGTTGCCTGCGCATAGCTGATGACTTCGCTCATGTCCGAGTCGAAGCCGAATATGCGATAAGGAAGACCCAGCGCGTCGAAGGTGTCACGCATCGCTCCCATTCCGCGCACGAGGTTCGGCCCGCCGCGCCCGATCACCACGTACAGCGGCGTCGCGCCGTGCTTGCTGAAATGCTCGCGCAGCGCGTCCGCCATCGCGCGAAAAGTCTCGAAGATATCGGTGTTGTTCGATTTTCCACCGATGATGAACAGCACGTTGGTTTGCTTCAACCAGTGCTTGAAGCATATGCGCGCGACTTCCTTCATCTTCTCGTAAGGCGGATTGCCGCCGAAGTCGGATGAGATGATGGCGTCGTCGCCGAGCAGCTCGGTCACCAGCGAATTGGCGCCTCCGCCGAAGGTGGGCGCCAGGATCGTACCCTTCGCATTGATCACGTATACGTCGCTCTGGCCCTGGTAGGTGCGCAGCTGATTGATCTCCTGCTCGAAGTCCGAGAAATCCATGGCGAAGACGTGCGGCGGCAGGTTCAGCCGCTGCCAGCGTGGATCGTCGCGATCGAAACCGCATTTGAAGTCGCACGCCACGGGCGTGAGGCGTCCCCCGCGCTCGGGCCGCATGCGGATGGGGTTGAGCTCGAGCGTAGTCATGCCGAAGTCGTGATAGAGCTCCCACAGCTTCGGCAGCTGCTGCACGAGCGGCGAGATCAGCTCCTTGGGCGCATTCAGCGCGGAGAGCGCGTTGGCGACCACGAATGCCTTCATGCCGGTGAGCGCATCGAAAGGGACCTGCGCCACCTTGGACTTGTCCAGTTCCTCGATGTCCATCCCGCCGTGATGCGTGAGGGTCATCGTCGGCGCCCGGAAATGTGTCGAATCGCTGAGCGAAAAATAGACCTCGTGCTCGGCCGGCACCGCGCCCTCGAACGTCACGCCGTTGGCCTTGGCGAACTGGTTACCGTGGCGATGCTCGACGAAATACAGACGCTCCTTTTCCTTGAGCGCCGTCTTGAGATCCTTGGCGCGGCCCAGCAGGCCGGCCTTGCCCTTTTTGCCAACCCCGCCCTTGAACACGGGTTTCACGAAGACGGACCCGTGGCGCTCGATCAGCGACTTGATCTGTTCCTCGCTCGCGTCGGGCCCGAGCACTTCGGACGTCGGAAAGCCTGCGAACTGGAGCAATTTCGAACCGTACAGCATGCCCGTGACCTGCATTGATACCTCCTCGCGCTCAGTTGCTCACGCCGCGCAGACACCGGTAGTCGGTGACAGCCGCTCTCTGCGCGCACGTTCACGACGTATCGTACGCCGGGCGACCTCGGTCGCGATATGGAGCGCGCGATCGCAGGCGTGCCAATTTGTAACAGGAGCTATCCGACCTTGACCGCCATGTGGTCCTCGGAAGCGTCCAGGATCTTTTCCGGCTCCTCGGCTTCGTCGGCGAGTTTCCTGGTTGAGGACCTTTTGTACCCGGTTCATGTCCACCTCGCCGCACCACTTGCCGACGACCACCGTGGCGACGCCGTTGCCGATCAGGTTGGTCAGCGCGCGCGCCTCCGACATGAAGCGGTCGATGCCGAGGATCAGCGCCAGCCCCGCCACCGGTACGTGCCCGACCGCCGACAGCGTGGCCGCCAGCACGATGAAGCCGCTGCCGGTCACGCCCGCGGCGCCCTTCGACGTGAGCAGCAGCACCGCGAGCAGGGTCAGCTGCTGGGTCAGCGTCATCGGCGTATTGGTGGCCTGCGCGACGAACACCGCCGCCATGGTGAGATAGATCGACGTGCCGTCGAGGTTGAACGAGTAGCCGGTCGGAATGACGAGCCCGACGGTCGACTTCTTCACGCCGAGGTTCTCCATCTTGGCCATCATCCGCGGCAGCACCGACTCGGACGACGACGTGCCCAGCACGATCAGCAGCTCTTCCTTGATGTACCGGATGAACTTGAGGATCGAGAAGCCGTGGAACCGGGCGATGAGGCCGAGCACCACCAGGATGAAGATGAGGCAGGTCAGATAGAACGTCCCCATCAGCTTGCCCAGCGAAAGCAGCGAACCGACGCCGTACTTGCCGATCGTGAATGCCATCGCGCCGAACGCGCCGATCGGCGCGACCTTCATGATCACGCCCACGATCGCGAAGAACACGTGCGAGATCTTCTCGATGAAGTCGAACACGAGCGTGCCGCGTCCGCCAAACTTGTGCAGGCAGAAGCCGAACAGCACCGCGAACAGCAGCACCTGCAGGATCTCGCCCTCTGGCGAAGGCATCCACCACGGTGTTCGGGATGATGTTCAGCAGGAACTCGGTGGTGCTCTGCATCTGCCCGGGCTTGGTGTAGGCGGCGACTGCCTTCGTGTCGAGCGTCGCCGGGTCGACGTTCATGCCCGCGCCCGGCTGGATGATATTGACGATGATCAGGCCGACGATCAGCGCGATGCGTGCTGACGATCTCGAAATACAGCAGCGCATAGCCGCCCGTCTTGCCGACCTTCTTCATGTCCTCCATGCCGGCGATGCCGACCACGACCGTGCAGAAGATGATCGGCGCGATGATCATCTTGATCAGCTTGATGAAGCCGTCGCCCAGCGGCTTCATCGCCGTCCCGGTCTCGGGATAGAAGTGCCCGAGCAGGACACCGATCACGATGGCGACGATGACCTGAAAATAGAGCGACTTGTAGAGCGGCTTGCCTGCAGGTCCCATTTCAATCCTCCTTGCTCGATAATTCGGACTTCGGATCGATGACCGTGTCGTAGGGCGCCGGCCGTCAGCGCACGACAGGCGGCATGATAGGCGCACCGGTCCTGGCTTCGCCGCGTTGCAATTCGATCTGGAGCATCATCGTTCCCTGAGACGCGTCGTGCGAGCCATCAGTCGAGCGTCGATTGCTTCGCGCGGTGCGCCCCGGCGTCGGCCACGGCAACCGCGGTCATGTTGACGATGCGCCGCACGGTGGACGACGGCGTCATGATGTGCACCGCCTTGGCCGCGCCGAGCAGGATGCCGCCGACCGTGATGCCGCCGCCCGCGGTCACGCGCAGCGCGTTGTAGGTGATGTTGCGCGGCATCGACGTTCGGCATGATCAGCAGGTTGGCATCCTCGGTCAGAGCCGCGAGTCCGGGAACTCGTGGTCGCGGATCGTCTTCGACAGCGCCGAATCCGCGCGCATCTCGCCTTCGACCGCGAGTCTCGGCGCGCGTTGGCGAGGATCAGGTCGAGCGCGTCGCGCATCTTCTGCGCCGACGGCGCATCGGAGCTGCCGAAGCTCGAATGCGACAGCAGCGCGACGCTCGGCTTGACGCCGAAGCGCTGCACCTCCTCCGCCGCGAGCAGCGTCATCTCGGCGATCTCCTCGGCGTCGGGATCGCGGTTGACGTGCGTGTCGCAGATGAAGAGCTGCCGGCCGGGCAGGATCAGCATCTGCATCGCGGCCGAGCGTCTGTCGCACCCTCGCGCAAGCCGATGACATTGCGGACGTAGCGCAGGTGGTCGGCGAAGTTGCCGCGCGGTGCCGCACAGCATCGCGTCGGCATCGCCGCGGCGCACGAGCATCGCCGCGACCAGCGTCGGCCGGCTGCGCATCTCCTCCTGCGCCTGCGCGCCGCGATCACGCCTTTGCGCCGCGTGAGCTGGTAGTACTCGGTCCAGTAGTCGCGGTAGCGCGGATCGTCCAGGATGTTGACGCCGTCGCAGTTGTCGCCGAGCTTCAGGCGCAGGCCGAGCTTCTGCGATGCGCGCTTGCGATGATGTCGGTGCGGCCGACGAGCACGGGTCGCGCGAGGCCCTCGTCGACCGCGGCCTGCGCGGCGCGCAGCACGCGCTCGTCCTCGCCCTCGGCGTAGACGACGCGCTTGGGCGCGCGTCTTCGCTGCGGCGAACACCGGCTCCATGGTCGTGCCGGACTCGTAGACGAACCGGCTCAGCTGGTC
Organism: uncultured beta proteobacterium; assembly: GCA_963816445.1. Classification (GTDB taxonomy): domain Bacteria; phylum Pseudomonadota; class Gammaproteobacteria; order Burkholderiales; family Casimicrobiaceae; genus PALSA-1003. The sequence continues at coordinate 749,475 of CAWFKO010000004.1, read as the reverse complement.
GCGATACGCGTCGAAGTCCTTGATCGGCCGCGTCGCCACGCCGCTGTCCATCGCCGCCTTGCGCCACCGCCGGCGCCATGCGTGGTGATCAGGCGCGGATCGAAGGCGCGCGGAATGAGGTAGTCGGGGCCGAACGGCGGCGTCGGCTTCGCCGTAGGCCAGCGCCACGATGTCCGACGGCTCGGCGCGCGCGAGCTCGGCCAGCGCGCGCGTCGGCCGCGAGCTTCATCTCCTCGTTGATCGTGGTCGCGCCGCAATCGAGCGCGCCGCGGAAGATGAACGGGAAGCACAGCGAGTTGTTGACCTGGTTCGGATAGTCCGAACGGCCGGTGCCGATCAGGCAATCCGGCCGCGCCTGCCTTGGCGAGCTCCGGCCGGATCTCCGGCTCCGGATTGGCCATGGCGAGGATGATCGGCTGGTCCGCCATCTTCTTCGACCATCGTCCGGCGTGAGCACGCCGCCGGTCGGACAGGCCGAGGAAGATGTCGGCACCCGTCGATCACGTCGTCGAGCGTCCGCGCCTTCGTGTCCTGCGCATAGCGCGCCTTGTCGGCATCGAGCTTGTCCGCGCGCGCCCGTGTAGACGACGCCCTTGCTGTCGATGACGAAGATGTTGCCGCGGTCGAGCCCGAGGCTCACCTGCAGGTCGAGGCACGCGATGCGCCGCGGCGCCTGCGCCGGAGCAGACGAGCTTCACCTTGCCGATGTCCTTGCCGACGATCTTCAGGCCGTTCAGCACCGCGGCGGCGGCGACGATCGCGGTGCCGTGCTGGTCGTCGTGGAACACCGGGATCTTCATGCGCTCGCGCAGCTTGCTTCTCGATGTAGAAGCACTCCGGCGCCTTGATGTCCTCGAGGTTGATGCCGCCGAACGTCGGCTCGAGCGCCGCGACGACGTCGACGATCTTGTCGGGGTCCGACTCGCCGATCTCGATGTCGAACACGTCGATGCCGGCGAACTTCTTGAACAGGCACCCCTTGCCTTCCATCACCGGCTTGCCCGGCGAGCGCGCCGATGTTGCCGAGGCCGAGCACGGCGGTGCCGTTGGTGATCACCGCGACGAGATTGGCCGCGCGCGGTGTAGCGCGCGGCGAGCGACGGGATCCTCCTGGATCGCCGTGCACGCGTAGGCCACGCCCGGCGAGTACGCGAGCGACAGGTCGCGCTGGTTGGCGAGCGCCTTGGTCGGCGCGATCGAGATCTTTCCCGGCGTCGGGAACTCGTGGTACTCGAGGCGCGTCGATGCGCAGTTGCTCTTCAGCCATGGATGCCTCCTCCATCGTTTCTTCTTCGCCGGCGGCAGGTCGGTGCACACGCCTTCGAACACCTCCGCCGCCATGCCGATCGATTCGCCCAGCGTCGGATGCGGATGGATGGTCTTGCCGATGTCGACCGGATCGCAGCCCATCTCGACGGCGAGGCAGACTTCGCCGATCAGGTCGCCCGCGTGCGTGCCGACGATGCCGCCGCCGATGCAGCGATGCGTCGCCTCGTCGAACAGGAGCTTGGTGAAGCCCTCGTCGCGGCCGTTGGCGATCGCGCGGCCCGACGCGGCCCACGGGAAAGACCGCCTTGCCGTACTTGATGCCCTGCGCCTTGCACTGCTCCTCGGTGAGGCCCGCCCACGCGACTTCCGGATCGGTGTAGGCGACCGACGGAATCTGCCGCGCGTCGAAGTACGACTTCTGCCCGGCCGCCGCCTCGGCGGCGACGTGCGCCTCGTGCACCGCCTTGTGCGCGAGCATCGGCTGGCCGACGATGTCGCCGATCGCGAAGATGTGCGCGACGTTGGTGCGCATCTGCTTGTCGACGTCGATGAAGCCGCGGTCGGTGACCGCCACGCCCGCCTTCGTCCGCCTCGATCACCTTGCCGTTCGGGCTGCGCCCGACCGCGACCAGCACGAGGTCGTAGACCTGCGGCTCGGCCGGCGCCTTCGCGCCCTCGAAGCCGACCTCGATGCCCGCCGGCGTCGCCTTCGCCGACACCGTCTTGGTCTTCAGCATGACCTTGTCGAAGCGCGGCGCGTTCATCTTCTCCCACACCTTGACGAGATCGCGGTCGGCGCCGGTCATCATCGCTGTCGAGCATCTCGACGACGTCGATGCGCGTGCCGAGCGTCGAGTACACCGTGGCCATCTCGAGGCCGATGATGCCGCCGCCGACCACCAGCATGCGCTTCGGGAATCGACTGCGAGCTCGAGCGCGCCGGTGGAATCGACCACGCGCGGATCGTCGGGCATGAACGGCAGCTTCACCGCCTGGCTGCCCGCGGCGATGATCGCCTTCTCGAAGCGGATGACCTTCTTCGCGCCGGTCTTGTCCTGCCCGGTGCCGGACGTCAGCGCGACTTCGACGTGATGCGGATCGAGGAAGCGCCCGACGCCGCGCACGACCTCGACCTTGCGCGCCTTGGCCATGCCGGCGAGGCCGCCGGTGAGCTTCTTGACCACGCCGTCCTTGAAGCCGCGCAGCTTCGTCGAGGTCGATCTGCGGCGCGCCGTACCCGATGCCGTGCGCCGGCGAGCGCCGTCGACTTCGTCCATCACGGCCGCCGTGTGCAGCAGCGCCTTCGACGGAATGCAGCCGACGTTGAGGCACACGCCGCCGAGCGTCGCGTAGCGCTCGACCAGCACCGTCTTCATGCCGAGGTCGGCGCTGCGGAACGCGGCGGAGTAGCCGCCCGGGCCCGCGCCGAGCACCAGCATCTCGCATTCGACGTCGGCCTTGCCGGCGATAGCTGCCGGCGGCCGGTGCGGGCGCGCTCGCCTTCGGCGTGCTCGCGGGCGCGCGGCTGCGGGCTGCGGGCGCAGGCGCGCTGCGCGCGGCCGCAGGCTTCGCGGCGGCGCGGCCGCCGCCCGCGGCTCCGACCGTCAGGATCAGCGAGCCTTCGCGACACCTTGTCGCCGACCTTGACCTTCAGCTCCTTGACGACGCCGTCGACCGGCGACGGCACGTCCATCGTCGCCTTGTCCGACTCGAGCGTGACGAGCGAGTCCTCGGCTTTGCACCGTGTCGCCCGGCTTCACCAGCACCTCGATGACCGGCACGTCCTTGAAGTCGCCGATGTCGGGGACCTTGACTTCGACGTCGTTGGCCATGTGTCTGGTCCTCTGTCAGATCACGCATGCGGCGCATGTCGGCGAGCAAGCCGCCGAAATGGGTGTTGAAGCGCGCGGCCGACGCGCCGTCGATGACGCGGTGATCCCACGACAGCGACAGCGGCAGCATGAAGCGCCACGACGACGTCTTGCCGTCGGTCGACACCTGCTTCCAGAACGAGCGGCACACGCCCATGATCGCGACTTCGGGCGCGTTGATGATCGGCGTGAAGTAGATGCCGCCGATGCCGCCCAGGCTCGAGATCGTGAAGCGTGCCGCCCTGCATCTGGTCGGGCTTGAGCTTGCCGTCGCGCGCGAGCTTGGCGAGATCGCCCATCTCCTTCGCGATCTCGACCACGCCCTTCTTGTCGGCGTCGCGGATCACCGGCACGACCAGGCCGTTCGGCGTGTCGGCGGCGAAGCCGATGTGGCAGTACTTCTTGAGGATCAGGTTGTCGCCGTCGAGCGAGGCGTTGAACTCGGGGAACTTCTTCAGCGTCGCGACCGCCGCCTTGATCATGAACGCGAGCATGCTGACCTTGACGCCGCTCTTCTCGATCTCCTTGTTCAGCTGCACGCGGAAGGCTTCGAGATCGGTGATGTCGGCGTCGTCGTGATTGGTGACGTGCGGGATCATCACCCAGTTGCGATGCAGGTTCGCGCCGGAGATCTTCTTGATCCGCGACAGCGGCTTCGACTTCGATCGGGCCGAACTTCGCGAAGTCGACCTTCGGCCACGGCAGGAGATCGATGCCGCCGACGCCGGCGCCGCCGGCGCTGCCGCGGCGGCGGCCGTCGCCGCGCGGCGCCGCCCTTCGCCGCCGCCTCGACGTCCTCCTTCAGGATGCGGCCCTTGTTGCCGCTGCCCTTGACCGCGCCGAGATCGACGCCGAGCTCGCGCGCGAGCTTGCGCACGCCGGGGCCGGCGTAGGCGAGCGCGAAGCGCGGCTTCGTCGACGCCGCGGCCCTGGCGCCGGCGCCGCGGCGTGCGGCGAGCAGCGGCTGGCGCGACAGGCGCGGCTGCCGGTGCGGCAGCGGCTGGCGCGCGGTCGCCGCCGCCGCCTGCGCCGCTGTCGGTGACGAGCGTCAGCACCAGCGTGCCTTCGCGACACCTTGTCGCCGACCTTGACCGCGATGTCCTGCACCACGCCGCCGAGCGGCGCCGGCACGTCCATCGTCGCCTTGTCCGATTCGAGCGTGACGAGCGCGTCCTCGGCCTTCACCGTGTCGCCCGGCTTGACCATGCACCTCGATCACCGGCACGTCCTTGAAGTCGCCGATGTCGGGCACGCGCACTTCGGCGACGCCGGCCGGGCGCGCTCGTCGGCGACGGCGGCGCGGACACCGCGGTCTTGCGGCGCTCGCCGCCGGCGCCGCGCCGGCGCGCGCGCCGGATCGAGCAGCAGGATCACGCTGCCCTCGCTCACCTTGTCGCCGACCTTGACCTTGACGTCCTTGACCGTGCCCGGCGACCGGCGCCGGCACGTCCATCGTCGCCTTGTCCGACTCGAGCGTGACCAGCGGGTCCTCCGGCCTTCACGCGTGTCGCCGGGCTTGACCATGACCTCGATCACCGGCACGTCCTTGAAATCGCCGATGTCCGGCACCTTCACTTCGATCACTGCTGCCATGTGCGACCCCTCAGACTTGTGAATGCGTCGAGGCTTCATACGGTCCAGGGATCGGGCCGCTCGGTGTCGAGTCCGTACTTCTGTGATCGCCTGCTCGACGACGTCGGCCTTGATCTCGCCGTCGTCGGCGAGCGCCTTCAGCGCGGCGACCGCGACGTAGTAGCGATTGACCTCGAAGAACTTGCGCAGCTTCACGCGATAGTCGCTGCGCCCGAAGCCGTCGGTGCCGAGCGTCACGTAGCGGCGCGGAATCGTGGCTGCGGACCTGGTCGGCGTAGTTGCGCATGTAGTCGGTCGCCGCGACCACCGGACCCGCGTGGCCTTCGAGCGCGCGTCTCGACGTAGCTCTTGCGCCGCGGCTTGGTCGGATGCAGCAGGTTCTAGCGCTCGGCGCTCATGCCGTCGCGGCGCAGCTCGTTGAAGCTCGTCGCGCTCCAGATGTCGGCGTTGACCTTGAAGTCGTCGCGCAGCAGGTCGGCCGCCGCCATCACCTCGCGCAGGATCGTGCCGCGAGCCCATCAGCTGCACGCGCGGTCCCTTGCCCTTGGCCGCCTTCCTGCAGCAGGTACAGCCCCTTGACGATGCCCGCCTCCGCGCCCGCCGGCATCGCCGGGTGCGGGTAGTTCTCGTTCATCAGCGTGACGTAGTAGTAGACGTCCTCCTGCTCCTCGTACATCCGGCGGATGCCGTCGCGCACGATCACCACGACCTCGTACGCGAACGTCGGGTCGTAGGAGACGCAGTTGGGGATCGTCGACGCGAGCACGTGGCTGTGGCCGTCCTCGTGCTGCAGCCCTTCGCCGTTCAGCGTCGTGCGTCCGGCGGTGCCGCCGAGCAGGAAGCCGCGCGCGCGCATGTCGCCCGCGAGCCACGCGAGATCGCCGACGCGCTGCAGCCCGAACATCGAGTAGTAGATGTAGAACGGGATCATCGGCACGTTGTTGGTGCTGTAGGACGTCGCCGCGGCGATCCACGAGCTCATCGCGCCCGCCTCGTTGATGCCTTCCTGCAGCACCTGCCCCGACTTGTCCTCGCGGTAGTACATCAGCTGGTCGGCGTCCTGCGGCTTGTAGAGCTGGCCGACCGACGAGTAGATGCCGAGCTGGCGGAACATGCCCTCCATGCCGAACGTGCGCGATTCGTCGGGCACGATCGGCACGATGTGCTTGCCGATCGTCTTGTCGCGCACCAGCGTGCCCAGCATCTGCACGAACGCCATCGTCGTCGAGATCTCGCGCTCGCCCGAGCTTTGCAGCAGGCGCTCGAAGTTCGCGAGCGGCGGCGCCGGCAGCGACGCCGACTTGCGCCGCCGCTGCGGCAGGTAGCCGCCGAGCGCCGCGCGGCGCTCCTGCAGGTACTTCATCTCCGGGCTGTCCGTCGGCAGCGAGATGAACGGCATCGCCGTCGATCTTGTCGTCGGGCATCGGAATGTCGAAGCGGTCGCGGAACTGCTTCAGCGCATCCTGCGTCATCTTCTTCGCCTGGTGCGCGATCATCTGGCCTTCGCCCGACTCGCCCATGCCGTAGCCCTTCACCGTCTTGGCGAGGATCACCGTCGGCTGGCCCTTGTGCTTCACCGCCGCCGCGTACGCCGCGTAGACCTTGAACGGGTCGTGGCCGCCGCGATTGAGCTTCCACACCTCGTCGTCGGACAGGTCGGCGACCAGCGCCTTGAGCTCCGGCGTGTTGAAGAAGTGCTCGCGCACGTAGGCGCCGTTCTTGCTCTTGAAGTCCTGGTACTGGCCGTCGACGCACTCCTCCATGCGCTTGAGCAGGATGCCCGCCTTGTCCTTCGCGAACAGCTTGTCCCAGCCCGAGCCCCAGACGACCTTGATCACGTTCCAGCCGGCGCCGCGGAACACGCCTTCGAGCTCCTGGATGATCTTGCCGTTGCCGCGCACCGGGCCGTCGAGGCGCTGCAGGTTGCAGTTGATGACGAAGATCAGGTTGTCGAGCCCCTCGCGGCCGCGCCAGCGAGATCGCGCCCAGCGATTCCGGCTCGTCGCATTCGCCGTCGCCGAGGAACGCCCAGACCTTGCGGTTGTCGGTCTTCGCGAGGCCGCGGCCTTCGAGGTACTTGAGGAAGCGCGCCTGGTAGATCGCCATCAGCGGGCCGAGGCCCATCGACACCGTCGGGAACTGCCAGAAGTCCGGCATCAGCCACGGATGCGGATACGACGGGATGCCCTTGCCGTCGCTCTCCTGGCGGAAGTTGAGGAGCTGCTGCTCGGTCAGGCGCCCTTCGACGAAGGCGCGCGCGTAGATGCCCGGCGACACGTGGCCCTGCACGTAGATCAGGTCGCCGCCGTGCTCTGCCGTCGGCGCGTGCCAGAAATGGCCGAAGCCGATGTCGTAGAGCAGCGCCGACGACTGGAAGCTCGCGATGTGGCCGCCGAGCTCCGACGATTCCTTGTTCGCGCGCAGGATGATCGCCACCGCGTTCCAGCGGATCGCCGAGCGGATCTTGTGCTCGAGCTCGCGGTTGCCCGGCGACTTCTCCTCCTGCGTCCGGCGGGATCGTGTTGCGATACGGCGTGGTCGCCAGGAACGGCGGCATCGTGCCCGGTGCGCAGCGCCTCGTCGCGCAGCTTGCCGAGCAGATACCGCGCGCGCTCCGGGCCGGCGTGCTGCAATGACGCGACTCAGCGAATCGACCCATTCCTGGGTCTCGCACCGGATCGTGGTCGCTGCATCGTTGCCCATGAATGTCTCCTGGTGGCTGTGTAGCGACGGCGAAAGCGCGAGCGACGCGCACGTCCTTCAATCGTCAGTCGGACGGCAGTCCCTGGACGCGAAACAGTTCCTCGAGGTGCGGACTCATCGGCAGGTTGAGCCGAATGCCGGACGGCAGTGGCTTCTCGAACCAGCGCTCGTAGATGGCAACGATTTCGCGGCTGCCCGCAAGTCGACGAAAGGCACGCTCGACCACTTCGGCAAAATCCGGATCGTCCTTGCGGAACATGAGCGCATAGTCAGCGTAGGTCAAGAAGTCGCCGACTACACGGAAATCCGCGCCCGACTTCGTCTCGGACAGCATGCCGTAAAGTTGGACGTCGTCGTTAGCAAATGCATCTGCCTTGCCGGCGGCGAGCGTCTCGAACGATTGCTTGTGATCGCCGGCGAATACGAACTTGATCGCCAGCTTCTGCCGTTCGGCGAGCCTGGGGATCGCCGTCTCATGGACGGTGCCGCGGGTAAGGACCAGCGTTTTGCCCTGCAGGTCACGGAAATTGAGTATGCCGCTGCCTCGGCGCACCAGCAGTTTGGTGCCCGTCACGAACATGGTCGGCGAAAACGCGGCGATCTTCCGCCGTTCCATATTATTGGTCGTGGAGCCGCATTCCAGGTCGATCGCGCCCGAGTTGACCAGATCGAATCGGTTTTCCGGTGTCACGGGGCGGTACTGCACTCTCACATCCTTGCCGAGTTCCGTGCCGATCTCCTCGACGACGATCTCGCAAAGATCGAACGAATAACCGATGGGCTTCCCGGTCGCATCGAGGAATGCGAACGGCGGCGAGTTCTCGCGATAGCCGATGTGAACGGTCCCGCTCTCGGCGATCTTTTTCAAGGTTCCCGTGTACGTGGGAACGAGGTCCGTGCCGCGCGGCTGCGCATTCGCGGCGTGTACCAAACACAACGCGAACGCCGCGGCGATCGTGGCCATCACAAGGCGCGGACGCACCGCTGGCGGCCCAGAAAATCTCCAACACACGGCAGCCGACACCGGTACCGCGCACCTGTACGCGCTAGTCATGCGTTTCTCCTTGCGCCCAACGGCTGTGCGATACAGCGTGCCACAAGCTTGGCGTTCGTGCCATCTCGATCCTACATCGAGATATCAGTGCAAACTATTGATTGTGATGACGAATGATGTGTAGCCGGCCTCAACCGGGCGCCTGCATCGGCAGGATCACCATCTGCATCCCTTCGAGTTGCAACCGTTGCTGCATCGCATAGACGATCTGGTTATGCAGCAATCGGGTGATCCAGGTCTCGTTGTCGAACACGAGCTTTGACGCGAAGAATACGATCTTCGGAAACTCGGCGTGCGCCTGCCGACAGAGCTTCACGATTTCCTCGATGCCGTCCACGCCGAAGCCGAGGAAGTACTTGGAGGCGACGCCGTGCTGCCGGGCAAGTTCCATATAGAACTCCATGTCCTTGAGGCGATCGGCGCGCAGGTTTTCCAGCGCCCGATCGCCGCCGTAGCTGCGTACGTCCACCGGCTGGGCGCTGACGATCAGGAAGTTCTTGTAGAAGCCCGGCCACGTTTCCATTACGGTTCGCGACGCGTGAACAAGCCCGCAACGGCTGCGTCCGATGATGAAAGCTGCGGCCGGCCGTGCCGCGTCGAGCCGCGGCTTGAGGGCAAAGTGACCAGTGGGGGCAGCGTAGAGCTCTTCGGCTCGACGGAGACCGGCGGCAATCGCGTCGTAGTGACGGCGAATCGCAAGCCCGATGGCAATGACGAGGCCCGTAATGATCATCGTGATCCAGCCGCCTTCGGTGAATTTTTCGACGGTCGTTACCACCAGGATGCCCGCACAGACGATGAACCCCGACAGCGACAGCACGATACGCATCCGCCAGCGCGCGTCCTCGCGATGGCGCCACCAATAGCGAACCAGCCCCGCGAGCGACAGCGTGAATGTCAGGAACACGTTGATGCTGTAGAGAACGACCAGCACCGACACATTGCCCGCCGTGATGAGCAGTACCGTCACCGCGGCAATCGCCATCAGGATCACGCCGTTCTGCGTGACCAGCCGGCTGGAAAGGTTGCGAAACTGATGCGGCATCCAGGAATCGACCGCCATGTTGGCGAGCACCGCCGGGCCGCCAAGGAAGCCGGTGTTCGCAGCTACCAGCAGCAGCCCCGCTTCGAATGCGAGCACGACGATCAGCGCTCCCGCGCCGAGCCAAGGCGTCTGCCAACCGAAGCTCGCGATGATCGACTCGAACGTCACCGCGTTGAGCGTACGTCCATCGACGTGGCGCGCGTCCCACAGCAGGTACAAGACGATGATCCCGGCCGCGGTGAAGGCAAGCGATAACGCCATGTAGAACATCGTCCACTTGCCGGTGCGAACGCGCGGCTCGACCAACGACTGGACATTGTTCGAGACCGCTTCAATGCCGGTATACGTGCCGCCGCCCAGCGAATAGGCGCGCAACAGCAACGCGGCCACGGCGACCCACCCCACGTCCCCGCCGAGAACGCGGGTCTGGTTAATCGTTTCGCCAACCATCGCCGGGAGGCGATCGCCATGTGCGACCACGCCGTAGCCGATCAGCAGGGTGTGTGTTACCACGAAGCCGATGAAGATCGGCAGCAGGAAGCGGATCGACTCCTTCATGCCGCGCAGATTCAGATAGAGCAGCAGCAGCGTAAGGCCGATGGCGAGTCCCAGCTTCACGGTCCCGAATGCCGCCGGCAGCAGAGAAAACAGCGCGTCGACGCCGCTGGCCACCGAGATCGCAATCGTCAGCACATAGTCGACGATCAGCGCACTGCCGGAGACGAGGCCGGCATGCGATCCGAGCAGGCTGGAGGCGACCTTGTAGCCGCCACCCCCGTTGGGAAACAGCTCGATGACCTGGTTGTACGCGACGGCGATGATGAACACCGTACAGGCGGTCATCGCCGCGAGGTAGAGGCTGAGCGGCGTGTGCGCGCCCAGAGCGAGAAATGCTTCCTCCGGCCCGTAGCAGGCGGAGGACAGACCGTCCGCGCCGAGACCGATCCATGCCAGAAACGCGATCAGCGCGACATGCTTTCGCGTGTCGCCGCTGAACGGATCGAGCGGCTTGCCGAGCAGCGATTCGCGCAATCGGACGAACTGCATTACGTCGGTTCCTCTCACGCAACACGGTCCTGCCGTCCTGAGACCGTGGCGTGCACCAACGTTATCCGTCGCGTTGACCCGAGTCAATCCGCGTCTTCTTCTCTGTAGCGAAGAGACCTACGCCGCGTTCCGATCCGGAAACCGCGATTCGGCAGCGACAGAGTTACATCGAGCGCGCGCCGACGAACCCGTGACGTCGAGTCATCAAGCTTCCCGACAGGCTTGCGTTTTGAGCTGCTCTATCTGCGCGCAATACTCAGCGCTGCGTCGCGACGCTATCCACAGTCCGCCGGCTTGGCAACGGCGCCGTGCATCGGTAGCGCAAGCCGACCCGACTTCTTCGCGCCTTGTTGCGCAGGCGCTGTGCCTCGCCTTATCGCCAGATTGTTGGCAATCAGCGCGCCGATCACCAGCGCCGCACCGACGAACTCGATCGGTTGGAACCGATGACCTTGCGCGATTCGAATCGCGAACACGGTGACCGGAACAAAGTTGATAAACAGCACCCCGTTGGTCACGCCGAGCAACTTGTTGCCCGCGTTCCAGGAGAGCACGCCGAGTACCGAAGCGATCCCGATGATATACGCGAGCTGCCAGCCAACCGATTGGACATCGTCGACGCTCGGGGTGGACACGTAGCCGGAGGCGGACGCGACCACCGTCAGACCAAGAATCGCCGGCAGGCTGAGCATGCACGTGATCGCCGTGTAGCGCAGCGGCGACCACGTCGGAAAATCAGCCGCGCCAAGCGTATAAATGACCCAACTCAATGCGCCAAGAAACATCAGCAGGTCGCCAAATCCGGTACCACCCGCGAACAAGCCCGTGAGATGCCCCTTGGTCACGACCAGCAACACACCGACCAGGGCGACGCTGAGCCATGCCAGCGTCGCTCGCGCCGGGCGCACGCCACGGAGCAGCCAGGCAACCACCGCTGCGATCAGCGGCTGTGTGGCCATGATGATCGCGCCGTGCTCCGGCCGAGAGTATTGCAGACCGACGAAGACCAGCAGCGAGAGACCCGCGAAGCCGGTCGTACCCAACAGCGCGGCGCGCGTTCCGCGTCCCTCCAGCTTCAGCGCTCCCGGTCCCTCTGCGAAGACGAGCAATCCGACGAAAGCGGCCGCGGTGATCGCATAGCGGATCGCCGTCATGTGAAACGGATCGAGCACGGGAAGGGTCAGCATCGCGACCGGAAACAATCCACCCCATGCGATGGCAGCCACGAGCAACAGGCCTGCGCCGCGCAGCAATGAAATTCGGTTCATGCATTCTCCTTACTCATGCGCCAGTGTCACGTGGAAACGACAAACCGGACACCGAGCCGCTAGGCGTATTGTCTGCGCCAGCGAGGTCCCGCCGCAAACGCTATCTACGCATGCTTTGCATGAGTAATTGGAATGAATACCCGACCCGTCAGCGCGACAGCGCCTCGTCGAGCGCGCTCACCAGCGGGCCGAGCTTGGGTGGTCTCGCCTCGACGTCGATCTTCACCGTGAACCGACGGAGCGCGGCCGACGCGACGGGTCCCACTGACGCGATCAGCGTGCGGTTGAGGTCCCCGCAAAGGGCGTGGGCGCGGCCAAGTGACTCGGCGACGGCGAAGAGGTTGTGCACCTGCGCCGCGTTGGTGAACGTCACGGCGTCGATCTCGTGCCGCGCGAGCGCGTCCATCAGTTCGACGAGCGGCCGTGTATCTTCAGGCACGGCCCACCGGTACGTCGGGATCTCGATCACCTCCGCGCCGCGCGCCTTTAGCGCTTCTTCCAGCTCGACGTTGGTGACACCGTAGCGCTGGACGATCACGCGCTCGCTCTTGATGGGCGTGTTCTGCACCGCCTCGAGGACTTCGTGCGTCGTGAACGGATCGCGCGCGCTCAAGTCGATGCGTACACCGCGCGCGCGAAGCGCCGTCGTCGGCTTAGGACCTCGGACCGCGACGGTCGTTGCCGCGAGGACATCGAGCAGCGATTGCGTCAGGCCGAGGGCGTCGGTGGCAGCGAACAGCGCACGCGTTCCGACGCCGGTCTGGAAGATCGCGACTTTCGCGGGCTGCGCCTGCGCGTCGTGCACGAGTCGCTCGACGTAAGCAGGGTCCACGTCCGCAACCTCGGCCAGCGCCGGCGCGTGCAGCGGCAATCCGCCGCGTTTGGCCACCAGCCCGACCATCTGCCGGCCGAGCCGGCTTTCCAGGATGGCTACCCTCTTGCCGCGCATATGCGCTGCCTCCGCTGGTGATCCACGCGCGAGCGGCCGCCCGCCGCGCCCGTCGTCACGCCGGGAAATACGTCCGGCCGACGAAGATCAGGATCAACACTAGCACGACGCCAAGAACGCCGAGGGAGAGCGCGAAGACGAACAGCCCAATGACAACGGCCAGCCAGTCCTCGCTCCAGCCTGTGGCGACGCTTCGCATGAACTGCACCCGAAGTGGCCTCAGCGGTCACTAAGCTGCCGGGCTTTGCGCCGGGCCGTAACGAACTCGGCTCCTATTCCTTATAGCCCCACGGAAGCAGCCGCAGGCGATCGGGCAAAACAAAAGCCCCGCTGTTCCGGGGCTCTTTTGCCACGTATGTTCGCGGCGACCTACGCAGGCACGGTGTCTCGTTCTTTCGGAGACGTCTCCGCTGCCGGTTCGGGGTGCTCTTCGGGTCGCGCCGGCTTCTCTTGCGGCTCGGACAGTTTCCGCTCCTTCTTCGCCAGTTCCGCGACGCGCGCCTTCCACGCCCAATTGGTGTATTCGTAACACATGGTTCACTCCTTTCGATTCGCCGACCAGAGACTCCCTGTGTCGTTCGGGTTATGCATCCATGCTACGCCCGCTGCTGGCAGGATGTCCACTCTCCGCCTGCACAACCCGCCTTGAAGCATCAAAAAATGAAGCGCGTATTGATGAATTTCGACTTGTTTCCGAGCACGATCGAGTCGAGCAATTGTTCGCTCGATTCGGTCTGCTTGGTGGCCACCATGGACCGGATCGAGAATGACCGCAGCGCGTCGGTCACCGACAGTGTTCCCTCCGCGGAATCCTTGCGACCGGCGAAGGGAAAGACGTCCGGACCGCGCTGGCACTGGCAGTTGATGTTTACCCGGCAGACCTGATTCACCAGTGGATCGACCAGCGCGCCGATCTTGTCGGGATTCGAGCTGAAGATGCTGACTTGCTGGCCGTGATCCGACGTGACGACATAGTTCAGCGCGGTCCCGAGGTCGTCGAAGCCCATCACCGGGATCACCGGTCCGAACTGCTCCTCGCGGTAGAGCTTCATGGTGTCGGTCACCGGGTAGACAACGGCAGGATAGAACAGCGTCTCGGCGTAGGCGCCTCCGTCATCGTTGACCACGCGCGCGCCCTTCCCCTTCGCGTCTTCGACGAAGCCGGCCATGTGCGCCGCTTTTCCAGGACCGGGCAGCGGCGTGATGTTCACGCCCTTCTCCCAAGGCATCCCGACCTTCAGCTTCGAAACTTCCTCGGACAGACGTTGCAGGAACCGGTCGACGATCGAGTTGTGCACGATCAGCATCTTGATCGCGGTACAGCGCTGGCCATTGAACGACAGCGCGCCGACGACGCATTCCTTCACGGCAAGCTCGATGTCGGCATCGGCAAGAACGATACCGGCGTTCTTGGCGTCGAGCCCGAGGATCGCGCGCAGGCGATGTGATTTGGGGTGCTGCTTCTTCAGATGGTCGGCGACCTTGCTCGACCCGATCAGCGCGAGCACGTTGATCTTCCCCGACCCGAGCATGCGCGGAACCACGACCGAACCGCGCGCATAGATCGTGTTGACAACGCCGCCGGGAAACGCAGTTTGGAACGCCTCGAGCAGCGGCTCGAACAGCAGCGTTCCATAGGTCGGCGGCTTGAACACCACCGTATTGCCCATGATCAGTGCGGGAATGAACGTCGCAAAGGTCTCGTTCAGGGGATAGTTGAACGGACCCATGCAAAGTACGACGCCAAGCGGCGTACGCCGGATCTGGCCGATCGTACCGTCGACGACCACGAACCGTGAGTTGGAATTGTCGAGCTCCTTCAGCGCATTGATCGTCGCCTTGATGTATTCGACCGTGCGGTCGAACTCTTTCTCGGAGTCACTCAGGCTCTTGCCGATCTCCCACATGATGAGCCTTACGATCAGCTGCTTCTTGCTCACCATCTGCTTGGTGAACGCTTCGATTCGGTCGATACGTTCAGCCACCGACATCGTCGGCCATTCGCCGCGGCCACTGTCGTATGCCCGGACCGCCGCCTCGAGCGCGGCGTCAGTCTCTTCCTCGGAGAGCAACGGGTAGCTTCCGAGCTCCACCTGCTCCAGCTGTCCGTCGCCTTGGCGGACGCACACCGGCGAAATGACCTTCTGGAAGGGGCCGCTCCACCGACGCAGCTCGCCACCCACGAGATAGTGGCGCTGGTGTATCGCCGATTGAAGCCGAACGTCGTGAGGGATAGCGTCCCGCGTGGGAAAGAGTTGCTTCAATGCATCTGTGTTCATGCTGGTGAGCCCCGACGACTTGCGCGTTCCGATAGTGTATTGCATCCCGGTAGCGCGCGCAGCCGAGGTGACGTTCCGTTATAGTGTGCCAATTCGGGAACACACGCATGGACCTCGAGAATCGTGTGGTGGTTGTAACCGGTGGCTGCAGCGGAATCGGCGCGGGGCTCGCACGCCGCTTCATGCAGGAAGGTGCGCGGGCTGTAGTGGTGGCCGACTTGCGAGTCGACGGCGCGCCGGAGGGCACGACCGCATTGCGCTGCGACGTTTCGCGCGAGGAAGAGGTTGAGTCGCTCGTCGCGCGCGTCTTGCACGACTATGGGCAGATCGATCTATTCTGTTCGAATGCCGGCGTGCTCACACCAGGTTGGGACCTGCGCGAGACGGACTTCGACTGCTGGCATCACGATTGGAGCGTGAACGTGATGGCGCACGCGTATGCCGCGAAGGCGGTCTTGCCGTCGATGATTGCGAGACGCGAAGGCTATCTGTTGCAGACACTATCGGCGGCAAGCTTGCTGGCCACGCCGGAATCCGTTATCTACACGACGACCAAGCACGCCGCGCTCGGCCTCGCCGAGTCGCTGTCCTTTACTTACGCGCGCTTCGGCATACGCGTCTCGGCGCTATGTCCCATGGCGGTGCGCACGCCGATGGTCGATGCATTCGACGTGGGTGGCGCAAGCGCCGGCCTCGACGGCATCCTCGATGTCGAGGAGGTCGCCGCGGCGACTGTCGCCGGCTTGCGCGATGAGCGCTTCCTCATCCTTCCGCATCCCAATGTCGCCGACTACTACGTGAAGAAGGCTTCACAGCACGAAAAGTGGCTGCGGCGAATGGCCGCGTTGCAGGTGCAGTTCACGGACGCACAATCTTAGACGACTGGCGAGCTTTGGCTTTCGCGGCACCGGCCCGGAATCGCTGTATAAATGACTCGTGGATCTACGCCGATCGCCTCAGCGCATTCTGCTGGATGCGACTCGCGGAACCCGAGCCGGTGACGCCTCTAGCAGCCCGTCGGACTTGAGGTCCGCAGTTTTCGATTGATCGGCCGGCGACGACTCATTGGCAGTTGCGTTGGGATGAAATGGAAGAAAGTGCGTTACGAAGGGGCTGAAGAGGGCGTTGTGATGCGGTCCAGTCTGGTTTCGACGAGCGAATATTGCCGCGCGTCACGCGCCGAGGGCGTTCATTCGCTTCATGTTCCACGCCAGACAGACCAAACTCCATTCGCCACGCACAGCGGGAATACCGCGCAACAGGAATTGCCGGAATTTCATGACATGCTTGATCAATCCGAACACCGGCTCCACCGTGCATTTGCGCAACGCATACAGCCTGCGCCCGCGTCGCGTCTGCAACCGATGCCGCATGGCTGCCAACGGCGTCGGCCTACCTGGCAGTGGCGCCGGCTCGGTAAAGCGCTCAAACAGCCCGCCATGATGGGCTTCGCGACCGAGCGCGATCAACGGCTCGATCTTGGCCTTGGCACAGGCGTTGACGTTGTCCTCGCTGGCGTACCCGGTATCGGCCAGCAGCCGCTTGACCCGGCCCAAATCATGCGGCAAGGCTCGCAGTTGTTCGAGCATCGGCACCACTTGCTGCTTGTCGTTGGTCGCCTGTGTCAGCGCGGTCGCCACCACCAACAAGCTGTCGGCATCGACCGCGGCCTGGGCGTTGTAGGCTTGCTCGAAGCCACCTCCGGGCACCGGCATGATGCGCGAGTCTTCATCGGTGAAGTTCACTTGATCCTTATCGGTGGGCGTGCCGCTGGGCGGCGCCGGCGGCCGTCCGCCGGGTCGCTTGCCGTTCTTCTTCGCCTGTTGCTCGCGCGCCGCCAGCTTGGCCGCGTGAGCGGCCTCGGCTTCGGCCTTGACCCGCGCTTCGATCTTTGCTTTGGCCGCAGCAATCGCCGCCAGGCGCTCTTCTCTGCGGCTCAACTCTTCGGGCAGGTTCATGCCCTCCGGCAAGTCACGCGCGTTGGCCGCCTCCGCTCGCTTCATCAGTTCCGCCACCTCCGCCTTGAGCTTGGCTTCCAGCTTCTTGGCGTGGCCATAACTCATGGCGCTGTGGCGCGACGCGTTGGCATGCACCTTGGTCCCGTCCAGGCTCACCGTACCCAGCTTCAACATCCCCATCTCCCGGGCGTAGCCCAGCACTTGCACGAAGATCGCTTCGATCTGCTTCAGGAAGCGCTTGCGGAAACTGTTGATCGTGTCGTGATCCGGATGGGTGTTCGCCGTGACGTAGCGAAAGGCGATCGACTCATAGCTCGCCCGTTCCAAGGCCCGGCTGGAGAACGTCCCAGTGGCGTAGCCATAGAGCAGCAGCGCCACCAGCATCGCCGGGTGGTGCGCATCGCTGCCGCGACCGGCATAGCTTTCTTCGAGCCCCGACAAATCCAGTTGCTCGACCACGTCGACCACGAACCGCGCCAGATGATCTTCCGGCAGCCACTCTTGCACACTCGGCGGAAACAGAAACTGCGTATCGCGATCAACCGCAACAAAGCGCGCCATGAATTCACTCACGCAAGGGCATCAATGCAATCAAGTGTAGTCAAGATCTCCAGAAATGAAAGTCCGACAGGCTGCTCATATGGTCGCACTACCTGTCAAGAGGGTGGTGTTTCATGATTTACCAAATCGATCCGGTGACGCGACACGAGCGGTGCAGCGACGATGAATCAAGCTCATATCCGTGGATTGGTTACCACCCTTCATCGATTCGTCGCGCGGTCTGCCTCGCTCTAGGGTCATGGATCAATCCTTGCGGAATGCCGGTGTAGCAGTCTCGAGGGTTACCACTATCGTGGCTCGTATCGCGTCACCGGGTCGATCTGGCCGCATGAACTTCCTACCCGTCTCAGCTCTGCGCAAGCTTCGCCTGGGTCGATGCAATCGCCCACACGAAACCCGCCAGTTCGCGCGCCACTGCGACGCAGACCTTGTTGATCTGCACGCCGCGTGCGCGCAGCCGAGCGAAGCGTGCGGTGAGCCGCAACTGCGCCTTCCAGGCCACGTCGCGGATCGCCTGCGGCAGGTCCTCCGCGCGGCGCTGCGCCCGATGACCAATGCGCGCTTGGAAGCGATAGTTCCATGCCGCCTCGGTCAGCAGCCGTCGCGCATGCGCATTGCCGGTCTTGGTAATGCTGCCGCGCACTACCTGCTCGCCGCTGGACGACTCCGAGGGCACCAGGCCCAGATACCCCATCAGCTGGCGTGGGTGGGCGAAGCGGCCGATGTCGCCGATTTCCGCGACCAAGCCGATGGCGCTGATCTGATCGATGCCACGCAGCGCCTGCAGCGCTCGCACCACCGGTTCGAAGCGCCAGCCTGCGATCGAGTTCGCCGACGCGGTCGTGAGCCGCGCCACGCGCTCGTCGGCCGCGGTGACCGCCTGCCAGTATTCGGTAAACGCCGTCTGCGCGCCCGAGAGTCCAAAGTTCAACGTCGCCAACCAGCGGTAGTAGGTCTTGCTCCACGAAGTCTTGCCGGCATAGCGCACGTCGTGGCGCAGCAGGAAGCCTTTAAGTTGATGTCGAGCTTGCGTCCGGGCGTTGACCGCATCCTCGCGCGCCCGAGCGAGATCGCGAATCGCCTCGTCCGCCGGATCCGGAATCCATACCGCACGCAGCTCCCCCGAACGCGAGAGCTCGGCCAGGCGCAAGCTATCCCGACGGTCGGTCTTGACGCGATCGCCGGCACGCTTCGGAATCAACGACGGCGCAATCACTTGGCACGGATACCCCCGCCGCGCCAGCGCGCGCTGCAAACCGTAACCGGTAGGTCCGGCCTCGTAGACCACTTGCACCGCTCCCGGCTCACCGTAGCGCGCCAACAGCTTGCTGAGCTTGCCCACATCGTGCGCGATGCTGCCAATCAGCCGCGCCGGTGTTCGCCCCGCATCCGCCACCGCTACCGCTATGCTTTCCTTGTGCACATCCAGTCCGACGAAAAACTTGATACTCTCATCCATGGCCGGTCTCCTTGTTGGTTGCTGACGACTCGTTCTCAGCATGTAGCTCGGCGCAGCCTACCGCGCAACCTACGTCGCCGGAGACCGGCCGTCCAACTTCTGCAAAGCGACCATATTGTCTAGGGCTCAATGACAACCTTTCCCGTCACTTCCCGACGCGCGAGCGCGTTCAGCGCATCTACCGTGTTCGCCAGTGGATAGCGTGCAGACACGAGCGGCTTGATGGTGCCGGCAGCCACTGCGTTTATCAGTTCGCGCGCATTCTCGGCGCTTCGCGCCCGCTCGCGGCGCACAAACTCGCCCCAGAAGACGCCGACAATCGACGTGCCCTTGAGCAGCGGCAAGTTGAGCGGTATGCGCGGTATCTCGCCGGAGGCGAAGCCGACGACAAGAAACCGGCCGTTCCACGCCGTGGCGCGGAGCGCGGACTCGCTCAAGGTCCCGCCGACGGGATCGAACACGACGTCGGCGCCGCGACCGTCGGTAAGTGCCCGAACCGAATCCCTCAGATCGTCGTGGCTGTAATTGATGGTGTGATCCGCGCCGCGCGTTTTGCACACCGAGAGCTTGGATTCGGTCGATGCGGCGGCGATCACGGCAGCGCCTCGCAGTTTGCCGATTTCCACCGCCGCCAGGCCCACACCGCCCGCAGCCCCCAGCACCAACAACGTTTCACCCGCGCCGAGGCGCGCGCGATCCTTGAGTGCGTACAGCGCGGTGCCGTGCGCGAACATGACCGCTGCGGCGACCGTGAAGTCGATACCCTGCGCGATGGGGACCAGAGCGCTGGCATCGACGAGCGCTTCTTCGGCGAATCCGCCGTGCGTCGAACACCAATGACGGGGTCGCCGACTTTCAGTCGCGTGACGCCCTCGCCGACTTCCTTGACGATGCCTGCGATTTCTCCGCCGGGCGAAAATGGCAATGCAGGGCGAAACTGATACTTTCCCTGGACGACAAGGACGTCGGGGAAGTTGACGCCTGCCGCCTTGACCGAGACCACCGCCTGGCCCGGACCCGCGGTCGGCGAACAAACTTCCTCGAGCGCGAGGCCTTCCAGGCCGCCGAGTTCACGGCAGAGAATCGCCTTCATCGCAAAAGCATTATTCCGGCGATCGCGGCTTCGCGCAACCTTCGGGACCGGATGCGCTGCGTGCATGCGGCCGTTTGACGGCTCGCTTGACCGCTACACACCAATTCGGAATACTGATTCCGCGTCGCAGGAACTGCTTTCCAGTTTCGAGGAGAAGGATCATGTCCGTTCACCGCTCGCCGCATCGGAACATCGCCTCAGTGGAACAGCGAGTCGCCGCCGTCGAAGCGGCGCTCGACGAACGGGGGATGGTGCCTGGCGAAACCGTCGCGGAATTAGAGCAGCTGGCCGAAGAGCAATGGGTTCCGCAAAACGGCGCCCGCGTCGTGGCCAAGGCTTGGACCGACCCGGAATTCCGCAAGCGGCTGCTCGCCAACGGCCGCGATGCGGTTGCCGAGCTGGGGCTCATGATGCCGCGGCATCATCGTCGCCTCGTGGTTCTCGAGAACACGCCGACGCTGCAGAACGTCATCTGCTGCACGCTCTGTTCGTGTACGGCCTTCACGATCATCGGCCTGCCGCCGGATTGGTACAAGGACCTGGAGTACCGCGCCCGCATCGTGCGGCAGTCGCGGACCGTGCTCGGGGAAATGGGGCTCGACCTGCCGCCCGAGGTCGAGATTCGCGTGTGGGATACCACGGCCGACACCCGCTACATGGTGCTTCCGGTGCAGCCATCGGAGACGCTGGGCTGGTCCGAAGAAAGACTCGCGCAGATCGTCACCAGGGATTCGATGATCGGCGTCCAGCGCCTGTAGCGAGAGATCCCGACATGGACGGCATTCACGATCTCGGCGGCAAGCAGGGGTTCGGCCCGGTCCGCTATGCGCCCGACGCGCGCGCCTTTCATGCACCCTGGGAAGTGCGCGTGAACAGCTTGTATTCGATCGCGGTCAAGCTCGGCATCTTCAACATGGATGAATATCGCCACGCGATCGAACGCATGGAGCCGCGCCACTATCTGTCGGCGAGCTATTACGAACGATCGCTCACCGGCCTCGCGACACTGTGCGTGGAGAAGGGAATTTTTACCCGTGACGAGTTGGAGCGGCGAGCCAACGGAGTCTTTCCGCTTGCGGCGACGAGCGCGCCCGGGCGCAGCAACGTCGAAGGCGGCGAGCGCTTCCTGCCGGGCGATCGCGTCCGTGTACGCGTCGACCACGTTCCCGGCCACATGCGCATGCCGGGGTACATCCGCGGCAAGTCTGGCGTCGTCGTGAGCGAATCGCCGGTCTATCCTTTTCCCGACGCACGCGCCCATGCGGTCGCAGCGGTCGACGAACCCACTTACGACGTGCGCTTCGATGCGCAGGAGCTCTGGCCCAATTCAGCCGACGCTGCGTTCGTGCACGCAGCGGTATTCCAGAGTTACCTGAAGCGCGCAGAGTAGGCGCCTCATCATCTCCTAGGTCCTCCGACGCCGGGATTGACATGGACCAACTTCATCCGTCTCTTCATGGTGTCGGTCCTGCCCTTGTGATCGCTTGAATTGCTCGCACCAGCTCGCGCCATCCCGGGTAGTGTCTTGCGCAGGATTGTTCGCGCATCGACATTCCCCAGAAAAATCGAGTTCAAGAAACGTTCACAACTCGATGACGATATCCCCAGCCGGTTGTGAGCAGCAAACGAGAAGGTTCCCATCCGCCGGTCTTTCGAGCGGCTCCGGTCCATAGACGACCGGCCCCGACACCAAACCGCTCTCGCAGTTGTGACAGACGCCGGTCCGACAGGACCAACGGACCGGCACGTCGCAGGCCTCCGCCAACTCCAGAATACTCTGGTACGCGGAGGTCTTCCAATGTGCGACGATGCCACTGCGAGCGAACGATACCAGCGGCCCGGTGTTGGCGTCGTCCGCAGGCAAATGCGGAGCTCGCGTCGGCGCACCGACCACACCCGGAGCTCTCGACTCGCTGCCGTTGAACAGTTCGACGTGAATCCGTTCCGGCTCCACGCCCAGAGTTGCGAGCGCATCCTTCATCTGTGCCATGAACAGAGTGGGCCCGCAGAGGTAGACGTCCGCCTCTCGTGGGAGGCCGATCTTGTCGAAGACCGATCGCGACAGGTGACCGGTGGCGTCGAAATCCTCACCGATCTTGTCGCGCGAGCCAGGCCTGCTGTAACAAACATAGCTGCGCCCGTGTGTGAGCGCGGGCGCGAGGCGGCGGACTTCTTCTGCGAAGGGATGATGCTGGCGATCGCGAGCTGCGTGCAGCCACAAGATCTGCCGCGTCGAGCGCGCCATCGCCAGCGCGTACAGCATGGCCAGAACAGGCGTCGCCCCGATTCCCGCGCTGAGCAGCACTACCGGCCGTTCTCCGGACTGCAGAATGAAGCTTCCCCGCGGCGAACTAACGTCGAGAGCATCGCCTACCCGGACGTGCTCGTGCAGGTAGTTCCCGGCCACCCCCTTCGGCTCGATCTTCACACTGATTCGATAGCGCTCGGTCGAGACGGGACCCGAAAGTGAGTAACTGCGAAAAAGAGGCGTGCTGCCCGCGGTCTGCGGAAGACGCAAGACCACGTACTGGCCCGGAAGCGCGGTTGGCAGCGGTTGACCGTCGGGCCTTTGCATCGTCAGTGAGAGGACGTCGGTCGACTCCTGATCGATCGCCGTCACCGCGAGCGGCCGAAATCCTGGTGCAGCCGGATGCGTAGCCGCTGCCGGCACGAGCCCTGCGTTGCCATTGCCCGCGCCGGTTGCTTGGCTTTGCAATAACGCTTCAAACGACGAGCGCCATCCGGGCGAAAGTGCCTCGATCCGCAAGGCGCGCTCCAGTCGATCGGGAGAATGCTCGGGCGAATAGAGGAGCGCATTTATATGTGCGACCGTCATTCGCTCTTCCGCCTCTCCCACCTTCACGATTTCGTCGCCCGCGCCGACCTCGCCTTCCTGCAGTACGCGCAGGTAGAACCCCGGCCGTCCACTGGATGTCAGCAATGCCGGCATTCGGGGTTCGTCCATCCGAATGCCGACGCGATAGCAGGTAACGCGAGGTTGAGTCACCTCGAACAGTGCGCTCCCTATCTGACAACGGTCGCCGACGCACACGGCATCGTCGGGGAATCCTTCGATCGTGAAGTTCTCGCCGAACTGTCCGTGGACGAAGTCGGTCCTCTTCAGGTGCTCCTGCCAATAGCGATACGATTCGATCTGATAGACGAAGATGGCGCGCTGCTCACCCCCGTGCCCGGCCAAGTCGCCTTGACCGTCTCCCGCTATATTCAACCGCCCGACCCGACAGCGGCCACGCACTGGATCCTTCCAGATCGCGGTGTGCACAGTTCGGTCCCTCCACACGATGTCGCGCGGAAGTCCGACATTCACTGAGAGTAGTCGAGCCATATCAGTCCGATTACGGCACCGTCCACTGAGGTCATGCCCGACAAACCCCGGCGATAGTTCGCTGCCATACGACGCCAGCAGCGATCAGTGCACGTACGCTTGGAAAACCGACAAGGCGTGCGCCAAGACCTGCCGCATATTGATCCTCACCTTGAGCGACGGCAGTCAGTATCGCGCGAACTTCAATTTCACGAAATAGCGTCCCAGCCACGTGCGCAAAATCGCGCGCGCGAGGCAGTCGTTGCGCCGCCTCGACTGCGCGCGCAAGAGGGAATCGCCGAACCGCGCGCCGGCTCTCAGCGCACCGGGCTTTGTCGCTTGTCGCCCGTTGCTTCGCCGATGACCGCCGACACCGGGTCGAATCCGCCGCCAAGCGCGAGATGCAGATTCACCCGCTGCACGAGGCGATCGGCCTGCACGCGCAGGAGCGCGACCTGCGCCGCATACAACGAGAGTTGCTGTTGCTGCACGCTGCGCAGGTCGCCCGAGCCCACGCGATAGCGAACGCCGGTAAGATCGAGACCGCGCGCGTTTTCTCGCACGGCCGCTGCGAGGAAGGTTTCGCGCTCCGCGAGCGCAAACCCGTTGGACAGCGCGTCCTCGACTTCGGCGAACGCGCGCGTGCTGATGCGCGCGTATTCGGCGATCGCCTGCTTCTGCTCGGCCGTGCGCACGTCGACCTGCGCCTGCAATTGCCCGCCGAGGAAGATCGGCTGCATAAGGCTCGCGCCGAGGCTGAAAACGGGATTGTCATGGCTCGTCAACACGAAAAGTTCGCTCGAGATCGACGTGAAGCTGGCGGTGAGCGAGATGCGCGGAAGGCGCGCCGCTTTGGCCTCTTCGGTGCGATAGAACGCGGCAGCAACGCGGCGTTCGGCGCCGACGACGTCGGGGCGCCGCTCGAGCAACTCCGAGGGCAGGCCGACCGGCACATCACCCGGCCACGACGCAAGGCGGGGCGGTGCTTCGATCGCCGCCGCCGGGTACCGGCCGACCAGCGTTTCGAGAGAACGCAGCGCCTGCTGGTACGCGGCTTCGAGGCTGCGCTCCGTATCGCTCAGACTGGCGACACTCGCTTGCGCGACGGTCACGTCGTACTCGTCGCCGCGGCCCACGCGCAACCGATCCTGCGAGAGCGACACGAGTTGCTCCGACGCCCTGCGCATCGCCGTCGCCTGCGCCTTTTGCATGCGCGCCTCGGTCGCCAGAAACCAGCCCTTCGCCACCAGCGCCTCGATCGATTGCCTCGCGTATACGGCGTCGAGCTGCGCCGCCTCGTATTGCCCCTGCGCGAAGGCCTGACCCGCGCGAACGCGCCCCCAAAGATCGAGTTCCCAGTTCGCGAATAGTCCGACACCCGAAAGGCCGCTGCTGTCGGACATCTTGCCGCCGCCTCGCGCGAGCAGATTCACCTGTGGATAGAGCGTTGCGCCCGAGGCCTTCAGATAGCC
The DNA here is from genome assembly GCA_963816445.1 of uncultured beta proteobacterium. GTDB lineage: Bacteria > Pseudomonadota > Gammaproteobacteria > Burkholderiales > Casimicrobiaceae > PALSA-1003. The sequence continues at coordinate 724,529 of CAWFKO010000004.1, read as the reverse complement.
GGCCGCTTGTTCGACGCGCGCTTGCGCGATCCGCAGATCGGCGTTGTACGCGACGGCTTCCGCGACGAGCGCCTCGAGCTCGCGGTCGTTGAATTCGGCGAGCCACGCGTCCTGCACGGCGTTGGCGCTGCCGCCCGCCGCATAACCCACAGGTAGAACAGTGTTGGGCAACGCGTCCTTGCGCAACGCCTCGCGATCCGGCGGCGGCGCGAGTGCGCATCCGGAAAGTAACGTAACCAACGAAGCGGCAATGAAACGCTTCATCAGTGCAGCTTGAGCACGAGGTAGTTCATGTACGAGCCCACGCGCATGATCACCTTGCGCAGGATATGCAGGAACTCCGCGTGCTGCGTGTAGATCGCGGCGTCGCCGACTGCGCCGGCCGCCAGAAACAGCTCACGATCGCGGTCGGCGAGGTTGAACTTGACGGCGAACGTTCCCGGCGGCTGATTCGCCAGCGTCGACAGGGGAATCGTCCCGCTCGGCGACAATTGGCCCTGGCCGATCGCCCAGACGATCGAATCCACCGTGCCCTTGATGATCTGGCCCGGATACGTCTCGAGCGCGAACTCCGCCTCGTCGCCCGCTTGCACCTTGGTGAGCTCGTTCTGCGCGTAGAAGGCGACGACCTGCCCGTCGGCTTCGACGAGCGACATCACCGGATTGAGCGGCAGCCCCGCTACGAATGCGCCCGGGCGCAACTGCAAATTGATGACATAGCACTCGCACGGCGATACCGTGGTCGTTTGCTCGAGCAGCCACTTGGCGTTGCCGAGCTGCGCGCGAATCTGCGCGACCTGCGCGTACGTGCCGTCCACCTTCGCCCCGAGCTTCTGCTTCACCTGGCCGACCGATGCCAACGCCTGCGCCTCCGACGCCTGCGCCTGCGCCTGCGCGCTGCGCGCCGATTCGCGGGTGGCGACGAGCTCGGCGAGGTTCGCTTCCGCCTGCTCGAGATCGAAGCGCGTGCCAGCGCCGGATTGCGCGAGCTCGCGGTTCTGCTCGACGCGCTTGCGCGCCAGTGCCAGCTTCGCGTCGACCTCCGTGATGCGCGCGCCCGCCTGGGCGATCGCGGCGCGGGATTCCATGACCTTGGCGTTCGCGCCCGTCAGCGTCTCTTCCGTCTCACGCTGGCCGCCCTGTGCGATGGCAAGCTGTGCCTCGAGGTTCGCCACGTCGAGCGCGTACGGCGTGGGATCGATGCGAAACAGCACGTCTCCCTTGTGCACTAGCCGGTTGCCTTCCTCGACGGGCACCTCGAGCACCCGGCCCCTTACCTGCGACACGATCGGGATGGTGTACTTGAACACGCGCAGCTTCGCGGACGACGGCGCGACCACGTTGAGGGTGAGGATCATGATCGTCAGCGCGACGATCGGAATGGTGACGACGATGACCTGCGACGTGATGTTCCACGGCAGCCATTTGAACTTGATGAAGATGAGCCATACGAAGAAGGCGTAGATGCCAAGGAGCAGGATGTCCACGGAGGGTTCCTATGCGTCCTTCGGTGCCGGCGGTGCGGCACGCAGGTCCTGGCGAAGCGTCTCGAGGTGGCCAGGCAGCTGGCCGCGCTCGGCCATCGTATCGAGCTCGTTGCGCAGGTGCTCGATCTCGGCTGCGAGCAACTCGCCTTCCTTCGCCTTCGCGCCGCGCTCGACGAAATAGTCCTCGTGCTTGTCGGTGCCGTACGCCATCCGATACGCAACCGGGCGGGTGTACGCCCAGAGCCACGCGAGCGGCCAGAGGAGTCCCCCGAAGAACAGCGACAGCACGCACAGCGTGTTGATCGCGTCCTTTTGCGGATGGTGACGCTTCTCGGCGACCTTCTCGGGAAGGATGTGGACGAGCCAGAAGACGACGAGCACGACGACAGGGACAATGATCAGCACGACGATCGCGATCCAATCGGCAACCGTATCCAGCGCCTCGCCAGAAAACAACGAAGCGCTTGCGCCCAGCGGATGAAGCAACGTGAAAGCGCAAAGCAGAAGCGCAACGACTCGCGACCGGACAAGCATGCGGTAGATCTCCGATGTGGCGCAATGGCGCGCATATGATAGCGTGCGCGGGTTCACGCGGATACGACTTGCGTCAAATCAGGGCAGCCCCATGGACTATTGTGCCACGGCGGCACTCGCAACGGCTTCCGCACTGAGCGCCACGAAGCGGACTGATTCAGCCGCCTCTCACGCACCGCATTTCGCACCCTCGCACACGAGGCGCTGCTGCGTGGCTAGCGCCGACACCGTTGCAGGCTACGGTAGGAATACACCGACTACGACAAGCGACATTACGGCGAGCCGTCTTGATGCCGGGGATGGATCACGACACCACTGCACAAGCCGCGCGGGACAGTCGTCCACCTAGGGGCCGTACGGCCCCTTCGCATTTGTCGGCACGACGACAGCGTGCTCAGGCGGATGCGCGCCGGCGCGACACCGCCAATCCCGCGAGCCCGAGACCCAGCAAGGCAAACGTCGCGGGCTCGGGAACCAGGGCGATCATTGCATCGCCGATGATCAGGTGCCCTTCCGATGTCGGGTGAATCCCATCCCAGAACAGGTATTTCGATGGGTCGCATGCAGTGAATTGTGCGCACGCGTCGGTCACGTTCGTCAGCCCGAACGCTGCCGGATTGGCGGCTATCCGGTCCTGCAATCCGAACAGGTCGAACAGCATCACGTCGGGGTCGCTGCCGATCGCACCGAGCAGCGCGGCATTCATCGCCTGCGATAGCGTGGTCCCGATCACCGAGCCTCCGGTCGCGATGACCGCCGGCGCGAGTCCAACGTCGGGCGTGTCCCAGACAACGATGTGCGTGGCCCCGGCGAGCTCGAGCTCGCCCACGATAGTGGCGATGTCCGTCGCAAACCCGGTGGCAGCCGACTGCACGATCGCCAGCACGCAGGCCGGCGTTCCGCATCCGGCGATGCTGTTGAGCGCACCCCGGGCGTTGTTCCCGCCGCCAGCCACGACGTAGAGCGCGCTGCTCGGCGCCACGTTGCCGTGCTGAGATAGGAAGGCGGCCGTCTGCGTCTCGAGACTCGGAGGAAAGGGATTGAGCAGGGTGTTGCTGACCGGTCCGGTCGTGGCACCGCCGAATGCGTAGTCCGTGCCACCGGGCACAAGCGACGGAAGAGCGCTCAAACCAAGCGCACTTGCCAAGGTCTGCGCCCATACCGAGCCATTGGTATAGTGGCCGGAAGCGTAGGGGAACGTCGGTATGAACGTGTTTCCGGAAATAGGCACCGGGGTGACGTTCGGTGCGAGCGCGAGCGCATTGTTTCCCGAATCGGACAGGCTATCGCCAAAGATGAAGAGGCTCGAGTACCCCGCGTTTGCGCCATGCATCGACGCGATGCAGGCAATCGCGACCAACCATTTGCAGCGTGCGAGACCAACCATGACGCCTCCCCTGCCGACTCGATCCATCCAAGGCTTCCGAACACAAAATCGAAGCAAGATCCGCGCTCGACTCAGAAACCTCATTGCATTCAACGCATTGCATCCTACGACAACGATAGATCGTGACGAGCTGTAAGCGGTGTCGACAGCTGTGGTGTACATTGCAAGGATGTCGCAAGCATCTCGCATTTGCGACGTCCCGATTTCAATCCGCGAATGCTTCCGGCGCGCCTTCGCTGCGCGTTCCCTCGGCGGCCAGTGCATACACCGCGTCGCGGAGGAGGCGCGTCACGGCTTCAGCGCCGTCGACATGCGGGAGTTCGGCGCAGGGCACGCTCGAACCAATGACCGCTCGGACGCAGCGTCCCCTGAGCCCGACAAATTCCCGCACCAGCATCAGCGTTCGCAGAAAAGGATGAATCAGGCCGAGCGCGTGAAAGCGCCACGAGTTGCTGCCCTCGAAATAAATCGGCACCGACGCGGCTTTTGCGACCGCGATCAAACGCGCCAAATGTGTGCTCCACGGCGGGTCGGTGATCCGCACCTGCAGCAGATGCAGATGCGAGCACACACCCGACGGGAACATCAACAGCGCCCCGCCGCCGCGCAGGTGTTTCATCGCTTCGCGCAGTGCCTGCCTGTTGGCGGCGTTGTTCGACGGATGCGCGGACGGATCGATCCAGATGATGCGGTCGGCATTGACATCGAACGCACCAAGCATGTTGTTGGCGAGCACCTTGGTGTCGGGCCGCTTTGCGAGCGCATACTCGAGCGCGATGAGCGCGTCCGCGATGCCGTACGGGTGATTGCAGTAGAAAATCAGCGCACCGCTCGAGGCAACGGGAATGGCACCAGCCGCCTGGCGGACGCTGTACTCGATTCCGGCACGGGCAAATACATCGTGGATCTGCAGCACAACATCGGTGCGGGCGCGCGTCACGCCGGCGCCTAGGCAAATCGCTTCGAGTCGATCGATCGCGAGAAATCGCTCGATCCGCGCCAGCGAGCGCTGGTTCAGGGCGCGGCCACCGATGCCGAGCTCACGCAGGATTCTCGTTGTATCGACAAAGCTGGCCAAGGTCACAGTCCTGGTAGGAGGCCGACGCGCTAGTGCACAGGATCGTTTGCATCGACCGCTCGATCGCACTACGCGGCTGGATCAGAATGCTGCGCGCGCGTCCTTGTCACCCGGCGCACGGATGATCATGCGATAGCACTCGAGGCTGCGGCTTTGCATCTCGTACGCCGCCGCCCACAGGTAGAGGCGAAATCGACGGTAGTTGAATTCACCGAAGTTCTCGATGACGAATTCGCGATTGCGGTCGAGGTTGCGCGCCCAGTGCTGGAAGGTGAGGCAGTAGTTCATACGGTCGTTGTGCACTTCGAGCAGCTCGAGCCGCGTCCGCGGCAGTTTGTCGAGCAGGTCGGGCAGCGCCATGAAGGAGTGGTTGCCGGGGAAGATGTACTTGACCATGAACGTCGAGAGCTGGTACTTCCTGTCGCTGGCACTGCCGTCGATGAAAATATGGCCGCCCGGCTTCAACAGCGACGCGAATTTCTCCAACAAGCGACGGTATTGCGGCAAGTGCTCGATCACGCCCATCATGACGATCGCATCGAATTTTTCCTCGCTCCGGTAGTCGAGCACGTCGGCCATTATCAGCCGCCAGTCGCTGCCGAAGTGCCGCGAGCGTTCCGTCAGGTACTCGATGGAAGCCTCCGAATTCGACAGCCCGGTGCAGTTCAACCCCCGTCGCGTGGCGTATTCGAGCCACGCTCCCCACCCGGGGCCGACCTCGAGGATGCTGTCGCCGGATTTCAGGCGGCACTTTTCGAAGCAGTACTCGAACTTGTGCAGCGTCGCCTCGCCGAGCGATTCGTGCGGATTCTCGAAAATACCTTGCGAGTACGACGGCACGTCGGGGTCGAGAAAGCTCAGAAAAAAGCGCGGATCGAGATCGTAGTGGGAAGCGATGACGCGCCGATTGGTGCGGATCTGCCCGAACAGCCGCGGCTCGATAAACCGCCATGCGGCGACCAGCGGGTGAATGTCGCGCATCGTGTGGCGCAGCGCGAAGGGCGCCATCATGTCGCCGTCCAGATCGATGTCGCCGGCGACGTAAGCGTCGGCAAAGCGTCCCTCATCCAGCGTGGACGCGGCGCGCACCGCGCGTCGATTCTTGAGCACCACATGAAAGCGCGGTTCACCGCTGCCCAGGTGAACCGTTTCGCCGGAAGGCAGCGACACGGTAAACGCGACTGAAGGCGCTGCAAAATGACGGCCGAAACGACCAAGGCGCGAGGTGCTCGAGTCAACGGCACCGGTCGACTCCGCGCTGTCGACGGCCCGACCACCCGTGGTCAGCGGCGCACGCAGGGACGAACTCATGCGCCGCCTCGGGTGTCGCTTCGACCGTCGCCCGACAGGTTGAGCAACAGCGCGCGCGCCTCCTTCTGATCGGCCCTGTCCGTCTCCGCGTGAAACGGTTCGAGCGCGCACGCCAGCGCGTCGGTGGCGGGCTCGGGCAGCAGGCCGGGTTGAGCCGCGGCGAGGCGTGCAAGGTCGAGCGTGCTGCGCAGCGCAAAGCTGCACGAACGGGTCGCCTGCGCGAGATCGATGGACTTGCGCAACGACGCAATCGCTGCCGTGGTGTCCTCGCCGCTTTCGATCTGAAGGTGCGCTCTTACGCGCCAGCATTCAGGCTCGAACCAGCGCTCGGCACCGCGATCGAAATGTGAAAGCGCCTCCGCAAGCATGCGTCCGGCCTCGTCGAAACTGCGCGCGCGCACGCAGCCTTCAGCGACCCAGGTGAGGTGCATCGGCATCGAGTACACGAGGTTGAGCTTGCGCATGAACGCGAGCGCCGCGCCCAACATTGCAAGACCGTGACTGGTATCGCCCGACTGGACTTCGTGCCAGCCCAGCAATCCCTGCGCAATGGCTCCCCAGAAAGGGAGTTCGCGCTCGCGCGAGAATTCCACCAGTTGACGCGCAAGGCTTGCCAGTCCCGGCGAATCGCGACTTAGCGTGCGCAGCAGGCATTCGTGACTGAGCGCATAGCCGATCGTGTTCGCATGCCCGAACCGAGCCGCATCCTTGAGCGCCTGATCGCCGATGGCGTCGGCTTCGTCGAGCAATCCCAGATGCCAATAAGCGATGGCGAGATGGCACTTGCTCATGACACCGAAATCGGTGCCGAAGGTGTAAGCCAGCGAGGCATGCTCCTTCGGGTCGTAGAGCACAAGCGCACTCTCGAGATACGTGCGCGCCTCATCCGGATGCCCGGCGAGCAACAGCGAAGTGCCGACCAGCCGGCGGCCAACGACCCGGGGCCCGGTTGCGCTCTGCGTCTCGGCGAGCTCGAGAAATTCCTTTGCCAGCACGCCAGCCTCGGCGATCCTGCCCGTCACCTGCTTGTGCGACCACTGGCAATACAGGATCGGAAAAATGCGCCCAATGCCGCTACTCCCATCGTCCTTGCGCCGTCGGCAGAGATCGAGCGCGCGCGTGCTGATATCGGCGACCTCCGGTGCGCCGTACCCTTTGGTCGCGATCAACGGCCCGATCATGGCGATGCAGGCTTCGAGCTCGATGTCCTCGCGCGATTCGCCGTCGGGCAGCTGCGCGGCCTGCTCGAAGACGCCGGTTGCCTGCGCCATTGCCTCGATGTTCGACGATCGTGCGGCCGACAGCCGCGCCGCCTTGAGGCCCTGCCGCGCGGCGCGCTCGTGCTCTCCCGCGCTCGCCCAATGCTGGGCGACCAGATCGGGTTCGAGTTCGCCGATGTCCGGAAAGGCAGTTTCGATCGTATTGGCGACCAGCGCGTGGAGGTGCCGGCGCTGCCGTCGCAGCAACGACTGGTACGCCGCATCGCGAAGCAGCGCGTGCTTGAAGCGATAGCCAGCGCGCAGCTCGTTGTCGGCGCGCTCGATGATCCCGGACTCCAGCAGTTGTGACAGCCCGGCGGAGAACTTCATCGTTTCGTCCCCAAGCATCGCCGACAACAGGTCGTGGCGGAACACGCGTCCGAGGACGGCGGCGTGTTGCGCGACTTGCTTCGCATGGTTGAGGCGGTCGAGGCGAACCAGTAGCGAGTCGTGCAGCGCCGCAGGAACGAGGGTCTCGACGGGTCCGATGACGTCTTCGGCACCATGGCTCGGCGCAGGCGTCAACGCGCCGGTTTCCAGGTACGCGAGCGCGAGTTCCTCGGCAAACAGCGGAGTTCCGTCCCATCGAGTGGCGATCCAGTTCAAGACGGGGTCGGGTATCGGCCGATCGCCGGCGACGTTGAGTACGATGCCGCGACAGGCTGACTGTTCAAGCTTCTCGAGCACGATGCGGTGTATCGAGCGTGTGGGATCACCGCCCCCGATCGGCAGGTCGCCGCGGCTGGTGATGACCAGAAGTACCGGCCGGCTTGCCGCGGCGGCATGCAGGCGCGCGACAAGCTCGAGGCTGGTAGGATCCAGCCAGTGAGCGTCCTCCATCACGAGCATAAGCGGCAGCTCGTTCGAGTCACGAAGGACGATGGCAAGCAGCATATCGCGAAGCTTGCGCCGCGTCTCCGGCGTGACGAGAGCGGGCTTGGCCAATCGCTTGTCCTGTGGAATCGGTGCCGAGAATGCAAGCTCCTGCAGATGGCGCAACGCGTCGGCGCTCTGGCCCACCGGACCCAGCCGCGCGACGAGTTTCTGCAGGTTTGCCGACGCCTCGTCAGGGTCGGCGCTGGCTGTAGTGCGGCGCACGTACTCGATGAACGGATAGAGCGCGACGTTCTTGTGGTGCACCGATCCGTAGAGCCGGAGCTCCGCGAAGCGCTCGCCACGGAGCACCTGCTGCAGCTCGTGCACGAGGCGTGATTTGCCCATCCCCGCGTCGCCAATGATGGCAACCGTCTGCCCGGATCCGGTCTCTGCTTCGCGCCAGAGCCCGAGCAGGCGTTGGAACTCGCGGTCGCGTCCGATCAGCTTGCTCGTGCGATGGCGCGAAGCTGCAGCGAACGGATCGTCAAGCAGCCGTTCGCGGAGGACTTCGTAGGCCAGAATGCCCTTGGTAAGTCCCTTGAGCGTCTGGCTGCCGAGCGGACGCAGCTCGAACCTGTCCTGCAGCAGGATCTCGGTGGCCCCGCCGATGACGATGGTGTCAGGCGAGGCCAGCGCCTGCAGGCGCGCGGCGACGTTGGGCGCCTCGCCGACCAGCGCCGAGCTTTGCTTGAACCGGTCGCTGCCCATGTCGCCGATAACGACCAGGCCGGTCTGGATCCCGATCCGCACGTGCAGGGGCTCGCCGTACTGATCCTTCAACTCGCGATCGAGCGCGCGAATCCCTTCGATCACCGCGAGCCCGGCGCGAACCGCCGCTTCGGGCGCTTTCTCGATCGCAACGGGGTAGCCGAACTGCGCCAGAATCCCGTCGCCGGAGTAGCCCGATACCGCGCCGCCGAAGCGCTCGACGGCTTCGATGCAGACAGTCTGAAATGCCTGCAGGATCGCGCGTACGTCCTCAGGATCCTGCCGCTCCGACAACCCCGTCGAGTCGACGAAGTCGCAGAAGAATACGGTGATCTGGCGGCGCTCGCCGCCGGCGATGTCGTAACTCTTGTCCAGATCCTTGGAGGCGGCGGGCATGGTCGTCGCGGCTACTCGAACTCGACGGCGCGCATGCCGGCGATCGCCTCGTCGCGCGCGCTCGAACGGGTCGAGCGCTCGGAGAGCCATTGCGCAAGCTCGCCTCGGGCATCGGTGATCTTGACGGGATCGAAGTACAGCGCGCGATCATGCTCGGATATGTCGGAAGGAAACTCCAGATATTGAGGGTCGAGAGGATCTTTGCCGGCGAGATAGCTGCGTGGCGCAGCGCTTTGATAGTCCCGCGCGAAACGGAAAAATCGGAAATTGCTGGCGCAAATGATGTACCAATGGAACGGGTTGAGCCGTCCTGCGTTGCGGATCCGGCACACCGTCGACCAAATCATTCGCCACCGGCTGACCAGCTTCGCCGGGCACATGCTGAGCGTACGCATGAATTCCGTCATTCTTTCGTCGGTGTCCGCGAGGTTTGCGTAGGCAATCGTCTCGCCGTCGAGCTCCCGCAGCCGGAGATTGGGCCGCAGTTCCCGGCGTCGCGCGCTCTCGTTGAAATCCTCGGTTCCGGCCAACGGGATGAGCATGCTGAAAAATGCCGGCATTGGCAACGCAGGGGAATTGACGAGATTGCGGATCTGCCGCCGCATGTCGTCGGTCGTCGAGATGCGCGGGTCGAATAGATAAGCGTAGGTGAGGCAGATGCCGAGGCTTTCGGCGTACAGGATGTCGCCGACAACCGAGTCGCAGTTGCTCAGGTTCTGCTTTTTATTCTGGCGCCGCAGGAATGAAGTATCCAGCGATTCGACGCCGGCAAACAGCGCCCGGCACTTGTGCGCGGCCATGTGCCGGACCAGCTCGCGATCCTTGAGAATGTTTTGCGTGACCAGCGCGCCCCAGGCGCGCACCTTCCGGTTGCGTTGCAGCCTGGCGCACATGTCGAGAAGGCGTTCGCGCGAATCCGAGAAATTGTTGTCGATGAACCACAGTGCCGGATAGAGGCGCCCGATGCTGTACCACGGGCTCGCTGCGATCCCATCGTCGATCGCGGCATCGACCGCGTCGACCATGTAGGGCGCGTGGCGGGCGCCTTCCGCGGGAATGACGCAGAACTTGCAGCGGAAACTGCATCCGCGCGAAGACTCGACCAGGTGCACCGGCAAATCGATTCCGGACTCCCGCAGCAAGCGGTAGTCGACCCGATGGTCGGCCGGACGCGTCTGCGGCGAGCGATAGATCCCGCGCACGCATCCGCGCTCGAAATCCGCCATCACCTCGGCGACACTCTCGATACCGCCTGCGCATACCGCGCCGAAGAACTGCGACGCGAATTCCGGGAACAGGCTGCAGAAGCTGCCACCGGCAACGACCAGCGCGCCACGGCGCTTGAAGTGATAGGAGAGTTGGCGCATGCGATCGAAATCGGCGTGCAGCCCGGAAAGAAAAACGATGTCGTAATGCGACTCGCGGGCCGTATCGAACGGCCCGTGCCAGTCCTCGTGATGGAGCACGACGTCGTAGCGGCTGCGGTCGATCATCGACGCCACGTGCAGGCCCGCGAGCGGCTGCAGCAGATCACGCGTCCGCCGCTTCGAGCGGTCGCGGCGCAGGTGCGTGCATACGATCAACACGCGCTGGCGCGCGATTCCTGTCCGGCAGACGTTCGCCGTCTTGGTCGCTGGGTCGTCGGCCACGGTCGACCCTGCGGTTACACGGTAAATGGGATGAGCACGTCGGGATCGCCGGCATTGTTCTTGTAGAAATCTTTCAGGCGTGTAAGCGTCTTACCACCACTCACCAGCCCCAGGAAGCGCGCGCCATTCTGCAAGAAGAGCTTGGCCGGAAGGTCATCTCCTGCGAATGACTTGTCCATCTCCGTCGCCATAGCCTCCGGGTAATCGCGGTTGCCAGGTTCGCGATCGAGAAGGTGCCAATCGCTGCCGTAGAGGAGGTGCGACAGGATGCGCGATTTCTCGCCTGGATCGGTGCCCACAAACCGCACTAGCTCGTCGAGAATATTCTTTCGTTTCGTTTTTTGCGGATCGGTACGTCCCAGAATATCCGAGAAGTCCGCGAAGTCAGCGTACAGATTCGGGTACTTCCCGGACCTGATCATGTCGATGACACCGCGAGTCCACCACGAAAACGGATTGTCGAGATCCCAGATTCCGCCCAAGTGCCCGAGGTTGACGCGAAGCTTCTCGTATCCATCCCTGTCGAGCAGCTTTTTCCAGTACGCCGGATCCGCTCGTTCCGCAGCCGTTGAGTCAGGCCCCTGCGTTGGCGCGCAGTGCGCCATGATCGGCACGTCGTTCGCAACGCAGTACGCATAAAGCGAATCCAATGCTTCATCGAGCCGGGCCCCCAGGCAGGGATACGGTCCCGCAAGCCAGGGTGGAAAATCGCTGTCGGCTATGCTCGCATTGTCGGTGGCGCGAAATCCCATGGGCGGATAGAGCTTGACGCCAGCAAAGCCTTTCTGCTCGATCGCGATCCGGACAAGATCGAGTGCAGTAGTGGCCCGGTGCTGCTTGACGTCATCGACCTGGCGCCACGGATCGTAGGCGATGAAACCGTGGACCAGTTGTCCCTCGGTCCGAAGCAGGCTGATCAGGCACATAAGCTCGGCCTGGTCGGCGAGGGGCGTCGGGGCCGTTCCGGTCGCGGCCGTTCCAATTTGCGCGCTCTCGAGCCAATGCGTGATGTCCAGCGTCGCCGGGGTGAGCAGCACAGGCTCGCCGTCTGGCGAGTTGAAGCGTCCGGTCAAGTTCGCAAGCTGGAAGCGATAGTCCGAAAGCTTGGGTGCCCAGTCCGTAAGGAACTGCCGAATGTACTCAGCGGTTTCACCAAGGTCAACAAAGCCTACGATGGCCTTCGCGAGCTCGCGCGCCCTCTCCTTCATCTGTTGTCCGATGACGACGTGGGCGAGGTCGCCGTACTGGATCGCGATCCGGGAGAATTCAAACAGTTTTTCGACGAAATTGTCGTATTGCGCCGTATTGTTCGCCGTCAGCAACTGAGCGCGATTGCTCGTGTACTTCGTGAACCGGTTGATGAACGCCCGAAATCCGCCCACGAACTGCTCTACAGAGTCGTCGGAGTTTCGCTGAACGTCAGGGCCACCGACCTGTCGCGAATCCGCTGCGGCCAACTTCTTCGACAGGTGGTCAAAGAGAATCGCGTACTCCTCCGCATATGTAGGCGCACGGAACTCCGCAATCTGGACGAATAACGCGACCAATGGCCTTGCAATCAACTTGATGAACGGATTCTCGATCGCGACATCCATGACGTACGCGTAGGCGGGCACGTCGCGCACGTTGAAGATGTGGCAGTGAGCATCGATGAGGGGATACGGTGGCTTCATCGGCGTCGGACCGGGTTCGGAATCTGGGCGCGGCTTCGCACCACGCGATTTCACCGCCGACTCTCCGTCCGGGACGCGCCCTTTACGGCGCTCGTTTGAGGTCACTTGTGCTCCATTCAGGCAAATGCATTGAGCACGGCAGGATTGCCACCGTTGTCAGTGTAGAACTTGTTGAGCCGGATACGCGTCGGCTGACCCGATGCCATTCCGAGGTAGCGCGACGCATTGCGCCAAAACAGATCAGACAAGTCGCTTACGCCCAGCGCGGCTGCGATTTGCGCCTGCATTTTCTGGTAGTAGCCCTGACTCTGCGGCTCGCGTCCGAGCAGCAACCAGTCGGTGCCGTACATGATTCGGCTGCGCGCCACTGGATTTGTCGCGACCAGCGCCTTCAGGTTGGCAAGGATGACGCTGGTGTTGGTTGTTTCCCCGGGCGTGCGATCGAGGATCGCGGAGAAATCGCCGAGGTCGGCGTAGAGATTCGGGTACTTGCCGCTCTGCATCATCTCGGCGATCGTCTTGGTCCATGTCACGTGGGGGTCGGAAGCCGTAGCCGCCCCATTGTCGAAATTCCAGATGCCGCCGAAGTGCGCCAGATTGAGACGCAGGTTCTTGAATGCGGGCTTGTCGAGCACCACCTTCCAGAACGCCGCATCGGCTCGCAGCGCGAATGTCTCGCTCGTTCCTTCCGACGCCGCGCAATGCGCCATGATCGGGACGTCGTTGGTTGCGCAATAGACGTAGAGTGAATCGAGCGCGGCATCGAGGAGTGTCCCGATGCCGGGGTGAGTTGCAGGGAACGTCGGAAACTCGCTGTCGGGAATGCTCGCGTTGCCGGTGGCCTGGAATCCCATCGGCGGGTAGAGCTTGACGCCCGCAAAGCCCTGCTGCTCGATCGCGAACTTGACAACGCCGAGTGCGGTATTGGTATCGGGAACGCCATTTGCCAGATCGTCGACCTGCCGCCACGGATCGAAACCTATGAACCCATGCACCGCGCGATCGGGCGGCTGAATGAGCGAGATCATCCCCATCAGTACGGCCTGGTCGTGGAGCGGCGTGGGCACATAATCGATGATGCTGTCCTTGAGCCATGCCGTGATGTCCAGCGTGGCCGGCGTCATCAAGCGAGGCGGCGGCGGAGACCCGCCAGACAATGCTGCGAGCTCTTCGACGAGCTGAAACCGGAAATCCGCGAGCCTGGGCGCCCAGTACATCAGAAACTGAGCGAGGTAGCTTTTCAGGTCGACACCTGCACCCGGGGCCAGCGCGTCCTGTATTGCTTTCGCGAGGACGTCCTTGTTGGCAATGATGGACGCCACAATTACCGCCGGCGGCTGCGTCAGGTCGACAACACCGGGTATGAACGTGTTCAAAAGCGTCTGTATGAACGTCTGGTCGATGTTCGGGATCGTCGGCGGAACCGGCGGAAACGGGTTGTACTGGGTGATGAAACGCACCAGCCCCGCGGCGAACATGGCGGCGGGAGCGGCGGAACTGTGAATGAACGTCGCGGCAGCGCCGGGATTGGCCCGGATCAGCACAAGCGCGTCGCGCTCCTGAATGAAATCCGGCGCCGCGGCGCGCGCGATTTCGACGACCATCTTGGCGATCGGCGAAGCGAAATCGCGCAGCAATGCCGAGCTCAGCGCAACGTCTGCGATGAATGCGTAGGCAGGCATGTCGCGCACGTTGAAGACGTGGCAATGGATGTCGATCAGCGCAGCGGATGGGGTGCCCGGCGAGGGCGAACTACACGAGCTGCTGCAACCACCGAGTGCGGTGCTGGCCGATAAAGCCACCAGCCGCCGCAACATTTCGCGGCGCCCCTGCAATCGGGCGTTTGTGGTGTCGTGGCCCATCGCATCCCCCCGGCTGGTGCCCGCACTCACCTCGGGTATTCCCGAAGCAGCTGCAATTGAATACTATCTGGCCGTCTTCGGCAATGGCAGCGCGCTTCGTGCATATTGCTGCAGTGATGTGCGGCAAACGCCTCATGCCGACCAAGGCAACACGCGTCATGTCCTTCGGAAGCACGATTGAGTAGCGAGTACGCGGCCGCCACAATCCGATAACCTGTCGTTACGAAGATTCGAGCCGTGCCTCAGATCGAGTCCCTTGCCATCGAGCGACGACACGTAGCCGGAAGGCGGTTTGCGGTTGCGATCGCGCAGTCACATGCCGAGATTCGGGAAGCGCAGCATCTTCGATATCGCGTATTCGTCGCGGAACTGGGAGCCCGCGTAGGTGGCCGGCGATGCGCACTGGAACACGATCGCTTCGATCGCTTCTGCGAGCATCTCATCGTTCGCGACACGTTTTCGGACCAGGTCGTTGGCACCTATCGCATGTTGACACCGGCACACGCACAAAGGGCTGGCGCATTCATGTCGGAGCGCGAATTCGATCTCGCGTCGCTGGTCGCGATCCGCGCCGGGATGGCCGAGGTCGGCCGCGCCTGCATCGACCCGAGGTACCGTGGCGGAGTAGTACTCATGCTGATGTGGTCGGGCATAGCCCGGCACGTTCGCAGGCGCGGCGTACACTTTCTTTTCGGCTGCGCCAGCATTGGAATGGGCGACGGCGGCGCCAACGCCATCCGCACGTGCGGGGAGCTGGTTCAAAGCCACCTCTCGCCACCCGAATACCGCGTACTGCCTCGTATTGCACTCCCTCCCGTGCCAATGACCGGGGTGGCCCCCGCTGCGATTCCGGCGCTGCTGAAGGGCTACATGCGGCTGGGTGCATGGGTGTGCGGCGAGCCAGCCTGGGACCCCGAATTCAATACAGCCGACTTGCCGGTTTTGTTGCCGATTGCGCGCGTCGAAAAAAGATACGCGCGGCATTTTCTGGGCGACTCGGTCAACGCTTAGGCTCTCGATGCCGACTACTGTCTGGTGCCGCCTGACAGTGACCGTGGCGCGCGGGCGCGAGTCGCGATGCGATGGATGGCGATGGCGAACATCGCGTTCCCTGTTGTGATGAAACCCGATGTCGGAGAGCGCCGCTATCGCCGACGTGCCAGCGATCGCATTCAGTCAGCTTCGGCTTTGGTTGTCACTACGCCAATTTCACTGACGCCCGGCGATGGAACACACCGCAGCTCGAGCGCTCGATCGATGAGCTCGCCCGCAAGGTGCCCGGCTTTCATTTTGGCCCATTCGACGTTCGCGCCTCCTCGTGGCGATCACGGGCTTGCATCCGTGCTTCACCGACTCCAGCTCGTGATGCAATTGTCGGCCTACACCTTCTGCTAGGGTCCATAAGGCAGTCGGCCCGGCCGGCGGGCGTCGGCCGGGAGTCCGAAGTTCACGCCCAAGGCTCCTGCCTTCACACCGGGATATGCCGCGTTCGTCTCATCGGGCGTCGACCGGCGATAACCGCGGTAGACTTGGCGCATTCCCACAGCCCGGTCCAGGCATGACCCGTCTCCCTCGTCGCCAGCGCAGCGCCGCTCCCCACCCGGAGCCCGTTACCGCCACGGCCGCACACGCCGGCGCACCCGCGCGGTCGGGCTCCATCCACCGGAGGTCGGCGTCCAATCGCGGCGGACGTCGCGACGGCGCTGTGGCGCCGCCATTCTCGGCACTGCGCGCGATGGTTGCGCGGACCTTCAAGGGCGTGACCTGGCGGCTGATGGTCATTTTCTGCCTGCTGGTCGGGGTAAGCGCCGCCGGCTGGTCGATCCCGCACGACATCGCATGGGGCAAGGAGGCCTCGGTCGTGGCGCAGCACGCACTGGGGAAGTTCTGGGTCATCGCGCTTCTGAACCTGCCCCCGCTCCTCGCCGTGATCGCCGTCAGCAACTGGCTGCTGAGCGACTCCAGGCGCCTCGTCCCCGCACTCGCCGTAGCGGTCGCCGTGGGCTGTGCCGTGGGTATGTTCCTGAACTACGCGGTCCACTCGCTGCTGGAACCGGGGCGGTCGCTCAACTCCGAGCGCATGTCGCACGCCGCCACGTTCGGCTCGATCTTTTTCAGCTGGCTGGGGAATTGCTTTCTGGCCGCGCTCGCCGCGACCGTCTATTTCTCCGTGGTTCGCGAAGACGAGCTCGCGTCGGCGCTGCACCTGGAGGAAATGGGCCGCGTCGGTGCCGAACGCGAGATGACCGAAGCGCAGCTCCAGGTCATGCAGGCGCAGATCGAGCCGCATTTCCTGTTCAATACGCTCGCCAACGTACGCCGCCTCTACCAGACAGATCCGGCGACGGGGCGGTGCATGCTGCAGCATCTGTCGCGCTACCTGAGCGCGGCGCTGCCCCAGATGCGTGAATCGCGGTCCACGCTCGAACGTGAACTCGCGCTCACCGTCGCGTATCTCAATATCCAGAAGATCCGCATGGATGCGCGCCTCAGCTTCGAGGTCGACGTGCCTGCATCGTTGCAGGCGCGCGAAGTCCCGCCGATGATGTTGCTGACGCTGGTCGAAAACGCGATCCGCCACGGCCTCGTTCCGCTGCCGCAAGGCGGCAGTGTTCGCGTCAGCGCCAGCGCAGAGCGCGGGACGCTGCACTTGCGGGTGATCGACACCGGTCAGGGACTGCAGCAGAGCTCGGGCGCAGGCGTCGGGCTGGCCAATATCCGCGCGCGCCTCAAGACACTCTACGGCGCGACCGCGCGCCTCTCGCTCCAGCAGAACGCGGCATCGGGCGTGACCGCGACCCTCGAGCTGCCCGAGACCGCGAGCGCCTGAGCATGTCGACCGCCGCCGGTTCCAGTCTGATGCTGTGGTCGCTGGCGCGACCGGTCGCATTCGCCTGGCATGCGTGGCGGCAGATCACCGCGACGCAAGTGCGCTACGCGGTATTGTTCTGGCTCGCCTGGGGGCTGACCGTAGGCCTGCAGATGATGGCGGGGTATCCCGACTATGTGTGGTGGATACCGATCGTCACGGGCCTGTACGACGCCCTCCTCGTCGCATTGCCCCTGCTGCTCGGCATCGCGATCGCAGACGCGTGCCGGCCCGGCGCGTGGCCATGGCTCCCCTATGCCATGGCCGCCGTCGCCGCCGACGCGCTGGGCACGGTACTGAGCGTCCTGACCGAACCGTGGGTGGGGATCCAATGCTGCTGGGAGGGTCCGCGCCCCTCGGACTGGATTTTCATCGGCGCCGGGCTCGGTGCGAACTTCCTCGTTTGCGCTCTCGGCGCCTTCAGCTACTACCATCGCCGGCGCGCACTGCAGCGGGTGAACGCGCTGCAGCGCGCCCAGTTTCGACGCGCCGAGCTGGCGCGCCGGACCTTCGAGGCGCGGCTGCAGGCGATGCAGGCGCGCGTCGAGCCGCAGCTGCTGTTCAACACGCTTTCGCAGGTGGAGCGCCTGTACGAAGTCGACACGACGATGGCCGACCGGATGCTCGACGATCTGATCGTGTACCTGCGCGCGGCGCTGCCACAGCTGCGCGAAACCACCTCGACCGTAGCGCGGGAGATCGACTTGGTACGCGCCTATTTCAATATCGCCAGGGCGCAGCTGGCGGATCGCCTCTCGCTGCATACCGAGGAGTCTAACGGCGGCAGCGACGCTCGCTTCCCGCCGATGATCCTGCTGCCGCTGATCGAGCAGGCGATCCTTGCGCGACTGGAATCACCGTTGACGGGCGGGTCGATCGGCATCGACTGGCGCGTCACCGGCGACAAGCTGCGCCTGACGGTCACGGACGAAGGGGCCTCCTCGGTCGACACCCACGCGGGCGGCATTCCGATCGCCGGCATTCGGGAGCGCCTGACCGCGCTCTATGGCGCGGCAGCGAGCCTGACGCTGCATCGATCCCCGGGTCGCATCGCGCGGACGGTGGTGGAGATTCCCTATGAGCGCTTCGACGACCGCGCTCATCGCTGAGGACGAGCCCGTGCTTCGCGCCGAGCTCCGTGAAACGCTCTCGGCGCTGTGGCCCGAGCTCGTCATCACGGCGGAGACCGGCAATGGGATCGACGCGCTCCATGCCATCGAGCGGCAGGTGCCGGATATCGCGTTCCTCGACATCCAGATGCCCGGACTGAACGGCCTAGAGGTGGCGCAGCAGGCCAGCGGCCGGTGCCATGTTGTCTTCGTCACCGCGTACGACAAGCATGCCGTCGCCGCCTTCGAGCAGGGCGCGGTCGACTACGTCATGAAGCCCTTCTCCTCGGGGCGCCTGGCGACAACCGTGTCGAGACTCAAGGAGAAACTCGGCAGCGCCCCGGCCAAGCTGGACGGCATCCTGAAGGTGCTCGCTTCGAAGCGCGAGGGTGGCAAGGAATTCCTGCGGTGGATCACCGCGTCGCAGGGCAACGACTTGCGTCTGATCACCGTCGACGAGATCTGCTATTTCCGGGCGGACAACAAGTACACGCTGGTCGTCACCAGCGACAAGGAGTCGCTGATCCGCAGGCCGATCAAGGAACTTATCGACGAGCTCGACCCGGGCATTTTCTGGCAGATTCATCGCTCGACACTGGTCAACGTCAACGCGATCGCGGGCGTGAACCGGGACTTCAGCGGGCACTTGCGCGTCCGGCTCAAGGAGCGCGACGAGACGCTGCCGGTCAGCGCGTCGTACGCGCACCTTTTCAAGCAGATGTAGCGTCCTGCCGCTCGCCGGGGCCGAACTGCTTCGGCAACGCCTTCCACCTGGTTCGCAAGGGCGCATGCCTCGGACGGGGTGCGTCCCCCTTGATTGTTCGCGCTGACGCCAGGAGCGGGCTTGCGGCGCGCCATGGGCGCACGTTGCTGCGACTGGGTACGCGATGCTCAGTCCGCTTCGTTGGCGAACTTGACGGCCAGCTGCTCGGAAAACTTGGCCAGATCGATGACGACGCGTCCGTGAGTGCCGCGGCCGATTTCCTCGGATCCATCCACCGCCCGCACACGGAATTCGATATGGCGACCGACGACGCTGGTCACTTCGGCAAACGCGATGACGCGACGGCCCACGGGAGTCGCCGCAACATGGCTGACGTCCACCCGCGTGCCGACCGCGGTCTCGCCCGCTTCGAAGTACGGCTTGATCGCGTTGAGGGCTGCATTCTCCATGGCCATGATCATGACGGGAGTCGCGAGCACCGCGGGCAGTGTCGCATCCTTGAACCGGTTGGCCAGGTGTTCGGGCGATACAACAATGGCGAAGGAACCTTGCGCCCCACTGGGTATAGTGCGCATGACATCTCCTTTTTTTGATTGCAGATGCAGGTGGCAGCAGCAGTATAGACATGCGGACTCGCTGGTGTAGCGCTCATTGCAGCGCCTCTGATCGAAACAGCCCTGGTGTCATTTGTGTATTCGTTCTCGGGTTGGTTAAATGGCGCTCTCGAGTAGCACTATGCTGACTACCCTATAGCCGACCGCATGTTCGCCGGTCACATTGGTGCGGCTCTCGCAATCGGGCGCGTCGAGAAGCGCGTGAACGTCGGGGTTTTCATAACCGCGGCGCTGCTACTGGACATCCTGCTTTGGCTCTTCGTGCTGCTCGGCCTGGAATCAGTCACCATTCCGGCGACCTTCGCGACCACGCATCAGCCGGAGTTCGTATTTCCCTATTCCCACGGCCTGGTGGCGGCCGTGCTGTGGTCAATTCTCGGGGCGGCGGCTTTCCTCGTATGTACGCGACTCGGAGCAACCAAATGGTTTGCCGCTGGACTCGTTGCCGCTGCCGTATTCTCACACTGGCTCCTTGATGCGCTGGTTCATCAGCCCGAGATGCCGCTGGCGGGGGGGCAACTCTGTCAGAGTCGGCTTTGGACTGTGGCAGAACATGCCTGCCGCACTAATCGTCGAGGCCGGTATCGTGGCTATGGGTCTGTATTTATTCTTGCGCGGCGGCATTCTGTCGCGCAGCCGCTCGATCGCACTTGCGGTGCTGTGCCTTGTCGTTCTCGCTGTCACCGTGGCGGGCATGACCCTCGCGTCTCCTCCGCCGTCACCGCAGGTCATCGCAGGAAGTTCACTGGCGACGCTTCACGTCGTCTGTGCGCTGGCGCTCTGGTTTGGGAGGCTGCGCGTGCGCGGCACGCCTATTGAGAATTACGAAATCGAGTGACACCGGATGTATGAATGTTGACGTCATCCCGGCGCAGGCCGGGATCCATTCATAGCCAGAGGTTGGGCCCCGGCCTCCGCCGGGGCGACGTGGCTTGTTGTGTCACCTAGTTAGGTAAGGCTCAACAAGCGTGTGACGCGTCGACAATTGCTTTTTCCGCTACCGCGCTCGTCTTGTCCAGCGCAGCCATTCTCGCTTGGTTCCCCTCCGCTGACGTCATTGCAGAAATGTCGTTTCCCTTCTTGAACCTTGAGCCGCTAATTGCCGGCGGTGGCACGCCGATCTTCTCGCGGAATACGTGCTGGGGCACCTGGTCGCCTGAGCATCCGCGCCGCGACGTCGCCCGCGATTCGCAGTACGATATCCACCGGGAGTGCTTCCCAACCCGTTGGTCTCCACCTAGGAGGTCCCATGAACAGGGTCACGTCAATTCTGCTGTGGGCTGCCGTAGCTATCGTTGGCGCCTTCTCCTTTGCGGCACTCGCTCTCAATCGCGGGGAAAACGTCAGTGCCGTCTGGCTCGTCACCGCCGCGCTCAGCGTCTATTTCATCGCCTATCGCTTCTATAGCAAGTTCATCGCTGACCGGGTGCTGCGGCTGGACGACACGCGTCCGACGCCGGCCATGCGCCACAACGACGGCATGGACTACGTGCCGACGAACAAATGGGTGCTCTACGGCCATCATTTTGCGGCCATCGCCGGAGCGGGCCCTTTGGTCGGTCCGGTGCTGGCGGCACAGATGGGGTACCTGCCGGGTACATTGTGGATCCTGGCCGGCGTCGTCGTCGCCGGCGCGGTGCAGGATTTCATCGTTCTGTTCGCTTCGGTGCGCCGCGATGGCAAATCGCTCGGCGAGATGATCAAGATGGAACTCGGGCCGATCGCGGGCTCGCTTGCACTGGTTGGCGTGCTGGCAATCATGATCATCATCCTTGCCGTACTCGCCCTGGTCGTGGTGAAGGCGCTGACGGCAAGCCCATGGGGCCTGTTCACCATTGCGGCAACGATTCCCATCGCGCTCGCCATGGGAATCTACATGCGCGTCATCCGTCCGGGTCGCGTAGGCGAAGCGTCCGTGTTCGGCGTGGTGCTGCTCCTGGCCTCGATCTTCTTTGGGCGCACGGTCGCCGGTGATCCCACGTGGGGTCCGATGTTCACGCTGACCGGAACGCAACTCGCGTGGGCGCTCATTCTCTACGGTGCGATCGCAGCGAGCTTGCCGGTGTGGCTGATGCTCGCGCCGCGCGACTACCTGAGCACGTTCCTCAAGATGGGGACGATCGTCGCGTTGGCCGTCGGCATCTACGTCGCCTCTCCTCCCCTGCTGATGCCGCAGACGACTCCTTTCATCGACGGCTCCGGGCCGGTGTTCTCAGGGGCGCTGTTCCCGTTCCTGTTCATCACCATTGCCTGCGGCGCGGTTTCCGGCTTCCACGCGCTGATCTCATCGGGCACGACGCCAAAGATGATCGAGAAGGAGTCACATATGCGCTTTATCGGATTTGGCGGGATGCTCGCCGAATCCTTTGTCGCGATCATGGCGCTGACGGCGGCGTGCGTCCTCGACCCGGGTATCTACTTCGCGATGAACGCCCCGACCGCGGTAATCGGCAACACCGCGGCCAATGCGGCGCAAGTGATTTCCAGCTGGGGGTTTACGATCACGCCGGAAATGATCAACCAGACGGCGACCGATATCGGCGAGAACAGCATCCTCTCGCGCGCCGGGGGCGCACCCACCCTGGCCGTCGGCATGGCAAAGATCCTCGCCACGGCCCTTGGCGGCAAATCGATGGAACCATTCTGGTATCACTTCGCGATCCTGTTCGAGGCACTGTTCATCTTGACGGCGGTGGACGCCGGCACGCGCGTAGGACGCTTCATGATCCAGGACATGCTCGGCCACGTGTACAAGCCGCTCGGCAACACCGAGTTGCTGCCGGCAAATCTGGTCGGCACGGGGCTTTGCGTAGCGATGTGGGGCTACTTCCTCTACCAGGGAGTGGTGGATCCGCTGGGCGGGATCAACACGCTCTGGCAACTGTTTGGCGTCGGCAACCAGATGCTTGCAGGCATCGCGTTGTTGCTTTGCACCAGCGTGCTCGTGAAAATGAAGCGCGAGCGCTATGTCTGGGTCACACTGGTGCCGACTGCGTGGTTGTTGATCACCACGTTGACCGCCGGTACCCAGAAGATATTCCACAGCGACCCGAGCATCGGCTTCATTGCGCTCGCTCGCAAGTTCAGCACCGCGGCGGCGCAAGGCACTGTGCTCGCGCCGGCGAAGACGATCGCGGAGATGCAACGGGTCGCTTTCAACAACTATCTCGATGCGGTCGTCTGTGGATTCTTCGTCCTGCTCGTTCTGGCGATGTGCGTCTTCGCCCTGAAGATCTGCGTGCAGGCTTGGCGCCAAGTACAGCCCACGGCGCAGGAGATTCCGCCGTACGTCGGCGCCAAGGAGGCAATGGCATGAACGTCACCGGCATCGATAACCACCCGGCGGCGCCGGATGCGGATGGCGCCGCCCCCTCTGAGGAGCGCAGCACGTCGCGGAGCCGGCTGCTCGATCGGTTCCACGCCGTGCGGCAAGGCTACCTCCAGGTTTTCGGCATCCCGGACTACGAGCGCTATGTTGCGCATATGGCGTCGCATCACCCGGGAGAGGCGGTGCTCTCGCGGCGCGAATTCTCCCGCCAGGCCATCGATCGCAAGTATGGACGCAGCGGGCCGCGATGCTGCTAACTATCCTGCATCTGCAACAGGTGCATCGAAGTACGCCGTAGCTTCTCGATGATTGCATTCGTGGATTTGTTGCGGGGCGGCCGATCGATGCAGTTCACGGCCGCCCTTATCTTGACAGGAGGAACGCCGGCGATTCAGGCGGCAAAGTTGTGATGCACGACACCTAACGCGAAGCTTGCAGCATTTCCCCGCGCCGCCAAACAGTGCATCCGTCGGCGTGTCGTGTGCCAGTCAGAAGCACCTCGGCGTAAAGAAACTAGAGGCAACTGGTGATCTCCGCCCCCTCGCGTCCCGCTCAATCACCTCGGCCGCGCCGTGCGATATTGACGGCATGTGCACCGCTCTGCACCTTCATCCGTTTGTACTTAAGATTGCAGTCGCTGCAACAATCTGTAACAGGGCTTAGTGCCAACGGTCGCATCGGCTGCGTTAGTCTCTTACAAGTGAAGTGTTGACAGAATTGGCGAAGATTTGGTCACTTGGCGTAGGCCAGCGCAGGCACGATGTGAAACTGCGTCAACGAGCACGCGGCGGCGATGGCGGCGCGCCCCAGACGGGTGAGGTAGTAACGATAGGTATGGGTGACGCGTTTGATCAGGCCGAGAGCGTGCAGGCGGTGCAATTGACGCGACAAGCGCGAAGCGCTGAGCTCGGGCAGCCAGGGCTTGAGGTCGGCACGGCGCAGTCCGTGGATGTTGAATTCGGGGCGCTGCAAGGCGCGCAACAGGCGCTGTTCGGTGCGCGCGAAGAAGTTGATGCCCTTGATGGTGCGCTCGCCCTCGCATTGCGGCTCGGTAAGCCGCACCAGATCGCGCTCGCCGCTGGAGGTATCTGCCAGCGCCGAGAGGAACTCCAGGTAGCGGCGATTGCAACCGAGCAGAAGCTCGCGCAGGTCGATCAGGCTGTAGATGGTCTTTTTGAGCGGCGCCAGCTCCCGGGTGGTATGCCGATCGCGGTGTTCCACCTTGCGGTGGTGCTTGAAGAAGGAGACATCGTTGGTGGTGGTTTCCAGCCGCAACACGCGGCCGAACTTATCGTACATCTTCACCCCGGTCTTGCCGAAGCGATGCTTGATGCAGGTGCCTTCGATGCGGGTGACGAAGCGGCTGCCGATCTCCTGGGCCAACTGGGGGGTGAGCTTCTTGCCCAGGAAGCTGGCGACCTGTTCGGCCTTGACCGCGAGCACGGCCTCGCGCGCGAGCTGCTCGTACAGAGGCTTGAGCGCGACCTCGGAGCGGAAGATGAGGTCGGTGGAATACTCCACCTGCATCAGGCTCCAGTGATAATCCTGTCCAAAGACATCATGCACAGGACAAAACTGTTTGGCGTAGCGATCCAGCCGGCGATGCAGCTCCGCGGGCTTGAGCGCGTCGGAGAGCGCCTGCGCCCGCTCCAGGTCGGCCACCCGCACGAAGGCATTGTCGGCCAGGCTGGCCTCGATGCCCGCGGCGTTGAGCTTGCGCGCCAGCCAGGCGTGCCCGTTGCAGTAGAACTGCAGCCGGAATGGGCACCAGGTGGGCACCCGCAGGTAACACAGCCCCAGCTGCGCATCGATGAAGTAGAAGTAGTAATGCAGGCACTTGCCCGCGTCGGGCTTCAAGAACGTCTTGCCCGTCCGTTTGTCGTGCCAGGGCCGGTAACTCTCGCACGCTTCCATGGCGGAAATGATATGCACCAGGCCGGGCTGATCGCCGCGCTCCTTGAGCACCGCAGCCACCAGGTCTTCCTTGCGGATATGCGCTTTGTTAACGTGCTGCATAGCCACCCCCGCCGCCGTCGCTGCAGCCTCGGCCGCCGCACGGATGCTCTCCCGCAACGGTTCGGCGAAGCGCGCGTAGTCGAAGATACGAATGCCGCGCGAATACAGAAAGCTCGTCATCCCCGCCGCGTAGCATGCTCCAGGCAGCGTGCCCGTGATAATGATCCGGTCGTAGCACGACAACACACCCACCAGGCGCTCGCGATACCGCTCCGTCAGCAACTGTGTCATCGCCGCCTCCCCCGCTTGTGCCCTCGGGCTACATTACCCTGTTTGGTTCCGGCTCGTCCGGCTTAGGGAAATCAAAAAAATGGAGAAACGAATTGCCTAGAGCTCGCTATCTGCTGCTGTTCGCATTGGTTTTCGTCGCATCAACTGCATCGTTCGCGCAGGTGGCGGTCTCGATCACGATTGCTCCGCCGGCGCTCCCGGTCTACGAGCAACCGCCGTGCCCCACTGAAGGTTTCCTATGGACGCCCGGTTACTGGGGCTATGGCCCTGCAGGTTATTTCTGGGTGCCTGGAGTGTGGGTCGCGCCATCGCGGCCGGGATTGCTATGGACGCCTGGCTATTGGGGTTTTGTGGGCGGTGCTTATGTATGGCATGGGGGCTACTGGGGACCCCACGTCGGATACTACGGCGGAATCAACTACGGCTTTGGCTACGGCGGTGTTGGTTTCTACGGTGGTCGCTGGGAGGGGGCTGCCTTCCGATATAACACGGCGGTGATGCGCGTTGGGCCCGGCTTCCACGGTGTTTACGAGGATCGCACGGTGATCCGCAACACGACCGTCATCAACCGCGCCAGCTTCAACGGAGAGGGCGGTATTGTCGCGCGACCGACGGCCGAGGAACGAGCGGTGATGCGCGAAGCGCATGTGCAACGCACGTCGGAGCAGATTTCGCATGAGCGTTTCTCGGGCCAGGACCGCAACAATTGGGCCTCGGCAAACCACGGGATTCCGAGTCACCCCGAGGGGATGGGCGTCCCCGCGCGCCAGGTCCGCCAGCAGCAGCGAATTGCCAACGGCGTCAAGTCAGGCCAGATGACTCCGCGCGAGACTTCGCACGTCGAGAACAACGAAGCGCATATCAACAGAGAGGTCCACAACGATCGCGTCGCGAATGGCGGCAAGCTGACGCCCGAAGAGCATCGGCAGGTGGAGCATCAGCAAAATAAAGAGAGCCACCAGATTTACCGGGACAAGCACAATGACAGTACCGATGCGCATCCAAGAGGTGAAGAGCCGAGATAGCAGCTGATAGAGGTGATTGCCGCGCTGCCGCGCAGCTTGACCTGGCCAATGGGACTACCGGCCATATGCTGCAAGCGGACATGGTTGCCGATATGACTAGCGCCGCGCAAGCTGAACGCGCCCCGTCCGCCGTCGAGAAGAACGGTACAGATCCGGTAAGGACACGCGCGACCAACTGACGCGCGCGTACCGCGCCGTGCTGCTAGATCGCTAGAACGCGCAGCTCGCGGGCACGGATCCGATCCTGACCAGGTCGATACTGCCCGACTGACCGCTGATGGAGCCCGACGTAAAGGCGTACGTCAGCCTTGCGGCGTCGCAGCCACTGAACGCCAGCGTACCGGTCCCGACTTGAACGGTGCCCGGCGCCGGCGTCGTGCTGTTCAGCAAGCCACCGGTGGTTTCGTAGAGCGTCACCGGAATCGATCGCGTGCCCGGGGTGTACGACGCCTGTCCCGTGAACCAGCGCTCACCCGCCGCGCCCTGCATCTGACCGCCGACTGCATACGTGTACCACGCGAAGAAGACAATCTTCGCCACCGGGTTCACTTCAAACACGAAGCCCTGCCCTGCTTTCGCCGGATCGTACCAATTGCCCGACAGACCGAAATCGGACGGTCCCGGCGCACTGTCGGCGGTTGCGCACAGGACGTTCGGCGTCAGTCGCGTGAGGGGCACCGCTCCGCTCCGATTCGAGCCATCCGTGAATGTGTAGTTGAATTGCGCGGTCGTGCAATCGCTGAACGTGATCGTGACGTTGCCGACCTGCGTCGCGGACGTGATAGGCAACGCATTGAAATCGCCGCCAAGGTTCTGATACAGCGGCAACGAGGCGCTGTTCGTTCCTGCGATGACGGTGCCGCCAAACGTGTACCAGCGACCATGATCGGCGCCGCCACTCGTCGCGGCGTCGAACGTAAACCAGCTTCCCTGTAGAAATCCCAAACCCGGGCCCGAAAGATCCTTGAACACCTCGATCTCGATGCCCTGTCCGCTTGTCGCCCCCTGGTACCACGACCCGGTCAGGCCCTGCTGATCAATGTTGAGCGTGCCCGGCGCACCGCCGCTCGTACCCACGCCCGTGATCGAATAGAAACGAGAAAAATGAAGCGTCGGAACCGTTGTCGGATGGTAGTCGACTTCAAGCTGAGTTGACCGTGGTCCCGCAGCGCTCGGCGTGAACCCGATCGTCGCGGTACATGTGGACCCATGGCCCGACGTCTGACCGACACAATCCGATGTCACGGTGAAATCCTGGGCATCGCCTCCGTACAGCACCACGCCTTCAATCACCTCGGTAGTCGACTCGGAGTTGTGCAGCATGAGTGGCTGATGCGCTGCGGAGGTCCCGACAATCTGGTTTCCGAAATCGATCCACGGCGGCGACGGCACCATACCCGACGTAATATCCCCCACGAAGGTAACCAGCAAGCTGAACGTGGCCGAGGGTGGCGTCGCGTTGGACGCCAGGTTCACGATCGCAAACTGCATCTGCGGAACAAACCCCGAGAGGGTTGCCGTCGTGTCGATGCGACACTGGCCGCCGGGCGCGATCGTGACCGGGGGGGCGCAGGTGCCCGCGATGGCAAAGTCGCCCGCCTGGGCGCCGCCGAGGGTGATGGCGGAGATCATGAGTGGCGAATCGCCCGTGTTCGTTACAAACACGGGTTGCACACTGCTCATCGTTGAGAGGCCGAGCGGGCCAAAATCGACGGCGGTGCGACTCAGGTGGACAAGGGGTACCGCGTGACACTGCACCGCCCAGAAGAGCGCGGCTGCAAGAGACAACGCAGATATTCTGCGCGCGCTGGCGAAACGATTGTGACCCATCGTCCCCTCCCCACAAAAGATGCGCGAGTTCTGCAGGGTATCAGCAAGAAAAGTTGACGTAAATCCACCATTGCCGCGCAAGACCAAACGCTTGACCGTCTGAATTTCATGGTCTCGGCGGACAGTCCGAAGGTTTCAGGCTGGAAGTCATTGCTGGATCATGACGACTGCATCGCGTCGCACTCCGGGCACCGCGTTTCTGCGCTCATTGTCAAACAAGACAAGCTCTCGCCACAAGTCCCGTCGAGGAGTTGCGCGCGCTTTCCCCGGCCTAAGAGCTCCAAAGCAACCGTAATGATTGGTGGAAACGTGATCGTTGACGATGCCTGATCGCCAAGATACTCTTACGCGCCAAGCCCAGTCGGTCTCCCGCTTTCTCGCTCGAGCGCGGCGCGTGTCGAAAAATCCAAAAACGTTGAACGCTTCGTCAACCACCACGCACTTCGTTGTGATGAGGGAGCTCTCGGACGCGCAACATGGGTCAATGGCGGGCATCGATTCGACAATCGTTTGAGGCCGATGCGGCGACACGGGCGCTGTGGCCATGGAGCCGCGCAGGATCGCGCCCGCACCGCGGCCTTCCATTGCTGTTGCCTGCACTGTGTTGCGTTGGGATGGCGGTCTCCGTCGCTGCCCAAGGCATTTACCCGGGCGACCTGTCCAAGGACGGCTACAAGCTACCCGGCGGGTTCGAGCCCGTGCTGCAACTGCGAACCTACGATTTCTCTCAGGAAAACACCAGCGGTGGGCAGAGCGCCGCTTGGGCGATCGGCGGTTGGGCAGGTCTGCGCAGCCCGTGGTGGAGCGATGTGTTTCAGGCGGGGATCGTCGGCTACACCTCGCAAAAGCTCTACGGCCCAGCCGACAAGGACGGCACCAAGCTCCTTGCGCCTGGGCAGGATCCGATCACTGTGCTGGGCGAGGCCTTCGGCGCGGTGCGCATCGCCGATCAAACCTTCGCCGGTTATCGGCAGCTGATCAACCGCCCATTCATCAATCCGCAGGACACGCGGATGTTGCCCAACACCTTCGAGGCCTACACGCTGAACGGATCGGCCGGCGATGTTTCGTACACGGGCGGCTACGTTACGAAGATCAAGGTCCGCAATTCCGACAGCTTCATCTGGATGTCCAACTCCGCGGGAGGAACGGGCAAGCAGGAAGGCGCGATCTATGCGGGCGGAACCTGGAACTTCGCCAAAAACGGTTACGTCCGTGTCGACGAGGTCTATTCCACCGACATCGCCAACATCTTTTACACCGATGTCAAATACCCGATCCCGATCGACGACAAGACCTCGCTGACGCTGGGCGGCCAGTACTACCCGCAGAGTTCGGTCGGCGACGCGCAGATCGGCTCATTCTCGACGCTCGGCTTGGGACTGCAGGCTGGCGTGAACCACGGGCCGGTAAACGCACAGCTGTACTATACTCAGACTGGCAGAGGTGCGACGACGATCAGCCCCTACGGCGATCATCCGTCCTATCTCAACATCATGGTGTTTTCGTTCAACACGGCAGGCGAGCGCGCTTGGGGGATCAGTGGCGGCGTGGACTTCAGCGACCTCGGTGTCCCCGGGCTCAAGGCCTATGCGATCTACGCGTACGGTCGCGACCAGATTGACGCATCAACGGGCGCGCCCATCGGCAACCAGAACGAAACCGACGTGCGCCTCGATTACGCGTTCCCCAAGGGCACTTTTCTCGAAGGGCTGGTGGCCACGTTTCGCTATGCGTGGACGCATCAGGATGGGACGCTTCAAAACGGCAACCAGCTGCGCGCCATTCTTAATTACGCAGTGCGCTTTTGACTAGCAAGGAAGACCAACCATGAAAACTGAAACTCCGACTGTTACGCATCTAGGGGGAACAGGAAGGCGCGACCTTTTGACGATTGTCAAAGCTCGGAGAGGGGAATTGTTGAATAATTACTCACTGCACGCCGCTGTTGCGCGTCTCGGATCAAATCAGAGGAGATAAACCGAGTGGAACCTGGAACTTCGCCAAGACCGGCTACGTCCGCGTCGACGAGGTCTATCCCACCGACGTCGCGAGCATCCTTTACACCGACATCTCAGATCTACGCCTCCGGTCGCGACCAGATCAACACGTTGATGGGCGCGCCGATTCCGAATCAGAACGAGACCGACATCCGCCTCGATTACGCGTTCCCCAAGGCGCTTTTCTCGAACAACTGGTGGCCACGTTTCGCTACGCGTGGACGCATCAGGACGGGGCGCCTCGGCGCGCCTATCTCAATTATGCCGTGCGCTTTTGACAAGCAAGGATGACCCGCCATGAAAACCGAAACTCCGACCTCTACGCATCTGGATCACTTCTTTTCCACCTCAGCCGCCCGGCTCGATCGCTGGCGCGAGTTGAATGCCAAGGCACAGGCTTGGTCGGCAGAGGCCCGCGGGAGCAAGGCGCGCGGGGCGCGCGCAGCCGTGGAGGCAGCGCTGGTGGAGTTGTATGCGCTCGAAGAGTTCTTCGCCTTTCCCGGGCCGCGGTTGATGAAGGCGCTTTCCGAACGCATCGCCAGCGACGACGCGCACGGCGCTGCGCGGATGGTGCAGAGGATGAGCGGCGCACTGCTGTCGGGCAACTATCGCTACGATGGCGGCGAGTGGGAGACCGCGGATGACGCCACGGACGCCGAGGCGGACCGCCTGCGAGGAGGTCTCGGCGGCAATGAGGCCCACCGGCCCTACTTCGAGACGCTGTTCGTCACGCCGACGCCGTCCGCCAATCGTGCGAAGATCGCGCGCGAGATCCGCCGCCTGCGGCGCGCCGAGGACGCGATGATCTACGAGCCGGTGCTGGTCGGCAGCGTCGAAGATGCCCTCCTCGGCGTCATCCTGAACGGCAAGATCGAAGCGGTGGTGATCTTCGACGGTATCCCGGTGCCGTCCCAGCACGACGTGCCGCTGCTGCACGACCTGCTTGCCGCGCAGCCCGAGCTCGACGTGGCAAGCTTCGCGCCACGCGAAGTCGGAGTGACCCTGGCGCGCTTCATCAAGCACATCCGCCCCGAACTCGACATCTACCTGCTGACCGACCGGCAGGTGGAAAAGCTGGCGGGTGATCCGGCGGCCTCGATGATTCGGCGGGTGTTCTATGAAGTCGAGGAAATGATGGAGGTGCACCTCAACGTTCTCGAAGGTGTCGCCGACCGTTTTTCCACGCCACACTTCGACAACCTGAAAAAATACGCCGCGCGGCCGATCGCCACTTTCCACGCGCTCCCGATCGCACGCGGCAAGTCGATCATGAAGTCGAACTGGATCGGCGACATGGGCGAGTTCTACGGACAGAACCTGTTCCTCGCGGAAACTTCGGCCACCACCGGTGGCCTCGACAGCATGCTCGAGCCGACCGGCACCATCAAGGAGGCTCAGGAAAAGTTCGCGCGCGCCGTGGGCGCGGACCACGTGTTCTTCGTCACCAACGGCACGTCGACATCCAACAAGATGGTCT
Source organism: uncultured beta proteobacterium (assembly GCA_963816445.1). Classification (GTDB taxonomy): domain Bacteria; phylum Pseudomonadota; class Gammaproteobacteria; order Burkholderiales; family Casimicrobiaceae; genus PALSA-1003. The sequence goes on along the minus strand of CAWFKO010000004.1, from coordinate 693,086 downwards.
ACCAGGCGGTGACGGCGCCCGGCGACATCGTGATTGCTGACCGCAATTGTCACAAATCGCACCACTACGGCATGGTGCTGTCGGGTGCCCAGCCGCTGTACGTCGAGGCCTTCCCGATGACGGAGTACTCGATGTACGGCGCGGTCCCGCTTGCGCACCGTCAAGAAGGCGCTGCTCGACCTCAAAGCGGAGGGTCGCCTCGATCGCGTGAAGATGGTGACGCTCACCAACTGCACGTTCGACGGGCACGTCTACAACACGCGCCGCGTGATGGAAGAGTGCCTCGCCATCAAGCCGGACCTGATTTTCCTCTGGGACGAGGCGTGGTTCGGCTTTGCGCGCTGGTCGCCGTTCCTGCGCCCGCGCACCGCAATGGGCGCGGCGGCTGCGCTGGAGGAGTGGCGGGCAAGCCCCGCCGCACTGGAGGCGTGGAAGGCGCAGGCCGCCGAGCTCGGTGAGGACCTCGACCCCAAGGATGCGCGCCTGCTCAAGCGGCATCTGGTTCCCGATCCGCGCAAGATACGCATCCGTGTCTACGAAACCGACTCGGTGCACAAGTCGATGTCGGCCTTGCGCCAAGGCTCGATCGTGGCGGTACGGGACGAGGATTACAACCATCACGTCTCGGCCTTCCGCGAGGCGGTGTTCATACACGCCTCGACATCGCCGAATGCGCAGATCATCGCGTCGCTGGACGTGGCTCGCCGTCAGATGGAGCTCGAAGGCTACGAATTGGTCATGCGCGCGATCGAGATCGCGATCGCGATCCGACGGGCTGTGGCCGAGCATCCGATCATCTCGAAGTACTTCCGTGTACTCGGCGCCGACGCGATGGTGCCGGCCGAGTTCCGCACGTCCGGTTTTCGCGACTTTCTCACGCCGGGCAGCACCTGGCTGACGGCGCTCAAGGCCGTGAAAGAGGATGAGTTCTTCCTCGATCCGACGCGGATGACGCTGGTCTGCGGCACCGCTGGATACGACGGCACCTCGTTCAAGAATCTGCTGGCTTCCAAGTACAACGTCCAGCTCAACAAGACGTCGCGCAACAGCGTGCTCTTGCAAAGCAACATCAACAACACGCGCAGCGACGTCGCGCTGCTGATCAAGGTGTTGCTCGAGATCTCGCAGGAAATCGAGGCACGGCTCGCCGAGGGCGGCGACACCGGGCGCGCTGCATTTGCGGCACGGGTGAAGAGCCTGATGGAAGACGTGCCCGACCTGCCGAACTTCAGCCGCTTCCACGACGGCTACCGCGAGGATCCCGGCAGCACGACACTCGAGGGCGACATGCGCAGCGCGTTCTTTGCCGCCTACGAAGAGGACGACTGCGAATACCTGCCGCTGATGGACCCGAAGATCGACGAGCGACTGAAGAGCGGCCCGGAGATGGTGTCGGCCAACTTCGTGATTCCGTATCCGCCCGGCTTCCCGATCATGGTGCCGGGGCAGGTCATCGCGCCCGACACGATCGGTTTCATGCGCAAGCTCGACGTCAAGGAAATCCACGGCTACAACGCCACGCGCGGCCTCAAGCTGATCAAGCTGTCGGCGATCGGTAAAGCGCCGAAGGGGGGGCACGGCGGTCCGGTGCGTGAAGCGCCGCCCAAGAGCAAGGCACCTGCCAAGAAGCGGCGGTAGCTCATGCTATCTTTCGTTCCTCACGTCTCCGGCCAGTTACGCAAGCAATTGTCGATCGACCGACCCAAGCCACCGGCTCAACGGGGAGTACATCATGATTGACTGGTTCTTCGCTGCGCTTAAACAGTACCCCGAGATCGCGATCTTTCTTGCGCTCGCCCTCGGTTACTACTTTGGCAAGTTCACCTTCAAGGGGATCGGCCTCGGATCGGTGACCGCCACCTTGATCGCCGGCGTCGTGATCGGGCAGATCGGGATCACGATCAACCAGCCGCTCAAGGCGTTCTCATTCCTCATGTTCCTGTTCGCCGTCGGCTACGGTGTCGGGCCGCAGTTCGTGCGCGGGATCGCCAGCAACGGCCTGCCGCAGGCACTCTTTTCGGTGGTCCAATGCGTATTCAGCCTGGTCGCCCTTGTGGTGATCGCGAAGGTCGCCGGCTATGACCTCGGCTACGCAGCCGGGCTCTACTCCGGCTCGCAGACGATCTCTGCCGCGATGGGGCTCTCGACCGACGCCATCAACCGGCTGGGCCTGCCGCCCGATCAAGCCAAGGGTCTGCTCGACTCGATGCCGGTCGCCTACGCCGTGTCGTACATGTTCGGCACCATGGGCTCGGCGATCGTGATCGCCGTCCTCGGTCCGAAACTGCTCGGCATCGACCTCGTCGCCGCCTGCAAGGACTACGAAGAGAAGCATGGGGGCGGCAAGAAGGAGCTGGGCGGGCCCGGCACGGCCTGGTATCAGCGGGGGGTCCGTGCATACAAGGTGCGGCCGGGCGGCAAGGCGGCGGGTCTGCGGGCGGCCGAGGCCGAGGCGTTGGTGCCCGACTCTCGCCTGTTCATCCTGCGCCTTCGCCGTGACGGAAAGATCATGGATGCAACTGCGGACACCGTCCTGAAAGAGGGCGACGTGATCGCGGTCGCGGGCGAGCGGGAGGTCCTCGTGAATCTGCTGCAAAACGCAGAGGAAGTCGACGACCGCGAGCTGTTGGCCATGCCGGTAGAGGGTGTCGACATCCTGGTGACGAACAAGGATGTCGACGGCAAGACGCTCGCCGAACTGGCGACGCGTCCAGAGTCGCGTGGCGTGTTCCTGCGCAAGATCACGCGCGGCGCTACCGCCACCGATATCCCCATCCTGGCGAGCACCGAGATCAATCGCGGTGACTTGCTCACCCTCGTCGGCCGCACGCAGGACACCGCCGCCGCCACCAAGATGCTGGGCGTCGCGGATCGTCCGACCGACGTCACCGACATGGCGTTCGTCGGTGCGGCGATCGTGGTTGGCGCGCTGATCGGCGCTCTGGTCTTCAAGGTGGCCGGGGTGCCGCTCACCCTGTCGACCGCCGGCGGCGCGCTCATCGCCGGGATCATCGGCGGATGGCTGCGCTCGGTGCGCCCGTCCTTCGGGCGCATTCCGACGCCCACTGTCTGGTTCATGAATTCGGTCGGCCTCAACATCTTCATCGCCATCGTCGGCATCTCCGCCGGACCGGGCTTCGTCAACGGCCTGAAAACGCAGGGCATCGGTCTGTTCCTCTGGGGCGTGGCGGCGACCACGATCCCGCTTGTTCTCGGCATGTACACCGCCAAGTACGTGTTCAAATTCCACGACGCGCTCAACCTCGGCATCGTTTCCGGCGCCCGCACGACCACCGCATCGCTTGGCCTCGTCTGCGACCAGGCCAAGAGCCAGATCCCGGCGCTCGGCTACACGGTCACCTACGCCGTGGGGAACACCCTGCTGACGATCTGGGGCATGGTCATCATCATGCTGCTTTCGTGAGCGGCGCGTTTCCGCTTACCGAACCCGCGAGGAGAAATCAATGGACGACTTGAACCTGACAAAGTACGAGAAGCTAGGCCCGTTCGAGATCAAGGACTTCCTTCAGAAGGTGGCATCGAAGGCCGCGCTCGAATCTTCCATCTCCTATCTGAACGCCGGCCGTGGCAACCCGAACTGGGTCGCCACGGAACCGCGCGAGGCGTTCTTCCTGCTCGGGCAGTTCGCGGTCACCGAGAGCAAGCGCGTGCTCGACCTGCCGCCGGGCGTGGGTGGCATGCCCAAGGCCGTGGGCGTGGCGGACCGGCTCGAGGCTTGGCTCACGAAGCATGTCGACATGCCGGGCGCGCCCTTCCTGCAGCGGATGGTGCCGTGGGCAGTAAAGAAGTTCGGCTTCGATCGCGACAAGTTCGTGCATGAGCTGGTGGATTCCATCATCGGCGATCACTACCCGGTGCCGGACCGAATGCTGGTGCACAACGAGCAGATCGTCCACGAATACCTGCAGTGGGCGATGTGCGGAAACCCGCGTCCGAAAGGCACGTTCAAGATCTACGCGGTCGAGGGCGGCACCGCCGCGATGTGCTACATCTTCAAATCGCTGAAGAGCAACCGGCTCATCAACCCCGGCGACACGATTGCGCTCGGCGTGCCGATCTTCACCCCGTACATCGAGATGGCCCACCTGGAGGACTACGACCTCAAGTTCGTCGAGGTGCACGCGAAGCAGGAGATTCAAGTTCCAGTACCCGGATGAAGAGATCAAGAAGCTCCTCGACCCGAGCGTCAAGGCGTTCTTCATCGTCAACCCGGGCAACCCGTTCGCGGTGGCGCTCGATCCCGACACGATCAAGAAGATCGGGGCAGTGCTGAAGAAGCGTCCGGATCTCATTCTGCTGACGGACGATGTGTATGGCACCTTCGTGCCCGGATTCCGTTCGCTGATGGGAGAGTTCCCCAAGAACACCATCGGTGTCTATTCGTACAGCAAATATTTCGGCTGCACCGGGTGGCGCCTCGGCACGGTCGCGGTCCACGAGGACAATATTTTCGACGAGATGATCGCGAAGCATCCGGAGCCCATCAAGAAGAAGCTGGACAAGCGCTATGGCGGGCTCACGCTCGAGCCCCGCAAGCTTGCATTCATCGACCGCATCGTGGCGGACAGCCGTGACGTCGCATTGAATCACACCGCGGGCCTTTCACTGCCACAGCAGGTCATGATGTCGCTGTTCTCGCTCGCCGAGCTGATGGACGAGAAAAAGGATTACCAGAAAGCCTGCATCGGCATCGTCAAGAAGCGGGTCGAGGCGACGATCGAAGGGCTGGACATCGAGGTCGGCCCGAACGCGTACTTCGACTGGTACTACGGCCTGATCGACTTCGAGTTCTTTGCCCGCAAGCACCTGGGCGAGGACATCGTCAAGTGGATGAAACAGAACGTGCATCCGCTCGACATCGTGTTCCGGCTCGCGCAGGACCACGGCATCGTGTTGCTCAACGGCAGTGGCTTTGCCGCTCCCGACTGGTCGGTGCGCATATCGTTCGCGAACCTGGACGATCACGTCTACGACGACATCGGCCGCGCGGTGCGCGCGATTGCACGCGGTTACAGACAGGCCTATGAGGCCGCCACGGGCAAGAGCGCCAAACCTGCCGCCCCCGGAACGCCACGCAGTGCAAAACGCGCGCCCAAAAAATAGTGCTGCCGCCCACGCGAGTCACCATTCCGCGCTGCGGATTGATGTTCGCGTGGTCAAATCGGGCTCTGGGATATGCTCGCCAAGTTGCCGGAGTTCGGGATAAATCGGTCGCAATAATCGTCGGGGGATTCCTCGCGGGGGGCGAAACGTGGACTTCCTCTCATGGAAGCGGAATAACGCATTACGGCCCTCCGTCTTGGTCGCCATGGCACTGGTTGTGGTCGCCTGCCGACCGACGACGGAGCCACCCGGGCCCGTCACGGCGCCCGGCGAATGGCGGGAGTTCGAAGGCTCCTGGAGCGCGGCTGGCAGTCGCCACATCATTCCCCTCGGCGCAGATCGCCGGGGCGCGATCGTCGACCTGAGCGGCACGATGCTGCTCGCGGGACCGGGGCGCCCCGGCGTCGGATTCCGCGCAGAGGTGATCGCGCTAACCGACGGCCAAACCGGCCTTGTGGGCCGCGGCGTCTGGACGGACGAGCGAGGCGACCAGGTGTTCAGCGAGCTCACGGGCGAAGGCACCGCGGCGCGAAACCACATCTCGGGAACGCTCCTGGGCGGCACGGGACGGTACGTGGGCGTGACCGGGTCCTACGAGTTCTCCTGGAAGTTCGTGATCGAGGGCGAGGACGGCTCGATCCAGGGACAGGCCGTCGGCCTCAAAGGCCGCGTTCGGCTCGGCCAGCCAAGCACGGGGGCGCCACGGACATGATGACGCCCCGCCTACTTCTGAAACGCGCATTGCCCTTCGCGATCGGCATTGGCATCTGGTTCACCCCGGTCCCGGCCGGCCTCACCGCGCCCGCGTGGCACTTGTTCGCGGTCTTTGTCGCCGCCATCGCGTCCGTGCTCATCGGTGCCTTCCCGATCCTGACGGATTCGATGATCGCAGTAGGAGTCGTCGTCCTCACGGGAACAATCACGCCAGCACAGGCCTTTTCGGGGTTCGCCAATACGAGCGTGCTGCTCGTCGTGATCGCGTTCATCGTCGCGCAGGCGGTGGTCAAGTCCGGACTCGGCCGACGGATCAGCCTGTTCATGGTGAGCCGTTTCGGTGGTTCATCTCTCGGTCTCGCCTACAGCATCGTGCTCACTGATGCGGCCATCGCGCCGGCGTTTCCAAGCAACACCGCGCGCGGTGGCGTGCTCTTTCCGATCGTGCTGTCCGTGTCCAAGGGAGCGGGCTCCAACCCCGACGATCCCGAGGGGCGGCGGCTCGGCGCTTATCTGATGTTCTGCACGATGGCGAGCCTCGCGCTCTCTTCTGCGCTCTGGATGACGGCGACCTCCGCCAACCCGATCGGCGTGCAGATCGCACAGAAATTCGGAGTCGAGATCGGATTCGGGTCCTGGATCGTTGCCTCCTGCGTGCCCGCGCTCGTCGCCATCGGCACGTTGCCTCTGCTCGTCGCCAAGCTCTTTCCGCCGCGCGTCGGCAAGACGCTGGAAGCTCCCGCGGCGGCACGCGTGGAACTCTCTCACATGGGGCCGCTGTCGCGCGACGAGTGGATCACCGCGGTAGTCTTCGTGGCGATGGTCGCCGGGTGGATCTTCGCCGATAGATTGAAACTCAACGTGACCAGCATCGCGTTCATGGGCTTCGGCGTCCTGCTCGTGGCGAGCGTGCTCACACTCGACGACATCGCCGAGCAGGGCGATACGCTGGCAACTTTCCTTTGGCTCGCGGTCCTTTTCGCCCTCAGTGGCCAGCTCAACGAGCTCGGCTTCATGGGCTATGCCGGCGAGCGCCTTGCCTCGTACCTGGGCGGCCTGTCGTGGCTGACCCTGTATGTCACCCTGATCGCCCTCTACGTCGGCATCCACTATCTGTTCGTGAGCCAGTCATCTCAAGTGCTGGCGCTGCTCGGTGTCTTTCTCGACGTCGGCGTTCGCGGCGGGGTGCCGGCGCCGCTGATGGCCTTCGGCCTGCTCTTCGCAAGCAGCTACTTCTCGGTGATCACCCCGCAAGCCGGAAGCCAGAACATCATCTTCGCGGCGAGCGGCTATCTCACCCAGCGCGAGCTCTACCAGCTCGGCTTCTTCACAACGCTTGCCTTCCTTGTGATATTTCTGCTGATCGGGACGCCGTGGGTGCTCTTCGTCACCGGCTGAGAATAGCTGCTGCTCGGGCAGTCACGCCGGGAGAGTTCCACGTGCCGTGACGGTGTTTGGTTACGTCGTGCATGGCCATGTCGGATTCGGGGGGGACATCCGTGTTGGAATATCTCGTGCAGGCACTGCGTGCCAATCCAGAGCTGGCAGTCTTCCTCACGCTCGCGCTCGGCTTCCTCATCGGCCGCCTCAAGTTCGGGGGCTTCAGCCTCGGGATAGTCGTCGGCACTCTTCTGGCCGGGGTTCTGATCGGACAGCTCGACATCAAGGTCCCGGCCATCGTCAAGACGATCTTCTTCGATCTCTTCCTCTTCACGACCGGTTACAAGGTCGGGCCGCAATTCTTTCGCGGCCTCAAGCGCGATGCTATCCCCCAGGTGACGCTTACGGTCGTTCTGTGCGTGACGTGCCTGTTCACCGCATTCGGGTTCGCGAAGATGCTCGGCTACGACGTCGGAACGGCTGCAGGCCTTCTGGCGGGAGCGTTCTCCGAGTCCACGGTGATCGGCACTGCGGGTGAGGCGATCCAGCGCCTCGCGCTATCCGAGGCGGAGAGGACCGCGCTGCTGAACAACATTCCGGTCGCCTATGCCGTGACGTACCTGATCGGGACGGCCAGCCTCGTCTGGTTCATTCCCGTGATCGGCCCCAAGTTGATGCGGGTCAACCTGCGCGAGGAAGGCGCACGGATGCAGGCGGAGATCGCGGGCTCCGCGGAACTGGGACTGGGCGTGATCTCGGGTGCCCGTTTCTTCGATATCCGGGCGTACCGTGTGACGAATCCGGAGCTCGCCAACAAGACCGTCGCGCAACTCGAGGCGCTCCCCGAAGATGTCCGAGTCTTCATCGTACGGATCCGCCGCGATGGCGTCATCGTCGATCCTACGGCCGCCTCGGTCATTCACCTGTCTGACGTTGTCGCAGTCGCCGCACGGCAGGAGGTACACGTGGGACGGGGATCGCGGGTCGGCCCGGAAGTCGATGACAAGGCCTTGCTCGACGTACCGATCGACGCATTGGATGTGGTGGTCACGCGCCGATCGATGATCGGGAAGAGCTTGGCGGAATTGGCAGAACTCGGGTCCGCTCGTGGCGTTTTCATGCGAAGCCTGACGCGAGCCGGGCAGGAGATCCCTCTGAGCAGCACGACCCACATCGACCGTGGAGACGTGTTGCGCCTGGTCGGCACCAAGCCCGAAGTCGACGGGGCCGCGAAGGCATTGGGGTATCCCGACCGCCCGACCACGGCAACTGACATGGTTTTCGTCGGGACCGGGATTGTGCTCGGCGGGTTCGTCGGCTTGCTCTCGGTCACCGTCGCAGGCATCCCGCTTACGCTCACCACCAGCGGAGGCGCTCTGATCATGGGCCTGGTGTTCGGCTGGCTGCGGTCGGTGTATCCCTACTTCGGCCGCATCCCCGAGCCGGCAATCTGGATCTTCGACACCGTCGGCCTGTGCCTGTTCATCGGCGTGGTCGGATTGACTGCGGGCCCGAGCTTCGTTTCGGGCCTTCAGAAGACTGGCATCAGCCTGGTTGTCGTGGGCCTCGTGTCGGCCCTGCTGCCGCACACGATTGGAATCCTCTTTGGCCGATACATCCTGAAGATGAACCCACTCATCGTGCTCGGTGCCTGTGCCGGAGCCGGAACGATCACGGCCGCGCTTCGCGCGGTCCAGGACGAAGCACGCAGCAGCATTCCTGCGCTGGGCTACACGGTTCCCTACGCCATCGGCAACATTCTGCTTACGGCGTGGGGACCGATCATCGTGGCGATGATGACGATTGGAAAGTGAATGCGGCTCCGCGACTGCTGCGGTTACCGAGGACTCCGGTGAAACTTCCGGGACGATTGATTCCTCAAAGAGGGCTGCGCTGCCGGGTCGAGTGGAGATGATATGAAGACGCTGAGGTCGCTGTTCGCAATCATGCTTTGCGCTGCGCTCGCGCTGCCGGTGTCGGGCCAGGCGCCAGCGCCGGCGCCGACACCCACGGCAGCGCCCTCCCCCAGCGCGGAGACGTTCTCACAGGAGGAGCTCGATCAGCTGCTAGCTCCGATCGCGCTCTATCCGGACGCACTGCTGGCGCAGGTGCTGATGGCTTCGACCTATCCGCTCGAAGTCGTCAGTGCCGATCGCTGGGTAAAGGCCAATCCGGGACTCAAGGACAAGGCGCTCGAGGACGCGCTGCAGCAGCAGCCCTGGGACGCGAGCGTCAAGTCGCTTACCGTGTTTCCCCAGGTGCTGACCATGATGAGCGAGAAGATCGACTGGACACAGAAGCTGGGTGATGCGTTCCTCGCGCAGCAGAAGGACGTGTTGGACACTGCGCAGGCGCTGCGCAGCAAGGCAGCGGCGCAAGGCTCGCTCAAGGATTCGAAGGAGCAAAAGGTCACCACGGAGACCGAGAACAACACGACCGTCATCAAGATCGAGCCCACCAATCCCGAAGTCGTGTATGTCCCCACGTACAACCCGACGGTCGTCTACGGTGCGTGGCCGTATCCTGCTTATCCGCCGTACTACTACTACCCGCCCGGCTATGTCGCCGGAGGCGCGCTGCTGGGTTTCACCGCCGGCATCATTGTCGGCGGTGCGCTGTGGGGCAATTGCAACTGGGGCCGCGGCGACGTGAACGTCAATGTCAATCGATATAACAACTTCAACCGGACCAATATTTCGAACGGCAATTGGAACCACAGCGCCCAGCATCGCGGAGCCGTGCCCTACCGCGACAAGGGTGTCGCGCAGCAGTACGGGCGCGGCCAATCGGCCGACGCCGCGTCGCGCGACGCGTTTCGCGGGCGTGCCGACGCCGGGCGCGATTCGATCGCGCGCGGCGACGTGCCGCGCGACGCCGGCGGCAATCGTGGCACCGGCGGTGGCGCCAGCGCCGGCACGCGCGACTTCGCCGGCGGTCGAGACATGAGCGGTACGCGCAGCCCGTCGGCGTTTGATACCGGCCGCAGCGCGCAGACGCGCGACTACAGCAATCGCGGCAATTCGAGCGTCAATTCCGCGCGCTCGTCCGGCAACATGGGTGGCGGTGCACGTGCGGGCGGCGGGGCGCGGGGCGGCGGAGGCGGCCGTGGCGGCGGCGGTCGGCGCTGAAGGCGCGGCACGCGAACGGGAAACGGGAAGGCAATGGAGATCACGATGAGATCCGAGCGCTGGAATGGAAGTGTCCGTGCGCGCGAGTGGGTGCTGCTTGTGCTCCTCGCCGCCGTGCTTGCCGCAACAGATGCCCGGGCGGCAACACCGTCCCAGAAGACATTTGCTACGCCCGAGGATGCGGGGAGCGCGCTGGTGCAGGCGATCAAGGCGCACGATCGCGCGGCGACGCTCGCAGTTCTCGGCAATGCGGGCGACTGGATTTCGTCGGGCGATGCCGTCGCCGACAACGCGACCGCGGACCGCTTCGTTGTTGCGTACGAAGCCAAGCATGCGATCGTCCGTGACGGGGACACTGCTCGGCTCACGATCGGCAACGACGATTTTCCGTTCGCGTTCCCGATCGTGAAAAGCGGCGAGCGGTGGCGCTTCGATACGGCCGCCGGCAAGGAGGAGCTGCTCGCGCGCCGCGTCGGCCAGAACGAGATCGATACGATCCAGGTGCTGCGGGCGATTGTCGACGCGCAGCGCGAGTACGCGTCGGAAGACCGCAACGGTGACGGCGTGCTTGCCTACGCGCAGAAATTCGCGAGCAGCGCCGGAAAACACGACGGACTGTATTGGCCGGCGAAGGCGGGCGAACCGCCGAGCCCCCTCGGCGAGCTCGTCGTGCGCGCGGCTGGCGAGGGCTACCGGAAGAAAGGCAAGGAAGCCGTGCCGTTTCATGGCTACTACTACCGGATTCTCAAGGGACAGGGCAAGAGCGCCGAGTCGGGCGCACTCGACTACGTCGTGCACGGGCGGGCTATCGGGGGCTTCGCCGTGGTGGCCTGGCCAGCGAAGTACGGCAATTCCGGCATCATGACCTTCATCGTCAACCAGAACGGCAAGGTGTATCAGTCCGATCTCGGACCCGCGACGCCGGCTCAAGCGAGCAAGATGACGCGCTTCGACCCGGGAACGGGCTGGGCGCCGATCGTTGCCAAGTAGAACGGATCTGCGACATGGCCGCACGAAAACACTCTGCCCAATTCATGCCGGTCAACATACGCGGGCACTCGCGATCGCTGTCGAGCCGTTGAGCTCCTGATGGCAGATGCCTCCCTCGACGGGCGCCAGCGCCTGCTCGACCCCATCGACCGGGTCTCCGAGATCATCTTCGGCCTCATCATGGCAGTGACCATCGTCGGTTCGCTATCCATTGCCAGCGCCGGAGCGAACGAGGTGCGGACGGTGTTGGTGGCGGCTCTCGGTTGCAATCTGGCGTGGGGTCTCGTCGATGCGGTGATGTATCTCGTGCGCACGCTCACGGAACGAAGGCGCAATCTGGCGTTGGCAAGGAAGGCGATCGACGCGGACACTGCTGCGGCACATCGCCTGATTACGATGACGCTGCCTGAGCACGTCGCCGCGATCACCGGCCCGGACGAGCTCGAAGGCATGCGGCGCCGATTGCTGGCCCTGCCCGAGCCGCGAAACGCTGGCCTCGACCTCGAGGATTATCTGGCTGCGGGAGGAGTCTTCGTATTGGTCGTGTTGGCCACCTTCCCAGTGGTTCTCCCGTTCCTGATGACCGACGATGCCGGATTGGCGATGCAGGCATCGCGCGTCATCACCCTGGGCATGCTGTTCACGGCCGGGCTTGCGCTCGGACGCCACGCCGGGCACGCGCATCCCGCGCGGACCGGATTGCTGATGCTGCTGCTCGGCGGCGCGTTGATCGCAGCGGTGAAGGCGCTGGGCGGATGACCGTCCCCGCGCGCATTTGCACGGTCCTCGCCATGCTGCCAGGCGTGGCGGCGGCAGACGCCAACGCCGCCGAAGCCGCGGCCGATGCCGGCCCGAAGGTATCGGTCAGCGCTACGGGTTTCTATTACGCAATGCGCGACCAGCCGGATTTCGGCGTCGGCGTCGCCTCCATCAATCTGGGTGCCCTCCGGTTCGAAGGACGCTACAACTATGAAGTGCGCGATGCAGGATCGCTGTTCGTTGGCTGGAAGTTCTCAGGTGGCGACGCCGTGACTTTCGAGATCACGCCCATCGTCGGAGGATTGGTCAGCGCGGCGCGCGGCGTCGTGCCGGGAGTCGAAGCCAGTGTGGCGTATGGCTCCCTCGATGCCTATATCGAGGCCGAATACGTCGACGACCGCGCACACCCGGGCAACAGCTACTACTACTCCTGGAGCGAGGTGGGCTGGAAGCCTCTCGCCTGGCTGCGACTTGGACTCGCGGGACAGCGCACTCACGTGGTCCAGAACGGCCGCGATCTGCAGCGCGGCCTGTTCGCTCAGCTCATCTTCGACAAAACGACGCTCAGCGTGTACGCGTTCAATCCGGACGCAGGCAGTCGCTACGCGATCCTCGCACTGGGCGTCCAGTTCTAGAGTTCGACCGCTTCTGAAAGTCTTGCCGTCTTGCTGTTGCTAGTCGCTTGCCAATCTGGTGGGCCCATTCGTCCACGTTCCACCCGTCAGGTGGCGGGGCGAAGCCGCGGGAACACGACCCGCCTATTCCCGACGCGGCGTACCTGCGTACAACACACTTCGTATGATACACTCGTAACGCAAGATGTCGGCAGGGGGTCGGATGCCGGGTAATGCTTCGTTGTGGTCGTACAGCCTTTGGCGACCTTACTGGTCGTACTCCCGCTGTTGCGCGTCTCGGATCAAATCAGAGGAGATAAACGAATGAACAAGATTGCGTTCCTGCCTGCTATTTCGGTCTTCGCACTTGCTGCCGGGTTCACGTCGGGGGCCTTTGCTCAGGCCTGCGTTCCCGACGGTGGCAACTGTCGCAATATCAAGGTAACGGTCCAGGGAAACCAGGTGGTACTCGAACCCGCGACCATAACGGTTACACCGAGAGCGGCGCCCGCCGTCAAGATGGTCTGGTACTTGGCGACGCCGGGTTACCAGTTCGTCGACGCTTCGGGCAACCGTCCGGTCCACTTCCCGGCGGCGTACTTCATGAGCGATGACTCACGATTCTGCTATCCGTGGACGACCAACAGCACCTACGTATGCACCAACTGGAACGCCGATTCGTTTGCGTGGGGCACGGACTATACGCTCAAGGTGCAAGCAGTGTCCGGTGGCGCCCCGTTGTCGGCAACTGGCCGAGTCGTAAACAACTAGACGCAGCAACCTTCAGAAAGCCGGAGGTCGAAGTGTCAGTGCTCCATGCTGCCGGCGCGTGGACCCCCGCGATGGGTGGAACCAGCGCGAAGTGGTCCTGCCGCCGGCGCGGAGCGCCGGCAGGCGGGAGCGCTCTGCAAACCTAGGGAGCCGAAATATGAGAACGAAAGCGAATTTGCTATCCGTGGTCATCGTAACGGTTGCGTTGGGGCTTGCCTTCGCGGGTGCTCCTTTGGCACAGACGACCTCCACAACCGACGTGCGCAATTTCGAGGTGATCTCGGTCGATGGGAACAAGCTTGTCGTCCGCGATGAAAAAGGAACGCAGGAGCTGTCAGTGCCGGACGATTTCCGCTTTACGGTCGACGGCAAGAAGATGTCCGTGTCGGAGCTGAAGCCGGGGATGAAAGGGACGGCGACCGTCACGACCACGACCACGGTCAAGCCGGTCGTCGTCACCGAAGTACGCGAGGCCGAAGTCCTGCGTGCGTCGCCGATTTCGATGACCGTGCGCACAGCCGACGGCGCACGCAAGTTCACGCAAACTGAGCTGGACACCAAGGGTATCCGGATCTACAAGGATGGAAACTCGGTCCGCTTATCCGACCTCAAGAAAGGCGACAAGCTCACGGCGACGGTCATCACGAACGGACCGCCTGTCGTCCTGACCGAGAAGGAAGTGCAGGCGGAACTCGCCGAGCCGGAACCGGCTGCGACGACGGTGGCCGCGGCAGCTCCCGCGCAGCCGACGACTCCCGCCGCCTCTCCCCAGCCGAGCGCACCGCCTCCGGCATCGCCACCCGCCGAACAATCTGGAATGGGGTTGACGTGGTGGTTGGTGATCGCCGTGATAATTGCGTTGGTGGTGTTCTTCGTGCGGCGGAAAAAACAGCCGTGACGTCGTTGCGCTGAAACGTCGCGCGGAGAGACCGGGCTGATCCGCAGACGGGCCCAATGAGGTGCCATTCGCGGCGGCGCCGTTGGCTTTCTACACCCGCCCGACAACTCGCGACGCAGACTGCATCCGCACGACACGGCACCTGTACGCTTCCGGAGTGCCCGTTTCGCGTGCTGGCTGCGCTGACCGTATCGGCCGCCCGACGATCCGCCAGCAGACTTAAGGAGAATCAACGATGGCACCACTGGCAGCGGAACTCATCGGCACTTTCTGGCTCGTTCTCGGTGGTTGTGGCAGCGCGGTACTTTCCGCGGCGTTTCCGGAGTTGGGCATCGGCTTCACCGGCGTGTCGCTCGCGTTCGGCCTGACGGTGCTGACGGGGGCGTACGCTCTCGGACCTATTTCGGGCGGTCACTTCAATCCGGCGGTCTCTTTCGGGCTTTGGGCTGGCGGCCGCTTTCCCGGGTCGCAACTGCTGCCCTACGTGATCGCGCAGGTGGTGGGCGCTGTGCTCGCTGCCGGGGTTCTCTATCTCATCGCGAGCGGTAAGGCCGGCTTCGATCTGCAAGCCGGCTTCGCCTCCAACGGCTATGGCGAACACTCGCCAGGAAAATACGGCCTCGGTTCCGCGCTTGTCTGCGAGGTTGTGATGACATTCATGTTCCTCGTCGTCATCCTCGGCGCGACACACAAGCGGGCGCCGACCGGCTTCGCGGGGATCGCGATCGGCCTGTGTCTCACGCTCATTCACCTCATCAGTATCCCGGTAACGAACACGTCGGTGAATCCTGCGCGCAGCACCGGACCGGCCCTCTTCGTAGGCGGGTGGGCGCTCCAGCAGTTGTGGCTCTTCTGGGTGGCACCGATCGTCGGTGCCCTGGTTGCGGGTTGGCTCTCGCGCGTGGTGTTCCATGAGCAGGCACGACCGCCCGTCGTGGGCAATTGACTAGACCGCCGAGGTCGGCGAGCACCCCTTCCATCGCCAAAATAAACAGGCCACTAACGATCTTCGTTCAGGTTGCCTCTGCGGTTTCCGTTTCTTGGGTGGACGCCGCTGCGTGCCGTTTAACCGCGACCCAACCGGTGAACAGTTGGTATCCGAGGGCCAGCATCGTCGCGCCGACGAACATGCCGAGGATGCCTCCGGTCGCCATGCCGCCGAGTGCCCCGAGCAGGATGACCGGCATAGGCGCGTCGACGCCTCGGCCCAGCATGAGCGGCTTGAGGACGTTGTCCGTCATCCCGGCGACAAACAGCAGCAGCGTGTAGACGATCGCTTCGACCTGGCCGTAGTCCCCGAGCCACCAGATGTAGCCGATGGCCGGTAAGGTCACGATCAGGGCCGGCACTTGCGCGATGCCGAGCACCAGGACAATCATCGCCAGGACACCGGCCCAAGGCACGCCGGCGATCAACAGGCAAAGGCCGACAATGATCGCTTGAATGAACGCGACGCCGATGACGCCCTGTGCGACGGCCCGTATGGTCGCCGTCGAAAGCTTCGCGAACTCGGCGCCGCGCGCGACGCCGGCGACGCGCTCGAAGATGGCAAGGCTTCCACGGCTGCCCGATTCGCCGAAGGCCATGAGGATGCCCGCGATGATGAAGGCGGCGAGGAACTTCAGAAGGCCGCCGCCGATGCTCGCGACGAAGGCAAGCGCGGACTTTGCCAGATCACCGATCTTCGGCTGCATGCTGTGGATGAGGGCCGGAAGATCGTCGTGCGCTTGCGACCACAGCGCGTGCACCTTCTCGCCAACCACGGGCCATCCTGAGACCGAATCAGGCGGAGCCGGAATCTCGAGCGTGTCATTTTGCACGTCGTTGACCAGTTGTTGGACCGAGTCACCGAGCGAACTCATCAGTATGGCGGTCGGCGTGATGATCAACACGATTCCCAGGATCACAATCAGAGTCGCCGAAAGGCCCTGCTTGCCTCCAATCTTCGCAGCCAACAACTGTTGCAGGGGATATAGAGTGACGGCAAGGATGAGCGCCCATACCATCAAAGTCAGGAACGGCGAAAAGATCTGAAAGCAAAGCACTGCCAGGGCGAATATGAGTGCAGCACGGATGAGAACGTCGAGAAGACCCGAGTAACCAGGGGACCCGACTACAACTTCACGCTCGCGGTGTACGTTCATGCATCGCTCCTTCGGCACAGCTGCATCGAATTCTCAAGCAAACCCTCGTTGGTCGTAGACGACCTCCCGAAATCGCCACTATTTAGACTCACTGTGTGCCTCGGCGGCGTTTGACCCATCGCAGCAAAAACGCAGGTCTACGACAAACTATATGCCTCCCGACGAAAAGGGGATACTGCGGGGGATACTGCGCCAATGCGAGGCGCCGTGCTATTGTATGAGGCGCTCCTCCGTGGCCGCTCTTAAGCGCGGTGTGCCCTTCGGGTCTATCGAGAATTGCGGAATCGAGTCATCCCGAATGTATGAAACTTGACGTCATCCCGGCGAAGGCCGGGATCCATTAGTTTCGTACACAGGCATTGGGCCCGGCCTGCGCCGGGGCGACGTCGCTTGTGGCCGGTTGTGTCCCGTGTTAGGTAAAGCTCAATAGATATGTGGAGTTGACCATGACCAAGAAACATTCCGCGCCCGCCGGAGCACCAGGCAAACCCGCTTCTGCCTCCTCATCGAGGGTCGTGACCAGCAACGATGCGACGAAGGCCCGCCGCACTGTACGAGAGATGGGCAAATCGGCCGGCCAGCGTATCGCCGCCGTCGGCAAGTCGGCGGGGAAGACGGTCGGGAAAGCTGCCGCGCGAGTTAGTGACCTGAACAAGGACGGCAAGGTCGATCGCGAAGACGCGAAAATCGCCACCGCCAAAGTTAAGAGCGTCACATCAAAGGCGGCAGATAAGGCGGGAACACTGGCCAAGAAAGCTGCGAAGCACGACATGGTCAGGGATGCCGCGGCGGGTGCCGCGATCGGTGCCGCGGTGGCGATCCCCGTGCCGGTCGTTGGCCCTGCGGCAGGGGCAGCCATTGGAGCGGTCGTCGGCGTCACCAAGAATTTGAGGGCCGCAAAGCGTCCGGTGTCGCAAGCGTCTGGAAAGCAACCCGAGTCTTCAACCGTCGAGTCCGTTATGAAGCGGATCCGCAAACCGCGACAATCTTCTACCGCCGCACCGACCGCGAAGCCTGAAAAATGACCCTGCGACCGACAACCAAACCGTCTGCTGCCGATTCCAGGGACCCATATAAGGTTTGCGGCACCAAGGCTCGCCGTGAGTGCGGCGGCCGAAGGGTCGAGAAGATTTGCGCGAGCTAATCTGGCGACTCGGGAAGCGCGCTGTTTTCGGCGCCCGATGCGCGACGGCTCATGGCGCGGCTTGCGCGACTGCGCTACCATTCCTGCCAACACCGTAGCGTCCGTATCCTGAAAGGGCATGAGCCGGGTTTATCACGGGCGCGTGCGCGCGCGCAGCGATCGCTGTCAGGCAACTGCTACGGTATGAGTGTCCGGTTTCGCAGGTGTATTGCCAGGCAAAGCCGCACCGGCTTGGATTTGCAGATTGGTGGCAATTCGGCGAGCCGCTGAGGACTCGGCGGGTCAACCGTTTCTGACATTTCTTGTTGGGGGGGCAACATGGATTTCTCTGAAATCGGGACTTCGCTCAACGTCGCGCTGGGGACGCAGCTGCCTCGCATTCTCGGTGCGGTTGCGATTCTCATCATCGGCTGGATCGTGGCAGTCGCCGTGCGTGCCGGTGTCCGTCGGCTGCTCGGAGCGTTGCGACTAAACGAGCAAATCGCCGAGACGACCGAGCACAAGATCGACGTCGAGTCGGGCGTCGCCGCCGGCGCCTTCTGGCTGATCATGCTCGTGGTGCTTATCGGCGTTTTCAACTCGCTCGACCTTGTGCTTGCGTCGGGCCCGTTCGAGGTACTGGTCAAACAGGTCGCAGGATACATACCGCATCTGGTGGCGGGGACGGTTCTCGTGCTCGTCGCTTGGCTCGCCGCGATCGCGTTGCGCGCCGTCGTCAATCGCGTGCTCGATGCCAGCGGACTGGACGAGAAGCTTTCCGCCAGCGCCGGCATGCAGCCGATGCGCAAGAGCGTCGGCAATGTGCTCTTCTGGGTGGTCATTCTGCTTTTCGTCCCTGCGATCCTCGACGCCTACAATCTCAGCGGGTTGCTTGAACCGGTCAGGGCAATGGTGGGCAAGGCGCTGGCCATACTGCCGAATGTGTTCGCTGCATTTGTAATCGGCTTCGTTGGCTGGCTGCTCGGCAAGGTGCTGGCCGGGCTCGTGACCAACATCCTCGCCGCAGCCGGCGCCGATCAGGGCGCGCATCGCATAGGGGTCGAGACTACGGTGCGCATCTCGAAAGTCATCGGCACCATCGTGCTGATCTTCGTGTTCGTTCCCGCATTGATCGCCGCGCTTGATGTGCTCGGGATCGAGGCGATATCGAGACCAGCGACCGACATGCTGGGCAAACTGCTGGCGGCGGTTCCGAACATCGTTGCGGCGGCGTTGATCCTCACCCTCACTTATTACGTCGCAAAGTTTGCCGCCGAACTGCTCGCACGCCTGTTGGTTGGCATCGGTTTCGACACGCTGCCCGCGAAACTGGGACTGGTCAGCGTCTTCGCCGGTGGCATGCAGCCGTCGCGTCTGGTGTCGATGCTCGTCCTGTTCTTCGCCATGCTGTTCGCCACCGTGGAAGCAGCGAATCGGCTCGAGTTCACTCAAGTTCGCGACGTAGTCACGCTGTTCATTAAATTCGGCGGCAACATACTCCTCGGGGCCACGATCCTCACCATCGGATTCTGGTTGGCCAACGTCGCCCACAACGTGATCAAGCGCGCCGACACCACGCACTCGGACAGCCTCGCCGGCATTGCTCGCGTAGCGATCCTCGGCCTGGTGATCGCCATGGGACTACGCGCCATGGGCATTGCCGACGACATCGTGAACTTTGCGTTCCTGCTCACGTTTGGCGCCGTTGCGGTCGCCGTCGCGCTGTCGTTCGGGCTGGGCGGCCGCGAAGCTGCAGGACGCCAGATGGAGTACTGGCTGGCGAAGTTTCGGAAGGATGGTTGAGCAGCGTAGCGTATGAGCGCGTCTGCTGTCGCTACTGATTTCGTGTGAGCGTCGGGACCTGACCACCTGCGAGCGAACAGCCGCGACAGCAAACGCTCCACCGCTGAGTATTTTTTGCAAAGGAAAGCATATGCGCAAACTATCCGCAGTTGTCCTGATTGCGGCCGCCCTTGGCGCCGGTGTGACCCACGCCCAGACTACGCCTGCTGCGCCAGCCCCGCCCACGGTCAGGGCCATACAGCCCGGGCTCCTCGAGGTCACGGGTCCGCGCGTGAACGAGGTCTACGGCGCGGGCATACAGAAGATTACAGCGACGCCCGGACGACTTATCCAAGTTCACTCGCCGTGGGGCAACGTCAACTTCGCTTGGCCCAAGGACGTAAAGCAAGTGGCTTTCACGATCGAGACAGCCAAGAACGGCGGGGCCCTGATTTCAGCGCCTGGATTCACCGACGCGAACAAGGACGACTACAAGGCCGCGGTGCAAGCTGTCGTTCCGATCGCGATCACCAAGGCGGAGGCCCAAAGGAAATTGAGGCGCTAGCTTTTCGATAGCGTCGATCGACGCGGAAATGTGACCGGCAAGATCGCGGACAATCCAGCGTCTGTTCGAATCAAGTTGCCGAGGATTCGGATATTCCATGCCCGGAGGCCGCCCGGTCACTGGGCGCCCTCCGCATCGGCACGACGCCTGGCGCGAGGCACCGCCAACCCGTCGTTCAACCGAGTCTCCGTGCCTCTCGCGGAGGTGTCCCTCTTCAAACTGGGCCCCTACGACGCGTCCCGCTCGCCCAGCCAGTCCTTGAGCAGCGTGTAGGTGACGGCGAGCACCACCGGACCTACAAACAAGCCCACGATTCCGAACGCGACCAGGCCCCCGATCACGCCTGCGAATATGAGCAGCATCGGCAAGTCTGCCCCCTTGCGGATGAGAAACGGCCGCAGGATGTTGTCCATGGTTCCCACGCCGATGGTCCACACCAGCAAAGCTGTGCCCCACGCCGTCTGGTCGGTCCAGAAGAGCCAGATCACCGCGGGAGCGAGCACGAGGATGGGTCCGATCTGCGCGATGCAGAGCAGCAGGACCACGCCGGTCAACAGTCCGGCGAACGGGATGCCCGCCACGGCGAGGCCGAGGCCCGCCAGAACGGTCTGCGCCAGCGCGGTGACGACCACGCCAAGTGCGACGGCCCGAATAGCCTGACCGGCAAGCACTACAACGCCTTCCCCTCGGTCACCGGCAAGGCGGCGGCCAAAAAGGATCAGGCCCGCTCTCGCCGCTTCGCCCTGCGTGTACATGACCACCGCGATGATCACCGTCAGGAAAAACTGCAGGCCCAGGATGCCGACGCCGCCGAGTGTCTCGGCGGCCCACTGCGCGGCAGCAGTTGCATAGGGGGCAAAACGCGCCACGAGGGCCCCCTTCCCTGCCGCCTCAATGTTCGCCCAGACCTCGGCGATCTTCGTTCCCACCAGCGGAATGCGCAAGATCCACTCCGGGGCCGGGGGAATTGGGGCCGTGGCCAACGTCTGCGCCCACCCCGTGATCGTATCCGTGTTGTCGACCAGCGTCTGGATCGCCAGCACCAGCGGCACAACGAACACGAGAACCATCGCGCCGGTCATGATCGTCACCGCCAAAGCACGGCTGCGCAACCGATGCTGCAGCTTGAGCATCATCGGCCACGTCGCCACTACGATCATCGCCGCCCAGATGATCGCGAGCAGGAACGGGCGCAAGATCCAGAACGACGCAGCGATGAGTATGACCATCAGCAGCACCGCGAGCACGGTTTGCGTCAGGTCGCGCTTCGTGTGCGCAGATTTTTCAACGTCCTTCATGGGTGCCCCTGTCTCAGTTCAGATCATCGCCCTTCCGGCAATTGGTCTGCGTGGCGGTGAACTCAGCGTTACCGGACGTTTGCGCCATGTGCGCCATCCACGCACCGATCACTGCCGTTTTTTGGCGGTCTTCTTGACCGGCGCGCGCTTGGGTTTGCGGTGGACCGGAGTCTTTTTCTTCTTCGCCGCCTTCGGCGCTGCCAGCTTCGCAACCGCTTGCCCCGACACAGGGTCGGTGAGGCCAAGCCCGCTGCCGAGGTCTTCGAGCATGCCGCGAAATCCATCCAGGAGCGCGACCATCTGTGGACGGGCGTTCACGATGCTTTGGAAAGTCCGCCACTCGCCGACAAGGCAAAAAGTCTGGTCCCCCGTCTTGATCAGGCTTCCGCCAAGAAAGCCCTTGAAGGCAGGCCGTAGCTTGCGATGCGCGTCGACGAACCGTTGCTCGTTGCCAGGTTTCACTTTGAACCGCACCACGTTGAATGCCGTCATGTCACCCCCTCCGTCCGTTATCCCGACCTCTACCTCGAGGCCATTACCACGCTTGTAACCACCTCGGCTCCGGGCGTTATTCTACGTTGTGCCTACGCAGTACGCGCGAGGAGCCATTCGTGCCCTCGGGTTCATCCTTGCCATCGGTCACCGCGCGATTACTGCGCTGGCAGAGACTGCGAAAGGCTCAGGAGATTTTGGGGAATCACCCGAATGATGCCTCGGCGCGGGCTGTCGATGTCCGCGATGAGAAAGAAGGCGATGGATACGACGAGCGGGAGCACCAGGAGCAGGCCAGAGCGGCCCCCTGCATTCCTTGCGCCAATGCCAACCAGCATGGTCGAGCAAATGGCAATCGCCATCATCAATGCCCATGCCGCGATTGGGATACGGTTCCGCCAAGCGGCTTGCGTATAGCCCTGTGAGTTCAGCACATCATTCATACCCGCAACGGCAAGTGCCATGACGGGTGTCGGCTGCGCTACGGCCGCTGCCTTAACGACGGACCAGAGCTCGGCCTGCAAATTGGCGGTCTTGCCGTCGATCTGCCCAAGCTCGTGCTCGTCGCGCGTCGTGTAGAACAGCATGCGCTGATCGAGATAGCTCACGAGCAGCATCCGAATTTTTGTGGCATTGGCAGCAGGCAGGAGCTCGGCTCGAAAGTATTCGGTGCCGATTGCATTCGCCTCCTCCTCCTCATAGTTCTTCCGTTGGTCGTATCGCCCCAAAGCCATCGAAAACGTGAACCCGATGATAAGACCGAGCAGCGTCAGCGTTGCACCCTGAACTACGCCAAAGTCCTCCTGGGATTGACCTACCTGTGCCTTAAACGTCCTGAACTTAGACGCACCGATCCACGCGGACAGCCACAGCATCAAGAACGAAACGACGAAAAGCAGCAACGGGAATCGGAATATTAGAAACGGATCCTCGACGAGGTCAGTCATGCGGCACACCTGTAAATGGAGTTATCTATCCGCCCCCCGGTAGTGGCCAGCCGAGGCCAACCGACGGCGTAAAAGAATATCGATGCGGAATCTATCACGCGCAGGCGCACCGCGGACTGGCGCAAATGACCGCTGACGGGAAATCTGCCGGCGAGTGCGGAACTCGATCAAGCAGGGGCCCAAGAAGCGCGGGCGGGTCAGGCAAATGAAAGCCCGCAATGTCGCAGTCGCCGCGAGCGAGGCTGTCCAGACTGTTGAGGCTTCCCTCGAAATGGAGGTCGATAGCGAGATGCCGCTCGAGTCGCTCTTTGAGCTTGAGCAGCGCGATGTCGTGATTCGCGTGCAACAGCACGCGCTGTGTACCCGAGTCGTGCGGCACATTGAGGTAGTGCGCAAGTCCATTACCCAGGCCGTCGAATCGTTTGTCGACGTTGGCGTCGAGTCACTCGACCGACACCGACCCTCACGCACGGGCCGCTCCCGCGCAGAAGGCCCTAGCGGACGGTTTCGACCGCCGCCGTGAAGACGTAACCGGCGCCGCGCTCCGTGCGGATCAGCTGCGCTCGACCGTCCCTGGGCTCGATCTTCTTGCGCAGCCGTCCGACCTGCACGTCTACGGACCGGTCGTAGACTTCGTCGTTGTGCAGCCGCGAAAGCTCGAGCAGCTGCTCACGCGAAAGGACCCGTTGCGGCGCGGCCAGAAAGGCGACCAGTAGGTTGAATTCGCTGTTGGTCGTCGGCACGATCTCGCCTTGCGGCGACTTGAGCCGGCGCAGCCGCACGTTGAGCTCCCATCCCGCGAAGCGATACGCCCTGATTCGGGCGAGGCCATCGGCCACGCTCTGCTGCGCCCGAGAGCGCCGGAGCAGCGCGCGGATCCGCGCCAGAAGCTCGCGCGGCGAAAAAGGCTTCGTAAGGTAATCGTCGGCGCCAAGCTCCAAGCCCATCACACGATCGGCCTCATCCTTGCGGCCGGTCAACATGATGATGGGGATGTCTGACTCGGCCCGAAGGTCGCGGGCGATCTGCATGCCGTCCTCGCCCGGCAGCTTCAGATCGAGAATGACGAGATCGATCGTCTGGCGCGCCATCGCCTGGGCGATCTCGCTGCCCGTTCCAATAACCGTCACCTCGATGTCGTTGTCACCGAGATAGTCGGCGATCATCTGCCGCATCGACGGGTCGTCGTCGACGGCGAGGACGTGAACAGGCGCAAGCGTTGCCTGCCGCATGTGCATATGTGAAATGGACCTGAGGCTGGGAGCCAGCATTGTGCCGCGATACTCGCCGATCGGTACGACCCGGATTTGTCGCGCATGGGGGATCGTGTGTCGTTTGTCACATCGGAGCGGCCGGGTGCCACAGTCTTGTGGGGTCACCCGTTTCGAATGCAACCGTGGGCGGCGTCACCGACGGGGTGCCGAGGAGTCCGTACGCAGCCGGGGTTTTTGTGCCTTCAAGTGGTTACATCGTCATCGTCGAACCCGATGACCTCATTCGCGAGCTCCTCGAGCGCTGGCTGGGCGAGGCCGGATACCGCGCTGTCTCCGTCGCCAAAGACCATACCCTTCCCATGGTCAAGCCGGAGCTTGTGATCACGGACGTTTCCGAGCCCGGCAGCGCTGGGAATACGATAGAGGGGCTGCAGGCCGCCTATGCGGCGCCGATCCTCGCTTTGTCTGCTCGTTTTCGGCGCGGCCTGGGTGGCTCCAGCGAGCCGGCCCAACGCCTGCACGTCGCGAAAGTGCTGCCGAAGCCCTTCACGCGTGAACAGTTGCTGCGCGCAGTTCGCGAGACCATGAAGGACGCGTGATGGACTCACGGCAAGCGCCGCGGCGTTGGAAGCACGTGCTCGAGCGACTCAGTCAACGACGACGGCGGAGCAAACATGATCGAGCCCTCTGCTTTTCCCTCCAACACCACGCCGCGTGGCCGAGCTGACAGAGAGATGCTCCGGCAGAAGACTTATCTCGACGAGCTGTTCGAGCTCGCGCCCGACGCGGTCGTGCTGACGACCCTGCGGAATCCCCGGATCCTGCGCATCAATCGCGAATTCACGCGCATGTTCGGCTACACGTCGGAAGAGGCGGTTGGAAGCTGTCTTCGCAATCTGATCATCCCGGAGGGTCTCGAACCGATGCTCCCCGAGGATCCGGATCTGCTCGCGGGGCGAAAGATGGAATGGGAAGTCATTCGGCGACGCAAGGACGGCACGCGATTTCACGCTCACATCACTGGAAAGCGGATTGAGTTGAGCGACGATGAGGACGCTGCTTATCTCATCTTCAGGGACATCAGCGCGCGCAAGCAGGCGGAAGCGTTGTTCGCAGGAGAGAAGCGGCTGCTGGAGGTCATCGCCGCGGGTGGTCCGCTCACCGCTACCCTCGACGCATTGTGCCGCCTCGCCGAGGACGTCGACCGCAGTTCGTTGACTTCCATCTTGTTGCTGGATCGCAATGGGAAGCAACTTCACCACGGAGCGGGGCCGAGCCTCCCGTCGAGCTACGTTGACGCAATCGATGGAGCGCCGGTCGGTTTGGGAATCGGCCCCTGCGCGGCGGCAGCGCATCTTGGCGAGCAAATGATCTCTCTGGACTTCGCTGGGGATCAACGTTGGTCCGACGAGATCCGAGCGCTGGCGTCGGCGCACGGCCTCCTTACGTGTTGGTCTACGCCGATCAAGTCCGCGCAAGGACGAGTGTTGGGCACCTTCGCCATTTATCCGAGGGAGCCGGCGAGTCCGACGCCCGAGCAGAGAAGCACGATAGAGCAGCTTACCCACCTGGCGAGCATCGCGATCGAGCGCGCCCAGTCGATGGATGCTCTGCGTCGCTCGGAGGAACGGTACGCACGCGCGATGGATGCCGCGGGAGACGGGCATATTGAGTGGATCGTTGCTACCGACGAGTTCTACGCCTCTCCGCGCTTTCTGGAAATGTGCGGCTTTCCTGCCGACATTGCGTTCAGGAACTGGGCCGATTTCCTCGCCCGGTTCCCCTTCCATCCCGAGGATCGCGACCGGGTCACCGACGCGATCAACGCGACACTTGCCTCCACGACCGATCGGCTTGAGTTCGATATGCGCATCCTCCGCCACAGCGAGACGCGGTGGCATCATCTGACCGGGTTGTGCTCGCGCAACGCGGCCGGGGAACTCTTGCGCTGGAACGCAGCGATCACCGACATCACCGACCGAAAGCTAGCCGACGACGCGTTGCGCGAGAGCGAGCAGGGCTATGCGCTCGCCATGGAAGCTTCCGGAGAAGGCCATTGGGACTGGAACATCGTAAACAACGAGTATCACGTCTCGCCTCGACTGCTGGAGTTGTGTCGCTTCCCCCCGGGAACCACATTCACGGACCGTGACGACTTCCTGGCCCGTCTTCCATTTCATCCCGAGGACCGGCCCAGGTGGGAGGAAGCGATCGCTGCGCATTTCGCCGGCGAGACCGCGCGCTTTGATATCGAGCTGCGCATGCTCTCCCACGGCGAGACGCTGTGGATTCACATGACGGGCATGCTGTGTCGCGATGCTTCGGGGAAGCCGGTGCGCTGGACGGGCTCGGTCGCGGACATCACGGAGCGCAAGCGCGTCGAAGCGGCGCTGCGGTGTTCGGAGGCCGCGCTGCGGGTATCCGATGAACGCTATTCGCTCGCAATGGAGGCGGCCGCGGAGGGTCACTTCGACGCCGATCTCGAGACTGGAGAAATGTTCGTTTCCGCACGCTTGAACGAGATCTACGATTTCCCCCGACGTGCAACAATCGTGAATCGTGCCGAGTTCCTCAATCAGATACCCTTGCACCCCGATGACTGGAGTCTCCTCGACGACATCATCGAGGGGGATCGGGTCAGGCCGGAGTGGCAAGTACCCAACCAGGACCACTTCGAATACGACTGTCGGTTCATTCCGCGCCCGGGCGAGATACGGTGGCTTCACATCCGTGGCAAGGTGATACGCGACGCCGAGGGCCGCGCGCACCGGCGCGTAGGTGTGGCAGCCGACATCACGGAGCGCAAGCGCGCCGAAGAGGCGCTGCGCGAGCAGACCGAGCGCCTGCAGCTCGGCCAGGCCGCGATGCGCATGATCATCATGGACTGGAACGTCACGGAGGATCTGATCACTTGGAGCGATTCTCCCGAGTGGCTGCGCGGGCCGATGCCGGCGAGCGGCCGCTATCCGCGCTTCAAGGATCAAGTTCACCCCGAGGACCGCGACAGATTCCTCGCCACCCGCCGCCGTGCGCTCGAGACACTGCAGGTCCAGACGACGGAATTCCGCTTGGTGCGGACCGACGGCGAGGTGATCTGGGTGCTGGAGCGCAAGCACGCGTTCGCCGCCGCCGACGGCAAGCCAGTGCGCATGCTTGCGGCGATGGTCGACATCACGGAGCGCAAGCGCGTCGAGGACGATTTACGTGAAAGCGAAGCGCGCTTTCGCACACTGACCGCGCTCTGGTCCGATTGGTATTGGCGGCAGGATGAGCAGCTGCGCTTCACCTATTCGTCGGCCGCCATCGAACCGCCCGACGGCTATCCTGGAGGCTCGGCCATCGGCAGGACGCGATGGGAACTTCTGGGCATCGTACCGCTCTCGAGCTCCTGGGCCGAACACCGGGAGCTGCTCGCGGCACGCAAGCCGTTCCGCGATTTCGAGTATTCTCGCCCGGCCGCCGACGGGACAATGCGCTACGTGAGCACCAGCGGCACCCCGATCTTCGACGAGAAGGGCGAGTTCCGCGGCTACCAGGGCATCGCGCGCAACATCACCGAGCGCAAACGCGCCGAGCAAGAGCTGCGTTCGCGCCAGGAGATGCTGGAGGTGGCGCAGAAGGCCGCGCGAGCCGTCGCGTTCGCGTGGCGAGTGGACGCCGGGAAGGCGGAGAACCGCTGGTCGCCCGACTTGGAAGCCATGTACGGAATTCCGCCAGGTTCGTATGACGGCACCTACGAATCCTGGAGGAAGCTTGTCCATCCCGAAGACTGGCCGAACGTGCGGGCTGCGATCAAGGCCGCGCAGCAAACGGGCGATGTCGACGCCGAATACAGGGTGCTACATCCCGAGGGCGCGATCCGATGGCTCCACGCGAAGGGTCGGATGTTGTTCGATTCCGAACGCAAACCGACACGTGTCGTCGGATTCATGTCCGACGTGACCGATCGCCATCTCGGTGCGGAAGAACTCCAGCGGTTGGAGCGACAGTTGCGCCAGGCTCAGCGTCTGGAAGCGCTTGGTACGCTTGCCGGCGGCATCGCGCACGACTTCAACAATCTCCTTGGCGCGATACTGGGGTATGGAGAGATGGCGCTTCGCAACGTTCGCCCCGGCAGTCGGCTGCGCCGCGATATCGAAAACATCATGATCGCCGGCGAGCGCGGTCACGCTCTGGTCGAGCGCATTCTCGCGTTCAGCCGCAGCGGAGTCGGCGAGCGGGTAGCAGTGCATGTGGAAGAGGTCGTGCGGGAAACGCTCGCACTGTTCGCTGCCAAACTGCCGCGGCACATCGTCATCGAGCGGCGGCTGCACTCGGGGAGTGCCGCCGTCCTGGGTGACGCAACGCAGATACATCAAGTCCTCATGAATCTGCTCACCAACGCCGTGCAAGCGATGCCTTCCGGCGGAACGCTTCGCGTCTCCCTCGGCCGAATGCATCTCGAAGCACCACGCGTTGTGACGACCGGCTCCATCGCCGCGCGAGAATACGTGGTAATGGACGTTTCGGATTCAGGCAGTGGGATCCCCGCAGAGGTCCTCGAAAAAATCTTCGACCCGTTCTTCTCCACCAAGGAAGTCGGTGTCGGTACTGGCCTCGGCCTTTCTCTGGTGCACGGCATCGTGACTGGGCTTGACGGTGCCATCGACGTCGCGACCACCGTCGGCAAGGGAAGCGTATTCAAGGTATACCTGCCACTGGCCGGCGATGTTGCCGTTCCGAGCAAACCCAGAAAACGCTTGCAGCGCAAAACGTCGCGGACGCGACGAGGCCGGGTCATGGTCATAGACGACGAAGAGGCGTTAGTGCGGCTTGCTACGGAAACGCTGACGGAATTGGGACACTCGACAGTCGGCTTCACCTCCAGCGCGAAGGCAATTGCAGCGTTTTTGGCAGATCCCGAGCAGTTCGATGCCATCATCACCGATGAGAGCATGCCAGGCGCGTCGGGCTCCGAGCTCATTCGCAAAATGCGGGCGCGCAGGCCAACCATTCCCATCCTGCTGGTGAGCGGGTATCTGAGCGCTGCCGTCATCGAGCGCGCCCGCGAAGCCGGCGCAAGCGAGGTTCTCAAGAAGCCGCTATCTGCGCGCCAGCTCCAGATAGCCGTCGAGCGGGTGCTGTCAACAGGAGGCCCGGGTACGAACGACCTCGCATCTTCGGAGCTGCCGAGGCGCGCCGCCAAGCCACGGCGCAGAGTCGGTTCGTCTCAGCCCCAACCCGGACCAGGACGGCGCTGACGCGCGATTGCCTAAGTTCGTTGAGTCCGACTGCACTTTTCGCGCAGCCGGTTCAAGGGTTGCGATCTGCCAAGCTGACCTTCAGAGGCTGCCCTTAGCGGTCGTCGGCCAGCGCGTTACCGATGCGAGGCGAACAGCCGGCGCATCTGGTCACGCTCGATAGCACAAGCAGCGTAGTTGATCCGTGGAACGAGCAGAACGATGCCTTTCCTTGAACGGATCGGCCCCTTCCCGACGCTGCTTGGCTTCAGTGCCTGTAGGCGGCACGCGTTTGTGTCGCCTGTCACGCAACCTGATTGACTCGACATTCGCGGGACGCTTGCTTGCCGGACACTGACGCCGTCCGGTTCAACCACCGCGAGTACACGTCGATGAGCACGATCACTCACACCCGGTCCGCCTTGACTATTGTCGGGGCAGCCGCGATGTCAGTCATCGCGCCATCCGCATCCGCCGCAGAAGTCGGCGCGAACAGCGTGCGCAATGTCGTTCTCGTGCACGGAGCCTGGGCCGACGGATCGAGTTGGTCCGAGGTGATTCGGTTGCTCGAAAAAGCGGGATTGAATGTGGTGGCGGTCCAGAATCCGCTCAGCTCGCTGGAAGACGACCTTGCCGCGACGAAGCGCGCGATCGCGCTGCAGGATGGCCCTGTAATTCTCGTCGGCCACTCGTGGGCCGGCGTGGTGATCACCGAAGCGGGCGTCGATCCCAAGGTCGGCGGTCTCGTCTACGTGGCCGCATTCGCTCCCGATGTCGGGGAAGCGATCGGCGATCTCGGCAAGGACTTGCCGCCGCCGCCCGGCGCAGCGGAGCTTCGGCCCGCGGCGGACGGTTACCTGACGATGACGACCAAGGGTGTCATGGATGACTTTGCGCCGGATCTTCCCGTCGCGCAGAGAAAGCTGATCGCGGCCACACAGGGCGCGACGAACGGTGCGGTGTTCGGCGCCAAAGTCGCCAGCGCCGCGTGGAAAACCAAGCCGACCTGGTACGTGGTCGCCGCCAATGACCGGATGATTCAGCCGGACCTGGAACGCAGGTTCGCGAAGACGATGAAGGCGAAGACGCTCACGCTGCCGTCGAGTCATGTGGCGATGCTCTCGCATCCGGCCGAAGTGACGAAGCTCATCATCGAAGCTGCCAGGACTGCGCCGGTCCAACAATGAACACGACGAGAGACCCCATGATCACCCTCAACGTCAACGGCAAGCCGACCAAACTCGATCTCCCCAGCGACATGCCGTTGCTGTGGGCGCTGCGTGATGTCCTCGGCATGACGGGAACGAAGTTCGGCTGCGGAGTCGGCTTGTGCGGCGCGTGTACGGTTCACATCGACGGCGCCGCGACCCGCTCGTGCATCACGCCACTCGGCACCGTTGCTGGAAAGTCGATCACCACCATCGAGGGGGTAGGCAAGACGCCCGCCGGAGCCGCAGTGACAAAGGCGTGGATTGCAGGGCAAGTACCTCAGTGCGGCTACTGCCAGTCAGGCCAGATCATGTCCGCATCGGCGCTTCTGGTTAAGAACCCTCACCCCAGCGATGCGGATATCGAAGCGGGAATGTCCGGCAACATCTGTCGCTGCGGCACCTATGTCCGGATCCGCGAAGCCATCAAGCAGGCCGCGCAATCGAAGGCTTAGTGCGCTTTACTCAAGTGACTTACACGTTTTCGTCCCCTCTTCGTCAAGTTGCGTCCCCTCTTCGTCATCCCGGCGAAGGCCGGGATCCAAGTTGGTCGCCCGGCGAAAGACGAACTTGGGCCCCGGCCTGCGCCGGGGCGACGATCGATTGTCACTCATATCGGTAAAAGATCCATAGCGTCCGAGACGACCCCGCGGAGCTGACATGAGCCTTGATCATTCTTATCCGGTCGAGCATTGCGCCGAATCACCGAACAGCGTCGCACGGCGAAGGTTTCTGAAGGCGAGCGCCGCGGCGGGTGGAGGCTTGCTGCTGAGCCTGGCCTTGCCGCTCGCCCGCGGCGAGGCGAACGCACCCGGCGGAAGCTTCGAGCCCAACGCCTTCATTCGGATCGGCCGTGACGGGAAGATCGTACTGATCATGCCCTACGTCGAGATGGGCCAGGGGACTTACACCTCGATTCCCATGTTGATCGCCGAGGAGCTGGAGGTGGACCTCTCACAGGTGCGTCTCGAGCACGCTCCACCCAACGAAAAGCTTTACGCCAATCCGCTGATCGGCGTGCAGGCCACTGGCAACTCGAACGCGGTACGAGGGGCTTGGCAGCCATTGCGGCAAGCCGGCGCGACGGCCCGAACCATGCTGATTGCGGCCGCCGCGAAGCAATGGAACGTCGATCCGGCGTCCTGCCGCGCGCGCAGCGGCGTCGTGCATCACGAAACAATGCGACGAAGCGCCAGGTACGGCGATCTCGCCGCCGAAGCGGCCAGCATGCCGGTGCCGGAAAAGGTCGCGTTGAAGCGGCCGGAGGACTTCAAGCTCATCGGCACGCCTGCCAAGCGCCTGGATATACCGGCGAAGGTCGATGGAACCGCTGTCTTCGGCATCGACGCTCGGCCGCCGGGCGTGAAGATCGCGACGCTCGCACAATCGCCCGTTTTCGGCGGTCGTTTGAAAAACGTCGACGACTCCGCGGCGAAGACCGTCAAGGGCGTGCGTCAGATCGTGCGCCTCGACGACACCGTCGCGGTTGTCGCCGATCACATGTGGGCCGCGAAGCAAGGGCTCGCGGCGCTCAAGATCGAATGGGACGACGGCCCGCACGCGAAGCTCACCACGGAGGACGTCGCGCACGAGCTCGAAGCCGCAACGCGCAATCCGGGCGCCATTGCCCAGAACATAGGTGATGCCGACAAGGTCCTGGCCACCGCCGCGACCAAGGTCGAGGCGATCTACGAGGTGCCGTTCCTGGCGCACGCGACGATGGAGCCGATGAATTGCACTGTCCACGTGCGCAAGGACGATTGCGAAGTCTGGGTCGGTACGCAGGTCATCGGGCGTGCGCAGGCCGTGGCGGCGAAAGCGTCCGGAATGCCGCTGGACAAGGTCGTCGTACACAACCATCTCATCGGCGGCGGATTCGGCAGGCGTCTCGAAGTGGATGGTGTCATTCGCGCGGTTCAGATTGCCAAGCAGGTGGATGGTCCGGTCAAGGTCGTTTGGACGCGCGAGGAAGACATTCAGCACGACATGTACCGCCCCTATTTCTACGATCGGCTCTCCGCGGGCCTCGATGCGGACGGAATGCCGGTCGCATGGAGCCATCGCTTCGCCGGCTCTTCGATCATCGCGCGATGGCTTCCACCGGGCTTCAAGAACGGGATCGATGGCGACACGGTCGAAGGCGCGATCGATCTTGTCTACAACATCCCCAACCTTCGGGTGGAGTATCTCAGGATCGAGCCGCCGGGCATTCCCACGGCGTTCTGGCGCAGCGTCGGGCCCTCGCACAACGTGTTCGTGACCGAAAGTTTCATCGACGAACTCGCGGCCGCGGCGAAGAAGGATCCGATCGAGTATCGACGCGCCCTCCTCGACAAATCCCCGCGCGCCAAAGGCGTGCTCGACGCTTGCCGCGGAGAAAGCCGGCTGGGGCAAGCCATTGCCCCACGGGATCGGCCGCGGCGTTTCCATTCAGTTCGCCTTTGCCACCTATATGGCGCAAGTCGCCGAAGTCGAAGTCGCGAAGGACGGAACGGTTCGCGTTCGCCGGGTCGTGTGCGCAGTCGACTGCGGCACCGTGGTCAATCCCGACACGGTGCGGGCGCAGATCGAGAGCGCGATCATGTTCGGCGTCACTGCGGCGCTCTATGGCGCCATTGCGCTCAAAGACGGACGTGTCGTGCAAAGCAACTTCCACGACTACCGCGTCCTGCGCATGAACGAAGCGCCGGCCGTCGAAGTTCACATCGTGCAGAGCACGGAGCCGCCGGGCGGGATGGGTGAAGCTGGAACCTCCTGCGTCGTTCCCGCCGTGACCAATGCGGTTTTCGCCGCGACCGGCAAGCGCGTGCGCAGGCCGCCGATCGACAGCGACGCCTTGAAGCAGCCGGCGTGAATGGAGCTGGTCACAGCCTGAACCCGTTGCTCGCCCGCACGCGTTGCGGGGGATGATCCGCTCATGCCTTCCCAGTGCAGCCATCTCAACTTCGTAGTGACGGATAGTCCCAATACCGCAGGCTGCGAAGAGTGCCTCGCGACGGGCGACACGTGGGTGCATCTTCGCCTCTGCCGAACCTGTGGCCACGTAGGCTGCTGCGACGATTCGAAGAACAAGCATGCCGCGAAACATTTCCGCAGCACGCAGCATCCGATCGTAACCTCGCTCGAACCGGGCGAGGACTGGAGCTGGTGCTACGTCGACGAGGTCGTGACGGAACTCGAATGAAACCGGCGATCGCGCCGAATGCGGCGGGAGAAGTCCATCTGACCTGTCACAACAGCGGCCCGCAGCTCATCGAAGGTCGACTCGAGGCGATTTCCGAAGCGGAGCCAACTCGTCGATCCTGATCACGACCCCACGTCGCGCTGGCGGAGGCCGGGGCCCAAGTTGCGGCATCTACGTTTCAACTGTACTTGGATCCCGGCCTGCGCCGGGATGACAGGCTTTGGCTGCGACAACGTACTTCGATGACGTCGCGCTGGCGGAGGCCGGGGCCAAGTTGCGCCACCTACGTTTCAACTGTACTTGGATCCCGGCCTGCGCCGGGATGACAGGCTTTGGCTGGGATGACGTACTGCAATGACGTCGCCCCAGCGGAGGCCGGGGCCCAAGCTGCGCCACCCACGTTTCAACTGTACTTGGATCCCGGCCTGCGCCGGGATGACAGGCTTTGGCTGCGACGACGTACTTCGATGACGTCGCCCCGGCGCAGGCCGGGGCCCAAGTTGCGGCATCTACGTTTCAACTGTGCTTGGATCCCGGCCTGCGCCGGGATGACAGGCTTTCGCTGCGACGACGTACTTCGATGACGTCGCCCCGGCGCAGGCCGGGGCCCAAGTTGCGGCATCTACGTTTCAACTGTACTTGGATCCCGGCCTGCGCCGGGATGACGTCACATTCATACAGGCATGATATGGATGCCGGCGTCCCCCGCTGGCATGTGACTTCTCTTCAGATCGACAAGAACAAACTCGACTCAGGCGAAAACAAGAACGCCGGCGAAGATCACGGCGCCAAGGCAGAAAGGCCAGAACCGCCCTTCCCGATCATCGGGCAGCTCGGCGCGCAGGCTCGTGAGCACGACCCCGCCAGCGAGGACCGCGAACAGTCGAGCCACGGCGACCTCGGAAAGCGGCGCCACGACACCGATCAGCCATCCGACGAGCACACTGGCCGCCAGTAGCCAGCGGCCCCGCGGCCGATACGCGCGCCCGTGCTCCTCGCCGAGCGAATGGTCGACGATCATGAAGTGCACCGCCATCGCGAACGTGTAGGCGACGAGCGCCAGCACGCCGCGCTCCGCCCGCTCGATCACGAGATAGCCGATCAACGCGCTGTACGCGGCGTAACCGGCGAGCTGAAGCCAGAAAACGGCGTCGGCCTCGCCCGCCGCGACCGACTCGCGGCGGCGTTCCCGATTCACGAGCACCATGTGCTCGAGCCCATAGAAGATCACGAACGACAACAGCGCGAGCAAGTAGATGCGCTGCTCGGCGAACAGGAGTCCGTTGTCTCCGGCAGCCTTGACGACGACCTGCCGTTGGAACTCGAGCTCGGGCAGCACGTCGATGAAAATGTAGGCGACCGAAATGCCCGCCGCCGCCGAGAGGAAGCGGCGGCGCGACCAGAACCGCTCCCCCGCCTCGGACGCGCCGAGGCCACCCCCGGCGAGGTATGCGCCAGCGAACACCACTGCCGCAGCGAGTGATCCGAACGGGATTTCCATGACACCCCTCACACGACGAGCGCGCCCAGCGCATAGACGCCGAGCACGGCGACCAGAATGGCGACGTTCAACGCCAGGTTCCACTGCGGTAACAGCCCCTCGTGGCGCAACGCTTCGACGCGACGCCGGTGCTGGATGATCGCCACAACCAGCGCGCCCGTCCCGATGACGATCATCGCCATTCCCACTGAGGTCGGTGCCCAGGTCCGGCCGAAGTTGCCGACGACCGGGCGGCCGCGATCGTCCTCCAGGAATTGGAAAAACTTCACCAGCGTGAAGCCGAAGCTGATCATCGACAGCGAGGTCCGCAGCCACGCCATCAGCGTGCGCTCGAACGCGATAAAACTGCGCTCGACCGCCAGCGACGTGCGCTTGCGCGACAGTTGCGTACTCTCGTCTGTCACCGTTGCGTTCACCAGATAGCCTGTCACAGCAGCGCCTTGAACAGCGCGGCGAGGATCGCGTCGATCGGGAACCTGAGGAGCGGCAGCACCAGGAACGGGATCACCATCGGCACCAGGATCGCCGTCAGCGTGTGCTTGCCGATCGGTACAAACTGCATGTTCTGCACCGACTCGTACAGGGTGGCCGCGTCGGCGGCGACACCGATGCCTTCCGGCTCGAGCAGCGACGGGTCGTCGACAGGCTTGTGCTCAATCCAGCGGCGGTGAATCAGCCGCCCCTGCTCGCCCACGAGGTTCGCATAGGCCGGAAGGGCGCGCTTCCGTGCGATGTACAGCGCCGGCGTGAGCGCGAAGAGCGGCAACATAAGCGCGAGCGACCACAGGACTACATACGCGATCAGCGGCATCTCAAACGACGTGAGCAATGCCCCGTGATACACGACCTCGTGCGCCCAGCGCGACGCCATCATCGCCGATAGCGCGAGCGTCACGAGCGTGAACCCGCGAGGGAGCTTCTTGATGAACCCGATGCCGCCGGCGCGATCCGGATGCGTCGCCACGAGCGCGAGGGGCAAGCGCGCGATGCGCCACATCCACCAGGTGACGAGAAAGAGGCGCCACAGCCAGCCGAGGAGCAATGCGGTGAGGAGCGGGCGGACAACGTACGCGAACCACGCAGCTCCGAAGCCGATGGCACCGTCGGGCCCGATCGCCCACTTCACTTCGTCGACGTGCGCAGTAGGCGGATCGGCGATCGCCCAGGCGATCGCGACGCCGACCGCGAACACCCACGGCAGCGAGGTGTCGCGCAGGCGGGCGACGTCGCGCAACACCGCGTCGAACTCGGGCCGAAGTTGGGGCGGGACAGCGCCGCTCGTCACGAATTGTTGCGCGATGGTCCTGCCGCCTCGATGCAGCGCCTCCTCGGCCATGATCAACAGGGGGATCACGATCAGGCAGCGAACGTGGATTCCATAGTGCACAAGCAGCGGTTCGCCGGTACTACCGAACAGGCGACCCGTGGCCAGCGCCCAGAGCGCAATCGGCAACCACGCGATCGCCGCGAGCAGCATCGCCCGTCGCCCCGTGCCGAGTTCGCCCGCGCGCGCGAGATGGAGCCGTCGCCACCATCGCAGCGGCGCTTCGTTCTCCACCGGAGAGAACGTCAGCGCGTCGTCGGGCCCGACCTGTGTGGTCTGCCCGGTTGGCAAGTCAGCGGTGTGTTGCTGTGCCATCGTCAATCTTACGACGGGCACTCATGCGGCCGTTGCGGTTGCCGTCATCGACCGGCGCCGCTGCCACGCGACATACGGAACACAAACGACGGCGCTCACCAGCAGATACAGGATGATGGTTCCTCCGAAGCGCCGGTCCGGAAAGTTCGACGCGGCGATGGCGAACGCGATCGCCGGATGCCGGCACGCGGTCGATAGTGCGAGCACTACGGAGTGTTCCCGCTCCGGCATACCAAGCACATGTCCCACCAGCAGTCCTGCGACAACGAAGGCAATGAGCGCGAGTATCGTGCCGCTACCAGTGGCGGCCCATATGGCCTTCCAGCTCACGGCGAGCAGCACCACTACCCCGACGAGCAGCAACCCGTTGGCCACGATATGCACCGGCTTCTCGAGTCGTTGGGCGATGTGCGGCATAAGCGTGCGGACCGCCACGCCGGCGAGGAGTGGCAGCAGCACCGCGATAAAGATGATGCGCGCGATGGCGCCCGTATCCACCGTGAGCGAGCGCGAGAAGACGCGGTCCAGGAGCGCGACCACCAGCGGGATTGCCACGATGGCCAGCAGGCCCAGAAAGAGCATCAGTCCCAGCCCGTACGATCGCCGCCCACCCGCTTTCGACTCCTTCTGCGGCAAGAGCGGCGGCACCGGCGAAATGGCGAGCGCCACCAAAACGACCTCGACCGTCTGCCGAAGATCGAAGGCCTTGACGAACAGCACGGCCAGGACGGGCATGACGACGAGCACCGAGAGCAACGAGCGGACCAGGAGGCCGGGCCGTTTAACGAGATAGACCAGGTCGTCCCGGGTGGACTTCAGCCCGTATCCGAATACGGTGCCGATGATGGCCACCTGGAACGCCAGTATGAGGAGTTGTTTTGCATCCATCGATCCGTCTCCGAATGTCCCCCGCGCCAGTCGGCAATCGTCACCTCTCCGGGCGATTGTAATGGCTCGAACCAGCGGGTGTCACCGGCGCCGCGCCGACGGATTTAGGAATCCGTTGGCCGACACTTGCCCGACTCGACGCGATTTAGTCCCAGACGCGAATGCGCCGCGAGAAGTCCGCTGATGAATCCGCGAGCTTAGCCCGCGCGTTGATGTGTACGCGTCGCTGCAGATCGGCAAAAGCCAGCCCCGCTGTCTCAAGGCGTCCCTCGTCGTAGAGGTACTGAGGCAGGTAGCCACTCGCGAGAATCCTCCAGCTCAACGGCACGCGCCCCGGATTTACATGGTTGTTCATCCAGATCGTGGTGGTGCAGTTGGTCGTCAGCGTGTTGTAGAACTCGGGGTGGTCCCGCAGCGCGTTGATCCTTTGCATGTACTCGAGGAACAATCGCCGCGTTGCCTCGACCGATGCCGAGGCGCGGTAGATGTAGACTTCCTCTGGCGGATCACGTCGATAGTTCGTGCGCAGCCGGATCACGTCCCGCTCGTCCGCCACGACGTAGATGAGCTCGTATTGTCGGAAGAACCCTTTGAGCGTCGAGTAACCCTCTCCTTTCGGCTTGCGCACCTCGATGGATATCGCAAGGCAGTCGTCTTTGGGAAACCCGAACGTGACGAAGACATGGGCGATTACGGGGCCCGCCCAATAGGACGTCACGATGTCCACCGACTGCAACTCGCGGAGGTCGAAGGTCTTGTCGTAATAGGCGGGGGTGAAATCAGTCTCGCTCCGATAGTCGAAATTGCGGATGTTGTGGACCGTGACGCGATCGCCGTCGATAGTGGCATAGGCCAGGACCGCAAGGTCCGGCTGCCAGTCACGATTGTCGGACGGCTCGAGGGTCGTCCAACGCATCAGCGCAGCGACAAAGAGGACCCCCAATGCACCCATCGCGCGCCATCGCCAGCGAGGGCGAAAGAGTCCAACGAAGGCCCCGGCGGAAGCCACAGCGAAACCGGCAACCAGGATTTGGCGCAGGGAGTCGCTCTCCGGTCCCGCGTACCACAGCAGAAACGTACCCCAGACACCGATCGCCGCGCCTAGAAGGGCGACCGTGATCACTCCGGCGGTCTTAACGATTCGAATCATTGATCTGCGTTGCGGGTCTTTCGACAAATCACTTCCGCTTCCTGCTGTTGGCCCGCGCTGCGTGGGTTGCGTTTCGAATCGCAAAGTTACCTTTTGAAACAATTCGTGTTCAGTGCCTTGGTGCTCATCATTTGGATTTATGATAGTTATTATCGACGAAACCGTATTGCGGTGGGGCCGATTTTCATCGACAATGTTTTTGGAAAAAATTGCACCGGGTGAGGGATTTGAAGATTCGTCACCACGAGTTGCGATCGCACGTACGCATTATTACTAAGGAGGATTGTCCATGCACTTACCTATTCGTGTTCAACTCTGCGATCGCATTCTGTACGCGCTCGTGCTTGGCGCATTGACCTGCGCCAGTTACTTTCCGACGCTATCAGCCGCGCAGGTACCCAATCCGGTAGTGACGGGGCCGATAGCGCAGCCCGCCGCGCCCGGAGATGCGTCTCATAACTACATCTTTTTCAGCTCGAATCACGATCTTGCCGGGCACGGGTATGTCGAGGAGGAGTTCTTCATTTCAGGGACAGCGACGCGCTACGCGACGCCGAATCAAACGAACCCGAATGCAAGCTCGACGGGTACCGTAATCTCGACGGGTAATCCCTACACGACCCGGCTCGTGGTCCGGCGACCCGCGGACCCGTCCAAATTCAACGGCGTAGTGTTGGTAGAGTGGTACAACGTAACGAATGGTTTCGATGCGGAAAACGCATGGTTCTTCAACTGGGAAAACATGATGCGTTCGGGTTACGTCTGGGTCGGCGTATCGGCGCAGCGCGTCGGGGTCAACGCGCTCAAGGCGTGGAGCCCGACACGTTATGGCATGTTGGACGTTACCGTCGGCGGCACCGTCAATGACGACTCGCTATCGTACGACGTGTACTCCCAGGCCGGACAGGCGATAGCGTCTCCGGTGGGCGTCGATCCCCTCGCCGGCCTCGTGCCCACAACGATCATCGCGACGGGCGAGTCGCAGTCGGCGATGCGCCTGGCAGCCTATGCGAATTCGATTCAGCCGCTCGCCAATCTCTACGACGGGATTCTCGCGCTCTCCACGCTCGGCAATCGAATTCGCACCGATCTCGACGTCCCGTTTTTCAAGGTCCTGACGGAATCCGATGTTGCTTTGTTCAACGAGGCGAGCGTCCGCCAGGCGCAAACAAACAATTTCCGCAGCTGGGAAGTGGCGGGCGCGTCGCACGTCGATCAGCATCTGCGGAACAGCCGCGAACCGCTGGAGCTGCGCGACAACGGGGTCTCGACCGAGGCGGTGGGTCTCGATCCGGCCCCCCCAGCGGGATGCACGCTCCATCCGGTCGGCAGTCGCGTCGGGACTACCTTCGTGCTCGCTTCCGCGTACGACAAGATGGTCAAATGGATCCAGAACGGGACGCCTCCGCCGACGGCTAATCCGATCACGACCTCTGGAACGGCGGTTGTGCGGGACAGTCTTGGTCTCGCGCAGGGAGGCATCCGGACGGCGTACATGGTCTATCCGACGCGTATCAACAGCGG
Organism: uncultured beta proteobacterium; assembly: GCA_963816445.1. Classification (GTDB taxonomy): domain Bacteria; phylum Pseudomonadota; class Gammaproteobacteria; order Burkholderiales; family Casimicrobiaceae; genus PALSA-1003. The sequence goes on along the minus strand of CAWFKO010000004.1, from coordinate 652,830 downwards.
CGTCAACTCCGGCCCCGGCGCATGCAACCGCTGGGGTTATTCGACGGTAATCGACCCGGCGACCATCCAAGCGATGTACCCCGACCCCTTGGCCTATTTCAGGGGTGTCGCGCAGGTCGACAAGGCTCTCGTGATCGGCGGCTACATGCTGCAAGCCGAGATGACTGCCGATATGACTAGCGCTGCGCAAGGCAACATCAGCGGCCTTTACGACGGAGAGTGATCTCGACGCGCGTCGACCGCAGGGCGCGCCGAGGAGAAGGCCCGGGTGTCACCCCGGGCCTTTGGTCCTTCGATTGAGCGTTACCGAACTACGTGACACAACCAGCGGCAAACCACGTCGCCCCGGCGGAGGCCGGCGCCCAATCCCTGTCTATGAAATCGGATCCCGGCCTGCGCCAGGATGACTTCAACATTCATACACGCCGTATCACCCAGCCACAGGGCACGTCGCCCCCGCGGAGGCCGGGGCCCAATCTCTGGCTATGAAACTGGATCCCGGCCTGCGCCGGGATGACACCAACGTTCATGCAGGCTGTGGCACTCGGTTTCGCGATTCTCAATAACTTTCGATGGTTCGATCACGGCACCAACGCTCCGCAGGGATTGGACTGCGGCTTCTCACCGCAGTCGATGTGCCGGCGGTCCTTGCCATCGTACGGTGTCGGCAGGAACGGAAAGTTCGTGGCGATACCGTTCGACGTGATATCGACTCCGATCACACCGGGTACTCCGGCCGGGAAATTGACGCCGTCGCCGGCCTTGTTGGCTATGTAGTTGGTCCCCCCGACCACGCGAATCGCGATGTCGGTGACGTCGTCATTCGGGCGCCGGCCGTTCGGCCAGCCCGCCGGGTCAGCACTCAAGGCCGCGCCAAGGCGACTCTGGTTCTCCGGCGCCGTGGGTGGAACGCGCAGATCGAGCCGCAGGAGCTCCGAGCACGGGGTGCCACAGTTCGAGCCATTCAGAGCCTGACCGGGGTACTTGAGCAGGATGCCCATCAGGTCGGTCCGATTCGTTGCCGGTGAACCATTGATCGGGACAATAGGAAAGCCATAAACCAGGTTTAGTGCCGTAGCGATGACCGGATTTGTGTACGAGGCCTGAAACTGCGCTTCGGTTTCCGGCGCCGCCTTGTTCCAGGCGTCCTTGCCTGGTGTCTTGATGATGAGCTCATTCACCAGAGGATTACCCATCCGGGATACCTGCACCCAGGGACCGGTATTTACGGTGCCCATTCCCGGTCCACCCAACGCTCTTGTCTGCTGGCGGGCTGTGCTGGCGTACATGCCGATAACGGGGTTCGCCGTTGTCGCCGCAGGTTTACCATCGCCGGTGATGCGGGTGATCGGGACCTCGAGGGCGATGGTGCTGATGTTGAAGCCGCTGAAGCGGTTCACGCCATACGCGTTGACATTGTCGTTGTCCTCTCCCGGCCCGGTGAGGAGAGGTGGATAGCGGCGCAGATTCAGCGTATCGAAGACGGCGCCAAGATCGATGTAGAACGTCTCGGCTCGCTGTCCGGCGAACACGCGGATACCGGTTGCCGAATCGGTGTAGATACCCTGCGCTGCAAGTGCCGGATAGTTGGGCATCGTCGCGGGTCCGGCGTTGGAGGGCACCGCGATCAACGTCGAGCCGCTGAACAAGGGCGTGCTGACCCCACCGCGAATCTCGGTTACCGTGTAGGTCTGGCGGCGCGTCAGCCCTTCCGATCCCGGCCCGTCCAGCGCCGTAATTCCCTGCAGCAACCCGCCCAACGCGGTGATATGTGGATTGCCGAGGTAAGGCACGGGAGAGGTCAATCCGCCGGGGCCGCCGATAGGCCGGTCCTGGGTCGTGAAACGGAACTGGTAGACGACATCGGTGGCAATTCCGTCCTGGTTATTGTCGACATTGACGGCGTAGAGCACCTGATCGTCAAAGTTGAAGTAGTTGGGCCCATCGCTCGGATCTTGTCCTGGATTCACATTGAGAATGAATGTAACTTTCCGATCGGCAGGGGAGCGCGCGAGGTTGGCCGCGTCGTAGCTGACGAAGGCGTACACGTCGGTGTTGTCGGCCGGCGGATCCAAAGCGATCAACGGTGCCTCCCGGTGACTTGCCGCCTGAGCGGTCGCGGCCCATGCCAGTGCGATTGACACCAGCAAAGGAACGATTAGCGCGGATGTACGTTTCATGATCCATCTCCATGGTTGGATTGATTTGCGGGCCGTGCCGACGTCGCTTCGTCGTCGGCCCATCCTTGCCGCTTGAGCGGCATGGCGTTGTCGGGACGTGTCCATGCGGTCCCCCCGTCGCCCGATCGGGATCTCCCACACTGCGTAATACGTAGTAGGCGGCGCTTTGGATGAGCGCGGGCGGGCGACGCCGCTAACCTTTGGATGGACGCAGGCTTCGCACTGTGCTGCTGGGCCACCGGCGTCGCCGAGCTGACCATCACCCTGTTGCCGGGCGGATCAGCGTGTTAGGTGCCGCCGTAACAGACCCTCAACGCCGCTTTCGACCGGTTCCGGCGCCCTGGCAGGAGTGTTACGAGGTGGACGAACGACTCCGATTTGTGGCCCGGTTGCCCGACGGTGAGGAAATAGCGGGGCTGTGCCGCGAGTTCGCTGTCTCGATCAAGACCGGCTACAAGATCTTCCAGCGCTACGAGGATTGCGGGCTCGAGGGGCTGACCGATCGCTCCCGGCGCACTACCGGCAGGCTAACCAGCTGCCGTTGCAGGTGCAGACCCCATCGTGCGGCTCGAGCGCGAGCGTCCGACCGGGGGTGGTCGGCGGGGGAAGCGGTTGACTATGCGAGAAGCGCGCGGGCCGCGGTCGCCTGCGGCCAACGCGCTTCGATTCTGATTCTAATCGCGGGGCGGTCTGTAGACGGGTGTGCAGCCGGGTCACAGCGCGTTGATACGCTCCAGCGCTCCCTTCGGCCAATCCTGACCGTACTTGTCCGTATACTTCTTCTGCGCGAACGTCCGGAATGCGTTGAGGTCGGGCGTATAGACCTTCTTGCCGTTCGCCTTGAAGAATTCGAGTGCGTCCTTTTCCTGCGCGTTGAACTTGACCGTGTAGTCCGCCATTGCCTTCTCGGCGGCGCCCTGGAAGGCGGCCTGCTGGGCGGGCGGCATGGCATCCCAGATCTTGGTGGTAACGGTCATCACGTCGTACCCGATCACGTGAGCCGTCAGGACGAACTGGGTGGTCACCTCGTAGAACTTCATGAGCTTGCTCGCGACCAGCGGATTGTCCTGGCCGTCGATCGCGCCGGTCTGCAGCGACGTGTAGACCTCGGCGTACGCGACGGGTGTCGGGTTGGCGCCGATCGACTCGCCGAGGAACTGCCAGTACTCGCCGGGCGGCATGCGGAGCTTGATTCCGGCCATGTCGGCCGGTGTTTTGATCTGCTTGTCCGGTTTGAGGTTGACGTTTCGCGATCCGAAGTAGACGGGCGTGATGATCTGGATGCCTAGCTGATCGCGCGCCATCTTGATGAATTCGCGGCCGATGTCGCTCTTGAAAGTCTTGTTGAGATGGTCGACATCGCGAAAGAGATAGGCGGAAGTCATGAGCGACCATGCGGGAATCTGCTTCGAGATATCGGCGGGCGCGAGATTGCACATTTCCAGGTTTCCGCGCTGCAACGCGACAAGCTCCGTCCCCTGCTTGAACAAGGTGTTGCCCCAATACGGCTCGAAGTCGTAGCCGTCCTTGATCGCAGTCGCGAAATCGCGGTACGCCGCGGCGCGCAGGTCCTGCTCGGTGAAGGCGGAACTGAATCTCAACTTGGTCCTCGCCTGGGCATAGACCTGCGGCACGGCGCCGAGGGCCAGTGCTGACGCACCGGCGGCAAGCAGGGAACGGCGGGTAAGGTTCGGACGCATGGCACTCCTCCAGATAGGTTGATCGACAAGCGGTGGCGAATAATACGTCTCCTGGCCACGAACTCGAACGGCACACAAGCACAAAAACGCTACAGTATTCTATTTTTTGCCTAAAGGGTATCAACCCATGGATAAAAGGCAAGAGTCCGGCTGTTTTGGACTATACGCCCTGGAGCCTCGGCAGCCGCTCCCCGGGCGGGATCTGTCGAGAACCCGCTGGGCGACGAGGTCGGCGCCCCGCGCCGAGTCGTTGCCGATCGTGGGTCTCCGCTGGCTACTCCGGAGCTTTTACCAGCAATTGCCGCCTCTAAGAATGCTGGCGGTGATTCGCGATGTTATGCAGCTGCATGGCGGTCTGCGGAACACGTTGCGAGCAGCGAAATGCATGAAAGAGCGCGTTTTCGACGCCACCGACGAATTTCGGCGCCTCTTGCAAAGCTCGCCACCTCGGCCAGCGTCTCGATCGGAAGCTCCGTATCAGCACTGCAAGCCTTTCCGAGCGCCGCCAGGGTGACAGGTTATCATCCAGCGATTCCCACGCGCGTCGTAACCAATAGTCGCGACAGGCCCGCTGAAGCGCGTATTGATTGCGCGGCAATGCAAGACATCTCTCCAGCGGCAACGCTCCGCCTGCCGCAAGAAACGCGTTGAATCCCTTGCTCAGCCATGCGAGTTCGTCAGCACCGATCCTCGCGTTCGCAACGCGCTGCGCGCGATCAAGGCCCTCATCCAGGAGCGGTCGTTCATCGATCACCGATTTAGCGGTGCGGGCCAACGCAGTCCCTCTGCCCGCTTCTCCGGCGACCGCGTGCACGAGGACATCCATGATTCCGTTCGGGGAGTGTTCGAATTTCGTGTGCGGCACGACAAAACCTTCGGCCGCCCTTCCATCCGCATGTGCGCTCCCGTGCACTGCGCGTGCAGGCCCCGCGTCAACGCGGGGAGCAGCGACTGGATCGTACGGGGTTGTCATCGCGGATCGGTTCGAGCGACTGCCGTCGGTTTCGGCCGTTTGTTCGAAATGGAACAACCAGACGACCCCTGGCGCAAATGCAATGGGGAGCCCCCGTCGAGTAGCCGGCCTAAATGCTTCATCGCCCCGCCATCGCCACGTTTCCGGCGGCTCTTGTGTTGGACCGCGATGCGCGTCCCGACGCACGTGGGTCCGATCCACTGCCGCTTCTTCGTTTGACGAATGAGAGCTTAGCCCCGTGATAGGATTGGAAAAAGCGACTTTTTGTTGAGCGACAGTTGAGCAAATCTTGTGAAGCTGGCATTTCTGAATACGCTCGAGGCTGTGCTTCGACGCGGGAGCTTTGCCGCCGCAGCTCATGACGTTCGCCTGACGGCGAGCGCCGTGAGCTTGCAGATCAAGGAGCTGGAGAAGTATTTCGGCCAGCCTTTGTTCGATCGCTCGGCGCGAATCGCGCGCCCCACGCCTTTTGCATCGGAGCTTGGTGCAAGCGTTCGCGGAGCGCTCGCGACCATCGAGGCGCTCCGCGACAGGCGAAGCCCTGTCGTCGCCGGACGCGTTGCCCTTGGAACGATACGCAGCGTGCAGACGGCGACGCTCCCGGCGGCGCTACTCGAGCTGCGCACGCGCTTTCCCCGCCTCGACATCCGTCTGGCCCAGGGCGACACGCCCGTGCTGCTGCGGGACATAAAGGCAGGCGAGCTCGACGCAGCAGTCGTCGTGCGCCCCGAGATGGGTGGGTCGAGCCGGCTTTGCTGGCGCAACCTTGCGCGGGAATTGTTCGTGCTATTGGCACCGCCCGATGCGAAGGGCGATTCAGTCGTCGAATTGCTGCACAAGCATGAGTGGATCCGGCTCGATACTTCGATGACCGGTGGACGAATCGCCGCGAGCTTCGTCCATCGCGTCGCTCCGCGAGCGCGCGCCCGGCTCGACCTGGTGTCGATCGAAGCGATCGCCGCCATGGTGTCGTCCGGCCTCGGCGTTTCGGTCGTGCCGAGCCTGCGGGGGCCCCTGCGCGAAGCCTATCGAGTACGCGAAATCGGTCTTGGGAGGCGCGCGCCTGTGCGACAGATCGCCTTCGTTTGCAGAGCCGCCGACCTGGACAATCGCCGGGTCAGCGCGATCCGCGAAGCTTTCGAACACGCCTACGGAGCTGCGGGCCAAATCTCGAAGGCGGACAAGGACGGCGCCGCGCGGGGACATAGAAGGTGATTCTTGAAACCTGGCCCTCTTACCAAAGTCGCCTCGCGTATGAATTTTGGACGTCTCGTGCCCATACTGGAACGCGTTAGTACCTCGCATTAGCCGCGGAATCTCGTACAGTGTGAGGTCGTCCAGTTGTGGAGCGCAGAAGGCAAGAGGGCGTACGTTCCCCCGCCGTGGGAAAAGGCGCTTGCGATCCCAATAAGAGAGCTCGGCGCTTGCGAAGGATTAGCGAATGAATGATCTAGGAAACAAGCTTCATCGTGGCTCGCTTTTTATCAATGGCACGTGGTCGAAGGGCGTTGCGAGCTTTTCGGTGCTCGATAAATTCTTGGGCACCGTAGTTGGCGTTGCCGAGCGCGCGTCGAGAGCGCAGGTCGACGACGCTGTGGCAGCGGCGCGGCGTTCGTTCTTAGAACGCCCGCTGGAGCCTTACGACCGATATCGCATTCTTGCAAAGGCTGCGCAGCTCGTCGAAGAACGACGCGACGTCCTCGCCGAGACCATCGTCGCCGAAGCCGGATTTCCAATCGCCGACGCCGTCAATGAGGTCAATCGCACGGCCCAGACGCTCCTTGTCTCGGCCGAGGAGGGCAAACGCCTGGTCGGGGAGGTCGTCCCAATCGAGGGTGCGCCGGGAAATGCGCATCGTCTGGCCTTCACTATTCGCGTACCGCGTGGCGTGGTCTGTGGGATCACGTCGTTCAATTCGCCGCTCAACATGGTTGCACACAAAGTAGCGCCTGCGCTTGCCGCCGGGAATACGGTCGTCGTCAAGCCTCCACAGGCGACGCCGTTGAGTGCAGCGTTGCTCGTGCAAGTGTTGCTAGACGCCGGGCTGCCGCCTGGTCATATCAACCTAGTCCAGGGTCCAGGATCCGAGGTTGGAAGCTGGCTCACCGAAAACCAGGACATTGCCTTCTATACATTTACCGGCAGCACCGAGGTCGGCAAGAAATTGCACCAGTCGGTCGGCATGCGGCCCGTCGCCCTCGAGCTTGGCAGTATCGCTGCGACGATCGTCTGCGACGACGCGGATCTCGAGCGAGCGGCAACGCGCTGCGCCAGTTCGGCGTTCAAGCGCGCAGGACAAGCATGCACGTCTGTTCAACGTCTGTTCGTTGACCGCAAGGTGTTCGAACGATTCCTCGAGCTTTTTGCCGCTGCTACGAGGCGATTGAAAGTGGGTAATCCGCATGAGCCTGGGATGGACATCGGACCGATGATCAGCGAATCTGAAGCGCGTCGCGCCGAAGCATGGGTCGAAGAGGCGGTCCTGCAAGGCGCACGGCTGGTCGCCGGCGGTCGCCGTGAAGCCGCTTTGCTCTATCCGACGATTCTGAAAGACGTACTGCCCGATATGCGCGTAATCAAGGAGGAGATCTTTGCGCCGGTCGTTTCAGTATTGCCCTTCGAGTCAATCCAGGAGGCAACCGCGCAAGTGAATGCAACGCCGTTTGGACTGGCCGCCGGAATCTTCACGCGCGACGTTATGCGCGCGATGGAAGCTGCACGCCGGCTGCATGTCGGCGTCGTTCACGTCAACGAGTCTTCGAGCAGCCGCGTCGATCTGATCCCCTTCGCCGGCGTGAAGGACAGCGGCATCGGGAGAGAGGGTCCGAAGTACGCAATGCGAGAAATGACCGAAGAACGCCTTGTCACGATTAGCCTCTCCTAGGAGTACACCGAGAATGAACGGCGCAAAGTTCATAGCCGAATGCCTTCGACAAGAGTCCGTCACGAAGGTGTTCGGTCAATGCGGACATACCAACTACGCCTTGATCGACGCTTGTCACAAGATCGGGATCGAATACGTGTCGTTTCGACACGAGCAGCAGGCGGCCCATGCGGCCGATGCCTATTTCCGGACTTCACGCAAGCTGGCGGTCGTCAATGTCCATCTTTCGCCGGGTCTGACGAACGCGTTGACCGGCGTCGCAACCGCGGCCGCGGACGGTACACCGATGTTGGTGATCGCTGGCAACACACCGTCCTATCACCACGCCCGAGAGCCGCATCAAGGTGTCAGATTACATGCCGACGCGTCGCAGGCAGAGATCTTCCGACCCATATGCAAGCGCGTGTGGCGCGTGGACGACGCCAAATTCCTTCCCGACGTCGTCCCGCGGGCGCTCAACCTGGCCCAATCGGGCAGGACGGGAGCCGTGCTGATCGACGTGCCGATGGACGTTTTTTCGCAGCGTGTCGAGGCAACGCCGAATACGACAGCAAGGCGACCGGCCTACACGCGCTTCGCCGGACCAAGCAGCGGCATAGCTCGGGCAGCGCAGTTGTTGAAAAGTGCGGAGCGACCGGTCATTTTCGCCGGCAACGGAATCGCGCTCGGCGATGCGTACGGCGAGCTTAAGCGGCTCGCCGAGTTGCTCGGTGCGCCGGTAGCTACGACGCTGATGGGGAAAGGCGTTTTCCCGGAAAATCATCCACTGTCGCTCGGCACGACGGGCATCTGGGGCACACGGCCGGCGAACACCACGACGCTTGAGGCCGATGTGATCCTGGCGCTCGGAACTGCTTTCGGCGAGGCCGACTGCAGCTCGTGGAGCCCCAAACACACGTTTGCGATTCCGCCCTCTCGCCTGATCCAGATCGACATAGACCCCGAAGAGGTAGGGAAGATCTATCCGGTCGATGTCGGTATCGTCGGGGATGCGAAAGCTACGCTTGAAGCACTCATCGAGCAGCTTGGGTCGGGGCCACGGTCCGCGTCGCTCATGCGCTCGCAAGCGGAAGTTGTCGACAAGCGCAAGCAGGAGTGGCAGCGTGAGCTCAAGGAAACCCAGGAAGATTCCGGCGAGCCCATCCACCCTGCACGTCTGCTAAGGGAACTGTCGGAGGTCGCGCCCGAAGACGCGATCTTCGTTACCGACGTCGGCTGGAACAAGAACGGTGCCGGCCAGCAACTCCGAAGCGTGCATCCGGCTTCGTTCATCACCAGCGGTGGATTCGCGACGATGGGATTCTCGCCGGCCGCGGCGATCGGCGCAAAAATGGGAGCACCGAACCGCAAGGTGATCGGATTGGTTGGCGACGGGGGACTCATGTCAGTGGTGGGATCGCTGGCAACCGCGGTCGAGCTCGACGTTCCAGTGGTGTGGGTGCTGTTCAACAACTTCTGTTATTCGACTATCGCGTCCGTTGGCGCCACCTATTTCGGGAATACGTACGGTACCGAATTCACTCGGACCGACGGTACACCCTACAATCCTGACTTCATGCTGCTGGCCAAGTCCTTCGGCATCGAGTCCGCGCTGGTCGAGCACCCGAACGAGCTGCGCGAGGCGCTTCGCAAGGCAATTGCTTCAAGTACTCCTTATCTGTTGGAGGTGCGCACGCGCGGCGACGTGCCCATGCCTCGTACTGGCCATTGGGACATCGCCGACTTTCTGCGGGTTGGCAATGAATAGCCGTTCGACAACGATCCGCAGAACACGTGCCGGCCGCGGGCTGCGGCTGAGGCTTCGCGAATCACCCGCGATGCGGCCGGCGCTGTTTTGCAATTATTGAGCTTACCTAACTCCGTGACACAAGCAGCCATAAGCCGCGTCGCCCGGGCGGAGGCCGGGGCCCAATCCCTGACGATGAAGCTGGATCCCGGCCTGCGCCGGGATGACGTCAACGTTCGTACACACTCCGGCACTCGGCTTCGTAATTCTCAATAGGTTGGACCGCTCGCGTGCTCTCATCCCTACCTCTATGGCGCTCGCTGCTCTATGTTCCGGTGAACGTCGAGAAATACGTCGACAAGGCTCACACGCGAGGCGCTGACTGCATTCAGCTCGACCTGGAAGACAGCGTGCCGGCTTCCGAAAAGGAGCGTGCGCGCGCGCTCGTCGAAGCAGCCGCAGGACGCGTGCGCCAGGGCGGATCGGACGTCGTCGTTCGCATCAATCGTCCGCTATCGCTGGCGGTACGTGACATCGAGGCGTCGATCGGTGAACATGTCGACGCCCTCGCAATCTCGAAGGTTCAAAGCGCTAGCCATTTGCACCTTCTGGACGAGCTTGTCTCCGAGCTCGAGCCGCAACGAGGGCTACCCTTGGGGCACACGCGATTCATCGCGATCATCGAGACGCCCCCCGCGTATCTTCAGATGGCGGCGATTGCGGCCTCGACGAATAGACTGGTGGCCATGACAATCGGTGGCGAAGACTTCGCTCTGGCTGTGGGAATGGAGCCGACCGAAGACACGTTGCTCATGCCCAAGCAGCAGATGATCTTGGCGGCGCGTTCCGCAGGTTTGATGCCGCTCGGATTCCTCGCGAGCATCGCGTCGTTTCAGGATCGCGAAGCCTTTCGCGGCATGGCGCGCCGTTCGCGCAAGTTGGGTTTCATGGGTGCCGGATGCATTCATCCGGATCAGGTCGCGATCGTGAACCAGGAATACTCGCCGACCGAGGCGGAGGTAGCTCACGCTGCCCGTGTCATCGAGGGGTACGCAAATGCGCGAGGCGTGGGACGTGGATCCGTTGCCGTCGACGGCGCGATGATCGACGCTCCGGTCGTCGAACGGGCGAGGCAGCTGCTCGATCGCTATGCCGCGATCAAGGCGCGCGCTGCAAGAAATCAACAATTTCGCTGAGCGAGAGCTCCGTTTCGTTCGACTGCCTTGCTCGGCTTCGTCCCTATCGACAATTCTTTCCCTTCAAGGCGGCACAGAGTCAACAACGTCACTGGCAACGAGTTTTCGGGTAGGACAGCCAGGGTGCGACATTCGAAGCATTTAGGGTTGAGAGATTTGGGTGCATAGCTTGAAGCGATCCCGCACCGTACTGGTCTTGATAGCGGCGATAGCAGTGCCGGTATGGCTGTGGCAGAGGGCTGCCCCGCAACCTGACCCGCAACACACAACCTCGCCTCGGGCCCCGACGGGCACTGATAGACCAGTACCCGCCGACGCAGCGATAATGGCCGGCATGGATGAAGTGTTTGGTCTGTTTCCCACCCCTTTTCTGCGCGCGCCAGGGACGCTGAGCGCGCGCCTAGTGGACGGCTTGGTGCGGCATTTCAGCGCGCTGGCTCTGGACGCCAACAAGGCGTCCGAAAACCTGTCGCACACCGCGATGCTGCGCCCCGACGACAGTCCGCTGCTCGTGGAAGCGGCGACGCTGATCACGCCCAAGATCGTCGACATGGGCGCGCTGATGTTCGGTCAGCGACTCGACTGGGCCATCAAAGAGATGTGGGTCAACGTACTGGACACCGGTGGCCTCCAGGCCACGCACAACCATGCCAACAGCTTCGTATCGGGCGTGGTCTACCTGACGACCACGCACCCGGGTTCACAAACCGTGTTCATGAAGTCGGGCGGGCCCACCGAGTTTGTCTTCAAGAACGAGCACGCCCATATAACACCGACCCCGTTCAACGCGGACCGATGGGTCAGCCCGGCGCCGGCGCCGGGCGACCTGGTGCTGTTTCCGAGTTATGTGATGCACGCCGTGCCGCCCAATCAGGGCGAGCGCCGCATCACGCTGTCGTTCAACGCCATCCCCGGCGGACTGGAATCGTGGGGATACATGATCAAGTTCAGCGGTTGACCGGCGACCGCTAGCCGGAATACTGCGTTGGCGTCGAAGGCGCCCGCAGATACAAACCGCCGGCGTTGAATTGCATTCGGGCCCTAGTCGCCCTCTTCGGTGGCCTTGGTGGGCTCTTCCACGGCGGCAGCGCGGCGCTCGCGCCAAGGCTCGGGCTGCGACGGTGGCACGGAGTCTACTGTCATTTGCAGATTCGATGCCGAGACTGCAGACGCTATCGACCTCCCCGCCACATCCTTGACCACGACGTCGGTGATCATTACCGACGTCGTGCCCGGTGCAACGGCCTGGAATTGCACCATGGCCACACTGCCGCCCGCCATCGTGCCTACCCGCTGGCCCGTCACTGCGCTGCGAATCTGGACGCGGTCTTCCCAGTCGGAGATCTCAGCCGCGAAACGTGTGTTGAGGCCAGCGTCCACCGCCCAGTCCCCTTCCCTGCCGGCGCGCACCTGCAGCACATTGGCATCGAAGCGCACGGTGAAGCTGATCTCGCTAACACCGCCGTTGGCGCCCACGCCGACGACCAGGTCGTTCATCTCGCCGACAAGCACCTTCTGCGGTGCCGCCACCGTGATCGGCACGGCAAAGCCTGTCATTGCGGCTGGTGGCGCCACCAGCGGCGCGGATGGCGCTGTTGTTGACGTCCGCAACTCAACCGAGGCGGATGAACCTGCTGACGGCAGACGCGGCTTCGCGTTCGCCTTGCCGCTGGCCCCCTCGACGACCTCGTCCTGCGCAGGCAGGCAAGCCCACAGCGCCAGCGCCGAAGCCAGCCCGACCCCAATTACCACCATCGAGGTACGTCGCATCACTGCTTGTTCACCCTATGACTGCCGGGCCGAGACGACAAGGGCGCCCGCTTGAAAAGCGCGCGCCCCGCTCGTCGAAGCATGGTGCTCCCGTTGCGCACCAGCCGCGCTCAGGATCAGACAATCTGCGCCGCGGTCCAACCGCCGGCCAGGGCCCGCTGCCGGTAGAAGTCGGCCTCGATTTTCATGCTGGCAGTCATGATCGCTGGGGTCAAATTGCCACTGGTGAATTGCGCATTGTCCGCGAAGAAGGCGTTGTTGAGACTGACCGAAGTGCCGTTTGCGCCCGTGATGGTGTATTCGATTTGCGCCTCGGCCGGGCCGCTGTAGCCACCCAGCCGCAGCAGCGAGAAGAACGTGGCCCAGTTGATTATGCCGGCGCCGGTGCCGGTCGCGCCGGTACTTTGAACGGTGGAGGTGCTCAGCGCGCCGGTGGTGGCGTTGATCGTCCCTTTCAGATCCTGCAGCGCTGTGCCCTTGATATACGGCATCGCGCGACGCATCTCCAACTGCCACGTTACCCCCGGCGCAGCGTCCGCCGTGTGGCCTATGGCGAGATTGATGCCGATCTGGGCGGGGTCGATGCCCTGCATCGCATAGAGGATGTCGTACACCGAAGTGCCGAGGTTGCCCGAATGCGTATGCGCGACGCCGCACACACCGTTCTGCGCATTGATCGCCGCCAGGCGACGCATGTTTACCCGGAAGCCATCGAGCTGCGTGGTCATCGTGTTGCCAAACGTATTGGCCGGGAAACTGGGGCCGCCGGAGTTGTACCAGCGGTACTTCGTGATGCCGTTGGCGCCCGCGACCGACAGTATCTCGTTCACGAACTGGCTAGCGATCCAGGACGTGTCCGTGGGATCGCTCGACGGCGCGATGTTGTTCCCGATCTCGTCGCAGATGCAGCTCGTGCTGCGAATGCCATTGAGCATCGGGGGCAGGACCGTGGCCACGTTCTGCGGCAGCACGTGGCCGTCGGAGCGCACCGTGAGGTCGACGGCGGCGAATCCCGAAGCCAGACAGGCTTCACCCACCTTGACGCCCGTGCCAAAGGGGTCGGACTGCGCCTGGGCCTGGGTGCTGACCCACTGCAGGTGGCGCGACCAGAGTTGCGTGACCAGCTTCTGGCCGGGGACTGTCTGCGCGGAAGCCTCGGTGGGAAACGCCACGTCTTTGGTCGCCCATGCCGTTGCGGCGACTGCGACGCCCGTCAAGAAATCACGTCTGTCCATAATAACTATCCTCCTCTAGTGCGTGTGTTGGAAAACGGTCTCGTTATCGTCGGAATATCACGGAGCCGATTGCAAGCTTCCGGCTTGCAGGAATACTGCCGAATCGGCGTACGAATCGGACGAATTCGCGATGCCAAACTGGATGGTGTTGACTTGTCCAGCCATCACCGGCGCCATCAGCGTGAGTACGACGGTAAGGCCATCGAGCTCGGTCTCGATCTTTCCGAAGAAGGGTGGGTTGTCCCGATACAAGCTGCAGTTCTGTGGGGTCACGCCGCTCGCCGCGCCGCTGGTCGGGCCGCCGCAATTGATGCTGGCTGTGGAGACCGGAGCGCTGGTGCCGGGCACGAGCGCGTAGTTGACGCCATTGACGAAAACGCCGAGCACGTCGGGCGGAAATCCGGTGTTCACCACATCGCCATATTCTTCGGAACCGAAGACATATTTGAGCGTGATCGTGTTGCCGGCTGGAATGAATTGAAAGCTCAGGATCGACGCGTTGTAGGTCGGCGCAGCAGTGAGGCTCGAAAACAGCGAGCTTCCCGGAGACGTGTTTCTTGCAAGGGTGTTGAGGATCCCTGCACCGAAGGCCGTCGTCTTGTTCGGGAAATCGTCTGCGGACGTTGCGCTACCCGAGACGAATCGGGCGTCGCCTGTCGTCAGCACTACACCATTGTTGATTCCGACGGTCGTTGCGAGATTCGTACCGCCATTCACGAATAGTCCGGACGCCGCCGTCGCCCCGGTGTATTGCACCGACCCCGGAACGACCGTAATGCCGCCGCCCAGCAAGTTCGAAACCAGCTGCTGCACCGCCGCCGGCGATCCGTTATTGGCCGACAACGGTTTTACGACGATCGGACTGGCCCAAGTGCAGGCTGCACCGAGCATGGCCGCAGCACCGACAAAGAGCCCCGCACCCGCTCGTAGACCTCTGCGAAAATCCATCACTCCTCCTCGAAAACGTCTTGTGGAATCCTGGTCATCCGCGGCATCGGACGCACGGCGCTGGACTTCGCGCTCAGCAACGTCTCATGCGCCATCGGATCGATAAAACCGTAACACGAACGTCCTTCGGAACCGCCCGATCTTTACCCCAATGGGTAGGTTACCAAACCGATAACAAAGCCTCCACGGCCTGGCGTTTGGTTACCAACGTCAACTTATCTGTAGCGCACAGGAGCCGCGCGGCTGTGAGGCCAGCGAGCTGTGGCGGTGTTCCGCGCGCTTCAGGCATCGACGTTGCGGAGGTGCGTATCGTCATGCGGTCCGACGACTCCACGGCGTCGCAGTTGCGCGATGTCTTCGCCGGTGTATCCGATCTTCTTGAGGACCTCGTCGGAATGCTGCCCGAACGCTGGGGCGGCGAACGGGTGCGGGCCCGGTGTGCTGCTGAAGGTCACGGGATTGGCAAATCCCCGGTAGTGCCCGACGAGGGGATGATCGAAGTCGGCGACGATGTCTTCGGCCTGTACCTGAGGATGATCGAACATGTCTTCGATCGAGCGCGCGGCCGAGCACGGGACGCGATCGCCGAAAATCTCTTCCCACTCCAACGCAGTGCGCGCGCTCAGTGCCGCGCGAACCTTCGGAACAATCTCGCCCGCATGTTCGGCACGGTTTCTCAATGTCGCGTAACGCTGGTCCAATGCCAACTCAGGCAAGCCGATCAATTCGCAAAGGCTGGACCAGAAATGCGGGGTGTTCGCCGACAGGTAGAGGAAGCCCTCCTTGGTCGGATGCAGTCCGGTAATTCCGCCGGAGCGCAAGTCTCTTCCGACGTCGCGTCCCTCGCCTTCGGCCCAGATGAAGCGTGCGGACTGCATCGCGAGCGCGCTTCGCAGAAGCGATACACCGACGTACTGCCCGTCGCCCGACCGTTCGCGATGAAGCAACGCCGCGGCAATGCCATACGCGACCATCGAGGCAGCGTAGTAATCGACGACGGATCCATAGACGATCTCGGGCTCGGTCTCCGTGCCCTGAAGACTGCACATGCCGGTCATCGCCTGCAGGACTTGGTCATAGCCTGCCTTTTCCCGCAGCGGACCTGTCTCGCCATAACCGGTAACGCTGCAGTAGACCAGGCGCGGGTTGATGAGCTTGAGACGCGGATAATCAATGCGCAGGCGGGGCGGCACGCTCGGCCGGAAATTGTGCACGAGGACGTCCGCGGATTCGACCATCCGGCAGAGGACTGCGTGCCCTTCGAGTTTTTTGAGGTCGAGCACGATGCCGAGCTTGTTGCGGTTCACGCCAAGGAATGCGCGCGATTCGCTCTCGAGCGTGGACGGATACTTGCGAAACGTGTCTCCTCCCGGGGGCTCGATCTTGATGACTTCAGCGCCGAGATCACCCAGCAGCGCGCAGCCGTTCGGGCCGGCAATATAGCCACTGAGATCCAATACCTTGATCCCACTTAGCGGACCGGCTGGAGAATCCGCGCGGACGGCACGATCGAGTTTCGCGTCCTTGGTTTCGGTGATCGTTGCGACGGCTCTCATTCGCTTACTCCTGTAGCTTCGTTGCCGGCGCGGCAACCATGGCTGAGAACGCATTCGGACGGCTACGCAAAACGTCTTCCATGCGCACTGCTCATCCGAAAGGCATGCGGGAACTCACGTAAAGAATAACCTATCTTAATGTGCGGCGATGGTTGACCGAAACAAAATCCGCGGGGAGATACGTTTGGGTGCTCTGACGAGATACTCGGCGAACAAGTCACTTCACACGCCGCGTCAGTTGCCGATCCCGGCGACGTCTCGCGGCTTCTTGTCGCGATCGACGTGGCTCTACGAAAGTCGTGGTCCCGAAGGCGAATGGTGTCGCAAGCTCGATCTGCCAGAGTTTGGAAAACGGCGTGCCCAACGGCGCTCAAGAAAGTCGCGCAAAGGTCGGGCAACCTCTCCTTCCGTCTCAACCTCCTGTTCGTCCGCCGAAACCATCTGCTATACGAGGATTGCGTCGGCCAAGGCTCGTGGAGAATGGACGGTCATGCCGTGAACGGTTCTGGCATAAAGCGCATCAAAGTGCGTGCGATCTCCGGTAACCAGCAAGGTGCAGCCTTGCCGAATTGGAGCTGCCAATACGGGTCGATCACCAATCAGCCAGGGAAGTGCTTGAGCCGATCGCCGCCTACTGGATGCCTGCGGTGGACGACGGAGAGTTCCAGAAGGCGTTTCCGGTCTGCAATCGTGTGTATGATCAGTTCGGTCGAGCATCAGGCCCGTGGGGCACTCGATCTCGGGTCACGAGCAACGCCGCCCTTTCGCGAAGTTGCCGGATACGCACGGGCCAGTACTCGACTCGGCCAACGAAGCGGGTGTCTCGCGCGCCGGCTGCGTCCCGTGCACCTCGCCGGGGATAAGGTGTCGCCAGTGTCCGGATTCAAGCGCGAAGCGGAAGGAAGGGCCGCTTTCGCTAACCGTACGTTTTCGATATGGGGGTCAAGATGGAGATTCAGGGAACCGCGACTGGGCCGGACAGCGTCGCTGTATCGGGAACAGCCACTGGAGACCGTTCGACTGGAGTTGTCGGCACTGGAGACGGATTCGGTGTTCGAGGCGAAGGCAAACTCGGCCATGGTGTCGTCGGCTTTTCGACGGGTGGCTTTGGCATGTATGGAGAGGGTCTTACCGGGGGCACCGGGGTCGTAGGGAAAAGCTCAGGATGGCATGCAGTTGGCGGATTCAGCGCCAGCACAATCGGCGGATGTGGCCTCTACGGGATCAACACTGCAGGCGGTACGGGTGTCGCAGGAGAGACTAGCGGCCTGGCAGCCGGGGTGTACGGCAGGAACACCGAACCGACGCAGACTGGCACGTCTGGCGGTATCGGTGTTTTGGGCCATAGCGACCGCGGCGTCGGCGTATGGGGGTCCGTCATTCACGACGGCGGCAAGGCGGGCTACTTCGACGGGAACGTGACGGTCAATGGCATTTTCTCTAAGGCAGCGGGCTCGTTCAAGATCGATCATCCACTGGATCCGGCAAACCGGTATCTCTCCCACTCGTTTGTCGAATCGCCCGACATGATGAACGTCTACAACGGAACGGTCCTTCTCGGTAACGATGGCAGAGCGACGATCCAGTTGCCGGACTACTTCGAAGCCTTGAACAAGGATTTTCGGTACCAGCTGACGCCCATTGGGAACCCGGCCCCCAACCTTCACGTCTATCGGGAGATTGACGCCAATCAGTTTGAAATCGCCGGCGGCAGTTCTGGCCAAAAGGTCTCGTGGCAAGTGACCGGGGTTCGTCAAGACGTCGTTGCACAGGCTTTCCGCATTCCGGTCGAGGAGGACAAACCATCGCACGAGCGCGGGACCTATCTGATGCCGAAGCTCTTTGGCCAGCCGGAAAACACCGGCGTCGCCTTCGCACAGATGTCGCGTCTCCGATCCGCAGACTCGGCGAAGCAGGCGCCGTAGCGTTAAGGGGTATCCTTCCCGAGCACGTCGCGCATGCAGCTCGGTATGGCAGGCCTCGCCCGCGAACCTCGTGAGGGCAGCAAAAATCGTCGGCCTCATCCCTCAGCACTCGCTCCGTCAGAGGTCGATCTCCTCCGGCAGCAGCACCACGACCATGACGAACATCGCGCTGGTGAGAAAGCGCTGCGCAGTCTGCTGACCGTTCCAGATGCTGGATTGCCACATCGAGAACCATTCGCCGCCAACGGTGACGAAGCCTACGAAGTAAAGCAGCCAGGCGACGAAGATGCCGATCGTGGCCGGCAGCTTCGCCGCCACGAACGCGCGGCGGTCTCCTCGCGCGCGAAAGAGCCGCCACGCGCCGTAGAGGCAAACGAGCCCTATCACCCATTCGGCGGCGATGATCGACCAGTAGGCGAGCTTTTGCAGGCCTGGATCGGTGATCGCGCGCGACTTCAGCGGGTTATCGGGGAACACCGTGTCCATCGCCAGCACGTGCTGCACGAATTGCCAGTTCGCGTTGTAGTCGGCGATGTTCCCGTAGGCGACCAGCAGGGCCCAGCCGCCGAACGTTGCGACCAGCAGCGACTTGATGATGCGCAATGCGGGCATCGACCTATTCTACGAGATCGAACGTCACGTGTCCGCGGCCGGCAGCTGCGATCTCCTTGAGCTCGCCTTCGTCGCGCAGATGCGCGTTGCGCACCGTGAGCGAAGCGCCCCACTGTGCGGCGGCATCGGCCAGCACTAGAAGGTCGGTGGCCGGGAGATTGGCGTCCACGATGACGTGCCCGCTCGCACGAATGAGGGTGAGCGCCTTGCGGCAGGCAGCGGTGAAGGCGGCCTCGGACATCGCGGCCTTAGCTTACGCCAGATCGGCGCGATGGGTAATCGAGTTGGCGTCGAGATTGGTGGCGTACCGCTTCAGGGATACCCATGCGATACCTTCATCAGTTAATGATCTACCGGCACGCGGTGCGCCACGCTCTGCGCTCACGGTGTCGACTACGGTAACGACGTGTTCGCCGCGTCAGCTCAACCGCGGTAGACATGGCGCACCGTCGTGCGTACGATTGAAACGTTTGTCGTAAGGCCATGCCAACGGAGCCACGGCAATGCAGTGCTTGAGCTGCCAGGCTACCCTTCCCGAAGCGGTGAAATTTTGCATCGAATGCGGCGCGCCGGCCCCCTCCGTGTGCGCTTCATGCGGGTTTGCTAACCTGGCCCGCGCAAAGTTTTGCGCCGAATGCTCGGCGAGGCTGAACCCGAATCGATCCGACGACGTGCCGACCGCGCTACCTGCGGCGGAAAGTTTCTTGGCGGCGGATCGCAATCTCGCTTCGGTAGAGCGGCGGCAGCTTACCGTTCTGTTCTGCGACCTTGTCGGCTCCACGTTGATGTCGTCGCGACTCGACCCGGAGGATCTGCGCGATGTTATTGGCGCGTATCACCGGTGTATCGCCGATACGGTCGAACGCTTCGATGGGTTCGTTGCGCGCTACATGGGAGACGGTGCACTCGTCTATTTCGGGTATCCCCACAGCTACGAAGACAACGCGGAGCGCGCCGTGCACGCCGCGCTCGTGCTCGTCTCGAACATCGCCAAGCTCGATGTTCTTGGCGAGCGTTTGCACGTTCGGATTGGCATCGCGACCGGCGTCGTGGTGGTCGGCGAGCTGGTGAATGCCGGCGCGGCGCGCGAACAAACAGCCCTCGGCGAAACACCGAACCTCGCGGCACGATTGCAGGCAGTTGCAGGCCCTGACTGCATTGTCATTGCCGAGACCACGCGAAGGCTCATCAATGCGGTATTCGAATGCCGCGACCTCGGCGCGGTGTCTGTTGGCGGATTCGCCAATCCCGTCCACGCTTGGCAGGTCGTCAAGGAGGAACGGTCCAGGCCCCGCTTCAGCGCGCATGACTCGACGCGACGGCCATATGCTACCGTAGCACCGGTCGAGGCGAGACCATTGATTGGGCGCTTGCAGGAGCTCGGCTTGCTTCGCGATTGTTGGAAGCAGGTCCGCGAAGGGCGAGGCCAGGTTGTTCTGGTCACGGGCGATGCGGGCATCGGCAAATCCCACCTTGTGCGTGCACTGGTTGCGCAACTCGCCAACGAACCTCACGCCTACTTGGAATGCCGGTGCTCGGCGTTGTTCGCCAATAGCCCTCTTTACCCGGTCGTGGCTTTGTTTCCCACCGTTCTGGGCTGGGCGCGCGATGATCGGAGCGATGCCAGGTTCACAAAACTTGAGGCGTTCTGTGCGCGTCATCAACTGCCGGCCGCGGAGGCGATCCCGCTGCTCGTGTCGTTGCTCTCGCTTCCTGCATCGGACCGCTTCCCGTTGCGGTCGATGAGTCCCGAGCGGCAACGACAGCGGACGCTCGAGCTCGTGGTTGCCATCGTCCTTAGTTTTGCCAGAGAAAAGCCACTGGTGATGGTGGTCGAAGACTTGCACTGGATCGATCCGACGTCCACACAATTGCTGGCCATGCTGATGGACCAGGTCCCGACGGTAACGCTGTATGTGCTCCTCACCGCACGTCCGGATTTCGAGGCGCCGTGGCCGCATCGGTCTTATGTGAAACCGCTTGCCCTGACACCTCTTGCGCCAAATGAAACCACGGCAATGGTTGATTACCTTGCGAGCGGCAAACCTCTTCCCCCCGAGGTTCTGAGCGAGATCGTTTCCCGGACCGATGGCGTGCCATTGTTCGTCGAGGAACTGACCAAGATGGTGCTCGAATCGGACTTGGTCGAGGCGCAAGAGGATCGCTACGCACTGACCGGGCCCCTCCCCCCACTCGCTATACCGACCACACTGCAGGATTCGTTGGTGGCGCGGCTGGATCGTCTTGCCAGCGCGAAGCCACTGGCGCAACTCTGTGCGACGCTGGGACGGGAATTCTCTTATCCGCTGCTGCAAGCGGTTTCCGGTCTGGAGGATGTGCCGTTGCAACGCTCCCTGGCGCAGCTGATTCACGCCGAGTTTCTTCATCAGCACGACACCGTGTCGGAAGCCGTCTATACGTTCAAGCATGCACTGATCCAGGAAGCTGCCTATCAATCACTGCTCAAGAGCAGGCGACAGCAATATCATGAGCGGATTGCACGGGTGATGTGCGATCGTTTCACCAGTGACGCCGAGGCAAATCCTGAAGTGGTCGCCCTGCACCATACGCAAGCGGGCGATATCGATGAAGCGATCGACTGGTGGCAAAAGGCCGGGCAGCACGCATTCCGCCACGCATCGTACCCTGAGGCGATCGCGCACTACTCGACGGGTCTGCGTGCGCTTGCGTCACTACCTGACGAGCGCCGGCGCAATCAATCGGAGCTCGCATTGCAGGTCGATCTGGGCTACTCCTTGATTCCGTTACGCGGCTGGGGGGCACTGGAGACGGCGCAGGCCTTCCGGCGGGCCGGCGAATTGAGCCGGCAGATCGGTGACACACCGAGTCAATTTCGCGCGCTATGGGGTTTGGGCGCGTTCCATTTCGTACGTGGCGACCAACACAAGGCTCTGGAAGTTGCGGAGCAATGCCTCGATCTTGCGGGACAATCCCAGGACGAGGATGCGCTGATCGAGGCGCACTACCTGACCGGCATCGCACGCTGCGTGCGCGGGGACTTCATAAGGGGTTCAGCCGATCTCGAGGCCTGCATCCGTCTCTATGGAAGCGAGACACGACATGCGCACCGCGTTCTCTACGGTCAGGATGCCAAGGCCTCCGCACTGGGGTGGCTCGCCATGGCGAAGTGGGTCCTGGGTCATCCCGACGAGGCTCTCACCCTGGCCAACGAAGGTCTCGCCCTGGTACGCGATGCGCCGCAGCCGTTCCTGGTCGCACGAGGGCTGGCCGCGGTCGGCTTCATACACCTCTTTCGACGCGAGCCGCGCGCAGCCGACGCCAAACTGGGGGAAACGCTGGCACTGTGCGCCGAAGAGGGCTTCACTTACTTTCACGCGGTCGTGTCTGCGTTCAAGGGAGCAAACCTCGTCCTGCTCGGCGACACGCGTGCGGGCATCGAACTGATGCAAGCGAGCATGCGATCGCTTCGCGCCATGGGCTCCGAACTGCTGTTGACGCTCGTCTCCGCCGATCTAGCGAGCGCCCAGTTCGAGCTCGGGCAGGTCGACGAAGGACTTGCTACCTTGGCGGCCGGATTACGCCTGCTCGAACAGAACGGCGAGCGCTGGGTCGAGTCGGAATTGCACCGCATCCGTGGGGAGCTCGTTTTGGCACGCGAAGAAAACCTCGGACAAGCGGAATTGCACTTTCGAAAGGCGTTGCAGTTGGCGCGCGAACAGCACGCGACGTCATACGAACTGCGCGCCGCAACGGCGCTTGCTCAGCACTGCAACCAAACGGGCAAGAACGGCGAAGCCAAGACTGCGTCGGACACGGGTGATTGAGTCGTGCTTGGCGAACTGCGACACTGCTCAGCAATGCCCAGGAGTTGCTACGGCAGATTTCGTCGGCTGCGTCTCTATGCTGGCCTGCACCGACGATGGCGAGGGATCTGTCAAGTTGCCGCGGGTTGTGGCGCAATGTATCGATGAACATCACTCGCTCGGATATTAAGAGCGCACCGCTTCTCGTTATTGCAAGACGACTAAGGAGGAAACATGGATGACTACACCAATCGCCTACGTCGCAGGCTCATCATCGGTGGTGCGGGCGCGCTCGCCGCAGCTGGACTCAGTACGCTGAGTCGAGCCGCTTTCGCACAGACAACGACCATCGAATTGCCAATCGCCAACGGCAACGAAACGTCGTAGCCTTCCCCGAGAAGCGACCGCTGATTGTCTTCACGACGCGCCCGCCACAGCTCAAGACCCCCGTTTGAAATCTTCAACGACGGACTGATCACACCGAACGATGCCTTCTTCGTCCGGTATCACAATGCCGGCATCCCGACCTCGGTCGACGTCGACACCCATGTCATCAAGGTCGGTGGCAATGCCGCCGGCAAGCCCTTCGAACTGACCGTCCCCGAGTTGAAGTCCCAATTCAAACCGATCGAGTACGTAGCTGTTAACCAGTGTTCCGGCAACAGCCGTGGTTTCTTCTCGCCACGGGTCACGGGCGGGCAGCTTACCAACGGTGCGATGGGCAATGCGCGCTGGGTTGGCGTGCCGCTGAAGGATGTGCTGGCACGCGCCGAAGTAAAGAACACTGCCAAACAAGTCACGTTCAACGGCCTCGACACTGCGGTGTTCGGCGGCGGCGATTTCGTCAAATCGCTTGATGTGAATCACGCGCTTGACGGTCGAGGTCATGCTGGCCTATCAAATGAACGGCGCCGACCTGCCGATGCTCAACGGCTATCCGGTGAGACTGGTCGACTCCGGGCTATTACGGCACCTATTGGGTCAAGCACCTGTCGGACATCGACGTGGTCGATCAGGTGTATGAAGGTTTCTGGATGAAGCCGGCCTATCGCGTGCCAGACAACGACTGTGCCTGCATCGATCCCGGAACGACACCGGCCGCGACTCGCCCCATCGGTCGCTTTAACGTGCGCTCGTTCATCACTTCGGTGCAGGATGGCGCCAAGATTCGCGCGGGCCAGCACGACGGTCGTGCGTGGCATCGCCTTCGACGGCGGGCAGGGCATACGCGAAGTGAGCGTACTCCACCGATGGTGGCCAGACCTGGCGTGAGGCCAAGCTAGGCAGCGACATCGGTCGGTACTCGTTCC
Organism: uncultured beta proteobacterium; assembly: GCA_963816445.1. Classification (GTDB taxonomy): domain Bacteria; phylum Pseudomonadota; class Gammaproteobacteria; order Burkholderiales; family Casimicrobiaceae; genus PALSA-1003. Next base: position 629,030 of record CAWFKO010000004.1, on the reverse strand, counting down.
GCGAGTTCACATTTGCCTTCACCCCCGATAAGGGAATCTACGACCTGCGGGTGCGCGCCTGGAACCGCTCCGGCCAGAGCCAGCCGATGGATGCGTTGTGGCAGCCCGCCGGCTACATGCGCAACGTCGTCGAGCGCGTCTCCGTCACTGCGGGTTAGAGGGCACGAACATGAACAGAAAACGAGCCTTCATAGGCGTTTTTACGACCCTTGGCCTCGGCGCCGTTGCACTGGCAGGCGCGAAGTCGATCACGCTACCCACGGACGCCGTGCAGCTGAAGGCCAGCCCGCTGCCCGGCTATGTCAAAGCCCAGAAAAACTGTGTGGCATGCCACTCAGCCGAGTACATGCTGTATCAGCCGCCAACTGCGCCGCGAGCATACTGGGAGGCGATGGTCACGCGAATGAAGGTCGTCTTCAAGGCGCCGATCGACGATGCGGACATGCCCGAGATCGTCGACTACATGGTTAAGACGTACGGCAACGAGCAGCCCAAATAGACGTATCGCGGTGTCGGGCAGTGGAACGGCACGTTACGGCACGAGCCGTAAATGAAAACGGGCTGGCTTATGCCAACCTCGTTTTAGTGGCGCGCCCGGCAGGATTTGAACCCACGACCCCCTGGTTCGTAGCTTGCGCCACGGGTCAAATGCGTCATTATTATCAATGAGTTGCGCCACGGCGGCCCTCGCATCGCTTCGGTACTGAGCGCCACTGAGCCGGACTGATTCACGCGATTCTCACGCCGTATTGTCTCGATTCGGGCGCGATGGTAATTAGCGGCAACGTTGGCAGGGCGCTGCGCCTCGGCAACGAGGCTTGAACTGCGCGGCTGCTTTGCGTTAGGCTGAGGCTCATGCCGACTCTCAACCATGATGAAATCTCGCGGTTGTCTCCGGAGGAACGACTGATGCTCATCGGCGAGCTTTGGGATAGCCTCGATCCCGCTGATGTACCAGTTACCCGGACGCAGCGCGCCGAACTTGAGCGTCGGCTCGATAGTTTTGAACAAGACCGTTCTGACGGCATTACCTGGGAACAACTTCGAGCGCAGCTGGCACGTCGTGCGTCCTGATGCACGCGGTAATTTTCCTACCCGCAGCACAGATCGAAGTAAGCGAAGCGCAAGATTGGTACGAAGCTGAGGCCGGCGGCCTAGGCGCTGCATTTCGTGCTGAACTCGATCTTGCTGTCCAGCGGTTGGCTGACAATCCGTTGCAGTTCCCCCTTGTCTTTGCCGACACCCGCCGCGCGCTGTTGCGCAGATTTCCCTACGCCCTATTCTTCCGAACCATTGATGACGCGGTGTTCGTCATGGCCTGCTTTCATTCAAGCCGCGATCCACGTATCTGGCAGTGCCGCACTTGACGCAGCAAGAGTGCGGAATCATCCTGCCTCCGACATCGTGAAAGCGCCCGGCGAAAGACAGTTTCCCAATGTCCCGCCTTCCGCGCCTCGTGACCCGCTCGTCACCGAGCTCGCGAAAGCGGAGTCGGACCTCGATCGGATCGAAGTGCAGCGTATCGCGGCAAAGGCCCGTATTGCCGAGCTTCGGAAGGAGCTCGCAGCGCTTGATGCGACTCCTAGCAGCCCGTCGGACTTGAGGTCCGCAGTTTTCGATTGATCGGCCGGCGACGACTCATTGGCAGTTGCGTTGGGATGAAATGGAAGAAAGTGCGTTACGAAGGGGCTGAAGAGGGCGTTGTGATGCGGTCCAGTCTGGTTTCGACGAGCGAATATTGCCGCGCGTCACGCGCCGAGGGCGTTCATTCGCTTCATGTTCCACGCCAGACAGACCAAACTCCATTCGCCACGCACAGCGGGAATACCGCGCAACAGGAATTGCCGGAATTTCATGACATGCTTGATCAATCCGAACACCGGCTCCACCGTGCATTTGCGCAACGCATACAGCCTGCGCCCGCGTCGCGTCTGCAACCGATGCCGCATGGCTGCCAACGGCGTCGGCCTACCTGGCAGTGGCGCCGGCTCGGTAAAGCGCTCAAACAGCCCGCCATGATGGGCTTCGCGACCGAGCGCGATCAACGGCTCGATCTTGGCCTTGGCACAGGCGTTGACGTTGTCCTCGCTGGCGTACCCGGTATCGGCCAGCAGCCGCTTGACCCGGCCCAAATCATGCGGCAAGGCTCGCAGTTGTTCGAGCATCGGCACCACTTGCTGCTTGTCGTTGGTCGCCTGTGTCAGCGCGGTCGCCACCACCAACAAGCTGTCGGCATCGACCGCGGCCTGGGCGTTGTAGGCTTGCTCGAAGCCACCTCCGGGCACCGGCATGATGCGCGAGTCTTCATCGGTGAAGTTCACTTGATCCTTATCGGTGGGCGTGCCGCTGGGCGGCGCCGGCGGCCGTCCGCCGGGTCGCTTGCCGTTCTTCTTCGCCTGTTGCTCGCGCGCCGCCAGCTTGGCCGCGTGAGCGGCCTCGGCTTCGGCCTTGACCCGCGCTTCGATCTTTGCTTTGGCCGCAGCAATCGCCGCCAGGCGCTCTTCTCTGCGGCTCAACTCTTCGGGCAGGTTCATGCCCTCCGGCAAGTCACGCGCGTTGGCCGCCTCCGCTCGCTTCATCAGTTCCGCCACCTCCGCCTTGAGCTTGGCTTCCAGCTTCTTGGCGTGGCCATAACTCATGGCGCTGTGGCGCGACGCGTTGGCATGCACCTTGGTCCCGTCCAGGCTCACCGTACCCAGCTTCAACATCCCCATCTCCCGGGCGTAGCCCAGCACTTGCACGAAGATCGCTTCGATCTGCTTCAGGAAGCGCTTGCGGAAACTGTTGATCGTGTCGTGATCCGGATGGGTGTTCGCCGTGACGTAGCGAAAGGCGATCGACTCATAGCTCGCCCGTTCCAAGGCCCGGCTGGAGAACGTCCCAGTGGCGTAGCCATAGAGCAGCAGCGCCACCAGCATCGCCGGGTGGTGCGCATCGCTGCCGCGACCGGCATAGCTTTCTTCGAGCCCCGACAAATCCAGTTGCTCGACCACGTCGACCACGAACCGCGCCAGATGATCTTCCGGCAGCCACTCTTGCACACTCGGCGGAAACAGAAACTGCGTATCGCGATCAACCGCAACAAAGCGCGCCATGAATTCACTCACGCAAGGGCATCAATGCAATCAAGTGTAGTCAAGATCTCCAGAAATGAAAGTCCGACAGGCTGCTCATATGGTCGCACTACCTGTCAAGAGGGTGGTGTTTCATGATTTACCAAATCGATCCGGTGACGCGACACGAGCGGTGCAGCGACGATGAATCAAGCTCATATCCGTGGATTGGTTACCACCCTTCATCGATTCGTCGCGCGGTCTGCCTCGCTCTAGGGTCATGGATCAATCCTTGCGGAATGCCGGTGTAGCAGTCTCGAGGGTTACCACTATCGTGGCTCGTATCGCGTCACCGGGTCGATCTGGCCGCATGAACTTCCTACCCGTCTCAGCTCTGCGCAAGCTTCGCCTGGGTCGATGCAATCGCCCACACGAAACCCGCCAGTTCGCGCGCCACTGCGACGCAGACCTTGTTGATCTGCACGCCGCGTGCGCGCAGCCGAGCGAAGCGTGCGGTGAGCCGCAACTGCGCCTTCCAGGCCACGTCGCGGATCGCCTGCGGCAGGTCCTCCGCGCGGCGCTGCGCCCGATGACCAATGCGCGCTTGGAAGCGATAGTTCCATGCCGCCTCGGTCAGCAGCCGTCGCGCATGCGCATTGCCGGTCTTGGTAATGCTGCCGCGCACTACCTGCTCGCCGCTGGACGACTCCGAGGGCACCAGGCCCAGATACCCCATCAGCTGGCGTGGGTGGGCGAAGCGGCCGATGTCGCCGATTTCCGCGACCAAGCCGATGGCGCTGATCTGATCGATGCCACGCAGCGCCTGCAGCGCTCGCACCACCGGTTCGAAGCGCCAGCCTGCGATCGAGTTCGCCGACGCGGTCGTGAGCCGCGCCACGCGCTCGTCGGCCGCGGTGACCGCCTGCCAGTATTCGGTAAACGCCGTCTGCGCGCCCGAGAGTCCAAAGTTCAACGTCGCCAACCAGCGGTAGTAGGTCTTGCTCCACGAAGTCTTGCCGGCATAGCGCACGTCGTGGCGCAGCAGGAAGCCTTTAAGTTGATGTCGAGCTTGCGTCCGGGCGTTGACCGCATCCTCGCGCGCCCGAGCGAGATCGCGAATCGCCTCGTCCGCCGGATCCGGAATCCATACCGCACGCAGCTCCCCCGAACGCGAGAGCTCGGCCAGGCGCAAGCTATCCCGACGGTCGGTCTTGACGCGATCGCCGGCACGCTTCGGAATCAACGACGGCGCAATCACTTGGCACGGATACCCCCGCCGCGCCAGCGCGCGCTGCAAACCGTAACCGGTAGGTCCGGCCTCGTAGACCACTTGCACCGCTCCCGGCTCACCGTAGCGCGCCAACAGCTTGCTGAGCTTGCCCACATCGTGCGCGATGCTGCCAATCAGCCGCGCCGGTGTTCGCCCCGCATCCGCCACCGCTACCGCTATGCTTTCCTTGTGCACATCCAGTCCGACGAAAAACTTGATACTCTCATCCATGGCCGGTCTCCTTGTTGGTTGCTGACGACTCGTTCTCAGCATGTAGCTCGGCGCAGCCTACCGCGCAACCTACGTCGCCGGAGACCGGCCGTCCAACTTCTGCAAAGCGACCATATTGTCTAGGGCCGTGGTGTTCGAGCCGCTGCCGGGGCTTGTCCCCCGCACGCCAGCCGACAAGGTGAAGCTGTTCCGTCAGCTCTTCCGCGGCCGTCCAGACCTCTACCCGACGCGCTTCGTCAGCAAGAAGACGGGCAAGCCAGGGTATGCCCCAGCCTGCTCGAACAAGTTCGTGCCCGGTGTCTGCGAGCTCCCGAAGGTGAAGTGCGGTGACTGCACCAGGCAGGCGTTCAAGCCCGTCGATGACGCCGCCGTGATTGCCCACCTGAAGGGCCAGCATGTGATGGGCGTCTATCCGATGCAAGACGACGAGACCTGCTGGTTTCTGGCCGTCGACTTCGACAAGAGCGCGTGGATGGACGACGTACGTGCGTTCGTCCAGACCAGCCGTCGACTGGGGCTGCCTCTGGCGATTGAGCGCTCACGCTCGGGCAACGGCGCGCACGTCTGGTTCTTCTTCGCGACCCCCGTCGCGGCAGCGACCGCTCGCAAGATGGGTTGCCACCTCATCACCGAGACGATGGCCAGCCGACACGAGCTTGGCATGGACTCGTACGACCGGCTGTTTCCCAGCCAGGACACGATGCCGCGCGGTGGCTTCGGAAACCTGATCGCCCTGCCTGTGCTCCGCAAATAGTCGCGTCGCTTTTTGTTTCCGGCCTTCCTTATTGAGTGGTCACGCGCCCGCGGTCGCTGTCGCTGTCGCAATAGAGTACTCATAATGCAGGCCTCCCAGGACCGATTTCGCGAGCACGAGCGCACCGTCGGCCAGTCGATGCCGGGATTTGGACTTCTGGACTACCGCAACTTCTTGCGGCGGATCGGGTACGCCAGGCCCTAACATGCTATGCGGTCTACCGCGGTTGTAATGTTCGACCCACGATCTCAAAATCGATCGCAGATGTGCCTCTGATAGCGGAATCATCCAGTCGAGACATTCTCTTCGAATCGTCCCGATGACGCGTTCACAAATTGAATTCGTCTTCGGGCTCGCTATTGGTGATCTCAGCACCTTCATACCCAACGCGCCGATCGACTCATCAAGATGCCTGGCGAAGATCTTGTCTCGGTCATGGATAAGATACTGATGCGCGCCTTCCTCCCCGACGACCGCTCGCAACTGCTGCAACGTCCAATCCGCGCTCGGGTTCGCTGTCACATTGACGTGGGCCAGTCGACGCGTGCCGTGCTCGATGACAACAAACACGTACAGCATCCGAAACGTCGCAGTGACCGCCACGAAGAAGTCGCAGGCGAGGATCACCTTGGCATGGTTCTTCAGGAAGGTGGACCAGCGCTGATCGCCGCGCCGCCGGCCTGGTGGTCGCTTCGGCATGTATTTGCCAACCGTTCTCGGCGAGACCCGGATCCCGAGCTTGACTAACAGCTCATTGGCAATTCGCTCCTCGCCCCACAACGGATTCTCTGCGGCCATCCGACGAATCAAGCGGCGTAGTTCTGGCGGAATCGGTGGTCGACCCGCCCTGCACTTCCAGCGCCAGAAGATCCGTCAGCCAAGCCGGTGCCAGCGGACGACCGTTGCCGGCTGCACACTGACCACGGTATCGCGCCAATCGAACAGTCTTGTGAATAGGGCAAGGCTGACGCGGGTCGCGTGATCCAGGCGCCGGGGTTTGATACGACGCTCGATATAACTGGCGAGCTGCTTGCGAAGTACCCGTGATTGGGTGCTTGGACTCGCGACGACCAGGTGGTTGATGCGCACCTTAAAGAGCGACGCAAAGAAATCCATCTTTACGGCTACTCCTGAAGCACGGAGTACTTTGTTCGAGGCTCTTCGGACTCAGGCACCGTACCAGGGGCGAGGTACTTTAAGCCGTGCCCGATCAGCCGGGCAGATCCAATCAGTTTGCGTCGCGCTTCGCCCAGCGACAACGCACGCTCCGCTATAGCCAGCCGCGCACTGAATAAGCGGACTATCGAGAACTTCGCGAACGGCCAGGAGCGTTCGCTCAAGCAAAGCCCGCGTAGGCGTCATTCAACATAACGGCTGGTTAAGAACTACGTGTTACGCGAGCAACGTCGATGTTCGAAGGCAATTTGGCGCGGCTATACTTTGTGGCAACTGGATCACATTTCAACGCGGGGCGGTCCGCTTCCACGCTGCCCGGGCCCCCGAGGAGCCGGATGATTACTAGCTCTGTCTTTGATGAACAATGCGGGCCGGCTCGATCTTGAGGCCCTTGGCGACTTCTCGAAACTTCGCAAGGTTCGGTTCGCCGAGATCTAATTTGAGATCCTCGATCGGTGCTACAAAATGGCCGGCCTCGGGAATGAGCACAGCAGTGAGGTGCTGCGGTCCATCGGATGCCACTAAGGCGCGGACGACCCCATGAGAATCATAATGGGCAAAAGTCTTCATATGGCCTCCTAACTGTTCACTATGCTCGAGCCTACGCGATAGGCGACGATGGAATCGTTCCCCAGGTTCCTGACATTGAAGAGCACTGTCCTTTGACCGTGTGGATCGGCATCAGTATAGACGTTTTCAACGATTAATTTGCTGTCCGGTATATCGGGATCTCCCGAAACTGCGTGCGCAGTGAAGCTTACAACGTCACCCCATTGGAAGGGAAACGCTTCCCAGTAATGGGTAGCGCCGGGAGGCATCTCGTTTCCCTCGGTCGAGACCCACGCGAACGACCAGTATTGCAGACTTGCCATTGGATTTCTCCTTCAGGGCCGAATATCTAACAATTGTACACTCCACTTGGGGGCCGAAACCTATTGCGCGGTTTCTGTGATCAAGCTCTGAACCTGCTTGTCCATTGATGATGAACAGATGCGGAGTGTCGATCGAAGGCTTGGCCGGAGTCGCCTTGAAATACGCAATCGCAATCGCCACCTGGCTCTGATCGAAAACGATAGGTTCGGCAAGCTTGTTGTCCACTATATATCGGCCGATCGAGTTCGTGTTCTCGGGCGGAGAGAGCACCACCGAGAGTTATTATAAGCGTCCTACGAACGTTAAGGCTCACCCACTAATCGGTTGCGAGTCGTCCACTATGACCGTTCATCGCCGAATATCCACGACATCACCATCTCGGGCCTGACGGCGACCGGTGCAACGGCGGAAAGCCTCATTGTCGGCCTGCCGGAATCCTGCATCCGCAACGTGAGTCTCAGCAACGTCGGCATCACGGGGCGCGGCGCGGCGTTCCGGCTGCGCAACATGACGGGTACGTTCACCGACGTGATGAGGAGCCGGCCCTACGAACATCCACCGTTTGTGGTGCAAGGAGAACGTGACCGTGACCACCGTGGGCACGATGCCGGCCATCAGGAACACGTTCCCCTTCGAGTCGCTGCCGACCCTGCCGGGCCTACCTTGCGGGCGCAATTCGGAAAACTAGGACTTCGGTGACGGCCCCAACGTTCACTCGAGTCCGTGCCTGTGGGAGGCGAATTCGTAGTATGAGGGAATCCGTCTGGGCGGTGCAGTCTTGCGCGCGCTCGTGGTCATGGTACGGTTGGCCCCCGTGCGCGAACTCCTGAACGTCCTCACACACGCCTAAAGCAGACGGTGGGGCTTCAAACACGGAGCTGCTATTGTTGAGGATCAATAACGAGAGCCGCGGATTAGCAATCCGCTGGTCGCAATACACCAGCATTCGCGCCCGCCGCCTATGTGCGCGACAGTAACGGCCCGACTATCCCTTGGGAAGCGTTATGGCGCGCACTCGGACGCCCGGAATCCGGCTCGATCGCAATGGCGGGCTGATTATCGATACCGAGCACCGCGGCATACCGATCTATGTTCGCCTCGGTGCCCTCACGCAGGAACAGGCCGAACAACGATTGGCCGAAGAGGTTGATCGAGTCGATGCGCTGCTTCAGCACAATGCTGTAAACAGCGATCGTAATCCGCGTGTTTCTGAGGGTTGGTGCGCCGCACCCTCAAAATAATTCATCGCGCTTTTTTGCGTGCACAAGGCTGTTCGAGTTCGATGCGCGCGAGTCGAGCGGCGTCTTCTGACTGAATCCAACGGCCTCGGGCGTCGAGGTCCTGATCGCAATGTGGTTGATGCGCAGGGCCACGCGTACTCTTGCGAGCGCCGTGTGCGCTATCCTCCGGCCGGAACGCCGAAAGGCGAAGGCCCGGGCACATTCCTGGAAAGAACCCCGGGCCTTCTGCATGCTCGCGCGCACAGGGGCGCGTTCGCTTTGCCTTTATGCCCGCACTACGCGGCGTTGTCCAGTGCTGCGTACGGGGTGCATGGGGGCGAGCGAGGAGACGTATCGGCTGTACAGCTGCGGGCGCTGCGCCAGGCAGGTGCGCATCTGCCGCGACTGCGACCGCGGCAATCGCTACTGTGCAGCTGAGTGCGCGCGGTTGCGCCGGCGCGACTCGTTACGTCGCGCCGGCGAGCGCTACCAACTTGGCTACCGCGGAGCGTGTAGGCACGCCGCGCGTCAGCACGCCTGGCGCGTGCGCCAAGCGCAAAAAGTGACGCATCAGGGTTCCCTTCCCGCCGCGGTCACGCTCATAGTGGTGTCCACCTCGACCCAGATCATGATCCAGGGGAGCCATGCCGAATCCGCATCCGGTGAAGCGCAGGCGCACGTTAGAGCCCTCAAGCGCACCGATTCCCGTCTACACGCGCACTGGCGTATCCAGCGCACGGCCCCCGTGCTACCGCGTTGCTGCTTCTGTGGACGTCTGCTTTCGCGCTTCGCACGGCTGGGCCCGTTGCGCGCAGGGCCATGACGGAGTGTGCGGGCGATGATCTCGCGCGCGCTTGAAGCCGAGATCCTACGGCTCTATCACACCGAACACTGGTCTGTCGGTACGATCGGCACACAATTGCGCGTACATCACGGCACCGTGCGCCGCGTGCTCGCCCAGGCCGGGGTGCCAGTGACGCCAACAACGGTGCGTGCGTCGATGGTCGAGCCGTACCGGGCATTCATCGTCGAAACCTTGCAGAAGTACCCCACGTTGCGCGCAAGTCGTCTCTACCATATGGTGCGTGAGCGCGGTTACCCGGGTGCCCCCGACCACTTCCGCGCGATCATCGCGCAACTACGACCGCGGCCGGCGGCAGAAGCGTATCTGCGGCTGCGCACGCTGCCGGGCGAACAAGCCCAAGTGGACTGGGCGCATTTCGGCAAGCTCAGCATCGGCCGTGCGCTGCGCCCGCTGATGGCGTTCGTGATGGTGCTCTCCTACTCGCGGCATCTGTTCCTGCGCTTCTACCTCGGCGCCGCGATGGGCTACTTCATCCGCGGCCATGTGGACGCGTTCGCGGCGTTTAATGCGGTGCCACGAGTCCTGCTCTACGATAATTTAAAAAGTGTCGTGCTCGAGCGCGTGGACGATGCGATCCGCTTCCACCCCACGCTCCTGGAGTTGGCTGCGCACTACCGCTTCCAGCCGCGGCCGGTCGCGCCGGCGCGGGGGAACGAAAAGGGGCGCGTTGAGCGCGCGATTCGTTTCGCTCGCGACGCCTTCTTCGCCGCGCGCAGCTTCCGTGACCTCGCCGATCTTAACGCCCAGGCAGCCGCCTGGTGTGACACGGCAGCCGCCGACCGTCCCTGTCCACAGCAGCGCAACCGCAGCGTGCGCGACGTCTTTGCCGAGGAGAAGACGCATCTGCTGGCTTTGCCGCAGAACCCGTTCCCCGCCGAGGAGCGCATCGAGGTGAGCGTGCATAAAACACCCTACGTGCGCTTCGACTTGAACGACTACTCCATCCCGCACAGCCACGTGAACCGCACACTGATCGTGCTCGCCACCCTCGATAGCGTGCGCATCCTCGATGGCCCTGAACTGATCGCCACTCACCCGCGCAGCTTCGATCGCGATGCGCAAATCGAACAGCCGGCGCACATCCAGGCCTTGGTCGCGCACAAACGTGCCGCTCGTGCACATCGCGCACAAGACCGCCTGCATCACAGCGCACCCAGCGCCACGACGCTGTTCGTGCGCGCCGCCGAGCGTGGCGTCCATCTGGGCGTGCTCACCCGTGGCCTGCTGCAGTTGCTTAACAGCCACGGCGCGCAAGCCTTGGAAGCAGCCATTAGCGCAGCGCTGGCCGAGGACACCGCACACTTGGGCGCGGTGCGCCACTTCATCGATCGCCACGCCCACGCCCGCGGTCAACGCCCGCCCATCGCCGTGCCGCTGTCTCCTGATCCGCGGTTACACACGGTTAACTTGCGTACCCAGGCGTTAAGCGATTACGAGCAACTCGCCACGCCATCCGCCGCTCAACACACCGGCAATGAGAGTCCCGATGAACGCCAGCCCGACGACCACCAACCTCACTCTTGAGAGCGCGCGGCCGCAGCTACGCCGGCTCGGCTTCTACGGCCTGCTCGCGCAGGCCGAGACGCTACTCAACGAGCCGTGGCTCGCTCGGGTCATCGAAATCGAAGACCTCGAGCGATCTCGTCGCTCGCTCAAACGCCGTCTCGATAATAGCCGGCTGGGCGCCTTCAAACCGGTCGCCGACTTCGACTGGGCCTGGCCTACCAAGTGCGACCGCAGCTTGATCGAGGAGCTGTTCTCGCTCGCCTTCATCGGAGAAGCCGCCAACGTGGTGCTCATCGGATCCAACGGCTTGGGCAAAACCATGCTGCTCAAAAACCTCGTCCACCAGGCGGTACTGCACGGCCACACCGCCCGCTTTACCCTCGCCTCCGACATGCTGCACGACCTCGCCGCCCAAGACTCCTCCACCGCGCTCGCACGGCGGCTACGCCGCTATAGCAGCCCGAGGCTGCTCGCCATTGACGAAGTCGGCTATCTCGCCTACGACGCACGCTATGCCGATCTGCTCTTCGAGGTGGTCACCCGTCGTTATGAGCAGCAGCGTTCCATTCTCTTGACCACCAACAAAGTGTTCGGCGAATGGAATCAGGTCTTCCCCAATGCCGCTTGCGTGGTCACCCTCATCGATCGGCTGCTGCACCGATCCGAGATCGTCGCCTTGGAAGGCAAAAGCTATCGCCTAAAAGAGGCCCAGGAGCGCGCCGCCCGCAAAGCGAAGTCCCGCACCCCAGCTTCGCGCAAGGAGCGCTGAACCGCCATGCTCAAACCTAACGACTTGCCGCTGTTGTGTCTGCCCATCGATCTGTCAGACGAGGCGGCCGCCACGCTCGTCGAGTTCCTCCACGAGCTCATCGAAAAACTTGAGTATCACTACTGCGCGCAGCTCAAGCGCTACTACCACCCAACTGACATCCCTCAGCACGATCTCGATCTCGCTCCTGAATCCACCGATCCACCGTTCTAATTACGCGATGCACCGTTCGCCCTCCGCATGTAAACAACTCACGCCACTTACGCTCGCCTGCCCCAATCCGCGCACACCCCCAAAATCACGCGCTTCAAAATGACGCGCTTCTATAACCCCACCAACAAATGCAAATCGGCGAGCGACATTCGTTGACTGTGCCGCCCGTTATCTCACGGACTCGAAGGACAAACGCTCGATCGATGCCACCGCATGGCACATCCGATTGCTTATTTCCTACGTCAGTAGTCTCGACATACACCGAATCCAAGACGGCACGCTCCAGTCATTCATCGCTGACCGCCTCGCGTCCGGCGTCACGGCGACGACGATCAATCGTAGCCTGGAGATCGTCCGGACGATCCTGACCCGCGCGGCACGCTCGTATCGTGACGACCGCGGACGGCCATGGCTCGAAACGATGCCACCGTTGATCAGCATGTTGCCCGAAAGGCCACGGGAGCCCTATCCGATCACATGGGAGGAGCAGGACCGCCTCTTCTCAAAGCTACCTGCGCGATTGGCCCGGATGGTCCTCTTTGCGGTGAACACCGGAGCGCGCGAGAGCAATGTCTGCGTACTGGAATGGGCGTGGGAGGTTCCGGTGCCCGAGATCGGTCGAAGCGTGTTCGTCATTCCACCCGAAGGGTTCAAGTCCGAACGCGCCCACGTCGTCATCTTGAACGACATCGCATGGTCGATCATCGAGTCGCAACGCGGCTTGCATCCGATCTGGGTGTTCCCCTATCGCGGCAGACCGGGTTCCACGATGAACAACACGGCGTGGCAGCGCGCCAGGCGCGAGGAAAAGCTGCAGTCGGTGCGCATCCACGATCTTCGCCACACCTTCGGTTGCCGCTTGCGTGCCGCCGGTGTACCCGTCGAAGATCGAGAGGTGCTGCTCGGCCACGCCAATCATTCGATGGCGGGACACTACGCGAGCGCGGATGTTGGACGTGTGTTGAAACAGGCGAACCTTGTCCTGAATCGCGAGGAGACACGCACGGCGTTGCGCATTGCCAATGCGGACGCCCTGTTGATAAAAGGTCCGGCAAGGGTCCGGCAGCAGGAAAAGGGGCCACGATTGCATCTCGTAACCCTTTGAAAAGTGGCGCGCCCGGCAGGATTTTAACCCACGACCCCCTGGTTCGTAGCATCACTGACCATCATCAAATGGCCTTTCGTTTGTTTCTGATATTGCGTTTGTTTCGAATATTCGATAGTATTACGGTCAACCTTGGGCGACGAGTGCGGGCAATCTTCAATGACTGCAGCAACACTTTCTACCCCTCCTCCGGTTCTTCCATCTGAGGAAGAGGCAAAGCTCGCTCGCGAGAGCAGCCGACTTCTTGCAGCCTTTGTCGGCAAGGGAAACGCGGCTCGTCTGAAGGTGATTATCGGCAAAGAGGAGATCACGGTGCCGGTCGCCGCGCTGCGATTGCTCGTGGACATCCTCGCGCACATGGCGGAGGGCAATGCGGTCACTCTCATGCCGATCCATGCCGAACTCACGACCCAGCAGGCTGCCGACTTTCTCAATGTGTCGCGGCCGCACCTGGTGGGTTTGCTTGAGCGAGACGAAATCCCGTTCCGAAAGGTAGGCACGCACCGGCGTGTACTTTTCAGGGATTTGCTTGCTTATCGGGAGAGGAGTATTGCGAGCCGGCGTGCAGCCCTCGCCGAGCTTTCCAAGCAGGCTCAGGAACTGAAGATGGGATATTGAGAGCGTGGCGAATTTCGTCGCGGTGTTCGACGCCTGCGTTCTCTATCCCGCCTCAGTACGCGATCTTCTCCTTCATCTGGCGCTCACTGATCTCTTCCGTGCTCGCTGGACCAATCGTATCCACGAAGAGTGGATCCGTGGCGTCTTGAAGCACCGCCAAGACCTCACGCGAGCACAGCTCGATCGCACTCGCGACCTGATGAATCAGGCAGTGCCCGACTGCCTGGTTCATTCATACGAAGGCTTGATTGACGGACTGAAACTGCCGGACGTCGATGACCGGCACGTCCTTGCGGCCGCCGTTCGGTGTCAAGCGGGTATCATCGTTACGTACAACCTCAAGCACTTTCCCGAAGACGCGCTCGCTCCTTACGGGATCGAGGCACAGCATCCCGATCAGTTCGTCAGTCACTTGTTCGACATCGACGCCGCTGCTGTATGCGCGGCAGTGCGCGATCAGCGCCGGAGCCTCAAGAATCCGCCCCTTTCCATGGATGAGTTGCTCAACGAGTTCCTCGCCCGCGAGCTCGCCGAGACAGTCACGCAGCTCCAGACAATGCGGCAGCTCCTTTAGAACTAGACGCTGCATGCCAATCATTCGACGGCCGGTCATTATGCAAGTGCCGATATTGGGCGCCTGCCGCAACAGTCGAATCTCATTCTCACCCGGCGGTCACCCGGTACGCCGATCACCGTAGAATTCATCGCCTTCTCCCGCGCACCGATCCGTGAAAATCCTCGAGTACGTCGGCCTCGACACCACGCGCGTCAAGGCGCAATACGAAAAGGTTCGCCGCGCCATCGAGCGCGACGAATTCCGGCAGGCCGACGTGAAGAAGCTCGCCAACGTCACCCACGGCAGGTTCTATCGCGCCAAACTCGATTACGCGAACCGGCTGCTGTTCTCGATCGTGCGGCACGGCGAGACGACCTATGCGTTGATGCTCGAGGTGATCGAGCAGCACGCGTACGACCGGTCGCGCTTCCTGCGCGGCGCGGCGATCGACGACGACAAGATTCCCGCGATCGATGCGGCGAGCGCCGATCGGCGATGCCACGCCGGTGCGCTACGTCCATCCCGGACCGGCGCGAGATCCACCTGCTCGACAAGGTGATTTCGTTCGACGACGCGCAGGAGGCGGTGTATCGCCTGCCGCCGCCTCTGGTCATCGTCGGCAGCGCCGGCAGCGGCAAGACCGCGCTGACGCTCGAGAAGATGAAGCACACCGAAGGCGAGGTGCTCTACGTCACGCTCTCGGCTATCTCGCCCGCAGCGCACGCGACCTCTACTACGGCCACGGCTTCGAGCACGGCGGGCAGGATGCGAGCTTCCTCTCCTACCGGGAGTTCGTCGAGACCCTGCACGTGCCGCCCGGCCGTGCGGCCGAGTGGCGTGATTTCGCAGGCTGGTTCTCCCGCCAGCAGCAGGCGTTCAAGGGCATCGACGCGCACCAGGCCTTCGAGGAGATCCGCGGCGTCATCACCGCCGAGGCGAGCGGGCCGCTCGACCGCGGCGCAGTACCTCGCACTCGGCGTGCGCCAGTCGATCTTCGCCGAGGCCGACCGCGCGCGACTCTACGACCTGTACGAACGCTATCGCGCCTGGCTTGCCGAGGCGGGCCTCTACGACCGCAACCTGGTCGCGCACGAGTGGCGCCACCACGCCGCACCGCGCTACGACTTCGTGGTGGTCGACGAAGTGCAGGACCTCACGATGGCGCAGCTCGCCCTGGTGCTCGCCACGCTGAAGAAGCCCGGCCACTTCCTGCTCTGCGGCGACTCGAACCAGATCGTCCACCCCAACCTCTTCTCGTGGAGCCGGGTCAAGACGCTGTTCTGGCGCGACGAGGCGCCTCGCGCAGACAGCAGGAGCTCAGGGTGCTGCGCGCCAACTTCCGCAACGGACGCGAAGCCACGCGCGTCGCCAACGCGCTGCTGCGGATCAAGCACCGGCGCTTCGGCTCCGATCGACCGCGAAAGCAACTTCCTGGTCGAGGCGATCGCCGACGAGGAAGGCATCGTCGCCGTGCTGCCCGACACCGAGGCGTCCAAGAAGGAGCTGAACCAAAAGACCCGGCAATCGACGCAGTTCGCTGTGCTGGTGATGCGCGACGACGACAAGGCGCGAAGCGCGCCGTCACTTTCAGACGCCGCTCATCTTCTCGATTCACGAGGCCAAGGGGCTGGAGTACGAGAGCATCGTCCTCTACCGTTTCGTATCCGGACAATCGAGCGTCAGTTCGCCGAGATCGCCGCCGGCGTCTGCCGCGGCCGACCTCGAAGGCGACGAGCTCGACTACCGGCGGGCGAAGGACAAGGCCGACAAGTCGCTCGAGATCTACAAGTTCTACGTCAACGCGCTCTACGTCGCGCTGACCCGCGCCATTCGCAACGTGTACCTGATCGAATCGGATATCGACCATCCGCTTTTGCGGCTGCTCGACGTGCAGCGCGGCGCCGGCGAGCTGAAGATCGAGGCGGAGGCCTCCAGCCGCGACGACTGGCAGAAGGAGGCGCGCAAGCTCGAGCTGCAGGGCAAGCAGGAACAGGCCGATGCCATCCGCCAAGGCATCCTGCGCGAGACTCCCGTGCCCTGGCCCGTGTTCGACGAGGCGCGCGCGCGCGAGACGCTGATCAAGGTGTTCCGCGACCCGGTTCCAGGCGGCAAGGCCAAGCAACAGCTCTACGAGTACGCTGCCTGCTACGACGAGCCGGTGCTCGTCGACTGGCTCGCGGGCAAAGCCCGTGTCGATGTCGCGCCGATGCCCAAGCAGCCGCCGACGGCGCTCGGGCGCAAGCATTTCGCCGCGTACTTCTCGCCGCGGTTCAAGGACATCCTGCAACTGTGCGACCGCCACGGCGTCGAGCACCGCACGCCGATGAACCAGACGCCGTTGATCGCTGCAGCCGCGGCCGGCAACGTGGCGCTGGTCGAGGCGCTACTGGCGCGCGGCGCCAATCCGGAGCTCACCGATCACCTGGGCCGCAACGCACTGCACTGGGCAATGCTCGAGGCTTTCCGCGACCCGACGTTCGCGCGCGGGCCCTTCGCGGCGATCTACGAGCTGATCGCGCCGGCTGCGGTGGATGTGATGAGCGGCGAGCGGCTGGTGCGGATCGATCGCCACCTATCCGAGTATTTCCTGTTCCAGACGCTGTGGGCGCTTTTCAAGTCGCGCTTCGCCGCCTTCGCGTGGCGCGAGCGCGGCGGTTTCGAGACCGCGGCGATCCTCGAGGCCTGGCGACACCTGCCGCCCAACGTGGTGCGGCCGGAGCGCAACAAGCGCCAACACCTGTCGCACCTCCTGTCGCGCAACGAGGTCGACCGCGATTATGCGTATAACCGCCGGCTGTTCGTTCGCGTAGACCACGGCTGGTATCAGTTCAACCCCGCGCTTGCGGTGCGGCGCGCGGTCGCCGTCGGCCGAGTCGTGGGTCCCCATCTTCGAGGCGCTCAACCTGCGTTTCGTCGCCGAGTGCGCCGACCCGCATCTGTGGCAACGCGTGGACGCGCTGTTGGCGATGGCCGGGCTGCCGCCGATGTCCGTACCCATCGGTGGTGCGCAGGCCGCGCAGAAGATCGCCGTCGAGGGTGAGCGTCTGGAAGCCTTGCGCCGCGAAATGGAGACCATGCGGCAGGAGGCCGCGCTCGGCAAAGTGCAGACCAAGGTCGAGGCGCCGCCGGTACCTTCGGCGCCGGCACCCGCATCGCCGCCGCCTTGGGGGACCAAGGAGGCGCGGTGTCTCGAAATCGAGCGCGTAAGGCAGCAAATCGCGAAGAATGCCGCGAAGCGCGCCCGCGACGGCGACCCCTCGCAGTCGTCGTAGCCCGGGTTTGCGTTGCTGAGGAAAGTCCGCACTACGGCTGGCTACTTCTTGAACTTGGCGGAAGCCTTTTCCAAGGCGCTCTTCATCGACGCCCACGCCGTGTCCACGCCCGCCTCCAAATGTCGCCACGCCGACTCGCTGGAGCCGTGCAGCTCCTCCAGTTTCTTGAACGCAGCGTCGCGGGTAGCGCGCATGGTCTTGAGCTGCTCCGCGAATTTCGCACGCGCGTCAGCGCCCATTTTCTCGCTTTTGGCTCTTAGCTTGTCGACCTCAGCATCCCACTTCTTGATTTGCGAATCCATCTTCGAAAAGTATTCGTCTTTCTTGCTCATCGTATGACTCCATTTGTCCGCCATCATTGCGACCCGCTGACGCGGCCGGCAACGCTGATGTAACGACCACACCAGGCGTGACAAGATTGTTCAGCAGCCGTTTCGCGATAGACGCCTCTGTGCTCCGCAAATAGTCGCGTCGCTTTTTGTTTCCGGCCTTCCTTATTGAGTGGTCACGCGCCCGCGGTCGCTGTCGCTGTCGCAATAGAGTACTCATGATGCAGGCCTCCCAGGACCGATTTCGCGAGCACGAGCGCACCGTCGGCCAGTCGATGTCGGGATTTGGACTTCGGGACTACCGCAACTTCTTGCGGCGGATCGGGTACGCCAGGCCCTAACATGCTATGCGGTCTACCGCGGTTGTAATGTTCGACCCACGATCTCAAAATCGATCGCAGATGTGCCTCTGATAGCGGAATCATCCAATCGAGACATTCTCTTCGAATCGTCCCGATGACGCGTTCACAAATTGAATTCGCCTTCGGGCTCGCTATTGGTGATCGCAGCACCTTCATACCCAACGCGCCGATCGACTCATCAAGATGCCTGGCGAAGATCTTGTCTCGGTCATGGATAAGATACTGATGCGCGCCTTCCTCCCCGACGACCGCTCGCAACTGCTGCAACGTCCAGTCCGCGCTCGGGTTCGCTGTCACATTGACGTGGGCCAGTCGACGCGTGCCGTGCTCGATGACAACAAACACGTACAGCATCCGAAACGTCGCAGTGACCGCCACGAAGAAGTCGCAGGCGAGAATCGCCTTGGCATGGTTCTTCAGGAAGGTGGACCAGCGCTGATCGCCGCGCGGCTGGCCTGGCGGTCGCTTCGGCATGTACTTGCCAACCGTTCTCGGCGAGACCCGGATCCCGAGCTTGACCAACAGCTCATTGGCAATTCGCTCCTCGCCCCACAACGGATTCTCTGCGGCCATCCGGCGAATCAGGCTGCGTAGTTCTGGCGGAATCGGTGGTCGACCCGCCCTGCACTTCCAGCGCCAGAAGATCCGCCAGCCCAGTCGGTGCCAGCGGACGACGGTCGCCGGCTGCACGTTGACCACGGTATCGCGCCAATCGAACAGTCTGGTGAACAGGGCAAGGCTGACGCGGGTCGCGTGATCCACGCGTCGGGGTTTGATACCACGCTCGATATAACTGCGCGAGCTGCTTGCGAAGAACCAGATTCTCAGCGCGGATCGCGCTGGACGAGCGCAAGAACGAGACGACCAGCCTCAGGACGTCCGAGGCTACCCCGACGATTGCTCGCGCCAGCTGCAGCATGCGCTCATCATGCCAGAGTCAGCGCGCGTTTGCAGGCGTCGACGACGAAGCGCCCGCGGCGCGAATTATTGCGGACCACAGGCTCCAGTGCGGCGCCGATTTGCCTCAGATCGTTGGGCAACCGCTTGCTGAACACCATCCGGTCCTCTTCGTCGCTGACGATCACCACCGAATTGTTCGAGCGCAGGTCTATGCCACAATATTTCATGTCGGCCTCCGTAGGGTCAAAGTGCAACTTCGCAAATTGACTTTAACCCCGCCGCCAAATCGCGGCGAGGAGGCCGGCTACATGATCATCATTCAACGTTCATGCCTGCGTACCTTGGACGATCGCCCGCCGCCGCGTCAGGGAGTCGGAACGACAGTGTTGAAGACTCCGTTTGCGCCATACGCCGGCCTGAACCACGTGTTGCCGTTCAGGTAGAAGGTGGCGCCGTCCTTGTTGATCATGAATTTGGTCACGAGCTACACCTCGCCGTCACGCTCCAGCCAAGCAATCGTCTCGCTCATTGCCTGCTCTGTCGTGACATTGCGACCATCTGCGTAGGCAGCTTCGTACCAGTCCTTGCCGAGCATCTGGCGCGGCTTCTTTCGCAGTTCCTCGAGGACCGCATCGTCGATGAAATTTCGGAGCCCACCCATCCGGTCGAGCGTTGCGTCGAAGACAGACTGCAGGCGCACCGCGCGTTCCCACTCACTGTTTGCCGCAGCGAGAAGCGCGGCAAGATCGATGCTGAGTATTGCCCGGAATTGGGAATCTAACTCGCGGGAAACGCGAATTGATTCGACGAGCGGTTGTGTCGCACGATCTAATCTGCCGCGCGCAATCGATACGCGGACAATTTGTTCCAGAAGGACGTGCGACCGTTCGCGATTGTCAGAATCGTGTCCCGCTAGCGCCTCGTCGAGGTAGGCGGCGGCCGCGTCGAAATCGCATTGCATCCGGCAGATCAAGGCTTTGGTCTGGAGGGCAATGCTCAGGTGTGCTGGGCCGAGGCGTCTGGCGACTGTCAGCTGTTTCTCGGCGTACTCCAAGGCATCGGTAAGATCTCCGCAGTATAGTCGCGCCCACGCGAGGTGGTTCAGGCACAAGGCGATCAGATCCTCGTCGTCATGTTCGCCGGCGATGGTGAGCGCCTCCTTGAGTGGTTCAATCGCATCGGGGACTCTGCCGGACAGGCGCTGAACCACCCCAAGCGAAAGCAGCGCGCGAGCTTTGCTTATTGAACGGTCGGCGCCGGGTCGAGCAAGTGCCTCGGTGCAGACCTGGCGGCCCAGCACGAATAGTCCGCGATTGTGCCAGTACATGCAAATGTTGAACGCGAGTTGCAACCCTCGATCAGTACCATCCGGATCATGGTCACACCATGCGTGTGCAGCCAGCAGGTTCGACAGCTCACGGTCGACACGCGCTAGCCAGCTTTTCGCCTCGCGAGCGTAGAGATTGGGACGAGCACGTTCGGAGAAGGCGAGAAAATAGGCGAGATGCCGACTCCTGGCAGCATCCGTAGAACCGGATTCGACCAGGCGATCCTGCGCGTACTGCCGCACGGTTTCCAACATGCCGTAGCGCAGCTCGGCCGGTGCGCTGCGCTCGACGACCACGAGCGACAGGTCGACGAGTCGCTCGAGTCGCTCGAGGGCTTCGCCTTCGTCGCCACGTTCGCCCACAACGGCGGCGGCAGCTTCCAGCGTCCAGCCCCCGGCAAACACCGACAGACATCGCAACCATCGTTGCTCGTCCAGCGTGAGGTGCTCGTAACTCCACTGCAGCGTAGCAAGTAGCGTCTGATGTCGTGACATGGCCCGCGCGCGGCCGGCAAGCAGGGTAAACCGGTCTGCAAGCCTGCCGCGAATCTGATCGATGGAAAGGATCTTCAGCTTCGCAGCGGCGAGCTCGAGCGCCAGCGGTATGCCGTCGAGGCGCCGGCAGATCTCGGCTACAGCCCCGACGTTTGCGTCATCGAGGCGAAACTGCGACACCACATCGGTCGCGCGCTCGACGAAGAGCTGGACCGATTCGGCGTCCCGCACAGCTTCGATGCTCTCATCTCCGGCCGCCGGCATCGCCAGCGATCGGACCGCGAACATGCGCTCGCCGGCGATGCCAAGTCCTTCGCGGCTGGTCACGAGAATGTGCAAGCGCGGTGCCGCACGGAGCAGCCGCTCCGCAAGCGCGACACATGCGTCGAGCAGGTGCTCGCAGTTGTCCAACACGAGCAACGCACGGCGAGTGGCGAGGTGTCGTACCAGTGTCTCTTCAATCGTCTTGTCCGGTTCCTCGCGCACGTCAAAGGCGGTTGCTACGGACAATGCGACACGGCCGGGTTCCGCGATCGGCGCCAAGTCAACGAAACACACGTCGCCGTCGAAGGACGGTAGTAACAGCTCGGCGAGGCGGATCGCAAGGCGAGTCTTGCCACAGCCGCCGATGCCAGTCAGCGTCAGCAGCCTGACACGCTCGAGAATCTGTGCGCACGCAGAGAGGGCGTCTTCGCGGCCAATGAAACTTGTCAGGGGGCGCGGCAGGTTGTGCTTGGGCGCCGCGGGCACCGTAGAAGTACCCGAAGCGTGCCCTTCGAGCTGCAGGGCGAACCGGTAGCCACGGCCCGGAACAGTAGCGATCGCGTCCTGGCCCAGGATCTTGCGCAAGGCCGAGACATGCACCTGCAGGTTGTTCTCCTCGACGACGAGCTTCGGCCAAACACGGGCCAGCAGCTCATCCTTACTGACGAGTTCACCCGCGCGCTCGACCAGCGCCACCAGCAGGTCGAACGCTCGCGGGCCCACAGCCACGGCCTGGCCCTCGACGAGTAGGCGCTGTTGCCCGGGCTGCAGTTCGCAGTGGCCAAAGCGATAGCTTGCCGGACCCGCGCCGTTGCTCATGGCACCGCCCGTTTCCCCTGGTGAATCCCACGGGACAGTGTATTACGGGGCGGCCACGCGAGATACGTAGGCACATGAGAGCTCGGGCACAAACCGAAGCGTCTTGGACTGCATGGGCCCTCGAACATCGGCAATTGGTGAGCCTATTGCCGGTCGGCGAGGCGATCGCCGTGTGCCGCGGCCACCCATTCGCGCATGCAGCGTTCGCGATCTGAGACGTAGGTCTGCCCAGCACAGGCACGCTCGGCTGCCGCGAGCTCCGCCATCGACTTTCCCCGGCTCTGAAACAGCATGGTGGTCCCGATCAGGATTCCGAGGGCGATGAGCGTTGCGGCGGCGGAAGTGATAGCCGTCCCGAGGCCACTATGGCGAGGAAAGGCAGGGTTGGCGCGCATGTTGATCTCCCTTGGGTTGGCGGCGTGGCACGTTGCCGACCGCATGCGGCGAACCTTGCCTTCGGCGGGGATCTTCAGTCCTTGAGCCGACCTTAAGCGTTCTGAAACTCGGCGTTCGAACGCGCCCTAAGTGCCAGAGCGACGAGACGGCACCAGCGGTAGCGTCACTGGTGTCAGGTCTGGCATTGCTGACCGCCACAACCCGACTGGGGTCACCTCGGCGGACGAGCTGACTGTGCTGCCCAGTGGTGCGCCAGGCGGAAGCTGAGGCTCCCATCGCGTGATAGGCGCGATCACCGCTGACGTGACCGCGAGAATCAGTGACGGCCCGCTCCTGGCCGGTCAGCGTCGATCGCAGTATGCTGCAAAGGTGACTTGCGAAGCGGTCTGCCAAGGACGTGATAAGGACGGCAATGGGCTCGAAGCGTGCTGGGATGAGTGAGGCTTTCATTACTCCGTAGGTTGCCCAGTCGTCAGTCCCTTTCGAAAATGCTCCTCCACGCATCAGGAGGAGCCCATGGCCACAACCCGCACCCCAGGCATCACCGTCCTCGCGGACGGCCGACGATTCATCGACAAGCGACATCTCGGGGTTCGGATCGGCCTACGCGTCGGCGCGGTGACACAGGACACAAGCCGAGGAACGACTCCGCACAGAGATGGCTCGCGTGGAATGCGACGTCGCGCGAAAGGCGCATGCACGCCCGACCTTCACCGATTGCGCCGCGCGCTATATCGAACAGTCTCGCGGTAAGCGGAGCGTCGACGTCATCAAATGGCACGTCGTCCCTGCTGCAGACGTTACATCGGCGATCTCGAACCGCAGCAAGTGCACGATCAGACGTTGGAGCCTTTCGTCAAGGCGCGGCTTGCCGCACGGCGCAAGTGCGACCACGATCAACCGCAGCCTTGAAGTCGTGCGCACGATCCTCAATCGCGCCGCGCGCTCGTATCGCGATTCCGACGGGCGTCCGTGGCTCGAAGGAGTGCCACCGCTGATCACGATGTTGCCCGAGAACCCGCGCTCGCCCTACCCCATCACGTGGCAGGAACAAGATACGCTGTTCCGCAGGCTACCTGCGCACCTCGCCCGCATGGCACTCTTTGCGGTCAACACGGGGCTGCGCGACAGCAACGTGTGCGGCTTGCAGTGGCAATGGGAGGTTCGCCGTGCCCGAGGTCGGGCGAAGCGTATTCGTGATTCCGCCCGAAGCCTTTAAGACCAAACGAGCGCACGTGGTGGTCCTGAATGACATCGCCTGGTCGATCATCGAAGCGCAGCGACGGAAACATCCCATCTGGGTGTTCCCGTACCGCGGTAGGCGCATTGGAACGATGAACAACAATGGTTGGCAGGAGGCACGGCGCGAAGCGGGCCTGCCGCTGGTTCGCGTCCACGATCTTCGACATTCGTTCGCGTGCCGTCTGCGCGCCGCGGGCGTTTCCGCCGAAGATCGCGAAGCACTGCTCGGCCACGCCAATCACTCGATGGCCGGTCATTACGCGAGTGCCGACGTCGGCCATCTGCTCAAACAGGCGAATCTCGTACTCACCCGAAGCGGCACACAGACCGTGTTACGCGTCGGCGGACGGTCACTCGAGACAGATCGCGGGAGTCCAACAGCGACGAGGAGGATCTGGTTTTGCGCGCCAAGTGCATGAATCGCGACGCGCGGCTGCGGGACCGGTGGATAACTCGTTCCACAAGGGTCCCACAGCAGAGAGGAAGACCTGGTTTTCGCTGCCAAGTCCTTGAATTGTGGCGCGCCCGGCAGGATTCGAACCCACGACCCCCTGGTTCGTAGAGGTGGGAATGCCAAAATCGCGCTATTTATCAATGTATTGCGCTACGGCGGCCCTCGCATCGCTTCCGTACTGAGCGCCACTGAGCCGGACTGATTTACGCGATTCTCACGCGATGACGTGCGGCGTGGGACGACTACCGCGCGAATCGCGTCGTCATGCGAGTACTCCTTCGCTTGCTCACCGGTTCAACGATCGCGGACGACGTCCTGCGTAAACGGCCCTAGAATCCGGTCATGCCGAACCCATCGCCACGGTCGCGAGCGGCCCGAGAGCGAGCTGCCAAGCGCTGGTACGTGTACCTGATTCTGTGCCGCAGCCACGCGATCTACGCTGGCATCGCGCTTGATGTCGAAGCGCGTTACGCACAGCACGTGGCCGGCACTGGGGCGCGATACACGCGCGCAAATCCCCCGCGCCGGCTGCTGACCAAGTTCGGCTGCCCGAATCAATCGGTGGCAGGCAAGTTGGAAGCGGCGATCAAGAGACTGTCTGCTGCTGAGAAGCGAAAACTAGTCGGCACGACCGGTACTGCAGCGCGCAAGCTCCTGCTCGATTACTCACTAGTCGATAAATAAGTCGACAAAAGCGGAACTTCTTGCGGCATCCATGATCTCATTGTTCATGAAACGAGACGGTCGCACGTTGGATCGGCAGACGCAGGAAGCGATTCGGCTGATGGCGGTGGAACGGGTACGCGAAGGCGAGTCCGCGGCGGCGGTGATTGAGGCCTACGGCTTCAATCGGACGACGATTTACAAGTGGATCAAAGCGGCGCTGCAACCGGGCGTGGGGATCAAGGCACTGCGCTCGACCAAAGCGACGGGGCGACCGCGCAGCCTGACGCCGACGCAGGAGCGGCAGGTGTTCCGCTGGATCAATGGCCGTGACCCGCGCCAGTACGGCTTGGATTTCGGGTTGTGGACGCGCGCCGTGGTGGTCGAGTTGATCGACAAGAAGTTTGGCGTCCACCTCGGGCTGACTGCGGTCGGCGAGCTGCTGGCGAAACTCGGGCTGACACCACAGAAGCCGTTGCAGCGCGCCTATCAGCGCGATCCGGAAGCCATCGAGCGGTGGCAACGGGAAACCTATCCAGCCATAGCCAAACAAGCCCAGTCTCAAGGCGCCGAAATCTTCTTCTGGGACGAGTCTGGCTTCCGGGCCGATACGGTCCATGGCAAAACCTGGGGCGTGCGAGGCCAAACCCCGGTGGTGCTGCGCCCCGGGCAGCGGCAATCCTTCAGCGCCGCTTCGGCGGTCAATGCGAAGGGTGCGTTCTGGTTTCGCACCTACGAAGGTGCGCTCAACGCCGAGTTGTTTATCGAGTTGCTGCGGCAAATGATGAAGTATCGCCGCAAGCCGCTGCACCTGGTGATCGACAGCCTGCCGGCACACAAGAAAGTGATCGTGCGCGATTACGTTGCCAGCACCAACGGCATGCTGACCCTGCATTTCCTGCCTGGCTATGCGCCAGACCTGAATCCCGACGAATTGGTGTGGAGTCATGTCAAACGCACCGGTACGGCACGACGGCCACTGCTGGCGGGCGAGAAATTGCGCGACAAGATTGAGGACCAACTCGCAAAGCTGCAGCAAATGCCCGACCTTGTCCGCTCATTCTTCCGTCATCCATCTGTCGCCTATATTGCCGACTGCTGAGTAAGCGTCGAATCTCGAGGTGCAAATATTAAGGCAAGTTCGTCCTCCGGCGACATTCCTCTGGGCAACGGCGGCACGCCGGCGCACAACCCTGGCAACGCGGATCCTCAAGCCGAGCACACTACGCGCCGCATGCTTTGCACAGGTCCGTGCATAGGCTACAGAGTTCCGCGGGCCGGCTGTCGCGTGCGCTGTACGCAGCCGCCATTGGCAAATCGTTGCGCAGTCGATGTCAAGTCGATTGCGCTCCGTCATCCTCTTGCCGCGTCGGGAAGTCGAAGGAATTCGTCTGGATCGTCAACAATATGAATTTCGTGAGCGACTCGTAGCAGAGCTCGTGAAGTCAGGGTAATCTGCTTCTCAACCGGAGCGGCACACCGACGGTGTTACGCATCGCCGGCGGTCGGCGCCGAAAATTCACACTTGACCGCACACCGGCCGGACCACGATCAAGCTCGCGCGATTGAATTTCCTATCCGTCATTGGGCTAGAATCACGCGGTGATAAGCGCAACAATCCATGTGGTCAACCCGAACTCCCTCGAGTCGGTCACGCGGGGGATGGACGAAGCCGTCGAGCCACTGCGCCTCGCCCAAGGGCCGCGCATCGAGTGCCACACGCTCGCCGACGGACCGCCCGGCATCCAGTCCCAGCAGGACGTCGAGATAGCGATTCCGCCGCTCATGCGCAAGGTCGCGTCGCTCGACGCGAATGCCGGTGCTTTCGTCATCGCGTGTTTCAGCGATCCCGGCCTTCATGTGCTGCGCGAGATCACGAAGAAACCTGTCATCGGCATCAGTGAAGCCGGCGTCCTCACCGCGCTGACGATGGGGCAGCGGGTCGGTGTCATCGCAATCCTCGCGACCTCGATCCCACGGCATCTTCGCTACTACGGCGCGATGGGCGTGATGGATCGCATAGCTGGCGAATTGGCGGTTGGCCTCGGCGTGGCCGAGCTCAACGATCGGGAGCGTGCCCTCGCCCGCATGGCGGAGGTCGGCAGAACGCTGCGCGATGCGCATGGTGCCGACGTGCTGGTCATGGGCTGCGCCGGAATGGCATCGCTGCGACAGTGTCTGCAGGATGCGGTCGGCGTTCCCGTCGTGGAGCCGTGCCAAGCCGGCGTCGCGATGGCAATGGGCCGGCTCCTCCTCGGCTGGAACGCCGCGTGACGGCGGAGGCAACGTCGGTCGCCGTCCCGGTGACGGTGCTCACCGGCTTTCTCGGCAGCGGCAAGACCACTCTGCTGCGGCGTATCCTGAGCGAGGCCCATGGGCAGCGTATCGCCGTGATCGAGAACGAATACGGCGAGATCGGCATCGATCGCGAGCTGATCCGGAGCGTCGCCGGCGCCGAGCGGATCATCGAGCTCGCCAATGGCTGCATCTGCTGCAGCGTGCGCGGCGATCTCGTGCGCGTCCTCGGTGACTTACAGGGTGAGCGCGGCCGTATGGGTTTGGACCGCGTCGTGATAGAAACGACGGGCCTCGCCGACCCCGGTCCAGTGATGCGCACGCTCGCGCGCCAAGGCCCCCTCCACGGCTGCTATCGGCTTGATGCGGTGATCACCATCGTCGACGCAAAGCACGGCGAGCGCACGCTGGACGAGTTTGCAGAGGCGCAGGCGCAGGTCGGCTTCGCCGATCGTATTCTCCTTTCCAAGACCGATCTCGTGCCTGGAGACGTGACAGCCCGCCTCACGACGCGGCTCGCAAGCATGAACACATACGCGCCGATCCGTCCCGTGCACTTCGGTGCGACGCCGATCGCCGAACTGTTCGACGTGCCGGTCCCGCCGATGGGCTTCCGTCGCGTCCCAAGCGAGCCGCGGCACGGCGATTGCATCGGGACTTTCGCCTTCCGTGCGACGAAGCCCTTCGATCTCGCGCGCCTCGACGACTTTCTCGCATCGATGGTGGACCTCTACGGCTCGGACATGCTGCGCTACAAAGGCGTGCTCGACGTCGCGGGCCGCGACGAGCGCGTGATCTTCCAGGGCGTGCAAACGCTGATGGACGTGGCGTCGGGTGCACGGTGGCGGGACGATGAATCGCGAACCAGCGCGCTGGTGTTCATCGGCCGTGACCTGCCGCGCGCGCTGTTCGAGCGGGGGCTCGAGGGCTGCCTCGTCGCCGCGACACGCGCAACCACGCTGCATGCACTGCTGGCCGAAGGAGAGACGTAGTGCCCTCGTTCGATCTCACCGTCCGCAACGGGACGCTGGTCACCGCCACCGAAACTTCGCGGGGCGACCTGGGCATCACTGGCGGGCGCATCGTCGCCGTCGCCGAGAAGCTTTCCGCGGGCACGCGCGACATCGACGCTTCGAGCCGCCTAGTCATGCCGGGAGGCATCGACAGCCACTGCCACGTCGAGCAGCTTTCGAGCATGGGCATGATGTGTGCGGATGATTTCTACTCGGCCACGGTTTCCGCCGCATTTGGCGGCACGACGACGATCCTGCCGTTCGCGTGTCAGCATCGCGGGGACTCGCTGCTCGACATCGTGGCCGACTACGAGCGACGTGCGCGCGAGAAGGCGGTGATCGACTACGGGTTCCATCTCATCGTCTCGGACCCGAACCAGCAGACGATGAACGAACACCTGCCGGCGCTGATCCGCCGCGGCATGACGTCGTTCAAGGTCTACATGACCTACGACCGCCTCAGGCTCGACGACTACCAGCTGCTCGATGTGCTGTCGCTTGCCGATCGCGAGGGTGCGCTGGTAATGGTGCATGCCGAGAATAACGACATGATCCGCTGGATCGCGAAGCGCCTGCTGGAGCGCGGACACGTCGCACCGCGCTTCCACGTGGTTAGCCACGATCCGCTGGCGGAAGCCGAAGCTGCCCAGCGCGCGATCGCGTTGTCGCGGCTCGTCGACGTGCCTCTGCTCATCGTGCACGTGTCGGGTATCGAGGCGGCGCGCGCGATCCGCGCTGCGCAGTCGCTCGGTGCCCAAGTGTATGCGGAGACGTGCCCGCAATACCTGTTTCTCACTGCCGCCGACGTCGACCGGCCCGGACTCGAAGGCGCGATGTTCTGCTGCAGTCCGCCGCCGCGCGATGCCGCCTCGCAGCAAGCGATCTGGGAAGGGCTCGCGAACGGCACGTTTCAGGTGTTTTCCTCCGATCACGCGCCGTACCGCTACGACACGTCAGGCAAGCTGCCGAAAGGCGACGCGACGACGTTCAAGGACATGGCGAACGGCGTGCCCGGCATCGAACTGCGCATGCCGCTGCTCTTTTCCGAAGGCGTAGGCAAAGGACGCCTCAGCCTCAACGAGTTCGTCGCCCTCACGTCGACCAATCACGCGCAGATGTACGGGCTACTGGCGCGCAAGGGCACGCTCGCGGTCGGCGCCGACGCCGATGTCGCGCTCTGGAATCCCGAAGCTAAGGTCGAGATCACGTGGTCGATGCTCCACGACAACGTGGGCTACACCCCCTACGAAGGCCGCACGCTCCAAGGTTGGCCGGAGACCGTCCTTAGCCGCGGTCGCGTGGTCATCGCGGCGGGCGCGCTGCACGTCGAGCGCGGCTCCGGGGAATTCATCTCACGCGGCGCACCGGGACCCGTTGAACGGCGGCCGGCGCCGACGACGGCGATGCGTCTGTTCAAGTCCCTGGTCAACTGAGGTCAACTGAGGTCAACTGAGGAAGCCGTCATGACGCGCAAGCTCAATCTCGCCGTGGCCCAGATGGGTCCCGTCCACCTTGCCGACACCCGCGAGAGGGTCGTCCAACGCCTGCTCGCCATGCTGCGTGAAGCGAAAGGCCGCGGTGGCGAGTTCGTCGTCTTTCCCGAGCTCGCGCTGACCACGTTCTTTCCGCGCTACTGGATGACCTCGCAGGAGGAGATCGACCGCTTCTTCGAGCGCGACATGCCCAACGCGGCCACGAAGCCGCTCTTCGACGAGGCGAAGGAACTCGGCGTCGGGTTCTATCTGGGCTACGCGGAGCTGACTTCCGACGGCCATCGGTTCAACACGTCGCTCCTCGTCGACCGCGAGGGCAGCCTTGTCGGCCGCTATCGCAAGATCCATCTGCCGGGCCATGCCGACCACAAGCCGGCCGCGCCGTTCCAGCATCTCGAGAAGCGCTACTTCGACGTGGGCAACGAAGGCTTCAAGGTCTGGCAGACGATGGGCGCAAAGATCGGCATGTGCATCTGCAACGACCGCCGCTGGCCCGAGCCCTTTCGCGTGATGGGCCTTCAGGGCGCCGAGCTCGTGGTGCTGGGGTTCAACACGCCGTCGCTCAACATCCACTGGCCCGAACCGCCGCACCTGCGCATGTTCACGCATCTCTTGCTGCTGCAGGCGCACGCGCACGAGAACGCGCTGTGGGTCGGCGCCGCGGCCAAGTGCGGCGCCGAGGACGGCTTTCACATGATCGGCGGCTCGTGCATCGTAGCGCCCTCCGGCGAGATCGCCGCGCAGAGCATGACCGAGGACGACGAAGTGATCGCGGTCAACTGCGACCTCGCGCTGGGCGACACCTTCCGCGAGCACGTTTTCAACTTCGCCAAGCACCGGCGGCCGGAACACTACCGGCTGATCGTCGAGCGCACCGGCGCCGGCGAGCCGCTGGGCGAGTGATTGCGGTCGCGCCCCGCGGCGGTCGGCGTAATGTTGTCGGGATGCGCGACGCCGCGCTTACTTCGACAAATGCCCCTCGATCTCCGCTGCCGGCGGTGAGTTGTCGGGGTCGAGGCAGCGCATCACGTAGCCAGGGATCATCGGCGCCCACAGGCCGTTGAGGCGCCGAAGTTCGGCGACAGGCGCGTCGTTGAAGTCCACGCGCAGATTCACCGGCGGGAACGGCACGCCGACGTAAGCGACATGCAACGACGCCGAACGCAGCGGAAAGGCCTCGCCGCCGGCCTCGAGTCCATACTCGAGCGCCATGACCAGGCGCTCGGCGAGATCCTTGCCCGGCGCCGCCGCGAACCCGCGCAGCATCGCCGCGGGGACCTCAGCGCTCGCAAGCCCGTTGCCGATGGCAACGGCGCCATCGTCATGCGCCTCGCCTTTCTCCTGCGTGCACATCTCACCGGTGAAGGACGCGACGCCGCCTTGGCGGTCTAGCACGGCAAGCTGGCGCCAGCGCGTATGCGGCGTGGACGCCACCATGTCCGCCAGTGCTTCGGTGGCCGAACGGCCGTCTTCGAGCGAGCGCAGGCCGATCACGCCAAGACGCGGGTCGGACCGTGCCTGCGACAGCACAACGCCGATGCCCGGCGCAACGAAAGGTGCACGGGCGCCCGCGGCCATGCTGGAAGTGGTGAGCGCGCAGCCGAACTGTCCGGTGCGGCGGCAGAGTCCGGCGATCGAGAAAGTCATGGCGCATCCGTCCTTGTCATCTAGGTAGAAGAAGTCACGCGTCGAGCCACGCGAGGCCGCCGGTAGGCGGCGGAATGTCGGGATTGGCGGCGAGCATGCGCGTCCATACCGCTTGCGTCACCGCCTGGGCCTCACGCAGCAATGCGCGCTCGTCGAAAGCGAGCACGTTGCGTTCGCGCAGGAGGAAGGTGCCGTCGACCATCACGCTGTGTACGATGCCCGGGTGCCCATAATGGACCAGCGTCGCTACCGGATTGATCAACGGCCGCATTGCCGGCACGTCGAGGTCGATCAGCGTGAGGTCCGCCTTCTTCCCGGCTTCGATCGACCCGATGGCGTCTTCCGCGCCCACCGACCGCGCAGCGTTCACCGTGATGCCGTCGAGAAGCGCTTGCGGAAGCGGATCACAGCCGCCCTCACGCTCGCGGCCGCGACCGCCCCGAGCAAGGATCAGTCCGATCTTCATCGCATGGAACATGTCCTCGGTCATGTTGTCGGTGCCGAGCGCGATGTTGATGCCGGCATCCTGGATGCGCCCGATCAACACGCGATGCGGCCCGCGCCGCGACGAATTGGCCGGGCAGTGCACCATCTGAACGCCGCGACGCGCGAGCAGCTCGATGTCCTTTTCGGTGCAAAACGTCCAGTGGGCGCCTACCAGGTCGGGTCCGAGCCAGCCTTCGCCTTCAAGGTACTCGGCGGGCGTCCGGCCGCCGCGCGCTTCCCGCACCACCTTCACTTCCTGAACGCTCTGCGCCAAATGCACGGTGCGGGTGAGCCTGTAACGCTGAGCAAGTGTGTGCAACTGATCCAGCATCCACGGCGAGCAGTTGTCCGGTGCATGCGCGGCGATCTGGCACTTCACGCGCCCGGCGTGCGTGTCGTGAAGCGTCTCGATCATCTCGATGGTGCGGTCGAGGAACACCTGCCCGAACGCCCGGTCCTCGCTATAGTCACCCTTGCGGATGTTCAGCGTGTTGATGTCGGCGCAGTTCTCGGACAGCCAGAGGCGCATGCCGGTCGCCGCCATCTGTTTGCCGTACGTCGGCACGTGGCGAAACGGATCGACGAGCGTCGCACAACCCGAGCGCAGCGCCTCGAGGCATCCCATCTGCACCATCACCGCCCGCTCTTCGCCGGTCATCGTGTACGACACCGGCGACATGTAGCCGTAGATCACGTCGCCGTCGAAGTCCTCGATCGAACCGCGCAGCACGGTGAGCGCGGTATGCGTGTGCGCATTGATGAACCCGGGAAGCGTGGCGAGCCCGCGGCCGGAAATGCGCGGCAGCTCGGCGTACTTCTGCTCCAGATCGGACGAAGGTCCCACGGCGGCGATACGGTCGCCGCGGACGGCGACGGCCCCATGCTCGATGACGCGCCGGGACGCGTCGCAGGTGATGACCAGAGTGTCGGTGATCAGCGCATCCATGGCGTCTTTCGAGTCATTCGGCACGTTCGGCGGGATCGGAGCGCCGCAGGAGCTCACTGGTTACGAGCACCACCACGGCGACGACCGTGAGCAGCGATGCAATGGCCGTGAGCGTGGGGTCGATCTCGAAACGGATCGTTTCCCACATGCGCTTGGGAAGCGTCGTCGAATTGGGCCCGGCGACGAAGATGGCGATCACCACGTCGTCGAAGGAGATAAGGAACGCGAAGGCCGCGGCCGATCCGATCGCGGCGCGCACCGACGGCAGTGTGACGTACCACAACGCTCGCCAGAAGCCCGCCCCAAGGCTGCGCGCGGCGAATTCCATCGCCGGATTGGTGGTCTGCAGCGCGGCCCGTACCATCACGATCACGAGCGGCGTGGCGATCACGGTATGGCCGAGAAAGAGCGCGAGCGGCGTATCGAGCAGCTTGTAGCTCGAGAACAGGAAATAGAAGCCGAGCGCGATCACCACGATCGGCACCACCATCGGCGACACGAAGAACGCCTCCAGTGCACGGCGCCCCCGAAAGCTGCCGCGCACGATGCCGATGGCTGCCGACGTGCCAAGCACCGTCGCAACGATCATCGTCGGCAACGCCACTTTGAAGCTCGTGACCGCCGTCTGATACCACTGCGGCGACGTGAAGAAATTGGTATACCAGCGCAGGGAAAAACTCTTCGGCGGAAACTCCATGTACGGAGTGCCGTTGAAGGACGTGATGATGATGATCAGGATCGGCGCAACCAGAAAGACCATCAGTAGAGAGGCGAGCGCCCACAGCGCCATGCGGCCGCCGGTCACGTGCCCGCCCCGCCGCCGACGATCCTGTTCAGTCCCAGGAGCGCGCTCACGCCGGCGAAGATTCCGGCCACGACGGCGAGGAGCAGGAGGCCGAGCGTCGCGGCAAAACCAAAGTTCAGGAACGTGGTGATCATCATGTCGATCATCGTGGCCAGCGTGATCTGGCCCGGCCCCCCGAGGAGCGCCGGTGTCACGTAGAAGCCCACCGCGAGCAGGAACACGATGACGCATCCCGCAGCGACGCCAGGGAGCGAGAGCGGAAGGAACACGTGCAGGAACACCCGGTGCGGCCGCGCGCCCAGGCTTCGCGCCACGCGAATGACATTGAGATCGATGCGCGACATGACGGCATAGAGCGGAAACACCATGAATGGCAGCAGCACCTGCACCATGCCCACCTGCACGCCGAACATGTTGAAGAGCAGCTTCTGCGGCTCTCCCACGAGCCCGAGCGCGAGGAGCACGTTGTTCACGAGCCCGTTTCTGCCCAGGATGACGAGCCACGCGAACGTGCGCACGAGCACGCTGGTCCAGAAGGGGATCAGCAGCAGCACCGTCAGCACCCGGCGCGCGCGCGGCGTCGTGGTGGTCATCAGGTACGCGAGCGGGTAGCTCAGCAGCAGCGTAATGACCGTCACCAGCACGCTGATCTCGAGCGTGTTGGAGAGCGCTTTGAAATACGCGGGCTCGCCCGCCAGTTCGCGCCAGAATTTGAGGGTGAAGCCCTGATCGAAAAAGCTCCACCCGGCCATTTTCAAGAGCGGGTAGACGTAGACGAGCAGGTAGAACACGAGCGCGGGAAGGATGAGCGCGCCTTCCCGCGACCGCCAGAACCGAACTGACTGCTGCATCGGTCTACGACCTCTTCACCACGGTACGCAGCGCGCGCTCAGTTCAGCACCATCCATTTCGCGAAGCGCTCACCCTGGCTTTCGCGCGGCGTCTTGCCGTCGGGGCCCGGCGTGCTCCACCAATCCGTGTTCCACCAGAATTGGTTCTTGATGTTTTCTGGCGACGTCGCCAGGTCAGCCGCTTCGGCCGCCGACAGGAACTCGAACGCGCCGCTGTTGCTCGGTCCGTAGGGAACCTTTTGTGCGATCAATGCTTGCAACTTCGGATCGAGCGCGGTGTTGATGAATTCCATTGCGACCTTCTTGTCACGCACGCCCTTCACCAGGCACCAGTTGTCGGAGGCGAGCTTGCCCTGGTTATAGTCGACGTCGATGGGCGCCCCCTGCTTCTTCGCGGCGATGCCACGCGAGCCGATGGTGTTGCCAACCACCACTTCGCCGGCGCTGAGGAGTTGGATCGCCTGCGCATGAGATGTGTACCACTTGGCGACCAGCGGACGCAGCTTGTCCATCATCTTCCACGCACGCGCGACGTCGAGCGGGTAGAGCTTGTCCATTGGCACGCCGTCGGCGAGAAGCGCCGCTTCGAGCTGCGGCGCGATGCCACCCTGGAAGTTGAACGTGCGCCCACCCGGAAAGTTCTTGGCGTCCCACACCTCCGCCCAATTGCTGGTGTGCTTCGCCTTCGGCATCAGCTTGCTGTTGTAGACGATGTTGAACGAGTAGATCCTCTGCCCGAGAGAATATTGCTGCTGCAGCTCCTTCGGGATCTTGGCGAGCTTGGCCTTATCCACGGCCGCATAGTCGATGGGTTCGAGCAGGCTGTCCTTGAGCATCGCCTGCACGGCCGGTGCGTCGGTCATGACCACGTCCCAGCTCACGTTGCCGCTTTGGACCATCGCCTTGACCTTCGCCGTTTCCGGCGGCGCATCGAGCTTCACCGTATAACCTGTCGACTTCTCGAATGCGGCGACGACGTGCTCGCGCAACGACGTGTCGTAATCGCCGCCCCAGCTCACCACGACGAGCTCGCCCTTATCGGCGCGCGCCGGCCGGATGTGGAAGAACGGACCCGTCAACGCCGCCGCGGTTACGATCCCAGCGCTCTTCAAGACCTCGCGTCTCTTCATTGTTGCCTCCGTGTGTTCACCCCTGCAAAAGCCGCGCGTCGGCGGGATCGAGGAAAAGCTCGACCGCCTCCCCTTCTCCCGCGATGGCGGCGCTCCGATTGTTCTGGATCTTGACCGTGAGTACGAGATGCTCGCCCACTTCCACACGGTAGCGCGTGAAATCGCCGACATACACGCGTTCTCTTATCTGGCCGCGGAAACGGAAATCGTCCGGGCTCTGTCGGGTCAGTGCGAGCTTCTCGGGTCGCACCACCAGGATGGCGCGCTCGCCCGCGGCGGCATTCGCGCTGCCGGTTACCGTGAAGCGCAGCTCGCTGGCCGAGACGAAGATTGCTGCCGTCTCCATTGTGCCCTCGATCACGTTCGATTCGCCGATGAACTCGGCAACGAACCGTGTCGTGGGCTTCTCGTAGAGGTCACGCGCGGTGCCGAGCTGCGCGATCACGCCATCGTTCATCAGCGCGACGCGATCGGACATCGTGAGCGCCTCCTCCTGGTCGTGGGTGACGTAGAGCACCGTTACGCCGAGCTGCGCGTGGATGCGCTTCAGCTCCAATTTCATCTGCTCGCGCAGGTTCTTGTCGAGCGCGCCGAGCGGCTCGTCCATGAGCAGCAGGTCGGGGTCGAACACGAGCGCGCGCGCGAACGCCACGCGCTGCTGCTGTCCACCCGAGAGCTGCTTCGGCAGGCGCGCTTCGAAACCGTCGAGCCGCACGAGGCGTAACGCGCCGCGTACCTTCTCCTCGATGACGGCGCGTGGCCGCCCCCGCATCTTCAGCGGAAAGCCGACGTTCTGGGCTACATTCATGTGCGGAAACAGCGCGTAGTTCTGGAACACGACGCCGATGTTGCGCCGTTCGGGGGCGAGGGTGGCAATCGAGCGGCCGTTGAGCCTGATGTCGCCGTCGGACGGCGACGTGAATCCGGCGACCATCATGAGGGTGGTGGTCTTGCCCGAGCCGGACGGTCCGAGCAGCGTGAGGAACTCTCCGGCCTTCACCTCGAGGTCGAGCGCGTCCACCGCGATCTGGTTCGGGTAGCGCTTGGTCAGCCGGGACAACACGAGCTGGCCGCTCCGCGACGCCCGTCCCTGGCAGGTTTCCAGCGCCGCCTCCTCGCGCACCACGGTGCGTCGCTCCTCGCGCCACCTCGCCGGCGCCAGCCGCCATTGTGCAACGGATGGCGGAACTTGGACAACGCGATCGCCAACCGTCAGTCGGCACACGCGCGAAGCGACGCGCCTGGGGGCTTGTCCTCCGCAAATGATCGCGCTGCCGCAGTACCCACCCCGTTGGCGAACTATCACGCACCCGCGGTCGCCCCTGCAAGCGGATACTCATGATGCAGACCTCCCATAACCGACTTCGCGAGTGTCGATTGCGAGCGGCAGGTGTTCCGCCGAAGATCGTGAAGCACTCGTTGGCCATGCCAATCATTCAATGGCCGCTCATTACGCGAGTGCCGATATTGGTCACCTGCTGAAGCAGGCGAATCTACTGCTCGACCGGAGCGGCACACGGGGATGGGAGGTCCCACAGAGTCCCACGGCAGGAAAGGAAGATCTGGTTTTGCTCCCCAGGTCCTTGAATTCAATCTTGCGGGCAGGGACCGGTGGATAAAAGGTCCCACAAGGGTCCGACAGAGGAGACGAGGACCTGGTTTTCGGTTCCAAGCCCTTGAATTTTGGCGCGCCCGGCAGGATTCGAACCCACGACCCCCTGGTTCGTAGCATGGTATTCAAGGGCGTAAGTGATTGACATTATGATTGTTTTTTGCGGTCACGTCCGTTGCAAACTGCATGACCGTGCACAACAGTGCATAACTGACTTCGGCAAAAGTCCGGCAAGGATTTCGTGTGCCTCGGTGGGGCGTTCGCCACCGGGCGGGCCGATTCACCCTATTCTCACGCGATGAATTCGGAAACTCGAAGCGCCCGCTTGTTATTCCCCCAACCGGCGGCGAGCGTGCCGTCGATGTCGACGACGACGATCCCTGGCGCCTAATCGCTCAGCCTCTCATTACGCCGATCGGATCGTCGGCGCCCTCGCCGCGAAGATCGCTCGCTTCAGCCCGCGCCAGTCGACGCCGGCGAGCATTGCTTGCCGCCCCTTCACGCGGCCATAGTCGTCGGCACCGAGTGTCTCGACCAGCGCGTCGGCTCGCGCGCTCATCAAGTAGCCAAAGTGCAGATCGATTGTGCAAACAGGTCGGTCACGTCGATCCGCTGGGACATGCGTCGAGTCGCAGACGATTCCGTCCGGCAGCTGCACTTCGGTAACGATATCGGCGAGTGCGAGGCGACCGCCGGACTTCAGCACTCGAGCGCGTATGATCAAAAAAACGCAAACCCTTTGCAACCACACGAGTTGCAAGGGGAGAAAATGTACCCTATAGGCTATGGTCAATCCCGAGTTTTCGGCGTGTTGATACGGAGCCTACGGAGACACCAGATGCCACAAGTGAGCGCCGCGCTGATTGACGAGGTGCGTATCCATTTGACCGAGCGCTGGCAAAGCGACGCCATCTACCAGCGCTATGCCAATGCGCCGACCGAATACGAGGGGCCGCCGTCGATCCGCAGCTTTATCGCCGAAATGCTGGCGCTCCCAGCCACGGCTCTTCGCGATCAGCGGTTCGACGGCACGCAGAAACTCCTCGGCCGGCCCCCTTTCTGCCAACTCAGCAAATCGCAATTCGGCGAGCTGCTGGGGACCACCGTTTTCTTGAACGGGCTCCCGACCAATATCGACACGCTTGCGCTGCTGCACGTGTTCATTCCCTCGCTACGAACCGTTTTGCGAGCGGACATTTGCAACTACCCTGCCATGGAAGGTCCAAAGCAGCGTGCGCGGTTCGCGCTCATGGAAAGCTGCGGTGTGGCGCGCAACGAGTTCTGCCAATGGGTCCTGCTTCCATCCCAAGTGCGGTTGCTTGCCGCATTGCTGTGGCCGGAGATTCGTGCGCGCCATGCCGCCCGGCCGTTGTTCGACTTCTTTGCCACGGCCCGCGAGAACGGGTGGTACTACAACCTCGATTACCCGATTGGGACGGACGATAACCATTCAGTGCGCACCCGCACGGTTCCTACACCGCTGGGAGCCGTCACCCTCGAAGTACAACGCAAAGAAGTCGAGCGCCCGGCCGCGGTATACCCGCACGCGTGGCGTGCCACGCTTGGCGGCGCGAATGGGGAACGAATGGCGGTTGCCTCCGGGATGGTTTATGTCCCGCCCAGATTCTGCGGCGCCTACGACTTTCTCTCGACCGCCGACGAGGTATCCGATAGCGACATCATGCTGGTTCGCGCACTCCTCGATCAGTTTCCAGATCGGTTTGGGATGGGGCTCGACACCGGTGTCGCTTTTCTTTGCGTCTGGGAGCGTAACCCCGCTGCGCCGAAGGGGGCGGGCGCGGTAGTGCTACAAGCAGGATTGAAAGCGCTCAAACAATCCTTGCGCAAAGTGACTGCGCTCGTCGTTGACCTGCGCCCACTGCAGTTCAACGATTGGGACCTGCCGAACGAGCCGGCCGAGATCGCTACCGCGAAGCAGGACGCACGCGAAAAGCTCCACACGCTGCTCGACAGCCTGTGCCCGGAGCGTGCATTGGGCAAGCGCGCGGAGCGTTTTGACGTGCTCCAACGACACGACGAGACTGACAGCCAGCACGCATTGTTTCTCCTCGCAGAATCCCGGCTCGAGTGAGCCGCGTGGACAGAACGAACTTTGACAACCGCGCCATCGCCGGTGTCGGGGTGCCGAGCGAGGGTCGAACTACTTCGGTCCGCCG
This sequence comes from uncultured beta proteobacterium, assembly GCA_963816445.1. Taxonomy (GTDB): domain Bacteria; phylum Pseudomonadota; class Gammaproteobacteria; order Burkholderiales; family Casimicrobiaceae; genus PALSA-1003. The sequence continues at coordinate 589,843 of CAWFKO010000004.1, read as the reverse complement.
ATTGATCTCATCTCTCGCCAATGTCGATTCTTGGCTCACTCCCGCCTATGACGATTCCCGTTAGCAGACGTTTCGGTCAGTCTCTGCTGTCGGCGCGAGTGACAGACTGTTGCCGAACCCTTTCTGCCGTTGAGCTTCGCGCTGACAACGACAGCAATGCCGCGGCAGCGGTCGTTGAGATCGGCACGGCGTGTGTCTCTGACCGGCCGAGGTTGTGTAAAAACGTGGAGGTTGCCAAATCGGAAGAATTTCCTAGACTGAAGCATCGGGTTTCTTTGGGTGGCGGCATGAAGCGATTCATCGAAGGCGAGGACCGAACCCAGGTGACGTTGCTGCCTGCGTGTCTGGAGGACTACGTTGAGGCGGAGAATCCGGTTCGCGTGGTCGAGGTCTTCGTCGATGGGCTTGAACTGGGGCAACTCGGATTCGACGGCGTTGACCCGGCGGCGACCGGCCGCCCGGCGTACCACGCGGCGGTGCTGCTGAAACTCTACATCTACGGCTACCTGAATCGCATCCAGTCCAGCCGCCGCCTAGAGCGAGAGGCGCAACGCAACGTCGAACTGATGTGGCTGACTGGACGGCTGATGCCGGACTTCAAGACCATTGCCAACTTCCGCAAGGACAATGGGCGGGCGATGCGCAAGGTATGCCGCCAGTTCGTGGTGCTGTGCCAGCGGCTCAATCTGTTCGCCGACGCGATCGTGGCCATCGACGGCAGCAAGTTCAAGGCGGTGAACAACCGCGATAAGAACTTCACCCCGGCCAAGATGCAGCGGCGGATGGCACAGATCGAAGAGAGCATCGCGCGCTATCTGGCGGCGATGGACACGGCCGACCGGGCCGAACCGGACGTGGCCGAGCTGAAGAAGGGTCACCTGCGCGACAAGATTACGGCGCTGAAGGAGCAGATGCAGCGGCTCAAGATGCTCGAAGCGCAAATGCTCGCCAGCCCCGATCAACAGCTATCGCTGACCGATCCCGATGCGCGCTCAATGAAGAGTCGCGACGGTGGCATCGTCGGCTACAACGTGCAAATAGCAGTCGATGCCAAGCACCATCTGATCGTCGCGCACGAGGTCATCACCGACGGTGTCGATCGCAACCAGCTGGCGCCGATGGCCGAACAGGCGCGCGCGGCCACTGGCAGCGACGATCTGACGGTCGTGGCTGACCGCGGTTACTTCAAAGGCGAACAGATACTGGACTGTGACCAGGCCGGGATCACCCCCATCGTGCCCAAGACGCTGACCTCGAACAGCCTGGCCGATGGCCGCTTCGACAAGCAGGACTTCATCTACATCGCCAGCGACGACGAATATCGCTGTCCCGCCGGACAGCGGGCGATCAAACGCTTTACCACGATGGAAGCCGGGATGATGCTCGATGTTTACTGGAGCTCGGCGTGCCCGCATTGCCCGATCAAAGTGCGCTGCACCCCCAGCCCATACCGACGAATCCGACGCTGGAAGCACGAGGCTGTTCTCGAAGCGATGCAGCAGCGATTGGATCGGCAACCGGAGATGATGCGCGTGCGACGACAAACCGTCGAGCATCCGTTCGGAACGATCAAGTACTGGATGGGTTGGACCCACTTCCTGACCAAGACGCTGGCGCGCGTGCGCAGCGAGATGAGTCTGCACGTCCTTGCCTATAACCTGAAGCGCGTCATGCGCATCCTGGGCATCGCCGCAATGATGCGCGCGATGAGCGCTTTGGCCGCATAGGCTCGTACTTCGCTTGATACGCCGACGCTCGCCGCCTCATCGGCCAAAAAAACTGAACAACTGCCGATCACGAACTCCGTGACGCGGTTGGGGCCGGCATGACCCCTGCGAAGGCCGGTACGCCTTCATCGCTCAAGCAAACCCACGGGACCGTTAATACACAACCTCGGCCAGCACCAGTCATTCGGCGATGCGCCCAACATTTGCCGATGCCCGTCGTTTCGACCGGGTCGTGCAGCTATGGCAATCCACCAACGAGATCTGGTGCGTCTATGGGCCGGCCGGTTCTTCAGCGGAGTAGCGAGGTACATGCCTAGGATTGCCGAGACGTTGGTGATCGTCGACATTGATCGCACGCTCAGTATCGACGTCGCCTGGGTCCGCATCGCGAATAGCGGTCTTGCGTTCGTCTCCAAGCGAAGTCTTGCGGGCGAGACTAAAAGGTCATTGAGAAACAGATTCTTGTTGTAAACAACTTGACACCCGACGGGGATCCGCGCTACTCTAGGCGACAAGGGATACTACGCCCAAACGCACTTCTGGATTCCTTCAGGTCTGGCCACAAGGAATTTAACTATGAGTGCTAACGCAGGTGCAGCAAAAAGCGCCCCAGTAGGCGACGGCAATGTGGGAACCCCCGGCACGCCACCCCCGCCTTCGGGCAGCGCTGGCGCCGGCTCACAAGGCGGAGCGAGCAATGTGGGAACCCCCGGCACGCCACCCCCGCCTTCGGGCAGCGCTGGCGCCGGCTCACAAGGCGGAGCGAGCAATGTGGGAACCCCCGGCACGCCACCCCCGCCTTCGGGCAGCGCTGGCGCCGGCTCACAAGGCGGAGCGAGCAATGTGGGAACCCCCGGCACGCCACCCCCGCCTTCGGGCAGCGCTGGCGCCGGCTCACAAGGCGGAGCGAGCAATGTGGGAACCCCCGGCACGCCACCCCCGCCTTCGGGCAGCGCTGGCGCCGGCTCACAAGGCGGAGCGAGCAATGTGGGAACCCCCGGCACGCCACCCCCGCCGAATTGAGATCCGTCGAATAGGGGCCACGTCGGTGACGCCTGGGTACTTTAACAAGTCATCGTCGACTGTGCTAAAGATTCACCGTCCGGCACATCCGCGAATCTGACGTCGCCAAGGTAGGAGAGCGATGGCGAAAGCGACAAAAGAGAACAACACTCTGCATCCGAAGCGGGGAGCTTTCCCGACCCCTAGAGATGTACTTGCCGACGCAACGCCCTACAAACCCGGCTCACAAGGCGGAGTGAGCAATGTGGGAACCCCCGGCACGCCACCCCCGCCTTCGGGCAGCGCTGGCGCCGGCTCACAAGGCGGAGCGAGCAATGTGGGAACCCCCGGCACGCCACCCCCGCCTTCGGGCAGCGCTGGCGCCGGCTCACAAGGCGGAGCGAGCAATGTGGGAACCCCCGGCACGCCACCCCCGCCGAATTGAGATCCGTCGAATAGGGGCCACGTCGGTGACGCCTGGGTACTTTAACAAGTCATCGTCGACTGTGCTAAAGATTCACCGTCCGGCACATCCGCGAATCTGACGTCGCGAAGGTTGGTGACGAGTTTCGGTTGGTACCGGCAAGAGACATTGATCGAGAGCAACGCATACTGCACGGCGCACCTCGATCGATTTTGCTTAGGTTCTGCTGTTCATGTGCCTCATTGGCAGAAGGAGTAAGACGCCATGCCAGATACAAACCTGATTCCTAAGCGTGGAGCCCTACCGACACCGCCGAGTGTGCTGGCAGGCGCGACACCTTTTAAGGACCGGAAAATATCGGCCCCCCCGAGCTTCCTGATGTGGCCTGTTCAATTGTCGTCTTGGAACAACTACATCTACGGTGACTGCGTTTCCGCCGAGGAAGCCTTCGCCAAGGCCGCCGCCGCGCCGCAGACATTCATTCCGGAGGCGACGGTTGTTGCCTGGGCAACGGCGCATGGCTATCTAAATGGCGCTTACCTCACCGACGTTATGACGACGATGCAAACGGATGGCTTCCAGCTCAACAACCAGACATACAATGACGGCTCTCATTTCTTGGTCGACCAGACCAACGCTGCAACTCTGCAGAGCGCAATCTACAGCCACGGTCCGGTGAAACTCGGCGTCGGAGCGGAGCGCTTCCAATCGAATGCCAATGGCATTGTCACGCCGGGGACAAGCGGTTGGGCGATGTACAACTACCCGCATAACCAACCGGAGGATCACAGTACGAGCCTTTGCGGTTACGGGACCTTAGCGGAATTAGTCACTCTATTCCGGCAGCAGGGTGTCACCGTCAATGTGCCAAACGGGATGCCAACGGGCCTCTGCTATGCGATGTTCACGTGGAATTCCATCGGGATCATCGATGAGCAGTCGATGTTGAACATGACCTACGAGGCCTGGGTGAGAATCCCAACCACGATCGTGGCGGGCGGCCCGCAGCGCGGCTCGATGCAGATTTTTGCGCGCGGTGGCGACGGGGCCGTTTGGCACAACTGGCAGACGGCGCCGAACAATGGTTGGAGCGGCTGGTACTCGCTGGGCGGCTGGGTCGACATCATCGAAGTTGCAAAGAACGCTGACGGCCGCACAGAGATCTTTGCCCGCGGTGGCGACGGGGCCGTTTGGCACAACTGGGAACTTGCGCCCGGCGGGGGCTGGAGCGGTTGGTATTCGTTAGGCGGGTGGATTGACCTGTTAGACATCCGTAACAATGCTGACGGAAGGTTAGAGATCTTCGCGCGCGGTGGTGATGGTGCCGTATGGCATAACTGGCAGACCGCACCCAACAACGGCTGGAGTGGCTGGTACTCCCTGGGCGGTTGGATCGACCGGCTCGAGGTCTCACAGAATGCCGATGGTCGGTTGGAGATCTTCGCACGCGGCGGCGACGGTGCCGTGTGGCACAATTGGCAAACCGCACCCAATAATGGCTGGAGCGGTTGGTACTCATTGGGTGGGTGGATTGACCTATTAGCCGTCGACGATAGGAACGCTGACGGAAGGTTAGAGATCTTCGCGCGCGGTGGCGATGGTGCTGTATGGCATAACTGGCAGACTGCACCCAACAACGGCTGGAGCGGGTGGTACTCGTTAGGCGGGTGGATTGACCTGTTAGACATGTGTAAGAACGCCGACGGAAGGTTAGAGATCTTCGCGCGCGGTGGCGACGGTGCGGTATGGCATAACTGGCAGACTGCACCCAACAACGGCTGGAGTGGCTGGTACTCACTGGGCGGATGGATCGACCGGCTCGAAGTTTCACAGAATGCCGATGGTCGGTTGGAGATCTTCGCGCGCGGCAGCGACGGTGCCGTGTGGCACAATTGGCAAACCGCACCCAATAATGGCTGGAGCGGTTGGTACTCGTTAGGTGGCTGGATCGACATCCTCGAATTGTGGCCCTAGGCCCGCGGCATAGCCAGGCGACCCATCCGACCCTTTGGCCGGGTGGGCGCATGGTTGCTCCTTCATGGTTGCGAGCGTCGGTACAGCACGTACAACCCGATCACCTCGTTCGGAGCATGCCGAAAAGCGGACACCCGTCGGACATCGCGGTAGGGATGCGCATTACTGCACACCCCCCGCACAGATCCGAACGGGCCCGATTTAGGCATTCGGCTCCCACCTTGGGTGAGTGACGGCGAAGCGAGCATCAGGCCACGGATGAAGGATACGCGGGACAGGCAGGAAGTCCGCCGCAAGTCGAGCGAGTCGATCCCAAGTGGTGTGGTCCTTTTGGCTGCGACGCGTAAGCGTACGTCGCCAGAGGTCCACGACATGGTGCCGAAACGCACTCAGGCTCGCGACGTTGGTGGGGACCGCGTGGTAGGCGAAGTAACCGCGCACCACCTGACCCAACCATCGACCCTGCTGCGGGATAGGTTCATGCATGCGCCGCCGCAGTTCTTCCTTGATGGCTCGCAGCTTGACACGCATCCGGTCCCGGCGCGACTTCCGTTTGAGCTGGAAGAGGCCCGTTCGAGAGCGGCCACAGATGTGAACGAAACCAAGGAACGTGAACGTCTCCGGTTTGCCAAGGCCACGTCGTGCTCGATTCGTTGCCGCAAAGCGGCCGAACTCGATCAGGCGCGTCTTGTCCGGATGTAGCGACAATGCGAACTTCTCCATCCGCTGCTGCAGCGCTGCATGAAAGCGCCGGGCATCAGCCTCGTGCTCAAAGCCGCACACAATATCATCGGCGTAGCGCACGAAGATGACGCTGCCGTGAGCGTGGTGTTGACGCCACCGGTCCGCCCACAGGTCGAAGACGTAATGGAGGTAGACGTTTGCCAACAAGGGTGAGGCGACTGCGCCTTGCGGCGTACCCGCCTCAGTTGGCGTGATTGCCCCATCCTCCATCACCCCGGCTTGCAGCCACTTGCGCAGCAAGCGGATCACCCGCGGGTCGCCAACGCGATGCTCCACAAATCGGACCAGCCAATCGTGGCTGACCGAGTCGAAAAAGGAGCTCACGTCGGCGTCCAAAATCCAGTTCACCTTCGTCCGAGTGATTGCCGCCGCAAGCGCGTCCAGCGCATCGTGCTGGCTACGCTCGGGTCGGTACCCGTACGAGAACCCCAGGAAGTCTTCTTCGTAGATTGCATTGAGCACTTCCACCAGCGCACGCTGGGCGATTTTGTCTTCCAGCGCAGCGATGCCGAGCGGGCGTTGCCGCCCATCCGGTTTGGCGATGTACTTCCGCCGCGACGGTAGTGCTCGATACGCGCCCCGATGAATGCGGGCATGCAAGTCCACGATGTTGGCTTCGAGGTCCTGCGCATAATCCTGCCACGTGACCCCGTCCACCCCAGGCGCCGCATTCCGCTTGAGCCAGGAATAGGCAGCCTTGAGTAGTTCGACTGACACATGGTGGAGCAGCGCGGTGAACCGTTCCTTCTTCCTTGCCTTTGCTGCTTGCCGTACACGGTCCAGCCCCTGGGGCACACTTTCCCGGCTCGGCGTCCGGCGCACCGTCGCACCCGGGCGGATCAATACCGCACAGATCCGGAAGTTGCATCCGACAGAACAGTCGCGGGCCGACTACATCAAGCAGAACATTCCCGCCGGCTATTTCGGTGAGCCCTACGATATCGGCCATCTTGTGGCATTTCTAGCTTCCCCGCTCGCGCGCTATATCAACGGCGCCGCGATCCCGGTCGATGGTGGAGCTGTCCGGCGGTCGCTTTGACTGGGGTCGCACGACATCACGGAGCAACGCACGTTCCCGCGGTAACAGGTGCAGCAGTCGATAGGGGCGCGATGACACCTCTTGTGGGGGGATCAAGTTCGGATTGAACGGCCATCGCGGGCCGACGTCTATTTGCGGTATGCGCAGGATGTCCGCTTCTGGCCGAGATGGTCGTGTAAAAACGCTGGGGTTGCCTAAACGAAGAAGTTTCCTACACTAAAGCAACGAGTTTCTTCGAGGCGGCAGCATGAAGCGATTCATCGAAGGCGAGGAGCGAACCCAGGTGACGTTGCTGCCGCCGCAAGCACGATCAGGATTGGAAACGCCAGGCCGATGAGGCGCGCCGCGATCGGTCCCTGCAACAAGGTGTCGCGACCGGCGAATCGCGCGTCAACGGCGCTGAGGATCGTCGACTTATTGCGCTCGATCCCCGAGACAGATTCGTTATCCGCCAACGCTGACGGAGAGACTGAACCAGCGGGCACCGGTGCGACAAGTCCATATTCGCAATCAGGCATGGTCGATTTCTTCACGGGTTCAGGTATCCAACAATGCCGAGTACCCTGCAGCGTAGTAATAGTGGTGACACGCCGGCAATCCGCTGCGGGTCCGGCGCGCCGAGTTGTTCTGCTAGGCTGCGACGAGGTCCGTTCGAATCTCTGAAACGGTGTGCCGGCCTTTCTCCACTGGCTTGATCTTGAACCAGATGGCATACAAGGCCGGCAGGAACACGAGGGTGAGCACTGTTCCGCCGAAAGTTCCACCGATCAACGTGTACGCCAGCGTTCCCCAAAAGACGGAATGGGTTAGTGGAATGAACGCGAGCATGGCGGCGAGCGCGGTCAGAATTACCGGACGGGAGCGCTGCACGGTGGCCTCGACCACGGCATCGAATGGCGTTAGTCCATCCTTCTCGTTTGTGCGTATCTGCCCGATCAGGATGAGCGTGTTGCGCATCAGGATCCCGGAAAGTGCGACCAACCCGACCAGCGCGTTGATGCCGAACGGCTGATGGAACAGCAGCAAGGTCGGAATGACGCCGATGAGGCCGAGCGGTGCGGTTGCGAACACCATCGTCATCAGGGAAATCGAGCGGACCTGCAAGATGATCGTGATCAGCGTAAGCACGATCATGATCGGCAACAGCGGCGCCAAGGCGCGATTTGCCTTGCCCGATTCCTCGATGGAACCGCCCTCCTCGATTCGGTAGCCCGAGGGCAGTTTGGCGATGACGGGCTGTAGCTCTTTCCACACAGCGGTGGACACGTCCGGCGGCTCCAAGCCCTCGGCAATGTCTCCCCGCACAGTGATCGTCGGCGTGCGATCGCGACGACGCAGGATCGGGTCTTCCATGCGGATTTCCACCGTTCCGATCTGCGATAGGGGAATCCGTTGACCGGCCGTTCCAACCAGGGTGAAATCGGTGATCTTGCTCGGGTCAAGCCGCGCGTTTCCGGCAGAACGCGCAGCGATCTGCACCGAGCGGATGTCTTCGCGCACGTCCGTGATCGGGATGCCGCTCAACAGGAACTGAAGCTGTTGGGCCACATCGCTGGACGTCAAGCCGATGCTCTGGAGCCTGTCTTGATCGAGCGAAAAGCGAAGCGTAGGCACGCGTTCGCCCCAGTCGGCATTGACCGTTCTCATCTGGGGACTGGCCTGCATTACGGCACGCACCTGCTCGGCAATGTCGCGGAGCTTGCCGGGGTCGGGCCCCATCACACGGAAAGCCACGGGAAAGGGCGAATACGGACCGAACACCAGTTGCGTAACCCGCACCCGAGCCTCCGACGCCAGACCGTCGGCCAACGCCTGTCGCAGTCTGAACTTGAGCGCTTCGCGCGCCTCTTCGCTCTGCGTCAATACGACGATCTTCGCGAACGAGGGATCGGGTAGCTCGGGCGCCATGGCGAGGTAGAAGCGCGGTGCCCCTTGTCCGACGTAGGCGGTAACGATCTTGGCCTCCGGCTGCTTGGCCAGCCAAGCCTCGACCTTGGCGCTGGCGGCACTCGTCTGCTCGATGGAAGTGCCATACGGCATCTGCACTTCGACCAGCACCTCCGGTCGATCGGAAGTCGGAAAGAACTGCTTCTTCACCAGCGCCCATGCCCAATACCGCGACAAGGAACAGACCAACGACACTGCCCGCGACCAGCCATTTGCGGCGAATCACAAAACCGAGAAGCTCCCGAAAGCGGTTGTACCGCGGCGTGTCATAGATCGCCTGCTGCCCGCCCTCATGCTTCTTGATGTCCGGGAGCAGCTTCACTCCCAGGTAGGGCGTGAACACGACGGCAACGACCCAGGATGCGATCAGCGCGATGCCGACGATCCAGAACATATTGCTGGTGTACTCGCCGGCGGTCGACTGGGCGAAGCCGTTCGGCATGAAGCCGATCGCGGTCACCAGGGTCCCGGCGAGCATGGGTGCGGCGGTATGGCTCCACGCATAGGCCGCTGCACCGATGCGGTCGTAGCCTTCCTCCATCCTCACGACCATCGTCTCGATGGCGATGATCGCGTCGTCGACCAGCAGCCCCAGCGCCAATATCAAGGACCCGAGCGTAATCCGGTCGAAGTTCTTACCGGTGGCCGCCATGACGATGAACACAGCCGCCAAGGTCAGAGGAACCGCCGCCGCGACCACGATGCCGACGCGCCATCCCATGCTGAGAAAGCTCACGAGCATGACCACGCCGAGAGCGACGAAGAACTTGACCATGAACTCGTCGACCGACTCCCGGATATTGACCGACTGATCCGTGATTTTGGACAGGCTCATCCCAAGCGGCATTTCCGCGTTGATCGCCGCCGCTTCTCCCGCCAGCGCCTTGCCGAGGTCGAGGCCATTCCACCCCTCACGCATGACCACGCCAAGCAGCAAAGTCGGCTCGCCGTTGTTGCGAATCAAGAAAGTGGCCGGGTCTTCGTAGCCGCGCTTCACTTCGGCGATGTCGGACAGCTTCAGCGTGCGCCCTTGCGCAGCGATAGGCGTATTGCGGATGCCATCCAGATCATCGAAAGCGCCGTCCAGCCTGAGGAAGATTTGCGGCCCCTTGGCTTCGATCGATCCGCCGGGCGTCATGACGTTCCGGCTGTTGAGCGCGGTGAAGATATCCCGCGGGGAGACGCCCAAGGTGGCGAGGCGGTCATAGGAGAACTCGACGAAGATCCTCTCCGCCTGCTCGCCGATGATGTTCACCTTCTTGACGCCCGGCACGTGAAGCAGTCGTTGTCGCAACACCTCCGCTTCGCGGACGAGGTGCCGTTGAGGCTCACCCTTCGCCTTCAGCGCGTACAGCGCAAAGGTCACGTCGGAATATTCGTCGTTCACCATTGGACCGATCACGCCACGCGGCAACTGAGCGGCCTCGTCGCCGAGTTTCTTCCGCGCCTGATAGAACTCGTCGGGGACCGCGGCGGGCGGGGTACTGTCGCGCAGGACCACCGTAGTGAACGCCAAGCCCGGGCGCGTGAACGTCTCGGTGCGGTCATACCAGCGGAGTTCCTGCATCCGCTTCTCCAACTTTTCGGCGACCAGCTCTTCCATCTCCTTTGCCGTAGCGCCGGGCCAAGCCGTGACGACAGTCATCTGCTTGATCGTGAAAGCCGGGTCTTCCGCGCGACCCAGCGTCAGGAAGGCCACGACGCCGGCGATGGAAATCGCGACGAGCAGGAACAACGTGACGGAGCGCTCGCGTACGGCAACGGCGGAGAGATTGAAGGCGCTCATGACGCCGCCCCGCCTTTGGCGTCCACGCGGGCGTCGCCTCGCCGCCTAGTCGCACGTGCTCGCCTTCGTGCAATAGATGCGCACCGAGCGCAACCACGGGATCGCCCACCTTGAGGTTGCCGACGACCGAAGCCGCTTCGTCGCTAAGGCGGGCAATTTGCACGGCACGCCACGTGACTCGAGGCGTTTCCCCTTCGACCAGCCATACGCCCGAACCCTTGCCGGAATCGCTGATCGCGCCAATCGGCACCTGCAGTGCTGGGTCGCGCTCGCCCGTCCGAGAGCTGGATGGAGATGGTGGAACCCAGCGGCGCGTCGGCCAGACTGCCTTCCAGCACGTAGCGCGCCTCGAACGTTCGAGTCTGACGGTTTGCCGCGTCTGATAACTGGCGAAGTTTTGCAGAGCCATTCAGCCCGCTTCCGTACAACGTCGCACGGCCAGTGGATCCGATCGCAGGGCGCAATGTTTCGGGAAGCTCGATGACCGCCTCGCGGCGCCCGGCATGCGCCACACGCACGACGACTTGACCCGCAGCAACGACCTGCCCCGGCTCCGCCAGCGTCTCGACCACCACGCCGTCTGCATCCGCGAGCAGGACGGCGTAGCCCGTCTCGTTGCGGGCAACGTCGGCCTGGGCTTGGGCCGCATTGAGCTCCGCTCGTGCCGACTCGGCGGCAGCCTTGACCTTGTCGTAGGCCGATGCCGAAACCGCCCCTGCGGACACCAGGTCGCGGTGTCGCGCCTCGTCGGCCGACGTCTGGCGCGCGCGCGCCCTGGCAGCGGCAACCGCCTCCTCTTGCGCGCGCGTGGCAAGCCTCAAGTCCGTGGGATCGATGCGCATGAGCGGCTGGCCGCGCTTGACCGTTTGCCCGGTATCAACCAGGCGTTCCAGAACCTTCCCGGGCACGCGGAACCCCAGGTCACTCTGCACACGGGCCGCGACGATGCCGGTGAAGGAACGCTCCGCCCGGGTAGAGATCTTGACGGTCCCTACTTGCACCAGCGGGGCCTGCGTCCGCGGATCAGCTGAAGAAGTTGCGTCGCTGCAGGCTGCCAGGACGAAGGGCAGCAAACCGAGGATGGCAACGAACGCGACACTACGACGGTGAAGCATGGAAACCTCCTGGAGTGCCTGAAGGTTTCCACCCTACAACTAGTGACTAATTATTGTCAATAGTCACATCGAATAATTAGGGAGCCAGGCTGCGCAGCACCAGGTTCGATAGCTGCGCCGGTGCCTCCTCGATGAGGTCGAGGTTGTGCTGGAGCAGGAGTGGATTCGCATACGGGTGCACGACCAGATAGATCGCATGCACCGTCTCGTCCAGCGGCGTTTTGCGCTCGAACTCGCCGGTCTCCCGACCTTCGCGGACCACGTCCATCAGCATCTGCCTGATGCGGTCCGCGTAGGCGCGGGCGGGCGGCCACCCCTCCCCAGCGGCGTGCGCGGCGATGTCGTGCAGCTTGCGATCGTTGAAAAACAGACTCACGCCGGTCGCCGTTAAGGTCTTGAACATGCGACGGAATTTGTCAGTCGGCGTGCTCGCGCCGGCCACGGCCTCTTCGACCGCCGCGACCAGCGCACTCAAGGTCTTGGCGCAGATCGCCTCGCCGATGGCCTGCTTGGAATCGAAGAACTTGTAGATGTAAGCCTTTGAGAAGCCGATCGCCTTGGCCAGGTCGGAGACCGTGGTCTTGTCGTAGCCGTAATGGCTGAAGTGCTCTCCGGCCGCCTCCAGGATTTGCTCCCGAACATTGTGGTCGGCTGGGCCGCGCGACTGGGGGGCAGTAGATGTGATTTCACTCATGAGCAAAACAATACCTCAGATCCTTGAACTTGACAACTAGTGACCAGTATGGGTTATAGTCACCACTGACACTCAACCTCAAGAGACTCCATGCGCACTCGACCTCCGCTCCTCTGGCCCTCCTGCTGAGTGTCAGCCTATTGACGGGCTGCGCCGTCGGTCCCGACTACGGTCGCCCGAGATTGACGTCTCGTCCCGCTTCCTCGGTCAGGAGGCCATCGCCCACAGAGACGTCCAGAGCAAGGCTGACCTCACTGCCTGGTGGGCCGGCTTCGACGATCCTCTACTGACGCGCTTCATCTCCCTGGCCCTCGAACAGAATCTGGACATCGCGCAGGCAGCGGCACGTGTCGCCCAATCGCGCGCCTCGTTGCGCTTGGCAGATGCAGCGCTGCTTCCGTCGGCCAATGTGAGCGCGAATGCTGCCAGAACCTACCAGTCGGTTGAAACCCCGCTGGGACAACTGATCAGCGCCACGCGCGACTTCGACCGCAATGGCAGCTACTACGAGGCCAACCTCAATGCAAGCTGGGAGATCGACGTATTCGGCGGGCTGCGTCGAGGGCGGGAAGCTGCTAGCGCGGAGTATGAGGCATCCGCAGCCGGCGCGATTGCGACACGGCTGGCTGTGGCCGCGCAAACGGCAGATGTGTACGTCACGATCCGCGGCTTGCAGGCGCGCATAGCGATCGCCCGACAACAAGCGGAGACGCGCCGTGAGCTTCTCTCCACGGTCAAGCTTCAGTTCGAAAAGGGGATCGCCGCCGAGCTGCAGATGCGCCAAGTCGAGGGCTCGCTCGCTCAGGTCGAGGCGCAGATTCCCGTCCTGGAATCCGGGCTCGATTCGGCGATGAACGCGCTGGACGTGCTGCTGGCGGTACAGCCGGGAACCTACCGCGCCGAACTGAGCGCGGAGGCATCCATTCCGGTCGCTCCCGGTCTCGCCGAAACCGGCACCCCGGCCGAGATGATTCGACGCCGACCGGATCTCATCGTGGCCGAGCGGCGCCTTGCCGCCGCCAGTGCGCGCATCGGTGTGGCGATTTCGGAGTACTACCCCAAGTTCTCGCTCGGCGCGCTGCTGGGCAGTGCCACCGCAGTAGCGAGCGGCAACCTCTTCACCGGGGCTGCCAGCCAGGCCCTGGGCGTCCTCGGGCTGCGCTGGCGCCTGTTCGACTTCGGCCGCATCGACGCGCAGATCGCCGCCGCGCGTGGCCAGGAGGCCGAAGCCCTGGCGGCCTACCGGCTGGCCGTGTTGCGGGCGACCGAGGATGTCGAGAACTCCTTCTCCGCCCTCGTCAAACGCGAGGCGCAGGTCGGCATCCTGACGCGCGGTGAATCATCGTTCGCCCGTGCGCGCGAGAACTCGGTTGCCGCCTACAAGGGCGGCGTCGTCAGCCTGATCGAGGTGCTCGATGCCGACGGCAACCTGCTGCAGGTGCGCGACGCGAAGGCACAGGCGCAAACGGAGGCTGCGCGCGCCGCCATTGCCTCCTTCCGGGCTTTGGGGGGCGGATGGGATGCGCGGAAGGCGACCAGCGATCGCCTCTACAGCAACCTCTCCTCTAGCGACCGCAGACAAGCAAAATGACTACAACAGACAATTCATGGGTGCTCATCACGGGTGCATCGAGCGGCTTCGGCGAGGAGTTCGCCCGCCAATATGCCGAGCAAGGCCGTTCTCTGGTCCTGGTGGCGCGCCGGCTGGACCGGCTTCAAGCACTCGCCGAGGCACTACGCCGACAGTACCGCATCGACGTCGTGGTGGAGCAGGTCGATCTCTCGGATGTTGCGGCAGTCATCCAACTGCATCGGCGCATCCGCGAGCGAGGCATTGCGATCGACATCCTGATCAACAACGCCGGTCATGGACTGCAAGGCCCGTTCGTGGATAGCCAGCTGGACGCGGCGCTGGCGATGGTGCAGCTGGATGTTGCGAGCCTGACCGCGGTCACCCACGTCTTTGCGCAAGACATGCGGGCGCGAGGGCGCGGGAAGATCCTGCTGGTGGCTAGCCTGCTAGCCTACCAGGGCGTGCAGAACTTCGCCGTCTATTCAGCCGCCAAGGCTTACGTGTTGCGTCTGGGTGAAGCGCTTCATCGCGAACTCAAGCGCGAGGGCGTCACGGTTACGGCGCTTTGCCCAGGCATGTCGGACACCGGGTTCGCGACCGCGGCGCAGCAGAAGATCACACCGGCGCTAAAGCTGTTGATGATGCAGCCGGCCCCCGTGGTGCGCGCCGGCATCCGCGCCCTGCAGGCCGGACGCATCAGCGTCGTGCCGGGTTGGGCCAACAAGGCCTCCGTGATCTTCATGTGGGCGAGGCCACGCTGGCTGCACCAGGCGATTTTCTCGCGTGATGAACGGATGAGGCACTGCGCCTGATCAAGCGCTGCAGGACGATTAGGGTTTGGCTCCGCAGGTTGCCCAGTCGTTAGTCCCTTTCGAAAATGCTCCTCCATCCTACAGGAGGAGCTCATGGCCACGACACGCACACCAGGCATCACCGTCGATACCGGCGGTTTACGTACCATCAATAAAGAGCACCGTGGCGAACGTATATTCGCGCGCCTGGGCTTAGTAGGTCAGGAGCACGCGGAGCGTCGTCTTGCACAGGAACTGGAGCGTCTCGGGTGGGAACTGGAGCGAAGGGCACACGCCCGTCCCCTGTTCTCCGACTGCGCCAAACGGTTCCTGCTCGAATCCAAGTACAAACGGAGTCGGGCCGATATCGCGTGGCATCTAGGAATGCTATCGCGTTATGTTGGCGATCTCGAGATTCGCAAGGTACATGACGAAACGTTGCGACCGCTCATAGAAGCGCGCTTGGCCGATGGGGTGAGCGCAACAACGATCAATCGAACGCTGGAAGTCGCGCGTACGATCCTACACCGCGCCGCGCGCGCCTATCGTGATCGGGACGGGTTCCCGTGGCTGGAAACCGCGCCTCCGCTCATCACGATGCTGCGCGAGTCACCTCGTCCTCCGCATCCGATCAATTGGGATGAGCAGGATCAGATCTTTCGCCGGTTGCCTGACCATCTCGCCTGCATGGCGCTCTTTGCCGTCAACACCGGTCTACGTGACGCAAACCTTTGTGGCCTGCGGTGGTCGTGGGAGGTGCCGATCGCCGAGCTCGGTCGCAGTGTGTTCGTCATTCCGGCGCAAGCGTTCAAATCGCGGCGCGCGCACGTGGTGATCTTGAATGACGCAGCGTGGTCGATTATCGAGACACAGAGAGGAAAGCATCCCGTATGGGTGTTCTCCTATCGAGGCGAATGCGTCGAACGGATGAACAACACGGCGTGGCAGCGCGCGCGTCGCGAAGCGAAGCTGGCCGATGTTCGGGTTCATGATTTGCGACACACCTTCGCGACCCGCCTGCGGGCCGCGGGCGTAGCGGAAGAAGATCGCGCGGCGCTACTGGGTCATGCCACGCGAACAATGCCCGAGCATTACGCGAGTGCCGACGTCGGACGGCTGATAGGGAGATAGGGCTTGCTAATCGAGTGCTCGATCGCGTCGGCACTATGACGATTCTGCGCGTTGCAAACGGCTGATGCGTGCCAAAAAGGACCGATGCGCGACCCCAAGCTGTGGATAAAGGGTCGCGCAAAAGTCGCGCAGGCCACACAAGCATCTGGTTTTGCGGTGCTAAGCCTTTGAAAAATGGCGCGCCCGGCAGGATTTGAACCCACGACCCCCTGGTTCGTAGGCATTATTATCAATCGCTTGCGTTGCGGCGGCCCTCGCACCTCTTCCGCACTGAGCGCCACTGAGCCGGACTGATTTACGCGATTCTCACGCGATGACTTGCGTCCTAAGAGCCGCTGCGGGATCGCGCGCTGCGCGTCGTCACGCGCCTACTCCTTTATCCCCTTAGCGGGGACTGAGCTAGGGCGCTTTGTTGAAGCGCCTTGGCTCTAGATCCCTTCGAAAGCCCATTAGCGGAAATCAGGCAAGATCGAAGCGGTCCAAGTGCATCACCTTGGTCCAAGCCGCCACGAAATCCTTCACGAACTTCTCCTTCGAGTCCGCGCAGGCATAGACCTCCGCGAAGGCGCGGAGCTGCGAGTGCGAACCGAAGATCAGGTCGACGCGCGTACCGGTCCACTTGGCCGCGTTTGTCTTGCGGTCACGGCCCTCGTACACGCCGTTCGGCACCAGCGACCGGCTGCCATTGCGTGCTCATGTCGAGCAGATTGACGAAGAAGTCGTTCGTCAAAGTCCCCGGCCGGTTGGTGAAGACGCCGTGCTTGGACCCGCCGGCATTGGCGCCGAGCACGCGCAGGCCGCCGACGAGGACGGTCATTTCCGGGCCGGTCAGCCTCAGCAATTGTGCCCGATCGACCAAGGCCTCCTCAGGCGCCATGAACTGCTTCTTGCCGCTGATGTAGTTGCGGAAGCCGTCGGCACGCGGTTCGAGCGGCGCAAAGGAGACGACGTCGGTCTGCTCCTGCGACGCATCCATGCGTCCCGGCGTGAAGGGCACCTTTACGTCGACCCCGGCGTCCTTTGCGGCCTTTTCGACCGCCGCAGAGCCGCCGAGAACGATCAGGTCGGCAAGCGAAACCTTCTTGCCGAACTCCTTCTGGATCGCTTCGAGCTTCTGGAGCACCGTCGCGAGCTGCTTCGGCTGGTTGACCTCCCAGTCCTTCTGAGGCGCGAGGCGGATGCGCGCGCCGTTCGCTCCACCGCGCTTGTCGGAGCCGCGGAACGTTGACGCCGATGCCCAAGCCACCGAGACGAGTTGGGACACCGACAGGCCGGACGCGAGGATCTTGCCCTTCAGTGCCGCAATGTCCTGCTCCCCGATCAGCGGATGATTCACCGCGGGAATCGGGTCTTGCCAGATCAGCGTCTCCTTCGGCACGAGCGGGCCGAGATAGCGCGCGATCGGGCCCATGTCGCGGTGCGTGAGCTTGAACCATGCGCGGGCGAATGCGTCCGCGAACTGGTCCGGATGCTCGTAGAAGCGCCGCGAGATCTTCTCGTAGGCCGGATCGAACCGCAGCGACAGGTCCGTGGTGAGCATGGTCGGCACATGCTTCTTCGACTCGTCGAAGGCGTCCGGGATCGTGGCTTCCGCACCTTTGGCCTTCCATTGTTTCGCCCCGGCCGGGCTCTTCGTCAGCTCCCATTCGTACTTGAACAGGTTCTCGAAGAAGTGGTTGCTCCACTTTGTCGGCGTTTGCGACCAGGTCACCTCCGGGCCGCCGGTGATGGTGTCGGCGCCAAAGCCGGTGCCATGCTTGCTCTTCCAGCCGAGGCCCTGATCCTCGATAGCGCCGCCTTCCGGCGCCGGGCCGATCAGCGACGGATCGCCGGCGCCGTGGGTCTTGCCGAAGGTGTGGCCGCCGGCAATCAGCGCGACGGTCTCCTCGTCATTCATCGCCATGCGGAAGAACGTCTCGCGGATATCCTTGGCCGCAGCCACCGGGTCCGGATTGCCGTTCGGTCCTTCCGGGTTGACGTAGATCAGGCCCATCTGCACCGCGCCGAGCGGTTCCGCAAGCTGGCGTTCGCCGCTGTAGCGTTCGTCGCCCAGCCATGTTCCTTCGGGACCCCAGTAGAGCTCCTCAGGTTCCCAGACGTCGGCGCGACCGCCGGCGAAGCCGAACGTCTTGAAGCCCATCGACTCGAGCGCGACATTGCCAGCGAGAATCATCAGGTCGGCCCACGAGATTTTCCGGCCGTATTTCTGCTTGATCGGCCACAGCAGCCGGCGCGCCTTGTCGAGGTTCGCGTTGTCAGGCCAGCTGTTCAGCGGCGCGAAGCGCTGCTGACCCGCGCCGGCGCCGCCGCGGCCGTCGGTGATGCGGTACGTGCCCGCGCTGTGCCATGCCATGCGGATCATCAGACCGCCGTAGTGACCGAAGTCGGCGGGCCACCACTCCTGCGAATCCGTCATCAGGGCATGCAGGTCTTTGATCACCGCGTTGAGATCAAGGCTCTTGAATTCCTTGGCGTAGTCGAACGCCTCGCCCATCGGATCGGACAAAAGGGAGTTCCGGTGGAGAACCGAAACGTCCAGCGCGTCCGGCCACCAGTCGCGGTTCGTGTGTCCGCGGGTGCTGCCCGTGAAGGGGCATTTGCCCGACTTGTCATCCGTCTTTGCATCCATGGCTCTCTCCGATCGTTCCGTTTCGTTATGTTAGCTGCGGCGGTTCCGCGCCGTTGGGCGCTCGATTCTAAGGGCGTCGCTCGGACCCATAATTTCTAGTTTACTCAGCTGAGCCAAACTAACCGCCCTCGTTTAAGCTCCAGGGTGCCTCCTGGCGCGTGTCTCTGTATTCTTGAAGGTGTGCCGCTGACCGACGAGAAATCTTCGCCGAGCCTTCATCGAAGCGACTCACCACACAACTAGGCTCTTGCCCGATTGAGCGGAACATCCGGTTGGATTTCGAAGACGAGCCGCCGGTGAGCTTCGCGCAGGCCGTATTCAACCGCGTCGGGCGAGGATGCGTGCGCGAAAATGAAACCCAGGTAGCTGGCGCCCTCTGGCGGCGGCGCGATGACCTGACCCGGCCTGGCGGTGATCTGGACGTCGGTGATGCCGGGAACTTGCAGTGCACTTTCGAGGTTGTGCGCGCCGTGGAAAATGCCGCGTCCGGGAATCGGAATCATCATCACGCCGCTGGCCTGGTCGTGTCGCGTCTGCGGCAAAGGCCGGTCAAGGGCGTGGCGCAGGATCAATTCTTCCAGGCTCATGCCAAGCGCGTGCCGCAGGATCCTGCCGCACAGCCCGCCGATCGAGCGCGCCGCGATTTCCAGCAGCCACACGCCTTGTTCGTTCACGCGCATTTCGGCGTGCACGGAACCGCTCGTGAGCCCGGCCAACGTACATCCGCGTTGCGTTGTTTGCGCGATCGCGTCCTGCATGGCTTGCGGCAGGCGCGACGGCGTGACATAGAGCGTTTCCTCGAAATAGGGGCCGTCCAGCGGATCGGGTTTGTCGAATAGCGCCAGCACGCGCAGCCGTCCGTCCTCGAGCAGCCCTTCCAGCGCAACTTCGCGGCCCGCGATGTAGCTTTCCACGACCAATCCGAGCTTGACCGCGTCGCGATCGGCTTTGGCCTGTATCCCGCGCACCCATTGCACGGCTTGGCCGAACGCCTGCGGCGTGTCGGCGCGGATGACCCCGCGGCTGCCTGACGCCGGCGCGCTTTGACGACCACCGGAAACTCGAGCTGCGGCGGCAGCGTCGCGGTTTGCACGTCGTTGCCGAGGTTTTGGAATGCGGGACAGTTGAGGCCTCCGCTTTGGAGCAAGCGGCGAAAGGCCAACTTGTCGCGCGTCTCCCGCACCGCCGCGGGAGTATTGCCCGGCAGGTGCAAGCATTCGCACAGCAGCGCCGCGAGTTCCAGGCCGGCGTCGTCCACCGCCAATGCCGCGTCCGGCTTGCGCCCCAAAGCCGCGAGCACCTGCTCCACCGCGACTTCGGGCTGGTCGAACGGCACCGCATGAATCGGACTCATTCCCCATAGCGGCGCAAGTTGATGGCAATTGTTCGTCGCAGTGATGATTTCCAGATCGAGTCGCTCTTGCGGCAGCGAGGAAATTGTCGTTGCGGTAACTTGCGGTCGGCAGCAGCAGGAGAACGCGCGTCATCGTCGACGGCTCAAAAGCTCTGCAGCTGCTGCTCTGTCGGCTCGGAGCAGCAGTACCAGGGCTCGGAAAGACGTGCAATGGTTTCGCCGAAATCCGTCCGGGCGAGTTGCGGGACGGAGACTCCGAGCGCGTCATGGGCAAGCCGCCAAATCTGTTCGAACACGTCGCTGCGCGCGATACCTTTGCGATCGCCTTTCGCGGCACAGGACTGCACCGCCTGCTGCAATGCGTCCACCCGCGGATCGGTGTGCCGCCACGGATAGCCGAGTAATTTCGCGTCGAATGCCTCGATCACGTCCTGGAAACCGGCCAGCTGGAGCAAATAGGACCCTTCTGGCACAAGCAGGCGGATGCAAAGTTGTATCGGTGGCACGGCGTGAACCAGATGCAGCTGCACGAGGGTTCGCAGCAGATCGACGTAGCCAGGGAGCGTCGTCCAGGGGGTGAAGGGCACAAACGTCGGCGCCAGGTCTATACGCGCTTCACGGCACAGTCGCAAAGCGCGCTCGAAATCGGCGCGTGTGTGGTTCTTGGCGAGGTGTTCCAGCACCTCGTCATCCACCGACTCGACCGCCGACGTGAGAAACAGACAACCCGCCGCCTTGAGGTGGGGAAGCAGTGCGGCGTGGTCGATGAGGTGCTGAATCTTGATGGTGGCGTCGAAGGTGAGCTGAGGATATTCAGCATGCATCGCCGTGATGACCTTCAGCGCATGGGTCGGGCCATTGAAAAAATCCGGGTCGCCGAAGGAAACATGTTCGGCGCCGGCTTGCACCTGCTGGGCGATGTCCGCCAGCACGACCTCGACCGGCACCACGCGGAACTTGCCCTGATAGACCGGCACGACCGGGCAATGGCGGCACAGGTGCTTGCAGCCTCGGCTGGCCTCGACGAACCCGAGCGTTTTCCTGTCGCCATCCGGCAAGATGAGGTGGGCGTAGCGCTGGAGGGGCGGCAGGCCGGAGCGATCGGGGGTCGTGAACTCAACCTTGGCGCGACTCACGACCGGCTCGACTTGCACATCGCATGTTTCGCCGGCGCGCAGCCGGTGAGCCAGGTTGACCAGCCGCGGTTCGAATTCGCCCCCGAGGATGGTCTTGACGCCGAGGCCGCGCAGCAGCTTCTGGTTCATCGGCGCATACAGGCCGTACACGCACAGATGCGCGCTCGGCACGATGTCCCGAATGCGCGGGATGGCTTCGACGGCGATCCGCGTGGCGGTGTGCATGCCGACGTAAACCGCGACCAACCCGGCGCCCGCAAACAATGCGGGGTCGAGTCTTTGCAGCGAAAGGTCAATACATCGGACGTCGAACCCGGCCTGTTTCAACCATGCGCACGGTTCGGCCAGCGCGAACGGCTGCCGTCCGAGTTCGTACGGATTGATCAGAACGACGGTGAACGATGCAGCGGCGCACCCCCGCGGGTGCTCGCTTGGGCGGTCCAGCAGACCGGGATCGTCGCGATTGTCCACGCGCGGCTATTTCGCCTTCGGGCGTTGCGGGAATGCGCCCGAGAGGGGCTCGCGGCTCGCCCCTGCTTCTTCCATGCGCCGCAGGTAGGTTCGCCACATCTCGTCCTGGTTCACCCCCAGCGTGTAGAAATAGTCCCACGAGTAAATGCCGGTATCGTGTCCATCGGAAAAAACCGGTTGCACCGCATACGTGCCTACCGGATCGATCTGGGTGATCTCGATGTTCTTCTTGCCGAGCTGCAGCACTTCCTGTCCCGGTCCGTGGCCCCGCACCTCCGCCGAAGGTGAGTAGACGCGAAGGAACTCATACGGCAATCTGAAACGTTGGCCGTCGGAAAAGGCGATTTCCAGCACGCGCGATTTCTGATGCAGCTTGATTTCCGTCGGGGACGGAGCGTCCTTGCTCGAGCCTGCCATAGGGTTCCCTTTCTTCAGCTGATTCGATGCCGGGATCAATCCCAGCGATCGTCGCGCACCTGGATCTGCCCCGCTTCTCGACGCGCACCGGGAAAGTGTCGGTCGGCTCGTAAGCGGGCGCGGTCAGGGCCGCGCCGGTGCGGATGGAGAAGCGCGCACCGTGGCGCGGGCAAACGATCTCGTCGCCTTCGACCGTACCGCCGGTGAGCTGCCCGGCGTCATGGGTGCAGACGTCGGCGATCGCATAAAACTGGCCGTCGAGGTTGAATACCGCGATCTGCGTATCGTCCACGTCCACGACCCGCCACTCGCCCGGCGCGAGCTCCCCGACTCGCGCTACCGTCACCCATTCGCTCATGTGTTCGGGAAACTGGAACGGATCGTCGCCCGCGCGCAGTTTCGATCGGGTCTAGACCGCGAAAACTTCGATGTCGGGCTCGATCGACTTCACCAGATTCTCGATGCCGGGAGCGTTCCCGAGATCGAACTCGGACAACTGCCGCACGCGCCCTGGTAATGCACGGCAAGCTTGTTGCCCTCGAGACCGATGACGTACAGGTCGCCGCCGTCGCCCTGCAAATAGGGACGGATCTGCTCGTCGAGCAGCGCGTTGATCACGTCGAGGCGCTGCTGGTCGTCGGGACTCAAGTCGGCGATCGCGGTGGTCGCGGCCGCCACCGTGGCGGCAGTCTGCGCGTCCGCCGCCGGCGCGGCGCGGAGCGGCTCCGCGATCTTTCGCGTCAACTCCTGCCAGTCGGCGCCGCCGTCCTGCGTGACCGTGAGCCAATGATCGACGTAGAACACGTTGGTCACGTGCTCGATGTCGAACAGTGCCGCCGCCAGCGGGTCGTCCTTCGCCTGCTCGGCGTTGTCGTACGAGCGCGTGATCCCCCAGGTCAACGGTTCCTTGAGAATGAACTTCATCGCGTTCGGATTGGGCGTGTCTTCGATTTCGGCGATTTTCGGCATCTGACGGTCCGGCTTCAGGCATCGCCGATCGGTGCGTGCATCGGATCGTCTTCCGCCTCGGTCGATGTGCTCGCGACGCGAATTGAGCGCGGCGTGCAGCGTGTGCCACGGCAGGATCGCGCATTTGACGCGCGTCGGCAGATCGCGCACGCCGGCGAAGACCGTGAGCCGGCCGATGTGGTGCGGGGCCGGCGAGGTCGAGCTTTCCGGTCGCCATGTCGCGAAATTCCTGGATCAGCGTTTCCGCGTCCGCGCGCGTCTTGCCCTTGACGTTGACGGTCATCATCGACGCCGACGCCTTGCAGATCGCGCACGACTCGCCCTCGAAACGCGATCGCCGTCGATGCGCTCGCCGTCGAGATCGAGCGACACGCTGATGTGATCGCCGCACAGCGGATTGTGGCCTTCCGCATGGTGGCTCGCGTGCTCGAGCGCGCCGTAGTTGCGCGGCTTCCGGTTGTGGTCGAGGATGACCTCCTGATACAGCGCTTTGGGGTCGGCCATTACGCGAACACCTTCTGCACGGTGCGAATGCCGGCGATCAGCGCATCGACCTCGGCCATGCGTGTTGTAGAACGCGAACGAGGCGCGCGACGTCGCCGGCACGCTGAAAGCGCTGCATCACCGGCTGCGCGCAATGATGCCCGGTGCGCACGGCGATGCCCTCCTGATTGAGCAGCGTGCCGACGTCGTGCGGATGCACGCCGTCGATCGCGAACGACAGCACCGCGGCCTTCTTCGCGGCGGTGCCGATGATGCGCACGCCCGGCAGGCGATTCATCTGCTCGGTCGCGTAGTCGAGCAGATCGAGTTCGTGCGCGGCGATGGCGTCCATGCCGATCGCCGACAGGTAGTCGACCGCGGCGCCGAGCCCGATCGCCGCGGCGATCGGCGGCGTGCCGGCCTCGAACTTGTGCGGAATCGTGTTGTAGGTGGTCTTCTCGAACGTCACCGACAGGATCATGTCGCCGCCGCCCTTGAAGGGCTGCATGCGCTCGAGCAGCGCGGCCTTGCCGTAGAGCACGCCGATGCCGGTCGGGCCGCACAGCTTGTGGCCGGAGAACGCGTAGAAGTCGCAGTCGAGATCCTGCACGTCGACCTTCATGTGCGGCACCGCCTGCGCGCCGTCGACCAGCACCGGCACGCCGTGTGCGTGCGCGAACGCGATCATGCGCTTGACCGGGTTGATGGTGCCGAGCGCGTTCGAGACGTGCATCACGCCGACGAACTTCGTGTGCGCTGTTGAACAGCTTCTCGTACTCGTCGACCAGCAGCTCGCCGGCGTCGTTGATCGGCACCACGCGAATCTTCGCGCCCTTCTCTTCGGCCAGCATCTGCCACGGCACGATGTTCGAATGGTGCTCGAGCGTGGTGAGGATGATTTCGTCGCCGGCGCCGATGAATTTGCGGCCGTAGCCGTGCATCACCAGATTGATCGCGTCGGTGGTGCCGCTGGTGAAGATCACTTCGCGCTCTTCGCGCGCGTTGATGAAGCGCTGCACCTTGCGCGCGCGCCTCCTCGTAGGCGGCGGTCGCGGTCTCCGACAGGTAGTGCACGCCGCGGTTGATGTTGGCGTGCTGCGTCGTCTGGTAGCGCACCAGGCGGTCGATCACCGGCTGCGGCATCTGGCTCGAGGCCGCGTTGTCGAGATACACCAGCGGCTTGCCGTCGACTTCGAGCTTGAGGATCGGGAAAGTCGGCGCGGATGCGCTCGACGTCGAAGGCGGGCGCCGCAGGGGCTTTGAGCGCGGTCTGGATCGCGGTCATGGCTGGCGCGTGGTTTGTGCGAGCACGGCCTGCTCGAGCCAGTGCTTGAGCGATGCGACGGGGATGCGGTCGATGATCTCGGCGCCGAATGCATAGGTGAGCAGGTTGCGCGCCGCAGCGTCGGAAAGCCCGCGGCTGCGTCAGATAGAACACCGCCTCGCCGTCGAGCTGGCCGACGGTGGCGCCATGCGCGCACTTCACGTCGTCGGCGAAAATCTCGAGCTGCGGCTTGGTGTCGACGTGCGCCTTGGCGGTCAGCAGCAGGTTGCGGCTCGACTGCGACGAGTTGGTGCGCTGCGCGTCCGGGCGCACCATGATCTTGCCGTTGAACACCGCGTGCGCGGCGCCGCCGACGATGCATTTGTGCAGCTGGCGGCTGACGCCGTGCGGCTTCGCGTGGTCGATGCAGCGTGTGCGTGTCGGCGAGCTGGCGCTCCGCCGATCAGCGCGAGCCCGTCGATCGTGCACTCGGCGCCTTCGGCCGTCTGGAGCACACTTGAGGTCGTAGCGCGAGATCCGCGCGCCGAGCGCGACGCTGACCGACCGATAGCGGCTGGCATGTCGCGAGCGACACGGCGCAGTTCGCGATATGAAACGCCTGGCCGCTGTCGCGCTGTACCCGGACGTGGTCGACACTGCGCACGTCGCCGAGCGCGATCTCGGTCACCGCGTTGGTGAAATAGGTCTCCGTGCTGCAGCGCGACGTAGTCCTCGACGACCGTCACGGCGCTGCCGGATTCGGCAACCACCAGGCAGCGCGGGTAGCTTGCAGCGTCCTTTTGCGTCGCGATGAACAGCAGATGCACCGGCGCGGCAGCCGACACGTCGCGCGGCACGACGACCAATGCGCCGTCGTGCAGAAACGCGGTATTGAGCGCGGCGAACACGTTGTCGCGGAATTCCACATGACGGCCGAGGTGCGGCTCGATCGCCGCTGCGTGCGCGGCCGCCGCGGCCGACAGGTTCGCCACCACGACGCCGCCGTCCCGGGCGACGCTGGAGAGCTCCGGCGCGTAGATGCCGTCGACGAACACGAGTCGGGTCGCCGCTTCGGCGAGATCGAATGCGCTCGACATCCGCGCTCTGCAGACAGGCCGGCGTGCGCGCCGGCTGGAACGGTCAGCTTGGTGAGCGGCGAGAGGTCGGTGAAGCGCCACTCCTCGTCGCGGATCGTCGGCACCGTCAGCGCGCCGACGCGGTCGACCGCCTCCGCGCGCAGCTCGTTGAGCCACGCCAACGGGCTCGCGGGCCAGCCGTGGCTGTCCGGCAAGCAGGCTTTCGAGATAACCCGCGGCGACAGTTCGGGTCGCGCTCATGCGGTCGCCCTTGCGGCGGCCTCGTGCTCCGCGCCGACCCAGTCGTAGCCGCGCGTCTCGAGCTCGAGCGCGAGTTCCTTGCCGCCGGTCTTGACGATGCGGCCCGCATCCATCACGTGCACGTAGTCGGGCACGATGTAGTTGAGCAGGCGCTGGTAGTGCGTGACCAGCACGATCGCGTTGTCCTTGGTGGCCAGCTGGTTGACGCCGCCGGCGACGACCCGCAGCGCGTCGATGTCGAGGCCGGAATCGGTCTCGTCGAGGATCGCGAGACGCGGCTCGAGCAGCGCCATCTGCAGGATTTCGTTGCGCTTCTTCTCGCCGCCGGAGAAGCCTTCGTTGACGCTGCGGTCGAGGAAATCGGGATTCATTTCGAGCAGCTTCATCTTCTCGCGCACGAAGTCGTCGAACTCGAGCGGGTCGAGCTCGTCCTTGCCGCGCTGCGCCTGCACCGTGTTGTAGGCGAGGCGCAGGAACTGGCTGTTGGCGACGCCGGGAATCTCGACCGGGTACTGGAAACCGAGGAACACGCCGGCGCGCGCGCGCTCCTCGGGCTGCGAGTTCGAGCAGGTTCTTGCCTTCGTAGAAGACCGTCGCCGCCGGTCACGACGTAGGCGGGATGGCCGGCCAGCACCTTGGCGAAGGTGCTCTTGCCCGAGCCGTTCGGGCCCATGATGCGCGTGCACTTCGCCGCTTCTGACCGTGAGGTCGATGCCCTTGAGAATCTCGATGCCGTTGACGGTCGCGCGCAGGCCGCGCACCTCGAGCAGCGTTTTGCTGTCCTGCTGAATCATCCGACGCTTCCTTCGAGCTTGAGGCCGAGCAGCTTGGTCGCCTCGACCGCAAACTCCATCGGCAGCTGCTGGAACACGTCCTTGCAGAATCCGTTGATGATCATCGACACCGCTTCCTCGGCGCCGATGCCGCGCTGCGCGAAGTAGAACAGCTGGTCCTCGCCGATCTTCGACGTCGAAGCCTCGTGCTCGACCTTGGCGCTGGGGTTGCTGCACCTGGATGTACGGAAAGGTGTTGGCGCCGCACTGGTCGCCGATCAGCATCGAGTCGCACTGCGAGTAGTTGCGCGCGCCGTCGGCCTTCGGCGCGATCCTGCACCAGTCCGCGGTAGCTGTTGTTCGAATGGCCGGCGGAGATGCCCTTGCTGACGATGGTGCTGCGCGTGTTCTTGCCGATGTGGATCATCTTGGTGCCGGTGTCGGCCTGCTGGTAGTGGTTGGTGAGCGCCACCGAGTAGAACTCGCCGATCGAGTTGTCGCCGCGCAGCACGCAGCTCGGATACTTCCAGGTGATCGCCGAGCCGGTCTCGACCTGCGTCCACGAGATCCGCGAATTCGACGCCCTTGCACAGGCCGCGCTTGGTGACGAAGTTGTAGATGCCGCCCACGCCGTTCTCGTCGCCCGCGTACCAGTTCTGCACCGTCGAGTACTTGATGTCGGCACGGTCGAGCGCGACCAGCTCGACCACCGCCGCATGCAGCTGGTTGGTGTCGAACTTGGGCGCCGTGCAGCCTTCGAGATAGGACACCGACGCGCCTTCCTCGGCGACGATCAGCGTGCGCTCGAACTGCCCCGAGTCCTGGGTGTTGATGCGGAAATAGGTCGACAGGTCCATCGGGCATTTGACGCCCTTGGGGATGAAGCAGAACGAGCCGTCGGTGAACACGGCCGAGTTGAGCGCGGCGTAGTAGTTGTCGCCGGCCGGCACCACGCGTGCCGAGGTACTTGCGCACGAGATCGGGATGCTTCGTGCACCGCTTCCGAGATCGAGCAGAAAATGATGCCGACCTCGGCGAGCTTCTCCTTGTAGGTGGTGGCCACCGACACGCTGTCGAAGATCACGTCGACGGCGACGCCGGCGAGCTTCGCGCGCTCGTTCATCGGCACGCCGAGCTTCTCGAACGTGCGCAGCAGCTCGGGATCGACCTCGTCCATGCTGGTGAGCTTCGTCTTCGGCTTCGGCGCCGAGTAATAGCTGATCGCCTGGAAATCGATCTTCGGATAGTGGACGTTCGGCCACTTCGGCTCGTCCATCGTCGAGCCAGTGCCGATAGGCCTCGAGGCGGAAGTCGAGCAGCCACTGCGGGCTCGTTCTTCTTGGCCGAAATCAGCCGGATCGTGTCTTCGTTGAGCCCTTTCGGCGCAACATCGGACTCGATTTCGGTGACGAAGCCGTGCTTGTAGGGCTGATTGACGAGATTTTGCAGTACCGTGCTCATTGGAATTGCTCCGACACCTTCCAGAATCCGAATCTGCCTTGCGTCAGGCTTTGCCGCTTCCTTCAGGCTGAAGCTCTCGCCGCAGCCGCAGGTGTTGTCGACGTTGGGATTGTCGAACGTGAACATCTGCTTGAGTCCGTCCTTGACGAAGTCGAGGCGCGAGCCGTCGAGAAACGAGAGGCTCTCCGCGGCGACCACGACGGTGGCGTCGTGCGACTCGAACGACCGATCGCCCTCCCGCACCTCGTCCGCGTAAGTCGAACGTATAGGCAAAGCCGGAACAGCCGACTTTCTTGACGCCGACGCGCAAACCCAGGCCCTTGCCGCGCTGCGCCAGCTGGTTCCGGATTTGCCTTGCCGCGCTTTCAGTCAATGTAATCGCCATCGTTATTTGCCCCGGGAAATCAAGCTGAAACCGTGGTGCGGTCGCGCTTCGGCATGGTTTCGCGCATGTCTTGCACTGGCGTCACGTCCGTCGCCTTCGCTTTCTGGGCATCGACCAGTTGCCTCAATGTCACGCCGCCCAGGTAGTCCAGGATGTGCTCGTTGAGCTTTGCCCACAGATCGTGGGTGATGCATTTCTTGTCGTCCTGGCAGTTTTCCTTGCCGCCGCATTGCGTCGCGTCGATAGGTTCGTCGACGGCGAGGATGATATCGGCCACCGACACCTGCGCCATATCCTTGGCGAGGCGAATAGCCGCCGCCCGGACCGCGCACGCTGTCGACGAGTGCGCGGCGGCGCAGTTTGGCGAACAACTGCTCGAGATAGGAAAGCGAAATCTTCTGGCGCTGGCTGATTTCCGCGAGCGTCACCGGGTCAGTGCCAGGCTGCATCGCGAGATCGATCATCGCCGTCACCGCAAAACGCCCTTTGGTTGTCAGCCTCATCGCAAACCTCTCTGAAGAATCAATGATTTATGTCAACCGTCTAAATAGTCTGACCAATTGCATCAACGATATGATACCCGAGTAAATTAGTCAACATATTTGCCTGGGAGTTCTCGTCGAGTCAACCCGCAAACTCCCGCCAGGCGCGCCGCATGCTCTCCTCGAGATCGCGGGTGCAGCCCGCCATGAACAGCGGGTGCGTTTCCCTGTTCGGTGCGAGGCGCGCACGCAGCGCGCAAACTTCACCGCGGTTGTGCGCGAGACGCCGCGCCAGTGCTTCGTCGGGCACTGTCACGTTAACGGCGAAACTTCCGAGGTGCCCGGATTTAAGTGGGAAAGGGGGCCGTTTACGGTTACTGAGCGGCCTTTGTGAGCTAGTGCTGCGCGCAATAAAGGCGATCACCGACCATCAATGTGGGGCATATCGTAATGCCCGTTCGTTAACTTGACAGTACCCCGCAGGTGCCGCTGTCGTAAAGATGTAGGCCGCGACGCAAAGCTGAATTCGGCCGTCGCGTGATTACGCCATCGAACACCCCTACTCTTCCGTTCGTGCATGACAGTTCCGACAATCTCGGCTTTTCGGCGGAGGAGGAACATCATGGCCAGAACGCGTACCCCAGGCATCACTATCGCCGCGGATGGGCGACGATTCATCGACAAAGAGTACCGAGGAGTGCGTATCGGTCTTCGCGTCGGCGCGATCACCCAAGAACAAGCCGAGCAACGACTTCAAATCGAGATGATCCGCGTCACCTATGAGCTCGAGCGCAAAGCCCACGCTCGGCCCCGCTTCGCAGACTGTGCCGCACGCTATCTTGCGCAATGCCGGGACAAGCGCAGCGCCGATGTAATCAAATGGCACGTCCAGATACTTGTATCCCATGTGGGGCAACTCGAAGCGCGACAGATTCACGACGCCACACTTGAGCCCTTCGTCGCCGATCGGCTCGCCGCCGGTGCCAGTGCAACGACGATCAACCGGAGCTTGGAAGTCGTCCGTACCATCCTTAACCGCGCGGCGCGAGCTTACCGAGACAGTGACGGGCGGCCGTGGCTCGATGCGGTACCACCCCTCATCACCATGCTGCCCGAAACCCCACGGCCACCCTACCCTATTACCTGGGATGAGCAGGACCGCCTCTTTCCGAAGCTCCCTGCACATCTCGGGCGAATGGTTCTGTTCGCCGTTAACACTGGGCTACATGATAGTAACGTCTGCGGGCTGGAGTGGAGTTGGGAAGTCACGGTACCCGAGGTTGGTCGCAGTGTATTTTTGATCCCATCTGAAGCCTTCAAATCCAAACGTGCTCACGTCGTGATCTTGAACGACGCAGCCTGGTCAATCGTGCAGACTCAGCGCGGCGTTGATCCGATATGGGTGTTCCCATTCCGAGCGACCCGGATTAACCCGAAGTTCATTGTCAGTTAGCCTTGTTTAGAGCGTAGAAGCATTGCCTAATCAGAAGGTTGCCTGGGTTTTCTGGCGTCAATATGTAGCCATGTAGTTGACTTGACTTTGCAGGGATATCGTCTAGTATGTAGTCATGCATATTGACGTTGTCCCGAATCGCGGCGCGCGCCCTGCGTACCTTCTGCGCGAGTCCTATCGCGAAGGTGCGCGCGTGCGCAAACGCACCCTTGCCAATCTGTCGTCGCTCTCCGAAGCGCAGATTCTTGCCATTCGCGCGGTGCTGCGCGGCGAACCGGTGAGCCCCGTTGCCGAGCAATTCGAGGCCATTGCCTCGCGTGCGCAGGGTCACGTGCAGGCCGTGCGTGTAGCCATGCGCCGGTTGGGGTTGGAGGCGTTACTGGCGGCGCGCCCCTGTCGCGAGCGCGACCTGGTGAGCGCCATGGTGGCGGCGCGCATCATCGCCCCGCATCCGAAGCTGGCCACCACGCGCTGGTGGCACACCAGCACGCTGGCCGAGGACTTCGGCGTGCAGGAAGCCAGCGAGAACGATCTATACGCGGCGATGGATTGGTTGCTCTCGCGTCAGGAGGCGATCCAGAAGAAGCTCGCGGCGCGCCATCTGGGCCCCGGCAGTCTGGTGCTCTATGACCTGTCGTCGAGCTACTTCGAAGGCACCACCTGCCCGCTGGCGAAGCTGGGCTACAACCGCGATGGCAAGAACGGGCTGCTGCAGGTCAACTACGGCGTGCTCACCGATGCCCGTGGCTGCCCGGTGGCCGTGTCGGTGTATGAGGGCAACGTGGCCGATAGCCAGACCTTGCCGCGCGAGCTCAAGCGCCTGCGCGAGCACTTCGGTCTCGAGCAGCTGGTGATGGTGGGCGACCGCGGCATGGTCTCCAACCAGGCCATCGCCATCATGCGGGAAACGCCCGGGGTGGACTGGATCACCGCCTTGAAGAGCGCGTCGATCCGCGTGCTGGTCGAGCAGGGGCACTTGCAACTGGATCTATTCGATGAACGCAACCTGCTCGAGTTAAGCTCCCCGGATTATCCGGGTGAGCGACTGGTGGCGTGCCGCAATCCCCAGCTGGCGGCACTGCGCGCCCACAAGCGCGAAGAGTTGCTCGCTGCCACCGAGCGCAGCCTCGCCCAGATCAAGACTCGGGTCGATGCCACCAAACTCAAAGGCGCCGATGCCATCGGACTGCGCGTCGGCCGGGTGGTCAACCAGTACAAGGTCGCCAAACACTTTGAGCTCACCATGGGCGCGGCGAGCTTCACCTTCCAGCGCAAGCACGCGAGCATTGCCGCCGAGGCTGCGCTCGACGGCATCTACATCATCCGCACCTCGGTCGCGCCGGCGCGCATGGATGCTGCCGACTGCGTGCGCAACTACAAGGCGCTGGCCAACGTCGAGCGGGCGTTCCGCTCGCTCAAGACCATCGATCTGAAGGTGCGCCCCATTCATCATCGCACCGCCGATCGGGTGCGTGCCCACATCTTCCTGTGCCTGCTCGCCTACTACGTCGAGTGGCACATGCGGGAAGCCTGGCGCGAGCTGATGTTCGCCGACACCGATCAAGAAGCCAAGGCCACGCGTGACCCGGTGGCGCCGGCGAAGCGCTCTGCGGCAGCGCTGCTCAAGGTCGCCTCCCACACTCTGGACGACGGCACCCCGGCGCATAGTTTCTCGACCCTGTTGGCCGAGCTCGCCACCATCGTTCGCAACACCTGCCGTACGCCAAACGCGGCGGACGGCGCACCGACTTTCGATCTGCTCACCACACCCAATCCCAAGCAGCAGCGCGCATTCGAATTGATCCAAAAGATTCGAGTGTAGACAGAAACCGGAACTCCGATGTCACCCCAAGTAACTGAGATGCAAAGCCAAACTCGTTCAATGAGCGCTCGAACTTCGGATTAACACCATGAACAATACGGCTTGGCAACGCGCTCGACGAGAAGCAGGCCTGCGTGCCGTTCGCATCCATGACATGCGGCACACCTTCGGATGCCGACTACGTGCTGCAGGAGTGTCGGCGGAGGACCGGGAAGCGCTTCTCGGCCATGCCAATCATTCAATGGCGGGTCATTACGCGAGTGCAGATGTGGGCCGCTTGATCAAGCAGGCGAATCTCGTGCTCGATCGCCAAGGAACATGCACGGTATTGCGCGTTGCCAGCGGCTAGCGATGAGACCCTGTGGATAAAAGGTCCCACAATGGTCCCACAGTAGCGAAGAGGACTTGGTTTTGAGGTGCCAAGTCCTTGAAAAATGGCGCGCCCGGCAGGATTCGAACCCACGACCCCCTGGTTCGTAGCCAGGTACTCTAATCCAACTGAGCTACGGGCGCCCGGTGCGAATTATAGCAAACCCGCCTCTAGCACCGAAATTCGCCGCGCTGCGTGTTATCGCGCTAACCGCCCGATGACAATTTCAGCCAGAGTCGATTCCACCCGCTTTCGTGCGCGTAGCGGGCGTTCTCCGCGATGTGCGTGATCAGCAGTATGCCGAGGCCGCCGATTGGGCGCGATCCGATGGTGGCGTCCTGATCCACAGCGCGCGTGAGCCGCGATAGCGGATCGTAGCGCGGGGCCGCGTCTTCGTAGAGCAACGAAACGGCACCGGATTCGGTCGACAGCACGACACGAATCGGCGCATCGCAATCGCCCTGGTATCCGTGCACGACGGTGTTCGTGAACAACTCCTCCACGATCAGCATCAGCCGCAGCGCTTCGCGGCTTGGGACACCATTTTGAGCGCAGAAATCCTCGATGAATGCGGCGGTATCCGCCAGTAGGACGAGTCGCGCCTTGAAGGTTCGCTCGTCGCCGGTAGTCATGGATTCGGATCTGGACATTTGATTGAGCCTGGGTTGTAGTCGTGGCACGAGGGCCGGCGCCACCCTACGTTGACTCCGTCGCGAAAGCGGTGTTCCATGCCGGGGTTCCCGCCCCCCTTGCCGGAGTGCCTATGCCTGCCGCCCGACCACGATGGACTACGATGCTGATCGTCGCCTTGGGCATGGCGCTCGCATGGCCCGTGGCGGCGGCCGACATCGGGCAGGTCAAGGTTGCCAAGGGCCAGGTCACCATCGAGCGCGAGCGCCAGTCGATGCCGGCGACAGTCGGCACGCGCCTGCAACCTTCCGATGTGATCAAAACCGGCGCCGACGGCTCGGTGGGCATCACGATGACCGACAATTCGCTGCTCTCCGCGGGTCCCAACAGCATCCTTTCGTTCGATCGCTACGAATTCGATGCGACCACGCATCAGGGCAAATTCGATGCGTCGCTGCAAAAAGGCTCGCTCTCGGTGATCTCGGGACGCATTGCAAAGCAGGCACCCGACGCAATGACGGTCCGCACACCCGCGGCCACGCTCGGAGTGCGCGGCACCGAATTCGTCGTGAGCGCCAATGAGTAGCCAGCCTTCGGGCCGATCACGTCACGCCTCTGTGCGCACATGGGAAGTCGCGATACTGGCATTGGTGCTCGGTGCGTGCGCCAGCAAAGGTACGGTCGTGCTGCTGCCCGAGAGCGATGGCCGCGACACCGCGGTCGTCGTCAAGCAGGGAGACAAGCAGGTCGTGCTCGACAAGCCCTACGCGGCCGCGCAGCAGACGACCTTCGGGCCGCGTGCCTACCAATCCAGTGCGCAGGAGGTCGCTGCCGCATTCGGACCTGCGCTTGCGGCGCAGCCGCCGCGCCCGAAGTCCTTCACGCTGTATTTCGTCGAGGGCAGCAAGGACGAGCTGACTGAGGATTCGAAGCAGGTCGTCGAGAGCGTCTTCGCCGAGATCGCCCGGCACCCGGTGCCCGACATCGTGGTCGTCGGCCACACCGACCGCGTCGGCAGCGATCCCTTCAACGACAATCTTGCGCGCCAGCGCGCCGAGACCGTGCGTGACGAGCTGGTACGCCGCGGCATCGCACCCGAGAATATCGTCGCAAGCGGGCGCGGCAGCCGGGAGCCCCTTGTCGCGGCCGCGGCCGGCGTTGCCGAGCCGCGCAACCGGCGCGTCGAGATCATCGTACGCTGATCGCGCTACGCGTCGTATGCGGCGATACCGGCAGATGCGGGGCCGTAAGCCGAAGACGTGCGCATCAATCATCGGCGCGCCTCTGCACCGTTCCAGCGTAACAGGAACAACGTATAGTCGTCCGCCTGCTCGGCGCCCGCGCAGAAGTTCGCCAGATTCTCGCGCAACGCTGCCATTACCGTCGGCGCGCCTGCGTTGGCCTTGCCCGCCGTGAGTAGAACCTCGCGCAGGCGCGCGTCGCCGTACATGGCACCGGCCGGATTGCGTGCCTCGGTCACCCCGTCCGTAACGATACACAGCAGATCGCCGGGGCCCATACGGATGCGCGCGCCGCGATAGGCGAAGTCGTCGACCGTGCATAGCGGTGGCCCCCCGCCATTTTCGAGTCGTGTCGCCGAAGCTCCGCCGCGCGCGAGTACATAGGGATTGTCGTGCCCCGCGTTGCAGTAGTCCAAGTCGCCGGATTCCAGGTCGAGAATCGCGGCGAACACCGTCACGAACAGCATCTCGGGATTGTCGCGCGAGATCTCTGCGTTGGCCATGGACATGATCTCGCCGATGTCGGCGCGCGGATCCCTTAGCATCGCGCTCTTGTACAGCGCCTTGCTGACCGCCATGAAGATGCTGGCCGTGAGGCCCTTGCCGGCGACGTCGCCGACGAGTATGAACAGCCGCTGCGCATCGAGGTGAAAAAAATCGTAGAGGTCGCCACCAACCTCGCGCGCTGGAACCATGACCGCAGCCAGGTCGATCCTGGCCTCGTCGCGCAGCGACTCGGTGCTCGGCAGGCTCGCGGTCTGAATGCGTCGCGCGGCCTCGAGTTCGCCGGCGAGGCGCGCGCCCTCCTCGCGTTGTCGCTGCACCACGCGCTCAAGGGCCCGCTGCTGGCGGGTCGCTTCGGTCAGCGTCAGCACGAGCAGAACGGCAAAGAGCAGCGTCAGGCTTATCCCGGGTATGGCAGCGTCGAACAGAATGCGCTCGGTACGAAACAGCAGGTAGCCCAGCGCAGCCAGAGCCACGACGCACGCGATAGCGAGCAACGCGGCGTTGCGCGGCTTCCAGCGTGGCGTCGCGAATATCAGCAGCGCGCCCAGCACGAAGAACAACAGGGCTTCGACGTGGCTGCCCCATGTCGGTCGGCTAAGCAACGTCTGGTCGTACAGGTTCTCGAGGAGCTGAGCATGAATCTCGACGCCCGGCATCCTCTCCCCGAGTGGCGTGTTCTGGTACTCGAGCAGACCCAGCCCGGTCACGCCGATGAGAACGAGCTTGTGCTCGAAGCGATCCGACGTCACGCGCCCTTGCAGAACATCGAGCGCCGACACCATGCGCTGTGCGCTGCGCGGAGAGTAATAGACGCGCACCGAACCGTCGGGCTCGGTGGGCACGGAGAAATCGCCGACGGCGATGCCTTGCGCCTCGCGGCCCGCAGCCAGCAAGCGCAGCTGTGACACTCCTTTGGCGACCCGCAGCATTTCGACCGACAGCGCCGGCACCAGCGTGCCGTGAATTTCGGCCACCAGCGGGATGTTGCGAATCACGCCGCCCGCCGGCACGACGGAAATGAGACCGTGTCCTGCCGCTGCACGGTCGATCTCGTCGCGGCTGGTCAGCACGTCGGTGTAGTGCGCGAGCGCGGTCGTGTCGGGTGGCGTGGCGCCCGATCCCGCAGCGGCGTTCTGGATCGCAAACGGCGTCGCGCGGAGCGCGAGCTGCGTGGGATCGGGCGTGCCGGCAATCGCGAGCACGGTGGGCGATGCTGCGAGGGAGCGCGCGAGCTTGCTGTCGTTGGAGATCTGCCTCGTGAGCTCGTTGGCAAGCCCAGGCGCCATCTGCGCCATTCGATCCAGCAGGCGTTCCGGCGACAGTGGATCTGCTTCAGGCATCATGATGTCGACGCCGATCGCCGCCGGGTGTGCCTTTGCGATCATGTCGATCAAGTCCGCGAGCCGCGTGCGTGGCCACGGCCATTGTCCGAGCGCGGCCAGGCTTTTCTGGTCGATTTCGACCACGACCGCCGGCATCGACGCGATCTCCCGTGGCGCTATCGTCTGGTAGGTATCGAACCACGCCGCTTGCAGCGGCGCATGCCACGGCGGCGCAATCCAGATCAGCGCAGTCAAGACAGCCAGGACCGCTGCACCGATGACGTAGATGCGGCGTGGTGCGGGCGTCGCCCTCACCGCTGTCGCGGACGGGTTCACGTCCGGCTCAAAGCTCGATTTCCATGCCGTCGTAGGCAGCGCTGACGCGCAGCGCAGCGCCGTTGCGGGTGAGTTCCTCGAGGCGGCGCGCGTCGGAGAGCATGCCCGATATCGCTTCGTCGTCGATCGCGGGCTCGTGGTGGAACAAGCAAAGGTGCCTGGCTTCGGCCATCTGGCACAGCTCGACGCCTACGATGTTGCTCGAGTGTCCCCAATCCGCCCGGATCGAGACGGCGTCGGCAAGCGAATACATGCCGTCGAAAATCACGACGTCGGCCTTGTGAAAGAACTCGACGAAGCCTTCGGTCTCCTCGAGGTCGGCCAGCTTGTGCTCCGAGTCGGTCGAGTAAACGACTGTCCGGCCACCGGACTCGAAGCGGTAGCCGTAGGAGTCGCCGCCGTGCCGCTGCAACTTGGTGCTAACGCGCATCCCCGCGATCTCGCAGTCGCGACCCGGCTCGATGTGCACGAATTCGATCTCGGCCTTGAACGCCGAGAAACCGACCGGGAACGAAGGCTGGTCCTGCTGGCGGCGCAGCGCCTTTTCGAGACCTTGGTGTCCGCCGTAGATTCGAATCCTGTTTCCCGGCAGGTACGCGGGAATGAAAAATGGCAGGCCCATGATGTGGTCCCAGTGCACGTGGGACACAAGGATGTGGTACGTCTGCGGCGCGCCAGGGCCGTGGCGCGCGAGCGCCGCCTGGGCGAATGCGCGCGCCCCGCTGCCCAGATCGCAGAGCACGTAGTCCGTACCGCCAGTCTCGATTTCCACGCAGGAAGAATGACCGCCATAGGTTCCCGCAACGGCGAAGTCCTGTTTGTCCAGATAGGCATCGATCTCGCCATCGGAGCCGAAACTGCGGCCCGACGCGTCGCGCAGAATGCGCGTGAGCTTGCGACGCAGCCCCGCCGCGGTCAGCGCCACCGGTAACGATCCGCGCGTACCCCAGAAGCGGACGCGTTTCATGGCGCGTCTGGCGCGCCGGCCGCGTCGAACGCAACCAGCGCTGCCGCCGACATCTTCTCCAGCGCGTCTCGAACCGAGGGAAATACGGCGAGCACCTTGTCGAAACGGCTGATGGCGAAGATTTCCGCGACCACCGGTTGCAGCGCGGCAACCCCGATCGGACGCTCGTGCGAGCGCATCGACTTGGCGGCGATCATCAGCACGCGCAATCCCACGCTGCTGATGTACTCGACGGCGGCAAAGTCCAGGACCAGCGCGCCCTGCCCGGCGCCGGCCTCCTGCACCAGTGGCGTCAAGTGCTTTTCCAGCGGCGCCGCGGCTGCGTGATCGATGCGGCCCACGGGCCTGGCCACGACGACGTCGGCGAATTGGCGGCTGGAGAATTCCAAGATGCTCGCGTCCCGCCTAAATCATGTCGCGCGTGGCGATGGGCTGATTCGATCGGTGCCCGCGCGGATAAGACTCGCGTCCCGATCGGCCGAATGGATTCCAGTATACATTTCGCCGGTTCTCCCTGAAACGCGGCCGGTCGGCGCCTGAGTGATGACCAGTGTAATAGACAACCCGCGAACGGCGCTACTCGTGGATTTGACGCGATCGACTCTTGCGCGGCTGTCTGACGTCGCGCGGACCAAGCCGCCCCGTCATTGCGCGTTGAATGGCCTCGCTTGCGTGCCCGGCGCTTGAGCAACGACCTCCTGGAACTTGCCGCTGCTCGGGTCGCGCACCGGTGGCACGCTGTCCAGCGCAATGCGCACGTTGGGTAAATCCTGGTGCACCAGGTAGTCGCGCAGCGCATTCACTGCGATGTGTCCCAGAGCGCGCCATTGCGCGTGCCCGCGATCGACACGCAGCATCAGTCGGTCGCGTCCTGCTTGCACGATTTGGAATCGATGGATGTCCACGGCTTCTTCCACGACCGTCGTCAGCGCGAGCGGCAGCAGGCGCACCGTGCTTCCGTTGGGTCCAACCAGGGAGAGGACATCGCTATGCCTCCCTTCTACTCTTAGCGCCGGAAGGGGGCTGCCGCAACGACAGGGCTCGGCAGCGGCGCGCACGCTGTCGCCAAGGTCGAAGCGAATGATCGGCTGCGCACGGTTTGCGAGGTTGGTGAGCAGTACCGTGTGTGACGGCTCGCCCGGTGGCGTAGGCCTATATGCACTGTCGACGGGCTCCAGCACCACCCAATCGGCATTGAGGTGCAACCAGCCTTCTTCGCAACCGAAGGCGATGCTCATGCATTCAGACGCGCCATACTCGTTGACCACACGACATCCAAATGCGCGTTCGATCGCAGTGCGCGTCGACGGCGCGAGGCATTCGCCGCCCGACCAGATATTCAGGAGATTGAGGTTGAGTCTCCCGGCGGCTTGCTCGTCCGCCAACAGCGACAGTATGGTGGGATAGCCGGCGAGCAATGCCGGTTGGTACGCGTTGAGCTTGGCGACCAGCTTGGGGAGCGGATCGAGAATCGAGAACCCGCGTGCCCCTATGCCTGGGCTGCCGCGGCATACCCGCCGCCACGAGGTAATGCTTGCGAAATGAT
The DNA here is from genome assembly GCA_963816445.1 of uncultured beta proteobacterium. GTDB lineage: Bacteria > Pseudomonadota > Gammaproteobacteria > Burkholderiales > Casimicrobiaceae > PALSA-1003. The sequence continues at coordinate 550,541 of CAWFKO010000004.1, read as the reverse complement.
CGCCCGTCGCAACGACCAGGGCTGCGCGCCCGCCACGGGCGAGGAACTCCCATGCGAACTGTGCAGCGACTCCGTGCGGGCTCAGATGCACTGCCATGAGCGCATCGAAGGTCGCAAGCGCATCGGCGTCCTGCACGTAGATACCGGGCTCTCCCGTGGTTCCCGAACTCTTCCAGATGATGTAGTGGTCGAGAAAAAGCTCGCCGATATGCGTGCGGTCGCTCAGAAACGCGTCGACGCCCGCACGCTTCACCGCAGAGTCGGTGACCCATTCATCGAAGCGCGACATCAGTGCACGCTTCGTTACGACCGGGAGTTGCCGGATTTCAGGATCACCTCTGGGCAAGTCCTTGTACATTTCCCGATAGAAACGCGAATGTTCGCGCGCGTATCGAACAAGACTATTGAACCGCTGCGAGCCCGCGGCGTCGATGGCGGTACGGCCACCGAGACGAGTCCACCAGGTTTCACCAACCTTCCCGAACCACCGCCAATAGCTGGTGGAGACATTAAATGGGTCCTCCGGCCCGCGGAAGCTCGATTGCATCGCGTTCACGTCATCGACAGCACGGCGGCGCCGGCCAGGGTTCCGTCGCGCAGCGCTGCCAGTGCCTCATTCGCGGCTTGCAACGGAAACGCCACGACGCTGGTCCGAATTGGCACTTTTTGGGCCAGCCCGATGAAATCAAGGCCGTCTCGTCGTGTGAGATTCGCGACCGAACGGACGCGCCGCTCGCCCCACAGGATGTCGTACGGAAACTGCGGAATGTCGCTCATGTGGATACCGGCGCAGACCACGGTGGCACCCTTGGCGACGTCGCGCAGCGCCTTCGGAACGAGCGCTCCGACCGGTGCGAAAATTATCGCGGCATCGAGCTCCATCGGCGTGGGCTCGTCGCTGCCACCGGCCCAGATCGCACCATGGTCACGCGCGAACGCCTGGGCGGCGAGGTCGCCGGATCTGGTGAAGGCAAACACTTCACGTCCTTCGTGACGCGCCAGTTCGGCGATGATGTGCGCGGCAGCGCCGAAACCGTAGACTCCCAGCCGCCTGCCCTCGCCCGCCATGCGCAAAGCCCGATAGCCGATCAGCCCGGCACACAACCAGGGTGCGAGTTCAAGGTCCGAGTAGTCAGCCGGGAGGTGAAAACAATAGCGGCTGTCGGCAAGCGCGTATTCGGCGTAGCCTCCATCGAGCGTATAGCCGGTGAATCGTGCGAAATCGCACAGATTTTCGCGCCCGGACGCGCAGAAGCGGCATCGGCCGCACGTGTACGCGAGCCAGGGGATTCCGACGCGATGCCCGAGATCGAAACCCTCGACGCCCTCTCCCATCGCCGCCACCGTTCCCACGATTTCGTGGCCGGGGACGATCGGGGTATGAATGCTCGGCAACTCGCCGTCGACGACGTGCAGGTCGGTACGGCACACGCCACAGGCGTGGACTTTCACGACGAGTTGACCCGGGCCGGCGCGCGGATCGTCCAGGGTCGCGCACACCAAGGGCGCTCGCACTTCGCGTAAGACCATCGCGCGCACAGAGGCCTCCGGTGACCAGATGGGCGTAGTATGCGCGCCCCGTCCTGCACCTTGCTACGTACTTATGAGCTTTACCTAGCTACGTGACACAACCAGCGACAATCCGCGTCGCCGCGGCGGAGGCCGGGACCCAATCCTGGCCATTGAAATTGGATCCCGGCCTGCGCCGGGATGACGTCATCATCCATACATGCTGTGTGACTCGGTTTCGTAATTCTCGATAATTGTTTCGCCATGACCTGCGAGCCCCCTCCTGGTGCGGCTGCGGTCGGAGCGGAGGCGCCTGACCGTGCGAGCCTACATCTGCTTGAACAGATGATTGAAGGTGCGGCTGACCTCGAGCTTTTCCTCGCGGCCCTTCACATGCACCACCTGATGCCCACGGAAATCGCGGCTGACTTGCGTGATCGCATCGACGCGAACCACGATGGCACGATGGATTTGCCAGAACTCGTTCGGGTCCAGCGCATCGATCAGTTCCTTGATCGGTTTGCGGATCAGCGCCTCGAATCGCTCAGTCTGCACGCGCGTATACTTGTCCTCGGCGCGAAAGAAGAGAATGTCGCTGGTCGGGATCATGCGGATCGTGGCCCCCACGCTAGCCTGCACCCATCGCATGTATTCGCGCGGCTTCAGGCCGCCGCCCCCGAGCCGTTGTGCCAGCTGCTCCAGCAGGTCATTCATCGGATCAGGTTTTTGTTGCAGCCGCTCGCGCAGCCGGCGGCAGGTGAGCGCGAGCCGCTCCGGCTCAACCGGCTTGACCAGGTAATCGATCGCGCCCTGGTCGAAGGCGCTGATGGCATATCGGTCGTAGGCGGTGACAAAAACCACGTGAGCGCGGCCAGCGAGTGCCTGGGCTGCCCGGATGCCATCCAGCTCGGGCATGTTGATATCGAGAAAGACAATGTCGGGCTCGAGGCTATGCACCATGGCGACCGCCTCGCGACCATTGCCGGCCTCACCGACGATCTGGAGCTCGGGCCACGCCTCCTTCAAGCGACCGACGATCTGCTCGCGCATCAAGCGTTCATCATCCGCAACTACGGCGCTGGGAGCGGAGTTGGCGTGCACGCAAGGACTCGTCAATCAAGCGGTGGCGGGAGCAATTTCGTAGGGCACCTTGATCGCGGCGCAGGTACCACCTGCAGCCGGGACGCTGATGATCAGCTCAGCGCGCTCGCCATACAAGGCCCTCAGGCGCTCGCGGATGTTGGCCAGTCCTACGCCGTCGTCGGACTTCGGCATGAAGCCCACGCCGTTGTCGACCACGTGCACGGCGAGCTGGCCATCGACGATCTCGGCATTGATCTCCAGCCTGCCTCCCGCGGCCTTGGGCTCCAGGCCGTGTTTGATCGCGTTCTCCACCAGCGTCTGCAGCATCATTGACGGAAAAACCGCCGATTTCAACCCTTCCGGCACATTCACGACGGGCTCCAGGCGTTCCTCCATTCGCATCGCCATGATCTCCAGGAACGCGCTGGACAGGCCAACCTGCTGACCCAACGTGGGCCGGCTGCCGTCTCGCATCTGCGGCAGCGCCGAGCGCAGGTAGCGGATAAGGCTCTGCTGCATCCTGGAGGCGCGCGGCGGGTCGGTCTGGATGAGCTGGTCGATGCTGGCGAGCGTGTTGAACAGGAAATGCGGCTCGATCTGGGCCTGGAGTGCTTCCATTCGAGCTTCGACGACGGTGCGCTCGAGTTGTTCGGTCTCCGCCCGCTTGGTGGCCTGGGTGGCGGTCAACTCCGCGCGCCGCTTGCCGCCGGCCACCACCTTGATGATGAACGAGGCGATGACGAAGAACATGAGGGCTCTGTCGTATCGGTGTCCCCCTACCGCGTGATCCAGCATGGCGACCAGGATCAAGCCGAGGACCGAAACGAGCAGCAGCTTTTTCCAGGACACCACGGCCAGCCAATCGAAGAAACGCCACCACACCACCACGATCGCGTTGCCGATGCCAGGCAGCGTCGGCTTGGCGTCGGATGGCTGCGAAGCTGGCTGAGCCGTACCCGCGCTGGGTTGTTCGGTATTCACTTGGATGCGGTCTGGTCGCCTATTTGGGTAAAGGCCAGACTAGCCGGGGCGGCCGGCGAACTCCAGCGCGGCATGACGCAATGCGCGAGGGGAGGGATGAAATGCAGGAAACCGTCCTATTCGGCTTCCCGGGCAACGGCTTGCCAGGCTCGCGCTACTTCGCTCCCCCGGCCGCCGACACCGCTGCGCGTAGCCCAAGCAGATAGCTGTCGACGCCAAAGCCGGAGATCTGCCCCAGAATGATCTCGGCGAACACCGACTTGTGGCGAAATTCCTCGCGCGCGTGGATGTTCGACATATGGACCTCCACCACCGGCACCGTCAGGATCGCCAAGGCATCGCGAATGCCGTAGCTGTAGTGGGTCCATGCGCCGGCGTTGAGCATCACGCCATCGACCCCGTCCCGGTATGCCTGATGGATCCGCTCACACATCTCCGCTTCGCTGTTGGTCTGGAATGCGGTCACCGCGACGCCGAGTTCCTTGGCGAGCGCCTTCAGCTTCGCGTTGATCTGGTCCAGGGTGATCGTCCCGTACTGCTTGGGATCACGCTTGCCGAACATGTTGTGATTTATTCCATGCAGCATCAGGAACGATTTCATGAGTCTTCCTTGTCGTTGAACAAACCGGTGCCGGGCGCCGCGATCAGCTCGGCGTTGTATCGACGATCGAGCCGGTGCGCGCGGCCTCGACGACGGCTTCGGTGATACGCAGGTTCTGCAAGCCGTCGCTGGCGCTCACGACCGGTCTTGCTTCCCCCCGAGCGACGCGGCCGAAGTGCTCGATCTGATGCGCGAGCGGGTCCTCGCGCGTTATCTCGGCAACGCTGGCCTCAAACGGCTTCCACCACGAGCGATCCTCCGCCTTACGGTAGACTTTCAGTCGCATCGTCGGAATCGAGAGCGAGGCGAAAGTGCCGGCGATCACATAGCAGTCCTCGTCCGGGTAGGTGGGATAAGCCTTGTTCTCCTGGGAGGTCTGCTCCCAACTGCGCGCGCAAGCGGCCGTATCCGACAACATGAAGGTGCCGAGCGCTCCGCTCGCGAAGCGCAGGTTGATGGCCACTGTGTCCTCGACCGGAAAGCCGCGCGTGGCGCGGGATGAAAAAGCCTGCACCGCGGCGATGTCGCCGCACAACATGCGCAGGTTGTGCACCTCGTGAATCATGTTGAGCAGGATCGGGCCGCCGCCGACCTCGCGGCGCCACGGAGCGTCTGCGAAGTACTCGTCCGGCTTGAAGAAGACGGCGCTCCCCATCACCGCGACGATCCTGCCGAGTTGGCCGTCGTCGATCAGCTGCTTCGCCCGGGCCATGATCGGGCTGTGTGCCCGGTGATGCCCGATGAGCATCCTGGCCCCCGCCTTGTCGGCTTCCTTCACCAGTGTCTCAGCTTCCCGGACGGTCGGTGCGATCGGCTTTTCCAGCAGGATTGGCACACCGGCGGCGATGCACTGCAAAGCATGCTCGACGTGCAGCTGATTCGGCGTCGCCAGAACGACACCGTCGGGACGGTCCTTCTCGAACAGCTCGGCAAGCGACTCGTACAGCGGCACACCTGCCTTGGTCGCAATGTTCTTGGCACCCGGGGCCGGGTCGACGATGGCCGACAGCGTGCAGGTCGGACTGCGTTGCGCGACTCCCATGTGCGCGAGACCGATATAGCCCGCGCCTGCGACCGCTATTCGTGTCTTGGCCATGACTATCGCACCGGCTCGCATCTACAGAGTCTCGAGCAGGCGGCGCGCTTTGGCCAGCATCTGCCGTGTCCGCTCGAGCGCCGGCAGCGTCCTGGTCAGGGCCTGCATCGGAATCTCGAGGCTGAGGGGAAGTTCGGCGGGCACGGCGCGCAGCATGCCTGAAAGATCGAGACCACCGTCGCCTGGCATCATTCGTTCCGCCCGCGCCTGGTGGAGCAATCCCTCGACGTCAGTCGGTCGCTCGGCCGGTGCGTCGCATAGCTGCATGTAGCGAAATCGCGCGCGCGGCACGCCGGCAATCTCGCTGGCCTTGCTGCCACCGCGGTCGAAGTGGATCGGATCGATGAGGACGCCCCCGTTCTCGCGCGCGGCGGCGGTGACGATGCGAGCTGCCTGCGCAAAGTTCCGGCAGTCGGTCCATGGCATCGGCTCGAGATTGCCGCCGATCCCGAATCGCTGGGCGAGCTCGCAAAAGCTCGCGAAGTTGTCGGTAAAACGGGCCTCATCCGGATCGTTGCCTGCAACCAGCGCCTCCTTGGCACCGAGGCGGGCGGCAGTCGCCAGCGCCACCTCAAAGTCAGCGACGAGCGTCTCAGGCCGCAGGCGAAAGATCTCGACATCGAGTACTCGCATGCCGCTGTCATTGAGCCGGCGCTCGGTCTCACGCACCATCGGGGTATCGCCGACCATCGGGTGCTGCACTTCCTGGGGTGTTGCGGGAATGAGCCGCAGACCGACGCGATCGAATCCCGCCTCGACCGCGCACGAGACCATCTCGGGCGGGGTGAGTTCGAGCACGGTCAATGCGGCCAGACCGATCAGGTGCGCCATGGCAGGAAGATGTCAGCGGTGCTTGAAATCGGGCTTGCGCTTTTCGACGAAACTGCGCATCCCTTCCTTCTGATCCTCGGTCGCGAACAACGAGTGAAAAACGCGGCGCTCGAACAGGATACCGTCGGCCAGCGGGCTCTCATAGGCGCGATTGACCGACTCCTTCGCCATCATCACCGCAGGCAGGGAATACTCGCAGATAACGCTGGCGACCGCGATCGCCTCCTCCAGCACCTTGTCGGAGGGCACGATTCGCGAAACGAGCCCGCTGCGCTCGGCTTCCTGCGCGTCCATCATTCGTCCCGTCAATATCAGGTCCATCGCCTTCGCCTTGCCAATCGCACGCGGCAGACGTTGCGTGCCGCCAGCGCCTGGAATTATTCCGAGCTTGATTTCCGGCTGACCGAAGCGCGCGCCCTCGGCGGCGATGACGACGTCGCACATCATGGCAAGCTCGCATCCGCCCCCGAGCGCGAACCCGGTCACCGCCGCGATCACGGGCTTGCGAACCGATCTGATGGTTTCCCAGTTGCGAGTGATGAAATCGGTCTTGTACACGTCCATGTACGACCAGTCTTTCATCCCGCTGATGTCCGCACCGGCCGCGAATGCCTTCTCGCCACCGGTAATGACGATCGCGCCGATGGCCTCGTCCTCATCGAACGCGCGGAGCGCTTCGCCAAGCTCGTTCATCAACACATCGTTCAGTGCGTTGAGTTGCTTCGGTCGGTTCAGTGTCACGAGGCCGACGCGGCCGCGCGTTTCGGTAATTATGCTTGTATAGGTCATCGCGGTAGGTCCGTTGAGGAAATCAACGCTATGGCTGGCATGAATGAACGACTCCTGAAGCTATTGAGAATTGCGAAACCGAGTGACACAGCATGCATGAATGTTGACGTCATCCCGGCGCAGGCGGGGACCCAATTTCATAACCAGAGATTGGGCCCGGCCTCCGCCGAGGCGACGTAGCTTGTGGCTGGTTGTGTCACGTAGTTATGTAAGGCTCAATAATCGCCCGCGTCGATCACGAACTGCCGGCGCCTGGCGAAACCACGCTTAATAAGCGACTTTCGCTACCGCGCGCAACTCTTCCGGAGTCGTCGTGGCAAAACCGAAGAACTCCAGATACGCCGGAATCTGTTCGAACAGCATGTCCGTGCCGATCTGGTAGCGGCAGCCCTTGTCCTTGGCCGCTTGCAGGAGCGGTGTGATTTCCTGCTTCATCACCACCTCGCCCACGAACGTGCTGGCTGCAAGGCGCGCTATATCGATCGGGTAGGGATCGCCGGCCTTCATGCCCAGCGGCGTAGCGTTGACAACGAGGTCATATCCGGCCGGATCGTTCGAGCGCAGCCCGGTCTCGATTTTCGGGTAGTGCTGCTTGATCCGTTCGGCGAGCGCTTCTGCGGATGCGGCATTGATATCCGAAAGAAACAGTTTCGCCACGCCCTCGGCGGCGATCGACGCAGCGATCGCGCAACCGACGCCACCGGTTCCGACCACCAGGCAGGACGCCCCGGCAAACTTGAAGTTCTTGCGCTTCAACCCGCGGGTGAAGCCCGCGCCGTCGAACATGTCACCGAGCAGCGTACCGTCGGGACGGCGCAATATGGCATTGCACGACCCGGCGATCCGGACCGCGGTCGAGACCTCGTCCAGCAGCGCCACGGTAGTGACTTTGTGGGGCATCGTCACCAGCGCGCCGCGAATATTTGTCAGCCGGAACAGCGATTTCAGCACGGTCGGATAGTCCGCGGGCTTGATGCCCATCGGAACGACAACAGCGTCGATTCCGGCCTTGTCGAAGTACGGGTTGTAGATCAGCGGCGCCTTGAACGTCTCCGTCGGGTATCCAACGTGTGCAATCAACATCGTCTTGCCACTAATCATGTCGACTCTCTTCGTTGCGCAATGCAAAGCGAATAGGCGCAATCGATTTGCACGTGGTGCGGGCCGCCTCATTCATGGTTTGTCCGATGCGCTCCAGCGTCAGTGATGGCCGAAATCGGACCGGACCTTTCCGCGAAACACCCAGTAGGACCAGCCGGTGTACATGAGAATGATCGGCAGCAGCAACAGTGTACCCAGTAGCAGGAACGCCTGCGCTTCAGGGGCGCTCGCGGCCTCCCACAGGGTGATCGAATGAGGAACGATATACGGGAAGGTGCTGATGCCAAGGCCCAGATAGCACATGGCGAACAATCCCATGGCGGCAAAGAAGGGCTGGTTGTCGCGCAGGCGCGCCAGCGAACGCCACAACCACCATGCCAGCAGTAACGTGACGATGGGAACGGGCGACAGGAGGAGCGTGTTCGGCCACCCAAACCAGCGCGCCGCGATCCGCGGCTCGAGCAGCGGCGTCCATGCGCTCACCATCGCGATGAATGCGAGTACGCCGAACAGGCTGAATTTCGCCTTTCGCCGCGCCCAGGCTTGCAGCGCGCCCTCGGTCTTCATGATCAGCCACGTCGCCCCGAGCAGCACGTAGCCGAAGACGAGACCGACACCGACGAGCAGCACGAAGGGATGAATCCAATCGAGGCTCGTGCCGGCGTACTGGCGTCCATTCACGGCAAAACCGAGCACGAATTTCCCGAGCACGCAGCCCTGGGCAAACGTCGCAACCAGCGAGCCCCAGAAGAAGGAGCGGTCCCAAAGCTTCGTGCCTCGGGATGCCGTGGGCCGGAATTCGAATGCGACACCGCGAAAGATGAGTCCGAGCAGCATGGCCAGGATCGGGAAATACAGCGCCGGAATGATGATGGCGAACGCGAGTGGGAATGCCGCGAACAGCGCAATGCCACCCAGCACGAGCCACGTCTCGTTGCCGTCCCAGATCGGCGCGACCGAATTGATCATCTGATCGCGCGCATCGTCGCTCGGCGCAAGCGGAAAGAGTATGCCGACGCCGAGGTCGAAGCCGTCGAGAAGCACGTACATGAACACGCCGATGCCCAGGACGATGGTCCAGATCGGGACGATATCGATGGTCATCGACTCGCCTCGGGGTCGGTTACTGCCGACAGCGGCCGTGCAGGCCGCTCGGCGAGCTTGGGGTCGTGCGCTTCGTCCATGACCGGAAATCCTCGGCGCACGAGACGAATGAGGTAATACGCACCCGCGCCAAAGACGACCGAATAAACCGCGATATAGGCGAGCAACGACGCGACGACGTCACCCGTAGTCAGGAACGCCGTCGCGGCTTCGGCCGTGCGAAGGTGGCCATAGACGACGAACGGCTGACGCCCGACCTCGGTCGTGACCCAGCCCGCCGTGACCGCGACGTACCCGACCGGAATGGCCCACGTAGCGGCGCCAAGAAACGGGCGCGCCGTATAGAGTCGCCTGCGCCACGCGAGCCACCACGCGCCGACGGTCAGCGCGAGCATGATCGACCACATTGCGATCATCACCCTGAAGGCGACAAAGACGGGAGTGACCGGGGGTCGATCGGTCGGCGGAAAGTCCTTCAGGCCCTTAACTACACCGTTCCAGTCGTGGGTCAGGTAGAGGCTCGCCAGCTTCGGAATCGCTACCTCGAACCGGTTTCGTTCCTCCGCGCTGTCAGGAATGGCGAACAGCACGGCAGCCTGCCCCGGACCGGTGTCCCAGATAGCCTCCATCGCGGCGAGCTTTTGCGGCTGATGCTCGAGCGTGTTCAGGCCATGCGCATCACCAACGAGCGCCTGCAGAGGCACGAGCAGCGACGCGAGAAGAAAGCCCATCGCGATCATCACTTTCGACTCGGCGACGAATCGGCCGCCACGAAGGTAGTACGCCGCGACGCCGATGACCGTGAATGCGGTCGTCAGGTACACGGCGATCACCGTGTGCAGGAATCGATACGGGAACGAAGGATTGAACAGGATCGCGAGCCAGTCAGTCGGCATGAACCGACCATCGACGATTCTGAAGCCGACGGGCGTCTGCATCCAGCTGTTGGCCACGAGGATCCAGAATGTCGAAAAGAGCGTGCCGATCGCGACCATGAGCGCCGAGACGAAATGCGCCCACGGTGGGACCAGCTTGCGTCCGAAGAGCAGGACGCCGAGGAAGGCAGCCTCGAGAAAGAACGCCGTCAGCCCCTCGTACCCCATGAGCGGCGCGACGATGCTCGCGGTCGCATCCGAATATCGGCTCCAGTTGGTGCCGAACTGGAATGGCATGACGATGCCGGAGACGACACCCATGCCGAACGAGAGCGCGAAGATCTTGATCCAGAAATTCGAGATGCGAAGGTAGAGCGGGCGCCGCGTCCAGAGATACAGCCCCTCGAGGACGGCGATGTACGAGGCCAGCCCGATCGTGAACGCGGGCAGGAGAAAATGAAATGCAACGACGAACGCGAACTGCAACCGCGAGAGGAATAGCGGATCGAAGCCCACGCGCTCGTCCTCGAATGCGCCCGCCGTCTAGGCGCGCGCCACCTTTCGCGCTTTGGCCCTCCTGGAGCAGGTTGGTTTCGCTGCCCGGGCCGTGGTCGTGCTATTCGTGGCCCTCGCCATCGCCTCACCGCCGCGAACGCCTTCCAACCTCAAAACGCTGCTCGCCAGCGTCCCGGTGTTCTTCGCAGGCCGGACTGCTTGGCGGAGAGAGAGGGATTCGAACCCACCCCGCCCAAGGGCTCCAAGGGCAAGCGCAGAAAGAAATGACCCCCTCAGGCCCCTGAAACCCCCCGATTTGGCCACCGATTTGGCCACGCTACGCGACCTGGAGTCGGTCACGATCCGAGTAAGGATCGATCTCGACGACGATCTTCTTGACGGCGACGGTCGGGGTCTTGCGGCGGCCTACCGCCTTCATCGTGATGAAGCCGGCGGACTCCATCTTGGCCAGCGTACGCGTGAGGTTCGGCTGTGCCCGCCCGCTCATCTCCACGAGTTCCGCAACCGATTGCGGCTTGCGATCCCGAATGATGGCGAGAAGCTGCCGGTTCTCCGGCGTCAACAGCCGCACCACGGCATCGACCGAATTGAAGCTCGGTTTCCCAGCGTCGACGGGCGCGGGCCGTTCGCCACGCGCCACGGCCTTCATCTCCTCGCGCAACGAGCGCAGATTTTGAACCTTGTACTTGGTCATTTCGACCTCCGTGTCTCTTCCACTTCGACGACCGTTGTCCCAACTCCGCGTTCACCGAACACCCGTTCCACTTCGTCGAAAAAGTCGTCGATCAACGTCTCGGCGTCCTTGAACTCGTACGGTCGCCCTGGATCGGTCTCCGTCCGGTGCCAATGATCGCTCGCTGACGGCTTTCGCTTTGAACCGGCCACCCTTGGCCGGCACGGCATGGGCGTTGTCGAAGCCGACCAGCCGCGTGCCATCCGGTGCGTGCAGCGTGAACGAGTAGGACAGGCCGTGCGGGCGCTCCTTGGTCGCCTTGACGCGCTCGATCTCGAACTTGATCCAGTAGCCCTTTTCGAGATGATGGATGCGCCCATCGAAAGCCAGCAGGAACTCAAGTCCGTCTTCGGGCACTCGGTTATGCATATCATGTCAGGGCATGATAATAAGGCACTTCGGCTACCCAGTCAATCGGCAACTGTTCGATCGGCAACTGTTCGATCGCATGGACCTGCAACGGATGACTGCCGTCGACCCCGAAGCGGTCCGACGAACTTCCCTAAAGCCGACGTTCGATGTTGAGCGAGGAGCCACTCGATGCAATACTCACCATCGTACCTTCTCTGATCACGTTGCTCCGCCTACGCCCAGCGAATCGGCGGAGCCGGCGCGAATGCGGTCTTCGGAATCGCGGAAATCCCGTTCCACGCCACGACCGAGAAGCTCCAGTTCCACGCGCAACAGAACCGCTCGATGCGGTGGCACCGTCTCGATCAGGTTTTCCAGCATCGCGCGCATCCGGCGGACGATCTGAATGCTGTTACCACCAAATTGCCTGATCTCGGTGATCGCCAGGCTGACGAAGTCTTCCCAATCGGGCGTGTGATAGGCGAGCCGCAGCCGCCCGGTGTCGTCATGTATCCGCCCTGTATCTAGTTGCCGCTCGCCGACCGCTCGCAGCAGGCGATGGATCTGGTCGAGCGCGAGCACAGCGGTGGTCGGATCGTTGATCGCGGGCGAAAGTGCCTTGGCGGCGATGTCGACGATGATGCGGAACGCGAATTCGGGGTCTAGCTCCATCGTGCGCTCCGGCCCGATGGCGACGGCCTGATCTAGCAGGTTGTCTGAAACGACCTCTCCTCCACCGTACAACCGGAACAGCGTGCCCCCGCTGGTCACAAAATCTCCCACCTGCGGAACCAATTCGATCAGGCAGTCGGCACGCCGAGCCAACTCCACGAGGCCCGCGACGTCGAACGCAAGCACGACGCCAGTGCGTTTGGTCTTGACAGTGCGCGACGTTGTTGTCTCAGGCACGAGTGCCATATTTGACCGCGCATCTTCCGTCCCCGCGACCGGAAGCGGATATACCCCGTTGATAACCTCCTGTCCCGTGTTGCCCACCCGGGTCAGAACGCTGACGGGTCGCAACGACTTGCCCACACGGTCGATCATGTAGATGAAGATACCGACACACGCGGCGCTGCTGTACGTGGCTATCCACACCGAGATCTGCGGGACAGTATCCTCGATGCGGCTCAGCGCCAGCAGCGAATAGGCGAATGCAAATACGAAAACGGTAAGTGAGAAGCGGAGGATACCGCTGCGAAAGAAAGTGGCGATGATCCGTGGCGTCAGCTGCGCGCTGGCGAGTTGTACGGTCACGAGCATGATGGAAAAAACAAAGACTATGAACGTGAGCATGGACGAAGCCAGGGCAGCCAGCACGGCGCGCGCGCTTTCGGGGCCGATGGCTGCCTTCAAGTCCAGGATCTGATCCGCGCGACGAACCAACGGGTGCGCGAGGAGCGCTACCACCATGCCAAGCAGCGGCGGGAGCCAGACGGAGTCCCTGAGGAATCGGTTAATGCGGTATCGCTGCAGCCAAGTCATGGCATCGACCGATTCAGACGACGATTACACCTGCCCAGTTTAGCACTCTGCGCTCACACGGCGTGAGACACCTTCCGCTATCGCGGCCGCGTAGGCGCAATCGACGGTTCAGTGTGTCCGCGGGATCTCCTTGCCATCACCGGACCCCGTTTCGCGCCAAGCGCGAATTCGTCGCGAGAAGTCCGCCGCCCCATCAGCCGCCTGGGCGCGCGCGTTGACGTGCGACCGTTCTTGCAATTCCGGGAACGACAAGCCCATCGACTCCAGCCGCCCCTGCTCATACAGATACTCCGGCACATAGCCGCTCGCCAGGATCTTCCAGCTAAGCGGCACGCGCCCCGCATTGACGTGGTTGTTCGTCCAGATGTTGGTCGTGCAGTTGGTCGTCAGCGTGTTGTAGAACTCGGGTTGCGTCCTCAGCGCGTTGATCCTGTGTATGTACTCCAGGAACAGTCGCCGCACGACCTCGATCGAAGCCTTGGCCCGGTAGATGTACACATCTTCGGGCGGATCGCGGCGATAGTTGGTGCGCAGCCGGATGATGTCCCGCTCGTCGGCCACGACGTAGACGAGCTCGTACTGGCGGAAGAAGCCTTTGAGCGTCGAGTAGCCCTCGCCTTTCGGCTTGCGTACCTCGATGGAAATGGCGAGATAGTCGTCCCCGGTGAAACCGAAACTCACGAAGACATGGGCAATCGCCGGACCCGTCCAGTAGGAGGTCACGATGTCCACCGATCGCAGTTCCCGCAGATCGAAGGATTTATCGTAGTAAGCGGGGGTGAAGTCGGTCTCGCTGCGATAGCTGAAGTTGCGGATGTTGTGGACGGTGACGCGATCGCCCTCCATCGTGGCGTACGGCAGCACTGCTACATCCGGCTGCCATCCCGATCAGCACCATGAACGTCGCTGCGGCCACTGCCAGCGTGAGCAGCGAGGTCTCCGGAATGTGCTGCACGACGCTGAGGAGATCGAGGAAGAAGCCGTGCTTTGAGATTTGGATACCAAGAACCTTCGGCACCTGGCTGAGCACGATCACGAGGCCGATGCCGGCCTTGAAGCCGGTCAGCACCGGCGAGGAAATGAGTTTGGCAACAAACCCCAGATGCAGCAGCCGCGCCAGCAGCAGCATCGCGCCAACCAGTGCGGTCAGCGTGGCTGTCCCGGTGACGAGCTTTGCCGGATCGCCGTCTGGCACCACCAGACTGAGCTGCGTGCCGGCCAGGATCGCGAGCGTGCTCGTGGAGCTGAAGCGACGGCAAGACAACGCGGGAAACTGTGGCAGGCACCGGAAAATACGAGGGCGTGGTTTCCAGCGGTGCCGTCACAGGACTGGGACCATTCCCAGTCATAAAGCCCGGAACGTATCAGACCTGCAATCACCAGACTGGCACCTACAAGCTCAAGTAGGCCCCAACGAATCAGCGTCACAGCTTGGCCCGTTGGGCGAGCAAGGTCGATCAGTGACTGCTATCGAGCGCGACCCACTACGTCCGAAGTTGGCCTATTCTGTTGAAAAACTCGATTCGCGGATTTCTGCGAGCGAATTTGGAGGTCTCAAACCATCACCTGATCAATTTGCGTGGCACTGAGCACGTTCTAGAGGGTCGACTTTTTCGAGGACGCTAGATGCAACCGTTGCAAGGGAGTTTTTCAACAGAATAGGCCGAGAGCCACCGTTGGGAAGCAGAGGCCTGGGCAAGGAGTATCATGATTTCGCTCTCATCACAGGCTTAGCCGGGCTTCCTGCCTGCAACGAAGTTGGCTCATTGAAACGACAGAAAGGGACCGCCAATGATGAATCGAATTTCCGCCGTTTTTGCCATGCTCGCGTTCTGCGCAAGCACCGCCGCATTCGCCGCGAATCCGGCGTGCGATGCACAGGCTACCGAGAAAAAGTTGTCGGGTGCAGCGAAGACGAGCTTCGTCAAGAAATGTGAGAAGGATGCCGCCGAGGCGGCTACCAAGACGTGCGAAGGACAGGCTGCCGACAAGAAGTTGGCAGGTGCCGCCAAGAACAGCTTCGTCAAGAAGTGTGTAACGGACGCGACTGCCGCCGCTAAGTAGAAGTTAGCCGGGTTGCGCCGGGACCTGGCTTAGCGCTCGTAATCGTTCGCAGAACCGGCGGACGCTACCTTCGAAGTCCCACCGTCAGCTCGCGACGTGAAAGGTCCGCTTCTGGGCCGGGCGCCGGCATTGACGCGATTCGACCGAGCGGCCGCTATACAACGCAGGGCAAGCATCGAGGTGTGAAGGGCTGCTGCGGATCGTAGTGCCGCCGTTCAGCACCTGGGCGTGGTTGACTCTGAACGACCCTGAGCATCCGGTCGTCATCCGCCAAAGCAGCCACTCAACTACGCGGTTCAGCGACGGCGCGGAAGGCACGAACAACCCTCTGTACTACTGAATCACCTCGTCCGCGCGCAAGAGCAGCGATTGCGGGATTGTGAGGCCGAGAGCCTTAGCGGTCTTGAGATTGATCGCCAATTCGAACTTGTTCGGCAATTCGATAGGCAAGTCCCCGGGCTTGGCACCCTTGAGAATCCTATCGACGTAGCCCGCAGCCCTGCGATTGATGTCCGCAATGTTAGGCCCGTAACTCATGAGGAGCCCTGTCTGCGGAAATTCCTTGAATGCCGCGATCGCCGGCAGCCGGTGTTGGAGGGCAAGTTCCCCCACCTGCGTCCGGGCTTGGAAAAGCGGACCGCCGGACGCGACCATTATCGCATCGACCTGTCGATCCTTCATCAGGGCAAACGCCGCAGGCAGCTCTTGCGCGTCCCGCACCCGGACGGGTTCCTGAATATTCAACCCCAAAATGCGGCCGGCGTCTGCGAGAGGCACTTCCCAATACAGGCGATAGGTCTTCAGGTCGAAATCCCAAAGCACGGCGACACGGGTGACGCGGACGGCCGCGGATTTGAGCAGCTCGAGCAGCTTTTTGAATCGATCGGACTCCCCGTAGGTCAAACCGGTGACATTGCCTCCGGGTCGCGCGAGACTCAGGGCGACACCTTCGGCCACCGGGTCACTGCTGCTGGCGACCATCACCAGGGGGATCGTCTTCGTTGCCTTGCGCCCGGCCTCCAGCGGCGCCGGGCCAATGATCAGGATGACGTCCACCTGTTTTCGCACGAGGTCGGCGGCAAGCTCGGGCAAGCGGTCCTCGCGTCCAAGGGCGTCGGGATATTCGATTACGAGATTCCGCCCTTCGACGTAACCCCGTTCGCGAAGCCCCTGCATGAGTGCTTCTGTGTTTGGATTCGAAACCCCAGGCGGACGTAAGGTGAGAATTCCGATGCGCGCAGTTTTGCCAGTCGGCGCTTGGGCAGCGACTGGCGTTGCCAGTACACCGACTGCCACGCCCGACAGAAAAGTTCGCCGGTCCATAATTGAATCACCTCGGAGACATTTGGAAGTCCGGCCATACTACGCCCCAAGAGGCGTCGCCGCTTCGGCGACCAGCCGCGATTTGCCAACAAGAATCAATAAACGACCGCAATGGAGCGTGATGCGGGATGAGTGCTGTTGGCCGGTCAGAGACCCCCACTGTGCTCATTCGAATGGCCGCTGCATAACGCAATGCAGCCATCGAGGCATGAACGACCGCAGTCAATCGTTCAGCCGCCGCTCAACACCGTGGCTCGCTTGACCGTACCCGACCCTTGTCGGC
The DNA here is from genome assembly GCA_963816445.1 of uncultured beta proteobacterium. GTDB lineage: Bacteria > Pseudomonadota > Gammaproteobacteria > Burkholderiales > Casimicrobiaceae > PALSA-1003. Next base: position 533,816 of record CAWFKO010000004.1, on the reverse strand, counting down.
CGTCCACTCTTCCGCGGAGCGGCCGTTCAAGTCACAAGCAAGCGGCAGTTGTCCGACATGTCGGCCACCCCTTGGTAATCTTGGTTGCTGGGTGCATGACGTTGCCCACCTTCTTCATTGGCTCATCGACTGCCTTTTTGATGCACAGGGTGTCCGCGCTCTCGCGTGACGGATGACTTATAGGCATGGTGACCGAGAGGTAGCCCCTTCGCCAGCAGTCCTATGGCTGAAAGCCCATAGCGGCCATCATGCATGATGGTGCAGCCCGATTACAGTGGAAAGATGGTCTACAAGTCCCGCCACATCAGCGACTCGGAAGCGCGGCAATGGCGCTTCGATAGGCTCGTCGGACACGAGTACCACGATGTGCTTGTTCCTCGGAAACCGGCATTCGCGCCCGCTCGATGGCACGCAGACCTCGATGGTCGGGATCGTCACCGTCTTGAACCCTTCCACGATCACCACGTCTGCCGGTGCGAGGCGCGCGAGCAACGAATCGAGCGATGGATCCAGATCCGCGCCGAACTCGCGCATCAACACTAGACGCTTGTCACCGACCAGCATGACCTCGCGACAGCCTGCCTCGCGCCGCGCGTAGGAGGTCTTCCCGGGTTGATCCAGGTCGAACCCGTCTGGTGCGCGTTTAATACTCGAAACCGACCATCCTTCGAAACGGAAGGCATGGATCAGGTCCTCGACGAACCTGCTCTTGCCTAGTGCCGATGCCCCAATCAGTCCAATGACCTTCATGGGGTCGGATGCTGCGCGGGGATTGGCACGATCATCGGTGATTGCGATGGTAGGGGCAAAGCGTCCTTGCATGTTACGAGTGCCCCGGCTGTAGCTCGATGGCTTTGGCTTGATAGTGCAGTATCGATGAAGGCCTCAAAATCTCCTGGCCGGTTCACTGAGCAGCCGGATTCGCGGTAACACTGATGTCGCAAAACAACGTTCTCGACTCGGCTCGCCGAGCATGCTCAGGAACGCATAGACTGCGGTCGGCAAAAGCGAAATGCCCCGTTTGGGATCGTCACGATCGACGATCCCACCTTGCCCCCAAGGCAGCACCAAGTCAACAAAGCTGCGGGTTTTCGGGAAGGACACGTAGAGCGCTCCTACCCGCCTCCGTGCGACGCACCGGGTACCTGTGTGCGAACGGGTGACCGGCTGCGCGCAGAGAATGCGGAGAGCCGGGGGCGCGCGATGAAGAAGTGAAGCTAGCCGCCGCCACGCCTAGTGTACAAGTCGAAATGGGCGAGGAAATCGTCGCGCGCCGGCTCGTCCAAGCCGCGGAAACAGAAGGTGACGCCAAGCACGGGCAGTGCGATCAGCGCTATGCGTCGTGGTCGGCTTCTCTTCCAGAAAGATCTGAACGTGGCCACCGTGGGTCATGACCGTCACCATTTCCCCGTCGATCTGGAATGGGGCCTGACGGGTCGCGCCAGGCAGCCACGACATGAATTCCGCGCGCGTGCAGCCCATCTCACGATGCACATGAAACACATCGGGCATGTCCGCCTAGCCGCCCGCGATGGGAGGCCACACGGCCAATTCGTCTCCCGGGTGCAACAGCCGGGTAGCGCGCGCGTCCCGTGGGATGAAGACGCCATTCACCAACACGAGGTGGGCCATCGCCGAGGGCAAATTGAATTGCTCGATCACTGCCTGCACAGTCGTCGCTTCAGCGACGTCAACCGCGAGCTGGTTATATACGCGCGCTCTGCCGTTGAGTTCGTGTGGCAGGTAGTCGCCAAGGGTGGCGAATAGCTTGAGGGTGATCTCCACAGCCGAGCTCTACTTCCGTCGTTCCTCAGGCGACGTTCAATCCCCGTACATGCTGCGCTTGCGCGCTGGAAAGATACGCCTGTGGAAGCTGCAATGGGTCGCGCAGCAGTTGGTCCTTCCACCCACCGAGCTTGGTGCGCGATTGGGTAAGCCCGCGCAGAATACCGACATGCTCGGTTAGACCAATCGTATTCGAGCCGATTAGAACATCGCCTTCGAACTCCAGACGAATGTAGCGGAAGTTAGCGTCGTCGGTGAACTCGGCGTGTTCGCCACCCGGCACCCCTTCCCATCGTCCGAAGGAAGTCGAGATGAGCCCCAGCGTATCGAGCACGTTGATCTGCGTGACGCCAGGCAACTGAGTTTGTTTCCCGGCCATATTCGTTCCGGCACAGTACGCCTGATCGGCAGCATTCGGCTGAATGGCGCTGACGATCGTCTTGCCGGTAACCGTATCGAACGCTTCGGCGCAATCGCCCGCGGCGTAGACTCCGGCAATGTTGGTTTGCAAGCGCTCGTCGGTCAGAACGCCCTGAAGGCACAGGATGCCGGAGTCCTCGAGAAATCCGATGTTGGGCTGGACGCCCGTCGCGGATATGACCAGATCCACCGGCAAATGTTTGCCGTTGGACAGCCGGCACGGTAAGGGGCGGACCGGGCTGGATGGCTTCCACCCGCGTCGACGTGTAGACGGTTATTCCCTTCTTCTCGACCCAGCGTTTTATCATACCGCCGGCGCCTTCGCCCATCATGCGTGGCACCATCCGATCGCCCATTTCCACGACAGTCAGCTGCACGTGTCGTGCGGCGAGAGCTTCCATGATGATGCAGCCGATGAAGCCCGCTCCCATTTGCAGCACGCGTGCATCCGGTTTGGCAAGCGCCATGATCTTTCGCGCATCGGCGAGCGTCCAGCAAGGATGCACCCCGGGTAGATCGATGCCGCGAATCGGCGGGCGAATTGGCGTCGCACCCGTGGCGATCAACAGCCGATCGAACGGAAGCACCGTTCCGTCATCGAGACGTACGCTGCGCGCCACAGCATCCACCGATGTGGCACGCCCGGTGCGCAAGTCGATGCGTTGCCGCGCGAAGTGGTCTTTGTCTTTGCGCAGATAAGTCCCTTCCTCGCCGATGTTTCCCATCAGCAGATACGGAATCGCCATGCGCGAATAGGGCGGTTCGGGCTCGTCGCCAACGACCAGGATATCGTCCTCGGCCCGCAGTTTGCGAATCGTTTCGGCCGCAATGACACCAGCGGGTCCGTTACCGAGAATAACGTGTTTCACGAGGGTCTCCACCAGCAAAAAGGGCGGTTCACAAGGAACCGCCCGTAGTCCGAACTGCGTGACGCGGCGCGCCGGCGCTGCCTCACAATCCGAGGCGTGCCCGGGTCTCCGGTTTCAGCTGTCCCTTGTCGTCCCAGCCGCGCAGTTGATAGTACTCGGGAAGCATCTTGTCCAGGCCGTTGACCAGTCCCTTGGCCGGACCGGTCTTGGCGGGCTCGGTCAGCAACCGCTTCGGCAGGGTGTCGTCCTTTTGCGGTGAAACCGGCGCGGTTGTTGAAGTCACGCTCCATGTTCCAGATGCGCTCGCCGATCTTGCCCAGTTCATCCAGCGTGAATTCGTCGGTGCAAGCTGCAGCCAGTTGCGGCTGGACATCGGCAAGCGTCCACGCAAAGCTGGTGAAAAGACAGATGCCCGCCGAATCGAAGACACGCGGTAGCGTCCTGGAAGGCCTTGACCAGGCCGGCCTTGCCCTCGGTGACCAGCGGGTCGGTCTTCACCGGGATGCCGAGGACCTCGGAAGCCACCGTGTAGCCGCGCAAATGGCAGGCACCGCGGTTGGCCGTAGCATAGGCAAGACCCATTCCCTGGATCCCGCGCGAGTCGTAGGCGGGGAACTCCTGGCCCTTGACGCTCATCGACAGGTCCGGATAACCGTATTTGGCAGTGAGCCGCTTCGAGCCCAGCGCAATCTCCTTGCCGAAGCCCTCGCCCTTGCCGGTGATTTCCGCGAAGTAGGTGAGCGCTTTGGCCGAACCGAAGGGCGCTTCGATCCCAAGCTGCTCCTTGGTGAACACGCCCATCTCGTAGAGCTCCATGACGGCGCCGACCGTGGCACCGAAGGAGATGGGGTCGAAGCCATCCTCGTTGCAGATGAAGTTGGCATAGGTCAGCGCTTCGAGGTCGTTGACGCCGTTCGCGGCGCCCAGCGCCCACGCCGCCTCGTATTCGAGGCCGCCGGATGCCCCCCAATACTTCGGCTTGTTGACCACCGTGTAGTGTGTCTCGTCGATCTTGGAGATGCGGCCGCAGGCGATCGTGCACCCGAAGCAGGCCTGGTTGGTCACGAGGTTCGGCTTGCCGTCGGTCTTGCGCGGCGCGTGCATCGCTTCAGCCGAAATGTCCTTCGCACCTTCGAACTGGACATCGCGATGGTTGCGCGTAGGCAACGCGCCGATTTCGTTGATCACATTCATCAGCACTTGCGTACCGAACTTGGGCAGGCCCTGCCCGGTCACCGCGTGATCGGCCAAAACCTTCTTGGCGGCCGTGGCTGCTTTCATGAAAGCCTTGGGATCGCGGATATTGCCCACTCCCTTCGTCCCGCGCACGGCAATCGCCTTGAGATTCTTGCTGCCCATCACTGTGCCTACTCCAGAGCGCCCAGCGGCGCGATGCAGGTCATTAATCACCCCCGCATACATGCAGCCAGTCTCGCCCGCGCGCCCGATCGAACTGACGCGGATCTGTGGGTCCTGATGCTTGGCCTTGATCGCCGGCTCGGTCTCCCACACCGATTTGCCCCAGAGCCAACCGGCATCTAGCAGTTGCGCCGTATCGTCCTGAATCAGAAGATACACGGGCTTGGGTGACTTGCCCTCGAAGATGATCATGTCCCAGCCGGCCATCTTGAGCTCCGCGCCCCAGTATCCGCCCGAGTTGGAACAGGCAATCGCACCGGTCAGCGCACCCTTGGTGATGACCGAATAGCGCCCGCCGGTCGAGGCCATCGTCCCAGTGAGCGGGCCCGTGGCCCAGATCAACTTGTTCACAGGCGACAGCGGATCGACCTTGGCGTCGACTTCCTCGGTGAAATACTTGGTCGCGAGTCCGCGTTGCCCGACGTAATCGCGTGCCCATTGCATGTTGAGGGGTTCCGACGTGCAGGTCCCCTTGGCGAGATCGACGCGCAGAATTTTTCCAGCCCAGGCCATGATCGTCCTCCTTACGCGCGTGGCTGATTGCCAACCTTGCCCGCCCACTGCTGCATGCGCTCGAGCCCGGTCCAATCGGCGTCGATAAACGTGATCGCGCCGGTCGGACACGCCTTGGCGCATTCGGGATCGCCGCCGCAGAGGTCACACTTCTGCACCTTGCCGGTATCTTGCACATAATTGATCGTGCCGAACGGGCAGGCGATCGTGCACACCTTGCAGCCTACGCACACGTCGTCCAGAACGACCTTCGCGCCCGTGGCGGCATCGACCACGATAGCTTCGACGGGGCATGCGTGCAGGCACCAGGCCTCGTCGCACTGCGTGCAGGTGTAGGGAACCTTCTTACCGGTGTCATGGAAGTCGAAGATCTTGATGCGCGACTTGGCGGGATTGAAGACGCCGTAGTACTTGTAACTACAGGCCATCTCGCACTGCAGGCAACCAGTGCACTTGTCGGCATTGATATACAGTGACTTTTGCACGTCTCCTCCTGGAATTCCTAATGACGCTGCGTTTCAGTCCCGCAAGGGCAACAATCTGAATCCACCCGGCCTGTCTAACTTCGCTTTGCGGAGTGGCTGGCCCCTCATCCTCCGCACATCCGCCATGCAAGAAGTCGCCTGGATGAGCCCAGTACGATGTCGACTAGGAAACAACGACTGCGACGACGTTACCCCCGGGAGCAACTTCCGTCAATCCAGAGGGCGGAGCTGACGAAGGCCGTCTGCCTCGCGCCTCAGCTCGGCCTACGCGTCAGCTCGACAAATGCCTCCATCAGCAGGTTCGGGTCCTTCATCAGCTTTTCCTTCCAATGGCCGAGGTGGCACCGGGTCTGAATCAGGCCGCGAATGGCACCGACGTGGTCGAATCGGCCGATGCTGATGGCGCCGATGAGCAGGTCGCCGTCGAAGCAGAGTCGCTTGTAGTGGAAGTGTTCGGCGTCGACGCTCTCCGCCGTATCGCCGCTTTCGCGGCCCTGCCACAGACCGAAAGTGTACGAGAGCAGGCCGACGGTATCGAGCACGTTCATTGAGAGGCTGCCGCGGTACGGCACGTTCTTGCCCGTCATGTTGAGGGCTGCTGCGCGACCGTGTTCGGTGGCGGTCGGCTGCAGCGCGTGAACGATCCATTCGCCCGTCGAGAAATCTCGGCCCTGGGCTACGTCGCCGGCGGCGTAGATGCAGGGCACCGTGGTCTCCATGCGGTCATTGACGACGATGCCCTGGTCGATCTCGGCGCCGGTGCCCTCGAGGAATGCGACATTCGGTCGCACGCCGGTCGCGAGGATCACCAGGTCGGCATCGAAGCTCCGGGTGTCCATGACCACGCGCGGACCCGGCTCGATGCGCTCTATGCGCCCCTTGGTCACGACGTTCACGCCCTGACCCTCGAGCCAGCGCTGCAGCAGCGCGCTGCCGTTCGGAGTCATCATCGAGCGCAGGATCTGGCCGACGCGGCCGGCGATGACGGTCAGCTGCGCGCCGCTTTCCACCAGCGACTTCATGCAGACGCCGGCGACGAACCCGGCGCCAACCATCACCACCCGCGCACCGGGGTGCAACTTCGCCGCGATGAGACGGGCGTCCTCGAGGGTCCAGCAGGTGACCACCGCCGGGAGGTCGGTGCCGGGTACTGGAGGCAGTGTCGGCGAGGAGCCGGTGGCCACCAGCAGCCTGTCGTACGCGAGCGTGGTGCCGTCGTCGAGATCCACCGTACCGCCGCTGGGGCCAGCATGGACCATGACCGCCTTGTTGTTGCGGTAGCGGATGCCGAGGCTGGCAAAGTGGCCGGCGGTTTTGCGCGGCCGGGCACCCTGTTCGTCGATGCGGCCGGTCAGGATGTAAGGGATAGCCATGCGCGAATAGGGCTCGCCTGGCTCCCCGCTGATCAGGGTGATTTCGCCATCTCGATCCTCGTGCCGAATGACTTCGGCGGCTTGCACGCCGGCCGGGCCGGCACCGATCAGCACGTATTTCACTTACTAACTAGTCCGTAGTATAGGCTACAGTCGGCGCTTTGAAGAAGGAACGCACCAAGTCCGGACGCGATTGAATGTCGAGCAAGTCGGCACTGACGCGCTGGCGCAGCGATTCGTTCTTGAGCAGCGGCTTCTTGCTCACGCCCTGGCGCTTGAGATGGTTCCACACAAACTCGTCCGGGTTGAGCTCCGGTGCATACCCCGGCAGGAAGTGCAATTCGAGTCGACCCTTCAAGCTCTGCACGTAACGCGCCACGCTCTTGGCAATATGCGCCGGATGGCTGTCCACGACCAGCAGCACCGGGTTCTTGCGCCGGCGCATGAAGTGCGCGAGCAACTCGACGAACTTGGTCGCGTTCAGCCGTTCGGTGTAGATCTCGAACCAGAACTCACCCAGCGCATTGACCGTCGAGATCGCGTTCACGCTTTGCCGCTTGCCGCTGGTCGGCACCTCGGGCGTGCGCCCGCGCACGCCCCAAGTGCGTCCCAAGACTTGATCCGAGCGCACTCCTGCCTCGTCCAGGAAGAAAATCTTCGCCCCGCGGCGTTTGCCTCTGGCGCGTAGCTTCGGAAAGGCCTCCTGCGTCCACCGTTTGATCGCCGCCGGGTCGCGCTCGTAGGCTCGGCGCAGCGGCTTCTGGGGCGTGATGTCGAGCTCGGCCAACAACCGTCCCACCGCGGTCACCCCCAGCTTGATGCCGAACCGCTGCTCGATCAGTGCCGCCACGATCTGCCGCGTCCAGAGGCCAAAGTCGAATCCGTACTGGCGCGGATCCTTGCCGTTGATCCATCGCCGTACCTTCAACTTCTGCACCGGCGTGAGCTTCGGTTGCGGCCCCGGATGCTGGCGCGCGCGTAATGCTTTCTCGCCGCCGCGTTCTACCGCCCGCAGCCAAGGATAAATCGTGGTACGGCATAGTCCGTAGCTCTGCATCACGCTGCTCGGACTCTCGCCCGCTTTGACCCGACGCACGGCCCAGCGCCGAATCATCTCCGAGGTGTCGTGAGGTAGCGTTCGACCATCGACCTTCAGCGGCTTCATGCAAAGAAGTATAGACCAGAAAAACCCACTTGTGTAGGGCAAACAACGGACTTGTTAGTAGCTATCTACAGCTCAGCTGGTGGTGGTCGAAGGGCATAGCAGGCAAGCAATTCCGGAGCTGTAAGTCCGACTTACGTGCAGGACCCTGCTGGTCCGGCGCCGGCCGACAAACTTTGAGATTGCTGCGTAGCTCCAATGCGAAGTAGCCACCATACACATTCTTCGATGGGAGCACTTGATCTAGCGCAATAAGAAGAATTACGCATGGGTGTAAGAGACTAGGACCGCGAATCAGTTAACTCGAACGAGCACCGCGTCGAAAGGAGCCGCACGATGTCGAAATTCAGCCAAGAACGACGGGACGCGCTGAAAGCCACTTGCAGGCTCGTAACGGTGACGGCACTTGCGTCGGGCGCCGGCGTGGAGGCGTTCGCGGCTGGTGGTGCGATGCCGCTTGCGCAGTCCAAGGGTGTGCCGCAGGTCGGCGACACCTTCGTCTTCTCTGCTGGCCCGAACAAAGGCAAGGACGTCATGGTCGCCGACGTGGCTCTCGATGCGCGGCCGCTGATGGCGGTGGCGAAAGATCCGAGCACGGGCAAGCTGGAAGAAGACGCCGGAGACAACGATCACGCCACCGTTCTTCTCTACAGGGCGGCGCCGGATAGCTATCCGGCCGACATGAAAGGCGACACGGTGGAGGGCATCTCGTGCTACTCGGCCGTGTGCCCCCATCTCGGCTGCCTGGTCTCCGACTGGGACGCGTCGGGAAAACTGTTCAAGTGTCCCTGCCACGATGCGACTTTCGATCCCGTGAAAGAGGGACAAAACATCAGCGGGCCGCACGTACGCGAAATTCCGTACATCCCCATCAAGGCAGTGGATGGAAAGCTGGTGGTGGCTGCCAAGCCCACGGGCTACATCGGCGTGAAGAGAGGTTGACGCATTGTAGCGGCGCAGTATCAAGAGACACTTTAGCTAGGAGGCGAAATGAGCACGACAAAGAGAGCTTTGCTGGGCTTAGTTGCATCGGCTCCGCTCCTGCTGGCGATTGCATCGGCACCTGCGTTGGGCCAAGCGGACGCCTCCAACCGGCCCTTCCGTCCGGTCACGGCGGATATGTTGAGCCATCCGCCTGCTTCGGACTGGCTTCAATACCGTCGCACTTACGACGGGCAGGGTTTCAGCCCGCTGGCAAAGATCACGAAGGCGAATGTCGGCAAACTGGTGCCGATCTGGGAGTTCTCGACCGGCTTGACCAAGGGCCACGAAGTCGTTCCGATCGAACACGACGGAGTGCTCGTGGTCTCTGCGTCGTACAACGCGTTCTTCGGGTTGGATGCGCGCAGCGGTAAATTCCTCTGGAAGTACGAGCGCGACCTTCCGGACAAGGCTTTGGGCGTGGTCTGCTGCGACGTGGTCAACAGGGGCGGCGTCTTCTACGGTGACAACGTCTACTTCGGCACCATCGACGCGCACGTCATCGCGTTGAACGCCAAGACCGGCAAAATGGTCTGGGATACGAAGGTTGCCGACTACTCCGATGGCATCACGATCACCGGCGCTCCGCTGGTCGTGAAGGGCAACATCATCACCGGGATGACCGGCGGCGAATTCGGCGCCCGCGGACGCTTGATCGCCGTGAACGCCGAGACCGGAAAGATCGCCTGGACCACTTACACCGTCCCCGGACCCGGCGAGCCCGGCAATGACACCTGGGGCGGCACGGATACCTGGAAACGCGGCGGTGGAACGACCTGGACCACCGGCGTATACGACGAAAAGCAGAACCTGATCTTTTGGCCGACCGGCAACCCCGGACCGTGGAACGGATCGGTTCGGCCGGGCAAGAACATCGGCACCTCGTCGATCATTGCCTTCGATGGCGACACCGGCGCGATCAAAGCCCAGTTCCAGTTCGTGCCCCACGACATGTGGGATTACGACAACATCTCGCAGCCGATGCTGATCGACTTCATGAAGGCCGGCAAGAAGGTCGAAGGACTCTTCGAGCCGAATAAGAACGGCTACGTGTACATGGTCGAGCGCAGCAACTTCGGTCCCGGCACCGTCGACAACATCAAGTTCGTCTACGGCGAACCGTTCATGCCGGTCACGGTGTGGAAAGGACTGGACGCGACGGGGCACCCGATCTTCGACCCGGAGAAGGACCCGACGAGCGGCAACCTGGTCGATGTGTGCCCGTCGTTCCTGGGTGGCGCGAACTACATGGTTCCCGCCTACGACGCCGGCAGGAAGACGGCGTTCATTGTGGGCAACTACTGGTGCGAAACGATCAAGAGCCTTCCGCCGGAGCTCTGGAAACCCTATGCCGCGTACGTGCAGGCCGAGTTCCACATGTACGTTCAGCCGGGGATCGATGGTGCCGGCGGCTTCGTGAAGGCGATCGATGTGAACACCGGCAAGACGAAGTGGACGCATTCGATGCCTGACGCGAACTGGGGTGGCGTATTGTCGACCGCCGCCGGGTTGGTCTTCGGCGGCGGCACCGACACCCGCGACCTGTTTGCTCTGGACGCGGATACCGGCGCGGTGCTCTGGAAGCACCGCTCGAACTCGGGCTTGGCAGCCGCCCCGATCACCTATGAGATCGATGGCCAACAGTATGTTTGCTACGTCGTTGGGTTCGGCGGTGCGATTCCGATCTGGGCCGGCGAGATCAAGGACAAGTACTACCAGAACACGCCGCAGGGCGGCGTGGTCATGGTCTTCGCCCTGAAGTAGTCGCCGGTTTTTCGACCGAGGGAAAGGCGGGAAGGCGAAAGTCTTCCCGCCTTCTCTCTGCTCGTTCGCGCGGTCAGCCGATGTCGCGCCACCGCTACCCGCTCACGCCGGTGCAGTCCCCGATGGCGCGGAGGGGACTCTCCCTGCGGGGCCATGCACGAGTGGTATGAGGGGCTGCGCCCGAAAGAAGCTGCGCCAAGCCCTGCGGCCAAGCCGGTCCGAGCCAAGCGCGAGTCTAGTCGCCTACGCAGCGGAAACCCGAGAACGTGCGCTGCCTGTCGGCGACATCGAAGCCGCGAATCGAGACGCGAATGTTCTTTGCCGAGGTAAACCAGGAGCCACCGCGCATCGCGACGAAGACCGGGTCATCGGGCTTGTACGGATCGTTGGTGAATTCCCAGACATTGCCGAGCATGTCGTAGAGGTGGAATCCGTTGGGCAATTTCGTGGCCACCTCATGCGTACGGCCGCCACTGTTCTCCCTGTACCAGCCGATTGCGTCGAGGTCGCCGTAACGTGCCGCCGGGCTGCCGCCACGGGCAGCGTACTCATACTCGCGCTCGGTGGGGATTCGCATTCCGATGTCGGTGCAGTATTTCAGCGCGTCGCCCCATTTCACGCGCTCGACGGGCAACTGGTCGTTGCCTTGGTGGAAGCTTGGATTCGCCCCGATGACGCGCTTGTAGGCAGCCTGCGTGACGAGTGTCTGGCCGATCCAGAACCCCTTCGCGATCGTGACCTCGCGCTGCGAAACCTCGTCGCTGTCGCAAAAGGTGTCACCCGGCGAGCAGCCCATCATGAACTTGCCCGGAGGAAGCCAGACGTACGTGAGGCCATCCTTGGGATTGACCATGGTGGTCGACGCCGGCGTATTGGGATCGGTTGCAGCGGCTGATAGCGCCGGCGCGTCGTCCGCGGGCAAAACATGGCGAGCCGAATCGGGTTGCTCCTGCGCCGGGAGCGCCGGGGTGAGCAGAAGCGCCAATGCGACAGCGGCTGCAGCTGATCGAAAAGACGGCCGTTTCATTGAGTCTGGCACTCTACTTTGCTAGGCATCGCGACACAAGAGGACGCTGGGCAATGTGCCGATCGTCGTTGCACGAACCCGGGGGCTCCCGATCATGGATGCTATGCTGAGCGTGATCGCCGATTCCGACGGCTTCGGCCGACGCTTTGGTCACGTAATGTGATGTAGGCAGGATGGCCCCTGTCACTCGTTTCGCCTGGCCGGGTGACCTGTGGAAGAACAGTGGTGGAGCCGCGTGGAACGGCGGCGTTTACGACCCCGACACCAACCCGAGCTTCTGGGGCGTGGGCAACTCAGCTCCCTGCAGCAAGACCGAGAAGGCGATTGCAGGCCTAAGCTTACAAATGTCTGCTCTCGATGACCGGTCGAATGCCCCGCGGGCTTTCTTGGCTTCAGACGCCAGCGGCGCGAGTGCCAGCTCGTTAGAGCCCTGTAGAGAGGGCGCTACCGCTGGACCCTTGAGGCCGCGTTCGTTGAACATCACAGGGCAATCACGAGGAGAGTTCATTCATGAACGCGGAAGAGTTACGGTCTGTGCAGGCGCCTCTAAAAGAGCACTACCGAGGGACCCCCGAGGCCGCGTTCATCACACTTCGCGCACAAGCCCGTCTCTCTGAAGGTGTCAGTTGCAAGGTCGAGACAGGCAAGGCACTTGTTGTTGCAGGGTTACATCCAGCCACCGGCGGAAGCGGGCTAGACGCCTGCTCCGGCGACATGCTGCTGGAATCTCTGGTTGCCTGCGCCGGTGTGACGCTTAACGCTGTTGCCACGGCGCTTGCCATTGAGTTGCGAGATGCTTCGCTCCAGGCGGAGGGTGATCTCGACTTCCGTGGGACACTTGGTCTTTCAAAGGACGTTCCCGTCGGTTTTCAAAGCATCCGGCTGCGGTTCACGCTCGATACCGAAGCTTCGGACGAGCAGCTTGCCACACTCCTGCGCCTGACCGAGAGATACTGCGTTGTGTACCAAACACTGGCCCACCCACCCACGTTAGAGGTTACTCGCAAACTGGCTAACGCTTGAGTGAATGTAAAGGAGCGGATCAGTTTTGTCACCTCCGAAGCGAATGGGAAGTTGCTCGCAAAACCTTACGTGGAAGATTGACAGCGCGAAATTGCACTCTCGGGCCATGTCATCAAGAATGCCGTTTTGCAAGAACGTCATCTCGACCCTGTTTCGGCGGAGATGCAAATGAAGTACGTGTACCAGGCCGAAACATTCTCTACTTCACGGCGTGTTCTGATGCTGCCTCATCCGCGTGGCGAACAGGATTCGATCGCGAGGGCCTTTCATGAATGCAGGCTTGGCCTTCACGATCTCGACAGAGACGGACTTGACGAGAACGCAAGAGGGCGGGTTAAGAGACTAGAAGAGTTGATGGCCATCGCAGGGTTTTCTGACGCGAATCATGTAGGTGCTGAGGCAGCTAAGGCGAGCGAGCTGTCTCTGGAAGAAAAGTTCGAACTTTCCCGGATCATCGACGAACTCGCCAACTGGTTCAGACAGAAGTGCTTGTCCAGTGCCCATGATCAGAAGCAGCATCGCACCTAGATGAGGGTTCACGAATCCAAGGACCTTCGCCGAACGCTTCTTCGGGACTCGCACTGTCTCGACAACCGTAACGTAGCGCCAGCCGGACACCATCTTGCGGTTGAGCACTGAAGGGCAAATCTGCCCTGAACTGACTCTGGAATTTCGAGCCTGCGGTCGGTAATGCTTCTCGGACGTCCAGCAGGGTTACCTGACACGCCCTTCTCAAAGCCTAATGTTGCGTGCACCTGTAAATAATTCGAACAAGAGAGAGACTGGTCAGGGCGAAACTTGACGTGCCCTTGCTCGAGGCGCACCCCGTAGACCCGGACGGCTGCTTCTGGGCAATGTTGGCGGCGACGCTGACCGCCTGGAACTGGCCGGACTGGGCATCGAAGCGATGCGACCGAGTGACCGCTGATTGGCGTGCTGCGGGCGTCTGTCAGTCTGTCAGCGCGAAGGTGTCGGAGTTGATCGCGGAACCGCCGTCGAGCGTCGGCGACTATTCGTCCGAGTAGGCGAGGAGGTTACCCTCCTCACCCCTCTCTGACCCCACCTGTCGCGGATCGGCGTAATAGAACCGGGGATGATCGGCGTAATGGAGCCAGTTTTAGTGGGGTGAAACGGGCATCCCAGCGGGGTTAAGAATGCGTGGTTTTGGACGTATTCGCAAGTTTGGATTTGCTCGCCGTGGGGGCGAGTTTCGGCGCCCGATACGATTGCCCGTCGAGGACGAGGCAGTACGCGTTGTGGCGGAGCCGATCGAGAGTGGCCGAGGCGAGCAAGCGATTCGCCGGGAAGGCTTGATCCCATTCCGTGAAGTCGAGGTTGCTGGTGACGATGGTGGCGGCGGTCTCATAACGTTCGGCGATGAGGTCGTGCAAATCCTCATCGGCGGGTGGGCGCAGCGGTTTGAGGCCGAAGTCGTCGATCGCGAGCAGCGGGATGCGCGCCAAGCTGGCGAGCTTGCGCTCGTAGGCGCCGGTGGCGCGGGCGGCATTCATGGCGGCCACCAATTGCGCGCAGGTGGTGAAGAGCACATCGACGCCCTGGCGGATGGCGCAATGGCCGAGGGCTTGCGCGAGGTGCGATTTCCCGGTGCCGCAAGGACCGACGATTAGAACGGGAACCCGCTCGTCGAGATAACGGCCGGTGGCAAGTTCATGGACGAGCGCGCGATTGAGCTGCGGCAGGCGCTCGAAGTCGAACTGATCGAGAGTCTTGCTGGCACGGAAGGCGGCACGGCGCAGGCGCAAGGCGAACTTCTTCTGCTCGCGGCGAGCGACCTCGTCCTCGATCAGTAGAGCGAGGAACTCGGTGTAGGCGAGCTTGCCGTCGAGAGCTTGGCGGTTGCGCGCCTCGAGCGAATCGAGGATGCCGGACAGACGCAGTTGTTTGAGATAGGGAACGAGTTCGGGGACGGGGTTCATCAAGCATGACTCCTGAGTTGGGTTCAGTGCAGCGTGGGATCGACGCCGAACAGAGTCTCGGCGTCGCGGACAAAGCGCGCGCTGATGCCATAGGCGCGTACGGACTCGGTGCTACTTGGCAACGGTTGTTGATCGAAGCCGCCAGCGAGAATGGTCTTGACGGTGCGATAGAAGGGACTGTCGTGGGCCAGCGCCCGAGTGCACGCGGCTTCCAAGCGGGCGCTGCCGTAACGTTCGGCGAGCCGCAGCACGCCTTGCGCGGCGCGCAGGCGCTCGACGATGCGATCGGCGAGCAGGCGGTCGATCAATTGTGCGCACGCCGCGCCGATGGCCGTGGCTTGCTGCAGGCACCAATCGCGGTCGTGGGCGAAGTAGGCTTGTGCTTCCGGCGGCAGGTGATCGCGGACGGTGATGCGTTGCCCGGGTTTGCGTCCGCGCAGATGCACGGCGACTTGGCGATAGTCCTGATAGACCGCCACGGCGGTGTCGGTAGCGCGCAGCCACAACGCGCGACCGACCAGAGTGAACGGCACCGAGTAGAAGCAGCGTGCGAACTGGACGTGGCAATCGCGATGCACGCGCACGCTGGTCCAGGTGCCGAGGTCGGGCGTGATCGCTGGCAATGCTCGCAGCAGCGGTTTCTCGACGGCGAACAGGGCGAGCGGCTGGGTGCGGGTGGTGCCGTGGATGCGTACCCCCGCTTGCGCCATTACCCAGGATCGCGCCTGCACGTTGAGATCGGCGAGATCACGAAAGCTGCGCGTGGGCAGGAAGTTGCCCTTGACGTATTTGACGCCCGCCTCGACGATCCCTTTTTTAGCCGGATCCGCGGGCGGACACGGATCGATCTTGAAACCGTACCCTTCCGCACATTCGGCGTAAGCGCGCTGCACCAGCGGGTCGCGCGCGCAGGCGCGGGTGATCGCGCACTTGGGATTGTCGATGATCAATCGCGCGGGGACGGCGGTGAACCATTCGAAGGCGCGGCGGTGACAGCCGAGCCAGGAGGCCACCGTCTGTTCCCAGACGAACTCGACGTACTGATGGCGCGAGAAGCACAGCGTCATCACGAACGCCCAAGTGCGCCGCAGCTCGCCGCGCGCGGGGTCGAACAGCATCGGCCCGGCGCCGAAATCGACCTGCGCCGCTTCGCCCGGAGCGAACTGCAGCCGCACCGTCGCCTCGGGCGTGCGCGTCGCGACCAGCGTTCCCAACATGCGCCGCACCGCCGAGTAGCTGCCGGTGTAACCATGCTCGCGACACAGTGCGGCGTGGATCGCCACACCACCCACACCCTGCTCGGCCCAGCGCGCCACGACCTCGCGAAACGGTTCGACCGTGGAAATCGTGCTGCGCGCCCGCCGCGCTTGGCCGAGCACCGCCGCGATCTCGCCGTCCTCCGGCAGCGGCGTGTCGGCGGCGAGCCAGCCTTGCTGCGTGGCCAGCGCTCGCAGCGCCGCCACCTTCGGCCGGCCCATCAACCGCGCCCGCGCAATGTCGCGGTCGGAATCGCCCTGGCGCAAGCGCACCAGGACCGCTCGATACTGAAACATCTCGAATCTCCTGCGCCCCACCGCGGTTCTCCCTCTGGACAAAAGTCCGAAAGGGTAGCGGTAATGCGCTTCAGTTCGAGATGCCCGTCTTTACCTCACCTGGCTCCTATATGCCGATCAGCGACTGGCTCCATTATGCCGATCAGGCCCTGGCTCCTATATGCCGATCATGCAGTGGCTCCAATATGCCGATCGCTGACCCCATCGTGCGGAACTACCGCAATGGGTTCGTCAGGCACGACTCACCGAGGCTCGCCAGGCATGAGTGATGCGCGGACGCAACAAGGGATAGCGGGCCAGGATACGATTGAAGCGCAGCCAAGGGAGGCACCTTCCGCGCGTCCTGCGCGCCAGCCACCGACGCCAGATTCGGCGGACCGCATGGACGAACTTCTCCAGACTGCGATAGTTCGTCGGTCGACCGTAGTACTGGTAGTGGCCCCGCAGTTTCGCGTTGAGCATCTGCTGCTGGTATTCCAATGGCGTGTGCATATGCTCTCGACACCATGCGGCGATGGCGAGAAGCCCGCGCCGCAGGCGTTTCTTCATCGTGCTCACATGCATCGCGAATTTACCAGCCCGGCTAGTGGCACACCGGTGCGTCAAACCCAGGAAGTCGAAAGTAGCGGTCTTGGTCTTCGTCCGTTTCGCCTGATAGTAGGCACTGCGGCCAAATTGCACCAAGCGAGTCTTCTCCGGGTGAAGCGTCAGACCGTACTTCGCAAACCTCTTCGGTAGAACCTCGAGTACTCGCTCCGCATCCTCTTTGTACTGGAAGCACAGCAGCCCATCATCGGCATAGCGGATCTCGAACGCTTTGCCTCTCAAGCGCGGCTTCACCTCTTCCTCGAACCACACGTCCAGCACGTGGTGCAGGTAGATGTTGGCCAGCAGCGGGCTGATGATCTGCCCCTGACCGGTCCCCGTCTCGCTCGTCAGCAGTCGTCCGTCGTCCACCACTCCAACGTTGATCCACTTGCCAATCAGCCGGAGGATGCTTGCATCGCTTACCCTCCGCTCGACCATCTCCATGAGTTGCTTGCGGACAATCGAATCGAAGTAAGAACTGATATCCAACTCAAGAACATACTCGGTCGGCCCGCAACAGATCACCCGGCCGACTTCGTCCAGCGCGTCGTGTGCACTTCGTCCCGGACGGAAGCCGTAGGAGCAGTCGAGAAAGTCTTGCTCGAAGATCGCATTGAGCAGTTCCACCGTCGCCCGCTGCACGATCTTGTCTTCCAGGGAGGGGATCGAGATCGGCCTCTTTCGCCCATCCTCCTTGTCGATGTAGATCCGGCGCAGCGGCTGTGCGCGGTAGGTCTTGCTCTTCAGCTTCTCGTGCAATTTGCGAGATTCTCAACCAGGTGCTCCTCGTATTCCGCGCACGTGACTCCGTCCACTCCGGCGGCGGCGTCCTTGCGTAGTTTATCGAACGCTTCCCACAACGCCTCTTTCGTCAGCAAGTGAGCGATCGAGTAGAACTTGCGTCCTGCATCTTGCCTAGCCAGCTCAGCTATTCGGCTCAGTTCCATTTCACATGCCTTCCCGAGTTCAAAGTCTCGTGCCTGTGGCACTGCGCCGATACATCGACCTGTTCATCCCTTCCCTCCAGTGGATACCGTGGCCGCCCCTTGCGGGAGCCCTGCGGTTCTCCACCTTCATCGGTACTGTGGAATCGTAAGACTGCTCGCCTGCCCGTGCCTGCGCCTCCGGTTTCCCTTGGCCGCAGGAGACTCCGCTTGAGGGTCGTTCGCTTCTCTCGGGGGCAGCCCTCACCCCCCGGAGACCTGGTGTCTTTGGGTTGGGCGCCACCGGGTGCCCAGATTGACGGAGAAGCAGGGAGCTCTCCTGGGTTCACGGAAAGTCCCTTGGTAAGCATGCCCCGGGCTAGCGACTCCGGCGATCCCGACCACACCTCGCATAACGGTGCGCCGGATACTGCCTTCCGCCTACAGCACGGCGTCGGCATCGCAATGAGGTCGATTTCGGAGCTGCATCCCTCGCGGCCTACTTACTCGCTGTGTACGCTTCGCACCCGCCAGTCACCCGACGAATGGCAACACTCGCTACCGGCCTGCCCGCTACGGCTTTGACCGGGCTGGACTTGCACCAGCTGGACTTCATTAAGAGGTTTCGCTAACTCATCGTAGTTCCCCCTCTTCCGCGCTTGTCCCAGCGCGAACCATACCCGACCCGTTGCAGACGGTCGAGCGTCGCAGGAGCAGACGTTCGGCGAGTTGGCTGGATGGGCCACAGGCGGCCCGGGTACCCGTAGCATGATGAGCCTTCAGGTGCATGTTGACCTCAGCGCGTGACAGTCGCCTGACCGATCGGAGGAGCTCTGCGCGGTCCACCCGCAGTTGCCGCGCGGCATTCGTCACTCAGCCAGCCTGCTTCGGACGTCTGGATTTCTTATCCTGCGGAAGATAGTGCGCAGCGAATTGCCTCTTGGAGTTCACGTCGCTGGCCATCCGCCCACGCAGCCTCGAATGCGGCACCGCCCAGTGATTCCCGCATCGCCGCGAACTCAGCCTGCACGCGCTGCTCGCAGCGCGGTGGCCGCGCCAATCCTAGACGTTTGCGGACGATCGTGGTGGTCGCGTATTGATACACGGCTTCCTCGACGGAGCCAACTGAGCGCGCAAGCGTTGCATGGTCCTCGAGGCACCCAAGCAACTCCGTTCGCATCTCGAATGCGCGGAAGACGCGTAAGGCGCCGCTTAGCCTTAGCCTGGCGGAGTCGGCGTTGCCTTCGACGATATCCGCTTTGCCCAAGCACCAGAGCGCGGTCGCCTCCCCACGCTTGTCCTCCGCGTCGCGGCAGACGTCGAGCGAACGCGTGAACCTCGCGCGCGCGGTCAGAAGATCACCCTCTTCTAGAGCAAGCTCGCCCAACATCCGCTCACACTCGCCTTCAAGCTCAACGTACGTGTTTGTTCGGGCAATCGCCAGACACTCCTCGAAGTGGCGACGCGCGATCTCGTGATCGGCCAACTCGCGGTCAATTTCGCCGAGATGCTCTAAGCCGATCGCCTCGCCGATCCGATCTCCAAGCCTACGAAAGATCGCGAGCGCTTCCTCCTCGCACGCTCGCGCTTGCGCCGCGTCGCCCTCGTGCACGCGAACCAACGAGAGCGTAGAGAGCGTCGCCGCAATGTCGACCGGGTTGCCTAGTGCCCGCCGCAGCACAAGGCTCCGCTCCAGCATCCCTCGCGCTTCCGCGTAGTCGCTTTGGCTTGTGGCGAGCACTGCACCCACGTACAGCGCGTGCCCCTGCGCGAGGTCTGACGCGTCAACCGCCGGGAGCGAGAGTGCTGCACGCACATACTTACGACCCTCGGACGCGTATCCCCGGAGCGTCCAGAAGCCCTGCATCGCGACAGCAAGCTTGACTGCGATGAAGGGATCGACGCCACCTTCCAGCGCCAATGTTATCGCTGCGCGCAGGTTGTCAAGCTCGCTCTCAAGGCGGCGTGTCCATTCTGCATGCTCGGGCCCCTGAAGACCTTTGTTGCCGGCCTTCGCCATCACGAAATAGTGGTTGCAGTGCAGCGCAGCGGTCGCCGCGAGCTCGTCGCGCTGAGTCAGTTTCTCTACGGCGTAATCCCGGATGGTCTCGAGCATTTTATAGCGCGCTATGCTCTTGCGCTCTTCCATCATGACCAACGACTTCTCTACAAGGGAGGTGAGCAAGTCGAGCACGTCCATCTGCTTCAAAGGGTCGGCGCCGCAGACTTCCTCGGCCGCTGCGAGTTCGAATCCATTCGCGAAGACCGCCAGCCGCGCGAGCAACACCTGCTCATGTTCCTGGAGCAGGTCGTACGACCAATCTACCAACGCCCGAAGTGTCTGTTGTCGTTCGAGCAACACGCGGCCGCCACCAGTCAGGAGCTTGTAGCGATCCTTGAGGCGCACGTTGATGTCAGCAACCGTAAGCGCCCGCATTCGCGCGGCAGCAAGCTCGAGCGCGAGCGGAATGCCCTCCAGTCGGGCAACCAGTTCGGCCACTGCGGGTGCTTCCTGTTCGTTGAGCGCAAAAGTGGGTCTGTGAAGTTGCGCGCGCTCGACGAACAATCTGACCGCCGGTGATCGCGAAAGCGCCTCGATCCCGTCGGAACGATTCGGAACGGGCAGAGGCGGTACGGCGTACGTCTGTTCCCCAGGGACGCGTAGCGCCTCGCGGCTCGTGGCGATTATTCGAATCTCGGGGGCAGCCCCCAGAATCGCATAGACAAGTTCCGCCGATGGTTTGATCAGGTGCTCGCAGTTGTCCAGAATGAGCAGCAGATTTCGCGGCTTCACATGCGCGCAAAGCGTTTCAATGAGCAGCCTGCCGGGCTCCTCGCGCACACCCAGGACCTTGGCCGCTTCGCTGGCCATGATGGAAGGGTCACGTACGGGCGCCAGGTCGACGAGCCAGGCGCCATCGCGATAGGAGTCCAGCACATCGCCTGCGATCTGCAGCGAGAGCCGGGTCTTGCCCAGGCCACCGATGCCAAGCAATGTAAGCAACCGCGCGCGTTCCAGCAGTTCCTCGGCTTCCTTGATTTCGCGGTCGCGACCGATAAATGACGTCAGTTGTTGGGGAAGATTGTTGGGTGTGGCCTCGAGCGAGCGCAGCGGCGGAAACTCCTGCCGCAAGCTTGGGTGCACGACCTGGTAAGCGTGCTCGCTGCTGGCAATGCCCTTGAGGCGCACGTCACCGAGTTCGCGAAGGGAGCTTCCCGCAGGCAATCGGCCCGCAACGAGTTCAGCGATCGCCTGCGAGGCGAGCACCTGGCCCCCATACGCGAGCCCCATGATGCGCGCGGCGCGGTTGCTGGTGCTGCCGAAGAACTCGTTATCGCGCTCGTGGGCCGAGCCAGCATGCAAACCGCAGCGAACGGGGAGCGCCATCCCCGCCGTCGCCGCTGGATCGGCAACGGACTGTTGGATCGCGATGGCGGCTTCTATGCCATTCGCTGCGTCAGCAAAGGCGGCGTAAATGCCGTCGCCGGTCGTCTTGATCACACGCCCGCGATGTGCTTCAACGGCAGCACGCAGTAGCATGTCGTGCCGAGCGAGGGCGTCCGCCATCCGCTCGGGCTCCTTTTCCCACTTCTCCGTGCTGCCCTCGATGTCGGTGAACAGTAGGGTAACGATGTCGCTTTCTACGTCCATGATCGCTGCCGACACGTCGATGTTCACTGGAACAAAATGGCACTATCGTCCACCGGCGTATGCCGCGGGTCAAATCGGCTACGAGTTAAGGGCTGACAGGCTGCTCTTAGCCGCCATTTGCCGGTAGACGGCCGCTTCGGAGAACTGGGCGCTATGACCGGGTTTGGCCGGTCAGAGACGACCACCGTGCCAACCTGAGCGGCCGCTGGGTGACGCATAGCAGTCATGTGGACGTAAAGGGCCGGTGTAGATCGGCGGATTCAACCGGTCGATGCAACACACTAGAAACTGCGTAAGCAGAAGGAGTGTTGCAGATGAAGCAAAGACCGCGGATCTATTACACGGAAAGTCAGAAAGCCTTGATGTGGGAGCGCTGGCAGAAAGGTGAGTCTCTTCAGCAGATCGCCCAGTTGTTTGATCGAAACCACTCATCAATACAACGCATTCTGGCAGAGACTGGTGGGATACGACCGGCGCAACGTCGCCGTTCGAGATTGGCGCTGACGTTGGCTGAACGCGAAGAAATATCGCGTGCTCTGGCTTCAGGTCACTCGATCCGTTCGATAGCAGCGCTCCTCGAGCGAGCGCCATCCACCATCAGTCGCGAGATCAAGCGCAACGGTGGGCAGAGTTGCTATCGGGCGAGTCAGGCCGACCAGGCGGCTTGGGATCGGGCACGTCGCCCCAAGACCTGTAAACTGGCGGAGAACCGAACGTTGGCGCGCATCGTGGCGAGCGAAGCTCCAAATGCTGTGGTCACCGGAGCAGATTGCTGGGTGGCTGAAGCGTACTTACCCGGACGACGAGAACGATCAAGTGTCACACGAGACGATCTATCGCAGCCTCTTCATTCAAGCCCGTGGCGCCCTGAAGAAAGAGTTGTTGCAGCATTTGCGGCGCACACGAGCAATGCGTCGTTCGCGCCATCACACCC
Organism: uncultured beta proteobacterium; assembly: GCA_963816445.1. Lineage (GTDB taxonomy): Bacteria > Pseudomonadota > Gammaproteobacteria > Burkholderiales > Casimicrobiaceae > PALSA-1003. Next base: position 511,408 of record CAWFKO010000004.1, on the reverse strand, counting down.
AGAAGACAGACGATCGCGGCAGAATCCATGATGCGGTATCGATCAGCGAGCGTCCTGCCACGGCGGAAGATCGAGCCGTACCGGGTCACTGGGAAGGTGACCTGCTGTGCGGGAGTCACAGCAGTCAGATTGCGACCCTCGTCGAACGTCAAACACGCTACGTGATGCTGGTGAAGGTCGCCAGCAAAGATACCGAGACGGTCACCAATGCGCTGATCAAGAACGCTCGCAAGTTGCCGCAAGAACTCTACAAATCGCTGACCTGGGATCGGGGTACAGAGATGGCCGACCACAAGCGATTCACATTGGCGACCGACATCAAGGTCTATTTCTGTGATCCTCAGAATCCTTGGCAGCGTGGAACCAATGAGAATACGAATGGGCTATTGCGGCAGTATTTCCCCAAGGGAACGGATATTTCGACCTACTCGCAAGCCAAGCTCAATGCAGTAGCGAGGCAACTAAACGAGCGCCCAAGGAAGACGCTAAACTACGAAACACCCGCTGAACGATTTCACCAATCTGTTGCGTCGACCGGTTGAATCCGCAATCGTGGACCCGCCAGTCATCGCCAGGGAGCGGGCGGCCGTGGACGACCCATTGCTGACTTTGGGCTCGAGAGAACCGGACGTTCACGAAGTTCACTGTGCGGCCAACAGAAGGCATTCGCCGTCGCTGCTGTCTGAGCCTAGCGACATGCTCCTCGTTACGGTGCGAGTGCCTGACTTCTACTGCTCGGGGATCCCGGCCTTGCGCAGACCGGGATAGAAGTACTCATCAAGCTGACGCACAAATTCAGGTTCATCGGAGAATCGCGTCGCTTTGTCCTTGGCGATCGTATAGCCCGGCTGGCGTTTCAACAACTCACGCTTGGCAACGGCGGCCTTCTCCGCATCCCCATGCTGCGCATAAGCTGCCACAAGCAATAGCTGGTTGTGCCACGAGGTATCGTCCAGCGCGGCCGCCTTCTCACAAGCCGAAACCGCAGTGTCGTATCGGCCCAGCATGAGGTTACCGCGGCATACGTACATGGCTTGGAATGCGCCGCCGGGAGGATTGATCGCTATCGCGCGCTCTGCCGCGGCAAGAGCTTCGGCGGGGTGACCCGTCGCGAACATGATCCATGCACGACCTGTCAGCGGCGCCAAGCTTGTCGGATCGAGAACCGCCATTTTATCGTTAGCAGCCGAGGCTTCTCTCCAGCGGCCCGACGCAGCGAGTGTCTCCACGCGTTCAGCCCACGCCGATAAATCCTGGTCATCAACCGCGATCGCCCGTTGCGATAGCGTGTCCATCTCCTCCGCAAAGCGGTCGCGATCGATGGACAGGTCTTCGTAAGTTTCCCAATGGAGTGTTTTGGCACGACAAACCAAAGCCGGCACGAAATTCGGGTCAATCCGCAATGCCTCGTCACAGAGTTTGCCTGCTTCCTTCACGCCTTCAAGCGTAGTACGGCCCGCGTCCCATGCCGCATACCCGCGCAGTACGAGGTTCAGCGGGCTGTTCGTTGTCGGGCGAAGCACGGCGCTACGTTGTTCGACACCGAAGATCCCCCCGCGAACACGGGTTGCGATTCGCGTCAGTAGTACGGCTGGGTCACTCGTGACGAGCGAGGCCTCGATTTCTGTGCGGTCGCTCCATTCTTGCGTTCCAGTAGTCGTATCAACGAGACGCGTTGTGATCGCGATGCGGTCGCCCGCTCGGTTGATCTCGCCTTCGACAAGGTGGCGTACGTTAAGCTCACGGCCGATCTTGCGCTCGTCGAGGGGCGTGCCTTTGTAGGCCTCCACGACGCCGCGAGAGGCGATTTGGGCTATCCGCCATCGACCGAGCGCAGTGGTAAGGTCTTGCGTGAGCCTGTCGGCGAGTTGCACATCGGCCGGGATTCCCGATGGAGCGGAGAAGGGTAAGATCGCGATTGAAAACGGCGGCGCCGTGAGGGTCGGTGCAGTTTTCCAGAATTGAGGCAACGCCAACGCCGCGACGCCAGCGATACCGATTGCGACAACGCCGACAGCGAGCCGCCGCCATCCGAATGCTCGCGTCAGGCGCCGCCAGCGCCTACGGCCACTACCGGGCGTTTGTAACGCCTCGCTGGCGAGATCTACCCGATACACCTCGACCGGACGGGCGATGTTCTTGACTTGCTGCGCCCCAAGGTCCTCGAACGTGAAACTTAGCTTGTCCAGCACCTGGTCGCGCACAACCTTACTGGTGCAGATCCCTCCGGGCTCCGCTAACGTCTGCACCCGCGCTGCGACGTTGACGCCGTCGCCGAAGATGTCGTCGCCATCGATAATGATGTCACCGACGTTGATGCCAACACGAAAGTCGATCCGCTGCTCGGGCGGCAACGTGGCATTGCGCTCGGCCATGCCCCGCTGCACGTCGACAGCACAGCGTACCGCATCAACGACACTGGGGAATTCGAGCAACAGACCATCGCCAGTCGTCTTGACGATCCGGCCGCCGTACTCGGCGATCTTCGGGTCAATAAGCTCCCGCCGGTGGGCCTTTAACCGCGCCAGAGTATCGCTGTCGTCGCGACCCATGAGGCGGGAATACCCCGCAACATCGGCTGAGACGATTGCCGCCAGTCGGCGTTGGTCCCGCATCATCCGCTTCCTTCGGCTGAGGCCGGATGTCAGCGAACTATAGACGGAGCGTACGGAATCTACAATTCCGTGCGCGGAGGACCGCACGCAATGGGGTCTACTGGCATCTTCATTCTATTGGCCGATCGCCGGCATTGACGCGATTCGACCGAGCGGCCGGTGTACAACGCAGGGCAGCCATCGAGGCGTGAAGCGCCGCTGCAGATCGTAGTGCCGCCGTTCGGCGCGGAGGCGTGTTTGACTCTGACCGGCCGGTCAGCGACATTCACGCGGCACGCGTGATCCGCCGCCGCCACCGCCGTTTCTGCCTACGGGTTGATCTACGTCGGAGGTTTCGCGAGAGTGACCTTGGTGGCGCCGGAAGTAGATCTCTTATGAGCGTAGCAGTCGCGATAGGAGTAGGCTGCCACGGTCAGCCCCACGCGAGTAGTCGCGCAAGCACTGGTTCTGACAGAAAAGGGGACACGGCGATTGAGGACACGAGAAATGGATTATCAAGACAAAGCTCGTCGACTCGATCCGCGCGCTCCGGCCGCTCTACGTGGCCGAATTGCCGCGACCGACGTGAGTGCATTCGAAGAATCCGCCAGCTATCCGACAATCGCAAGGACACGAGCATGAAGATCGCGGCCGATATATCCAGTCGGCGCGCGGTTCTCGTTGTCCTCCTCCTGGGCATCGCATCTGGCGCCGGGCTCGGTCCGGCGTTCGCACAGCGATTCCCGAACAGGTCCATCCGCCTTGTCGTTCCGTTTCCACCGGGGGGGCCGACTGACATCGTCGCGCGCCCTCTCGCGCAAATGCTCGGCGAGTCGCTCAAGCAATCGGTGATCGTCGATAATCGCGGCGGCGCCGGCGGCTTGATCGGTGCCGACTTGGTCGCCAAATCACCTCCCGACGGCTACACACTACTGATGGGGACTGTTGGCACCAATGCAATAAACGGTGCGCTGTACCGCAAGCTACCGTATGACCCAGTTCGTGACTTCACTCCGATCACGCTTGTCGCGAGCGCCCCCATTGCCGTAGTCGTGAACCCGAGGGCTGGGATCGCTTCGGTGAAGGACCTGATCGCGCAAGCGAAGTCGAACCCCGGAAAGATGAGCTTCGGATCGGCCGGCAATGGGACGCCCGGCCACCTGACCGGCGAGATGTTCGCCACCGCCGCGGGGGTGAGCCTCCAGCACGTGCCCTACAAGGGCAGTGCCCCAGCGATTACTGATCTGCTCGGCAACCAGATTCCGATGATGTTCGATCCGCTTCAGTCGGTGATCCAGCACGTACGCTCCGGCAAGCTCCGCGCGCTTGCGATAAGTGGAAGGAATCGTTCTCCTGCACTCCCCGACGTGCCGACGCTGGGCGAAGCGGGTGTCAAGGATTTCGAGTCAACCGCATGGTGGGCAGTATTCGGGCCGGCCAACATGCCTGCCGAAATCGCCCGTACGCTGCGGAACGAGATCGAGCGGATCGTACGCTCCGAAGCATTCGAGCAGAAACTCGGCAACCTCGGAGTGCAACCGTCGACGGAACCGCTGTCGCTGGCTGAGTTCCAGAAGACGGAAGTGGCGAGATGGGCCAAGGCTGTCCGTGATTCGGGTGCGACGGCGGATTGACGACGGAGGCGCGACGGTGCTGCTAAAGGATGAAGAGACGGCCATGCTAGCCGGGCAATTCGGCGCAGTACCAAAGCTCGCGCTGACGCACCAGATCAAGGTCGGCGAGTTCTTCGGAGCGCAGGACTTCGTGGCGGTGACGCAGGCACATGTAATGGCCGATACCGAGAGCCTTGGCGAGGCGGGCGTCAGATGGCTGGAGTCGCTTGCCGCGACGAAGGACGGAAGCCGTACCGTGCGCATTCCGACGATCACCGATCCCCGCGGAACGGATTTCACCAAGGCGAGGCAACTGAAGCAAGCCGACTGGATGGTCGATCTCGAACGCCGCGCGGTCGCCGCGTTGGTGAAGCTCGGCGTCTCGATGACCGACACCTGCATCAACTACCAGACGGTCCTTGCCGCCACGCGTGGCGAGCACGTGGCCTTCGGGGATACCGGGGTGGTGATTTATTCAAACTCGGTTTGTGGTGCACGCTCCAATTTCGAGGGCGGGCCGTCGGCGCTGTCGGCGGGGCTCACCGGGCGCACCCCGCGCTACGGCTTCCATCTCGATCGGAACCGGCAGGCCACTTTGCGCGTGCGCGTCGGCTGGACGCCCGAGTCCCTTAACGACTGGGGTGCGCTGGGTGCCGTCATTGGCCGGATCGCCGGCAACTACTGGTCAGTACCGGTGGTTGAGGGGATCGAGCGCGCGCCGACGTCCGACGAGTTGAAGCATTTCGGCGCGGCAATGGCGAGCTTCGGGTCGGTCGCGCTGTTTCACATCGTCGGCATTACGCCGGAGGCTTCCAGGCTCTCCGACGTGGCTGGCGACCGGTTGCCGGAGCATCGCGCCGGCCGTACCGAGGTGAAGGCGCTGCAGCAATCCTACGCGGTCGACTCGAAGGTGGACGTAGTGGTGTTCTCGGCGCCGCAACTGAGTCTCTACGAGTTGCGCACGCTCGCCGATTTGTGCGACGGCCGCAAGTTCAAGATCCCGCTGCTGGCTGTCACGAGCCCGCAAGTGAAGCCCGATTCCGACCGTTTCGGCTATACCGGGCGGATCGAAGCCGCCGGTGGAACCGTCTACTCTGGTATGTGCTTCTACCAGTCGTATGCGCGTGAGATCGCGGAGGCCAACGGCTGGAAGACCTTAGCGACCAACAGTGCCAAAATGGTCAACATCCTGGGCGGCTACGGCTACGTGCCAACCCTCGCGTCGATGGAGGAATGCGTGGACGCGGCACAGACCGGGAGGCTGGGATGAATGGCAAGGTCTTGATCGCGCGCCATGCGATGGGCACGAAGGTGCGCGGCGAGGCGCTCGTGGCCAAGGATGGTTTCTCCGCGCGCTACGACCTCGATCGAATCGCCGGTGTCTTCTCGCGGCCCGCACACAAGCTGGCCGGGCAATCCTACGTGGGCCGCGTCTTGGTGCTCGATACCGCCAAGGGCGGCGTGGCCAGCGCCTGGATGCTTCACGAGATGCGTTCGCGCGACAAGGTTCCGCTGGCGCTCGTCTTCAACTCGGTTAACCCGATTCTGGCGCAAGGGGCCGCGCTCGGCGACATTGCGATGCTGGCCGGGTTCGACGAGGACGTGACCGCCGTTGTTCCACACGGCGCGGATGTCGAAGTCGATCCGGTAGCGAAAACCCTGCGGGTTCTCTGAAGGCGGTCCATATGAGCTTGCACGGTCCGCCTTCAGGCTCTGCAACTATCTCAGTTCCGCGCTCCCGACGGGTAGTCCGAGTTTCAGTGGACGCGATCTGATTGTGTTGGCGTCGACGCGGCGAACCGGAATTGCGGCGGAATTTATTTTCCTATCCCTTGATTGTTTTGCGATGTCGAACAGTTCCACGTTGCTTATTTCTGCCGCGCGTTGCGCGCGGCGTATTTGGAGTCGCGCGCGGCCTTCTGATCCTTTTTGAGCGCTGCATCGGCCTCCACTTGGGCAACGCGCTCGGCGTCCTTGCGCGCCTTTTCTTCCGTGACAGCGTGTGCTTGCCTGGCTTTCTCAGCCGCGCGTTGTGCGTCTCTCAGTTCGGCGGTGACCCGGTTCGCGTATTTGCGTTCGACCGTGCGAATTTTGCGCGCTTCTGCCGTTTCCACCCGCGCAGCCTGCCGCTCGGCGGACTGTGCGTCGTTAGCCAGCGCCGTTGCGCGTATCGTTTCCAACTGGGCTTGCTTCGCCTTGGTCGCCGTCTGCAGGCGTTCCGCGAAACCTGGTTCTTTACGAGACATGTCTTTAATCTTTCATTTCAAAGCATTCGTGTAGGCGGCTGATATTGCCCCGTAAGTTTGCTAGCGGTCAGGAAAGTGGACCCGCTTTCCTTCTGATCATATCTTATGGTCGTGCTGTCGTGAGTGTGCGTCGCGCGAATAGGTGCAAACTGGTCGCCACTTCGATATACACGCGAGGCTCAATCGAGCAGGAGTTTACGCGCCGCAGCGCCGGTCTTGCCAACCAGTTTTCGCTTCTCGGCAGCAGACAGTCTCTTGATCGCCACCTCCAGCTTGCCTGCCACCGATTGATTCGGGCAGACGAACTTGGTGAGCAGGCGACGCGGTGGATTCGCACGCGTGTATCGCGCCCCCGTGCCAGCAAGGTGCTGTGCGTAACGCGCTGCCACGTCAAGCGCGATCCCGGTGTAGATTGCGTTGCTGCGGCACAGAATCAGGTACACATACCAGCGCTTGGCCGCCCGCTCTCGGGCTGCTCGCGACCGGGGTGATGGGGTCGGCATGACCCGATTCTAGGGCCGTTCACGCAGGGCCGTCATCCGCGATTTCGGAGTGAATGTCAGCTATCGGGAAACGGTCCCTACGTCCGCTCGTGGCCGGTCAGAGACCCCCCACTGTGCTCATTCGAATGGCCGCTGCATAACGCAATGCAGCCATCGAGGCATGAACGACCGCAGTCAATCGTATTCTGTTGAAAAACTCCCTTGAAATTGGACGGTTGTTGGCTATGTTGAAGCCAAGATGTTCGAGAGGGAGACGCGGGAATGATGGGACGACAGCCTGGCGGCCAGAAGCAGCTGTTCTACTCCTTCAATCTCGACGATCACGTTCCCTCCGATCACCTGCTACGCGGCATCGATCAGTTTCTCGATCTCGGTGACCTGCATCAGCACCTCGCCCCGTTCTACAGCCATACCGGTCGACCCTCGATTGATCCGCAGCTGCTGATTCGCATGCTGATCGTGGGTTACTGCTTCGGCATCCGGTCCGAGCGGCGGCTGTGCGAGGAAGTCCACCTGAACCTGGCGTACCGCTGGTTCTGCCGGCTGGGATTGGAAGACCCGGTGCCGGATCACTCGACGTTCTCCAAGAACCGGCATGGCCGTTTCCGTGACAGCGACACACTGCGTTTCGTGTTCGAGCAGGTCCTGGAGCGCTGCGTGCGGGAGGGGCTGGTGGGTGGCGAAGGGTTCGCCATCGATGCCAGCTTGGTGAAGGCCGATGCCAACCGTCAGCGGGGCGTGCCGGGCGCTGAGGCCGACTGGTCGGACCGGCAATCGATCAGTCGCCCGGTGCGCGAATATCTGGCGGCCTTGGATCAGTCCGAGTTGGAGAAGAGCACGCCGAAGAACATCTCGCTGACCGATCCGGCGGCGCAGTGGAGTGCCGCGTGGGGACCGGCGTTCTATGCCTATTCGGCGAACTACCTGATCGACATTGCCGCGGGAATTGTGGTTGACGTTGAGGCGACACCCGCCCACAAGATCGACGAAATCAACGCCACCAAGACGATGATCGAGCGGGTCGAAGATCGCTTTGATCTCAAACCGGACCGGCTGATCGGCGACACCAATTACGGCACCGCGGAAATTCTAGGATGGATGGTCGACGAGAAGCAGATCGAGCCGCATGTGTCGGTGTGGGACAAGACACAACGCAACGACGAAACGCTATCCAGCAGCGACTTCCAGTGGGACGAACAGGCCGACGAATACCGCTGCCCGCAGGGTCATGTGCTGCGCAGTCAATGGCGCCCATTCAAGCACCTGCGTACCCACATCACCAAGGCCGACACCATCATCTATCGATCCAGCCAAGCCGATTGCGCGAACTGCCCGATGAAGACGCGCTGCTGTCCGAATACACCGACTCGGAAGATCGCTCGCAGCGTCCACGAATCGGCACGGGATGTCGCTCGCGACATTGCCAAGACCGATGCGTACAAGCAATCACGCAAGGATCGCAAGAAGGTCGAGATGCTCTTCGCTCACCTCAAGCGAATCCTGAAGCTTGATCGACTGCGATTGCGTGGGCCGAGTGGCGCTCACGACGAGTTTCTTCTGGCAGCAACCGCGCAGAACCTACGACGAATGGCGAAGTGGTTGTGCCCGGCAGAACCAGAAATGGCAACAATGGCGATCTGAATCGGCGAAAAACAGACTCGCCAACACAAAAAGAGCGCCCCCAGTCACCAATCCTCTTTCCGCGGAACGCTCGCGGCGATACCGCGTCGCTCAAACGTCGAGTTATTCAACAGAATAGACCCAAAACGGTCGTTCGGCCTTCTCTGATAGCGGACGTTCAGCGAGCGAACCGAGTCGGCGGCGCACGCGCCCGGAGTAATCAGCCTGTCCCCGCTTCGCAGCGCAGGGGAGTCCTGTGGTACAAAGTCACCACCTGCTACGTCTAGGATCGCTCGTGAAGGTGCCGATAATCTGCTATTACTCGTGCCACGTCGGGAATGACTATGCCAGCGACGACCACCACGCCTTGGCGGCAGATTTGCGGACCCTCCATCGGCTGGGATACAGAATCGTCCCGCTGGACTGGGTAGTGGAATCGCTTCTCGGCGAACGCGAACCACTCCGCAACTGCGTAGCGCTCACCTGCGATGACGGCGTCTCCCTCGATTGGTGGGACGCTGTCCATCCGACTTTTGGATGGAGGCAAAGTTTCGCCAATATCCTGAAGGACTTTTCGGCTGAGGTAGGGGGCGCGCGGCCCACCGTCGAGATGACTTCGTTTGTCATCGCATCGCCGGACGCACGGAAGGAGCTCGAAGTTACATGCCTTGCAGGAAATCCTTGGTGGTCGGACGACTGGTGGCACGAGGCGGATGCCTCCGGGTGGCTTCGCATCGAGAATCACAGTTGGGATCATGTGCATCCAGGTACGACGCGGGTCGCGCTAAGGGATCAGATCAAGGGCGATTTCAGGCTAGTCGCCTCGTTTGATGAGTGTGAAGCCCAGGTTGCGCAGGCTGGTGCATTCATCGAAAGACGAACCCGCCGCCGCCCGTCGTATTTTGCATTTCCGTACGGACAGGCATCCCCCTATCTGCGCGAATGGTATCTTCCTCAGCATGGTGCCAGGTACGGGCTCCGCGCAGCCTTCTCCAGTGAGCGCGGGTTTGTCACAGAAGAGTCCGACCGCTGGTTTCTCCCTCGGTTTACGCACGGAGCCGCTGATGTAGCGACACCTGATGAATTCGAAGCCATGTTGAGGCGGGGTGCAACGTGAGTCAGCAGGGACAAATCTTCAGAGAGCGGCTGATCGGCGGAAGTTCGTGGGCATCGTCGGGCTCATCCCAATCGCCGCGGTGCATTCGCTCCTTGCCCAGACCATACTAACAGTGACCTCCCGGATCGCTTTCATCGAAGCTGGTTCGGCTGCGGCGAATAGGCACTTCGCCGATGCCTTCGAGCGCGGACTGCGCGAACTGGGGTACATCAACGGGCAGGGGAAGGGTCGAGCGCGGGCTTGGACTCGATGACGGAAGTCCCGCTCGCGGGTGGCATCTCGACACCCGGGATCGTTCGCGTCGGAAACACTGTCCGCCGTCCGCTGAAAGACGATTTCGAGGTCGTCCACGCCCTCCTTCGGCACTTCGAGGCACAGGGATTCGAAGGAGCGCCGCGCTTTCTCGGAGTCGACGAGCAGAACCGGGCGATCCTCACCTACATCGAGGGGTTCGCCCCACCGAACAACGGCTATCGGCTGAGCGAGGACGCGGTACACGCCGGGGCACTCCTCGTGCGCCGGGTGCACGACCTGACGGAGGGGACCGAGTTCGCCGGCGACGGCGAAGTCGCTTGTCACCCAAACCTTTCGCAGCCGAACTTCATCTTCCGGGACCTGATCCCCGTCGCGATCGTCGACTGGGACGGGACGAGCCCCGGTACGAGGCTCTCGAACTTCGCCGACTTTCTTTGGGCATTCGTGCACCCGGTGCTCTACGGAGAAGGCGAGCCCGCCGCACGGATGCTGCGCGTCGCGACCGATGCGTACCGCTGGTCGGGCACGGGCCTCACCGATGCCATGCTGGCCGTCGCGCTTAACTTCCGGAACTTCCAAGAGGTTGTGAAGGGTGATCCCGGCACGATGGCTTGGGCAGCGATCGAGCTCGAGTACATGGAGCGCAATGCGACCCTGTTCCGGGAGAGCCTGGGTTGAAAGCTAGGAGCGGCGTATCTGATTCACGCGAAGAGGTCGTGGCTACGCTCTTCAACGTCGCCGACAGCGCTCTTCAAGCAAGAATCATCCGAGAGCTCCTCGAGGGAAAACGGTGACACGGAAGAGGATCGGTAAGGAGCGTCTCGAGCAGATCCATCCCCGAGGTGGCGAACCATCCGGCCCGCCGGCTCCGCGAGCTCGCCGAGAAGGCTCGGGCGGAACTCGACGCGCGGAAGCGAGGCGAATCGAGCTCCCTGACTAGTCGTCGCGCAAATTAGCGGCGATCGCAAACATCCCAACATTCGCCGAGGCAGGCGGACTGTTCACTACGCACCTGATGTTCGAGAATACTGCGACCGAACGGCAAGCTACGTTGATCCAATATTGAAGGGGGTAAGAGCAGCTGGCCTCCCGGTCCAGCAGCCGACCAAGTTCGAATTGGTGATCAACCTCAAAACAGCCAAGTCGCTCGGTCTAACGATTCCGCAGTCGCTGCTGCTGCGCGCAGATGACATGATCCAGTAGCCCGCGGCGCGAACGACGGCTTTGGAGCGTGGGGCGCTACGACCGGTTCTGGCCGTAGGAAGACATCTACACTTGACTAGGAACGACCCTGAATAGTCGTTCCGGCTGCAGCTATAATACGCGTTTGCCGTTGTCCATCGTTTTCCACCTCAGGATTTCCCATGAGTATTTCCATGTATCAGGCGAGCGTTCCGCGTTTCGTCAACATCCTCGGCAACCTGTCAAACATCCTCGACAAGGCGCAGGCCCATGTCGATGCCAAGAAGCTCGACGCCGTCACGCTGACTACCTATCGCCTATTTCCTGACATGCTGCCTATGACGTCGCAAGTTCAGATCGCCTGCGATACAGCCAAAGGCGTGGTGGCGCGCCTGGCCGGGGTGGAGATTCCGGTGTTCGAAGACAACGAGAAGACTCTGGCCGACCTGAAGGCGCGCATCGCCAAAACCATCGCCTTCATCCAGACCGTGACGCCGGGGCAGATCGACGGCACCGAAGACAAGGAAATCGTGATCAAACGCGGCGACAAGGAAACCCGTTACAAAGGCATGCAATTCCTGCTCGGCCATGCACTGCCGAATTTTTATTTTCATGTCACCACCGCCTACAACATCCTGCGCCACAACGGCATCGAGATCGGCAAGCGCGACTACCTGGGCAATCCGTAGACAACTTCGGCGTCGGTGGAATGTATAGGTCCGCCCTAGTCGCTGCACTCACCGCGCGAGCGCCCGCTTCAGCCGCACTGGTATGCCTCGACCGCGAGCTAGCACTTCCGGGCGGCCACATCGGTCTTTTCATGGACTCGCAGCACGCTGCAGCACGTCTGGCCCGAAGTCGGTAGGTGGATTACGCTCCATCAACCCATGTCGAGATGAGTCGACTCTCGCAATGCTCGCTTCTGCAGCGACACCTTGTCTGATATTTTCCATAGTCACCTACGACTCCCCGTCACCCATTCAGGATGGCTTGCACGATCAGCTCGTAAGAGCGATGTCGTGCGACCGGATCGTGGGTCCAGGTATTGATGACGATTTCGTCGAGGCCAAACACTGCCGCGAGCTCCTTGAGCTTCGATGCCACCTGGTCGGCGGTGCCAACGATGGCTCGCTCCCGGAGGCGCTCGATGATCGACTGCTCCGCCTGGGTGTACGGGTGAGCCGCCGCGGCCTCCGGTGACAAGAGCGGCGTCCGTAGCCCCTTTTCGAAGCCCACGCGCCAGTGCTCGCGCGTCATCAGCAGGTGCCTCGCTTCAGCCTCGGTAGTCGGCTGCAAGCGCCCAGACGCAGATGGTGGCCAACGGCTCGGCGTGACGGACGCTGGAGCGAAAGTTGCGACGGTAGAGCGCGAGTGCCTCCTCGGTGCCGCGCCCGTCGGTGAAGAAATACGCGTACGCATACGGAAGCCCGAAGTGCGCCGCGAGCTGCGCGCCGTAATCGGAACTGCCGAGGATCCAGATCTCCGGGGTCGTGGGGCCTTGGGGATGCGCGCGAATCTCACGGAACGGGTGCCCCAGGGGCAACGGCTCGCCGCGCAGCCACAAGCCCAGTTCCTGCACCTGGATGGGGAAACTCTCCGCGGCATTGGGGTTGGGATTGAGCGCCATCGCGGTCATGCGGTCGGAGCCGGGCGCGCGACCAACACCGAGGTCGATGCGACCGGGCGCGATGGCCTCCAGCACGCGGAACTGCTCGGCGACCTTAAGCGTCGAGTAGTGCGGGAGCATGACGCCGGCGCTGCCGACGCGGATGCGCTGCGTGGTTGCTGCGATGGCCGCCATCAGCACCTCGGGCGCGGTGCCGACAATGCTCGCGCTGTTGTGGTGCTCAGAGACCCAGTAGCGATGGTAGCCGAGGGCGTCGCAGTGCTTCGCGAGCGCGAGGGACTCGCGGATGGCGTGATCTTGGGTCTTATCCTGCGCGGCAGGGGATTGGTCGAGGACGGAGAGTTTCAGGGGACTTGGCATGATGCGCATTGTCACCTATTACCGCGAGTTAACGCTCACCGAATAAAGTTCAGAGGATCACAAGATCATCAGGAAGGCCCGCTGGCCAAGTATGTGCGGGCACGATGATCCAATGTGTGCCGCGATGAACCCGCGCGCCCGCATCAGTCGCGGAATAGTCAACGGCGGGTGTCGACCCCCATTGCTGCCCGTCGCCGTTTTGGAAGCGGACGTTCAGCAACCTTGCCAATCTGGCGTGCGCGGACATTCAAACACCCGATTTCGATATGGGAGAATTGGCATGAACCCCGACCGCGCCCGCAGCCGGCCGGACTGGGCTTGTCACTAAAGACTTGGCGAGAGTAAGCGCGGCGCGGCAAGACTATCCGCTCCGCCTACTTCCGCGATCCCGAGAGCAACCTCATCGAGGTGTCGACCTATGACGAAGCCTGAAATCGCCGCCCCCGCCCAGCGCATCGCGCGCGCCGCGGCCTCTGCAGCACTCGCGCTGGCCGGCACGTGCGCCCTCGGCGCGGGGTGGCAGCTCCTGCCCTCGCCGAGCCTGTCGATCGACTTCAACACGGTCGGGCCGTCGACGCAGTACCCTGGCGCCACCGGCGTGTGGCTGGATTACGCTCCTGGGCTGTCCGTGGACTGCTCGCCACCGGCCGGCTGCTATGCGTACAAGCAGCGCATCTACTACGTGTTTACCTGCGCACCGCGGTGGGCCGCGCTCTTCGACCGCATCTCGATGGACCTCAACGGCAAGGTCGTCAACCGGCAGACGCGCGATCCGTCCGGGCCCTACGCACCCGAGTACGACGGGGGGGCGGCGCTAGTGCTCAACGCGTACTGCCCGCTGCGCGACCTGCCGCGCTGACCGCCCGTGGCCCCGGCTTCTGGCCGCAAGTTGTGTTCGCCCGCAGTCGACCTATTCTGTTTGCAAGGACTTCCCCTGCGTGTCAAGAGCGAAGTGGTTGTGGTGGACCGGTTGAAGTTGGCACGGCGGCTCTCAGGCGCTGACTGCGGGGGCGACGGTAGACGAGTGAACAGACTGCGTGTTTGCAAACGGCCTTGTCGCGCAACGTTGATGTGCGCGGGCCACGATATAAGCCGCACGAGGGAGCCCCATTTGAAAATCGGCGTAGCGTGGCAGCGGTGATCGCCGGTGCCGCGTGGAATGCTCGCCAACAGAATTGTCGGGCTGTTCTCTCGTTCGGTCTGACCTTGTCTTGCTATCGCCTGGAGCAGCTTTGCATTGGTGGTTGATCGGGGTCAAGCGTTGGTGATAAGTGGCGGCTGATTCATGGGATGGCGCTGCCACGCTGACGCATCATAGTGCTCATCCTTGGCCAGCATGGCCCAGAGGATGCGGGCATGTTTGTTGGCGATGGCGATCAACGTCTTGTAGTAGCCCTTGCGGCCGTAAAGCTCGATGATCCAGCGCTGTAATCGACTGGCGCGCGCGGGCTCTGCGTTGATGGCTGCCTGCAGCGTACTGCGAGCACCTTGAATCAGCAGATTACGCAGGTAGACATTGCCGCGCCGGCTGATCCGTCCGAGGCGAGTCTTGCCGCCGGAGCTATGCTGTCGCGGCGCGAGACCGAGCCAGGCGCCAAACTGGCGACCACTCTGGAAGACCTTGGCGTCGGGAACCGCCGCGGCCACTGCGCTCGAGGTGATCGGGCCGACGCCCAACAATTCACCAGCGCGCTGTGCCACCGGACTGTTCCTGGCATGCGCCGCAATCTGCGCATCACAGCGCGCAAGACGGGCGTGCAGCGCGGCAAACTGCTCACGGGCCTCCAGCAGCAGGGCTCGCACGGGATCGGGCAGCCTACGGTCTTCGGTCAGCTGTGGGAGCGCCACCAAGAACCGAGTAGCCGAGCGACCGACAACGACGCCGTATTCGGCGAGGAGCCCGCGCAACCGGTTCAGCAGTGCCGTGCGTTCTTCCGCAGTCAATCGTTCAGCCGCCGCTCAACGCCGTGGCTCGCTTGACCGTACCCGACGCGTTGCTGACGAGCCCGACTGCCGGAAGCTGCCGTAGGAAACCGTGAAAGCGGACCCTGTCGGTAACCCACAGGGCGTAGTCATCCGCTGCGTAATGCCGGGCCTACATCGGCGCGGACAGCAGTGCGTCGCGCGCCATCGCGCCGTAATTGCGATGCCAGCGCCGTAACAGCGATGCCGATGCACGCGGCGGTGGCTAGGGCAGCGAAGCGGTCGTCTGGTCATCAGGCGAAGCCGGATGTATGCTGGCCGCAACGTCAGCGAAGTCACAGCGAGGCGTAAATGGGGATGCGCGCAGGCGGCAGGCTACCGGTGTATCGGGTGGTTCGGACGGGGATCCAGGAGGCAGAAGCCCGCCAGCTGGCCGACATGCTTCGCATCCCGGCCAAGGAGTTGGTGTGGCGCGATGGCGAAGCGTCATTCGTGGATCGTGAAAATTACCTGGCCGTTCCGACCGTCGCGATCGTCTCCCCCGACATCGTCGCGCGCCTCACCGAGGCCACGACGAACCACCATCCGGAGATCCCGATCGCGGTAACAGGCATCGACTACCAGGCCCTCGCCAGGCACGTACCGTTTCCTGCCGACGAAGCCTTGAAGGCGGCCGCGAACGCCCTGGAGACGGTAGGGCTGACCCCCTCCTCGGCCCGGCCGATCGTTGGTCACTCGCAGTTCACGACCGTCGGGATCGACGCTGCCGGCGCAGAGCAGAACCAGCGGCGAACACTGCTCGACACGCACGTCCGCTACCGCTTCACTGTCGATGGCCACCCGCTCGTCGGCCCCGGCGCCCAGATCCAGATCTCGTTCGGCACTAAAGGGAACGTTACTCGCTTGATCCATTCGACGCGGACCATCGAGGCGGGACCGTTGGTGCAGATCATCAGCGCCGACGCGATGCGCGCGCGCCTCAGGTGCGAGATTCCCCACGAGGCCGAGATCGATGTCCGGCTCGTTTACTTGGCGCCGAGTCTTCACAATGCGCTAAACGCCGCGCCGGACTGGAACCCGAGCGAGATCGTTCCCTGGTACGCAGTGACCATCACGCGCTCGGTGATCCACCCTGCTCGAGGCACCGCACAGCGCCTCACCTCCCGGACACGCCTGTTCCCTGCCACCGACGATGCACGCTTCGTTCCTTCGGTGAAGCTCGAGGCGATCGCCAGCGAGGGCTCGCGCGTCGAGGCACGAGCGAAGGCGGTCGGCGGCACACCCCCGTACTCCTTTCTATGGGCGGGATCGAGCCCGCAGACCTCGTCGCACCGCGGTGACACAACGTCCTACGAGGCGGTGACGCGGGATCTCCGCGAGATCATCCCCGCGCACTCGCTCATGCGGATCGAACACGTGTCGGTGACCGTGGTCGATGCCAACGGCGTCTCGGCGCAGGCCATCACTTCCCTGGCGGTAAACGCCCGCCCGGCTCCGGATACGCGCAACTCCGTCACGTACGGTTGCGAGAGTCCGAATGACCCAGGTGCGTGGTCTGGAGATCGCATCGCGTGGCAGCACGCCATGAGCACTCTGGGCGGCGGCTCGGAGCGATTCTGCTGGATGGCCGACTCATCCTGGCCCGGAGACTATATCGAGCCTGCGCATCCCGGCACCCTCAACCCCAATCCGTGGATCAACGGGGACGCCGACTACCGCAACTGGGGCATCAACACGGCAAACATCGTCTTCTACATCGGCGACAGCAACCCCGAGGCCTTCGCCGAGATGTTCCCCGGAGCTGCTCCCTTTGACTACAACACGGCTGCAGGCGCAACGGTTTGGGCTCCTACCCACACAACCACCGTCCAGATCGGCAGCCAGGGATTCAACGTTCCCTACGCCGGCGCATGGGGTGCGCCTCATCCCAACGATCAACTGCAATGGCTCGCGATGTACGCCTGCAACCTGCTCGAATCCGACGCGAGCGCACCGTCGCCGTGGCTGCGGTGGGGCCCGGCGTTCGACGGGCTGCATAGCCTGCTCGCGTTCCACACCGAGGCGTTGGACAGTAACGGCTTCTGTTTCGACTTCCCGCAGGGCTTCCTGGGCCTTCTGTTCATCGCGCCTCAGACGATCGTCCAATCGTGGCTTAGCGCAGCGAACGCGGCGGGCATCGGAACACCGGCGGCGATGGGCCCGATCTTCAACATCGATGTGCTGGGCATCACGTTCGGGGTGTCGGATTATGGCGACTACTACTGGGGCAAAGGCTCCGTCGGACCAACGATCCCGCAGCAACTGATCAACGGGTGGTGGTACATCAAGACAAACTGACGCGTTCCTACCTTCAGTGAGCACGGCGCCGGCATCCAGGCCTTGACTCACCGAGCCCTGCCTGTGTTAGAGAGTGTCCTCCTCCCTAAGCTCTTCCCACGCGCCTCGTGTTGGATGGGTGGCGTCGGGTTGGGCGGTCCCGGTGGCGCGCGAGGGCTGCCCCTGCGATCAGAGAGATGCCCCACGTTGCGGCGGGCCGGCGCCACTGGAAAACGTGTGGTCAGCATGCGGGATGCTCGCGGTAGTGAGCATCGCGGTAGGGATGCGCATTACTGCACACCCCCCGCACAGATCCGAACGGGCCCGATTTAGGCATTCGGCTCCCACCTTGGGTGAGTGACGGCGAAGCGAGCATCAGGCCACGGATGAAGGATACGCGGGACAGGCAGGAAGTCCGCCGCAAGTCGAGCGAGTCGATCCCAAGTGGTGTGGTCCTTTTGGCTGCGACGCGTAAGCGTACGTCGCCAGAGGTCCACGACATGGTGCCGAAACGCACTCAGGCTCGCGACGTTGGTGGGGACCGCGTGGTAGGCGAAGTAACCGCGCACCACCTGACCCAACCATCGACCCTGCTGCGGGATAGGTTCATGCATGCGCCGCCGCAGTTCTTCCTTGATGGCTCGCAGCTTGACACGCATCCGGTCCCGGCGCGACTTCCGTTTGAGCTGGAAGAGGCCCGTTCGAGAGCGGCCACAGATGTGAACGAAACCAAGGAACGTGAACGTCTCCGGTTTGCCAAGGCCACGTCGTGCTCGATTCGTTGCCGCAAAGCGGCCGAACTCGATCAGGCGCGTCTTGTCCGGATGTAGCGACAATGCGAACTTCTCCATCCGCTGCTGCAGCGCTGCATGAAAGCGCCGGGCATCAGCCTCGTGCTCAAAGCCGCACACAATATCATCGGCGTAGCGCACGAAGATGACGCTGCCGTGAGCGTGGTGTTGACGCCACCGGTCCGCCCACAGGTCGAAGACGTAATGGAGGTAGACGTTTGCCAACAAGGGTGAGGCGACTGCGCCTTGCGGCGTACCCGCCTCAGTTGGCGTGATTGCCCCATCCTCCATCACCCCGGCTTGCAGCCACTTGCGCAGCAAGCGGATCACCCGCGGGTCGCCAACGCGATGCTCCACAAATCGGACCAGCCAATCGTGGCTGACCGAGTCGAAAAAGGAGCTCACGTCGGCGTCCAAAATCCAGTTCACCTTCGTCCGAGTGATTGCCGCCGCAAGCGCGTCCAGCGCATCGTGCTGGCTACGCTCGGGTCGGTACCCGTACGAGAACCCCAGGAAGTCTTCTTCGTAGATTGCATTGAGCACTTCCACCAGCGCACGCTGGGCGATTTTGTCTTCCAGCGCAGCGATGCCGAGCGGGCGTTGCCGCCCATCCGGTTTGGCGATGTACTTCCGCCGCGACGGTAGTGCTCGATACGCGCCCCGATGAATGCGGGCATGCAAGTCCACGATGTTGGCTTCGAGGTCCTGCGCATAATCCTGCCACGTGACCCCGTCCACCCCAGGCGCCGCATTCCGCTTGAGCCAGGAATAGGCAGCCTTGAGTAGTTCGACTGACACATGGTGGAGCAGCGCGGTGAACCGTTCCTTCTTCCTTGCCTTTGCTGCTTGCCGTACACGGTCCAGCCCCTGGGGCACACTTTCCCGGCTCGGCGTCCGGCGCGTGCGTGGCTCGACCATGTTCCCCTCGGTCTCCGCCCTTTGCTCCACCCACTCCGCCGCCGGTTGCCCAGCCTTGTTCGCAGGCTTCATCGCTCGTATTGCGGAGTCTGACTTCTGTCGTCCGTGCATCACCGGCTACGGCTCCTCACCTTCCCGGCACGGACCAGCCCAATGCCGCCGCTGGCCAGACGACAGATCTCCCGGTTCCCATGCAAAGAGCGTGCGTGCATGCCAGGGTCTCAGACCACGCGAGGTCAGACAGGCACTCGCTCTAGCGCGCCTGTCCGTGTTGCCTTCCGCTTCAGTAACAGCGTCGGCACCCCGGAGAAAGTGACTTTCGTGGCTCGATGGCTGGCCTACACGTACCCCTGTCAACGCTTCGCGCTGTGCCTCACGACACCCCACGCATGACTCGGGGACAGTGTGGTTTGCTACGCCTTCACCGTCAGGGACTCTCACCCTTTACTCCTTGCCGGTCTCCCGGCGCACTACTGAATCACCTCGTCTGCCCGCAGCAGCAGCGACTGCGGGATAGAGAGCTTTAGAGTCCGCGCAGTTCTCTGGTTAATTACCAATTCCACCTTGTCAACCTGTTGCACTGGAAGATCCACAGGTCTGGCACCCTTGTTTGAAGGGATGGGACCGACGGCGAGCCATCCAATGCGTACCCTAGCGTGGCCTTGAGCCAATGCGGCAAATGGCGACACGATCGCGGTGGCCGCCACGGTACGAATCAACGTTCGGCGGTCCATTACCTGATCACCTCATCCGCGCGCAGCAATACTGCTGACGGGACGTTGAGACCGAGTGCCTTCGCGGCTTTCAGTTTGATCACCAATTCGAATTTTGTCGGCTGTTCGATCGGTAAGTCACCCGCTTTAGCACCCTTCAAAATCTTATCGACAAACCCCGCCGCCTGCCGCCAGATTTGATTGATATTCGCACCATACGATATCAGGCCACCGGCATCGACATACTGCCGCAGTTCATAGATAGCGGGGAGCCGGCGCTTCGCTGCTACCTCCGCTACTTGCTGGGCTCTTGGGAAGAGGACACCCGCGGCAAGCACAAGCACAGCATTCGCATGACCATCGCTCGCCGCCTTGAAGGCTGCGTCGATGGCGCCGCCGTCGCGAACCTCGACCAACACTAGCTTCAAGTCTCGTTCACGCGCGACTTCTTCGGTTGCCTTCCAGGCTTGGCTGCTGCCCCCATTCCAGAAGACCGCAATCGGCCGGGACCGGGGACCAATTCGTTGAGTAGCTCGAGTCGCTTCGCGGTCGTTTCTGTTGATTGAAGGCTCAGCCCGGTAATGTTCCCGCCAGGGTGCGCGAGGCTCTGGATGTATCCATCGCCAACGGGATCTCCGGAAGCCGCCATCACAATGGGGATCGTCGTGGTCGCCTGTTTCAACGCGGGCACACTCGGACCCCCGCCAGCGATGATGACGTCCACTTTGAGTCGAACCAGTTCGGCGGCCAGGGCCGGAAAGCGATCCGGATTTCCCGCGGCACCGCGAGGTTCGGTCACGAATTGTTCGCCATATATATAGCCGAGGTGCCGCATGCCACCCAGCAACGCCTTCATCGAAGGCGAAGTAGGTTGCGGCCCGCCCATATCTGAAGTTGTGCCGACGCCGAGAACTCCAATTCGATAGACTCTTCGTACCGGTTGGGCATTGGCAACGCCGCTTGCCGCCACGGCAGCCATGACAAGTCTTGCAGCAAACCCGCGCCGATCCATATGCGAGAGACTCCCGTTGCAATCCTCTGATACTACGCTCGCTCAGGCGTTGGGACGATGATGCGCGGCTATTCATGGTCCGCTTTCCGGCATGCAGCGGCGACCGACCCGTCGCAGGCGAAGGCGGCGGCAGCGTGGTCGCGACCCAGGCGCGCCAGCTATGACTTCGGTTTGGCCAACGAGGGCATCGGTCAAGGAGGCCTAGCCGCTGCATTTCACCGGGGCATCAAGCCGGTGAGGCGCCTGTCGCGCAGTCGCGCGCGCCGCCTAGGCCTGCCGGCTCGATGCGAAACCGGGTTTCTTCACCTTTGTTCATCTTCACTTCTCTCTCGATGCTCAAACGCATACAAACGCGTATGCGACGCCGCAAACTTGTATCGGACTATGCCTTGGTGCCGATGCGGCACCGCTTTCGTGGCGACGTGGTGCCACCGCCAACCCCTGTGCAGACAACGATCCGCGGCCCGATTGGTGCCGCGGCCTTTTATCTTGTTCTGCACTCCACATCCTCAGAAATTCCCCCCCCCCAAAAACAATATTCATCGCCGGCGGCCAAGATGCCTGCAGACGGACCATGATCGACGCCGCTCGCTGCTGGTCGCCGCTGCGGGCGCGATGCAAAAGTGCTGTTGTCACTGTCGTCGGCGGCGCGGTCGTTGTCGATCTCGGTCGAGCGATCGAGCGCGCTCGTTTCGCACAGCGGCCAAGAATATTTTGTGTCGACTTCACTGGAGTTCACTGGATTACTCTGGAGTACCTTTGCAGTTCGAACCCGAGCAAACATACTTTGGCACATCCACTTCATCGCCTTGAGCTGGATAGTGCGCATGAACTCGCCCATCAACCCGCTCGATCACGCTGACGCCGAAGTCACCCGCGCCTACTTCTGCCAGCTCACCGGCCGCTCCAAGATCAGTGCCTATCGTCACGAGCGCTCCGATCCGCTGTGGCCGAAACCGGTGTTGCGCGGCAAGCGGATCTTCTACAAGGCCGTTGACTGCAAGCGCTATCTGCAATCGGCCTCGGCGCAAGCGCCGTCGAACTGAGCCGTGCGCAGCATCAAGCAATCGCCGATGCCGGTCGAGGCGGTTCCCTCGACGGTCGCCCATGGCGAGCGCTACAGCGACGTCGGCAACGCTCGGCGGCTGGTCTGCCTGTTCGGTGACTCCATCCGCTGGGTGTCGCAGATCGGGTGGTTCTGGTTCGACGGTTCCCGCTGGCGTCCGGATGTCGATGGCGAGCTGATGCGTCGTGCCAAGGCTGTCGCTCAGGCATTGATCGACGGGTCCAAGTACTTCCCACCTGACGCTCGCAATGAAGCGGTCCGCTTCGCATTACGTTCGGAGCAGGCGCCGCGCCTGACCGCCATGCTCGAGCTTGCCAAGTCGGAGGCCGGCATCGCCCTGCCCTACGATCGCTTCGATGCCGATCCCTGGTTGGTCGGCGTAGAGCGCGGAGCGCTCGATCTACGTACAGCGCAGTTCCTGATCGCGACGGCAAACCGGTATGTCTCGCGGCGGCTTGGCACCGAATTCAACCCCCACGCCCGTTGCCCGCTCTGGTACGCCTTCCTGGAGCGCATCACGGCTGGTGATGGTGAGCTCATCGAGTTCCTGCAGCGGGCCGTCGGCTACACCCTGACCGCACACACCCGGGAGCAGGTTGTCCTCGTGCTCTACGGTCCCGGAGCCAATGGAAAGAGCGTGTTGCTACGCGTCGTGCGCGAGCTGTTGTGTGAGTACGGCGCCGACGCGGCGATGAGCACCTTTCTCGATCGCCGGCACAGCGACGCGTCGAATGATCTCGCCAGGCTGGCACACGTGCGCTTCGTCTGCGCCACCGAACTCGACGAAGGGCGAGCGCTAAGCGAGAGCCTAATCAAGACCCTTACGGGTGGCGAGGCTGTCTCCGCCCGCTTCCTCTACGGCGAGTACTTCGAGTTCGTGCCCACGTTCAAGCTCTGGCTCGCTTGCAATCACAAGCCGCGAATCTCTGGCGATGACCACGGCATCTGGCGCCGGATCCGGCTCATCCCGCTGCTGGTAACTATTCCCCAAGAGGAGCAGGACCGCGAGCTCCTGACCAAGCTACGCCTCGAGCTTCCCGGCATCCTCAACTGGGCGCTTGATGGCGTCATCGCCTGGCAGCGGTTCGGGCTCGGCGCATCGGCGACGGTGCGGGAAGCCACCGAGGCCCATCGCGACGAATCGGACGTCGTCGGGCAGTGGCTGCGCGAGCGTTGCGCCCTTGCGCCGACGGCGACCAGCCAAGCCATGCCGCTGTACCAGGACTATGCCCGCTATCTCGTCGAGCGAGGCGCACGGCCGTTGTCGATGAGACGTTGGGCACAACGAATGAGAACGCACGGATTTGCACGGGTTGTAGGTCGAGTCATCACCTATCGCGGCATCGCGCTGTGCGACCTTGCGAGGATCGGCGACCCAGTTTCGGGAACCTCTCTATGACGCTGCCCCTATAGGGGACTTTCCCCAACAAGGTCGCAATGGTCGCAACTACCGAACTCATACCTAACATTGCTACGATGAGTTGATCGCGTGCGCTACGTCCTCATCCCGAAATTCTCCGAACTCACCGGCTACACGCCGAAAGCCGTAGAGCGCAAGATCGCTGAAGGCGTATGGATCGAGGGCCGCGAATTCCGGCGGGCGCCAGACAACCGTATACTTATCGACTTGGAAGGGTTCGCGCGATGGGTCGAAGGTCAACCTCAGGCGGTGTAACCGAGCACAACGGCAAGATCCGGGGCCGGGTCGACGTGCGCTATCGCGGTCGCCGATTGCGTCCGGTGCTCGATCTCGATTGGAACGAGCGCAACCGCAAAGCGGCCTTGCGCATGATCGCTGAGATACGCGAGAAGACTCGCTACGGTCTATTTGACCCTGCTGACTATTTCCCCAACTATGCCGGTCTCGAGCGCGACGCGATCGCTACGGATGCTCTCACGAGCTTCCGTGACTACGCCGAGGTGTGGCTTAAGTCCCTTGGTCAAAAGGCGCTGGCTACCCAGCAGGATTACCGAGGAGCACTGGAGCGCGTTTGGCTTGACGATCTCGGCGATCGCCAGATCAAAAGTATTCGTTACAGTGAGCTGATGACGCTGATTGGCGTCCTCGCGGTCGGCGGCAAAACGCTCAACAACTATCTGATCCCGCTGCGCGGTGTGTTCGAGTTCGCCAAGCGCGACGGAGCAATTATCAACAATCCAGCGGCGGCGATCGAAAATGCCCGCGTGCAACGCCCTGCCCCGGATCCATTCTCATTGCCCGAGGTGGAAGCGATCCTCGCCGATCTGCGCACGCGCGAATGCGGGCAGGTCGCGAACTACTTCGCCGCAGCGTTCTTCGGAGGGTTCCGGCCATCTGAACAGGTCGCGCTTGTGTGGTCCGACGTCGACTTCAAGCAGCGCACTGTGCGCGTGCAGCGGGCTGTAGTTCGCGGCCAGGCGAAGACGTCGACCAAGACCTACCTGGTGCGCGACGTCGAGCTCAGCGATCGCGCCTGGGCTGCGTTCGAGGGGCAGCGCGCGCACACGCAGCTCGCCGGGAAAGAGATTTTCGGGAACCCCGCCACCGGCGAGCCCTGGGCCGACATTCAGTCGCAGTGGCGAATCTGGCAACGCTGCTTGAAGCGCCTGGGGCTACGCTACCGCGAGCCGTACCAGACGCGGCACACGTTTGCGACACTCGCGCTGATGGCCGGCGCGAATCCTTCCTACATCGCACGGCAGCTCGGCCATACCAACGCGAACATGCTCTTTCGCGTGTATTCGAAGTGGATCGATGGCGCGGATAAATCGCGCGAACGCGACAAGCTCAACGTCGGATTTGGCCACGATTTGGCCACGGAATTGATTGCGGAAGCGAAGAAATTCGCGCAATCAAATACTTATCTGGCGGAGAGAGAGGGATTCGAACCCTCGATACAGGTTTTGGCCCGTATGCTCCCTTAGCAGGGGAGTGCCTTCGACCACTCGGCCATCTCTCCGATTCGGTTACGTTTGACCATCCGTTCGCATGACGGCATGGATCGCGCCACTGGTTAAGCCATGCGCAGGACGGACCGAATTGTACCGGACTTCAGCTCGGCTGCGGCGCTCGCTCCAGCTCGAACGCGCGGTGCAGGATCCGCACCGCCAGCTCGAGGTACTTCTCGTCGATGACCACCGAGGTCTTGATCTCCGATGTCGAGATCATCTGGATGTTGATGCCCTCCGCGGCGAGCGTCTTGAACATCTTCGCGGCGATGCCGACGTGCGAGCGCATGCCTATGCCGACCAACGATACCTTGCAGATTTTGTTGTCGCCGATGATCTCGCGCGCAGAGAAGCCCTTTCCCTTTTCGCTCGACAGGACGTCGAGGGCCTTCTGGTACTCACCGCGATTGACGGTGAAGGAGAAGTCGGTATGTCCCGAGGCGCCGATGTTCTGCACGATCATGTCGACATCGACGTTGGCATCGGCAACCGGTCCGAGAATCGCGTAGGCGACTCCCGGCCGGTCTTCGACGCCCATGAGCGAAATCTTCGCCTCGTCGCGATTGAACGCGATGCCTGAAATGATCGCCTGTTCCATGGCTTCGTCTTCCTCGAATGTGATCAGCGTGCCGGTCGGCGTGCTCTCCGGGTCATCGAACGATGAAAGCACGCGAAGCCTGACCTTGTACTTGCCGGCGAACTCGACCGAGCGGATTTGCAGCACCTTCGACCCGAGGCTCGCCATCTCGAGCATTTCCTCGAACGTGACGCGATCGAGGCGCCGCGCCTCGGGCACGATGCGCGGATCGGTCGTGTACACGCCGTCGACGTCGGTGTAGATCTGGCACTCGTCGGCAGCCAGCGCCGCAGCCAGCGCCACACCTGATGTGTCGGAACCGCCGCGCCCAAGCGTCGTGATGTTGCCGTCGCCGTCGACGCCCTGAAAGCCGGCAACGATCACCACCGTCCCTTCGGCAAGATCCTTCCGAATGGGCTCCTCGTCGATGTGCAGGATACGAGCCTTGTTGAAGGAGCTGTCGGTCAGCACCTTCACCTGCCCGCCGGTGTAGCTTCTTCGCCTTGATACCGAGCTCGCGCAGCGCGATCGCCAGCAGGCCGATCGTAACCTGCTCGCCGGTGGCCGCGACGACGTCGAGCTCACGCGGGTCGGGCGTGGCGGAGATTTCCTTCGCCAGCGCCAGCAAGCGGTTGGTCTCTCCGCTCATCGCCGACGGCACGACCACGAGCTGATGACCGTGATGATGAAAGTGTGCGACCCGGCGGGCGACGTTGCGGATGCGCTCGGTGCTCCCGACCGACGTTCCGCCGTATTTCTGGACGATCAGGGCCATCGCCTAGACGGTTCGGAACGCGAGCGTCGCGTTGGTGCCGCCAAAACCGAAGGAATTCGACAGTGCAGCGCGGATCTTCATCTTGCGCGCCGTGTTGGGCACGAAGTCGAGATCGCACTTCGGATCCTGGTTGAACAGGTTCGCCGTCGGCGGAGCCACCTGATCGCGCATCGCGAGCACCGTGAACACCGCCTCGATGCCGCCGGCGGCGCCGAGCAGATGGCCGGTCATGGACTTGGTCGATGACACCGCCAGCCGGTCGGCGTGAGCGCCGAAGCAGCGCCTCACAGCGATGCACTCGGCGATGTCGCCCACCGTAGTCGAAGTGCCGTGCGCGTTGATGTAGTCGATGTCGGTCGGCGCCATCCCGGCGTTGTGCAGGGCGTTGGCCATGCTGCGCGCCGCACCCGAACCGTCGTCGGGCGGCGCGGTGATGTGATGCGCGTCGGCCGACATGCCGTATCCCGCGAGCTCGCAGTAGATACGGGCGCCGCGTGCCTTGGCGTGCTCGAATTCCTCCAGGACCAGCACGCCGGCGCCCTCGCCCAGCACGAAACCGTCGCGGTCGATGTCCCAGGGGCGGCTGGCAGTGGTCGGGTCGTCGTTGCGATGCGACAGCGCGCGCGCCGCGCAGAAGCCACCGACACCCAGCGGGCTCACAGTCGCCTCTGCGCCGCCCGCGATCATGATGTCGGCATCGCCGTACTCGATGAGTCGCGAAGCCTCGCCGAGGCTGTGATTGGCGGTCGAGCACGCCGTGACCAGCGCAAGGTTAGGCCCCTTGTAGCCGTAGTGAATCGACACCAGTCCCGAGATCATGTTGATGATCGAGCCGGGCACGAAGAACGGCGAAATCTTGCGCGGGCCGCCGTCGCGGTAAGCCTGCGCCGTGTCCTCGATCATCGGCAAGCCGCCGATGCCCGAGCCGATGCACACGCCGGCGCGCTCGAGGTCGCCTTGGTACCCGTCGAGGCCCGCGTCCTTCACCGCTTCCATCGTCGCCACCAGCCCGTAGTGAATGAACGTGTCGTAGCGACGCGCTTCCTTGCCGGAAAGGTATTTCGTGACGTCGAAGCCCTTGACTTCGCCGGCAATGCGCGAGGGAAATGCGCTCGCGTCGAAGCGCGTGATGGGTGCGATGCCCGATTTCGCGGCGAGGATGTCGGCCCATGCAGCGTCGATGCCGATGCCGACGGGCGAGACGATCCCCATCCCGGTGACGACGACGCGGCGTTTGGACATGGGTCGAATGGATCGATGGCGAACGCGCAGGTCGCGCTCGCATGGAGGACGCGCCGGACCCGCCCGGCGCGGGAGCTACTTCTTCAGGTGCGCACCCACGTAGTCGACTGCCTGCTGGACGGTGGTTATTTTTTCCGCATCTTCGTCAGGAATTTCCGTCTCGAACTCCTCCTCGAGCGCCATCACCAGCTCGACGGTGTCCAGCGAGTCCGCGCCCAGGTCGTCAACGAACGACGACTCGTTCTTGATCTCGGCTTCGTTGACGCCAAGCTGCTCGGCGACGATTTTCTTGACTCGCTGTTCTACGTTTTCCATACGTGTCCTCCGAGCGAAATTCCTGATTGAAGCAAACCTGCGGATTTTACCAGATACCCCGAATTTGCCCAACGATGCCCGCGCCGCAGCTAGGCCATGTACATGCCGCCGTTGACGTGCAGCGTGGCGCCGGTGACGTAGCCGGCGGCATCGGACGCAAGGTAGGCGACGGCGTGCGCGATGTCCTCGGGTGCACCAAGACGGCCCAGCGGGATGCGTTCGAGGAGCTTGGTGCGCTGCGCCTCGGGTAGCGCGCGTGTCATCTCGGTGTCGATGAATCCCGGTGCAACGCAGTTCACCGTGATGTCGCGGCTGCCGACTTCCTGCGCCAGCGATTTGGTGAATCCGATCAGCGCCGCCTTGGCCGCCGAGTAATTGGCCTGGCCGGCGTTGCCGCTCACGCCCACCACCGAGCCGACGTTGATGATGCGGCCGAAACGTGCCTTCATCATTCCGCGCAACACCGCCTTGGACAAGCGATATGCCGATTTCAGATTCGTGTCCATGATCGCGTCCCACTCGTCCTCCTTCATGCGCACGAGCAGGTTGTCGCGGGTAATGCCGGCATTGTTGACCAGGACGCGCACATTGCCCAGCCGCGACTGGATGTCGGCGACCATCGTTTCGACGCCAGCGCTGTCGGTGACGTCGAGACGAACACCACCGCTTCCCGCGCTGATCGCCTTCAGCGCATGGTCGATGGTCGCCGCGCCTGCGTCGGTGGTCGCTGTGCCAACGACGGTGTATTCCCGCTGCGCCAGCAGTTGCGCGATCGCTCTGCCGATGCCGCGCGTGGCGCCGGTCACCAGTGCCACTCTCGCTTCGGCCATCGTGCTCGCCTACGCCCTGCTCGCCGCGAGCGCAGCTTCCAACGCGGACCCGTCGTTGGTGGGCATCACCGTCAGGTCGGGTGCGATGCGCCGGCACAGCCCCGTGAGCACCTGCCCCGGCCCGCATTCGACGATGGTCGTGACGCCGGCGGCGACGAACTCCTGCACGGTTTCCGTCCAGCGTACGGGGCTGGCCGCCTGCTGCGCCAGTGCGACGCGCACACCGTCGACGCCGCGCGCCGCCTGCGCGTCGACATTGTGCAAAACCGGAATCGCCGGCGCCTGCACTCCGACATTTGCGAGATAGGCGCGCAGCTTGTCGGCCGCCGGTTTGAGCAACGAGCTGTGAAACGGCGCGCTCACCGGAAGCAGGACACCGCGCTTGGCGCCTTTTGCGCGCGCTGCCGCGATCGCACGCTCGACCGCCTCGCGATGTCCCGCAATGACGACCTGTCCAGGCGCGTTGAAGTTGACCGCTTCGACGACCTGACCCTGCGCGGATTCCGCGCACGCCGCGACGATGTCGGCTTCATCGCCGCCCATAATCGCGGCCATCGCACCGACACCCGCGGGCACTGCGTCCTGCATCGCCTGCGCGCGAAAACGCACCAACGGCAACGCATCGGCGAACTGCAGTGCACCCGCCGCCACCAGAGCCGCGTATTCGCCCAGACTGTGTCCGGCGAGCAGTGCTGGAGCCGGGCCACCCGCACCGACCCACGCCCTGTACACCGCGACGTCGGCGGCAAGCATCAACGGCTGCGTGTTGACGGTCTGGTTGAGTTGCTCGGCGGGTCCGCTTGCAGCGAGCGCCCACAGGTCTTCGTCGAGGTGCTTGCCCGCTTCCTCCAGCGTCTGCCGCACGACGGGATACGCATCGTAGGTATCGAGCATTCCGACCGATTGCGATCCCTGGCCCGGAAAAACGAGCGCAAGCTTCATGGTTGCCATCGTATCAGCACCGAGCCCCAGGTGAATCCTCCGCCCACGCCCGCCAGCATCACGTGCTGCCCCGGTCGGATGCGTCCATCGCGAACGGCGACATCGAGCGCCAAGGGAATCGATGCCGCGGACGTATTGGCGTGCTTCGCCACCGTCGACACCATGCGCTCGAGCGGCAGCCCGAGTTTTCGCATCGTCGCGTCCATGATGCGGACGTTGGCCTGGTGCGGGATCAACCAGTCGATCGCATCTGCGTTCATCTGATTCGCTGCGAGCGCCTCCTGTGCGACTTCGGCGAGCACTTTCACCGCGAACTTGAACACCGCGCTGCCATCCATTTTCACGAAGGGACGGCCG
Source organism: uncultured beta proteobacterium (assembly GCA_963816445.1). Classification (GTDB taxonomy): domain Bacteria; phylum Pseudomonadota; class Gammaproteobacteria; order Burkholderiales; family Casimicrobiaceae; genus PALSA-1003. The sequence goes on along the minus strand of CAWFKO010000004.1, from coordinate 481,586 downwards.
CTCACCACGCCGCCGGCGACCGTTCCCGGTACGCTCAGGATGTCGCGATAGCGACCATCAGCATGCAGGTGCGCGGACAGTATGCCGGGGGTGCCGCTCGGCACCAGAACCGCCGCACCGGCGCCGTCGCCGAACAAAACGCAGGTGCCACGATCGGTCCAGTCGAGAATGCGCGAATAGATTTCGGAGCCGACGACGAGCGCATTGCGCACCGCGCCGCTTTTCACCATCCCGTCGGCGATGGCGAGCGCGTAGACAAAGCCGCTGCAAACCGCCTGCACGTCGAACGCGGGTCCGCGATGAGCACCGAGTTTGGCCTGAAGGATGCACGCGGTGGATGGGAAGATCATGTCGGGCGTGGTCGTCGCCACCACGATCAAGTCGACATCCGCCGGCGCGATGCCAGCAGCGGCCAGCGCAGACAGCGCCGCTGCGAGCGCGAGGTCGCTGGTCGTCTGCTCGGGTGCGGCGACCCGGCGCTCGCAGATGCCCGTGCGTGCGCGTACCCACTCGTCGCTGGTGTCGATACGCGCGGCCAGCTCGGCATTGGTCACGATGCGTTCGGGAAGGTAGCTCCCGGTGCCGGCGAAGCGGCTATGCATCCGCGGACCCCTGATCGACCTGTGCTGCGGCCGCGGGCATCTCGGCCAGGCGCTGCGCGATGCGCTCGAGCACCCCCTGCGCGGCTTCGGCATACGCCTTCTTCAACGCGTAGCGGAATGCCAATGCGTCGGCCCCACCGTGGCTCTTCACCACGATGCCCTTGAGCCCGATCAGTGTTGCGCCATTATAGCGGCGCGGATCGACGCGGCGCCGAAACGCGTTGAGTATGGGCAGCGCGAATACCGCCAGCGTCCTGCGAAACGCGTTGCGCGTGAATTCCTCGCGCAGAAAATCGGCGAGCATGCGCGCGAGCCCTTCCGAGGTCTTGAGCGCGACGTTGCCGACGAATCCATCGCAGACCACCACCTGCGTGGTGCCCTTGTACAAGTCGTCGCCCTCGACGTTGCCGTAGAAATTCAGGCTCGAGGCCTTGAGCAATTCGCCGGCCTGCTTGACGACGTCGTTGCCCTTGATGTCCTCCTCACCGATGTTGAGCAATCCGATCGTCGGGCGATCGATGCCATCGATGGCCGACACCAATGCGCTGCCCATCACGGCGAACTGCACCAGCTGCTCCGGAGGGCAATTGACGTTCGCGCCCAGATCGAGCGCAGTCGTGCTGCCGGTGCGCGTGGGCAACTGCGACGCAATTGCCGGGCGGTGGATGCCAGGTAGCGTCTTGAGCACGAAGCGCGAAATCGCCATCAGCGCCCCGGTGTTTCCGGCGGACACGCACGCTTGCGCATCACCGCGCTTGACCAGGTTGATCGCAACGCGCATCGACGAATCCTTCTTGCGTCGTAGCGCGTCCGCGGGCGGCTCGTGCATCTCGACGACCTCGCTCGCGGCTTGTACGCTGGCGCGAGCGGCGGCCGGCGAACGCTGGTTGGCAAGCGCGCCGCGCACCTCGTTTTCGAGGCCGACCAGAATAATCGCCGCGTCGGGGGTTTCTTCGAGAAACCGCAGCGACGCCGCAACCGTGACCTTGGGGCCATGGTCGCCACCCATGGCGTCGACGGCGATGGTTACGGGCATCGCGTGAGCGCTGCGGGCATGGATGGGCGGTGCAGGTTCGGCGATGGACGCCGCTCAATCGACGTTGTGCCCGTTGCGCGCCGGTCCACAGTTTCGCACGGCCCGACGCGCGATCCGCTTATTCGTCCGACTTCGTCTTGACGATCTTCTTGCCGCGGTAGTAACCGCTGGGACTGACGTGGTGGCGAAGATGTACTTCACCGCTGACGGGCTCCACCGCGAGCGGTGGATTGGTCAGGAAGTCGTGGGCGCGATGCATGCCGCGCTTCGACGCCGACTTCTTGTTCTGCTGGACGGCCATGTTCAGTTGCTCCTCAGTTGATTTCCGTATGACTCGATCCTGCTTGCGACCTTGCCACGATTCGACAGCGCTATTTTCGTGAGCGCTGGCGAGTTTTCATTCCTGCCAGTTGCGCAAACGCCGACGCCGGTCCTCGCGAGGCCACGTCGGCCGGCGCGATCGCCGCCGTGCAGGCGCCATCCGCATGGCGCGGCGAAAACGGCAGCGACAGCAGCAACTCATCTTCGACCAGCTGCAGCGCATCGAGCGGCGCGGTCGCCAGAACCACTTCCGGTTCCTCGGCATCGAGTCGCACGAGTTCGCTTTCGTCGCGCGCAAGCAACAGAACGGTTTGCTGATCGACCGGCAGGGCAAACGGACAAAGACAACGCTGGCAGATCAGCTTGACCTCACCGTCGAGCTCCAGCGCCAGCCGCGGATGACCCTTCGCGTCCTTACCGCCGGTGATGTTCCAACGGATTCTCTCGCCGGCACCCGGATCGGCCCCCACACGATCGGCAAGGCGTGGCAGGCGCCGAACCTCGACCTCGCCGGCCAGCGAAGCGCCGCGCGCGGCGAGCTTCAACGCGTCGAAACGCGTCGTCGCCTGTGCTTTCGCACCCAGGTGAGGTTCCACTCTGTTGTTGCTCCGAGCTCTTGATCGCCGGCGCACACGCAATCCCGCGGCGAGCAACTCCGCCGCGTTCGATACCCGTCGCGACGAAAATAAACGTAGGATAATAGCGCCCGGCGCCAGTTCTGTCAAAGAAAACTGTGAAAACAACAACTTCGGTCCACCCGCCGCTCGTGCTCGCCTCGGGTTCGGCGTATCGCAGGCAACTGCTCGAGCGCCTGAACGTGCCCTTTGTCGTCGCCGCGCCCGGCATCGACGAAAAGGCGCTGCCGCACGAGACCCCGGCCGAATCGGTGGTGCGCCTGGCGGAGGCAAAGGCGCGCGCCGTCGCAGCAAGGCATCCGGCGAACCTGATCATCGGTTCCGACCAGATCGCGGAATGCGGCGGTGCGCCCGTGGGTAAACCACGTGATCGCCCGCACGCACTGGCCATGCTGCGCGCCATGGGTGGCAGGACGGTCGTTTTCCACACCGGTTTGGCCCTGCTCAACAGCCAGAGCGGTCGCGTGCAGATCGCGCTGGTCGATGTCACCAGTACCCTGCGTGCGCTCGACGACGCCGCGCTGGAAGCCTACCTCGACCGCGACCAGCCCTTCGACTGCGCCGGCGCGGTTCGCATCGAGACACTCGGCATCGCGCTGTTCACCCGCGTCGCCAGCGACGATCCCACTGCGCTGATCGGCCTGCCGCTCATCGCCTTGTGCGACATGCTCACCGCCGAAGGCGTCGCGCTGCTCTGAAGCCGGTATGTCGACCACGAGGCCCGGCCGTCTGTACATCATCCCGAACACGCTGGGCACGATCGCGCCTGCCAGCGTCTTGCCGCAGCGCACGTTGGATGTCGCCCGCGGGCTGACGCACTTCGTCGCAGAAACGCCCAAGCTTGCGCGCCAGTTCCTGAAGCGCGCCGGCACGCCGCACGCACTGCAGTCCATCGTCATCGAGGAACTGTCGGAGCACACACCGCCGCAGCACGTTGCCGCGCTCCTGGCACCCATTTCCGCGGGCCACGATCTGGGACTCGTGTCCGACGCCGGCTGTCCGGGCATCGCCGACCCCGGTGCATTGCTGGTAGCGGCGGCGCACCGCGTCGGCGTTAGCGTCGTGCCGCTACCCGGCACATCGGCGATCCTGCTCGCGCTGATGGCGTCCGGGCTCGATGGACAGCACTTCGCCTTCCATGGCTATCTGCCCGCCAAGCCCGATGCGCGCATCGCGGCGATCAAGTCGCTCGACGACGCCATCGCGCGCACGGGCGCCACGCAGTTGTTTATCGAAACGCCGTATCGCAACGAGGCCCTGCTTGCCGCGCTGCTGGCGACGTGCAGAGCGCAAACGCGACTTTGCGTCGCCATGGATCTGACGCTGGATGGGGAAACCGTGCTCAGCCATCGCGTCTCGGCATGGCGTCCGCTGCGGCATCCTCCGCTCGCCAAGCGTCCCGCAGTATTTCTGCTCGGCGGCGACTTCTGAGCCTTACGCAAGTGACTTACAAGTTTCGCCGTCTCTTCCTCATCCCGGCGAACGCCGGGATCCGAGTTGGTCGTCCGGCGAAAGACGAACTTGGGCCCCGGCCTTCGCCGGGGCGACGATCGCTTTGTCACTCACGGTGGCAAAATCAATACTCTCTCCCGCGCCCGCCCGCTGCGTTGCCGTGGCGGCCCATGGAGCAGGTCGAGTCTGCGCGAGTGGCGCGGCGTCCTATTCTTCGACGCCGCTCTTGATGTAGCTCTTGAGCATGCGGTTCTCGAAGCTTTGCTCGTCGTACACCGCCTTGGCCACGTCGTGGAACGAAATCACGCCCAAAAGCATCGGACCATCGACGACCGGCACGTAACGTGCGTGGCGTTCGAGCATGCGGCGGCGCAATTCCATGACATCGAGGCCCGTCGTGGCGGTCAACGGATCGCTCACCTGTATCTCGCTGACCCTGAGATCGCCCAGCGCGCCCTGGCGCTTGGCCAGCGCCTCGAGCACTTCGGCAAACGTGAGCATGCCGACCATCTTGCCGTGGTCCATGACCACCAGCGAGCCGATGTCGTGCTGCGCCATGACCCTGACCGCCTCGAGCACGGTGCCGCCCGGCGGGGTCGTAAACAGCGCGTTACCTTTGATCCGCAGGATTTCGCTGACCAGCATGTTGCCTCCTTCGGTATCGGTCTTCAAACGCCGTGCCGTCAGAGTACTCCCGGAGCCGCGCGCGGTGCAACCGCGGCGCGAGCCCTCCGGCGAGGGCTGCGTGTGCTCGCTGGTGGATCGACAGCAAGGCCGGCCCACGCATCCGCCGACGCGCAGTGCCTCGCTACGCGACGTGCACCAGGCGAGGCTAACGCACGTTCACGCGCCCAGGCTGCGTCGCTCGCGCATCGCTTGCGCGAGCGTGCCACTGTCCACGTACTCGAGCTCGCCACCGACTGGCACGCCGCGGGCGAGTCGCGTCACCTTGAGTCCACGCGCACTCAGCAGCTCGCCGATATAGTGCGCGGTCGCCTCGCCCTCGTTGGTGAAGTTTGTCGCGAGCACGATCTCGCGGACGGCGCCGTCCTGCGCACGAGTGAGCAGCCGGTCCAGGCGTATTTCCTTCGGTCCGATGCCATCCAGCGGTGAGAGCCTGCCCATCAACACGAAATACAGTCCGGAATACGCCTGGGTGTGCTCGATCATGAGCAGGTCCGCAGGCGTTTCGACCACGCATAACAATGACGCGTCACGCTTGCCCGAGTGGCACAGTGCGCAAACTTCGTCCTGGGTAAAGGTATTGCAGCGCTGGCAGTGGCGTATGGAGCGCGTGGCACCGTTGAGCGCCTCGGCCAACCGCCGCGCGCCGTCGCGATCGTGCTGCAGCAGGTGCAGCGCCATGCGCTGCGCTGCCTTCGGCCCGACGCCGGGCAGGCAGCGCAGGGCCTGCGTCAGTTCGTCCAGGCTGGAGAGCGTTTCCATAACGCCCGGATCAGAACGGAAGCTTGAAGCCCGGAGGCAGCGGCAGTCCCGCGGTCATTCCGGACATTTTCTCCTGCGTGGCGGCTTCAACTTTGCGCACGGCATCGTTCACTGCTGCCGCGACCAGATCCTCGAGCACGTCCTTGTCTTCGCCAAGCAGCGTCGCGTCGATGCTCACCCGCTTGACATCGTGGCGACCCGTCATCGTCACCTTGACCAGGCCAGCGCCGGCCGCGCCCTCGATTTGCATCGCGGCGATCTCGTCCTGTGCCTTCTTCATGTTGTCCTGCATCGCCTGCGCCTGCTTCATCAGGCCGGCGAGCTGATTCTTCATCATGCTTGCATTCCTCGCGGTTCTTGCACCGATTACTCGATAGGTTTGATGGAATCCGGCTTGACCGTCGCGCTGAAGCGCTGCACCAGGTCCTGCACGAACGGGTCGTCGCGAAACGCCGCTTCGGTCGACGCCTGCGCCTGTGCGCGCCGGCGCTTTTCCTGCATGGCCAGTGTTTCCGTCGACGCGCTGCCGAACTCGAAGCGCAGGCGGACTCGCTTAGCGAGCGCCGCTTCGAGCGCGGCCTTGAGCTTGTCGGCGTACGCCTTGTCGGCGAGGTGCCGCGACGCCTCGGGCAGCAGCAGCACGATTTCGTTGCCCGAAATCGCTTTGAGCTCGGTCTGCGCAGCCAGTTGCAATGCGATGCCGGAGAGTCTCAAGCCAGCCACAAAGGCGGGCCAGTCCCCGATCTCCAACACAGGCGTCGGCGCAGCCTCTGGTGGACGCGCCCCGGCGCTGTCTGCGGATGCCTGCGGCAGGGGCGCAGCGGCGGGCGCGCTGTCACGATGCGCGGCGGCGGCAGGTGCTGCCGACGGAAGTGCACGCACAGGCGCCAATGGCCGCGCACTCTGCGCCGGCGGACCATCCGACGGTTCGAATGCCAGCAGGCGTAGCAGGGTCATGGCAAAACCAGTGGCCTCATCGGGTGCCAGTGGCAGATCCGCGCGACCCTGGATGCAGATCTGGTAGGCGAGCTGCACCGCCTCGGGCGTGAAGGCTTGCGCATAGCGGGCAACGGCGTCGGCGTCGGCCAGCGTATCGACCGCCTGCGGGACGGTCTGCGCGACAGCGATGCGGTGAAACAGCGACGCCAGCTCCTCGAGCGCCGACGCCAGCGATGCGCTGCGCACGGACAGCGCATCCGCCTCCGCGAGCAGCCCCGTGCCGTCGCCGGCGAGCAGGGCATCAGCGATGCGGAAGACGTGCTCGGTCTCGACGGTCCCCAGCATCGTGCGCACGTCGTCCGCGCGCACTTCGCCGGCGCCGTGTGCGATCGCCTGGTCGAGCACTGAAAGGGCGTCGCGCATCGAGCCCCGCGCGGCACGCGCGATCTGTCGCAGCGCCGCTTCGTCGAAGGCAATACCTTCCGCTCCGAGAATCTCCGCGAGCCGCGCCACGATCAGCGGTGGCGACAGTGCCTTCAGGTTGAACTGCAGGCAACGTGACAGCACAGTCACTGGGATTTTCTGCGGGTCGGTCGTTGCAAGCACGAACTTGACGTGCTCGGGCGGCTCCTCGAGTGTCTTCAGCATCGAATTGAACGCCGCCTTGGAAAGCATATGCACTTCGTCGATCAGGTAGACCTTGTAGCGGCCGACCGTGGGCGCATAGCGCGCGTTGTCCAGGATCTCGCGCATGTTGTCGATACCGGTGTTCGATGCCGCATCGAGCTCGAGCAGGTCGACGAAGCGTCCCGCATCGATGTCGGTGCACGCCGGGCAGACACCGCACGGCGTGGCGGTGACGCCGTTGACGCAATTCAGGCTCTTGGCGAGGATTCGTGCGATGGTCGTCTTGCCCACGCCGCGCGTTCCGGTCAACAAATAGGCGTGATGCAGGCGACCGCTGCCGAGCGCGCTCGCCAGCGCCTTGACGACGTGATTCTGTCCGTACAGCTCGGCAAAGGTTTTCGGCCGCCATTTGCGGGCGAGGACTTGATAGCTCATTGCTGCTCGAAACCCAGCGGCGTATGGACCGAAGCGCGTCAGTGCTCGTGCAACGGGCTGATGGAAGGTGGCGAGCCGTGATCCCGGCACTTGCGGAGAATAGCTATGGCTGCTTCCTTCCGGACCTGACCAGGTTCGCCACCATGCAATGCGGGGCGGCCCGCCGTTGAACCGCTGTTGAGCGTTAGCGCGACAGGCGCGAAGCACGTCATTATCGGCCAAGCGCGGTCGACCGGCAAGCGGAAGTCTCTTCCAACATGGTATGAGTCTGGACGGGGCGCGTATTTCCAACGAGGTATGAGTCTGAAGGCGAAGGCTTGGGTCGATCATCTTGACGATGGTGATCGACATGAACGAAACGCGGTTGACGACGGTGGCGCAATTACGCGCCTTTCTCAACGGTACTTCGGAGGTTCAGTTCCAACCCGGCAGCGACGATGCGCAACGCTACCGCTTCATCACCGCCGTACTCAAACGGTTTGCCTATCGCCGGCTGGGTCGGGCCGACAAAGGGACGGTGTTGCGCTATCTGCAGCGCACTACCGGCTACTCCCGGCAGCAACTCACCCGGCTGGTTCGCCGTGGTCGGCATGGGGCGGTCCTGGTCAAACGCTATCGTGCGCCGGTGGTGGGCTTTGCGCGCAAATTCAGCGCCGCTGACGTGAAGCTCTTGGCGCACACCGATGCCCTGCATGGCACCTTGTCGGGGCCGGCGACCAAACTGCTGCTGCAGCGCGCCTACCATCGCTATGGTGATGCCCGCTACCAGCGGCTGGCCGGGCTGTCGGTGTCGCACCTGTACAACCTGCGCCGTGAAGGCGGCTATCAAGCCGTCCGTTTGCACTGGACCAAGACCCGTGGCCAGGCCATTCCCATCGCCGAACGCCGCGCCCCCGCCCCCGATGGCCGCCCGGGCTTCATCCGTATCGACAGCGTCCACCAAGGCGATCTGGACGAGGCCAAGGGGCTCTATCACATCAATGCCGTCGACTGCCTCACCCAGTTCGAGCTGGTGGCCACCTGCGAACGCCTAAGTGAAGCCTACCTGATGCCCGTGCTCGCCGCCCTGCGCGACGGCTTCCCCTTCGTCCTCCGCGGCTTCCATGCCGACAACGGCTCCGAATACATCAACCACACCGTGGCCAAGCTCCTCGACAAGCTGCGCATCGAGTTCACCCAATCGCCTCCCCGCCACAGCAATGACAACGCCTTGGCCGAAACCAAGAACGGCGCCGTCGTCCGCAAACACTTGGGCTACGCCCACATCCCGCAGCACTTTGCCGCCCAGGTCAACACCTTCTGCCAGCACCATCTAAATCCGTACCTGAACTTCCATCGCCCTTGCTTCTTCCCCGAAACCGTGACCGATGCCAAGGGCAAGACGCGTAAACGCTACCGCTTCGAACACATGATGACGCCCTATGAGAAACTCCAATCGCTGCCAAAGGCCAAGCGCTTCCTCAAACCCGGCATCACCTTCGCCCAGCTCGACCGCTTGGCCATGAGCATTAGCGACAATCAAGCCGCGCAGCAACTCAACGCCGCCCGCACCCACCTCTTGCAACGCATCCACCGACGACCCAAACATGCCGCCTGACCGCACCGCTTAGCACCTTCGTTCAGACTCATACCTGAATTGGAATTGACTGCGGACGGCGCGCGCTCAGGTGTGTTTGACCCGGCGACTATAATGCTCGCGGAGGCGATCGGATTGCTCAAGCGACGCATTCTCGAGAGCTGTGCCGCGGTCGTGGCGCTGTTGACCGCGTGCGGGCCCGCGCCGACGCCGCCGCGGCAGCCGGCGAACGAGCTGGTGGCGCTGCTGCGGCCGGGTGCTGCGACGTGGTACCTCGATGCCGATGCACAGAGCGCCGGATTTGACTATGACGTCGCGAAACTGTTCGCAAAGCGTCATGGCCTGGTTCTCAAAGTGGTAGCCGCGAGCAATCCCGGCGCGCGCATCGCCGCAGGCGACAGCGGCGCCGGCCTGGGCGCAGGTGCCGTGTACCGCACCCGCAGCCGTGCCCGTGACGGCGAGCCGGATTTGCTGTACTCCGCGCCATATCATTCGGTCGACCCGGTCGTGATCTATAACAGCGAGACCTATCGCCCTACGTCGTGGGCGGATCTTGCCGGAGCGAACGTTGCGTTGCTCGACGGCGCCGGGATTGCTACGGCGCTCGAAAAGGTTCGCGCCGACCATCCCGAAGTACATTGGCAACCGATGGCGCTGTCCTCCGCGGACGCATTGATCAGCCAGGTTTCCGAAGGGAGCATCGACTACGCCGTCGTCGCCGCCAACGAGGCGGCAGCAGCGCAGAACGTGTATCTCAATTTCGAGCGCGCCTTCGCGGTTGCGGAAAAACTCGAACTGGCGTGGGTGTTTCCGCCGGCGCAGGCCGCCTTGCGCGATCAGGTCGACAAGTTTTTTGCTGATCTCAAGCGCGAGGGCACGCTGCAGCGACTCATCGAGCGCTATTTCACCTATGCGCAGGTGCCGCGCCTGGACGCGGGTGCTTTCCACGAGCGGATGAAGTCGGTGCTTCCGCGATATCGCGCGCTGTTCCAGCGTGCCCAGGAAGACTCCGGCATCGAATGGCGGCTGCTTGCAGCCATCGCCTACCAGGAGTCGCAGTGGGATACGCTGGCGACGAGCGAGACGGGGGTGCGCGGGCTCATGCAGCTCACGGAGGAAACGGCGCGACAGCTCGGCGTCGTCGACCGCCTGGACCCCCAGACCAGCGTGCTCGCCTCAGCGAGGTACCTGCGCAGCCTCAAGGACAAGCTGCCCCTGCGCATCAGCGAGCCCGACCGCACGTGGATTGCGCTCGCCGCGTATAACATCGGCATCGCGCACCTCGAGGATGCGCGCATCCTCGCGCAGAAGCAGAAGCTAAGCCCAGATCTTTGGACCGAAGTCAGGAAGACACTGCCGCTACTCACGCTTCCGGAGTACTACGAGAACGCCAAGTTCGGATATGCGCGTGGAGGTATGCCGGTCACGTTCGTCGATCGCGTGCGCGCTTATTACGACATTCTGCTCGCGCACCAGCCCGATTCCCGACCGCGCCTGCGCATGTTCTCCATCGCGGGCGAATTGCCCGCGGCACGTTCCGACGCGCCGGCACTGGGTGGCAAGTAGCAACCTCGGCCAAGGGCGTGTCCGACGTGTGCTGAGTTTGGAGGTGCTGCTGCGTTCGCATAGAATCACGGCATGACTTTGCGCACGCTGCTGCTGCTCGCACTGCTCGCCTTTGCGCCGGGCGCATCCTGCAGGCCCCCCGATACGGTGTTCATCGACGAACTCACCTGGACCGAATTGCGTGAGCAGATAGCGGGTGGCAAGACCACGATCCTCGTTCCGATCGGCGGTACCGAGCAGAACGGCCCGCACATGGTGCTGGGCAAGCACAATGTCCGCGCCAGGGTGCTCGCCGAGAAGATCGCGCGCGCGCTGGGCAATGCGCTGGTCGCCCCCGTGATCGCGTACGTACCTGAGGGCGCGATCGAGCCGGCGACCGGGCACATGCGGTTTCCCGGCACGATCTCGATTTCGCCGGCTGCGTTCGAGCAGGTGCTCGATTCGGCGGCGCGCAGCTTCAGGTCGGCCGGCTTCCACGACGTGGTTTTTCTCGGCGACCACGGTGGCTACCAGAGCAGCGAGGTCAGCGTCGCCGCGCGGCTCAACCGCGAATGGAAGGCAACCGCCGTGCGCGTGCACGCGCTGCCCGAGTACTATGCGGCATCAGTCGGCGGCTATGCGCGGCAATTGGAAGGCCGCGGCTACAGCGCCGCCGAGATCGGTACTCACGCGGGGCTGGCCGATACGTCGCTCGCGCTCGCCGTCGACCCGCGCCTGGTGCGCGTCGACGAGCTCGCCGCAGCGCACGACCCGGCCACGGGCGTGTACGGCGACGCCCGCCGCGCCTCGGCCGAGCTGGGGCAGTTAGGTGTGGATGCCGTCGTCTCGAAGTCGGTCGCAGCGATCAGGCAGGCGGTCGCGCACCGCTAAGACCTACACCAACAACGTGTCTCTCACCGCGAATTCAACAGAGGGAGTGTCGTGGAACCTACGCTTCGTGCTTTGTGCCGCGCGCTGACCATCGGCGTTGCCTTGCTGTGTTCAGCCTCGCTGGGACAATCGCAGACGGCGCCCGCCACCTCCGCTGCGCTGCCGGGAATTGCCACCATCCCGGGCATGCCCCCGGTAGTCGACCCGACCAATCTCTACAGCGAAGCCACCGCCGGACATTTCAGCAGCGTCGTGACCGGCGACCTCGTGCGCGTCTACGTCCCGAACCTGCAGTCCAACGAGGTGGTCGTAATCGATCCGGCGACATTCAAGGTCGTCGATAAATTCAGAGTCGGAGTCAACCCGCAGCACGTCGTGCCTTCGTGGGATCTGAAGACACTTTTCGTCGCCAACAACGCCGAGAACCGGACCGATGGCAGCCTGACTCCGATCGATCCCAAGACCGGCAAACCGGGTAAGCCGATCGCCGTCGACGATCCCTACAACATGTATTTCACGCCGGACGGACAATCCGCAATCGTCGTCGCCGAGGCGCTGAAGCGGCTGGATTTCCGCGATCCGCACACGATGAAGCTGCAGTATTCGCTGGCGACGCCGCGCTGCGCAGGCATCAACCACGCCGATTTCTCGATCGACGGGCGCACTGCTATTTTCACGTGCGAATTCAGCGGCAGCGTCGTCAAGATCGACCTGGTCGAGCGGAAGGTGCTCGCGTATCTGCAACTCATCAAACCCGGCCTGCCGACCAAGGTCGTCAAGGGCTTCGACGGCCGCGACGAATTGGTGTGCACGGTGTGGAAGGGCATGCCGCAGGACATCCGGATTTCGCCCGATGGCAAGCTGTTTTTCGTCGCAGACATGATGTCCGACGGCGTCTACGTGGTCGATGGCGCGAGTTTCAAGCAGGTCGAGTTCATCCCCACGGGCATAGGTACTCACGGCCTGTATCCCAGCCGCGACGGGAAGAAACTCTACGTCGCCAATCGTGGCTCCAACAAGATTCACGGACCGCCGCATGGCAAGGGCAGCGTCTCGGTCATCGATTTTGCGACGCGCAAGATCGAAGCGACCTGGCCCATTCCGGGCGGTGGCAGTCCCGACATGGGTAACGTCAGCGCCGACGGCAAGTTTCTTTGGCTATCGGGACGCTACGACAACGTGGTGTACGCGATCGACACCTCGAGTGGTGAGATCAAGTCCATCGCCGTCGGCCGCGAGCCGCACGGCCTCGCGGTGTGGCCGCAGCCCGGTCGCTACTCGCTCGGGCACACCGGAAACATGCGTTAGCAGGACGTCTATCGCGTGACCGGCGGGGGCCGAGAAGCGTTCTAACCCGGCCCCCAGCGGCCGCACCTGCACCCAACAGCAAGCCGTCTATGGCGCAGCTGGATCGCAACTCTGTCCGGACGCACCGTGCGCGCAGACGTTGCTCGCCTGCGCTTGACTGACCAGGCTGATCATGTCCTGCGGGAGCAAGTAGCCTTGCCTCCAGGCGTTCCCCGCTGCGTTCTTCACCGCGAGCACGTACCCGTTGTGGCTTCCATACCGCTCCTGCAGCGACAACCGTGGATCTCCGCTCAACGTGCGCTCGGCCAGCGTGTGCGCGAACGGAATCATGCCGCCAACGTAGTTGCAAACTTGGCCAGCGTGGAAGCCCGTCGTCGTGATGTTCCAACCGAGGTACGTCCCGAGCGGCGCATCGCGCAGTACCGTGGGAACGCCGCCCAGTTCATTGCCGTCGGCGTCGACCTTGGGCACCTTCATCTTGATCACACTAAGAATCGGGGGCGGGAGGTTTGTCGGCACGCCGGTCGCGTCGAATTCGTTGAAATTCGGTCCCCAGTTATAGTCGAATACCGGGTTGACGAAATTGGCGGGCAGAAAAATCGACGCGGGTACGCCGGGGACACCGCTGGGAAATCCCATCGCAGCCTGCGTCGGATCGACAAGCGTTCCGCCCGCAAGCGTCGGAAAGCGGCTGGGCGGTGGTGCTGCCCCGGTCGTAATCCAGTTGCGCATGGCCAGACGCAACACATTCGTGAGCTCGGTTTCGGAAACCGGGTTCGGCCTGAACGCGGCCGGTAGGCCGGCGTTCCAGTTGTTGCCCGGGCAATTCGCCCCCGTCGGCGATATGTTCTCGTTGAATCCGCCGCCGCCGCCACCGTGCGTCGTGCTCGGCACGTAGTAGCGCCGCACATTGGATGGGAGAGGGATATCGGCATCCGCCGAGGTGCCCACCCACTCCGTCGTCATCTTCAGCGCGAAGACCTCGGAGCCGCCGAAGTGCTCGATGATCTTGGGACATGTGTTGGGCACGGTCGCGTTGCAACGATCCAGGATGCTGCCGGTGGGCAGGTTGCGAACCGTGTCAGGCCATGGCACCCACCACTGCGGGCCTTCCGAGCCCTGCTGGTAGAGTTCCAGCACGCCATCGGGCTGTCCCCAGCGCGAATTGTTGGCAACACGTCGGCCCGCGATGATCGGCCAAGCGCCTTCGTGCACGATCCTGCCGGCCTCGTCCTGATTCATCCCCAGGTGGATGTAGTGTCGGGTGAAGTTCCCCGACTGCGAAACGCCGCGGATGACTTCGCGGGTAATCTTGCCGGCAACCGGGTTCGGTGTCCCGAAGTCGTCTGCCGTCGCATAGCGGAAAAACGACCCGACATCGCGGAACGCGGCGGTTCCGGCGCCCAGGACATAGGGATCCTTGACCTGGTAGACCAATTGATAAAGCAGCGTGGGATCGAAGCCGTTCTTCAAGCAGACGTGCACCGGCAGCGTGCCGGGAAGGTTTGCCGGGTTGAGATCCTGCGGCGTACCTGGGAACGGGTTGGTCGCGCTGCAGTGGGCAAAGGCCCAGTCCGAGCTCGGGATCACCGCGCCCGTCGTTATATTGCCGTCTATCGTTTCCTTGGTATGCGTCATGAGGACGACGCCCGGCGCGGTCGTGTCGAGCGAGGCCGGCAGATACGGGATCGGATTACCCATGACGTTGAGCGGTTCCGACGCGGGACCACTGCGATTGATAATGCGTCCCAGCATCAACCCGGTCGTGCCGGTCGCCACGGGCGTTTTCACCCATTCGTTGTTCGCGAGACCGGTCGTGACCGGAGAGGTGTTCGACGCGTAGCTCGGGACTGCCGTCGCGCCCGCATTGTCGCCTTGCCAGCCGCTGCTGAGACCCACGTCGCCCAATCCGCGCTCGGCGACGTTGATGACGATCCTGCCCCCGCGGTTCGGTACGTCATGCCACATGATTCCGCTGATGTTGTTGTTGTCGACGGGTTTCACGATCGAGAAACTGGCCACGTACTGCACTACGATCGCGCCGGGAGTGAGGGAACTGGCACTTGGAACCTGAGGCGCCAAGGCGAGATCGGTGATGATCGCGTTGTTCGCGGCTCCGACGCAGCCTGAGATGCAAAGTTCGCCAAACGCCCGGCCGTTGATCGTCTGATACGCCACGGTTTGTACACCGCCTATTGCGGGCTGTGAGAGAGTCTGATCGATCACGATCCTAACGACGCGCGCCTGCGAGGGCGCACCTGCGAGCAGCGCGGCAGCAACCGCGATGCCTACACACGACAACTTGCGTGAAACGTTTGGTAACATTTCGAAATCCTCCTATGACCCCTTGGTTGAGGCTTACCGCATATTTTGTCTTGGCGCAGAACTCGCTCAGCGCAACCACTATTGCCGCCGCCGCTGGCTGAAAGTCTCAGCCTTTACGCAAAACCGCGGAAAACTGGCAATAGCAAAGTGTATACCGCAAATCGTGTTCGACACACTATCAATGGCTTGAAGCGGGCAGACACGACGGTCTGTCACAGTCGTGTAAAGCTGATCGACATTGCCGGCGCACTCGTTACTCGAGTGAACAGGCGTGTACTGACATTCGCGCCTTCAGGACGCTGCGCCGCAGTAGCTCGCCGCCGCAGCGGGAGCCGGTGACGCTCAACCTCAGCCCCGCTTGAACCTTGCGCAAAGCTAAATCACCAGCGGCCACCTACGGCGCTACGCCAGCTGACACTCGCCGCCGCAACTGGGGTCTGGGAGTCGATGGGCAGCCAATGCCCCGTGTGTGAAAGAACGACGACGCATGAGATCGATCAGCCATCTCGTCAAGCGCCTCCTGCCAAGCGATGCACTTGCCGGGAGGCCACGATCTCGCCTCGCATGAACTTCTCGTGGTTTCCTTCGATCGCTCGAGGCTCATACAGATAATTGACCATCATGCCGAGCGACTCTCGCAGGCCCTTCTTGGAGGTATCCGCCAGCCAATTGATCCGCTCCAGCTTCGCGCCGTTGTTGAGGTGAAACCTTGCAACCGGGTCGTCTGCTGGCTCGCTGCCGTTGGCTCGATGCAGCAGGTAGCTGGCGCATAGTTGGGTCAATGGTTCCTTGAGCGGCGCCAGGCGCTCGATGACGTCGTCGGCTGGATCGCTGGCGACCTTGGCGACGTCGGTGCCGAGCCTCGCGGCCACCGCCTTCAGCGCCTTCGCAACGCGCTCGGGCCGCTCTGTGTCGCCGCCCTTGAGCAACGGGGCAAGCCAGCCAACAAGCCCTGGAATGGGCGACAACGTGCAAAATAGCTTGAGGCGCGGAAACTCGAGCGACAGGACCTCGACCACGTTCTTGATGAGAAAATTGCCGAGCAATACGCCGCGCAGGCCAGGCTGACAATTGCTGATCGAATAGAAGACCGCAGTGGTCGCGCGCGTGGGATCGTTTGAATTCGATTGCGCATCCAGCAGCGGCGGCACCTCGCTCGCCATTCGATCCACGAGTGCGACCTCGACGAAAATCAGCGGCTCGTCGGGGAGTGCCGGGTGGAAGAAGGCGAAACACCTGCGGTCGGCTTCGAGGCGCCGGCGCAGATCGTTCCAACCGCGAATCTCATGGACTGCCTCGTGGACGATGATCTGCTCCAGCAAATAGGCAGGGGTACGCCAATCCACCCGAACGATCTGCAGGAAGCCAGGGTTGAACCACGACGCCAGCAGATGACGGAAGTCCCAGTCGACAGCCTCGAGCTCGCGCCGCTCGCGCTTCAGATCCAGCAGCCGCTCGCGCATGCGCAGGATCGTGGCGGTGCCGCCTGGGGCACGGTTGAGCCGTCGCAGCAGCTCCTGGCGCGGCGGTTCAGCGGCGATGCTGAGCTGGGTCAGGTTGGCTGCCGACGGCTCGGCGGCGTAGGCCTTCGATACCGCCAGCACCTCCGTGGGGTTGGGCGAGAATTCGGCGAGCAGCGCGCCGAAGAATCGCGTCTGCTCTTTCTTGTCCAGCCCTCGGTACAGATCCAAAGTGCTCTTCGCCAGCGATACACCCGCGGCCTCGCCGCCCTCGGACAGCAATTTCTTGCAGCTGACGACGAGGCGCCGCACCTTCCGTCCGTCACGGGCGATTGCGGGAGCGTGCTTCTGGACGAATTCGAACATGTGTGTCCGAGATGGCGGTGAATCGGGCTGCGCCCGTGAGTATAGGTCGCCGTCACCGGTCGGGCTAGTCGCAGCGCTACCGCTATGACGTCGACCGCCGATTGATCAGGGCGGGGTCGTCGCGGCTGGAATAAAGCGCACGCCGCCCATATACGGTTGCAGCACAGCGGGCACGTCGATCCCGCCGTCGGCGCGCTGGTAGTTTTCCAGCACGGCAACCAGCGCGCGCCCGACCGCAACACCCGAACCGTTTAGCGTGTGCACCGGCTCGGGCTTGCCCTGCGCGTTGCGAAAGCGCGCGTGCATGCGCCGCGCCTGGTAGGCCTCGCAGTTCGAGCACGACGAGATTTCGCGATACGCCTGCTGTCCCGGCAACCAGACTTCGAGATCGTAGGTCTTGGCCGACGCCGGGCCGATATCCCCGGTGCACAGCTGCAACACGCGATACGGCAGCTCGAGCTTGCGCAGGATCGCCTCGGCGTGTCCGGTCAGCTCCTCGAGCGCCGCGCGAGAGTTCTCCGGATGCACGATCTGAACGAGCTCCACCTTGTCGAACTGATGCACCCGAATCATGCCGCGCGTGTCCTTCCCGTAACTACCTGCCTCCGACCGGAAACAGGGCGTATGCGCGGTGAGCTTCAACGGCAGCTGTGCGGCAGAGAGGATCTGGTCGCGAACGAGATTCGTCAGCGGCACTTCGGCAGTGGGGATGAGGTACATGCGCTCTGCATCCGGCGCGCCGCCGCGCGTGACCCAGAACAGATCATCCTCGAATTTCGGAAGTTGCCCGGTACCGGTCAATGTCGCGGCGTTGACAATGTAAGGAACGTACATTTCCGCGTAGCCGTGCTCGCCGGTGTGCGTATCGAGCATCAGTTGCGCAAGCGCGCGGTGCAGGCGCGCGACGGCGCCGCGCAACGTGTAGAAGCGCGCGCCAGCCAGCTTGGCGGAGTTTTCGAATTCGACTCCATTCACCGCGGCGCCGACGTCGACGTGATCGCGTGGTGCGAAGCCGAAGGTTCGCGGCGTCCCCCATCGCCTCAGCTCGACGTTATCGGCGTCGGTGCGCCCGACCGGCACGCTGGCGTCGGGGAGGTTGGGCATCGCCAGCATCAGCTCGCGCAAATGCTCCTGCACGACCGCGAGTCGCTGCTCGACTGCGGCGAGCTCGTCGCCCAACGTCGCGACCGCCGCCATCAGCGCCGTTGCGTCCTCGCCCTTGCCCCTGGCCGCGCCGATCTGCTTGGACGCAGAGTTGCGCCTTGCCTGCAGCTCCTGCGTGCGCGTCTGGATGGCCTTGCGTTCGGCTTCAAGGCGCTCGAACGCCGCCGTGTCGAGCACGTAGCCGCGCGTATGCAATCGCGCGGCGACGCCGGATAGATCAGTGCGCAGGAGCTGGATGTCGAGCATGCGCGAATTTTAGCAGACGCCACCACGCCCGCCGTGCACTCGCGACTGCGCGCATGCTCCTTAAGTGACTCAGGACTGGGTGTCGCTGCCCTCGCCGTTTTCGTCGCCCTCAGCCGCGCGATCCCGGGCACGCAGCGCTTCGAGCTTGTCGCGGATTTTCGCTTCGAGCCCACGCTCGGTCGGCGCGTAGAAGCGCGTCTCCGGCATGCCATCGGGCAGGTAGTGCTCGCCGGCGGCGTAGGCATCCGGCTCGTCGTGCGCATAACGATAGTCTTTGCCGTAACCGAGTCCCTTCATCAGCCGCGTCGGCGCGTTGCGCAAACGCAGCGGCACCGGCCGCGAATCGTCTTCGGCGATGAATGCGCGCGCAGCACTGTAGGCGAGTATAGACGGCGTTGCTCTTGGCAGCGCAGGCGAGATAGATCACTGCTTCCGCCAGCGCCAGCTCACCTTCGGGCGATGCCCAGCGCTCGTAGGTGGCCACCGCATCGAGCGTAATTTGCAGCGCGCGCGGATCGGCAAGCCCGATGTCCTCGCTGGCCATGCGTATCATGCGGCGACCGACGTAGAGCGGATCGGCGCCGCCGTCGAGCATGCGGCACATCCAGTACAACGACGCGTCCGGATCGACTTCCGCGCACCGACTTGTGCAGCGCCGAGATCTGGTCGTAGAAGGCTTCGCCGCCCTTGTCGAAGCAAACGCAGCGAGCGGGCAATCGTCGTTTCGACGAAAGCGACGTCGAGCTCGCGCCTGTCTGGCCTCTCCCGCCGCGATGGCAAGCTGCTCGATCAGATTGATGAGTCGTCGTCCATCACCATCGGCGTAACCGATCACGGCTTCGCGTGCGGGCGCCGCCATCGACATGCCGGGCGAGGCTGCGGCGAGCGCGCGATCGAGCAGGCGCCGAGATCCGTCGGGCTTGAGCGCTTCCAGCACGTACACGGTAGCGCGCGAGAGCAGCGCATTGTTCACTTCGAACGACGGGTTCTCGGTCGTCGCGCCGATGAACGTGATGAGTCCTCGCTCGACGAAGGGCAGGAAGGCGTCCTGCTGGGCCTTGTTGAAGCGATGCACTTCGTCAACGAAAAGGATCGTGTGCCGCCCGGACTGCGCCAGCGTCGCTTCCGCGTGCGCAACCGCGTCGCGAATGTCCTTGACTCCGGAGAGCACCGCGGAGATCGCGATGAAATCGGCGTTGAAAGCATCCGCCATCAGGCGTGCAAGCGTCGTCTTGCCGACGCCCGGCGGTCCCCACAGGATCATCGAATGTGGTTTTTCCGACGCGAATGCGACCGCGAGTGGCTTGCCCGCGTCGAGCAGATGTCGCTGCCCGATAACGTCGTCGATGGTCTTCGGCCGCAGCCGCTCGGCGAGCGGCGTCGCCGGGTTCTCGACGGCGAAAAGATCAGTCACTGACGACATCGGCGCCGGCGGCGGCGTGAAGCGGAACAAGGTCGGCGTCGAGAGCTTCGGATTGCGCTCGAGACCGAACAACGATCAGCGTGCGCTGGCCGAAATTGTCGACGACGTTCGAGCGCCGCGCAATCCGCGGCTGTCGAAACCGAGCCGCAGCTCACGAAACGCGGCTGTCCTTGTCCTTGGGCGTCGCCCCGAGCCATTCAGACCGTCGGCCGCTTAGGCAGCTCGCGCCAGCTCGAAGGCCGCTTCGAGCGTCGCGTCCCGGCAGAAGCGCCGCCGGCGTGATGCCGAGCGCACGGTCGAGCTTCCTACGACGATCACCTGATTGAGATCGGGATCGTAGATCCAGAGCTTCTCGCCGTCGCCGACGAGGAGCTGCTTGTACGGCTTTTCGTACCTCCAGCGAAACTTGCCCGGGCGCGCGATCGAGAACTCGCCACTCGATTCCTGCCGGTCTGGCGCCCCGACGTGTCGTATGACGACCTGCGTGAATTTCGCATGCCGGGTCTTGCGTCTCGCGCACGAACGCGTTCAGGCGCTGATCGACGCCGGACGCTCGCAGGACACGTCGTCGCCAGACAGCAGCATGACACAGCAAGGCGCCGCCAGCGCACCGATTTACTCCTTGCCGGCGGGGACCAGCACCTCGCGATTGCCGTTGGTCTGCATCGCCGACACCAGCCCAGCGCGCTCCATCTGCTCGATCAGCCGCGCCGCGCGGTTGTAGCCGATGCGCAAATGCCGCTGCACCAGCGAGATCGACGGTCGGCGCGTCTTGAGCACGACCGCCACCGCCTGGTCGTACATCGGGTCGGCTTCGGCATCGCCGCCGTCGACCGTGACGCCCTCGTCGCCGTTGCCGCCACCCGGCGTGTCGAGAATGCCGTCGAGGTATTGCGGTCCGCCCTGCGCTTTCAGATGTTCCACGACGCGATGCACTTCGGTGTCGGCACGAACGCGCCGTGCACGCGCTGCGGGTGCCCGGTTCCCGGCGGCAGATACAGCATGTCGCCCTGTCCCAGCAGCGTCTCGGCGCCCATCTGATCGAGGATCGTGCGCGAGTCGACCTTGCTCGCGACCTGGAAGGCGATGCGCGACGGGATATTCGCCTTGATGAGTCCGGTGATCACGTCGACCGACGGCCGTTGCGTCGCCAGGATCAGATGAATGCCGGCAGCGCGCGCTTTCTGCGCGATGCGCGCGATCAGCTCCTCGATCTTCTTGCCGGTGACCATCATCAGGTCGGCGAGCTCGTCGATGACGACGACGATCAGCGGCATTTCCTCGATCGGCTCGGGCGCTCTCCGGCGTCAGCGCTGAACGGATTGGTCAGCGGCTTTCCGCTCCTTTTCGCCTCGGCCACGCGCGCGTTGTAGCCGGCGAGGTTGCGCACGCCCAGCGTCGACATCAGCCGGTAGCGGCGCTCCATCTCGGCGACGCACCAGTTCAGCGCGTTGGCCGCGAGCTTCATGTCGGTGACCACCGGCGCGAGCAGGTGCGGGATGCCCTCGTACACCGAGAGCTCGAGCATCTTCGGGATCGATCAGGATCAGCGCACCTGTCGCGGCTCGGCCTTGTACAGCAGCGACAGGATCATCGCGTTGACGGCGACCGACTTGCCCGACCCGGTCGTGCCGGCGACCAGCAGGTGCGGCATGCGCGCCAGATCGACGATCACCGGCTTGCCGGCGATGTCCTTGCCCAGCGCGAGCGACAGCGGGCTGCCGGTGTCGTTGTAGGTCGTCGACGACAGGAGTTCGACCAGACGCACGATCTGTCGCTCGCGGGTTGGGCAACTCGAGTCCCATGCACGACTTGCCGGGAATCGTTTCGACCACGCGAATGCTGACCACCGACAGCGCGCGCGCCAGATCCTTGATCAGGTTCACGATCTGCGCACCCTTCACGCCGACGCCGGCTCGATCTCGAAGCGCGTGATAACCGGTCCCGGATACGCCGCCAGCACCTTCACCGAGACGCCGAAATCGGCGAGCTTGCGCTCGATCAGGCGCGACGTGTACTCGAGCGTCGTCGGCGCTGACCTGCTCCTGCGCCGAAGGCGCGTCCTCGAGCAACGCCAGCGGCGGCAGAGGCGAGTCCGGCAAGATCCTGGAACAGCGGCTTCTGCTTTTCCCTGACGACGCGTTCGGAACGTTCGCACCTCGACGGGCGGCGGCACGACGAGCACCGGCTCGCGATCGTCGTCCTGCTCGCGCGACGGCCTCGACGAAAAGCTCGCGCTCCTCGGTCGCCACGGCGCCGATCAATCGCGTCGCGCTGCGCTTCGCGCCGCTGGCGTACGCGCGCGATCGCCGATTCGACGGCGGTGCCGACGCGCTCCATCAACCGCAGCCACGACATGCCCGTGAACAGCGACCAGCCGACCGCGAACAACGCGATCAGCAACAGCGTGGCGCCGTTGAAGCCAAGCGCAGTCTGCCAGCCCATGCCCGATCATGTCGCCGAGCGCACCTCCGGGCGCACCCGGCAGCGCGATGGGCAGGCGATAAAGTCGCAACGCCTCGAGCGCCGAACTCGAAAGCAGCACCAGCAGGAACCCGGGCACGGCGAGCCAGACGTGATGTCGCTCGCAGGTCATCGCGAGTCAGATGACGATAACCCGTGACGACGAGCACGACACCGGCGAAGACCCACCACCACGCCGACGCTCCGAACACGTACAGCAGCAGATCGGCAAGCCACGCGCCGACGACGCCGCCGCGGTTGTGCAATCGCTTCGCCGGTCCCGGAAAAAGACCATCCGGGGTCGGATCGCTGGTAGGTCGCGAGGATCAGTGCAAGGTAGACAAAGCCGGCAACGACCAAAAGCCACCACGATTCGCGCAGCAGCGCCGCAAAGCGCGGGGCAAGCTGCGCATCCGCGTTGCCGGTCTGCCCGCAGGTTGCTGTGTTTTTTACTATTTGAAATCATCGTGTTGTGTATCGAAGCTCATGCGACACATTATACACCGGCCGGATGCTGTAGTGCGCTCTCTTGCCTGCCTGGGAACGCACCCCACATCGGTTAGAATCGGACGCGCTTCGTCCGTGTCGTCGAACCTGCTCGCCTGGATCCCGCGCTGAACATGCCCACCAAGCACGCCCGCCTATTGATACTCGGGTCCGGTCCTGCCGGATACACCGCGGCAGTATACGCCGCACGCGCCAACCTCAAGCCGCTGCTGATCACCGGTCTGGCGCAAGGCGGACAACTCATGACGACGACCGACGTCGACAATTGGCCGGCCGACGCCGGCGGCGTTCAGGGTCCCGAGCTGATGGCCCGCTTCCAGCAGCATGCGGAGCGTTTCGAGACCGAACTCGTGTTCGATCACATCCACACCGTTGATCTGCTCGGCGCGTCCTCTGCGAATGACGGGCGATTCGGGCGAATACACTTGCGACGCATTGATCATCGCGACCGGCGCTTCGGCGCGCTATCTGGGGCTGGATTCGGAAAAGGCTTTCATGGGCAAAGGCGTATCGGCGTGCGCAACCTGCGACGGCTTTTTCTACAAGGGTCAGGACGTGGCGGTCATCGGCGGCGGCAACACCGCGGTCGAGGAGGCGCTCTACTTGTCCAACATCGCACGCACGGTCAACATCGTGCATCGGCGCGACAAGTTCCGCGCCGAAGCCATTCTCGTCGACCGGCTCAAGGCCAAATCGAAGAACGGCGGAAACGTGCGCATCGTGTGGGACCACACGCTCGACTCGGTGCGGGGTGACGCCTCGGGCGTAACCGGTGTGCGCCTCAAGCAGGTCAAGACCGGCGCGCTCGCCGACCTCGCGGTGCAGGGCGTGTTCATCGCTATCGGCCACACGCCGAACACGCAGCTCTTCGAGGGACAGTTGACGATGAACAATGGCTACATCCGCGTCAAGGGCGGCAGCGAAGGAGACGCTACCGCGACCAGCGTTCCTGGAGTTTTCGCTGCTGGCGACGTTGCCGATCATGTGTATCGCCAGGCTGTAACCAGCGCGGGGACCGGATGCATGGCGGCGCTCGACGCCGAGAGCTATCTGGAAGGCCTGGGCTAGCCGGAGCACCACGGGAGCGCGTTGCGCGTGTCACGCACAAGTTGCTCAACCCTGGGATCGCATGGCCAAGCTTTCCGAACTGAAGACCCTGCTCGCTAAGGCGCCGAAGAAGGACCCGGCGATGGTGAAACCCGCTAGCGCGTCGCGGGGCGCGGGCGCGCCTCGCGACGTGAGCCGTGCCGGCGCATGTGGACCACCGTCCGACATCGATCTCGCACAGGCGTTCGCCGGCGTGACGCGGTTGTCGCCGGTCAATCGAGCGTCGCCGCGCGGCCCCAAACCTTCGACGCTGCCGGCACAACGGCTGGCAGATGAAGCGGACGCGTTGGCCGCGAGCAAGTTCGGTGACGAGCCGTCTCCCGCCGCGTGGGACATCGGGCAGGAACACGAGGCGCAGCAGACCTTCGCGCGCCCGGGCCTAGGCAGCGACATTCTCGTCAAGCTGCGCCGCGGCCATTGGGTGGTTCAGGGCGAGATCGACCTGCACGGCATGACGCGCGTCGAAGCGCACGATGCCCTCGTGGACTTTTTCGACGCCGCACGCGCTCATGGTTGGCGCTGCGTGCGCGTGATCCACGGCAAGGGATTGTCCTCGCCCAACCGCGAGCCCGTGCTCAAGGCCAAGGTGCGCCGCTGGCTCACGCAGTGGGACGACGTGCTGGCGTATTGCGAGGCGCAGCCTCACGCCGGTGGCAGCGGCGCGATGCTGATCCTGCTCAAGGCGCGTGCGTCCTGAGCGTTCACCTTCAATCGATCGTGGCGCAGCCTGACGAGCTCGACGGCACACCGCCGCCGAAACGCGCAGCCTCCGCGAGCGTCATGGTCACATACGCCGGTGCGCGAGCGCAGGCAGCTCGCCGCGGACCGTCGCAATACGCTCTAGGACGACGTCGCCGACAATCACGCCCTCGCCCTGATCGATCTCGGCGACGATCTCGCCCCACGGATCGATGAGCAGGCTGTGACCGTAGGTGCGCCTGCCGTTGGCGTGCAGCCCGCCTTGCGCAGCGGCCAGCACGTAGCACTGGTTCTCGACGGCGCGCGTGCGCAGCAGCAGGTGCCAGTGCGCCGCGCCCGTCACCGCGGTGAACGCCGACGGCACGAGCAGCAGTGTCACATCGCGGTAGTGCCGGTACAGTTCCGGAAAACGCAGGTCATAGCACACCGACAGGCCGATCCTGCCGAACGGGGTCTCGACCGCGACGGGTGCCCCGCCAGGCTCGATGGTGCGCGCCTCGTCGTAGCGCTCCTCGCCCCGACTGAAGGCGAACAGGTGCATCTTGTCGTAGCGCGCAACTCGGCCCCCGCGGTTATCGTAGACCAGGCAGGCGCTGCGCACGCGAGACGGATCGGCTAGTCGCGATGGGGACCGATCCGCCGACCAGCCAGACGTGGTTCTCGCGCGCTACGCGCGATAGCCAGTCCTGTTGCGGACCGTGGCCGTCGACTTCGCGAACTGCAACCTTGTCCGTGGCGCGGGCGCCCGAAAATACCGAAGTACTCGGGAAGCAGAACGAGTTTGGCGCCGCGCCCTGCGGCATCGACGACCCAGGGCTCGATTGCGGCGAGGTTGGCTCCTACGTCGCCACCCGAGACCGTCTGTACCGCCGCGACGCGCACTGCGTCGAGGTTCACCGGACGTTCTCCGGCGGACCGGCGCGCGCCGCAGCCGCGGCTGGCCGGTTCACCTGCGGATCGGACCAGCTTCCGCTCACCGAATATTGCGTGGAGAACATCTGCTCGATGGGATCCTGCATGATTTTCTGCGCGAGCAGCGACCCGGCGCCGATCGCCGCGCCGATGATCGGGTTCGCCAGCAGGAGCGCGGCCGCGCCGACCGAAACGCTCCCAGACAACGTCGGCTGCACGCGCACCTTGATGTCCTGCGTCTCGCGCGCCAGGTCCGTGCTCCCGGCAATCGTAACCTTTGCCGAAGGGCCGACGATCTTCAGGTCGTCGGTCTTCATCACGCCATCCTGTATGCGCACCGTGCCGGTGATCTCGTCGAACGCGAAGCCCTCGCCGAACAGGTCCTGGTAGTCGCCTTCGAGGCGCCGCTTGAGCGCCTGCAACGACAGTACGCCCAGCAGCTTGCCGATCCCAGGATCGAGCTTGAGGAACTGTCCGCGGCCGGTTGCGACGTCGAAATTGCCATTGAGCGTCGGGTAATCGAAGTCCTGGGGGCTTCCTGCCCATGCCAGCTTTCCATGCAGCTGCGTCGGCGCGCCGCGCACAGCCTCAGGCATGCCAAAGCGTGTGAGAAACTTCCCCGCGTCGCGCACGTCCAGATCGACGTCGAGATCGGTCTGTTGCATGCGGCGCGTGTTGCGCCACCAGCCGTTCGCCGACAGCGTGCCGTCGTCGCTGGAGATCGTGAGGTTCTCGATGCGCCAGTCGGACTCACGCGGCTGCGCCACGAATTCCAGCTTCCCGAGCTCGCGATTCTTCGCGCTGAAAGTATCGACGCTGATATCGAGCGCCGGCCACGGGTTCGCCGCCGGCGGCACGTCGTTCCTGGCCGTCGTCGTCGATGGCGCCACACCGGGCGGCGCCTCGGACGGAGCCGCAAGACGCTGCAGATGCGCCAGCAGGCGCCCGTTCGGACGGCCGGCGGCCGCGCTCTGCCAGTGTGCACTGCCAGCCATGTCGCGGCCGCGCAGGTCGAGCTGCCACTCGCCGCCGCTCCTCGTCGCGCCGATGCGAAGTTCCTTGAACACGCGACCGACCGCGGTGAGCGTGCCGATAGTCACGTCCGCGCCCGTCAGTGGCATAGCCTCGCCGGCGCCGGTCGCATCGAGCTGTTCCTTGATCAGCAGCCACGCGTCCGCATCGACCGTGTCCACGGTGCCGCGGATCCAGAATCCCGCCAGCTCCGGCTCGTCGGCGCCAGCTCCAAGCGCCAGCAATGCACGGTCGACGGTCGCGCCGTCTGCCTTCAGGTTGCGCGCGGCGACGAACCTGCCGATGCGACCGTAGGTCGCCGTCACCACGTCTCGGCTGGCGTCGACCACGCGGCGTTCGATTGTCAGCGGGACCGTGTCGGAAGGAATCTTGCCCACGGGGGCCGGCAAATCGATGCCCACCCCCTTGAGCGTCGACTCGAAGGCCCACGTCGGACCCGCCGGCAGCGCGTTGAGCACCAACTTCCAGTCGGTGGTGCCGGATACGCGTGTGAGTAGCGCCTGCTTGGGATACCGCGCGCGCAGCATCGCCAGGTTGAAACTGCCCTGACCTTCGATACGTGCGCGCGTATCGATGGTGGCCACACTGAACCGCGCAGGCCCACCCAGGAACTCCGCGGTCAGTCCTGCGGCGCTCATCTCGTGCGCTGTGAACTGCAGCGTGCCACTCAGGTGCTCGAGGGGCGGTGTGCCGCCGGCAAGTGACAACCGGTTGTTGTCGAGCGTGAACGCGCCGGCGATCCGGGTACCCTCGGGCTTGCCCAGGGGCAACTCCAGCTTCAGCGCGAGCTTGCCAGCGCCCTCGATATCGACAGCCTCGGTCGGATGTTGGAGCTTTTCGTCGAGCGGGCTGCTCGCAACGTAGCGCAGAAAATCGTTGGCCGGGCCGGTCGCGTCGCCGTCGATGCGCAGCAGGGGGTTGGCGGCGCGCAGGTCGGCGACGTCGACTTTCGCGCGCACCTCGGCGCCATAGATGCGACCCTTGCGCACGTCGGCGGAAAGGTGCGTGCCGTCGACGCGGACATCGGCGTCGAGCTCGTCGATCTTCGGCCAGCCGGCAGCGTAGTCGAACGTGACCGACTGCGCCCTGCCCTGCACCTGGAACTGCCCGGTTTTCGCATCAGAAAATGGGAAATCCGCTAGCGCTCCGACGAGCTTGATGCGCACGTCGCTCGCCGTCCCCGCAAGGAAAGCGCGTTGCAACCAGTTGCGCAGTTCGTCGTCAACCGACAGCGGCAGATAGCGATACACCTGCTTCCCGTCGGCGCGTGAAAGTTGCACCACGATGTCGGCGCGGCCACGATCCCCCGTCGCCATCGTGTAGCTGCCCTTCGCGGAACCTGCCATGTCCCTGTTGGCGAACACTAGCTGGTCGATGTCAACGCGCACGCTATCGTCGGCACGGTGCCAGCGAAACAGCCCCTGCGCGCTGTCGAAGGCGACGCGCTCGCCCAGCGCGTGGTGCATGTCCAGGACGATTGGGCGACTCTCAAGCTTGATCGTTCCGCCCTGCGGACTCATGTCGATGCTGCCGGTAAGTCCGGCGACACCCGGAACCGCGTCATGACCTGCAAGGCCGAAGTCGATGAATCGGCCCGAACCGCTGAATGCCCGCAGCGTGTCAGGCTCGCCGCGCCACTGCAGGTCGCCGTCCTCGAGCACCCCACTGGGCGAGAGGTTCGCCATGACGTCGCGCCATTTCGTCGGCAGCGGAATAAAGCCTGCGATCTGGCGAAGCGGTGAGAGTTCCAACCGCGCAAACTCGATGCGTCCGGTGCCAACTCCATCGTCGGCCATGCGCATCGTCACCTTCAGGTCGGTGGGATCGAAGCGCACGCCATTGGCCTCGGCGAAACTCAGCTGCTGGGTGTAGAACTGGATCTGCTTGCCGTCGTCGCTCCAGCCGATGCGGCCCTCGAGGCCCGACAGCGTAAGCTGCGGCAGATCCGGAGCGAGGCGCGTATCGACGTCTGCAAGCGCGACATCCGCGACGACGTTGTGGATCTCCCCGTTGGCCAGGTCGATCCAGACGCGTAGAGCACCCTTGCCGCTCTTGATCGGAATGCCCATGGGTAGCCATTCGCGCCACGGTGCGATGTCGGCATAGTCGAGGCGCGCATAGATCCGCCCCGACAGCGCGCGCCAGTCGGCGAGCGGATTACCGGTGAAGTCGCCACGCACGTCCAGCGGTGCTGCGAGCGCATCGGGTGGCTGCCCTGTCAATCCGACGCGATGGTGACCGAAGCGGTTTTCAAGGCGCAGCTCGACGCCACTAAGCTGAAGGTCCCTCGCGCCCGCGCGCTCGTCACGCCAGACGAACTGCGCGCCGTGGATCACGATACTCGGCTGTCGAAGCAGCCAATCGGCGAGTCGGCCATCGTCGCGATTTGCCCCCGGATCGATCGTGACACCGGCGACGTGCAGCATTCCCGCGGCGTCGCGGCGAATCGCCAGTTGCGGCCCGTCGAGCGTCAGCTCCTTGAGGCGCAGTCGGAATGCCGGCAGCGAGGTCCACGCGACCACCATGCGCACGTGCGGGAGCGCCACGACCGCGGCGCGCGTATCGGGGTCGAGCAGCCGGAAGTCCCGGATGTCGACGCGCGGATTCCACCCGTCCCATCCTGTGTCGAGCGCGCCGATTTCGACAGGCTGCCCGATCTGGTTGCTGAGCAATCGCGCCAGCGCGTCGCGGTTGTTTTCGAGTTGAGGAAAGATGACCAGCCGAACGAGCAGCAAGATCAGTGCGAACACGACAACGCCGACGCGCAGCAGCAGCCACGCACCGCGCAGCAGTCTTCGCAGTCCGGAGCGCGCCGCGACGGGCGTCGATAGGGTGCCCTCGGAAGGCATAATGCCGATGTTAACCCGGAACAGGACCCGGACCGCGGTGGATGCCGCTGGAACCCCGATGGACCTCGCGTCGGCGATCGCGTTCAGTCGTTATGCGCAGCGCCTGCGCGACGCGGATCCGGGGCGATTTGCCGCGTGTGCCGCTGCGATCGAGGCGCCCTGGCGTTGGGACGAGGACGAGCTCGCCGCGCTGCGCCTCGCCCCCGACGCAGCAAGCCTCGCGAGCGCCCTGCGTCGCCTGCGCCAAGGGGTGTTCTTGACGACGCTGTTGCGCGATCTCACCGGCCGCGCCAGCCTCGCCGAAGTTTGCCAAACGACGACCCGGCTTGCCGAAGTCGCGATCGCCAGCGCGGTGGATGCTCATACGCGATGGCTGATCGAGGTCCACGGCGAGCCGCGGGACGGCGAAAGCGGCGCTGCCCAGCGGCTGCTGGTGATCGCCATGGGCAAGCTCGGTGGCGGCGAGCTCAACGTCTCCTCGGACATCGACCTCGTATTCGTCTATCCCGAGGAGGGGGCGACGGACGGATCCAAGCCGCTGGCCAATCAGGAATTCTTCGATCGTCTGGGGCGCCGCGTCATCGCTTCGCTCGACGAACGCACCAAAGACGGCTTCGTATTCCGCGTCGACATGCGCCTGCGTCCCTACGGGGAATCGGGACCACTGACGTGCTCGTTCGCCGCGCTGGAAGCGTACCTGGTTGCACAGGGCCGGACCTGGGAGCGCTACGCGTGGCTCAAGGCGCGCCCGCTCACCGGCGGATGCGACGACGAATTCATGCAGCTGGTCACGCCGTTTGTCTATCGCAAATATCTCGACTACGACGCCTATGAAGGACTGCGCGACGTGCATCGCCAGATCCGCGAACAGGGACTGCGCCGGGACTACGCGGCCAATCTCAAGCTCGGTCCCGGCGGTATCCGGGAAATCGAATTCATCGTGCAGGCGCTGCAGCTCGTGCGCGGTGGGCGCGATCCCGGGCTGCGCGAACGTGGCACGCTTCCTGCGCTGGCGGCGCTCAGGGCGCGCGGGCTGCTGCCGGTCCACGCGGTCACCGATCTAGGCGTGGCGTACACCTTCCTGCGCAATATCGAGCACCGGCTGCAATATCGCGACGACACGCAGACGCAGGATCTGCCGGCCGATTCCGCGGAATGCTCGGCGCTCGCGCGTGCCGCCGGCTTTGCCGATTCTGCAGAGGCGATTCGCGCGCTGGAGCGGCATCGCTCGGCTGTCACGCGGCATTTCAATGCGCTCTTCGGAGAAGTGCCAGCGCAAGACAGCGACGCGCTTGTTTCGGCATGGCTCGATCCCCAGCCTGACGCGAACCTGACTACCGCCCTCGTCGCCACCGGCTACGCGCAGCCGGAAGGCGTGATCGAAGCGCTCACGCGAGTGCGCAAGAGCACCCGCTATGTGCAGCTACCCGCGCGTTCCCGCGAGCGCTTCGACGCGCTGGTTCCTCAGCTGCTGCGCGTGGCCGCCGAGACGGCCGAACCGCAGCCGGTATTCCTGCGCCTGCTGGCGTTGCTCGAATCCATCAGTGGACGCAGCGCCTACCTCGCCCTTCTGGTCGAACATCCGCCGATTTTGCCGCGCATCGCGCAGCTCATGGCGGCGAGCGCCTGGGCGGCCGATTATCTGACGCGACACCCCATCCTGCTCGACGAGCTGCTCGACAGCCACGCCCTGCTGGCCGAGCCCGATTGGGGCACCTGGCGGCGCGAGCTCGCCGAGGTGCTTGCCCTGCGTGCCGGTGACGCCGAGCGGCAGATCGACGCCTTGCGGCATTTCCAGCACGCGCAGACCTTTCGATTGCTCGTCCAGGACCTCAACGGCCTGCTTTCGATCGAGCGGCTTGCGGACCACCTGTCCGCGCTTGCCGACATCGTGCTCGCGGCGACGCTTTCCTGCTGCTGGGAGCTGGTGCGTGGCGAAGACCGCGGCCAGCCCCATTTCGCCATCATCGGCTACGGCAAACTTGGGGGCAAGGAGCTGGGTTACGCTTCGGATCTCGATATCGTGTTCCTCTACGACGACCCGCGCGAAATCGCTGCCGAGCGCTATGCCCGCCTGGCGCAACGGCTCAACGCGTGGCTGACCAGCGCCACCGCGGCCGGGCGCCTTTACGAGACCGACCTGCGGCTGCGCCCCGATGGCGTCAGCGGACTGCTGGTGTCGAGTCTCGACGCCTTTCGTCAATATCAGCGCGCGCAGGCCTGGCCGTGGGAGCACCAGGCGTTGACGCGCGCGCGCTTCGTGGCCGGCGATACCGCCGTCGGTTCTGCCTTCGAAGGCGAACGCGAATTCATCCTGCGCGTACCGCGCGATGCCGCAGTGTTGAAGGGCGAGATCGTGACCATGCGCAGGAAAATGCACGCCGCCCATCCCAATCGCAGCGCACGCTTCGACATCAAGCACGATTCTGGAGGCATGGTCGACGTCGAGTTCGGTGTGCAGTACCTGGTACTCGCGCACGCGCACCAGCACGCCGTGCTCTGCCGCAACGCCGGCAACATCGCACTACTGCGGCTCGCGGCCGAACTGGGACTGTTGCCGGTCGATCTCGTCGAGCCCGCGGTGGATGCCTATCGCGAATACCGGCGCGTCCAGCACCAGCTTCGCCTGCAGGGCGCACGCGAGGCGCGCGCCGATCCGGCGCAGCATGCGGCGCACCGGGCCGCCGTAGCTGCGCTTTGGCGCGCCGTCTTCGGTACGCCCTGGGAGGGCTGACCCGGAAATCGGATAAAATGATCCTTTTCACGAAGCACGGGGAATGCGATGTCGATGGCAGACCGCGACGGTTTCATCTGGTACGACGGCAAGCTCGTGCCGTGGCGCGGCGCCACGACACATGTCCTGACGCACACCCTGCACTACGGTCTGGGCGTATTTGAAGGCGTACGCTGCTACCAGACCGCGGCCGGCCCGGCGATCTTCCGGCTGCGCGATCACACGGACCGCCTGTTCCGCTCGGCGCAGATCTTCGCCATGAAAATTCCCTACACGAAGGACGAGATCGACGCAGCGCAGAAGGAGTGCGTGTCGGCCAATGGCCTCGACTCCTGCTACATTCGACCGCTCGTGTTCTACGGTTCGGAAGCGATGGGCGTCGCCGCCAAGTCGAATCGGATTCGCGTTGCGGTCGCGGCATGGCCCTGGGGGGCGTATCTGGGCGCCGATGGCCTCGAGAAGGGCATTCGAGTGAAGACGTCCTCGTTCACGCACCACCATCCCAACATCACGATGTGCAATGCCAAGGCCGTGTGCAACTACGCCGTGTCGATTCTCGCCAACCAGGAAGCCACGCACGACGGCTATGAGGAAGCGATGCTGCTCGATCCGCAGGGATTCGTCTGCCAGGGGTCGGGCGAGAACGTGTTCCTGGTCCGCGACGGCAAGCTGCATACGCCCGATCTGTCCAGCGGAGCGCTCAACGGCATCACGCGCGGAACGATCATGACGTTTGCCGACGAGCTCGGCATCCCGGTCATCGAGCGACGCATCACGCGCGACGAGTTCTACATCGCCGACGAGGCGTTTTTCACCGGCACCGCTGCCGAGGTGACGCCGATACGCGAGCTCGACAACCGCCCGATCGGCGAGGGCAAGCGCGGCCCGATCACGAAAAGGTTGCAGGACATGTTCTTCGATGCCGTCAACGGCCGCAGTCCGAAACACATGTCGTGGCTGACGCTCGTCGCATCCAATACGGTTTCGCTTGACCATGCCGCAAGCCGACGCCAGCGCGCCGCCCGTCGTTGACGTCGTCGCCGCGGACCTGCCGCTGCATTGCCCGAACCCGGCGATGCCGCTGTGGTCGAGTCATCCGCGCGTGTTTCTCGACGTCGCCGGACCAGGTGAGGCGATGTGCCCCTACTGCGGCACGCGCTATCGCTACATCGGCGAGGTGCCGCGCCGCGGGCATTAACGATGCACGATCGCTGCGTGCACGCGCGCTCGACTCGCGGTACCCTTGACCGATGGCTGAGCGCATCCTCATCGTCGCTCCGTCGTGGGTGGGCGATGCGGTCCTTTCGGAGCCGCTGGTCGCGCTGCTTCGCGAACCGCTGGAACCGGCGATCGTCGATGTGCTTGCCCCCTCCTGGTGTGCGCCGGTCTACGCGCGCATGCGCGGCGTGCGCGACATCATTGAAAGTCCCTTCGCGCATCGCGAGCTCAATCTAGCCGCACGCCGCGCGCTGGGGCGCCGCTTGCGCGGGCAAGGTTACACGCGCGCGTTCGTCCTGCCGAACTCGTTCAAGTCGGCGTTGATACCGTGGTTCGCGCGAATACCGCGACGCGTCGGCTACGCCGCCGAAGGCCGGCGCGTCCTGCTCACCGACGCGCGCAGGCTCGATCGGCGCGCGCCGCCGCGACTGGTGGACCGCTTTGTCACGCTCGCTGCCATGGCCGGTCAGATCGGGCCCAGCGTGCCGTCTCCCGTCCTGGTGCCCGACGTCGCCAACGCCACTGCTGCGATGCGGTCGCTCGGCTTGACAACCCGCAAGCCGGTGGCGGTGCTCTGTCCCGGCGCCGAATACGGTCCCGCCAAGCGATGGCCGACCGAGCATTTCATCACCCTGGCACAGCGCCTGCTCGCGTCGGGTCACGCAATATGGTTGATCGGTTCGCCCAACGACCAGGCTTCGGCGGACCCGATCGCCGCCGCAGTACCCGAAGTGCGCAACGCTTGCGGCCGCACGGACCTGGGAACGGCGATCGACTTGCTCGCACAGGCAAGCGTCGTGATCAGCAACGATTCAGGGCTCATGCACGCCGCAGCCGCGGTAGGGCGTCCGCTGGTCGCACTGTTCGGCTCGTCGAGCCCCATCTACACGCCGCCGCTCTCACCGCTCGCTCACGTTGCGCGCATCGACATCGCATGCAGCCCGTGCTTCCAGCGCGAATGCCCGCTTGGGCACTTCAAGTGCATGCGCGAGCTCGAGCCCGATGTTGTGTATGATCTGGCGCGGACGCCACGCTAACGGCGAGTCTGGACGCGACCCATGCCCAAGGCCCGTACCCCGACGATATTCACTTCGCCACAAGACGCGGCAGTCGCGTTTTACAAAGCGTTCGAAGGCAAGGATATCGACGCGATGATGGCAACCTGGGCCGAGGACGAGGAGATCGTCTGCATTCATCCGGGCGGCCCGCGACTGGTGGGCTACGACGCGGTCCGCGCGAGCTGGGAGCAATTGTTCGCCGGTGACACGCGGCTGTCGTTTCGCGTCGACGAGATCGTCGTGCTGGAGACGGTCGGCATGGCGCTGCAAAGCGCGATGGAGCACGTCACCGTCGGCGACGACCTCAAGCCTCGGGGCGCAGCGTTGGCCACCAACGTTTTCCTGCGGACGCCCTCGGGTTGGCGGTTGGCGGTGCATCATGCATCGCCGGCACCCACCATGGTCGCAATGTCGCCAGGCGGGCCCCTGCACTAGCCCGAAGTTCATTGTCAGTTAGCCTTGTTTAGAGCGTAGAAGCATTGCCTAATCAGAAGGTTGCCTGGGTTTTCTGGCGTCAATATGTAGCCATGTAGTTGACTTGACTTTGCAGGGATATCGTCTAGTATGTAGTCATGCATATTGACGTTGTCCCGAATCGCGGCGCGCGCCCTGCGTACCTTCTGCGCGAGTCCTATCGCGAAGGTGCGCGCGTGCGCAAACGCACCCTTGCCAATCTGTCGTCGCTCTCCGAAGCGCAGATTCTTGCCATTCGCGCGGTGCTGCGCGGCGAACCGGTGAGCCCCGTTGCCGAGCAATTCGAGGCCATTGCCTCGCGTGCGCAGGGTCACGTGCAGGCCGTGCGTGTAGCCATGCGCCGGTTGGGGTTGGAGGCGTTACTGGCGGCGCGCCCCTGTCGCGAGCGCGACCTGGTGAGCGCCATGGTGGCGGCGCGCATCATCGCCCCGCATCCGAAGCTGGCCACCACGCGCTGGTGGCACACCAGCACGCTGGCCGAGGACTTCGGCGTGCAGGAAGCCAGCGAGAACGATCTATACGCGGCGATGGATTGGTTGCTCTCGCGTCAGGAGGCGATCCAGAAGAAGCTCGCGGCGCGCCATCTGGGCCCCGGCAGTCTGGTGCTCTATGACCTGTCGTCGAGCTACTTCGAAGGCACCACCTGCCCGCTGGCGAAGCTGGGCTACAACCGCGATGGCAAGAACGGGCTGCTGCAGGTCAACTACGGCGTGCTCACCGATGCCCGTGGCTGCCCGGTGGCCGTGTCGGTGTATGAGGGCAACGTGGCCGATAGCCAGACCTTGCCGCCCGAGCTCAAGCGCCTGCGCGAGCACTTCGGTCTCGAGCAGCTGGTGATGGTGGGCGACCGCGGCATGGTCTCCAACCAGGCCATCGCCATCATGCGGGAAACGCCCGGGGTGGACTGGATCACCGCCTTGAAGAGCGCGTCGATCCGCGTGCTGGTCGAGCAGGGGCACTTGCAACTGGATCTATTCGATGAACGCAACCTGCTCGAGTTAAGCTCCCCGGATTATCCGGGTGAGCGACTGGTGGCGTGCCGCAATCCCCAGCTGGCGGCACTGCGCGCCCACAAGCGCGAAGAGTTGCTCGCTGCCACCGAGCGCAGCCTCGCCCAGATCAAGACTCGGGTCGATGCCACCAAACTCAAAGGCGCCGATGCCATCGGACTGCGCGTCGGCCGGGTGGTCAACCAGTACAAGGTCGCCAAACACTTTGAGCTCACCATGGGCGCGGCGAGCTTCACCTTCCAGCGCAAGCACGCGAGCATTGCCGCCGAGGCTGCGCTCGACGGCATCTACATCATCCGCACCTCGGTCGCGCCGGCGCGCATGGATGCTGCCGACTGCGTGCGCAACTACAAGGCGCTGGCCAACGTCGAGCGGGCGTTCCGCTCGCTCAAGACCATCGATCTGAAGGTGCGCCCCATTCATCATCGCACCGCCGATCGGGTGCGTGCCCACATCTTCCTGTGCCTGCTCGCCTACTACGTCGCGTGGCACATGCGGGAAGCCTGGCGCGAGCTGATGTTCGCCGACACCGATCAAGAAGCCAAGGCCACGCGTGACCCGGTGGCGCCGGCGAAGCGCTCTGCGGCAGCGCTGCTCAAGGTCGCCTCCCACACTCTGGACGACGGCACCCCGGCGCATAGTTTCTCGACCCTGTTGGCCGAGCTCGCCACCATCGTTCGCAACACCTGCCGTACGCCAAACGCGGCGGACGGCGCACCGACTTTCGATCTGCTCACCACACCCAATCCCAAGCAGCAGCGCGCATTCGAATTGATCCAAAAGATTCGAGTGTAGACAGAAACCGGAACTCCGATGTCACCCCAAGTAACTGAGATGCAAAGCCAAACTCGTTCAATGAGCGCTCGAACTTCGGACTAGCTGGCGCGACCGCGACGCCACCGCACGACATCTGCCTCCGCAGCGGCAGGGGAGCGGCAAGGATTAGGGATGAACATGCCCGCGAATCTCGCGCCCGCCGCAGCCCCGTCCAAGGGAAGCGAGAGCCAATTCGACGAGCAGCGCGCGGTTACAGGATCCGATTGAACCACAGCATCGACAACGCCGCCGCGACAATGGCCAGCGCGGCCGCGGCCGCTGCGAACAGCGCCGTGATCTCGGTGTCGTGCTTTTCCATCACCAGCTTCGAGTTCAGCGATTCGTAGATTTTCTTGAGGTCGGCGGAAGTTCCGGCGTAGAAATACTCGCCCTGCGTGATGTTGGCGATGTTCTTGAGCGAGGCTTCGTCCAGGCGCACACGCATCGACCAGCCTTCCGCGCCGATCAATTCACCGCCGGTCGTGCCAATGCCGACCGTATACACACGCACGCCGCGGTCTGCGGCCATGCGCGCCGCCTCGATCGGGTCGGGGCCGGTTGTCGTCTGGCCGTCGGTGAGCAGAATAATGACCGCGGCGTTGTACGAACCGGGCGGCACCGGCTTGAATTCGGGCTTGTCCGACTTTAGGGGCTGGTCGAGCGAGGTCCCACGCGTGGAGTCCGTACGCGGATTGCTCGCGCGCAAATCGAATTCGACGTCGGGAAACAGCGTCTTCAGCGACACCAGGATGCCGCTGCCCACCGCCGTGCCGCGCTGGAGCTGGAAGCGATCGATCGCGGCGAGGATATCTTCGCGATTCGACGACGGCGGCTGCACTACCGATGCCGTTGCCGCGAAGGACACGATGCCGATGCGCGTCGCTGCCGGCAGGTCGCCGATGAATGCACGCGCGGCGGCCTGCGCCGCAGCGAGGCGACTGGGCTCGACGTCGGTTGCACGCATGCTGCCCGACACGTCCATGGCAAGCATCACGGTCTTGTGCGCCGAGGGCAGCATGATGACGGCCGCGGGGCGCGCGATGCCCACGATCATCAGTGTGAGCGCAAGCAGAAAAAGCGCAGGCGGAATGTGGCGGCGGACGCGTTGCGTCACGCCCAGCGCGTCGCGGATTCCACTCAGGCTCGCGTAACGCAGCGCGCTACGCTGCTTGCGCCGTAACAGCAACAGGTACGCAGCGACCAGCAACGGCAGTGCCAGCAGCAACCACAGCAGCTCGGGCCACAGGAAGGTCATGAAGTCTTGGCGACCAGATGCGCCGGCATCCCGCCGCCTGCTGCGAGTTGACTGCGGCGTTTGCGCAGATCGGCGAAGCGCAGGATGGCATCGGCCAGCTCGTCGCCGGTCGACAGTTCGAGCGCGTCGACGCCGGCGTCGGCCAGCGCCTTGCGCAGCTCCGCTTCGCGCCGCCGCGCCGCCTGCGCGAAGCGGCGGCGAAAGCCGCGATCGTGGGTATCGACGAAAATCTGCTCGCCGGTCTCCGAATCCTGGACGACAAGCATGCCCAGAT
Source organism: uncultured beta proteobacterium (assembly GCA_963816445.1). Lineage (GTDB taxonomy): Bacteria > Pseudomonadota > Gammaproteobacteria > Burkholderiales > Casimicrobiaceae > PALSA-1003. The sequence goes on along the minus strand of CAWFKO010000004.1, from coordinate 443,381 downwards.
CGGGTATCTCCATCTCCAGCGGATCGTACAGGCGCACCGCGACGACTTCGTGGCGCTGGGCGAGATGCGCGAGCGGCTTCGGCCATCCCGGCACGCTGATGAAGTCGGACACCAGAAACACGAGCGAGCGACGGCGCAGCATCTGGTAGCCCGTGCGCAGAAGTTCACCGAGGTCGGTCGCGGTGGTCGCGGGGGGTGTGGCTCGCTCGGACATCGCATGCATGATGTGGAGCACGTGGCGTCGATCGCTGCGCGTCGGTATGACGGTATCGACCTTGCCCCCATAGAGCATTGCGCCGACGCGGTTGCCGTGGCGAGTGAGCAGGCGCGAGAGCACTGCGACGAATTCGACGGCCAGGGCCGTCTTGCGTACCTGCTTCGAGCCGAAATCGACCGACGGGCTCAGGTCCAGCAGGAACCACGCCGCAACCTCACGCTCCTCGTTGTACTCGCGTACATACGGCGCCTGCAAGCGCGCGGTCACGTTCCAGTCGATGTGGCGAACGTCGTCGTGATACTGGTATTCGCGCAGATCCGCCAAGTCGAGACCGGCGCCGCGAAAGAGCGTGCGATAGTCGCCGTGCAGCAGGCCATCCAGGCGACGGATGACCGTCCACTCCAAGCGTCGCAGAATGTTCTCAGGCGTCCGCGCCGACTCGGACATGAGTTTCCAGCGGTCGCTCGGGCGCGGGGATGCGCTGCATGATGCGCATGATCAGCTGATCTGCGGTCAGACCCTCGGCCAGCGCCTCGTAGGTGAGCACCAAGCGATGGCGCAGCACGTCGGGCACGAGATCGCGTACGTCCTCAGGCAGCACGTAGGTCCGTCCGCGCAGGTACGCCAGCGAGCGAGCGCCTTCGATGAGGTGGATGGTCGCGCGCGGGCTCGCGCCATAGGAAATGTACTTCTGGATGTCGGCCAGTGCGAAGCGCGCCGGGTGACGCGTCGCCGACACAAGGCGCACCGCATATTGAATGAGATTGGGATCGACGTAGCCGAGGCGGCATTCACGCTGCAACGCGGCAAGCTGCTCGGTCGTGGCTACGGCAACGACCTCCTGCGCTGCGCCGGTGACGCGCTGCACGATCACGAATTCTTCCTCGTCGCTGGGGTAGCCAACGAGCACCTTCATCATGAAGCGGTCGACCTGCGCCTCGGGCAGCGGGTACGTTCCCTCGGTCTCGATCGGGTTTTGCGTGGCCATGACCAGGAACGGCTCGGGAACACGGTGCGTGTTGCCGGCGATCGTGACCTGGTATTCCTGCATGACTTCGAGCAGCGCGCTTTGCACTTTGGCTGGCGCCCGGTTGATCTCGTCGGCAAGCAACAGGTGCGTGAACACGGGCCCCAGTGAAGTGGCGAAGTCGCCCGTGCGCTGGTTGTAGATGCGCGTACCCACCAGGTCGGCGGGAACCAGGTCGGGCGTGAACTGGATGCGCTTGAAGGTACCGCGCATGGTCTTGGCGATGGTCTTTACGGTCAACGTCTTCGCCAGTCCCGGCACGCCTTCGACGAGCAGGTGCCCCTGTGCGAGCATCGCCACAAGCACGCGCTCGAGAAAATGGTCCTGCCCGACCACGACTTTCTTGACCTCGTAGAGAATGCGCTCCATCAACGAGGCGACGTCGGCGCGATCGGTTTCGGTATCGTTCATGCGTTGCTGTCCGGGAGTTCGGGTTAAAAGGGCGAAATGCCGACTGCGGCGGCGGCATTCTCGATCGGCACTGCGAAGCCGATGCCGATGAACACGCGCTGTTCCGATGGATTGAGTATGGCGGTGACGATGCCGACGACTTCGCCGCCGGCAGTGACCAGCGGGCCGCCGGAATTGCCGGGGTTGGCCGCTGCATCGAACTGGATCAAGTTGGTCAACAGCCGCTTGCCTTCCGGTGACTGGTATTCACGGCGCAGGCCGGAGACGATGCCCGACGACGCCGAGGGTCCGATGCCGAAGGGGTAGCCGACGGCTACGACCTCATCGCCGACAGCGAGATCCGCGGTCGAGCGCAGCGTGGCCGCCTGCAGGTCATCGGGAATGGTCTTTGCCTGCAGCACGGCGAGATCGTGCTCGGGCCGCATGCCGATCACCGTCGCGTCGGAAACCAGCCCATCGAAGAACTCCACCTTGACCCTGTCGGCACCGGCGACGACGTGCAGATTGGTCAATATGATGCCCTTGTCGACGATGACCACACCGGTGCCTACGCCGACGCCGCCACGCGATGCAGGGCTGTTGCCTTCGCCGGGATCGGGCTCGGCGGACAGCCCGACCACGCGCACCACCGACGGACGTACGGCCTCGAAGGCCTTGCTCGCGACCGATGGGATCTGTGCCGTCTCGAGCGTATGCAGGACCGCAGCGTCGATGTCCTTTTGCGTGAGCTGGCGCGGCGTCGGGCGCGTCGCCACATACGTCGTCGCTGCTGCAAGCGCGAGCAGTGCGCCGGCCAGCAGGATCAACCAGCGCTCGTAACGTTCGCCGAAGCGCCGCAACCCAAGCCTGCGCGCCGGCTGGGGCTTCGCGGCATCGGCACCGGGCGCGTCCCCCGTCGTCGCAGCGCCCGCAGGCGGTGGCGTTGGCGGCTGCCGTTGGCCGGGTGAAGTGCTGTATAGCGCAACTCTTTTCATCGCTGCCTCAAATGCATGGTTGCACGCCCCGGCTATGCCGTGCCGCCGACAGTCAATCCGTCGATGCGTAGCGTCGGCTGCCCGACGCCGACCGGGACGCTCTGCCCTTCCTTCCCGCAATTGCCGACGCCGGAGTCGAGCGCCATATCGTTGCCGATCATCGATACGCGCGTCAGCGCGTCCGGCCCGTTGCCGATCAGCGTCGCCCCTTTGACCGCGTGTCCAAGCTTTCCGTTCTCGATCTTCCACGCTTCCGCCGCCGAGAACACGAATTTGCCGCTGGTGATGTCGACCTGGCCACCGCCGAAATTGACCGCGTACAGCCCGTCCTTGACCGAGGCGATGATTTCGCCCGGATCGCGATCGCCGTTGAGCATGATGGTGTTGGTCATGCGCGGCATCGGTATGTGCGCGAAGGATTCGCGACGGCCGTTGCCGGTGGGCGGCACGCGCATCAGCCGTGCGTTCATGCTGTCCTGCATGTAGCCCTTGAGAATGCCGTCCTCGATGAGCACGGTACGCTGCGTGGGATTGCCCTCGTCGTCGATGTTGAGCGACCCGCGGCGGTTGGGCAGCGTACCGTCGTCGACCACGGTGACGCCCCTGGCGCCGACGCGTTCGCCGATGCGACCCGAGAACGCTGACGTGCCCTTGCGGTTGAAGTCGCCCTCGAGCCCGTGGCCGATGGCTTCGTGCAACAGAATTCCCGGCCAGCCCGGTCCCAGCACCACCGTCATGGTCCCGGCGGGCGCGTCCTGCGCACCCAGGTTCTGCAGCGCTTGGTCGACCGCTGTCGTGGCGTATTCGGCGAGCAGCGCGTCGGTGAAATAGCGATAATCGACGCGGCCACCGCCACCGCCCATGCCCTGCTCGCGGCGCCCGTCCTGCTCGACGATGACGTTGAGCGATAGCCGCACCAGCGGCCGCACGTCGGCCGCAATCAACCCGTCGCTGCGCGCGATCAGAATCGCTTCGTACTCGCCGGCAAGCGACGCCATCACCTGCGTCACTCGCGCATCGCGTGCGCGGGCCATGCGCTCCAGGCGTTCGAGCAGGCTTACCTTCTCGGCGTCGGAAATCGCCGCCACCGGATCGGATGGCGCGTAGAGCGAGCGTGCGCCGCCGATCTTGGCCAGTGTCGCCACCGCGGATTGGCCTTGGCGCCCGATCGCGCGGGTCGCGGTCGCGGCGGCGGTCAGCGCGTCCAGGCTGATATCGTCGGAATAGGCGAACGCGGTCTTTTCACCTGAGACCGCACGCACCCCGACACCGCGATCGATCGAGAACGCACCCGACTTGACGATGCCCTCCTCCAGGCTCCAGCTCTCCAGCCGCGAATACTGGAAATACAGGTCGGCGTAGTCGACGTGACGCACCTGGATGTCGGCGAGCACCCGGGATAGCTGCTGGAACTCGAGCTGTGCGGGAGCGAGCAGCAAGCCCGTGGCCTGATCGAGCAGGCGCGGGTTGACAGTAGGAATGGCGAGATCGGTCACGGGAAGCCTGTTGCGGACGGGACACCCGCATTGTCGGGCCGGGCCGGCATTGGCACAAGCCGGTCGCTTTCGCCGCGAATTAGCGCCGGTACGCGTTCTGGCCGGCCCCTTGTCCGAGATAAGTCGCGGCGACGCGCGGATTCTCCGCCAGGCTGGCGCTGTCGCCGTCGATGACCACTTCGCCGGTTTCGAGGACATAGCCGTGGTCAGCGATCTGCAGCGCGGCCCGAGCGTTTTGCTCCACGAGCAGGATGGACACGCCGCTTGCCTTGAGCATACTGATGATGCTGAAGATTTCCCGGACGATCAGCGGCGCGAGTCCCAGGCTGGGCTCGTCGAGCATGAGCAGTCGCGGCCGCGCCATCAGGGCGCGCCCGAGAGCCAGCATTTGGCGCTCTCCGCCGGACAGCGTTACGGCAAGCTGACCACGGCGCTCGGCAAGCCGCGGGAAACGCTGGTAGACCTCGTCACGCGTCGCAGCGCTAGCGCGGTCGCCGCTGCGATAGCGCGAAAAGGCGCCCAGCTCGAGGTTGTCCTCGACCGTCATCGTCCCGAACAGTTCGCGGCGCTCCGGCACCAGGGAGAGACCCTGCGCCACACGCTGCTCGACCGGCGTGCGCGCCGCCGGCGTACCGTAGATCATGATCGCGCCGCGCGACGGCAGCAGCCCCATGATGGCGCCGAGCAGCGTCGTCTTGCCGGCGCCATTGGGCCCGATGACCGTGACGATGCGGCCTTCATCGACCTTGAGCGACACCCCGTGTACCGCCTCGACCTTGCCATAGGCGACGTGCAGATCGCGAATTTCGAGCAGGGCGGTCATCGACGCCTTGCTGCGCTCATACGCCGCCCAGGTACGCTTCAAGCACGACCGGATTCTTCTGGATGTCTGCCGGCAGGCCCTCCGCGAGTTTTTCGCCGAAATCCATCACGACCACTCGATCGGTCAATCCCATCACGAAATCCATATCGTGCTCGACCAGCAGGATCGTCATCCCTTCCTGCTTCAGGCCACGCAGGAGTGCCGCCAGCTCTTGCTTCTCGAGGTAGCGCAGCCCCGCCGCAGGCTCATCGAGCAGGAGCAACATCGGATCGGCCGCGAGTGCACGCGCGATTTCGATGATGCGCTGCTGGCCCAGCGCCAGCGAGCCCACGGGCGCATGCAGGTGCTCCGCCAGACCGACGCGCCTCACTTGCGCCGCGGCTTCGGCGCGCGCACGCGCTTCCTCATCGCGGTCGAGGCGCATCGCGGCGCGCATCACTCCGGCGTGCCCGCGTAGGTAAGCGCCGAGCGCAACGTTGTCGAGGACCGACATGGCCGGAATCAGGCGCACGTGCTGGAAAGTGCGTCCGATGCCTCGGCGCGCGATCTCGTAGGGCTGACGGCTGCCGATGGGCGCACCGGCAAAGCTGATCGCGCCACGCGTCAAAGGCAGCGCACCGCTGATCAGGTTGAACATGGTGCTCTTGCCCGCGCCGTTGGGCCCGATCAGCCCCAGGATCTCGCCGTTGCGCAGCTCGAATGACAAATCGTTCACCGCCACAAGGCCGCCGAATTCCTTGCGCGCACGGTCGACGACGAGCAATGCCCCGGCGCCATGCGCATGGTCGCGTCGCGGCAGCTGCGCCGCCGGCGGTATTGCGCGCGGCTCGGGCGTCGGCAACAGCCGCGCCATCCACGGCCATACGCCATCACGCGTGCGCTGCAGCAGCAAAATCATGAGTATGCCGAACACGGCGACCTCGAAATTGCCTTCGCGTCCGAGCAAATGGGGCAGCGAGTCCTGCAAGACCTGTTTCAGCAGCGTGATCAGCGTCGCGCCGACGACCGCGCCCCATACGCTGCCTGCGCCGCCGACCACCGCCATAAACAGGTACTCGATGCCCTGGTTGATGCCGAAGGGTGTCGGATTGACGAAGCGCTGCAGATGCGCGTAGAGCCAGCCGGAAACGCACGCCAGCACCGCGGCATAGACGAACACGACGATCTTCAGCCTGACCGCGTTCACGCCGAAGGCTTCGGCCATCTCCAATCCGCCCTTGAGCGCGCGCACGGCGCGGCCGGGCCGTGAGTCGAGCAGGTTGCGCGTCATCCACAGGCTACCCAGCGTGATCGCCCAGATCAGGTAGTAGAAGTAGCGCTCGTTGCGCAGCTCGAACCCGAACAGATTCAACACCGAAATGCCGGTCAGCCCGGTGTGTCCGCCGAGGAATTCGAGGTTGCCGAACATGTAGAACAGGCTGATGCCCCAGGCGATCGTCGCCAGCGGCAGATAATGCCCTTTCATGCGCAAGGTGATGAAGCCCAGAAAAAGCGCGATAAGCATGGTCAGTACCACGCCGGCAAGCAGATTCACCCACGGCGAAATCGCCGGAAAGTTGAGGCAGAGGTACGCGGTCGTATACGCGCCGATGCCGACGAATGCCGCCTGGCCGAACGAGGTTTGCCCGGCGACACCTGTGAGCAGAACCAACCCCAGCGCGACGATGCTGTAAAGGCCGATGTAATTGAGCAATGTAATCCAGAACGGTGGCGCGAACAGCGGCGCAGTGACGAGCGCAAGGGCGACGCCGGCGAGCAATGCACGCGACGGGCTCATTCCTCTTCCTCATGATGGTGCGTGGTCAGCGAGCGCCACAGCAGCACGGGAATGATCAGCGTGAATACGATCACCTCTTTGAACGCGCTGGCCCAGAACGACGAGAACGACTCGAGGAGGCCGACCAGCAGCGAGCCGGCCGCCGCCAGCGGATAACTCGACAGCCCGCCGATGATGGCGCCAACGAAGCCCTTGAGGCTGATGATAAAGCCCGAGTCGTAATAGACTGTCGTGATGGGACCCACGAGCACACCGGAGAAGGCACCCAGCATCGCGGCGAGGATGAAGGTCAGGCTCCCAGCGAGGTTCGGGCTCACACCTACCAGCCTTGCACCGGTGCGATTGAGCGCGGTCGCGCGCAGCGCCTTGCCATAGAGCGTGCGGTCGAAAAAAACATACAGCGCACCGATCACCAGGACGGAGAACAGCAACACCAGCAGGCTCTGTCCGCTGATAGTCACGTCGCCGAGGCGAAACGACGCGGTTGTGAATGGTGGCGTGCGGGAACCTTCAGCGCCGAAAAACCAGAGTCCGAGGCCGACCATCGTGAAGTGCGCCGCCACCGACACGATGAGCAGTACGAGCACCGAGGCTTCGGCGAGCGGCTGATACGCCACGCGATACAGCAGCGGCCCAAGCGCCGTGACGATGGCGATTGTGAGCAGAATCTGCAACGGCAACGCCAGCCCCAGCGGGGCCGACGCCCACACGATGCCGGCAATAGCGGCCGGCAGCGCCACATACAGCCCAAGTCGCCCCGGCAGGCGATCCCACGACTGCTCGCGCGCGGCCGCCCAGATCTCCATGGCGCCTGCCACTGCGGCGAGACCGAGCAGCAGGCCAACCGTGCCCGGCGGCTTGCCCAGCTGCAGCGCTGCCAGCGTGAGCGTGCCGTACGTGACGAACTCGCCCGAAGGCACGAAGATCACGCGGGTGACCGTAAACACCAAGACCAGCGCCAGCGCAAGCAGCGCATAGATGGCACCGTTGGTGATGCCGTCCTGGATGAGCAGCAGCGCGATCGAGAAGTCCATCGATAGGAACCACGGTTCGCGCACGCAAGAAAAAAAACCGGCCGCGACGAACGTCGCAGCCGGCCCTCCTACGCTTGCGTCATTTGAGCAGGACCCACTTGCCGTTGTCGATCTTCACCATGACGCGCGCCCGATTGTCGAAGCCGTTGTGATCGCCGGCATTCATGCTGAACACACCGTTCGAGGCGGACGCTTCCCTGACATTCTCGAGCGCGTCGCGCAAGGCGGCCCGGAATGCCTTGGTGCCCGGCTGTCCCTTCTTGAGCGCCTCGGGAATCGCGTGCTGCAACAGCACATACGCATCCCACGCGTGCCCACCGAAAGTCGAGCGAGTGCCGGGGCCGTATTTGCCCTCGTACTTGGCGACGTATTCCGCGGCCGACTTCTTGACAGGATTCGAATCGGCCAGCTGCTCGTACACCAGCATCGGTCCTGCCGGCAGGACCGCCCCGTCGCCGTCCTTGCCGACCACACGCAGAAAGTCCGAGTTGGCGACACCGTGCGTCTGATAGATCTTCCCCTTGTAACCGCGCGCGACGAGATCCTTGTGCGGCGTCGCCGCAGGTGTGCCCGAGCCCGCGATCAGGATCGCATCGGGCTGCGCCGCAAGGAGTTTCAGCACCTGGCCGGTCACGCTGGGGTCGTTGCGGTTATATTTCTCCTCGGCGACGACTTTGATGCCGGCGGTCTGCGCTGAGCGCTTGATTTCCGACAGCCAGCTGTCGCCGTAGGCGTCGGCGAAGCCGATATAGCCCAATGTCTTGACGCCATTCGCCTTCATGCTGATGGCCACCGCGTCGGCCATGAGCGAATCGTTCTGCGGCGTCTTGAACACCCAACGTGTTTTCGGATCGACCGGATTGATGATCAACGCCGAGGCCGCCATCGATATCATCGGCACCTCGGCTTCGGCGACGATGTCGCGCATGGCTAGCGAGTTCGGAGTGATCGTCGAGCCGACGATCACGTCGACCTTGTCTTCCGCGAGCAGCTTGCGCGTGTTCTTGACTGCTTCCGTCGTATCGGACTTGTCGTCGAGGACGATGAAGTTGACCTTCTGGCCACCGATGACCGGCGAGCCGAGCATTTCGAAGGTGTTCTTCTCGGGAATGCCGAGCGAGGCTGCGGGTCCGGTGGCCGACAGCGTCACACCCACATTGATATCGGCGCCGGCGAGCGCCGCGTACAGCAGCGCGGCAGCAGCGAGACAGAGTTTCGATAAACGCATGCCTGTCCTCCGGTGCGGGATAGTGTCGGCGGTTCTGGAATGACCGCCTCGGTGTGTCGGACCGGCCATGGGGCCGGTCAATTGATCACGCCCGCTTCAGCGCGTCGCGAATCTCGCGCAGCAGCAGAACTTCCTCGGGCGGTGCCGCGGGCGGTGGCGCCGCATCGCGAAGCCGATTGATCTGCTTCACCATGACGAAAATGACGAACGCCAGGATGACGAAGTTCAGCGCAACGGTGAGAAAATTGCCGTACGCGAACAACGGCACGCCGGCCCTCGTCAGCGCTTCGTAAGTCATGGGCCCCGTGTATCCCGCCGGCGGCGCACCCAGCATGAAAAACCAGTTCGAAAAATCCAGTCCGCCGACAATGCGGCCGATGACGGGCATGATCAGATCCTTGACCAGCGAATCGACGATCTTGCCGAAGGCGCCGCCGATGATCACGCCGACAGCCAGGTCGACGACGTTGCCCTTGACCGCAAATTGCCGGAATTCGCTGATGAACGACATGGCTACCCCTCGCGTGCTCGATGATCAGGCGCGCTAGACCGCGGCTTCGCCGGACTCGCCAGTGCGGATACGCACGACCTGCTCGACGTTGGTCACAAAAATCTTGCCGTCGCCGATCTTTCCGGTCCGTGCCGCGCGTACCACGGACTCGATGGCGCGCTCGACCAGCGCATCGGGGACGATCACCTCGACTTTGACTTTTGGCAGGAAATCGACGACGTATTCCGCGCCGCGATAGAGCTCGGTGTGGCCTTTCTGACGGCCGAAGCCCTTGACCTCCGTGACCGTCAACCCGGTCACACCAAGCTCCGATAGCGCCTCGCGTACTTCGTCGAGCTTGAACGGCTTGACTATCGCTTCCACCTTTTTCATGCTCGTCTCCCGGGTCCAGCAGGCAGATTACACTAGCTGCCCACGCTCTTCCACTCGTTCCACGCCGAAGTGATCGGGTAGCGCCAGTCCTTGCCGAACCCGCGCGGCGTAATACGAATGCCGACCGCGGCCTGCCGGCGCTTGTATTCGTTAACCTTGATCAGCCGCACCACTTTTGCCACGTGCTCGCTTGAATAGCCGCGCGCGACGATGTCCGCCGGGCTCAAATCTGCTTCGACATAAGCCTCGAGTATCGCGTCGAGTACATCGTAGGGAGGCAGGCTGTCCTGGTCGGTCTGGTCGGGACGGAGCTCCGCCGACGGCGCGCGCGTGATGATGCGCTCCGGGATGATGCGTCCGAGACTGTTGCGGTAGTGGCACAGGCGGTAGACCAGCGTCTTGCTGATGTCCTTGAGCACGGCGAACCCCCCCGCCATATCGCCGTACAGCGTAGCGTAGCCTACCGCCATTTCCGACTTGTTGCCGGTAGTGAGCACGATCGAGCCGAATTTGTTGGACAGCGCCATCAGCAGCGTACCGCGAATGCGCGCCTGGATGTTCTCCTCGGTCGAATCCTCCGCGCGCCCGGCGAATTCGCCCGCAAGCGAGCGCTTGAAAGCGCCGAACACGTCGTCGATGGCAATCTCGTCGTAGCGCACACCGAGAATCCCCGCCATGGTGCGCGCGTCCTCGAGGCTGATCGCGGCGTTGTATACCGACGGCAACATCAGTGCACGCACACGTTCACGACCAAGCGCATCGACGGCAACCGCGAGGGTGAGCGCAGAATCGACGCCGCCCGAAAGGCCGAGCAGCACGCCGGGAAAGCGATTCTTCTCGACGTAGTCGCGAACACCCAGTGTCAATGCCTCGTACACGTGTGGCTCCAGCCGGAGGTCCAGCTCTCCGCGAATCGTGCGCGGCACGGGGCCGTCGAACTCCGCCAGGGCCAGGGTCTCGCGCCATGCGGGCAGCTGCTGGGCGGGCGCGCCGCGGCCGTCCACGATGAAGGATGCACCGTCGAAAACCAGCTCGTCCTGACCGCCGACGCGATTGACGTAGACCACGGACAGTCCCGTTTCCGCGACGCGCGCCGCCACGACTTCGCGACGCAGCGCCTGCTGTCGCGTGTGATACGGCGACCCGTTGGGCACGACGAGCACCTGCGCACCCGCGTCGCGCGCCGCAGCGGACGGCGCCGGGAACCACACATCCTCGCAAATGACTACGCCGACGCGCACACCGGCCACGTCGATGACGCACGGGTCCTTGCCGCGCTCGAAGTAGCGCTGCTCATCGAATACGGTGTAGTTGGGCAGCATCTGCTTGCGGTACACCGCCACGACCTTGCCGTCGCGCAGGACTGCCACCGCGTTGTAGCGCTTGCCCCCGGTCGCCTCGGGAAACCCGACCAGCGTACTGATGCCGGCACTCGCCGCGGCCAGCGTTGCCAGCTCGCGTTCGCAAGCCTCGAGAAAAGCCGGCCGCAGCACGAGGTCCTCGGGCGGATAGCCGCACAGTGACAGCTCCGGTGTGACGACGAGGTCGGCACGCGAGCGCTTTCCCGCAGCGATCGCATCGGCGATGCGCGCCGCGTTGCCGGCCAGATCGCCTACAACCTGATTGAGCTGGGCGATCGCGATGCGCATGCTCGAATTTTATCACGCGCGTGGACAGCAGCTGACGCACGCCCGTCGCATGAAATGGCTTGCGATCGCCGTCCTACCACGCGACAATCGAATCACGTTACCGGCATGACTTCCCTATCGCTTTCGATTATCGACACGTTGCGCACGATTCCGGCCGCACGCTGGAATGCGCTGGTTGGGTCGCAGCCGCTGCTCTCGCACGCCTTCCTGCATGCGCTGCACGAGACGGGTTGCGCCGCGCCCGAGAGCGGCTGGGCGCCCCGCTACCTCATGGCGACGCGCGATGGCGAGCTGGTCGGCGCCCTGCCGCTGTATCTCAAGGCGCATTCCTACGGCGAGTACGTGTTCGACTGGTCGTGGGCCGACGCCTACCGGCGCCACGGACGGCGCTACTATCCAAAGCTCCTCGCCGCGATTCCGTTCACGCCCGCAACCGGACCGCGCCTCATCGCCGACGATGCTGCGGTTCGACAGCGCCTGCTCGAGGGTGCACGGGCACTGATGGATGACGAAGGCCTGTCCTCCCTCCATATCCTGTTTCCGCGGGACCAGGAAGCGGTTGAATGCGCCGCTGCGGGATTCATGATGCGCAGCAGCGTGCAATTCCACTGGAGCAATGCCGGCTACCGCGATTTCGCCGACTTCCTGTCGACGCTGAACCACGGGAAGCGTGCCAAGATCCGCCAGGAACGACGCAAGCTCGTGGAGCATGGCGTCAACTTCGAGCGCTTCACCGGCGGCGAAATCAGTGCGGCGCAGTGGCGGTTCTTTTTCCGCTGCTACAGCAATACTTACCGCGAGCACCACTCGACGCCGTACCTGTCGCTGGAATTCTTCGCCAGAATCGGGCGCGAGATGCCCGACAACATCCTCATGGTCGTCGGCTCGCGCGCAGGCAAACCGGTGTGCGCCGCGCTCGACGTGTACTGCGAGCACACGCTGTGGGGACGTTACTGGGGCACGACCGAGTACGTGCCCGGGCTGCACTTCGAGGCGTGTTACTACCAGGCGCTCGAATTCTGCATCGAGCGCGGCATCGGGCTCTTCGAAGGCGGCGCGCAGGGTGCGCACAAGCTTGCGCGCGGCTTTCTCCCGGTGGCCACGCAGTCCGCACACCTCGTCGCCGACGCCGATTTCGCCGCCGCGATCGCGAGGTTCGTCGCGCTCGAGCGTGAGGATGTCGCGCGAACGGTGGATGAGCTGGAGACTGCCAGTCCCTTTCGGCGAGACAGCGGCCGCAATCCTGGTGGCGACGCTGGTGGAGAGAATGCGCCGGCCATCGTGCTAGACTCGTCGCCGCTTTCGAATTCACCATGAATGCCACGCTGCTCACGGCGCGCGATGGACCGATCGCGACGCTTACGCTCAACCGGCCCGATTCGCTCAACGCGCTCGACCTGAGCATGATCGACGCGCTCGTCGCGCAGACCGCGGCGCTGGCGGCGGACGCGAGCGTGCGCTGCGTCGTGATCAAGGGTGCTGGCAAGCACTTCATGGCCGGAGGCGACATCCGCATGTTCGCCTCCGAGCTCGAGACGGCACCCGACGAACGGCAGCGCCACTTCAACGCGATCGTCACGCGCGTGCATGCGGCGATCGAGCAGATCCATCGCATGCCACAGCCGGTCGTCGCCAGCGTTCACGGCGCGGTCGCCGGGTTCGGTATGTCGCTCATGGGCGCCTGCGATCTCGCGCTCGCCGCCGACACGTCGTACTTCACCTCTGCGTATCGCCACATCGGACTGACCCCCGACGGTGGCTCGACATGGACGCTACCGCGGCTGGTCGGCCTCAAGAAGGCGATGGAGATCGTCCTGCTCGCCGATCGCTTCGATGCGCAGGAAGCGCTGAGACTCGGACTGGTCAACCGGGTCGTGCCCGAAGCGGAGCTGGCACCGACCACCGCCGCGCTGGCCGATGCGCTGGCGCGAGGTCCGGCGCTCGCCATTGCCAATGGCAAGCGCCTGCTCAACGAATCGCTGGTGCAGTCGTTGTCAGGACAGCTCGCATCAGAGGCGTCGAGCTTCGGCGCGTGTGCCGCGCGCACCGACTTCGCCGAAGGCATTCGCGCGTTTCTCGAGAAGCGGCCACCGCATTTCGGTGGCTCCTGATTCGCCAACCGCCGTGCTGACGCTGCGCACCGCGAACGATGACGACTTTCCCGCGATCTGGGAAATATTCCGACTTGTGATCGCGCCTGGCGATACGTACGCGTTTCCCACGCAGACCACGCGGGCCCAGGCGCGCAGGATCTGGACCGCGCCACCGGCGGAAGCCTTCGTCGCCGAAGAGAAAGAGAGAATCGTCGGCACCTATACGCTCAAGCCGAACCAGCCTGGCCATGGCGACCACGTCGCCAATTGCGCGTACATGACGCATCCGGACGCGCGCGGTCGCGGCGTCGGGACGGCACTTTGCGAACACTCGCTGGAGACCGCTCGCGAGCGCGGCTACGCCGCGATGCAGTTCAATTTCGTCGTCGCGAGCAACAGCGGCGCGATCCGGCTATGGGAAAAACACGGGTTCCGCGTCGTTGGTCGGGTGCCCGGCGCGTTCCGCCATCCGCAGCATGGCCCGACCGACGCACTGATCATGCACCGAGTGCTTTAGCTCAAGACCGGCCGAGCCGACCCGGGCCCGCATGACTACGCTAAAGGGCAAAACGCTGTTGGTTACCGGAGGTTCGCGCGGCATCGGACTGGCAATCGCGCTGCGCGCCGCGCGCGACGGGGCGAACATCGCCATCGCCGCGAAGACCGATGAACCACATCCGAGACTTCCCGGGACGATCCATTCTGCCGCAGCCGATATCGAGCGCGCCGGCGGGCACGCGCTGGCGCTCAAGGTCGACATCCGCGACGAGAACGCTGTCCAGGAAGCCGTCGCTCGAACCATCGCAGCCTTCGGCGGCATCGACGTGCTGGTGAACAACGCCAGCGCCATCAGCCTCACCGGCACCGCGGCGACACCGATGAAGCGCTTCGACCTCATGTTCGGTGTCAACGTCCGCGGCACCTTCGCCTGCTCGCAGGCGTGCCTGCCGCATCTCGCCGCGGCGGCGAGCGCCGGTCGCAATGCGCACATCCTGACGCTCTCGCCCCCGCTTTCCATGGAACCGCGCTGGTTCAGGGATCACGTGGCGTACACCATCGCCAAGTACGGAATGAGCCTGTGCGTGCTGGGCATGGCCGAAGAATTTCGAGACCAAGGCATCGCGGTCAACGCACTTTGGCCGCGCACGCTCATCGCCACGGCGGCGCTGGCGATGATACCCGGCATGAGCGAGCGCCTCGATGGCTGCCGTTCGCCGGAAATACTCGCCGATGCCGCGCATGTGATTCTCACGAGCGATGCGCGTGAGAACACCGGTAACTTCTACATCGACGACGAAGTACTGAAGGACGCGGGTATCACGGACCTGTCACGCTACGCGTTGCAGCCCGGCACCGCGTTGATTCCAGACCTGTTCATAGACTAGGGCCTGGCCTCCATAGGCCGGATCAAACGGCCTGAGGCGCACCCGGTCCGTTGCGCCCGCCACGGCCCCCGCGGCGCCCGCGCCTGCCGCGCCCCTGATTCGGACCGCCGGAGGGTCCGCGCCCCTGGTTCGGGCCATTGGACGGCCCGCGCGGGTGCGGCCCCTTCGCGTGATGGGACTGGGCGCCAGGACCGCGCACGTGCGCGTGCTGGCCATGTTTGGCTCGGGGCGCGGCGCCATGCTTCGCACCGCTGGGCGCTGGCGGCGCGCGGTTGCCGTCGACCTCGTCGAGCGCCGCGAAATCCGGCTCGACCGGTATGCCGTACGTGCCGCGATTGCCGTCGACTTCAATGCCCCCCTCGAAGTCATCCAGCGGTCGGTCGGTTTCGTGGCTCCTCATCGGACCCTGCTGCTCGCCGTCACCTGCGGCGGGCGCATCTGGACTCTGCTCGCGCGGGCCGTCGAGCGAAGGCAGGCCCGCTGCCTTGAGCAGTGCGTTGAGCTCGCCCCGCTCCATTTCGACACTCTGTCCGCGCTTGAGCTGCGGCGGCAACGTGACGATGCCGTAGCGCGTGCGCGTCAGCCGGCTCACCATCACGCCCAGGGCTTCGAAGATGCGTCGCACTTCCCGGTTGCGGCCTTCCGGGAGCGTAACCTTGTACCAGTGATTGGTGCCTTCGCCGCCGCCGTCGGCTAGCGTGAGTACCTTGGCCGCCCCATCCTCGAGCTGCACGCCGGTCAGCAGCGCGGCTTCCTGTTCCGGCGTCAGCGTGCCGACGGTGCGCACGGCGTACTCCCGCTCGACTTCATAGCGCGGGTGCATGAGGCGATTGGCGAGCTCGCCCGCAGTGGTGAACAGGAGCAGGCCCTCGGTGTTGAAGTCGAGGCGGCCGACAGCGATCCATTTCGCGTGACCGAGCTTGGGCAGCTTGTCGAAGACGGTCGGGCGCCCCTCGGGATCGCTGCGGCTGACGATCTCCCCGGCCGGTTTGTGATAGAGCAGCACGCGCACGCGCGGCGGCGCGAAACGCAGCCTGACGATCTCGCCGTTGATACGCACCTGATCGTCCGGGCCGACCTTCTGCCCAACCTCGGCTGGCTGTCGGTTGATCGTGATCCGGCCAGCGATGATCAGCTCTTCGAGCCCGCGCAACGACCCGTAGCCGCACTGCGCCAGCACCTTGTGCAGGCGTTGCGGCTCGGTGAAGACCGGCTCAGTGGAGCGTCGCGGCGTGTGGCGTTTGCGGTCGTCCGTCCGACGTGTCGCCTGCGGCGCTGCCGTCGGATGGGGGTGCCTGTGTGTCGACGAGTGGGCTCGCGAGCGCGAGTTCGACCTCGGCGGCCTTTGCTGGGGCATCGGGTAACTCCAGGAGGTGGGAAGTATCAAGGTCCGCGAGAGGCGGAAGCTCGGCCAGCGAACGCAGGCCCAGGTCATCGAGAAACTGCTTGGTAGTGGCGTATAGCGCGGGATGACCGGGCGTTTCGCGATGCCCGACCACCTCGATCCATTGCCTGTCTTCAAGCGTTTTGACGATGTTGGTGGAAACCGCCACGCCGCGGATCGCCTCGATGTCGCCGCGCGTGACGGGTTGTTGATAAGCGACGATCGCCAGGGTCTCCATCACTGCGCGCGAATAGCGCGGCGGCTTTTCCGGCGACAGCCGATCGAGGAACGGTTGGATCTCGTTGCGCGCCTGAAAGCGCCAGCCGCTGGCGACCTGGGTCAGCTCGACGCTGCGTCCGCTCCATGCGTTGCGCAGCTCGTCGAGAAGTTTGCGGACCACATCGGCCTCGAGCGGCGGATCGAACAGCTTGGACAGCTGTCCCACCGACACCGGCTCGCCTGCCGTCAGCAGCGCGGCTTCAAGAATGTGCGAAATGTTGCTCAGGTCGTCCATCTTTTGTATCGCCAAGCGACTCACGAATCTCCCCGCTCCTCCTGCGGGAGAGTAGCCGGAGCGACGGGAATATCCGTAACTCGCCTCAAGCGTCTCCCTGCAGCACGAACGCGGGATCACCCTTGCGCTGCACGTAAATGGGTGCGAATGGCACCGCCTGCGCCACGTCGATCAGTTGTTCGCGCGCGAGCTCGAGAATCGCCAGAAAGACGACGACCAGCCGGGGCACGTCGACATCGACCTCGAATAGCGCCGTGAACTCGACGAACAGCCCAGGCTCGAGCAGCTTGAGCAGCCGGATCATCTGGCTGCGCACCGACAATTGCTCGCGCGTAACGAGATGATGGCGGTTGCCGCGCGCGCGCGCAACCAGTCCCGCCCAGGCCGTCTTCAGGTCCTCGGGGCGGACCTCGGGCAGGCGCGTGGTCGCCACCCGTTCGAACCATACCCGCACGAGGGCAAAATCGCGCTCGGCAAGGGGTAGATCGTCGAGCGTACGCGCCGCCGCCTTCATGCGCTCGTATTCGAGCAGGCGCCGCACGAGTTCGGCGCGCGGATCCTCGGTCTCGGCCCCTGGCAGCGCGGGCGGCTTGGGCAACAGCAGCCGCGATTTGATTTCGATGAGCACCGCCGCCATGAGCAGGTACTCCGCAGCGAGCTCCAGCTGGGTGCGCCGCATCATCTCCACGTAGCCCAGGTACTGTCGCGTCAGCTCGGCCATGGGAATATCGAGCACGTTGACGTTCTGCTTGCGGATCAGGTAGAGCAGCAGGTCGAGCGGCCCTTCGAAGGATTCCAGGAATACCTCGAGCGCTTCCGGCGGGATGTAGAGATCCTGCGGGATCTCCAGCATTGGCTCGCCATAGACCTTGGCGACCGGTGCACCCGCCGCCTGTGCCAGGTCGATCGGCTCCCGCACGGTATCCATTGCGCTCACGAGTAGGACAATCCCATGGCTTCGCGCACGTCGTGCATCGTCTCTTCGGCCATCTTGCGCGCCTTCTCACAGCCGTCGGCGACTATCGCGCGCACCAGCGACGGGTCGTCGAGATACTTCTGTGCCCGCTCGTGGATCGGCGCCTGCTCTGCGATGATCGCGTCGATCACCGGCTGCTTGCACTCCAGGCAGCCGATGCCGGCGGTGGTGCAGCCCTTTTGCACCCAATCGCGTGTGGCCTGGTCCGAGTAGATCTGGTGCAGCGGCCAAACGGGGCAATTGGCCGGGTTGCCGGGATCGGAACGGTGCACGCGTGCCGGATCGGTCTGCATGGTGCGGATTTTCTTCGTGACCGTCGCGGGATCCTCGCGCAGCAGGATTGCGTTCTCGTAGGACTTGGACATCTTCTGGCCGTCGAGGCCCGGCACCTTCGGCGTCTCCGTCAACAGTGCCTGCGGCTCCGGGAGGATCATGCGGCGCGAGCCTTCGAGGTACCCAAACAGGCGCTCGCGGTCGCCGAGTGCCAGGTTCTGCGCCTCGTCGAGCATGTCGCGTGCCGCCTGCAGCGCCGCCTCATCGCCTTTCTCCTGGAAAGCCGTGCGCAGCTGATCGTAGCGCTTGGCGCGGCGCGTGCCGAGCTTCTTGATGGCCGCCTTGGCCTTCTCCTCGAAGCCGGGCTCACGCCCATAGATGTGGTTGAAGCGCCGTGCCAGCTCGCGCACGAGCTCGAGATGCGACACCTGGTCCTCGCCCACCGGTACCATGTTTGCGCGATAGATCAAGATGTCGGCAGCCTGCATGACCGGATAGCCGAGAAAACCGAAGGTCGTCAAGTCGCGGTCGGAGAGCTTTTCCTGCTGGTCCTTGTACGTTGGAACACGTTCCAGCCAACCGACGGGCGCGATCATCCCGAGCAGCAACGCCAGTTCGGCGTGTTCGATAACCCGCGACTGGATAAAGATCGTCGCGCGCGACGGATTGATGCCCACCGCCAGCCAGTCGACGAACATGTCCCACACGCTGTCCTCGATGCGCTCCGGCGTCTCGTAGTGCGTGGTCAGCGCGTGCCAGTCGGCGGCAAAGTACAGGCACTCGTATTCCTCCTGCAGCCGTACCCAGTTCTTCAGCGCACCGTGGTAGTGTCCAATGTGCATACGGCCGGTCGGCCGCATGCCCGACAACACGCGGTCAGCAAACATTCAGGCTTAAACGCCGACGATGAGGCGGACGGCGGCCATGCCGACGCGCAGCAGCGGCTGCATCAGGGTACCCAGCAGCCCGGTGGCAAGAAGAATGATGACCAGCATGAATCCGTACGGCTCCAGTTTCGAATAACTCATGGCCAGCGAATGTGGCAGCAGGCTCACCGCGATGCGTCCGCCATCCAGCGGAAGGATCGGCAGAAGGTTTAGCGCCATCAGCATCAGGTTGATCTGAATACCGGCACTGGCCATTTCCGACAGCCCGTCGCTGGCCATGGCGCCAGAGGGCAGCGTTGCGCGGAACAGAATCGCCCACAGTACCGCCATGACGAAATTCACCGCGGGCCCGGCACCTGCCACCCAGAACATGTCCCGCTTCGGGTTCCGCAGGTTCGCAAAATTGACCGGGACCGGCTTGGCCCACCCGAACAGGAATAGCGGCGCGTGGGTAATCGCCGACAATACGATCAGCGCCCCGGGAACGGCCACCGTTCCCACCGGGTCGATGTGCTTGACCGGGTTGAGCGTTACGCGCCCCAGCATCCACGCGGTCTGGTCGCCGAACATCCGCGCGACGTAGCCGTGGGCGGCCTCGTGCAACGTGATCGCGAAGACCACCGGCACTGCCCAGAGCACGATGGTCTGAACTAACTCCATTAACGTTTAATTGTACCAGTTTGGGGATTGGGCTGCCGTCGCCTTGGCTTCAGCCAACGCTCGCCTCAAGCCCAAGCCGGACCAGGTCGCCGCGGCCGCCGCGCACGATGACCGGTGGGGACACTGCAAGATCGACCACAGTAGTTGGCGTGCGGTGGCATGCGCCGCTGTCGATGATCAACTCCAGCGCATGGTTGTAACGTTGCCGGATCTCCTCCGGATCGTTCATCGGCTCGGACTCGCCGGCGGGGATGAGCGTTGACGACAGCAACGGCTGGCCAAGCTCCGCAAGGAGTGCCTGCGCGACCGCGTGGTCGGGAACGCGCACACCGATGGTACTGCGCCTCGGATGCTTGAGCCGGCGCGGGACTTCGCGCGTCGCCGGCAGCAGGAACGTATAGCAGCCGGGGACGCCCTGCTTGACGATGCGGAATTGCCAGTTGTCGAGCATCGCGTAGCGGCCGACTTCGGCGAGGTCTCGGCACATCAGCGTGAGGTGGTGCCTGTCGTCGACGCCGCGGAGTTCGCGTATGCGCTGCACTGCGGCGGCGTCGCCAACATGGCAGCCGAGGGCGTAGCTGGAATCGGTGGGATAGGCGATGACACCCCCCGCGCGCGCAATGGCGGCCGCTTGCGCGATCAATCGATGCTGCGGAGAGACTGGGTGGATGGAAAAAAACTGCGCCATACCGGTTAGCTCGCGAATCGTTCCAGCCTGCCGCGAGGGCACAGGAATCGCGATTTCGCTATATAATTCGCGACAATTGTAACGCAAAGTTATATCGCCGTCGCGTCGTGAACCTCCAGCAGCTACGTTACCTGTGCGCCGTGGTCGACAACGGCATGAACGTCTCGGTTGCCGCCGAGGCTCTGTACACGTCACAGCCGGGCATCAGCAAGCAGATTCGGCAGCTCGAGGAAGAGCTTGGCGTTCCGATCTTTGTGCGTCAGGGCAAGCGTATGGCGGCGCTGACCTCGGGTGGGGAAGTCATAGTCGCTACCGCACGCCGTGCGCTGCAGGAACTCGGGAATCTGAAGCGCGTCGGCGCCGAATTCAAGGACGAGGATACCGGAACGTTGTCGATTGCGACGACGCACACGCAGGCGCGATACGTGCTGCCGCCCGTGCTCCTGCGTTTTTCCGAACGCTACCCGAAAGTACGGCTGCTGCTGCAGCAGGGCAACCCGTTGCAGGTCGCGCAGCAGACAGTGCGTTCCGAAGCCGACGTCGGTATCGCGACCGAGGCGCTCGCCGACTTCACCGAGCTGGTCACGCTGCCGTGCTACACGTGGAATCGGTGCGTGCTGGTACCGAAGGGGCACCCGCTGACCAAGGCCGGCACGCTGACGCTGGAGGAGCTCGCGCGCTATCCCATCGTCACCTATGACTTCAGCTTCACGGGACGCTCTGCGATCAACGCCGCCTTCGCTGCCAAGCGCATTTCACCGAACGTCGTGCTCACCGCGCTCGACGCCGATGTCATCAAGACCTACGTCGGGTCGGGCTTCGGTGTTGGCATCGTCGCGCAGATGGCTTGGGACGCAGCGCGCGACGTGCAGTTCGAAAGAATCGAAGCCGCGCATCTGTTCGCCGACAGCACGACCCGGCTCGCCCTGCGCCGCGGGGTCTATCTTCGCGGATATGTCTACGACTTCATCACGTTGTTCGCGCCGCAGTTCGGCCGCGCAGCGGTGGACGCGGCGCTGCGCGGCGAGGCGGAGGATTATGAGCTGTGAGCCCGCGCGCGATGTCGCATGCAGACAATGACCGCGAAGGCGGGCCGCACCTGGTCGCTTGCGCTGCTGCTCGCCGCGCTAGCCATGCTCGGGCCGCTCTCGGTCGACGCTTATCTGCCGGCCTTCCACGCCATCGGCAGCGAGTTCGCGGTTCCGCAGATCGCCGTACAGCAGACGCTGTCGGTCTACCTGTTCGCCTACGCCTTCATGATGCTCTGGCATGGCGCGCTCGCCGATGCGCTGGGACGGCGCCCTGTTATCCTCGCCGGTCTCGTGGTCTACGCGATTACGTCGCTGGGTTGTGCCATCGCCGGCAACATCCAGACGTTGTGGCTGTTTCGCGCGCTGCAGGGCATCTGTGCCGGCAGCGGGCTGGTCGTCGGCCGGGCGATCATCCGCGATCGCTTCCATGGCCCGGACGCACAGCGGCTGATGTCGCAGATCACGCTTTTCTTCGGCATCGCGCCGGCCGTCGCGCCCGTGCTCGGCGGCATCCTGCTCAACATGCTGGGCTGGCGCTCGATATTCTGGGCGATGTTCGTTTTCGTGGTTGCGCTGCTCGCCTGGTCCGCGCGCGCGCTCACCGAGACGTTGCCGGTGCACGCTCGCCAGTCGCTGGCGCCGAAGAAGCTCTGGCGCAACTACGTGAGCGTACTGCGACACAGGGAATTTCTGTTGCTCGCGACAGTTCCCGCGCTCAACTTCGCGGCGTTCTTTCTCTACATCGCGAGCGCGCCGGCCTTCCTCATCGACATGCTCGGCGTGTCAAGCTACGGTTTTGCGTGGCTTTTTATTCCGATGATCAGTGGGATCATGATCGGCGCGCTCATTTCCGGGCGCCTTGCCGGCCACCTGCCGGCAACGAGGACTGTGCGCCTGGGCTACACGCTGATATTCGTCGGGGTCGCCTTCAGCCTGTTCGTCGCATGGTTCGTCGTCCCGGGGGTGCCGTGGCACGTGCTGCCGATCATGGTCTATACGATGGGCAGCGCCGTGATCACGCCGACGGTGACGCTGCTCATGCTCGACCTCTTTCCCACCATGCGCGGGCTGGTGTCGTCACTTCAGGGCTTCTTCCATTTTGCGCTGGCCGGCGTCGTCGCCGGATCGATCGGGCCGATGCTCGCGTGGTCACTGCGCGCGATGGCCCTCGGCATGGCTGGCTTCACCTTTGCCAGTCTCCTGCTCTGGCTCATCTACCTCCGGCATGCGCACCCGACCCACATGAGGTGAATTTGCAATGAACCATCTGCGCGCCTTCGTGTTCGCCGTCGCCACGTTGAGCTTCACGGCCGGCGCCGCCTTTGCCGCCGAGCTCCCGACCGTCGAGCTCAGGATCGGCAGCCACCGCCTGGTCGCGGAAATCGCAGCCACGGAAGCGACCCGGACCACCGGGCTCATGTTCCGCTTCAGCCTGCAACCCGATCACGGCATGCTGTTCATCTTCGATACGCCGCAACCACTCGCGTTCTGGATGCGCAACACCTACGTGCCGCTGTCGATCGCGTTCATCGCCGCCGATGGGCGCATCCTCAACATCGAGGACATGGTGCCGCGCACCGACGACTCGCATCCCTCCCTCGGAATGGCGCTGTATGCGTTGGAAATGAAAAAAGGATGGTTCGCTGATCGTGGCATCAAGGCCGGCGACCGCGTCGAAGGCCTCGACAAAGCCCCGAAGGCCAGGGAGTAGCCGCGCGGGCCTAGTGCCAGCGCAACGATTTTTGCATCAGCGCCGCGGCAGTGCGGCCCATGCTTGCGCCGAACTTGCGGGCAACGCGCTCGGCCAGCGTTTCCTGCTGCGTGAAGTCGACGACGTCGTCGGCCTTGATGACGTCGCGCGCGACGGAGTTGACGCTGCCCAGCGCGTCCGCCAGCCCCAGCTCGATGCTGCGCTGACCGCTCCACACCAACCCCGAGAACAGCTCCGGCGAGTCCTTGAGCCTGGTGCCGCGTCCCTGCTTCACCGCGGCGATGAATTGGGCGTGAATCTCGTTGAGCATCTGCTGCGCGTATTCGCGCTGCTTGGGCGACACCGGCGCAAACGGGTCGAGGAAATCCTTGTTCTCGCCCGCAGTCAGCGTGCGCCGCTCCACGCCCAACTTCTCCATGGCACCAACGAATCCGAAGCCGTCCATGATCACGCCAATCGATCCCACCAAGCTGGCCTTGTCGACGAAAATCCGGTCGGTCGCGGCAGCGACGTAGTACGCACCGGATGCGCAGACTTCCTCGACGACCGCATAGATCGGCGTGTCCGGGTACTTGGTGCGCAGGCGCCGAATCTCGTCGTTGATCGCGCCCGCCTGCACCGGGCTGCCACCCGGGCTATCGATCTTGAGCACCACGCCCTTGGTGCCCTTTTCCTTGAACGCAGCCTGCAAGCCGGCGATAACGTTCTCGGCACTGGCGCGGCTGTCGCTGTCTAGCTCGCCTCGAAGCTCGACCATCGCCGTGCACTTGTCCAGACACGTCCGATCGATCGTCGCGGTCGACGCCAGCACCAGGAACAGCACGAAAAACACGAGCGCGAAGCCGAGCAGCTTGAAAAAAATGCCCCAGCGCCGCGCGCGCTGCTGTTCGAGCAGCCCTTCGGTGGCCAATCGCTCGATGACGCCGCGTTCCCAGTTGCCTTCCGTCGTCTGTTCTTCGGCCATGTAATCACCAATGCACGGAGGTTGCCCATGGTAGTCCGCCGGGGCGGCAGCAACGCGAGCGTCGCAGCATGGAATCGCGACGCACGCCCCGGCGGCCGGCGCGCAGATAGCGCCGTGTGTCGCGCATGTCAAGTATAGCTTGTAGGCATGCGGCGCTCGTGCAGATCATGCGTGCATCCTCAGCCATTCGCGCAGCTCGGCCACCGAGTGGAGTGTCGCCAGCGGCACCATTTCCGCGAGGTCGCGTGATGGGTGCGCGCCGTAGGCGACGGCCAGGCAAGCAACGCCGGCATTGCGCGCAAGTTGCAGGTCATGCGTCGTGTCGCCGATCATCAGTGTCGCCTCGCGGGCAACGTCGGCCTGGTCCATGAGTGACAGCAGCATCTCCGGATGCGGCTTCGGATGACCCTCGTCGGCGCAACGCAGGACGCTGAAGTGCTGCGCGATGCCGTGCTGTGCGAGCACGCGGTCGAGCCCGCGTCGTGATTTGCCGGTAGCGATGCCAAGCACGAAGCCACGGTCGGTCAGCTCCGCGAGCATCTCGCGCACGCCATCGAACAGCGGGATCGCCGCATCGCCGACCATGTAGTGTGCGCCGAAGCGCTCGGTGAAGCGGGTGTAGTGCCGTTCTTCGAGTCCGGGCGCGACGTGGCGAATCGAATCGCGGTGGCCGAGCCCGATGACGTGGCGCGCAGCTTCGTCGTCGGGAACGGCGAGCTCCATCTCGCGGCAGGTCTTTTGGATGGCGCCGGCGATCAGAGCCGTGGAATCGGCAAGCGTTCCGTCCCAGTCGAATGCCAGCAATCGGTAACGCTGCGGGGCCTTAGGCATCGCTATCCTGGCGCACGTCCAGGCGCTGCAGAAAATCAGCGAGATCGACTGGGAGGGGCGCCTCCAGCACGAGCCGTCTCGGCTCCAGCGGATGCGCGAGTTCGAGGCGCTCGGCGTGCAGGAACATGCGCTTGAGCCCTGCGCGCGCCAGCATCCTGTTCCACGCGAAGTCGCCGTACTTGTCGTCGCCCGCCAGCGGGAATCCGAGGTGTGTCAAATGCACGCGAATCTGGTGCGTGCGCCCGGTATGCAGTCGCGCCTGCAGCAGGCTGAGCGGCGGATCGGCGCCGGCCCACACCTGGCGTCGCGTGAACACGGTGCGTGCGGGCTGTCCGGTGCCACGCTCGACGCGCACGCGGCGCTCGCCCTCGCCGGTGAGAAAACGGGTCAACGGAAGTTCGACGCTGCGCTCGGCGTCGCGCCACTTGCCCTTCACCAGCACTGCGTAGCGCTTGTCGACCGCACCTTCACGCAGGGCGGCGTGCAGCGCGAGCAGCGCGCTGCGCTTTTTGGCGATCAGCAGCACGCCCGAGGTGTCGCGGTCGAGCCGATGCACGAGCTCGAGAAAGCGCGCTTGCGGGCGCGCGGCGCGCAGTTGCTCGATCAGGCCAAAGGCGACCCCACTTCCGCCGTGCACGGCGAGCCCCGGGGGCTTGTCGAGCGCGAGCAGTGCGTCGTCCTCATAGAGGATCGATGGCGCCAGTGCCCGTGGCAACGCGTCCCGCCGTGGGGCCTCGGCGGTACGGATCGGCGGGATTCGCAACTCGTCGCCCAAGGCGAGCCGGACATCCGGCTTGACCCGCTTGCGATTGAGCCGAACTTCACCGCTGCGCAGGATGCGATAGACGTGGCTCTTGGGCACTCCCTTCAGTAGCCTGATGAGAAAATTGTCGACGCGCTGACCCACGCCCGCCTCTCCGACTGCAAGGCGGTTCACAGCATCCTTGCTTAAATCGTTCATTTCCTTATAATTGTCTGCGGCAGCAACGTGTGGCTGGCCGGAATGGCGGATCGAGAGACCCCGCCTCCACGCCTAGCGGCGTCCCCGAGATGGGCGGCGCCGCTTCCACCCGCTGGCTTCGAAACCGGGGCCAATCGGTCAATTCGGGTTAATTCGACTCACCTTCCGGAGGCTGCGACCCGGAAAAGTAGCGATGTTAATAGAAGAGCGCAGTCTAACGCACCGGCATGCAGCCGGAGTGAAGCGGACAAGGCCGCGCGGCGCGAAGCAACAACTACGCAACGAATTCTGCAAACGACTGCGTGCTGGCCGATCCGCATATGACGGCCCCAAGGGCGCAGTCGCCAGACCGTTAGAGCGACAAAGCGAAGAACATCAACCACGCTCCCGAGACAGGCGGGCACGCCGTGCCGCCTCCCAATGATGCCGGATAACCGCATCCATTCTCTCGAAGTTCGGCAGCCCCCGCTGCCGGAGTGGCTACGTTCGACTTCGCACCCCTCGCCCGCCGCCCGCTAGCCGGCGCCCGCGAGGGCGCCCCCATCGCTTCACCCGCCGCACGCCCCTGCCGAACTGGCGCTGGGGAAATTTTCATGAAACGCATGCTATTCAACGCCACCCAGGCGGAGGAGCTCCGGGTGGCGATTGTCGACGGGCAAAAGCTGGTCGACCTCGATATCGAATCCGCGGGCAAGGAACAACGCAAGAGCAATATCTACAAGGCCGTCATCACGCGCGTCGAGCCCAGCCTCGAAGCCTGTTTCGTCGACTATGGCGCAGAGCGCCACGGCTTCCTGCCGTTCAAAGAAATCTCGCGCGACAACCTGCGTGAAGGTGACGGCGGCCGCGGCCGCGTACAGGACCAGCTCAAGGAAGGCCAGGAACTGATCGTCCAGGTCGACAAGGACGAGCGCGGCAACAAGGGCGCGGCATTGACGACGTACATCTCGCTGGCCGGGCGCTATCTGGTGCTCATGCCCAACAATCCGCGCGGTGGCGGCGTCTCTCGCCGCATCGAAGGCGAAGAGCGCAACGAGCTGCGCGACGCCATCGGCCAGCTCGAAGTACCCAACGGCATGAGCGTGATCGCGCGCACTGCAGGCATCGGCCGCTCGCTCGAGGAACTCCAATGGGACCTGAACTACCTGCTGCAGCTCTGGCAGGCGATCGACGGCGCGGCTCAGAGCCAGTCCGGCGCATTCCTGATCTACCAGGAATCGAGCCTGGTGATCCGCGCCATCCGCGACTACTTCCATCCTGACATAGGCGAGCTCCTGATCGACACGGAGTCAATCTTCGAGCAGGCGCAGCAGTTCATGAGTCACGTCATGCCGGCGACGGTGAACCGGGTGAAGCTGTACAAGGACGACGTGCCGCTGTTCTCGCGCTTTCAGATCGAGCATCAGATCGAGACGGCGTACGCGCGGCAGGTGCCGCTGCCGGCCGGCGGCGCCATTGTCATCGATCACACCGAAGCGCTGGTGTCGGTCGACGTCAACTCAGCGCGCGCCACCAAGGCCGGCGATATCGAGACCACGGCGCTCAATACCAACCTCGAGGCCGCCGACGAAATCGCTCGCCAGCTTCGCTTGCGGGACTTGGGTGGTCTCATCGTCATCGACTTTATCGACATGGAGAGCGCGAAGAACCAGCGCGAGGTCGAGAACCGGCTCAAGGACGCGCTCAAGTACGACCGCGCGCGCGTGCAGTTGGGCAAGATATCGCGCTTCGGCCTGATGGAGCTGTCGCGCCAGCGCCTGCGCCCGGCGCTCGCGGAATCGGCGCATATCCCATGCCCGCGCTGCCACGGCATCGGCCACATCCGCGGCGCGGAATCGACCGCGCTGCACATCCTGCGCATCCTGCAGGAGGAGGCGATGAAGGACAACACCGCGCAGGTCGTTGCGCAAGTACCGGTCGATGTCGCCACGTTCCTGCTCAACGAGAAGCGCGCCGAGGTACACACGATCGAAGCGCGCTTCAAGGTCAACCTTTTGCTGGTGCCCAACACGCACCTCGAGACGCCGAACTACAAGGTGCAACGCCTGCGCCACGACGACCTCAACCAGGCCGAGGTGCAGCCCGCAAGCTTTGACATGGTCGAGCGCCCGGTGGACGAAGATCCTGTGCGGCAACGCAAGGAAGACGCGCGCGAGCCGCGTCAGGAGGCCGTCGTCAAGGGCATCACGCCGACGCAGCCGGCGCCGATGCCGGTCGAACGTATGGCTGCCCCGGTGCAGAGGCATGACCATTGGCTGGACAAAGTGCTCGGATGGTTTCGCTCCAAGCCAGTGGAACCCGCGACGGTGCCGCAACGCGCGGAGATGCCGCGCGACGCACAAGGCCGCGGCCGCAGCGAGCGCGATCGTCGCGGGCAGCGCGAAGCTGCCGGCGAGGCTCAGCGCGAAGCCCATCGCGACAGCGCACAGGCACGCACGCCTCAGCGCGGACAGCGGCGCGACCGCGAGGGGCAGCGCGAAGGCGCGCGCGGCGAGCAGCGCGACGCCAAGCGTGACGGACAACGCGAGCGGCAGCGGGACGGACAGCGCGAAGGCGCGCGTGAAACTCAGAAGCAGCGTCCGCCACGCGAAGCGCGTGTGGCCGCCGATCAGCCCGCCGCCCCGAACGCCGGCGTTCCGGCGATCAACCAAGGCCCGCCGGTCGCACCGCGCGACGGCGAGCCTGGCACTGGCGGCGGTCGCCGCCGCGATCGTCGCCGTGGCGGCCGCAATCGTGGCGAGCGCACGGATGCGGCGTCGGCGGAGGGTCGTGAGGCGCGGCCTCCGCGCGAGGCGCGCGAGCCAAGGACCGATCATCAGGCGAAACCGGAGACCGGGACGCAGCGCACCGACCGCGAGCCCGTTGCGGAGGCGCACGAGCAGCGTGCCGAGCATCGGAACCTGCCGGAGGCACGCGAGCAGCGCGATGAATACCGGGACGTCGTGCGGGTGCGCGACGAGCGTGAAGAGCATCAAACGTTTGTGCCGACGCAGAACGAGCAACAGGCTTCGCTCCAGGCACGCGACGAGCGCTCAGCTTCCGAAGCAATCGAGCGTTCGATGCCAACGATCGAGGACACGATTCCCAATGCGTGGGTCCCCGTGGCCGCACGCGTTGCGGCCCCTTCAAACGACGAACTGAGGCAAGCAGCTGCACAGATCGTGCAAATGACCTTGCGCGCGCCTCCCGCACCCGAGCCGCCGACCGATCATCCGATCGTCGCGCCGGCGGGACACGCTGCCGAGTTGCCGCATGTATCGATGGAGCTACCGCCTGACTCCGGGCTCGTACTGGTGGAAACGGCGCAGGAGCGTGTCGCAGACATCCCCGCCGACGAGACTGAACAGGTCCGTCCGCGCCGAGTGCGTCCGGCCCGCCGGCAACTCACCGATGAGCCGCTGCAACTGGTCGAAACGCAAAAGGATACTCCGTCGGCATAGCTTGCCGTCGACGCAATGCAATGCAAAACGGGCCGCGAGGCCCGTTTTGACCCTGGGGCGCCGCTGGCTGCACGCGACCGGTGTGCCCAGCCGAATCGGCCGCTGCGTTACGAGTGCGTGAACATCCGCGACATCCAGAGCACCAGATTCGCCAGGATTTCGTATAGGGCGTAGTAGCTGGCCCGCAAGCCGGCGATCCCCGGCAGGAAATCGAACAGCGAAAGATCTCCCTCCGTCGACGGGATGCCCGTCGGCGCCGGGATTATCTCAATCCCGGCTGCGGCGAATTCGGCGCGCGCGCGCCGTATATCGAAGCTATGAGCGACCAGGACGACCGTACTGATTCCGGCCCGGCGCAGAATGACCGCGGAGTTGACGGCGTTTTCGTGAGTCGTGCGCGAGCGGTCCTCGGTCCACCTGACGCGCACGCCGAGTTCTTCTTCAAGCGCTCGCTGCATCAAGAGCGCTTCGGGCGTACCGCCGAGCACCGATCCACCAGTGACCAGGACCGGCAGGTGAATGAGTTTCGCGACGACCGCGCCATAGCGCACGCGCTCGAGCGTGAGACTGCCGAGGGTATCGCCGCCGTATTCGGCGGCATTGCGGCGCACTCCACCACCAAGGATCACGATCGCCTGCGCCGAGGTCGCACGCGCGCTGTCGAACGGGGGCGATTGGTCGACGCTGAGCACGAGGAAGTTGGCAACGAATGGCGTCGATAGCGCGAACAGCAGCAGCACCCCAGTCCACGCCATCACCGCGCCGGCGCGAGGAAACCGGCGACGCAGGGACAATCCGGCAAGCGCCAGCAGAAGCATGCCTGTCGGCGGCAGCACCAGCGTCTTGATGAGCCCCTTGACCCAGATTGGATCGATCATGTGCCTGGCTTCCGCCCTATGCGGTCATGCCACGACCACGGCTCACCCTTGGCTCCCAAAGCCCTCAACGCAAGGGCGGCCTCAACGCACCGTCTTGAGCAGATCGCGGAGGTGGCTTGCCGGAATCGCGTAGGTGATGCCGCTCGGCTGGGCGAGCACCGCTTCCTTCGTGCCTTTGACGAACACCATGTTGACGATGCCGAGTACCTCTGCGGAATCCGGATCGTAGACAGGACTGCCGCTGTTACCGGGATAGGCGGTCGCATCGAGCTGAAAGACCGGGAAGCTACCGCCGGTCAACCGCCGCACGGTCCGCGCGTCGAGGTCGCCTGCACGCGGCTGCGGTATCGCAATCGGCGTGAGCGCCGAGATCATACCTCGATGCGTGGCAGGATAAGGTCCAAGCACGGCGCCGATCGGGTAACCGGTGAACAGGATCTCCTGCCCCTCCTTGACGTTCTCCGCATCGTGCACGACGAGCGCCGGGAGCGGAGCGCCCTGCATCTTGACTACAGCCAAGTCGGACCCGGGATCGACCGCGATCGGCTTGACTTCACGTACCTGCGCCGAATCCTTGCCGTCCTTGCCCGCGCCGGGAAGGAGAATCGCGAGCGCTTCCATCTTGCTGGGATCCAGTACCTGCGGCAGTACGTGCGCATTGGTCGCGACAAGCGTGCCGTCGCCGACGACAAAACCGGTGCCAAGAAACTGGAATTGCGGGCTGCGGGTACGCTCGTAGGTACCGACCGCGACTACGGAGGCCTTCACGCGCTCGATCGTACCGATGCGGTCCGCGCTCGCGGACAGCGCAATCGACACGAGTGCGGCGCACAGCAGCAGCGCCGCAGCTCGGCGCCGCCGCCGAAACGCACCATGCCCTGAAGTCATCGCGATCTCCTGCTTACCTTGACGAGGCTCCGACGCCGATCACGACCGGCGAAGGTCCGACGACGTCTGGGTCAAACGCATGCCACTCGCGAGGAAACCAGCGTAGCACGCGTTCAACATAGTCGCGGGTTTCGCGGTACGGCGGCACGCCACCATACCGATCCACTGCAGCCTCCCCAGCGTTGTACGCGGCGACGACCAGGCGGACTCTGCCTTCGTAGTACGCGAGCAGCCAACGCAGGTAAGACAAGCCCTCCGCGGACGTTGTCCGTCGTATCGAAGCGGTTTTTCACATGGAAGCGCGCGGCCGTGCCGGAAATGAGCTGCATCGCGCCGTGCGCGTCCTTGGGGGAGCGTGCCATCGGTTCGAAGTTCGACTCCGCCGCCACGATTGACAGCGCCAGCCGTGGCGCGACGCCATAGCTCGGCGCGAGCTTGACCACCAGGTCGGCTACCTTCTTCTTCTGCGGAGTCAATGCCGCGAACGGATCAGGAGCCTCGTCGACGGCAATATCAACTTGCTCCAATTCCGGCGAAGGCATGCACGGCGACACGAAATTCGGGTCGTCGCCCACGACGGCGAGCATGCGCTGGGCGTAAGTGTGACCGAGCGCGGCAGCACGCGCGAACAGCGCCGCCGCCACCGCGTCATCGCGCTCCACGCCGCGCCCGTTGGCATACATCCACCCGAGATTGAACATCGCCTCGGGGTCGCCTGCGCGCGCAGCATCGCAATAGAGGTTTGCGGCGCGCAGTGGATCCTTGGGAACGCCTTCCCCGTGCTCGAAGGCGAGCGCCTGCGCGGTCAGCGCCCGTGCCGAGGACAGATCGATCTCCTGTGCCGCGAGGCCGAACGACAGGGTCGTTGCGAGCGCAAACACCCAGCCGGCCGCCAGAACGGGGCGCAAAAGCCGCTTACCCTGTGCGTCGACCATCGGCAACCCTGAGAGCTTGCCCTTTGTTTGTCGAAAGCCGTGACTCGTACCACGGCATCGTCTCGCAAAGACCTGTGCGCGTGTCGTGCGTAGGGGCGTAGTGCAACAGCCGTCGCGCCTTCGAGATATCCGCCTGCGAGTGGCGGATATCGCCGGCCCGAAATGGCTCGTGCAGCGCCGCCTGAAGATCGAGGGCCGGACGACGCGCCGAGATCAGTTCGCACAGCGCCTGGTGCAGCTCGTTAAGCGACATTTGCCTGCCGACGGCGACGTTGTACACCTGGCCGATCGCTTCCCGATCCCTGGTCAGCGGCGGCAAGCAGGTTGGCCTGCACGACATTGGCGACGTAGCAGAAGTCGCGCGTCGTCTCGCCGTCGCCGTGGATCGACGACCGGCGCGCCGCGCAGCATCGCGGCGACCCAGCGCGGAATCACCGCGGCGTAGGCGCCGTTCGGGATCCTGGCGCGGGCCGAACACGTTGAAGTAGCGCAGCCCGATCGGTGTCCATCGCCGTAGCAGCGGCCGAACACGCTCCGCGTACAGCTCGTCGACGTACTTGGTCACCGCGTAGGGCGACAGCGGGCGGCCGATCTGCGTCCTCGACCTTGGGCAGGCCCGGGTGGTCGCCATAGGTCGAGCTCGACGCGCGTAGACGAAGCGCGCGACGCCGGCATCGCGCGCCGCGACCAGCATGTTGAGGAAGCCGGTCGCGTTGGCCGCGTGCGTGCGCAGCGGATCCTCGATCGAGCGCGGCACCGAGCCGAGCGCGGCCTCGTGCAGGACGACGTCGACGCCGGCGCAGGCGCGGCGGCAGGCGGCGGGGTCGGCGATGTCGGCCTCGATGAAGCGTGTGGCGTCGCCACGCTTCCGCGCCGACGGCGTCGCGCACTTCCTCGAGATTGCGGCGATGGCCGGTCGCGAAGTTGTCGAGGCTGACCACGTCCTGCCCGAGCCGCAGCAGCGCCTCGAGCAGGTGCGAGCCGATGAAGCCGGCGCTGCCGGTGACGAGCCAGCGCAGCGGTTGTTCGCTGCAGCCGTCTGCGCACGACAGCCAGACTGTCGGCGGCCGCGTCG
The DNA here is from genome assembly GCA_963816445.1 of uncultured beta proteobacterium. Lineage (GTDB taxonomy): Bacteria > Pseudomonadota > Gammaproteobacteria > Burkholderiales > Casimicrobiaceae > PALSA-1003. The sequence goes on along the minus strand of CAWFKO010000004.1, from coordinate 410,288 downwards.
CTGCCAGTCATCACAGCCTCCAGACGTTGCACGCCGCGCGCGCGCAGCGCACCGGCGTCGGCCTGGCACTTGACGTCGACGTACAGGCCGCCCGGCGACCAGCTTCGCGACGTAGTCGTCGACCGGGCGCTGCCTGAATTCGCGGTGCGCGACCGCGGCGACGATCGCGTCGCGCGCGCGGCAGTTCGTCCCACGGCGTCAGCTCGACGCCGTACTCGTGCTGCGCCTCCGCCGGATCGGCGACCGGATCGTGAACGTGCACCGTCAGCGCCGTAGGACGCGAGCTCGCGGATCGACGTCGATGACGCGCGAGTTGCGCAGGTCGGGGCAGTTCTCCTTGAACGTCAGGCCGAGCACGATGACGTGCGCGCCCTTGACCGGGACAGCCGGCCTGGATCATCTGCTTGACCGTCTGCTCGGCGATGTACTTGCCCATGCCGTCGTTGATGCGCCGGCCGGCCAGGATGACCTGCGGGTGATAGCCGAGCTTGTCCGCCTTGTGCGTCAGGTAGTACGGGTCGACGCCGATGCAGTGCCCGCCGACGAGCCCGGGCCGGAACGGAAGGAAGTTCCACTTGGTGCCGGCCGCCTCGAGCACCTCCGTCGTGTCGATGCCGATCTTGTGGAAGATGCAGCGACAGCTCGTTCATCAGCGCGATGTTGAGGTCGCGCTGCGTGTTCTCGATGACCTTGGCGGCCTCGGCGACCTTGATGCTGCTCGCGCGGTGCACGCCGGCCGTGACGATGCTCCCGTAGACGCGCGGCGACGCGTTCCAGCGTCTCCGGCGTGTCGCCGGAGACGACCTTGATGATTCGCGTCAGCGTGTGCTCCTTGTCGCCGGGATTGATGCGCTCGGGCGAGTAGCCGACGAAGAAGTCCCGCTTCCACGTCATCCCCGAATGCTTCTCGATCACCGGGACGCAGACCTCCTCGGTGGCGCCGGGATAGACGGTCGATTCGAAGACGACCGTCGCCCCGCGCTTCAGGTTCCGGCCGACCGATTCGCTGGCGGCGAGCAGCGGCCCGAAATCGGGCTGGTGCGCGTCGTCGACCGGCGTCGGCACGGCGACGATGATGAAATCGGCCTTCGCGCAGCTCGGTCGCGTCCGTCGTGCAGCGCAGGCCGGTCGCCGCCGCGAGACTCCGCGGCGCTCACCTCGCCGGTCGGATCGACGCATCTCCGCGTAAGCCGCGACCTTCGTCTCGGGACAGATCGAAGCCGATGGTCGGATATCTCTTGCCGAACTCGACGGCGAGCGGCAGACCGACGTAGCCCAGTCCGACGACAGCAATCGTCTTGGCAGCAGTCATGTCATATGCCGGCGCATCGCGCCCGGTAATGTAGACGCGCCATCCGATACCTGCATGGTGGCGTCCCGTGCGGACGTGACGTCAAAGCCCGCCCAACAGCTTCTCCGCGTCGGCGCGGACAGGTGAGTCCTTGCCCAGCTTTGCCAGCGTCTCGAGCTCGCGCCGCGCCGCGTCCTTGTCACCGGACTTCAGCAGCGCCTTTGCAAGATGCAACCGGATGTCGTTGTCCGAGGGGGCCAGGTTGGACGCCGAACGCAGGAGTTCCGTGCCTCGGGCTGTCTGGCCGGCCTGAATCAGCGTCCAGCCGAGCGTATCCATGACGTTGGGGTTGTCAGGCGCCAGCGCATAGGCTTTCTCGGCAACTTCCGTCGCCGCCTTGGGGTCGCCCAGCTCGGTCAGCGCCCACGCCAGATTGTTGAGCACCAGAGAATTGTTCGGATCGATGTCGCTGGCCGCGCGAAGATTCGTCGCCGCGCTGCGGTAATCCTTCTTCAGCAGACTTTGCTGAGCGAGGAACACCTGCATCGTCGAATCCTTCGGGTGCTCCTTCATCCAACTGGTCGCCATCGCCGTCGCTTCGCTCTGCTTGCCGCCGTTCTGCAGAGCGATGTAACGCCGCACCGCGAGGATCGGAAGCGGTTGCCGAGCAATCGCACTGCGATATGCGGCAGCGGCCTCCGCCCATTTCTTCTGCGTCGCGAGCACTTCCGCTTCGATGGCAAAGCCAAGCGCGCGGTTCGGCTTGTCCAGCTGCAGCTTGCGCGCCTCGGTAATGGCATTTTCGGGCTGGCCGGAAACGACATAGGCCTGTGCCAACCGGATCCAGATCTGCGAATTGTCCGGCTGTAGCGCCGCAGCGTTCTTCAATGTATCGATCGTGGCTGGATAGTCCTTGAGCGTCATCTGTATATCGGCAATCCGCAGCATTGCCGACGTATTTTCCGGCTGCATTTGCACCAGCCGGCGGAACGTATCCAGCGCCTGGTTGTTATCGCCCGCTGTGAATTGCGTGGTACCGAGGGCATCGAGAACCTGCGGATCGTTCGGGAATGCCGCCTGAGCCGCCTGAGCCGCGGTGAGCGCGTCCTTCGCATTTCGCTGCTGCAAGTAGAAGGCAATCAACGCCAAGCGAGCACGGACCGACGACGGCGCCGCAGCAATCGCCCGCTCGATCGCCGCCTTCACTTCATCGGGCCCATGTCGGGTCAGGGCGGCGAGTTCCGCAAGCCCGAGCAAGGCCTGCTCGTTCTTCGGATCCTTGGCCAGCAACGCTTCATAGCGTTTCCGCGCGTCCTCGGGCTTGTTCTCCTGCACATCGAGCAGGGCGAGGCTGCGGACCGTGGCAAAATTGGCCGGCTGAAGCTGGAGAGCTTTTTCGTACGCCGCGCGCGCCTGCGTGAGATCGCGCATTCCTACGTAGATGCTGCCTTTGATGTTGTAGGTAAGCGAGTTGTCCGGCTGCTTCTGTTCAAGCTTGGCGAGCGCCGCGAGTGCCTGGTCGTACTCCCGCCGGCGGATGTGCCCCGCGATGAGCGCAAGGTCGGCCTGATACTGCGTCGAATCCGCCTTCGAGAGAGACTCGAGGTCGGTGAGGGCCTTGTCGGTATCGCCCGCGGCGAAGCGCACCTGTGCCAGCCTGACGTTGCTCGTCATGTTGGTCTTGTCGATGCTATTGGCCAGTTCATATTCCTGAGCCGCTTTGGTCAGATTGCCGGAGGCGAGGTAGGCCTCGCCGGCAATCCGATGAATGGCCGCGTCGCTCGAGGCGCGCGGCAACGCGGATTCCACGGTTTCGAGCGCAAGCGCTGGCCGACCCGTGCGCAGGTACGTCACGGCGAGTGCCCGGCGCGCGCCGTTGTCGCGTGGCGCCATCGAAACAACCCTTCGCAATGCCTCCTCGGACTCGGCGTAGGATTTGAGCTGCAAATTGATCAGGCCGGACAGATACAGGCTGGGAAGCTGATCGGGCTTCACCGCCAAAACCTGCTGGATCACGTCCCGGGCATGCGTCGCATCGCCGCGCGCGTAGGAAGCGAGCGCGTCTGCATAGAGGGTGCGTAGATCGTTCGGCGCCAGCTTTTTCATCGCCTCGACCTGCGCCGTCGCCTTGTCCCGTTGTCCAGACGTGACCAGCAATGGCACCAGGATGAACCGGGCGGCGAACGCGCTCTGGTTGGCTTCGACCGCGCGCTCCAGCGTCTTGATCGCGTCGTCGACGCGATCCTGGATGATCTCCAGGCGCGCCTTCAATGTCAGCGTATCGACGTCTTTCGGTGCCACCGCGAGTGCGCTATCCAAATGTCTGAAGGCGGCAGGGATGTCGTTGGCGGCGACGTCGAGTTGCGCCTGGACGCCGAGTGCGCGCACATCGGCCGGATTGGCGGCCAGCACCGTGTCGATCGCAGTCTGCGCGGCCTTGGTGTCGCCGAGCGACAACTGCGCGATCGCGATCGAGGTAACGAGATCTGCGTTGGCCCGCGCGCCGCCGAGCGTGCGCTCTCCCAACTCCGAGATGAGTTTTTTGGGCTCGCCCTGAATCAACAGCGCGCGCGCCAGCAGAGGATAGGTCTCGTCGTCAGGGTACTTGAGTTCAAGCGCCTTCCGGATCTCGGTTTCCGCCGCAGACGCGTCGCCCATTTCGAGCATTGACTTGCCGAGCAGGAATCGTGCCTCGGCATTGTTGGGGGCCTGTTGCAAGGCGCTCTTCAGCTGTATGGCGGCGGCATTGTAGTCGGAACTTGCGAGATAGGTCTTTGCCGACGCGACAAGGGCGGACGGGTCGGTCTTGGCGCAGCCGGCCACTATCGCCATCGCAAGAGTCACGGCAAAGGCGCCAAAAAGGTGTCGCGATGTAAGGGGAGCCATAGTCATCCTTGGTCTCGTCACTCGTCTGAAGCCCGGCCTATCTATCTGAGACCGAAGCGTTGCATCAGATCGTAAAGCGTGGGGCGACTCACGCCGAGCAGCTCGGCGGCCTTGCTGAGGTTGCCATTGACGCGCCCGAGCACCCGCAGCACCGCACTCTTCTCGGCTTCTTCGCGCACCTGCCGCAGATTGAGCGCGGCCGCGTCCGCAACGACCAGCGCCAAACCGAGATCCACGGCACTGATAGTTGGCCCATCGGCCATGATCACGGCGCGCTTCATTACATTCTCGAGCTCGCGGACATTGCCTGGCCACGGGTGCGCCTCGATGGCCGCCACCGCATCGGGAAGCAGGGTCATCGCGCCACGCCTCTGCTCGGCCGCAAACCGATGTACAAAACCGTGCGCCAGCAAGCGCCGCGTCGCCCGGCCGCGCGCGCAGCGGTGGAATGTCGACCGATGATCTCGGCCAGCCGGTAGTAGAGGTCCTCGCGAAACCTGCCTTGGGCGATCTGATCCTTGAGGCTCTCATGCGTCGCGCAAACGATGCGCACATCGACGGGGATTTCCTGCCGGCCGCCAACCCGCTCGATGACGCGCTCCTGCAGAAATCGCAGCAGCTTGGCCTGGAGCGACATCGGCAGGTCACCGATCTCGTCGAGGAAAAGCGTGCCCCCGTGTGCCGTTTCGATCTTGCCCGGGGTCTGCTTCACCGCACCGGTATAGGCGCCCTTCTCGTATCCGAACAACTCGCTCTCGAGGAGGTTCTCAGGTATGGCAGCGCAATTGATCGCGACGAACCGCCCCTCGCGGCGCGGCGAAAGCTCATGTAGCGCGCGCGCCAGCAACTCCTTGCCCGTACCTGACTCACCGTGGATCAGAATGGTCGCCGCCGCGGGCGCAACTTTCTCGATCATGCGACAGATGCGCAGCATCGCGGGATCGCGGGTGGTAATGCCCGACATCGTCGGCGACGGCTGCAAGGCCTGCAGCCGCCGGTTCTCTGCCTGCAGTTCATGCACGCGGAACGCCCGATCGATCGTCCACGTAAGGATCTCCGGCTCAAAAGGCTTGGTGCAGAAATCGTGCGCGCCAAGCGCAATAGTCCGAACGGCGTTGCTGCGATCATTCTGACCCGTTAGCACGATGACCTTGGTTTCCGGCGCAAGCGAGTGGATCTCTTCGAGCAGCCGCAAGCCCTCCGCAGGATCGTCCGGGGTTGGCGGAAGTCCGAGGTCCATTGTGACGACCGCGGGCTCGTAGCGTCGCAACTGCGCGATCGCCGACTCGCGGTCGACCGCGAGGACCGTCTCGTACTGGTCGAACGCCCACTGCATCTGCTTCTGTAACGCCGGGTCATCCTCGACGATGAGCAGCGGTTTGCGCCCTTCGGTCATGCAACTTCCTTCAGCGGAGCCGACGGTGCGGCTCTACTGTCACCCAGCGGGAGCAGAACGCGTACCCGCGTGCCGACGTTCGGCGTGCTGTCGACGAGCATCTGGCCGCCGAGTCCCGTGATGTACTGCGAACTTTCATACACGCCGATGCCCATCCCCGCCTTCTTGGTTGTCTCGAACGGCTTGAAAAGCCGCTCGCGAATGAAAGCATGACTCATGCCAATGCCCGTGTCTGCGACTTCGATTGTGGCAAACCGATCATCCCGGTGGAGCCGCACCGAGACCTTGCCGCCGTTGGCCGTCGCGTCGAGCGCGTTCTGGATCAAGTGCCCAATCACGTGCTCGAGTTGATCCTCATGCCCCAGGGTCACGACCCCCGGGGTCAAGTCCAGGTCGATCCGGGCATCAACGTCGGTCTTTGCCGCGCAAACTCGGCGCACGACAGGCTCGAGTGCGACGGGCCGAGGGCTTTCGACCGGCGTAGTTCCCGTGCGCAACTGTAGCATCAGCTGGTTCATCCGTTCGACGACGTGTTTCACGGTCGCGAGCATGTCCCGCTGGAATTCAGGATTTTCACGATGTCGCTCGGCGTTCCTGAGCATCAGCGAGAGTTGCGCCACCAGGTTCTTCAGGTCGTGCACTACAAACGCGGACATTCGATTGAATGCATCGAACTTGCGTGTCTCCAGCAACGCCTCGGTCGCGCGCAAATGACCGAGGTAGCTCGCTGCCTGCTGGCTCGCCGTCTTGAGCAGATCGCGCACCTCCCAGTCGACGTCCACCGCCGCCCGCGATTTCGTAAGGACGATGAAACCGATCAGGCTCGTGCCCGCCAATAGCGGGATGATCAGCCATGCATCCTTGACCGCCGCGACCCACGGTGGCAGTTCGAGTCCGGCGTACGGGGCCGGTGTTGTCGCGCGCTCCGTCAGATCGATGATCCACCGGGTCCGCTCAAGAAATCTGACCAGCGAACCCCCCTCTGTTTCCACCGCCTCGACTGTCGGGACATTCCATCGCGCTTCGGGTCGAAAGCCGCGACTCTCGGTTAGGAGCCACAGCATTCCCCCCGGGCTTTCGACCAGGTTGGCGAGCGCCATGATTATTCGCTCCTGGACGCCCCGGACCGAGCTCTCGCTCGATAACGTGCTGGTGAAGCGCAACCATTCCTCTCGATAGTCGTATCGGTACGAGAAGAAATGCTTGCTGATGAACACCTTCAGCTTCGAGCGGAAGCGGCCGGATGATGTCACCACCGCCACGAACAGCACCGCGGCGAAAATGAGTTCGACCTGGAAGGCTCCACTCCAGTCGCCACCGATGTAACGAACGAGATACCCCGCCGCGGCCACCGCGAGCAGGAACACGCCGGATACCAGCAGCGCCGTGGAATGAAATATCGCTCCGCGGGACATATGAATCTCGACGCTCCAGCCTGTATTCCTTGCTGTCGCAATGGCGATGAATGGGATGACCATCGCGTTCGCGATCCCGCGAGCGATCCATATATCGGGATCGAGCAGGCCGAAAAGCATCGAGTCGGCGTAGAGAAATACGTCGAACCCAAAGATTGCCGCAAGAGCGATGCAAAGAGGTTTGATGGCCCAGCGGGCCTGCGGATGCGCGCGGCGGATCAGCTGCTCTGTCAGTACCAGTCCGAAAACGGCAAGGCCGATTCGCAATCCGAACTCGACCCGCGGACCCTGCAAACCAAGCCTGCCGGTGACCGCGGCGCCCCCCGACAGCAGGAAGCACGTCACGAGGCCCAGCGCGACAAGCACATAGCCCCATCGCCCGGCCGTTGCGGGTCGCTCGCCGGGCCACCCCCCGCCCTTGGTCGCCGCAAGCAGATTGGCGACGAATGCGAACCACGCGCCGTAGCGCAGCGCATCCGCTGCGTTTGCGGCGAGCAGCAAACCGGGGGACTCCAACAGGACAAACGCGACGTTGATCGCCGCCCAGATAGCCGTGGCGAGCGTCGCCAGAAGCAGCAGCGCCGCCCGGGGGCTTCGTCGCCAGCCCAGCGCTATGCGCAGCGCGAGCGCAAGGTATCCCGCCGCCGCGATCCCGTAGCTCCAGGCGGCAACGGTAACGAGAGCTCCTTGGTTCATGGGTCGGGTCGTTGCCCAAAGACGAATGACGCACTTTAGCTCGGGTTTCCTGGTGCGGGAAACCCCGTGCTCGCGGCCCGACCAGGGTCGAAACCCCCGCTGCGGAAAACAACGGAGGCACCCTGCGGACCGGCCCGCACCCGCAACTGAATGCGGACGTGGCACCTTCAGGTGTGTCTAGCGGGCGCCCTCCGCGAGCAGGACGACCCTGACTGTTTCGAGCAGGATGAGCAGGTCCAGAAGCAACGTGTGGTTCTTGACGTAGTAGAGGTCGTACTCGAGCTTCCTGACCGCCTGCTCGACCGTCGCGCCGTACGAGTAACGTACCTGCGCCCACCCGGTGATGCCCGGTTTGACGCTGTGCCGCACCGCGTAGAAAGGAATCTGCTGCGTCAGCATCTCGACGAATTCGGGGCGCTCGGGCCGCGGACCGACGAAGCTCATCTCGCCCCTGAGGACGTTGATAAGCTGCGGTAGCTCGTCGATGCGTGTGCGCCGCATGAACCGGCCGACGCGGGTCACGCGGGCGTCACCGATGGAAGCCCACGCGGGCTTGCCGTCCTTTTCCGCATTCGAAGCCATGCTGCGGAACTTGAGCAAAGTGAAATTCTTGCCGCCGTGACCGACGCGTGTCTGCCTGTAGATCACCGGACCCCTGCTCTCGATTGAGATGAGCAGCGCCATCGCAACCAGAATCGGGAGCGTCAAGATCAGCAAAAGCGTAGCCACGACGATATCGAAACTGCGCTTGACATAGGTTCGCAGCCATCCCTGACGATATCCGTCACCGTAAATAAGCCAGCTCACCTTGAGTAATTCAATCGGAACCTTGCCGTGCACACGTTCGAAAAAGCGCGCGAGATCCGTCACACGAACGCCCTTGAGGCGACATTCAAGCAGCGCGCGCAGAGGAAGCACACCGCCGCGTTGTTCGCGCACGGCGACGATGATCTCGCTGACGCCGAGCTGACTGACCGTCTCCTCGAGCGGCGCAGTTCTTGCAATGATGCGTCGTCTGGAAACGAGCGTCGTCTGCACTTTTTCGAGCGCAAGGAAACCGACCAGACGCATCCCGGACGGATGCGATGCGGCGAGCGATGCCTCGACGAGGCGCGCCTCGGGGCCGGTCCCGAGGACGAGCACGCGATACGGAAGCAGGTGCCCGATCAGTGGCAGTACGATAAGGTGGCGCAGTAGCAACAGCCCGGCGATAGCGAGCAGCAGGACCACCCCTAGGTTGGCCTGAAAAATCTTGCCTCCAGGCAGCGCCTCCGCGATAACGTAAGCCAGAGCGGTACCGATGGCAAAGGCGAGAAGCACGCGCATCAGATAGGCCCACGTCGAGAGATTCTGGTTTCGCTGATACAAACCGAATCCGACGTTGAGGGCGACGATCAGGACTGCGAAGACGAACTGCGGAGCGACGCTGCGCAGGCCGGGAATCGACAACCGCTCCAGGAGTAAGATCGCCGCGATGCCGGCCACGAACAGCCAACAAAGCTCGACCGCGAGCTGCACGAGCGTCGCAGCGGAAAGCTGCGGTCGCAATGCGCTAAACAGATAGCCTCCCGAGTGCTACGCCGAGGATGGAGGACGCGCTCATCCTAGGGGCTCTCTGCGACGGCGTCGTGACACCAGCCCACGTGTAGGACACCCTACCCGTCCGCGATAAGGATTCGAGCGCGCGCGAAATGCGGCTTCGCACGCTGAGGAACTCATCGATTCGTGTGGCGCCATCTTTGGGATTCTTATGCGTCGCAGTGCTATCGATATAACCACGAGCCGCGTGGTGTCATGCGGGAGTTAGGCTGGGCCGGACTGCGCCCAAGTTCGTCACGGGTGTTTGCATTGCAGACTCCCGGCCGACTCCAAAACGCACAGCGGCACCCAAGAGCCCATGTGCAACCTACCCACTTTGCGCATGAGCCGCTCGGCAACGCGCGTGCCTGCGTATCTAATACTCTCAGGCGAACTCTCAGGCGAGCCCCGAGATTAATGCGCGAGGCATGCGGATAGTGCCGCGAGAGCGCCTCGGAGTCACGTGAATTTTCCGACTTTTCTGCCAGGCGGTCTAATTCGACCGCCTGTCGGTCGTGACTTCGATTACGCTGTGGATTACAGGATGAGCGCCCGCAAAGGGCGATCGCTCAGCGCGAATTGGCTCGGGCTGCCCCGGATTTTCTCGTGCCCGGTTGTGCCCATCGAAAACGGAGCGGCTTGTTGCGCCCGAACGGAAAGATCTCCACGACGAAGGCGGCGTACGTCCAACCGGACTTCTCGAACGTACGTATCGACGGGAGATTTGAATGCCAGACCCAGCTCAGGAGATTCCGGTATCCGGCATCCTTCAAGCAGGCGTCGGCGTACGCGAGGACCACCGAGGCATAGCCCTGTCCACGGACTGCTTCTGCGGTCAACATGTCCGCTAGAATCGCGGTATCGGACGTGACGGGGCCCAGCGCGTCATCGCGGAAGCGCAGGCTGGTCCAGTAGACGCACGTACAGGCGAGGCTGCCTCGATCCCAAAGACCGAACCCAAGCGCGTTTTCCCCAGCGTACCAGGCATGATCCCGGATGGATTGATCCTTGGCCGCCTCGATCTCGTCCTGCCGATCGATCCGGCGCAGGTCGTGGCCGTTGGGTATCCGAGGTTCCTCGAATTCGAGATTCTTGGTATATACGCGTATGAGGCGATAACGCCCGAACAGCAACGAGGCAGTCCGCTTTATAAGTTGAGACACGGGGGGATTTAGCGGTGCTTAGGTCGCTGGTCAGCGCCTTCCGGCGCCATGGGCCGATTCGGTTTTGTTACCTGCTGGCGTACAACGCAGTCTATTACCTCACGCGCCTGGGTCGCAATACCGACCCCGACCCGTCGGATCTCGCATTCGACGAATCTCATCGGGTCGAGACGGCCAGAATTCGGGAAATCGGGTCGCTGGAGGTCCAATCGCCGAGTTCCCCTTACGCCACGCGCTACGAACCAAGCGACAGAGACATCGTTAACAGTGCCTTGGCAGGTCTCGATCTCGATTGGCCCTCCTACACCTTCGTCGATTACGGCTGTGGCAAGGGGTTGGTTCTCTTGCTTGCGTCAGCCTATCCGTTCAAGAGCATCGTCGGTGTCGAGTTCGCCGCCGAGCTCCGGCAGATCGCCGCCCGAAACATCTCCACGTACACCGACCCCGGACAGAAGTGTCGAGATATTTCCGTGGTGCAGGCCGACGCTGCCGACTACGTACCGCCAGCCGGACCTCTGGTCTGCTACTTCTACAACCCCTTTGGCGCCCCGGTAATGCGCAAAGTCGTCAATCGGCTCGATTCCAGGATACGAGAGAGCGGCGAGCCCATCATCGTCATCTACCTCGATCCGCGACAGGAGGCGTTTTTTCGGGCCTCGGATGGTTGGAGCGTACAGTTCCGCAACAAATCCTACGTCGTTCTCTCCGCCGGGCGCGCGTCTCGCAAACCAGAACGCGGCGATGATAGTCATTCGCGCGGTGGCGATGTCGCCGAGCGCGAATGAAACGAGATTCTCTGAGCGTCTGACCTTCAGGACGTCGTAGAGGAAATGCCCCGCGATGAGGGCGCCATGTACTATGACCCGGAATCCATCGGAGCGGCCGCGACGATACATTCAGCGCGGGTCGCAGTTGCGTCGCGTTGCAATTCGATGTTGTATCTACCGGCTAGAGCCGCCTCAGCAATCGCTTCACCGCCGACTTCATACCCAGGGCGTCGAGAGCGTCTCCGGAAAGCGATGAGAGTGCCCCGACTCCCCGGTGCAACGCGACCCAAAACTCCGCCGATGCAGATTGGGGAAAGTAGCAGATATCCGCGCACGGCGTCTCGTGCGTCGCGAAGAATTTCTTGTGCTCGCCCTGCCCTTCGGTGAAGTCGAACGCGCGGTATGTCTTCTGTTCGAAGAGTTTTTCGAACACAAGATACTGCAGCACAGTTCCGGGAGACAGGTCGCTGTGGGCCGGATCATAGCCAAGATAGCTGTAGAGCAGGACGCCGTTGACGACCGGGCAGCAAAGGTAAGCGATCCCCTTGCCGTTCATGCTTAGCATATACGCTCTTACCGCGTCCGACTTGGCGAGGTCGATGAGCTCTGAAAGGTATTCCGGTCCCGCGGGCAAGCCGGCGTCGAGCAGCTTCTCCTGGTAGGTCAATGCCGAGACTGCTCGCGCCAGGCGCTGAAACTCTTCCATTTCCTCGGGACGGCGGTACTCCCGCATTGCGCAATCCTTGCCGAGTTCGAGGAAGCGCCTGACTTTTCTGCGCAGCGTACTGCGAGTCTTCGCGCTGAACTTCGCAAGATAACCTTCAAAATCTCCTCGAAGTTCGGTGTGGTAGCGCGTGTAGTGCGACATGACATAGCGCAACGTGTCGCCATTGCGCGCCAGAACCGGCAGAGCCTCGGTGACGGGGTGTGAACGGGTGATTATTACGTCGATCCCTTGCCGGAGGCGCTCGACAGGCGGCCGTGGTTCGTTCGGATCGGTGGTCAGATCAAAGAAGTGCTCGTGAAGGGCCAGGCCGTGCCACTGCCTGCTCAATAAGGTGATCTCGCCGATGCGGTAAGAGAGGACGAATGGTACCGGGTCCCAGCGAGGTGTCTGCAGGCTCAAAGGCGTGGTGCTGCTCAGTAGAGCCGCGAAACGAGCTGCTGGAAGTGCCGGGCCGCAGTGCGTCCAAGTGAGGATTTCGCGACTTCCGCCTGACTCGCGTCCGGGATCGTTGACCGGTCGAGGTCCGCGAAGTGGCAGGTCTCGAACTCGCCCCTGTTGGCCCGGAGGTACGCGCAAAGCTTCTCGAAGCGGGCTGCGACGAGCTTTTGCGGTGCCGCTGGTCTCCCGGAGGCGATTCGGTCCACGCGCACGAATTCAAAGCTGTGAAGCACGATGACGACCGCAAACCAGTGCTCGGCCACGGCGTGTTCCAGTACCGTGCGAAATTCATCGATGCTGGCGGCGCACACGTGCAGCGGGCGTCTGCCCCCTGGGGGTCGGTCGATGAAAGTCGTTACCGGGAACTCCCAGACGCCTTCGCGCCTCCTCGGTTGCGTGTCGGACAACCTTTCCTCCAGATCTGGAAATGACACCGGAAAACACGCATTGAGGCTGCTGTCGTACAGGATCCCGTTTTGCGCCAGGCCGCGCAGCGTTGCCAGTGAGGCTCCCCAACTTCCGGCGCGAAAAGCCACGACATTTCGCGCGCCGAGCGCGCGCAGGCGGTCCAGGCCTGCACGAATAAGCACGGCTTGCTCGCGTTCTCCGTATCGATGCAGCAATGGACCCGAAAACCGGGGCAACTCCGAACAGCGCGGATCCGCCAGCCACTCGGGATGCAAATGCAAACCTATTTCCTGACCACTGTCGTGGATCAAGCTCAGCACTTCGCGCAAGGGCGTTGCGCCCAGCGCATAGGAAAAAAGCGGGTCGACGAAATAGGTGGCCTTGAGCCCGGCATCCGCGAGGGTCCGCAGCTGATAGGGTAGACCCAGCCCATCAGGCCCCTCGCCACCGTACAGGTACCATGCGAGCTCGCGTGTGCACGCATTGTCAGCAGCGAGCGGCACTTGCGGCCAGCCCGGGGAATCGGGCCAGACTTCGGTGTCGACGGTGATTAAGACTCGTACCAAAATGGCCCCTCGCCTTGCGATTGTATCTGACCTGGGGATAAGTCCCTTCGCTGACCCGAACGACCAGTGAGCATTGGCAAGGTTAACGAGCCGGATGTCAGAACCGAGAAACCAGGAACTCGGAACCGGCCGGGGTCAGGTGCGCTACATCCCATTGCATCATCGATTCCACCCGGTCGCCGACTCGCGTGATGCATCCCTTTGCGTCGCACAATATCGAGTAGGGCGAAATGTAGTTCGCTCCAGCTTCGCGGGTAACGGCCCTCAATTCAGCATCGGTGCGCTTTACCTCCGGGTCCAATCCGAGGGTCGTGCGCCGGGGCAGCTCGGCGAAACGGACGTTGAACCGCGCGAGGACAACCGGCAGCGAAGGATGCCATCGGGGGACAGGACCGACCACGTCTATTCGCTTGATCCCTGCTCTTTTCAGTTCCTCCAGAGTTTGCTTCACCTCTCTCCAGTCGTAGTTGCCCCAGACCGCAGCGAGAACGACCCGATCGGGCATCTCGCTTTTGATTTTCGAGAACACAAAATCGTTGATTGCTCTGCAGCGAGCATCATAGGCGTAGTGAAGGATCGGAGGACAGGCGCCTGATGTAAGGGTGGCCAGTCGTTGCTTTCCAGCCAGGACCTTGGTCAATCCCGAGTACAGGTGCGCCGCGTTCGAATCGCCCCACAAGAACACCGAGCCCCCAGGTCCGACGGGTCCGTCGACACAATCCCCGAAATAGGTGCTATCGCGATCCAGAGCAAGGAAACAATGCTCGCCAGGGTAACCGAGTGTGCGGTTCTCGGGCTTATCACCGAAAGCCAGAATCTCCTGCTGCTGCGGGCTGAGGCGGCTGGGGAAACCCTCCATCCGGTGCCCGGCCCACCCCAATGCGACAAACAGCATCGACCCAACAAGCGCCGAAGTGAAGATCTGCTTTCTCGAGAATCGTCCTCGGTCGCGAACAGGCATCTCGACGAAGCGCCAGGTCAAATAGCCAAGCACCATTGAAAGAACGATGAGTGCGCCTAGAAGGAGCGATGAGAGTTTCTCGACGCTGTGTATCCGCACGAACGCAAACAGAGGCTGGTGCCACAGGTAGACGCTGTACGAGATGAGTCCGATCCCGACCACCCATCTCAACGACAAGAATTTCGCGACGAGGGTATCGCTCTGTGCAAAAGCAATGACTATGACCGCGCCGATCGTCGGCGCCAGCGCGTACACTCCGGGGAATGGAGTCGATTGGTCGTAGAGAAAGATTGGAACAAGAATTAGCGCAAACCCCACGATCGAAAGCAAATTGCGCATCGCGACGCTCAGACGCGGCGCGAGCGGTCCGCTACTGGTACCGATCGCGAGCAGACATCCCAGTGCCAGCTCCCACGCCCTCGTCGGACCGAGGTAGAAATTTCCAACCGGATGCGCTCGCGACGCCCACTCGCTCAACCCGAGCGAGATGAGAGCCGTCACGGCGACCAGCCATGCGAGCGTCTTGAGGCCCCATCTCCAGCACAGCAGGACAAGCAACGGGAAGATGACGTAATACTGCTCCTCGACACCCAAGCTCCAGGTGTGGAGTAGCGGAGTCTCATCCGCACCGAGATCGAAATAACCGCTCTTGAGGAAAAAATAGACGTTGGGCGCGAACAGCGATGCGGCAACCAGACTTTGGGAGAATTCCTTGAGGTGATGCGGCGTCGTCCAGAACCATGCGAATGGCAGGCTTACCATCATCACCAGGAACAAGGCGGGCAGGATGCGCCTGGCGCGCCGTTCATAGAAAGTTGCGATCGAGAATCTCGCCTCCTTCCGTTCGCTGACGATTATCGAAGTGATCAGGTATCCGCTGATAACGAAGAACACGTCGACGCCGATGTAACCGCCGCTGAACCACTTGAAACCCGCATGGAAAAGCAGCACAGGGATGACGGCGATGGCCCTCAGTCCGTCGACCTCGGGGCGGTAGGCGAACCCCGAGTGACGCTGCTTCGGCGCACTGTCCCCGTCGGTTGGCGGCAGGTGTCTCACGCAATAGAGACAGAAGGGGCCGCGGCCCGCTCCGGTCGCGGAGGCATCCTCCACAACGGATATTGAGCAATCGCGACTGCGCAGAGCAGCGCGGAGTGAAACACTAGATATCGCAGCCCGAGGTCCCATCCGGTCGCATAGTGAGCCCGGTCGGTGCTGAGCAGGAACTGCAATGAGGAGAACATCGCGCCGTATTTCTCAAGCGCCTGTTCGGTACCCAGGCTTGCGAGTACATACCCCAGCGGTATCCAGAACACGACTACCGAGAGGCTCGCTAGCACCCTGTGCCTCCGCGTCGCGAGACAGACGGCAAGAATCGAAGCACCCGCACCAAGCGCGAGCATCCATGCAGCCAGCGCGAGGCTCGCAAGAGGCGTACCACCACCGGCCATGAGCTCGGTCAGATTGTCCGTCGCCGCTTCAACAATGATGACGTGATGTGCGACAGGCAGCAGCAGGATGGCCCAGCCCAGCCAAAGCCAAAGTTGCCTCATCCGCGCCATTCCGGTCCCGATCAAAACGATCATGCAAGCCCCGGTGAGCAACAGGAACAGCGTGCCCTCCAGCACCGCGAACCGCGTCAGATCCTCCCACCACCACGGCCACCCCAGCACCGGCGAACCCGTGACCTTGTGGATCATGACCGGATACGCTGCATAGTGAATGATCGCCCACGCGATGATGCCTTGCAGGACGACAAATACGGGAAACAGCACCGCGGCAATCCGGTTGTGCGCAAACGAGCGCGCCATCCACACCGGCGTGGCGAAGCTCCAATAGCCGAAGATCGCGAGGATCACCGGGGCCGCGTACGGGTGTGCAGGGTTGGGCAGATCGCGAAGGTTGTAGGGAGCCCATCGCGAGTGTGTGACGAACCCGATCAGCAAGGCACCGACGCCAATGCCGACCAGCATGTGGTAGACGGTCGACTTCGGCGACGGCACGACTGGCGCTTCGCCACGCCTATGGTCGCTAACGACGCCGCGCTTATCAGGCGCAGTGCTCATTGGGCTCAGCCCGCGAGCGTTCGCGCCGATACCCGATGCCGCAACGCGGGGGATCGGCTCGGGGCCCGCAATTTTCGCCACCTTCCAGGCGACCCCGGCCACTCCCAAGGTCAGGAAGAACATCGTGGTCAACCGTGGCGCCTCGACCAAGCCGTCAAATAGTCCTACACATAGGTAACCAATGGTTGCCGAAATCGCTGCGCCACTGAACAGGTCGCCTCGCCAAGCGTCGCGCGTGAGCGCACCCAGCGCATACAGCACGATCGTCGCGAATGCCAACACGCCCAGCCACCCTTGCTCGAATAGCAGGCCGACCCACAGGTCCTTGGTATGCCAAGGCAAATGGTCCTTGGATGAAAAGAACCAATGCGCGTTGCCGCGCGAGAAGTCACCGTTTTCGACC
Organism: uncultured beta proteobacterium; assembly: GCA_963816445.1. Taxonomy (GTDB): domain Bacteria; phylum Pseudomonadota; class Gammaproteobacteria; order Burkholderiales; family Casimicrobiaceae; genus PALSA-1003. The sequence goes on along the minus strand of CAWFKO010000004.1, from coordinate 393,527 downwards.
AGATTCGTGCCCGACTCGTCCAGCAGGGCAATGTTGTCCACATCGACCCAGGTTCCGGGGCTTGCATTTTCCACGGACAACTTGACAGGTCGACGCGCCGGCCATGTCCCACGCCCCAGTCGTCCGGAATCGATCGTCGCCTCGCGCCGCTCCCACTGCCCACTCGTCGCCTTGCTGTCGATCGTGGCCGACTCACAGCCGTACGAGTAAAAATAGGTCCGCTCGCAAACCAGCACGTTGACCACGGCCGGGCCTTTCGAACCACGCACGTCCAGAGACAACCGGTAAATGTGGTTTGGCACGACATTGACGACTTGCTCGAGGTAGAGGCGATCGCCGAACCCCAGTTTGACGTAGGTGTTTTGCCCTTCGCTCTCGTAGCGGAATGTCGCGGGCAGCCTGCCCTCCCGGTTGCGAAAGAAAAAAATCTCCGGATAGCGTCCCAAGCCCATTCCGAAGAACTGGCGGGCCAACCCGGGATCCATGATCGCCATGGCATCGTCCCAATGCGACACGCGCACGCCGAGATCCTCAACCGACGTGCTCATTCGCTTTTGCGCAAAGCTGCCCAGGAATATCGGCATGGCAACGAACATCGCAACTGCGCAGACGGCCAGCAGACCGGCCAACGGGCCGATTCTCGCTTGTACCGCCGCGGTACGCATCGAAGCGGCGATCAATACCGCAAGCGAAACCGCGTAAGCGAGGTAGCCTCCGCGCGAGAACGTGACCATAAGCACGTAGGTCGCCGCGATGAAAAGTAGCCCCATGGCGATACGAATTGGCCAGCTGCGGCTGAGGTACGCACCGACTGCCAGGAAAGGCATCGTCATGACGAGGTATGCCTCGATCGACGAACCCCCGTTGTGCATGCTGGAGAAAAAGGTACCGACGCGAAATTCTCGCGAGAAGTCGAGCAGGCCCGGGTAGACAATGCGCTCCCACAGTCCCAGTGCCACGACGCCGGCAAGACCCGCGACCACGCCGCCCGTGAAATGCCTGCGCACGTTCACGCCATCGCGTACGTTGGTCTGCAAGACCGAAAGCAGGAGAAATGGCCACAGAAAACCCTTGGCGACCCTGAGCGCGTTGTAGTGACTGTAGTAGCTCGAAAATGCGTTGCCATCGAGCGGTTGAAGCGGCCACAGCCCGAGCAAGGTGCTGATCAGGATCGACGTGGCGAGCAACAAGATCAGCCACGCGCCGGCGCCCGAAATGGCGGGAAGGATTCGCGCACGGCCATACCACAACGAAACCCCGAGTGTCGTGAGGACGACGAAATCGAACTCGTCGAAAAAGAACCATCCGCTGAAAGGCGCAAGATCGAGCAGTGGCAACGCAGCGGGTACGACCCATAGCCAAAGCCATGGCCAGCGCGTCAGCGCGAACGCATAGGCGGCGAGTCCCGCTGCGAGCGCGGCGGGCATGACTGGAAATCTGGACAACGCTGCGATCACGACAGCAGCCAGTACGACCGCCACCGCACGCGGGAGCAACGGCACCTGATAAGTGCCTGTCGGCCGGGTCTCGAGATGCGTGTCGGCTGGGGTCGCGTCGCCTCGGACGAAGCGCACCAGAGCGGGCCAGAAGGCGAAGCCGATCATGGCCCCGACCGCTGCGATGAGGATATCGCCGACATCGGGGTGCTTGCCGGGGACGAACAACCTTCCTCCCTCGAGCACGGCCGCCAGGCCGGCGCCGCAGGCGCCTGCGATGAGCAAATCCCTTCGGGAGAGAGCTGGTGCGCGCGTCAGCACGCGCAGCGCCACGCCTAGAGGTACGTAAAGCACGCACTGCCAGAGCGCACTGGCTCCAGCGCGAACGATATCGGCCTGCTGGTGGGCATAAAACGGGAGCAGCGGCACGGCATCGAGACGCGAGAGCGCATCGTCCGCCGCAAGCCAGGATCCGGCAAACCACCCATCCGCGGCGCCCAGCGCCAGCGCGTAGGGCACGGCCGCCACCGCCAGGATTCGGCATGCGCGGCGATGCAAGTCGTTCGACGGAAGGTACACCGCGTTTAGACTGGTCAACGCATTTTGCGCGCGGGTTCCGAACAATTCCCAGGCAAGGACGCCGACAAACGCGCCGGAGATGTTGGCGGTCAGGTCGTATATCGACGACGATCGCCGTGGAAGAAACACCTGTACAAATTCGATGCCGGCGCTGAACGCAGCACACCCCGCCACCACCAGCAACAGCGCGGCGCCGCGCCCAACTCGGTCAACGCGAAGACAGCCCGCCCAGCAGAATGCGAGCGGTACGAAGAGCGCAAGATTGGTCGCGAAGTCGGTCCGCGAAAGCCTTAGTCCGCTATCCGCACCGAGCCCCAGAAATGCGTCCCAAGCCTCACCCAGCGGCCGCCATTGAAAGCTGAAAGGCACGAAGCTGCCGTAGAGAATGGCCACGCTGCACGCGAGGCCGAACAAACAACCCGCTCTGCCCGATGCGCTCACCGGGCATTCCGGTCGGTCATGGAGCCGCACTCGACAGGCTACGCAGGAAAAGGCACAGCGGGTGTCCCGACGGCGTCTCCGACGGAGTGCTCGCGGCGTCGCCTGAGCTGGCAATCAACTTGCACGCACGGGCCGCGAGCGAAGCCAGACGCGAACGAGCCATCGCGCCATCGGCATCGCGCTTTCGAGACTGAACCAGCCAACCTCCGACTGCAGCCTTGGCCTGCGCGAACACTCCGATCTTGTTGTCGTGCTGTTTGCCACCCTGCAGGGGTTCCGATGCATAGACTTCGTTGCGGGCGACCGTCTGGTCCAGTTCCGGGTCGCCACCGCGTACCGCGATGCCGCGTCCGGAGGCCGCGACGAAGTTTTCCTCGACGGCCACGCTCCGCGGACGATCGTGATGTGGCTGCAGGACAACGGCGTCGCCATTGGGATTGAAGAGCAGGTTCCTCGCCAGTGTGACGTTTCCTTCCCCCTGGAACAGCACCTCGGTGCGGTTGTCGAACAAGATATTGCCGACGATTTCATAGCGGTCCGAGTGACCGGTCCCGTGCACAGGGAAGTGTCCTACAAGAAGGTTGGGCCGCGCTAACGTACCCTCCGAGGCATTTCGCGATTTCGCGAAGACGTTGTTGCGAAGAATCGTGACGCTCGGCGCCGTCGGCATGTCGGGCAACTCCGGTCGCTCGATCTGATGCTTGATCTCGATGTCGTATCCGATGGTATCGACGACGACGTTGTCCTCGATCAAGCCGCCAAAAAACGGCGCGGTCCCATCGGAGTTGCCGAGGTAAAGCCCGGTTCCGGCACCGACGATGTCGTTGCCGCGGATGATCCATCCCCACGCGGGACACTTCGTAGAAATGCCGATCACGCCCTGTTCGTTGTCATAGTTGACGATGGTCAGCCTTTCCAGCGTGATGTGATGGACGGGGCGTTTGCTGCCCTCGGCCTTGACCGCGTCAACCGGAAGATGCGCACCGTCGAGATACAGGTCGCGAATCGTCAAATGGCTCGCTTCTGCGAGGCTCACCGTATTGGCTCCCGGTTTCCCCACGAAGACTGCGGCGTCGCCGCTCGATGGTCCCTGGATAACGATCGGCGCGTTCGAATTGCCGTGCAGTCCGTGCAGGCGCAGACCATGACGGTAATACCCCGGACTGAGGGTCAGCGTATCCCCGGGTTGGAGCGTGGCCAGCACCGATACGTAGGATTCCGGGCCGGCAGCGTAGTCCGTGGCGCGCGCACACGGCATTGAAGGAAGGATGGCCACGAGGACGACGCATGCCATCTGAAGGTGTACGAGCATGTTGCTACTTCCTGCGATTGCCTATCGAATGCATTTCCGTGATCCAGGCGTCGATAAGGGAGCGCACGAGCGATTCGTTGTACACCGCAAGTTGTCCAAGCCGGGTTCCCGCGATGCGTACGCGGCCTGGACACGAGCTATGATCATGATACCGGCCCCGAGGCTCCGCTCCGAGCCTTGAGGACTTTGCGAGGTCAGGCGGCGCCCCTGCCACTGAACGGCGCCCGGTATCATAAGCCAACGCGGTGCGCGAAATCAGCGCCCCCGTGCGCATCGACCGATGCGAACATCGCTCTGAAGCAATGACTCTTCGAGGAGCTTCGCCGGATGACTCATAGTCCGCGTCTTGCCGCGATCCTGCGGTGTCTCGACAAGATTCCCGTTCGGATTGTGCCGGCTGTGGCGTCGCACGGGCATTCGCCGCCGCTTGAAGCAGCGGATTGGGCAGCGTTGGCGCTCATGGTTCTCGTTGCCGGGCTTGCGCGGGTGATCTTCTTCACGGGCTTGCTCGGTTCCGACGACGTGATCTACACCGAGATGGCGGTTGCCACCCTCCACGGCGACTGGACGACCTGGGATTATGTGGGCGCATTGCGCTACGGAGTCAACCTGCCCGTCGCCGGCCTCATGGCCGTTTTCGGGAGCAGCGAGTTCAACGCAAATTTATGGTCGCTGCTGTGCTCTCTGGGAGAAGTCGTAACCGTATTCATAGTCGCGCGCCGGATTTGGGGGAGAACTGCCGCTGTCCTGTCTGCTCTGGTGCTGGGGTTGCTTCCGTTGCACGTTGCCTCCGCAGGTCGTTTGTTGGCGGACAGTCCGTTGGCCTTCTTTGTCACTCTCTGCTTTGCCTTTTTCTACTTCGCCGAGCGCGATCAGAGACGTGGGCTGTTCCTTGCTGCGGGCCTTGCTCTCGGGGCGGTTTACTGGGTCAAGGAAAGCGTGGCAGCGTTGATCGTTCCAACCTTCATCCTGTATGCGCTCGTCACCCGGACCTTCCGCCGAGACTGGCTATGGGCGGTTGCGGGAGCGGCGTTCATGCTGCTTGCCAACATGGGCCTCATGTGGCTCCTGTCCGGTGATCCATGGCTTATTTTTCATGTAGCGAATACGACCATGGGCAAGTACGCGGATCGAGTCGAGGTGCGCGATTCTCCCACGTATTATTTTCGTTACATGTTCCTGGACGCACGCCACACATGGTTGATGCCGTTCCTCGCCGTTGCCGGTGTATGTTTATGGTGGCGCACAAAACCGAAACCGGACGGCAATACCGGCTACGTCGTGCTTTGGGCGCTCGGCCTGCTGAGCATTTTATCTTTCACCATCGTTTCGCTGTCGCCCCTGCACTTCATACCCAAGCAGACGAATTACATGCTGATCTTCGCGGCGCCTTTGTCGCTGCTCGCTGGGTACTGGCTGGCGAGCCAGCTGCGAAAGCGATGGATGCCCGTGTTGCTGATCGTCCTCATCGGCGGTTCGTTGTTGTTGAGCGCGGCGGAACAGCAGTCAGCTCGAGTCCTCGTGGCCAACAGCCGCGCGGTGCTGGCCTTTCAAGCCGCCCATCCCGGAGTGCCTGTGTATGGCACCGGGCACGCCGAATCCATGTCGTCCGTCATGTCCGCGTTGGGCGGCGCGTGGCCCAGTAAGCCGCAGATACTGCCTTTGAGCGCACTCACGACGGAAGCTGCCATACCGGCGCATGCCGACGCCAGCGGCGAGGACGGGCGGCCCGCCGCGTACGCCATTCTGGATCCGGAGACCAGGAACTGGGGCGGCACGATTCGCGTCGAACCGGAGAACGTTCCTGGATGCTGGAAACACCAAGGCGTCCTCGAGCCGCAAGGTTTCGGCGCGGGAGGACGCATCCTCGGTGGCCTGCGCAGCGCCGCAGCCTGGCTTCTGCCGGAGAAGTGGGCGCAAAAGGCCTTGCACGCCACCGATGCCTACTACAGGCCACGACCTGCCGATATCTACGAGATACCCAAAGGCTGCAGTTTTCGCATCTATTGAGAATTACGAAGTCGAGTAACGCCGCTTGTATGGATACCGACGTCATCCTGGCGCAGACCGGGATCCAATTTCATTGCCAGAGATTGAGCCCCGGCCTGCGCCGGGGCGACGTGGACCGAGTGACACGGCACGTATGAATGTTGACGTCATCCTGGCGCAGGCCGGGATCCAATTTCATAGCCAGCGATTGGGCCCCGGCCTGCGCCGGGGCGACGTGGCCTGCGGCTGGTTGTGTCACGTAGTTAGGTTAAGCTCAATAGAAGCAACGCGTCACGCACTACGTGTGCAGGCGCTCCGTCAGTGCGTCGCTTCGATCACACGCTGGATCACGTCCACCTGCTCCGACTCGAGACCCAGCCACAGCGGCAGGCGCACCAGCCGTTCGCTCAGCGAGTTCGTGTTGCTCATGTCACCGTGACTGCGTCCCGCCGTTTTTCCGATTGGTGACGAATGCAGCGGCACGTAGTGAAACACGGCCTGTACGCCTTGCTCCTTGAGCTTCGCGATAAAGCTCGTTCGAGTCGCGAGGTCCGGCAGCAGAAGGTAGTACATGTGCGCGTTGTGGCGGCATTCGCGTGGAACGACGGGCCGGCGTAGCTTGCCGTCCTTTTCCAACGCAACAAACCATTGGTGGTACGTGGCCCACATGTCGAGCCGGCGGCGTGTGATGGCCTCGGCCTCCTCCATCTGCGCATGGAGGAATGCACCCACGATCTCGCCCGGCAGAAACGACGACCCAAGCTCGACCCAGGTGTATTTGTCGACTTGTCCGCGATAGAACTGGCTGCGGTTGGTGCCCTTCTCGCGGACGATTTCCGCGCGCTCAAGGAAGGCCGGGTCGTTGACGACGAGTGCCCCACCCTCCCCCGCGATGATGTTCTTGGTTTCGTGAAACGACAGTGCCGACAGATGTCCGATGCTGCCGAGGGGGCGCCCCTTGTACGTCGACAGAATTCCTTGAGCGGCATCCTCGAAAACCAGCAAGCCGTGACGCTCGCCGATCGCCATGATCGTGTCCATTTCGCACCCGACCCCGGCGTAGTGAACCACCATGATGGCCTTCGTTCGCGGCGTAATCGCGGCCTCGATCTTGGTTTCGTCGATATTCAGCGTATCCGGACGAATATCGACGAACACCGGCACGCCACCGCGCAAGGCAAACGCGTTCGCCGTCGAGACGAAGGTGAAGGATGGCATGATGATCTCGTCGCCCGGCTGGATCCTTGCCAGGAGCGCGATCATTTCCAAGGCTGCGGTACACGAGTGCGTCAACAGCGCCTTGCGACAACCGATTCGCTCTTCAAGCCACGCATTGCATTTCTTGGTGAAGGCGCCGTCACCGGCAAGGTGGCCGGCCGCGTGCGCCTGGGAGATGTTCCACAGTTCCTTACCCGTCATATACGGCTTGTTGAATGGGATCACAGGCCCCTCTCCCCCTGACTCCCGATGACAATGCCCAGGATGATCAGACAGAGACCGATCAGCTTCGGCGTTGTAAGCGGCTCGTGAAACAGAAATCCGCTCAGGGCCAGCACAAGTACGAAGTTGAGGCTCATAAACGGGTAGGCGTAGCTCAAGTCGAATTTCGATATTGCGGCCATCCATGCAATTGAAGCGACGAACGCCGCCGCAAATCCGCTCAGGACCCAGGGCTTCAGCAGCATGCCAAGCAGAAATGTGATCCTGTCGCCGCCTTGGTCAGGCATCGGGCCGGCGAGCGTAACCTGCCACTTCAGCACCACTTGCCCGTAAACCGTGAACAATATGGTCATCGCGATGTAAACGTAGCTCATCCGACCCTCACTTCCGCGCAATAGCGTCGCGCCAGCCCCAGATATGATGCGGTGCCTCCGGGCCAATGTTAAATAGCATATCGACGATTGATACGCCATGCTCGAACGGCGGGTATTGCTGCGGGTACTCGGGGTAGCCCTCATAAGACTTGTAGATCAGTTCCACACCGATCTGGGCAAACCGGTCGGGATCAATATAGGTCTTTGCCGCTGGCCCGGATACGTAGACGCTGGCCCCAAGCTGTCCGATCAACTCCATCAGCCGATCGAGTTTTTTGCCTTCACTTGCGAAGTCTCGCGAATCCGCGAACTGGGTGGAGATACCCAGGTATTCCCTCGCTATGGACTTGATCAGATATTGGTTGAGATCGGAAAGGCGCTCCCATCGCATGCCAAGATAGACATCCCTAAAAAACGCCGCGTAGCGCTTGAAATGCGGGGCTCCGGAATAGAACTGCTCCAGCGACTTCCAGTGCTTGTGCGTCCAGTGCGTGTCCACCAACCGCACGTCGCACACTAGTCGATTGAGGTCCGTCCCGGCGGGGACGCTCAACCACATCAATCCATTCGGAGTCTTGATCTTGTTTCTGTTGCGCCAATCATTCTTCGTATACTGGACGTCGTCGTAGAAAACGAACAAATCAACGTCGTTGATGATGTCGAAGTAGCCCTTCCAGGGAATGTAGTTCGATTGCAGGATGGCAACTCGCTTCGCCGCTGCAGTACTCATAGCAGCGACTGCAGGCGTCGGCTGGGAATGCCCGAGTTCCTCGTATCGGCTGCCAGATAACCGCTTCCGGGTGGAGCATCCTTCAGGAGGAGCGCGCCTGCACCGATGATGCAGTCGTTCCCGATGGTCAGGTGCTCTCGAATGGTCGCATTGGCGCCGATGAAACAGTTTGCCCCGATCCGTACACCACCTGATACGGTCACACCGGATGCGATGAAACAGTTATCCGCAATTTCGACATGGTGGCTGATCAGCGCGCCCGTCCAGATGACTACATTGGCGGATATCTTTGCAAACGGCTGAACCAGAGCTCCTTCCATGATCATCGAGTTCTGGCCGACTTCCAGGTCCGGCCACACCGACGCCCGGGAGCTAACGTGTGTGGCAAGGCGGTATCCCTGAGCCTGCGCCTCGGCACACTTCTGCGCCCGCGCCAAGTTGAGATTGGTGTAGCCAATCGCGACAAACAGATCAAAATCTTGTGGCGGAAACCGCTCGACGACGTGATCGAACGAGACGAGCGGTAATCCGCGGAACTCAGACGACTCTGCGTATTTCGCATCGACGGTGAAGCCTTCCACGCGACGCTTCGAATCATGCTCGAAATAATAGTGCGCGAGTTGCGCGAGTTCGCCGATACCAAAGATGACGAGCGGCCGTGTGTTCACTCGGACTGGCGCGCGAGCTTGGCAACGATCGAGGTAAGCAGAGCCGATGCGCTGGCAAGGTTCGCGATCTGTGCGTCTGAGAACTCGATTCCAAATTCCTCTTCCAGCGCAAGCATCAGATACATGTGCTTGAGCGAGTCCCATGCCTCGAGAGAGGTGCGTGAGGTCTCGAGAGTCAACGTATCCGGCGCGACGTTCATGACGGACGCCAGCACTGCGAACAGCCTCGACTCGACAACGTTCGCATCCATCGTCAATCCTGGCGCACGATCACGTACGCTGGCGTAGCCCAGCGGCACGTGCTGATTTCAGCCCGATACGTTTTTGTGCCCTCGGCGTTTCGAATCTCACTCAATCCGACCGTGGGCCAGAAATTCTCTACCTGTACGTTTTTTCGCGTCGGAATGTATTGCGCCTCCCAGGCTTCCACATCCCAGGTCCTGCTCAAGTTTTCGAGGCAATGCCCGACCATCGCCGACTCGAGACTCCGGCCCAGCGCGCGGCAGCTCAGCAGGAACGAATCGATATGGCCGATACGATCAGTTCGCGTGAGAATCATGACGCCGACCAGCCCGAGCTCGCCAAACTTGTCCTTCGCCGTGAGGGTGAACACGGCGCTGTCCTGCCCCGCTGCGAATCCCTGGATGTCGTGTTCAGAGTAACGGCGCGTAGTCAGATTGAATTGGTTGGTCTTTTGAGTAAGCTGAGCCACGCGAGGCACTTCGTCCGCGCGGGCGCGATGCACCAGGGCCTCCGTCTGCAGCGACGCGAGGTAACCGTCAAGGCTGCCGAAGAGGTTGCGCGCTTCCTTGCGGCGTGATTCGCCCTGATAGAGAGCGGTCCTCTTGCGGTCCTCGCCGGTAAGGCTCAGCGTATCGAACAGTCCGTCCTTCAACAGCAGTGGCGGATAGGTATGAAGCTTCTCCGGCACTGGCAGAACAGTGACCTGAGGCAGCATCTGCCGTATCAAACCCCGTTCGACCGGACTGTCGTCGACGAAGACAAACGAATCAAGGCCGAGGTTGAGCTCCTCGGCGAGCGCAGCAAGGTTGGTGGCCTTGTCTTCCCAATTGACGCGCCACGCCGAAAGATGCGACCGCTTGAGCTGACACGCGGGATGCTTTTCAAGCACTTCGAACACGTCGGCTTCATTGTTCTTGCTGCACAGAGCGACCAGTACTCCGCGCTCCACGAGATGCAAGACGTTCGTCTGGAAGTCGTAGAAGGCCTTTCCGGGATATTCGTTGCGATCGAGCTTGATGCCCTCCAGACCGTCTTCCCCGACCACTCCTCCCCACAGCGTATTGTCACTGTCGAGCACCAGACACTTCTTCGCACGGCCCTTGAGCGCCAGCAGAATGCGCGACAGGTCCTGCGCATAGATGTCGAGAAAAGCCTTCTTGAACGGCGCCTTCGCGAGATACCAGTATCGCCAATCGAGGCCGGCGTCCGCACCGACAACCCGAAGGTAGCGATCGAAGTCGGTCAAGCAGAATCGCGGCGCCTTCTTGCGGACGTAGTCAACGATGAATTGGTTCAGCATCGCGACCTGAGCCGTGCTATCGGAAGCGTCCGCGCGTACCGCGATCCCAAGTTCCGGGTAAAGGGGTGTCATGAACGTGTTGACCGTGATGGTCGCGCGTGTCCGCGACGCCAGAAGGTCAAACAACGCTTCGAGTCGGTCCCTTGCCGAGTCGCAACGCCACCCAGGCGCGCCATACCCCGGGTCGAATTCCTCAAGCATCAGGCTCGAGACAATGAGCTCAGGAGCAGCACGGCCGAGTGCAGAGTCATCTGACAGCACTTCCTGTGTCATCGTGCCGTACCCACCGAAGGCGATGACGGGGCGGATATTATTCCGGTAGAGGTAGTACTTCAGAAATGCTTCGACCCCCTCGATTGTGAAATTGCGCAGGAAGAACAGTTGCGCCTGATCAGGGAGCCGTTCGCCTTCGCGCTCCATCTTGCTGACGGTCGCATACAGAGCGTTCAGGTTCTCGACCGCAGTGCCCGGAATTGTCTCGTCCATCTGAGTTCGCTAAAGTGTCGCGCCGGCGTCAGTCCTCGAGGATCTCGATCATGCCGAACCCCCTTACGAGATGAAAGCTCACGTGTTTGTTCTCGAACAGGATCGCGGGTTGCGGCGCTGCAACCTGCACAACTCGGTGGCCAGCATGCTTGAGTGCATTTACGGACGCTAGACGATCGCGCGAACGATAGCACATGTGATAGAACGATTCGTTACGATCGGCCAGGATCGCCGCGAGAGGTCCGGGCTCGCCGCCGGGAAAAATTACCTCCACCGGCGGCATTGACTCGCTGGGGCACATGATCAGATTGACCTTTTGAAGCGGATCGTAAATCGTTTCTCCGATGTCGTATCCCAGCCCTCTCAGGAAAGCGACCGCCTTGTCCGGCGTTCGCGTAGCGAGCCCGAAGTGGTGAAACGCCAGCCCGAAGTTCTGCATCGTCGTCATGACGAATCACGACTTTGGCCGTGCCTGGATCAGTAACGCGTTGCTGAGCTCCGGATACTCGATGCCGACAGCAAGCATTGCGTTCAGAATTTCTGGTGAAAGCTTGAGGTCGATGATCTGCTGTGTCGTGATTGGCTTGAGAAAGATGCCCTCGGCTCGAGCAATGCCGTAACCCTCGGACTCGACAAGCGCGGTCAATGTGCGCATGCAGAAATAACGCCGATGGCCGAACCCCAGATCCGCCTGCGACAGCTGCTCCAAGTCCGGAAGAAGGCCCGCGGCGTGACCATACCTCCGGTGGAGCGACTCGCTGTTTGGTACTGCGATGAACAGCGAGCCGTCTGGATTCAACAACCGGCGGAACCGCCGCAGGATCAGGCCGGGGTCGTCGACATGCTCAAGGATAAAGCCCATCGCGATATTGTCGAATCGCTCGGTTGTCTCGAAATCCTCGAAATAACCCTCGACGATGTCTACCGCGCTGGCGTCAAACCGGCTGCGAAAACGCTCGATCATCTCTCCCGATCCTTCGATCACTTTGTAGCGGGAGAAATGTCGGGAAAAAAAGGCTGTTGAAAATCCATGACCCAGCCCCAGCTCCAGCAGAGACGATCCCCGTGCCATCTTGACCACCCGCTGCGGATACCATTCGAGCATGAGTCGGTTGTCGAGCACGAAAAACTCGTCATATGCATCTTTCATCTCGTCAAGGTCAGTAGTCGCCATTTGCTCCCTCATTAGGTAATCCGGCACCGCACGCGCGCCTACTCCACCGGAGTCACTCTGCCGATGGGGCGGTGAGCGTCGACGGACAACGCCGCGGCTTCATCACGCACTGCGGGCAACCCTCCGCGATATATCTTGCGCACAATGAATCGGGGGCGATCCTTGACTTCGACAAATATCTTGGACAGGTACAGGCCGATGACACCCAGGAAAAAGATGATGAGCCCGCCAAGAAACCAGATCGACACGATGATCGACGAAAACCCGAGCACCACCGCGTCTGGATCGTGTAGTTTTCGTACGATCATTTCAACTCCGACCAGTCCGGAGAGAATTGACATAGACAAACCGGTAATGAATATCGCGCGCAGTGGATACGAAGAGAACGAACTGACAGCATCGAAGAACAGCCGTATCGTCCGCTTAATGTTGTAGTTGGACCTGCCGCTTCGCCTAGTCTTCTGGACCGCGATAGGTACCTGCTCAAATCCGGCCCACGCGAAGTTTCCGGCGAGAAACAGATTGCGGTCCTTGAGGGTTAGCAGCGCGCGCACGAAATCGCGCGTTAGAATGCGCACCGTGCAAAGATTCTCCGGTATCTTGGTCTCGGACAGCGCATTGAAAAGCTTGTAGAACCATCCGCCAAGGTTTCGGCTGACAAGACCACCTACGCGCTGCTGCTGGACACCGAATACCACGTCGGCCCCCGTTCGCTCCTGCTCGGCAGCGAAGATCACGAGCCACTCGGGTTGTTCTTCCAGATCGATGTCGATCAGGAACACCAAGTCGCCTTCCGCCTCGCTGAGTCCCGCAAGAATTGCATGGTGATGCCCAAAGTTGCGCGACAGGTCGACCACCTTCAGGTGTGGGTCGTTGTGCGCCAACGTCAGCGCTCGCTGGAGCGAGTCGTCGGGTGAACCATCGTTGACCAGAATGATTTCGTACTCTGTCGTCAGCTTCGCGACAGTCTTGGTCATGCGTTCGCAATACTCCCCAATGAAAGGCGCGGAGCGATACATCGTGCTGACGATCGAGAATTTCATGAGTTGGCTTTCAGCGCGGATCCCGATCTGACATGGGGCGCGGGGCTGATCGCGCAGCTGTCTTGACGGCCTTTGATCTCACCTCTGTTCTGCCTACGCACAACCAAGGTGCGCCGGTGAGCGCGACTTTGCCTTGTGACTCAATGATTTGCGCCTCAAGTTAAGCAAGTGCCTCAGTATGCCATGCGCCGCAACCGCGATTGGAGCACGGGCATCCGTCTGCATACTCGATCATGCAGTGAGAGAAGTCACAGCCTTGAACCCTTTGTCTGTCGAGCGGGTCGCCGCCGAAGCGTGGTCTCGCGATGATCAAGTATTGCAGACCATGTTTGGCTGCTGCTCATTATAAAAATCGCTTGGCAAACTGGCAATATGCCATTAGCATGCACCGAGTAGCGTCATTTCTCGATATTTTCCATCGGCTTGGCGCCTCCGCAGCCCTCCACCACAAAGCCAATGATGCCCAATCCTACCGCGAACTGCGCACGGCGCGCCTTCGGAATCCTGCTTGTTTGTTGTCTCATGATCAATCTGGCTGCGGCCCACAACGTTGTCGTGCCTTCGTCGACAGCGCCCGTTGCGAGCGCCCCGCTTGTAGTCGCGACGGGTACGATCCACGAGCTTGTCGTCGACAATCGTCTCACGGGCATCAAGACGCGGTATCTATCGCTGCGGCTCGACGATGGCAGCGCCATAGCCCTTGAAGGCAGCGGCCTGGACGCGTTGCGCGACGGCCAACGCGTGGATGCAACAGGCCGGAATTCCGGCGACACCTTGTCGGTGACATCGACTCAAGTCGTCACTACAAAACAGACCATCAAGGCTGCATCAGCGAGTGCGCAAGCGAGGACATCCATCCAAGGCACCCTCGCGGTCGTGCACGCCGACTATTTCGACCAAGGGCGGGGAGTATACAGCGTCGTCGTGCGCTCCGATCAGGGACAGGCGACGGTTCTGAAGCTCGCGGTCGTACCCGACACGCTGGAAATAGGCATGGCCGTGATCGCAGAAGGAATACTTTCCGCGGACGGCGTGACTTTGGACGCGAGCAGCATTGCGATCGTCGGCTGGACAGCGGCCGCTGCCCCAGACAGCGCGGCGGCGCCGGCCAACGTGCTCGTCATGCTCATCAAGTTTGCGGACTCGTCGGCGAGCGACCCATTCAGTCCCGCGGACGTCCAGAACGTGATGGTGAACAACACGTACAGCGTCGCAAATTTCTACAACGAAGTGTCCTACGGCCAGCAATCGCTCAATGTCACGGTAGTTCCCACATGGCTGCAGGCGGGTGTCGCTACACCAGCAGGCTGCGATTTCACAACCGTCGGCAACCTCGCCGACGCGGCCGCGACCGCAGCAGGCTACGTCATTAGCAACTACAAGTACCGCTTTTACGTCATGCCGATGAACGGGACCTGCGGATGGCTCGGCCTTGCGTATATCGGATACCCCTACCAGGCGTGGAACAACGGCGACAACGTCGTCAACGTCTACGGCCACGAGCTAGGGCACAACTTCACCTTGTGGCACGCCGGCAGCCTCTACTGTGGTGCGGGCCAAGTCATCGGCGGCAGTTGCAGCGTTTCCGAGTATGGGGACCCATTCGACATCATGGGCAACCAGAGTGCGATGCACTTCAATGCGATGCAAAAGTCTGCCCTAAATTGGATCCCGTCCACGGCGGTGAAGACGCACACTGGAGGAACCGCAACGTACACCATCGGGCCCATCGAGTCCCCTGGGCAGTCGGCTTATGCGGTCAAGATTCCCGCCGCGGTCAATCGCACCTATTGGATCGAGTATCGCCAGCCGATCGGATTTGACCTCGGAATGCAGAGCTACCCCAACAATGGTGCGCAGATTCGCGTAGCGTCCCCGTTCGAGTTTCCATGCACGAACTGCGGCGGTGACGATACTGAGTTACTCGACATGACGCTCGGGACCCCCGCGAACTACGGCGACGCCGCGCTGCTCGTCGGCCAGACATACACCGACACCACGTACGGCATCAGCATCTATGTGAATTCGGCATCGCCTAGCGGGCTGACTCTGACGGTCACTTCAGGTGGCACAAGCGCCACGACGACTAGCGTGGCGAGTTCGGCCAATCCGTCAACCGGCGGCGCCAGTGTTACCTTTACCGCTACGGTAAGCGGTGCCGCGCCGACCGGCAGTGTCAGCTTCAGCGATGGCGCGAGCACGCTGTGTGCCACCGTCGCCTTCAGCGGCGGTACCACCAACGCCCGAACGGCAACATGCAGCACCAGCAGCCTGGCCTCCGGTACCCACAGCATCGTCGCGGCGTATGGGGGAGATGCCAGCAATGGTCCCTCGAGCAGCACTCCCTTGTCACAGGTCGTGAACAATGCAACAGGCACAACAACAGGTGTCGTCAGCTCGGCGAATCCGTCGACGACCGGAGCCAATGTCACCTTCACCGCGACGGTGAGCGGCGCCGCACCGACCGGCAGTGTCAGCTTCAGCGATGGTGCCAGCACCCTGTGCGCCGCAGTCGCCTTCAGCGGCGGTACCACCAACGCCAGAACGGCAGCCTGCAGCACCAGCAGCCTGGCCTCCGGTAGCCACAGCATCGTCGCCACCTACAGCGGCGATGCCAACAACCAGGGCTCCGCCAGCACGCCGCTAGCACAGGTCGTCAACGGCGGCAGCGGCGGCAGCACCAACGTCGCACTGGCCAGTAATGGCGGCGTCGCCAGCGCGTCGTCCTTCTACGCCGGCTTCGAACCCAGCGGCGCCATCAACAACGAGCGCACCGGCGCGAGCTGGGGCGCCGGTGCCGGCTGGAACGACAGCACGCCCTACGTCTTCCCCGATTGGCTGCAGGTCAACTTCAACGGTGCCCAGACCATCAACCGGGTCGTCGTCTACACCCTGCAGGACAACTACAACAGTCCGGTCGAGCCCAGCGACACCATGACCTTCAGCCTCTACGGCATTACCGACTTCACGGTTCAGGGCTGGAATGGCAGTGCCTGGATCACGCTGGCCACCGTCAGCGGCAACAACCTGGTCAAGCGCACGGTCAACTTCACTGCCACTACCACCGATCGTATCCGCATCAACGTCACCAACGCCCTCGGCGGCTTCTCGCGCATTGTCGAGGTCGAGGCCTGGACGAGCAGCAGTGGCGGGCCGTCGCCGTCGACCACCGCCGTGGTCAGTTCGGTCAACCCGTCCACAACGGGAGCCAATGTCACCTTCACCGCGACGGTGAGCGGTACCGCGCCGACCGGCAGTGTCAGCTTCAGCGATGGCGCGAGCACGCTGTGCGCCACCGTCGCCTTCAGCGGCGGTACCACCAACGCCCGAACGGCAACATGCAGCACCAGCAGCCTGGCCTCCGGTACCCACAGCATCGTCGCGGCGTATGGGGGAGATGCCAGCAATGGTCCCTCGAGCAGCACTCCCTTGTCACAGGTCGTGAACAATGCAACAGGCACAACAACAGGTGTCGTCAGCTCGGCGAATCCGTCGACGACCGGAGCCAATGTCACCTTCACCGCGACGGTGAGCGGCGCCGCACCGACCGGCAGTGTCAGCTTCAGCGATGGTGCCAGCACCCTGTGCGCCGCAGTCGCCTTCAGCGGCGGTACCACCAACGCCAGAACGGCAGCCTGCAGCACCAGCAGCCTGGCCTCCGGTAGCCACAGCATCGTCGCCACCTACAGCGGCGATGCCAACAACCAGGGCTCCGCCAGCACGCCGCTAGCACAGGTCGTCAACGGCGGCAGCGGCGGCAGCACCAACGTCGCACTGGCCAGTAATGGCGGCGTCGCCAGCGCGTCGTCCTTCTACGCCGGCTTCGAACCCAGCGGCGCCATCAACAACGAGCGCACCGGCGCGAGCTGGGGCGCCGGTGCCGGCTGGAACGACAGCACGCCCTACGTCTTCCCCGATTGGCTGCAGGTCAACTTCAACGGTGCCCAGACCATCAACCGGGTCGTCGTCTACACCCTGCAGGACAACTACAACAGTCCGGTCGAGCCCAGCGACACCATGACCTTCAGCCTCTACGGCATTACCGACTTCACGGTTCAGGGCTGGAATGGCAGTGCCTGGATCACGCTGGCCACCGTCAGCGGCAACAACCTGGTCAAGCGCACGGTCAACTTCACTGCCACTACCACCGATCGTATCCGCATCAACGTCACCAACGCCCTCGGCGGCTTCTCGCGCATTGTCGAGGTCGAGGCCTGGACGAGCAGCAGTGGCGGGCCGTCGCCGTCGACCACCGCCGTGGTCAGTTCGGTCAACCCGTCCACAACGGGAGCCAATGTCACCTTCACCGCGACGGTGAGCGGTACCGCGCTGACCGGCAGTGTCAGCTTCAGCGATGGCGCGAGCACGCTGTGCGCCACCGTCGCCTTCAGCGGCGGTACCACCAACGCCAGGACGGCAACGTGCAGCACCAGCAGCCTGGCGCCTGGCACCCACAACATCGTCGCCACCTACAGCGGCGATGCCAACAACCAAAGCTCGAGCAGCTCGTCCCTGGCCCAGGTGGTCAGCGCCGTGGGTAGCACCAATGTGGCGCTCGCCAGCAACGGCGCCGTCGCCAGTGCTTCCTCGTATTACGCCGGCTTCGAACCGAGCGGCGCCATCAACAACGAGCGCACGGGAGCCAGCTGGGGCGCAGGTGCGGGCTGGAACGACAGCACGCCCTATGTCTATCCCGATTGGCTACAGGTCAATTTCGCCGGCCCCAAGACCATCAACCGGGTCGTCGTCTACACCCTGCAGGACAACTACAACAGTCCGGTCGAGCCCACCGACACCATGACCTTCAGTCTTTACGGCGTGGTCGATTTCACTGTCCAGGGATGGGATGGCAGCGCCTGGGTCACGCTGGCGACCGTCAGCGGCAACAACCTGGTCAAGCGCACGGTCAACTTCACTGCCACCACCACCGATCGCATCCGCGTCAACGTCACCAACGCCCTCGGCGGCTTCTCGCGCATCGTCGAAGTCGAGGCCTGGACCAGCAGCGGCGGGCTATCGCCGTCGACCACGGCCGCCGTGAGCTCGCTCAACCCGTCAACGACGGGAGCCAACGCCACCTTCACCGCGACGGTGACTGGTACCACGCCCACCGGCGGTGTCAGCTTCAGCGATGGCGCCAGCACGTTGTGCGCTGCCGTCCCCTTCAGCGGCGGCAGCGGCAACGCCAGAACGGCAACGTGCAGCACGAGCGGCCTGGCCTCCGGTACCCACAGCATCGTCGCCGCCTACAACGGGGACGCCCATAACCAGGGCTCCGCCAGTACGCCACTGTCGCAGGTCGTCAACGGCGCCGGCGGCAGCGTCAACGTCGCGCTGGCGAGCAATGGCGCCGGCGCACTGGCGTCGAGCACCTACGTGCTGAGCGGCTACAACTTCAACGTCGCCTCGATCATCGACAACGAGCGTGCCGGTGCCAACTGGGGTCACAACGGCGGCTGGAACGACGCCACCAGCAACAGCTTCCCCGACTGGGTCGAGGTCGACTTCAACGGCAGCAAGACCATCGATCACGTCGTCGTCTATACCGTCCAGGATAACTACACCAGCCCCATCGAGCCCACCAACACCCTCACCTTCAGCCAGTATGGCGTCACCGCCTTCGACGTGCTGGCCTGGAACGGCAGCAGCTGGATCACCCTCGCCAGCGTCACCGGCAACAACCTGGTCAAGCGCACCGTCAACTTCAGCCCCACCACCACCACCCGGATCCGCATCCAGGTCAACAGCGCCCTCAACAGCTACTCACGCATCACCGAGGTCGAAGCCTGGGGAAATTGACCTGCGAGGAATCCGAGCCATTGCGACATGTCGCAAACCGGCCCGACACTTGCGCGGGGGCGTTTTTGCCTGGGAACACTGACGACCCCAGGCGTTGCCTGCGCGGCGGCGGTCGACAAAACCCGAACGCCTGTCACCTTCGACTACTTCGCGGCGCGATGGCGCCGGATGGGAAGCGCTAGCTAGCCGGCAAACCTTCTTGAAGCTTTCGCAGGTGCTATGCTTCCGTCATGGAATAGCCTGCGCGCACCGGCTGTTCATCGTGTACGCGACAGCCGCTGTCCGCAATGCAGGTCATGAGGCTAGCCTAGAAGGAGCAGATCGATGGGCGCTGACCGCCGGCTACATTGGATGCGATGGCTATCCACTTCGGCGGTCGTGCTGGCGTTGGCCGCCGGCCCGGTGTCGGCCTATGACTGGCTGCAGTTCGGTGGCAATGCGCAGCACAGCGCCAGCAACACCGCCGAAACCACCCTGCGCAGCAGCAACGTCGCCAGCCTGACCCCGAAGTACCAGGTGCTGTTGCCCGGCAACGCCGACGGCGCGCCGGTCTTCCTCGAGGCCGTGAGCACGCCGGGTGGCGTCAAGGACCTGCTCTTCCTCACCACGCGCGACGGACGCATCCTCGCCGTCGACGCACAGACCGGAACGTCGGTCTGGGCCAAACAGTACGCTCCCGGAAGCTGCCAGATCAACGGTGGCGGCGGTGCCTGCTACACCACCTCCTCGCCGGCGATCGATCCCAATCGGCAATTCGTCTACAGCTACGGTCTGGACGGCAACGTTCACAAGTACCAGGTCGGCGACGGCACCGAGATCGCCAGTGGCGGCTGGCCGCAGCTGACGACGTGGAAGGGCTTCGACGAGAAGGGCTCATCGGCGCTCGCCATCGCCACTTCCGCGGGCAATACCTATCTGTACGTGCTGCACGGCGGCTATCCGGGCGACCAGGGCGACTATCAAGGTCACGTCACCGCGATCAACCTGGCGACGGGCACGCAAAAAGTCTTCAATGCCGCGTGCAGTGATCAGACGCAGCACCTCCGGCATCTCGGCGGTGGCGTATCACCCACGTGTCCGACGCCGCGCAACGCGATCTGGTCGCGCCCGGGCGTTGTCTACGATGCCGGGACCGACCGCCTGTTCATGGGCACCGGCAACGGCGTCTACGATGGCAACAACAACGGACACAACTGGAGCGAATCGGTCATCGCGCTCAATGCCGACGCCAGCGGCGGCGCCGGCGCCAACCTCGGCAAACCGCTGGACAGCTACACCCCGGCCAATTTCCAGTCGCTGGACATTGCCGACCTCGACATCGGCAGCACCGCGCCGGCGATCCTGCCAGTGCCGGCGAACTCCAACGTGCAGCACCTCGCCGTCCAGGGCGGCAAGGATGGCCTGCTGCGCCTGCTCAACCTCGCCAACCTCAGCGGCCAGGGTGGCCCGGGCCATCTCAATGGCGAAGTCGGCGCCCTCATCAACATGCCGCAAGGCGGCGGTCTGTTCAGCCAGCCCGCCGTGTGGATCAATCCCGCCGACGCCAGCACCTGGGTGTTCGTCGTCAACGGCAACGGCGCCTCCGCGCTTCGGCTAACGGTCGACGGTGCCGGCAATCCATCGCTGACGCTGCAATGGCAGAACGCGGTCGGGCGGCACTTCGCCCATCGTCGCCAACGGCTTGCTGTTCTTCATCGGCGGCAGCACGGTGCAGGCGCTCGATGCGCTCTCCGGCAGCGTGCTGTGGAGCACGACGCGCCCAGGCGGCACCCATTGGCAGAGCCTGATCGTGGCCAACGGCGTGGTCTATGCAACGGATAGTTCAAACGATCTGACGGCATTCTCGTTGCCGACGTCATCGCCGACGACAACGACACTCTCGAGTTCCGCAAATCCTGCAAATGCTGGCGCCCTTGTCGTGTTCACCGCGACGGTGAGCGGCGCCGGACCGACCGGCAGTGTCAGCTTCAGCGATGGTGCCAGCACCCTGTGCGCCGCAGTCGCCTTCAGCGGCGGTACCACCAACGCCAGAACGGCAGCCTGCAGCACCAGCAGCCTGGCCTCCGGTAGCCACAGCATCGTCGCCACCTACAGCGGCGATGCCAACAACCAGGGCTCCGCCAGCACGCCGCTAGCACAGGTCGTCAACGGCGGCAGCGGCGGCAGCACCAACGTCGCACTGGCCAGTAATGGCGGCGTCGCCAGCGCGTCGTCCTTCTACGCCGGCTTCGAACCCAGCGGCGCCATCAACAACGAGCGCACCGGCGCGAGCTGGGGCGCCGGTGCCGGCTGGAACGACAGCACGCCCTACGTCTTCCCCGATTGGCTGCAGGTCAACTTCAACGGTGCCCAGACCATCAACCGGGTCGTCGTCTACACCCTGCAGGACAACTACAACAGTCCGGTCGAGCCCAGCGACACCATGACCTTCAGCCTCTACGGCATCACCGACTTCACGGTTCAGGGCTGGAATGGCAGTGCCTGGGTCACGCTGGCCACCGTCAGCGGCAACAACCTGGTCAAGCGCACGGTCAACTTCACCGCCACTACCACCGATCGTATCCGCATCAACGTCACCAACGCCCTCGGCGGCTTCTCGCGCATCGTCGAGGTCGAGGCCTGGACGAGCAGCAGTGGCGGGCCGTCGCCGTCGACCACCGCCGTGGTCAGTTCGGTCAACCCGTCCACGACGGGAGCCAACGTCACCTTCACCGCGACGGTGAGCGGTACCGCGCCGACCGGCAGTGTCAGCTTCAGCGATGGCGCGAGCACGCTGTGCGCCACCGTCGCCTTCAGCGGCGGTACCACCAACGCCCGAACGGCAACGTGCAGCACCAGCAGCCTGGCGCCTGGCACCCACAGCATCGTCGCTACCTACAGCGGGGATACCAACAACGGCGGCTCTGCCAGTCCCGCCCTGTCGCAGGTCGTCAACGGCGGCAGCGGTGGCAGCAGCAACGTAGCGCTGGCCAGCGTCGGGGCGGTAGCATCGGCGTCGAGCACCCTGAGTGCTGCCTACCCGGTAGCCGCAGTCAACAACAACGAACGCGCCGGTGTGAACTGGGGCAACGGCGGCGGTTGGGCAGCGGGCACAGCGGCACCTGCCTGGGTGCAAATCAACTTCAATGGCAGCAAGACCATCGATCACGTCGTGGTCTATACGGTGCAGGACAACTACGGCAATCCGGTCGAGCCCACCGACACCCTGACCTTCAGTGCCTACGGCATCACGGATTTCACCGTCCAGGGCTGGAATGGTTCGAGTTGGGTGATACTGGCCACCGTCACCGGCAACAATCTGGTCAAGCGCACGGTCAACTTCGGCGCATTCACCACCACGCAGATTCGGGTCAACGTCACCGGCTCGCTATATCCCAATCCCCTCATCACCGAAATCGAAGCGTGGGGCACCAATGCCGTCGTTAGCAGCAACGTAGCGCTGGCCAGCGTCGGGGCGGTAGCATCGGCGTCGAGCACCCTGAGTGCTGCCTACCCGGTAGCCGCAGTCAACAACAACGAACGCGCCGGTGTGAACTGGGGCAACGGCGGCGGTTGGGCAGCGGGCACAGCGGCACCTGCCTGGGTGCAAATCAACTTCAATGGCAGCAAGACCATCGATCACGTCGTGGTCTATACGGTGCAGGACAACTACGGCAATCCGGTCGAGCCCACCGACACCCTGACCTTCAGTGCCTACGGCATCACGGATTTCACCGTCCAGGGCTGGAATGGTTCGAGTTGGGTGATACTGGCCACCGTCACCGGCAACAATCTGGTCAAGCGCACGGTCAACTTCGGCGCATTCACCACCACGCAGATTCGGGTCAACGTCACCGGCTCGCTATATCCCAATCCCCTCATCACCGAAATCGAAGCGTGGGGGAACTAGGATTTATCGAAGTCGAGGCCTGGGGTAACTAGCCTGATCGCGCCACCGTTGGTGCCTGACGCTTGCGGGCTCGCGGCACGCCACTCAGCACAGCTGCCGTCAACCACACCCGGGACGCAGTGAAATGTGTCCCTTCGATTGCACGAGTCGCTCGAGATCGCCCAGTTGAGCCCCCTCGCGGGCGCGATACAGTGCTCCGGCGTCCTCGGTCTCCCGGAGCTGAATGTTGATATTGTCCGGCGTCAACAGGCGTCCGAAATCCTCCGGGATCGGATGCGGCGGTTTCGAATGGTCGAATATTCGATCCAGAACCATGTCCCCAATCTGCTTCCTGTAGTGCGATAGCTCCCAGTAGCCGCGCATCTGCATCACGCCGCTGTCGGCAGCTGGTACCGGTTCCGTCGTGACGCTGTTGTACCCCGAGAAATCCCAGAGCGGCGTCGGTGGTAGCGACGGGCTTCTTGCGTTCTCTTCCGCGAGAATGGCGACCAGCGAGCGCTTCCATTCCTCGAACGCGCCCCATCGGCCCAGCAGCCTCAGCTCCTCCATGCTGCGTGCGTGCGTCGGAGAAATAAAGAGATAGAGATCGATCTGCCTGTCGCGGGCAAATCGAACTAGCTTTCGGAACGAGTCGAGGGATGCCTGGAAATCCGCCGAGCTCGCCGGCGAATTTTCGTTGCCTGCCTTGGATGCAATGGCACCCTGGATGTCCGAGGCTTCCCGCGCGAGAAAAGCCTGACGTATTCCTCCGCAAGCGGCAATGCGTTCTGTAAAGATCCGATCGGTTCGCCTTCCCGTTTCGAGGTCGTACATCGGAGCAGCGGTCTGTTGCCGAAGTTTGCTGATGCTGTCAGCCAGAGGCTCCCACGAAAAATACGCAGCGAGTAGCGCAGTCCACCTCGGTATCGCATGCGTGCTCTCCGGTGTTTCCAATATCGCGGGATCGAATGCTTCCTGCCGCCGAAACTTTCCGAAACTTCCAAAGTCGAGTCCGACAACCACGCGACGCAGCGGCCTGACCGATTGCGCGTGCTCGAGGTAAGCAAGCAGTTCATCGATGTGCCCACCGCTCAACCCAAGGTTGTACACCGCCTGCACGTCGCGTGAGAACCCGGGATGGGTCACGTCGATGCCGTGATCCACGCGCGATGTCCCCAATGCGACCGCGTCGGGTTTGATGCGCGTAACAGCGAACGCCTTCGAAAATCTCGTGTTGCGACCGAAGCCCGAGCCACTGTCCTCGAGTCCGAAGGCGCGGCTCCATCCCAGCGCGAAGTAGGGATCGACGACGAGATTGATCACCCCCACCGGCATCCAGATTGCCAGAATGAGTGCGAACAACGTTTTGACGTACTTCGGGAAGTCTTCGCCTGATCCGGTCATTGGCTTCCTTAGAACTGAAAGTAGAGAAACTCGGAGACTCGATTCATCGACAGCAGCGATACGACGGCAATGATCGCGATCGCAGCTGCCCACCTGAAGTTGGGAGTCCACGCAAGTCGAATGGATTGCGACGATGCCTGCACCGGCTCGAGAACCGGGCGATAGGCCGCAAGCACCTGCTGGGTATTGGGCAACAGCCAGCAGCTCGCAAGAGGAACCGCAATCCAGAAGGCCTGTCCCGGCCACTGGAAGAACTGTCCGATCGCTCCGAATTCGAATCCGACGGCACGCATGGACGCGACGAGATCGACCGGCAACCGGCTGGCTAGCGCACCCGGCAACACGACGCCCGACATGCCAGCCATCGCACGAAGCTGCAGCAGTGCACCGTCGAATGAAACGGCGCGAAAAAACACCCAGCCCACCACGACGCATACGAATGTGAGCATCAGTCCCAAGATCCGGCCGGTGAACGAAGGCGCAGCATTCGCGCGCTGCCATGGCTTGCGTACCGCCTGCCACGCGTGGTTTACCGCGAGGTAGAAGCCGTGGAGCCCCCCCCACACTACGAATGTCCACCCCGCACCATGCCAGAGACCACCCAAGAGCATGGTGATGAACAGGTTCAGGTAGCGCCGCAGCGATCCGTGCCGATTTCCTCCCAACGGGATGTACAGGTAGTCGCGCAGGAATCGCGACAACGTGATGTGCCAGCGGCGCCAGAAATCGGTAATGCTAGTTGCCTTGTAGGGCGAATTGAAATTCACCGGAAGCGTAATTCCGAACAGGCGCGACAGTCCGATGGCCATATCCGAGTAGCCGGAAAAGTCGAAGTAGAGCTGCAACGTGTAACTGAGCGCGCCGCCCCACGCATCAAAAAACGTCAGTACCTCACCCCTGCCCGCCGCGTCGAAGACCGGAGCCACATACGTTGCAATGTTGTCGGCGACGCCCACCTTCTTAAACAGTCCGACAAAAAAGATCGTGAATCCGACGGCGAAGTTCATCGCGTGCGGCCGGTAGTTCGCGGCAACGGCGAACTGGGGCATCATTTCCTTGTGATGCAGGATCGGCCCCGCGATGAGGTGAGGAAAATACGTCACAAACAAGGCGTAGTGGACAAAGTTGTACTCGCGCGCGAGCCCCTTGTAGGTGTCTACGAGGAAAGCGATCTGCGTGAAAGTGAAAAACGAAATGCCCAGTGGAAGAATGATGGTGCCAATGGTCCAGCCGGCGCCCGAAAGCGCGTCCACGTTCTCGACGAAGAAATTGGCGTACTTGTAGTAGCCGAGAAGCATCAGATCGAAGGTAATCCCCGCGATCATTGCCCACTTGGCGGTCCTGATCGCCCCCCGCGACGCCGCGCGCGCCGTCACGGTTCCGGCGGCGTAGTTCACTGCGACAGAGATCAGCAGCAATGGAACGTACTTTGGGTTCCACCACCCGTAAAAGAACAGGGATGCAAGCGCGAGGAACAACGCTGCAGCACGCTGATGACGACGCCCGATGAGGAAATACCCGCACAGGACAACCGGCAGAAAGAGCAGCAGAAACGCGTAGGAATTGAATAGCATTCGTCTGTCTGGCGCTGGTTTTCGTACGTTGACGAAAGCCTTTGCCGGTCGGTGTACCGGGTGATACCGAAACGGTCCCAGAACACGGGACGGACCTATGATACCAACGGTTCGATCGACCGAACGCACCGACAATCGCGAGAGCCTTTCGACGGAGCCATGGCACTGTCCGACCCGTATTGGGAACGTAGCTCAGTCGCGGGTGTGCTAAGATTTCTCGCGATCTGTGCCTCACAACTGTCGAGACCACGCGGTACGATATCGCGAAGCAACTGGGAGCGGATGACCGCAGGGACGAGATCCTGAAGCAATGACGTCCGGCGCAGAGGATTTTCCGCGACGGAGAACGAATGGCAGTTCGACCATTGCGCGGCGCGGCATCTGTGGGGCACGCGAAGGCCCAGGCCTCGGCAACGAATTCGTCCGCGGTACGGGTCATCGCGAACGCTGCCGACTTCATGGCGCTTCATGCACCCTGGAATGCCGTGGCGGCTTCGAACCGAAACACAAGAGTATTTCTGTCCCACGAGTGGTTCGATGCGGCGTGGCAATGGCGGCGGCAATCGGCACGGCTGTACCTGTTGTGCCTGTTTGACAACCAGAGCCTTACCGCCGTGCTCCCGCTGGTTCTCCATGAGACATCGAGATCAGGGATACGATTGCGCGAGCTATCGTTTCTCACTGTGCCGGACACGCAGGCCTGCGACTTGATCGTTGATCCAGCCAACGCAGCCACCGCAGCTCGCGCGTTTGCCCATGAGCTCGAGCGAAGACAAAGCGAGTGGGATGTGGTGCGGCTCAATTATCTGGCGCCGGACAGTGTTGCCTCCGGCCCCTTTCGCGCCGCACTTGCCGATGCTGGATTTGCGGCGCACGTCCAAGGGGTCGCGGGCAACCTGTTCATCGCGCTCGATTCGACGTGGGAAGCCTACTACGCGACCCGCAGCCGGCGACTGAAAAAGGCAAACAATCTGGCGGCCAACCGACTCGGCAAGGCGGGCGATGTACGCATCGACCACCTTGCACCGGGGACCGGCGACTCGGTCGACCTCGAGCGTTTTGTGGACCGCTCAATCGGCGTATCGGGGAAAAGTTGGAAGACGCGCACAGGCAACTCGCTCGACAATCCGGGCCCTCAGGCCTTCATTCGCCGCCTTTCGCATCTCGCCCATCGATGCAAGTGGCTTTCCATCTGGACGCTCTGTGTGAACGATCGTCCGGTCGCGATGGAGTACCAGCTCGTAGCAGACGGTTGCGTATACGCGTTGCGATCGGATTTCGACGCACAGTTTGAGGAAGTCTCTCCGGGGACATACCTGAATCGGTACCTCTTGCAGCGGCTCTTCGGCGCCGAAATCGAACGTTACTACATGGGTCCCGGCGGCAACGCCTACAAGCACCGCTGGACCGAGCAGGCCGAGCCGGTCGAGGAACTGACAGTTTACGGGCGCTCGCTTTCGGGGCGCTGCCTGGCAACGTGGGAAACGACCCTGAAGCCCGCGGCACGAAGGCTTCGCGACCGAATTCAGCGAGCGCCGCTCCGCGAGCCTGAGGATGTCGGTGACTGAGCGCCGTCCCCGCACCAAGTGCCTCGAGATGACGCGGGCCTCGCACGAGCGGGCAACAATGGAAGCTGCGGCCGTACGAATTGGTGAATCGCCGATGGTCACGGCTGAGCGGGCATGACCGGCATCTGCGGGTGGTTCGGCGTTTGCGAATCAAATGCGGACGCATTGATCGGCACAATGCGCGAACGCATTACCTGGGGCGGAGAGCCTGCCACCTCCAGCACCACCGGCCGCGAATTCGGCATCGCGGCGGTGGGTGCCGCCGATACCATCGGCACCTTCGCGTTCGGGCCGATCAAGGTCGCTTTCCACGGTCACGGCTACTGGCGCGACGGTGGCGCGCGCGTACTGCCGGTTGCCGAACTTTGCCGGCGCCTGGCGACTGCGTATTCCGAGCGTGGTCCAGATAGCCTCGCCGAGCTCGGCGGCGATTTTGCATTGGCCATCGTCGATCTCGATCGGCAGCGTACGCTGCTCGCAGTGGATCGCTCGGGCATTCGCAACCTGGTCTATTGCTTCGATAACGGCGTGCTGGCTTTCGCCGCGAACCTCGACGCGCTGGCGGCCCACCCGATCGTCAAGCGGCGGATCGACGCGCAGGCGCTGTACAACTACGTTTATTTTCACATGGTGCCCGGCCCCGGTACCGTTTATGAGGGTGTCTCGCGGCTTCTTCCTGGCCACTGCGCTCTCGTGCAGGCGGGGAACATCGCCGTCAAACGGTACTGGGCGATCGAGTTCGTCGAAGACCGTAGCTCGAGGATGACGGACCTGGAGAACGAGTTTCTTTCGGCGCTGAATACCGGTGTCGAAAGCTTGTCATCCGGGCAGGCGTGCGGCACGTTCCTCAGCGGAGGCACCGACAGCTCGACGATCACCGGCGTGCTTTCGAAACTCTCCGCCAATGCCGTCGGAAGCTACTCGATCGGCTTCGACGCGGCCGGCTACGACGAGATGGAGTACGCCCGCATCGCCGCGCGACACTTCAAGACCGAGCACCACGAATACTACGTCACGCCTGCTGACGTCGTTGCCGCGCTTCCCTTGGTCGCGGCCGAGTACGACCAGCCATTCGGCAATGCGTCAGCCGTGCCGGCCTACTACTGCGCGAAGCTGGCCAACGCTTCGGGAGTGACGCGGATGCTGGCGGGTGACGGAGGCGACGAGCTGTTCGGCGGCAACTCACGTTACGCGCGCCAGTATCAGCTGGCGCTCTACGAACGGGTGCCGTCGTTGCTTCGGACACTTCTGGTCGAGCCGATCCTGCACACGAGAATCGCCGGGGCGATACCGCTGCTGCGCAAGGGACGGAGCTACGTGGACCAGGCGCGGTTGCCCATGCCGGCCCGCTATGAGACCTACAACCTCTTGGAGCGTCTCGGCCCGGAGAACGTTTTCAACGACGAGTTCCTCGCCGCGGTGGACCGACATCAGCCGCTCGAGATGCTGTCCGCGGCCTATGACTCCGCGCATGCGAGCAGCCTCGTCAACCGAATGCTCGCGCTGGACTTGAAGTTCACTCTCGCCGACAACGATCTGCCCAAGGTAACCCGGATGTGCGATCGGGCGGGCGTCGACGTAGCATTTCCACTGCTACACGATGCGGTCGTCTCGTTCTCGGCAACGCTTCCGCCGGAACTCAAGGTGCGGCGGACGACATTGCGCTATTTCTTCAAGAGAGCGCTGCGAGACTTCCTGCCCCCAGCAATCATTGCCAAGCAAAAGCACGGTTTCGGTCTGCCGGCCGGTGTCTGGCTGACCAGCTACGAACCCCTGCGCTCGCTGTCGAGAGACGCGTTGGCCAGCCTGGAGAAACGGCACATCTTCAAGCGAAGGTTTCTCGAGGGTCTGCAAGGCGTGCAGGTCCACGAGCATGCAGCCTACTACGGGACCATGCTTTGGATCCTGGTGATGCTGGAACTGTGGTTTCAGAAGCACGTGGACCACACTTGAAAGCCGACGCACGCTGTCGCTGCATCGCAATTGCGCGGCCGCCGAATCCGAGGCAAGGCCCTCCCTGCGCAGGCTACGACGGCTTCCTCGCTTGAACGATGTACGCGTGCGAAACCAACATCGCCAGCATTGGCACATTGCTCAGTGCCCAACCTGCCGCCCTGCCCTCGATCACCCGCTGCAGGCCGTAAGAGCGGCTCGGTACGATGGGCATCCAGTGCAGTCGGACATCGATCAAGCCGGCTTCCCTGAAGACGCGCTTGATTCGCCGCGGAGACTCGTGTCGCAGATGAATCGGCCGGCGGCGGAGCCGGCGTACGACGCGCTCGTAGACATGGACCAGGCACCAGCTGTTTAGCGCGTCGCACCAGAGCTCGCCCCCCGGGCGCAATTGCCTGGCGAGTTCGACTATCGCGGCCCGGCTGTCCGCGAGCGCCTGAGTGACGCCGAAGCAAAGGGCGCCGTCAAACTGTTCACCGCGAAAAGGAAGTCGCCGGACGTCCGCGACGACGAAGACCGCAGGGTCGAGATCGCGGGAGACGGTCTTGCGCAGCGTCGGCAGGGAGTAATCTGCGCCGACGACCTGCAGACCGTGCCTCGAAAGGATGCGCGTATACGTACCGGCGCCGCAACCTGCATCCAACCAGCGTTGCCCCGGTGAGCGGGCTTTCCATAGGCCCAGGAAGCGCCGAACCCGCGCGTCCAGACCCGTAGTGCTCCAGCCGGCAATCCCGGCATCATCATCGCGCAGCTCGGCGAATTCCTCGAACCTCGTCCGCCACTGATCCTCGAACTCCGGGTCCAAAGGTGACTCCCACAACGCTGCAACGCGCTACATCAAGCAGGTGCTTGCAAGCCTGTCCGTTCAACGCTGGGCGGTCCCTTCGCCTCGGTCGAGACTTGCTCGATGCGGCTCGTAACCACAATTCGCGTCAACACCAAGGCTATCACGAGGATGTAGGGGTAATCCCAATAGGCCAGCCCCAGGAAACTTCCACCCACCCAATATCCGACGAAAGAGACCTGGATCATCGCAGCCAGGTCGGAGGCCCAGCGAAGGTCGGCGCGACCGCGACACATTCGTATGACGCGCGTTCCTGTGCGCCAGGCGAGGATCCACAGCAATATGAAAAGCCCGAGCCCGACGAACCCTTGCTCTCCGAGAACCTGGAACCAGATACTGTGAGCGTCCAGGACCCGTGGATTGTCAGGCGCATACTTTGCATAAGCCTCATCCTGAAACGCCTCGAACCCGCCGCCGCGTAGCGGCCGATCCAGGGCAAGATTCCACGCGAACTTCCACGCTCCGATACGACCCATTGCCGAGCTGTTCTCCTGATACGACTCGATGGAATGCATTTTTTCATACCACTCCTCCGGCATGAGACTCATGAACGCCGGTATAAGCAATACCATCAGGAAACCAAGCCCGATTTTCTTGCGGCTCTTGAGCCAGAGAAACACTCCCATCGCACATAGCGCCAGTAGGCCACCGCGTGAATACGAGCCCAGAATTGATACCGCGATGAGAATCATCGCAACCGTGATCGCGTTTCTGAGCCAGCGCTTCTCGGTCTGAAGCTGCAGCCAGCGCATGAGTGGCAACGTCACCGTAAGCGCAAGCGCGATCTCCGTGTTTCCGGAAATGAATCCGCCGTCCGGGCCAAGCACCATCCCACCCCCGCCGTGCATGATCGTGAATACCCCGCCCTTCACCCCGAAGTAGGCGATCGAGAGTGTCGCGACCACCACCAGGGCGCGCAGTCGCTGTTCTGTTTGCATCACAATCAAGGTAAGGATGATAAAAAGCTGTATTTTCAGCACCCTGTCCAACTTGGGCCACGCTTCATCGGGAAACAGACTCACAATCGTCGTGAACGTCATCCAGATCACGAACAGGAGCAGCACAACTACAGGCGGTGAAAGCGGCAGGCGCTTCGGCTCCTTTGACAACAGGATTGACACTATCGTCGCAATGCCGACGATCATCGCAAACGGGAAGTTGTAGGCGAAACCCCACGAAAGCTTGTGGGGATTCATCAGCCCGATCCACGTCCAAAGCAGGATTCCCCATTCCGGGCGGGAGAGGACCGCGGGCAGCATGCCGAGGATGAAGACTGTGAGCGCTATATCTCTTAATGGAAACATTGTCGTCGCAACTTCCGAGGATCCGCGTCACCGCGTATTCCGCGTTTCGAGCTAACCGCGTAATGCCATGTGAGGCCATGTGAGCCCCAGCGAGCCGCCGTCCAATTTGCCGCGGCGTGGCGTTCCATGGTCGCGGGACCAAACCCGGAGATCTTACTACGTACGCCTTCCTTCCGCGAATGACAGCGCGATTGGGGTGCGGCACCCCCAATTCTCGAGCCCGCTTCGATGCTGGAGGCTACACATTGACAGTACTTGACGTCGTCCCACTCGGACCCCATGGAACCCTGCTACGCCGCCTTACGAAGACGCACTCGTTTGGGTACGATGGCGCAGATCTTGGTGACATGATCGGCGCCACGTGACCGAACAAACAAGCAGCGGCGCAGAAGCGGCGCGACCCGGCATTGATACCCCGCGACCAGCCATTGGCGCAAGGACTCGCTTCGAAGTACGGGTCCTGGCGGATTGGCGGGAACTCGAGGCGCTAAGACCCGATTGGGAGGCACTCGCGGCAAACGCTCTGGAGGCGAGTCCGGATGCCGAGCCGTGGATGCTGATTCCGGCATTGCGCTACAACCTCCCCGGTGAAGCGGTGCGGGTCGCGATGGTTTTTGCTGTCGATGTAGCATTGTCATCACGCGACGTGCTCTGCGGGGTATTTCATATCGAAGAGCGGGCGCGGTTTCGCAACCTTCCGATTCGAGTTGTGTGCCTGTGGAATCACATTTATTCGGTCGGGTCCGCACCGCTGGTACGCCGGGACTGTGCAGCCGCGTGCATTCGTGCATTCCTCGATTGGGTGAGAACTGAGCGGCCGCCGCAGACCATCATCCACTTTCCCGACCTCCGCGTTGAGAGCCCCTTTTTCCGCATACTGACCGAAACGCTGACGCAGGATGGCCGCAAGCGCTGGATTGCCGATACGTGGGTTCGGGCGATGTTCGAGCCGAAGGCCGACGCCGATACCTACATACAGTCCATCAGCACGTCACATCACCGTCATGAATGGAGGCGACAGGAGCGGCGCTTGTCGGAAAAAGGGACGCTCACCTTCGATTCGCTCGCCTCCCCGCAACAAACGCAGACCTGGCTCGAAGAATTCATCACGCTGGAGATGAGCGGCTGGAAAGGCAGGGAGGGAACTGCCTTCGGCTGCATAGACCAGCACCGCAGGTGGTTCAGTGAAGTGGTCAAAGAAGCCGCCAATCAAGGCCGCCTGATGATGCTGGCGCTACGTCTTGATGGCAGGGCGATTGCGATGAGGGTCAGTCTTCTGGCCCCGCCAGGCTCCTACGCGTTCAAGATCGCGTACGACGAAAACCTGCTCAAGTTCTCGCCAGGTGTGCTCCTGGAGCTGGAAAATATCCGTCGGCTCCACGCAATGCCGGGGATCGAGTGGATGGATTCCATCGCGGCCCCCGACCATCCGCTGATGAATCGAGTATGGGATGGCCGCGCAGCGATTGCTTCCCTTCTGATTGCTCCAGGGTCTCTCCTGGGGCGAGTGCTGTTGGCTTCGCTCCCTTTGCTCCGAAAGCTGAAACAGTTCCTTGGGCGACGCCGGGCAGCATAGACGTCGTCTCGTTGGGCCGCGGCGCCTAGCACGGGCGTTCAGTGCCAGGCGACGGCGGGTTCTTGTACTCTTCAGGCCGCAGAATCAGAAATGCCTTGGAGAAACGACCTGACATCCTGTATAAAACGGTCCGGACAACGATTGCAGGGCGTCGCCCTTTTTTTCGGGTGACCCAGCCACCGCGCGGCCTGGCCCAACGAGACGTGTGGCCTGAGCGACCGATGCGCCAGGCGATGTCGAGAAGTATCCAGATCCAAGAATGAATCACTTCAAAGAGCTCGTAGCGCACGCGCACCTGATCCTGAGTTTCGCGCGGCGCGACATCCGGGCAAAGTACAAGCAGACGATCTTCGGAGTTGCCTGGGCGATCATTCAACCGCTGTCGCTCATGGTCGTCTTCACGCTCGTCTTCTCGACGTTCGCGCGCATCGAGAGCGACGGGATTCCCTACCCGATTTTCTCCTATAGCGCGCTCATATTCTGGGCGTTCTTCGCTTCATCGGTCTCGCAGGGAACGATCGCCATGACCGCCAATGCCGCCCTGGTTCGGAAGATCTACTTTCCGCGCGAGACGCTGCTGCTTGCGGTAATGATCTCGGCGTTCATGGATCTGATGATCGCGGCGGTCGTGCTGGCAGGCATGTTCATCTACTACCACATAGCATTCACCTGGGCGTTTCTATGGGTGATTCCCCTTCTCGCAATTCAGGTGCTATTCACACTGGCCGTGATATTGACCACGTCCGCAGTGCACGTTTATTTCCGCGACATCGGCCATGCCTTGCCGCTGTTGATTCAGCTCTGGATGTTTGCCACGCCGATCGCCTATCCGCTCAGCAGCGTGCCCGCGTGGCTCCTCCCCATCTACATGCTCAATCCAATGGCCGGCATCGTCGACGGCTACCGACGCGCGTTGCTGCATGCCTCCCACCCGGACTTTGCCTATCTTGGGATCGCCCTCGTGGTCGCCCTTGCTGCGGCCGCCGCCGCCTACCTTTTCTTCAAACGCGCCGAACGCACCTTTGCCGACGTGATCTGATGAATGACATCGCGCTGAGATTCGACGCAGTTTCGAAAAAGTATCGGCTGCGACATGGCTTCTATCTCTCGATCCGTGACGAGATCGCCCGCCTCACTCGCCGGGCGCTGCTCAGGAAGTCCGGCGAAGCCAACATCTTCTGGGCGCTGCAGGACGTGAGCTTCGAGATCATGCGGGGCGAGACCATCGGCCTAATCGGCGCCAACGGTGCCGGCAAGAGCACGATCCTGAAGATACTATCCCGCGTCACCGTCCCGACCTCCGGATCCTATGCCGTCAAGGGCAGGGTCGGTGCGCTCATCGAGGTCGGGGCGGGATTTCATCCCGATCTCACGGGTCGGGAGAATGTGTACCTCAATGGCGCGATCATGGGGATGCGCAAGCGTGAGATCGATGCCAAGTTCGATCAGATCGTGGCATTTTCGGAGGTCGAGAACTTCATCGATACGGCGCTCAAGTTCTATTCCTCGGGAATGATGGTTCGTCTTGGCTTCGCGGTGGCCGCCCATATCGAGCCGGATATCCTGCTCGTCGACGAGGTGCTGGCCGTCGGCGACACGGCCTTCCAGGCAAAGTGTCTGAACAAGATTGCGGAGCTCAAAGAGCAGGACAAGACGATCATCCTCGTGTCGCATGCCATGCCGAGCATCCTCCAGCACTCCTCGCGCGTGCTATGGATCGATCACGGTACGCTCAAGGGTTTCGGCGATCCTGAAGACACGGTCGAGCGTTACTTGCGCACGGTGCATGAGCACGGAGGCAGCAACGCGCCTGCGCTCGACGAGTCGGCCATGTCCGACAGTCCGATTCGGATCACCAGTGTCACGGTGCGCGATGCCAACGGCGATACGCTCGGATCGCTGGTCTACGGCGAGCCGGCCTCGGTAGAGGTTGCCTACACCGTGACGCGCCCCATCGAAGACCCGGTAGTGGCGCTGACTTTTCACGATGTCCGGGACTTCCCGCTGGGCGGGCTGACGTCCCGGCTCGATGACATCACGCTCGATGGGTCAACGGGGACGGGCGTTGTCCGGCTTATCCTCTCGCCCGTTCTATTCACGCGCGGCAGCTATGGGGTTACTATTGCTATCCACGACAGCCGCATCCAGCGCTACCTGGACATGCGGCCGAGGGCGGCGACCTTCATGGTCGAAGGCCCCAGCGTGGCATCGCGAGAGGTCAGTGGCCACTTTATTTTCCCACATCGCTGGGAAGTCGACGCCCGGCGCACCGGATAGCGGTCTATGCCTTTGCGCTCGAGGGCCGCCCGATCGAAACGCTATGATGATCCGCGCGCGCCGCGGTGACGCTGGACAAGCGTAGACTGACGCTGAAAATCCAAGCCAAACGGTGGGAGGAACCGATCTGGAATTGAGTCCGCTCCAACGAGCAGGCCTGACTGCAGTACGCGATAAGCCGGAGCTCCTAGACCGTGATCACCGAGATCATCAAGCAGCGACTTATCAACTTTGTCAACTGGCATATCGTCAGGCAGGTCGAGGACCTTGCCAGTGAGCAGATCTTCCAGGAGATCTTCAGGCAGCAATGCCTGAACTGGAAGATCCGGAACGACTTCTATCCGGTCGGCGGTGCGGCGAGCTACAGCCTGATGTACCTGCTCTTCCGACTGCTGACGGAAAACAGGATCGATTCGATCGTGGAATTTGGCTCTGGGCAGAGCACGATTCTCATCGACCGCCTGCACTCCGATACCGCGCACCATGTGTGCTATGAAGACGATCCGACGTGGCATGCGGCGGTCTCGAAGCAGGTATCTCGCTGCGACTACCGCCTGTGCCCGCTCGAGAAGAGGACGATCGAAGGCGTTATTTGCCGTGCCTACTCCGGGGCTGCGCGCGTCGAATTCGACCTGATGCTGGTCGATGGTCCGCGTGGGACCCCCCAGTACTCCAGATTCGGCTGCGTCGAAATCATCCGGGCCAACCCGCGCGAGGACTTCGTGATCGTGTTCGATGACTGCAATCGACCGGGTGAAATGCAGACCATCGAATTCGTCGAGCAGCTGCTTGCATCAAAGGGGATCGGGATCGAGAAGCGCGAGCTGAGCGGGCGCACGCGGCAAGCGATTTTGGCGGCCGGGAATCTCAGGTCCACCCTGTACTACCTGTAGCCGACTTTGCGTGCCATCACGCGCCGTGCACGATGTGGTGCGCTTCGAGAGACACACCGGTACCCTGGCGCGCACGAACGCGTGGCAGAGGCACCACGTGAGTTCTTCAGCCTGCGCCTCGTCCCGGTCAATGTCGTATCGGTTCATGCTAAGATGCCGCCGGCACCGCGTTGTAAAGGTACTATGTAACGCATCTGCCATGAGAGCCGACCGATCCATACATGCGCCACCGCCTCGCGCATATGTTTTGGCGCTCGGCAGCTTGCTTGCGGGCATCCTCGCCGCTTTCACGACTATCGCAACAGCGCAAGAGACGGATTACAACAAGGCCAACGACTACTACAAAACGCGTGCCAGCGGATCAGGGCGCGAAATAGCCGTCGAGCAATACCACCTCGGCCCTGGCGAGGAGCATCTGCGCAAGCACGAATATGCACAGGCTGCCGCTGATTTCATATTCATACTGAACATATTCCCGAACCATCCCAGGGCACTGCCTCTGATGGTCGACCTCTGCGAGCAATGGAAGTCGCTGCAATGCAGGGTCGACGACTACTTGGACAGGGCGATAGCGATCAATCCGAATATTGCGGCTACCTATGTGATTCAGGGAGTCTATCTGTATCGGAAGAACCAGTACCCGCAGTCGATCAAGAGCTTCGAGCGGGCCTTGGCGATCGAACCGAACTCGAAGACCACACACTACGATCTCGGCCTCGCATATCTCGAAACCAAGCAATATGACCTGGCAAACGAGCACGCCCAGCGCGCCTACGCTCTTGGGGCTTCGCTGCCGGGGCTGCGCAACAAGCTCGAACGCGTTGGAAAATGGAAGGCGTTGCCCGATCCGACTCCCGGGACGCCGACGTCCAAGGGCGACGATCAACGCGACGATGCGGTGAAGAAATAAGATGCGCCACTGCACACAACCTTCGCTGTCTGCGGTGAACAGGGCGAAGGCATGCGCGGGCTCGGTGTCCCTGGGCGCATCGTCCGCATTGACCGACTGAGTTGGCCAGAGTGCAGGACGCCGGCGGTGTGCTATCGCGCGCGACCGAACGACCGCTCCGCCTTTGCTTCGTCTCCGCCGACTATCCTACGACCGCCAACGAGCGTGAGGGGATCGGCGGCATTGGCGCGCATGCCTACGGGCTCGCGCGCGGCATCGCCGGGCTCGGGCATCAGGTGCTCGTCCTCACCGAGACCGACGGCCCGACGCAGCACTACAAGGATGGAGCCGTCAGCATATATGCGTTGCGGTGTCGCTCGCGGCGGCTATGGAAGCTCGGAAGATGGGTCCCCGTCCCGTGGATTCGACGCTCGTTTGCGGTCTGGAACGCGCTCCAATCGCTCCATCGCGAGCAGCCGTTCGACCTCGTCCGGTTTCCGGACGGTTATGCCGAGGGCTTCCGCTTCTCCATCACTCCCCTCACACCCTTTGAAGTCCATCTTCACGGCCCCGCCAGCATCGTGCAGAAATGGGATGGCCGCCGCGTGCCCAAAGTGCGCGCCCGCGTCGAGGATTGGCTCGAGCGCCGGCCCGCAATGCGGGCATCGCTGGTCGTAGCGGCGACTAGCCGCTTCGCCGAGCTCATGACCAAGGAGTGGTCGCTGGATCCCAAACGCATCCGGATCATTCGTAACCCGCTGGACGTCGAACAGTTTCGTCCCGCAAGACCCGGGGCATATCGCGCACACCCAACCGTACTCTTCGCGGGGCATCTCCAGTGGCTCAAGGGAGTCACTCTGCTCGCGGCAGCGATCCCGCAGGTCGTTGCCCGGCATCCCACCGTCCGGTTCGAGTTCATCGGCAACGACACCAACTCCGCTCCCGGTGGCGGTTCAATGCGGCGCCTGCTCGAGGACACGCTATCGCGGTCCGGTGTGCTCACCCACGTGACCTTCTTCGACCCCATGCCTCAGCGCGAACTCGTCGCGCATTACCAGAACTGCACCGCGCTGGTCCTACCCTCGTTTCACGAGGCGTACGGCAACGTCGTCCTTGAGGCGATGGCCTGTGCACGGCCCAGCATCGTGACGAGCGCGGTCGGAGCCGCCGAACTCATCGTGTCCGGGCGGACCGGGCTCGTCGTGCCTCCCGACAACGCGACAGCCTTGGGGGACGCGATCTGCACCTTGCTCGACATGTCCGAGGCCGCACGCGATGAAATGGGCACACAAGCGCGAAGGGCCGTGGAAAGCGCGTGCGCTGCTTCTGTAATCGCTGCCCAGCGAGTCGAGGCGTATCGCGAGGTGCTCGCCAGACAAGCCGGCCGCCACGCAGCGGTGCGCGGAGACGGTCCGTGACGGCGGCCACGCGTGCGAACGGTGAGGCGCTGGTCGACGTCATCCTGCCTGCCTACAACGGCAGCACGCTCATCAGGAAAGCGCTGGACAGTGCCCTTGCCCAGAACGTGGCGCTGCGCGTTATCGTTGTCGACGACGGATCGACCGACGATACGGTGGCCATCGCGCGTTCGTACGGTCCCGACATCGAGGTGATCACGCAGGCGAATCGTGGCGTGTCCGGCGCCCGCAACACGGGGCTCGCCGCGGTGAAGGCGCCTTACATCGCGCTGCTGGACCAGGACGACATCTGGCGACCCGGCAAGCTTTCGCGTCAGCTCGAGCTCATCGAGGCCCATCCGGACGTCGGTATCGTGTTCACCGACATGCTGCTGCGCGAAAGTGACGGCACGGTCGTGGAAGACGGGTTCCTGCTCGCGACGCCGCCTTACGCCGCCCTGAAGCGGGATGCGCTCGGAAATTCCGCGTTCCTGCTGCCGGAGGCGCTTGGCTTGGCAATGGTGCGTTTCAATTTCATTTCGCCGTCGACGGTGCTTCTGCGACGGCAGGCGATCGAGGAAATCGGCGGCTTCGATGAGGCCTTCCGACTTGCCGACGACGCCGAATGCTGGATGCGCCTACTGCATCGCTGGCGGGGAATCGCCATCCAGGAGTGCCTGGTGATCTCCCTCGTGTGGGAGGGAAACGCATCGTTCAAATCGTCGAAGCTCATCCATGAGCGGATCCGTATCGGGGAAAAGGCGGCGGCGCGGCCCGAGCTGTTCCCCGCGGGCACCGCCGACTATTTCCGCAGGGAGCGCCCAGTCTCGTACTACCAGCTCGGAATGGGCGCCCTTCATGACGGCGATACCCGGACGGCAC
This sequence comes from uncultured beta proteobacterium, assembly GCA_963816445.1. Classification (GTDB taxonomy): domain Bacteria; phylum Pseudomonadota; class Gammaproteobacteria; order Burkholderiales; family Casimicrobiaceae; genus PALSA-1003. The sequence continues at coordinate 354,084 of CAWFKO010000004.1, read as the reverse complement.
GCCAGCACTTTCTGGCGAGCTTTCGCGATCGGTCCAAACTGACGACCGCGCTGGCGCTGGCCGCCACTTTGCTGCCGGCCTCCGTGCGCAAGGGGCTGCTCCGTCTCAAGCGCGCAACCGGGGTCCGCTGGACCGTCCGGGTCGAGTAGCGCCTGGGTGCCCATCAATGGTCTTCAGCTCACCCATCTTCCTGTTCCTGTTCCTGCCGATCACGCTCGGCGTGTACTTCATGCTGCCCGGGCGCGTGCGGAACTTCTGGCTGCTGACGACCAGCCTCGTCTTTTACGGCTGGGGCGAGCCCAAGTTCCTGATCGTCATGCTCGCCTCCATCGTCAGCAATTTTTTCCTGGCGCTGTGGATCGATCGGGCTCACGGTACCCCTCAGGCTCGCTTCGCACTGATCGCCGCTGTGGTCATCAACATCGGGATGCTCGCGGTTTTCAAGTACGCCAATTTCGTCGCCTACGGCCTCAATCAGGCCATTCAGGCGTTTGCCTTGCCGCCGTTCACGATCCCACCCATCGCACTGCCGATCGGAATCTCCTTCTTCACCTTTCACGCCCTCTCGTACATCATCGACGTGTACCGGCGCGATGCACCGGCGCAGCGCAATCCGTTCGACATGGCGTTGTACATCTCGCTTTTCTCGCAGCTGATCGCCGGTCCGATCATTCGCTACCACGACATCGCCCCGCAACTCGGCGCTCGCACGATCACCCGCAGCATGTTCGCTCGCGGTATCGAGCGATTCGTCGTGGGGCTGGGCAAGAAGGTGCTCATCGCGAACACGCTGGCCGTGCCCGCCGATCTGATCTTCAGCCTGCCGGCCGATCAGTTGACGACAGGTGTCGCATGGCTCGGAGTCTTCTGCTATACCCTTCAGATCTACTTCGATTTTTCAGGCTACTCCGACATGGCCATCGGCCTTGGGCTGATGTTCGGCTTCCGCTTCCTCGAGAACTTCAACTATCCCTACATCTCCCAGAGCGTCACCGAGTTCTGGCGACGGTGGCACATTTCGCTTTCGACCTGGTTCCGGGACTATCTTTACATTCCACTAGGAGGCAATCGGGTGCCGCCCTGGCGCGTCTACACGAATCTGATCATCGTCTTCTTCCTGTGCGGGCTGTGGCATGGCGCGAGCCTCAATTTCGTGATCTGGGGCCTATACTTTGGCGCCTTCCTCGTTGTCGAGCGCATGGGTTTGAGCCAATGGATGGGCTCATGGTGGGCGCCGCTGCGTCACCTCTACCTGCTTCTGGTCGTTCTGGTAAGTTGGGTGTTCTTCAGGGCGGCAACCCTTCCGGATGCCTGGAGTTTTCTCAAGGTCATGGCGGGTTACTCGGGTGCCAACGGTGGCGAGCAACCACTTGCGCTGTTCGTCGACCCCGAGCGGATGCTGGCAATGGCCGTCGGGGTCGTCGCCTCGACGCCGATACTGGCGGCGATCAAGCAATGGTGCGAGCGCTCAGCAGGCCGGGGAGTATCGGTGGGGACGAGCGTGATCGAGGTGACGGCGCTCGCTTCGATCCTGATGGCCTCGATCATGCTGCTGGCCGCCGGAACGTACAACCCGTTCATCTACTTCCGCTTCTGATCGATGACATCGTCCTCCCAAGCACGCCCGGTCACCGAGGGCATCATCATTGCGATGTTCATCGTCGTGATCAGCCTGCCTCTCGCCGGAAAGATCCTGCCCAGGGAAGGTGCCTTCGCCCTGACCGAAAACCGGCGTCCGGCACCGTTCCCGACCATCGAGCTCGGGCATCCGGGTTGGGGTTATTCCATCGTGAGTTTTCCGCAACGTTTCGAGCGTTTCTGGAACGACTCCTTCGCGTTTCGTTGGTACCTGATTCGCTGGAACAGCATCGCACAACTCAAGTTGGGCGTATCGCCGTCACCCAAGGCCCTGGTCGGCAAGGACGGCTACCTGTTCTATGCAGGCGAGAAGTCCGTCGACTACTTCCGGGCGGTCAAGCCATTCGACGCCGCGGGGCTAGCGCAGTGGCGAGAGGATCTGGAAAGTCGTCGTGCATGGCTCGCCGAGCGAGGCATCCGCTACCTCGTCGTCGTAGCTCCCAACAAGGAGACGATCTATCCGGAGTACATGCCGCCCGCGCTGCGACCGGTCCGGGCTCAGACCCGGCTGGATCAACTCCTCGCCGACTTGCGCGCGCACTCGAGCGTAGAGGTGCTTGACCTGCGACCAGCGCTCAGGAAGGCCAAGCCGACGGGTCGCCTCTATCACCAGACCGATACGCACTGGAACGACGCCGGAGCGGCAGTCGCCTACGGCGAAATCCTCGCCCGCCTCCACCCATGGTTTCCGGACCTCGATGCACAGCCGAGAGCGGGCTTGCTGAAGGTCCGCGTCGCAAGTGGAGGCGATTTGGCGCGAATCCTCGCGCTCGAGGATCGATTCCACGAGGAGCAGATCGACCTTGTCCCATCATCGCCCCGGCGGGCGCGCGAAGTGGCCGGGGACCCGGGCCAGTCGGGTGATGTGATCGTGATGGAGTGCAGCGGGTGCGGCGGGCCAAGAGTCGTGATGAACCAGGATTCCTTCAACGCCGCCCTCGCGCCGTTCCTAGCCGAGCATTTCAGCCGCTTTGTCCTGGTCGACGGCACGAAGCTGGATCGTGCGCTGATCGAACGCGAACGACCGGCGCTCGTCATTCAGGAATTCGTCGAACGGGCCCTCATGTGTCCGGACCTCCGGGGATGCTGATCGCGCCGCGTTGGCTCGAATGCTACACGCGCGCTTCAGCATGTCGCGGCGCGCGATGACGTCCACGCGGTCATTTTTTCTCGACATCAGCCGCTTTAGCGCCGCGTTTGCAGTTCTGCTCCACCACGCCTTCAGCCCTGAATACCTGACCCCTCACATCTATATTGATGCCCGCAAGGCGGTTGTGATCTTTTTTGTAATTTCCGGCTTCGTCATAGCCTACGTGGCCGAGACATCGGAGCAGACCTGGAAATCGTATCTGGCCGCTCGCACTTCGCGAATCTACTCGGTAGCGATCCCTGCGCTCCTGCTTACAGCCTTCCTGGACCCGATAGGCATGCGCATCGATCCCAGGTGGTATGTCGAAGCCAATCATAGTCATGCCGTGATAAGACTGCTGATGTCCGCGGCGTTCCTGAACCAGTCGTGGAATTTCACGGTCACGCCGCTTTCCAACGGCCCGTACTGGTCGCTGTGCTACGAAGTCTGGTACTACGTCCTTTTCGGAATCTTCGCCTTCGATCCAAATCCGACCCGACGCTTCTCGCTAGCCGCGCTGGCCGCGATCGTCGCCGGTCCGCGGATCCTGCTGATGTCCGTGGTCTGGATAACGGGGCTGATCTGCTACAAGTTGGCGAAGCGCGTTTCAGGCCGTGGCGTTCCCGGAGCCATTCTGCTCTTGCTGGCAGCCTCCAATTTTGCATTTATCCTGATATCCGGAAACCCGGTAGATTCGATCGCGGCGACGTTCGCTAACCGGTGGGTCAATGCGTCCGGGTACGCTGAATTCTTCGGCGTCCGAATTTTCATCGGAGGCGATCAATATATTCTCGCCGACCTTTACCTCGCCGTGAGTTTTGGCCTGGTCCTGCTGTTCATTGATTCGCTCGCTCCGGCAGTCTCACGAATCCCCCGGACCGCCAAGCTTGCGAGGATGACCGCTGCGCACACGTTCTCCCTATATCTCTATCACGCGCCGCTGCTGATTTTTTTCGCGGCGCTCACGGCGCACAATCCTGCGTCGCGCGCGAGTCTCGCATTGATTGTTCTGCTGACGCTGGTGACCGTGTTCGCTCTCTCAGTTGTTACCGAGGACAAGCGCCCAGCGCTTCGCCACTGGCTCCAGCGTCGTCTCGGAATCCGGCAAACCCGGCCGTCGCGCTGAGGCTCAGGAGGCCGTGCGATCCCCTGCCGAAAACTGTGAGGGTTCGCGCCTGTTAGCAGCCCCGCGTGCCTGTTCGTGTGCCGAGCGCGCCAGATCGAGATAGCGCAGCGCCATGTAGGAATGGAACAGTTCACCGCCGGTAAAGGTGCGCTCGAAGAGTTTCTTGTCGACAATCGAAAACCACGCGAGCGGGGAACTCGTGTACTCGCGCCGCCAGCGCAAACGGCGAATGGCGCGCTGTACGCGCTTGGCGCCGGGGCGCAGGCCCGCGCGGTCTATCCCGCGAATCAGCCATCGTACGCCCGGTTCGTGATCCGTATTCGGGTCCGTTATCGGCAGCGCCTGTCGCGCCCGAGCAAACTCGTAGTACAGCTTTCTGCCCACGCGCTGCTGCACCGGAATACGCGCCCAGAAGTCCATCAGTTCGGAGTCGAAGAGCGGCAGCCGCCACTCGAAGCCGAAGTGCTCGTACACGCGAACCGCGTTGCAGATGAACTTGGCCTGCCTCTCCTGCAAGTCCCACCGTTCGAACGCATCCGCGGCTTGCTCGGGTGACGAGTCGGACAACTTGCCGACGATCGACTCGATCCTTCCCTCGAATTCCTCACGAAGCCGCTGTCGCCCTCCCGACGACCATTCCCACAACGAGTAGTGCGCGAGCAAGATCGAGTCGAGGACTTCACGACGCGATATCACGGCGCGCTCGAGGTACGACTTGGGAATATGGCTACCGGCAAGAAAATCGCCGGAATGCCCCGGAACGAAGACGCTTTCGGACGGAATTCGCCCGTTGGCTTGAAGCTCGAGGACGGCAGGCCAATCCTGCAGATGGGGCACGGATGCGAGATTGCCTGCCTCGCGGAAGTATTCCTCAAAGCGATCCAGCGCGGCCCACGCCCGCCATCGGTCGGCGGAGTACGGCACGAACTCCCATCGAAAGCCAAGATATCGCGCGAGCTCTTCGGAAATACGCACCTCCCAGTTTGTGCGCTCTCCATAGGTATAGCAGATCACGTTGCGAATGCCCATGTCGCGCAGCGAGATGCCGATGAGCCGCGAGTCGTAGCCCCCGCTCAGGGGAACGACAATGGGCCGGCCGTCGGCGCTTTCGACCAGGCGGCGAAACACGCGCGCGTGGACCTGCTCGAGCTGGGCGACCAGCTCAGACGCACTCTCACGGAAGAAATCGCGATGCCGAAATCCATGGTACCGGTGCCGCTCGATCGCTTCCGGATTCGCGGGATCGAAGCGGACGAGTTCGCCTGCTTCGATCTGATGCACTCCCTGGTAGAGCGTGTCTCGTCCCGTTACATATCCGGTCAGGCGAAACTCGGCCTCGGCGACGGGGTCGATTTTCCCGGGAGGCGTCGCGGGCAGCGTACGGTACGCGCTATCGCTCAGAACCGGGTCGCCACCGCGCGTCGTGTAAAAGAGCGGGATGGTCCGAACGCGATCCACCGCCGCGAGGACGCTTCCCGCGCGTCGCGTGACGAGAGCAAAGCAACCGTTCAGCCGGCTAGCCGCCTCCTTCCATTCGGCATCGGTGGCGAGTGCATCGAGCGAAGCAGCCAGCGCTTCGCCACGTAGGAAGCGCTCGCCGAGGTGCGCATAGCCGCGGGCGTACGTCCCTCCGGACATCGCCCAGCCGTCATCGGTCAGGTCGACATGGATCACGCCGATCGCACCAATTCAGGCTTGGCAGCGATGCGGCGGGGCCCGGCCGAGCGCCTGCGCATAGATGTCGAAAAGTTGCTCACGCACGCTGGGCCATGCATAGCGACGCACCGCCTCCTGCGCGGCTGATTGAAGCCGGTTGGCAAGTTGCGGGTCGAGGATCAAGCGCAGAGAGGCCGCTGCCATCGCAGCCGGATCGCCCGGGGGCACTAGCAGCGCGGTCTTCTCGTTCTCGACAAGGTAGGGAATCCCGCCGACGTTCGTGCTGACGATGGGCACGCCGCTCGCCATCGCCTCCAGCAACGAGATCGGCATGTTGTCGACGAGCGATGAATTCACTACCACCGATGCGGCCCGGTAGAGATCGGGCAGCGCGGCGTTGTCCATGCGGCCGGTGAAGTGCACTAGATCGCTCACCTCGAGATCCCGTGCCAGTTGCTCGAGGCTATGTCGGTCGGGGCCCGATCCGGCAACAGTGAGGCGCGCGTTCCGATGCTGCTGCGCGATGATTGCGAAAGCGCGGATCGTCGTGGCGATGTCGTAGATCGGTTCCAGGTTGCGCGTTATGAGCAGGTGCGGCGTCGCAGGGCGTGAAAGCGCCGGTTGGAAAGCCTCGAGGTTGACGATGTTCGGGACTTGCGTCGACGCGACGCCGTACTTCGCGAACACCGCAGCGAGGAAGCCCGAGGGGACGACAATCCTGCTCGCGCGCCGAAGCATCGGTCGCACCCAGCGGAGCTGACGGGCGAAGAACGCGTCTGCATCGCCCCCTCGATAGTTGACAACGACGGGCTTGCCAAGGAGCCGGCCGATACCTATCGCCGGCGCGGCAAAGAAATGCCAGGCCCATCCCGAGTTGGCCATGACATGAATCAAGTCGGCGCGGCCGGCGGCGCTCCACAGACCAACGACATAGGGCACGAGCCGAAACACCGCTCGCACGCCGCGGATCCGGCCGACCCACGCCGGGCGATACGGTGCATTGACCTGCACGACGCCGACACGGCAGCCCTCGTCTTCCAGCAGTCGGGCGAGTTGGCGGGTCTGATTGGCCATTCCGCCGGACGGCGGCGGCAGCGGACCAACCAACAATACCGAACATGACCGCGCGATCCGCGTGCTCTCGCAGGCACTCGTCCCCGCGTCGGCGATCGAGTTCATCGGGACGCCCGGGCCGCGCGCGTGTACAGGTTGCGGGCCAGACTCAGGCCCCAGCGCGCCGGCGTGCGCTCCCACGGCGTGAACCGCGGCAACTCATGAACGGAGTCCCCGGCGCGCGCGGCTCCGCTGGCGGTGGAAACTGCCGCCGTGAATCCCAGTTCCTTGACCATCCGCACGTGCGTCGCGGTGTAGTCGTCGCCAGGCTTGCCATTGGGATAGGCGAACAGCTTGACCGATTGGCGCACAATCGCTGCAAGAACGTCCCTGCCGTCCGCGATCTCTCTACGCGCCGAGGCATCGTCGAGGCGCGCGAGAATCGGGTGGCTCACGGTGTGGCCGCCAATTCCCATTCCCGCAGCTGCCAGGCCGCGAACCTGCGCGCTCGTCATCATCAGGTCACGCGGGAGGCGCCACACCCGCGATCGACGCCAGCGACGCAGCGCGCTCGTCGCGCACGTTTGGCGCCAGGTACTTGAGCTTCGGCAGGATCGCGTCGATCGTCCGCCTGCGATCCGCCAAAGACTCGACGCGATAAGAATCGAGCTCGATGCTCGAAAGGTCGAGTACGCCTCCGCGTGTGCCTCGAACAGCTTCGATCACGGTATCGTTCCACATTCGACCGCCGTCGAGAAACGCGGTCGCGACAAAGAACGTCGCGTGCAGCCCGAGCTCGCGCAATATCGGCATTGCGACCGTGTAGTTGTCGTCGTAGCCGTCGTCGAACGTAATCGCAAGCGCGCGCGCCGGCAGGGTGCCCCGACTGAGCGCGGCGGTCGCCTCATCGAGCGGAAGCACGTTGAACCACGCGCGTATCCAGCTCATTCGCTCGCGGAACACCGCAGCGTGCATTTCGTTGGGAAACAGACCGTCCGGCCGCTCGCGGACGCGGTGAAACATCAGGATCGTGAGTCGTCCACGCCGGCCCGCCGGAGACAGCATCTCGAATACAGTGGACGGCAGGCCACGAGCGTTTGACGCGCTTTCGGCTTCAGCCATGGCTGGCGCTCGACGGGTTTGCCCACGTCAGATCCGTGCCCCCGCGGCCAAGCACCAGCCATCCCAGCTGCATGCAAACCAGCGCCGCAAGACCAGCGACCAAAAGCAACGCGCGCATCACGTGCCTGCGCAACTGTTCCATCCGGGCAATGGCGCTTTCATTGTCGGCAGTGACGATGGCGACGAGCGGCGGCAGGCCGACCGCGCTGCCGAGCGCATACGCGAGTCGACCAGACACTTTCTGAAGCCAACGCGCCCATGCACCGGCGTCGCGGGTGATCACGTCGTTACCCCACCAGAGGTACCACTGCGACGCGCCACGAAGGTAGTAGTCGAGCAGCTTGTCGAAGTGCTCGAAGCCCAGGCGGCCCGGGGCCGCGCGCCGGAATTCGATCGAGTCGGGCGAGCCCAGCAGCGCATCGCGCAATGCCAGCGCGGCGATTGGCTCGTCGGTCCCGGTGAGCACCGCGTACACGTTATTGTGCACGTCCACGAAGAGCCACCTCGCCCGTTGGCGGTCGTAGACCTCGACGAAAGTATGGCCGTGACCACCAAAGCCGTCGAAGGAAAAAGCCCACTGCCGGCAGAACAGCCCCGCGGAGCTTGCCGCAGCGATATAGACCCGAACGTAGTCGGTGCAGTACCCGGAACCGGAGACGATGCCGGCGTACGTGGTCGAGAGATCCGCCTGGATCGCGCCTTCCCGCGTGGAATGGCGAACGAGCATGCTCACCAGCGCGAGCGCCCGCGACCAGTCGTCGCGGCATCCCCCAATCCCGCTTCCCTCACCGCCTGCTCGATCGCAGCGGGAGCACGGCCGTGCTCGACACGGAAGTCAGAGGGCAGCGTCGACGGCGTCCACGGAAAATCCTCTGCGCGACCCCGGCGCAGCAGGAACGCGTTGCGCACGCGAACTGCCTGACTGCCCGGGAGCGTGAGGCGCGCGAGCCAGACGATGGCAACGACCAGCGCGACGGAACTCGCGATGGCCAGCCCGGTCATGCCTACCAGCACAGTCCCTGGTAGTGCCCCTGCGTGGTTGGGTGATCGGCCAACCTGACGAGATCGAGCACGATCTGGTCCGGCCGCACGTGCGCCGTCAGCGCGGCGCCGACCTGGCGTCGCCCAGCCCGACGACGAGCACCTCGGACTCCGCGATCACCGCGGCGATATCGTCGCGAAGCAGCTTGCCGATGTGCGGCACGTGCTGCTCGATGAAGCGGCGGTTCGCGCCGAGCAGACTGCGACAGGTGCACCTCCGGGTCGTAGACCAGCAGCTGCAAGCCCTTGCCGATGAAGTGCTCGGCCAGCAGCACCAGCGGGCTCTCGCGCAGGTCGTCGGTGCCGGTCTTGAACGACAGGCCGATCATGCCGATCCGGCGCTTGCCCGGTGGCCAGCACCTTGGCGATCGCGTGGTCGATGTGGCCGCGGTTGGACGGCAGGATGCCGCCGAGCATCGGCAGGTCGACGTCGTGCGTCTTGGCGAGGTACATCGTCGCGCGCAGGTCCTTCGGCAGGCACGAGCCGCCGAACGCGAAGCCGGGCTTCAGGTACGCCGGCGAGATGTTGAGCTGCGTGATCCTGGCAGACGAGGTCCATCACCTCGAACGGATCGACGCCGAGCGCCTCGCACAGGCGCGCCGTCTCGTTGGCGAACGTGATCTTGAGCGCGTGGAAGTTGTTGCAGCAGTACTTGACCATCTCGGCGGCGCGGATCGACGTCGTGATGGAACTCGCAGGGCAGATGGCCGAACAGCTCGCGCAGCGCGTCGACCGGCGCTGCGCGCGTTGCGCGCCGACGATCGTGAACGGCGGCTTGTCGTAGTCCCGGATCGACGAGCCCTCGCGCAGGAACTCCGGCTGGAAGCAGACGTGGAAGTCGACGCCGTCCTTCTTGCCCGACTCGCGCTCGATGATCGGGCGCAGCACGTCCTCGACGGTGCCGGGCACGAGCGTCGAGCGGAACACGAAGACGTGTGGCGCCGCCTTCTCGCGCATCGCGCGCCCGATGTCCTTGGCCAGGCGCAGCATCGCCGATCTGGTCCTGGCTGCCGTTGGCGGCCGACGGCGTGCCGACGCAGATCAGCGAGATCTCGCTCGCCAGCACCGCCTGCGCGCGACATCGCGTGGTCACCGAGACCCGGCCGCTGGCGACGACCTCGGCCATCAGCTCGACCATGCCCTCCTCGACGACCGGCGTCTTGCCGGCCGCGATCAGGTCGAGCTTGGCCTGGTCGATGTCGACGCCGATGACGCGTGGCCGTCGCGCGCGAGGCAGGCGAGCGACACGGCGCCGACGTAGCCCAGACCGAAGATGCTGATGTTCATGCCGAGTCCCTTCTGCCCGTTGCGCGAGATGCGCGCATCGCTCGCCGCGGCGCCGCTCGCGGCAAGGCAGCGCTCGATGATGCCGTCGAGCCGCTGCATCGACTCGTGCCAGGCGTGGTGCGACAGCATGCGCGCGCGGCCGGCGACGCGCGAGGCGCGCCGCGCTCGGCCGGGTCGTCCGAGGATGCGCAGGATCGCGCGTCGCGTACTCGTCGCGGCGATCGAGGCGACGAGAAGATGCTCGCCGGCGACGGCGTCGACGCCGCCGGCGGCGACGCCGCTCGTGACGACCGGCACGCCCATCGCCATCGCCTCGAGGATCTTGTTCTGCGTGCCGCGCGCGATGTTCAGCGGCGCGACCATCAGCGCCGACGCGCCGCAGGTACGGCCGCACGTCGGGCACCGAGCCGGTCACGGTGACGCCCGGCAGCTCGCCGAGCGCGCGCACCGCCGGCGACGGATCGGCGCCGACGATCAGCGAGCTTGAGCGCCGGGCCGCTGCGCCTGCAGGCAGCGGCAGCGTCGTCGCGCAGAAGTCGAACATGCACTCCTGGTTCGGGTAGTAGTCCATGCGGCCGACGAAGGAGATCGTGTCGGGATCGTAGGGCTCGCCGGTCGGCGCGAAGTACTCGCTGTCGACGCCGTTCGGGAACCAGTCGGTCGCGCGCGCCGGTGCCATAGCCCTCGAGCGTCTCCCACTCGGCGCGCGTGGTCGCCGTGCACAGGTCGAACGCGGCGCGAGCCGCCGCTCCGCGCGCTCGAGCTTCTGCGCCCTCGAGCCAGTAGCCCAGCGAAAGCGGGAACGGCTTGTAGCTGCGCGTACTCGAGCCACTTCTGCGAATCCATGTCGCCGAAGTCGAGGATCTTGGGGATGCCGCGCACGTGCTCGACGTACTGCGCCACCGACGAGCAGTGGACGAAGATGAGATCGAAGCGCTCGCCGCGCAAGCAGCTCGTCGCATCGTGCGCGCGAGCTGCGGCGAGTAGAAGTAGCCCATCGACGACGGCGTCGGCGTCGGCAGGCGCGCGACCATGCGCAGCGCCTGGACGCGGATCGCGCACGCGGCCCATCTCGTAGTGCGCGCAGTAGCGGCGCGATGCCCTTCGCCTTCCTCGCGCCTCCTGCGCCGAGCGGGCGAGCGAGCACACCGTCACCTCGTGCTGCTGCGCGACAGGTGGCGGATCATGTTGAACGGGCGGATCTTGCCGCCGCGCTTCGGGCGGAAACGGAAAGCGGTGGCAGACGTAGAGGATCTTCATGCGGCCAGCGCCTTGCAGCTCGTCCGCGACGTCGGCCGGCGTCGCGGCCGTCGAGGTAGATGCGTGCCCAGATCTCGAGATTCAGCAGCGCCAGCAGGCGGTCGGTGCCGTCGACGCGGTTGGCCTCGTGCGTCGCGATCAGCGCGCGCGATCGCGGCGTAGCGGAACAGGCCGCGCGCCTCGATCGACCTCCGGCGACAGCAACGTCGCGCAGCAGCGGCGCGAGCTCGCCCTTGAGCCACGCGCCCATCGGCGTGCCGAAGCCGCGCTTCTTGCGGTTCGAGGATGTCGCGCGGCAGCAGGTCGCGCGAGCGCCGCCTTCATCACGTGCTTCAGCGCGCCGCCGCGAATCTTGACGTCCGCCGGCATGCGCGCCGCGAGCTCGACCAGCTCGTGGTCGAGCAGCGGCACGCGGCACTCGAGCGACACCGCCATGCTCATCTTGTCGGTCAGCAGCAGCAGGTCGTCGGGCAGCTGCGTCTCGGCGTCGACGGCGAACATGCGGTTCAGCGCGTCGTCGCCGTCGGCGCGCGCGAAAGCCGCGGCCAGCGCGTCGCCGATAGCGCCGTGGCTGCACGCAGCAGCAGCTCGCGCGACGTCGTCGTCGCGGAAGACCTCGCACGTAGGACCGATAGCGCTCCTCGAACGGCAGACTCGGCCGTCGCGAGGAAGCCCTTGGCCAGGCGCATCGCGTTGAGCAGCGGCGAGTGGCGGTCGCTCGGCAGCTGCTCGCCCAGCGCAGCGCGCGCGCCTGCCGCAGCCAGCCGGGCAGGCGCTCGAAGCGCGCCTGGTAGTGGTCGCCGAGGTAGCGCCGATAGCCGCCGAACAGCTCGTCGCCGCCGACGCCGGACAGGATCACCGTGACGTCGCGGCGCGCGAACTCCGAGACGAGATAGGTCGTGATGAACGCGGTGTCGGCGATCGGCTCGTCCATGTGCCACAGCAGCCGCGGCAGCAGCGCCGACGACGTCGGGCTTGACGAGGATCTCGTGATGGTCGGTGCCGAAGCTGCTGCGCCACCTGGCGCGCGTACGGCAGCTCGTTGTAGTAGCGCCTCGGCGGCGCCGCCGTCGAAGCCGATCGAGTAGGTCTTGACCGGCTGGTCGCTGTGCGCGGCCATGAACGCCGACGACGGCGCTCGAGTCGATGCCGCCGGACAGGAACGCGCCGATCGGCACGTCGCTCACCATCTGCATGCGCACCGATTCCTCGAGGCGCGCGCGCACCGCGCGCGATCCATTCGTCCTCGCGTGCGCGCGTCGATCGATCGTCGCCGGCGACGCGCCAGTAGCGGCGCTCCTCGACGCGGCCGTCCTCGGCGACCAGCAGCGTCGCCGGCGGCAGCTTGCGGATGCCGCGGAAGATCGACTGCGGCGCGGCGACGTAGCCGAGCTGCGAGGTAGCGCGCGCAGCGCGTCGCGGATCGAGCTCGGCGTCGACGCCCGGGCAGCGCGAGCAGCGCCTTGGCCTCGGTGGCGAACGCGAGGCGCCGGCCGTCGCTGCCGCAGGTAGAGCGGCTTGATGCCGAGCCGGTCGCGGCCGATCAGCAGCCGCCGCCGGCGCGCGTCCCACAGCGCGAAGCGCGAACATGCCGTTCAGGCGCTGGACGACAGTCGTCGCCATAGCTCTCGTAGAGGTGCAGGATGCGTCTCGCAGTCGGAGCCGGTCTTGAAGCGATGGCCCTGCGCCGTGCAGCTCGCGCGCGCAGCTCGCGATAGTTGTAGATCTCGCCGTTGGAGACGAGCCAGAGCGTGCCGTCCTCGTTGCGTCAGCGGCTGGTGGCCGCCGGCGAGGTCGATGATCGACAGCCGGCGCATGCCGAGCGCGCAGCGGTCCGTCGACGTGGGCGCCTTCGTCGTCGGGGCCGCGATGGATCGTGACGCTGCCCCATCGCCTGCAGCGAGCGCGCCGGCGACAGGCTGCACCGTCGAGCCGCAGGATAGTCCGTAGATGCCGCACATGGCGCTAGGTCACCCGCGTGCTTCAGACGCGTGCCGCGAGCCGCTCGCGCGGCGCACAGCGCGACGCATAGACCTCTGCGTAGCGCGCGACGCTGCGCGCCCAGGTGCGCTCGGTCTCGACGAAGCGGCGCGCCTGCGCCCGGATTCGCGGCCACTCGCGCGCTGCGACCGAGCACGCTCTCGATCGCCTGCGGCCAGCGCCGGCGGCATCGCCCGCCGGGAACAGGAAGCCGGTCTCGCCGTCGCGGACGAGCTCGCGGTGCCCGCCGACGTCGGAGGCGACGAACATGCGGCCCTGCGCCATCGCCTCCAGCGGCTTCAGCGGCGTCACGAGCTCGGTCAGGCGCATCCGGTGGCGCGGATAGGCGAGCACGTCGATCAGATCGTAGTAGCGCTGCACCTCGGCGTGCGGCACGCGGCCGGTGAAGATGACGCGGTCGCGCGAGGCCGCGCGCCGCGGCCTGCGCCTTCAGCGCCTGCTTCCTGCGGGCCGCCGCCGACGAGCAGCACGCGCAGTCTCGGATGGCGCGGCAGCGAGCATGCGCGAGCGGCGTCGAGCAGCAGGTCGAGGCCCTCGTAGGCGTAGAACGAGCCGATGAAGCCGAGCACCGTCGCGCCGTCGAGGCCGAGCTTGCGTCCGCAGCGCCGCGTCGGGTTCGCGCGCCGAGCGGAAAGCTGCGATGTCGACCGCATTCGGAATGACCGTGACCGCTCGGCGGGAATGCCGCGCGCGGCGATGTCGCCGCGCAGGCCCTCGCAGATCGTCGTGACGTGATCGGCGCGGCGCAGCGCGTAGGTCTCGAGCGCGCGCGAGACGCGATAGCGCAGCGCTGCCTTCCGTCGTCGTGCCGTGATCGACGGCGGCGTCCTCCCAGAACGCGCGCACCTCGTAGACGACGGGGATGCCGCGCCTGCGGCCGACCCGCAGCGCCGGCATCGCGTTCAGCACCGGCGAGTGCGCGTGCAGGATGTCGGGCTGGAACGATTCGCGACAGCTCGTCGATGCGGCGCGCCGTCGCGGCCATCTCCTGAACATAGGCTGACGCCGGGGAGCGCCGACAGCGTCCGCTCCGGCAGGGGCGTGCGGTGAAAGCGCCAGCCGTCGACGTCCTCTACGTCGCCGGCGGCAGCGCCCTGCTTGCGGCGTCGTCAGCTGCAGCGTCTCCCAGCCCAGCGCGCGCTGCTCGCGCAGGATCGCGAGCGTGCGGAACGCGTAGCCGCTGTGCAGCGGCAGCGAGTGATCGAGGACGTGGAGGATGCGCATCGTGCCGCGTTCACGCGGCCTTGCGTCAGCGGTGCCGACGCCGGCTCCGCGCATCGACGCACGTTGCGCAGGAACGCCTCGAACATCAGCAGCGTCCACAGCGGCGCGCTGTAGTCGCGCGCGCCCGACTGGTGCTGCTCGACCAGCTGGCGCAGGTAGCCGCGGTCGAAGAAGCCGGTGGCGGCGAGCCGCTCGCCGAGCAGCGCCGTCGCGCACGCGCTGCGCGCAGCGGACCGCGGAACCAGCGCGCCAGCGGCACCGCGAAGCCCATCTTCGGCCGGTACAGGACCTCGCGCGGCAGGTGCGGCTCCATCGCCTTCTTGAGCAGGCACTTGCCCTCCTGGCCGCGCACCTTGAGCGACGACGGCAGCGTCGCCAGCCATTCGACGAGCGTGTGATCCATCAGCGGCTCGCGCACCTCGAGCGAGTGCGCCATGCTGGCGCGGTCGACCTTGGTGTTGATGTCGCCGACCAGATAGGTCTTGAGGTCGAGGTACTGGATCAGCGCCAGCGGGTCGTCGGTGCCGGCGCCGGCGCGCGTGGCGGTGGAAGACCTCGACGCGCGTTGTAGCCGCCGAGCTGCGCGCGGAAGCGTCGGGCTGAACAGCTGCGCGGCGCATCGGCGTCGCGCAGGATCGACACGCCGTGGAAGTACGCCTCGACCGAGTCGCGCGCCAGCGCCTCGAAGGTCGATCTTGGCGCGGAAGCACGCGCGGCGCCCAGTCGGCCTTCGGATAGACGCGTGCCGAGCAGGCCGAACAGCGGGCGGCGCAGCGCCAGCGGCAGCGCGCGCGCGCATGCGCTCTTCCATCAGGTGCAGCCGGTAGCGGCGGTAGCCGCCGAAGCTCTCGTCGCCGCCGTCGCCGGACAGCGCCACGGTGACGTGCTTGCGCGCGAGCTGGCAGACGCGGTAGGTCGGAATCGCCGAGCTGTCGGCGTAGGGCTCGTCGTAGAGCGCGCGCGAGCGTCGTCGATCAGGTCGAAGTCGTCGCTCTCGACCCGGTCGACGAAGTGGCGCGTGCTGGTAGCGCTCGGCGACCTGCTGCGCGAAGCGCGATTCGTCGAAGGCCGGGTCGGCGAAGGCGATCGAGCAGGTGTTGACCGGCTCCGCCGACAGCCGCGCCATCGTCGCGACGACGGCGCTCGAATCGACGCCGCCGGACAGGAACGCGCCCAGCGGCACCTCGGAGATCATGCGCAGCCGCACCGACTCGTCGCAGGCGCGCGACCAGCTCCGCGCTGCGCGTCCTCGGACGCTGATCGGCGCTGTCGAGCGTGAAGCGGACGTCCCAGTACTCGACGCGGCGCGGGCACCGGCGTCGCCGCGGCGGATCGTCAGCGTGTGCGCGGGCGGCAGCTTCCGCGCGCCGCGTGAAGATCGTGCGCGGCTCGGGCACGTAGCCGAGCGCGAAGTACTCCTCGACCGCGCAGCGGATCGATGTCGCGGCCGAAGCCGCCGTGCGCCAGCAGCGACTTCAGCTCCGAGCCGAACAGCAGCGTGCCGTCGGCGAGCAGCGCGTAGTACAGCGGCTTGACGCCGAGGCGGTCGCGCGCGAGGAACAGCGTCTGCGCGGTTGCGGTCCCACAGCGCGAAGGCGAACATGCCGCGGAAGCGCTCGACGCACGCGCTCGCCCCACGCCTCCCAGGCGTGGACGATGACCTCGGTGTCGCTGCTGCGTGCGGAAACGTGGCCGAGCGCCGGCCAGCTCGGGGATCAGCTCCTGGTAGTTGTAGATCTCGCCGTTGTAGACGACGACGACGCTGCCGTCCTCGTTGAACAGCGGCTGCTGGCCGGTCGACAGGTCGATGATCGACAGCCGCCGGTGGCCGAAGCCCACGCCGGGCTCGAGGTGCATGCCGCCTTCGTCCGGGCCGCGATGGTGCTGCGATTCGTTCATGCGCGCGAGCAGCGCCGCGGCCGACGTCGCGCCGGCCGCGGGTGTCGAAGATGCCGGCGATGCCGCACATGATGCGTCGTGGATCGCCTAGCCGTTGGCCCGGGGACCCGGCGCCGCGGCGCGCCGCTTGGTGGCGGTCCGGCGCCGGCTGCGAGCGAGCTCGCTGTAGAGACCATGGTACCGCTCGACCATGCGTCGAGACTGAAACGCTGCTCTGCCCGATGGCGCGCCGCGCGTCCGTGGCGCCGCGCCATCGCGGGATCGTCGAAGTAGGCGAGGATCGTCGCGCGCCAGCGCCTCGCTGTCGCCCGCGGGAACGAGTCGGCCGGTGACGCCCGCCTCGATCAGCTCCGCGTTGCCGCCGACGCGCGTGGCGACGACCGGCAGACCGGTGGCCATCGCCTCGAGGATCGTGTTGGAGACGCCTTCGGCGAGCGAGGGCAGCACGAAGCAGTCGAGGCCCCGCAGCAGTCCGGGACGTCGGCGCGCTCGCCCGGCAGCCACGCGAGGTCGCGCGCGCCCGCATCCCGCAGAATGGCATCGACCCGCGGCTTCAGCCGCCCGTCGCCGACGAGAACGAGCCGCATCCGTCGCCTTGCTTCGGGATGCAATCGCAAGGCATGGACGAAGCCCGCGCCAGATTGGTCTGATCCTTGACCGGTTCCATGCGGCCGACGGTACCGACCAGCCACAGGTCCGGATCCTGGAATGGGCAGCCCTCGATCGGCGCCCGCCCTGCAGGCAGCGGACGAAACCGCGTCGTATCGACGCCGTTGTAGATCTGCTCGATTCGGTCGCCGAAACGCCGACGCGTTCGCCGAGGTAGTGCTCGAGGTCGGGCGACAGCGCGACGTAGTGAGTCACGAACGGGCGGAACACCCGCCGCACCCATTGCTGGCGTGTGTTGGAGCCATCGAGATCGTCGACATCGCGTCCATGCTCGCCGTGCACTCGCGCCGGGACGCCGGCCGCCCATGCCGGAACGCAAGCCTCGAGCGCCGCGAGATTGCGCGTGTGGACGATCGCAGGATCGAGCTTGCGGAACAGGCGGAACAAACGCGGATACAGAGGGATCGCATGGCCCGGTCGCTTGTGGAGCGCCACGTACGCGACGTCGCTGCGCTTCACCCGCCGACAGAAGTTTCGGTCGATTTCAGTCAATGCGACGACCGCATGGTGCCACGCGTCGGCGGGCAGTCGGTTGATGAGATTGACCACGCCGTTCTCCAGTCCTCCGGTATCGAACCGGTAGACCACGTGGACGATGAGCCTCGAGCGCGTGGCACTCACCGCGACGCCCCATGCGCCGCCTCTAGCGTGCGCTCGATCGCGGGAGACATCGACGCGGCGAATTCGCGCAGAACATCGCGCACGTCCTTGTCCGGTGCGGGTTTCGTGGTGTAAATCACGATCAGCGCCGAGTCATCGCCACGTCCACGCAGCCTCGACCACGCGGTGAGCGCCTTCGCGACATACTCGCTGGCGGTCACCGTACCGTTCACCCAATAGAGCCGGAAGATCTCCAGGCCGACATCGCGCCCGGATAGGGCCGCACGGTGGACCGAAACCGGGGAGCCGACCCACTCGACGCTGTCCGAGCCGACTGCCATCGGCTTCCATTTCGAGTCGTCCGGGATCACGAGCATGTTGCCCGAGGTCACGAGTTCTCTCCCCTTCAACTGATCGCGATAGAACGCGAGATACAGCCCGACCGCGCGCTCGTCCTTGCGGAAGGTCTGACTGAGTTCAGCCGCGTAGCCGCGGTAACGCGGCTTCCAAGCAGTCAGCGGAGCATCGGACGACGTCCATCCGTTGCCACCTGCAACGGCGTGAAGCTGCGGCGTTCCGGTATTGCCTGCCTGCGCTACGACGCTGTCGATCGGGGGCCAGACAGCAGCAGTCGCGAGCACGACGATGGCTGCAGCGAATAGCCTCAAGGGGCTGGTGCCGGCTGTCTCGAGCGGATCGGCGATCGGCGATGCATTCGCAGCTGAACGCGCCGCCAGGGGCTCCTCCTGCCAGAGCGAACCGACCCAGAACAGCAGGAGCATGACAATGCCGAAGAAGATCCACCCGTAGATGATGTGGTCGACGCCGGAGGCAAGCTGGTTGTTCGACAGATGCCCGAGCATGACGACCATGTACGCACGCAGCCAGTTTGCAACGATGGGCACCAGGATCGACGCCGCGACGAATGCAACCCGCCGCCGCGTGCTTCTGTACGCTATCGCGGCATAGAGGGTTCCCACCATGACGGATGCGATGAGATATCGAAGCCCGCTGCATGCGTCGACAACGGACCACGCTCCCGACGGAATGATGAACTGATTCGCTTCGCGGTAAACCGGTACCCCGGACAGGCGCAACGCGTTGACGGTGAAATCGGCGGTCCAGTCGATGAACGTGGGCACCAGGAATTCGCCGGCGGGGACCGCGAACAGCAGGAATATCAAGGGAAACGCCAGCGCCCGCGCGACGCGCGTCCCGGCAATGGTGACAATGGCTGCCTGAATCAGGAAAGCAAGCGCGAACTGCTTGACGCCCAGCGCGTCCGCCGCGGATGCGACGAACC
This sequence comes from uncultured beta proteobacterium, assembly GCA_963816445.1. GTDB lineage: Bacteria > Pseudomonadota > Gammaproteobacteria > Burkholderiales > Casimicrobiaceae > PALSA-1003. Next base: position 335,075 of record CAWFKO010000004.1, on the reverse strand, counting down.
AGAGCGCACCGGCGGCGAAGACGATTACGATCCCCGGCCACCAGGGCCGTGCGTCGATCTGTCGGAGCGTTTCCCGCTCCCGCCACGCGAGCCAGAAACAGATCGGCACGACGATAAAACCGTGCGCGAATGTCTCGGACCGCCACCAGATCGCGACGATCGACACGGCCGTCGACCAGTAGAGCAAGAGAATGCCGACGGCGACCAGCGTGACGACCCATACGGGCAGATACAGCCGGGCGGCGGTGCGGGTCGAATCGTTGCCCGCAACAGCCACAGCACCTCTGCCGGCAGTCGCTAGAGGGCTCTCTGGCGTCGTTTGTGTCGGATCGGTGGGCGCGTGTCCGGTCGGCGCGCTCCCCGGGGTGTCGGCCACATGCGCTCCCGCGCGCGGTTCGCGCCGCGAGGCAGGCGGCTCGAAAAAGGCCCATCGGGCAAACAGCTGGCGCATGAACTGGGTACTCATGCCTATCCTAGGTTGCGCACGAGCATCGGACCCATCGCGTTCGCGACCGGCTTTGGAAGCCGTCGCCACAGGGCGATGAAGGCACGATACTTCGGATTGAGCGGATTGTTCTGGGGCACGTCGTCGCGCGTCAGGAGCTGATACTCATAACTGAGCGGTGCCGCCTCGAAACCCCAGTTCTTCTTGAAATCGAAGGAGCCCGTTCCCACTTTGCTGCGTCCGTAATCGAACACGCGAACGCCGCGCTCACAAGCGCGCCGCATCAACTCCCAATACTTGAAGTCGTTGGCGGCAAGCTCTCGGGCATCGGCGGTGTCGCCCGCATAGTACGGCAGCACCTCGTCCCTGAAATAGAAACTCAAAACGCTGCTCACCGGCCGCCCTCCGGCCTCGACGACCGTAAGGACTTCGCACGCTTCGTCGAACACTTCCCTGAGCCGAGAGAAGTAATTCCTGGAGAACGGCGGCGTGCCATGGCGGTGCATGTTGTCGGCGTAAAGTGCGAAAAACCGTTCGACACCGGAATCGATCTCGCTCCTGAGCCCGCTGTTGATCCCCTTGCGGACCATCGCGCGCTGCTTGCGCGGAATCGCGAGCATGTTGGCTTCCACGCCTGGAAGCAGGCTCTTCCTGAACGTTACGTAAAGATCCTGGCGCGGCCAGTCTGCCCTCTTGGTGACGCGGTGCCGAAGCTCCAGGTGTTCGACTCGAAGTGACCGCGCAAGCTTCGCGGCAGTATCGATGAGCGCACGTTCCGATTCGGGATCGCTCGCCGCGGGTCCTGCGTAGACGCAAAACGGAAGCGAGACCAATGCGTGTCCGAACAGGCGGCTCTTGATCTCCGCCAGCGGAAGTATCCCGGTGAGCTCCCTGCCGCGCTCCGCGAGCAGGTAGTGGCAGCGATGTCCGAAGGTGCCACCGACAATCTCGCGCCAGCCGAGGCGATGGAAAAATGTCGCTCCGTCGGCGCGTTCGACGAACGCCTCCCAGCGCTGCGCGTCCTGGTTCTCGAACGGACGAACAGTGACCGGATCGCAGGCATCCTTTGCGCGGGCGATGGCTTCGGCCTCGTGTTCCATCACTGCAGGCCGTTCATGAAGACTCGGTCGATGCGGTCCCACCGGAAATCCTTGAGCAGTCGCCGCAGCTTGGGTTGCATGCGCCGCAGATTCACGTAGTGGCGGAAGCGCGTTTTCGCGCCGGCGCCGTCTACGCGTGGCTGCTCGGGGTCGAGTTCCCACGGATGGAAGTAGAACAGCGCCGGCTTCCGGTCGACCGCGTTGATGCGCCGGATCGACCAGCGGGATACCGTATAAGGCAGCAGCCGGAAATAGCCCCCTCCGCCTGCCGGCCAATTGGCGTCGAGAAGACGGACCGTCGCGACGGGCAACTCGAGCAGCCCCGGTGTTGTTTCGTGTGCGAAACGCGGCGCGTCTGGTGCGCCATAGTGGTCGTGCCGGATCGGATAGAGGCTCGAGCTGTAGCGGTAGCCGGCCTCGGCAATGCAGTCGAACGCCCACCGGTTCTCCGGGCCAACCGAAAAGCTGGGCGCACGATAGCCGTTCACCTCCTGGCCCGCAACGTCCTCGAGCACCGCTTTGGCGAGGCAGATGTCGGCCAGGAACTCGCCTCGGTTCTGCTCGGTCGCGCGGTGGTGCGCAAAGCCGTGGCTCGCAAGCTCATGGCCCGCCGCGACGATGCGCCGGATCAGCTCGGGATATCGCTCCGCGATCCAGCCGAGCGCGAAAAAGGTCGCGCGTACATCAGCATCGGAGAGCATTGCCAGCACGTAACCAATGTTCTGTTCGACGCGACAGGGCAGCGTTTCCCAGTCGTCGCGCGGAATATGCGCTGCGAAAGCCGAGACCTGGAAATAGTCTTCGACGTCGATCGTGAGCGCGTTGACCAGCGCGCGCGGCCCCTCGACTTGTGTCATTGTTCAATCGTCTCCTGGACGTACTTGCGCTGGGCGAGCCACTGTGCAAGGTGGGCGGCGATTCGCTCGGCAGCGCGTCCATCCCAGAGCTCGGGCACCCTGCCCTGCTTGCCACCGGTACTCAGGATTTCGTCGACGCAGGCAATGATGCGGTCCCCGTCGCGTCCGACCAGCGTATTGGTGCCCTGCTCGACCGTCACGGGCCGTTCGGTGTTGTCGCGCATGGTGAGGCACGGCACTGCAAGCGCGGTGGTCTCTTCCTGTATGCCCCCGGAATCGGTGATGACCAGACGGGCGTTGCCGAGCAATCCCAAGGTCTCGAGGTAGCCTTGCGGCGGCAGCAGCGCCATGCGCGCATCGGCAACCGCCGACGACAACCCGAAGCGCTCGATGTTGCCGCGGGTTCGCGGATGAATGGGCCAGACCAGAGGCAATCGTGCCGCGATCTCGCGCAACACCATCAGTGCTTCGCGCAGCGCGTCCGGGTGGTCGACGTTCGACGGACGGTGCAGCGTAACGACGCCGAAGCCGGTCAGACCGGCAAGAAACTCGGCACGCACGCCTTCGCGCACCAGCGTATCCAGCGGCGGCACCGCCCGCTTCAGATGGCGCAGCAGCGAGTCGATCATGACGTTGCCGACGAAGCGGATCCGTTCTGGGTTGACGCCTTCGCGCACGAGATTGTCGGCGGCCGCGCGTTCGGTCGTGTAGAGCACGTCGGCGATCTGATCAGTCAGAACGCGGTTGATCTCTTCGGGCATGGTGCGGTCGAAGCTCCGCAGGCCCGCTTCGACGTGGACCACCGGCGTGCCCTTCTTGCTCGCGACCAAGCTGCAGGCAAGCGTGGAATTGACGTCACCGACGACGACGACACAGCTCGGAGCGAGTTGATCGATGACGGGCTCGAAGCGCTGCATGATCTCGGCGGTTTGCACGGCGTGGCTGCCTGAGCCAACCTGTAGATTCAGATCCGGTGCCGGCAGTTCGAGGTCCGCGAATAGCCGTTCGTTCATCGCGACATCGTAGTGTTGGCCGGTGTGGATGATCATCACACTCGGCAGGTCCGGGCGCGCCGCGAACGCGCGGACCAGTGGCGCCATCTTCATGTAATTCGGTCGCGCCCCGACAACACAGACCAGCGGCCCCCGCAGCTGCAGGATGTCGCCCATCAGCGCCCCGCCGGCGTGACGGGTTTGTCCTGGTGCAGCATGCCGTGCAGCAAATCCACCGCCGCACCGACAGTCTTGTCGAGACGGTCGATGCGCTCCTCGATCTTCTGGAAGTGCGTCTCCAAGTCTGCACTGTCGGATGGGCCCGGCGCCCTGCCCGGACTCGCGGTGTTCCTGATGCTCATTCTCGGCACCGGCTCGAGCGTATCCGGCCCGAGCTCTTCACGAATTTCGCGCGCGATGGCCTCCACGTCTTCCGTCCCGAGCGCGTGCTTTTCCGCCAGAAATCCCCCCAGCAAGAGCCGGTCGCACAGCGTGTTTATGCGCCTTGGAATTCCTCCGGTTAGCGAATGGACCAACTCGAAACAGTCGGGATCGAATTGCGGGTCACCGTTCCACCCGACATGCTTCAGCCGGTGCTCGATATAAGCCTTGGTCTCGCTGTGGTCGAGCGGTCCGAGGTGGTATGACGCGATCACCCGCTGGCGCAGCTGCTGCATCTGCGGCGCATGCAGCATTGCACGCAACTCGGGCTGGCCGATGAGGAAGCTCTGGAGCAGCGCCTTGTTCTCGAACTGGAAGTTGGAGAGCATCCGCAACTCTTCGATGGCGCCGGGCGTGAGGTTTTGTGCCTCGTCGACGACAAGGAGCGCGCGCTTGTCTTCCATCGCGAGCTTGCAGAGGAACGCCTCGAGCGATCCAATCAGGATGGCCTTGCTCACCGTCCTCACCGGAAGCCCATACGCAAGCCCGACCGCACGCAGGATGTCATTGGCGTCGAGCATCGTGCTGACGAGCTGGGCGGCGACTACACGCTCACGGTCGAGTTTCTCGAACAGGCCGCGCACCATCGTGGTCTTGCCGGCGCCGATTTCTCCGGTGATGACGATGAAACCTTCGCTCTGGTACAGGCCGTACTGAAGATACGCGAAGGCGCGCCTGTGTCCACGGCTACCGAAGAAGAATGCCGGATCCGGATTCAGCTGAAAGGGCTTTCCCGTAAGCCCGTAGAAGGATTCGTACACGGCGGCAGTCAGCGGAACGTGTGGAGCAGTCCGGCGAAAATGGAGAAGGCATTGTATCCAGTCCCAAGATCGACGCTCTGAACCTGGTACGAGATGCCCGCGTTGACAGTCGTGTTCGGGCCCAGCGGCGATGTAAGCGTGGCGGTGACATAGGCCTGCTTCGTCGTGCCGATCCCGGCGGCCACGGCTTCCTGCTGCGAGTTGCTGACGGCGCGAGTGGCAACGCCATTCAGCGCGAACGTCATTTGCGGCGACAGCGTGTGCGTCCAGCCGGCGCCGACGCCTTCCTGCGTGCTATTGCTCAACACCCCGAGCAAGCCCGGCAGCGTATTGCCTGCCGCCGTAATGGGCTGAGTTTTCGAGTAGAAAATGGAGAAGAAAATACTGTTGCGCGCTCCGAGCAGCCCCAACGATGCGCTTGCCAGTTCCTGCAGTTGGATCTGCTCAGTGTATAAATTAACCGGGTCCGACAGGACCGTCGGTAGCCCTCGGTTGCTGATGAACTGATTGACGGCTGCCTGCCGCTGCGCCGGGTCCGGGATGCTCGACAGGAACAGCTCGTTGAGGAGGAAACTGGTATTGAATCCTGCGGGGAGCGCAGCAAGCTGCTGCGGGTAGGTCGTGATGTTGCGCGATGCGTTGGCGATCCACACCGACTGCGACATACGGTGCATGAAATTGAACAAGTACGACGCGCCAAAAAAACGATGTTCCCACCAGCCTTCCACGTTGGTGCGGTCGGTGGGATGCCAGATCCCGCCGACGCCGTATATTGGACCGCGATAGCTGGTGAAGGTGTAGTCGTTGTTCTCATAGCCGCCGCTGAGGCTGACCTGGACCTCCGGATCCGGCTGGTGGATCAGTCGCACTCGACCGAGCTGGGTCAGCAGCGGCGGCTGCGTAGTGAAATCAACCGACGTACGTTCATACTCGACCGTCCATCCGGTCGGGGTCGGGTTTCTCGTCAGCCGGCCGATCAGGTCGTTGGTATACGCATTGCTCAGCGCGACCGACGCCCCGCTCGCAACGCTCCACAAGTTGTAGTCTCGCAATTCGTAAGTTACGCCGCCCGGCATCACACCCTTAATGGACGGAGTGAGCGCATAGGTCTGCGCCGTATAGCGGTTCGCGGTCGCATTGACGAGGCCCGGCGGCTGGGCGCCGAAGGGCGTTATATACTGTTGTGAGACCGACGCGGCCGCGTCGATGAAAAAGAACCTCTCAATCGCCTCGACCGAGCCGGTGACGTTTGCCTGCACATAGGCCTGGTTGTTTTCCGCACCGGTGCGCGCGTAGAGCACGACAGGCACTGAAATGAAGCCAGCCAGGCTGGTCCGCGGACCGGTTTCGCTGAGCGCCACCCCTGGCGAAATCTGGGTGATGAAATCGGCCTGTTTGCTTCCCGAGGGCGCCAGGCCGACGTTGTTGGTCCAGGTTTCCGATAGCCCGATCGAAGGCACAACGCGAAACGTGTCGGCGACGAGGTCCGCTGACGCGGTGGCGCAGAGGCCGAACAGTATGACCGGCACCAGCGCTCGGGACGACCGGGCCCATGCTCCGCCCCATTGCGGACGAGATGGTGCCGGGCCACGCCGGCGCTGCAGGCACAAAAGATCCAGACTAGGGCGCGGTGTCGTCCCTGTAATAGCCATAGTAACTTCCGACGTCGGTCTGCCGCGCCTTGTTGAGCATCATCAGTACGATCTCGCAACTTTCGATCGTCGCGAGCGCCTGGTTGACCGTAGGCTGCGTGGTCGAGTCGGCGGCGACCACCATGATGATCTGGCCCATATGCGTCGCAAGAACGCGAGCCTCGGTCGTCGCAAGGAGGGGGGGTGAATCGAAAATGATGATCCGGTCGGGGTAGCGCGTCCCAAGCTCTCGCAGAAGGGTCGCCATCTGCTCGCTCGCCAAAAGTTCCGTGGCCCGTCGCTGGCGAAATCCAGCCGGCATCACGGTCAGCTTGTCGATGTTCGTCCGGAGCAGCGCGTCCGATACGTCCAGATCATCGCGGGTCAGCAAATCGAGCAATCCGGGGTCGCTCGGTATGCCGAGCACCGTCGGGAGCGTTGGATGGGCGACGTCGCCGTCGACGAGCAGAACCGTATTGTCGTACTCCATGGCTACGCTGATCGCGAGGTTGACCGCGGTGAACGTCTTCCCCTCCGCTGGCACGGCGCTTGTGACCATTACGAGATTCCCGTTCTTGGCTGCGGCGGCATTGCGGATGATCGGCCGCTTGACGACACGAAACTCGTCGGCGAGCTGCGACTGCGCCGTATTGGGAGCGATGAACCCGCGCGCCGCCAGCCTCGCGAGATCAATTTCCACGCGGCGGGTACGCGACACCGAAGGCCGTAACCCAGTAACCGGAATCGCCGGCGCTTGCCCGCGCCCGGCACCTGCCGGCACAGCCGCCGCGGCGTTCGCTTCGAGCGCGCGAACGACCGCTTCGGGCGTCGGCGTGTGATCGCTGCCGTGCGTGCCGTCCACCGCTTGGGCGGACGCACCGTCTGGCAACTCGGCACCGGCGCGGCGCAGTTCCTCGAGCCGCTTCGCGGCCTGTTCGATCAAGCTCATTGTTCGCCCCTCATACAACGCGCCCGATCAGGAAGACGAAGGCGAACAGCGCCGCAAATGACGCCAACAACCCACTCAGGCCACCCGCAAACAGATAGGCGTTACGCCGCCTGATCCGCCGCAGGGCCTCACTGGGGAGCATCGATACCATGCCGAGCATCGGTCGCTTGGCCACCGCCCGCAAGCTGCGAGCGTCGTGAAAGATCGGCATGACCTGGCTCGCGACCAGGCTCGCGAACAAGCCGGCGCCGAGCGACGCCGCGAAGGCGAGGCCCAAGAGCGCGGCGCGGTTCGGTGCAACAGGTTCCGGCGAAACTCGAGGCGGGTCGATGACGCGGAACTGGGCGCCCCCAGCGTTCTGCACGTCGATGCCCATGGCGCCGGCCTCGCGCCGCGTCAGCAGATTCTCATAGGTCTTCTTCTGTACCTCGTAGTCGCGCGTAAGCTGCATGAACTCGGTCTCGACCTGCGGTACGAGTTGGGCTTGCGTCTTCAGCTGCCGCAGCTGGGATTCGTAGGCCGCGAGTTTCGCGCGCGACGACGCGACGTTGGCCTCGGCTTCGGCAAGCGAAAGGCGCAACTGCTGGAACATCGGATTGCGTTCCACTACGCCCGTCGATGGCTTGGGCCCTCCCGCGGCGATGGCCTTCCGGCGGGCCTCCAGCTCCGTTTTCCTTTGTGCCTCGAGTTGTTCGATCAGCCGCTTGGTCGCGATGACATCCGGGTGCTGTTCGGTGTACTTGCGCAACAGATCGTCGGCCTCGCGCTTGAGCGTCGCGATCCGGGTGTCGAGTTCCGGCACCGCTTCCTCCGCCGGTGTCGCGGTGTCGTCGGGCAGGAACGTCGGTGTCTCGCCGGACAATTCGCGCTTGTACGCGTCACGCGATTGCTCGGCGGCTTGCACTTCAAGCCGCGCGTTGTCGATCGCTGCCTGCAATGCCGAAAGTCTGCTGACGTAATCCTGCCCCTCTCGGCCCGCCACCCCCATGTATTTCAGCCGGAAGTCCTTGAGCCGGTTTTCGGTGCCCTGCAGCGTTTCTTCATAGCGCTTGATTTGCTCGTCGAGGAACTTGACGGCACTGCGCGAGTCCTGCCGCTTGTCGCCGAGGCTCGACTCGACGAAGATCGTGAGCAGCGACTGAACGACCTTCCTCGCCCGCTCCGGGTCGGTGTCGCGATAGCTGATGACCCACAGATTGGTGCTGAAGCTTCCGGAAAGCTGGATGGTCTTCATCACGGTATCGACGAACTCGTCACGCGCAGGGCCCGGCTTGACGTTGAGGTCCAGGTCCGCGGCCCGGATCAGCTTTTCGACGTTCGGACGGCTGATGAGCGTCCGGCTCATCAACGCCACCTGCTGGTCCACGTTGGGCTGGATCGCCAACCCGGCAAGCAGCGGCTTCAGCAGCGACTCGGTATCGACGTAAACGCGCGCGCTCGCTTCGAACTTCTCGGGAATGCGCATCGCGGCCGTAACGCAGATTATCGCCGCGAGCCACGCAATGCCGAGACCAATCCAGCGGCGGTGCCACATGCCGCGCAGGTAACCCAGTACTTGGTGCAGGAGTTCATCCATGCCTGTCGACCCAGTCGGAGAGAGGAGCTGAGACCTGCCGTCCCAACGGCCTAGAACCAGCTCTGCGGGATGATCAGGATGTCGCCCGGCCGCATGTCGACATTGGCCGAGATGTCGCCGCGCTTGAGCAGATCGCGCAGCCTAACGTTGTAGATCTTGCCCCCGTCGGCCACGCGAAACACGCTCGCGGCGTTGCCGTCTGCGAAGTCCGTGAGGCCGCCGACGGCGATCATCACATCGAGCAGCGTCATCTGCGTCCGGAACGGCAGGATCTGCGGCTTGGTGGCTTCACCGATTACCCGGATCTGCTCGCTCGGAGGGCCGACGAAGCTGGTCACGACCACCGTGACGACCGGGTCGCGGATGTACTTGACCAGCGCCTTCTCCATGTCGCGGGCGAGCTGCGTCGGCGTCTTGCCGAGCGCTGGCAGGTCTTCGATCAGCGGTGTCGTGATCTTCCCGTCCGGCCTGACCGGGACGCTCGCCGACAACTCAGGGTTGCGCCAGACGTTGATGCTGACCGCGTCGAGCGGCCCGATGAGGTAGCTGTAGTCAGTGGTCGGCGCCTCAGCGGGTGCCGGTGGATACTTCGGCGTCGCGCAACCAGCGACCGCCAGCGCCAACGCCGCGCACGCGAGGCATGCTATGACGCGGAGCATCTTTGAACGGCCGATTTCGAGATTTTTCAAGATCGGATTCATGCTCTCTCCTTTTTTCGTCGGCGACGGATAAATTGTAGCATCGACATGGCACGCGGAAGGCCCGTCCAGCGGGTCAAAGCCGCATCTTATGTCATTTTCATGGCTCGCGCGTGACGCGGCACGCGGCATCATGAAGCACGGCCGTTCTAGGGCTACGCGGGTGATTTCGACGCAATTCTGCCGCCACACCTTGGTGGTAGAACTTCGTTGCACACACGCTGTGGTTGACACTTTTTGCGAGCGACGACGATTTTCACACATTCGGAATTCGTGGCGCAGCGGGCTGACCGATCTGCGAACTAGTAACAACACGCACGTAGCACGGAACCGGTGCGGCTCGTTGGCGCGATGCGAGATGACGTTCACACAACAACCGGCGGCAGAGATCCCGCGCTCGGCCATCTGTTCTGCGCCTTGCACCAGGGCCGGTTGATTGCTCCAACACGGGTCGAACAGGTCCAGGGCAACCGAGCGGGCCGACGGCCATCGCCGCACTCGGCGAAGGCGTTGCGCGGGCATTGCTCCCATCAGAGCGCCGAGCCGGAACCGTGTCGATTTCCTTTACAGGTCTTGTGGACAACACACAGTCTTTAACAGGAATGATATGCAACAGATTGAATATTAACAACTAAACTAATCTCGCTTTCTGGCATCGGCTTTGCTTATTACCTGCCATCGCGGGGCGTGTCTGGACCATCGACTTCTTCTACGCGTACACCATGACAGCTTTATCGATGCCCCAAACCTAACGAGGAAAAAAGCAGATGAGCTACTCCTGTACGCGTCGCGCGTTGGCTGCCGTTGCGGCCGCAACAACGGTTTTTGTCGCGGCGCACACCCAAGCTGGGCCAATCCTCACGCCGACAGGCTGGGCGGCCCCGGCGCCAGGGTATGAGACGTTCACCGTCCACGTGGGCACGCTTGGGCTCGACGAGACTGTTTCGACCGGGGGCTTCATCGGAACATGGGGACCCGACACCATTCTGTTCTGGTGCTACGAACTCAACGAGTACTTCGGGTTTGGTAACGCGTACGACGATTACACGGCGACGACCGTCGCGGATCCCGTCGCTAACGCGGCCTTGTCCGAACTGTTCACCGAGGCGGGCGGCTCAGGCGGTGCGACCAGCACGGATGACAAATCGGCCGCCTTTCAACTGGCCGTTTGGGAGATCAAGTACGACACCGGCGGGCCATACAACCTCGGCAGCGGCAACTTCAAAGTCGACTTTGACCCGGCCAATGTGCCTAATGCAGTGACTATCGCACAGGCATGGCTAGCGGCGTTGTCGCCGCCTCAGTCTTACACGATCACGCTGCTGTCGAGCCCCGGAAACGCCGACCACCCCGGTCATCAGGATTTCATCATGGGTTCGGCCCTACCCCGGCTGGAGGCACCGGAGCCCTCCTCCCTGCCTCTGCTGGGTACGGGAGTATTGGCAATGGTTCTTGCATGGCGCGGCCGGCGTTCTGCCGCGCGTAGTCGAGCCAAGCCCGTCAGCTAGGTTGCTTGGTTCGTGAATGGAGGGTGAGAGCACGTAGCGTTAAAGTGATCGCTTCAATCGACAGGGCTGCGATGAACTAGCGCAGCCCTCTTTTTTTGGCAGGTCGATCATGAAGGCGCCTTGGCCGCGTGGCTGTGCGCACTCTCAGCCGGCGGATCCCTCAACCGGCCTCAGGGCGCCTTGCCGTCAGCCAGTTCCCTGCGGATTGCCAGCAGCAATGCCTCCGCGCCCTGCTCCACGAGGTCCAGCGCGCGGTCGAAATCGCGCGCCGCGCCGTAGTACGGATCGGGGACCTCAACAACGCTCAACTCGGGCTCCAGTTCGAGCAGCAGCCCAAGATGTCCCCGATAGCTGATCGGCCGCAGCGCCTGAAGCTCGCGCAGGTTGTACCTGTCCATCGCGAGAATCCAGTCGAAGCGTGCAAAATCGAGCGCGGCAAACTTGCGCGCACGCCGCACCGAAAGTTCGTAGCCGCGCCGCCGCGCCGCGGCGACTGCACGAGGATCCGGCGGCTCGCCCAGCTGCGACCCATGGGTCCCGGCAGAATCGACTTCAACCCGTCGCTGCAAACCGGCCTGCGCCACCAAGGTGCGGAACACGCCTTCGGCGAGCGGAGATCGGCAAATGTTGCCCATGCAAACGAACAGGACCGCAACGGTTCGTGGATTCGCGGCGGCAGGCTCGCTGGTGCCGCGGGTCGCGCCGATGTCGATCTCGGAAGGGCGGTTTGGCCTGATCGTTGTCTCCATGCAGGCGAGGCAGTGGCACGCGATCGATGCAGTCGGGTGTAGTCCGCGCCCGCGATGGCGCACGAGCTCGCTACCGCGCCCGCGTCACCGACGTGCGTGATACGGCGACATGTCCCGAAAAGGAGTGATATCGCACATGCTCGATGCACGCAAGCTGCTCGCCCACCAACCAGAAAGCGCGTCCGAAAAATACCAAGGATCAGCTGCGTCGGACGCCCGACTGGTCGCAGGCCTGATCGGGTAGGGGACCGGGTTACCCCGGTCGCCCTCCCACACCACCGTACGTGCGGTTCCGCATACGGCGGTTCATGAAACGCGCTGGAGGCGCTGCACGGTATCGAGCAGCGACACCAACCCCAGAGAGTCGAACCAAGACTTCGGGAAAGCTGCGTGCATGTGAGAGGCTCCCGCATTCCACCACGGGCCGCGCCCGTTGGTGGCCGAGCGCCACGCCCGCTCCTTCGTCAGTCCCCGCCTCATCAAATTACGTGCGCGCGTATAGGGTCGTTTCCATTGTCGCCACAGGATGCAGCGTAACTTATGCCGTATCCAGCCATCCCGCTCTTCCAGAGTCCGCTTGGTTTGCGTCAGCTTAAAGTACGCCGCCCAGCCACGCAGGAGTGGGTTGAGGGTCTGGATCGTGGCGCCAAGGCGGTGCCCGCGCGCTCCACGCAATAGTACGTTCACCTTCTTCGTCAGTCGCTCGATACTCGGCGTAGCAATGCGCAGCTTCGGCCCCAGGTGCCCGCTCAGGCTGTAACCCAGAAACTTCCGCTGCCACGGCCGCGCCACCGCGCTCTTGGCCTGATTCACCTTGAGCTTGAGACGCTCGGCCAGAAAGTCGGTCAGACTGTGCAACAACCCCAGCCCTGCCCGCGCACTCGCGACGTAGACGTTGCAGTCGTCCGCGTAACGGCAGAACGTGTGGCCCCGTCGTTCCAGCTCCCGGTCGAGCTCAGTCAGCAAGATGTTGGACAGCAGCGGCGACAGCGGGCCGCCCTGCGGCGTGCCTTCCGTGCGCGGCTGCACCAACCCGTCCGCCATCATGCCCGCTTCGAGGTACCGCCGGATCAGTGTCAGCACCCGTGCATCGCCAATCTTCCACGCCAACTTGCTCATCAACAAGTCGTGGTTGACCCGGTCAAAGAACTTCTCCAGGTCAATGTCCACCACCCAACGCTTGCCTTGCGCCACATACGCGCGCGCTTGGCGTAACGCTTGATGCGCATTCCTCCCCGGGCGAAAGCCGTAGCTCGCATCCGAGAAGGTCGGCTCGAACAGCGGTTGCAGCACTTGATGCAACGCCTGCTGAATCAGGCGATCCACCACCGTCGGAATGCCGAGCGTACGCACCCCGCCTTGCGGCTTGGGGATGTCCACCCGGCGCACCGGTTGCGGTTGATAGTCGCCCGCCAGCAGTCTGGTCCGTGATCGTCGGCCAGTGCCGTTTCAGATGATCTTTGAGTTCGGATACCGCCAGCTGATCTACGCCCGCCGCACCCTTGTTCGCGACCACCCGCTGATACGCGAGCATCAGGTTGCCGCGGTCCACTACGGCGTCCATCAGGCTCGTTGTCGCTACCTCCGCTTTCGTCCGCAAACGGGTCGCCACGTCCGCCTCGGCGCGAGTGGTAGCGTCGACCGAATTCCGTCCAGCCTCCGCCGCGCCCGCCTGATCTGCCCGATCAGCTTCTGCCTTCATCGGCTTCCTTGAGATCCCCGCCGCCTACTCGCGGCCCTTCACGTTCGGCCCTTCGGTTCGTACTGACCCCTACTATGGCCTCGGCTGACTTCTGGCGCTCCATCCCAACACCTCTCGATGTCAGTAGCACACGGCAGACCGCCAGATCTCCCCGGGTATGGCGCACGCACCTTCACGCTTATGCCTGTCGGATCTACGTCGCAGCGTTCCGTGCAAGTATCGGGCTTCACATTTATTGGCCTGCTCACCCCGCTACGCCGCCTCTATCCGCTTCCTGTTCGTCAGGCCAGCGCTTTGCCTTCAGCTTCCTCCAGATTCGCAGTCACCCGCGACACCCTTGCCGTTCGGCTAACACTTCTCCTTGCCGAGTGTGTAGAGGACTTTCACCTCCAAGTACGTGCGCCCTGCCGGGCGCACAAATGAAAAACCCCCGCCGTGCGGGGGTCCCCTTAAATCTTTCCCAGGGCCAACGCGGCCCCTGGGAACGTGCCGACCAGAATCAGCCGTCTATTTACGACGGCGGCGAATGAACCCGAGCCCCGCCACGCCGAGCCCCAGCAACGCCAGCGTCGCCGGTTCCGGCACCACCCGCTGAGCCGAGAAATTGCTGCCGATGCCGCCTGCGGCCAAGCCCTCGTGCCCGGAGAGAAGCGAAAACGCGTTCGCAGCTGTCGTAGCCACATTCGACGCGACATTGCTCTCGCTGGTGACAGCGCTGCCTGGCGCAGTGTCCGTAATCAGGGTTGCAAAAACCGGACCGCTCGCGGCCAAAGTTGTCGCGAGGGCTGCAGCCACGGCTACCTTCCCAAGAATCTTAGCCACAGTCGTACTCCTTAGAGATAACTACCAACACCGCTTCGGCTTCCTATCGGCCGTTGGGTCTTTTTACGACCCCCCGGGCATTGCCGCCTTAACGCGGACTAACGCCTCTGCAAACTATAAAGCAAAAAGCGTGCGTAGATAGGAACTAACGTGAATTCAATGCGTTAGAGTTGGAACCTCCCGATGTAGTGGGGTTGCCTGTAAAAATTGTCGACATTGAACCCTTCATTGGTGAAAGCATCCTGAAGGCCACGAGCACTCCAAAAGGGCAATCGCCCGGTCGATCGCTAGGCCGGGCGGATTGCGTCATCGACAACCGCGCGCACGCAGTCCCGGCACCGTAGGCGCGCCAGTGAAGTATCCTGGCGCAAGTATCCTGGCGCGCTACGTAATCAGCATAGCACGATGGTGTCGTGGTGTAAGTGTGCGCGTCCAGCAGCACCGCCGTGATTATTCCCGATTGGCATGCACTAGGCACGGCGGTAGAGTATGTGCTCAACAACCGCCAGCCACGGAGGGCTTTGGCGTGCAGGTTGCATCGGGCGAAACCACCCTGCTGTTCACCGATATCGAAGCCAGCACCAGGCTCTGGGAGCAGGAGGGTGAGAAAATGTCGCGCGCGCTGGCCCAGCACGACGCGCTTTCGCGCGCGGCCGTCGAGCAAAACAGGGGCCTTGTCGTCAAGATGACCGGCGACGGCATGTACGCTGCCTTCGGCGAGCCGCTGGACGCCCTGACCGCCACCATCGCGCTGCAGAAGGCGCTGGGCGACCCCGCCGCGACGAGCGGCATATCGTTCCGCGTCCGCTACGGCCTGCATGTCGGTGTGGTCGAGCGGCGCGATGAGGATCTGTTTGGCAGCGCGGTCAACCGCGCCGCCCGGATCATGAAGGCCGCGCATGGGGGCCAAGTGCTGCTTTCACAGGCGGTTCTCGATCGCGTCCGCGACCGCCTGCCGCCGCCGATAGCCGTGCGCGATCTTGGCGGCGTCCGCCTCCGGGACCTTGGAACGTCCGAGCATGTCTACCAGCTCCTGCATCCGGACCTTCGGCAGACGTTCCCGGCGCTGCGTTCGCTCGAAGCGACTCCCAACAACCTGCCGCAACAGGTCACGTCGTTCATCGGCCGACAGCGCGAACTGGCCGAGGCGAAGGCTCTGCTCGAAAGCACAAGACTGCTGACGCTGCTGGGAATGGGCGGCCTGGGTAAGACGCGGCTATCGTTGCAGATCGGCGCCGACGTACTCGAGAAATATCCGGATGGCGTCTGGTTCATCGACCTGGCGCCGATCCGCGATCCGTCCCTCGTGCCAAGCGCAGCGGCCCAAGTGCTGGGCGTGCATGAAGAGTCCGGAAGATCCCTGACACAAATGCTCTGCGCGCACGTCAGGGAGCACAAGGCGCTTATCGTGCTCGATAACTGCGAACACCTGGTAAGCGCATGTGCGCATCTTGCCGAGGCGTTGCTGCGTGAAGCGCCCGACATCCGAATTCTGGCGACCAGTCGCGAGGCGCTGCATATTCGTGGAGAGCAAAGCTACCCGGTACTTCCACTGGCGGTGCCCGATCGGAATGCTGATCCTGCGAGCCTTCTGCGATCCGAAGCGGTGCAGCTGTTCGTCGAGCGCGTGCGGCTGCAGAAGCCGAACTTTGTAGTCAGTGACCAGGAAGCACACTCCGTCGCCGAACTCTGCGCGCGCCTCGAAGGCATTCCGCTCGCCCTGGAGCTGGCGGCTGCGCGCATGCGTTCCCTCTCGGTCGACGAGATCAACAAGCGCCTGAACGACCGATTCAAATTGCTCACCGGCGGCAGCCGTGTCGCGCTCGAGCGTCAGCAGACGCTGCGCGCGCTGGTAAGCTGGTCCTACGATCTGCTGCACGAGAATGAGCAAATCGTTCTCGATCGACTGAGCGTCTTCGCAGGTGGCTTCGATCTTGTGGCAGCGGAGGCGGTCTGCGGTGCGAAGCCGCTCGCTCCCGAGGACCTTCTCGACCTGGTCACCTCGCTCGTGGAGAAATCCCTCGTCATGGTCGACCAGGGCCAGGGCAGGTCGCGCTACGGATTACTGGAGACCATCCGCGAGTTCGCCCGCGAGCACTTGAGCAAACACTACGACATGCTGGGGACCATCCGCGAATTTGCGCAGGAGGGCCTGATCAAGCGCGACGAAGTCGCTGCGACAGCAGCACGGCATTGCGACTACTACCTCGGTCTCGCCAAGACCGCGCGCGCCAAGCTGCAGGGACCCGAGCAGGCGGAGTGGATGCGGCGCCTGGAAGTTGAGCTTGACAACCTGCGCGCCGCCATTGCGCTCGCGCTTGCCGGCGGAGTGGACTCCGTGATCGCGGTCAAGTTCGAGGTCGCACTGTTGCGCTTCCGCATCCTTCGCGGTTACCTTACCGAAGGTCGCAGCAACATACACGCGGCGCTCGAGCTCCCAGAGATGCGCGAACCAAACGTTGCGCGCGCTCATGCGCTTTACGTCGGGGGCGCGCTGGCCTCCAACCAGAGCGACCACGCCGAGGCGACGCGGCTGTTGACGGAGTCTCTCGCCATTCGCCAGGGGCTGGGCAACATGCTCGACGTCGCCGGGACGCTGTCGGCGCTGGGGGTTGTTTACCTCCAGAGTGGAGACGCGGCGAAAGCGCGCGAGTGCGAGGAACAATGCCTTGCGATCTTCCGTCAGTTGGGAAACCGGATCGGCGAGGCTCTCGCGCTGGGCCATCTCGGCGAAATCTCGATGCAGCTGAGCGAGGACTCCCGTGCGGCGGAAATGTTCGAAGAGTGTCTGACGATCGCGCGAAGCATCAAGCACCACGAACTGGAAGCGGAGTGCGAGCGCTATTTGGGTGAGCTTGCGCTCGAGGCCGGAGATCTGCGGGCTGCACAGGAGCGATTGGCCCGCTCGCTCAAGGTTTGCCGCGATGCGGAAGACAAGCGCAACGAAGCCATCGCCCTGTGGTGCGTCGGGAAGGCCGATGCCGCAGGTGGCAATCTCGATGCGGCTCGCGTGAGGTTCGCCGACGCACTGCGCGCCTTCGAGGCTTTCCAGATGAATGCAGAGGCGCTCGATTGCCTGGAAGACTACGCCGGGCTCTTGCAGGCGGCCGGCCACAGCGACGGCGCGGTGCCGCTGTTGGCAGCGGTCACCGCGATCCGCGAGCGGCTGACGATCGTTCGCCGCCGGCGCGGCGAAGCGAAGCGCCAATCGACCGTCGAGGCTGCGCGCACGGCCCTCGGCAAGGAAGCTTTCGATGCTGCGTGGGCGGTTGGGCGCGAATGGGCGATCGACGATGCGATCGAACACGCGCTGGC
This sequence comes from uncultured beta proteobacterium, assembly GCA_963816445.1. Classification (GTDB taxonomy): domain Bacteria; phylum Pseudomonadota; class Gammaproteobacteria; order Burkholderiales; family Casimicrobiaceae; genus PALSA-1003. The sequence continues at coordinate 317,529 of CAWFKO010000004.1, read as the reverse complement.
ACTAGTGCCGACCGCCACTGTCACCGTGTAAATCGGGTGGCGTCCGAACGTGCGGACGTCGCAACTGCAACGCCCGCCGCCGATACCGGCGACGGGCGCTGTCGTGACCTGACGCCGCTGCTCAGTCCGCGGTCTTGCGCCGCCTCGCCAGCCACCCTGCGCCGAGCGCGCCGAGGAGCAGCCCGAGCGTGCCCGGTTCGGGGGTTTCCTGAACCAGCCTGAACTGGTTGCGATCCACCAGCGCGGTGAAGGATGGCACGCTGAACGGCGCGCAGTCGCTGCAGTCCGCCGTAAAAAGGTGGACGACGTTCAACAGCGGCGGGTCTTCGCTGAGGAATGACGATGGGGGCGGCTGGCCGGTGCCGTCATCCAACTGTATCCACCATGGTCCGGTGAAGAATCCGCTCGCGAATTGCGGGCCGACCAGGAACGAGTCGACGCCGAGTAGGGTCCCGTCGGCCGCCAGCAGAACGCCCCAGATGCTGTTGCCCTGGTCGGTGAAGACCAGGTTTGCAGTCTCGGATGTCTCGGGGATCGACGTCAGCGTGACGCTCGCGCTGAGCAACGTTGCCACGCAGTTGTTGGAACCAAAACCATTGACGTAGAAAAAGCCACCGACGGTCGTGCCCGGCAAGCAGTCCGAACCGCCGATGCGGATGAAATCCGTGCCGGACATGCCGAGCGGGTCGTAGTCCGAGGACCAAACCCCGGCCTGGGCGGGTGAGCCAGCGACTGCAAAGGATGCAGCAACTGCACAAAGAAGATTGCGGATGTTTTTGATGGGCACGTTCAAACTCCTCGGTTCAAAAAGGAAGCGGGCAGCCCACTAAGGAAATTGCGCACGCAATTTCCGACCCCTGCTGTTTCGCGTCCAGCAGCAAGAAGCGCACCAACTTGCAGTGTCAGCTGCAAGGTATTGAAAGCGCTTGAAGATTTATCAGACCATGCTAGTTCGGCCGCCAAGCAAACCTCCAGATGTAAGATTTTTCGACGAGCCCTCGTGACTGGCACGCGAAGATCGCGACTGCAACGCCTTAGGCACGCGAGGGCAGAACACCCCGAGCGACTTCGGCGCGCGCCGACACGGCGATCTACTGCATGAACCACCCGTGGCTCACCACTAGCGATTGCCCCGTGAGCGCGTTCGATGGGAACGATGCAAACAGCAGCGCGACCTCCGCGACGTCCTCCACCGTCGTAAATTCACCGTCGACGGTTTCCTTGAGCATCACTTTCTTGACGACGTCCTCCTCTGAGATGCCAAGCTCCTTCGCCTGCTCCGGAATCTGCTTTTCGACAAGCGGTGTACGCACGAAGCCGGGGCAGATGACGTTGGCACGCACGCCGTGCGCGGCGCCCTCCTTCGCCACCACCTTCGCCAATCCGATCAGGCCGTGCTTGGCCGTCACGTACGGCGCCTTGAGCATCGAAGCTTCCTTGGAGTGCACCGACCCCATGTAGATGATGCTGCCGCCGCGGCCCGACTTGTACATGAGGGGCAGGCACGCACGCGTGGTGAGAAACGCACCGTCGACGTGAATGGCGAGCATTTTTTTCCAGTCGGCGTAGGTGAATTCCTCCAGCGGATGCACGATTTGGATGCCGGCATTGCTAATCAGGATATCGACGCCGCCGAAAGCCTTGGCGACCGCGGCGACGCCGTCGTTGACCGCTTTCTCGTCGGTTACGTCCATCACCACACCTATCGCCTGCCCACCGGACGCCTTGATCTCGGCCGCGGTCGCGTCGGCGGCCGCCTGGTTCATGTCGGCAATGGCTACCTTGGCGCCTTCGCGCGCGAAGATGATAGCGATCTCCTTGCCGATGCCACTCGCGGCACCGGTGATGATTGCGGATTTGTCCTTGAGCTTCATGCGTTCTCCAATCAGGCGAGGTAATCGTGGATGACCGTGCCCAGCCCCAGCGTCAGGTCGGTCTGGATATGCACGCCCGCAATGACTTCGAGCACGGGCAGTTGAGCGACCGGCGCGAGCGCGTGGTGGAACAGTTCCAGCGCAGCCGGTCCTTCCCAGGCGCCCTTGATCGTGATCTGTTCGCAGAAGTAGCGCACGAGCTCGCAGATGCGCGGCTTGCCGTCGACGTGCGGGATGATTTTGATCAGGTAGTTCGGCGCCAACAGCGACGCGAGGATCGGGTCATGGGCGAGGGTTCGATGCTTGTAACCCATGGTCGCGACCGCGATCGGCACGGGTCCGTAGCGCAACACTCCCAGCAGCGTGTCCTTCTCGACCGTGAGCTTCGGGGCCGCGAGCTTTTTCGGGAATCCCCACAGCTCGCGCCCGCCGGCAATCGGCGATTCGTCGTCCAGGAACATGGCATGCACGTAGCCGCCTGTCTTGCCCTGGAAACTGACCGGGATAACCTGGCCCGACTCGGTGTAGTCGCCGAAGCCGGTGGAATCGGGCATGCGAATGAACTCGAACTTCACCAGCGGTTGCGTGAACTCCAGCGGCGCGGGAATCACCGCACGCAGCGCTTCGGGGTCGGTGCGGTAGGTGACGATGAAGAACTCGCGATTGACGAAACGGTACGGACCGGGCGGAAACGCCGGGCTCGTGAGCGGCATTGCGTAGGCGCGCGCCCTGACCTCATCTTCTGTCACGTGATATCTCCATTGAGTGCCTATTCGGCGAGGTCGAGCACCTGAATACCTTCGTCGCTCTCGGCGACCTTGTTCCAGTCCACGTGCGCGCAGGAGCGCCGCACGTCCTCGAGGCCTGCTTCCCACAGCTGCCGCACCGTCGCCCGCGAGAATTCGTAGTCCTTGGCGCTCGACGAATGGCTCAGGCGCCGGTTGATGAGATGCAGCAGCGTAACCTTGCGCGTGTAGTCAGCGATCGGCTTGAGGGCAACGAAGTCGGGATCGGTGCGCATCTTGGGCGGCAACTTTTTCAGCAGACGGCCGAGCGCAACCCGCATCGCCTCGAGCTCCTTGACCCGATTCGTGTTGAAGCGTGTCTTGCTGGAGTACTGGATATCCTTGGCGCGCTCCAGCACCTGGTCGAGGGTCATGGGCAGGTCGCCGCGCGCGCTGAACAGATCGACCTGCGCGATCAGGGCGTCGATCCGAGGAGAGTCGTCGAGGACGTACCACAGTGGCGAATTGGACACGATGCCGCCGTCCCAATAGTAGTCGCCTTCGATGACGACCGCGGGAAATCCGGGCGGTAGCGCGCCGCTGGCCATGATGTGATCCGGGGTGATCTCCCGGTCATGATTGTCGAAATAGACAGAGTTGCCGGTATGCACGTTCGTCGCGCCGATCGACAGCCGCACCGCTTTCTTGTTGATGACATCGAAGTCGATGAGGTTTAGCAGCGTCTCTCTGAGGGGCGACGTGTCGTAAATGCTCAGCGTGCGCGGATCGTCTTGAGGAAAGAAATAGGTAGGCGGAAACCGCGGCTTGAAAAAACCGGGTACGCCGAAGGTGGCGACGGCGGTGGCGCTGATCTGGTTGAACGGCCCGCGCACGGGATCGAGGTACGGCTGAGCGTCCAGAGGAATACCGGACGAAACCAGGTCCCAGAATTCGCGCAATTTCGCGATGCGGTGCTCGGCGCGGTTGCCGGCGATCAACGCCGCGTTGATCGCCCCGATGGATACCCCCGTCACCCAATCCGGCGCGAATTGGTGTTCGGCCATGCCCTCGTACACGCCGGCCTGATAGGCACCCAAGGCGCCGCCGCCTTGCAGCACGAGGACGCTGTGGTCGTGCCTCTTTAGGACCTCTACCCCTTTCCGCGGCTTGGGCCGGGATGCCATGGACGTTCCTGACGGCGATTTTTAGTGCACCGCAATATTAGCATGCGCGTGCGCAGCGTAACGCGCCCCGCCCGGTCAGCTCCGGCTACTGCGGCAGCGCAACACCGAACAGCTTCTCCTTCAGGCGATAGAGCTGGTCCCGCAACTCCGCAGCCTTCTCGAACTCCAGGTTCCTGGCGGCGTCGAGCATTTCGCGCTCGAGCCGCTTCAACTCACGCTCGAGATCCTTCTCCGGCATTGCCTCGTACTTCGAGTGCGCCTGCGCCGCCTTGAGCTGCTTGCGCTCCTCGTCGACATCGTAGACGCCGTCGATGATGTCCTTGATGCGCTTGGTCACGCCTACCGGCGTGATGCCGAGCCTCTCGTTGTACGCAACCTGCTTGGCGCGGCGGCGCTCGGTTTCGCCGATGGCCGCCTTCATCGAATCGGTCATGGTGTCGGCGTACAGGATCGCCATGCCGTTGATGTGCCGCGCGGCGCGCCCGATGGTCTGGATCAGCGAACGCTCGGCACGCAGGAAACCTTCCTTGTCGGCGTCTAGTACGGCGACCAGCGACACTTCGGGAATGTCGAGACCCTCGCGCAGCAGGTTGATGCCCACCAGCACGTCGAATTCGCCCAGGCGCAGATCACGGATGATTTCGACACGCTCGACAGTGTCGATGTCGGAGTGGAGGTAGCGCACCTTCACACCGTGCTCGTTCAGGTAGTCGGTGAGATCCTCTGCCATACGCTTGGTCAGCGTGGTGACCAGCACGCGCTCGCCTTTTGCCACGCGCAGGCCGATTTCCGAAAGCAGGTCGTCGACCTGCGTCTGCGCCGGTCGCACTTCCAGCACCGGGTCGACCAGCCCCGTCGGTCTCACCAGTTGCTCGACGACTTGCCCCGCGTGCTTGTGCTCGTAGTCGGCGGGTGTAGCAGAAACGAAAATGGTCTGAGGCAGCAGCTTCTCGAATTCGTCGAAGCGCAGCGGCCGGTTGTCCAACGCCGACGGCAGGCGGAAGCCGTAGTTGACCAGGTTTTCCTTGCGCGCCCGGTCGCCGCGATACATGCCGCCGACCTGCGGGATCGTCACGTGCGATTCGTCGACAAATACCAGCGCGTTTGCCGGAAGGTAGTCGACGAGCGTCGGCGGCGGCTCGCCGGCCGCGCGCCCGGAGAGGTGCCGCGAATAGTTCTCGATGCCCTTGCAGAATCCGATCTCGAGCATCATCTCGATATCGAAACGCGTGCGTTGCTCGATGCGCTGTGCCTCGATGAGCTTCATCTGCGAGACGAAGAATTCCTTCTGCTGCGCCAACTCGACCTTCACCTTCTCCACGGCACCGAGCACCTTGTGCCGCCCGGTGACGTAATGGCTCGAGGGGAACACGGTGAAGCGCGCGAGCTTCTGGCGAATATGCCCGGTCAGCGGGTCGAAGAGTTGCAGCGACTCGACCTCGTCGTCGAACAACGAGAGCCGCACTGCGTTGTCGGCGTGCTCGGCAGGAAAGATGTCGAGCACGTCGCCGTGCACGCGGAAGCTTCCGCGGCGGAAGTCAGTGTCGTTACGCTGGTACTGCATCTCGGTCAGGCGTTTGATGGCGTCTCGTTGCGCCAGTTGGTCGCCCTGCCTGAGGTGCAGGATCATGCTGTGATACTCGGACGGGTCGCCGATGCCGTAGATCGCCGACACCGTGGCCACGATCACGCAGTCGGGACGCTGCAGGATCGACTTCGTCGCCGACAGGCGCATCTGCTCGATGTGCTCGTTGATCGACGAATCCTTCTCGATATACAGGTCACGCGAGGGTACGTACGCCTCGGGCTGGTAGTAATCGTAGTAAGAGACGAAGTACTCGACCGAGTTGTTGGGAAAGAACTCGCGGAACTCCGAATAGAGTTGCGCGGCAAGCGTCTTGTTCGGCGCCAGCACCAGCGCGGGTCGCCCGGTGCGGGCAATGACGTTGGCCATGGTGTAGGTCTTGCCCGATCCGGTCACGCCGAGCAGCGTCTGATACGACAGGCCGTCTCCGATGCCCTCGATGAGTTTCTCGATCGCCTCAGGCTGATCGCCGGCCGGCTGGAAGGGCTGATGCAGCTCGTAGGGGCTGTCGGGAAAGTTGACGATCATCGTGTCGTTCCGAAGCAATCGAATATTGTAGCGGATGAACAATCCGTGGCGCGAGTTCCCCATGGCCCCGGTTTGGAGGGAGCTGGCCCATGTTAAAATTAGCGGTCACTCATGCAGACCATGCCATGAACGCCCCCGTTCCCGCCTCGCTGCTGTCCGCCGTCGAGATGGCGCCCAAGGATCCTATCCTCGGCGTCACCGAAGCATTCAACGCCGATACCAACCCGCGCAAGGTCAATCTGGGGGTCGGCATCTATTGTGACGAGGACGGCAAAGTGCCCGTGCTCGCTTGCGTGCGCGAAGCGCAAAGGCAGATCGCGGCCAAGGGCGCGCCGGTGCCGTATCTGCCGATCGATGGGATCCCGGTGTACGACAAGGCAGTGCAGCATCTCGTATTTGGCGCCGGAAGCAGCGTCGTTCAAGAGGGTCGCGTCATCACGGTCCAGGGCCTGGGAGGTACCGGATCCCTGCGGATCGGCGCCGATTTCCTGCGCCGATTCCTGCCTGCGTCGCAGGTCTGGATCAGCGATCCGTCGTGGGAGAACCATCGGGCGCTGTTCGAGGGCGCTGGCTTTGCGGTCAACGTCTACCCCTACTACCACAACGCAACGCACGGCATCGATTTCGAGGCGATGGCGCAGGCACTCGCCGCTGCGCCCGAAGGCTCGGTCATCGTCCTGCATGCGTGCTGCCACAATCCGACGGGTGCCGACCTGACGCCAGCGCAGTGGTCGCGAGTGATCGAAATCGTGCGTGCCCGCAGGCACATCCCATTCCTCGACCTCGCCTACCAGGGATTTGGCGATGGCGTCGCCGCCGATGGCGCCATCGTGGGCCGTTTTGCGGAGACCCCGGGACCGCTGTTCGTGGCCAGCTCCTACTCGAAGTCGTTCTCGCTCTATGGTGAACGCATCGGCGCGCTGTCAGTGGTTGCCGCCGATCGCGACGAGGCCGGACGGCTGCTCTCGCAGATCAAGCGCGTCGTGCGTGCGAACTACTCGAATCCGCCGACCAACGGCGGCCAGATCGTGGCGACCGTGCTCACGACGCCAGACCTCCGCGCGCAGTGGGAACAGGAGCTGGAAGGCATGCGCAAGCGCATCCTCGTCAATCGGCGCGCGCTGGTCGATGCGCTTGCCAGGCGCTCGCCCGCGCACGACTTCGGCTTCGTGCTGACACAGAAGGGAATGTTCTCGTATTCGGGGTTGAGCGCTGAGCAGGTCGGCCGCCTGAGAAGCAAATTCTCGGTGTATGCGATCAACACGGGACGCATTTGCGTCGCTGCATTGAATTCGCGCAACGTCGACTACGTTGCCGACGCGGTTGCCGCGGTGCTCGCCTGAGTTCGACGCGCGCCCCGTTTTGACAGACCCGGGCCTTACGCTATAATTATTGGTTATCCAACGCGGGAATAGCTCAGTTGGTAGAGCGCAACCTTGCCAAGGTTGAGGTCGGGAGTTCGAGACTCCTTTCCCGCTCCAGTTTCTCGAGGGAGGGCGCTGCTCTCCCTCCGGTGCCTCCGGCCGCCGTCGTAACCTGCTAAGGCGCGCGGCCACCCTGGCGGGGTGGCAGAGTGGTCATGCAGCGGCCTGCAAAGCCGTCTACGCCGGTTCGATTCCGACCTCCGCCTCCACTACCCCTATTAACAATCTGCCTCAGCCATATCTTCGGCCTCACCTAGCCCGTCTGCCCGGGTACACAGCCGTATTTGCGGTTCTTTGGTCAACAAATCACTGCTTGATCAGGTCCCAGGTGCAATTCACCGCGCGAGGGCCATTCGTGCCATCACATCTCATTCTTGCCCACGCAGAGGATGGGCATAAATGAGCGGTCAGGGCAGGAATGGAGGGAGTTGGGGCTGTCTGGTCGTCGATGCTAACCGGCATCTTGAGGAGCACGTCACCGACGCCAGCCAATCCAGCGCGCCACGCTTCGTTGGTAAGACAGGTATTGTTCCCGAAGAGTCTACTGAGCGCGCGTTCCCAGGGAATGATCTGCACTTTTCAGCGAAGAGCCTAGGCGCGCTCGTACCGTTCAAATGCCGTCGCCCTCTAGGAGCACGGCGACGTAGCTGTTGACGAGCGCTGTCAGCGAGGGCGCGACCACATTGGCAAACGAGGCCAGCACGCCGGCTACCCCAGTGCCCGAGAGGTGCAAGCCCCCCACGCTCGCGCGCAACACATCGGCTCGGTACCCTTTCGCAGTTGGCTTGAAGCTGACGGAAACCGTGACTGGGCCTCCACCGACCGTGCTCACGGTGAATGAAAAGTCACCTGCTGTCCGGTCGAGGTTGAAGCCGGCGATCGCGTAGCTCACAGTAATGTCGCCAAAGGCCGCGATGAGCTGCCCGATGGTGAACTGTGGGCCGAGACCGGCGGAACGCAGGACGAGGTCGAGGCTCGAATTGCCGCCCGAATACGGGACCACGAGATTCTGCGGAAGATCGCGCAGGCTGGCCTGCAGCGGCACTGTCGTGGACTTAGCGCCACTTGCGGTACCGACCGTCTGGGTAGCAAAGGAGACAGTTCCCAGCACTGCCGGTACCGTATACGCGAATTGGCTCACGGCGCTCACCGCCGAGGTGCCGCGCAGGGTGCTGACGGTGATGGGAGCGGCCCCTTGCCCGCACGGACTCACCGCCTCCAACACGACCGTGTTCTGATTGAGGAGTTTCGCGCTGAACGACTCCGCCGGAACGGTGCCGAACATGACCGAGCTCGCATCGCCCAGATCGGTTCCTTCGAGACGGACGGTCGCTCCTCCGATAGTGACGCCCGTCGCTGGCGACACCGCGCTGATCGCAGGAGGCCCTGGCGGGGGAGGAGAAACGAACGTGAACAGGGTTTCGGCCGTAGGATACGAACTGCCGATGGTGGTCACCACAGTGACATTCACCTCGCCACTATTGGGTGGCGTTTGGACAAGGTACGACAGTGTCCCGTCGGTACGGACAAGGTCCAGGCTGAACGATGGTGCCGGGATAGAGCCGAACAAGAACGCGTTCACGCCCTTCACGTCGATAGAATTAACGAGGACTTGCACGGTCTCGCCTCCGGCCGCCCGCCCGCTGGCCGGGGTGACACCGGAAACGACAGGGAGGGCGGGATCGGCGTAGACATATTGGTCAACGGAGGTCGTGGCAGAGGTGCCTCCCGGCGTTGTCACCGTGACATCGACGACGCCAGTCCCGGCTGGAGCGACGGCATGGATCGGCCCGTCGATGGAGACGAGGTTAAACGTTTGAGCCGGCTTGACGCCGAAGAAGACGCCCGTTGCATCGGCGAGCGCATTGCCACCGATCTCGACTTCGGTGCCGCCAGCAGTGGGGCCGCCCATTGGGGCGAGTGAGGTGACGACCGGGCGCGGCGGCACGCTCCGCACCGGCGCCTGCGTCAAGCCCCCGAGCTGCGGTGGCTGGGCGGCCAGAACGACGGATACGGCTTCGGACAACCGCACGACGCCCACCAGTGTGTGTTGCTTTTCGCTCGCGTCGGAATAAAGCGATGCGGTCCGATCATCGTGCGTGATCGAGTCGACGCCGGGCACGGTGTACATGCTCCAGCGCGCAGAAGGGTCCTGGGCTGCTTCATCGAGGTAGATGATGTAGGCATTCATACTGATGCGCCGGGTCGCGTGAGACAGCTGTGCACGCCTATGTTGCGGCAAAGGTGCAGGAAGCGCAATTACGCCTGGATCGTGCGCGTATTCACTCCATTGTTCGCAAGGTAAGAGCAATTCGCATGTCGCAGCATGTGGGGGTGCACTAACAAGACGCAGTCGGGCTTCGAGCCAACTACGCACGCGAAGGCCATTCGTGCCCTCGGGTGCCATTCCTGCCCACGCGGAGGAAGGGCACAAATGGGCAGTCAGGGCATGAATGGAGAGAGGTTGAGACATTTCCTGCGCGCACCTGACTTGCAGCGTTAGAACGGCTCCACCCAGGGTCGCAATTCAACTTCCCAAGTCCAGGCGCTGCGCGGTTGCCGAAGGATATTGACGTACATACTCGCAATCGCGTCAGGATCGAGCGTTGAATCCGGGCGTGCGGCATCTCCAGTCTGCCCCGGCGGGCGAATGGCGCCATCGATCACGAAGTGCGCTACATGGATGCCCTGCGGTGATAGTTCGCGAGCCAAGCTCTGCGCAAGCCCCCGAACCGCGAACTTACCCATTGCAAATGGCGCTGAGCGCGCGTACCCCTTCACGCTTGCCGAAGCCCCGGTAAACAAGATCGCGCCATGCCCCTTGGGGACCATGCGCCGTGCCGCCTGCTGGGCGACCAGGAAAGCTCCGAACGCGGTGATCTGTAGTGTGCGCTGGACCTCGGCCGGGATGAGTTCTACCACTGGCCCCCGCGCTCGTGCGCTGGGGTTGTAGATGACCACGTCAGGGGAGTTTCCTGCGCGGTCGATCTCGTTGAACATTTGGGCCACTTGAGTTTCGTCTTGGGCATCGCAGCGGATGGCCCGTGCGCCGGTCTCCTTGCAGAGGGACTCCAGCTTCGCGGTATCGCGCGCGGCGACAGTGACGGCAATACCTTCCTGCGTTAACAATCGGGCGAGCGACGCGCTCAATCCGCGACCAGCACCGACGATTAGAGCGCTCTTGTAGTCTGGCGATACCATGCGCATGGACTCCACCAGTCAATCTGTTGCAATCTGGCTGTGCCACCAGATGCGGAAGTCTCGGCACAACCCTTTCGCGTCGAACTCTACGACGGCGACGCCATCGAGGACGAGGCGAGGCAGAGGGTCCCCATCCTTTCGCGCGAGCAGAGTCGTGCCCGACGATGCTGCCCAGATTCGGAATAGTTCCTCGGAAGTCACTTGGTAGGTCGTGTGCCAGTGCGCGATCCCACCGCTCGCGTGGCAATGCAACACTTCGTAACTCAGATGAATGTCACTCTGCAGCTTGGTCCGTTGCCAGTAAGCCTTGACTGCCTCATGGCCGCTTTGTTCGGCAAAAGGCGTGTTGCGGTATGTGCCATCCACAGCAAATAGGCCAGCGAGTAGATTTTCGTCGCTGGTTTCCCAAGCACGCTTGTAATTTTCCATGAACGAATGGATGTCCATTGACTTCGGCGACTAGCACGATAACGAACAGGCATCATGCCAGATCGCATTTGGACCGGGTCGTCAAAGGCGCGCTGAAGGTCGGAACGCTCATCGTGGCCGCATCCGAGGGGAGACGCAATACGGTCGTTAGTGTCCGAATCGGGGCATCGATTGCCGCATCGGAGCCTTGGCCCCTTGCGAAACCATCTTGATGCACGCCGACTCTCCGGGCTATCCAACCGTTCGTTCTTGTTCAATGAACGTCACGTGAGGTAGCCAGACGGAGGCCGGCTGCCGGCTGTGAGCGCCACGGTCATGTTTGTAGGGGTCAGTAAACATCGCAGTGCAGCCGACGCAGCCGTAGAACGAGGTCCGGTACGGCGGCTGACGTTCACGCTGCGCGAGGATACGGTAGTACCGTCGGTGACAGCACAATGGGTACGCGGGGCCAGCGTACATCGCACCAGTGATGCCGGCAACCGTGTTGTGACGCTTGCACAACGATCTGCACAATTTCTCGATGACGATTGGCATTGACGAGCGCGCGCAATCTGATCTGAATCTTTGCGTTCATAGGCCGCTCACGCGCGCGGCAACGATTCACGCAATTGACCAATCGTCACCCTCAATGAGCGATAGGTCCTTTGCAAGGAAGTCCCGAAGGTCGCTCTCATAGGCGAACTCGCTGGCACTTTGGCTCTCAGTCGGTTCGACGGACTTCTCCTGGAAGGCCGTGGCGTCTGACTTCGAGTGGATTGGCGCCGGATCAGTCGCAGGATCGTAGCGGCGAAAGTGTGACCCATCGACCTGAAACAGCAGGTCCTCGTCCGCCTTGACGTGGTAGTGCAATCGGCTGGGAGCATTCGTCGAAAACCGAATGAGGTGGCCGGCGATGGTCCCTTCTTTGATCTTGGGATAATTCTGAGCGAACCATTCGACCGCGCCATCCCTGGAAAACTGTTGTCCAGGTTTGGGTGCCAGCGCCGAAATCATGTCGGGGAGCAGAAGGCGGACTGGTTTGTTGTAAATCGGCATGGTGACAACGTAGGCCGTGTACAGGGAGTTTAGATGGGCGATGACGGGCGTGGCTGATCCATTATCCGCGTGAGCGAGCGTACCCCGGCGACCCGAAGTTGCCGCCGGCTCCCTTCACGCTCTGGGTGAACCTGTAGGGGTCGGTAAACATCGCGGCACAGCCGACGCAGCCGTAGAACGAGGTCCGGTACGGCGGCTGACGTTCACGCTGCACGAGGATACGGTAGTACCGTCGGTGACCGCAGACCGGGCACTCGAAGCCCGCGTAGTCGTCGCACCGTTCCTCGCCAATCCCCATCCGGCAAGTCTATCGAACGAGCGTTCGTCCGGTCAAATCCCACAGCCAGTGACATTCTGCGGCCGCAGGAACTGGATAGCGGCGCCAAACTGAGAGGGCTGGCGACGGGCGCCGTGTAGGCGCGGGGATGGTGGTATGAAGAATTGGCCGATTCGATTCCGACCTCGGCCTCCAAGCCTCTGTCAACGTTAGAACGGCTCCGCCGAAGCCCGCAATTCGACCTCCCAAGTCCAGGCGCTGCGTGGTTGGGCCGTGCGCGAGTCGGCCTGCACGGAGTGCGGCCGGGATAGGCGGAAACGGACCGCCCTTAGACCATGTGGTGGACCGAGAACCGCGTTTCGATCGGCTTCGCGCCCGGCCGCGGGGTGATGATCACGCGGATCGAGTATTCCCCGGACCAGCTGAATACGAACAGTTCGCTGTAATCCGCCAAGCCGCCTGCCTGCGTGTGCAGCAGCGGCTTTTTCTCGACGCCACCACGAGGATCGGTTACCTCGATGACGACTTCGGCGTCACCGATCCGATTTCCGCTCTTTTCGTCGTCGAGCGTGATCAGCAGATGCTGCGAGCCGCCAGGTGGATTCGTCGGGTGGGCGTCGCGGTGGCCCTCGGCGCGCAGTGCGACCGCCGCCGGGACGATGCCGAGATTGACGATGAAACCCGCCACCGTCCTGGCCTGTTGCGCCGCTGCGGGCGTCCACACGAGAGTGAATAGCAGACACACCGCCACGAATACGCACAGCCATCGAGCCAACCGTCGCATGCATTCACGGTATGCCTTTCCGCGATGCGGCGCTTGATCTGGGTCAAGAAGCCGGTGCGTGCAGCGTTTCTAGCGCGTGATCACCTTCGGCGTTATCGCTTCGCGCGTGATCTGCCGACGGAGGGCGGCATACCGTTCCTCCACGTTCTTGCCGAACAAAGGGTCATCGATGTGCCGTATCGCGGCATCGATCGCCGCCCAGTCCCCTTCCCGCAGCAGCTTGGCCGCCAGAGGAAGAATCGCCGTTTCCTCCTTGAGCATATGGTTGCGGAAATCCGCGATGTAGGCCCGGCCAGGCACTTCGACGCGCTCGCGCGGCGTGATCGACCCGTTGACAATGTCGTCAAGAGCACGAACCAATGCGTCCCCAAATTCCTTCAGGTGCACGTGCTGCTCGGTCAACTCGTCGACGATCGGGCGGGCGTGGACCTCGTGCTCCTTGATCCTTGCAAACGCCAGATCCTCCTTGGGGTGATGCAACACGTCAGAGTAATGCGTCAAATAGAACATGATGTCCAGCATCAGTTCGTAGTCGGGCGACCCGCCCTTGTGAAAGAGATCGAGTTGGCCTTCCAACAGATCGAGTAGCGTCGCGAAATTGGCGTGTTCCGCGCGCCAGACCGCGATGGAATCGGACATGGCTTACCTCGCTATTGAAATGCTGCGGCTCGCCGCACCAGCTCGGGCAAGTTCTGCTCCCTCGGGTCGCGCGGCTTGCCCGGATGGATAATCGATACCTGACAGCTCTCGGCCGCCTCGACCAGCTGCGCGTAGGTACCGGCGGTGACGTCCGCGACGTATGCCTGCTTGTTTTCGTTGTACGCGAACATTTTGTCGTTGATGCCGGTGCACTCGTTGCAGCTCGTGCAGCGCGCCGTCTCGATGTACGCCTCGTCGGAGGGTTTTTCGGCGTCCGGCTCAGGGCTCGCGCTCGCCGCGGCCGGCGCGGCAGCGGCCGGCGCCCCGCTCGGCGCAATGCCCGGACCATTGGCCGCTGGCTGCGCGCGCTCGCGTGCAAGCACGCGCGCGGCATGCGAGTTGTGGATGCCGCCGAGCTCCTGGAGGCTGTGCCACATCTCGCGACAGCGGCGCGCCTCGCGCAGGAGCTTCTCGTCAACGATGACTTTCTGCAACGTGTCGTCGTGGCCAACCATCAGCAGGCACGGAACGGTTTCCAGGGAGGCCATGCCGTCGCGCGCAAGACATTCGCCTGCCGGGACCATGCTCTCTGTCCAGTCCGCGCGGGGCACGCGCGCAAGGTGCCGCGAGTAGCGGCGATCGCAGGCAATGAAATCGATCGGAGTGAAGGCAAGGTCCTGCGTGACCCTTTGGTGTGTCTCGTTCTCGTACGCTAAGCCGCGCACCGGCCAGTCCAGGCCGGCGTCGGGATTGGCCTGCAGATCGAAGCGCGACGCCCAATCCGAGCCGGCCGACGGGTCATAGGTGAAGGCCGGGAAGGCACGCGAGTCCATCGCTGCCGCCGCGCAGAGATAGCATGGCAGATCGCCGGTCGTCTCGGTCGCGCCGGAGAAAACATTGAACAGCGCGGGCCCTGGATACGTGAAGCCCTTGCGCAATTGCCCGCGGAACTGAAACAGGTTCGAGCTCGCCGATTGCAGCACATAGACGTCGCCGAGACCGATCGCCGTGTGCGCAAGCTGCCGGCTGCGCAGGCCGAATCCGAGATGGCCGCCGGCGAGCGGCGTTTCGTCCAGCAGATCGTCTGTTTGCACCAGAATCTTCATCGGCAGGCCGGCGGACAGGACCTCCACCAGCGCGGCGGTCTCGGCGGCGTCAAGCTGCCGCGTATTCACACAGATGAGGTAATCGGGAAAGAGCGCCTGGTCCGCGGGATCGAGTCCGCCGGCTCCGTAGGTCTCGAAGAACGCGGCGTGCCTCGCATCTCGAAACTCGCCGGTGATTTCGAGCTCCGCCATCGCTATCGCCCGAGCAACTGCCGTCTGCTGCGCCAGGCGCTCGCGATAGTTGGCCAGCGCGTTGGCGCAGTTTCGGAACTCGAACGAGAACGTCGCTTCGCCGGCATCGGTGCCGCCCGCAGGCGCATAGAACCGCTGCGACTCGAGCACCGACAGCAGCGAGCGGATTCGCTGGCGGCGGCCTTCGGGAAGCATCGCCTCCGGCGCGGTTCTGACCAGAAGGCGCGACATCGCGTCAAAGTCAAACAGCTCGGCATGCAAATCGCCGATCGACGCCTTGAGGCTTTCCGCGCTCCGCCCTGCGTTCGACCGGTCGTAATCGGCGCGCAGAATGTCGGAGAGCTTCTGGATCAATCTTTCCACGATGCCACGGAACTGCGCCGCCTTCGCTTCCCCCACGCCACGCCACGCGTGCACAACGAGACGGCCGGGCAGTGCGGCGTCGCAATCGACCAGCGGGCCGTCGACCTTGAGAGCGCGTCGAGCCCGGTCGATACTGTCGCGCAGCAATTCGTCGTCGCGCGCTCCGAGACGCTCCGCGGCCTTGTCCCAGAGCGCCAACAGCGATCCTTCGGCGCCTTCGGCCAGCAACACCCGCAGCTGCCTTTCGAGACGCAGCACGTGCCATGTGATCCGCTCGGCGTCGTCGCCGCGGGCGATATCCTGCAACAGGTGATCGACGACGCCGGAAAGCGACTGTATTCGCTGGCGGTCGGCGCCGCCCTCGACCAGCACGAGCGGAAGGTCGTAGCGCAGCGCCGTCAGATCACGGTAGCGCGCGAGCAGGGCCGGCCGCAGCGCGAGCGAATCGATCGACTCGAGGCCGGCGGCAGGCCTTATGCCCGCCAGGTGAAATGCAACTTGTGACTGACGTTCGGCTTCCATTAGCATGACGCGTCTTTCATGCAGTGTGGCGCAGGCTACCGGCCGACTCCTGCGGCCATACGGTGAACTTGTCGAGTTCGGCTTCGAACCCTGCCCTGATGCGCGCGGTGGTTCGCAACTCGCCGGTCCCTCGCAGATCCTCGTAGCAAGGAATTTCCGGGTTCCGGTACAGGATGCCCACAGGAATGGGGTCGATCGAGGACGCGACGGCGCGCGCGCGATCGAGGTCGGCAGGATCGTGCCGCTCCTGGTTCTTGTAGACCTTGGCGAGGCTCGGCGAGATCGCGAAACCCTGCTCGTGGTGCAGCAGCTTGACTTTCAGCGGATCGTGCAGCCACGGTTCGAGCAGCTTCGGCAACCACTCGGGACAGCGCTGGACGATGCGCACAAACGAGAATCCCCTGTGGTGAAACGCAGCCCTCACGACGTCGTAGAGGAGCTCCGGAATCCAGTCGACGACCTGGGCGACGAAGGAGACATTCTGCACACCGAGCGTCACTGTCAGCGGATTGAGCGCTTCGAGGTAGCTACCGCGCGGAGTCGTATTGCTTTTCGTGCCCTTAGGCGACGTCGGCGACGCCTGCATCTTGGTCAAGCCGTAGATCTGGTTGTCGTGCAGGAACACCGTCATGTTCATGTTGTAGCGGATCGCGTGAATCCAGTGCGCTGCGCCAATGCTGCAGCAGTCGCCGTCTCCGGTGTTGACGAACACGTTGAGATCCGGACGCGCCATGCGCACGCCTTCCGCGATCGGCAGCGCGCGGCCATGGATGCCGTGGAAACCGTAGGTCTTCATGTAGTGCGGAAATCGGCTCGAGCAACCGATGCCCGAGACGAATACGGTCTTCTCAGGACGCAACTGCTCATCGCGGCAAAGGCGCTGGACGGCGGCGAGAATCGCATTGTCGCCGCAGCCGCTGCACCAGCGCGGGACGCCGCTTTGATAGTCCTCGAGTTCGTGCCGCTCGTCGTAGAGCTTGATCATGCAACGGCTGGTCGCAGTCGTCATCGCCATTACCTCAAGGTTGCAATTCTGTCGCGAATTACCTGGCACAGCGTCCCGGGCTTGATCGGGGCTCCGCGCACCTGGCTCCAGCAGTCGACATCGACCAGATAACGCGCGCGCAGCAGCATCGCCAGCGCCGAGTACCGGCGATTTGTCTCGTCGACGATGTCGTCTTCGGGGCTATCGCTCCAGTTGCCCTCGATCGTCATCACTTTGCGGAAGCGGCTCATAGCGTCCTTGATGCCCGGCGGCAAAGGCTGCAGAAACCGCAAGTGCATCGAAGCGACCTTCGCGCCTTCGGAACGTGCGCGCTCGACCGCCTCCTCGATCGTTCCTTTGGTGCTGCCCCAGCCGATGAGCAGCAGGTCGCCCTCGTTGTCCCCGAACAGCGGCGGAGCCTGCAGCGTCTTGGCCAGCGCGGCGAGCTTGAGGCTGCGCGCGCGCAGGCCCTGCTCGTTGCTATCGGAATCGTAGGCAACATGGCTCAACCGGTCGTGAGCGAGCCCGGTGACGGTGTGCATGCCGTTCGGCTGGCCCGGAATGAAGCGGCGCGCGAGGCCGGTGGTCGCATCCCAGTCGTACGGCTCGGCGCCCGTCGGCACCGGGCTCTGGTCGAGCGGCGGCGCGACCCAGGAGTCGCTGAACCGTGGCCGCGGAAACGGCGTGTACGAGGTCGCGAGATTCGCATCCGAGAGCACGACGACCACCATATTGAACGTCTCGGCGATGCGCCGCGCGGTGATGATCGAGTAGAAGCAGTCCTCGATCGTCGCCGCCGCCAGCACGACTTTGGGCGCGTCGCCGTGGCTGCCGAACATCGCCGTCAGCAGGTCACCCTGCTCGGCCTTCGTCGGCTGCCCCGTCGACGGGCCGCCGCGCTGGACGTTGGCCACGACTAGTGGAATCTCGGCCATCACCGCGAGTCCGATCGCCTCCTGCTTGAGCGAAAAGCCCGGGCCGGACGTGATCGTGACCGTGCACTTGCCGGCGTACGACGCGCCGATCGCGAACGCGCAGGCGGCGATCTCGTCCTCGGCCTGGTGCACGACGCCGCCAACCTTCTCGAACACGTCCGACAGATAGTGCGATGCCGACGTGGCTGGCGTGATGGGATACATTGCACAGATTTCCATGCCGGACGCGAGCACGCCGAGCGCCAGCGCCGTGTTGCCATTGACGACGATCTGCGGCTCAGTCGCGCGGACCGCGGGAATCGAATACTTGAAATCGAGATTGGCTTCCGCCCAGGCGTAACCGGCCTCGAGCAGTGCCACGTTGGTCTTGATCACGCCGGCGGCCTTCTTGCCGAACGTCAGCGCGATCTGCTCGCGCGCAAGCTGCAGCTCCAGGCTGTAGAGGCTGCACAGCATGCCCAGCGCGAACATGTTCTTTCCGCGGCGCGCGTCGGCGACGATGGCGTGGCACTCGCGCTCCATCGGCACCTCGTACACCTTGTACCCGGAACCGACAAGCTGCTCGTACGTTTCGGTGTACGAGTCGGCGATCTTCGGATCGGCATCGTCGCGCCACATGCTCTCCAGCAGGATGATGCAGCCGGGCTTGAGTTCGCCGGCGCGGACCCGGCCGAGCAGAACCTGTTCGTTGAACGCCACCACGAGGTCGCTCTCGTCGCCGCCGTTGGTCACCCTGCCCGAGCCCAGCCGGATGCGGTTGCCGCTCGCGCCGGCGACGCTGCGTGCGGGTGGACGGATTTCCGCGGGGATGATTTCGACGGTCCATACGCCGTTGCCCATGCGCGCCGCGATGGCTCCCAGCGCTTGACCGCAGCGCTGCGCGCCTTCGCCCGAGTCGCTGATCACCTCAATGACGTGCTGGGTCAGTGCCGTCGCGGTCCTCCTTCCCCGTGCTTCTCGCACGGACCGCGATTGCTTCGTGACGGTCTTTTCGATGGCGATTTCGGTCATGGCATTCGGCTCGTGGTCGGTGAAGGGTACTCGCAGCGTAGGCTCGGCTAGGCCACGCGGATGCGCACGAAATTTCTCTCCCTGCCATCGATGCCGAAGCACCGGCTGGGAGCGCTGGCGCCCTCGCCGACGTAGGGAGCATCGGCGTCGCGCAGGCCGAGGTAGGCCTTCATGCTGCGCGCCGCCTTGCGGCCAGCGCCCATCGCCTCGATCACGGTGGCGGCGCCGGTCACGATGTCTCCACCGGCGAATACGCCGGCGACGGAGGTGGCAAGCTCGGCGTCGGTATCGATGTAGCCGCGCTTGTTCAGTCTGAGCTTCGAGGTCTGCCCCATGATCGGATTCGCGTTCGTCCCGATGGCAAAGACGACCAGATCGACCTCGACGTCGTGCTCGCTGCCCGCAACTGCGACCGGACGTCGCCGTCCCGAATCGTCGGGTTCGCCCAGCTCCATTCGAACACAACGCATTCCCCGCAGGTCGCCCTTGCCGTCGTCGAGAATCTCGACGGGATTGGTGAGCCAGTGAAATTCGATCCCTTCCTCTTCGGCATGGTGGACTTCTTCGCTGCGCGCGGGACACTCGGCGCGACTGCGGCGATAGACGCAATAGACCTTTTCCGCGCCGAGCCGCAGACACACTCGCATGGCGTCCATCGCCGTATTGCCGGCGCCGACGATGGCTACGCGTTTACCGAGCGGGAGCGGCGTGTCGTAGTCCGGAAAGTCCTTCGCGCGCATCAGGTTGCAACGCGTCAGGAGCTCGTTGGCCGAGAGCACGCCGTTCAGCGAGTCGCCGGGAATGCCCAGCATTGCCGGGTAGCCTGCCCCGGTGCCGACGAAGACGGCGTGAAATCCCATCTCGTCGATCATCTGCTCGATCGTGAACAGCCGCCCGACCAAGGTGTTGCATTCGAACTTGACTCCGAGCTTGGCGAGGTTCCGAATCTCGGCGTCGACCACCTCGTTGGGGAGGCGAAAATCGGGTATGCCGTACTTGAGCACGCCACCCGCCTGGTGAAACGCCTCGTACACCGTAACGTCGCAGCCAGCCTTGGCCATATCGGCGGCACAGGCCATCCCGGCCGGACCCGAGCCGATGATGCCGACCTTGAAGTCGTTGCGCTCGATGTAAGGCACATTGGTCCAGCCTTCGGCGATGGCGCGATCGCCCACGAACCGTTCGAGCCGGCCGATCGCCACCGGCTGCAGCGTCTTGCCGACCGTGCACACGCCTTCGCACTGGCTTTCCTGCGGGCACACGCGGCCGCACACTGCGGGCAGCAGATTGGTCGCGGTGATCACGTCGTAAGCGGCGCGAAAGTTTTTCTGACCGATCTTCTCGATAAAGCCGGGGATGTCGATGCCCACTGGGCAGCCGCGCACGCAGGGCTGATCCGGGCAGAGCAGGCAACGCTCGGCTTCGACCAGAGCGTCCTCCTGGGCGTAGCCGCAGGACACCTCGAAAAAATTCTTCACGCGTTGCGCTGGCTCCTGTTCGCGCATCGGAGCTCGCTGTTGCGGAATGGTCCGGATGGTCCGCTTCTTTGCCACCTAGCCCCCCCGACCTCGTCGTAGACATCAGGCAGCTCGAGCAGTTCGGTCGGTACGCCGTTCGCCGCGCCGTCGGTCGACAGCGAGGCGAGCGCCCCCAAGTTGGGTTCCGCCTTCATCCGGCAGCTTTCCGCCCAGCGCTCCCGCGCAGCCTTCTCCTCCGTGGCGAATCGACGAAGCCTCGAGATCAAGTCGTCGAAATCGACGAGGTGGCCGTCGAAATCCGGCCCATCCACGCAGGCAAACTTGACCTGGCCGCCGACCTTCACTCGACACCCGCCGCACATCCCGGTCCCGTCGACCATTACCGGATTCAGACTCACAATCGTCTTGATCTTGTGTGGACGCGTCGCCTCCGCGCAGCCGCGCATCATGACCGGCGGGCCGATCGCCACGCACTCGTCGACATCCGGATGCTTCTCGATAGCGCGCCTGATGCCTTCGGTGACGAGGCCTTTGATTCCGCTCGAACCGTCGTCGGTGCAGACGATGAGCTCGTCGCAACAGGCGGCGAACTTGTCCGTCCAGAACATCAGATCCCTGGTGCGGAAGCCGAGCACGCCGATTACGTACGCGCCGTGTTCCTTGAACGCGCGTGCCTGGGGAAAGATCGGCGCCACACCCAGGCCGCCGCCGACGCAAATCACCTTCTTCGCGCCGCTGACCGGGCTGGGGATGCCCATCGGGCCGACAACAGCGTGCAGCGTGACGCCGACCTTGCAAAGCTGCTGCATTTCCTTGGTCGTCTTGCCGACTGCCTGAATGACGAGGGTGATCGTTCCCTTGTCGCGGTGGAAGTCGGCGATGGTGAGCGGGATGCGCTCTCCGTGCTCGTGCGCCATCACGATCACAAACTGGCCGGCATGTGCGGCGCGGGCCATCAGTGGATGCCGGATCTCGAGCAAATACGTCACGTCCGAGAAATCCTCGCGCG
Organism: uncultured beta proteobacterium; assembly: GCA_963816445.1. Taxonomy (GTDB): domain Bacteria; phylum Pseudomonadota; class Gammaproteobacteria; order Burkholderiales; family Casimicrobiaceae; genus PALSA-1003. The sequence continues at coordinate 296,243 of CAWFKO010000004.1, read as the reverse complement.
CAACGATTTCGAAACCTGGCATCGCCACCTAGACCTCCAACTGCCCTGGCCGGTCCGAGTCTTCGTGGCACCGCTGCCAAGGCGGGTTCACCACCCGAGCCCCGACCACGGTCATGGCATGGTCATCCTACGTCAGGGCCCTGCCGGCGACTAGCGTTGAAGCCGCCGCCTTTGATCTGCATCATGCTTTGAAGAAAAGATCGCACGGCGATCCGGGTCTGAAACTGGCCACGACAGTGCTGGTGTCAAGCGTAGTGATCAAGCGCAGCAGAAACCGGGGGGTGCTCCGGGGCGCAGCGGTCCACATTTCTCCAGTGACACGTGACTGAACGCTGTTTGCACCTTTTCACGGCAGGCCGGCGCTCGACGCTCTTGGATCCGGCAATCGTAGTTGTGATACCAAGTCAGTCACGCAGCCAACACCGGCACCCCGCTTCTCGCGCATGCCGGGCCGTGCGGTCCCGGCGTCGGCCGAACGTCCGGCCGTCAGCCGGCCGCGAGCACCGGCGCCTGCGCCGAGACCAGGCCTTCGTGCTTCAGCTCGTCCCAGAACGCGCGAGGGATTGGCGCGCGACAGTGCGCGAGGTTCGCGTTCACCTCGCGCGCGCTGCGCATGCCGGTCACGACGCTCGCCACCGCGGGATGGCCGAGCGGAAACTGCAGCGCCGCCGCGGCGATCGCGACGCCGTGCGCCGCGCACACCGCTTCGATCCGGCGCGTGCGCGCCATGATCTCGGCGTCGGCTTCGACGTAGAAGAAGGTCGCGCCCGGCTTGGCGCCGGTCGCGAGGATGCCCGAATTGAATGGTGCTGCCATCAGGACGGAAATGCCGCGACGCTCGCAATCGGGCATGAAGGTCTCGAGTGCAGTGTGGTCGAGCAGCGTGTATCGTCCCGCGAGCATGAAGCAGTCGAAATCGCCGTCGGCGGCGAAGCGCTGCAGAATCGTCCAGTCGTTGACGCCCACGCCGAACGCCTTGATCGTCCCTTGCGCGCGAAGGTCGGAAAGCGCCCGGTGCGCGCCGTCCATCGCCTCGCGGTAACGCTGCTCGACCAGATCGCCCTGCCAGCGTTGGTTCACATCGTGGATGAGGACGATGTCGACTGCGTTCGTCTGCAGGCGCTGCAGGCTGTGCTCCAGCGAGCGTAGCGTGCCGTCGCGGCTGTAGTCGAAAGCCACTTCGAACGGCGATGTACCCGCGCTGCCGCCGGCCACGGCGCTGCCGGTGACCGGTTTCATCAGCCGTCCGACTTTGGTCGAGATCGTCAGGGAGCGGCGGTCTACGGTGCGCAGCCCGGCGCCGAGGCGATGCTCTGCCAGGCCGAGTCCGTAGAAGGGCGCGGTGTCGAAATAGCGCAAGCCGGCGCGGTACATCGCGGTGAAAGCATCGCCGACCGACGCGTCGGTGTCCTCGGGGGCGACGCTGCCGAAGGGAGCCGTGCCCACGCCGAGCTGCGAAACCGTGAGTTCGCGCCGCCCGATGCGGCGGCACGCGACCGGATCGAAGCTCACGATGCGGCCCTGCCGCGGCGACTCGCCATGTTGTGCACGTGCACGTGCGCGCCCGTCGCGATGTCGGCCGTTGCGACGCCGATGATTTCGCCGTATTTGCGCAGCGGCGTGCTGGCGCTGAGATCGTGCAGCGCGACCTTGTGGCCGAGCGGAACGTCCTGCGTCACCGCGAGGTGGAAGATGGCTCCTGCGCGGCGCACGGCGACGGCGTCGCCAGCGCGGACGTCGTGCAGCACGACGGCGACGTCGTCGTCCGGATGCACGACGAGCGCATCCCAGCGCATAGCGCGACACTCGGCGTCGGCGCTCACTGCGTCACCATGGCAATATGCATAGCGCCTGCGCTTGTTCGCTGTGCGGATTCGCGGACACTCGACCTCCGGCGCTCATTGCGCCGGCAGCCTGACTTTCACGCCGGCGGGTTCCTCGCGCAGTTTGAGCAGCGCACCGACGTCGTCGGTCGCGAGCCCACGCTGCATGGCCTGCTCCAAGCTCGCGAACGCGGCGCGGCCTACCGGCGCGTCGACGCCGAGACCGTCGACCATCTTCAGCGCGAGGCGGCAATCCTTGTGCGCCAGCTTCACCATGAAGCCCGGCCGGAAGTCCCCGGCGAGTGGCCGCTTGGGCAGCGCGATGGCGAGGGCGTTGTTCCAGGCCATGGTCGTGCGCAGCACGCTCATCATCGTCTCCAGCCCGAGGCCGGACTTGGTGCCGGTCACCAGCGCCTCGATCGACGCCTCCGACACTGCCGTCGCGAGAAGGTTGTTGACGAGCTTCATCGTCTGCCCCGCGCCGAGCGCGCCGCAGTGAAAGAAGTCGGTGCCCATACAGTCGAGCACCGGGCGGCAGCGCCCGACGACGTCCGCGTCGCCACCAACCATCAGCGTGAGGTTGCCGGTCGCTGCGGCGTCGGCTGTTTTGCCGACCGGGCTGTCGATCATCGCCGCCCCCTTTGTGCCGATGGCGGCGCCGATCCGTCGCGTCGTCTCCGGATCGATCGTGCTCATGTCGACGTACACCGACCCCGGGCGGATGCCCTCGACGATGCCCTCCGGCCCGAGCGCGACGCGCTCGACATCGGGCGCGTCGGGCAGCATGGTGATGATGATCTCGCACTTCGCCGCCACATCGCGGGCCGCGGCGGCGCTTGTCGCACCCAGAGCGGTGAGCGCCGAGACGGCCGCCGGCATCGTGTCCATCACGACGAGCGAGTGCCCGCCCGTCAGGACGTTGCGGGCCATCGGTCCGCCCATCGTGCCCAGTCCTATGAAGCCTACGATCATGGATTTCCGCCTCGAGTCGATGGAAAGAGAGGGATCACGTGCGCTCGCGCCAGTTCGTGAGATCCCACACCGGCGCGCCTCGCATGTCCTTCGCATCCGGCGCATTGAACGCCGGCGTGTCGGGCTTGCGGCCGCTCTTGTCGTACGCGGTACGCAGCAGCGGCGCCGCCAGCGCGAACGCGTCGCGCACCTGAGTCCACGTGAGCGGCTTCGGAATCAGCTTGCCGTCGACCATGTACTTCGACGTTTCCAGCAGCGCCACGGCGTCGCCTTCCGTGGGCCAACACCAGCCGCGCGCGAACAGCACGTCGTCCTTCACCACCTGGCTTCCCAGCTTCGGTTCGAGCTCCCAGTACTTGCGCGACAGCTCGGACACCTGGCCCGCGTCCATCGCGGAGAGCTTGGCGACCGCATCCTGCTGCGCGAGCACGAACGCGGTGACCACGGCAGGGTGACTCTTGATGATGTTCGGGTGTCCGAGCCAGAACGAGCGATGCAGGTAGTAGCCGTCGGGATAGAACGGCGACTTCTTCACCGATTCCAGCAGATGACCTGCGCCTTCGCCGGCCGGGCCTTTGTAGTAGGCCTCGGTGTAGCCGAAGGAGTTCATGATTCCCACCGTGCCGATTTCCGTGCTTGCTTTCAGGAACGCTGGATTGATCAGGATCGCCGCGTCCATGCCGGTCGGTATCGTCGCCGCCTGCGCCTGCGTCGGCGTGTTCACGACCGTGATGTTGAAGGCCTTCGGATCGGCGTTGCCGAGTTCGAAGCGCAGCATCTGCGTCAGCACGTTGTATGGATCGCCGCCGAGCAGCGCGCCGACGGTCTTGCCTTTGAGGTCGGCGATGTTGCGGATCGGCGAATCCTTGCGCGTGGCGAGCACGAAGCGGAAGTGCCCTTCGCCGACCGTGAGCAACTGGATTGGCTGGTTTTGCGCGATGAGGCGCACGATCGGCGTGTTGCCCCACATCCCGAAATCGAGGTTGTTCGAGACGAAGGCCTCGACCATCGGCAGCGCGGACGGATAGTCGCGATAGTCGACGGTGAGGTCGTATCCGGCCTCCGCGGCATAGCGCTCGAAAGTCTTGTTGGCGATCATGTACTGCGTGACCGGCGAATTGCCGGCGGCCCAGGGCTGGCGGCCGACGGAGACCTTCAGCGCTTGGCGCCCTTGCGCGCGGACGAGCGCGGGGACTCGCCAGGGCTAGCGATGCGGCGCCTGCGCTGGCGATGAAGCGGCGACGGGATGTGTGCTTATTTTCGTAGTCGGTAGACACGGTGCTTTCTCCTCGGTGGTGGCGGTTCTAGGTGACGATGGCGCGATACGCCTCGTCGCGGATGAGGCTCCAGATGTGCTGGCTCAGAGCCTGGAATTCTGCGCTCGCGCGCGTGTCGTCGGTCGCGCGGGCGCGGCAGCGGCACATCGATCAGCGCCTTGAGCCTGCCCGGGTGCGCCGTCATCACGGCGACGCGGTCGGCGAGGAACACCGCCTCGTCGATCGCGTGCGTGATGAAAACGACGGTGCGTCGCTCGGAGGCCGGACGGTCCTGTCCCCAGATTCGCAGCAGCTCGTCCTGGAGGATGATGCGGGTCTGCGCGTCGAGCGCGGCCAGCGGCTCGTCCATCAGCAGCACCTCGGGCTCCAGTCGACGATGAGACGCGCGAGCGCAACGCGCTGGCGCATGCCGCCCGAGAGCTGGTGCGGATACTTCATCTCGGAGCCCGTGAGGCCGACGAGCTCGATGCAGCTCCGCACGCGCCGCTCGCGTGCCTTCGGCGTCGAGGTCGCGCCCGGCCGGTCCGTGGCGCAGCGCCGAACTCGACGTTGCCGTGGACCGTCTGCCATGGAAACAGCGCGTAATCCTGGAACATCACGCCGCGATCCGGTCCGGGCCTCACGATCGGGCGGCCGTCGATCGTGACGCGTCCGCTCGTGGGCTGCTCCAGGCCAGCGAGGATGTTGAGCACGGTCGTCTTGCCGCAGCCGGACGGTCCGACGATCACCAGGAACTCGCCGTGCGCGGCGGTCGAGCGTGAAATCCTGCACCGCGACGGTCGTCGGTGCGCCGGCGACCGCGAAGCGCTTCGTCACGCCTCGAGACGCAGCTTGCCCGGTTCGTTCACCGAGTGGTCCATGGCATCATCGCGCGCATGCCGAGGCGGAGCAGGCGATCGAGCAGCAGCGCGACGATGCCCGACGGCGATCATGCACACGACGATGCGGTTGAGCTCGATGCTGTAGGCGTAGAACACGAACATCATCTGGCCGATGCCGCCCGATCCGCCGCCGCCGGCCTTGGCGCCGACGGCGAGCTCGGCGGCGACGATCGCGGTCCACGCGACGCCCATCGCGATACGCAGGCCGACCGCGATCGACGGCAGCGCGCCGGGCACGACGACGCTGCGGATCGTCTCGAGGCGATTGAGGCCCATGGTCGCCGCCGACGCGCAGCAGCGTCGGATTGACCCGCTTGACCCCCGCCACGGTGTTGATGACCAGCGGAAAGAACGCGGCGTACGCAACGATGGCAATCGCGCTCACCGTGCCCGTGCCGAGCCAGAGAATCGCGAGCGGCAGGATCGCGATGGCGGCGATCGGCCGAAAGCTCTCGACCAGCGGATCGACGTTGCGCTCGACGCCGCGAAACGATCCCATTGCGAGCCCGAGCGGGATCGCAAGCGCCGCCGCGACGGCGAAGCCGGCGAAGACGCGGCCGAGGCTCTGCACGATGCGCGATCGGCAGATCGCCCGAAGCGACGAGGTCGATCGCCGCCGTTGCGACGCGCGTCGGCACCGGTATGCGCGGATTGCCCGTGGCGGTGCCCCACGCCTGCCAGATCGCGAGCAGCATCAGCGGCAACGACGCGCCGCGCAGGATCCGGGCGTGTTGCGCGCTCACGGAGCACCTTCGCGTTCTGCGCTCCCGTATTCGCGTTGGGCGCGCTCATGCGCGCGCCCTCCGCCGCCCACGGCGTCAGCCACTTGGTCGCGACGCGCACCGCGCCGTCGCACAGGTAGCCGAGCACGCCGATCGTCGCGATGAAGGCCATGACCTGCGGCGTCATCAGCAGCTCGCGATACCACTCGACCGCGTAGCCCGACACCGCTTGGCGCGCCGATGAGCTCGGCGGCGACCACCGCAGTCCACGCGGAGGCGACGCCAAGACGAAGCGCGACCATCAGCGCCGGCAGCGCCGCCGGCACGACGACGTGCGTGACGATCGGTCGTCGCGGAATGCCCATCGTGCGCGCCGCGTCGATCAGCCGTCGATCGACGCCGCGCACGCCCGCGACCGTGCCGAGCAGGACCGGAAAGAACGCGGCGTAGGTCATGATGAACACCGGCAGCGCGTTGCCGATGCCGAAGATGAACAGCGCGAGCGGGAATCCAGGCGATGCCCGAAATCGGCCGGAACAGCTCGATCGTCGGATCGATCGCGTCGTCGACGTGAGCGGCTCAGGCCCATCGAGCAGGCCGAGCGGGAACGGCGAGCACGGATGCGAGGCGCCAGGCTGATCAGCATGCGGGCGAGGCTGATGCCGGCGTTGCTCGAACAATTCGCCGATCGCGTGCGAGGTCGATCAGCGCCTCGAACACCGCGCGCGGCGAAGGTAGTAGCACGGGATTGGCGGTCCAGATCGTCGCGAGCGCCCATACCCGGCGAACACGACCATCGTGCGCAAGTACACCCCCACCCCGCCGAGGCGCTGGCTGCGCCGCGTACGCTCACTAGAGCGATCCTCCGACCCTCACCGCGGATTCGTTCGTCTCGCCGACCAGTCTCGCCCCACGTGCGCGTTCCCGAGCACACGTCGAGCAGCAGCTTGAAGAGGCGATCGGCCGCCGCGTCGAGATCCTCGCGCCCGGCGAAGACCGCGCTCGCGTCGAAGTCGATCTGCGTCGCGAGATGCGCGACGGTATCGGGCCGCGCGCTGATCTTGATCGTCGGCGCGAGCGCGCTGCAGTAGCTGTTGCCGGCGCCGGTCGTGAATAGCATCGCCTGCGCGCCGGATGCCGCGAAGCCGGTCATCGATTCCGGCGAGAAGCCCGGCGCATCCATCACGTAGACACCGGGCGCAGGCGGCGCTTCGGCAACGCCCAGTACGCCGGCGATCGGGCGCGAACCACCCTTGGCGATCGCGCCGAGCGATTTCTCCTCGATCGAGCTCAGTCCGCCGCGGATGTTCTCGGCGCCGGGATTGTTGCCGGTGAGGTCGAGGCCGGTCGCGGCGACGGCGCGTTCGCGCCGCTGCACCGCGGCGACGATCGCCTCGCCAACCTCGGGTGTGGCGGCGCGCCGCGCGAGCAGATGCTCGGCGCCGAGCCACTCGATCGTCTCGCCGAACACCGCCGTGCCGCCGGCGTCGACGAGCCGATCGACGATCCTTGCCCGCCAGCGGATTCGAGACGAGGCCGGAGGTCGCGTCGGAATGGCCGCACTCCACGGCGAGGAACAGCGTGGACAGCGGCGCCGGTTCGCGGCGACAGCCGCGACGCGTCGCGCGCCAGTGCAGCGGCGAGCCGGATGCCGCGGGTCGACAATTCCAGCGCGTCCTCGTGGACGTCGTCGAGTGCGATCGTCGCGACGGGCTTGCCGGCGGCAGCGATCGCGTGTGCGACGTCGTCCGTCGTCTGGCGGTCGGCGCCGACGACGAGCGTCGCCGCGACATTCGGATTGCGACCCAGGCCGACGAGCTGAGCGGTGTGGGCGCGTCTGTCGTCGCCGATCTGTCCACGTCCGTAAGGCGAGGCGAACAGCACGGTGCCAGCGACGCCGGCTGCGACGCGCATCGCGGCGCGCGCGACGAGACCGTTGAGACCCAGCACCAGCACGTGATTGCGCACGCCGTAGCGGCCATCGCCGCGACGATAGCCCGCGAAGCTGGCGAGGTCGCCGATCGGCATCAGTCCTCCGTTGGTGGGTGTCGCACATCCGGCAATAGTTTATTCCGGCCGATGTATGCGCTAACATGTTAGCGCATACACTTCGCCTGTCAACCGGCTGTCCCCTAGGGCCTGTTAACGCTATATGCCTGTACGCGTGACCTTCAGAAAGCCCGCAGGCAAGGCGCGGCGAGGAAGCGAGGCTGGGCGCCTCGCAACGAGCGGCAACGCGGGCTGCGGGCTTTCTGAAGGATCACCCTTCGGGGCGCGCGAGCGCCGCGTGCAGGTATATAGCGTTAACAGGCCCTACTTCACTCTGTCATGACGCATCGCCGCCAGAGCGGGTCCGCACTTGCCGGCCGTAACGGTCGCCCCCGGCTGACCGACGTGGCGGCCGCGGCCGGGGTGTCGACCATGACCGTGGCACGCGTGCTGCGCGAGCCCGACAAGGTGTCGGTCTCGACGCGCGAGCGCGGTGCGGCACGTGCTGGCCGAGACCGGCTACACGCCCGACCTGATCGCCCGCGGACTCGCATCGAATCGCTCCGGGCTCGTCGCCGCGGTCATCCCGCTCCTTACCAATTCGCTGATCGCGGAGATCATGCAGGGCCTGACCGACACGCTGGTGCCCGCCGGCTATCACCTCCTGCTCGGGGCGAGCGGCTTTTCCGCGATCGAGGAGGAGGCGCTGGTTCGCGCGTTCCTTTCGCGCCGCGTCGACGCAATCTACCTCACCGGGGTCGTTCACACCGCGGAGACGATCCGCATGCTCGAGCGTGCGGGCATCCCGGTCGTCGAAGGCGGCAACCTCACCCCGAAACCGATCGACATGGCGGTCGGATATTCGAATGTCGAGGCGGCGCGCACGGTGACGCGGTACCTCCTCCAGCGCGGTGCCGGCGAGGTCGGATACATCGGCGCTTATCCGCAGGATAACGATCGCGCGCGCGATCGGCGACGCGGTTACGACCTCGCAGTGATCCGCGGGCGCCGCAAGCCCGATTCCGAGCCTATGCGTCGAAACCGCGCTCGATATCGAGGCCGGTGCCGAGGCGATGACCAAGCTGCTCGCGCGCCACCCCCGTCTGCGCGCCGTCTTCTGCTCCGCCGACGCGATCGCCGTCGGTGCGCTGTTCGAATGCCAGCGGCGAGGTCTGGCTGTCCCGGGCCGCATGGCGATCGCCGGGTTCGACGACATTCCCATCGCGGCGCAGGTCGTACCGGCGTTGACCACGCTGCGCGTTCCGCGCTACGCGATCGGCCAGCGCGCCGGAGCGATGATCTGCGATCGGCTGGCCGGGCGCAGGATCAGGCGTCGCATCATCGACATCGGGTACGAACTGGTCGTCCGCGAGAGCGCGTAGGCGGGCGCGAACCGCCCGCGCCGCGTCACCTGGGGAGCCCGTGAGGTTCGCTCCGCAATGCTTGCATGAACCTTGCTGCCAGCGTAAATTTGTTGGCAGCAACGCCTCTCGAAGCAATGGCCTATTCAGCGCGGTCGTCATCCCAGAGGCGGACACGGCTAGACTGGTGGCTTGGTTGGCGTCATGCGTAGAAGGACCTTCGTAGCCTCGGGTTTGGGACTGACGGCGGCAGCCGCAATGCCGGGGGTCGTCGAGCCTCCCCATACCTCCACGATGACCGACCCGTGGGTGCGGGCACTGGGCGGACATGCGCGCTTCGGACCGCCCATGCCGTCCAACGACATCCTCGCGGCCAGCTACGCGGCGCAGGCGCGCGCGATCGAGGCGCGCCACACAGCACAGACGATGGCGACCGTCGCCGAACTGCGCCACAAGTACGCGTCGCCGGTTTTCGGGCGCATGCCGGTGTGGGAGGCGATCGAGATGCTCGGTCGCTGCGTGGATCCCACCGACCGGCGCCTATTTGGCGCGAGCCAGCACCTGCATGTCCTGCAGATAATCGACGCAATGGAAAACGAAGGCACGGCCAGCGAGGAATTCGTGCTCGCCGCGCTGCTGCACGATCTCGGCAAGGTGCTGCTCATTGCCGGCGAGGTTCCCGAGAACGTTGTCTGCAGGAACGATCCGATCGCGACCCCCGCACGCGGGGCCGGACTGGACAACTGCGTGCTCCGATGGAATCACGACGAGTTCGCGTGGTCTCGCGTACGAGACCACGTGCCCGATCCTGTTGCGTGGTTGGTTCGCTATCACAGCATCAACGTCGCGGCCTGCAAGCAATATTTCGACGACCGCGACCGCGACTACGCTGAACGTTACCTTAGGCCATTCGCGCGCTATGACCACGGCACGAAGTCGCCGTATAACGTGCCGCAGCGGCGGCTCGACGACTACCGTCCGGTGGTCGAGCGCGTGTTTCCTGCTTCAATTCCAACCTAGCATTGCCGGAGACCGCGTTCGCTGGACCCGGCAGCTCGGCCTCAAGTTGAGGCGTCAGCCAGCGCACAAGGCGGGCTCTCCGGCGGCACCGGCTTCAAATGCGCGTCGCGATGGACGACGGACCCGTTGCCAGCTTGCGTGCGCATTCTGCCTGTGGGCACGTCTACGGCACGCCATGCCTTCGCAACAGGAGCTCGCGACACGTAGCGTAGTCTTCATTCGCCTGCTGCAGGATTTCCTGCGGAACGTCCATGGGTACATAGTCGCGATGTCGTTCTTCGGGATCGCTCACCACGGTCCCGACCTTGATATTCGGCGAAGGATCACTGTAGCCCTTAACGCCGGTCCACTGAAATGTCTTGTATTCCGCAGTCAGCGGTTGCTCGAGTTCCAACCAGCGCGACAATCCATCGAGCACGGCATCCGTGTCATCGATCAGCCTCTCCGCCTCGATAAATAGCGCGCTGGCTTCGAGCAGCAAGCTATACGATTCGATCTGCCGAAGCCGGGCGACATAGTAGTCCATCGCACGCTCGGCGGTACGGAGCGCCTTGCCGTCAAGGCTGTGCATCATGTTGAGTATGCTGTTGATCGTTTCCTCGGGGCGACGCACCAGAAACAGCGTCTTTACTTCCGGCCTGGTGAGAATGCTTGGCGCAATGTGAAACTGGTTGTGAAGTATCTTATCCAATACGTATCTGCAGTCGTCTTGCGCGCCGGTTGTCTCCTGGACTCTCCTTCGCAACGCGTTGAGATCGGTCCGGCCGAAGTACGATTGCTGCGTCTCCACGTACCCCGAAATTTCGGGGTGGCTTCCCAGGATATGCGAAAGCAGACTCGAAAAGCTGCGCATGTGACCCACGATGAAGAGGTAGCCGTTTTCGCGAGGACGCGGAGCTTGCGAGCCATAGCTAACGTTGTATTTCAACTAACGTAGTCCCTGCGATTGCCCTCGCCGACCAGCTCTCGAGCGTTGGCGGTAAGCTATCTGGGTTGTTCGGCGCGCAGATATGCACTCGGCGTCCGCCCAAGTTGGCGCAGCCACGGCCTACATAGGCTGGCGCCAATACATCTTAGCAGTTGTCGCTCAGCGCATGCCGATCTTCGCGAGCGCGATGACACTGGCCGCATCGCGCGGCGGCGAGCGCCAGTATTGAGGTGGGGCGTGTATCTGCGCGCCCAGCGCCGCGGCGGCGTGCCATGGCCAGCGCGGGTCCCACAGCATCGCGCGCGCCATGGCCACCAGGTCCGCGTCGTGCGAGGCAACGATCGCTTCTGCCTGCACAACGTCGGTGATCAGGCCGACCGCAATCGTTGGCATCGAGGTCGCGCGGCGGATTGCCCGCGCGAGGTGCACCTGATAACCGGGCCCGAGCGAAATCTTCTGTTTTGGCGAGATGCCTCCACTGGAAGTATCCACCCAGTCGCAGCCTGCCGCTCGCAAGTGACGCGCGAATGCGATCGATTCGTGGATGGTCCATCCGCCGTCCACCCAGTCGGTAGCGGAAATCCGTACGCCTAGAGGCTTGTCCTGCGGCCAAGCATCGCGCACGGCAACAAATACTTCCATCGGCAGGCGGATGCGGTTGTCGAACGATCCACCATAGGTGTCGTCGCGGTGATTGGATAGCGGGGACAGGAATTCATGGAGCAGATAGCCGTGCGCCATGTGCAGTTCGATCGCGTCGACCCCAAGGCGCGACGCTCGGCGCGCCGCATCGACGAATTCGCGCTTGATATGCGCGATCCCTGCGATATCGAGCGGCGCCGGCGGGGCTTCGTGCTCGTGCTGTGTGATCGCCGACGGCGCGACCGGTGTCCAGCCGCCCTGATCGACCGGAATCAGCTGTCCGCCTTCCCACGGCACCTGCGACGAACCCTTGCGTCCGGCGTGCGCCAGCTGGATCGCCACTGGTATCGCGGGTGCGCTGGTGCGCGCGATCGCGAGCCGTTCGCGAATTGCGACCTCGCAGGCGTCGTCGTACAGGCCAAGGCAGCCATGTGTAATGCGCCCGGGCGCAGACACTGCGGTCGCCTCGATCGTAAACAGGCCCGCATTGGACTGCAACATCTGTCCCCAGTGCACCGTGTGCCAGTCGGTCGCGCAGCCGTTGACCGCGGAGTACTGGCACATCGGCGATACGACTATGCGATTGGCGAGGACGAGATTGCGAAGACTGAAGGGCGAAAACAGAGCAGAAGGCATGGGAAGTATGAATGGGTTGAACTGGCGTGAGGCCAAAACCGCGCGATAATAGGCCGAAAAGGGTTGGTTGCGCCCGACGACAGCGCCTGATTATCCGCTAAGCTGTCATCACATTGACAGGGGGATTGCCATGATTCTTGGAATGTCACTGCCTGCGTTTACGACGCTCCACGTAATCATCAGCCTGATCGGGATCGTGGCCGGGCTCGTGGTCCTGTTCGGCATGCTCAGCTCGAGCCGCATGCAAGGCTGGACCGCCCTGTTCCTCGCGACGACGATCCTCACCAGCGTAACGGGTTTCTTTTTCCCGTTCACCAAGCTGCTGCCATCGCATATCGTCGGCATCATTTCGCTGATTGTTCTTGCGATCGCCCTGCTTGCGTACTATGTCAAGCGCTTGGCGGGAGGTTGGCGGTGGATCTACGTCGCGACTGCCGTGTTGGCGTTGTACCTCAACGTCTTCGTCGCGGTCGTGCAGGCCTTCGCGAAGCTTCCAGCGCTCAAGCAGCTGGCGCCGACGCAATCAGAGGCACCCTTCGTGATTGCCCAGGGCATCGTGCTTGGGCTGTTCGTCGCGCTCTTGGTCGGCGCGGTCCGCACATTCCATCCGGAACGACCTGGTCTCAGGTGGTCCTGAGCGGCTAGACCGAAGTTCAAGCGCTCATTGAACGAGTTTGTCTTTGCATCTCAGTTACTTGGCGTGAGATCGGGGTTCCGGTTTCTGTCTACACTCGGATCTGCTGGATCAATTCGAAGGCGCGCTGCTGCTTGGGGTTGGGTGTGGTGAGCGACTCGAAGGTCGGCGCATCGGCCGCGGCGTTGGGCGTGCGGCAGGTGTTGCGCACGATGGTGGCGAGTTCGGCGAGCAGGGTCGAGAAGCTGTGCGCGGGGGTGCCGTCGTCCAGCGTGTGGCGGGCGACCTTGGCCAGCGCGGCTGTGGAGCGCTTGGCCGGCGCCACCGGGTCGCGCGTGGCCTTGGCCTGTCTGATCGGTGTCGGCGAACATCAGCTCGCGCCAGGCCTCGCGCATGTGCCACTCGACGTAGTAGGCGAGCATGCACAGGAAGATGTGCGCGCGCACCCGATCGGCGGTGCGGTGGTGGATCGGGCGCACCTTCAGATCGATCGTCTTGAGCGAGCGGAACGCGCGCTCGACGTTGGCCAGCGCCTTGTAGTTGCGCACGCAGTCGGCGCGTCCATCTGCGCGCCGGCGCGACCGAGGTGCGGATGATGTAGATGCCGTCGAGCGCGGCCTCGGCGGCGATGCTCGCGTGCTTGCGCGCGAAGCTGAAGCGTCGTCGCGCCGATGGTCAGCTCGAAGTGCTTGGCGACCTTGTACTGGTTGACGACCTTGCCCACGCGCACGCCGATCTCGTCGGCGCCGGCGAGCTTGCCGGCATCGACCCGGGCCTTGATCTGGGCCAGGCTGCGCTCGGTGGCCGCGAGCAACTCCTCGCGCTTGTGCGCGCGCAGCTTGGCCAGCTGCGGATTGCGGCACGCCACCAGCCGCTCGCCCGGATAGTCCGGTGAGCTCAGCTCGAGCAGGTTGCGCTCATCGAACAGACCCAGCTGCAACTGCCCCTGCTCGACCAGCGCGCGGATCGACGCGCTCTTGAGCGCGGTGATCCAGTCCATGCCCTGGCGTTTCGCGCATGATCGTCGATGGCCTTGTTGGAGATCATGCCGCGGTCGCCCACCATCACCAGCTGCTCGATGCCGAAGTCCTCGCGCAGCCGCTTGACCTCGGGCAGCAAGGTCTGGCTGTCGGCGACATTGCCCTCGTACACCGACACGGCCACCGGGCAGCCGCGCGCATCGGTGAGCAAGCCGTAGTTGACCTGCAGCAGCCCGTTCTTGCCGTCGCGGTTGTAGCCCAGCTTGGCCAGCGGGCAGGTGGTGCCCTCGAAGTAGCTCGACGACAGGTCGTAGAGCACCAGGCCGCCGGCGCGCAGATGGCGCGCAGCGAGCTTCTTCTGGATCGCCTCCTGGCGCGCGAGCAGCCAGTCCATCGCCGCGTACAGATCGTCCTCGTTGGCATCGACCACGCCGAACTCCTCGGCCAGCGTCGTGGTGTGCCACCAGCGCGTGGTGGCCAGCTTGGTATGCGGGGCGAGGATGCGCGCGGCCACCATCGCCCTCACCAGGTCGCGCTCGCGGCAGGGGCGCGCCGCCAGCAACGCCGCCAAGCCCAGGCGTTGCATGGCTACACGCACGGCCTGCACGTGGCCGTGCGCACGCGAGGCGATGGCCTCGAATTGCTCGGCAACGGGGCTCACCGGTTCGCCGCGCAGCACCGCGCGGATGGCAAGGATCTGCGCTTCGGAGAGCGACGACAGATTGGCCAGGGTGCGTTTGCGCACGCGCGCACCTTCGCGATAGGACTCGCGCAGCAGGTACGCAGGGCGCGAGCCGCGATTCGGGACGACGTCAATATGCATGACTACATACTAGACGATATCCCTGCAAAGTCAAGTCAACTACATGGCTACATATTGACGCCAGAAAACCCAGGCAACCTTCTGATTAGGCAATGCTTCTACGCTCTAAACGAGGCTAACTGACAATGAACTTCGGGCTAGATCGATCGATCTGAATTCTCGACGCCCGGATCGCGGCATACGCCGGGAGCACCCGGGGGGCACTCGAGCGCAGCACGATCCCAATTCCCGCATCGAGCTGCCGCCTCGTAGGTGCTCTGCAGAAAATCCAGGAGCATGGCATCGGGGTCGGCCGCGCCGCGGACTGCCGCATACGGCAGCAGGAATTCACCCAGGGATTCGCTGTAGAGAGCGGCTTTGGGATGCACCTTCACCGACTTGTAGCCGGGCGGTTGCGGATAGGCGTAGGAATAGAACGAGGCATCGACGCCGTTGCCACCTGGCCAGAAGCCCGCGCTGCTGACCTCGTGCGAGTAGGCCTCCTGCATCACCCGAGCTGCCACGCCAGGCGCGGTGCCCGGGTACAAAGGCGCAGGTCGCCCTGAAAACCGCGTCACGGCGAGATCGAAGCTCCCCCAGAAGAAATGGACGGGGCTGCATTTGCCGACGAACCGGGTGCGAAACGCCTTGAAGACGCGGTCCACCTGCAGCAGGACACGCCAGAAACGTTGCGCGTACGCCGGGTCGTACGCGCTATGCGTCCGATCCTGTCGGAACGGCACGGCGCCTGCAATCTCGCAAGGAAACTCCCTGATCGTCACGTGAATGTCGAGATCGGCCAGCGCGGCCATGACCGCATCGTAAAAGGTCGCGACCGACTGCGGCCGCAGCTCAAGTCGTCGTGTAGCGCCGTCGCTGACATCGATATCGAGCACGTGCTCGACGAAATCGAAGCGGATCTCGAATGTTCGCGGTCCGTAGGGAATCGGCGAGGTCGTCAGTCCCCGGGTGCTAACGTATAGTGGCACATGCCAGCTGTGATTCAGCCAAGGCGTCTGCGCCAGCCGAATTTTTCCCACCACCTGCGTCCACAGGTGCAGCGTGGCGCACGTGTCGCTCCACGCGCTATACGTTAGCTCCGGCCAGGCCTCCAACTATGCCTGCAATTGGTCGCGGATCGGCAATTGCCGGATCCGCTTTCCCGTCGCCGCGAAAATCGCGTTGCACAGCGCGGGCGGGACCGGCGGCACGCCCGGCTCGCCAACGCCACCCAGGGGCTTACTGTAGTCGCCCGGAATGATCTGAACGTGGATCTCGCGCGGCGCTGCGGGCAAGCGCGTGACTTCGTAAGTATCGAAATTGTCCTGCTGCGCCCGGCCATCCTTGAAGCTGATTTCCCCAAGCATGGCGGCGGCCACCCCCATGACGCAGGCACCTTCCATTTGCGCGCGGACGCGCTCCGGATTCACGCTCGCTCCACAGTCGACCGCAATGTCCACGCGCGGGATCGTCACGTTGCCCTTCTTGTCGACCGCGACCTGGACGACGGCCGCGACATAGGTCACGAAGCTGTAGTGCGCTGCGATGCCCAGTCCCTGCCCCTTGGGTAGCTTCTTCCCCCAACCGGCCTCGCGCGCCGCAGTCTCCGCAACGCGCCGCAAGCGCCCGGTATCGACGGGATAGCGCTCCGGCGATTCGCCGTGGTTCCAGGTATCGCTGAGCATCTGCGGGGTCACCACGCGTGCCGGGCCGATCACCTCGAGCAGGTAATCCTTGGGATCGCGCCCGGCCGCTGCGGCAAGCTCCGCGACGAAGGACTGGACTGCGAAAGCGTGTGGAATATTCGATACCGACCGGAACCAGCCGATGCGCGTGTGCGCAATGGCGTCGGGGTTCTCGATGCGAATGTTGGGAATGGCGAAGGGCACATTGATGACACCCATCCCGAGTTCCCAGTTCGCTTCCTGTACGGCCCCTGCCTCGAATGTCGATATGATGGTCGGTGCGACAGTGCGATGCAGCCATGCGACGGGGTGGCCTTTTGCATCGAGACCCGCCTCGAGATGCTCGACGGAGACCGTGTGAAAATAGTCGTTGTGCAGGTCGTCGTCGCGGGTCCAGACGACCTTGACCGGCTTGCCGTCCATCGCCTTGGACAAGACCGCTGCCTCGATGCCGTAGTCGGGCTTGGATTTTCGTCCGAAGCCCCCGCCAAGCAACGTCACATGAACCGTGACATTGTCCGCGGACATGCCGAGTCGCTTGGCGACGAGGTCGCGCGCCGCCTGCGGTGACTGGAAGCAGCCCCAGACTTCGCACTTGCCGTCGACGATGCGCGCCGCGGCAGCCGGGGGTTCCATCGACGCATGGGCGAGGTGAGGCAGGTAGTACTGCGCTTCGACGCGGCGCGCCGCAGCGGCGGCAGCAGCGGTAAAGTCCCCTTCGTTGCGCACGACTTTCCCAGGCTTGCCGGCGGCTGCCTCCAGCGTCGCCCGGTACGCGGCGGAATCGTACTTTGCATTCGGGCCATCGTCCCAGACGATCTTCAGCGCCTTGCGGCCCTGCATCGCCGCCCAGGTATTGTTGGCGATGACGGCAACGCCGCCGAGCGGGTTGAACTGCGGAGCACCGGGCGTGGGATCGATCGCAACCACCTTCGCCACGCCGGGCACCTTCAGCGCATCGGCGGCATCGAAGCTGACGACCTTCCCGCCGAACACCTGCGGGCGCGCCACAACCGCGTAGAGCATGCCGTCGACGCGCGTGTCCATCCCATACTGCGCTTTGCCGGTGACGATGTCCTGCGCATCGACCCCCTTCAGCTTTCCCGTTCCGATATAACGGAACTGCGAGGGATTCTTGAGGCGAATCGCACTCTGTGCGGGGACCGGCAGCGCCGACGCCGCCTTGGCGAGCGATCCGTAGCCCAGCTTGCGACCGGTCGGGCGATGGATGACTTCGCTGTTCTTCGCCTCGACTTCACCGACCGGGACCTTCCATTGCGCAGCTGCCGCCGCTTCCAGCATCTGACGCGCGGCCGCGCCGCAGCGGCGCATCGGCATGAAGAAATGACGCGTGCTGCGCGAGCCATCGGTATCCTGGTTGCCATAGCGCTCTTCGTCACCGGTCGCCTGTACGACTCGGACGCGGGTCCAGTCGGCTTCGAGCTCGTCTGCAACGATCATCGGCATGCCCGTACGTACGCCCTGCCCCATCTCCGAGCGATGGCAGACGATGCTGACGATGCCGTCCTCGCCGATGCTGATGAATACCAGCGGGTTGTCGACCCAGCCGTGCGGCATGCCGTCTGCGCCGTATTTCGGCGGATCCGCCGCCGATACAACGCCTGGAAATCCTGCGGCGAGCACCAGCCCGCCGAACGCGGTGACATCTTTCAGAAATCGGCGCCGGCTTACATTCGCGATTACCAGCGTTTCAGCGACCGCCGCATCGAGTCGCGCCTGGGAAAGTGTGTCGAAGGGCGCGTTCATGCTGTCGCTCCCTTGCTTCCGGCCTGCTTGATCGCCGCACGAATGCGCCCGTACGTTCCGCAGCGGCAGATGTTGCCCACCATTGCGTCGTCGATTTCGGCGTCCGTCGGTTTGGAGTTCGTCTTGAGCAGTGCTGTCGCGGACATGATCTGGCCCGCTTGGCAATAGCCGCACTGGGGAACGCCCAATTCGACCCAGGCTGCCTGCACGGCCTTGCCCACCTTGTCGCTGCCGATCGCCTCGATGGTCGTGACGCTCTTGCCCGCCAGCGCCGAAATCGGCGTCACGCACGCACGCCCGGGCTGACCGTCGATGTGGATCGTGCATGCGCCGCACAGCGCCATGCCGCAACCGAATTTCGTTCCGGTCAGACCGAGCTGGTCGCGAAGCACCCAGAGCAACGGCGTGTCCTCGGGCAGATCGACATCGTAGGATTTGCCGTTGATGTTGAGCTTTGTCATGTTGCCTCCTTGCGTGTTAAACGGAATGAGGCCCAGCCTCGATCAGGTGCCGCGGCGTTCCACCACCTGGGGAATATCCGAGGACTAGAGAATGTTCCTCGAGTTCATGAGGTGTCAAGTTGCGTGGTCATCGCCTCGGTGCAAGATGTTGTTCAACCGGCGCCGAGGCCTTCCGCCGGCGAGTTATTGAGAACTACGAAATCGAGTGACACCGGATGTATGCATGTTGATGTCATCCCGGCGCAGGCCGGGATCCAATTTCATAGCCAGTGATTGGGCCCCGGCCTCCGCCGGGGCGCGTGGCCGCCGGTTGACCGAGTCGTCGATTCTCTCTGCCTGGCGCTTGACATAGGCGCATATGCACGTATGATGGGTGCACATACGCGTTCGATCGAAAACTCAGAGGTCAGCCTATGCCAACCGATCCCGTATCGCGGAGTACGGAATGCAATTGCCTGGCGCTGCGCCAGGCCGCTCGGCACGTGACGCAGTTCTACGACCAGGCGCTTTCGCCGTGCGGTCTGCGGACGACGCAGTTCTCCATCCTTGCAAAGCTCAGGTGGCTCGGGCCCATGACCATCAACGCGCTCGCGCGCGAACTGGTGATGGACCGCACGACATTGGGACGAACCATGCTGCCGCTGGAGCGCGACGGCCTCATCGCGGTCGGAACCGGCACATCCGATCGGCGCAGCAAGGTGTTGCACCTGACCAAGGCCGGCGCCGACCGCCTCAGGGCTGCGGCGAAACATTGGGCACAGGCACAGGCGCGCTTCGCGCAGAGTTTCGGCGAACAGCGCGCATCGCGGCTGCGCAGCGAACTGCGCGCGCTCGTGGACAATGAATTTGCAGCGTCTGCAGGCTGACGAGGCTTTTCGATGACGACCTGGAGTAGATACCGCGCCGCGTGGGGCGTCACGGTCGCCGCCGCCGCGATGCTGATGGTGACCATGGGTGCCCGCCAATCGCTGGGGCTCTTCGTTTCGCCGCTCAACAGTTCGACCGGACTCGGCATTACGACGATCAGTCTTGCGCTTGCCGTCGGGCAGTTCACGTGGGGGGCAGTGCAGCCGGTTGCCGGCGCTGTTGCCGATCGCTATGGCGCCGGGAAGGTCCTCGTGGCAGGCCTGATCGTGCTGGCGGTGGGCACCGCGCTGACGCCATTCATGGCGTCGGGATTCGGTCTGATCGTTTCGCTCGGCTTGCTCTCAGCGATCGGCTCGGGCGCCGGAAGCTTTTCAGTGCTCATCGGCGCCGCGGCGCAACACCTCCCGGTCGAGAAGCGCGGCAAGGGTGCCGGCATAATCAATGCGGGTGGGTCCTTCGGGCAGTTTGTTTTCGCTCCGATTTCGCAGGGTCTGATCCAGGCCGTGGGATGGATGGGGGCAATGTGGTCGTTGGCACTGATCACGCTGGGCGCGTTGCCCCTCGCGCGCGTCGTCAGCCCGCGCCGATCGGAGCATCATGCCGCAGGCCCCTCCGCACCTTGGGGTGCCATGCAGCACGCGATCCACGACCGCAGCTACCTGCTCCTGCACGCGGGTTTCTTCACCTGCGGCTTTCACATCGCCTTTCTCGTGACGCACTTGCCCGGCGAAGTGAATCTTTGCGGGCTTCCGCCGAGCGTGGCGAGCTGGTCGATCGCCTTGATCGGGCTGGCCAACATCGTCGGCAGCCTTCTCGCCGGATCGTTCACCGCGCGCTTTCGCAGCAAGTACATCCTCGCGGTCATGTACGGTTCACGTGCTTTGCTCATCGGCTGGTACCTCACGGCACCGAAAACCGAATGGACGTTTTATGTCTTTGCCGTGGGGCTCGGTCTCACGTGGCTCGCGACGGTGCCGCCGACCGCGGCGATCGTCGGCAAGCTCTTCGGCATACGCTATCTGTCGACGCTGTTCGGTCTCACTCTGCTATCGCACCAGGTCGGTGGCTTCCTCGGCGCGTACCTCGGCGGCGTGGCGGTGGCAGAAACGGGCAGCTACCAGTGGATGTGGTACGCGGACATCGCACTTGCCGCGGCGGCGGCGCTCGTCAATCTGCCCATCCGGGAGAACCGGATCGCCGTCGTTCCCTCCGCCGCGTAGCGTAGCTTGATGCTGGCACGCGCGCCCCTAGCGCGCCGCGCGCCGTTGCGTGGCGTTTGACATGCTTGCGTGTCAACCCTTGCAATCTGCGACTCGTATCCGTGTAATCTGCGGGTTGCGCCACGCTTGCGAGGCCCTCCGTGTTCGAACTCACAACTCCCGTCGACGCGACCGATCACCTCATCGGTCCCGCTCATGCGCCGGTTTCGGTCGTGGAATACGGCGATTTCGAGTGCCCGAACTGCAAGCAGGCGATGCCGGCGGTAAAACTGCTGCTTTCTCGCTTTCGGGACCGCGTGCGCTTCGCCTATCGCCATTTTCCGCTCGAAGAGGTCCACCCGCACGCCCTGGCTGCGGCGGAGGCGGCTGAATGTGCCGGAGCGCAGGGCCAGTTCTGGCCGATGCATGACCTGCTGTTCGAGAACCAGCCGCACCTGAAGCCCAAACAGCTGCGTGGCATTGCCGAGCGCCTGCAACTCGACGTGACGCGCTACGACGCCGAGATGGCCGACCACATCTACCTGCAACGAATCCGCGAGCATGTGAGCAGCGGCCGCGCCAGTGGAGCTCGCGCCACGCCCACCTTCTTCGTCGATCGCCGGATCCAGGATGCGTCTTTCGGGATGCAGGCGCTATTCGAGGCGGTCGAGTCCGCGTTGCGGAAGACCGCAAAACCGCGACGGTAGATAACCGGGTCCCAATGACCGAGCCCGGCGCTCCCGGCAATGTAGACGCCGCACTATCGGCGTGGAGCCCACTCCAGAACAAGCTCTTCCGCGCGCTGTGGATCGCAACGATCGTCTCCAACATCGGCACCTGGATGCAGGACGTCGGTGCCGGCTGGCTCATCACCTCGCTGTCCTCGTCGCCCTCAATAGTAGCGCTGGTAGAGGCTGCGGACAGTATCCCGGTGATGCTTCTTGCGATGCCCGCCGGCGCGTTGGCCGATATTGTCGACCGCCGCCGCCTGCTCATCGCCGTCCAGGCCTACCTGATGGCCGTCGCTGCGGCGCTCGCCGTCCTGACGTATCTGGAAATGACAACGGCGTGGGGACTTCTGGGATTCATTTTTGCGCTGGGCATCGGCACGGCGGTGATGATGCCTGCGTGGTCCGCGATCGTGCCCGACCTCGTCCCCAGAGACGAGCTTGCTTCGGCGGTTGCACTGAACAGCGTCGCCATCAACGCTTCGCGCGCGATCGGGCCCGCGATCGCCGGTGCACTGGTCGCCGCGGTCGGACCGTGGCTCGTCTTCGTTCTGAACGCACTTTCCTACATCGGTATCCTCGCCGTCCTCCTCGCATGGCGGCGCGAGCACCACAAAAGCTCGCTGCCCGCGGAGCGGTTGCTCACCGCCATTCGCGTCGGCATGCGCTTTGTCATGCACACGAATGCGCTGCAGGTCGTGCTCATCCGTGGCTTGGCGTTTTTCGTGTTCGCCAGCGCGACGTGGGCGCTGTTCCCGCTCATCGTGCGCCGCGAACTGGGCAAGGGCCCGGAAACCTATGGCTTCCTGCTGACCTGCATTGGCGTCGGCGCGGTCGCCGGCGCCATGATGCTGCCGCGCGCCCGGGAAAAGGTTTCCCGCGACACTTTGGTCGCTTCGTCGAGCGCGCTCTATGCACTCGCCGCGCTCGTTCTGGCACACGTGCAAAACCTTGCATTGCTGGCGGCGGCGATGCTCGCCACCGGCATCGCCTGGATAGCGATACTTTCGGCGCTGCAGGTATCGGCGCAGATGACGTTGCCCGCATGGGTACGGGCCCGCGGACTTGCCGCCTTCGTCGTCGTGTTCATGGGCGGCATGGCGCTGGGCAGCATCCTGTGGGGACAGGTGGCGACGCGGATCAGCATCGCCGACACGCTGACGCTGGCCGCAGCGGGCATGGTGATCGCCATTGCATTGACCTGGAGATTCAAGCTGGGGCGGCACGAGATCCTCGACTTCACTCCGTCGATGGACTGGCCGATGCCTGTGCTTGCGGAAACTCCGGAGCCCGACGTACCGGTCATGGTCACGATCATGTACCGGACCAAGCCCGACAAACGCAGCGAATTCGTCGCCGCGATGCAGGACGTGCGCGAAATGCGGCGACGCAACGGCGCATATTTCTGGCAGCTGTTCCACGATTCGGAGGACCCGACGCGCTTCGTGGAAACGTTCATGGACGAGTCGTGGGTGGAGCACCTGCGCCAACACGAGCGCGCGAGCATCGCCGATCGCGAAATTCAACGGCGCGCAAAACAGTATCTGGCCGAGGGAGAAGTCACGAAATCGTCCCACTGGCTCGGCGAGCGGGAATCCTGAGCATGAACCGATTTGGATCGGCCCGGAGCTTGACCACGGATTGACTGCGCGGGCCGGGACGAACCTGGCGTTGCCTCCGGCGTTACGCCTTGCCGTCCTGATGGCGACCTTGGTGCTACTCGCCGCGGCATCGTGACGCCCGCCGGCTGATCGTCCGTGCGCCCACCGGGCGATCAAGTCGATCGACTGGTGCTATCCTTGCCGGTCATCGAGTCGGCAAAGAACCTGGCGGAGCAACCGGAACGTGGACTCGCTGCGACCGATGCACGTTTTTGTGAAGTGATTGCCGGAGAAGGACCTTGCGTTCGCCGCAAGGGTGCTTATCAGTCCGTCCTCTATCGGGCAAATCGCTGTGAATGCTACTTCCTAGAGCTCGAAGTGAGCGCAGTCGTGGAGCCGAGATGGAACTGAAATACAGCGGTCTATCGCCGTACGTACGCAAGGTGATGGTGGTCGCGCACGAGGTCGGTGTCGCCGCTCGCATACGGCGGACGCCGGTCAATGTTCGAGATGAACCGGAAAAGATCGCGCCATTCAATCCGCTGGGCAAGATACCCGTGTTGATCACCGACTCCGGTGAAGTCCTCTACGATTCTCCGGTGATCTGCGAATATCTGGACACGGAATTCGGCGGAGGACGGTTGCTTCCCGCGAGCGGTGCCGGGCGCTGGGCAGTGATGACGCGAATGGCGATGGCCGACGGCCTGCTCGACGCCGCCATCCTCGCGCGCGTCGAGCGCGCGCGGGCTGCGGCCAACCAGTCCTCCGAGTGGATCGAGTGGCAGTTGCGCAAGGTGAACGCGTCGCTCGACCAGCTCGAGGCTGAAGCTGGCGGATTCGCGAGCGGACTCGATATGGGCTTGGTCGGGGTCGGCTGCGCACTTGGTTACATCCCTCTCAGGGTGGAGGACTACGCAGGGCTCCCTCGTTGGCCCCGGCTGAAGGAGTGGTACGCCAAAGTGTCGCAACGGCCGTCCTTCCAAAGCACGATCCCGGTCGTCCCGACGTGAAGCAAAAGGTCATCCACGTCGGCATTGGCGTTTTCGGCAAGCGCTGCTGCCGCGAATTCCAGAAGACGAATCCCGAAACGTGCGCGTCTTCGACATCAGGGCGCCCGCCCCGTTCGTGATTCGCGAGACGGATGCCTACGCGTCCGCAATCACTCGATTTTGCAGCGAGCCAATGCCTTCGATTTCAACCTCGACCGCATCGCCCGCCACCATGTCCAGCGTCGGGTCGTCGGTTCCCATCCAGATGACGTCGCCCGGGTAGAGCGTCAGGCAACTCGTCATGGCGCTGATGTAGTCGGCGATGCCGAAAATCATATCGTTGGTCCTGAAGCGGCTGACTTCCTTCCCATTGAGGCGGATCGTCGTCACGAGGGCATCGAGATTGACGTCGGTCTCGATCCACGGTCCCATCGGCTTGAACGTGTCGGAATTCTTCGAGCGCCAGAAAGTGCGATCGGATTTCTGCCACGTCCGCTCGCTGACATCGTTGCCGATCGTGTAGCCGAAGACGCAGGAAAGCGCGTCGGCTTTGGACAGGTGTTTCGCCTTGCGGCCGATGACGACGACGAGCTCGCCCTCGAACTGCACCTTACCCGACGAGCCCGAGGGAATCACGATGGATGCTCCGGCACCGATCAAGGCGTTATTCGCGCGATAGCCGACATCCGGCTGCGTCGGCACCTGTGTCGCAAGGCCCCGCGCCGCGGCGTTCTCCACGTGCCGCAGGTAGTTGATCCCGACGGCGTAAAAAGTTGGCGGAATCACTGGCGGCAGCAGTGCGACATCGGCCAGGGCGAGCGTGCGCCCCGTGCGCAGCGGCGGCCCGAAGTTCATGCGCTCGACCTCGGCGATGCGCTCGCCTTCGACGACGCCCACGCCGATGCTGCCTTCTTGTTCGTACCTGACCCAGCGCATGACCGCTCCGCTAGCGCAGCAACTGCGTGCGGCCTTCGTCGGAGGCACGCTGGATAGCCTCGATCAGGCGGTGGCGCCCCACGGCCACATCGAAGTCGGGCTCCACATTCGTGTCGTCGCGTATCGCGCGCGCCATGCGCAGGTACATGTGGCCGACGTTGCGCGGGGGACCGACCGGCGTCGCCGCCGGCATTTCCATATAGCGATCAGGCACCGGTAAGGGCGCCATCTTCGATGCACCTTGCGCGCCTATGAGTTCGGCGGCGTCGCGCTGCGGCGAGCCTTTGGTCGTGGCGACGATGGTGCCACTCCGTCCGTAGATTTCCATGCGGAAGCCGCTGGCGTTGTATGGCACGGTGGCGACGTGCACCGACGCGATCGCGCCGCCTTCGAGCACACCGCTGACGCTGACGTTGTCCGGCGCATCGACGTCGACCATCCGGCCGGTGTCCGTAACCTTCCATTGCCTGACCTGCGTCGTAACCTTTGCCGCGACCTCGACGAAATCGCCGAGGCAATAGCACAGGCTGTCCATGGTATGGATGCCGCGCACCGTGAGCGCGGAGACGCCCTTGGTCCTGTCGCGGTCCCACAGGCGCGACGACGGTCGTTCGAGTACGCCGCCGGTGAACATGCTCATGCTCACCTCGAGCACCTCACCGAGGTAGCCTTCGGCCACGAGGTCGTGGAGATAGCGGATCGTCGGGTCGCCCCGCGCCTGCAGCCCGACCATCGCCTTCACCTTTTTGTGGCGCGCGAGCGCCGCCATCGCCTCGGCTTCGGGCAGGTTGGCGCCCAGCGGCCACTCGCAGTACACGTTCTTGCCGGCGTCAAGCGCTGCCATCACGATGTCGTGGTGGTTCGGCACCCGTACCACGACCGACACCAGGTCGATGTCGGGCTCGCGCACCATCGCCCTGTGGTCGTGAAACACGCGCGTGACGCCGTAGGCCTTCGCCGCTTCGGCGGCCGTATCGGCATGCGCGGTGCACACCGCCGCGAGCTCGTATTCCGGCAGCATCTTGAGCGCCGGCAAGTGCGAGAGCGGCGCCCAGCCCTGTCCTTGTGCGTTCGCGCCGACGATGCCGACCCGCAATCGATCTGTCATTCCGCTCTCCTATTGTTCAACCTTCTCGAACTTTTGCAGACTGCGCAGCACTCGCGGCACCGGCCGATCCGGAAACAGGTTCGACCACGCCGTGTATGACACCTCGCCGACGTAGATGTCGCCGTGTGAATCGACGGCGATGCCATGCGGCGAAATGAACTGCCCCGGCCCGGTACCGGCCGCGGGCTCGGTCGCGATGCGCGCGAGCAGCATGGTCAGGCTCTGGCAACTGGTCTACTGGATCGTGGGCGCCATCGCCCTGTCATCCCCGCTGGCGACGCTGCGCTATACGGCGCATCTGGTGACCAGCGAGACCTTCGGCACGCACTTGTTCGACACCATACGCGCCTTCGCCATTGCCTTTGTGCTGTCAGTCGTCATCGGATTGCTCGTCGGCTTCTGGCTTGGCTTCGACAGGCTGTCGGGCGACGCCCTCGAACCGATGATCGTGACGGTCTACGCCATTCCGAAGCTCACGCTGTACCCCATTCTGCTGCTGGCATTCGGCCTCGGCATCGCCGCGAAGGTCCCCTCCGGCGTCCTGCACGGCGTCATCCCGATCATCCTTTTCACGCTCGGCGCCGTGCGCAACACGCGACCGATCCTGCTCAAGACCGGTTACGCGCCCAAGTTGTCGCGGCCGCAGATGGTGCGCTGGATCCTGTTTCCTGCCGCGATACCGGAAATATTCACCGGCCTGCGTGTCGGTTTTTCACTGACGCTGATCGGGTCGCTGCTGGCGGAGATGTTCGCGTCACAGCGCGGCCTCGGCTACCTGCTGATGACCGGGATCGGGTTGCATAACATCGAGCTCGTGATGTCGGTGACGCTGCTGATCGTTGTCTTCGCGGCGGCGGTCAGCACGCTGCTGCTTTGCATCGACCGCAGGCTGCACCGGCAGGATTGAGCATCGTGCCGGGCAGCGATAGACGGGCCGCTACCGGATGCCGGCGCGCCAGCCCGCGACCACGCAGATTGGGCAAAAAACGTTACGGAACTGTCATGCCTACCGTGACCAACATTCCGTTCGTGCCGAATATCACCAGCTCCGAACAAAAACGGTTGATGCAATAACCCATCGCAGGAATGATGACCGGGGCAAATCCGGAGCTGTTCAGCGGAATCTTGTCCTGGTATTGGCCGTGGTAGCCGTGGACGATTCCTACGGCCACCTTGAAGAACAGTTGCTGCACGGAATCGAAGGGCCTGAAACGCGCGCCGCCGTAAATCAGTTGCGACGCCTGTCCGAACGAATTGTCAAACAAGGCACCGCCGGCAAACCATCGCTCGGTGATATTCCACTCGGCGAGAATCAGGTTCTGGTTGTTGTCATGTGCCGGGTCGGAATGAAAATGCTTGGTGTAGACGCTCGTTTCGAAAAAAAACCGGTCGGTGCGCCAGGGTTCAGGTGCAGCCCATGCTTCGGCAAGCGACTTGTCTGCGGCCGGCGCGGGAGCCGCCTGATCCGGGGCGGGAGCCGTCGGATCCGGCGCGCTAGTCGCCGGCTCCGGCGCGCTGGTTTGCGCGCCCACGCTAGCGAAGGTCAGGCCCAGGATCAGCGCGACGAGCGCTCGCATGGAGGCATGCGTCGCGCGAGAATTCGGAAAGGCGAAACGGCGACCGGGGGCGCCGATTGCAACGAGACGCATGGCACCCCGACGCAAAAAAATACGCAGCATAACACACTGGCGCGAGTTTGCGACCGCCTCCCGGCGAGCGCTGTGTCTCGTCAGCAGGGGCGAGGCAACGATGCGCGGAAGGCATCGTCTGTCGCTCACGCTGGAATGACGTGCAGGAGGTGCGCGCTGCTGCAGGCCAGTTCACGCGGGCATCACTTGCGCTGCAACGTCCGCTGCAATTGCTCGCGCAGTTTAGCGATCTGCTCGTTACCCGGATTAGCCGAGGCCAGCTCATCGATGAGCGACAATGCGCGGTCCGGCCGATTCTGCTGCAGCTCGAGCAATGCCAGCGCATAGGTCGCCTCCTGGTCGCCCAGCGCGCGTGATTGCGCGAGCGCAGCCGCCGCGGCGCGCATATCGCCGGCGCGTTGCTGCATCAGTCCCAGGTTGTAAAACACGCGCGAGTACTGCGGCATCAGCGCCGACGCTCGTGTCATCTCGCTGATGGCTTCGCGATTGCGATTTTGCTCGGCGAGCAGCAGCGCGAGCGAATAGTGCAGCTCACCATTCTCAGGAAGCCGTTGCAGGCCACTGCGCAGCACGCTCTCCGCTTCCGGATTGCGCTGTCGTCCCGAAAGCAGGCTTGCCAGCGTGGAATACGCCTGCGCAAGATAGGGGTCGGCCACGATGACCTTGCGATAGCCGGCTTCGGCCTCGTCGGTGTCGCCGCGCCGCCAGGCGAGGCTGGCCAGATTCATCTGCGCCGACGGCATGTCGGAGGACGCTCGCTCGGAAGCCACGAGCTCGGCCAACGCCTGGTCGAACATTGCGCGCTCCGACTCGGGGATGCGCGATGGCGGAATGTCGGCCAACGCGCGCGCGGCTTCGATGCGCACCAGCTTCACCGGATCGCGCAGCAATGGAGCCGCGACTCGATAACGATCATCGACGGGCACGGCTAGCAGCGTGCCCGCGGCGGCAGCGCGTACCAGCGCGTCAGGGTCGGCCTTCGCTTGCACGGCGAGACGGCCTCCTGGCGGGCCGTATGCGCGCGCAAGCTCGAGCGCGGTCGCGCGCACGATCGCGGGCTGGGTACGGTCGCGTACAAGCGCTTCCAGCCCGCCAAGCGCCGACGACGCGCCGCCACTCGCCGCGGCGAGTACTTCCGCAAAGTGCTGCTCCTGGCGTCGACCGGCTCCGTACCACGCCGCGATCGCATTGGCGGCCCACTGCGCCGTCTTCTTGTCGTGGCAACCGGTGCACGCGTCAGGCGTACCGATTTTTACCGACAGATCGGGGCGAGGTATGCGAAAGCTGTGATCCGGCCGCGGCTCGATGACCATGTAGTTCTTCGAGGGAATGTGGCAGTTCACGCATCGCGCACCGGGTGTACCGGGCGCGTGATGATGGTGCTCCGGCGTGTCGTACTCCTTTTTTGCCAGCGTCGGAAAGCGCGGGTTGCCAGCCGGCTGATGGCATTGCATGCACAGCGCATTGCCGGATGCCTTGAGCTGCAGCGTGTGCGGATCGTGACAGTCGCTGCAGCGCACGCCCTGCGCGTACATCTCGCTCTGCAGGAACGAGCCCCAGACGTACACCTCGTCGCGCTGCTGGCCGTCCGGGTAGTACAGGCCTTCGCGCAGCAACGCCGGGCGATAGTTGTCGAGGAAAGGTTTGCCCGGCAGCTCCTTATCGCTCAGGCGCTGGCGGCGCGAGTGACATGGCGCGCAGGCTTCGACCTGGTAGCGCGAGTCGTTGCCGCGGAAATCGACGACCAGCCCGAGCGTGCGCGCGTCGAGTCCCTTGGTGCTTTGCCCCTTTGCCGCTTCGGCCCACGCGAGGTGCGCACTGCCGGGACCGTGGCATGCCTGGCACCCGACGGACAGCTCCGCCCACTTGGTATCGTAGGTATCGCTATTCGCATCGTAATTGCGATGCAGGTCCGTCGAGTGACATTCGGAACACATCAGATTCCAATTCTGGTAGCGCCCCGTTGAATGCAGCGGATCATCGGGCTTGTAGCGGTCGTTCGGGTACAGCGCGAACCAGCGCTTGTTCTGCGTGTCCCAGGCCACCGTCGGTGCCTGCAGGCGTCCACCGGGAAACGCAACCAGGTATTGCTGGAGCGGCGCCACGCCGAACGTATACTTCACTTCGTACTCCGCCGGTTTGCCGTCGGGTCCTTCGGTCGTGATGAAGTACTTGCCCTCGCGTTGCGCGAATGACGTAGCCAACCCGCGATGTACAAATCTTGTGCCATTGAAGTCCCCCAGAACCGTCTGCGCGTTGGCGGGCTCCATTGCTCGCTGATGATGCGAGCCGCGCCAGGCTTCCATAGCCTGGGCGTGACACGAGCCGCATTGCGCGTCGGCGACGTACGTTGCCGCAATCGGTGGCGCAGCCGCGGCGGGGGCCTTTGCATTCCCTGTATCGTTGCGAGCGTACCAATGCCACGCACCGACGCCGATAGCCAGCGCGATCGCTGCGCCCATCAGAGCTGCGATGGCGGGAAACGAGCGCGACTGCGGTGCGCGCGTCTGCTGGATTGCGGGCGCGACAGGTGTACGCCTTGCGGAGGGCACGCGAGGTGCCTTGCGTCGAGTCATGCCGCGTTGCGGTCGGTAGTGTCTTGGGATTCAGCGGGCAGCGGGCACCTTAGCAGGGTCGACGCCGGCCTGTCACGCGGCACGCAGTCGCCATGGCGTGGTATCGAGTCGACCGCGCATGTGTAACCGGTCCGGTCCCGGCGTGCGATCTGCGTTCGGGTAAAATTCGACTTTTAGCGCGCTGCTTTCCATGCACCTGCCCGTCCTGAGCCTGCGCGAGAACGCGCTGCTTTACATCGCAAAGCTGATCACCGGTTCGATCATCGTCTGGTACGGGTTGCGCGCGTTCGGCATCGCCGAGGCGATCTGGGCCATGCTTTCGTTGATCGTCGTCACCGAGCCCGACGTCACAATCGCCAAGAACAAAATTTCCGCGCACGCGTTATCAACACCGTCAACGGCACCGTCGTCGCCTGCGTGGCCCTGCTGGTCTTCGGGGCCAGCTTCGTGGCCATGCTGGTAGCGATGACGGTCTCGGTGCTCATCGCCATGTCGCTGCAACACTATCCGGCCAACTGGCGGCTCGCCCCCAACACGACCGTCGTGGTCATCTCCGCCGCACTGAGCGGAGCCGTGCTTTCCGAAGAAATGCGCCTAGCGATGGTTCGCGTGCTGGAAGTCATGACGGGTAGCACGGTCGCCTTGCTGCAGACCCTCGCCTACGGCTGCCTGCTGCGGCGCTGCCGCGCCTGAGGCGGCCACGCACAGGCCGGAGAAGCACCGATCGCGGGCTATGGTTTCGCTTTGCCCTGGTTGGCGACGGCCTGCGTCGCGGCGGCGACCTTGGCCGGATCGCCAAGATAATAGTTGCGAATCGACTTCAGGTCGTCGGTGAGCTCGTAGACCAGCGGAATCCCGGTAGGGATGTTGAGACTCACGATTTCCTGATCGCCGATATTGTCGAGGTACTTCACCAATGCGCGTAGCGAGTTGCCGTGCGCTGCGATGATGACGCGCTCGCCCTCGCGCACGCTGCGCGCGATCACGTCGCGCCAGTAGGGCATGAAGCGCTCGACGGTGTCCTTCAGGCATTCGGTGACTGGGAGCTCGGTGGCAGACAGCTTGCGATAGCGCGGGTCGCGTCCTGGATAGCGCTCGTCGCCGATGTCGAGCGGTGGTGGCGGAATGTCGTAGCTGCGGCGCCAGATCAGCACCTGCGCGTCGCCGTACTTCGCGGCGGTCTCCGCCTTGTTCAGCCCTTGCAGCGCGCCGTAGTGACGCTCGTTGAGGCGCCAATCGCGAACGACCGGAATCCACATGAGGTCGAGCTCGTCCTGCACCAGCCAGAGCGTGCGGATCGCGCGCTTGAGTACCGAAGTGTAGGCGATGTCGAAATCGAACCCCGCCTCCTTCAGCAGGCGTCCCGCTTCCTTCGCCTCCGCGATGCCCTGCACGGTGAGGTCGACGTCGGTCCATCCCGTAAAGCGGTTCTCCTTGTTCCACGCGCTTTCACCGTGGCGCAGCAGGACGATACGCTTCATGTTCCAATCCGGTGACTTGTCATGGCAAACCTCGGCATGGCATCAGTTGTTGCAGGCGCGCCAGATGCGCTCCGGCAGCAGTGGCATTTGCAAGGCTTGCGCCTGGGGACCGAAGCCGGCGCGGGTGAGCGCGTCGATGACGGCATTGACGACCGCCGGCGTCGCGCCGATGGTGCCCAGCTCGCCGACTCCCTTGACGCCCATCGCGTTGTTGCGGCACGGCGTCGATTCATCCATCGTCGTATTGAAGTTACCGACCGTATTCGCGCGCGGCAGCGTGTAATCCATCAGGCTGCCGCTAAGCGCCTGCGCCGAGTCGGGATCGTAGCTGAACCGCTCGCACAGCGCCTGGCCGATCCCCTGCACCGCGCCGCCGTCGAGCTGGCTGCGCACGATCAGCGGGTTCACCACGCGCCCGACGTCGTTGACCGAGGCGTAGCTCGCCACGGTCACGATGCCGGTCTCCGGTTCGATTTCGACCTCGCAGATATGGCAGCCGTTGGGCCAGGTCGCGTCGGCAACCTTGCTCGTCGAATCGAGCAGGATCTGCGCGCCGGGCTGACGTGTTGCCAGTTCGAACAATCCGATGCGACGATCGGTTCCGGCGACAACGAACTCGCCGTCACCGTATTCGACGTCGCTGGCCGCCGCCTCGAGTGCCTGCGCGGCGATGTCCTTCGCCTTCACCACCGTGCGTTCCGCCGCGACGCGCACGGCCGAACCACCGACGAACAGCGAACGCGAGCCGGCGCTGCCGAAACCCGTTCCGCGATCGGTGTCGCCTTGCAGTATGCGAATGCGATCGATATCGACCCCAAACACGTCGACCGCGATCTGCGCATACGTCGTGACCAGGCCCTGCCCCATCGCCTGCGTCGCGGAAAACATCTCGATGTAGCCGTCGCCCGAAACCGTCACCGTCACCCGCTCCTCGAACAGGTCGACGCCGGTCCATTCAAGGAAAGACGCCATCCCGCGTCCGCGCAACCGGCCGCGTTCGCGCGAGCGCGCCGCACGCGCTTCGAAGCCATGCCAATCGGCGAGGACCAGCGCCTGGTCCAGGACTTTCTCGAATTGGCCGCTGTCGTAGGTCTTCGCCATGGGATTGGTATACGGCATCTGCTCCGGCCGTATCATGTTGCGGCGACGCACCTCCGCGGGATCGAGCTTGAGCTCGCGCGCGGCCGCATCCATCAGGCGCTCGATGATGTAGATGGCTTCCGGCCGCCCGGCACCGCGATAAGGTCCGGTCGGCGTGGTGTTCGTCAGCACGGCCTTGTAGCTAAGATCGATGACGTGGATGTCGTAGATGCTCGTCGACACCCACGGCCCGATCAGCAGCTGAATGATCACGCCGGCCGGCGTGGCGTAGGCGCCGACGTTGGCCAGCGACGCCACGCGTAATGCCAGCACCTTGCCCTTCGCGTCCAGTGCCAGCTCGGCCTTCGTGTCGACGTCGCGTCCGTGCGTGGCCGCGATGAATTCCTCGAGCCGATCCGCAGTCCACTTGAGCGGGCGCTTGAGGCTGCGCGTGCAATACGCCAGCACCACGTCCTCGGGATAGATGCCGGTCTTCATGCCGAAGCCGCCACCGACGTCACCGACCAGAATGCGCACCTGCTCGACCGGGATGCCGAGGATCTCCGCGCACAGCGAATCGCGCAGTCCCGTCGGTGTCTGGCTGCTCGCGCGCATCACCACGCGGCCGGTCGCCTGCTCGTACTGCGTGACAAGCGCGCGTGGTTCGAGCGGGCATGCCACCACACGCTGGTTGACGAGGTGCAGCGTCACGACATGCGCAGCCGCCCGAAACGCCGCAGCCGCCGCGGCTGCATCTCCATGGCGCTTTTCGATGGCGATGTTGTCGGTCGCTTGCGGCCAGATGCGCGGCGCGCCGGCAGCGACGGCGGCTCGCGCTTCGACAACCACCGGCAAAGCCTCGTAGCGCACATCGATCGCCTCGGCCGCGTCCCGGGCCTGCACGCGCGTCTGCGCGATCACCACCGCGACCGCCTCGCCGACGAAGCGCACGGTGTCAACCGCCATCGCGTGACGCGGCGGCGACGCCGTCGGCGAGCCGTCGGCGCGCTTGAAATCGACCGAGTTCGGAATCGGCTTGACGCCGTCGCGAACCAGGTCGGCGCCGGTGTAGATCGCGATAACCCCCGGCATCGCGCGTGCCGCAGCCGTGTCGATGCGCTCGATGCGCGC
The DNA here is from genome assembly GCA_963816445.1 of uncultured beta proteobacterium. GTDB lineage: Bacteria > Pseudomonadota > Gammaproteobacteria > Burkholderiales > Casimicrobiaceae > PALSA-1003. The sequence continues at coordinate 262,318 of CAWFKO010000004.1, read as the reverse complement.
GTGCGCATGCGGCGAGCGCAGGAAGCACGCATGCGCCGCTCCCGGTGGCGCAACGTCGTCGGCGAAGCGGCCGGCGCCCGTCAGCAGGGCCTGGTCTTCGAGGCGGCGCACCGGCTGACCGCTGCCGAAGCGCGCATGAATAGTGTTGGCAGGCACGATGTTCCTCGCGATGTGGACCCTATATCTTGAAGGCTTCCAGCGTTTCCGGGGCGAAAAGTTCCTCTGGCTGCAGGCGCCGCTTGGACAGTCCCTGCTCATGGTGATAGCGCAGAAAGGTGTCGAGCACGTGGCGGTTGGCGGCGAATCCGTAGGGCCACCAATCCTCGCCCATCTCGTGCCGCGCGTCCTCAACATGTGCGATCTGCCAGGGCAGCATCGTCGTAAGTGCAGAAGTCGTGATCAGGTTCTCGTAGACGCGGCGCTTGGCCTCGAAGAAGGCCTTGGTCAGCGACTGCGCGATCCAGGGATGCGCGCGGTAGACCTCGCGCCGGATGACGACCGTGTGCATGATCGGAAAAATACGCGTGCGCCGGTAGTAGTCGCGCTCGGCACCGACATGGTCGTCGAACAGGCGACGTACGGTTCCCGGGCGGTTGCGGAAGGTCGACGGTATGCGCGCGGTGTACATCGCGTCGACGTCGCCGTCGGCAAGCATCCGTGAGAGCGTCTGCGTCGGACCGATACGGCACACCTTGAAGCGCGCCGGCAGGTCCAGCTTGATCTTTTCGTCACGTCCGACCTCCTCTTCGCCTCCAGTCCAGTATTCGACACTGTCCGGCGCGACTCCGTAGTCGTCCTGCAGGATGCCCCGGATCCACACTGGCGCGGTCATCTGATATTCGGGCGTGGCGACGCGCTTGCCCGCGAGGTCGCCGGGTTTCTCGATGCCGCTCTTCTCGGAAACGAAAATGCAAGACTGGCGAAAAAAACGCGATGGAAACACCGGTATCGCCACGAATGGCGGATCGTCGCGCGAGATCGACATCGCGTACGACGACAGCGACATCTCGGCGACGTCGAATTCGCGGTGCCGGAGCATGCGAAAAAACGTTTCCTCGACGTGCAGGTTGAGGCAGTTGAGCTCGATGCCGTCGGGCTGCACGCTGCCGTCGGCGAGCGCGCGCGTGCGGTCGTATTCCCAGCAGGCAAGCGTCAAGCGCAACTTCGACACGGGAGATTCCTCGAGCGGAAGCGCGATCATACCGGGTTCGCGCGCGGTGCTGCTAGTACGGGAAGGCCCGGATGCTCGTGTCCTGCGCGTCCTCGACAGCACTGTGCGAAATGACTACCATCTGGCGACTGGCGGATCACGCACCGTTGTGGCCTACTCGGTGCCGCGATCGTCCTGGAGGAACGATGCTCAACCATGTCGACAACGAGCTGCTGTGTCGCGTCGAAGGCGACGCGGCGATGGGTCAGCTCATGCGCCGACATTGGATCCCTGCATGCATGTCGGAGGAAGTCGCGGAGCCCGACGGCACGCCGGTGCGCGTACGCCTGCTGGGTGAAGACCTGGTCGCATTTCGCGATACCCGCGGCAGGCTTGGCGTCATCGACGAGCATTGTCCGCACCGGCGGGCATCGCTCGCGCTCGGGCGCAACGAAGACTGTGGACTGCGCTGCCTGTACCACGGCTGGAAGATCGACGTCGAAGGCAATATCGTCGACAAGCCCTCGGAACCGCGCGCCTGCGAACCGGGACCGGCCAATCGCACCAAGTCCTACGCATGCCGCGAGGCTGGCGGCTTCGTCTGGGTATGGATGGGCCCGCCAGAAGACATGCGTGAATTCGAGCCGCCGGCGTGGGCACCGACCCCGCGCGTACGAACGAGCATCGTCAAAATCCATGTCGGCTGCAACTGGGCGCAGGTGCTCGAGGGTGCCATTGACTCGGCGCACAGCTCAAGCCTGCACTCGACTGACATGGTCCCGGCGCAGGTTTCCGGCGCGGGCGCGACCTCCAGCGAATGGCTGCGGCCTTCGACCGACAAGGCGCCGCGGCTGCAGGTGCAGCGCACCGACTTCGGCTTCCGCTACGTCGCGATTCGCAAGCCGATCCGCGACGACGCAACCCACGACTACCTGCGCATCACGCTGTTTGTTGCGCCGTTCACGGTTCTCATTCCCCCGAACGACAGCTACAACCTGTCGATCTTGAATATCCCGCAGGACGACACCAACACGATGTTCTATTTCATCGCCTGGAGCGGCGGTGACAAACCGGGCATCGACCAGCATGAGTGGCGGCGGTTTTGCTGCGCGCAGGTCGGCGTTGACCTCGACACGTCGTTCCGGCGCATCCGCACGCGGGAGAACAACTACATGCAGGATCGCGGCGCCATGAAGTGCGGCAGTCATACCGGCATCCGCGGCATCCCCAACCAGGATATCGCCATGTGGGAGACCATGGGTCCCATCGCGGAGCGTTCGCGCGAGCGCCTGGGCGCCAGCGACGTCGCCATCGTGCAGTTCAGGCGCATCATGGTCGACGCCGCGCGCAAGCTGTGCGATGGCGGAACCGCGATCGGCACGTCGGCCGGCCACGTGCCCCACGTCAAGCTCAGCTCTTTCGAAGGTATCGTCCCCAAATCCACGCGCTGGAACACGCTCGGCGTGGCCGAGGAGGAACTTGCGCTTCGCAAAGAAGTATCGGCAAACTGAAAAAGGGTGAAGAGGAGCGAGTCGATGGTGGTCTTCAGATGGGTTGGCGCCATGGCGGTAGCCTGCATGGCTCTGGTATCGCCGGCGCAAGCGCAGGACAAGCTCAAGATCGCAGCGGGACAGCGCGGCAACTGGGACACGACGATCTCGGAAGTCGGCCAGCGTCTCGGGATCTTCAAGAAGCAAGGGCTCGAGCTCGAAATCCTGTGGACGCAAGGCGGCGGCGAGACGCAGCAGGCGGTGATCTCGGGCAGCGTCGACATCGGCGTCGCGCCCGGCATCATGGGCGTGCTCAGTGCGTATCTCGAAGGGTGCGCCGGTGCGTGTCATCGGCGCCGAGACAACCGGTGCCGCGGACCTGTACTGGTACGTACCTTCCACCTCGCCGATCAAGTCGCTCAAGGACACCGACGGCAAGACCATCGCCTACTCGACCAACGGCTCGTCGACGCACGGCATCGTCACCGCCTTCATGAAGCAATACGATCTCAAGGCCAAGCCGACCGCGACCGGCGGCCCGGCGCCGACCTTGACGCAGGTGCATGACCAACCAGATCGACGTCGGCTGGTCGGCGCCACCCTTCGGGCTGCAGCAGCTCGACGAAGGCAAGATCCGCATCATCGCCACCGGCAACGACGCAACGGTGTTCAAGGGGCAGACCGTGCGCCTGCTCATTACGAACGTGCAGACGTTGCAGACACGCAAGTCGGCGATCGACCGCTACATGAAGGCGTATCGCGAGACCATCGACCTGATGTACTCCAACGATCCAGCCGCGCTAGCGACCTACGCCGAGTTCGTCGGCATCTCCATCGACATGGCCAAGCGCACGCGCAACGACTTCTTCCCCAAGTCGTCGGTGGACCCTGACCGAATCGTCGGGCTCGATACGATCGTCCAGGACGCCGTAACACTCAAGTACACGGCAGCGCCGCTTACCAAGGAACAGCTCGCCGAGCTGATCCAGATTCCACCGCGGCAATAGCGCGGCCGCCGGCAACGCCCGCGTGAAATCAGGCGAGGAAGATTCGATCGAGCGGCCGCGGGGCAATCCCGCGCCGGATCCCCAGTTCGGCAGCGACGTCATCGCCGAAACGCTGCGCGCGCTCGACTTGCGCTACATCGCGCTCAACCCGGGCGCGAGCTTTCGCGGGCTGCACGACAGCCTGGTCAACTTCCTCGGCAATCGCGATCCGCAACTGCTGCTCTGCCTGCACGAGGAGCACGCGGTGGCGATCGCGCACGGCTACGCCAAGGTCACCGGCCGCGCGATCGGCGTGGCCGTGCACTCCAATGTCGGCCTGTTCCACGCGACGATGGCGATCTTCAACGCGTGGTGCGATCGCATGCCGGTGGTGATCCTCGGCGCGACCGGTCCGGTCGACGCCGCGAAGCGGCGTCCGTGGATCGACTGGATCCACACCGCGCGCGACCAGGGCGCGATCGTTCGCGGCTACGTCAAATGGGACGACCAGCCCGCGTCGCCCGCTGCCGCGCGCGAAGCGCTGCTGCGTGCCGCGGCGATCGCGCATACGGCGCCGGCCGGACCGGTGTACGTGAACCTCGATGCCGAGCTGCAGGAAGCGCCGTTGTCGGCGCCGCTGCCGCCGATCACGTTCTCGCGCTACGCATCCCCGATGCCCGATGCGGCGTCCGCGGATGGCGTTCGGCGCGCGGCCGCGCTGCTCGCGGCGGCGGAGCAGCCGCTTGATCCTGATCGGTCGCGTATCGCGCGACGCGGCTGCATGGGACGCCCGCGTCGCGCTGGCGGAACGGCTGGCCGCGGGCGTGGTCACCGATCTCAAGGTCGGCGCGGCGTTTCCGACCGATCATCCGCTGCACGTCGACGCGCCGGGAATCCTGCTGCGGCCCGCACTGGCGGAGGCGATCAGCGAACGCCGATGTGATCCTGAGTCTCGACTGGGTCGACCTCGCGGGCACGCTGCAGGCCGCCTGCGGCGGCGAGCCGGCGCGACGATCATCCAGGTGTCGGTCGATCATCGCGTGCACGGCGGCTGGAGCATGGACCATCAGGGTATGTCGCCCATCGACTGCTTCATCGCTGCCGAGCCCGATACCGTCGTCCCCGCGCTGCTCGCCGCACTCGGACCCGGTAACGCACGCCAAGCGACTCCCGCACGCGATCCGAAGCGTTCGGTGCCACAAGCGACTGCGAACGGTCTGCATCAGACCGACGATCTCGCCGTGGCGCTCGCGTCGCGGTCGTCGGAAGCGCGGCGCGTATCGCTCGCGCACCTGCCGCTGTCGTGGAACGGTGAATGCTGGCCGTTTCGCCATCCGCTCGATTTCCTGGGCTCAGACGGTGGCGGCGGCATCGGCGGCGGTCCGGGCATCGCCGTCGGCGCCGCGCTCGCGCTGCAAGGACTCGGGCGTCGCTGCCCATCGCGGTGTGCGGCGACGGCGACTTCCTGATGGGCGCAACCGCGCTGTGGACTGCCGTGCACTACCGAATTCCGCTGCTCGTCGTCGTGGCCAACAACCGCTCGTTCTACAACGACGAAGTGCACCAGGAACGCGTCGCGCGCATGCGCGCATCGGCCGGTCGAGAACAAGTGGATCGGCCAGCGCATCGCCGATCCCGACATCGACCTCGCCGGCATCGGCGCGCGCGCAGGGCGCGACGGCGTCGGGACCCGTCGACCTGCTCGACGCACTGGAGCCTGCGCTGGCGGCAGCATTCGCCGGCGTCGGCAGCGGTGGCGTCGCCGTCGTCGACGTACGCGTGCAGCCGGGGTACACGCCGGCAATGACGGCCGCGCTCACCGCGACAACTGCCGCCTCGCGCCAGTGAACGAGTCGCTGCAGGCTTCCGCAACAATAACGTCAACGCTCGCGGCGGCAAGGCCTCCGCTGCTCGATGTGCGTGGCATCACCAAGCATTTCCGCACAGCGGAAGGCGTGACCACCGCCGTCGACGACATGTCGTTTTCAGTGGCCGAAGGCGAATTCGTTTCGATCATCGGTCCGTCGGGCTGCGGCAAGTCGACCGTGTTCAACATCATCGGCGGACTGGTCGGCGACTACGAGGGACAAGTTCGCGTCGCCGGCGACGTGGTTTCCGGAACGCATCCGGCGATCGGCATGGTGTTCCAGGAGGAATCGACATTTCCCTGGCGCAATGTTCTCGATAACGTCGCCTTTCCGCTCGAGATCGCCGGCGATGGACAAGGTGATGCGGCTCGAGCGTGCGGCGCATTTCGTGGCGATGGTTGGATTGCGCGGCTTCGAGCGGCACTTTCCCTCCGAGCTGTCCGGCGGGATGCGTCAGCGGGTCGCGACTGGCGCGCACGCTGGCCTCCGCGCCGCGGCTGCTGCTCATGGACGAGCCCTTCGCCGCCCTCGACGAGCAGACGCGGCTGCTGCTGGGCGACAAGGTGCTGCTGATCCAGCAAGAGCTCAAGCAGACCACGCTGCTCATCACGCACAATCTTACCGAAGCCGTTCAATTGTCCGACCGCGTACTGGTCATGACCTATCGTCCGGGGCGCCTCAAGCGCGTCGTCGACATCGATCTGCCGCATCCGCGCGACTCGGCGGTCGTGAGCAGCGAGGCCTTCGGGCACTACGTTGCGCAGATCTGGCAGGACCTGCGCGAGGAAGCGAGTCGCGGCATCCGCGAGGACGAGACGCGCGTGCTCGCAAGGGGTGCGGACGGCGATGAAAACCGCGCCCTGGGTGCATTCCCGCGCCTCGGCGCGCCTGTTCGGACTCGCCACGCTGGTCCTCGTGCTGACCGTTGTCGAGCTGCTCATTCGCGTCGGCATGATCAACGGCTTCATCGTGCCGTTGCCATCGCAGATCGTCGCCGCGATCCCCCGCATAGTCGGTGAGGAGAACGTCTTGCAACGCTTCTGGCAGACAACGCAGGAAGTGCTGTGGGCGAGCCTGCTGCATCGCGGTTGTCGGCATCGCGCTGGGCGCACTGCTTTATCGCTTTCGCCTCTTGCGGCTTGCCTGCGAAACCTGGGTGGGTGCACTCGCGGCGGCGCCGATCGTACTCGTGTACCCACTGTTCCTGGTGATGTTCGGACGCAGCGCGAAAACGATAGTCGCCATCGGTTTCGTCGCTGGTCTCGCACCCGTCATCCTCAAGACCATCGAGGGGCTCGCGGCGACGCGTCGCGTGCTGATCGACGTCGGGCGCAGCTTCCGCCTCAACCCGTCGCAGCAGTTCCGCAAGGTCCTGCTGCCGTCGGCGCTGCCGTCGATCTTCGTCGGGCTGCGCCTGGGCCTGATCTTCGCGATGATCAACATCGTCGGCGTCGAATTCCTGATCAACTTCGGCGGGCTCGGGCAGCTGATCAACGAGCTCGCCGAACGCTACGACCTGCCCGGCACCTATGGCGCGATCTGCTTCGTGATCCTCATCAGCATCGGCTTCTTCGTCCTCGCCGAGCACGTCGAACGATGGATGTCGCCGGCCACCTGAGCGCCACGGCGTCCGTATACCGCCAGGTGACCCTGGTCCGGGTGGCCATCGTCGCCTCCATTCTCGTCGCTGTGGGAAGCGGTGTCGGCCTCAGGCCTGTTGTTCCGCGACGTGGTGCCTTCGGTTGTGGTGATCGCGCGCAGCATCGCCGCGTTGCTCAGCGGTGCCGAGTTCTACCGCAATCTCGTGGTGACAGCGGCGGAGGTCGCGCGTCGGCGTGCTCATCGGCGGCTTGAGCGGCCTCGGAGTCGGTATCGCGCTCGGTGCCAACCGCTTTCTCGTCGTCGGCGTACGAGTCGTTCGTCTACTATCTCGGACCGACGCCGAAGATCATCTTCTTCCCGGTGATGATCATGTGGTTCGGCGTCGGCGCCGGATCCAAGATCGCCATGGGCGCCGTCTCCTGCTTTTTCCCGGTCGCGATCAGCGTCGCCGCGGGCATGCGCCAGATCGACCGCGTGCTTATCCGCGTCGGCCAGAGCTTTCGCGCCACGACCTGGCAGATGGTGACGCAAGATCTACCTGCCTGCGATGCGCGCGCCCATCGTCAATGGCGTGCGCCTCGGCCTTGGCGTCGCGATCATCGGCACGCTGCTGGCGGAGACCAAGCTGTCGAACCAGGGTATCGGCTACCTCATCATTCAGGCGTACGCGCGTTTCGACATGCCGCGCATGTATGCGCTGCTGATCGTGCTGTTCGCGCTGGCGATCGGCGCCAACGCGCCTCATTGGCAGGCTCGCGCCGAGCCCGCCACCGCTGAGTATCGCCGGCGAATCCCATGTCCATGTCGGCTCCCGCCCATCGCGGCGCCTACTACGGTGGGGCATGGCACGACGCGTTATCCGCGCGCATGGAGCCGACGCTCAACCCGAGCACCGGTGAATCGCTCGGCAGCGTCGCGTGCTGTGGTGCGGCCGATGTCGACGCCGCCGTCGCCGCGGCGCGGCAGGGATTTGCCACGTGGCGCGCGGTCCCGCCGCTCGAGCGTGCGCGTCTCCTGCGCCGCATTGCCCAGCTCTTGCGCGAGAACGCGAACGAGCTCGCCGCGATCGACGCGGCCAACTGCGGCAATCCGGTACGCGAGATGGTGAGCGACGCGATGGTCGCCGCCGCGCAGATGGAATTCTTCGCCGGTCTGGTCACCGAAATGAAGGGCGCTTCGATTCCGATGGGGCCCGACGTCGTCAATTTCTCCGTGCGCGAGCCGGTCGGGGTCGTCGCGCGCATCGTTCCCTTCAATCACCCCTTCATGTTCGCGGCGGGAAAGTCCGCGGCGCCGCTCGCCGCCGGCAACGCCGTCATCATCAAGCCACCCGACCAGTCGCCGCTGTCGGCGTTGCGCCTTGCCGAACTCATCGGCGGACCTGCATACCCCCGGGCGTGTTCAACGTGCTGCCCGGTGAGCGCGACACCGGCGCGGCGCTCGCCTCGCATAAAGACGTGGCCATGGTCGCAATCATCGGCAGCGTGGGTGCGGGGCGCGCGGTGATGCATGCCGCCAGCGACACGGTCAAACCGGTGCTTCTGGAACTCGGCGGCAAGAATGCGCTCATCGCCTACCCCGATGCCGATCCCGACGAGGTGGCGGCGGCTGTTGTCGGTGGCATGAATTTCACCTGGTGCGGCCAGTCGTGCGGCTCGACCAGCCGCGCGTTCGTGCACGCCGCGATTTACGACGCGGTGATCGAACGGGTGCGCGCGCGAGCCGCGGCGTTCGTGCCGGGTATCGCCACCGACCCCGCGACGACCATGGGTGCGATCGTGAGCCAGGCTCAGCTCGACCGCGTCCTTGCCCATATCGATTCGGCACGTCGCGACGGGCGCTCGCCTGGTCTGCGGCGGCAAGCGGCCCGCGGACCCCGCGCTCGCTCACGGGTATTTTGTCGAGCCCACCGTGTTCGCCGACGTCACACCGGCGATGCGCATTGCCCGCGAGGAGGTCTTCGGACCGGTGCTGGCCCTATTCAAGTGGTCCGACGAAGCGGCGATGCTCGGGGCCGTCAACGCGGTCGAGTATGGACTGACGTGCTCGATCTGGACCAATGATGTCTCCACGGCGTATCGCGCGGCCATGACCGTACAGGCCGGCTACGTCTGGATCAACGAGGTCGGCAAGCACTTTTTGGGCGCTCCCTTCGGCGGCGTGAAGCAGTCCGGCTTCGGGCGCGAGGAATGCCTGGAGGAAATGCTGCGCTTCACGCAGGAGAAGAACATCCATCTCAAACTTCGGGAAGCGGTGACGCCAGTGAAAGGGCTTCCCCGGGCGTGAGCAGGTTCGTCGGCACACCGTCCCGTTGGTCGCCCGGCCGGGCTGCCGGTTTTCTACAAAAAACGTTAATAAACAACAAGTTAAAAAACAATATCGAAGTGACAGGTGGTCGGGATCCGCTTGACACCCCACCCTTCCTCTGTATACTTTCCCCTGTTGCAGTGCAGCATTTAGAGCCGCCCGGAGGATTCGGGTTGCGTGCGGTCCAACTCATTGTTTACTGGTACTTGTGGACGCCGATTTGGAACTTGATGCAGGGAGGCGCGTTACCGCAGCACGGTAGCCCCTGACCCTGCCGGCACCGGCCCCTGGCGGGTCCTGCCGAGCGTCCAACGTCAGGAGCATGCCGATGATTAAGCGACGCTATCGCGTTCCTTCGCCACTGGCCGCCAGGCCGCCCGGCCCCACCGCCTTCGGGCCATTAACCGGCGCGACCGCCATCGTCGGACTCGCGCTTACGATGATCTACGCGCCGGTCACGTTCCAGGCGCTGCGGTCGCCGGCTATCGAGACCGCAGCAGCCCAGCGGCCGCGTTCAGAGTCCCCCGCCCCCCACGCCACAGTCACCGCTTCCGGCGAAGAAAATGTCGACGCCATCGCGGGCATCGTAGCCCGCAAGTACCGTGTCTCGGAGTTGGCAACGCGCGAGTTCGTACGCACGGCGTATCACGAGGCGGCGAGCCTGCGCCTCGATCCGTTGCTCATCGTCGCGGTGATGGCCGTGGAATCGCGCTTCAACCCGGTTGCGCAAAGCGACAGCGGAGCGATGGGACTAATGCAGGTCATACCGCGCTACCACACCCAGAAATTCGACGCCGCGTCGCGCGGCTCCGTGCTCGACCCGCAGGCCAACATCCAGGTGGGAGCGCAGATACTCAAGGAATACATCGCGCGCGGCGGCACCGAGCTCCTCGGCTTACAACTGTATAACGGAGCGCTCGGCGACCCGGACGCCGCGTACGGGACGCGCGTGCTTGCCGAGAAGCAGTGGTTGAAGGACGCGCTGCGTCGCGCCCGCGGTCGCGCGCGCGCCTAGGCGCCGCGCATTGCGCGGCAAGGCGCTAGGCGCGCCCTCCCGGTATCCCGCGCAGCGCCACGATGCCACCCTCGGTGTGCAGCGCCGACTCGTCGAATACCGCCGATACGGTGTGCGCCTTGCCGCTGCGCTTGGCGCGATACATGAGCTGGTCGACGAACGCCATCGCCGCATCCGCCGACGAAGGCATCGTCTTGAAGGTTGCGATACCCATGCTGAAGGTGACCGACCACCATGGTCGCGGTCGTGTGATAGTGTCCAACGCGACGCGCAGCTTGGCTTCGATCGCCAGCGCTTCGGCCTGATTGGTTTCAGGGAAGAGCACCGCGAATTCGTCGCCGCCGATGCGGCCCACGGTATCGCTTCGACGAACGCTTGCGGCGGCAACATGACCAACTGCCTCGAGCAACCGGTCTCCCTCGGAATGTCCGAAGCGGTCGTTCACGCCCTTGAAATCATCGACATCGATGTAGGCGAGACAGAAACTCGAAACGTTGCGTAGGTGCCGCGCCACCTCGCTCTCGAGCACCTCGTGAAACCCCTGTCGATTCTTCACGCTGGTAAGGTGATCGATGCGTGCGGTCTGGCGCTCGCGCTCGAAGAGTCGACGCAACTGCGATGTGAGGATCACCGCCACGCAGTACTCGAGCAGAACGTTGGCCTGAGCCTGGTAGAAATAGATCGGCTTCAGGTAGGGGTGGCCCTGCCCGATGCCAAGGTAAAGCTGGCAGGCCAACGCAAGGGCGGCGAAGACCAGGCCCCACGCCATGCCGCAGTTCCAGCTCACCGCCAGTATCGCCAGCAGATACAGCGAACCGAGCGAAAGCTCGTAGGACATCTGGGAGCTGAGCAGCGCAGCGGCGAGCAGCATGCAAAAGCCGACGCCAAGCGCCCACCGCCGCGGCAGGGTAAACGGGTCGACACCCTGCGGACGATACTTGACGTGAAAGCGTGGGCGATTCACGGGAATCTTCCTTCGAGGATTGATTTCACCTAGAGCCCTATCCACATAATACCCGCGAGTTCGACCCCGCAAGCTAGGCACTGACATTCGCGTCGTGCCGTCGGACGGAAGGGCGACGCGTTAGAATGCACGGGAGCCCGGGTGGTGAAACTGGTAGACACAAGGGACTTAAAATCCCTCGGCGGTGCAAGCTGCCATGCCGGTTCGATTCCGGCCCTGGGCACCAGCACCGTCCCACCGCCAACAACGTTACGATGTCGTGCGCACGCGCATGCTGCTGGAGAACCCCGTGAGAGCCCTTGTCTGCATGTTGCTCGCAATGCTGCTGGCAGGGTGCCTTCCCGTCGGCATTCGCGGCTCGAACCTCCCGTACGCAGGAGCGCCGCGGTCCTTCACGAGCAGCGTGACTGCGCCGGTCCTCAGCGTTTCAGGCCCGGCATCGAATGCTGCGCCATGCGCGTGAAGTCACCCATGACCTTTTGCATCGACTCGAAGGCGTTGCCCCCGGACGACATCACGCCCTGCATGGCCTTGATGAGGTTCTGCGCCTGACGCATGTCCGGCATCATCGCCATCGCCGCCTTGGCTTCCTTGGCGCCGGGCACGCCCGACATCTGCTCTTCCATCAGCGAGAACAGGCGCTTTTGCATTTCGACGATCATGTCGAACATCTCGGCCCAGTAGTGCATCGCCTTGTCGACGGATTCCTGCGTCACACTCTGGCCTGCCGCAACCAGCGATTGCGGATCGGTGGCCTCGGCGGCATGGCGCAGGGCTTTTTTCTGCATCGAGCGCGCCTCTTCCTCACCGGCGAACTGCAGCTTGCGCAACTTCGCCGTATTCTCGAGCGCAGCGTTGATCACGTCGAGCGCGATCTTGGCGTTGGCCTTGTAGAGACTGAACGCCTGCTCCGGCGTCATCAGCTTTGCCATCTTCGCCATATCGCGGAAATCGGGCTGACTTGGTGTCGCCGACGGCGCAGCCTTTGGAGCAGCCCTGGGACGGTCCTTGCGCGCCCTCGTAGGCGAGCGTCGGGACGACTTGGCAGTGGATTTGGTGGCCATGGCGATTGACTCCTTCGATTGAACGGCGTGGATGAGGGCCCTGGACATGCAGGACGCACGCGTGGGACGTCTATTGCACCTGTTCGCTGAACCGGCGTCAATATATGATATTCACGGCCGGATGGCGGTTAGTTCGCAATCAGCTGCAGCGCTTCGTCGATGCGCGACGCGGCGAGGATTTCGATACCCTCGATGGCCTGCCTTGGCCGGTTCGGTGCGGGAATCAGCGCACGACGGAAGCCGAGCTTCGCGGCCTCGCGGATGCGCTCCTGGCCGCGCTGCACCGGCCGGATCTCGCCCGCCAGCCCGACTTCGCCAAAGACCAGCGATTTGGCGGGCAGCGGCCTGTTCTTCAACGACGAATGGACGGCGAGCAGGACCGCGAGGTCGGCCGCCGGCTCGTTGATGCGCACGCCGCCGACGGCGTTGACGAAGACGTCGTTGCCGGTCTCGACGCCGCCGTGCCGGTGCAGGACCGCGAGCAGCAGCGCGAGCCGCTGCGGATCGAGGCCGACCGACAGCCGCTCGCGGCATGCCGCCCTGCACCGGATCGACCAGCGCCTGGATCTCGACCAGCAGCGGCCGCGAGCCCTCGAGCGTCGCGACGATCGCCGACCCGGCACCGGCTCGCCGTGCTGCGACAGGAACAGCGCCGACGGATTGGCCACGCCCTTGCAGCCCGCGCTCGGTCATCGCGAACACGCCGAGCTCGTTGGCGGCGCCGAAGCGGTTCTTGATCGCGCGCACCAGCCGGAAGCTCGAATGCGTGTCGCCCTCGAAATAGAGCACCGTGTCGACGATGTGCTCGAGCACGCGCGGGCCGGCGATCGCGCCCTCCTTGGTCACGTGGCCGACGAAGATCACGACGATGTCGCGCTGCTTGGCGAGCCGCGTCAGCTGCGCCGCGCATTCGCGCACCTGCGCGACGCTGCCCGGCGCGGATGTCAGCGCCTCGGTGTACACGGTCTGGATCGAGTCGATGACGACGACTTCGGGCCGCAGCGTGCCGGATCGCGCGACGATCGCCTCGAGCTGCACCTCGGCCAGCAGCTCGACCGGCGCGTTGACGAGGCCGAGCCGCTGCGCGCGCAGCGCGACCTGCTCGACCGATTCCTCGCCGGTGACGTACAGAGCGCGCTGCGCGTCGCGCCGATCGCGGCCATCGCCTGCAGCAGCAGCGTCGACTTGCCGATTCCCGGATCGCCGCCGAGCAGGACGACGCCGCCGGGCACGAGCCCGCCGCCCAGCACGCGGTCGAACTCCTCGATGCCCGGTCGGCGAAGCGCGGGTTGCTGCGTCGCTTCGACGCTCGCCAGAGCGGCGCACCGCGCTGGCCGTGCCGGCGACGCGCCTGGAAGCGCGTCGCCGGCGGCGCCGCGATCGGTCTCGACCAGCGTGTTCCAGGCGCCGCAATGCGGACACTGGCCCTGCCACTTGCGGGCTCTGGCCGCCGCATTCGGTGCAGCTGTAGACGGTCTTCGCCTTGGCCACGGCAGCGCAGCGTCTAGCCAGCTCGTCGGGCGTGACGACCGCGGTGCCGAGCTTGCCGACGACGACGCCGGCCGCCTCGTTGGCGATGCGCACGGCGCTCGGCAGGTCGGCGCGCCGGCGCCGAGCAGCACGCCGAGCGTCGCGATGACCGTGTCGCCGGCGCCGGAGACGTCGTAGACCTCGCGCGCCTCGCGCGGGAATGTGCAGCGCGCCGGCGGCGGTGTAGAGGCTCATGCCCTCCTCCGAACGCGTGACGAGCAGCGCGTCGAGACCGAGCTCGCGCGCGCAGCGCCTGCGCCTTCGCGGCCATGCTCGGCCTCGTCGCGCCAGCGCCCGACGACCTGCGCGGAACTCGCCGCGGTTCGGCGTGAGCACCGTGGCGCCGCGATAGCGCGGTCCAGTCGTCGCCCTTGGGATCGACCAGCACCGGCTTGCCCGCGGCGCGCGCGCGCTCGATCATCGTCGCGATGTGCGCGAGGCCGCCCTTGCCGTAGTCGGACAGGATCACGAGGTCGGCGTCGGCGAGCAGCGCGCTCGTAGTCGGCGAGCTTGGTCGCGAGCACCTCGTGCGACGGCGCGGTCTCGAAATCGATGCGCAGCAGCTGCTGCTGGCGGCCGATCACGCGCAGCTTGACCGTCGTCGGCAGCGTCGGCGTCGCGGTGGAACGACGTGCGCACGCGCTCGGCCGCGAGCAGGCGCTCGAGCGCCGCGCCCGGCTCGTCGTCGCCGATGACCGACAGCAGCGTCGACCTGTGCGCCGAGCGCGGCGGCGTTGCGCGCGACGTTGGCCGCGCCGCCGGGGCGCTCCTCGCGTGCGCGCGATCTTGACGACCGGCACCGGCGCCTCGGGCGAGATGCGCTCGACGTCGCCGAACCAGTAGCGGTCGAGCATCACGTCGCCGACGACCAGCACGCGCGCGCGCGCGACGCGCGTCGCGAAAGGCGGCGAAGCGCGCGGCGTCGTGCGTCGGCCATCAGCGGCGGCCGATCGCGAAATACTCGAGGCCGGCGGCGCGCACGATGCGGCGGGTCGTACAGGTTGCGGCCGTCGAAGACGAGCGGCTGCTTGCAGCGCGCGCGCGAGCGCGTCGAAGTCGGGGCTGCGGAATTCCTTCCACTCGGTGACGACGACGAGCGCGTCGGCGCCGTCGACGCGCGGCCATCGGCGACGCCGCGTACGCGAGTGCCGGCGCGTCGCCGAACACGCGCCGCGCCTCGGCCATCGCGACCGGATCGTAGGCGACGACGCGCGCGCCGCGCGCGACGCAGCGCGGCGATGATCACGCGCGACGGCGCCTCGCGCATGTCGTCGGTGTTGGGCTTGAACGCGAGGCCCCACAGCGCGAACGTGCGGCCGGCGAGGTCCTCGCCGAGCCGCGCGACGATCTTGTCGACGAGCACGCAGCTTCTGCGCCTCGTTCGCCGCCTCGACGGCGGCGAGGATCGCGCAGCGGCCGGCCGAGCTCGCGTCGCCGTGTGCTGCAGCGCCTTCACGTCCTTGGGAAAGCAGATGCCGCCGTAGCCGACGCCCGGATACAGGAAGTGCTAGCCGATGCGCGGGTCCGAGCCGATGCCCTGGCGCACGTGCTCGATGTCGGCGCCGAGCGCGTCGGCGAGATTGGCGAGCTCGTTCATGAACGAGATGCGCGTCGCGAGCATCGCGTTGGCCGCGTACTTGGTGAGCTCGGCCGAGCGCACGTCCATCACCAGCAGCCGCTCGTGGTTGCGCTGGAACGGCGCGTAGACCGCGCGCAGCGCGGCGATCGCGCGCTCGTCGTCGGCGCCGATCACGACGCGGTCGGGCCGCATGAAGTCCTCGACCGCCGCGCCCTCCTTCAGGAACTCCGGATTCGACACGACGGCGAACGGGATGTCCGCGCCGCGCGCGCGCGAGCTCCTCGGCGATCGCCTCGCGCACGCGGTCGGCGGTGCCGACCGGCACCGTCGACTTGTCGACGACGATCTTGTAGCTCGGTCATCCGCCGGCCGATGTTGCGCGCCGCGGCGAGCACGTACTGCATGTCGGCGCGAGCCGTCCTCGTCGGGCGGCGTGCCGACGGCGATGAACTGCAGCGCGCCGTGCGCGACGGCCGCGTCGACGTCGGTCGTGAAGCGCAGGCGGCCGGCGGCGACGTTGCGCGCGATCATCGCCTCGAGGCCGGGCTCGTGGATCGGCACGCCGCCCTGCGTTCAGGATCGTCGATCTTGCGCGCGTCGACGTCGAGGCACAGCACGTCGTTGCCGACTTCGGCGAGGCAGGTGCCGGTGACGAGACCGACGTAGCCCGTGCCGATCATCGTGATCTTCATGCGCGCGACTCCCGAGCGATGCGTTGATGGCGGCGAGCGCGGCGACGCGGATCCGGCGCCTGCGTGATCGGCCGGCCGATGACGAGATAGTCGGCGCCGTTGGCGATCGCGGCCTCCGGCGTGATGATCCGCGCCTGGTCGTCGCTGGCGCTGCCGGCGGGGCGGATGCCCGGCGTGACGAGCTTGAACCCGGGCCGCAGCGCCGCGCGCAGCGCCGGCGCCTCGCGCGCCGAGCAGACGACGCCGTCGAGGCCGCATCGCGGCGGCGAGCCGCGCGAGCCGCAGCGCCTGCGTCGCGGCGCTGTCGGTCGACGCCGATGTCGCGCAGGTCGGCGTCGGCGAGGCTCGTCAGCACGGTGACGGCGATCAGCAGCGGCGGCGCGCGTCCCGCTCGGCCGCGGTCGCGTATCGCACCGCGTCGCGCGCGGCCGTCAGCATCGCGCGCCCGCCGGCCGCGTGCACGTTGAGCATCCACACGCCGAGCCGCGTCGCCGCGGCGCAGGCCTGCGCGACGGTGTTCGGGATGTCGTGGAACTTGAGGTCGAGGAAGACGCGAAAGCCGCGCTGCGATCATCCAGCGCACGGGCTCGGGTCCGGCGACGACGAACAGCTCCTTGCCGACCTTGAGCGCGCACGCGGCCGGGTCGAGCCGGTCGGCGAGCGCCGAGCGCGTGCATCGGGTCTGGCGAAGTCGAGCGCGACGATGACGCGCGGATTCGGTCGCGTTCATGTCAGTGATTCCACTGCTTCGCGGCAATGCGATCAGGCGTAGCCGTCCGGCGTCTCGGTGCGCCGCGGCGAATACGTTTCCCACTTGCCGCAGCCGGGGCAGCGCCAGTAGTACTGCTTCGCGCGAAAGCCGCAGTGGTCGCACTTGTACATGCCGAGGCGCTTGATGTGCTGGCCGACGAGCTCCTTGACGAGCTCGAGGTCGTGCCGGCGCTCGGCCGGCGCCGCCGAGCAGCTGCGCCTCGAGCAGCCGGTCGAGGCCGAGCAGCGTCGGATTGCGCGCGAGCTCGTCCTTGATCAGCGCGCGCGGCCGCGTCGGGCCCTCCTCGCGCCGAGCATCAGCGTGAACAGCGTGTTGAGCAGGTCGAGCGACGGATACTGCGCCTGGTAGCTGCGCAGCACGCGCATGCCCTGCGCGACGTCGCCCTGCCGTGCGGTAGGCGTCGGCGAGGCGCTCGGCGACGAGCGACAGGAACGCCGGATTCTGCGATCTCGATCCGCTGCCACGCGGCGATCGCCGTCGGCCGGCGTCGCCCTGCTGCGCCTCGAGGTCGCCCAGCAGCATCGTCGCGCGCGTGCAGCCGCGGTACTCGGCGAGCGCCTGCTCGATGTTCGCGCGCGCCGCCGCGATAGTCGGGCTTGAGCAGCGCCGCCTGCGCGAGCTCGCAGTGGTAGTGCGCGATCTCCTTGAAGTACGGCTGCTTGGCGAGCGCCTCCATCCGCCGCGTGACGGCGATCGCCTTCGGCCAGTCCTTCTCCTGCTCGTAGATCGAGATGCAGGAAGCCGAGCGACGGCGTGCTCGAACGGCGTGCCGTCGAGCTTGGTGAACAGCTCCTCGGCGCGGTCGAGCAGGCCGGCGCGATGGAAGTCCTGCGCGAGCTCGAACATCGCCGCCTGCGCGCTTGTCGGCCGGCAGGTCGGGGCGGTCGAGCAGGTTCTGGTGCATGCGGATCGCGCGGTCGATCTCGCCCTGGCGGCGGAACAGGCTGCCGAGCGCGAAGTGCAGGTCGATCGTCTGCGGATCGACCTTGACGACCTCGATGAACGACTCGATCGCCTTGTCCGGCTGCTCGTTCAGCAGGAAGTTGAGGCCGCGGAAATACGACAGCGGCAGCGCGCGCGACTCGCGCAGCAGGTGCTTGATGTCGATGCGCGCGGCGATCCAGCCCAGCGCGAAGAACAGCGCCGGGATCGGCAGCAGCCACCACAGCTCGAAATCCATGCGGCGCGGCGTCAGGCGGCTCGGTCGCGCGCGCGATCGGCGCTCGAAGCCGGGGCCCGACGCCGGCGACGGTCCCGGGCGCCGGTCGCCCAGTCGGCCGCGGCGGCGCCGGTCGCGCCGCGCGCTGCTCGCGGCGCAGCCGGTTCGAGCTGGCGCTTGAGCCGCGCCGAGCGCAGCGCGCCGGCGAGCAGGCCCGACGGCGACGCCGATCGCGAACGCGATCGAGCACGACGAAGATCGAGCGGCGCCTGCCAGCTCCACCACGTGGTAGAACTTGAGCGTCACCGGCTCGGCAGTTCTGCAGCGACAGGAACAGCAGCGCCAGGAAGAGCGCGGCGCCGACGATCCAGCGCACGATAGTGCATGGCTGCGTCATGCCATCCGGACGAAACGAAAAGGGCGGCAGTCTGAATCCGCATGCCGCCCGCAGCCGTGCGCATCAACGCTGCTCCAGGTCTTCTTGAAATCGACGCGCTCGCGCAATTCCTTGCCGGCCTTGAAGTGCGGCACGTGCTTCTCCGGCACCTGCACCTTCTCGCCGGACTTGGGATTGCGTCCGGTCCGCGGCGGCCGGTAGTTGAGGCCGAAGCTGCCGAACCCGCGGATCTCGATGCGCTCCCCCTTCGCCAGGCTTTCGGCCATCGCGTCGAGGATCATCTTGACCGCGAGCTCGGCATCCTTGGCGACCAGCTGCGGGAACTGCGCCGCCAGGCGGTCGATCAGCTCCGATTTGGTCATCACGCGGCCCGCTTACTCGGTGGTCTTGTTGTCCAGCTTGGCCTGCAGCAGCGCGCCGAGGTTGGTCGTCCCGGTGCTCGTGCCCGCGGTGTCGGCCTTGACGTTCTGCATCGCCTCCGTCTCCTCGGCGTGGTCCTTCGCCTTGATCGACAGGTTGATGCGCGGTTCTTGCGGTCGATGTTGATGATCATCGCGGTGACCGCGTCGCCTTCCTTCAGGTGCGTGCGGATGTCCTCGACGCGGTCGCGCGCGACCTCGGAGGCGCGCAGGTAGCCCTCGACGTCGCCGTCGAGCGTCGATCACCGCGCCCTTGCCGTCGAGCGACTTCACCGTGCCGCTTGACGACGTTGCCCTTGTCGTGCGTCGCGACGTAGTTGGTGAACGGGTCGCCGTCGAGCTGCTTGATGCCGAGCGAGATGCGCTCGCGCTCGACGTCGATCGCGAGCACCACGGCCTCGACTTCCTGCGCCCTTCTTGTAGTCGCGCACGGCGGCTTCGCCGGGCAGCGACCACGACAGGTCGGACAGGTGCACGAGGCCGTCGATGCCGCCGGGCAGGCCGACGAACACGCCGAAGTCGGTGATCGACTTGATCATGCCCTTCACCTTGTCGCCCTTCTTGTGGTTCATCGCGAACTCGTCCCACGGGTTCGGCATGCACTGCTTCATGCCGAGCGAGATGCGGCGGCGCTCCTCGTCGATCTCGAGGATCATCACCTCGACCTCGTCGCCCAGCTGCACGACCTTGGTCGGATGGATGTTCTTGTTGGTCCAGTCCATCTCGGACACGTGCACCAGGCCCTCGATGCCCGACTCGATCTCGACGAACGCGCCGTAGTCGGTGATGTTGGTGACCTTGCCGAACAGGCGCGTGCCCGTCGGGTAGCGGCGCGACAGGCCGACCCACGGATCCTCGCCCAGCTGCTTCATGCCGAGCGAGACGCGGTTCTTCTCCTGGTCGAACTTGAGGACCTTGGCGGTGACTTCGTCGCCGACCGCGAGCACTTCCGACGGATGCTTGACGCGGCGCCAGGCGAGGTCGGTGATGTGCAGCAGGCCGTCGATGCCGCCCAGGTCGACGAACGCGCCGTAGTCGGTGATGTTCTTGACGATGCCCTTGACGATCGCGCCTTCCTGCAGCGTCGACAGCAGCTTCTCGCGCTCCTCGCCCAGGCTCGCCTCGAGCACGGCGCGGCGCGACACGACGACGTTGTTGCGCTTGCGGTCGAGCTTGATGACCTTGAAGTCGAGCGCCTTGTTCTCGAACGGCGTCGTGTCCTTGACCGGACGGATGTCGACCAGCGAGCCCGGCAGGAACGCGCGGATGCCGTTGACCATGACGGTGAGGCCGCCCTTCACCTTGCCGGTGACGAGGCCCGGAGACGATCGATGCCCTGCTCCATCGCGGCTTCGAGGTCGTGCCAGGCCTTGAGGCGCTTGGCCTTGTCGCGCGACAGCTTGGTCTCGCCGTAGCCGTCCTCGAGCGCTCTCGATGGCGACGGTGACGAAATCGCCGGGCTTGACCTCGATCTCGCCCTTGTCGTTCTTGAATTCCTCGATCGGGATGAAGCTCTCGGACTTGAGGCCGGCGTTGACGACGACGATGTTGAAGTCGACGCGCGACGACCTCGGCGGTGATCAGTTCGCCCTGGCGCATCTCCTGCCGCGAGAGGGATTCCTCGAACAGCGCGGCGAAATCTTCCATCGGCGGATTGGCGGCGGCGGAGGCGGTGCATGGGGGTGGCGGTAGCCATGGGGGTTGGTTCCTTCATGTTCGTCAAAGCCGCCGGTCAGCGAGAACCCTGTTTCTCGCAGCGGCGGGCTGGTTGTGGTCAATCCGCGTCCGGCGGCGCCGGCTAAAGCGCGCGTCGCGCGGCCCTTCGTGCGCGTCGGCTCAGCCGGTCCGCAATTCGCGCTGCGTCCGCCGCGTCTGCTATCGTCGCGCGCCGTCGCCCGAGTACCGGTCGAGCACGAAGGCGACGGCGGCGTCGATCGTCAGGTCGGTGGTATCCAGGATCACGGCGTCGGCCGCGGGCTCGAGCGGTGCAGCCGCCCGGCCGGCGTCGCGCGCGTCGCGCTCCCGGATATCGCGCAAAAGACTTTCAATTGTAACTGGAGATTCCTTTTTCGATCAACTGCTTATGCCGCCGCCGCGCCCGCTCCTCGGCGCTCGCCGTCACGAACACCTTGAGCGCGGCGTCCGGGAAGACCACGGTGCCCATGTCGCGGCCGTCGGCGACCAGCCCGGGCGGCCGCCGGAAGGCCCGCTGCCGCTCGAGCAGCGCCGCCGCGCACGGCCGGGTGGACGGCGACCTGCGAGGCCGCGGCGCTGACGGCCTCGCCGCGGATGGCGTCGGTGACGTCGCGGCCGTCGAGCAGGATGCGCGCCGCCCGCGAAGCGCGACGTCGAGGCGCCGCGGCGAGCGCGGCGAGCGCCGCGCTCGTCGTCGAGCGCGATCCCGCGTGCGCAGCGCCTGCAGCGCGACCAGCCGGTACAGCGAGCCGCTGTCGAGATAGATGGAAGCCGAGCGCCTGCGCGACGCCGGCGGCGATCGTGCCCTTGCCCGACGCCGCCGGGCCGTCGATGGCGATCACCGGCGACGTCGGCAGTCATGGCGCGGCGCCGCGGCTCGCGCGATCCGTCGCGAACGCGGCGAAGTAGCCGGGAAACGTCTTGCGCACGCAGTCGGGATCGTTGATGCGCACCGGCACGCCGCCGAGCGCCGCCAGCGAAAAGCACATCGCCATCCGGTGATCGTCGTAGGTGTCGATCGTCGCCGGCGCGAGCCGCGCCGGCGGAGTGCACGCGCAGCCGGTCGGCGCCCGCCGTCGACCGTCGCGCCGAGCTTGCGCAGCTCGGTCGCCATCGCCGCGATGCGGTCGGTCTCCTTGACGCGCCAGCTGCGCGATGCCGCGTCAGCGTCGTCGGCCCGCGCGCGAACAGCGCGACGACCGCGAGCGTCATCGCCGCGTCGGGAATCGCGATGCAGTCGAGCGTCGATGCCGCGCGAGCGCCGCGCCCGCCGCGCGCCTCGATCCAGTCGTCGCCGCAGCGCGATCGTCGGCGCCCATCCGCGCGAGCACGTCGGCGAAGGCGACGTCGCCCTGGATCGAGTCGCGGCCGACGCCGGTCACGCGCACCGGGCCGCCGCCGATCGCGCCGGCGGCGAGGAAGTACGACGCGGACGACGCGTCGCCTTCGACGTCGGAGCGTGCCCGGGCTCGCGTAGCGCGCGCCGGCCGGCACGCGAAACGATCGCCAGCCGTCCTGCGTCGACGGCGACGCCGAAGCGGCGCATCAGGTTGGTCGTGATCGCGACGTAGGGCTGCGAGATCAGCTCGCCGGCGACGTCGACCGTCGAGCGCGCGGCCGCGCGCGCCGCGAGCGAGCGGCAGCGCCATCAGCAGCGCCGACAGGAACTGGCTCGACACGTCGCCGCGGATGCGCGACGCGTCGCGCCGGCGCGTGCGCGCGCCGCGGCGCCGATCGCGAGCGGCGGAAAGCCCTCGTTCGCCGAGATAGCGGATGTCGGCGCCGAGCGCGCGCAGCGCGTCGACCAGATCGCCGATCGGCCGCTCGTGCATGCGCGGCACGCCCGACGAGCTCGTAGTCGCCGCCGCGCGAACGCGAGCGCCGCGGTCAGCGGGCGAAACGCCGTGCCGGCGTTGCCGAGGAACAGGTCGCGCGCGCCGCACCGGAAATGCGCCGCCCGCGCCCGTGCACGACGCACGTCGCGCCGTCCGGCGCCGCGCTCGACGCGCGACGCCGAGCGCGCGCAGCGCCTCGAGCATCCGGTCGACGTCGTCGGCGTCGAGCAGCGCCGACGAGCGTCGTGTCGCCCGCGCGCGAGCGCCGCGAGCAGCAGCGTGCGGTTGGAGATGCTCTTCGAGCCGGGCAGCGCGACCGTCCCTGCGGCATGCGCGACCGGCGCGAGGTCGAGCGAGGCGGCGTCGCGCATCGCGGCGGCTCAGCGCTCGCGTCGGCCCGTCGGCCGCGACCGCCGGCCTGCGCGACGCCGCGCTCCCACGCGCGGCGCGCGGCGCGCGCGCGCGAACAGCGCCGTCGAGCGCCGCGCCGTCGCCGCGCGGCGATCAGCGCGGCGATGCGCGTCGAGCTGCGTCGCGGTAGGCGTCGATCTCGGCGAGCAGCGCGTCGCGGTTGGCGAGCGCGATGTCGCGCCACATCTCCGGCGAGCTCGCGGCGATGCGCGTGAAGTCGCGAAAGCCGCTCGCCGCGTAGCGGAAGAGCTCGGCGGCGTCGGGGCGCGCGGCGAGCTCGTCGACGAGCGCGAACGCGAGCAGGTGCGGCAGGTGCGAGACCGCGGCGAAGATCGCGGTCGTGCGCGCGCGGCATCGAGCGTGCGCACGCGCGCGCCGCAGGCCTGCCACAGCGCCGCGACGCGTCGCGACGCGCCGCCGGATCGGTCTCCGGCGAGCGGCGTCAGGATGACGTTGCGGTCCGTCGAACAGCGTCGCGAACGCGGCGGCCGCGCCGGTGTGCTCGGTGCCGGCGATCGGATGTGCCGGGCACGAAGCGCGGCAGCGCGCGCGCCGAGATGCCGCGCGCGCCGCGGCGATCACGTCCTGCTTGGTGCTGCCGGCGTCGGTGACGATCGCGTCGCGGCGCCGAGCGTGCGGCGCGATCGCGGCGAACAGCGCCGGGAACTGCGCCGACCGGCGCGGCGAGCAGCACGACGTCGGCGTCGGCGCAGCTCGCGCGTCCAGTCGTCGTCGAGCGTGCAGCGCGCGGTCGACGATGCCGCAGCGCGCAGCGCGGCGTCGAGATTGGCGCGGCGTGCGGCCGACGCCGACGACCGTCGCCGACGCGCGCCCGCGCGCTTCAGCGCGAGCGCGAACGAGCCGCCGATCAGGCCGACGCCGACGACGACGAGCTTGCCGATGCGCAGGCGGCATGCGGTCACGGCCGACGACGGCGCGTCAGCGCGCGAGCGCGCGCCGCGAGCGCGGCGAGGAAGCGCTCGTTCTCGCTCGGGCAGGCCGACCGTGATGCGCAGCCACTCGGGCAGGCCGTAGTTGGCGACCGGGCGCACGATCACGCCCTGCGCGCAGCAGCGCGCTGGTTGACGCGCGCCGGCGTCGCCGACCTTGCACCAGCACGAAGTTGCCGTGCGACGGCACGAACGCGAGGCCGAGCGCGTCGAAGCCCGCGTCGAGCTGCGCGCAGGCCCGCGCGGTTGAGCGCGCGGCTCTCGTCGACGTAGGCGGTGTCGGCGAGCGCCGCGAGCGCCGCCGCCTGCGCCAGCGCGTTGACGTTGAACGGCTGGCGCACGCGATTCAGCATGTCCGCGACGCTCGGCGTCCATGATGCCGTAGCCGACGCGCAGCGCGGCGAGGCCGTAGGCCTTCGAGAACGTCCGCGAGACGACGAGATTGCGGATGCTCGCGCGATCCAGCGCGGCGCTGTCGGCGCGCTGCTGCGCGGGCTCGAGATACTCGTTGTACGCCTCGTCGAGCACGACCAGCACGTCGCGCGGCATCGACGCGATGAACGCCTCGCAGCGCGGCCGGCGCGATCCAGGTGCCGGTCGGATTGTTCGGATTGGCGACGAACACGATGCGCGTGCGCGGCGTGATCGCCGCGCGCATCGCCGGCAGGTCGTGGCCGAAGTCGCGCGCCGGCACCTCGATGCCGGTGCGCGCCGCGCGCCTGCGTGGCCAGCGGATAGACGGCGAACGCGTGCTGCGAGTAGACGGCCTCGTCGCCGGGCCGCAGGAACGCCTGCGTCGACGAGCTCGAGGATGTCGTTGGAGCCGTTGCCGAGCACGATCTGCGTCGGCGTCGACGCCGAAGCGCGCGCGCGAGCGCCGCCTTGAGCGCGAAGCCGTTGCCGTCCGGATAGCGCGTACAGCTCGTCGGCCGCGGCGGCGATCGCCGCGCGCACCGCCGGGCTCGGGCCGCGCGGATTCTCGTTCGACGCGAGCTTGACGATCGTCGCTGCGGTCGAGGCCGAACTCGCGCGCGAGCTCGTCGATCGGCTTGCCGGGGACGTAGCGGCGCGAGGCCGCGCACGTAGTCCGGGCGCGAGCAGCGACGGATCGCGGGCGGTCATCGACCGGCGCGGCTGCGTCATGGCATTCCTAATAGAGCGCTGCAGGATACGATCCCAGCAGCTTGAGGAATGGGCGCTTTTTGCCGCAGCTCGGCGAGCGCCGCCGCGACCGGCGGGTCGTCGCGTGGCCCGACGAGGTCGACGAAGAACAGGTACTCCCACAGGCCGGTGCGCGCCGGGCCGCGATTCGAGGCGCGTCATGACTGACGCCGTGCGTCGCGAAGCGGCTCGAGCAGCGCGTAGCACCGCGCCGGGCCGGTTGGGCGCCGACATCACGAGCGAGGTCTCGTCGCGGCCCGGACGGCGCCGACCTGCTGCCGGCCGAGCACCCAGAAGCGCGTCGTGTTGTTGGGCTCGTCCTCGATGTGCGGCGCGAGCATCGCGAGGCCGTAGATCGCCGCGGCGTTCTCGCCGGCGATCGCCGCGGCGCCCGGCTCGGCCGCGGCGAGCCGCGCGGCCTCGGCGTTGCTCGCCACGGCGACGCGCGGCACCGCCGGGCAGGTGCCGCGCGAGCCACTGCACGCACTGCGCGAGCGACTGCGCGTGCGAATAGACGCGCGTCACCTCGGCGAGCGACGCCGCGTTCGACAGCAGGTTCTGGCGGATGCGCAGCTTGATCTCGCCGCAGATCGACGAGCGGCGTCTGGCACATGAGGTCGAGCGTGCGGCCGACCGCGCCTTCGGTCGAATTCTCGACCGGCACGACCGCGTAGTCGGTCTGGCCGCTCTCCGCCGCGCGGAACACCTCGTCGATCGTCGCGCAGCGGCGCCGCGTCGACGAACTGCGCCGAAGTGCTTGCGCGACCGCGGCGTGGCTGAACGTGCCCGGCGGGCCCGAGGTAGGCGATCGCGCAGCGTCTGCTCGAGCGCGAGGCACGCCGACATCGACCTGCGCGGAAGACGCCGGCGACGGCCTCGTTCGGACAGCGGCCCGCGGTTGCGCGGCCTGCAGCCGCGCGCAGCACCTGCGCCTCGCGCTCGGGCCGGTACGCGGCGCCGCCGCCCTTCAGCGCGCCGATCGCCTGCGCGTGCGCGCGCGCGCGCGTTGAGCCGCGCGAGGATCTCGCGGTCGAGCGCGTCGATCGCCGCGCGATGGCGCGGCGAGTTCGGATCCTGGCCGTTGGCGTCGGCGGTCGGGCATGGCGGGTCTCGGCGTCGCGGAGTCGGCGCTACGCTCGCTCGT
This sequence comes from uncultured beta proteobacterium, assembly GCA_963816445.1. GTDB lineage: Bacteria > Pseudomonadota > Gammaproteobacteria > Burkholderiales > Casimicrobiaceae > PALSA-1003. Next base: position 236,128 of record CAWFKO010000004.1, on the reverse strand, counting down.
CGCCGTCGTCGTCGGTCTCGACGACGCGCTCGAGCCCGGCGAGCTTCTCGCCGTCGCCGAGGTTGATCAGCGTGACGCCCTGCGTCGAGCGGCTCATCTCGCGGATCGACTTCACCTTGGTGCGGATCAGCACGCCGCCGGTCGAGATCAGCATCACCTCGTCGTCGGGGCGCACCAGCGCCGCGGCGACCACCTGTGCCGTTGCGCTCGCGTCTGCTGGATCGCGATCATGCCCTTGGTGCCGCGGCCGTGGCGCGTGTACTCGACGATCGGCGTGCGCTTGCCGTAGCCGTTCTCGGTCGCGGTCAGCACCGACTGCTCCTCGTCCTCGGCGACCAGCATCGAGATCACGCGCTGGCCTCTTGTCGAGCATCATGCCGCGCACGCCGTGCGCGTTGCGGCCCATCGGCCGCACGTCGTTCTCGTCGAAGCGCACCGCCTTGCCGCCGGAGCTGAACAGCATCACGTCGTGCGTGCCGTCGGTCAGCGCGACGCCGATCAGCGAATCGCCGTCGGCCAGGTCGACCGCGATGATGCCCGACGGGCGCGGCCGCGAGAATTCCGACAGCGGCGTCTTCTTGACCGTGCCCATCGCGGTGGCCATGAACACGAACTGCGTCGTCGGTGAACTCCTTGACCGGCAGGATCGCGGTGATCTTCTCGTTCTCGACGCAGCGGCACCAGGTTGACGATCGGCTTGCCGCGCGACGCGCGCGAGCCCTGCGGCACGTTGTAGACCTTGAGCCAGTAGACGCGGCCGCGGTTGGAGAAGCACAGGATGTAGTCGTGCGTGTTGGCGATGAACAGGCGGTCGATGAAATCGTCTTCCTTGGTCGCCGTCGCCTGCTTGCCGCGGCCGCCGCGCTTCTGCGCGCGGTACTCGGCGACCGGCTGCGCCTTCATGTAGCCGCCGTGCGACAGCGTCACCACCATGTCCTCGCGGCGCGATCAGGTCCTCGAGCGACAGGTCGACGCCCTGCGCGACGATCTCCGAGCGGCGCGCGTCGCCGAACTGGTCGCGGATCGCCGTCAGCTCGTCGCGCGATGATCGTCGGTGACGCGCGCGGGCTTGCGCGAGGATGTCGAGCAGGTCGACGATCTGCGCCATCACGTCGCTGTACTCGCCGATGATCTTGTCCTGCTCGAGGCCGGTCAGGCGCTGCAGCCGCAGCTCGAGGATCGCCTGCGCCTGCGCGTCGGACAGCCGGTAGCCCGGCGGCTGCGCTCGCCTGCCAGCCGAACTCCGGCGGCAGGCCGTCGGGCCGCGCGGCGTCGGCGGCGGCGCGCTGCAGCATCTCCTCGACCAGCGGCGAGCGCCAGATCCTGCGCCATCAGCGCCGCCTTCGCCTCCGGCGGCGTCGGCGACGGCCTTGATCAGCGCGATGATCTCGTCGACGTTGGACAGCGCGACCGCGAGGCCTTCCAGGATGTGGCCGCGCTCGCGCGCCTTGCGCAGCTCGAAGCGCGTGCGGCGCACGACGACCTCGCGCCGGTGCTGCAGGAAGTACTCGAGGAACTGCTTGAGGTTGAGCAGCCGCGGCTGGCCGTCGACCAGCGCGACCATGTTCATGCCGAAGCTGTCCTGCAGCTGCGTCAGCTTGAACAGGTTGTTGAGGACGATCTCGGCGACTTCGCCGCGCTTCAGCTCGATGACGACGCGCATGCCGGACTTGTCCGACTCGTCGCGCAGGTCGGAGATGCCCTCGAGCTTCTTCTCGCGGACGAGCTCGCCGATGCGGATCGAGCAGGTTCGCCTTGTTCACCTGGTACGGGATCTCGTCGACGATGATCGCCTGCCGGTTGCCCTTGCTCGAGGTCCTCGATGTGCGTGCGCGCGCGGATCACGACGCGGCCGCGGCCGGTGCGGTAGCCCTCGCGCACGCCTTCGAGGCCGTAGATGATCCCGGCGGTCGGGAAGTCCGGCGCCGGCACGATGCTCGATCAGCTCGTCGACCGTGATCTCGGGATTGGCGAGCAGCGCGAGGCAGGCGTTGATCGACCTCGGTCAGGTTGTGCGGCGGGATGTTGGTCGCCATGCCCGACCGCGATGCCCGACGAGCCGTTGACGAGCAGGTTCGGGCAGCCGCGACGGCAGCACCGACGGCTCCTGCTCCTTGCCGTCGTAGTTCGGGACGAAATCGACGGTTTCCTTGTCGATGTCGGCGAGCAGCTCGGCGGCGATCTTCTGCAGCCGGCACTCGGTGTAGCGCATACGCCGCCGGCGTTGTCGCCGTCGACCGAGCCGAAATTGCCCTGGCCGTCGATCAGCGGATAGCGCAGCGAGAAGTCCTGCGCCATCCGCACCAGCGCGTCGTAGATCGCCGATGTCGCCGTGCGGGTGGTACTTGCCGAGCACGTCGCCGACGACGCGCGCGCATTTCACGTAGGGCCGGTTCCAGACGATGTTCGCCTCGTGCATCGCGAACAGCACGCGGCGATGCACCGGCTTCAGGCCGTCGCGGACGTCCGGCAGCGCCCGCCCCACGATCACGCTCATCGCGTAATCGAGGTAGCGAATGCCGCATCTCGGCTTCGAGGCTGACGGGAAGGGTTTCTTTGGCGAACTGCTCCATGGGCGGGATTTCTTCCGTCGAAGTGGCGTTGCGAAGGCGGTCGTCGGCGATCGCAGCGTGGCCTCGGAAAACTCGGCGCCCGGCGAGCGCGGTTTTCCGGTCGCGGCCGGCGCGCCGGATGCGCGGTCTCGCGCCGCGGCGCGGCCTGCGCGCCGCGAGCCGCCGGAGGCCCTTGAAAATGCGAAATTTTATCACGGCGTTGTATTGCCGCGACAGTCGCTCGGCGACCTGTTGCCGGAAGCCCGCGTTTTCTTTGCACCGCCAAAACCCCTGTGCTATAGTTCGTCGTGGAGACAAAGGATTTGGCGCGTCAGTGCCAGGTTTGCGCGTGGCGCGCGAGAATCTGCAGGTTCGCAAAAACTTGTTCAAAACCAAAGCCAAAGGGGTGAAACAATGACTCGTCGTCTCGTGTACCGGTGCCCTCGTCGGCGCGATCGCCGTGGCGTTCGCCGGCGGCGTCGGCGCGCAGATGACAGGCAGATCCGAAGGGTTACGTGCCGGGCACCGCGCCGTGCACCGACCGGATTACGTCTGCTATCGCCTACCGACGCCGACCGACGGCGTCGTGAAGAGCGGCGTCTACAACGGCACGCACGGGCTTGCCGGCAACCTCTGCTGGCGCACCGGCTACTGGACGCCGGCGATGGCGATCGATCGAGTGCGATCCGGATCTCGTGCCGAAGCCGCCGCCGCCGCCGCCGCCGCCGCCGCCGCCGCCGCCGCCGCCGCCGCCGCCCGCCGCCGCCGCCTGCGCCCCGCAGGTGCAGAAGATCACGCTGGCGTCGAAGGCGCTGTTCGACTTCGACAAGGCCGTGCTGAAGCCCGAAGGCAAGGCCGCGATCGACAGCGAGATCATCGCCAAGCTGCGGGACGTGCAGAAGCTCGAGCTGGTGCTGGTCACCGGTCACACCGACCGCATCGGCACGCAGGCCGTACAACCAGAAGCTGTCGGAGCGCCGTGCCGACGCCGTCCGCGACTACCTGGTGTCGCAAGGGCGTGCCGAAGGACAAGATCGAGACCCTCGGCATGGGCAAGACGCAGCCGGTCCCGGGCGTGGTCTGCAACCAGAAGACGTGAAGGAACTGATCGCCTGCCTCGCGCCGAACCGCCGCGTGGAAGTCGAAGTCAAGGGCGAGGTCGTCAAGAAGTAATGCCGCGCCGCATCACGAAAAGAGCCCCGCCGTCGCGCGGGGCTTTTTTTTGCGCCGCGACCGCGGCGCACTGCGCGCGTCATCGCCTCGACGCATCGCCATGCAGACCGGCGACCTGCGCCTCGACGCCGGCTGGATCGTGCCGGTCGAGCCCGCCGGCGCGCTCGCCGGCCACGCGCTGATCGTCGACGCGCGGCCGCATCGTCGCGCTGCGTGCCGCCGGCGCGACGCCGACGCGCGACTTCGCGGCGCGCGAGCACGTCGTCGCTGCCGCGCCACGTGCTGCTGCCCGGGCTCGTCAACGCGCACACGCACGCGGCGATGACGCTGTTGCGCGGCATCGCCGACGACGTGCCGCTCAAGGCCTGGCTCGAGCAGCACATCTGGCCGCGCGAGGCGCGCTTCGTCGCGCCGGAGTTCGTCTACGACGGCACGCTGCTCGCCGCCGCCGAGATGCTGCGCGGCGGCATCACCTGCTGCAACGACATGTACTTCTTTCCCGGACGCCGCCGCGCGCGCGTATCGTCGAGCCGGGCATGCGCGCGATGCTCGGGCTGCCGGTGCTCGACTTCCCGACGCCCTACGCCGCCGACGCCGACGGCTACCTGCAGGCGCGGCCTCGCCGCGCGCGACGCCTGCAAGCACGAGCCGCGGCTCGCGTTTCGCGCTGGCGCCGCACGCGCCGTACACCGTCGGCGACGCGACGCTGGGCAGAAGATCGTCATCTACGCGCGCCAGCTCGACCTGCCGATCCAGACGCATCTCGCCGAGACGCGCGCACGAGGTCGCGCAGAGCGCGCGCGACGCACGGCGTGCACGCCGCTCGCGCGGCTGCACCGGCTCGGCGCGACCGGGCCCGGCTTCATCGCCATCCACGGCGTGCACCTCGACGCCGACGACATCGACGCTGCTCGCGGCGCAGCGGCTGCCACGTCGTGCACTGCCCGGCGTCGAACATGAAGCTCGGCAGCGGCATCGCGCCGGTCGCGGCGCTGCTCGCGGCGCGGCGTCAACGTCGCGCTCGGCACCGACGGCGCGGCGTCGAACAACCGGCTCGACCTCTTCGGCGAGATGCGCCTCGCGGCGCTGCTCGCCAAGGTCGCGACCGGCGACGCCGTCGGCGCTGCCCGCGCCGCACGGCGCTGCGCGCTGGCGACGCTCGGCGGCGCGCGCGCGCTCGGCCTCGACGCGCACGATCGGCTCGCTCGTCGCCGGGCAAGGAGGCCGACGTCGTCGCGGTCGACCTGTCGCGGCTCGACGCGCTGCCCTGCTACGATCCGGTCTCGCATCTCGTCCATGCGGTCGGGCCGCGAGCGCGTCACCGACGTCTGGGTCGGCGGCGAGCGGGTGGTCGCCGACCGCGCGCTGACGACCGTCGACGAGAGCGGCGATCGTCGCGCGCGCGCGCGCTCTGGCAGGAGCGACTGCAATGACGCGCCGCACGATGCACCCGCAGCGCACCGTCCGCGCCGCGCAACGTCGATCGCGGCCGAGCTCGCCAAGTTCGCCGCGCTCGCGCATCACTGGTGGGATCCCGGACAGCGCGATGTTCGGGCCGCTGCACGAGATCAATCCGCTGCGCCTCGACTGGATCGACGCGGCGTGCGGCGGGCTCGCGGGCAAGCGCGTGCTCGACGTCGGCTGCGGCGGCGGCATCCTGGCCGAGGCGATGGCGCGCGCGCGGCGCGCAGCGTCACCGGCATCGACCTCGGCGAAAAGGCGCTCGGCGTCGCGCAGCTGCACCAGCTCGAGTCCGGCGTCGCGCGTCGACTACCGGCTCGTCGCCGCCGAGGCGCTCGCGGCCGAGATCGCCCGGCGCGTTCGACGTCGTCACCTGCATGGAACTGCTCGAGCACGTGCCCGATCCCGGCGTCGATCGTCGCCGCCTGCGCGGCGCTCGCGCGGCCCGGCGGCATCGTCGTCGTTCTCGACGATCAACCGCAACCCCAAGTCCTACGCTGCTCGCGATCGTCGGCGCCGAATACGTGCTGCGGCTGCTGCCGCGGGGCACGCACGACTACGCGAAGTTCCTCACGCCCGCCGAGGTCGCGCGCTTCGCGCGGCGCGCGGGGCTCGAGCTCGGCGGCGCATCGACCGGCATGACCTACAACCCGCTCGCGAAGACGTTCCGGCTCGCGCCCGACACCGGCGTCAACTACATGATGGCGTTCCGCCGCCCGCGCATGACGGCTGACGCGCGGCGCCGCGCGCCGCTGCCGGTCGACGCGGTGCTGTTCGACCTCGACGGCACGCTCGCCGACACCGCGCCCGACCTGGCGCGCCGCGCTCAATCGCGTGCGCGCGCGACCGCGGCCTCGCCGCCGGTGCCGCTCGGCGACGCTGCGCGCCGTACGCCTCGCACGGCGCGCGCGGCCTGCTCGGCGCCGGCATGGGCGTCGCGCCCGGACGATCGCGGACTACGCGGCGCTGCGCGACGCGTTCCTCGCGCACTACGCAGGCGGCGCTGTGCGTGCGACACGCGCGCTGTTCGCCGGCGTCGACGCGCTGCTCGACGCGATCGAGCGCGCGCGGCTCGCGCTGGGGCATCGTCACCAACAAGGCGACGCGCTTCACGGCGCCGCTGCTCGAGCGCGCTCGGCCTCGCGCGCGCGCGCCGGCGCCGTCGTCTGCGGCGACACGACGCCGCATCGCGAAGCCGCATCCGGCGCCGCTGCTGCACGCGGCGCGCAGCGCTGGGCGTCGCGCCGGCGCGCTGCGTCTACGTCGGCGACGCCGAGCGCGACGTCGCGGCCGGCGATCGCGGCCGGCATGCGGACGATCGTCGCGCGCTACGGCTACATCGAGCCGCGACGAGACGCCCGGACGACTGGCCGGCCGACGGCATGCATCGACGATCCGCTGCGCGCTGCTCGACTGGCTGCCGCGCCGACGGCACGCCGTAGGCGCGCCGCTGCAGCGGCGCTCAGCCCGGACAGGCGCCGGCGTTCAGAAGCAGCCACTCGCGCGGCTTGCCGTCGCGCGTGCCGGCGACGCGCACCGGCTGGCTCGCGCGTCAGCGGCTGCAGCACGGCGCCGAGCGATGTCGTCGGCGATCGCCAGCGCGATGCCGTTGGCCTGCTCGACGCGGTCGCCCGTCTTCATCGCCGAGCATCGCCGCGAAGCCGCTGTCGTCGCGCACGGCCAGCGCGCCGCGCCCGGCGCCGACCAGCGCCGTCCAGCTGTCGGGCTGCGCGATCGATGCCGGTGAGCAGCTCCGCGTTGAGGCGCAAGACCGGGCCCGTGAAGCCCGGCGGGCGCGCGCACACGCCGCGACTTGGCGCGGCTCGCGCGCGGCCGGCGGCGCGCCTTGCCGCCGGGCGGCGCGATGCGGCCGCGCGCGCAGCGCGATGTCGCGCGCTCGCCGCCGGCGTCGCGGACGCGTGATGCCGTCGCGGCGCACCGCGTCGAGCGTCACGCCCGTGGCGATGTCCTGGCCCGGCGGCGACGAGCATCGGGCCGCGCGCGCGCAGGCGGAACAGCGCGTAGCCCGCTGCCGTCGCGCTCGGCGAAGACGCCGAGCAGCCGCAGTGTCGCCGCGATGCGCGGCGCGTCAGCGGCGCGCCGGCAGCGGCGCGCCGCGGCGCGCGCCGAACAGGCGCGCGTCGCGCGATGCGGCGCGCGGATTCGTCGGGCGGCGCCGGCACGGCGATCGTCGCCGGCGCCGGACCGAACCAGCGCCAGCCCCAGTGCGCGAGCGACCAGCGCAAGCAGCGGCGAGCGCGACGAGCAGTCGCCAGTCACGCGACGCAGCTGCGAGCGCGCCGGCGATCGCACGCCGAGCGCGCCAGCTCGTCGTCCCGTATAATCGCGGCGTCGCGCATCGTGCGCTCGCTATAATCGTCGCTCTTCCGGCCGTACCCTCCGCCGTTGAATCCCCGACTCGCGCTGCTGCAGCCGTATCCGTTCGAGCGGCTGCGCGCGCTGTTCGCCGGCGTCACGCCCAATCCGGCGCAACGCGCCGATCAGCCTGTCGATCGGCGAGCCGCGGCATCCGACGCCGCGCTTCATCCTCGACGCGCTCGCCGCGGGCGGCGCCGGGCCTCGCGAATTATCCCACGACGATCGGCGCGCCCGCGCTGCGCGAGGCGATCGCCGGCTGGCTCGCGCGCCGGCACGGCCTGCCGCGCTCGATCCGGCGACGCAGGTGCTGCCGGTGCTCGGCAGCCGCGAGGCGCTGTTCGCGTTCGCGCAGACGGTCGTCGACGGCAGCCGCGCCCGGCGCGACGGTCGTCGATGCCCAATCCGTTCTACCAGATCTACGAAGGCGCCGCGCTGCTCGCCGGCGCGCGAGCCGTACTGCGTCAACGCGGATCGCCGCGCGCGGCTTCGCGCCGCGACTGGCGCGACGTGCCCGACGACGGTCTGGGCGCGCACGCAGCTCCTCTACGTCTGCTCGCCGGACAATCCGACCGGCCGCGTGACGACGCTCGACGAGTGGCGCGCGCCTGTTCGAGCTGTCCGACCGCCACGGCTTCGTCATCGCCGCCGACGAGTGCTATTCGGAAATCTATTTCGACGAGGCGCGCCGCCGCTCGGCGCGCTCGCCGCCGCGCAGGCGCTGGGCCGCGACGGCTTTCCGCGGCTCGTCGTCGTTCGGCAGCCTGTCCAAGCGCTCGAACGCGCCGGGCCTGCGCTCGGGCTACGTCGCCGGCGACGCCGCGCTGATCAAGGCGTTCCTGCTCTACCGCACCTATCACGGCTCGGCGATGTCGCCGGCGGTCGCCGCGGCGAGCATCGCCGCGTGGAGCGACGAGGCGCACGTGCGCGCGAACCGCGCCGAAGTACGCGGCGAAGTTCGCGCGCGCTGCAGCCGCGGCTCGCCGCCGTGCTGCCGTGCGCGATGCCCGACGCCGCGTTCTACCTGTGGGCGCGCACGCCCGGTCGACGACGCCGAGTTCGCGCGGCGGCTGCTGCGCCGAGGAAGCGGTCGACCGTGCTGCCGGGCAGCTTCCTCGGGCGCGAAGCGGACGGCGTCAATCCCGGGCGCGGCTACGTGCGCATCGCGCTGGTCGCCGACGCTGGCGGAGTGCGCCGAGGCTGTCGGCGCGGCTGGTCGCGATTCGCGCGCTAACGGCGCTAGCGCAGCGGCAGCCCGCATCGCTTGCGCGCGCCGCGGCGTACGATGGGCATTGGGGCGGCACCGCACGACGGTAAAATTGCAGTTTTGCCTCGCGCGCCTTCCATGCACATGCTCAGCCCGCAGCAAATCATCGACGCCGCGTGGGAGACGCGCCGAGCTCTCGCCCGCACGCCGCGCCCGCCGCGTGCGCGATGCGGTCGCGCACGTGATCGCCGAGCTCGACGCCGGGCGCCTGCGCGTCGCCGAGAAGATCGCGGACGCGCTGGATCACGCACCAGTGGATCAAGAAGGCGGTGCTGCTGTCGTTCCGGCTTGCCGACAACGCGCGCGCATCGGGCTCGCCGGACCGAGCGGCGCCGTTCCGCGTTCTACGACAAGGTGCCGACCAAGTTCGCGCGCTTCGCCGACGCCGCGTTCGCGGCGGCCGGCGTGCGCGTCGTGCCGCCGGCGGTCGCGCGGCGCGGCGCGTTCATCGCGCCGCAACGTCGTGCTGATGCCGTCGTACGTGAACATCGGCGCCTACGTCGACGAGGGCACGATGGTCGACACCTGGGCGACCGTCGGCTCGTGCGCGCAGATCGGCAAGAACGTGCACCTGTCGGGCGGCGTCGGCATCGGCGGCGTGCTCGAGCCGCTGCAGGCCAACCCGACGATCATCGAGGACAACTGCTTCATCGGCGCGCGCTCGGAAGTCGTCGAAGGCGTGATCGTCGAGGAGAACTCGGTGCTCGGCATGGGCGTGTTCATCGGCCAGAGCACGAAGATCTACAACCGCGCGACCGGCGAGATCAGCTACGGCCGCGTGCCGGCGGGCTCGGTCGTCGTCGCCGGCAGCCTGCCGTCGGGCGAAGGCGGCTGCCAGCTCTACTGCGCGGTCATCGTCAAGCAGGTCGACGCGAAGACGCGCGCGAAGACCAGCATCAACGAACTGCTGCGCGCCTGACGCCACGCGAGCTCGACGCCATGTCCGTCACCCTCAAGTCCGCCGAGGACATCGCAAGGATGCGCGTCGCCGGCCGCCTCGCGTCCGAGCTGCTCGACTACCTGACGCCGCACGTGCAGCCGGGCGTCACGACCGGCGAGCTCGACCACATCGCGCACGACTACAGGTCAACGTGCAGCACGACGATCCCGGCGACGCTCAACTACGCGCCGCCCGGGCCACTCGCCCTATCCCGGCGTCGATCTGCACGTCGGTCAACCACGTCGTCTGCCACGGCATTCCCGGCGACAAGAAGCTCAAGGACGGCGACATCGTCAACATCGACGTCACCGTGATCAAGGACGGCTTCCACGGCGACACGAGCCGCATGTTCTACGTCGGCACGCCGTCGATCCAGGCGAGGCGCCTGGTCGAGGTCACCTACGAGGCGATGTGGCGCGGCATCCGCGCCGTGCGGCCGGGCGCGCACCTGGGCGACATCGGCGCACACGATCCAGCGCTTCGCCGAAGGCCACGGCTTCTCGGTCGTGCGCGAGTTCTGCGGCCACGGCATCGGCCGCCAGTTCCACGAGGAGCCGCAGGTGCTGCACTACGGCCGGCCCGGCACCGGGCTCAAGCTGCAGCCCGGCATGATCTTCACCGATCGAGCCGATGATCAACGCCGGCCGCGCCGGCATCCGCTGCCTCGCCGACGGCTGGACGATCGTCACCGCCGACCATTCGCTGTCCGCGCAGTGGGAGCACACGGTGCTGGTGACCGACCGACGGCTTCGAAGTGCTGACCGTGTCGGCCGGCGCGCCGCCGCCGCCGCCCGACTGACGCCTGCGAGGCGCCGCGCGCGATGGCATCCGCCGACGCTCGCCACCGCACGCCGCCGGCGATGCCGCCGGCGGCATCGCGCGCGCGCTGGCGCGACGAGCTGCGACGCCGGCCGCGCGGCGCTGCGCGAGGCGTTCTGCGCGCGCGCCCGACACGCCGCGGCTGCTGCGCGAGCACGCGCGGCTCGTCGACCGCGTGCTCGCGCGGCGTCTGGGCCGAGCGTCGGCGCGCCCGCCGGCGCTCGCGCTGGTCGCCGTCGGCGGCTACGGCCGCGGCCAGCTCTTCCCGCATTCCGACGTCGACGTGCTGATCCTGCTGCCGCGAGGCGCTCGACGCGCGCCGGCGCCGCCGTCGATCGAGCGCTTCGTCGGCGATGCTGTGGGACATCGGCCTCGAGCTCGGCGCACAGCGTGCGCACGATCGACGAATGCGAGGCGGAGATGGCGGGCGACGTCACGATCCGGACGAGCCTGCTCGAGCACCGCCTGCGTCGCCGGCTCGCGCGCGCTGTACCGCGCGTTCCGCCGCGCGCTTCGCCGGCAGCGATGGACGTGCGCGCGTTCTACGAGGCGAAGGCGCTCGAGCAGCAGCAGCGGCACCTCAAGTACCACGACACCGCCTACAACCTCGAGCCCAACGTCAAGGAAAGCCCCGGCGGCCTGCGCGACCTGCAGACGGTGCTGTGGATCGCGCGCGCCGCCGGGCTCGGGCGCACGTGGCGCGAGCTCGCGCAGGCACGGCCTCATGACGATGCAGGAGGCGCGCGACGGTGTCGCGCCAGGAGCGCTTCATCGGCGCGCTGCGCGTGCGCCTGCACTACCTCGCCGGCCGGCGCGAGGACCGCCTGGTGTTCGACCTGCAGACCGCGCTCGCGCGCGAGCTCGGGCTCGTCCGACACGCCGGCCGAGCGCGCGAGCGAGCAGCTGATGCAGCGCTACTACCGCGCGGCCAAGCTCGTGCGCCAGGTCAACGTCGATCCTGCTGCAGAACCTGCACGCGCGGCTCTTCCCGGTCGCGACCGAGCCGGTGCCGATCGACGACGAGTTCCAGGCGGTCGACGAGCTGCTCGACGTGCGCGACGAGGCGCTGTTCGAGCGGCGCCCGGCGGCGATGCTCGACGCGTTCCTGACGATGCAGCGGCATCCGCGAGCTCAAGGGCATGTCGGCGCGCACGCTGCGCGCGCTGTGGCGCAACCGCCACCGCATCGACGCCGCGTTCCGCCGCGATCCCGCCAACCGCGCGCGCTTCATCGCAGATGTTCCGCGCCAGCCGCGCGGCCTCACGCACGAGCTGCGGCGGATGAACCTGTACGGCATCCTCGGCCAGTACCTGCCGGTGTTCGGCCGCATCGTCGGCCAGATGCAGCACGACCTCTTCCACGTCTACACGGTGGACGAGCACATCCTGATGGTGATCCGCAACCTGCGCCGCTTCACCGAGGCGCAGCACGCGCACGAATATCCGCTGTGCTCGCGGCTCATCGGCCGATTTCGAGCGCGCGGAAGTGCTCTACCTCGCCGGGCTGTTCCACGACATCGCCAAGGGCCGCGGCGGCGATCATTCGACGCTCGGCGCAGCGCGACGCGCGGCGCTTCTGCCGCGCGCACGGGCTGTCGCGCGAGGACGCCGAGCTCGTCGCGTGGCTGGTCGCGCAGCACCTGACGATGTCGTCGACGGCGCAGAAGCAGGACATCACCGATCCCGACGTCGTCGCCGCGTTCGCGCGCAAGGTCGGCACCGAGCGGCGGCTGGCCGCGCTCTACCTCCTGACCGTCGCCGACATCCGCGGCACGAGCCCCAAGGTGTGGAACGCGTGGAAGGCGCAAGCTGCTCGAGGACCTGTTCCACGCGACGCGCGCGCGTGCTCGGCGGGCGACGGCGCGGCGCGCACGCTCACGGACAGCCTCGACGCGCGGCAGCGCCGAGGCGCGGCGCCTGCTGCGCCTCTACGCGGTGCCGGACGGCGCCGAGCAGCGCGCTGTGGCAGCACCTCGACACGCCGTACTTCCAGCGCCACACCGCCGACGAGATCGCGTGGCACGCGCGCCACCTGTACTGGCGCGTCGACGAGCACGGCGCCGGTCGTCAAGGCGCGCCTGGCGCGCGCCGGCGCCGGGCTGCAGGTGCTGGTCTACCTGCCCGACCAGAAGGAGCTGTTCGCGCGCATCTGCGGCTTCTTCGGGCGCGCGCGGCCTGTCGATCCTCGAGGCGAAGATCCACACGACGCGCCACGGCTACGCGCTCGACACGTTCGCGGTGCACGATCCGGCGGATCCGCAACGCGTCGTACCGCGACACGATCCAGCTCGTCGAGTTCGAGCTGCACGCGCGCTGCTGGACGAGCAGCCGCCGCTCGAGCCGCCGGCCGATCGGCCGCGTGAGCCGGCAGCTGAAGCACTTCCCGCTCTCGCCGGAGGTGCAGATCTTCCCCGACGACAAGGGCACGCACTACATCCTCGAGATCGTCGCCGGCGACCGGCCGGGCCTGCTGGCGCAGATCGCCTACACGCTGGCGAAGGCGAACGTCAACGTCGCGAGCGCCAAGATCAACACGCTGGGCGAGCGCGCCGAGGACGTGTTCCTGATCGACGGCGCGCGGCTGCACGACGAGCAGGCGCTGCTGCGGCTCGAGACCGCGCTGTACGACAGCTGGTTGACCTGACGCGCACGACGGCGAGAACTCGGACAAGCGGCCGGCGCCGACTTCATGGAGTCGCGATGAGCGAGACTGCGGTATCAAACGACGCGTTCACGGCGTTCTGATCGACGTTCTCGCCACCAAGTTCGAGCGCTTCCGCAACATACTCCTCGACGGCCTCAGCTATCACAGCCGCGTGCCGCTAGCGCAACTGCACCTCGCGCCGGGCTCGTCCGTGCTCGACGTCTTGCGTGGAGTCACCGCGATCGAACTGCGCGCATTCGGTCGGCGGCCGTGTCGTCGGCTTGATTGCTGTCCCTTTCTGAAAAACATTCTACTCGCAACATGCGGCTGCACACATCGTTCTCCGACTTCAAACCTCCTTCAGCGAATACTACTTCTTTTTCGCTTCCATATGTCTTCAGCAGTCCGTTCGCCGATTCGCAACGTCGGACCGCGCTGAACCGGGACGGCTGATGTTCATCACTGCGCTATCGAGCACAATCTATTCTAATATCGTGCTAATTCCTGCGCCCCCGGCGAAGACGCGCAGACCTGCGGTCCGACCTTTTTCGATGCCAGTCCCGATGTATCACTGCACAACTCAACCGCGCTTGACTTCGCTTCCTCATCCGGGCCCGGTGTCGCGCCAACGTCGAGCAGGCATCGTTTCAGTTTCGCTGCCTGCCGGTGAAATTTGCGCGAAGCAGCCCGAAGCCGAGCGGCGCCGGCCGGAACTCGACGGCGCTGCGCGCCGAGCTCGCGCGTCATCTCAGTGTGAGTCTGTTTTCTGTCCTCTACCCACCCTAGTCAGCTCTAAAATCTCGAACCGTTGTCGAGAGCATGGCGGCCGAGCCGACAGGTTCTTGCGCTGGACCCGCGTTGGGCTTGCCTGCGCCGCACAACGGCATCATTCCTCGATGAGTTCGGCGTCGGGAAACAGGATGTCGGTGAAGCCGAACTGGCGCAGGTCGCGCATGCGCATCGGATAGAGGATGCCGTCGAGATGGTCGCACTCGTGCTGGACGACGCGCGCGTGGAAGCCCGTCGACCTCGCGCTCGATCGGCCGCCCGTGCGGGTCGAAGCCCTCGTAGCGCAGCGCGCGTATAGCGCGGCACGACGCCGCGCAAGCCCGGGCACCGACAGGCAGCCCTCCCAGCCCTCCTCCATCTCGTCGGACAGCGGCGTCAGCACCGGATTGACGAGCTCGGTGTACGGCACCGGCTCGGCGTCGGGATAGCGCGGCGTTGTGCTCGACGCCGAAGATGACGACCTGCAGCGGGACGCCGATCTGCGGCGCGGCGAGACCGGCGCCGTTCTGCGCGGCCATCGTGTCGCGCATGTCGGCGAGCAGCGCGCGCGAGCTCGGGCGTGCCGAAGCGCGTCGACCGGCCGCGAGCGCTGCAGCAGCCGCGGATCGCCCATGCGCAGGACGTCGCGGATCATCGCTGCGCTCCTGCCGGCACGAGCGGCGCGACGTGGTCGAGCAGCGCGCGCACCTTGTCCATCGCCGTCTCGAGCACGCGCGGCGATGCCGTCCATCGAGATCTGCTGCGCCGATGTCGCCGCGGCCGGCCGCGTGGTTGACGACGACGGCGATCGCCGCGTACGGCAGCTCGAGCTCGCGCGCGAGCGCCGCCTCCGGCATGCCGGTCATGCCGACCAGCGTCGCGCCGTCGCGCTCCAGGCGGTCGATCTCGGCGGCGGTCTCGAGCCGCGGGCCCGACACCGCGCCGTAGACGCCGCCGTCGGCGAGCGCGATGCCGGCGCGTCTGCGCCGCGGCGAGGCAGCGCGCGCGCAGTGCCGGCGCGTACGGATGCGTGAAGTCGACGTGGACGACGCTGCTGGTCGCCGCCGTCGAAGAACGTCGACTCGCGCCCGTGACGTGTAGTCGATGAGCTGGTGCGGCAGCACGAGGTCGCCGGGCGCGGCGCCGCGGATGCCGCCGACCGAGGCGACGGCGAGCATCGCGCGTCGCGCCGCGTTGCTTCAGCGCCCACAGGTTGGCGCGGTAGTTCACCCGGTGCGGCGGAATCGTGTGGCCGTGCCCGTGGCGGGCGAGGAACACGGCGTCGCGGCCGGCGATCTGCCCGAACAGCAGCGCCGACGACGGCTCGCCGTAGGGCGTGCGCACGACCTCGCGGTGGGCGACCGCGAGCGTCGACAGGCGGGTCAGGCCGCTGCCGCCGATGATTGCGAGCATGGAACTTGCTTGATCCTTGAGTGCACGAGATGCCGCCGGGCGGACGCGGACGCCCGATGTTGCGCCGAGCGGGTGCTGCCGACCGGCACAGTGGTGACGGCGCGCGAACGCTGGAAATCCTCGTCAATTCATGACATTATCATGGAAACCGTGCGCACGCGCCGGGTCGCGCGCCGCGCACCCCATTGTAGCCTCGGGGACGCCGCCATGTACCTCGACCGACTGTTCAAGCTGATGGCGGAGAAGCAGGCGTCCGACCTGTTCATCTCCTGCGGCGCGCCGATCAACATCAAGGTCAACGGCGTCGTCTCGCCGCGTCTCGACCCAGCCGATGGACATCGAGACGGTGCGCCGCATCGCCTACGAGCTCATGACCAAGGAGCAGGCGCGCGAGTTCGAGAACGAGATCGAGATGAACCTCTCGCACCTCGACCGCACCGTCGGCAACTTCCGGATCAACATCTTCCGCCAGCGCGGCACGATCTCGCTCGTCATCCGCTACGTGCGCAGCAACGTCCCGCCGTTCGAGCAGCTGAAGCTGCCGCCGGTGCTGCTCGACCTGGTGATGGAAAAGCGCGGACTGGTGCTGATCGCCGGCGCGACCGGCTCCGGCAAGTCGACGACGCTGGCGGCGATGATCGACCACCGCAACACGCAACAAGTCCGGCCACATCCTCACGATCGAGGACCCGATCGAGTACCTGTTCGAGCACAAGCAGAGCGATCGTCAACCAGCGCGAGATCGACGTCGACACGCATGAACTACACGAAGGCGCTGCAGAACGCGCTGCGCGAGGCGCCCGACCTCATCATGATCGGCGAGATCCGCGACCGCGAGACGATGCAGCAGGCGCTGCTGCACACGCTGACCGGCCACCTGTGCCTGTCGACGCTGCACGCCAACAACAGCTACCACGCGCTGTCGCGGATCATCAACCTGTTCCCGTACGACGCGCGCTCCGGCCTGCTGTCCGACCTCTCGATCGGCCTGCGCGCGATCATCTCGCAGCGCCTCGTGCGCAACCGCGACGGCGAGCAGCAGCCGGCGGTCGAGATCCTGCTCAACACGTCGCTCATCGCCGAGCTCATCAAGAACGGCGAGATCACGCAGATCAAGGAAGCGATGGAGCAGTCGCTCTATCCCGGATCGCAGACGTTCGAGCAGGCGCTGTGCCGCCTCTACCTCGACGGCGTGATCAGCTACGACGAGGCGATGACCGCGTCCGATTCGCCGACCAACCTCGCCTGGCTGATCAACCAGAACACGCCCGACGTCGCGCGTCGACGCGATGCGAGGCCGACGCCGAAGACGCGAGCAGCGGCGCCCGCGGCGCGACTTCGCGACGATGACGATCGACCCCGAGACTGCTCGACCGACCGCACTGACCGCTCGCGATGCCGGCGCTGCGTCGCGCGGCGCATTTGCTAACATTCGCCGGCATGGACGCTCGCCGCCGCAGCCGACGCTCGCGCTCGCCCGCGACGCTGATCGCGCGGCCGCTCGCTGACGCCGGACGACGCCGGCTGCCAGGCGCTGATCGCCGCGCGCCTCGCGCCGCTCGGCTTCCGCTGCGAGACGCTCGTCGCCAACGGCGTCACCAACCTCTGGGCGCGGCGCGGCACGGCGCGGCCGCTCGTCTGCTTCGCCGGCCACACCGACGTCGTGCCGACCGGCCCGCTCGACGCGCTGGCAGTCCGATCCGTTCGTGCCGACGCGAGCGCGACGGCTGGCTCTACGGCCGCGGCGCCGCCGACATGAAGGGCTCGCTCGCGGCGTTCGTCACCGCGATCGAGGGCTTCGTCGCCGCGCATCCGGACGCGCCGGGCTCGATCGCGCTGCTCATCACCTCCGACGAGGAAGGCCCGTCGGTCGACGGCACCGTCAAGGTCGTCGAGCAGCTCGCGGCCGCCGGCGAGACGCATCGACTACTGCGTCGTCGGCGAGCCGTCGTCGGTCGACCGCCTCGGCGACATGATCAAGAACGGCCGCCGCGGCACGCTGTCGGGCACGCTGACGGTCAAGGGCGTGCAGGGCCACGTCGCCTATCCGCATCTCGCGCGCAATCCGATCCATCTCGCCGCGCCGGCGCTCGCCGAGCTCGCGGCGACGCGCTGGGACGACGGCAACGAGTACTTCCCGCCGACGACGTGGCAGTGCTCGAACATCCATGCCGGCACCGGCGCGACCAACGTGATTCCCGGCGCGCTCGAGCTGCATGTTCAATTTCCGCTACTGCGCCGGCGAGCACGCGCGAGTCGCTGCGGCAGCGCCTCGAGGCGATCCTGCGCACGGCACGGCCTCGACTACGACGCTCGCCTGGACCGGCTCGGGCAAGCCGTTCCTCACGCCGCGCGGCGCGGCTGGTCGACGTCGCGACGCGACGGCGATCCGCGACGTCACCGGGCGTCGCGCCGGAGCTCTCGTGCACCGGCGGCACGTCGGACGGCCGCTTCATCGCCGACATCTGCCGCGAGGTCGTCGAGCTCGGCCCGGTCAACGCGTCGATCCACAAGATCGAACGAGCGCGTGCGCGTCGCCGACCTCGAGCCGCTCGCGGCGCATCTACCGCGGCATCCTCGAGCGCCTGCTGCTCGCCGACGGCACCGCGACGATGAGCACCGCCGGTCGCACGATCTCGAGACGCTGCGCGACTGGCTGCGCTACGCGGTGTCGCGCTTCGGCGAGGCGAAGCTCGCCTTCGGGCACGGCACGACCAACGCCTACGACGAGGCGGCCTACCTGCTGCTGCACGCGCTGCACCTGCCGCTCGACCGGCTCGAGCCGTTCCTCGACGCGCGGCTGACGCAGGCCGAGCGCGCGCAGCTCGCGCAGCTCCTCGACGCGGCGGATCGACGAGCGCGTGCCGGCCGCCTACCTCACGCACGAGGCGTGGCTCGGCGAGTTCCGCTTCTACGTCGACGAGCGCGTGATCATTCCGCGCTCGTTCATCGCCGAGCTGCTGCCCGACGGGCTCGCGCCGTACGTCGGCGCCGGCGCGAGGCGTCGCAGACCGCGCTCGACCTGTGCACCGGCTCGGGCTGCCTCGCGATCCTGCTCGCGCACGCCTATCCGGACGCCGACGTCGACGCGGTCGACATCTCGTCCGACGCGCTCGCCGTCGCGCAGCGCAACGTCACCGACTACGGGCTCGCCGACCGCATCAACCTCATCCGCTCCGACCTCTTCGCCAACCTGCCGGAGAAGAGCTACGACCTCATCATCAGCAATCCGCCGTACGTGACCGCGATGGCGATGGAGGAGCTGCCGCGCCGAATACCGGCACGAGCCGCAGCTCGCGCTGGCCGGCGGCGAGGACGGGCTCGACGCGGTGCGCACGATCCTCGAGCGAGGCGCCGCGCTTCCTCAATCCGGGCGGCACGCTCGTCGTCGAGGTCGGCCACAATCGCGCCGCGGCGGAAGCTCGCGTTTCCGCGGCTGCCGTTCGTCTGGCTGGCGACCGACGGCTCCGTCGACGACAGCGTGTTCCTGCTGCAAGCGCGAGGACGATCGTCGCGCGGCGCGCTGAGCGCGGCGTGCGCCGCGCTACGACCGAGTCGCGAAGAAGTCGCGGATCCGGCGGACGAGGTCGCTCGCGCGCGATGCCGCGTTGCGCGCGCGCGCGCGTCGGCGGACAGCGCCTGCAGCGTCGCGTCGTTGGCGGCCTGGCGCGCGGCGACGACTCTGCGACAGCGCCTCGGCGAGCTCCGGGCGCGCCCGCAGGATCGCGTCGAAGCCGCGCTTGTCCAGCCGGTAGCACAGCACGTCGCGCTTCGGCGATGACCGTCGCCGCGCGCGCCTGGCCGGTCAGCAGTCCCATCTCGCCGAAATACGGCGGCGCCGTCAGCGTCGGCGAGGCGTGTCGCGCGCGCCGGTGCCGCCCGCGCTGTCGTGGAAGATGCCGACGCGGCCGCGGCGCGAGGATGAACAGCGAATCGGCCGGCTCGCCCTGCGCGGTCGCGACGTCGTCGGCGACGTAGCGGCGTCGGCCGCAGCTCGCGCGGCGAGCGCCTGCGCTCGGCGTCGGTCAGCGGCGCGAACAGCTCGAGCTGACGCGAGCAGCGTCGGCGCGATCCGTGGTTCGCGCTCGCCCCGTGCGCTCTGCATGCGCGGCGTCGCGGCGTGCAGATAGCACGCCGACCGCGGGAGCGGAATCTCCATGTCCTGGCGCGCCAGCGTCGCGGAGACGTGCAGCGCGCACCTGCGAATCGGTCGACCAGGTCGTGCGCGAGGTCGGTGAGCCAGTAGCGGACCGACGTACTTGATCGCGCTGTCGTCGAAGCCCGTGCACGACGCAGTGCGCACGCGGGTCGCTGGCGACGTTGCGGAATCTCGGCGCGCGCGAGCGCCGCCTCGACCGCGGCGATGACCCGCGCCGGCGGCATGTCGTAGCCGACGTGAACTCGATCGGCCGCCGCCACGGGATGCGCTCGTCGCCGCGGCGCGCGAGCACGCGTCACGCGGTTCTTGATCAGCTGCGCGTTGGGAATGATGACCGTCTCGCCGTTGACTGGTCGCGATCGGCGTGTAGCGCCAGCGGATGCCGACGACCTGCCCGGTCACGCCGTCGACTGCGATCCAGTCGCCGATGCGGCAGGTGTTGTCGAGCTGCAGCGCGATGCCGCCCCAGAGGTTGCCCAGCGTCGCCTGCAGCGAGAACGCGATGGCGCCGGTGAGCACCGCCGACGTCGTGATGATGCTGGCCAGATTGACGCCGACCGCGTTCATCCGGAAGAGCGCGTAGACGATCAGCGCGACGGCGATGCAGCACGTCGGCGAGGATGCGCGGCACCGCGCGCCGCGACGAGGACGCACGTGGAACAGGAATGTCAGCGCAGATGCGGATGTTGCCGAGCGCGACGATGAGCAGACAGACCTCGCGCGGAACGACGGGCAGATGGCCAGGTGCGCCGGAATGAGCTGATAGCGCGACAGGCAGCGCGAGCGCCGGCCACGCCGAGCCATCAGATCAGCAGCAGCGTGACCATGCGTCGAGCGCCGCAGGTCGCGGCGCAGTCGCATCGTGATCAGCCCGACCAGCAGCGCGCCCGCGCTGAACGCGAGCGATTCGTGCAGTGTGATCAGCTCGACCATGGCGACGCGATTCCGCCCGGCGCCTGGTGCGCGACGTGTCGCGGGCTCGGCCGATTATACGGAGCCCGCGGTCGTCGCGCGCGTGTAGAATGGCCGCGCTGTCCCACTCCCGTTGACCCCGTTCATGCGCACCGGCGGCGAGATCCTCGTCGCCAACCTCCTCGCGCAGGGCGCGACCTCGCGTTCTGCGTGCCCGGCGAGAGCTATCTCGCGGTGCTCGACGCGCTCTACGACGTGCGCGATCGCCTGCGCTTGATCGTCTGCCGGCAGGAAGGCGGCGCCGCCTACATGGCGCGAGGCGTACGGCAAGCTCACCGGCCGGCCCGGGATCGCGTTCGTCACGCGCGGGCCGGGCGCGTCCAACGCCGCGATCGGCATCCACACGGCGCCGCAGGACTCGACGCCGATGATCGTGTTCGTCGGCCAGGTCGGCGGCGACTTCGTCGACCGCGAAGCGTTCCAGGAGATCGACTACCGCCGCATGTACGGCAGCATCGCCAAGTGGGCGGCGCAGATCGATCGCGCCGAGCGCATTCCCGAATACGTCGCGCGCGCCTTTCGCGTCGCGCGATGTCGGGCCGGCCGGGTCCGGTCGTGCTGGCGCTGCCCGAGGACATGCTGACGGCGCAGCGCCGAGGCCGTCGACGCGCCGCGCGTCGAGGCGGTCGCGGTTGCGCCGCGACGCCGCAGACGTCGCCGCGCTGCGCGCGCTGCTCGCCGGCGCGCAGCGGCCGCTGGTGCTCGTCGGCGGCAGCCGCTGGGACGACGGCGGCCTGCGCCGCGCTGCGGCGCTTCGCCGAGGCGCACGCGCTGCCCGTCGCCTGCGCGTTCCGCAACCAGGATCTGTTCGACAATCGCCATCCGCAACTACGCGGGCGACGTCGGCATCGGCATCAATCCGAAGCTCGCCGCGCGCGTGCGCGACGCCGACGTGCTGCTCGTCATCGGCGAGCGCCTGGGCGAAATGACGACGTCGGGCTACACGCTGCTCGACGCGCCGCATGCCGAAGCAGACGCTGATCCACGTGCATCCGGGCGCCGACGAGCTCGGGCGCGTCTACCAGCCGGCGCTGGCGCATCGCCGCGTCGACCCGGCGTTCCTCGCCGCGCTGGCCGACGCTGCCGCCGCCGTCGACGCTGCGCGTGGCGCGGACAGCGCCGCGCACGCGCACGCCGACTACGTGGCGTGGCAGGCGCCGCGCGCCGGTGCCGGGCGACGCTCGACCTGTGGCAGATCGTCGCGATGGCTGCGACGAGCAGCTGCCCGACGACGCGATCCTCACCAACGGCGCCGGCAACTACGCGACGTGGCTGCACCGGCTCTATCGCTACCGCGGCTTTCGCACGCAGCTCGCGCCCTACTCCGGCGCGATGGGCTACGGCGTGCCGGCGGCGATCGCGGCCAAGGCCGTGCATCCGGATCGCATCGTCGTCTCGTGGAACGGCGACGGCTGCTTCCTGATGAACGGCCAGGAGCTCGCCACCGCGGTGCAGTACGGCCTGCGCCGGTGATCTTCGTCGTCGTCGACAACGGCATGTACGGGACGATCCGCATGCATCAGGAGCGCACCTATCCGGCGCGCGTCTTCGGCACCGACCTGCGTCAATCCCGATTTCGCCGCGCTGGCGCGCGCCTACGGCGCGCACGGCGAGACGGTGACGCGCACCGAGGAATTCGCGCCGGCGTTCGAGCGCGCGCTGGCAGCGCGCACGGCCGTCGCTGCTGCACCTGCGCGTCGACCCGCAGGCGATCACGATGAACGCGACGATCGATCGACATCCGGCGCGCAGGTTCGCCGATGAACGACGCTGCGATGACTGCCTCGCCTATCGCTCGAAGTCACGGACCTGTCGGTCGAATTCCGCAGCTACCGAGCGCGTCGTGCAGGCGGTGCGCGGCGTGTCGTTCAACGTGGGCGCGAGCCGAGACGGTCGCGATCGTCGGCGAATCGGGCTCCGGCAAATCGGTGACCGCGCTGTCGCTGATGCGACTGGTCGAGCACGGCGGCGGAACGATCACTTCCGGCTCGCTCGACGTTCGAGCGCCCGGACGGCGACGCGCATCGACCTTGCCGGCGCGTCGTCGGCGACCATGCAGTCGATCCGCGGCGCCGAGATCGCGATGATCTTTCAGGAACCGATGACCTCGCTCAATCCGGTGTTCACGGTCGGCGAGCAGATCGCGGAATCGATCCGGCTGCACCAGGGTATGGACTACGCTTCCGCCAACGCGCGAGGCGCTTTCGCATGCTCGAGCAGGTGCGCATTCCCGAAGCCGAAGCTGGTGCTGGCTCGCGCTATCCGCATCAGCTTTCCGGCGGCATGCGCCAGCGCGTGATGATCGCCATGGCGCTTTCCTGCAAACCGCGGCTGCTGATCGCCGACGAGCCGACCACCGCGCTCGACGTCACCATCCAGGCGCAGATTCTCGAGCTCATCCGCCTGCTGCAGGACGCAGATGCACATGGCCGTCGTTGTTCATCACCCACGACATGGGCGTCGTCGCCGAGATCGCCGACCGCGTTCTGGTGATGTATCGGCGGCGAGATCGTCGAGGACGGGACCGGCGTTGCAGATCTTCCAGCGCGCCGCGGCATCCGTACACGCAGGCGCTGCTCGCGGCCGTGCCGCGACTGGGATCGATGCGCGGAACCGACGCGGCCCGCGCAGTTTCCGGCTGCCCGATCCCGACGCCGCGGATATCGCTCCGCCGGCGGCGCCGCGCGCGCTGGACGCACGCGGCGCGGGTCCGCCGCTGCTCGAGGTGCGTGGGCTCAAGACGCGCTTTCCCGTGCCGCAGCGGATTCTTCGGCCGCGTACGCCGCCGCGTGCATGCGGTCGAGCAGGTGAGCTTCGACCTCGCCGCAGGCGAGACGCTGGCGCTCGTCGGCGAATCCGGCTGCGGCAAATCGACGACCGGGCCGCTCGCTGCTGCGCCTGGTCGACATCGAAGACGGCAGCATCGAGCTTCGAGGGCCAGCGATATCGTGCGGCTTGCCGGCGGACGCCAGTGCGACCGCTGCGGCGCGAGATCCAGATGGTGTTCCAGGACCCGTTCGCGTCGCTCGACCCGCGGCTGACGGTCGGCTTTTCGGTCGCCGAGCCGCTGTACGTCCACGGGGTCGCCAAGGGCAGCGCCGCCGAGGATCGCGTAGCGTGGCTGCTGCGGCACGTCGGCTTGTCGCCCGATGCGGCGGCCCGCTATCCGCACGAATTCTCCGGCGGGCAGCGTCAGCGCATCGCCATCGCGCGTGCGCTGGCGCTGCAGCCCAAGCTCATCATCGCCGACGAGGCGGTCTCCGCGCTGGACGTGTCGATCCGCGCACAGATCGTCAACCTGATGCTCGACCTGCAGTCCGAGTTCGGTCTCTCCTACCTGTTCATCTCGCACGACATGGCGGTCGTCGAGCGCGTGAGCCACCGGGTGGCGGTCATGTACCTGGGGCAGATCGTCGAAATCGGCCCGCGGCGTGCGGTATTCGAGAACCCGCAGCATGCCTACACGCGCAAGCTGCTGGCCGCCGTGCCCGTCGCCGACCCCGCGCGACGCCGCCGCAAAACGGAGCTATCATCCGACGAAATCCCCAGCCCGATTCGCGCCGTCGGCGACGAGCCCGTCGTCGCCCCGCTCGAGCGAAGTCGAGCCCGGGCACTTCGTGGCGACGCATCGGATTTCGGCGGCGCTTACTGAATCGTTAGCCGCTGATTCGCGCATTGGAAGTCTCGCATTCGATCTACTGGAGAATCCGCATGAAATCGCTGTTGCGTTCGCCGCCGCCATCGCCGCTCGCGCTGGCCGTGTTCGCCGCCGCGCCCGGCGTTCGCCGCCAAGGACGTCGTCTTCGCCGTCGCGTCGACGTTCACGACGACCGATCCCTACGACGCCAACGACACGCTGTCGCAGGCGATGGCCAAGTCGTTCTACGAAGGCCTGTACGGCTTCGACAAGGACATGAAGATGATTCCGGTGCTCGCCGAGAGCTACACCGTCAGCCAAGGACGGCCTGGTCTACACGATCAAGCTCAAGCAAGGGCATCAAGTTCCACGACGGCACCGACTTCAAGGCCGACGCGGTCAAGGTCAACCTCGACCGCGTCACCAATCCCGACAACAAGCTCAAGCGCTACGGCCTGTACAACAACAACATCGCCAAGACCGAAGTCGTCGACGACTACACCGCGCGCATCACGCTGAAGACGCCGTTCTCCGCGTTCATCAACCAGCTCGCGCACCCGTCGACGGTGATGATCAGTCCGACCGCGCTCGCCAAATACGGACAAGGACATCGCGTTCGAATCCCGGTCGGCACCGGCCCGTTCAAGTTCGTCGAATGGAAGCAGACCGACTACCTCAAGGTCGCGAAATTCGACGGCTACTGGCAGAAGGGCTACCGAAGGTCGACACGATCACCTGGAAGCCGGTCGATCGACAGCAATGCCCGCGCCGCGGTGATGCAGACCGGCGAGGCGCAGTTCACCTTCCCCGTGCCCTACGAGCAGGCCGAGACGCTCAAGGCCAAGCCGGAGCTCGAGGTCGTTGCCGCGCCGTCGATCGTGCTGCGCTACCTGTCGATGAACACGCAGCAAAAGCCCTTCGACAATCCGAAGGTACGGCAGGCGATCGCCTACGCGATCAACAAGGACGCAGCTGGCCAAGGTCGCGTTCAACGGCTACGCGACACCGGCCGACGGCGTCGTTCCGCGAGGCGTCGAATACGCGGTCAAGATCGGCGCCCTGGCCGTACGATGTCGCCAAGGCGAAGCAGCTTCATGGCCGAAGCCGGCTATCCCGAACGGTTTCGAAACCGAACTGTGGTCGGCGTACAACCACACGCATCGCGCAGAAGGTCACGCAGGTCCTGCAGCAGCAGCTGCAGCAGATCGGCATCAAGCACCAAGATCACGCTGCTCGAGGCCGGTCAGCGCGTCGAGAAGGTCGAGAGCTGGCCGGATCCCGCCACCGCCCCGGTGCGCCTGTACTACGTCGGCTGGTCGTCGTCGACCGGCGAGGCCGACTGGGCGCTGCGTCCGCTGCTCGCGTCGCGAATCGTGGCCGCCGAAGCTGTTCAACACGGCGTACTACAAGAGCGACCGCGTCGACGCCGACATCAAGGGTGCGCTGGCGACCACCGACAAGGCGGAGAAAGCCAAGTTCTACAAGGATGCGCAGGAAACGATCTACAAGGACGCGCCGTGGGCGCCGCTGGTCACCGAAAAGCTGCTGTCGGCCCACAACAAGAAGCTGACCGGCGTCTACGTGATGCCCGATGGCTCGTTCAACTTCACCGATATCGATCTGAAGTAGAGCCACCCGTGAAGCGCCCGTTCGCGCCGCGCACGTCCAGGTGCGGACGGGCGTGCTCCTTCAGCCGCACCCTTCGCTCATCGAATTATCGGAGACGAATGATGCGTCGACAAACTGCGGCCACGCGTTGCTCCAATACCTCGCCAAACGTCTGCTGGGCCTGATTCCGACGCTGCTCATCGTCGGCGTCCTGGTGTTCATGTTCGTGCACCTGCTGCCCGGCGACCCGGCGCGCCTCGCCGCCGGGCAGGACGCCACGCCGGAGACCGTCGCGCTGGTGCGCCAGGACCTGGGCCTCGACAAGTCGCTGCCGCGAACAATTCCTGCGCTTCGCCGGCGGCGTCGTCCGTGGCGACTTCGGCCGGTCGCTGCGCACCAAGCGGCCGGTCAGCTCCGAGATCGCCGAGCGCTTCATGCCGACGTTCTGGCTGACGGTGTGGGCAATGACCTGGTCGGTGATCATCGGCATGACGATCGGCATCGGTTTCCGCGGTCTGGCGCAACCGCTGGCCGGACCGCCTCGGCATGACCCTGGCGGTCTCCGGCATTTCCTTTCCGGCGTTCGCGCTGGGCATGGTGCTGATGCAGATATTCTCGGTGCAGCTGCGCTGGCTGCCGACCGTCGGCGCCGATACCTGGCGCCATTACATCCTTCCCGTCGTTGACGCTGGGCGCGGCCGTCGCGGCGATCATGGCCCGCTTCACGCGCTCGTCTTTCGTCGACATCCTGCAGGAAGACTACGTACGCACGGCGCGCGCCAAGGGGCTCTCGGAGACGAGTGGTCGTGTTCAAGCACGGCCTGCGCAACGCGCTGATACCGGTCGTGACGATGATGGGGCTGCAGTTCGGCTTCCTGCTCGGCGGCTCGATCGTCGTCGAGGTCGTGTTCAACTGGCCGGGCACTCGGCCGCCTTCTCGTCGATGCCGTCGACATGCGTGACTACCCGGTGATCCAGGCTCTGGTGCTGCTGTTCTCGCTGGAGTTCATCCTCATCAACCTGATCGTCGACGTGCTCTACGCCGTGATCAATCCCACCATCCGCTACCGATGAGCACCGTCGCCGCACCGGCTGCCGCCGCTACCGTCGAGCACGTGCGCACGCCGTGGAGTGAATTCTGGCGCAAGTTCAAGCGCCAGCATGTCGCAGTCGTCGCCGGCGTGTTCGTGCTGCTGCTCGTCGTGCTGGCGGTGCTCGCGCCGTGGATCGTGCCCTACGACGCCGAGAATTTCTTCGACTACGACTCGCTCAACGCGCTACCCTCGGCGAAGCACTGGTTCGGAGTCGACCCGCTCGGACGCGACATTTTCAGCCGCCTGCTCATGGGCGCGCGCATATCGCTCACCGCCGGATTCATATCGGTGGCGATCGGGGCACTGGTCGGCACCGCGCTGGGCCTCGTCGCCGGCTACCGCGAAGGGTGGTGGGACCGCGTGATCATGCGCCTGTGCGACGTGCTGTTCGCATTCCCGGGCATCCTTCTGGCAATCGGCATCGTCGCGATCCTCGGTGGAGGCATGTTCAACGTCATCATTGCCGTGTCGATCTTCAGCATTCCGACGTTCGCCCGCCTTGTTCGCGGCAACACGCTGTCGCTCAAGCACCTGACCTTCGTCGAGGCCGCGAGAAGCGTCGGTGCATCGGACTGGACCATCGTCCTGCGGCACATCTTTCCGGGAACCATCGCCGCGGTGGTGGTGTATTTTTCGCTGCGCATCGGCACCTCGATCATCACCGCGGCCAGTCTGTCGTTCATCGGCATGGGCGCGCAGCCGCCGACGCCGGAGTGGGGCGCGATGCTCAACGAGGCACGCGCCGACATGATGACCTCGCCGCACGTTGCCATTTTTCCCAGCCTGGCAATCTTCCTGACGGTGCTGGCGTTCAACCTGCTTGGCGACGGCCTGCGCGACGCGCTTGATCCCGAAGATCGACCAGAAGTGAGCAGTCGCGCCGCCGTGGTGGCCGAAGATCGCGCTGGCGGCGCTAGTCGTCGGTGCCATCGTCACGTTCGTAGCGATGGGGGGGCCTGACTACCTTTCGCTTGCCGGCATCAAGGCCCACCGCGATCGCTTGCTCGCACTGGTCGCGCAATACCCGGCACAGTCCTTGTTAATCGCATTCGTTGGCGTCGTCGGCGCGACCGCGATCGGCGCTTCGTCGATCGTGCTGTTCGCGTTGCTCTACGGCTTTCTATTCGGCCCCTGGGTGGCAAGCGGCCTGGTGCTGCCCGGTGCAACGATCGGCGCCACCCTGTTGTTTCTTGCGGCGCGCTACCTTTTCGCCAAAGCTGTCCGTGCGCGCTTCGGACCGCTTACGACGCGGCTCGAGGCGGGCTTCACGCGCAATGCCGTGAGCTGGCTGCTGCTGCTGCGGCTCACACCCCTCGTGCCTTCGTTCCTGGTAGCGCTCGTGCCGTCGCTTACGCGCATGCGCGCGCGCAGCTTTGCGTTCGCCACTGCGCTGGGCATTATGCCGGCGACACTGATCGCCGCACACCTCGGCCAAAATCTCGGACAGATCGCATCGGCACGCGACTTGCTGGAACCGCCAACGCTGGTGACCTTCGGGCTGCTCGTTGCGCTCGTGCTGCTGCCGCTGGCGATCCGCAGCGGCCGCCGCCGCGGGTGCTGACGCGGGACACGAATCCGCGAGCGAGGGCTACGCGTCGTCGGTCGCGCAGGCCACCGACGGCCCGAGCCTTTCCTTCGCCGCCGCCACCTGCGCGACGTCGGGCAGCGCGACACCGTTTTTCGCCGCCGTAACTTCGGCAAGTATCGAAATCGCGATTTCAGGCGGCGTGCGGCTTCCGATGTACAGACCGATGGGACCATGCAGACGCGCGATCTGCTCCGGCGTCACGTCGAACTCCTCGAGGCGCTTGCGTCGCTTGGCATTGTTGGCGCGCGAACCGAGCGCACCGACATAGAATGCACGCGACTTGAGCGCCTCCATCAGGGCGAGGTCGTCGAGTTTCGGATCGTGCGTGAGCGCGACCACCGCGCAACGCTCGTCGAGGTGCATTTCGACCACGGTATCGTCGGGCATCGTCCTCACCAGCGTCACGCCGGGCACGTCCCAGGTCTCGGTGTATTCGTCGCGCGGGTCGCACACGGTGACCTGGTAGTCGAGGCCCACCGCGATCTGCGCGAGATACTTCGACAGCTGGCCGGCGCCGATGACCAGCATGCGGTAGCGCGGCCCGTGGATGGTCGTTAGGCGCTTCTCCGTCGAATTGCAGAGCGTCGGCAGCATCGCGCCGGTTGCAGCTCGACCTGCGCCGTCGTCGAGGTCCAGCGTGCGCGCGATCAAGCGTCCTTGCTCGATCATGGCGAGCAATTCGGCGATGCGGCTTTGCGCACTCGCAGGCTCGAGCACGAGCTGGATCGTCCCGCCGCAGGGCAAGCCGAACTTGCGCGCATCCTCGGCCGAAACGCCGTAGGTCACGGACTGCGGCCGCTGTCACGTACGCGCCTTCGCGGCGCGAGCGCTCGACGATGTCATCCTCGATGCAGCCGCCCGACACCGAGCCGACGACCTGCCCGTCGTCGCGCACCGCCAGCATCGCGCCCGGCGGTCGCGGCGACGAGCCCCACGTGCGCACGACCGTCACCAGCAGCACACGCCTGCCGTCGGCGAGCCATTGCGCGCTCTTGCGCAGGACTTCGAGATCGACGCTGTCCATGAATGTCAATGCGTCCGAAACGTTCTACGGCCGGTACGGGTCAACCAATAGATGGTCATCGCTGCGAGGATGGCGACCGCGAGCCACATCCTGAGCCACATTCTTCGCGTCGCCGCGGCCGCGTCGACAGTGGGGACTCCTGCACTCGCGGGTACCGCTTCGCCTGTGGCGCGGCCACCTCCGAGCCGCTCGACGAAGCGTGCGAAGAAATCATCGGCGACCTTCGCGGCCGCGCCGTCGACGAGGCGCGAACCGATCTGCGCGAGTTTGCCGCCGACCTGCGCCTTGGCCGTATAGTCGATACGCGTGCCGATGCCTTCACTGCGCCAGGCGACACCTGCGCCTCGCCGTTGGCAAATCCGGCGGCGCCACCCTGCCCTTCGAAGCGGATGCGTGTACGACGTGGGCGCGACGATATCGGAAAGCAAGATGCGACCGCTGAATTTCGCCGCCACCGGCCCGACGCGCGCGGTCATCGTCGCGCGATATTCGTTGTCGGCGACGCGTTCGATGGACTCGCAGCCGGCGAATGCACGCCTTGAGTACCTCGGGATCGTTGAGCGCCTTCCACGTCTGATCGACGCTGGCGGGCACCACGCGACTGCCTTTCATTTCCATGACGTGATCCTCTGCGGCCTATGCTGCCGTTCTGCAACGCGCCCCTGCGCGCGCCGGCGAACGAGCGCCGCGCGAACGCAGCCGCCAGTTGCTTCAGGCTATCGAGATTATGCACCGGCAGGAATTCGTCGACGTACGGCAGCATCGCGCGAATGCCGGCGGGGCGCGGCTCGAAGCCCTCGTAGCGCAGCAAAGGATTGAGCCAGATCAAGCGGCGGCACGACTTGTGCAGTCGTTCCATCTCGTGCGCAAGCCCGTCGCCAACGTCGCTGTCGAGCCCGTCGCTGATCAGCAGCACGATGGCGCCCTGCCCCAGCAAGCCGCCGCGACCAGCGGCGGTTGAACTCGGCCAGGCAGGCGCCGATGCGCGTGCCGCCCGCCCAGTCGGACACCGACGCGCTGACGCGTGCGATGGCGACGTCGACGTCGCGCTGACGCAGGTGCCGTGTAATGTTGGTGAGCCGTGTGCCGAACAGCAGCACGTGCACCCGATCGCGATCGTTCGTGATCGCGTGCAGGAAGAACAGCAGCATGCGCGAATAACGGTCCATCGATCCGGAAATGTCGCACAGCACGACCAGCGGCGGGCGCCGGCGCCGGCGCTTGCGCCAGGCCAGCGGCACCACCGCGCCACGAGCCGATGCCATCGCCCGCAGGCTCGCGCGAAGATCGACCTCGTGCTCCCATGCGCCGCGGCGAGCAGTGCGCCGTGTCGGCGATCTCCGGGAGCGGAAGATCGAGACGCGCGATCATCGACCTTCACCTGTGCCAGTTCATCGACGCTCATCGATTCGAAGTCCTTGCCTTGCAGTACTTCGCGCGGCGAGAACGTCAGCGCCGCGTCGAGCTCGATTTCCTGCTCGGCCTGCGCTTCGCCACGCTGCATGTTTGGCGCCAGCGCCTCCGCGAGCCGCGCGGGCAGCGGCGCCTGCGCCTGGTCGGGCGGCACGCGTCCGTAGACGCGCGGCAGCAGCAATTGGCAGCATGCGCTCGAGCAGGCGCGGATTGCGCCAGAACAGCTCGAAGGCCTGTTCGAACAGCGTCTGCTGCTCATGGCGCTCGATGAACACTGATTGCAGCGCGGCGCGGAAGTCCTCTCGATTGTCGATGCCGACTGCCTCGACGGCATCCAGCGCCGCAATCACCTTCGCCGGGCCGACCGGCAATCCGGCGGCGCGCAGCACTCGCGCGAAATGCATGATGTTTTCCGCGAACCGCTCGCGCCCGAACGCGGGAAGATGCGGCAGTGCCGGCCTCGTCATGCGCGCAGTGCCGCCGCGTCCTGCTGCGCTTCGTGCACCAGGCGCATCGCCAGCTCCGGCGTGATGGCGCCGATATCGTCCTGATACTTGAGCAGCGCGCCCAGCGTGTTGGCGACGGTCTCGGGGTCGAGCGACATCCGATCCAGTGCGACCAGTGCCTCGGCCCAATCCAGCGTCTCGGCGATGCCGGGCGACTTGAACAGGTCCATCGCGCGCAGGCGCTGCGTGAACGCGACGACCTCTTTCGACAACCGCAGGTCGGCGCCGGGCACCTTGCGCAGTACGATGGCGAGCTCGCGCTGTGCGTCGGGATAGTCGACCCAGTGGTAGAGGCAGCGACGCTTGATTGCGTCGTGGATCTCGCGCGTGCGGTTGGACGTGATGATGACAATGGGAGGTTCGGCGGCTTTCACGGCGCCCAGCTCGGGGATCGTGACCTGGTATTCGGCGAGCACCTCGAGCAGGTAGGCCTCGAAGGGCTCGTCGGTGCGGTCCAGCTCGTCGATCAGCAGCACCGGAGCGACACCGTCGCCCGGTTTGAGCGCCTGCAGCAACGGACGGCGAATCAGGAAACGCTCGGCGAAGATGTCCTCGGCGAGCGCTTCGCGATCGACGCCGCCCTGCGCTTCCGCGAGCCTGATCTCGATCATCTGCCGCGGATAATTCCATTCGTACACCGCCGATGCGGTGTCCAGGCCCTCGTAGCACTGCAACCGGACCAGCGAGCGGCCGAGCGAGCGAGCGAGCACCTTGGCGATCTCGGTCTTGCCGACACCCGCCTCGCCTTCGAGAAAAAGTGGGCGACGTAGCTTGAGCGCGAGAAAAACGCTGGTGGCGAGACGGCGGTCGCTGAAGTAGTCGTGCTCGGTAAGCAGCGCGAGTACTGCATCGACCGAGCCGGGGAGCGCGGGCGTGGTCATGAGATATGCGGCGATTATACCGCGTGAGCCCGGCACTCGCGCCCTGGACCACCTACTGGGAAATCTTGGTTCGCTCCGCGTCGGGAAAGCAGCCGGTGTCGCGCGCCGCGATCTGGAAAATGAGAAAGTAGGTAAGCAATTCCCGTGTCGGTGGCTCTTCCGGCGCGATGCGAGCGTCCGTGACGACGACGCGCTTGAAGCCGGTGGCATAGCGGCCGTTCTTGTCCTTGACCGCGAAGTCGGCGCAGAGCCCGTTGCGCTTGGGACTGAGCTGCGCGTTGCGAATTTCAACGAGTGCAGGATCGCCTCGCGACATGCGCAGCCTGTCGATGTACGTGCGCATGGCGGTTTCGTCCTGCTGA
Source organism: uncultured beta proteobacterium (assembly GCA_963816445.1). GTDB lineage: Bacteria > Pseudomonadota > Gammaproteobacteria > Burkholderiales > Casimicrobiaceae > PALSA-1003. The sequence continues at coordinate 203,472 of CAWFKO010000004.1, read as the reverse complement.
CGCTGCTGCTCGAGCGCGGCCTGCTCACCCGCGAGCGCGGCGTCCTGCGCCGCCGCCTTCGCGAGCTGTGCATCGCGCTGGGCATTTTCTCGCTCGATGCGCGCGTTGGCATCCGCCTCGGCGGCTTCGAGCATGCGTCGATCCTTCGCACGTTCTTCCGCAATCGAATCGGCGATGCCCTTCTGTACTGCAGCCTCGCGGGCGATGCGCTCCTGCTCGCGTTGCTCGGTTGTTTTCCCGCACGCGCACAGCAGTGCGAGCAGGGAGAGCACGGCAAGATATCCTCCGTAGCGCTTCGGCATGGTTGCCTCACGGGCACCGGCCACTTTATCCAAGCCGCACGATCTTGGCCAGCTCGGTCGACGCCTTGTCGCCTTGTCGCCTTGTGGCCTTGTGCGCCTTGTCCCCCCGGCGCAGGCCGGGGCCCAAGTTGCGGCTATTCGCTGATACGAGCTTGGATCCCGGCGTTCGCCGGGATGACGTCAGGCACGTAGCGAAACAGCCGTCAGTGGAAATCCCGCGACCTTGCCACCAGGTTGCCGAGCAGCGGCGTCTGGTCGCGCAGCCGGCCGGCGATGACGTGCACGACTTCGCCTTCGCGCTCCAGCGTGCCGTAGACGCTCATGCAGGCTCGAGCGCAGCAGTTCCTTGCGCTGTCGTTCGGCGAGATCGCGCCAGACGATGACGTTGACCATCCCCGTCTCGTCCTCGAGCGTGACGAAGGTGACGCCGCTGGCCGTGCCCGGCCGCTGTCGTCCGGTGACCAGCCGGTGACCCGCGTGAGGCGGCCGTGCGGCAGCGTCTTCAACTCGGCGGCGGTGTGCATGCGCTGGCGCTGCAAGCGCTCGCGCAGCAGCGCCAGAGGATGCCGTCCCAGCGTCAGGCCCAGGCTCGTGTAATCGGCGACGAGATCTTCACCCTCGGTGGGCGCGGCGAGGCGCGGCTCGACTTCGATGATGCTCGAGTGCGCGAGTAGCTCGCGCGGCTCGTTCGATGCCGCTGACGTCCCACAGCGCATGCCGCCGATGACCGCTCAAGGCCGCCAGCGCGCCGGCGGCGGCCAGCGCATGCATGTCGTGCGCGTTGAGGCTGGCACGGCGCGCAAGATCGTCGACGCTGGCGAAAGCGCCCTGTGCACGCGCGCAGCGACCAGACGTTCGGCGGCCGGCCTGCGACAGGCCCTTGACCAGGCACAATCCGAGACGCAGCGCGGGTTGCGGAGCGGTCGAGCGACACTGGGTTCCCGCGGCCCTCCCCTCGCGAATGCGGGGAACGGGGACAACGGTGAAAGAATCGTCTTCGCCCGGGTTTTCCAGCGTGCACTCGTAAGCGCTGAGCGTGGCATCGGCGGGCACGGATGACCACGCCGTGCCGGCGCAGCATCCTGCGTAAGCTGCGACGGCGAATAAAAGCCCATCGGCTGCGAGTTGAGCAGCGCGCAGGTGAACGCCGCCGGCTCGTAGTGCTTGAGCCACGCCGAGACGTAGACCAGCAGCGCGAAGCTCGCCGAGTGCGATTCGGGAAAGCCGTATTCGCCGAAGCCGAGGATCTGCTGGTAGATCTGCTGCGCGAATTCGTCGTCGTAGCCGTTTTCGCGCATGCCGTCGACGCAGACGCTGCTCGAAGGGCTCGCAGCCCGCCCTTGCGCTTCCACGCCGCCATCGAACGGCGCAGCTGATCGGACTCTCCCGGCGTGAATCCGGCCGCGACCACCGCGAGCTGCATCACCTGCTCCTGGAAAATCGGCACGCCCAGCGTGCGCTCGAGCACGGACTGCACCGCCGTCGCTTGGGATAGCACGACCGGCTCGAGGCCCTGCCGCCGGCGCAGATAGGGATGCACCATGCCGCCCTGGATCGGCCCGGGGCGCACGATCGCGACCTCGATCACCAGGTCGTAGTACGTGCTGCGGCTTCAACCGCGGCAGCATCGCCATCTGCGCGCGCGACTCGATCTGGAACACGCCGACGGTGTCGCCGTGGCCGATCATTTCGTACACGGCAGGCGTCTTCCAGCGGCACGTCGATCAGCGTGAACGGCCGGCCGTAGCGCACCGACAGCAGGTCCAGCGCGCGGCGGATCGCCGAGAGCATGCCCAGCGCCAGCACGTCGACCTTGAGCAGTCCCAGCGCGTCGAGGTCGTCCTTGTCCCACTCGATGACGGTGCGCTCGGGCATTGCCGCGTTTTCGACCGGTACCAGCTCGGACAAGGGCCCGCGCGAAATCACGAAGCCGCCGGTATGCTGCGACAGGTGGCGCGGAAAGCCGAGCAACGTCGTCACCAGCGCGATAGAGGTGCTGCATCGACCGGGCTCGTCGGATCGAAGCCGGCTTCGACCAGCCGTGCGGCAGCTCGCTGCGGTCGTCCCACCACGCCATCGACTTCGCCAGCCGGTCGACCTGCGCCAAGATCGAGTCCGAGCGCCTTGCCAACGTCGCGCAACGCCGAGCGCGGGCGATAGCAGATCACCGTTGCCGTCAGCGCCGCGCGCTCGCGTCCGTATTTCCGGTAGATGTACTGGATCACTTCCTCGCGCCGCTGATGCTCGAAGTCGACGTCGATGTCCGGCGGTTCGTTGCGCTCGCGCGAGATGAAGCGCTCGAACAGCACCTCCATGCACGACGGATCGACCGCGGTGATGCCCAGGCAATAGCACACCGCCGAATTCGCCGCCGAGCCGCGGCCTTGACAGAGGATATTTTGATCGCGGGCGAACTTCACCACGTCGTACACGGTCAGGAAAAACGGTTCGTAGCGCCGTTCGGCGATCAATGCCAGCTCGTGCTCGATGAGCCTGCGCACCTTGGCACGCTGCCCGGCGGATGCGTGCTCAGGCGAAACGCGGCGGGCGAAGCCTTCCTCGGTGAGCCGGCGCAGATAGGATGTCGGCGTCTCGCCCGCCGGAACGATCTCCTCCGGATATTCGTAGCGCAATTCATCGAGCGAAAAGGGCAGCGTGCGGCGACATCGATCGTCTCGGCGAGCCACGCGGCAGGATAAATGCGTTCGAGCGTGGACAAGCGGCCGCAGGTGGCGCTCACCGTTGGGGTGCAGCGCATGGCCGGCCTGCGCCACCGTCGTCTTCAGCCGGATCGCGGTCAGCGTGTCCTGCAGCGCGCGGCGCTCGCGCGCGTGCATGTGCACGTCGCCGGCGGCGACGACGGAGAGGGCAAGCGCATCGGCGATGGTCGATGAGCCGCCGGCATCGCGCAGCATCATCGGCGTCGAGCAGGCGCTCGCCGGCGATCCACAACTTCGCCCGGGAAGCGCACGGCGAGCCAGCGCGCCTCCTCGTCCACGGGAACGCGTGCCGGCAACCACAGCGCTAAGCAGCCTGCGACGCCATCGGCGAGATCGGCGCGCGTCAAACGATAGCTGCCCTTCGCCGCGTTGCGGCGGCCGCGTCGTGATCAGCGCCGCGAGACGGCCGTAGCTGGCGCGATCGGTGGCGAGCAGGACCAGGCGCATGCCGTCGTCGAGGCGGAACTCGCTGCCGACGATCAGTGGCAGCTCGCATTTTTTCGCTTCGATGTGCGCGCGCACGACGCCGGCGAGCGAGCATTCGTCGGTGATCGCCAGCGCGGTGTAACCCAGGCCCTGTGCGCGTGCGACCAGTTCCTCGGGATGCGAAGCCCCGCGCAGGAAGGTGAAATTGGAAATGCAGTGCAGCTCGGCGTAGGGCATGGTCGGGATCTGAGAGATGAATTCATTCAGACCCTACGAATCCTTCGCGATTCGTTCTTCGTAGGCGCGAATTCATTCGCACACCGACGTACGCTTTGACTCCGCGGCCGAATGAATTCGGCCCTGCGAAATCCCGAAAGAATTCGGGCCCTACGCAAACACGCCATGGACGAACCACGCACCGCCCCGATCGCGGTAGAGCCACAGGTTTTCGCCCTGCGCATCGCGGCCGACAAAATAATCGCGGCCGATCTCGCTGCCGTCCCACCATCCGCTCTCGATGCGCTCGGGGCCGCAGAGCAATTGCAATTGCGCCGTCGCCGGATCGGCGTCGAGGGCACGCGGCTCGGCCACCAGCCACAACGGACGTGCAACCGGCAATGCCGGTGGGTCGCGCTGGCGTTTTGCCGAAGTTGCCGTTGCCGAAGTTGCCGTTGCCGACGTCATCGCCGCCGCCGCCCAGGCCTGCGCGCGCTCCGGGCGGTGATCGGCATGAAGTGCCAGCGCCTGCACCGCCTCCTCGCCTAGTCGCGCGCGCAGCCGTTCGACGAGTTGCGTCGCCGGCTTCGCTATCCTTGCTCGCCGCTGCGAAAAAATCACCTTCCTTCGCCGCCAGCGGCGCGATCTCTTCGCTGATGAGCCGGATCGCCTCGACCCGATCGGGTAGTTGCTCGCGCGACAAGCGCTCGCGCAGCACGTTCATGACGTGATCGACGCGGCGCGTCGCCGCGAGCCCCTGCACGATCGACGTCGGCGAGCCGTCCTCGTGCACGAGATCGCAGCGCAGACGGGTGACGCCGACGCCGCGGCCTCGCAGGAACCCGGCGAGTTCGTTCGACCAGTCGTTTGGCGGCGAACAGCAGCGCCTCGGTTTCCGCGACCGGCGACGGCAATTCGATGCTGCCCTGATAGTGCTCGGGCGCAACGAACAACGCCCGTGCATCGGGCAGCCTGCCGTGCGCACGATCGATCTCGTCGAGCAGCCACTGCCCGAAGCGACGCGCGACGCCATCGCGAGGCAACGCGATCACATCGCCCAGCGTGTGTGCGCCGAGTCCGGCGAGCGTGTCCAGCACCGCTGGAGCGAGCCCTTGGTCGGCGAGCAGCTTGATCGGCAAGGCATTCAGCGGCGTCGCCAGCTCGGTGATCTCGCTGATGGCAGTGCCCTGCCCGGCGCGTGCAAACAGACTTGCCGCGAGCGCAGTGGGTGCGGTGGAGATCACGGCGGGAAACCCCAGCGCGGCCAGGCTGCCTTCCACCTGGGAGTACAACCGTTCCAGGCCGCCGAAATAATTCAGGCACCCGGAAATTTCCAGAGCACGCAGGCCGGCGGCTCGATGGCTGAGTGTCGGTGTCCATTGCCCTGCCCACAGCGCGATGTTCCGGAGTGCAACGCTTTCAGCGCGCTCGTCGCGCAGATGGATCACCAGCTCGGCATCGAGTGCCAGCGCTGCCGCGACCGACAATCCGACGACGATGCCGCGCCGCTGTGCGGCGCGATTGGCTGCGATCACATCCGGACGATGGCTGACGCTGCTGACTACCGTCGCGCGCTGCCGAGCGTCGCCACGTGCAAAGACGCACAGCGGAAGATCGGGAAAATGCAGGCACATCCAGAGCGATTTCATTTCGTGGGCCCGGCTGGTTGTCCGGAGTGATCTTCGTTGGGGTCGTCTCATTCCCTCGCCGCCCCGGCGCAGCCGGGCCCGAGGTCAATCTCCATCACATTGCAACTTGGATCCCGACCTTCCCCGGATGACCTGGATGACTTCATTCCGGATCCCGGCTGCTCCAGACTGCGACCCAGAGTGGGGATGACTGTGCTTCGTTGATCGGGTCCGGGGACGCGCCTGACTTCATCAGCGCGCGCAAGCGCCCGATTCCAGACGTGCACTCGCGGTGCGCCGATGGGGTGACGGCGATGAAGGCTTGGCGGACGATTCATCACGATCTGCTCGTTGCGCCGCGGCGGCGGCTCCGCGACCGATGGCGCCTGCTCCAGCACTGCCGCCGGCATCGGCATCAGCGCGATATCGAGCAGCAGCGGCCGGCTCATCGTGCCGCCGCGACGCTTGAATACGTCGAGCCTCAGTTGCGTTGCGGGTTGCGTTGCGAGTTGCGATACGGGTTGCGTTGCGGGTGACACAGCCCGCGTGCTGTGCGCCGAGAGCCAAATGCGCAAGGGTGCCGGCGAGGCGTGCGCCGCGCGCGCGGTACCGGCGAACATGAATGCGGGTGCCTCGCTCTCCTGCGCCGCCAGCTGCAGCCGCCGCAGGCGCTGATCGGAGACTATGTGTGGCCAGAACAACAGCGCGCCGGCACAGTTGGCACGCAGCACCTGCTCGGCGGCCCACCAGCGATGCTTGTCTTCGGCGGCGGTGATGACGATCACGCGTGCCGGATCGATGCCATAGCCGGCGAACGCTGGTGCATACGGAATGTGCGGCGGCGCCACCAGCGCGATCCACGCGCCGTCGCGCACCACACGCCGCAACGCGGGCAGCAAAAGGCGCAATTCGCCGACGCCTTCACCCTCGACGAGCAATTCGGTCAGGCAGCCTCGTGGCCAGCCGCCACCGGGCAATTCGCGGTCGAGCGTGGCGAAGCCGGTAGGCACCGCGTCGGTCGCCTGCGCCAGATCGTCGCCACGCCAGAGCAGCGGGTTGTGCAGCAGTTCGGCGAGGGCGGCATTCATCGGAGGCCAGCCCACCGGGCTCGCCGGGGGCAAAACGCCCCGACAAGGCCGGTCAGACAGGAACGAATAGTTTATCGAACGATCGTTCGATAAGCAACCCATCTCAGGCAGGTGCCGCGCACGCGCGACGCACCTGTACCTGGCTGGATCTAAAGCGAATTCAGGAAATCGAGCAACTGCGCCTGCAGCGCGGGACTGAGCTTCACGTAGCGATCGCGCGTGCGTGCGGCCTCACCGTCGTGCAGTCTGATCGCGGCGTCGGCGGTCGCGGCCCTCCCGTCATGGAGATATGGCGCACGTACCCGCATGCCCCACAGCGGAGCGGTCCTCATCTCCGCAGGCGCGGCGCTGCCCTGCCCGATGCCGTCGCCCAGCGACCCCATGTCGTGCAGCAGCAGGTCGGAGAACAGCGGGACCAGCTTGCGGTCGAGCGCTGGAATGACGTTGGGTGCCGTCACCATCGTCGCCCGGTGGCAGTTGTCGCATCCCACCTGCGTGAACACCAGCGCGCCGGCCTTCGCGCTCGAGGTCAGCGGCAACGGTGGCGGCGCTCCAAGAAAACGCATGAAGTCGGCGAACTTGTCGATGTCGGCCTTGCCGGTAGCAGGATCCACCTGGTCCTCGGGGTCATCGACCGCGTCGTACTGAGCGAGTAATTGGGTGTTCCCGTTGGGCGCGTTTTCCTGCGGGAACAGCCGGTTGGTGATGCCCATTTCGTTGAGATAGGCATCGCCGGAAAAGGCGAGCAGCGTCGCCTGCTGCGCTTTCCAGCCGAAGCGGCCGATGCGCGTTTGACCGGTGGCCACGTCATGGACGATCGACGGCCTGCCGCTGATGCCGTCGGGCTTGGGCAGCAGCGCGTATTGCAGGATCGTGAAGTCCGGGATCGCCTCGATAAGGCCCAGGCCGAACAGCGGCGTGGTCTTGCGCTTGGCGACGACATTGGCCCCAGCCGGCAACTTCTCCTGCACCGCCGGGTCGATGGCAAAGTCCTGGAGCAGCGAGCCGCCGAGGGCGGTCATCGGATCGAAGGTGCCACCTGCCGAATGACCGAAACGCGTCTCGAGGATGCCGCTCGACCCGCCTATGGCGGGCAGCGCGTGACAGGCAACGCAGGAGACATTGTTGAAGATGGGCCCGAGCCCGCTATCTGGCGTATCGACATCCTGAAATTCGTCCTTGCCGTCGGCAAATGCCGCCATCTGGTCCGGAGCGAGCCCGGAAAGGGGATCGCCGAACTGGCCGGCGGGCACGGGTGGTGGTTGCGGGCTGGGATGGTGGCGCGGTGCCCGGACGTGCTGAGCACCGAAGTTCGGGATGGCTAGGACGTTGCCGAGCGCGAACAAAGCCAATGCTGAAACAATGAAAGCCCTTCTTGCGTGTGGCGGGATGGACATAGTGATCGCCCCTGAAGGCGCGCCTTCGCGCGCCGCGATGAGAGCCCTGGCGCGAAGTCATCCCATTCCCATGCGGAGCACGTAGCTGCCGGCACCGCCGGGCCCCCCACCTCTTAAGATCGTGACCCGCCACAAGGCCCAAGACGGCGGGATGCGTGCAGTATGCCACGATCATATGACGAGGTCATGGTAAGTTTCATGAACTCCGACGGGCGGCGGGGGCCGGCCGATATTCCTTGTTAGCCGTCGAAGTCAAAGGCCCAGGCGATGCGCGCGGGTAGATCGCTAGCTGCCGATCCATCCCACGTTGACTGCGACGATCGCGCCTGCCCACGCGATCAGCGCGGCTCCCAACGGTGTACGCAAACGTTTGCCACCCGGAAGATTCTTCTCCGCTGCCATGACAGCGGCCAGCGCCAGCATCCAGCCGATGCTCGCCATACCGACGACGAACATCAGCAGCATCAACGCCCAGCAGCAGCCGATGCAGAACACGCCATGATCGAGCCCGAGTCGCAACGCCTCCCGGGACGGTGCCTGTCCCCGCCAGCGCTCCACGATGAAGCCGAAGGGCGTGTGACATTTATCGAGGCAGCGGTACTTGAGTGCGCTGAACTGGAAGACGCCGGCGGTTCCTACTACGACTGCGCCGACCGTCCAACCGTGGGTGACGAGCCACGGAACATTTTCAGCGACTGCGTGCAGCAGCTCGTCGAGCGCGTGCGCGAGCAGGCCGAAGCCCAGCCACGCCACCAGGTACCCCAGGATCACCAGCACAAGGAGGCGGTTCCGGTCCGTCCGTCCGATGACGATACGACGAAACATTTCGAGAATCGGCAGCGTCGTCGGCAGCATCATCGCGGCGATCATGAGCGCCCAGGCGACCATGTGCAAAAGTGCCGGCAATATCAGCGAGCCCCCGGGAAAGGATCGACATAGCGCGGCAAAAACCCCTGCATCGGCCCAAGCGCCGTGATCGAGGAATCGCCCATACGGGCTGGCAGACCATAGCCAGAGCGTGAGCCAGGCCGATACGATCAACCCGCCGAAGAGCGAGCGGAACACCACGCGGCGTTCCCCGCGGTTCGCGCGATCGACTTCATCGCGCGCTGCATCGGCGACCGGAGCAGCCATGAATCACACGCGAACGCTGCCGGTCATTCGCGCCGAACCACGCTGAGCATCACGCGTCGAAAACGAAGGTGCTTTGCAGCGCGTTGTGATCCTTCATGTCCAGGTTGATGCCCAGCTTGTCGTTCTTCGAGCGATAGCGGGGCGACTTCCCGACAAAAACCGGGGCGCCGGGAACGGTGGAGAAAACGGTGTCGGTGAGCGTGGTCGTGTGACCGGAAGCGCTCTTGTAGGGCTCGAGCTCGGCATAGCCGGCGTCGCCGACTTTCAGCGTTCCCTTGGCACCCTGCACGTCGAAGGTGATGGGCACGCTGTCGACCGAGACGACTTCCCCGATGAGCTTGGCCAGCTCGCCGACCGGGCCGCCGAGCTTGCCGGTGTAGACGTTGAGGATGGCGTCCTTCTGCTGCGCGGATGCCTTGTCGTCGACATAGACCGCAGCGCGCCAGTTTCCCTGCAGGATATTGCCGGGCACGTGCGCAATCACTGCAATAGTGTGGCCTGCGACGTCGACGCCGTCGATCTTTCCCTTGTCGAAATGCCAGGCGACGATCGTGTCACAGGTGCCGAAATCCGGATCCTCTCCTATCCAGCACGGGCAAAGCACGCGGCAGTTGCAGACTTCGAGCAAACGTCCTTCGAGGTGGTATGCCATGTTGTTCTCCTCAGAAGATTTGCGTCCGACGATGCACCGGACGCGAGCAGCGCGGGGCAGTCAGGGTACACCGAGTGCACCGGGTGTATCAAGGGTGCCGACGCGACCGTTCACCGCCGGCCGCGCGCGAGCTGCACCGAACGCGGATGAGCCCGCAGCCGCGCCATGGCGACGATGCCAAATACCGGTCCGATCGCGAGCGGCACGAACGCGTAGCGCCAGCCAAGAGCGATGACGAGGTAGGGCATCAGGTGAATCGTGACCAGCGTCAGCGTGAAGCCGAGCGCAGTCTGCAGCGTGAGCATGGTCCCGACCCAAGGTGGCGGCGCAAGCTCGGCGATCGACGCGGAAAACTGCGCCGAATCGGCGACGATGGTGATCCCCCAGACGATGCACACGGCCGTGAGCGCCCAGGTTCCTCCACCGTAGAGCAACCCGATCGTCGCGGCGCACGTGCCGCTGATCGCCATCGCGGCAATCGTCACGACGGTGCGACCAACGCGGTCGGCCACGAGGCCGGCTACCACCGCCCCCACCGCACCGGCGCCGATGGTGGCGAACGCGACGATCCGGGCCGAAAACGTCGCACTCTCGTGCGGCATCGTCAGGCCGAAGCTCGCCGCGAGAAAGGCGCCGATCCACGCCCACATCGCGTAGAGCTCCCACATGTGTCCGAGGTACCCGAGGTTGGCCAGGCGCAACGGTACGTCGCGCCACGCCGACAGGACGAGGTGTGGGTCGAAGCCGAGCGCGGGCCTGCGATTCGGACCGACCTTGACGAGCAAGATCAAGACAGAGGCGGCAAATGCACTGATGGACGCGGCGATCAATGTCGCGCGCCAGTCGACACCACCGAACGCGCTGAACAGCTGCGGCGTGGCCGAGCCGAGGGTCAGCGCTCCGACAAGCAATCCGACCATCAGACCCATGTCGTCGGTCGCCCAGCTCGCGGCCAGCTTCATTCCGACCGGGTACACGCCCGCCATGCACACGCCGGTCAGGAATCGCAGCAGCGGCGCAGCGATCGACGTGGGATCGACGGCAAGCAGCAGCGCGTTGGCCAAAGCGCCGATGAATGCACAGACCGCAAAGAAGTAGCGCGGGTCGATGCGGTCGGCGAGCCCAAGCAACGCGCTTGCAAGGCACCCGACAACGAACCCCGCCTGCACGGCACTGGTGAGCGTCGCCTGGGCAAAGCTCGACAAGCCGAACTCTGCCGCCAGCGCGGGAACGATGGCCGACGCCGAAAACCACAATGCCATCGCCGCGAGCTGGCAGATGGCGATAAGCGCGACCGATGCGGCTTTCGAGGCGCCGCGTCGCGGCGCGAGCGCAGACACCCCGAATTCCAGCTAGCCTGCGGCGGCGACCGCCCTCCCCGCCATGACCGAGACCAGGTGCGCGCGGTACTCCGCCGATCCGTGCAGGTCGCTGTTGAGATGATCGGCTGGGATCTTGACCGCTTTCGCGGCGTCTGCGGTAAAGGTCTTCGCGAGCGCGCCCTCGATCGCGGTCGACCGATGTACCTGCGGGGCGGCGCCGGTGACCGCGACACGCACGCCACCCGTAGTCTGCGCCACGAACACACCGACCAGCGCGAAGCGCGACGCCGGTTGCGGAAACTTCATGTAGGCCGCTTTTTTCGGAATCGGAAAACTCACCGCAGTGATGATCTCGTCGGCGCCCAGCGCAGTCTCGTACATGCCTTTGAAGAAATCGTCCGCGGCGATCTTGCGCTTGTTGGTCTGCACAGTTGCACCCAGGCCGAGTACCGCCGCCGGGTAATCCGCCGCGGGATCGTTGTTGGCGAGCGAGCCCCCGAGCGTGCCGCGATTGCGCACCTGACGATCGCCGATGCCCTCCGCGACGGTCGCGAGGGCGGGTATCGCCTGCTTCACCGCGGCCGATGCCGCGACTTCGGCGTGCGTAGTCATCGCACCTATGACCAATGCGTCGCCCTCTTTGCTGATGCCCTTCAATTCGGCGATGCCGCCAAGATCGACGACCGTGCCGGGATTGGCGAGCCGCAGTTTCATCGCGCCAACGAGGCTCTGTCCACCGGCGAGCGCCTTGCCGCCGCTCTTGGAGAGCGCAGACAGCCGCGTCGGCGACCGATTTCGCCCGCTGATATTCGAATGCGTACATGTTCGTCCCTCCCGCTCAGGGCTTCGCCGACTGGATCGCCTGCCACACGCGATGCGGCGACGCCGGCATGTCGATGTATTTGACGCCGACCGCCCCCAGCGCGTCGTGTACCGCGTTCATCAGCGCCGGCGGCGAGCCGATAGCGCCGGCTTCGCCGCAACCCTTGGCGCCGAGCGGATTGTGCGTGCACGGCGTGACCTTGGTGGCGACCTTGAACGTCGGGCAAATCGTCCGCGCGCGGCATGGCGTAGTCCATGTAGCTGCCGGTGAGCAACTGCCCGCTGTCCTTGTCGTAGACGCAGCGCTCGAGCAGCGCCTGGCCGATGCCCTGCGCCAGGCCGCCGTGCACCTGGCCTTCGACGATCATCGGATTGATGATGTTGCCGAAATCGTCGCATGCCGCGAAATTCACGACTGTCGACGACGCCCGTCTCCGGGTCGATTTCGACTTCGCAGATGTGCGTGCCGGCGGGGAACGTGAAGTTGGTGGGGTCGTAGAACGCCGTCTCGTCGAGCCCCGGCTCCAGCTTGTCGAGCGGGTAGTTGTGCGGCACGTAGGCCGTCGAGCGCGACTTCGCGCGAAGGCCTTGCTGCGGTCGGTGCCGGCGACGGTGAACTTGCCGTCCTTGAACTCGATGTCGGCTTCCGCCGCTTCGAGCAGGTGCGCGGCGATCTTCTTGCCCTTGGCGATGACCTTGTCGAGCGCCTTGATGATCGCCGTGCCGCCGACGGCGAGCGAGCGCGAACCGTAGGTGCCCATGCCGAACGGAATGCGTCCGGTGTCGCCGTGAACGATCTCGACGTTCTCGATCGGGAATGCCGAGCCGGCTCGCGACCACCTGCGAGAACGTCGTCTCGTGACCCTGTCCATGGCTGTGCGAGCCGGTGAACACGGTGACGCCACCGGTCGGGATTGACGCGCACCTCGCCGGCCTCGAACAGTCCCGCGCGCGCGCCAGCGCGCCGGCGATGTTCGATGGCGCGATGCCGCAGGCCTCGATGTAGGACGAGTAGCCGAGGCCGCGCAGCTTGCCGCGTTTCGCCGCCTCGGCCTTGCGCGCCGCGAAGCCCTTCGACGTCGGCGATGCTTCATCGCCTCGTCGAGGCACGCGTCGTAATCGCCGGTGTCGTAGAGTAGCGCGACCGGTGTCTGGTACGGGAAACTTGCGGATGAAGTTGCGGCGGCGGATCTCGTCCTGCGCGATGCCCATCTCCGCCGCGGCAGCGTGCACCAGGCGCTCGACGACGTAGGTCGCCTCGGGCCGCCCCGCGCCGCGATAGGCATCGACCGGCGCGGTGTTCGTGAACACCGCCGTCACTTCGCAATAAATCGCCGGGGTCGTGTACTGCCCGGCGAGCAGTGTCGCGTAGAGGATGGTCGGAATGCACGAGGCGAACGTCGACAGGTACGCGCCCATCGCCGCCGTCGTCTGCACGCGCATCGCCAGAAACTTTGCCGTCCTTGTCCAGCGCCAGCTCGGCGTGCGTCACGTGGTCGCGGCCATGCGCGTCGGAGAGAAACGATTCGCTGCGCTCGGCGGTCCACTTGATCGGGCGATTGACGTGCTTGGACGCCCACACCATTGCCGTCTCTTCCGGATAGAGATAGATCTTCGAACCGAACCCGCCGCCGACGTCGGGCGCGATCACGCGCACCTTGGTCTCCGGCAGCCCGAGCACGAACGCCGTCATCAGCAGTCGCTCGACGTGCGGATTCTGGCTGGTGACGTAGAGCGTGTAGCTGTCGTCGGCGCGGCTGTAGCTCGCCACCGCCGCGCGCGGCTCGATCGCGTTCGGGATGAGTCGGTTGTTGACGATGTCGAGCTTGGTGACGTGCGCGCGCCATGGCGAACGCGGCATCGACCGCGGCCTTGTCGCCGAGCGCCCACGTGTAGCACTTGTTGCCGGGCGCGCCGTCATGGATCTGCGGCGCGCCGGGTTTGAGCGCGTCGACCGGATTGACGACCGCCGGCAGCACTTCGTAGTCGACGTCGATCAATTCGGCGGCGTCCTTGGCCTGATCCGGCGTTTCGGCGATCACCATCGCCACCGCGTCGCCGACGTAGCAGCACCTTGCCCTTGCGCCAGCACCCGGTGCGGCGGCTCCTTCATCGGCTGTCCGTCGGTGCCGGTGATCAGCCATCCGCAAGGCAGACCGTTGACGCCGGTCAGGTCGTCGCCGGTATAAATCGCGACTGACGCCTGGCGCGGCCTTGGCCTTGGCAGTGTCGATTTTGCGGATCTTGCGCGTGTGCGTGCGGAGAACGCAGGAAATAGGCGTGCGTGTGGTGTGCGGGATTGACGTCGTCGGTGTACTGTCCGCACCCGTGAGAAAGCGATAGTCCTCCTTGCGGCGGACCGATTGCCCGATACTGTGAGAGTTCATTGGTGCCCATGGTCTATCTCCGCATGGCGGCGGCGCCCTGCTGCACCGCCTTGACGATGTTCTGGTAGCCGGTGCAGCGGCACAGATTGCCTTCGAGCTCGCGCGCGTATCGTGGCTTCGTCGGCATTGGGATGGCGCTGCGACCAGATCGATCGCCGACATCACCATGCCCGGCGTGCAGAAGCCGCACTGCAGTCCGTGGCAGTCCTTGAACGCCGCCTGCATCGGATGCAGTTCGCCATTGGCTGCGGCGAGACCTTCGATGGTCGTGATCTTCGACGCCATTCGCCTGCGCCGCGAGGATCGTGCACGCCTTGACCGCGTTACCGTCGATGAGCACGGTGCAGGCGCCGCACTGGCCGGTGTCGCAACCGACGTGCGTGCCGGTCAAGGCGAGGTTGTTGCGGATGAAATCGACGAGCAGTGTGCGCGGATCGACATCGGCGGTCACTGGCTTGCCGTTGACGGAAAGTGACAACGATACGGACACGGGAATCCTCCATCGAATGAATGCCGGCGCGGCCTTGTGAGGCGCGGATGCTGCGGCGTTGCGTTCTCGGCGACGGCAATCGTAGGATACTCTGCGACGCAGGCATCGGCAATGCACGACGCCACATCCGTGCAAACTGGGCATGCGGTCCGGGCGCACACCCGGACCGCCGCGCACCCGTCAGTACAGATTGGCGATGTACTGAGAGAGATTCTCGATGTCCGAATCGGAAAGCGTGGCGGCGACGCTGGTCATGTTGCCAGCGTCGTTGGTACGCCGCTTTGCCTTGAAATCCTCGAGCTGCTTCTTGATGTATTGCGGATACTGTCCAGCAACGCGCGGGATTTCGTTCTGTCCGACGAAGCCGCCGAGGTGGCACATGGGGCACAGTACGGCGTCGGAGGTCTTGCGGCCCGCGTCGATCTTGGCCGCATCGGGCGTGAACTTGATCGGAAGCTGCTTTTGCGCCGCGAAGAAATTGCCGAGATCGATCATGTCATCGCGCGATAGATCGGCGACCATGGGTGACATTTGCGGGTCGCTGCGCCGCCCTGCCTTGAAATCCATGAGTTCGATATAGATGTATCGCCAGCTCTGCCCCGCGAGAACCGGATAGTCCGGGTTCTGCGAATTGCCATCGGCGCCATGACAGCCAAAGCAGACTTGCGCCTTCTCACGCGTCGCAGCCATCTTTGCCGCGTCGGTTTGCGCGACCGCGCCACTGGCCGCGGCGAAGGCGAACAGTGCGATCCAGGCGGACGGTCGTTTGGACATGCGGCAGTGAGATTGCGTAGGCAAAATAAAACGCGGCCGCCCGCGATGGGCGGCCGCGCTGGTTCAATGCAGAACGGCTAGGGAAGCGCAAACACGAACACGCTATTGCCACGCTTGGAGTCGATCTGGTTGTTGCCGCCCGCACCCACCGCAACGTATTGCTTGCCGCCCACCATGTACGACACCGCGGGGGCGTTGACACCAGCGCCGCAGTTGTACTTCCACAATTCCTTGCCGTTGGCGGCGTCGAAAGCCTTGAACCAGCCGTTCGCTTCTCCATTGAAGACAAGGTTGCCGGCGGTGGCCAGCGTGCCCCCGATCAGCGGTTGCGGCGTCTTGACACCCCAGGCGACCTTGCCGGTGTCGAGATTGACCGCGACCAGATGTCCCCACTGCTCTTCACCGGGGATCGTCTTGAACGCCCCGCCCAGCCACAGCTTGCCCCCCGGGTAGGCGGCATCCTCGACGTGATAAGTCATCGGCTGGTGCAGGTTCGCGGCGTACGCGAGACGCAGCTTCGGATTGACCGACATCGGCGACCATTCGACGCCGCCGTTGGCGCCCGGCAGCATGCGCGCGCCATCCTTGGTCGGTAGCACCCACATGTTTTCCTGCGGGATCATCGCCTCCGAGAACCGGATCAGCTTGCCGGTGTTGCGCTCGTGCACATAGATGTGACCGGTCTTGCCGCCGTGGATGACCACGTCGACCACCTTCCCGTCCTTGTCCTTGGCCTGCGTCAGGATCGGTGGGCTGACCGCATCGAGGTCCCACACGTCGTGGGCGATGTACTGGAAGTGCCACTTGTACGTGCCATGGTCGAGGTCGATCGCGACGATCGAGTCGGTGTAAAGGTTGTCACCCGGCCGGATCGCGCCGTACAAATCGGGCGAAGGATTGCCGACCACGAAGAACAGGGTGCGTGTCTTCTTGTCGATGGCGGGCGTCATCCATACACCTCCGCCGAGCTGCGCAAAGAAACCACCGCCCTTTGCAAGTGCAGCCTTCTCCGCCGCGATGTCGCGGTGCATGTTCCGGCCGGTTGCGTCGTTGACCGCCCAGACGCCTTCCTGTCCCGACTCGGGAATGGTGTAGAAGGTCCAAAGCAGCTTGCCGTCGTTGGCATCGAAGGCCTTGACGAAGCCGCGTATGCCGTACTCGCCGCCGTTGGTGCCGATGATCACTTTGCCGTCGACGTAGGCCGGCGCCATCGTTTCCGAATAGCCCTTTTCCGGGTCGGCGATCTGCGTCGACCACAGGAGATTGCCGGTCTTGGCATCGAGCGCCACCAGCTTGGCATCGATCGTTCCCATGAACAGCTTGCCCTCGGAAACGGCGACACCGCGGTTGTTGTTTCCGCAACACACCGTGACGATCGGACCCAGCTTGTGTTTGTAGTGCCAGAACTCGACGCCGGTCGTCGCATCGATCGCGTACACGTGGTTGAACGAAGTGGTCAGGAACATCACGCCGTTGACGACGATCGGCGCCGTCTCCATCGACTCGAGCACCGCCGTCTGGAACACGAATGCCGGCTTGAGCTTGCCGACGTTGGTCGTATTGATCTGGTTGCCCGCGTAGAAGCGCGCGTTGTCGTAGCTTCCGTTTGCGTGGATCCAGTTCTTGGTGTCGCCACCCGCAGCGTCGAGCATGCCCTGTGTGACAGGCACCAGGTTCGACGACATCGGGCTCGCGGTCGTCGTCGCGCTCCCCGCGACTTCCTGCGCGAACGAAGTCCCCGCGGCTGCACATGCAAATGCCGTGGCGACGGCAAGCCTAACGATTTGCCCGGAATTGTTCAGCATGGAATCCTCCTCAGTCTTTTTATTGAAACACTTGTTGCGACGGCAGCGCCGACAATGCCGGCATCGGTTGAAAAGCGTTATATTCCTATTTGAAAACGAATGCAAACGAAGGTCGCGAGTCCCGCACAAAGATGGGTCGACGCGACTGCGCTCAACTGCCCGACGAAGGATTAATGACGATCCCGCGATTGCTGCGCCGCAGGCTGCCCGGCATGGTTCTGGCGATCCTGTTGGTGACCAGCGCCTGGTGCGAGGACCTCAGCGTGAACGCGCGCATGCTGGCGGCCGCGCGCGCCGGCGACGAAGCAGGCGTCGCTCGCGCGCTGTCCGAGGGCGCTGCGGTCAACGCGCGCAATCGGCTGGGTGAGACCGTGCTCCTCATCGCGCTCAAGAACGACCGCCCGGCGCTCGCGCTGCGCATGATCGACGCCGGCACCGACGTCAGCCTCGCGGCGGTCAACGGCGTCACGCCCCTGATGGCCGCGGTGCACGCGGGCATGGCCGATGTGACCAAGCGCCTCATCGCCAAGGGCGCGGAGGTCAATGCGGTCGACCGCGTGCAGAAAACGGCGATGACCTATGCTGCGGGCCAGGGCAACACCGAGATCGTGCTGCTGCTGCTCGGTGCCGGCGTCGACCCGAATGCTGTCTACGCGCACGACTTGACCGCGCTGATGTGGGCTGCCGGATACGGCAAGACAGACACGGCGAAGGCGCTGCTCGCCGCCGGCGCTAGGACCAGTCCCAGGGACGACCGCGGAAAGAGCGCGCTGGATATCGCGCGCGAGGGCAACTTCAGCGACACGGTGGCGTTGCTGGAGGACGCAGGCAACAAGCAGGCCAAATGAGCTGGGCCCGGCACCTGGCTCAGCGCGCGGGCGTCACCCACATTCGGCGCAGCAGACCGTCGCGATCGATGAAGTGGTGCTTGAGCGCGGCGCCAACGTGCAGCGCGATCGCGCACACCAGTATCCAGCTGTTGACCAGGTGCACCACGCTCAGCAGGTCCTTGAGCGCTTCATTTTTCGCCGTCCACGCCGGCAGCAGCAGGCCGAAGTAGCGCACGGGATAGCCGCTGACCGCGGAACCGAGGTAACCGGTAAGCGGTTGAACCAGCAGGCACGCGTAAAGCAGCCAATGGTTGATGCGCGCCGCGCGGACCTGCCAGGCTGGCATGGGTGGGAGAACCGGGGGATGATGTGACGCGCGCCAGGCGAGCCGGATCGCCATGAGCACCAGGATGGTCATGCCGATGGACTTGTGCAGATTGAACGCGTTGGCGCGCGCACCGACCGGAACCTTCGGGATGTCCTGCATCGACCATCCCAGCACGACTTGCCCGATCACGGCAAGTGCGATAACCCAGTGCAGCACGATCGCAGTGGTGCTGTAGCGCGCCGGCGGATCAGAAACGGACATTGGCGGTTACGCCCACTACGAAATTGCGCTCTGCGGAAGGTTCGAAATAGCGACCGTTGGTGTCGCCGACGATCACGGTGCCGGAGTAGTTGCGCCCGGTAATGTTGTTGAGCCGGGCGAATTCGGTAAAGGTCCACTGCCCGGCGCGCTGCTGAAATCCGGCGCGAATGTTGGCGACCGTGTATGACGGGGCATAATCGGTGTTGCGGTCATTGACGTATACCTTTCCGGCGTACTGGACCTCGACCGCAGTCGAGAATCCGTACCAGTCGGGGCGTGTCCATGCCAGTTCAGCGTAGGCGCTGGTAGTGGGTATGCCGGGCAGTCGCGCTCCCTCCGGAATGATCTGAGGTGGCGAGCCAGTCGTTGCCGCAGCGGCGAATTCCGCCAGCAGGTAGGTAAAGGACGCGTAGGCGGTGAACCCGTTGCCAATCACCGCCTCCCATTCCGCTTCAGCACCCCGCCTGCGGGTCTTGGCAGCGTTGGTGTAAGTCGTGCGCCCACCCGTCGCGGTGTCGATGACGAGTTCATCGTCCGTGTTGATCCAGAATGCAGACACGTTGAGTCGTTGTTGCTGCTGAATCCGTGCCTTGATGCCGATTTCAGCCGACTTGCTGATCGCCGGCTGCAACGCGAAATTCAGTCCCGTCCCTACGGTTCGATAGGCGAGTTCGATGAAGCTCGGCGTCTCGAAGCCGACCCCATAGTTGGCGTAGACGTTCAGATCGTCGGTAGCGTGCCAGACCGCACCGACTACCGGGCTCGGGTGACTGTAGCTAACGCTGCCGCTGTCGTCGGGATTCTGGGCGGTGATGTAGTGGTCCTGGGATTTGAAGCGCACGTCGGTGTAGCGCAGGCCGGCGAGGAAGGAAACCGACGCCAGTGACCATTCGGCCTGGACGTACGCGTCGTTGTCGCTGACGTAGTCGTCCTCGTCGCGACGCAGGTCGCCCAGCGCCCCGTTGTTGTTGACGAAGCCCTTGCGTGCCTGATGCTGGGTGTCATAGGCGACGCCCGCGGTGAGCAGCAGCGGTCCGCCGGCCAGCGAGTATTCGCTCGTAACGCGCGCGTCGATCCCCCAGAAGTCGCCGCTCAAATCGGTGACGCCACCGGAAGAAGTCGCTCCTATCCCGCTAAGCGCCAGATATTGACGCACCAGACGCGATCCACCGTAGCCGGTGACGCGCATCACCGTATTGGGTGACAATCGCTGCTCGAGCGTCGCTCCGCCTTGTTGCTGATTGACGGTCTTGCGGGTGTTGAACAAGGTCGCCGCAGGATCGGCCTGACGTGGGTCGGCGTACCACTGTGCCTTGGTGAGGCCCAGCGGGTCTTGTGCGTCGGGCTGATAGAACGAATTGCCGATGACCGTGAGCTTGGTGTCTTCTCCGAGATCGAACCGAACCTTGGCGTTGGCGAGATCGCGGCTGGCCACGCTGTGCTCGCGGTAGCCGTCGGTCTGAAATGCGTTTCCGGCAACGATGTAATTTGCCGTCGGCGTCGAGCCTCCGAACTTGAAGATTGAATTCCACGTTCCATAGCTGCCGCCAACGACCTGCGCCTGCGCCATCGGCGGATCGGGACCATCTTCGGTGAATATCGAGACCACGCCACCGGCGGCATTGCCATAGAGCGTGGAGAACGGGCCGCGCAGGACCTCGATGCGCTTGGCCGAAGCCAGGCTGAAAGCGCTGGTCTGGCCTTGCCCGTCGGGCATCGTCGCCGGGATCCCGTCCTGATAGAGCCGGATGCCACGCACCCCGAAGTTGGCGCGTGCGCCGAAACCGCGGATCGACAGCATTATGTCCTGCGCATAGTTCCAGCGACTTTGCGCGACGATACCGGGCACGCGCGCCAGCGATTCCGACAGGTTGACCTGCAGCTGGTTCTGCTGGATCTGCGCCGCGTCGATCACGTCGATGGCGACCGGCAAATCGAATGCGCGCTGCTCGCTGCGGGTCGCGGTAACGACCACCGGATCGAGGCGCTCGGGCACTTGCGCGGCCGCCGAAGCCGTCATGAGCCCAACGGTGCATGCTGCGCAGGCGCCTTGACGACGAAGCCACGGCTCACGGGTTCCTGGGCGTTTCATCAGTTTCGTTCGTTGTGTCCTTCGAGCCTTGATCGAAATACGATCCAGGTTCCTGAGTGTGAACGACGCTTTGATCGTGCGCAACGGCAGGTCGCAGCATGGTACGCACTCACAGGCTATTGCATGTTCAAAGGTGCCGGGCGTGGAACCGGAGGTGATCCTCGATGAAGGTGGCGATGAAGAAATAGCTGTGATCGTAGCCGTCCTGCATCCGCAACTCGAGCGGGACGCCGAGCCGGGTACAGGCTTCCCGAAGCAGCTCAGGGTTGAGCTGGGTTGCCAGGAACTGGTCCTTGGTACCTTGGTCGACAAGAATCCCCGGCCCCTTCCATCCACGCTCTTCGAGCAGTGCCGTCGTATCGTATTCGCGCCATCGTGTACGGTCGTGGCCGAGATAGCCGGTGAGCGCCTTTTCACCCCAGGGACAGCGCATCGGCGAGCATATGGGTGCAAACGCCGAGACGGATCGGTACGATTCCGGATTCTTTAGGGCAATCGTCAACGCACCATGCCCTCCCATGGAATGTCCAAAGATGCCGGCACGCGACGCGTCGATGGGGAACGTTGCGGCAATGGCCTGGGGCAATTCCTTGGCGACGTACGAATACATGCGATATCCGCGGGTCCACGGTGCCTTGGTAGCGTCGACATAGAAACCGGCGCCGACACCAAAGTCGTAGTTTTCTGCGTCGCCAGGAATATTCAGGCCGCGTGGACTCGTATCTAGCACGACGATCGCCAAACCAAGCTCGGCGGCGACGCGTTGAGCACCGGCTTTGACGATGAAGTTCTCCTCGGTGCAGGTCAGACCCGAGAGCCAATAGAGCAGCGGCACCCGACGGGTCGACGTCTGCGGCGGAAGGAACACCCCGAATCGCATGGCACATTGCGTTTCGGCCGAATCGTGCGTGTAGGTTCCCTGCACGCCGCCGAAGCACTTGTTCTCGGACAGTGTTTTGACGGTCATATCCAGGAGCAGGCAGCTCGCGCGTCCAAACGCTTCGGAATAACTACGGAGGGTCGGGCGCGTTCAGTTGCGCTCGCCCTCCGTGTGATCTCGGACTCGCGACTTCGTCCTGTCCGCCCGTGCCGTTACCTCGACAGAAGCGCTAGGCGTGGTAGAGCGTTCCCTTGGTTTTCGCGGTATGCGTCGCAATCATGTCCATGAGCGGCGGCGAGAGGCAATCGTAGGGCTCCAGGCGAAGTTCCTTCAGCCTGCTCCTGACTGCGCCCATCTTCGCGGGATCGGCCCCCGATTCGATGATGGACGACACAAACGCAGCGAACTCCGGCGGCGCCCAGCCCTGCTCCGGAGACAACTCGGTATGGAAGAAATCCACCCCGTAAAGCGGATGACCCGTGTTGTCGATGCGCCCATACATGTGGACACCACAGCCCGTGCAGGCGTAGCGCTTGATCGTAGCGCTTGGGTCGACGACCTTCAGCTTGTCCTCATTCGCGGTCACTTTGAGATTTTCGCGCGGTGTAACCGCTATTTGCGCAAACAGCGCTCCGGCGGGCTTCCAGCACTTCGTACAACCGCACACGTGATTGTGCGCAGCCTGACCCTTGATCGACACGGTAACCTTCTTGTCGGGACACTTGCAGGATAGGGTACCGCCCGCGAAGTTCGCGGCCCCAGCTTTGAGTCCCTGATCGACGCCTGGATGAATGGATGTTGCCATTGCCAGTTCCTCCTCTATCAAGATAACAGCCGACACGCGCCTTACTGCCCGGCTCGTGGATCTAACAACTGCACGTCTACCTGTGCCTCCGAAAATTCAAACGAACCCGTTGCATCAGTAGGTGACCACCGCCCTGATCGATTTGCCCTCGTGCATGAGCTCGAAGCCCTCGTTGATTCGAGCGAGCGGAAGCACGTGGGTGATCAGGTCGTCGATATTGATCTTCCCCGACATGTACCAATCGACGATCTTCGGCACATCGGTACGGCCACGAGCGCCGCCGAAAGCGGTGCCTTTCCAGACGCGGCCTGTCACCAGCTGGAAGGGGCGAGTACGTATCTCCTGTCCCGAACCGGCCACGCCGATGATCACGGAGACTCCCCAACCGCGATGGCAGCATTCGAGCGCCTGTCGCATGACGTCAACGTTGCCAATGCATTCGAAACTGTAGTCTGCGCCGCCAGCGGTGAGGTCGACCAGGTATGGGACCAGATCGCCCTTCACCTCCTTCGGGTTGACGAAGTGCGTCACGCCGAACTTGCGCGCAAGCATCTCGCGCGCAGGATTGAGGTCGACGCCTACGATCATGTTGGCGCCAGCCATGCGCGCGCCTTGCACCACATTGAGCCCGATGCCACCCAGGCCGAACACGACGACGTTGGCGCCGGGTTCGACCTTCGCGGTGTTGATCACCGCCCCGATTCCGGTGGTCACGCCGCAGCCGATGTAGCAGACCTTCTCGAACGGCGCATCCTCGCGGATCTTTGCAACCGCGATTTCGGGCAGGACCGTAAAGTTGGCAAAGGTCGAACAGCCCATGTAGTGGTACATGGATTTGCCGTTGAGCGAAAAGCGGCTGGTGCCGTCCGGCATCACGCCCTTGCCTTGAGTCGCACGAATCGCCGTGCAGAGATTGGTCTTGCGCGACAGGCAGGACTTGCATTGCCGGCACTCTGGCGTGTAGAGCGGGATGACATGGTCACCCTTCTTGACGCTCGTCACTCCCGGCCCGACGTCGACGACGATACCGGCGCCCTCGTGACCCAGGATCGCCGGAAACAGGCCCTCGGGATCAGCGCCCGAGCGGGTGAATTCGTCGGTGTGACAAATACCGGTCGCCTTGATTTCGACCAATACCTCGCCGGCCTTGGGTCCGTCCAGCTGCACCGTCTCCACCACCAACGGTGCACCCGCGCTATAAGCTACCGCAGCACGAACATCCACGTCCGCCTCCTCTTTGAACGACAGCGATGAAAGCGTGCACTGCTACAACGTACTCCAATATCCCGGAGATGCGGCCTGCCTCTCCTGCAATGAGTCTCCTTGCGAGCGCCGGTCCTCAACGCGGAGTGGAAACCGCGCCGACGCGGGTCGGATCAAGCCTCACGCGCGTGGCAAATCTAAGATCCTGATTGTCGACGACGTTGACATCGAGCTCTTGACCCTTGCCGGGGATGAAGTAGAACCGAAAGTTCGGATTCTCGCTGATCGAAAAGTCCACATCGGCGCTGAGCACGACCTTGTCCTCGTAACGGACCTCAATACTACGCACGAAATGCGGGGGTGCGTAGAGGCGTGTCAGTTGATCCATGGCCAGCCCCGAATCGTTCGGATGGCTGATCATCAGCTGAGCGAGCGCAGGCCGGCCTGCCCTCGACAGAATCGTCGACGCGCAGTCGCATCTTGCCAAGAGTCGCCCTGGCGGCGACCGCATCCTTGCTCGAAGGGGCGGAACAGCCGCCCGATGCCTTGATGTAGTTGGTGGCCATGTGCAGCTGGCCGTCATTGGTAAGCGCGATCGCGCGTATGTGGCTGTACTGTTCGACACGAATCCGGGTTTCGATGTCGGCGCGCCCGCTCTCCGGTGTGAAATGGAAGACCGCGGCGATTGGGGACGGATTGTTGTCGATGATCAGCCAGACCTTCTCGATGTACCGATTCCGCGCTCTGGGGAAATTGCGCGCGGATCGCGATCGGAACGACCGCCGCATCCTCAGCCCTCTTTGGGGTCTCCAGCGCGATGACGTTATCGCCCGCTCCGATTGCCATCCCGGAGAACAAGTCGGCGCGCACCTTTTGCCAGATCGCGCTCGCCTCGGGATCGACATTCTGAGCCCATGCCGCGCCCGACAGTGCGAACCAGATCGCCACGCCAGCAGATAGGATTCGGGAAGTCATGTCGGGGGGTCTGTCGGCTGCAGCCGCGTCTTCGGGAGATTGTATGCCTGAGCCGCTCGCCAGCCAAATCTTTACTGGTCCCACTCGAGCTCGGCATACGCGGCGCTGACATTGCGCTTGTGGAACTGATCGACGAGCAGCCAATAGTCCGCGTTGTCGCAGCCGACCGTTTCAATGGCCTCGGCCATCGGTTTCCTCGCGGCTAGCGTTGCCCGGACGTCGCGGAAGAGTCGTTTGAGGTACTGCTCCTCGCGCACAATCGCCGCGGGCCAAGCGTCGGCTCGACCATGCCCGGGAACAGCGTGCTGTGCCGGTACTCTCTTGAGTTCGTCGATTGCGGCGATGAAGCCGCGGAGACTGCCGTCGACGACGGGAAGATGTCCGACAAACAGCAGGTCACCGAGCCAGAGCGTTCCGCTCGTCTCGTCCACGACCGTGAGATCCGCGTCGGTGTGGGCGGTTGGCCATGCACGCAAATCCAAGCTTCGGCCACCCAGCTCGAGCCGCCCGGTCTCTGCCACGGTCAACGTCGGTAACACGAGCGTGCTGCCTTGCGCTGAATCGCCAAGATCTCGCAGCAACGCATGCAGATAGTTGGGTCCGCGTCGCCGCATGGCTTCGGTGAGTCGAGCATGGCCGACGAATTCGGGCTTGTCTTCGACAAATGCCTGATTGCCGAACACGTGATCGGGGTGGACATGCGTGTTGATGACGTAGCACACCGGCACGGAGGTCACGCGACGGATCGCGAGTCGCAAAGCGCGTCCGACCGCGTAGGTTCCGCCCGTATCGATGACAGCGACGCATGTTGCGCCGACGACGAAACCGAGATTGGCGACGTCTCCTTCGTTGGCAGCAGACATTTCGCTTTGGGCGCCATAGTGAACATACACGCCGGGTGCGGGGTTCTCGACCTCGAAATCGCGCAGGTCGGGCGGCTCCGCCCAGGCGCCTAACGACCATGCGAGCGCTGCGCACGCAGCCACACGCGCATTGCGGCAAGCGCGACGTCCTAGCCGACGGACCGCCGGGGAGCGCAGCGCCGCCGTCGCCGCCTTGCGATCACTCGTTGAGGAAACAGCGCTTCTTGGCATCGGCCTGAAGCTCGCGGAAAGAAATGATGATCTTGCGCCCGTCCTTCAAGTCGCGCATGACACCGCCGCGTTCGCCCGCGATCGTGGTCGCATTGGCAACCGTCGATAGGTCGACCCACGTGGCATAGTCGACCTTATTTGCGATTTCGTCGATCGCGCATGAGCACTTGTACATCGACTCCTGCGGCGGCGCCTTGCTCGAGCGCATGCAGTCGAGCACAAACTCGACGCGTGCTCGGGTCGGGAAATCGTTGGCATAGGCCAGCGGCGCCGTCGCGATCACAAGCACAACTGCGTAGTAGAGCCTTGTCACGATTCCCTCCTTCTTGAGCGCACCTGCACGTTGTGCCCCGAGCAAGCATGCCGTGACAACACGGCGCCTCACTCGGGCATTCGCGACCGACCTAGCCGGACTTTGAGGTCTGCCGCCATCGTCTCGTCGAGCATTTCGAGCTTCGCATAGGCGCCTCGCGACTCGGTCTCGTCGCCCAGGGCCGCATAGGCGAACGCCAGCCCGTACCATGCGTTCGGGTCGTCGGGCGTCAGGCGTAGGGCGGCATTGAACGCGGCGACGGCAGCGTCCGGACGATTCAGCTTTTGCAGTGTCTTTCCGCGGACGAGGAGGGGTTCGGCGTCGCTCGGAGAGGCCGACGACCAGCGTTCGGTCAGGTCGAGCAATGCGCCCCAGCGGCCTTCTGCGTCGAGAGCGGCGGTGCGCATGAAATACGGCAGCGATTCGGTGTCGCCTTGCCAGAAGGCGTGTGCCCCTCGCAAAGGTGCCACTTCGGTCCACTCATCGTCGGAAGGCAAGTGCCAACCTATCCATTCCACCGGCAACGAGTAATAGTTGCCATGCGATCCGCTCAGGCGAAAGGTCAGCAAGCCAACCAGCGCGCCGTGGGTGTCGAAAAGTCCGCCGCCACTTGCTCCCGACGTGAACGCAGCATCGGATTCGATCACATGAGCCATATCGAGCGTATGCAAGGCAAGCACATGTCCGAAGCGCAGCGAGATGCCCGTACCGCCGGTAAATCCCAACGCCGCGAGCGGCTGCCCCAGGCGGAGGTCGTCGCTGGCGCCGAGAATCACGGGTCTACCGCGCCACGTCGGAACGTGCAGGAAGCAAAGATCGTGTGGGGCATCGGCGTACTGGCCCGTGACCTTCCAGAGTTGCCCCGAGCCGGAGATGCGGGCCAAGATCCCGTCACGGGTGACGTGACAATTGGTGACGATAACCGACGGTGCGATCGTCACGCCGGTGCCGACCGAGAGCCCGCCGCCCTCTCGATCGACTTCGACCCTCACGACGCTGCCCGACAGCGCGAGAAAGGGTGCCGGATTCGGGGACTGACTCAGTGCCACCGCGGTATACAGCAGCGCGGACAGCCCGCCCATGAAGACCACTGTTCGCGCACGAGTGTGCAGTCGTTCTGGCATTCCGCAAAGCGCGCGCGAAGTGGACTGAGTTGGATGGACGAAGAAGGATCGGTGGTCGGTTCTACGTGATGCCGGGTCTAGCAGGCTATTCCAGCAGTTCGCCGCGCTCGTTGATCATCGGGACGTTGTACTCGCGCAGGATTTGCGTGATCGCGGCCCGATTGTCGGTGATCAGCTTCTCTACCGTGTCTTTCCACTCCCGCTCGCCGTAACGGACACCCATCGCGATCTCGTAGTCGAACTTCACGCCAGGTTCCGACTTGAGCGGTACCAGAACCAGTTCGACACTGCGAACACGTTTCGCGTAGTAGCCTGCGATAGGGCCCCAGACGATCGCCGCATCGATCTTTCCCTCCGCGAGGTCCTTTTCGATGATCTCGCCCGGATACTGTTCCGGATCGGGGGAGAGGATGGGATAGGGCTTGGTCTGGTCCTCGAAGCCATGCTTGACAAGCCAGATCGACCCCGGCGAGCGGTCGTAGACTCCGATGACCAGTTTGCGCCTCGCTTCCGGCGACAACGCGAACAGGTCGGCTCCGCTCTTGATCTGATCGAGGCCTTTGCCCTTGGGGTACACCAGCATATAGGTCGAGCGGTAATACGGGATGGTTGCCGAGGCCTGGTCATAGCTCGCCGGCACGCTCATCACGATGTCGCAGCGGAAATCCTGATCCGGCAGTTTGTAGCGCAGTGTGTTGCGGATGAAATTCATCCGCTGCGGAAAAGCGTAGCTCTGGACGGGGAGGCCGAGCTTTTGTGCGAACAAGTCGGCGATGTGATTTTCGAACCCTTCTCCCTGCGTATTCGCGAAAGGCAGATTGCTGGGATCGATGCACGGGCGGAATGCCTTCGGCAGGTCTTCCGCGTGCGACAACGGGCCAACGGCGACGATCGCTCCAAGCATCGCGCTGGAGAGCGCCTTTCGAATCACCGTAAGCATTTGCGAAATGCCGTTCGATGGGCTCGGGACCAACGGTGGCGGGTCATTGCTTCAATTCCTGGACGTGGGCTTGCGTGATGTCGCCGTTCGACCGTCCCTTGAGATAGGCATACAGACCGTCGGTGTGCTCCATCACCATCGGGCTCGTCTTGAAGCTGGGCATCCCCTTGTCGAGGCGCCCCTCGGTGACGGTCTTGACGAAGTCCTCCTTGCTGAGCGTCTTGAAACTCTCCAGCAGCGACGGCCCGACAAGTCCTTGCTGGTTGGCACCGTGGCAACGGTCGCACGCGGCCGCGCGCCAGGCCCGGAAGCCATCCATCGTGTTCGCATCGACCTTGAAGCCGTCGACGACCTTATACGGTGCGACGGTCGTCGCCGCACTGGCTTTGTCCTGCGCCGATGCGTGCAATGCGGCGACCAAGCACCAACCCAGGATCAACACAGGCCACGCCCGAGGCGAAACTTGCATATGCGTCATGTCCGGCTATTCGAGGTATCGTCGGTCACGCTGGGACCCTGATCTCCGAGATCGGTTCCGCAGGCGCCGTGGCAAGAAAACGCCGGCGCGGATGACGCGCCGGCGTCGGAACGTTGCAATGACTAGTTGGGAAGTGCGAACACCGTCAGCGTGCCACCCAGTTCAGTATAGTCCCGGAGCTCCTTGTAGCCCCCGACGGCACCAAGTCCATCCTGATCCTTCTCCAGGCCCGCGGCCATGCCGATGCCGGCCCAGCCACCGATACCCGAGAAGACGCCGATGTACTGTTTGCCCTTGTGCTGATACGTGAAAACGTTGCCGATGATGCCCGACGGCGTCTTGAACTTGAACAGCTCCTTGTTGATGTCGTTGGCATCGACGCATTTCAGGTAGCCTTCGAGCGTCCCGTAGCATGCGATACCGCCGTCCGTTACCAGCACACCGCTCCACACCGAAAACTTCTCTGGCTTGGTTTGCGCGATCTTGCCGGTGCTTGCGTCCCATGCAATGAAGTTACCCATATTCGTGCCGCCCGGTGCGGGGAACATCGACAGCGTGGCGCCGACATAGGGCTGGCCCGCAACGTAGTCGACCTTGAACGGCTCGTAGTTCATGCAGACGTGATTGGTCGGGACGTAAAAAAGGTTGTTCTTGGGATTGAACGCCGCCGGCTGCTCGTCCTTCGATCCCAGGGCCGCCGGGCAGACGCCCTTGGTGTCGACGTCCGGACCGTTCTGCGCCGTCGAGTACTTTTTCACGACCTGGGGCCGCCCCGTCTTCATGTCGACGTTCGTCGCCCAATTCACCGCCGGATCGAATTTCTCGGCAACGAGCAGTGCGCCGTTGGTTCGATCGAGCGTGTAACCAAACCCGTTGCGATCGAAGTGCACGAGCGCCTTGGTCGGCTTGCCCTTGACGTTGATGTCGGCCAAGATCATCTCGTTGATGCCGTCGAAATCCCACTGGTCGAACGGCGTCATCTGAAAGACCCACTTGGCCATGCCGGTGTCGACATCGCGCGCCATGATGGTCATCGACCACCTGTTGTCTCCCGGACGCTGCGACGGGTTCCATGTCGACGGATTGCCGGTGCCGTAGAACAGCAGGTTCAACGCCTTGTCGTAGCTATACCAGCCCCAGGTCGTGCCGCCGCCGGTCTTCCACTGATCGCCTTTCCAGGTCTTGAGCGACGAATCCGTGCCGACCGGCTTGAGCGCACCGTCGGTCCAGGTCATCGTCTTGGCTGGATCGATCAGCATCTCCGCGTCCGGACCGGTACTGTAGGCCTTCCAGACTTGCTTGCCGGTGTTGATATCGTAAGCGGCGAGAAAACCCCTGACGCCCCACTCGCCGCCGGAGATTCCCGTGATCACCTTGTCCTTGAACACATGCGGCGCGTTGGTGTTCACCGCACCGAGCTTGGGGTCGCCGTTCTTTACTGACCAAAGGACTTTTCCGGTCCCCGCGTCCAAGGCGACCAACGTGCTGTCGGCTTGCTGCAGGAAGATCTTGTTTTCGGCATAGGCAAGGCCGCGATAAACCGTGTCGCAGCACATTTGCGGGATGACCGCAGCATCCTGCTTGGGCTCGTAGCGCCACTTGATCTTCTGGGTGTCGAGATCGAGAGCGAAAACTTTGTTGGGGAACGGGGTATGGACGTACATCGTGTCGCCCACCACCAAGGGTGACCCTTCGTGGCCGCGCAATACGCCGGTCGAAAACAGCCATGCCACCTGCATCTTCCCGACGTTCTGCGCGTTGATCTGTGCCAGCTTGCTGTACCGCTGGTTGTACATGTCGCCAGCCTGCATCGCCCAGTTGTTCGGATCGGCGATCAGTTTTTCGAGATCCGGATTTGCCGCTGCGATGCCGGGGAGCATCAACGCGGAGGCCAGACCTGCGATGGCTAACCTCTTGAGAGCACGGTACATAGATTCCTCCAACGGTTGGTGTCGAACCAAAGCAGAAGTCGGCCGCGGTTTATGGTATCGCCTCTTGTTCGGTACGGTCGCGGACCGAGACCAGTGTCCTGCGATACCTAGTCGAAGTCAATTTGCGCACCACAAAATTAGCAATCCATCCCTACCGCTTCAGGAAATTGCTGCAACGCAATAATCCCGAGGTGCGACGGCTCAGTCCGTGCCGACGACTGCGCTGCGCGCGTTGCTCCGACCTGACTGGATTGTTGCGACGCAGCGCAACACGGCGGGCCCTGTACTCGGCCGCGCGGCCGGCCAAGCCCGGATCGGCGCCACGGTCCCCGCCCTGCCATATCCCTTTCCAAACGCGGCATACAATCCTCTGCACAATGCGTTGATGAAACCACGTCGACGCCACACATGCCTAGCAACGCATCCGTTGCGCAAGAGTCCGCATCAATATTCCGGTTCTAAATGAGTACGAAACCGATCACGATCGCCAACCTCCTGCATGGGATCACCACGGTCGTTTTTGCGGCGACTTGTGCCGCACAGGACGCCCACACCACCCGGCCGGCGCCGGTCGCAGTCGCCGCCGGGGTGTACGTTTTATTGGGGAGCGGCGGCGAGATCACGCCGGAGAATGGCGAGCGAACCGCCAACGTCGCCTTCATTGTCGGATCCCGCGGCATCGCTGTAGTGAATACCGGCGCTTCCTATCGCGACGGCGAGGATATTATCGCGGCGGTCAAGAGCATATCGAATCGCCCCATCCTTCTTGCAATCCTTACGCATCCCGGCCAGGAAGCGATCTTCGGTGCGGCCGCATTCCAGGCCCGCGGCATCCCGGTGTTGGCGCATCGCAGCAGCGCAGAATTGATCGTGGCCCGATGCGATGCGTGTCTGCGCAATCTAAGGTCAACGCTCGGTGAAGTTGCCATGGCGAGAACCCGGGTCGTCGCGCCGGACCGTCTTATCGACGGCAATGAGACGCTCGAGTTGATTGGACGTCCGTTGCGGTTGCTCGCGCCGCCGTGGTCGAGCGCTCCCGGCGCGATCGCGGTCTTCGACGAATCGACTTCGACGCTGCTGGCCGGGAGCCTGGTGCTGATCAACCGTGTTCCCGACTTGCGCGATGCAAACCCGCCGGGCTGGCGTGAGGCACTGAGGGACATCGAGGCAACGCGATGTCGGCATCTGGTTCCAGGGTACGGGCCCATCGGCACCTGCGCCGACGTCGCGGCCTTCGGTCGATACCTCGCTGAACTGGAAAATCGCGTCGACGCGCTGATGAAGGAAGGCGTAGGCCTAGCGGATTTACGGGGTCGCTGCGATCTGCCGCAATTTGCGCGCTGGGACCAATACGAAACGCTGCACCCCCAGAACGCAAACCGGACCTACCTCAGGCTCGAGAACGCGCAGTTCAAGTGATCCAGAAAGATCGTTTGCGGCGTGCGGCGCAATCTCAATAGACTGCCCTGTCACGATTGACCGCCGTGTCCATGCCGGCGGCCGTGCCGATGCCACCGACGTTCTTCAGAATCGTGCCGTCGAGATCGGCTTCGGTGAAATCTGCGCCGGTGACATCTGCACCGGTCAAATCGGCGCCGGAAAGTTTTACCCGGTACAGGTTGGCGCCGGCCAGGTTGGCTCCTTTGAGATCGGCAAACGACATCACAGAACGACTCAAGTTCGCGCCGCGCAGGTCGGCGCGAGACAGATTTGCGCTGCTGAGATCCGTACGCATCTGACCCATGCCCTGATTCTTCATATCCACACCGAGGTTGGCGCCGCTCAGGTCTGCTCCGCGCAGGTTCGCGCCGGGGAGGTCCGCGATCATGCGCACGCCAGACAGGTTGGCGCCGGCAAGATTCGGTCTTTCCTTTACGGTCCCGCCCAGAATCACCAGGCCAAGCATGGAACTGCCGGAAAGATCGGCGCCTTCGAGGTTGGTGCCCATGAGCCAGGCACCGTTCAGATTGGCGTGCGTCAACTTCGCACCGGCAAGATTCGACGACACGAGTCGGGAGGCAAACAGGTTGGCGCGAGCGAGGTCCGCGCGCTTGAAATCGATGTTGCTGAGATCGAGGTCGGAAAGATCCCTGCCGGACAGGTCGACGGGCATGCGGCTGTCCGCTTCCGCCAGCATCGTTCGCACCTGATCAGCCGTGAAGTCAGCAGCAAGGGAAAGAAGCGGCGATGCGCCCAGTCCAAGGACGACGAGCGCGAGCCGCCGCATCGATCGTTTGCTCATCCTTGTCTTCTCCCTCGCAGCAAGGGATCCCAGATCTCGACCGGTTGGTCGAGGTATTGCGAATCTTACACTCGCGCCGGGCCCCGGCATGGCACTCGCTGCCCGGGGTTGGCCACCTGAAGGATGTGATCTAATGTCGTTGGCGGATAGCTGCCATGACCGAACGCGTGCCCCGCAGACCGAGTCTAACAAAGGAGGACGATGCATGGCCAACCGCAGTCATTTCTGGATGGCGCCGATCGCAGCCGCATTCTTATGCGCTGCCGCGGCGGCGGCGCCCTTCGCCTACGTGTCCAACGAAGGCTCCGCGTCGGTGTCGGTGATTGATGTTGCCACCGACAAGGTGACGACCACCTTCAAGGTCGGCACAAAGCCCCGGGGCATCGCGCTCGGATTGGACGGCAAGCACCTCTACATAAGCGACCAGGCCAGCAACTCCCTGCTGACCATCGACACTGCGAACGGCACGGTCGCGCGCCGCACGCTCCTGGGCGATTCGCCGGAGGGAATCTATCTGTCGCCGGATGGCAAATATCTTTCGGCGGCGATCGAAGAGAACAACATGGTGCTGCTGGTCGACACGGCAACTGGCAACATCGAACGGCGCCTGAAAATGCGCGGCAAGAATCCTGAGCATGCCGTCTTCAGCCCGGATGGCAAGTGGCTTTACGTTAGCAGCGAGGAAGCCGACAGTGTCGATATCGTCGACCTCGCGAAGGGGGAAGTGGTCAAATCGGTGAAGGTGGGAGATCGGCCTCGCGGTATCGGATTCCTGCCCGACAGCAGCCGCGCCTACGTGGCCGCGGAAAATGCCGACACCGTCAACGTGTTCGACGTTGCGCAGGGCGAGGTGATTGCGCGGATCAAGGCCGGCAGCCGCTCCAACGGTGTCACGGTGCACCCCAACGGAAAGCGCGTCTACGTCAGTTCCGGCGGAGAAGGCACGGTCCAGGTGATCGACACATCGACGAACGCAATCATTGCGAGGATACCCGTCGGCAAGCGGCCGTGGAACATGGCGATTACGCCCGACGGAAAAAAGCTCTACGTTGCCTGCGGGCGCTCCAACGCGGTTTCCGTGATCGACACCGAGACCAACGCCAAGATTACAGACATCCCCGTTGGCGATTTGCCCTGGGGCGTGGCTACCCGATAGCGCCGCCACTGTCGGCACACAACCCATTCTCCTTTGCGATTCGGACCAGCTGCACCGGCGTATCCGCGCGAAGCTTCTGCCTGATGATCCACTGGTAGTTGGCGATGGTCTTGTAGTTCAGGCACAGTCTTTCCGCGATGTCGCGGACCGAATGTCCCGAGGCCAGCAGACGCAGGATCTCGAACTCGCGATCGGACAGCAGGCTCAGTGCATCCTCGCGCTTCAGGACTTTGCGCAATGCGAGCGACCTTGCAACGTCGGGGCTGAGGAAGATGTCGCCCGCCGCGACAGCGCGAACGGCATCGACCAGCACTTCCGGGGCACTGGCTTTGGTAACGTAGCCGCGTGCACCAGCCTGAAATGCGCGCTCGGGGAATATCGGCTCCTCGTGAATGCTGAAGACCAGAACGCGTGCCTGCGATTCGCGCGACAGCAGGCGACGCATCGCTTCGATGCCGCTGACGTCGGGCAGTGAGATGTCCATTACCACCACGTCCGGTTGTAACTCACAGAAACTCTGATACGCCTCTCCTGCCGACGCGGCCTCCCCGACGACGATCAGTCCCGTCGATCGCTCAAGCAGCCGTCGATAGCCCTCCCTCACCACTGCGTGATCGTCGACGAGCAGCACCGAGATGGGATCGATTTTGGGCGTCAAGCGAGCGCGTCCTGAAGTGGCAATTGTGCCGCGATCCGAAATCCGCCTTCCACGTTCGACGCTTCGAACGCGCCCCCAAGCGATTCAACCCGTTCGCGCATTCCGACCAGTCCCAATCCGGTTCCCTGCGCTGCCGGAGCTCGGGTACCGGCGCCGTCATCGCTGATGCGCAGCACCACGAAGCCGGCGCGGTCTACCTCGGTCGGATGCTGCTCAAGGCTGATCGCTACCTGGCTCGCCTGCGCGTGTCGGGAGACATTCGTCAATCCTTCTTGCACGAGCCGATAGAGCGTTATGTTCACCGCTTCGCTCAGGTTTGTGAGCCCGGCTGCGACACGGCAATCGAAGTGCACCGACGGCAAGCGGCGGCGCCAACCGTCCAGGCAGTCTTCGATGGCAGCCGCAAGACCGAGCTCATCAAGGCCCGGCGGACGCAAGCGCCTGACAATGTCGTGCACGATGCTCTGAAGGTGATCGACTATTCCGATGATCAATGAGGCGCAGCGTTTGACTTCGGCGGCGTCCAGCGGATTCGCGTCCCGGAGGCACACAGCGTCCACCTTGATGGCATTCAGATACTGCCCCAATTCGTCGTGGAGTTCACGCGCGAGATTCTTGCGTTCCTCCTCCTGGATCTTCACGTTCGCGCGCTCCAGCCGACGATTCTCTGCCAGGGCAGAAGTCAGCGCCGCTTCGATGGCTTCCTTGCGGCACAGTGCCGCGCGCGCTTCGCGCACACGGCGCCAGGCAAACCAGACGAGGCCAAGCGCCATGAAAAGCAGAACCCCCGGCAACTCGTCGAGCTGATAGCGCTCCCATGGTCGGGTCACCGCGGCTATCCTCTCGCCGAGCTCGAAACGCGCGCTCACCACCGCAAAGAGCCCCGTTGCGGCCGCCATCGCCGCCAGATCGCGCCAGATCGCTGTACCTTCGCCTTTTCGATGCACCAACATGCGATGACCTCCTCAACCCGGCTGGCGCATTCCTGCGTTGCCCGTTGTTCCGCTGCACCAGCATGGGAATTTTTCCCGGGTTACATCGGGAAGCGCTGCCCGAAATGCGAACCGCGGCGGTGCAATGATCATGCTTGCCTCTGGGAGACCGGAACGTAACCTTCACGCTCCGGGTCGGCCTTAGATAATAAATCAATCCTGCAGCCTCCAATGGCCGCTTTCCCCATGCAGCGACAAGCGCAGCGTCGCTGTTTTCTTGCCCTCGCTATCTGCGGGATCTCCGTGGCCGCCGTGGCGGCTGACAATCCCGCCGAAGTGTTCGAACTGCCGTCGGTGACCGTCGTCGGCACGACGCCGCTGCCGGGCCTCGGAACTGCGCTCAAGGACGTACCGGCCAATGTCCAGATCTTCAATCGACGCGACTTCGACCGGCAGCGACCCTTCGAGCTGACCGATTTTCTCGGGGCCAATGCCAACAGCGTCGGCGTAAGTGCCGCGCAGGGCAATGCCTATCAGCAGGATATCAACTTTCGCGGATTGACAGCGTCGCCCCTGCTCGGCGCGCCGCAGGGCCTGTCGGTGTTCCAGGACGGCGTGCGGATCAACGAGGCCTTCGGTGACGTGGTCAACTGGGACTTGATCCCGCAATCAGCGATCTCGAGCATCCAGCTCATTCCGGGATCGAACCCCGTGTTCGGGCTCAATACGCTCGGCGGTGCACTGGCGATCTATACCAAGAGCGGCGAGCAGTATCCGGGCGGCGCCATCCAGCTTACCGGCGGATCGTTCGGCAGCAAGGCCGTTCAACTCGAGTATGGCGGCACCCGCGATCGCCTCGACTATTTCGCGACCGCCAATTTCTCGGAGGAGCGCGGCTGGGCGGAACACAATCCAAGCCGCGTCAAGCAATTCTTCGGCAAGCTCGGGTATCAGGACGACGTCACCGATCTCGACGTGAGCCTCACACTCGCCGACAACACGCTGCAAGGCACCCAAACGCTACCGCAACCGTGGCTCGATACGCCCCGGCAGGCGTACACCTTTCCCGACACCAACGAGAATCAGCTCGCCTTCCTCGCCGCGAAGGGCAGCCGGTTCCTGAGCGACACGACGCTCCTCGGTGGCAACGCCTACTATCGCCATTATCGGAACAACAATGTCAGCAGCAACGTCAACAACGATTTCGGTACCATCGACCCCGAGACCGGGATGCCGCAGACCAACGAGGCGACCAACGACAAGTCCGTGATCGACCAGCAAAGCTGGGGGCTCGGACTGCAATTGACACTGAACGGTGATTTAGGCGGACGCAGGAATCAGTTCGTCGCTGGCTTGAGTGGTGATTTTGGCGACACGCGCTTCACACAACAGTCGCAGACCGCCAACTTCACCGCCGATCGCGACACGATCGGGACGGGGCCCTTCCTGCCGGAAACCGACGTTGGCAGCACCAATCGCTACCTCGGCGCCTTTTTTGCCGACACGCTTGCGCTTGCCGACCAGTGGACGCTGACGCTCTCCGGCCGGTACAACTACGCGCACATCGTCATTACCGACCGCAGCGGCGAGGATCCCGACCTCGACGGCAGCTACACCTTCACGCGATTCAATCCCGCCGTAGGGATCAACTTCAATCCTTCCCCCGCGCTCACCGCATACGCGGTCTACAACGAAGGAATGCGCGCGCCCACACCGATCGAGCTCACCTGCTCCAACGCCGCGGCGCCGTGCAAGCTGCCCAATGTGTTTCTCGCGGATCCACCGCTGCAGGCTGTCGTCGCCAAGACGGTCGAGCTCGGCGCACGGGGCAATATCGGGCCCAATGTGCAATGGGCCGGCGCGCTGTATCGAACGGACCTCGACAATGACATCCAATTCGTCGCGAGCGGCTTTGGCGCGACCAACATCGGCTATTTCCAGAACGTCGGCCAGACACGAAGGCAAGGTATCGAGCTCATGGGGTCGGCGCGCTGGGGCGATCTGACCCTCACCGCGCGCTATAACCACCTCGACGCGACGTTCCAGTCGACGTTCGTCGCGGCGAGCCCCAACAACTCCACCGCGGATGCCAGCGGGGCGATAACCGTCAGCCCCGGAGACCGGATTCCGGGAATACCCATCAACTCTGCCAAGCTGCGCGCCGAATACAATGCCGGAGCGCGCTGGACGATCGGTGCAACGGTCGTCTACGCCTCGAGTCAATACGCGCATGGCGACGAGAACAACCAGGACGTCCACGGCCAGGTGCCCGGCTATACTGCGGTCAACCTTGATACACAGTTCCAGATCACGCCGGAGCTTCAGCTCTTTGCCAACATCAGCAATCTTTTCAATCGTGCGTACCAGAATTTCGGTCTGCTCGGCGCCAACGCCTTCACCGGCCCGGACCGCACGTTTGGCCCGGCGCTGGGGATCGATGCCGTATCCGAGCAATTTCGCGGCCTCGGGGCGCCTCGCGGGTTCTGGATCGGTCTCCGCTACACGTTTGGTGCCACGCGCCCGGCCGGCTGAACGATACCCGCCGCTCGGGGTCGAATCGGCGGCCAGTTCTCTCGCTGCGTGATCCAATGCCGACTCGACGCCGGGATTTTCTCAAAGGTCTGGGGGCTCTTGGACTGGCCGGGCTGCCGCGCGCGGTACTGTCCGACGGCGCTCCTTCGACGAGCGAGGGCGCGCCCCAGGACTTCTGCGGCGCCGGCAGCCGCGGCAAACCCCTGTTCGTTCCCGGCGAGCGCGGCTTCCTCGGCCGCCTCGCGCCTGGCGATGACATCCTGACTCTGCGCGCAACATCGCTCGCTGCGAACAACGGGATCAATGGCCCGGCTTTCTCGCGAGGCTACGTCGCCAGCCATCGCGGCCGCGACTACGTGAACCCTACGTTGCAGTTACGCGCTGGCCAGAGGGTCCGAATCGCCTTCGTCAACGAGATCGAACAACCGACGATCGTGCACTGGCACGGTCTGGCCGTCGATACGGCCAACGACGGCGCCGGCATGTCACTCGCCGCGCCCGGTGAGCGATACAGCTACGACTTCAGCGTCCGCGACCGCGAGGCTCTGTACTGGTATCACCCACATCCGCACGGACTGACCGCGGGGCAGGCGTATGAAGGGCTGTTCGGCATGATGGACGTCGACGATGCGGACAGCGATCGGCTGCGCGCCGCGCTCGACCTGGTCCCCGGTCGGACGGAGATTCCGTTGGTTCTGCAGGATCGTCGCGACGGGCCCTACGCCGCCAACGACGCCGACCGAATGCATGGATATCTCGGTGACAACGTGTTCGTCAACGGTTCCGCCTGCCCCTACCTCGAGGTCAGCACGCGTATCTATCGCTTTCGTGTACTCAACGCATCGAATGCTCGCACCTACCGGCTCGGACTGCGAACGGCGGCCGGCAAGCTCGTGCCCTTCACGCTCATCGGCACCGACGACGGTCTGTTGCCCTCGCCATTGCGCTGCCAGGAAGCCTTTATTGCCTCTGCCGAGCGTATCGACATCCTGGTCGACCTGTCCGACGCAAGCGTGGGCGACACGCTCGTCCTGGAAACCGGAGCGTTCGATCCAATGCACATGGAGATGCCCCAGAGCACGGGCGCGGCGCCGGATGCGATCGATCACGCCACGATGGGACATGCGATGCCGTCGAACCCGCCGCCCGGAGCCGGCCCCACGGTCGACCACACCGCCATGGCGCACGGCGGCAGCTTTCCGGAGGGCGCCCGGCGTGCACTGTTGCAATTCCGGGTGCGCGAACGAATCGCGTACAGCGCGCGCGTGCCGGCGCGACTCGCGAATGTTTCGCCGATCGCGGTCGGCAACGCGTCCGAGCGTCCGCTGCGACTGGGATTTGCAAAGGGCCGGTGGCGCATCAACGATCGCGTGTTCGCGATGGGCGAGACGCCGATCGAGGTGAAACGCGACACCGTGGAGACATGGTTGATCCGTAACTACTTCAACAGTATGCCGCACGCGATGCACCTCCACGGTTTTCACTTTCAGGTGCTCGAGCGGCAGACCAGCCCGGATCAGGTTGCCGAACTCAAGGTCGATGGGTCGGGCAGGCTCGCGACCGATCTGGGATGGAAGGACACGGTACTCGTCTGGCCCGGCGAGAGCGTCAGGATCGCCATCGACTTCACCATGCCGTTCGAAGGTGCACAGACCTACATGGTCCATTGCCACAATCTCGAGCACGAGGACGGTGGGATGATGCTGGGTATGAAGGTCGTGTAGCGCGTCCGCGCCGCGCATAGCCCGATTGCCGCCTCGCTCCGATGCGCCGCCGATCACTCTCTGTGCTGTTTGCGCTCCCGCTGGTTTGCGCCTTGCAGTGCGTTCGTGCTCAGGAAATCACACTCGAGCCGCAGCGCCTCTCGGCGCATTGCTGGTTTTTTCAGGGCGAGGCCGGAATGGCCTCGCTCGCCAATCGAGGTTTCATACGTATCTGCTGCTCGAGCAGGAGGAGCTGCAGGCGACGAAGCGTTGATCTGTAGGTGCGAATTCATTCGCACGCACCGATGCTTTCACGCGCTGGCGGCCGAATTCATTCGGACCGGCGGTGCGTCGTCAAGCCGAACTACCAACCGGCGCCAGCGTCCCCGTCAGTCTTCGCCGCGCAGCGGTTGGGTAACGCCACCTACCGCCAGCGTCGGAGTCTGGCGTGTGCTGCGCGAAGTCGCTGGCAGCCAGGCGACCGCCACCAGCGTCACGACCGCGATGCCCGCCATAACCAGCAACAATGTCGCGAAGCCCGATGCCTTCACCATCGGCCCGAGCATCCACACTGCGGCGGAACTGACGCTGAACGAGACGGTCAGCCGCATGCCGCTGACCCGCGAGCGCATCCGATCGTCGACATAGCGCACGATCATCGCATCGGTGAAAGGAATCGCGCCGAACACGAAGATCATGAACGCGATCTGCAGCGCGAACAGCGACCAACCCGTAGCCGATGCCGCCAGGGCGAACAGCGGTACCTGGAGCGCGACGATGCCGACGTAAAGGTTCTTGAGCGGATAGCGATCGATGAGCAGCCCGACGGCGACTTGCGCGAAAGATGCCACGACGTAGACGCATGCGAGCAGCAGTCCGAGCAGCGCCGGGTCGTCGACGATGCCCGTGAGGCGCTCGCGCAACAACTGCCCGTTGCCGTTGGTCGTGAAGTTGAACAACAGGCTCGACGAGATGGCCGCAACCGTCATGACTGCAAAAACACGCGCGAGCGTTGCCGGATCGTGCTCCGCTGGCTTACGCGACGCGTGCGCCGGC
This sequence comes from uncultured beta proteobacterium, assembly GCA_963816445.1. Lineage (GTDB taxonomy): Bacteria > Pseudomonadota > Gammaproteobacteria > Burkholderiales > Casimicrobiaceae > PALSA-1003. The sequence goes on along the minus strand of CAWFKO010000004.1, from coordinate 162,776 downwards.
GGCGCGCTTTCGCGCGGCGCCACGCGCGCGAAGGCGATGCCGCACGCGAACGCGACCAGCGCCGGAACGACAAAGGCCGCGCGCCATCCGACGTACTTGACCAGCACGCCGGTTGCCACCGCCGCCAGCGCGACGCCGAGGTTGCCCGACAAACCGTTGATGCCGATCGTCAGTCCAGGGCGCTCGGCACCGCGCACCAGCATGGGAATACCGACGGGGTGATAGATCGCCGAAAATGCGCCGAGCAGCGTCAACGCCCCGGCGAGCTGCCATGCGTTCGTCGTCAGTGCGGCGATGAGTGACGATACGCCCATTCCGAAAAAGAAAATCAGCATCATGCGCCGCCGGCCCCACAGGTCGCCCAGGCGGCCCGCCGGCAGCGAGCCAAGCCCGAAGAGCATGAACGCGCCGACACCGTAGGGCATCAGCGATTCCCAGTCGGAGAATCCAAAGTCGGACGCGATCGCGCCGACTGCGGTCGCGAAGATCAGCAGGAACATATGGTCGAGCGCGTGCGCGATATTGAGCAGAAGCACCGTTCCACGGGTCGTGCGCGCGTGCATGGTGGTTTTCGTCGCCACGGCATCAAAGCGCGGCGAGCTTCTCCAGTTGCTGCGCCAGCGGCGGCGCGATATCGATGCCTTCGCGCTCCGCTTTTTCGGCCAGCGCTCGGCGGCGCGCGCCGGGAAGGCGCACTTCGGGATCCTTCTGCATTTCCACGATCAGCGCCTCGACACGCTCGAGGTAAGCCGCGCGTCCGACAAGCGCGTCGGGATCGATGACCAGGAACGCCTGGCCGATGCGCGGGCGATTGCCTTCGTCGACGAAGAAGGAGTCGGCTTCGTAACCCATCGCGGCGCCGGTCAGTGCGCACGCAAGAAGCTCGACGATCATCGCCAGCATCGCGCCCTTGGTGCCACCCATGGCCAGCATCGAGCCTTCGAGCGCGGCCTTGGCGTCGGTCGTCGGCCGCCCCTCGCGATCAAGCGCCCACCCCAGCGGAATCGGCCGCCCCTCCTTCGCCGCGACCATGACCTTGCCGCGTGCGACCTCGGACAGCGACAGATCGATCACCAGCGAATCGCCCGCGTCGCGCGGAAACAGCGCCGCGATCGGGTTGGTGCCGAAGATCGGATGCCTGCCACCCGGTGCGGGCATCGCCGAAGGCGAATTGCCGAACGCCAATCCCACCATGCCCGCGACCGCTACGGGCTGCAGATGATCGGCGGCAACTCCGAAATGATGACTGTTGGTAACGCCGACAAAGCTGACACCGTACTCGCGCGCGCGCTTGATCGCCTCGTCGACGGCCAGGGCGCACGCCGGAAAGGCGAGCCCGCCGCGGGCGTCGACCAGCGCCGCACCACCGCGCGCGCGGACGACCTCCGGCGTGGCCCGCCCGTCGGCGCGGCCATTTTTCAGGTGCGCGGCGTATTGGGGAACGCGCGACACACCGTGCGAGGCCAATCCCTGGGCATCCGCGTGCACCAGCGCCCGCGCCGTGGAGGCCGCCATCGGCAGGCTGGCTCCGGCACGCTCGAGCGCGCGCTGTGCGAGCGTCGTGAGTTCGGGCATCCTGAATTTGGGCATCGGCGACGACCGCGCTAGCGCAGCAGCGCCGCCGCGACCTTTTCCGCAATCAAGGTCGAAACGCGCACGTTGGATTCGCGCAGTCACGCCCGCGACGTGCGGCGTTAACAGGAGATTCGGGCAGTCGGCCAGCGGCGATCCGCCGGCGAGCGGTTCGTGGTCGAATACGTCGAGCGCCGCGCCGCCGAGGCGGCCACTCTTGAGCGCGCCGGCCAGCGCGACTTCGTCGACCACACCGCCGCGCGCCGTGTTGATCAGGATCGCGCCGGCCTTCATCTGCGCCAGTCTCGAGGCGTCGATGCAGATTGCGTGTCTGCGGCGTCAGCGGAACGTGCAGGGTGATCACGTCGGCGGTGGCGAGCAGCGTGTTCAGATCGGCGGATCGCGTGGACTCCGCGGTCCAGATCGCATCGTCTGCCGGAATCTGTGCATCGAAGCCCAGCACGTCCATGCCGAGTGCACGTGCGAGGCGGCCGGTCAGCCGGCCGATGCCGCCGAAGCCGACGATACCGAGCGTCTTGCCGGCGATCTCGCGCCCGTTGGAAAGCCCCGCCCGCGGCCAGGCTCCGCTGGCGACGGCCTGAGTGCTCGCGTACGCGCCGCGCAGCAGCAGCATCGCCGTCGCGATCACGTACTCAGCGACGGCCTGCGCGTTGGCGCCGGTCGCCGGGATGACCTCGATGCCGCGCGCCTTGCACGCCGCCAGGTCGATGTTGTCGAGGCCGACCCCCAGTCGGCCTACGACCCTGAGCCCGGGCGCGCTCGCCACCACGTCGCTATCGACCTGCGTCTTGTTGCGCACGATCAGCGCATCGGCATCGGCTAGAGCGGATTTCATCTCGGCGCCACGTTCGACCAGCGTCGCGTCGTAGATCGTGTCGAAGCGTGCGGCAAGCGAAGCAACGGCGGTTTCATCCATGAATTCGGTGATGACTACTCGCATGCGCGCTAACTCTGCATGCCCCACTTGCGCACGGTCCGGCTTTCGACCGTGCGGAAAATCACGTTCTCCACCAACAGTCCGATCACGATCACCGTGAACAGGCCGGCGAAGACGTTGGGAATCTCCAGCTGGTTCTTGTTCTCGTAGATGAACCAGCCCAGGCCACCCGAGCCCGAAGAGACGCCGAACACCAGTTCGGCCGCGATCAGCGTGCGCCATGCGAACGCCCAGCCGATCTTCAGGCCGGTGAGGATGCTCGGAAACGCCGCGGGAATCAGGATCTTCGCGACATAGCGACAGACCGCGCAAGCCGTAGTTGCGCCCGACCATGCGCATCGTATTGGACACCGACAGAAACCCGGAATGCGTGTTGAGCGCGACCGCCCACAGCACCGAATGGATCAGCACGAACACCAGGCTGCCGTTGCCCAGGCCGAACCAGATCAGCGCCAGCGGCAGCAGCGCGATGGCCGGCAACGGATTGAACATCGAGGTCAGCGTCTCGAGGAAATCGGTGCCGATGCGCGAGCTGATGCGCGATGACGGTCAGCAATGCGGCGAGTGCGATGCCGGCGCTGTAGCCGATCAGCAGCACCTTGATCGACGTCCACGCCTTGCCCAGCAGGCCGCCGCCGAAAATGCGCCTCGTAGAACGCCTCGATCGTGGACGCCGAAGGTCGGAAACAGCAGCGGATTGTTGAGCCAGCGCGCGTAGACCTCCCAGATCGAGCGCGAGGATCACGAGGATCGCCACCTTGCGCACCGCCGCGATGTTGTAGATGCGCTCCCAGGTCGACAGCGGTTTCTCGACGACGCCGAATTGCGTCGCGTCGACGGTGTTCGCGGAACACGTTCCGGCGCGCGCGAAGGCGGTGTCAGACATGAGCGGCCTCCTCGGTCTCGACCTCATCGGCGAACAGCATGCTGTGGATCCTGTCCTCGAGCGCCTTGCGCCGCATCGCTCTCCGCGGCGTCGCGCGGCAGGCTGTTGATCTCCGCCTTGACCTGGCCCGGGATGCGGCGACAGCAGCAGGATCCGATTGCCGATCTTGATCGCCTCGGCAATCGAATGCGTCACGAACAGCACCGTGAAGTGCGTGTCGTCCCACAATTGCAGCAGCTCGTCCTGCATCTTGCGCCGTGTCAGCGCATCGAGCGCGGCGAAGGGTTCGTCCATCAGCAGGATGTCGGGCTCCATCGCCATGCCGCGGGCGATGGCGACGCGCTGCTTCATGCCTCCCGAAAGCGTGTGCGGGAAGCTGTCGGCGAACTTGCGCGAGATTGACCTTGTCGATGTAGTCCATCGCGCGCTCGCTCGGCCGCGGCCCGCCAGCGAGCTTGCCGCTCGCCGTCAGCGCGAACATGACGTTCTCCTTCACGGTCTTCCACGGCAGCAGCTGGTCGAACTCCTGGAACACCATCATGCGGTCGGGCCCGGGCCGCGTGACCTCGGCGCCCTTGAGGCGGATCTCGCCTTCGACCGGACTGATGTAGCCGCCCACGGCCTTGAGCAGCGTCGACTTGCCGCAGCCGGAGGGCCCGAGCAGCACGAAGCGGTCCGACGCGGAGCACCTGGAAATCGACGCGGTAGGTCGCGGTGACCAGATGCTCGCTTGGTCTTGTACTGCAGCGTGACGCCCTTGACGTCGAGTAGCGGGGTGTTGATCTCCGGCATCGCTCGTGCTCCGTGCGGCGCTACGCGTCAGTGCTGCCAGGGCAAGCGGTCGAGATCGACGTTGCCGCCGCTCAAGATGATTCCGACGCGCATCCCGGCAACCGGCAACTTGCGTTCGAGCAGGGCACCCAATGGGACGGCGGCGGAAGGCTCGATGAGCACCTTGAGCTTTTCCCAGGTAAGGCGCATGGCGGCGACGATCGCGTCTTCCGACACCGTGCCGACGCCGTCGGTGAGTGTCGACAGCACGGCAAACGTCCGGTCCCCGAGCGACGAGCGCAACCCGTCGGCGATGGTCTGCGGATCGGTCTGTGGAATGATGCGACCGGCCGAGAGCGATCGCGCGCCGTCGTCCGCCCCGGCAGGCTCCGCGCCATAGACTTTGATTCCCGGCTTGAGTCCCTTGGCGGCGATCGTTGTTCCCGACAGCAGGCCGCCGCCGCCGAGCGGCGCGATCACGGCATCGAGCTCGGGGACCTCGTCCAGCAACTCCAGCGCGGCGGTGCCCTGCCCGGCGATCACCTGCCAGTTGTCGTAAGGGTGCACAAGCGTGGCGCCGGTCTCGGCAAGCACGCGGGCGCACGTCTCCTCACGGGCGGACAGCGTCGGCGAGCACAGTCGAACCGTGCCGCCGAATCCGCTCACGGCCTGCTGCTTGACCTTGGCTGAATTCGACGGCATCACGATCCACGAAGGAATGCCGCGCTGCGTGGCCGCCCACGCCAGCGCCGCGCCGTGGTTGCCCGACGAGTGCGTGACCACGCCTCGCGCCGCATCTTCGTCGCCGAGCGAAAGCACCGCATTGCACGCGCCGCGCGCCTTGAACGCCGCGACTCTCTGCAGATTTTCGCATTTGAAGTACAGCGTCGCGCCCGCCGCTTCGTCGAGCGATCGACTTGTCAGTACCGGCGTGCGCCGCACGCGCGCTGCGATGCGCGCATGTGCGGCCGGATCGTCGCGAGATCGACCTCAATGGTCCGCGTTGCAAGGTCCGGCGCGTTCATCGGGCTCAGCTCCCGGGCATCCCGTAAACGTTGGGGAAGAACAGGTCCTTCCACGTGTCGGGCTTGACCTTGATCGCGCCGGTCTTGGCCATGAAGTCGGCGTATTTCATCACGTTCTGCGGGGTTGTCGTGAACACGATCTGCGGATCGTTCATCATGCGCGCAATGTTGTCGACCGTGTCCTTGTCCTTGGAAATGCGCAGGTAAGCCTCCGCGGCGGCGCGTTTGTCGCGGTTGATCGTCGCCTGCGCCTCGTCGAGCGCCTTGACGAAGGCGTCGTACAGCTTCGGGTTGTTGGTGCGAAAATTGTCGCTGGTCCACACGACGTTGAAGGTGACCGCGCCGCCCATGACATCGTAGTTGTTGAGTATCGCGTGCATGCCGGGTTTGGCGAGCTCCTGATACTGGAACGGCGGCGAACCGAAATGCGCGTTCACTTCCGACTGCCCGGAGAGCAGCGCCTGCATCGCGTCCGGATGAGACATGGTCACCGTCAGCGGATCGAGCTTGTTCTGCTGGCCCGGCCCGAATGCCTGCTCGGCCGCCATCTGCAATGTCAGCGCCTGCACCGAGATCTTCACCGCCGGCAGGCCGATTCGGTCCTTGTCGGAGAGATCCTTGATCGTCTGCACGCTGGGATTGCGCGTGACCAGCATGAGCGGCATCGAATTCAATGCGGCGACGCCGCGTACGTCGAGATTGCCGCGCGTGCGCGACCACAGGACCACGAGCGGGCCGACGCCACCCGAGGCGAACTGCAGGCTATTGGACAGCAGCGCGTCGTTCATCACATTGCCGCCGGCAAAGGTCGACCACGTGACCGTCACGTCGACTCCGTTCGCCTTGGCATACTTCTCGATCAGCTTGCCGTCTTCCATGAGCATCAGCGGCAGGTAGCCGATGCCGTACTGCTTGGCAACCCTGATCTCGGAGAGCTCGGCGAGCGCAGCGGTACGACGCCAGCGCCAGCGCGACGGTGAGCAGCGTACAGGCGCGACGGGCCATCGCGGCGATGCGCATCAAGTTTCCTTCCGGGACGAACGATGATGCCGCGATTATAGAGGGCATCGCCGGCCTTGGCACCGGCCCTTGCTGCCGCGGTCAGGCGCTTTCGTAGAGCCGCGTCAGCACGAACTCGCGATGACCCAGCGCCTCGGCGGCGGTGAGCCGACCGTTGGCGGTGCGAAACATCATATCGAGCAGCTTGTCACCCGCCTGATCCATCGTGATCTCGCGCTGCAGCAGCCCGCTGGTATCGACGTCGACATGTTCGCTCATCGTGCGCACCGTACGCGGATTGGCGCAGATCTTGATCACGGGCAGCACCGGGTTGCCGATGACATTGCCCTGTCCGGTCGGGAAAAAATGGACGACGAAACCGGAGGCCGCGCACAGCGTCACCATTTCCGCCGCCGCGGACGAGCTGTCCATGAACCAGAGCCCGGTGTCGGTCAGGCACCTCGGCCTTGTCGAGCACGCCGTCGACGACGCACTTCCTGCCGATTTTCTGGATGTTGCCCAGCGCCTTTTCCTCGATGGTCGTGAGCCCGCCGGCGATGTTGCCCTTGGTCGGCTGCGAATCCGAGAGGTCGCTAGTCTTGTGGCGATTGATCATCTCCTGGTAGCGATCGAACACGCGCATGAACTCGGCGCGCACCTTGTCGTCGCGACAGCGCGCAGCGACGATCTTTTCGCCCCCGGTGATCTCCGTGGTCTCGCCGAACACCAGCGTACATCCGGCTGCGTAGAGCTTGTCGAACGCGTCGCCCACCGTCGGATTGGCGCCGCATCCGGAGGTCGTGTCCGACTCGCCGCACTTGGTCGACACCCACAGCTCGGCAAGGTCGCACTCGACGCGCTGCATTTCGCTCGCCGCCTGCAGATACGCGCGCGCCGACCTTCGATGCGCGCAGGATCGTGTCGTGGTCGCCGTGCAGTTCGATGCCGAATCCGGTCACCGGCTTGCCGGTCGCGGCGATCCCGTCGACGACACGCTTGGTCCAGCCGTCCTCGATGCCGATCACCACCACGGCGGCGACGTTGGGATTGCTACCGGTGCCGATCAGCGTGCGGAAATGCAGGTCGAGGTCGGCGCCGAACTGCAGGCGTCCGTAGGGATGCGGAATCGCCAGCGTGCCCTTGATGTTGTTGGCGACCGCCTCGCACGCGGCATTGGACAGATCGTCGACCGGCAGGATCACGACGTGGTTGCGCACCCCGACGCGACCGTTCTCGCGCCGGTAACCCATAAATGTATTTTTCATGCTCACCACCGCTTGGTCTTGATATTGTGCACGTGGGCATGCTGCCCGATCGCGATCGGCGCGACGACCTTGCCGATGTCGACGCCGTACTTGATCACGGTGTCGCCGACTTTCATGTCCTGCAGTGCGACCTTGTGGCCGAGCGGGATGTCCTGCACGCAAGGCAGGCTGATGGTGCGGTTCTCGTCCAGGATCAGGCCGGTGAGCGTCTGGCCCGCCTTGACGCCTTCGACGACGACGACGGCGACCGAATCCTTGGGGTCGTGCAGTACGCAGTGGATCATCGCGGAACTCCTTGCCAGGTGCGAGGGTTCGAGAACCGAGCTTATACGTCCTTGGGCAGCTAGTCAACTAGATGATATAGATGAGTTGAATCACCTAGAACACTCGGGGACACATTTGCTAGACTGCTTTCATGATGGAGGCCTCGAATCAGAACGACGCGCCCTTTCCCGGCGTACCCCTGGCTGCTCCGCTCTATCGCGAGGTCAAGCGGCGGACTGATGGAGATCGCTGTCCGCGGGCGAATGGAAGCCGGCCGACGCGATTCCCGCCGAGCGCCGACTCGCCGAGCGCTACGGCGTCAGCATCGGCACCGTCCGCCAGGCGATCGACGAACTGGTCGGCGAAAACATGCTCATTCGCCAACAGGGGCGCGGCACGTTCGTCGCCAGCCACAATCGCGATCGGTTGCTGTTCTATTTCTTTCACGTCGTCCGGCACGACGCGCCGAAGCAATACCCGGTCGTCCGCCTGCTCGGATTCGCCAAGGGCAAGGCGGACAAGCTTGCTGGCGAAAAGCTCGCCATCGCCATCGGCGATCCGGTCTTTCGAATCCGCAACTTGCTGTCGCTATCCGGCGTACCCGTCATCGTCGACGACATCACCATCGCCGCCGCGCGCTTTCCAGGGATCGACCGAGCGCTCTTTCCGCGATCGCCCGAGCACAGTCTACAACCTCTACCAGGATGCCTTCGGCATTTCGGTCGTGCGCACAGTCGAGCGACTGCGAGCGACTCTGGCGACTCCGACATCGCGTCGCTGCTGCACGTGGCGCCCGGCAGCCCGTTGCTGCAGATCCACCGCGTTGCGATGACCTACAGCGACGCGCCAGTGGAGCTGCGCATCTCGCACGTGAACACCGCGCATCACGAGTATCTGAGCGAGCTCAAGCAGATCTGAGACGGACCGTCTTCACGATTCGTCGCAACGCCGTCCTTTGCCGCGGCGTTACGCAGCCGAGCTGGCGCGCCAGGTCGACGAAATCGTCGGCGTTGAACGTGCAGTGGCGATCGTCGGCGATATCCGACGTCGACTCCTCGGTCCGCGCTCCAGCGGCCTGCGCACGAAAGCCGTGCGACAGCCGCAGCGACGCGCCGCCGCGAGATCGTCCTTGTGAGCTGCCACCAGCATCACCTCGCGCGGCGGCAAGTCCGAGCAGCGCCGCCGCACCCAGATAGACCTCCGGATCGGGCTTGTAGTGGCGGAACAACTCCGCCGACAGCACGCAATCCCAGGGCAGGTCGCGCATGCTTCGCCATGTCCACCAGCAGCGCGCACGTTGCCGTTGGACAAGGTGCCGATAGATGTGTCGCGCGCTTGAGCCGTGCCAGGCCGGCACGCTGTCCGGCCACGGTGCGAGACGATGCCACGCAAGGTTGAGATCGCGCTTCTCGCGCTCGTTGAGCGCAATCCGAACTCGGGCAGTAGTCGCGTCGAGAATCATGCGGTGCAGCGCATCGATGCGAGTGCCACGGCAATTCGCCAGCGCGCACGCGTTGCATCGCCGGCTGGTAGCCGCGACGCCATGCGTCGGCGAACGCGGCCGCGTCGACCGCGCTCGGTGACGCCTTTGGCGCGCAGCAGGCCGCCGCAGCTCGCGCGCGATGCTGCCGCGCCAGTCGACGACGGTGCCGAATACGTCGAACAGCAGTGCCTGCGGTCGCGCTGGCAGTCTTCACGAGTCAACCTTCCCGAAATCGAAGCACCTCTGCAACACCGGTGCAAAGCTGCGGCGATGCGCGGGGCACGGCCCGTGCGCCGCCAGTGCGGCCAGGTGCTCCGGCGTCGAATAGCCCTTGTGTCGGCAGAAGCCGTACGCGGGATAGGCTGCGGTCGAGTTCGACCAGCATGGCATCGCGCGCCGTCTTGGCGAGGATCGATGCCGCGGCGATCGCGGCGATGTCGCGGTCGCCACCGACGATGCGCGCGCGCCGGACAGTCGAGCGGCGGGCACTGTGTGGCCGTCGATCCAGACGACGTCGGGAGCGCAGCGTCAGCTGCAGGACGGCGCGGCGCATCGCGAGCAGCGTCGCCTGCAGTATATTGAGCGCATCGATCTCGCCGACGTCGCTCGCGGCGACCGCCCACGCAACGGCGCGCACGCGGATTTCGATCGGCAAGCCGTTCGCGCGCCGCCGGCGTGAGCAGCTTGGAATCGCGCAAGCCCGCGAATGCGCCGGTCGGGATCGAGTATCACCGCGGCGGCGACCACCGGTCCGGCCAAGGGGCCACGCCCGGCCTCGTCGACGCCCGCGATCAGCACGCGACCCCCGCCGCGCGCAGTTCGCCGGCGACGGCGTCGGTGGCAAGTGCCGCGGTATCCGCGTGCAAGCGTCTTCGCCATGTCCGCGAACAGCGTCTTCCAGCCGGTGCCGCGTCACGGTGTCGTCGTAGAGGTTGAGCGCGGCGCGCGAAAGGTTGGCGGCGTTGGCCTCGTCCTGCAGGAATTCGGCAACGACGAAGCGCCCGGCGAGTACGTTGGGCAAGACCGACATAGGGCAGCAGAAGCTTGCGCCTGACGATGCTTGCCGTCACCCGGTTGACGCGATAGAACATCACGTGCGGACAGCGCGACATCGCGGCTTCCAGCGTCGCGGTGCCCGAGGCGACGATGCCCACGTCGGCCGCCTTCAGTGCATCGTCTGCGTGCCCGTACAGCAGCGTCATCGGCAGCGCCTCGAACTGCAGGCGATATTGCACGCGCTCGAAATACTCGCGCGCCTCGCGGCTGACCAGCGGCACGACGAAACGCGCCTCGGGCTGCACGTCGAGAATCTCCGCGGCCGTGCGCAGCAGCAGCTTCCGCGTGCATTTCCAGCTCGCCCATGCGGCTGCCCGGCAGCAGCGCGAACACGGGTCGGCTGCATTCCAGCTTCGAGCAGCTCGCGCATCTCGCGCCGGCTCGCCGCGGTCGCCGCCGTGGCCGCCAGCGGGTGACCGACGAAGGTCACCGCCAGTCGGGCGTGCTCGTAGAGTGGCGGCTCGAACGGAAACAGCGCGAGCAGGCGATCCGCCGGCCGCGCGATCGGGTCGATACGCTCGCGGCGCCACGCCCAGACCGACGGGCTGACGTAGTGCATCGTGCGCACGCGCGCTCGCTTGAGGCGACGTTCGAGCCCGAGATTGAAATCGGGCGCGTCGATGCCGATGAACAGCGGCGCGTTCTGCCTGGCGCAAGCGGCGATAGCACGTCGCGGCGGATCCCGATGAGCTCCGGCACGTGCGGCAGGACCTCGACGAGGCCGCGCAGCGCCAGCTTGTCCAGCGGATACCACGACTCGCAACCGGCGCTTTCCATGCGCGGGCCGCCGATGCCGGCGAAGCGCACCTGCGGCAGACGCGCGCGCACGGCGCAGATGAGCTGCGCGCCGAGCGCGTCGCCCGAGGCCTCGCCGGCGACGATGCCGATCGTGATGCCGGGTCTCGTCCACTAGCGAACGATTCCGCGGCCAGCCGTTTCCAGGAACGCCGCGAGCGGCGCCAGCACCGCGGTGGACCTGGCGCTCGGTGGCGATCTGGACTCGCGCCTCCTCGAGCGAGAGCGACGAGCGGTACAGACGTCTTGTAGGCGCGCTTGATCGCCGCGAGGTCCTCGCGCGTGAATCCACGGCGCCGCAGACCTTCGCTGTTGGTTCCGTGCGGCTTCGCCGGGTAGCCGGCGGCGGTAACGAACGGCGGCACGTCCTGCAGCACGATCGAGCCGGCAGCGACGAACGCGTGCGCGCCCGACGCGACAAAATTGATGCACGCCGACAAAGCCGCCAAGCACCGCATGGTCTTCAATCGACGACGTGTCCCGGCGAGCTGCGCGTTGTTGGAAAATGTCGTGTCGTTGCCGACCTGACGCAGTCGTGCGCGATGTGGCTGTACGCGAGGAGCCAGTTGCGCGTCGCCGATCGTCGTCACGCCGCGATCCTGCGCCGTTCCGGCGTGGATGGTGACGAATTCGCGGATGACGTTGTCGTCGCCGATGACCGTCGTCGTCGGCTGTCCGTCGTACTTGCGGTCCTGCGGAATTTCCCCGATCGATGCGAACTGGAATATGCGATTGTTGCGACCGAGCGCCGTGCGCGCGGCGATCACGACGTGCGCGCCGATCGTCGTGCCGTCGCCGATCGAAACGTCAGATCCGATGATCGAATAGGGACCGATCTCGACGCCCGGCGCCGATCTTCGCATCCGCGGCGACGATGGCGGTTGGGTGAACGTTGGCCATGCGTCATAGGTCGCGGAACACCGCGAGCAGTTGCGCTTCGGCCACGACGTCATCGCCGACAGCTGCGCGCACGTCGTACTTGCCGACCCCGCGTGCAAGGCGCCTTTCGATCGACTCGAGCGTGAGCACGTCGCCCGGCAGGACCTGCCGCTTGAAGCGTGCGTCGTCGATGCCGGCGAAGAAAACCAGCGATTTGTCGCTAGGCACGCGATTGAGCGTCTTGTAGAACAGGATGACCGAAACCTGCGCAAGCGCCTCGATGATCAGCACGCCGGGCATGACCGGGTAGCCGGGGAAATGCCCTTGGAAAAACGGCTCGTTGACGGTGACGTTCTTGATCCCCTTGATGCGTTCGTCCGGAACGCATTCGAGCACGCGATCGACGAGCAGGAACGGGATAGCGGTGCGGCAGGTACCGCATGATTTCACCGATATCCATCTCGCCCACGATCATTCCCCCTTGTGCTTCACCATGCGTTCCAGCGCGAGCACGCGCTCGGCGAGCTGGCGCAGCCTCCGGACCACGGAGGCGACATGTTTCCAGTCTCTGTGAGGCAATGCCGGAAACGCCGAGGTGTAGACCCCCGGCTCCAGTATCGAGTCGCTAATGCCGGTCCCGCCGGAAACCACCGTGCCGTCCGCGATCTCGATATGGCCTGCGATCATCGCCGCGCCACCGAACTTGCAGTTGCGGCCGATGCGCGTGCTTCCCGCGACACCGGCCTGGCCGGCCATCGCGGTGTGCGCGCCAATGCGACAATTGTGTCCGATCTGGATCTGGTTATCGAGCTTGACGTCGTCTTCGATCACGGTGTCGCCCAGCGCGCCGCGGTCGATGGTCGTGTTGGCGCCGATTTCGACGTCGGCGCCGATCGACGAGCCGACCGATCTGCGGCACCTTCAGCCAGCGTCCGCTCTCCTCGGCCATGCCGAAGCCGTCGGCGCCGAGGACGGCGCCGGAATGCACGATCGTGCGCGGGCCGATGCTCGTGCGCGCGTACGCGACCACGCGCGGATAGAGGATGACGTCGTCCGCGACGCTGCAATCGTCGCCGACGACGCAGCCGGCGCGAATGCGCGCTGCGCTCGCCGATCGCTCGTGCGCTCGCCGACGACGACGTATGCCGCGATGGTCGCCGATGCCGCGACGCGAGCGCTCGCGGCGATGATCGCACTGGCGATGACATGCCCGGAGCAGCTTCGGCCTCCGGGATTCAGCAGCGACGCGACCTTGGCGTAGATGGCGTAGGGATTCGCCGACACCAGCTTCGGCAGCGGGTGTCGCCGCGGCATCGTCGGGCGAAACGATTACCGCGCTCGCGCGTGTCGTCGCCAGCTGGCTTGCGGTACTTTGGGTTCGCGAGAAAGACGATCGGCGCCGGGCGCGGCGTCGTCGAGCGGCGCGATCGAGTCGATCAATACGCCGCCGTCGCCGACGAGTTCCGCGCCGCTGCGCTCGGCGAGATCTCGCAGCGGGATGCCGTGGACCTGCGTGGCGCGGACTCATGCGCTAGCGGTCGCGTCGTGCCTGCGCCCTACTTGTCCGCGAGCGCCTTGATCACCCGATCGGTGATGTCGATGCGCTGACTCGCGTAGATGACCGGATCCTGGATGATGAGGTCGAACTTCTCGTCGACCGCGATCTGCTGGATGACCTTGTTCGCTCGCTCCTGCACGGCCGACAGCTCTTCGTTGCGACGCAGGTTCAGGTCCTCGCGGAATTCGCGCTGCGCGCGCTGCAGGTCGCGGCTCATGTTGGCGAGATCGCGCTCCTTGTTGCGACGCTCGACCTCGGCCATGGTGACGCCATCCTTTTCCAGCGCCGCCTGCAGATCGCGCACCTGCTTGGCGAGCTTCTGGATCTCCGCGTCTCGACCCGCGAATTCCTTCTCGAGCTTCTGCTGCGCGCGCTTGGCTGGCGCGGCGTCGCGGAACAGCCGTTCGCTGTTGACAAATCCGATCCTGTAGTCTGGCGCCTGTGCCTGTACCGGAATCGCCACCGACGCGGCGCATAACACGCCCACCACGCCGATCAAGAGTTGCTGGATACCATGCTTCAAAATTCTCTCCTGCCAAAACGCCGTACGAAACCCGTCGACCCTCGCCGACCCCTAGAATACCGTGCCCACCTGGAACTGGAAGCGCTGTATGCGGTCATGTGGACCCGCGTTGATGGGATAGCCGTAGCTGAACTTGAGCGGTCCTATCGGCGAGTTCCACGCCAGGCCGACGCCGGTCGAATACCGGAACGACTCGAGGTTGGGCTCGAAGCCGCTATCGTAGATCTGCCCGGCATCGGCGAACACCGACATGCGAACCGACTGGTCTCCCGGTTTGGTCCCCGGAAGCGGGAAAAACAGCTCGATGTTGCCGATCACCTTCTGGCGCCCGCCGATCGTGTTGCCCGAGATGTCCTGCGGACCCAGCGACGCCGTCTCGTAGCCGCGAACCGAGCCCACTCCGCCCGCATAATACGCCTTGAAGAAGGGCAGCGGCTTGTCGCCCAGTCCTCCGCCGTAACCCAGATCCGAGCGCAGCATCAGGACCGTGCCCAGCGGCAGCGGCGTGAACCACTGTATCAGGTAGTTGAGCTTGTAGTACTCCAGGTCGCCGGCGCCGAGCTCGGCGAACGCGCTTTGCAACAACCCGCGGGTCGGGAACAGGATGTTGTCGCGCGTGTCGCGCGACCAGCCAACGTTGAAAATGACGCTGTTGGTCTGCGCACCGAATTCCCTGACGAACTCCCGATAAATTAACGGACTGCTGTCGTAAAGGGTCAGCCGGGTGTGCTCGAAGCGCGCACCGACGTTGACCGAGTCGGTTTCGGTCAGCGGAATCCCGAAACCGATCGCCGCGCCGGCGGTCTGGGACTGGTATTGCGCAATCGGCAGCGACGAGGGATTGACGTTGCGATCGTAGAGTTCAAGCGACCGCGACACGCCGTCGGGAGTCCAGTACGGCTCGACGTAGGTGAGCGCTGATCTGCTGGTTGACCTTGCTGGTGTTGAGTGCCGCAACGAGCGAATTGCCGGTGCCGAATACGTTGTTCTGCGACACCGACCCCGACACCACGAAACCTTCCGCGCTCGAGTAGCCGACACCGACCAGCAGGTTTCCGGTCGACTTCTCCGTCACCGTAATGTTCAGATCGACCTGGTCCGGGCTGCCCGCAACCGACGGCGTCTCGATGTTGACGTCCTCGAAGTATTGCAGGCGTGTAATGCGCACCTTCGAGCGGTCGATGCGTGTCGAGTCGTACCACGCGTCCTCGATCTGACGGACCTCACGGCGGATGACTTCGTCGCGCGTACGCGCATTCCCACTGATGTTGATCTTGCGCACGTACACGCGCCGGCCGGCGTCGATGTAGAACGTGAATGCCGCCGTGCGCGCCTCGCGGTTGATCTCCGGAACCGCGTTGACGTTGGCGAAGGCGTAGCCGTCGCTGCCCAGGCGATCCGAGATCGCCTTTGCCGATTGCGTGAGCTTTTCGCGCGAATACACGTCGCCCGCCTTGATGGTCACCAGCCGCATCAGCTCCTGCTCGGGCAGCAGCAGCTCGCCGGCGAGACGTACGTCCGAAACGCTGAACTTGGGCCCTTCGGTAATATTGATCGTGATGTAGATGTCCTGTTTATCTGGCGTGATGGACACCTGCGTTGAATCAACCGCGAACTCCAGGTAGCCCCGATTGGTGTAGTAGCTACGAAGCGTCTCCAGGTCGGCCTGGAGCTTCTGCTTCGAATACTGGTCGTTTTTCGTGTACCACGTCAGCCATCCCGGCGTTGACAGCTGCATTTCCTTGATTAGCGCGGCCTCGGTAAACGCTTGCGCGCCGACGATGTTGATTTTGGCGATCTTGGCAACGTCGCCTTCTTCGACAGTGAAATTGATGGCGACGCGGTTGCGCTCTTGCGGCGTCACGGTCGTTGTGATCTTCACCCCATAGAAGCCCCGACTAACGTACTGCCGCTTGAGTTCCTGCTCGGCACGATCCAACGCGGAGCGGTCGAAAATACGCGACTCGGCGACACCGATGTCCTTCAGCGCCTTTTTCAGCGTGTCCTTCTCGAACTCCTTGATGCCGACGATATCGATCTGGCTGATGGTCGGACGCTCCTGTACGAATACGACCAGTACGTCGCCTTCGGCCTCCAGGCGAACGTCTCGAAAGAATCCCGTCGCGTAGAGTGCCTTGATCGCCGCCGATGCCTTTTCCTCGTCGACGCGGTCGCCGACCTTGATCGGAAGGTAGCTGAAGACGGTGCCGGCATCGGTACGCTGCACGCCGTCGACACGAATGTCCTTGACCACGAAGGGCTCGAACGCGGCCGCGGGCCGCGCGAGTAGGATTGCGATGAGGAGGAGCAGCCGCGAGAGCCATGGCGCAACGCGCTGGCGCGCGCGTCGCGCTTCAGAAAAGTCGGGAAAGGTCATTGAAAAGCGCCAAAGCCATCAGCATGGCCAGCACGGCCATGCCGATGCGCTGGCCGACCTCGAGAACGCGGTCGGATACGGGACTACCCTTGATAATCTCCGCGAGATAATACATCAGGTGTCCGCCATCGAGTAAGGGAACCGGCAACAAGTTGAGGACGCCGAGGCTGATGCTGATGAGAGCAAGATAGCCGATGAAGGTGAGTGCACCCGCCTGCGCCGATTGGCCCGCGTAATCTGCCATCGTCAGGGGCCCGCTGATGTTCTTCAACGATGCGTCACCGGTAACGATCCGGCCGAGCATCTTGAGCGTGAACACCGAGAGCTCCCAGGTCTTGCGCGCGCCCTCGACAACCGCATCGATGACGCCGTAGCGAACGGTGAGAGCGACGCGCTCGGCCTGCGCGGGGTCGACGGCGAGACGCATGCCCGCAATGCCGACGCGTCTGCCGTCCTGCTCGCTGGCTTCGGGAGTCACTTGGGCGTCGAACAGTTTGCCGTCGCGACGCACGGTGAATTGCAGCGCATCCCCCGCGTGAGCGTTGGTGATCGCAGCGACGTCCGAAGGCGATCGCATCGCTACGCCGTTGATCGCGACGATCGCGTCGCCGGCGTGCAGACCTGCGAGGACCGCTGGCTTTCCCGCAACCGTTTCGCGGACAACGGGTGCGCCGAGGTCGATCTTGAGCCCCAGCTTTCCGAGGAAGTTACCCTCCCAGTCGCTGCCCGAAAGCGATGCCAGTGACAGCGTGCGCAGCGCCGTCGTGCCGTCACGTCGCTCCACCGTCATGGCGACGTCCCCGTCCCCTGACGCCTTGAGCAGGCGCCAGCGCGCGTCCTGCCACGAGCGAACGCGCGCGCCGTCGATCGCAGTGATGAGATCGCCGTCGGCAAGGCCCGCGACGGCCGCTGGAGTCCCCGCGGGTGGCGCGGCGAGCAACGCGCGCTGACCCTGGATGCCGGCCACGTACGTCGCCGCGAACAGCACTACCGCCAGCAGCAGGTTCGCGATCGGTCCTGCTGCGACGATCGCAATGCGCCGCCAGACGCTTTGACGGTTGAAAGCGCGCGGGTACGTCGGCCGGCGCCACGTCGCCCTCGCGTTCGTCGACCATCTTGACGTAGCCGCCCAGTGGCACTACTGAGAGCGCCCATTCGGTGCGATCGGCGCCCATGCGCCGCGACCACACGATCCGTCCGAAGCCCACCGAAAAGCGAAGTACCTTGACACCCGCAAGCCGGGCGACGAGGTAGTGGCCGAGCTCGTGGAACACGACCAGCACTCCCAGCGTCACCACGAAGGCGACGATTTTCTGCGCGATGTCGATCATGCGCTGAGCCTGCGCTCTTGCGCGGGGGCGATGAGACCCTGCGCGACGCGACGCGCCTGCGCATCCATGGCCAGCGCGTCATCGAGCGAGCCCACCCGACCCGCGGGCACTCGCGAAAGCGTTGCCTCGCAAATGGCGGCGATGTCGAGATATCCGATACGCAGCGCCAGAAACGCGTGCACCGCGACCTCGTTGGCGGCGTTGAGCACGACGGTCGCCCCGCCAGCGGCACGCAGCGCCGCGTACGCGAGGCCGAGGCAGGGAAAACGTCTGTCGTCCGGCGCCGAGAATTCCAGCGAACCGATGCGCGCGAGATCGAGGCTGGCCACGCCGGCGTCGACGCGGTCGGGCCATGCCAGCGCCTGCGCAATAGGCGTGCGCATGTCGGGGTTGCCGAGCTGCGCGAGTACAGAGCCGTCGATGTACTCCACCAGCGAATGCACGACGCTTTGCGGGTGGATGACGACGTCGATCGCGTCGGGCGGGATTCCGAATAGCCAGTGGGCCTCGATTACTTCCAGACCCTTGTTCATCATCGTCGCGGAATCGACCGAGATCTTGCGGCCCATTCGCCAGTTCGGATGCGCGCACGCGGCGTCAGGCGTGACGGCAGCGAGCTCGGCGACCGGCGTAGTGCGAAAGGGTCCACCGGACGCGGTGAGCAGGATCCTGCGAACCCCGTCTGTGCCGGGACCGCGCACGCCGGCTGGCGGCAGGCACTGAAAAACAGCGTTGTGCTCGCTGTCAATCGGCAGCAACGTCGCTTTGCCCTCGCGCGCGGCGGTGATGAACAGCGCACCGGCGAGGACGAGTGTTTCCTTGTTGGCGAGCAGGATGCGCTTGCCGGCGCGTGCCGCCGCCAGCGTCGGGGCAAGACCGGCAGCGCCGACGATCCCAGCGACGACCGTGTCGGCCTCGGGCAGCGCGGCGACGCTGCACAGGCCTTCTTCACCGCAGAGAACCTGCGTGCGCAGGCCTTCGCGCTTCACCGCCGCGTTCAGCTTTTGCGCCGCGTCGGAATCGAGCAATGCGGCGTACGGCGGGCGGAAGCGCCGCACCAGGTCGAGCAGTGCCTCCCATTTCTTTTGGGCACACAGCGCGCTTACCGTGAAGCGATCGGGATGGCGCGCGATCACGTCCAGTGCCGAAGCGCCGATGGATCCCGTGGCACCGAGCAAGGCGATGCTGCGATGCGCGTGCCTGTGGGCCGCCATTGTCAGCGGATCACGTAGTGTGCAACCAGCGCGGCCGCGGGCATCGCCGCAGTCAGCGCGTCGATGCGATCGAGCACACCACCGTGACCTGGCAGCACGTTGCCGCTGTCCTTGACGCCGCGCTGACGCTTGAGCAGCGACTCGAAAAGGTCCCCCGAAATCGACAGAGCCGCGAGCACGAGCACCAGCAATACCCAGGCGAGGATGGCGCCCGCCGTCAGCACCTGCGCATAGCCGCCCCGTGCAGCCAGCGGCAAGAGCGCCACCGCGTAGGTCCCGACGGCGATCAGCGCGCCGTACACGCCTTCCCACGTCTTGCCCGGGCTGATGCTCGGCGCCAGCTTGCTGTTTTCCAAAGCGACGCCCGGCGAAATAGGCCGCGGTGTCGGCGATCCAGACGATCGCCATCAGCGCGAGCAGCATCGCCGGCGACCGCGCCTGAATCTGGACGATGGCGAACCACGTCGCGATCAGCACCAGCCAGCCGACCACGGCCAACGCACCGCGCGAGGTCACACGCCAGCCACGATACAGCCAGAACGGCACGACGCTGAGCCAGAACAGCGTCGCCGCCCCGCAGACTGCGAGGACCAGCGATTCGGGCCATCCCTGCCCGGCAACGAGGCCGGCCGCAGGAAGCCATCAGCAGACAGGCGCAGGTGATGACCGTGATCGCGACGAAGGCAAGCGTCGAGCCACGGTCGAACGCGGCAAGCCGCGCCCATTCGCCGGCAGCGACACCCGTGATCACCAGCGTCACCGTGCCCCACGCCCGCGCATCCAGCCCGAACAACGCGGCGAGCACCAGCGAGATGAGGATGATCGCGGTCAGGATGCGGGTCTTTAGCATCAGGTGCTCGCGGTCTCGCGCAGCTGCTCGCTCGTGCGCCCGAAGCGCCGCTCGCGCTGCTGGTACGACGCGATCGCATCGGCGAGCGCGCGCTCATCGAAATCGGGCCAGAGGACGTCGGTGAAATAGAGCTCGGTATACGCAAGCTGCCAGAGCAGGAAGTTCGATATGCGCTGCTCGCCGCCGGTACGGATGAACAGGTCGGGTTCCGGCGCGTACGCCATCGCCAGGTAGGGATCGAGCGCTTCCGGTGTGAAGCCGCGCGCCGCTTCGGGCTGGGCAGCCAGCAGCTTCTGCGTGGCCTGTGCGATGTCCCAGCGGCCCCCGTAGTTGGCCGCGATGGTGAGCGTGAGACGCCGGTTGCCGGCGGTGCGTTCCTCGCCGGACGCTATCAGGTCGCGTATGCGCGCCTCGAAGCGCGAGGTGTCGCCGATGACGCGGAATCGTATGCCGTTGCTGTCGAGTTTCGTGACCTCCTGCTCGAGCGCGCGAATGAACAGCTGCATCAGGATCGACACTTCGTCAGCGGGACGCCGCCAGTTCTCGCTCGAGAAAGCGAAAAGCGTCAGATACTCGACTCCGCTTTCGATGCAACCACGCACCGTCGAGCGCACGGCCTCGACACCCTTGCGGTGGCCTGCGACGCGCGGGAGGTGTCGCTGCCTGGCCCAGCGCCCGTTGCCGTCCATGATGATCGCGATGTGACGGGGCACGCCGCGCGCTTCCGGAATGTCCCGGGTGGAGCTGGTGAACACGATCAGGGCCGGGACCGCGTGGCGACGAGAGCGATGGCTGCTCAGACAGCCATCAACTCCGCTTCCTTGACGTGCAGCAGCTTGTCGACTTCACCGATGTACCGGTCGGTCAGTTTCTGTACGTCCTCTTGCGCGCGCCGTTCGTCGTCCTCGGAAACGGATTTGGACTTGAGCAGGTCCTTCAGGTGCGTGATAGCGTCGCGGCGAATGTTGCGCACGGCAACGCGCGTGTTCTCGGCTTCTTTGTGCACGACCTTGACCAACTCCTTGCGTCGCTCCTCGGTGAGCGCCGGCATCGGCACGCGGATGACATCGCCCGACGTCGCGGGATTCACGCCTAGATCGGAATCCCGGATCGCCTTCTCGACCACGTGCACCATCTTCTTTTCCCACGGTTGGACCGAAATCGTATGCGCGTCGGCCAGTGTGACGTTGGCGACCTGGTTGATCGGCATCATCGACCCGTAGTAGTCGACGCGAAGGTGATCGAGAAGACCGGCGTGCGCACGTCCGGTTCGCACCTTGCCAAGGTCGCTCTTGAGCGTCTCGATGGATTTCTGCATTTTCTGCTCGGCGGTCTTTTTTACGTCAGCAATCATTGCACCTCCTCGAACACGGGTTCAGTGGACCGCAGCGGCTCCTAGCAATGCACCAGCGTGCCTTCGTCCTCGCCCATGACGACGCGCTTGAGGGCGCCGGGCGCGAAGATGCTGAATACCTTGAGCAGCATGTTCTGGTCCCGGCAAAGCGCGAGCGCAGTCGCGTCCATCACCCTGAGATTCTTGACGATCGCTTCGTCGAACGTAAGGCTGGGATAGCGCCGCGCCGAGGGATCCCTTTTGGGGTCCGACGTGTACACGCCGTCGACCTTGGTCGCTTTCAGCACGATATCGACGCCCATCTCGCGGCCGCGCAGCGCGGCGGCGGTATCCGTGGTGAAGAACGGGTTGCCGGTGCCAGCGGCGAAGATCACTACCTTGTTCTCTTCAAGATAGCGCAGCGCCTTGCCGCGGATGTACGGCTCGGCGACCTGCTCGATCGAAAGGGCGGATTGCACCCGCGACACGAGGCCGGCGCGGCGCATCGCATCCTGAAGCGCCAGCGCATTCATCAGCGTCGCCAGCATTCCCATGTAGTCGGCGGTCGCGCGGTCCATGCCGGCTGCTCCCGGCGCGACGCCACGAAAGATGTTGCCGCCGCCGATAACCACCGCAACCTGCACACCCAGTCTGACCACCTCGCCGATCTCGGCGACGATCCGGTCGATCACTTCGCGATTGATCCCGTAGGGATCGTCGCCCATCAGCGCCTCGCCCGAGAGCTTGAGCAAGATGCGCCGATACGCCGGCTCCTTGTTCGCCAACGGTGCAACGCTAGCGAGAGGAGTGATCGTCGGTACGTTCATCGGCAGCCTCGCTCGGATGACACTGCGGTTCAGGACTTCGCCATAGCCGCCACTTCCGCGGCGAAATCATCTTTCTTGCGTTCGATGCCCTCGCCGACGACATACAGCGTGAAGCCGTTGATCGTGGCGCTCTGTGCCTTGACGAGCTCAGCTACGCTCTGCTTGCCGTCGCCCTTGACGAAAGGCTGCGCCAGCAGCGTAACCTCTGCGAGGAACTTCCCGACCGCCCCTTCGATCATTTTCTCGACGATGTTGGGCGGCTTTCCCGACTCGGCCGCCCGCGCCGCCGCGATGTTGCGCTCGCGAGCCACCACGTCGGCCGGAACCTGCGTCCGATCGAGCGCAAGCGGCTTGCTCGCCGCGATGTGCATGGCGAGGTCCTTGCCGAGCGCCGGTCATCGCCACCGATGACGTCGACCAGCACGCCGATGCGCACGCCATGCACGTACGAGTAAAGCTTGCCCGTCGCAGTGCGGCGCACGAAACGGCGAATCGACAGGTTCTCGCCGATTTTCTGAACCAGCGCGACACGGCGTGCCTCGACGGTCTGCCCCGACGCTAGCGTGCCCGCGGCGAGCGCGGCCACATCCGCCGGGTCGTCGCGCGCAGCGAGCTTCGCGACTTCAGCTGCGAATGCGCGGAACTCCTCGTTCTTTGCCACGAAGTCGGTTTCGCAATTGACCTCGACCATCGCGCCCACCTTGCCGTCCGAACTCACGTCCAGCGCGACGATGCCTTCCGCAGCGATCCGGTCAGCAGCCTTCGAGGCCCTGATCCCACTCTTGATGCGCAGGAGTTCTTCCGCCTTCGCGATGTCGCCGCCGGCTTCGGTCAGCGCCTTCTTGCATTCCATCATGCCCAGCCCGGTACGGCCGCGCAGATCCATCACCATGCTTGCGGCAATTTCCGCCATGCTTCCATGCTCCACATTCGTTCCAGTCGCTTGCGACTGCGTGCCGCCGGGACATGAACCGCGGCGTCACGTTAAAAAAAGGGGCCCGGAGGCCCTTGGGGCCTGCTGCGTCAGGCGGTCGCCTCGTCGGCGGGCACCTCGACGAATTCCTCCGTCTGCGCGATTTCCTGGATGACCTGGCTGCGGCCCTCGAGGATTGCGTCGGCGACGCCGCGCGCATAGAGGCGAATCGCCCGACTCGAATCGTCGTTGCCGGGAATTACGTAGGCGATCCCGTCGGGCGAGTGGTTGGTGTCGACCACGCCGACGATGGGAATGCCCAGCTTCATCGCCTCGGTCACAGCGATTTTCTGGTAGCCGACGTCGATGACGAACAGCGCATCAGGCAGCGCGTTCATTTCCTTGATGCCACCGAGGCTACGGTTGAGCTTTTCCATCTCGCGCTGCAGAGTCAACGCCTCGCGCTTGCTCATCTTGTCGAAGGTGCCATCCTGCGCCATCGCTTCCAGGTCCTTCAGCCGCTTGATCGAGACCTTGACCGTCTTGAAGTTCGTGAGCATGCCGCCCAGCCAGCGGTGGTCGACGTAGGGCATGCCCGCGCGCTGCGCCTCTTCGGCAATGATGTCGCGCGCCTGGCGCTTGGTGCCGACGAACAGAATGCTGCCGCGGTTGGATGCCAGTTGGCCGATGTACTTCAGCGCCTCCTGGTACATCTCCAGCGTTTTTTCGAGATTGACGATGTGAATCTTGTTGCGCGAGCCGAAGATGTAGTCCGCCATCTTCGGGTTCCAGTATCGTGTCTGGTGGCCGAAATGCACACCGGCTTCCAGCATTTGACGCATCGTGACCGACATCACTACACTCCTTCATCAGGGTTGAGCCTCGATCCACCTGCGGGCCTGAAACGAATTCCAGGCACCCTGAAGGGGCGGATCTGCGAATTGCCTGGTCTGGATGCGTCGCTGGAGCGGCGCGATTTCCGCCCGGGGAAATTGCGAAGCCCCATACTCGAAGCCCCATTATGCGTGCGGCCAACCAAGCTAACGTTCGATTTTAGCACGGAATTTGCGTTCACGCCCAAGCGCTACGGGCCCCGATGGCCGTGGCTCCACAAGCCTCCAACACCATGACCGCCTGGACCGACTTTCTAACGGCACGCCACGCCGTTTTCGAACATGGCTCTATCGTCTCGTTCGGCGACCCGGCCGCCGAACTCGCCGCCGCGCGGGATCATTCGGTCGTCTGCGATCTAGCCGCCTCGGGGGTGCTGCGCGTCGCGGGTGCCGATGCCGCCGCGTTCCTGCAGGGACAGCTCACCACCGACGTGGAGGCGCTGACGCCGGGGGCCTGGCAGCGCGCCGCGTGGTGCTCCGCGAAAGGTCGGGTGCTCGCCGTATTCGTCGTCATCCGCATCGACGCAGACACCTTCGACCTGCTGCTTCCGGGTTCGCTGCTCGTCGCCATGCGCAAGCGGTTGGCAATGTTCGTGTTGCGAGCCAGAGTGCGCATCGACGACGTCAGCGCCGCGACGCTGCGCCTGGGCATCGGGGGGCCGGGCGCAGCAAGCGTCGCGGACGCCGCACTCGGCATGGTACCCGCAGCGCGTGTCGTCGCCGCAGCCGATGCGATGGCAATCGGCTTGCCCGGGGGCCGGTTCATCGCCTTCGTCGAGCCCGATGCAGCCATCGCGGTGTGGGATCGCCTTTCCGCCGGCGCCCACCCGGCAGGACCGGCGGTATGGCGCTGGCTGGTCATCCGCAGCGGCGTTCCCGTAATCACGCCTGCCACGTCGGATCAGTTCGTGCCACAGGCGCTGAACCTCGATGCGCTCGACGGCATCAGTTTCGGCAAGGGCTGCTATGCGGGGCAGGAAATCGTCGCCCGTACGCAGTATCTTGGCCGCCTCAAGGAGCGGCTCGTTCTGGCGCACGTCACCGGCGCCGAACTCGCAGCCGGTGAGCGCCTGTACAGCCCGGCGTTCGAGACGCAGCCTTGCGGGACGGTCATCGACGCTGCCGCGGCGCCCGGCGGCGGCAGCGACCTGCTCGCCGTGCTGCAGATCACCGCCCGCGACGACGGCACCGTGCATGCCGGCGCGCCCGGTGGACACGCGCTCGAGTGGCTGCCGCTGCCTTACGTGCTCCCACTCGCGGAGCGGCCGCGGAATCGCATCGCGTGAGCGCTGGACCGGTCTACTACTACGTCTACTATCGGGTCGCTTCCGCGCACGCCGACGCGGCGCGCCGCGGGCTGGCGCGGGTCCTAGAGCGCGTGGAGCAGCAGCACAGGCATCAGCGGACACTGGCTCTCGGGCAGCGACGAGCCCCTGCTGTGGATGGAAGTCTACGAAGCCGTACGTGACACCGCCGCGTTCGAAGCGACCCTCGCCGAGGCTGTTGCCGGGAGCGGACTGGCCGAGTGCCTGGCCCCGGGTGCATCCCGCAGGACAGAGCGCTTCGTCGCAGCGGCCTCGGAGAAAGCTCGGCGGTTAGGGACCGAGCTCATGTGCCTCGCCGTGATCGCGCTGCATGCGCGTTCCCAGCATCCCCGCCCTGCGCTGGTCATCGCCGCCAACAGGGACGAATTCCACGCTCGTGCATCGCAGGCCGCGCACTGGTGGCACGACGGCATCCTCGCCGGCCGCGACCTCGTCGGCGGTGGCACCTGGTTCGGCATTACCCGCGCAGGCCGCTGGGCGCTGGTCACCAACTTTCGCGAGGGGACGCCGCGCGACGCCAGCGCGCCGTCGCGCGGCGTGCTGGTGACGCAAGCGCTGCGCTCGGACGAACCACCGCTCGTGTGCGCCGCGCGCATGGCAGTCGATGGTGCCCGCTACCACGGCTTCAACCTGCTGATCGGCGACGCCGCGTGGGACACTGCGACGGCGCCGAACGCTTATGTCTCCAATCGCGCCAGCGGCGCCCGCGCGCTCGGCGAGGGTGTCTACGGATTGTCGAACCACCTGCTCGACACGCCGTGGCCAAAGCTCGTGCGTATCAAGGCGCGGCTGGCGGCCGCGCTGGACGCCGGCGACGACGTCTTCGCGCGCGCTTTCGCGCTGCTCGCCGATCGCCAACCGGCCGATGTCGCGGGCCTACCGTCGACGGGCGTTTCTGCGGAATGGGAGCGTCTGCTCTCCTCCGCATTCATCGTGAGTCCGACCTATGGCACGCGATGCTCGACCGTGATGACCGTCGGTACGGACGCTTCCGTGCGCCTCGTTGAACGCAGTTTCGATCCGGACGGCGAGATCAGCGGCGAGGTTGCGCACGAGTTCCAAATCGACGCAGCAGCGTCCTACCGAGCCTTACGCAAGTGACTTGCAGGTTTTCGCCCCCTCTTCGTCATCCCGGCGAAGGCCGGGATCCAAATTGGTCGCCGGCGAAAGACGGACTTGGGCCCCGGCCTTCGCCGGGGCGACGATCGATTTGCCACTCACATGGGTAGAGATCAATAGCCGAGTACTCGTCGTGTTACAGGTATCGCTCCATCGCACGATGGGGTATTCCCGCATCGTCGTATTCGTCGCCGATCGCGACGAACCCGTGGCGCTCGTAAAAGGCCAGCGCGTGCGTCTGCGCATTGACCATGACGCGGCGATAGCCCAGCGTTTCCGCGAGCGCGAGCATGCATTGCATCAGCGCTTCGCCAACACCGCGCCCGCGATGCGCGGCGAGCACGGCGACGCGCCCGATGTGCCCGTCCGGAAGCAGCCGCGCACAGCCGATGGCCTGTCCCGCCGCACCCAAGGCGATCGCATGGCGGCATTCGCTGTCGACTCCGTCCCACTCAAGCGCCTCCGGTACATGCTGCTCGTCGACGAACACCGCACGGCGGATGTCCCGCAGCAGGGGCCCGTCGCAAACCCAGTCCGCGACGCGCACGCGAAAGGCGTCGTTCATCCAGGCGAGCCGTACGCTGACAACTCGAGCGTGCCCATAGCCGCCGCGCACCCTCAGCACGCATTGACCGCCATGCGGCAGCGTCAGCTTGTCGCGACAGTGGCCGAAGGGGAGGCCTGTGTAGATCGGAACGCCGAACGCCGCGCGCGCGTGCTCGATCATCGCCGCGAAGTCGTAACCGTTGTCGTTGGCCGTCAGCTCGTAACCGTTGAACGCACCGAGAAGGAGTGCGCGCTGTCGTCCGAGAATGCCGGCATCGTGCAGCTGATAGAGCATCCGCTCGACGCGATACGGGTGCTCGCCGACGTCCTCGACGAACAGGATTCCGCCGTCGACGCGCGGAAGGTACGGCGTTCCCACCAGGTGCGCGACCAGCGCCAGGTTTCCGCCCCAAAGCGTGCCGCACGCCGAGAATTCGTCCGCGCCCGACAACGGGAATGTAATCGTGTACTCCGTCGATTCGAGCAGTCCCCAGCAATGCCCGAGCGTGAACGCGGACACCTGTTCGGCGCCGAAATCGTAGCCTGCCATCGGACCCGAGAACGTAATCATTCCCTGCGCCGCGAGCGCCGCCAGCTGGAATGCCGTGAAATCGCTGTGGCCGAGCCAGCGCGTACCGCTTGCGGCGATAACACTGAAGTCCAGGCACTCGAGCAGGCGCGACCAGCCGTAGCCACCGCGCAGGGCGATGGCCAGCTCAACGCGCGGATCAGCGGCCATGCGCATGATCGCGGCCAGGCGCTCGTCGTCGGGCGCGGAGAAGCGTTGCCATCGAGACAATGCTGTCGGGTCGACGACGACGCGATGCCCCGCTGCTTCCCAGCGAGCGACGGCGCGCGCCACCGCCGCCGGGTCGGTGGCGAAACCGGCCGGCGCGTACAGGCCGATGCCCCAGGTGCGCGTCGCCATGCGCACTCCTAGCGCCGCGCTGCGAAGAACGCCGATAGCAACGCGCCGCATTCCTCGGCGGCAACGCCGCCGGTGACGGTCGTGTGGTGGTTCAGGCGGCGATCGGCAAACAGGTCGACAACGCCGCCACAAGCTCCCGTTTTCGGATCGAACGCGCCGAACACCAGGCGGCGGATGCGCGCGTGCAGGATCGCGCCGGCGCACATGATGCAAGGCTCGAGCGTCACGTACAGGGCGCAATCGGGGAGTCGATAGTTACCGACCGTGCGCGCCGCTGCGCGCAGTGCCGCGATCTCGGCGTGAGCAGTCGGGTCGTTGTCGAGGATCGGCGCATTGCCCCCGCGTCCGATCGCGATACCGGCGCGCACGACGAGTGCACCGACGGGTACCTCGCCGCGCTGCTGCGCATCTCGCGCGAGCGCCACTGCTGCGTCCATCCAGCGCTCGTCCTCGGCAGCAGCCGCGAGGGCGGACGCCGACTGCGGGCGCTCAGCGAGCACCGCCATCTCCGATTACGGCGTCGACTTCGATCTCGACGAGCAGATCCGGATCGATGAGCCGTTGCACCTCGACCATCGTCGCCGCGGGACGGATGTCGGCAAAGGCTTCGCCGTGCACACGTCCGATCGCTTCCCATTGACTGATGTCGGTCACGAAAATACGCGTGCGCACGACATCCGCGAGGCGCGCGCCCGCCATCGCCAGCGCGCGCTCGAGGTTGGCGATGACCTGCCGTGCCTGTGCCGCCGGGTCGCCTTTGCCGACGATGTTGCCTGCGGCGTCGGTAGCCGTGGTCCCCGAGACCCACACCTGGTTGCCGACCTTGACCGCGCGCGAATAGCCGACGATCGGTTCCCAAGTCGTTCCCGACGCATACCGCGTGCGCATCCGAAGCCTCCTTTGCTCTATTCCCATTCGATGGTCGCCGGCGGCTTGCTCGACACGTCGTAGGTTACGCGATTGATGCCGCGCACTTCGTTGATGATGCGGTTCGACACCCTTTTGAGCAGCGCATGCGGCAGCTCTGCCCAGTCGGCCGTCATGAAATCGGTAGTCTGCACAGCGCGCAGCGCGACCACGTAGTCGTAGGTGCGGCCATCCCCCATCACGCCGACGCTCTTCACGGGGAGGAACACCGCGAAGGCTTGGCTGGTAAGCTCGTACCATGTCTTTCCACTCGCATCGTCGCGTGTGCTGCGCAGCTCCTCGATGAAAATGGCGTCGGCGCTGCGCAGCAGCTCAGCGTACTCGCGCTTGACTTCGCCGAGGATGCGCACGCCGAGTCCCGGACCCGGGAACGGATGCCGGTCCACGATCTCCGGCGGCAGCCCCAGCGCGATGCCCAACTCCCGCACCTCGTCCTTGAAAAGGTCGCGCAGGGGCTCGAGCAGTTTGAGCCCTAGCGTCTCGGGAAGCCCGCCGACGTTGTGGTGGCTCTTTATCGTGGTCGCCTTTCCGGACTTCGCGCCACCAGATTCGATTACGTCAGGATAGATCGTTCCCTGCGCGAGCCACTTCGCGCGCTTGAGCTTCCGGGCCTCGGCCTGGAAAACCTCGACGAATTCACGGCCGATGATCTTGCGCTTGGCCTCGGGGTCGCTCACTCCTGCCAGCGCGTCGAGAAACTGCGCACTGGCGTCGATGCGGACGACCTTCGCGTGCAGCCTGCCCGCGAACGTGTCCATGACCATTGCTGCTTCGTTGCGTCTGAGCAGTCCGTGGTCGACGAAAACGCAGGTGAGCTGATCGCCGATGGCGCGGTGGATCAGCGCCGCAGCCACGCTGGAATCGACGCCACCCGACAGCCCGAGGACGACTTCCTCGTCGCCGACCTGCTCGCGAATCCTGGTGACGGCCTCGGCGACGTGGTCGCGCATTACCCAGTCGGGCCGCGCTTTGCAAATATCCAGCACAAAGCGCTCCAGCAACGCCCTTCCCTGCGCCGTGTGTGTGACCTCCGGGTGGAACTGCACGCCGTAGTAGCCGCGCGCCTCGTCGGCGATGCCGGCGATAGGGCAGCTCGCCGTGCTCGCCATCAGCTTGAACCCGGGTGGCAGCGCGGTCACCTTGTCGCCATGACTCATCCACACCTTGAGAATGCCGTGGCCTTCCGCAGTGGCGAAGTCCTCGATGCCGGCGAGCAATCGCGTGTGGCCGTGCGCGCGCACTTCGGCGTAGCCGAACTCGCGCTGCGCGCTAGGCTCGACCTCGCCGCCCTGCTGCACCGCCATAGTAAACATGCCGTAGCAGATGCCGAGCACGGGAACGCCGAGGTCCCACACCGATTGCGGCGCGCGCAGCTCGCGCGCTTCGTAGGTGCTGGCGTGGCTGCCGCTGAGGATGACGCCCTGCGGAGCGAATTCGCGAACGAAGGCATCGCTCACGTCGTTCGGGTGTATCTCGCAGTAGACGTGCGCTTCACGCACCCGGCGCGCTATGAGCTGCGTAACCTGCGAACCGAAATCGAGGATCAGTATTCTCGAGTGCACGGGTCCGGTGCCGGCCCGCACTTCATTCGACGCGGTAATTGGGCGCTTCCTTGGTGATCTGCACGTCGTGCACATGCGATTCGCGAATCCCCGCGGTGGTGATCTCGACGAATTCGGCGTTCTTGCGCATGGCCTCGATGGTCGGGCAGCCGCAGTAGCCCATCGCGGCGCGTACGCCGCCGGTCAGCTGGTGAATGACCGCGGCCAGCGTGCCCTTGTAGGGGACGCGGCCTTCGATGCCCTCTGGCACCAGCTTCTCCGCTTCCCCCTCGCCCTCGGTATCCTGGAAGTAGCGGTCGGCGGAGCCTTGCTGCATCGCACCCAGCGAACCCATGCCGCGATAACTCTTGTACGAGCGCCCTTGGTAGAGCTCGGTGTCGCCCGGCGACTCCTCGGTCCCGGCGAGCAGGCTCCCAAGCATCACCGACGACGCGCCGGCGGCAATCGCCTTGGCAATGTCGCCCGAGTAGCGGATGCCGCCGTCGGCGATCAGCGGCACTTCGATGCCGGCGACGCCTTCGAGCGCACTCTGTATCGCCGAAATCTGCGGGACCCCGACGCCCGCAACCACGCGCGTGGTGCAGATGGAGCCCGGGCCGATGCCGACCTTGACCGCGTCGGCGCCATTGTCGACCAGCGCGCGCGCACCGCTCGCGGTCGCGACGTTGCCGCCGACCACCTGCACGCTGGGATAGCCGCGCTTGATCCAGCGCACGCGCTCGAGCACGCCCTGCGAATGTCCGTGCGATGTGTCCACCACGATCACGTCGACACCAGCAGCCACCAGGGCCTCAACGCGCTCCGGCGTGTCGCCCGCGGTACCCACCGCTGCGCCCACGCGCAAGCGGCCCAGATCGTCCTTGCAGGCGAACGGATGCTCGGTGGACTTGAGAATATCCTTGACCGTAATCAGGCCCTTGAGTTCGAAGCCGTCGTTGACCACGAGAACACGTTCGAGACGATGGCGATGCATCAGCTCCTTGGCTTGCTCGAGCTCGGTACCTTCGGGCACCGTGATCAGCCTGTCGCGCTTGGTCATAATGTTGGCAACAGGTTGGTCGAGGTTGGTCTCGAAGCGCAAATCGCGGTTGGTGACGATGCCGACGATTCTCCTGCCGTCGACAACGGGCAGCCCCGAGATGCGATGCGCACGGGTGAGGGCGAGGACCTCGCGCACCGACATGGTCGGCGGAATTGTGATCGGATCCTTGACCACCCCACTCTCGAAGCGCTTGACCTTGGCCACTTCGGCCGCTTGCGCTCTGGGCGGCATGTTCTTGTGCACGACACCGAGGCCACCTTCCTGGGCGATGGCGATGGCCAGCCGCGCTTCGGTCACCGTATCCATGGCCGCCGAAAGCAGCGGGATGTTGAGGGTGATGCTCGAGGTGAGGCGAGTCTGGAGGCTTACGTCGCGGGGAACGACGGAGGAGTGGGCGGGGAGCAGCAGAACGTCGTCAAAGGTTAGCGCCTTCTGGACGACACGCATGGTGCATTTCTCCTATGCGCAAAACGGGATTATACGCGCATGATCCCCGTCGGTATACGCCGAGGGGATCGATCCCGGCGGCGCCGTCCGGCGGTGCTGGGTTGACGATGGCATGCCTTGGCATTACCTTGTCATAAGTTTTGCGTTATCGGGACCACACATGAGGCATCGCAAATCATTCGTCGCTGCCGCCATTTTTGGCGTTTTCGCCGCCCTTGCAAGCTCGATGTCGATCGCGGCGATGTACAAATGGGTCGACGACAACGGCCGTGTCGTCTACGGCGACACGCCGCCGGCTGGCGTTAAGGCCGAGCGGATAAAGACCGCCGGCACGCCGCCCGCCGACCCGGCAGCGGTGCGCGACCTGGCGGCCAAGGACGCAGAGGTCAAGAAGCGAATGCAGCAACGCACCGACGATGAAGCGAAGGTCGACAAAGACCGCGCCGACCAGAACCTGAGGCGCTCGCAGTGCCAGCAGGCAGTCGGGCGGGTCAAGTCGCTGCGCGAGGACGCCAATGTCTATCGCTACAACGAGAAAGGCGAGCGAGTCTTCCTCGATACCGCCGCGCGAGAGGAAATGATCGCCCAGAACCAAAAAATCATGCGCGATCTCGGCTGCACGCCGGCGATCCAGCCGTAGCGAAGCGGCGGCGGCGCGCCGTTATTTCTTTTCCAGGTTGGCCTGGTTGATCTTGACGTCGGCCCTCGCCTTGAGGCTTGCCAGATAGGCATTGAACAGCTCGCGTCCCAGCTGTTCGCCGATGCGATCGTTGAATGCGGTAACGCGCGCCGGATCCACGGCGTCGGGCGCCACCACCTGCTGCACTTTGTAGATCGCATAGCCACCGCCGTCTGCCGGCGCACCCACGTACGCGGGAAGCTTCGCCGTATCGGCGTGGAAAATAGTGAGCAGCGCATCGGCCGAGAACCCCGGCTGCGTCTGACTGCGGGAGAGCAACGCCGGCTTGCCAAAGACGACCCCGGCGTCCTTGCCCTGCTCGAGCAGCGCCAGCTTTTCCTTGCCTGCGGCCTGCGCGAGTTCGGCCGCCGCCTTGCGCTCCAGGTCGCGGCGGATCTGCGCCTTGACTTCGTCGAAGGGACGCGGCGTCGCCGGCTTGTATTCGATGACTCGCGCCGCGACCAGCGTGTTCGGCGCGACTTCGATGGCGTCCGTGTTGCGTTTGGACTGCAGCGATTCGGGACTCAGTACCGCCTGCGCGAACTTCGGGTTGCCCTGGCCCAGCGCCTGGATCTGCGCGCGGGTCAACAGCGGCGACGTCTGCACCTGCAGATTGAGCGCCTTGGCCACGGGCTGCAGCGAATCCGCCTGTTCGTAAACCAGGTTCTGGAATTGGTCGGCCGCCTCGGCGAACTTGCGTTGCGCCTTCAGCCGCTTCAGGTCCAGCTCGATCGCGCCCTTCGCCTCGTCGAAGGTTTGCGTCTTGGCGGGCTTGATCGCAGTCACCCTGATGATGTGCCATCCGAACTCGGTTTGCACCGGGCCGACGATGTCACCCTGTTTTGCGCCGAACACGGCATCCTCGAACGGCTTGACCATCGAGCCATCGCGCGCGAAAAATCCCAGGTCGCCACCTTGTGCCGCGGACCCGGGGTCTTGTGAGTTCTGTTTGGCAAGCTCCGCAAACTGCGTCGGGCTCTTCTTGAGCTGCGCCATCAACGCGTCGGCCTTCGCCTTCGCAGCGGCCTTGTCGGCGTCGCTGGCATCGGGCTTCACCGTGATCAGGATGTGGCTCGCCTGACGCTGCTCCGCCTTGGCGTACTGCTTGATATTGTCGTCGTACTGCTTCCTGACTTCGGCGGGATCTACGCTCACCTGGCCCAGGATCGCGTCGGGGGAAAGCAGGACGTATTCGATCTTCGCCTGCTCGGGGACCTGAAACGCGGCCTTGTTGGCGTCGTAGTACGCGGTGACGGCCGCATCGTCGATCTTCACGTCCTTCGCGTACGCGTCGGGGGAGATGACTGCGTAGGCAACTTCGCGCTTCTGGTCGAGCAGCGCCAGGTAGCGCTCGACTTTGCTCTTGGCGACGATATTCCCGGCGGAAATCGGCTCCTGCAACGGTGCCAGGATCAGCGCCTTGCGCACCTCGTTGACGAATTGGGCCGAGGACTTCGGCGGACTTTGCGATTGCAGCAGCTGCTCGTAACGCGCCTGCGAGAACTTGCCGTCGACCTGGAACGCGGCGATGTCGCCGATGTACTGCCGCAGCTGGTCGTCGGACACGGCGAAACGGTCCTTGCGCGCCTGCTCGTCGAGCAGCCGCTGGCCGATGAGCTGTTCGAGCAGCGAATAGCGCACCTCGGGATTGTCGAACACCACGGGATCAAAGTTGCTGCCGAGCTGCGCGCGCATGTGCTCCTGCTGGTCACGTATCGCGTCGCTGAACTCGGCCACGGTGATCTTTTCGTTGCCGACGCGAGCGACTTCGGAGAGGCTGCCGCCACCACGAAAATAGTAATCGACGCCGAAGAATGCGAACGGCAGCGTGATCAGCGCGAGGATGAGCTGAACGAACCGCTTTTTGCGGTAGACGAAATCGAACATGACTGTGCTGCCACCTTCCAGGACTGCTTGCCGCAGCCCGATGTTTCAGGATGCGCCAACCGCGGCCATCGCGCCGGCGCTGCAAAAAAGGGCGAACACGCGTTCGCCCCTCGAGTCTTCTCCCACTTTGGCGTGCACGACATTTACATTGCGGGATTACACCGCCTTCTCAAGGCGTCCACACCCCACGCCTACTCCTAACTGGTCCGCCACCACCAGGCGTTTGACGAGAGAAACCGAATTATACCCTGTCGGCTATCCGACGCTGGATCCCAGGCGCGGCAAAGCGGCCATCGGAGCGGGAACACGTCGTCGATACGGCGAGCTAGCGGCGCCCACGCATACCGGGCGGCGCAGGCTCAGGGCGAGGCCTTCGACACTTCATGGCGCTGGAACATGGAGCGGAACTGCTCGATCCGAAGCCGCAGCGCGCCCCGGCGCGCGATCGTTTCGAGACGGGTGAGATCGCGGCGCGTGAAGGATTGCGGATCTTTTCCGGGCGGTGGGGGATTGGCGCGGATGACCGCGGCGCGCTCGATGAGCCGACGGCGCATCTGTTCCAGCGTCGCGTCCTCGGGGCGCTCGGCGAGCCAGGCCGCGTGCCATTCGCGCACCGGGCGCGCGTTGCGCTCGACGGTGTAGGTCCGAAGCGCAGGCGATGTGCTCCCGTGCCATTTGTGCCGGACCAGCGACGTGGACAGTGTCTCGACGATCCATCCGCAGCGCGCCACGCGAATGCACAGATCGAAGTCGACGTACCCGAGCGGAAAAAGCTCGGGTGACGGTCCGCCCGCGTCGTCCCACGCGCGGGCGCGGATCAGCATCGAAGCCGAAGTGCATAGGTCGACCGGTACCGGCTTCGGATCTGCCGGAGGGTGCAGCCAGGTCAAGCCTCCGAGAAGGTACAAACCGCAAATCCGATAGCCGCTAGGCACCTCGACGCTGCTCCCGACGATGCCAACCCACGGGTCCTCGTCCATGCGCGCGACGAGCCGGTCGAGCCAGCCTGCCTCCACCACGACATCGTCCTGGAGCGTGGCGAGGTACTTGCCGCGGGCCACCGAGCGCGCGAGCTGCAGTCCACCCGGAAGGCCGAGATTCACGCGCGAGTGGACGACGCGCGCCCCCGCGCCGATGGCATCCACGCGCGCGGCGGTACGCGCACCACCGTTGTTGACGATTACGAGCTCGAAGGGAACGTCCGGTTTCGCCGCCGCAATGCCGTGCAGGCATTCTTCGAGCAGATCGATCCGCTTCCAGGTGACGATGAGGATCGAGACGACCGGATCAGTCATGGAGACCCGCCATCCGGCGCAGCTCGCATATCCGCCGAACTGCCTCGACGCCGTCGCGGGCGGAGGACTTCGGCGCCGGGCCGCCGTCAAGGTGCCGCGCGAACGCTTCGAGCTCGCGCCTGAGCGGTGGATCGTTCGCCACGCTGATCGTCCGGTCTCCATCGTCGGCGCGCACCTCGACGATCGCGTCCCGGCCGCGGTCGAGCACCGCCACCGCCCCATCGAATGCGATCTCGATGCGCCGCCGATGCTCGGGCCGACGCGCCGAGACGTCGATGACGCACGTCGGGTCGGTTCCCAGCCAAGCGATGATTCCGGAGGCAACACCGAGCCAGCGCTCAGCGACAGCCTGCGTCGCAGGCGGCAGGAAGCCGAGGATCTCGCGCACGATGGACAGATCATGCGATAGAAGCGTCCAGATCGGATCGACGTCCCGACGAAGCTCGCTCCAGCCGAGACGCCAGGTCCGCACGGCGCGAACCGGCCCGAGCTCGCCGCTTCTCGCCAGCGCGCCGAGCGCCTCGACGCCCGGGTGGTAGCGCCACTTGTCCATCACGAACAGGCGGTCACCCGCAAGGGCATCGGCACGCTGGGCGTCCTCGACGGCTGCGGCGAGCGGCTTCTCGACGAAGATCGGCACCCGCAACCGCGCAACCTG
The DNA here is from genome assembly GCA_963816445.1 of uncultured beta proteobacterium. Taxonomy (GTDB): domain Bacteria; phylum Pseudomonadota; class Gammaproteobacteria; order Burkholderiales; family Casimicrobiaceae; genus PALSA-1003. The sequence continues at coordinate 126,589 of CAWFKO010000004.1, read as the reverse complement.
CTCAATCGTCGAAACATGGTTCGTGACGGGCGTCGCGACGATCACGCCGGCGATGCGCTCGTCGACGTCGAGCGTTTCGTACATCGCGCAGGCGAGCGGTGCCGCCGCGGCGAGCGCCTGGGCCGATGGGTCGACCACGACGGTCGGCAAGCCGATGCCGGCGAGATCGCGCAGAATGTTGCGTCCCCAGCGCCCGCAACCGACGAGCAGCACCGGATCGCGCGGCATGAGGCCGGTCAGAGGCGCAGCGCGGCGATGACGTCGTCGAGAGCGCGCGCCCGGTCGTCCTGGGTGCCGATTACCGAGTCGTCGAGATCGAGAGGCACGTCCTGCCACCGGCACTTGAAGTCGTCGTCCGGATCGTACTCGTGCGTGTTGCCAACCAGCACCACTGCCGGCTCCGTCGCCGCGTAGAACGCATGCATCACCCCCGGAGGAATCACCAGCAACAGCGGCTGACGGCTTGAGAGGGTCACTCGGCACGGCCTGCGAAACGTGGGCGAATCCTCCCGCAGGTCGCGCAGGCCGATCTGGATCTCGCCCGACAGCGCAGTGACGGCGTCGGAGTGGTTGCGGTGCACCGAAGGTCCGCGAACGACGCGTGCTCCGAACGTCAACGCCGTCCACTGATGAATCGCCGCGATCCTCCAGGTGCTGCGGAAAATCTCGGTCACCGAGCCCCGGCCGTCGACGAAAGCAGTGAGCGAATGAACCTCCAAGCCGGGAATGGGGACCGGATCGCGGTCCGCGGTCGGCTGGACAAAAGTCGTGATCGAACCGACCATGCGCCCCCACGTTGCCCTCCGGTCCTCCCTTGTGGTTCTAGCGGGTCGGAGTTTCGGCGTCAGCAATAGGTCAGGTTATCACGGCGCGGCCATGGAGCGAACGGCAACGGCGGCGTCAACGACGCAATTTTGTGACCAATCTTTTCCGCCGAGCGCCATTCCTCGGACTGGCGCGCGTTGTCGTCGGCACGTGGATTCAGAATCCGGCGCTCATCCGCTGCAAGGCGGCATAAGCTCGGGTACGTGGAAGGAATTGGCACCAGAGTTGCGACACGACGAAAAGCCTTTGTCATGCAGGCTCTTCGGATGATTGAGTTCGTTACGAAAACTGGCGGAGTGGACGGGACTCGAACCCGCGACCCCCGGCGTGACAGGCCGGTATTCTAACCAACTGAACTACCACTCCGAAAATCCGAATGCAGCGCGCATTAGCCGCGGTCAGCCCATTCGGGCCTGAAGTCTCGCGCGGCACATCGTATTGGTGGGTGCTGAGAGGCTCGAACTCCCGACATTCGCCTTGTAAGGGCGACGCTCTACCAACTGAGCTAAGCACCCGCGCGGCCAGCACGGCGAGGCAACGAGAGACCTAGTGAGGCCGGAACCGAAAAGGCTGCCGCGCCCGCGCGGGCTGCGAAACCCGCTAGTTTACTGAATCCTTGAGCTCTTTGCCAGCGCGGAATTTGGGGACTTTTGCGGCTTTGATGCGGATTGCCGCGCCGGTGCGCGGGTTGCGACCCTGGCGCGCGGTCCTCTTGCCCACGTAAAACGAGCCGAAGCCGACAAGCGTCACGACATCGCCTTTCTTCAGTGAACCCTTGATCGAGTTCACCGTGGCATCCAGCGCACGTCCCGCAGCGGCCTTCGAAATGTCCGCATGCTTGGCAATCGCGTCGATCAGTTCCGACTTGTTCACGAAAGTCCCCTTTCGAATCTTGATGGAGGTGACACAGCGCAGCAAACGATGGCCCGGACAGATCTTATAGCAATCGCGAAAACAACGTGTCAAGCGCTGGTGAGGTGCGACAACAAGACCGTCGCAGCGTGCGCCGCAACGGTCCTGTCGCATGCGCGGCATGCGCCGCGCCGAGAATGCTCAGTGCTTGATGACCGCCGCCGGTTCGTCGACCGGCGCGGCGGGAACCGCGGGCGCTTCCGCGACAGGCGCTTCGGCGATCGGTGTCGGGTGGCGCTCGAGCGCGAACTCGAGTACCTGCTCGATCCAGCGCACGGGATGAATCTCCAGCCGATTCTTGATTTCGTCAGGGATCTCGACCAGGTCCTTCACATTCTCATCCGGAATCAGAACCTGGCGAATGCCGCCGCGTCCCGCGGCGAGCAGTTTTTCCTTGAGACCGCCGATGGGCAGGACTTCGCCACGCAGCGTGATCTCGCCGGTCATTGCCACATCCGCGCGCACCGGGATGTTGGCGAGGATCGACACCATCGCCGTGCAGATAGCCGTCCCGGCGCTCGGGCCGTCCTTGGGCGTCGCGCCCTCCGGCAAGTGAATGTGAAGGTCGGTCTTCTGGTAGAAATCCGGCTGGATGCCGAGCTGCTTCGACCGATGGCGCACCACCGACAGCGCAGCGGCGATCGACTCGTTCATCACCTCCCCGAGCTTGCCCGTAGTCGTCGTCTTGCCCTTGCCGGGAAGCGCGACCGCCTCGATGGTCAGCAAATCGCCACCCACCTCGGTCCACGCCAACCCCGTCACCTGGCCGACCTGGTTCTTCTTTTCGGCGATCCCGTACGTAAAGCGGCGCACGCCCAGGTACTTGTCCAGATTCTTGGCGTTGACTTCGACCGGGTTCTTGGTTGCGCGCGGCTTGCCCTCGCTCGCTCTGAGAAGCAGGCCTTTCACCACCTTGCGGCAGATCTTCGAGATATCGCGTTCGAGCGCACGCACGCCGGCTTCGCGTGTGTAGTAGCGCGTAATGTCGCGCAAACCGGACTCGGCGATGTGCAGCTCGTTTTGCTTGAGCCCGTTGTTCTTCATCTGTTTGGGCACGAGGTACTGTCTGGCGATCGCGATCTTCTCGTCCTCGGTGTAGCCGGATAGGCGGATGACCTCCATACGGTCGAGCAGCGGCGCCGGGATGTTGAGCGTGTTCGCGGTGGCGACGAACATCACGTCGGACAGGTCGTACTCGACCTCGACGTAATGGTCGACGAAGGTGTTGTTCTGCTCCGGGTCGAGTACCTCGAGCAGGGCCGACGACGGATCGCCGCGGAAATCCATGCCCATCTTGTCGACTTCATCGAGCAGAAAGAGCGGATTGCGCACCCCCACCTTCGCCATGTTCTGCAGGATCTTGCCCGGCATCGAGCCGATGTAGGTGCGACGGTGGCCGCGGATCTCGGCTTCGTCGCGCACGCCACCCAGGCTCATGCGCACGAACTTACGGTTGGTTGCACGCGCGATCGACTGCCCAAGCGAGGTCTTGCCGACGCCGGGGGCACCGACCAGGCACAGGATCGGCGCCTTGAGCTTGTCCACGCGCTGTTGCACCGCGAGGTATTCGACGATGCGCTCCTTGACCTTTTCCAGCCCGTAGTGGTCGGCGTCGAGCACTTTCACCGCATTGGCGAGGTCCTTGTTGATCTTGCTTTTCTTCTTCCACGGCAAGCCGAGCAGCGTGTCGATGTAGTTGCGCACGACCGTGGCTTCTGCGGACATGGGCGACATCATCTTCAGCTTCTTGAGCTCGGCCATCGCCTTGCTCTCGGCTTCCTTGGACATCTTGGCCGCCTTGACCTTCTTTTCCATCTCGTCGAGGTCGGCGTTCTCGTCGCCTTCGCCGAGCTCCTTCTGGATCGCCTTGACCTGCTCGTTCAGGTAGTACTCGCGCTGGCTCTTCTCCATCTGGCGCTTGACGCGACCGCGAATGCGCTTCTCGACCTGCAGGATGTCGACCTCCCCTTCGAGCAGCCCGAGGAGGTGCTCCAGACGCTTGCCAACCTGCTGCATCTCGAGGATCTCCTGCTTCTGCTCGAGCTTGAGCGGCAGGTGCGCGGCAATGGCGTCAGCCAAGCGACCGCCATCGTCGATGCCGGACATCGACGTGAGGATCTCCGGTGGGATCTTCTTGTTGAGCTTGACGTACTGATCGAACTGGCCAAGCAGGGCACGGCGCATGGCTTCGATTTCGTGGGTGCCACCGTCGACACCACCGAGCGTCGTCGCGTCCGCCGACAAGTACTCGCCGGCATCGTTGACGCGCAAAATCTGCGCCCGCTGCGTGCCTTCGACGAGAACCTTCACCGTTCCATCGGGGAGCTTGAGCATCTGCAGGATCGTGGCGACGCTGCCGATGTCGTAAAGGTCCTCGGCGACCGGCTCGTCCTTGGCCGCGGACTTCTGCGCCACGAGCAGGATGTGCTTGCCCGCTTCCATCGCCACATCGAGCGCCTTGATGGACTTCGGACGACCGACGAACAGCGGAATAACCATGTGTGGAAACACGACCACGTCGCGCAGGGGCAACAGCGGGAATGTGCTTGTTTCAACGGCTTGCAGGGCGAGATCGGTGGCCATATTGGTCAGGATTCCTGGTATTTAGGGCTGTAACGCGCAGTTTGGGTCGGCGGAGGACACGTTCAAGGCGAAGGTCGCTACGCCCATGCTGCGCTGGCTGCAAAAATCGGGCCGCCGCGCCGCCGCGCGGGCCGCCCGGCCGATAATCGGCTAAGAATGTGCCGCCGCCACCCTCGGCGATTCGGCGAACATAAGCAACGGCTTGCCGTCGTTATTGATCGTCGACTCGTCGACGACCACGCGCGAAAGGTTGGTTTGTGACGGCAGGTCGTACATGACATCGAGGAGTACCTGCTCGAGGATCGAGCGCAGGCCGCGGGCGCCCGTTTTGCGCGCCAGCGCCCGGCTGGCAATGGCGTGAAGCGCGGCTTCCCGGACTTCGAGCTCGACACCCTCCATCCGGAACATTTTATGATACTGCTTGATGAGCGCGTTTTTAGGCTCGACCAGGATCTGGATCAGCGCCGCTTCGTCGAGCTCCTCGAGCGTCGCGGCCACGGGCAGGCGACCCACGAACTCGGGAATCAGTCCGAACTTGATCAGATCTTCCGGCTCGGTCTCGCGCAGCAGCAGGCTGATGTCCTTGCGGTCGTCAGGACTGGCGACGTCGGCGCCAAAGCCGATACCCGTCCGCGCGGTGCGTTGGCGGATGATCTTCTCCAGGCCGTCGAAAGCACCGCCGCACACGAACAGAATGTTGGTCGTATCGACCTGGACGAATTCCTGGTTCGGATGTTTGCGGCCGCCCTGCGGCGGCACCGATGCAATCGTGCCTTCGATGAGCTTCAGCAGCGCCTGCTGCACGCCCTCACCCGACACATCGCGTGTGATCGACGGGTTATCGCTCTTGCGCGAGATCTTATCGATCTCGTCGATATAGACGATGCCGCGCTGCGCCTTCTCGATATCGTAGTCGCACTTCTGCAACAGCTTCTGGATGATGTTTTCGACGTCCTCCCCAACGTAGCCGGCTTCGGTCAGCGTCGTCGCGTCGGCGATGACGAAAGGCACGTCGAGCAGTCGGGCCAGCGTCTGCGCGAGCAAGGTCTTGCCCGAACCGGTCGGTCCAATGAGCAGAATATTGCTCTTGGCGAGCTCGACGTCGTCTTCCTTGACGCTGGTCTCGAGGCGCTTGTAGTGGTTATAGACCGCGACCGAAAGTATCTTCTTCGCAAGGTCCTGCCCGATCACGTACTGGTCCAGGATCTGCCTGATTTCGTGCGGGGTCGGAAGCTTGCTCTTGTCGGCACGGGTGGCGTCCGCGGTGGCGCCCTCCTCGCGGATGATGTCATTGCAAAGCTCGATGCATTCGTCGCAAATGAACACCGACGGTCCGGCGATGAGCTTCCTTACCTCGTGCTGGCTCTTGCCGCAGAAGGAGCAATAGAGAAGCTTGTCGCCTGAAGCCTTGTCCGCCATGGAACCTTGTATTCCTAACTTTGCCCCGTCCTGTCCAGCACAGGTGCGGGGGGCTTAATCACACTCTACAGGCCTTAATCCCGGCTTTGCAAGACTTTGTCGACGATTCCGTACGAAACGGCCTGCTCGGCAGTGAGGAAACGGTCGCGATCATGGTCGGCTTCCACCTGCTCGAAAGTCCGTCCAGTTAGCTTGACCATGAGTTCGATGAAGCGGCGCTTGAGGTCGATGGCGAACTGCGCGTGCCGCTCGATGTCGGAGACCTGCCCCTGGAACCCTCCCGACGGCTGGTGAATCATGATCGTGGAATTGGGCAGCGTGTAGCGCTTGCCCTTGGCACCGGCAGCCAGCAGAAATGCCCCCATGCTGGCCGCGGTACCCACGCACAGGGTCGACACATCGGGCTTGATGAACTGCATGGTGTCGTAGATCGCCATGCCGGCCGAAACCGACCCACCGGGCGAATTGATGTAGAAATTGATGTCCTTGTCCGGATTCTCCGACTCCAGGAACAGCATCTGCGCTACCACCAGGTTCGCCGTCGCGTCGTCGACGGGGCCGACCAGGAAGACGACGCGCTCCTTGAGCAGTCGCGAGTAAATGTCGTACGCGCGCTCGCCGCGACCGCTCTGTTCGATCACCATCGGGATCAGGCCGAGGCCCGTAGGCTCATACATGCTCTTGCTCATGGGGCTGCTATCTCCAGGGTGCTTCGCTGCACGGCTGCCGCGAAGTGGCTGTAGCGCGGGTTCCGGTATCGGTCAAATGGGTGCCGGCCGGCGGCAAATCAAGCCGCCGGCTCCATGAGCTCCGAAAAGCTCATCGGCCGATCGACGACCTGCGCCTTTTTCAATGCCCATTCGACTACATTGCGCTCGAGCGCAGCGAGCTCGAAGTCCTTCAGGCGCTCCGGCTGCTCGTAGTGCCAGCGCACCACCGCGTCTGGCTGCTCGTAGCTTTGCGCGGCCTCGGTTACCAGCGTGCGCACCTGCTCCGGTCGCGCCTGCAGCTGCTGGGTGCGCACCAGCTCGTTGAGGATCAGTCCCAGCGCGACGCGCTCCTCGGCCTGCGGCCGCAATGTCTCCGGCGTGAGGTCGACATCGTCCGCCTTCACGCCGCGATTCCTGAGTTCGGCGGCGGCGCGCGCGGCAAGGTTCTGTGCCTCGATCTCGACCAGCGACTTCGGGATGACGACCTCGGCGCGCTCCCGCAACGCCCGCATCACCTGTTCCTTGAGCACCGCTTCAATCTTGCGATGTAGCTCCGCGCTGAGATTGGCGCTCACCTCGGCGCGCAGGTCCTCGACGCTGCCGCTGGTGACGCCGAACGCTTTCGCGAAACTGGCATCGACCTCAGGCAGCACCGGCTGCGCGATGGAGTGCACGGAGAGCTCGAACTGTGCGGTCCTGCCGGCAACCTCCTTGCCGTGATAGTCGGCCGGAAAGGTGACCTGGAAGCTCTTGGTATCCCCGGTCGACATGCCCGCAAGCGCGGCGTCGAATTCCGGAAGCATGCGGCCCTCGCCAAGCACGATGGCGAAATCCTTGGCTTGCCCTCCGGGAAACTCCACACCGTCGATGCGCCCGGTGAAATCGACTACCGCGCGGTCGCCGATCTGCGCGGGTCGCGCCGCCGTTTCATAGCGAACGCGCTGCCGGCGCAAGATCTCCAGCGTGTGATCTATGTCACTGGGTTCGACCCTCGCCACCGGGCGCTCGATACGCACGCCGGTCAGGTCGCCGGCGTTCACCTCCGGGTAAACCTCGAAAAACGCTGAGAACTCAAACTGCCCGCTGTTCGCCGCCTCCTTCGGCTCGATCTTCGGCATGCCCGCCACGCGCAGGTTCTGCTCGCGAATGGCGTCGTTGAAGCTCGTCTGCACCGTATCGGTGATCACATCGGAGCGCACTTGCGGGCCATACTGCTGAGCGATCATCTTCAAGGGAACCTTGCCCGGTCTGAACCCAGCAACTTTGACCGTCTTGGCGAGGCGCGCAAGGCGCTTCTGCACTTCATCCTCGATCTGCTCGATCGGCACCGAGACGTGCAGCCGGCGTTCCAGATGTCCGAGTGTCTCCAGCGTCGTTTGCATGCCTGGTGATTCCTTGCTAGATTCCTTGTCGATTTGCGTGGTGCGAAAGGAGAGACTCGAACTCTCACGCCTTTCGGCTCCGGCTCCTAAGGCCGGTGCGTCTACCAATTCCGCCACTTTCGCAGCCGATTCGCGAAACACTCGATTATAGCGGAAAAGCCCTCTCCGCGCCACGCGAAGGCCGCGCGCCACGCTATGTCAGGACCGAATCCGGTGCCGGTCGATCACTACGAAAATTTCCCTGTTGCATCGTGGCTCGTTCCGGCGCCACTGCGCGGCGCCATCGTCGCGATCTATGGGTTCGCCCGCGGCGCCGACGATATCGCCGACGAAGGCGATGCCAAGCCCGCGGCTCGCCTCGCGGCGCTCGACCACTACGCGACGATGCTCGACCACGTCGCCAGCGGCATGCGGCCGGCCGAAGCGCCCTTCGCGGCCCTGGCGGATGCCGTGCGCGCGCACGCGCTGCCGTTGCCGCTGCTGCATGCACTGCTATCCGCATTTCGCCAAGACGTGCTCAAGTCGCGCTACGCCGACTACGCCGAGATTTGCGACTATTGCAAGCGCTCGGCCAACCCGATCGGGCGGTTGCTGCTGCATCTGTATGGCGTCACCGACGAAGCTTCGCTCAAGCGCTCCGACGCGATCTGCACCGGATTGCAATTGGCCAATTTTTGGCAGGACATCGCCGTCGACTGGGCCAAGGATCGCGTGTACCTGCCCGCCGAGGACATGCGTCGCTTTGGAGTGAGTGAGCGCCATATCGCGAATGCCACGTGCGACTCGCCATGGCAACGGCTGCTCGCGTTCGAGGTCGATCGCGCCCGGACGCTGTTGCAGGATGGAAGACCACTCGCGCGCGTGCTGCCGCTGCGTCTCAGGCTCGAGTTGCGGATGGTGGTTGCCGGCGGTCTGCGCATCCTGGAGCGCATCGACGCGGTGCGAGGCGACGTGTTCCGCCACCGCCCCATGCTGACCACGCGCGACTGGTCTGCCTTGTCGCTTTCCGCGCTGCGGCGCTGACGTGGATCCATTTGCCTACTGCGAAGAGCGGCTGGCGCGAAGTCGGTCGAACTTCTCGTATAGTTTCCGCATCCTACCCACACCGAGGCGGCGCGCGATTACAGCGCTCTACGCGTTCTGCCGCGAGGTCGACGACGTGGTCGATGAAGTCAGCGATCCTGCGCTGGCGCGCATCAAGCTCGCATGGTGGCGCCACGAGATCGCCGCGGTGTTCGACGGCACGCCTCAGCACCCGGTGGCGATGGCGCTAAGACAGATCGTCAACGCCTATTCGCTGTCGCACGAGGACTTCGACGCGATCATCGACGGCATGACCATGGATCTCGACCAGAACCGTTATCAAGACTTCGCGACACTCGAGCGCTATTGCCATCGGGTCGCCGGCGTCGTCGGACTGCTCTCCGCGCACATTTTCGGCTACGAAGACCCGCAGACGCTGGTTTACGCGCGCGATCTCGGCATTGCGTTCCAACTCACCAATATCGTTCGCGACGTCGGTGAGGACGCACGGCGCGGCCGCATCTACCTGCCGCAGGATGAACTGCTGCGTTTCGGCGTCGCTGCCAGCGATATCATGGCTCGCAAGCATACGACGGCTTTCCAGGCGCTGATGGCGTCCCAGGTCGAGCGCGCGCGCGACTACTACGCGCGCGCGTTCGCTGCGCTGCCCACGCGCGACCGGCGTGCGCAACGCCCGGGGCTCATGATGGCTGCAGTCTACCGCGCGCTGCTCGCCGAGATCGAGCGCGACGGCTACCGCGTGCTCGATCGTCGCATTTCACTGGCACCCGTCTACAAGGCGTGGATCGCGTGGAAGGCGTCATGGCAGTATTGACGCCCGTACCGCCGCGCGCCGTGCCATGACCAGACGCATCGCCGTCGTCGGAGGTGGCTACGCGGGGTTCGCCGCGGCGGTCATGCTCGCCGATGCCGGGCGCGAGGTCACCGTTTTCGAAACCGCGCGCACCCTTGGCGGGCGTGCACGTCGCGTCGACTCGCACGGAGCACCGGTCGACAACGGCGCGCACATCCTGCTCGGCGCGTACGCGCAGCTACTCAAGCTGTTGCGCATGGTCAACGGCGACGGGGCCGAGCGCGAGTTGCTCGAAAGGCGTCGTCTAGTGCTCGAACAACCCGGCGTATTCCGTCTGCGCACGCCGACGCTGCCCGCGCCATGGCACCTTGCGGCCGCGCTGTTCACCATGCGCGGCGTTTCAAGAGGCGACCGAACGTGCACCGTACGATTTGCTCGCGACCTTGCACGAGGCGCCTTTCGCTGTCCGCCGCACCTCTCCGTCGCCAACCTGCTCGCTGATCAACCGCCGGCCGTCGTCAGGCTGCTCTGGGAGCCTCTATGCATCGCAGCACTGAACACGCCGCTGGAGACTGCATCTGCCCAGGTATTCCTGAATGTGCTCCGCTTCGCTTTTGCGCAGCGCGCGCGCGATTCGGATCTGCTGCTGCCGCGCGTCGACCTGTCGACGCTGTTTCCTGATCCTGCTGCCGCATTCGTCACCGATCGCGGCGGCGCGATCCGCAGCGGGACTGCGGTGAGCAGCGTGGTCGTCGCCGACGGCGGCGTCGAATTGATGGCTGGCTACAGCCGCGAGCGATTCGACCTGGTGGTCGTCGCCGTCGGACCGCACCAGCTGGCACACGTGCTGGACTCGAGCACCGACGCCATCGCGCTGGCGCAGGTCGCCGCGTTCGCTTTCGAACCGATCACGACGACGTATCTGCAATATCCATCGCCGCTCAAGCTCCGGGAACCGCTGATCAAGCTCGATGGCGCGCCGGGACAATGGTTGTTCGACCGCGAAGCGCTGGACGGCACCGCGGGGCTTGCCGCAGTCGTCATCAGTACCGAAGGCAAAGGCGAAAAAATCGCGCATGAAGCGTTGGCACAGACCATCGACGCGCAGCTGCGGCACCTGTTGTCGTGGCTGCCACCACCGTTGTGGACCCAGGTCATCGCCGAGCGTCGGGCAACCTATGCATGCACCCCGGCGCTGGCGCGTCCTGCGCCAGGGCAACTGCTTCCGCGCGTGTACCTCGCCGGCGACTACACCGACGCCGAGCTGCCGGCGACCCTCGAGGCCGCCACGCGCAGCGGTGTCGCCGCCGCGCGCTCGCTGCTCGCCGCGCACCCGGCGACCTGAGAACGGTGCCCGTGGGCGGTCATGCCGACGACCCGGCATCGCCTGCGGGCGACGTCGCGCCGGACCCCAGCGCCCGCTGCATGAGCACGACGTCCAGCCAGCGCCCGAATTTCCAGCCCACGTCCGGTAACGTGCCGGTACGCGCGAACCCGGCGGCGGCGTGCACGCGTATCGACGCCGTATTGCCGGAGTCGCCGATGACCGCCACCATCTGCCGCGCGCCCCAGCGCTCGCAGGCTGCAATCAACGCATCGAGCAGCGCGCGGCCGATACCCGCCCCGATGCAGTCGCCGCGCACGTAGATCGAATCCTCGACGGTGTAGCGGTAAGCTGGACGCGGTCGATACGGACCCGCATAGGCATAGCCGACCACCTCGCCGCCGCGCTCGGCGACAAGGTACGGCAGGCTGCGCTGCACGATATCGGCCCAGCGCCGCGTGATTTCCGCGGCATCCGGAGGCTCGACCTCGAAGCTCGCCGTGCCCGTGCGCACGTGACGCGCATAGATCGCGGTGACCACATCGAGATCCTCCCGACGCGCCGAACGTAGCGCGATCGGTGATTCAGGGCTCATCGCGCGCGGCTGCCGCGGGCGTTGCCGGCGCGATCTCGCAGCAATCGTTGCTTTTCACGGTTCCAGTCGCGAAGCTTCTCGGTCTCGCGCTTGTCGTATTGCTTCTTGCCCTTGGCCAACCCGATCTCGATCTTGACGCGGCCGCGGCTGAAGTGCAGATCCAGCGGCGTCAGCGTATACCCCGCACGCTCGACCTTGCCCACGAGCTTGTTGATTTCTGCGCGATGCAGCAGCAGCTTGCGCGTGCGCGTCGGGTCCGGGCGGATATGCGTCGACGCCGTCGGCAATGGCATGACGTGAGCGCCGATCAGGACGATCTCGCCGTTCTTGACCATGACGTAGGCTTCCTTGAGCTGGGCGCGACCGGCGCGAATGGCCTTTACTTCCCAACCCTCGAGCGCGAGTCCCGCCTCGAATTTCTCTTCGACGAAATAGTCGTGATAGGCTTTTCGGTTGGCGACAATGCTCATCGGCACACTCTCGGCGTCCATTGTAGCAACAGGTTGTGTCCGCTGGCGGTCATTGATGATCAACGACTTGCACAAACATGAGGTGACAGCCGACCCGTCAGAGTCAGCTCGGTGGCTGCATCGCGCAGTGCGGCAGGTTCGGGTGCTAGAAGTTCAGCCGAGTGATCGCCTTGTTCCCAGAAGCATTATCGACATTGAACTGGAGCGTAGCATTCGCCGGGTCAGTGAACGTCAGCGTCGCCGTTCCAGCTTGCATCTCACTCACGGGCGGGCCACTGGCATAATTGCCGCCGAAATAAGGACCCGTGGTCCGATAAACGGGGCCCGAATAAGTGTTGTAAGCAGTCCAGCCACCCGGTTGCAATGTGTACCAGGCCGGCTTGTTGTCCAGACCGTACACTGCCCACACGGCGAAGATGGCACCGTCAACGTGCTGCGTTATGGCAATGCCCCATCCCGGTTCTGCTGGGTCCCACCATTGGTCCGTGTAGTTGCCAAGCGGGAATGCGAGCGTAGGCAGCGCGTAGGGGCCGGGCGGGTTGGGATCGCTGACCATCAGTTGCTGCGTGCTACGGACGAAGCCATTCGAGTTGACGATCTTCACCGTGTAGGTTCCAGCGGGGAGTCGGCCAAGCTCGACGAACGCTCTCACCGGATAGCCGCAGACAAGACAAGAGCTCGAGTACCGGACGACGGTGATCGTATTGCCGCTCATCGACACGGCGCCTCCAGTGCAAGTCTCAAGGTCGATGCAAACGAACTTGACCCACACTTGCTCAAACGCCTGCGGCGTCGCGGGGTAGACCGACCCATCCGGGCCAAAGAACATGTCTTGTCCTGTTGCACCGCCGGCCAGAGCCAGAGAAAGCACAGCACCGACAATCGCTCGAACTACGCGAGATGTAATCATGAAAGCCATCCCCAGTCTCCTTGGCGCATTACACGACACTGACCGCCGCTCTGAAACTAGTGCGCCCCGCCCGCGCGATGTCCCAGTCCATTTTAGTCGACGAGGCACTGCCAGTCATTGAGTCATGCCGACCGCGATGCCTGGAAGTTAAACGGAGGACACGGCATGAACTGGATTGCAGCAATTGTTTGCCAGGGGAACAAAAGACTTGAATCACTCACTTTGTTTCGGGTAGCAATGGCCAGCGTTCACAAGTCCGTGCTCGTCCCCTACAGCGCGGTACAAATGTTCGGGCTGGTCGAGGCCGTGAAAGACTATCCGGCGTTTCTGCCCTGGTGCGGCGGCGTCGAAGTGCTCGAGCACGACGCCCAACATTCGGTCGTGCGCATCGACATCGACTTTCACGGCGTGCGCGCGTACTTCACGACCGCCAACCACAACGAGCGCCCACGACGCATCACCATGGCTTTGCGTGACGGCCCCTTCCGCAAGCTCGACGGTACGTGGAACTTCCGGTCCCTCGCCAAGGCGGCGTGCAAGGTCGAGTTCACCCTAAAATACGAATTCGCGACCCCGGCGCTGGCAGCCGTGATCGGCCCCGTGTTCGGGCACGTGGCCGATAGCTTTATCGACGCCTTCGTGCGCCGTGCCGAAAGCGTCCACGCTTCGGGCACATGATCACGATCAGCATCGTCTACGCGCTGCCCGAGGCGGCGACCGAAATCGAGGTGAGCCTGCCGCCCGGATCCACCGTAGGCAAAGCCCTGGAATGCTCGCGCATCGCCGCACGCCATCCCGAAGTGGATTTTGCCAAGTGCGCGGTTGGGATTTTCGGCAAGCTTGCAGCGCGGGACCGCGTCCTCGCGCAAGGCGACCGCGTTGAGGTTTATCGGCCGCTGCTTGCCGACCCCAAGGAGTCGCGGCGCAAGCGCGCGCAGCGGCCACGCGGTTAGCGACGAACTTGGGTCCCGGCTGGAGCCCGCACGCTAACTTCAGATTCCAGCGTGGATTACGGCTTCGCGCCGCGCTTCACCAGCGACTTCTCGATGTCGTAGAATCCGCCGCGCGTTGCCCAGGCCAGCGCGGTTGCGTCGTTCTGATTGCGCGCATTGACGTCGGCGCCCTTCGACAGCAGCAGCTCGACGGTCTCGCCGTGACCGCCGCGCACCGCCATCATCAGCGGCGTCGTGCCGTTCGGCGATGCTGCGTTGACATTGGCGCCGATCTCGAGCAGATAACGTACGACCTCGGTCTGGCCGTTAGTCGCGGCATAGGAGAGCGGCGTCCAACCGCGCGGATTGATCTCGGCACCTCGCGCATATAGTTTCTTGACGACGACCAGGTGACCGTTGAGCGCGGCCACCATGATCGCCGTATCGCCGAAGCTGTTCTTGGCATCGATCTTTGCGCCGGCACCCAACAGCGCGTCGAGCGTAGGCTGCCAGCCGGCGCGCGCTGCGACGACCAGCATCGGCTCGCCGCTGGGGTCGACCGTGTTGGGGTCCATGCCGCGCGCGAGCAGCGCGGCGACGTCGTCTGAGCGATCGATCGCCACCGATTCCACGAAACGCTCGTAGAGGCCAGGCGCCGCCGCCGGCCCCTGCGCAAGGGCGGGTGTCGGTCCCGCGAACAAGAGCAGCACGGGCAGGGTTGCGCGCCGTGCTTGCTTGAGTACGTCATTGAACATCGGCGGGGACTCCGAAGAGTTGGAAAAAATTATGCGAAGTTGCCGCGGCGACGTCCTCGACCGGGAGCTCGCGCAATCGCGCGATCTCCTCGGCGACGTGACGCACGTAAGCGGGCTGATTGAGCTTGCCGCGATACGGTACGGGTGCGAGGTACGGCGAGTCCGTCTCGATGAGCATGCGCGACAGCGGCACCTTGCGGGCGACCTCCTTTAGCTCCCGCGCGTTCTTGAAGGTGACGATGCCGGAGAAGGAGACATGAAAACCCAGGTCCAGCGCGGCCTGCGCCACCTCCCACGTCTCGGTGAAGCAGTGCATCACGCCGCCGGCGGCGTCAGCGCGCTCTTCGCGCATGATCGAGATCGTGTCCTCCGCGGCCGAACGGGTGTGGATCACCAGAGGCTTGGCGCACTCGCGCGCGGCGCGGATGTGCGTGCGGAAGCGCGCGCGCTGCCATTCGAGGTCGCCGCTGAGGCGATAGTAGTCGAGGCCCGTTTCGCCGATGGCGACGACCTTGGGGCGCCGGGACAACGCGCATAGATCGTCGACGGTCGGCTCGGGCGTGTCCTCGTAGTCGGGATGCACGCCCACGCTTGCGTAGATATTCGGGTGGTCGGCGGCGAGCTGCAGGACGCCGGGTAGCTGCGGCAGGTTGACGCCGATGCAAAGTGCGTGCGTGACGCGCTCGTTGGCCATCGCCTCGAGCAACGCAGGAAGCTGCGACGCGAGCTCGGGAAAATTGATATGGCAGTGGGAATCGACGTACATGAGGATCGGTGCAGGGATGCGGCAGCGCCACAGCGGACGCGTCGCGCATCGAATGCCAACAACAGGTGAGCTACATCGTGTGCGTCGGACGGTTCGACGCCAGCGATTCGCCGAGGATTCTTTCGATCGTCGCGCGCGCGGCGGCTCCCGTGTCGTCGCGCGTGAACTGCACACCGATGCCCTGCGTGCGATTGCCCTGGACGCCTTCGGGCGTAACCCATACGACCTTGCCCTGAACCGCGATGCGCTGCGGGTCGTCCATCAGCGACAGGAGCATGAACACCTCTTCACCGAGCTGGTACTGCCGGCTGGTCGGAATGAAAATGCCGCCACCGGCGAGGAAGGGCATGTACGCGGCATACAGCGCCGCCTTTTCGCGAATGTTGAGCGACAGCACTCCCGGCCGAGAGACCGAGGCTGGTCCGGAGCTGCCGTTGCTACGGTCGGTAGCCATGCTCGTTGCGTCTCCTGCTCTCGGTTTTGTGCTCAGTTTCGTGCTCAGTTGCGTGCAAACAGCCTTCGGTACTCGATCAGCAACGCTTCGGCAACCAGGCGCGGTGCCAACGGATGCCCGAGCAGTGCGCGCTGCCGAAGCAGCGCTCGATGATAGCGGAACAACGGCACTCGCGCCACTCGCCGCGAGAGCCCCACCAGGGCGTCGCGATGGTCGGGATGAAAGCGCGGGGCGCCGCCGCTCGCCACGGCGGCGAGGTCCGCAATCCACGTCGCCAACCAATACAAGGTATCGCCCAGTATTGCCTTGCGCTCGTCCTTGGGCGCAGCCTCGATGCGCGCACCGACGGCAACCGGCGACAGCCGTTCCGGCTGCGCGAGCTCGCCAAGCAGCCACGCCCGCGCGCGCTGCGTCTCGGTGTCGCCGAGCAGCCTCGCCCGCAGCGGCGCACCGCCCGCCTGGGCCAGGACCAGCTCGGCGCCGGCCACGTTTTCCTGCGCAAGCCAGGCCGCGGCCGTCGCGATCTCGGGTAACGGGACCGTCAGGCGCCGGCAGCGACTGGTTATGGTCGCCGGCAGACGCGCCGGCTGAGAACTTACCAAGACGATGAACGTGTCCGGCGACGGCTCCTCGAGCGTTTTCAACAATGCGTTGGCAGCCGCCGCGTTCAGCGCGTCCGCCGGCGCGATGACGGCGACCTTCGCGCCGCCGCGATGGCTGGACAACATTGCGAACTCGATCAGCTCGCGAATCGGCTCGACGGTGATTGCGTCGGTAGCGACGGCATTGCCGTCGTCGTCGTAGGTTACTGGCTCGATCAAACGCAGGTCCGGATGCGTGCGCCGCTCTGCCCACGTGCATCCGGCGCAGGTTTCGCAGGCGCCGCCGTTCGCGCGCGGGGCCTCGCACAGCAGTGCGCGGGCCAAGTGCAGGGCCAGCAGGCGCTTTCCCGTGCCCTGCGCGCCGGTGATGAGTAGCGCATGCGGCCAGCGTTCCCGCTGCGCGAGCATCGCCAACGCGGCGGCGCCAAGCCAGGGCGGCAGCGTTTCCCACGGATGCGCGTCGACGCCCTCACCCGCACGATCGTCCAACGCTTGCGGAGTGCGCCGTGGCACTACTCCCCGCGGGGCAGAATTCGGGCGTTGGGGCGTCTCGTCGTCGCTCATAACCCCTCGACGATCGCTTCGATTTGCGCGCGCACTTCGCTCGGCGAGCGCGTGGCGTCGATAATGCGGCAGCGGCGCGGCGCCGCAACCGCCCGGGCCAGGTAGACTCGACGCACGCGCTCGAAAAACTCCGCTTGCTGTCGTTCGAACTTGTCGAGCGGGCGGCCATTCGCAAGGCGCGCACGCCCCACGGCTACGGGCACGTCGAACAACAGTGTCAGATCGGGCTCGAAGCCGCCGAGGGCGTAGCGCTCAATCTCGACGATGCGCGCGGGATCGATCTGGTGACCCCCTCCCTGGTAGGCGTAGGTGGCATCGGTGAAGCGGTCGCAGACGATCCATTCGCCCGCGTCGAGGCGCGGCCAGATCTCGCGCTCGCAGTGCTCCCGCCGTGCGGCGAACATCAGCAACAACTCCGTGAGCGGCGCCATCGGCTCGTGCAGCAACAACTCGCGCAACCGCTCGCCCAGCGGCGTCCCTCCAGGCTCGCGCGTGGACCACGTGCGATGTCCGTTTCGCTCAAGCACTTCGCACAGGCTCGGCACGTGCGTGCTCTTGCCGGCACCATCTATGCCCTCGACGGTGATGAAGCGTCCACCGCGCGGATCGTCGGTCATCGTCTGGGCACCGCGTCAGCGCATGCGCTTCTGAATCTCGGTCTGCACAATGCAATTCCGCCCTTCGCTTTTGCGTCGATGAATACAGCCAGCCCTTCCGGTCAGTCTGCGCCGGCCTTCGGCGGGGTGGGCTTTGCATCCTGCGCGGGCGCGACAGCGGGCGGGGCGATCGGACCTGTCTCGAACGCCTGGCCACCGACATACGTGAAATACAACTTGTGTCGCCCGTGCGCGACGAGCACGCGATGAGCTCGGAGGAAGTCGGCGCCCAGCAGCATCGGCTGTTGCTGCTCCGCGTTCCTTCGAATGTTGCTCCCGGTTGTTGTGAACTTTGTTTCCCTGTAGAGGTCGGCGAAACGGATCTTGATGTCCCTGATGGTTTCATTGCCGATGACGAAGCTCTGAAATGGACCGATCCAGTTGTCGACCTCATTCATGCCGAGCCCGCGGCTCTTGGCGCCGGCGACCACGCCCGACGTGTCCGGTGTGACACCCGCCAACGCAGCGTCGCGCTTGGTCAGCACCGACAAGGAGGAACCCGAATCGAGCTTCGCGCGCACCGGTTGGCCGTTGATCTGGACGGTCAGCACTATCTCGGGACGGGCGTCAGAAACCGGCTCGATGTCGACTTCACTGGCGGCTTCGGTCGTCCAATAAGCCAGCGACACGCCGTCGCAACCCTTGGACTGGAACAGTCGGACCGCATGGTGGGCCAAATCGAACTCGACATCGAACGCGTGGAGGAAATCGTCACCGAGGAGGACGTCGACGCCGTCGCCGACGCTCTGCTCGCCTGCGACATAAAGTCGCCAATCCTTCAGCACCACCTGGCCGATCGCGAATTCGCCGATGAATGCGACCTCGACGTGAGACTCGCCGCCGATTCCAAACATCCGAATCCCCCTGGCCTCCTCGCGCGGGAGCTCCAGCCGTATCGCCGTCGGACGCAGCACCAGACTTAGCATCGAGCCGGTGTCCAGCGCGATTCCAATCTTGCGGCCGTTGATTGCGCCGTCGACGACTAGCTGGTTGCGTACCAGCCGTACGGGCCACTCTTCAATCCGCGCCATTGTGCACTTGGACGCCCCCATACCCGTGCTGCTTGCCAGCATGGAGCCGATGGCGAGGGACACGGCCAGACATGTTTGCGCCTTCATAACAATGCCCCACTTTGCCCGCAGTCGGTGGAAAGTATCGCACGGCTCGTGGTTCCGGCAACCGAACACCGTGGAGAGGCCCCTGTCAACGGGCCCTAGTTGCGCACGCCCCGTTGGTATTTTGCCACCGCGCGATTGTGATCCGCGAGGTTGACCGAAAACTCGCTCGAGCCATCGCCGCGGGCCACGAAATACAGATACGGCGTCGTGGGAGGATGCAGCACAGCATCCAGCGACGCCTGGCTCGGCAACGCGATCGGTGTTGGCGGCAGCCCGTCGCGAGTGTACGTGTTGTAGGGGTGGTCGGCATCCAGATCACGCCGGCGAAGATTGCCGTCAAAGCGCTCGCCCATGCCGTAGATCACCGTGGGATCGGTCTGCAGCCGCATGCCCTGGCGCAGCCGATTGATGAAAACCCCTGCGATGAGTGGACGGTCGGCGGAACGCCCGGTTTCCTTTTCCACGAGCGACGCCAGGATCAATGCCTGATAGGGCGATTCCAGAGGCAGCCCCGGCGAGCGCGCCGACCACGCCGCGGCGAGGCGCTCGCGCATCATCCTGTAGGCACGTGCGAGCAGCGAGATGTCGCTGCTTCCATTCGCGTAGAAATACGTGTCGGGAAAGAACCATCCCTCGGGATCGCGCTCGTCGGCGCCGATCTTTTGCATCATCTCGGCATCAGACAACTCGCCCAGCGTCGTCCGGATGTCGGGGTTGTTCTTGAGTGCTGCGCGCAGGTCGCGCACACTCCAGCCCTCGACAATGGTGAATGCGCTCTGCGTCACGTCGCCCTGCGTGAGCTTGCCCAGCAGCCCCATGAGCGTGATGCCAGCTGCGATCTCGTAGTTGCCAGCCTTGATCGCACGGTCGGCCCGCGCCGCGCGCGCCGCGCCGACGAGCACCCACTCCGACGGAATGATCCCCGCCGCCGCCAGCTCGCGCGCCACCGATCGCAGCGACGATCCGGGCTTGACGTTGAACGCGTAGCTGGACTCGGGCAACGGCAATATGTGCCAGCGCGCCCATGCATACGCTGCGCCACCGGTGAGCAGCAGGAAGACAAACAACCAAGCGATACGGCGCATCAACGCTGCACCCGGGAAACGCAATCGATTGCGCGCGATTATAATGGCTCGATGCATCCGTCGTTTCGTTCTATGCGTGCGCAGCGATGTACGACCGGCTTCACGCTGGTCGAAGTTCTGGTCGTCATCGTCATTCTCGGCATCCTCGCCGCGCTGGTCGTGCCGCGTGTGCTGGAGCGTCCGGACGAAGCGCGCGTGATCGCCGCCAGGAACGATATCGCCGCGATCATGCAGGCGCTCAAGCTCTATCGCCTCGACAATGGCCGCTACCCGTCGACCGATCAGGGAATCGCCGCATTGGTCACGCGGCCGACTCAGCCGCCGGTGCCGCCCAACTGGAAACCGAACGGCTATCTCGAGCGCCTGCCCAAGGATCCATGGGGCAATCCCTACCAGTACATCAATCCCGGCCTGCACGGGGAAATCGACGTATTCAGCTACGGCGCCGACGGGCAGCCGGGAGGCACCGGGTTTGACACCGACATCGGATCATGGGATCTGTAGATCATCGCCCTCGTTCGTTGTGTGGATACCGAACGGTCGCGCCGCGTGTGCGCGTCGCGGGATTTACCCTGGCCGAGGTGCTCGTCGTGCTCGTCGTCATCGCCCTCGCCGCGGGCATGGTGTACGCGCGGCTGGACAGCGACCCGCGGCAGACGCTCGAGCGTGAAGCACGGCGCCTTGGAGCGGCGATGGAACACGCCGCATCGCTCGCCCAATGGCGCAACCAGGTGTTGGGCGTGTCGGCTAGCGGGTCGGAGTACCGGTTCTGGCGTCGTGAAACGAGCCTCGAAGGCGACCGCTGGGTGCCGCTGACCGACGACGAGGTGCTCGCGCCGCATGCGTTGCCATCCGGTGTCTTGGCGAACGTCGCGACATACGCCGGTCAGCCGGCGGCCCCCGATTCGATCTTCCCGCTCGCGCCGAGCGGGCGCAATGAACCCTACACGATCGAGCTCGCGTCTGCCGAATGGCGCGCCCTACTCCTCGCAGATCCCCTGAATCGCGTCGCGATCTCCGCGCTCGTGCCCTCGGCCCGCTAAGGCGCTGCGCCGCAGCGTTCACGCTGGTCGAAGTTCTCGTCGCGCTGGCGATCCTCGCGGTCGCGCTCGCCGCAGGATTTCGCAGCATCGCGCAAAGCGCCGACGGAGCCACTGCGCTGAAGGCGCACACGCTGGCCCTATGGGTCGCGCAGAACCGCCTAGCACTGGCGCAGCTGGAAACGCCCACGCCGGCGCCGGGGCTCCGAACGGGCAGCGCCGATCAGGCCGGCGCGACGTTCATCTGGAACGAGGCAATTGGCGGCACGCCGAATCCCGCCTTTCGCAAAATCGAAATCACAGTCGCCGACAGCGCCGCACCGGACTACGTACTCGCGCGCTTGGTCGGCTATCTCGGCCAGCGCTGACGCGCATGCGGCAACGCGCCTTTACACTGCTCGAAGTGCTGATCGCAGTGGCGATCGTCGCGACGCTCGCCATGCTCGGCTATCGCGCGCTCGCCGCGATGGCTGAAAGCGAGGCAAGGCTGTCCGCAGAGGCGACCCGCTGGCGCAACCTGGATATGTTTTTCTCGCGCCTGGAAGGCGACCTGCGTCAGGCCGTTCCGCGCAGCGCGCGCCTCGAGCAGACGCGCGAGGCGCCGTGGCTCGCGGGCGCTGGAGACAGCGAGGGCAACGCAACGTTGGCGTTCTCGCGTGCCGGTCCCGAGTTCAACCTCGAGCCGGGCAGCGCGGGTCAGCGCCTGCAATATCGCTTCCGCGATGGCACCATCGAGGTACTTTATTGGGCGAACTACGATCGGGTTCGCACGGTCCCGCCGGTGGCGTTCCCGCTGCTCACCGACGTCGCGCGCTTTCGCATGGCGTACCTCGCGAAAAACGGAGCCTGGGTCCAGAACTGGCCGATCAGTGGCGATGGCGACCTGCCGCTTGCGGCGCGGGTCGAGCTCGTGCTCGCCAACGGCGAGTCGATCCAGCGCTGGCTGGCGCTGCGATGAACTCTACTGCGGCGACGTCCACGCTCGAGCCGCGAAATGCTGCGCTCGGGCCCGCGCGCGCAGCTCGAGGTGCCGCCATCATCCTGGCCATGCTGCTCGCGGCATTGGCGGCGACGATCGCCACCACACTGTTGTGGCAGCAGCAGCGCTGGATCAACGAAAACGAGCATCGACGCGACCAGGTGCAGGCACAGGCGATGGCGATGGCAGGCGTGCAATGGGCGCGGCAGATCGTCTTCGAAACCGCACCGGCGAACACGATCACACACCTGGGACAGCCGTGGGCGCTGCACCTGCCGGCGATTCCGCTCGAGAACGGATCGATCGCGGGCTATATCGTGGACGCGCAGAGTCGCATCAACGTCAACAACCTCGCCGTCGCCGCCAATCAGGCGGCCACCCGATCGGCGCTCGCGCGTCTGTTCGAGTCGCTTTCGCTGCCGCCGCAGCTGATCAACGCCATCACCGACTGGGTCGACGCCGACGACCTCGTGAGCGACCCGGGGGGCGCGGAGGATGCGTGGTATCTCGCGCAGCCAACGCCCGGACTGAGCGCGAATGCGCCGATCCGCCGCCCCAGCGAGTTGCTCGCCGTGCGCGGCGACACCGCGGCGCTATTCAACCGGCTGCGTCCGTATGTCAGCGCACTCGATGCGCCAACGGCCGTCAACGTCAACACCGCGTCACCCGAGGTTCTCGCTGCTGTCGCGAGCGGCCTCGATCGCGCCGGCGCCCTTGCCCTGGTGGCGGCCCGCCAGCAGCACCCATTTGCCAGCATCGCCGACTTTCACGCCCGGCTGCCGCGACCGGACATCGTCGTCGACGACACCGCTATCGATGTACGCAGCAGCTGGTTTGAGGTTTCCATCGAGGCACGCCAGGGCGATTCGGTGGCGCGCGCACGGGCGCTCCTCCAGCGATCGGGTGCTGCCGGCGAGTGGCCGGCCGTGGTCTGGCAGACGGTCGAGTAGCGGCGCGGGGCCGCGCCCCGGGCGTCGAGTAGAATCCGGTCGATGAATACATTGCGCATCTATCTCGATGCGGCGCCCGCTGCCGCCCGCGATATGGACTGGGCTCTATTCGACGCCAGCGAGCGCGCCGTGCGCAGCGGACGGACTCGCAGCGCGCAATGGCCCGCCGCCGAAGCGCTCGAGGGTGTCGTTGCCGCGACGCACGGCCGCATTGTCACGCTGGCGCTGCCGCCACTGCCGGCGGCGCGTGCCGCCACCGCAGTTCGCTATGCACTCGAGGATCAGCTTGCCGGTGCACCCGAGGACAGCCATCTCGCACTGGCGCCCCAAGCGCCCGACGGCTCCCTGCGGGTAGCCATCGTTGCCGAATCGTGGATGCGATCGCTGATGGCGGCATCACAAAGCATGAATCTCCGCTGGCACCGTCTTGTGCTCGAGAGCGACCTCGCGCAGCCGCCGGCGGGAGGCTGGTGCTGGTGCGCAACGACGCTAGACAGTGCTGGCTTCGTACGCACCGCGGAGGGTGCAACGCTCGCGGTCGGTCCAGCGCGCGCCGACGCGCCGCCCGACGAGCTCTTGTCGGCCATCGCAGGACGGCGCGAGCAGGCGCCGCGGCAGGTGCGGGTCGACATCGCTGACGCCACGCCGCCATTGCTGGCGCGGGCACGAAAGATCACGGGCGTGGAATTCACGGCGGGACAGCCGTGGCGTTGGTCGGCGGCGACGTCCGCTGCCTGGAAGACTGCGATCGATCTCCATGTCGACGCGCCCGGAGGCGTTGCGCCGGTACCGCGCGTGTCCGCGATGGGCATCCTGCGCCCCGCGTTGTGGGTCGTCGCCTGCGCGTTGGGCATTCACGTCGTCGCCAGCATCGGACAATGGGGCTGGCTATACTGGCAGTCCTCACAGGTGCAGCGCGAGATCGCCGCGCTGGCGCAAAGCGCCGCACCCGAAGAAGCCGCCGCCGGCATTGCTCCAACCGGCGCGCTCGCCCGGCGCCACGCGCTGCTGCGCCATCGCGCCGGACGCGCGGCCGACGACGACGCGCTGCCGCTGCTCTCGCGCGCCGCGCCCGCATTGGCAACGCTTCCCGCCGGCGCGCTGCGCTCGCTGCACTATGCCGACGCCCATGTCGTCATCGAATTGCAACAACAGGATGCCGCGCAGGCGGCGCGCGTGCAGCGCGAATTGCAGCGCAGCGGCCTTGTCGTCATCGCCGCGCCGACCGCCAATGGCGCGCGGCTACGCATCGGACTGGACTAGGACGCCCATGGCAACCGCGCTGCAACCGGCAACGCGCGACGGCTTGCACCAGTGGTGGCAGCTGCGCACGCCGACGGAACGCATTGTCTTCGCCACGCTTGCTGCGATGGTCGTCGGCACGATGGCGTGGCTCGTAGCGTGGCAACCGATGCAGCGCGACGTCGAGCGCATGACGCGCGAGCTCGCCCTGGAGCGCGCCGCGCTCGCCGACGCGCGCCGCAGGGCCGACGACATCGCCGCGCTGGCGCGCAATTCGGCTGCCCCCGCGCCGCGCGAGGCGAAAAGCGATCTCGATGCCGCGCTCGCCCGAGCGGGCGTCAAGCCGATCGCCGTCGACCGCATCGACAACGACCGGCTGCGCGTCGTCATCGACAACATCGGCTTCGACGCGCTCGTCGGGCTGCTCGACGCATTGCAGCGCGATGCCCGGCTGCGCGCCGTTGACCTGACGGTGACCGGCCGAGTCGAACCGGGACAGGTGCGCGCCGAAATAACACTGGCGCCTTAGCCGTGCGAGCGTTGCCCGCAATCGGCGTTGGCGTGCTGCTGCTGGTTGTCGCGCTGATCGTGCGCGCGCCGGCGGCATTGCTCGACGGCAGGCTGGAAGCACTGTCGGCGGGCCGGCTGCGCCTCGCCGACGCCGCAGGCACGGTCTGGAACGGGAGCGGAGACATCCGGATCGTTCCCGGCGACACCGCCATTCACGTAGCGTGGCAAATCGCCGCCTGGCCGCTGCTGTTCGGCCGATTGCGCGGCAGCCTCGTCACCGACAACGCGGCGGCGCCCGCCACTTTCGACATCGGCGGCGGCAACCTCGACATTCACAATCTCTCGCTCACCCTGCCCGCGCAGTCGTTGCTGCGCGCCTTCATCGCCTCGCCCGCGCTCGTATCCGCAGACGGCAACATCGGACTACGTGTGGCGGCGCTGGCAAGGCAAGGCGACCACCTCGACGGCGACCTGAATCTGCAATGGAGCGCCGCGTCGCTGCGTGCATTGGGCGCGGGACCGGGCGTTGCGCTGGGCGACGTTCGCTTCGACGCGACCGGGCAAGGCAGCACGCTCGGCGGCGCGCTGTCGAATACCGGCGGCGATGTCGAAATCAGCGGGACGGCATCGGTTTCACTCGACGGCCGCGGACGAATCAACGCCGCGTTGCGTCCGCGCGCAGGGCTCGATCCCGAGCGCGCGAAAATGATCACCACCGCCCTGGCCGCGATCGGCCGGCCGGACGCCGGCGGCGGCTATCGCGTCGCGTGGCCGTAACGGGCACGCGATGAGCCGCCGCAAGCGCCGGCCGCCACCGCAGCGCGTCGTGCCTTCGTCGGCGCCGGCGCGTGCGCTCTCGTCGCGCATTCATGCGATCGACGCACTGCGCGGCGCGGCGATCTGCGCGATGATCGTCTATCACTTTGCCTTCGACCTCAACTGGTTTGGCGTATTCACCGCCGATTTCAACCGCGACCCGCTGTGGCTCGCGCTGCGCGCCGCGATCGTCAGTTCATTCCTGCTGCTGGTCGGGATCAGTCTCGTGCTGGCGGAGCGCTCGGGCACGACACCCAGGCGCTTCTGGCGGCGCATAGCGCTGATCGCGGCGTGCGCGCTGCTGGTGACGCTGGCGAGCTACGTCGCCTTTCCAAGCTCGTTCATTACCTTCGGCATCCTGCATTGCATCGCGATTTCGTCGATCCTGGCATGGCCGCTGGTGCGGCATCCGCTTGGGGCACTGATCGTCGGCCTGGCCGTCGTCGCCGTCGGACTCCAGGTACGCATCGCGATATTCGACACGCCGTGGCTCAACTGGGTCGGGCTCATGACCTTCAAGCCAGTAACCGAGGACTACGTGCCGCTGTTCCCGTGGTTCGGTGTGGTGTGCATGGGTGTCGCGCTGGGCGCGTGGCTTTACGCCAGGAATTACGCACCTCTGCGGCAGGTCGCCCGCGTTGCACCGTCATGGTTGAATTGGCTGGGACGGCACAGTCTGCTCGTCTACATGGTTCATCAGCCGGTGCTGCTAGGCCTACTGCGCATCACCGTTTCGCGCTAGTAGCTTTCGATGTGGCGATGCGTAGCCTTCTAACGCATGATCCGACCCACGCGGTGGCGGCCCTGCGCGAACTTCGGTATACTTTTATTTTTCAGGCGCGTAGCTCAGCTGGTTAGAGCACCACCTTGACATGGTGGGGGTCGTTGGTTCGAGTCCAATCGCGCCTACCACGTTTCCCTATGGAATGCTGGAACGAACTGGATGTAACGAAAGGGAATCGGTTATGACACCGCGAACGCGTCCGGAGCCCGCCTGACCCGAGTTCGAGTTCGCACGTCCTGCGTTCAGCGAAAAAGTGCGGCTCGTCCGCACTTTTTCGTTTCTGGAGCCCAGCATGCCTGATATTCGATTACCCGACGGCGCGGTCAAGCACTTCGACGCGCCGGTCACCGTGGCCGAGGTCGCCGCCGCGATTGGGCCTGGCCTGGCCAAGGCCGCGCTCGCGGGCAAGGTCGACGGCAAGCTCGTCGACACGTCGTTCGCGATCGATCGCGACGCGAGCCTGGCCATCGTCACCGACAAGGATTCCGAAGGCCTGGAAGTGCTGCGTCATTCGACCGCGCATTTGCTGGCTTATGCCGTCAAGGAGCTCTTTCCCGATGCGCAGGTCACCATCGGCCCGGTGATCGAGGACGGCTTCTACTACGACTTTTCGTACAAGCGGCCGTTCACGCCGGAAGACCTCGCCGCCATCGAGCACAAAATGGGCGAGCTCGCGAAGAAAGACGAAGCGGTGTCGCGCAGGCTGATGTCGCGCGACGACGCGGTGAAGTACTTCGAGTCGCTGGGCGAGCACTACAAGGCCGAGATCATCGCCTCGATCCCGTCCAACGAGCCAATATCGCTCTACAGCGAGGGCAAGTTCACCGATCTCTGCCGCGGGCCGCATGTGCCGTCGACCGGCAAGCTGCAGCGTATTCAAGCTCACGAAGCTCGCGGGCGCGTACTGGAGCGGCGACTCGAAGAACGAGATGCTGCAGCGGATCTACGGCACCGCGTGGGCCAAGAAGGAAGATCTCGACGCCTACCTGCACCGGCATCGAGGAAGCCGAGAAGCGCGACCACCGCAAGCTGGGCCGCGCACTCGATCTGTTCCACTTGCAGGACGAGGCGCCGGGCATGGTGTTCTGGCATCCGAAGGGCTGGACGGTCTGGCAACAGGTCGAGCAATACATGCGCCGCGTCTATCAGGACAACGGCTATCAGGAAGTGCGCGCGCCGATCATCCTCGACCGATCGTTGTGGGAACGCTCCGGCCATTGGGAGAACTACAAGGAGAACATGTTCACCACCGAGTCGGAGAAGCGCGACTTCGCGATCAAGCCGATGAACTGCCCTGGCCACGTGCAGATATTCAACTCGGACCTGCGCAGCTATCGCGACCTTCCGCTGCGTTACGGTGAGTTCGGTTACTGCCATCGCAACGAGGCGTCCGGTGCGCTGCACGGCATCATGCGTGTCCGCGCCTTCACCCAGGACGACGGCCACATCTTCTGCACGCCGGACCAGATCGAGCCCGAGGTGACGGCATTCAATCGGCTCGCGCTCGTTGTCTACAAGGATTTCGGCTTCCAGGACATTTCGATCAGGCTGGCGCTCCGGCCCGTGAAGCGCATCGGCTCCGACGAGGTTTGGGATCGCGCTGAGGGCGGGCTCCGCGCGGCGCTGCAGGCGTGCAGCGTGCAATGGACCGAGGTACCCGGCGACGGGGCCTTCTACGGGCCGAAGATCGACTACAACCTCACTGATTCGCTTGGGCGCTCATGGCACTTGCGGGACCATGCAGGTCGACTTCCAGATGCCCGAGCGGCTCGGCGCCGAATACGTGGCCGATGACAATACGCGCCAGGTGCCCGTGATGTTGCACCGGGCGATCGTCGGCTCGCTGGAGCGCTTCATCGGCATCCTGATCGAGCACTATGCCGGGGCCTTGCCCTTGTGGCTGGCCCCCGTGCAAGTCGCGGTGTTGACCATTACCGACCGTCAGGCGGGCTATGCACAAGGGGTGTTGCGGGCGCTGCGTGCGGCAGACATCCGTGCTTTTGCCGATTTGCGCAACGAGAAAATAACCTATAAAATTCGCGAACATAGCCTGCAGAAACTGCCGTACCAGGCGATCCTGGGCGACAAGGAACTGGAGGCTGGCAAGGTGGCCGTGCGTACCCGCACCGGCGAGGATCTGGGGGCGATGCCCCTTGAGTCCTTCATCGAACGTCTCCAGCGTGAGACGGCGTCGAAGCGATAGCGTCGATGCAGCAAGATGAGGCGCGGGCGGCACGGCCTATTTTTCACGAACAAGGAGCAGCGCGATAGCCCAGGACAAAGCACAGCGGGTCAACGGAGAAATCAACGCCCCGGAAGTACGTCTGGTCGGTCCAGACAGTGAGCAACTCGGTATCGTGCCGATCGCGGATGCGATTGCACGAGCGGAAGCAGCGGAACTCGATTTGGTCGAGATAGCCCCGCTGGCGGAGCCGCCGGTCTGCCGGATCATGGATTTCGGCAAATTCAAGTACCGGGAGGCCAAACGCGCAGCACGAAGCCAAGCTCAAGCTCAAGCAGATCCAGGTCAAGGAAGTGAAGTTCAGGCCGGGAACCGACGAGGGCGACTATCAGATCAAGCTGCGCAACCTGATCCGGTTTCTGGGCGAAGGCGACAAGGCGAAAGTCACGCTACGTTTTCGCGGGCGAGAGATGGCGCACCAAGAGTTTGGCATTCGCCTGCTCGAACGCATCCGTGGTGACCTGGAGCCGTATTGCGTCGTCGAACAGTTTCCAAGGCTCGAAGGCCGGCAAATGGTGATGCTGCTGGCCCCGAAGAAGACCGTTGCGAAGCATCACCCGAACAAGCCCGAAGCCGGTAAGCCATCGAGCAAACAAGCCTCTCCTCCCGAGAGCACCGCCGTGGGCAGCAAATAGGAAAGTGTCATGCCGAAGATGAAGACCAAGAGCGGCGCGAAAAAGCGCTTCCGCGTGCGTGGAAGCGGCAGCGTCAAGCGCTCGCAGGCGTTCAAGCGCCACATCCTCACCAAGAGGACGACCAAGAACAAGCGGCAGTTGCGCGGCTCCGCCTCAGTCCACAGAACCAATGCGGACTCGGTGAAAGCCATGCTGCCGTACGCCTAAAGGGAGCCAGCCATGCCAAGAGTCAAGCGTGGGGTGACCGCCAAGGCGCGGCACAAGAAAGTCCTGGATCAGTCGAAGGGTTACCGCGGCCGCCGCAGCAATGTCTATCGCATCGCGAAGCAGGCGGTGATGAAGGCGGGACAGTATCAGTATCGCGATCGTCGGACCAAGAAGCGCGAGTTCCGCGCGCTCTGGATCGCGCGCATCAACGCCGCGGTGCGCGAGATGGGCCTGTCCTACAGCGCGTTCATGAACGGGCTGAAGAAGGCATCGATCGACATCGATCGCAAGGTCCTCGCGGATCTCGCGATCCACGACAAGGCGGCGTTTAGCAAGATCGCGGAGCAGGCCAAAGCCTCTCTGGCCTGAGCTGACCAGACCAACAAGGGAGGCGCCAAAAACGCCTCCTTTTTTTCGTCCCTAGAAAATGGATGAGCTCGAATCCATCGTTGCGGCAGCGCTGGCAGATTTCGCAGCATGCAGCGACGCGGTCGCTCTCGAGAACATCAAGGCTCGCTACGTCGGCAAATCGGGACGGCTCACCGAACTGCTGAAGTCGCTTGGCAAGCTCCCGGCCGCGGAGCGTCCCGCATCGGGCGCGCGCATCAATGCCGCCAAGGAGCAGCTCGAGGCCGCACTTGCACGCCGCCGCGACGACC
This sequence comes from uncultured beta proteobacterium, assembly GCA_963816445.1. Taxonomy (GTDB): domain Bacteria; phylum Pseudomonadota; class Gammaproteobacteria; order Burkholderiales; family Casimicrobiaceae; genus PALSA-1003. Next base: position 96,626 of record CAWFKO010000004.1, on the reverse strand, counting down.
TGGCGGAGCTCAGGCTCGCACAACAACTCGCGGGCGAGGCTCTCGACGTGTCTCTACCCGGACGTGGCATGTCGGTTGGCGGACTGCACCCGATCACGCGCACGATCGAGCGCATCGAGATGCTGTTCGCATCGCTCGGATTTTCCGTCGCCGACGGGCCTGAAATCGAGGATGATTTCCACAACTTCACGGCGCTGAACATGCCGGAGGATCACCCATCGCGGTCGATGCACGATACGTTCTACGTCGAAGGCGGAATGGTCCTGCGCACGCATACCTCGCCGGTGCAGGTGCGCTACATGGAAACGCACGCGCCACCGATCAAGGTCATCGCGCCGGGACGCGTGTACCGCGTGGACAGTGACGCGACGCACTCGCCGATGTTCCATCAGGTCGAAGGGTTGTGGATCGACAAGGACGTAACCTTTGCCGACTTGAGGAGCGTGTTCACCGAATTCCTGCGCCGCTTTTTCGAGCGCGACGACCTCCGGGTTCGTTTCAGGCCGTCGTACTTTCCCTTCACCGAGCCGTCAGCGGAGATCGACATGGGTTTCGGAGACGGCTGGCTGGAAATTTCCGGCGCGGGTCAGGTTCATCCCAACGTGCTCTCTGCGGTTGGTATCGACCCGGAACGCTATCAGGGATTCGCGTTCGGCATGGGACCTGACCGACTGGCCATGCTGCGCTACGGCGTCAACGATCTGCGGTTGTTCTACGAGAACGATCTGCGCTTTCTACGGCAGTTCTCGTGATGCGTCTAGCCGTCATTCCCGCGAGGGCGGGAATTCAGAGTCAACTGACCCAACGCCGCTGGGTCCCCGCAGGCGCGGGGACGCGAGTCGCGCCATGAAATTCTCCGAGCACTGGCTGCGCACGCTGGTCGATCCCCCGCTCAACAGCGCAGCGCTCGCCGAGGCGATGATCATGGCCGGCGTCGAAGTCGAGGAGCGCACGACCGCCGCGCCGCCATTTCGCGGCGTAGTCGTCGCCAAGGTCCTTTCCGTCGAGCGCCACCCCAATGCCGACCGTCTTACCGTCTGCAGCGTCGATGCCGGGCAAGGTGTGCCCCTCTCGATCGTTTGCGGCGCGCCCAACGTCAGCGCGGGCGTTCTCGTACCGTGCGCGCGCATTGGCGCCGAGTTGCCGGGCGGCCTGACCATCGCCAAGACAGCGATGCGCGGCGTCGACTCGCAGGGCATGCTTTGTTCCGCCGCCGAGCTGGGCATCTCCGACGACGCATCCGGCCTGCTGTTGCTGGATGGGAGCCTTCGGGTCGGTGCGGACCTGCGCGATGCGCTCGATCTCGACGACGAGCTGTTCACGCTCAAACCCACGCCGAACCGCGCCGATTGCCTGTCGCTTCTCGGCGTGGCGCGCGAGGTCGGTGCGGTCACGGCGGCGCCGGTCACGCCACCACCAGGCTCGACGATCGTCGACGCGAGCCAGACCATCCGCGATGTGCGCATCGAAGACCCGCTGGCGTGCCCGCGATTTTGCGGACGAGTCATCGAAGGCATCGACGCGCGAGCTCCGACTCCGGGTTGGATGAAGCGGCGCCTGGAACGTAGCGGCATCCGCCCCATTTCCGCAGTGGTCGACGTCACCAACTACGTGATGCTGGAGCAGGGCCAGCCGCTGCACGCTTACGACAACGAGCAGCTGACCGGCGGCATCGTCGTGCGCTTCGCGCGCGAAGACGAAAAGCTGACGCTACTCAACGGCCAGGTGATCGACCTCGATCAGTCGCTATTGCTGGTCGCCGACCACGCCAAGCCGCTGGGCCTTGCAGGAATCATGGGCGGGGAGCACAGCGGTATCGGCGACACGACATCCAGCGTGTTCCTCGAAGGCGCGTTCTGGAATCCCGTGGTCATCCAGGGCAAGGCGCGGCGTCTGGGCTTTGCCACCGACGCGGGGTACCGTTTCGAGCGTGGCGTGGACTTCGCTGCTTGCGCGGTTGCGGTCGACCGCGCGAGCGCGCTGATCATCGAGCTGTGCGGCGGCCACGCCGGCCCGTTGACCGACGTGCAGGGCGAATTGCCGCCACGCAATCCCATCAGCGTGCGCGCGGCGCGCATCGCACGCATCCTTGGGGTCAGCGTTCCCGATGCGGAGGTCGAGGCCATCTTCTCGCGGCTGGGACTCAAGCCACAGCGCCGGGGCGAGGATTTCATCGTCACCCCCCCCAGCTATCGCTTCGACCTCGCGGTCGAGGCCGACTTGATCGAGGAAGTCGCGCGCCTCCATGGCTATGACAGAATCGAGGCGCCGTCGTCGGCGCATGCGCACAATATTCTTCCGGCTCCGGAGACTGTGCGTCCGGCCGGCGCGCTTCGCGGCCGCCTGGTCGACCGCGACTATCAGGAAGTGATCACTTTCAGCTTCGTGAATTCGGCTTGGGAGCGCGCGCTGCGCACCGATGCGGCGCCGATCGCGGTGCTCAACCCCATCGCCAGCGACCTTGACGTCATGCGCACGACGCTCCTAGGCGGTCTGCTCGATGCGCTGCGAACCAACGTCAACCGGAAGGCCGAGCGCGTACGCATCTTCGAAACCGGGCGCTGCTTTCAGCGCTCGGGCGAGCACTTCGATCAGCCGCTGCTCATCGCGGGCCTGGCCTACGGGCCGGTGGAGCCGCCGCAATGGGACGGCGGCAAACGCTTGGCCGATTTCTTCGACGTCAAGGGCGACATCGAAGCCTTGGCGATGCCCTTGCCGGTCACCACCGTCGCCGAGGCCCACCCGGCGCTGCACCCGGGCAGGTCGGCGCGAGTGCTCATCGACCAACGACAGGCGGGTTGGGTCGGCGAACTGCATCCGCGGCTGGCTCGCGAATTCGATCTGCCACGCGCGCCGGTCGTGTTCGAGCTCACTCTCGAGGCGCTGACGACGCGCTCAGTGCCAACGGTGCGACCCGTCTCCAAGCTGCCGTTGGTTCGTCGAGACTTGGCTATTGTTGTAGACGACAATGTATCGGCGCAGGATGTCGTAGAGGCGTTGTACCGTGCCAAGCCGCCTCAAGTAGAGCAGATAACGCTATTTGACGTCTACCGCGGCCCCGGTATCGAGCAAGGTCGAAAAAGCCTTGCAATTCTGGTGCTTATACAAGATACTGCACGTACTTTGACCGACGCCGAAATCGACGCCGCGGTGGCTTCGTTGCTGCGTGAACTCGAGAATCGATTCAAGGCCACGTTGCGCCAGTAGGATTTCCGATGACTCTGACCAAAGCTGAACTCGCCGACCTGCTATTCGAGCAACTCGGCCTCAACAAGCGCGAAGCCAAGGACATGGTCGAGCGGTTTTTCGAAGAAATCCGCATCGCACTGGAGTCGGGCGACAGCGTCAAGCTGTCGGGCTTCGGCAATTTTCAGCTTCGAGAGAAGCCTCAGCGTCCGGGGCGCAACCCGAAAACCGGTGAAGAAATTCCGATCACCGCGCGGCGCGTCGTCACGTTCCACGCCAGTCAAAAACTGAAGGCAATGGTCGAAGCCGCGAACCATGGCCGAGCCCAGGCAGACTAAATACCTTCCGCAAATCCCCGCCAAGCGCTATTTCACTATCGGCGAGGTGAGCGAGCTGTGTGCGGTCAAGCCGCACGTGCTCCGTTACTGGGAGCAGGAGTTCACGCAGCTCAAGCCGGTAAAGCGGCGCGGCAACCGGCGTTACTACCAGCACCACGAGGTCTTGTTGATCCGGCGCATTCGCGACCTGCTCTACGAGCAAGGCTTCACCATTAACGGTGCCCGCCACCGCCTGGAATCCGAGGTGATCGAGGGCGTGCCAAGGGCGGTCCACGCCCCGGCGGCGGCGGAGCCCGATCCGGCCGTGTCACTTTCTCCTGCCGAAATACGGCAGGCTATCGAAGAAATCCGGGCGCTGCTTGGCCAGGCGCCGGTATAATTCATGCCTTCGCGTCGGGGCGTAGCGCAGCCTGGTAGCGCACCTGCATGGGGTGCAGGGGGTCGGAAGTTCGAATCTTCTCGCCCCGACCAATTTCACCTATTTGAGACGGAACCGCGGCATCTACCGGCCGGGGATCCGTCCGTACTGAATTCAAGGACGTACCCATGAACATTGCCAATGAACGCGAATTGGCGCAGCCTAGGGCCGGCCGCTGTCTCAGCCTGCGGGGCAATCGGCACAGGAGTTGCTTGCGTTCTTCAGGCCCGATTACCGTAAACAGGTGGCAGCGATGAGCGGTGCCTACGCACGAATACCAGGCAAAAACGCGGTTGTCTCCGAGCTAGCGCTCGCGCGGGCGCAGCGCAACACGGTTTTGATCGTCGACGACCTGTTTAGCAGCCGGCTGCTGCTCGCGGAAATCGTCCGCCAGATCGACGGCAAACTCAATCTGGAACTGTTCGACACGCCCAGCCGTGCGCTGGAATATGCGCGCAACAACCGGGTCGACATGGTCCTTACCGACTACAAACTTCCCGAATTCGATGGAGTGCAACTCGTCCGCCAGATACGCGCGCTGCCTCACTGTGTGGACGTCCCCATCGTCGTCATCACCGTCGTCGACGATCGCCGCGTCCGTTACGAAGCGCTGGAGGGTGGGGCCACCGATTTCCTGATCAAACCGCTCGACGAGCACGAAACGCGTGCGCGTTGCGCGAACCTGCTGGAGCTGCGCCGGCACAAGATCGTGCTGTCCGACCAGGCGCGCGTGCTGCAGTACCAGGTAGACAAGTCGGTTGCGGAGATCCATGAGCGCGAGCTCGAGACACTGGCCAAGCTCGCAAAGGCCGGCGAATTTCGTGATCGCACGACCGGAAATCATCTGACACGCATGGCGCGCTATTCGGCGCTGATCGGTACCAATCTCGGCCTGGCCGTCGAGACCGTGCATGTGCTGGAAGTGGCGGCGCCGATGCATGACATCGGCAAGATCGGCATACCGGATGCGATTCTGCTGAAGGAAGGGCCGCTGACGTCCGATGAGGACGGCGTGATGAAAGGGCACCCGCGCATCGGCTATGACATCCTCAAAGGCAGCCCCTCGAAGTACTTGAGCATGGGCGCCATCATCGCACTTGGGCACCACGAGAAATACGACGGCTCAGGCTATCCCAACGGATTGCACCGCGAAGATATCCCTATCGTCGCACGCGTAGTCGCAGTCGCCGACGTCTTCGACGCGCTGGTCAGCGAGCGCCCGTACAAGCATGCCTGGACCATCGACGAGGGCTTCGCCTATCTGGTAGCGCAGAAGGGCAGACACTTCGATCCGCAGTGTGTCGAGGCGTTTTTGAGTGGGGCGGAGAAGATCAGGGAGATTCGGCGGGAATTGGCGGACGGGTAGTCGACAGGCTTGTGATCCTCCTCTCTCGCCAATTCATCTGCGCAAGGCATCGCCAGTACGCGACGCATCCGTTTTCCCCAACGCGCTAGACACCTTCTTCGGGCTCTCGCTGGACTGAAGCCTAGCGCCTTTCCCCAGTCCCACGCCCCATTTTGGATCTGTCGTCGGGAATTGCGCTTGCCTCAATCTCTCGCCGTTCCTTTCTAGGGACGATAAACGATCCGAATTGGCGCGCCTTAACATTTTTCAGTATGCTACATGACACTTAAGGCGACTCTCAATGGCATGACGACAAACCGCCCCCGGCGTAAACCTTCGCTTACTAGCGAGCCAATCTATGCAGAAATCGCCGGGTGGGGAAAATGCGTGCCCTCGGCGCTGCTTACTAACGCTTCGCTCGCGACGTTTCTTGAGACAAGCGACGACTGGATTTTTCGACGGACTGGCATTCGCCAACGCCCGATCTCGCACGTCCCAGTTTCCGAACTCGCATTTGTCGCTTCCTCAGAAGCGCTCGCCTGCGCTGGTCTGAGCGCCAGCGAGGTTGAGCTTGTCGTCCTTGGTTCTTGCACCGGCGACGAACAAATGCCGAATACGGCGTCAAGGGTTCAACGCAGCCTCGGTGCAAAGCGCGCCGCTGCGGTTGACGTGAACACTGCATGCACCAGCTTCATGTATGCGCTCTCATACGCGTCCGCGCTAATTCGCTCGGGGGCAGTTGCCAATGCGGTTGTGATTGGTTCCGACACGCTGTCGGCATTCATGGATTGGGACGATCGACGCCCAGCTGTCGTCTTTGGAGATGCGGCAGGGGCCGTTGTGCTTAGAGCAACCACGGAGCGAGTTGGCATCGTGGGGGAAGTCCTAGGATGCTTGTACGACAGCCGCGACGTCTTACGCATCAAAGGAATAGGCGCGGCCTATGCAAATGCCGATGTCACACTGGGCTCGACCTCATGGGATTTTGATGGTCCGGAAGTTTTCCGACAAGCGGTCACTTCAATGGTACGCGCCGCCAGAGCTGTATTGTCCAAATCGCAGTGTCCGCTTGCGGACATCGATCTAGTTGTCCCCCATCAGGCAAACCAGCGAATCATCGAAGCAGTCGCACGTCGACTTGGCGCCCCTTTGGCAAAAGTGTTTACGCACGTCGAAAAGCGCGGAAATCTCTCCTCCGCGTCCATACCGGTCGCACTGGTCGACGCCCTAGAGCAGGGAAGGATTAACAAACTCAGTCGCCTTCTAATTCCCGCGTTCGGTGGTGGAATGACTTGGTCCGCACATATCGTTCGTTGGGGCGGGCGAACGGTGCCGCTTGGAAGGTCATCCGTTCGGTTAGCTCCGTCTACCGAGACCGGATTGGACTTGGTACATGCGCTGCAGATGAAAAAGAACAAGCGGCCTGGAGGTGAACTGCCTGAGGCTATTTACTCTTCAAGCCACTTCATCGACGGGACGGAGTTGCGTCACCAGGGAAATTTGGGCCGCCTAACTAATCTCGGCGAATCTGAAGTGGGAGAAGAGAACAAGATCCCGCCCCCTGCCTATGTGGGAGTGGGAACGCCGTAGCGAATTGCGCGAGTACGTCCCTTCCTGCGAGACATGCCCGAAAGCATTCGGGGACTGTCCCAACCCTTTCAAGTCCTCGGGGCTCGGCGAGACCTTGCTTGGTCGCCATTACCGAGGCGAGTCCAGCATCGCTTTTGCCCAGATGGCTGGCAACTTCGCAAATTGTTGAGCACAATATGGCTAGGGTCCGCTTAGTGGTCCTTGCGTAAGCCATTTTGTCAATTCATTGGGGAGGCGGCTTCATGAACGCGATCGTTGAGTTCCCAACGCTGTCAACGGTTAGGGCGTACACGCAATTGGAATTGGAATATGACCAACAACTGAAGACACTTTTTTCGTGGATGCGCCCGCAGCCGCGGCCATGCTTTACCGCGAAGCTTTTGGAAGAGGTACAGCACGTAGAAAGACTTTTAGAAGCTAATCAGGGACACATCAATCATCGAGGCCAGCCTGAGCAGGTCGACTATCTGGTGGCGGGAAGCAGGGCACCCGGGGTCTACAATCTTGGGGGCGATCTGAGCATGTTTATCGAAGCGATTATACGAAAGGATCGCGAGTTACTACACTACTACGGTCAACTGTGTGTCGAGAATATCTGTCGCCGACTGACAGGTATTGGTGCGCAAATTCAGACTATCGCGCTCGTGCAAGGGCGGTGCTTTGGAGGTGGGTTTGAATGCGCATTGACATCCGAAACAATTGTTGCAGAGCGATCGGCAACATTCTCGTTCCCAGAGATATTGTTCAATTTGATACCAGGAATGGGGGGCTTGCTCTTGCTAAAGCGTCGAATCGGTCTAAGAAAGGCCGAGGAGGTCATCATGAGTGGACGAGTCTTCGGCGCCGAGGAGATGCATCAGCTCGGTGTAGTCGACATTCTGGCAGAAGACGGTTTTGGCCTTGAAGCTGTGCGCCAGCACATTCAGCAGCGCCAGCGGAAATCCGTTGCTCATCGAACCATGTTTCGCGCCAAGCAGATCAGTGACCCCATTAGCAGCCAACAATTACTGGATATCGTCGAACTATGGGTGGACGGCGCGCTTGCGTTAGAAACCAGGGACTTGAGAATGATGGCGCGCCTCCTCAGGGGACAAGAACGCATGCTACAAATCAACTCCGATGAGGGGGCGGCTGATTCGCTGTATTCCGACACGCCTCAGGCCGTTGCGGTTGGTGCTTGAATCCAAGAAACGAGTTCGGAAAGTGCATTTAGTGCATCGACGAACTATCAGTGAGTCGCCCGGTGTTGGCCGGGGGAGCTATTCGAAAGCTGCGCCGCTGTAGCCTGGAAGCACTTTCGTAGCTCCTTTGCGAGGCTCTGAATGCGGGCGACGTCGCCGTTTTCCGCGACTCGATCGATCTCGCGGCAACGCGACGCTAGTTGTGCGGCCCCGATTCCGAGTGAGGCTCCAGTGAGAGCATGCGTGATATCGGTTACCCTGCTGACACCTGCTGGGACACTCGCACTAACTGCACCTTCAGCGATAGATGAATCCAACCGATTTAGCATCTCGCCGACGTCGGAGCAGAATCCAGCGATTAGCCTCTGCAAGAATGTGCTGTCGCTGCTAATTTTCTGAATCTCTAGCATCCTCGCGCGATCCACTAGCGGAATAGCTGCGTGCGATACCGACCCGGTGTCGGCGCCACGAGTTTTCTTGTCTCGTGAGCTGCGGCGCGCTAGGCGATCGACTGTGTGTAGAAGCTTCACCGCGTCAAATGGCTTCCCTACAAACTCATCGGCACCTGCGTTTATCACGTTGTCCCTCGTCTCCGGAGTGACTGAGGCTGAGAGAATCATGATTGGGAGGCGCGAACCATCCGGTTCAATGATTCGGATCGCGGTTGTAACTTCGACGCCACTTCGTTCTGGCATGTTGAAGTCAAGGATGGCCAAGTCTGGTTGTTGCGCCTCGTAAATATCTAGTGCCTCATCTCCATCGCTAGCCAATATCACCGTATGACCCGCGCTCTCAAGCAAGTGAGTAACGATCGCTTGATTAGTTGCGTTGTCCTCCGCGACGAGAATTCTAAGGGTCTGTCGCTGTTGCTTTAGTACAAGCCCAAGATCAATGATCTCCGCGCTTTCTCGAACATCGGTGGAAGTCGCCGCATGAATTGCGTTGCGCAAAACGCGTGGTGACGCATCCGTGCCGAGGTAGCTTGCACCCTCAATCGCTCTGAGGCGCTGTCGCTCTGCCTCTCCAGGCGCGTCATGTGCCAAGTAGATTAAAGCCATGGGCGACCCAACGCTGTCTGCAGCGACCTGTTCAAATACCTCACACGCACGTATTGCATCCGCTGCAACCAGTACGGCTGGTACAACCACTGCTTGCTCCGAAGCCGCCGGAGCTGAATCATTAGCGCGTTCGCAGTCTTAACCAATTCCACTCTTCCACATGCAGCCGCGACTAGCGAACCAACCCGCACTGCAGGTTCAGCCTCCGCAAGTAATAGCACGGTGGTTGTACCCGTTGCATTCGTTTCCCCGATACTGATCCCGACGCAACACTAGACTTTATCAGCGGCAATTCAAACCAAAACGTCGTACCTGCCCCAAGCGAACTATCAAGCCCAATTCTGCCGCCCATCAGTTCCACCAACTGTTTCGCAATGCTTGTACCCAATCCTGTTCCGCCATAGCGGCGCGTCGATTGAGTCATCAGCCTGAACAAATTGTTGAAAAATCTTTTGTTGCGCCTCTGCACTCATTCCAATACCAGTGTCACAAACTTCAAATCGAACTCGGAGCCCCTCGCCAGTTTCGCCAAGCAGAGACGCTGAAACGTCAATATGCCCGCGCTCAGTGAACTTCACCGCGTTCGACAGTAAGTTGACGAGAACTTGTCAAAATGATGAGGGTCCCCTCTGACAGCGTAGTCGATAGAGGATGAACCATCGCTCGAATTGCAAGCCCCTTGGCGCTAGCGTGAGGCTTCATCATTTTGATTATGCTGTTCAGCGTTGCGTACAAGTCAAAGTCTGTGATCTCAATTGTCAAGCGCCCCGCTTCTATCTTGGAAATGTCGAGAACGTCATCCACGAGTGAACGCAAAAGCACGACCGAATGGCGGAGCAGTCGGACCAATTCAGATTGCTCGGTGTTCAGTGCAGTTGCGTGTAGCAAGTCAGCAACTCCGACTATGCCGTTTTAGCGGAGTGCGCATTTAGTGGCTCATATTCGCGAGAAATGAACTCTTCGCTCTATTGGCCTCCTCCGCCTTGGATGTCGCCTTTTGGATCCGCTTAAGTAGTGTTGAAACGTACAGTGGCAAGATGATCATCGACATCATCAAGCCCCAACCAACGTACGGTTCGTCGGCCCACCAGCGTCCGAAGATCACGACAGGTATGAATCCCACCAGACACAGCGCTTGGCAAAGAACGAGATATGCTCGGCCGTAGCGGAAACCGTTGCCGAACATAATAAAGAGATAAACGCCGACGAGGCCTACGCCTGCATCACCAGCCAAGAACAGCGCAAACGTTGTACCACCAGCGTCCGCAAGCATCCCCAATACGCGTCGGGGGATGTTCGGTGCGGGCCATAAGCAAATCGCGACAAAAATCGCGATCGCCGACGCGAAGAACGCAAAGAGCCCAACGAGCAAGACGTGGTCATGCTCGCCTGGGGTGGCCGCGCCTTACCCGCCCCCACATATAAACGGTGATTAAGCCTACGAGCACTATCCGCAGGATTGCCTGCTCATGCTCGGTGTCGGTTCTATCCTTCGAAGGGCGCGCAACCCCGCTGTACGCGTCAGAAAAGTGTCCAAAATGTTCTTTCGGATATCCACGCCCTCAGCAACAGCAAATTTCATGCCGATTGACTGAAGTTTATATAGGTATGGGGCAAGGGGGATCGTAAGGTCGCCATAATGATGCGCTCCGTAGGCGACTGACGCAAGGCGTCAATCTTTGGCCATTTATCGCAAGTAAACTAATTTTGACTTGGGGAGAAGCACTTGGCCTTTGAACGCAATGCTGGCTAATTGCGGCACTTTCCGGGCAGCTTGGCTATAGAATCCAGGCGTCGGTCCGATGAGGTAAAAACGACGGTGCGCAACAAATCATAGCGGGCATAGATTCTCATTGGAACGGGCCTTACCAGGACTCTGAGCACTGGACGGGGGCCTATCCTGCAATAATTTAATCGAAAGCAGGGAGACGTGATGCTTCGGACCCTTGTACTCAAGCCCCGTCGCGGGAGCATAAAGGGTATGTTCCGCCATTGGTGCAGCGGCTCTTAGATGCTGCCAATCGCGGCGAAGACCTAGTTCCCGTAGTCCAGCAAATCACAACCGCGTTCGGATTCGACACGATGATGAGTGGGGTCAGCATGAGTCTGCAACCCGCGGGCGAAACATTGTCGTACGTATTTACAACGATGCCCGCCGAATGGGTCGCTGTTTATGATCGACGATCCTTTATCGAGATTGATCCCCGCGTCCAAACGTTCATCCAAACCGGTTTGCCACTGATTTGGGACCAACGATTTCTCAGGGGTCAATCTAGAAGAGTCGACGAGTTCTTTGGACACCGGCCTTCAATATCGGTTAGGTAGCGGGATCGCCGTCTGTTTTGTCGACCCAAAGGGCCGTGGAGCCATCTTTGCCCTGAATTCGAGACTTGAGCATCTAAGCTCAGAGAACTGCTGAGTTTCCGGCAATGTCCCGGACATACTTCTGTTCGCACATTACTTTCACGAGATGTTTGTATCGAATGTGATTCAAGAAGGACGAGCTCCAAGGTCCCGGGGTGCGCCGCTAAGTTTACGAGAAAGGGAATGCATTACGCTTGCTGCTCATGGACTCACTGGCGACGACATCGGGCAGAAACTTGGTATCACCGAGCGAACCGTGCAGTTTCATTTTGACTCGATTCGGTCCAAGCTTGCCGCTGCGACAAGACAGGAGGCGATTGCAAAGGCGATGCAGGCAGGAATTATTACGGAATTGATCTAATGAACTGAAAAGCGCTCAGTCTCAGCCCTGACCCAATCGATGAGCTGGCGTGGTTTCAGATTAGCTAGGCAGATACAGCGGAGTAAGGTCGCTTCGCATTGGGCCACGGCGCACTCGGCCATCTGATGCCAAGTCAGGTGCCAAAGTCGTCTCGGCAACGGACTGCAGAAGTGCCCGATGTCTAGCTACGACATGTCCCCAAAACGGGCCCATGTCACTTGCCAGAAGAATCCATGTCTGCAGGGAAGCTTACCGCGTGGCCTGCCGGCCAATCTGGCGATCCAACCTGGGCTCCCCCAACTACAACCCCCGCCACCCCCCCTGCCCCAACCCCTCGATCGGTCTGAACGCAGCCTTGTAAGCCATCTTTTTGCTTCCGGCGATCCAGTAGCCCAGATAGAGATAGGGAAGACCAAGCGCCTGACACCGCCGGATCTGCCAAAGAACGTTGTATGTCCCGTAGCTGGCGCCGGGCGGCTCGATATCGTAGAAGGTGTAGACCGACGACAACCCGTCATGCAGCCGGTCGACCAGGCTGACCATCCGAAGCCGGCCCTGCTCTCGGAACTCGATCAAGTCGGTCCCGACATTGCTGTGCAACAGGAAGTGTTGGTACTGCTCACGGCTATCCTGATCCATACCCCCGCCGGGGTGCCGATGACGCTGATATCGCAAATACAGTGCGTAATGTTCGCTATCAAACGCTAAATTGCGGCTAATTGTCGCTAAGTTCGAGTGACGCTTCCACGAACGGCGTTGGCTGCGACTCTCCTTGAATCGGCCGACAGGCACTCTGACGGGGACGCATTCCCGGCAGTGGTCGCAATAGGGCCGGTACGTAAAAGCGCCGCTTCGACGAAAGCCCAGCCGCACAAGCTCGCCGTAGAGGCGGCTATCGATCAGATGGCTGGGCGTCGCAACCTGCGAGCGCGCCAGCCGGTCCGGCAGATAGCTGCACGGATACGGCGCGGTCGCATAGAACTGCAGTGCCGCGATTGGCAGGTCATTGAGTTTGGTCATGGGAAAGGCCCGACCGTCGAAACGTCATTCCACGCACCCGCCGGCTGTGGCGAGTTTACCAACCCTGCCAACGCATCCGCAAACGCACGGCGAGAAATCGGACGCGCGCCCAGCCGGGCGAGATGCCCGGTCTGCTGCTGGCAGTCAATGAGCGGCATGTCACGGCGCTTGAGCATTGCCCTCAGGTGGACGAGCGCGACCTTCGAAGCATCGGTCTCGCGAGTGAACATTGACTCGCCGAAAAACATGCGGCCAATGGCAAGACCGTACAGGCCGCCGACGAGCGCGTCGTCGAGCCACGCTTCCACCGAGTGCGCGTAGCCCAGCCGGTACAGATGCACATACGCTCGAACCATCTCCGGCATGATCCACGTTCCCCCGTGCCCGGCGCGCGGCGCCGCGCACGCCTCGATGACCTGCTCGAATGCCGTGTCGACGCGGATCGCGAACCGTCTCGCGTCCACTGCTCTGCGCAGGGAGCGCGAGATCTTGAGCTCGTCGCAGTACAGGACCATGCGCGGATCCGGCGACCACCAGAGGATGGGCTGGCCTTCGCTGTACCACGGGAAAATTCCCTGCCTGTATGCGCTCAGCAACCGTTGCGGCGACAGGTCACCGCCGGCCGCGAGCAAGCCATTGGGCTCGGTTAGAGCCCTCGCCAGAGAAGGAAACGGCGCGTCGCCGCGAAGCCAGTCGATCAACGTATCATTCTTTGTGGCTGGCTGACGAGCACGACTCAACACCACCAGGCGAGCGCAGCGATGAGCGAAAAAGTACGTTGTTCGTGGGCCGGCACCGACGCCCGCATGATCGACTATCACGACAACGAATGGGGCGTGCCGGTCCACGACGATCGCATCCTCTTCGAATTCCTGACCCTCGAAGGCGCTCAGGCTGGCCTGTCATGGCAGACGATCCTCAACAAGCGCGACGCGTATCGCAAGGCCTTCGCGGAGTTCGATCCGGCACGTGTGGCGCGCTTCGATCAGGGCCGCATCGACGCGCTGCTTCAGGATCCCGGCATCGTACGCAACCGGCTCAAGATCGAGAGCACGTTGACCAATGCGCGCGCGGTGATCGCGGCCAAGCGCGAATTCGGCAGCTTCGATCATTACATCTGGGGGCTGGTCGGCGGCGAACCCATCGTCAACCGGCGAAGCCGCGCCGGCTCTGTTCCGGCAAGTACGGCGGTGTCGGACGCGATGTCCAAGGCACTCAAGCAACGCGGCTTCCGCTTCGTAGGATCGACCATTTGCTACGCGTTCATGCAGGCGACCGGAATGGTCAACGATCACCTCACCACGTGTTTCCGCTACCGGCTGCTGTCATTCTGAAGCCCAACTGCCGTTTACACCGCCTGTTCGAGTGCGCGGCCCCTGCCCTGCGCCGCGGATGCGCCGTCCAGTCCGAACTGCAGCGAGGCCAGACGCCGGTACAGAGGATCATCGCGTACAAGGGTCGCGTGGGTGCCTTGTGCCACCGCCACGCCCCCGTCGAGCACCACGATTCGTTGCGCGCCGATGACGGTTGCCAGTCGATGCGCGATGATCAGCGTCGTGCGGCCCGCCATCAGCCGATCCAGCGCCAGCTGCACCATGCGCTCGCTCTCGGCGTCGAGCGCGCTGGTTGCCTCGTCGAGCAGCAGGATGGGCCGGCGCGAGAGTACCGCGCGCGCGATCGCCAGACGCTGGCGCTGGCCGCCCGAGAGCTTTACTCCGCGTTCGCCGAGTTCGGTTTCGAAGCCTTGCGGCAATCGCGCCAGGAACTCGGTTGCGTATGCCGCATCGCAAGCGTCACGCACCTCCTGGTCGACCGCGTCGGGGCGCCCATAACGTACGTTGTCCCAGACATTCGCGGCGAAGATCACCGGGTCCTGCGGAACGACCGCAATGCGCCCGCGCACTTCGCGCGGATCGGCGGCGCGCACATCGATGCCGTCGATGAGCACGCGCCCGGCCCGCGGATCGTAAAAGCGCAGCAAGAGCTGGAACACCGTGGTCTTGCCGGCTCCGGACGGGCCAACCAGCGCGACGCGTTCGCCCGCGGCAACATGCAGCGAAAGCGCACTCAGCGCAGGATCGTTCGGACGCGATGGATAGGAAAACGTCACGGCCTCGAGGGCGACCGTACCTGGCGACGGTGACGGCAGCGCCAGAGGCACCGCGGGCGCGGCGATTTCGGCCGGCGTGTCGAGAATCTCGAGCAGGCGCTCGGTCGCACCGATGGCGCGTTGCAACTCGCCCGTGACCTCGCTCACGGCGCCGACCGACGTCGCCACGACTACCGCGTAGAACACGAATGCCGACAACTGTCCGGCAGACAGCCGGCCGGCGAGGACGTCGTGCCCACCGATCCACAGGATGATGCCGACGGCGACGAACACCAGGAAAATCACGGCAGCAATCAGCAGCGCGCGCTGCCGAATGCGAAGTACCCCCGCGGCGAATGCCGCCTCCACCCGCCGCGCATAGGCGACGCGGTCGACAGGCTCGTGCGCGTACGCCTGCACCGTGCGTATCTCGTGGATTGCCTCGTCGACATAGGCACCGGTATCGGCAACGCGATCCTGGCTGGTTCGCGCCAGACGCCGCACGCGCCGGCCGAACAGAATGATCGGCAGCAGGACTACCGGCAACCCCGCCAGCACCAACAGCGTCAGCTTGAGGCTCGTGAGCATGAGCAGGATCAGCGCGCCGACACCGAGCACGATGTTGCGCAAAGCCAGCGACAGACTCGACCCTATGGCGGAATCGAGCATGGTCGTATCGTTGGTCAGCCGCGAGATGACCTCACCCGTGCGCGTGATCTCGAAAAATCCTGGCGACAACATGAGCAGGTGATCGAACACACGCTTGCGCAAATCGGCGGTTACGCGCTCGCCAATCCACGACACGTTGTAGAAGCGCACATACGTCGCGACCGACATGATGGCGATGATCGCGAGCACCGCAACCAGCGCGCGATCGAGTTCCGCCGAATTACCGGCCGCGAAGCCGTGATCGATGACGATTTTGAGCCCCTGCCCGACGGCCAGCGCGCAGCCCGCCGCAACAAGCAACGCGACGCCGGCGAGCGCGAAGCGCGCGCGGTACGGTGAAAGTAAGCCGCCGAGCCGCGCCAAGGTGCGCATTAGCGGCGGTCGCGGTGGGATCGCGGCGGTGGGTTCCATGGGAACGGAATCTGCGGCTGCATTATAAGCGTCACGAGCGGGGCCGTCGGCAGCGATCAGAGCCCTTCGGGTAAAATGCGCTCGCCGCCCTCGTAGCTCAGTGGATAGAGCACCTTCCTCCTAAGAAGGGGGTCACACGTTCGATTCGTGTCGAGGGCGCCAAAATTGCGGACCGCAGCAGGCGCTGAGCGACCTATGGGCTTCGCGACGAATGGCCGCAACGTCTGCTCTGAAGTCAGCGGGCATGCCTCGGGTCTAGGCTGATAAGCGCCCGCCCGATCGGCCCGCGGCGCTGCGCGGCGAGGGCCAGCGTCTGACCTACGTCGATTTCCAGTGCGGTGGTACCGTCTTGTCCAAATAGGCCAGCGCCTCGATGCGCGCCTTCCATGCACGCAGCTTCGGCGTCAGCATGCCCTCGGCATCGAGGTCGGGGAGCTTCATCTTCTGCGCGCGATAGAGGAAAGCGATCAGCGGGTACAACGCAAAATCGGCTGCCGATAGCGCGCCAGCGGCGTAGTCACCGCGCATTTCCTTGCTGAATGCCATCAGCTCGTCGACGACGCTCTTGCGTCCCTCTGAGATTTTCTCGGCTTCGCGCTCTTCGGGTTTTTTCCAGAACGCCTGCTCGAGCAGCGGGTCGGCCGATTTCCACAGGTAGTTGTCGACCTCGAGCACCATGCGCCGCGCGATCGCGCGTGCCTTCGCGTCACCGGGAAACAGCGGCGCGCCGCGGCCCGGATATGCTTCGTCCACGTATTCGACAATCGCATTGGATTCGTAGAGCACGAAGTCGCCGTCGACCAGCACCGGAACCTGATGCCGCGGATTGAGCGCGACGAATTCAGGCTTGCGCGTGTCGCCGGCGGAAAACGACAACACCTTCAGTTCGTACGCCAGCGCTTTGTGCTCGAGCGCAAGTTGGGCGCGCCATGCATAGGGCGATCCGGATCCGTAATAAAGCGTGAGTGCCATGGAATGCTCCGCAGTTCAACGGGGTTTGCGCGGCGCGGCCTCGGCGCGGGGCGCTCCGCCGCGCAGCGCCTCGAGCGAAGACTTTTGCAGTTCCAGCGTCTTGATGCTCATCTGCATGAAGTTCACGCTCATAGTGAGCCAGTTCTCGATGACTCTAAGCTCCGCGATTTTCTTGTCGATTTCAGCCGGATCGAGCGTAGCGAACATCGCCGCCGGATTCGGAAACGGCATTGCCGCGGGCGCGGCACCCGGCGCCGCCGGCGGCGTGAATCCGGGGATGGGCATGCCGAACGGATTCCACATGCGCTGCATGAATTCCAGCGCTTGTTGCGGCGTAAACGAGGACGGTGGCGTGTCGGACATGGCGGCTCCTCCGGAATGGCTGGGTGCGGGCTACGCACCTCGCTTTTCCGCTATTATGCCCCACATGGGAGAATCAGCTGCCTTACTCCTGCCTGCGCTCAAAGCCATCGTCGGCGATACCAACGTCCTCACGTCCGCCGCCGATGTCGCACCCTTCGTCATCGACTGGCGTGATCGCTATCACGGCCACGCGCGTGCTGTCGTGCGGCCGGGGACCACCGAACAGGTCGCCGCCGTCGTTCGCTGTTGCGCCGACAATGGTGTCGCGCTGGTGCCGCAGGGAGGCAACACGGGATTGTGCGGGGGGCTACGCCGCATCCTGCGGGCGACGAGGTCGTCGTGTCTCTCGCGAGGCTCAACCGCGTGCGCGACATCGACGCCGACAACGCGACCATGACCGTCGAAGCTGGCGTACCGCTCGCCGCCGTACAACAGGCTGCCGCCGACGCCGGCCTGCTGTTTCCGCTGTCGCTCGCCGCGGAAGGAAGCTGCCTGATCGGCGGCAACTTGTCGACCAACGCTGGCGGCACAGCAGTACTTCGCTACGGCAATGCACGCGACCTCGTCCTCGGCGTTGAAGTCGTGCTGGCCGACGGCCGCGTATGGAATGGTCTGAAAGGCCTGCGCAAGGACAACACTGGCTATGACCTCAAGCAACTGTTTCTCGGCAGCGAAGGCACGCTGGGCATCGTGACGGCTGCCGTGCTGAAGCTCTACGCGCAGCCGCGCTCGTCAGTGACGGCATGGGTCGCGGTTGCGGACGTCACCGCTTCTGTGGCGTTGCTGCGCGCGCTACGCACTGGGCTGGGCGACCGCGTGACCGGTTTCGAGCTCATTTCGGCCGAGTGCGTGACGCTCGCCCGCGCACAATTTCCGACGCTTCCCGACCCGCTTCCCGGACATGCGTGGTACGTGCTCGTGCAGGCCGATGACGCCGCTGTGAATTCGGCGCTGGCAAGCCAGGTCGAAGCGACGCTGGCCAGCGCGATCGAGCGAGCAAATCGCGGCCGACGCGGCGATCGCGCAATCCGCGGCGCAGGCCGCGGTGATGTGGAGCCTGCGTGAACACATTCCCGAAGCGCAGCGGCTAGAAGGTCCTAATATCAAGCACGACATCAGTGTTCCGGTATCGCGCATTCCCGCTTTCCTCGAACGTGCCCGACTCGCGCTCGACGCCGCGCTGCCGGGCTTGCGTTATGTCGTGTTCGGGCATCTGGGCGATGGCAACCTGCACTACAACCTGTCGGCGCCGCGCGGCGCCGACGGCGCCGCTTTCATGGCCAACATGCCGCGCGCCAATCGTATCGTCTACGACCTGGTCGCCGAGCTTGGCGGTAGCTTCAGCGCCGAGCACGGCATCGGCCAGATGAAGCGCGACGAACTCGTTCGCTACAAGTCCGCGATCGAAGTCGAGCTGATGCACCGCGTCAAGCAAGCGCTCGATCCCAGAGGGTTGCTCAATCCTGGCAAGGTCGTGTGATGGCAAAGATCATCGCCTGGCTCATTCTGATTTTCGTCGTGCTGCTCGCGTTTCGCATCATCAACATGCGCAATGCGCGCGCGCGCCGCGCTGCGTCGGGTGCAAAGAAAACGGTCAGCACCGGCGCGCCGATGGTGCGTTGCGTGAATTGCGGCGTGTTCCTGCCGCGCAGCGACGCTCTGCCCGCGCGCGACGGCTTTGCCTGCGCCGACGGCCATTGCAGCAAGCCCTGAAGATGCGCTGACCTTGGACACCCAGCCGCACCCCGCGATTCCGCCTTTCGAACCGCCGCCACTGGCGACGATGGTCGACGAATCCGTGCGGCGCATCCTGTGGATCGTCGGCATCTATCGCGCGGTGTGCGCAACCTTGCTGGTGGGCACCGCGCTGTTCTCTCGTCGCCGGCATAGGTTTGCCCAATGCATTTCTCACCGCCAGTGGCCTGTATTTCGTCTTCGGACTGTTGACTTTCCTCTGGGTACAGCGCGAGTCGCTGCTGATGCCGCTTCCGGCGCTGCTACTAATACTGCTCGGGGGCGACATTTTCTTCGTAGCGCTCATGATGTATTCGGGAGGCAGCGCCAGCGGGCCGTTGCCCATCCTGCTCTTTCCGCAGCTCGCGGCCAGTGGCTGGCTGCTGCGCACGCGCGTCGCCTTCTTCCACGCCGCGCTGGCGAGCTCGGTCCTCATCGCGGTCGACAGCTATCGGCTCATCGACGGCCTCATACCCGGACCGCAGATCCTGCAGACCGGGCTGATCGGTTTCGGCTATTTCGCGACGATCGGCGTAGCGATCGCGCTCGGGCGCTACACCCGGGCGAGCGAGGAGCTTGCCGCACAGCGCGGCATCGACGTCGCCAATCTCGAGCAGGTCAACCGGCTCATCATCCAGGACATGCAGGACGGCGTGCTCGTCGTCGACCTGAACGGTGTCGTGCGCGGCCACAATGCGCAGGTGACGCGCCTGCTGGGCGGCTTCGGTCGCATGCGAGGCGGCATGCGCCTGTCCGAGTTCAGTTCCATCCTGCACGACTACTGGCGACGCTGGCAGGAAGACATCGCCGAGCCGCTGCCGCCGTTCAAGGTCGAGGCAACGCAGCGGCTGCTGCGGGTGCGCCTGGTGCGCATCGGCTCGGGTCTCAATGGTGGCACACTCATCTACCTCGAAGACCTCGGCCGCGCACAGAGCGAGGCGCAGCAGATCAAGCTCGCGGCAATGGGTCGGCTGACCGCCAGCATCGCGCACGAAGTGCGCAATCCGCTGTCGGCGATCAACCAGGCGGCACAGTTGCTCGAGGAGGACGGCTCGGTCGCGCCCGAGGGCCACCGCCTGCTGTCGATGATCCGCAACAACGCCAAGCGCATCGACCGCATCGTCGGCGAGGTGCTGCAGCTCAACCGCCGGGACCGCCAGCAGCCGGAAGTTTTGACGCTGAAGGAATTCGCCGAATCGCTGATCGACGAGATCGTCCAGGCGGAGCGCATACCTCCGGGTGGCGTGGTGATCCAGTGCCCGAACGACCTGCTGGTAATCTTCGACCGCGGGCACTTGAACCAGATCCTCTGGAACCTGGTGCGCAACGCGTGGCAGCACTGCCAGAAAAAGGACGGTAGCATCCGCGTGGCGGCGCGCGCTGGTTACATGGGGGATGCCGTAATATGCGAACTGACCGACGACGGCCCGGGCATCCCGGCGGAGCTTCGGGCGCAGATTTTCGAGCCGTTCTTCACGACGCGGCCAGGGGGAACCGGACTGGGGCTGTACATCGCGCGCGAGCTCGCCGACGCCAACGGCGCGGCGCTGGAGTTGCTGCCCAAGCATCCGGGCGCGCACTTCCGGCTGACGCTAAAGCGTGCGGCGGGTCCGATAGTCCAACACAGAAGTTAAGGAGAGCGATTCAATCATGACCCGAAGAATCCGCGACCGCGGACAACCCAAGGTACTGGTCGTCGACGACGAACCGGACCTGCTCGAATTGCTCGAGCTCACACTCTCGCGCATGGGCCTCGACACCACCCGCGCGCAATCCGTTGACGAGGCCATCAAGTTGCTCGACGCGCAGGGTTTCGACCTCTGCCTGACCGACATGCGTTTGCCGGACGGCGAAGGCCTCGCTGTCGTCGAGCACATCACCGAAAAGGGCCTCGACGTACCGGTCGCCGTGATCACGGCATTTGGCAGCGCCGAGAACGCGGTGGCCGCGCTCAAGGCCGGTGCGTTCGACTACCTCGCCAAGCCGGTCGCGCTCGAGCAATTGCGCGCACTGGTGAAGCAGGCGCTGAAAGTGCCCGAGAAACCGTCCGCGCCATCTTCCTATCAGCTGCTGGGCGAATCGCAGGCGGTCATGCAAGTGCGGGGGATGATCGAGCGGCTGTCCAAGAGCCAAGCACCGGTGTTCATCACCGGCGAGTCTGGCAGCGGCAAGGAGCTCGCGGCACGCATGATCCACTCCGGTGGACCGCGCGCCGAGCTGCCGTTCGTCCCCGTGAATTGCGGTGCCATTCCCGAAAATTTGATGGAGTCGGAATTCTTCGGCTACAAGAAAGGCGCGTTCACCGGCGCTGAGGGTGACCGCGACGGATTCTTCCAGGCAGCCAACGGCGGCACGCTGTTCCTCGACGAGGTCGCCGACCTGCCGTTGCCGATGCAGGTGAAGCTACTGCGTGCGATCCAGGAGAAGAAGGTACGCAAGGTCGGTGCAACCACCGAGGAGCCGGTGGACGTGCGAATCATCAGCGCTACGCACAAGAAGCTGCCGGGGCTGGTCGACGCCGGGGAGTTCCGCCAGGATCTGTTCTACCGCCTGCACGTCATCGAGCTCGCCATGCCCAGCCTGCGCGAGATGCGCGAGGACATTCCGACGATCGCCGATGCCATACTCAGAAAGCTTACCCGCGGGGTGACCGCCAGACTCGACGCCGAGGCGGTCAAGGCGCTGGAGGCTTATCCTTTCCCGGGCAATGTGCGAGAGCTGGAAAACATCCTGGAGCGCGGGCTCTCGCTCGCCGCGGAGCCGCAGAAGATCACCGCGGCCGACCTGCACCTGACGCCGCCGCCGGAGGAAAGTGACGCGGCACTGCCCACCGGCGACAAGTGGCCGCTGCAGGACTACCTCGACCGGGTCGAGCGTTCTGCGATCAACGAGGCGTTGGAAAAAACGCGCTACAACCGGACGGCAGCGGCGAAATTGTTGGGCATCACGTTTCGTGCGATGCGCTACAGAATGGAGCGGCTGGGCATCAAATAGCCCGCCCTCACGTTTCCCTATGAAAGCCCCACAAACCGTCACGGTCGATATATACTGTTTCCCGACCTGAGTGGCACAAGAACGGTGCATTTGTGCCATTCGTGCCATGACTCGGAGGCGGCGATGGCGACGTTCTACAAGCGCAAAGGGGCCCGCGGCATTCGATGGACCGCGCGGGTGCGCTTTGCCGGCCGCGAGATCACCAAGACTTTCGGGACGAAGGCAATGGCCGAGTCCTGGGCGCGCTCCCAGGAGCTCGCCATCGAAGCGGGCGAGTTCAAGCGCCCCGCCGTCAGGCACGATCTTCGCCGACCTGATCGACGCCTTCCTAGAGCACCGGAAGACAATCCGCCGGCCGCTCGGTAAGACGGCGAGCAACGCGATCGCGCGGCTCAAGCTCGCGCACGGCTTAGAACCTGTCGACGTCCTCACGCGCGGAATTCTGGCGCACGCCACGCGCTCGAGCGGATCTCTGGTGGCAATGGTTATCAAGACGCCAGGCCGGTCGACGTCGCAGACCGCCGCGCAGGATTTGCTGTACGCCTCGGCGATCGTGCGGCACGCGGCGGATAACGGCATTTCTGTAGCCAAGGACGCGCCGGCGCGCGCAAGCGTGCGAAGTTACGCGACGACGATCAATTTGCGCGTCACCTCTCGGGCAAGGACGGGCCGCATCGGCGACTCGGAGCTCGATGCCCTGCTCGCCTGGATCGATGCCAACGCCACGCGCTCGCATGTGCCGCTCGGCGACCTGGTTCGCTTCGCTCTCGCGACCGCGATGCGCCGCGGAGAGATTCTCAAGATCACGCACGAGGACCTGAGCGGCCGCGTCATCCTGGTGCGCAATCGTAAGCATCCGCGCGACCCTGATCGAGTGGACGAAGTGCCGTTGCTGCAGGCGCATCCGATTTGGCCGCGAGACGACGCGCTCGAGATCATCAAGCGCCAGCCGACCACGGCCGGCCGAATCTTCCCCTATCAGGGCGACACGCTCGGCTTTTGGTTCGAAGAAGCCGTCGCCGGCGCGAAGCTCAAGGGCAACGTCGTGTTTCACTTGCTGCGCCACGAGTCGCTGAGCCGATACGCAGAGCGCGGCATGGACCTGCTGCGCCTGCAGCTCATCGGCGGCCATCGCGATATTCGACACCTGCAGCGGTACGTGAAGCTCGATGCCAAGGCGCTCGCCAATGAGTAAGCTCGACCTGCCGGCAGAAGTCATCCACGCCGAGCTTGAGGCGAAGCGCGTGAAGTTCGAGGGCGGCAACCAAGCGATCCTACTGAGCGCAATTCGCTTCTGCGGCGATCAAAAGATAGTCATGCCTGAATGGCTCGTCGACGCATTCGCGAAGGTGACGAATCGCTGGTACTCCTACAAATGCAAGACGCTGGACGAAGCGTTCGGCATTGCGTGGCCGAAAGGAAAACAATTCGCTGCGGCTCAGAAAAAGGCACGGTACGCGTTGGCGATTTTCCTAGACGTGGAGCAGCAACGCTCCATGAGGCGCCCCGTCAATGCCGAGCTGTTTCGCGAGGTCGGCAAACGCCACGGCCTGAGCAAGACCGTTGCCGAAGAGTACTATCGCGCAGCGCGCGCACAGACAGGCGCGATAGGTTCGCCGGGTGCGCAAATGCTACTCGAGCCCTTCGTGACGGATGACGCCCGCCTGGCCCGCGCGACCCGGAAAGTCACGAAACTTTCCGTGACGCGTTCCAAACAGAGAGGATGAGGAATCCAATACGTACGGTCATATTGCATAAGGAACCGTACCGTGACGAAGAAAACAGCAGCGGCGGATAACGCAGCGGGCATCCGCGACAGGCTCGGTTACATCGACGAGTCGCAGCTCTTCAGCCTGCTCAACATCAAGCCCGGCACCGGCCGCAATCGGCAATCCCATGGAAGCCTGCCTCCGCACTACAAGCTCGGGCGCAGCAAGGTCTACAAGCTCGCCGAAGTGGAAGCTTGGATCGCCCGCCACCGTGTCTCGAGGGCGGCTGCGTGAGCACCCAAGGCATTTTTCTGCATAGAGATGCCTTCGTGCGCCGCTCAATCGCCTCATGCGGCAACGCGAAGTACGTGTCCGCGCGCGATGTCCAACAGGGAGAAGGAGTCCGCCATGAAGCTTATTCGCGTTGGGGTAGATTTGGCAAAGAACGTGTTCCAGGTGCACGGTGTAGGTCGGAACGAGAAGGCGGTGTGGCGGCGAAAGCTGTCACGGGAGAACTGGCTCAAGGTATTGCTCGAGACGGCTGAACCTGGCTGCGAGATTGGCATGGAGTCCTGCGGTGGCGCGCACCACTGGGCACGGCGACTGCAGGCGCACGGATTCAAGGTGAGGATGATCGCGCCACAGTTCGTGAAACCGTACGTGAAGAGTAACAAGAACGACGCCAACGATGCCGAGGCGATCTGTGAAGCGATGAGCCGGCCGCATATGCGGTTCGTTGCGGTAAAGACCGTTGAGCAACAGGACGCCGGCCACGACGCGTCGGTCGTCGTCCTCGATCGCAAGCGTTTGCAGAACGCCGAGGAGGCGCTCCTGCGCCGCATCGCCGAGCTATCATTGCGCCTCGCGCAGGCCGAGTTGTCGTTGCGATACGCGCAGGCCCAGGCGCGGGAAGCCACCCGGCTCAGTGGACCGCGAGCTCGGCACGTGGCAGCCATAAAGTGCGAGCCCGTGCACGCGACGGTCCTCACGCGCCAGGACGCTCAGCAGACCGATGCTCGGGTGCAGTGCTTCGTCCAACGTTCCCGAAAGTGTCGAGACCTCGAGCGTGAGCGCACTCGCCGGCGGCGCGAACCCAGGCCCGCAATCGGAGCCGAAATAGATGGGATCGTGCATGGGGCGGTTCTTGGGGAACGGCGTGGGCGAATGCTTGGAAGACTCGCGCCCCCGTTTCAGCGGCCAGCGGTCTCGGAGAGGCGCGGCGTCTGCTGCAGCCGAAGCCGCGCGTCGTGCCGGAGCCCGATCTCGCGCCCGAGCCGATCTTCGAGCGGTTCCGGCGCCTGCTGAACGGTATGTGGGGAGATTTCCAGGCGCTCGATGCGCGGATGAACGAACTCGACCGCGAAATCGCGGTGATTGCGCAGAATGACCCGGTCGCCAAGCGGCTGCAGCAACTGCGCGGGGTGGGGCCGATCACTGCCACCGCACTGGTGGCGGCCGTGGGCAATGGGGCAGCCTCCAACGGTCGCCAGATGTCTGCGGCGTTCGGGTTAACGCCGAAGCAGCACAGCTCGGGTGGCAAGGAGCGGCTGCTGGGAATTACAAGTGCGGCGACGCGTACTTGCGGGCACTATTGATTCACGGCGTCATCGACGGTACGTGCGAACCGTGAGGTCGGTGATTTCATCGCGAGCCGTGCCGACCTTATTGTTTGGCTAGACCTACCGCTCGCGGTGAAACTTGCGCGGCTACTTCGGCGATCGTCGGAGACGCGTACGGACACGCGAGGTCCTCTGCGAACGGAAACGTCGAGACGTGGCACGATGTCTTCGTTGGACGCGATTCCGTGGTTGCCCATCCGCTTCGTACTCACTTTCGGCACAGGCAGCAGATGCTTGCTCGCTCAGAGCAATCGAAGATAGTGCGACTGCGAAGTACCCGCGAAGTCGACGAGTGGTTTTCAAGGATGCGAATGCGGCGCGAGACGCTGGCCAAATAGCCTCGCAGGCTGGCACCGGCGATGGCCAGCTAACAGGGAGTTGAAGGCGGTCGCCACCACGTCCGGACAAACGCGTACGGCTGCTTTTGAGCCGCACGCATGACGGGTCAGGGTCGGCTGCGGGCGAAGGAAAATCGCGACCACAACAAGTCATAGTGCCCTCGTCCCCTAAAGCGCCGGTGACAGGCAATAGCAAGCCAGGAGCGCCAATAGAGCCGTTGACATTTGTAAGGCGTAGTATCGACGGACTGACATGGGTTGACGGGGTGATCAGTGATGGATCGGCGGACATTCACGACTGCTGTCGGGCTTGGCTTACTCACCGCCGCTGGCGTAGCAAGAACGCAACAGCCGCAAACCATTTATCGTATCGGCTTCGTCGAAGCCGGCGCGGCTTCGGCCAACCAGCATTTCATGGATGCCTTCATGGACGGCCTTCGCGAACTAGGCTACGTCCCGGGCAACAACATTGTCGTCGACGCCCGTTGGGCAGAGGGACAGGTCGAGGGCTTTCGCCGCGGCCTCGCAGACGTAATCAAAAAACATCCGGACGTCATCGTTGTCTCATCAACTCTGGGCGCCGTCGAGGCGAAGAAGGCGACATCCTCGATTCCTGTGGTTTTCGTTGGTGTTCCCGACCCTGTCGGCAGCGGTTTAGCAAACAGTCTTGCGCGGCCAGAGCGGAATCTCACCGGGCTCGCGCGCGCCGCCGGCGACGGCCTCGTCGGGAAGACGGTTCAGGCGCTTACCGAACTCGATCCCACAGCTAAGCGCATGGCCATCCTCTGGAATCCGACCGCAGCGATTGAGGAACGCCGTACGCAGGCGATTGCGGCAGCGGGCGCCTTCGGCATTACTCCTTTGGTCATTGAAGTGCGTGACCTTGATGGCATCGTTGCTGCTTTCGCTGCGATGCGCGAACAGCACGCGAACGCGCTGTTCGTTGTCACGGATCCCTTGACTCTCCAGAACCGTAACGCGATCGTCGGGCTCGCAGCTGCAAATCGAATCCCCGCCGTGTATGAGTTTGGGGAGTTTGTGCGTGCCGGTGGGCTCGTGGCTTACGCACCGAGCATTACCGCACAGTTTCGGCGCGCCGCCATCTATGTCGATAAGATCCTGCACGGTGCGAAGCCGGGCGAACTACCGATCGAACAGCCCACCAAGTTCGAACTGGTCATCAACCTCAAGACCGCCAAGGCGCTCGGAATCACGGTTCCGAAGGAGATGCTGTTGCGCGCGGACGAGGTGATTCAGTGATTGTGTAGCGAGCATCTTTGAAGCCACACATGAGTGCCGGACTGCACGCACGATGGCGTATTGGTTCATAAAGTGAAGGTCCGGTTTCGGGCGATACGTATGGCTGCTCTGGGTCGAACCCGGACCTTGAATGAACTGGCTCAATCTCCGAGGGTATCGCTCGTTAGGTGCGACCACTAGCAGGCTTGTGGGAACCGCGATAGCGAGCAAGCTACAGTCAATATCGCAACAAAGCAGTCGCGGACCTCGTAAAGAGGCGTGCAAACAACGTTTCGTTATCAACCCCTAGTGGGCGGCCAATTTCCAATCAAGCGGCCTTGACGCCCGCCCGGACCGATAGGAGAAGGATTCAATGGCTGATTTCTTCGACAAATTCAAGAAGGGACTTGGCAAGGGGATGACGGCCGTTAGTGTCAAGTCGAAAGAAATGCTTGATGCCAACAGAGTGAACGCGGAAATTACGGAATGTGAGCGCAAAAAGAAAGAGGCACTAACCGAACTTGGTACAGCCGTTTACGCAATGTTGGATGCGGGACAGCTCGATGAGAACGCCCTCAGCGCGACTCGCAAGGTGATCGCCGGATTCGCCGCTCAAATCACCGAAAAGCAAGAGGAGCTGGCACGCATCCACGCGGAAGCAACGCAGGCATTGGAGGAGGCGGAACAAACCATGAGCGGCACAACTCACGCTTCGCATTGCACCTCTTGCGGAGCAGCGATATCGTCAGGTGCAAAGTTCTGCGGTAGCTGCGGAAGCCAGCAACAAACCTAACCGACGACGGTTTGCGCGGCCACCGGATGGCAGCCCGACTGCGGGCAATGTTTTGCGGCGCCAGCACTATGGCCTGTAGTTCGTGCAAGGTTGTCAACACAAGGTGCCGGTCGAAAGCGGTCCGCTAAGATACAGTTAGTCCATGAGTACCGCAAAATTCGCGTGGGACGCGTTCATGCGCGTGCTCGCCGAGATAACAGAGGCCACGCGTGAAAGGCGCCTCCGCAGACGACATCCATGAGCTGTTCCAGCATGCCGGCGAGCTGCTGGACATCATGGGCGAGGAAATCGAGAACGAACCCCAGGGAGCCAGGGCCGACATGCGCTCCGCGGTGGTGACGATGCGCGCGCGCCTTGCGGCGTTGGATCGAGATGTGCGGCCAGCAAAGCACTGACGCCCGTCGCGTGACTTTTCATTGCGCGACCGCTCGGATCGACGCAGGCAACGTGTTACTGGGCTACCCCTACCTGTGCCCATCCGCCCCGCGCGCCGCCGAGCACTCGCGCCTAGTCGACTCCCAGGACTCATAGCGCGAATGTTTGCGAGCGTACCGCACGCCGAAGATGCTAGGACCTGACTTTGCCAACATGGGACTGCGACATGCGCAACGTTCTTGCAGCACTTCTGTTGCTTTACAGCGCCCAATCGGCGGCGGGGCAAGCGCTCGACGGCGCGCTACTGTCTGATAGCAATCGCACCGTGCGGGAGGACGCGGCGCGAACTCAGGTCGCGCGCATCCGCGCCGCGGTGACTGACCCTGATAGCCTGCGCATCGAGGAAGTGCTAAGCGACCGGGCAGGCAAGATCGTGTGCGTCCAGTTCCGCGCCAAAAATGCCTTTGGCGGCTACGTGCGCAACTATATGTACAGTGGTGCTGGCCCCTCGTTCGCTGGCGACTACGTGCCGATACCATGCCGTGCCGCGGTCATTAGTATGCTTTACGCGATCCCGCCCGGACTGGTGTCGCACTGACCTAGTTCTCTACCCTTGCGTCAAGGAGCCGAAGAAATGAAGATCGCCGTGGCCGCTTACTTCTTCGCCGGGAGCGCGCTTGCCGCTGGCGACATACAGGGCATATCGCCCGGCGCGGATGACGAAATCCACCTGAGCGGTGCGCCATGGCGGGCCTGATCGCATGGCTGCTGTTTTCAATCCTATGCGTGCTGGGCGTCCTGATAGTCGGCCCCGTAGCTGCCGGGGTCGTGTGGGCATTGGTGACGCTAGCGGTAATTGTGTCGCAATTCGCCGGCGGCGCGACCAAGGGTATTGGGCGCGCGTTGGATAAGCTCGAAGATTACCTAGCGCGCGACAAGGACCAAAAATAAATGGCAGCGTTTAGTTTCGTCGAGCGCGCCGCACCGAACGGGGTGGAGTGGCTGGAAGTAGCCGGCCCCGCAAGGCTTTTTCATGGTTGCAACCGCGCAGATCGGCGCAGGCGACGCGCGCTACGAACTGGCCGGCTACCCCGGTAGCACCGTGGTAGCCTTTGCCGATGGAGCGCCGGGTAACCTCTGACGAACGCGATGCCGCCTGCGGCTGCTTCGTGTGTCGGCATTTTCACGGTCGCTATTACGGCGCCGCGCTAGTCTGCGAAGATCCGGCCTACGTCCACTGCCCCGGCCGGCCCGTCAACGGGTGCGCCTTTTGGCAGCGCGAGGCAGCAGCGATGACGAACTCCGCCCTGGGGCGCGTACCTGACCCATGAGCACGATTGAAAAGCGCCCGCGCGTTCAACCGTCCGCGCCTGCCTCGCGCTCCCAAAACGCGCAACCGCGCGGGGCCTGCGAGCGTGACGTGCTCATTGCTGGGCTTTGCGCACCAGACGCTTGAGCCGCCGAGACGGCGCCCGAAGTGCGTGCACGTATAGCACCCGCCCGGATGATCGTCGGTGCGGGCGAACCTGCGGCGGCGCTGGCCGCGCACGAGCGTACAACGCAGGTAGATCGAACAGCATCGCGCAATGATATGTCCTAAATGGTATTCGACCCTACGGACGGCGCCCGATTAGATTCAATCTTGTAGGTAAGGACCGCCATCACCAACGTAGGCGTTTGCTACATGACTAAGGAGTACGCTTTTTCCGAAGGGGAACGAGGCGCAGGCGAGGGCAGGTCACGCCATAGCCTCCTGCGCCTTTTCGGCTCCCCGCGAGAGCTACTCGCCAAGGCGAACGCGGACCTCATCAGACTCGTCGATTCATTGTCCCACGGCAAGTCGCGCGAGGCACTCTGGGCGCTCATGGACTGCGCTATCGCCGTGTTCCACATTGGAGATTGGATTCGCGCGACCCACACGGATCACCACGCCAGCTCGCACCGATTCGCGCAGCGCTCCCAGTGGATTCGCATGACACGGGACATATGCCACGCGGCCAAGCACGGTGACTTAAAGTGGGCCGAGGCACAAGCGGCGACCCATGGCCCGGTCGTCATCAAACTGGAGTACGAATCCAACGATGCCCACGATGGACCGCAACGGGCTGGCATTTGGGTTGTTACGAGCGACCAAGTCCGTCACGGCGTCGTGGACGTGCTCCAACACGCGATTTCTGATTGGATGCGATTCCTCGATCAGAAGGGCATCTAGTCTTGGTGACTGCGGCCCACAGCGGTCTCGGCCGGGTGAATCGAAGTTGATCTGACGTTGCCCGCGGGATCAAATCATGGCTTTTACAAATGATACCCGTGCCTATCCGATCGAGTACGAAGGGTCAGGTTTACTTCAGAGCTCGGCACCCGCTCGCCTCGCAACCAATAATCAATGTTTCCCCGCCCGCGCACGCGATCGTGAAGGTTTCGGCGGCCGCCGTCCTCAGGCTCATCGCCGCGGCCGGCGAGTTGCAGCCATTCGCTTTGGCATACTGTTCCGCACTGAACATGTACTTCGATTGCAACTGCAAGCCGGGCGCTGCTGTTATGCCATCGCGCGACTCGACAGCATTTACCGGAAGTGCTCGGTTCCCCGGCGCCTCTGTCATAGCCGCTAACCCCTTCGCAGGTGTCCAGCCGCGCCGCTCGAGTTCAATCCGCACATCGACCATCCGAGCGCGGATCGCCTTGCCCTCTCCTCGGTAGATTTCCTGCACGATTGCATTTCCGAGGACGTTGCCGAATGAGTACATCGACTGCATTGACGCGACGTCGCGATCCTTGTCACCCGACGCTTCGCGAAGCGTGTAATAGTATCGAAGCAGATCTTCATTACTCATGGACTGCAATGGTTGGTCGAGGGCCGGCATAGTCCGGCAAGCAGAAAGGGCTAGAGCGCATGCCATCGCTGCGAGCAATCGCCTCGCGGCCGACCCGTTCATCTGGGCGCGGCTATCGACGTCCCTGCGACCCCCCATCGCCTGCGTATTTTGCAAATGCCGCCTGGCCTTCTTAGTGTTAGTTTTCTGGCAAAACGATGCCTACGAGTACATGATACAGATCACAATGGTTGCCGCGATGCCCTGGCGCGTTCACCCGCGTCGGTTGGCCGCCGGTCTTCCTACAATCGGCGTTCGGCGTCATCCGTAGTGGAGGGGCTTCGCGATGTCACGACATTGGCACCACAGCGCGCCAAGCCTTTGTTCCCTTGCAGCTAAATACACCATGCGCTACCGCATGGAACGCCTGGGTATCAAATAACCCGTTTGCAATGCCGAGAAAAACGGCCGCGGAAGCGGCCGTTAGTTCATGCGTGCGCCGGGCACCATCGGATTGACGGGTACCTCTCCCGATGGCGGTGTTGTGACGGCCGGCGGGGTCGTGGCGGTGCCTGCGTTGCGGGAAGTCATTGCACCCCTCGGGCGATGGAGTTGGCCTCGGTGCCCGTCGATGGCCCTGTCGCGTTGGCTCCGCTGGCCGTGCCCGCTTGCCCGCCAGCGGGGGACGATTGCACCGCGCCATTGTCCGTTACTGCCGGAGTGACTCTTTGGCCGTTGAGGTCCAGACAGGTCGCCAAAGCGCTTCCGGTCATGTCCGCGCAATCGTGAGTGGCGTTGGCTGGCGGGGCTCTCAGCGTCGCGGCGCCACTGGCCGCTGACGCGTTGAGTTCCTTGCAATTGCTGAGCGCGACTCCCTCGAGACCACTGCACTCATATTCGGCGGCCTTCGTAACGCCGACCGGTGTGGCAGTCTGCGCCACTCCATCGCCAATGACAGCGAGCAAGACGCCTGCAAGAACGCCTAGCGTCGCCGCGCGAAGCCGTCGGCTGTCAAATCGATCTGCGTGTGGAAGTGCCTTCATGGGTCGCTCCTGTGAAGTGATGTCGAAGCGTGTTCTGGCGCATCAGGAGATGTTTGGATTGCTGATGATGTCCGCTGCCGAACGCGTCAAGTCCGCGCGTTCTCGTACCGGCGCATGGGCGTCGCTCCAGTACGGGCGTACGTTGTAATACTCGTGAACGCGCGTCGCCCAACCGGAATCCGCCATGCTTGGCCAATGATCCTTGTCAAAGCCTTCGGCGTTTTCAAGCTTCCCCCTGCTCGTGTCGAGGATGAAACGTTTCTCGACGGCGTCCAGCGTGAGCGCGCCCCAAGGTATGGCGAATAGCTTGCTGCCTATCCCGAGGAATCCGCCGAACGACAGCACGGCGTACGCGATGCGGCCGGAATGCACGTCAAGCATGATCGCTTCGATCTTGCCGAGGTCTTCGCCCGCTGCGTTGACGACAGCGTCGCCGCGCAGCGTGCCGGCGTCCATGATGTCGGGGCCGGGACCCGCCGGGGGGTCGCTGGGATCGCGGATGATTTGTGCCTCGCCGCCGCGGGCCACGGCCGCTGCGCCGTAGGTATCGGAATGTATCGCCATGACTAAGCTCCTTCATATCGTTGGCTGAGATGCGATCGGTACGTCACCGTGCGCCTGGGCCGCCTGGTTCGTTCGACGACTACGCGTCGCGGACGGCAGCGCATGTAATCGTCGCGCTCGCATCGACCCCCTGCAATCGGCGCGCGGATATTGTTCTCGTAAGCCAGTCTCGCGCGCACTGTAGGACTGACCGTCTTTGGTTTCAGTGGGGACGCGGACGTCGCGGTTTACCCGAGCAGGCCGAATGCGACATACTGGCGGGACGCGACGAAGCGTGCCCGCCGCAATTCAGTGGCACGCAACGGCACGCCTGGGAGGGCAAGCGATGCTGGACCCGAAGCCTCGGCGCAGTGCGCCGCAACGATGGCGGCGAGACTGAGCCGCCATGGCTGGTGCGCCACTCAAACTGCACGTGGACCGCGCGGGGATCGTGCGCGCCGCCGCCCAAATCCCTTCGCCGAATTGCGATGCGCGCCCCCCAGGGTCGCGGGTCTCGCTGCTGGTCATCCATGGCATATCGCTGCCGCCGGGGGAGTTCGGCGGCCCCTGGATCGTCGAGTTGTTCACCAACCGCCTGAACACGGCGGCACACCCGTACTTCGCTCAGCTCGCGGGCCAACGGCTGTCGCCGCACTTTCTGATTCGGCGTGAAGGCTCCCTCGCACAATTCGTTCCCTGCTCGCTGCGCGCGTGGCATGCCGGGGTTTCGTCCTGGCGCGGGGTCGAGCGCTGCAACGATTTTTCGATTGGCGTCGAGCTCGAGGGCGCCGACGATGTTGCGTACACCGACGCGCAATACCTGACGCTGTGCGCCTTGACGCGGGCGCTGCGCCGTCGTTATCAGATACGCGACGTCGCGGGCCACTGCCAAGTGGCGCCCGGCCGCAAGACCGATCCGGGCCCAGCCTTCGACTGGAAGCGGTTCCGCCGGATGGCTGCGCCACGGGTCCGCCGCCGCACCTTTGCCGACTGAGCCGGCGGGCCGGGCGGCCCGTGCCGGGCCGCCTTGAATTGAAGCCGGTTTCCGATGTAAAATAATAGGTTATGCACTTTCTGGCCGAATACTTCCCGCTCATCCTGTTTTTCGTGGCGTTCAAGGTCGCGGACATCTATGTCGCGACCGCGGTCGCCATCGTGGCCTCGATCGCCCAGATCGGTTATTTCCAGGTGCGCCGGGGTAAGGTCGCCCCCATGCATTGGATGAGCCTCGCCATCATCGTCATTTTCGGCGGTGCGACGCTGCTGCTGCACGACGAGACCTTCATCAAGTGGAAGCCGACGGTGCTCTACTGGCTGTTTGCCTTGGTGCTCCTGATCGGCCGCCTCGCATTCCGACGCAACTTGATTGCCGGCCTGCTGCCCGACCTGGTATTGCCCGAGCCGGTCTGGGGGCGCATTACCTGGGCGTGGGTCGGATTTCTGGCGGCCATGGGTGCGGCAAACCTTTACATAGCCTCCCGCTTTCCAACCGACGTCTGGGTGAATTTCAAGATCTGGGGAGGCATCGGCATGTTCATGCTGGCCGCCGTGGCTACCGTGGCCTCCGTGGCGCGTTATCTGCCGGAGAAATCGTGACCGACATCCCGTCGACGCTGCAAACGCGGCTTGCAGACCTTGCGCCGGTGGCATTCGAGGTGCACGACGACAGTGCCGAACACGTCGGGCACGCCGGCGCAGCCGGCGGCGCGGGGCACTTTTCAATCTTCATCGTGTCGAAGGCATTCTCCGGCGTTTCGCGCCTGCAGCGCCATCAGCAGGTTCTTGCCCGGGTCAACGACCTGCTCCCCTATCCAATTCATGCCTTGCAGATAAGGGCGCTCGCGCCCGAAGAAGTCTCCTGACTCACCTCACACCTTCATATCAAAGGATTGTCATTCATGCACAAGATTCACCGAATCCCTGCCGCGCTCGTCCTCTCCGCAGCGCTGATTACGGCGCCGGCGTTGGCGCAGGATGCACCGAAAGCCAAGGCGGCCGCACCCGCGCCCGCCGCGAAGGCCGACGTCGCCAAGGGCAAGGATCTCTATCAGCAGAGCTTTTACGATTTCATGCTCAAGCAGCGGCTGGCGCAGGGTCAACCGGACACCCCCGAGCTGCGCAACGCGGTGCGCGATGAACTCAATACTCGCGAGCTGCTCCTTCGCGAGGCGAAGAAGCAGGGTGTAGACAAGGTTCCCGCGGTCAAGACCGAAATGGACCTCGCCTCACAGACGGTGGTTGTGCGCGCATACATGGCCGACTACCTCAAGTCGCATCCGGTTTCTGACGAGGCACTGCACAAGGAATACGACACGATCAAGGCGCAGCTCGGCGACAAGGAATACAAGGTCCGCCATATCCTTGTTGATAACGAAGCCGAGGCCAAGGAAATCATCGCCGCTCTGCAAAAGGGCGAGAAGTTCGAGAAGCTCGCGGAACGCTCCAAGGACACCGGCTCGAAGATCAACGGTGGAGACCTCGATTGGAATGCGCCGGCGAATTTCGTCAAGCCGTTCAGCGACGCCATGGTCGCACTGCCGAAGGGCAAGTTCACGACGACCCCTGTACAGACGCAGTTCGGATGGCACGTCATCGAAGTCGACGATATCCGCGAAGCCAAGATACCGCCCTTCGACGAGGTCAAGCCACAGCTCGCGCAGCGCATGCAGGGCCAGGTCGTCGATGCATACCTCAAGGACCTCCGCGCCAAGAACGGCCTCTGATTCTGGTACTAAGCACAGCGAAAGCAGGCGGGAAGACCCCCGCCTGCTTTTTTTGTGCCTTTTGGCACGCTGCCCGCCGTTCCGCGCGGGGCCTTCGATGCTATTCTTACGTCGCTGTCGGGGCCGCGGCCGTCGGGGGGCGCGAGGGAGGATTCCACAATGTCAATGATCCGCCATCCCAAGGATTTCTATTCGGGATTGATTTTCATCGCATTTGGAGTTGCTGCGATCGGGATCGGCAGCAACTATGCGCTGGGAACGGCGGCGCGCATGGGACCTGGCTACTTCCCGCGGATCCTCGGCATCATGCTGATCGTGCTTGGCGCGGCGCTGTCGCTACGGGCGCTGAGGATCAAAGGTGGTCCCGTCCCCAGATTTTACTGGCGCCCCACACTGATCGTTCTGGGCAGCGTCGTTCTGTTCGGTTACATCGTCAACTACGCTGGCTTGGTATTGTCGACGATTACCTTGATCGTGCTTTCGAGCGCCGCAAGTCCGGAATTCCGCTTCAAGGAATCAGTCATCTCTGGCGTCCTGCTGGCAGCGCTCGTTGTCGGCGTATTCGTGATCGGCCTCAAGCTGCAGCTTCCCATCTGGCCCGGATCGGGCTGATAGAACGCCATGGAATTGTTCAGTCATTTGGCGATGGGCTTCGGAGTCGCCATGACCCCGGTGAACCTGCTGTATGCCTTCATCGGCTCGATGGTCGGCACGCTGATCGGCGTGCTTCCGGGTATCGGCCCTGTGGCGACGATCGCCATGCTGCTGCCGACGACCTACGCGCTTCAGCCCGTTTCGGCACTGATCATGCTGGCGGGCATCTACTATGGCGCGCAATACGGTGGCTCGACCACGTCGATCCTGCTCAACATGCCAGGAGAGACGTCGTCCGCAGTCACCTGTCTGGACGGCTACCAGATGGCCCGCCAGGGCCAGGCAGGAGCCGCGTTGGCGACGGCGGCGCTCGGCTCCTTCTTCGCGGGTTGCGTGGCGACGGTTTTCATTGCGAGCGTGGCGATCCCGTTGTCGGAGCTCGCGCTGAAATTCGGACCCGCGGAGTACTGCTCGCTGATGGTGCTGGGGCTGATCGGCGCGGTCGTACTGGCACGCGGGTCGCTGCTCAAGGCCATAGCGATGATCTTCCTCGGACTGCTGCTCGGCCTCGTCGGTACCGACGTCAATTCCGGCACTGCGCGATTCGCATTCGGCGTTCCCGAGCTCATCGACGGACTGGGCGTGGTCAGCGTCGCCATGGGGATGTTCGGCTTTGCCGAGATTGTCTCCAACCTGGAGCACACGGAAAAACGCGAGGTCCTGAAGGCCAAGGTCAGCCGGCTATGGATCACTGGCGACCAGTTCAAGAAGGCTTGGCCCGCGGTGCTGCGCGGCACCGGGATCGGCTCGGTCCTGGGCCTGTTGCCAGGTGGTGGTGCCATGCTTGCGTCGTTTGCGTCGTATGCGCTGGAGAAAAAGGTATCCGACGATCCGAGCGAATTCGGCAAAGGGGCGATTCAAGGCGTGGCCGGCCCCGAGTCCGCGAACAATGCCGGAGCGCAGACATCATTCATACCACTGCTGACGCTCGGTATTCCAGAGAACGCCGTGATGGCGCTGATGGTCGGCGCAATGACCATCCACAACATCCAGCCCGGTCCGCAGGTGATGACAAGCAATCCCCAGCTGTTCTGGGGACTGGTCGCGTCGATGTGGGTGGGCAACCTGATGCTGGTCGTGCTCAACCTGCCGCTGATCGGCATGTGGATCAAGCTCCTGACGGTGCCGTACCGGGTGCTCTACCCGGCCATCCTGTTGTTTTGCGCGATCGGTGTGTACTCGATCAACAACACCAGCTTCGACGTCATGCAGACGGCGGCATTCGGTTTTCTCGGCGTGGTGTTCATGAAGCTCGAGTGCGAGCCCGCGCCTCTGCTGCTCGGCTTCGTGCTCGGCCCGATGTTCGAGGAGAACCTGCGGCGCGCGATGCTGCTCTCGCGCGGCGACCCGACTACTTTCGTCACGCGGCCGCTGTCGCTGACGATGCTGCTGGCCGCGGCGGCGCTGCTGATAATCATCGTGCTTCCGAATCTGCGCAAGAAGCGCGAGGAAGTCTTCGAGGAAGCCGAAGCCTGATCTCCTGTCCGTATCCGGAGGCACGATGACGCTCGACTGGTCGCTACCCTACGCCTCGCGACGCTCGCCGATCTTCGCACGCAATGTCGTAGCCACGTCGCAGCCACTGGCGACGCAAGCGGGCATCGCCACGCTGCAGCGCGGTGGCAACGCCGTGGACGCCGCGCTGGCGACGGCGGTCGCATTGACGGTCCTCGAGCCATGCAGCAATGGCCTGGGCAGCGACCTGTTCGCCATCGTATGGGACGGCCGCGAGCTGCTCGGTCTCAACGCGTCCGGACGCGCGCCGGCTGCGTGGACGCCGCAGCGCTACGCGGATCTGACGGCGATGCCGCGAGCAGGCTGGGACACGGTCACGATCCCCGGCGCGGTATCCGGCTGGATCGCGCTGTCGCGGCGCTTCGGCAAGCTGCACTTCTCCGATCTGTTCGGAGCGGCGATTCGCTATGCACGCGACGGCTACGCAGTCAGCCCCGTCGTCGCCCAGAAATGGGCGAACGCCGTGCCCATCCTTGGCGAAGTGCCCGGCTTTGCGGAACATTTCCTGCCGCGCGGCCGCGCGCCGACACCCGGCGAGATCTTCGCGTCCCCCGCACAGGCCAGCGTGCTGTCGCGCATCGCAGACACCGAGGGCGAAGCGTTCTACCGCGGTGAGCTTGCCGAGAAGATGGTGGCGCATTCGCAGTCGTTGAAAGGCGCGCATACGCTGGCCGATTTCGCAAACCATGCCTGCGACTGGGTGACACCGCTTGCGCACGATTACCACGGTTACACAGTTCACGAAATCCCACCCAATGGCCAGGGCATCGCCGCGCTCATGGCGCTGGGGATCGTCGAGAACTTCGATCTTTCCGGGCTTGCCGTCGACTCGGTCGCGGTCCAGCATGTGCAGATCGAGGCGATGAAGCTCGCTTTTGCCGATGCCTATCGGTACGTGAGCGATCAGCGCTCGATGACGGTGACGCCGGCCCAATTGCTCGATCGCGGCTACCTGGCGCAGCGCGCGAAGCGTATCGATCGCACTCGCGCTCAGGACTTCCGCCACGGAACGCCACCGACTGCGGGCACGGTGTATCTCGCGGCCGCCGACGAAAGCGGCATGATGGTGTCGCTGATTCAGTCCAACTACATGGGCTTCGGGTCCGGCATCGTTGTGCCGGGAACCGGCATCAGCCTCCAGAATCGCGGTACGGGATTCTCACTGGAACCGGGACATCCGAACCTGGTCGGCGGGGGCAAGCGGCCATATCACACGATCATTCCCGGGTTTCTCACGCAACGCGGCGCGCCCTGCGCGGCATTCGGCGTCATGGGCGGACCAATCCAGCCGCAAGCGCACCTGCAGACGCTCGTGCGCTTCATCGACTATCACGCCAACCCCCAGGCGCTGCTCGATGCGCCACGTTGGAAAGTCGACGGCGGGCTGTCGCTGGATCTGGAGGGCGAAGCCTCGCCCGCCCTGCGCCAAGGTCTGGAAGCGCTTGGGCACCAATTCGCTTCGATCCCCGATTCGTACATGGACTTCGGTGCCGGGCAGTTCATCGTGCGCGGCGATGGTGGCTATGTCGCGGGCTCGGATCCCCGCCGCGATGGACAGGCGGCGGGGTACTGAGCGGCACTACGTGCCGAGCCATGTCGCGGCGCAGCCGCACAAATCCATGCGACGCGTGACCTACAGAGCTTTACGTAACTTAGTGACAACATAGTCGCCGCCCCGGCAGAGGCCGGGGCCCAAGGTAGATCTCCAAAACTGGATCCCGGCCTTCGCCGGGATGACGCAGGTAATTTGATGCGCCGCGTCTCTCACCTACGAAAACCTCGCTACTCGCGCTGCTTGAGCGTCGACAGCGGGAGCAACTCGCCCACGTCGATGCGCTTGCGACCGGCTTCGACGATGTGCAGCGCGTCGGTCTCGCGCATCGTCGCCAGACTGCGGCGCGTAAGTTCCTGGTAGCTTCGCGTGCCCTCGATCTTCCATGCCAGCTCGAGTTCCGACAATTCGCGCATTACCTTGGCGGGCACGCCACCCACCAGCATGCGGTCGGGCACGATCATGCCGGCCTTGACGAACGCCATCGCCGCTACGATCGCCGATTCGCCGATGACCGCGTTGTCGTTCACGACCGCGTTCATGCCGACCAGGGCGTTGCGCTTGACCACGCAACCATGAAGTATCGCGCCGTGACCGATGTGCCCGTCCTCTTCGACGATGGTGTCGGTGCCGGGAAAACCGTGCATGACGCAACAGTCCTGGACGTTGGCGCCGGCGCGCACCTCGAGCCGGCCGAAATCACCGCGCAAGGACGCCATCGGTCCGACATAGCAGCCGGCGCCGACGA
Organism: uncultured beta proteobacterium; assembly: GCA_963816445.1. Taxonomy (GTDB): domain Bacteria; phylum Pseudomonadota; class Gammaproteobacteria; order Burkholderiales; family Casimicrobiaceae; genus PALSA-1003. The sequence goes on along the minus strand of CAWFKO010000004.1, from coordinate 56,869 downwards.
TCACGTCGCCTATCAGGACCGCCGATGGATGCACGAATGCGCTCGGATCGACGACCGGCGTAATGCCATTGATGCTCCAGACCTTGATCGGCATGGTTCGGACCTCTGGAGAAATTAACTCACAGGCGGTGTGCACCGCAAGCGGCTTGTAGGTGCGAATTCATTCGCACGCGGATGGAGAAAATTGCCAACGCAGAAGAATGAATTCGGTCCACGAAATCCGCGGGCGCAGGTTATCCCAGCCACGCGCGCGCATTGCGGAACATGCGCATCCATGGCGAATCCTCGCCCCAATGCGCGGGATGCCACGACATCTGCACGCTGCGGAACACCCGCTCGGGATGCGGCATGAGAATCGAAAAGCGCCCGTCCGTGGTGGTCAGGCCGGCGATGCCGCGTGGCGAGCCGTTGGCGTTGTACGGGTAGCGTTCAGTCACGGCGCCACGATGATCGACGAAACGCAGCATCGCCAGTGGCTCGGCAAGGGCAAGCTGGGTGTCACCGCGGAACTCCGCATAGCCTTCGCCGTGCGCGAGCGCGACCGGAATGCGACTACCTTCCATGCCGGCGAAAAACAGTGACGGCGAGGGCCGCACTTCCAGCAATACCAGCCGCGCCTCGAACTGCTCGCTGCAGTTGCGCACGAAATGCGGCCAGTGGTCGGTACCGGGGATGAGATCGTGCAGGTTGCTCATCATCTGGCAGCCATTGCAAACGCCGAGCGCAAACGTCGCCGAGCGCGTGAAAAAAGACGAGAATTCGTCACGCGCACGCGCGTTGAACAGGATCGACTTGGCCCAACCTTCGCCGGCCCCGAGCACGTCGCCATAAGAAAAGCCGCCGCCGGCGACGATGCCTGCGAACTCTGCGAGGCCGCGGCGGCCGGCGATGATGTCGGTCATATGCACGTCGTAGGCGGCGAAGCCGGCACGGTCGAACGCGGCCGCCATCTCGACGTGCCCGTTGACGCCTTGCTCGCGCAGTATCGCAACCTTGGGCCGCACGCCCGTGGCGATGAACGGCGCTGCGATATCGGCCGCAGGGTCGAAACAGATGCGCGGCGCGAGGCCGGGGTCGGTGACGTCGAGAATGCGTTCGTATTCCTGATCGACTACCTCCGGGTTGTCGCGCAACCGCTGCAGCGTGTTCGACGTCGCCGACCACGCGCGGTGCATATCGACACGCGAAGCGTCGAGCAAAACGTTTCCTTCACGCGCGACGTGGACACGAGTCCCCACGACCGGCTGCCCGATCGCCACGCAGCGCACGCCCGCGGCCTCGAACGCCGCCACGACGGCAGCGCGATCGGTCGCAATGACCTGCACGACCGCGCCCAGCTCTTCGTTGAAAAGCGCGGCGATCGTGTCGTCTGCCAGCTCGTCGAGCTCGATGGCGAGACCGCAGCGGGAGGCGAATGCCATTTCGGCGAGCGTCGCGAACAGTCCTCCGTCGGAGCGATCGTGATAGGCAAGCAGCTTGTCCTGCGCGTGCAGCGTCTGAACCGTCTCGAAGAACCCTGCGAAGGCAACCGCATCGTCGAGATCGGGCGCGGCATCGCCAAGTTGACCATACACCTGCGCCAGCGCCGAGCCGCCAAGACGGTTCCTGCCGTTGCAGAGGTCCACGAGCAGGAGCAGCGTTTCGCCCCGGTCCAGCACGAGCTGCGGCGTCAGCACGCGCCGCGCGTCGTGGACATGCGCGAAGGCGGTGACAACGAGCGAAACCGGTGCGGTCACCGCCTTGTCGATGTCGCCGTCGCGCCAGGTCATACGCATCGACAGCGAATCCTTGCCGACCGGAATACTCACACCCAATGCTGGACACAGATCCATCGCGACCGCGCGCACGGTGTCGAACAGCGCCGCGTCCTCGCCTGCATGGCCGGCGGCCGCCATCCAGTTGGCGGAAAGCTTGACGCTGCGCAGCGTCCCCACCGCCGCGGCGGCGAGATTTGTCAGTGCCTCTCCCACCGCCATGCGCCCCGACGCCGGTGCATCGATCAGCGCGAGTGGCGAGCGTTCGCCCATTGCCATTGCCTCGCCCGCATAACCATCGAAATCGGCGAGCGTCACAGCGACGTCGGCGACGGGGACCTGCCACGGCCCGACCATCGGATCGCGCGCACACAGACCGCCGACGGTGCGATCGCCGATGGTGACCAGGAAGGTCTTGTCGGCGACGGCGGGAAACTGCAGCACGCGCAGCGCGGCTTGCGACAGATCGATGCCTTCGGCGGAAAAAGGAGGCAGTGAGCGCGCCATGCGCCGCACATCGCGCGTCAGTTTCGGCGGCTTGCCGAACAGCGTCGACAACTCCATGTCGACCGGTTTGTTGTCGAACACCGGATCGGCGACGATCAGCCGCTCGTCAGCCTTCGCCGACCCGACGACCGCGAACGGGCAGCGCTCGCGCTCGCAGATAGCGCGAAAATCTGCAAGCGAATCGGCGCCCATGGCAAGCACATAACGCTCCTGCGCTTCGTTGCACCAGATCTCGCGCGGCGACATGCCCGGCTCTTCACTCGGTATCGCGCGCAAATCGAAGCGCGCGCCGCGCTGGCCGCCGTGCACCAGCTCGGGCAGTGCGTTCGACAGGCCGCCTGCACCCACGTCGTGAATCGACAGGATCGGATTGGCGTCGCCCAACTGCCAGCAGCGGTCGATGACTTCCTGCGCGCGTCGCTGCATCTCTGCGTTGCCGCGCTGCACCGAATCGAAGTCCAGATCCGCAGTATTCGTGCCCGTCGTCATCGACGATGCCGCGCCACCACCCAATCCGATGAGCATTCCCGGACCGCCAAGCTGCACGATCAGCGCGCCGTCGGGCAAAGCGCGCTTGTGGGCGTCGCGCGCAAGCACGTTGCCGACGCCACCGGCGATCATAATCGGCTTGTGATAGCCACGCGTTTCACCGGCGACGTCCTGCTCGAAAGTTCGGAAATAGCCGAGCAGCGCCGGGCGTCCGAATTCGTTGTTAAACGATGCGGCGCCGATCGGCCCGTCGAGCATGATCGACAGCGCCGAGGCGATGCGGTCGGGCTTGCCGATCCAAAACTTCGGCGCGCCAGTGCCGCCATCTATTTTGTCGCGCCCTCCGGAAGCGGGGGCAGCGGTAAGGTCCGGCACCGATCGTGCCTCAGGCAATTCCCACGGCTGCGCGAGTCCGGGGATGCGCAGGTGCGAAGTGGTGAACCCCGTGAGGCCAGCCTTGGGCTTCGCGCCGATGCCGGTCGCACCCTCGTCGCGAATCTCGCCGCCGGAGCCCGTGGCGGCACCCGGGAACGGCGCGATCGCGGTTGGATGATTGTGCGTCTCGACCTTCATGATGATGTGCGTGTTCTCGCTGCGCGCTCCATAGTGTCCATCGGCGTCCGGATGGAACCGGCGCGCCGCGCCCCCTTCCATGATTGCCGCGTTGTCGGCGTAAGCCACCACGGTCCCTTGCGGATTCGCCGCATGCGTGTGGCGGATCATGGCGAACAGCGACTGCGGCTGGCGTTCGCCGTCGACGATCCAGTCGGCATTGAATATCTTGTGCCGGCAATGCTCCGAGTTGGCCTGCGCGAACATCATGAGTTCGGTGTCGGTAGGGTTGCGACCGACGTGCACGAAGCTGCGCTCGAGATAGTCGATCTCGTCATCCGATAGCGCGAGGCCGAGCTGCATATTGGCAGCGACGAGAGCGGCCCTCCCGCCGCCCGTCACGTCGATGGTCAGCATCGGACGCGGACTTACGTGGGCGAAAAGTTGGCTGGCATCAGCGACATCGCTGCACACGACTTCGGTCATGCGGTCGTGGATGTGCGAAAGCAAGGACGCGTGGTCCTCAGGGGCGAGCACCTTGCCATGCGTAGCGACGCGGTAAGCAATGCCCCGCTCGATGCGCGCGATCGCATCGAGCCCGCAGCTGTGCGCTATGTCGGTGGCCTTGGACGACCACGGGGAGATCGTGCCAAAGCGCGGAATGACCAGCAGCAGCACCCCGATGTCGGCGTGACAGACGGCCTGCGGCCCATAGGTCAGGAGGCGATCGAGCGTGGAACGTTCGGCCGGCTTCAGCGCCCGCGTCGTCTCGATAAAGTGAAGGAAGTCGGCGGTGATCCCGGTGATGCGGGTGCCGGCAAGTTGGGCGAGCAGCTTATTGACGCGAAACGCCGTGAGCGCATTGCGCCCGCGCAGCGTGAGGAACTCGGCCATCGATCGGGAGACGACGTAAAGCCGGATTGTACGCCGCTTCGACCGTTGCCGCGAGCCGCAGCGTCGCGGCGCACGGCCAATCCTGCCTGCTCAGTGGTGCAGGATCTTGGACAGGAACAGTTGCGCGCGCTCCGAGCGCGGCTTGCCGAAAAAGTCTTCCTTGGTCGCATCTTCGACGATGAGACCCTGATCCATGAAAATCACGCGATTCGCAACCTTGCGTGCGAATCCCATCTCGTGAGTGACGCACATCATGGTCATGCCTTCCTTGGCGAGTGCCACCATCACGTCGAGCACCTCGTTGACCATCTCCGGGTCGAGCGCCGATGTCGGTTCGTCGAAGAGCATGCAAATCGGATCCATGGACAGCGCGCGCGCAATCGCCACCCGCTGCTGCTGACCGCCGGAGAGCTGGCCCGGGAACTTGTCCTTCTGTGCGATCAATCCGACGCGGTCAAGCAGCTTCAGACCGCGCTCGTTAGCCTCGTCCGGCACCGCGTCCCAGGACCTTGATCTGCGCCAGCGTCAGGTTCTGAGTGATCGAGAGGTGCGGGAACAGTTCGAAATTCTGGAACACCATGCCGACGCGGGCACGCAGCTTCGGCAAGTCGGTCTTGGGATCGTTGACCTTGATCCCGTCCACCGTGATGTCGCCCTTCTGGAACGGCTCGAGCGCATTGACGACCTTGATCAGCGTCGACTTGCCGGATCCGGACGGCCCGCAAACGACGATGACTTCGCCCTGCTCGACGTTGGTCGTGCAGTCGGTGAGCACCTGGAAACTGCCGTACCATTTCGATACGTACTTGATTTCGATCATCGGCATGGCGTGCCGCTCCTAGCGAATGATTGCGATCTTCCTCTGCAGCCGCTTGACCATGTACGACAGGCCGAAGCTCATGACGAAGTAGACGAGTGCGGCGAACAGGTACATCTCGACCAGGCGGCCGTCGCGCTGCGCGATCTTCGATGCAGCGCCGAGAAAATCGGTGATCGACAGCACGTATACGAGCGACGTGTCCTGGAACAGGATGATCGTCTGCGTGAGCAGGATCGGCAGCATGTTGCGGAATGCCTGCGGCAGCACGATTTCCTTCATCGACTGCCAGTAATTGAGGCCCAGCGCGTACCCCGCCCACACCTGGCCGCGCGGAATCGACTGGATGCCCGCGCGCATGATCTCCGAGTAGTACGCCGCCTCGAACATCATGAACGTGATCACCGACGAAGCGAAGGCACCGACCTTGGATCGGTCGCGGCGAGCCGACGATCCACGCGCCGATGTACGGCACCAGAAAGTAGAACCAGAAGATGACCAGCAGCAGCGGGATCGACCGCATCAGGTTCACGTAGCCGGTCGCCGGCAGCGACAGCCACTTGTGCGAGGACAGCCGCATCATCGCAAGCAGCGTTCCGAAGAACATGCCACCGACGGCAGCCATCGCGGTCAGCGTCAGCGTGAAGGTCATCCCCTCCCGGAACAGGTAGCCCAGCGAGCGCTGGATGACGCCGAAGTCGAAGTCACCCATATCAGTGAGCTCCCTCGGCGACCTGCGGACCGATGAAGCCGGGGACGGCAATGCTCTTTTCCAGCCAGCGCATCAGGTTGACGACGGTGAGATTCACGACGATGTAGATCACCGTCGCCGCGGTGAACGCCTCGAACACCTGGAAAGTGAACTCCTGCATCGATCGCGCGGCGGCGGTGAGCTCGATGAGCCCGATGGTCAGCGCCACCGAGGTGTTCTTGATCAGGTTCATCGTCTCCGACGTGAGCGGCGGCATGATGATGCGAAACGCCATCGGCAGCAGCACGTAGCGGTAGGTCTGCGCCAGCGTGAGCCCCATCGCCGTGCCAGCCATGCGCTGCCCGCGCGACAGCGCCTGGATGCCCGCGCGCACCTGCTCGGAGACGCGGGCGGCGGTGAACAGGCCCAGTCCGATCACCGCCGGCACGAACGACGCCCACGGCGGAGTCATCGCTTGATCGCGTCGCCGATGCGACTTGGGCAGGAGCTCGGGCAACACGAAGAACCAGAGGAACAACTGCACCAGCAGCGGGAATGTTGCGGAACAGCTCGACGTACGCGTTGCCGAGGCGCACCGCCCACTTGTTCGGCGTCGTGCGCAGCACGCCGAGTGATCGAGCCGAGCAGCAGCGCGATGACGCCCGCGCACAGCGCCGTCGCCAGCGTCCAGCCCAGGCCCATCGACCAGCGTCATCGACCCAGGTGTGCCGGCCGTCGGCGGACATCTCCCAGAAGATCCGCCAGTTCCAGTTGTAGTTCATGTCGTGATCGCCGATCTCCCGCTTGCGCGGCGACTCGACTGCAGCTACTGCGGATTCGCGAACAAAAACGGGGAGCCGCGGCTCCCCGTTTCGGTGTCTTGCGATTGGCAAGCGCCTGCTTTACTTGTACACGGCCGGATCGCCGCTGTTCGTCGGATTGGCGAACGCTGCTCTTGAACTGCGGGCTCATCGGCACGTTGAGGTTGATGCCCTTCGGCGGAATCGGGCTTCAGGAACCACTTGTCGTAGATCGCGTTGATCTGCGCCGCTCTTGTACAGACTTGCGCCGTCGCGCCGTCGACGACCTTCTGCGAACGCCGGGTCGTCCTTGCGGCATCATCGCTGCCGTACGGCTCGACGCTGTAGGCCTCGGTGCCGATCGCGTAGTCGCCTGGCGTCTTCGCGCTCGCGACCAGGCTGTAGAGCAGGATGTCGTCCATGAAGAACGCCACCGCGCGGTCGGTCTCGACCATCAGGAACGCCTCGGCGTGATCCTTGGCCGGGATGATGTTCATGCCCAGGTTCTGCTTGCCGTTCTCCTCGGTCAGCCACTTGATGTTGGTCGTGCCCGACGTCGACACCACCGTCTTGCCCTTGAGGTCGGCGAGCGTCTTGATGTTCGACGACTTCTTCGCGACGTAGCGGTTGGCGGTCACGAAATACGTGTTGGTGAACGCGACCTGCTTCTGGCGGTCGAGGTTGTTGGTCGTCGATCCGCACTCGAGGTCGATCGTGCCGTTGGCGATCAGCGGGATGCGCGTCGCGGACGTGACCGGATTCAGCACGACCTTGAGGTTCGGCATCTTCAGCTCGGCCTTCACCGCATCGACGATCTTCATGCAGATGTCCATCGCGTAGCCGACGACCTGCTGCTTGTCGTCGTAGTACGAGAACGGAATCGACGAGTCGCGATGGCCGATGGTGATCGTGCCCGAATCCTTGATCTTCTTGAGCGTACCGGTCAGTGCTTGCGCCGACGCACCGGCGCGCAAGGGTCAATGTGACGACGCCCAGCAATACCTTGGGAAGCAACTTCATGCAAACCTCCGACATTGAAAGATACCTTGGACTGCCGATCGGCGATCCTCCGAACGGACGCTTTGCCCACCGGGATCGGCGTGCCGGCTGCAGAGGGGCCGGTCTAGTCGCGCAAGTGTATCGGCTGCCCCGAGGAATGTCCAACCTAGCGAGCATGCGCCCGCAAGGGCTGCGGCGACGGGTGCCCACCCCTATAATCGCCTCATGGTGAATGACCCTGTCTATCGCGTCGCCGACGTGCGCTCGCTGGAGGCCGCTGCTGCCGGCCAACCATTGATGGAGCGTGCCGGTCTCGCCGCGGCAGAAGTCGCACGCGAGCTCGTCGCCGGACGCTTGCCGCGGGTGCTCGTGCTGGCCGGACCGGGCAACAATGGCGGCGACGCCTTTGTCGTCGCGCGCTGGCTCAAGACGTGGTTTTTCGACGTTGAGGTCGCCTTTGCCGGCGAGGCGTCCCGCCTGAGCGTCGACGCTGCCACCGCCTTGCGAGACTGGATCGCGACCGGCGGCAAAACGCGCAACAACTGGAACAAAATCGACGGCTGGGGACTCATCGTCGACGGCATGTTCGGCATCGGACTCACGCGCGCGATCGAAGCGCCGTACGCGCAGTGGATTGCGCATGCCAATGCCGCCGGGGTACCCGTACTCGCACTCGACATACCGAGTGGACTCGACGCCGACACCGGATGCGCGCAAGCGGCCACCATACGCGCCAGTGCCACGGCGACGTTCATCGCGCTCAAGCCGGGATTGCTCACCGCCGATGGCCCTGATCATTGCGGCGCGATCAGTGTGCACGCGCTCGATCTGGCCACTCAATCGCTGCTGCCGGCGCGCGGCGAACGTCTCGCATGGGATGTGCTACGCAAGGCGTTGCCGCAACCGTTGCGCCGCGCGCGCAGCAACGTGCACAAAGGCAGCTTCGGGACGCTCGCAATCATCGGCGGCAGCGACGGCACGGTCGGCGCCGCCGCTGCTCGCGGGGCGCTCGGCGCTGTACCTCGGCGCCGGCAAGGTCTACGTCGGTCTCGCGTCCTCGACGACCCCCGCGGTCGACGAGCTCATGCCGGAACTGATGCTCCGCGACGCGGAGCGCACGCTCGAGATGCCCTGCGACGCGCTGGTGGTCGGACCGGGACTCGGTATCGGCGCACGTGCACGCAGCCTGGTCGCGCGCGCACTGGCTAGCGATGTTCCCATCGTCGTCGACGCCGATGCGCTGAATCTCATTGCCGGCGACGCTGTGCTCGCTTCGGCTCTGGCGCGCACGCACCGCGCCGTCCGCAATCACGCCACACCCCGGCGGAAGCCGCGCGTCTCGCGCAGTGCAGCACCGCCGCGATCCAGGTCGATCGCCTCGGCGCCGCGCAAGCGCTTGCCGCCCGCTACAACGCGGCGACCGTGCTCAAGGGTGCCGGTAGCGTGCTGGCATTCACCAATGCGTCGTGGGCGATCAACGCCAGCGGCAACGCCGGACTCGCCAGCGGCGGTACCGGCGACGTGCTCGCGGGCATGCTCGGCGCGTTGCTTGCGCAAGGCATTGCCGTCGATGACGCGCTCAAGCTCGCCGTCAACCTGCACGGCGCCGCGGCCGACGCGCTGGTCGCTCGCGGCACCGGTCCGCTCGGCCTGGTCGCATCGGAGCTCGCACCGGCGGCGCGCACCCTGCTCAATCGCGCGGCGCGCGACGGCGCTCCGGCGACCTGAACCACGCTCAGAGGATGGCGACGAGCCCCTGCGCCAACTACTCGGCGCATCCGACCATGTGGCGGTTCAAGGCAGCAGCACCGTCGAGCCGGTCGTCTTGCGCGACTCCAGATCGCGATGCGCCTGCGCCGTATCCTTGAGAGCGTAGGTTTGCCGCGCATCGTTGGAGAGCTTTCCCGACAGCACGAGCGCGAACATCTCCGCGGCCATTTTCAACATATCGGCGCGTTTCGCGGTGTACGTGGCCAAGGTCGGACGCGTTACGTACAGCGAGCCCTTCTGCGAAAGCAGGCAGTATGTCGAAGGCTGCGATGGGACCCGATGCGTTGCCAAAGCTGACGAACAGGCCGCGCGGCGACAGGCAATCGAGCGACGCGGGAAAGGTTTCCTTGCCGACGGCGTCGTAAACCACCGGCACGCCCTTGCCGCCGGTCAATTCCTTTACCCGCTCGACGAAATTCTCGCGCGTGTAGACGATGGTGTGCGTGCAGCCGTTGGCCTTCGCAAGTGCGGCCTTCTCGTCGGAGCCAACGGTGCCGATCAACGGTGGCGCCCAGCGCGCGCGCCCATTGACACGCGATCAGGCCAATGCCGCCGGCGGCGGCATGAAGTAGGATCGTGTCGCCCGCTTTGACGACGTAGGTCTGGCGCAGCAGATATTGCACCGTCAGGCCCTTCAGCATCAGCGTCGCCGCCATCCGGTCAGAAATGCCCTCGGGTACCTTCACAAGGCGGTCGACCGAAAGCACCCGCGCCTCGGCATAGGCGCCGATCACGCCCGAATAGGCCACATGATCGCCGGCCTTGAGATCAGTCACCCCGGCGCCGACGGCTTCGACGACGCCTGCCGCCTCGTTGCCGATGACCGCGGGCAACGGCACCTTGTAGAGCCCGCTGCGCTGATAGGTGTCGATGTAATTGAGCCCGATCGCAGTCTGGCGTATCCGAGCCTGGCCTGGCCCGGGATCGCCAACGTCGACGGATTGCCACTCCAGAACTTCGGGTCCGCCCGGACGGCTAATGCGTATTGCATGTGGCATATCGTGCTCCAAGTTGGAATGGGCAAGCACTGCAGGTGTACCTACGCACCGCCGGCGCGATGCACGTTGGCACGAGCAATATCAAGGCCTCGTGTCAGTCGCCGCCACCGCGATCCCTTGGTCGAGCAAGCGCTTGCGACATGGCCGGGTGGCAGACAGCAGCCAATGATGCGGCAGGAACAGCGCATTGGCAATCGTTGCGGACCGCCCGCAATCGATCCGCGACGATCAGGAACGAGCCGCTCGCCCGCCGGTGCGAGGCATGGCCAAGCAGGCACGCAGACACGCGTAATGGCCAGCTCCCCGGCGCGTCACCGGTCGCCTTCGATGGCCCCGAATTCCGCCGGCACGCGCGCGTAGAAGATGCTGATGCGCTCCGCACGCAACAGCGCGAGCAGCTTTTCGGCTTCGCTTTCGGTCACGACAAATTCGACCTCGACAGTCAGATCGGCGGCCAGCTCGAAAAAATGCTCCTCGTGCAGCAGGCCGTGGCGGCCGAAGCCGGCGATGGCGCGAAATGCCGATCCGCCACGAATGCCCATTTTCTTCGCTTGTTCGAGCAGCCACTCGAACAGCGCAACGTGGCGGTGGATCCGGTTCTCGTGAACGTAGAAACGCAGGATCGTGCCGTTCATGCGGCCTCCTTGCGCGTGGACAGCCTCATATCGTCGACCCCCATGCGTAGAGTGCGCGAATCAGGAGTATGCCGACAACCGTCAGCGCCACCGACCCGACGACGTGGGCACCGACGGCCACGGCACCCCATACATATTCCTTACGCAGCAGAAGCGTGACGACCTCGGCCGAAAACGTCGAAAACGTCGTCAATCCTCCCAGGAATCCGGTGGTCACCAGCAATCGCGCCTCGGGAGACATGATGGCGTGCCGCGTCAGCAACTCCATCGCGATGCCCATCAGAAGACCGCCGATCAGGTTGGCCGCCAGCGTTCCCAGAGGCAACGTCGGAACGATCGGATTGAGCACTGCACCGAGTCCCCAGCGCAGCCACGCGCCGACAGCGGCGCCGCCTCCCACCGCAAATATACCGCTCCAAGGCATGCGGACTCCCTTCTCGCGCGAAAGCGCGATCGATACGCAAATCCGGTGGCGACCCGCTACCGCACGAACTGGTCGACGTAGTCGGTGCCCAACCCGACCGCCGCGTAGTGCGCACGGCACATCTCGATCTTGGAGAAGACGTCTTCGTAGCCGACCTGGCGGCCGGCGTCGTCGAGGTAGATCATCGCGCCGCTGATGTTGAAGAAGGTGATCATCTCCGCGCAGTCGTCGGGCACGATCAGCGTGTGGATCTCGCCCGGCGGCTCGTAGACGAAACTACCCTCGTCGGCGACCCAGTCGTGCTCCAGATATCGCCATTTGCCACGAATCACGTAGCCGACGACGACCATGGGATGCCGGTGTCGGCTCAGCACGCCCGACTTGCGCACGCGCAGCAGGTTGCACCAGCCCCCGGTGACGGTATTGAGCAGTAGCGGGCGAAACCAGACGTCCTTGGCCTGCGGCACCCAGACACGCTCGTCTTCGGGCATCGCCTGCAAAGCGAGCTCGGGAACGATGCCGGCCGACGGCAGGATCAACGGAGCGTTCATCACCGCGCCTTGTTCGCAACGTGCTATTGCGTTTCCTTGAGCGCCCGCGTCAGCTCCGCGACCTCACGATCGACGTCGCGATCCTTGGGAAACGGCCGACTTGCGCGCCGGTACCAATAGCGCGCATTGCCAAGATCGCCTTCGACCAGATGCACGATGCCGTGTGCCCAGCACCCGAGCCTGGTCTCGTCCTGCTGGACGATGCCATGCGCGCGCTCCCACTCGCCTTTTTTCAGGTAGCGAATCGCGGTACCGATCGTCATGCTCTCCCCCTCTTGCGATCACGCGACGAGATACCCGCCGTCGACGGGGACGATAGCGCCAGTCATGAATGCCGCCGCCGGCGAACACAGAAACACAACGACGTTTGCGACGTCCGCGGGCTCGCCCCAGCGCCCCAGCGGCGTACGCGCGAGGATCGCGGCGCTCTTCTGCGGATCGTTGCGCACGATCTCCGTGAGCGGTGTCGCGATCCAGCCTGGCGCGATGGCATTGACGCGGATGCCCTCGGCAGCATACGCCACCGCGAGCGCCTTCGTGAGCTGTACGACGCCACCCTTGCTCGCCGTGTAACCGGGCGCGTGCGGGCCGCCGAAAAAAGAATACACCGATCCAGTGTTGACGATCGAGCCTCGGGTCTCGGAGAGCCGCGGCCGCGCCGCTGTGCACAGTCGCATGGTTCCGTTAAGGTTGATATCGACAACCTGCATGAAGATCTCGGGATCGTGCTCGCTATCGCGACGGATGATGCCCGCACAATTGACCAGCATGTCGAGCTGCGGCAGTGCGGCCACGAACGCGGCGACGGCACCGGCGTCGCGCACGTCGAGCACGCTCGCCGCGGCGGCGGCGAATCCGTCAGCCGCGCGTGCCGCATCGACTTCCGCGTCCGTCGCTCCCGTGACCGTGACGTACGCCCCGCAGCGCGCGAGCGCGTTGCCGATCGCCGCGCCGATACCGCTGGTGCCGCCGGACACCAGCGCGACCTTGCCCGCGAACACGTCACTACGAAACGTCGGCGCGCTCAACGAGTCTTGCCCATGAAGGCGACCACGTCGGCATGACGCGGCAAGTGGCGCCACGGCGCCGAAACCCGTCGTCGCCAGAGCGGCCGCGGCGTTCGCGTAGCGCGCGGCAGTCGCCGGCGCATCGCCGATGACGATACGCGTCGCGAATGCGCCGTCGAAACAATCGCCGGCGCCGGTCGCATCGACTGCGTCGACGCGATGGCCGGCGATGCGTTCGCGCGCGTCGGCGGTCGGACACCCAACAACCCTCCGGCGCCCATCTTCAGCACGACCACCGGCGCGCCCGTGCATGGCACCAGTCGAGAATAGCGGCGGGCTCGCGCGCTCCGGAAATGAGCATCGCTTCGTCGAGGCTCGGCACGAACCAGTCGCACAGCGCGATCGTCGCCGTGATGACCGCGCGCGCGCGTGCGAGCGGCCAGAGCTTGAGGCGCAGATTGGAGTCGTAGGAGACCCGCGCGCCCGCTGCGCGCGCCGCCTCGATCGCGGCGAACACGCAATCGCAGGCGCTGGCGCTGATCGCCTGGCTGATACCCGACACGTGCAGGACCTTCGCATCGCGAATCACGTACAGCGGCAGATCGGACGGCCTGCATGCGCGCGGCTGCCGAGCCGGCGCGCAGATAGCTGAACTCGTGCCCGTTTGTCCCATGCGTGACGAAGTAGATGCCCGTCGGCGCGTCGGCATCGATGCCCACCCCGCGCGCATCGACACCTTCACGCTGCCACAGCTCGAGGAACATGCGTCCGAAGGCATCGTCGCCCAGACGCGTGACGTACGCAGTGCGCGCCGCCCAGGCGCGCGGCGGCGATGATGCAGTTCGAGGTGTCGCCGCCGAAGCCCTGGCGATAGCCGGTCGCGTCGTCGGGACTGCACCTGGTTGAACTCGAGCATCGGCTCGCCGAGCGCAACCAGGTCGTATCGCACCTCGGCCATACGCACGCCCCGGCTAGCGCGGCTTCAGCATCGCGAAGCCTGCGGCATACGCCGCCGCGGCGCGGTGCACGTCGCTCGGCGGAAGCGCCGGGCTTGTACAGGTTCGAACCCGTGCCGAAACCATCGGCGCCCGCCTCCCAGTACGGCGCCATGTTGTCAGGCCGGATGCCGCCGACCGCGAACACCAGCGCGTCGCTAGGCAACACCGCGCGCCAAGCCTTGAGCACCGCCGGCGACAGCAGCTCGGCCGGAAACATCTTCAGACCGTCAGCACCGGCGTCGAGCGCGGCGAAAGCTTCGGTCAACGTCGACACGCCGGGAACGCAGATCAAGTCCGAGGCGCTTCGCCTCGCGAATGATCGCGACGTCCGCGTGCGGCATGACGATGAGCCGGCCGCCGGCTTGCGCTACTCGCGTCACGTCGGCCACCTTGATCACGGTGCCGGCGCCGGTCAGACAACGTTCGCCGAAGCTCTCGGCCAGCAGCGCGATACTCGCCAGCGGATCGCGGCGAGTTCATCGGAACTTCGAGAATGCGAAAACCGTTGTCGGACAAGCGCGGCGCCGATCGCCGGAATTTCGTCCGGAGTAATGCCGCGCAGCACGGCGATAAGTGGCAATGGCGCAAGGTACGAGACGCAGCGACGGCGAGTTCATGCCTGCAAGAGTCCCGCGTGTTGGGCAATGCGCCACAAGCCTCGCGCCGCGGCGGCGGCGGGACCGAGCACGCCGCCGATAGCGGCGATGCTCAATGCCGTCTGGTAGCGCCCGCACAGCGCAGTCGTCGCCGACCAGCGTTACGCCGGCATCGCCGAGCCGCGCGCTGCGCCATCCAGCGCCGCGCCGCGGCGATCTCCGCGCCGAGCAGCAAACCCGAAAGGTAATCGGCGACGCCAGCCGGCGCAAGCGCCCCGGTAAGCGGCAGCGTGCGCGCGGAGAACAGGTCGTGCACAAGCGCGGCATCCTCGCGCAGGCTGGCCGCGACGCCGCGCTCGAACGCCGACGCGTCGCCGCCGTCGCCGATCAAGCCGTCCGAGGATGCTGTGCTCACGCAACACGGCAAACAGCTCGCCGGTCATGAACGTCGCGAAGGCCTCGATCACCTGTCCTGAGACGATTGCCCATTTGCTATGCGTGCCCGGCAAGCACGACGACCTGACGAGCGCCCACATCGTCAGCGAGCGCACCGAACGATCTGCGTTTCCTCGCCGCGCATTACGTCGGGTGCACCCTGCGCATCGCGGCAGATCGAGGCCGGGTACGATCGCCAGCCGCGTCTGTGGCACGGGTGTCAGCCCGGAGGCGATCGCGTCGAATCCGGCAGGGCACTCGCGATACGGCGCTTCGACCCAGCCCTGCCGGCTGCCGATCATGCCGCAGGCGAGCATGGGCACGCCGGGTACCGCGCCCTCGCACAAGGTCGCAAGCGCCGCCGCGAAGTTGCCGTCGGCGACGCGTTGAATGCCCAATGCCGTACTGCGCTCGTCGACGATCTTGCCCGAAGCGCCGAGCGCATAGGCGCGCGCGGAACTCGTGCCCCAGTCGATGGCGTACAAGCGGATCGGGTCGTGCATGAACAGGGTCTGCGGAACGCCGCGGGTTGCCGGTCACTGCCGCGCTTGTCATCTCCCGCCGCGCGGGCATGGCAGCGAAATCGGCTTCAAGTAGCTGCTACCACCGTCTCGCAGCATCGTCGTCGCTGGCTCGCGCCTCGACCCAGCGCTCGCCGCCGGGCGTGGCTTCCTTCTTCCAGAACGGCGCCTGGGTCTTCAGGTAGTCCATCACGAACTGGCATGCGGCGAAGGCCTCGCCGCGATGAGCGCTGGTCACGATCACGAGCACGATCTGATCGGTGGGCTCGAGCTTGCCGACGCGATGGATCACGAGCGCGTCGACGAGGTCCCAGCGTTGCCGCGCCTGGTCGACGATGCGCTCCAGCGCCTTCTCGGTCATGCCCGGATAGTGCTCGAGGGTGAGCGCACGCACGTCGTCACCTTCGTTCATGTCACGCACAATGCCGATGAACGCGGCGACCGCCCCGATGCGCGCGTTGCCCGCACGCAGAAGCGCGATTTCGCGCGCCACATCGAAATCCTCGGTCTGTACGCGCACGCTCACGATATCAGCCACCCGTCACGGGTGGAAACAACGCAACTTCGTCACCGGCACGAATCGTCCTGTCCTGCTGCACGATATCGTGATTGACCGCGATGCGCACGGCCCGCCCCGGAGCGAGTTCGTGGGCCCAGACGCCACCGCGCTGCGCCAACCATGCGAGCAACCCCGTCACCGTGGCGACATCGGCTGGCAGGTCGATGCTCTCGCTTGCGATTCCCAACGAATCGCGCAAGCGGGCTAGGTAGACGATCCGGATCATCGGCCAATGGTAGCGCAACGCCGTGCCACAAAGACAAACGCCGGCGACGGCGCCGGCGTTCGGGGCAATCAGAAGGACCTAGAACTTGAACTGCACGCCGATCATCACCTGGTCGGATTCGGGCAACGGGCCATTGCCTACCGCGTCTCCGGCAAAGCGGCCGAAGCGCGCGTATTCCACGCGCAAGCCAAGCGACTGGCTCATGTCATAGCGCAAGCCGACGCCGTAATTCATGCCGTCGCGCTGGCGGCGCACATCGCCCGGAAGCAGCGACGCGCCTGCGAACAGCGGTCGGGTGTCCGTCTGCGCATAGCCGAGACGGCCGTATAGCGAGACGCTGCGCACGAATTCCCAGCTCGTGTAGACATCGGCGTTCCACGTGTGCGCCAACGAATCGGGTGGGGCGATGCCGAGGCCGCCGGCCGCCGCGCGCCCCGGCTGCAGCGAATACTTGTCGCCCGTGTTGAACGCCGCTTCGACGGCGACGTCGCTCTTCCAGCGGTATCCGCCGAAAACCATCGAGCGCTGGACCGAGTCCTCCGCTGCGGGGACCGCAAAGCGGTTCCACGATGTCGGCAGATTGCCGAGCTGGAGCCCGGTCGACTCGCCGGTGGCATCGCGCAGCGACACTCCCCCATAAAAGCCTGTTTCGACCGCGGACGACAATCCAGTCGCCAGCAGTAAGCAGACGCCAAGGAAGCCGGTAAGTATTTGTTTCAGCATGATTTCAACGTTGCTTCCGCCTGCACCAATACGGGCGCGACCGCCACGGACTCCCGCATGTCGAAATTACGCCGTGTCCTGCTCCAAGTCAATTTCCGGGCGTCGCCCACTGCGGTTCGTTGGTCGGAGTGTTGCTTTAGCCCGACACTCCCGTTGGAGGGTCACTCGGTTGGAGGGGGCAATGCTCCGACGTCGCGCCGCCCGCCAGCCTGTCCCCGCGATTCATCGCGCAATTGCACTCAACGGGCGGGCGTGACCGCGGACGAATGCCGCAATGGCTTCGACGTCGCCAAGATCGAAGACGGGCAGCGATGTACCCAGCGCCGGGTTGAGCGGTGCGTCGGTTGCAAGCGCGAGGACGTAGCGGTCATTCGGGTGCAGCAAGGGCTTGCCGACGCTTTCGCGATAGACCTCGAGCTTCGGGATGGGCGCCGTCTTGAAGCCCTCCACGAGCGCCAGGTCGCAGGGGCCAAGACGCTCGAGCGCGGCCTCGACCGCAGGCTCGGGCGCACCACGCAATTCGTGAATGAGCGCCCAGCGCGCGGCCGACGTGACAAGCACTTCGCGGCATCCCGCCTCGCGGTGGCGGTGCGAATCCTTGCCTGCGCGGTCGATGTCGAAAGCATGGTGTGCATGCTTGACCAGAGATACGGCGAGGCCTTGCGCTACGAAGTGTCGGATGAGGCGTTCGATCAACGTCGTCTTGCCGCTACCGGACCAGCCTGCGAAACCGAAGATCTGCATCATGTGTACCGCCGAGGTCAGAACGAGGTCTTCTACTGGAGTCCGCGGAGGTATGCAATTGTCATCGCTGCAATCAATGCGTCCATGGGCGCGCCATCGTATGTCCGCTGTCGGCGGCGAGCCCGGCGTGCGTGACGTGTCCGTCGCGAACCTGCAGTCCCGCGCGCAGGCCTGGATCGGCGGCAAGCGCCGCGTCGACACCGGCGCTCGCGAGCGTGCGCACGTAGGGCAGGCTCGCCTGCGCAAGCGCCAGCGTTGCGCTGCGCGCAACCAGCGCCGGCATGTTGGGCACGCAATAGTGGATGATGCCCTCCTCGACGTACGTCGGCGCCGACAGGGAGGTCATGCGCGAAGTTTCGGCGATGCCGCCCTGGTCGATGCCGACGTCGATGAACACCGATCCCGCGCGCATGCGGCGCAGCATCGTCCGCGAGACGAGCTTCGGCGAGAGCTTGCCCGGCTCGAGCACGGCTCCAATGACGACATCGGCGCCGGCGATCGCGACGGCGAGCGCGGAGGGTTCGGCATGGCGGGTCGCGACGCGCGGACCGCATTGTGCACGCAGCGCGTCCATGCGCCACGCCGAACGGCCATACACGTCGACCGCACAGCCCAGGTCGGCCGCGACACGCGCTGCGCCGCACGCCACCGTCCCGGCGCCGACGATGACCACGCGTCCTGCCTCGACGCCGTCCATGCCGGGCAGCAGCACGCCGCTGCCGCCGCGGTCGGTCATGAGCAGCGAGGCCCCGACCAGCGGCGCGAGGCGCCCGGCAATGCGCGACATCGGCGCGAGCAGCGGCAACGTACCGTCCGCCGCCGTGACCGTCTCGTAAGCGATGCAGGTGAGGCGCGCGGCGAGCGCCGCCTCGAGCAGCTTCGGGTCGCGCCCGAGCTGCGCGAATCCGAACACCGTGCTTCCCGGGCGTAGCAACGCGAACTCCGAGGGCTGCAACTCCTTGACTTTGACGATCAGCGTCGCGGCGTATATTTCGGCCGCATCGGGAGCGAGCGTTGCGCCCGCGACGGCATAGCTCGCATCGTCGAAGCCGCTCGCCACGCCGGCGCCGCATTCAATGTGGACGACGTGGCCGGCGGCGACCAGCGCAGCGACGCCATCGGGCACGAGTCCGACGCGGCGCTCGCCGTCCTTGCGCTCGCGTGGAACGCCGATGTGCATCGCCGGCGCCGCACTCAAGCGGCGGTGCCGCCGAGCACCGCGGTGATGAATTCGCCCTTTTCCTTGGTGTATCCGACCGGTTCGCTCAGCCCCGACTGCAGGATCGCACGCTTTTTCGCCTGGTAGGCTTGGGACAGCGCATCGTCCTTGCGGAGGACATCGCGAAAACGGCGTAGGTCCAGCGCTTCCGGACTAGCCGCCTCTACGACGTGAACGTGCAGGCGGAATACTTCGCCCTCATGCTCGATCGCACCCACGCGCATGGGCCGAGTTTCGGGAAAAATATGCCCGGCGCGCTGCTTCTGAAAACCCATTGCATCGAGGGCATTTCGCGTGGCATCGATCTTGCCGGCAGGATAAAAGGCGGCAAGATCGACGATGCCCTTGCCTGAGCAGTTGGGAACCGCGGTACTCCCGATGTGCTCGGGGCTGATCCAAGCCGCCGCGGACCGGATCAGCGCGATGACGCGTTGCGCAACAACGACGACGTTCGGGTCGTATTCGACGTACGCCGGAGGCATGACCTGGTACGTCAGAATAGGCGACTTCGCCAACGGCTCCCCCCTGCCACACTGTTCTGAGTGCGATTGTAACCCGTATACTGGCGTCATCTACGCACCGCGCTCGGCGACACGGGCGATGCGAACGAACCACCGCTCGAGGTTTCAATGTCCGCCACAACAGCGTTGACCGCGCCCGCTATCGGCCGCATCGTCGACGCGCTTGAAAGCGCGGTCTCCGGCGTGCCGGCGTCGCGCGAGCGCGCCGTTGAGTCGCCGGCCAGCGCAGCGCGATCGCTGGCGCGCAGGGCTGCGGCGAGAGCCGCTGGCCTGTCGGGTGCACTGGCGCTGCCGCCGGGCCTGCTAGGGATGCTCACGGTGCTGCCGGACCTGGTTGCCATCTGGCGCATCCAGGCGCAGCTCGTCTCCGACATCGCCGGCCTCTACGGCAGGGATATGCAGCTCACGCGCACGCATATGGTTTACTGCCTGTTCCGCCACGCCGCCACTCAGTTCGCGCGCGATGTGGCCGTGCGCACCGGCCAGCGCCTGCTGGTCCGGCAACTCACTGGCGGCGCGCTCAAGAGTGCGCTGACCAGCGTCGGCATGTCAGTCACGCAGCGAGTGGCCGGTACGACCGCCAGTCGCTGGGTGCCTGTCCTCGGTGCGGCGGCAGTCGCCGGCTACGCGTACTACGACACGCTGCAGGTCGCCAAGACCGCGATTCGGCTCCTCGAGACCCCGGCGTTGATCGCGCCTGAGTAGGTGCGAGCTCATTCGTGCCCCGCCGCCCGCTATGTCGTCCGCGGCGAATCAATTCCGCCTACGGCTCCCTCGATCTTTCGTAGCTGCAAATTCATTCGCGATCCCGTCCTCCCGATCGTCAGCGCGCGGGTGCACCCGCGGCGACCCACGCCCCGAGCGTAGCGCGCTCGCCGTCGGTCATCGCGGTCAGGTTGCCGATCGGCATCGCCCTGGTGGCGACCGCCTGCTCGAAGATCTTCTGCGCGTTGTCGGCGATCTGCGCCGGCGTGTCCAGCATCACGTTCTTGGGGGCGACGGCAAACCCTTCCTGAGTCGGGTGCTCGGCGTGGCATCCCGCACAACGCTGCGCGACGATCGACTGCACGCGCGCGAAGCTCGCGCTGTCGCCGGGCTTCGCGATCGGTCGGTCCGGGGCGATGACGATCGCCAGCGCGAGCGTCGCGATCGCCGCCGTCACCGGAATCGCCCACACGGTGCGTCCGCGGTGACGCAGGTTGAAAAAGTGCCGTACATAAGCGGCCAGCAGCAGGATCGCGACGAGCACTGCCCAGGCGTACTTTGCGCCGTAGGTCATCGGGTAGTGGTTGCTGATCATGATGAACAGCACGGGCAGCGTGAAGTAGTTGTTGTGAACCGAGCGCTGCTTGCCGCGCAGTCCGTACACGGGATCCGGCGCGATGCCCTGCTCCTTGGCCTCCACCAGCTTGCGCTGCGACGGAATGATGACCATCAGCACGTTGGCCGCCATGATCGTGCCGAGCATCGCGCCCACCTGGATGTAAACCGCGCGTCCGCTGTAGAGGTGCGAAAGGCCCCACGCGACCAACGCAACGAGAGCGATCATCGCCGCCGCAATCCAGCCCTCGCGATCCAGCCCGAGGCGCCGGCACAGCTGGTCGTAGACAACCCATCCAGCAGCGAGCAGCGCCATGCTGACGATGACCGCCTGCGACACGGTGATGTCGGCAACCCGGCGATCGATCATGTACGCGCCCGCGTGCATGTAGTACATGACGACCAGCAGCGCGAAACCGGAAAGCCAGGTCCAGTACGCTTCCCACTTGAACCAGTGCAATGGCTCGGGAAGCAGCTGTGGCGCGACCTTGAACTTGCGCACGACGTAGAAACCGCCGCCGTGCACCGCCCACAATTCGCCACCGATGCCCCTGTCGGCGTCTTCCTGCGCCTTCGGCGGCAAGAGATGGTTGTCCAGCCAGACAAAATAGAAAGAAGAGCCGATCCACGCGATACCCGTGATCAGATGTACCCACCGGATAAGCAGTTGCAGCCAATCGCTTGCGTAGGCCTCCATCGGTCTAGAGCCTGATCAGCTGCCGCGATAGGTGCAGTAGCTCCACGGCGAGACGAGCAGCGGAACGTGATAGTGCGAAGCCGCGTCCGCGACGCCGAAGTCGAGTGTGACCTCGTCGACAAAGGGAGGGTCGGCGAGCGCGACGCCATTGCGGCGAAAGTACGCGCCGGCAGCGAAACACAGCCGGTAGCGGCCGGCGACAAGCGCGCTGCCCTCGAGCAGCGGCGCGTCGCAGCGTCCGTCGCCGTTGGTTTCGGTCTGCTTGACCAACTCGTAGCCTTTGGGGCCTACACGGTACAGGCGCACCTCGATCTGCGATCCGGGAAGTCCGCGCGCGGTATCGAGCACGTGCGTCGTAAGTTTACCCATCGCGCTCCCCTCATCTGGGCGGCACCGACCCGCCCAGTACCGCGCGCAGATCGACGACGCTGTGCGGTGGAACGGCCAGTAGCAGCCCTGCTTCGACGTGACGAATATGGTGGTCCATGAGCCGGGCGACCGCACGCGGGGGTCGTCCGCCCAGCGCGTCGACGAGTTCGCCATGCTCGTCGGGTGCACAGTCGACCGTGCCTGCACGCTGATAAAGCGCGATGATCAGCGACGAGCGCGCGACCAGGCCACGCACGATATCGTTCAGCACGCTGTTTCCGGCCAGCTCGGCCAGCAATACATGGAATTCACCGGACAGCTTGATGGTCTCGTGTCGGTCACGCGCGCCACGCGAGGCATCTTCGGCGGCGACGTGACGCCTGAGGCGCTGGAGCTCCGCGCTGCCGAGCCTGCCGACCAGCGATCCGGCAAGTTGCGGCTCGACCAGACGCCGCGCCGCGAAAACCGCTCGCGCTTCCGCGATCGATGGCTCGGCCACGAACGCGCCGCGATTGGGATGCAGCGTGACGATGTGCGTAAGGGAGAGGTGATGCAAGGCCTGGCGCACACGCGCGCGGCTCACACCGAAAAGCAGCGCCAGCGTCTCCTCCCCGAGCTTTGTGCCGGGCGGCAGACGATGCTCCTCGACCGCGCGCACGATGGTCTCGTAGATGCGCTGCGCCGGCTCGGGACGTGACGACGGCGCGCGCGACGTGCTTTGTCGCTTGCCGCGCCGTGGCACGCGGGTACGGCGACTGCGGCTGGAAGCGGTGGCATTGAGCATCGGCCGTTCGCGACAAAGTCAGCGAGACTCTCCAAATCGTGATCGATTGTAAACAAAAAATCATTGACGTTGTCAACAAGTATTGGCAGTATTGTCAACAATCCTGCTGACGCGCCGAATTGACCGCCGGAAACACGCCTGCCCCGAGCGCATGCCCCCGCCCAGAGCCAACTCGTACCCGCGTGACCTCGCCGGCTACGGCGAGCACGCGCCGCACGCCCTCTGGCCCGGGAAGGCGCGCATCGCGCTGCAGTTCGTGCTCAATTACGAGGAAGGTGGCGAGAACTCCGTACTGCACGGTGATCCGGCATCGGAGACGTTTCTCTCGGAGATCGTCGGCGCGCAACCCTTCGCGCAGCGGCACATGAGCGTGGAATCGCTGTACGAATACGGCGCTCGCGCGGGCGTCTGGCGCGTACTGCGCTGCCTGCGTGAGCGCGAGGTGCCGGTCACCGTGTTCGGCGTGGGTATGGCGCTCGAGCGCAATCCGCGCGTGGTCGAGGCCTTGGTCGAGGGCGGTCACGAGATCGCGTGCCACGGCTGGCGGTGGATTTCCTACCAGCAGGTGGACGAGCATATCGAGCGCGAAGACATGGCGCGCGCAGTGGAGGTGATCACACGACTGGCCGGCAGGCCGCCGCAAGGCTGGTACACCGGTCGCGACAGCCCCAACACCCGGCGTCTGCTCGTCGAGCATGGGGGGTTCACCTACTGCGCCGACGGCTACGCCGACGACCTCCCGTACTGGGTACCGGTGCACGCGCGGCTGGGCACGACGCCACTGTTGATCGTGCCTTACGCGCTCGACACCAACGACATGCGCTTCGTCACGCCGCAGGGATTCAACAGCGGTGAGCAGTTCTTCGCATACCTCAGGGATGCCTTCGACGTACTGTACGCCGAAGGTGACCCGCAGGCACTGGACGCGCCGAAGCTGCTTTCGATCGGATTGCACTGCCGCCTGGTCGGGCGTCCTGCGCGCATAGCCGCGCTGGCGCGTTTCATCGACTACGTGCGCGGCCACGAGCACGTGTGGATCGCGCGCCGCATCGATGTCGCGCGGCACTGGATCGCTACACATCCCTGGCCCGAGGAAGAATGACCCTCGACCAGATCAACGCTCTCGAGCGCCCGGCATTTGTCAAATGCCTCGGCGGCATCGTCGAGCACTCGCCGTGGATCGCCGACGCGGCGTGGGAAAAACGGCCTTTCGACAGCGTCGACGCGTTGCACACGGTGATGGTCGCAGCGCTGATGCGTGCGCCGGTGGAAACGCAACTCATGGTGACGCGAATGCACCCGGAGCTTGCCGGAATGGCTGCCATTCGCGGTGAGGTCACATCACATTCCAAGCACGAGCAAGGCGGCGCCGGGCTTACGCAATGTTCGCCGCAGGAGTTTTCGCGGCTGTCCGCGCTCAATCGCGCCTACAGCGCCAAGTTCGGGTTTCCGTTCATCATCGCCGTCAAGGGGCTCGATCGCACCGCGATCATCGAGCGCTTTGCGCAGCGGCTCGAGCGCGACCGAGCCACGGAATTCGCGGAGGCCTTGGACCAGATCGCACGCATTGCGCGCCTGCGATTGGCGATGCTGATCGAGAGCTGACCACGCGACGCCACGGAGAACGCATGACTACGGCCCGCGCACCGGCAGATGACGATCGCCGGCATTGTCCGCGCCACGATCGTGGCGCTCCGATCCGGCAGCGCGCTAGCGCTTGAACAGCTTACCGATGGCGTCGGTCAATTCCTGCGCAGGCGAGCGCGATGCGCCTGAAGCATTCGCATCGGGCTGCGCCTTGCCGCCATGGCCCAACGCGATCTGACACGGCGCGCCGGAGTCCGCGGTAGCGCCGGCGAGCAGCGATTGTCCAAGCAGCGAGGCACCACCGGTCGACAGCGCTGCGCCGATGGTCGCCACCGTCGCCACCGAAGCCATCGCGTCGATACCGACCGTCGGCGCGGTGAACGGTCCGTGGAAGCGCACCAACGACGCAATGCTGTCGATGTTGAGCGTAATGCCCTTGCGTATCTGTGGCTTGACCGAAAGGTCCAGCGTCTCGTTGCGGAAATCGAGCGTGCCGCTGGCGGTGGCGCCGACCTTGTTGGTCTCGACGCCGATGCTGCGATCTACCTTGGAGATGCCGCCCGCCAGCGGGAGACGGATGACGGCGCACAGCAATTCCGTGCTCGCGTCGACCTTGCGAAATGGATTGACGGCGTCCGCGAGCTTGTTGAACGTGGCGTCGCTGCCGTCGGAGGGATGGCCGAGCGTCGCTGGGCCTACCACCAACAGCACGTTGCCGCTGGCGCTGCCTGCCCACTGGTGCAGCGACCCGCCGCGCGCCGCGATGTCGGCGTTGAGCGTCGTCTTGCCGCCACGCACCTCGCGCTTCGTGCCCGCCTCGGCCAGGATCGCCGCCAGGTCCAGCTCCTTGGCGTCCACATGCAGGTTGAGTACCCCGTCCTTGTCGTGGCTGGCATCGACCTTCACGCGTGCGACCACGGTTCCGCCGAACATCCCCGCCTGAACCACCGGCGCATCGAGCACGCCATTTTGCAGCGCGAATTGCAAACGCACCTTGTCCAGCCTGCGGCCGTCCGGCAGCACTAGCACCTCCGCCGCAAGGTCGCCATTAGCGTCGATCGATCGCAATTCGGACAGATCGATCGGAGCATCGCTGAACACATAGCGTGACTTGGCGGTGGGCGGTGGCCGCGCGCCCGCGTTGCCGGCCGGTTTGGCGCCCGGAATGGCGACATCGGAAAGCGAGAGTGACGTCGCGGCGAGCTTGAAGGAAAGCGTCGGTCGTGGCTTTCCGGTACTCACGCTCATCTGTCCGGTGAGCCTGCTCTTGCCTACACCCAGTTCCAGCGGATCCAGGCTGACCACCGCGTCGTCCGCCTTGACCTTGGTGTCGACAGATACCTGTTGGCCCGCGACCTGTCCCTTGAGCGTCACCGGATACGGCCAGCGCCGCTGGGCTAGCGACGTCAGCGGCCCTAGATCGCCCTCGAGCGCAATGGCGATATCGTCGACGCTGCCGCGAAAGCGCGCGCTGACGGCCGATTCCGGGTCGCGGGCAGTGAGTGCAAGCTCGGCGATGCTGACCGTCGTCAGTTTGCCCGTTTCACCGTCGCGATACGTAAGCGTGCCGTTGACAATCGACACGTCGCTCACGAACAGGCCGCCTGTGGTGATCGCGGCCGCGGGCGTAGGCGCTGTCGATGTTCCCGGCGCGCTCTTGGCGAATTCCCAGTTTCCAGTGCCTTTGGCGTCGGTCTCGAGCGCGATCACGGGGTCGATCAGGGTGAATCTGCGTACCTGGAAATCTCGGTGCAGCAGCGGCAGCAGTTCCACCTGCACCTCGACGCGCTTGGCAGTGATCATCTGCGCCGTCTTTCCCCACGGCGCGTTGCCCAGCGCGACGTCCTCGATCACGACCTTGGGTTCCAGCGAGATCTTGAGGTCGATGCCGCCGTTGACCTTGAGCTCGCGGCCGGTGGCGTCCCTGACACGGTTCTGGATCGGCCCGATGAAGCTCTTGAGGTCGAGCGAGTGCACCGCGATCGCAGCGGCAACCAGCAACAGCAGCACTAGGCCACCGATGCCGATCAGGATTCGCCAGAACAGGCGCATCACGGAATTGTAGCGCGCCGGGACGGCGCGGGAGCAAGCGCGAGTCGCTCGCTGGCGGACGGGCTATCGCAGCGTCGCGTTGAATTTTTCCAGTGCCATGGCGCCGGGAACGAGTTCCGTTTCGCTGAGCCGGGCCAGGGGTACGTCGACGGTGTTCAACGCCGTGTGCAGGTCAGTGGCCTCGGGGTGCACGTAGAGCAATCCAGTGACGATCTCGCCCGCCGCGTGCCGCTCCTGCAGATAGTTCATGGCCGCGATGCGATCGGTCGGGTCGTAGTCCTCGTGCAGTTTGCGCAGGCGCAGCAGCGATCCGTCGTGCTGGCGCACTTCCTGGAGTGCTCCGGGTGCATAGTCAGCGGTGATCTCGTCCCTCACCGGCATGAAGTCGAGGAAATTCACCGCCGCGTTGTGTTCGCGCACGAAGTCGTAACTCTTGGTCGAGCCGGCATGGTTGTTGAACGCGACGCAGGGACTGATGACGTCGATGAACGCCGCGCCCTGATGCCGCACCGCCGACTTGATCAGCGGCACCAGCTGCGCCTTGTCGCCGGAGAAGCTGCGCGCGACGAAGCTCGCGCCGAGCTGCAGCGCCAGCATCACCATATCGATGGGCTCGTCACTATTGACGACGCCACGCTTGCTCTTCGAGCCGCGGTCGGCGGTCGCCGAGAACTGACCCTTGGTCAGGCCGTACACGCCGTTGTTCTCGACGATGTAGACCATGTTGACGCCGCGGCGCATCGAGTGCGCGAACTGCCCCAATCCGATCGACGCCGAGTCACCATCGCCGGACACGCCCAGATAGATGAGCTCGCGATTGGCGAGATTGGCGCCGGTCAGCACCGATGGCATCCGCCCGTGCACGCTGTTGAAGCCATGCGAGCTGCCGAGAAAATACGTCGGTGTCTTCGACGAGCAGCCGATCCCGGAAAGCTTGGCGACACGATGCGGGGCGATGTCGAGTTCGAAAAACGCCTGAATGATCGCGCTCGAGATCGAGTCGTGCCCGCAACCCGCGCACAGCGTCGAGACACTACCCTCGTAGTCGCGATGCGTGTAGCCGAGTGCGTTTCTGGGCAGCTCGGGGTGGTGAAGGCGGGGTTTGGCGAGGTAGGTCATGAGGCTGCCTTGCGCAAGGGCGTAACGTTGAACATCGCGAGCTTGGCCGAGATCTCGCGCAGGATGAAGCGCGCGGTGATCGGCGTCCCATCGTAGTGAAGGACCGAGATGAGCTTCGATGGATCGGCGGCAATCTCGTTGACCAGCAATGCGCGCAGTTGCGCGTCACGATTCTGCTCGACGACGAACACCTGGTCGTGGCCGGCGATGAACTCGGCCACGTCGTCATGGAACGGGAACGCCCGCACGCGCAGCGTGTCGAGATGGATGCCCTGCGCGTTGAGCGCGGCGAGTGTTTCGTCCATAGCCGGTCCGGTCGAGCCGAAATACACGGCACCGAAACGCGTCTTGGTCGCGGCGTTGCGGCGCACGGGGGCCGGCAGGAACTGTCTGGCGGTATCGAACTTGCGCAGGAGGCGCTGCATGTTGTCGACGTAGGTCGCGCCATCCTCGGTATAGCGCGCGTAGCGGTCCTTGGTGGTGCCGCGCGTAAAGTAGGAACCGCGGCGCGGGTGCGTTCCCGGGTACGTGCGGTAGGGAATACCGTCACCGTCGACGTCCAGGTAGCGGCCGAAGTCCTTGCCCGCTTCCAGCTGCTCGTAGGTCATGACCTTGCCGCGATCGTGCCGGCGCTTGTCGTCCCACACCAGCGGATCGCACAGCCAGTCCTGCATACCGATGTCGAGATCGAGCATGACGAATACAGGCGTCTGCAGACGATCCGCGAGATCGAAGGACAGCGCGGCGAATTCGAACGCTTCCTTGGGGTCCTCGGGCATCAGCAGCACGTGCTTGGTGTCGCCGTGCGAAGCGTACGCGCATGAAAGAAGATCCGCCTGCTGCGTACGCGTGGGCATACCGGTCGACGGGCTGCCGCGCTGCACATCGAAAAGTACGGCGGGAATCTCCGCGAAATACGCGAGTCCGATAAACTCCTGCATCAATGAAATACCGGGTCCGGACGTGCAAGTAAACGCGCGCGCGCCGTTCCAGGCCGCGCCGATCACGATTCCGATCGACGCCAATTCGTCTTCGGCCTGGACGATCGCGTATCGCGCCTTGCCGGTGGCCGGGTCGGTGCGGAATTTCTTGCAATGCTTGGTAAATGCCTCGGCCAGCGACGACGACGGGGTGATCGGATACCACGCGGCGACGGTGGCGCCGGCGTACACGCAGCCCAGCGCGGCCGCGCTATTGCCCTCGATAAATATGCGTTCGCCGACCGAATTGGCGCGGCGCACCCTGATCCCGAGGGGATAGTCGAGGCTGTTCTGCGCGTACGAGCGTCCCATGTGCATCGCCTGCACGTTGGGCTTGAGCAGCGCTTCCTTGCCCTTGTACTGCTCGCCGATGAGCTCCGCGATGGTCTCAGGCTCGATGTCGAGCAACGCGGAGAGGGCGCCGACGTAGACGATGTTCTTGAACAGCTGGCGCTGGCGCGGATCGGTATATTCGCGGTTGCAGATCTCCGTCAGCGGCATGCCGATGGCCGTGACGTCGTCGCGGAACTTCGATGGCAGCAGCGGCTTGGTCGAATCGTAGAAAAGGTACCCGCCGGGCTCGATTTCCTTGAGGTCCTCGTCCCAGGTCTGAGGATTCATCGCGACCATCAGGTCGACGCCGCCGCGGCGGCCGCGCCAGCCCGCCTCGTTGATGCGCACTTCGAACCAGGTCGGCAGGCCCTGGATATTCGATGGAAAAATATTGCGCGGCGCGACAGGGATGCCCATGCGCAGGATCGACTTGGCGAACAGCAGATTGGCCGATGCCGAGCCCGAGCCATTGACATTGGCGAACTTGACGACGAAATCGTTGATGCGCTCGATGGGTGCGACCGCCGCTTTCATGACGCTGCTCGCTTCGCGATGGCTGCGCGCGCGTGCGGCGCGTGCCGCTGGTGTCGACTGCGATCACTGCGCCAGCGCCGGTTCGAGCAGGAATTTCTGCATGTCCCACGCGCCGGTCGGACAACGCTCGGCGCACAGTCCGCAGTGCAGGCAGACGTCCTCGTCCTTGACCATAATGCGCGCGGTCTTAAGGCCGCCCGCGATGTAGAGATCCTGCGTCTGGTTGCGCGCGGGTGCGCTCAGGCGCGTACGCAGATTCGGGCTCTTCGCCATCTACGGTGAAGGTGATGCAGTCCATGGGACAGATGTCGACGCAGGCATCGCATTCGATGCACAGCTTCGATGTGAACACGGTCTGGACATCGCAGTTGAGGCAACGCTGCGCTTCGGCGAAGGCACGCGTGGCGTCGAATCCCAGCTCGACCTCGACCTTGATGTTCTTCAGCGCGATCGAGACATCCTTGAGCGGCACCTTGAAGCGCGCGTCGTTGGACACCGCGTTGTCGTAGCTCCATTCGTGGATGCCCATCTTCTGCGACGCCAGATTCACCATCGGCGGCGGTCGCTGCATGAGATCCTGGCCCTGGCAGTAGCGGTCGATGGAGATCGCCGCTTCGTGGCCGTGCGCCACCGACCAGATGATGTTCTTCGGCCCGAACGCAGCGTCACCGCCGAAAAAGACATTGGGCAGCGTCGATCGGAACGTCACCGGGTCGAGGACGGGCAGTCCGTGCTTGTCGAACTCGAGCCCCGCATCGCGCTCGATCCACGGAAATGCGTTCTCCTGGCCGACCGCCACCAGGACGTCGTCGCAGGCATAGTGCGCATCCGGCTCGCCACTTGCCACCAGCCGACGGCGACCGTTGGCGTCGTACTCGGCCTTGACCCTTTCGAAGATCACCCCGGTCAAGCGCCCGTGGTCATGGGTGAATTCCTTCGGCACGTGGAAATTGATGATCGGGATGCCCTCGTGGATCGCGTCTTCCTTCTCCCACGGCGACGCCTTCATCTCGTCGAAGCCGGACCGCACGATCACCTTGACGTCATCGCCGCCAAGGCGCCGCGAGCTGCGGCAGCAGTCCATTGCCGTATTGCCGCCGCCGAGCACGATGACTCGCTTGCCGATGCGATCGATATGGCCGAACGACACGCTCGACAACCAGTCGATGCCGATGTGGATATTCTTCGCGGCCTCCTTGCGCCCGGGAATGTTCAGATCGCGTCCGCGCGGCGCGCCGCTGCCGACGAAGATCGCGTCGTACTTCCTGCCCCCACCGCCGCCGTTGCCGTTGATGCCCTCCGCGAGCAGCGCCTTCAGGCTGTCGACACGCGTGCCGCCACGAAATTCGACGCCGATGTCCAGCACATAGCCCACCTCCTCATCGATGACCGATTCCGGCAGCCTGAACTTGGGGATCTGGCTGCGGATCATGCCGCCAGCGCGCGTATCGGCGTCGTACACCACGCATTCGTAGCCCAGTGGCGCGAGGTCGCGCGCGACTGTCAGCGAAGCCGGACCGGCACCCACCAGCGCGATGCGCTTGCCGTTCGAGGGCGCGCGCTTGGGCAGCAGCCCGCGGATGTCATCCTTGAAATCGGCGGCGACGCGCTTGAGCCGGCAGATGGCCACCGGCTCGGGCTTGCTTGCGCCGGTCCTGTTCTCGCCGTCCTCGACACGACTGCGTCGGCATGCCGGCTCACAGGGTCGATCGCAGGTCCGGCCGAGGATTCCGGGAAAGACGTTGGACTGCCAGTTGACCATGTAGGCGTCGCTGTAACGCCTCGCCGAGATCAACCGGATGTATTCGGGTACCGGCGTGTGCGCAGGACACGCCCACTGGCAATCGACGACTTTGTGAAAGTATTCGGGTTGCGAAATATCCGTCGGCTTCAATACAACTCCTCCGTGTTGGACGCACCGGGTGAGTGTATTTCTTCGCCTTGAAGCCCGGTTTCCCTGACCTTGCAAACCAAGCGTTCGACCCGTTCACGTCCCGTAAGTTGCGCCGATACTACGCCACTGGGGACAAGGTGAAAAGCCCTTTTGTTTCAATAACTAGGACAGAGGTTCCGGATGTACCACCGCAGCGACAACAAACGCCGGATTTTCATGTTCCGGGCAGATTGTGGACAACAGGGAAAAAGAATTCTTTCCACGTCGCCGGGCGGGTCTTGATCAGTCCGGTCTTGAACATGAAGTCGGCAAAGACCATGGTCGCGTTGGGCGTTGTCGAGTAGACGACGTTCGGCGCCTTGATCATCGCCACCACTTCGTCGACGCTGTACTTCTCCTTGGTCGCGTCCAGATAGAGTTTCGCCGCCGCGGCCGGATCCTTGGCGATGAACGCATTGGCCTCTTCCAGCGCGGCCACGAACGCTGCAATGGTCTTGGGGTTGGCCTGGTAGAACTTTTTCGTACCGAATACCACCGCGTTGCTCGCCGGACCGCCAAAGACATCGCTGGAATCAAGCCCCAGGTGGACGCCTGGCGTCTTCAGTTCCGTGGCCTGATACGGCGGCGCCGAGAAGTGGCTGTTGACCTCGCTGCTGCCGCCCACGACCGCGATCATCGCGTCGGGGTGGCCGAGCTGCACGGTCATCGCGTCGAGCGAATCGCGCGCCGCCGGTCCGTACATCTTTTCCAGCGCCATTTTGAGCACCATCGCCTGGCTCGACACCTTGACGGTCGGCACCGCGATCTTGTCCTTGTCGGTGAAATCCTTGAGCGTCTTGACGTTGGGATCGCGCGTGACCAGCAGCATCGGCAGCCCGCCGACGCTGGTCACGCCGTTGACTTCGCCCTTGGTCCGCTCCCACAAGAGCAGCAGATTGGATACGCCGCTGGTCACCAGGTCAACGCTCCCCGACAGCAGCGCGTCGGTAGCAGCGCCACCACTGTTGAAAGTGACCCACTGCACTTTCACGTCATGGAGCCCCGCCGCCTTGGCATGTTTTTCGACCAGTTTGTTCTGCTCCATCACCACCAGCGGGAGGTAGATGATCGAGGGCTGCTTGGTGATGCGCAGCTCGGAAGTCTCGGCGCTCGCGGGCGCAGCGGGCACGGCGAGCGCGATGGCACTCGCCACCATTCCGACAAGCCAGAAACGCCGGGCGGTGCTCCCTCGCGTGATCGCCTCCAAAGTCGTTGCATCGCTCATCGTTTCCTCCTTGGTCGCGCACACGCGGCGCGTCGAGTCGTAGGGCCGAATTCGATCGGCTCTGGTGGTCGTTACCCAACGCGAGTGCGAATGACTTCGCACCTACCGGATCAGCGCTTCTCGCGTTGTTCGCGCCAGACTCGATAGCGCGCCAGCGTTTCCGCGTTAGGCGGATAGGTACCGGGCAGCGCGCGTCCTCCCGCGATCTCCTGCAGTACGAACACTTCCACGATCTCCTGCTCTGCTGCGTCGCGTGCGACGTCGTCGGCCAGGTGCCGCGGCACGACGACGACGCCTTCGCCGTCACCGACGATCACATCACCGGGGAACACAGCGACACCGCCGCAGCCGATCGCGACATTGAGATCGACGGCATGGTGTATCGCCAGATTCAGGGGCGCACTGCCGCCGGACGCATACACCGGGAAATCCATGGTCGCGATCGCCTCGCTGTCGCGCAGGCCGCCGTCGGTGACCACGCCCGCGGCACCGCGCACGAGCAGGCGCGTAAGAAGGATGCTGCCGGCGGATGCGGCGCGTGCGTCCCTGCGACAGTCCATTACCAGCACCTGCCCGGGCGGCACGGTCTCGATGGCCTTGCGCTGTGGATGCTCGGGATTCTCGAACACGCTCACCACATCGATGTCCTCGCGCGCCGGGATATAGCGCAGGGTGAACGCCTCGCCGACCAGGTTCGGCCCCGGCCGGCTCAGGCGATACACGCCCTGTATGCATACGTTGCGCAGCCCGCGCTTGAACAGCTGCGTGGTCAGCGTCGCGGCGCTGGCATGGCGGAAGCGCGTCAGTGTTTCGGCAGATAGCGGCATCGATCGTCCTCTTTGGCAGCACGGGTTTTTTTGAGCCGGGTGGCCGCCATCATACGCCGGCGTGGCGCGCGTATACGTGGGTAGAATAGCCGCCTTGACCCCGTGCACCCCAACTGACAGCGAGATGGATACCGTTGCGGAAAAACCCTTGCGACTGACGCAGTTCAGCCACGGTGGCGGTTGCGGCTGCAAGATCGCGCCTGCGGCGCTGCGCGAGATCATTGCCCGTACCGCCCCGGGCGTCATTCCCAAGCAATTGCTGGTCGGCATCGAGACTGCCGATGACGCCGCGGTCTATCAGCTCAACGAGCAGCAGGCGATCGTCGCGACGACGGATTTTTTCATGCCCATCGTCGATGATCCCTACGATTTCGGCGCCATCGCCGCCACTAACGCACTATCCGATGTCTACGCCATGGGTGGCACGCCGCTGTTCGCGCTGGCCATCGTCGCCATGCCGGTGGACCGGCTTCCGGTGGCGACCATACGCCGCGTCCTCGAGGGCGGCGAGGCTACATGCGCGCGTGCCGGCATTCCCATCGCCGGGGGACATACCATCGATGCGGTCGAGCCCATCTACGGCTTGGTCGCGATCGGCCAGGTTCACCCGCGGCGCATCAAGCGCAATGCCGGCGCGCG
This sequence comes from uncultured beta proteobacterium, assembly GCA_963816445.1. Taxonomy (GTDB): domain Bacteria; phylum Pseudomonadota; class Gammaproteobacteria; order Burkholderiales; family Casimicrobiaceae; genus PALSA-1003. Next base: position 23,040 of record CAWFKO010000004.1, on the reverse strand, counting down.
CCCCGGCGATGCGCTGATCCTAGGCAAACCGCTGGGTGTCGGCATCTACAGTGCTGCGCTGAAGAAAGGAAAACTCGCCGATGACGAATACGCAGCGATGCTCGCGACCGGCACGCAACTCAACACCCCCGGCATCGCACTTGGCGTCATGGATGGCGTGCACGCGTTAACCGACGTCACCGGTTTCGGTCTGCTCGGCCATCTGATCGAAGTGTGCCACGGTTCGCAGGTTGGCGCGCGCATCGATTTCGATTCGCTGCCGCTGTTGCGCGGCGCGCTGGCTTACGCGCGGGACGGCATCGTCACCGGCGCCTCGCAGCGCAATTGGGCGAGTCATGGCACCGCCGTGCGTTTGTCGCAACGCATCGACGCACCGCGGCGTGCGCTGCTTACCGATCCGCAGACCTCTGGCGGGCTGCTCGTGGCGTGTGCAGGCGATGCGGTGAGTGAAGTCCTCGCGCTCTTCCACCGTCAAGGCTTCACCGCGGCTGCGTGTATCGGTGAATGCATCGAAGGCGCGGCAGAAGTCGACGTCGTCTAGCGACCGGCACGCGCAACCCAACGCTCCTGCGACGCTTCAGTCGAACTTTTGCGACCGCCAGCCGTCACAAGCTCTTGATGACCCCGCCCCGTCACTTGCAGACGGTCGTCCCAGTCGCTGCCGCGACCGGTGCGTCTTTGCAGGATCGCTATTCGGCGATCCGCGCAAAATCGCTCGCACTTGCCTCGCCGTTGTCCGACGAAGACTGCGCGATCCAGTCGATGCCCGACGCCAGTCCGGTCAAGTGGCATCTTGCGCACACCAGCTGGTTCTTCGAGACTTTTGTCCTTGAGCCTCACGCATCGGGTTACCGCGCGTTTGATAGCGCCTTCAGGATGCTGTTCAACTCCTATTACAACACCGTCGGTGATAGGCATCCACGCCCACACCGTGGCTTGCTGTCGCGGCCATCGCGTGCTGAAGTGGTGGCATATCGCACGCGCGTCGACGCCGCGATGCACGCGTTGTTGCAGCGACTGGACTCGCACCCCGCCGACGTAGCGGCGTTGGTCGAGCTCGGACTCAACCACGAGCAGCAGCACCAGGAGCTGATCCTGACGGACGTGCTGCATATGCTCTCGCGCAATCCGCTGCAACCCGCCTATGTCGCAGCCGACGCGCCGGCATCCGTGCGTTCCGCACCACCGACCGCGTGGATCGAGTTTCCAGCGGGGCTGGTCGAAATCGGGAGCGCTGGCGATACATTCGCATTCGACAATGAGTTACCGCGCCATCGCGTCTATCTGCAGGCGTTCGCGCTGGCGAGCCGACCGGTCAACAATGGCGAATTCCTCGCCTTCATCGCCGACGAAGGCTATCGACGTCCGGAGCTGTGGCTCTCGGAGGGCTGGGACTGGGTCGCTGCCCAGGGCATCGAGGCGCCGCAGTACTGGCGGCGCTTCGGTGGGGCGTGGGGTCAGTTCACGCTGCGTGGAACGCACGCACTGGATCTCGCAGCTCCTGTGTGCAACGTCAGCTTGTATGAAGCCGACGCCTATGCGCGCTGGGCGCGCGCCCGGCTGCCGACGGAATCCGAATGGGAAACAGCGTCTTGCGGCCGCGCGATCGAGGGCAACTTTCTCGAAAGCGGGCCGCTGCTGTCGCTGCCGCCCGCGGGCGCCGACGTCCCGCTCGCCCAACTCTACGGCGACGTCTGGGAATGGACGCAGAGTGCCTACGCCCCCTATCCCGGTTACCGCCCTGCACCGGGTGCCGTAGGCGAGTACAACGGCAAGTTCATGTGCAACCAGTTCGTCCTGCGCGGTGGTTCGTTTGCGACACCGCAATCGCACATCCGCGCCACGTACCGCAATTTCTTCCCCGCATCGGCGCGCTGGCAGTTCACCGGTATTCGGCTCGCCCGCGACGCGTAGGCCGGCGCCGTCGCGGTATTTCAAAGCGCGTCCGAATTACGGACGCGCCGAGGACAAAGCCAACGGATCAACGCGGCTTGACGAAGCGCAGCGCGAACTTATCGGTCGGCACCTTGGGTTCGTTGGAAGACTCCTCGCGCGTATCCGCGGGGTTGCGCAGAAACGTACCTTCGGCATCGAGCACAAATCCTGCCTGTCGGACCTCCTCCAGAACGACCGCCTCGTCGATTCGATGCAGCGTTTTCCCGGCACTGATGCCGGTCCCCGCTTTGGCGGAATGGTCGACGATGACATAGCGGCCCCCCGGCTTGAGCGCCGCGTACACGCGCTGATTCATTTTTGCGCGATCGACCGGCAGGTAGCTGATATCGTGATAGTTGAGCACGAGAGTGACGAGGTCCAGCGGTGGTGCCTGCTCGGGAATGGGGTCGTCGAACTTGCGCACGACGAGTACGAAGTTCGCCTGCGGGTGATCGGCGAGCCGCTTGGTCAGCGTGGCTCCGGGCTGCTGTACCTGCGCCCAAAGCGTTCCGTTCGGTCCCACCGCAAGTGCGAGCAGTTGTGAAGTGTAGCCTCCGCCCGACGCGATATCGAGCACCTGCATGCCCGGCTTCACCTGGGTGAACGGCAGGAACTCCGCGGGGTGACGCGATGCGTCCATACGCCGGTCCTGATCCGTGCGCACCGGGCTCGCGACCACGGCCTGCGCCCGGTCCGTCGCGGCACGTGAGTCCTCCGCAGGCGTCGTCGCGCACGCACAGAGCCACGCGGCGATTCCGACGCCGACAAGGTGTCGCGCAGCACTCGACAGCGTCACGCGATCTGAATCAATCATTTCTGGCTCCGGCATGTTCGAAGGGTGATCATCATACCGCGCTCCTCGCCGGGACGGCCGCGCGCCACTGGTCGAGGTGGCTCGGCTGCCCGATGCTGCTGCATGACGCTATTCCTGGATTACCATGCGGTTGGCACGGACTTGCAGGAGAGCAAACGTGAGTCAGACGACAGTGAAGAGCCTCGAAGCGATCGACCTTCGCTCCGACACCGTTACGCGGCCGTCGCAGGCTATGCGCGCAGCGATCGCCGCGGCGCCCGTGGGCGACGACCAATACGGCGAGGATCCGACGGTCAATAGGCTGCAACAGCAGATCGCGTCGATGCTCGGCAAGGAAGCTGCGCTCTTTGTGCCTTCCGGGACGATGGCTAACCAGGTTGCGCTGCGTGTGCTGACGCGCCCCGGCGATGATGTCATCGTCAGCCGGGAATCGCACGCCGTGTGGCACGAAATGGGCGCCGGCGGTGCCAATGCCGGCGTGCAGTTCAGCGACATCGGCACGCGCGGTGTGTTCACCGCGGAAGAAATGATCGCTGCGATCAAGCCGCGCGGGCACGTCATTTATCCGCCGACGACGCTGGTGGAGATCGAGAACACGCACAATCGCACCGGCGGTGTCGTCTTCCCGCAGGAAGAAATTGTGCGCATTTGCGCCGCCGCGAAACAGCACGGCCTGGCGTCGTTCCTGGATGGCGCGCGCTTGTGGAACGTCGCCGTCGCGAGCAAGCGTGCGCTTGCCGATTTGGCGGCGCCCTTCGATCTGGCGTCGGTGGCTCTGTCGAAAGGATTGGGCGCACCCGCCGGATCGGTGCTGGCCGCGTCGCGCGATGTCATCGCCGCGGCGGTACGCCATCGGCGCATGCTCGGTGGCGCAATGCGCCAGGCGGGCGTGCTCGCCGCCGCAGGGCTCTATGCCGTCGAACACAATATCGAGCGGCTGGCCGACGATCACGCCAACGCGCGAAGCATCGCACAACGCCTTGCCCAATGCCCCAACGTCGAGCTCGACACGGCGAGCGTGCAGACCAACATCCTGGTATTCAGGCTGCGCGAAGGCGCCCCCGACGCGGCCAGCGTCGTCGCTGCCGCGAGGGAACGCGGCGTGCTCATCTTCGCGTTCGGTCCGCGTACCGTTCGCGCCGTCACTCACCTCGACGTCACGGCGGCGCAATGCGCGCGCGCAGCTGATGTTCTTGCAGAGATCATCGAGCAGCGCGCCAACTGATGGCAGCGCGCCGCGGCACTGCGACACACCCTACCGTCGCGGGCCCGAACGGAGCGGGCAACGGCCGCCGCGCCAGACAGCCGCGGCGGGCCTAGCGCGCGTAGTACACGGCAAAATCGCCGCGCGCGTCCTGCCACAGCGTTGCGTCGGCGAAGCCCGCGGCTTCGAGGAGCGCCGTGAATTCATGCGGCGCATATTTGTACGAGTACTCCGTGTGGATGCGCTCGCCTCTTGCGAATCTGCGAACGCCGATAGCGGTCTGCACGTGCAGCGCGTATCGCGCCTCGAGGTATATCTCGATGCGTCCGAACGCCGAGTTGTAGAAGGCGACGTGGGCAAAGGTCGCTGGATCGAAGTCGCAGCCAGCCACTGCGTTCACGTGTCGCAGTATGTTGCGATTGAATGCAGCGGTCACGCCCAACGCATCGTCATAGGCCGCTTCGAGGCGGGCGCGGTCCTTCTTGGTGTCGACCCCGATCAGCAGGCCGCTGCCAACGGCGCAGCGCGCACGCACCTGGCGCAGGAATTCGAGCGCCTGCTCGGGAGGAAAGTTGCCGACGGACGATCCCGGGAAGAAAAATGTCACGCTTCCGCCGTCGATCGCTCCATCGAGATCCAGCCGGTGCGAGAAATCAGTGACCACGCCGATCAGCGTGCTGGCGGGAAACTTCGGAGCCATACGTGCAAGCGCCGGGCCGATAGCCGCCTCGGCGATATCGACGGCGACATACCGCCGTGGCGCGAGCGCAGGCAGCAGCAGCGCGGCCTTGGTGCAGTCGCCCGCGCCGAGGTCCACGAATTGCTTGCGTCTGCCGACAACGCGTGCGATTTCATCGCTATGACCGGCGAGGATAGAGTGCTCGGTGCGCGTCGGATAGTACTCCGGCAAGGCACAGATCGCGTCGAAGAGCGCGCAGCCCAACGCATCGTAGAAGTACTTCGGCGATATGCGAGCCGGTGTCGCAAACAATCCCTCGTGCAGCGCCGCCCGTTCTTCCGGCAGATCGAGGTCGAGGCGATTAAGCAGCGTGACCCCGTCACGCATCGTACGTTCGTTGATCCGGTGCAGGTTCGCGGCGTAAGCAGACATGGCGGTTTCCTGTAAGCGGGGCTCGCGCCGAGTTGGCGCGGACGGTACGATTTCGGGTAGTGTCGCGAGCTTATGTTGGGTTGTCGTTACAGCGCGGAGAAACTTACCGGCGATCCCGACCGTGCACGACCGGCTGTCCTGCGAGCGGACGCGCACGTTGGCATCATCGCATGCAGCGGCTGCCGGCGATACCCCATCGTGCGCATGCTGGCGCTGTGCAAGATCGATGCCTGCGCGTCCGTACGCAGGCATTCGGCTGGAAGTCACTCGGCCGCCCCGTGCTAGGCTCGAACTTGCCCCTGCGCGGCGCCGACGCGGACGGAAAAATCGGCTTGTATCCGGCACGTGATTTTGTAATTTCTACAAGCCCGCATCGTCCGGGTACCGCCATTCCACAGGCACTGTGGTACTTCGACGACGAAGTCGTGGCGCTACCTCGCTCGGGCGTCGCGGTCGCCGGGTTTTCGCACGGCATGCGTGCCGCGGACGACGTCGCAGCATGGGCCAGCACGCACGCGCCGGGCGGGAGTGGCAGCACGGACTATCCACCACTCGTTTGGATTGCCGCCCCCGAGGTCATGCATGGCGCACGCATCAGCGCCGACGGCGCCACCTTGCATGCTGGCGGCGTGTCGTCCCCGCTCCGCCTGGCACCCAAGCTGGCGCTCAACCGCTCGTGGCTCGATGCTTCGTCGTATGCGTTTCTTGCGCAAGGCGCCTTGACCGCACGCGGCGTGGCGATCGGCGGGCACTTCGTCGCCCGCACCCTGTGGCCCGAGCACTTCCGCCTCGACGGGCGGGCCACGGTGCGCAACGTCGCAGCGACGCCACGCGCCATGCGTCGACTGGTGCGCGAGCAAGCGCAAGGGGGCGCGCAGGCCCCCTTCTTTTCGACCGTGCTTTGGGAACGATCGCCGGCGGGGCGCGATTGGGGCGGCAAGGCGGTACTCGCCGTCATGCTCAACGGCGCGCAAGGAGACGACGATGAAGCCCACGGCGGTCACTTCGCCGTCGTCACCGGGTGGGTCGCTGAAAACGGAGCGATCGGCAACTGGATGGCGAGCAATTTCTACTCGCTCGCCTCGTACAGCGAGAAGGGGATTCTCGCGGCGCCGGTACCGTTGGACAACTATCTTGCGGACTTGAACAGCGGGCAGGCGTGGTACCGGCCGTCATATCTCGTCGTTGCAATACTCGCGAGCGAGCGCGTTGCCGCATTCATCCAGAGCGCACTCGGACGTGTCTACAATCAGTTCTACCGCCATCAACTCGAGTACGACCACGCTAGCATGAATTGCGCCGGCATCAGCGTCGACGCGCTGCGCGCGCTGGGTTGGCGGGTTCCGCATGTCGGGCCGACCAGCCGCGCGCTCGCGGCGGTCGGCCTGCCCTGGTTCGCGATCCAGGAGCGCAGCATCGGCAAGGCGATGCAGACTTACGACTACCTTACCGAGGATCGCGAACGCCTTTTTCCTGGCGTGGCGTTCGAGACCATCGCCGCCGACTTGCTGGCGATGGCACGGGGTAGCCTGCGACGACGCGCGAACACGCTGGAAACGATGCTTGCGCAGGACCTTGAGGCGCTCGTCTTTCTGCGCATCCCACAGCTACCCTCGTCGCGTACCTGGGGCAATGCTCCAGCCGTCACGGCATGGGAGTACATCGCACGTGTTCCCTCCGATCCCGAGCAGGCCCAGATCATTCCGTTGCCGCCGCGACCGTTTCCCGCCCGGCTGCACGACGCCGATCTACTGCCCAGCCCACGTCCGCGGGGGGAGCGTGCGCTCGAGGTCTGGGCGGCGCTGACCGTGATCGGACTGCCTTGGGCGCTGTGGCGGTGGTGGCGTCGCCGTTCGGCGCGCCCCGCCAGACGGTGGGAAATTGGTGGTTAGCCGTTATCTTTCAGTTATGTTTCATTGACTTATAGGTCAATTGCGGTAACGGTGCAGCCTCGTCGGGGCAGCGCTGCGCCGCATGGGCGCACCCGGCGGTGTGCGGAGCGAGGCTTGCATTCAGATGCCGGTCCAGCATAAAATGCGAACCATTCTCATTATTGTTCGCTGTCGGCCTCCGACGGACGCATTCGCATGTACATTTGCTTGTGCAACGCCATCACCGAACGCCAGATCGTCCAGGCCGCGGAATCCGGCGCGCGCTCGCCTGAGGACCTCGCCAACGCGCTGGGCGTTGGACTGGGCTGCGGACGCTGCACCTCGTGCGCCAAATCGCTACTGCTTGAGACCGTTGCGAAGATGACCGGCTGCGCCGGCCAATGTGCCGTGACGCCGCAGGCATCGCCGGCATGAAAGGCAACGCCAAGGTCGTCGCGCACCTGAACGCGGTACTGACCAACGAGTTGACCGCGATCGATCAGTACTTCCTGCACGCCAAGATGTTCGAGCACTGGGGCTTCAAGCGCCTTGGCGAGATGGAGCGCAAGGCATCTATCGACGAGATGAAGCATGCCGACAGCCTCATGGAGCGCATCCTGTTCCTCGAGGGGCTGCCCAACTTGCAGGACCTGCACAAGTTGCTCGTCGGAGAGAACGTTCAGGAGGCGCTCGCGTGCGACCTCAAGCTCGAGCTGACCGCGCATCCGGCTCTCAAATCTGCTATCGCCGACTGCGAATCCCTGGGCGACTACGTGAGCCGCGATCTGTTCCGCAGCATTCTCGCGTCCGAAGAAGATCATATCGACTGGCTGGAAACGCAGCTCGAGCTGATCGGCAAGATCGGCATAGCCAACTACCAGCAATCGGCGATGGGCGATGCGAGCTGAGCGACCGCCGCATGCCGATCTCGGGTGCGTCGCCGCTCCGGAATCGGTCGCGGCCAAGTTCGCGCCGGAGAATGCTCCGCGCATGATCCACAGCGCGACATTGCTCGCGGGCCGATCGCAGCTCGCCATCCTGCACAATGAAACGGTCTACTTTCTGCGACAGACACGGTTGGGAAAGCTCATATTGACCAAGTGAGTAAACTCAGTAAAATAAACGGCGACCAAACACGCCGCAGCGCTCCGCCCGCCAGCCGGCGCGATAAAAACGCAACTTGGGCCCCGGCCTGCGCCGGGGCGACAGAAGGACGGGCAATTCAGGCGCGCGCTCCGATCGGGGTCAGCAGCTCGCAGAGCGCGAGCGCGACGACTTCGGTGGCCTTGTACAGGTCGTCGAGCCTGAGATTCTCGTCGGCGCGGTGACCGTTGGCTTCGACGAGCGTGCGCGGGCCGGCCCCATAGAGCACGGTCGGCACGCCGGCGGCGCTGTAATGACGCGCATCGGTATATAACGGCACGCCGTGCGCCTCGATGTCTTCGCCGAGCACCCCTCGGGCATTGTGCTGCAGCGCCGCGACCAATTTTTCCTGCCCGGGAATCGGCACGAACGGCAGCGCAAGCAGGATGCGACGGACGTTGACCGCAATGCCGGGGCATCTCGCCGCCTGAATCGTGGATGGCACGCGTGAGTGCGGACTCGACCTGGTCCGGCCTTTCCTCCGGAATGATGCGCCGATCGAGGCGGAACACGACGCGGTCGGGGACAACGTTGGTGTTGACGCCGCCATCGATGAGCCCCACCACCAGCGTCGGGGCGGTGATGCCCTTGGTCTGAGAGCGAATCGCGGGATACGTCTTGCGCAGTGCATAGAGATCCGCGAGTATGCCGTTCGCGGCCTCGAGCGCGTCAGCGCCCTTTTCCGGCTCTGCAGCGTGTCCGGACTTGCCCAGCACTTCGACCTCGAGGTGCAAGCAACCATTGTGTGCGGTGGTCACGCCGTAGGTGAACCCGGCCGAAAGCGCGTAGTCGGGCCGGCTCAATTGTTGTGAGAGCAGCCACGCCGGACCGATCGCGCCGCCGACCTCCTCGTCGTAAGTGAAGTGCAATTCGACCGAGCCGGCGAGCGACGTGCCTTCCGCGACCGCTGCCTTCAGTGCGAGCAGCGCGAAGGCGTATGTCGCGAAGTCGGACTTGGAGACAGCGACGCCACGGCCGTACATGCGGCCGTCACGGACCTCGGCGCCGTAGGGGTCGGTGGTCCAGCCGGTGCCCGGGGGAACGACGTCGCCATGCGCGTTGCAGGCGATGGTCGGACCGGCACCGAAACGCTCGCGTACCAGAAGGTTCACGCAGCTCTTCATGCCGTTCTCGTGCACCAGCGCGTCTGGTACGGCGTGGCGCGCGACGGCGAAGCCCAGTGCTTCGAGCAACGTTGCAGCGCGCGCTGCATGTGCGGCGCAGTCGCCCGGCGGATTGTCGGACGGGACCTTCACGAGCTCCGCGAGGAAACGTGTCTCCTGCTCGCGGTGGCGCGCGAGCCAGGCGTGAATGCTTGCGCGCGCGTCCGGCATTGTTCACCCGTGCGGCCGAAAATTTTCGATGAAGCGCAGGAAGACGCGCACGGCGACGTCGGCGTCGCCTTCCGTGATCGCCTCCGCAGGATTGTGGCTGATACCGCCCTTGCAGCGCATGAACAGCATGCCGATATCGGCGATTGCGATCATCGCCATGCCGTCGTGTCCTGCCCCCGAGGGCAGGCGCCGTACCGGAAGGCCTTCGCGTTCGATCGCCGATGCAATCTGTTCCTGCAGCCAAGGCGCGCAGGAGGCGGTCCTTGCCTCCCACACCGGCTTGACGTCGAGCTCGACCCGCCGACGCGCGGCGATCTCGCTGAAGGCTGCCCGTATCGCAGCGACGGCGTGCAGGCGCTGCGTGTCGGTTGGTGCGCGCACGTCCAGAGAAAGGCGCACGCGCCCTGGAATCACGTTGATCGCACCGGGCAGCGCCTCGATCTTGCCGACCGTGCCGACCAGTTCTGGTTCGGAACGGGCGATGCGTTCGACGGCCAGCACGCAGTCCGCGGCCGCGGCGAGCGCGTCGCGACGAAGGTGCATCGGTACGGTGCCGGCGTGTCCTGCCATGCCCGCAATCTCGACGGCAAAACGGTTGCCGCCGTTGATGGCGGTGACCACACCGACAGCAAGACCCTCATCCTCGAGCACGGGCCCTTGCTCGATGTGCAGCTCGGCGTACGCGAGTATCTCCGCTCGCGTCCGTGCAGCGACGGCAACTGCGTCCGGTGCGAGCCCAAAATCGCGCATGGCCTCGCGCATGGTCCTGCCTTCGGCGTCGGTGCGATCGAGGTTGGCAGCATCGAAGGTGCCGGCTACGGCGCGGCTGCCAAGCAGCGTCGCATTGAAGCGCACGCCTTCCTCGTCCGCGAAGCCGACGACCTCGACGGCAAACGGCAGCCGCCTCCCGCGCGCGTTGAGCACGGCGACGCACTCGATCCCGGCGATAACACCCAGCATGCCGTCGTACTTGCCGGCGTCACGCACGGTATCCAGGTGCGACCCCAGCATGAGGCACGGCAGGCCAAGCGCGCTCGCCTTCGTAACGGCCGACGACGTTGCCCACCGCATCGAGCCGCGCACTCATTCCGGCATCGGCCATCCACGAGAGCACCAGCGCGTTGGCGGCACGTTGCTGTGGCGAGAGATACACGCGCGTCAATGCATCGGGCTGCTCCGAGCAGCGCGCAAGCTCTTCGCAGCGCTCGAGCATGCGCGCCGCGGAAGGAGAGTGGGAGCGGGTCATCGCGACGATCAGAAGGCAAGCAATGATAGCGGAAATCACCGCACCCGCCGCCGTAGCAGCGGCACTTTGAGTAGAATGGCGCGTTTCAATCAGGGCGCCACCGAATTGCCTTCGATCCTGCGCGACCCCGGCTTCTGGCTGAACGTCTACATCGCTGCGGAGTGGGTTGCGCGCCTGGCGATGGTGATCATCGTTCCTTTCCGGCGCTCGCCGGAAGCCGCGAAGGGCTGGCTCCTGCTGATTTTCTTCGAACCCGCCATCGGCGTCCTGCTCTACCTGCTTATCGGGCGCCCGTCATTGCCCGAATGGCGCGCCGAGCGCAGCGCGGAATTCGACAAGCTCGCGCGGCCTACCTACGAGCGCCTCGCGCGTGATCCGAATATCTTCCATCCGGATGTCGGTGCGGAAATGGAGCATTGCGTGCGCCTCGCCGAGAACCTCGGGCAGTTTCCGATACTCGGCGGCAACAGCGCCGAGATCCTGGCCGACTACGACGGTACCATCGACCGCCTCGTCGCCGACATCGACGCTGCGACCGATCACGTCCACCTGCTCTACTACATCTTCGGCGACGACGCGACGGCGGGACGCGTAGTCGACGCGCTGGCACGCGCGGTCGAGCGCGGGCTCGTCTGCCGTGTTCTGGCAGACTCGCTGGGCTCGCGCCCCGAGTTCCAGCGGCTGCTGCCGGACCTGCAGAAGCGCGGCATCCTCGCCGAGGAGACCTTGCCGGTCGGATTCTTCCGACGCAAGACCGGACGCATCGACTTGCGCAATCATCGCAAAATCGCGGTGATCGACGGCACGATCACGTACACGGGATCGCAGAACATCGTCGACGCGACGTTCAAGCCGGGCCTCGACTACGAGGAGCTCAATATCCGTCTCGTGGGCCCCATCGCCCTGCCATTGCAGGCGGTATTCGCCAGGGACTGGTTCTTCGAGACCGGGGAATTCCTGGGCGATACGCGCTACTTTCCCGACCCCTGCGTCGCCGGCAGCATCGCGGTGCAGGCGTTGCCCAGCGGCCCCGGCTATCCGCGCGAGAACAACCAACGCCTGATCGTGTCGCTTATCCACGCCGCAAACCATCGCCTGGTCATCACCATGCCGTATCTCATTCCCGACGAGGCGCTGTTGCAGGCGCTCCAGACCGCGGTGCTGCGCGGCGTCGAAGTCACGCTGGTCGTGCCGAAACAGATGGACCAGATCCTCGTGTGTCTGGCGCAGCGCTCGTACTACGAGGACATGATGAGCTACGGCATTCGCATCTGCTGCTACGGCAAGCGTTTTTTGCACGCGAAGCACGTGTCCATCGACGACGAAATGGCGTGGATCGGATCGTCGAACCTGGACATACGCTCTTTCGCGCTCAACGCCGAGATCGTCGTGCTGCTCTACGATCGTGGCGTCTGCGCGCAGCTTGCGCAAGAACAGGCGCGCTACATGCGCGAAGGCGAGATACTGGAACCGGCGACGTGGGAAAGACGCCCGCTGCGGCGCAAGGTCGCGGAGAACCTAGCGCGACTGCTCAGCCCGCTCTTGTAGCGGCCCCTACTTGCTGTTCGCGAGCAAACCGCGGGCGCTGAGCTGGCCGATGACGAGCTTGGCGTAGCCCGGGGTCTCGGCAGCGACCGAGGTGGGATTGACGGTCTTCGTCGTCGCCGACCAGATCGGACGGTGCGTCTTGCCGTCAAACAGCGTCGCCTCGACATTCGCCACCTGATACAGCAGCACATCGGGCGCGGCGTACCACACGGACCCCCACGACCCGAAGAACCCCGGCATCCCCATCGGGTATCCGAACGGGCCGCCGAAGGGTGCCGCATACATCCCGGGCACCATGGTCGTCTGGACCTGCGCCCTGGTATCGACGCCCAGCAGCCGGACCAGTAGTAGTCCGTCGGCGCCCGACTGAGCAACCCCGGCGGTTAACTCGGCTTCGGTCGCCGATGGCGCGTTGTCGATAAACCGGTAGCCTGGAATACCCTGCACTCCGGCGCTGTTGAGCATTTGCGCGAACATGTCGTCGAACACAAGGCGGTCGGTGAGGCCGCCGGTCACGCCGACGACAAGGATGCGCTTGAATGGCTGCCCGTCGTAGGTGCTGTCGTACCAGGCCGACTGCAGCGAAGTCGAAGCGCAGCCCGCAAGCAGCGGAAGTAAAATTACCAGCAGTGCAAAGGCGCGCGACCGGATCGCCATGTGAACCCCAGAAGTCGAAGTATAAAAGCACCGCGCGCACCCGCGCTGCCGATACAAACGATGCTAACAAGGAGGAATCGCCGTGCACAAGGTCTCACTGTACGCAATCACGCTGTTCGCGGGCTTCATGCTCGTCGCGCCATTGAAAGCTCAGGCGCCCGCGCCTGCACCCGCTCCTGCCCCGGTACCCGATGCCATGCCATTCGACATCCCCTACGGAGCACCCATTTCGCTGGAACGCGCGAAGCAGGTCGTGGAAGCCGCGATGGCCGAGGCCAAGCGGCGCAATTGGAAGATGGCGATCGCCGTGGTGGACCCGGCGGGCGACCTGGTCCATCTCGTGAAAATGGACGGGAGCGCCTACTCGTCGACCAAGATCGCCGAGCACAAGGCGCGTACGGCAGCGATATTCCGGCGCCCGACCAAGACTTTCTTCGACGCGATGGAAAGCGGTCACCCGTATGTCGCCACGCTCGACGGCATGATCGGCGCGGACGGTGGCCTCCCGATCAACGAAGGTGGCAAGATCATCGGCGGCATCGGGACCAGCGGCGGCACCGGCGCTCAGGACGCGACCGTTTCGAAGGCCGGCGCGGATACCTTCAAGTGACGCGGATGTCCAGGGCGGGTACGCCCCTGGCTACGATTGGAAACAACCGCGCTCCTGCGAACAACACCGAGTAGGAACGACGGCACGGGCGTGCCGGATGAGGCTCGAGTGCTCCGCCTGGCGAATCAGCACCGGGTCGGGTCGAACCCCTTCGGCAGGTCCTGCCAGCAGCGATAGTATTCGTGCTGCAGCTGCGCTGACTCGAGCGCGAAGCGGGTCGGGCGTATGACGTTGCGCGTTTCGAACATGAACGCCATGGTGTCTGTGATGCGCGAGGGCAGCGACAAATCCGCGGCGCTCGCGCGGACGAAGGTATCCGCATCGGGCCCATGCCCGCTCATGCAATTGTGCAGGCTCGCACCGCCGGGCCGGAAGCCTTCCGCCTTGGCGTCGTACGCACCATGTACAAGCCCCATGAACTCGCTCGCAACGTTGCGGTGGAACCAGGGCGGGCGAAAGGTGTGCTCCATCGCCAGGATGCGCGGCGGAAAAATCACGAAGTCGATCGTGTCGACGCCGGGAGTGTCGCTGGGCGAGTGCAGCACCAGGAAAATCGACGGATCGGGGTGGTCGTAGCTGATCGAGCCAATGGCGTTGAAGCGTCGCAAGTCGTATTTGTACGGCGCGTTGTTACCGTGCCAAGCAACGACATCCAGTGGCGAGTGATCGATGCGGGCGGCCCATAGATTGCCCATGAACTTGGCGACGAGCGTGAAATCGCCCTCGCGGTCCTCGTACCACGCGTGCGGTGTCAGGAAATCGCGCGCATTGGCGAGTCCGTTGGAACCGATCGGACCGAGGTCCGGCAGGCGCAGATGGGCACCGTAGTTCTCGCATACGTAGCCGCGAGCCGCGCCATCGACGAGTTCCACGCGGAAACGCACGCCTCGTGGTATCACGGCGATCTCCTGCGGCTCGACAATGAGACGCCCGAGCTCGGTGGCCAAATCGAGACGGCCCTGCTGGGGAACGATCAACAGCTCGCCGTCGGCATCGTAGAAAAAGCGACCGGCCATGGAACGGTTGGCGACATACACGTGTATGCCGCAGCCGGTCATTGCCGCTGGGTCGCCGTTGCCGGCCATGGTGACCAGGCCGTCGATGAAATCGGTAGGTTCTTGTGGAATCGGCGGCGGATCCCAGCGTAACTGGTTCGGCGGCGTCGGGGTAGTGTCGAAGCGGCTCTCGATCCCGCCGTTGCCGATCATGCGAAAGGGCTCATGCACGGCCGACGGACGGATGCGATACAGCCACGAGCGGCGATTGGCGGCGCGCGGCGCGGTGAAGGCGGTGCCCGACAATTGCTCCGCGTAGAGGCCGTAGGGCGCGCGCTGCGGTGAATTCTGTCCGACCGGCAGTGCGCCGGGCAACGCCTCCGTCGCGAATTCGTTGCCGAAGCCGGATTGATACAGCGCAGCACTGCCGGTGCCTGGCTGCGCGGCGACCGCCACGCATGGATCGGTCTTCGTCTTCATAGGGTCGTCTACACCGTGAACTCAGCTGCCGCCGTCGACGCCGGAGGATGTTGTCGCGCCGATGTCCTGGCGCGCGGCGGCAACCGCCGCGCGCAGAACACGCGGATCCCCGATGTGATTGGCGAGCAGCAAGATTAGCTTGGCGTTGAGCAGCGAGCTTTGGGGTTCGCTCAGGTCGCGATGCGCGTCGACAAGGTCCTGGTAGAAGTCATCCGGTGCGCTCAGGTTCGGTTCGAGATTGAGGTCGGAGTCGTTGCCGGTCATGGGACCTCCACACCTTGGCGCACCCCGGCGGCGCTCATGCCGCTTCCAGGCTCATCGCCACGTCGACGTTGGCGCTTGCGCGGGTGATCGCAGCGCGCACGCGGCGGAGGTCGAAGGCGCGCCAGCGCGCGCACACGTGCTGATCAGGGCGAAACAGGTAGCACGTGCCCGGCCTGGCGTCGTAGCGCCGCGCCAGCAAGCCGTCGCGATCGACGACGCCATTATCGCTGCCGACCTGAACCACGGTGCATCCGATGGGATCGTCCGCAAGCGCGGCGATCGCTTCGCTGGCGATGGGCATTCCGAAGGTGAGCAGCGTGAAGCCCGCGCGCAGGTGCGCGAGCAGCCAATCCCCGCGGGCACTGATCACCGGAGCATCGGCGGCGCACGCACCCGGCACCATCGACGTCGCGAAGACATCGCCCGCGAGGTCCGGCGTATTGAGCTTAGACGCGCCGAGCACCGCAGGCACGGAAAGCCGTCCACTGTTGACCAGCCTCGCGCGAAGGCGTGGCGCTTGGCGAGCGCCAGCACGGCGTCGCGGAGCGTGCGGCTCGCGGCGCCTTTTGGCGTGATGAAATCGGTGCTGCGCGTCGTAGCGCGAAGGTTCTCGTCGGCAGCGTACGTACGCTCGGCGTCGTAGGTGTCGAGCAGGCTCTGCGGCGCCAGTTCCTCGAGCACCAGCTCGAGCTTCCACACCAGGTTGTCGGCATCCTGGATGCCGCTGTTGGCGCCGCGCGCGCCGAATGGCGACACCAGGTGTGCGGCGTCGCCGGCGAACAACGCGCGTGCATGGCGAAACGAGCGCATGCGACGGCATTGGAAGGTATACACGCTCGCCCACTCGATTTCGAATCGAGCCGCCTCGCCGAGCATGGCCTTCAGGCGCGGCAGGATGTTCTCGGGCCTTTTTTCCTCCTCGGGATCGGCGTCCCAGCCGAGCTGGAAATCGATGCGCCAGACGTCGTCGGCCTGGCGATGCAGCAGCGCCGATCTGGTTGCGATGAAACGGCGGATCGAACCAGAACCAGCGCTCGGCGGGAAAATCCGGAGCTCATGTGAATGTCGGCGATCAGGAAGCGGTCGCGAAATACCTGCCCATCGCTGTCCAGGCCCGAGCATGCTGCGGATCGGGCTGCGCGCGCCGTCGGCGACGATCAGCCAGTCGGCGTGGACGACGATATTCCCCGTCGGGCGTGTCCACGCGCACCGCGACGCGGTCCGTCTGCTGCGTCACGCCGACGACCTTGTTCGCCAGCGCAGCTCCGCCTGCGGCAGCTCGCCGACAGCGCTCGACCAGGAACTGCTCCACCCAGTACTGCTGGAGGTTGATGAATGCCGGGATGCCGGTGGCCGGGCTCGGGCAGCAGGTCGAAGCTGGTAGACCTCCTCGTCGCGAAAGAACACGCGTCCGACGTTCCAGCGCACGCCTTTCTGCACCATGCCGCTCGCCGCAGCCCAGGCGGTCGAAGATTTCCAGCGTGCGCTTGGACCAGCAGATCGCGCGCGAGCCCGACGCTCACCGTGTCGTCGTCGTCGAGCACCAGCACGTCGATGCCGCGCTGCGCCAGATCGATCGCCGCGGCGAGGCCGACCGGGTCCGGCGCCGGCGACGATCACCGGCCAATGTCGCGGCGCGCCGGCGAGATCGGCGGGCTTGACGTACGGGTAGACGGGATTGGTGTAGGTCTTCACCGCACTCACCCCTCCAGGCCTCCCACATCTCCTTGTCGCGCTGCGCGGTCCAGATGCGCGGGTCGCGATACTGGGTCGCTTCGTCGTACGCGCGCGTCACGTCGAAGGGCAGGCAATGGTCGAAAATCACCCAGTGCGCCGAACTTCGGCTTGAGCGCTGCGTAGGTCTCGCGGTAGACCGTGCGCAGGTCCTTGCCCGCGGCCGCGCCCTGCTTGCACCGCGCCGAACATCTCGCGTGATGAAGGCGCGCGTGCCGTCGAGGCCGGCCTTGACCGCGCTGGCGATCCATCAGCGACGCGCCGCGACCGGGCACGAGCTTTTCGGGCTTGAGCGCGGCCACGGCATCCAGCGTCGCCGGCCAGTCGGTGAGATACGCGTCGCCGGTGTACGGCGTCGCGCCGTACTCGACCAGATCGCCCGAGAACAGGATCTTCTCGCTGCGGCAGCCAGACGACGGTGTCGCCCTTGGTGTGGCCGCGGCCGAGTTGCATGATCTCGACCTGCAGCTTGCCCAGCCACAGCGTCATGCGCTCTTCGAACACGAGCGTCGGCCACGTCAGTCCGGGCACCGATTCGACCGCGCGAAACAGGCGCGGAAAGCGCTCGATCTCGCTTTTCATGTCGGCTTCGCCGCGCTCGACGATCAGGTCGTAGGTGTCGCGGCTGGCGATGACGTGCTCAGGCTGGTAGCCCGACGCGCCCGAGCACGCGCACCGCGTGATAGTGCGAGAGCACGACATAGCTGATCGGCTTGTCGGTGACCTCGCGGATGCGGCGGATCACGTCCTGCGCCATCACCGGCGTCGCCTGCGTATCGATGACCATCACCGCGTCGTCGCCGATGACGATGCCGGTATTGGGATCGCCTTCGGCGGTGTACGCGTAGGCGTGCGTCGGAGAGCTTGTCGAAGCTGACCTTTTTTTCTTCGAGGTCGGCGTGCGAGGCGAATTGTCTTGTGCGTATCATGCGAATTTCCTGGTGGCAGCGCGCACAGGAATGAAAACGCGACGACGGCGAGCTGGAATCGCGCCGATTGTAGGTTCTACGCCCTCGCCAGTGCTCGCGGAAACCGACCGGCCGGTCGGGTCGCCTCAGCGCGGATACAGTCCGAGCGTCTGCGCGTGCAAGCGCGCGAGTCCCAGCAGCGCATCCATGTACGGCGTAGGCATGCCCAGCGCGTCGCCGATCTCGCGCGGCGCTGAGAGCAGCACGTCGATCTCCACCGGACGCTGCGCCTCGACATCCTGCAGCATCGAAGTCTTGAACGCGCCGAGCTTGCGCGTAACGACGTGGCGCTGCTCGCCGCGTCTCGGCGATGGCGCAGCCGATGCGCGCGCCGATCGCCTGCGCCTCGCGCATCACCGCGCAGCAGAACCCGTTGACCAGCGCATCGTCGAGCACGCGGTCCGCCGGTCGCACCGGTCAGCGCCGACACCGGATTCATGGTCATGTTGCCCCAGAGCTTGTACCAGATGTCGCGCTGGATGCACTCCGAGAGCTCGACGTCGAAGCCGGCGGCGCCGCAGCAGTGCCGCCAGCGCCGCCGTGCGCGGTGATCGACCCCCGCCGGGCTCGCCGATGATCAGGCGCTTGCCGACGGCGTTGCCGGGTCAGTCCCGGTTCCGGCGTCGTGCACGCGGCGTGGACAACGCAACCGACGACGTGGCGCGCCGGGATCGCCGCGGCGATACGCCCTTCCGGGATCGATCGACTCGAGCGCGATGCCCTCGCAGCTCGCCACCGAACCCCTGAAAGAACCACCACGGGACGCCGTTCATCGCGGTCGAACGACCGTCGTCTGTGCGTGCGAGCAGCGGCGCGATCGACGCGGCGACCGACGCGAGCGCGGGTCCCTTCACCGCGACGACCACGAGGTCCTGCACGCCCAGCTCCGCTGGCCGCGGAGGCAACGCGCGCCGGCGCCGTCGTCAGTGAACCGGCCGATCTCCAGTCGCCAGCCATGCTGTCGCAGCGCGGTGCGCGGTGGCGCCGCGCGCGACCGCCGACACATCGTCGCCCGACGCGGCGAGCCGCGTCCCGATGAAGCCACCGATCGCTCCGGCGCCGATAGATGCAGATCCTCATCGAGCGTTCAGGTCCTGTAGGACGGATCGATGCGATCGATCTCGCGCGACCAGCGCGTCGAACACGTCCTGGCCCGCGCCGAAGCGCGGCGCTGAACTGCAGCGAGTCGCGCGTCGCACTTGCTGCTGGATGCCGTCGGCAATCTCGATCACAGGCCCCATCGACGTCGACGCGATCTGGATCTCGCACGCGCGGTTGAGCAGCCACAGGACGGCGAACGTGCGCGGCACGGTATCGCCCCACGCCAGCAGCCCGTGGTTGCGCAGGATCACCGCCGGCCTGTCGCCGATGGCGCGTATCAGCCGCGGCCCTTCGTCGGCATGCACGGTGATGCCCTCGAAGTCGTGGTAGGCGAGCTTGTCGTGCAGCTGCGCCGAATAGAAGTTGCTCATCGACAAGCCCGCCTGCGCGCACGCCACCGCCATGCCCGCGGTCGTGTGCGTGTGCATCACGCAGTGCGCGCCGGCGATCGCGTCGTGGATCGCGGCGTGGATGGTGAAGCCGGCCGGATTCACCGGCCAGCGCGATGCGCCGATGACGTTGCCCGTCGAGGTCGATCTTCACCAGGTTCGACGCGCGTGACCTCGCTGTAGAGCAGTCCGAACGGATTGATCAGGAAATGCTTCTCCGGCCCCGGCAGGCGCAGCGTGATGTGGTTGTAGATCAGCTCGATCCAGCCGAGCTGCGCGAAGATGCGATAGCAGGCGGCGAGCTGCACGCGCGCGCTGCCACTCCTCGGCGGAGAATCGCGACGTCTTCGACGACGCCGCTCGCGAGCGCCCGCCCGGCGCGGCGCGTGCCGTGGGCGCAGTACCGGAGCGGCGCCGGGGCGCGATGCAACATGTTGCCCCCCGAAGCCGCTCCGGCGATTCCCCCTGCGGCGGGCGAGCTCCTTTGGGCGGCCGCGGCGAGACGCTCACGACGGACGTTGCTCGTGCCAACGATTGTATTCACCAGACGACCGATGCCGCCGATCTCGGATACGACCTCATCGCCTGCGTGCACGCCCGGCCACGCCTCGGGCGGCGCCGGTGAGAATGACATCGCCCGGCGACAGCGTCATGAAAGCGGAAAGATGCGCGATCAGAAAGGCAACGTCGAAGACCATGTCGGCAGTGCTACTGCGCTGCATGATGGCGCCATTGACCGACGTCGTCAGCCGCAGGTTCATCGGATTGCGCACGTCGCCAGCATCGACCAGCCACGGGCCGATCGGCGTGCGGCGTCGCGACTTTTGACGCGGAAATTGGGGCGATAGTAGTTCTCCAGGTAGTCGCGTATCGCATAGTCGTTGGCGACGGTGTAGCCCGCCGACGTAGTCATAGGCATCGGCGCGGGTCACCCTGCGCGCGCTGCGACCGATGACGACGGCGAGCTCGCATTCGTGGTGCATGTAGGTCACGTCGGCGGGCGCAGCGTCTGAGCGCGATGACCGACCAGCGAATTCGATGCCTTTCAGAATAAACGACCGGCTCCGTCCGGCGCCTTGACCGTGAGTTCCTTCGCACGATCGACGTAGTTGAGTCGACACCGCAAATACGTGCGCGGGCGCTCGGTCAGGCGGCAGCGGCGGCAGCCACACGACCTCGTTCTTCCTCGACGCCTGCGACCATCGGCGAGTTACACGTCCCGCGGCCTCGACCGCATCGTGGACCGCGCCCATCCACGCGACCCGGCCCGCTTCACGCGCGCGGCTCGGCGACGAGCAGGTTCTCGAGAGATCCGACGCCGTCCGATCGTCACCCGTACGCGATCGCCGGCGCGAGCCTGCGCCGGCGGCCACGCGATTCCGGTGAGCAGCACGTCCCCTGCCGTCAGCGTCATGAACTCGGTGATGTCGGCGATCAGTTGCGCGACGGACGGAGGCACTCGGCGGTGCTCGTCGAGTCGATCGAACGCACTCGCATTGACGTAGGTACCGCACGGCGAGCGCGTCCGGTACGGACACTTCGTCGCGCGCGATCACCCATGGTCCGATGGCGCAGAAGCCGTCGCGGCAGCGCTGTCGAATCGCCGGCTCGACGACGTCGGCGTGCGGCTCGGACCAATCGATCGACGACGGTGTAACCTGCGACTGGTCGAGCGCGCGTTCCGGCGCACGCGGGAGCGCGACCGTGCCGATGACCACGCCGAGCGTCGCGCCGATGTCCACCGCCTTGAGGCTGGCGGGCATCGGTACGCTCGTCACCGCAAGGCGTCCACGTGTTTGCCGGCTTGACATACAGCACCGGTGACTGCGGTGGCCCAGGTACGGTGGCGCGTGAACGGCGTCGGCGAGGGCGCCGATGCGCCTGTACGTATTGAGCAGTGTACCGAACACGGTACCTCGCGTCGGCACGTCCCATTCGAGTGCATCGATGCGCGCGACGTCGCCCGGCGATGCACGCGCTGCCGCCACGGGTCGGCATCGATGCGTTCAAGACGCGCCCTCCGAGTTCTCGCCCATGCCAGCGCCACGCGCTTCCTCCGTTTAGAATCTGTCGTGGCGGCGTAGGCCGATGTAGCGTACCGCGAGCGCGATCGGCAAGCCGACCAGCAGCATGTGTGCGGCGAGCATCGGCAGCACCGCACGCATCGGATGCAAGGGACGATAGGGAAATGCGGATACCGGGATGACGACAAAATTCATGACAACGTAGATCGCGACGCCGAACAGCAGACCGGCAACGACTGCGTGGTCGCCCAAGAGCTTCAAACGTCGGCTTGCGGCGTAGAAAATGGCAGCGGCAACAAGCAGGATGGAGAAGTGCGAGACAAGGCCGAGCAGCGCGGCCGGCATG
Organism: uncultured beta proteobacterium; assembly: GCA_963816445.1. Lineage (GTDB taxonomy): Bacteria > Pseudomonadota > Gammaproteobacteria > Burkholderiales > Casimicrobiaceae > PALSA-1003. The sequence continues at coordinate 1,266 of CAWFKO010000004.1, read as the reverse complement.
CCGCCGCTGAACGCAGACTCTCCCATCCAGCCTGCCGCGATCGACTGCAGGATCCATGTCGGACTGCGCCCGCGTGCGCCGAAAAACCAGAACGCGAATATCAGGTCGAAGCTGCCGGCGAGCGCTGCACCGACGACAATGCCGAGCGCGGCCCTATCGCGGCCGGACGCAGGACGCATCAGCGCTTTGCCTTTGGGGGCGCTCACGGCGAGGATCGCCACCCGGCCGCGTGCGCATGCGACATGCTCCCAGATCGGGGCACACGGGCCAACATCGACCAACGACGAAGCGACACTGCACATCCCCTTTAGCGGCGTCTAGCTCTGCGACTCGGTAAGCTTGGCGTCGGCGGCGCGCGCACGGACGATCGCAGGACGGGCGTTGAAGCGATCGATGTAGGCCTGTATGGCCGGTGACGCTGGCACCAGCTTGAATCCTGTCGTCCAGCCAAGCGCGCTGCCCCACAGCACGTCGGCCGCGCTGAACCGATCGCCCAGCAGCCAGGGGCCCCGGGCCAGCTGGTCGTTGACGGTGCCGAGCATCGTGTCGAAGTCCCCGTAGGGCGAAGTCGACGGTGACGCAGGTTCGCGCTTCATCGAACGATCGACCACGGCTGGCTCGAAGCACGATCCGTAGAAATACAACCAGCGCAAATACGGGCCGCGCAGCGGGTCGCCGATCGGCGGCGCGAGCCCCGATTCGGAAAACAGATCCGCAAGATATTCATACACCGCGCCCTGCTCGGTGATCAGCGCGTCGCCGTGTCTGATCGCGGGTACCTTACCCATCGGATTGATGGCGAGGTAGCCGGGCGTGCGCTGCTCGCCTTTCTTGACGTTCAGCACGTGCATCGCGTACGGGGCGCCGAGCTCCTCGAGCAGCATGCGCACGCCGCTCGAGCGCGTGTTGGGCGCGTGATAGAAGACGATCGAGCGGTCGGAATTCACGCCGGATTGCTCCAGGCAGTCACGGCCGGCGCATCCGTCTGGCCGCGGCCAGTGCAGCGATCCCCGCGAGAATCGCGATGCCTCCATACACCGCCCATTGCGTCTGCCCGGTCATGAAGCTTCCGGGTAGCACGCCGATGCCCTGCAGAAACCATATTCCGCCGAGCACCACCAGCACGATACCCACTGAATTCAGGACCAACGCATGGGCGCCTCGTTGCGTCGCGGCGTCGCGACCCGGCCGACCGCAATCCTCGCCACATGCGTAGCTTACCGGACATCGGCGGCGGCTAGCTTCGTGTCGCCCCGAGATTGCCGC
>CAWFKO010000003.1:0-40895 GCA_963816445.1 uncultured beta proteobacterium | reverse complement strand
CAACGAAATCAATTGCTTAGTCAGGGGTTATCTCGCCGCAGCGGGATGACCGCACCAGAAACCGCACCAGATACGTGCGCCTTTCGTTCGTGACCAGGCGTCGCGCATCACGATCTTCTCGACTGCATCCGACAAGTAGTCAGGATGATGGTGGCCATAGGTGTTGAGCAAAACTTCGAGTGACATTCCAAGATAGCCCGCCGCCTGCCATGGATCCGCGCCCCTCTGCATCAACCATGTTGCGGCCGTATGCCGCAACGTGTGCGGCGATATCCCGCTACCGAGCCCGGCAAGCCTTACGGCGCTCTTGAACGCCGTCTTCACATGAAACCGGCTTGCCATTGAACTCGACGAAATGCTTTGCCTCCGGATCGATCCGATGCCAACGCCGCAGATGCGCAAGCAGGCGCGACGGAATCGGGACCGTCGGTTGGCGCTTGTTCGTCTTCGCGCTGCCCTGCTTGCGACGATAGTAACGCCCGCGGTCGAAATCGACGAACGCTCTGCCGATCGCCGGAATCGGCGATGCAGCAGCGATCGCACCCGCGCGCGTACCGCTGTAGATCCCGATCAGGATAAAGCGCGCAAGATGTCGAAGCGGCCGCTTGCCTGTCGGCGCCTTCATCGTCCGTCGGTCCGCGTGATATTTTCTGCATTTCGCGATATCGCCAGCAGGTCCAAATCAATTTGGCCGCATCACTACGCGTCAACCATCGATCACGCGGCTCGCCTTTTTCCGGTAGCGGAATCTTGACGATCCCACGATGATAACCTTCCGCGGCATGATGGCCAATTGCAGCACGCAAATCTTCGAGGTCTCGTCTTGCGCCGCCTCGGTTGCGGCGCTTCTTCCCGTATGAGCGACACGCTTCGCCGTTCACATCGCCGAGCATCTTTGCGCCCCACCACTCGTTGAGTCGCTCGATGCGCTTCTTGAATTTTCGAATGGCGGGGACAGTGTCTTCGCTTTCGCTTCGACTTTGAAGCGATCGCGAAGCTTCTCCAACTGCGCATCCAAGTAAATCGAGAGAACGTCGGCGATCGGAATATCATCGATGTGCCGCACTCGCCGCTTAGGCGTGTACTTCGAGGCGATGTAATCCTTCAGCTTTTGCTCTGCGGCCGCAACCTCATTTGCAGCGCAGCCTGTGCTGACATCCCGACCGTTGTCGCGGATGATCCAGGTGGCTCTATGGGTGATGTTTCCGCTTTGTCTCGCCGCTCGGCCTTGAGCTGGAGTCTGGCGCCCTTGCTTCGACGCGGCATAGCTCTCGCATCCGTTCTATGTGAGCTAGCGTGGTAAACTCTTTGCCAGCAATTTTCTCAATCACGAGACGGTCGCGATCACGCTCGCGCCGCAAACCTGCGACCGTCATTCCACCCATAGGAAACGCGATCTTGATGGCATCTGCAAGGCGAAGCGGTGTATTCGGTGTAATTTCAGGTTGCGTTCGATCTATCATCGACGCTTCCTAGACATGCAAGGCGCAAGTCGCAGCGGGATCGGCAATATCGCAAAGGCTTACTTCAACATAAAGCAGGGAATCCCTCGTCGCACGACTGAGTACGTCATCGTACAATCGAAGGTACGCGGTGGGGCCGCAAGGCGTCTCAGATCGCTCCTCAGTTCGATTCCGGCCAGGGGCACCAACTAGGCTGTTCAAGCCCGTTCTAAAGCGTCCGCAACCGTCCGCGCAGTGCTCGGAAACCCTTGAAAAATAGGCACTTCCGCGTACATCAGTGTTCGTCACCGTTTGTTCTCATCCGATCCCAGCCGTCCGATTTGTTGGTATTTTTGTTGGTACCGTGTTGGTATTGGGAGAACAAACGTTCACGGCGACTTTCGCTATTCCGAACGAAGGAATTGAGCAGATGGCCCGCAAGAACGACGGCGCGTGCGCTAACCCCAAGCAGATCAGGACTGATGTCGACTGCCGCGCCGCCCGACCGAAATTCGACACGGCGCGTGGAGCCCCGCCAAGATTTCGGATGTGACCGGCGGCGGTCTCTATCTCTTCGTCACGCCGGACAAGAGCAGACCGGGTAACGCGGCCTCCAAGCTGTGGCGGATGAGCTACCGCTTCCATAGCCGTCAAAAAACCTACTCCATTGGCCCTTACGGGAACGGCAAGGATGGCACGTTCTCGCTCGCCGACGCGCGGCGCGAGCGCGACAAGGCCAAAGACCTACTCAAGGAAGGCAAAGACCCGAGTACCGAGAAGCAGCTCGACAAGCACAGGCAGGCGGCCGCCCGGCCTTTCGAGCAATGGGCCGACGAGTGGCTCACGAAAAGAAGGTGGAGAAAGTCAAACGCGGCAGGATCGTCGCGGTGCGCGACCCCAAGACCATCGAGGTGCTTGAGCTGCGCGTCGGCTACGTCAAGGCTCGCTTCGGCAAGCTGTGCAGGCAGGACATCAAGCGTCCAGACGTGCTCGCTTTCATGCGTTCATACGAAGCCGAGGGAAAGCTGGAAACCCGCGACCGCGTGCGCAGCATCGGTGAGCAAATCTGCTACTATGCCGATGTCGAAGGCGACGGCTACAATCCATTCCGCAACCTGAATGGGCAGATGATTGCCAACATTTCGACGCCGCGTCCCGGCGTGACCGAACCACGCGACGTGACGCAGAGTCTTCAAGCTCATAAGCGCACCCTGGACGAGAGCGAGGTTTAGTGACGCTGTTGGCCTTGCCTTGCGCTTCGATGCGCTGACCATTCCCCGCCCCGGCATGGTCAATGAAATGGAGTGGAGCGAGGTCGATTGGGATGCCGAACGCTGGACTATTCCGGCCGCCAAAATGAAGACCGGTTGGGACCATGTCGTGCCTTTGTCACGGCAGGCACTCGCAATCCTGCGCAGCGTTCAGAAGCTGACCGGCCATCGCCGGTACGCATTATCCTGCTCGAAGGATGCCCCGCTATCGAACAACACGCTCAACAAGCGCTTGCGGCTGCTTGGCATTGACACCAAGACTGATCATTGCGCTCACGGATTCCCGGACCACCTTCTCGACCCTGTCTCACCACGAAGAGTTCAAGGACGCCAAGGCATGGGATGGCGATGTCGTCGAGCTGCAGCTCGCGCATCTCGATAATTCGACTGTCGAAGGGCTCTATAAGAAGCACGGACCGCTCGCGCTGATCGGCTCGCGCACGAAGCTGATGCAGCATTGGGCTGATCGGATCGACCACTGGCTCGATCCCAAGAAGGTGATGCCGATCAAGCGCGGCGGGGGAGATCAAGTATAAGGCGTCGCCGTCCTGACATGCTTGCGCGGAGCATTGAAGGGGCCATCAAGGAAGAATGCGAGATACTCGGCGACCAACGCCAATTCCTCGTTTTCCTTCCCTGCCGGCGCCCGGATGAAAATTTCCAGTGCGGTCGCCAGCAAACGATCAAAGGGGCGCGGATGGATGGCGAAGCGCGGAGAGAAAGGTGGCGTGAGCGCATGGCATGGTGACGGAGGTCCGCGACACCAATAACGCAGGAGCCCTGTTTTCCTATCGGCGGCAGCCTAACTCATGAGGCCGTGTCGTGATCCGTCCTCCGACCCCACGCTCAAAAGCTACCATTTGCGCGGTGACTAGGGGTAACATCGCGGAACTAGCCGCGACAGCCTTTGTCGCGCTACTCATTATTTTGCTGTCGGTTCGAAACGATCGGATACAAAGGAGAACAGTGCAGCGGCGGAGAGGGAGTCAGTCAATCCCCATTGAAAGTTCAAGCATTTTCGACCTTCCTAGATCAAAACCCACCATTCGAGCTACGCCGAAAGCTGGCGTTTCGCTTCCAATCTTTTCATGAAATCCATCGTGGTTCATCCAAGCACCGGCCCGACCCTTCAATTTCCGTCGGCGGTGGGACTACTGCACTCCGATCGTCATCGCGCTCGCAAGCGAGCCACGTCACTGATCTGGAAGCCCCCGGGCCATCCTCGAACGCGACTCCATTCGGCTCTCCAAGGTCAGAGTCCCAGCACAGTCAAGGCGCGCGGCACGAGTCCGCGCCGGGGCCGCCTTCAGGTAACGAACTGAACGCTCTGTGGTGTTCACACTACGGCGTTGCGTATCGACGTGAGCGAGGTGTTCCACCGTGGGCCGCAAGGCCGCCTTGCCGGTCCAGACCCGGAGCGGCCCAGCTACGGTTCGCTGGCGACCTTCAACGATCCGGACGGCAATGCGTGGCTGATGCAGCAGGTGACCCGCCGATTGCCCGGACGCGTGGACGGGGACACGACGTTTGCCTCGTCAAGTGAGCTCGCGAGCGCGCTCCGGCGCGCCGCGGCGGCGCTTGGCGAGCACGAGAAGCGGACCGGCCGGCACGACGAAAACTGGCCTGACTGGTACGCCGATTACATCGTCCGCGAACAGACCGGGAAGGAACTGCCGGAATAGGAGCTGGCAACGAATGCAGGCGCGCATACCTTAACATAGCCCGTCCACTTTGAGAGAAAGGAGCAGTCGTCGTGCCCAAACTTGCAATCATCGGAACGATCGAAGTCGCGCCGGGAAGGAGGGATCAGGTTCTGCCCCTACTGATGGCGCACGGGGCCCGTTGCTTGAAGGATGAGCCCGGCACGTTGCGGTTCGAAGTCATGATATCCCGCGCAAAATTGCTCGTCTACGAGGTCTACCAGGACGACGCGGCATTCGATAATCATCGGAACGGACCTTTGCGAAATTTCGTGAAGAGACCGCCTCAATGGGCGTCAAGGTTCTCGTGACAAGGGCTACACCTGCCGAGTAGAACTGCGTATGTCTGCCTTAGACAGACGCGTTACGTTGACGGTTCACCGATCATTTCATCGGGAATGTTGCTTCAGCGACCAATTTCCGCTTGCGGGATGTGCTGAGCGCCTCAGGAAGGCGCTGGCTTGAACTCAGCGGCATGGAGCTTCACGAAGTCGCGCATGTTTGTCGGTGCTTCGCCGGTGAGTTTGCTCAGGGTGTCCGTCATGCGGTCGTAACGCCCTTGTCTGGCCAGCTCGGCCATGGCCGTGAGATGCCTGACGAGGTGCTCGGGAAACTTTGCTTGCCGAAGACCTTCACTCCAAGCCGGCAGTGGGGCGTCGCGATAGCGGATGGGCCTGCCGAGCGCCTCGGAGAAGACCCGCGCGTAATGGTCCAGGTCGGTCAATTCCGGCCCGGTCAGATCGTAGATTTGTCCGATATGCGGCGCGGGGTCATCAAGGATCACCGTTACCGCACGCGCCACGTCGACCGCAGAGATCGGCGAGGTCTTGCCGTCGCCCATCGGCAGCGCCAACGTGCCGGAGGACCGCACGCCGGGGGCGGCGAGTTGCAGAAAGAAGCCCTCCATGAAGACGGTCGGCCGCACCGTGACGGCAGGCAGTCCCGACCAGGATAGAGCCTGCTCGGCCAGCCAGTGCAGCTTGTGCTGCGGGCTGTCGGTGGTCTCGGTGATGCTCATCTGCGAGACCGTCATCTGCGACATGTTCACGAAAGCGTCGATGCCGTGGTGGCGCGCCACCGCGGCGGTGTTGATCGTGGCTTCCAGGTAGGCCGGCGAGACGGACATTCCGAAATAGATACGTCTGCAACCTTCGATGATGCTGTGCATCGCAGCGAGATCCGTTAAGTCGCCCACTACGACCTCTGCGCCGAGCCGCCGCAGGGCTTCGGCGCGCGCGTCCTCACGCCGGACCATGGCGCGCACCTTGTGCCCCTTAGCGAGAAGGAGTTCGGTGAGGGTGCGGCCGATGCCGCCCACAGCGCCCGCCGCTCCAGTCACGAGGATCGGGTTGTCATGTTTTTGTTTCGTCGTCATGTCGCTGACCTCGGGCTACGTTTGAAAGATAAATTGCAGTTTCGGCCTGCGCCGGTGTTCTTTCCGTGTGGCGACCAACCTGCGATCTCCATGATCACCGGCCTGATTACCTCGACCAGCATGTCATTCGTTGGCCTCGCGTTGAACTATGGCTTCCAGGCCAATTTCGCGGTGCGCTGGCTGAGGGCATGCACCATGCGAGCGCCGCCGTAGAACGCGACAAGCGCTACAGGATAGAAAAGCGCAGCGACCCTCGGTGCGGCGTGGAGGTGCCTGGTTGCGGTGCCGACGCCGTGACGCGGAGTCTCTGAAACGAGAGTGCTCATCCGGCTCCTCATTTGGACAACGAACGGATCGGCGCTGGTGCAGTTCCACCGCCCCCCGCCCCTACCGCGACGTTTGTTTCCTCAACTCCGCCACGTCCTGCGCGGTGACTGCGATGCCTTGGCTCCGAAGCGCGCGGTGACGTAATTGGCAAGAGCTGCGATCTCGGCATCGGAATAGGCGCCGCCGAACGCCGGCATCGAGACGGCATCTTCCGGCGTCAACCGCTTGGTGCCGGAAAGCACGACCTGGACGACATTTGTTCCGCTGGGATCGTTGACCGCCCAGGCGCCGGTGAGCGTGGCGAAGGATGAGATCGGGCTCTCGCCGGTCCAGCCATGGCAACTGACGCAGGCGCCTTCGAACAGCATCTTGCCGCGCGCATCCGCCGTGCCGCCGCCCTGCCTGTGCGAGGCGGGCGCCGGCGGCGCCAGCGTCGCCGGCAGATCGGGTGAGGCGATCGGGGGCACGGTTCGCAAATACGCCACCACCGCGCGGATGTCTTCCGGCGCCAGCTGGCTAAAACTGTGGTCGACCGCTTCGCCCATCGGGCCTGATGCGGTGCCGTGACCGTCGGCATGTCCGGTCGCGAGATAGGACGCGAGATCCTCGTCGCGCCAGCCGCCGATGCCCGTGGCCTTGTCGGAACTGATGTTGAAGGCGCGCCAGCCCGCGGTCAGCGCACCGGCGAATTTCTTGCGGTTGTCGAGCGCGAACGCCAGATTGCGCGGCGTATGGCACTCGCCGCAATGCGCCAGCGCCTCCGCGAGATAGGCGCCCGCTGTTCCATTCCGGACTTCGTCGAAGTATCGGGCTCGAAGCGGGTATCCGGATTGAACAGCGCCGACCAGAAGATCATGGCCCAGCGCTGGTTGAACGGAAACGCCAGCGTATTTTCCGGAGCCTGCAGCGTGCACCGGCGGCAGGCTGAACAGATAGGCCTTGATCGCCAGCGCGTCGGCGTCGGTCATGTAGGTATAGGAGGTATACGGCATCGCCGGATAGAGCCGTGCGCCGTCGCGGCGGACGCCGCGATGGACCGCGTCGAGAAAATCCTGGTCGCTGTAATTGCCGATGCCGGTTTCCTTGTCGGGCGTGATGTTGGTCGAATACAGCGTGCCGAACGGCAGCCTGATCGCGAGACCGCCGGCATATTCCTTTCCGCCGCCTGAGGTGTGGCAGGCCACGCAATCCGCCGCCCGCGCCAGATAGGCGCCGCGTTCGACCAGGCTCGCCTTGGCGAGCGAAGCCGGAACGCCGGTGGGATCGGCGGCCTTGTAATCCGCCAGCGCCACCTTCGTGGCCGCCGCGAAAAGGCCATCGGACCGGGACCGCGGAGGATCCAGACGCCTGCTGCCAGCACGACGACGACGATGACGACAACGCTGAGCAGAATGCGGCGTGCGGCGAGGCTCATGACTTTCTTCCCCCGCTATCAGGGCGCGATCGATCGGCAGCCGCCGCAAGGCGACGCCGGTCGCGGCATAGATCGCGTTGCGCAGCGCCGGCGGTCCGGCGGTGACGCCGGTCTCGCCGATGCCGCCGGGCGCCTCGCCGCTCTTGATGACGTGAACCTCGATCTTCGGCGCCTGGTCGATGCGCAGCATGCGGTAGTCGTTGAAGTTGGATTGCTGCACCCGCCCCTTGTCGATGGTGATCTCGCCATAGAGCGCTGCGGTCAGGCCGAAGATCAGCCCGCCTTCGAGCTGCGCCATGACGGTATCGGGATTGACGGCAATCCCGGTATCGACCGCGGAGGTGACGCGGCGCAACTTCACCTCGCCGAGTTCGTCGACCTCGGCCTCCACCACGGTCGCGATGAAGCTGGCGAACGACGGCTGCACGCTGACCCCGCGCCCGACGCGCGCCGGCAGCGGCTGGCCCCAGCCGGATTTCTCCGCCGCGAGATTGAGCGCTGCGAGCAGGCGCGGATTCTTGCCGAGCATGCCGCGGCGGAAATCGACCGGATCCTTGCCCGCCTTCTTCGCCAGTTCGTCCATGAAGCATTCGATGGCGAAGACATTGTTGTTGGGACCGACGCCGCGCCAGAACCCGGTCGGCACCGCCGGCGGCTCGGCGCGGACAAATTCGACATGGAAATTCGGAATGTCGTAGGGCATGTCGATGGCGCTATCGACGGCGTCGATGTCGATGCCCTTCTGAAACCCCGCCGGAAACCAGCGCGCCATGATCGACGAGCCGCTGACGCGATACTTCCAGCCGACGATCTTGCCGTCGGACGAGCGTCGCGGCAATGGTGTCGCGATAGACCGGACGATAGATGTCGTGCTGGATGTCCTCTTCGCGCGTCCACACCACCTTGACCGGGCCATCGACCTGTTTGGCGATGCGCACCGCCGCGACCACCATGTCGGGCTCAAGCTTGCGGCCAAAGCCGCCGCCGAGCAGGTGGTTGTTGACGATCACCTTCTCGACCGGGAGCCCGGCCGCCTTCGCCGCTTCCGACTGCACCCGCGTCATGACCTGCGTGCCGGTCCAGATCTCGCAGAAGTCGGGTGTGACATGAACCGTGGCGTTGATCGGCTCCATCGTCGCATGCGCGAGAAACGGCAGCTCATAAGCCGCATCCAGCCGGTCGCCGGTGGCAGAGTCCCTTGGCGATATCGCCCACGGATTTGGCGACCGCGCCGTCCTTTTCGCTGGCGGCGCGCAGATCCTGCCAGATATCGTTCGAACTGACGCTGCGCATTCGGGCCTTCGTCCCAGTCGATCACCAGCGCATCGAGGCCCTTCTTGGCCGCCCACATGTGATCGCCGACCACCGCGACCAAATCGTCGAGCACCACGATCTTCTGCACGCCCGGGATTTTCCTGGCGGCGCTGTCGTCGACCTTGGCGACCTTGCCGCCGAACACCGGACAGGCCTTCAGCGTTGCGAACTTCATGTCGGGCAGCATCGCATCGATGCCGTAGACGGCCTTGCCGTTGACCTTGTCGGGGGTGTCGAGCCGCTTCAGCGGCTTGCCGATCAGCACGAAATCCTTCGGGTCCTTCAGCGGGACATCCTTTGGCGGCACCTCGCTGCTCGCCGCGAGCGCCAGCGCGCCATAGGAAAGCTTGCGCCCGCTGTCGTTGTGCATGACCTCGCTATTGGCGGTCGTGCAGCTTGCCGGATCGACCTGCCATTGTTGCGCGGCGGCCTGGACCAGCATGGCGCGCGCGCTGCGCGCCGGCAGTGCGCAAGTGCGGCCACCACGCCCGGACCGAATTGGAATTGCCGGTGGCCTGAATGCCGAACAGCGGATTGCCGTAGAGCTTGTCGCTGGGCGGCGCGTGCTCCAGCGTCACCTGCGAGAAATCGGCGTCGAGCTCTTCGGCCAGAATCATGGATATCGAGGTGTAGACGCCCTGCCCCATCTCGACCTGCGGCATCACCAGCGTCGTCTTGCCGGAACGATCGATGCGGATGAAAGCATTCGGCGCGAACTTGCCGGCGGTACTCGTCCGGCGGCTGCACCGGCTCGTTGACCGGCAGCGGCCGCGCGGGAAGATGGAACGCGAGCAGAAATCCGCCCGCCAGACCGCCGGTCAGCAGCGCGCGGCGTGAAACACCTTCGAAATTCCTCTCGGCAACGGTCATGACCAGCTCCTACGACTGACGTTGCGAAGCGGCCTGCTTGATGGCGGCGCGAATGCGCACATAGGTGCCGCAGCGGCAGATATTTCCCGCCATCGCCGCATCGATGTCGGAGTCGTCGGGATTGGGGGTGGCCGCGAGCAGAGCCGCCGCCGACATGATCTGGCCCGACTGGCAATAGCCGCACTGGATCACTTCCAGATCGAGCCAGGCCTTCTGCACCTTTGCGCCGACCGGCGAAGCGCCGACGCCCTCGATGGTGGTGACGGCGCGGTCGCGCACCGCGCCGACCGGCAGCATGCAGGAGCGCACCGCCTTGCCGTCGATATGCACCGTGCAGGCGCCGCACTGCGCAATGCCGCAGCCGAACTTCGTTCCGGTCATGCCGAGCACGTCGCGCAGCACCCAGAGCAGCGGCATGTCCGCAGGCGCATCGAACGATTTCGCTTCGCCATTGATCGTCAGCGTGGTGGCCATCGAAACCCTCCCAATTCAGAGGCGACGGACACATCCGCCGCAAAACCTGCATGGAACCTGATTGACGCGGTGAGCTATCCGTCTGTTCTTCGTGCATGCCACCTCCGGTGGGGCAAATCTGTTACTTCATGGGCCTCGGCGACATGAATCAAAAATAGCAAAGAACGCCAAAACGGTGCGAAGCGCCTCCCTCAGGCACTATGCAGATAAGGCTACCGAGGCGCGCTGCAGCAGGTTGACGGCAGTGACTTTAAGTGAAGGAGAAGTCGCTCAGGTCGATGGCGACCATCAGCAGGTCGCGCACCGGCTTCAGATCCGGGCCGCGAATGTAGGCGCGCCGCCTGGCGGGCATCTTCAAACCCTGGGCCTCGACGATCTGGTCCACGTACTGCGCAGCCGGGAAAGAACCGGCGATGTCCACTTGGTAATCGTGACGGCGCAACAGGAAGTTACTGCCGAAGTAAAAGTCCTGTTCCTGAGAGTGGCTGGCATACCGACTCAGGGAAGCGCGCCCTCAGTCCGCGCCACACCTCCTTGCCTTCGGTGATGGGATCAATCTCGCGGATCTCGAAACCGGACAGCGCCATGAAGAAGGGGGTCGTTAAGTACGTCCATAGGGCGTAGCCATTGAAGTAGGCACGATGAAGCGGGTCCCAGGGGGTGTTCATCGTATGGCCGTAGAACGATGCCCGCGGGTTTTCCCGTTCGCTCACCACTCTCGCCGTCAAGCGTCTCGATTGCCATGCGCTCGGGGCGAAAGCTGGTGCGCCAGTTGGGCTGACCGAAGGGTGTGACGGAGGCGAACTCCTCCCGCAGCGACACAGTCATCTGCCTCGGCGCCGAATCCTGGGTGAGGCCCTTTAGCGCCCAAAGACCCCCGCCGGTCACGATCTGCACACGGAGGGTGCTGAACGTGTTCCAGCGAGCGAGCCCGCCGTGCGCCTCCAAGACGTTCCTTAAGAGATCATTCATTTAAGAGATCATCCCTGCTTTGCCGTCCGTGATCAGACTTCCAAGGCCTCCGGCGTGGCGGATCTGTGAACTGTGTTTGCTGAACTCACACACGTTGTCGTCGATTTTCCTGCCCCTTAGGCTTTGCGAGCGGGCCAGGCATGTCGATGTATCGCCTTGGTCTCGCCCTTGGTCGAGTTCTCGACCACCACCTCACTGATCTGTACGACCGGCGTCTGGTCGGTGAAGTTGCGGATGTCGCTCCCTAACTCCTGGGCGTACGGGCCAAACGAGGATTGGTACGCCTCAACAGAGTCGCACAACAGGTGGCACATGGCGACATACGCGGCTGGCGCGTTCGGCGCGCCGCCGCCAGCCCCTTGTCGACGGTGTAGTACTTCAAGGCCGCCACCCATCCTGCTCTTGATAAGCGGCAGCTGCTTGTCGCGGTAGTAGTCGTGGTCGAACCGCGCCCCGGGGCTGTTGGGATACATGACACTAACTTTGATCATCGCTTCTCTCCTGGGATAGGCATGGCGGGCGGTCAGCATTCAATTGGATATCGCCAAACTTGATGACAATTCGCCCGGGATCATGGCGTACGCCCGAATTTCCAGTATGCGATCAGTGCAGCGACGAGCGCGAACAGCCCGCATGCGACGATGTCGATCCCTGGCAGCATGCTCACGCCGTGCGGATGCGTGTGCGGCGCGAGAGATTCATGTGCCTGCGCTGCCGTGTTGAACGAAAACAGAACCGCGAGCAATTTTTTCATCGGATCACCTGATCGGATCGTGTGCGAGTGGCAAGATTTGAGTCGTCGGGAAACGTCGACACCATGACGGCATGGCGATCGTCATGCGGGCACTCCGCGTTGCGCACTTCGTGCAGATCGCTTGCGGCTGCGGCCTCATCGGCAATCACCGCGATCGCATGCGCCTGCTTGACCGCACGGCGTGTCGGACGATTCGCGACATTCGCGCGCGCGAGTTCGAGCGCCCGCCGGCGGTCGTTGCCGCTGCCGGCGTAGAACTCCGCGGCATGGTCCGCGAAGGCGAGCAGATGTCTCTCAAGAAGCTCATCGAAGCCAGACCGTGCGGCATCGAGCTGTCTCTCGGCCTCTTCGAACCTTCCTTGCGCGATCAGCACATCGGCAAGACGCCACCGGACCTCCGGATCGCGGCTCGAAAGCGCTGGCAGGAGTAGCGCCTCCGCCTCTCCGGTTTGGTCTTGGCTCGCGTAGATCTCCGCCAGGTGCACACGTGCCTTCACATAGCCCGGCAAGTAAGCAATTGCGCGCCGATACCAGAGCGCGGCAAGATTCGGGTCCGGTACGGGCACGAGTTCTCCCCACAGCATGCCGAGCTGAAAGCAGACCCACGCCAGCGGAAACGGCGAAACGTCGTCGTACGAGGAAAACGCCTGCCGATAGACAGCGTCCGCCTCGGCGAAGCGCTCGAGATCGGCAAGCACGGCGCCGAGCGGTACCAGATCTTCGAGCCGGCCGCTCGCCGTGGCGATTCGGCGACGGGCAGCGAGCACCGCATCGAGCTCCACGCCACAGGCCTGATCGATCGTCAACGCGTGGCGCTCGATCGCCTCGCGCGGTCCGCCCATCAGCGCGGCACGCGCGAGGTGGCCTCGTGCATCGTCGAAGCGATGCACTGTCGAAGCGACCTCGGCTTGAACAAGCGCTGCGCGAGACGAGTCGTCCACGCGTGCGAATTGCGAGGCGAGCGCATCCAGACGGTCGAGCGCGTCCAGATCGCCGAGAAATTGCGCTGCCAGACGCTCGTTATCGACAATCGCCTCGGCAACGCCCGGAAGGCGCGGGTCTTGCGCGAAACGTGCCCATGCGCGACGGCGCGCGCTCTCCAGGTTGATCGCGGCGATCTCGCCGTCGGTCGCGCGACGGCAGGTCAGGCTCGGCGAGCGTGCGTCATGCGGAACTCCGAAGCGAGTCTTCAGGCTCCCGAGACCCGTCTCAACCAATCTCGACACCATGGTCCGGACGGCGATGTCGGGTTGGTTGTTGGCCAGGAAATCAACGCGCCATTCGGCGACTGAGCCGCTTGCCTTCGGCTTGACGTCGATCACGCCGGCGTAGTGCGAGGCGGGAACACCCGAGACCAGCGTATAGCGATAGGATCGCTTCGTGTTGTCGACTTCCGCCAGGCGTTCGACGATTTCCCTGCCGTCGCGCGTTTCGAGCCTGCGGAGTTGACCCAAGCCTTCGCCGATCAAGCGGGCTCGTGCCACCGCCGGATGCCATTGGAGATTGAACTGGCCGATCACGGACCACACGTCATCGGGCGGCGCCGCGAGCTCGACCGAGTCCGCGACGGTCTGTATTTCGGTGTTCGGCGTCGCGAAATACGGAAACACCTTCATGCCGGGCTTCGTCGCCCCGGTCGCGCCGCCCTGGAGGAACTCGCGATCGTGGTTGACGAGCCAGGTGAGCAGGATGTCGATCGAGTTCGCGTCGATCGTGCGGCCGCCTCCCGTCTGGTAAGGACGGCCGTTAATCGTGCTCTTCTCGATCTCGAGGTGGCTTTGGTCGGTGATCGGCTTGGCGACATCGAACAGCAGAAAATCGTCGAGGAAGACATTCGCGTTGGCGGCGAGCGCGTCCGGCGTCCAATCGGCCTTGCCGTCGAGCATGTCCCAGACCGCGAAGCTGTCCTTCAGGCGCTGCAGGAACAGCGGCTGCAGCTCCTTCGGGATCGCGAACGGCGTCTGCTGATTCCACAGGTCGCGTAAATCGTCGACCCCGGCCATCGCAGGATTGTTGAACCGCATGTTGGTCTGCTCGGGGCGTCCGACCCAGTCGATGCGGGGGGCCGGATATCCAAGGGGGGTTGGCGGCCGCGGGATAGGGACCGTCTCGGCGATAGCGCCGAACAACGAGCCCTTCGCAGGATCGAGCACGCGGCGCGTGTCGAGCTCGACGACCATGCAGAGCACGTTGTCGTGCTGCAGCAGATTGGGAAGCTTCTTGAGCTTGCCGACGTCCCAGGCGAGGTAGAAAGGGTCGGAACGCAGCCCGGCGAACACGCGGACATCGCCCTCCGGCGTCGACGCGCCCTTCTCGTCGTTCACCGTGAGCGACAGCTCGCGACCGTCCGGCAGTGTGCAAACGCCGCGCTGGATCACATTCCCCGCAGCATCGCGCTCCAGGACCTCGAACCGGAAGCTGAAGCGGATCTCGTCGTTCTGCAGGCTGAAACTTCGCGGCGTTGCCAACGCCTGCAACGGTCACGCGGCGAACGACGATCGAGTGATCGATGACGTTCGAGAAAATCGCACTCTCGCCGGCCGAGGGGAAAACGCACATGGCGAGGACGGTGCGCGCCGGGTTCTCCGGACTCGTGAACGCGAAGAGGTCGGTGAGGTCGGCCGCAGGCTCGCCGATCGACCGCGGACCGTCAACGTGATCGGACATCGTCAGCCTCCGTTCATGGAGTTCGCGAGCCAGTTCAAGGCACTGATGCTCGGCATGAAGAAGTACTCGCCGCCCTTGAGCACGTTGAACGTCTCGATGCCGTGGATGCGACGCCTGACCGGCTGCCTTCGGAATGGTGAAGGTCGCCCCTTCCTCCTGCCGCCCGATGATCGGGTCACGCTCGCCGTTGGCGCCGATGAAATCGCCGTCGTTGATCCACTCCTGCTGCAGGAATTCGATCGTGGCCATCGCCTTGGCGCTGATGAACAGGAAGATGGCGCCGCGCGGCACTTCGTCGTCTTGCTTCGGACAGCGCGTTCGGATCGTAGGGCGGTCCATACGTCGTGCCGCGCCTGATGAGGCGATGGATGTTGACGTCGGTCAGCCGGGTGAGCTTGCGTGTCCCGCGGATTCATGCGCCGGATATGGCTTCCGAACGGCACCTGCCGGCCATGCGGGTCGTTCGCGTAATCGAAGTCGTTGTTGCGCTGCGGGTCCGCGCCGAGCGCGGGGTTGTCGGCGTCCGGCGCCAGCGTCAGCGGCGCGCCGCTGCGCCAACGGCCGACCAGCTTCGCGGCGACCAATTCCCGTTCTTCCTCGGTGCTTCCATTGGCCCGGAGGAATCGATTGAACGCGCCGACGCGCGACTGATATTTGCGGAAGCCCACATAGGTCCCGTTGCGGCCGAGGATGTCCGGCTGCGGCATCGGCAGGGGGACCCCGGCCTCACCCGGATATCCAAGGATGAACTCGCCGGCCTTGATCGGCCGTCCCTGGCCCGGCAGCGGCTCGACGCCGCTGCCCTCGACCGGCGGCTGGTCGATGCCGTCTTTGTAGCCCAGCGAATTGAGGTCGCCCGGCTGCGCGCCGAAGTCCTGCATGGCCAAAACGCTGACGCCTGAGAAACCCTCATACTGCTCGCGGGCGATGGCGAGGGCTCGCTGATGCTTTTCCTCGGAATCGCTGAATGCGCTCACGCCGATATGGATTTGACCTGTGCCGTACGGCTTGTCCCAATTCTTCGGATCGTTGACGCCGTCGTCGCCGAGCTGCCGGGCGCGCGCTGCCATCCCGACGCGGAATGCCTCGGGGAAGCTTTGCAGCGAACTCCTGCGGGACCCCAAGCGCTTCAAGGCCCGCATAGCTGATTCCGAACATCCAGCCAGGTATTGGCCGCATTCCACCAATTCGCGGCGGAGGCGATATGAGGTGTGAGCCGGCGGAGGAATTTGCGGCCCGCTTGCGCATCGTCGACGCGCAAGAGCACGTGAGTGCCGAAGTACGGCGCCGGCCTCGGCCTGAGGACGGTCGCCTGGATTTCGTGCAAGTCGAGCGTCGGCGCGTGCGGCGAAAGATCGGGGGCGGAGGATTCCGTGGTGGACAACATGGCGGCATCCTTTCATGGGTCCGGGTCCATTCCGGGCCCGGACCCAAGCGAACGATTGGCCGCTGCGGCTACCCGACCTTGTCGAGCAATTCCTCGACGGCCTTGCCGACCTTTTCGAGCCGTCGCGGTCTCCGCCACGGTCAGATTCGGACTGGTGACGTACCAGGCCTCGGCCGCGATCTGGTGCTTGGCGATCCAGTCCGTCGCCGCCTTCGGGTTGCGCATTCCTGGGTAGCCCTCGAAATTGCACAGCCACAGATCCATGGCATTCGGGAATCTTCGCCGCGAAGTCGTCGATGTAGGGGTCCAAGTCGCCGTCATAGGCCGTCGCGAAGAGCAACTTCGTGTCGTTGTCCACGAACACGAAGCGCATGTCGTGGACCGTGCCGACCGCGTCCGCCGCCCGGAAGTTCCCTTCCAGCAACTGCAGGAAGCCGCGAAGCCGCTTCGCTCCCCCTTTCACGAACGGAAGGAACACGGTGAGCTCCGAGACCTTGCCCTGACGGGCGCCGATGCGGCCGGCGGTTTGCGCCCGCCCCGGCGCTGCCAGCGCTTCCGTGAGCATGGTGAGCCCGTTCTCCAGCGCGGCTTTGCCGATCTCCGGCGCGTCGGCGTAAAGCTCCGTCAGCTTCTTGAAGCTTTTGCTCGACGACCGCGTCCTGTTTGGTGGTCGCTGTCTGTGTTTGCGTTGCCATGGCTGCTGTTCTCCTTTCGTGATGTTCGATTGCGTGCTGCTGTTGGCTCAACCGACCTTGTCGAGGAATTCGTCGACCGCCTTGCCGATGCGCTTCAGCCGTGCGGATCTCCGCCACCGTCAGATCCGGATAGGCGACGTACCAGCCTTCCGCCGTGATCTGGTGCTTGACGATCTAGTCCTTCACCTTCGGGCTGCGAATCCCCGGCCAGCCGTCGCAAGCGGAGAAGATGATGTCCAGATCGTCGGGAATCTTCGTCACGAAGTCGTCGATATAGGTGTCCCAATCGCCGTCGTAGGCCGTGGCGAAGAGCAGCTTCGTGTCGTTGTCGAAGAACACGAAGCGCATGTTGTGGAGGGTGCCGACCTTGTCCGCGCCTTGCGAGAGGTTGCCTCTCAACAACCGCAGGAACGCGCGCAGCCGCTTGGCTCCGCCGGGCGCGAACGGGACGATGATCGGTCAGCTCCGACACCTTGCCGTGACGGGTGCCGATGCGGCCGGCGCTTTCGATCGCCGGTGGCAAATCCGAAGTCTGCGATTTGAGCTCGTGAAGCGCGTTCTCCAGCGCCTTTTTGCCGACTTCCGGCGCGTCGGCGAACAGCTCCCGGAACTGCTGGATCTTTTTCTCGACGGCCTGGTCGTGTTCCGGTACGGTCGGTGGCGAAGACTTGACTGTAGCAGTAGCCATGTGAATCTCCTGTTTTTGATGGCCCGTGGTGGCCTCTAATTGCCCCGCAAGGGCTGACGGTGCCAGTAAAGCTCCGCAAATCGCGCCAAATTGCTGCTAATGAGACGCCGGATTCGCGCACCTCGGATCAAGGGTAAGGCCAAGAGACGGCTGGCATTTCTCGGGCCGATGCGGTACGATTTCTGGACAGCGGAGAGAGACCGCAGGCGCGTAACGCGCGCAAATATTGGTTAGCCGAATTCGACCTGGGACGCCGGAGTCTGACAGATGGTGCCGCATTCGCTGAACGGTGCGTACTCGGACGGCGAATCTCAGGTCTTGTGGGAGGACGGCGAACGCGTCTTTCGCCGTGGCTGGCGAGTGGACGACGACGGCAAGCGGCGCGCCGTGCTGCTCGTTGCTCCTGCCGCCGATCACCCGTCCCGCTCAAACCTCGATCGGCTCACGCACGAATTCGAACTAAAGGACGAACTCGACAGGTCGTGGGCAGTGCGGCCGCTGGACCTCGTACGCGACGCCGGTCGAACCATGCTGGTGCTCGAAGATGAGGGGAGTGAGCCGCTCGACCGGCTGCTCGGCGCGCCGATGGAGACGGGACGCTTCCTGCATCTCGCCATCGCTAGCTCCTTGGCTCTCGGCAAGCTTCACCAGCGTGGCCTCGTCCACAAGGACATCAAACCAGCGAACGTCCTGGTGAACGGCGCGACCGGTGAGGTGCGGCTCACCGGGTTTGGCATCGCGTCGCGCCTGGCGCGCGAGCGCCAGTCGCCCGATCCTCCCGAGACGATCGCCGGCACGCTCGCCTACATGGCGCCCGAGCAGACCGGCCGGATGAATCGGTCGATCGATTCCCGCAGCGACCTCTACGCCCTCGGCGTCACCTTCTACCAGATGCTCACCGGTACTTTGCCGTTCACGGCCGCCGACCCGATGGAGTGGGTGCACTGCCATCTCGCCAAGCGGCCCGTACCGCCAGCCGAGCGGCTGAAGGAAATTCCCGGCGCCATTTCGGCGATCGTCATGAAGCTGCTCGCGAAGACGGCAGAGGATCGCTATCAGACCGCAGCCGGCCTCGAAAGCGACCTTCGCCGCTGCCAGACCGAATGGGAGGCGCAGCGCCGGATTGACGACTTTCCACTCGGCGAACGCGACACGCCCGACCGGCTGCTGATTCCCGAGAAGCTCTACGGGCGGCGACGCGAGGTCGAGACCTTGCTCGCCGCCTTCGATCGCATCGTCAACGGCGGCGCGCCGGAATTGGTCCTGGTCTCGGGCTATTCCGGCATCGGCAAGTCCTCGGTCGTCAATGAACTGCAGCCGGTGCTGGTGCCGCCGCGCGGCCTTTTCGCTTCGGGCAAGTTCGATCAATACAAACGCGACATTCCCTACTCGACGCTGGCGCAGGCCTTTCAGAGCCTGATCCGGCCGCTGCTCGGCAAGAGCGAAGCCGAGCTTGCGCCTTGGCGCGACGCCTTGCGCGAGGCGCTGGGCCCGAACGCAGGGCTGATTGCGGACCTCGTTCCTGACGTGAAGCTCATCATCGGAGAGCCGCCGCCGGTTCCTGAGCTTCCGCCACAGGACGCGCAACGGCGCTTTCAGTTGGTATTTCGGCAGTTTATTGGCGTCTTCGCCCGGCCGGAGCATCCGCTCGCGCTATTCCTCGATGACTTGCAGTGGCTCGACGCGGCGACGCTCGACCTCCTCGAAGACCTGTTGAGCCGGTCCGATCTCCGCAGTCTTCTTCTCATCGGCGCATACCGCGACAACGAAGTCACGGCAGCGCATCCGCTCATGCGCAAGCTGGAGGCGATCCGGGCAGCCGGAAGGGTGCAGGACATCAAGTTGGCTCCGCTGACTGCCAACGACCTGAGATGATCTTATCGCGGACGCGCTGCGCTGCGATGCGGAGCAGGCCGCCCAGCTCGCAGCGCTGGTGCACGCGAAAACCGGGGGCAATCCGTTCTTCGTCATCCAATTTCTTCGCACGCTCGCCGACGAAGGGCTACTGGCCTTCGATCACGAGCACGCGCATTGGTCCTGGGACCTCGGTGGCATCCGCGCCAAAGGCTATACCGACAATGTCGTGGAGCTCCTGGCCGGGAGGCTTACGCGGCTGCCACTCGAGACGCAGGGCGCGTTGCGGCAGCTCGCCTGCCTCGGCAACGTCGCCGACGTCGCGACACTCTCGAACGTTCTGGGAAGGTCCGAGGAAGCGGGTGCACGCGGCTCTTTGGGAAGCGGTGAACCAGCACCTGATTGAACGTCGCGAGCGCGCCTACAAGTTCGTTCACGACCGCGTGCACGAAGCCGCCTATGCGCTGATCCCGGAGAAGTCGCGCGCCGAAGCGCATTTGACGATCGGTCGGCTGCTCGTGACGCACACGCCACCGGAAAAGCGCGACGAGGCGATCTTCGAGATCGTCAACCAGCTCAACCGCGGCGCGCCGCTGATCACGTCACAGGAGGAACGCGAGCAGCTCGCAGAGCTGAACCTGGCCGCTGGCAAGCGCGCCAAGGCGTCGTCGGCCTATGTCTCCGCGCTCACGTATTTCGCTGCCGGTGCGGCGCTGTTGCCGGAGGACGCGTGGGAGCGCCGGCAGGAGCTCGCCTTCGAGTTGGAACTGCACCCGGCCGACTGCGAAGTCGTGCACGGGTGCGCTGCAGGCAGCCGAGGAGCGTCTGGCAGCGCTCGCAACGCGCGCCGTCGGCACGATCCAACGATGCGCCGTCGCGCGCCGGCGTGTGGACTCTGTACACGATGCTCGGGCAGGGCGAACGAGCCGTAACGGTGGCGCTGGAATGCTTGCGGCACGTCGGGCATCGACTGGTCGGCGCATCCCAGCGAGGCGGAGGCGCGCGGCGAGTACGAGCGCATCTGGTCGCTGCTCGGTGATCGCGCGATCGAGGATCTCGTCGACCTGCCGCTGATGCACGATCCGGAGGCGCTGGCGACCGTCGACGTGCTCACGTGCCTGACGGTCCCGGCCATGTACACCGACGATAATCTTGCACGCGCTCAGCGTCTGCAGGGCCGTCAATCTCAGCCTGGAGCGCGGCAACAGCGACGCCGCTCCGGTGAGCTACGCGGCACTGGGCCTGATCGCCAGTGCCCGCTTCGGTCACCACGAGAAGGGTTATCGACTCGGAAAGATGGCGTGCGATCTGCTCGAACGTCGCGGATTGAATCACTTCGGGGAGCGAGGCACTTATTTCAACTTCGCGGTCCTGGTCCCGTGGACACGACCGCTTAAGGATGGTATCGATCCGGCGCGTCGTGCCTTCCAGATGGCGAAAGAGCATGGCCAACCCGACATTTGCTGCACTCGCTTGCCGCAGCCCTAATTTCCATTCTTCTTGCCTCGGGCCACCCGCTCGATCAAGTAGAAGCGTGAGGCCGAGGACGCATTGGAGTTCGTGCTTCCCGTTCGGCTTCTTTCTCGACAGGATCTCCGCGCCGCTCGCGCTCGTCCGAATGCTACGCGGAAAGACCGCGAAGTTCGGCTCGCTCGACGATGGTCGATTCACGGAGCGCGCCTTCGAGGAGCGCATGACAGGTCAGCCCGCCTACGCCTTCCTGGAATGCTACTACTGGATTCGAAAGCTCCAGGCGCGCTTCTTCGCCGGCGACTACGCGTCGGCGATCGACGCCGCCGAACAAGGTGGAGAGATGGTACGCGACATCCCCGTCGCTGTCGCTCTTCCTGCTGGAGAATGGCGGACTATCACTTCTATGCCGCGCTGGCTCGCGCCGCACTTGTGCGAGCCCATCGGCCCCGACCCGTACGCCAAGCATCGAGAAGCGCTTCAACGGCACGAGCAGCAGCTTCGGAGCTGGGCGACGAACTGTCCGCAGAACTTCGAGGATCGTGCCGCGCTGGTCGGCGCTGAGATTGCCCGTATCGAGGGACGTGCCGCTCGACGCCATGGACCTGTACGAGCGCGCCATCGCGTCAGCGCGCGCGAACGGCTTCGTCCACAACGAGGCGCTCGCCAACGAGCTGGCCGCGCGCTTCTACGCGGCGCGCGGCTTCGAGACGATCGCGCACGCTTACCTGCGGAAGGCTCGGTCACTGCTATCTGCGCTGGGGAGCCGACGGTAAGGTGCGGCAGCTCGATCAGCTCCATCCGCGGCTGAGGCAGAGCGAGCGCGCGCCGGGTCCGACGGGCACGATCGAAGTCCCCGTCGAACGGCTCGATATCGCGACCGTGATCCAAATCGCGCAAGCACTCTCCGGCGAGGTCGTGCTCGAAAAGCTCGTCGATAGGCTCATGCGTGTAGCGATCAAGCACGCCGGCGCCGACCGAGGCCTCCTGATCTGCCCGCGAAGTGACGAGCTGTTGATATACGCGGAAGCAACTGCGCATGGCGAGGATATAGCCATTCACGTAGGGGAACGTGATGCATCCGGTGCGGGCACACTGCCGGAGTCACTTGTTCGATATATCCTGCGCACCGGTGAGACCGTAGTTCTCGATGATGCGTCGTCGCAGAATTCGTTTTCTGCCGATCCCTATATCGTTCAGGGTCACGCCCGGTCCATTCTATGCCTCCCAATGGTAAACCAGGGAAGATTTGCCGGCATTCTCTACTTTGAAAACAATCTGGCGCCGCACGTTTTCACGTCCGATCGCCTCACTGTGCTCAAGGTGCTTGCGACGCAAGGGGCAATCTCGCTCGAGAATATGGGACTTTATCGGGCTCTCGCAAACCGCGAAGCGAAGATCCGGCGTTTGGTTGACGCCAACGTTTTGGGAATCTGCATTTGGAATCTCGAGGGTGCCATCATCGAAGCTAACGAAGCGTTCCTGCAAATGCTGCAATACGGCCGTGAGGATGTCGTTTCCGGCCGCCTGCGGTGGACCGATCTCACGCCGGGCGAATTGCGCGAGCGGGACGAACGCGCCGTCGTGGAACTGCGCTCAACCGGGACTTTTCAAGCGTTCGAGAAGGAATTCTTCCGCAAGGACGGCGGCCGTGTGCCCGTACTGATTGGCGGCACGCTGTTCGAAGAAAGTAGCAGCCAGGGCGTCGCGTTCGTGCTCGACCTGACCGAGCGAAAGCGCGCCGAAGGGGCTCTCAAGCACAGTGAGACGCGCTACCAGAATCTCTTTCAGGCGATGGCGGTGTCGTTCTTCGAACTGGACTACACCAGCAGCAGGCCAATATTGCGCGCGTTGAGAGATGCGGGGGTCCACGATTTCAGGGGCCACTTCAAGGAAAACCCACATCTGATACGTGAGATCATGCGCACGACATATGTCGTCGATGTCAATGATCAGACGGTCGCATTGTTCGGGAGAGGAAACAAGGAGGAACTGCTCACGAGCGTCGAGGCGTTCTGGCCGGAAGAAAGCCTAGATGATTATGTGGAAGCGGTCCTGGCTACCATTGCGGGCAACGATAAGTTCTCGACCGAGACACGCGTGCGCAGGCTCGATGGCACGATCTTCGATGCGCTGTTCACGCTGCGATATGTAACTGAAGACAAGACCATGGGCCTTGCGGGTGTCATTGACATCACGGAGCGAAAGCGCGCGGAAGAGGCGCTGCGCGAAAGTGAGCGCGGTCTACGCTCGGTAATTGACGGGATACCGGGTATGATAGCGACATTGGCTCCGAGTGGCGAGGTTGAAGGAGTCAATCGCCAAATCCTTGAGTACTACGGCCAACCACTCGAAGAGCTGAGGAACTGGGGCACAAGCGGAGTCATACATCCTGAGGATCTCCCGTACGTCAGGGAAGTTGTCGCGGGATCGATCGCGTCAGGGGCGCCTTTCGAATTCGAACATCGCGCTCGTCGTTTCGATGGGGAATATCGGTGGTTATTTGCCCGCGGCGTCCCATTCCGCGATAGCTCTGGGCGCATTGGCCGCTGGTTTGCTCTAGTAACGGACATCGAGGAGCGAAAGCGAGCGGAAGGGGCGCTGCGGGAGAGCGAAGCGAAGTTCCGGGCCGCCATTGACGGGATTGCCGGCCTCGTTGCGATCATGGCCCCGACCGGCGAACTCGAATCCGTCAATCGCCCAATCATCGAGTATTTCGGCCGCTCCGTCGAAGAGCTGAAGAACTGGGGTACAGGCGATGCAGTACATCCTGAAGACCTTCCCCGTGTCCTGAAATCTTTCAAGACATCACTCGAGGCCGGTATTCCCTTCCATCAAGAACAACGCCTGCGACGCTTTGACGGCGAATATCGGTGGTTTGAAAATCGCGGTGCCCCAATTCGCGACGAGTCCGGGCGTATCACCCGCTGGTACTGTCTTCTAACCGACATCGAGGATCGCACACAGGCGCTGACGCGATTGCAGCAGATGCAGTCGGATTTCGCCCACATCAATCGCGTGAACACGATGGGTGAACTGGCTGCATCGCTGTCTCACGAAATCCTGCACCCCATTGCTACGGCGCGCAACAATGCCCGTGCAGGAGATGCGGTTCCTGGAAATGAACCCGCCGAATTTGGATGAAGTCAAAGAGGCGCTTGGCTGTGTCGTTAGGGATGTTGACCGAGCCAAGGATATCGTTGGCCGCGTGCGTACTCAGATTAAGAAAGCACCTCCGCGAAGGGAACCTTTTGACCTCAATGCGGCGGTCCGCGAGGCGCTTGTCATGGTGCGCGGCGCGATCACGAGGAATAAGATTGCGGTCACCGCCCACCTGATGGATGAGCAAATTCCTGTTCGGGGCGACCGCGTTCAACTGCAACAAGTCGTCGTGAACCTGATCCTCAATGCGGTTGAAGCAATCAGCTCGGAAGAGAAAGGAGCGCGACAGCTATCGATCAGGATTGAACAACACGAGGCGGGAGACGGCGGTGTACTCGTTCAAGTGCGGGATTCAGGGCCGGGCATTGATCCGGAGAAATGTCGAGCGAGTCTTCGAGCCCTTCTACACCACAAAGAGCAGCGGAGTTGGGATGGGGCTGTCGATCTGCCGGTCCATCATCAATGACCACGGGGGCCGGCTGTGGGCGGAGGCGAATGAACCTCGCGGCGCGGTATTTCAGTTCACCCTGCCGCCCGCGCACGAGGGTTTATGAAATCTTCTTCAATCGGCTTGCCGCTTCAGAGCCGAACGAAGGCATCGCTCGAGATCCTCGTCGTCCACCGGTTTGCCAAGGTAGCAGACCACTCCATCCTTCAGAGCGCGATCCCTGACGGCCTCGTCGGGGTATGCGGTCACGAGGATCGTCGGGATTGCGTGTCCCAAGTTGACGAGGCGCGCGTGAAGCTCGAGCCAGTCATTTCGGGCATGTGGACGTCGGCGACCAGGCACGCGGTTTCAGGCAGGAAACGCGATGCCAAGAAATCGGCTGCTGACGGAAATTCTTCGACCGTGTAGCCAAACAACGTGACGAGTTTTCGCATCGAATTCGCGAAAGGGCTGATCATCGTCGACGATCGATATCAGTGTGCGGTTCGACATTGCTGCTTCCAGGCACCTTCCTCGCCTTTCACTTTATCGGCGCCGAAATACCTCGTGCCCATGCATCCTTGGATTGTCAGCCATAGTTTCCCACAAAGCAATGCGCGCTGCCCCTAAGCGATGGCTTAGGCCCTTCGGCTATTCGCCTAGGCAACAGGTGCTGTTCATATCGACGGATTGTTTGTAGGATAAAGGCCTAATCTTGTGGGCAGAATGCGCTCCCCTTACGTGGGGTACCGGGATGGTCGACGCAAATCCCAGTGTCTTGGTCATCGATGACGATCCCGAGTTTCGCAACTCGGTTGCGCGTCTGTTGCGGACGATCGGGCTGGAGACGCGGCAATTTTCGTCAGTTTCCGATTTTCTCAAGGCCGATCTGTCGGACGGCCCCTCCTGCCTGGTGCTCGACGTGAGATTGCCGGGGCAGAGCGGTCTCGACCTTCAGCGCGAGCTGATCGCGACAAATCGGCAAGTCCCGGTCATCTTTATGACAGCGCACGCCGACGTGCCGATGAGCGTGCAGGCGATGAAGAGCGGTGCCATCGAGTTTCTCACCAAGCCATTCCGTGACCAGGATCTCCTTGATGCCGTCGAGGCCGGCCTAGCTCGCGATCGTACCCGTCGGGAGCGTGATAGGGCTTTGCATGCACTGAGAGAGCGTTTCAACGCGCTCAGTTCCCGCGAGCGCGAGGTCATGGTCCGGGTCGCGGCGGGTCGCCTGAACAAGCAAATTGCCAATGATATCGGCATCTCCAAATCAACCGTGAAGGTGCATCGCACCCATCTGATGCGGAAGATGAAGGCGCAGTCGCTTCCCGAGCTCAGCCGAATGGCGGATATGCTCAAGATTCCGCCAGAAGAGCCGCAACGCTCATAAACCGGCCTTTGATAGCCTCTCAACCGTCACTATTTGGCGGTGAGGGACTGCATGCGTGCAAGACCGTACGTGTGCCTCGCTTTTGGCCGCCCTCCACCTCCGAGCGACGGATGCAGCGAGCAGGATATCGACCGCCGTTCTGCGTCTCCCCTAAGCTTTCGCTTAGGGTCGTCAACCAAAAGCGAAACTCGTTCTCCCCACGGGCAATGGAGCGGGGCGATCCAGACCGTCAGATTGGTTTCGCGGGCAAATGGCCCTTCTTAACGCACGCGAGGTTACCATGGGCGCATCAGGATCGACTACCATTTTCGAACGCTTACCCCAGCGCAAGACGGCAGCGCTGGCGCAATTTCGTCCCGAACCGCGACTTGACGTGAGGCGTGAACTCGAAACTCCGGAAAATGACAAGCCATTCCTCGCGAGACGAACCGAACCGGGTCGCGCGCCAACCGAAATTTCATTCGGACCCTTTCGCCTGCTCCCGACACAGTTTCTTTTGCTGGAAGGTGACGAGCCAGGTGCCAATCGGAAGTCGTGCTCTGGAAATCCTGATTGTTTTGCTTGAGCGCCCGGGTGAGTTGGTCAGCAAGCAAGATTTGATGGCTCGCGTTTGGCCCAATGTTTTTGTCGAGTCTGCCAATCTCACCGTCCATATTTCTGCTTTGCGTCGCACGCTGCGCGACGGACGAGACGGCAATCGATTCATCATCAATATTCCCGGGCGAGGCTACAGCTTCGTCGCCTCAGTCGCCGTCGTCGGCCGGGTCGAATCAGACGGCATGAGAACCGCGCCGCGCTCCGCGCACAACCCTGAGCACCGTTCGCCGCCGGTTGGTCGACGTTGGCAAGTGCGGCGCTGAGCTGTCCTGCAAATCCAGCGATGGGAAATTCGAATGGACATGGCAATAACGGGTCCGCACTGGCAGACGTCCCGCCACTTGGAGGAATGTGAGACGACTCGTCGACTCCTGCGCACTCGGCGCCGTCGCGCGCAGATCGAAACACGATTGAGCGCGCGAGCCTGCGGTAAACCTGCGACAACCAGCGTCGTAAGTCAGGTTCGTGGCCACTGGCATCCCTTGGACCAACCGCGACTACCTCGAGGCTTAATAACCAGGCCATCATGAGCTAAGTGGAGTCAGGCATGGACTCGCCGACCTCTGGCGAGGAAGTTCAAGCTACTTCCGACGCGCCAAACGACGGACAGAAGAACACGCGCACCGCCACGCGTGCGCCGTCCATCATCGTCGGTATCGTTGCAGCTGTCGTTGTGGCATTATCCGTCTTCTATCTGTTGCGACCGGAACCGCTGCTGGTACAAGGTGAGGTCGATGCAACACGGCTGGATATAGCCGCGCGCGTCGACGGACGGTCAAGGAAATACCCGTCGTGCGCGGCCAGAACGTTCCCGCGCAGGCCGTGCTGGTACGGATCGATAATCCGGAAACGGTGGCCAAGCACGAGCAAATGAAGGCGGCAATGGCGGTGGCCGAGGCCCAGCTTGCCAACGTACTGATCGGAACACGGGTGGAAACCATTGCCGCACGGAAAGCGGAAATGGAGCGCGCGCAGGCGGCCCTGGTGCTGGCGCAGAAGACCTTTGAGCGCACCCAGACATTGACCGGGCAAGGCAATGCGCCGCAAGCCCGCCTCGACCAGGTGACCGATGCGCTGCACGAAGCCGAACGCGCCGTCGATCAGGCCAAGTCAGCCTACGACCAGGCCGTCAACGGCTACACAAAGGAAGAGCGGGCTATTGCCAAGGCCAATGTCGAAAAGGCCAATGCCGATATCCAGAGCGTTCAATCGATCATCGATCAACTCGCGGTCTATGCCCCGGTCGCCTCGCAGGTCTATCAGCGCAATGTGGAGCCGGGCGAATATGTATCGCCGGGCGTGCCGCTGATAACCTTGATCGATCTGGCCGATGTCTGGGTCCACTTCGATCTTCGCGAAGATCTCGTCAAGGGCCTGAAAGTCGGCGATCGCTTCGATGTCCGGATTCCGGCGCTCGATGAGCGCCGTGTCACGGTCGAGGTCAGGCTTATTGCCACCAAGGGCGAATATGCGAGTTGGCGGGCCACGCGCGCTTCCGGCGATTTCGACCTGCGGACGTTCTCGATCCGTGCCTACCCGGTCCAGCCGGTGCCCGAATTGCGACCGGGAATGAGCGCCTATCTCGACTGGCGGTCACGGCAATGAGACCGGCGCCGAAATCCCGGATTTTGGCGGGTCGTGCGGCGCGAATGCCAGTGGCTGTTTCGCGACCGGGTGGCGTTGCTTTTGATCTTCGGTGTGCCGCTTTTTGCGTTCGTCGTTCTCACGACCGTATTCAGCCATCCGGTCATTCGCGGGCTCGGGGTGACCGTCGTCGACGCGGACAGGTCGGATGCGTCACGCGCGCTGGTCGAATATGTCGCGGCGTCTCCGAGCCTGCATATCGTCGACCGCTCCGGTACGCTTTCCACGGCGGTCCACGATATTCGTTCCGGCAAGGCGATCTCTGCGATCTATATCCCGACGAATTTCGAGCGGGACCTGAAGGCCGATCGCCGCCCGCAGGTGGTCGGCTTCTATAACCAGCAATTCCTGACTGCGGCCGGCATTGCATCCTCAGGCCTGAGCGACAGCCTTCCGCCGCAGCGAAAGCGGCCGCTCCCGCAAGTCGCGCCGCGCCCGCAGCCAGCCTCCCTCGGACCGCTGATCGGCGAGACGATCGTGCTGGTCAATCCGCAGAAAAACTACGCGCAATTCCTGCTGCGCGCCCTGCTGCCGACGATCATTCACGTCGTGATCACCCTGGCCGCAGGCTATTCGGTCGGATCCGAATTCCGCCGCCGCAACAGCCGGGAGTGGCTCGAAAGCGCCGGTGGCAATCCGATCGTTGCGCTTGCCGGCAAGCTCGCGCCGCTGTTCGCCATCTTTGTCCTGATCATGCTGGCCGTGCCGCTCGTCCTGGAGGGCGTGCTGGAAATCTCCTTCAAGGGAGACCTGCCGTTGCTCGTCGCCGCTGCCTCCCTCCTGATTATCGCCTCACCTGTCGCTCGGCGCGCTGCTGCAGCTCCTGGCCGGCGACCTGGCCGACGGGACTCGGACTTGCCGGCCTGATCGCTTCTCCTGCATTCGGCTACGCCGGGGTCGGCTTTCCGACCATCGGCATGAACGCGTTTGCGCAGGCCTGGAGCGCGATCCTGCCGTTGCGCTGGTACATGGCCGTCTTGCTCGGACAGGCGGCGCGGGGACTGCCGGTTTCGGATTCCGCCGTTCCCTTCGCGGCGCTTGCAGGCTTGACCGTGCTCTTACGCCGGGCTCGCATTGCTACGCATGGCAGCCCTCAATCGTAAGGGCTGGTTCGAGGCGGCGCGACCTGCCGAGCAGCCCGAGATCGACGCGCACCGCGAGGTATCGGCGGCGCCTTTACGGCAGAGTGGCGCCGCGTGCTCGGAATGCGGAGCGCCTTCAGCCTGCTGTTCCTGGCTCCCCTGATCTACGGCATCTACTATCCGCAACCCTATCTGAACCAAATCCTTCGCAAGCTCCCCATCGCCGTCGTCGATAACGATCTGAGCGATATCAGCCGGCAGATCGTCGAGACGCTCGATGCCAGCGGAGCCCTCGAGCGTCGTGGTCCGCACCCGCACGCTCGCAGAAGCGCGCAACGCCATCGATCGCGGCGAGGCCTTTGCCGCCGTCGAAATCCCGGCAGGCACCGAGCGCGACGTGCTCAAGGGCATCACCGCTCACATCCCGATCTACGCGGATGCCACCTACCTGTTCATATTCAGGTCGACCGCAAGCGGCGTCGCCACCGCCGTCGGCGCCTTGACGTCCGATCTGGTTTCGCGCGGCGCACGCACCGATGGAAGCCTTGTCAAGGCGAAATTGGCGAGCTCGAGCCCGGCCGACGTTCTGCTGCAGCCGATCTTCAACCCGGTGGGCGGCTATGCCAGCTACGTCGTCCCGGCGGCATTTTTGCTGATCCTGCAGCAAACCCTGCTGATCGGTGCGGCGATGCTGACCGGTACCGCGCTGGCGAAAGGCGGCGGAGCATTCGCCGGCGTGCTCGGCCGCGGCATAGCCCACCTGACCATCTACCTGCCAGCGGTCGCGCTCTATCTCATCGTGCTGCCGCGCATCTACGGCTTTTCGACGCTCGGCCATCTTCCTCAAGTCTTCGCGCTGGCCACGGTCTTCTTGCTGGCGACCAGCTTCATGGGCCAGGCCGTCGGGGCCTGGTTCACGCGGCCGGAAAACGCCGACCATCCTCATCCTCGCGACAAGCCTGCCTCAGTTCTTCACCACCGGCTTCGCGTGGCCGCGCGAAGCAATCCCCGAAGCAGCCAAGGCCTTGGGCCGGATTTTCCCCGCCGACTTTGCCATCGATGGCCTCGTGCGCATCAACCAGCTCGGCGCCAACATCTGGGAGGTCGCGCATGACTGGCTCGGACTGTGGTGTCTGGCGCTGGCCTATTTCGCCATCGCGGTGATCTCGGCGGCTGCCGTCAGGAGAGGACAGCGACATGCGCAGGGCTAAGGGTGCCGCCATCGTTGCGATCGCGCTCGTGCTTGTAGCGGGCGTTGTGATCTATTCCGAACGTCGTTCCGGATCGCCGACCGCCATCGTTGGCGTGGTACGGGGGACCGAAATCAGGGTCGGGCCGGAGGTGGACGGCCAACTGGTGTCGATTGCGGTCGAGAAAGGCGCTCGTGTCCACGCCGGCGATGTGCTGGCGCGGCTCTCCGCGGTGGAGTTGACGGCACAGGCGGATCAGGCGCGCGCCGCGCTCGCGTCGGCAACCGCAAACCGCAACAACGTCTATGCCGGGGTCCGTCGTGAACAGGTCGATTCTCTGAAAGCCGCAATCGCCAAGGCAAGCGCCCGCCTTGACTACGTGCAAGCCCAGCTCACCAGAACCAGCACCCTGGCACGTCAGAGCTTTGAGCCTCAACAGGCGCTTGACCAGGCCGAAAACGACGCTGCGAGTGCGCGTGCCGATGTAGCCGAGGCTCAGGCGAATTATGATGCTGCCGTGGCCGGCCCGACCCGGGAGGAGCGCGCGATCGCCGACGCGCAGGTGCTGGCCGCCGCCGCCGCGGTCGCCGTGCTCGAGCGCCGTCTTGACAAGATGACATTGCGTGCTCCCGCCGACGGTGTCGTCAGCGTCGTCGTCGCCGAGGTCGGCGAGAATATTCGCGCCGGCCAACCGATCCTGATGGTCGAGGCGGCAGGCGAGCAATGGTTCTCGTTCAATGTGCGCGAAGACCATCTCAGCGGTCTTGCGATCGGAAAAAAAGTCAGCGTGATGCGGCACGGTGCCGATGGCGCGATCAAATCCGCCATCACCGGACTGCGGCCGCTCGGAACGTTCGCCACCTGGCAGGCCGAGCGGGTTATTGGGGATCATGACCGCAACACGCTTCGCTTGCGCCTCGACCCGGACGGAGAGCCGGCAGGCCTCGAGCCGGGCATGACTGTCTGGATCGAGAACTAGCGAGAGCTCCCGAGCCTGCTGGACTGCTTTGCGATACTCTTGGTAGCTGGCAGCAATTGGCTCTAATACCGCGCCGGGATTTCATCGAATGACCGCCTTGCGCCGATAGTGTTGAAAAAGTCGAAAATCGTACCACGCCAAAAATCTCGCGAAAGTCGGTTTTTGGGCGTCTCTGTTGTTGCAAGGTTCATGGCGCCGCTACGCGGCGCGTGGTCGTTTTTGAGCGAAACGTGTGGTCCCTCATATCGACGCGCGCGAAACGCAACGGTGGTCCAAAAAAATTTCGTCCGTCAGGCGAAAGATACTTTTTCAACGCTATCCGCCAGAACCAGACGTTCCAATTGACGAAACGCGAGTATTAGGAGAACTTCGCACTGTTTTCGGCGTCGTATCCTCAGGGACCTGAACACGACCGGCTGCCCTTTGCCCTAGTCCTTATAGAAAATCTTGAGGCTGTTTTTCGTTGTGATGGCGGGCATGGCGGCATCTCGGTTGTTGTCATCGAATGAACGTGCGTCCACGTTGCTCCTTGCCTACGAAACGTCCTTCACCCGAGCTAACGGAAATCGACAAGAGCCGCGTCAATTCCGCAGGGCCGTCCAGTACCCTGAGCAACGCGCGCCTCCCGAATAGCCGCTCCATGTCCCGCGACCGGAATTGCGCGAGAGCCGACCTGAGCCGGACGCATACTTGTCCGGAACGGTCACCGAGGCGCGGACGGCGCCCGAGCGCGCCACATGGCCCCTGAACCTCACGAGGTTGGGATGCGTGACGGCGCCGTCGGTGATGTTGACGGAGAAATTATAGGTCGGATCGCACCCGCCTCTTTGCGTCACGAAGAGAAGGTCCCAAGACCCGTCGTACGCTGAGCGGGCTTCGGCGACCGATACGAAAGTGCCGAGCCAACTCGCGGCTATCGCATATGTGAGAAGGCATTTCATTTTGTGCTCCAAAGTGGTTTGGTCATTCGCTTGGAAAATTTGTCCTCGATGCGGTTTGCCGATTCCAGTGCGGCCCATGCCCGATGCGGCATGCTTTGCTGATCATTCTGCCGCGAGCGCGTGGAGCGGCAGCGGCAATTCGACCCGACCCCATACATCGACTAGTGCTTCCGCGAGCGCGTCAATTAGTTTGTCATCGTGATAGGGTGTCGGCGTGATGCGCAGCCGTTCGGTGCCGCGCGGGACGGTCGGATAGTTGATCGGCTGGACATAGATGCTGTGCTCAGCGAGCAGGAGATCGCTCGCTTCCTTGCACTTCTCCGGATTACCCACCATCACCGGTACAATGTGCGTCTGACTGGCCATTACCGGCAGACCTGCTGCATTGAGCACGGACTTTACCCGCGCGGCGCGTTGCTGATGGCGGTCGCGCTCCCATTGCGAAACCTTGAGGTGCCGGATCGCCGCGGTAGCGGCGGCGCAGACCGCCGGCGGCAGCGCGGTGGTGAAAATAAATCCCGGCGCATAAGAACGCACCGCATCGATGACGTCGGCGCTTCCCGCGATGTAACCGCCCAGGCATCCGAATGCCTTCGCCAGCGTGCCCTCGATCACGTCGATGCGATGCAACGCGCCTTCACGCGCGGCGATGCCGGCCCCGCCTGGTCCGTACATGCCGGCCGAATGAACCTCGTCAATGTAGGTCATGGCGCCATAGCGCTCCGCGAGGTCGCAGATCCGGTTCACCGGCGCGACGTCGCCGTCCATCGAGTAGAGCGCCTCGAATACGATCAGTTTCGGCCGCTCGGGTGCCTCCGCAGCCAGCATTTCTTCGAGATGACCCACGTCATTATGGCGCCAGATCTTCTTTTCTACGCCTGCACGCCGCACGCCCTCAATCATCGAATTGTGGTTCCAGGCATCCGACAGGATCACGCAGTTTGGAAGCAGCATGGCGATAGTCGCGATTCCAGTCTCGTTGGACACGTAGCCCGAGGTGAAGACTAGCGCCGCTTGCTTGCCGTGCAGGTCGGCGAGTTCGCGCTCCAGCTCGACTAGCGGGTGGTTGGTGCCGGAAATGTTGCGGGTGCCGCCCGCGCCAGCACCCATGCGGGTCGCGGTTTCGACCATTGCGCCGATCACCTTCGGGTGCTGGCCCATACCAAGATAATCGTTTGAGCACCAGATCACGACCGGCTGTGGGCCGTTCGGGGAATGCCATATTGCATATGGGAAACGCCCGGCAACGCGCTCCAGATCGGCAAACACGCGATAGCGCCGTTCGGCGTGCAGGCGAGCAAGCGCCGCGGAAAAGAACTCATCGTAGTTCATCGCAAAATCTCCGCGCGGTTTGTGCTCAACGATCGGGACTTCGCCGATCCGATCCGGCGCCGTCGCCCATCTGCCCGAAAGAGGCGGCCGGTCCTCGGGAGGGGAAAGGACCGGCCGCGGGCGAGCCACGGCGAAGGGACCGAGCGCCAGGCGCCGAGCGCTTGCAAACTGTCTGGCGCCGCGAGGCAATTAGTATTCGACAAGGAATGACGGTGCGAGTGAAGCAGTCCAAATCTCAGCAAATCGTGGCTAACGCGTATCCCAGCGCAGCGAGCAAATTCGCTATGCGAAATTGCCTGACATCAGCCTAAGGTCGGTCGACACCATCGCCAATGCGGCACGAAAGTGAAGGGCACAACGAAGAGCTCATCGCCCTGATCGTCACTGACATGTAGGACCCAGTCACGCCAATCCTTGAGGCTGCGCTCGTTGGTGAAGGATTGCACGACCCGCGTTGCTTGATCGCGCGCCTCAACGAGATCGTC
Organism: uncultured beta proteobacterium; assembly: GCA_963816445.1. Lineage (GTDB taxonomy): Bacteria > Pseudomonadota > Gammaproteobacteria > Burkholderiales > Casimicrobiaceae > PALSA-1003. The sequence continues at coordinate 6,992 of CAWFKO010000003.1, read as the reverse complement.
CACCACGGCGCCGCGGTGATCGACGAATACCTTCCTCGTATTGGAGCAATGGAAATATACCTGGGCATTTTCAACCAGTGGACGTGTAGCAAACAGATCAGCGCTGCTGGCGTCGTCGACGGCGTGGTACGAAAGCCAAATTCGGTGATGCTTCGAGGATGCGAAACCACATCCAGATGTTCATCGGTGGAAACAGGATCGTTTGTGCACCTCGTGGATTGCCATTCGCCTAGCCGTAGCACGTTCAACCGCCACACTTCGTCGCCAAGAGGTCGTTGAAAGCATTCACTGGTCAGTGTCTACGCTCTCGTCAGCCGGATGCGTGTCGTATCGAGTTCTGCTGTGATCGAGAAGGCCGAGGCCGTCGTCCTTTTGATCCTTGACACCTATTCCATACCCAACAAGACTTTTTCGGATTTACGCGACCTGATGAGTAGCCCCGCTGTCAATCCGCTGCGGGCACTCAGCGAGGAATGCCGGGCTGAATTGCGAGCACTCAATCCCTAAAGCCGCGTCGACAAGCACCTCGGTGATGGCTGGCCACCTTCAACGCGGTCCGTTTGGTGATCGCCAGGGCTCCGCCCTACTCCCAAGCCGCGGCAGTGCCTGTAATCGTTAGGAACAATTTGCCGGGATTTGGCAGCCTTCACTCACACTCTTGGAGCCCATCAGATTAGTTATCGAGAAAGCCGCGAGACCCCAGCGATTGGGCGATAGTGGTTTCACGAACAACTTTCTGCTTGAGGAGCCCGCCATGAACAGCATCGCGATTTCGGTATCGCACCTTCGGCTGGCTTCACGGTTCGGCTGGATCAAGCGACTGCCCCATTTCATCAGTTTGGCCAAGCCGCGCGTGATGGCGCTCGCGCTGTTCACCGCGCTCGTCGGATTGATGATCGCACCGACTCGCCTCGATCCACTCCTTGGCTCCATTGCAATTCTTGCAATCGCCGCGGGCGCCGGCGCCGCCGGCGTGCTCAACATGTGGTACGACGCCGACATCGATGCCGTGATGGCTCGCACGGCGATGCGTCCAATCCCTCGCGGCACGGTCTCCACGGGAAGCGCTGGCCTTCGGACTTGTCCTTGCCGGCAGCGCAGTCGCGGTTCTTGCTTTCGCGACCAACCTCGCAGCAGCGGCGCTGTTCGCTTTCACGATCTTCTTCTACGTCGTCGTCTACACGGTGTGGCTGAAGCGGCAACACGCCACAACATCGTCATCGGCGGCGCCGCCGGCGCGCTTCCGCCGGTGATCGGCTGGGCGGCGGCCACCGGACAGATCGGGCTCGAGCCGCTCATTCTTTTCCTGATCATCTTCCTGTGGACGCCGCCGCATTTCTGGGCGCTGTCGCTCAATCGCGCCGACGAATATGCCCGTGCCGGCGTTCCCATGCTGCCGGTCGTTGCTGGAAGAGCCGCAACAACGCGACAAATCCTCATCTACAGCGTCCTTTGGTTCTGGCATCGGTGCTGCCGTGGGCGCTCGGATTTGCCGGCGCGATCTATGGCGCGATCGCCGTCATCTGCGGAGCGCTTTTCGTCGTGCTCGCGCTGCGGCTGCACCGGAGCGTTGGAGCCGATCGGCGCGCGCTCACCGCCTGTTCGTGTTTTCCATCTCCTACCTGTTCGTGCTGTTCGCGGCGCTGCTGGTCGACACAACGGCGGTTCAGTCAGCCAAGCGTTCTCGCGTGATGCCCGCGCGAGCGCGTCCTCGTCTGCCGCGCAAAAGCCAGCGCCGCGCGCAACGCGTGCACCTTCAAGGTTCAGGAGGTCTGATATGCGGTACGGTCGCTTACCGTTGTCCTGATCGGCGCCGCGATACTCGGCGGCTGCTCCGGAGGCGTGCTCGATCCGAAAGGACCCATCGCCGCCGCCGAGCGGCTCATCATGCTCAACTCGACCGGAATCATGCTGGCGATCGTGATCCCGACGATCCTCGCCACGCTCGGCATCGCCTTTTGGTTTCGCTGCGTCCAACAAGCGCGCGCGCTACCTGCCGGATTTCGACTATTCCGGCCGCCTGGAGCTGCTCGTCTGGTCGATTCCGATCATGACCGTACTTCTGGTCGGCGGCGTCGCCTGGCTCGGCTCATACGACCTCGATCCGCCCAAGTCGATCGCCTCTGCGGAAAAGCCCGTCAGGGTTCAGGTCGTCTCGCTCGATTGGAAGTGGCTGTTCATCTATCCCGAACAGGGGATTGCGAGCGTCAATCAACTGACCATCCCGGTCGGCACGCCGATCAGCTTCGAGCTGACCTCCTCGGGCGTCATGAACAGCTTCTTCGTGCCGCAGCTCGGCGGCCAGATCTACACGATGTCCGGAATGGTGACGCGCCTTCATCTGCAGGCCGACCATGTCCGGAACCTACCGGGGAATGTCGGCAAATTACAGCGGCGCGGGATTTTCCGACATGCACTTCAACGTCGATGCGGTTCCGGCCGAGAGATTTGCGCAGTGGGTGACTGCAACGCGCACCACCGGCCCGATGCTCGACGCGCAGACCTATGCCGATTTGGCCGAAGCCGAGCCAGGCGGTCGCGCCTTTCACCTATCGCTCGTAGCTCCGGACCTGTTCAACGGCATCGTGAGTCCGGAATGCCGTCCGACGCAGGCCTGCTGTGTCGCTTATCCCGACGTCACAGAGGGCAGAAAAATGAACCTCCTTGGCAAGCTCACTTGGAGCGCGATTCCGTTCGACCAGCCGATCGTCATGGGCGCTCGGGGGGCATGGTCCTGGCATTGCGGCCGTCCTCGGATGGGTCACGCTGAAGGGCTACGTGCCTTACCTGTGGAGCGAGTGGCTCACCTCCGTCGATCACAAGCGCATCGGCGTCATGTACATCGTGCTGGCGCTGCTCATGCTGCTGCGCGGCTTCTCCGACGCGATCATGATGCGCACGCAGCAGGCGGTCGCGGCCGGCGGTGCGCAGGGCTATCTGCCGCCGGAGCATTTCGACCAGATTTTCTCGGCGCACGGCACCATCATGATCTTCTTCGTGGCGATGCCGCTCGTGATCGGATTGATGAACTTCGCGGTTCCGCTGCAGCTCGGCATCCGCGACGTGGCGTTCCCGACATTGAACTCGGTCAGCCTGTGGCTCACCGCGTCAGGCATCCTTGTTGACCAACGTCTCGCTGGTGGTCGGTGAGTTCGCAAAGACCGGCTGGGTTGCTTATCCGCCGCTCAGCGAGCTGCAGTTCTCGCCCGGCGTCGGCGTCGACTATTACCTGTGGTCGCTGCAGATCTCCGGCGTCGGCACGCTGCTGACCGGAATAAATTTCGTCACCACGATCCTGAAAACGCGGGCCCCCGGAATGGGCTACATGCGCATGCCGGTCTTCTGCTGGACCGCGCTCGCCTCGAACCTGATGATTGTCGCGGTCTTTCCGATCCTGACCGCGCACGTTCGCGATGCTGCTGCTCGACCGTTACCTCGGCTTCCACTTCTTTTCGGTCGACGCCGGCGGCAACGCGATGATGTACGTGAACCTGTTCTGGATGTGGGGCCACCCCGAAGTCTACATCCTCGTCCTGCCGGCGTTCGGCGTCTACTCCGAGGTGAGCGCGACCTTCTCCGGCAAGCCGCTGTTCGGCTACCGCTCGATGGTCGCTGCGACCATGGCGATTTGCGTTCTCTCCATGATGGTCTGGCTGCATCACTTCTTCACCATGGGCGCGAGCGCGAACGTCAACGCCTTCTTCGGGGTCGCGAGCATGATCATCGGCGTGCCGACAGGCGTCAAAATCTTCAACTGGCTGTTCACGATGTACGGCGGGCGCGTCCGGTTCTCGGTGCCGGTTCTATGGACCATCGGCTTCATGGTGACGTTCGTGCTCGGCGGCCTGACCGGCGTGCTGCTGGCCGTGCCGCCCGTTGATTGGCAGGTGCACAACAGCCTGTTCCTGGTCGCCCATTTCCATCACGTCATCATCCCGGGCGTCGTGTTCGGCGTCTTCGCCGGCTACATCTATTGGTTCCCCAAGGCGTTCGGCTTCACGCTCGACGAACGCTGGGGCCGGCGCGCGTTCTGGTGCTGGTTCATCGGCTTCCATGTCGCCTTCATGCCGCTCTATGTGGTCGGCCTGATGGGCATGACGCGGCGCCTGCAGCATTACGACGTTGCTCGCCTGGCAGCCGTGGCTGGTGGTGGCCGCGGTCGGTGCCGTCATCATTTTTGCGGGATTGTCTGCCAGATCGTCCAGTTCGTCGTGTCGATCCGCCACCGCGAAGAGCTCCGCGACGTGACGGGAGATCCCTGGAACGGCCGCACGCTCGAATGGTCAACGGCGTCGCCGCCGCCGGCCTGGAATTTCGCCGTCCTGCCCCGTGTCGCCGAGAGAGACGCCTTTTGGGCGCAGAAGCAACGCGCGCACGCAAAGCAAGGTCAGCCAACGCAAGCGCGCGAGTACGAGCCGATCGAAATGCCGAAGAACACTCCGATCGGATTCGTCAACGCCTTCTTTGCCGTGGTCACCGGCTTTGCCCTGATCTGGCACATCTGGTGGATGGCCGCTCTCGGAGTCCTCGGCGTGTTCGTGACGTTCCTCGTCTTCGCTTTTCGCGAAGAGGAGGAGATCGAGATACCTGCCGAACGATTGCCCAGTTCGATCGCGCCACCCGGCGGAGGTCTGCGCCATGAACGTCGCTGTCGCCGTCTATGATGTGCAACAGGAGGCGTTTGCTCCCGCCAGCGAGGCCGGACCGGCGCCGAAGCGGATCGTCGTCGCCTTTCGGCTTCTGGGTCTTCCTGCTGAGCGACATCGTGATGTTCTCGGCGCTGTTTGCGCCTACGCGGTGCTCGTGCGCGCGACTGCGGGCGGTCCGACCGGCGCGCAACTGTTCAATCAGGTCAGTGTCGCAATCGAAACCGCCTGTCTTCTCGTCTCGAGCTACACCTGCGGTTTGATGTCGCTCGCAGTCAGCGCGCGGCGGCGCCGACACCTACATCTTTGCCTTGGTCACGTTCGTGCTCGGTGCCGCGTTCCTCTACCTCGAGGTCCACGAATTTGCCGACATGATCGCCCGCGGCGCGGCCCCGCAGCGCAGCGCCTTCCTCTCCGCTTTCTTCACCCTTGTCGGCTGCCACGGCCTGCACGTCACCGCCGGGCTGGTCTGGCTAGCCGTGATGATGGCGCAGGTCGCATTCAAGGGATTTCGCCCGAGCGTCGACCGCCGCCTGCTCTGCTTCGCCCTGTTCTGGCACGCGCTCGACATCATCTGGGTCTGGCTGTTCACGGCCGTCTATCTGATGGGAGTTCGTCCATGACCGACACACCTTACGATCGCGCGCCCGGAGACCCGATCTCGGCAACCCGGAGCAAAGTGACTCTGTCCGACGTCGGCATCTACACGATCGGACTTGCTCTCGCCGTGATCCTCACGGCCACCTCGTTCTGGGTGGCCAACACCTCATTGCTCTGGGCACCCGGCGTCGCTGGGTCTTGTCGTACTCGCCATCGCTCAGATGGGTGTTCACCTGGTTTTCTTCCTGCACATCACCACCGGGCCGGACAACACCAACAACGTGTTGGCGCTCGCATTCGGCATTCTCATCGTGTTCCTGGTCGTCGTCGGGTCGCTCTGGATCATGACCAATCTGAACGACAACCTGATGCCGTCGTCAGAGCTGATGAAATTGCATATGCAGCACTGACCAGCGGATATCACACTGCAGATCGGAGTCAACAGTCAAGGAAGGAGCGCGCAGTGTCATTCACCGCCGACGTGGGGCAGCCAAGGCGATCTTCGAAAGATGTCGAGGGGATCGGCTGACAGCACTCACGGAGCAGCAAATGTCTACCCGAGCTACGCCTTGCGTCGGCTACTGGGCCGCGTACTACATCAACCGCGATGGAGGCTGGAGCGTCGCATGCGACGCGCTTGGCCGCATCATCCGGTGCGAGACCGAGAAACTAGCGCTCATCGGTCGCGCGCTATCGCCGTCGTCGTCTCCGGCCGTTTCGAGTGGGAAGCCGCAACCTAGCGCGCACTGAAAAGCGAGACGGCAGGGTTGGTGTCGGTCACGCCCTGCTTTTACCACGGAGTTCGAGGGTTCGGCTTGGCCTCGCCAGCGGTCCGTCTTCGTTCCAAACACCGCGTCGTGGAAGTCTAGGAAGGCCTACTCGAGCCACCCGGCTGAACATGGGGATTCGATCGGGGTAGACTCTACGGTTGATTTCCCTTAGACTGACGTCTCAAAGATAGCAATTTAGCTGATCGCGGTTGCTCCACAGTCATGATCCACACGGGTGCTCTCCACTTAGGTTTTCAAGTCGGCTCCTGCCGACCCGTGGAAACCCATAAACCCGCCAATCAGTGAAGGCGTTGCGTGCTTCTTGCCAAGAATTGCGGCGCAGGCAGATGTGTTGACAACGCCGCGTGCAATGATCTCGCCCGAGGTCGGTACGCCGCGCGATCCAGCAGCACCGGGCGATGTTCGACGTTGCGAGCGCTCCTGCCGACAATCTTCAAATCGTAGCCCAGCCCTGCCGTCCGCCGAGCCAGGGTGTCTTCAGGGCAATGCGGGGAGGTGCCGAAGATTGTGTGACCAGTTGGCGATTTGCTACCATCTGTGCCTTGAGGAGCCTGAGCGGCGCGAAGTACCTGTCCGGGGCGGGTGCGGCCGGCTCGGAGTAGGACCTGGAGATAAACGGGCGGCCGCGGTCCGAATCCAGCCCCTGAAACGCTTGAGACGGCGCGGACGCCGAGGGGTGCCTTGGTCTCGAAGGGACCGAGCGCGTGTCGCAAATTGGCAATCAGGTTCGCAGGCCCGCGCCAGTCAGCGCCGCCCAGCGGGAATACGAGGCGACACACGCGGCCGTTGTCGGGGATGACGACTGCCCGGCTCCTGGTCAGCCGCTCGAAGCGATATTCGTCAATCCCACGGGACCTCAGGAGGAAGGTGATCTTGTTGATGTAATCGTCCGACATTGCCTGCTCCTTTTGCTCGCTTGGCAGAGCAGGCGATAAACCGAACCTCAGCAAACTAC
>CAWFKO010000002.1:0-641508 GCA_963816445.1 uncultured beta proteobacterium | reverse complement strand
ATCAGCCCTTCAACTTAGCGAGCGTCGATGCGGCGCGTCGCTCAACTTGATCGTTAGACCCCTCGTCTGAAGCACCGAGAAACACGATCCAGTCGGCCTTCGACTCAGTGGCGGTCGCCTCGGCATAGGTGTAATTCGAGGCGCCCCACACCGCTACGAAGATGTGGGCGCGGGTAATCTCGCCGCTGGCTGGGTCGATCAGCGGGACCGTCGGCCCGGCGTAGTCGACGAACAGTTTCTCGCCGGCGACGTGGATCTGCCGCATCGAGCGGCGCAGCCGCTGCCGAAACTCGATGTAGCGCTCGCAGAAGCGCGAGCGGCTGTAGGGAACGCCCGGGGCTTGCGCCCGATACTCCTCCCACAGCAATTGCAGCGTCACGCCCTTACGCCGCAGCTCGCGATGGACCTGGGCGAAATCCGGAACGGCGAACTGCGGGTAGACGTAGCGTTGCGGATGCAGTCGCACGGAAAGCGCCGCGTCATCGAGCCTCAGCGCTTCACTGTGCGTCAATCCCGCGGCTGCGGCTGCCGCCAAGTAGTTCGCCACCGAGCCCTTGGCGATACCCAATGCGGCGGCGATCTGGGCGTTGGGCAACGCGCAGTCGTGCTTGAGTCGGAGAACTTCTCGAATTCGGCGCATGGTAATCCGGTTGGCTGGCACCGCAGGCTCCCTGAGCAAAGGGAGCGAGCGTACCCAGCCGCAGGTTCGAATTACCACGCACTGCAACCCCGCCACCACGATCACGATCCCGATTTACGGGCATCGTGACCGCCAATCCGACCAACTTGACCGCGATTTCCGACATGCCCGCAAAAGCGGTCATCATCCGTCGGATTTACCGGTCAACATCGTCGGATCCGGCGGTCATCATCCGTCGGAAACCTCGGTCACCTTCCGCCGGAATACACATCCTTGCTTGGTGTGTCGGTGCGCACGCTGCAAGAATGGGAACAGGGCCGCCGCGCACCTTCCGGCGCGGCTCGAACGCTCTTGCTCGTGGCTGCAAAGAATCCCCAAGCCCTGCTCGAAGTTGCTTAGCTCATCGAGCATGACGGCTAACCGGTCGTTCGACCGGACGCCCCTCGGCGGCGCTGGCGCGCCGTCCTTCCGGGTCGCCGGTTAGCTTGGTTCGTTAGACCGCATCAACAAGCGATTCGAGCAGACTCGTTACAATTGCGGGCGGCGTTCAGATTCCGGTGGCCGAGTTCGGCTCCTGGGCGGATTGTAGATAAGGGGGCTGCGATGAAACGAAGGGAGGTGCTTCGTGTGGCAATCTTTTGCCGCGTACTGCTGCCGATTGCTATGGCAAACGCGCAGTCCAACCGCAACGGGATCGTTATCGGGCTACTTGACGCAGGCGACCGAATAGAGTGGTGGGATGCGTTCCGTCAGCGATTCCACGAGCTCGGCTACGTCGAGGGTCGCAACGTAACCTTCGAACAGCGTTATGCGAAAGGCAATCTCGACGCGCTTCCTTCGATGGCTCAGGACCTCGTTCGGTTAAAAGTCGCAGCGATCGTTACGAGCGGTGTTGCCGCTGCGAGTGCTGCGAAGCGGGCTACAGACACAATTCCTATCGTCATGGCCAGCGGCACCGATCAAGTGAGCATGGGCCTCGTCGAAAGTCTGGCGCGTCCTGGCAGCAACGTTACGGGCGTGTCGTCGCTGACATCTGAGCTTGCGGTCAAGAGATTCGACCTGCTCCGTGAGCTTGTACCTAGGAGTTCTCGAGTCGGCGTTCTTTGGCATGCGGACAACCCCGCTTCCATGGCTTCGGTGAGAGACCTTGAGGGCTTCGCGACGAGAGAGAGGCTGCCGTTCAAGAGTTTCGGCGTCAGGAGCGCCAAGGAGTTTGCTGCCGCATTCGCAGCGATGACGCGCGAGCGGATCGAAGGAATCGTCGTAGTGAATAGTCCCTTCATCTACTCCGAGCGCAAACTTATTACCGAACTTGCGCTCAAGTACAGGATGCCTGCTGTTTATGGCGCGGCGGAGTACGCCGACGCTGGCGGACTCTTATCTTACGCACCCTCCTATCCCGAGATGTTTCGACGCGCGGCTGTCTACCTGGATCGAGTCTTGAAGGGCGGCAATCCTGCTGATATGCCGATCGACCAGCCCAACACGTTTGAGCTGATCATCAATGCAGACACGGCGCGAGCACTTGGGCTCACGGTCCCACCATCAATGCTGGCTCGCGCAGACCGCGTGATTCGGTGAGACCTGTTGCCGATGCGGCCTAACCTCTCGCTCAACCGGATCGCCCGCCGGCGGCATTTACGCGCTGTCCGCTCGCGACCGGTTGGCTTGTTGCGTTAGGCATCCATGGAGGCGTGGAGCAGTAGTGCGGGTATTTGGATCATGGTCGCTGCTGTTGTCGTAAGTCCACGCCTATTGGGCGTTCGGTGGCCAAGCCGGCTCACTCGCCGCAGTGCCGGAAGTGCATGAACGCCCAGCATTCGTGCCATCTGCGGCGGCCACGTTCGCCGTTGCCATTGGCCTCGCGGCCCGCGCGGTACTTGTCGCCGCGAGCGCCGGCTTTATCGTATCAACGGTTCCCGCTACATGGGTCACATGGCTAGCCTTTGCTCTGGCACTTGCGCTGTTCGCGCGTGCGGTGGGCGACTTTCGCCTGGTCGGCTTCTTCAAGCGTGTTCGCGGCACTCGCTTTGCGCGCCTCGACAGCGCGGTTTATGCTCCGCTTTGTCTTGTTCTCGCTCTCGCGGTGTTCCATGTTGCCTACATGCATCGCGCCTAACCTTGCGCTCTACCCGGACGCTCCTCGGCGGGTCTGCGGCCCGTCTGTCGTCGCGCCGGTTCGCTTGGTTCGTTCGAGTGGCCGAGCGAAGATGAGCGCGCAACGGACGTTTCGTCCTCCGAGGCTCTGAACGTATATCTCCGCTCCATTCAGCAAGCAACGGTCCAACGTGATGCCTAACCTCTCCATCGAACGTTAGACGTGGAAATGACGAACCGAGACCCACCTAGCGATCTCGCCAATCGGATGGCTGGCTGGTTCTTTGCCATCTTCGGTGTCGCGATCTTACTGTTCGCGGCTGCAGTACTCTCTGCGTGGGCGCCTGATGTTCCGCCGTGTGGGTACTAACACTTGTCGGGATCGCGACGGTCTTGTTTGGCGTCTTCGCCAATCGGAACCTTCGGGCCTCGGTCCTTGAAGCCATGATTGCATTTCTCTGGGTCTTCCAATGCGAATCAAGACAAGTTGTGGCGCCTCGCCTAACCGGTCGCCCAACCGGACACCCCTTGGCGGCGCTTGTGCGCCGTCCTTCGGGTCGCCGGTTGGCTGGGTTCGTTAGCCACACCGGAACAGACCGGGCCATGTTCGTTTGACTGTCGACACCCATATGCCAGCAATAGCCGAGCGCTGCGAACATGTAAGCGGAATTCGACAAATCACGCCTCTAGGCAATGGTTGCGAGGAATGCGTGGCCCTTGGCGCGACTTGGAACGAACTGCGCGTTTGCCTTTCCTGTGGTCATGTGGGCTGCTGCGAGGATTCGACGCACGCACATGCGCTTCAACATTTCAAAACGACCGGCCATCCGTTGATTGCACCTTTCGAGCGCGGCGAGACCTGGGGTTGGTGTTACATCGATCGCCGCTACTTCGAGCTCCCTCTGGAATTGCTGCCCAAGAGGCGCTCCAGACTGGCGACGATTTTCGCGCGTTTCTTCGACCGATGATCTCGTGCGAATATGCTCAGACGTTGTGGCCTAACCCGTCGTCCAACACGGACGTCCCGTGGGCAGTGCTTCGCGCCGGCCCGCGGGCTGCCGGTTAACTGGTACGTTAGGCGTCAGAACCCAGCTCCCACGCAGGCCCTATGAGTACACGAATCGCTTCTTGCAGCTGTGGCCAGCTCACCGCAACAACGAGCGACGACCCAGTTCGCGTCGGGGTCTGCCATTGTTTGGCATGCCAGCGGCGAACTGGCAGCGTCTTCGGTGCCCAAGCACGCTTTCGCACTGAAAGCATCAAGTTCCGCGGTCAATCGAACCAGTACCTCCGCGTGGGCGACGAAGGCGGCAAGACTACGTTCAACTTCTGTCCGATTTGCGGCGCCACGGTCTACTACTCCAGTGAAGGCAGAGAGGGTTTCACAGCCATCCCGGTCGGCGCATTCGCAGAGCCCGACTTTCCGGCACCGACGGTCTCTGTCTACGAAGAACGCAAGCATTCCTGGGTGAGCTTGCCCGCGAACATCGAGCATATCGCGTAATGCGAACCCTGACGCCTAGCCCTTCGTCAGGCCTCGCGCAGGCCCACACCCTTCAGGAGAACTCATGTTTGACCACGTCAAATTCGGAGTCAGCGACTATGCAGCGAGCAAAGCGTTCTTCCTCAAGGCACTCGAACCGCTCGGCGTAGCTGTTGTCTCGGAGGGGCTGCCGACGTACGGTGTCGAGCTTAGCCCACCAAAGGGTAAGGCTTCATTGTGCATGTACCAAACCGAGGAGAAGCCGGCGCATCTTCACTTGGCGTTCACGGCCGAGAATCGCCAGCAAGTCGACGCTTTCTATCGTGCGGCTCTGGAGGCGGGTGGCAAAGACAATGGTGCGCCTGGTCTGCGCCCGCACTACCATGCGAACTACTACGCAGCTTTCGTCATTGGTCCGGACGGGCACAACATCGAAGTGGTTTGCCACGAACCCCAGGCCTAACCCTTCTGTCACTGAGAGATCCCATCATGCGTACACACAATCCTCGTGATCCTGGCGAAATTCTCAAGTCTTCGTGTCTTGAGCCGCTCGGGCTTAGCGTCACCGACGCGGCAGAAGCCTTGGGAGTAAGTCGCAGGACCCTTTCGGCGATTTTGAATGGCCAGGCGGGCATCAGTCCCGGGAGGGCGGTTCGCCTTTCAATTGCATTTGATACCACGGCAGAGAGGTGGCTCAATCAGCAAACGCAGTTGACCTTTGGCGCGCTGAGCAATCACGAAAGCAGTTGCGAGTCACCCGTCTGGCAGCGTAGCGATGCCTAACCCGTCGCTCAACCAGGACGTCCACCGGCGGGCATTCAGCCGCAGGCGGTCGCCGTTTAGTTTGTTGCGTTAGGCCGCATTCGAAATGCCCGCGTCAGCCGATATATCCGAAGCCCGGGTGCTCCTTGAAAGAGCGGAGCGCGAATCTGATCCCGAGCAGGAAACGCGCCATATTGAAGAAGCGCTGCTCCTTCTGGAAACGGCGGATGACCCAACTCCGGAGGAAACGAGGCTCATTGCCAATCTGCGTATGTCGTACGCCCGCCGCCTACTCACAAAGGCGCCAAAACTCAAAGCGGCGTCTTTCGAAGTTTGGTTGTTCTATTTCAACGTTCTGATCACCTTGGCGAGCGAGGTCGAAGCTCTAACCACCGCCGACCCCCAACTTGCCGCCAATCGACAGGAATTTGTTGCAATGTGGGGTCCCGAGGTACTGGCAGCTATCGAGCAAGGCCATGCGGTCTAGCCCCCCCAATCGAGTGGGCCGGGCGAACGATGTGGCCTAACTTGGCGGTCAACCGGACGCACCGATTCATGGCTTCCACTTGGCTCGCGTCATCGCGACGCACCGGCTACCTTGGTCGTTAGGACGCACAGACGATGAGCGGTACCGAAGCATCTTGGGAGAATCGGCTTGCCACTCTGTGGAATGCGATTGAAAGCTGCGAGCCACAGGCCTTTGTTGCACAAATTGAACTTGCCCCTGAGGCTCCCGGTAGTGAGCGTGCGCCCTACCCTGGCGGTCAACCGGACCGCTCGCGGGCGGCACTGGCGCGCGATCCGCTCGTGGCCGGTTAGCTTGTTTCGTTAGGCGACACGAGGCGACCACCGTGACGCACGTCAATGCGGCGGAGGCCGTATCAACCGACGAAGACTTGCGAACCCTGGAGCGAACGCGTTTGCGCGCATTGGTGGCACGCGATATCGCGCTTGCTCAGGCGCTTCACTCGTCGGAGTTCCATCTCATAACGCCACGGGGCTCAACGTACTCTCGCGAGTCGTACCTCCAAGCTGTGGAGATCGGCAAGATCGCCTATCTGAAGTGGGAAGCCGCAGGCATCCTCGTCCGCTGTTTCGGCAGCGTCGCGCTGCTTCGCTATCAGGCCGAGCTCGAAATGCCAAGTACGTCCGGTGAGCGTTCTGCCTTTGCGTGTTGGCACACGGACTCGTACGAACTGCACAATGGCTTCTGGCAGGTCGTCTGGTCTCAGGCCACTCTCATTCGCTAGCAGCCAAAGAAGCACAGGTGTCGCCTAAGCCCTCGATCGAGCGGACGTTCCAAAGGCCACTTCGCGCCCTTTGGCCTGTCGCTCATGTCGAACGCCAGGCGTCACTCATCACGCTGCTGGCGGTGGTTGCTTTACCAGCTGCGGCAACTCTGCATTGATGCAGGCCCAGCGAGGTGCTGATGACGTCCAGATCGTCATCGCAGGATTGGCGAGATTTGGATCGTCGAAAGTGCCAACGCGGACGAAGACCAAATGAGGACGCGCCTCTGCCTCGCTGAAGAGCGGCGTCCCGCACGACGGGCAGAATCGGCGGTGCATTTGGTTGCCGCTGTCCGCGACACTCGGATAGTCGCTGGTCTGGCCCGTCACCGTGAACGCCGCGGTACGGAAGCAGGCGTTGACCGTCCCGCTGCCGGCACCGATGTATTGGCACTCCCTGCACCAGCACACGCGCGTCACAACGGGGGGCGCCGAGCTTTCCCAGCGAATTGCTCCACAGAGGCATCGACCTGTTATCGTCATAATGTGCTCCACGCAGCAAGGGGAGGCCTTGATCGCAGATCCTACGTCGGAGAGTACAGGGCCGGCAATCACACAGGCATCAACCCGTCTGTCCGCTCCCACCGGAGTAAGGTCCAACCACGCGTGGCCGCAGCGACAGGTTTGCGGCGCCACAGCATTTGTCTCATCTGTGAGCCGCGCGCCTCGCCAAGAGGTGCGGCCTAACCGTGCGGTCAACCGGACGCTCGGGTACGCGTCTCGTTTCTCCGGCACGTCGGTGGGCCGGTGGCGGTTAACATGATCGTTATGCGTTAGAGGAGGCGCAGCATGGACCGATTCACGGGCGGTTGCCTTTGCGGCAACGTCCGAATTGTGGCGTCGGGGCCCCTACCGGGTCGGCCTTTGTCACTGTCTCGACTGCCGCAAGCATCATGGGGCCCTTTTTCACGCTTCCGCGGTGTTCCCTCAGGATGCGGTGACGATCGATGGCGAAACACGCGACTACGCCGGGCGGTTTTTCTGTCCCCGCTGCGGCTCGTCCATTTTCGCGCGCACCGCAGACGAGATCGAAGTGAACCTGGGATCGCTGGATGCCCCTGACCAACTGATGCCAACCTACGAAAGCTGGATCGTCCGTCGCGAGTCCTGGTTGCCGCCGTTTCCGCTCACGAGACGATACGAGCGCGATCGTGACGCCACGGGTCGCTTTGAGGAGTAGGTGGCACGATCGATGCGAAGGCGCCGTTACGAGGTGCCTCCATGTACGCTTTGATCGATGTACACCTAACCGAGCGCCCAACCGGACGGGCCGGCGCCTGTCTCGTCGTTTGGCACCGTCGGACTCGGGTTCGAGGAAACGGAGCGGGTCGTCTATTTCCGTCGGGCTGTGCGTGGTGCCTAACCTCGCGCTCGCCCGGACGCGCCTCGACGGGTTCCCTTTCTCCAAGGGGCCCTCGTCGTCGGCATTCTAATCGTCGCCACCGGGGTGTTGATATTCGCTGACGCATCGATTGCCGGTATCTTCAAAGATCGGCAGAAGCCATCCGGTCTGACGACAATTTCTCCGGTGGGCTGGGCCATTGTCACGATCTTGTTCTTCGTCGTTGGCTATCCATTCTATGCTTTCAATCGCAACCGCTTGAGGACCCGCCCAGGTAGTCTTGGCATTTTTTGTCTCCCTGAATGTGTTGGGCGGATTATTCTTGCTGCTCACGATGTTCGGACTGTTGGGTCGGCTGAAGCATCATTACCTAGGATTCCGTTCATGGACCGGAACTCCCACGACGCACTTCTCCGGCGGCGGGAGGTAGGCATGCTGACGTGGTGCGGCCCGGCGCTGATGCTGTTTGCGCGCACAGCCTGCGCCGTGGGAGCGCAAGCCGTTGTCGCAGGCGTCTTCGTCCTGCGAGCATCGGCGACTCCATGGCATGACGCTGAGCCTTGGCTGCCGGTGTACGGGACACTGATCGACGCTGGATGCCTAGCGCTGCTTTGGTGGCTTACGCGCCGCGAGGGCATCCGCCTGTTAGATCTTCTTGGCTTCGAGCGGACGCGTGTCGTCCGCGATACGCTGCTCGGCTTCGCACTGATCCCTGTTAGCCTCGTATTCGTTCTTGGTGGCGTGTATGCGGCCGGTTGGCTTTTGTATGGGACGCTTACCCCGCCGTACCTCTTTGGGCACCTGCCATTGCCGGCTGCTCTATATGGCGTACTGGTGTGGCCGTTCATTTGGGGGCTGACCGAGCAGATGACCTACAACGGGTATCTAGTCCCCCGTTTCCAGGTACTTTGTCGGAGTACGAGCCTGGCGATCGTAATTGTAGCGTTCGCCTGGTCGCTGCAGCATGCCTTTATGCCGCTGACTTTTGATGCGAAGTTTATGGCTTTTCGCCTGTTGTCGTCGGTGCCAAACACGATCTTCCAAACGCTTCTATATCTGCGACTTCGCCCGCTGGTTCCGTTCGCGATTGCGCACGCCCTGATGGATGGTGCGAGTATCCTGATCGGAACGCTTCTTCCATTGCTGAGGGCATGATGCGTCCGTTGCCATGGTTGCCAAATTGGCTAACCGTGATAGGCACGTTCAAGCTGGTTGGCGCCCTTATCGGTGGTCTGGCCGCCGGGATTCTGGAGGGCGAAGCACCTTCGAGAACAGACTACGCGGCTTACTTGCCTCGCACGAGATCGAATCGACTGGCGAGGTCCAAGAGATCGGAGTCGCAGGCGATCTGGCTTACTGCTGGAATTCGCTCAAGGTTCGAATCACACCGAAGGCGGATGGCAATCCTGTTGTTCGCTCGGGTAGCGCGGCGTCGATTCTTCGCAAGTACACAGACGGTCGGTGGCTGGTGATCCGCGATGCTAACCTGTTGGCGGTTGCATCATGACGCCCAATCTCTCGCCCAGCCCGGACGCCTCGCCGGCGGCGCTGCGGACCGTCCCCTCGGCGCCGGTTAGCGTGGTCCGTCGGCCATCGCATCGAATTGGAGATCTCATATGAGCGCCACCCAAGAATATTCATACTCTACGTTTCTGAATGTGCTCTTCCCGTCGCTACAGGTGGTGGACGTGCCTTCATTGGTGGCGGCGTGCTCCGACCGCTGGTACAACCAAACACTTTGCCAAGTGGATGGCTCGGTCGTTCGTCTCGGCGTCATGCAGGGCGAGTATCACTGGCACAAACACGACAACGACGACGAGTTCTTCTTTGTTCTTGAGGGTCGCTTCATCATCGACCTCGAGGAAAGAAGTGTCGAACTTACTAAACAACAGGGCTTTGTAGTCCCGAAGGGCATCGTTCACCGTACGCGCGCTCCTGAGCGCGCAATAATTCTCATGGTTGAAACAGCAACAATCATTCCGACGGGCGATGCCTGACCCGTCGCTCAACCGGACGCCCGTCGGTCTTTCCCCCGCGCTCCGGTCACCGGTTAGGTCGATTCGTTAGGCATCGTCTGCAACCTTGTCCGCTTCGTCGTGCAACCTTCGCCATGAAGACAACAATCGCCCCAGCCGCCTCGCCAGCCAAGCAACTTGCTGGATTCATCGCGAAGTTCGAGCCGGCCAACGCAAAGCTCATTCGCCAGTGTCGAGCAGCGATCCGAAGACTGCTACCCACCGCGACCGAGCTCGTTTATGACAACTACAATTTTTTCGTAATCGGCTATTCCGCAACCGCGCGCCCATCCGACTGTATCCTGTCGATCGCCGCGGCTGCCAACGGCGTCGGCCTCGCGTTCTACCGCGGAGCTTCGTTGCCCGATCCCAAGCACCTTCTGCTTGGGAGCGGAAAGCAGAATCGCTTTGTCCGACTTCCAAACGCGCAAGCGCTGCGCTCGCCGGAGATCTTGGCGCTCATCGACGCAGCCGTTGCGCAAGCCGAACCGGCACTTTCCGCCAGTGGTGGCGGTCACACTGTTATAAGGTCCGTTTCTGCAAAGCAACGGCCGCGTCGCAAAGCTCAACGTGCCGCGTGACCCAGCGCTCAAACCCGGACGCCTCGCCGGCGGTGCTTGCGCGCGGTCCGCTCGTGGCTGGTTGGCTTGGTTCGTTGAGCAGCAGGCGGATTGGATCCATTGGGCGGTAGGTTCTACGTATCAGCAACTTTGAGATCGGCGGAGGCCTCGTGGCACTCGTCGTTTTCTTGAGGGGCCTTAACGTCGGGGGGTACAGGACCTTCCGACCTACCACGCTCGCCAAGCAACTGCAGCATCTCGATGCAGTGAACATCGGCGCAACAGGGATCTTTGTGATCCGGCGCCCGGTCGGCCGTGCGCAGCTTCGCTCTGAAATCGCGCGCAGGCTGCCCTTCGATGCCGAGATGGCGATCTGCCACGGGGATGACATCGTTGGCTTGCTTTCTCGCGATTTTTTCGCCGGCCATGCGAAGCGCGCCGACATCGTCCGTTTCGTAAGCGTTCTGTCTCGAACTCCGCGATCGGCGCCGCCGCTGCCCCTAAGACTTCCCGCCCGGGGCATGTGGCTGTTGAAAGTTCTCGGGCGCGATGGCCGGTTCGTATTCGGTCTGTACCGACGGCATATGAAAGTGATCAGCTGTCTTGGTGCATTGGATCGGGTCTTCGGGGTACGCGCCACAACGCGGAGTTGGAATACGATCACTGCGATCGCCAAGGTGCTCGATGCTTGAACTGCTGTCCAACCCCTCGCTCCACCGGACTGCTCCTCGGTGCCGTCGGCGCGCCGTCCGCTCGCCGCCGGTCAGTTTCGTTCGTTAGGCGGCAGCGACCAATGCGACTATGGACACTCCACCCCAAGTACCTCGATGCACAGGGTCTCGTCGCCCTTTGGCGAGAAGCGTTGCTCGCCCGCGAAGTCCTGCGCGGCCGTACTGAGGGCTACCGGCAGCATCCTCAGCTACGACGGTTCCGGTCGTGCGCGTTGCCTCGTTCCGCCATCAACCGGTACCTTGCCGTGGTTTACGCGGAGGCACGATCGCGTGGCTACAAGTTCGATCACTCCAAACTTGGCCGTGACGCCGCCGTTCAACGCATTCCCACCACAGATAACCAATTGCTATACGAATGGCGCTGGCTTCTGAAAAAATTGCGGCGTCGCAGTCCAATGGTCTACCGTCGCCACCTTGAAGTTTCAATGCCGTCGGTGCACCCTCTGTTCAAGGTGGTCTCTGGTCCCGTTGCAGAGTGGGAACATGTGCAACCGTAAGCTGCCGTCTAGCCGCTCGTTCAACCCGGACGCTCCTCGGGCGCGCTGCGCGCAATCCGTTGTCGCCCCGGTTTGCTCGGTTCGTTAGGCATCCTTCGCCGCTGCACGCCTCATCGACCGCGACAATCGAAGCGCGTGAACATCGACCTGCTCATCTACCCCGTGCATGCGCTGTTTTGGGGCTCGTTTGGCCTCACCCGATTGCTCATACGGCGCTCCCATCGCTTGACACCTTCAGAGCAACCTGAACCCGTGGCCACCAAGTCTCAAACAGCCCCGTACTCGCGTACCCTATTGGCCGTCCACACGCTTGCCTTTGGTGCAATGTACTTTGGAATAGGAACCGCCGTCTTGCCGAACCGGGTGCCGGGCCTTTTCGCCGGCCAGCGTATTGTCGCAACGCTCATTATCGCGCCGGGTGCCTGGCTCATGTGTTGGGCCCTGCTGTACTTTGGTTCGTGGCGTCTTCGTGCGAAGATCGATGAAGGACATCAGTTGGCCACCGGCGGCCCGTTCAAGTTGGTGCGTCACCCGATCTACATGGGGCTGAATCTTCTTGCACTCGGTACCGCTGTGTGGATACCTACTGCAATTCTTTGGGCGTCGTTGCTGCTCATGCTCGTCGGAAGCGATCTTCGAGCACGAGCCGAAGAGAAAATCCTGACACAGGCTTTCGGAGACGCTTACTCCGACTATTGCAATCACACAAGGCGCTTCCTCCCGGGCATCTACTAAGACTCTGCGATGGGAATGGCATCGACGAGCTTTCGTATCTTAGAGGGGATGCAAACCATTCCATCGTGCGGGCTGGCCTTCGGACGGCCGCTCATGTGCGACGTCGGGCGTCACAGAAAAGGAGATTGCTACGGCAAACAAGGGAGGATGGAAAATGTGCTGCCGTGGCACCTCGCTCAACCTTGAGGCTGCTCGGCGGCGCAGCGCCGTCTGTCGTCGCGCCGGTTAGCTTGGTTTACTAGGTGGCAAAGTCACCAGTAAGCTACGCTTGACGCTCTGTAAAGGAGTCAGCATGTCTTCATACGAACTTGCCCAACTGAATATCGGCATCATCAAGGGCGCAATGGACTCGCCGGTCATGGCGGAGTTCGCCGCGAACCTCGAGCGCATCAACGCTCTGGCCGAGCGCTCGCCCGGTTTTGTGTGGCGCCTCCAAACCGAAGACGGTGACGCGACAGCTATTCGCCCATTTGAAGACGAGAATATGTTGGTCAACATGTCCGTCTGGCAGGATGTCGAATCACTGAACAAATATGTCTACAGCTCCGCGCACGTCGACGTAATGCGCCGCCGCAAGCAGTGGTTCGAGCGCATGTCCGAGGCCTACTTGGTGCTTTGGTGGGTTCCCAAAGGTCACCGTCCTAGCGTCACTGAAGCGATTGCGAAGCTCGAAGCCTTGCGTGCACAGGGCCCAAGCGCACAGGCATTCACTTTCCGCCAGGCATTTCCACCCCCTGACGCAGCGCAGTGGGAGCCGCCGGTGAGTTTCGGCAATGAATGTCCCGCCACCTAACCTTCCCATCGAGCGGGTCCGCTCTAGCCTACGGCCTGCGCGGGTCGCTCATGTCAAGCGTTAGGCGGTAGAACGAGCGAAAGGAGACAGTCGTGGGTAACTCGGAAGTACCAAGGCCTCCCGTCCCACCGTTCGACACCGAATCTGCCATCAAGAAGGTTCGGATGGCAGAAGACGCTTGGAACACACGTGATCCCCAACGCGTCTCGCTTGCGTACACCATGGACAGTGTCTGGCGCAACAGGGCCGAGTTCCTGACCGGCCGCGAATCGATCGTTGAATTCCTGACCCGGAAGTGGAACAGGGAGCTGGACTATCGCCTTATCAAGGAACTTTGGGGATGCCAAGGCAACCGGATCGCAGTGCGCTTCGCGTACGAATGGCACGACGACTCCGGCAACTGGTTTCGCTCATACGGCAACGAGAACTGGGAGTTCGACGAGCACGGCTTCATGCGTCGCCGGATCGCGAGCATTAACGACGCGCGAATCGCCGAAGGCGACCGGAAGTACCGGTGGCCCCTTGGGCGCCGCCCAGATGAGCACCCCGGACTGTCCGAATTGGGACTGTGAAACTGCCGCCTAACCCCTCTGTCGAGGCGAGGCCCAACGGCGGCCCAGCCGGTCCACCAGGTAGTGAGGCACATCATCTGGCCTCAAGTGAAACGCGCGCGCTTCTCGAGAAGTGGGCTAAGTTGCACGCAGCGCGCAGCGTCTTGAGTCTTGCCGGGTCGCTCATCTATGTGGTCGCTGCTTGGGACCTAACCTCTAGCTCAACCCGGAGTCTGTAGCCCGTCCTTCATCACGCCGGTTAGCTTGGTTCGTTAGGCACTTGTCCATCCGCGGGGGTGATTCGTGCAAATGTCAGGCATTCCATTTGGGACAACCGACTGGTCGCAGTTGCCGACGCCTGAACACAAGGGCGAATGCGGGTCTGCTCACTGGCGAACGCAGTGCTTCGGCGATATCCGCGTCCGCACTGTCGAGTACTCGCCCGGTTACTTCGCCGATCATTGGTGTGTCAAGGGACACAGTATAGATAGTTAGAGTGCACCAGCCATGACGCGAAACGAACGCCTAGCTGCCAACATCGACGGAACATTTGTCGTATTCATGATTGGTATGCGCATCAATAACTTCTTTATGGTCAACAAATGGGTGCCTGTCGCCGCCGCGATGCCGCGCATGATCCGAGAACTGTCGCGGCAACCCGAACTGGGGTTCCTCCATGCCGAGGCTTGGTTCGGCCGCACGACCATCATGGTCCAGTATTGGCGTAGCCTGGAGCAACTTCTCTCCTACGCTCGCGACAAGGAGTCTGAGCATCTGCCCGCGTGGCGCGCGTTCAACACAGCAGTTGGCACGAATGGATCCGTCGGTATCTGGCACGAGACGTACATTGCCAGTCCCGGCACCTACGAGAACATCTATGTGAACATGCCCCCGTTTGGCCTCGGCAAGGTCGGCACTGTTTATCCCGCCACCGGAGGCAAGCAGTCCGCTGCCGCGCGTCTTGCCACACATGAAAATGCTCGCTGACCCTTCCATCGAGCCGACGCCTAACAGCGGGTCTCGACCGCCGTTAGCCGCAGCTGATGCCAAGCGTCAGGCCTCTTCCACGAATCCACGTCAAGGAGAAACGCAGTGTTCGACCACATCGGAATCGGCGCGAGCGACTCGGCGCGAGCAAAACATTTTTTCTGAAAGCGCTTGCGCCGCTTGGCGTCGTTCTCGCGATGGAAGTGCCTGACGCCGTAGGCTTGGGGCGAGACCACAAGCCTTCTCTCTGGCTGGGCGCCACCCGCGGCGACCCCACGCCACTCCACCTCGCGTTCACTGCACAGACCCGGCGCCAGGTTGACGAGTTCTATCGGAATGCCCTCGCCGCTGGAGGCAAGGACAATGGGGCCCCGGGTGTGCGGCCTCAATACCACGCCAACTACTATGCCGCCTTCGTCATCGGTCCTGACGGTCACAATGTCGAGGCGGTGTGTCATCAACCAGAGCTCTGACGTAGCGATCAACCGGACCCAGTCGCGGCCGGTCAGCTTGGTTCGTTGGGCGGCGACAGCGAGGCCGCTGGCTTATTGAGGTCACTGAATGTCTGTTCGAATAGTCCGTCTTGGCAGTGATCGGTTTCCAGGGGAGGGTATTCGTGTCGGGACCGTGAGACGCCCTCCTCGAGGTGTGGCGAAGAGTGAATACTCCTCAAGAAACTTCTACGATGTGTGGCTACCAACCCTCGCACCCACCTCCGAAACATTGAAGCTGGCGCAGAACGCGAAGAGCGAGCGCGAGTGGGTCCGATTCATGCGGAGGTACCGCACCGAAATGGCTACCCCGGAGAACAGGGCAACCCTGGATCTTCTGGCCGCGCTCTCGCATCAAACCGATTTCTCCGTCGGCTGCTATTGCGCTGATGAATCGCACTGCCATCGGTCGGTGTTGCGAGCGCTGCTGATGGAGCGCGGCGCACAGGTGACATGAAGGGTTCGCTGGTGGTCGAGTTGACGCCCAACCTCTTCCTCGACACGGACGCTCGCCGGTGGGTTATCGCCCCGTCGGTCGCCGGTTAGCTTGGGTTGGGTGTCTGAATCATGAGAGGAGAATTCGTATGAAGGCATCCTGGCTTCTGCGCGTCGCCGCGGTCATTACATTTCTCTACTTTGCCGGGCACACCGCGGGCATACCCTGGACTCCAGCGGTCGGCCCGGCCCAGATGCCAGCACTTGAAGCGATGAAAAGCCGTGCCTTCAACGTAGAAGGATTCATAAGAACCTATTGGGACTTCTATTTTGGGTTCGGCGTCATCATCAGTGTCTATGTGCTGGCCCTGGCGGTGGTGCTGTGGCAGCTTGGATCGTTGGCACAATCTGACGCCGTGCGGGTTCGTCCAATCATCGCTTCAATCTTCGTTGCATTTGTCGTCAATGCAGTGCTCGCGTGGAAATATTTCTTTACCGTTCCTGTGGTCGTGACGGTTGCCATCTCCGTGTGCCTGGCGCTTGCGTTTGTCATGGCGGGTCGGAGCAACACCGTCGAACCGGGCGCTCCGGCGGACCGGCCACAAAATGCCGCGGCGGGGCACTGAGTGCTGGCGTTGGGGCCGCACGACTCATCATCTTTCAGGTCCGCGAGCGTGCGCTCTAGCCAGCCGTTCCAAGAGGAGGATCGCTTGATAAACCGAATTATCCCGGTCGATGTTTCTCGCTGCTTGTTCGACATTCACCGTGACCTCTCTGTGACTGCTAGAGTCCATCGGCCTGGTCCGCCTATCAGAATCGATGGCATGACGGTGGGAATTATCACGATAGCGAATGACGCGCCGCACGGGGGCGAAGTCCATCCGGATGGGGACGAGATACTCTACGTCATTTCTGGATGCCTTCGGGTCACTGCAGAGTCCGAACCGAACGCATCCATTGAATTGCATGCGGGCGAGGCTTGCATTGTGCCGAAGGGCGAATGGCACCGAGTCCACGTGTTGGAGGAAACTCAGCTCGTTCATGTCACGCCGGGACCAAATGGTGACCATCGGCCGCTCCAGTTCGGCCCTGTCGTCTGACGTGCGAGCGATCTATCCCTGGAGGGACGTACGTCGCCGCGAGGGACGGTGGTATGCTTTCATTCGGGCCAGCGAGCCCTGACCGCGCGCTCGAGCCGGACGTTCCTCGGCAGCGGTGCGCACCGTCCGTCGTCGCGCCGGTCACCGGGTTTGTTAGGTACCGCAAGCGATGCTCGTCACTTCCCTGGAGCACATCCATGTCGGACCGCACCGTTCGCCTTCACAGAGTCCTCCGTACCAAACCGGAGAAGGTCTACCGCGCATTCCTCGAAGCGAGTGCCGTCGCCAAGTGGCTGCCACCATACGGCTTCACCTGTGAAGTGCACCACATGGACGCGCGCGTCGGAGGTACCTTCCGAATGTCGTTTCACAATTTCTCGAGTGGCAACGGTCACTCTTTCGGTGGCGAGTACATTGAACTCGTTCCGCACGAGCGCATCCGATATACGGATAAGTTTGAAGACCCAAACTTGCCAGGCCTGATTGAAGTAACGGTGTCTCTGACGCCAGTGCTTTGTGGAACAGAACTGAGCATCAGTCAGGCCGGCATTCCTGAAGCCATTCCTCTGGAAATGTGCTATCTGGGCTGGCAGGAATCGCTGGCGCAACTCGCAACACTTGTCGAACCCGATATCCCGGGCTAGTAGATGCGATGCCTAATCGCCGATCAATACGGGCGCCCTGTCGGCGGCACTTCGCGTCCGCGGCCTGAACGCCGGCTACCTAGTGCGTTCGCGGACATGCCGCCCGAGACGTCGCGCCGGCAGCTTGGTTCGCTAGGCGTCATCAATTGAATGATCATTGCCAGTCTCTCCTACGTACTTGGCTCTTCGGACCGGGCGCGGATAGCGCTGTGCATGATGCTATGTCGGCGAGCCACGCCGACGTACTTATCCAGGATCTCGAAGACTTCACTCCACCGGCGCGGCGTGATGCGGCACGTGCCTTGGCTGCGGGCCTGTTCGACCGCTGGCGCACGGTCGGTGCTCGCGTATGCGTGCGCATCAATTCATTGTACGAGGAAGGGCCGCAGGACCTCGCACACGTTGTCCCGGCACGGCCCGACTTCATTGCCTATCCGAAGGCCGCGACGGCCAGCGACATGCACGAGCTGGACCGGGCCATTACCTCGGCCGAACAGCGGACCGGCCTGGCGCAGGGCACGATCGGCATTCTCCCTGTGTGCGAGACAGCCCTGGGTGTGGTCAACGTCCGCGAGATCGCCGCCGCGTCACCGCGCATCGGCTATGCGCTGCTCGGTGCGGAAGATTTGGCTGCGGACCTAATGGCGGAGCGTAGCCGCGAAGCTGTGGAACTCGACCACGCGCGACGCCGCTTCGTGCTGGAGTGCCGGGCTGCGGGCATTGAACCCATCGATGCGCCCTACACCTTTACCGACGCGGAAGGCGCTGCGCGGGAGGCGCGTTACGCGCGCAGACTGGGCTACCGCGCGAAAAGCCTCGTGCGTCCAGACCACACGGCGGCTATTCTTGCTGCGCTGACGCCGAGCGAAGCCGAGTTGGCGCAAGCGCAGCGGATGGTTGAAGCTTTCGAAACAGCTCGCGCGCGCGGTGAGGAGCGCGCGCTGGTCGACGGTCTATGGGTCGAGGTGCCGACGTATCTAAATGCCAAGAGGATGCTCGTGCAGCCGCAAAGGTGGTCGGAATGACGACTAACCCTGCGCTCTACCGGACGCCTTGTCGATGGTACTGGCGCGCCGTCCGCTCAGCGCCGATTAGCTTCGTGCGTTAGAGCACAGACGCGATCAGGGCGGAGATCCTGCGACATGGACAGAGCGTTCGCCGAGCGCTTCGCCACCGAGTGGATAGACGCATGGAACGCCCACGATTTGGATAGAGTCTTGTCGCACTACGCGAACAACTTCGAAATGTCGTCGCCCTACATTGTCGCCTTGGCCGGTGAGCCGTCCGGAACCCTCGTCGGCAAGTCCGCCGTAGAAACGTATTGGCGAAAAGCCCTTGGCCTTTTTCCTGATCTGCACTTCGATCTAATATCCGTTCTGGCTGGTGCCAACAGCGTTGCCCTCTATTACAAAGGTGCTCGTAGTCGCCTCGTAGCGGAGGTTTTCTACTTCGATGCAGAACAGAAAGTCTCGCGAGCGTTTGCACACTATGATATTCGGTCCGTGCCCTAACCAGACGCTCAACCCGGACCCGATATATTAGGCCTCGCAAATCGCACCGCTGTATGACACCACTCTTCAAAAAGCTGAACTTGGGCGCGCAGTCCGTGATTCACGTGCTCAATACGCCGGCATCGTTCGAATCGGAGCTCGCGGCGCTCGATGGCATCACGGTCAAACGGTCGGTCACCGGCCGCTCGCGCTTTGCCATGGCATTTGTCGTCACCCAGGCCGAACTTGACGCCGCAAGTACAGCGCTGGCGAAGGCATGTGAAGGAGACGCCGTAGTCTGGATGGTGTACCCGAAGGGAACATCGAAGAAGTACAAGTGCGAATTCAATCGCGACTCGGGCTGGCATACGCTTGGCGCCGCAGGGTTCGAGCCGGTGCGGATGGTGGCCATCGATGAAGACTGGTCTGCCCTGCGCTTTCGCAGGGCCGAACACATCAAAACGATGGCCCGCGACCCCGCTGGTGCCATCTCGAAGGCGGGCAAGCGCAAGGCTGCCCACCGGTGACGCCTAAGCTCTCGCTCAACCCGGACGCTCCTCGGCGGGCCTGCGGCCTTCCCGTCGTCGCGCCGGGTGGCTCGTCTTAGGCGCATATCATGGCGACATCGCCGCTTCGCGTCGGCCAAGCGCCTGAGATCAGTTTCCGGATGTTTACACCGCAGCCTTCAACGTACCGCATGGCCCTGTGGCCAAGCCGGTCAACTTCGTATCGTTAGGCCGGATGGGTTCGCGCCAATGCCAATTCACCTTACGCATCGCCCAGCCACCAACGAGGACGTCCCGTTCCTCATGGAGCTGCGGCGGAGAACAATGGACACCCACCTTTCCGCCTCTGGCGCGAGTACAGACGAAGAGGAACACCTTGCCCGTCTGATGTATCGGTTCGACTGCGCCGAAGTCTTGCTGCAAGATGGCGTTCCCGTCGGCCTTCTAAAGGTCGCTCGCGACGGCGCACAATGGAACCTTATTCAGGTCCAACTTGTTCCTGAGCTGCAAGGCCGGGGACTCGGTGCCGACCTTTTGGCCAAACTCATCGCGGAGGCCGACAATACCAATGTCGCAGTTGCTCTGAGTGTTCTCAAGGCCAACCCGGCGCGAGCCCTGTATGGGCGAGCGGGTTTTATGGTCGTCGGAGAATCTGAACATGAACTTCACATGCTCCGTCGCGGTTGCTAGTCTGTCAGGCGACACCTTTTTTTGTCAGCGCAGGTCGGTAGAATCTAAAGGCTCCTCGAACAGGCGTACTGCTCTTCTCTTCTAACTCTATTTCAAACCATGGCCAAGGCATATTGGATTGCTACGTACCGTTCTATTCATGACCCCGAGGCGCTCGCTGCTTATGCAAAGCTCGCGGGTCCCGCGCTTCAGGGGGCCGGTGGCCGCGTTCTCGCGCGCGGCACCCCCGAAAAAGTATATGAGAGCGGCCTCAGCGAACGTACCGTTTTGCTGGAGTTTGACAGCGTCGCACAGGCCATCGCCGCGCACGACAGCCCCGCGTATCAAGAAGCACTTCGTGTACTGGGCAACGCCGTCGATCGCGATATGCGTATCGTCGAGGGCGTTCAATGATGGCACCTGCGAGTCGCCACCATCCCTGTGGAAGCCCGATTCAGCGTTTGTCTACGCGCTTCATCGCCCTAACAGTGCAGCAGAGCGGCGAAAATGGCGCAAAGCGGCGCTGTCTGTTTTGCAAGCGACGTACTGGCCGACCCCTCGCTCACCCGGACGACTAGCCGAGGGCGGTCAACCTGGTTCGTTAAGCGTCTGGATGAATCATCCTTAACGCGGAGGCACGAACGAGCTCAGAAGCGCTTTTTTGCGACCTTCTCATGGGCCTCATTGACCAGCACCAGCGCAGCCGAACCGTAATACTTATGGTACTCCGCCATCATTTCACCCTTGACTATCACGGGGTCGGTGGCGACGTACTTCTTGGCCTCTTCAATGTCGGATACGGCGAAGATGAACAGACCACGCCAGCCGTCAACGCCGTCGAACGGGCCGGCAAGCACCAGCTTTCCCTCTGCAGCCAGTCGATTGATGTTGGTGAAATGTCCCTTGAACATCTCATCGCGCTCCGGCCCTGCAGGAACCTTTGTTGGTCCCGTTTTGAGGATCACCAGGACGTAATTCCTCATGCCATGCTCGTCCGCGCCGACCGTTCGCGCCAGATCCAGGTCGTACTTCTCCTTTGGCGGGTCGGCAGAAGTCTGCGCTTGAGCAACGCCCAGCATCAGAGACAAGGCTCCAGCAATCAGCGTGAGAGTCAGGTTGGACATTCGGCACCATCTCAACAAGACAAACATCGATGGTAACTCCGAATGCTCCCGGCACAGGCTCCCAACGTCACTCCGAAGCACTGTCGGCGCGCGATAATAGGGGCAATGAAGCGAATTAGGCCCGGTGCCATGTCTGAACGCCACAGTGACGTGCCGGGCAGAGGCGATATTTGCCCAGCCGTTCGATGGCATCGTTACGCCGGCTTCGTGCTACAACCTTCGTGGTCCTCCGCAAGCGGACGAGCGGAACCAAGAATATGCATCGCGGCCTCAAACTGTTCTTGCCAAACTTGGTCTTCCTGAAGAGTACGTTGCTTCCGTCTCGCAACGCAGGGCCTAACCCGGGCCTAACCCCAATACTCTTCACTTAAGTATTCGGATCGCTTTTTTGATATTGATGGATGGCAGTGGCTGCGCATGACGAGGGCGAAGCGGGTAGTGGCTCATCTTGCGTTTGAGTCCGCGCGGATTGCGCCGGCCGCGGCTGGAGGCAACGCGCTCCTGCAGAATCTCATCCAGTACGCGATCATGAAACGCAGTGCGCTGCTCAGGGGGGAATAGCGTGGAAGGCAGGGAGTTTGCGCCGCACCACGCGCACTGCGTGCAGAAACGAGAGCTGGTCGGGATCCTCGCCGGCCTTCAGCGCTGCCTCGTGCATCAGCGCGCGCACCGCGAAGTGCGCCATCAGCAGGCCGTAGAACTCCTGGCGCACCAAGTCTGGGGTCTTGCTGCGCAAGACGATCTTGGCACCCCGCAGATGAGTCTTAAGCTCATCGAGCGCCGTCTCAATCTCCCAGCGCTCGTGGTAGAGCGCGGCCAGTTCTTGGGCGGGAGCGCTCGCCGCATCCAGAATGCTCGTGACCAAGCGGTAGATCGGTTCCGCGCCGGCGACGCCGTCGAGGCGGTATTCGATCACCCGCAGCGTCCGGCCGTGGGTCTGGTGGCGTCGATCTTTCTCGGACGGGTAAATGCGACTCAGATAGGAGCCATCGGCGAGCCGCTGGTCGCAGTTCAGGCGGCGAATTTGTTGGACCCTCCAGAGCAGCTCGGCCCCGGTACCGAGTCCCTGCTGCCACAATTCAAAGCCAAACAGCCCGCGGTCGGCCAGACACAACATCCCTTTGCGCAGGGCCCCCAGCACGGCTTTGGCCAGCTTGATCTCGCTCGTGCGATAGGCCCCCATCTGGGTGCCAAACAGCACGTGCGTACCGTTTTCGACCAGCGATACAAAGCGGATCTGCGGGAATGCGCTGGCCCCGCGGCTCGCCCCGGGCCGTCCGAAGGCCGCTGCGTTGGCCTGCTCGTCGGCGACCTCCAACGTGCTGCCGTCGAGGCTGACCAGGCGCCAGGCGCGATACCACGCGCCTCGGCTGCTCGGCACGGCAATCGGCTTGACGACCTCGTCGTGCAGTTGCCGCAGCGGCTCCCATCCCAAACGCGTGCGCGCCTGAGAAATTCCCGAGTTGCCGGCTACCTTCACCGTCACCGACGGGTCCAGCAGCCACTGCACTCCTTCGAGCAGACCACGCAACACTTCGCGGTACGACGACTGCATGTACAGCGCCAGGGCGATCGCGTAGTAGACCACGACGTGGGCCGGTAAGTCGCGCTCGCGCTGGCTCGCCTTGCCGGTCGCAGCGAGCACCGCGCGCACTCGTCTCAAGGGAAACGTCTTGGTGATTACACCGAGGCTGATGTAGTCGGTGATCCGACTCCCCTCGGGCAGCGCCGCAAGCGTACGTGCCATCGCCGGTTCTCCTGCCGTGGAAAGCGACAGGATACTGCGCTGCATAGCTTAAGTGAAGAGTATTGGGCCTAACCCGGCAGTTTCAGGAGGAGAACATGAAAAAGTCGAGTTCGACCGAGGGCCAGTCGGCATCGGAGCTGATCGACAAAAGAATCGCCGAGCTCGGGGACTGGCGCGGGAAGACCTTGAGCAGGATGCGCAAGCTCATCAAACAGGCAGACCCGGACGTCGTAGAGGAGTGGAAGTGGTTGGGTACCCCCATATGGTCGCACGACGGGATCATCTGCACCGGCGAGTCTTACAAGTCGATAGTGAAGTTGACCTTCGCCAAGGGGGCTTCGTTGAAGGACCCGGCCACGCTCTTCAACTCGAGCCTCGACGGGAACGTAAGGCGCGCGATTGACATCCATGAGGAGGAACAGGTCGATGCGGGCGCGTTCAAGGCGCTCATCCGTGCCGCCGTCGCCCTCAATAGAGCCGGCGGGAAGACAAAGCCAAGGCGAGCGAGGTAGGCTACGGGATTGCGCTCCTGATAGGCAGACATCATCTTCGTCTCAAACATCCACAGTTTGTGACTACAAGGGAGAGAAAAATTGAGACATCACGGCTTGCTCTATCATCTCTTTGCTGCGCTGCTGGCCATCTTTCCGTGCTGGAAGATCTTCCGGCGTGTCGGCCTTAACCCAGCGCTCTCGCTTTTCATCTTCGTCCCGGGCCTGGGTTGGTGGATCGCCGGTGCAATCCTGGCGTTCTCCAAGTGGCCCGCAGTCGATGCATCAAGCGGAGGCACAACGAATGTTTAGTTTCGACCTGTGGCATCTGGTAGCCCTCGCTGTCTTCGTTCTCTTCGTTTGGGCGTTCGTCGCGGTCTTCGGTCGCATCGTCAACCGCGCCGGCTATTCTCGTTGGTGGCTGTTGACCATGGTCGTACCGCTGCTGAACTTGATCATGTTATGGGTCTTTGCCTTTGCTAGCTGGCCAGTCACGACGCCACGTGCACAAGCCTGACATCTCGCTCAACGCTAACGACCACCAGCGCGGATTCAGCCCGCTGACGCTCGCCGGTTAGCTTGGTTCCTCGGGCCTCGTCAGCATGATCCTGGAAGTCGCCGTGCTGAATGTGCGACCGGGAATGGCGCCCGAATTTGAAGCTGCATTCACGGAAGCTTCGTCAATCATCTCGACCATGCCAGGCTATAAGTCGCACGAGCTTCAGCGTTGTATCGAGGTCGCCAACCGCTATATCCTGCTGGTTAATTGGGAGTCGCTTGAAGCGCACACGGTAGGCTTTCGTCAATCACCCGAGTATCAGCGGTGGAAAAAGCTGCTGCACCACTTCTACGATCCCTTTCCAATCGCCGAGCACTATGAGTCGCTATCGACACGCGCGCCTTGAACGGTGCTCGACCCGGACGCCCACTGGCGGGCGTTCGCCGGCCCGGTGCTCGCCGCTTAGCCTGGTTCGCTAGGCGTCAGAACCATGACATCGCGTCGATTGCCGCGCACCGTCCGGATCGTGGGCGCCATGCTCGCTGCGATATGGCTTTGCGCCGGTTCGGCTGTGCTCGTGGTTGGAGCAATGGAGCGGCATTGGATCTATGTACTCGTTGCGATCGGAGCACTTTGGTATGGTGCAGTCTGGGTCTCCGTTGCGCGCCAGGGCCGCCAGCTCACGGCCCGCGAAGCGTTGACGCCATGGCGTCTCTGGCAGCGGCCCGATGCCTAGTCGACGCTCAACGCGGACCCGAACGGCGGCCATTTCAACCCGCTGGCGGTCGCCGGTTAGCTGTGCGTTGGCGCCAGAGCACACCCATTGCCAGCTTCGACCGCGTTCGCGCTGCTTCACTATGGAGGCCACCGCATGAAGACCCCACGGACCCTCTTTGTGCTCACTGCCGTGAATCTCGCGCTGCTGGTTCTTACGGTTACGCAACAGTTTCGCCCCGCGTTCGCGCAAAGCGAGCCCCTCTTACTGCGAGGGCGCGCCCTCGAAATTGTCGACGCCCAGGGTCGCGTTCGAGCCAGCATCAAAGTACTCCCGCCCGCCCAGTCGCAAGAGGGCGAAGAGGAAGCGGAGACGGTGCTGTTGCGCCTGATCACTGAGCGCGGGCGCCCATCAGTCAAGATCGCATCCTCCGAGCCGGCTTCTGGTCTCAGTTTCGCCGGCCCGACGGGCACGAAGGACACATACGTGACTTTGGGGTCCAAGGGAACTACCAGCTCCTTGAAATTGAGAAACGAGAATGGCCGCGAGCAGGTTATTGCCCCCTAGGTGAAAGCGCGGCAGTCCGTGAAGATGGCTGTTCTCACAGCGATAAATTTGACCCTGCTTGTCGCCACACTCGTGCTGCAGGCGCGCTCCGCGTTCGCTGATCGAAACGCACTCGTGCTTCGAGGATGGTCACTCGAAATCGTCGACGGAAGGTGTCGCCCACCGGTAACCTGGTTCCTTAGTCAACATCAGAGGCAGCGATGATCGAAGTGTCATGGGCCGTTTTCGTGATTACTTCCCTGGTGCTAATTGCCACTCCGGGTCAGGACATGATTCTCGTCATGTCCAGATCAATTGCACAGGGCCCGGCGGCTGGCGTTGCAACCGCAGCGGGTGTGAGCGTCGGCCTCGTCGGGCACACGATCCTTGCCACACTTGGACTTGGCGCAATCTTGCGCACGTCGGAGTGGCTCTTCGATGCCTTGAAGTTTGTTGGCGCTGCATATCTGCTCTACCTCGGCATCGCCCCGCTGCTATCAAAGCATGACGGCCTCGGCTTAGCCACTTCCGGCAAACGTTCGCCAGTGCGACTATTCATCGACGGCGCATTCTCGAACATCACGAATCCGAAGATTGCGATCTTCTTCTTTGCTTTCCTACCCCAATTCGTTTCGTCGTCGGCGCTCCATCCGACGCTTTCAATTCTGGTCCTGGGGCTCGTTTTTGCGATGCTGACGTTTCTGCTAAAGGCCCCGATCGGCCTTGTTCGCCGGCGCATTGTCGGGCTGGTTACGCGCGCGCCCGGCCGTGCTTCGGTGGCTGTTTCGCTCCAGTGGCGCAATCCTTGTCGGCCTGAGCGTCCGGCTCGCGCTGGAGCGGCGCCAATGATGCTGGCTAACCCGGCGCTCAAGCCGGGCGCGTGGTCGGCGCGCCGATGATTCGACTGCGCGTATGAACTTACCCCGTCGAGGAGCAGATCCATGGCCGCCTATCTGATTGCAGAGCACATCATCACCGACGCAGCCAAGTTCGAGGAGTACCGAACTAACGTTGCTCCGATGATAGCCAAACATGGAGGGAGGTATCTGACGAAGGGAGGTAGTCACAAAATGCCCGAAGGTGGTCACTGGGCGCCACAGCGAGTGGTCATCATCGAGTTCCCGGATATGCGGTCCCTCGATGCCTGGTACAAGTCATCTGAATACCAGCCCCTCATTGCCCTGCGAAAAGCGTGCACCAGCGATCTCGACATGTTGTTCACCCTCGAAGGCGCTTAGGCGAAATGACCTCGGAATCCAGTGACGGGTTGTCGATGCGTTCGCTGACCTACCTGACGTTGCTCGCTCTGGTAGCGATCGTCGCCGGGTGCGACGCGCACTATCCGATCAACGCACCCGAGAAGCAGGCGGACGTCCATCAAGGTTACAGGCTGGAGCGCGTCAAGGCAGATCCCGACAATCCGGGGGACGTGCTCGTAATCTTGACGCTTTCGGGCGGTGGCACGCGGGCGGCGTCCCTCGCTTATGGGACGATGGAGGCGTTGCGTGACGTGAGCCTCAAGATCGGAGGTCGAAGCCGGACGCTGCTCGATGAAGTCGACATCATCAATGCTGTTTCCGGAGGCAGCATCGTCGCCGCCTACTATGCCATCCACCGGGACGGGCTGTTCCGTGACTTCGAGGAAAAATTCCTGAAACGCGACGTCGAGAGCGAGCTCCGCCAGGAGGTGCTCGCCAATCTGCCGCGCCTTGCCCGGTCGCGGTTCTCGCGTGGTGATCTGCTCGCGGAGTATTTCGACCGCGAGCTGTTCGACGGGGCGACCTACGCCGACCTCGCCCGAGGCAACATGCGGCCGTTCGTGGTGATCAACGCCGCCGTCCTTTCGACCGGCGCGCGCTTTCCGTTCACGCAGGGACAGTTCGATCTGCTGTGCTCGGACCTGGGAAGCGTGCCGATCGCGCGTGCGGTCGCGGCGTCCGCGGCGCTTCCGCCCTACTTCAGCGCCATCACGCTCCAAAGCTACGCCGGCACCTGCGGGCCAGCGCCGTTGCCGGGGATCACCACGCATGCGGACGCAGTCGGCAACTTATCGCGGTCGGTGCGTTTGGTGGAAGCTCGCAGCTATCTCGATCGATCGCGGCGTCCCTATGTGCACCTCGTCGACGGCGGCCTGATCGACAATCTGGGCCTGCGCGTTGCCGTCGACTTCGCCGTCGAACAGGGCGGCTTCTTCGAACTGGTGGAGGCGCTCGGCTATAAGGAAGTCACGCACGTGGTGTTCATTTCGGTCAACGCCGAAACCGATCCGAATTATGCGATCGATCAGACTCCGGACTCCCCGAATTTCTGGCAGACGCTGAACGCACTAAAGCTCCCTGGCCGAGCGCATTCGCAAGATCTGGCCGAACAACTCAGGTCCAGCTTCGAAGCCTGGCGTGACGAGCTGACCAGCCGCAGGCCTCTCTCGCGCACTTCGACCGGCTCTGCACCACAGTTTTATTTCATCGATGTGTCGCTTAGCGCGATTTCCGACGAGACGGAGCGCAACAGCTTCAACAGCATTCCAACCGCGCTGACCCTCGATAGTGCTACCGTCGATCGCCTGCGCGCAGTCGCACGCAAGTTGTTCATGGAGTCTCCCGCGCTCAAAAAGCTCGTCGCGGATCTCGGCAATTGACCGGTCGCCGGTTAGCCTGCTTCGGTAGACCTCGCCAATGCCCAAATTTGTAGCTCTGCTTCGCGGCGTCAATGTCGGCACGGCCAAGCGTGTCCCGATGGCCGAACTCCGTGCCTTGCTCTCCCGTCTCGGTTACACCAGCGTGGCTACCCTACTCAACAGCGGTAACGCTGTTTTCCACAGCGCGCAGGGCGCCTCAGCAAGCCACGCGACGGGCATAGCTGCCGCAATCTCTGGTCAACTCAACATCGAAGTGCCGGTCATCGTCAAGTCGGCGAAGGAACTGGCGGCCATCGTCGCTGGGAATCCAATCAATGCACAGGCCTCGGAGCATTCGCGTTTCCTGGTCGCCTTCGCCCAGGAAACCAAGACACTGTCTCGCCTTGCAGCCGTTGAATCACTAGTCGTGCCTCCCGAACAGTTTGCCGTAGGCAAGCACGCCGCGTACTTGCTGTGCGCGGGGGGCATACTGGAAAGCAAAGCCGGGGCAGCGCTTCTCGGAAAGACTGGTGGATCTGCCACCACCAGAAA
This sequence comes from uncultured beta proteobacterium, assembly GCA_963816445.1. Lineage (GTDB taxonomy): Bacteria > Pseudomonadota > Gammaproteobacteria > Burkholderiales > Casimicrobiaceae > PALSA-1003. The sequence continues at coordinate 613,400 of CAWFKO010000002.1, read as the reverse complement.
CTGGGCAACCGTCCTCAAACTGCACGCCCTGGCTAGTGAACGCGACGCCTGACCCTGGCATCGCGCAGACATGTCCGGTATCGACCTTCGCAGGCTCCTCATGTCAACCGCCCGGCGGCACAGACAGGTCACAACGCACTGGACATACCATTGTGGTCAAGGGATACGCGATTGTTCGTGTCGATATCAGAGACATGGGGCATAGGTATCGCGCATGTCCAACTTCGAACAGACCACTTCGTTCGTCCTGTTTGGCTCTGCGGCGCCCATGCTGATCGCGTTGTGGCGTGCGGCGCACCAGAACAGGCTTCTTGGTGTGTGTCTGTTGGTGATGGCCATCACGACATTCATCGGCATTGGACTCCACGTGGATCGGTTGCGCGAAGGTTCAACGATCGCGGTGCTCAACGTTCTAACTGCCGTCTTATGGTTTGCTGCCGGTGTTGTCAGCCTCCGCAAACGCACGCCATGACTTGTGTGCGCCCACCAGGCCGCGATCAGCGAAGCGCGGGCTTTCGATGCGCGCCTCACCGCGGGTGCCTCGTTCGATCGGCGGGTCGCCGGACAATGCGGTTCGTTAGCTGCTTCTCCCACCTCCGATGAAGCTCACCCTCAAACCTCTCACGCCCGAGTGGTGGCCTGACGCCGAGACACTGTTCAATGCCAAAGGGTGTTCCGTGGCGCGCGGTTGCTGGTGCATGTTCTATCGCAGCAGCGGCGCCCCTGGCCCGACGCCTCCGGGAACGACGCGTGCTCAGGCCAGTCGCGCCGACCTGAAGGCGCTGGTCGACGCTCACCATCCACCTGGGCTAATCGGGTACCGCGGCAGCGTGCCCGTAGGCTGGGTGTCTCTCGGGCCACGTGAGGAGTACTTGAAGCTCAGGCGCTCGCCCGTGATGAAGCCGGTCGATGACCAGCCTGTCTGGTCAATCATCTGCTTCGTCGTGCCATCCGCATACCGCGGTCAAGGCGTCGCACGTGCCCTCCTTGCCGGGGCAATCGCTTACGCGAGGCAATGCGGAGCCGAGCTGCTCGAGGCGTACCCTGTAGACAAGCGCGGCCGTTCGAGTGACGATTCGATGTGGTTTGGCGCCAAGAGCATGTATGACAGCGCAGGATTCAAGGAAGTGGCGCGGCGCAAGCCACAGCGCCCCGTCGTTCGCCTGAAGCTCGCCTAGGTTACCCATGTCGACGACACCGAGGCTCTGCCTCCGCCTCGACATGCAGCAGCCTTCGGCCTGCGCCAGTGGCGGAGCTCAAACGCTGACGGCATGCCGATCATAACCCTCGAAGTCGTTGGCGGCGCGCGCGACTGCCTGCCGGCCGGCCTCGCGCAGCTGCTCGCTGACGCCGTCGGGCGCGCGTTGAAGTCGCCAGCAGGCAAAACGTGGGTGCGCTTGCGCTCGCTGCCGCTTGAGCAATATGCGGGGAATGAGTCGTCGCCGGAGGCATCCGCCTTGCCGATTTTCGTTACCATACTGAAACGGCAGCCGCCTCAGGGCGCGGATCTCGAGAACGAGATCCGCATGCTAACTGGTGCAATCGCGGTTGCGCTGGCGCGGCCTGAGAGCTGCGTGCACATCGAGTACGCGCCGTCGGCATTGGGGCGCCTTTCGTTCGGTGGTAGGCTAGTTCAATGAGCTCGCCATCCAACCCAGTGGCCGGCTAATTCGTTAGGCGTCGAGAAATCCACCACCGCAATCAACCCGGACTAGACCACACCATGAACGCAATTGAAGTCAATGTCGGCCAACTGGGCATCCGCTACCTGGTGGATGGTTCGCACAACGCAAGCATGGGGATGTTCGAACTCACCGTACCGCCCGCCTCAAACGTCCCACCGCCGCATAGCCATTCAAACAACGAAGAGCTCGTCTACGTACTGGAGGGCACGCTTCGCTACACAGTGGGTGCTGATACGCGCGACCTCACCGCTGGACAGAGCATGCACACGCCAAGAGGTACCGTTCACGCGTTCTCCAACCCGTTTGATGACGTGGCCCGCGCGCTGATCATCATGTCTCCGGACATCGGAGCGCAGTACTTCAAGGACGTCGCTTCCGTCGTAAACGCCGGCGGTCCGCCGGACAAGGCCGCGCTGGCTGCCGTCATGGGTCGGTACGGGCTGGTACCGTCCGCCCCGAAGTGACGCCTACCTCATGTTCGAGGCGTCGGCACGTGTCGTCTCGAGTTCGCCCAGGCGTTGGCACGCGCCTGCATTTTGACTCCGCCGTTGTGCCAGTCGCGAACGCTCGCTCCGGAGAGGCTCGGATAGGCGTTCTGCGAGGAAAACACCATGTTCATTTTCGTCCGAGCCATCACCTACGCCTCTCTGTTCATAGGTTTTTTCCTGGTCTATGTTCCTGCCAGTCTCCTGTCTCGCGCCGGAATCAACTCCACCGCTGAAATCGGGTTGCCGCAAGTCGCCGGAGCGGTCCTCGCCGGGTTCGGTGGAGCACTCGCGCTCTGGTGCATTTTCACGTTCGCTACGCGCGGACGCGGAACCCCGGCGCCATTCGACCCACCCCGGCTCCTCGTGGTCCTTGGTCCGTATCGGTATGTTCGCAATCCAATGTACATCGGCGCAATCGCTGCCCTTGCGGGTGCCGCTCTATACTGGACCTCGACCGCGCTGCTCGTCTACGCACTGGCCTTCGCGGTCTGCTCTCATCTGTTCGTCGTGGGTTTCGAGGAACCCCTTCTAAGGCGTACCTTCGGACACGCCTATCTGAGCTACTGCCAGAACGTGCGGCGCTGGTGGCCGCGAACGCACCCGAACAAATACGATGCGGCCGCCTGACCCTGCGTTCAATCCGATGGGCCGGCCCACGTGCCCGATACCTAGTCTGCGGTCGCTGTCTTCTCACGAACCTACCCGCGAGCTGTCCTATAATTCCATCGTTCGGTAGTCGCAATGGAGAGCACGTCATGTCCGCCTATTGGATCGCCCGCGCGAAAATCAACGACCCCGTCGAGTACAAGAAATACACCGACCGCGTTCCGGCGATCATCGCGCAGCACGGTGGCAAGGTGCTCGCGCGAGGCGGACGGTACCGCATCATGGAGGGGCCCGAAACCTTTCACCGTTTCATCGTAATCGAGTTTCCCACCATGGAGGCTGCGATCGGCTGCTTCGAGTCCGATGCCTATCGCGAGGCGTCCGCGTTCCGCCGCGCCGGCGCGGGGATCGTCGAGAATGTCATCGTCGAAGGCGGCGACGCAACGCCGCGCTGATTGTCATCAGGGGACCGAGCCATGTACGTCGCCGAAGCCAAGCGCACTACGTCGACGTGCTGGAGTACCTGATCGGACCGGTGAAGGCCGTGAGCGGCATGCTCGCTCAACTCGTGCTTCCGGGCGACAACCCCGATGTCGCGAGCCTCGTGATGGAGCACGAGAACGGCGCACTCTCAACCGTCAACGCGAGCTACGCCTCGGCGTCCGAGTACTACGTGATGAACGTCTATGGCAAGGAAGCCGGCGCGTACTACGATCTGCATCAGGGACTGCGGCTTCTCAAGCGTGGTGCCGACCGCTCCGAGCCGGTCGCAGTGCCGAAGATCGATGCGCTCGTAGACGAACTCGAGGAATTCGCACGAGCCGTGCGTGGAACCGGGCAACCCGAAATGGGCGGCGACCGGGCCACGGCATCGCTCGCGGTGATACGGGCTGGCATCAAGTCGGCGCAGGAAGGACGGCGCGTCGCGGTCGCCGACGCGAAGGCACGTCCCGGCAGATTGACCGTCGGGAACTCGGGCGTCGGCAGTCATACGCACATCTCCTCGGCCGCGCTGTTCAAGGCCGCGGGTGTCGACATCATCGAAGTGCCGCACGGGGCGGCGCAGGTCGTACCGAACCTGATCGGTGGTCACATCGATGCGGTGGTTCAGCTACGCGGTGCGCTCTCGACCCACGTGAAGGCGGGAACGGTTCGGCTTCTCGCGACGCTGACCTCGCAGCGTGATCCCGTGTTACCCGATGTGCCCACCGCACGCGAGCGAGGCGTAAACGCGTCGCTCGAGGCATGGCGCGGAATCGCGGTCCCGCGGGGCACGCCCGCCCCCGTCGTAGCGGCGCTCGAGGCGGCGATCCGCAAGACCGTGGAGGCGCCGGAATTCGCGCGAGCCTGCGAGGAGCTCGGCATCCACCCCGCGTTCATGCCCGCCGCCGAGTTCGGCCCGCTCATTGCGAAGGAAGACGCCGAGCTTGCGGCGCTGATGCAGCAGATAGGCCTGAAGAAGCAACCCTGACGCGACCGCGATGCGACGAAGCCACGTCGGCAGTGCGCCATGACCACTCTCAGCGATCGCCACCGCGCCCGGCTCTCTCTTGTCGAGGAGCACGTGCGTCGAGAGAACGCTCACGACCTGCCAGGGATCATGGCCACCTTTGGCCACCGGGCATGGTATGACGATGAACCTTGGGGCGAACACCATGAGGGGCGTGACGCGGTCCACACGTACTACGAGACTCTTCTCGTGTCGCTTCCAGATCTGCACATCGACGTCATCCACTGCCTGGCAGGCGACGAGGGCGTGGCACTCGAAGTCCGAATCAGCGGGACGCATTTGGGATCATGGCGCGGCCTTCCAGCGACCGGTCGCTCAGTGAACTTCCCCCTGTGCGGGCTCTATACGTTCGACGATGAGGGAAAGCTCGCCGGCGAACGCATTTACTACGACCGGGGAAGCGTGCTGCACCAAGTCGGGCTCTACCGCGATCCTCAAACCCTTCTCGGACGAGTCGAGACGCTACTGGCACATCCGGTGACGGTTGCTCGCGCTTATGCGCGCCGGCTCTTCAGGAGTGCCGGCTGACAATTCCGCTCGAGCTTTCAGCGCGGATGCGATTGCGTCGCAGTGGTATGCGCTGCAGCTGCGCGGATACTCAGCTTGGGTGATCATTTTGAATGGACCGCAACGCTTTACATGAACACTTCCTGAATCAGGACCCCGATCCCGGTATATCGACGCTTTCGCGATCGCGGCGGGCTCGCTCCTGACGGATTGCACTATGTGTCGAGCTGGGTCGACGAAACGCTCGCACGTCGATGCCTGCGCACGGCCGACCGACCGTTCGCTCGAGGCGGTGCGCCGCAAGCAGCGCTCGGCTAAGAACACGCCGGGCCGGCGCCGGCGGCAACCTGAGGCAACGAAAGATCGAACTCGAGATCCCAGATGAACGGAGGTTTCTGACCGGCGATCGAGCCGGTGATTTTGCCGTTGAGATTGCCTCCTTTCTTCAGTTCGCCCGCGAGCCGTTCAACTTTGATCTGCTTGTCGGTCGCGGGTTCCAGCACCCACACATCCTGCGGGCCCAGCGAAACCACGGTTGCGTGCTTAAAGCCGATTTCCACGGACTTGGCGGTCTTGGGCGAGGGCGTCGTGCTGCCGCCGCCGGGGCAAAATCCGACCTGCACCATGCTTCGTCCCTTTCGAAAACGGTCGGCGCTGCTCGAGCGTTGAAAAAAGTCGCGCTCCTCGGCAGTGATCGGTGTGCTGCTAAACCAAATCGTGACGCCCTGGCCCCCCTGGTAGTACGCCACCTCGCAGAACGCAAGGTTGAACGGCTGCCCGCCCATCTGGCCCTTGGCAGTGCACTTGGCCTGGCTCCACGCCGGCTGGGTCGTTATCAGCAGCACACCCAAAGCAAGAACGCGGACGATTACGGTGGCCATCAAACCCCCTTCGAGTTGTGAGGAGACACCCTGGCTGCTGAACGCGTTGGTCGATGGCGGCGCTCAGCCAACGATCCCTTTACATGCCACATAGCCTATATGCATGATATGGCATGTGGCGTTTGTAGGAAACGCGTGTGCTCATAAAAGGTCAGTGCCACTGCGGCAATATCTCGCTCGAACTCGAATGGGAAAGCGACCCGCCCGAAATTCCGGCACGTGCTTGCGGATGCACATTCTGCGTCAAGCATGGGGGCGTCTGGACGTCCAATCCAAGGTCCCGGCTGGCGGTCGCCATTCGCGACCCTGCGCTCGTGTCAAAGTACGCTTTCGGAACGCGGACTGCCACGTTTCATGTCTGCTCTCGCTGTGGCGCTGTGCCGGTGGTCACGAGCGCGATCGCGAACCACGTCTATGCGGTCGTCAACGTCAACGTGTTGGAAAATATCGACCAGGCATGGCTACGCCGGGCTTCCACTGATTTCGAAGGGGAAGAGGTCGAATCTCGTCTCGCGCGCAGAGCGCGCAACTGGATCGCAGATGTCACTATCACGGAAGTCCGCGCCTGACCTTGCGCTTACAGGCACACGCGCTCAGAGCCGTCCTCGATCCGAAGTGCAGCTGACGTTTTGAGGTGACAGCCATGTGCAGGAATATCAAAGTCCTTTTCAATTTCGCCCCGCCGGTAACGGATGAAGAGATTCGCTCCGCCTCTTTGCAGTTTGTCAGAAAGATCAGCGGCTTCAACAAACCATCGAAGGCGAACGAAACTGCGTTCCTCGCCGCCGTAGGGGAGATAGCGGCAGCCTCGAGCAGACTTCTTGACTCGCTCGAGACGAACTCGGCACCAAGGAACCGAGCGGAGGAAGCGGCCAAGGCACGCGCGCGGGGCGCGATGACGTATTCACGTTCAGTGTCATGAGGAAGGCGATGCTCGTGTCAAGGCTGGATTTCGTGCGGCTCGCGCTCGTGCTTGCGTGCGCTATTACTGGCAGCCAACCGAGTTATGCCCAGACCGCCGCGATCTCGCCGATGGCCCTTGTCGGAAAGTGGTCAGGCTCGGAGAAAATGCCCGACGGAAATACGATCGTCGTGCAGCTCGCACTTACGCAGAATCAGAAATTCGTCGGATCGTCGGCGGTCGATGGAAGGGTCTTCTGGACGTACTCCGGTACGTGGGAAGTCAACGGCAACCAGCTCACCTGGCACTACGAGACCAGCTCGCTGACCCTTGCAGAATCGGCAAAGGCGGACATCGACGACATCGTCGCCCTCGATGCGGAAAAACTTGTTCTGTTGTCGAGACTCAACGGCAAGCAGAGCACATTCCTGCGGGTCATGCCAGGTAAGCAATGAACACGCTGGTATGCGACGGCCTCACGCTGGAGCCCCAGGTCGCGGCGCACGCGGACGAGATGTTCGTTGTTCTGAGCGACGCTGCGATCTACGAGCATGAGAACCAGCCACCTCCGTCGTCTGAGTGGCTGCGATCCCGGTTCACCAGGCTCGAGACGAGGCGCCCTGCGGATGGAGAGGAACAATGGCTCAATTGGGTCATTCGCCTCCCGACGTCCGAGCTCATCGGCTATGTCCAGGCCACCGTTGGAATCGACGGTCGCGCATGGATCGCCTATGAGTTGTCCAGCGCCTACTGGGGCCGCGGTCTCGCGAGCCGAGCGGTACGGACCATGATTGACGAGCTGGCCCGGAACCATGGGGTGCGCGCTCTAGCCGCGGTGTTCAAACGCAACAATGCGCGTTCCCGTCGCCTGCTCGAGCGCCTTGGCTTTTCAATCGGCGCACCGGAGATGCACATTCAGCGTCGGGTGGCGTCCGACGAGATGCTGATGTGTCGTGACGTCGCATTGGACCGGTTCGCAGCATACAACCCCGACTCGGTCCATGAACCTTGATCTAGCAACGACGTTCGTCGTCGTCGAACCCGGCCACTCGGCCATTCCGGTCACCGTGACGCCTACGATATTTGAGGAGCTCGACAAGCGGTTTGACGGATTCAAAGGTCGCCTGCTGGTGTCCTCATTCAGTTTTGACTCGGACTGGTCGACTTGGGAAGTTCATCCCGCCGGCGATGAAGTCGTCTGTCTGCTTTCAGGTGATGTGACAATGGTGCTTGCACGCAACGGCGTCGAAGAAGTCATTCGTCTGCGCGATCCAGGTTCGTTTGTGATCGTGCCAAGCGGAACGTGGCATACGGCGCGAACGTCGGTCCCGACGAAAATGCTCTTCGTGACGCCCGGCGAGGGTACGCAAAACAAGGCAGTCTGAGTGAGTGCGCTGACCGGCGCGATGCTCACGATTGGTCGAGGAGAGCACCGTGAACCACCCCAACGCCGACAAGATCTTCAGCGGCTCGATCCCGAAACTCTATGAAGCGTATCTCGTTCCGCTAATCTTCAGGCCTTATGCCGTGGACCTGGCGCATCGGGTCGTGTCCAGATCTGTGTCGCGCGTGCTCGAGATTGCGGCCGGGACTGGCGTTGTCACTCGTCATCTCGCATCCACTCTGCCAAACAGTGTCTCCATAGTCGCCACCGACTTGAATCAGCCGATGCTGGACCTGGCCGCCGAGGTCGGAACGAAGCGCCCCGTCGAGTGGCGTCAGGCGGACGCCATGGACCTGCCGTTCGATGACGGAGCCTTTGACACCGTAGTGTGCCAGTTCGGAGTCATGTTCTTTCCCGACAAGCCGAAAGCGTTTGCCCAGGCACGGCGGGTCCTCAAGCGAGGCGGCGCATTCATATTCAACGTCTGGGACCGAATCGAGGAGAACGAATTCGCGCATACCGTGACCAAGTCGCTCGAGTCTCTCTTTCCCGAGGACCCGCCGCGCTTCATGGCTCGCACGCCCCATGGCTACTACGACCTCGCAGCCATCGAACGGGATCTGAAACTTGGCGGTTTTGTCGCGTCACCGCGCTTCAGCACCGTTGCCGCACGAAGCCAGGCAGCGTCCGCGCGCATTCCGTCGATCGCATACTGCCAGGGGACGCCTTTGCGTAACGAGATCGAGGCGCGCGACAAGTCGCGGCTCGGCGAAGCAACCGACGCCGCGGCACACGCTATCGCCGAGCGGTTCGGCGCCGGCCCCGTGGACGGCAAGATCCGGGCGCACGTCGTCAGCATCGAAAGCTGAGGCGTCAATTGAACCTCTTGTGCTTCGACGCTTGCGCTCAGGACAGTCGCTGTCGTCAGATGGCCCGTCTTGTCCTACAATCAACGCGTCTTCGCAATCGCGGTACTCGCGCATGCGTTGGTCACCGCATGCTGAGCAATGAAACCGGGCCCGATTCGATCGCGAACAATGTGCCAAATTCGATTCCATGAAACTGCGTAGTCGAGATCCGGTCGACCGGCGTCGTAACCGCGAGGTGCACACTTCTGAAACGAGCGCCTCGCGCTCTGGCGATTTTCGATCCGTGAGCGGCACGTCGCAAGCATTGGGCGCACTGGCGGCGGGTGCAGTCGCGCTCGGCGCGCTGGCGATCGGCGCGCTGGCGATCGGCCGGCTGGCGATCGGTCGCGCCAGAATCCGACGATTGGAGATCGACGAGCTTGTCGTGCGGCAGATTCGGGCTGCGGAGGACCCCCAGACGCCCCCAGCACCCGATCCAGACGCTTAGGTGCACTGCGACGCATCGATTCCGCCCAGGCTTGGTCAGTCTTCCGTCTGCGGCATCATCGAGTGCCGAGCCCCGTCCGCGAAGTTCAACGATGGTTGAGCGAAGGCATCCGGTAGCCCAGGCGCCAGAGTCTTGATTCGGAAGCGCGCGTGGCCTAACCTCCCATTTGCAGCGCGCTTCTGCGAGCGCCGGCACGCTCGGCTCACCAGGCGGTACCCGCAGCGACCGGTGCTATTGCCCGCGGTTCATCACGCGGCCTTTGATGCCCCGAGGGGAATCACTATGGCGACTTACATTGTTCTGGCGAGTTTCACGGACCAGGGTGTTCGGAACGGCAAGGATACGACCAAGCGCGCCGACGCCGTCAAGGATCTGGCAAAGAAGTTTGGGGTCACCGCTAAGGATTTCTACTGGACATTGGGGAGTTACGACGTTGTCGCGATGTTCGATGCTCCCGACGATGCATCCATGACCGCGCTGGGTCTGGCCATCGGAGCGGATGGCAATGTCCGGACGCAGACGCTGAGAGCCTTCTCCAGGGACGAGATGAACGGGATCCTGCGCAAGCTTGCCTGAGTGCGACCGACTTGCGCTGCCGATGTGCCATGGCCGAACGTCGGCCCGAACCTGAACATTCGGCCTGAGCGCACGGCGCCTCAGACCCGGCGATGAAGCCGCTACTGGTATTTTTCCTGTTGCCGGCACTGACCGGCATCGTCTGCGCGTTGACCCTTCGCACCATGAAGAAAGCCTCGCTCGCGGCGACGCTTGCATCCCCGCTGGTGGTTTACCTTTGCGTCAAGGCATTTGATCCGCGCGACTTCTGGAGTCCGCTCGGCTCGCTGCTGGTGGCTCCGCTGGTGATCGCGGTTGCCGTGATCGCGGTACTGCTTTGCGCCGGACGCGCCCAGGTGCGCAGGCAACGAACGTGGAATGACGCCTGATCGATTTCGCAGGCGCGGCGCTGGTGGCGCCGCCGCTGGTGCGGCGGCAAACTTTGCAACGTCATGGGAGTGGTTCGCATGCGCGTATACGGGGTCGATCACGTTCAACTGGCGATGCCCCCGGGCGGCGAATCGCTGGCCCGCAAGTTCTACGGCGATCTGCTGGGACTCGTGGAAATTCCCAAGCCGCCCAATCTGGCGGTGCGCGGCGGCACCTGGTTTCGGTGCGGGCAGATGCAGCTCCATCTGGGCGTAGAAGACGATTTCCGTCCCGCGAAGAAGGCGCATCCTGCCTTGCTGGTCGAGGGTCTCGCGAGCTTGCGCGGCGTGCTCACTCGCGAAGGATTCGAAGTGAAGAGCGACGCGGAAGCGGTTGCTGGGGTCGACCGCGCATTCACGCTCGATCCTTTCGGCAACCGCATCGAGCTCGTGGAGCGACGTGCATAAGAGTAACCCTGACCCTGGCTTGCGAATTGTGCATCGCTCTGACACCCGCCGTTCCGAGGCCTGAATCGACACTGACGTACTGATCGTGGGGGCCGGCCCCACCGGGCTGATGCTGGCGAATCAGCTCGCGCGGCGTGGCGTGCGCACGCTGATCATCGACCGCCACGGTGGGCCGTCGCTGCAGACCCGGGCGCTCGGCGTGCAGGCGCGCACGATGGAAATCTACGCCAAGCTCGGCATCGCCGATCGTGCGCTCGAGCTCGGCAAGCCCGGCACGGGCGCAAACCTCTGGGCCGAGGGTCACCGGACGGCACACGTCCCGCTTGGCGAGGCCCGACGAGCGCTGACGGCTTTCCCGTTCATTCTGGTGCTAGGGCAGGACGATAACGAGCGGATCATGGGCGAGCGTCTGCGCGACTGGGGCCAGACGGTGCAGTGGAACAGCGAGCTGGTCGCCCTCGAGCAGGAAACCGGCCGGGTCAGGGCGACGCTCAAGCACGCAGACGGCAGCATGCGAGAAACGACCGCGGCGTGGGTTGGCGGGTGCGACGGCGCGCACAGCGCCGTGCGCGAGTTGACTGGTATCACCTTCCCCGGCGCACCCTACGAGCACGTATTCTTCGTCGCCGATACGGAAGCGACGGGGACCATGGTCCCGAACGAGGTCAACGTCTACCTGTGGAAGCAAGGGTTTCATCTGTTCTTCCCTATGCGCGGGACGGACCACTGGCGGATCGTCGGCATCCTGCCGCGCGACCTCGTGGGTCGCGACGATGTGAAATTCGACGACGTGGTCCCCGCGGTGCGTGGAGAAGCGGGAAGCAGCCTGGCGTTCAAGGGGTGTAGCTGGTTCTCCACCTACCGCATCTCACACCGCGCTGCGTCGCGGTTCCGCGACCGCCGCTGTTTCCTGCTCGGCGACGCCGCGCACATCCACAGCCCGATGGGTGCACAAGGCATGAATACCGGACTGCAGGACGCCTACAACCTGGCCTGGAAGCTCGCGCTGGTAGTCACTGGCCGGGCCGACGCGTCGCTTCTGGGTTCGTACGAGCAGGAGCGCATACCGGTCGCCCAGCGATTGTTGAAAACGACCGATCGTGCATTCAGGGTGGTGGTCTCCGACAACTGGCTTTCCGGTCTGCTGCGGACGAAAATACTCGCGAGGATCGCCGCGTTCGCGATGAGTCGTGAACGCATCCAAAGCGTCGCGTTTCGCACGATCTCGCAGATCGGCATCCAGTACCGTGAGAGCGCACTATCACAAACGGTAGATGGCCTGCCCCAGAACGCTCCGCGTGCTGGCGATCGCTTCCCGTGGCTGCATCTCAAGCTCCGGGTGGGCGGCACCGCCGACGATATGTTCAGAGCGCTCGACGACACATGCTTGAACCTGGTCGTCTTCGGCCAGCCTTCGCCTGCCGAAGCCGAGTTCGGCCTCGGTGAGTTGCTGCGCACCCACGCTATACCCGATGACGAGGCCAACGGCGCCGAGCTCGCGCGAGCGCAGATTCCCCGACCCTCGTACTATCTGCTGCGCCCCGACGGTCATATCGGACTGCGCGGTGTGCGCGCGGACGCGGCGACGATCCGTCGCTATGCGTCCGAGCGCCTGCGCCTCGGACGCGCGGGCGCGTAGAGGCATCGTGGAGAGCCTGTTCTTCGGCATCGTCTCCGGGGCGCTGGGCGTCGCCTACATCGTCTACGGCAAGCGCCAGACGAAATTCGTCCCGCTCATTGCCGGCATCTCGCTCTGCGCGTACACGTACTTTATCGACAACTGGGTGTGGCTTTGCATCATCGGCGCGCTGCTTCTGATCGCGCCGTTCCTCATCGATTTCTAGCTTGCGCGGCGTTCCACGCGTCAGCTGGGCCTCGAGTCTCAAGCGACTAAAGTTACCGAAGACATCGTGCTCGAAATTGCCCTCCCCTTCGGTTTCGTCGATGTGAAGGTCTGCGCAGTCGATACCGTCTGGTCCGAGCTGAAGCTCGTTGTTCGCAAAGAGCTTCGCTGACATCAACGCGTTACCTGCGGGAGATGAGGCCGACAGGGTTCAATTCCATGGATCACACTGCTTACAATGTGCGCGCGATGACTACCGCCGACTACGACGAGGTCGCCGCGCTCTGGTTATGCAGCGACGGCATCGGCCTGAGCGAATCGGACACGAAGCAGGGCGTCGGCGCCTTCCTGGAACGCAATCCCGGTCTGAGCGCAGTGGCGGAATCGGCTCGCGGGGGGATCCTCGGCGCCGTGCTTTGCGGGCACGACGGCCGTCGCGGGTACCTGCATCATCTCGCCGTGGCCCAAGCACATCGGAGGCGTGGCATCGCCCGGCGTCTGGTGCAGCATTGCTTCGCCGGACTGGCCCGCGCGCGCATTCCCAAGTGCAATATCTTCGTCCTTCGCGAAAGTCCCGAATCGATCTCGTTCTGGACGCACAACGGCTGGCACGCGCCGACGTGGCAGGTCATGCAGAAACGGATCGATGCGTAGCCCGACGACGCGCGCCGACACCGCGATGCGCGTCTCGCCAGGGCGGGGCGCAGCGTCGGGTCAGCCACCCGGAGGCATTGCGCCTCTACGAGCGTCTCGGGTATCGTCGCATCAGCGCCTTCGCGACTGTGTCGACACTGGCGCCCGTGTTTTCCAGGAGAAATCTCGGACGGCGCGGCTTGATTGTCTGGCCGCTTTTTTCGTTGCAGCCTTTCTAGGAAATGTCATGCTCGAGCTCAGGCCAACTTGCGAGCATTGCAACAAGGCGCTGCCGCCGGCTTCGGTCGAAGCTCGGATCTGCAGCTACGAATGCACGTTCTGCGCGACGTGCGTCGATACCCTCCTCGACAACGTCTGCCCGAATTGCGGCGGCGGATTCGTGCCGCGACCGATCCGGCCGGCGAATAACTGGAAGGGAGACAATCACCTGGGCAAGGACCCGGCAAGCACCCGGGCAGAACACCGGCCTGTCGACCTCGATGCCCATGCACGGTTCGCCGCCGCAATCACGACCATTCCACCGCAGGCGCGGTAGCTCACCAAGGAGTCCGTATGCCGCTCGTTACCCTCACCGTGCGCAAGCCAAAATCCGGCGCGTTCAAGACCACCATTCTCGACGCCGTGCACGCGGCGATGGTCTCATCCGGCGTGCCGGCGACCGACAAGTTCCAGCGCGTCATCGAACTCGACGCCGAGGACTTTCGCTTCGACCCGAGCTACCCTGATGTCAAGACGTCGCGGACAGACGATTTCGCACTCGTGGAGATCCTATGGTCTGTCGGCCGCAGCGTGAAGGTGAAAAAGAAGCTGCTCGAGGAGCTCGTGGGCACGCTGTCGCGCGCGGGCCTCGACACCGAAAACATCATGGTGTGCTTCAAGGAAACGGCGTGGGAGAACTGGTCGTTCGCCGCGGGCCGCCTCATCCACACCTGATGCGTGTCCCAAACATGTCGAGCAACCGCGCCGGTGCATCCGGTTTTGCGGGCCGGTGGGTCGAGCGCATCGGAGAGCGGCAACATGAATGAAGTTGCGCGGGCCCGGTGACCGGCGTTAGCCTCCCGCCATGACCTTCGATGCGTTCATTGAAACCGCGTGGAATGACCACGCCGATCGACCGCAGGAAGTCGCTGACCGATTGGCGGCGGCCTTCGACCTCGTCGACGGCCCGGAACGGGTGCCGCCTTTCGCGCGCCTGCTTACGCACGTCTACGGCGAGCATCTTGGGCAGTGGCAGCGCGGGATCGACCTGCTCGAATCCTTGCGCGAGCACTCGAGGGCAACGGGCGACGCAGCTGCCGACGCAGCGCTGACGCGGTCGGTGGCGACCCTGCGCTACGCCGGCGGCGATCGCGCGTCGCTCGCAGAGTTGCCGCCGGAGGATGGCGTCGCGGTGCTGGCGTCGGCTGCATCCGCGCTCGCGGGACGCAACGATTTCGCTGGCGCGATCAGCGCGTACAGCGACGCATTGCAGCGCGCCGACGCCGGATTGCCCGCAAAATCGCCCGCGATCCGCGCTCTGGCCGTCGGTGGCAACAACCTCGCGGTGGCGCTCGAGCAGAAGATGGACCGTAGCGCCGCCGAGACAGCCGGCATGGTCAGCGCGGCTCATGGCGCGCTGAAGTACTGGAAGCAGGCGGGCACCTGGCTCGAGGAGGAGCGCGCCGAATACCGCCTCGCGCGGAGCCTGCTGCAGGCGGGCGACGCAGGCGCCGCACTTCGCAGCGCCAAACGCTGCATCGAAGTATGCGAGGCCAACGCCGCCCCGGCCTTCGAGTTGTTTTTCGCGCATTCGGCGCTCGCGCTGGCGCAGCGCGCCGCGGGCAAGCCCGATGCATTTGAAGCCTCGCGGCAGCATGCCGCCGCACTGTTCGGGCAGGTACCCGAGGACGAAAGGACATGGTGTGAAGCCGAGCTCAAGGCGTTGCAGTCATAGGGTCTTTGCGACAGATCGCGACGCAGGCTCGCGAAGCTTCGCGTAGGTCTGACGATGGAACTCATTCCGGCAGAATCGATCCAGACCTTCGCGAGTGCGGGCATTGAATCGAGGCAGTTGCTCTTTCCCGAGAACTCGTCGTCATCGCGCATCACCATTACCCAGGTGACACTCGCGCCGGGCGGAACCAATCCGCGCCACACGCACGCTACGTCGGAGCAGGTGTGGGTCGCGTTGCGGGGACGCGGAATGCTGCTGCTCGCCGACGGCGCCGTGCGAAGCTTCGCCGCGGGGGACGTCGCCCGCTTCGAGGATGGCAACGTTCACGGCCTTCTCAACACTGGCCTGGAGCCGTTCGTCTACATTTCCGTTACGTCACCTCCACTGAATTTCCGCGCCGCATACACACGCGACGCCGACAAAGGCCACTGAGCCTTACACAAGTGATTTACAAGTTTTCGTCACCTCTTCGTCATCCCGGCGAAGATCGATTTGTCACTCATGTTGCTAAAGATCAATAGATGGTGCTCAAGCGCGTCCTGACCTACGCGCTTCCGGCGCTTTCGTTGTTCGTGTGCGTCTGGGTCGCGCGCGTATTCGCGGCCGTCGACTTGGTGGCGCTCGTCATGCCCATCACAGGACTCAAGGCGATCGCGGCAGTCGCGCTCGTCGGTGGGCTGCTGCCTTCGCTGCCGCTTGGTTTTGCCTATGGCTTGCTGCATCCGCGTCCTGTGCTTGCAGCCGCATTCGCGGTCGCGCTCGTCGCGAGTCTGCTCGAACTCGCCTTCGCCTCGCTCACCGTTCCCTGGTGGTCTTTTATTACCTGGTGGGTGCTTCCAGTCGAATGCGCAGTCGTGCTCGCATCGTTTCCTGCATCGGCCGCGCTCGGCGAGCGCTGCGCGCGGAACGCCCGGCCGGACTTGCGTCGCCGCGCCGGCATCGCCGTTTTCATCGTGGTCACATTGTGCGCAATCGTGTGGCCGTGGCTGCAGGGCTGCATCCGCATGGGCGCGTGCGGCGCCGAGAGCTGAAGAGCCGATGAGGCGCAGGGCGTCTCCTGGCTCAACATCGAGGTCCGCCGTCACGGCCGCCCGCGGGGGGGCATCGCTTGGACATTCTGTTCGTCATGGCTGTCGGGCTGGTCGCGGGCACGATCAGCGGCGTAGTCGGATTTGGCTCCTCGATCATGCTCATGCCAATCCTGGTGATCGCCTATGGTCCGCTGCAGGCGGTCCCCATCATGGCGGTCGCGGCAATCATGGCCAACCTGTCGCGTATTCTCGTGTGGTGGCGCGAGATCGACTGGCGCGCTGTCACCGCGTACGCCGTGACTGCGGCGCCCGCAGCCGCGGCCGGCGCCCGCACGTTGCTGGTGTTGCCGCCGCGCGTCGTCGAGGCCGCGCTGGGCGCGTTCTTCCTCGCCATGATTCCGGCGCGCCGCTGGCTTGCCGCGCGCAACCTCAAGCTGCGGCCGCGGCACCTGGCGATCATCGGGCTGTTCGTCGGCTATCTGACCGGAATCGTCGTCACTACCGGGCCGATCACTGCGCCGATTTTCCTCGCGTATGGGTTGGTGAAGGGCGCGTTTCTGGCGAGCGAGGCCGCGGGTTCGCTCGCCGTCTTCGTGTCCAAGGCGGTGGTGTTCCGCAGCTTCGGCGCGCTTCCAGGCGACGCCATTGTCAAAGGACTGCTGATCGGCGCGACGCTGATGGCGGGATCGTTCATCGCCAAGCGCTTCGTGCTCAAGCTGGAACCGGCGCAGTTCCGGCTGCTGATGGATGCGCTGATGCTTGCGTCGGGCGCGGCGATGCTTTGGAGCGCGCTGCGTTGAGCCGCGAACACTGCGTCTATAACGCAGCATGACCAGCGTCCGGCAGCTTGCGCGCGAGGATGCACCGGCGTACCACGCGCTTCGCCTTCGCATGCTGCGCGAGTACGCCGACGCCTTCACATCGAGCTACGAGGAAGACTGCCTCAAGCCGCTATCGTGGGCCGAGGCGCGACTGGCGGCGTCAGACAAGCCTCCGCACCGGTTCGTGCTCGGTGCGTTTTCGCCGGGCGACGAACTCGTCGGCAGCATCGGTCTCGCGGTGGAAGAGCGTGTCAAGGAGCGCCACAAGGCGCTGGTCTTCGGGATGTTCGTCGCTCCGGAGGCCGCAGGCCGCGGCATCGGCCGGAGTCTGTTGAAAGCCTGCATCGACCGCGCGAGGCTGATTCCCGATCTCGAGCAGCTCCAGCTCACGGTCACGGCGTCCAACGCACGCTCCTTCCGTCTTTATGTGGCCGCTGGCTTTCGCAGCTTCGCTGTCGAGGAGCGCGCTATCCGCGTTGCGGGCGCGTACTACCCCAAGGCGCATATGGTCCTGGATCTGCGTGCGCCACCGTCGGCAGGCGGTGCCCGCTAGCCTGCCCGGGACGGCCGGTGGCGATGACCTCAAGGTGCGGATAGACTGTCGAGGCAGGCAGCGGCCGACGCGGTGGGCTGGCCATGCAGGCCGATCAGCTCACATGGTGCCGGGTGCGTGCGTCTGGCATTCTCTAAGGGGCTCGAAGATGAAACCATCAGCCGCACTGGCGACCGTGTTGTCGATCGTGGCTACGCTGGTTTGGGCGCCGACGCGGGCGCAGCCGCAGACCTTGGCGCCGGCCGCGGCCACGACGCCGATTGCGGCCGCCACGACGCCCCCGGAAGAAACGCAGGCAGTGGAATCGCGCAGGAGCAGGCGCGGGCTGAAGGCCGACGCGCGAGTCTGCCTCGAGTTTCCCAACGACGCGCAGATCATCAAATGCACGGAGAAGTATCGTTGATCATGACAATGCCGCATCGGCAGGACATCGTGGCTGCGGCTCGGCGCACAGCTCGTTCGCCGATGCGCGTGGCGCACGCCGCCGGCCACCGCGTGGGCTGACGCGCGCAGGGCAGACATATGCGCATCGACCGCCTGGACCACCTCGTCCTCACCGTCGCCAGTATCGAGGCGACCTGCGCCTTCTACACGCGCACGCTGGGCATGCGTGTGGTCGATTTCGCCCAGGGGCGCAAGGCGCTGAGCTTCGGCGCGCAAAAAATCAATCTGCACCAGGCCGGAAGCGAATTTGTCCCGCATGCGCTGCGGCCCGTGCCCGGTTCCGCGGACTTCTGCCTGATCACGACCACGCCCCTGGACGAGGCGATGGCGCACGTGCGCGCGCAGGGCGTGGCGCTGGTCGAAGGACCGGTGGAACGTACCGGAGCGACGGGTCGGATGATGTCGTTCTACTTCCGTGACCCGGACGGCAATCTCGTCGAGGTTTCCAACTACGTCGATGCGGCGTGACGCAACCGCGCCCGCCTGACCTGACGCCGACCTTGCCGCTCGCGCTGCGTCTGGCCGAAGCGCGCGATATTCCCGCGCTGGAACTGCTGATCCCCCTGTCGACCCGCGCGCTTCAGAGCGCGTACTACTCGCCGCGCGCAGATCGAAGGCGCGCTAGGCAGCGTGTTCGGGGTCGACCGCCAGCTCATCGCCGACAGCACGTACTTCGTGGCGGAGGACGGCGCAACGCTCGTCGGCTGCGGCGGCTGGAGCAAGCGCAAGACGCTCTATGGCGGCGATCATGGGCGCGATGCGAGCGAGGATGCGCTGCTGGATCCCGCGACCGCGCCCGCACGCATACGCGCGTTTTTCGTGCATCCGCGCTGGGCGCGGCGCGGCATCGGCAGAAAACTGCTGGCGGCATGTGAGCGAGCAGCGGCCGCGGCGGGATTTCGCAGCCTGGAACTCGTTGCTACGCTGGCGGGAGTACCCCTGTACGCCGCAGGCGGCTACCGGACGCTCGAGCGCTATCGACATACCGTTGGCGAACGGCGTGCCGACTGCCCGTGGTGCGCATGGCCAAGAGTGCCAGGAGCGCATGACAGCGCACCTGGTCCGTCCTGAACGTCGAGCGAGGTGGTAGCATCGATCCGGGTGACGGCGCCATCTCGCATTCGCCACCCACCACGGAGACCGATCATGACCCTATGCCGAATTGCGCTCGCGGTCGGATGCCGGAAATGCCCTGCATTCAAGGTATGCCCGGTGCAAGGCATCATCGGCGACTACCAGCCACCCGAGGACCCAACCCGCGCCAGGCCACGAAGAAGAAGCGCACTCGCTAGCCCCTAGGGCGAATGCGCTTCCGACGACGCGGGCGCGCACGGTGATCGCGCCGCGTAGAATGGCGTCATGGACGTGCTCTCTCCCTCACAACGGCGCGAACTGCGCGCCAAGGCGCATCACCTGCACCCGGTCGTCAGCGTTGGCCACCAGGGCCTGACACCGGCCGTGTTGCACGAGATCGACGTCAACCTGCTCGCGCACGAGCTCATCAAGGTGCGCGTGTTCGCCGACGAACGCGGGGAGCGCGAGGCCATGCTCGCAGCGCATCTGCACCGCGCTAGACGCCTCGCCCGTCCAGCACATCGGCAAGCTGCTCGTGCTCTGGCGTCGGGCGCCCGACGAGCCGAAGCAAACCGCTGGGACGCACGCGCCACGCGCGCGTCCCGACAGCAGGCGGCGCGACGCCTCCGGCACCGGAGGAAAGGCAAGGACGCATGGCCAAATCGACGCCGCAGGCACGACGGCCGCGCAGTCCGCTTGCGCGTACGACCGCGCGCGGAAAAACGCCCCGGGCGCCCTCCAGCCGGACGCGTATACCGAGCGTACAGGCGAGACGCAGGCGGCACGGCGCCTAGTTTTCGGCGGGCGAACCTGCCATGCCGCTACGCAGACGTGCTACACGTAGCGAACGTCGATCACTTCGTATTCGCGCAGGCCTGCAGGAGCATCGACCTGCGCGATGTCGCCGGCGACTTGCCGATCAACGCGCGCGCGATCGGCGATTCGATCGAGATCTTGTTATCCCTGATGTCGGCCTCGTCGTCGCCGACGATCTGATAGCAGACCGCGTTGCCGCTTTCCATGTCCTCGAGCTCGACGGTCGCGCCGAAGACGATGCGGCCATCGGCGTCGACCGAGGCCGGATCGACGATCTGCGCGATGCGCGAGGTTGGCCTCGAGTCGCGAAATGCGGCCTTCGATGAAGCCCTGCCGCTCCTTCGCCGCGTCGTACTCCGCATTCTCCGAGAGGTCGCCGTGCGAGCGCGCCTCGGCAAGCGCGGTGATCACCGCCGGCCGATCGACGGTCTTGAGCCGATGCAACTCGGCCTTGAGTTTCTCGGCGCCGGCGACGGTCAGCGGAATTCGGGACTGGCTCATAAGCTCACGGGAAAGAAAAAACCGGGGGCGGCGACGCACCCGGTCCTAGCTGCACTGGATGCAATTTTAGCGCAAAGCGCGCGTCAGTGCAGGCGTTTGAGCAGCGCCTGGGTCGAATACGGCACGAGCTCGCGCATGCCCTGCATGCCGGTGGCCGCCGCGCGCGCGCCGGCGATGGTCGTGTAAGTGGGGATCTGGTCGTTGAGCGCGGCGCGGCGGATCGCGTAGCTGTCCTGGATGGCGCTGCGTTTTTCCTCGACGGTGTTGATCACCAGCGCGATCTCGTCGTTGACCAGCATGTCGACGATGTGCGGCCGGCCCTCGGCCACCTTGTTGACCGGCGTCACCGGCAGATTCGCCGCCGCCAGCGCCGCCGCGGTGCCTCGCGTGGCGACCAGCGTGAAGCCCAGCGCATGCAGCGTGCGTGCGACGTCGATCACGCGCGCCTTGTCCGCGTTCTTGACGCTGACGAACACGTTGCCGCTGCGCGGCAAGCGCACGCCCGCGGCGATCTGCGACTTGAGGAAAGCCTCGGCAAACGAGTCGCCGACGCCCATCACCTCGCCAGTGGACTTCATTTCCGGCCCGAGGATGGTGTCGACGCCGGGAAATTTGATGAACGGGAACACCGCTTCCTTGACCGAAAAGTACGGCGGCACGATTTCGCCGGCGATGCCCTGGCTCGCCAGCGACTGGCCGACCATGCAGCGCGCCGCGATCTTGGCCAGCGGCCGCCCCGTCGCCTTGGACACGTAGGGCACCGTGCGCGACGCGCGGGGATTGACCTCGAGCACGTAGACCACACCCTTGCCGCCATTGTCCGCGGGGAACTGGATCGCAAACTGCACGTTCATGAGGCCGACGACATTGAGCCCATGCGCCATCGCCACGGTCTGCCGACGCAGCTCGTCCTGCAATTCCGGCGATAGCGAGAACGGCGGCAGTGAGCACGCCGAGTCGCCGGAATGCACGCCCGCCTGCTCGATGTGCTCCATGATGCCGCCGATGACGACTTCCTTGCCGCCCGGGTTGTCATCGGCGAGCGCGTCGACATCGACCTCGATCGCGTCGTTGAGGAAGCGGTCGAGCAGAACCGGCGAGTCGTTCGATACCTTTACCGCCTCGCGCATGTAGCGTTCGAGGTCGCGCGGCTCGTGCACGATTTCCATGGCGCGACCGCCCAGCACGTACGACGGGCGAACGACGAGCGGATAGCCGATCTGCTCTGCGGCTGCCATCGCGTCGGCCTCGTTGCGCGCGGTACGATTGGGCGGCTGGAGCAGCTCGAGACGGTGCAGCATCTGCTGGAAGCGTTCTCGGTCCTCGGCCATGTCGATCATGTCCGGCGTCGTGCCGATGATCGGGACGTTGTTCCTTTCCAAATCGCGCGCAAGCTTGAGCGGCGTCTGCCCGCCGTACTGCACGATCACGCCGTAGGGTTGCTCGACGTGGACGATCTCGAGCACGTCTTCAAGCGTCAGCGGCTCGAAATACAGGCGGTCCGAGGTGTCGTAATCGGTGGAGACGGTCTCGGGATTGCAGTTGACCATGATGGTCTCGAAGCCGTCCTCACGCAGGGCCAGTGCGGCGTGCACGCAGCAATAGTCGAACTCGATGCCCTGGCCGATGCGGTTGGGGCCGCCGCCCAGTACGATCACCTTCTGGCGCGAGGTCGGTGCGGCCTCGCACTCATCCTCGTAGGTCGAGTACATGTACGCGGTGCGCGTGGCAAACTCGGCGGCGCAGGTATCGACGCGCTTGTAGACGGGCCGTACGCCAAGCGCATGCCGGCGCGCACGCACGTCGGTCTCCGTCGTCTGCATGAGATGTGCGAGGCGGCGGTCGGAGAAGCCCATGCGCTTGAGCGCGCGCAGCTCGTCGCGCGAAAGGTCCGGCAGCTTGCGCTTTTCCACGACCAGCTCGGTGTCCACGATCTCCTTGATTTGCGTCAGGAACCAGCGGTCGATCTTGGTGTGCTCGTAGACCTCCTCGATGGGCATGCCGATCGCCAGCGCGTCGGCAACGTACCAGAGGCGCTCTGCGCGAGGGTACGCGAGCTCATCGGCGATGGTGTCCGGATCCACCGTCTTGAGGTTGAAGCCGTCGACGCCGCTCTCGAGTCCGCGCAACGCCTTCTGCAGCGACTCCTGGAATGTGCGGCCGATGGCCATCACTTCGCCAACGGACTTCATTTGCGTGGTCAGGCGGTCATCGGCCTGCTTGAACTTCTCGAAGGCGAAGCGCGGCACCTTGGTCACGACGTAATCGATGGTCGGCTCGAAGGACGCGGGCGTCAGTCCACCGGTGATGTCGTTCTTGAGCTCGTCGAGCGTGTAACCCACGGCGAGTTTTGCGGCCACCTTGGCGATGGGAAAACCGGTCGCCTTCGAAGCCAATGCGGAGGAACGCGACACGCGCGGATTCATTTCGATGACGATCATGCGCCCGTCGGCGGGGTTGATCGCGAACTGCACGTTGGAGCCACCGGTATCGACGCCGATCTCGCGCAGCACCGCGATCGAGGCGTCGCGCATGATCTGGTATTCCTTGTCGGTCAGCGTCTGCGCCGGCGCCACCGTGATCGAGTCTCCGGTGTGCACGCCCATCGGGTCGAGATTCTCGATCGAGCATACGATGATGCAGTTGTCCTTCTTGTCGCGCACGACCTCCATCTCGAACTCTTTCCAGCCCAGCAGCGACTCCTCGATGAGCAGCTCGCGCGTCGGCGACAGGTCGAGGCCGCGTTTGCACATGTCGACGAACTCGTCCTTGTTGTAGGCGATCCCGCCGCCGGTTCCAGCGAGCGTGAACGACGGCCGGATGACCGCGGGAAACCCGATGTCCGCCTGTACTTCGAGCGCCTGCGCCACGTCGTGGGCGATGCCGGAACGCGCCGAGGTCAGACCGATGCGCGTCATCGCCGCCTTGAACTTCTCGCGATCTTCGGCCTTGTCGATCGCCTTGCGCGTGGCGCCGATGAGCTCGACGTCGAAGCGCGTCAGCACGCCCTCGCGCGCGAGGTCGAGCGCGCAGTTGAGCGCGGTCTGCCCGCCCATGGTCGGCAGCAGCGCGTCTGGACGTTCCTTTTCGATGATCTTGGCAAGCATCGGCCAGGTGATGGGCTCGATGTAGGTGACATCGGCCATTTCCGGGTCGGTCATGATCGTCGCGGGGTTCGAGTTGACCAGGACGACCCGGTAGCCCTCTTCGCGCAGCGCCTTGCACGCCTGCGCCCCGGAATAGTCGAACTCGCACGCCTGGCCGATGACGATCGGGCCCGCACCGATGATGAGAATGCTCTCGATGTCGGTTCTTCTAGGCATGTTCAGGCGATGCGCTTTTCCATGAGCTTGATGAACCGGTCGAACAGATAGCCAAGGTCGTGCGGTCCGGGGCTCGCTTCCGGATGGCCCTGGAAGCTGAACGCAGGCTTGTCCGTGAGCGCGATGCCCTGCAGGCTGCCGTCGAACAGCGACACGTGCGTGACGCGCACGTTCGAGGGCAGCGTCGACGCGTCGACCGCGAAGCCGTGGTTCTGGCTGGTGATCAGCACCTGACCGGTGTCCCTGTCGAGCACCGGATGATTCGCGCCGTGATGGCCGAATTTCATTTTCATCGTCTTCGCGCCGCAGGCGAGGCCGAGCAACTGATGGCCGAGGCAGATGCCGAAAGTGGGCATCGACACGGCGAGAAAGTCGCGGATCGCGGCGATCGCGTAAGTGCACGGCTCCGGATCGCCGGGGCCGTTGGCGAGGAAAACGCCATCGGGCTTGAGCGCGAGCACGCCTGCTCGCCGCGGTCTGCGCCGGCACGACGGTGAGCTTGCAGCCGCGCATGGCGAGCATGCGCAGGATGTTGTGCTTGATGCCGAAGTCGTAGGCGACGACGTGAAAGCGCTCGCCGGGCGCCGGACGCGTAGCCGCCTTGCCGAGCGACCAGGTTCCCGCACCCCATTCGTACGGCGCGCTGCAGCTTACCGCCTGCGCGAGGTCGAGCCCCGCCATCGACGGTGCGGCGCGCGCACGCGCGAGTGCCGCGGCCTCGTCGTCCGGCGCCGTTCCCGCGCCTGCCCGGCGATCATGCAGCCGTTCTGCGCGCCCTTCTCGCGCAGGATGCGCGTGAGCTTGCGCGTATCGATGTCGCTGATGCCGACGATGCCCGCCTGACGCAGGTACGACGAGAGATCCTGCGTGCTGCGCCAGTTCGACGCCACGCGTGGCAGGTCGCGGATGACCAGACCAGCGGCGAACATTCTTCCGGACTCGACGTCCTCGGGATTCACGCCCGTGTTGCCGATATGCGGATAGGTCAACGTGACGATCTGCCCGGCGTAGGACGGATCGGTGAGGATTTCCTGGTAGCCGGTCATCGCCGTGTTGAACACGACTTCGCCGACGCGAAGCCGCGTGCGCACCGATACTACGGCCACGAAATATCGTTCCGTCGGCGAGCGCGAGCAGCGCAGGGACGGGGGCGGCAGACACAGCGTTTGTCCTCGATACGAGCGATGGATGTGCAAAGCGGGAAAGGCTCGTGGCCTTCCCCGCTCTGAAGGCTGCAAATTATACCCTGATTGAGCACTCGGCTCAATGCGCCCACAGTCCGGCGCGGACACGCGCTTCGCCTGATGCGCGCTAATAAGAGACGCTGAAACCGCCGTCGACGAACAACACATGGCCCGTGACGTAGTCCGCTGAGGCCGAAGCAAGGAACACCGCGGCGCCGGCGACTTCCGACGGCTCGCCCCAGCGTCCCGCGGGTGTGCGCCTGGCCACCCACGCGGAGAATTCCGCATCGGCGATCAGGGCTGCGTTCATGTCGGTCTTGAAAAAGCCCGGCGCGATGCCGTTGACCTGCACGTTGTGCGGCGCGAGCTCGACCGCGAGTGCACGCGTGAGCATCTGCAGGCCGCCCTTGCTCGCGGCATACGGGACGATATTCGGACGGCCGATTTCGCTTGCCAGCGAGCAGATGTTGACGATCTTGCCGCTGCGACGAGTGCGCATTCCCGGGATA
This sequence comes from uncultured beta proteobacterium, assembly GCA_963816445.1. Classification (GTDB taxonomy): domain Bacteria; phylum Pseudomonadota; class Gammaproteobacteria; order Burkholderiales; family Casimicrobiaceae; genus PALSA-1003. The sequence goes on along the minus strand of CAWFKO010000002.1, from coordinate 588,005 downwards.
ACGGCCTTGACGACGTAGAACGGGCGCGTCGAGATTGGCCGCCATCAGCTGCTTGCCAGTCCTCGCCGGAAAAAGCGTCGAGTGTGGCGCGCTTGTTGACCGCGGCATTGTTGACGACGATGTCGAAGGCACCGCCCGTCGCCTTCGAGCGCGGCGACGCTCGCCGCCACCGCGTCGGGATCGGTGACATCGAAGGGCGCAGCGCATGCGTCGACGCCTTCCGCGCGCAGCGCTGATGCAGCGGCGTCGAGCTTGTCGCGATTGCGCCCGTTGACAACGACGCGAGCGCCCGCTCGCCGCCAGGCCGCGGGCGATGGCCAGGCCGAGTCCGCCGCCGCCGCCGGTAACCAGCGCACGGCGTCCGGAGAGGTCGAAGGGATTGACGGCCGGCATCAGCGCACCGACGCCGGTTCAGCGCAGGCCGAGCACGTCGCGCATGTCGAACAGCCCGGTCTTGCCGCCGCGCGCGCTGCTCGGCGACGAAGCGCGCCGCGCGCAGTGCGCCCTGCGCGAAATTCATTCGCGACGCGGCGCGATGCGTGAGCTCGATGCGTTCGCCGTCGCCGGCGAAGATGACCGTGTGATCGCCGACGACATCGCCGCCGCGCAGAGTCGCGAAACCGATCGCGCGCGCCTTGCGCTCGCCGGTAACACCGTGGCGGACATACACGCCGTCGCCGGCGAGGTCGCGTCCGAGCGCGGACGCTGCCGTCTCGCCGAGCATCAACGCCGTGCCCGACGGCGCGTCGACCTTGTGCCGGTGATGCATTTCGACGATCTCGACATCGTAGTCGTCGCCGAGGCGTTGCGCGGCAACCTCGACCAGCTTGGCGAGCACCGTGACGCCGACGCTCATGTTCGGCGCGAATACGATGGGGATCTGGCGCGAGCTGGCTTCGAGCGCGCGGCGGTCGCCTTCGCCCAGGCCGGTGGTGCCGACCACCGCCGCGACGCGGGCCGTGGCGCAGGCCGCGACGTGCGCCAGCGTGCCTTCAGGCCGCGTGAAATCGATGAGCACGTCGGCCGATGCGACGCCACGCGCGATGTCGGCGTCGACCTTCACGCCGGTCGTGCGACCGAAACGTTCGCCGGCGTCGCGTCCGATGAGCGCGCTGGCGGCGACGTCGAGCGCACTGCCAAGTACCAGGTCAGGTGCGGCGAGTACCGCTTCGATCAGCGTCTGCCCCATGCGCCCGCCAGCGCCGGCGATGGCGACGCGGACCGGGTCGCTCACTGCCCCCACCAGCCCATTTTCCTCAGCCACTGCACGAGCCAGTTTTCGTCGTCGGTCTTGGGCGCGATGGACAGCGACTTGTCGAGCCTGGAATCGCCGCCGCCGGCACGCGCCATCTCCACCGGCGGCGGCGGCGCCTCGTCGCCCTCCCAACGCGCCACCTTGTCGTCGACGAAATAGACAGTGAACTGACGCTGCTCGAGCACGCGGCCCTGGCGCTCGAAGCTGTACAGGTAGTCCCAGCGGGTGGCGTGAAAGGGATCGACCAGCAGCGGCGTGCCCAGCGCGATGCGCACCTGTTGCTGGGTCTGCCCGACCTTCAGCCTGTCGACCTGGTCCTGCGTGATGTAATTGCCCTGGTTGATGTCGAGCTTGTAGACGCCGATGCTGGGAAACCAGGAACAGCCGCCCAGCGCGAGGGCGATGATACCGACGGCGCAAAGATATGCGCGCATGGAACTTCCGCTGCCAAAAAACGACCGGAGACTATATCATAGGCGGACGCCCGCGCGCTGCCGCTCCGGCCCACTCGTCATCATGTCAACGCCGCAAGACCTCAAGACCGCCGGCCTCAAGGCCACGCTGCCGCGGCTCAAGATCATCAACCTGTTCGAACAGAGCAAGGTGCGCCATCTGACCGCCGAGGACGTCTACCGGCAGCTGCTGGCCGACGGTCTCGACGTCGGGCTCGCCACCGTCTACCGCGTGCTGACGCAATTCGAGCAGGCCGGGTTGCTGGTGCGCCATCACTTCGAGACCGGCAAGGCCGTGTTCGAGCTCAACCAGGGCGGGCATCACGATCACCTGGTCTGCCTGCAATGCGGCCGCGTCGAGGAGTTCTTCGACGCCGAAATCGAGAAGCGTCAGACCAAGGTCGCGCGCGATCGCGGCTTCGAGATCAGCGAACACGCGCTTTACCTGTACGCGGAGTGCGTCAAGCCCGCGTGTCCGTATCGCAAGCCAAGCGGACACGACTGACTCGGCCGCGTGAGCGGCGAATCAAGCCGCTTCGTGGCGGTTGAAGTCGGCGAGCCGGAAGCCCAGCAGCCACAGCGCTGCGAAATAGCTTGCGGTCCCCGCGGCGATTACCCACGACAGACGACCGACCTTCTCCCATAGTCCGGCGTGCGGTCCAGAACGCGTCGTCTCCCGGCGCGAACCACAGCACCGTGCCGAGCACGACGAGCGCGATTGCCAGGCGCAGCAGAAAGCGCGACCAGCCCGGCCGCGGCAGGAAAATGCGCGGCACGCCGCATCGCGACGTAGAGCAGCGTCGCGTTGAAACACGCGCCTAGCGATGTCGACAGCGTGAGCCCGGCGTGCCCGATCTGGAACATCAGGATGACCGCAAGCGTCTGCGCGAAAAGCACGGTCAGGAACGCGATCTTCACCGGCGTCTTCAGGTTCTGTCGCGCGTAGAAACCCGGCGCCAGAATCTTCACGGCGATCAATCCCAGCAGACCCGACGCTGTAGCCGAGCAGCGCGGCCCGCGTCTGCCAGACGTCGTTGACCGTGAAGCGTCCGTACTGGTAGAGCGTGGTGATCAGCGGCACGGACGAGCAGCGCAAGCGCGAGCGCCGCCGGCAGCGCCAGCAGGAACGCGAGCCGCAGACCCCAGTCGAGCAGCTCGGAATACTGCGCATGGTTGGCGTCGTGATGGTGCTTGGACAGGCTCGGCAGCAGTATCGTGCCCAGCGCGACGCCGAGCAGCGCGCTGGGAAATTCCATGAGCCGGTCGGCGTAGCTGATCCACGAGATGCGTCCGTTGCCGAGAAACGCGGCGAGCTGCGTGTTGATCAGCGCCGAAATCTGCGCCGCCGACACGCCGAGCACCGCCGGGCCCATCGCCCTGAGCAGTCGTCGCACGCCCTCGTCGCGCCAGTTGAAGCTGACTCGCGGCAGCATGTGCAGGCGCGCGAGCGGCCACAACTGCAGCAGCAGCTGCGCGACGCCGCCGATGGCGACGCCCCACGCCAGCGCAAGAATCGGCGGATCGACGTGCGGCGCGAGAAAGATCGCCGCCGCGATCATCGACACATTGAGCAGCACCGGCGTGAACGCCGGAATCGCGAAGCGGCGATAGACGTTGAGCACGCCGCCCGCCAGCGACACCAGCGATACGAACAGGATGTACGGGAACATGATGCGGATGAGCTGCGTCGTGAGCTCGACCTTGCCCGGCGTGCGCGCGAAGCCGCTGGCGAGCAGCGTAGACCAGCCACGGCGCGGCAACGATGCCCAGACACCGAAACGCACGAGCAGCGTCACCGCCAGCAGCGTCGCTACGCGGCCCACAAGGTCGCGCGTCGCCGCGTCGCCGCGCGCGCGCTGGTACTCGGCAAGAATCGGCACGAAGGCCTGCGAGAACGCGCCCTCGGCGAACAGGCGGCGCAGGATGTTGGGCAAGCCGGAAGGCCGCTTCGAACGCGTCCATCTGCAGTCCGGCGCCGAACGCGAACGCCTTGAGGCTCTCGCGCGCAAGACCGGCGATGCGCGAAAGCAGCGTCAGCGCACTCACGGTCGACAGCGTCTTGAGCAGATTCATGGCGACGGCGGCGTCCGGACGCGATCGACGGGCGCGGCGGACGATTTGCAGGCAGGCGTTGGGATGGGGAACACGAAGCTGAGGCAGCGCGACCTCGAGGGCAAGTCCACTCGTCTTGCGCAGGCTGCGGTCTGCGGTCTTGCGCGAATCGCGCCAAGATCGCTATTATGCTCGGTCTTTTTCGGCGACTCCAGCAAACAAGGATTTTTCATGGCGAACACCGCCCAAGCCCGCAAGCGCGCCCGCCAGGCGGAGAAAACACGGCAGCGCAATGCCGGCCTCAAGTCGTCGCTGCGCACCGCGGTCAAGAAGGTCAGGAAGGCGATTTCCGCCGGCGACAAGACTGCCGCGGCCAAGGAATTGCAAGCGCAGCAATCGGTCATCGATCGCATCGCCGACAAGAAGGTCGTGCACAAGAACACCGCATCGCGAAGCAAGATGCGACTGGCGCAAGCCATCAAGGCGATGCCCTGAGCGGGTCGTTCCGCCGCCACGGAAAAGGCGCCGGCGGGCGCCTTTTTTGTTGCTAAAATGCTGTTTTTGAAAGATTAACTGAACCATTCGCGAAGCCGGCATGACCGCGAAACACTTTCTGCAGCTAAGCGACTTCACCCGCGAAGAGTTCGAGTACCTGTTCGAGCGCACGCGCTGGATCAAGGACCGCTTCAAACGCTACGAGCTCTACCAGCCGCTGCGCGATCGCACGCTGGCGATGGTGTTCGAGAAGGCGTCGACGCGCACGCGCGTGTCGTTCGAGGCCGGCATGAACCAGCTTGGCGGCATCGCCATCAACCTCAACCGCGGCGACACGCAGCTCGCGCGCGGTGAGCCGATCGAGGACCTCGCGCGCGTGATCTCGCGGATGGTCGACGTCGTGATGATCCGCACGTTCGAGCAGGCGATCATCGAACGCTTCGCCGCGCATTCGCGGGTGCCGGTGATCAACGGCCTGACCAACGAATACCACCCTTGCCAGATCCTCGCCGACATCTACACGTACGTCGAGCATCGCGGCTCGTTGCAGGGCAAGACCGTCGCGTGGATCGGCGATTCCAACAACATGTGCAACACGTGGCTGCAGGCGGCGACGATTTTCGACTTCAAGCGTGCACGTGTCGACGCCGCCCGGCTACGAAGTCGACGCCGCCGCGCGCGGATGCGCGGCCGCACTGCGAGGCATTCGCCGATCCCGTGGCGGCGTGTCGCGGCGCGAACCTCGTGACGACCGACGTGTGGACCAGCATGGGCTTCGAGGCCGAGAACGAGACGCGCAAGCGCGCGTTCGAAGGCTGGAAGGTCGATGCCGAAATGATGGCGCAGGCCGCAGCCCGACGCGCTGTTCATGCATTGCCTGCCCGCGCACCGCGGCGAGGAAGTCGCTGCCGAGGTGATCGACGGGCCGCAAAGCGTCGTCTGGGACGAGGCCGAGAATCGGTTGCACGTGCAGAAAGCGCTGCTCGAATACCTGGTGTGCGGTCGCGTCGACGTCGAGGAGGCGAAATGATCGATCACGCCGGTGTCACGGCATCCGACATGCGCAGGAGCCCCAAATGATTCGTATCGTCCTCGCGCGCCTCATCGCGCTGGCTTGCCTCGTCGCAACAGCCATCCCGGCCACTGCGCAGAACTGGCCCGACCGGCCGATCAAGTTCGTCGTCGCCGCACCGGCCGGCAGCTCGCTCGACGTCCTCGCGCGCACGATCGCGGACAAGCTCAAGGACAAGCTGGGTCAGCCCGTCGTAGTCGAAGACCGACCCGCGGCAGGCGGCACGGTCGCCACCGACTTCGTCGCGAAGTCGGCGCCTGATGGCTACACGATGGTGATGTCGTACAACGGTCCGCTTGCGTTCGCTCCGTATCTGTACGCGAAGCTGCCCTACGACCCACTCAAGGACCTCGCGCCAGTCATCATCACGTCGAGTCAGCCCAGCGTGCTTGCGGTCAACGCCACGCTGCCGGTCAAGTCGGTGAAGGACCTGGTCGCCTACGCGAAGGCCAATCCGGGCAAGCTCAACTATGCGTCAGTCGGCAACGGCAGTTCGTCGCAGCTCACCATGGAGCTTCTGAAAAGCGCCGCCGGCATCGACATCGTTCACGTGCCCTTCAACGGCTCGCCGCCGGCGGTCACCGCAACCATCCAGGGCGAGACGCACATGCTGTTCGCGGTGATGCAACCGCTGCAGGCGCAGATCCAGGCGGGCAAGCTGCGCGCCATTGCGGTGACGACGGCGAAGCGCTTTCCGCTGCTGCCCGAGATTCCGACGATCGCTGAAGCGGGCTATCCGGGGTTCGAGGCGCTCGCGTGGAACGGCATCCTGGTCGCGGCGGGCACGCCGCGAGCCGATCGTTGCAGCGGCTGAACGCCGACATCAACGCCATTCTCAAGGATCCGGCGGTCAAGACCGCGCTCAACGCGCAAGGGTTTCGATCTCATCGGCGGCACGCCCGAGGATTTCGGCAATCTCATGCGCAGCGAGTCGGAAAAGTGGGCACCGATCATCAAGAAGACCGGCGCCAAGATCGACTAGGGCCGAACCCGACACTTCCACCGAAGGCGGAACATGGTTGACGTGAAAAAACTGGTCCTCGCCTATTCGGGCGGCCTCGACACTTCAGTAATCCTCAAGTGGCTGAAGGATACGTATCGCTGCGAGGTGGTCACATTCACGGCCGACATCGGTCAGGGTGACGAGCTCGAGCCAGCGCGGTCCAAGGCCAAGGCGGCCGGCGTCAAGCAAATTTTCATCGATGACCTGCGCGAGGAGTTCGTGCGCGATTTCGTCTTTCCCATGTTTCGTGCGAACGCCATCTACGAGGGTGAGTACCTGCTCGGCACGTCCATCGCGCGTCCACTGATCGCGAAGCGCCAGATCGAGATCGCACGCGCAGACCGGCGCCGATGCGGTGGCGCACGGCGCCACCGGCAAGGGCAACGACCAGGTGCGGTTCGAGCTGGGGTATTACGCGCTGGAACCCGACATCAAGGTGATCGCTCCCTGGCGCGAATGGGACCTCACTTCACGCGAGAAACTGCTTGGGTACGCCGAGAAGCACGGGATCCCGATCGAGATGAAGCACCGTGGTGGTGGCAGTCCCTATTCGATGGACGCCAACCTGCTGCACATCAGCTACGAAGGTCGTGCGCTCGAGGATCCGGGAACGGAAGCCGAGGACGACATGTGGCGCTGGACGGTGTCGCCGGAAAAAGCGCCGGACGCGGCCGAGTACGTCGAGATCGGCTACGCGCGCGGCGACATCGTCAGCATCAATGGCAAGACGCTGACGCCGGCGCAGGTGTTGACCGAGCTCAACCGCCTCGGCGGCAAGCACGGCATCGGCAGGCTTGATCTCGTCGAAAATCGCTATGTCGGAATGAAGTCGCGCGGTTGCTACGAGACCCCGGGCGGTACGATCATGCTCAAGGCTCACCGTGCGATCGAGTCGATCTGCCTCGACCGCGAAGTTGCGCACCTGAAGGACGAGCTGATGCCGCGCTACGCCAGTCTCATCTACAACGGCTACTGGTGGTCGCCCGAGCGCAGGATGCTGCAAACCATGATCGATGGCTCGCAGGCAACGGTGAACGGAAGCGTCCGACTCAAGCTGTACAAGGGCAACGTCATCGTCGCCGGCCGTGAATCGAAATCGGACTCGCTGTTCGACACGACGATCGCGACCTTCGAGGACGATCGGGGCGCTTACGACCAGAAGGACGCCGCGGGCTTCATCAAGCTCAACGCGCTGCGCATGCGGATCGAGGCCAAGCTTGCGCGAAAACGCGGCCGCGGCGCCTGAAGGCCGGCGCCGGTTCGCCGGTTGTCGCGTCGCCGCGGATCGTGCTAGCGTGCACGCATTCCGCTTATAGGTTGAAATCATGCCATCTTTCGATATCGTCTCCGAGGTCAACGACGTCGAAATTCGCAACGCGCTCGAGCAGGCAAACCGCGAAATATCCACGCGCTTCGACTTCAAGGGATCTGACGCGCGCATCGAGCACAAGGAGAAGCAGCTCACGCTGTACGCCGACGACGAGTTCAAGCTCAAGCAGGTCACCGATGTGCTGCTGGGCAAGCTCGCCAAGCGCGGCATCGACGTGCGTTCGCTCGACTTCGGCAACCCGGAGAAGATGAGCGGCGACAAGATCAAGCAGGTGGTCACGATCAAGGTCGGGGTCGAGCAGGAGCTGGCGAAGAAGATCCTCAAGATGCTCAAGGACAGCAAGCTCAAGGTCCAGGGAAGCATCCAGGGTGACACCGTGCGCGTATCCGGCGCCAAGAAGGACCTGCTGCAGGAAGCGATCGCGCTGGTCAGGAAGTCGATTACCGACTTCCCGCTGCAGTTCAACAATTTCCGCGACTGAGGCATCTCGCCACCAAGATCTCCCGCCGCCGATTTCCTGCCGCATCGACGGGGTGCGTCGGTTGCAACTGCGACATCATGCTGGGCGACACGACCGGGCTCGAATGACTGAGCTGCATGCGCTTCGGCACGAACCGCGGTCCCGCTTGCGCGACAGTAATCGATGCTTCCGAGCACGTCCTCGCGTGGCCCGTGGTGCTGCGATATTTTGCGCAGACGACAGCGAACGCGTGCAGCTGCTCGCCGGCGATCGTGCCGTCGCGGACTCGACTGCGGTCGATTCCGCACCCGTACCCGCACGGCATGGCCGAAGCGTGGATCGCCGGCACGCACGCCGAGCGCGCCCGCGCGGCACAGTACGCCTACGCGATCACGCGGGCCGACGGATGGCCTGCTGATCGGCGCGATCGCGCTGCGCCCGGTCGCCGATCGAGCACGAGAACGTCGGCTACTGGATCGGCCGCGAATACTGGAGCCATGGCTATGCGACCGCGGCGACGCGTGCCATGGTCACGCTCGCGTTCGGGTGCCTCGATTGCCAGCAGATCACCGCCTCGCATCTGGAGCGCAACCCGGCGTCGGGGCGCGTGCTGGAAAAATGCGGCCTCGCGCTCGTTGCGCCGCGAAACGCGCGATCATCGCGGTCGCGATCGAGGCGTTCTGCGTGCGCGGCATTACCCGCGACGCGTGGGAGAGCGCGGCGCGCGCAGACTGATCGCTGACCCCTAGCCCTGTCGGTCGGCGCGCGCCAGATCGCGGCAAGCAGCGACGCGCGGATGGGCTCGGGGACCGGCGAGAGCGTTGCACGTGTACGCGGGATGATCCGCGCCGATCGCGAGTGCGGCGCCGTGCTTGAGCGCGGCGATCATGTCCGGCGTCGAGCTCGAAGCGCAGGAAATGCACCGATGAGGTCTTGGTCTCGTTCTCGCGCTCGAGATCCTCGTCGGCGATCGCGTAGACGCGCGCGCTGCCCTGCGACCTGCACCCAGACGCGGTCCTCGATGCCCTTGAGCGCTTCCAGTGCCGCGCGTCGCGCTCTCGACATCCTCGTACTCGATCAGCAGCGTCGCCTTCCAGTTGCTGCCGTCGGGGATCAGCGGGTTGTAGGCGTCGAGCTCGTCGCGTATGCCGGCCTCCTCGAACGTCTTCTCGACGCGCAGCATCTCCTGGATCTGGTAGCGGATCGTGAGTTCGTCCTCGAACAGCAGCGTCAGGTGCTCGCCCAGGTGCACGGTGCGCAGCTTCTTGTGGGCGAGAACTCGCGCGCGAAACTCGCTGCGCGACTTCGCGTAGGCTTCGAGCGTCAGCAGGCTGTCGCGGGTGATGCGCGGCACGGCGATCCTTTCCCTACTCACAGTCCGTAGGCGATGCGCAACAGAGTCAGCGGATGCGCCTTGGTGGCGCGCGGCGTCGTCTGTTGCGCCTGCGCGATACCCTGCATGATCGCGCGGCCGGCGATGGGGCAGTCCGAGCTGACATAGTCGGGGTCAGCCTCGGCCATCTGCCGGAATACCGGCCGGCCGATCTTCATCGACGTCTCGAAGAACTCGGCCTTCACGCCCCACGTGCCATCGTGCCCCGCGCAGCGCTCGACGGTGGTCACCGTGGTACCCGGCACCCATTCCAGGACCTCGCGCGTTTTCTGGCCTACGTTCTGTACGCGCGAATGGCAGGGAACGTGGTAGCTGACCCTGCCGAGTGGTTTCGCGAAGTCCCTCTTGAGCAGACCGTCCTTGTCGCGCAGTACGAGATACTCGAAAGGGTCGAACATCGCCTGGGCGACCCGCAGAACATTCTCGTCCTCGGGAAAAAGCAGCGGCATCTCGCTCTTGAACATCAGCGTGCACGACGGGACTGCTGCCAGGATCGCGAAGCCGTCCTTGGCGTAGGGCGCCAGCTGCGCGATGTTGACGCCTTTGAGCATTCTCGACGGTTTCCAGGTCGCCGAGCTCGAGCTTCGGCATGCCGCAGCACGCTTCCTTCTCGACGACCGTGTATGGAATCTCGTTGTGATCGAGTATTCGCAGGAGGTCGAGGCCGATACCTGGCTCGTTGTAGTTGACGTAGCACGTCGCGAAGATCGCCACCTTGCCGGGAGTGCGGTCACCATCGCGTACCGGCCACGCAACCGACGCCCGCGCCTGCTGGGTGAAGCGTGTGCGCGCGAACGGAGGCAGCTTGCGCTCGCGGTGCACGCCGAGCAGCGTTTGCATCGCGCTGCGCGCAGCCGGCATTGCGTTGGCCTTGTTGACCATCTGCACGACCACCGGAATCGTCGCGATCTTGCCCAGCTTGTCGGTGCTCGTGAGCGCGCGATCCCGAAAGCTCGTTTCGCCACGCTTGAACTTCTGCGCCTTGGCACGCAGCATCAGGTGCGGAAAGTCGACGTTCCACGGATGTGGCGGAACGTACGGGACACTTGGTCATGTAGCAGATATCGCACAGGTAGCACTGGTCGACGACCTTCATGTAGTCGGCCGTCGCCACACCGTCCATCTCGCCGGTGCTGCCCTCGTCGATCAGGTCGAACAACGTGGGAAACGCGTTGCACAGGCTCACGCAGCGACGGCAACCGTGGCAGATCTCGAAGATGCGCTCGAGTTCCTTGTCGACCGATGCGCGGTCGTAGAACTCGGAATCGCGCCAGTCGATGGTGTGGCGAGTGGGCGCCTCGAGGCTGCCTTCCCTTGAAGTCATCGTGCATTCACCCGGGTCGAGGTTATCGCATCGCGACGCGCGCCGAGCGCGCACGACCCCGCGTGCGGCTCCGTCGCGACGCAATCGCGGCCGTCGAGCGGCGCGATGGACGCCGCTCCAACACGGTCAGGGTCAACAACTAGTCAGCGAGCGTGTCGAGCGCTTTCTGAAAGCGATTGGCGTGCGACCGCTCGGCCTTGGCGAGTGTCTCGAACCAGTCGGCGATCTCGTCAAAACCTTCGCTACGGGCGCTCTTGGCCATACCCGGGTACATGTCGGTGTACTCGTGCGTTTCGCCCGCGATTGCCGCCTTGAGATTGTCGCGACTCTTGCCGATCGGAAGATCGGTCGCCGGATCGCCGACAGTGGCAAGATAGTCTAAGTGTCCGTGGGCGTGTCCGGTCTCGCCTTCTGCGGTCGAGCGGAACACTGCAGCGACGTCGTTCTGTCCCTCGACATCCGCCTTGCTTGCGAAATACAGGTAACGGCGGTTGGCTTGCGACTCACCCGCAAAGGCCGCCTTCAGGTTTTCGTGCGTCTTCGTACCGTTCAGTTTCATTGCGATCTCCATTCGTCATAGCATGCCGACCGGCTCAATGATCATCGGCGCGTCGATCCTATTCGTCAAATTGATTGTGCGAATCGTACCGATAAATTTTCGAATTGAACGCTCTGGCGGGCAGCGACGCACGCGGGAGCCGGAACGGCCAGCGAATCGCGCCCGTCAGTCGATGCGCTCGTAGGCTGGGAGGGTCAGGAACTCGACGAAGGTGTCGTTGTTCACCAGGTCGGCGAAAATCGCCGCGGCCTCGTCGTAGCGTCCTTCGCCATAGGCCTTGCCGAGCAGCGAGCGGATTTTCTGCAGTTCCTCGGGAATCATCGCTGCAACTATTTCGCGGCTAACCTTGCGTCCATCGGAGAGCTTGCCTTTGGGCGAACGCATCCATTGCCAGACTTGCGAGCGCGAGATTTCGGCAGTGGCGGCGTCTTCCATCAGGTTGAAAATCGGCACCGCACCCTGTCCCGCGAGCCACGCACCGATGTATTGGATGGCGACGTTGATGTTCAGACGCAGCCCGGCCTCGGTAATCGGCGTTTCCGGCTCGAACTTGAGCAGGTCGGCGGCGGTCGTCTTGACGTCGTCGCGCTTTTTGCTCGCGATCTGGTTGGGCGCCGGCATCAGGCGGTCGAAGGCTTCCTTGGCCACCGGCACCAGCCCGGGGTGCGCGACCCACGTGCCGTCGTGGCCGTAGGTCGCTTCGCGTTCCTTGTCGGCCTTGACCTTGGCGAAGGCTTCGGCGTTGGCCTTCTCGTCGTTCTTGACCGGAATCTGCGCGGCCATGCCTCCCATCGCGTGAATGCCGCGGCGGTGGCAGGTCTTGATGCAGCAGTTCGGCGTAGCTCTTCAGGAAATGCGTGGTCATCGTTACCAGCGCGCGGTCGGCGAGGCAGAAATCCCGGTTGCTGCGCAGCTTCTTGATGCAGCTGAAGATGTAATCCCAGCGCCCAGCATTGAGCCCCGCCGAGTGCTCGCGCAGCTCGTAGAGGATCTCGTCCATCTCGAACGCGCCGAGAATGGTCTCGATGAGCACCGTGGCCTTGATCGTTCCGCGCGGTACGCCGAGCTGCGTCCTGCGCCGCGATGAATATCTCGTTCCAAAGCCGCGCCTCGAGATGGCTTTCCAGCTTTGGCAGGTAGAAGTAGGGGCCGCTGCCGCGCGCGACGAGTTCCTTCGCGTTGTGGAAAAAATACAGTGCGAAGTCGAAGATCCCGCCGGAGATCGGCGCACCATCGACCAGCACGTGCTTCTCGGGCAGATGCCACCCGCGCGGACGCACGAAGAGCGTCGCGAGCTTGTCACCGAGCTTGTACGCCTTGCCTTCGGGGCTGACGAAGTCGATCTGGCGGCGAATCGCGTCGCGCAGGTTGACCTGGCCCTGGATGTTGTTGTCCCACTTCGGCGTGTTGGCGTCCTCGAAGTCGGCCATGAACACGTTGGCGCCGGAGTTGAGCGCGTTGACGATCATCTTGCGATCGACCGGCCCGGTAATCTCGACACGGCGGTCCTGAATATCGGCAGGAACCGGCGCGCAAACCCAATTGCCCTCGCGTATGACGTGCGTTTCGGGCAGGAAGTCCGGCAGCTTGCCGGCGTCGAAATCCCGCTGCCGTTGCGCGCGCTTTGCGAGCAGTTCGGCGCGCCGCCCGCCGAAGGCGCGTTGCAGGCCCGCAGCAAAGTCGACGGCTTGCGGCGTCAGGATCGTGGCATATTCCGGGGTGATGCGGCCCTTGACTTCAATGCCCGGGCCGTAAGTTGCGGCGCTCATGGACGATCCCTTTCCCCATCTGGCGTGAACTCGAATGGTGGTCGCTGCGTTTCGAGCGCGCCGGCCCGCGTGACGGCGAAGGAGGCTCAAAACACCAGGACGAGAGGGAGATCGCCACCGGACGCCTGGTTCGAAGCTTTCTGTTGCAGTGCATCAATCATAGCAGAATGAGCCGTGGCAACAACCCGTGACAGTGCTACATCGTCCAGCCTTCGCCGGCGCGACCCGGCAACTTCTCCAGGGTGATGTTCCACGAAAGGGTGATGCGCGGCCGCCGTCCCTGGTACGGATTGACGCTGTGCAGGTAGTCGCTGGCGAAAATCAGCATCGTGCCAGGGCTCATGTTGGGAATGACGTGCTGCGTGACCCGCCCCGGCTCATCCGGACAGCAAGCATCGATGCGTGGATCGGCGAAGCACAGACGGCCCGCCATGGCGTCGCTTTCGTCCCCGTCGCCCGGATCGAGCATGTAGACGATGCTGAGGTTCGAGCGCAGATGGCTGTGCGGCATGCAGTAATCACCCGCGCGGTAGACGCTCGCCCAGGTAGTGTCGGCGTACACCGGACTGCGCGACACGGTGCGATGGGCGAGCAGGAGAGCGCGGGCGTGGATCAGCGCGGCTGCAGGCGCATTCCAAGCGGGCAGATCGCGCACCTTGACACCGCAGGCGCCCCTGAACATCGGGTCGCGAAAGCGGGGGTCCTGCTCAGCCCCGAGCACCGCTGTGATGAGCGCGGGGTGATAGGCGGGGGCATCGGCATAGCTTGTGATCGCCATCAAAGGCGCCGAAAGGGGCAGGATCTCCTGCCCTTCGGGCCAGGTCGGCACCGACGCCCTGCCGACAGCGATGGTTGCCGGCAGGCTCGCCTGCTCGCCCGCCACCAGCGTATGCGTCATCGGACGCGGACCGCGACCACGCGCGGCGGCGTACGCTCAACGCCGGGCCGCAGCCCGCTCACGCAAAGGCAACACGCTTGACCGGCGGAAGGCTGACCATGCCCAGCCGGATCGCGCGATTGACCGCACTGATGACGGCGCGCAGCGTCGCCGTAACGATATTGGGGTCCAGCCCCACGCCGTACACCGTGCGATCACTGCCGACGCGCAGCTGCACATAAGCGACCGCGGTAGCGTCTTCACCGCTGCCCGTCGCGTGCTCATGATAGTTGAGCACGTGCACGTCGAGGCCGGTCGCGTCGCGAAGCGCGTGGATGAACGCATCGACCGGTCCGTTGCCCGCGCCCGAGCATTGGCGCTCGACGCCGTCGACGATCAGGCGCGCGTTCAGGCGCTCGACCGCGCCGTCGGCCGCACTGTGCTGCGCATTGTGGTCGACATAGCGCACCGGGTCGGCAGCCGCGACATACTCACGCTGGAATGCCTCGTGGATTTCCACCGACGGCAGCTCCTTACCGGTCGCGTCGGTGATGCGCTGGATCACCTGGCTGAACTCGATCTGCAGAAGACGCGGCAGGCCGAGGCCGTAGTCGCGTTCGAGCAAGAAAGCGATGCCGCCCTTGCCCGACTGGCTGTTCACGCGGATCACCGCCTCGTAGGTACGCCCGACGTCGGCCGGGTCGATCGGCAGGTACGGCACATCCCAGTGCATGCGGCCTTCCGACTCGGCCTCGCGCTGAGCGACGAGCCCTTTCTTGATCGCATCCTGGTGCGAGCCCGAGAATGCGGTGAACACGAGTTCGCCGGCATAGGGATGGCGCGGATGCACCGGCAGGTCGGTGCAGTATTCCGCGGTGCGGATGATCGATCCGATGTCCGAGAAATCGAGGCCCGGATGAATGCCCTGCGAATAAAGGTTGAGCGCCAGCGTCACGAGGCAGACGTTGCCGGTGCGCTCGCCGTTGCCGAACAGGCAGCCTTCGATGCGGTCGGCGCCTGCCATGACCGCCAGCTCGGCGGCGGCGACGCCAGTGCCGCGGTCGTTGTGCGGATGCAGGCTCAGCACGCACGCTGTCGCGGCTCGCGATGTTCCGGTGCATCCACTCGATCTGGTCGGCGTAGACGTTCGGCGTCGCAACCTCGACCGTCGCCGGCAGATTGAGGATGATCGGCTTGTCCGCGCGTCGGCTGCCACACATCCATCACCGCCTCGCAGATCTCACGTGCGAAATCGAGCTCGGTCATGGTGAAGGTTTCCGGCGAATATTCGTAGCGCCAGTCGGTGTCGGGCTGCTCGTCCGCGCATTGCCGGCAAAGCCGAGTACCGCTGCACGGCGATGTCGACGATGCCCGCCTTGTCCTTGCCGTACACCACGCGGCGAAACAGTGGCGAGGTCGGGTTGTAGAGGTGCACGATCACGCGCCGCGCGCCGCGCACCGACTCGAAGGTGCGGCGGATCAGCTCGTCGCGCGACTGCGTGAGCACCTGGATGGTCACGTCGTCGGGAACGAGATCGTCCTCGATCAGCTGGCGCACGAAATCGAAGTCGGTCTGCGACGCCGACGGGAATCCGACCTCGATCTCCTTGAAGCCGATCTTGCACCAGCTGCTTGAACATGCGCAGCTTGCGCTCGGCGTCCATCGGCTCGATCAGCGCCTGGTTGCCGTCGCGCAGATCGGTCGACAGCCAGATCGGCGGACGGGTGATGGTGCGCGTGGGCCAGCGGCGATCGGGCAAGTCGATCGGTGGGAAGGGGCGGTATTTCATGGACGGATCGGCCTTCATCGGTCCTCCTTGCATCAGATTTCGTGTGCGCAAATGCCATCCTGGTCTGGATGGCGCGGGCAATGCTCGAAGAGAGGGTGTAAGTTATGTGCGCGCGGGGCGCAGCAGCAGCAGTCCGCCCAGGACGAGCGTGAACGCGGACGCACAGCGGGTCCGGACGCCGGGGGCGGGTAATTGAAAGCTGCTCATGACTGCGACGGTAACGTAAATCGCGGCTTGCCGCAAGGGGCGGACATCACGACCGCACGCCACTGCGGTGGTTCCGGGCGGATCGAATCAACCCTGGCGACGCTTGAGCGCCACCCACGCCGACCAGACGTAGCCGGAAAGCGCGTACGCCACGAATCCGGCGAAGAGCACGATCGCAGGTTGATAGCTGACCAGCACGAAGAAAATCACGACGCCGAACACGACGAAAAACGGGACGCTGCGCCGAAGGTTGATGGTCTTGAAGCTGTAGTAGCGGAAGTTGCTGACCATCGTGAGGCCGGCGAATACAGTGACCGCCCACGCCGCCCACCGGATGGTCTCTGGATCGATGGCATAGTCCTCGATGATCCAGACGAAACCTGCGACCAGCGCCGCGGCGGCGGGACTCGGCAGGCCCTGGAAAAAACGCTTGTCGGCGACGTCGAGCATCGTGTTGAACCGCGCGAGGCGCAGTGCCGCGCCGGCGACGTAGACGAACGCCGCGATCCACCCGGGCTTGCCAAGGCTGCGCAGCGCCCATTCGTAGACCACCAACGCCGGCGCGGCGCCGAAGGAGACCATGTCCGCGAGGCTATCGTACTCTGCGCCGAACGCGCTCTGAGTCTTGGTGAGTCTGGCGACTCGGCCGTCCAGACCATCGAGCACCATTGCCACGAAAATCGCGATCGCCGCGTGGTCGAAGCGCCCGTTCATCGCCTGCACGATCGCGTAGAAACCTGCGAACAGCGCCGCGGTCGTGAACAGGTTGGGCAGCAGATAGATGCCGCGCCGGCGGATGCGGTTCTTGGCCAGCGCGCGTTCCTGCTGGTAGTCGCCCATGCCGCCAGCCTATCAGGGCGGGCACGGCAAGACAACGCCGCGCGGCGCACGCGTCACTCGAGATGAGCCAGGATCGTCGACGTCGCATACACGGAGTCTCCGATGGCGACGCCCGGCCGCGCACGCGGCGGCAGATAGACGTCGACACGCGAGCCGAAGCGGATGAAGCCGTAGCGCTGTCCGCGCGCAAGCACATCCCCGGGAGCGACATAGCAGAGTATGCGTCGCGCGATCAGCCCGGCAACCTGCACGCAGATGACGTCGACGCCGGATGCCGTGGCGATATGCAGTGCGTTGCGCTCGTTTTCCAGTGACGCCTTGTCGAGAGCGGCATTGAGAAAGCTGCCGGCGTGGTACCACTTGTTCCTGACTGTCCCGTCGACGGGACTGCGGTTCGAGTGCACGTTGAACACGTTCATGAACACGCTGATCTTCAGCGCGTCACGGTCGAGGTACGGGTCGCGTGCCTTGCCCACGAGGACGACCTTGCCATCGGCAGGCGACAACACCGCATTCGTCGCATCGGGAACGAGGCGCGGCGGATCGCGGAAGAACTGCACGATGAACACCAGCGCCACCCACGCGAGCGTCGCCACCGTCCACCAGCCGAGCCAGGAGAACACCAGCGCGACCACCAGCGCAACGGCGACAAAGGCCCAGCCCTCGCGGGCGATGAACGGATGCGGATAACTTGCGTTCAAGGAACCGCTACTTGGTTTGCGCGTCGATGCGCTGCCCCATGTCCTGCGTTTGCTGCTGCAACGTGCTCTCCAGGCCACGCGCACGCTCGATCGCATTGCCGGGTGTCGGTGTAGCGCCCGTCGCGTCGATGGGCGCGGCGCTGGCGGGTCCAGGACCGCGCGGACCAGCACTGGACGTCGCGCGCTCGTCCGGGAGCAGCCCCATGCGCCTGAGCAGCGTCTGCGAAAGCACCGCGACGATCAGCAGCGCCAACAGCAGCACGACCAGTCCGACCCATCCCCGTTGACGACGAATCGGTCGCATGCGCTCTCCTCGGTACCCGTCACTTTCGCGAAGACGACAACGCGGCGAATACCGTTCTCCGGCCGCGCTCGTCCTCGATCGCGCGATCGGCATCAATTGCGCGACTGGTCGACGAGCTTGTTCTTCCGAATCCACGGCATCATCTCGCGAAGCTTGCCGCCGACTTGCTCGATTTGATGCTCGGCGGTCATGCGTCGCCGCGACAGCAGCGTCGGCGCGCCGGCGCGGCTTTCCAGGATGAAGCTCTTGGCGTATTCGCCTGACTGAATGTTGGCGAGTGCCTCGCGCATGGCCCGGCGCGTTTCGTCGGTGATGATCTTTGGCCCGGTGACGTATTCGCCATATTCTGCATTGTTGGAAATCGAGTAGTTCATCGTGCCGATGCCTCCTTCGTACATGAGGTCCACGATGAGCTTCAATTCGTGCAGGCACTCGAAGTACGCCATCTCGGGTGCGTAGCCTGCGTTGACCAGCGTCTCGAATCCCGCCTTCACCAGCTCGACGCAGCCGCCGCAAAGCACCGCCTGCTCCCCGAACAGGTCGGTCTCGGTCTCTTCCTTGAACGTCGTCTCGATCACCCCGGCACGCGCACCGCCGATGGCGGCCGCGTACGACAGCGCAAGATCGCGCGCCTTGCGACTGGCGTCGCGATGGATAGCGATGAGCATCGGCGTGCCGCCGCCGGCGACGTAGGTCGAGCGCACGGTGTGGCCCGGCGCCTTGGGCGCGATCATGACCACGTCGAGGTCGGCGCGCGGCTGCACCTGTCCGTAGTGGATGTTGAAGCCGTGCGCGAAAGCTAGCGTGGCGCCCTTGCGGATGTTCGGCTCGACCTCGTCGCGGTACACCGCGGCGATGTGCTCGTCGGGCATGAGCATCATCACGAAGTCGGCGCCCTTGACCGCGTCGGCGACCTCCGCGACCTTGAGTCCCGCCTTTTTCACCTTGTCCCAGGATGCGCCGCCCTTGCGCAATCCCGACCGTCACCTTCACCCCTGAATCGTTGAGGTTCTGCGCGTGCGCGTGGCCCTGCGATCCGTAGCCCACGATCGTGACCTTCTTGCCCTTGATCAGCGACAGGTCGGCGTCCTTGTCGTAATAGACTTTCATGCTCGGTTTCCCTCCTTGGTCCTGCGTCCGGCGTTGCGGGGTCCACTGCGGGGCGTTGGCGATTCGGTACCGGTGCCGCGCGCGCAGCTAGACCCTGAGTATGCGTTCTCCGCGTCCGATGCCCGAAGCGCCGGTGCGCACCGTCTCGAGTATCACTCCAGGCTCGATCGCCTGCAGGAATGCGTCGAGCTTGGATCCGGTGCCGGTCAGCTCGATGGTATAGCTCTTGTCGGTGACGTCGAGGATGCTGCCGCGGAAGATATCCGCCAGCCGCTTCATCTCGTCGCGGTCCTTGCCGGCAGCGCGCACCTTCACCAGCATCAGCTCGCGCTCGATATGGTTGCCGTCGGTCAGATCGATGACCTTGACCACCTCCACGAGCTTGTTGAGCTGCTTGGTGATCTGCTCGATCACATCGTCGGACCCGACGGTGACGATGGTCATGCGCGACATCGTCGCGTCCTCGGTCGGGGCCACGGTCAGCGATTCGATGTTGTAGCCGCGCGCGGAAAAAAGCCCCGATATCCGCGACAGCGCCCCCGCCTCGTTCTCGACGAGGATGGAGAGTATATGGCGCATTTAGATAACCTCCCCCCGAACGGCGCTTCGCGCCGCTCCCCCCACGGGGGGGCGAGCGGCTTGGGACGGCCCGGCGCCGCTCATAACTCCCCCCGAACGTCGCTTCGCGCCGCTCCCCCCACAGGGGGGCGAGCGGCTTGGGACGGCCCGGCGCCGCTCATAACTCCCCCCGAACGTCGCTTCGCGCCGCTCCCCCCACGGGGGGCGAGCGGCTTGGGACGGCCCGGCGCCGCTCATAGCTCCTCCGCGAGGATCATCTCCGTGAGCCCCTTGCCGCCCGGGATCATCGGAAAGACGTTCTCGGCCTGGTCGGTGATGAAGTCGAGAAATACCAGGCGCTCCTTCTGCGCAAAGGCCTCCTCGAGCGCGCCTTCGACGTCGCCCGGCTTCTCGATTTTCATGCCGACGTGTCCATAGGCCTCGGCAAGCTTGACGAAGTCGGGCAGCGCGTCCATGTACGATTCGGCGTAGCGGTTGCCGTAGAAGAACTCCTGCCACTGCCGGACCATGCCCATGTAGCGGTTGTTGAGGTTCACGATCTTGATCGGCAGGTGATACTGCTTGCACGTCGACAGCTCCTGGATGCACATCTGGATCGACGCCTCGCCGGTAACGCAGGCGACCGTCGCCTCGGGGTTGACGAGCTGTACGCCCATCGCCGCCGGCAAACCGAAGCCCATGGTGCCCAGACCGCCGGAATTGATCCAGCGCCGCGGCTTGTCGAACTTATAGTATTGCGCGGCCCACATCTGGTGCTGGCCGACGTCGGACGTGACGAAGGCGTCGCCGCGCGTCACCTCGTAGAGCTTCTCGATCACCAGCTGCGGCTTGATCAACGCGCTCTTGCGGTCGTACTTCAGGCAGTCCTTGCGCTGCCAGTCCTTGATCTCGCCCCACCATGCCTTCAGCGCAGCCGGATCAGGGCGCTGGTTGGTTGACTCGATGATCTTGAGCATCTCGTCGAGAACGTCGGCGACGTAGCCGACGATGGGCACGTCAACCTTGACGCGCTTGGAAATCGACGACGGATCGATGTCGATGTGGATGATGCGCCGGTCCGATCGGAAATAGCTCGACGGGTTGCCGATGACGCGGTCATCGAAGCGTGCACCGACCGCGAGCAGCACGTCGCAGTTCTGCATCGCCATGTTCGACTCGAACGTGCCGTGCATGCCCAGCATGCCGGTAAACTGCGGGTCTGTCCCGGGAAAACCACCGAGACCCATCAGCGTGTTGGTGCAGGGAAAGCCCAGCAGGCGCGTGAGGCGCGTGAGCTGTGTCGATGCATTGTTGAGGATCACGCCGCCGCCGGTGTAAATCATCGGCCGCTTCGCCTCCAGCAGCAGCTGCACCGCCTTCTTGATCTGACCGGCGTGACCGCGCGTCACCGGGTTGTACGAACGCAGCGAAATGGTCTTCGGGTAGCTGAACTCGGCGCTGGCCTGCGTCACGTCCTTGGGGATGTCGACGAGCACCGGGCCGGGGCGCCCGGTCGACGCGAGGTAGAACGCCTTCTTTATCGTCACGGCGAGTTCTTCGACGTTCTTGACCAGGAAGTTGTGCTTCACGCAGGGACGGGTAATGCCCACGGTGTCGCATTCCTGGAACGCGTCCTGGCCGATCGCGTGCGTCGGCACCTGCCCGGTGAGGATCACCATGGGTATGGAATCCATGTACGCGGTAGCGATCCCGGTCACCGCATTGGTCACGCCGGGGCCGGAGGTCACCAGCGCCACGCCGACCTTTTGCGACGACCGTGAATAGCCGTCGGCCGCGTGCACGGCACCCTGCTCGTGGCGCACCAGCACGTGCTTGAATTTATCCTGCTTGAAAAGCTCGTCGTAGATATTGAGCACTGCGCCGCCAGGGTAGCCGAAGACGTACTCCACGCCCTCTTCCTGGAGGCAGCGCACGACGATTTCCGCGCCCGTCAATTGCATGATTTGCCTCTCTTCGCCACGGTTGGTTCCGGCAAAGAAGCACCGCATCCCGGGCGCGCAAGCGGGCCGGGTGCTGCAAAACTGCTTGGACGCGAGTAACGGGTGGGGCGCGTCCGACCAAGGCTCGAATCGGGTAGAAAGCCGGAACCGCTGCGTGCCCCGGGATATTCCGGAAGCGCTTGTGGCGCCGCCGGCCGGCACGCGAACGACCGATTTTGCAGTGCTTCTCGCGGCGGCAAACCGCCACGGCTTGAACACTAACGATTTGTAGTTTGCTGGTCAAGGAATTTGCTGCAGCACACCATTGTTCCCTCCACCATGGTCACGCTTGGGGTCGTGCGCATGTGCTTATAATCGTTCGTCTAAGCAGCTTTTCGGGACGCGGACCTGGCTTCGTACCAAGAACTTTCGGGCTTCCTCGCGGAGGTCGAACGGCGCGCCTTCAAGCAGGCGATGTTCGCGGTTCGCGACGAGGATGCGGCGCTCGATATCGTGCAGGATGCGATGCTGAAGTTGACCGAGAAATACGCGATGAAACCGGCGGCGGAGCTGCCGATGCTGTTCCAGCGCATTCTTCAGAATACGATCCACGACCATTTTCGCCGCCAGAAAGTACGTTCCACATGGACGACGCTGCTGTCGGCCTTCGGTCAAAAGGATGACAAGGACGATGATTTCGACCTGCTTGAGACTTTGGCGGCGAAACCCGACTCGGCTGCCCTGGCGGAGCCCGCGCGCCAATACGAGCAAACTCAGATTGTCGCGATCATCGAACAAGCGCTTGCCCGGCTTCCGCCGCGTCAACGGGAAGCGTTTCTGCTACGTTACTGGGAGGAACTTGATGTGGCGGAGGCCGCCGCAGCCATGGGCTGCTCCGAGGGCAGCGTCAAGACCCACTGTTCGCGGGCAGTTCATGCTTTGGCCGAAACGCTGAAGGCCAAGGGAGTAAGCCTATGAACGATGATAGAAATCTCAAGTAAAATAACGGGTTACTTGGATAGTGGCGTTGCCGCGATCAAGGCGGGAACGGCCTACAGGCTGCAGGTGGCCCGTGAGCAGGCGCTGGCTCGGCTGGCGGAGCCGGAACACGCGTCGCAGCTCGCCATGACGGGTGCCGGCGGTGGCACCTTCGGCGGCCGTCGCCCGGTGCGCGTGCTTTCCGACGTCCGCGTCTGGGTCGGAATCCTGTTTATCGTTGGCTGCACGCTCTACTACCAGTATTGGACGACGGCGCAGCGTACGCGTGAGCTCGTCGAAACCGATGCGGCGATCCTGACCTCGGACCTGCCCATCGAAGCCTACGTCGACCGGGGATTCCAGAATTGGCTCACGCGCTCCGAGCCCTGATATGCAATGCCACCCTCGTGGTGGCCTGCATCGTCAGCTCGCCCGGGGTCGCTGGTCCGCTGGTCCTGGGGTCCCCTTCGTGGTCAGAGCTGTCACCCGCTGAGCAGCGAATCCTGGCGCCGCTGGCGCCAGAGTGGAACACGTGGGACCCCCAACGCAAGCAGAAATGGCTGGGAATCGCCAAGCGCTATCCGACGCTGGCACCTGTCCAACAGCAGCGGATACAGGATCAGATGCACGCGTGGGCGAACCTGACGCCGGCACAGCGGCAGGCCGCGCGCGAGCAATACAAGACGATGCGGCAGCTGCCCCCGGAAAAACGTGATGAAGTGCGGCAGAAGTGGCAGCAATATCAGCAGTTGCCTCCAGAAACCCGCCGCGAGCTTGCCACGCACGCGCCGCCCGCTCCGGCGCCTACACCCGCCACCGCTCGCTGAGGCGACGCGATGAACCCGCCGGCGCCCGAGCGCGCGGGTATCGCGCGACGGCTTGCGGCGGCCGCTTACGATTCGCTGCTGCTCGCGGCGCTGGCGTTGCTGCTGGGGTTCATTCTCCTTCCGGTTCTTGGCCTGCCCGCCCCGGCCCCCGGTGATCGCCTGCCGCTGCCCTCCCCGGGCGCGCGCGCAGTCTCCTTTGCAGCCGTCTTCGCGGCCTGCGGCGCCTACTGCGCATGGATGTGGAGCGGCGGCCGCAGGACCCTGGCGATGCGAACCTGGCACCTTGCGATCATCACCCGCATGGGCAAACAGCCCGGCAAGGCGCGGGCCTTGTGCCGCTATCTGGCGTGGTGGATCGGCCCCGCCGGCGCGGTTGCTGCCTACGTGCTATTGCGCCCGATGGGCCACGGCCACTGGGCGCTCGTCCCGCTTGCGCTCGACTATGCCTGGGCGCTGGTCGATCGGGACCGGCAGTTTCTGCACGATCGCATCGCCGGGACGCGGATCGTACGCACCTATTGAGCTTTACCTAACTACGACATAACCAGTCACGTCGCCCCGGCGTAGGCCGGGGCCCAAGCTGCGGCACCTACGTATCCACTGAACTTGGGTCCCGGCCTACGCCGGGATGACGTGTCATACGATGCGGTGTCACTCGGTTTTGTAATTCTCAATAAGTCCCGTTCCTAAGGCGCTCCGTGCTTCGACTCGAAACGCTCGACGCTGGCCATGATCTCGGCCTTGGCTTCCTCGGCGCCCACCCAGCTCGACACGCGAACCCACTTGCCCGGCTCCAGATCCTTGTAGTGCTCGAAAAAATGCGCGATCTGCCGCGTCGTCAGCTCCGGCAGGTCGCGCGGCGATTGAATTGCACGGTACAGATTAGACAGCTTGTCGATGGGTACCGCGAGAATCTTGGAATCGCCGCCCGCCTCATCCTCCATCTTGAGCATGCCGATCGGCCTGCACCGCACCACGACGCCGGTAATCAGCGGCATCGGCGAGAGTACAAGGACATCGCTGGGGTCTCCGTCGTCGGACAGCGTCCGCGGAATGTAACCATAGTTGCAGGGGTAGTGCATCGCGGTCGACATGAAACGGTCGACGAACACGGCACCGGTTTCCTTGTCGACCTCGTACTTGATCGGATCGCCGCGCATGGGAATTTCGACGATGACGTTGCAGTCGTTGGGAACGTCCCTGCCGGCGGGGACACGATCGAGACTCATCGGGTGGGGCTTTCGAGAGCGCGATCCATTATAGCCGCGGTATCATCCGCCGCATGCGTTACGACCTCGGTTCCCGCCGCCCGCAAATGCGTGGCGGAGGCCACTATGTCGCGCCCAGTGCTGTCGTCATCGGCGACGTCGTGCTCGAGGACTGTGCGTCGGTATGGTTCAACGTCGTCATCCGAGGTGACAACGACACCATCACGCTGGGGCCGCGAAGCAACGTTCAGGACGGCTCGGTGCTGCATACCGATGCCGGCGTCAAATTGACGCTCGGTCGCTCGGTCAGCGTCGGTCACCTCGTCATGCTGCACGGCTGCAGCATCGGCGAGGGATCGCTCATCGGCATCAAGAGCGTGATTCTCAACGATGCGGTCATCGGACGCGAATGCCTGATCGGCGCCAACACGCTCGTCCCGGAGCGCAAGGTCATTCCCGACCGCTCGCTGGTGCTGGGGTCTCCGGGAAAGGTCGTGCGCGCGCTGACCGAGGACGAGGTAGCGGGGCTCTACCGGATTGCCGAGCACTACGTCGAGAACGCGGCGCGCTACCGCCGCGACCTCGCCCCCGCGGCGCGGCCCTGAAGTCGCCGGCCGCGAATCCGTGGGGGCGCCCCGCGCATCTAAGGTTGATCGACACCACCGGAATTCGCCTTGAGATCGCTATTCATGTTCGCCGCCGCCGCCGTCCTCGCCGGGGCCGCCCCACCCTCCACACTTGCCGCCGAAGCCGTCAGCGAAACCCGTGTGGCAAGCGGATTCTCGCGCATCGAAATTGACGGCCAGGCCGAGGTCGTATTGCGCCAAGGCTCCAGCGAAGGAGTGACTCTGGAAGCTTCGGCGCAGGCACTGCGAGACATCGAAACCGTCGTGAGCGACCGGACGCTCGTGATCGACATCGCCGATCGCCGCCACTGGTGGGACTGGGTGCTCGGCGGTGCTTCGACGCGGACGCCACGCATCACCATCGATTTCATCCAGCTGGAGCGCATCGAGGCCGCGGGCTCGGTGAGATTCTCCGCGCCCAGCCTGAAGAGCGACGATTTGCGCATCGATTTTGCGGGCGCTTCTACGCTGCGCATCGGCGACCTGCAGGCATCGCGCCTGCGCATTGACGGCGCCGGCGCGGTCAAAGTCGAAATTGCCGGCAAGGTGGGGGCCCAGTTTGTTGACCTGTCGGGTGCCAGTTGGTATGCCGCCGGCGGCCTTGTCAGCGACAGCGCGTCGCTGCAGGTGAGCGGAGCCGGCAAGGCGCTGGTCAACGCAGCGAAGTCGCTGAAGGTCGAGATCTCGGGCGCCGGCGTCGTGAACTACATCGGCAGCCCCAAGCTGGAACAGGAAATCAGCGGCGTCGGAAAGATCAGCCGCGTCGAGGCGCCTTAGCCAATCACGCGCCCTCGCCCGGGTCGACCTCGCCGCCCTCCGGACCGTAGAAAAACACCCACACCAGGAAATCGCCCGAGAATTCCTCGAAGCGGTGCGTGACGCCGGCGCGGGCAAAAATGACATCCTGCGGCGCGAAGCGATGCCGCCTGCCATCGTTGACGAACCAGCCCTCGCCACGCGCGACCACGTAAATCTCGTCGCGCGTGTGGGGTGTTTGCGAATCGGTGCCGCGCGGTGCATAGAGCTTGATCTGCAGCGTGCCATGTTCGAACACCGCGATCGAACGCTTGCCGCCTGCCGTCGGCAGCATCGCCAACGCCTGCGCGAGCGTCACGTGCGCACCGGTTCCGGAATCGTCGTGCGACTCGCTCACCCCAGGACCTGCTCTGCTTCCGGTAGCGCGTCGCCCTTGAAAAGCAGCCTCACGCCGGTACAAGGATCGCGATCGGGATGCACTGCGGCGAGCACACGCACATCGGTGACGCGGCAGTCGCGCAACAGCTCCAAGAGCAAGGCGACGGCGTCCTCGACCCTTTCGGTAGGAAACAGCGGACAGCGAAAGCCTTCGGCCTGGCGCGGATCGAATGCGCTGGACAGCGACAATCGAAGCTCGCCGCCACCCGGCGCGTCCAGACAGCGATGGGCGCTGATCACTGCGGATGGCTCGCCGACGCTTGCGCGCAGGCGACGAATGGCGTTGCTGGCGAACAGTTGCGCGCCGACCGTCCGCTGAGCGGCGTGGCCCCACTGTAGCGCTGTCAGCGGCGCCGCCGGCGGGCGCGGCAAGCGCCAGCACCGAGACGCCCGCAGCGCCAAGCTGGCGTGCGAGCTCCTGTGCCAATGCAATCCCCCAACCCGATGCATCCTCGGCAGCGAGCACTTTCGCGTGGGGTGCCGCAAGCGCGGTGCCCACGAGAAAGCGCAGGTGCACGCTTTCCTGCTGCGAGGCCAGTACGATGGGCGCCGGCTCGACCTCGCGCACAGGCGCGTCCGGTACCAGGGCCTCGTCCTGCCAGCGCAAAAGCGAAGGGAGTCGCGAAACAGCCAGCGCATCCGCGCCGGCCAGCGCCGAAGCCAGTGCGAACGTCCGGCAGCCACCGAGGGCGCCGTGCTCGCGGAGGATTGCAGCAATGCGATCCACATCGGACAGCACGGCCGGCGGCGAGACCGGCGCCGGCCCGTGCGCCGTGAGCGCCCCGGCGACGATCACCAGTGGCAGCGCAAACACGGTCGCCGCGATCCCTGCGCCCTCGGGCGGGGGCGACGCCAGCCGCCACGCATCGATCAGCCTCCGCCACAGGTAACGCGCGATCGCCGGCGACGGCGCCGCTGCGAGCAACGCGGCAAGAAATGCACCGTCGCCGTCGGCGCGCAAGCGACCCGCGAGTTCCGCCGCGATAGCCTCGTCGATGGCGCTCGCGCGTCCTGCGGCCGACTCGGCGAGGCTCGCCGCCGCGCGTGCGTAAAGCGCTGCTTGCACGGCGTCCGGATGGCCTGGGAAAAGGCGTGGATCAGCGATCGCTGGCATGTTTGGACCGGGACTTACGGCAGTCATCGGCCATTTGGAATTGTCGCACGCGCGGCGGCCGCCCGTGGATCGCGGCATAATGTGCACTCCGTTCGTCGTTGGAGGCGTGATGTACAAGAGTATCCTCGTCGCAACCGACGGCTCGAAACTGTCGTCGAAGGCTGTGGCCCAGGCCATCGATCTCGCGCAAGCGCTGGGCGCCACGCTGACCGCGTTCTACGCATCTCCCGACTACCCCCTGCCGGCATACAGCGACGGCGTCGTTTACGAACCGGTTTCGCGCAAGGAATACACGGCCCTTTGCAAGAAGGAGGCTGAGCGCATTCTCGGGGCGGTCGGGCTGAAAGCCGAATCCGCCGGCCTGGAGTTCAAACCCGCCCACGCCATCGCCGCCACGCCCTGGGCGGCGATTCTGGCGGCGGCAAAAAAGCACAAATGCGAAGCCATCGTCATGGCCTCGCACGGACGGGGCGGTGTGTCGGCGCTCCTGTTAGGCAGCGAAACGCAAAAGGTCCTGGCGCATTCGAAGCTGCCGGTACTGGTCGTTCGCTGAGCCACCGTGCGGGCTGACTGCCCGCGGGTGCGTCCCTGATGAGTGCCTGCGGCAAGGCCGCGCACGCAGCGCTCGTGTCCGCGGGCAGGCGCGTTGCGCTTGACGTAGAATACGCGCTTTGCCGAAAAAGCACGTCTAATCATGCGCGTATCGCAGTTTTTTATGACGACGCTCAAGGAAGCGCCCGCCGAGGCCGAGCTCGCAAGCCATCGTCTGATGGTGCGCTCCGGCATGATCCGGCGTGTCGCTGCAGGCATCTACACGTGGATGCCGCTGGGCCTGCGCGTGCTGCGCAAGGTAGAGGCGATCGTGCGCGAGGAAATGAACCGCGCCGGTGCGATCGAGCTCCTGATGCCGGTGATCCAGCCGGCGGAGCTATGGCAGGAATCGGGGCGCTGGGACAAATACGGCCCCGACCTGCTTCGCATCAAGGACCGCCACCAGCGCGACTTCGTCGTGCAGCCGACGTCAGAAGAGGTCATCACCGACATCGCGCGCAAGGAGCTCAGGAGCTACAAGCAGTTGCCGGTCAACCTGTATCACATTCAGACCAAGTTTCGCGACGAGGTGCGCCCGCGCTTCGGCGTAATGCGTTCGCGTGAATTCATCATGAAGGATGCCTATTCCTTCGACGTAGACAAGGCGGCGATGCGCAACTCGTACCAGGCGATGTACGACGCCTACGTGCGCATCTTCACGCGGCTCGGACTTTCGTTCCGGCCGGTGAACGCCGACACCGGGCAGATCGGCGGCGCCGCGTCGCACGAGTTTCAGGTGCTCGCCGACTCCGGTGAAGACGCGATCGCCTACTGCCCGGCCTCGGACTATGCGGCCAACGTCGAGCTCGCCGAGGCTGTTGCGCCGGTGGCTCACCGCGCAGCGCCGGCGGAAGCGATGCAGAAGGTGCCGACTCCGGGCCAGTCGACCTGCGAAGAGGTCGCCGAGCTGCTGCATCTGCCGCTCGGCCGCACCGTCAAATGCATCATGCTTCACGCTGCCGGCAAAGTGCACATGCTGCTGATTCGAGGCGATCACACGCTCAACGAGATCAAGGTAGGCAAGCTGCCGGGCCTCGAAGGCTTCCGCTGGGCCACCGATGCTGAGATCGTCGCCGCGACGGGCTGCGCCGCAGGCTATCTGGGACCCGTAGGCATTCCGAGCGACATGCCTTTGATCGCCGACAGAACCGTCGCGCTGATGAGCGATTTCGTCTGCGGCGCGAACGTCGTCGACTATCATCTGCGGGGAGTGAATTTCGGTCGCGATTGTCGCGAGCCGGAGATCGATCGCCGACATCCGAAACGTCGTCGAAGGGGACCCATCGCCCGACGGCAAGGGCACACTGCAAATCGCTCGTGGCATCGAGGTCGGGCACGTGTTCGCGCTGGGCGACGTCTACTCGAAGGCTCTGGGCGCAACTTTTCTCGATCCCTCAGGTCAACCGCAGATCATGGAAATGGGGTGCTATGGCATCGGCATCACGCGTGTGGTCGCCGCCGCCATCGAACAGAACCACGACGAGCGCGGTATCGCGTGGCCGGTGCCGCTGGCGCCGTTCACAGTGGCCATCGCGCCCATCGGCATCGACCGCAACGACGCCGTGCGCACGCTCGCCAACCGGCTGCACGACGAACTCGCGGCGGCTGGCGTCGACGTCCTGCTCGACGATCGCGGCGAGCGGCCTGGAGTCATGTTCGCCGACCTCGAGCTGATCGGGATCCCTCATCGCATCACTGTTGGCGAACGCGGTCTCAAGGAAGGCGTCGTCGAGTACCAGGGCCGGCGCGACGCGCAGTCGCTCGCCATTGCCGTCGGCGAGATCATCGCCACCGTGCGCGCGAAGCTGGCATCGTGACAATGCGGTGCGCCACGCAACGCAATCGTAGACCGATGCTACTTGTGCGCGCCGCATTCGCTGCACTGCTGGCACTGTGTGCGGGTGGTGTGCACGCAGGGGCACAGGTCGAAGAGGCGCTTGCGGCAAACGTGCAGGCTTCGCTGCATCGCGCGGTAAGCGACTTTCCCGCGGCGAAGCTCAATTTCGTCAACCCCGCCGAAGGCGAAGCATGGCTCAAGGAAATGGCGCGTCGGCTGGGGCCCAAGATGCCGGATTGGCCGTCCCGGCGCGATTTCCTCGTCACGGTGCAATACGAGGCCACGCGCGCGGGGTTGGACCCGCAGCTCGTGCTCGGCCTGATCGAGCATGAGAGCAACTTCCGCAAGTTCGCCGTCTCAATAGCCGACGCGCGCGGCTACATGCAGGTGATGCCGTTCTGGGTGAAGCTGATTGGAACTTCCGACCAGAACCTGTTCCACCTGCGCACAAATCTTCGCTATGGATGCACGATACTGCGCTTCTATCTCGATCGGGAGAACGGAGACTACTATCGCGCGCTCGGACGCTATAACGGCAGCCTTGGCCGCGCCGACTATCCGAACGCGGTGCTTGCCAATTGGAAGCACAACTGGTCGTGGAGCTACGGCGCGCCAGCAGCCGGCGAGCGCGCAGCGCAATCGTCGGCAACGACGCTGCGGTGACGAGCACACCCGCGTATTGCGGGCGTTTCGCCCCTTCCCCCACCGGACCGCTGCATTTCGGCTCGCTGGTTGCCGCCATGGCGAGCTGGTGTGACGCGCGCGCACACGGGGGAACGTGGAAAGCTGCGCATAGAGGATGTCGATACGTCGCGCAGCCGCGCCGGAGCCACGGACGCCATCGTCCACGCGCTCGAGCGCTACGGCTTCGAATGGGACGGGCACGATCGTTCGCCAAAGCGAACGCACGGCGCTGTATGCCGCGGCGCTGGAGACGCTGCGCGAGCGCGGACTCGTGTATGCCTGTGGGTGCACGCGCAAGGAACTCGAAAATGCACCGCTGGGCGCAAGCGGCGAGCGCATCTACCCCGGCACGTGCCGCCGCGGCATGTCGCGCGGGGCGGGACCAGCCGCCCGCGCCTGGCGCATGCGCGTGGCCGATGAGCCTGTCGGCTTCGTCGACCGCCTGCACGGTCCACAGCGGCAGAATCTGCATCGCGACAGCGGCGACTTCGTCATCAAGCGCAGCGACGGCTTGTTCGCCTATCAGCTTGCCGTAGTCGTCGACGACGCCGATCAGGGTGTCACGCACGTCGTGCGAGGTGCCGACCTGCTGGCGTCTACGCCACGGCAGATCTGCCTGCAGCGGCAACTCGGATTGCCGACACCATCGTACCTCCACCACGCGGTAGCCACCGACGTGCACGGCGCGAAGCTGTCCAAGCAGACGGGCGCGGCAGCGCTCTCCGACGCGCCGCTGCCGGCGTTGATGCAGGCGTGGTTGTTTCTTGGGCAGTGTACCGCGCCGTCGCCACCGGCGAGCGTGGCCGAGTTCTGGGATTGGGCGCACTACGCGTGGGATGCGACGCAGCTGCCGCCGGTTGCCGCAGCGCCCGCGCCGGCGCTTCGTCGCACGGTATAATCGCTCATGCACCGGCCGCTGGCGCGAATCGCGCCGACAAACCCGCGGCGGAAACTCCATCCCGCAGCGCCATGACCACACTCGTCGTCGTCCGCAAGAACAGCGAGGCTGCCATCGCGGCCGATTCACTGACCACGTTCGGCGACACGCGCTTGTCCGCCGAGTTCGATCGCACCTACGACAAGATAGTCCGCTACAAGGGCAGCTACATCGGACTGTGCGGCAGCGCCGCGCATCAGCTCGTTTTCGAAAGCCTTCTGGAGAAGCACGACGATCTCGATTTCTCGAACAAGCGGGCAATCTTCGAGACCTTCCGCAAGTTGCATCCGATCCTCAAGGAGCAGCATTTTCTCAATCCCAAGGAGGAAGAGGACGATCCCTACGAGTCGACTCAGGTGACCGCGCTGATCGCCAATCCCAACGGCATTTTCGGCGTCTATTCGATGCGCGAAGTTTTCGAGTACACGCGCTTCTGGGCGGTCGGGTCCGGGTCGCGAATTCGCGCTGGGCGCGATGCATACGCAATACGACCGTCTGAAAACGGCGGCCGCCGTCGCTGAATCGGGCATCGGTGCCGGAGCGACCTTCGACAAGAATTCGGCGCTGCCCATGACCCTGTTCACGCTGGCGTTGAAGTAAGGCTGTGAGCGTTTACCTGCCTCGGGCCTTCGCGGCACAGGACGACGATGCCGTTGCGCAGGCGATTCGCGACTATCCGTTCGCGACGCTGATCACGCCCACCGCCGGCGAGCCGCAGATCACGCACCTGCCACTGCTGCATCGCACACTGCCGTTGCCACATGGCATGCTCATCGGCCACGTCGCGCGCGCCAATCCGCACTGGCGATATCTCGCCGATCGAGCGTCACTGGCAGTATTCCACGGGCCGCACGCGTATGTGTCGCCCTCGTGGTACAGCGAGCCGGCAGCGATGGTTCCGACATGGAATTACATCGCGGTGCATGTACATGGCGACGTCGAACTGGTCGACGACCCGGCTGGGAAGCTCGCCACCGTGCAGGAACTGACGCGCACTTTCGAGACGCCGCGCCCGGTACCATGGCAGTTGCAGCTCGAGGGTACGAAGCTCGATGCCATGATCGGGGCAATCGTGGCATTTCGGATGAAGGTGACGCGCGTCGACGCCAAATTCAAGCTGTCGCAGAATCGTAGCGCTGTCGATCAGGCGCGCGTTGTCGCGGCGCTGGCCGGGGAAGGTCGGGCGGAAGCACTGGCGACCGCCGAGTGGATGAAGCGCAATGCAGGCAAAGATTGAGTCGGCGCCGGAGCGCGTGCGATTCGACAAGTGGCTCTGGGCCGCACGCTTCTACCGGACGCGCAGCCTGGCGGCGCAGGCGATCGAGGCGGGGCAGGCACGCATCGACGACAGGCGTGTCAAGCCTTCGCACCTGCTCAAGGCCGGGCAGCAGGTCCTCTTGCGGCGCACCGCGCTGCTCTGGAAAGTCACCGTTGTCGCCTTGAGCGAGCGGCGCGGCGGGGCGCCTGCGGCGGCGCTGCTCTACGCCGAGGATGCAGAAAGCCGCGTGGCGCGCGAAGCCGAAATCGCGCGCCGCAAGGCGCTGGCAGCGACGCATCCGACGTCGGAGGGCCGTCCGACCAAACGCGATCGGCGCAGGTTGCAGGAATTCCTACGCGAGTCGTAAGTCAACTTGCCGCGCCAGCTGGAAATGCAGGTCGTCGACATACGGCACCCGATGCCGACCCGCGCACGACCAGCGTGCCCACCGCGGCGATCACGACCGAAGCCGCGGCGGGACTAGCGAGATGCGCCACCTCCCGCCGGGAGATCGACCGCGGTACACGGACGCATTGCTTCAGGCGCGCTGCTGCAACTCCTGCGGTACTGACCCGACCACGCCCAGTTCGCGCATCGTCGCCATCACCGAACTGAAATCCGCGGCCGTGCGCACGTTCGTGATCGGTTTCGCAAGCAGGTTCACGGCACGTCCGCTCACCACCAGCGGCAATCCTTCGGGCAGCGCGGTACGCAGCGAGCGGATTTCCTGCCCGGCGATTTTTCCGGAGATGCCACGATCGAAGAGCAGGACCGCGACGCACACCTTGTACGCACGCGCCGCGCCGGCAACCTCCTGCGCGGGCACGCCGCTGCCCAGCGTGAGGCAATTGATGCCTTCGGTGAACAGCAGCAGCTCGAGAATAGCCAGGCCCAACTGGTTCGGATCGTTCGGCGGCGTCGCGAGCAGGATCTGCCGGGCGTCGCGAGTCGGTCGCACCAGTCGTGTCACGTCGCGCAGCAGTCGCTGGGCCAGGTCGGCAAAGCGCAACTCCTGAAAATTCTGCATGTCTCCGCGAACGACGTGCTCGTGCACCGCCTCGTTGAGCGGAATCAGCGTCTGCTCGAGGAAGCGACGCAATCCCTGGCCGACGAGCAGCTTCGACAAATGATTCTGCAATTCGCCGACGCGATGCTCCGCGAGCAGCTTGACGGCGGTCTCGATCTCGTCGGGTAGCGGCGCCGGATCCTCGACCGCGATGCCGAGCATCGACTGCAGCGCCGACTCGGCAAGCGGCACCACGGCACCGGCGCGCCAGCCCTCCGAGAGCAGCTGCTTGATGACCTTCAGCCGCGCGACTTGGTCGGGCGGGTAGACGCGGTCGCCGAAACCGTCGCGCGCCGGATTCGGAAAACCATAGCGGCGCTGCCACATGTACAACTGCTCGCGGCGCAACCCGGTGATGCGCACGACTTCACGAATGTGCAACGAATCGCGAACTTCGCCCACAACGCCGCCGGCAACCGCCAGTTGCGGGCCCGCGTCACTTCGGCGCGTCGGCGCCTTGATCAGGATTCCCATGGTCTTCCCTTTGCACGCCTGTGCGTCACAAGTATAAAGAAATCAGCTGTCGTTTTCAGTCTGGCGCGCAGCGGCAGTAGTAGACGCCACGCGTCAGACCGACCGACGAATTGCCCAAGCGACTTCACGCACCAAAGCCCGGATCCCGTCGTCCTGCTTTGGGAACAAGGGCTTCCGCACGTTGGACCGCCTGGCCGCTGTCCAACTGCTGACGACAACAGGGGCTGTGCAAGTATCGTACCGGCCGCACTGCACCGTGATTGCGGCGGCCGCCGAAAACGCCTGGAAACCTCGAAAAATGCCACCGTTGCCAAAGTGTACAAGGCAGCCTACCCTTGCGATGGTCCGGCAGGGCATGCCCTCGCCCGTGGCAACTACTGGCGCCCGACGGCACTGTTGATCGGAGCGCAATCGCTAACGAGCCGACAGGCACAGGCATTCGCTTCCATGTTCGGATTTGGACGATCGACCAAGGAACCACTCGCGGATAGGAAGAGCGTCGAGCGCTGGCTCGCGTCGTTCCCGTCCATCGGACCCGCTGAACGTTCATTCGGCGATACTTACCGAGCTGGGTGCGTTGACCGAACGCGCGTCACCGCGCACCCCAGCACGGCTGGAAGCGGTGTTTCGCCTCGACGCGCTCTCCGAGCCGCTGCGCGGCAACATGACCACGCAGTACCTCGAGCACGGCAACCGCTCGACCCGCGTCGAAAGCCAGCTATGGCAGGCGCTGTTCGATCATCACGCAGGGCTTTCCTGCTGTGCTACCAGGCGTTCGGACGCGACTCACCGAGTCACGCCCAGAACAACCGCTGGCAATCGCTGCTGCCGGAACTGGTGGCGCGGCAGATCACGCACGCAGGCGTCGACGCCAAGATCCGCCTCTACCGCTATGAGCAATGGATTCCGGCGCGGTGGACCGAGCTGCACGCACTGTTCCAGACCGCGTGCACGGCGCAGATCGAACGTGTCCCCGTGGGAACCCTGGCCGACGGGGTCCTCGACGACCATCGAGCAGGAATACCTGCGCGTTCTGCTGCTGCAGTTGATGAACGCAGGCAACCTGTCGCCGCGGCACGTGCAATGGGTGGCCGAACAGCTGTCCGGAGTGGTGCGCGCCGCTTCGCCTGAACATCGAGGCGCCGACGGTGACGAGCTTCTACGTCGACCTGGGCGATCGCGCCGGACTTCGCCGGCGCCCGCCGCAACCGCTCGAGGGCCGCGTGCTGTTCCTCGACACGCGGCCGCTGCACGCGGTGCTGATGCAGAACGTCGTTCATGCTCGAGCAGAAAGTGCGCAACGATCCGCTGTCCGAGCGCACGCCGCGCCGCGCCGAGCAGCTCAATCTGCTGACCAAGCTCGCCTCGCAGGTCGATCCGGAGTTCCGCCCCGTGACGCGACGAGGCGAGCGCCAGACGGCGTCAGGCAGCGTCGACGCGATCGTCGGCTTCTCGAAGATCTCCGGGTTCCTGCGCGACGAGGAGATTGGCCCGCTTGCCGAAAGTCGACAACGCCGGGCAGCTTGGCGAAACGATCGAGATCGCCACCTTCGGCCACATGCGCAACGAGAATGCGCGTGCGCATGGAAGTCGCGCGCCGACGGCTCGCGACCTACGCGGCGCCGGGCGGTGCGTGGGAGGTGCGCGACGTCTCGCAGACCGGCTACCGGCTGGTCGCGCCGATGACGCGTCATCAACGCGGTGACGCTGGGTACGTTGGCCGCGATCCGCGCGCAGGACCAGTCGCTGTGGACGCTGGGCATCGTGCGGCGCATGAAGCGCCTGACCGCCGAGCGAGCCGAGATCGGCCTGCAGGTGATCGCCAACAACCTGGTCGGCGTCGAGCTGCTCGAGCCCAAGCGCGGCGAGACCGACTATTCGGTCGACGGCGAGGTGCCGACCGTCAGCGGTCGGCGCTTCCACGGATTGTTCCTGTCGCTGCGCAAGCGCAACGGCGATACGCCGATCCAGACGCTGATCGTTCCCGCCGGCGAGTACCAGCCGGGCAAGCGCCTGCAGATGAGCGTCGGCAATTCATCCGCGCAATCGATCGCCTTCGGTCGCCTGCTCGAGCAGCAACCCGACTGGATCTGGGCGACCGATCGAATCGCACGAACCACGCGCCGCGCCGGCCGCTTCACGCAGCGCCTGACACGCGCCATCGATGCCGGTCGATCGCTATCGCGAGATCTGCGCGCAGCATCGCTGGAACGTTCCGCCGATTTCAACATCGCCGCAGCGGTGTGCACGGCGCCACGCCAGCGATCCGCTCGCGGTCGCGATGCACTGGGAAGACGAGGACGGCGCGAGCGCGACGCTGACCTACCACGCGCTGCAGCAGCAGGCCGACCGCCTGCTCCAACGCGCTCGCCGCCCTCGGCGTCGGTCGCGGCGACAAAGTCGCGATCATCCTGCCGCAGCGACCGGAGACCGCCATCGCGCACATCGCCTGCTACCAGCTGGGCGCGGTCGCGGTACCGCTGTCGTTCCTGTTCGGCCCCGACGCGCTCGAATACCGCCTCAGAATTCCGGAGGCCGAGGTCGGTGTTCGTCGATCCGGCATCGCTGCCCAACCTGGCGGCGATCCGCGACCGGCTGCCTCGAGCTCTGCGCCATGTCGATCGGCGTCGCCGGCGCGCGCGAGTCGTGGACGATCGACTGGGACGCCTGCTGCAAGAGGCGTCGACGTCGAAGTTCACGCCCGTAGTCGACGCGCGCCACCGATCCGGCGCTGCTCGATCTACACCAGCGGCACCACCGGGCCGCCCAAGGGCGCGCTGATGCCGCAGCAATGCCTTCTCGGCAACCTGCCGGGTTTCGTCCATTCGCACGATGGGTTCCCGCAGCCCGGCGATGTGTTCTGGTCGCCGGCCGACTGGGCGTGGACCGGCGGCCTCATGGACGCGCTGCTGCCGACGCTCTACTTCGGCTGTCCGATCGTCGGCTACCGCGGGCGCTTCGATCCGGAGCGCGCGCTCGCGCTGATGGCGAAATACCGGGTCACGCAACGCGTTCCTGTTCCCGACCGCGCTGAAGATGATCATGAAGGCGGTGCCCGCACCGCGCGAGCGCTACGCGCTCGCAGCTTGCGCAGCATCATGAGCGCCGGCGAGGCGGTGGGCACGACCGTGTTCGCGTGGGCGCAGGATGCGCTGGGCGTCACCATCAACGAGATGTTCGGGCAGACCGAAATGAATTACATCGTCGGCAACTCGCACGCGCTGTGGCCGGCCAAACCGGGCTCGATGGGCCGGCCCGTATCCGGGCCATCGCATCGCGCGTGCATCGACGACGCCGGCAGCCGAAGTCGGCCGACGGCGAGACTGGGCGAAGTCGCGGTCAACCGCATCGCCCCGGACGGCGTGCCCGACCCTGTGTTCTTCCTCGAGTACTTCAAGAACCCCGAAGGCACGGCGCACAAATTCAGCGGCGACTGGTGCCGCACGGGCGACCTCGCGACCCGCGACGCGGATGGTTACCTCTGGTACCAGGGCCGCGCCGACGACATGTTCAAGGCGGCAGGTTATCGCATCGGTCCGTCCGAGATCGAGAACTGCCTGGTCAAGCACCCCGCGGTCGCCAACGCCGCGGTCGTGCCGAGCCCCGACGAGACGCGCGGCAACGTCGTCAAGGCCTTCATCGTCCTCGCGCCGGGACACGACCGCCGTCGCCCGCGCTCGAGGAGGAGATCCAGCGACCACGTGCGCAAGCTTCCTCGCGCCCTACGAGTATCCGAAGGAGATCGAATTCATCGACGCGTTGCCGATGACGACGACGGGCAAGGTGCAGCGGCGGGTGCTGCGCGAGCGCGAACTCGACGCAAGAAGACGCGGTCGCGCGTAACCGCGACAGACGCACTAGCGTCGCGCTCACGGTGCGCGCTTGCAGAAGTCTTCGAGAAAGCGTCGGTGCATGAGCACCCAGACGACCGCCGGCGCGACCGTCGGCAGGATCAGCGTGCCGAACTGGTAGGCAGAACGCGATCACTTCGCGCTGCCACGGCGCTGAACGCCGAGCTGCGACGCGACGCCGGGTCCGACCCATCGAGATTCTTGAGAAAATCGGCGATGACGCTGAAGGTCTGGAAGGGCACCAGCGACCGCATAGCCGATCGCAAGTTGCGCAACGGATGCGGCTCGCGCGCGGCGAGAGTCATTGCCGCCAGCAGCGGCAGTCCGAAGGAGAACAGGCGGACGTTGCTCGGCACCTCGAGCACCGCCTTCGCGCCCCGCTGCGACCGTCGTCCGCCGGCGGCCGCAGCGAGGTCACGAAGGTGATCATTTCGCCGTGCTGCTCGATGCCTTGCACGAGGTCGCCGAAGTGCGACGCGTGTGACGATCTGCGACAGTAGCGCGACCGGCCACGCCAGCAGCGGCGTCGCGACCCACCAGACGAAAAACGTCACGACCAGCCACGCTGCGACCAGAAGCACGAATGCGGGCGAGCGAACGCGTGGCCACGGCCTCGGGTCAGCCGCGACCGCGGGACGCCATCGCGCGGCAACGTGCGCACCCAGAGCAGCCAGACGATCATGCACGTCGAGCATGATCAGCGCCTGCCACACGTAGAGGTGCGCCCATTCGAAGACGTCGAAGTTCCACTGCCCGAGATAGAAGAGGCTGATAACGCGGACGATGTTGAGGCCCTGCACGGCGACGATGCCGATCAGCGAGCCCGAGCGAGCTTGCGCTTCCACGGCGCCGGAAACGCGAGGATCGCGGCGACGAGCACGATCGTCGCCTCGACGCCGTTGCAGCCGGCTTCGATCGACACTGCGAAGCCGTTGTGCGTGCTCTGCAGCACGTTGCCCTGCGCGATCACCTGCGGGTCGAAGATCTTGACGATGCCGGCGCGGATCGCGGCGAGCGTATTCGTCCACGGCACCACGAACCACTCCTGCGCCCACGGCGTCAGCTCCAACCCGAACAGCGCCGCCTGCAGGACGAGAAACAGGACGAAGAAACGAATCATCGGGCGCGATTGTACGCGGGGCCGCTCAGCTCGACCTTGGCGCGGGCGAGCGGCGGGTTCTGCGCGAAGTAGCGCTTGACGCCGCCGATGATCGACTCGGCGAAGCGCTGCTGGTGCACGTCGCTCCTGGCATTTGAGTTCCTCGTCCGGATTGGAGATGAACGCCGTCTCGACCAGGATCGACGGGATGTCCGGCGCCTTGAGCACGGCGAAGCCCGCCTGCTCGACGCTGCCCTT
Source organism: uncultured beta proteobacterium (assembly GCA_963816445.1). GTDB lineage: Bacteria > Pseudomonadota > Gammaproteobacteria > Burkholderiales > Casimicrobiaceae > PALSA-1003. Next base: position 548,512 of record CAWFKO010000002.1, on the reverse strand, counting down.
GTGCAAGGCGTTGATCGCGCCGATGCCGTCGAGCACCGAGCGTCCGACGCGCAGGCTGTCGTTGATCTGCGCAGTCTGCGACAGGTCCAGCAGCGTCTTCGCCAGCATCGGCTCGCGGTTGTCGAGGTTGACGCCGCCGATAAGGTCGGCCTCGTTCTCGCGCTGCGCGAGCCAGCGCGCCGCGGAGCTGGTCGCGCCGTGCTCGGACAGGGCGAACACCGACGATCCGCGCGCCGTCGGCGTCGCTGAAGGCGTCGGCGTGAATCGAGATGAACAGGTCGGCCTGCACGCGGCGCGCCTTCTGCACCCGCGCGTTGAGCGGAACGAAGTAGTCGTCGTCGCGCGTGAGCATCGCGCGCATGCCCGGCTCGGCGTCGATGAGCGCCTTGAGTCGGCGCGCGATCGCGAGCGTCACGTTCTTCTCGCGGGTGCCGCGCCGGCCGATCGCACCCGGGTCCTCGCCGCCGTGCCCGGGATCGATGGCGACGATGATCGGACGGCGCGCTGCGGCTTGCGCCCTGGCCGCCGCGCAGCGCGGCTTTGTCGCCGGCGTCGCGCGTCGCCGCGGCTCGCCCTCGAGCAGCGCCATCAGCGGATCGGGCGGCGTCAGCGAATAGAGGTCGAGCACGACGCGGTGGCCATATTCGCCGACCGGCTGCAGCGCGAAGAGTCTGCGGGTTCGACCTCCGTCTTGAGATCGAGCACGATGCGCAGCACGCCGGGCCTGAAGCGTCGCGACGCGAATCGACTGGATATACGGATCGTTCGGACTGCACCAGACGCGGCAGCTGCTCGAGCTCGCTGGTCGAGCTCGACGTCCTCGCAGATCGAGCACCAGACGCGACGGATTCTTGATCGTCAGCATCTGATGCGCCACGGGCGCGCCGGATTCGAGAATCAGCCGCGTGTATTCCTGCGCCGGCCAGAGGCGCGCGGAGGCGATCGTCGCCGCACGCAGCGGCGCCGGGCAGCAGCCATTGCAGCGCCGGCAGCAGCAGCCACTGGCAGACGCGACGCCGCTGCGAGCGAGACTGCGATCTACGGCGCTGACGAGAGGCACGCCGCGAGACATGCGCTACCCTGCCGCCGTACGCGCCGCGAGCCGCAAGCTCGCGACCTGACGCCTCTGGTGCGCAGCGCACAGCGCGAGGTCGACTGTAGGCAGGCAGGCGGCGAGCGCGTTCGGGCCATTCGATCACGCACACGGCGTCCGGCCGGAAGTACTCCGCAAAGCCCGAGCTGTCCCATTCGTGCAGGCCAGTCGAAACGATAAAAATCAAAGTGATAGAAGTATAAGCTCGAAAACGACATAATGTTCAACCAGCGTGTAGGTCGGACTCTTCACCGGTCCCGCCCAGCCCAAGCCGCGCAACATGCCGCGCACCAGCGTGGTCTTGCCCGCGCCGAGCTCTCCCGACAGCGTGACACCATACCGCCGACGAGTCCCCGAGCAAGCGCAGCCCCGGCGTCGCAGCGTGGCGGCGGCGTCGGGCGAGGAAGGTCGAGCGCTCTTCTATAATCGTCGGATCGGTTTGCAACGGTGGCGTGCGCAATGCCTGTGGTAGTGCGACGATGTTCCTGACTTCGCGGCGCTCGCCGCTCGACATTCGCGCTTGGGGACACGAACTCGGATTCGCCGAGATCGGCATCGCCGACACCGAGCTTGGCGACGAGGAAGTCCGTCTGCTGGCGTGGCTCGACGCCGGGCGTCACGGCGAGATGGATTATATGGCACGCCACGGCACGCGCCGCGCGCGCCCCGACGCAGCTCGTGCCCGGGACGTTGCGCGTGATCAGCGCGCGGCTCGACTATCTGCCGCCGGGGCGCGCGAGCGGCCGCTGACGGTGCTCGCAGATCCCGCCAAGGCCTACGTATCTCGCTACGCGCTCGGCCGCGACTATCACAAGGTGCTGCGCGATCGCCTGCAGCGCCTCGCCACGCGGATTCGCCGCCGCCGTCGGCGAATTCCGCTATCGCGTGTTCACCGACAGCGCGCCGGTGCTGGAAGTCGCGCTCGCGGCGAAGTCCGGCCTCGGCTGGCGCGGCAAGCACACGCTGCTGCTCACGCGCGACGCCGGATCGTTCTTCTTTCTGGGCGAGATCTACACCGACCTGCCGCTACCGCTCACGTCGCGCGACTAGCGCGCACTGCGGCACCTGCCGCGCATGCCTCGACGCCTGTCCGACCGGCGCCATCGTCGCGCCGTACGAGCTCGACGCGCGACGCTGCATTTCGTACCTGACGATCGAGCTCAAGGGCAGCATCCCCGAGGCCCTGCGCCCGCTGATCGGCAATCGCGTCTACGGCTGCGACGACTGCCAGCTGGTGTGCCCGTGGAACCGGTATGCGCAGGCCACCGCGGAGTCCGACTTCGCGGTGCGGAACGGTCTCGACGACGCCGATCTCGTCGACGTTGTTCGGCTGGACCGAGGCGCAATTCGACGAGCGCATGCGCGGCAGCGCGATTCGCCGCATCGGCTACGAGCGCTGGCTGCGCAACCTCGCGGTCGGACTGGGTAATGCGCAGCTACGACGCAGCCATCGGTCGCCGCGCTCGATGCACGCCGCGACGATCCTTCGCCGCTGGTGCGCGAGCACGTTGCCTGGGCACTCGCGCAGCAGGAACGAAAGCGAATCGCCGGCGGCGCCACGCTAACTGGCAGAGTCGGTACGCCATGCCTGCCCGGAATGTGAAACGCGTTGCCGACTGGCGGCAGGTTCCGGCCTAGCGTATGAGCTGATTCATCGAGACGATGGGCAGCATCACCGCGAACACCAGTACCAGCACGATCGCGCCCATCACGACAATCAGCAACGGCTGCAACAATGCGGCGAGCCAGGTAAGCCGCCGCTCCACGTCGTTCTCCTGCTCTCTGGCGGCGCGCGCGAGCATCGCCGGCAACTCGCCCCTTTGCTCACCATTGGCCACGAGATGGACCAGAAGGGGCGGAAACACGCGTTCGCTCGCCAGCGATCGCGAGAGCGTGACGCCCTCGCGCACGCGCGCCGCTGCGCGCTGCGCGGCGCGGCGGATGGGTCGCGCCCAGATGACACCCGCGGCGGTCTCGAGCGCTCGCAGAAGTGGCGCGCCGCTGCCGGTGAGAATCGCCAGCGTGCTCGCGAAGCGCGCGCTATCGAGCCCCGAGAGCACCCTGCCCACCACCGGCGTGCGCAGCAGCAGCGCCTGCCAGCGCTCGCGCCACGCTTCCTGCCGCGAGAGCCACACCCCGACAACCGCCAGCACCGCGGCGCCGCCGATCCAGTACCACAGCGTCGCGCGCAAGAAATCGCTGGTCGCGATCAGCGCGCGCGTCAGGAACGGCAGCGTCTGCCGGCTCTGTTGGTAGACCGCGACGATCTGCGGCACGACATACAGCATCAGCGTCGCGATCACCGCCAGCGCGATGATCGTGATCAGCGCGGGATAGATCAGCGCCGTCGTGAACTTCGCGCGCAGCGCCTGGCGCGCCTCGAGGTAGTCGGCGAGCCGCGACAGCACGCTTCCGAGCTGGCCGGTCTCGCTGCCGACGGCGACCAACCCGCGGTAGAGCTCGGAAAACGTGCGCGGAAATCGCGACAACGCAGCGGCGAGCGGCTCGCCCGCGCCGACCTGCTCGCGGACGCGTCGAGCATGCGTGCCGCGACCGGATGGTCCGACTGCTCTGCGACCGCGCTCGAGCGCCTGGTCGAGCGGCATTCCCGAAGCCACCAGCGTGGCAAGTTGCCGCGTCGTGAGCGACAGCGCCGCGGCACCAAGTCGCGTCGCCTCGGCACGGCGGCCAGTGGTCGTTCTCGCGACATCGATGGCCACTGGAACGAGCCCATCGCTGCGCAGCTGGTCGCGCACGGCACGCGCGCTGGGCGCATCGAGCATGCCGCGCCGTGGCCGCCCGGTGGCATCGACCGCTTCGTAGCGAAAACCCGGCATCGGGCGTCAGCGGCCGAGGCCGCGCAGGAGCGCTAGCGGCTGCTCGAGCCGATGCGACTTCGGGAACTTGGCCACGCCGTAGGCTACGCCGCCCCGCTCACGCGCAGCAGTTCGGCAAGCGACGTCTCGCCGTCCGTGAGCCAGCGAGCTCCATCCTGCGCAAGCGAGCGTAATCCGCTGCGCGTGCAGGACTCGCGCAGCGCCGGCTCGCCGGCGCGGTCGTGTATGAGCCGGCGCAATCTCTCGTCGACCTGCATCAGCTCGTAGACGCCTGTGCGGCCGCGGTACCCGGAATTTCCGCACGCCGTGCATCCCACCGGCTGATACAGGCGCGGGAGCGGAGGGAGCCCCAGGCGTGCGATGAGTGCGGCCTCGCCCGCACTGGGCACGGCGCCATGACGACACTCCGGGCACAGGCGCCGCACCAGGCGCTGCGCCAGCACGCCGAGCAGGCTCGAGGCTAGCAGGTACGGCTCGACGCCCATGTCGGCGAGGCGCGTCACCGCGCTGACGGCGTCGTTCGTATGCAGCGTGGCCAGCACCAGGTGCCCGGTCAGGCTCGCCTGCACGGCGATCTGCGCCGTCTCGAGGTCGCGAATCTCGCCGATCATGATGATGTCGGGATCCTGGCGCAGGATCGAGCGCAGCGCGCGCGCGAAGGTGAGCTCGATGCGCGGGTTGACCTGCGTCTGGCCGACGCCGTCGAGCGCGAACTCGATCGGGTCCTCGACCGTCATGATGTTGAGCGCGCCGCGCGGCAGTCGCGACATCGCCGCGTACAGCGTCGTGGTCTTGCCGGAGCCGGTCGGCCCGGTAACGAGCACGATGCCGTGCGGCTCGCGAATCAGTCGGTCGATCGCGGCGAGAGTATCGTCGCTCATGCCAAGCGCGGTGAGATCGAGCCACGCCGTGTCCTTGTCGAGCAGGCGCAGCACGACGCGCTCGCCGGGCCCGGTGGGCAGCGTCGACACGCGCACGTCGACACTCTTGTCGCCGAGCTTGAGCGCCATGCGCCCGTCCTGCGGCAGGCGCTTCTCCGCGATGTCCATGCTCGCCATGACCTTGAGCCGCGACACCAGCGCGGCGTGCAGCGCGCGCGGCGGCTCGATCACGTCGCGCAGTTCGCCGTCGATGCGAAAACGCACCACCGAGCGGCCTTCATAGGGCTCGAAGTGGATGTCCGATGCGCGCTCGCGCAGCGCCTGCAGCAGGAGCGCGTTGATCATGCGGATTACCGGCGCATCTGACGTCGCGCCGAGCAGGTCCTCGGCTTTTGGAATGTCCTGCAGCAAGCGCGCGAGATCGCTGTCGCGCGAAAGGTCCTCGCTGATCTGCGCGACGGGCGCGGAGGCCTCGTTGTACGCACGGGCGAGTTCCGCCGCAAAGCGCTCGGCGTTGACAGTCTGCGTTTTCAGCGGCCGCTGCAACACGCGCCTGAGCTCGGCAATCCCTTCGACGGACGCGTCCACGCGCGCAAGCACGACGACCGCATTGCCCTCTTCGCGCAGCGGCAGCACGCCGTGGGTGCGCGCAAATGCGTACGGTACGCGCCGCGCTGGCGTTGCCGGTGGCGTGGCGGCGTGCGGCGCGACGGGCGCGGAGTCTCCGGCCATGGGACGCTATTTGGAAGGCGCCGGTTCCGCCGGCGGCGGGGCCACGGGCTGCGCCGGCACGGGCTGCGCCGGCTGGGACGGCGCAGGTTGTGCGGGCACCGGATGGAGTGCCGACGGCGTCAAAGGCAGGAACCACGGTAGCGGGACCGTCGACGGAGGCGCTGTAAGCGAGGTATTCGGCGTCAGCGGTGACGGTGCCAGTTGCGGGTTGTCGAGATTCGGCAGCACCGGCGGAATCATGCTCGGGTTGTCGCGAATGGCCCTCTGCTCGCCGATGATGTAGTCGTAGCGGTCGGTAGTGAGCGCGCCACCCAGCGCCGGGCTGCGGACGATGGTGGGGCGCAGGAACACCATGAGATTGGTCTTGCTGCGCTCGCGCGTGTCGTATCGGAACAGCGCGCCTGCGATGGGAATGTCGCCAAGGAACGGGATCTTCTGCGTGCCGTCGGTCTGGCTGTCCTGGATGAGTCCGCCCAATACGATGATCTGGCCGTCGTCGATGAGCACGGTCGACTCCAGCGAGCGCTTGTTGGTAATGATTCCGGCGGGATTCGTCAGGTCCTGCACGCGCGAGACTTCTTCGTAAATTGCCAGCCGCACCGTGCCTCCCTCGGTGATCTGCGGCTTGACGCGCAGCGTGAGGCCGACGTCCTGGCGTGTGATGGTCTGAAAAGGCGTGACCGTCGACGTCTGTCCAGTCTGCGCGTATTGGCCGGTGATGAACGGAACGTTCTGTCCGACGATGATCTTGGCTTCCTCGTTGTCGAGCGTGAGCATGTTAGGCGTGGCAAGGATGTTCGCGGTGTTGTCGCCCTGCAACGCGCGCACCAGCAGCGCGAGGTTGGTGATGGTGCCAAGCCCGGGAATCGTGATCGAGCCGCGGATGATGCCGAGGTTAAGGCCGTTGCCGGCGCTGCCGAGGTTGGCCGACGTGTCGATGATGTTGGTGCCCGAGCCGCGCACCCCGAAATTGGTACCGCCGCCGACGTAGGAGCTTGAGTTGTTGGCGCCCTGCAGGTATTGCCACTGAATGCCGAACTCGGCCGAGCGGTCGGCGCTCACCTCGACGATCAGCGCTTCGACGAATACCTGCGCGCGGCGGTTGTCGAGCTTTTCCACGATGGCGCGAATGTTGTTGTACAGCGGTTCGGGCGCCATCACGATGCAGGGCATTGTTCGCTGCGTCGGCCTGGATAGTTACGCTACCGGACGTGAATGCCGTCGATCCTCCACCCGTGGACCCGCCGACCGGTGGCGCGAGCGCAGGCGTAGCCCCTGTCGGCGTGCCGCCTGTCGCGCTCATTGCCGATGTGCCCGACGTGGATGGCGAGAGGCCTCCCGAACCGCTCGAAGTGTCGCTGCCGCCACCGCCGAGTAGGGAGCGCAGCGTCGCCGCGACGCGGATCGCCTCGGCGTTCTTCAGATAAATGATGAAGATGTTGCCGCCGGCGCGGCCAGGTGTATCGAGCTGCTCGATGAGCGAGCGCACGCGGGTGATTCGCGCGGGACTCTCTGCGCGCACCAGCACGCTGTTGGAGCGCGGATCGGCGACCAGCGTCACCCGCTGCAGCGGGTCGGCGGCCGCGCCGCCGGTTGGTCCCGATTCCACGAGCAGCCGGTTGAGCATTTGTGCAATGTCCAGCGCCGACGCGTAGCGCAGCGTCACCACGACGGGCTCGCTCGCCGGCGGCGTATCCAGCGAGGCGATGATCCTGTCGATGCGTCGCAGGTTTTCGGCGTAGTCGGTGATGACCAGCGCGTTGGCGGTGGGCAGCGCGGCAATGGCATTGTTGGGCGTAATCAGCGGCCGCAGGACGTTCACGAGCTGCGTGGCGGACTCGTATTTGAGCGCGTAGACGGAGGTGACCAGGCGGTCGCCACCGCCGGCGCTGCCGCCTGCGACTACCGGCGCGCCTTGCTGCTTGGCCTCGGCTTCGGGCACGATCTTGGTCACTCCGTCGCCTTCGACGGCGGTAAAGCCCTGCAGGCGCAGCGCCGAAAGCAGCGTCGGGTATACCGCGGCACGAGGCACCGGTCGCGATGACACGATGTTGATGACGCCCTTGACCCGTGGGTCGATGACGAAATTGCGGCCCGTCATCTCGGACACCGCCCGGACGACGGCGTCGATGTCAGCGTTGACGAAGTTCAGCGTAACCTGGTCGTCGGCCGTGGCGGCGCGCGCGCAGAGCGCCGGGAAGGCAAGCAGAAGGGTCAGAAGTTTCAGTATTTTCATAGGCATGGCGGGGCGCCCCGCCGTGGCTCGCGCGAATGATAGCATGCGCTTCTGGGCAACCGCGGCACCAGAAAAACGCGAAAAATCGGTCCCTAGCGGTGAATCCGGCCGCGGCCCCGCCAGCATCTAAGCTCATATGACAACAAAGGAGACCTACATGCAAGGCAGACTCTCGGTGGGCGCCGGGCCGCTGGCCGCGGTGCGTCTGGCCTTTCTTGCGATTGCGTGCGCATTACTGCTCGCCGCGGCGCCAGCGCCCGCTGCCGACACGCCCGCCAAGGGAATCCCCGACACAACCATCAAGATCACGCCTTTCCCGCCGTCGGTCCAGGTCGACACCTCCCCTGCCGACGAGGATGACACCGACCGTCGCCACAAGCGTCACCGTGCGGCGATCAGCATCGATTCAGACAGGGACTTCGAATCCTTCAAGCAGGCGATGGATACGGCGCCGTGGATCGTCGGGCTCATATTCCTCGTCGTCGGATCGATTTTCCTCACGCCAGTGATCCTGCTCATCGGCATCGTCTGGTACAAGCTGCGCAAGACGCGTCTGCAAAACGAAGCGCTGCTGAAGCTGGCCGAGGCAGGCGTCATGCCGTCGGCACAGGCGGTCGACGCGGTGACTTCCGGGGTCATGCCGACGACCCACGCCCTTGAGACCTCGGGACCTGCGGTTGCGCAAGCGTCCGGTGGTGCCGGCGTCGCCGCCGGCACCGCGGAAATCGCTACCTCGATGGCCTACCAGCGAGCAGTCGCAACGCGCAGGCGCGCGGTGTGGTCGGACCTGCGCAAGGGCGTGCTGCTCTGCGCCGTGGGCCTTTCATTCGTGATGTATTCCATGATCGCCAGCAGCGCGCCCAACTGGATCGGCTTCGTGCTGCTGTTCGTGGGCATCGCCTATGTGATCCTCTGGTGACTCGAGGATCGGCACATTACTCAACGCGCGCCCGACAAGGCGCCAGACTGACAGGAGCCATGACAGCAGCTATTGGCGCAAACGATGTCCCCGCCACCGGTCAGCGATGCGGCGCTGATCGCTCGCGCCGTCGTCAGCGACGACCGGCACGCCTTCGGCGAGCTGGTGCGGCGGCATCAGTCTGCCGTGCGCGCGACGCTGCGCAAGCTCACCTGCGGCAACGTGGCGCTCGCCGACGATCTCGCGCAGGAGACCTTCCTGCTCGCGTATCGCAACCTGAAATCGTTTCGCCAGGAGGCGCGTTTCTCGACCTGGCTCTATCGTATCGCGTACAACGCCTTCCTTGCCGACGCGCGCAAGACCAAGGAGTTGCCGATGCCCGAGGATCTGGACGCCGACGCGCTGGCGCCGGCGAGCGTGCATGCGAGTTCCGGCGGCGAGCAAGGCAGCGCGATGTGCTATCGATCTCGAGCGCGCCATGAATGTCCTATCCGAGGCGGAACGTGCGGCGATCGTGCAGTGCTACCATAACGACCTGACCCACGAGGAAGCTGCGGAAGTCCTGGGCTGTCCCGTGGGAACGGTAAAGACGCACATCCTGCGCGCGAAGGAGAAGCTGCGCGCAAGGCTCGGCGCCTGGGCACCTGGACAATGACCATGAACAGAACGCGCGACGCACGCAGACGACGAGGACGACTGGCTCGAACAGGCGCTGCGGCGCACGGCCGTGAGCATCGCACGAGCTATGTCGCCGACGATGGCTTCACGGCGCGCGTCCTGACCGGGTTGCCGCAACCGGCGACGCTGCCGGCGTGGCGCAAGCCGGTCCTCGCGCTGCTTTGGGTATGCGTCGGCATCGCCGCGGCATTCGCGATTCCCGGGCTTGTTCGACGATGCGTTCCGTGGCGCGGTGACGATGTTCGTCGGGCACCGTGTCGGAATCGCCGACATCGCGGGTGCGTTGCTCGTGATGGGAGCGCAGCCACCTGGGCAGCGCTCTTGTACGCGGCGCGCGCCGACTAGCGTTGGGCGGCGCTGGGCAAAAAAGCGGCCGCGCTTGCGCGCGGCCGGGATCCTCCTCCAATGTTTCGTTATGCCGGCGTTGGTCGCGCTATCCGTCCTTTAGCGTGAAGTTCAGCTCGACGTCGCCCAGAAACTTCTCGCCCTCCGGTTTGAACTTCCACTGCATCATGGCGCGTGTCACTTCCTTGTTGAACACGCCTGGCGGATCTGCCTCGATGATGTGGACTTCGGTGACGTTGCCCTGCTCGTCGACCGAAAGGCGCGCGACCACATGGCCTTTGGCAATGCCGGCGCGAATCGCCTCGCGCGGATAGATCGGGTCGACGCGATTTATCGGCACCAGCCCCTTTCGGATCGCCGGCTTGGGCGCGGGCGGCGCGACGACCGGCGGCGCGATCACATGCTGCTCGGTCGGAACAACCGTCGTCGGCGCTGAAATCACGGGCTCAGTCGGCGCGGTCGGCACGGGAATATCGGGCGGCGGCACGTAGGGCTGCACGACGGGCTGCGCCTTCGGCGGCTCGATGACTCTCCTTGGGGGCGGCGGAGGCGGCGGCGGCGGCAGCTTGACCTCCTCGATGATCGTCGCCGTCAGCGGCTTCTTGATCACTTCCACCGCCCTGCGGGCGAGCCCACTCAGCAGCGCGTAAATGACGATCACATGAAGCAGAATCACGATGGTGAGTCCCACCGAATGTCGCAGCGGGTTTCTCTGCTGTCGTGCGAAATCCATGACGTTTCGACTCCGGTTGCACGCGCACGTTCGCGCCGCAGGCTACTCTTCGATGAACTGCTCGCTGCCGACGATGCCGATCTTGGTCAGGCCGAGGCGCTGCGCAGATGCCATGACACCGGCCACGATCGCATACTTCGCGTGTCTTGTCGGGACGCAGGTGGATTTCCGGCTGTACCGCCTGCGCGGCGGCGGCCGTCATTTTCGCCTCGAGCGTCGCCCGGTCGGGTACCGCCTCGCCGTTCCAGTACACCACGCTTGTGGGATCGATGTCGATTTTCACGACTTCGGGTAGAACGAGCGGCGGAGGCGGATTGCCGGTCGGCATGTTCAGGTTGACCGAATGCAGCTGGATCGGGATCGTGATGATCAGCATGACCAGGAGCACCAGCATCACGTCGATCAGCGGCGTGGTGTTGATGTCGATCATGACCTCCGGCTCCTTGGACGAGCCCGAGCCTACGTTCATCGCCATGATGGGTCCTTCGAAGGCGAGACCTGTGCAGTCACCTCAACTACCCCGCACCGGCGGCTCGGTGATAAAGCCGACCTTGGCAATTCCGGCGCGCTGGCACGCGTAGATGATGCGCCCGATCGAATCGTAGTTGGCGCCGCCGTCGCCGCGTATCTGCACCTCGGGCTGAGGCGTGAGCACGGCGATCTTCTTCAGCCGCTCGATCAAGGCGTCGGTGGTGGGAATGCGCAGCTCGTTCCAGTAAATGCGGCCGGCGAGGTCGACCGAAAGCACGATGTTCTCGGGCTTGGTCTCCCGGATCTCGTTGCGTTCCTTGGGCAACTGCACCGGGATCGACGTCGTCACGACCGGAATCGTGATCAGGAAAATAATCAGCAGCACCAGCATCACGTCGACCAGCGGCGTCGTGTTGATGGTCGATACGACTTCGTCCTCGTCGCCGCCGGAGGATCCGACGTTCATCGCCATGATCTATGCCCTTGCGGGGATCTTCGGGGCGCTCAACAGCACGGCATGCAGGTCGGCGCCAAATTCGCGCACTCGCTCCATCGCCGTCTTGTTGCGGCGGACCAGCCAGTTGTATCCGAGCACGGCCGGGACAGCCACCGCCAGACCGAACGCGGTCATGATCAAGGCCTCCCCTACCGGTCCTGCGACCTTGTCGATCGACGCTTGTCCCGCGATGCCGATGGCGGTCAGCGCATGATAAATCCCCCAGACCGTACCGAACAGCCCAACGAACGGCGCCGTCGACCCGACCGTGGCGAGGAAAGCCAGACCGTCCTGCGTACGACTTTGAACATTATCGGTGGCGCGCTGAATCGACATGGTGATCCAGTCGTTCATCTCGACATTTCCGAGTAGGCCCGTGTGCTTGCTCGTCGCCTCGAGGCCTGTCTCCGCGATGAAGCGAAACGGACTGCTCTTCTTCAATCCTTCCGCTCCCTGTCGCACCGAAGGCGCAGACCAGAAATGCTTTTCCGCCGCCTTCGCCTGCTGACCCATCTTGTACTGCTCGTAGACCTTGGTGATGATGATGTACCAGCTTCCCATCGACATGATCACGAGGATGATCAGCGTGGCCTTGGAGACGAAGTCGCCACCCTTCCACAGCGCTTCCAGCCCGTAGGGATTGTCGATCACTTCCGTGGCGCGGCTCGCGGCCGGTGCGGGAGGCGCAGGCGGCGCCGCCGCGGGTGGCGGCGGAGCCACAGGCGCTGCCGAAGGCGCTGGCGTCGCGGGCTGCGCTTGTGCGTGCGCCGAGTGCGGCGCCAGCATGGCGGCCGGCGCGATCAGCAACACTGCTGCCAGCGCAGCCACACGGGCCATGGGGGTCAGGTTCAACATGATGTCTCCAGACAGAAGATTGTTCGGTCAGATTCCGGGCTTATGGTCCGACACGGCGGACTAAGTAACCACGACAATTGCCCGTCCCGCGGGTGGCAGGCAAGGCCAAGACTGAATACGCGTTTTATTCCCCCGGTGATTACAAACAAGCCGGCGCCAGGCGTTTACCACGATCAGGTTGGCCATCACCGCGGCGAACACGACCGGGCGGGCGTTCAAATCTCCAAAACAGATGGCCCCGCCGCAAGGGCGGGGCCAAGCTTTTTTCTCAAGGCCGCCGGATTCTACACAAAACCGTCAAAAAGTCCACCCAAAGTTCGAATGCCAGCCGGCAATCGGGATTTGCTCGGTGGAACCCCCCCTCCGCCGCGTCAAAGCGCCTTCAGGCGGTGTCCGGACCTATTCGCCGCCCGCGCTTCGTCCGTCGCTACTGCGCCTTCGGTCGCCGAATGCGCCGCTTCGTCGCTGGCTGCTTGAGGCGGCCCCGCGCTCTGCCCAGAATTCAGTCACCGGGCGCGCGAAGGCTTACAGAAACTGAATCCGGACGCGAGTCACGGCGCATCAAAGTACCGCATACGCACCACACCAGGAGACGCTGATGAATACGTACAAATTTCCGATGCCTCGCGCTGCCTTCGCCTTCGCCGCACTTGCGATGTCGGCGCTCACCATTGGCGTGCTCGTGGTCCTCCCATCGCGAATGGAAAGCAACAGCCAGGCGTACGCCCTGTTCGCGGCGTCGCGTGCGGCCCAGTGCGCGAACGCCGCGCCCAGCAAATGCGCCGAACTCGCGGGTATGGAAGAGCCGATCGGACGCGAGGTGGCGTTTCGCGCGAACGAGCGTCACTGCGACGATCGGGGCTAAACGCCGCCCCCAGCGGCGCCAGGACGCGGCTTCAACTACTTGACCAGCGGAAAGGTGGCCGCGATGTCGTACGCTTGCGCCGCGCGAATCTTCGACTCCAGCTGCAGATAGCGCGCCGCTTTCTTCGCAGGCAGCGCCCTCAACACGCGATTGTGCATCGTCCGCCGAGCCTTGATCTCAGCCTCGTCCGTGGCAATGAGCTCGTTTGCCAGGTTTTTCGCGTAGAGATCTGACAAGGGCTTGTCCCGCGCGATCAGCCCCTCGATGGCCACCACGCGCCGACGATTGATCAGGTCGAGATCGCGCTGGTAGGCGTCGTAGATCGGCCAGAATTTCTTTGCTTCCGCATCGGTGAGATTCAGCGTCGCGGCCACCAGCGCCTTCTTGTCGGCGCGCACCGACGCGCGCAGCGCCTGCATGTCTGTGGCGTCGGCGACGTTGCCTTCTGCCGCCGCGGGACACGCGGCCACGACGGCGAGCGCGAACAGAACTGCGACCACGGATGTCTTCATCGTTTTCCTTGTAGATTGCGGCGGTAGGGTCGCATTGACCAGGGCGGCGGGTAGGCCGCGGCCCGGATTATCGCCGATGAAGTCCAGCGACACCAAGACGACATACGCCCCGGGTCCCGGCCCGGCTCACCGTCGGCGCGAGGTTGGCCCGATCGTTGACGAGCTAGTGGACTTGGCTCGACGTGATCCGGGCAAGCTTCGCGGCATACAGGTCATGGGCGCGGCCGGTCGCGCTGTACTCCATGGCAAGCGTCAGCTGACGGCGTGCCTGCTCGATATCGCCGAGGCCGGCATAGGCGCTGGCCAGCCAAAAATGCAATTCGTGATCGAAGGGTGCGCGAGCGACTTCTTTGGCGAACAGATCCTTGGCGGCTTTGTAGTTTCCGTCGCGCATGGCCTGGCGGCCCAGCTCGAAGTCTGCGAACGGGGGAACGGGCTCGAGTTGTTCCAGCTTGCGGGCCAGGTTCTTCGCCTCTGCGACACGACCGAGGTCGTTGAGAACCCGTACCAGGTTCGCCATGACATGTGTGTTCTGCGGGTCGCGCTCCAGCACGTATGCGAGAACCTTTTGGGCCTCCACCGCATCCCCATGGCGCCAGTAGATGACGCCGAGGGTGTTGTAGGCGCTCACAAAGTCGGGGTCCTCGTGAACGGCGGCGCGCGCCCACCAATAGGCGTCATTCACCTGCCCCCGCGCGAACGCTTCGACCGCCCGGTTGTTCATGTACATCGCGATGACGGTCTGCTCTGCGATGGGGCGCGTGCGCAGGCCTCGCATGTCCTGAGGCGGAAGAAAGTCGACCATCTTCAGATCGGGCGCACCCGACAGCCGGAAGAAGCTCGGCCTTACACCGAGGGTCAGGTTGACGTGCCCCACGTAAAAGAGGATGTCATCGCTGCGGCTCACGGTCTGTTCGACGTCTACGCTCTGGAACTGGACCGGCAGACCCAGTGCCTTGGCGAAAGCACCCGTCATGATGGCCAGGGACAGGCAATTGCCCGAGCGTGCCGCGAACGCCTGCGCCGCATTTCGCGTGATCGCCGAGTCGTAGTCGAGTTTGAGCTGACCCTTGATGTACACCGCTTCGATGAGCGAGTCACGACTATCCCTGCGCAGTGACCCGGCGATCTCCGCCCTGAGGAAACGCTCCATGTCATCGCTGAGCGCGAAGACATCGCTCGCGCTGATGCGCTCGGACGGGGCGGAGAAGAGCTGATCATTGAACAGGGCCTCGGTCCTGGACGTCCCCGGTGTGGTCGCGCAGGAGGCTAGCCACAGGCACAACAGCGAAATTGCCCAGCGTCTCACGTCGCGGCTCCTTTCCGAACCAGCCGGTCGCGATGCTCGAAGGAGCAAAGTTGCCCTGGCGTCACCGTAGCAGTGGGGTCGCACCGCTTCACAGGCCGCGGCCACCGGACGGCCGGCAAATTCGAGCAGACAGTCATAGGCATTTGCAGTTGCAATTCTGGCGTACGACCTATTCTAGCGCCAGCGGGTCCGAATTACTCGGCGTGGGCCAGCCGGAGCATCGAGCGTGATGCGGTTGGCCGGCCGTGAATCCGCAGCATTGGCAGCGTCCGGCGGCTGCGGCGCCCGACGCAACGCTGTCACGTCCGACGCACGAAGAAAAAGCCCCGCACGAAGGCGGGGCTTGGGTATCGCGGTGTCGCGTGGCGGCTACTTCGTGGACTCGCCCTTTGCCTCGACTTCCACGCGGCGATTCGGCTGCAGGCATTCGATCAGCTGCTTCATGTTCTTCTGATCGCATTGCACGACAGGCTGCTTCGAATCCACGCCGACCGCCTCGATCTTGTCCCGGGGAATACCCTTGCTGACCAAGTAGTCGCGCACCGTGTTTGCACGCCGTTCCGACAGCTTCTGGTTGTGGGCCTCCGTGCCCAGCCGGTCGGTGTGACCGGTCACCAGGACGACTTCGAGCTTCTGTACCTGTGAAAGCTTGCCGACCACCTGGCTGTCGATCGCCGCCTTGCCTTCAGGCCGGAGATCCGCCTTGTCGAAGTCGAACAGCGCCTTCGCGTCCAGCGTGATCTTCGTCACTTGCGGCGCAGGCATACGCGGCGGAGGGGGTGGCGGTGGCGACGGCGGCGCAACAACCGGCGGCGGTGCTTCCGCGACCTTCGGTGGCGGCGGCGCCGCCGGTGTCGGATCGAGCTGGTACTGGAACCCAAGGCTCCAGAACGTGCCGACCGCGCCGGCCTGATGCAGCGCAGGGTTGTAAGGAACGCCGTTGTTGCCCGCGTTCGGCTGCTGACCGGCCGAGCTTCCGTAGGTTTCGAAGTCGTAGGGCGCCTTGGCGTTGAACAGGTTGTTGATCGTTGCCAGGAACGTCCACTGCTTGTTCCACTGGTACTGCATGTTCAGGTTCACGTACGTGAATGAGGCGACGTTGCAGTAGCCATTGCCGTTCGGAGAGCTGCTGCCGGTCCACCGGGCGCCGTTGCTGTAGTTCAACGCATCGGCGCAGGTATTGTTGCCCACGGAGGGATCGAGGACGTTGAACCTGCCGACATAGTTGATCGTCGTGGTCGCGGTAAACGGCCCCTTTACCCACTGGATGGTCCCCTGGGCCCGATCCTTCGGGGTGCCGGTATCGCCGCCGACGGCCGTCGGGCCGTGCGTGCCCGCTAGCTCGGTCTTGATGCCGCTCGCCGTCACGTCGTAGCTGAGGATGTGGGTCCACATGAAGCTGGTCAGCAGCTTGCTCGAATCCGGCAGCGTCCACGTGTAGCCGCTGCCCAGATCGAAGCCGTCGGTCGTCACCTGCTGCCCATTGACGAAGGGCGCGGCGGCGTAGGCGACGAGGGGGGCGGGAGAAAGTCCGGTATGGCCGTCCCCAAAGGTCACGATCTGCGAGGTCGAGTTCCGAACAATGTTTGCGACGGGGTCGTAATCGGGCAGGCTAACTGCCGGAATGATCTGGTTCTTGAGCTTGATGTAGTAGTAGTCGAACGTGGTCGACCAGCCCTTGATCGGTTCCCAGATCAGGCCCGCGGTAAAGTTGTCCGACTTCTCGGGCTGCAGTTGCTTGTTGGAGCTCTGAAGAAAAGCCGGAGGGAAGTTGCAGGTTCCCTGCACGTTCTGCGGCGAGGTCAGGTCCGGCTGGCCGTTCGGCAGGCTCACCGCGCAATTCAGCGGATCCCGGATATTGCTGAGGTTGAACGTCGTGCCGGCGTTGCCAGCCTCGGTGATGAAGGGGGCCCGGAACCCGGTGCCCGCCGTGCCGCGCAGCGCCAAACTCTCTATCGGCTGCCACTTGACGCCGACCTTGGGGTTCCACGTGCTGTTGGAAGGAACGTTGTAGTAGTCGTAGCGCAGCGCTGCGTCGATCTCCAGGCTCTTCAGCACCGGAGCGGAGAGTTCCGCGTAGACGTTGGCGTTGTTCTGGCTGCCGACCGCATAGGTCGAGGCTCCAATAATGCCGACGGTGCCTGCCTGGCCGACGCCGGGGTTCGGCGACTGCAGGTTCCGATACGTGTCGCCGGCGCCGATGGCGAGGCCCAGCGGTCCGCCCTGCAACTGCATCAAGTCGTGCGAAGCCGTCGCCTGGACGAAGCTCAGGTTGTTCCAGTTCACGGTGTTGACCGTCGGGCGCACGAATTGTTCTAGCGCCGAGCTGTTCGGGCCGGTCAGGAGATACGGATTCACCGGAGCGTTCAGGGCCTGGTACAGGTTACCCCACGCGATCCAACCGTTGTAGGTGATGTTGTCCCTTACGTTCGTGTAACCCGCCGAGATATTCGTGTCCCAGCCCCACGCCGTGCCGGTCAATTGCGCCACGAGGCGGGTCGCAACGACGTCCTCGCTCGTTGAGCGGTTTGTTCCATCCACGGGAAAGATTGCACGGATATTGGCGGGCACGCCGAACGGGTTGCCGGGATAGTTCGCCGGTACCGTGAAGCTGGGGATGGGGTTCTGGCCGGTCAGCGGGTTTTGATTCGGGCCACCGGTCAGGGCGCCGGCGAAGCTCGCGAACGAGACCGTGCCTGGGGCGAATATCTGCGTCTGCTGGCTGTCGAACCACGAGCCCGTGAGATTGAGCATCCAGTCGGGGGCGACCCTTCCCGTCAGGCTGAGCGACCGCGTTCACGTTCTGCGATCGCGGCTGAATCTGCGACCAGTTGTTGTTGTACTCGCACTGGCCCGCGTTCCTGCTGGCGAAGTCGCAGTTGCTGTTAAGGAACGCGTTGTTGGCCGGCAAGGTAGAGGAGCCAGCCGGATTCTGGAGATAAGGCGCTCCCAGTATGACCGGGTTGGCGACCGTGGCGGGTCGCGCGCCCGGATTAAGGTTGTTTCCGCCCCAGGGTGTGTAATCGGTCACGTTCCACCGTGCGCCGCTGCGCTGACTGAGATAGATCGCCTCCTGCGAGCGGTATTCCAACGCGCCGTAGCCACCGAATCCGGCGGCCACGTCGCCGAATCCCTGAGTGAGCTGGGCGTCCCAGGTCGTCCCGCCGCCTCCGGTCGTGGTGCCGCCGGTGGCGAATACGTTGGTGCCCTTGAAGTCCTTCTTGAGAATGACGTTGACCACGCCGGCGATGGCGTCGGAGCCGTAGATCGCGGACGCGCCGTCGAGCAGCACCTCGATGCGGTCGACCGCGACGAAGGGAATGCTGTTGAGGTCGACGAACTGACGCTGGGCGTCGTCCGACCGCGGATAGCCCGCCATGCGGTAGCCGTCGATGAGCACCAGCGTCGCACCGACCGACAGTCCGCGCAACGAGATGCCGGTGGCCCCGGCCGCGAATGCCCGTGCAAAGCCGTTCGACAGCGTTCCATTGCTATTGGCCGTGAGGTTGCGCAATACATCCGACACGGTCGTAAACCCCTGCTGGATCATCTGATCCTTGGTGATGACCTGAACCTCACTCGGCGTTTCCGTATCGGTGCGGCGAATGTTGGTGCCCGTAACGTCGACGCGCCCGACTACTCCCGCCTGCGTCTGCGCGATGGCCGGAGCCGCTACGAGCGCGGAAAATGCTCCCCCCGCAACCAGTTGTGCGATCGCGAGCGCGAGTGGCTTTGCTTTTGACGACGACATGTCGAATGCCCCCTAAGTAAAGATTTGTCGAACTAAAGTTCGCCTAATGGCTAACGATTAGGACTCTATAGCAACCCGATTTTGACCCGCAACAAAAAGGTGCGATTTTTGCAACAACCAAGTCGAAACTGTTGCAAAATTGTTGAGCGCACGACGATGCCTTGCGTAAGCCGCTGATTTGGCCGACATTGCGACAATTGACCGAGGTCTGGTTTTGCGATGCGTCGGCCACAGCGATCCGCGCGGCAGCGCAACAATCCAGGGAGACAAACGATCGCTACCGCGTACACCACGCCGACGGGCGCATTGCGAATCACCTCCGCCGTTCCCGCCGACGTCCCGCCAATCCTGGACATGATCCGGGGGCTGGCCGAGTACGAGCGATTGAGCCAAATCTGCGTGGCTACCGACGCAGACATTCGTGAAGCTTTGTTCGGGGAAAAACCCATAGTTGAAGTGGTCTTAGTGTGGGAAGGCGCCGTTGCTGCCGGATTTGCGCTGTTCTTTCACAATTTTTCGACTTTCCTCGGTCGTCCCGGCCTGTATCTGGAGGACCTTTATGTGCGGCCCGCGCATCGCCGCCGAGGCTACGGGCGGGCACTGCTCCTGCATCTCGCCCGCATCGCAGTCGAGCGCCGATGCGGGCGCTTCGAGTGGTCGGTCCTGGATTGGAACGCGCCCGCCATCGCTTTCTACGAGTCGTTCGGAGCGACGGTCCTGCCCGACTGGCGCATTGCACGCGTGACGGGGCCAGCGCTGGAGCAGATGGCTCGCTTACCCTCGAAGGCTTCCAACGCGGCGGATTGATCCGGGGGCGTGCGCGGGCGCGAGCTCCGGACGATAATTGCCGTTTGCCCGGACACGACGGCGCGCACGCGCCGCAATGCTTCCTCATGAGCCTGACACTACAAAGAGAATTTCAGCAGTTGCGCTGCACCGCGGATTTCTGGTCCCTGCGCACGGCCGATGAATGCGCGCAGACCTACGCCGTACGCAAGAATGTGGCACAGCCGCCTTCGGCATCGCGCGACCGCGGCGCCATGTTGACCGCATGGTCCGAGGGCGGTTGCGGCTATGCCGCGACCAGCGACCTTTCGCGCGCGGGCCTGCAGTCCGCGCTCGACCGCGCCGCGCACTGGGCGCACGCGAGCGCACGTGCGAGCCTGATCGACTTCCGCACGCTGCCCGTGCCTGCGCCGCGAGGCGAATACGCCTCGCCCGACGCCGAAGCGACAGGCTGGTCGCGCCGCGACTGGTACGCCTTGCTCGCGGAGGAGTCGCAGCAAGCGGGGTGCGACGCGCGCATCGTCGACTGGGAAGCGAGTGTCGAGACGCGCACCGCGGTGCACACATACCTGACCAGCGCCGGTGGCGAGATCACGCAGCGCTATCGCTTCGTCATGCCCAACCTGATGGTGACCGCGCACGCCGACGGCGACACGCAAACGCGTTCGCTCAACGGCTATCGCGGTCTCGCGCAGCAGGGCGGCGAGACGATGCTCGAGCGCTTTGGCTTCAGGGGCAGCGGACGGCGCGTCGCCGACGAAGCGCTGCAGCTGCTCGCCGCGCCCGACTGCCCGACCGGCCGCATGGACGTGCTGCTGATGCCCGACCAGATGATCCTGCAGATCCACGAGTCTATCGGGCACCCGCTCGAGCTCGACCGCATCCTCGGCGACGAGCGCAACTTCGCAGGGACCAGCTTCGTGACGCTGGACATGTTCGGCAGCTACTGCTACGGCTCCGAATTGCTCAATATCACCTTCGACCCGACGCGCCCCGAGGAGCTTGCCAGCTATGCCTTCGATGACGACGGTACGCGCGCGGAAAAGCAATACCTGATCCGCGCCGGCCTGCTCGAGCGCCCGCTGGGCGGCGCGCTGTCGCAGGCGCGTGCCGGCCTTGCGGGCGTCGCCAATTCGCGCGCAGACAACTGGAACCGTCCGCCCATCGATCGCATGTCGAACCTCAACCTCGAACCAGGAACAAGCACGCAGGCGCAGATGGTTGCCAGCATCGAGCGCGGCGTGCTCATGCGTACCAACAATTCCTGGTCGATCGACGATTCGCGCAACAAATTCCAGTTCGGCTGCGAGTGGGGACAGATCATCGAGAACGGCGAGCTACGCGGCGTGGTCAAGAATCCGAATTACCGCGGCATTTCCGCCAGCTTCTGGCGCAATCTCAGGGCCGTCGGGGACGAGTCGACGATGCAGGTGCTGGGCACTCCGTACTGCGGCAAGGGCGAGCCCTCGCAGGTGATCCGCGTCGGCCACGCGTCGCCAGCGTGCGTATTCGCCGACGTCGACGTGTTCGGCGGGGACCGCTGATGAGCTCGGTGATGGAAACCTACTTCAACGACGTTGCGGCGCTGCTCGACCGCTCGCTGGCTCCCGGTGAGGTCTATCTGTGTCGCCTCAGCGCCGAGGTCTCGGATTTCATACGCCTGAATCGCGGCAAGATCCGACAGCCCGGCACGGTGTCGCAATGCTACCTCGCGCTGCACCTGATTCGCGGCAAGCGCCACGCCGAGCAGTCGCTGACGGTGTCGGGCGACCTGGCGCGGGATCGCGACGACATCGCCGCCGCGCTCGCGGCGTTGCGGGCGGTGCTCGATGACGTACCTGAGGATCCCCACCTCGCCTACGCGACGGAGCTGCGCTCGAGTCGCGACGTGCGCAGCGCGACGCTGGCGGCCTCTGAAGAGGTCATCGCCAGCGTGCTCGCCGCGGGCGCCGGTCTCGACCTGGTGGGCATCTACGCGTCGGGTCCGGTGTACCGGGGCTTTGCCAACTCGCTGGGCCAGCGCAACTGGCACGAAGTGAGCAGCTTCAACTTGCAGTGGAGCCTCTACCATCGGGCCGACAAAGCCGTGAAGACTTCGTACGGCGGTTTCGAGTGGTCACTCGCGCAGCTCGCCGTGAAGATGGATGGGGCACGTGAACGCCTTGCGCTGCTCTCACAGCCGGCACGAACGCTCGAGCCTGGAAGCTATCGCGTCTACCTCGCGCCGACGGCGATGGAGGAGATTGCCGGGATGCTGTGTTGGGGCGGATTTTCCGGACGCGCGCTGGCGACGCGACAGAGCTGCCTGTTTCGCATGCGCGATGGCGCGGCGAGCTTCGATGCTTCGATCGCATTCAGCGAGAACGTCGCCGAGGGCATCGCACCGCCTTTTCAGGATGACGGCTACGCGCGCCCGTCCAGCGTGCCGCTGGTTGCCGGTGGCGGCATGGTCGGTTCGCTGGTGAGTCCGCGCACGTCCCGCGAGTTCGACCTCGCCACCAACGGCGCCAATACCGATGAGACGCCGGAAGCGCTGGATATGGCGGCAGGCAAGGTACCGCTGGCCGATACCCTGGCCCTGCTCGACACCGGCATCCTCGTCGGCAATCTCTGGTATCTCAATTTTTCTGACCGGCCGGCGTGCCGCGTCACCGGCATGACGCGCTTCGCGTCGTTCTGGGTCGAACATGGCAGGATCGTCGCGCCGGTGAACGTCATGCGCTTCGACGACAGCCTGTACCGCCTGCTCGGCGAGAATCTCGTCGGGCTCACCGCCGAGCGCGAGCTCATCGTCAGCAGCGACAGCTATCGCGAGCGAAGTGTCGGCAGCATGCGCCTACCGGGGGCAGTGGTCGGCGAGATGGCTTTCACGCTATAGGTTATTGTCCGGGAGTACGCGGGCGCAAGGCGAGCGCGGCAAAGCACCATGCTGCCTAGCTGCTGCGTCCCGCAGGACGCTCGATAAACCGAAGATCATGTCCACCGACTTGCTTCCTCCGTCCACATCGCCGTACCCGCCCGCGCCGGTCCAAGGCGCTGCCCAGAGGGGCGTCGAGCTGGCGAATCGATACGTGGCCCGGATTCTGCAGCAGCACCTGGTCGCCAATCCGGAAAGTCGTTGCTGGACAGCTCGGGGAAGCGCGGTGCTCGTCGACATCTCGGGCTTCACCCAGCTTTCGGAACGCCTCGCGCGCAAGGGTCGGGAAGGCGCGGAGCAGATCAGCGATGCGATCGGGAACAGTTTCGAGTCCGTACTCCAGGTCGCGTACGACAATGGCGGCAGCCTGCTCAAGTTTGGCGGCGATTCATTGCTTCTGTGGTACGTAAGCGAGAGTCATGTAGAAAGGGCCTGTCGAGCGACGCTGCAAATGCGGCGCGTGCTTCGAGACGTCGGCCGTCTCGAGTTTCCGGGCACGAAAGTCACGTTGCGTATGGCGCAGGCGGTGCATTCGGGAGAATTCCACTTCTTTGCGGTTGGCACGTCGCATGTCGAATTGCTCCCAACAGGGCCCGCATGGAGCCAGCTGGTTGCGCTGGAGCAGGTTGCACAGGCGGGTGAAATTCTTGTCAGTGCAGATGCGGCCGCGTCACTGCCGTCTCGCTGCATTGGTAAGCAAAGAGGGCCCGGTGTACTTCTGCAACGTGAACCTCCGGGCGACGCGACGAAGATCCCGCTGATGCCGCGCCCTAAGATGGCCTACGAGGAAGTCGCCCGCTGCCTTTCTCCTGCGATCCGCGCGCACGTCTTGAGCGGCGGCGGGATGTCCGAGCATCGCCACGTCACGATTGCTTTCCTTCGATACGAGGGTATCGATGCGTTGATCGAAAGCAGCGGACCGCAAGCGGCGGCCGACGCGCTGCATCGCCTGGTCAGCATCGTCGAGGCTGCGAGCGAAGATCGCGACGTGACTTTCCTCGCGTCTGACGTCGATGCCGACGGCGGCAAGCTCATCCTAACGGCCGGCGCGCCAAAGGTCGCAGGCGACGACGAGGAGCGCATGCTGCTCACGCTGCGCAAGATCGTCGACAGCGATCCTCCGATGCCCATCCGCATCGGTGTACATCGCGGATCGGTCTTCGCAGGCGATATCGGTCCGGCGTACCGGCGCACCTACACGGTGATGGGTGACGTTGTGAATCTCGCGGCACGCCTGATGGCGATGGCCGAGCCCGCCCAGATCTACGCTACCGCTTCGGTTCTCGACCGATCGAACACACTATTCGAAACCGTCGAGCTGCTACCCTTCGCCGTCAAGGGCAAGACACAACTGGTACAGGCGTGGGCAGTGGGTCGTGCCAGGGGTTCGCGAACGCGGCAGGTGGCGCTCAAACAATTGCCGCTGATTGGTCGCGATGCCGAGCTAACCCTGCTTCGCGAGGCGCTCGCGGCCACCCGCACTGGAGCGGGGCGACTGGTCGAAATAGTAGGCGAGGCCGGCGTCGGCAAGACCCGCCTCCTCGACGCTCTACGGGACGATGCGACGGGGATGCGCAAGCAGCATGCCGTGTGCGAAGCATACAGCGCGTCCACGCCATATGCGGTCTGGAGCGAGCTGCTGCGCGAGTTCATGGACTTCGGACGAGATGACTCCGACGCAGTCGTCGAAAAGCGCCTGCGCGAAGCGGTGGCGGCGAGGGCCGCCGACCTGATGCCGTGGTTGCCCCTCATCGCCATTGTCTTCGGCCTCGACATTGCACCCACTCCGGAAATCGAGATGCTGGCCGACGCGAACCGTCGACCGAAGCTGCATGAAGTCGTCGGACGGTTCCTCGCGGTCATGATGCCCGACCCGACGTTGATCGAGATCGAGGACGCGCAGCATATGGACGGTTCCTCCGCACAGCTTCTCAGCTACTTGTGCGGTCACTTGAACACGCGGCCATGGCTACTTGGCGTCGCCCGACGCGAGGCCGGGTCGCGATTCCAAGCCCCGGAGCTGCCGATGGTAGCTCGACTCGGGCTCGAGCCACTCGCGGCAAATGACGCGCTTCGGATGACGCAGATCGCTACCGAGGATGACCCGTTGCCGAGGCACGTCCTGGAAGCCGTCGCCCGGCGGTCGGGCGGCAACCCACAGTTCCTGCGTGACCTGCTGCGCTCCGCGATTGAATCCGGCGGCATCGGCGGTCTGCCCGAGTCGGCAGAAGCCGCGGCAATGGCGCGCATCGACGCCCTCGCTCCCGAGGAACGCACCCTCCTCCGCCGGGCAGCCGTGTTCGGACTCACGTTCCACCCGCGCATGCTGTCCTGGTTCGCCGACGACAGCGATGGCGTGATCCCGGTGCAAGCCGCGTGGTCTCGATTGCGGGAACTCTTCGATGAGGAACCCGACGGGTATCTGCGCTTCCGCCGTTCGCTGCTGCGCGACGCGGCCTACGAAGGGTTGCCCTACAAGCTTCGACGGCGGCTTCACGGCATTGTGGCTGCGCACATGGAAGAGGAGTTGGACCAGCCGGAGGAAGCGGCGGACATCCTATCGCTGCATTACCTTGTCGCCGGGGAATACCGTCCGGCGTGGCGATACGCATCGGTCGCGGCGAAGCGCGCGCAGGCGGCCTATGCGTACGTCGAAGCAGCGGGACTGTATGCGCGTGCCCTGGAGGCTGGGCGGAGGCTCGACGAGCTGAGCCAGCTCGAGTTGGGGGCAGTCAATGAGGCGTTGGGCGATTCCTGGTACCGGGCTGGAGAATTCCTGAAGGCGTCCGACGCATTCGCTGCAACGCGCCGTCTGGTGGGCGATGATCCATTCATGGTCGCGGGGGTGTATCTGAAGTGCTCGAGGGTCGAGCAGAAATTGGGCGACTACCCGCGGGCGCTGCGTTGGGCGGCGCGCGTGGGCCGGTCGCTTAAGGGAATTGCGGGCCCTGAGGCCGCCCGACAGATTGCGCGGTCGAGCGCATGGTACGCCAATGTCCTTCAGTACCAGAACAAGACCAACGATGCGATGCGCTGGGCGCAGCGCGCGATCGCCGAAGCGGAAGCCGCAGACGATCCGGAGGCATTGGGTACGGCGGCATTCGTCATGGGCTGGGCCTACGGCGCGCTGGGACGTGACGGCTCGGAGTCATTCCTGCAGAGATCGCTCGAGGCGTACCGGAAGTCGGGCAACCTGGTGCGGCAAGCCGCGCTGCTTATGAATCTTGGCGTCGTCTACCAAATGAAGGGGCGATGGGACGACGCGCTGGCCTGTTACGAGCAAGCCCGCCAGGAATCGTTGAAGCTCGGCAGCACGGTGGATGCGACGTTGGCGCTCATGAACATTGGCGAAATCCTATCCGACCGCGGTGAATTGATCGAAGCCGAGGAAGCCTTGGTCGAGACACTACCCGTCTGGAGGGCGGCAAAATATCGCTATCTGCTGGGTGGCTGCCTTTGGTTGCTCGGCCGGGTGTCGCTCCAGGCTGGTCGGTTCGAAGAGGCACTGAAACGGCTGGACGAGGCCAAAGCCCACCTCCAGCACGTTCGTGCTGAGCAGGAACTCCTCGACCTCGACGGGCGGGTGGCGGAGTGCCGCGTACGCATGGGACAGCCAGCGGTGGGTCTGGAGCTGGCTAGCGCCACGCTTGCCCGTGCGCGCACGGTCAAAGGAGCCGTCAAGACTACTTCCCTGCTCGAGCGCGTACGCGGCCATGCGCTGCTGCAACTGAGCGACTTCGGTGGGGCGCGGCAGGCCTACGTGGCGAGCCTTGCCGCGGCGCGCGGGCGAAAGGATCTGCTGGAAACGAGCCTTTCGCTGAACGCGCTTATCGACCTCGATCGCATGGAGAACGTGCAACCTCCTGCGGAGATCGTTGCCGAAAGCACCGAGCTCACGTCCATGCTCAAGATTCGAACGGTCGAGCGTACGGCGTCATAAATTCCGCGTTCCAAAACAAAAGCGGCCCCAAGGGGCCGCTTTTTTCTGCCTGGGATTGCAGGCCGATCACTCCGAACTGAAGAAGCCGTCTCCGATGTCGAACACCGTCGTCGAGTAAATGATCTGCGGCACGCCTGGCGTAACGCCCGGTTGGAAACCGAAGGCCATCCAGCTGTCACTGGCGATGCACATCTGCGCCGGTTTGCTCACGGTGTAGTACTGTGCCTGAACCGCGTCGAATGGCCCGGTTAGCAGCGGCAACGGCGTGCTCATAACCGGCGCGTTTGTGTGGGTGGTGGCCATCGTGCCGCCGTCACCACGCTGCACGGTCCATGCCCCGCCGTTGACTGCCGTCACCAGCATCCGCTCGGACTCCACGACGATCGGAAACGGCGTCCCCGGCAGGGTATTGGCTTGCACGGTCAGCGAAACCGTGAGGCTGGTGGACGACCCATCGATCGATGCGCTCCCGTATTGCTCGGGCAGAATCGGAGCCGCGCAGGCTTGCGCCGGAATGAACACCGGATCGCCGGCGCTGACCCCCGGCGGCAGAGGAATGGTCACCAGGGGATCAAAGACCTTCCATGCCACTTTCGGCTGGCGCGCGGGTGGCCATCCGGTGGGGAGAGCCACGGGCTTCGAGGTCACCGCATATTGGAAGGCCGCGTTCGGCTGGCCGTTTGCGGTCGTGTCCCAAATAAGAGTTACCTTGTCGTTTGCGGGATCGGTGACGAAGGTGTAGTTGACCCTAGCTGGGCACTGACCGTCCTTGTTGAGTAGACCGCGACTACCGTCGACATGGCCCGGATCAGTCACGTTCGGTGGGTTGTTGATGGCGACCAGCAAGTCGCCGCAGGCGAGCGGCGCGGCGCTGGGCGCCTTGACCATGAACGGAGCGGGGCCCGGCGAGGTGAAGCTGGTCGCAGACGCACCGAGGGTGCAACTCAGGTCCGAAGCAGGCGGAGGCGGAGCGATACTCGCGGCAGTGAGCTGACCGAAAGTCGCCACACCGTTTGTCACGTTCGCAGTCGCGCCCGACGCCACGCAGCTGGGGGAGACGCTGGAAAGACTGACCTGCGTCCCATCGAAGCTGGGGTCGTTGGTGGCGACGCCGTCCAACAGTAGCTGGACCGCGACGGAGCTCCCTTTGGGATTGTTGAACGGCGTCGACGTGATGACTGCGCCGGAAAGTACGTTGGCTGGTGGCGGCGCAAACTTCAGCGAGCCCACGTTCACTTGGAAAACGGCTGAATCGGCGCCCTGATAACCTGGCGCAGATGCACTGAGCTTGCAATTCGAGGCGGCACCACCAGCAACGAGGTTAGTGAACGTCGCCACGCCACCCAATGAGGCTGCTGCTACCGTGCCAACGGATCCCGATGCGCAGGTGGCGGTGAGGGTGACTGTGGCTTGTCCCGAGCCCACGTTCACCGTGACGGGGTTGCCCGCCGGGTTGTACTTCGACCCGGTGATCTTTGCGCCGGCAAGGGTGTTGGTTGGCTGCGTCCCAAAGCTCAGCACGCAGGACGCTACGCTCGTGCTCGGGAAGGTCGGATTCGTGAACGTGCTGCCGTTCGGCGGTGGATTGCCCGTATAGACCGAAGCGCTCCAAGACCCGCCGCCGCCACAGGTTGCGGACAAGCCCAACGTGAGCACTAGTGAGCTAGCCGGTTTTATCGTTACATTGACAACGGCGATGCTCTGCGCCGGCAACGTCGTCGTCGTGGCAGCGCCCGATATCGAGGTGATCTTGATGCCTGGCGGCGCATTCAGTATCAGCGATTTGAATGAGGTACCGTCGTCGCCGCCGCCCGTGTTCTTGATGGTCAAGACAAAGCCGCTCGTAGCTCCGGCAGAGATCGTTGCCGCCGGTGCCGGAGTAAATGCGTAGGTCTTGTTGTTTTTGTCGTCGCCCGCGTAGGCGAGCGATGCAGACAGCGCCAACATCAGCGCAAGACCAAGACCAAGGATCGTGCGTATTGTTTTCATGATGTCCCCCCCGGTGAAGCGGTACGAAGTAGATCCGATCCAAGGTAAGTCGAGTTACTCACCAGTCCGCGGGCCCTTCCCAATACCGCACAATCAAAGGCCTGGCGCGATACGATGTTAGCGCACAATATGACGGCTCGTGCATATAGTCAGTTGAGTATTGCCGGGTGTGCAGTCGCGATATTCACGAACCGACTCACTTACGCGCCGTACGTTGACTACAAGAATCGACTTTCAAGGCAAATGAGACAGCGCCTTGACTGCTGAGCGCACTAGAGACGACGAGAAGTTGTGTACGGCAGCTAGGGAATCAGCCGGTATGAACGAGGGAGCGAGATGAGCGCTGCAAACGCCTCCAGGGGAGCCCAAAGGCTTTAGGCCGCCAAGTTCAGCCGCCGCCGTGGTGCCATCCCTTGGGAATTGCCGACAGCAGCTTCTTCGTGTACGGCTCGCGGGGATGGCGGTAGATGTCGTCGGAGTCGGCGATCTCGACGATCCGGCCCTCGTTCATCACCATGATCTCGTCCGAGATGTACTTCACGACTGCGAGGTCGTGCGAAATGAAGATGTACGACAGGTGAAACTCGTCCTGCAGGTCCTGCAGCAGGTTCAACACTTGTGCCTGCACCGAGACGTCGAGCGCGGACACCGACTCGTCGCAAATCAGGATGTCCGGCTTCAGTGTTAGGCAGCGGGCGATGGCGATGCGCTGGCGCTGGCCGCCCGAGAATTCGTGTGGGTACTTGTAGAAGCTGACCTCCGGCAAGCCCACCTTGTGCAGCAGCTCGAAGGCGAGATCGGTGCGCTCCTGCGCCGATGCGCCGATGTCATGGATCTGCATCGGTTCCGTGAGTATCTGGCCGATGAGCATCCGCGGATTGAGCGACGCGTACGGGTTCTGAAAAATGATCTGGATGCGCCGCTTGTAGTCCATGAACTCCCGCGCCGACATCGCCAGGATGTCGCGGCCTTCGAACAGTGCCTCGCCCGCACTCGCTTCGTGCAGGCGCATCAGCGTGAGCCCGACGGTCGTCTTGCCGGACCCGGATTCACCGACCAGTCCCAGTGTCTTGCCTTTGGGCAGCTTGAAGGACACGTCCTTCACCGCCTCGAATTTGCGGCGGCCGAACAAGCCTTCGCGCGAGTAGAAATCCTTGCCGAGGCCCTTCACGTCGAGAATGATCGGATCGGCGCCGGTGAATCCGCGCGCGCGCTCGGCGAGATTCGCCGCATGCGGACCGCCGTCCATGAAATCCTCGATCACCGGCAGCCGCACCGGCCGGCGGTCGAGCCGCGGCCGGCATTGCAGGAGCGCCTTGGTATACGGATCCTGAGGATTCTCGAAGACGCGCTTGGCCGGACCCTGCTCGCGGATCTCGCCGTCGCGCATGACCACGACGTGATCGGCGATCTCGCCCACGACCGCCAGATCATGGGTGATGAACAGCACCGACATGCGGTGCTTGCGCTGCAGCTCGGCGATGAGGTCGAGGATCTGCTTCTGGATAGTCACGTCGAGCGCCGTCGTCGGCTCGTCGGCGATCAGCAGCTTGGGCTCGCAGGCGACGGCCATGGCGATCATCACGCGCTGCTGCTGACCGCCGGACATCTGCGAAGGAAATGCGTTGATCCTGAACGCAGGATCGGGAATGCCGACTTCGGAAAGCAGCTCGATTGCGCGCTTGTGCGCCGCCCTCCCGCCCAGGCCCAGGTGCAGGCGCAGCGACTCCTCGAGCTGGAAGCCGACGGTGAATACCGGGTTGAGCGACGTCATCGGCTCCTGGAAGATCATCGAGATGTCTTTGCCACGCAGGGCCTGCAGTTCGGTCCTGTCCAGCACGGCGAGATTGCGACCTCCGTACTGAATCTCGCTGCCGGGAAGCACGCTGGAATTCTCCGCCGGCAAAAGGCCCAGAATCGACAGCGAAGTCACGGATTTTCCGCTTCCCGATTCTCCGACCAAGGCCACGGTCGCGTTCTGGGGAATGTCGAAGCTGATGCCTTTCACAGCCTCAAAGGACGTGTGCTTGTCGAGGCGGAAGTTCACGCGCAGGTTGCGCACCGAAAGCAAGGGTTGCATCGTTGTCGAATCCGTTACCTTGTCGCCATCGCCCCGGCACAGGCCAAGAGCTTCGTCGCATCGGCACAGGCCAAAAGCTTCGTCGCCCCGGCACAGGCCGGGGCCCAATTTACTTCAACTCCAGCAACGTCCAACTTGGATCCCGGCCTTCGCCGGGATGACCAACGTACCGGCACAGGCCAAAAGCTTCGTCGCATCGGCGCAGGCGGGGGCCCAATTTACTTCAACTCGAGCAACGTCCAACTTGGGTACCGGCCTTCGCCGGGATGACCAACGCCCCGGCGCACGCCAAAAGCTTCGTCGCCCCGGCGCAGGCCGGGGCCCAATTTACTTCAACTCGAGCAACGTCCAACTTGGATCCCGGCCTTCGCCGGGATGACCAACGTCCTACCGCACCCTGCCTCGGACTGCGATCCGGGGTCGGGATGAGCGGACTGTTGCCAATCATCGCGACCCCTCGCGTCTTGCGCTTGGGCAGCTGCGTCACTTGAGCTTGGGATCGAGCGCGTCGCGCAGTGAATCCGTAAACAGGCTGAACGCGGTCACCAGCAATGCCATCGCCGTCGCCGCGGCGGCGAGCTGCCACCACTTGCCGAGGATGAGCTCGTTCTGAGCTTCGTTGAGCATCGATCCCCACGAGACCGCGTCGACCGGCACACCGAGCCCGAGGAACGAGAGGATCACCTCGTATTTGATGAATCCCACCGTGTAGATCGACATCTGCACGAGCGCGACGTGACTGACGTTGGGAAAAATGTGCACGAACATGCGGCGCGCGTTCGACGCGCCAATGGCGTCGGCCGCCTGGACGTACTCGCGACCCTTGTGCTTGAGGTACTCGCTCCGGATCAGGCGGAACGTGCCGGTCCAGCCGGTCAATCCCATGATCAGGATGATGGTGAAGATGCCTCTTTCATGCAGCACGGCGGCGATCGCGAGAATCAGCAACAGCGGCGGCATCGCTGTGAACACGCTGTAGAACCAGTTGAAGAAGTCGTCGACCCATTTGCCGTAGTAGCCCGCGACCGCACCGAAAATGGTGCCGAGCAGGGTTGCGACGATCGCCGCGGCGAGGCCGACGAAAATCGAGGTCTCCGAGCCCTTGATCGTCTTTTTCAGGACATCACGCCCCCACTTGTCACCTCCGAACGGCAGTGTCGCCGCGCGCGTCTGGACGGCAGCGGCCTTGCCGCCCTTCGCGCGAATTTCCTCGATGACGTCACCGATCGGGTCGACGATGCCGTCGCTGTCGGCCTGCTCCGTGCCGGCGGCCGCGCCCTTGCCGCGAATCTCCGCGAGCACGTCAGCCAGCGGGTCCTTCACGTCGACGGGCGTCGGCGCCTCAGAAGCCTTTGGCGTTTCCACCGGCGCCGCTTCCTGCTTCGCACCCTGCTCCGCGCGCTCGATATCGTTACCCAGGAACGACGGCGGCGCGTAATTTTTGCCCGTCTCCTGCGCCCAATCCTTGGCGATCAGGCCCGTCGCCGAGAGCACCATCATGACTAGAAAAGCGACGACGATCGCCAGCGATGCCATGGCGACGCGATCGTTGCGTAGGCGCTTCCACGCCAGCGCCCACAGGCTGGGCGAGACGGTATGCGGGATGTCGTAGGGCATCACCGCGTCCTATTTGAGCTGCACGCGCGGATCGACCGCCTTGTACGTCAAGTCCGCGAGCAGCGTAAACACCATGGTCGCGACCGCAACGTACACGGTGATGGCCTTGATCACCGGGAAGTCGCTGCGGTCGACCGCGAGCAGCACTTCGCGACCAATACCGGGGATCGAGAAGAAGCGTTCGATAAGAAATGCTCCGATCAGCAGCCCCGGAATCTCCGCCATGACGAAGGTGATGATGGGGATCGACGCATTGCGCAGCACGTGCACCCACATGACGCGGTTCTCGGAAACACCCTTGGCGCGCGCCGTGCGCACATAGTCCTGGTTGATCTCGTCGAGCACGAAGGTGCGAAACAGCCGCAGCGTCGGCGCAACGCTGACGATGAGCAGGATGATGATCGGCAGCGGCGCGTAGACCGTGAGGTTTGTCCACAGGCTGTCGCTCCAGCCCTGCACCGGGAACCAGCCCTGCTTGTACGCGAATACGTACTGGAGAACGATGATGTAGACCAGGATAGAAATCGACAACCCCACCGTGCACACGATCATCACGGCGCGATCGGTGAGCGAACCGCGCACGTAGGCCACCGCCAGCGCGAGCCCGATCGAGATAAGGGTCGACAGAATGAGCCACGGCACCAGAATCGTCAGCGACGGTCCCAGCCGCGTCGCCATGATGTGCGATATCGGCTCGTTGGTGCTCCAGCTCGCGCCGAAATCGCCCGTAACCACCTGCTTGACGAAAATCCACAACTGCACGTAGTACGGCTGATCGATGCCGAGCTGACGGCGGATGTTCTCGATCTGCTCCGCGCTGGAGATCTTGCCGACGAGTATGTACGCGGGGTCGCCACCGACCGCGTTGAACAGGATGAATACCAGCAGAATCACGCCGAGCAGGGTCGGGATCATCTGCCACAGGCGCCGGATGATGTATGCGTACACGCTTCACCTCCTCTGTACGGCGGCCCTGGTAAACGGTCCGGCCGTGGCATGCAGGATGCGGCGGATGCTACCCGCCCTGCTTCGATGTGTCGACGTCGATGAACTGCCACTCGGAGTGCAGCACCGGGTGCTTCTTGTAGCCGAGTATGCGCGGACTAACGAGCATGTTGCGGTAGCGGCTGATGCCGAGCCGCCACGGCGCGTAGACTTCGATGATGCGCGTCATCTCGCGGTAGAGCTTGTCGCGCTCCGGGCCGGCCGGCATGCGTTGCGTCGCTTCGTAGCGCACGTCGTATTCCGGGATCGCGGCACAGCCGTTGTTGCTCTGGTAGATGTTCTTGCCGTACAGCAGCTGCATGAAGTTGTCGCCGTCGGGATAGTCCGCGATCCACGAAGCGGTGCGCATCTGCAGCTTGCACTGTTTCTCGAGCTTCAGCAGGTCCGTGAAACGCTCCTTCTGCCCCTCCATGCGGATCGATACGGAATCGAGCGCTTTTTTCCACATCTCCTCTTCCTGGCGTCCACGCGAGTCGGGGCGCGATGCGTAGCGAATGACAAGCGGCTTGCCATCGGGAAGCGTGCGCCAGCCGTCCGCGCCGCGCTTGTAGCCGAACTTGTCGAGCAGCGCATTGGCAGTGGCCGGATCGTGCTTGACGATGCCGCGATAGCTCGGGTCGTGGCCGACGATTCCGGGTGGGATCGGATAGAGCGCCTCCACTGCCTGCCCGTTGCGGACAATGCGTATCTCCTCGTCTACGTCGTAAGCCATCGCCATCGCGCGCCGCAGCGCGATCTTTTCCAGCGAGAGGCCGCCGACGGTCGGATCCATCATGTTCCAGAAGTAGTAGGTAATTTCGGGGTCGACGAATCGCGAGAGCTTGACGCCTTTTCGCTGCAGCTCCGGCTTGAGGTTCGCGCCGTCGAGGACCTTCGGCGCCAGCGGACCTTCGAGATTCATCAGATCAGCCTCGCCGCTCTCGAACGCGAGCAGCTGCGACTGGTCCTCCTCCATGATAGTGATCTCGACACGGCCGACGATCGGCATCTTCTTGCCCTTCATCTCGGCAACGATGCGGGCGTCTTCCGGATCGCTGCCCGGCTCGAAGTTCCAGACGAAGCCGCGATAGTCGGGATTGGCCTCGAGAAAGATCTTGGACGTGCGGATCCAGTTCGCGAGCTTGTACGGACCCGTGCCGACCGGATTCGACATCACTCGTCCACCGGCGTCGGCGTAGGCCTCGACGACTTCGCGCGCTACTGCGCTGGTCGGCTCGTGCGCAAGCACATAGGGAAGGTCGAAGTCCGGGTGCCGGAGGCGAATGCGCAGCGTGTAGCGATCGACGACTTCCAGCCCCGGAATCTTTGCGTCGTAGTCGAACCTTCCCGTCTTCTTCGCCTTCGCCGCGACCTCATCGAGGCCGACGATCTTGCCTTCGATCAGCCACGTCCACGGCGAACGCAGCTTCGGGTCCACCAGGCGTTTGAGCGAATACGCATAGTCCTCTGCCACCAGCTCGCGCACTTTGCCCTTGAATGCGGGATCCGGCGTGAAATGAATACCCTGCTTCAGCCGTAGCGTGTAGGTCCTGCCGCCGTCGTCCACCTCGGGCAAGGCCACCGCAGTCTGCGGAACCAGCTTCGCCGGCCGCGCCATGTAGTCGTAGGTGAGCAGGGTCTCGAAGATCGCCTGCTCGACGCTGCCCGAATACAGGTCGTGCGCAGCCTGTGGATCGAATCCCTCCTCCGCCTGCGGAAATACCTGATGCACGACCTTGCTCATGTCGGCCGCCGCAACGACCGGCGCAAACGCGGTGGCCAGTACGATGGACAGCGCCGCCGCGGCGGTTTTGCACCGAAGTGCGGCGCCGACACATCGAGCGAGAATCGAAACAGCGGTCGTCACGGATCGGATCATGCCTTCACTTCGTAGCTACTGGCGCCCAAGATACTGTCTCGCTGCGCGCATCGCGCATGGTCGTTGCGGCTGCGCCCGGTCAAAAAAGCCGCGTAATGTAACATCTCCGGCCTGTTTGACGCCCAACAATGAACGATCTCCGCTTCCTGACAGCCGCCCGAACCCAGCACGCGTGCGCGGCATAGCTCGATGAAACCGCCCTACTGGGACGAAGCCTCACGCACGCTGTCGCGTCGCGACAAGGTCCTGGCGCGCTTGATCCGCGCGTACCCCGGCATCCACATGAAGCGCCGCACCGACCCCTTCACCACGCTGGCGCGTGCGATCGTCGGACAGCAGATATCCGTCAAGGCAGCCGACAGCATCTGGCGTCGATTCGTCGCCGTCGTGGACACCGCGCCGGCGGCCGGGTTCCCCGCGGATTTTCCCTGTCTCGCGCCGGAACGCGTCGCCGCGTCGACGATAACCGCACTGCGCGGCTGCGGATTGTCGCAGCGCAAGGCCGAATACCTGGTCGACCTCGCCCAGCATTTCGCCTCGGGGCGCCTCGATCCCGCACATTGGGCGACGCTCGACGATGAGACGCTTATCGCCGCGCTGGTGGACGTCAAGGGAATCGGACGCTGGACTGCGGAAATGTTCCTGATGTTCCACGAGCTGCGCCCCGATATCCTGCCCGTCGACGACATCGGACTACAGCGCGCGTTGGCGATCCACTTCAACTACGGCGAGCGTCTGCCTCGCGATGCCATGTTCGCCGCGGCGGACCTGTGGCGCCCGTGGCGCACGGTGGCAACGTGGTATCTGTGGCGCAGCCTCGACCCGATCCCGGTCGAATACTGATGGAGGTGAGCAGCGGCACTCCGTACGAGGGACTGACGCCGGACCGCGTGCTCGACGCGCTCGACAGCGCGGGTATACGCGGCGACGGGCGGCTGCTCGCGCTCAACAGCTACGAGAATCGCGTCTACCAGGTCTGGATCGAACCGGAGCAAAGCTCCATCGTGCCCGGCGCGAGCGCAATCGTCGCGAAGTTCTATCGGCCTGGCCGATGGTCGGATGCGCAGATTCTAGAAGAGCACGCCTTCGCGCACGAGCTCGCAGAACGCGAAATCCCCGTGGTTGCGCCGCTCATGCTGGGCAAGAGCACTCTGGCACGCTCCGGCAGCTTTCGATTTGCGATCTATCGCAAGCAGGGAGGACGCGCGCCCGAGCTCGAGGATTCGCACGTGATGGAGTGGATCGGCCGCTTCATCGGGCGCCTGCACGCAGTCGGCGGACTGGCCGCGTTTCGCGAACGGCCCGCACTGAACGTGCAGCGTCTCGGCGACGCGTCGCGCGAGTATCTGCTCGCTCACGAGTTCATTCCTGCCGACCTCATGCCCGCATGGACAAGTACGGCGGACCAGGCGCTCGCCGGCGTGCGCCGTTGCTTCGAGCGCGCCGGGGAAGTGCGGTCGCTGCGCCTTCACGGCGACTGCCATGCGGGCAACATCCTGTGGACCGACGCCGGCCCGCATTTCGTCGATTTCGACGACAGCTGCGCTGGTCCGGCGGTGCAGGACCTGTGGATGCTGCTCTCGGGCGACCGCGCCGACGCGCAGCGGCAGTTGCACGCGCTGCTGAAAGGCTACGAGGACTTCTGCGAATTCGACGAGCGTGAGCTGCAGCTGGTCGAGGCGCTGCGCACGCTGCGTCTGCTGCACTATTCGGCGTGGCTTGCACGGAGGTGGGACGATCCGGCGTTCCCCGCGGCATTTCCCTGGTTCAACACGCAGCGTTACTGGCAGGACCGCGTTCTCGAATTGCGCGAGCAGATCGCGGCCATGGACGAGCCGGCGCTCGTCGCGTAGCCGACTACGCTGCCGGCACGGCGTCGGTCTGCGCGTGCAGGGGCTGCAGCACGCCATCGAGCAGGTGCAGCGTGCGGTCGGTGCGCGCGGCGAGGTCGGGATCGTGGGTCACGATCACCAGGCTCGTGCCGACACTGCGATTCAATTCCAGCATCAGCTCGAAGACCTGTCTCGCGGTGCGCCGGTCCAGGTTGCCGGTGGGCTCGTCGGCGAGAACGCACGCAGGTTCCGTTACCAGCGCCCGCGCCAACGCGACGCGCTGGCGTTCACCGCCGGAAAGCTCGCCGGGACGATGCGCGGCGCGCGCGCCGAGGCCGACGCGTTCGAGCAACGTCCGCGCGCGCGCGCGCGCCGACTCCGGTGCCTCGCGTCGGATGTACAACGGCATCGCAACGTTCTCGAGCGCGGTGAATTCGGGCAGCAGATGATGAAACTGGTAGATGAAGCCAAGCGCGCGGTTGCGTACACGACCGCGTTCGGCCTCGGAGAGATCCGCCATCGACGCGCCCTGAATGAACACCTGGCCTGCCGATGGAGCATCCAGGCCACCGAGCAGGTGCAGCAGCGTGCTCTTGCCCGATCCCGAAGCTCCAACGACCGCGACGCGTTCGCCCGCGGCAACGCCAAGATCGACGCCCAGCAGCACCGGCACGTCGAGCGGGCCGCTGTGGTAGGTCTTGGACAGCCCGCGGCACTCGAGCACCGGCACGGCGTCATTCATAGCGCAGCGCCTCCGCCGGGTTGACCTTGGATGCGCGCCAGCTCGGGTACAGGGTCGCCAGGAGCGCAAGCGTCAACGCGATCGCGGCGATGAGCCCGATGTCTCCGCGCTGGATGTTCGACGGCAGCTCGCTGATGTAGTACACGCTCTTGTCGAGGAACTGGATTGAGAACGTGCGCTCCAGGAACGGCACGACCGTGTCGATGTTGAGCGCCAGCAGCACACCGCCGACCACACCGATCAGCGTTCCGATCACGCCGACCAGTGCGCCCTGGATCACGAATATGGTCATGATGCTTGCCGGCGAAGCTCCCTGCGTACGCAGGATCGCGATGTCGGCCTGCTTGTCGGTGACGACCATCACCTGTGCCGACACGATGTTGAACGCGGCGACGGCGACGATCAGCGTAAGAATGATGAACATCACGCGCTTCTCGATGGCGACCGCACGAAAGAAGTTCGCGTGGTCCATCGTCCAGTCGCGAACCTCCGCGTCGACGGGCAGCGTGCGCATCAACTCGTTCGCGACCGTCGGCGCCGCGAACATGTCATCAAGCTTGAGGCGGACGCCGCTCACGGCGTCGCCGGTGCGATAGAGCTTTTGCGCATCGGACAGATTGATCAATGCGAGTCCGCTGTCGAACTCGTACATGCCGATCTCGAACACGCCGACCAGCTTGAAGCTCTTGACGCGTGGCAGCGTTCCAGCGGGCGTTACCGTGCCTTGCGGCGTAATGACGACGACGGTGTCGCCGACGCGCACGCCGAGCGCGCGCGCCAGCTCGACGCCGAGTACGATGCCGAATTCGCCGGGCTTGAGGTGCGCAAGCGCTCCTGCACGCATGTGCTTGCCGATATCGGCGACCGTGTCTTCGAGCGCGGGGTCGATGCCGCGGACGATCGCGCCACGGTTGGCGCCGCTCGCCGAAAGCATCGCCTGTCCGTAAACGAACGGCGCTGCGCCGCGTACGTGCGCGTTGCGCTGAGCGAGCTGCGCTACATTCTTCCAGTCGGCCAGCCCGGCGCCCATGCCGCGGATCTCGACGTGCGAGGCGACCGACAGGATGCGGTTGCGCAGTTCCTCCTGAAAGCCGTTCATCACCGAGATGACCACGATCAGCGCCGCGACGCCGAGGGCAATACCGAGCATCGACACCGCGGCGATGAACGAGACAAAGCCGTTGCGGCTGGAGCCGCGACGCGCGCGAAAATAGCGCAAACCGACGAGAATTTCGTAGGGAACCAACAGGCACCGTTCGGATGAGTGCGACGTCGCGCGCCAGTGTGCCACAAGCGCTGCGACCTCTCTACCGACCCGCACTCGCGTGCTATATTCGATCGAGCTCGGGTCGCCCTCGCATTCGCCGCATATCCTTCATGCAATTCACGCTGGTCGTCTGTGGACTGCTCGACCTGACTGCGCCTGCGCTCGCCGGCGCCGATGCCCACGCGCCCGCGCTGACGCGACTACTGGCTGCGGCTGGAACTCCGACCATCGAAGCCGATGGTGCACTCGCCGTGGCCTGCACCGCGCTCGACATCGCACGCCAATCCGACTGGCCGGTTGCCCCCTGGCTCGCGCATGGCGCGGGCATCGGTGGCGAGGCCGCCTTCTGGTTGTGCGCGGATCCGGCGTGCTACGTGGTGAATCGCTCCGACGTACGGCTGCATAGCATCGTGCGTGACCTGACCGACGCCGAGGCGGCCGCGCTGCTGGCGACGATCAACACCCATTTCGCAGGCGACGGTGTGCATTTCGTCGCGCTCGACCCGCCGCATTGGCTCGTGAGCGCAGCCGCGCCCCAGGCGTTGTCGACCTCGCAGGCCGAAACCACGCTGGACAAGCCGCTGATTCCGCGCCTGCCCGCGGGCGCCGACGCCGTCCGCTGGCGAGCGTGGCAAAACGAAATCCAGATGCTGCTGTTCGAGCATCCGGTCAACCGCGAGCGCGAGGCTGCCGGCAAGGCGCCCATCAACGGCATCTGGCTGTGGGGCGGTGGCGCCCCGGAATCGGCAGCGCCGGCGCCACGTCTGGCGGCAGTGTACGCAAGCGCCTGGCTGCCCTGCGCACTTGCGCGGGCTCGCGGCGTTGGCTGTGCAGTACTGCCGGCTTCGCTAGAAGCGTTGCGCGATAAATCCTCGCTGTCGCCGGCGCTCGCATGGATGGAGCCCGAAGGAATCGAAGAGCCACGACAGCTTGCGGCAACGCTCGCGGCGCTCGACGGCGACTGGTTCGCGCCGGCGCGCGGCGCGTTCCAGAACGGCAGCATCCGCGGACTCGAAATCGTGCTCACCGGGCGCAGCAGCGCGCTGCGTTTTGCCTCGCGGCGGCTCTCGCTCGCGCGCAGGTTGCGGACCTGGGGCGCGGCACCGCGCCTGTCGAAGCTGCTCGTGCCTTACCTCGAGACCTAGGCGCCAATTGAACATCGTGCAACGGACAGTGCCCGACGCGGCGCAGGCGCTGGTTTCGGCTGGGGTTCCATCGCGGCTGGCGAGAATCTACGCAGCGCGCGGCGTCCTCGATGCCGCCGAGCTCGATTGCTCGCTGTCGCGGTTGCCCGACTGGTCGACCCTGATGGGGGTGCACGCCGCCGCAACGCGACTGGCCAACGCAATCGAGCGTGGCGAGCCGATGCTCGTCATCGCCGACTACGACGCGGACGGCGCCACCGCGTGCGCGGTCGCCATGCGCGGACTCGCAGCGATGGGCGGCCGTGTCGACTTCCTGGTACCTAACCGCTTCGAATACGGCTATGGACTCACCCCGGAGATCGTCGCGCTCGGCGCGACGCGCGCGCCGGCGCTGCTCATCACCGTCGACAACGGTATAGCCAGCGTCGAGGGCGTCGC
The DNA here is from genome assembly GCA_963816445.1 of uncultured beta proteobacterium. Lineage (GTDB taxonomy): Bacteria > Pseudomonadota > Gammaproteobacteria > Burkholderiales > Casimicrobiaceae > PALSA-1003. The sequence goes on along the minus strand of CAWFKO010000002.1, from coordinate 508,183 downwards.
GGCTGCGCAAGCGCGCGGCATCGATGTGCTCATCACCGATCATCATTTGCCGGGCACGACGCTGCCGGCGCCGGCGTGGATCGTCAATCCAAACCAGCCCGGGTGCTCGTTCCCCAGCAAGCACTTGGCCGGAGTGGGCGTGATGTTCTACGTGCTCACCGCGCTTCGTGTCGAGTTGCGCGGGCGCGGGCATTTCACGCACCGCCCCGAGCCCAACCTCGCATCGCTGCTCGACCTCGTAGCCCTCGGAACCGTTGCGGACATTGTTCCGCTCGACCACGCCAATCGCATACTGGTGGACAACGGATTGCGGCGCATTCGCGCCAACCGCACGCAGCCGGGCTTGCGAGCGTTGTTCGCGGTCGCCGACCGCGACGTGCGGCGGGCCACGACCCGTGACCTTGGATTCGTGGCCGGACCCCGCCTCAACGCAGCCGGCCGCATGGCGGACATGTCGGTCGGCATCGCCTGCCTGCTGGCCGACGACGATGCGACAGCAACGCGGCTGGCCGTCGAACTCGATCGCCTCAATCGCGAGCGCCGCGCTGTGGAGGCGACGATGCAGGAGCAGGCACTCGGTGTTGTCGAATCGATTACCGCCGGCGATGCGTTCACCGTATGTGCGTACCGCAACGACTGGCACCAGGGCGTTGTCGGCCTGGTGGCGTCGCGCTTGAAGGAGCGGTTCAATCGTCCCGCGATCGTGTTCGCGTCCAGCGCACCCGGCGAATTGCGTGGATCGGGCCGCAGCATCGGAGGCTTCCACTTGCGCGACGCACTCGATTTGGTCGCCAAGCGTGCTCCGGGCGCCATAGTGCGTTTCGGTGGCCACGCATACGCCGCGGGCCTGACGCTCCGCGAGAGCGAATTGCCCCGTTTTGTCACCGAATTCGAGCAAGTCGCGCGCGAACGGCTTTCGCCGGCGGCGCTGCTCCAGGTCCTCGAAACCGACGGCGAACTCGAAGAAGGAGAATTGACGCTCGATGTTGCCCAGAGCCTGGCCGACGGCGTTTGGGGCCAAGGATTTCCGGCGCCCCTGTTCGACGGCGCGTTTACGGTATCCGGGCAGCGGCGGGTTGGCGAGAACCACACCCGGCTGTCACTCCTCCGCGGGGAGGCGCGGATCGACGCCATCGCCTTCAACGATCCCGGTCCCTTTCCCGAACATCTGCGCGCCGCCTATCGCCCTGAGGTAAACGAATACAACGGGCAGCGCGGCGTGCAGCTGATCATCGAGGCTTGGCAAGCCGATTGAGCGGGGGGCGCGGCATCTCAGCCCCGCTTGAGCATTCGTAAGTGATCACTTACACCGGCGCCCCGCGACGCACCATCTTGAACTTTGTCGAACAACTCCTCTAACTACATGATGTGTATGACATTTACAAAAAATACAACATCTAGGTCAATGGAACGCCATTTCATCGAACTGCCATATTGTGCGACGCAATGAAAGGGGTCAGAATCCGTTGCGGTGCAACAGGGCAAAAGACCCTGTCCGACGGCGGGGCTCACGAGGACAAACATGGGTCTAAACGGAAACGGTGCGAACGGCAACGGCTCGCAGGAGCATGCCGCGAACGGCAGTTCCATGAATGGTAACGGGCATGGCCGGCTGCATGGCAAGGTTTCGATCATCACCGGAGGGGGTCAGGGGATCGGCCGCGCGACGGCGGTCAAGTTCGCGAGGGAAGGTGCCAGAGTCGCCGTCTGCGACATCAATATGAGCTCGGTCGCCGAAACGCTGGCGGAAGTGAGAAACCAGGGCGGGGAGGCGCTGGGCTTCCAGGTCGACGTCACCGACAAAGCGAGCATTGCACGCATGGTCGAAGGCGTGATGTTTGCGTGGCAGCGCATTGACACGCTGGTCAACAACGCCGGCATCGTCCAGGACGCGCGCCTGTCAAAAATGACCGACGAGCAGTTCGAGCGCGTGATCGACGTCAACCTCAAGGGTGTCTACAACTGCACCCGGGCCGTGGTCGACATCATGCTGGCGCAGAACTCGGGATGCATACTCAACGCATCGTCCATCGTCGGCCTGTACGGCAATTTCGGCCAGACGAACTACGCCGCGACCAAGTTCGGCGTGATCGGCATGATGAAGACTTGGGCGCGCGAGCTCGGTAGCAAGGGCATCCGCGCCAACGCGATCTGCCCCGGTTTCATCGAGACGCCGATCCTCGACACCGTGCCGCACAAGGTTCTGCGCTCGATAGAGGAGAAGGTGCCGATGGGCCGCCTCGGCAGGCCCGAGGAAATCGCCAATACCTACGCCTGGCTGGCGTCCGACGAGGCGAGCTATATCAATGGTGCGGTAATCGAGGTCTCCGGCGGCGTCACGATCTGACGCGTGCCGCTTCGCGGTCGTGAACTGCGCGCGGGGTTGAGCCCAACGTCTGCGCGGAGTAGGATTCCGGGCTTCTACAACGATGGATGCCCGCGTGCAACGCTACGCTCCCGCTTGTCTGTTTGCCCTGTTCGCGCTTGCCGCAGGCGCCGCTCACGCGCTCGACAAGGTCGATCCCTACATCTGTCCGACGAAGACGCAGGGCACCGGACTCGAGTGCTTTCTCGAAGCCGTTCCGCAGACATACACCATGTGTCGGCACGTCAAGGCCATCGAGGTCATAGAATTCGGGCTCACCGGTGCGCAGGAGGGCACCAACGGTGCCAAGACCGAATCCTGCATCGAAAAGCACAAGATCCTTATTACGCGCCCATACCAGGCGGCGCTGCGCGAAGCCGCGCGCAACAAGGATGAAGTGGTCGGCTTGCGCAAGCTCTACGACACCTGGCTCGCGAGCCTGGCCAAGCTGGTACCCGTGAAGGGCGAAAGCGACGAAGGTTATCGCCAGCGCGCCATCGGTCCCTACGGAGAATTCAACGAGCAGATCGCGACGATTCGCACGCTCGACTCGAAACCGCCCGTCGTCGTCGCAGCGCCGGCGGCAAAGGCGAAGAGCAACGCCAAACCCGCAAAATCCAACACGCCGTCGAAGTAATGCGGCGCTGATGTTTGCGCCGCGATACGTGCGCCATTGCGAGCGCGGCACGCGGTCCCGGTAGCTGCAGGCGCACGGGTGCCGGGCGCACTGTTGCGAGAATACATTCCTGGATACGAGCGACCTCGCATCGATTTTCGCTGGCGACGGCGCACTCGCGCGCGGACTCGCCGCGTTCCGGTCGCGCCCACAGCAACTGGCGATGGCCGAGGCGATCGCGCACGCCATCCGGACGCAGGGCCAGCTCATCGCCGAGGCGGGTACCGGTACCGGCAAGACGCTGGCCTACCTCGTTCCTGCGCTACTCTCCGGCGGCAAAGTCATTATCTCGACCGGGACCAAGACGCTTCAGGATCAGCTCTACCAGCGCGACCTGCCGCTGGTGCGCGATGCGCTCAAGTTGCCCGTCACGGTGGCCCTGCTCAAGGGGCGCGCAAACTACGTCTGCCACCACCACCTCCAGCGCACGGTCGCCGGCGGCACGGTGGCCTCACGTTCCGAAGTGCAGTACCTGCGCCGGATCGAGAGTTTCGCCCGCACGTCCACGAGCGGCGACAAAAGCGAACTCGCCGACGTCCCCGAGACTTCGGCGATCTGGAGCGACGTCACTTCGACTCGCGACAACTGCCTCGGCAGCGAGTGCTCATACTACGCAGAATGCTTCGTCATGAACGCGCGCAAGCAAGCGCTGACGGCCGACATCGTCGTCGTCAACCATCACCTGTTTTTCGCCGACGTCATGCTGCGTGACGAAGGCCTCACCGAATTGCTGCCGGCATGCAACACCGTCATTCTCGACGAGGCACACCAGCTTCCCGACACCGCGACGCTTTTTTTTGGCGAAGAGGTAAGCGCCGGCCAGCTCGGCGAGCTCGCGCACGACGCCGAACTCGAAGGGCTGCGCGCAGCGCGCGATTACGCGCCCCTGCCCGACGCCGCGCAGGCGCTGTCGCAGGCGCAACGAAACTTTCGCCTCGCCGCGGGAGAGGTTCCGGGCAAATGGCCGGCGTCGGTGGCGATGCAGCGACCGGGCTTCGCGACCGCGCTCGACGCGCTGGCAACCGCCGCCGACGCGCTCACCGGCGAACTCGGACGGCAGGCGGAGCGCAGCGACGAGCTGGGGCAATGCGCCACACGTGCGTCCGAGTTGTCGCGCAGGCTCGCGCGCTGGCGAGATCGCGACGATCCGGAGTGGGTGCGCTGGATCGACGTCGGTACGGTCGGTTGGCAGCTATGCGCCTCGCCTCTGTCCATCGCCGAGATCTTTTCGAAGCAGGTGACCGACACGGCGCGCGCCTGGATCTTTACCTCGGCGACGCTTTCCATCGGCGGCGATTTCAGCCTGTATCAGCGCCAGCTCGGTCTGCAGGCGGCAGCGACAGGCTACTGGGAAAGCCCGTTCGACTACGCCAAGCAGGCCCTGCTCTACGTTCCGGAGCGCCTGCCACAGCCCAACAGCTTCGAGCATACCGATGCCGTGATCGCAGCAGCGCTGCCGGTGCTGCGCGCGAGCGGCGGCCGTGCCTTCCTGCTGTTCACGACGCTGCGTGCGCTGGCGCGAGCGCGCGAGACGCTGCAGGCCGAAGTCGACCGCGGCGCGCTCGATTTTCCGCTGCTCACGCAAGGCGAAGGCTCGCGCACGGACCTTCTGACGCGCTTCCGCAGGCTGGGCAACGCCGTGCTGCTTGGCAGTCAGAGTTTCTGGGAAGGCGTCGACGTGCCTGGAGAGGCGCTGTCGCTGGTTGTCATCGACAAGCTGCCCTTCGCGCCTCCGGACGATCCGCTGTTCGCGGCGAGGCTGGAATACATTGCGCGCGAGGGCGGGAATCCGTTCATGGATTACCAATTGCCACAGGCCGCGATCGATCTCAAACAGGGCGCCGGGCGCCTGATCCGCTCGGAGACGGATCGTGGGGTGCTGATGATCTGCGACCGGCGCCTCGTCGACAAGCCCTACGGCCGGCGCATCTGGCAGGCGCTGCCGCCGATGCGGCGTTCGCGCGACCTCGACGAAGTCACCGCGTTTTTCAGCGCGACCGCAAAGACCGCGGCCTGACCAGGCCCTAGTTCGGGCTCGCCGATGGCGGCGGCGGGCCGGCGTTTTCCTGCGATTTTGGCACCGTGTCGTGCTCGAGCAGCTGCACGGCTTCGTCAGACTGCCAGAACTTCCACCACGGCTTGACCGTGCTCGTGCGCAGGAACGCGCTGTTGGGAAAACTCTGCACGAGCACGCGCTTGGCATCATCGCGCAGCTTCGGCATGCCGAGCTTGTCATATCCCTGCACCATCAGGATCAGCGCCTCTTCGTTCGCGGGGGTTTGCGGATAGGTCGTCACCGTCGTTGCGGCGCGGTTCACGGCAGCGATATACGCGCCCCGGTTGTAGTAGTAGCGCCCGACGTGAACTTCGTACATGGCCAAAGCGTTGGTCAGGTAGCGCATGCGAACGATGGAATCGGGCGCGTATCGGCTTTCGGGAAAGCGCGTGATCAGCTCCTTGAACGCAGCGAAGGATTCGAGCGTCAATTTGGGGTCGCGCTCCGAAAGGTCCTGCTCGACGATGTAGCCGAACAGGCCCTGGTCCTCCCGGAAATTCACGAGACCCTTGAGGTAGTACGCATAGTCGACGTTGGGACTGTTCGGGTAGGTACGGATGAAGCGATCGCAGGAGGCGACCGCCGTCCCCGTCTCGCCGGCACGATAGTTGGAATACGCGCCCTCGAGTATCGCTTGCTGCGCGTGCCGCCCGTAGGGAAAGCGACCTTCCAGCGTGTCGAAGAGCTTGATGGCGCGCGTATAATTGCCCGTCACCATCGCGCCGTGCGCTTCATCGTACATCTTCTCGACCGACCAGTTCGCCGTCTCGTCCTTCACCTCGGGCAACCAGGAGCAGCCCGCGATGAAAAGGACCGCTGCCAACACGGCCGTATAGCGATATAGCTGCGACATCATTGCCCTTGCGTAGTCCGCATTCTTGGTAGCGCCCGATTATAGCGTAGCCTCGGAAGGAGCCGCTGTGGACGAACCGCTCGCGGTCGACGTCCCGGCGTCGTGCAGCGGCATGCGGGTCGACCAGGCGCTTGCGCGACTGTTGCCTGCGCATTCACGCAGCCGCATCCGCACCTGGATCGATGCCGGCGGCGTGACGCTCGCCGGCGCAGTAGTGGACGCCAAGCGGAGGCTGGATGGCGGCGAACGCCTCGTGGTTGCACCGCTGCCCGATCCGAGGCCTGCCGCGTTCGTGCCGCAGGCCATTCCGCTTGCGATCGTGTACGAGGATGCCACGCTGCTCGTCGTCGACAAGCCTGCCGGACTGGTCGTGCATCCGGGCAGCGGCAACTGGGATGGAACGCTCGCCAACGCGCTGCTGCACCACTCCCCCGCGCTCGCCGGCGTCGCCCGTGCCGGCATCGTGCATCGTCTCGACAAGGACACGAGCGGTCTGCTCGTCGTCGCCAAGACCGACACCGCTCAGACCGCCCTCGTGCGCCAGTTGCAGGCGCGAAGCGTACACCGCGAATACCTTGCACTCGCGGGCGGCGACGTCGCTCGCAGCGGCAGCGTCGATGCACCCATCGGGCGCCATCCCGTCAAGCGCACGTCGATGGCCGTCGTCGCCGCCGGCAAGGCCGCCGTTACGCACTTCGTCGTGCGGGAGCGTTTCGGCGACTGCACGCTGCTTGCTTGTCGACTCGAGACCGGACGCACACACCAGATTCGCGTGCACCTTGCCTCGATCGGACATCGCGCTGATCGGCGATCCGTCCTACGGACGCGGCGGCGGCGTCACATTCGGCCGGCAGGCGCTGCATGCTTGGAAGCTCGGTCTGGTTCATCCCGCGACGGAACTTGCGATGCAATGGGAATCGCCGCTGCCCGCAGATTTCGCCGCGTTGCTTGCGCGCCTGCGCCAACGCGACGCGAGGCCAACGCATGGCTGATCACGCGCTGGCGCAACGCCTCGCCGCGGCGCGCCTCGACTGGATCGTGCCAGAGTGGCCCGCACCGCCCAACGTGCACGCGCTATCGACCACGCGCAACTGCGGCAGCAACGGCGAAATCGATTTCGCGCCTGGCAGCGCCGGTATCGATGCTGCGCGCGCGATGCTGCGGCGCTTCGTGCCGCGCGAACCGGTGTGGCTCGCACAGATGCACGGCACTGTCGTCGTGTCGGCGGACCGCGCGCCCTCCAGTGTCGTGCGCGCCGACGGCTCCGTCGCGCGTTTCGCGGGCAGCGTCTGCGCTGTCCTCGCGGCAGATTGCCTGCCCGTGCTGTTCGCTGCGCACGATGGCAGCGTCGTCGCGGCAGCGCACGCCGGATGGCGTGGACTTGCTTCGGGCGTGCTCGAAGCTGCGCTTGCCGCGATGGACATCCCGGCGGCGGCCACGCTTGCGTGGCTCGGTCCGGCAATCGGTCCCGATGCGTTCGAAGTCGGCGACGAAGTGGTCACGGCGTTCTGCGACGCGATCCCGGCGCGAGTACGTGCTTCGTCGCCGGACGCGCGGGAAAGTGGCACGCGGATCTGTACGCGCTCGCGCGGCGACGGCTTGCGGCGTGCAGGCGTCAGCGCGGTCTACGGTGAAGCGCCGCTGCACGCTCCGCCGAACGCGACGCATTCTATTCGTACCGCCGCGGCGGCGACGACGCCGCGCGGCGGATGGCGACGCGTCATCTGGCGCGACGAAGTGTGACCGTATAATGGCGACGGATCGCCCATGACCTCTACGCTCCCCGTCCTCGCGGCCATCATCATCGCGTGTCTTGCCGGCGGAGTGCTGGCCATCCTCGCCGCAGCCGGGACGCTCGCGCTACACGCACGTTGGATCTCGCGCCTGGTGAGCTTTGCCGTCGGTGCCCTGCTCGGCGCCGTCTTCCTCGAACTCCTGCCGCACGCGCTCGAGCAGGGCAACACCGGTTCGGTCATGGCTACGGTGCTCGGCGGACTGCTGCTGTTCTTCCTGCTCGAGAAGCTCGTGCTGTGGCGCCACAGCCACGGCGATGAACTCGACGCATCGGCCAGCGCGCTCGGGCCGGACGCGCACGCGCACGACCATGGGCGTTCGGGGCTGATGATCCTGATCGGCAACAGCGTCCACAATTTCTGCGACGGCGTCGTTATCGCAGCGGCGTTCCTCACCGATTTCGCGCTCGGCACGACAACCGCGCTGGCGATCATTGCTCACGCGATCCCGCAGCAGGTCGGCGACTTCGCCGTGCTCCTGCACTCGGGATACACGCGAGGCCGCGCCTTCGCCTACAATCTGACCACCGGGACAGCAACACTGCTTGGCGGACTCGCGGGCTACTTCGCCCTGGCGTCCATGCAGCACATGCTTCCGACGGTGTTGGCCCTGGCCGCGGCAAGCCTCCTCTACGTCGCTGTCGCCGACCTGATCCCCAGCTTGCACCGGCATCCGGCGCCCGCGCAAACGGCGCTGCAGCTGACGTTGATCGGCATCGGCGTCGCGCTCATCGCCGTGGTTCACGCCGCGCTGGAACGCTGACATGGCGGCAGTTTCTCCGGCGCCGGCGAATCCGTGGACCGACGCTGCAGGAGCAATGGCAGGAACTCGGCATGCAATGGGCGCACTGGTGGGCGCAGGCAGCGGCGAACGCGCCCACCACCACCGCCGGTATCCTGCCTCTGGGCAACGCGGGGATAGCACTGCCTGCGCTGCCTTCGGTGTGGATCGATCCCGCCGCCGCGGCGGAATTGACCGAGCAGTTCAACCGCAAGCTCGAAGCGTTGTTGCTGCATTGCGCGCAGGGCACATCCCCCGGCGATACCGCAGGAGTGCACGATCGGCGCTTCGCGTCCCGTGAATGGCGGCAGCAACCCTACTTCGCGATGCTCAAGGACGCATATCTGCTCTATGCCGAGTATCTCAATTCGCTGGTCAGGCTCGCCGAAGCCGATGCCGCGGCGAAGAAGCGCCTCGGCTTTCTCGTTCAGCAGTACCTCGACGCAATCGCACCGTCGAATTTCCTCGCCACCAATCCCGATGCGCTGAAGCGCGCGCTCGAATCGGGGGGCGCCTCGCTCGCCAAGGGGCTATCCAATCTGGCGGCCGACGCGCAGCGTGGGCGCATCGCCATGACCGACGAATCGGCGTTCGAGGTCGGGGTCAATCTTGCAATCACGCCGGGCAGCGTCGTGTATCGCAACGAACTGATCGAGCTCATCCAATACGCGCCGACCACGGCTCAGGTCCATCGGCGGCCACTGGTGATGATACCGCCGTGCATCAACAAGTACTACATCCTCGATCTGCAGCCCGAGAATTCCTTCGTGCGTCATGCCGTCGCGCAAGGCCACACGGTGTTCATGGTGTCCTGGCGCAACATCCCCGTCGAGCTGGCGACCCTTCGCTGGGACGACTATCTCGAACAGGGCGTGATGGCGGCGATCGAGGTCGCGCGCGACATCACCGGGAGCAAGACCGTCAACGCGCTCGGCTTCTGCGTCGGCGGCACGCTGCTCGCGTGCGCGCTGGCCGTCCTCGCCGCACGTCGGACCAATCCGGTCTCCAGCCTGACGCTGCTTACCACGATGCTCGACTTCAGCGATCCCGGCGATATCGGCGTCTACATTTCGCGTGATGCACTGGCGTCGCGCGAGCCCGTCCTGCTCGCGGGCGGGCGCGTCCAGGGCAGCGAGCTGGCCAATGCGTTTGCGAGCCTTCGTCCCAACGACCTCGTCTGGAACTACGTCGTCGGCAACTACCTCAAGGGGGAGACGCCGCCGGCCTTCGACCTGCTCTACTGGAACGGCGATTCGACCAACCTGCCCGGACCGATGTACTACGATTACGTCAGCAACATGTATGTCGACAATCGTCTGCGCGAACCCGGAGCGCTGCACATGTGCGGGGAAGCGGTGGACCTCGGGCGCATCGCCGCGCCGACGTACCTCTACGCGTCGCGCGAGGATCATATCGTGCCGTGGCGCACGGCCTACCGTAGCACCGTCCTGCTCGGAGGCGACCTCACATTCGTTCTGGGTGCATCCGGCCACATCGCGGGCGTCATCAATCCGCCGTCGAAGGGGCGCCGCAACTACTGGACCAACGAACTGCTCACGGACGAGGCCGACGATTGGCTGGCGCGCTCGGAGAGGCAGCAAGGCAGTTGGTGGCCGCACTGGTCATCTTGGCTCGCCGACCATGGCGGTTCCCAGAGCAATGCGCCCGCGCGCCAGGGCAACGCGCGCCACCGACCCGTCGGCGCGGCCCCCGGCACTTATGTCAAGGAACGCGCGGACTAACGAGTACGTTCAATTCCGCTCCTGGGCTTGCGATCGGCGGTCGCGCCCCAACGTTTCAACCTGCGTTACCATAGAGGCAATCTGGGCCCGCGCACCGCGCGGTGCTTCCCTACGCTCACCCCGATGGAGACCTGAATGACCGACATCGTCATCGCCGCTGCGCTGCGAACCGGCATCGGCAAATTCGGCGGCACGCTCGCCAAGACACCTGCGCCCGAGCTCGGCGCAACCGTCATCCGTGCGCTGCTCGCCCGCACCAATCTCAAGCCCGAGCAGATTTCGGAAGTCATCATGGGTCAGGTATTGACCGCAGGCAGCGGCCAGAATCCGGCACGCCAGGCGCTGATCAAGTCCGGCCTGCCGGCGTCGGTGCCCGCCATGACCATCAACAAGGTCTGTGGCTCGGGGCTCAAGGCGGTCATGCTCGCGGCACAGGCGGTGCGTTGCGGCGACGCCGACATCGTCGTCGCCGGGGGCCAGGAAAACATGAGCGCTTCGCCGCACGTGCTGCTCGGTTCGCGCGACGGCTTTCGCATGGGCGACGCGAAGCTCATCGACAGCATGATCGTCGATGGCCTGTGGGACGTCTACAACCAGTACCACATGGGCACGACTGCGGAGAACGTCGCCAAGCAATACGGCATCGCGCGTTCGCAGCAGGACGAGTTCGCGGTCGCAAGCCAGAACAAGGCCGAGGCTGCGCAGAAAGCGGGCAAGTTCAAGGACGAGATCGTTCCCGTCATGATTCCTCAGCGCAAGGGGGATCCCGTCGCATTTGCCGCCGACGAATTCATCAAGGCGGGAACGACGCTGGAATCGATCAGCGGACTCAAGCCGGCGTTCGCCAAGGACGGATCGGTGACCGCGGCCAATGCGTCCGGACTCAACGACGGCGGCGCGGCGGTGCTGGTCATGAGTGCGGAACGCGCGGCACAACTGGGGTTGAAGCCGCTGGCAAAGATCAAGGCGTTCGCATCTTCGGGCGTTGACCCGGCGATCATGGGCATGGGACCGGTACCGGCGTCACGCCGCTGCCTCGAAAAGGCCGGGTGGAAACCCGCGGACCTGGACCTGATGGAGATCAACGAAGCGTTCGCGGCACAGGCCTGCGCGGTGAACAAGGAAATGGGCTGGGACACGAGCAAGATCAACGTCAACGGCGGTGCGATCGCGCTGGGCCATCCGATCGGCGCCTCGGGCTGCCGCGTGCTGGTGACTCTGCTGCACGAGATGATCCGGCGCGACGCGAAAAAGGGTCTGGCGTCGCTGTGTATCGGCGGAGGCATGGGCGTTGCGCTCGCAGTGGAGCGCTGATCGCGCAGCACACAGCGCAGCGTAAAAATCAACGGACAAACGAGGAGGAGCAACATGGCACAGGACAAACACCGAATCGCGCTGGTCACCGGGGGTATGGGCGGGCTCGGTGAGGCAATCTGCGTCAAGCTCGCGGCGTTGGGTTACACCGTGGTGACGACGCACTCGCCGGGCAACACGAAGGCGCCGGAGTGGCTCGCGGCCATGAACAAGCAGGAACGCAAATTCCACGCGTACGGCTGCGACGTCACCGACTGGACGTCGTGCGCGTCCTGCGTCGGGCAGGTGGTCAAGGAAGTGGGGCCGGTCGACGTGCTGGTCAATAACGCAGGCATCACCCGCGACATGACCTTCAAGAGAATGGACAAGGCGAACTGGGACGCGGTGATCCGGACCAACCTCGATTCGTGCTTCAACATGACCAAGCAGGTCTGCGACGGCATGGTCGATCGCGGCTGGGGGCGGATCATCAACATCTCGTCGGTCAACGGCCAGAAAGGCGCGTTCGGCCAGGTCAACTATTCAGCGGCCAAGGCCGGCATGCACGGCTTCACGAAGGCCCTCGCGCTCGAAGTCGCCAAGAAGGGCGTCACCGTCAACACCATTTCGCCGGGCTACATCGGCACCAAGATGGTGATGGCGATTCCGCAGGAGGTGCTCGACTCCAAGATCATTCCGCAGATTCCGATGGGACGTCTGGGGAAGCCAGACGAGATTGCGGGCCTCGTGGCGTACCTGTCGAGCGAGGAAGCGGCGTTCGTCACCGGTGCCAACATCGCAATCAACGGCGGCCAGCACATGTTCTAGTCGCTCGATACTGGCGCGAACCTTTCAGCGCACCGTCGCCGGCCAGATTCGAGAAATCAGGTGCCACACCGACGGATCGCGGCAGGCTCGCCAGGGCCGGCGAGTCACGCGAGCTCGACGCGTGGCTGCGGTGCATCCGCTTAGGTCCGGGCGCCGGTTCGTCGTATGGGACGTCGAGAAATCTGACAACTCTTCCTCGCATTTCAACGAGACGGCGATAGCCCATCCAGCTTCCCGCAAGCGTTCGGTGCACTGAACCTCGTCAGCTTGACCAATCCTCCCCGCAGTGCCCGTCACCTAGCCGCCACGTGACAGAAATTCTAGGGACTCGCGCCAGTCAACTCTTTTAGACCCGTCGACACGCAATTTCGTTGGACGATGCGCGGGCGATAGTGAAAGTACGCGCAAGAGCATCTGCGCTCTCGCGTTGGGCTTGACAGTTCGGAAAGGTGCGTCCAACCTTCTTGGCTTCGAAGGAGGAGCGACATGCGCCATACATTGCGCGCTCAGGCTGAGAACGGCCTTGTCGTCGCCCTGCTTGTCTTCTTAGCGTTCCCTACTGCTCCGGCTTTCGCGTCCGAGATCTTCAAGTGCGTCGCCAAGGGCGGAATTCCGCTGTATCAGAATTTCCCCTGTCACATCGACTCGCTGGGTTCGTTGCCCTCGGACCCATCCGCGGCCAAGATGCCGTCAGCGCCTGCCGCTGCCAGCCAGGGGAAACCAAAGACCGGGCCCATCAATGTGACCTCGACCGGCGAGCCCCGGGTCGGCATGACCGGTGACGAAGTGCGGGCGCTCTTGGGCGAGCCGCAGGAAATGATTGAAGACGAGCCTGCCAGCGGCGGTCCCATTTCGATCTGGCGCTATGCAGACGGCAGGTCCGTGCAATTCGATCACAAGCATCGCGTGTCGTCAGTACAACGGTAACCGGTAGACCGTCGACCGGTCATTGCGTACGCGTTTTTTTGCAATCTTCAGACGGTCAATCAAGGAGGAGACATGTACACATCGTTTGTTCCAAGCAGCAAGCTGCGGCTTGCAGCGCTGTCCGGCGCCGTTGCGCTCGTGTTGATCGCTGGAAGCGCGCAGGCTCAAATCACCCAAAGCGGCGAGAGGAAGAACATCAATCGGCTGGGCCACACCGATCTGCAGGGTCGTCCCTCGTACCAGCCGAACGTCATCCAGTATCCCGACGGGCGCTGGATCCTGTTCGTGGGCACGCACAACAATACCCCGGTGCCGCAGCCAGGTTGCAGCGCGACGACGCTGCCGAATCCGCTGAACGGCAACGCGTGCGAGAGCAACGGCACGATGATCATCGACGTCACCGATCCCAACAATCCGGTCGAGAAGGTCCACATTCCGGTTCCGGTTGCGGGCGGACAGGCGCAGATGGCGCGCATGTGTCTCGGCTCTCAATTGCCGCATGGCACGCCGGGTCACGTCTACCTGATGCGCAATGTCCAGGGCAGCAGCGCATCCGGGTACGAAGTCTGGGACGTCACCAACATCAACGCGCCTGCCGGGCAGCCCGGTGGGCCAGTGCTCGCCTCGAATCTGCTCAATATCCGCTCGACCCACAAGGTCTGGTGGGAATGCAGCACAGGCATCGCCTACATGCCCGGCAGCAAGAACTCCGTGACCGTGCCGGGAACGCCGTTGTGGCGCCAGTCGCAGGCCATGCTGATCTACGATTGGAGCAATCCCAACGCGGCCCCGAGCTACATCAGGACGTTCGGCCTGCCGGGTGGAGAGCCGACTGCGACAGGTGGCGTGCCGAACTCGCTGCACGGCGCGATCTCCGCGTTCGAGCACCCGAAGGCTTCAACGAGTCTGACCCGCGGCGCAGGTCCGAACGACATCATCGGCAACCGCATCTACGCGGCGTGGGGTGTTGGCGACGACGGCGTCATGACCATCATCGACCGCAAGAAGCTCCTTGATGCGGCGCACGGTGGAACGTGGGTTCCGGCAACACCCAACAGCGCGGACTCTCCGACCCAGGCGGAATTGATCGGGCCGAACTCGCCGACCGTCGGGTACATGACGATGTCACCCGATCAAGGTGGCCATACCTCGATGCCGATCTTCGGCGTGCAGCCTCCGAGCTTCGCGAAATTCGATGAGTTTGCGACGCGCGACATCATGGTGCTGACCTCCGAAGCGACGACCGATGGCGAAAACGCGCGCTGCCCGGCGGCGCCGCACCCAGCCTTCCTAGTCGACATCACCATCGAAAACTCGATGACCGCGCCGCCCGGCACGCGCGTGGAGCACGACCCATACCAGGGGCCAATGGTGCTGTCTACGATGTGGGTGCAACCGCAATTCGGCGAAAGGTATCCACGTGGCAACTATTGCGCCCGCGGCGCACGCTTCGGCGTGCACTCCAGCGAGGAGAACTTCAACAGCCCGTTCTACGGCAAGCTGACGTCCCTCGCGTATTTCAACGGCGGCGTGCGCGTGTGGGACATCCGCGAGCCGTACAGTCCGACACAAGTGGCGTTCTACGTTCCGGAATCCAACGCCCACACGGACCCGGCCGGCTACATGTCCAATAACACCGAGGTCGACAATCGCGGCTTGATCTTCGTCGTCGACCGCAACGGCGCGGGCATGGATATCCTGCAACTGTTCGGATGCGCGCAGCAAATCATCACCTCGGGTGGTTCCTGTCCTCCCATCCAGTGACGATGCGCGGGGCGAATGGAGATAGGGCAGCGACGACTCTCGCACTCATTCCGGAAGCCCCGCTTCCAGCACACCGGGCCGGCTCGATGCGCAATGCATCGAGCCGGTCTCTCTTTCGAAAAGCCGCGGGATATTCTCGATCGGCGTATCGATGCGTGCCCATGAAGGAGGCAACTGTGAAAAAAAGTGCATTGAGGGTCCTCGGTTGGCTCGTGTGTACACTCGTCGCGACATCAGCGCTCGCGCACGATTGCCGCGTCAGGGACGTCGCCGGCTATCTGCGGGGCTACTATGAAGGCGACTGCGACAAGAACGAAGCGGCACATGGACATGGCGAGGCGAAAGGCGCCGACAGCTACGTGGGAGAATTCGTCAACGGCTGGCCCGAAGGCAAGGGAATCTACATCTGGGAAAATGGCGCGCGTCTGGAAGGCACGTTTAAACGGGGCCGAGCAAATGGCTCTGGGGTTTACGTCTCTGCCAAGGGGGTCCGCTACGAGGGCGAATTCGTCGACGGCAAACTGGAAGGGTTGAAGCCGGAAGACTGCCCCGTCACGCAGGGTCCGGTTACATGTCGCATGTGATCTCGTGTAGTGTCGCGTTTCGGACGAAACGCTCGGCGTATCCGGAGCCGTCACAATGCGACGCAACTACGTACGACCTTCTGTTATCGCAGTGACCGTGGCGGCGCTGTTCGTCTCAAGCCTCGCCGAAGCGCAGTGGGTGTTGCTCGCGCGGCGCGCGATCGGGCGCGTCCAGCAGATGTCGCAGCAACAGCCCGATGGCGGTGCGGCCTACGACACGGCCGCGGTGATGGTGGAAGTGCCCGCGGAAAAGGTCTATGCCGTCGCAGTGCGCAACGTCACCGCCGCACCGGGCATAAAGATTACCGAGCAGAACGACACACAGCGCCTGATCCAGTTCACCAACGGCGAGCAGATTGCGGGACTGCAGGTCGGCGCGCTCTCGGATAACCTGTCGCATATCCTGATCTCGTCGGCGCACACGGGAACACAGCAGAACGCAGCTGCCATGATCCTCGAGCGCATTCTCAAGCTGTGTGCGGACATGAACGTGGAGTGTTCACGCGCTCCTAACTAAGCGACGCAAGCGTCTCGCAAGGTTCAGGACTAGCCCCACGCGAACATCGCGAGCGCGTATCAGCACGCGAATTCCCTCGTCGCGTTCCCCCCCCGGTCCCCGCTTCCGCTTACGCTGGTGCACAGTACTTGCGGATCGCGACGTCGGGAAATCTTACACGTGGCACATCGCGCGGCGAGTCGGGTTTTCCTTTGGCATTGTTTATATTGTGAAATCGCGTTCGAGCACGATTGTTGCTTCCCGGGCGGATGCGTCTTTGTTCGTCGCACGTTGTTAGAAGGTCCAAATCTGGGGGCAATCATGAATACGTTGGCTGTGACATCGGCAAGAGAGCAATCGAAAGGACTAATCGCGACATTGATGGATCACCCTTTGCGGCGCATCGCGACGTTCGCGATAGCTGCGGGTTTTGCGTGCGCGGTTGCAGGACCCGTGAACGCCGCGGCGAATCTTGTAACGAACGGAGGCTTTGAGACAGGGGACTTTACCGGCTGGACACAGACCGGAGACAGTTCTTTCAATGGCGTCCAATGCCCGGGCCCCGGCCCCACCGTGTTCGAAGGCAATTGCAGCGCCTTCTTCGGGCCTGTCGGAGACACGGGGGGAATATCGCAGACTATCAGCGGCCTCGTCGTGGGCGCCCTCTACCAAATCTCGTTCGCGCTGCAACCGGATGGCGGAACCCCGTCGAGCTTTTCTGCATCCTTCGGCGGCACGAACCTGCTCAGCTTGACCAATCCTGCCGCCAGTGCTTATCAGCTTCTTACCTTCAATACCCATGCGACGGCAACAACGGAAGCCTTGGCCTTCAGCTTCCGAGATGATCCCGGCTTCATATTCTTGGACGCCGCCAGGGTTTCGGTTCCCGAACCAGGTACCGTAGCGCTACTGGGCATCGGCCTGGCTGGACTCTGGGCGGGCCGCAGGCGCAAAACGTAAGCGCGGTAGGTCTTGTCACTAAAACGGCGGCCATGGCCGCCGTTTTAGTTTGCCTTTACGCCGCGTCGCTCCCATGGAGCAGGAGGCACCGGAAGCATCGTGGCACCGAGCGTCAAGACGTCCAGCTGTTGATTCAATCGACGGCTTGCCACTCGGCAGGCCGTTTTGTTTTTGACGCTGGGGTAGCAGAAAAGGCCGGAGTCGAGGACCCCGAGATTGGACGCTTGATCGACATCTGCGGCAAGCGACCGCGGCCCCAGGTACGAGCGGCGTTACTTGAACGACTCAAAAAAATGAGCGCCGACCCACGGCCGGCGCGAAAGAGGCGCGGTCGCCGGATCCTCTCGTGCTAGAGGACCCGGCATACATGGCCGCTAGGGATTGTTGGGAACGCTGACCGTTACCACCTTGTTCGCGGTCAGGTTCGTCGTGGGATCCGAGCACATCATCGCAAGCTTGTACACGCGGCCACTCGGCGATGCTCCGGACGTGCTGGCGCGCAGATTGGCGCTCATCGGTCCGGTGATTTGCCAATCGGCCGAAGTGGCCCCGTCGGAACCCCCTATCGATGTCAGGCTGCAATTGACGTTGCAGGTGTCAGGCGCGTTCAACGACAGCGTCACCGGCACCATGCTGCCGTTCACCGGCGTAAGCGACGTCCTCGATGGAACGGCCGTCGAATTCGCGAGTGCGAACGAGTACGGCGCGAACGATGCGGGCGGGTTCGGAACGCCCCGGGCAGCGCCCAGCTGGCGCATGCGGAGCAGCTCGGCATTGCTGTCCTCGCACAGCTCCGTGCGTTGCTTGATCATCGAGCTTATCGCGGCCTTCACCTGGACGTCGTAGGTGTCGAACGTCGGGTAGCGCTCGGCCACTGACGGGCGAGGATCGCCCGTGGCGGCGCGTATTTGTGCCGTCGTGGCGAAGGGGATGAACTGCCCGGTCGACTCGCAGCCGTCGTTGGCCTGTGCGCCGCTCCGGAGTGCCCAACCCGTATACGTGGCGATAGGCACGGTGACGTCCGGCAGCCGCACGCCCGCGATGTCGTTGCCGTCGCTGTCGGTCGCCGGCGCGTAGCTCGGATAGACCGGGCCGTTCACGTTGTTCGGCAACGGGACAGTCGTCTCGATTTCGATGGGAGGTGTGATCACCGGCGGGAAGATGCTCGGGATGCCGTGAGTGTAGAAGTCCGGCCCGAAATCGAAACGGTGGCGCGTCGTCTTGAGACCGGTGTAGGTCACCTTGCCGTTGGGCGTTTGCAAGAAAGGATCGGGAATATTGGTGGGGAAACCGGTATTGGCCGGCAGCTGCAGCGTGCCGTTGTCGAGCCTCGGCACCATGCTTGGCGGTGGCGCGACGCCGAGAACACTCCACTTGTCGAGCGCGAGCCACAGCGCGCGCTGCACCGGGTTCGAGCTCAGCGGATTGCCGAACTGCTGGCAGGCTCCCCTGCTCGTGGCGCTGCCTGTCCCGTGCTGCATGCTGGAAACGAAGTAGTCGCGGCTAAACGGCGAATCCGGGAGATCCACCGCGCCGTCCGGCGATCGTGTGCAGCAGCGAGGCCGTCTTCACCCAGTACTCGTTGCCGGAGTAGATCTCCACGCCCAGCGGGCACGTGTTGGTCGTCTGGCACTTCGCATACCGGCTGTCCGTGATGCCGGTGAACGGATCGGTCGTCGCAACGTTGGCGAACGGGAACACGTTCTCCCCAAACAGGTGATCCTGCCGGTTGCGCTCGGTGCGGCCGGACTGCGAGAACCGGATAGTTCATGTCCGATGCCGCTGCCTGCGGAGATCCAATTGCATGATGCCGTCGAGGACTTTCCTGCCGCTTTCGTCCTCGTTGAAGCCCAGATGCCGGAAGTCGTTCAGCATCCGTCCCGGCTGCGACGAGATCTCGGTGTAGATCCGCGTGATGTAGTTGGCGAGCGGATTGGGAGTACCCTGGTCGTCGGTGACCGCATATTTGATCCACGAGTTCCAGTCGCGCACGGCCGCGAAGCCGAGGCCGGCGATCGTTGGATCCTTGGCAATGTACGAGAACTCGTAGATGTCGTTGGCGACGGATGTTCCTGCCCCGAGCGGACTGACCGCCGTTCCGGTCGCGTTGTACTGCCAATTCGCCGTAGGAACCACCTGAGCCGGGTCGTCCAGGTGAACGCGGTGGGTCAACGTCGCCAGACTCTTGTCCAGCGTGGCCGCCGGATAGCTCAAACTGAATGAAGCGGACGTATTGTATTCGTAGCCCGGGCCGGTGAACGACGAGCCAGTCGCCGGATCGATCGCGAGGGGCAACGCCGCCGCCTGGAGAGGGTTGGTGCCGAGGGTGGCGAGGGTCGTCAAGGGTTCCCAACCGCTCCACACCATCGTGTACCCGCGCGGCATCAGGAACGAATTCGCAAGCACGGTGGTGTCCGTGATGGTCGCGGGATCGTTGCCGCCACCGCTGACGCGGCCTAGCGCGGTCCACGTCTTGCCGCCGCGGTTCGGCGGCTCGTACATCACCTTGCCGTACCCATTGAGGCTGTGGTCGACCGTCGCCAGATTGGCCGGCTTCAGGATGTAGAAATTGAGCAGGTACGCGACCTTGCCCGCGGGTGTCTTACCGGGTTGCGGGAGACCGTTGACGAGCCCGGCGGGCTGCGTCTGGGCAAAGTTGATGTCGGCAATGGCCGCGTTGCGCGGATCGCCAGGATCCACTTCGGCGTAGGCGACACCGGTGATCTTCACGTATTGGCCGACACCGGGCCACGAGTAACCGCCGAAGGCGATCGTCGGCGCGCTCATCGTTACACTGAGGACGCGCGCATCCGTCGCGGACGCTGCAACGAGCGCGCCTGCCGCGAATGCCGCTGCCACCGCCTGCTGAAGCAAGCCGCGTTTGTTCAATGCGCCGCATTTCTCGTCGATCATCACCTTGAAACCGCCGCGGCGCGTAGCCGCGTACCTGCCGCTTTGTAGCTTGAGGCAATTCATGAACACTCCTCCTTCGGGAACGGCGTCTTAGGCCGACTATCCCCTACATCGACACGGACGCCTTGCTGTTGACACTGACTGCATGCCGGACTCGTTCAGCGTAGCCTTGCGGCGACCTGACGAGCGTAGATGGTGCATCAGTGGTGTGCGGGTTGAAACAAGCTGAAATGAACAGATACAAAAAAGAACTGCGACTGGCGGTGGGCCCCTTTTTTTCTATGCTCCCGCCGCTTGCCCGGTCCTGCCTGCCTTCGGGGATTTCCGTGCGTGCCAACTCCGCGCGGGCGAATGCTTGGGATGAATGCGCACCTGGCAGGCGCACAGAAAAAAGCCCCGGCATTGCTGCCGGGGCTGAGGCTGTATCATTTAGGAGGAGGAAAATGATACAGAAGGAGCCATCAACTACGATGTTGGGACCGCTTCCCGGGCTTTCAAGTTCCTTTGCCGCCCGGGACCCGTGCGAACAAGGCCTTACGCAGCCTTGCGACCCTTAGTGGTCGTGGCCTTGGCGGCGTTCGCGGCATTCGCGGTCGCGGCACGCATCGATGCGTCGGCGAAGCTCACGACTTGCTTGGTGGCCTTCGAGAACTGGTCGAACGCAGCGGTCGTCGCAGCTACCGTCGACTTGAGCGCCGTAACGGCGACATCGGAGCCGGCAGGCGCGTTCTTCGCCGCCTTTTCCACCCACGCCGCGACGCCCTTGGTGTAGCTCGCCCAGGCCTCTTCGGCCAGCGCCGAGAAATCAGCCTGCGCTTCCGACGCGATCTGGTAAACGCCGCGCGAATAGCCCAGCGCGTTCTGCACGCCAGCTTCCGTCAGCTTGGCGCGGACAGCGACGAATTGCTGCACGTCCTTGATGCCCGCGACCGCATTGGCCGACGAAACACCTTGCTCCAGCGCGACCTTGGCCGCCTGGAGGTTGAGCTTGGCAAGGCGCTCGGCCTTTTCCAGCGAAAGTTCGGCAAGCTTGACTGCGTTGTCGTAGCCAGCCCTGTTGATTTCAGCGAATTGTTCCGTTGCGTTGTACATGGTATTCCTTCCCGTTGAGGTAGATTAGGACCCTAAACGGGTCCTCCTTCGTCGACTGCACTGCGCGGCCCCCATGCGACATTTGCTGCTGTGCTACGATGGGTCCGCACTTCATTTGCTGCACTGCACAATTCGAATTATGGGGTGGGGTGCGCGCCAAGTCAAGAGGTTTTTTGTGCGCCGCACCAATGGACCCGCAGGCCGCCGTGGGATCATTTCAAACGGCCAAATAAATCAGTAAGTTATACTTTGGGCCTCGATCGAGGAGTCATCTATGAGCAAGACCGTTCGCGTGATCAAGAAGTACCCGAACCGCCGCCTCTACGACACGGCTAACAGCGGATACATCACGCTCGCCGATGTCAAGCAGATGGTTCTGGAATTTGTCGACTTCCAGGTCATCGACGCAAAGAGCGGCGACGATCTCACGCGCGCCATCTTGTTGCAGATCATTCTCGAAGAAGAGTCTGCGGGCGTGCCGATGTTCTCCAGTGAGATGCTCTCGCAGATGATCCGCTTCTACGGCAATGCGCTGCAGGGCATCATGGGCAACTACATGGAGCAGAACGTCAAGGCCTTTCTCACCATCCAGGCGAAGCTGCAGGACCAGGCAAAGCAGATCTACGGCGACAAGATGATGCTCACGCCCGACCTTTGGAAGCAGTTCCTGCAGATGCAGGCGCCGGCGATGCAGGGCATGCTCGGCAACTATCTTGAGCAGAGCGCCAAGCTGTTCATGGACATGCAGCAACGCATGCAGGACCAGACGCGCGGGTTGTTCACGGCATTCCCTTTCCCCGCCTTCGGCGCGACGCAGCCGATCTCGGGCGACGACGACAAAAAGCGCTGATGCGCGTCAAGAGCGCGAAGCGGCGCACAAGCTGCACTGCAGCGTAACGCCCTTGCCGCGGCGCGACTGCGCCAGCCGACCTCATGAAACGCTACGACGATAGCGGGCCGCGCGTGGGATTCGTGTCCCTGGGTTGCCCCAAGGCGCTGGTCGATTCGGAACAGATCCTGACGCAGCTGCGTGCCGAGGGCTATGCGGTCGCCCCGACCTACGCCGGCGCAGACCTCGTTGTAGTCAATACCTGCGGCTTCATCGACGCCGCGGTGGCCGAATCACTGGACGCGATCGGCGAGGCTCTGACAGAGAACGGCAAGGTCATCGTCACCGGCTGCCTCGGCGCCAAGGACGGCGGCGCCTTCGTGAAGGCGGCGCACCCGAAGGTGCTCGCAGTCACCGGTCCGCACGCCGCGCCGGAGGTGATGGCGGCGGTGCACGCTCATCTACCTAAGCCGCACGATCCCTTTGTCGACCTGGTGCCGGCGCAGGGCATCAAGCTGACACCCAGGCACTACGCGTATCTGAAGATCAGCGAGGGCTGCAATCATCGGTGCAGCTTCTGCATCATTCCGTCGATGCGCGGCGACCTTGTCAGCCGGCCGATCGGCCAAGTGCTGATCGAGGCCGAAAACCTGCTCAAAGCGGGCGTACGCGAGTTGCTGGTCATCTCACAGGACACCAGCGCCTACGGCGTCGATGTGCGCTATCGCACGGGTTTCTGGCGCGGGCGGCCGCTGAGAACGCGCATGAACGAGCTGGTAGCCGCACTCGGTGCGCTGGCAGGAGAATACGGCGCCTGGGTGCGCCTGCACTACGTGTATCCGTATCCGCACGTTGACGAGGTAATCGCATTGATGGGGGGCGGCAGCGTGCTGCCGTATCTGGATGTGCCCTTCCAGCACGCGAGCCCGCGGATCCTCAAATTGATGAAGCGTCCGGCCAACGCGCAGAACAATCTCGAGCGCATACGCGCGTGGCGAGCGGCTTGCCCCGAGCTGACCCTTCGCTCGACGTTCATCGTCGGCTTTCCCGGCGAGACCCAGCGCGAATTCGAAGCGTTGCTGGAGTTTCTCGATGAAGCACAGCTCGATCGCGTCGGTTGCTTTGCCTACTCGGCGGTCGAAGGCGCAGCAGCGAACGCGTTGCCAAATCCGGTGCCGGAGTCGATCAAGGAGGAGCGGCGTTCGCGCTTCATGCAGGCGCAGGCGAAGATCAGCGGCGCGCGCCTGCGCGCGAAGATCGGCAAGACCCTGACCGTGCTTATCGACGCTGTCGACGCCGGCGAAGCGATCGCGCGCAGTCCCGCCGACGCGCCTGAGATCGACGGCACGGTGCGCATCCGTAATGGTGACGGGCTTGGCGTCGGTGAATTCACGAGGGTCAGGATCACCGGAACTTCACAGCACGACATGACTGCGGTCGTGGCTCGCTGAACCGGCCGCGCGCAAACGCGTGGATGCGGCGCGCGTTCGAACTGGCGAACCCCCACTGTCAGGTCGCATGCATGAGCCGCGGCCTGCGCTCAGTTTGGCATTGGCGATGGCTTGTCGACAAACCGTTGCGGCTGCGGTAAAAAAGAGGTATTCCCGCAGCGGCGCAGTGGATCAACGCGCGGCCCGTGCGCATTCCTTCCCCAGGCGGACTGCCAATGACTCCTCTCCACAGTCTTTCCACGCGTCCGTTCCTGCACGCAACCGCTTTGTCCACCCTTGTCGCGGCGGCACTTTTCACTGCCGGTTGCGGTAAGGAAGCACCGAAGGCGGAGAAGACGCCGGTGGGTGTCACGGTCATGTCCGTCGAACGCAAGGATGCGCCGGTCACCGCGGTGTACGTCGCGCAAACCCAGAGCTCGCAGGCGGTGAACATCCAGGCGCGTGTGTCGGGTTTTCTCGACAAGCGCATGTACGTCGAGGGTTCCGTCGTGAAGGCAGGACAAGTCCTGTTCCAGATGGACCAGAAGCCGTTCCAGGCGCAGGTCGACGCGTACGCCGCTGCGTTGCAACGCCAGCAGGCGGCGATGCAGACGGCGAAGGCGAACCTCGATCGCACCGTGCCGCTCGCGAAGCAGAACGCGCTGTCGCAGAAGGACCTCGATGACGCCACGGGCCAGTTCCAGCAGGCCAGCGCAGCGGTCGAACAAGCCAAGGCGCAGCTCGAGGAGGCGAAGCTCAACCTTTCTTATACAACGATTACCTCGCCTGTCACCGGTGTCTCCAGCTTCGCCGCCGTCCCGGACGGCACGTACCTCAATCCGCAGAACTCGCAGCTGACCACCGTTTCCGTGCTGACACCGATCTGGGTCAATTTCAGTGTCTCCGAGAACGAGCTGGAGCGCATCCGCACTGACATCAAGGCCGGCACACTTAGGATGCCCGAAGGCGGGCGTTTCGTCGTCGAGATCGAGCTCGTCGATGGCACGATCTTTCCGTTTACGGGCCGGATCACGTTCGCCGACCCCTCGTTCAGCGCGCAGACGGGCACGTTCATGCTTCGCGCCACCGTCGAGAATCCCGCCGGTGTTCTGCGGCCCAACCAGTACGTCCGTACTCGCCTCAGCGGCGCGACGCGGCCAAACGCGATCGTTGTGCCGCAGCGCGCAGTGCAGCAAAGTGGCAAGGGTCATTTTGTCTGGGTGATCAACAAGCAGAATCAGGCCGAGCAGCGACCCGTCATCGTCGGCGAGTGGCAGGGAAACGATGGCTGGTTCGTTTCCGAAGGGCTCGAGGCTGGTGAGCAGGTCGTGGTCGATGGCGGCATCCGTCTTACGCAGGGCACGACGGTCAAGGCGACTCCCTACGTCGCGCATGGCGTCGACACGGCACGTGCTGCGAATGCCAGCGGCGCCAAGGGCGCGCCGGTCGCACGCGTCGCAGCAGCGTCTCCAAACACGTCGATCTACTTCGACTCAGGGCAGGCAACATTGAACGCCGAGGCGAACCGCATGCTCCGAATGGCCGCGGCCCAGGTGATGGGGATCGGCACCCAGATACTCATAACCGGATATGCAGACAAGACCGGTGCCGCGGGCAACAACGTGGAGCTTGCCAGGCGGCGCGCAGCGGTCGTCCGTGACGCGCTTGTGAAGCTTGGGGTCGCTCCAGAACGGATCCGTCTGCAGCCGCCAGCGGACGTCACCGGTGGTGAGGACGACGCGCAAGCACGTCGCGTCGACATCATCGTCCGGTCGTAGAGCCCTGGCAAGCGCGCGTCATGTTCTCCCGGTTCTTCATCGAGCGTCCGATCTTCGCCGCGGTTGTCGCGATCATCATCGTGATCGCGGGACTCGTCGCCATGACTGCATTGCCGGTGCAGCAGTATCCGACGATCACGCCGGTACAGGTGACCGTGCAGGCCACCTATCCTGGCGCAGACTCGAAGACGCTTGCCGACTCGGTTGCCTCGCCGATCGAGCAGCAGATCAACGGCGTCGACAACATGCTGTACATGTCGTCGACCAGCTCCTCGACGGGGCAACTCACGCTGACCGTCTATTTCTCGCTCGACACCAATCCGGATATCGCACAGGTGCAGGTGCAGAACCGCGTCAACCTGGCGATGCCCCAGTTGCCGTCCGCCGTGGTTCAGCAGGGCGTCAGCGTGCAGAAGAAATCGTCCTCGATCATGATGCTGGTGGCGGTGTTCGCGAAGAACGATCGTTACAGCGCGAACTATGTCGCCAACTACGCCAACGTGTACGTGCTCGACGCGTTGAAGCGTGTCGAGGGGGCCGGGCAGGCACAGATCCTCGGCGTGCCGAACCAGGCCATGCGCATCTGGATGAATCCTGACCGCATGGCGTCGCTCGGGATCACGACGACCGATATCGCCAACGCGATCAGTCAACAGAACCAGCTCTTCGGAGCAGGCCAGATCGGCCAGCAGCCGAATGCGAGCGCCGTGGAACTGACGTTTCCCGTGGTCACGCAGGCGCAGTACACGGAGCCGCGCGAGTACCTGAACATCATCCTGCGGGCGAGCCAGGATGGCAGCGCGATCGTGCGGGTCGGTGACGTTGCCCGTGCCGAGATCGGCCTTCAGCAGTACATCGTCGACACGCGCCTGAACGCCATCCCGGCGACATTCATCGCGGTGTACCAGCAGCCGGGTGCCAACGGCCTCATCGTGTCGAAGGCTGTTCGCGCAAGAGCTCGAGCAGATGAAATCCCGCTTTCCCGAAGGCATGGACTACGTGATCTCGCTCGATACCAACGATTTCGTCCGCCTGTCGATCAAGGAAGTTCTGAAGACGCTGGTCGAAGCCATCGTACTGGTGGTCCTGGTCGTCTACCTTTTCCTGCAGAGCTTCAGCACGACGATCATCTGCAGCGTCGCGATCGTCGTCTCGCTGATCGCGACGTTCGCCGGAATGCTGGCGCTGGGCTTCTCGATCAACCTGCTCACGCTGTTCGGCCTGGTCCTTGCCATCGGCATGGTGGTCGATGACGCCATCGTCGTCGTCGAGAACGTCGAGCGCAACATGGCGCAGCACCACCTCGAACCCAAGGAAGCCACGATACGGTCGATGAACGAGATCGCGAGCTCGCTCGTGGCCGTGGTGCTGGTCATGTCGTCTGTATTCATCCCGGCGGCGTTCCTGCCGGGCACCACGGGCCAGCTCTACAAGCAATTCGCGCTCACGATTGTCGTATCGGTGTCCGTGTCGGGGTTCATCGCACTGACGCTGACGCCGGCGATGTGCGCAGCTCCTGCTCAAGCATAACCCGTCGCCGCAGCGCGGCTTCTTCGCCTGGTTCAACCGCCAGGTCGACGCCGACCCGCGGCTTCGGCCACGCGGTCGAATGGGTGATCGCGCGCGCTCTCGCGGCCTGGTGCTGCTGGCTG
Source organism: uncultured beta proteobacterium (assembly GCA_963816445.1). Lineage (GTDB taxonomy): Bacteria > Pseudomonadota > Gammaproteobacteria > Burkholderiales > Casimicrobiaceae > PALSA-1003. Next base: position 481,371 of record CAWFKO010000002.1, on the reverse strand, counting down.
TGTTCCTTTACGGAATCTGGCACCTGTTCCACGTGCTGCCGACCAGCTTCGTGCCGCAAGAGGACCAGGGCTACGCGATGGCGGCGATCATCATGCCGCAAGCGGCGAGTCTCGATCGCACGCAATCGATCGCCGAGAAGGTCGACGCGATCTTCGCCAAGATCCCCGGCGTACGAGACCCGTTCGATGGTCACCGGGTACAGCCTGCTCGACAGCGGATTCAAGACGAATGCCGGCACGTTCTTCGTCACGTTCAAGGACTTCGATGCAACGCTACAAGACGCTCGAGTCCGCGAGAGAGCAGAACGCGCGCGCGATACTGACCGGCTTTCTACAAGGAAGCGCAGCTGATCGACGGCGCGGTAATCGTTCCGATCGCGCCGCCGGCGATCCCGGGCATCGGCACCACGGGCGGATTCGAGTTCTGGATCCAGGACACCGGGAGCGGCGATCCGGTCGCGCTCGACGGAGTCGTGCAGGATTTCCTGACGAAGGCGCGCGCGCGCCCCGAGCTCACCGGCCTCGCGACGACCTATCGCGCCAACACGCAGCAGTTGCGCGCCGTGGTCGACCGCGACAAGGCCACGCTGCTGGGCATCTCGATCCAGGATGTCTACAGCGCGATCCAGGCGCAGTTCGGCTCGCTGACCGTCAGCCAGTTCAACCAGTTCAGCCGCGTCTGGTGGGTCGATCATCCAGTCGGACGCGCCATACCGCCAGAGCCCGGATGATCTGACGCGCCTGTATACACGCAACAACCAGAACCAGATGGTGCCGCTGTCATCGGTGGTCACGACGAAGTGGGTGGCGGGTCCCGACCTGCTGCCTCATTTCAACGGCTTCACCGCCGCCAAGATCAACGGCACCGCGGCCGCGGGCTACAGCTCCGGGACAGGCGATCGCAGCGATGGAGGCGGTGGCGAAGGAAGTGCTGCCGCCAGGCTACACGTTCGCCTGGTCGGGGCTCGCCTACGAGGAGAAGAAGTCCGGCGGCACGTCGGCGATCGCCTTCGTGTTCGGATTCATCATCGTGTTCCTGGTGCTGGCCGCGCAGTACGAGTCGTGGACGCTGCCCGGGCGCCGTGATGACGCGGTGCCGTTCGGCATCCTCGGGGCGCTCATCACCAACTGGATCGCGCGGCCTGGACAACGACGTCTACTTCCAGATCGGACTGCTGGTACTGATCGGCCTCGGGCGCGAAGAACGCCGTGCTGCGCGTTTCGGCCGCGGTCGAGTTCCGCCAGCGAGGGCAAGTCGATCATGGAGGCAACGGTAGCTCGCGGGCGAACAGCGCCTGCGGCCGATCATCATGACGTCGCTCGCCTTCGCGATTGGTTGCCTCCCGCTCGCGCTCGCAGTGGGCGCGGGCGCCAACGCACGCCACTCGATCGGCACCGGCATCATCGGCGGCATGATCGGCGAGACGACGCTGGCGATGTTGTACGTGCCGCTGCTCTTCTACCTGTTCGACCGGCTCGCCGAGCGCGGAAAGGCGGAGAACGATCCGCCGAGCGCGCCGCCTGCGGCCCATGGGGTCGGCACGGCGCCGATGCCGGTGCTCCGCATGCACCGCCGACACGACGACTGAGATGCGATGCGCGAGCTCGCCCTCTCCTGCATTGCGTCGGCGCTCCTCTGCGGCTGCATGATGGGGCCCGACTACGTCCGTCCCGAAAGTCGACACGCCGGCGGCGTTCCGCTTCGAGCCAAAACCGTTACCGACACCGCGGACACCGACTGGTGGAAGCAGTTCGACGATCCGGTGCTCGACGCAGCTGATCGCCGAGGCGCTCGCCAACAACCTGAACCTCAAGATCGCGGTCGCCAACGTCGAACAGGCAGCCGGCGTGTTCACGCAGACGCGCTCGCAGCTCTTCCCTCAAGTCGGCTACTCCGCGATTGGCGAGCGAGTGCGCGACGACCGAGGCCGGAGCCAACACGGAAATCGCGCGGCTGCATGCCCGAATCCGCAGACCGCGTACCAGGCGGTGCTGACGGCGAGCTGGGAGGTCGACCTCTGGGGCCGCATTCGCCGCCTGAGCGAATCGGCGCGCGCCAACGCGCTGGCAACCGACGACGCGCGGCGCGGCGTGATCCTATCGCTGGTCACGTCGGTCGCGAGCGACTACATCCAGCTGCGCGGTCTCGACGAGCAACTCGCGGTCGCGAAGCAGACCCTGTGCGCCTACGGCGAATCGGTCAAGCTGTTCGACGCTGCAGTTCCAATACGGACAGGTCTCGCAGATGAACGTCGCGCAGGTCGCAGTCGCAGTACGAGACTGCCGCGGCTCAGATCCCGCAGATCGAGTCGCAGATCGCGCAGGCTCGAAAATGCGCTGTCGATCCTGCTCGGCCGCAACCCCGGGCCGATCCCGCGCGGCAAGTCGGTCGACGAGCTTTCGCTGCCGACGGTGCCCGCCGGACTTCCGTCGCAGCTGCTCGAGCGCCGGCCCGATCTGATGCAATCGGAGCAACAGCTTATAGCGGCCAATGCCCAGATCGGAGCGGCCAAGGCGCTGTACTTTCCGACGATTTCACTTACGGGCGCATACGGTGGTGCGAGCTCCGACCTGTCGAAGCTGTTCACGGGTCCGGCGCGCGTCTGGAACTACGCCGGACAGCTCACCGGCCCGATCTTCACGTTCGGCGCGGTGAGCGGCCAGGTAGCGCAGGCCGAGGGCGGACAGCAGGCGGCGCTCTACAACTATCAACTGTCGATCCAGAACGCATTCTCCGACGTCGACAGTGCGCTGGTCGCGAACCAGAAGCTTCAGGAACAGGTCGCCGCGCAAGGACGGCTCGTCGCGGCGCTGCAGGACTACGCGCGCCTTGCGACGCTGCAATACAACGGCGGCTATACGTCCTACACGACCGTGCTGCAGGCGGAACAGTCGCTGTTTCCCGCCGAGCTTACGCTCGCCTCCGTCCGCGCGCAGGTCTTCGCATCGAGCGTGAACATCTACAAGGCGATGGGAGGCGGTTGGGTTGACATCGCCGACAAGGCGACGGCGGAGGGCGCCGCGAACGTCCCGCCGCTTTCCGAGCGCGTCAAGTCCGTGCCGCTGTTCTGACGACGGCGTGACGCGGCAGCGCGGGATCCGCGGTCAGCGCGCGGGCAAACTAGCCGCGGCGAGCTGGGCCGTCAGATCGCCCAGCATCGCGGCCAACGCGGCGTTGAGCGCGGCGGCCACGTGCTCGGGACTGCGTGATTGCATCGGAACGCGCTGGGCCAACTCGGTTTGCCATACCGGCACACCGCTGAGCCTGCTGTTGTCGATGAGGAAGAACTTCGCCGCGATGACCGCCGCCGGCTTGCCCTTATCGCGGTCGTCGCCGTAGAACTCGCTCACGAAGCCTTCCAGGACGTAATCGCCGTTGGCGTTGGCCCCGGCCGGCAGCACCTCGCGGAATATTCCCGATGCGGCGAGCCACGTCGCCGTCGCTTCGCTGATCATCGCGGCGGGACTCACGAAATACTCGTTGTAGAAATCGGACTCGTAGTTGAGATCGCTCAGGCGGTAGACCAACGATCGCCCGCGAAATGCGCTCGCGACCTGGATCGACCCAATCTTGAGCGTCAACGGGCGCGGTGTCGCCGACTTCTGCGTCGTGGGCTGCACCTGGATCAGGTAAGTCTGCTTGACCGGCGACGGCCGCGACAGGGTGCATCCCACGAGCGTGACGGCGATGACCGCAGCGAGCACGCGAGAGGCGATGGAATCCCGGAAGCAGTTCGGCGGCATCATTGGGCACCTTTCGCCGGCAGAGGCGGCTCGCCGAGCAAGACACCCGACGGGTAACGCTTGGCGTTCTCGGTGAGATCGCGCAGGTTGTCCGAAATCTGGCGGAGGTTCTCGAGCGTCGTCGTCAGGTCCGACTCGCTGCCACCGACGATGCGGTCGAGCCGCGCGAGGATACGCTGCAGATGCGCGATCGTGCTCGCGAGATTGGGATCCTCGACCAGCTTTCGCGCACCCGCCGCGTGGCGTCGGCGGAGCCCGGAAGCCGCTTCAGCGCCGGATCGTCGAGGAACGCCGGCGAGCTTCTGATTGCTCTCGCGCAGTTCGGCGAGCAGCGCCGCGCCATCCTTGCCGAGCTTGTCCATCGGCAGCTGGTCGAGCTTGGTTTCCGAGCTTCGAAAGCACGGTGGCGCTGCGCTGCGAAAGCTTGCGCAGTATCGATCGCTTCGATCCGCTTGTTGGTATTTACCAGCAGCCGTTGAGGTTGGCGATGGTGGCCTCGAGGTCGACGTTGCGCAGGTGCTCGACGATGTCGGACGCGGCGGCCACGAACTGCGTGACCGTCGACTGCGCGCTCGGGAATGTAGAGGTTCTCGGGCGTCCAAGAAATCGGCAAAATCGGATTGGTTTTCGGATCGACATAGTCGATCTCGAGATAGACTGTTCCGGTGATGCCCTGCGGCGCGAGCCGCACGCGCAGTCCCTTTTCGATCTCGGCCTGCTGCGTCTCGCTGCGCGTGAGGTCGCCCGGCACTGGCGCGACCGCCGATCAGTCGCGGCAATATCGTCGCCTGAACCATGACGTAGCGCAGGCGATCGGACATCGGGATGTCCTGCTGATAGCGTCGTATAGGTGAATCCGATGCTTTTCACCTCGCCGACGATCACGCCGCGGTACTTGACCTTTGAGCCGACCTCCAGGCCCTGCACCGACTCGTTGAAGTAGGTCTCCATCAGGATCTTCGACTGGAATATCCTGCCGGCGCCGAGCATCACCAGAAGAAAAACAAGCGCAATGGTCGCGCCGATGACGAACAGGCCGATCTTGAAAAAGTTGGCCTGCGCGCTCATACGTAACGAGGTTCACGCCGGCTCCGCCACCGCTTCGCGGCGAAAGAACTGGCGCACGAACGGATTGTCGCTGGTTTCGCGCAGAACCCTCGGATCGCCCTCCGCGATGATCCCCTTCATCCGCTTGTCGAGCATGATCACGCGATCGGCGATGGTGAAGATGCTCGCCAGCTCGTGCGTGACGACGACGAAGGTGATGTGCAGGCTCTTCGCCAGACGCAGGATGAGCTGGTCGAGCTCGGCCGAGGTGATCGGGTCGAGGCCCGCGGACGGCTCGTCGAGGAACAGGATCATCGGATCGAGCGCCATCGCCCGCGCGATCGCCGCGCGCTTTTGCATGCCGCCGCTGAGCTCTGACGGCATGTGCCCGCAGAACGGCATCCAGGCCGACCAGCTTGCAGCTTCAGCCGCGCGAACAGGTCCATCGCCTCGTCGTCGAGATCGGTGTACTCCTCGAGCGGGAGGCGCACGTTCTCGAGCAGCGTCATCGAGCCGAACAAGCGCCCCGCTCTGGTACATCACGCCGATCTTTCTCAGGATGGCGTTGCGTGCATCACCCTCGGCGGTAACGATGTCATCGCCGTCGATGTAGAACATGGCCCGACATCGGCTCGTACAGGCCGATCATGTGCTTGAGCAGGGTGCTCTTGCCGCTGCCCGACCCGCCGAGAATGACGAATACCTCGCCGCGCTCGACGCTGAAGTTGACGTCCTGCATCAGAACGTTGCCATCGTAGCCGGCGCTCAAGTCTTCGACGCGAATGATGGGATCGGCAGGCATTCGAGCGTTCGGTGCTTCAGATGTCGAGCAGATAGTAGATGAATGCGTAAATGCCGTCGACGACGACCAGCAGGATGATCCCGGAGACCACCGCGCGCGTTGCGGAAATGCCGACGGCGCTGGCGCCGGTCTGCGTCTGCAACCCGCGCAGGCAGCCGATTCCGGCGATCAGAATTGCGAACACCGGCGTCTTGGCCAGCCCGGCGAGCAAATCCTTGACGTCGACCAGGCTGTCGACCTCGCGCAGGAAGCGTCAGTATCGGGATGTTGAAGCTGATCATGGTCAGCGCGCCGCCGAGGACGCCGATCAGGTTGGCGAATACCGTCAGCAGCGGCACCATCAGCAGCGCGGCGAGGATGCGCGTGACGACCAGGAAGCGCACCGGATCGAGTGCCCATCGTGGTCAGCGCGTTCAACTCCTCGTTGACCTTCATCGTACCGATCTCGGCGGCGAACGCCGCGCCCGAGCGGCCCGCGAGCAGAATCGCCGTCATCAGCGGGCCCAGCTCGCGCAGTATCGACAGGCCGACCAGATCAGCGACGAACAAGTTCGGCGCCGAACTGCCGCATCGGCACCGCCGACTGGAACGCGAGGATGACGCCGAGCAGAAACGAGATCAGCGCGACGATGGGCAGCGCGTTCGCGCCAACCTGCTCGCACGTGTACCAGACGTCCTTCCAGCGCACGCTGCGCGGATTGCAGATCGCGAACCACAGCGCCGAACTGGTCTCGCCGACGAAAGCAACCTGCGTCGCGATGTCGCGCCAGGTAATCAGCGCGGCGCGGCCGAGCTCCTCGACCGCACGCAGATCGCTCCTCGGGCTCGGCCGCCGGTGCGCGCATCGCCACAGGATCGAACTGATCGAGCAGCGTCTGAAATTCCGGGCGCAGACCGTGGACCGCGCACCGGTGCCTGCGGCGATCGCTCCTGACGCAGGAGGTCGACCAGCATCGCCACGCCGCCGCCATCGCAGTAGTCGACGCGCGATGCATCGATGACGACGCGCCGATCGGCGCGCCTCTCCAACGGCGGCGCGGGCCTGTCGCCCAAACGCCGGCTATGGAATACGCATCGAGCCGGCCGGCGAGGAGCAATACGCGGGTGCCGTCGGCGGCATCGGAAACGGCGAGCGTCGCCGCGGGCCCCCCTGCGGCAAGGTTGCTGGCGAGCGCGGTCACTGCACCAGTTCGATTTGCGTTCCTATAACCCGTACGCGATCGCCCAATGACCAGCAGCGGCTCGTAGTTCTGGACGATCGAACGGGCGCTGCCGTTGTCCATCTTCACCACGATTTCCCAGCGCGAATTGTTGCGCTGCTTGGCGCGAGTCTGGTAGGCGCCTCCGCCGGCAGCGCCGATCATCACCTGGCCCTGGTTACTGAAGCCTGGGCCGATCTGATAGGCGGCGACGCCCGTCGCCCCCAGATCGGACGACCGCGGAACGCTGCTACCCAGAGGCGTCCACTGGTCTTTGTTCGCGACCTCGCGTATCGATTCGACCTTGCCGCAGCGATCGCATGCCGCCGCGGCCGGCGTCGGCTCGCCTTGCGCGAGCACCAGCCAACGGCGTCCCATCCCATGGCACAGCCCTGCTACGATCGCAAACATCAGCGGAAGCGCGTGGGCGTGCATCATTCCGGCAGCGTATTGAGGTAGAACATCGAATTCAGGAGCGGACTCGGGCGACCGATTGCCCCCAGCCAGCGGTAGAAGATGTCGTCGATGTCGCCGCTGCGATAGATCTCGACCAGCGCGCGATTCACCGCGAGACGGAAATCCGGGTCGTCGCGGCGCACGACCAGCGCATAGGGCTCGAAGGAGAAGTCGCTGTCGAGCAGCGGCGAGCTTCGACGGGTCGGCGCTGCCGGCGCGCAGTGACACCAGCACGATGCGATCGCCAGCATAGCCGTCGACCTTGCCGCTCGTGAGCAGCGCCAGGCCCGCGTCGGCGCCCATGACCGGAACCAGCTCGCTCTTGGCGCCTATAGCCGCGAGCTGTCGCCTGAGCGCGCTCTCGGTGGTTGTACCGCGAATGACCGCGATGCGCTTGCCGTTGAAGTCCGGGATGCTCCTTGAGCTTCGCATCCGCGCGCGTGAGCACGCTGCCACCATCGACGAAGATGGGCAGGCTGAAATCGACTTGTTCGTAACGCGACAGCGTCATCGTCGTCGTGCCGCACTCGATATCGATCTTGCCCTTGCTCACGGCATCGAGGCGGTCCGCGGCATTCAGCCGGGGACCATTCGACCTTGAGCGCGGAAAGCCCGAGCTGCTTCTGGATCGCCGCAGCGATGCGCGTGCAGAGTTCGGCGCTGTAGCCGCGCACGCTGCCGTCGCGATCCTTGAACGAAAACGGTGCGGCGCCGATGCGGTAGCCGAGGTGAATGACGCCGTCGGCGCGTAGGCGGTCGAGCGTACGCGACGCACCCGCAGCGGTACCCGCAGCCGCAACGAGCAGCAGCGCAATCGCGCAGTTCTTTATAAAGTGGATGCGGCGCAGTTCCGGCATCGTGCTCCTCTCGTGCAAATCCGATGTCCAGGCGGCAGGCCCGGCCGTCTCACCATATCCTCGCCGTGCGAGTGCGACGGCAAAAGAAGTGTAGCACGCGATACGCACACTGCGCCCTGCCGCGCGCGCTTGAACGTCGCGGCTGCGCTATAATTCGAGCCCGGTTTCCGCAACGCGGTCGCGGCCGCGGTGCCGGATCCTCCAATCCTCGGGAGATCACGTGAAACGCATTCTGCTCCTAGCATTCGTTGCCGCAAGCTTGCTGGCCAACGCCGCTCTTGCGCAGCGCACGCCCGATACGCTGGCCAAGATCAAGGCCGCCGGCTCGATCACCGTGGCGTTTTCCGGCGACTCGCTGCCCTTTTCCTTCGTGCAGTCGAACAATCAACCCGACGGCTACTCGATCGACCTGTGCAAGCGCGTCATCGCCTCCATCGGCCGCACGATCGGCGTCAGCGACCTGAAGGTCAATTGGGTCGTCGACACGGTTCCTAATCGCATCGCCATGATCGCCAACGGCAAGGCCGACCTCGAATGCGCGAATACGACCGCGTCGCAGACACGCATGAAGGACGTCGACTTCAGCAACCTCATCTTTGTCGACGGCGGCGGCTTCATGATCCGCGCCGACTCGACGATCAATGGCTTCTCCGACTTCGCGTCGAAGTCGATCGCCGTCACCGCGGGCACGACGACCGAGGCGCGCCTGAACGCGATGCTCAAGGACCGCCTGATCAATGCCAAGGTCGTCAGCGTCAAGGACGGTGTCGAGGGAGCCGCCATGCTCGAATCCGGCGCGGTCGCCGGATTCGCCAGTGACAAGATCAAGCTCATTGGCCTCGCGGCGCAGGCAAAGGACCCGAAAGTGTTCGCGCTGCTGGCCGAAGATCTTTCCTTCGAGCCGTACGCATTCATGGTGCCGCGCAACGATTCCGCGTTCCGCCTCGAAGTGAACAAGGCACTGACGCAGATCTACCTCTCTGGCGACATCGAGCAGATCTTCATGAAGTGGCTAGGCAAGCTCGGACGTCCGAGCGGGTTGCTTGCCGCCATGTATGTGCTGAACTCAATTCCGCAGTAACGATTGCACACCCGAATAGGAATCGCACTATGCAAGACCGCACACATCGCCTTCTCACACTGCTTCGATCATTTGCCGCGGTCGCCCTGATTGCACTCGCGGGATGCTCACAGCAACCGAGCTACCAAGTGGTCAGCGCGCCCGTGGCGCGCACCGGCACGGTCGAGTCAGTGCGCGAAGTTGTCGAGCAGAAAGACCCGAGCGGGCTGGGCATGATCGGCGGCGCACTCATCGGCGGGGGGCTGGGCAGCCTCGTTGGCGGAGGCACCGGGCGCACGGTCGCAACCGTGGTCGGGGCGCTCGGCGGGGGCTACGTCGGCAACCAGGTCGAAAAGGGACAGACGCAAGTGTCCTACCAGATCGGCGTCAAGTACGACGACGGCACGTGGGCCACGATCCGTCAGACTGCGCCCACCGGATTGCGCATCGGCGACCGGGTCGTGGTCACGGACAGCGGCATTCAGTTGCTCGCCCCCTGAGCCGGTAGCGCTGTCGATTCGCCGTGAGCGCGGTCCGTCTTCGCGTGGTTGCCATGCTCGCCGCAGCGTGCGCGTCTTTGCCAGCGGCGCCGGCGCAGCCACCGGGATACAGCGTCAGCTCTGCGCGTCCCGCAACCATCGAGTCGATCCGGCAAATCGTCGAGCACAAGGACGGATCGAGCCCGCTTGGGATGATCGCGGGCGGCCTGATCGGCGGCGGCCTCGGGAGCCTGGTGGGCGGCGGCAGCGGACGCACCGCAGCGACGATCCTCGGTGCCCTCGGCGGCGGCTACATCGGCCACAACATACAACAATCGCAGACGCACGTCGTCTACGAGATTTCGGTCAAGTACGACAACGGAACGTGGGGCACGATCCGGCAGATATCCTCGCCGCCGTTTCGCATCGGTGACCGCGTGCTGGTCACCGACCAGGGACTCGAGCTGCTGCGCTGAGCGCCGCGCTGCCCCGTCCGGGCCGGTCAGGCATATAATGCCGGGGCAGGAAAAAACACATCTGAAACAATGAATGGGAGAGTAGCACCATGAGCAAGCGCATTTTGCACTTAGCAGGCTGGATACTGGGATCGATGCTCGTCGCCACCAGCGGCGCCGCGCTGGCGCAAAGCGACCAGCAAAAGCTGATCAGCAAGGCCGAGGTGACGTTCAACAATTTTCTGCGCGACCCCGACATGACGTGGCTGCAGCAGAACCTGAGCCGCGCCAAGGCGGTGATGATCTCGCCGGAACTGGTCAAGGCGGGCTTCATCTTCGGTGGTTCGGGCGGACGTGCCGTCGTGCTCGCGCGCGACCCGAAAAGCGGCAAGTGGCTCGGCCCGGCCTTCTACTCGATGGCGACGGCGAGCGTTGGCTTCCAGGCCGGCATCGCGGTATCGGAATCGGTGACCCTGGTGATGACGGAAAAAGGGCTGAACTCGCTGCTGTCGACGTCGGTCAAGCTCGGCGGTGACGCCAGCGTGGCTGCCGGCCCGGTAGGTGCGGGCGCCAAGTCCGACGTTGTTGCGGATTTCGTCGCCTTCAGTCGCTCCAAGGGTGTCTACGGTGGCCTGAATCTGGACGGCACCGTGATCGGCATCACCAACGACTGGAACGAGATCTTCTACAACAAGAAGGGCATTCTGCCGCCGGATATCCTGGTTCGTGGAACCGCGCGCCCCAAGGGTGCCGACAAGCTCGTCGCCAGCGTGACCCGCGCCACCAAGTAGCACTCACTTCAAGGATCCTTCGCGCGCCCCGTGGCTGACCGCCGCGGGGCGCGCGACGGACCTTCTCATGGGCGATCTCCACGCTACCGCCGGCAGCGACGCGCACCAGGAGATCCGCCTGGTAATCGACGGCGAAATCGTGCACGTTCGCGATGTCTCGCCGCAAACCACGCTGCTCGAATTCCTGCGCGAGCGCCTCGGGCGCACCGGTACCAAGGAAGGCTGCGCCGAGGGCGATTGCGGCGCCTGCACCGTCGTCGTCGCCGAGCGCCGCAACGGCAGCGCTTCACTGTCCTGGCGTCCGGTCAACGCGTGCATCCGGCTGCTGCCGACGCTCGACGGTAAGGCGCTTGTCACCGTCGAAAGCCTCAAGGCGCCGGACGGCACGCTGCATCCGGCTCAGGCCGCGCTGGTGGAGTGTCACGGCTCGCAGTGCGGCTATTGCACGCCCGGGTTCGTCATGTCGCTGTTCGGCCTTTACAAGAACGCGGGCGCGCCCACGCGCGCCATGATCGACGACGCCTTGTCCGGCAACCTTTGTCGCTGCACCGGCTACCGGCCGATCATCGACGCCGCGCAGCGCATGGGCGCGCTGCCCGCCCCGAAGGGTTGGCGCGGTCCTGGCGTCGATGCGCGCGGCCGGCGCGCGGTGAGCGACGAGGAGCGCACGCTCGCCAGCACGCTCGCCTCGCTCGAGCGCGTGGACACCTTCGCCTACGAACACGGCGGCCAGTCGTTCTACGCGCCTACCACGCTCGTCGAGCTCTGCGCGCTGCGCGAAGCGCATCCCGATGCGCAACTCATCGCCGGCGCGCACCGACGTCGGCTTGTGGATCACCAAGCAGCACCGCGAGCTGGGCACGCTCATCTACACTGGCAACGTGCGCGAGTTGCGGGCATTGGAGCGCGGCCCTGTCGCCCTGCACATCGGCGCTGCGGTGAGTCTTAGCGACGCCTTTGCCGCGCTCGAAGACGAGTATCCCGTGCTTGCAGAAGCCTGGGCCCGCTTTGCCTCGGTGCCGATACGCAACGCCGGCACGCTGGGCGGCAACGTCGCCAACGGCTCGCCCATCGGCGATTCGATGCCGGCTCTGATCGCGCTGGGCGCGAGCGTGCTCCTGCGCCGCGGCAGCGCGCAACGCGAGATGCCGCTCGAGGACTTCTACCTCGACTATCGCAAGACCGCGCTCGCCACCGCCGAAATCGTCGAGGCGATCCGGGTCCCGTGCGCGCAACGGGGATCCGAGTTCGCGTGCTTACAAGGTCTCGAAGCGCTTCGATCAGGATATCTCGGCGGTGTTCGCGTGCTTTCATCTGCACCTGGCGTCCAACCGCATCGAGAGCGTTCGCATCGCGTGCGGCGGGGTGGCGGCGACGCCGCGCCGCGCGCCGAAGTGCGAGCAGGCGCTCCTGGGTCGCGACTGGAACGAGGCCACGCTCGAAGCGGCGCAGGCCGCGCTGGCCGCGGAGTTCACGCCGATCGACGACATGCGCGCCTCCGCGGGCTACCGCCGCGCCGCGCTTTGCAACCTGCTGCGCCGCTTTTATCTCGAGACGCGGGAGCCTTCCGTGCGCACGCGCGTGCTCGAGTACACCGCGCGATGAACGATCCGTCGATTCCCGCGCTGGCGCCCTGTCTGATCGGTGAGGCGCTGCAGCATGAGAGCGCCCACCTGCACGTCACCGGCGAGGCGGACTACGTCGACGACATCGTAGAGCCGCGCGGGACCGTGCACGCCGCGCTTGGACGCAGCACTCGTCCGCACGCCCGGATCGGTGCGCTCGATCTCGACGCCGTGCGTGCCGCGCCCGGCGTCGTCGCCGTGCTGACTGCGGGCGGCATTCCGGGCGTCAACGACTGCGGGCCGGTACTGCGCGACGACCCGATTCTCGCCGACGGCCTGGTGCAGTATGTCGGCCAACCGATCTTCGCCGTCGCCGCGACCACCGTGAAGGCGGCGCGGCAGGCCGCGCTCAAGGCGCGCGTCGAATACGCTGATCTGCCAGCCGTGCTGACCATCGACGCTGCGCTCGCGACGCAAAGTTTCGTTCTGCCGACCGAACACATGGCGCGCGGCGATGCCGCCGCCGCGATTCGCAGGGCACCGCATCGGCTGCGCGGGCAGCTGCGCTGCGGTGGCCAGGACCATTTCTATCTGGAGGGCCAGGTGTCGCTGGCGGTGCCGAAGGAAGACGGTGGCACACTCGTGCATTGCTCAACGCAGCATCCGGGCGAAGTGCAGATGCAGGTGGCACACGCGCTCGGGATGCATGCGCACGACGTCACCGTCGAATGCCGACGCATGGGCGGCGCTTTTGGCGGCAAGGAGTCGCAGGCAGCGCTGTTCGCGTGCGTGGCGGCGATACTCGCCCGCCAGACCGGTCGTGCCGTCAAGATGCGCGTCGATCGCGACGACGACATGGCGATGACTGGCAAGCGCCACGCCTTCCAATACTCCTACGACGTCGGCTTCGACGGCGACGGGCGTATCCTCGGCCTCGATCTCGTGCTCGCGTCGCGTTGCGGCTTTTCCGCAGACCTGTCCGGCCCGGTCAACGACCGAGCGATGTTCCATGTCGACAACGCGTACTTCCTCGAGAACGTGGCCCTGACCTCGTACCGTTGCAAGACCAATACCGTCTCGGAAACCGCGTTTCGCGGCTTCGGCGGTCCGCAGGGCATGTTCGCGATTGAATACATCCTGGAAGAAATCGCACAATTTCTCGGCGTCGACCCGCTCGACGTGCGCCGCACCAACTTTTACGGCGACCCGCCGCGCGATACCACGCACTACACGATGCGTGTCGAGGATAACGTTACGCCCGAGCTGGTGGCGAAGCTCGCCAAGTCGTCGCGCTACAAGGCACGCCGCGCCGAAATCGGGCGTTGGAACAAGGCGAGCCCCATCCTCAAGCGTGGCATCGCGCTGACCCCGGTCAAGTTCGGCATCTCCTTCACCGCGACCCACTACAACCAGGCCGGTGCTCTGGTCAATCTCTACACCGACGGCACGGTGCTGCTCAATCACGGCGGCACCGAGATGGGCCAGGGTCTCTACACCAAGGTGGCGCAGGTGGTCGCGCACGAACTGGGCGTGTCGCTGGACCGTGTGCGCGTGACTGCCGCAGACACCTCAAAGGTCGCCAACGCATCGGCGACTGCTGCCTCGTCGGGCAGCGACCTGAACGGCATGGCGGCGCAGGCCGCGGCGCGGACCCTACGCGAGCGCCTGGTCGCCTTTGCCGCGAAACATTTCGACGTGTCCGCGCTCGATGTCGCGCTCGTTGCCAACCGCGTGCGCGCCGGTGCCCACGATCTGCCGCTGGCGCAGTTCCTGCAGCTCGCCTACCGCGCTCGCGTCCCGCTCGGTGCGTCGGGCTTCTACGCCACACCCAAGATCCACTACGATCGCAAGACATTCTCCGGCCGGCCGTTTTTTTATTTCGCGTACGGCGCCGCGGTGTCGGAGGTCGTTATCGACACGCTCACGGGCGAGAGCCGGCTGCTCGCCGTCGACATCCTTCACGACGTCGGCGCTTCGCTCAATCCCGCGCTCGATCGCGGCCAGATCGAAGGTGGGTTCCTGCAGGGCACCGGCTGGCTGACGACCGAAGAACTGGTGTGGAACGACAACGGCGAGCTCATGACGCATTCGCCGTCGACCTATAAGATTCCTGCGTGCCGCGACTGGCCGGGGCGCTTCAGCGTCGAGTTTTTCGGCACACCGAATCGCGAGGATACCCTCCATCGTTCCAAGGCTGTCGGCGAGCCGCCGCTGATGCTGGCGCTGTCGGTGTTCCACGCGCTGCGCAATGCCGTCGCCAGCGCCGGCGATGGACGCGTTTCGCCACGCCTCGATGCACCGGCGACCGCCGAGGCGATCCTTGCCGCGGTCACCGAACTGCGCGCGCGTGTCGGCCGCGGCGCGGCGCCGCGCGCGAAGGCAAGGGCCCGGCCATGAGCGGATGGATCGCCGATCTGCGGGAAATCCTGGCCGCGGAAGGCGCGGCGGTGGTGGTCACCGTCGCCGCGGCGCGCGGTTCGGTCCCGCGCGAGCCCGGCGCCAAAATCGTTGTCGGTGCGACCACGCTGCGCGGAACCATCGGTGGTGGCCATCTCGAATTCGAAGCGATACGCATCGCGCGCAATGCCTTGACCGAGGTGCCGGGAAGTGCACCCTGGCTGGTGCGCTTCCCGCTCGCGGCGCGTCTGGGTCAGTGCTGCGGCGGCGTGGCGACGCTGCTGTTCCAGCGCGCGGATGCGTCCCATGCGTGGCCGGCACAACTCGCGCAGAGCCACGCGCGCAGCGCGCTGATCGTCGGAATTGGCGCGACCACGCCCTGGCTGGTGACTGCCGACAGCGTCATCGGCGGCACCTCGCCGGGCGATGCGCCATTGGCCGCGGCGCGTACGCTGCTCGGCACCGCCGACGCGGCTCCGACGTTGCTGACGGCCAGCGGCTACGCCTGGTACATCGAGCGCGTCCTCGATCGCGATTTCCACGTCGTCGTCTTCGGCAACGGCCACGTCGGACGCGCTCTGGTGCAGGTGCTCTCGCCGCTTCCCTGCGATGTCACCTGGGTCGACGGGCGAGAGCACGACTTTCCGGCCGCGATTCCGGAAAACACAACGGTGATCGCCACCGACGCGCCCGAGGATGCGGTTCGCGACGCGCCCGCCGGCAGCTATTTCCTGGTGATGACACACAGCCACGCGCTGGATTTCGACCTGACCGAACGCATCCTGGCCCGCGACGACTTCCGCTACCTTGGACTGATCGGCTCCGTCTCCAAGCGCGCGCAGTTCGAACGCAAGCTCCTCGCGCGTGGCACCGCCGCCGCTGCACTGAAACGGATCACGTGCCCGATCGGCATCGGTGCGAGCGGACTTGCCGTCATTCGCAGCAAGGAGCCAGGCGCGATCGCCATCGCCGTCGCCGCGGAAGTCCTGCAACAGCGTGAGGGAGCCTCCGGCGCCGTTCGCGATCGTCGCGCGCACGCGTGATTGCGGCATAATCGGCGGAATGGAAGCATCCGTTCCGCGGTTGCAGCTGTCGGGGATCGGCAAGGCCTATCCCTCGGTTGTTGCCAACGCCGACGTCGATCTGAGCGTTCTTCCCGGCGAGATCCACGCGGTGCTCGGCGAGAACGGCGCGGGCAAGTCGACGCTGATGAAAATCATCTACGGCGTCGTCAAGCCCGACACGGGCACGATCCGTTGGAACGGCAAGGTCGTGACCATTGCCAATCCGGCGCGCGCGCGCTCCCTCGGCATCGGCATGGTGTTCCAGCACTTCTCGCTGTTCGAGACCCTTACCGTCACCGAAAACATCGCGCTCGCGCTCGACGCCAAGGCGGCAGGCACTGACCTGGCAGAGCGCATTCGCGACGTGTCGCAACGTTACGGGCTCCCGCTGGAGCCGCGCCGCCATGTGCACTCGATGTCGGTCGGCGAACGCCAGCGCGTCGAGATCGTGCGCTGCCTGCTCCAGCAGCCGCAACTGTTGATCATGGACGAACCGACGTCGGTGCTTACGCCGCAGGCGGTGACCAAGCTCTTCGAGACGCTGCGGCGGCTCGCCGCCGAAGGCTGCTCGATCCTCTACATCAGCCACAAGCTCGACGAGATTCGCGCGCTGTGCCAGACAGCCACTGTGCTGCGCGCGGGGCGGGTCACCGGCACCTGCGACCCGCGACAGGAGACTTCCTCGAGTCTGGCGCGGCTGATGATCGGCGGCGACCTGCCGTATCCGCAGCATCGCGCTGCGCACACGCGTGGGGACGGCGCGCTCGAGGTCAAGCATCTCTCGCTTCCCGCCGACGATCCGTTTGGCACCGACCTGGTCGATATCGATCTCGACGTCGCGCGGCGGCGAAATCGTCGGCATCGCCGGCGTGTCCGGCAACGGCCAGAAGGAGCTGATGGCGGCCCTGTCGGGCGAGCGCACGCTCGAGCGCGCCGACGCCATCGTGCTCAACGGTGAGCCGGTCGGCGCGGCTCGATGCCGCGCGCAGGCGCGCGCTGGGACTCGCCTTCGTGCCCGAGGAACGCCTGGGTCGCGGCGCAGTTCCGGAGATGTCGCTCGCCGATAATGCACTGCTCACCGCGCACCGCCAGGAACTGACGCGCCGCGGGTTCATTCGCAGCGCCGCCGTGCGCGCGTATGCGCAGATCGCCATCGACAAGTTCAAGGTGAAGGCGCCCGGCCCCGACGCCGCCGCGCGCAGCCTGTCGGGCGGCAACCTGCAGAAATTCATCGTCGGCCGCGAGATCCTGCAGGGGCCACGCGTGATGATCGCGGCGCAGCCGACCTGGGGCGTGGACGTCGGCGCGTCAGCGCAGATCCGTCAGGCGCTGATCGACCTGCGCGACGAGGGCGTTGCCGTGCTGGTCGTCTCGGAGGAACTCGACGAATTGTTCGAGATCTGCGACCGGATCGCGGTCATCGCGAGCGGCCGCCTCTCGCCGCCAAGGCAGACGCGGCTCACCAATGCCGAACAGATCGGCCTGCTCATGAGCGGCGCGTTCATCGCCGACGCGGGCGCACGCCCGCAAGAGCGTGCGGACGGCGCCGGTCGTGCGCATTAAGCTCGAAGCGCGACCGGAGCCGTCGCGGCTAATGGGGTGGACGTCGCCCGCTGCTGGCGGCGGCGGCGACGCTTGTCGTCGGTTTCGCGCTGTTCTCGCGGACTGGGCAAGAATCCGCTCGAGGCTTTTCACGTCTTTTTCGTCAAGCCGGTGGAAACACTCTACGGTTTCGGCGAACTGCTGCTCAAGGCGACGCCGCTCATGCTATGCGCGCGTCGGACTCGCTGCCGGCTACCGGGCCAACGTGTGGAACATCGGCGCCGAAGGCCAGCTCACGCTGGGCGCGATCTGCGGCGGCGGTATTGCGCTGGCGTTTCACGAGTCGAGCGGACCATGGATACTTCCGCTGATGATCGTTGCCGGTGCCGCCGGCGGCATGGCGTGGGCGGCGATTCCGGCGTGGCTGCGTACGCGCTTCAACGCCAATGAAATCCTCGTGAGCCTGATGCTGGTCTACGTCGCGGGATTGCTGCTGTCGCTGCTGGTGCACGGCGCCTGGCGCGATCCCGAAGGATTCAATTTCCCGCAGTCGAAAATGTTCAACGAACCGGCGCTGCTGCCGAACCTCCTTCCGGAGACGCGGCTAAATGTCGGGCTTCCTGCTTGCGCTGGCGATCGTCGCGGCGGGCTGGCTGTTCATGGCGAGGAGTCTCGCCGGGTTCCAGATGCGCGTGGCGGGACTCGCGCCGGCGGCGGCCAACTATGCGGGTATCTCCTCGACGCGCACGGTGTGGGTCGGCATGCTCATCGGCGGCGCAACCGCGGGCCTCGCCGGCGTGTGCGAAGTCGCCGGTCCGATCGGTCAGCTGCTGCCTTCGGTTTCGCCGGGCTACGGATTCGCCGCGATCATCGTTGCGTTCGTCGGGCGCCTGCATCCCTTCGGCATCCTGCTCGCGAGCCTGCTCATGTCGCTGCTCTACCTCGGGCGGCGAGTCGGCGCAGATGGCGCTGGCGCTGCCCTCCGCTGTTACGGGCCTGTTCCAGGGCACGCTGCTGTTCTTTCTTGCTCGCGGCCGACGTGTTCATCAACTACCGGCTGAGAATCGTGCGCCGCCAAGCAGCGGCCGACCTGCAGCCTGCGCCGCTCAGGGCCGGCACCTAGCCCGATGGAACACCTCGCGACGCTGCTCGCGCTTACGCTCGCCGCAGGCACGCCGCTGGTGTTCGCTGCCCTCGGCGAACTCGTCGTCGAGAAATCCGGTGTGCTCAACCTGGGTGTCGAAGGCATGATGCTAACCGGCGCGGTCGTCGCGTTCATCGTCGCCGCGTCGACGCGACATCCATGGCTCGGTGCGCTGGCAGGCATGGCTGCGGCGGCGGCATTGTCGGTCGTGTTCGCGTTGCTTACGCTGACGCTGATGGCAAACCAGGTCGCGACCGGCCTCGCGCTCTCGCTGTTCGGAGTCGGCCTGTCGGCGTTCATCGGGCTGCCTTACGTCAGCGTCGTGATCGACGGCATCAAGCCGCTGGAGATCGCGGGCTTGTCGGACCTCCCAATCATCGGCAAGCTGCTATTCGCGCATAGTCCGTTCGTGTATCTGTCGCTGCTTCTGTTCGCGGGCGTTCAGTACTTCCTGTTCCGCACTCGCGCCGGGCTGATCGTGCGCGCGGTCGGCGAGTCGCCTGCCTCGGCGCACGCGATCGGCTATCCGGTGGTCGTCATCCGCTATTTCGCGGTGATGTTCGGCGGTGCGTGCGCGGGGCTGGGCGGCGCGTACATGGCGGTCGCGTACACGCCGCTGTGGACCGAGGGCATGACCGCAGGCCGCGGCTGGATCGCGCTGGCGCTCGTCGTATTCGCGACGTGGAAACCGTGGCGCGTGGTCGCCGGTGCGTATCTTTTCGGCGGCGTCACGCTCGCGCAATTCCAGGCGCAGGCGCTGGGTGTCGACGATTCCGTCGCAGCTGCTGTCGATGCTGCCCTACCTCGCGACTATCGTCGTGCTTGCGCTCATCTCGCGCGACGCCACCGCGATCCGCCTGAACGCGCCCGCGTCGCTGGGCAAGCCATATCACCCTGAGTCGTGAACGGGTAGAATTGCGGCGAGTCTGCGGCACGCGAGCAGTCGGCCATCTCGGCCGCGGGTGCACGTCCACCAGGGAGACATGAAATGCCGAAGTTCCGCCATCGCGCCGCGCTGCTCGCAGCGCTCGTCCTCGCATGCGCATCGGTCACGTCGGCAGTCGTCGCCGCCGACGAACCATTCAAGGTCGGCTATCGTGTACGTGAGTCCCATCGGCGACGCCGGATGGACGTTCCAGCACGATCAGGGCCGCAAGGAAATGGAAAAGGCGCTGGGCGGCAAGGTCGTCACCAAGTACGTCGAAAGCGTCCCCGAAGGGCGCCGACGCCGAACGCGTGATCCGCGAACTGGCGCAGTCCGGCAACAAGCTCATTTTCACGACGTCCTTCGGCTACATGAATCCGACGCTCAAGGTCGCCAAGGCGTTTCCCAAGACCGACTTCGAGCACGCGACCGGCTACAAGACCGACACCAACGTCGGCATCTACAACGCGCGCTTCTACGAGGGACGCTACCTCGCCGGGCAGGTCGCGGGCAAGATGACCAAGAGCAACATCGCCGGCTACGTCGCGGCGTTCCCGATACCCGAAGTCGTGATGGGCATCAACGCCTTCACGCGCGGCATGAGGAGCGTCAATCCCGAAGGCCGAAGTAAAGGTGGTCTGGACCAACTCCTGGTACGACCCGGGCCGCGAGCGCGAAGCCGCCGACACGCTGATGTCGCAGGGTGCCGACGTGCTGACGCACCACACCGACTCGACGGCGGTGGTGCAGGCCGCCGAGGCGAAGAAGGCATACGCCATCGCGTATCACTCCGACATGTCGAAGTACGGCCCGAATGCGCACCTGACCGCGGTCACGCATCAATGGGGCGCGTACTACACCAAGGCCGTGCAGGATGCGATGAGCGGCAAGTGGAAGCCGGACAGCGTCTGGGGCGGCATCAAGGAGGGCATGATCAAGATGGCGCCTTTCAATCCGGTCGTGCCGAAGGACGACGCAGGACCTGGTCAACAAGACCGCTGCCGACATCGGCGCCGGCAAGTTTCATCCATTCACCGGACCGATCAAGGACAACGAGGGCAAGGAGCGGCTGGCCGCCGGGCAAGGTGATCAGGACGCGGACGCTGTCGAAGATGGACTACTACGTCGAAGGCGTGCAGGGCAAGCTGCCCAAGTAGGGCCGAACTCATCCGGCCGCGGCCGGACAATCGGTAGCGTGCGAATGAATTCGCATCTACGACGACCCGGCGAGGAGATGTTATGACCACGGCGCAACAGTCGGAATTGCGCAGCTGGATCGGCAAAAGCGAAACGCAAGACGACGTCGCAACGCCCACACCCTACGCAGCGCTGTCGGCGATGCTGGACTGGCCGCGTAGAGCGTCCGCCGCCCGGGACGCCACTTCCGCCGTTGTGGCACTGGCTGTATTTCCTGCCGCTGTACCGTCAATCCGACGTCGGTCCCGACGGCCACGCCAAGCGCGGCGGATTTCTGCCGCCGGTACCGTTGCCACGTCGCATGTGGGCCGGCAGCCAGATGGAATTCCACCGACCCTGCGCATCGGCGATGAGCTTTCGCGCAGGTCGACCATCGCCGACGTCACCGAGAAATCGGGCAGCAGCGGATCGCTGGTCTTCGTCAAGGTGCGCCACGAAATCTCCGTGCGCGGAGATGCCACGCCCGCGCTCACGGAGCACCACGACATCGTCTATCGCGAGTCCCCCAGATCCGGCGCCGCCGCAGCCGACCCGCGCGCTGCGCCCGCGAACTGCGCGTGGCATCGCAGGATCGTGCCCGACGACGTGTTGTTGTTCCGATATTCCGCGCTCACTTTCAACGCCCATCGCATCCACTACGACCACCGCTACGTCACTGAAGTCGAAGGCTATCCTGGCTTGATCGTGCACGGGCCGCTGCTCGCCACGCTGCTGCTCGACCTGGTGCGCCGCCAATCGCCAGGCGCCGAAGTGGCGCGCTTCGAATTCCGTGCGATGCGACCCGTTGTTCGACACGCATGCCGTTCACCGTCTGCGGCGAGCCCGCCGCGGGCGGCCGCACGGTGCACCTGTGGATACGCGACCACGAAGGCGCGCTTGCGATGGACGCGACGGCGACGCTGCGCTAGACCCGGCGGTTCAATGACACCGCTGGCTGGAATCACCGTCGTCACGCTGGAGCACGCCATCGCCGCGCCGTTCGCGACGCGGCAACTCGCCGACTTGGGCGCACGCGTGATCAAGATCGAGCGGCCGGGCGTGGGCGATTTCGCCCGCGCCTACGACGAGCGCGTTGGCGGGCTCGCCTCGCACTTCGTATGGACCAATCGCGCCAAGGAAAGCCTGACGCTCGACGTCAAGCATCCGGAAGCACAGACCATCCTCAAGCGCCTGATCCTGGACCACGCCGATGTCGTCGTGCAAAACCTCGCGCCCGGCGCCGCGGCCCGGCTCGGACTGTCGTACAGCGCGCTATCGGCGGTCAAGCCGTCGCTGATCGTGTGCGACATTTCCGGATACGGCGAAGACGGTCCTTATCGCGACAAGAAAGCCTATGACCTCATGATCCAGAGCGAGGCCGGCTTTCTGTCGGTAACTGGCAGCGAGCACGAGCCGGCCAAGGCGGGTTTGTCGATCGCCGACATCGCCGCCGGCATGTACGCGTACACCAATATCCTCGCCGCGCTGCTTGAACGTGGTCGCACGGGACGCGGCGCGCACCTCGACATCTCGATGCTCGAAGCGCTGGTCGAATGGATGAGCTATCCGCTGTACTACGCCTACGAGGGCGCGCCACCGCCCGCGCGCACTGGAGCAAGTCACGCGACGATCTATCCGTACGGGCCGTTTCCCGCGGGCGACGGCAAGACCGTCATGCTCGGCCTGCAAAACGAGCGCGAATGGGCGGCGTTCTGCGCCAAGGTGCTGTCGCAGCCGGCGCTCGCAACCGATCCGCGTTTCTCGAACAACTCACGGCGCAGCGCGGCGCGCGACGAATTGCGGGCGCTGATCGTTGCGGAATTCTCACGCATGTCCGCCGAAGAAGTGGTCCGCCGCCTCGACGATGCGCAGATCGCCAACGCGCAGGTCAACGACATGAAAGCGGTGTGGGAACACCCGCAATTGCGTGCGCGGCGGCGCTGGACCGAAGTCGACTCACCCGCGGGCAAGATTCCCGCGCTGCTGCCGCCGGGTGCGGTCCCGCGTGATCCGCCGCCGTCGGGCGGCGTGCCGGCGCTGGGCGCGCACACCGAGGCCATACTCTCGGACCTCGGCTACGCCGCCGATGCCATCGCCAGGCTGCGCGCGGACAAGGCGATATAGTCGCGGCATGAAGTTGCCCGTCAGCTATCTGTTCGTTCCAGGCGACCGCCCCGATCGCTTCGCCAAAGCCCTGGCCGCAGGCGCGGGCGCGGTGATCATCGATCTCGAGGACGCCGTCGTCCCCGCGGCCAAGGCTGCGGCGCGCGAGCACATCCGCCAGTGGTGCGAAGCGCAGGCGTGGCTCCGTCGCGAGCCTCGTCGTGCGCATCAACGACGCAGCGACATCGTGGTTCGAGGCCGATCTCGAATTCGTGCGTGCCTGCGGCATCCGCGGCGTGATGCTGCCCAAGGCAGAGCGCGCCGTCGACATCGCGCGCTGTGTTGCAGCGATGCCAAGCGAAGGAGTGGTGATCGCCGATCATCGAGACGGCGCGCGGCGTGCTCGCGCTCGACGCCGTCGCGGCGGCGCCCGGCGTGCAGCGGCTCGCCTTCGGAACGCTCGATTATCTGGTCGACGTCGGTCTTTCGGGCGACGAGCGCGGGCTGTTGTACCCTGCGTGCCGGATGGCGTTGTCTTCACGCGTTGCCGGCATCGGCGCGCCCATCGCCGGCGTGACGCCGGAGATCGGCGATGACGCCAAGCTCGACGCCGATCTCAAATTTGCGCGCGCCTGCGGCTTCACCGCCAAGCTGTGCATACATCCCCGGCAACTCGAGCTGACGCACCGCGCATTCGCGCCCAGCGCCGAAGAGATCGACTGGGCGCGCCGCGTAGTCGCTGCCGTCGACGCGGGACACGGCGCCGTGCAGGTCGACGGAAAAATGGTCGACCGTCCGGTGGTGCTCAGGGCACGCGCAATACTCGAGCGCGCGTCTGGCTAGCCAGCAATTGAGCTTTACCTAACTACGCGACACAACCCGCCACAAGCCACGGCGCCCCGGCGCAGGCCAGGGCCCAATCCTTGGCTATGAAATTGGATCCCGGCCTGCGCCGGGATGACGTCAACATTCATACATACGGTGTCACTCGATTTCGCAATTCAGGCAATCCTTTTCAACAACTTCAGCATCGCCTCGAAACGCTTGCCGTAAGGCGGCTGCAGCATCCACGTCAATGCGACGCGCGGCTGCGTGAACACCGGTTTTTCGTGCGTGAAAGTCAGGAATCCGCGTTCGCCGTGATACGCGCCAATACCGGACAGCCCGACGCCGCCGAAGGGCAGGTCCTCGTTGCAGAAATGCCAGAGCGTGTCGTCCAGCGTAACGCCGCCAGCGACGGTCTGCGTCAGCACGCGGTGGCGCGCCGCGGCATCGCCTCCGAAGGCATACAACGCAAGCGGCCGCGGCCGCTCGTTGATCTTGGCAATTGCCTCGTCGAGTGATGCATACGCCTCGATGGGCAGGATCGGTCCGAAAATTTCCTCGTGCATCACCGCCATGTCGGACGTGACGTCCAGCAGGATCGTCGGGGCAAGCTTGCGTTTCGCGTTCAGCACCTCGTTTCCGGAATTGATACTGATCACGCGCGCGCCCTTGCGCTGCGCGTCATCGATCAGCGCGGTGAGCCGCGCGTGGTGGCGATCGCTGGCGATGCTCGTGTAGTCGGGATTGTTCGCAAGCGTCGGATACATCGCGCGCGCGCTCGCGGCGATGGCCGTTGCCAGCGCATCGGCACGTTCTGCGGGCACCAGCACGTAGTCAGGTGCGATGCAGGTCTGCCCCGCATTGAGCAGCTTGCCCGTGGTCAGCCTCGGCGCGGTCATAGCCAGGTCGGCACCGGCATGCACCAGCGCCGGTGATTTGCCGCCCAGCTCCAGCGTGACCGGCGTGAGGTTCGCAGCGGCTGCAAGCGCAATCTTGCGGCCGACCGCGGTCGAGCCCGTGAAGAACAGATGATCGAAGGGCAGCGCGGCGAAGGCTTCGCCGACCTCGGGTCCACCGTTGATCACGGCGAATTCCTCCGCGACAAAATACTGCGCCACCAGCTTCTCGAGCAGCGACGACGTACGCGGCGTCAACTCGCTGGGTTTCAGCAGCACGCGGTTGCCCGCGGCGAGCGCCGCGACGGCCGGCAGCATCGCGAGCTGGAAAGGATAATTCCACGGACTGATCACGCCGACCACGCCAAGCGGCTGGCGCAGGATGCGGCTCCTGCCCGGCTGCAGATACAGCGGGGTAGTTACGCGCCGTGGTGCCATCCAGCGCGACAGGTGGCGCCGCGCGTGGCGGATGCCGGCGCTGACCATGAATAACTCGGCCAAGCGCGTTTCCTGCGAGCGAACGCGTGCCGAAATCTCCGGCAATCGCTGCCACGATCTGCTCGTCGTGATTTGCGGTCAGCGCGTCGAGGCGTCGCAGTCGGTCACGGCGCACGGCGAACGACGGATCGCGCTCGCGGTCGAATGCGCTGCGTTGCGCGGCAAACCTGCTGTGCAGTTCATCCGTTGCGTTCGTCATCGTCGAATACCTTCGCTTCAGGCGCCTTGGTATCAGACGCTGCAGCGCGCGCCCGCGGCCCGGACGACCCGACCGGGGACGCCGCACCTACGTAGCGCTGCGTGCTGCGGAAATCGCTTCGAGCAGCGTGGGCGGATCGTGCGCGCCAGATACCGCGGTCCGGCCGTTGAATATGAAAAACGGTACGCCCGAGATGCCGGTGCCGCGCGCCTCGCGATCTTCGTTCTCGACCTCGGTGCGCAGCGCCGTCGACGCGAGGAAACTGCGCGACGGCTCGGCGTCGAAACCGGCGCCCGCCGCGATGCGTACAAGTTCTTCGCGATCGTCGAGACGCCGGCCTTCGATGAAGTATCCGCGAAACAGCGCTTCGACCAGATCGCCCGCCGCCTTGCGCGTCGCCGTGCTGCTGTCCCCAGGCAATCAGTCGGTGCGCCTCGAGCGTGTTCGGCTGGCGCGCGATGCGATCGAAAGCCAGAAGGTAATGCCGACTCGGCGCCGGCGGCGCGGACGCGCGCGTAGACTTCCGCTGCGCGCACCTTGCCGCCGAACTTCGCTTCGACGTAGTCGGTGCGCGGGATGCCTTCGGGCGGCAAGTCGGGATTGAGCTGGAACGGATGCCAGCGCCGCACGGTGGCGATGTCGGGCTCGCGCGCCTGCAATTGGGCCAGCGCCGCTTCGAGCTTGCGCTTGCCGATGTAGCACCAGGGGCAGACGACGTCCGACACGATATCGACGACGAGATCCGCAGCCGCCGGCTCGATGGGGGTGTCGGCAATGCGCTTGCTCATGGCCGTCAGTCTGAGGTGTAGTCGCGACCGCGGTCAAGGCGCACACGCGGCGGGGCTGGACGCGCGATAATGCGCGCCTTGCCATGGGACTGCGTCGCTTGAAGCGCTGGGACATCTTCTGCTCGGTGGTCGACAACTACGGCGACGTCGGCGTCGCGTGGCGGCTCGCACGCCAGCTCGCCACTGAATACGCGCTCGCCGTGCGCCTGTACGTCGATGATCGCGCGCGGCTCGCGCGCCTCGCGCCGGATGGCGTCTGCAGTGTCGACGTTCGCGACTGGCTCGGCGCGCAAGGCGCGTTCGCCGTCGATCGTGCAGACGCACCCGCTGACGTCGTGATCGAGGCCTTCGGCTGCGGCCTGCCCCCGGCATTGCTCGACGCGATGGAGGCGGCGGTGGTGCAACCGGTGTGGATCAACCTCGAATATCTCTCGGCCGAACCGTGGATCGACGAGCGTCACGGCCTGGCATCGCGCCAACCGCTGCGGCCGTTGACGCGGCATTTCTACTTCCCGGGATTCACGCCGGCGAGCGGCGGCCTGCTGCGAGAGCGCGGCATTGTTGGCCAGCGCGACGCGTTCCTCGCCGAGCCGTCGGCGCGCCTGTCGCTCTGGAAATCGCTGGCCGTCGCGCCGCCCGATCCGGGAGCGCTGCTCGTGTCGATGTTCTGCTACCCCAACGCCGCGCTGCCGCCGCTGCTCGATGCCTGGGCCGAGGGCGATCGCGCAATCGCGTGCTTCGTCCCCGAAGGCGTCGGTCGACGTCGGAACTCACGCATGGGCGGGCCGACACTCGCACGGCCGGGAGAGTCGCTGCGCCGTGGCCGGTCTGGTACTTTCGCCGTGCGCGCTTCGTCACCACAGGACGACTACGACCGTCTGTCTGTGGGCGTGCGACCTCAACTTCGTGCGCGGCGAGGATTCGTTCGTACGCGCGCAGTGGGCGGCGCGGCCGCTGGTCTGGCATGCCTATCCGCAGGCCGAGGGCGCGCATCTGGCCAAGCTCGAGGCGTTTCTCGCGCGGTATGGCGCGGCGCTCGCGCCTGCGGCCGCGGCAGCGCAACTCGACTTTGCGCGCGCGTGGAATGGCGATCGACCTGGCGGTCAACCGAGAACGGCCGGCCCGACGGCCGCCCGGGCCTGGCCAGCCTTGCTCGGTGCGCTGCCGGCGCTGCACGGTTCGCGCGCAGGCCTGGGCACGAGACACTCGCGGCTATGCCCGATCTGGCCGCGCGCCTGGTCGAATTGGTCGGGAAAGTGCTATAATTTTGGGTTTTCCAAATAGACCCGATTAATAGACCCAATCTCGCAGGCAGCCATGAAAACCGCACAGGAAGTTCGCGCCGGCAACGTGATCATGATCGGCAAGGATCCGATGGTCGTGCAGAAAGCCGAGTTCAACAAATCCGGCCGCAACGCGTCGGTCGTCAAGATGAAGCTCAAGAACCTTCTTTCGGGCTCGGGAACCGAGACCGTGTATCGCGCCGACGAAAAGTTCGACATGGTGCAACTCGAGCGCAAGGAAGTCACGTACTCGTATTTCCAGGACCCGATGTACGTGTTCATGGACAGCGAATACAACCAGATCGAAGTCGAGCGCGACAACATCGGCGACTCGTATCACTACCTGGAGGACGGCCTGGCGTGCGAGCTCACGCTCTACGACGGCAAGCCGATCTCGGTCGAGCTGCCGACCTCGGTCGTGCGCGAGATCACCTACACCGAGCCCGCCGTACGCGGCGACACCTCGGGCAAGGTGCTCAAGCCCGCCAAGCTCGCGAGCGGCCTGGAAGTCCACGTGCCGCTGTTCGTCGCGACCGGCGACAAGATCGAGATCGACACGCGCACCGGCGAGTATCGCCGCCGCGTCTGACGCATCGCTGCATCCCAACACGGGCGCCCCGGGGCGCCCGTGTCGTTTCGCGGTTCGCCGTCGTTGAGCTAGACTCCCGCGCATGCACCCGCTTGGGACATCGCCCGCCTCCTCCAACGCGCAGACGAGTCGCACGTGAGCTCGAGCGCGGGACGCGCCCGACGCACGGCCAAGGCTCGGCCCGACAGCGCACCCATCTTGGCGGTGGACGACGCGGTGGCGACGATCCGCCTCGCCCGTCCGGCTGCGCACAACCGCATCGATCCCGATGACATCCCCGTGCTGCGCGCGCACCTCGAAGCCGTGCGTCGCACCGCCGGCACGCGCGTGCTGGTCATCACCGGCACCGGCGGGCGTACGTTCAGCTCAGGATTCACCGTCGACGCCATCGCAGACCGGCTAGACCGCAGCTTCGAGGATCTGCTCGACGTCGTGGAACACTTTCCGCTGCCGACGCTGTGCGCACTCAACGGCAGCGTCTACGGCGGCGCCACCGACCTCGCGTTGTGCTGCGATTTTCGCATCGGCGTGCGCGGCTCGCGCATGTTCATGCCCGCGGCGCGTTTCGGACTGCATTACTACCCGGGAGGCCTGCGCCGCTACGTAGCCGCGCTGGGAGCATCGCAGGCGAAGCGCCTGTTCCTGACCGCGCAGACCATCGACGCCAGCGAAATGCTGCGTATCGGATTCCTGACCGAGTTGGTCGGCAAAGCGGCACTCCCGGCCAGGGTCGCCCACTATGTCGATGCGTTGCGCGAATGCGAACCCGCGGCGGTCAAGAGCATGAAGCGGCAGCTCGACGCCATCGCCACCGGCGATCGTGCGGCGTTGCACTCGCGCAGCGAGTATGAATCATCACTGCGCTCGCCCGTGCTGCGCGAGCGCCTGTCCGCGCTGCGCACCCGGCAACGCTGATCGACGCGCCCTTGTGCGATCGCGGTTCGGATCGCTAAACTACGCGGCGCCAAACTCGGGAGGAATCATGCGCGTTGTCGGATTCATGGGGAGTGTTGCGCTCGCCGCGGTCGTTGCCTACGCACCGACAGCGCCCGCGGCTTCCGACGCCGGAAAGGCCGCGATCAAGCGCGGCGAGTACCTGTCGATACTCGGTGGATGCAACGATTGCCACTCGCCGAAGACGATGACGCCGCAGGGACCGCAACCGGACAGGGGGCGGCTGCTCTCGGGCCACCCCGCCAGCGTGCAACTGCCGCCGCCGCCCGCCGGCGTGCTCACGCCCGACAAGTGGATCGCGATGACCAATGCCGACCTGACGGCCTGGGTTGGTCCATGGGGAACGAGCTACGCAGCCAACCTCACGCCTGACAAAGCGACCGGGATTGGCGGCTGGACGGGCGACGTTTTCATCAAAGCGATGCGCACCGGCAAGCACCTGGGCGCCGGGCGTCCAATCCTGCCGCCAATGCCGTGGCAGTCGCTGGCGCTTATGACCGGCTCGGATCTGAAGGCGATCTTCGCGTACCTGCAATCGCTTAAGCCGATCTCGAATCAGGTACCGTCGCCGTTGCTCCCGCCGAAAGGACCGTAACCGAACGTCACGCGTAACACTTTCGCGCGCACCGCGATTGCTCGCTGCCCTGTCGAGCCAATTCGGCCGCGGCCGCCCAGCTTTAGTCGAGCGTGCGCACGCCGCCGAACTGGCCCTGCAGCTTGGTGCACGCAGCGCTCTGCCCGGTAAACTGTCCCGAAATCCCCGAGCGGGTGACCTCGATCTCCGATGCGACGAAGGTACCGTTATCGCCGTTGGTACAGGAGAAATTGCCGGTGATGGTGCCGAGGTGCCCATCCTGCGAGAACGTCCCGTTGTAGTTGCAGCTTCCACCGCTGATGTTGCCTTCGAAGGTCGTCACCGTGTCCCCCACCTTGCCGATCAACAGGTTTGAAGACTGATTGATCGTCCCGTTGAGCGCCGCGGGCGTGCAGCCTGAGGCCTTGAATATGAATCCGCCGAAGTAGTTACCCGTGATGTCCAGCGGCACGATGGGCTGCCGTGAAACGGTCTTGAGCACGGCGACGCCGTTGACCGTGTAGGAGAGTTTTGCGGTGGTCGGGCTGAGCGCTTCGAGCGTCACCGTGCCGACCTTGGTTCGCGTGACGCCGCTCGCCGAAAACGGGGCGGTCCCGTAGTAGGTGCCTGTTGTCGCGATCAGGTCGCCGGTGAAAAGGTAGTCACCGTTGCTTAGCTGTCCCTGCAACACCGCGGTGGCGGTGAACCACACCGGATTGCCGTTCGCGTCGTAGACAAAAATGTCGATGAACAGCGTGTCACCCTGTTGGTATACCGCCATCCCCCATCCCGACTCGGAGGGAACCCACCATTGATCGGTGAGGTTGGGCAGCGACACCGCAGCCTGCGCGGGCAGCCACAAAACCAGCAATACGGCACAACATAGTCTTCGCAAAGTCTTCATCTCGCCTCCCATGAGATCCTCGTAGCTGCGACGCTCCTGCTTTACGCCGCGTCGCTCGAACGCCACCGATGCTGCCATCTTGGCACGATGAGGCATCATAGCGCGAAGACGCTGATTTGAAAGGAAAAAGGGGCTCAATCGGTGCGCTGGTCGCGCCGCAGTGCCTTCTTTGCAACGCTGGCTGAGCGCTCCCGCCACCAGCCGGCGAACGCTCGACGGGCCCGGGGTCGTGTCGCTGGCAGCCTCGTACCTCAGCCGTGGATGGATTGGGAGTCCTCTGGCGCTGCCGCGCGGTCGAACATCCCGTAGTCGCGCATCACGCTTGCGACGCGGAGGCGGTAGTCCTCGAAAATGTGCTGTCGACCGGCGCGCTGAACGTCTCGGTGCGCCTCGAGACTACGCCAGCGCTTGACCGATTCTTCATCGCGCCAGAACGACAGCGACAACAGCTTCCCGGGTTGCGTGAGGCTTTCGAAGCGCTCGATGGAAATGAATCCGTCGATGCGTTCCAGGTGCTGCCGCAACGAACCCGCCGCGGCGAGGTAGGCGTCCCTCTGACCCGGCCGCGGGACGACTTCGAAAATGACGGCGATCACGATGCCTCCTGCGCGAGCTTGGCGGAGACCGCGAAGGTCTTATCGACGACATCGAGGAACGTGCGCTCTTCGCGCAGTATGAAGCGCTTGGCCTGCGCGAGCGCGAAATTCTCCCGCCCTTCCCGGTCGCGTTTGATTCGCGTGCGGTAGGCCTCGTACGCCGCCAGCGAATCGAAGGCGATCAACCCCCAGGCGATGTCGTTGGTTCCTTCGTGCGGCAGGAAATAGCCGACCAGGTGGCCGCCGCACCGAGGAATGATTTCCGCCCATTGCTCCGCGTAGTGCCGGAACGCATCGCGCTGAAAGGGATCGATCTGGTATCGAATGAAACAGGTGATCATCGCTCTCACTCCTGTTGGCGAATATTGCGAACTATAGCCGCTTGCGTGTCGCGGATGGTTCGTCTACCATCGAACCATGAAAGACGGCCCCAACATCGCGCGCATCGCCGCGCTCATCGGCGACAACGCGCGTGCCGACGTACTTACCGCGCTCATGGCAGACCGGGCGCTCACTGCGACGGAGCTTGCCGGTATCGCGGGTGTCACGAAGCAAACCATCAGTGCCCATCTCGCCAAGCTCCTTGAGGCAGGGCTGATCAACGTCGACCGTCAGGGCCGCCATCGCTATTTCCGGCTCGCCGGCCGCGATGTCGCCCAATTGCTCGAATCGCTGATGGGGGTTGCTTTCCGCACGGGCGCCGTGCGCGTGCGGTCGAGTCCGCGCGAGCCCGCCTTGCGTAAGGCCCGCGTCTGCTACGACCATCTAGCCGGTGAACTCGGCGTGCTCGCCTACGAGGCGATGATCGCGCGACGCGTGTTCGAACTGCGCGACGATGGGCTGCGCCTGACCGAAGCGGGTCGCCGCTGGTTCGCAACGATTGGTGTCGACGCCGCCAACACCGCCGCGTCGACGCGACGCGCCGTCTGCAGGCCTTGCCTCGATTGGGGCGAGCGCCGGCACCATTTAGGCGGTGCGCTCGGAACCGCGCTGCTCGAGCGCATCATCGGGCTGGGCTGGGCGCGGCGCGCAAGGGACTCACGCGTCGTCGGCTTCACCGCGCGCGGGGAGCAGGCATTTCGAGGCGCTTTAGGCGCTGACTATCTGCAAATGAAACCGTAGATCGACGGACGCGGCCGCGGTATCGTACGGTACGATACCGTTCGCAACCCTGTCAGGGCCCGGGCTAACCACCTCGACACGATCCCGGGGCGCAGTTCCGCATCGAGGCGAACGCGTTGCGAACAATGCGCGCCTATATCGACTGACTTGCCTGGCTCGGAGCGGATCAGACCCATGAATTCGAAGTCGCTCGCTCGATGGTTAGCCAGGCTTGGCGTGGTCGCCCTGTTGATCCCGGGCGCGGCGTCTGCCGCCGACGTGCACGTGATGATCTCGGCCGGCTTCTATGAGGTCTATGCCGAGCTGGGCCCGGCGTTCGAGCGCGCGAGCGGCCACCGCCTGGTCACGACGCGCGGCCCATCGATGGGCGACTCTCCGGAGGCGATTCCCACCCGCCTCGCGCGAGGCGAGACCGCGGACGTCGTGATCCTGGATGGAGGCAGCCGCCGACGAGCTCGCCAAGCGAGGATTGGTGCGCGCCGGCAGCAAGGTCGATCTCGCCCGGTCGCAGATCGGCATGGTGGTGCGCGCCGGGGCCGCGAAGCCGGACATCGGCAGCGTCGAGGCGTTCCGGAGCACGCTGCTTGCGGCGAAGTCCATCGCGCTACTCGGACAGCGGCAGCGGCACCTATCTGTCGACCACGCTGTTCGCGAAGCTCGGCGTCGCGGACCAGGTGGCAGGCAAGAGTCGAAAGGTGCGCGGGCCGCCGTCCGGCGAACCGGTGGCCGCGGTCGTCGCGCGTGGCGAGGTGGAGATCGGCTTTCAGCAGGTCAGCGAGCTCATACACGTCCCTGGTGTGACCTTCGTCGGCGCGATTCCGGCCGAGCTCCAGCCCGGATTCTCCTTCGCGGGAGCGATCACCAGCGCGGCCCGGCAGCCGGACGCGGCGCGTCGCGCTGCTCCGCTTCCTCGCATCGCCCGAAGCGGCGCCGACGATCCTGAAGGCCGGCCTGGCGCCAGCGTCGGGTCAGTAGGCTCTGAAGGGCCGGTGGTTCAGCGTCGGAGTGCTGGCACTGCGCTCATGGACGTCCCGCAGCTGAAGCAGTTCTGCCGCCGATTTCCCAGTGCCACCGAAACTCTATATGGCGAGCCTAGCAACTTTCTGGTCTATTCCGTGGGCGGGAAGAAGTTCGCCTATTTCAAGACCAGCCACCCGGAAAGGTGGCGTTTCAGTACGCGAGTCGCGCCTGATCGATTTATCGAGTTGACGGACGTTCCGGGTGTCAAGCCAGCCAGATACAGGGGACGCTTTTGCTGGGTCACAATCGTCAACGTGCAAAGCTTTCCTGCGTCGTATCTGAAAAAGTTGGTTGAGTGGTCGTATCAGAAGGCGTTTGCCTCCCTGAGCAAGGCTCGACAGAATGCCATTCGCAGGTAAGCCTTGCTTGGACGACCCAACCTGGTTTGGCGCCAGAAGCAGACGTATGGGTGACGAGCGCGCAGCCCATGCGCCCTGTTCGTCATCCCGGCGAAGGCCGGGATCCAAGTCGGTATCCGGCGAAAAACGAACTTGGGCCTCGGCCTTCGCCGGGGCGACGATCAATTGGTAAAGATCAATGGATGGAGTGCAAATTGAGCGTTCGATCGCACGAGCGGTTCTGTTCCAAGGCTGTGCTGACGCCAGCGTCCGTTGCAGAGTTTGCCCGGAAGGTGGGCGACGACAATCCCATACACCACGACCAGGCATTTGCGGCGCGGACAAGATACGGTCGCCTCATCGCAAGCGGCACCCATACCACAGCTTTGCTCTTGGCGTTGACTGCGTCGCACTTTTCCAAACGCGGAGCGATGCTCGGCCTGGAGTTCTGGCAGCGTTTTCGCCGACCCGTATATGCAGACGAAACCATCGTGTTGGAGTGGCTTGTCGTTCGGGTAACACCGAACGCAAAGCTTTGCGAAGACATCGTGGAGCTGCGGGGCCGCATCAAGGGGGCAGACGGCCAAACGGCCGTCGGCGCCAGGGGGCGCGTTCTGGTGACGACGAAGCTGTGAGCGCCGCCTTGCGAAGAGCATCACGTTCGACTCGGGCGCGCCCGTGGCGACCGCTTGACTTGGCCGGCTAGCTCCATGCTTGGAACAACCGATCTCGCAATGTTCGTTGCGGCCGGGCTGCTCCTGAACATCACGCCGGGACCGGACATGCTTTACATACTTGGCCGCACGGTGTCACAAGGTCGCCGCGGTGGCACGGTTGCCGCGCTGGGAATCGCTGCGGGATTGTGGGTCCATACCCTCGCCGCAGCGGTTGGCTTGTCGGCCCTGCTCGCAGCCTCGGCGATCGCCTATACGATCGTCAAGTGGCTCGGCGCAATCTACCTGGTCTATGTAGGTATGTCGCTGCTGGTCTCCCGGCCGACGATCGGGGCGCAGCCGCCGGCGCTCTCCGCCGCGAGTCTGCGCACCGTATTTGTTCAGGGCTTCCTTACCAATGTTCTGAACCCGAAAGTCGCGCTGTTCTTTCTGGCGTTCTTGCCCCAGTTTGTCGATCCCGGGACGTCGAACAAGCCGCTCGCCCTCCTGTTTCTGGGCGTCGTGTTCGTTTTCAACGGCACTGTTTGGAACTTGATCCTCGTTTGGTCGACGGCCCGCATGGCGCGCCGGTTCGATCCTTCGCACCGCTTCGCGCTTTGGCTGAGCCGTACAGTCGGCGCCCTGTTCGTGTATCTTGGGGTCAGCCTTGTCGTATCACGGGAGGGCTGACCTGCGTGTCATTTCGACGACACGATGCGCCCACCCAACGCATCGATCACCTCTTCGTCGATGCGGCACCGGCGAGCTTTGCCGCGGTGACCAGATCGTCACGCAGCAACCGCATCACCGTCTCCTTGTGCTCTGCCCCGGGAGCGCGCAGGATCGCCGACGGGTGGTATGTCGCTATCACGCGCGTTCCATCGGCAAGGTATAGCGATTGCGTGCGCGCCTCGCCCACACTGACCCGATACCCGAGCACGGCGAACAATGCAGTCGTGCCGAGCGCGACGATCGCTCGCGGCCTGAGCGTGGCGATCTCCGCTTCCAGCCATGCGTGGCATGCGGCGATCTCGCGCTGCGCCGGAGTCTTGTGCAGTCGGCGTTTGCCGCGAGGTTCCCAGCTGAAATGCTTCACCGCGTTCGTGATGTACACGCTTGACGCATCGATTCCGCATTGTTCAAGCAGCGTGCGCAGGAGTCGGCCCGCCGGACCGATGAAGGGGCGTCCGGCGATGTCCTCCTCGTCGCCCGGCTGCTCGCCGACCAGCATCAACGTCGCGCTTTCCGACCCCTCGCCTGTAACCCCCTGCGTCGCGCGAAACCACAGCCGGCAACGTCGGCATGCGTCGACGGCTGGCTTCGACGGCCATTCGCTCGCCCAAGCGGCCGAAGGGTCAGCCGCGGCTGGTTTTCGTCGAGCGTCAGGCACTGTATCTTCGGAGGTCGTACATTGTCTTCCTCAGTCGGCATGGCCGGCGTGACCGTGTAGAAGGCGAGACCAAAAACAACCGACGAACCTGTCGCCAATGGCAACCCGGCGAAATCCATAGGGGGCCGGTCCGGAGTGCCAATAAGGGCGCGGACTCCATGCTCAGTCCACGCGCGCCTGATGACAATCAGCAGAGCCTGAAGCTGCTGTAGGACAGACTGGACACGTCTGTCAGACGTGGCTGAGGCAGATGGGGCGATTCAGGCTTCTATCAGCCGATAGGCGTCAGGCATCGCGGCGACGCGCGGCGGCCGGGCCGGAGCCTTGCTTAGTGCACTCATTCCCCGTGCCGGTAGTCGACGGTGGTGCCGTCCGGAACGAAGCGGGCAGGAAACGAAGCATTCACCGGGGGCGCTCCAGGTTCGCGGCCACCGACCACGCCGAACTTGCCGGAATCCGGATAGTGCCAAACGTCGGTGTCCAGCATCGTGCTGACGGCGACGTAGCGGAGCACATCCGCGCCGGTGTTGACGAACTGATGCGCAGGCCCTCCTGCCGGGCAGCAGACAAAATCGCCTTTGCGCACAGGGTACACGTCGGGCCCGAAGCGAAGCGTGCCTTCGCCCTCGAGGACGAAGAACATCTCCTCGTTGGCGTGATGATTATGGAACGGGAATGCACGCTTGCCCGGCGCCACGGTCGTCACGTTGTAGCCAAGCTTGCGCGCCCCAACGCGCTGGCCGACCGGCGAAATCCTGGCGTCGAATCTGTCGCTGTGGCGCATTTCGCGCCCGGTGTCGAGTTGGTCGAGGTTGACGATCGGCGTGGTTGCCGAACGGCCACTGTGCTCCATGTTCGCAGCCTCCTATTTATCGCAGGGATGGGAAACTCAAACCCTACCACTACTCGGATCAACTCGCGGATCAGGCATCCCTTGCCTGGGTCCAGACGAAGCCGAGTGAGACAGCATGTATGAATGTTGGGGTCATCCCGGCGCAGGGCCGGGATCCAATTTCATAGCCAGAGATTAGGCGCCGGCCTCCGCCGGGGCGACATGGTTTGGTTCATGTCTGGTTGTGTTAGGTAGTTAGGTAAAGCTCAATGGTTGGCCCTGAGTAAAGCCGCGAACGTGTCGTCGCCTTCCGAGACTTCTGCTCTGTCTGAATTCAATGGTTCGACGCACAGCGAAATATCGGCCTTCCGCTCGGCTGCAGAATAAGTGCTTGCCGCACGACGGGGCAGCGAGTCTATTTCTTCGAAGGCCAAGCGTCCTCCGCGTCATTCATGCACAGCATCGCCGCCTCTGCGAAAAGCTCAACGCGCGAACTCGCACTGCTCCTGATGCTCTCCGCGCTTTGGGGCGCATCCTACACGTTCATTCGGATCGGCGTTGCAACGATACCGCCACTGACCCTTGTTGCGGCGAGAACGGTCATTGCCGCGTGTCTGCTCGCCGCCTGGATTGCGGTACGCGGCATCTCAATCCCACGCAAGCCGGAACTCTGGCGACGCTTTCTGGTGCAGGCCATGCTGAACAGCGTCGTGCCATTTACTCTCATCGCATGGGCCGAGCGGTCGGTGGAGGCCGGACTGGCCACCATCCTGAACTCGGCTTCGCCCGTACTTGCGTTCGCCGTGACATGGCTCGTGACCAAGCATGAACAAGTCACGCCGCGCAAGTTCCTTGGCGTCGTCGTCGGACTCGCCGGCATTTGCTTGATTGTCGGCACCAGCGCTCTCAACGATCTCGGAAGCCAAACCATCCCGCAGCTCGCGATTGTCGCCGCGACAGCTTGCTATGCCGGTGCTGCGATCTATGGCCGCGCGTTCCAAGGCCTGCCTTCGGCTATCCCCGCCGCAGGTTCTCTGTTGGTCGGGGCGATGCTTATTGTTCCGGCAAGCCTCGTCGTTGATCGTCCCTGGACGCTGCATCCTTCAAGGGCGTCGGTGGCAGCACTTCTTGCGCTATCCGTGTTCTCGACCGCCGTGGCATTCGTGATCTACTTTCGTCTCGTGCGCACGCTTGGTTCCGTCGGTACAACGGCGCAAGCCTATTTGCGAGTTCCGATCGGCGTCGCACTGGGCATGATCTTTCTTGGAGAATCCCTGACGCCCGCCGCTTGGGTCGGATTCGTTTGCGTCGTTACCGGCGTTGCCGCCATGACGATCCCCACCCGCAACGGAACTACGAACCGACCTCACCGCGGATCGTAGCGCGTGAGCGTAGAATCAGCATATCTGTGGTCGAACCCGCGTCACAGGAGCACACGCCGGGTGGCGAAGGAAGCAACGCGGGGTAAAAACAAGGGAACTGGAGATGATGAACTTCGGATACGGCGGTGGCATCCTTGGCGTGCTGGTTCTGATCGGCGACATCTGGGCACTTATCAATATTCTCCAAAGCTCGGCTGACAATGGCAAAAAACTGCTGTGGGTCGTTATCGTCGTGCTGCTCCCGCTCATTGGGCTGATACTGTGGTTTTTCCTGGGCCCGCGAGATCGGGCGTAGCGGCATCGGCGGGATTCCCGCTACTCGATCACCTCGTCCGCGCGCAGCAGCAGCGACTGTGGCACAGCGATACCCAGCGCCTTCGCAGTCTTGAGATTGACCACAAGCTCGAACTTGGTCGGTTGCTCGATCGGCAAGTCACCGGGTTTCGCGCCCCGGAGAATCTTGTCGACATAGGTGGCCGTCCGCCGAAACAGATCAATGGTGAGAGGCCCGTAGGACATCAGTCCACCCGCATCCACAAAATCCCTGGCTTCGTATATCGCCGGCAGTCGCTCCTTGGCAGCGAACTCAACTATTCGCGTGCGCTGACTGAGGGTAAACGGATCGACGAGCAGTAG
Source organism: uncultured beta proteobacterium (assembly GCA_963816445.1). GTDB lineage: Bacteria > Pseudomonadota > Gammaproteobacteria > Burkholderiales > Casimicrobiaceae > PALSA-1003. Next base: position 443,086 of record CAWFKO010000002.1, on the reverse strand, counting down.
CAGCGCATCAGGATGCTCGTGGACGATAGATTCGAATGCCGTAGTCAGGTCGCCCGTGTTTCGCACCTCGACTGATTCGACGGTTACGCCTATCGTGGGCGCTGCTGACTTCGCTTGCTCGAACCGCGCGCGCATACCGACGTAGGCGGGGTTCCACAGAACCGCGACGGCATGCGAAGCACCAGGAAACATCTCACGGAGCAACTGAAGTCGTTTTTCGCCCAGCTCTGGAGCCATGACGGACAGGCCGGTGATATTCCCTCCCGGGTGTGCAAGGCTTTCGACCAGCCCGTCCCCGACCGGATCGGAGCTCAGGGGCATTACGATAGGGATCCTCCGCGTCGCCTGGCGGGCGGCCGCGACCGCTGGCGACGTCGCAGCGACGATGACATCCACGTTTAGCGCAACCAGCTCCGCGGCGAGGGAAGGCAGCCGCTCGAGCCTGCCTTCGGCCCAACGAATCTCGAGCTGATAGTTCTTCCCCTCCACGTAGCCGAATTCGCGTAGCCCGTCTCGAAATGCTTGCAGGCGGATATCCCAGACACCTCCGGGAGACGCAGGGTGCAAGAAACCGATTCGAGCGATCTTGGGTGGCTGTTGAGCGAACGAGGCAAGCGGTGCCGCGAGTGCACCGGCGAGGAGCGCCAGTACATGCCTTCGTAGCGTTCTCGCTGAGTCACGCACGGGACGACGCTACGCCCCTTGCCCATGGTGGGTCAAGACACGACACCTGAATATTGGCTTGCGATTAGCCGGCCATTGACCCAGTCATCGGGTTTCGCGTCGAAAGAGCTGTACGCAATGTTCAGCAATCGGCAAGGTATACACAGCTGCGCTTCATACTGGACATGCGACTTGAGCCCAATGCCTTTGAACCCGGGCGACTGTCCGACGCCCGATCAACGCATCGCGTTTGCGCGGTCCTAGCAGGATTGCGGCTGTATCAAATTGTGAGAGTCGCGACCGCGGCACTGGCGCGCAACCGCCAACTGAACGACAATCTGAACGACAATCGCCGCATGGCGAACATCCTGCGCCGCATCCCTGCGTCGCAACCTGGAACGCGAGCTGGGAGCGGTGCCGAATGAACAAGGCCAGACGTCAGATCGTCTTCGCACCGCTCCTGCTCCTGGCAGTATTCGGTCGAGCACCAGCCCAGCAACTCGCCCCGCCTACGGATACCGACGTCAGCGCCGCATATTGCCTGCGCATCATACAACGGCAGATCGCGGCCATCCCGCTAATGGGTCGCACGGAAGCCGTGAACAAGGCCATCGGCGACGCGCGCGATCGCGTCAATCGCCTTCAGAGCTACCTGACGTCCCGCTCGGCATCCCTTGATGCTGCTGGCCTGCAGGCTGCGACGAAGCGGGCTGACGTTGACTCCGAGCAGCTGGCTGCACAGACCGACCGTTGCGTCAATTCGGTGTGCAAGCAGGACGATACGCCGGACAGCTGCACTTCGAAGCTTTGGGCTTGCGTCGGGAGCGACCTGCAGACGCGAGTGCACTCATGCGACAACCTCGTCTGGCTTCCGTACTAGGGCCTGTTAACGCTATATGCCTGTACGCGTGACCTTCAGAAAGCCCGCAGGCAAGGCGCGGCGAGGAAGCGAGGCTGGGCGCCTCGCAACGAGCGGCAACGCGGGCTGCGGGCTTTCTGAAGGATCACCCTTCGGGGCGCGGGAGCGCCGGGCGCATGGCGTCGTTGCTGGCTCCTTATTTGGCGCTGCCAAACGGCGTCGCCTGCGCCTCGCCCTGCACCCGGCGCTCCCGCGCCGCGTGCAGGTATATAGCGTTAACAGGCCCTAGTTGAATGCACTACGGACCCTCCGACCAGGCAAGACGACAGCCGAGCGCGGCGGCGATGACGAGTAATGGCCCGACGCGCGTTACGGCCGCTGCAGCGGATTGGGTCGCGCGGTTGACTCCAGATTAGTGCCGGATATTACCATCTCGACGCGAGCCATTTCGCTGCGCTGAGGACCATGCCGGCGCCTACCCCCAGGCCGAGCAGCTTGCACATCGTCACGTTAAGTAGCAAAACCAGATCGGGGCCCATAACTCGTTTCCTCTCCCTTGACTGAGTGAGAACTCCCGCGCGTTACACTTGTGCAGTACGCGTAGTTCCACCGATGTGTTGCACGATTGATACGTTCTGTCGCTGACAATTTCGTCCAGGGTATAGCAAGCGGCATGCCTGCCGTCCGGGCACTGCGGCGCAGTCTTAAAAGTAAGCGCAGCGGAGCGCAAGGCGCCAGCTAAAGGCACGGATCAAAATCGCAAAATCGTCAGTAGATGACACGGCGCGTCAAAGCCTCGACGGCGCAGGCGAAGACCCAGGCGACTGCCAAGCATTGAAACGACAAGCTCGAACCGACGCGCGGAAAAAGAGTCGAATCGCATTTAAGATCGCATGCTCGCGCAGCAGCGCGGTGGATAGCGGGGGCGACGAACTTTCTACGGGATTCGATGCAGCGGTACGGACCTGTTCACTACCGCATGTCAGCGTCCTACGTTCGAATCAGACTGTGTCTGATTGCGCGCCAGACCGCGGCCTCGGACACTGTTGGTCTGACGGCCCTCGCGCTTTCAGATTCAGCATTTCGTCGGATCCAACTTCTTTGAGAGGACCCCCATGGATCGATTGACCACAAGCGGCGCCCACCTCCCGTCGGGCAATGCCAATCCCAACCCCATGTCTCCCATGTCTAACCCCGCGACCAACGCCAAAGTCGAAGACATTGCGCAAACCGCCCATCAAGCCGTAGATAAAGTCGCAGACAAAGCGACCGCGCAGGTCGACCGCCTAAGCGGGTCTGCGCATCGCGCAGTGAACAGCGCTGCTGATGTTGCCGGGACCGCAGCGGATTGGGCGTCAACCATTCCCGAGCAGGCGAGTCAGGTACAAACCAAGCTCACGGAGGCGGCGCGCGCCTCGATCCGCGGGCGTCCGATCGCTACAGTCGCCGGCGCGCTCGTCGTCGGTTACCTGTTCGCACGTATCGCGGGTCGACGCGCTTATTGATGCCACCGAACCCTTGGCCCAGACGGAAGCTCCTAGTAGACTGAGCGGACGCAGCCGATGCTGACTTCCTCAGGCGTCGGCGGCGCCCCCGGGCCCAGGCTCTCGCCTCGCCAGTCGCCCGACGTCGGGACAGGTTACATATTGACCCACCACCACCCAACGGGAGGACGTATGCGTGCATGCATTCGCCTTGTCATCGCGGCTATGTTCGCCGCTTCGTTAACGGCTCGAGCCTCGAGCTTCTCGAGTGAGATCACCGATATGTGGTGGAACCCCGCCGAGTCGGGCTGGGGCGTCAACGTGATCCTGCAGAACAACGTCGTGTTCATGACGTTTTTCATTTATGACCAGAACCAAAATCCGGTCTGGTATACCGCGCAGCTAAGTGCGACATCCGGCAGCTCCGTTTGGACAGGCGCACTGTATGCAACCAAAGGGCCGTACTTTGGCGGCCCGTTCACGCCCCCTACGACGATCCGCCAGGCGGGGACTGCGACGTTCAATGTCACGGCTCTCGATGCTGCGACACTAACTTACAGCGTTGATGGTGTCGTGGTCGTAAAGAATCTCGTGCGGCAGACTTGGACAAATGAAAACTTTACGGGGAGTTACGTCGGTGGCTATTCACTGCGCTACTCGTCGTGCAATCCCGCATCGGGCAACGGCATATCCGAGGTCGCGGAGCTACTGAGCATCAGCCAGGTCGGTACGGCGATGACGATCTCGACCGTTGCAACGGCTGCGAGCTGTACCTACACCGGCGCTTACAGCCAGACAGGGAAGTTGGGCAGCGTGCAAGGAAACTACACGTGTTCAGACGGCACGCAAGGCACGTTCACCTGGGTCGAAATGACGCCGACGATCAGTGGCTTCACGGCGCGAGCGACCGGCCAGAATCAGTTCTGCCAGTGGTCCGGCTTCATCGGCGGGATTACGCGGGCGCAGTAGCCTTACGCAAAGAACCCGCCGTGCGCTCGTTGAGCCGCAACACGGCCAACGATCCGATGACGAATGTCGTTGCTGCATACGCGTTGTAGGTCGCCCATACCGCCAGGGCCGACATGTGCCCGGTCGCGCGAGTACCGGGCTATCTACTTCTATCTCAGCCCTACGTGCGAAGTCGACTTCCATGCTGATAACAACTCGTCCTCTCGTGTGGCCGACATTCCGGCCTTTAACTTTGCTTGTCGATTCGCTGGCAGTTGCCGAAACCAATCGAGCGTGTCCGCGGCGGTGACCGCGAGGGGGCGAAACGTCAATCCAGCAGCGACGGCGTTGCGAATGCTGCGCTTTGCGAACCCTGCGCTGTCACCATTGCCGGGTACCCATACCGGTATGTCACTCCACGGCTCAACCTTGTGCGCCTCCAGGAAGGCGCTGCCCACCCAGGTGATTCGCGCATCAGAATGGATTGCCGCCGCAATAGTCGTCAGCATTTCGCGCATCTGGGTGGGATGTTCTGGCCCCGTCGCATTGAACGTTCCGAACGCACGCGATTCAGTCATGCGGATTGTCCACTCGGCCAGGTCGCGAGCATCGATAAACTGCACGGGATCGGTCCCGTCGCCAGGCGCCAGAACTTCGCCCCCACGCGAGAGGCGGACAGGCCAGTACGTGAAGCGGTCGGTCTCGTCGCCCGGTCCTACGATAAGGCCCGGTCGGATAATCGTGACCATCCCCGGAAACTGCTTTTTTGCCTCCTGTTCACTAACCGCTTTCAGAGGTCCATAAAGTTCGCCGACCTTCGCACGAAACGATTCCAAGGTCTCGGCCATCGCGTCGTTACCCGTGTATCTCGCGACAGGGGCGGACTCGTCGGCTGGTTTGTCGTTCTCGGCGTATACCGAAACCGTGGAAATGAAAACGTACTGTTGGACTTTGCCATGCAAGACGTGGCCGGCGTCCCGTACCCAGAATGGGAGTGTCGTGGGATTGTCGATACACACATCCCATTCGCGGCCCTCCAGCGCCTTCAAATCGCCTGTGTTTCGATCACCGATCAATTCCTCGACCTGGCCGGGCCAGCTCTTGGGTTCTCGACCTCGATTGAACAACGTCACCTTGTGCCCGCGTTCTAGTGCGTAACGTACTTGATGCGGTCCCGTGAAACCCGTGCCACCCAGTATTAAAATACGCAACGGCTTCGCCGGGCGATTCGGCACATCAGCAGCGAGCGCGAACCTTCCTCGCATTGCTACGCCTGAGGCTGCAAGAATGGCGGCGTTGATCCAATCTCTGCGAGTCAATGGCATTGTTGCCTCCTGCTTGCTGAGTATGCTAAAGGCTGTTGATGAAGCTCACCATCCGCTTGCGCTGGTCCGGATCGGGCAGGCGGCCGCGCATCGCGCCAAGATTGTCCGCCATGTGCGCCGGGTTCGAGGTGCCCGGAATGACCGTCGTGACGCGTTCGTCGGCGAGCAGGTATTTGAGGAAGAACTGCGCCCAGCTGCCGGCGAAATCCTTCGCCCAATCGGGAAGTTCCTTTCCACGCACCGCGCGGAACAGACGACCCCGACCAAATGGCAGGGCGGTCAGCACGCCGGCCTTGACCTCGGCCGCCAGCGGCAGGATGCGCTTTTCTGCTTCGCGGTCGTCGAGTGAATAATCGATCTGCACGAAATCCGGCTTCTCGTGCTCAAGCACCGCCTCGACCGCGGCGAATGCGTGGTGATAGGTGGAGGTAATGCCGGTGTAGCGGCAAAGACCCTGCGCCTTCCACGCCCTGAACTGTGCCAATGATTGCCGTGGATCGCTCACGTTGTGGAGTTGCAACAGGTCGACCTTCGCCACCTTGAGCCGCATAAGTGAGCGCTTGAGCTCGGCGTCGCTGGGCTCCTCGACCTTGGTGGCGATGAAGATCTTGTCGCGTGAGCCGGCGGCGGCGATGACATTGCCGAGCACACTCTCGGCATCGCCATAGGACGACGCCGTGTCGATGAGGCGGCCGCCGGCATCGACCAGTGTCCGGATCACCTGCGCCGCGGCGCGCCGTGTCGACTCGTCGTCGCTATCGAACACACTGGCAGTGCCGAGGCCAACGGTCGGCACGCGCTCGCCCGTGCTCGGGATCGCGCGTGTATTGGGCGGCCCGTCGCCGGTTTGGGCAAAAGCACGCGGCGCGAGCAATGATGCGGCCGCGAGCGCGTTGAAGTCGCGGCGAGTGATGCCGGTCATCGTCAGTCTCCTTGTACCGCCGCGCCAACCCGGGCGGCGCGACGTTGCTGGGTCCGTCCCAGCGCCGCCGACAGCACGGCCTCCGCCGACCGTCGCCGCGCTCCATCTCGATGGGCATCCGTCGCCCGTGGACTGGACTACCCACGCTTCGCGGCAGTCGATCGATACTTCTCCAGATACCGGGTCGGCAGTGCAAGCGCATCGCGTCTGAACGGATCTCCGAGTTCCCGCGTCACCATCATTTCCAGGACCGTGGTCTTGCCCTGCTTCTGCGCATCGCAAGCCGCGAGCAATGCCGCACCGACGTCGCCGGTCTTCTCCACAGTGTGACCTTTGGCGCCCATGGCCCGCGCCACTGCGGCCCACGACGGCTGGCTGTCGAGATTGACACCGACGAAACGGTTATCGTAGAAATCGACGTGGTTCTTCTTCTCCGCGCCCCACTGGCCGTTGTTGAAGACGACCGCCGTCACCGGAATGTTCTCGCGCACACAGGTCTGCAGCTCGCCGAAGCTCATTCCCCACGCGCCATCGCCCACGTAGGCGATCGCGGGGCGGTCAGGTGCCGCGACCTTGGCACCGATGATCGTCGGGAACGCATAGCCGCAGTTGCCGAAGCTCATCGCGGCGAACATCGACCGCGGCCGCTCGAAGCGGAGATAGCTGTTGGACACCGAGCAGATGTTGCCGATATCCGTGGAAACCATCGCCCCTGCCGGCATCGCGCGTTCCAGCTCGCGCAACATCTGCCGCGGATGCATGTGCGATGACGTGCGCGACACCTCGAGCGACCATGCGTCCTTCTCGTGCAGCCACCCGTCGAGCTCCGCTTCCCATGCCGCCTTCTCGTTACGCACATCCGCCAGGCGCTGCGTCTGGTTGGCGTGACACGCGAGCGTCTTGCCTTGCAGGCGGGCGATCAGGGCACGGGCCGCCGCGCGGGCATCGCCACAGATCCCGACGGAAATCGGTTTGACGAGACCCAGCATCTTCGCGTCGGCGTCGACCTGGATGATCTTCGCCTGCGACGGCCAGTAGTCGATGCCATGCTGCGGCAGCGTGCCGAAGGGCCCGAGGCGTGTGCCAAGCGCCAGCACGACGTCGGCCTTGGCGATAAGCTTCATCGCCGCCTTCGATCCCTGGTACCCGAGCGGGCCCACCCATAGCGGATGCTTCGACGGGAACGCATCGTTGTGCAGATAACTGCACGCCACCGGCGCCTGAAGCAACTCCGCAAGTTCCACTGCGTCGGCCTGGCCGTTGGCCATCACGATGCCGCCGCCGGCAAGCACGACCGGAAACTTCGCGCTCGCCAATAGCAGGGCGGCCTGGTCCAGGCTCTTCTCACCCCCGGCGCCGCGTTCGATAACGATCGGGCGCGGAATCTCGCACTCGATGTCGCCGTAGAAGTAGTCGCGCGGAATGTTGAGCTGCGTCGGGCCCAGCTCGAGCAGCGCACGGTCGAAGGCGCGGCTGGTCAATTCCGCCATCCTCGCCCGGTTGTTCACGTGCGCCTGGAATTTCGTGATTTTCGAGAAGATCGGCAGTTGTTCGGTCTCCTGGAACCCGCCCAGACCGAGCGTTCCGGAGCCCGTTTCCGGCGTGATGCACACGACTGGCGAGTGCGCCCAGTACGCAGCGGCCACCGAGGTCACGAAATTGGTGATGCCGGGCCCGTTCTGCGCGATGCAGACACCCTGCCGCCCCGACACACGCGAATAGCCATCGGCCATGTGGCCGCCGCCCTGCTCGTGAGCAACGGAAATGAACCGGATGCCGGCCAGGGGAAAAAGATCGAGCGCGTCCATGTACGCCGAGCCGACGATACCGAACACGTCCTTGACGCCTTGCGCGACGAGCGTTTCGACGAACGCCTCGGAGGGCGTCATCCTGTGTTTCCCGGTAACGGCGAGGTTGGGAGTATCGGTCATCGTATTCATGAGAATCTCTCGAGGTTGAGGCGGCCGCCCGTGCTTTTGCCGATCTTAGGCCTGATTGTGGCTCCTGGCCCAGAGGCGACCTGAAGCCCGCGGCGCAAGCGGGGCTGCAAAGAGGTAATATTTGACCACACTTATCCATCAACCTGCTGGAGGCATGCATGACCAAGAAGCTATGGATCGGAATCGGACTCGCGCTGGCGCTCACCGCCCTGGTGTCCGCGCCCTCGATGGCGCAAACGAAGGAAGTGACCATCGGCTACCAGGACATGGTCGTCCCGTATCGCGTCGCGCAGGAAGCCAAGGAGATCGAAAAGGCGACCGGCTACAAGATCAACTGGAAGCAGTTCGGCGGCGGCGGCGAGGTGATCAAGGCGATGGCGTCGGGCGCGGTGCAGATCGGCGAAGTCGGCTCGGCCGGCGTCGCGGCCGCGGTGTCGCGCGGCGAGCCGTACGAGCTCTTCTGGATCCTCGACGACATCGGCGACGCGGAAGCGCTGGTCGCGAAGAACGGCTCCGGCATCAACACAGTGGCCGACCTCAAGGGCAAGAAGATCGCCGATGCCGTTCAACTCGACGACGCACTTCCACACGATGGTGGCGCTCGAGCAGGCGAAGGTGAATCCGGCCGACGTGCAGATCCTCAACATGCGGCCGCCCGAAGTGCGCGCCGCCTGGCAGCGCGGCGACATCCAGGCGACGTTCATCTGGGACCCGGTGCTGGCCGAAGTGAAGAAGGACGGCAAGGTGATCATCACGTCGGGCAAGATCTCGGCCGACACCGGCAAGGCGACGTTCGACGGCTACATCGCCAACAAGGACTGGGCGAAGGCGAACCAGGACTTCATGGTGAAGTTCACCAAGATGCTCGCCGATTCCGACGACGAAGTACCGCAAGAACACTGCCAAGTGGACGGCCGATTCGCCCGAGGTCAAGGCGGTTGCGAAGTGGTCGGGCGCCAAGCCCGAGGATGTTCCGGCTGGAATGGCGCTGTACAAGTTCCCGACGGCGCAGGAGCAGGCGACCAAGTGGCTCGGCGGCGGCAAGAACAGCACGGCGGCCAAGGCGCTCGCGGCGACCGCCGACTTCCAGCTGTCGCAGAAGCAGATCGAGAAGACGCTGCCGGACTATTCGGTCGCGGTCAATCCGACCTACGCGGCAGAAGCCGCGAAGTGACGCATCCGTCCAAGAGCAAGCCGCGAAGCGTCGCGACAACGGATGCGTCATCCCGGCGAAGGCCGGGATCCAAGTTACGGTATCTGCGATGAGGTTGCAGAAAATTGGGCCCCGGCCTGCGCCGGGGCGACGACCCAGGCGTTATCCCCGCGCAGGCGGGGATGCAATCGTCCCTGCAGCTATCGCACAACTACGCTGAGTCGCCCGCCTTCGCGTGAGCAAACTCGAAATCCGCAATCTGAGCGTCAACTACGCGGGCTCCGGCAGCGGCTCGACACTCGCGCTTTCCAATGTCAATCTCGCGCTCGATCCCGGCGACTTCGTCGTCGCGCTTGGCGCGTCGGGTTGCGGCAAGACGACGTTGCTGTCGTGCATCGCCGGGTTCATGGAACCCTCCGCCGGCGACATCATTCTCGACGGCAAGTCCGTCGTCGGCCCGGGCGCGGACCGCGGCGTCGTGTTCCAGAAGCACGCGCTGATGCCGTGGCTCAACGTTGTCGACAACGTCGAGTTCGGCCTGCGCATGCGCGGCATGCCGAAGGCCGAGCGACGCGCGATCGCGCTCGAGAAGCTGCGACTCGTCGGGCTCGAGAAATTCGCGCAGTCACCGGTCTACCAGATCTCCGGCGGCATGCAGCAGCGCGTCGGACTCGCGCGCGCGCTGGCGAGCGACCCCGAAGTAATGCTGATGGACGAGCCGCTGGGCGCACTCGATGCGCTGACGCGCGAGCAGATCCAGGAGCTGATCCTCGAACTGTGGTGGCGCACGAAGAAGATGTTCTTCTTCATCACGCACAGCGTCGAGGAAGCGCTCTTCCTCGCCACCGAGCTCATCGTGATGACGCCCTCTCCCGGGCGCATCGCGCATCGCTACCGACGTCGATTTCGGCAAGCGCTTCATCGAATGCAAGGATGCCCGGCGCGTGAAGGCCGACCCGGAGTTCATCGCGCTGCGCGAGGATATCCTGCGGGTCATCCTTGCGTCGCCGCAGCGCGCGCAGGAGGCCGCGTGAAAGCCGGGATCGCGGATTCCGCGGCGGGTTCCGGACACCCCGCCGCCGGAATCCGGCGCGACCCCTGCGCTGACGGTGCGCACGGTCAAGGGCTACAGCGTACCCGGCGAAGGCTCGAGCACAGCTCATCAGCGTCGTCACCGTGATCGCGTTTTTCGTCCTCTGGTGGGTGGCCACCCATTTCGGCTGGATCAAGGACCTGTTCCTGCCGACGCCGGAAAAGGTGCTGACCAGTTTCGGGCAGGCGTGGAGCGGCGACATCCAGGGCGGCAAGCCGCTTTCCGAGCACCTGTAGTGGAGTCTGTTCCGCGTCTTCGCCGCATTCGCGCTCGCATGCGTGACCGCGGTTCCCGCCGGCATCGCGATGGGTGTGTCGCGGATCGCCCGCGGCATCTTCGATCCGCCGATCGAGTTCTATCGGCCGTTGCCGCCGCTCGCGTATCTGCCGCTGATCGTGATCTGGTTCGGCATCGACGAAACGGCGAAGGTCGTGCTGATCTATCTCGCCTGCTTCGCGCCGCTGGCGATGGCCGCGCGCGCGGGTGTTCGCAGCGTGTCGATCGAGCAGATCAACGCCGCGTACTCGATGGGCGCGTCCAAATGGCAGGTCATCTGGCACGTCATCATTCCTGCGGCGATGCCCGAAATACTGACCGGAATGCGCATCGCCATCGGCTTCGGCTGGACGACACTGGTGGCCGCCGAAATGATTGCCGCGACCGCGGGTCTGGGGCAGATGGTGCTTGAACGCATCGAACTTCCTACGCACCGACGTCGTGATCATGGGCATCGTCGTCATCGGCGTCTTTGCTTACGTATTCGACTTGCTAATGCGCTACATCGAGAGGGTGATCGTGCCGTGGAAAGGTAAAGGTTAGGAATGCCCAAACGATGCATACTTGCGTTCCATCAGGTACGACAATCCGGAGGACTCATGTCGATGAAACGTCGGAACGAGTGGGCGTCCCGGGCAGCGTTCGCATTCGCGGGGATCGTCTGCGCCAGCGGCTTGTTCGCGCAGGATTGGCCGAGCAGGCCGATCCGCATGATCGTTCCGTACCCTCCCGCCGGCGGGACCGACATCGTCGCGCGTGTTCTCAACGAGAAGCTGGGCCCCGCCCTTGGGGCGACCATCGTCGTCGACAACAGGGGCGGCGCCGCGGGCAACGTGGGCACCGATCTTGCGGCGAAAGCGCCGCCCGACGGCTACACGATCCTGTTCACGCTGTCCTCGCACACCATCAACCCCAAGCTGTACCCCAAGCTGCCGTTCGACGTCGAGCGCGATTTCGCAGCGGTCAGCCTGGCCGCGATGATCCCGCAGATTCTCGTGGCGAACCCGTCGCTGCCGGTCAACAACGTGCAGGAACTCATCGCGTACGCCAAGGCGAATCCCGGCAAACTAAATTTCGCATCGGTCGGCATCGGTTCGCCCGGGCACATCGCGGGCGAACTGTTCAAGCTGCGTACCGGGGTGAACATGGTCCACGTTCCGTACAAGGGCGGCGGCCCTGCGGTTGCCGACACCCTCGGAGGACAGGTGCAGTTGCTGTTCGTCTCGCTGCCCGCGGCGTGGCAGTACGTGAAGGCCGGCAAGCTCAAGGCTCTGGGCGTGACCAGTGACAAGCGCAGCGTCGCGGCGCCGGAAGTCCCGACGATTCTCGAACAGGGTGTGCCCGATTGCGTCGTCAACTCCTGGTATGGCGCGTTCGTGCCGGCGAAAACACCGCCGGCGATCGTGGCAAAATTGAACGCGGCGATGGTATCGGTGCTGCAGACTCCGGAACTCAAGGAAAAGCTGCTGGCCCAGGGCGCCGAAGCTGCATGGGATTCACCCGCCGAGTTCGAGGAACTGGTGCGCGAGGAACTCAAAAAGTGGGAGTACGTGATCCGCGAGGCGAAGATAACGCCCGAGGGATGATGCCGCGATGAACGCAAAGGCAGCGCCGGCGACGACATCCGCCGAGGTGCGCGACGAAGTCGCCGCGCTGGTGGCGCGCGCCCGCGCGGCGCAACGGACCGTCGATGGCTGGGATCAGGCGCGCGTCGACGAACTCGCGACTGCCGCAGCGTGGGCCATCGTCGAGCCGGCGCGCAACCGCGCGCTGGCCGAATGCGCCGTGCGCGATACGGGTCTGGGCAACGTCGACGACAAGATCGCCAAGAATCGGCGCAAGACGATGGGCCTGCTGCGCGACCTAGCCGGCGCGAAGACAGTCGGAGTGATCGCTGAGGATAGCGCCCGAGGACTGTTCGAGATTGCGCGGCCGGTCGGCGTCGTCGCCGCCATCACGCCGTCGACCAATCCTGGCGCCACCCCTGCCAACAACATCGTCAATGCGCTGAAGTGCCGCAACGCGATCGTGCTGGCGCCGTCGCCCAAGGGGGCATCGACGCTGGAGCTGTTGCTGAAGTTCGTGCACGTAGAGCTCGATCGCATCGAGGCGCCACGCGATCTCGTACTCGCGTTGCCGCCGCGGTCGACGCGCGAACACACGCATGAATTGATGCGTCAGGCCGACCTCGTGGTCGCCACCGGGTCGCAGAACAACGTACGGGCCGCATACCAGAGCGGCACACCGGCGCTCGGTGTCGGTGTCGGCAATGTAGCGGTGATCGTCGATGAAAGTGCCGACATTTCTGACGCAGCACGGAAGATCGCGGAGTCGAAGGTTTTCGACAACGCGACGAGCTGCTCGTCCGAGAACAGCGTCATCGCGATCGGCGCGATCGCAGACGATCTCGTCGCCGCTCTCGAGCGGGAAGGTGGGCTGCTGCTCGATGCCGAGGAGACACAGCGGCTGCAGGAGGCGATGTTCACGCCGCAGGGCCTGGCTGCGGAAGTCGTGGCGCAATCCGTCGAGGCGATCGCGGCGTACGCGGGATTGGTGCGCCCCGACGTGGCGCGCGCGCGCTTCCTGATCGTGACGGAGACGGGCGTCGGGAGCAGGCATCCGTTCTCCGGAGAAAAGCTCTCGCCGGTGCTGGCGTTGTACCGCGCGGTCGACTTCGACGCAGCCAGCGTGCTGGCCGATCGGCTGCTGAGTTATCAGGGGGCAGGACACTCCGTGGGGTTGCACACCAGGCTAGCCGACCGCGCGACACGACTCGGGTTGACTCTTCCGGTGAGCCGCGTGATCGTCAACCAGGCGCATTGCTTCGCGACCGGCGGCAGCTACGACAATGCGCTGCCGTTTTCGCTGTCGATGGGATGCGGAACGTGGGGAGGCAACGGCTTTTCCGACAACCTCAACTATCGGCATTTCCTCAACATCACGCGCGTGGTGCATCCGTTGCCGATAGCCGACGTGCGCGAACCGTCGGTGGAAGAGTTGTTCGGAGACTACCGCGCGAAGCGCGGCGCATGATGTCTCCACGCCGCTTCGCGACTTTCCGAGACGTCGTCGAAGCCAACGCCGGCCGGATGCCCGATGCGCCGTTCGTGCTGGCGCCGGAGCCGGATGCGGTGCTCACATGGCAGGGACTCGCCACCTGCTGCGATGCGTTCGCCGCCGCGATGGAGCAGATGGGCGTCCAGCACGGAGACGTCGTTGGCTTCATGCTGCCCAATGGGCTCTCGGCGCTGACCGCATTGCTGGGCGCCATGGCAAGCGGCTATGTCGTCGCGCCGTTCAATCTGCTCGCGCAGGATACGCAACTCGATTACGTGCTTCGCCATGCACGGCCGCGGGTGGTTTTCGCCGCTGCCGATTACGCGCGCCGCCTCGAAGCCGCATGTGCGCGGACGGGCGCGGCAGCGCGCATCGTCGAGGTCGGCATCGATGGGCTCGGCCTCAAGGCTGCCACGGTGCGGCACCGTGCCCAAGTGTCAGCCGATCACCATGCGATGCTGATGTACACCTCCGGCACGACGGGGGTCCCAAAGGGTGTGCTGCTTACGCACGCGAACATGCTGTACGCCGGCGCGGTTGTCGCGGAGCATCAGCGACTCGACTCCGCCGATCGTGTGCTGTCTTCGCTGCCGCTCTATCACATCAACGGTCAGTGCATTGCCACGATAAGCACGTTGCTTGCCGGCGGCAGCATGATCCTGCCGCACCGGTTCAGCACTTCGCACTGGTGGCCCTTGGTCGAACGCTATCGTCCGACGTGGCTCAACCTGGTGCCGACCATCGTCGCTTATCTGTTGAACGCCCCCGACCCCACCCAGGGACAACGTGACGCCATCGCGCGCGTCCGCTACGCGCGCTCCGCGTCGGCGCCGTTGCCGCCCGACCAGCAACGTGCGTTCGAAACCCGCTTCGGCATTGCGATCGTCGAAGCAATGGGCCTGACCGAATGCGCATCGGTCGCGTTCTGCAATCCGATGGAGGTCTCGGCGCGCAAGCTGGGCAGCCCGGGCCGTCCGCTTGGCGTCTCTGCGCGCGTAGTGTCTCGCGATGGACGGGTGCTCGGGGCCGGTGAGCCTGGGCAGATCGAACTCAAGGGACCCAGCGTGATGCGCGAATATTTCCAGGCACCGCAACTCACCGCGCAGACGCTTTCCAGCGACGGGTGGCTGGCGACCGGCGACCTCGGGTACTGCGATACCGAAGGTTTTTATTTCATCACGGGCCGCACCAAGGAACTCATTATCAAGGGTGGCGAAAACATCGCGCCGCGCGAGATCGACGAAGTGCTGCTGCGGCATCCGGCGGTGCTCGAAGCCGTCGCAGTAGGCGTACCCGATCGCGCCTATGGACAGGAGATCGCGGCGTTCGTCGTCGTGAAGCCGGATGCCGCCCTGTCCGCTGCAGACCTCTCCGCGCACTGCCTGCGCGAACTCGGGCGCTACAAAACGCCACGCTACTTGCGCTTCGTGACCGACCTTCCGAAGGGGCCTTCAGGCAAAGTACAGCGCATGAAGCTCGCGGACGGCTTCGTCGCGTGAGTGCGCCAAACGGAGCAGTCGAAGACAACGCGCGAATTGACTCTCGAGGGAGCCTGATCGATCGCCATTCTCGTGCAGAAACCGGTCATCGTCAGTCTCCTTGCACCGCCGCGCCGGCCCGGGCGGCGCGGCGTTCCTGGGTCCGTCCCAGCACCGCCGACAGCACCGCCCAACCGGCGACCACCGGAAGCGCGCACAGCGCAATTGCACCGAGCTTCAAGCCCAGCGCCTGCAAGCTGTCGAACACCCAGCCATACAGCGCGTCGGAGCCTCGATAGATTACGACATCGATCAGGTTCTTCGCCTTGTACTTCTCCTCGCGCTCGACAACGGTGAAGAACACCTGGCGCGCCGGATTGGCGATCGCGAAGTTCATCCAGCGTTGCGCTACCTGGACCACGATCACGACCATGAGAGTCGGCGAAAACGCCAGCGCGGCGAAGCCCGCGACGTACACCGCGGGCAGCGCGCCGGCAGTCGCACCCGTGCCGAAGCGCTTGAGCAGTCGCCCGGTGGCAAAGACTTGCGTCGCCAGGGTCAGGAGTCCGACCGCGAGGTCGATGCTGGCGAAGATGCGCGTTTGTTCGCCTGCGCCGTGGACCGTTGCGGACACGATGTTCGCCTGCGCGAAATAGAGGATGGTCGCGCCGAAGGACAGCAGGCTGACCCACAGCCCGACGCCGAGCAGGTAAGGCGAGCGGAGCAACTCCGGCAACGCGGCGAAGGCACTGCCGCCGAGACGCTGCTTCTGGCCGAACGCGTCTTGCTGCGCACTGCTCGTGAGCTCGAGCCGGTGACTGCAGTAGACCGCCAGTTCGAGAAACACGATGGCAGCGATCAGAAGGTTGGTGGGACCGAGCGGCACCGAAAGGCCGATGGTGATGACCGGTCCGAGCAGCGCGCCAGCCGTGCCGCCGGCGCCGATGAAGCCGAACAGGCGCTTGCCTTGTTCGCTGGTAAAGAGGTCGGCCATGACCGACCAGAACACCGCGACGACAAACAGGTTGAAGACACTGACCCAGACGAAGAAGACGCGTGCCACGAAGACCGACGCAATGTCGAACGTGAGCAGCAGCCAGAACAGCACGAGATTGGCGGCGAAGAAATGGTAGACAACGGGAATGAACCGGGCGCGCGGGAGCCGCGCCACCAGCGCGCCATAGAGCGGCTGCGCGACGATAAGCGTCACGAAGGTCGCGGTGAACAGCCACGGCAGGTTCTTGACACCGCCCGCGATGCCCATCTGGTCGCGCAACGGCCGCAGCACGTAATAGCCCGCGAGAAGCGTGAAAAAATACGCGAACGACCACAGCGCCGCCGCGCGCTCCTCATGCGTTGCCGGCACCGCGCGCTCCAGCCAGCGCCGGGCCGACGTCACGGTGCCAACGACAGCTTTTGCTTGAGCTCTGCCGCGGTCACCGATTGGCCGTAGCCAGGTTGGCCGCGCTGGAACTTGCGCGCGTCCGCAAGCTTGCCGACAACGACCGGGTCGAAGCCGGCGTCACGGACGAGCCTCGCCACTACCTGTACCGCCTCGGGATCATCGCCCGCGATCGGGATGGCGAGCTTCGGATCAGGGCGGTTCGCCTCACGCGCGAAGATCATGTAGGAGAGGGTATTGAATGCGCGCACCACCCGTGTGCCGGGCAAATATTTCTGTGAGGTGATGCCGATGCCGTTGTGCTCCACCTCGTCGGCGATTGCGGCACCGTCGCGCCCGGCGCTGGCGTTGCCGGCGTCGACGACGATCTTGCCCTTGAGCGCTGCGCGGTTGTCCTGGCCGACCTGCGGCAGGGCCCCATAGGGCACGGCGATGAAGATAACTGTGCCGAAGTCGATCGCCTGAGCCACCGTCCCGGCGCGCGCCAGCGGGCCCAGGCCCGCGACCAGATCCTTGAGCTCCTCCGGATGGCGCGACGAGAAAAGCACTGGATGGCCGGCCTTGACCCACAACCCGCCGATCGTTCCGCCGATGTGGCCTGAGCCGACAACGCCGATAGGCAGCTTCGCATCACCGGTTGCCTGAGCGAAGGCGTTCCAGGGCCTCAGGGCCGCGGCAAAGCCGGTCGCTATCCCTGCGACGAGCAATCTGCGGCGGGCGTCGTTGGCTGGCTCATGTCTTGGCATCGAATCCTCCTTGCGAGCATTCCTGGCACCCGGTAACACGTCGTGGGCGACGGGATCGGAAACTGGCCAGGCCAAATTGACGAGCCAGCGGGGGTCGCCGGATAAACCCACGGCGGTCTTGCTTCGTGGCGTCATTCGTTTCCATCGCAAATTTCTCATAAGTGCCGTCCACGAGCAGAGGCGCCGCATTGATGCACTGCGCGACGTACATTAGTGATGACGCCGCCTGCACAAGTTCCCGGACATTCTCGGGCAGTTCACTATAATGAGCCCAGACCGATGAGGGTAAGAGGGAGAAAATCATGAGACGCCTGACCATCGCCGGGTTGATTGCTATCTTGACGGTGGGAACCTTTGTTCTTGTCGCGGCGGCTCAAGAGACCGGCAAGCGCGCTCTCTTTTGGCCCGTCATAAGCGGTACCCCCGTGGTACAGGAATGGTACTCGGACATTCCTTGGCATCAAAAGCTGGGGACTTTTGCGGGCAACGAAATCGACGAAGCGCTTGTGCTCCCGTATGACGCGTTGGGGCAAAACGAAAAAGATTTCTGCACGAGTCAAAATCTCAAGCCAGAAGACTGCATGCTCGAAACTGGAATCAACAACATTCTGGCCATCCTCAGAACCGATACCCCCTACGACCCACTGGACCCGAAAATCAAGGCGGCCAAAGAATGCCAGGATAGCCTGCCATGCATAGAAGTCATGTTGGAGTTGTCCAGCCGTTGGACTCGCAGCACCGGCTCCGCTATCGAACTACAGCCGCGTCCTTTTGGAACGGAACCTGCAGTCAGCGATGGATTGAATCCTGCAAACGACGACTTTTACGGCGGGTACACCATCACGGACGGCAGCACTTACGCGCCGCAGATGCCTTGGTACATGGCTCACTACTGCGATTCATTTTTCGCACCCACAGCTAAAGACGTCCAGGATCCTGTTTGCTACGGCGACTATCTTTCCCCGATGAACAACGGGTTCAATCCCCTGCCCCTGTCTCCCGGTGGTGCAACGGGCTGGCCGAGGTCACGCCATGGTCGGTCTTTCCATCGGGTGACCCGCCTGCACCAACCAATCACTGCAGGGCGGGTGAGACAACTTGCGCGCTAGTCATGGCTGGTTTCGATCTCAGCGAGGTTCCGCCCAATCCGGCCAATCTTCAGTATCAGACGTACAACCAGAACTTGTTGCAGTGGTTCAATGGGGCACTGCAAAACTTTCCCAACGACGTCAGCAAAGCTGAGCTTCAACGTCATTTCCCCTGGAGCGGAGCGCAAATTACCTGGGAAACCTTTCTGTATCCCCAGGCCGCACTCAATCCCTTTTTGGGACAGTTTGCGTCCACGGAGACGGCACCAGCGGATAACCTTGGCTGCGACGTCACTGTGAATGGGCCCACCATTAAGAACTGCTTCAATACCGCGATAAGTCGGGGAAACAGTTACCTTTACCCGAGACAGTGCACTCTCGGTGATCTGGCCGGGATGGACGTAGCGAGACTACGCCAGTGCGGCCTCAACTACGAGCTTCATCACAACGGCTATCTGGAGCAGTGGCCGAAGTCTTTTTGGCAGGACGTCGCCAACGCCGGCATGCTCGCGAACCAATATGGCAGGACGTCCTTCCTGTTCGCCGGCGTTCCCGGTATGCAGCTGCCGGTGTCATTCTACAAAGACCCCAGCAGTGTCAGCGGCCTCAGTGTCTATGAGCAGGTGTATAACGCGAGCATCTTCAGCCTGTATCTGCCGATCGCCAATGAAGCCGACGTCACTCGCGCGTATCACGGCCGCAACTACACCGATGTGGAGTTTTACCATACGTTGCTCATGAGCAACCATATGGAGTCGGATCCGGCGGAATTCGCGGAGGGCATTCGCGGGAAGGTATTGTGGCACGACGAATACCGGACGCAGAAAATGTACGAAGCATCGGCGAACGGCAATCACGAAGTTCGGCGCCAGAACGTTCCCGGCAGCCTTCAACCCGCAGACGGCTCCGTCGCCTTTTCATAACAACACCTGTGACGGATGCCACGTGCGCAACGGCAGTGGGATTCCGATTAACACTGCAGGCTCGCTTGATACGGCGCTGCAGGAATTCATGACGGGGGCAGCGTACAACCCCTACCCGGTCAAGGACTACACCTTCACCGGGCAGATACGGCCCATGAAACTGGTCTTTTTTGACTTGCAACGAGATACGACACGCCTCGATTCGTCGCGCTACTCCGAACCCCTGGCGTTTCCGGCGACCCTGATCGCGCACCCACCGAGGACCGTGCAAGCCTCGGACCTCTACTACGACAACAAGATAATGAACTTCTACGGCGATAGCTTTCACGTGACCACGCCGGGTTACAACTACGCCTGGAACTACGAACCGCGCGAATTCGATTCGAATGGTTGTGAGTACCGCCCGTGTCAATTCCGAACTCAACAAAACCTATGTGCCTTGGCAGATAAAGCTGGGAACATTTCAGACCAGCTCGTCGTGTCAACTTGTCCTACCCTCCCCTACCTCTCAGCCGTGGCCGACAACTTGCGACGACATCAATGACGCCGCCATACACGGGGCGATCGATAGTGGTGCAGTGGGATTTATGCTCCTCAACGGCAAACGCCTCGGTAACCTGAGCGCGATGGAAGCGATACCCAACCAGGCCATTCTCGGTTTTCGGAACAGTCAAATAGCCGCGCTTGGCGAGACGATAGCCGGAGAGATTATCTGGAACGCGGGGTCTCGCGACGGCGTCGGGGGCACGGTTCACAAGGAGTGCCGCACCAACAGCCTGGTCGATTGTTACATCGGCCGATTCGGATGGGTGGGCGATCGCGTCTCACTCGAGGACCAGGTAGCCAACGCTGCGTTCGTCGAGATGAACATGACGACGAGCCAGGGATACAAGCAGCTCTATGCCAACGAGAAGGTGATGTTCCCGATCCGCTACGCGTTTCCCAATTGCGGTCCGGCCGACAAGACGTGTGTCGAATCGAGCGGTAACGCGGATCTGTCTGAACTAGATGTTCAACGGATGGCCGATTATGCACGCTGGCTCGGCAATCCAACCCGCTCCGAGTTCCAGGTTTCCCTGCCCGAGGTTGTCGCAGGCGAGAAAATCTTCCGGCAAATAAAGTGCGACACGTGTCACGTGATAAATAAAATCCACATCGTTCCAGATGATACGATGTTAACTCAAGATTTTCGTGATCGTCTGGCGACGCGCGTCGCGCAATCAGCTCGTCCATTCTTGTCCTACATCGGGACGGATCTATTGATGCATGACATGGGCTATCTATCACAGGTCGGCAATGCGAGCCAATCCATTAGAGACAATAACGGAGTAGTAATACCGACATTCCAAAACTACGTGCAAAAGATTCGCACGCCGGCGTTGAAAGGACTGCGTTTCAACCGTTTCGTGACCGACTCCCATAAGAATACAAAGAACCCGGGGGATCCAGCGCTGTGACTTTCTGCTGCACGATGGACGGGCATGCGATGCGATCGAGGCGGCTTTCCTGCATGACGGGCCGGCGATCAAGAAGTTGGGCGTCATCGACGGGTTGAATGGCTTGACCCCGCAACAGATTCTCCAGCTACGCGCGTTCTTGTATTCACTATGAGGCGGGTCGGGGTGGCGTAAGCTTCCCCGCCAAGTCGACGCTACGGGAGGCATGACCCCATGCGACGAGCTGCGTTGGTGGCATTGTTGGCATCGATGTCGACCGGTGCGGCGCTGGCGCAGGGAGCGCCGACGGCGACGGACGGCGACAGTCGCCTGTCGGTGAGCGCGGAGGCACTGCTCGCATGGTTCAAGAAAAGCCCGACGCCGGTGCCCATCATCACCGACAACTATCTCGACCGCGCCCGGCGTCAACGTTTTGCTGGGTGGCGGCTCGGTCGACACCAATCCCAATGCTGGCTTCAAGATCACGGGCGCCTACAGCATCGACGGCCGCACTCGGTCTCGAGCTCACCGGCTTCTACATTCCCACACGCACACCTCGAGCAGCGTGAGTTCCACCGGCCAGCCGGGTTCCATCGACCTGTACCTGCCGTTCTTCGACGTTACGAGCAAACAGGAGAACGTCAGCGAGATCTCCCACTGGCCGGACTATCGCGGCAGCGCGCAGGCAACGCTGTCGAACAACCTCGGCGGCGGCGAGTTCAACGTGACATGGGCGATGCCGCCGCGGGACGCATGGCGAGTCGACCTCCTCGGTGGGTTCCGCTTCCTGCAGTTGCGTGAGTCGTACACGATCAGCACGAGCAGCCCCAACAACCCGCCCAACCCCAGCGACGTCTGGAATACCACCGACGCGTTCGACGCGCGCAACCGCTTCTACGGCCTGCAGGTCGGCGCGCGTGCGGCATACGACCAGGGGCCGTGGGTCGCGAGCGTGATCGGAAAGTTGGCGCTCGGCACGATGCAGCAGCGCGTGTCGGTCAACGGCTCCCTCGAGACCAACGACTACAACAACTACGGGCCGACGCAGACCTTTCCCGGCGCCTACTTCGCGCTCCCGTCGAACAGCGGCGATCACTCGCGCAACACGTTCGCGGTGGTGCCGGAGGTCGCGCTCAACCTGGGCTACCGGCTCACGCCCCAGGCCACGGTCTACGTCGGCTACTCGTTTCTCTACGCGAGCAACGTGGCGCGTCCGGGCGAGCAGATCAACCGCAACATCAATCCGACTCAGACGGTGGCTTACGGCAACGATCCGCCGGCCATGCTCGTTGGCGCGGCGCAACCAACCTTCAACTTCAAGACAACTGATTTCTGGGCGCAGACCCTTTCCATCGGCTTGGCGTATCGGTTCTAGCGCAACCTGACAAATTCCTGCCCCAACAGGTCGCGCCTCCGCGGTCCGCCATCGGAACGCCAGGATCGCCCGCGTTGCCTGCGGCGCGAGCGCACCCTGCTATCCATCGGGCCACTGTCACGGACAATCCACGGTGAGCGGAAGCGATTGTCGGGTCGTCGCGAACGCCGTTCCCTTTGCCGCGACCGCGAAGAGCCGATGCGCACCACACGTGTTCGAACGGAAGAACACCGTCGCAGCGCAGTAGTCGCGGGCGCGCATATAGACGATCCGCTCGGCGTCGAAGACCTTGCCGCCTGCGGCCGGGTCACCATCGTAGAAAAGCAGCGTCGTGCCGCCGTCGATCGCGGTGTCGCCGACGGCGACAAACGTATAGACCTTCACCGCCTGCCCGCGACGGATGTGTTGGGTGGACAGCGTGGGAACAGCCATCTTGAATGCAGGACCGCTTGGTGTGACCACCGGGGTTGGAGGTGACTGCGCCGGGAAGACATAGAACGCCGATTTGTAAAAGCCGACATTGTTGCTAAACGTTTGCTCGAACGCAGCGACGTCGCCAAAGTTCGTCAAGGGCCCGGGGATGGTCTGCAGACCGTGGCCCGGCAATTCACCCACCAGCCTTCCGCTGGAATCTTCCATCCACACCACCACCCAGAACGTCAGGTATTGATCGGGATAGGGCGTCGTGTCGAACGGTTGTGGAACCGACACCAACTGCCAGTTGAGATTGGCGCTATCGGTGTTGAACGGCGGTATGGCCCCGGTGATCGCTTCGCCGATAAGGAAGCTCGGCCCCTTCGCCGTATTGTTGTTGTTGTTCCATGGCACGCCGTAGAAGCGCGTGTGCACCGTCGTGCCGGCAGGCATCGGAGCCAGGCTGTAGTTGTAGACGCGCGCCTGAAGAAGTAGCTGGTCGCCCGCGGTAGCGGTTTCGAGCTGCGGCCCCATGCCGCCGGCCTCGGCTCCCGTGATGAAGAAGCCGCGCATGCTATGGAATTCACTCAGCCATGGATTCGTGGGATCGGCCGGAGAAGGCGTCGCGCAATCGATGTCCGACGAGGATGGGTTGATCAGTAGGCACGTACCGTCGTTGGGGTTGGCCTGATCGGACAATCGCACATTCCAGCGCGTAGGGTGATTGAGCGCGACGTCGGGCGCCACACTGTACGCCTGCCTCCACCAGCCGCCCGCATCGGCGCGAATAGGGTCGACTACGAATGCGGTCTGCAGAATGCCGAAGGTCTGGACGTCGGTCGACAGGGGAATGTCGTTGACGACGCCACCCGGGCGCTTCTGGCCGAAGATGTACGGCGTAACGAAGTACTGGTAGTCCGTCGGACTTGCGAACGATCCCGGCTTCTGCACGCCGATCCCCGTCGATTTACCCAGCGTCGTGACGGAGGTGTGCAGGTTGCTGAAGCCGACGCTGCCACTCAAGCTCAGGCTTGCCTTGAACGACGCCTCCACGATGATCTCGTCAGTGGCGCCGGAGGTGGAGAGCGTATCGTTGAAGGAATAGTTCTGATCGAAGCTCGTCGATTGGCTGTCGATGCTATTGGTGTTCCAGCTCGTCTTTTCCAGGAACACGCTTTGATCGGTCACCCAGGTCAAATCGGTCGATACCTGGTCGATGTCCGGCGCGATTGCTTGCAACTGCGCGAAGTTGCCCGGATACGACAGCGCGTTTCCAGGCTCCCATGGAGGCTGGTACCACTCAGTCGTGTTCCCGGGAACGGTCTCGTTGGAGACGGCGTCGACGCCCGAAAACTGTACCGTAAGCGGGACCTTCTGGCTGTCCGCGCAATTCGGTATCGCGGCGGGGCACCCGGTCTGGCCAATGACGGGATAGATGTACAGGTTGAGCCGGGATTCCTTGTACCAGAGCTGATCGCCGAATCCCGTCTGCTGAGACACATCGAAGGCAGTCGACTGCGTCGTTCCGTGCACCTTCTCGGAGTTGCCTTTCCATGCCTGCTGCGCCGAGAACTTGTTCTGCACGGTCACCGAATCGAGACCAGGAATCCCGAACACGGCTTTGCCCGAAAGGCTCTCGCTGGTGCCGGCGGACCAGCTCGTCGTGCTCTGCGTCGACGATTGATTGCTGTTGGATTGATCAGTTTGATACTGACTGAAATAGCCGTCCGGAATGGCGCTGACGTTGAATACTTGGGGCACTTGCACTCGCGCGGGCGCGATGAAGTCGACATGCATCGGCGGTGCCGCAAGCACCACTGACGGTTGGCTGCGGCGCACAACCACGACCTTGGCCGGCGCGCCCAGCGCGAGCGATCGGCCTTGGGTGTCCGAGGCGGCAAGCACGCCCTGGAGCAACGGTCCGGGCGCGAGCTGCGCAGGTAGAGGAAAGGTGGTCCCCGCGGAAATAGCGAACTGGTTCGCGGGATCGACGTCATAGAACGATACGCTCGCGTTCGTTCCGCAGTCGGATGCAAGCACCGCGAGTTGCAGATTGGGATTTCTCACCCTCGCGGGCGGAGGCGTGCCCGGGTTCGGCTGCATCCTGTCGAAGCTCCCGGCCGCCATGTCGAACTGACATGTTCCGGACACCTCCGTTCCGGGGCCCGCCGCCGGGATCAGGGCGGAATCGAATGTGAGGACCATCACCTCGCTGCCTCCGATGTCGCCATCGCTGACCAGCAGCGCTGCTTGATCGAACGCTCCGCTCCAGTCGAAGTGGCCCGCTTTCAGCACGACACCAGGCGTTGCACCTGGCAGCAGTATGTGGGTGTCGACGGTGGCGGTTTGTATCGGATTGCCCTGCGCGTCGAAATCCAAGGTGATGATCTTAACAGTGCCGCCCGAGACCACATAGGCGAGCGCAAGTTGGTCGTGCGTGGTATTGCCGAAGCGTCCCGCGACGATCGAGGCGCTGATCGGGATGGCTGAGGGCCCTTCCGGGATGGTCAACGTGACCTGGCTGCCGACCCCGACCTGAAGGCTCGACGGGTCGACCGAATAGAACTGTAGGCCAAGACCGCCGGGATTGCCGGGAAGGCCTTCGCTCTGGCTATTGATCCCGAGAATCGCAAGTTGCTGGGCCCCGTTGCCGGCGAAATCGCCGGCAGTTGCCGCCAGGGGAATCACGCTCGGAAAATCGAAAAACGTGGGACCTCCGCTGCGCAAGCCGCTGCCGGGTGCATTCGGATGCACGGCGGAGACGACGATCGCATCCGGCGGCTGGTGTGCGCCCCCGCCTCCGAAAGCCCTCTCGCCTACGAATGCCACATCGTCGTAGCCGTCGCCCGTGAAATCTGCGACCACCGTTAGGAGACGGAACGGAAGAACTGGAGAACCCGGAAGACTCAAGCCCGCGCCGAAGAACGTTTGCATCGTGTATGGCTTCGGTAAGTCTGCGTCGGGATCGACATAGGCGTACAGCTGGTTGACAGTGGTAGGATTTGGGGAACAGCTGCCGCTCGCGCTCAAGGTGACGTCATGATTCAAATTGAACATGCGCGCGCTGGCCAACGCCGGGAGCGCTCCTTGGCACGCATCGGCAGAGCCCGCCAGGCTCGATGCCCGTGCTGCCGTGATCGTCGAGTTGGCGGTATTGAGGATCGCGCCCGCAAATGCCGAGCCGAACTGCCCCGCGATCACCAGATCGTCGACCCGCAGCAGATGTCGTTGCCCGTTCAGGATGTCCGTAACATTGGTGAAGCAAGATTGGCCCGCGATGCAGGGGTTGAGCCCTTGCGCAACGATCGTATTGCCCTGCTGGGCAGCGGCAGAGCCGATCGCAAGCACGAGCGCCAGCAGAAGCGAGTACCGCGAATATTGCTGCGCCGAAAGATTCTCACGGACCTTCATGCGATCACTCCTTTTTTTCCGCGATCGGGCATCCAGAGGCTGTGCTCGGCAATCAATCGCGCCATCCTTCGTTCCATTGCCACCCTGCCCCTATCGATCATTTACGCGCTCGCCCGTGCTGTGGCAAGCGAAAACTCGTGGTGCAAGCCACCGAGGACCGAGTTCACGAGGACGAGTGCGCCCGCCGCCAAGGGTATGATGTCCGAGCAATTCCAGACCTCGCCCGCGAACTTTGTGAGGACAGCAAAAATCGTCGAGGTTCGGCGGCGCGGTTCGCGACCAGAACGTACACACCTAATGGGGGGCCGACGGTGACGAGACCCGCAAAGAATTGCGTCGTGTTCGCCGTGGTGTGCCTGACGACGGCATGCGCGGGGATGGACTCGAAGGCCCCGTCGCCCGCATCCGCCCGCGGAGCGACCTACCAGACGATACCGTGTCCTCAACCGAACATCGCGGGCTTCCCCGATCTCGATTTCCCGTCAGGTGTTCAGTGTGGCTATCTCACCGTGCTCGAGAACCGGGCCAAGCCCGACGGGCGCCGTATCCGCATCTTCGTGATGCGCGCACCCGCTGTCTCGGCGACGCCCAAGCCAGATCCGATCGTTTACCTGTCTGGCGGTCCTGGCGGGGCCGGCTCGTTCGAAGTGGCGGCCATGGTCAAGCAGGGAATCAACGCCGATCGTGAAGTCATCTTCGTCGACCAGCGCGGCACGCACCGCGCCGATCCCCGCCTCGGATGTCCAGAGTGGGAGCAATTTGGGTTTGACTCGGTTGGGCTGCCCTTCGCGGCGGAATCGACCGTCGCCATAGAAACCGCAGCGATCAAAAAGTGCCGCGACCGGCTAGTCGCCGCCGGCTTCGACCTCGCTGCCTACAACAGTGCGGAGAACGCCGCCGACATCGCCGACCTCAAGATGGCACTGGGCATCGACAGCTGGAACGTCTACGGCGTTTCCTATGGATCGAAGCTCGCGTTGATCGTCCTGCGCGATCACCCACAGGGCATCCGCAGCGTGGTACTCGATTCGGTGTCGCCCCCCACGAGCAACATCGTCGAAAAGTGGTGGTCGGCTCCGGCGAGTTCATTCAAGGCCATCTTCGCTGCGTGTGCTGCCCAGCCGACATGCGCGACCACCTATCCGAACCTGGAGGCGGACTTCACGGCCACCGTGAACCGTCTCGACCAGACGCCGGTCGTCGTGCAGGTCAGCGACCCGCCCGGCACATCGGTGAGCGTGAACATCGACGGCTTCGCTTTCGCCTATACGTTGATCATGGCAAGCGAACGCGGCGACGTGTCCCGAATCCCCAAGATGATGGCCGACATGGCGCGCGGCGACCCCCGCGAGGTCGCGACCACCTATCTCGCGTTCCGAGGTCCGCCCGAGTTCATCGGACTGGGCGGGTTCGGCCTGGCCCTCACCGTGTTCTGCGCGGAGCACGCCAATCTCACGACCGAGTCGGCAACGTTGGCAAAATCGAAGGCAGCGCTTCCCGGATTTCCGGACCGGGTACTCAAGGTACAGCCCAAACAGGGACGTCTGTTCGCCTCGTGCCCGATCTGGAATGTCGGAATGGCGGCCCCGGGATTAAGCGCGCCGATCGTGAGCAACGTGCCGGTGCTGATACTCGAAGGCGCCTTCGATGCTGCCACCGCGCCCGAATGGATTGATCTGATCACCCCGGGCCTCAAGAACTCTCAGCTCGTGGCATTTCCCTTCACCGGCCACGCGGTCCTCGGCAAGTCCAAGTGCGCGCTCTCGATCATGGCCGCCTTCCTCGACAGCCCGACAAAGCCGGTCGACCAAACCTGCGCGGCACGGACCAACCTGACATTCACACGGTAGAAAAGGTGGCGAAGCGCAAGGCGCTCCCACTTGGCCGCGCGGGCTGCACTTGACCAGCCCGGAAACTTAGATGAACGCGGTGGCTCGAAGCTAGAATTTGTATTCGGCACAAATGCGTCACCTCCCGTATCTGCGCGTTCCCAATGAGGTCAGTTTAATTGGGCACGCCGGTGGAGAAACTGGACGGCGCACCCGCGAAGACCAGCCCCGCTCGCCGCGGCGAGCGGGTTCTGACGCCACCAGGAGCGCGACCCATGCAGGACGAATTTTCCATTCCGTTGTACTTCGATTATTTCGCCACGTTCGCCTGGGCACTCTCCGGCGCGGTCGTTGGCGTTCGTCGCCGCTACGACATCGTCGGGGTGTTCGTCATCGCACTGGTATCGTCTACGGGGGGTGGACTGATCCGCGACGGCTTCCTCCTACAAAGGACGCCGCTGCTCCTGACGAATAGCGTCTACTTGGTGCTGATCACCCTCGCAACCGTCCTCATCGGCCTCGTGGCGAAATGGCTGGTGCCGGTCCTCAACCGAGCATGGCCCGACAAGCTCATCGAATTGATCGATGCTGTCGGCATGCCTGCGTTTGCGATCGTCGGCATGCAGATGGCCCTCGCGCAGGGAATCTCGATTCCCGGTGTCGTGCTCGTGGGAGTGATCAACGGGGTCGGGGGCGGGCTGTTGCGCGACGTGCTTGTACGCGAGACCCCGCGTCTGCTGCTGCCAGGCCAGTATTCGGCGCTGGTCGTTCTGACCGCATGTCTGGCGTTCGTGGGGCTCAGGTTTGGACGAGGCATGGGCGCGACGCAGGCTGCGTTCGTCACAATTGCGCTGTTTTTCGTCGTGCGTGCGTTGACCGTCCGATTCAATTGGACGAGCAGCGCGCTACTCCGCGAACCACCCGAATGAAGGTCATCACATTTGTTTCGCTCTGCTGAACTGGCGTCTGTGCACGGGCGCGCTTGTATTGTGTCGCAACTTTGGAGGCAATATGGCTTCGCGCAAGTTGAGAAGGGAGTTCCTTGCCGGACTGCTCACCGGATTGAGTGTGGTATGGCCGATCCTGTCGGGGTTGCTCGGACTGATCGTCGCGGCCGGCTTGGTTGTTGGCCTGATAGAAGGCTGGTCGGTACAGGAGTCGATCTATTTTGCCTTCGTGTCCGGCCTGACGATCGGCTACGGTGATCTTGCGCCCAAGTCACTGCTCGCGCGCGTGCTCGCGATCTTCATTGGCGTGTGTGGCGTGCTGGTTACCGCGCTCGTAGCTGCGATTGCCGTCAAGGCGTTGACGGCCGCAAGTGACGGCGGCGAGTGACGGTGGGTCACCGGAGTGACTGCGCCGATTGAGCGCTGGCGAGCACTGGCGTACCCAGCGAGTCTTCCTGTCGCGTCCCGAGGTGCTTACGGCACCCACTCGTCGTCGCCCTGCCGGATCATATGGTACGGTTAGGATTTCTGTCCCCACATATCGATCATGACGACCTCCGAATCGGCTCCCGACTCGCGATCTACGAAATCGGAATGGGCAGCGCCCTTTGGCCGCCCAGAGGGCTCGTGGCGCTCGCGAGCCTATACGATCATCTTCGAGCACGACACCCGCGCCGGCCTGCTGTTCGATCTTGTGTTGGTCCTGCTGGTCCTTTCCAGCGTGGCGGTGGTGATCCTCGACAGCGTGCAATCGATGGACCGCTATGAGACGCTGTTCAATGTCCTCGAATGGGGGTTCACGTTGCTGTTCACCGTGGAATACGTGCTGCGGCTGGCGTGCGTCCGGCACCCGTGGCGCTATGCGACAAGCTTCTTTGGCATCGTAGACTTGCTGGCTGTGCTGCCGACGTACTTGGTGTTCTTCGTGCCGGAAGTCAATTCGCTGATCAACCTGCGGCTGTTGCGCCTGCTGCGTGTTTTTCGACTCCTCAAGCTTAGCGAGTACGTTTCGGAGTTGGCCTTCCTCGGTGCGTCTCTGAGGTCCAGCGGGCGCAAGATCGCCGTCTTCCTTGCCTTCGTGCTGATCACCGTTGCGGTCCTCGGGACCGTGATGTACGTCGTCGAGGGCCCCGAGAACGGCTTCACCAGTATTCCAGTGGCGATGTATTGGGGCATTACCACGATGACTACGGTTGGCTTCGGCGATATCACGCCAAAGACTGATTTGGGCCGCTTCATTGCCTCGTGCGTGATGCTGTTGGGGTGGGGCATCCTGGCCGTCCCCACTGGTATCGTCACGGCCGAGATGACCGCCCGCCGCATCGGACCACCGGTGGCCACGCAGGTGTGCCCTGATTGCCTGACCGAAGACCACGACGCTGATGCGCGATTCTGCAAGCACTGCGGCAAGTCGCTGTTCGCCTCCCAACACGATTGAGTTAAGTCTCGATACTCGTTCTTACGTTCGGCACAATGCTCGGTTCAGACCGACAGTGCGATCGAATGTCGTCTGTTTGCCGCTTCACGGTATGGCTCCAGTTGTCCGCACTCAGACGGTCAAGCGCGGGTATGGCTGTGGTCAGTTTCATCGTCGCAGACCGGCTCACGCTCCCAGCCGCTGCAGCCATTCCCGGGAAGGTTTGCCGGATAGATGCGCGGTCGCGAATACGCGCGTCTGCCTCAATGCTTCGTCGGCGAAACTTCCTGCTCTGGCGATTCGAGGCGGCTCCGCTGACGGCCGAAGCTACTGTAATGGCGGCGCCATGCGCAGCCTCGTTGCGGGCGAATCGACGACCTTTGGTACAGATTTCGCGTCGACCCGAGGGGCAGGGCAAACATAGATCGCTTCTTGGCCATCGGTCCTGCACCACTCTTCAAGCATGGTCAAAACGAGCGGCGGGACCAGCACTAGGTGCAGCCCGCGACCCTTATCTTTGCGCTTCATGCGATCGCGCGGTATCGACCAGACGGCCGATTTCAAGTCGAGCTCATCCCAGGCAGCGGCGACGATGTCGCCGACGCGCTGCGCCGTAAACACTGCCAAGAGATGCGCGCGTCGAACGCCTTTTGCCACCTCCGCTTTGTTAGCGGCACGGAGGATCGCACCAATACCATCCTCGCTAGCGAACTCACATGGACAGAGCGATACCGACATGTACTATGGGAATGGGAAGGAAACGGTCCCCAGCTGGGGCCGTCATTGCTTAGTTTGGTGGAGGCGGCGGGAATCGAACTGGTCATTTTGTAGGGCCCAGAAGTCGGTCTCAGTTGCAACGCCTTGCTTGCCCCAAGCTCCGTGGCGACGCGCGGCGTTCGCGCGTTGCCGTATGCAGCGTGTGTCAAGAAGCCTTTGTTAGCGCCAGCAACTTGCGCTCAAACGCGTGGCGCGCGAACCTCTGGTGTGCGCTATATTTGCCATTCCTTGGGGTGAGGCGACCGTAGTCGGCCAGTACCAACTCAGCTCGCAGGCGCTTGTAGGAAATCAAAAATGGATGCACCTGCCTTAAGAGGTCAAGGGCCTGCTGGCTAGTGATCCGATACGCGAAACTCGGCGCGTGCCGAGTGCTCGACGCCCGTTTGTTGGTGATCTTGCCGCAACCGCAATGGGTGGCCACAACCTCCAGCAGAACGCGTTCAGTGCTGCTGATGCTCACGACAAGCCTCCGATTTTCATTACGGTGCTCCCGGCTTAATGTAATGGTGCCTTCGCCATCTATGAGCCCGGCAATATAAGCGGCATCACAACTGTCCAGCGAACGAATAGCTTTGGCCGCCACCATAGTTCAAGTATAGATCGGGTAGGGGACCGGGTCACCCCGGTCGCCCTCCCACACCACCGTACGTGCGGTTCCGCATACGGCGGTTCATGAAACGCGCTGAAGGCGCTGCACCGTATCGAGCAGCGACACCAGCCCCAGCATATCGAACCAGGACTGCGGGAAGGCAGCGTGCATGTGACTCGCGCCCGCATTCCACCACGGGCCGCGCCCGTTGGTGGCCGAGCGCCAGGCTCGTTCCTCCGTCAGTCCGCGTTTCATCAAGTTGCGGGCGCGCCGATACGGCCGCTTCCACTGTCGCCACAGGATGCAGCGTAACTTATGCCGGATCCAGCCATCGCGCTCCTCCAATGCCCGCTTGGTTTCGGCCAACTTGAAGTAGGCCGCCCAACCGCGTAGCACCGGGTTAAGCGTTTGGATCGTGGCGCCAAGGTTGCGACCTCGCGCACCGCGCAACAGTGCCTTCACCTTCTCCGTCAGTCGCTTGAGGCTGGACGCCGCAATGCGCAGCTTCGGCTTCTGATGCCACGTCATGCTATAGCCCAGAAACTTGCGCTGCCACGGCCGCGCCACCGCGCTCTTGGCCGCATTCACCTTGAGCTTGAGCCGCTCGGCCAGAAACTCGGTCAGACTGTGCAGCAGCCCCACCCCCGCCCGTTGGCTGCCGACGTAGATGTTGCAGTCGTCCGCGTAGCGGCAGAAGGTGTGGCCTCGTCGTTCCAGTTCCCGGTCAAGCTCGGTCGAGCAGAATGTTGGACAGCAGCGGCGACAGCGGCCCGCCTTGCGGCGTGCCTTCCGTTCGCGGCTGCACCAACCCGTCCGCCATCATGCCCGCTTCGAGATACCGCCGGATCAGTGTCAGCACTCGTGCATCATCGATCTTCGTCGCCAGCTTGCTCATCAGTAGATCGTGGTTGACCCGGTCGAAGAACTTCTCCAGGTCCATGTCCACCACCCAGCGCTTGCCCTGCGCCACATACTGCCGCGCTTGGCGCAGCGCCTGATGCGCATTCCTCCCCGGTCGAAAGCCGTAGCTCGCCTCCGAGAAGGTCGGCTCGAAGATCGGTTGCAGCACTTGATGCAACGCCTGCTGGATCAGTCGATCCACCACCGTCGGAATGCCCAGCGTGCGCGTCCCCCGCCTTGCGGCTTCGGGATGTCCACCCGTCGCACCGGCCGCCGGTTGGTAATCGCCCGTCAGCAGTCTGGCTCGTATCGTCGGCCAGTGTCGTTTCAGATGATCTTTGAGCTCGGACACAGCGAGTTCATCGACCCCCGCCGCACCCTTGTTCTCGACCACCCGCTGATACGCGAGCCTCAGGTTGCCGCGTTCCACTACGGCTTCCATCAGACTCGTTGTCGCTACCTCCGCTTTCGTCCGCAGACGGGTCGCCATGTCCGCCTCGGCGCGAGCCGCAGCCACCACCGAATTCCGTCCGGTGTCCTGCTGCGCCCACCTGATCTGCCCGATCAGCTTCTGCCTTCATCGGCTTCCTTGAGATTCCCGCCGCCTACTCGCGGCACTTCACGTTCGGCCCTTCGGTTCATGCTGACCCCTACTATGGCCTCGGCTGACTTCTGCACCAGCATCCCAACACCTCTCGATGTCAGTAGCACAAGGCAACCGTGCAGATCTCCCCGGGTATGACGCACGCACCTTCACGCTTATGCCTGTCGGATCTACGTCGCAGCGTTCCGTGCAAGTATCGGGCTTCGACGATATTTGCCGTCTCACCCCGCTACGTCGCCTCTATCCGCTTCCTGTTCGTCAGGCCAGCGCTTTGCCTACAGCTTCCTCCAGATTCGCAGTCGCCCGCGACACCCTTGCCGTTCGGCTAACACTTCCCCTTGCCGGGTGTGTAGAGGACTTTCACCTCCAAGTAAGTGCGCCCTGCCGGGCGCACAAAAGAAAACGCCGCCCGGCGAAGCCGGGCGGCGTGTGATGGTGGAGGCGGCGGGACAGCTCTTCCATCTCTTTCGAGACGGGCTGGACTATGCCTTCATCCTGCGAACAGGATGCGGGGCGTGTTATCCACGGCGATATTGCCCGCAGAATCCTAGTGCCAGCTCATGCGTGCTTTTGCCACCGTCAGCCGGTCTATGAGTCTCTACAGGGCAGGCCTGAGGTTGGCCCTCTTCCTACCCCTCGGCGTTGCCATTCCGCACAGCAACATTCTCCGCTGCGCGGTTTGCAGGGTTCGCCGATGTGAGCCCCGTTTTCACTCTGCCCTTGCGGGCAGAGGCGACCATTTGCTAATCGAACCCGCGTCCGAAAACGCTACACAGTCGGGACTACATGCTTAGCCACGTCATTGTGCTCTCGCTCCGGCGCCACTGATGGGCAGGCGACGCCGATGCCAGTCACCTAGATTTAGCGTGTCGCCCAAGTGACCCGGGCGTACGCGATCGCTCTAAATGTCCTCGCTGTGACAGTTACTGTTGCATCACCCGAGCTGAGCGCCGCCCGGTGCGAGGTCCGGCGGGGTTAAGCCGCCAGAGCGTAGTTTTCGTCGTTCGCAGTTAAGTTTGCGATTGCAGAGGATTCACAAGGTTCTGCACCTTGGCATGCCCCGCGCTGCTTCGCAGTCCCCGTCGAAACCAGGTCGCCCCCGGTAACCGGTTCTGCGGCGAATCGCGTGCTGCGGCGATCGCGCGCTGGATGTCTATGATACCACCCGGGGCCCCGGGATTCGCGGGACGGATCGCATCAAATCACTACAAAAGTTGGGGCGGGCGCGGCGAGCGCAAGTCGGGCCTAGGGCGATACCACGTGCCGCCACAGCTCCGGCCTGGGTTCGACCCCCAAGCCCGCACCCGCGGGGACCTCAAAAAACCCATCCGCGCAGCGCATGCTCGTGCTGACGTAGCGCAGGTTCGTGTCGAATATCGAGTGCTGGTGCTCGTGGAAAGGCACCGCCGGCAAGCTCGCTGTGCCGTGCAGGCTCGCGGCGTGAAAAATGCCGATGCCAATGGTCGCGTGCGGAATCACCTTGGCGCCCTGCTCGGCCGCGAACCTGCCTATCGCGGTGAACTGCGACAAGCCGGTGTGCGCGGCTTCCGGCTGCACGATGCTCACGCAGCGGTGCGCAAGCCGCGGGCGCACCTGAAAGAGCGTGCTCCACTCTTCGCCGCCGGCGATGGGTACCGTGACGTTTGCGGCCACGTCCGCCTGCGCATCCATGTCCTCGGGCGCGCAAGGCGCTTCGGCGAAATATGGGCGATAGGGTTCAAGCGCACGGATCAGCGTGATGGCTTCGGTCGCCGTGTATTTCCAGTGCAGGTCGACCATGATCTGGATGTCTGCGCCCAGCGCTTCGCGCAGCGCGCGCATTTCCTCGATGACGCCTTCATGCGACACCGCGGCGGCGAATTTGACCGCGCGGAAACCCTGCGCGACGAAGTCTCGCGCCAGCGCGACGCGTTCCTGCAGGGTTGCCCTTGGCAAGCCCGATGCATACGCGGCGATGCGCTCGCGACGCGCGCCGCCGAGCATGTCGACCGCGCGCGCGCCAGCGAGCTTGCCCGCCAGGTCCCATAGCGCGATGTCGACTGCCGCCAGCGCGTCGGTGAAATAGCCACTCCAATGCCCGCGCACGCGCATGAGCGCATACAGCTCGTCCCAAAGTGCGGGAATGTCGACCGGAGCGCGGCCGGCGAGCACCGGCGCCAACACATCGGCGACGATCGCAACCACCGCTTGCGGCGCGACAATGCCGTAGGTCTCGCCCCAGCCGATCGTGCCATCGCTCGCCGTGATGCGCACCAGCACCGAGCGATCGACGGTCGGGTAGATGGTGCGATTGCTGTGGCGCACGAAGTAGCCACGCTCGTTGACCGTTTCGCCCTCGCCCAGCGGTCCCAGGTATGGCACCGCGCGTGGGATGGCGACCACGATGGTCTCGACGTTCTTGACGGTGACGGCCATCAGTTCGCCACCGCTCCCTGTGTCATGCCGCTCACCAGGAACGGTTCGAGCAGCAGGAACAGGATGAACACCGGTGCCAGCGACAGCATCCCCACCGCCATCAGGCTCGACCAGTCGACACCGTATTCGCCGAGAAAGGACTGCATGCCGACGTTGAGCACCCATAGATCGGGGCTGTTGACGAGCGTGCGCGCGAACACGAAATCCGACCACGTGACGATGGCGAGGTAGATACCGGACGCGGCGAGTCCCGGGCGCGCCAGCGGCAGCACGACGTACCACACCGCCTGCGCGCCGTTGCAGCCGTCGAGCATCGCCGCCAGCTCGACCTCGCGCGGAATGCCGTCGAAGAAGCCTTTCATCAACCACGTCGCGAAGGGCACGCCAACTGCGGCGTTGGCGAGGATGAGTCCCCAGCGGCTGTCGATGAGCCCGAAGGTCGAGAAGGCGATGAAAAACGGAATGACGATGAGACTCGATGGCAGCATCTTGGACACGAGCAGTGCGAAGCCAGCACCTTGTTGCGCACGCGACTTGAATCGCGAAAGGCTGTAGCCGGCCAGTGTGGCAATCACCAGGCTGATGCACGTGGCCGCAAGCGTGACAATGACGCTGTTGGCGAGCCACGTCAGAACGGGCTTGCGTGCCAGGACCGCGGAAAACGCTTCGAGCGAGAGTGCCGAAAGCGGCGGAAGCAATGGTGGCGAGCGCGAGCGCGTGATCTCGCTGGGCAGTACCGACGTCAGCGCCATCCAGTAGACCGGGAACAGCGCGATGGCTGCCACGACCGCCGCCACGAGCGTGTACAGCCAACGACGCGAGCGCATCAGAAATACTCGCGTCGGATGGTGCGCATCGACATCAGCACGAGCACTACCGCAATCGCCATGGTCAGCACGCCTAGCGCCGAAGCGGTGCCCATGCGGAAAAAAGCGAACGCTTCCTGGTAGATGCGTACCGCCAGCGTTTCCGTCGCGCGGTCGGGTCCGCCGCCGGTCGTGAGATAGACGATGTCGAATTCGCGCAGCGCCCATAACGCGTTGAGGATCGCAGCCAGCATCGCCGATGCGCGAATTCCCGGCCAGGTGATGAACCGAAAGCGCTGCCAGTGCGATGCGCCGTCGACCTGCGCTGCCTCGTAGAGGCTCGACGGTATCGACTGCAGCGACGCGAGCAGGGTGAGGGCGAAAAACGGGTACGCCTTCCACACCGTCGGCACGATGACCGCCGCCAGCGCGGTGTTCTCGTCGGCGAACCACGCGAGATCGGTCGTGAGCCATCCCGTCTGCCGTAGCAGCGAGTTGACCACGCCGAAGGAGCCGTCGAGCAGCCAGAGGAACACGATGCTGACGATCACACCGGGAATAGCCCAGGGCAGCAGGATCAGGCTGCGCAACCAGCGTCGTCCCGGAAAAGCGCGATTAAGCAGCAGCGCCGTGCACAACCCGATTGCGAACGCCGGGACGATGCTGCCAGCGACGTACAGCAGCGTCACCCACGCGCTGTGCCAGGTCGCCTCGCTGGCGAGCATGCTGCGATAGTTGCCGAGACCGAAGGGCAACTCGGACAGCCGCAGCACATTCAACGTCTTGCCCTGGCGAAAGCTGATCGCGATGACCAGGTACAGAGGGTATGCGATCAGAAAACCGACCGCGACCAGCGCCGGAGCCAGCAGCGCATACCCCGTCCAGCGCGCACGACCGATCATGGAAGGGGAATCGCTGCAGCGGTTTCTTTTTGCAGGTTCGCCAGGATCGCTTCCGTCGACTGCGACGACGACTGCATCCGCACGACCGCGCGGCTGAACAGCGTGGCGAACTCGTTATAGTTTTCGCGCAGCGCGGCCTGCGTCGGAAAGAGGTTTTCCGCGTTTTCCGCCGCCTGCGTGATTGCGGCGAGGTGCGGATCCTTCATCGCCTGCTCCGCAGTGATCATGCCGACGCGCCCCGCCGGCGATCCGGTCAGCTGCACGTATTTCGCCTGCCAGGCGGGGCTTGCCGCCAGTGCGATGAATTCCCACACCAGCTGCTTCTTCTGCGCCTCGATCTTCGCCGGAATGTGCAGGCTGTTGCTGGCACCGCCGGTGATCACGGGAAACGGCAATTGCGTCATCTTCAGCGAGGGACGGATCTCCGGCTTCGCCTTTTGCAACGTCGCCCAAACCCACGGGCCGTCGCGCAAGAATGCCGCCTTGCCGTCGATGAACAGCTGGCGCGCGACCGCGGAATTGGTTCCAGGAGGTGCAAAGGAGAGCGACTTGCGGAACTGGTCCATCGCGGCGACGACACCGGGATCGGTGAAGTTGTACTTGCCGCCTCTGAGCCAGTCCTGTCTTTGGCCCAACACCCACGTCGCAGCGTCGATGAACATGTTGGGATGCTCGGCTGTCGTCGTCACCAATCCGAACTGGCCCTTGTCGCGCTGTGTGGTCTTCGCCATCGCATCGAGCCACTCGCCGGGAGTCGTCGGCACCTTGACTCCGGCGTCCTGCAGGAGCTTCTCGTTGTAATAGAGGAGATTGCCGTAAGGCAGCAGCAAGAGGCCGTAAGTCTTGCCGTTCCACACCATGTCGCTTTGCAGCTTCGACCAGTGCGCGGGAATGTCGGTTTTCCGGAGCATATCGTCCATCGGCTCCAGCCAGTTCTGACTGGCGAAGCTCGCAAAGTTGCGCGACGGCAAATGCACGATGTCGGGGGGATTCTGCCCAGCGAAGCGCACGGTAAGCTGCTTGTCGTAGTTGGCAAAAGCGATCGAGTAGAACTTCACCTTGACGCCCGGATGTTTGGCTTCGAACTCCTGGATGAGGCCCTTCCACCAGTCGGAGAATCCGGGTTCCTCGGCCTGCCAGCTCGGAAAGTCGAGCGTGACGCCTTGCGCGAATGCAGGCGGGGCCGCGCAGAGCGCCAGCAGCATTGCCAGTCGTACGACCCATCGTTGCATAGTTACTCCTCGAGCCGTTGGAACATGGGAGTGGTTCACGAGGCCGCTCGCGCTGGGTACGTCACCAGCAAGTCGGCGATCTCGTCGAGCATGGCGCCAAGCTCGTCGTGGTCCTGCGTGTCCATCCGCGGCCCCGGCGCGCGCACAAATGCGCACTCGATGATGCCGCGCCGCCGCAGGACCTCCTTGGTCATCGCCCAGCGGAACACCGCCTGAAAATTGAGGAGCGGCAGCGAGCGGTTGTAAAGCACTCGCGCGCGGCCGCGGTCCCCACCAAGCCACGCGCGCATCAGGGCGACATGCACGTCGGCAAGCTCGCAGGCAGGCATGGTGCCGATCGCGCCGCGCGCGAGCTCGTCGAGGAGGTAACGGCCGCCGGCGCCACCGAGCACGCCGCCGAAGTGCGCCGCTTTGGCCAGCTCGGGCCGCGCAAGCAGCGCCGAGATGCGCTGTCCGCAAGGCATCGCTTCTTCCTTGACATAGCGCACCTCGGGCACCGTCGCGACCACGGACGCAATGACCGACATGTCGAATCCCGCCCCGGCAGGCGGCGGTGCGTTTTGCAGCATGATCGGAATAGTGCTGGCCGCTGCGAGCTCGCGATAGTGCGCGAGCAGCGCCGCAGGATTGCCGGCGAGCTTCGCCGGCGCCATGACCATCACCGCCGTCGCGCCGACATCGGCGGCGTGGCGCATGTGCCGCACGCTGGTCGCGACATCGACGGCGCTCGCGCCGACGATCAGCGGCACGCGTCGCGCCGCCTGTCGCGCAACCAGCCCGACCAGACGCTCGCGCTCGGCCGCGTTCAATTGCTCGACTTCGCTCGCCACGCCGGGAAAGACCACCGCGTCGACGCCGCATGCCACCACGTAATCGACTACGCTCGCCAGCGACATCTCGTCCGGCGTGCCGAACGCATCGAAGGGTGTTGCAAGTACAGGACACACGCCGTCGACCGACTGGGGAATTGCGGACATGAAAGTGTAAGGCTCGTATTGGAACGACGGTCAAATGCTGCGCGAAGAGTGGAGAACACGGTAGCGACGCATGGGTGATCCGTCAACACGATGGCACGATCGGGTACAATGCTGCCTGTCCCGAGATAACCTTTCGCCGGAGCGCACTCGTCATGGTGCTGGTCCCGATCATCCTATCCGGCGGAGCCGGAACACGGCTCTGGCCGCTCTCGCGCGAAGCGGCGCCCAAGCCTTTCATGCCCTTGCCCGACGGCGACACGCTGCTCGGCAAGACGGCAGTGCGCGCGGCGTCGCTTCCCAGCATCGCTGGACTGCTGACGATCACCAATCGCGACTATTACTTTCACACCAGGGATGTGTACGCCGGCGCACGCATGCCGCACGCGGAAGCGCAGCGGCGCTGGACCTATCTGCTGGAGCCATTCGGCCGCAACACCGCGCCCGCGATCGCGCTGGGCGCGCTCTATGCCGAGTCGGTCTATGGCGGCGACATAACATTGTTGGTGCTGCCTGCCGACCACCTGATCCAGGACAACGTCGCCTTCGCCGCTGCGGTCGAGCGTGCGGCGACGCTCGCGCGCGGCGGATGGCTCGCGACCTTCGGTATCCAGCCGACGCATCCCGAGACGGGGTACGGCTACATCGAATGCGGCGAAGCGCTGGATGTCGCCGACACTTTTCGCGTGCGGCGTTTCATCGAGAAGCCGCCGCTTGCAGATGCGGCCGCATTCCTCGCCACCGGGCGCCATGCGTGGAATTCCGGGATGTTCTGCTTCACGCCCGCGACGATCCTCGCCGCCTTCGACGAGCATGCGCCGGTCGTCATCGAATCCGTGCGCAGCGTCTGGCGCGCGCTCCAGACGCAGAAGGACGCTCCGATGCTCGAAATCGACGCCGCTCTGTTCGCCGCGGTGCCGGATATTTCGATCGACTATGCGGTGATGGAGAAGGCCAGCAACGTCGCTGTCGTGCGCGGCGACTTCGACTGGAGCGACGTCGGCTCATGGCAGGCTGTCTCGGCGCTCAGCGCACCCGATGCGTCCGGCAACCGCGGCCAGGGCGAACGCGTGGCGATCGACACGCACGGCACCTTTGTTCACGCCGAGGACCGGGTCGTAGCGACGGTCGGCGTCAATGATCTGGTGATCGTCGACACGCCGGACGCCGTGCTGGTCGCGCACCGCGATCACCTGCAGCGCGTCCGTGAAGTGGTCGGCGAGCTCAAGGCGCGGGGTCACGATGCGTACAAGCTGCATCGCACCGTATCGCGGCCTTGGGGCGCCTATACCGTGCTGCAGGAAGGGCCCGGCTTCAAGATCAAGCGCATCGAGGTCAAGCCGGGCGGCATGCTCTCGTTGCAGCTGCACCACCACCGCGCCGAGCATTGGGTCGTCGTCAGCGGCACGGCGCGTGTCACCAATGGCGAGCGCGTGTACGCAGTGACGACCAACGAATCGACTTTCATCCCACCGGAGACGCGGCATCGTCTGGAGAACCAGACCACCGAACCGCTGGTGATGATCGAAGTGCAGTGCGGCGACTATCTGGGCGAAGATGACATCGTTCGCTTCGACGATCAGTACGGTCGCGTGAAGGCCTGAAGCCGGCGGAGCGCCTTGGTCATGCTGAGGTGACCTCCGCGGAGGAGCCACCATGGATGGAAAGCCCACCGGTGGGCTCCGCCCGCCGCTGGTCTTGCCGCTGATTGCCGGTCTGCTGTTTTTCGGCGGTGGCGTCGTCGGCAACCAGTTCATCGACCCGCAGACGCACGCCGCTTACGTCTGGCCGGCGAGCGGCGTCACGATCGGCGTCCTCTCGCTGCTGCCCGTCGCGCGCTGGACGCCGTATCTCGTCGCCTTCGCCATCGCCACGGCCGCCGTATCGTTGGTTCACGGCGAGCCGATCGGCCTGGCCCTCGCCTTCGCCGCTGTCGAGCTCGTGTCCTCGGGTGCGGCAGCGTGGGGCCTGCAGCGTTGGCTGGGTCGCCCGCCGCGGCTCGATTCGCTGCGCGCCATCGAAGTGTTCGTGCTCGTCGGCGCACTGGGCGGCGCGCTGCTGTCGGCGACCCCCGGCGCTGCGCTCCTCACCGCCACCCAGGGCGCGCCCTTCGTTGCGGGATGGGGCATGTGGACACTTTCCAATTTTGTCGGCACGCTGCTGGTGGCGCCGGCGATCATCGCCTGGTCGGATTTTCGTCCGAAGCGCTCGGGAGGGCTCGCGAAGCGCGACTTCCGCCTCGGCCTCGTTTTTTTCGTCCTGCTGCTGCTTACGCTGTTCGCGGTCTTCGGCAATCGCGTCATCGAGGTCTTCCCCGAGTACATTCGCCTCTCACTCACCTACCTGCCCGAGCCCTTCATCGTGCTCACGGCGCTGGCGTGGGGGGTGCGCGGCGGCAGCGTGTCGCTGCTGGCCCTTGGCACCATCGCGCTGCTAAGCATGAGCCGCGGTAACGGGCACTTCATCTCGCAAACCTCGGGTCTCGAGCACTCGATCTACGAGCTCCAGC
This sequence comes from uncultured beta proteobacterium, assembly GCA_963816445.1. Taxonomy (GTDB): domain Bacteria; phylum Pseudomonadota; class Gammaproteobacteria; order Burkholderiales; family Casimicrobiaceae; genus PALSA-1003. The sequence goes on along the minus strand of CAWFKO010000002.1, from coordinate 401,192 downwards.
TCTATCTCGCGATCACCGCGCTGATGGCGTTGCTCATTGCGGCGATGCGCTCGGAACAGGAGCGCGCGTTGCGCGAGTCCGACGCCTGGCGTATCCGCTATGAGGCCGCGGCGACAGCCGCCGGCCAGGTCGTGTTCGATGTCGATCCCGCATCGGGTACGGTCGTGTGGGGGGATAACGTCGAGGAGGTGCTCGGGCAGCCAGCCGCCCAGCTCGCCTCGCTCGACGCCGTCACCACGCACGTCGAGGGCGCGGCGCGCGTGCGGCTGCGGCTCATGTTCGACGCGCTGCGCGCGTCGGAATCCGAGGCGCACGCCGCGACCATCGTCTGGCCCGGTGGTCGCGGCGCAACGCAGGTCGAGTTCGTCGCCCGCGCAATCGCCGACTTCGACGGCACGATCTACCGCATCGCAGGCATGGCGCGGGTGATCGCGGGCGCATAGTGGTCCGACTGCAGTCCCTTGCAATCCGTGGGAACCGCCGGCAATGAGGGGCTCCCTGGTGACGCCGGTTGGCAACGCCGCGGTGCTCATGGTGCACGGGCTGGGCGGCACGCAATACGACCTGGGCTCGATGCACAAGACGCTGCAGCGCGCCGGCTTCGCGACGCATTCGCTGACGCTTCCCGGCCACGGCACGACGCCTGAGGACCTGCTCGACGTCAAAGCCGAGGACTGGCTCGGCGCGGTGCAAGCGCTCTACCGCCAGCTCATCGGCCGCTACGACACGTTGCACGTGTGCGGCATGTGCATGGGCGCGCTGCTGAGCATCGAAGTCGTCAAGCGCGAGGGGCACGCCAAGGGCAAGCTCGTGGCGCTGGCGCCGCCGATCTACATCGATGGCTGGGCGACGCCGTGGTACGTCAATCTGCGCAAGTACCTCTACTGGATGCCATGGCTGCGTGGCATGCGCGTCGAGGAGGAAGATCCGTACGGAATCAAGAACGACCTCGTACGCAACATCGTCAAAGCCAAGTTCGCACGCGGCGAGGCGTTTCATTACCGCTGGGTGCCGTTGGCGTGCATCGAACAGGTGGACCGGCTGCGCGGCTGGGTGATGTCGGGTCTCGACGCCATCGGTTGTCCAGTGCTGATTTGCCATGCACGCGAGGACGAGCTGACCAGCCCCAAATCCGCCGAGTTTCTGCAGCAACAGGTTGGCCCCGACCACACGACGGTGCAGCTCCTCGACAATAGCTATCACATGATCTGCGTCGACAACGACCGCGACCTCGTCGCGCGCCGCGTGCTCGAGCACTTCGACGCCGATGCCGATGCCGCCCTTAACCCGCGCCGGACGCGCGAGGAAGGACCCCGAATGTCTCCCGAAGACCTGCGCCGTCTGGCCGACGATTATTTCGGCGCGCTCAAAGGCCAGCAATACGAGACGCTCATCCGGCTGTTCGCATCGGACGTGCTGTGGCACCAGCCTGGTACCAGTGCGATAGCGGGTGAGCACGCGGGGCGCAGTCAACTCGTGCAATTCTTCTCACAGTTGATGGAGCTCTCCGAAGGAACGCTGGCGTTCGAGGAGGTCGGACCGGTCGCCGTCACCGATCGATTGGCGGCGGCAGCGCTGCGCTTTTCCGCGACACGCAAGGGGCGCAAGTTTACCGGGACCGCGACGATGGTGATCCGCGGGGCTGAGGGCCGCGTCGCCGAGGTCTGGCACCTCGCCGCGGACAACGCCGCCGCGGACGCGTTCTGGCGCGACGGGGACGTGCCGACGTCGGCCGCGACTCCGACGACGCCAGCGCCGCAACCCTCGGTCGCGACGCCGGCAGCGGATCTCGAAAGCGGCGCGCTCGACGAACGCTTCGCGCGCGCAGCCGACGCAAGCCGGACCCTTGCCAAACGCCCGGACTCGGCAACGCTGCTGGAGCTCTACGCGCTGTACAAGCAGGCTGGATCGGGCGACGCTTCGGGCGAACCGCCCGGACTCATGGATCCCGTGGGTCGCGCGAAGTTCGACGCATGGGAAAAACTGCGCGGCGTCACGAGCGAGCAAGCCAAGACCGACTACATCGCGCTGGTACGCAAGCTCCTGTCGGGCTGACCTCGTGATCCGGTAGCCGCGAATTCATTCGCACGCCACTGTAGGATCTATCACCGCGGCCGACTAAATTCGGTCCCATGACAGCCCAACATTCGTGGGTGCGAATTTCATTCGCACGCGGCAGCTACTCGAGCGGCGCGACGATCGGCCTCGCGGCGGCACGGCTGGTGACGTAGATTCCGCTCAGGATGAGCGCGATGCCGACGACGTGGTAAGCGTGCAGGCGCTCACCAAGGAACAGCCACGCCAGGATCGTTCCGAACACCGGCATCAGGTGCACGAACAGGCCGGCCACGCTGGCGCCCACCTGCTCCACGCCGCGATTCCAGAAAATGTACGCCAGCACCGACGAGAACAGCGCGACGCAAAGCAGCGCGGCGATGCTGGTCGGTGTGAAAGTCAATATCGCCCCCATCGCCGATTCCACCAAGTAGAACGGCAGGATCACCGTGTCGCCGATCACAGCGATCACGAACAGAAACGTGAGCATATGCAGTCCGGCCGGCTTCCAGCGCAGGCAAATCGTGTAGATCGACCAGAGCAGCATCGACAGGATCACAAACAGGTCGCCGCGATTGACCTGGAACGTGGCCAGCGTCTCCAGACTCCCCTGCGACAGGATCGACAGCACGCCGGACAGCGACACGGCGACACCCATGAGCTGCACCGGCGCCAGACGCTGCCGCAGGAATACCCATGACAGCGCTATGATCATCACCGGTATGAAGGAATTCAGGATCACGCCATTCATCGCCGTCGTGTAGTTGAGGCCCAGGTAGGCCAGTGCGTTGTGCGTGCCAATGCCAACCACTCCCAGCAACAGCATGATGCGGCGGTTGCGCCACACGATCGGCCATTCGCACTTCACATGCGGCCACGCGAACGGTGCGAGCATGAGCAAGGCGAAAAACCAGCGGTAGAACGTCATCGCCATCGGCGGGATTGATGTGGCAAGGCCCCGGCCAATGATCCAGTTGCACGCCCAGAAGAACGGCGTCAGCGTGAGCAACAGGTACGGCGAGACCGTGTGCGCGTGTCTCGGCGCAGAGGGGATGTCCATGGCGCATTATCGCCGAGGTGGCGCAGCTAAAGCGCGCCTGCTTCCGCTTTTGACACGGAAACGCTGGCGCGCAGGAGTCCATCGCGCCCCACGTATAATTGCGTATTTAGCTGCGTCATTCCCGTGCTGTCGCCCGTTTCCGCAGTGATCTACCCGCTTCCGCGCCTGTTGCCGGCGCTGCCCGCGCCCGGACGCAAGGCGTCAGCGGCGCCGCTTGCCGGCTCCGCGGACTCGCTCGCGCTCGCGCAATGCGCCACCGAAGCGGCCACGCGCGGTCAGCTCCTTGCCGTCGTTTGCGCCGACGCGCTCGCAATGCAGCGAATCGCCGACGAAATCGCGTGGTTTGCGCCGTCGTTGCGCGTCGCGAGGCTACCAGACTGGGAGACCCTCCCCTACGATCATTTTTCACCGCACCAGGATCTCGTCTCGGAGCGCCTGGCGACGCTCTACCTCGCCTCGCGCAGCGAATGCGACGTACTGCTGGTCGCGGCGACGACCACGCTCTACCGACTGGCGCCGCCGGCGTACCTGGCGGCATTCACGTTTTTCCTGACGCAGGGCGAGACGCTGAATGTGGACGCACTGCGCGCGCAACTCACGCTCGCCGGCTACCAGCACGTGACGCAGGTCGTCTCGCCGGGCGAATATACGATACGCGGTGGGCTGATCGACCTGTACCCGATGGGCAGCACCTTGCCGTATCGCATCGACCTGTTCGACAACGACATCGAATCGATTCGCACCTTCGACGTCGATACCCAGCGCACGGTGTACCCGGTGTCAAACGTGCGTTTGCTGCCGGCGCGCGAATTTCCGCTCGACGACGCCGCGCGCGCACGCTTTCGTGGTCGCTTCCGTGAAGTGTTCGAAGGTGACCCATCGAAGTCGCCGCTGTACAAGGACATCTCCAACGGCATTGCACCGGGCGGTATCGAATACTACCTGCCGCTATTCTTCGACGCGACGGCGACGCTTTTCGACTACTTGCCTCCGGCTGCAGCGCTCTGCCTGCACGGTGATGTCGCGGGCGCGGTCGCCGGGTTCTGGCAAGACACCGATTCGCGTTACCGCTTGCTGCGCGGCGACAAGGCGCGACCGCTCTTGCCACCGCACGAGATCTTCCTTTCGGAGGATGCGTTCAACGCCGCGCTCAAGCCCTATGCGCGCATCGAACTGCGGCAAGCACCCCCACCCCAGCCTCCCGCCGTCCATGGGGAGGGAGAGTTATCGGCGCGACCTCCGGCGACGCCCTCGACGGAGCCGCTTCCGCCAATCCAGGTCGATCGCCGCGCCGACGATCCGCTGCGCGCGCTCAAGCGCTATGTGACCGGGACGCGCGAGCGCGTTCTGGTCGTCGCCGAAAGCCTCGGCCGGCGCGAGACCATGCAGCAATACTTCGCCGAGTACGGGTTGAAGCCCGCCATCGTTGGCGGCTGGGAGGAGTTCGTCGCCAGCGACGCGAGTCCCGCGCTGGCGGTCGGCCCGGCGCACACTGGCTTCGCGTGGTCGGAGGGCAACGTCGCGCTGATCACCGAAGCCGAGCTGTACGCGTCGGCCGTGCGCCGCCTCGGCAAGCGGGAAGCGAGACGCAGCAACATCGATGCGATGCTGCGCGATCTGTCGGAAATGCGCATCGGCGATCCGGTGGTCCACGAGCAGCACGGCATCGGCCGCTATCTGGGCCTGACCACTCTTGACCTCGGCGACGGCGCCAACGAATTCCTGCACCTCCTCTACGCCAACGATGCCAAGCTCTACGTCCCTGTCTCGAGCCTGCATCTGATCAGTCGCTACAGCGGCGCGTCGCCAGACGCCGCACCGCTGCACGAGTTGGGCAGCGGACAATGGGACCGGGCAAAAAAACGCGCCGCAAAGCGCGCTCACGACACCGCCGCGGAGCTGCTCAATCTGTATGCACAACGTGCCGCGCGCGAAGGCCATGCATTCAAGTTCAACGTTCACGACTACGAAGCGTTCGCCGAAGGCTTTGGCTTCGAGGAGACGCCGGACCAGGCGGCAGCCATCGAGGCGGTAATCACCGACCTTACGTCGGGTAAGCCGATGGACCGCCTGGTATGCGGCGACGTAGGCTTCGGCAAGACCGAGGTCGCGCTGCGTGCGGCCTTTGTCGCCATCGCCGACGGCAAGCAGGTCGCCGTGCTGGTGCCGACGACCCTGCTCGCCGAGCAGCATCTGCAGGTATTCTCGGATCGCTTCGCCGAGCTGCCGGTAAAGCTCGCGGAGCTCTCTCGCTTTCGCTCGGGCAAGGAAGCCACGGCTGCCGTCGAGGGGCTCGCCAACGGCACGATCGATCTGGTCATTGGCACGCACAAGCTCATACAGCCCGACGTCAAGTTCAAACGGCTGGGGCTGGTGATCATCGACGAAGAGCATCGCTTCGGCGTGCGCCAGAAGGAGCAGTTGAAGCGTCTGCGCGCCGAGGTCGATGTGCTGACGCTGACCGCGACCCCGATTCCGCGCACGCTGGCCATGTCGCTGGAAGGTCTGCGCGATTTCTCCGTCATCGCGACGGCGCCGGAGCGCCGGCTGGCGATCAAGACCTTCGTCGCGCCCTATTCATCCGGCACCGTGCGCGAAGCCTGCCTGCGCGAACTGAAGCGTGGCGGGCAGATCTATTTCCTGCACAACGACATCGACACCATCGTCAACATGCGCGACAAGATCGCGGCGCTGGTTCCCGAGGCGCGCATCGCCATCGCGCACGGGCAGATGCCCGAGCGCGAGCTCGAGCGCGTGATGCGCGATTTCTACCAGCAGCGCAACAACCTGCTGCTGTGCTCGACGATCATCGAGACCGGCATCGACGTGCCCAGCGCCAACACCATCCTCATCCATCGCGCCGACAAGTTCGGGCTGGCGCAGCTGCATCAGCTGCGTGGCCGTGTCGGGCGCTCGCATCACCAGGCGTACGCGTACCTGCTGACGCCGCCCGAAGGGGCGCCCTCCGCATTGGCGAGAAAGCGCCTCGAAGCGATCCAGCTCATGGAGGATCTGGGCTCAGGCTTCTATCTGGCCATGCACGACCTGGAAATCCGCGGCGCCGGCGAAGTGCTGGGCGACGAGCAGTCCGGCGAAATGCAGGAAATAGGCTTCCAGCTCTACACCGACATGCTCAAGGCTGCCGTCGACGCGCTGAAAAGTGGCCGTGAGCCCGACCTCACCGAACCGCTGGGCGTTACCACCGAGATCAGTCTGCACATCCCGGCGCTGCTGCCCGAGGACTACTGCAACGACGTACACGAGCGGCTGGTGCTGTACAAACGACTGGCGAATTGCTCGACGGCTGAGCAGCTCACGACGATGCAGGAGGAGCTGATCGATCGCTTCGGTTTGCCCCCCGAACCCACCCAGGCACTACTCGCCTGCCACCGGTTGCGGCTGCTCGCGAAGCCGCTGGGCGTGATCAAGATCGACGCGGGCCCCGAACGCACGCAATTGCATTTCGCGCGTAACCCGTCGCTCGATCCAACTCGGCTGATCGCGCTGGTGCAGCGCGACGGGCGCTACCGCTTCGCAGGGCAGGACCGCGTGCGCATCGAGCGCGCGGCGCCGGAGATCGACGACCGCATCGCGCTCGTCGAGGATTTTCTCAAGCGGCTGGCGTGATGCTCGGCAGGATGCGTCACACCTGGAGCGGCGGCGGCGCGAAAGGCTCGTGCTCCCGGTGCCACATTCCGCGATCGAGTCGAAATCCGCGCACCCTTGGTCGCACTCACCGACGTGAATGTCGGCGTTGCCCGCGAATTGCGCACGACCTGGTTCGGATCACGCGCAAGTTGCCTCATGTTCAGGGTTGTGTCAGGACTCGATCAGCGACGTGTACAGGTGCTGCAGGACATTGGTCATCACGCCCTTGTTAGAATTCGGAATGCATCGCGCGTCGTTACCGCCGCAACTCCACGTCTTTGTCCGCGACTGGCTTTCGGCGAACAACGTCCTGCTCAAGAGCGATCTGGGCCACGTTCTGATTGACTCGGGGTTCGTGCGCCATGCGCCACTGACGCTCGCCTTGCTGGCATCGCCTCATGGACTCGCTGATGCGCCACTCACCCGACTCGTCAACACGCACTGCCACAGCGATCATATCGGCGGCAACGCGGCGATCCAGGCGCGCTACGATTGCCCGATCGCGCTGCCCGAGGGCGAGGCGCCGCTCATCGCGGCATGGGACGAGAAAGCGTTGCTGCTCGGCTATTGCGACCAGCGCGCCGATCGCTTCCGCGTCGACGAAATCATCCGCACTGGCGAAACGCATGTGTGGGGCGATCTCGAATGGCGCACGTTCGCCGCGCCTGGCCACGACATGGCCGCGATGGTGTTCTACAACCCCGAGCATCGCATCCTGATTTCCGGCGACGCCCTGTGGGAAAACGGCTACGGCTTGCTCATGCCACCGGAAATCGACCCTGCCGCGTTGCCGGCGACGCGGGCGACGCTGGAGATGCTTGCGGTGCTCGACGCGCGCATCGTGATACCCGGTCACGGCGAGCCCTTCACCAACGTCGCGGCCGCGCTGGAGCGCGCGTTCCAGCGCACTGCCGCCTTCGAAGTCGACAGCGTGAGAATCGCGCGGCACGCGCTCAAGGCACTCCTGACCTTCTCGCTGCTCGACAAGCAACGCATGGCCCTCGCCGATTTGCCCGGTTATCTCGATCGCGTCGCGATCTATCGCGAATTCAATGCCCGCTTCTTCCGTCTGTCACCCTCCGCGCTGGCGGATCTGCTGGTACGCGAACTGGAACGCGTGGGCGCGGTGCGGCGCGAGGAAGGTTGGCTGCGGCCGCACTGAGCCCTTGGCGCGCCGTGGGGTATCGCCTCGGCAGTGCCTTAGCCCTGAATCTGCGCGACGAAGCCCTTGATGCCGCCTAGCAGCATCTCGACCGCGACCGCCGTCAGCACCAGTCCCATCAGCCGCTCGAAGGCGCGCACGACGCGTTCGCCCAGCAGTCTTTGCAGGGCATCGGCGGCGAGGAGGACTGCAGTCGTCACCACCATCGCGCCGGAGAGCGCCGCGATCCAGGTACCGATGTGTGCGGGATCGCGCGACGCCATGAGCATCACGGTCGCCATCGCCGACGGCCCGGCGATGGCGGGAATGGCAAGCGGCACGATCAGTGGTTCGCCGGCCGGCGCGTCGCCGAACACGCCTTCCGCCGGCCGCGAGAAAACCATCCTCAGCGCGATCAGAAACAGGATGACTCCGCCGGCGATCGACAGTGATGTCTCCGACAGGTGCATGAGCGTCAGGAAGGCATGCCCGCCGAACAGAAACGCCAGCAGCAGGACGTAGGCGATCACGCATTCGCGCAGCACCACACGCACGCGGCGTTCACGCGGCACCGCCTGCATCGTGGCAACGACCAGCGGCACGTTGCCGAAGGGATCGATCACGAGCAGCAGCAGGATGGCGGCGGAAACGAGTTCGGAATGCATCGGCACTAGAGATAATGGCGGATCGCCAGGTAGGCCGCCGGATACACAAAGGCCGCAAGCGCGCCGTGTAGCCCGAAGGCCAGACCAGCGAAGGCGCCCGCTTCGGGATCGACCTGGAATGCGCGCGCAGTGCCGATGCCGTGTGCCGCGATGCCCAGCGCAAAGCCACGGGCCCGGTAGTCGCGTACGCCAAGCGCATCGAATACGAACTTGCCCAGCGCTGCGCCGATGATACCGGTCCCAACGACCAGCACGGCGGTCAGCGCGGGAATGCCACCGATCTTCTCGGCGATGCCCATGGCGATCGGCGCCGTGACCGACTTTGGCACCAGCGACAGCAGCGTCGCGTTCGACGCTCCGAGCGCCCACGCCAGTACGAGCGCGCTCGCCACTGCCGTCAGCGACCCCGCGACCAGAGCCCCGAGGATCGGGACGAACAGGCGCCGGATGTTCGGCAGCTGCTGGTAGAGCGGCACCGCCAGCGCGACGACCGCGGGCCCGAGCAGGAAGTGCACGAACTGCGCGCCCTCGAAATACGTTGGGTAGGATGTTTTCGTCACCAGCAGCAACAGCACCAGCGCAGCGACCGCGAGCATGACCGGATTGAGCAGCGGATTCATACCGCTCCTGGCATAGATCCAGTATCCCGCCTGGTACGCAAGCAACGTCAGCGTCAGTCCGAGCAGCGGCGTCGCGGCGAGATAGACCCAGATATCGGCGAGTGGTTGAAGCGGTTGCGGCATCACGGTGTCTCCGCCGCGGCATCTCGCCGCTCCTGCCGCACGAGAAGCCAGCGCATGACCAGGGCAGTGACTGCCAGCGTGACCACGGTACCTACGATCAGCGCCGCCGCGATCGGCAGCCACTCGTCGGCGACGCGCTGAAAATGCAGGATCACACCGACACCGGCAGGCACGAACAGCAACGACAGGTGCGAAAGCAGACCCGATGCGGAGGTCTGCAGCGACTCCGTCGCGCCGTTCCGGATCACCAATGTCGCGAACAACAGCGCCATGCCCACCACGGGCCCGGGCACCGGCAACCCGGTCCAGCGCGCCAGGATTTCGCCGACGCACTGGAAGACGAGCAGCCAGGTCAGGCCAGCGAGCATTGTCCGGGCGCGTTACCGTGGATCAATGCAGTTTGACCCTGGGCTCCATGCGCCCCCTCAGGAAACGGCCGATGGTATCGAGGGCTACACGAACGTAGCCATGGATCGACACCTGATGCAGCTTGTACAGCGACCAGTACATCCAGCGTGCGATCAGGCCCTGGATCATCATGCTGCCGCCGATCAATCCCCCCATGAGATTGCCGACGGCGGACAGTTCCCCCAGCGACACCAGCGAGCCCAGGTCGCGGAAGCGGAAGGTCGGCAACGGTTTCCCGGCGAGGCGCGCGGCCACCGTCTTGACCAGGAACAGCGCCTGCTGGCGCGCCGCCTGCGCCCGCGGAGGCACGAGTGCGTGTTCGCCCGCTTCCGGCCAGGGGCAGGCCGCGCAGTCGCCGAATGCGAACACGTCGGGGTCGCGTGTGGTCTGCAGCGTGGTCGTCACCACGAGTTGATTGGCGCGGTTGACCTCAAGGCCGTCGAGCTGGGCGAGAAACGGAGGCGCCTGGATGCCCGCGGCCCACACGACCAGATCCGCGCGATAGAACCCGCCGCTCGCAGTGTGCACGCCCTTCGCGTCGACCTGGGTCACGCGTTCCGACGCGCGCACGGCTACATTGAGCTCGCCCAGCAGTCCGGTCGCCGCGACCGCGATGCGTTCGTTGAGCTGCGGCAGGATGCGCGGCGCGGCTTCGATCACCGTCAATCGCACATCCCGCGCCGGCTGCAGGTGCTTGAGCCCGTAGCCTGCGTGCTCGCGCGTCGTATGGCGAATCTCCGCTGCGAGCTCGACGCCGGTCGCACCGGCGCCGATGATGACGATATCCACACCGATCGGATCGCCCGCGGCGGCGCGATCGTCGGCGCGCACGCAGGCGGCGAGCAGTTTGCGATGGAAGCGCTTGGCGTCCTGCGCGGTGTCGAGCGAGATGGCGATAGTGGCGACGCCGGGAACGCCGAAGTCGTTATTCGTGCTGCCGACGCAAAACACCAGCATGTCATAGGGAACGCTGCGCTCGGGCAGCATGGTCTGGCCATCGTCGTCGAGCACCGCGCCCAGCTTGAGTTCGCGGCGCGCGCGATCGAGCCCGGCAACGGCGCCCTGGCGAAAGTCGAAGCCATGCCAGTGCGCGACCGCCAGATAGTTGACGTCATGCGCGTCGGCGTCCATGCGACCGGCCGCGACTTCGTGCAGCAGCGGCTTCCACACGTGCGTTTCGTAGCGATCGACCAGCGTGATCTCGGCACGGCGGTGGCGTCCGAATTTGTCGCCCAGCGACGTGGCGAACGGCAGCCCACCGGCGCCACCCCCGACGATCACGATGCGATGAAGTCCTTCGCGGTCGGTACTCATCGATGACCGCGGATCGTCGCTGTCCACGTTCCGCTTGGCAGCGCACGCGCCGGCGCGCGCCGGCAGCGCCATCCGCGATCGACGGGGAGCCCGGCTTGCACTGATTCAATGTCCACGAACGATCCCCTCGCGCCGCGGATCGGCACCGCCGATCCATCCGTTTGCCGTGCGTACGATAGCGTGCAGACCGCTATTGTGGTCCATGACGCTGGTATCGTGCCCGAGCGCCCGCAGCTTCGGTGCCAGCGCTACGGCGCTCGTTCCTCTTTCAAGTTCGGTCGGACCGTTGCGGCTGCCGACGTTCGGCAAGTCGATCGCGGCCTGCGGGTCGAGGCGCCAGTCCAACACACCGATGAGCGTCTTGGCGACATAGTTGATGATGGCGCTACCTCCCGGTGAGCCGACCACCATGGCGACCCGTCCGCGATTATCGTACACGATCGTAGGCGCCATCGACGAACGCGGGCGCTTGCCGCCTTGCACCCGATTGGCGACCGGTTTGCCGTCGCTCACCGGCACGAAGGAAAAGTCGGTCAGCTGGTTGTTCAGCAGAAAACCGCCGCGCGTCATCAGGCGACTTCCGAACGCGTCCTCGATGGTCGTCGTCATCGCCACGGCGTTGCCGTAACGGTCGACGATGGAAAGGTGCGACGTCGAAGGGAATTCCAGGGCGGCACCGATGCCGAACGCGGCCTTGCGTCCGCGGGCCGGCGGCGCGGACGGCATGCCGGGCTTGGCGTAGCCCATGCTGGCGTCGGCGCGGATCAGCGCCGAGCGCGAACGGAGGTACGCGGGGTCGAGCAGGCCGCTTGGTGGCGACACGAAATCAGGGTCGGCAAGATACGCATCGCGATCCGCATACGCGAGCCGTCCGGCCTCGCTGAACAGGTGCGTGCTCATGAGCGAGCCGGCCCCGAGACTCGCGAGGTCGAAGGGTTCGAGCATGCCCAGCATCTGCAGCACCGTGATGCCACCCGATGTCGGCAAGGGCATGCCGCACACTTTGTACGCACGATAACGGCCGCACACCGGCTCGCGAACCTTCGCCTTGTAGTTCGCAAGATCGGCGAGCGTCATGTCGCCGGGATTGCGCGGGCTGCGGTCGACCGTATCGACGATATCGCGCGCGATCTCGCCTTTGTAAAACGCGTCTGCACCACCGGCGGCGATGTGCCTGAGGGTGGCGGCGAGGGCGGGGTTCTTCATCGTTTGTCCGACGGACAGTGGCGTCCCATCGGGATTGAAAAAGATCGCCCTTGCGCGATCCTGCGTCAGGAACCCGTCCGCAGCGATCGCCGCGTGCAGGCGCGGACTCACCGCGAAACCGTTTTCCGCCAGCGCGATCGCGCCTTGAAACAATTGTGCCCACGGCAACCGGCCATATTGGTTATGCGCGAGCTCGAGCATGCGCAGCAGCCCGGGGACGCCGACAGAGCGTCCACCGACGACGGCCTCGTGAAACGCGATCGGCTTGCCGTCCGCAGCGAGAAAGCGGTCGGGCCTTGCCGCGGCGGGCGCCGTCTCGCGACCGTCGTAGGCGGTCAGCAAGCCGCTCCTGCCGTTGTGAAACAGCATGAACGCACCACCGCCGATGCCGGAAGATTGCGGCTCGACGACATTGAGGACCAGTTGCACCGCGATGGCCGCGTCGACGGCGTTGGCACCCTGCTCGAGTACGCGCACGCCCGTATCGACGGCGAGCGGATTGGCGGCCGCGACCATGTCGCGCCGGGTCTCGACCGGCTGCTTCGCCGTCCAGCCCGATGCGCGCTCCGGTGCCGCCTGCTGCGCATTGACCCAGGCGCCGGCAAGCGCAATCGCGGTGACGAGCAGAAGCCGCGGTGCGCGGTGATTCACTGCCCTGGCCGAATCCATGGAGCCACGCCCGATTCTACCGCGCGCCATGGCCGGTCCACTTCGCTCGACAACGGCTGACACGGCAGGCGCGTCGATCGCGCTGCGCTTGTACAAACTTGCGGCCCGTCGCGTGCTGCGGCATGCTACCGCATGCGCCGCTCACTGTTCCCCGAAGACGTCGAACGCTACGTCGCCGTCGAGATAAGCCGCGAATCTGCGCTGCAGCGGCGCCTGCGTGCGGAAACCCTCGCGCTGCCGCAGGGCATGATGCAGATCAGCGCCGACCAGGGCGCGCTGCTCGCACTGCTCGCGCGCACGATCGGCGCCAGGCGTGCCGTCGAGATCGGGACGTTCACCGGCTACAGCGCACTCGCGGTTGCTGCGGCGTTGCCTCCCGACGGCAAGCTCGTCTGCTGCGACGTCAGCGATGAATGGACGCGTATCGGCAAGCGCTACTGGGAGGAGGCCGGTGTGGCCGGGCGCATCGACCTGCGCCTAGGGCCCGCACTGGCGACGCTGGGCACGCTGTTGCGCGATGACGGCCCCAACAGCTTCGACTTCGCCTTCATCGACGCCGACAAGAGCAACTACGACGGCTACTACGAAGCATGCCTGAAACTGGTGCGCGCCGGTGGACTGATCCTGCTCGACAACATGCTTTGGGGGGGCCGGGTTGCGCAGCCCGACGCCCACGATGCCGATACCGACGCGTTGCGAGCGCTCAACGCAAAGATCCGCGACGACGCGCGCGTCGACGCCTGCCTGCTGTCCGTCGGCGACGGTGTAATGGTCGCACGCAAGCGCTGAGGCATCGCGTTATGAGTCATACCGACATTGAAGTAAGGCTGGCGCGGCCCGGCGATGCCCGGTCGATTGCCATCATGTCGCGCGATCTTATCGAAACGGGGTTGGGCTGGTCGTATCCGCCACATCGCATCACCGCGCTCGTCACCGACCGCGACACGGTTTCACTGGTGGCGCGAAGGGGCGAAGCGCTCGCAGGGTTCGGCATCATGAGCTTTGGCGAGGAGCATGCGCATCTGGTGCTGCTCGCCGTTCGGCCGGCCCAGCGCCGGCGCGGCGTGGCGCGGCGGGTTCTGGAATGGCTGCTGGAAAGTGCGCTGACAGCGGGCATCGCATCGGTCCACGTCGAGTTGCGCGCACACAATCGGGACGCGTACGCGTTCTACCACGCACTGGGCTTTGCCGAAACGCTGCGCCTTGCCGGGTACTACCGCGGACGCGAGACCGCGATCCGCATGCTGCGCCTGCTGCGCACGACGACTTCGACGACCGTGCATTGGCAGCCGCCGACCCTCGGCGCGCGCTAGCGCACTTGGATTCGGGGCGCAGCCTGCACCGGACTGTGATCCGGGGACGGGATAGCGCTGTATTCGTTGCCGCAGAGTCGTCGCCCCGGCGCAGGCCGGGGCCCAAGTTGCGGCGCCTGCGTTTCCACCGAACTTGGATCCCGGCCTTCGCCCGGATGACGCTGAGACAGTTTGTCGCCCCGGCGCAGGCCGGGGCCCAAGTTGCAATTCATCGACGCGCTCGGGCGCATCGCCACTGCCCCCGTGTCTGTCGGCGTTACTGCACGCGAACTTCGACGCGCCGCGCAGTGGCATTGCTGCCGCTGCCTTGCATCTGCTCGGGCTTCTTGAGCTCGAGTCGCTCCTCGGGAATACCCATCGCCACGAGCGCGCTGCGAACGTTCATGGCACGCTGCTTGGCCAATTCCTGGTTCTGCGCGAGATCCCCGGTGGCATCGTGGAAACCCGAGATCGACGCCTTGGCGGCCGCATTCGCCTTGAGATGGGCGATCACTACCGCGAGGCCCTGCGCCGGATCGCCCGGCATGTCGGCCTTGCTCGTCGCGAAGTAGACATTCACGGTCGGCAGCGCGGCATCGTTGACGATGACGAACGCGCCAGCTGCCGGAACATCCGCGATCATGGCCACCGTCGCTGCCGGCGCTGACGCAACCTGCGCGGCCGGCACCGGAGCGACCGCTGCCGGTGCGACAGGCACACGTGGCGCGGGCACGGCAGCCAGCTCCGTACCGAACCGAAGCGCGAGCAGCGGCACGATCATCAGCGCGACGATGTTGATGATCTTGATCAGCGGGTTGACCGCGGGCCCGGCGGTGTCCTTGTACGGATCGCCGACGGTGTCGCCGGTGACGGCGGCCTTGTGCGCATCGGAGCCCTTGCCGCCGAAGTGACCGTCCTCGATGTACTTCTTGGCGTTGTCCCAGGCGCCACCGCCGGTGGTCATCGAGATGGCGACGAACAGGCCGGTGATGATCGTGCCCATGAGCAATCCGCCGAGCGCGACGGGGCCCGAGCACCAGCCCCACGACCACCGGCACCAGCACGGGAAGCAATGACGGAACGATCATTTCCCGGATCGCCGCCTTGGTCAGCATATCCACCGCCACGCCATATTCGGGCTTGGCCGTTCCCTCCATGATGCCCTTGATCTGCTTGAACTGCCGCCGCACTTCGACGACGACGGCGCCGGCGGCGCGTCCCACCGCCTCCATCGCCATGGCGCCGAACAGATACGGAATCAGGCCGCCGAGGAACAAGCCGACGATCACCATGTGGTCGGACAGGTCGAAGGACACGTTGATATTCGAGCCCTGCAGCGCGTGCGTGTAATCGGCGAACAGAACCAGGGCGGCGAGTCCCGCCGAGCCGATGGCGTAGCCCTTGGTCACCGCCTTGGTCGTGTTGCCCACCGCGTCGAGCGGATCGGTGATGGCGCGCACCGTGTCGGGCAGACTCGCCATTTCGGCGATGCCGCCGGCGTTGTCCGTGATCGGTCCGTAGGCGTCCAGCGCGACGATAATGCCCGTCATCGACAGCATCGCGGTCGCGGCGACGGCGATGCCGTACAGACCGGCGAGCCAGTACGACGCGAGGATCGCGATGCACACTGAGATCACCGGCCATGCGGTCGCCTTCATCGACACGCCCAGCCCGGCGATGATGTTGGTGGCGTGGCCGGTGGTCGAGGCTTCGGCGACGTGGCGCACGGGTTTGAATTCGGTCGCCGTGTAGTATTCGGTGATGACGACCATCGCCGCGGTCAGTGCGAGACCGATCAGTCCGGCACCCCACAGGTGCAGCGTCGTCAGCTGCGGATTCGACGCAACCACGCCCCCCATGAGCCGGTCGGTGATGAACCAGAAGCCGATGGCGGAGATTCCGCCGGCGACCGCCAGGCCGCGATAGAGCGCGTTCATGATTTTTCCGCCGGGCCGCGCGCGGACGAAAAAGCAGCCGACGATCGAAGCGAGGATCGAGAAGCCGCCCAGCACAAGCGGATAAGTCACTGCGGCCTCGGCGTTCACGGGCAGCAGGAGCGCACCGAGCAGCATGGTGGCAACGATGGTGACGGCGTAGGTCTCGAACAGATCGGCGGCCATGCCGGCGCAGTCGCCGACGTTGTCGCCGACGTTATCCGCGATCACCGCAGGATTGCGCGGATCGTCCTCCGGAATGCCTGCCTCGACCTTGCCCACCAGGTCGGCGCCGACGTCGGCACCCTTGGTGAAAATGCCGCCACCCAGCCGCGCGAAAATCGAGATCAGCGAGCCGCCGAAAGCCAGGCCCACCAGCGGCTCGATGGTGCCGTGCAATCCTTCCCTCATCAGGTTCGGAACATACGGCGCGGATTGCACCAGGAACCAGTAGAAGCCGGCCACGCCCAAAAGGCCGAGTCCGACGACGAGCAGGCCGGTGATAGCGCCGCCTCGAAAAGCCACTGCCAGCGCCTCGTTCAGACCCGTGCGCGCGGCCTCCGCGGTGCGCACGTTCGCACGCACCGAAACGTTCATGCCGATGTAACCTGCAAGCCCCGAAAGAATCGCGCCAACCGCAAAACCGCCGGCCGTGCGCGCGCCGAGTGCGAACCAGATCACCACGAACAGGATCACGCCGACGATGCTGATGGTTAGATACTGTCGGTTCAAGTACGCCTTCGCGCCCTGTTGAATCGCCGCGGCGATTTCGCGCATCCGGTCGTTGCCCGTAGGCTTGGCGAGAATCCAGCTGATCGACCAGCCACCGTAGAGCAAGGCGGCAACTGCGCAAACGAGCGCAAACACGACTGCGTATGACATGACTAACCCCTTGAGATTGGCGAACTGCGTTGTTATCCGGCGCCGCGATACGCGTGTGGCGATGGCAGCGGCGTCCGGTCGGCCCTTTCTAACCCGCTGCCCCGTATCCGGGGAGCGCGGCCGGGAAAAGCACGCTATTTTGCCAGTGCCCGGTCCAAAAAGTCGAGTCGATCCTGGCCCCAGAACGCTTCATCCCTGTAGATGTAGGTCGGTGCACCGAAGACCTGGCGATCGATCGCCTCCTGCGTCAGCGCCTCGTAACGGGCCTTCAAGTCGTCACTCCCCGCGCGCGTGGCGAGCGCCGCCGCATCGATGCCCTGTGCGGCTGCGAGCGCAGCCAGGGTGCCCGCATCGGAGACGTCGCGCTCCTCCGCCCACACGGCGCGCATGATCGCGCCGGTGAGCGCAAGAGTGCGATCCGGAACCGCGTCGCCCGCGGCGAGGATCCATTTCGACGCGAGATCGCCCGATACCGGGAAATAACGAGGCTGCACGTTGAGCGGCACGCCGAGGTGGTGTCGCCAGCGCTCCAGCTCCATCAGGCGATACGCCTGGCGCTGTGCCGATCGCTGCTTGAGCGGCAACCCGCCGGAGACGGAAAAAACCTTGCCGAGGTCGACGGGCTTGACCGCAATGGCCGCGCCGTGCCGGTGCGCGATGTCGATGAAGCGCGCGTGCCCCAGATAGGTCCAGGGCGAGACAGGGGTGAAATAGTAGTCGACGACCTTGCCCATGGCGCGAGCCCCTTTTCTGGTCGATGCCTCAAACCTTGAACGTCGTCGCGAGCTTTCGCGGCACGGCGACGTTTTTCAGGCGCACGTAGCGCGGCAAACCGCCGCGATAGGGCGGATAGTCCTCTCCTTGCACCAACGGCTCGAGATACGCGCGCGCCCTGGGCGTGATACCCAAGCCATCCGCGGTGATGAAGTCGGGCGGCAATTTCTTCTCGACGTTGGCGATGTCGCGCAACGCAGCCGCCGCAATTTTCCATCGGTACGGCTTGTCCGACGTGCGCACGATCGCCGGCATCACCGCATTGTGCCCCCCCAGGGCCAATTCCACCGCGGCCTTGCCCACGGCGTAGCTCTGGAGCACGTCGGTCTTCGACGCTAGATGCCGCGCCGCGCGTTGCAGGTAGTCGGCGACCGCCCAGTGATACTTGTGGCCGAGCCGCGACTTTATCTTCTCAGCGATCATCGGGCCGATGCCTCCGAGCTGCGCGTGGCCGAAGGCGTCGCGCGTGCCGACTTCCGCCATGAGCCTGCCCTCGGCGTCAAGCAGCCCCTCCGACACGCCGACGCAGCAGTAGCCGGACGCCTTGACGTGCGCATCGACGCGCGCCAGAAATGCCGTTTCATCGAAGCGTCGCTCGGGAAACAGCAGCAGCAGCGGGATCGGCGTGTCCTCGTCTTCGGCCAGCCCCACGGCGGCGGTGATCCACCCGGCGTGGCGCCCCATGACTTCGAGCACGAACACGCGGGTCGATGTCTTCGCCATCGACGCCACGTCGAAAGCCGCCTCACGCATCGACGTCGCGACATATTTGGCGACCGAGCCGAAGCCCGGGCAGCAATCGGTGAGCGGAAGGTCGTTGTCGACGGTCTTCGGAATGTGCACGGCGCAGATCGGGTAGCCCATCCGCTCGGCCAGTTGCGAGACCTTGAGACAGGTGTCTGCGGAGTCATTGCCGCCGTTGTAGAAAAAATAGCCGATGTCGTGTGCGCGAAAAACCTCGATCAGGCGCTCGTATTGCGCGGGGTTCTCCTCGACGTCCTTGAGCATGTAGCGGCACGACCCGAACGCGCCGCCGGGCGTGTGCATCAAAGCGCCGATCGCGCGCGGCGTTTCCCTGGCGGTGTCGATCAGCTCCTCGGTGAGCGCACCGATGATGCCGTTGCGGCCGGCATAGACCTTGCCGATCCTGTCGCGGTGCTTGCGCGCGGTCTCGATGACGGCGCAGGCGGTGACGTTGATGACCGCGGTGACACCGCCGGATTGGGCATAGAAGGCGTTGACTTTGGGCATAGGTAGTACGTGCAAACCCTTTAAACGGACGGCCGCATATCAGACAAGCGCGGCATTCGCCTGCGTGATCTGCCGCAGGATGGGCGCAAGCTTATCAGGCTGGCAGCGGGCGAGGATTTCGTTATCGCTCCCAGCGAAGAACGACCCCCTGGCCCCGTCCTGCGGCCTCCAGGCTGTGGGCAAGCGGGCGCGGAATTTTTCGTTGAAACGACGCACATACTGCTCCCAGATCCTGTCATAGCGGCCTATTGAATCGTGCACGAGCACGATGTCCCGGGAGACCGCGAGGCGAAAGCCGGTCAAATAGGCCCGAAAACTGAAGTCGAGATCATAGAGGTGAAAGCCGTCGAAGTTCACGGTGTCGAATCCGACGGCTTCGGCGACGCTTCTATGCATCGCCATGAACACACCGTCCAGTGCCTGGATACCCGGCACGATCAGAGGCTCGCCACCGAGCAGCACGGTCTGAATACGTCCGGACTCCGGTTCCGGAGACGAGATCAACGTGTACAGGTACGGGTCGCCCGCGTCCAACCAGGAGCCGCCCACCACTCTTGTCGTTCCCGCGATGCCGACGAGATCGTAACTGGCGAGGTGAGTCGCCACCCGGACCGCGAAATCGGGCGTCAGGATCCTGATGTCGTCGTGCGACAGGATGAGCAGCTCGCCCTTGCTCTTGGCGATGCCGCGCGAATAGCCTTCCGCCAGCGACCTGGCATCGTGGATGCCGATGATCTCGAATGGTTGTTGCGCGAGCAATCGCGAATAGTTCGCGGTTACGTTGGCGTATTTGTCCGGGTCAATGCTGCACATGACGACCGAGACAAGGCCTCGGCGCGTCACCGGCGTCGCACTCGAGCGCTGTCCCATGGAGCCTCGCAGTGAGCGCGCCCATGGATTGGCTTCAACGGGCACGGCGCGCAGCGGGAGGTTCGGTGGGAGGTGTTGCGCTTGGTCAAGGCAAATAAGGGCAAATGAGGGCAAATAAGCGCCGCTGCGAGTCGTCGGCCGCGGTGTGCACGTTTCAACGAGGCGCTGATTGTAAGGCACGTCCCGTGGACGCGTCCAATGCGCACGCGTCGGCGATCAGCGCGCGAGCGTGGCGTTGGCGAGTCCAATTTCCGCCGCGATGCGCGCGAGCAACGTTGGCGCGCAGCGAGCCGCAACTTCCTCGCGGCTCGCTGCCGAGAACGAAGCGCGAGCGCCCTCGCGCGCGGACCACGTCGCCGGCAGGTGTGCGCGATGCTTGACCTCGAAGCGGCGCTTGTATTCCTCCCACGCGGGGTCGTAGCGTCCGGTCGATTCGTGGATCAACACCAGATCGCGGCAGACGGCGAGCTTGGCGCCCGACTGGAACGCCCGCAGGCTGAAATCGAGATCGTAGTGATGGAAATGGTCGAAGGTAGTGGCGTCGAAAGGCGTGGCGAGAGCCACATCGCGGCGCATCGCCATGAATACGCCGTCGAGCGCCTGGATGCCCGGCACGACCAGCGGGCCCCCGCCGAGCAGCACGGTTGCATAACCGGCAGTCTCGGGAAACGGTGAGGTGATGAGCGTGTAGATGTAAGGGTCGCCGGCACCGGCCCAGCGGCCCTCGATGAGGCGCGTCGTCCCGGCGATGCCGATCAGATCGAATAGCGAAAGGTGGTGCTCGAGTCGCGCGGCGAAATCAGCGCTGAGCAGCTCGATGTCGTCGTGCGACAGGATGAGCAGGTCCGCCCGCGCCCGTGCGATGCCTCGGTTGTAGCCCTCGGCGAGTGAGCGCGCATCGTGAATGCCGATGATCTCGATGGGCTGCGAGCCATAGAGGCGGCGGTAGTTGGCGCACACACGCTCGAACTTTGCGGCGTCGATACTGCAGATGACGATGGACACACGCGGCGCGTCCACGACGATTCACGCCGGTGGAAGCGAAGCCGGCGCGAACGCGCGACGCGTCGCCTCGAGAAACGCCAGACCGAACTGCGTATCGGGTTCCAGGTACGCACCCTCGGCCCACTCGTTCCAGGCGTTGATGAACACGATGCGCTCGTCGCCGTCACGCCGCATCCGCGTCTGCGCGATGACACCGGCGAGCCAGCGTTCGTAGTTCGCCGGGTGCGCGTTGACGAACACATGGCCGTCGCGCGGAAGTCGCGGCGTGTTGTCCCAGCCGGTCATGACGCCGCGAAAGAACATGTAATCGGGCAGCGTGCGCCGGAGCGCCCACTGCGCGCTCGCGATGTAGTCCCAGACCTGACCGGCAAATGCCGGCTGCCGATCGGGCATCTGCGCCGTGACGTCGCTGCCCACGAGTCCGTGCGGAGGGAATTCGATCGCGGCATCGAAGCCGTAGCTGCGCGGGTCGGCACCCTCGGCGTCCTGCACGAGGCAAAGATACGGCCGCGGCATCCCGTGGCGCGCACACTCCTCCTGCCACACTCCGACCATCGAACGCACGTCGGGAATGTCCTGGGGACGCGATACCACGAGCAGCGGCCGCTCCCCGACACGGACGTAGCGGCGGTCGCGCAGCAGCGGCATGAGATCAAGGATGAAGCGGCGATCGTCTCCGGGCCGGTATTCCATTGGCTGCAACAGATCGTCGCTGGCGCCGTCCCAGCGCCGGTTCCATGGGTGGTTCGCCCAGCAGACGCAGAACGGAAAATCGGGTGCACCCGACGCGGCGACTTCCACCAGCGGCCGTTCGAGCAGGCGCTTTCCGGAAAACCAGTAGTAGTAGTAGCAAAAGGCGTGGATGCCGTAAGCGCGCGCTAGCTCCGCCTGCGCCGCGCGTGTTTCCGGAACGCGCAGGTCGTAGAAGCCGAGGTCGGCCGGAAGATGCGGCTGCACATGTCCAGCAAATGCCGGCCTTGCCCGCACGACGTTGGTCCACTCGGTGAAGCCACGGCCCCACCACCGGTCGTTTTCGGGGATGGGATGGAATTGCGGCAAGTAGAATGCGATGAGCCGTACGTCGTCGCTCATATCCCGATCGCCTCGTTACATTGCACTCCGGACGCGATCGTGCGCGAGCGCAATGTGCATCAGGTCTTCAGCGACGCAAGCACGGCAGCACGGATCTCGTCGACGCTACCCGTGCCGTTGACACGACGATAGCGCGGCGCCCGGGCGTCACCGGTTGCGGCCCACGCGGCGTAATAGGCGATCAGCGGCTCGGTCTGTTCGTGATACACCGCGAGGCGCTTGAGCACCGTCTCCTCGCGATCGTCCTCGCGCTGAATCAACGGTTCGCCGGTGACATCGTCGCGACCGGCGACATTGGGCGGATTGAACACGACGTGGTACGTGCGACCGGAGGCGGCGTGCACGCGACGGCCGCTCATGCGTTCGACGATAGCCGTGTCGGGAACTGCGATCTCAAGCACGTAGTCGATCGCGACACCCGCTTCCTTCATTGCATCGGCCTGCGGGATGGTGCGCGGAAAGCCGTCGAACAGGTAGCCCGACGCGCAGTCGGGCTCTTTCAGGCGCTCCTTAACAAGCGCGACGATGATGTCGTCGGACACCAGCGCTCCGGAATCCATCACCTTCTTCGCGGCGAGGCCCAGCGGCGTGCCCGCCTTGACCGCTGAGCGAAGCATGTCGCCCGTCGATATCTGCGGGATACCGTACGCCTCGCGGACGAAGCTGGCTTGCGTCCCCTTCCCCGCGCCAGGCGGGCCGAGCAATATGAGTCGCATGATCGAGGTCAGAGATGGTCGACCGCGGCACCCCATGATCGTGACGCATCGTCGGGGCGCGATTTCGCGCGGCATCGTTTGCGCCCAAGAGCAACCGCTGGCGGATTCTGTCCGGAATGTGGGTCGCGGTCAAACCTCGCCCTGCGCGAATAACGCTCGCACGCGCTCGAGATCCTCGGGCGTGTCGACGCCGGGGGCGGGCGCGCCCCGCGTGACGCGGCCGACGATGCGATAGCCGTGCCACAGCGCGCGCAGCTGCTCCAGCGCCTCGAAGCGCTCGATCGGCGCCGACTGCAGCGTCGGATACAGGCGCAGAAAGCCGACCCGATACGCATAGAGCCCATAGTGGCGATACAGCGGCAGACCCGGCGGGAGCTGCAACCGGTTTCCGGCGAAGGCGTCGCGTGCCCATGGAATCGTTGCGCGGCTGAAGTACAGCGCGTAGCCGGCGCGATCGAGCACGACCTTGACCACGTTCGGGTTGAACGCCTCGGTGGGGTCGTCGATCAGGTGACACGCCGTGGCGATGGCCGCATCGGCGTGCGCGGAGAGCGTCTCGGCCACCTCGCGCATGAGCGATGGCTCAAGTAGCGGCTCGTCTCCCTGGACGTTGACGACGATCGCGGCGTCGTCGAGCGCAAGCAGGCCCGCGGCTTCCGCAAGGCGATCGGTGCCCGTTGAATGATCGGCGCGTGTCATCACCACTTCGAAGCCATGCTGGCGCACCGCGTCGGCAATGCGCGCATCATCGGTCGCCACGCACACGCGCAGCGCACCGCTGGCGCGGGCGCGCTCCGCGACGCGCACGACCATCGGCTTGCCGCAGATATCCGAGAGTGGTTTGCCGGGCAGCCGCGTCGAGCTGTAGCGGGCGGGAATGAGGGCAGTGAACACGCGCTGGCGCGGAATTGGATTGAGGTCGCCGACGTTGCGCTCGGGATCGCGAACGCGGCGGCAGCGTTGGCCCTGCCGGCTTGGTCGACCGCTCAGCGCATCATTCGTATTCGGAGGGTTCGAGGCGGCGCGCTTCTTCCTCGAGCATCACCGGGATGCCGTCGCGTATCGGATAGGCGAGTCGCGCCGACTTCGACACCAGCTCCTGGCGCACTCGATCATGGATCAACGGTCCCTTGGTGACCGGACACACCAGGATTTCGAGCAATTTGGGATCCACGCAGCTTCTCCTCAACGAGCGTGACCAGCGCCGGTTCGATCACCGCGCGCACCGGCAGTGCCCAGCAGCGCTCGTCGGCGATCGTGCGGCATTTTACCGCATCCTTCTCCGTCATCAGGATCGCCGTTGCACCCGCGAGCGCGAGATCCGCGGCCGTGTAGCGATGATGGTCGGCAAAGGCGTGGCAGGTCGCGGCGATGCCCAGCGCTTCGAGTTGGGCGAAAAAGCGCTGCGGATTGCCGATTCCGGCGATCGCGTGCACACCGGGGCCGCGAAAGGCCTCGGCACCAGCGGTCACGCTTTCGGCGCCGACGCGCACGAAGCGATCGCCGTCGAGGGTCATCGTGAATTCGAGACGGGCATGGTCTGCGGGCGCACCGCCCAACACGACGACTGCGTCGGCTTCGGAAAGCCGCGAGGGAGGCTCGCGCAGCGGACCCGCAGGCAATGCGAAGCCATTGCCCACACCGCGGCTGGCGTCGACGACGACGATCTCGACATCGCGCGCCAGAGCATAATGCTGCAGACCGTCGTCGCTGAGCAACAGGTCGCACTGTGGATTCGCGCGGAGCAGCGCGCGCGCGGCGGCCGGCCGGTCGCCGCCGATCCACACCGGAAATCCGCTGCGGGCGAGCAGCAGCGACTCGTCGCCGACATCGTCGGCGCTGGCGTCGATGCTCACCGCGCGGACGGTGGCACTCGCAGCACCGTAGCCGCGACTGATCAATCCGGGTCTCCAGCCGCGCTGCGCGAGTGCCTGTGCAAGCGCAATCACGAGTGGCGTCTTACCGGTGCCGCCAACGGTGATGTTGCCGATCACGATCACCGGGACCGGCAGGCGCTCGACAGCGATGACGCCGCTGCGATAGAACGCGCGGCGGATACCGGCGATACCGCGGAATGCAAGGGCCAGCGGTGCAAGCGCTGCCGTCAGCGGTGTGAGGCGCGGCTTGTACCAGTGCGAGACGAGGCGCTCGGCCAGCATGTCCATCGCCCCGGCGCAGGCCGGGGCCTTAGTCGCTCTGTCGCTCCGGCGCAGTCGGGGCCAAATTGCGTGGCGCTCGCCGCCATCCCAACCTGGATCCCGGACATCGCCGGGATGACATTGCGGCCTCCGCAGGGAGGATGCATCCGTTTCCAATCGTCACGCTGCTTCGCGACCCTCCTGGGGAGGCGTCACTTTTTCGTGGTCTGGGTCGCGAACGTGATATGGATCAGGCCCACCTGGCGCGCCGCTTCCATGACGTGAATGACCGACTGATGCGTCGCATTGGCATCGGCGTTTATGATCACGACGGCATCCTTGGCGCCGTCCGCGGCGCGACTGAGTGCTTCGCCGAGTGCGGTGACCGTCGTGAAGCCGAACACGTTCTTGTCGATGACGTAGCGGCCCTGCGCATCGATGCCGACGTTGATCTCCTTGGGCCGTTGCTTCATCTGATCGGCGTCGGCCTCGGGCAGCGTGATCTGCAGCTCGGAGACGCGCTGGTAGGTCGTCGTCACCATCAGGAAAATCAGGATGACCAGCAGAACGTCGATCAACGGAATGAAGTTGATCTCCGGTTCGTCCCGCGTGCGCACGCCGCGCAGGTTCATCGCCGCATCTCCTGCGCGCCGACGTAGGGCAAATCATGCATCGGATCGCCTCAGCGCCGTTCGCCGTGCGCGAGCTCCACGAGCTTCACGGCCTGCTGCTCCAT
The DNA here is from genome assembly GCA_963816445.1 of uncultured beta proteobacterium. Taxonomy (GTDB): domain Bacteria; phylum Pseudomonadota; class Gammaproteobacteria; order Burkholderiales; family Casimicrobiaceae; genus PALSA-1003. The sequence continues at coordinate 375,593 of CAWFKO010000002.1, read as the reverse complement.
TTCCAGGATGAAGTCGTCGACTCGGGCGCGGAAATGGCGATAGAAGATCATGCTCGGGATGGCCACGATCAACCCGAGCGCGGTGTTGTACAGCGCCACCGAAATACCGTGAGCTAGCTGCACGGGATTGGATCCGGCAGCGGTTTGCGAGCCGAAAATCTCGATCATTCCGACCACGGTGCCGAACAGGCCGAGCAAAGGCGCCATCGCGGCAATCGTGCCCAGGGTCGTCAGGAATCGCCCGAGATCGTGGCTGACCACGCGCCCGACTTCCTCGATGGCTTCCTTCATGACCGGCCGCGCGCTCTTGACGTTGGCGAGGCCCGTCGCCAGCACGCGGCCCAACGGCCCCTGCGCCGCGGTCTTGCTGACGAGCTCGGCCGAGAGGCCGTCGCGCTTATATTCCGCGAGCACGCGATCGACCATGCCCGGAGGCGCGACGACCGATTCCCGCAACGACCACATGCGCTCGAATATCAGCGCCAGCGCAACGACCGATGCGAATATCAGGGGCCAGATCGGCCAACCTGCCGCTTGGATGATCGACCACACGGAATGCAACTCCGAATACGAGAAAGCGTGCACTCTAGCGTGACCGCCCCGATTCGGCAAGGCAATGCGCAGCCCGCAGCATCGCTGCATGCACTGTCTGTTGCACGCCGCGCTAGTGTTCTTCGAAGGGTTCAGCGAGCGTTGCCGAGATCGCCGCGCCTACGAGCAGGATCAACCAGGACAAATACACCCAGACCAGGAACAGCGGCAGCGCGGCCAGCGCGCCATAGACGATCTGATAGGTTGGCGCCAGCCTCACGTAGTACGCGAAGCCCGCTTTGGCGATGTCGAAAGCCGCCGCCGCGAGCATAGCGGCGACCAGTGCAGCGCGCCACGGCACCGGGCGCGCGGGTACCAGCGCATAGATAAGCGTCAGCAAGGCCACGCCGATGCCCACTGTCAACAGTCGCGCAAGCAGCGAGAACGCCTCGGAGGCATTCGGTACCGCCTGCAGCCAGCGTTCTATACCCCACTGGGTCGCGAATACCGCGACGCCGATCAATGCCGGCACCGCGACGAAGCCGATCGTGTACACGACGGTGCGGCGCGCCAGCGAGCGGCGGGTGGTGATGCCCCACATGGCATTGATCTCGCGTTCGACCTCCGCCACCAGCGACACGGCCGTATAGACGACGAAGGCGATGGCGACGCCCTGCAGATCGGCGGTGCGCGCAGTGAACTCGGAAAGATAGTGCCGTACCGTGTTGCTGCTGCCTGGCAGAAGGAACCGAAGCAGGACAGGCTCGATCGCATCCATCCATTTGTCGAATCCCGGTAGCCGCGCCACATAAGCGAAGGCGACCGTGAAAAGCGGCACCAGACCGAGCAAGGTCGTGAACGTGAGATTGCCCGCCATGCGGTCGACATCGTGTCCACGCAGGCACCGTACCACGCGCCGGACGAAGGCGACGAAGCTGCGTGCACTCGCGACGACCGTCTGCATAGTTTCGTCGGCGCGCCCAGCGACGACGCTAGCCCCGCGCGCGGTGCGTACGGTGGGTCGGCGCCAGGTTCCGGGTCGGGCAGGCCATGCGATCGCCGAGGCTGTGACGGTCGATGGCAACGGTGCCGGGCGAAAGATGAGTCATGCAGTGTCGAGGTGACGCAAACGCGCGATTATCGCATCGCCGCGGCTCCGCGCTCAATGCGTGTCGGCACCGTCTCGAAAGGACGCTGGCTGCGCCGACGGCCAACCGTGATGACCGCCCGCGCGTAACGCGCTATGCTGAACGGAACATCGACGCGAGGAATCGAGCAATGACGACCACGCAACCGCCGACGCAAGCCGCGGTGCTCGGTGGCGGATGCTTCTGGTGCCTGGAAGCGGTATTCGACCAGCTCAAGGGCGTGCTTTCGGTGGAGTCCGGATATGCAGGCGGCCGCATCCCGAACCCCAGTTACGACGACGTGTGCAGCGGCAGCACCGGCCATGCCGAAGTCGTGCGGGTCGAGTTCGACCCGGCCGTGCTGTCCTATGGCGATCTCCTGCGCGTGTTCTTTTCGACCCATGACCCGACAACCAAGGACCGGCAGGGCAACGACATTGGAACGCAGTATCGGTCGGTGATCGTCGCGCAGACACCTGCGCAGCGCGCCGAGGCCGAACGAATCGTCGACGAGTTGGGGCGCGAGGGCCTCTGGCGCGACAGAATCGTTACCGAGATCGTGGACGCGGCGCCGTTCTATCCCGGCGAGGAGTATCACCAGCGGTATTTCGAGCGCAATGGACGTCAGCCGTATTGCCAGGCCGTCGTAGCGCCCAAGCTCGCGAAGTTCCGCAAGGAATACTTCGATCGGCTCAAACGCTAGCGTTTACGCGCGAGCATTCCCGCGCCGCCCAGCGCTGCACCCACCGCCCAGAACACCGGGGCGAGTCCGAGTGTCGAGCCCACTGCGCCAAAGACCAGCGGCATCGCGAAGGTCGACGCGTTGATGATGGTCATGCGCACTCCTGCGGCCTCACCCATGCGCCCCGCCGGCGCCAGACTGTAGAGCAGCGACATGACCATCGGCTGGCCGCTGCCCAGCGCCAGCCCGAGGGTGAACGACAGCATCATCAGCGCGCCCAGCTCGTGGACGAAGGGGAACAGCGCAAACGCGCATCCGGCAACGAACAGCGCGATAGTCAGAATTTCCAGTTCGGAAAAACGACGGACGATCTGCGGCATCAGCAAGCGCACGACGAACGTCGCCGCGGCGAACGAAGCGAGAATAACGCCGATGCGCGACGCCGACAGCCCGATCCCAGCGCCGTAGATCGGGATAAAGAACGAATGCAGATCCCACGCCATCGATAGCATGCCGTTGATGATGTATACGCGGCGCAGGCGCGGGTTACCCAGCAGCGCCATCAATCCGCCCTTCGCGGCGTCGACATGTCCGCGGTGCACGCCGGGCAGCGCGATGCTCTTGCGGACGAGCACGGCGATGGGCAGCAGCGGAAACAACGCGAGGACGGCAAAGGCCGTCCGGAAACTGGCGTGATCGATCAGCAGCCCGGCGATGAGCGGGCCGCCGAACAGCGATATCGAATAGCCGAGCGCGACCAGGCTGAAATTGCGCGCACGCTCCGACGGCGCGCCGTACCATCCCGTCGCATTCTGCATCGAGACCTGGAAAAGCATGAAGGACACGCCGATGAGCGACGTGGCTGCGAATAGAGGCGCGATCCCGGGCAGCACGCAGGGCAGCGCGGCACCGGCCATGATGCCGCACGAGCCCGCGAGCATCGGCAGGCGCACGCCGACGCGGTCCGAGAGGCGCCCTGCGAACACCGCAAGCAGCATCGGCAGGAACGCATAAAGTCCCATCAGCGTTCCCACCACCAGCGGTGTAGCACCCTCCGACAGGGCGAACAGCGACACCGTGACGCGGCCGCCGGACACCACGACGTGGTTGCAAATGCCGACCCCGATCAAGCCGTAAAGCGAATTGCGCTTGTGCGCCCCGGCGTCCTCCCTCACGGCGCGAGCCGCTCGATGCGCCAGTCTCCGAGGTCGCGACGATAGCGGATGCGGTCGTGCAGCCGCGATGAGCGGCCCTGCCAGAATTCGATGGTGTCCGGACGCAGCCGGTAGCCGCCCCAATGCGGTGGACGCGGCGGATCGGCGCCGGCGGACCCGAAGCGCTGCTCTGCCGCGGCGAACGCTTGCTCCAACCAGGCGCGATCGGCGATGACGCGGCTTTGAGGCGAGGCCCACGCGCCAAGACGCGACCCCAGCGGCCGCGACGCGAAGTAGGCATCGGATTCCCCTGCCGTAACCTTGCCGACACGGCCCTCGATGCGCACTTGCCGTTCCAGTTCCACCCAATGGAACAGCAGCGCCGCTGCCGCCCGTCCGGCGAGCTCCGCGCCCTTGCGGCTTTCATAGTTGGTGTAAAACACGAAGCCTTCGCTGTCTGCGGCTTTGAGCAGCACGATGCGGGCCGACGGCCGCCCTGTGTCGTCGGCGGTCGCGAGCGTCATCGCCGTCGGCTCGGGCAGTTCGGCGCGGACTGCTTCGGACAGCCAGCGCTCAAATTGACGCGTGGGATCGCGGTCGACGTCGGCTTCGCTGAGCGCGGTGCGTTGGTAGTCCTGGCGGAGATCGGCGATGTTCAAGGGGCGAAGCGTTTGGGCGTGAGCGCCATTATGGCGGTTCACATGGCGGCCTGCACCAACCTAGGCTGAGGCGCGGCGAGCTTGGCCAGCGCCGAGCAGCCAGCGCGCATCGCGCAGGCGTCGGCGACGAGGCGCGCTTGGGTCACGGTGTCCGCAAAGCCGATTCTCGTCATTGCCACACCTCGCGCATGCTCACTCTGAAAAGCTCGCAGATTTGCACACCACGCCCGTAAGATTGCGGTATATTTGCGCCGATGGAGCGAAAGGGCCGATGTCAGGAGATCGGCCTGGCTTCATATTCATCGCCGTATCAAGCGATCAACCCCAGGAAGGAGAGCTATGGCAACCGCCAAGAAAGCTGCAAAGAAGCCCGCCAAGAAGCCAGCGGCGAAAAAGTCCGCGGCGAAGAAGCCCGCGAAGAAGCCGGCCAAGAAGGCTGCCCCGAAGAAGGCAGCGCCCAAGAAAAAGGCAGCACCGAAGAAGTCCGGCGCCAAGCGCAAGCCGAATGCCGCGTTCATGAAAGCGATGACCCCTTCGGGTGTTCTCGCGGCAGTCGTCGGCAGCATGCCGCTGCCGCGTACCGAAGTCACCAAGAAGATCTGGGACTACATCAAGAAGAACAAGCTGCAGGACTCGATCAACAGGCGTCTCATCAACGCCGACGAAAAGTTGAGACAGGTGTTCGGCGGCAAGAAGCAGGTGTCGATGTTCGAGATGACCAAGCTGGTCTCGAACCACCTCAAGTAGGGGCCTTTTTCAGCCGGCGCGGCTAGCGCTCCGGCTCGATAAGCGGCCGGTCATCGCTACGCGTTGATCGGCCGTTTCGTTTTCTGCGGACGCTTATATTCGCTGTACGCGATCGGCGAATGAGGAGACTGCCATGCAACTAGCGAAGCTGCTTGTCTGGGTGCTCCTGTACAGCATCGCCATCGGCGCGCTCGCCCAGGCCCCGGCAGCGCCGCCCCAGCGCATCCGCGGCGATGTCGTCGCACTCGACGGACAGAACCTCCAGGTACGCTCGCGCACCGGCGAATTGATCAACGTGAAGCTGGGCGACAACTTCACCGTGAATGCCGTGGTGAAGATCGGCGTCGAGCGCATCGTGTCCGGGGCGTACGTCGGCACCGCGACGATGCCGCAAGCTGACGGGACGCACAAATCGCTGGAAGTGTTGCTTCTGCCGGAAGCGCGCCGAGGCAGCGGCGAAGGCCACTACCCCTGGGATCTGCAGCCGGGCAGCATGATGACCAACGCTACGGTCACGAATGTAGTTACCACGGCTTCTTCTCGGCAGCTCACGCTCAAATACAAGGATGGCGAGAAGGTCGTCGTCGTCCCAGCAGACACCCCTATCGTGACCTTCGAGCCGGGCGAGCGGTCGATGCTCGTGCCGGGCGCGCACGTCCTGCTGACGGCGACCAAGCAACCGGACGGCACGCTCACCGCCGCGGGCGTCGCCGTCGGCAAGGACGGACTCGTGCCGCCGATGTAGATCGCCAAGCGCCCCGACACGGCGGCGCAGGGTCGCTTCACGTCAGCGCCTATGGCGCCGCGGGTCTTTTCGGCCAATCGTCCTCGTCGACGAGGATGCGCAGGACGCGTGTGCGCTTGCCGCCACCGTACTTTTCCATCTGAACGATAACGGGAAAGAGCTCGGCGAGCCGGGCGCGCGCCGAGGCTTCGTCATCGAAGGTCAGTACCTCGCCATCGCTGCCGCGCACGTCGTGCCAAAGCCCGTTGCCCTCCTCAACTTCGATCCTGAAGCGCGTACGTTGCGCCATCGCCAATCAGCTCATCACCGGGGCCTTCGCGCCCGACTGCAGGGCGCGGATACGATCCTCGATGGGAGGGTGTGTCGCAAACAACGCCATCACACCCGATTTGTCGGTAATGCCGAAGCCGTTGAGCGCCTTCGGCAACTCACCGGCCGGCAATCCACCCAGACGCGCCAGAGCTTTGATCATCGGCTGCGGCGTGCCGAGGAATTGCGCGCTGCCGGCGTCAGCGCGGAATTCGCGGCGGCGCGAGAACCACGCCACGATGATGCTCGCCAGAACGCCGAATAGAATCTGGGCGACGATCACGGTGATGAAATAGCCCGGGCCGGTGCCTCGTTCGGTGCGAAACACGACGCGGTCGACGAAAAACGCAACGATGCGCGCGAGAAACACGACGAAGGTATTGACCACGCCCTGGATGAGCGTAAGCGTCACCATGTCGCCGTTCGCGACGTGGGCCACCTCGTGGCCGAGCACGCCCTCGATCTCGTCGTGCGACATCGAGTTGAGCAATCCCGTCGAGACCGCGACCAGCGCCGAATTGCGGAACGCCCCCGTCGCAAACGCATTGGCGTCGCCCTCGTAGACAGCCACCTCCGGCATGCCAATGCCGGCCTTGTCCGCAAGCTTTTTCACCGTCGCCACCAGCCATGCCTCGCCCTCGCTGGCCGGCGTCTGGATGACGTGCGCGCCGGTCGACCATTTCGCGATCGACTTCGACATCAGCAACGAGATGATCGCGCCGGAAAAGCCTACGACCGCCGAGAAAGCGAGCAGCGCGCCGAAGTTCATGCCGTTTTCGGCCAACGCACGGTCGATGCCCAGGACACTGCACACGACGCTGATCACCACCAGCACCGCAATATTGGTCAGAAGGAACAGGAATATGCGTTTCATGGCGTTCTCCAGTGCGATATGGCGCGAATTCTAGCGCCAATCGCCGCCTCAGGGTTTGCCGGAGGAGTCTTTGCCCCACGAGTCGCGCAACGTGACGGCGCGGTTGAACACCGGCTGGCCGGGCTGCGATTCTCGCAGGTCAGCGACAAAGTAGCCGTGACGTTCGAATTGATAGCGAGACTCGCGCTCCGCTTGTGCGAGCGCCGGCTCGACATACGCGGATATGACGCGCTTGCCCTGCGGATTCAGGTCGTCGAGGAAATTGCGCTCGGTCTGCTCGTCGGCGTCGATCTCGTCGTCAAGGGTTGTCGCCGAGTGCACCGCGGGCGCTGCGCCGGCCGACTCGCGCGCCCGCCCGGGTTCCGGCGTCGTGAACAATCGATCGTACAACCGCACCTCGGCACGACTGGCGTGCGCTGTCGAAAGCCAATGAATGTTCCCCTTGACCTTGCGCGATTCCGCGCCCGGCGTGCCGCTGCGCGTGTCGGGATCGTAGGTGCAATGCACGGCGACGACATTGCCCGCGGCATCGCGATCGACGCCAACAGACCTGACGATATACCCGTAACGCAGGCGCACTTCCGCGCCCGGGGAAAGGCGGAAGTAACCCTTTGGCGGCTGCTCGCTGAAGTCGTCGCGTTCAATCCACAGCTCGCGGGTCAGCGGCAACGAGCGCTGGCCAAGCTCGGGCTTCTGCGGGTGATTCGGCGCAAGGCACAGCTCTTCGTGACCGGCGGGAAAGTTGTCGATGATGAGCTTCAACGGGTCGAGCACTGCGACGCGGCGCTCTGCGCGCTCGTTCAAGTCTTCGCGCAGGCAGCCTTCCAGCACGCCGATGTCGATCCATTGATGCGCCTTCGACACGCCGATGCGCTCCGAGAAAAGCCGTATGGACTCGGGTGTGTAGCCGCGCCGCCGCAGGCCTACCAGCGTCGGCATGCGCGGATCGTCCCAGCCGTCGACGTAGCCGCCTTCGACGAGCTCGGCCAACCAGCGCTTGCTCATGACGGTGTAGGTCAGGTTCAGCCGCGCGAATTCATATTGCTGGGGCAGCGGCCGCAGCAACAGACCGGCGTCGGCCAAGTGCTCGATCACCCAGTCATAGAGCGGACGATGGTCCTGGAACTCGAGCGAGCAAAGCGAGTGCGTGATGCGCTCGATGGCGTCGGAAATGCAATGCGTGTAGTCGTAGAGCGGATAGACGCACCACTTATCGCCGGTGCGCTGGTGCGTGACATGGCGAATGCGATAGATCGCGGGATCGCGCATGTTGATGTTGGGACTTGCCAGATCGATCTTGAGCCTGAGCACGTGCGCGCCGTCGGGATACTCGCCTTCCTTCATACCGCGGAACAGCTGCAGGTTTTCCTCGACGGATCGCTCCCGGTACGGGCTGGGCCGTCCCGGCTCGGTCAGCGTGCCCCGCAGGCGTCGCATTTCCTCGGGCGTCGAGCTATCGACATAGGCGAGCCCCGCCTTGATCAGGTGCCGCGCGAATTCGTACAGACGGTCGAAATAGTCCGACGCATGATAGAGGTGCGCACCCCAGTCGAAGCCGAGCCAGCGCACGCCTTCCATGATTGCGTTGCTGAATTCGACGTCTTCCCTGACCGGGTTGGTGTCGTCGAAGCGAAGATGGCAGGTGCCGCCGTTTTCAGCGGCCAATCCGAAATTCAGACAGATCGCCTTGGCGTGCCCGATGTGAAGGTAACCGTTGGGCTCCGGGGGGAAGCGCGTGACCACACGACCGCCGTATTTGTGCGTGCGCAGATCCTCGGCGATGATCTGGCGCAGGAAATTCGAGGTGGGCTGCGATGCTGAATCGTGCGGCGGTGCAACACTCATTACGCTTTGTTCATGAACAAATGATAGTAAACACGCATTCTAACTGGTGGGGTTGGGGCCGTCATCGGTCGCCATGCCACAGGCATTGCGGCCCTGCCGCGCAAGCCGCATGCAGCAAGGCTTTGCAGCCTGTCACAATCGTTTCCAAACCGCCATTGTCCACAATATCTGTGGATAAAAGTGTGCATATCTTGTACATACGGTGCCTAAGTGGCCTACGGGCCGGAGATTTCGTTGCCATGCCCAAATTCACGCCGCATTTTCCACGTTACAATTCAGTGACTTGAATTTGCCTCCCGACGCTGCAAAAACGGCCTTCCGCACCGCGGTGGCGCGCCGCGCAGCCCATATTTGTCGCATATCTAGGCACCCGTTTGTCATGGACACCGACCCCAGTGGCGACCTGTTGTCGAACGTGACGCGCCCGCAGTCCGGCGGTGGCGCCGCCGCGCCGGTGATCCCGGTTTCGCTGCTGGTCAGTTCGGCGCGCCTGCTCATCGAGCGCCAGTTGGGCCTGTCGTGGATCAGCGGCGAAATCTCGGGCTTGGCCCGCGCTGCCTCGGGCCACTGTTATTTCACGCTCAAGGACGACCGTGCGCAGGTACGTTGCGTGCTTTTCCGTCACAAGGCCGCGCTCCAGGGCGTCGCGCTGCGCGATGGGATGGCCGTGGAAGTTCGCGCGCTGCCGACGATCTACGAGGCGCGCGGCGATTTCCAGCTCTCGGTGGAGTTCGTGCGTCTGGCCGGCGTCGGCGCACTTTACGAGCAGTTCGCGCGCCTCAAGGCTCGGCTCGAGGCCGCAGGTTGGTTCAAGCCCGAGCGCAAGCGGGCGCTGCCCGCGTTTCCGCGCGCCGTTGGCATCGTCAGCTCGCGTCACGCCGCCGCGCTGCGGGATGTGCTGACGACGATCGCTCGCCGTTTCCCATCGCTGCCGGTGGTTCTGTATTCGACTGCAGTCCAAGGGCAGGCTGCCGCGCCCGACATTGTGGAGGCGCTCAAACAGGCCAATGTCCGCGCGGAGGTCGACGTGCTCATCGTCTGCCGCGGCGGCGGCTCCATCGAGGATCTTTGGGCTTTCAACGAAGAAACAGTGGCCCGCGCGGTGTTCGAATCGGCGATTCCGGTCGTCAGCGGTGTTGGCCACGAAACCGACTTCACGATCTGCGATTTCGTGGCCGACGCGCGCGCGGCGACACCGACCGCCGCCGCGGCATTGGTTGCACCCGATCGCGCGGCGCTGCGCACACGGCTTTCCGAGCTGCGCGCTCGCTGGCGGCGCGGCGCGGCACTCGCACTCGAACCGCGCATGCAACGCGTCGACCTGCTGTCGCATCGGCTGGTGCACCCCGCTGCGCGCCTGCAAGCTCAACGCGAAGTGCTTGCCGCCCTTGCACGGCGCCTGATGCGCGCCGTGATCGCGTGCGCAAGGCAACGCGAGCGGGAGTGCGCACAGCACGGCCAGCGGATTCTGTTGCGTTTGAACACGCCGCTGCCGCAGCACCGCGAGCTCGTAGACATGCGCGAGCGCTGGCGGCGCGCGATGGACGCCTATCAGGGCGGGCTCGAGCGCAAGCTGGCGGCGCTCGATGCGGGGCTGCGTCATCTCGGCCCGCAGGCTGTACTCCAGCGCGGCTACAGCATCGTCGCCACGGCCGAGGGCATGATCGTGCAAGACGCCGCGCAGATTACCGCGGGCGACGGCCTGAGCCTGCGCTTCGCCCGCGGTGGCGCGCTCGCGACCGTCACGCGCAAGGACGATTAGCCGCGTCGCGCGGGTTCGCGATCGCGATGCCCCGGTGGGCGCGGTACACCACCGCCGGGCTGGCTTCAGGCTTCGTCCGGATCGGGATCGTCGATCGCGCCTGCGGCGCGCAAACGGGCTACGACGTCGGCAGGTACTTGTCCGGCGATGCGCGGTGTCGCGCACACCACGTCGGCATTCTGTGCGCGATGACGCAACGCGTGGTCGATCAAGACCAGTGCAAGCATCGCCTCGGCGATCGGGGTCGCCCGAATCCCTACGCACGGGTCGTGTCGCCCGTGCGTGTTCACGACCACGGCCTTGCCGGACTTGTCGATGCTTCGCCGGTCCAGCCTTATCGACGACGTCGGCTTGACCGCGATCGACACCACGATGTCCTGTCCAGTGGAGATGCCGCCGAGAATGCCGCCGGCGTTGTTGGAGACGAAGCCCTCGGGCGTCATTTCGTCCGAGTGCTCGGTGCCGTTCTGCGCAACGCTCGCGAATCCGGCGCCGATCTCGACACCCTTGACGGCGTTGATGCCCATCATCGCCGCCGCGATATCCGCATCGAGCTTGCCGTACACCGGTTCACCCCACCCGACAGGGACATGATGTGCGACGACGTTGATACGCGCGCCCACCGAGTCGCCGGACTTGCGCAACGCGTCCATGTACGACTCGAGCTCGATCATCGCGTCGTCACTGGCCGCGAAGAACGGGTTGTCATCGACGTGCCCCCACGCCTTGAACGGAATCGGCTTGGCTCCGATCTGCGCGAGGTGCCCGTGGATGACCACGCCGTAGCGCTCGCGCAGCCACTTGCGCGCCACCGCGCCGGCGGCAACGCGCACCGCGGTCTCGCGCGCTGACTGGCGCCCTCCGCCGCGATAGTCGCGAATGCCGTATTTCTGCCAATACGTGTAGTCGGCGTGACCCGGACGAAACGTGTCGGCGATCTTCGCGTAATCCTTGCTGCGCGCGTCCTCGTTGCGAATGAGCAGCGCGATCGGCGTGCCCGTGGTCTTGCCCTCGAACACGCCGGACAGGATCTCGACACTGTCCGATTCGCGGCGCTGCGTGACGTGCCGCGACGTGCCGGGTTTGCGCCGATCGAGGTCGCGCTGGATATCGTCGGCGGCAAGCGTCATTCCGGGTGGACAACCGTCGACGACGCAGCCGATCGCCGGGCCGTGCGATTCGCCAAACGAAGTGACACAGAACAAGGTACCCAGAGTATTGCCGGACATCGCGAAATCGATACTCGAGAGTGTGCGGCGAGTTTAGCATGCGACCAGCGGGCGTCAGGTACCATGGCCAGACGTCGATCCCACTCCACTCGCGCATGCCGCACACTGCACCGATCTCCATCGCGTCCGAGCTTGGCAAGACGCTACAGGCCGCGCGCTTCGTCACGGTGTTGAGCGGTGCAGGTATCTCCGCCGAGTCGGGAGTGCCCACGTTCCGAGACGCGCAGACCGGACTCTGGGCGCGCTTCGACCCGCGCGAGCTGGCCACGCCCTCCGCGTTCGAGCGCAATCCGAAACTCGTCTGGGACTGGTATGCCTCGCGCCGCAAGCTCGCCTTCACCGCCCAGCCCAATGCCGGCCACTTCGCGCTGGCGGCGTGGGAGCGTCGCGTCCCGCAATTCCTGCTGATCACGCAGAACGTCGACGGGCTGCATCGGCGCTCGGGCAGTGAAAAGATCGTTGAATTGCACGGCAACATCGCCCGCGTGAAGTGTTCGCGCGAAGGGAACGTGGTGTCGGACTGGGACGAATGCAGCGACGAAGTTCCGCGCTGTACGAATTGCGGCGCGCCGCTGCGACCGGACGTAGTCTGGTTCGAGGAGATGCTGCCGCCCGGCGCACTCGCGCAGGCCGAAGCCGCCGCACGCCGGTGCGACGTCATGCTGGTCGTCGGCACTTCGGCCGAGGTCTATCCTGCGGCGGCGCTCCCTGGCACCGCCAAGCGCGCGGGAGCGACGATCGTCGAAGTGAACACCCGCGGCACGGCGATGTCCGCGCTCGCGGACTACGTGCTGCGTGCGCCTGCGGCGCTCGTGCTACCCGCACTGCTCGCTGCGGCGTATCCGGGCGGGGACGCTTGAGCGTGCGCGAGGCCCGGAAGGCAGCAGCGATGCGAATGCCTTCATGGCGCATTCTCCGGGCGCCGCGGCGGGACCGGCGCCAGATAGCCGATCAACAACAGCAACAGTCCGACGCCGATGAACGAGACGATGCGCTCGACACCGCCCGCCTGTGACAGGTCGACGAGAAACAGCTTGACGACCACCAGCGCGAGCAACAGCGCGCCCGCTATCCAGGCGATGCGCCAGCGCCGTCGATGGGCGAGCAGCATTGTCGCCAGTGCCATGAGCGACCAAAGCAACGAGAACACCGCCTGCACCAGGCGCGAGCGCCACAGGTCGTGAAAGGTGTAGGCGAGGTCGAGCCAGAAGTGAATGGAACGCAGGGCAATGCCGTTGATCCATACGAAGGCCAGCATGGCGAATCCCGCGACGGGCACGGCGTTGTCGCGCACGAGGCCCGCGGCTTCCGGCGCGCTCAGCACGCGCAGCCACCACATGCCCAGGGCGCTCAGCACCAGCGCCTGGGTGATGTCGAGCGGGTTGAACAACGGCACGTACGGCAATGGCATCGGGTCGCCATCACTCGCGACGTTGGCGAACAGCGACCACAGCGCGAGCGCGATCGCGGCCGGGATCGCGCCGATGATCAGGTAGCCGCGACGATGCGCAACCATGGGCCACCCGGTGTCATCGGCAACGGCCTGCCGGGTGCCGCCCACTCCCATCGTCACCAGGCCCAGCGCGAGCGCGGGGACCAGGCCCCAGGGTACGAGCGCCCATACGCCGTCGCCCGACCCGACGTGCGTACCTATCCACGAGAGCTCGTGCGCGCACAAGAGCGTCACCAGCCAGAGCAGTCCGGCGTGCCACAGCTCGAGCGGAAACTCGAAGCCCGCGCTGCGCGCCTCGGCGTCGCGATCGGACGCGCGCAGGAGCCACGCCACGATCAGCACCGCAAGCGGCCATGCCAGGTATCCGCCGTGGGCAAACAGATGCGGCTCGAAGGACCACACCGTAATCGGCCGCCCTGGCCGCGTGATCGCCAGGAGCGCGATCGTCAGCAGCATCGGCAGCAACAGCATGGCGGGAATACGCGCAGCAGGCCACCCTCCCCTGCGCTGCTCGAGCGCGAACGTCGCCGCGGTGAGCGAAAGCAGCGTCACCAGCGCCGGAAGCCTCATGCCGCGCGGCAGCCAGTGCTCTATTTCGCGCCAGCCCGCACCCAGCCACCACAGCGCACCCCACGCGATCAGCAGCGCCGCAACGATCTGCTCGCTTTCCTTGAGATCGTTGCGGTGCTGCTGCAGCAGCCGCGCGCTGAACAGACCCGCGAGGCCGACCAGAACGGCGCCGATGAAGTTGCTGTTCACCAGCGGCATGACGGACTGCGGCGCGTTACCGGTCCAAGTCGCCAGCCCGGAGGCGAAGGCGACACCGGCGCCGAATTGCAGCAGCAGTCCGAACACGCGCACCGCCAGCCGGCGCTGACGCACGCCGACCCACAGCATCGCAGCGCCTTCGAGCGCCCACGTCGCCGACGTCCACCGCGCGTCGAGCGCAAGCGGAATGGCCAGCGTCGCGAAGATCACGCCGAGCGCGAGAAACGCCTCGACGATCAGACGCAGGCTCTCGCTGCGCCTCGCATGCAGGAACCGTGCGAGCACCAGGTAGACGGCGGACATGGCGAGCGCGCTCGACGCCATGGCATAGGGCATGTCACGCACCATGCCGCTCTGCAACGCGGCGGTGATCAGTGGCGTGCCGAAGACCAGTGTCGCGTCGACGTAGCCCTTCACGGTCAGCGACTGGCGCAGCGCATAGAACACCGCGACGGCGACGTAGCACAGGAAAAACAGGATCAGGAACGGTTCGGTGGTCGCGAAGTCTTCCGGGCGGTAGCGCGTGACGCCCCACAGCGCCGCGATCACGAAGGTGAACGCGAAGCCCAGCAGGTTAAGGATGCGCCATGCCTTGAACCAGGCGATCGCCAGGATGCCGGCGTTGAGTATCGCGTAGTAGGAGAACAGCAGCACGTGGTTGCCGCTGTTGCTCGACGCCAGGATCGGTGCCAGAAAACCGCCGACGACGCCGACGGCCGCCATCGCGATCGCGTCCTGACGAATCGCCAGCCAGGCCGACAACCCGGCGATCGCAACCAGCAGCGCGAACGCCGCGGCGGGCGGGACGAGTGCATACAGGCGCAGCGCGCCGAACACCGTCAGGTACAGCACGCCGACGCCACCGCCCTGCAAGATCATCGCGTAGCCGTGGCGGGAGCGACGCAATCGCCAGCCGACGACGAGCAGCGCGATACCGCCGAGCGCGACCGCGGATAGCCGCACTTCGATCGGCACGCGCACGTATTTGACCAGGAATCCGACGCCGATGAACACCAGCAGCACCCCCACGCGCGCCAGCGTGTTGCCGCCCGTGATCCAGCCGAGCCATGCCGGCTGATGCTCGCTGCCGGTCGTCGCATCCGTGGCGAGGCCATCGAGTCGCGCTGCATCGCCCGCCGGTGCCGCCGTCGGTGTTTCGACCACCGACGCAGCCTGCCGGATTGGCACAACGCCGCGCCCGCCCTTACGTACCGGCAGGCTAGCGTCGATCGCCGCACGCGGCGGCAGAGTCTCGACTGCAGGTTGCACGGGCGCGGGGGGCGCCATTGCGACCTCGGCCGCCGCCATGGGCGTCGTCTGCACGACTGGCACCGGTGCGACGCCCGCGACCGGCGGCGGGCGCTGCAGGCTATTCACACGGGCCTCCAACTCACCGAGACGCTGCGTCAGGGACTTTTTCCACGACCCTGCCCAAATACCCGTGACCAGGCCTACGATCGCGCCGAGCGCACCCAGCGATGCGTTGTGCGCGCTCCCGATCAGCGCGCCGATCACCAGCCCGATTGCCCACATACGTTGCTCCCTCTGACTCCGGTCGCGACGGGCGCCAACTATGCCCTGGCCCACCGTCAGCCCACCATGCGTCCGATGGCCGACGGCACTCGCGCCAACCTAGGCGGGACTAGCGCCGATCGCCGCGCAAGGCCAATACTTCCTGCTGCAGGAATTCCGGAGTCGCAATCGCTGGCGCGATCGGCGGCCCCACCACCAGCGCGATGCGCGAGAAAATGCCGCGCAGGCGTCCCACGGCCTTGCCTCTCGATGCGCGGCTGAAAAAGCTGCCCCACAATCCGCGCAGCGCCATCGGTATCACGGGTACCGGAGCCTGCTCGAGGATGCGCTGCAGGCCGGGCCGAAAGCGGTTGAGCTCGCCGTCGTCAGTGATCCTGCCCTCCGGAAAGATGCACAGGATCTCGCCGTCCCTGAGCGCTTGGGCGGCTTCATCGAACGCGCGCTGTTTCATCGTTGGGTCTTCCTTCTCGGGCGCGATGGGAATGGCGCGCATGGTGCGGAAAATGAAGTTGAGCACCGGAATTGCGAAAATCCGGTGGTCCATCACGAAGCGAATCGGCCTGGGAACGCACGCGGCGATGACGACGGCGTCGACGAAGCTCACGTGGTTGCAGACGATCACGCATGCGCCCTCGGCGGGGACGCGCTCCAGACCCTCCTTGTCGACGCGATAGAAGGTGTGGATCAGAATCCACGCCAGGAAGCGCATCAGGAATTCGGGCACCAGCAGGTAGATGTAGAGCGCGACCGCGGCATTCATCAATCCGGTGATCAGGAACAGGTGCGGAATCGTCAGGCCAGCCTTGAGCAAGCCGAGCGCGATGCCGGCCGATGCCACCATGAAAATCGCGTTGAGGATGTTGTTGGCTGCGATGATGCGCGAGCGGTACGCCGGATCCGAGCGCTCCTGGATGAGCGCGTAGAGCGGAACGATGTAGAAACCACCGAACATGCCGAGCAGTACCAGGTCGGCGACGACGCGCCAGTGCGCTGGCGACGCGAGAAAGACGGCGGCGCCGATCGGGCCATGCCCCGTCAGTCCGCGACTGGCGAAGTAGAGATCCACCGCAAAAACGGACAGCCCGATCGAGCCGAACGGCACCAGCCCCAGCTCGACCTTGCGCCCGGAAAGTCGCTCGCAGAGCAGCGAGCCCACGCCGATACCGACCGAAAAGATCGCCAGCAACAGCGTCGCCACGTGCTCATCTCCGCCCAGCACGTCCTTGGTGAAGTTGGCGAATTGCGTGAGGTATGTGGCGCCGTAGAACCAGAACCAGGAGATCCCCAGCATCGACAGCCACACGACGCGATGGCCGTGAGCCAGGCGCAGGTTGCGCGCTGTCTCGGTGAAGGGGTTCCAGTTGATCCTGAGATCGGCGGCTGCCGCGGGCGCGATCGGAATACACCGGCTTACCAGATAGCCGGCGATCGCGACGGCGATCGCGGTTGCGCCCGCGTACAGCGGACCGTCGGGCTTGATCGCAATGACGATGCCGCCGAGGACTTCTCCGAGCAGGATCGCAACGAAGGTGCCCATTTCGACCAGGCCGTTGCCGCCGATGAGTTCGTCGCTGCGAAGGTGTCTGGGGCAGAATCGCGTACTTGACCGGTCCGAACACGGTCGAGTGCACGCCCATCAATCCGAGCGCGAGAAACAGGAGCACCAGGTCACGCCGGTAAAAACCGATCGCGCCGACGATCATGATGCCGATCTCGAAACCCTTGACGATGCGGATCAGCCGCGATTTCTCATACTTGTCGGCAAGCTGTCCCGCGGTCGCCGAGAACAGCACGAACGGTGCGATGAACACCGCAGCAGCGACGTTCACCAGGTCATTGGACGACAACGCGGTCAGCGTCGCCGCCTGGAACGCAACGAAGATCACCAGCGCGTTCTTGTAGATATTGTCGTTGGCGGCCCCGAGAAACTGCGTCCAGAAGAACGGCGCGAAACGGCGCTCGCGCAGCAGCTGGAACTGGCTGTGTTCGCGGTGTTCGCCTTGCTTGCTGAGTTCGCTCGACATCGCGGGCCCCTGAAGTGCTAGCGCATCGTTGACAAGTAATCCTGCACCGCCGACAGCGCCTGCTGGACCGCGGCGACATCGGTCCGGAAATATACTTCCTTGCCCACCTTTTCGCTCTGCAGCACGCCGGCCTCGCGCAGCACGCGCAGGTGATGCGACACCGCCGAGCGCGACAGCGTCGAGGCGGCGACGATCTGGCCGACGTTGAGCCGTTCCCCGGGCTCGAACATGAGCACGATGCGCTGGCGGTGCGCATCGCCGAGCGCGACGAAAATCCGCGCGATGTTGCGCCAGGCGATAGGAAGAGCCCGGGCGTAGGCCTTTTTCATGAGCACACGCTACATAACTATATGACTAATTATATTGTTGCGACAGTCTAGCCAGACCGGCAGCGTTGTCAAGCCCCCCTTGTCGGAAGCGAGCCGCTACAATACGCAACGCCGCAGCATCGCTCGCACCGAATCCATGCGACCCTACCTCGAATTCATGCGCCACGTGCGCGATCACGGATACCGTAAGAACGACCGTACGGGAACGGGAACGTTGTCGGTATTCGGTTACCAGATGCGCTTCGATCTGGGCGCAGGTTTCCCGCTGCTGACCACCAAGAAGGTACACACGCGCTCGATCATCCACGAGCTGCTGTGGTTTCTTGCCGGCGATACCAATGTCGCGTATCTGCGCGACAACGGCGTGACCATCTGGGACGAATGGGCCGACGAGAGCGGGAACCTGGGCCCGATCTACGGATATCAGTGGCGATCGTGGCCGGCGCCCGGCGGCGGACACATCGACCAGCTGTCCGACATCATGGCGCAGATTCGCAGCAATCCGGACTCACGGCGATTGATCGTGTCGGCGTGGAACGTCGGCGACATCCCGCGCATGAAGCTGCCGCCCTGCCATGCGTTCTTTCAGTTCTACGTCGCCGACGGTAAGCTTTCCTGTCAGCTCTACCAGCGCAGCGCCGACATCTTTCTCGGTGTACCCTTCAACATCGCGTCGTACGCGCTGCTCACGCACCTGGTGGCGCAGCAGACTGACCTCCGCGTCGGTGATTTCATCTGGACTGGCGGCGACTGCCACCTGTATCTCAATCATCTCGAGCAGGTCGAGATGCAACTCGCACGCACGCCGCTGCCGCTGCCGAGGCTGGTGATCAAGCGGCGACCAACCTCCCTCTACGAATATCGCTACGACGACTTCGAGATCGTCGGCTACCAGCCGCACGCCGCGATCAAGGCGCCGGTGGCCGTGTAGGTTGTCCCGGCAGACCCTCGACCAACCATGCACGTCACCCCGGCGCAGGCCGGGATCTATTGATCCAGGTAACTCGGTCGAAATTGGGCCCCGGCCTTCGCCGGGGCGACCTATTCGTCGCGCTTTGCCAATGATGCTTCAGATGCTGGCTGCTTCCGTTTCGGCAGCGATGACCTGTGCCGCAGCGTTGACTACCGCGGCAATGCGGCCGACGTCGCGCAACTGCTGAGTGGTGAAACCGCTCTCGCGCAACAGCTTGTAGTGCGACTGGACGCAGAATTCGCACTTGCCCACAATGCTCGCCGCAAGCGCATAAAGCTCGAAGCTCGGGCGGTCGACACCGCCGTGCGTCGCGTAGGCGTTCATGCGCAATTCGGCACGCACGGTCTTGAGGTCGGCGTCCGCGGCCATCTCGATGTACGGATACCAGACATTGTTCATGGCCATCAGTGTGGCCGCGGTGAGCGCTGCCTGCGCCTGCGTCGCGTCGAGGCTGTCGCCGGTGCGAATGGCGTCGATCAGCGGCTTCGAGCGCGCGGCGAACGCCGCCGCCAGCGCCGCCCCCGCAGCGTGCTGCGGTTCGAGGCTCGAACGGCCCAGGACAGCGTCGAGATTCAGGCGAATGTCCTTGGCATAGTCGGGAATGCGGTCCTTGATCGCTGCAATGTATTCCATGGTGTTCTCCGGTGAGGGCGGGCGGCGCGCCGCTGGCCGCCGCCCACCGCAGAGTTTTACAGCGTCGTGCCGCCGACGTTCCGATTGCACGGGCACAATTCATCGGTCTGCAGCCCGTCGAGAACGCGCAGAATTTCGTCCGGATTGCGGCCGACGTTCAGGTTGTTGACCGAGACGTGCTGGATAACGTTGTCCGGGATCGACGATGAACGTCGCGCGAAGTGCGACGCCCTCGCTCGTGTCGCGCACGCCCAGCTGGTCGACCAGCGAGCCGTTGACGTCGCCGAATTGCCAGTGATTGAGGCGGTCCAGGTCCTTGTGTTCGCGCCGCCACGCCGAGCTTGACGAACTCGTTGTCGGTCGAGCCGGCGAGCAGCACGGCGTCACGATCGTCGAAGTCCTTTTGCAGCTTCGCGAAGCCGACGATCTCGGTCGGGCACACGAAAGTGAAATCCTTCGGGTAGAAATAAAATGACCTTCCATTTGCCCGGGAACGACTGCTCGGTGATCGCTTCGAAAGCCGAGACGCCCTTTTCCTCGGGCTGGTTGAAGCCGGGTTTCACGCCGATGACTTTGAATGGCTCGATCCGGTTGCTGACTGTCTTCATCTGGTACTCCTTGGAATTGCTCATGGCATTTGCAATGAGGTCAGGTCCAAGGATGGAGGTGGATCTTACATAATTCAAATCAATTGAAACTATTATATTGGTAGTTTATATGTATGGATGGAGCCCAAAAAAAAGCCCGCCGGAGGAAGTTAGCGGGCAAGGGGGATTCCGGTGGTCGAAGCGACAACCCCGCTTCGAAGGGGGCAGGCACACTCGGGACGCGACGCCGCCTGCGAACGCCGCTGCGTTACACGATGCTACGGGCCGCGCTCACACGCTCCGCGAGTTCTTCGAGCGCGACCTGCTGCGACGTGGACAGCGTCGAATCCGTCGGAGGCACGTCGACGCTACGCTTTTCTGGCTCGGCTTCCGCGCGCCAGTACGCGTTGAATTCAGGAGAGAATGTATCCATGATTCGCTCGTCTTGACTCTTCAGTGAGTCGTTGCCGCCTCCTCGCCCCTTACGCGAAGCAATCACTGTGCCCGAAAAACTTTACGACTCTATTTCAGTTACTTAGCGAGCAGGGGGTACAGCCGCGCGCCCGCAGGTTGGCAAATACTCACAAACGCCGCGCAAAGCTGTCTCACGCGCACGACATGGTGCAGCGCAATGTTCCTAGAGGACTGATCGTAAATGACTAATTGTGTCGCCAAAAAGCGACAATGCCGCCCAACCACGTCGTCCAGGCAACGCTTGCCGGGACACAACGGCCTTCGGCATCAGGGCTTGGCTTCCTTGAACATCGCCGGTTCGAGGCGATGCCGCTGCAGCAGTTTGTAGAACTCAGTGCGATTGCGCTTGGCCAGCGTGGCCGCCTGCGTTACGTTGCCGCCGGTGATTTTGAGCAGGCGAACCAGGTAATCGCGTTCGAACTGCTTGCGCGCTTCCTCGAACGGCGCGAGCACTCCGGCGTCTTCGCGTAAGGCACCTTGCACCAGCGTCGCCGGGATGACGCTGGTCGTGGTCAGCGCCACGGCCTGCTCCAGCAAGTTCAGCAGCTGCCGCACGTTGCCGGGCCACGGCGCCCCGACCAGAAGGGCCATCGCCTCCGGTGCCAGCGTTGGCACCGGCTTCCGGTATCGCTCGGCGAGCCTGCGCAAGAAATGCGTGGCCAGCAGCGGAATATCCTCGCGGCGTTCGGCCAGCGCAGGCAACTTCAGCGACACGACATTGAGCCGATAGTAGAGATCTTCGCGGAATTCCCCAGCCGCGCGCTGCGCATCGAGATCGCGATGCGTGGCGGAGATCACGCGTACGTCGACGGGATTGGACGCCGTCGCGCCCACCGGGCGGACTTCGCCCTCCTGCAGCACGCGCAGCAGCTTTACCTGTAGCGCCAGCGGCATGTCGCCGATTTCGTCGAGGAAGATCGCGCCGCCGTCGGCTGCCTGGAACAGGCCCTTGTGCGCCTGCACGGCGCCGCTGAACGCGCCGCGCGCGTGTCCGAACAGTTCCGATTCAAGCAGCGGCTCGGGCATGGCACCGCAGTTCACCGCCACAAAAGCCTTGCTGGCGCGGCGGCTCGCGCGGTGGATCGCGCGCGCCAGCAGTTCTTTGCCGGTCCCGGATTCGCCGAGGATGAGTACACTGGCGTCGGAGTCGGCCACCATGCGCGCCTGGCGAAGCAAGTCTTCCATCCGGGGACTGCGCGTGATGATTCCGGCACGCCATTCGCCGGTGGACTGGATCGCCGGCTCGGCTTCACCGCCTGTCAGACTGACGGCGTTGGCGACCTTTTGCAGCAGCTCCTGGCTGTCGAAGGGTTTGGTGAGGAAACCGAAGACGCCGCGCTGCGTGGCCGAGACCGCTTCGGGGATGGTGCCGTGCGCCGTCAGGATGATGACCGGCATCGTCGGGTGCTGACGATGGATGGCGTCGAACAGCGCAAGGCCGTCGATGCCCGGCATCTTCAAGTCGGTGACCACCGCCGCCGGGCGCGCAACGGCCAGCGCTGCGAGCGCGGTCTCGCCGCTGTCGGCGGTACGCACGCGATACCCTGCCGAGGTCAGGCGCAGGCTGATGAGCTTCAACAGATCCGGGTCATCGTCGACGAGCAGTACGTCGGCGCCCGCGGCCGCTTCGGTTTTCATCGTCCGGTCCCTCCACCACCACCACCGCCGGCGCCGCCCGCATTGCGGCTGCGCTCCAGCAGGAGACTCCGCTCGACCGCGCGCAGCTGGTCAAGCTTTTCCTGTGCGGCCGCAGACTTTTTCCTTTCCTCGGCCACGTTGCGGGCCCGCTCGTTGATCTGCAGGAACAGCACCGCCGCCAATTGCCTCACCGGCGTTGGGGTGCCGCCCTTGACGACCGAATCGAGCAGCGTCAGCGCCCGCGCATCGTCGGGAGGACCGGCACCGGGCAAAGTCATCAGCACCGCGAGCCGGATACGGTTGACCTCGCTGCGCGAACGGTTGACGGCCTGGTTGGCGGCCGCGAGCTCGCGCCGCAGCTCTTCGGGCGATTCGACGGCGTAACGCTGCAACTCGGCGAGCAACGCGAGCGTCTGTTGCTCGTCCTCGCTGGCTGGCGCCGCCGCGGCCTCGGCGTTCACCGCCGGCGGCGCAGGTTGTGCCATCAGCGGGCGCTGCATCGCGCAAGCGAGGATCAGGACCAGCGCGGGGAGGACCAGCGTTCGCGCGCGTTCGCGCCGTTGCCTCATCCCTGGCCCGCAACCGTGACCGCCGGCTTGGTCGCGGGCGTGCGCGCAGGGCCACCGCCGACCGCGACTGGCAACCACACGCGGAAATGCGCGCCGCGGGCACCGGCCGCACGGTCCACGAGCTCCACACGGCCGCCGTGCCCAAGCGCATATTCCTGCGCGATGGCCAGCCCCAGCCCCGAACCCTTGATACGCCCGCCCTGCGGTGTCTTGCCCTGGTAGAACGACTCGAATATGCGAGGTCGGTCAACGGGATCGATTCCCGGCCCCTGGTCGACGACATCGAGCGCGGCGAAGTCGTCGCGCACGGCCAGGTCGACCGTCACCACGCCCGAACGCGGCGAGTACTTGATCGCGTTCGACATCAGGTTGTCGACGATGGCGCGGACTTTCGACGCGTCGCCGACAACGATCGCCGGCTTGAGCCTGACGTCGAAGGTCACCAGGCGCGCGAAGGCGGCAAGCTTGTGCTCGCGCAGCACCTGCCGGACGATGTCGCCCAACGCAACCGGACCCAGCGTCTGGGGCTCGATGTTGCGCGTCTGGTGGTAGGTGAGAAGATCCTCGATGAGCTTTTGCAGCGACAGCGTGTTCTCGCGCACGATGCGCACGATTTCCTGCTGCTCGGACGACAGCGTGCCGCCAATGCGGTCGCGCAGCAGCTCGACGCCTTCGCGAACCGCCGTCAGCGGTGTCTTCAGCTCGTGCGAGACATGGCGCAGGAAGCGCGTCTGTTGCTGCTCGAGATCGTGCAGTCGTGAGCGCAGCCACTCCAGGCGCTGGCCCAGGTAGCGCATATCCTGCGGACCGTCGACCTCGATGGTGTGCGAGAAATCCGCCGTCGCCATCTGCCGGATTGCCTGGTCGAGCTGGCGGATGGGCCGCGCGATCAGAACCGAGAACACGATCGCCAGCAGCAGTGCAATTGCGCCGGCGCTCAGCGCCAGATAGCCCCAGGTCCTGCGACCCTCCGCGGCGCGATTTCCTGCAGGCGTTCGATTTCGCGCTCGGTTAGGCGATTGCTCGCCGTAAGCATCGCCTGCACTCCTTCGGCAAGCTCCGCATAGCCCTCTGCGAGCACCGCGCCACGGTTCTGCGGCCGTTGCGGCGAACGCAGTATCGTGTAGAGCTCGCTTTCGCGGTCGACAATCGCCTCGAGCTGCGTACTTTGTGGCTTGTCCAGCGGAAGCTGCTGCAACTGCTGTGCGGTGGCGCGAAAGTCCTGGCGCAGTCGCGAGTAGTCTTCGATAAGCTGCGCATCCTCAAGGATCAGGTGCTGGCGGACCAGGCGCTCCAATGTCGTGGCTTGCTCGTAGAGTTGGCGGCTGGCGCGGCCTGCCTGTGCTGCCTGCAGCACCGCTTGCTGCCCCTGCGTCCCGAGCCGGTCGAGGCTGACGATCAGCTCGACGAGTGCGTAGAGCAGCGGCAGACTGACCAGCAGAAATCCGAGCAGGATGAACTTGAGGAATGAACGCGGGTAGTACACGTGTGGTCAGGGGCGGCCGCTATAATAATGGGTTAGCATCCCTGCGAGTCCCGCGTGAACGATACACTACAGCGGAGAGCCGCGCCAAGCACAGCGCGGGCAACGGGCCACGTGCCGCGCGTCGCGCTGATAGCCGCGGTCGCGCGGAATGGAGTCATCGGCGACGGCAATCGGTTGCCGTGGCGGCTTCCAGAGGACCTCCGGCAGTTTCGCGCGCTGACCACCGGACACTCGATCATCATGGGCCGCAGGACGTGGCAATCGATCGGCAAGGCGCTACCGGATCGCCAGAACATCGTGGTATCGCGACAGCGCGATTTCGCGGCGCCGGGCGCGCAGGTCGCGGCTTCGCTGGAAGACGCCCTCGCAGCGGTCGCGTTGCCTGAGCCGGTGTTCGTCATCGGTGGCGAGGCGCTGTACCGCGAGGCGCTGCCCATCGCACAGGATCTGTACCTCACCGAGATTGGCCGCGACTATCCGGGCGACGCGCGATTTCCGGACTTCGCGCGCCACGCCTGGCGCGAGACGCATCGCGAAGCGCACCAAGCCTCGTCGCCGGCGGGGTTCGATTTCGCGTTCACGAGCTACGAGCGCATCGCCGGCGCCTGACCCGGCGACTGGCGCTGGACCATCGCATATCAGGTAGGGAGAAAGAGCATGTCGGAAGGCTTTCACGTGCATGGACCGCACGATCACGAAGTCGAGCATGCCGCGGAGCACCGCGACCCGTTCGCGGGGCGCATCGCGGTGATGACGGCGATTTTTGCGACCATAGGAGCGATGTTCGGCTACATGGGGGGCGCCACGCAGAATGCCGCGCTGCTGTACAAGAACGAGGCGGCTATCCGGCGCGCAGAGGCGTCAGATCAGTGGAACTTCTACCAGGCGAAGAGCAGCAGACAGAATCTTGCCGAACTCGGCGCGACGCTGACGACGGGTGACACGCAGGCAAAGTTCGCCCAGGACGTCGAGCGTTACAAGAAGGAAAAGGACGAGATCATGCCGGAGGCGAAGAAGCTGGAGAACCACGCCAAGGCAGCCGAGGTGGCGAGCGAAGCCTCGATGCACGTTCATCATCGCTGGGCGCAGGCGACCACGCTCATCCAGATCGCGATCGCGCTCGCGGCGATCACGATTCTCACGCGCAATCGAGGCCTGCAGTATACGGCTTACGGCGTCGCTACCGCAGCGGTCGCCGTCGGCCTGCTGGCGGTCATGCACGTTTGAGCTTCGCGATGCCGGCCGTTGCACGGCGCCGCGGCTGGCCGAACAGGCTCAAGCGCGTTATCATCGCAAGTAAACGGCGAGCAGCCGAGGCTCGCGTGCGTTCGCCACTATGGCAACTGCAGCACCACGAAGTCTGACGTGCCGAACGAAGCTACAACTACCGTCGTAGGCCGACGCGACCCGCCCGGCGGTGGCGCGGCGCTGCCGCTCGACGTGCCGCCGGCAGCACACGATACGATGTCCAGGCTCGTACTGCAGCTCGTGCGGCCGTACCACAAGTGGCTCGTTGTCGTGTTCATCGCCATGCTCGTCGAGACGGCAATGAGCATGGCCGCTCCCTGGCCGCTGAAAGTGGTCATCGACAATGTCCTGGGAACGCACGCGCTCCCCGAATGGCTGCGTTGGGTGCATGACCTGTCGCTCGGGCAAAGCAAGATGGGTTTGGCCGCACTCGCCGCCTTGGGGGTCGTGATCATCGCGGTTGTCGGTGCCGTTGCAACCTACATCGACAACTACTACACCGAAAGCGTGGGCCAGTGGGTCGCGCACGACCTGCGCGTGCGCATCTACGACCACCTGCAGCGCATGTCGCTCGGCTACTACGACCACCAGCAGACGGGCGTGCTGCTGTCGACCATCACCGACGACGTAACGACCATACAGAATTTCGCGTCGTCGGCGACGCTGGGCATCCTCGTCGACCTGCTGACCATCGTCGGCATGCGTCGGGCTGATGTTCTGGCTCAACTGGGACTTTGCGCTCATCGCGGTGGCGGTGACGCCGTTCCTGCTGCTATTCGTGATCGCGCTTCAAGAAAGCCGTCAAGAAAGCGCACGCACGAGGTGCGCCAGCATCAGAGCGACATCGTCGCGGTCGTGCAGCAGGGCCTCGAGTCGGTGCGCGTAGTGAAGGCGTTCGGACGGCAGGACCTCGAGGAATCGCGCCTCGAGGAGGTGAGTCACGCCACCGTCGATGCCGCGCTCAAGGCGCGCCGCGTCAAGTCCCTGCTGTCGCCGGTCGTCACCGTCGTCGTTGCGCTGTGCACGGCGTTCGTGCTCTGGCGCGGGGCATCGCTGATCGTCGCCGGGACGATGACCGTCGGTGCGCTGACGGTGTTCCTCGCGTACCTCAGCAAGTTCTTCAAGCCGGTGCAGGACCTGGCGAAGATGACCAACTCGATCGCGCAGGCCGCAGTGGCGCTGGAGCGCATACAGGGCATCCTCGACACCGACACCGTCATCCCCGAGCGCGCGAACGCACGCGAGCTCGGCAAGGTCGCGCGGCGAAATCAGCTTCGAAAACGTCGCCTTCGGCTACGACCCGAAGACACCGGTGCTGCGCGACGTGAACTTCGACATCGCCGCCGGACAGATGGTCGGCGTCGTCGGCACCACCGGTGGCGGCAAATCGACCGTGGTCGAGCTCATTCCGCGCTTCTACGATGCCGATCGCCGGGCGCGTGCTGATCGACGGCGTCGACGTGCGCGACTACACGCTAGCAATCGCTGCGCAAGCAGATCGGCTTCGTGCTGCAGGATACCGTGCTGTTCCGCGGCATCGATCCGCGACAACATCGCCTACGGCCGTCCGGGCGCGACCGAGGAAGAAATAATCGCCGCGGCGAAGCTCGCCAACGCGCACGACTTCATCGTCGCGATGCCGCACGGCTACGATTCGCTGGTCGGCGAGCGCGGCACTGACGCTGTCCGGCGGGCAGCGACAGCGCATCGGCATCGCCCGCGCCGTCATTCGCAACACGCCCATCCTGATCCTCGACGAACCCACCGCGGCGCTCGACACCGAATCCGAGCGCCTGGTGATCGAGGCGCTGGAGCGCCTGATGAAAGGGCCGCACCGTCATCACCATCGCCCATCGGCTGACGCACGATCCGCGACGCGAACAAGATCATCGTGCTCAAGGACGGCGTGGTCGCCGAACAAGGCACGCACGACGAGCTGCTGGCGCTGAACGGCGTCTACGCCGAGCTGCATCGCATCCAGTACGAACAAGGGCCCGCGGCCGCAACCGCTGCCCCGGCAAGCCTTAGAATCCGATCAAGGCACCCCACCACCATGTCCCGCTCGCTGATCGTTCTGCCCGACGACACGCGCGCAGCCGATCCTCGACGCGATCGCCGCAGCGAAGAAGTCGCTGCGCATCAAGATGTTCGTCTTCTCCGATCCGTCGCTGCATCGCTGCCGTCATCGCGGCACAGAAGCGCGGCGTCGACGTACGGGTCATGCTCAATCCGGCCCGGCGCAGCGGCGAGGCCGAGAACGAGGAGTCGCGCGCCGACGCTGCTCGAGGGCAGGCGTCGCGGTCGAGGACAGCAACCCCGCGTTCGACCTCACGCACGAGAAGTCGATGGTGGTCGATGACGCCGCCGCGTTCGTCAAGTCGCTGAACTGGGATCCGGAGAACCTGACCGAGACCCGCGACTACGCAGTCGTCACCGACGACGCCGCGAAGTCACCGAGATCATCGAGTGCTTCGAGGCCGACTGGAAGCGCAAGGCTTTCGAACCGGGCGACGAGCGCGCATCTCATCTGGTGCAACAACAACGGCCGCGAGCGCATCGCGCATTTCATCGACGAAGCGAAGCACACGCTATTCGTGCAGAACGAGCGCTACCAGGATCCGGTGATCATCGAGCGTCTGGTGCGCGCCAAGGAACGCGGCGTCAAGGTGCACGTCATGGCGCGTCCGCCGCACACGCTCAAGAAGGACAAGCTGCTCGAAGGCGTCGGTGGCCTGCGCATCATGCACGACGTCGGCATCAAGGTGCACAAGCTCAAGCACCTCAAGCTGCACGCGAAGATGCTGCTCGCCGACGAAAAAGCGCGCGATCATCGGCTCGATCAACCTGGCTCCCGGAAGTTTCGACGGCCGCCGCGAACTCGGCATCGAAGTGCGCGACAAGCATGTCGTCGAGCGTCTCGACAAGGTCGCACGGCACGACTGGGAGCACTCGAGCGCGCTGGACCTCTCGGACGAAGGGCTGCTCGCCGACCTGGAGAAGCGGCACAGCGCTGCCGCTGGCGCCGAGACGCTGGTCCTCGCCACCGAAGGCAGCAAGAAGACGAAGGACAAGCACAAGAAATGAGGTGCGCCACTGTGCGCGGCGGTACGTCAGCGGCACCGCTTCGCAAATACAACGACATTCTGGGAGATGTGCGAATGAACTTCAGCCGCAATCCGAATTCCCGCGCGCGCATGGCGACGGTTGCACGGGTCGCGTTGGCAACTGCAGTTGCGACGACGGTAATCGCATGTGCGCCGGACGCCTACCGCAGCAGGGAGGCGACGGGCTTCAACGCTTATATCCAGAAGCTCGGCCAGGTTTGCCATCCGCTGCAGATCGGTGATCAGGATTTGAGCCGCATGCTCATGGAGAAGCCCACAGGCGAGCAGAACTACATCTACTTCGTCGACAACACGTCGAGGCTCTATTACAACCGCCTGACCCCGCAGAGCTACCGTCAAGCACTCGTGGGTTTTTTCGGTGCGGGCACGTATAACGATCAGTCGTTCAATTGCATCTTCCTGAACCTGCCCCCGGATCGCCCGAAGGCACCTGCGTGAACGGATTGAGCGTCGGATATCGGGCCACGTTTGGCGAAGACCGCCGGCGCACACCGTGAGTTGGCGCGCGCTCAGCTGATCCCGCGCGCTTCAGCCGGCCAGGCCGCGCAATTCGCGCAGCGCCACCGACAACATTGCCGAGTCGACCACACCCGCAGTACGTAATTCGTTGATCAGCTGCCTCGCGCGCTCGATGCCACGGCGGTTGCGGTCATTCCACGCCCCGATTAGCCGCTCGCGTGCGGTGACCTCGGGACCGGCTGCGAGTACCTCGGCGGTGATGGTGCGCTGCAATCCGGACAGATCGTCGAGCATCGCTTCCTTGGCCAGGCGCCGCCAGTGCGCGTCGCCGGCCAGCGTCGCCATCTTGTCGCGAAGCCACGGCAGACCGAGCTTGTTGGACAGCTCGAAGTAAAGCTCGGCAACGGCCTCCGGCGGCCGCCTGCTCGCGTCGGCGACTTCGATGATGTCGAGCGCCGCGTACAGCGTGTCGAAGCTGACCACGCGCATCGCCAGGTCCTGCGGCACGCCGCGCTCGACGTATTGCGCGGCTGCGCTGTCGACGCGTGCGCGCTCGACGGGGTCGAGCATTTGCGCGAGTCGCGCGGCGAGTGCAGCGACCTCGGGCTTGAAGTGCGCAATGGTCGCGGCCATATCCTCGCCCAGGCGGTGCGAGCGCAGGAACCACGTAGTGCCACGATTGATCAGGCGGCCGGTGTCGATGAGCATCGCCGACTGCACGGCATCGTCGACCTTGTTGTCCAGCGCCTCGATGGCCATCCACAGATCGACGAAGCCAAAGATCTCGCGATTGAGCAGGTACGCGCGCACGATCTCGGAGGGTTTCGCTCCCGTCGATTCCAGCAGACCGTGAACGAACGTCCCGCCGACCCGATTTATCATGCTGTTGGTCACGTACGTCGCGATGATCTCGCGCTTGAGCGGGTGGCGCTGCATGGTGGCGGCATAGCGCTCGCGCAGTGCCGTCGGAAAATAGCGCGCAAGCGCGGTCGCCACCCACGGATCGTCGGGCAGCGGCGAGTCCAGCAATTCGTCGTACAGCCAGATCTTGCTGTACGCGAGCAGCACGGCCTGCTCCGGGCTGGTGAGCCCGATGCCCTTGGCGCGGCGATCTGCGAACTCGTCGTCCGTCGGCAAGAATTCCAGCGCGCGATTGAGTCGTCCCCGCTTCTCGAGGAACTGTACGAAGCGCTCGTTGGCGTCTAGCAGTTGCGGCGCAATGCGCTTGGAAACCGAGAGCGACTGCGTCTGGAAAGTGTTGTCGCGCAGCACGAGCGCGGCGACATCGTCGGTCATTTCCACAAGCAACGCATTGCGCTGTTTTACCGTCAGCTCGCCGTCGGCGATCGGCAGGCCGAGCAGAATCTTGATGTTGACCTCGTGGTCGGAGGTATCGACACCGGCGGAGTTGTCGATGGCGTCGGTATTGATCCGCCCGCCACTGAGCGCATACTCGATGCGCCCGAGCTGGGTGCAGCCGAGGTTGCCGCCCTCGACGAATACCTTGCAGCGCAGTTCGCGCCCGTCGACGCGCAGGACGTCGTTGGCGCGATCGCCAACCTCGGCGTGCGATTCGCTCGCCGCCTTCACATACGTGCCGATGCCACCGTTGTAGATCAGGTCGACCGGCGCCTTGAGGATGGCGTTGACCACCTCGGTGGGAGTCAGCGTGTCCGCGGTGATGCCCAGCGCCGTCTTGACTTCAGACGTGATCGCAATCGACTTGACGCTGCGCGCGTGAATGCCGCCTCCCGCCGAAATCAACTTGACGTCGTAGTCCGCCCACGACGAGCGCGGCAGTTTGAACACGCGCTCACGCTCGGCAAGGCTGGCGGCAGGATCGGGGTCGGGGTCGAGGAATATGTGGCGGTGATCGAAGGCCGCGACCAGCTTGATGTGGCGGGACAGCAGCATGCCGTTGCCGAATACGTCGCCGGACATGTCGCCAATGCCGGCGACGGTGAAATCGGTTGTCTGCGTGTTCACACCCATCTCGCGGAAATGGCGCTTGACCGACTCCCACGCGCCGCGCGCCGTGATGCCCATCGCCTTGTGATCGTAGCCCGCGGATCCTCCCGACGCGAAGGCGTCGCCCAGCCAGAAGCCGTACTCGGCGCTGACCGAATTGGCGATAGTCGGAGAACGTGGCCGTCCCCTTGTCGGCGGCGACGACCAGATACGGATCGTCCGGATCGTGCCGCTTGACCTGCGGCGGCGGCACGATCTTGTCGCCGACGCGGTTGTCGGTGAGGTCGAGCAAGCCACGCAGGTATTCCTTGTAGCAGGCCACGCCCTCCTTCATGAACGCCTCTCGATCGCCTGCTGCAGGCGCGCGCTTGAGGACGAAGCCGCCTTTGGAGCCCACGGGAACGATGACGGTGTTCTTCACCATCTGCGCCTTGACCAGGCCGAGAACCTCGGTGCGGAAATCCTCGGGTCGGTCCGACCAGCGCAATCCGCCGCGCGCCGCCTTGCCGCCGCGCAGGTGCACGCCTTCGAAGCGCGTCGAGTAGACGTAGATCTCGAACATCGGCTTGGGCTCTGGCAGGCCCGGCACCTTGGACGGGTCGAACTTGAAAGAAAGGAACGACCGCGGCTTGTTCTCGCCGTCGCGGCGCCAGAAGTTGGTGCGCGTCATGGCCTGGATCAGCGCCAGGTACTGCCTCAGCACACGGTCCTCGGACAGATTCTCCACCGCTTCGAGCGCCGCCTCGATCGCGCGCACCTGTTCCGCGGCGCGTGCGCCGGCACGGGCGCCACCTTCGGGGTCAAAGCGCACTTTGAATAATTCGACAAGCTGCCGCGCGATGCCTGCGTGCGTCGCCAGCGTCGATTGGATGAACGCCTGCGACAGTGGGAAACCGATCTGCCGCAGGTACTTCGCGCAGGCGCGCAGGATGACGATTTCCTGGGCCGGTAGTCTGGCCGCGACGACCAGACGATTGAATTCGTCATTCTCGACTTCCCCGCTGAATATGCGCGCGAACGCAGACTCGAAGACTTCATGAAGCGTATCGATCTCGCTCTCGGTATCCGCCAGCGGCGCCAGCATGCCCAGATCGTGCATCCAGACGGGCGCCATACCTTCCGGCACCACGCGATACGGCCGCTCGTCGAGCACCTTCAGCCCCATGCGCTCGAGCATGGGCAGGCTGTCGGACAAGGCGACCGGGCCGCCCAACTGAAACAGCTTGAAGCGCAGCATGCCGGGCGCCGCTTCGAGTGGGCGATACAACGACATGGCGAGCGGCTGTGCCGCCGAAAGGTGCGCCATCAGTGAAATATCGGGCACCGCGAGACGCGCCGGGAAATCCTCGCGGTAGCCGGCAGGAAACGCGCGGCCGAATTGCCTGAACCATTCGTTGCCGCGTGCTTCGCCCGCGGATGCGATCAGCGCAGCCTTCAAGTCATCGTCCCAGCGCCTCGCCACCTCTGCCAGCCGCGCTTCCAGCGCGCGCACGTCGAACGCTGGAATCTTGCCGGGCGCCGTACGCACCGTGATCATGACGCGGGCCAGCACCGATTCGGAAACGTGGGCGTTGAATTCGGTGCTGACGCCGCCCAGGGTCTGCATGAGGATCGCCTGCCACTTCCGGCGCAGTTCGGTCGTGTAGTTTTCCCGCGGCACGTAGATAAGACACACGACGAAGCGCTCGAACGCGTCGCGTCGGACGAACAGGCGGAAGCGCTGCCGCTCCCCAAGCCGGAGAATTCCCAGCGCAGTTGCCAGCAATTCGTCCTCGCCGGTCTGAAACAGTTCGTCGCGCGGATACGTGGCCAGGATGTTGGCCAACGTCTTGGCGGCGTGGCTGCCCGAAGGCACGC
This sequence comes from uncultured beta proteobacterium, assembly GCA_963816445.1. GTDB lineage: Bacteria > Pseudomonadota > Gammaproteobacteria > Burkholderiales > Casimicrobiaceae > PALSA-1003. The sequence goes on along the minus strand of CAWFKO010000002.1, from coordinate 342,805 downwards.
CGGCGCGCGCCATGACGTTGGTCACCTTGCGGCGCAGCAGCGGAATCTCGTTCGGGTTGGAGCTGTACGCGATCGAAGTGAACAGCCCGAGGAAGCGGTCCTCGCCGCAGACGTCGCCCTTGGAGTCGAATCGCTTTACCGCGATGTAGTCGAGGTAGCCGGGACGATGCACCGTTGAGCGCGACGTGGACTTGGTTACGATGAGCAGTTCCGGACGGCGCGCGTAGGCCTTCACTTCCGGCGGCAGCGCGGCAAAGCTCGCGGCGAGTTCCTTGCCTTCGCTCGCGCGGAGAATTCCCATGCTCGACCCGGGAACGACCTTGAGCGCATCTTCGCCCGCGACCGTCACCAAGTCGTGGCGCCGATAGCCTAGAAACGTGAAATTGTTCTCGGCGAGCCACGACAGGAACGCCCTGCCTTCGGCGAGCTCCTCGGCGGGGAGCGGCGGCGCGCTGCGCGCGATCTCGTCGAGGATGGTCGCTACCTGCGCGCGCATTGCCGCCCAGTCCGCGACCGCGGCGCGCACATCGTCGAGCACGCGCGCGATGTCCGCCGCAAGGGAGGCCATTTCCGCGGGGTCGGTCATGCGGTCGACCTCGGCGTGAATGAACGATTCGAATTTCACGCCCGGCGCACCCGGGGCTGCGAGCCCCACCAGCGTGCCGCCCGCGTCGCGCTCGACCGCGACCAGGGGGTGCAGGATCAGGTGCAAGTTCTGCCCGTGCCGGCTGATCTCCATCGTCACCGAGTCGACCAGGAACGGCATGTCGTCGTTGACGATCTCGACGACCGTGTGTGTCGACTGCCAGCCGTGCTCCTCGACGGAGGGGTTGAACACCCTCACGCGTGCACGTCCGGCGCCGCGCTTGCGCGCGAAGTTCCAGTGCGACAGCGCGGCGCCGTAAAGGTCCACCGGGGCACGATCGGCAAGGTCCTCGGCATCGATCTGCCCAAAGTAGCGTTCGACGAATGCGATCAGTGCTTCACGCTGGCCGGCCTCGACACGCGCGCGAACCAGCTTCAGGACCTCGTCAAGCTGCGCCGGCCGGATACCCTCCATGCCTGCATTCATCGGGCTCTCCTCCAACTGGGACACCTACGGGTTGCCGTGAGATGGGGTAGTACGACTGGCGCGAAACCGCGGACCGCCGGCACTCACAATCGTCTATTGTCTTGCAAAACGCGGGCGCTGGCCAAACCGCGGGTATTCGGCCGGAAATCTTAGGCGATGGGCCAGCGCGAAGTTGACGATCTCATGAATGGCGTTGGAGGTTTTCCCGCTTACGGGGAACCCGAGACGCGCGGTCAGGGAATTGCGACATGGGGGCGCGTCGTCGGGGACATCACCCTACTTGCGGCACCATGCCGCTTCGTGACCGGGCCGCCCAGCGATATTGGGCGTGGGCCGCACTTCGCCCGCTGGATGGCTGGTGTTATGCCACTCTCCTGCGGGGGCGCGGGGACTACGCGTCGGCCTGCGCGCGCCACGCGCGCCGCGGCCGACTATCGCGTTCTCTTGGATCGGTTGATTTCGACCAGCTTGCCGGCGGGCGCTTGCGGTGGCTGTACGCCGCCGCTGGCGTTTTCATTCCAGACGCAGGCTGAACGCAGATCCTCGAGTTCGCGCCCGTTCAAGGTTGCGACACCGGTCATCAGCACGTCCGGTATCTCACCCGGTACCGTCACGAATTCTGCGCGAGGCTCCGCCTCCCGAATGCGCACCCGCGCATGCTGCCAGGTTTGCGCGATCACCACGTAGGTCCTGACGACGTACGTATGCTCGTGCCCTATACGGGGCAACACTGCATGGCCTTTGAACAGCTTCACTTGGAATCGGTCCCATCACCCCGGTGGGAGCCGCCTAGATCTTTGACATGCATGGGATACATCAGTTTCCGTCCCCTGCCTGAATCCTGGCAAACTTCCACGGTGCGCCCACAGGATTCGCACGTGATGGCGAGCGTATCGCCAGGCGCGCGCGCCTTGGCGCGCAGCGCATCGCGCTCGTCGCTCGTCAGGAAGTGTCCAGACCTCGGGCACAGCTTCTGGTAGTCCAGCAGCGCCACTTCTTCTCTCCATTGTAGAAAGCGCGGATCCGCCGTGTGTGTCGCGTCGGTGCTGCCGGCATTGCGCTCCGGCGTCTCCGTTGGCGTCTCCGCGAAAGGCGGCTATGTTAGGGACTGATGCAGGTCGTCACCACTGAACCTTTGGTATGTATGATATGCACCATGCTCAACCTGCGCGGCGTCGATCTGAACCTGTTGCCGGTCTTCGAGGCCGTGTACGAAGAGCAGAGCCTGTCGCGGGCGGCCGAACGGCTGGCTATGACGCAGCCCGCCGTCAGTCATGCGCTGACGCGGCTTCGCGCGGTGTTCCGCGACGAGCTTTTTGTTCGTCGGTCGACGGGCGTGGTGGCGACACCGGCAGCGGACCAGATCTATTTCCGGCTGCGCGACGCGCTCGGTCTGGTCCGCGATTCCGTGACGGACCGGCGGGCCTTCGATCCGACGACCTCCGAGCGCCATTTCTTCATCACCATCCCGCACCCGCTGGGACCGATGATCACGTTGCACCTGCAGAATCGACTCGCAAAGATCGCGCCGAACATCAGCGTCGCCGCAAGCACCCGGTCACGCCCTATGGATCTGGAACGTGCCGTGCACGAAGGTCGGGTCGACGCCGTCATCGATTGGCTGCCGGTCGGTGGCGACGGGATCAACGAGTTGATGGTGTTCGAGGACGCACTGGTGCCGGTGGCCCGGCAGGGACACCCGGCACTGCTGCAACCTGCATCGAGGAAAACGCTGCGCGACGGTGGCTTCGTGCGTCTGCGACCCCGTATCGAAGGCGTTCATCCGCTCGAGGGCTTCAGGGAGTGGCAGCGATTGAAGCTGAATACCGTGCTGGAGGTTTCGGAGATCCTTGAGATATTTATAGTTGTGAGCCAATCGGACCTGTTTGGCGTGATTCCCCGCAGCATGGAGAAGCTCGCGCGCGAAACGGTCGGCATTCGGGCCTTGGGCTGGGCACCGAAGGCGCCGTTGATCCCGATCAAGCTTTACTGGCACGCGGGCCGAGAGGCAGACCCGGCGCATGCCTTCCTCAGAACGGAGCTTGCGACCGTCGCGCAGGCGCTGGTCCAGGGCCAATAAGCGTCGACCGACGCGGTGACCGGCGCTCGCGTCAGGGACCCGTGGCCTTGTCACACCGGCGCGAGCGGGCGTTGCGTGTCCTACTGGTGCGCCACGCCTAACGGCCGACGATCGCCGTTATGACGAACATACTGTCGCGGCCTGGCGGCGGCTCGATGGACGGGAGATGCCCGGACGCCCTGTCATGCGTACCGCCACAGCGAGTAATGCGTCGGCGACCAGCCTTGCGAATCTTCCTCTCCATAAGGGTCATCGCCAGGAGAGCCGAGAGCGGCCGCACCCATGAGAATATGCACGTTATTCGTGCTGTCATACCCTTGACAGTTTCCGGCAACATGCTTGTATGTGGTAGGCCCAAGGCTGCCATCAGTCACGATCGGAATATTCTCCCAAGTATTCGTCACGGGGTTGTAGGCGCCAATGCCATGTACGCCGGCGCCGATACTGCGCGTATAGAACCAAATCACGCGCCGGTTGCGCGAGTCCCACTGACAGTGAACGCGATCGGTCCCGCCGGCGCCGTACGGAAAGCCGGTGGGACTTAGCGTGTTATAGGTCGAGTGGGAACCGAACGGAGGATCGGCTAACGGTTGCATGAAGCCTGGAATATCAAGGTTGAATCGCCAAAAAAAGTTCTCGCTGTGGTTGTAGTTGCCGCCTACATAGACATCTCCGACAGACACTACATATCCCCAGCGGCCTACAACATCGATCGCCCAGTCGATACCATCCATGTAGCCCGGCTGAAAAAGGCGCCCGGCGACGGCGTTCGAGCCTATCCCAGCGGCTGTGAGCAAATTGTCATCGCGGGTCAAAGAATCGACAAACACGCGCGCTATCGTTCCACCCGAACTGTCTATACAAACCAGACAGCGCTGCACCGGGTCAAAGTGGCCCTGCTTGCCACCGAGCACTTCAAGCGACTTGCTGAGCCCGGTCCAGGTACCGCTGCGGTCCATCCGCATGAGGCCATGGTAGTACGTCGAGCCGACCGTGGACTGGCACTTGCCATCGCTGGCGATGTTACAGACGCTACCATCAACGACGCCATCATTTGCCGATCCGCGCCAGCCCCCAGGATTGCAAGTGAACGCGTCCGTCTTGTAGTCCATGCCACAGGCTTGGCTGTCGTCAGGAAAACACGGCGTCAGCTTGCCGGGGCCGTGACATTCTCCCGAGATCTGCCGGAAGCCCTGACTCGGATCACCGGACAGATCGAGCAGCGGGTCGTAACTCCACACCATTCCCGCCGCGGTCTGGCTGACCAGCGTATTCGCGTAGTCACCGCCGAACAGAATATTGCGCTTACCTACCGCGTCGTGACAGAGACGATTCTGCTTCGCAATCATCATGCTACGGTAGACCTGCCCCGGCGTGCTCGACCCCACATACGGGTCGGGGCGCATGATGAAAGTTCGGCTTGGAATGGTCAGCGACTCAACGCCGCCGCCGCCTTGAAGAAAGTGCGGCACGCTAGGTGGCGCGACGTCTAGGCGCCAAACAAAGAGCCCGTCTGCCAACACAAACTTGACCTCTCGATTGAATCTGTCGTAGAGCAATGCGCCCGACGTCTGCGGAACCTCGGTCGGCACAGCCGCCCGCGGCCCCGGACCGAGGCGCCACACCAACGTCGCCAGATCAAGGATGTACGTCGTGCCCGGATCATTGCCCACGAATCCGTCTTCGCTCTGCGCCTCCGCGCTACCCGTGTAGGCGATGATCAGGTCCAGCCCCTCGTGCAGACAATACGAGGCGCCGAGATTCGGTTTGGTGCCCACTGTCGGCAGGTGAAACCAGCCCACCGGATCGGCCGCGCCCAGCACCAGGCTGCGCATGTACAGCTCATTGCTGTTGTTAAAGCACCAAGCCATGCCCGTACGGTGATCAACGCCGCCCCGCACCGTGCCGTGAGGCGAGCCGGACAGGTCGGTGGGGGCGCTCCCATACGGCGGCACATTCGCGTCGTTGTACGTAACCACAGGGCCGTCGGGGAGCGCCCGCGCCTCGATCTGGTTGAATCGGCCGCTGACGAAGCCGAACATGTACGCAGTTCCATTCCAGCAACCACCCATGCGATCGCCGCCGGCCAATCCTTTGGGGAACGAGACAAATGTATTCGTACCACGGACGAACCGCACGTCGTCTTGCGCAGCAAAGTTAGTCGGCGCCGGAGTGGACCAGAAGACGCTTGACGTTAAATCATCCCAGTCACTGAAGTTGTTTTCCCAGCGAAAGAGTGGACGACCGGTCGCATCTCGCGGCCAATCAGCAGGAAAGGTCCCAAATACTGAAAGATCGGGATTAGTCCACTGGTTCGTGTCGTGCCCGAATATCCAGACGCCGCTTTTGGTCGCGTCGGCAGGCGCATCCCAGATCGTGATGATGTCGCCATTGTCCATCACGCATGGGCGATTGAAGAACGCACTAGGGGCAGCCGGAAGCGTCTGCGCGGCATTGCCCAGGAACGCCCACCTGTCGCTGGCGACCACGGTCGGCGGCGCGATGGGGTGAAGGTGGTTTTGTGCGCGAGAGGCGAACGGCCAGGCTAGCGCCGTGCGACCGAGCAGGTTTATGAAATCACGCCGCTTCATGCGAGCACGCTCTATGGCCTCGTCCGGCGGCCCCCTCCCAAAGGAGCCGTCATCGTTGGGTTTGGTGCCGGGAGGGGGAATCGAACCCCCACTCTGTTGCCAGAACTGGATTTTGAGTCCAGCGCGTCTACCAATTCCGCCATCCCGGCCGCGGCTTCAGGCGTGACGCGCGGGGCGTGGCCCGGTTTCGCGTTGCCGACGCACGGCGAAGCCGGCATTATCGGCCAAAAGCGCGACTGCTTCAAACGCGGCGCTGGCGGTGCGTCCCGATGGCCGATCGAATCTACCATCTCTCCGATTTCGACTTCGAGCTTCCGCCGGAATTGATCGCATCGCGCCCGACGCGCGAACGCTCGGCAAGCCGCCTGCTGCACGTCGCTGCTGCGGGGCGAGACGATCTCGCGTTCACCATGCTGCCCGGGTTGCTGGACGCCGGCGATCTTCTGGTGTTCAACGACACCCGGGTCATCAACTCCCGACTCTACGGCAACAAGCCCACCGGTGGCCGCGTCGAGCTCATGCTCGAACGCATCGTCGCGCCCGACGAAGCTTGGATGCAGCTGCGGGCGAGCCACCTTCCACGCAAAGGCGGGCGCGTCGACTTGCCGGGGGGCGCCACGGCGACGGTCATCGAACGCGACACGCGGTTCTTTCGCCTGCGCTTCGACGCGTCCATGCCGCTCGAGGACTACCTGGAGCGTCACGGCGAAGTGCCGCTACCGCCGTACATCGCGCGTCGGCCCGACGCCGAGGATCGCGCGCGTTACCAGACGGTCTATGCGCGCGATCCCGGCGCCGTCGCTGCGCCCACGGCCGGACTGCATTTCGACCAGGCGTTGCTTGCGCACCTGCAGGCCCATGGCGTCGCGCTCGCGTATCTGACGCTGCACGTCGGCGCCGGCACTTTCCAACCCGTGGCCACCGAAGACTTGGCGCAGCACCGCATGCATCGCGAACGCTTCAGCATTCCGCTGGCGACCGCGACGGCGATCGCCCGCACGCGCGCGGCCGGCCGTGCCGTCGTCGCCGTCGGCACGACCAGCCTGCGCGCGCTCGAATCGGTCGCCGCACCCGATGGCAGCGTGGAAGCGTGCAACGCCGAAACAGCACTGTTCATCACGCCGGGCTACCGCTTTCGCGTCGTCGATCGCCTGCTCACCAATTTTCACTTGCCGCGCTCGACGCTGCTGATGCTCGTCTCGGCATTCGCCGGCTACGACCGCATTCGCGCCGCGTACGCACATGCGATTCGCGAACGCTACCGCTTTTTCAGCTACGGCGATGCCATGCTGCTCGAACGCGAACAGGCCGCGGCGCGCTGAGGCGGTCTGACGCTACAATCGCCGCGATGGAATTCCAAGTGAGCGCACGTTGCGGCGCCGCGCGCCGAGGCGCGGTTGACGCTGCCGCACGGCAGCGTCGAGACGCCGGTATTCATGCCGGTCGGCACCTATGGCACGGTGAAGGCCATGTCCCCGCAGGAGCTCGCCGATTCCGGAGCGCAGATCGTACTCGGCAATGCTTTCCATCTCTGGCTGCGCCCTGGGCTGGAGGTGATCGCGGCGCATGGTGGACTGCATCGTTTCATGGGATGGCACGCGCCGATTCTCACCGATTCCGGCGGCTTCCAGGTGTTCAGCCTGGGACCGCTGCGCAAGGTGCGCGAGGAAGGCGTAACGTTCGCCTCGCCGCTCAACGGCGACCGTTTGCTGCTTACACCGGAAATCTCGATGGAAATCCAGCGCGCGCTCGATGCGGACATCGTGATGGTCTTCGACGAATGCACGCCTTGGCCCGCAACGCGCGACGAGGCCGCAGCCTCGATGCAGATGAGCCTGCGCTGGGCGATGCGCTCGCGCGTCGCGCACGAGGGCAGCCGCAACGCGCTGTTCGGCATCGTCCAGGGCGGAATGTACGAGGATCTGCGCGACGAATCGCTCGCGGGTCTGCGAGAAGTCGGCTTCGACGGCTACGCCATCGGCGGGTTGTCGGTGGGCGAGCCCAAGGAAGACATGCAGCGCATCCAGGACTACATCGCACCGCGCCTGCCCGCCGGACCGGCCGCGCTACCTGATGGGCGTGGGCACGCCGGAGGACATCGTCGACGCCGTTGTAAGCGGCATCGACATGTTCGACTGCGTGCTGCCCACGCGCAATGCGCGCAACGGCTGGCTGTACACGCGCCACGGCGACATCAAGATCCGCAACGCACGGCATCGGCTGGACACGCAACCACTCGACACGACCTGCGCCTGCTACACCTGCCAGCATTTCAGCCGCGCGTACCTGCACCACCTGCAGCGCACCAACGAGATCCTCGGCGCCCGCCTCAACACGATCCACAACCTGCACTACTACCTGAGGCTCGCGGCCGAGCTGCGCGGGGCCATCGCCGACGGTACGCTGGACGCTTACGCAGAGGGCTTCAGGGCGGCCCGGATGAGCATGGTAGAATGATCGGTTAATCGTAACCATTCACACCGTGGTCGGCGCCCTCCGCGTCCGCCCCCGCCGCCACGTCGCAAGGAGGAATCACCGTGCTGATCAGCCCCGCCTACGCACAGGCAGCCGCCGCATCGCCTGGAAGCGACCTGATGGCGTTCCTACCGATGGTCGCCATTTTCGTCGTCTTCTATTTCCTGCTGATCCGGCCGCAGCAAAAACGCGCCAAGGAAACCAAGGCCATGCTGTCAGCGCTGCAAAAGGGCGACGAAGTTGTCACCGCCGGCGGGATCGTCGGCAAGGTCTCCAAGCTTACCGACGGCTACGCCACGGTCGAAATCGCACCCAACGTCGAGATCACCGTCCAGCGCAGCGCAATTTCGCTGATGCTGCCCAAGGGCACGGTCAAGAGCCTGTGACCGCGCAACACGCCGCCGTTCACACCGCCCCGAAAACATGAATCGCTATCCGGTCTGGAAGTACGCGCTGATCGCAGTCGCGCTTGTCGTAGCCGTCGTCTACACGCTGCCCAATTTCTTTGCCGAGGTTCCGGCCGTGCAGGTGTCGACCTCGAAGGCTACCGTCAAAATCGACACGTCGACGCTGCAGGCTGCCGAAGATGCCCTGAAGGCGGCCAACATCGCCTACCGTGGCGCGTCGGTAGACGCCACCGGCGTGAAGATCCGCTTCGCCGATGCCGATACGCAGCTCAAGGCCAAAGACGTGCTTCAGGAAAAGCTCGGCGAGAACTATATCGTCGCGCTCAACCTGCTGTCGAGCTCGCCGCAATGGCTGTCGTCGATCGGTGCATTGCCGATGTACCTGGGCCTGGACCTGCGCGGCGGCGTGCACTTCCTGCTCCAGGTGGACATGAAGGCCGCGCTCGACAAGGCTGCCGATCGCTACACCACGGACATTCGCTCGATGCTGCGCGAGAAGAAGGTGCTGTATGCGGGTATCGCGCGCGAAGGACAGAGCGTCGTCGTCCGCTTCCGCGACGCCGCCGAGCGTGATCGCGCCAACCAGGAAATAGGCAACGCCTTCCCGGATCTGCTGGTCAAGGAAGCCGATGCGTCCGGAGAGCCGCGGCTGGTCGCCAGCCTCAAGCCGGAGGCGCAAAAACGCATCCAGGACGGCGCAGTGCAGCAGAACATCACGATCCTGCGCAACCGCGTCAACGAGCTTGGCGTCGCCGAGCCGATCGTGCAGCAGCAGGGCGCCGACCGGGTCGTCGTGCAGCTCCCCGGCGTGCAGGACACCGCACGCGCCAAGGACATTCTCGGCCGCACCGCGTCGCTCGAGATCAGGATGGTCAACGAGGATCCGGGCGTGCTGGAGATGGCCCGCAACGGCCAGTTGCCGCTGGGCAACGACCTTTTCACCGAGCGCAATGGGGCGCCGGTGGTGGTGAAGCGGCAGGTCGTGCTCACCGGCGATCGCATCAGCGACGCGCAACCAGGTTTCGACAGCCGGACCAACGAACCGGCGGTGCACGTGACCCTCGACGGCACCGGAGCGCGGATATTCAAGGAGGTCACGCGCGAGAACGTGGGCAAGCGCATGGCGATCATGCTCGTCGAAAAGGGCAAGGCCGAGGTCATCACGGCACCGGTGATCCGCGAGGAGATCGGCGGGGGCCGCGTGCAGATCAGCGGCCGCATGAACACGCGTGAAGCCAACGACATCGCGCTGCTGATGCGCGCCGGCGCGCTGGCGGCGCCGATGGAAATCGTCGAGGAGCGCACCGTCGGTCCGTCGCTGGGCAAGGACAACATCGACAAGGGCTTCAACTCCGTCATCTACGGATTCATCGTGCTGTCCGTATTCATCTGCGTCTACTACGCGCTGATGGGCATCATCTCGACGATCTCGCTGGCGGTGAACCTGCTGCTGCTCATCGCGATCCTGTCGATGCTGCAGGCCACCCTGACGCTTCCCGGCATCGCCGCCATCGCGCTGACGCTGGGCATGGCAATCGACGCCAACGTGCTCATCAACGAACGCATTCGCGAGGAGTTGCGCTGGGGCGACACGCCGCACGCGGCGATCCAGGCCGGCTACGAGCGTGCCTGGAACACGATTCTCGACTCGAACGTGACTACGCTCATCGCCGGCCTCGCGCTGCTCATATTCGGCACCGGACCGGTGCGCGGCTTCGCGGTCGTGCACTGCCTCGGCATCATGACGTCGATGTTCAGCGCCGTGTTCGTATCGCGCGGCCTGGTGGCGATCCTCTACGGCGGAAGGAAGAAGCTCGACCGCATCTCGATCGGGCAGGTCTGGAAACCGGCCACATGAGCCGCGCAGCCGCCCATGCTGTAAACGACACTGGGTTCCCGCTTGCGCGGGAATGACGGACTACAGATATGGAATTCTTCCGCATAAGCCGCGTGATACCGTTCATGAAGCACGCGCTCGTGTTCAACGTCATCTCGCTGATCACGTTCGTGCTCGCGGTGTTCTTTCTCGCCCTGCGTGGCCTCAACCTCGGCGTTGACTTCCGGGGCGGCACCGTGATCGAAATCGCCTATACGCATCCGGCCGACCTGGCTCGCGTGCGCACGGTCATCGACACGATGAACCTCGGAGAATTCGCGGTGCAGAGCTTCGGCAGCGCCAACAGCGCACTGATTCGCCTGCCGCTGAAGGAAGGTGTGTCGACCGCACAACTCTCGGAAAGGGTGATGACGTGCGCTCAAGGCCGACGATCCGGGAGTCTCGCAGCAACGCGTCGAATTCGTCGGCCCGCAGGTCGGCAAGGAGCTCTACGAGAACGGCGCGCTCGCGCTGCTCCTGGTATGCGTGGGCATCGTCGCCTACCTCGCCTTGCGCTTCGAGTGGCGCTTCGCGGTCTCGGCGATTGCAGCTAACCTGCACGATGTCGTGATCATCCTCGGGTTTTTCGCGGTGTTCCAATGGGAGTTCTCGCTGCCGGTGCTCGCCGCCGTGCTCGCCGTCCTGGGTTATTCGGTCAACGAGTCGGTGGTCATCGCCGACCGGATCCGCGAGAATTTCCGCAAGATGCGCAAGGCGACCGTGCCCGAAGTCATCAACAGTGCAATCACAAGCACGTTGTCGCGTACGATCATCACACACGGCTGCACCTTGATGATGGTGTTGTCGATCCTGTTCTTCGGCGGCGAGACGCTGCACTATTTCGCGCTGGCTCTGGCCATCGGCATCTGTTTCGGTATCTATTCCTCGGCGCTGGTGATGGCGGCGCTGGTGATGTGGCTGGGCGTCTCGCGCGAGGATCTGGTCAAGGCCGAAAAGCGCACCGGCGGCGGCGCCGAAAAGATCCTCCCCTGAAACGGATTCCGGCGCGGGCCGGGTACTGCTGACCCGCCAGGGGCGCGAGTATGATAACGACGCTGATCTATTCGCTGTTCGCGCTCGACCAGACGCTGGCGACGCTCGCCGCGCAGCATGCGTGGCTGATGTTCGCGGCGCTGTTCATCGTCATCTTTGCCGAGACCGGGCTGGTCGTCTTCCCGCTGCTGCCTGGCGATTCACTGCTGTTCGTGGCGGGCACCGTCGTCGCCGCTAGCGGCACGAACGTCCACCTGCTGGTGCATCACGCTGTTCACGCGGCCGTGCTTGGGCGACTCGGTGAACTACGGCATCGGCCGATACATCGGACCCAAGATCTTCCATCGTCCGCACGACACCATGCTGGGACGGTGGCTCAAGCCGGAGTACCTGCAGCGTACGCACACGTTCTACGAGAAATACGGCGGCTTCACCATTGTCATCGGTCGCTTCGTCCCGATCGTGCGCACCTTCGCGCCGTTCCTTGCCGGCGTCGGCGTCGATGGCCTACCCCACGTTCCTGGCGTACAACCTCCTCGGCGCCGCCGTATGGGTGTCGTCGCTCGTGTACGCGGGCTACCTGTTTGGCAACATCCCGTGGGTCAAGGATAATCTCGTATTCATTGTGATCGGCATCGTCTTCGTATCGCTGGTGCCTGATCGTTCGTGCAGTGGGTACGCGAGCGGCGAAAGCCCGCCGGCGGCTAGCGCCCGCGGGCGATGTCGCTAAACCTGCGCGCGAGCTCGGCCGCCTTGCCGAGGTAGGTCGCGGGCGTCAACGACTTCAGACGCGCCTTGGCACTCCGCGGGAACTTCGAGCGCATCGATGAACGCGTGCAGCGCCTCACGCGTGATGCCCTTGCCGCGCGTCAGCGCCTTGAGCTGCTCGTACGGATTGGGCACCCCGTAACGGCGCATCACCGTCTGGATCGGCTCGGCCAGCACGTCCCAGTTGGCATCGAGATCGGCGGCGAGCCGCGCACGGATCGACCGCGAGCCTGGACAGTCCCTGCCGGCACGACACGAAGCCCAGCAAGGCGTGGCCGAAGGCGACGCCGACGTTGCGCATCACCGTCGAATCGGAGAGGTCGCGCTGCCAGCGCGAGATCGGAAGCTTGTCGGCAAGATGGCGCAGCAATGCGTTGGACAGGCCGAGGTTGCCCTCGGAGTTCTCGAAATCGATCGGATTGACCTTGTGCGGCATGGTCGACGATCCGACTTCGCCTTCCTTGGCTTTCTGCCGGAAGTACCCCAGCGATACGTAACCCCAGACATCGCGGTCGAGATCGATGACGATGGTGTTGACGCGGGCCAGCGCATCGAACAGCGCGGCCAGCCCGTCGTGCGGTTCGATCTGCGTGGTGTAGGCATTGAACTCAAGACCCAGCGCAGCGACGATGCGCCGTGCCAGCGCTTCCCAGTCGACGTCGGGATACGCGACGAGGTGCGCATTGTAGTTGCCGACCGCGCCGTTGATCTTGCCCGGCAGCGGCACGGCGGCGAACGCTCCGACCGCGCGCTCGAGGCGCGCAACGACGTTGGCGATTTCCTTGCCCAGCGTCGTCGGTGTCGCCGCCTGCCCGTGCGTACGCGAGAGCATCGGCAGCTCCGCATGCGCATGCGCAAGAGCGCGCAGGTCGGCGATCAGTGCCGTCAGCGCCGGCAGCATGCACCTCGTGCCGCGCGTCGCGCACCATGCAGCCGTAGGCGAGGTTGTTGATGTCCTCCGACGTGCAGGCGAAGTGGATGAACTCGCCGGCGGCGGCGATCTCCGGCATCGCGGCAAAACGCTCCTTGAGCCAATACTCCATCGCCTTGACGTCGTGATTGGTCGTTAACTCGATGGCCTTGACGCGATTGGCGTCGGCAACGTTGAATTGGCCGCCAGCGTCAGCAAGCGCCGCGCGCGCGCCGCTCTGAGAACGGCTTGAGTTCGACGATGGCGGGCTCGTCGGACAGCGCCTGCAGCCAGGCGAGCTCGACACGGATGCGCTCGCGAATGAGTCCGTATTCGCTGAAATATTGCGACAGCGCCGCAACCTTTGCGCGATAGCGCCCATCCAGCGGGGACAGAGCGGTGAGCGGCGAAAGCGCGTCGGCGAGCGGGCATGATTGATGCGAATTCGGCGAGCAAATTTTAGCACAACGCATGCGTCGTTTCGCGCTGCGTCGCTGCTCGCGCAGATGCTATAATTCACGACAAGCATTCGCTCCTGCGCGGCGTCCGGCGCATCATCGTCCGCCCATCCATGAAGCTGTACACCGCCCGCACAAGTCCGTACGCGCGCAAGGTCCGCGTCGTGCTCGCCGAAAAGAAGATCGAGTGCGACTTCGTCGACGACAGATCCATGGGTACCGCAGACAACGGTTCCGCAATTCAATCCGCTGGGCAAGATCCCCGTGCTTGTCCTCGACGACGGAACGACGCTCTACGATTCACGCGTCATCGTCGAATACCTCGATACCGTGAGCCCGGTGTCGCGACTGATACCCGAACCCAGCCGGCAGCGCATCGCGGTGCGCCGCTGGGAAGCGCTCGCCGACGGCATCTGCGACGCGGTGCTTACTGTCGTGCGCGAAACCAAGCGACCGGCGGCGCAGCAGAGCAAGGAATGGATCGAGCGCCAGGTTCAGAAGACCCGCCTCGGCGTCGCCGAGCTTGCCAACGAGCTGGGCGACAGGCCGTGGTGCTGCGGCGACGCGTATACGCTCGCCGACATCGCGACCGGTTGCGCGCTGGGCTATCTCGACCTTCGCCAGCCAGCGATCGACTGGCGCGGCGAGTACCCCAACCTGGTCAAGCTCGCGGAGAAGCTATCGCAGGCGGCCGTCGTTCGCGGACACAGCGCCCCCGCCTGCCTGAGGCAGCGGCGTAGCTGCGACTTCATTCGCACAACCCGACACAAACACCCGCCGCCGCCGAACGAACTCGGCCCTACAGCGCTTGCTTGAGCTGCTCCAGGATCGCCGGATTCTCCAACGTCGAGGTGTCTTGCGTGATTTCCTCGCCTTTCGCGATCGAGCGCAGGAGCCGGCGCATGATTTTCCCGGAACGCGTCTTGGGCAGATTGTCGCCGAAGCGGATGTCCTTCGGTTTGGCGATGGGACCGATTTCCTTTCCGACCCAGTCGCGCAGCAGCTTGGCGACCTTGTCTGCCTCGGCGCCGGTAGGTCGCGCCTGCTTCAAGCACGACGAACGCGCACACCGCCTCGCCGGTAAGATCGTCGGGACGTCCGACGACTGCTGCCTCGGCGACGATCGGATTCGCCACCAGCGCCGATTCGATCTCCATCGTGCCCATGCGATGTCCCGACACGTTGAGCACGTCGTCAATCCGGCCCATGATGGTGAAGTAGCCGGTCTGTCTTGTCGCGTACCGAGCCGTCGCCGGCGAGGTAGAGTTTGCCGCCCAGCTCCGTCGGGGTAATACGATTTGCGGTAGCGATCCGGGTCGCCCCAGATGGTGCGGATCATCGACGGCCAGGGCTTCTTGACCACGAGAATGCCACCTTGGCCGTTCGGAACGTCGTGCCCGGCCTCGTCGACGATCGCGGCGATGATGCCCGGGAGCGGCAGCGTGCACGACCCCGGCACCAGCGGCGTTACGCCGGGCAGCGGCGTGATCATGTGGCCACCGGTTTCGGTCTGCCAGAACGTATCGACGATCGGACAGCGGCCACCGCCAACGTTGGTGTAATACCACATCCAGGCCTCCGGATTGATCGGTTCGCCGACGGTGCCGAGCAGGCGCAGGCTCGACAGATCGTAGTTCTGCGGCGCGGTTTGCGGATTCGCGTTCGACGCCTTGATCAGCGAACGGATTGCCGTCGGCGCGGTGTAGAAGACCGAACACTTGTGCTTGTGTGATGGTCTTCCAGAAGCGGCCGGCGTCGGGGAAGGTCGGTACACCCTCGAAGACGATCTCGGTGGCGCCGACCGCCAGCGGGCCGTAAGTGATGTAGGTGTGACCGGTCACCCATCCGATGTCTGCAGTGCACCAGAAAATGTCCGTCGGCTTGATGTCGAAAGTCCATTTCATGGTCAGGATCGCCCACAGCAGATAGCCGCCGGTACTGTGCTGTACGCCCTTGGGCTTGCCCGTGGATCCCGAGGTGTAGAGGATGAACAGCGGGTGCTCGGCGCTCACCCACTCCGGCGCGCAGGTGTCGGACTGCTTGCCCACAAGCTCGTGCATCCAGACGTCGCGCGGCGGCGAAAAGGTGACGTTGCCGCCGGTGCGACGGTAAACGACGACGTTGCGTATCGCTTCGCAGCCGCCAAGTCCGAGCGCCTCGTCGACGATGGCTTTCAGCGGCATGTTCTTGCCGCCGCGCGCCTGCTCGTCGGCGGTGATGACCGCGGTGGCACCGGCGTCGATGATGCGCTCCTGCAGCGACTTCGCGGAAAATCCGCCGAAGACAACCGAGTGCGTCGCGCCGATGCGCGCGCAGGCCTGCATGGCGACGACGCCTTCGATCGACATCGGCATGTAGATGATGACGCGGTCGCCCTTGCGCACACCGAGTGACTTGAGCCCGTTGGCAAAGCGGCAGACCTGGCGATAGAGCTCACGATACGTGACGCGCGTCACCGAGCCGTCGTCGGCCTCGAAGATGATCGCCGTCTTGTTCGCGTTTCCATTCTCCAGGTTGCGATCGAGGCAGTTGTAGGAGACGTTGAGTTCGCCATCCTCGAACCACTTGTAGAACGGTGCTGCCGATTCGTCGAGCGAACGCGTGAATGGCTTGTGCCAGAGTAGTTCATCGCGCGCGAGTTGCGCCCAGAACCCTGGAAAGTCCTTTTCCGCCGCAGCGTTGAGCTGATCGAATTTCGCCTTCGAAACGTTGGCCTGCGCGGCGAATTCGCGTGGTGGCTCGAAGACGCGCGTTTCGTGCGAAACAGACTCGATGTTGGCCATGGTCGAAGCATCTCCTCAAAGGCCGGATCGGGCGCCAGGTTGGCGTCCGCCCTTGGTGGTTTTCTGCAGTCTACCGAGTGTCCCGTGCCGAGCGCAATCGGCGCGTGCCACGGCGACACGGCACTAGGGCACAGCGCCTGTATGGGTGCCAATGGTAGAATTGTGATTGCCGCAGCACGCTCGATCGCGACGGCGGCCCTCGCATCGAGCCCACCGAGGTAGCGCCATGGCAACCATCAGGCAAGAAGACCTTATCGCCAGCGTCGCCGACGCACTGCAGTACATCTCTTACTACCACCCCGTCGACTACATCGAGGCGCTGGCTGACGCGTACGCCGCAGAAGAATCGCCTGCGGCCAAGGACGCGATCGCGCAGATCCTCACCAATTCGCGCATGTGCGCAGAAGGGCACCGCCCGATCTGCCAGGACACGGGCATCGTCGTCGCTTTCGTCAAGATCGGTATGAACGTGAAGTGGGAGGGCGTAACGATGGGCATCGCCGACATGGTCAACGAGGGCGTGCGCCGCGCCTATCTGCACCCGGATAACAGGTTGCGCGCGTCGATCGTGTCCGACCCCACGGGAAGGCGACGCAATACCGGGGACAACACGCCGGCGGTCGTGCATTTCGATCTGGTGCCCGGCGAAACGGTCGAGGTGAAAATCGCGGCCAAGGGCGGTGGCTCTGAAAACAAGTCGCAATTGGCGATGCTCAACCCGTCAGATTCGATCGTGGACTGGGTGGTGGAGACGCTCCCGGCCATGGGCGCAGGCTGGTGCCCGCCGGGCATGCTGGGCATCGGCATCGGCGGCAGCGCGGAGAAGGCCGTTCTGCTCGCCAAGGAAGCGCTCATGGAACCGATCGATATGCACGCGCTCAAGCGCCGAGGGCCCGCCAACGCCATCGAGGAACTACGCATCGAAATCTACGACGCGGCCAACGCGCTGGGCATCGGCGCGCAGGGACTGGGCGGACTGTCGACCGTGCTCGACGTGAAGATTCTCGATTATCCGACGCACGCCGCGAGCAAGCCGGTGGGCATGATCCCGAACTGCGCAGCGACGCGACACGCGCATTTCACGCTCGACGGCTCCGGTGCCGCCGTTCTGGAGCCGCCCGATCTCAGGCGCTGGCCCGACGTGCGCTGGGCGCCTGCACCCGAATCCAAACGCGTCGACCTCGACGCGTTGACGCGCGACGAGGTCGCAACGTGGCAGCCCGGCGATCGCCTGCTCCTTAGCGGCAGACTGCTGACCGGTCGCGACGCCGCGCACAAGCGCATTGCCGACATGTTCGCCAAGGGCCAGTCGCTGCCCGCTGGCGTGGACTTCAATAGGCGCGTGATCTACTACGTCGGCCCGGTCGATCCGGTGCGCGACGAGGTCGTCGGCCCCGCGGGTCCGACGACCTCGACGCGGATGGACAGTTTCACTGAGGTGATGTTGGCAAAGACAGGGCTGCTGGCGATGGTCGGCAAGGCCGAGCGCGGCCCCGCGGCTATCGATGCCATACGCAAGCATGGCGCGGCGTACTTGATGGCGGTCGGTGGTGCGGCGTACCTCGTGTCGAAGGCGATCAAGAGTGCGCGCGTCGTCGCCTTCGCCGATCTCGGCATGGAGGCGATCTACGAATTCGTCGTCAAGGACATGCCGGTCACCGTCGCCGTTGACGCACGCGGCACTTCGGTGCACCAGACCGGACCGCGCGAATGGCGGCAGCGCATCGGCAAGATTGCCGTCGCGACGGTCTGAACGATCGGGCGCGAAGCGTGTCGCCGTCGCCATCCCAATACGGAGACCCTGTTCCGTAGTCATTGCCATGCGTGAACCGACCATCACTCACGTGCCCTCCTCGCTGCCGCCACCTACGGTCGCGCCGCTCAAGGTGGAGCCGGTGCGCATCGGTCTGCTGACCAAGCTCAACTTGCTCGCGATCGGTCTGATCGTCGCGACCGCGATCGGCATCGCCGCGCTCCTCGTTCGTCAGCACGTGAGCGACGAGCAGGCGCGGCTCGAGACGCAGGCCAAGACCATCGTCGCGATGGTCGCCGAGCGTTCCGAGCCCGCGCTCATACTCGGCGACAAGGTATCGTTAATGCACATGTCGCAAAGCCTCGCCGGCGATCGCGATATCGCCTATATCGAGGTTCTCGACAGCCAGGGCACGCCGTTGCTGTCGCGCTCCTTCAACGAAGCGACGCCGCCAGCGAGGCCGGCGACCCTGCGACCGGAAAACAGCAGCAGCAGCGTTCGGGGGATCGACGGGCGCCGCTATCTCGAGCTGATCGCACCCATCACGGCAGTCCGAAAAATCAGCGACGCGCCCGCGTCGGCAGCCACGGGCGCGCCTCCCGTAGGCTACGTGCGCCTGGGGATGAATGTCGACGACAGCCTGTCGAAGCTGCGCGACAGCCTTATCGGCGCACTGTCCATCGTGGGCGCGCTGGTCGGGATCGCCATCGGGCTCACGCTGATCCTGACGCGCCGCCTGGTGGCGCCAATGCATATGCTTACCGGCGCCGCGCGCGCCGTGGGTTCCGGCCATCTCGACATGCGGGTGCCCGTGAAATCGGCGGACGAGGTCGGCATGCTGACGCAGACTTTCAATCACATGATCGATCGACTGGCGTCGTCGCAGGCGGAGGTTGCGACGTATCAGCGCACGCTCGAGGAAAAGGTCGCGCAGCGGACCAAGGAGCTCGAAATCGCGACTGCGCAGGCCTACAAGCTGGCGCAGCACGACATCCTCACGGGCCTGCCCAATCGCGCGCTGCTCAACCAACGCCTGAGGCAGATCGTGGCGCAGGCCGCGCGAGACGCGCAGCAGGTGGCATGCCTGTTCCTCGATTTCGATCACTTCAAGCGCATCAACGACACGCTGGGACACGACGCCGGCGACCAGCTGCTGCAGGCAGTCGCGCAGCGACTCACCAACGCCGTTCGTGAAAGCGACACCGTCGCGCGCCTGGGCGGCGATGAGTTCGTGATCATTCTCCCCGGGCTCGACGCGGCGAAGGCGACCTTCGAGATCATGGCGGTGCTGACACGCGTACGCGAAGCGTTCCTCGCATCGTTCCGCCTGGGCGAGCAGACGCCGACGCTCACGTGCTCGATCGGCGTATCGCTCTACCCCATCGACGCCGACGATCCGGGTGAGCTGATCAAGCAGGCCGACACGGCGATGTACGCCGCCAAGGATGCGGGCCGCAATGCCTATCGATTTTTCACCGCCGACATGAACACGCGCGTGCAGGCCCGTCTGCAGCTGGAGACCGACATGCGCCGCGGGCTCATGGACGACGAATTCTTCCTCGTCTACCAGCCGCAGATCGACATGGGCAGCGGACGTGCCTGCGGCGTGGAGGCGCTGCTGCGCTGGCGCGATCCCCAGCGCGGCATCATCGGTCCCAGCGAGTTCATTCCCATCGCCGAGGAGTCGGGAATGATCCAGGCTCTGGGTGCGCGTGTGCTGCGCGATGCCTGCCGCCAGGTGATGGCCTGGCACCGCAACAACATGCTGCTGCGCCTCGCGGTCAACCTGTCGGTGCAGCAGCTGCAGCACGACAGTTGGCTGTCGATCGTCGACGACGCTCTGAAGTCGAGTGGGCTGCCTGCGCGCTACCTGGACCTGGAAATCACCGAGAGCGTGATCATCACGCACCCCGACAAGGCGGTCGCGACGTTGATCCGCTTGAAGCAGATGGGCGTATCGATCACCGTCGACGACTTCGGCACCGGCTATTCCAGCCTCTCGTATCTCGCGCGCCTGCCGATCCAAGGCGTGAAAATCGACCAGCGCTTCGTCCATGGCCTGGAGAAGAACCGCAACGACGAGGCGATCACTCAGGCGATCATCGCGCTCTCGCACAGCATGGGCCTCCGGGTGATCGCCGAGGGCGTCGAGACCGTCGCGCAGTTCGAGTTCCTCAGGTCGCACGGCTGCGAAGAGGCGCAGGGATACCTCATCTCGCGCCCGCTGGAAGAGCCCGAGCTTCGGGCATGGTGGACAATGCAGGACGAGGAAAACCGCATCGTCGGCCGCCAGGTGGACATGTGGCGGCAGATCGCCGGGGACTGACGTTCAAAAGTTCAGATCACGCTGATCGCCGGTAATTCGAACGCGTCACAATTGCGGCGCAACGATCCCTCATTGAATCACCTCTTCGGCCCGCAGCAGCATCGAATGCGGGATGGTCGCGCCGATAGCCTTCGCGGTCTTCAGATTGATGGTCAGCGCGTACCTCGAGGGTTGCTCGATCGGCAGATCGGCGGGCTTGGCTCCACGGAGGATCTTGTCGACGTAGCTCGCGGCCTGTCGATAAAGATCGTGCAGATTCGGTCCATAGCTCATGAGCAGCCCCGCTTCCGTGAACTGATATGCGTTGCTGATTGAGGGCAGGTGGTGCTTGATCGCCAATTCCGCAATCGGTTGCATGAGCAGATATGTCAGCGGACCGACGACGAGCAACATGGCTTCGACACGTTTGCGGACGATCGTGTCGAATGCGCCGTCCAGGTCACCCGGGCTCTGAAGATCGGCGACCTCGAGTCCGATCTCGAGCTTCCGCGAGGCAGTCGCCAACTCGGCGAAGCCGACCTTCGACGCCACCTGTCCGATCACCCCCACCCGCGAAAGCCTCGGCACAATCTCCCTCAGCAGTGTGAGGTACTTGCCCCAGAGCTCGCCGCTCGCCTCAGCGCTCAGGCCGGTGACATTTCCGCCGGGACGAGACAAGCTTGCGACAAAGCCGGATCCAACGGGATCCTCCACAAAGACCATGACGATCGGTGTCGCTGACGTGGCTTTCCGGACTGCCGCGACGTGAAGGTTCGTCCCGGTGACGATTACGTCCACCTGCAGCCGCGCCAACTCGGCTGCGAGCTCGGGCAGCCGCTCCATCCTGCCGCCCGCGTACCGTTGTTCGAAGACAAGGTTGCGACCCTCCACATAGCCAAGCTCGCGCAGCCCTTCCTTGAGCGCGTTGAACAGCGACGCAACGGATTCCTCCGTCGCACCCAGGAGAAAGCCGACGCGGTAAACCTTTGCGGCAGGCTGGGCCTCGGCGACCGACCGCGCGATGACGAGGCTGCCCGCGAGAGCTCCAACGAAACGCCGTCGATCCAACATTGGATGGGTCATTGACCAAAGAGAACGCGCGAATAACTACACTGCCCCGCGGCGGGGGGTTCAGGCCAGCACAGGATCGGTCTTCGCGGATTGGAGCAGTGCAACAACGCTTGCCAGAGCAGGTCGACGATCCATCGGCGCCGTCGGTGACATGAATGCTAGCGCGGCAGATTACCCGGGGTGTCGATATCGCGCAGGATGCCCGGATCGTCGGCCTCGATCCAATGTAGCGATGCCGCGTGTGCGCTGAGCAGGTGTTTCGCGCCTTCATCTCCGGACAAGGCGATGAGTTCAGCGAAGAACGACGCGGCGATGCCGACTGGATGTCCACGCATTCCATGAAGTCGCGGCACCGCCAGCGCCATACCGGCGCGCATCGCATCGGCAATGCGTGCTATGGTCTGCGGCAGGATCCACGGCATGTCGGCCAGCGCGACGATCCATGCCGCGGCCACCGGCGCGGCACGCACGCCCCACGCCAAGCTCGCGCCCATACCTTCGCCCGCATAGGGACATGCGCTGACGCGCGCTCCATGCGCCCCCAGCAATTTTGCGAGCACTGCATCATCGGGTCGCACGACTGCCACGACCGTGTCGACCGCAGGCGCAAGATTCCTTAGCGCGGCGATGCCGACGGGAGTGCCGTCCTCAACCGGTGCGAGCAGCTTGTCGCCACCGAAACGCGTCGCGCTGCCGGCCGCCAGCAGAATGCCGACGACCGGTGCGCGCGTCATCGCGGGCTCACTCGGGAAGAAGCCTGAACCGGCCGTCCTTGACGACGACCAGGACGCGCGCGCGTTCGTCCATGCCGTTGTGGTTGGCCGGGCTCATGTTGAAAACCCCCTGGCAACCGGTCACGTCCTTCAGCTGCTCGAGCGCATCGCGCAGCGCAACGCGAAAGGCCTCGGTGCCGGGCTTGCCCGCCTTCAGCGCCACCGGAATCGCCTGTTGCAGCAACAGTCCCGCGTCGTAAGTGTTGGCGCCGAAGGTCGCGGGTCGCGCACCGAACTGCCTTTCGTATGCGCTCATATAGCCGCTCGCGACTTTCCTGATCGGATCGCTGGCGGGAACGTCGTCGATGACCAGCATCGACCCCGCCGCCAGGATCGTCCCTTCGACTTTCTGTTTGCCGAGCCGGATGAAGTCGTCAGTGGCCACGGCATGCGTCTGGTAGATGCGCCCCTTGTAGCCCTGGTCGTAGAGCGTCGCCTGCGGCAGCACTGCGGGGCCGCCCACCGCGGCGATGAGTACGGCGTCGGGCTTGGCGGCGATGAGCTTGAGCACCTGGCCGGTAACGCTCTGGTCGGTGCGCGCGTAACGCTCGCTGGCGACGATATTGATGCCGGCTTTTTCCGCGAGACCGCCGAAGACCTTGAACCAGTTCTCGCCGTAGGGATCGTTGAAGCCTATGAATCCAACCGTCTTGACGTTGTTCCTCACCATGCTGCGAATCAGCGCGCCGGCGATCAGATCGTCGTTCTGCGTGGTCTTGAACACCCAACGGCGCTTGGCGTCGACGGGCTCGACGACGGACGAGGTACCCACCGTCGCCATCAGCGGCACCTTGGCTTCGGAGATGATGTCGAGAATGGCGAGCGCATTCGGCGTCGTCGATGGGCCGATGATCGCGTCGACGTTGTTCTCGCTGATCAGCTTCTTCGCGTTCTGCACGGCACGTGTCGTGTCGCCGCCATCTTCGAGCTGCACGTATTCGATGGTTGTGTCGCCGACTTTCTTCGGCAGCAGCTCGCCCGTGTTCTTTTGCGGAATGCCGATCGCCGAAGTCGGTCCGGTCGCGGAAACCATCAGGCCGATCTTGACCTGTGCCGCGGCGCCGTGGGCAAACAAAACAACCGATGCGGCGGCGATCCATGCTCGTACGTGCATCGAAATCTCCAGACGAGGAAGCGCAAAGATGCGAATGCTAGGCCGAAGCTACCTCAGCGACAAGCACGGAGTCCCGCGCCGCTTCTAGACGACATTCCCGGCAGCGTGAGCGGATGCCCACGCCCATTGGAAATTGTAGCCGCCCAGATGCCCCGTGACGTCGACGACTTCCCCGATGAAATACAGGCCCGGCACGCGCGTGGCCTCCATGGTCTTCGACGACAATTCGCGCGTGTCGACGCCACCGAGCGTGACTTCGGCCTTGTTGTAGCCGAGCGTCCCCGATGGCCGCACCGGCCACCGTCGCAGCGCCGTCGCGATTTCGTCGACGCGTTGCGCAGCGAGCTCATTGAGCGGACGCGCGACACCGTTTGACGCGCACCACTGCTGTGCCAGACGCCGCGGCAGGCGTTCGGCCAGCAGCGCATCGAGCCGCAATGGCGAAGTGTGCGACGCGCGCGCTTCGCGTATCCAAGCCTCGGTATCGACGTCGGGCAGCAGGTCGACTTCGATCGCGTCTCCGCCATTCCAGTACGAGGAGATCTGCAGTATCGCGGGACCGGACAGTCCGCGATGCGTGAACAGAACGTTCTCGCGAAAGCGCGCACCGTTGCAGCTCACTTGGGCATCGACCGACACGCCCGACAGGCCGCTGTAGCGCGCGAGGTCTGCGGCGTCCAGCGCCAGCGGTACCAACGCAGGGCGCGGCGGAACGACCGCCAGATCGAATTGCTCGGCAACGCGGTAGCCGAACGGCGTTGCACCGATTTTCGGAACGGTCAGGCCCCCGGTGGCGATGACCAGGGAAGGGGCGACCACACTTCCCTGCGCCGTATCGACTTCGAACACATCGCCACAGTGCGCAATTTCGGATACCGCGCAGGGCATTCGCCAGCGCACGCCGCCGCGCTCGCATTCGGTCCTGAGCATGGTGATGATGTCCAGCGCCGTGCTTTCGCAGAACAGCTGCCCGAGCTTTTTCTCGTGCCACGCGATGCCGTGGCGCTCGACCAGTGCGACGAAGTCACGCGGTGTATAGCGCGCCAGCGCCGAGCGGCAGAAGTCAGGACTCTGCGAGAGGAAGTTCGAGGGGCCGGTGTTGATGTTCGTGAAGTTGCAGCGTCCGCCGCCGGAAATCCGTATCTTCTCGCCGAGCTTCGCGTAGTGCTCGACCAGCAGCACGCTGCGCCCGCGCTGGCCCGCTGTCGCCGCGCACATCATGCCGGCCGCGCCGGCACCGATCACGACGACATCGAAGCGCTCGTATGCCACCGGGCCTTACGGCCCGAAAAATTCGCGAACGCGGTCGAACCAGTTCTTGGCGCGGGGATTGTGCCGCTCGGGATCCTGCGCACTGATCGACTCGAACTCGCGCAGCAACTCCTTCTGCTTGCCGGTCAGCTTCACGGGCGTCTCGACGGCGACGTGGCAGTACAGGTCGCCGTACACGCTGCTGCGCAGCGGCTTGATGCCCTTGTTGCGCAGGCGGAAGACTTGTCCGCTTTGTGTCTCCGGCGGAATCTTGATGTTGGCGTGTCCGTCGAGCGTCGGAATCTCGATTTCGCCGCCGAGTGCCGCAGTCGCGAAGGAGATCGGCATCTCGCAATGCAGATCGCTGTTCTCGCGCTGGAACACCGCATGCGGTTTGAGGGTGACGACGACATAGAGATCGCCCGGGGGGCCACCGTTGAGCCCAGCCTCGCCCTCGCCGGACAGGCGGACCCGGTCCTCCTGGTCGACGCCCGCGGGTATCTTCACCGACAGCGTCTTGTGCTTCTTGATGCGACCTGCGCCGCTGCACGTCGGGCACGGCTCAGGAATTATCTTCCCACTGCCGTGGCACTGCGGACACGTCTGCTGGATGGAGAAGAATCCTTGCGAAACGCGCACCTGACCCTGGCCGTGACAAGTCGGGCAGGTCTTGGCCTGCGTGCCTGGCTTGGCGCCGCTGCCATGACAGGTCTCGCAGGCTTCCAGCGCCGGAATGCGGATCTTGGCTTCTGTGCCGCGCGCCGCTTCTTCGAGCGTCAGCTCGAGGTTGTAGCGCAGATCAGCGCCGCGATACACGCCGCTGCCGCGTCCGCGGCCGCCCGCCCCGCTACCGAAGATCTCGCCGAAGATATCGCCGAACGCGTCGGCGAAACCGCCGAAACCTTCGGGGCCGCCAAACCCGCGGGCGCCGGCGGCGCCGAATCCGGCGGACGGATCGACACCGGCGTGGCCGAATTGATCGTAGGCGGCACGCTTGCGGCCGTCGGTGAGGACTTCATAGGCCTCATTGGCTTCCTTGAATTTTTCCTCGGAGGCCTTGTCGTCCGGATTGCGATCCGGATGATGCTTCATCGCCAGCTTGCGATAAGCCTTCTTGATGTCCTCTTCGGATGCGTCGCGATTGACGCCGAGAGTCGTGTAGTAGTCGCGCTTCGCCATCGATTGTGCCCCTTGCAGCGCTCAGTCGGCGCCATACGTACAAATGGCCGAGCCAAGGGGCGCCCTCATCGCCCACTGAGCGCCCACTTCAACCCGGCCAGACACCCCGTCGCACCGTACGCCGCACCCTAGTGGACCGCGACGCGAATCCGGTGCGACGGCGTATCACTTCTTGTCTTTGACCTCTGTAAACTCCGCGTCGACAACCTTCTCTTCGCTCTTTGTCTCGCCACTCGCGCTGCCCGACGCATTCGCGTCAGACCCGGCCTGCGCCTCCGCCTGCGACTTGGCGTACATCGCCTCGCCGAGTTTCTGCGACGCGCTCATCAGCGACTGCGCCTTCGCTTCCAGCGCGTCCTTGTCAGCGTCTTTCTGCTTGAGCAGCTCCTCGGCATCCTTGAGCGCGGATTCGATCTTCGCCTTGTCGTCGGCACTTACCTTGTCGCCATACTCGCCCAGCGATTTCTTGACGCTGTGCGTCATGGCGTCGAGATTGTTGCGCGCCTGCACGACTTCCACCATCTTCCGGTCGTCCTCGGCATGCGACTCGGCATCCTTCACCATTCGATCGATCTCGGCCTCGGACAGGCCCGAGCTCGCCTTGATCGTGATCTTGTTCTCCTTGCCGGTTGCCTTGTCCTTGGCAGACACATGCAGGATGCCGTTGGCGTCGATGTCGAATGTGACCTCGATCTGCGGCATGCCGCGCGGCGCCGGCGGAATGCCTTCCAGATTGAACTGGCCGAGGCTCTTGTTGCCGGAAGCCACGTCGCGCTCGCCCTGGAGCACGTGAATCGTCACCGCCGCCTGGTTGTCGTCCGCGGTCGAGAACACCTGCTGCGCCTTGGTCGGGATGGTCGTGTTCTTCTTGATGAGCTTGGTCATCACCGAGCCGAGCGTCTCGATGCCCAGCGAGAGCGGGGTCACGTCGAGCAGCAGCACGTCCTTGACGTCGCCCTTGAGCACGCCACCCTGGATCGCCGCACCGACCGCGACGGCCTCGTCGGGATTGACGTCCTTGCGTGGCTCCTTGCCGAAGAATTCCTTGACTGTGTCCTGCACCTTGGGCATGCGCGTCTGCCCACCGACCAGGATGACGTCGCCGATGTCGGAGAGCTTCACCCCCGCGTCCTTGACCGCGATTCGGCACGGCTCGACCGTCTTGGCGATGAGGTCCTCGACCAGCGCCTCGAACTTGGCGCGCGTGATCCGTATCGAAAGATGCTTCGGACCCGATTGGTCGGCCGTGATGTAAGGCAGATTGATTTCGGTCTGCTGTGAAGACGACAGCTCGATCTTGGCCTTCTCGGCGGCTTCCTTGAGCCGTTGCAGCGCCAACACGTCGTTCTTCAGGTCGACGCCGGCTTCCTTCTTGAATTCGGTAACGATGTAGTCGATGAGGCGCTGGTCGAAATCCTCCCCTCCGAGGAAGGTGTCGCCGTTGGTCGACAGCACTTCGAACTGGTGCTCCTTGTCGACGACGGCGATTTCGATCATCGAGATGTCGAACGTGCCGCCGCCCAGGTCGTAGACCGCGATCTTGCGGTCGCCTTCCTGCTTGTCCATGCCGAACGCCAGCGCTGCCGCGGTGGGCTCGTTGATGATGCGCTTGACGTCGAGGCCGGCGATCTTGCCTGCGTCCTTGGTCGCCTGACGCTGCGAGTCGTTGAAGTACGCCGGGACGGTAATGACCGCCTCGGTGACTTCCTCGCCCAGGTAGTCCTCGGCGGTCTTTTTCATCTTGCGCAGGATTTCCGCCGACACCTGTTGCGGCGCAATCTTCTTGCCGCGCACCTCGACCCAGGCGTCGCCGTTGTCGGCCTTGACGATCTTGTAGGGCATCAGGCCGATGTCCTTCTGCACTTCCTTTTCCTCGAACTTGCGACCGATCAGCCGCTTGACCGCGAAGATCGTGTTCTTCGCGTTGGTGACGGCCTGCCGCTTTGCAGGAGCGCCGACCAGAATCTCGCCATCCTCGGTGTAAGCGACGACCGAGGGCGTCGTGCGCGCGCCTTCCGAATTCTCGATGACTTTCGGCTGGCCACCTTCCATGATTGCGACGCAGCTGTTGGTCGTGCCGAGGTCGATGCCGATGATCTTGCCCATAGTGGTTCCTTTGCTTCCGTAGGTATTTATCTGGGGTCTAGATGGGGATTTCGGTCGGCTGCTTCAAGCGTCTTTGGCGGCCGCGCCCGCGCCTTCGCGAGCCTTGGCTACGGCCACCAGCGCCGGTCTGAGGACGCGGTCGTTGAGCAGGTAGCCCTTCTGGAAAACCTGGACCACCGTGCCCGGCGGCTGGTCGGATTCCAGCATGGTCATCGCCTGGTGACGATGCGGATCGTATTTCGCGCCCGCGGGGTCGATCTCGGCGATGTTCGCTTTGTCGAAGGCAGCCTGCAGATTCTTCAGGGTAAGCCCGACGCCGTCCTTGAGCGTGTCGATGGTCGCCGTCGGTGTCGCCAGCGTGAGTTCGAGCGCGTCCTTGACGGTCAAGAGCTCCTGGGCGAAGCGTTCGATTGCGTACTTGCTCGCTTTCGCAATCTCATTCTGGGATTGCTTGCGGACGTTCTCGACATCCGCCTTGGCCCGAAGCCACGCGTCACGCAGCTCCGCGGCCTCGTCCTCCGCCTTGCGCAAGAGTTCGCCCAAGTCACCGGCCGGCTCGGCGGACGGGCGGTCATTGTGGTCGTCGGCCGCAGGTGCCCCGGACGGGATTGGCAGTGCCTCGTCGGGCCGGCCGGAAACCTGACTGTTCTGATCAGGATTGCTGCTCATTTCGCGTGTTTTTCTCATGTCTCAAGCCACTTCCAACGTAATTGGGGCGCTTTTCGCGGATTCAATGGCCCGACCGCTCGTCAATCTCTTGGGCCGACCTAGCCGCGGGCGCCCAGCGCGCGCGCCCGGGCCAGCGTCAGTTCACGCGCCGCGGCGTCCGGCGGGAGATCGAGCCAACCCTGCAAATTGCGCACCGCGAGGTCGGCGAGCGCGGCGATCCATGCCGGTCGCTCGTTCAGACAGCCAATGTAGTGAAATTCCTTGCCGCCAGCCTTCAGGAACGCGGCCTGCCCTTCCTGCGCAATTTCCTCCAGCGTCTCCAGGCAATCACTGACGAATCCGGGGCAGGCGACGTCGATGCGCCGGGTACCTTCTCTGGCCAGGGCGACAAGCGCCGGTTGCGTGTAGGGCGTCAGCCACGCCGCGCGCCCGAAACGGGATTGGAACGCGACCACGTACTGCTCCTTGGTCAATCCCAGCTCGGTGGCGAGCAGCCTGGCGGTTTTCTGGCACTGGCAGTGATAGGGATCGCCCAGGTCCAGGCTCCTTCGTGGCACGCCGTGAAACGAAAGTACCAGCTTGTCCGGGCGGCCGTTTTTCGTCCAATAGTCGTTGATGCTCTGCGCCAGCGCATCGATGTAACCACGATC
Organism: uncultured beta proteobacterium; assembly: GCA_963816445.1. Taxonomy (GTDB): domain Bacteria; phylum Pseudomonadota; class Gammaproteobacteria; order Burkholderiales; family Casimicrobiaceae; genus PALSA-1003. The sequence continues at coordinate 313,521 of CAWFKO010000002.1, read as the reverse complement.
ATCGGGGTACGCTCCCACCACCCGCAGCGCGGGAACGCGCCGCATGCGCGAGAGCGTGGCGAAGACAACGTCGAGCGCCGACGCGGTCGTGCTCGCCGAATATTGCGGATACAGCGGCAGCACGAGGATGCGCTCGCACCCGTCGCCTTTCAACTTCTCCAGGCCGCTGGCGATCGACGGCGCGCCGTAGCGCATGCCGAGCTCGACGCGCGCGTAGTCCGACGGCAGGCCCAGCTCCTTGAGCCGCTGGCCGAGATAGCCCGCCAGCAATGTCCGCTGGCGCACGCTGTGCACGAGCAGCGGCGAGCCATCCTTGGTCCAGATTGTCGCGTAGCGCTTCGCCGATCGCTCCGGACGTACGTTGAGTATCACGCCGTGAAGAAACGGTTTCCACAGCGCCCAGGGAATTTCCACGACGCGCCGATCGGAGAGAAATTGCGCGAGATAGCGGCGCACCGCCTCCTTGGTCGGTGCATCGGGCGTGCCGAGGTTGACGAGCAGGACGCCAACGCGCGCCGCGCGATCGTGTGCATGCGCGGGCTCCGGTGCGAATGCCACTAGGCGTCCCCGGTCCTGGCGTAGGCCGCGAGCGCCGCGGCCGCCTGCGCCCGGATCGCGTTGCGTACCGGCGGCAGCCAGCCCAACAGCGCGCCTTTGGCACCCAGCGCCATCGCCGCCCAGCACCACAGGTTGAAGCGATCGACGTGGCGAGCGATCAGGCCGTCGCGAAAACCGAAGCTGGCGTCGATGCGGTTGGTCACGCGCCGGCCGGTGCCGCTGAACGTGTAGTGCGCGATCCAGTGCGCGCGACCGATGGCGGCATCGGCCGCGATGTCGGAAGCGACGAGCTCGAGATCCTTGCCGCGCTCGCAGAGCATCGTCCACATCGTCGCCACGCCTTGCGCATCGAGCGCGGGGAATACGGGGTCCGAAAAGGTCACGGCGGCGTGATAGCACGCGAGCATGTCCGATGCATCGCGTCGCGCGAACGCGGCGTAGAAGCGCTCGATCAGCGCGGCGTTGGCGGCGGCCGCGTCCGCCGGTTGCGGTTCCGGCCTAGCGATCACTTAGCTGTTGCGTCAATGCATTCGACAGCAGCTTGGCGGTGACATCGACGATGGGGATCACGCGCTCGTAGGCCATGCGCGTCGGGCCGACGACGCCGAGCGTGCCGATGACCTGGCCGCCCACCTCGTACGGCGCGGTGATGATGCTGCACTCGTCGAGCGAGGCGATGCCCGATTCGCTGCCGATGAACAAGTGGACGCCGTTCGCGTGGTGGCTCAGGTCGAGCAGGTGCATGAGCGAGGTCTTCTGCTCGAAGGTCTCGAACAGGCCGCGCATGCGATCCATGTTCGACGTAAGGTCCGCCGCAGAGAGCAGGTTCTTTTCGCCCGACACGACAAGCCCGTCGCCGCTCTCTTCCAGCGCGGCGTTGCCGGCGTCGACCGCGGCGGTCATCAGGCCGACGATATCCTCGCGCAGCTGCTTGAGCTCGTCCGCCAGCAGCGCGCGGATCGCCTGGAATGATTGCCCGCCGTACTGGTGGTTGAAAAAATTCGATGCCTCGATCAATTGCGCCTGCGTGTATGTACGCTCGGTGTGCAGGATGCGATTCTGCACGTCGCCGCCGGGAGTGACGATGATCAGCAGCACGCGCCGCTCGGACAGGCGCAGGAATTCGATATGGCGAAACGACGCTTCGCGGCGGCGCGGCGTCGCCACCACGCCGGCAAAGCGCGTCAGATGCGACAGCAACTGCGCCGCGCTGTTGACCAGTGCCTGGGGCCGGTCGGCGACGAGTTGGTCCTGCAGTTCGCTGATCTCGCCTTCGTCCAGCGGCTTGACCACGAGCAGGCTGTCGACGAAAAAACGATAGCCCTTGGGTGTCGGCACGCGGCCCGCGGATGTATGCGGGCTGGCGATGAATCCCAACTCTTCCAGATCCGCCATGACATTGCGAATCGTCGCCGGCGACAGTTCGAGTCCGGACTGACGCGACAGCACGCGCGAGCCCACGGGCTGTCCGTCGGCGATGTAGCGCTCGATCAGCGACTTGAGCAGATGCTGCGCGCGAGGGTCAAGCATGTGTCTATTTTATGCTTTAATCGCGGCCATGAGCGCTTCCCCCGGGGCTTTCCCCACGATCGGCCTGGTCGGGCGTTATGCAACGCCGGGAATCGCCGAACCGCTGGGTCGCCTCGCGCAATTTCTGGTTCGTCGCGGCCATCGCGTCATCATCGACGCCGAAACGGCCATGTTTACGCCGCTCCCCGGCTACCCTACCGCGCCTGCCGTGGACTTCGGGCGTGAGGTCGCGCTGGCGATCGTTGTCGGCGGTGACGGCACTCTGCTCGCCATCGCGCGCAAGCTGGCGCCCTTCGGCGTGCCGCTGATCGGCATCAACCAGGGCCGCCTGGGATTCCTCACCGACATCCCGTTGAGCGAAATGGAATCCGCGCTCGCGAGCATGCTCGATGGCGACAACGTCGAGGAAACGCGCACCATGCTCGACGCGACGCTGACGCGCGCAGCCGGCGGTAGCGAACAGGCCCAGGCGCTCAACGATGTCGTCGTCAATCGCGGCGCACAAGGTGTGATGATCGACTGTGCGGTCGCCATCGATGGCCGCTTCGTCTATTCGATGCGCGGCGACGGACTGATCGTCGCCACGCCGACGGGGTCGACCGCGTACGCGCTGTCGGCGCAGGGTCCCATCGTCGATCCGGCCGTGCCGGCGTTCCTGCTCGTTCCCGTCGCGCCACACGCGCTTTCCAACCGGCCGACCGTAGTCCGCGACTCCGCGGTGATCGAGATCGCGCTGCTAGGCGGCAAGGACGCGAGCGTGCACTGCGACGGGCAATCGAATCTGCCGATGGCCGAGGGCGATCGTGTGCTCGATTCGTCGGGGCGCGCACCGCGTGCGCCTGCTGCACCCCAAGGACCACGATCACTTCGCGATGCTGCGGCGCAAGCTGCACTGGGGCGAGACCGCAGAACGCCTGCGGCACGGGAGCCAGTAGCAGGACCTTCGATGCTGCGCCTGCTGTCGATACGCAATTTCGCCGTGGTCGAGGCGCTCGATGCGGAGTTCGGCGCCGGTTTCACCGTGCTGACCGGCGAGACCGGCGCGGGAAAATCCATCCTGCTTGACGCGCTGTCGTTGCTGCTGGGCGATCGGTTCGAGACTCGCCAGCTGCGTCCGGGCGCCGAGCGTGCAGAGATCGCCGCTGAATTCGACCTCGTCGACTCGGCCAAGGCGCAGAGCATGCTCGCCGATCTCGATCTGGGCGACTCCGAGTCGCTGCTGCTGCGACGCGTGCTCGACGCGCAGGGAAAGAGCCGGGCGTGGATCAACGGTTCGCCGGCGACACTGGCGCAGCTGCAGGCCGTCGGCGAGTGTCTGATCGATATGCACGGCCAGCACGCGCATCAGTCATTGGGCCGTCCTGAGACACAGCGTGCGCTACTCGATGCCTTCGGAGGTTTCTCGACGCTGGCAGTCGAAACCGGCAACGCGTGGCGCGCGTGGCGCGATGCGACCGAGGCGCACGCCGTCGCGAAGCGCGACGCGTCCTCCAAGGGCGCCGAGCGTGACGCGCTCGCTGCGCGCTGCGCGGAGCTGGCAAAGCTGGGCGCGACAGCGGAGGAGTGGTCGGTGCTGTCCGCCGCCCAGTCCCGGATGGCGCACGCGGCCGCGCTGCTCGAGGCGGCGACGCATGGCGAGACGGAGCTCGCCGAAGGCGAGGCGGCGCTGGTGCCGCGCCTGACTGCGCTGGCGCATCGGCTGCGGCAGGCCGCCGTGCACGACAACATGCTGGCCTCGGTCGCCGCTCTCGTCGACGAAGCGCGCATCGGCGTCGACGAAGCCGCGCGCACGCTGCGTCATTACCGCGGACGCCTCGAGCTCGATCCAGGCGAGCTTGCACGTATCGAGTCGCGGCTGTCGGCGATCCACGACATGGCGCGCAAGCATCGCGTGCGTCCCGAAGATCTGCCTCGGCTCGCCGAGGACACGGCGCAAGCGCTCGCCGCGCTTTCCGCCGGGATCGACGTCGCCGCACTGGACGCCGCGGAAGTGAAGGCGCGTGCGCGCTACGAAGCACTGGCGCAATCGCTGACCGCGAAGCGCAAATTCGCCGCTGCCGAGCTCGGCCATCGCGTTACGGCGATGATGGGCCAACTGGCGATGGTCGGCGGTCGCGTCGAGATCGCGCTGCCGCCGCTCCCCGAGGCGGCCAGCTATGGCCTCGAGGACGTGGCGTTGCTCACCGCCACGCATCCGAAGCAGCCGCTCGGGCCGCTGTCGCGCGTCGCCTCGGGCGGCGAGCTATCGCGACTGGGGCTGGCCATTCAAGTCGTGCTCTCCGAGGTCGGCATCGTACCGACGCTCGTGTTCGATGAAGTCGACGCCGGAATCGGCGGGGGCGTCGCCTCGGCGGTCGGCGCACTGCTGCATCAACTCGGTCGGCGACGACAGGTACTGTGCGTGACGCATCTGCCGCAGGTCGCAGCTTGCGCTGATGCGCATGCACGCGTCACCAAAAGAACACGCAAGGATGCAGTGGCTACCGAGCTCGAGGCGCTGGGCCCGGCGCAACGGGTCGAGGAAATCGCCCGCATGCTGGGCGGTCATGAGATTACTGCGAAAACGCGGGCCAACGCGGAGGAACTGCTGGCGCAAAGCCGTCCCGTGAAGGCGAAGCCTCGGCGCAAAGCCTAGGTGGAAGAGAAGCCTAGCTTCGGGTCGGCGTCGTCTTTGCGCGCCGCGCCTTGCTCGCGGGCCGCGCCGCCACGCCAACGGGCATCGCTTGACCGGTCTCCAGCCAGCGCTTGACGCGGTTGGCGTCACCGAGGCGCGTCAGCCGGCCGTAGGAGTCGAGCAGCACGATCACGATCGGCCGGCTGGCGATAGTGGCAAGCATGACCAGGCACTTTCCCGCCTCGCGGATGAACCCCGTCTTGGACAGCTGGATGTTCCAGTCGGAACTTTTCACCAGCGAATTCGTGTTGTTGAAGCCGAGCAGCCGACCCGTCGGTTGTACCTCGACATAGTAGCTCGGCGTGGTCGTGAACTCGCGTATGAGCGCATAGTCGGCGGCGGCCTGCACCATACGCGCCAGATCGTGCGCCGTGGCGACGTTTTCGCTGGACAGGCCCGTTGGATCGCTGAAGCGCGACCGCGTCATGCCCAGCGCCCGTGCTTTGGCGTTCATGGCTTCGACGAACGCACTGGTGCCGCCGGGATAGTGTCGCGCGAGACTGGATGCCGCGCGATTCTCGGAGGCCATCAGTGCGAGCCGCAGCATTTCCCGGCGCGACAGTTCCGTACCCAGGTTCAGCCGCGAGTGGCTGCCCTTGAGCAGATCCAGGTCGCCGATACCGACCGAAAGCATCTCGTCCATCGGCTGCGCCGCATCGAGCACGACCATCGCCGTCATCAGCTTGGTGACCGAGGCAATGGGAGTTACCGCGTCGGCGCCCTTGGCGTAAATCGCCTGTCCGGCATGCGCGTCGAACACCAGCGCGTTGGCCGATGCCAGCTTGAGCTTACTGGCGTCCAACGGCGCGATTGGCTGCACAGCGGCAGCCGACGTCTCGTCCACGCCGCCGTGGGCCACGCCGGACGCAACAAAAACTGCCGCAAAAACAATGGTTAAGAGAGTTCTCATCAAGCTAGACCTGAAAACGCCGCATGGGTTTATAGCACGAGTGCAAGGCCCATGCCAATACCCAAGCGAAAACAAACGCTTAGACGGGTTGTGCGGATGACACACGCAGCGGCGTGGCAGTTTCGCCACCGGAGCCACCGATTTCGGACGGCGTTTCCCGCTGCTGCAAGGCCCACATGCGCGCGTATGCACCGTCCTGCGCGAGCAGTTCGGCGTGCGTGCCTCGCTCGACGATGCGCCCGTCGGCGAGCACCAAGATCTGGTCGGCGTGGACGATGGTCGACAGCCGGTGCGCGATCGTGAGCGTGGTGCGATCGGCGGAAATCTGCTCGAGCTCGGCCTGGATGAGCTTTTCCGATGCCGAGTCGAGCGCCGAGGTGGCCTCGTCGAAAATGAGTATGCGCGGGTTCTTCAGTATCGCGCGTGCGATCGCGACGCGTTGTTTTTCGCCGCCGGACAGCTTCAGGCCGCGCTCGCCCACCGGCGTCGCGTAGCCTTCGGGCAGCGCCATGACGAAGTCGTGTAGTTGCGCCATGCGCGCCGCAGCGACGATGTCGTCGTGCGTAGCACCGGGACGGCCGTAGGCGATGTTGTACTCGATGCTGTCGTTGAACAGGACGGTGTCCTGCGGCACGATTGCAATCGCGGCGCGTACGCTCGTCTGCTGCACGGTGCGCACGTCCTGCCCGTCGATGGCGATGCGCCCGCCGCTGACGTCGTAGAACCGGTAGAGCAGCCGCGCCAGCGTCGACTTTCCGGAGCCGCTGGGCCCGACGACCGCTACCGTTCGGCCGGCAGGTATGGCGAACGAGACGTCGAACAGGATCTGCCGGTTGGGCTCGTAATGGAAATCGACGTGATCGAAGCGCACTTCGCCGCCACCCGGGTGCAGCGGCGGCGCGTCCGGCGCGTCCTGCACTTCCGCGTTCTCGTCGATCAGCCGGAACATCCGTTCCATGTCGGCGACGGCCTGCTTGATCTCGCGGTAGATGACGCCGAGGAAGTTCAGCGGAATATAGAGCTGGATCATGAACGCGTTGACCAGCACGAGGTCGCCGATTGTCATGGTGCCGCTAACCGACGCCAAGCGTAGCGCGCCACATGATCAGTGTGACCGCAACCGCGATGATTGCGCTCTGGCCGATGTTTAGCAGCGACAGCGATGTCTGGCTGCGCACGGCGGCCGACTCCCAGCGCTGCAGGCTTTCGTCGTAACGCTTCGCTTCGAACTCCTCGTTGTTGAAATACTTGACCGTCTCGTAATTGAGCAGGCTGTCGATGGCGCGGGTATTGGCCTTGGAATCGAGCTCGTTCATCTGCCGTCGAAACGTGGTACGCCACTCGGTCATCGGCGATGGTGTAGACGATATAGATGCACAGCGCAGTGAGCGTGATGTCGATGAACCAGATGTCGTAGCGCGCGACCAGTATCGCCGACACGAGCGCGATCTCGATCAAGGTGGGCAGGATCGAGAACAGCGTGTAGCCGATCAGGGTCGAGATGCCGCGCGTGCCGCGCTCGACGTCGCGCGTGAGGCCGCCCGTCTGCCGCGCCAGGTGAAAGCGCAGCGACAATTCGTGCAGGTGCCGGAATGTCTTGAGCGCGATGGTGCGCACAGCGCGCTGCGTGACCTTGGCGAAAAAATATTCGCGCAGTTCGGTGAACGCCGTCGTCGACAGTCGCAGCACGCCGTACGCGACGAGCAATGCAACCGGCAGCACCAGCACGTGCGCCGCGGGAGCCAGCGTCAGGCGGTCGACGATCTGCTTCAGGACCAACGGCACGCCGACGTTGGCGAGCTTGGCCGCGATGAGGCACGCAAGCGCGATTGCGACGCGGCCCCGGTACGCAAGCAGGTACGGAAGCAGTGCGCGCACCGTCTGCCATTCGCCGCGCACGGCGAGTGCCGGTTTGCCGGAGGCGGCAGGAAGAGACAACGAGGTAGCGCGGAGCATCGGTGTCGGCGATATCGTGTCAAGCGCCCGGCGGGCGGATCTGTCGACGAACGAGGGCGGTATCGCGTCCGGCGTCGCGCGCCCGGGACAATCAGCGGCCCGACGGCGAATCGGGACGATTGACGTCTAGTCTAGCACCCGGCCGATTGCACTTTGCCCTCACCTCCTGTCCAGGCCGCGGAACCATTCGTTGCCGCCATAGCCGAGGAATCCCATCGCCAGGCGCACGATGCCGTAGGCCATCCAGATCGCCGCCTTGTACAGGCGCGGGCGTACCCTCCAGTCGCCGGGCGCGATCTCGCGCGATCCGCCAGTGATCATTTCGGTGAGCTGGCGCTTCAACTCGGCGTTGAAGCCCTGGTCGCGCACGAAGACGTTGGCCTCGCGCGCCATGAGCAGGCTGTAGGGGTCGATGTTCGACGAGCCGACGGTGGCCCAGTGATCGTCGATCACCGCGACCTTCGCGTGCAGCATGCTGCGGTGGTATTCCTGAATGATCACGCCGGCGGCCAGCAGCTGGCCGTACAGTGCGCGCGACGCGAAATGCAGCAGTACGTACTCCACCTTTCCCTGCAGCAGCAGCGTCACTTTGACGCCGCGCGCCGCTGCGGAGACGAGCGCCCTACGGAAGCGAATGCCGGGGAAAAAATACGAGTTGGCGATGATGATTTCGCGCTTCGCCGTGTGGATCGCGGCCAGATAGGCGTGCTCGATGTCCCGCCGATGGCGAAGGTTGTCGCGTGCCACGAACTTCGCCGTCTGCGTGCCGACCCTCGAGGCGTGGTGCCGGGCCGGGAAAAGCGGCACGTCGCTGGCACCGGTCTGCACCAGCTGGACGAGCGCCCATACGCGCTGCATTGTGTACTCGATGGCCGGTAGCAACGGCCCCTCGACGGCCACTGCAAAATCCGCGCGCGGAGGCTTGTGGTGCGGCGTGTTCATGTCGTCGATGATATTGATGCCGCCGACGAAGGCGACGCGACCGTCGATTTGACAGAGCTTGCGGTGCAGCCGCCTCAGTCGGTGCGAGCGGAACTGCCAGGGCGCGACCTCGGGCCGGTACTTGCGCAGTTCGATGCCGGCGTCGAGCATGTCGCGCTCCAGCGACGACGATAGGTACAGCTTGGCGCCCCACCCGTCGACGAGCACGCGCACGCGCACGCCGCGCGCCGCCGCGCGGGCGAGCACCGCAGCGATCATCCGCCCCGCCGCGTCATCGGCGAAGATATAGCTCTCGAGCCACACCTCGTTCTGAGCGGCGTCGATCGCATGCATCAACGCCGGGAAATACTGGGCACCGTCGCGCAGCAGCGTGACGCGATTGCCGGGCATGAAGTGGTTCATGGCGGTGCCTTGGCGCACGCCGTTATGGGGCCTGTTAACCGGCCCTGACCTTTTCGGATCGAGCACGCATGAGCTCGAAGGTCGCCGCCAGCGCGGCGTGATCCGACAACCGCGCCAACGGATAGGCATAGTGCACGGCGGTGTTTACGACACGCAGGCCGCGCGCGTAGATGCGGTCCAGCCGGAACACCGGCAGCACCGAGGGAAAGGTACGCGCGGGACGCCCGGCCGCCGCGGAGAACACCTCGACGACGCCGAGCTGCGCCTGGAGGGTGCGATCGGCTTTGCGCCGCCAGTCGTTGAAATCGCCGGCGACGACGAGCGGGGCATCGGCCGGCACGGCCTCGCGAATGCGCTCGGTGAGCGCATGCACCTGCCAGCGCCGACCGCGCTCGAACAGGCCGAGGTGGACATTGATGCAATGCAGCGCCGGGATGCCGCGCCCGAGCTGTACCACGCAATGCAGCATGCCTCGGCTTTCGAACAGGTGCGCCGAGATGTCCTGATTGGTCTGCGCGAGAATGGGAAATCGAGACAGCATGGCGTTGCCGTGATGGCCGTGGCGTGTGTCGGCATTCCTGCCATAGGCGACCTCGTGCCACACCTTGTCCGCGATGAACTCATGCTGCGGTTTGCCCGGCCAGTCGCGGTAGCGCATGGCGTTACGGCGGTGAGCGCCTTGCACCTCCTGCAGGAACAGGATGTCGGCCGAGAGGCCGTGCAGTTTCTCGCGCAGCTCGTGGATCACCATGCGGCGCGCGAGATGCGAAAAACCCTTGTGGATGTTGTACGTGGCGACGGTGAAGCGCATGCCGAATCTTAGCGGCTTTGCGCGCGAGCGCCCAATGGGCCGGCCGCGCGCTGCCGTCACGCACCTGACCGGTGCGTGCGCCGGCCGCAGGTTGGGTGTAAGTTCCGTATCGCCTGGACGACCAAGGCGGCAGACGGCGCTATCGATCCGTCTTTCCAAAACCTCAACCTGTGCAGGAGACATTCATGAAGCAACAGACGACTATTCAAGCCGCGATTGCCGGTGTGCTGGCGCTGGGACTTGCCGGAGCCGTGTCTGCCGCTCCGGTGGCCCCGGATGCGAGCAAGGACAAGTGCTTCGGCATCGCCAAGGCCGGGCAGAACGACTGCGCCGCCGGCAAGCACGCGTGCGCCGGGCAGAGCACGGTCGATAAGGATCCGATGTCCTGGAAGTACGTGACCAAGGGCACGTGCGAGCAGATGGGTGGCAAGACCATGGCACCGAAGGCCTGACGTAGCGCGCCGGCGGCGGGCAATTCGACCTCGCTGCCGGCATCTCCGCTTCCGGACGAGACGGATCCATGCGCGCTGCGCCCGCACTTCCCGCAACCGTCGGCATCGGTTTGCGCGCGCCGCACGTCGCTCAATTGCGCGCCGAGCGGCCGGGCGTTGGCTGGCTCGAAGTGCACAGCGAGAACTATTTCATCGACGGCGGCCCCGCGCTCGCCGCGCTGGACGCGATCCGTGTCGATTACCCGATCTCGCTGCACGGCGTGGGCTTGTCGCTGGGGTCGGCCGATGCGATGGACGCGGGGCATCTTGCCCGGCTGGCGCGTCTGGCCTCGCGTATCGAACCGGCAGCGGTATCCGAACACCTGTGCTGGGGCCAGGTCGATGGCCGACATCTGAATGACCTGTTGCCGCTGCCCTTCACCGATGAGGCGCTGCGCCTCGTCTGCGAACGCATCGACCGCGTGCAGAGCACGCTTGCGTCGCACCATTCTGGTCGAGAACATCTCTGCGTACCTTCGCTTCGGCGACGACGCCATGACGGAGTGGCACTTCGTCGCCGAGGTCGCGCATCGGACCGGTTGCAAACTGCTATTCGACGTCAACAACGTGTACGTCAACGCGGTGAATCACGGCTTCGATCCGCTGGAATATCTGGACGCGATTCCAGCGGAATCGGTCGCCGAGATCCACCTGGCCGGGTTCGACGCCAGTGGCCCTTGCCTGATCGACACGCACGGCGCGCGCGTCGCCGCGCCGGTGTGGTCGCTCTATCGCGCCACGATCGAGCGCTTCGGCCCCAGGCCGACGCTGATCGAATGGGACACCGACCTGCCCGCGCTCGAGGTGCTGCTCGACGAGGCCGCCGCCGCGCGCGCGATCATGGAGGCGTGCGATGCCCTCGCTGCGTGAGCTGCAGCGCAGCTTTTCTGCGGCGACCCTGTTCGGCGACGACGCCGCGCTATCGAGCCTCGCGATTGTTGCGGGCGGTGTCGATCCGAGAGAGCGCGTGGCGATCTATCGCAACAACGTCTTCGGCAACTATTGCAAGGTCATGGCCGCGACCTATCCGGTCGTGCGCCGCCTGGTGGGCATGCCGTTCTTCATCGTGGCGACCGAGCACTTCGTGCGCGCTCATCCCTCGACGCGCGGCGACGTCAACGGCTATGGCGGCGACTTCGCCCGATTTCTGGAGACGTACGCACCGGCCCACGAGCTCGCGTACCTCCCCGACGTCGCGCGCCTCGAGTGGGCGATCGATCAGGCGGCGATCGCCGCTGACGCAGGACCGCTGGATCTCACCGCACTGGGCGCCGTCCCCTCCGAAGCGCTCGCCGACCTGCGCTTTCGCGTGCATCCGACCGCACGCCTGCTCGCGTCATCCTTTCCTGTGCTCGCGATCTGGCAATTCAACCAGCCGGGCTACGAAGGCGCGGACCACGTCGACCTGGCGCAGGGCGGTGACACGTTGCTCGTCGCTCGCGGCGCGCACGGCGTCGGCGTCGAGCGGATCGGTGGCGGCGAGCACGCACTGCTGGCTGCCCTTGCCGCGAACGCGACGCTGGGCACGGCGGCGGAACGCGCTTCGCGCGCCGATCCCGACTTTGATCTCGCGGCCGCCTTGCGGCGCCACGTCGCGAACCGGACGCTAGTCGCGTTTCGGGCGCCGCGGGCATTCCACGGAGACAAGAAATGAATGCCTCGACGTCCGGCTCTCTGTTCGGTCGGCTTGCCGGACTGTATTGCACGGCGGCGGGACTCGTCGACAAGCTGCGACCGCTGATGCTGCTCGGTTTCCGTCTCTATGTCGCACGCGTGTTCTTCATGTCGGGCCTCACCAAGATCCACGACTGGAGCGTCACGCTGGCGCTGTTTACCAACGAATACCACGTGCCCGTGCTGCCGCCCGCCGTCGCCGCCGTGATGGGCACCACGACCGAGCTGTCGATGCCGATACTGCTGGCGCTCGGGCTGGCGACGCGATTCGGCGCGTTCGTGCTGTTCTTCTTCAACATCATCGCGGTCGTGTCCTATGCCGCGCTGCCGGATATCGCGGTCAAGGATCACATTCTGTGGGGAACAATGATCCTCGTGATTCTCCTGTGTGGCCCGGGCGTGATTTCGCTCGATCACCTGCTCGAGCGGCGCTTCGGGCAGCAATCGCGCTAGACCCGTAGTAACATCGTCCCTGTCGACATGGGAGGGACGATGTCCGTGGCACGCAGAATCTCGGTCGCAGCGGTCTCGGTTGTCTTGCTTTGGACGTTCGCGGCGCTCGCCCGCGCCCAGCAGATCGAAGTCCTGTGGCTCGGTCATGCTACCTTCCGCATCACGAGCACGACCGGCAAGGTGATCGTCATCGATCCCTTCCTCAAGAAGAACCCCCGGACGCCCGCGAAGTACAAGGATCTTGCCGCGCTCGGCAAGGTCGACCTGATCCTCGTCACGCACGGCCACCAGGACCATGTAAACGATCTCCCGGAACTGGCGAAGCTCACCGGTGCGACCGTCGTCGGGCAGCAAGGGCTCATCAACAACCTGGTGGCCCTCGGGCTTCTCGACGGTCGAAATCGATCGCCATGGACAAGGGCGGAACCGTCACGCCGCTTGGCGCGGGCATCAAGGTGCACATGGTGACCGCCGAGCACAGCTCGTCGGCTGACCTTGTGGCACTCAAATCCGACACGGGAGGCACGCGGTTTGTGGACGCCGGCGTCGCGATCGGCTTCGTGATCGAATTCGAGAACGGGTTCAGGATCTACGACACGGGCGACACCGACGTCTTCGGCGACATGGCATTGATCAACCGCTTCTTCAAGCCCGACCTGGCGCTGGTATGCATTGGCGGTCATTTCACGATGGATCCCGAGCACGCGGCGTACGCTGTGCGCGAACTGATTCGTCCGAAAATCGTGATCCCTACGCACTACGGAACGTTCCCGGTCATCAACCACACGCCGGCAGAATTCAAGGCCGCGCTCGGTGAGACGCCGATCAAGGTGCTCGAGATGAAACCAGGTGAGACGCTTAAGTTCTGAGAAGCGCTCGCGCCGCTACTCCGGCACGCCAGCCTTGGCCAGGCCGTCGGCGAAGCGTTTGGCGTCGTCCGAATTCGCGAACGGATACCAGAAGGTGATGCCGCGGACCGTCAGCGGATCACGAAAAGCGTTCTCTCCCCGCCGGTCCTTGCGTTTCATCGTCGCCGCAAGTTTGCTCGAGTCTTCGCGCCGCCCAAGCAGTCCATACGTAGCCAGCAGCAAGCGCTGCGACCAGTAGTCGTCGGGATTCATGACGATCGCCCGCTCCAGCGACACGACCGCCTCATCCAGTCGATTGGCACCGAATTGCGCGAGTCCGCGCTGGTAAAGGTAACTCGACGGGTAGTGCGGATTGAGCCGCATCGCGCGTTCCACCGCGTCGAGAGCCTCGGCAGGCCGACCGGCGAAGCTCAACGCAGCAGCGAGCGCGATATAGCCATCGGCGTCGTTGGCGTCGGCCGCGATTGCTAGTTTTGCTTCGGCAATCGCCTCCTCCTGTTGCCGCGCTTGCAGCAGCATCGCGCTGGCGACTTGATGCGCGAGCGGCGTGGGAGCACGCATGGCCTTGGCCAGATGCTGTTCGGCCATATACGACGCCTCCTCGGGTCTGGGGCCAAGGCCCACGGCCTCTCCCCATAAGCGCGTAAACGTGTCCCAATAGGTTGCTGCGAGGGCGGCGTACGCCCGCCCGTAGTTCGGATCGATCTCCGCGGCCTTCTTGAACTCGACGATCGCGGCGCGGAAATCGTCGGGCGTCTGCTTGAGGTAACGCTCCCAGCCCTTGAGGTAGATGTCATATGCCTGGACGTTTTCGGTTCCGCGCCTGGCGACGCGCTCGCTATCGTCCTTGGTCAGTTCGACCGAGAGCGCCTTGACCACGTTGCGCGTGACCGTGTCCTGGACGGCGAAAATGTCCTTCATCTCGCCGTCGTAGCGGTCCGCCCAGACGTGAGCGCCGGTCGCGGCGTCGATGAGCTGCGCGTTGACGCGAACGCTGTCGCCACTCCGGCGCACACTGCCTTCGAGGACGTACCGCGCATTCAAGGCCTTACCGATCTCACGCACATCACTCGCCTTGCCCTTGTATTGGAACGTCGAATTGCGGGCGATAACGACAAGGCCCGCAACCTTCGAAAGGTCGGTGATCAGGTCCTCGGTGATTCCGTCCGCGAAATAAGCCTTGTCCGCTTCGCCGCTCATGTTGTCGAAGGGCAGGACCGCGATCGACGGTTTGCCCACAGGCTGTGGCGCGGACGGTGCGGCCGGGGATGTCGAAGTCGCGACAACCGGCGGGTTCGAAGGGCGCAACCACCACGCCAATCCGATCGCGATGACAACCAGTGCAGCGGCCGCCGCGGACCACGCGAGGCGATGCGTCACACGGCGGGGTCGCGTCGATGCCGACGTCGCGACCACCGCAGGCGCCGGCGCTCCCTCGGTCCGCACCGAGAAAGCGTGGACCGGGTCGGCGATGTTCTTTACGGTCTGCGGGCCTCGATCGTCGAATGTCGCGGCGACGCGGCTCTTGACCGCTCCGCGCACCGCCTCGGATACGACGATTCCGCCCGGGTCGGCCAGCGCCTGCAGGCGGGAGGCGATATTGACGCCGTCGCCGTAAACGTCGCCATCCGCCTTTTCCATCACGTCGCCAAGATGCACGCCGATGCGAAAGCGCATCCTGCGATCGACTGGGACGTCTCGCGCAGACGCGTCGAGCGCGCGCTGCACGGCCAATGCGGCTGTCACCGCGCCGCCAGCGGTATCGAACAACGCGAGCACCGAGTCGCCGGCCGTGCTGATCACATGCCCCTGGTTGGCTTCAACCTCCTTCTTGAAGATGACCCGGGCAGCATCGAGCGCAGCCAAGGTCGTGTGCTCGTCGGCTTCCATCAGGCGCGAATAACCGACGGCGTCGGCGGCTAGTATCGCTACCAGTCGTTGCCTCTGACCGCCCTCGTTCATCGATGTCGGTGCCTCCCGGGCATCACCCCGCCGAATGGTACGCCCAACGAGACGGGCCCGCACCCTCCACGGGACACGGTCATCCGCACCGCGCTGTCGCTAGCGGGTCAAACCCGATTCGAGGCTCGCATCGATGCCACGCAAGCCGTGGTGGCGTCGCGTGCAGCGGCGTCACGCGCGATAGCCCCGCAGCGCCTTCCGCATGAACTCGAGCTGCTGCCGGTAGTGCGTACACGCCACGCACCAATGCAGGTGCAGGCCAAGCTTCAGGCGATCGGAGAGCGGCAGCGGCCGGTCCTGTGCGTCCGACATGAGCCTTGCCGCCTGCTTGCAGTTGACCAACTGCGCCAGGCGAATGAGCCTAAGCACGTGGCGAGCCTGTCGCCCGGCCGGACGAGGGCTTCCCCGGTGCGAACCAGTTTTGCTCGAGACATTGCCGCAACGCGAGCCGCGCGCGGTGCAGGATCACCCACAGATTGTTCGACGTGATTGTGAGCTGGGCGCAGATTTCATCGGTCTCCAGCTCCATCACCTCGCGCAGCAGAAAGACGCGCGCGGTATTGGGCGGCAATTTCTCGAGGCATGCCTGCATGACCTCGAAGAACTCCTGTTCGGAGAGCTGCGATTCCGGGTTGCCCCAGTCGGCGGGCATGTTTGCCCAGTGGCCGGTCTCGTCGAACAATGCATCGAAATCGTCGATACGGCACTCCTCTTCGATCGACGGCAGCGTCGGCGCGCGCGCTTTCTGTCGAATAGCGTCGACGACCTTGTGCTTGAGGATGCCGGTGAGCCAGGTGCGCAGCGAGGATTTGCCCGAGAAGCCCTTTTCGCCCTGGATCGCCGCAAGCAGCGTGTCCTGCACGACGTCTTCGGCGAGCGCGGTGTCGCGAAGCTGCAGAGTCGCGATGCGCAGCAAATAGCGCCGATGGGTCTCGAGCTGGGTCGCGAACTGGGAGTCGGGCACGTCGCATCTACGCACGGGACGAACCGTTACGATCATACCGGCGATGACGGCGGTTGCATATCGACCAGGCGCACTGTTTGCTTAAGGCTGCGAATATCCGCGATATGTAAGGTTCGCGATGAGCGCCTGACTAACTGGCCAACGGGGAAGCAACGCGGCGGCGCAGGCATCCGATCCAACGCGCGTCCGATCGGGAACGGAACAGCGCCTCCGCGCCGCGACCCCGGACCTTCCATAGACTGATGGAGTGCGGTCACCGCCATCACCGTGCACTGACCCGCAGACAGCAAGATCACGGAGCGTCGTATGGCAAGAGCACGCGCACGCAAGCGATCCCGAAGCAACGGAGCGAAAATCGCAACTCCGGCGCTGCCGGGGCAAGTGGTCCTGGTGATGCAGGGTGGCGGCGCGCTGGGCGCCTATCAGGTCGGGGTGTACGAGGCGCTGCACGAAGCCGGCATCGAGCCTGACTGGGTCATCGGAACTTCGATCGGCGCCATCAACGGCGCATTGATCGCCGGCAACGCGCCTGAGCATCGCGTCGAGCGGCTGCATGAATTCTGGAGCCGGGTCGAGCAGCGCGCCGGCGCCGCGGCCCTCGAGTTCGTGCCCGGGTTGAACTCGGTGCTCGCCAACGTGGCGACCATGGTCAACGGTCTGGCGCCTTTTTTTGGTCCCAACCCCATGTCCTGGTTCGGGCCGCACGCCTCGATCGGACTGGAAAGCGCTGCGTACTATACGACCGCGCCGCTGCGAAATACTCTCTCCGAACTTGTCGATCTAGACTATCTCAACGACAGCGAGACGCGGCTGACGGTGGGTGCCGTCAACGTCAAGAACGGCGAGATGCGCTACTTCGACAGCCGCGACCGGCCGATCGCATTGGAGCACGTGATGGCCTCTGGCGCGCTGCCGCCGGCATTTCCGGCGGTGCGCATCGACGGCGAGCCCTATTGGGATGGCGGCATCTATTCGAATACGCCGATCGAGGCGGTGCTCGACGACAAGCCGCGAGTCGATTCGGTCATCTTCACCGTGCACATGTGGAACCCCGAAGGACCGGAGCCGGGGTCGCTGTGGGAGGTCATGGGACGGCACAAGGACATTCAGTACGCCAGTCGCGCCAAGAGTCACATCGCGCGCCAGAAGCAAATTCACCATTTGCGCCACATTATCCGCGAGCTCGCCAAGCACGTGCCCGAGAAAGCGCGCAGTTCCGATGAGGTCAAAGAGCTCGCCTCCTGGGGCTGCAACAGCATCATGCACGTCGCGCGGTTGATTGCGCCGCGGCTCGACGGCGAAGATCACCTCAAGGACATCGACTTCACGCCCATAGGCATTCGCGCACGACGCGATGCCGGCTATGCGGAAGGACAGCGCGTGCTCGCGTTGGCGCCGTGGCGGCGACCCGTGGATCCGATGGAAGGCATCGTGATCCACGACACCGCGGCCGGCCCGCACACGGTACTCGCGCACGGCATCGACGGCTTCGACGGCCGAACGCGCTGACCCACCGGTGGCCAGCCCGCCCAATCACCCTGCGCTGCGGGTACGATTGTTCCCGGACTCACGCGAGGAGACGGCGATGGCGCAACGCTACGACGCAATCATCATCGGGACCGGCCAGGCAGCTTCGCCGCTGGCGGTGCGCCTGGCCAAGGCCGGGCGCAAGGTCGCCATCATCGAGCGCGACCGCGTCGGGGGCACCTGCGTGAACAACGGCTGCATCCCGACCAAGACACTGATCGCCAGTGCTCGCGCGGCGCACATGGCACGGCGTGGCGCGGATTTCGGCGTGATGCTCGAGGGGACGGTGCGTGTCGACATGTCGCGGGTCAAGGCGCGCAAGGACGTGATCGTGCAGCAATCCAATCACGGCGTCACCGAGTGGCTGGAACGCGAGCCCAATGTGACGCTGATCCGGGGCCACGCGCGCTTCGAGGGGCCACAAACCGTGCGTGTCGGCGAGGCGTTGCTCGAAGCCGGCCAGATCTTCATCAACGTCGGCGGCCGCCCGTTGGTGCCGAACATGCCGGGCCTCGGCGATGTTCCTTACCTGACCAGCGTAAGCATGATGGACGTCGATTACCTTCCCGAGCATCTGATCGTCATCGGCGGCAGCTACATCGGCCTCGAGTTCGCGCAGATGTACCGGCGCTTCGGCAGTCGCGTCACCGTCATCGAGATGGGGCCTCGGCTGATCGCCCGCGAAGATGAGCCCGTCTCCGCCGCCGTGCAGGCGATCCTCGAAGCCGAGGGCATCGCCTTCCGCCTCAACGCGACGTGCATGCGCGCGACGCGAAGTGGCAATGGCGTCGTCGCTGGCGTGAGCTGCGACGAGGAGCCGCGGGAAATCGAAGGCTCACACCTGCTGCTCGCCGTCGGTCGCGTGCCCAACACCGACGACCTCGGACTCGAGAACGCCGGAGTCAGAACCGATGCGCGTGGTTACATCGAGGTCGACGACATGCTTGCGACCAGCGTCCCCGGCATCTGGGCGCTGGGCGATGCGAACGGACGTGGCGCATTCACGCACACGTCGTACAACGACTACGAAATCGTCGCCGCCAATCTGCTCGACGGCGACAACCGACGCGTCAGCGACCGCATTCTCACGTACGCACTGTTCGTCGACCCGCCGCTGGCACGTATCGGCATGAGCGAGCACGAAGTGCGCGCATCGGGACGCAAAGCGCTGGTCGGACAGATGAAGATGTCGCGCGTCGGCCGCGCACGCGAGCGCAGCGAGACGCAGGGCTATATGCAGGTACTGGTCGACGCCGGAGACAAGCGCATCCTAGGCGCGATGCTGCTTGGCACCGAGGCCGACGAAGCGATTCACTGCCTGCTCGATGTGATGTACGCGCGCGCGCCGTACACGACGATCACCCGCGCGGTGCACATTCACCCGACGGTGTCGGAGCTCATTCCGACGCTGCTCGGCGATCTCAAGCCGCTGGTCTAGACGTTCCTCGCAACGCCGCGATGCGCGCGTCGCTAGGGCGCGCGCGCCAGCGCCTGACCATCGACACGGTATCGGCGCCGTTCGAGTGCGCGTGGTCTCGACTACAGACGCGCACGTCGTGTGCATGTGCATTAATGCGCGAATCATCGAGTGTGCGACGCGTCGGGATGCGACAGAATCTTGCCTCACCGGAATGTAAGCAATCGGCGATCGAAACGAAGAATTGGCACGCCGCGGCACCTCGCGAAAAATCAATAAACAGGAGCGGACCATCGCGAACATCGACAGCAAGCAATCTGGAACGAATTGGCGCCGTGTCGCTCTCGCCGCAGCCGTTGCGAGCGCATTTGCATTCGGCGCAAGCGGCGCGATCGCGGGCGAGTGCCCCGCCGACAAGCGCGTCGCCGATGGAGAGGGTCAGAAGCCCGGCCCCACCATGCCCAAGGACGTCACCGACGTCGCTCGGTATCCACCGGCCCGCTGTCGGGGGCGATAGTATCGGCGCCTTCGCGCTTGATTTGTTCCTCTTGTGCCTCTTCATGAGGTTCAGGGCGTGTGGCTCTGACCGGGCATTAGCGGACGGACCTGGCCTGATCGCTCTGTGGCCGCTCACGTTGGCTTGATTCAATAGATCACGATTTCCGTACTGCCAGTGCCGATTCGGTCGGGTCCTTTCCAGACTGGGTTCCCTGTCGCGGTCTGTCCCGTCCACCATCCATTGATGGCGAGGCGCTTGCCTTGGGCGTACGGTGAGACATGAGTCACAAAGTGGGTCGATTCCGGCCCCACGTTGAAAAGCCATAGGGTGTTGAAGACCGGCGGCAGGTAGCATCCCTTCGGGCACCAGAACAACGCGCCGCCCCACTCCGACCGCCAATCCTTTGCCAGATGCCACACGAAGGCGACTTGACGATTGAAATTTGCGCCGCTGTCCGATGCATCATTGTGAGGGAGGGAATGGTCGCCTGGGAGGTACCAGCTCGCGTAGACCTCCGCCGGTCCAAGACAGGACCGACCGGACAACCGCGTCGCCCACGCCTTCGAACTCGACGAACCGAATACCTTGGAGCACCAGGCGACGTCCGCCGGAAACTGATCGGGGTTGTAGAGATTGTGATGATGATAGTGAAAATCCTCCTCGTAGTTCTCGTACACACGCCAAGTCGTGCAGCGGTCGAGACTACGATACATCCGCTCGGCAAAGTCCGGCTCGAAGGCGTCTCGTATCGCGACTAGCCCGCCAGCCGCCAGCCGCGGGATAGCGTCCGTCAACGCTGACCCCGGTCCGCGCAGCGATGGACGTAGAAAGTTTTCGATTGAGAGGAGGCTCGGGTCCGCTGCAGCCTGCGCGTCGACATCGGTGGTCGGCGCGATGGGGGCGCCCAGTGCGACCGCATCCACTTTGGTCACCTTGCGCCGTACCTGCTCCATGTCGAGCGCTCGCGTAGCGCCCAGCACCTCGTCCAGCGTCCTGGCCTCCAGCGCGCCCGCTTTGGCATAGACGATGATGTTGCTGCGGAAGATCATCAGCGTCGGTGTCGAACGGATATTGAACTGCGCGCCGATCGCCTGCTGATCCTCGGTATTGACCTTCGCGAACAAAACATCGGGGTTCCGGGCCGCGGCGGCGGCAAAGGTCGGCGCGAACGCGCGACAAGGCACGGACGATGGCGCCCAGAAATCGACGACTGCAAATGGATGGCCGTTGATCGACGCTGCGAAATTCTGTTCGGTGAGTTCGATAACGCCCGGGGTGTCGGCCGACATCTGGATGGCTGCCAAACGAGTCTGATCTTTCTGCGGCTCAAGGGTGCCGATGCCAGCGCTCGGTATCCATCGGCCCGCTGTCGAGGGCGATGGTATCGGCGCCTTCGCGCTTGATTTGTTCCTTTTGTGTCTCTTCATGAGGTTCAGGTTCACCCTGCCCGGTTTCGACGTACATCAGGATTTTGATAATGTTCTGATGAACGGGAGGATGGAATGGCGAAGGAAACGGCCCCGAATCGGCGATACACCGATGAACTCAAGCTTGAAACGTCGCGGTTGGCGGACTCGATGGGCATCAGCCAGGCGGCGAAGCGGCTGGGCATGCCGAGCTCGAATCTTGGGAATTGGCCGCAGTTGAAGCGAGAGGCGAACTCCGAGAGCTCCCCGGAGCGGGGCCGATCAAGGGTTCCCCGACAGAGCTCGAGGGTGCCGCGCACGGCTGCAAGTCCAAATTTCGACAACTCAACCAATGCCCAGAGCACCACCTAAGAAAACGCTCAGATTTCCCTCAAGCATTGCTCACCCTGATCGAAGGAGTCCATGCTTGAATCTACCTTATTGCCGGTACAGCGGCAAATGATCGCAGAACTTGCTCACAAGCACGTGAGCCAGTAGCCCTCGACCGGCCGCGCCACGCGCAATCGGGCGGTTCGGCGCAGCCGCTCGCGTGCCACATCTGCCGCCGCTTCCATCTGCACACGACCGGTCTCGAGTTCTTCGACCAGTAGCTCCAACTGCCCTAGCTGTGCAAGCCGCTCGCAGCTGGTGCCGAACTTGTCGCGCTTGTAGCGCGTGATCTGCAACTTCAACGTCTCCAGCATCAGCCGCATCAAGTCGAGCTCAGCGTCGCACTGTACGACCAGGCGCTTGAGGGCCTCGGTGCGTCGCGGAACAAAACCTTCAGCGCCCGCCGATGGCAGGCGCCGGCGCAAACGTGCAGCAATGTCCGCCGAAGTTGAGCATAATCACCGATTTGGCGGCCTCGGCCGCGCCACGCTTCCGCTGGAGCCCTGCGATGGTCCGCTGCATCCGCCTTGTACTGTTTGCCAGTGCGCTTGTCCTTCCGTGGTCCACCGCGGCGCAGGCCCCCGAGCGCATCGTCTTCGCCACCGACTGGCTGGCCGAGGCCGAGCACGGTGGGTTCTATCAGGCGGTCGCAGAAGGCATTTATCGGAAATACGGCCTCGATGTCACGCTCAAAATGGGTGGCCCCCAGGTCAATGGCCTGCAGCTACTCGCCGCCGGCCAACTCGATGTGGTCATGGCCGATGCGCTGCAGGTCGTCTCCGCGATCGAGCAGAAAGTGCCCGTCGTTGCCATCGCGGCGACTTTCCAGAAAAATCCCACGGCGATCATCGCGCATCCGGGTGTGGCGGCGCTTGCAGACCTCCAGGGCAAGCCGATCGCGATTGGCGCCGCGAGCAACACGACCTTCTGGCCGTGGCTCAAGCAGCGCTACGCTTTTGTCGACAGCCAGAAGCGACCCTACGGTTTCAGCGTGCAGCCTTTCCTCGCCGACCCGACGCTTTCACAACAGGGCTTCGCGACCTCCGAGCCGTTCTCGATCGAAAAAGGGGGCATCCAGCCCGTGGTGTTCCTGCTCGCCGATCTCGGCTACCCGCCGTACTCCGAGGCGCTGGTCGTGACGCGCGATACGTTGGCCAAGCGCCGCGACGCGCTCGTGCGCTTCGTGCGCGCGTCCGCCGAAGGATGGAAGAGCTATCTAGCCAATCCCGAACCGGGCAATGCGCTCATCAAGCGCGACAATCCGCAGATGAGCGACGAGCTGCTCGCGTACAGCCTTCGCAAGATGAAGGAGTACGCCATCGTCAGCGGCGGCGATGCGGCGACGCGGGGGCTGCTCACCATGACCGACGCGCGCTGGGCCCAGACTATCGAGTTCCTGCGCAACGCGGGGCTTGCCCGGCCCGGGGTCGACTACGCTCAGGCATATACGCTGTCGATCACGCGCGACGTGAAGGTCCTGCCCTGACCGCGGCTGCCACTGGATCTGCGCCGCTGCTCGATATCACCGGCGCGCTCAAGACGTACCCGGGCGGCCGCGAGGCGCTTTCGTCGGTCGACCTGCGTGTGGGCCCGGGCGAATTCCTCACTTTGCTGGGGCCGTCGGGCTGCGGCAAGACGACGTTGCTCAACCTGATCGCGGGATTGCTTGAGCCCACGTCGGGCACGCTGCGCTGGTGGGGCGGCCCGTTTGCCGCGACCGGTGGGCCCGGGCGTCGCGTGGCGATGGTTTTCCAGTCGCCGACGTTGATGCCCTGGGCGCGCATCGATACCAACGTCCGCTTGCCACTGGATCTCGCGGGCGTACCGCGCGCAGAGTCCGACCGAGCAGTGCGCGAAGCGCTGTCGCTGGTCGGGCTGGCCGACGCGGGGCGTCAGCTCCCACGCGAGCTTTCGGGCGGCATGCAGATGCGTGCGTCGATTGCGCGCGCGCTGGTGACCGTGCCGGACCTGCTGCTGATGGACGAGCCCTTCGGTGCGCTCGACGAATTCACGCGCCAACGGCTCGACTCCGAGCTGCTGGCGATGTGGGCGGCGCGCGAGCTGACCATCGTTTTCGTCACGCACAGCATCGTCGAGGCAGTGTTTCTGTCGACACGCGTGGTCGTGATGGCGGCGCAGCCAGGGCGCATCGTCGCCGACGTCGAAATCGACGAGCCGTATCCCCGTAGCGATGACTTCCGGCTCAAGCCGTCGTTCGCGGTGCACTGCCGGCAACTTTCACAAAGGGTGGCCGACGCGGCATCGGGAGCAACAGCGTGAGCGCCGATACCGGGCCGGCTTCCGCGCGTGTGCTGCGTTTCGCGGCGCCCGCCCTGGTTGCGCTGATCGTGCTCGCGCTGTGGCAGCTGCTGGTCATGTGGTACGACGTACCCGCGTACCTCGTGCCCTCGCCCGTCGTTATACTGCGCACGCTCGTCGCCGATCGCGCGCTGCTGTTCGACTCGCTACGGGTGACACTCGGTGTGGCCCTGACCGCGCTCGGCATTTCGGTCGTGCTGGGTGCCGCCGTCGCGTTGCTGTTCGTCCGCAGCCGCTGGATCGAAATGAGCCTGTTTCCCTATGCAGTCGTCCTGCAAGTCACGCCGATCGTCGCCATCGCGCCGTTGATCATCATCTGGGTCAAGGACACCCGTATCGCACTGGTACTCTGTGCGGTCGTGGTGGCGATCTTCCCGATCATTTCCAACACGACCCTGGGCCTGCGCAGCGTCGATCCGGGCCTGCTCAACCTGTTTCGACTCTGCCGCGCGACGCGCTCGCAGATCCTCCTGCGCCTGCGTATCCCGAGCGCGCTTCCATATTTTTTTGGCGGGTTGCGCATTGCCAGCGGTCTCGCACTGATCGGCGCCGTGGTCGCCGAGTTCGTCGCCGGCACCGGTGGCCAGGGCGCGGGACTTGCCTATCAGATTCTGCTTTCCGGTATCCAGCTCAATATCCCGCGCCTGTTCGCGGCGCTGTTGCTGATCACTCTCTCTGGCGTGGCACTGTTCGGTCTGACAATGTGGATTTCACACGTCGCGTTGGCGCGTTGGCACGAGAGCGAGATCAGCGCGAGCGATTGACGAGCTCGGTCGAATGAATTGTGCTCTGCGAACTCGAAGCACGACGCGAACTTCGCAGGGCCACAAGGATCCGGCCGCGATGCTTTAATTACGAACACGCGCGAACGAATTCGCACCCACGGGCTTACGCCACCGTGACGCGCGCGAACTTGCGCAGGTCATCCTGCAGAAGACCGGATCCAGCTTGCTCAAGATGTCGGTGCTGCACCTCGGGCCGGGACCTGCGCCGGGGCGACAGATGGTCTCGATTGTGCGCGATGGTGCGAATGCATTCGCACCTACAGTACCGTCTCCCACCGTCGCGACAGCCGTGTCGCGCCGTTGATGATGCCCGCCATCGAATAGGTCTGCGGAAAGTTGCCCCAGAGTTCTCCTGTCGTGGCGTCGATGTGTTCGGACAGCAATCCCAGGCGATTGCATTTGCTGAGCAGATCCTCGAACAGTTCGCGTGCCTCGTCGACGATCCCGGCGCGGGCGAGCGCATCGATGTACCAGAAGGTGCACGCCGTGAATGCCATCGTCGGAACGCCGAAGTCGTCTGGCGCGACGTATCGATGCACCCTGTTGCCGCGACGCAACTCGCTGCGTACGGCGCCGAGCGTATCGCGCCAGCGAGGATCGTCGGAACCGATTAGCCCAACCTCGTTCATCAACAAAACGCTGGCGTCGAGATTGTCGCCGTCAAACGTATCGACAAACGCGCGCCGGTGCTCGTTCCACGACCGCTCGAGGATGAGCGCCCGGATCTCGTCGGCTCGGCGCTTCCACACTTCGGCGCGTTCGGGAAGCCCAAGCCTGATCGCGATCTTGCCAAGCCGGTCACACGCGGCCCAGCATAGCGCGGACGACGACGTGTGCACGCCGCTGCGCGTGCGCAATTCCCAGATGCCCGCGTCAGGCTGGTTGTGCAAGGCGTAGGCGCGGTCGCCAAGCCACTCCATGGCGTGGAAGTCGTCGACCCCCCCCTGGCGCAGCAGCCGGCGATCAAAAAACGCCTGCGTTGCCGCCAGCACGGCATGGCCGTACACGTCATGCTGACGATGCTGGTACGCCTGGTTGCCGATACGCACCGGACCGATTCCCCGATATCCGGGCAGCGAGGCGATCGTGCGCTCGTCGAGTGCCGGCTCGAGCCCGATTCCGTACACCGGCTGCAGGTGTCCCTCGCGCGCCGCGCTGCGTCCGACATTGGCGAGGTAGCGAAGGTAATTCTCCATCGTCACCACTTCCGACAATCCGTTCAGAGCGCGCACGACGAAGAATGCATCGCGCAGCCAGCAGTAGCGATAATCCCAGGTGCGCTGCGTATCCGGCGCCTCCGGAATGCTCGACGTCATCGCCGCCAGGATCGCTCCGGTTTCCTCGTACGTGCACAGTTTGAGTGTGATCGCCGCACGAATGACCTGGTCCTGCCATTCCAACGGCACCGCGAGGGCGCGCGCCCACTGTCGCCAGTAGTCGGCGGTGCGCTCCTCGAATTCGCGCACGGTCTCGACGATATTGGCCTCGATGGTTTCGTCGACGCCGAACAGCATGTGCGCCGGACGGTCGAGTCCATGTGCCGTTTCGTCGAGGATATAGGTAACCGGCAGGTCGCAGGTGAGTCGCAGCGTCTGCGTGGAATGCGCATAGCGAATGTGGTTGCTGCCGCGGGTGACGACGGGCCGCGCTTCTCCATAGTCGAATGTCGGTGCGACACGGACTCGAATGCGCGCGCGACCGGCGACGGGCACAACGCGCCGCACGAGCATCATCGGCCGAAAGGTGCGTCCGCGGTCACTGTAACGGGGTGCGAAATCGGTGATGCGCACGCTGTTTCCGGCACGGTCGTATACGTTCGTTTCGAGAATGGCGGTGTTCGGCACGTAGTGTTGCTCGATCGTCGCCGTATCCTCGACTTCGATGGCGAACGAGCCGCGCGGTGAGGTCGCGCCATCGCCCAGCAATGCGTCAAAAACGGGATCGCCATCGGGCCGCGGGAAGCAACACCAAACGATGCGCGCCATGCCGTCAACGAGCGCGTTGAGCGCACAGTTGCCGATGACGCCGAGCTCGAGATCGGGTGCGCGCGAGCCCGGCACGCTCAACCCCGGGTCGGCTGGCAGCGCGCGGGCGACCGCTCGATCATGTCGGCAAGCTCACGCAACAGCATCGCGACCTCGGCCTGGTCGTTGAGGTACAGATCTGTCACGCGCTCACCGATGGGCGCGACACGCACCGATATCACGCCCGGCAAACGTAGTCGGAACACGTCCTCATCTGTGACGTCATCGCCCACGTAAATGGCGCGCGCCAGCCCCGAATCGACGAGTAGCGCGCGCAACGCGTCGCCCTTGTGCGGTGCGCCCGGCGGCACGAGGTTGACTACACACTTGCCGTGGATGAGACGCGGCACGGGTGCCAGCCCCGAGGCAAGCTGCTCGATCAGCCCACGCACGATGCTGTGATCCGCGGCGTTGCGGTAGTGGATCGCCAGCGAGCAGCCCTTGTTCTCGAGCAACACACCGGGCGCCGGCGGCCACGATGCATTTAAGTAGGTCATTGCTGCGACCCAGCCTTGAGTGACGGGACCTAGAATCGCGGCATCGGCATCGTGGCCGGGGACGCCCTCGGCGCCGTGGCTGCCCACCAGGTACGAAGGTTCGAAGGCGAGCATCCTGCGCGCGTCGGTCACACTGCGCCCCGTGACGATGGCCACGGAGCGCAACTTGCGCAGCCGCGTCAGCAGTCGCTGTATGTCGTCGGGAATGCGCGCGGTCCACGGCTGTGCCACGATCGGCGCCAGAGTGCCATCGATATCGAAAGCCAGCAGCGCGTCGTCGCCACTGACCGTTCGCAGGCTCGCTAGGCCGTCGCGCGACAGCGCATAGGTCATCGCGATTTCACGCGAACTCGGGCGGCGCCTCGCGCTGGTGCTCCACGATGCGTTGCGCGACACGATTGCGCTGGCGCAGTCGCGCGGCGTCGAGCAGCATGGCGCCGGCCCAGTGATAGACGTTGAACTCGGCGACCACGCGCCGCATGCTGCGCATTCGCAGTCGCTGCTCGTCCGACGGCATGGTGAGTGCACGGTATAGCGCCTCGGCGCATTGATCTCCATGATAAGGGTTGACCAGCAACGCGTCGTGAAGTTCGCGCGCGGCGCCGGTGAACTGCGAAAGGATCAGGACACCTTGCTCGTCGTCGCGCGACGCGATGAATTCCTTGGCAACCAGGTTCATCCCATCGTGCAGGCTGGTCACCACGCACACCTGTGCCGCACGGTAGTATTCATTCACGATGGGCGCGGTGTGATGCTCGGCCTTCAGACGGATCGGGGTCCAGCCGTCACACCCGAAGCGCCGGTTGATGCGCGCCGCGAGTTCATGCACGCGCTCTTCGAAATTCCGATACTCGTCGAGCGACGAACGCGATGGCGCCGCGATTTGCACCAGTACCACGCGACCCATCAATTCCGGATGCAGTTCGAGCAGGCGTTCGAGCGCCACGAACCTCTCCAGGATGCCCTTCGTGTAGTCCATGCGATCCACACCTACCGCAAGCAGCACGTCGCTGCGCAGGCCCTCCACGCGCTCCACCTTGGCGCGACACAACGGCACCGAGAGCTGCGACTCGACCCATTCCGGCGGCCACTGAATCGAAATCGGGTAGTCTTCGACGCGCGTGAGATGGCCTCCGTAAGAGATCGTCGACGATTCCCGTTCGATCCGTGCTTCGAGGTTTCGGTCCACCGCCTCGACGAAATTCTGACAGTGAAAGCGCGTATGGAAGCCGAGTATGGTGCTGCCCAGCATCCCTTCGAGGATCTCCCGGCGCCACGGGCATATGCCGAAGGATTCGGGATTCGGCCACGGAATATGCCAGAAGGTGATGATCGTCGCCTTGGGCAGCCGGTCGCGGATAAGACGCGGCACGAGCGCGAGATGATAGTCCTGCACCAGCACGACGGGGTCCTCGGTCCGGGCTTCGCGCAGGACGGCGTCGGCGAAGCGCTGATTCACGCGCTTGTACTGCTCCCAGTCGCCTGACCGGAACACCGGCCGCACGTGCGCAATGTGACAAAGCGGCCACAGACCCTCGTTGGCGAAGCCGTAGTAGTAGCCGATTTCTTCCTTCTCGCTGAGCCATACCCGCCGCAGCGTGTAGCCGGGTTTTTCCGGAGGCACGCGCAAGCGATCGTGACTATCGACCGTTTCGCGATCGGCGTTGCCGCTGCCGTGCGCAATCCACGTACCGGAGCACGCGCGCATGACGGGCTCGAGCGCGGTCACCAACCCGCTGGCCGGCCGCTGCACGACGATTCCGGCATCCGTATGAACGTGGATGAACGGCTCACGATTCGACACGACTATGATTTCATCGCCTAGCAGCTGGTCGCGCAGCGTGCGTCTGAGCAACTCAGGGCTCCAGGTTCCGCTCTGATCGCGGCCCCGACGACTCATGTCGAGCTCGCGCAGGAGCATGCGCAAATCGCTCGCGAGCGGTTGCATGTCCGAGGGCGCGGGCTGCGAAAATGGCTGGGTGATGCCTTCGCCGCGGAACAGAGCGCGCACGCCTGCGACCCATCCGCGCCACGACAAGTGCGCGATGACTACGGTGACGAAGGAGATCACGACGCCGAGCACGATAAACAGCCCGATGAGGTAGCGACGCGTATCGGCGCTGCGGCGCTCCACGAAGTTCATGTCGTGTACGAGCATCAGCGTGCCAATGCGCTCCCCGGCGCGGCTCACCGGATACTGCACGACGTGCAACGGCCCCTGGCGCATGCGAACCACCGATGGATTGTCGCCCGGCGCTGGCGCCGGCACCTCGCAACCCAACAACGAAGGATAGGTCGGCGTCTCGTAGCGCAGCCGGCCGGACATGTCGCAAAAGGCGATTGCGTAGAGGCGCTGGTCCTGGATTGCTCGCAGGAATAAGCCGTTGATCTTGCTCGTGGCGCCATCGGCCACGAGGTCGGCCACCTGGTCCTCGAGCGTGTTCCCGACCAGGCGGGCGCGCACGTCGAGGTCATTGACCCACCAGCGCAGCGTGAGTTGGTCAACCAGCGGCACCAGAGCGTATGCCAGCAGGCCGAGGGTCACCGTCAGTGGCACGATGAAGCGCAGCGACAGCCGGATTGCGCGGAGCTTACCCATGCCTGACTGTACGCCGACTAGTACGCCGCGTCGATGCCGGCGCTTGTCAGTAGTGCTCGGATTTGCCTGTAGGACGTCGTCTGACGGGCAGTCCGAAAAAGACCACCCGGGCGCGAGCCCGGGTGCGATTGCTCGCTGCCTATCACTCTGATTAGTACGTGACTACTACGCCGACTTAACCGCCATGGTCCACACCATGCACACAGTCGGCGAGCGCCGCGCCCGAAAGTTTCTGGCACTTGGCATCGATTGCGCCAAATCGGCTAGTGACTTCGTCATTGCATGCCGTCTGTTGCAGGAGTGGCTGCGCGGCGCAGGCTTGACGTGCATCGAGGTATGTCTTGGCCTGGTCGTCAGTCACGCGTGTCGGGCTGGCCGGCGTTGACTGCCAATTCTGGGGATCCGGATTGTATTGAGGATTGATGCCGGGCGCCGTCGACGGCGCAGCGCCGATCGGGCTTCCATTCTGCGGTTGCACCTGTCCTGGCGTCGGCTCGCGCGGCGTCGCATTTTGAGCGCCTGCGCTGGCAGCCAGCGTCGTCAACGAAGCGACGAGCAGCGCCTGAAGTAATTTGTTTCGCGTCATCTGCGTTCCTTTCTTCCGTGGTTGGCCGACGGTCGTGCGATCCTCGTCGGCAACATAACAAGCATGGCCGAATCTGCTGCAGCGGGCCATCAGCGGATTCTGATTCTTGGCTCAGGTGCCCTCCTACAAGCCGCGGCCCGGCAGCATGGAAAGCTGAAATCTGCCATGCGGTGGAAACGATTCGACCCGGCATTTGTCCTACATGAGAATCGGCGTCGCGCCGATTTGTGGGCGGGCGATCGGGGATTATTGTGTTGGTTGGCCGTTGATGGGAATTCGACAAGGATGAGCTATGGAACTGAAGAACCTTGATGAACTTCGTAGCGTACCGGCGAGGGCAAATGTTTCGCTCGCGGGCCGAGGAAGCCGGAGCGACTCATTCGTCGCGATGAAGCACAATCGACTGTCGGATCGGTTGCGGCGCGAGATTCTCGCGACGGTCGCCCTGAGTGCAATTCTGGCGTTCGCCGCCTTCGCGGTTTCGTCAGCTTCTGCGCAAGTCGTGTTGCAGGCTCATTCTGCGGGTGACGTGGACTATGTGACCGGTGGCGTCGGCAAAGAGGAGGCGGACATGCTCAAGCAGGCCTCAGCGGACTATGCGCTGACGGTGGAGCTTGCCTCCAGCGGACCGCTCCCAACCGGCGATGGCGTCGAGGGCTATTACATCTCGGGAGCAACCGTCGACATTCGCGACTCGGCCGGACGCAGCGTGCTGTCGACGACGACCGACGGTCCACTCCTCCTGGCGCGCCTGCCCGACGGCCTCTATACGATCGAGTCGACGTGGAACGGGATCCAAAAGCACGCGACCGTCGAAGTGTCAGGCGGCAAGCGCAGCCACGTAGTGTTCGATTACGCTCGCGGTAGCGAGTAAGTCAATCGCGACGCCGCGGCAAGATCGGCGAAAGGCAAGCAGTTGACGGCAATCCTGTCGTAGCCCAGCATTTGCGGTTTGCCAATGCGCCCCCTGAATCGGGGCTACGACATGACCGTTCAGCCAACGCTTGGCCTAGCGCAGTTCGTCTCCAGCGCTGCACTCGAAGCCTTACCTGGGAAAGTCAGGCACGAGGCAAAGCGCGCCCTACTCAACTGGATCGGATGCTCGGTCGGTGCCTCGACTCACGCAACAGTGACCCGAGCGCTCGCTGCGCTGTCGCCATTCTTCGGACCGCCCCAGGCGACCATCCTTGGACGGCGCGAGCGCGCGGATATTCTCAACGCCGCGCTGCTCAACGGGATAACCTCGCATACCTTCGATTTCGATGATACGCATCTGAAGACGGTGATCCATCCGGCCGGACCTGTGGCCAGCGCCACTCTCGCGGTCTCGGAACATATGCCGGTGGATGGAAGTCGATTCCTGCACGCGTTCGCGCTTGGCGTCGAGGTCGAGTGCCGGATTGGTAATGCGGTATACCCGAGTCACTATGACATCGGCTGGCACATCACGGGCACCGCGGGCGTGTTCGGCGCGGCCGCGGCTGCGGGACGGCTGCTGGGCCTGAGCGAATTGCAGCTTGCCTGGGCGCTGGGCATCGCCGCAACGCAAGCCTCGGGATTGCGCGAGATGTTCGGGTCGATGTGCAAGCCGCTCCATCCCGGGACGGCGGCAAGGAACGGACTTGCGGCGGCGCTGCTGGCGCGACAGGATTTCACGAGCTCCACGCAGGGCATCGAAGGCAAGCGCGGCTTCGCGAACGTGCTCGCGACCGAGCGCGACTACAACAAGATCGTCTCGGGACTCGGCGAAACCTGGGAGCTGCTGGAAAACACCTACAAACCCTTCGCCTGCGGAATCGTGATTCACCCGGTCATCGACGGCTGCATCCAGCTGCGAACTCAACACAATCTGTCGCCGGAGGAGGTTTCCGGCGTCGAATTGCGCGTCCATCCGCTGGTGCTCGAACTCACAGGCAAGACCAAGCCCATCATGGGGCTGGAAGGCAAGTTCAGCGTCTTTCACTGCGCGGCGGTGGCGCTCATCGACGGAGCCGCCGGCGAAGCGCAGTTTTCCGATGCTCGCGTTCTCGACCCCGTCGTCGTGGCGCTGCGCGACCGCGTGCGTGCGAGCGTCGACACTTCGTTGAAGGAAGACGCGGCGCACGTACGCATTGCGCTGGCCGATGGCAGGGTGCTGGAGAAACAAGTGGACCACGCCATCGGCAGCCTGGCGCATCCGATGAGCGACAGCGATCTCGAGGCCAAATTTCGGGCCTTGTGCGCTCCCATCCTGGCCTCCGACCAGATCGATTTGCTGATCGAGCAATGCTGGCGGCTCGACACCATGAAAGAGAGCGGAGCGCTCGCGCGCATGACGGTTCCACGCGGCGATGCGCCACGATCCAGGTCGCTTCGGAGCAGCCTCACGACTGAGAAAGAATAACCGCACGGGCACGCCGCGCGCCGCCACGGCCTATACCTAGCCACGTGACACGACCAGCCACAAGCCACGTCGCCACGGCGCACGCACCCAATCTCTGGCTGTGAAATTGGAGCCCGGCCTGCGCCGGGATGACGTCACCTTCATACATGTTGTGTCACTCGGTTTCGTAATTCTCAACAATCGGCGAATGATCTCCGGGTCGAGACCGTCGGCGCGACGATCTGATTGAGCTGCTCGCGGTGCTAAGGTCCGAAGTTCGCAACCGACCGCGCCTCCCCGGTGAGCGCGAGGATGTGCAGCCCCGTGTTCGCCCGATCGACCGCATAGATGTAGCCGCGATCGTCGACCTCGACGTTGTTGGTCTGGATGGCGATCTTGCAGCGGTCGACGCCGTCGATCTTCACGCACCGCGGCTCTGTATTCGCACTTACTGCGGGAATGAAGTAGGCGATCTCGCGCGGATGATACGGATCGCGGATGTCCAGCGCGCGCACCCCCGCGTTGAAGTGCGCGAGGAACAGGACGCGCCGGTAGTAGATCGGCGTGAAGTTCTCGTTGGATGAATGCGTGCCGAAGCGACCGCCGCGCGTGCAGAAGTTGCCGCTGTCTTCGGGTACGGTCCAGCTGGCAATGCCCATCGGACGCGATTCGGTCGTGATGTCCGCGATCCAGAGCATTTGCCGCGCCTCCTGGCATTCGTTGACCAGCGACTCATCGACGATCGCCACGAAGTCGCGCTTCGCGCCCCGCTTGTCGTGCGCAAATTCGGCGACGTCGATCCCCAGCAGCGGAAAGGCCGTATGCGCGCCAACGTTGGGCGGCATCAGCACGCGCCCCACTTCCGGATATCGCAGGTTCGCCGCTGTGGGCTCCGGGGGCCCCGTCAACAGCTTCTCACGGTCGACGATCTGCACGACGCCGTCCTTGTTCGTGCCGTAGCCGAAGTAGACGCGATTTCCCGCGCGGCCCGTGGAGATCGGGCCATGCAGTTCGACAGGCACATCCCCGGCGGCACCGGGCTGCTGGCCGTCGAGGCCAAAGTTGCGGATGAAGCGCGGATGCGCGGGATCGGAAAGGTCGTACACCTGCGTCATCCGTCGCGTGCGCCAACCCTCGACGCCCGACACGAGAAATGCGATTCCGCCGTCGCACTCCCACCAGTTCTTGTGCGTCCCCTTCACCGGACCGATGCTGGAGAGGCGCACGGGCTTCGCGGGGTCGGAAACGTCCCAGATCTCGTGAGCCGAGTTGCCGAACGTGCGCAACAGGTAGAACTTGCCGCGCTCGCCTTTCGGCAGATCCGCACCGCTGCAGACGCGGACCATCTGCGCGCCACCGTTTTCGCCCAGCCCTTCCTCGCCCGGGATGTGCGCGAGGTAACGCGGCGCGCGCGGGTCGGTCACGTCGAGGATCGACGTACCGTTGAATTCGGCTGCACCCGTTATCGGATTGACAGGCTTCGGAACCTTATCGGTGCCGCCGTGGTGCCCGACGTAGAGAATCCAGCGGCCGTCCTGATCTTTGACCACCGGTTGATACGCGCTGCGCGCCTGAAGGTCGTGGCGGCCGACCAGCGTCATATTGCGGGCTTCGTCACCGGCGGGCTGCTGCGCATCAGCGGTAGCGAAAGGACAAAACGACCCTGCGAGCGCGATTGCGATAACCCTCAACGTGAGTGCCACGAGCTTGGCTCCTTGCGAAGACTGCCTTCCTGCATGCGCTTTGAGATACCCAAACCGGGTCGAAGCATTGCGCGATTCCTGGAGCTGCGCAAGAGCATGTCCACTATGATGGTGAAGACCCACGGGTCGCTGCGCGGGCGTGCCGAGGCGTGGTATTTTAGGCCTGAGCGCGTATCGCGACCCCGGGAATTCGCAATGATCATCCCTCGTGCCCTCAGCTTTGCATTCAGCTCGCTGTGGCTCGCTTGCCTACCCATGCTTGCGCAAGCGCAGACAAGCTATCCCAGCCGGCCGATTCTGATGGTCGTTCCGCTCGCGGCCGGCAGCGCGGTCGACGCGGCCGCGCGCATCGTCGCGCAGAAGATGTCGGCGAACATGGGACAGCAGGTGATCGTCGAGAACCAGCCCGGTGCAGCGGGCCTGATCGGGGCCGAGCGCGTGGCGAAGGCCGCGCCCGACGGCTACACCATCGGTGGATTCAACGACAGCATTATGACCATGCTGCCCAATCTCTATCCGAAAATGCCCTGGGACATCCTCAAGGACTTCGAACCGGTATCGCTTGTGGCGACCGTCGAGTGGGGACTCGTCGCCAGCAACGATGCACTGTACAAGAACGCGGGTGACCTCATCGCGGCGGCCAAGGCGAGCCCGAGCAAGATCTTCTACGCATCGGGCGGCAACGGAAGCCCGCAGCACATCGCCATGGCGCTGTTCGCCTCGACAGCGGGCGTGTCGATGACGCACGTGCCCTACAAGGGCGCCACGCAGGCGGCGGTCGACGTGGCTGCCGGCCAGGTGCCGGTCGCTTTCGAGGGCATCGCGACAGTGTCATCACTGGTCCGCGGTAACAAGCTGCGGCTTGTCGGTGTAGCCACGCACAATCGAATGCCGCAGTTTCCCGACGTGCCGACGGTTTCCGAATCGGGCCTGCCCGGCTTCGAATTCAACTCCTGGTTCGCGGTCATGGCACCCGCTGGAACACCCAAGGACGTCGTGGACAAGCTCAATGCGGAAATCGTGCGCGCGCTGTCCGATCCTGCGGTACGCCGGCAGCTCGACGATCAGTCGCTTACCGTGCGCGGCTCGTTCGCGGAAGAGCTGCGCAGCGCGACGCGCGAACAGCTCGCGAAGTACGCGCGTCTGATCAAGCAGGCGGGAATCACTACCGATTAGCCGAGTACTGGCCGCGCGCATTGCGCACACGGCGACGCTATCCCGCTGCCGTCAGACGGCAAGCAATGTGCCAGTTGCTGTCCGGTTCTGGGTGACGCTCGATTGCCTCGGCCCTAGGCGCCGACCAATCTGAATTCGATCACGACCTCGTCCTCCACCGAGACCACGCCGCCGAGGATCGAATACGGTTTCACGCCAAAGTCGGACTGGCGTAACACGAACGAGCCGCTCGCGACAATCCGATCGGGCAACCCTTCGACGCTGATCGGTATCCACAGCTCGCGCTGCTGACCGTGCATCTCGACCTGCACCTTCGCAGCGAGCCTGGGTACCTCGCCGATCACCTGCAGCGAATGTATGTGGACGAACGGGAATCGACTCGCCTGCAGGTTGGCGTCGCCTAGCATGTGCTCCCGCGTGTCGGCGACGGCATCAGGCGACACGTTCGTGGAAAACGCGCCACCCAGCGCCGCGCGTTGCGCCGGATTATCGATCTCCAGTTGATCGAGGCGGAATTCCAGGTCGAACCGTCCACCGCCGGCGCCGGCGGGCGGCACCTCGACGAAACCCGTGAAACGAGGCGCGGACAGGACATGGTTATGCCCGACCTTGCTCGCGCGGCCGCCGCGGAACACAAAGATTCGAACTTCCGACGCCTGTGGGTTCAGCTTGAATACGCGCCCACCCGACGTTTGCGCCGCGGCATAGCTGGCGCCCAAGTCTGACGGCGCGATGGCCGAGCCCGGCGAAGCGACGGCTGCTTGCGGTGTAGATGGGGTTGAAGCGCAACCGAACTGCACCGCCGCGGTCGCGATCACCGCGATCGATCCAAGTGGTGCGAGGGATGCCCGGGCTATTCGACGCAGGGCCGCCGATGCCGTCCGCGGAGAATCGAGGCGGCCGATGGGATTCGGACCTACAACTGGAATCACGATCGAAAAATTGTCGTGGTCACGCTCGTAAGCCCTTGGACCAGGCGGGAGCCAATTGGCCAACCGAGGGCCAACCGAGGGCCAACCGAGCCGTTTATTGTAGTCCCGCCTTGCGCATGCCTTCGACGAATTTCGCCATGGGTTCTGCGGTATAGGGAACGTTTTGCTGTATCCAGGCAATGCTGAGATCAGGGTGGGACTCTTTTATCCGCGCCAGCGCAGCGCGCGCTTCGTCGAGACGGTCCGCCTGAGCGAGGCTCGCGATGTAAATCCGCGACCCTCGCGCCAGTCCTGACCGCTGCTGGAAAGCCCTTCGGCATGCGGCAATAGCTTCGTCATAGCGCTTCGCGAGGTAGTGAGCGATCGCCAGTCCGACATTGAATATCGAATTTTGCGGATCGTGGGGGCTCATCCGAAGCGCCATCTCGAGATGAGCGATCGCATTGTCGGATTGGCCATCGAAGGCGAGTGCCCAGCCGAGATAGCCATGTGCGGCGGCGAAGTTCGGGTTGAGCTCCAGCGCACGCTGGAACTCGGCCGTGCTCTCCGCAGTCCGTCGCAGCATGAAAGCAACATACCCCAGCGCGAGATGCGCCCAAGGATCGCTGTCGTCGAGCTCCGCTGCACGCGCGCCGAGCTCCGCCGCTCGAGTCAGCTCGGTTCCCGACGAATAGCTCAAGTTCAAATGACTCGATACCACCAGCATGAAGGCCAACATGCTGTGTGCCGGCGCATAGTTGGGATAGCGCTCAACAGCCCGGCTCAACATGCTCATTGCGGCCTCACCCTCCGACTGGGTCATGCGCCAGAAGAGGGAGTTGGCATGGATCACCATTTCCCAGGCACCGAGATCATCGGGCGAGCGGCCTTGCGAGCGGATACCCTCGGCCTCCAGCAGCTTCGGCTCGATCGCGGCGACCACCTTCTTGGTAATCTCATCCTGTAAGGCGAAGACGTCGGTCAATTCTCCGTCATAGCGATCGGCCCAAATGTGGTTGCCGGTCGCGGCGTCGATGAGCTGCGCGGTGATGCGCACGCGATTGCCGCCTTTCCGTACGCTGCCCTCCAGCACGTAGCGCACACCGAGTTCGCGCGCAGCGAGCTTCACATCGACAGCCTTGCCCTTGTAGCTGAACGAGGAATTGCGGGCGATCACGAAGAACCAGCGCAGCTTCGACAGGCCGGTGATGATGTCTTCGGTGATGCCGTCGGCGAAATATTCCTGCTCGGGGTCGCCGCTCATGTTGGAGAAGGGCAGCACGGCGATCGACGGCCGATCGGACACGACGGATTTCGTTTTTCCCTGGGTGGATGCGGTTTTTCCAGTAGTTGGAGCAACCTCAGCCAGGTGGACGCGATGAACGCCGACGGGGCGTGCGATGTTCTTGACCGCCTGCTCTCCCAAGTCCTCGAAGCCGAAGCTGAGCTTGTCGCGCACCTGATCGTGCACGACGCTCGAAACCATGATCCCGCCGGGATCGGCGAGGCCTTCGAGACGCGCAGCCACGTTGACGCCGTCGCCGAAGATATCGCCGCTGTCGATGATAATGTCGCCGACATTGATGCCGATGCGGAACCGGATGCGGCTATCCGCTGGCAGATCGGCGTCGCGTTCGAGCATGCCGCGTTGGATGTCAACGGCGCAACGCACAGCGTCGACGACGCTGACAAATTCCACCAGCATCCCGTCGCCTGTAGTCTTGACGATGCGCCCGCGGTGCTCGGTGATCTTCGGATCGACCAGTTCCTTGCGGTGCGCCTTGAGTCGGCGCAGCGTACCTTCCTCGTCGGCTCCCATAAGCCGGCTGTAGGCGGCAATATCCGCGGCCATGATCGCGGCGAGTCTGCGGTCTACGCGCTCTTCTGGCATTTATCCGCCCGTGCGACTCCGACGATTCGTACCATACAATCGCCCCAAGCCTCTGCAGCCGCGCACTATCGCGGCCCTGACCGCATCGAGCACGCCGATACTGTCGAGTGAACCCGAGTTAAGCCGTCTTGTCTGTGCCGTCTCTCGAGGCGTCGGCTGCGACCCCCTGGATCAACGCATCCGGATCGCGGATGATGAAGAGGACGAAATCCTATTGCAGATGAATTGGGGTGGCTGATGGGATTCGAACCCACGACAACTGGAATCACAATCCAGGACTCTACCGCTGAGCTACAGCCACCATTGCGTTGCAACCTGCGTGTCGCGCGTTGGCGCGCCCGACAGGACTCGAACCTGTTACCCCCGGCTTAGAAGGCCGGTGCTCTATCCGAATGAGCTACGGGCGCGCGGCCCTTCGTCATGCCGATCCGGCGTCGACCCTGCCGCACGGCTTGCGCCGGCCGGGGTACCTGCGACAGAAAGTGATTTTAGCAGAGTTGGCTGGGGACGCGCGGCGGCGGCGGGCCGGCAAAGGTGCCGACCTGGCCGCACAAATTGAGTGCGGCGACAATGCGCACCACCGATCCCACGGTTTGTAGCAGAATACCGTCCGAGCGTCTCAGACCGGGACGCGCGGTTCGAAGGAGAGCGGACAGACGATGTCAGACAACCTGGCGAGGTGCCGACGACCATTCAAACGGGCACCCGCCGCCGTCGCTTCGCAACGCGTAGCGACGGATCGGAGTTCCATCAAAGGAGGAGTCGCAATGGAGTATCGCATCGGCAACAAGGCGCTGGGAGTGATTCTGTTCGCCCTGGCGTCCGTCATCGCATCCGCGGCGCAAGCGCAGGCCGCGCGCCAATTCAGTTTTGCATACGACCAACCGAACACGACCGCCTACGGCATCGCCGCCAACATGTTCGACGCGAAGCTGAAGGAATTGAGCGGCGGAACGATGAGCATCAACCAGTTCCCTGGCGCGCAGCTCGGCCAGGAACCTCAGATGCTGCAGAAGATGCGCGCGGGCGACATCGACTTCGTCATAACGTCGACCGCGAACGCCTCGACTCTGGCGCCGCAGGCCGGCGTGTTCTCGCTGCATTTCATCTTCCGCGACCAGGCGCATCTGCAGAAGGTGCTCGCCGATCCGGCGGTGTCCGCGGAGTTCAAGGCCATGATCAAGGATTCGGTGCAGGGCGCGCAGGTGCTCGGCCTGATGACCATGGGCATGCGCAACATGTACAGCAAGAAGGAAGTGAAGTCGATCGACGACATCAAGGGCCAGAAGGTGCGCGTGCAGGCGACCAAGACCGAGGACACCCTCTTCCCTGCCTATGGTGCACAGACGGTACACATGCCGTTCGGCGAAGTGTACACGTCGCTGCAGACCGGCGTCGTGAACGTGGCCGAGAACGGCGTCAACGTCTACCTGGCCAACAAGCACTATGAGGTCGCGCCGATCCTGTCGATGACCGAGCACGAGGCGAACAACAACTGCATCTGGGTCAGCCAGAAGACCTGGGACAGCCTGACGCCGCAACAGCAGGGCTGGGTGCAGGCCGCAGCCGACGAGGTCTCCAGGAAGGAGCCGGCGCTGGCGCTCAAGCTCGAAAAGGATTCGGCTGACAAGCTCAAGACCATGGGCGTGAAGGTCGTGGAGAATGTCGACAAGTCCGGCTTCGCCAAGGCCGCCGCGCCGGTCCAGGACCAGCTCGCCCAGGAGCTCGGTCCCCACGCGGTGAAGCTGCTCAAACTGGTCAGGGAAGTTCAATAGCCTGATCGTCTCCGCGCGGAGCGCAGGCGCGCATGCGCCTGCGCTCCGCGGGTTCCCACTGATCGCACGTACTGGAACAGCCCATGGCCGACATGCGCGCGCTTGTGCTGCAGCGCCACCGCCAGCTCAAGTGGAAAGGGCTCGACCCGCTCGAAGCGTTGCTGATGATCCTGTGCGGTGTGTGCATCTTCATGTTCACGCTGACCGTGCTCTGCGACGTGGTGACGCGTACGATCGGCGCGCCATGGCTGTGGCTGCAGCAGGTCACCACCGCATTCTTCGCGTGGGGGGTGTTCATCGGCATGGCGGCAGCGACGCGGCGCCTCGATAATTTCTACCTGACCGAAATCACCAAGCGCATGACCGGCGGTCCGCGCACCGCGATCGAGGTCACCAATCGCGTGATCGTGCTGATCGTGGCGCTGCTGATGGTCCGCTACGGTTGGCAAAATGCGATCCTCGACCTCGGCAGCTTTCGCATGCCTTCGCTGCTTCCGCTCACCGTCTACACGGCGATCGTACCGGTCGCGGGTGCGCTGGTTGCACTGTTCACCGTCGAGCAGCTCGTCAATGGCTGGAACAACGGCTTCGAAGGGCCCGAGGATCAGGAGAACATCGCCGTGGAACTCGCCGAATGAATCCCAACAGGCCGGTGCGAATCACGGGACTCCAATGAACAACGGCGCGGTCTTGTGCCTGATGGGCTTCCTGTTCCTGCTGTTCGGCTACATGGGCGTGCCCGTCACCTTCGCGCTGATCGCCGGCGTACTCGTTGCAAGCTCATTCACGCCGATCAGCATGCAGTCGCTGATCGGACAGCTCTTCCACGGCATCGATGCCGAGACGCTGCTTGCAGTTCCGTTCTTCCTGCTGGTTGGCGAGCTGATGGCCTCCTCCGACGTCGCCAACCGGATGATCCGGTTGTCGCAGACCCTTGTCGGGCACTTGCGCGGAGGACTCGCGCAAGTTGTGACGCTGTTCAGCATGTTCTTCGCCGGCATCTCCGGCTCGTCGGTGGCCGACGTCGCCGTCTTGACCCGCACCGTCGCGCCCCAAATGGACAAGGAGGGGTACGACCGGGCATTCACGGCCGCGCTCATCGCGTCTGCGTCGACGATGGCGAACCTGATCCCGCCCAGCATAATGGCCGTGGTCTACGGCGCCACCGGCAACGTCTCGATTGGCGGATTATTCCTGGCTGGCGTCGTGCCCGGCGTGCTGATCGGCGTCGGCCTGATGATCTACAGCTATTTCTGGGGGCCCGTCGGCGTGATGAAGAAACGTTCGCCGTTCACCGACGTCGTCGTCGCGGCGCGCGGCGCGGCGCTGCCTCTGGTGATCCCGGTCATCATCATGGGTGGCATTCTCACCGGCTGGTTCACACCGACGGAAGCCGGGATGATCGCAGCCATGTACATCCTCGTCGTGCTGATACCTGTCCTGCGCCCGCATCACGTCCGGAAGCTGCCGGGCGACTTCATGTACGCCGGCCTGCTGTATTCATTGCCCCTCGGCGCCGTCGCGGGCGCCTCGGCGTTTGGCTGGATGGTCGCGTACCTGCGCGGCCCCGATATCGTCGCCACCCACATCTCTGCTGTCGCCGGCACCGATGGCGCGATGATCATGTTCATGTTGGTCGCACTATTCGTGATCGTCGGCGACTTCATCGACGCCGTCCCGGCGATCATCATCTTCATGCCGATCATCACCAAGCTGACGGAAGTCGGCAACATCAACCCACTGCACATGGGCGTCGTGATCATCACCACGCTCGTCTTCGGTCTGATCACCCCGCCCTACGGCCTGTCGCTCCTGGTGGCGTCGAAGTACGTCGGTGTCGGCTTCGGCCGGGCGGTGATACGATCGCTTCCGCT
The DNA here is from genome assembly GCA_963816445.1 of uncultured beta proteobacterium. Classification (GTDB taxonomy): domain Bacteria; phylum Pseudomonadota; class Gammaproteobacteria; order Burkholderiales; family Casimicrobiaceae; genus PALSA-1003. The sequence goes on along the minus strand of CAWFKO010000002.1, from coordinate 271,584 downwards.
GTACATCGTTTTCTTCGCGACCATCGCCTTCACGGTGCTATTCCCGAAGGTCGTCCTGTGGCTGCCCAAGCACTTCCTGCCCGAGTCGGTGGGCTGCTTCAAGTCGCCGACGGGCGCCGGATACATCTGCCCCGAGGGTTGACATGAGCCTGCAACAAAGCGCAATCCGTCCGCCGGTTGACGCCGTGGCGTGGCCGTTCGATCTGCACCCCCTGACACCGAATCTCGGCGCGCGCATTGGCGGCGTGGAGCTGGCACGCGGTGTCGACGATGCGACGTTCGCCGCGATCTATCGTGCGTTCCTGCGCTACCAGGTGCTGCTCTTTCCCCCGCAGGAGCTGCCGCCCACGGCGCAGGTGGCGTTTGCGCGCCGTTTTGGCGAAGTGCAGATCCATGTCATGAACCAATACCAACCGACTGACTTTCCGGAGATTTACAGGCTGTCGAACCTCGACGAGAACGGCAAGCCCAACGGCAAGCACCCGGACAAAGGCACGCTGGCATGGCACACCGACGGCTCGTGGCGCCGCGTCACCGGCCAGGCGACCATCATCTACGGCGAAGTCGTTGCCGGCAGCGGTGGCGAAACGCATTTCTGCGACATGTATCGCGCATACGAACGCCTGACGCCGCAGTGGAAGCGGCGCATCGACCCGCTGCGCGCGGTGCACAACCTCGACTTCTCGCGCACGCGCCGCCACGGCGTGGATCTCATGACTGCTGCGCAACGCGCGGAGGCGCCGCCCGTGGATCACCCAGTGGTCAGGACGCACCCGCAGACCCAGCGCGACTGCCTGTACCTGGGTGACCACGCGGAGTATATCGTCGGCATGCCCTACGACGAGGGTCGCGCGTTGATCGAGGAGGTCAACGCGATGGCGGTACACCCCGATCTCACTTACGAGCATCAATGGCAGGTCGGCGAACTGATTGTTTGGGACAATCGATGTCTGATGCATCGGGCGACGTCTTACGACCCGTTCACGCAGGGTCGCGTCGTACGCCGCTGCACCGTTCTCGGTGAAGTGCCGGAGCGTCGCACCGCGACGCACTATTGAGAATTACGAAACCGAGTGACACACCATGTATGAATATTGATGTCATCCGGGCGTTGGCGTCATCCCGGCGCAGGTCGGGATCCAAGTTCAGTGGAAACGTAGGCGCCGCAACTCGGGCCCCGGCCTGCGCCGGGGCGACTTGGCTTGCGGCTGGTTGTGTCACGTAGTTAGGTAAAGCTCACTCTAGCTGCCCTCGCCCACCCTGTTCTCGCGGCGCGCGAGCGCAACCAGACGCCGTTCCGAGCTCCCGCTGCTGCAAACGTTACCGGGACTCTTGACAGAAACGCGTCATCGGACAATACTTAACCTTATGGTTAGCTATTCCTCCGATCGCCTCGACGCTGTCTTCGGCGCACTTGCCGACCCGACCCGGCGGGCGGTGCTCGCGGCGTTGCGCAAGCGCGAACATTCGGTGGGTGAGCTGGCCGGCCCCTTCCACATGTCACTGCCCGGGTTCATCAAGCACCTGGGTATCCTCGAGGACGCCGGGCTAATCGCGCGTGAAAAGTCGGGGCGCACCGTGAGCTGCCGCCTTAACGCCACCGCAATGAAGGCGGCGCTGGAATGGCTCGAGCATTACCAGGATTTCTGGAATACGCGACTCGACAGGCTCGGAGCCTACCTCGAACAACAGGAGATCGAATCATGGAAATCATCCAGGACGAAACAACCAGCCTCGAGATCCGACGCGTCTTCAAGGCGCCCGTCGGCACGGTCTACGCGGCGTGGACGGATCCCGAGCGAATGAAGCGCTGGATGGGGCCGAGCGATGCCCACAAGTCGACGGTGACCGCCGAGGTCAAGGTTGGCGGGCGCTTCCTCATCGTCATGAACGCGCCGGACGGGCAGGTGCATCGCGTAGGTGGCGTCTATCGCGAGGTCGTGCCCAACCGGCGCTTGGCCTATACCTGGGCGTGGGAGAGCACGCCGGAGCGCGAATCGCTGGTCGACGTCGAGTTTCGCTCCGTCGGTGACGCCACCGAACTCGTGCTGACTCACCATCGGTTCGCCGACACCGACGCTCGCGATCGCCACCTTCAGGGATGGAACGCCTGTATCGCGCGATTGGAGAGACTGCTCGGATACTACGAACGCGATCGCAGCCTCGCACTCACTCAACCCGACCGGAGACTGAAAATGGCCAATCCCTTTGTACACGTCGAGCTCAATACTACCGACGTCGCCAAAGCCAAGGATTTTTACGGCAAGTTGTTCGACTGGAAGATGGAAGACGTGCCGATGGAATCCGGCACATACACGATGATCGGTGTCGGCGACGGTACGGGTGGCGGCCTCATGAAGCACCCCATGCCTGGCGCGCCGTCGAATTGGCTGGCCTACGTGCTGGTCGACGACATCGAAGCTTCGACGCGAAAGGCAAAATCGCTGGGCGCGACGATCGTCAAGGACGTGACCGAGGTCATGGACATGGGCTGGCTGTCGATCATCATCGATCCGACCGGTGCAGCGCTCGGCATGTGGAAGCCGAAGGCTAAGTGAGCGTCAGCGGACGCCACCGGGCGGCTGCTAGCGCAATTCCTTCCACAGGAACGCATACAGCAGTCCGGTTCGATAGGCGATCTGCTCGTTGTTGGCCGCGGCGGCGTGCCCGCCTTCGATGTTCTCATAGTAGAGCACGTCGTGCCCCTGCTCGAGCATGCGCGCAACCATCTTGCGCGCGTGCGCAGGGTGGACGCGATCGTCCCGCGTCGAGGTGACGAAAAGCACCCGCGGATATTTCACGTCCTTCTGGACGTTCTGGTAGGGCGAGTAGCGCGAGATGTAAGCCCATTCCGCCGGATTCTCAGGATCGCCGTACTCCGCCATCCACGACGCACCGGCCAGCAGTTTGCTGAAGCGTTTCATATCGAGCAGCGGCACCGCGCACACGACAGCCTTGAACAGCTCGGGGCGCTGCAGCATCACCGCGCCGACGAGGAGGCCGCCGTTGCTTCCGCCGTAGATTCCCAGATGCTCCGGTGAAGTGAGTTTGCGTGCAACCAGGTCTTCCGCGACCGCAATGAAGTCGTCGAAGGCGCGCTGCCGGTTCTCCTTGAGCGCTGCCTGATGCCAGCGCGGGCCGTACTCGCCGCCACCACGTATGTTTGCCACGACGTAGGTTCCGCCGCGCGCCAACCACGCGGTGCCGACCGTCCCGGAGTAGTGGGGCACTTCCGCGATCTCGAAGCCACCGTAACCGTAGAGCAGCGTCGGCTGCTTGCCGTCCAAGCTCGCTCCCTTGGGCAGGACGACGAAATAAGGCACGCGCGTGCCGTCGCGGCTGGTCGCGAAGAACTGCTTCACGCTCATTCCGTTTGCGTCGAAGAACGACGGCATCGCGCGCAGGCGATCGCGCCGGTCGCTGCCTGCATGCGCAAGGTAGAGTGTCGGTGGCGTCAGGAAATCCTGGTGTTTGAGAAAGTAGTCGTCGCCGGCGCCATCTTCGTCGCCCTCTTCGCCCAACGCGCTGATCGTGACGTTTCCCTGCGCAGGTATGGCGACTTCGCGGCGTGCCCAGGTTCCGGCGGCATGCTTCCATTCGTAGACACGGCTGACGACGTTGTCGAGCTCGTTAATCAGCACGTAATTTCTTGTCACCACGTAGCCGTCGAGGGACGTCGTCTCGGACGGCACGAACAGCACGTCGAATCGACGCCCGCCCTTGGTAAAGTTGTCGAAATCGATCGTCACCAGCGCGCCCTGAGGATAGGTGCGGCCGCCGACGGTCCAGGCACTCCTGAGTTTCACGTACAGGTTCGCCCGAACCGTTTGCGCGATCGCATCCGCAGGCAAGTCGAGCTTCTCGAGCTTGTCGCCGGCCCGCAAGTAGTCCTCGGAGGTGAAGAATGTCGGGGCTCGCCGCACGAAGTCGCGTGCGTAGCCGCGATGCCGCTCGACAACGGGGCCGACCGCAACATCCGAGGCCTGGCCTTCCAGGATCGTGGTCGCGGATGCGAGCGACGTGCCGCGCTTCCAGGCTTTGACGATGCGCGGATACCCGGAATCGGTCAGCGATCCCGCGCCGAAGTCGGTCGCGACGTACAGCGTGTCGCGATCCTTCCAGGCCGTGTCGCTCTTGGCCTCCGGAAGCTCGTACCCACCGTTGACAAACGCACGCGACGCGACGTCGAATTCGCGCCGCAGCGACGCGTCGGAGCCGCCGCGCGAAAGCGCAAGCATGCACCGCTCGTACCTCGGAAACAGGCAATCCGCGCCATGCCAGATCCAGTTTTCATTCTCGCGCTTGGCCAGCGCATCGAGATCGAGCACCGTTTCCCACTTCGTATCAGGCTTGCGGAATTGCCCCATCGTAGTCCGGCGCCACAGACCTCTCGGATTCGCGTCGTCCTTCCAGAAGTTGTACAGCCACTTGCCGCGCTGCACCACGTCAGGGATCCGCTCCCGTGAATCCAGGATCGCGCGCGCCTGGTCGCGCATGGACGCGAAGTCCTTTTCCGCTTCGAGTTCCTTGACCGTGACTGCATTGCGTTCGCGCACCCACGCCAACGCCTTGTCGCCGGTCACTTCCTCGAGCCAGAGGAATGGATCTTCGGATTGGGCGTGCACGATTGTGGCCACGAGCGTGAGCAGGATAACGAACAGAGGTTTCATGAAGCGCGATGAACAAGCTTGGCGGAAACGCCCCAGGGAAAGCTCATTGTGTGCCTCCTCGAGTGCAGTCGCGACGGACTGCGGACCACGGATGCCGCGGGGAAGGCGGCAGTATAGCGGGCACGCTCGGCCTCGCGAACCCGGCCGAAGTCACCGGCCCCTGAGCGCCCGACCGGGCTCGACACGAAAAAAAGCTCCGCGCGAGGCGGAGCCGGCATGCGTCTTCGACCAGCGACAACGCGCGAAGTTGCACGCGCGCCGCGTACGAGCTCAGTTCTTGGCGCCCACCGGCGGAACCGTCGCGATGACCTGCTGCTTGCCGCCGACTACCTTGACGATGAAGCTCTCGCGATCAAGATCGCCGTTCTGATCGAAACTCACGTCGAGCAGCACCCCGGGATTGTCCTTCGCGGAGATTTTCGCACCGTGCAGCGCCGCCGCGAGGGCCTTGGAGTCGAACTTGCCGATCTTTTCGGTCATCGCCTTGACGATGTACACCGCGCTGTAGCCCTTCATGCCGTTATGATCGCTGCGCTGTTTATATTCCTTCAGGTACTTCTCGTCGAACGCCTTGACCGTTGCTTGCGGTGCATCGGGCGTCAGTCCGACGTGACCGATGACACCCTCGGAGGCATCGCCAGCAAGTTCGATGACCTTCTGGCCGATGATCGTCGTTTCGCCGACGATGGGCTTGCTGAATCCCTGCTTCTTAAATTCGCGCAGCGCTCGCGCGCCCTCTTCTTCAGTGAGATAGGCAAACACCGCATCCGGATCGCTCTGCTTGACCTTGAGCACCGGGCCTGAGAAATCGACCTGGCCCGGGTCCGTCGAAATATCGGCGACCACCTTGATGCCTTGCGCCGCGAGGGCCTTGACCATCTCGTCGCGCCCGCCCTTTCCAAAATCGTTGTTGGTGAAGATGATCGCGATTGTCTTCGCTTTCATCTGGTCCTTGAGATAGCGCGCCAGCTTCGGCATCGAAGTCGATTGCGTGAAGGACGTGCGAAACACATACGGGTTGCCCTGTTGCGTGATCACCGCTGCCTCGCCGCCTGTGAAGTTCGTGATCCCGGCGCGGCGCGTTTCGCCCATGCTCACGATCATCGATCCCGAGTGCACGGGGCCCAGCACGACGTAAGCGCCATCGTCGATGGCCTTCTGCGCCACGGCCTTTGCCGTCGTCGGACTGGTCTGCGTGTCGGTGGGCTCATACGCGATCTGGCGACCGAGTATCCCGCCTGACGCGTTGATCTCTTTGACCGCGAGTTTGACGCCGTTGTTGAAGTTGTTGCCTGGCGTGGCGCCCGTTCCCGACAGTTCCATGATGCCCACGATCTTCACCGGGGCCTGTTGTGCGCTGCTCGCGAACGCCGCCGCTGCGAGAGCCAAACCAAGTAGTACGCGGTTAATCCTCATCGTTGCCTCCGTCAAAAGTTGCAAAGGGCGCGAGGACCGTGAGTGAAATTGGTCCGTCGGGCCCATGAATGTGCTGACACTACGGAGGCCACCCCATGTGACGCTGCCAAGGGTCAGACGCTTATCAAACCTGGGTGCTACCGTCCTCTGAGAACCTCCCCGGCGCGCCTATCATTCCGTCAGAAAGAACGGCGTGCTATTATAGCACTTCGAGCTTGGAGTGACCAATCTAGCCTTGGGTCAGCGCGCCTTCGCGCCTCGGACATCGAACGGGACAGGCGCGGTCGTCACGGGACTGGAAATTTTGCAACTGGGCGCGAAGTCGAGCCTGCATGCCCGTAGCTTCTATTGAAAAGTCCTTGACAACCCGTTAGTGCCCACTTTATTGTGTTCTGTCTAATAGAACAAGTCGGTGCGCCTGATCAAGCAGGCAGGTATCGTCGAAAGTCGTATCGCTTGAACGGTCTTCTGAACGGGGACGCGCTCATTTCGATCGAGCGAGGGATGGCCGTTGGAGTCAGGATGAACAGAAACGCGGAACCAAAACAAACATCACAAAAACGATCTCTGCCCGACAGTCCGCGCCCGAGGAAAAAGACCCAGCGGCCGGACGCACGTGATGCGAGAAAGTCGGCCCGTGCCGCGGCACCGGCACGACTGCCAGACGGCGTCGCGGCTGTCGACCGGGCGTTGGCCATCCTTGGAGCCTTCCATCCCGGCGATCAGGCCCTGCCGCTTGCAGAACTCGCGCACCGCACGAAGTTCTACAAGAGCACGATTCTGCGGCTTGCGCAGTCACTGATACGCAAGGATTACCTGCAACGCCTCGCCAATGGCTCGTACCAAATCGGTCCGGCTCCCCTCATGCTCGCTGCCTTGTATCAACGTAGCCTCAGGCTGGGAGACGTGCTCTTGCCTCTGATGCACGAGCTCGCGACTCAGACGGGCGAGAGCGTGTCGATGTACGCGCGCCATGGGGACATTCGGGTCTGCCTGCACCGGGTGGATTCAAATCACGCCGTGCGCGACCACGTGCGCGAAGGCGATGTCCTTCCACTCGAGCGGGGATCGGGCGGGCGCATCTTACTCGCATTCGGCGGCACCAGGGGCGAGCCCTACGAGACGATCCGCACGGAGTATTGTTATGCATCGGTGGGAGAGCGAGACGCCGAGACAGCGGGCATCTCGGTGCCAGTCTTCGGTGCTGGTCAAACCCTTCTCGGGGCGCTGACCCTGGCCGGGCCGCGGTCGCGTGTCGATGAAGCTTTCATCGCCAATGCTCGCGCGGTGCTTTTGCGCGCGGCGGCTCGTGCGACGAGCTCCCTCGGCGGTGACCCATCCCCGGTAGAGGCGGCGCTCTCTCTGGTCCTTGCGGGCAAACGCCGCAACAATCGGCCCGCTAGAGCGACTCGATAGCGGTACCGCGTCAGCATGGCCATCGGCCACGGTCGTTGGTTGCAGGCCTGATCTACCGAGGATCTTGTAAGTGAGTGACGCGGCGGATCAATTGCCCGCGTCATCCGGCGAAGGCCGGGATCCAATCTTGGAGATCTTCCTTGGGCCCCGGCCTGCGCCGGGGCGACCCGAGGTTTGCGTACGTGAGTGACGCGCCGTATCAAATTACGCGCGTCATCCCGGCGAAGGCCGGGATCCAATCTCGGAGATCTACCTTGGGCCCCGGCCTGCGCCGGGGCGACGACGGTGTTGTCACCGCGTTGCGCAAAGCTCTGTAGTTACAGTTATCGCGCGCGCCTCCAGAACTTCTAAACAGCACCCGATTCTCGAAGGTCGGCGATTTCGGCCGCGGTGTAGCCCACCTCGCGCAGTATTTCGTCGGTGTGCTCCCCCAGGCGAGGCGGTGGTGACGATGCGGACGGGTTTGCGCCCGACAGCTTGAAGCCGGCCCGGGTCACCGTAAGCCGGCGGTCAATACCAGATACATTGTCGAAGCTCTGCAACAATCCCCTGTGCTGCACCTGCGGGTTCTCCAACGCTTCGGGTACCGTCGCAACGCGGCCTGCGGGAACTCCGACGCCGTTCAGCATCGGCTCCCACTCTGCCGCCGACTTGGTCCGAAGCGCCGCTTCCAGCTCGACGGTCAATGCGTCCCGATGCTTTTTTCGATCTTCACGGTCGGCAAAGCGCTGATCGGCGACCAGGTCTTCCCGCCCTACCACCTTCACCAGCGCCTCGAATTGCTCTTGCTTGTTGGCTGCAATATTGAGCAGGCCTTCGCGGGTTTTGAAAGAGCCCGACGGAGCCGCAGTGAAGTTGTCATTCCCCATCGGCACGGGCTCCTGCCCCGCAATCAGGAAATTGGAAATGACCCAGCCCATGCTCGAAAGCAAAGAATCCAGCATCGAGACATCGATAAAGCAGCCTTCCCGCGTCGCGCAACGGCGCACCAACGCGCTGGCGATCGCAAATGCAGCCGTCATGCCTCCCAGCGTATCGGCGACCGGATAGCCCACGCGCAACGGCGCACAACGTTCATCGCCCGTAATGCTCATCGCGCCGGACAGACCCTGTACGATTTGATCGTATGCGGGCGCATCCTTCAACGGCCCGTCCTGCCCAAATCCGGAGATGGCGCAGTAGATGAGCGATGGATTGAATTTGCGCAATTGCTCGTACCCGAGACCGAGGCGATCCATCACGCCCGGACGAAAGTTTTCAACCAGCACGTGGGACGTCGCGACAAGGCGTTGCAGTACTTCCCTTCCACGCTCAGATTTGAAGTTGACGGTGATGGATCTCTTGCCGCCATTTTGCGCGATAAAGGAAGCACCCATGAGTTGGGCGTTGAGCGAAGCGTCGGCACCCAGCTTGCGCGCGAGGTCGCCCGTGACCGGGACTTCGACCTTTATGATTTCGGCACCCATCAATCCCAGCTGGTATGCGCAAAAGGGACCGGCGAGAACGTTGCTGACATCGAGCACCCTGATTCCGGCGAGGGTCTGAGTCATCGAATACCTCGTTGGACTGGACGCAATTCGATGGAACGTGTGACTCGATTACGACTATCAAGCCGTGCGCCTGAAGAGAGCCGATCGTAGCCCAACCGCGCGATGCCCGATGGGTTGCACCCCGCTCCGCTTGCAGTCGTGCCGCGGCGATCTGCAATTTTGTGGAACGTCATGCGTCGGCGGTCAGCGGCGGATGAACGGATTGGGAACATCGAGATCGGTGGAGATCCAGACGCATTTGGTCGTTAGAAATTCTTTCATGGCCTCGACTCCGGACTCGCGACCGATCCCCGAATCCTTGTATCCGCCAAACGGAGAGGTAAAGCTTGTCGCCCGGTAGTTGTTGACCCAGACCGTACCTGCCTTGAGCTTGTCCGCCATCAACATTGCGCGATGCAGGCTTTTGGTCCACACACCTGCGGCAAGCCCGTAAACGACATCATTGCCAATTCGAATAGCGTCAGCTTCATCGGTAAAAGGGATGACTGCGAGGACCGGACCGAATACCTCCTCCTGCGCGATCCGCATGCCGTTGCGAACGCCGGTGAAAATCGTCGGCTCGATGAACATTCCCGCTCCCAGATCGGGCCGGCTCTTTCCGCCAAGAATGCAGCGCGCCCCTTCCTCCTTGGCAATCCTGATGTAGTCGAGGATCTTCTCGAACTGCGGCCGGGTCGCGATCGGACCGATCTGCGTGTCGGGCCGCGCAGGATCGCCCATCTTGGCCGCGCTGACGAAATTGACCAGTTTTTCGATGAAGCGGTCGTGGATGCTCTGCTGAAGCAGGAGGCGGGAACCGGCCTGGCATGACTGGCCCGACGCTGCAAAGATCCCGGACACAACACCTTTCATCGCCTGCTCGAGATCGGCATCGTCGAACACTATGTTCGGCGATTTTCCACCGAGCTCAAGCGTTACCGTTTTCAGCCCGCCTGCGGCGAGTTCATAGATCCTGCGCCCGGCCGCGCCACCCCCGGTAAAGCCGACGTGCGAAACCTTCGGATGCGCGACAAGCGCGGCGCCCACTTCGGACCCGAGCCCGGTGATCACATTGACGACGCCTTTGGGAAAGCCAGCTTCCGCAAACAGGGGTGCGAACTCGAGCATCGACACCGACGTGAATTCCGACGGCTTGATGATTGCCGTGCATCCCGCGGCAAGTGCGGGCGCAAGTTTCCAGCTCGTCAGCGTCAGCGGGGAGTTCCACGGCGTGATGATCGCGACGATGCCCTTGGGTTCGTACTTGGTGTACGAAAATACGCCCTTCTTGTCGGTGGGTATCACCGAGCCTTGAACTTTGTCCGCAAGGCCGGCGTAGTACTTGAAGTACTCGCCCATGTATCGAACCTGGGCGTTTACTTCCGACGAAAGCTTTCCGTTGTCGCGCTGTTCGATCGCGGCAAGGCGCTCGGCGTTGGCGATAACAAGGTCGCCAAGGCGCCACAGCAGGTGTCCGCGTTGCGTCGGCGTCAGGAGCGGCCATTCGCCTTCAGTCAGCGCTCGATCTGCGGCCGCGGCGGCGGCATCGACGTCCTCTCTCGCCCCGCGCCCGATCAAAGCCCAGGGTTCACCCGAATAGGGGTTCTCCGTCGTGAGATAAGCATTGGATCCGGGAGGAACGACCACTCCATCGATGTAGTTGCCATACTTTGGAAGGTGGTCGATCGTGGGCACTTCGCTCTCCGTGCACATCCAATGCGGCAAGCATTGTATCAGGGGGTCGGAGAGTGCGATTCGAGCCAACGAATCACCAACCCGTGCATGCAAAGTGGAGGACCCCCCTGGAGAATCGGCGTTCGACGGGTACGCGTACGAGCTTCGGTCAGACGCGGGCGACACCTATTGATGTTTACCTAACTCCGTGACACAACAAGCGTCGCCCCGGCGCAGGCCGGGGCCCAAGTTGCAGCGCCTACGTTTCCACCGAACTTGGATCCCGGCCTGCGCCGGGATGACATCAACATTCATACATGCCGGGACGACGTCAACGTACGTGCGTGCTGTGTCACTCGGTCCATGTCGCCCCGGCGAAGGCCGGGGCCCACGTTGCAGCGCCTACGTTTCCACTGAACTTGGATCCCGGCCTGCGCCGGGATGACATCAACATTCATACATGCCGGGACGACGTCAACGTACATTCGTGCTGTGTCACTCGGTTTCGCAATTCTCAATAGTATCGACTGCGCGCGTTCATGCGGCGAAAGAAGCGAGGCCGAGTCGCCCGCGATTTATTATCGCGGAGCGACTCACCCTTACCCGTGATGTAGGACAAGGCGCATTGCACGTTGGGGGCTCAATCCGCCGACATCACGCCCTGGTGCACCGCTTTGCGACGCACCTGCTGGAACAGAAGGTTGACATCCGCGTCATCCAAGTGCCGCTCGGGCACACGTAATTGGAGACGACGGCCCTTTACCTGATTTTTCGCGCTTCTCGACACCGCCCGCTGTGTTCGCGAGGGGTAAGTCTTGCGACACCGACCAGGTTCATTCCCCTCAAGGGGCCGCCCATCTCATTATTCAGTCGCAAATGACCGTGATCGATGTTGTGTCTTGAGTCTCGCAATCATGTACAGCGCTCGAGCGTGGCGCTGCTCTCTGCGGAATCTCCATGCACTTCAAACTTCCTGATTGTGGTTTTTGCGGTGGTCACAAACGTGAACGTATACTTCCCTGTGCCGGGGACCTTCTGCAGTCCTTTGAATTCATAATCCGCGGTGAAATCTTTCATCAGCCTGCCATTGAACAAGTACCTGATAGGAACATCCTTGTCCGCTAACGACAGGATGAAGGGCAAGGTGTAGCCGTTTTTGCCCAGTGTGCCCGTCACTTCGACACAGAAGATTCTCTCCCCAGTAAAAGGTTCATTATGGGTTAATTCGATACTTTGAGCGTAGCTTTGGGATGAAACAGCCAAGATAACTGCGATAAAGAACACCGTTCGACTGATCATGAGGTCCTCCTTTCCTCTGTGTGACATAAGGGTGTGATAACATCCCTTGTCACCCATTAATTTTATTTTTCAGGATGTCCCATGGGTTTGTCAACGTCGCCCAGGATTTCCCGCTTGAGGAGATGACGGCTGGCACTGACAGCGCTATGAGGGTTTGGCGCCGGTTTCCCGAACAAATGCTTCACTTGGAACTTTCGGATTTGGGTATGGAATTTTCGATATCGACTTCGAAATCAATGTGAACAATGCTTGAGGGGAAATCTGGGCGTTTTCTTAGGTGGTGCTCGGGATGGGCATTGGTTGAGTTGCTCGAAATCTGGACTTGCAGCCGCGCGCGGCACCCTCGAGCTCGGCATGCCCAGCCGCTTCGCCGTTCGGTTTATGCCCACCGCCTCCGCCAACCGCAACGCCTCAAGCTGAACTCATCGGTGCATCGCCGATTGGGGACCATTTCCTTCGCCGTTCCATCCTTCGTTCATCAGAACGTTATCAAAATCCTGATGTACGTCGAACCCGGGCAGGGTCAACCTGAACCTCATGAGTAGACATAAGAGGAAAAAAACTCTCAAGCTCGAGCGGCGCGACGTTGGCCAGCGGATTTCTCTTGGCACGGCCCCAGATCAGTTCCGCCGGATCGAGTTCGAGAGCATTGAGCCGCCAAAAGATCAGACTCGTTTGGCAGCCATCCCGATGGTGTTCACACCCGAAGAATGCTTGCAATTAATTGGAGATTTCACGCCGCACCTGAAACCAGCGTTGGTAGAAACCATGGATCTGGCTCAGTCTGCGAGTATTCGTAAGTCATCGGCGGTGTTCGTGTTCCCGAATGAGTCAACGAATTGGGTGTTCGAACGCTTGGGGAAAGCCATCCATGAAACCAATGACGTTGTGTATGGTTTCGTTGTGAGTCAATTTAAAGAAGGCTTTCAGTTCACCCGTTATGAAGTGGGTGAGTATTACGGACCGCATTTCGATATTGGTCCGGGTAAGCTCACGGAACGTAAATTGAGCTTGACTGTTCAATTGTCGGCTCCTGAAGACTACACCGGTGGAGAATTGATCATCTATCCGGAGTTTGTGGCCCCCAAAGATCAGGGATCGATGATAGTGTTCCCGTCGTTCATGTGTCACAACGTCTGCCCGGTGAAGACCGGCGTTCGTTACTCGCTGGTGAGTTGGCTGGCAGGACCGCAATTCAAATGAGTTCACTTAGACTTCTCTGAATTGATTGGAAGTTTTATCCTCGTTGGTGTCGAGTACCCAGCTGCAGGCGCTGATCGATGAGGCCGTCACTGCCGTACGGAAGGAAACACGCGTAGAGACTCGAGCGACAGCTAAATCGCGCTAGGGCGCAACGAGCATGGAATGGAAGTACGCCCGTTTATCCCCCATCGCTCGCTTGGTGCGACACAGCCAATCGTTTCGCTGTCGCGCCGGCTCCTGAAGGAACGAAAACCCATGTCGGCCGACACCCCGGGCGTTATCGAACTCACCGAACAGAATTTCGCAGCGTCGATCAACGGCCATCCATTTGCAGTCGTCGATTTCTGGGCGCCATCGTCCGTGCCTTGTCGCGCGTTCGCGCCGACCTTTGCCGCCGCCGCGGCCCGGAACCCCGATGTTTTGTTCGCGAAGGTCAATACCGAGGATCAGCAGGCGATCGGCGCGCAGTTCAATATCCGTTCGACACCGACGCTGATGATCTTCCGCAGAAACATCATCGTCTATGCCAAAGCGGGCGCGCTGGAGGCCAGGACGCTGGACGAGGTGCTGGGCGCTACGCGAGCGCTCGACATGGAGCAGGTACGGCGCAAGGTGACCAAAGTGGATGCGGTCGCACTGGGCGCCCCCATCGCGCCGACCACCGATGTCGACGCGCAGGCTGCAGCGGACCCGAGCCTCCTCTCAATCGAAAACTTTCTACGTCCATCGCTGCGCGGACCGGGGTCAGCGTTGACGGACGCTATCCCGCGGCTGGCGGCCGGCGGGCTAGTCGCGATACGAGACGCCTTCGAGCCGGACTTTGCCGAGCGGATGTATCGTAGTCTCGACAGCGTAACCACTTGGCGTCTGTTCGAGAACTATGCGGAGAAGTTTTGCTATCATCATCACAATCTCTACAACCCCGATCAGTTTCCGGCGGACGTCGCCTGGTGCTCCAAGGTATTCGGTTCGTCGAGTTCGAAGGCGTGGGCGACGCGGTTGTCCGGTCGGTCCTGTCTTGGACCGGCGGAGGTCTCCGCGAGCTGCTACCTCCCAGGCGACCATTCGCTCCCTCACAATGATAACGTGACCACCGGCAAGCATTACATTCGTCAACTCGCCTTCGTGTGGCATCTGGCGAAGGATTGGCGGTCGGAGTGGGGCGGCGCATTCTACTGGGTCCCGAAGGCATCCTACCTGCCGCCGGCCTTCAACGCGCTATATCTTTTCAACGTGGGGCCGGAATCGACCCACTTTGTGACTCATGTCTCACCGTACGCCCAAGGCAAGCGCCTCGTCATCAATGGATGGTGGACGGGAATGACCCCGACAGGGGACCCGGTCTGGAAAGGACCGGACCGAATGGGCACTGGCAGCACGGAAATCCTGATCTATTGAATCAAGCCTACGTGACCGCAAGCGGAAGCACATGAACTTTAGCTATCATCATCACAATCTGTTCAACCCCGATCAGTATCCGGCGGACCTCGCCTTCTGCTCCAAGGTATTCGACTCGTCGAACACGAAGACGTGGGTGACGCGGTTGTCCGGTCGGTCCTGTCTTGGGCCGGCTGAGGTCTAGGCGAGCTGGTACCTTCCAGGCGACCATTCTCTTCCTCACAATGATGCATCGGACAGCGGCGCAAATTTCAATCGTCAAGTCGCTTATGTGTGGCATCTGGCAAAGGATTGGCGGTCGGAGTGGGGCGGCGCGTTGTACTGGTGCCCAATGGCGTCCTATCTGCCGCCGGCCTTCAATACGCTATGGCTTTTCAACGTGGGGCCGGAATCGGCGCATTTCGTGACTCGTGTTTCACCGTACGCTCACGGCAAGCGCCTCGCCATCAACGGATGGTGGACGGGACCGGGCGCGACAGGGAACCCAGTCTGGAAAGGACCAGACCGAATCGGCACTGGCAGTACCGAAATCCTGATCTATTGAATCGAACCGACCTTACCGGCCAGACAGCGATGGCGGCGGTTCAGTGAAGTTCGACGCTGCGCCCACGCGTCGCTTCAATGACACTGCAAGCGTCATCTCGCGCACCTTGGCGTCGAGAATCGTGACTAGGGCCTATCGCACCCTTCACGTTATGCAGAGAAAACGAGGACCTCCATGATCAGTCGAACGGTGTTGCTTATCGCAGTTCTCTTGACTGTCTCAGCCCCAAGCTACGGTCAAACTATCGAATTAACTCATGATGAGCCTTTTACGGGGGAGAAAATCTTCTGTGTCGAAGTGACGGGCACATCGGTTAAAGACGCCTATCCCTTGATCTTCACCCTGTCGTTAGCGGACAAGGATGTTTCGATCAAATACTTGTTCAATGGCAGGCTGATGAAAGTCTTCACCGCGGATTATGAATTCAAAGGACGGCAGATGGTCCCCGGCGCAGGGAAGTATGCGTTCACGTTTGTGACCACCGCGAAAACCACAATCAAAAAGTTTGAAGTTCAGGGCGATTCTGCGGAGAGCCGTGCGACGCTCCGCCGCTGTACGTGATTGCGAGATTTGAGACACGACATCGATCACGTTGATTTGCGCCTGAATGCTTAAGACGGGCACGCTCTTGTAGAGAATGAGCTTCGTCGGTATCGCAAGACCTTACCGGGGGACACACGGACCGTATCGAGGCGAAAATCAAGCAGGCCTCTCATGTAAGCACGCCGCGAGTGAGATGCAGGAATTCTAGACGAGTGCTCCCCGGGTTCTGAGGAGTCGAACCACCCTTCGGTGGCCATTCTCCGATGCCGCCATCAATGCTGACACGGTGTTACCCGTTTTGGCGTTTACATCGACCTTGGCATTGAGCAGCGCCCGCACCACCTCGTGGTGACCTTGCTGTGACGCCATGATCAACGCTGTTACGCCAGTGCTCGCTTGCGCGTTCACATCGGCCTTGGCGTCGATCAGCAGTCGTGCCACCTCCTTGTCGCCACGCTCCGACGCCACCATCAACGCTGTGCTGCCATTCCCAGCTTTAAGGTTGACATCCGCCTTGGCATCGAGCAGCGCCCGTACCACCTCTCGGTGCCGATTATTCGACGCCATCATCAAGGCCGTGTTGCCGTTATTCGTCGCAGCGTCCACATTGGCATTGGCGGCGAGCAGGACGCGCACCACCTCCTGGTGACCTTCCTGCGACGCCATGATCAACGCCGTGACGCCATCATCCGCCTTGACGTTCACATCGGCCCTGCCGTCGACGAGCGCACGTACGACCTCGTGTCGGCCCTCCTGTGACGCCACGAGCAACGCTGTGAAACCGTCGTCTCCCTGCGCGTCGACCTCGGCATTGGCTGCGAGCAGCGCCCGCACCACCTCGTGGTGGCCCTTCCGCGACGCGGCCATCAATGCCGTGCTGCCATTGTTCATCTTGGCGTTCACTTCTGCGTTCGTGGCGAGTAGCGCCTGCACAGCGTCCTGATCGCCCTTCGCCGCCGCCACCATCAACGCTGTAACGCCATCCCCCAGTTTGGCGTTCACGTCGACCTTAGCGTCGAGCAGCCGCCGTACCACCTCGGGCTGGCCTGCCGACAATGCCGCGATCAACGGCGTTACACCATCAACAGTCTTGGCGTTCATGTCGACCATGTCATTTCAACCGTCGCAAGGTGAGTTGTCGCCGAGGGCCACGCACGCCTCGCCAACCTGACCGGTCGCAGCGCGTTGTGAGCGATCGTTTCGTTGCCGCTGACCGCTTCGATTCACAGTCATGGGCCGCTTCAATGACCATCATTGTCGCGTGGTCGATGAGATGCTGATCACGGGTATGGGTCCACCTTGCTCGCCTGAATGGAGTAGCTACTGTCGACCTCGGCCGATCCGTCCTCGATATAGACCGACTTTGTACTCCCCCCCGCCAACATGCGGCCCGTTACCCAAACCGCATCGAACGTCCGCTTGATTTCGTAGGGCTTGTCCGACTTTACATACACGATCTGATTCGGCGGCGGTGGTGGGGTGTGGATGCAGGCGCCGACCCAGGGAACGAGCAGGAACTCAGTAACCCGATTCCCCGAGAATTCAATTGGCAACAGGTAGCCGGGCAAGCGAACCAGCTCGCCGTTGAGAGAAGCGTTGGCAACGCTTTTCTGGTCCTCAAGCTTCTTGGCGGTTTCATCCCGCTTCGCGAGCAACGCGTCGATGGGGATGCTCATCTTCTGGAGCTTTGCCAAGGACATTTTCTCGATCTCGATTTCCTGTGGCAGGAGCTTTTCACCGCGAGCCTTGCGATCACGAAATGCCCCGACGTCGGCCAGCAGGTCGAGTTGTTCAACGGAGAGGCCGGCGAACGGATTTTCGGCCGGCGGCAGCGCAACGACGAGATCCTCCCATGTAAGCTGGCGGGGCGCGTCGGCCGCGTAAGCCGGCATCCAGACCAGGGACAAATACCAACACAAGCTAAAAAATACAGTCTTTGTCATCCGGCTTCCGTGTGTTTGCGTGGCACCCGATACAGCCGCGCAGCTCAACGAAATAGACACCAACCGCCTGCGGGGGTTTCATCGCTGGACGCTGCCGGGAGGAACGCTGGCTACGTCAAAACCAAAAATAGAATATCGACTTATTTCCGGGACGGTGCAACGATGTCAAGCAGCATCGCCAGTGTAACAAAAATTTACTGCCCTAAGCGGTCAGGCGAACGGCGACAG
Organism: uncultured beta proteobacterium; assembly: GCA_963816445.1. Taxonomy (GTDB): domain Bacteria; phylum Pseudomonadota; class Gammaproteobacteria; order Burkholderiales; family Casimicrobiaceae; genus PALSA-1003. The sequence continues at coordinate 253,721 of CAWFKO010000002.1, read as the reverse complement.
ACACACCAGCGCTTGGTTGACGGTAATCAAAATGCGCAGTATAGAAACGAACGCGGCCGACGAGGGCGACCGCGCGAGCGCACGTCGTGCCGAGGCACAGCGCGCGCGGCAGTCGTCAGCGGAAATTTGTCCTGGGAGTGGCGTTCCGGAAAACCAGCGGCGCGACGCGCTACGCCAATGATTGCGGAGCAGAGGTCCAATGTGTACTGCTGCACGCGATGCTCGCGCGGGCCGGCTCTAGGATAGATGGGCGATGACTCAATGAGATCGGAAGAGCGAGCCGTGTCGCGTATCCCGGAAAATGATCCGGCGCCGACAGCCGATGTCATCGAACTGTCCGGTGCGAGATTTTCGTGGCGCGCGGCCGCAGCCGCCGTCGTAGCCATAGATTCGCTGCGCGTCGCCCGCGGAGAGCGCCTAATGTTGCGTGGCCCGAGCGGCAGCGGGAAATCAACCCTCCTGAGCCTGCTGGCGGGAATCCTGGCAGCGCAAAGCGGCTCGGTGCGTGTCCTGGGGCATGAATTGGCCGCGTTGACCGGAGCCGCCCGCGATCGCTTCCGCGCCGACCACATCGGCGTCATCTTTCAGATGTTCAACCTCATTCCTTATCTCTCGGTGCAAGAAAACGTGTGCCTGCCCTGCGCCTTTTCGAGTCGACGCCGCGAGCGCTGCGAGCGATCTGGCGCAAGCGTTGCCGAGGCCGCTGCGCGGCTTCTGGGACACCTCGACATTGGCGGCGATGAAATGTTGCACCGCCATGCAGCCGAGCTCAGCATCGGGGAGCAGCAGCGCGTGGCCGCGGCCCGAGCGCTGATGGGTGCACCGGAGATCGTGCTCGCAGACGAGCCAACGTCATCGCTCGATTCGGATCGCCGGGCAGCATTCCTCGACCTCCTGTTTCGTGAATGCGCGCGAGAACGAACGACGCTGATCTTTGTGACGCACGATGAAATGCTTGCTCCGCGCTTTGATCGCGCCGTGGAATTTGGCCAGCTCAATCGCGGTGCCGGTGAGTCTCGCGTTACCGCGGTCGATCGGGAGGCCGGGTGATTCTCCTATTAGCGATAAAAAGCCTTCGCGATCGCAGGTTCACTGCCGCGCTGACGGCGCTGTCGATTGCACTTTCGGTCGCTCTCCTGCTAGGCGTGGAACGCATTCGCCAGGAATCCCGGGAGACGTTCGCGAGCGCGCTCTCCGGGACCGATCTCATTGTCGGCGCTCGGACGAGCTCCGTAAATCTGCTGCTGGCGTCGGTGTTCAGGATTGGTAACGCGACCAACAACGTAAGCTGGGAGACCTACCAGCGGATCGCCGCGCTGCCCGAGGTCGCGTGGACTATTCCCCTGTCGCTCGGTGATTCGCACCGCGGATTCCGCGTGCTGGGTACTACGCAGGACTACTTCGACCATTACCGGTTTGGCCGAGACCGCAAACTCGAGTTCACGCAGGGAGGTCGCTTTACCGATGCGGATGGCGCGGTCCTCGGCTCGGATGTCGCGTCGACGCTAGGTTATCGCATTGGACAGCAAGTCGTCATCGCGCATGGTTCCGGCGACGTGGCCTTCGTGCTCCACGAGAATCATCCTTTCCGTGTGGTGGGAATTCTCGCGAGTACCGGTACCCCCGTCGATCGTGCGATTCACATCTCGCTGGAAGGCTTGGACGCCGTGCACCGGCACGAATCGGTGGTGGACGGCGGCGATCCCCTGGCGGCCGCAAGGCGGGCAGCGCAGCAACGCGAGGCGCAAGGCGCCAGCCTGGACGATCACGATCATAGCCACCACGGCGCCGAGTCGAGCGGTGCGTCGCAACGCACGATCACCGCGTTCCTGGTGGGGCTTAAGTCGCGCGGCGGCGCGTTGTTACTGCAACGCAAAGTAAACGAGTGGCGAGAGGAGCCGCTCACGGCGATACTTCCGGGCGCGACACTGCTGGAAGTCTGGGAGGTCGTGGCGGGGGCCGAGAAGACCCTGATCGCGATCTCTGCTCTGGTGGTGGTCATGGGGCTCGCCGGAATGCTGATTGCACTTCTGACGAGCCTCAGAGAACGTCGTCGGGAAATGGCGGTGTTGCGTGCGGTCGGCGCGCGGCCGTGGCACGTGTTTGCGCTGCTGCTCGGGGAGGCGACTTTTCTGACGCTGCTCGGGGTCGCGCTTGGACTGGCCGCGCTGTACGTTGGGCTAGGGGTGGGCCGGCCTTGGCTGGAGCAGCAGTTCGGGCTGTTCATTACGCTTCGCTGGCCGTCGGTCACCGAGTTTGAGTTTATGACGTTGATCGTAGCGTGCGGGGTGATGATCGGTCTGATCCCCGCGTATAGAATCTACCGCCTGTCGCTGGCCGATGGCATCACAATTCGGATTTGACGAGATGCGTTCCACGATGATGACTGACTGGGTGACCTCGGCGGCGGTCGGGAGACGCGGAATCGATACAAACGGCATCCTCCTAGATCGGGGACAACGCTTGCTCGCCTGAAAACGGATTCTCAGTCGGGAGATAGCGATTGGACGACGGGGCAACCGCGCCACCGTCGATGTAATTTCCGTATTTCGGGAGCTCGTCGATGCCTGCCATTTGCATTTCCGATCGACGGATTCGAAATCTGCGTCTGACGGCGGTGTGAGTCCCAATCGGGCTGACACAAAATTATAGCGAGGCTTCTCCGCCTTGCGCGCCTAGGTCGCGCGGACGCGATCGCCCTCACTTCTTGTAGGGCTCGACCTCGGTCGCGTCCATCGCATAACTGCCTTCGATCTCTTCCGTTCCCTTGTTGACGACATAAGTCTTCTTTGTGCTCGGGCTGGCTGACATGCGGCCCGTCACCGAAATCTGCTCTGACATCCCTTTGATCGCGAAGGGCTTGACGCCCGTTACGTATACCACCTGGTTGGGCGTCGGAGGCGGCGCGTCAGGCCTGACGTAAGGAACGAGAAGGAACTCCGTCACCCGGCGGCCGAAGAACTTGACCGGCACTGGATAACCCGCCATGCGAACCAGCTTGCCATCGAGCGATGGGTTGGCCATGCCATCCATATGCTCGAGCTTCCTCCTCACCGTTTCCTGTTGAGCCAAGAGCGAGTCGATAGGAATGCCTGCGCTCTGGAGCTTCTCGATGGATGTACGCTCGATCTCGACCTCCTGCGGCAGCAGAGTTTCACCGCGTGCCCTGCGGGCGCGAAACCCTCCGATATCGGTAATCATGTAGATTTGTTCGGGCGAGAGGCTGGCAAAGGGATTCTCAGCCGCGGGCAGGCTTACCACCAGATCCTTCCAGTCAATCTGACGCGGCGTTTCGGCGGCGTACGCCGCAGGAATGCAGAACAGCGACGACAGGATTAGCGCGCGGAAAAATCGGCTCGCCGTCCGGCGCATGCCGGGGCGGTCGCGGAGCCCATTGGGGGACGTCGATGGAATAACAACATTGCGTGTTGCATTGCCAAGGGTCGAGCCCCGGACCGTACGGTAAAGAAACATGGTACCCAATCCAATCGTATCAGCTTGAATTATGCGCGTGCGCCGCGACCCATCTCGCGCAAGCGCCTTCGATGCTCACCGACGCCTCAAACCATTCGCCGTCGCGTCGCATCGGGTGAACCGGGAGCCGATATACGCTGCGATTTGCGAGGGCAAATCTCGATGGAACGCACGACCCAAAGAAATCGACGCCGAGCGCCCGGCGATGGTTTCATCGCTAGACGACCCGGCGTCGGACTACGTTTGCAGCGTAACTAGACTCTGTACTACGTGCAGAACGGGATGTTGCCTATCGCCACGAGACCGTCAGGTGCAGAACGGTATCAGCCCCATCGCCGATTTGATGCCGTTGACAAGCATACTTTGGAACTGCGCCCTGCCCGGAAAGTTGGGGTCCGGTACCGTGATGTCGGACGTGGCGTCCACCTGATGACCAAGCACCGTCAGCCACGCGCGGCCGCCGTCATAGTAGTGGCACCACGTGATCGGCTCGTGGCCGGTGCCGCCCGTCGTCGGATTGCCAGAGTCATAATAACAAGGTAACCCATTACATTGGCTGGTCTGCGTGCTTATATCGAGATTAGCCAGGACCTTCACGTTCGTGGGAAACGGAACCATGGTGTACCACTCGTCCGTGAACGGAAACTCCGTCCCGGGCGGGCCGACGCCTGCGGTTGAAGGATCGACAGCGGCTATCTCGACGTTCCCGGCTCGGTATCCGCCATGGTCAAAGTAGTTGGAATTGCCCACCAAGCCCTCGTACCAATGCCAGTTATATTCCGTACCAAACGCGTTATGAAAGCCAACAAAACCACCGCCCGCGCGCATGTATTGCCGCAAGGCGATTTTGGCTGAATCGAGCTGCGCGGTCGTACTTGTCGGCACGGCCATTGACGGGACGACATAGTTGCCATGGTTCCACAGCGCCTCGCGACTGTTGCTGAAGAAGACTACCGCAGCGTACTGGTTGAGATTGGTCAGCTGTCGGACGTCTTCCGTATAGTCGACCGCGATACCTTCTGCGTTCAGCAGGCGGATAATGTCCTTCTGCGTGTTGTTGTTGGAGCCCAGTGGCGGATTGAGACCTGGCGCCAGTGCGGTTCCAAGACTGGCGTGGCGCGGTCCGGCCGTCCGCGTGAATAGCAGCACCTTGCCATTGGGAAACTGGGTCGAGGTCGCACGTTGCACACCCCAGTTGTGGTAGCACGACAGGGCTTCGGGCGAGCTGCCAAAGGTGGAGCAAATCCCGTAGTTGTAGTTCTCCTTCGACTCCGCGACGTTATTGTAAAGGCGCGGCACTGCGGGGTAAGGCTGCGCGGATGCCGCGGCGGAGCCCAAGGCGAGAGAAGTTCCGATCATAACTTTACCAACTTGTTGCCATTTCATGATTCCTCCGTCGACTGATATGTGGCGATAGGCTATGTGACTTGGATGCAGCTAGACGGCTTCAGGTGCAGAAAGGCACTTTGCCCATTGCCGACAAGACTCCGTTCACGACCATGCTCTGGAATTGAGCGGCGCCCGGGAAATAATTGGCTCCTCCGGGCTGGTTGATCGGTAGCGTAAGGTCCGCCCACAAACGGGGATCTTGACCCAGTGTAGTCACCCATGAGCGACCACCGTCGTAGTACTGGCACCAGGCGACCGGATGAAAGACGCCGTGCCCCGGGTGAACCGACTTCTTCGTCGCAAGCGAGCCTTCCAGAACCGTCGCCAGATACTTCACGTTGGTCGGATACGGGACCAAATTGTAGAAGCTATCACCACCGACGCTGGCAGCACCGAGCGCGAACTGCGTTCCCGGCGCACCGACACCGGCGGTCGAGGAATCGGCCGTCTCGATCTGCACCGTGCCAGGCTGGATTGCGGCCGAATCGTAGGTGCTTGCATTGCCGAGCAGGCCAACATAATAATTCCAGTTGCGCTCAGCGCCTACCGCGTTGTGGATGGCCACGAAGCCACCGCCCGCGCGCAGGTACTGGCGCAAGCCCACGTAGTTCGTCGTAACGTAAGCGGACGTGGTGGTCGGAACGGCGCCCGTCCCGACCGACTTTCCGTGATCCCATAGAACATCGCCGCTGTTATCGAGGAAAACTATCGCGCCCACGGTGCTTCCTTGCCCCGGGAAGCTCGATGAGGTTTCGGTGATGGTCACCGTCGTAACGCCCGCCGCCTGGAGGATGCGCTTAAGCCCGGCTTGCGCAACGTTGGTGGTGGGATCCGGTGTCCCATTGGCCATCGGGGGCCCCAGCGCAGCGTTGCGCTCCGCTGCGGTGCGGGAAAATATGACCACCGAATTGGCAAAAGTAAGGCCCCAGTTGTGATAGCAACTGGCATAGGACGCCGAAGTGCCGTCCACCGCCTGGTAGAGCGATGGGCCAATGCAAGGCCCGTACGTGAATGTTTCAATAGAATCGTTGGTTGCGCCCAGCGACGGCGCTCCTCGCGCCGCCTCGGCGTTTTGGATACCAACGCTGATCGCGCTTAGCGCTAATCCAGCCGTGAGAATGGCTTGGCGAAACCGCTGCCTATTCATGACTCCTCCTGCAAGTGACAGCATTATCGAAAAACTCCGAAGACTTTATAGAATCGAGCGATGACCCCTGAAGGCGTCGTACGCTTGACGTCACGTGCAGAACGGAATCATCCCCATCGCCGATTTGATGCCGTTGATAAGCAAACTTTGGAACGCCGCTCTGTTTGGAACGGTCGGCGACGGCGTTGTCGTCAGGTCTGACGTGGCGCTGGCGTCGGTACCGAGACTCGTGATCCACGCGCGACCACCGTCATAGTAGTGGCACCACGCGACCGGGTGGACCGCATAGCCAGGGCTTACTGCCTTCTTAACGGCGAGCGTGTTGTCATCGACAGTGGCCAGGATCTTCACGTCCCTCGGATACGGAACCAAGGTAAACCAAGAGTCTTGGAAGGGAACCTGCGTTCCGGGCCCGCCGACACCTGCCGTTGAAGCATCGGTTCCTTGAATCACGATCGTCCCGTTCTGGAAGCCGGCAGAGTCATATATGTTGGCATTGCCCAGCAAGCCGGCGATCCAGTCGAACTCACTAATTCCTTCATCCGCGTTTTGCCCAAGGGCGTAATTGACACCCACAAAGCCGCCGCCCGCGCGCATATATTGACGCAAGGCCGTTCTCCCGGCATCGAGGTATGCTTTCGTGCTCCCCGATACCGCAAGCGCCCCTAACGCATTGCCGTTGTCCCACAACACATCTTCGCTGGTGCTGAAGAAGATCAGCGCAGCGTACTGGTTGAGATTGCCCATGGCGGTGCAACTGGTCGAACCGGGCAGGGTCAAACCGGTCAGGCAGTGGACGTCTTCCGTATAGTCGACCGCGATGCCTTGCGCGTTCAGCAGACGGATCATGTCCTTCTGCGTGTTGTTGTCGGCGCCCAGCGGGGGATTAAGGCCGCCCGCGAGCGGCGTCCCGAGGCTCGCTTGGCGCACTCCGGCCGTCCGCGTGTATAGCAGCACCTTGGGCGGTGTCGCGCGGACAACACCCCAGTTGTGGTAGCACGACGTGTCGCTGCCGAAGGTGGAGCAAACCCCGTAGTTAAAGGTCCCGATAGACTGCGCGGTGGCATCGGTCGTGACCGGTACTTGGGGGTACGTTTCGACCGGGCCCTGTTGCGCGAATGCCGCAGCGGCGCCCAAGGCGAGAGAAGTTGCGATGATGCCTTTACCAACTTGTTGCCAATTCATGATTCCTCCGTCGACTGATATGTGGCGATAGGCTATGTGACTTGGATGCAGCTAGACGGCTTCAGGTGCAGAAAGGCACTTTGCCCATTGCCGACAAGACTCCGTTCACGACCATGCTCTGGAATTGAGCGGCGCCCGGGAAATAATTGGCTCCTCCGGGCTGGTTGATCGGTAGCGTAAGGTCCGCCCACAAACGGGGATCTTGACCCAGTGTAGTCACCCATGAGCGACCACCGTCGTAGTACTGGCACCAGGCGACCGGATGAAAGACGCCGTGCCCCGGGTGAACCGACTTCTTCGTCGCAAGCGAGCCTTCCAGAACCGTCGCCAGATACTTCACGTTGGTCGGATACGGGACCAAATTGTAGAAGCTATCACCACCGACGCTGGCAGCACCGAGCGCGAACTGCGTTCCCGGCGCACCGACACCGGCGGTCGAGGAATCGGCCGTCTCGATCTGCACCGTGCCAGGCTGGATTGCGGCCGAATCGTAGGTGCTTGCATTGCCGAGCAGGCCAACATAATAATTCCAGTTGCGCTCAGCGCCTACCGCGTTGTGGATGGCCACGAAGCCACCGCCCGCGCGCAGGTACTGGCGCAAGCCCACGTAGTTCGTCGTAACGTAAGCGGACGTGGTGGTCGGAACGGCGCCCGTCCCGACCGACTTTCCGTGATCCCATAGAACATCGCCGCTGTTATCGAGGAAAACTATCGCGCCCACGGTGCTTCCTTGCCCCGGGAAGCTCGATGAGGTTTCGGTGATGGTCACCGTCGTAACGCCCGCCGCCTGGAGGATGCGCTTAAGCCCGGCTTGCGCAACGTTGGTGGTGGGATCCGGTGTCCCATTGGCCATCGGGGGCCCCAGCGCAGCGTTGCGCTCCGCTGCGGTGCGGGAAAATATGACCACCGAATTGGCAAAAGTAAGGCCCCAGTTGTGATAGCAACTGGCATAGGACGCCGAAGTGCCGTCCACCGCCTGGTAGAGCGATGGGCCAATGCAAGGCCCGTACGTGAATGTTTCAATAGAATCGTTGGTTGCGCCCAGCGACGGCGCTCCTCGCGCCGCCTCGGCGTTTTGGATACCAACGCTGATCGCGCTTAGCGCTAATCCAGCCGTGAGAATGGCTTGGCGAAACCGCTGCCTATTCATGACTCCTCCTGCAAGTGACGCTATTTACTGCTGAATATTTCCAAATATCCTTACCGAATCCGAATGCCGTGGTCGCTGCCAACAGTCGTCAGGATCGGCGGACGAAGCTCTCGCGCGTACCGCGCGCTACTTGCTATAGTTACCACATTCAAAAAATAGAACGCCGGTCCATTTTGCATTTCGGACACAGCGATGTCAAGCAATTGCACACTCGTTACAAATCAGTTTCGCTGTGCGTCTTTGCGGACGGCGCCGGGCTTGCTTCTATGGATCTTTCAAACCCGAGCCCGTCGAACCGGAAGCGCGTTCGACAGCCACCGAGCGACCTGGTTCCAATCAGGTGCCACGAGCTTCCAGGGACCATGGCCATCACGCCAAACGGGCCTCGAGCTCCGCGGCATCACTCCGTCAGCACGCATCGAAAACCCGGAAACCGGCTGGGGAACTTGGACGCCTGCCTGACCCATCCGGATGGTCGCCGAATCAGCGCGGAGACCAGTATCCGGAGGGATGCCCGATATTCCCGTTTAGACAGATGCGGATGCCTTGCGCCGCAGTCCGATCACGAACCCGACCAAAGCCATGCCGACGAGCGGAAGCGTTTCGGGTTCCGGCGCTAATCGCACGACCGCGAGGCTTACCAGGCTCGTCGGGGAACCGAGGACGCCCTGATAGAAGGCAGCTAAATCGACACCAATGTTCACGCCGGTCATGTCAAGCACGTACGGCAATCCGCCAAAAGTCGTCGCACCCTGGTAATCGATCTGACTAAGATGGCCCGCCGCATCGAACGTCACGTCGGGAAAGGGTCCGAACCCGAATCCCGTATCGTTGTTCATCGCGAACGGAACTCCGCCGACGGTGATATTCAACGATAGCAGCGTCTTTGCAACGTTCGTGGGGTCGAAGTTTCCGACGCAAACTCCCAGCGGGCAATCGTTGCCGTCCACCGACAGATTGCCGGCGATCTGCTGCCCGTTGAGCGGCCCGGAGATGAAATCGAGCGCGTAATTATAAGACTGAGGAGTCGCGTTGGCGGCCCCCGCGAGCACCGCGAGAAGCAATCCTAATGCTGCAGATGCGACGCGTAGGAACATCATGATGAATACCTCCAAAATGCTGATGACTATCTTGAAACCTGCGCGCCTGGCCCTCGCTTGCGCATGTTCGCCTGGATGCGCCGTACCAACCACACTCTTGCCCAACGAAGGAGACTTGCTTGGCTGAAGATTGCGGCCCGAGGCGCGACCGCGTTATAGCAAGTATCGAGCCATGAAACGAAACGATCTTTATAATCAACGAAATGCGAATCGGTCCTCGGCCGCCACGCCGGCGATTGTAAATTTTCGCGACAATGAAATTGTGTTCTATTCTGTGGAATGCGCCTCGGCCATTGCGCCGGGGATGCTACCGAGTTCCTCGTCGCCTGTCGATAGCAATACTTTACCAAATGGCTCCGTCCAGCATGGCCGCCGCAAGGCTCGTCAGCCCGACGCCCCGCTTAGCGCGGCACACGCTCGCGTCGCCGCCAGATCGTGAGATTGGATGCCGCGGCGAGAAGAAGCTTGCTGCTAAGGCCCGTCGACTCGGTGCTTAATTGAGGACGATCGCCATCTCCTGACCGGATGCCGTCCAATCGATGGATCGACCGGTGCGATCATTTACCTGGATATTCGAGATCCTGATTTGCGCCGAACCCGGGGCCAGCGCTTCGAACTGGGCGACGGCAGCGCGCACCCGGTACTCCGGTCCCCACACGTCCCCTCCCATCGCCATCACAGCCACGACCCGCCGTTCGCTCAACTGGTCTCGGATGAGAAATGTGCGCTCGCCGGAAGCTCGTTGAGAATAGTCGAGCTCCTCCGAAGTTCGCACGTGGAGCAGGGTCGGATCGTAGTCGATTTCAAAAGCGATACGCTCGATCGCCTGGCGTCCGTCGAGTACGACATGCACGTCGAAGGCTTCGCCGGTTTTCGCGCTGGACGGCGCCTGAAACCCCAACAGTAGACCCGGGCTGATCGTGGCCTGAGAGCCCGCCGGGACTGGAGTGGCACCCGTACTGGCGCGGCCTTCCGTGCTGGAGCCGACATCATCTTTTGTTTGCAGTGGGTTCGGACCGCCGCGCTGCGCCGCGGGCGCCGGCGGCGCCGCTCGTCCCGACGTCGAGTCGTTCGCCTCCTCGCGATCACGCGAAAGCCAAATCCATCCGACAACGCCCAGCGCGATACACGCTGTCGACACCAACCACCGGGTCGATCGTCTGTTCATGATGCTTGCTTTTCCATCGGTGCCTGCGCATCGCGCGGAAATTGATGAGCCGACGATCCGGGCGGACTCTGCATATTCTATCGTAACGGACGATCGAAAGTTCTCTATACCGATAGGTAGATGAGTCTCCCATATGCGACCGCGGAGCGCGGTATGTAGAGGCGTTTCTCGAGATCTCGAGATCGCCGACCACGAATCCCAAAAACCAGTATTTCGTTCTGTTCCTTCACATATTCATCCGAGACGCCGAGCTCGGAGCCCGGGCTGCGCGACGGCACCGCATTCGGCCTGGCTAGTCGACGGTGACCAAACCCTGGTGAACAGCGTCGGTCGTCGACGTGCCGGGGCGGCCGCTTTCCACGAAGGTGATGCTGTCCACCGTGACGGGCGAAGTGCCTGCTTTCAGCGTCTGGAACTGAAGGATAGCCACGCTGCCCGAGCCCGCGATTGCCGCTCCATTGTTGACCTCCAGATTGACGAGGATATTGCCGTCGCTCGGCTCTTCGGCGCCGAACCGGGCTGGAACGCCGTGCTGCTGCACGAACGTTCCTTCGGTGGATCCGACCAGTTGCAGAATGGTTTTGTTATAGGTAACGGAAAATGCGAGCTGTTGTATGCCGCCGTTGGCTTCGACATCCACCGAGGCCTCAAACGATTCCCCCGAATGCACCGTCGCCGGCACCCGCACATCGATTCTGATCGGGGCGCGTTGCGGCACTGCCGGTGTTTGCAGCGTGGCCGCGTCACGGACGACGGGCGCTTGCAACGTCGCCGATGTGGATTCGATCGCTGAAGTAGCCGCCACGCGCTGTTGGTTCGCGGGCGGGGACGCTGACGAGTTCTCGTCTCCTTTTGCCGATTTGTCCGGCCAAAGACGGACCAACGCTACGATCGCCACTATGAGGATGATGATGAGCGTGGAGCGGCGCATGGTTCTCTCATGCTTGGAAAACGAGCGAAATCGCCGCTTTCGAGGCCGACGACGATACGGACGCGCGTGAATCGCTGCGTTGTTTCGTAGCCCCCGAGCCAGCAGGCTCGGTGCCTGACGGTCGGATCGGAACGGCGTTTCGGAAACCGAGATTATGTTGGGTGCCTCGGAGTGCGTCAACGTTCGCTTGCCCGCGTGAATCGATCTCGCAGGGCTTGACTTTCGCCGTCAGCCTCCTATACTTTGCCGACAATATTATATGAAACGTCGTTCTGTTCTTAAGAACGTGACTCGCAAACACCAACGAATCACGCTAGGCGAATCTATCGGTAGATGTGCTTGGCGGAAAGCCCGCCGGAAAATCTTGTTACGAAGCGAGCGCATCACGTCAGGACAGTCTCGCCGCACCAGGATAGCCAGCGAGAAGCAGTAGTTACGTTAAGGAGGAACCCAAGCGTCATTGCAAGAATCTGCGAGCGGCATTCGCCGTGGCGGATTCTTCGCGCTGAAGCGCCGAAATGGCGTCATGGCGTTGCAGCCTTCGCTGCGTTACCCATCAGCCGTTACCCCTTTCCGTGCACATCGATGGGCATGGGACGGGCCTCCGACTGACATCGCAGCATCGCAGTATCGACAAGGCATCACCTTGGCTCGAACGGCCTTTTGTTACGATATTTAGGAGACTTCGAATGAAATTGAAACTCGTAGTGTCGTCGCTGTTCGCTGTCGGGGCGATGGTGATGTCTTCTCTCGCGATGGCGGGCGCGAAGGATCTTAATTCATGCTGTACGCCAGGCGACCAGGATTTCCCGAAGAATGGCGGCAATCTAGGGAATCAACAGTATTCGTCGCTCTCGGCAATCAACAAGTCCAACATCAATACCCTCGGTCCGGCGTGGATGGTGCACACTTCGGCTGTCCCGGCGACCACGCCGACCGCGTCCCCTGGAACGACCGACACGGGACAGCAGACCACACCCATCGCGGTGGATGGCGTCGTATACACCGACACCCCTAACGGCGACGTCATAGCTGTCGACGGCGCAACGGGCGCGGTCAAATGGAAGTGGCACCCGACGACCGCGAACAGCGGGTTCGGCCCGACGTCAACGCGCCGCGGCGTCTCGGTGGGTGGCGGCCGCGTCTACACCAGTGCAGCCGGCAACAGGGTGGTCGCTCTGGACCAAAATACGGGTGCGCAGATTTGGGCGGTAGTCCCCGCCCCGCCGGCCGGCTCAGGCGAAACAACGCTCGGCAATATCGGCAAGGTCGCGACGGTTTACTACGACGGCTTGGTCTACGTAGGCTCGGCGGATGCCAACCGCAACGCTGGCTTTGCGCTTAACGCCGCCACCGGTGCAATGGTCTGGGCGTTCTGGGGCGGAGCCAAACCCGGATTGGTAGTCACCGACGTCAACGGCGTTACGTACAACGCAGGTGACACCTGGACGACCAAGGTCACTCCCAACGATACGCCGAACACGTGCGCCCTCACCGCTGGAGCGTCGTTCTGGATTCACCCGGCCATCGATCCCGATCTCAACATGGTCTACTGGGCCGTCGGCAACGTGCGGAGCTGCGGCTCATCTCAGGACTCTTCCACGCGTCCCGGCATCAACCTGTTTTCCAGTTCGCTCGTAGCAATGGACGCGAAGACCGGCGCATACAAGTGGCACTTCCAGTCGCTCCATCACGGCCAATGGGATATGGACAACACCAATAACCCGACGGTAGCCGACGTGACGATCAATGGTCAGCTGAGAAAAGTGATCTATTACGGCACCAAGCAGGGCAGGACGTTCGTACTGGATCGCACCACTGGCCTGCCGGTCCTGCCCGTCGAGGAAAGAGCCGTCACTCAGGACTCGAGACAACTCTCCTGGCCGACGCAACCGTACCCGTCCGCGCCTCAGCAAGCGTGGCTTCCGGACTGCGTGGCGTACCAGAACCTGGGTTCGGACATCCCGGGTCTTCCGCAGCGAGCGGTCCCCAACTTCAACGGGTATCAAGCCTCACCCGACCCCGCCAATCCGGGTCAGATGCAACTGACATTGACGCCGGGCAACTACCTGGAAGCAGATAACCCCTTCCTGAGCGGACCCACTCGCAAAGGCTGCATGAACGAGGCGACCTGGGATCTGCCGGTGCTCTCGACACCCAGCCAGAACGGCGGTGCCGACTGGTCGGGACACTCGTTCAGCCAGAACCTCGGCCTGTATTTCATTCCCTATGCGACCAACCCGTCGGCGCATGACCGCAGCGAGGGCAGCAACGGCCTTCGTGCGACCGGCCAGTACCAAACCGGCGGTATCGTCGCGTTGAATGGGGCGACCAATCAGATTGTGTGGCAGAAGGAATTGGGCTTGGACCTGGCACACAACAACACGCCGCTGACGACCGCGACCGACCTCTTGTTCCTAGACCAGACCGACGGCTATGTCGTGGCGATGGATGCGACGAATGGCAACCCGCTGTGGCGGTTCCAGACGGGAGCAGCGGGGAGCTCGGGGGTGATCACCTACATGGCCGGCGGCGAGCAATACGTCGCGGTTTTGGCGACAGGCACGGGCATCCCTTATAACCCGCCGGGGGGAGACACGTTGTGGGCGTTCAAGCTCGGCGGCACGGCGCAATATAAGGATGCTGCTGGCAATGTAGTCTCCGCAAGCAGCGAAGCACCGACGCCGCCGCCGCTGATCATCCGTCGTCCGGTTGGTAATACGGCCGCCAGCGCGCTCGTTCCGGCGAACACCATCCTGCTCGCTCGATCGAACGGTACGGCGACTGCTACGAAGGACAGCACGTCGACGGGTGCAATGGTTCCGTCCACGCTGACGGTTGCTGTCGGCACGACGGTCACATTCCTCAATCCCGGCGCCGCGACGTTCCCGACCAACCCCAACGCAAAGCCGCATTGCGCAACTCAGTTCTTCGAGGGTTTGTTCAATCCCAAGTTGAACCCGGGCGAATCGTTCCAGTACACGTTCAACCGGGCCGGCGAGTACTTCTACAACGACTGCACCGATCCGCGCCCGACCGGCAAAGTAGTTGTTACGCTGACCCCGCAAGATATGCCCGGTGCGGCGACGATTTTTCCGAACCCGCTGAATCTCCAGTCGCCAACCGGTGTATTTACTGGCGTGACTGGGACGCTCACGGTTTCGATGAATGTGCCGTCCGGCTATGTGCTCGACAAAGGCCCAAACAGCCGCGTGACTCTCCAGACCCCCCTGACGACAACGCTGTTTGACGCCGTAGTCGCTGTTCAGGGTGGTAACTTGGTGAAGGCCTCCTTCAACAAGGCCGATATCGACAACAACGTGCCTGCGGGATCGTCAGTTCCGCTGACGTTCACGGCCAACTTCATCAACGCCGGGGTGCAGAAGCAGCTGACGTCGACAGTGAATGTGCAAGTAATGAAGTAAGGATTGGGCGCGCGCACACGCGCGCAGCTTTGGCATGGTCCAAGCCGGCCGCCACGGGGTCCCCGCTGCGGCTGGTTTGCCGTTCGGTGACTCCAGTCGACCGCGTCAGGATCCCTCGAATGGCACGAATAGCCCACCCTTCGGGCAGCGCTACGAAGGCCGTGTTCACGCAAATTGGAGCGCGAGGCTAAAGCGCCGCAAGGAATTCCGGAACAATCGTGAAGAGGTCGCCGGCGAGACCGTGAGCGGCGATTTCAACCCTGTAACACAATCACGATCTTGAACTAGGTTCCGACAGAGCGCTAGCGTACTGGCGACACGTGCGCCATGGAGAGTCAGGTTTCCTCCGCCTGACTTTCCCTTTTTCTTTTGATGCCTACCGCGCGGGTCTCGCGACCGTCACGACAACAATCCGCACTCTGCGACTAAACCCACGGGCGTCGCGTCTGCGCGCCGTATGCCGAGGGTCGCGACCGTCTTTGCGACGAGCGCCTAAAGTGGCCCTACCGCAGAGTTGTCGGAAGTGTTGTATCCGATTTCCATCGAACAACGCTCGTTCACCCGGCGGTAACGGTATCGACCGCGACATGATGCACTTTCCTTCCTGGCGAATAGATGTCCATGATGTTCCAGTGGCCGGCGGTCGGTACTGGCTCATTCTGCATGACGACGTCGATGACGAACGGTTTTCCCGACTTGATGGCGCGGTCGAGCGCCGGCTTGAATTCGGCGGCGGAACCGATCTTGATCCCCTCGACACCGTACGCCTTGGCGATGGCTGCATAGTCCGGCGACCAGGGCTTTCCGTTCTTCTCAAACACGGTGCCGAATGTCGTTCCAAAGTGTGCCTTCTCGAGGCCCGCGATCGTTCCGAAGGCGAAGTTATTCATGATGACCCACACGACCGCGATGTCCTCCTCGAAAGCAGTCGCGAGCAATGCCGGGTTCTGACCGAAGCCGCCGTCACCGACCAGCGCGACAACCACTCGATCCGGATGTGCGAGCTTGGCGCCCATCGCCGCGGGCGCGCCGAAACCCATGGTCGCGTAACCGCCCGGGGTGAAGATCGTTGCCGGCTCGTAGACCGGGAACTGCTGCCCGACGCCGTTCTTGTTCCAGCCGACGTCGGTGGTAATGAAGGCATCCCTCGGCAGCACATCGCGGACGTCGGCAAGGATTCGTTCAGGTCGCATCGGATAGTCGCCGCTTTCCATGAATGCACGATTGCTGGCGACGAAGGTGGCGCGGAACGCCGCGATCGCGCTCGCGATTTCGGGCCGCTTGACACCAGTCGGTTCGATCCGGCGCGCAACGCGGTTGAGCACGGTTAGCGCTTGCTTGAGGTCGGCGACGGCGCCGATCTCGACCGGATAGTTGCGACCGATCTCGGCCGGGTCGATGTCGATGTGAATGAGCTTCGTCGGTGGAAAGTTGAAGGTATATTCGGCTTCCCACGAACTGCAGTCCGCTTCCGAGAACCGCGTTCCCAGGGCAAGGATGCTGTCGGCCGACCGGCATTGATCGTTGATGAATTGTGTTCCCCAGAAGCCGGTCATTCCGAGCACGAACGGGTGGTCGTCCGGCAGCGCACCCTTGCCCATCAAGGTGTGCGCGACGGGAATCTGAAGGTGGTCGACGAACTCGCGCAATTCAGCCGTCGCGTCAGCCCTCATGATGCCCCCGCCGACATAGAGCACAGGGTGCTTCGCTGCCAGGAGCTTGCGCACGATTTCGGTCGCCGTCTCTTCGTCGATCGACGGCTTGTGCAACGTCTTCGTGTTGAGTCTCAGCCGCTCGAACAGCGCCACGTCGATCTCTTTCGAAAAGATGTCCATGGGCACATCGACGAGTACCGGACCTTGCCGACCGCTTTCGGCAAGAGTGAAGGCTTTCTCGATGATCTCGGGAAACAGGTGGGGTTGGTCGACACGCCACGCGCGCTTGACGAATGGGCGATAGATTTCGTACTGCGACGCGTCGGAGTGCAGATTGACCTCCTGGTGCGGATGCTTGCCGTGATAGTGAGTCGGCACATCGCCGGCGATCACGACCATCGGCACCGAGTCGAGCGACGCGTTGGCGACTCCGGTCGCGGCGTTGGTGAGTCCCGGTCCGAGATGCGACAGCACAACCGAAGTCACTTTCTTTGCTCGCGAGTAGCCGTCGGCGGCATGCGCGGCGATCTGCTCGTGCCGCGTATTGATGAATTTGATCCGGCTTTTCGACAATGCCGCCAGCACGGCAATGTTCGTATGGCCACAAAGGCCGAAAACATGCTCTACGCCGCGTGCTTCCAGATAGTGGACGAGCTGATTCGCTATCGTGTCGTTCATTGCGTTCTCCAGTTCTTGGTGCGCCTTGGCGCGAGCCCAAGCCAATAGGGTTCACTCATCGTCGCTCGTGGCGGCGGCCTCGGTTGGCAAACTGCGGCGCGCCGGTCCGCTATAACGGTATGGAATCTCCGTCGACATGGGGCCCATGATGCGCCGGCCCTGCTGCTTTTGTTCCCAGGCATGAGCGAGAATACCCACTGCGCGAGACAGGATGAACAGCCCACGGCCGAGCTCCGGCTCGAAACCCAACTCGCAGAAAATGACTGCCGTGATGCCGTCGATGTTCATCGGGAGGTGACGCTTCTTGATGGTCGAAAGTGCGGTTTCGGCCGAGCGTCCGATCGCGGCAAAGCGCCCGGACACGACACCCTCAGCCTGTGCCTTGGCAATCAGCGAGAACAGCGGCGCGGTTCTCGGATCGACGGGATGGAAGCGATGTCCGAATCCGGGAACGATTTTTTCGCCCGCATCACGGTGGCGCTGGATGCAAGTCGTGGCAGCCTCCACCAGCTCCCCGCCGCTCCCGGCTTCGGCGTCGATCTCGCGATAAAGCTCCATGCACTGCTGGCCTGCGCCGCCGTGGACATCGTCCAATACGTTGATCGCGGAAGCCATCGCGCCATTCACGGGCAAACCGCAGGTGACCGCCATGCGCGCGATCGCGATCGACGGGGCATGCGGCCCGTGATCGACACCCGGCACCAATGCCGCTTCGAGGAGCTCCGACTGACCGCGCGATGGCAGATCGCCGCGAAGCATCAGCCATATCATGTCCGGGAAGCGGATGCGGCCGATCAGCTCCTGGATCGGATAGCCGCGAATGGCTATATCACCCGGATGGATGTCGATGATCGCAGTGGTCCACCAGTCGGATGCACCTGCGAGTATCTCTTCGGGAGTCTTCTTCGCCATGACGCACATTGTAATAGATGCGGGAAGCGCAAGCAGATCGCCGACACGTGTGCGCGGCGATTTTTTAGAAGCGCCTTCGTGCTTGCGCGACAGCGTGCGATCACGCCGTTATGGGCTCGCTCTCCTCACTTTCGAGGGCGGCATCGTAGAACACGCCGAATAGCTCCTCGTCGGACGGGCAATCTTCCTTGATGGGGACCGACACCCACGTTGTATTGAGGTAGTGCTTGAGATGAACGTTCTCCGAAACGATGTTGCCGCCCCACGTACCGCAGCCCAGACTCGACGTCATCGGCATGCCGTTGTTGAAGGCTCCGGCATTGGCCTTGGATTGGGGCTGCCTCACCATGATTCGGCTCACCGGTGCCGCCAGCGCAAGCGCGTGGATGTGCTTCGGGTCGAACGAGTAGATACCGCAGGAGTGGCCCTTGCCACCGACCTCGTAGATGGCGCGCATCATCGCCAGGGCTTCGTCAAAGCCCTGGTATCGATAGACCGCAAGCAAGGTGGTCAGCTTCTCGCCGGAGAATGGATGCTCCGTGCCAATGCCGTCGCCGCGGACGATGATGAACTTGCGATCGGCCGCGATCGAAAAACCGGCGATCTTGGCGAGCTGTTGCGGCGCAATCGCGACGGTATTGGAGGTGCGATGTCCATCTCCATCCCACATGACGTTGCGCAGCGCAGCTTTCTCCGCTTCCGATGCGAGGTGACCCCCCTCGACTTGCAACTGCGCAAGCATGCGCTCGAAGATGCTCGTCTCGATGATCAGGTTGCCGTCGGCCGAACAGCCTGAGCCGAAATCGGACGTCTTGGACAATCGCGTGTTGCGGGCGGCCTCCTCGACGTTGGCGGTCTCGTCGATGATCATGGTCGAGTTGCCCGCGCCGACCCCGTACGCGGGTGTGCCCGAGCTGTACGCCGCGCGGACCATCGGCTGCCCACCGGTCGCCACTATCAGATCCGCCCTCGCCATTACGGCTTGGGACATCGGGATGTTGACCCTCGTCAGGCACTGGAGAATATCGGCGGGCGCACCTTCGCGCTCGAGCGCCGCGCGCATCAGACGAATCGTTTCGAAGGTTGTCTTCTTGGAACGCGGATGCGGAGAGAAGATGACGACATCGCGAGCCTTGATCGCATAGATCGCGTTCCCCGCGGGCGTCAAGTCCGGATTGGTGGTCGGGACGATGCAGGCGACGATCCCAACCGGCTTGCCATATTTCACGATCCCCTTCTCGGGCAACTCCTCGATAATGCCGACACTCTTCTGGCGCAACGCATCGCGAAGTACGCCGCGAATCTTCATTCGCTTGCCCATCCGGCTGACCGGGTCCCCGAGGCCGCTTTCGGCGATTCCCATATCGACGAGACGCGTGAAAGTCCGCTTGTTCGCTACCGCCCAGGCAACCGCCTGACAGAGCCTATCCACGCGTGCCTGGTCGTAGCCCTCGATGATCGCAAGAGCTTTGCTCGCGCGTTCGAACGAGTCGTCCAATTCCTGCTGCTGATCTGCGGTAATCGCCTTCCGGGATTCGATTTCGGACATTTTGTAAGGTCCTCTCCGGTATACGTTGCTCCATCAGCGACGATCTGCGACTCGCAATCGCCAGGTTCCAGAGCACTCGTTGTTTCGAGGGCGGAAACCCTGGTCAGGCTTCCGCAACACCCAAACCACGTGATGTAGTTTGCGTGGGTCATTCTACGGCACAGTAGCGCAGGATGCCAATATTGTGGACCGATGTTCTGCGGGACAGAATTTAACGCGGTCGGGAGCGCCGAAACGTGCGTTGACAGCACGCGCCCACTATTCGACTGCGCAAAAAGCGGTAGGCCGCGAGTAGGCCCGACTCAATGGCGACTGGTAGCCGAACGAAACAAGCGGCTATTCAAAACGTTCGTTTCTGAAAGGCCGCTCTTCGTCTGGGTACAGCGACATTTCTTTCATCGCGTGAATGGCAACCCGATATCCATTTGGGCCCAAGCCGGCGATAACTGCAGTAGCTATCTTCGATACAAAAGAATGGTGGTAGTGCTCTTCTCGTCGATGAATATTCGAAATGTGCAGTTCAATGATGGGCCCGGGGAACATCTTCAGCGCGTCAAGCATCGCGATAGACGTGAACGAGTAGGCCGCGGGGTTGATGATGATTCCGACGCCCTTGTCGGTTGCCTCGTGGATCCAGTCGATCAGTTCGGATTCTTTGTTCGACTGGCGAAAGACGATCGGCTGGTCTCGAGCTTCGTCGTGGCACTGAGACTCGATCTCGGCGAGTGATAGCTTGCCGTAGATACCGGGCTCGCGGGTACCGAGACGATTCAGGTTAGGCCCGTTCAGGATGTAAATAGGCTTCTTGATCACGGTCTACCGGCTCCGTTGCGAATTGGAAGGGGCCATTGTGTCTCGTTGGATTCGAATCCTCGAGGATTCCGGATAGCAACGCCGGTGCGTCCCGCGATTCGGTGCGCGTACGGCATCGGCGTGCGACTCATTGATCGACGCCGCCGTCTGCTGTCGATGACCTGATGATCTTCGCAGATCCCGAGGTTTTTGTCACAACAACCTCAGGCGTGACAACTCGCTTAGGAACGCCGTTCTATTACGAGCTATCGAGAGGCCGGTCGATCCACCGGACGCGAGGGAAAGTGCGTGCAGACGGACGCGCTCAGCGAGCGTATCCCGCTGCGACGTCGAACGCGACAGGCATCCCCGGGCCAGGGTTGCCGGCATCGGTTGGCTGCGGTGGGTCATAGTCTGTGCGCCAGCACCGCCGCGTCCTGGATCGCTTCCAGCGCCGTGCGGGGCTGGACGCAGTCACCCAGCAGGTACAACGGCGGCGCGTCATCGAGCGCGTACAGCTCGTCTGCGACCGCGGTTACCGGGAGCAACATGCGCGTGGGGACGACAAGGTCGATGCCGCCAAGCTCCCAGCGCTCGTTGCCGTTCCACAGGATTGCTGCATCCTCACTCAACGCCTCGACAGTCGTACCGAGGTGCACCGTGACGTTCGCGTGGTCGGTGAGCGCCGCGGCCTGGAAGCGGCGCGAGCGGGTCGCGATGTCAGGTACCAGTTCTCTCCCGATATCGACCAGCACGACTTCGACGCCTTTGGCAGCCAGGACGCGCGCCACGCCGACGCCCCGGATGTGCCCGCCGATCACCAGCGCGCGCCCGATGCCGCCGATCGGCCGGCGCAGGATCTCGTAAGCATCGACGACCGGGCTGTCGAGAATTCCGGGCACGGCGGGGAGGCCAAGCGCTGCACCCGTGGCGACGACCACGAAATCGGGGTTCTCGGCAAGCGCCCTGGCCGCGGTCGCCGGCACGCCCAGTTCGAGTCGGACGCCGGCACGGCGGACCTCGGCGACAAGCCAGGGCAGGTGGCCCGCGAGTTCCTCTCTGCCGGGCACATGACGGTTCAGCAGCAACTGTCCGCCGGGCTCGTCGTCACGCTCGAACACGACGACGTGGTGTCCTCGCTGTGCAAGCACACGCGCCGCCTCGAGCCCCGCCGGGCCACCTCCGATGACGACAGCGCGCTTTCTCGCGGCCGCCGGCCGGATCGCGTATTCGCGCTCGCGTCCCGTGGTGGTGTTTACGAGACACACGATGGGCTCGCCGCGCGCATGCATGTCGCTGCAGCCCTGATTGCAGGCGATGCATGTGCAGATTTCGGCCAACCGGTCTTCACGGGCTTTCAACGGAAATGCGGGGTCGGCGTGCAACGCGCGACCCAGCGTGACGAAATCGGACGTGCCCGACTCGATCAGGTGTTCCGCTACGCTCGGATCGGTGATCCTGCCGGAGACACTGACGGGCACCGCGACGTGCTTGCGTACCTCGCGCGCCAGTGGCGCGAGGACGCCCTGCGGCATCTCCATCGGCTGCGTGATCCACCAGTTGGTCTCGTACATGCCCGCCGAGACGTCGATCAGGTCCACGCCTGCCGCAACTAGACGCGGGGCGATCGCGCACACGTCGGTGAGCGTGATGCCGTTCTCGTGATGCTCGTCGCCGCTGATCCGGTAAACGACCGGCAATTCGCTGCCGACCGCGCGCCGGACCGCGGCGATGATCTCCAGCGGAAATCGCATTCGGGCGTCGAGGCTGCCGCCGAATTCGTCGTCACGCTTGTTGCAGTAGGGTGAGAGAAACTGGCTCAGCAGATAGCCATGCGCCCCGTGGATGCCGATGAAATCGCAGCCGGCCACGACGGCCCGGCGTGCGGCGTCGCCAAATCGCCTGGCGATCTCGGCCATCGACTCGCGGTCAAGCGGGCGCGGCACGAAGCCGCCCGCACCCGCATACGGAACCGCCGAAGGTGCGTACGATTCGAGGCCGCTCACCTCGGGATGGACGACACGTCCGCCGTAGTTGAGTTCCGGGCCGACGCGCCCGTCGTGTCGATGCACGGCAGCGACAAGGCGCGCGAGCATCGGGATGAGGTCGTCGTCATGCAGCCCCATCTGGAATTCGCGGCCCTTGCCGCGCGGATCGACGTAGGTCGCTTCCGTATACATCATGCCCACACCGCCACGGGCTCGCGCCTCCATGTAGTCGATATAGCGCTGCGTGACGCGGCCTTCCGCAGTGCAATAATTCCGCTCCATGGGTGAACCGATGATCCGATTCTTCAACTCCATCGAGCCGATCCGACCCGGCTGGAAGAGATTCGGAAATCTCATGTCGAATACTCCACGCGTGCACCACATCTGCCGCTTGAGTTGACTTTACGCGTCATGGTTTGTCAAGACGGAGTCAACTACCGATGTTTTCGGAAGTGAGTGACGCAGCGTATCAAATAATCCGCGTCATCCCGGCGAAGGCCAGGATCCAATTTTGGAGATCCACCTTGGGCCCCGGCCTCCGCCGGGGCGACGACTATGTTGTCATCGAGTACGTAAGGCTCTGTAGGACGCGACCTGTGCCGACTGAAAATACTTTGTCCGACTTCGCCTGCTCGCATCAAGTAGATCGGCAGGTGCCGCACGGTCATCGCGCACGGGGGATCGTTATCAGAGACGTGCGCCCGACCTCGCGATGCAAACGCAACAGGTCACAAGGGCGGTCCCGGCGCTTGCTCAGCGACGCCAACACGTCCTCGCTGCCGAGCGCGCTCCACAGCGTCGGTCAAACGCGGATCGGCGTTCAGAAGTTTATTGACGCGCGAAAGATCAGGGATGCAAGACAGGAACCGAAGCGCGCTGCCCGGCATGGGTCTCGGCAGAGACCACCTGCCTGGCGGGTGCGCGGACCGGATCGTCCAATCCTTCGAGATGGCTTTTGGCAACAAGCAGCGCGAGACGGGCGACTTCCTCGTGCCCGATGGCCCTCGTCAGTGTGACCCTGGGAATTTCCAGAGCGTAAGGTATCCGGTGCGGCATCCGGGCCAGTATCTCGCGCACCGCGATGCCGCCTTCTCCAGGGAAAAGACGCTCGTCGCGGGCCGTGCGGATGATCCCGGGCATCGTCGGCGGCACTTCCTTTGCGGCGTCGCACACGTGGGCGAAGCGAAACCACTCACGCGGCAGCTTCTCGAGCTCTTCGAGGGTCGAATCGGAGCGTCCGAAATGGAGCATGTCGACCAAGATGCCAGCGTTTGACCGGTTCACGCTGCTCACGACCCGCGCCGCCTCGGATAGGTTGCCGGTCTCCGTCCAGTGTGGGAACTCGAGGCTGACGAAGATGCCAAGCGGACGCGCAAGATCGCACAAGCGGGCGAACCGTTCGGTCGCCCGCTCGCGGTCAGGATCAGGAAGCTGGCAAATGGCGTGGCGTGCGCCCAGGTCGGCGCCAGCTTCGAGGCATGGCAGAAAATGGTCGGCATCACGCGTCGGGTCCATGCGCAGCAACTCGATGTCGTGGACGCGAACTCCGGTATCGTCCAGGCGCGCCTTCGTTTCCCGCCGCAGTGCGCGATCGGTCGATAGCGGATGGAGCACCTCGTCCGGCGTTACGCGGGTCATCCGCAACCCGACGTAGTCGTAGCCGACGCGCGCAGCGACGTCCACCATCTGCGCGGGGGCCATCGGCTGAACGGTAAGGTACGCCAGCGAGAATTCCTGCTTCACGGTGCCCGTCCTCGGGCCACGACTCCACGGCGGCCGATCTTCGCCGGCTCGACGTCAAAGAGTCCTCAGCCTCTCACGACGCGCGACTGACGTGATTGCCGCTCTCGGCGATTTGCGCGCGCGCCACTGAGCTGACGATAGTTTCTCGCGAGACAATCCGTCAAGGACGCATTACGATGTAGTGTGCGCCAGTCGCCCATTTTTTGCGGTTGCTTGGTGCACAAATACTTGGCATTCCGGCGTGTAGGCGGTATACGCTCGATGGTGTTGAAATTCGGCGCATGGTGAAACGCTTGCAGTCGGATGCGAATAAGAAGGGGCCCATGCAAGATCACGCCAATGTCCGTGATGACCCCATGATCGAACAGCCTGCGCCCAGCGCTGCTGTCACCCCGCGGGTGGCGTTTGACCCTCACCCACTGCTCGCCGAAACCATCGCCCGACACGGCGACGACCCTTGTTTCGTGACTGCTCTGGCGCGTGGGCTGGCGGTGCTCCTGTCGCTTTCGGGCAAGAAGCGCCGGATGTCGATCGCGCAGGTCAGTCACAGCACGGGCATTCCACGCGCGGCGGCGCGACGCAGCCTGCACACGCTCGCGGCGCTCGGTTTCGTCGCCGAGGACGATGCACGTCACTTCTACCTCCGCCCGCGCGTGCTGTCATTCAGTCACGGATACCTTTCCGCATCACCTATCGTCGTGCTGGCCCAGCCGATACTCGATCACCTGGGAGAGTCCTTGCGCGAGGCGTGCTCGTTGGCCACGCTGGACGGCGACGACATCGTCTATCTCGCGCGGTCAACTTCGTCGCGCATCATGTCGCCGACCCTCAACGTCGGGCGCCGGCTGCCCGCGTACTGCACATCGATCGGGCACGTGATGCTCGCGCATCTGCCGCCAGCGGAGCTCGACCGCTACCTGGCGCGGACGCGGTTCCATCCATTCACCCCGCATACGCCAAGTTCCGTCGAGGCACTGCTTCCGATCTTGACCGCCGTTCGCGACTCCGGTCATGCGTTTGCCAGCCAGTTGATGGAGCTCCGCCTGTGCACGCTAGCGGTCCCCGTCCTGGATACCTCGGGGACCTGCGTCGCCGGCATCAACGTAATCCTGCAGGGCAGACTCGTTGCCCGCGATGAAATGGTCGAGCGCTTTTTTGGTCCGCTGCACGACGCAGCGAGGCAACTCGGCTCGCTGCTGCTGCCCTGACAGCCGGCGCGGAGGGCAGTCGCTGGGTACCGAAGGCGAAGGCAAGCCCGGTAGAGAAGATTCAGCCTTTGTAGCCCATTTGCCTCGGCAGCCACAATATCGTCTCCGGGACGAGCGTGATGATTGCCAGAACGACTATCGCCATGATGATAAATGGCAGCGCTTCTCGAACGATGGACATCAGCGGCTGCTTGGTCATATTGGCGACAACGAACAGCAGCAACCCGAATGGCGGCGTAAGCAGGCCGATCATGATGTTGACTACGACGACCACACCGAAATGCACGGGGTCGATTCCAAGTGCCTTGGCGGTTGGAATCAGTATGGGAATGACAACAAGCAGAATCGTGGAACCTTCCAAAAGACACCCGAGCACCAATAGAACGGCATTCACCAGCAGCAGATACCCTATGGATGTGAGATGAAATCCGTTGACGAAGTGCTGGACCGATAGCGGCACATTCTCGATGGTGACGACGTAATTGAAGACCAGCGCACCGGCGATCAGCATTCCGACTGAAGTCGTCGACCTGGCACTGGAGAGCAGGACGCCATAGAGCTGCTTCAAGGACATGGCCCGATAGATGAGCGCCGACGCAAGCAACGCGTACGCGGCAGCGGCGGCGGCGCCCTCGGTTGGCGTCATGACACCGCCGTAGATACCGAACAGGAGAACGACTGGCAGCATCAACGCGGGAAACGCATCGAGCGCGACGCGCGGAATCTGACGCATCGGAACCGGAGGCTCTACCGGATAGTTCCTGCGGCGGGCGATCACGGTGTTGGTGATCATGAAGGCGACGCCGAGCAGGAGCCCCGGGACGACGCCGCCGAGAAACAGATAGCCGATCGACGTGTCGGAAACCAGCGCATAGATGACCATCGGAATGGACGGCGGGATGATCGGCCCGATAATGGCGGCGGAAGCCGTAATCGCACCAGCGTATGCAACTGGGTAATTGCCACCGCGAGTCATCATCCCGATGATGACTTTGCCGATGCCGACGGCGTCCGCGATCGCCGATCCGGACATTCCGGCAAATATGATGTTCGCCACCACGTTGACGTGTCCAAGTCCGCCGCGGAATCGTCCGACTAGAACAAGGCAGAATTTCAGAAGCCGGTCGGTCAGACTGCCAGTGTTCATCAGATCGGCAGCCAGAATGAACAGCGGGACCGCCAGTAACACATAGCTGTTGAACAGACCGTTCAGGATTTGCTCGGCGGCGGTACCGAGGTCCAGGCCGGAGATAAGGAGGTAGAAGATCGAGGCGCCGATCATTGACAAACCGATCGGCAGGCCCAGAACCGCAAGCAGCACCAGGACGATGACGCAAAGGGAGAAGTGGCCAGGCATCGTCACACCGCATCGTCCGTCATGGCGCCCTTCTCGGGCCGCGCGCCGAGAATCGCACGCCACGCGATTCGCGCATGCTTGACGATACTGGCGATGGCGAAAATGACGAAGATTGAATAAAGAAAGTCGAAGCGCATATGCAGATATGCAGTATGTTCGCGCTTCATGAATTCCACGTAGCTCCAGCTCGCAGGTAGTGATATCAGCAGAAGGATGAGGAACGCGATGCTGGAGATCGCCGTGAATACTCGCTGTCCTCTCGGCGAAACCATCGTATAGAAAATGTCGAAGCGGACTTCTTCTTGGTCGGACAAGACGAACGCAGCGCACCACAGCACGATCCACACCCAGCAAAGCACCGTCACTTCGTCGGTCCAACCCAGCGGCTGATTCAGAACATAGCGGAACGCGATCTGAAGCAGAAATGAGATGAACATGATGCCCATCAATGCGACCGCAATATCGTTCGCGCGACGACGCAGCCATGCTCCGAAAGCGAGCAACCCTCTGGACATATTGAGCCCCCGTCACCGCCGGCGATCGCGACGGCGACACGCAACCATCTGCTTCCTCGCTAGCCGACCGAGCAGCAAACGAGGAGTAGCCAGGGATTATTGTATGAAAAGGAAAGCGTATGGTAATATGAAAATTTGCGCAAATACAATTATCGTCCTACGGTTTGCCGATCACATGAGTGTGCAGGGCCGGCAAATCCGTTCAAGGCGACCGCCGGAAGAGCAGAGCAAACGCGTGGCAATTGAATCAATCGTGACCGATCGGCCGCAAACCGCAACGGTTGGCGAACTGACGTATCGCCGCATTCGCGCCGACATTGTTCTTGGGCGCCTTTCACCTGGGCGCAAGCTGACTCTTGACCGGATGCGGGATACCTACGGCACCAGTGTCAGCACGCTCCGGGAATTATTCAGTCGCCTTGCCTCCGAAGGTCTGCTCGTGGCCGAAGGATCGCGAGGCTTCCAGGTGACGTCCGTTTCGTCACCCAATCTGCGCGAAATTGCAGCGATGCGGCAACTCCTCGAATGTCACGGAATGCAAGAGTCTTTCACTCGGGGCGACATCGAATGGGAAGGACGCGTAGTCGCCGCGCACCACAAACTTGCGGCGATGGAGAAAGGGATGGCCAGCGGGGAATCATCCTCGCCGGAGACTTGGCGGCGGTACGATTCGGCGTTTCACTTTGCCCTGATTTCTGCATGCGGGTCGCGCGTTTTGCTCGACACGTACGCGTCGATCTGTGACAAGTACCTGCGCTACCAGATGATCGCGGCGATCTTTCGCGGACAAATCTCGGCAGACGAGCATCGCATCCTGCTCGAATGCGCCATAGCGCGCGACTGGCGTTCGGCACAGCAAACGCTTGTCGTGCATATCCAGGACTGCGTGGCGCAAATGGTTGCCGTGATCGACGGCCGGACGGCCGCCACTTGATCGATGGTGCCGAAGCTTTGATGCCGCAGCCCGCCCGAGGGACGCATGGTGACAATGCGACCGTTGCTTCTCATACAGGCGCGTTTGCTGGCTGATTGGCATTGCAACCCTCAGCCCCCCTGCGTATTGGCGTTCTAGGTGCTGCCCGAATCGCACGCTTGTTCGTCGAAGCGGTACGGCCATCGCCCAAGATTGCCATAGCGGCGGTTGCGAGCCGCGACGTCCAAAGAGCAACCGCGTTTGCCCGCGACACGGGAACACCGCGCGTTCATTCGAGCTATGACGCGCTGTTTGCAGACCCCGAGATCGATGCGGTGTACGTTCCTCTGCCCAACAATCTGCATGCGGAGTGGTCGATTCGCGCGGCTAAGGCTGGAAAGCATGTCCTTTGCGAAAAACCGCTGGCGGCCTCGGCCACCGAGGCGCGAGCGATGTTCGACGCCGCCGAGCAGAGCGGTGTCTACCTCGTGGAGGCATACCCCTATCGAGCACAACCTCAGACACTCAAGCTTCGGGAACTGCTTGCCGGGGGCACCATTGGCCGGGTGCAACTGATCCAGGCCTCGTTCGGATTTCCTCTCACTGATGCCGCGAATATCCGCATGGATCCTCGTTTGGCGGGTGGCGCATTGATGGACGCGGGTTCTTATCCCGTCAGTCTGGTCCGAACGATTGCCGGCGCGCCTCCGCGCTACGTTCACGCCATGTCGCGTTGGGCAGAATCGGGCGTGGACAGTACGACGATCGCGACGCTGGAGTTTGCGAGCGGGTTACTTGCGCAGATCTCCTGCACCTTCGCCACCGCCCGACACCGCCATGCGTTCATTGCCGGCGACGCGGGGTCGATCACCACGACCTATTTCAACGACACGTCGCCTTCGTTCCCTCCCGTGCTGGAAGTAAAGCGCGGCACTGGATGGGACGCCACGCGGGAACTGCTTGAAACCGCGCCGGCGGGTGGATTCTTTGCCGAAGCCGAGTCATTTCACGATCTCGTACGCCTTGGCTGGGAACACTGGACCGGTGCGACACCAAGCGAGTCAATCGACATCGCCTCGACACTCGACGCTCTGGCCGCCAGCGCGCGTCAAGGCGCTACTGTCGAATTATTGAGCTTCACCTGACTACGTGACACGACCAGCCGCAAGCGACGTCGCCCCGGCGCAGACCGGGCCGAATCGCTGGATATGAATTTGGTCCCCGGCCTGCGCCGGGATGACGTCAACATTTACACCCGGCCGCCCCGCGGCGCATTGATCGCAGTCGCCCCGTTCGCAGCCTCACGCCGAGAGCTGGGGACTAGAGCGGCGAAAACGATACCGATTTGAGTATCTTGTTTTCCTGGTACTGCACATTGCCCGCCGCAGCGCTTTTCTGACGGTACGCAATCCAGTCGGGATCCGCTTCCATGGCCGCCCGGCGCTGCTCGCGCTCGGCCAGGCTGTCGTATCCCCACAAGTGCACGACCTGATTCTGGGTCCCGATTTCGGTAACGAAATAGCCGATCAGCGTCGGCAGATGGCGGCGCTGAACCGGCAGGCCCTCGGCCTCATACATCGCGAGAAATGCCTTCAGTCGCCCGGGGACCATGGTGTAGGTGCGAAGATCGACGATCATTTCGGTTGCTCCGAGGTTGACGAGGTATCTGCCGACGTTTGCGCGTCTGCCCAGGCCGTTGACTGCAGGCTTTCATCGCGCAAAGTCGGCGCGATTCTGACACATTCCGATCGGTTCCTCCGCACCGTTGGTTCAAGTACAGACGTACCCTAGTTGTCGCTATTCAAGACGCTAGTCGATGGGCCAAGGCGTCGACTTAGGCATGCTTATAGCCGGCGGCTCGACGGCCGGTGTGCCGACCTCGGCGAGATCAACTGCACGCCACCACGGCGTAACGCGTTCCGCGTGCGCGGGCTCGACCGGCTCGCCGAGGCGCGGCATGACAATCTGCGCACCGCGTTTCGGCCCCAGCGACAGCAATGTCTCGGCGGGCTGGTCCCACGCGTGCATCGCGAGGCTGAAAGTGCCCCAATGCACGGGCAGGAAAGCGCCACCCCCGAGCAGCTGCAGCGCCTCGAGTGCATTTTCGGGACCGAGGTGTATGTGGCCCCACGACGGATGAAACGCCCCAACCTCCAGCATCACCAGATCGAAGGGGCCGAGCCGCTCGCGGATCGTCGCATACTCGGTTGTCAGCCCGGTATCGCCGCTGAAGAACACCGCGTGCCGCTTCGAGCGGATGGCCAGCGACGACCACAGCGTCGCGTTGCGGTCCTTGAGCCCTCGACCGGAGAAGTGCTGCGACGGCGCGGCGGTGATCGTCACATCGACGCCGGGCAACGTATGCGACTGCCACCAATCGAGCTCGGTAATGCGCCGCGCCGGCACGCCCCACGCCTCGAGGTGCGCACCTACGCCAAGCGAGGTCACGAACGGAACAGCACTGCGCGCGAGTTCGCGGATCGTCGGATAGTCGAGGTGGTCGTAATGGTCGTGAGAAATGGCGACGACGTCGATCGGCGGCAGCGTATGCAAGGATACGGGCACGGGCTGGAAGCGTTTCGGACCGACCAGACGGGAAGGTGACGCGCGCGACCCCCAAACCGGGTCGGTCAGCACGCGCACCCCGTCCATTTCGACCAGCACGGTGGAATGACCCAGCCAAGTGGCGCGCAACCCGCTCGCCGGTTTGCGCAGCCACGTCGCGGTCGGATTGACGGATGGCAGCGGTCCCCTGGGCACGCGCCGGTCGCCGCTGCAGAGAAACTCGCTGAGGCTAGGGGCCACGACCTCCGGGGAAAGCAAACGGGGCAGGATCGGATGGATGTTTCGGAACGCGCCGCCGCTCCAACGCTCCGAGGCCTGCACGCGCTCCAGGCGCAGGCCTTCAGGTTTTCCGCCAAGTGACTTCATCAGTAGCCTTCGTGGTATGGCGGCGCCCTCGCATCGTGTCGCGACCGTGCCACCTCGCGGATAGATGCGGCCATTCCATGGCGCCGCAAGTGCTTCGACGGAAATGGGGCAGTCTCCGGCCGCCC
Organism: uncultured beta proteobacterium; assembly: GCA_963816445.1. Classification (GTDB taxonomy): domain Bacteria; phylum Pseudomonadota; class Gammaproteobacteria; order Burkholderiales; family Casimicrobiaceae; genus PALSA-1003. Next base: position 222,386 of record CAWFKO010000002.1, on the reverse strand, counting down.
GCGCTCAAGGCGACGCGAAGAACTCGCGCACGCCGTCGAGCCCGAGCTGGAAGCCGATCGCGATCAATATCAATCCCATGAACCGGGTCAGGATACGCTTGGCTCGCATGCCCAACAGACGCTCGTTGCCGATCATCAGCAGAAGGATCAGCCAGAGAACGACGGCGACGCCGGCGCTGCCGACCAGCGCGACGAACGGGACAAACGGGAAGCTCGGTGCGCGATGCGCTATCGCCAGCGTGATCACCGTGGTGATCGCGCCCGGACCCGCGACCAGCGGCATCGCGAAGGGAACGAGAATCGCGCCTTCGGCCGCGTCGGGATCGCCCGGGTCCTGTTGCACCCGCGTCGTTTCGCCGCGCAGCATCTCGAGCCCCATGAGGACGATGACAAGGCCGCCAGCCGTGCGAAACGCTGGCAGCGAAATGCCGAACAGTGAAAGAATGGCCTGGCCGGCGACGGCGGAGACCGCGAGGATGGCGAACACGGCAAGGGATGCACGCAACGCCGCGGAGCGCTTTTGATCCCGACTAAAGCCGCGGACGAGCTCCAGAAAAACAGGCGCCGCCCCGACCGGATTGGCGATCGCGAGCAGGGCAATCAGCGCTTGGAAATAGGCCTCCATCGACGTGGCGATCCTTGGCAACAGCGCCGAGTATCCGGCAATCGCATATTCAAGTCACTCAACGAGTGGCGCCAACGCTGTCAACTGTGAGTACGGCCGGGCGCCCGGCCCGACAGGCTTCGGAATGCGCACCAGGCCAGCTCGATGCCACGCATCGCACGCGATCGACCTGCTGCTGGATTGTGGTCGGGGTGAGAGGATTTGAACCTCCGACATCTTGCTCCCAAAGCAAGCGCGCTACCGGGCTGCGCTACACCCCGACGAGCGCGAATTATGCCACTGCGCAACGGGCGCACCATCCGCGGGCAGCGACGCCTGACCTAAGCGAGGCGGTGCACCCCAGGCGTCACGTCTATACTTGCGGCGTCGCTTCGTGTCCGACACGGCGCCGCACCGAACCGCGTCATCCCCCTCTTAACTCAAGCAAAGGAATCTCCATGAGCACCACCCGCAACGTCGCCGTCATCGTCGGCAGCCTTCGCAAGGAATCCTTCAACCGCAAGATCGCCAACGCGCTGATCGCCATGGCGCCGCCGCCGCTCAAGCTCGAGATCGTCGAGATCGGCGAGCTGCCGCTGTACAACCAGGACTGACGAGGCCGATCCCGCCCGCCGCGTCGGTCGCCTTCAGCGACGCGTCGCGGCAGCCGACGCGGTGCTGTTCGTGACGCCCGAGTACAACCGCTCGGTTCCCGGGCGTGCTCAAGAACGCGATCGACGTCGGCTCGCGCCCGTACGGCAAGAGCGTATGGTCGCGGCAAGCCCGGCGCGCGTCGATCAGCGTGTCGCCGGGCGCGATCGGCGCGTTCGGCGCGAATCATGCGCTGCGCCAGTCGCTGGTGTTCCTCAACGTTCCGGCGATGCCGCAGCCGGAGGCCTACATCGGCGAGCGGCCGCGCTGTTCGACGACGAGGGCACGCTCACCAACGATCGCCACGCGCGAGTTCCTGCAGAAGTTCCTCGCCGCGTTCGCGCAGTGGATCGAGCGCAACGCCGCCCGTAGTTGCACGAGGCTCCGCTCCAGTGCGCAAGCGGGCGGCGATAAGCTCAGCGCGCGAACTTGCGGATCACGCGTCAGCGCCTCGTCGATCGCGCGCTCGCCGTCGCCCGACTTGACCGCGTGCTGCACGCAGCCGTGCAGGTGATGCTCGAGCAACTGCAGCGCGAGCGCGTCGAGCGCCGCCTGCACCGCGCTCACCTGCGTCAGGACGTCGATGCAATAGCGGTCCTCGTCGATCATCCGCCGATCCCGCGCACCTGGCCCTCGATGCGATTGAGGCGCTTGATCAGCGCGGCGCCGATCGGTCCGCGCGCACCAGCGGATGCGCGGGCTGCGAAACTTCGCCCTTGCGCAAAGTATTCGCCTTACGCGCGACGTCATAGCCCGCGTCCTCGATCGCCGACGCGCAGCGCGGCGGCATCCGGTGCGCGCGGGATCGAACGTCGACCTTCGGCCGACGCCGGCGTCGCAGCGTCACCGCGACGTCGACGACGCCGGGAACCGCCTTCAGCACGCGCGTGACGCTCGCGACGCAGCCGCCGCACGTCATGCCCTTGGACGTTCAGTCGTGATCGTTTCATCATCGATACTCCTTCAGCGATTTGCGGACGGCCGCCAGCGCTTGAGCAGCAACGCGTTGCCGACCACCGACACCGAACTCGCCGCCATCGCCGCGCCGGCGATCACCGGATTGAGCAGGCCGACGGCAGCGAGCGGAATGCCGAGCACGTTGTAGGCGAACGCGAAGAACAGGTTCTGCCGGATCTTGGCGAGCGTCGCGCGCGACAGCAGGATCGCGTCGACGACCGCGTTGAGGTCGCTGCGGATCAGCGTGACGTCGGCCGCCTCGATCGCGATGTCGGAGCCCGCGCCGATCGCGAAGCTCACGTCGGCGGCCGCGAGCGCGGGCGCGTCGTTGACGCCGTCGCCGACCATGCCGGTCACGACGCCGCGCGCCTTGCAGCGCGCGCACGGCGTCGCGCCTTGTCGCGCGGGCAGGACGCCGGCGCGAAAATCGCGCGATGCCGACGCTCGCTGGCGACCGCGCGCGCCGTCTCCGCGTTGTCGCCGGTGAGCATGATGACGTCGATGCCGGCCGTCGCGCAGGCGTGCGACGGCCTGCGCCGACGTCGGCCGGATCGCGTCGGCGAGCGCAGCGCGCCGAGCGCGACGCCGCCGCGGCGACGCCGACGATGCGTCTTGCCCGGCTGCCGCAGCGCCCAGCGTGATCTCCGCCGGGCACCGCGATGCCGTTTTCCGCAGGAATGCCGAGCGAGCCAGCACGAGTACCGCGTCCTCGCGCGATGCTGCGCGCGCACGCCGCTGCCCGGGAATCGACTGCGAAATCGCGCGACCGGCTGCGGCGCGATGCCTTCGTCCGCAGCGGCGGCGAGGATCGCCAGCGCCGAGCGGATGCGTCGAGCCCTGCTCGAGCGCTCGCCGCGATGCGCAGCACGTCGGCGCGCGCGACGCGCCGTCGAACGCGACGACGTCGGTCGACGGCCGGCTTGCCCTCGGTCAGCGTGCCCGTCTTGTCGACGATCAGCGTCTGCAGGCGACCTGCCTGCTCCAGCGCGGACGCGTTGCGGATCAGGATGCCGCGTCTGCGCGCCGCGGCCGGTGCCGACCATGATCGCGGTCGGCGTCGCGAGACCCAGCGCGCACGGACAGGCGATGACGAGCACGGCGACCGCATGCACCAGCGCTGCGGTCGCGCCGTCGCCCGCGAGCCACCAGGTCAGCACGAAGGTCAGCGACGCGCGATAGCGACCACGACCGGCACGAAGATGCCGGACACGCGATCGGCCAGGCGCTGGATCGGCGCCTTCGAACCCTGCGCTTCGGCGACCAGGCGCACGATGCCCGCGAGCAGCGTCGACGCTGCCGACGCCCGTGGCCTCGCAGGTCAGCAGGCCGTCCTGGTTCACCGTGCCCGCGAACACCGTGTCGCCCGGCGCTTTGGCCACCGGCGTGCTCTCGCCGGTGAGCATGCTCTCGTCGACCGTCGACGTGCCCTCGCGCACGATCGCCGTCGACCGGCACGCTCTCGCCGGCGCGCACGACGAAGCGGTCGCCGGCGACGACCTCGCCAAGCGGCACGTCGACGATCGTCGCCGTCGCGCACGACACGTGCGCGTCCGCGGGCTGCAAGCGCAGCAGGCCTTCGAGCGCCGCCGACGTGCCCGCCTTGCGCGCGCGCCTCGAGCAGCTTGCCGAGGAGCACCAGCGTGATCACCGCGGCGCCGGCTTCGAAGTAGACGTGCTGCTCGTGCAGGCCGAGCACGGTGACGACCGCGCTGAACGCCCACGCCATCGTCGTGCCGAGCGCGATCAGCACGTCCATGTTGGCGCCGCCGCCGCGCAGCGCGTGCCACGCGCCGACGTAGAAGCGGCGGCCGATCCAGAACTGCACCGGCGTGGCCAGCAGCGAATTGCAGCCAGCGCGGGAGCAGTTCGACGTGAGCGGGCATGCCGAACAGGCCGCCCTGGCCGAGCATCGGGACCATCTGCGCGAGCAACGGCAGCGTCAGCACCGCGGAGATCGCGAATTCGCGTCTGAGCGTCGCGTAAGCGGCCGCCTTGCGCGGCTTCGTCGTGCGCGGTCGCGCTCCGGATCGCGGCGCACGGTGGCCGTCGTAGCCGGCGCGCTCGACGGCGGCGAGCAGCGCGCCGGCGTCGGCCTGCGCGGAGTCGAAGCCGCCGTCGCGGTTTCGGTCGCGAAGTTGACGCTGGCCTGCACGCCGGGCACGCGATTGAGCGCCTTTTCGATGCGCGCGGCGCACGCGGCGCAGGTCATGCCGGTCGAGGCCGAGCTCGACGCGATCGGAACGTACGCCCGGTGTCACGCCCCGGCGCGGCTCCGCGGCAATCGGCGCAATCGTGCCCGTTGAATTCACCCATTCAAACATATACCCCTATGGGGTATTAGTCAAATCGGCGGCGGAATCCTCTTATTGAGCTTTACCTAACAACGTGACACGCCAGCCACAAGCCACGTCGCCCCGGCGGCGGCCGGGGCCCAAGTTGCGGCGCCTACGTTTCCACTGAAATTGGATCCCGGCCTGCGCCGGGATGACGTCACTATTCATACATGCTGTGTCACTCGGTTTCGTAATTCTCAATAGGTGTCTTCGCCGCAACCGAGGCCGAGCGCGCGCAGTTTCGCTATTTCGGGCGGCGCGAAGCCCCAGTCGGCAAGCGCGGCAGCGCCGCCCGCGCCTCGCTCGGGTGGCGCGCTGCGCACGACGCCCGGCGTGCGCGAGAATTTTGGCGCAGGTGAAGGCTGCGCAATGCCACCCACCGTGACGTGGCCGCCGCGTGCTCGCGCATGCGGGTGCGCTTGCGATTCGGCGAATGTCAGCACCGGCGCCACGCACGCATCCGTCCTCTCGAATATCCGGGTCCATTCGTCGCGGGACTTGCTGCGCAGCACGCGCGCGAAGCGCCGGCGTAGCGTCGGCCAGCCGCTGCGGTCGTGCTGTGCGGGCAACGCCTCGCTCGCGAGGCCTAGCCCATCGAGGAGCGCCGCGTAGAACTTGGGCTCAATCGCTCCGACCGCGATGTAGGCCCCATCCGCCGTTTGGTAGGTGTCGTACCACGGGGCGCCCGTGTCCAGCACGTTGCCGCCGCGTGCGTCGCTCCATTGTCCGCCAGCGGCCATGCCCCAGAACATCGTGGTCAGCAGCGACGCACCCTCGACCATCGCCGCGTCGACGACCTGTCCGCGCCCGGAACGCCGGGCTTCGAATAGCGCACAGGCCACGCCGAATGCAAGCAGCATGCCGCCGCCACCGAAATCGCCGACCAGGTTGAGTGGCGGCACGGGCGCGTCGCCAGCGCGGCCGATCGCATGCAATGCGCCCGACAAGGCGATGTAGTCGATGTCGTGTCCGGCGCGCGACGCGAGCGGACCATCCTGCCCCCAACCGGTCATGCGTCCGTAGACGAGCTTCGGATTGCCGGCGAGCAGGACGTCGGGACCGAGCCCGAGGCGCTCCATCACGCCGGGCCGGAATCCCTCGATGAGCGCGTCTGCGCGCGCTGCGAGCAGCCGCGCCGCCGCCACGCCGTCAGCGGTCTTGAGATCGAGCGTGATCGAGCGCCGGCCGCGCAGCATCACGTCGTACCACCGCTCGCGCTCGAGCCCGAGGTGAGGATCGGCAGTCCGGTCGACAAGCAAGGAGTCGGCGCCCATGTCGGCGAGCATCATGCCGCAGAACGGGCCCGGGCCGATGGCCTCGAACTCGAGGACGCGGACCCCGGCGAGCGGTCCCATCAGAACGGTATGCGACCGGACAGCATATCCCGGTACATCACCCAGTCGCCTGCGAAGCTGTACAGCGGATGCGAAAATGTCGCGGGACGATTGTGTTCGAAAAAGAAGTGTCCGAACCAGGCGAATCCATAGCCGCACAACGGCGCAGCCAGCAACCACCATGCGTTGTGTGAAACGATCGCCGCGACCAAGCATCCGATCACCAGCGACGTGCCGGCGAAATGCAGTCGCCTGCAGGCCGGCGTTCCGTGCTCCGACAGATAGAACGGATAGAACTCCCGGAACGAGCTGAACCGATCGGGCATGGTCCGCGTCGACGAAGGTGCGCCGTGTCAGTTCCCGCGCTTGAGCTGCGGGAACAGGATCACGTCGCGGATCGACGCGCTGTCGGTCAGCAGCATCACCAGCCGGTCGATGCCGATGCCCTCGCCCGCCGTCGGCGGCAGGCCGTACTCGAGCGCGCGGATGTAGTCGGCGTCGTAGTACATCGCCTCCTCGTCGCCCGCCTCCTTGGCGCGCGACCTGCGCCGCGAAGCGTGCGGCCTGGTCCTCGGGATCGTTGAGCTCGGAGAAGCCGTTGGCGATCTCGCGGCCGGTGATGAACAGCTCGAAGCGGTCGGTGACCGCCGGGTTCGCGTCGTTGGCGCGCGCCAGCGGCGACACGTCGGTCGGGATGCGCGACGATGAAGTCGGCTGCACGAGCTTCGCCTCGGTCGTCGCCTCGAACAGCTTGAGCTGCAGCATGCCCAAACCGTCGCTGGCCAGCACCTCGACGTCGAGCGCGTCCAGCGCGCTTTCGAGGTACTCGGGCTTGCGCCAGGTCGCTCAGCGGCATGGCCGGGTTGTACTTGGCGATCGCCTCCGCCATGGTCAGCCGGTCGAACGGCTTGCCGAGGTCGATCGACGCTGCCCTGGTAGTCGATGCTTGTCGTGCCGAACACCTTGGTCGCGACTTCGCGCAGCAGCGCCTCGGTCAGGTCCATCAGGTAGTGGTAATCCTGGATACGCCTCGTAGAACTCGAGCATCGTGAACTCGGGATTGTGCCGCGTCGAGATGCCTTCGTTGCGGAAGTTGCGGTTGATCTCGAACACCTTCTCGATGCCGCCGACGACGAGCCGCTTGAGATACAGCTCGGGCGCGATGCGCAGGTACAGCTCCATGTCGAGCGCGTTGTGATGCGTCACGAACGGCCGCGCCGCCGCGCCGCCGGGAATCGGATGCATCATCGGCGTCTCGACCTCGAGGTAGCCGCGCGCGACGAAGAACTCGCGGATCGCCTGCACGATTTGCGAGCGCGCGACGAACACGCCGCGCGACTCCGGGTTGGTGATGAGGTCGACGTAGCGCTGGCGGTACTTCTGCTCCTGGTCGGTGAGGCCGTGGAACTTCTCCGGCAGCGGCCGCAGCGCCTTGGACAGCAGGCGCAATGCCGTGACCTTCACCGACAGCTCGCCGGTCCGCGTCTTGAACAGCGTCCCCGTCGCGCCGACGATGTCGCCCAGGTCCCAGTGCTTGAACGCCTCGTAGCGCTGCCTCGCCGACGGCGTCGCGCGTGACGTAGAGCTGGATGCGCCCGATCATGTCCTGCAGCGTGGCGAAGCTCGCCTTGCCCATCACGCGCTTGAGCATCATGCGGCCGGCGACCGCCACGATGGTCGGTGCCGCGTCGAGTTGTTCGCCGCTCGATGCGCCGTACTTCGCGTGCAGCTCGGCGGCCAGCGCATCGCGGCGGAAGTCGTTGGGATACGCGTGTCCCTGCGCGCGCAGCGCGGCGAGCTTGGCGCGGCGCTCGGCGATGATCTGGTTCTCGTCCGGACCAGCCGCCGGCAGCTCGTCTGGGATCGGTCACGTCACACCCCCTGCTTCAGGCTCGCGGCGATGAAGTCGTCGAGATCGCCGTCGAGCACGCGCCTGCGTGTTGCCGACTTCGTACGTTGGTGCGCAGGTCCTTGATGCGCGACTGGTCGAGCACGTAGACTGCGGATCTGGTGGCCCCAGCCGATGTCGGTCTTGGAGTCCTCGAGCTTCTGCTGCTCGGCCTGGCGCTTGCGCAGCTCGAGCTCGTAGAGCTCGCGACTTCAGCATCGCCATCGCCTCGGCGCGGTTGCGGTGCTGCGAGCGGTCGTTCTGGCACTGCACGACGATGTTGGTCGGCAGGTGCGTGATGCGCACCGCGGAGTCGGTCTTGTTGACGTGCTGGCCGCCGGCGCCGGACGCGCGGAAGGTGTCGATGCGCAGGTCGGCCGGATTGATCTCGACCTCGATCGAATCGTCGACCTCGGGGTAGACGAACACGCTGGCGAACGACGTGTGCCGGCGCGCGTTGGAATCGAACGGGCTCTTGCGCACCAGGCGGTGCACGCCGATCTCGGTGCGCAGGTAGCCGTAGGCGTAGTCGCCCTCGACCTTGATCGACGCGCTCTTGATGCCGGCGACTTCGCCGTCGGACTCCTCGAGCACCTCGGTCGTGTAGCCCTTGCGCTCGCAGTAGCGCAGGTACATGCGCATCGAGCATCGACGCCCAGTCCTGCGCCTCGGTGCCGCCGCTGCCGGCCTGGATGTCGATGAAGCAGTTGGTCGGGATCGATCGGATTGTTGAACATCCGGCGGAATTCGAGGTCGCCGACGACCTGCGCTCGAGCTCCGCGACGTCGCGCTTCCACGCGCGACGCAGCGTCGCGTCGTCGTCCTCGGCGCGCGCGAGCTCGAACAGCTCGGCGCTGTCGGCGAGCTCCGTGCGCGATGCTCGGTCAGCGTCGCCGACGACGCCCTCGAGCTGCTTTCTTCTCCTTGCCGAGCTCCTGCGCGCGCTTCGGGTCGTCCCAGATCTTCGGGTCTTCGAGCTCGCGCGACGACTTCCGCGAGCCGCTCCGCCTTGACGTCGAAGTCAAAGATACCTCCGCAGCTCGGCGGTGCGCTGCGCAAGGTCGGCGAGCGAGTTGGCGAGGAGGTTGAGTCTGCTCGGCTTCCATGACGCATCCTCGTGGCAAACGCAGGGCGATTATACCCGCTGGCGACGTGGACATCGACCGAGTCGCGTTGGTCATGCGCTGCATGCGATCTTTCGCGGCGTCCGGGAATCGCCTAGCATGTGTGCTCGACCCGTCGCGGCATGCAGCGCGCTGCCATGGCCCAGTCTGTCCCCTGGAGCATCATGCCCACTCTTCGTCAACAAGGAACGCGTCGACATCGCGCCGAACGTGCCCGGCGACACGCCGCTCCTGTGGATCCTGCGCGACAACCTGAACCTCACCGGCACCAAGTACGGCTGCGGCATGGCGCTGTGCGGCGCGTGCACCGTGCTACCTCGACGGCCAGCCGACGCGCTCGTGCGTGATGCCGCTGTCGGCGCTCAAGCCGGGTGTCGAGATCACGACCATCGAGGGCCTCAGACTCGAAGGAAGGCAAGGCCGTGCAGGCGGCGTGGGAGAAGCTCGACGTGCCGCAATGCGGCTACTGCCAGTCGGGCCAGGTGATGGCCGCGGCGGCGCTGCTCGCGAAGAAGAAGCGGCCGACCGACGCCGACATCGACGAGGCGATGGCGGGCAACGTCTGCCGCTGCGCGACCTACGTGCGCATCCGCGCGCGCGATCAAGGAAGCGGCGAAGTCGCTCGGCTGACATGGACGCCGTCCGATGAATCCGCATGCGCATGACTCCGTCCACTTCGCCGAGAGTCGGATTCGTTTCGCCACGCGCGTAGGCACATCTCGCGGAGTCATCACCATGCCCGACTCGTCATCGCCGGACCTGCGCCGGCGCCATTTCTGCACAGCTCGGTGGCCGCGGGCTTCACGCTCGGGCATCTACCCGGGAAAGCCTCGCGCAGATGGCGGCGCCGGCCGCGGCGCGCGCCGTGCCGGCGGCGACTCGCAACCGAACGCGTTCGTGCGCATCGGCACCGACAACACGGTCACGGTGCTCGTCAAGCACCTCGAGATGGGCCAGGGCATCTACACCGGCCTGCCGACGCTCGTCGCCGACGAGCTCGACGCCGCGTGGTCGCAGGTGCGCGTCGAGGGCGCGCCTGCCGACGCGACGCTCTACAACAACCTGTTCGTGGGGCCCGATGCAGGGCACCGGCGGCTCGACGGCGATGGCCAACTCGTTCGAGCAGTACCGCGCAGGCCGGCGCCGCCGCGCGCGCGATGCTCGTCGCGCGCCGCCGCCAAGCGCTGGAACGTGCCGGCGGACTCGATCGCAGGTGAAGAACGGCGTCGTGCTCACGCACGCGAGCGGCAAGAAGGCGACCTTCGGCGAGCTCGCCGACGCCGCGCGGCGGCAGCCGGTGCCGCCGAGGTGAAGCTCAAGGACCCGAAGGACTTCGTCTACATCGGCAAGCACGTGCCGCGCACCGACTCGAGCGCGAAGTCGCAACGGCACCGCGCAGCTTCACGCAGGACGTGCAAGCTGCCGGACATGCTGACCGCGGTCGTCGCGCATCCGCCGCGCTTCGGCGGCAAGCGTCGCGAAGTTCGACGCCGACGAGGCGAAGGCAGTCCCCGGCGTGCGCTACGTCGTCGAGGTGCCCAACGGCGTCGCCGTCGTCGCCGACGACGTTCTGGGCCGCGAAGAAGGGCCGCGACGCGCTGAAGATCGAATGGGACGACGCGAGGCGTTCAAGGGCTCGTCCGCCGACATCATGGCCGAGTACAGGCGCTCGCGGCGACGCCGGGCAACGTCGCGCGCAACGACGGCGACGCGGCGAAGGCGCTCGCCGGCGCCGCGAAGACGCTCGACGGCCGCCTACGAATTTCCCGTATCTCGCGCACGCGGCGATGGAGCCGCATGAACTGCGTGGTGCAAGCTCGACGCCGACTCGTGCGAGATCTGGAACGGCGAGCAGTTCCAGACGGTCGACCAGGGCGCCGTCGCCGCAGGTCGTCGGACTGAAGCCCGAGCAGGTCAAGCTCAACATGCTGTTCGCGGGCGGCAGCTTCGGCCGCCGCGCCAATCCCGCGTCCGACTACGTGCTCGAGGCGCGTGCGATCGCCACGGCGCTGATCAACGGCAAGTCGGCGTCCCGGTCAAGCTCGTGTGGACGCGCGAGGACGACATGACGCGGCGGCTATCTACCGGCCGATGTACTTCCACGCGATAAGCGCCGGCCTCGACGCCGGCGGCAACGTCGTCGGCTGGCAGCACCGCATCGTCGGCCAGTCGATCCTCGCCGGCACGCCGTTCGAGAGCTGCATGGTCAAGAACGGCATCGACGCCACCGCGTCGAAGGCGCGTCGACGCTGCCCTACGCAATCCCCAATCTTCAGGTCGACCTGCATTCGCCCAAGCTCGGCGTCCCGGTGCTGTGGTGGCGCTCGGTCGGCTCGACGCACACCGCGTTCTCCACCGAGACCTTCATCGACGAGCTCGCGATCGCCGCGGGCAAGGACCCGGTCGCATTTCGCAAGGCGCTGCTGGCGGCAGCATCCGCGCCATCTCGGCGTGCTCGAGCTCGCCGCGAGCAAGGCCGGCTGGGGCACGCCGCTCGCGCCCGGCAAGGCGGGCGAGAAGCGCGGCCGCGGCATCGCCGTGCACGAGTCGTTCAACACCTTCGTCGCGCAGGTCGCGGAGGTCACCGTCGAAAGCGACGGCAGCTTCCAAGTCGACCGCGTCGTCTGCGCCGTCGACTGCGGCATCGCGGTCAATCCCGACATCATTCGGGCGCAGATGGAAGGCGGCATCGGCTTCGGCCTGTCGGCGGCGCTGTACGGCGAGATCACGCTCAAGGACGGCGTCGTCGAGCAGTCCGAACTTCCACGACTATCCGCTGCTGCGCATCAACGAGATGCCGGCGGTGGAAGTGCACATCGTCGCCGTCGACCGAAAAGCCGACCGGCGTCGGCGAGCCCGGCGTGCCGGTGATCGCGCCGGCGGTGGCCAACGCCCTCGCCGCCGCGACCGGCAAGCGCCTGCGCGTACTGCCGCTCGCGCTCTAGCGCAACATCGCCATGCAGATGAACACCCCGGCGGCGTTCACGCCCGGCACCGCGCTGCCGAGTTCGCTGCCACCGTCGACGCTGTGTTGTATCTGGCGCGACGACAAGATCCTGGTACGCGCGGCCGAGGCGCCGGCGCTGCCGACGCTGCGCGATGCGATGTCCATGGGCATCGACGGAACGCGCCTGTACCTGGGGAACCTCGACGGCGTCGATTGCATCGCCATCCATGCGAGCGCCGACGCGGTCGAGGCCGATGGATGGCAGTGGCGCGGGCTGCGCTCGCTGTTCCTGCAGATTCCCGAGGGACACCTCGCGCTCGCCGGGCGCGCGTTCCAGGTCGTGGAATGGCATCGCAACCATCGCTACTGCGGCCGCTGCGCAACGCCGACTCGCGACAAGACCGACGAACGCTCCAAGGAGTGCCCCGCGTGCGGACTCGTTGTCTACCCGCGCATTTCACCGGCGATGATGGTGCTGGTGACGCGCGGGCGCGAGCTTCTGCTCGCGCGCGCCAACCGTTTTCCGAACGCGATGTACAGCGCGCTCGCCGGCTTCGTCGAACCGGGTGAATCCATCGAAGACTGCATTCATCGCGAGGTGCTCGAGGAAGTCGGCGTCAAGGTCGACAACCTTCGCTATTTCGCTAGCCAGTCGTGGCCTTTCCCCAACTCGCTGATGATCGCGTTCAACGCGGAATGGGTGAGCGGCGAAGCGCGGCCATGCGACGCCGAAATCGCGGACGTGAGGTGGTTCACGCTGGACGCGCTGCCGCAGCTGCCCGGTCCGGTCAGCATTTCGCGCCAGCTGATCAACGCGACGATCGCGCGGCTCGCGGCGAATTAGCGCCAGCCAGCGTAGGCCGTAAGCGGACGGTTCCTAATTGTAGATGTGGTCCGGAAGCCACATCGCGATCTGCGGGAATACGTAGACCAGGAACATCGTGACGAACACCATGAACAGAAATGGCATTGCACCGGCGAAGATCTGGTTCAACGTCACGTGTTTCGGCGCGACGCCCTTGAGGTAGTAGCAGGACATCGCCATTGGTGGCGTCAGGAACGACGTCTGGATGTTGAGCGCGACGAGGATGCCGAAGAACACGGGATCGATATCGAAGTGCTTCAGCAGGGGAAGGAAGATCGGAACGAAGATGATGATGATCTCGGTCCACTCGAGAGGCCATCCCAGCAGGAAGATGATGAACTGGGCGAGCAGCAGGAAGGTGACCGGCGTCAGGCTCAGGCCGAGCACGAAATTCTCGATCACGGTCTGCCCGCCCAGATACGAGAACACCGATGAGAAGGTCCAGGATCCCACGAAGAGCCAGCAGACCATCGCGGCCGTGCGTGCGGTGAGAAAGACCGCTTCCTTCAGGCGCGCAAAGCTGAACTGGCCGTAGCCGACCGCGAGCAGGATCGACCCCGCCGCGCCGAACGCCGCAGCTTCGTTGGGGGTGGCCAGACCGAACAGGATCGCGCCTAGCACGGCGAGGATCAGGAACGCCAGTGGAAAGAATGAGGTTGCCACCAGAAGCAGCATCTTCCGCATCGGAATATCGGTTTGCTCCTTCGGGAGCTTCGGCGCGAGCCGGGGATTGATGATCGCGCGCGCGATGACGTACACCATATACAGGCCTGCAAGCAGGAATCCCGGCCCGAAGGCCCCCGCGTAAAGCCGTACGACCGACACACCCGCCATCGCTCCATAGAGAATGAGCATGATGCTCGGCGGGATCAATATCCCGAGGCATCCGCCCGCAGCGACGACGCCCGCGGACAGCTTGACGTCGTAGCCGGCCTTCAGCATCGCCGGGAACGCCAGGAGCCCCATTAGCGTGACGACGGCGCCAACGATGCCCGTCGCCGTCGCGAACAGCGCGCAGGTGGCGAGCGTCGCCACCGCAAGCGATGCCGGGACGTGCTTCGCCGACACCTGCAGGCTGTGGAACAATCGGTCCAGGATATTCGAGCGCTCGACCATGTAACCCATGAACAGAAACAGCGGCACCGCGATCAGCACATCGTTCGACATCACGCCGAAGGTACGCTGCACGAGCAGCTCGAAGATGTTGTCGCCCATCGCGTAATAGCCAAAAAAAACGCCCAGGGCGATGAGCGTGAAAGCGATCGGGAATCCGAGAAAAATCGTGGCGACGAAAAGCCCGAGCATCATCACGCCGACTTGCGGATCGGTCATCGTTTTGCTCCGTGATGCTCGACATCCTTGAGGATCTCGTCGGCCGTCTTGCCGGCCTTTGCTTCTTCGAGAATCACGTTTTCCAGCTCATCGACGTCGCGGCGGCGCTGCGGCGCGTTTCCGGTGCGCAGCGCAATCACACAACGCACCACCTCGACTGTTCCCTGAAGGAGCATGAAGATCGCGGCCACCGGGATGACGGCCTTGAACGGATAGATCGGCGGTCCGGTCGGACTGGACGAGCTATGCTCGTTCACCAGCCAGGAGAGATGAAAGTAGCCGTACCCGGAATAGAGCAGCGCGAGCATCCCCGGAAAGAAGAAGAGGAGCAGGCAGGCCAGCTCGATCGACGCCCGGACCTTGAGCGATAGCCGTCGTGAAATAAAATCGCCGCGGACGTGCGCGTTTTGCGACAACGTATAGGCGCCAGCCATCATGAACAGCGTGCCGTACAGGATGTATTCGGTGTCGTAGGCCCAGCCAGTCGGTGCGCTGAAGACGTAGCGCATGACGACGTCGTAGCAGACGACCGCGGTAAGTATCAGGATGCACCAGGCGAAGGTCTTGCCGACCCACGTGCTCAGGTCATCGATGAACAACAGGTATCGCTGCATGTCGCGTCCCTCGCCCGTGACGCCGCGCTGACTGGATCGAGATTCCCCATATCACCGGGAAATGACACTTCCCGGCATGTCAAGTCCGCGCTACAAGGTGACCGTCGAATGACGAGGATCACCCTGTCGGCGGCGATTCTGATTTTCGGTAAGATCTCAGGCGCGGTTCAGGCCCAGGAAATGCTTGGAGGCAAGCTCTCGCGGAGATTCGAACTGGGCGCGGTATCCGACGACCGTCTTGGCCCACGCTTTCTGCGACTCGACAACCCGCCCAAAGAAAGGATTCTCCTTGGACAAGCGCGCGAGCACCTTGTCCCACGCTGCCAGTTGCGCTTCGAGGACGGATGTTGGCGTCTCGTAGACCTTGACCCCTGCCTTCTCGATCTTGACGAGGTCCTCCGGATAGCGCTTCTGCCACTTCCACGACATATCGGCGGAGGCAGCCTCGGCGGAGTAACGCAGGACGGCCTGCATCTCCTTGGGCAACGCGTTGTACTTCGCCTTGTTGAAGATGATCTCGAAGCACTCCATGTCCTGATGGAAGCTCTGGACCATGTAGACCTTCGATACGTCGGGGAAGCCCAGCGCAAGGTCGGATGACGGATTGTTGAACTCAGCCGCGTCGAGCACGCCGCGGTCCATCGCGGGCACGATGTCGGCGCCGCCGATGATGGTGACGGAGGCCCCCAGCTCGTTCATCAGGTCCGCTGCGAGGCCGACCGTCCGATATTTCAACTTCTGGAACTGCGCGGCGTCGGTGATGGGCTTCTTGAACCAGCCCAACGGTTGAGTCGGCATCGGCCCGGTCAGCCATCCGACCGTGTTGACCTTGAGGATGTCGTTGACGAGCTCGTTGTACATCTTCTCGCCGTCGCCGTAGTAGAACCAGCCCAGCAGATCGTTCGCCCTCCAGCCGAACGACGGTGCGGTCCCGAACAGCGAGAACGCCTTGTTCTTGCCGTACCAGTACGCGCAGACGCCGTGGCCACCGTCGAGCACGCCGCTGCTCACGGCGTCCTGCATCTGCAGCGCTCCGACGACTGCGCCCGCGGGCAGCACGTCGAGCCTCAATCTGCCGTTCGCCATCTCGTTGACGCGGCGCGCGTAGTCCTGCGCGTACTCGTGAAAGATGTCTTTCGCCGGCCACGTGCTCTGAAACCGCCACACGACTGGCGACTGGGACTTAACGATCGCAGGAAAACCTAGTGCCGCACCGCCGGCAGCTGCGCCGGTAGCGGCCTTCAGGAATTTCCGCCGGGATTTGGCGGTCGTTCGCGCTGCGGCTTTCGCCGACTCAGGCGATTTGCGTTTCATGATTCCTCCTAGAATGATTGGCTCTGCGCACCGCTGCCGGAACTGTTCGAAAGATCTCAGTGTGACACGTCGATATCGCCACCTGACCCGCGAATGCGCGTCTCCGACGCAAAGTGTATACCTGCGCCTCGCGGGTCGTCCACGAATCCGGAGGGGATGGCCCCGGTGCGGTCCTCGCGTGGGGGACGATGTTCCTCTCTGCTAGACTATCGCAATACTGCATTATCGCCACCGCATGACTGCCCAAGTCGTTTCCGTCACCCTGTTCATGTTGCTATGCGGTATCGCCGCCGCCCAGCCGGCGCCGCCCCTTGCCCCGGGCGGGCCCGCGAAGACGCCGCCGCCACCCGGGCTGACGCCCACGCTCGCCGAGGCCACCCGCATGATCCACGACGGCGAGTACGCCACGGCAATGGTCAAGATCGACGACGTGCTGGCGGCGGACGCACGCAATCCGCAGGCGCGCTTCCTGAAGGGCGTCGTGCAGACCGACCAGGGCGAGGTCGACGACGCCACCGCGACCTTCCAGGGGCTGACCGAGGACTATCCCGAACTGCCCGAGCCGCACAATAACCTGGCGGTGATCTGGGCGCAAAAAGGCGAATACGAACGTGCCCGCGCCGAGCTGCAGATCGCGCTCGCCGCGCATCCCGACTATGCGATCGCGCACGAGAATCTGGGCGACATCTATGTGCGGCTCGCCGGCAGCGAGTACGACCGCGCACTGAAGATCGACAAGGCGAACAAGAGCGCGCAGGCCAAGCTCGTGCTGGTGCGCGAGCTCTATGCCGTCGCACCCTCGGCTGCCCCGCCCAAGCCCGTCGCGGTCAAACCCGCGGCAACCAAGCCGCCTTCGCCGCCCAAGATCAAGAAATGACCGGGCGCACGCGCGCACGGGCAATCCCCACCCTGACCCTCAAAGGAGTGTTGCCGATGTTTCGTCGTATCGCACTGATGCTCGCCGCACCGCTGGCGTTCGCCGCGGCCGCGCAGGTTCACGCCGTCAATCCGCAGGTCGATTTCGACACGTCGCTCGGCAAGATACGCGTCGAGCTCTATCCCGACGCCGCGCCGAAGACCGTCGAGCACTTCCTGGCCTACGTGAAATCCAAGCAATTCGATGGCACGCAGTTCCATCGCGTCATTCCGGGATTCATGATCCAGGCCGGCGGCTACACCGCCGACTTCGCCGAAAAGCCGACCCCGCTGCCGCCGATTCCGCATGAAGGGCAGTCGAGCATGAAGGCCGGACTGTCCAACACTCCCGGCACACTATCGATGGCACGCACCAGCGACCCGCAGTCGGCCAACGCGCAATTCTTCATCAACGTCGCCGACAACAGCCGGCTCAACTTTCGCGAGGCATCGCCTCAAGGCTACGGCTACGTGGTGTTCGGCAAGGTTATCGATGGAATGGATGTCGTCAACAAGATCGCGGCGACGCCCACCGGCCCGGGCGGGCGTTTCCCCACCGATGTTCCGAAGACACTCGTGCTGATCAAGAGCGCGACGATCGTCGCGCCGTGAGGTTCCCATGGTCATCCTCCACACCAATCACGGCGCGATCACGCTCGAGCTCGACGCGGCGCGCGCGCCCAAGACCGTCGCCAACTTTCTCGACTACGTCCGCAGCGGCCACTACGACAACACGCTGTTTCATCGCGTCATCGACGGATTCATGATCCAGGGCGGCGGCTTCGCCATCGACTTCAAGCAGAAATCCTCCAAGCCTCCGGTCGAGAACGAGGCGACCAACGGGCTGAAGAATGCGCACTACACCGTAGCGATGGCGCGCACATCCGATCCGCATTCGGCGTCCGCGCAGTTCTTCATCAACGCTGCCGACAATGCGTTTCTCGACCACCGCGCACCCAACGCCAGCGGCTGGGGCTACTGCGTGTTCGGAAAAGTCGTTGGCGGCAAGGAAGTGGTCGACCACATCGCCCGCGTGCCCACCGGCAGTCGCGGTGGCCATCAGGACGTCCCGACGTCGGATGTCGTCATCGAGCGAGCGGAAGTCGCACCCTGACGTTGTCGCGGCGTTGCTGTGGCCATGGCCCCCACGCTGTTCATTTCCGACTTGCACCTGTCGCCGGCGCGGCCGCATCTGGTCGCTGCATTCCACGCATTGCTCAACGGCCCCGCACGAACGGCGGGGGCGCTCTACGTCCTGGGTGACCTTTTCGACGCCTGGCTCGGCGACGATCAGTTGCGCGAACCGATGGCGGCAGCCGTCGCCGCCGGGCTGGCCGAACTGCCCACCCGCGGCATCCCGGTCTATCTGCAATGCGGCAATCGGGACTTCCTTCTTGGCGATCGTTTCGCGCAGGCCTGCGGGGCGACGCTGCTGCCCGACACTGTCGTTCACGACGTGCAGGGCACGCGCACGCTGCTCATGCACGGCGACCTGCTGTGCACCGACGACGAGGCCTACCAGCGCTATCGCGCGTACTGGAAAGACCCCGAACGACGCCGCCGCACGCTGGCGCGCCCGTATTTCGTGCGGCGCATGGTCGCCGCCGCGCTACGCTTCGGCAGCCGCCGCGCCTCTGCGGCGAAAAGCGAAGCCCTCATGGACGTCAATGCGGACGCCGTTGTCGCCGCGATGCGCGAGCACGGCGTGACGCGCCTCATTCACGGCCACACCCACCGTCCCGCACGCCACGAGCTCACCGTCGACAACGTCAAATGCGAGCGATGGGTACTGGCCGACTGGTATCGGGCCGCCAGCTATCTGCAGGTCGACACGGCGGGAGTCGAAGCGCGCGTGATGGAAAACCAGGGGCGAGCTTGACACCCGCGCAGCCCGATGTGCTATCGGCGCTGCTTGCGATCGTATTAATCGATCTCGTGCTGGCCGGCGACAACGCAATCATCATCGGCATCGCGGCGCGCAACGTACCCAAGGACAAGCAGCGCGCGGTCATCCTCTGGGGCACGGCTGGCGCCATCGCGGTGCGGGCGCTTCTCACGGGCATCGTCGTGTGGCTGCTCAAGATTCCCGGGTTCCTGCTGGTCGGCGGCCTGGCGCTGGTGTGGATCGGCTGGAAGCTCACTGCCCCGCAGGAAAAAGATTCCGCGGGCCTGGTTCCCGCAGCGACGCTGGGAGCGGCGGTTCGAACGATCGTCATCGCCGATGCCGTGATGGGCATCGACAACGTGCTCGCCGTCGGCGGTGCGGCACAGGGGAGTTTCACGCTCGTGCTGATCGGCCTTGCCATCAGCATACCCATCGTCGTATGGGGCAGTGCCCTCGTGCTCAAGCTGGTCGATCGTTATCCCGCGATCACGTGGCTGGGTGCCGCTGTTCTGGGCTGGACCGCGGCGAAGATGATTGGCGGGGAGCCGTTTCTGGCGCCGACCTTCACGCGCTTTCCGTGGCTGCGCGCCGTGATCTACGCCGTCATCATCGGCGGCCTCGTAGCCGTTCCGATGTGGCGAGCGGTGGGACAGCACACGCGCGCACAGGGACTGGCGCTGGCGGTGATGGTGGCGTGGGTCAGCGCATTCGGTTGGCTCGAAGACCACATGGGTATGTCCTTCGATCTTTTCGAGCGCTGGCATTGGGACGACGATTGGATCGACCTGTTGCGCTGGATCGGCTGGATCCCGCTTGTCGTCGGCATCGATCGGCTCATGCACCGGGGCAACACCCCGCGCAGTTGAATGCGCGCGGCGGGCGGTTCAGCCGAGCGCGTGCGCGAAGTCAGCGATAAGGTCGTCGCGATCCTCGATGCCCACCGAGATGCGGATGAGCGAATCGGCGATGCCCATGCTGGCCCGCCGCGCGGCACCCATCTCGTGGAAAATCGTGTGCGCGACGGGAATCGCCAGCGTGCGGTTATCGCCAAGGTTAGACGACAGCACGACCACCTCCAGGCGATTGAGAAAATCGAAACAATCGAGTGCGGGATCGAGCTCGAAGGACAGTAGCGCGCCGGCCGCCGTGAACAGTTCCTTGGCCAGCGCGTGCTGCGGATGCGACGCGAGCCCGGGGTAGTACACCGCGTGCACGCGGGCGTGGCCGGCGAGAAATTCGGCAAGCACCTGCGCGTTGGCGCACGCGCGCTCCATACGCAGCGCCAGCGTCTCGGCGCCGACGGCGATGTGGTGCGCCTGCTCGGCGGCGAGCGTGCCGCCCCAGTCACGCAGCCCCTTCTTGCGGATCTGCGTGATGCCCCACAGCTCGGGCTTCGGTCCCTTGTAGTTGTCGTAGATGTTCGGATAGCGTGTCCAGTCGTACAGGCCGGTATCGGTGATGCTGCCGCCCAGCGCGTTGCCATGGCCGCCGATGTACTTGGTCAGTGCGTTCACCACCAGGCTGGCGCCGACGGTTTTCGGCACGAAAAGGTACGGTGAAGTCATCGTATTGTCGACGATATAGATGAGACCCCGCGCCGCACACAGCTCGCCGATGCGCCGCAGGTCCGCGACCTGCGTGCGCGGATTGGCGATGGTCTCGACGAACACCATCCGTGTCGATGGCGTAATCGCCGCCTGCACCGCGGCGACGTCGGTGGCGTCGACGAAGCTCACCCGCGAGCCGTGCGACTCGATCGTGTTGAACAGGCTGTTGGTGTTGCCGAAAAGGAACGCACTGGACACGACATGATCTCCCTCGCGCAACAACGCCAGCATGATCGCGCCGATGGCCGCCATGCCCGTGCCGAAGCACACCGTCGCCACGCCCTGCTCCATGCGGTTGACCTTCTGCTCAAGCGCCGCAGCGGTCGGATTGCCCTGCCGGCCGTAGGCATAGCCCTGCGCCTTGCCCTGGAACACCGCGGCGAGCTCGCGAGCATCGCGATAGCCGTAGGCGACGGAGAGGTGCAGCGGCTTGTGCAGCGAACCGTGCTCGATGGGCGCGTCGCGGTCGGCGTGCAGTATCGAAGTCGTGAAGCCGGCTTTGCGTGACATGGCATCGTCCAATCGGGTAGGGGACCGGGTCACCCCGGTCGCCCTCCCACACCACCGTACGTGCGGTTCCGCATACGGCGGTTCATGAAACGCGCTGAAGGCGCTGCACCGTATCGAGCAGCGACACCAGCCCCAGCATATCGAACCGGGACTGCGGGACGGCAGCGTGCATGTGACTCGCGCCCGCATTCCACCACGGGCCGCGCCCGTTGGTGGCCGAGCGCCAGGCTCGTTCCTCCGTCAGTCCGCGTTTCATCAAGTTGCGGGCGCGCCGATACGGCCGCTTCCACTGTCGCCACAGGATGCAGCGTAACTTATGCCGGATCCAGCCATCGCGCTCCTCCAATGCCCGCTTGGTTTCGGCCAACTTGAAGTAGGCCGCCCAACCGCGTAGCACCGGGTTAAGCGTTTGGATCGTGGCGCCAAGGTTGCGACCTCGCGCACCGCGCAACAGTGCCTTCACCTTCTCCGTCAGTCGCTTGAGGCTGGACGCCGCAATGCGCAGCTTCGGCTTCTGATGCCACGTCATGCTATAGCCTAGAAACTTGCGTTGCCACGGCCGCGCCACCGCACTCTTGGCCGCATTCACCTTGAGCTTGAGCCGCTCGGCCAGAAACTCGGTCAGACTGTGCAGCAGCCCCACCCCCGCCCGTTGGCTGCCGACGTAGATGTTGCAGTCGTCCGCGTAGCGGCAGAAGGTGTGGCCTCGTCTCTCCAGTTCCCGGTCAAGCTCGGTGAGCAGAATGTTGGACAGCAGCGGCGACAGCGGGCCGCCTTGCGGCGTGCCTTCCGTTCGCGGCTGCACTAACCCGTCCACCATCATGCCCGCCTCGAGGTACCGCCGGATCAGTGTCAGCACTCGTGCATCATCGATCTTGGTCGCCAGCTTGCTCATCAATAGATCGTGGTTGACCCGGTCGAAGAACTGCTCCAGATCAATATCCACCACCCAGCGCTTACCCTGCGCCACATACTGCCGCGCTTGGCGCAGCGCCTGATGCGCATTCCTGCCCGGACGAAAGCCGTAGCTCGCCGCCGAGAAGGTCGGCTCAAATATCGATTGCAGCACTTGATGCAACGCCTGCTGAATCAGTCGGTCCACCACCGTCGGAATGCCCAGCGTGCGCGTCCCCCGGTGCGGCTTCGGGATGTCCACGCGTCGCACCGCCGCCGGTTGGTAATCGCCCGTCAGCAGTCTGGCTCGTAGCGTCGGCCAGTGTCGTTTCAGATGATCTTTGAGCTCGGACACAGTGAGTTCATCCACCCCCGCCGCACCCTTGTTCTCGACCACCCGCTGATACGCGAGCCTCAAGTTGCCGCGTTCCACTACGGCTTCCATCAGACTCGTTGTCGCTACCTCCGCTTTCGTCCGCAGACGGGTCGCCATGTCCGCCTCGGCGCGAGCCGCAGCCACCACCGAATTCCGTCCGGTGTCTGCTGCGCCCACCTGATCTGCCCGATCAGCTTCTGCCTTCATCGGCTTCCTTGAGATTCCCGCCGCCTACTCGCGGCACTTCACGTTCGGCCCTTCGAGTCATGCTGACCCCTACTATGGCCTCGGCTGACTTCTGCACCAGCATCCCAACACCTCTCGATGTCAGTAGCACAAGGCACCAGTGCAGATCTCCCCGGGTATGACGCACGCACCTTCACGCTTATGCCTGTCGGATCTACGTCGCAGCGTTCCGTGCAAGTATCGGGCTTTACAGATATTTGCCTGTTCACCCCGCTACGTCGCCTCTATCCGCTTCCTGTTCGTCAGGCCAGCGCTTTGCCTACAGCTTCCTCCAGATTCGCAGTCACCCGCGACACCCTTGCCGTTCGGCTAACACTTCTCCTTGCCGAGTGTGTAGAGGACTTCCACCTCCAAGTACGTGCGCCCTGCCGGGCGCACAAACAGAAAGGCCCGTCAGCTTGCGCTAAACGGGCCCTGAGATGCTGCGGCTCGCTTTGTCGGGTAGGGACAGCTCGTTGCCGAGCCATCCCCCCCTTAGAACCGGGCGTGCGAGTTTCCCCGCACCCGGCTCAAGCCTCTGCAAAGCCCCTGTTACCGGGGCCGGCCCTCCAACGTCAAACCAGCGGAATGAAGTTGACGGTGGCAATTCGGGTGCAGCAGGACCAGATTAGCGTAGTTGTCGGCACCGCCTTCACACTTCGGGAACCGATGGTGGACATTCCACCCCGTTTCCTTGGTGATCAGTTGGTTGCATAGTGTACAACGCTTGCTCTGGCTCCACCAAAGACGCAAGAGCTTTGCCTTGCCCTTCATGTCGCCTTGCATCTTCAGACCGAGTCGGTCCTCGAAGTAAGGCTCCCATCGAGGGTCAAAGGGATTGGCGTCGCCCTTGATCTTGGTGTGTCGGCGGATCGTCGTGTCGCTCGCTTTCGCGAGCGTCACCCGCTTTCGCTTTCCCTCTGCACACGTGAACTCCGCGGTGAACATCCAGCTTCGGCTACCGGTTCTCACAAAGTATTTCTCTTTGATCCAATCGGCGCTCTTGTTGGGATGCCTGCGCTTCGCCCACTGCCACGTCTTCCACCACAGCCACGAATCGATCGAGGCGTAGGTCTTCGAGGCACATGCCGCTCGGTGATAGTTCGCCCAGCCCCGGATGACCGGGTTCAAGACGCCTATCAGGTTCTCCTGCTTGGCGGTTTTGTTCTCCGCGAATATCTCCTTACTAACTAGTCCGTAGTATAGGCTACAGTCGGCGCTTTGAAGAAGGAACGCACCAAGTCCGGACGCGATTGAATGTCGAGCAAGTCGGCACTGACGCGCTGGCGCAGCGATTCGTTCTTGAGCAGCGGCTTCTTGCTCACGCCCTGGCGCTTGAGATGGTTCCACACAAACTCGTCCGGGTTGAGCTCCGGTGCATACCCCGGCAGGAAGTGCAATTCGAGTCGACCCTTCAAGCTCTGCACGTAACGCGCCACGCTCTTGGCAATATGCGCCGGATGGCTGTCCACGACCAGCAGCACCGGGTTCTTGCGCCGGCGCATGAAGTGCGCGAGCAACTCGACGAACTTGGTCGCGTTCAGCCGTTCGGTGTAGATCTCGAACCAGAACTCACCCAGCGCATTGACCGTCGAGATCGCGTTCACGCTTTGCCGCTTGCCGCTGGTCGGCACCTCGGGCGTGCGCCCGCGCACGCCCCAAGTGCGTCCCAAGACTTGATCCGAGCGCACTCCTGCCTCGTCCAGGAAGAAAATCTTCGCCCCGCGGCGTTTGCCTCTGGCGCGTAGCTTCGGAAAGGCCTCCTGCGTCCACCGTTTGATCGCCGCCGGGTCGCGCTCGTAGGCTCGGCGCAGCGGCTTCTGGGGCGTGATGTCGAGCTCGGCCAACAACCGTCCCACCGCGGTCACCCCCAGCTTGATGCCGAACCGCTGCTCGATCAGTGCCGCCACGATCTGCCGCGTCCAGAGGCCAAAGTCGAATCCGTACTGGCGCGGATCCTTGCCGTTGATCCATCGCCGTACCTTCAACTTCTGCACCGGCGTGAGCTTCGGTTGCGGCCCCGGATGCTGGCGCGCGCGTAATGCTTTCTCGCCGCCGCGTTCTACCGCCCGCAGCCAAGGATAAATCGTGGTACGGCATAGTCCGTAGCTCTGCATCACGCTGCTCGGACTCTCGCCCGCTTTGACCCGACGCACGGCCCAGCGCCGAATCATCTCCGAGGTGTCGTGAGGTAGCGTTCGACCATCGACCTTCAGCGGCTTCATGCAAAGAAGTATAGACCAGAAAAACCCACTTGTGTAGGGCAAACAACGGACTTGTTAGTAACCTTGGCTTTGAACGCTTGGATGTTTTTCTTCGACGGCGTGACAATGATCTTGCCGCCGAAACTCCGCACGTTCTGACCGAGGAAATCAAACCCTTCCGCGACATGCGTCGTCCTGGTCTTCTCTTGCGAGAGTTCCAGGCCTCTGGTGGCGAGAAAGCGTTCCACCAGAGGTTTGACTTCACGGTCGAGAAGCTCTTGTGAACTTCCGGTGATCACGAAGTCATCCGCATACCGCACCAAGTTGACCTTGGTCTTTCCAGCCTGGCGGCTGCCCTTCGACCCGAACTGAGTCTCCAGTGCCGCCTCCAGTCCATCCAAAGTCACGTTCGCCAACGTCGGCGAGATGATGCCGCCTTGCGGCGTTCCCGCCTCCGTCGGGAAGAGCTTGCCCGTCTCGATGTAGCCGGCCTTCAACCACTTCCTGAGCATCTCTTTGTCTATGCAGACGTTCGAGAGCAGCCAGTCGTGGCTGATATGATCGAAACAGCCCTTGATATCACCTTCCAGAATCCACTGCGCCTTGTCATGTCCCGACAGTGTCGTGTGACACTGGCGGATGGCATCGGCGGTGGAGCGCGCTAAGCGAAACCCATAGGAGTTCCGATCGACGAGCGTCTCCGACACCGGTTCGAGCGCGAGCAAATGCAACGCTTGCATCGCGCGGTCGTGCAGGGTCGGAATACCCAGCGGGCGATACCTATCGGGTTGCCCGGCTTTCGGGATATTCACCCGTCTCAGCGGACGTGGCTGATACCCACGTCGTTTGAGCGACTCGATGGCTTGCCGCTTCTCCTCCGGAGTGGACCACGTTATTTCGTCCACGCCCGGCTACCGTCGGCTGAACGACGGGTCTCCTGTGGGGACAAGAATCCCCCTGAGACAATCACTCGAGAGGCTTTCGCCTCTTAGGACTCCGCACGCACGAAGCGTGCTGAACTTCTCTCTGAGGGCTGCATTTTGCCAGATTAAGCTGACTGGCTAGGCGGCCTCACCTAAGCGACTTTCAGGTCGCACAGCTGAATTTGTTAAGCGCCCGCAAGCTGCGAAGCCGGTTCAGGCTTCAGTTCAAATCGGCGCTGCAAGCAGTATCCGGCCAAAACGACGCGACGTCAATCCGTCACGCTTCCGGCGATCGGTGGTCGGGGGCCATTCAACAGGTCGTCATCCGAATGGTGCTTCGCTGATGTCGCCCCTGCGCATGCGGCAGCTATCCCGCCTGCTTTTCTTCCTCGAGCAGTAGATCGTCGCCCTCGCCGCGCACCTCGTCGCGCTCGGCGGCGAGCTGCGACAGGTAGTCGGCGGTGACGTCGCCGGTGATGTACTTGCCGTCGAAGCACGACGCCTCGAATTCCGTGAGCTTCGGATTGGCCGCGCGCACCGCGCGCCTTCAGCGCGTCGAGGTCCTGGTAGATCAGGAGGTCGGCGCCGATCTCGCGCGCGATCTCGGCCTCGGTGCGGCCGGTGGCGACAGCTCGCGCTGGTTCGGCATGTCGATGCCGTAGACGTTGGGATAGCGCACCGGCGGGCTCGCCGACGCGAAGTACACCTTGCGCGCGCCGGCCTCGCGCGCCATCTGCACGATCTCGCGCGACGTCGTGCCGCGCACGATCGAATCGTCGACGAGCAGCACGACCTTGTCCTTGAACTCGATGCCGATCGGATTCAGCTTCTGGCGCACGCTCTTCTTGCGCATCGCCTGCCCCGGCATGATGAACGTGCGGCCGATGTAGCGGTTCTTGACGAAGCCCTCGCGATACGTGAGCCCGAGCGTGTTCGCGAGCTCCAGCGCGGAAGGCCGGCTCGAGTCGGGAATCGGGATCACGACGTCGATGTCCTGCGCCTCGGGCATGCCGCGGATCTTGTCGCGCGAGCTGCGCCGCCCATGTTGAGCCGCGACTCGTACACCGACGTGCCGTCGATCACCGAGTCCGGCCGCGCGAGGTAGACGAACTCGAAGATGCACGGATTGAGCGACGGATTCTCGGCGCACTGCCGCGCGTGGAAGCGTGCCGGTCTGGTCGACGAAGATCGCCTCGCCGGGCGCGACGTCGCGCAGCACGGAGAAGCCCAGCGCCTCGAGCGCGACCGACTCGCTCGCGACGAGGTACTCGGTGCCGCCCATCGCCTCGTTCACGCCGACGATGAGCGGACGGATGCCGTACGGATCGCGGAACGCGAGCAACCCGTAGCCGGCGATCATCGCGACGATCGCGTAGGCGCCGCGGCAGCGCTTGTGCACGCCGGCGACCGCGGTGAAGATCGCGTCGGCGTCGAGCCGCGCGTGCTGCGCCGCGCGCTCGAGCTCGAGCGCCAGCACGTTGAGCAGCACCTCGCGAGTCGGAATTGGTGTTGACGTGGCGGAAGTCGAGCTGGAAGAGCTCGCGCTTCAGCGCCTCGCTGTTGGTCAGGTTGCCGTTGTGCGCGAGCGTGATGCCGAACGGCGAGTTGACGTAGAACGGCTGCGACTCGAGCTCCGAGGACGCGGAGCCCGCGGTCGGATAGCGGCAGTGGCCGATGCCCGGCGTTGCCCGTGAGGTCGCGCATGTTGCGCGTGCGGAACACGTCGCGCACGTAGCCGCGGGCCCTTGTACATGTGGAACATCGGGCCGTCGCTGGTGACGATGCCGGCCGCGTCCTGCCCGCGGTGCTGCAGCAGCAGCAGCCCGTCGTACAGCAGCTGGTTGACCGGCGTGTGCGCGACGACGCCGACGATTCCGCACATGTGCCTAGACTCCTGTTCTGGCCGACCGGCTTGCGGCACAGGCCGCGGCGACTTGCCGGGAATAATCGAGCCGCTCCGCCCACGCTCGGCGGCAGCCACGGCTTGCAGCGCCAGCGCGGCTGCGCCAGCGGCGGCGCAAGCAGCGGCATTCTGCCACCAATCCTGCCGCGGCAGGCGTGGTCAGGCCGGCGACCAGCACGAACGATGACCACGATCAGCGCGCCGCGCGCCGACGCCGAACACGCGCGCCGAGGAAGCGGTCGACGAAGCCCAGGCCCGACGGCGCGCGATCGACGCCGGACAGCGGCCAGCGCGAGCAGCGCGCCAGCGATGCAGCACGGCGACGAGGATCAGCGCGAACGCGAGCAGGTAGCGCACGCGCGGCGTCGCCGCCGAACTCGGGAAGCAGTACGCGACCAGCGACCGGCGACAACGCGAACGCCGCGACGAAGCCGACGACCCACGCGAGCGAGCGCGATCAGCTCGCGCATGACGCCGCGGACGAACGCGAACAGCGTCGACAGCGACCACGACGCGCGATGACGCAGTCGAAGGCGATCATCGGCGCGCGTCCACTTCGCGCGCGCGCGACGATGCGCGCTCGTAGCCCTCGCCCTTCAGCTTCGTCGCGCGCCGCGTCGGCGTCGTCGCGCGTCGCGATACGGCCCGACGCGCACGCGCCACAGCGTGCCGCGGCTCGTCGTCGACGCGGCTCGGTGTACGCGGCGAAACCCGCTCTTCTTCAGCTTGTTGGCGAGCGAATTGGCGCCCTTGTCGTCGGCGAACGCGGCGAGCTGCACGGAGAAGCCGTCGCCGTCGGCGCTGCGCGGCGGCGGCCGGCGCCGCGGTCGTCGGCGGCGTGGGCGCGGCAGTCGGCATGCCGGCGGCGTCGCTCGCGGCTCCGCCTTGGCGGCACGGGCGTCGGCGCAGCCTTCGGCGGCGCAGGCGACGCTGCTCGGCTCGGCGACCGGCTTGCGCGGCGACGTCGCGTCGCTTCGGCGCCGGCGCGGCGCCGGCGGCGGCCGAGCGGCACGCCGCTCCGGCCTCGGCGGCGTGGCGCTTCGGCCTTCGCCGTGCGCGGCGTCGCGGTCGACCTTGGCGCTCGGCCTTGGCCGGCGTCGTCGCGTCGTCGCCGCGCCTTGTCCGGTCAGCGCGATTGACGAACTTGCCGCTCGTCGACCGGCGGAATCTGCACCGAGACGTCGTCGCCGAGCGGCTTGCGGCTCGCTTTCGAGCAGCATCGGCAGGATCACCGCGGCCGCGAGCGCGAGCACGATCGCGCCGACCAGGCGGCGGCGCGCGCGTGCGCTTCAGCTCGTCGACGGCGAGATCGGCAGCTGTCGGCGATGCGTGTCGGCCATGCGCGTCGGGCTCGACCGCGGCGGCGTTCGCGCGCGGCGAGCGCCGCGGCGACGGTCAGGAACGATCCGAAAACGACGATTCTATCAGCCTCGCCCGCCGCTCCCGCGCGCCGCGCGAACGCCGCGCGCGACGTCGTCGAACGCGCGGATCGCCGCAGGCGCGACGCCGGCCGCCGCGAGCGCGTCGCGCAGCGCGCTCGGCGTCGGCGCCGCGCGGCCGCGGCAGCGTCGCGACGAACCAGCGATCGATGCGCGCGCGCACCGCCGCGATCACGCCGTCGATGTCCTTGTCGGCGAGCATGCCGAACACGGCGATCGTCTGCGGGTGAAAGCCCATCGCGCCGAGCGTCGCCGGCGAGCGCGCGCGCCGCGTGCGGATTGTGCGCGACGTCGAGCACGATCGTCGGGCCGCCCGGGCAGCACCTGGAAGCGGCCCGGCAGCTCGACGCCGACAGAGCCCGTCGCGCACCGCGCCGCGCGCGCACGGGCAGGCGCTCGCGCAGCGAGGTCGAGCGCCGCGAGCGCCGTCGCGGCGTTGGCGAGCTGGTACGCGCCGCGCAGCGCGGGATACGGCAGGCCGTAGCGCGCGCCGCCCGGGCCCCAGTAGCTGCCACTGCCGTCGCCTCGCCGGCGAAGCCGTAGTCGCGGCCGATCAGCAGCAGCGGCGCGCCGATGCGCGCGCGCGTGCGCGATCAGCGCTGCGCGGCGGATCGCGGCTCGGCGCAGACCGCGGGCCGCCCGGCGCGGAAGATGCCGGCCTTCTCGCGGCCGATGTCCTCGCGCGTCGGGCCCGAGGTAGTCGATGTGATCGATGGTCGACGCTCGTGACGACCGCGACGTCGGCGTCGACGATGTTGACCGCGTCGAGCCGCCCGCCGAGCCCGACCTCGAGGACCAGCGACGTCGAGGCCGGCGCGCGCGAACAGCCACAGCGCGGCGAGCGTGCCGAACTCGAAGTAGGTGAGCGGCACGCCGTCGCGCGCGTCCTCGACCGCGTTGAACGCCGCGCACAGCGCGGCGTCGCTCGGCGTCGCGCCGTCGATGCGCACGCGCTCGTTGTAGCGCAGGAGATGCGGCGACGTGTAGAGCCCGGTCGCGATAGCCGGCGCAGCGCAGCATCGCTTCCAGCATCGCGCAGGTCGAGCCCTTGCCGTTGGTGCCGGTGACCGTGACGACCGGACAGGCGATGCGCGACGTCCAGTCGCGCGTAGCACGGCGCGCACGCGCTCGAGGCCGATGCGCGATCGCCTTCGGATGCAGCGTCTCGAGATACGCGAGCCACGCCGGCGAGCGTGGCGGGCGGGCTCGTCGCGGTCATCGGCCGCGTCGCGGCGCATGCCGCGCGTCGGACGCGCCGCGGCGAGCCGCGTCATCAGGTCGGCGGCGCCGGCTGGCGCGTGAGCAGCGCGAGCAGGCGCGCGAGCTCGTCGCGCAGCTGGCGGCGATCGACGATCATGTCGATCGCGCCCTTCTCCATCAGGAACTCGGCGCGCTGGAAGCCTTCGGGCAGCTTCTCGCGCACGGTCTGCTCGATCACGCGCGGGCCGGCGAAGCCGATCAGCGCGCCCGGCTCGGCGATGCACGAGGTCGGCGACGAACGCGAACGACGCCGACACGCCGCCCATCGTCGGATCGGTCAGGATCGAGACGAACGGCAGCCGCGCCTTGGTCAGCTCCTGCAGCACCGCGGTGGTCTTCGCCATCTGGAACAGCGAATTGACGCCTTCCTGCATGCGCGCGCCGCCCGACGCCGAGATGCAGACGAACGGCATGCGGTTCTCGTAGGCGACGCGCACGCCGCGCACGAAGCGCTCGCCGACGACCGAGCCCATCGAGCCGCCCATGAACTCGAACTCGAACGCGGCGAGCACCAGCGGCACGCTCTTGACGCTGCCCTGCATCACGACCAGCGCGTCGGTCTCGCCGGTCTCCTCGAGCGCCGCGGCGAGGCGCTCCGGATACTTCTTCTGGTCCTTGAACTTGAGGCTGTCGACCGGCACGACTTCGGAGCCGATCTCGAAGCGGCCTTCCGGATCGAGCAGCTGCTCGATGCGCTCGCGCGCCGGCACGCGCGACGTGGTGGCTGCACTTCGGGCAGACGAAGAGATTGTTCTCGAGGTCGGTGCGGTAGAGCACCGCCTCGCAGGACGGGCACTTGATCCACAGCCCCTCCGGCACCGCCGTCTTGCTTGACGCCGGGCGTGCTCTTGATGCGCGGCGGCAGCAGCTTCTGCAGCCAGCTCATCGTCGTCTCCCCCGAGTCGCGCGTGACGTCGCGCGCGCTATGCCGCGCGCTTCGCGATCGACGTCGAGCGCGCTGCGGATGCCCGCGAGCCACGCGCCGGCGCGCGTCGGCCGCCGCTGCCGGCGGGCCCGCTTCGATCTCCTGGATGATGCGGCTGCCGATGACGACGGCGTCGGCGTGCGCGGCGATCGCCTGCGCGCTCGCCGCGTCGCGAATGCCGAAGCCCACGCCGACCGGCAGCGTCACGTGCCGGCGGATCTCGGCGAGCTTGCGCGCGACGTCGGCGGTGTCGAGGTGGCCCGGCGCCGGTCACGCCCTTGAGCGAGACGTAGTAGACGTAGCCGCGCGCGAGCTGCGCGACGGCCGCGATGCGCGCCTCGGGCGTCGTCGGCGACAGCAGGAAGATCGGCGCGATGCCGCGCGCGTCGAGCAGCGCCGCGAACTCGCGCGGCCTCCTCGGGCGGATAGTCGACGACGAGCACGCCGTCGACGCCGGCGTCGCTGCGCGCGATCGGCGAACGCCGCGACGCCCATCGCCTCGATCGGATTGGCGTAGCCCATCAGCACGACCGGCGTCGTCGCGTTCGTCGCCGCGGAACGCGCGCGACGACGTCGAGCACGTCCGTCGAGCCCGACGCCCTGCGCCAGCGCGCGCTCGGACGCGCGCTGGATCACCGGGCCGTCGGCCATCGGATCGGAGAACGGCACGCCGAGCTCGATCACGTCGGCGCCGGCGGCGACCAGCGCGTGCATGATCGGCAGCGTCGCGCGCGAGCGACGGATCGCCGGCCGTGACGTACGGAATCAGCGCCGTGCGGCCGGCGGCGCGCAGCCGCGCGAAGGTGGCGTCGATGCGATTCATGCGCGCGCGCGCCGGATCGCACTCGGGCCGGCAGTAGAACTTGAGGCCCGAGCGCTCGGCGACGGTGTTCATGTCCTTGTCGCCGCGGCCGGAGAGATTGACGAGCAGGATCTTGTCCTTGCGGCAGCGTCGGCGCGAGCTTCGTCGCGTACGCGAGCGCGTGCGCCGACTCGAGCGCCGGGAATGATGCCCTCGATGCGGCAGCAGTCGTGGAACGCCGCGAGCGCCTCGTCGTCGGTGATCGACACGTACTCGGCGCGGCCGCGTGTCCTTGAGCCACGCGTGCTCGGGACCGACGCCCGGGATAGTCGAGCCCGGCCGAGACCGAATGCGTCTCGATGATCTGGCCGTTGGCGTCCTGCAGCAGGTACGTGCGGTTGCCGTGCAGCACGCCGGGGCGGCCGGCGGTCAGCGACGCCGCGTGCCGGCCGGTGGCGATGCCCTCGCCGCCGGCCTCGACGCCGATCAGGCGCACGCTCGCGATGCGGGATGTACGGATAGAAGATGCCCATCGCGTTGCGAGCCGCCGCCGACGCAGGCGATGACGGCGTCGGGCTGGCGGCCCGCGCACTCCGGCATCTGCGACAGGCATTCGTCGCCGATCACGCGCTGGAAATCGCGCACCATCATCGGGTACGGATGCGGGCCGGCGACGGTGCCGATGATGTAGAACGTGTTCTCGACGTTGGTCACCCAGTCGCGCATCGCCTCGTTGAGCGCGTCCTTCAGCGTCTTCGAGCCCGACTCGACCGGCACGACCGTCGCGCCGAGGAGCTTCATGCGGAAGACGTTCTGCGCCTGGCGCTTGATGTCCTCCGAGCCCATGTAGACGACGCATTCCATGCCGAAGCGCGCGGCGACGGTCGCGGTCGCGACGCCGTGCTGGCCCGGCGCCGGTCTCGGCGATGACGCGCGGCTTGCCGAGGCGCTTCGCGAGCAGCGCCTGGCCGATGCAGTTGTTGATCTTGTGCGCGCCGGTGTGATTCAGGTCCTCGCGCTTCAGCCAGATCTGCGCGCCGCCCAGCTTCTCGCGACCAGCGCTCGCGCGTGATAGACCGGCGACGGCCGGCCGACGTAGTGCGTGAGCTCGTCGCTCGAACTCGGCGACGAACGCGGGATCGTTGCGGTAGCGCGCGTACTGCGTCGCGCAGCTCGTCGAGCGCGCGGATCAGCGTCTCGGCGACGAACACGCCGCCGTAGGGGCCGAAGTGGCCGCGCGCGTCGGGAAGGTCGTACGGGAAGATCAGTCATCTGCATTGCGCACTTCCTCGATGAACGCGGCGATCCGCGCCGGGTCCTTGATGCCCCTGACGCGGCTTGCCGTCGGCGCCGAGCGCCTCGACGCCGCTCGACACGTCGACCGCCCACGGCCGCACGCGCGCGGATCGCCGTCGCCGACGTTGCGCGGCGTGAGCCCGCCGGACAGGACCAGCGGCCGCGGCAAGCTCGCCGCGGCAGCGCGTGCCAGTCGAACGTCGTGCCCGGTGCCGCCGGGCAGGCCGCCCGGCGGCGGCGCGTCGAACAGCAAGCCCGCCGCGTCGCGCGTAGCGCGCCGCGTATTCTAGCAAATCGACGCCCGTCCTTCACCGTGGACGGCCTTGAGGTACGGGACGCCCGAACGCGCGGCAGAAGTCCGGCGGCTCGTCGCCGTGGAACTGCAGCACGTCGAGCGGCACCGCCGTCGAGCACCGCGCGCACGTCGTCGCGGCTGCGGATCGACGAAGAGCGCCGACGATCGGTCACGAACGGCGGCAGCGCCGTCGGCGATCTCGCGCGCGCTGCTCGAGCGTCGACGCAGCGCGGCGTGCCCGGCCAGAACACGAGGCCGATCGCGTCGGCGCCGGCGTGCGCCGCCGCGAGCGCCGTCGTCGACGCGCGTGATGCCGCAGATCTTGACGCGCGTGCGCATGCGCGTTCATGCACCGAGCGGCAGCGCGACCGGCGCGACGCGTCGGCGGCAGGTCCGAAGCGCGCGTCGTAGTCGGCGCCGGTGAGATACAGGCCGTCCGGCGGCGAACGTCGGCGCCGCGCGCGTGCGGTCGCGCGCCGCGAGCAGCTCGCGCGATCCACGCCGGCGGCTGCTTGCCCGCGCCGACGTAGACCAGCGCGCCGACGATGTTGCGGATCATGTGATGAAGGAACGCGTTGGCGGAGAAATCGAAGCGGACGAACGTCGCCGTCGCGCGCGATCGTCGAGCGCGCGTCGAGCGTCTTCACCGGCGACTTCGCCTGGCACTCGGCCGCGCGGAACGCGGAGAAGTCGTGCGTGCCGAGCAGCGCTGCGCCGCCGTCGCGCATCGCGGCGACGTCGAGCGGGCGATGGTACCAGCCGACGCGGCCGGCGAGGAGCGCCGGGCGCACCGGCGCGCGTCGAGCAGCAGGTAGGTGTAGTGGCGCGCGCGTCGCGGCGAAGCGCGCATGGAAATCGTCGGCGACCGGCTGCGCCCACAGCACGGCGACGTCGGCCGGCAGATGCGCATTGACGCCGCGCACCCACGCGGTGTCCGGGCGCGCGGCGTCGGTGTCGAAGTGGACGACCTGCATCGTCGCGTGCACGCCGGCGTCGGTGCGCCCCGCGGCGATCGCGCCGACGCGGCGTGTCCGGCGATCTCGCGCGAGCGCGCGCTCGAGCGCGTCCTGCACGCCGCAGCCGATCGGCCTGCGACTGCCAGCCGCGAACGGACGTGCCGGCGTATTCGAGGCCGAGAGCGATGCGCATGGCGATCGGACGCGCGCGGTGCCAGAAAAACAGACGGCGGCCCGAACGGCGCCGCCGCTCGCCCAGGTCGTTTACGTTCTACGCCAGCTTCGCGAGCAGCGCCTGCGCTTCGGCCTTCTGCTGGTCGTCGCCCTCGTGCAGCACTTCCTGCAGGATCTCGCGCGCGCCTTCGACGTCGCCCATCTCCTGGTACGCCTTGGCGAGGTCGAGCTTGGTCGCGGCGTCGTGCCACTGGCCGTCGAGCACCGACGGCGTCGGGTCCTCGAACGTCGAGCGCTGCCGGGTCGAACGACGAGGTCGAGCTTGTCGAGCTCGATGCGCGGCCGCGGGGCGCGCCAGCTGCGGCGCGCGGCGCGCCGGCGCCGGCCGTCGCCAGCGCCGGCGCAGCGCCGCCGGCTTCGGCACGGGCATCGGCGCGCGGCTTCTCGTCGCGCGGTCGTCGAGCTTGAAGTCGAGGTCGAACTTCGGCGTCGCCGACTCGCGCGTCGACGGCCATCGCCTCGTCGCCGCAGGCGGCGCGGCCGCCGCGGCGCCGCGCGGCCTGCGCCGCCGCCGCCGCGCCGGCGGCGCGCCGCCGGCGACGCGGCGCCGTGCGCGCTTCGTCGATCGCGATCGCGTCGCCGATCGCCTTGGCTGCGTCTTCGTCGAGCTCGTGCTCGGCGCCGGCGAGGATGTCGGCCGGCGATCTTGGGCTCGGCGCCCGACGTCGGCGAGATCGAGATCTCCTCGTCCAGCTGGAAGTCGAGGCCGCGCGCTGCGCGCGGCCTTCGGCTGTCAGCTCGGCGCGCCGCCGGCACCTGCGCGTCGCTGGCCGGCGGCCGGCTGCCGCCGCGGCCGCGGCCGCCGCGGCGGACGCCGCCTTCGCCGAACATCGGATTGTTCGGGATCGAGCTGGCGGCCGAGCGCCACGGCCTTCTGCCACGACTTCGCCCTGGCCGTTGCGACACCGAGTAGAGCTCGGAGGCGACCGTCTCGAACGCCGACGGCTTGTTGTGCTGCGCGTGGATCTCGAGCAGCTTGAGGTAGATTTCCTGGCGCTGCGGATCCTTCTTCAGCGCGTCCTTGAGGATTTCCTCGGCCTGCGCATCGCGGCCGTAGGCGAGATACACCTCGGCTTCGGCGATCGGATCGACTTCGTCGGTGTCGATGTTGCCGAGGCCCTCGCGGCTGAAGTCGCTCGCGAGCGAATTGTCGCCGGTGTTGACGACGCCGCCGCCGGTCGAGCCGAACACCGTGTTGGTCTTGATGTCGGTGCCCGAGATGATGCTGTCCTCGAACTTGGTCGTCTTGCGCCGGCGCGCGGCGATCAGCGCGGCGATGCCGCCGAGCAGCGCGAGCGCGCCGCCGCCGATCGCCCAGGTCGGCGTGTTGCCGAACAGATCGTCGAAGAATCCGGGCGGCTCCTTCGGCGGCGCCTTCGGCGGCGGCCTTGGGCGGTGGCGGCTTCGGCGGCTTCGCGACCTTCGGCGGCTCGGCGGCGCGGCCTTGGGCGGCTCCGCGGCGCCTTCGGCGGCTCGGCGGCCTTCGGCGGCTCGGCGGCCTCGGCGGCCTCGGCGGCCTTCGGCGCGGCTCGGCGGCCTTCGGCGGCTCGGCAGCCTTCGCGCGGCTCGGCGCTTCGCGGCGGCTGCGGCGGCGGCGTCGGCGGCTGCCGGCGCCGTGGCTGTCGGCGCCGTCGCGGCCGCGGCCGTCGGTGATCGGCGCCGGCGGCGCGGCGGCGCGGCGGCGCGGCGCCTTGCCCTTGGCGGCGTCGGCCTGCGCCTGCAGCTGCGCCATCGTCTGGTTCTTGAGCTCGACCGCGCGCTGCAGGTCCTTCAGCGTCTTCTCGAGCTCGGCGATGCGCGCTTTGCGCTTCGCTGCAGCGCCTTGTCGCGCGCGACGGCTCGTCCTCGGCGGCGCCCGGCGCCCTTGCCCTTGCCCGCGTCGCGCGACACGCGCAGCTGGTCGCGGCCCGGACGCGCGGCGGGCGTCTTCTCCTCGACCGCGGTGCCGATCTTGCCGCCCGCCGCGCGGCCGCCCGCGCTCTTCGGCCGCCGGCGCCGCGCCGGCGACGCGATCGCGATAGGCGCGCCAATCGGCGGCCTGCACGCTGCACGACCTTGCGTCGCCTCGGCGCGGCGCGGCCGCGGCGCTCGATCGGCGCTCGGAATCGTGATGATCGCGCCGGTGCGCAGCCGGTTCATGTTGTTGCCGTCGAACGCGCTCTGCGTTGCTGCTTGAACAGCGCGACCAGCATCTGGTCGAGCGTCACCGTCTCGGGCTTGTACTCCTTGGCGATCTTCGACAGCGTGTCGCCGCGCTTGACCGTGTAGCGTGTCGCCCGTCGGCCGCGCGGCGCGGCGGGCGCAGCCGCCGGCGGCCGGCGCGGCTGCGCAGCCGCGGCTGCGGGCGCGCGCGGCGCGGCGCTGCCGGCGCGCGGCGGCGTGACCGGCTCGACCGGCGCGACGTCGGCTGGCATGCCCGGCGGATCGAGCAGGAACGTGTAGTCGCGCACGACGCGGCCGGACGCCCAGTTGACCTCGACCAGCAGGTCGAGGTACGGCTCGTTGACCGGCGCGGGCGACGTCACGCGCAGATACGGCGTCGCCGTTCGGCGCCGCGCTCGAGCGTGACGCGCGCGCGCGACAAGCACGCCCTGGTACGTGCAGATTGTTCTGCGCGATAGAGCGACGGATCGGCGATCGTGCGCGGCGAGCGAATCGAGTTCTTCCTTGGCGCCGGACGTGAGCTCGATCTGCGCCGACAAGCGGCTGGCCGAGCGCCGGATTGCACCGTCAGCTTGCCGAGGCCGAGCGCATGCGCCGAGCCCGGGCAGCGCAAGCGCGCCCGCCAGCAGGCCGTACGTGAGGATGGGTTTTGCTCGCATGCCGACCCCTTCCGAGAATGCGGATTGGCTGCAAGCTAACATAACATCATGGGTTTAGCGGTGCAAGCTAAACCTCGGTATTAGCTTGGGTTTTTGCCTCGCTGCGCACTGGCGGATTCGCACGCAGATTCATGCCGCCGTTCTAGCGGCGAGCGCTAGCGGCTAGCGTACCGCATTCGCCGCCGCTACAAGATGTAGTGGCAGGGCCGCGGCGCTGCGGCAGCTGTTGCGTTCCTGCCGTCGGACATGCGGCCCGCGCGCGCCGCCGGCGCTTCGCGACCGCGCATAAAGCATCGGGCAAACGCGGCGACCGGCGCAGGTCACGCGCGCTTGCCCGCGTGCAGCAAGTCGCGCGCCGCTATCGCCGCGCCGGATGGCGCTATCCGATCAGCGCGCGAGCAGGATCCGCAGCATGCGCCGCAGCGGCTCGGCGGCGCCCCACAGCAACTGGTCGCCGACGGTGAACGCGCCGAGATATTCCGGCGCCCATCGCGAGCTTGCGCAGGCGGCCGATCGGAACCTCGAGCGTGCCCGGTGACCGCGGCCGGCGTCAGCTCGCGCATGCTCTCGTCGCGCGTGTTGGGAACGACGCGCACCCAGTCGTTGCGCGCCGGCGAGCATCGCCTCGATCTCGGCGAGCGGCACGTCGCGCCGCAGCTTGATCGTCAGCGCCTGGCTGTGGCAGCGCATCGCGCCGATGCGCACGCAGATCGAGTCGACCGGGATCGCGTCGCCCGCGTCGCGGCCGAGGATCTTGTTGGTCTCGGCGCCGCCCTTCCACTCCTCGCGGCTCATGCCGTTGCCCAGGTCCTTGTCGATCCACGGGATCAGGCTGCCGGCGAGCGGCACGCCGAAGTGCTCGGTCGGGAAGCGCTCGTCGCGCAGGATGCCGGCGACCTCGCGGTCGATGTCGAGGATCGCCGAGTGCGGGATCGTCGAGCAGGCTCTTGCGCCGCGAGGTGCGCCTCGCCCATCTGCTGCAGCAGCTCGCGCATGTTCTGCGCGCCGGCGCCGGAGGCCGCCTGGTAGGTCATGCACGTCATCCACTCGACCAGGTCGCGCTGGAAGCAGGCCGGCGAGCGCCATCATCATCAGGCTGACCGTGCAGTTGCCGCCGATGTAGTTCCTGACGCCCTTCGCGAGCGCGGCGTCGATCACGTCGCGGTTGACCGGGTCGAGGATGATCACCGCGTCGTCCTTCATGCGCAGCGTCTGACGCGGCGTCGATCCAGTAGCCGTTCCAGCCGGCGGCGCGCAGCTTCGGATACATCGGCGTTGGTCCAGTCGCCGCCCTGGCAGGTGACGATCGCGTCGAGGCCGGCGAGCGCCGTGACGTCGCCCGCGTCGCGCAGCGGCGCGCGTGTCGCGGCCGATCGACGGGCCCCTTGCCGCCGGCGTTCGACGTCGAGAAGAACACCGGCTCGATGAGCTCGAAGTCGCGCTCCTCGAGCATCCGCTGCATCAGCACCGAGCCGACCATGCCGCGCCAACCGACGAAACCGACTCGCATCATTGTCGCCTTCCTCGATTTCGTCGCCTGCCGGCCGCCACTGCGCGTTCATCATCGCTGCGTCCGCCGCGAACGCCGGGTGCAAGCGCGCCATCGTGTACGTGTCGACGTAGCGCCCGTCGCGAAACGCGTACGCGCGCACGTGCCCTCGATCTCGAAGCCGAACTTGCGGTACAGCGCGATGCCGGCAGGTTGTCGGTGTAGACCGTCAGCTCGAGCCGCTGGTAGTTGAGCCAGTCGTCGGCGAGGTCGAGCGCCGCGCGCATCAGCGCGCGTGCCGACGCCGCGACCCTGCCGGTCGTCGCGCACCGACATGCCGAGTGTGCCGGCGTGCCGGCGGCGCGGCGACTTCGCCGCCGCGTGCAGCCCGAGGTTGCCGACGACCTCGCCGTCGACTGGTCGCGACCAGCAGGTAATCGGTCGGCGCGACATCGGCGAGCCGCTTGCGCCACATTTCCAGCGACGGATACGGCAGCTGCAGCGTGCCGGCCATCGCCTTCGGCGCCGCGAAGATCGCGTGCATCGCCTCGGCGTCGCGCGACTCGGCGCGGCGGACGACGACGGGATGGCCGGCGACACTCATGCTTCGCAGCGCCGCGACGCACGGCATCGCCCATCGCGCGCGTGCCGATCGACGTGCTCGCCGGGCAGCGCGATGTCGGCGGTGCGCAGCCCTGCGCAAGCACGCGCGCACCGCGCGCTCGATGCGCTCGGCGACGTCGGCGCGCGCGAACGTGTAGCGGAACATCATCGCCAGCGACAGGATCGTCGCCAGCGGATTGGCCTTGTCCTGGCCGGCGATGTCCGGCGCCGAGCCGTGGATCGGCTCGTAGAGTCCCTTGCCGCTCGGCGTCGAGCGACGCCGACGGCAGCATGCCGATCGAGCCGGCGAGCATCGACGCCTCGTCGGACAGGATGTCGCCGAAGATGTTGCCGGTGACGATCACGTCGAACTGCTTCGGATTGCGCACGAGCTGCATCGCCGCGTTGTCGACGTACATGTGCGACAGCGCGACGTCCGGATAGTCCGCCGCCGATCGCCGTGACGACCTCGCGCCACAGGATGCTGCGTGTCGAGCACGTTGGCCTTGTCGACCGAGCAGAGCTTGCTGGCCGCGCTTGCGCGCGGTCTCGAAGCCGACGCGCGCGATGCGCCGGATCTCGGGCACGCTGTAGAGCATCGTGTCGAAGCCCTCGTCGTCGCCCGCGGCGTTGCGTGCGGCGGCCGCGCGGCTGGCCGAAGTAGATGTCGCCGGTCAGCTCGCGCACGATCATGAGGTCGAGGCCCGGCGACGACCTCGGGCTTGAGCGTCGACGCCGCGGCGAGCTCCGGATAGAGCAG
The DNA here is from genome assembly GCA_963816445.1 of uncultured beta proteobacterium. Classification (GTDB taxonomy): domain Bacteria; phylum Pseudomonadota; class Gammaproteobacteria; order Burkholderiales; family Casimicrobiaceae; genus PALSA-1003. The sequence continues at coordinate 182,100 of CAWFKO010000002.1, read as the reverse complement.
CGCCGGGCGCAGGTTGGCGAACAGCCCGAGCGCCTTGCGGATGCGCGAGGATGCCCTGCTCCGGGCCGCAGCGCGCGCGGCAGCGTGTCGTACTGCGGGCCGCCGACGGCGCCCATCAGCACCGCGTCGGCGCGCGCGCGAGCGCGAGCGTCGCTCGGCGGCAGCGGCTGCCTCGCGGCGTCGTAGCCGGCGCCGCCGATCGGCGCGGTCTCGGTCTCGATCGGCAGGCCGTCGCGCGCGCAGCACGTCGAGCACCTTGCACGCGCCTCGGCGACGATCTCGGGGCCGATGCCGTCGCCGGGCAGGATCGCGATCTTCATCGTCGACTCCAGCGAAACAAAGACGCGGCGCCGCTTTAGCCCTGGCGCCGCGTCTCCATCGAGAATTGTCCGCGCGGCATAGCCACGGCTGCTCGGCGAGTCGCTTCGCCTCGAACGCGCGAATCGCGTCGGCGTGCTGCAGCGTGAGGCCGATGTCGTCGAGGCCGTTCAGCAGGCAGTGCTTGCGGAACGGCTCGACGTCGAAGCGCGAACGCCAGCGCGCCGTCGGGCGTGGCCACCGTCTGCCGCTCGAGGTCGATCGTCAGCCTGAAGCCGGGAAACGCCTGCGTGTCGTGCGAACAGCCGGTCGACCTCGCGCTTCCGGCAGCACGATCGGCAGCAGCCCGTTCTTGTAGCAGTTGTTGAAGAAGATGTCGGCGTACGACGGCGCGATCAGCGCGCGGAAGCCGTAGTCGGCGAGCGCCCACGGCGCGTGCTCGCGCGAGCTGCCGCAGCCGAAGTTGCGGCGCGCGAGCAGGATCGGCGCGCCCTGGTAGCGCGGCTCGTTCAGCACGAAGTCCGGGATTGCGCGGCCGCGCGCCGATTGTCCATCCCGGGCTCGCCGCGGTCGAGATAGCGCCACGCGTCGAACAGGTTCGGACCGAAGCCCGAGCGCTTGATCGACTTCAGGAACTGCTTCGGGATGATCGCGTCGGTGTCGACGTTGGCGCGGTCGAGCGGCGCGACGAGCCCGGTGCACGCGAAGGTTCCATGTAAGCTTGGTCTTCGGCGCCTTCTCGATGCGCCGCGGCCTTGACGTCCTTGCCGCGCCTCGATCGTGTTGCACGCGGCAACGCGAGCCGCAGTCGCGAGCGCAAGTCGTCGTAGCGAAAGTCGACGCACGTCGACGAAATGCCCGGCGATCGCGGCGGCGCGCCATCGCCGGGCTGACCAGATGCGTGCGGCCGCCCGCTGCCCTGGCGTCCCTCGAAATTGCGGTTCGACGTCGACGCGCAGCGCTCGCCCGGCTCGAGCCGGTCGTCGTTCATCGCGAGGCACATCGAGCAGCCGGGCTCGCGCCACTCGAAGCCCGCGTCGCGGAACACGCGGTCGAGGCCCTTCGCGCTCGGCCTGCGCCTTCACGAGGCCGGAGCCGGGCACGACCATCGCGAGCTTCACGTTGCTCGCGACGCGCCGGCCGCGCGCGACCGCCGCCGCCGCGCGCAGGTCCTCGATGCGCGAGTTGGTGCACGAGCCGATGAACACCTTGTCGATGCGGATGTCGGTCATCGGCGTGTTCGGCGTCGAGCCCCATGTAGGCGAGCGCGCGCTCGATGCCCTCGCGCCGCGATCGGGTCCTTCTCCCTGTCGGGGTCGGGCACGCGGCCCTCGATCGACGCCACCATCTCCGGCGACGTGCCCCACGTGACCTGCGGCGCGATCGCCGCCGCGTCGAGCGCGACGACGCGGTCGAACTGCGCGCCGGCGTCGCGAGTCGAGCGTGCGCCAGTGCGCGACCGCGCGATCCCACAGCTCGCCCGTCGGCGCGAACGGCCGGCCCGCAGGTAGTCGATCGTCGTGTCGTCGACGGCGATCATGCCCGGCGCGCGCGCCGGCCTCGATCGACATGTTGCACACCGTCATCCGCGCCTTCCATCGACAGCGCGCGGATCGCGCTCGCCGGCGAACTCGATCGCGTGGCCGGTGCCGCCGGCGGTGCCGATCCGGCCGATGACCGCGAGCGCGAGGTCCTTCGCCGTGCACGCCGGGCGGCAGCGCGGCCGTCGACGCGGACCAGCATCGCCTTCGACCTTCTTCGTCAGCAGGCACTGCGTCGCGAGCACGTGCTCGACCTCGGAGGTGCCGATGCCGAAGGCGAGCGCCGCGAACGCGCCGTGCGTGCTGGTGTGCGAATCGCCGCAGACGACGGTCATGCCGGGCAGCGTCGCGCCCTGCTCCGGGCCGATCACGTGGACGATGCCCTGCCGCCGGTCGCGGAACGGGAAGTACGCCTTGGCGCCGTGCGCGCGGATGTTGGCGTCGAGCGTCTCGACCTGCGTGCGCGAGATCGGATCGCCGATGCCGCGGTCCCAGTCCTTGGTCGGCGTGTTGTGGTCGGCGGTGGCGACGATCGAGCCGACGCGCCACGGCTTGCGGCCGGCGAGCTTCAGGCCCTCGAAGGCCTGCGGGCTCGTCACCTCGTGGACGAGGTGGCGGTCGATGTAGAGCAGCGCCGTGCCGTCCGCTTCGGTCGCGGACGACGTGGCTGTCCCAGAGCTTGTCGTAGAGCGTGCGCGCGGGCATGGTCGGTCCGCGCCGAAGCCGCCGGTGGCGTCGAAGCCGGTGATTATTGCACAGCAGCAAGGCGGCTGTCAGCGGCGCGGGCGATCCGGTCGCTACGCGGCGAGCGCCGCTCGCCGAGCGAGCGCGGCGACGATCGCGCCAGCGATCGCGGCGGCGACCGGCATCGAAGGCCGTCGCCGGCGTCGCGCGCAGCCACGTGAACTGGCGCTTGGCGAGCTGGCGCGTCGCGGCGATGCCGCGTCGCGCGCAGCTGCGCGCGCGTCGATCGCGCCGTCGAGGAACTCCCACGCCTGGCGGTAGCCGACGCAGCGCATCGACGGCATCGCCGGCGTCGAGCGCGATAGCGCTGCGCGCAAGCCGCGCAAGCTCGTCGACGAGGCCGGCGGCGAGCATCGCGTCGAAGCGCGCGGCGATCGCCGCGTGCAGCGCGCGCGCGGTCGGCGGGCATCAGCGCGACCGCGAGCGCCGGCCCGAGCGCGCCGCCGGCCTCGCGCGCGCCCTGCAGCGCGGACAGCGGCGTGCCGGCGATCTCGTAGCACCTCGAGCGCGCGCTGGATGCGCTGCGCGTCGGTCGGCGTCGAGGCGCGCCGCGGTCGCGGGATCGACGCGCGCGAGCTCGGCGTGCAGCGCCGGCCAGCCTTCGCGCGCCGCGCGCGCGTCGAGGCGCGCGCGCACCGCGGGATCGGCGCGGCGGCAGCGCGCGACAGGCCCTCGCGTCAGCGCCTTGAAATAGAGCATCGTGCCGCCGACCACGCAGCGGCACGCGCGCCGCGCGCGCGGATGTCGGCGATCGCCGCGAGCGCGTCGGCGCGAAAGCGCGCCGCCGAATACGCCTCGGTCGGGTCGATGATGTCGATCAGGTGGTGCGGCACGCGCGCGCGCGTCGCGCGCGTCGGGCTTCGCGGTGCCGATGTCCATGCCGCGATAGACCTGCGCCGAATCGACGCTGACGATCTCGCCGCGGAAGCGCTCGCGCGAGCGCCAGCGCGAGCGCGCTCTTGCCCGACGCGGTCGGGCCCATCAGCAGGACGCGCGCGGCAGTCATCGGCCCGCACCGGCGCTCAGCGGCCGCGCATGAACAGGCGATCGAGATCGGCCAGCGTCAGCTGGTACCACGTCGGGCGGCCGTGGTTGCACTGGCCGGCGCGCTCGGTCGCCTCCATCTCGCGCAGCAGCGCGTTCATCTCGGGCACGCGTCAGGCTGCGGTTGCGCGCGCACCGCGGCGTGGCAGGCCATCGTCGACAGCAGCTCGTCGCGGTGCGCGGTCAGCACCTCGCTGCCGCCGAATTCGCGCAGGTCGGCGAGCACGGCGCGCGCGAGCGCCGCGGCGTCGGCGTCGGCGAGCGGCGCCGGGACGCCGCGCACGGCGAGCGTCGCCGGACCGAGCGCCGACATCGCGAAGCCGAGCGCGTCGAGCGCTCGCCGCGTGCTCCTCGGCGGTCGGCGACGTCGAGCGGCGTCGGCGGCGAACGTCGCCGGCACCAGCAGCGGCTGCACCGGCACGCGCGCGTCGAGCGCGGTCTTCAGCCGCTCGTAGACGATGCGCTCGTGCGCCGCGTGCATGTCGACCAGCACGAGGCCGGCGCGGTTCTGCGCGAGCACGTAGACGCCGTGCAGCTGCGCGAGCGCGAAGCCGAGCGGATGCGTCGTCGCCGGTGCCGGCAGATCGGGCCGGTCGGCGCGGCGGCGTCGCGCGGGCCGAAGAGCCGCGCGTAGAACGACGCCGGCTCGGCCGCGCCGAGCGCCAGCGGCGCCTGCGCGGCGCGCCGGCGCGCCAGCCGCGCGCCGCGGCGCGAGTCGCGCCGTCGCGGCGCGAGCGGCGGCATGCGCGCCGCGGCCGACGCCCAGGCGTTCGGCCGCCGACACCGCCGGCTGCTCGGCCGCCGGTCGCCGCGAGCGCGCGCTCGACCGCGTGCCGCACGAACTGGTGCACGGCGCCGGAGTCGCGGAAGCGCACCTCGGTCTTCTGCGGATGCACGTTGACGTCGACGCGGCGCGGGTCGAGCGTCGAGCCACAGCGCGTACGCCGGCTGGCGGTCGTGATGCAGCACGTCGCGGTAGGCCTCGCGCAGCGCGTGCGCGAGCACGCGGTCGCGCACGAAGCGGCCGTTGACGAACACGTACTGGCCGCCGCGCCTGCGTCGCGTACGCGGGCCGCACGGCGAAGCCGGCGAGCGCGAGCGGCCCGGCCTCGCGCGTCGACCGCGCGCCGCGTGCGCGACGAACGCGTCGCCCAGCAGCGCGTCGACGCGCGCGCGGCGGCCGTGCCGCGAGCAGCCGGTGCACGACGCGGCCGTTGTGCTGCAGCGTGAAGCCGACGTCCGGATGCGCGAGCGCGATGCGGCGGAACGCCTCCTCGCAATGGCCCCACTCGGTCGCCTCGGTGCGCAGGAACTTGCGCCGCGCCGGCGTGTTGAAGTAGAGCTCCTCGCACGGTGACCGTCGTGCCGGCGGCGAGCGCCGCGGGCGCGGTCGCGCCGACCGTCGCCGCCGTCGACCTCGATGCGCCACGCGTGCGGCTTGCCGCGCGGCGCGCGACGCGAGCGCGAGGCGCGACACCGACGCGATCGACGCCAGCGCCTCGCCGCGAAAGCCGAGCGTCGCGATCGCCTCGAGGTCGTCGACCGATCGCGAGCTTCGACGTCGCGTGCCGCGCGACCGCGAGCGCGCAGGTCCTCGCGCTCGATGCCGGCGCCGTTGTCGGCGACGCGGATGCGCTTGACGCCGCCGCCGGCGAGATCGACGTCGATCTGCGTCGCGCCGGCGTCGAGCGCGTTCTCGAGCAGCTCCTTCAGCGCCGCCGCCGGGCGCTCGACGACCTCGCCGGCGGCGATCTGGTTGATCAGGTGGTCGGGCAGCGCGCGGATCGACGGCATCAGCGCGCGCAGCCCCTGCGCCCAGCGCGCGTAGACGTCGTCGGCGACGCGCGTCGAGCGCGCGAGCGCGCGCGTCGAGGTCGCGCAGGATGTCGGCGCGCGCTCTGCGTGGCGCCGCGTCGACTGCGCCGGCAGCTCGTCGGCGCCGGCCGCGCACCAGGTCTCGACGAGCTCGCGCGTCATCTCGATGTGGCACTGGAAGCCGATGTGCCGGTCGTCGATGCACGTAGGCCTGGTTCGCGATTGAAGTCGTTGGTCAGCACGCGCGTGCGCCATCGGCGGCAGGTCGAACGTGTCGTAGTGCCACTGGAACGTCGTGAAGCGCGGCGCGACCGCCGAACCATTCGCGCCGCGGCGCCGCGATCGCACACGTCGACGTCGCAGCCAGCCGATCTCGGGCGTCGGCGTGCGCGCGACACGCGCGCCCGAGCGCCTTGGCGAGGAGCTGGCCGCCGAGGCAATGGCCGATCACCGGCACGTCGGCGGCGACCGCGTCGCGCAGCAGCGCGCAGCAGCGGCGCGATCCACGGCAGCGCGTCGTTGACGCTCATCGGGCCGCCCATCATGCCGATGCCGGCGAACGCGCGCGGATCGCGGGCACGGCCGCGCCCTCGTCGAGCGCGATCAGTCCGCCACGGGATGCCGCGTGCGTCCGAGCCACTCGGCGAAGCGGCCGGGACCCTCGGTGGGCGAAAAGCGGAAGATGGCGACGGGACGCATGGCGTGGATAGAATTGTACCGTGCAGCCACGGGCCGCTCGCGATATCGCGGCGTCACGCTTGCCCTTTGCGACCTGGCCTGCGGTGCTATGATCCGCGCGCATGCTCCGTACCGCCCGAACGCGCCCCGCCCGCCGCGAAGAGTTGGGACTCGATCGCGGGGCCTTCGCGCTTCTGCGCAAGCTCGACACGCCGCAGAAGATCCAGACCTTCGTCAGCGCGATTCCCACCAACCACGAGCAGGACGGCGAGACGATCCTGTCGGTGCGCGAAGTGCTGGCGCAACATCGCGCGCACTGTATCGAGGCCGCGTTCGTGGCGGCGTGTGCCTTGTGGATACACGCGGAACCACCGCTGGTCATGCATATGGATTGCGCGTTGAGCGACGACCCGCACGTGATCACGCTGTTCCGTCGTCACGGCGCATGGGGCGCAATATCGAAGAGCAACGGTGTACACCTGCGCTACCGCGATCCGGTCTATCGCAGCCTGCGCGAGCTTGCGATGTCGTATTTCCACGAATACTTCGATCGCCACGGCCGCAAGACGCTGCTCAGCTACTCTGCGGCATTCGATCTGCGCCGGCTCGATCCCGCGACTTGGGTAAGCGCGCCGGACGCCTGCGAGGCGGCCAATGCACGGCTGGCGCGCTTGCGCCACTACGCGCTGGTCACGCCGCGCCAGCGCTCGGGCCTCGCGGCGCGCGACTCCTTCGAGCGGCGCGCCGCGCAAACCGTTGAACATCCACGCGCCGCCCGGCGGCGCCGACCGAGGTAGTGCGCCTGAAATCGAGAGCGCGCCGTCAGATGCGCCCGCGCGCGATGCGCGCGTACGCCGAGTGATTGTGGATCGACTCGAAGTTCTCGGCCTCGACGCGAAAGCCCGCCAGCCGCGGGTCGGCGGCAAGCCGCGCGGCGACGCCGCGCACCAGGTCCTCGACGAAGCGCGGATTGTCGTACGCGCGTTCGGTGACGTATTTCTCGTCGGCGCGCTTCAGTATTCCGTAGAGCTCGCACGAGGCCTCCTCCTCGGCGATGCGGATCAGCTCGGCGAGCGAACAGCGGCGCGCCCGGCGCGGCCGCACGGTGATCGTGACGTGCGAGCGCTGGTTGTGCGCGCCGTAGTCGGAGATTTCCTTCGAGCACGGGCACAGCGAGGTCACCGGCACCGCGACCGCTCACCGTCTGCCGGTAGCGGCCGTCCGACGCAGCTCGCCGTCGAGCTGCGCACCTCGTAGTCGAGCAGGCTCGCCACGCCCGAGACCGGCGCGCGTCTTGCGCATGAAGAACGGGAAAGCGAGCTCGATGCGGCCGCCGGGCGCGTCGAGCAGCGCGACGCAGCGCGTCGAGCAGCGCCGGCAAGCGCTGCGACAGCGACAGCGGCGCGGGCGCATGCTCGCTCGAGCAGCGCGACCAGCCGCGACATGTGCGTGCCCTTGCGGTCCGCGGGCAGCGCGACGTAGACGTTGCACGTGGCGATCGTCGGCTGCGCGACGCCGTCGCGGTCGGCGAACGGCAGCGGATAGCGCAGGCCGCGGATGCCGACCTGGTCGATCGCGATGCGCGCGCGCGTCCGGCGCGCGACTGCACGTCGGGGATCGGACAGCGGTGCGGCGTTCGGGTCGGTTCATGGCGACGTCATCGCGTCGGAGCCGCGGCTTGGCGCGTCGCCGCGCTTGCGCACGCAGCGGCATCGCCGCCGGCCGCGGCGCCGAACCGCGCGACGATCGACGCGGCGATGCCCGTGGCGTCGAGACCGCATTCGCGCGAGCAGCTGCGCCGGGTCGCCGTGGTCGATGAACGCGTCGGGCAGCCCGAGCTGCAGCAGCGGAATCGGCGATGCCCGCGCGCGGCGAGCGCCTCGGCGACGGCGCTGCCGGCGCCGCCGGCGACGACGTTCTCCTCGACCGTGACCAGCGCGTCGTGCTCGCGCGCGAGCCGCGCGACGAGCTCGACGTCGAGCGGCTTGACGAAGCGCATGTTGGCGACCGTCGCGTCGAGCTCCTCCGCCGGCGGCCGAGCGCCGGCTGCAGCATGCTGCCGAACGCGAGGATCGCGATGCGGTGCGTGCGCCGCGACGCCGTCGCGGCGCATCTCGCCCTTGCCGACCGGCAGCGCCGTCATCTCGGCCTCGACCGCGACGCCGGGGCCCGCTGCCGCGCGGATAGCGCACCGCGGTCGGCGTGTCGAGCGTGAACGCCGTGTAGAGCATCTGCCGGCATTCGTTCTCGTCGGCGGGCGCCATCACCGTCATGTTGGGCAGGCAGCGCAGGTACGAGAGGTCGAACGCGCCGATGTGCGTCGCGCCGTCGGCGCCGACGATGCCGGCGCGGTCGATCGCGAACACCACCGGCAGGTTCTGCAGCGCGACGTCGTGGATCAGCTGGTCGTAGGCGCGCTGCAGGAACGTCGAATAGATCGCGACGACCGGCTTCATGCCCTCGCAGGCGAGGCCCGCGGCGAACGTCACCGCGTGCTGCTCGGCGATGCCGACGTCGAAGTAGCGGTCGGGATACTCCTGCGAAAAGCGGACGAGGCCCGAGCCCTCGCGCATCGCCGGCGTGATGCGCGACGAGGCGCGGGTCGCGCGCCGCCATGTCGCAGAGCCAGTCGCCGAAGACCTGCGTGTAGGTCGGCTTCGCCGGCGGCTTCGGCGACGATGCCGACCGCCGGGATCGAACTTCGTGACGCCGTGATAGAGGATCGGATCGTCCTCGGCGCGCGCGTAGCCGTAGCCCTTCCTGCGTGATCACGTGCAGGAGCTGCGGGCCCTGCGAGCTGCCTGCACGTTGGCGAGCGTGCTGCACCAGCGTGTCGACGTCGTGGCCGTCGATCGGCCCGATGTAGTTGAAGCCGAATTCCTCGAACAGCGTGCCGGGCAGCACCATGCCCTTCATGTGCTCTTCCCAGCGCTTGGCGAGCTCCTTGCACCGGCGGCAGCTTCGACAGCACTTCCTTGCCGCCGCGGCGCACCGTGTTGTAGAGGCGCGACGACAGCAGCTTGCGCGAGGTAGCTGTTGAGCGCGCCGACCGGCTCCGAGATCGACATCTCGTTGTCGTTGAGGATCACGAGCAGGTCGGCGCCGGCGGTGCCGGCGTTGTTCAGCGCCTCGAACGCCATGCCGGCGCTCATCGCGCCGTCGCCGATCACCGCGACGACGCGCGCGCTGCTCGCCCTTGCGCTGCGCGGCGATCGCCATGCCGAGCGCGGCGGAGATCGACGTCGACGAATGCGCGGTGCCGAACGTGTCGTACTCGCTCTCGGCGCGGCGCGGAAAGCCCGACGGCCCGCCGCCATTGCCGCAGCCGGCCATCGCCGCGCGCCGGCCGGTCAGGATCTTGTGCGCGTAGGTCTGGTGGCCGACGTCCCAGACGATGCGGTCGTGCGGCGTGTCGAAGACGTAGTGCAGCGCGATCGTGAGCTCGACGGTGCCGAGGTTCGACGACAGGTGGCCGCCGGTCTGCGCGACCGAGGTCAGCAGGAACGCGCGCAGCTCGCGCGCGAGCTGCGGCAGCGCGTCGCGGTCGAGCCGGCGCAGCGCCGGCGGGACTGTCGATCGTGTCGAGCAGTGGATACATCAGTCAGCGGTTGCGCAGCACGATCCAGTCGGCGAGCTCGGCCAGGCGGCGCGCCGCGCGCGCCGAACGGCGCGAGCGCCGCGTGCGCCTCGACGCGCAAGCGCCTCCGCGCGCTCCTTGGCCGCGGCGAGGCCCGAGCAGCGACACGAACGTCGGCTTGCCCTGCGCGGCGTCCTTGCCGGCGGTCTTGCCGAGCGTCGCCGCCGAGCCTTCGACGTCGAGCACGTCGTCGACGACCTGGAACGCGAGGCCCGCCGCGCGCGCGTAGCGCGTCGAGCGCCGCGCTCCTCGCCGCCGGTCAGCGGCCGGCCGCACGCGGCGCCGAGGCGCACCGCCGCGCGAATCAGCGCGCCGGTCTTCATCCGGTGCATCGTCTCGAGCGTCGGGCAGCGACAGCGCCGCGCCGACGCGCGGCGAGATCGATCGCCTGCCCGCCGGCCATGCCGCGCGACGCCGGCGGCGTCGCGCGAGCAGCGCGCAGGCGCGCGCCGGCGTCGCGGCAGCCGGCGTCGCGCGCGAGCACGCCGAACGCCAGCGCCTGCAGCGCGTCGCCGGCGAGCAGCGCCGTCGCCTCGCCGAACGCGACGTGGCACGTCGGCTTGCCGCGGCGCAGCGCGTCGTCGTCCATGCACGGCAGGTCGTCGTGGACGAGCGAATAGGCGTGGATCAGCTCGACCGCCGCGGCCGCGCGCGTCGACGCATCGCGGGATCGGCGTCGGCGAGCTCGCCGGCGGCGTAGGCGAGCAGCGGCCGCATGCGCTTGCCGCCGCCCAGCACCGCGTAGCGCATCGCCTCGGCGAGCGGCGCGACCGGCGCGTCCGGCGGCCGGCAAGCGCGCGCTCGAGCACGTCCTCGATGCGCCGCTGCCGCTCGCCGCGACCAGACGGCGAACGCGAGATCAGGATTCATCGCTGCCGGCGCGTCGGCGTCGGCGCGTCGAACGCCTTCAGCACGCCCTTCTCGAGGACCTCGACCTGCTGCTGCGCGTCCTTCAGCGCCGCCTGGCAGTACTGCAGCAGCTCGGCGCCGCGCTTGTACGCGGCGAGCGACTCCGCGAGCGGCAGCTGGCCGCCTTCCATCGTCGCGACGATCGCCTCGAGCTCGGCGAGCGCGGCTTCGAAGCTTGCGGGGGCGGCGGCGGGCTTGGCCATCGGAGTGGACATTGCGGCGTGCGGCGCGGACGCCGAGACGATCGGTGCAGCGGCGCGGACGGTCGCAGCGAACGTACCGCAATTGCGATCGCGGTCAACGCTGATGCCCGCGACCAACGTGAGCTCGGCACTGCGGCGTTGACCCGTCTATCGGAGCGCTATATAATAGCATCTTTTGACGACGCGGCCTTACACGATCCTTTCGTGCGGCCGACTTAGCAAAGCGGTCCGGGGCGGCCTGAAGTTCGACAGCCGTAATCGTCCCGGGTTGTTGGGTTGGGTTGGTTGTTCGACCGAATTGCGACGAAAGGGTAGGCCGATGTCCAATCTCGCCACGGCGGAGCGTCTGCGGCGCGCCACGTCGCAGCTTCCCGTCTCCTGGTACTGCGATCCCGCGGTCTACGAAGCCGAGCAGCGGCCTGCTGTTCGCGCGCGCGCCCGGCTACGTCGGGCACGAGCTGATGGTGCCCGAACGCCGGCGACTACTACGCGCTCGCCGTGGCGCGACAACGCGCAGGTGCTCGTGCGCAACGCCGAGCGGCGTCGAGCTCCTGTCCAACATCTGCCGGCACCGGCAGGCGATCATGCTGCAAGGGCCGCGGCAACGCGCCGAACATCGTCTGCCCGATCCACCGCTGGACCTACGACCTCAAGGGCGAGCTCCTCGGCGCGCCGCATTTCGCCGACAAGCCGTGCCTCAACCTCGCGCCGCTCGCCGCTCGCAGAACTGGAACGGCCTGCTGTTCGACGGCCAGCGCGACGTCGCGCGCGACCTCGCCGCGCTCGGCGTGCAGGCACTTCGACTTCTCCGGCTACGTGCTCGACCGCGTCGAGATGCACGAGTGCAACTACAACTGGAAGATCGTTCATCGAGGTCTATCTCGAGGACTACCACGTCGCGCCCGTTCCATCCGGGCCTCGGCCAGTTCGTCACCTGCGACGACCTGCGAGTGGGAGTTCGGCGACTGGCTACTCGGTGCAGACGGTCGGCGTCAACAACGGCCTCGCCAAGCCCGGCACGCAAGACCTACGAGCGCTGGCACAAGGCGGTGCTCGACTACTACCGCGGCGAGATGCCGCACGCACGGCGCGATCTGGCTGACGCTACTACCCGAACATCATGCTCGAGTGGTACCCGCACGTGCTCGTCGTCAGCACGCTGATCCCGCGCGGCGTCGACCGCACGACCAACGTCGTCGAGTTCTACTATCCCGAGGAGATCGCGCTGTTCGAGCGCGAGTTCGTCGAGGCCGAGCAGGCGGCGTACATGGAGACGGCCGCCGAGGACGACGAGATCGCCGAGCGCATGGACGCCGGCCGCCGCGCGCTGTACGCGGCAGGGCGCAGCGAGGTCGGCCCGTACCAGTCGCCGATGGAAGACGGCATGCAGCACTTCCACGAATTCCTGCGGCGCGAACTCGACGCCGACATCTCTGACGTCGAAGGCTGCGTCGCCGGCTCGGATCCGCCGGCAAGCCCGCCGGCGCGCACCGCGCACGCTTCCCTTAGGTACCGACGACATGCGATTCCTGCGACTACCGTTTTCTGCCGCTGTGTTTGCCCTCGCGCTGAACGCCACGGTGCGCCGGCAGCCGGCGCATCGCGGCTGCCGACGATCCCTTACGAGAAATACCGCCTCGCCAACGGACTCGAGGTGATCCTGCGCAGGATCGCACGCTGCCGATCGTCGCGGTCAATCTCTGGTACCACGTCGGCGCCGCCAACGAGGAGCCGGGACGCACCGGCTTCGCGCACCTGTTCGAGCACATGATGTTCACGGGTAGCAAGCACGTCCGCGCGGGCTTGCCGACGAGTTGCTCGAGGCGGCCGGGCGTCAGCGATTCCAACGCGACGACATCCTTCGATCGCACCAACTACTTCGAGACGGTGCCGTCGAACCAGCTCGAGCTCGCGCTGTGGACGCACGCCGATCGCATGGGCTACCTGCTCGACTCGCTCGACCAGACCGCGCTCTCCAACCAGCAGGACGTCGTGCGCAACGAGCGGCGACAGACGCACCGAGAACCAGGCCCTACGGCATCGTCGACGAAGCGATGTTCCATGCGCTGTTTCCGCCGGGACATCCGTATCGGCCCGCACATCATCGGCTCGCACGTCGACATCCAGGCGGCGCGCATCGAGCGACGTGCGCGATTTCTTCAAGCACTACTACCGACCGAACAACGCGACGCTGGTGATCGTCGGCGATTTCGACGCCGCGCACCGCAAAGCGTCTGGTGCAAAAGTAGTTCGGCTCGTTCAAGCGCGGTGCCGACATTGCGCGCCCGGCGGTCGTCACGCCGGCGCTCACGTCCGAGCAACGCCTGACGGTCACCGACCAGATCGAGCTCGAGCGGGTCGACATGGGATGGCTCACGCCGCCGAAGTTCGCACCCGGACGATGCCGAGCTGACATCGCCGCGAGCATCCTCGCCGGCGGCAAGGCGAGCCGGCTGTACCAGAAGCTCGTCTACGAACTGCAGGTTGCGCAGGATGTCTCGCGCCGACCAGGATTCGTATGCGCTGACGTCGATATTCGACGTGCAGGCGGTCGCGCGCAGCGGGGCACACCGCCGCCGAGCTGCAGCCGCTGGTCGACGCCGAAATCGAGCGCCTTGCCGCCGAAGGCCCGACTGACCAGCGAAGTCGAGCGCGCCCGCAACCAGATCGAGCGCTCGCTCTACCAGGGTCTGCAAAAGGTCGGCGGCCGCGCCGATCAGCTCAACATGTACAACCAGTACCTCGGCGACCCGGGCTACCTGCCGAAGGACATCGAGCGCTATGCGCGCGTGACGCCGCCGACGTGCAAGCGCGTCGTGCGCTGAGCAGCTGCGTACGAACGCGCGCGTGGTCATCCTCGCGGTGCGCGGCGACAAGAAGCTCGATCCCGATCCCCCGGCGCCGCACCGCCCCGGTGGCGCAGCGGCACCGAGTCGATCAACGCCGACGAGCCATGGCGCAACACGCCGCCGAAGCCGGGTCCGGTACGTCGCGCCGGTGCTGCCCGCGCCGCAATCGTTCAAGCTCGCCAACGGGCTGACGGTGCTGCACCTCCAGCGGCCGCAGATGCCGATCGTCACCGCCGAATTGGTGGTCAACGGCGGGCTCGCCGTCGACCGATCCGGCGCTGCCCGGACGTGCCCGACTTCGCCGTGTCGATGCTCGATGAAGGCACGACGACGCGCAACTGCGCTCGCGATCGCCGAGCAGTTCGAGCAGCTCGGCAGCGCGCTACGGCGCGCGAACGCGGCGCGACACGACGACGCTGTCGCGTCGACAGCCTCGTCACGCAACTTCGCCGACGAGCATGACGCTGCTCGCCGACATCGCGCAGCATCCGACATTTCCCGCGCGAGAAGTCGAGCGCCAGCGCAAGGCGCGTGCGAGTCGAGATCGCCGAGTGCCCGCGAAGAAGCGCGGCACGCTCGCCGACGTCGCGTTTGCGCGCGCGCATCTTCGGCCCCGACCAACCCGCTACGGCGTGCCCGGCATCGGGCACCGAAAAGTCGATCGAACAGACCACGAGAGGCGACCTGCGGCGCTGGTGGCAGGCGCAGTTTCGGCCCGCAAACGCGGCGCTGATCGTCGTCGGCGCACATCGACGCCGCGAGCGTGCGCGCGCTGGCCGAGCGCGCGTGGGGGACGTGGCAAGCTGCGCGGCGACGCGCGATCACGAGCGCGGTGACGGCACCGACGACGCCTCAAGGTGCGCGTGATCGTCGTCGACAAGCCGAGCGCGCCGCAGACCGAGATTCGCGTCGGCCGGCTCGGCACGGTGCGCACGACGCCCGACTACCCGGCGCTGCAGGTGCTCAATTTCGCGTCGGCGGCAGCTACACCAGCCGCATCAACCAGAATCTGCGCGAAGACAAGGGCTACACCTACGGCGCCCAGTCGCGCTTCGACTACGGGCGCACGCCAGGGCGCGTTCTTCGTCGCCACCGCGGTGCGCAGCGACGTCAGCGGCCCGGCGATCGCGCGAGATCCTCGACCGAACTCACGCGCGCGCAGTCGTCGCGCCGCCTCGACCGAGCATTGACCAGGCGCGTGGTGCGCTGACGCAATCGCTGCCGGCACGATTCGAGACCAATAGCGCCGTCGGCAGCGTCGTTCGCCGATCTGTTCGCCTACGGGCTGCCGCTCGACTATTTCCACGCGCCTGCCCGCGCAATACTCGAGCGTGCGTGCGACCGCGGCGGACAGCCTTGCGCAGCCGTTATCTCGATCCGGCGACGATGGTGGTGATCGCGGTGGGCGATCGGCACCAGATCGAGCCGGCGCTCGCGCAAGCTCGGCATCGCGACCGCTCGAGGTCTGGCCGGTCGCCGGCACGCTATTTTGACTCGCCGCGAGCTCCGCCCAGCTCGCCCAACTCGTCGCGCGCCTGTGCCCGATGAATGCACATGACTACAGACGACTCATTTCCACCGACGAGCTTGCGCGCGAGCTCGCCGACTCCCGAACTGCGTCATCGTCGACTGCCGGCACAACCTGAGCGACGTCGACGCCGGCGAGACGGCGTATCGCGCGGCGCACATTGCCCGGCGCATCTTTTCATGCACCTCGATCGCGATCTGTCCGGCGTCAAGACCGGCCGCAACGGCCGGCATCCGTTGCCGGAAGTCGGCGACGCTGGCCGCGACGCTCGGCCGCATCGGCATCGATGCGGCGAAAGCAGGTCGTCGCGTACGATCAGAACAGCGGCATGTGGGCATCGCGCCTGTGGTGGATGCTGCACTGGCTGGGCCACGATCGCGGCGGCGGTGCTCGACGGCGGGCATCGACAAGTGGATCGCCGAGCGGCGCCCGGTCAGCGCCGACCTGCCGTCAGCCGTGCCCGCGACGTTCGTCGCCGCAGCCGCCGCGCGCCGGTCGCGACCAGCGACGAGATCCTGCGCGCACCTCGACGACGGCACGCTCACGGTGCTCGACGCGCGCGCGCCGGAGCGCTATCGCGGCGACATCGAGCCCATCGATCCCGTCGCCGGCCACATTCCCGGCGCGCTCAACCGGCCGTACGCGGCCAATCTCACGCCGCAGGGAACGTTCAAGTCGGCGCAGGCGCTGCGCCCGAATTCGACGGCGCAGCTGGCCACGCCGCGAACCCGCGTCGGTCGTGCATCAATGCGGTTCCGGGCGTCACCGCCTGCCACAACGTGCTGGCGATGGCGATCGCCGGTCTCACGGGTCGCGCCTGTATCCGGGATCGTGGAGCGAGTGGTCGTCGGACCCGGCGCGGCCGTCGCACGCGGCGGAACGAGCGCGTAGCCGGCGCAGTCGAGTCAACGCGGCCGGAAGCGCCAAATCTCGAGCACGCGATAGCGCGCAGCGGCGCCGCCGAGTTCCGACGCGACCAGCGCGAATGACGTCGCCTCCCAGATCGACGGCTGCGGGAGTAGCAGCGCCACGCGCGATGTGACGCGTCGCGCCAGCGTGACGTGCGGCACGAAGCGGCCGCGCATCGATCACGATGCCAAGCGCAGCGAGCGCGGCGAACAACCGTTCGTGCAGCGCCGAGAGCGCCGGCAGGGCGCGCTCGTCGCCGAGCCACGCGATGCCGGTCTTGCGCCAGCAACCGACGTCGTCGAGCAGCAACACGCATCGGCGACGCGGCGATGCGCGACGCGCTCGCGCACAGTTCCGGCACGATGATGCGTGGACGCTCGCCGAGAAACGCCAGCGTCAGGTGCAGGTTGTCCGGCGGCGACCTCACGGCCACCGGTCTGCGCGACGACCGTGCGCGCGCAGGCCGCGAGGGCGGCGCGCGTCGGCGTCATCGGGCCAGAGCGCGAAGAACAGGCGCAGCGTCGAGTCGGGCATACGGCGAATACTAAAGCAAACGGCGCGTCTCCCTCGCGGGGACGCGCCGCCTACTCAGCTACGGCGGTGCCGTACAGGCTAGGCGTTGGCGACCGACAACACGGCCTTGGGCTTCTCGAAGAACTGCTCGTCTTCGGTCGAACCCTTGAGCGCCGTCGTCGACGATTGTCCGCCCTGGATCGTCTGCGTGACGGCATCGAAGTAGCTGGTACCGACCTCGCGCTGATGCTTGACCGCGGTGAAGCCCTTCGCAACCGCCGCGAACTCCGCTTCCTGCAGCTCGACGAAGGCCGTCATCTGGTTGTGGGCATAGCCGTGCGCCAGATTGAACATGCGTAGTTGAGGCTGTGGAAGCCGGCCAGCGTGATGAACTGGAACTTGTAACCCATCGCGCCCAGCTCGCGCTGGAACTTGGCGACGGTCGCGTCGTCGAGGTTCTTCTTCCAGTTGAACGACGGCGAACAGTTGTACGCGAGCATCTTGCCCGGGAACTTGGCATGGATTGCGTCGGCAAATTGCTTGGCGAACTCGAGGTCGGGCTTGCCGGTCTCGCACCACAGCAGGTCGGCGTACGGCGCGTAGGCAAGCCCTCGCGAGACGGCCTGCTCCAGCCCGTTGCGGGTGCTGTAGAAACCCTCCACCGTCCGCTCGCCGGTGCAAAACGCCTTGTCGTTGTCGTCGACGTCCGAGGTGACGAGGTCGGCGGCCTCGGCGTCTGTGCGCGCGAGCACAATCGTGGGCACGCCCATGCAATCGGCGGCCAGACGCGCGGCAACGAGCTTCTCAATGGCCTCGCGCGTCGGCACGAGCACCTTGCCGCCCATGTGGCCGCACTTCTTGACCGATGCGAGCTGGTCCTCGAAATGCACTCCGGCAGCGCCGGCTTCGATCATGGCCTTCATCAACTCGAACGCGTTGAGCACACCGCCAAAACCTGCTTCCGCGTCGGCAACGATCGGCGCGAAATAGTCGATGTCGCCGTTGCCTTCCATGTGCTGTATCTGGTCGGCGCGGGCGAAAGTGTTGTTGATGCGCTTGACCACGTTCGGTACCGAGTTGATCGGGTACAACGACTGGTCGGGGTACATCTCGCCTGCGATGTTGGCGTCGGCGGCTACCTGCCATCCGGACAGGTAGATGGCCTTGAGGCCCGCCTTCACCTGCTGCATCGCCTGGTTGCCGGTCATCGCGCCCAACGAATTGACGAAGGGCTGCTCATTGAGGAGCTTCCAGAGCTTTTCCGCACCACGGCGCGCGAGCGTGTGCTCGACGTGCACCGAACCACGCAGGCGCACTACTTCTTCTGCGCTATAGCCGCGCTTGATGCCTTTCCAGCGGGAATTCTCCGCCCAGTCCTTTTTCAGCCTTGCCGATTCGAGGTCGTAGTTCAGTTTCATCGCTGTTCCCATCGTATGCTGCGTGGCCACACCAGCATCGCGCTCCGGAGCGCGACCTGGAACCTGGTCTGCGGCGCCGCGCGCAGCGCGGACCACCGCTTTGTGAATTCACGCAGGGACTGGCCCGGCGCGCTCACTGCACGGACCGGCGGAGATCATCCGGCCGGTCGGGCGGGCATGGATGGGGTATGCGACGAACCAGGCCCTGCGCGCGCCCGTGCGCGTGGTCGGCAACGGGCGCGTGTGTTGCCATGCACCATAACAAAATTGACATGAGCTGGCAACAGAAAATGCCGCGTCGCAGCAGCCAATAGTTTTGCTTTATATCAAAGACTTAGATACGATTCGCCAACGGCTAGTTGGCGGTGCGCCACCAACACCCGCTATTCCAGCATGTCGGCCCAGATGTTGCGCGCCCAACCCTCGGCGTAGATGCCCTCCTCCGCGCTCGGCGCGGGCGACAGGCCGCCGCTGCCGGGGACGACCAGCATGGTCTTCTTATCGGCGTCGTAAGCGTGCACCGACGTGATGTGCGCCACTTCCTTGTCGCCGATGTAGCTGTAGCACGTGTTGGCAATGATGGGCGAAGTGTTGAGCGCTTGCCCGGTGAGCATGGCCACCACGGCCGACGCGCACACCTTGGCATGCTGGTTGGCCATGTGTCCCGACTTCGGCATCAGCGGCGCGACCTGAATCGCGTCGCCCAGAACGTGAATGTTCTTCTGCGCAGTGGACTCGTAGGTGAGAAAGTCCACCTGACAAAAACGCGCGTTGGCGTTGGCCATACCCAGGCCACGCGCAATGGCGCCGGCGAATTGGGGTGGGATGACGTTGAGCACGTCGGCCTTTACGTTTTCGAAGTCGAGCTTGGCGGTGAGCGTGGCCACATCGACGTCGACCAACGAACTATTCGGGCGGTACTCGACATAGCCCTTGTAACGCCCCTCCCACGCCGTGGTGAACAGCGCCTTCTTGGATTGCACTTCCTCGTTGGCGTCAAGGATCAGCACCTTCGATTTAGGCTTCGCTTTCTGGAAGTACAGCGCCACCTGGCATGCGCGCTCGTACGGCGCTGGCGGGCAGCGGAACGGCGCCGTCGGTACGCAGATAGCAAACAGGCCCCCGTCGGGCATCGCTTCGAGCTGTCTTCGCAATGCAACCGTCTGTGGGCCCGCCTTCCACGCGTGCAGCACCTTGGCTTGCGCATCGGCGTTGTCCAGCGAGGGAACCTGGTCCCACATGAAGTCCACCCCCGGGGACAGGATCAACCGGTCGTAGCGAAGCGTTGCTCCACCCGAGAGCCGCAGCGTACGCGCGGCCGGATCGATGGTTAGCGCCTGGTCGCGCACGCGGCGCACGCCCCACCGGTCCAATCCGTCGTAGGCGACCGTGATGTCGCCGATCGGGCGCGAACCGCCGATCACCAGGTTCGACAAGGGGCAGGAGATGAATTCAGCGTTGCGCTCGACCAGCGTCACGTCGATCTTGCCCCCGCTCCACATGCGCACGTACTTCGCCGCAGTGGCGCCGCCGTAGCCGCCGCCGACCACAATGACGTGCGGGAGATCCGCCGCAAGCACGGCGCGCGCGCCCAGCGTCGCGCTCGCAAGTGAAGCCGACGCGGCCATCAGGAATCGGCGACGAGAGTGGTGCATCGCTATCGGACTATGGCTTTTGCGCAGCGAAGTACCCGGCTGCGGCTTCGATCTGCGCGTCGGAATAGCCCTTGGCTAGCTGCTGCATGACCGTCGACGGCCGCTTGCCGTCGCGAAACTCCCTGAGTTTCGACACCATGTCTTCCTTCGGGCGACCGGCAAGCGCAGGGATCGCGCCGCGGGCGCGCCCTTCGGTGCCATGGCACGCGGCGCAGCCTGCAGCAACGTCCCGCCCGCTGACCGACTGGGCGTCGGCGCCGGCGGCGCAGCCCACAGCCAGCGCAAAGACAACCACCGTGCTGCCATGCTGTGACTTCATCGGGCATCCTCTGCTGCCGCTGCTCCACCATCGCGCGAAAGCTGCAGCGGCGAACGTAGATACGCGGCACGCTGCCATGTTAACGCACCGCGGTGGACGCAACGAGGATCGCGGCCGCGAATGAAAACGGGAGCCCGCGGGCTCCCGTCGTGATCCTCGCGACCGGCAGCTCAGGCGACCGGTTCGGCCTCCTTGGCCTCGTCGAAGACGAGCTTGATTCTGTCGTCCTTGTCGAGGTCGATAGTGACTTTGCCACCGCTGACCAGACGACCGAAAAGCAGCTCTTCGGCAAGCGCTTTGCGAATGGTGTCTTGAATCAGGCGCGCCATCGGCCGCGCGCCCATTTGCGGGTTGAAGCCCTTTTTCGCCAGGTATTCCTTGAGCGCCGGCGTGAACGACGGCTCGACCTTCTTTTCGTGCAGCTGGACTTCGAGCTCGAGCAGGAACTTGTCGACAACGCGCAGGATGACGTCATGATCCAGCGGTGCGAACGAGATCGTCGCATCCAGCCGGTTACGAAACTCCGGCGTGAACAGGCGCTTGATCGATTCCATCTCGTCGCCGGCCTGCTTGTTGTCAGTGAAGCCGATCGAGCTCTTGGACAGCATGTCGGCACCCGCATTGGTCGTCATGATGATGATGACGTTGCGGAAGTCCGACTTGCGCCCGTTGTTGTCGGTCAGTGTGCCGTGGTCCATGACCTGCAGCAGGATGTTGAAGATATCAGGGTGCGCCTTCTCGATTTCGTCGAGCAGCAGCACGCTGTACGGATGCTTGGTGATGGACTCGGTGAGTTGGCCACCCTGATCGAAGCCGATGTAGCCGGGCGGTGCGCCGATCAGGCGCGACACGGCGTGGCGCTCCATGTACTCCGACATGTCGAAGCGAAGCAGCTCGACACCCATGCAGTACGCGAGCTGGCGCGCAACCTCGGTCTTGCCGACCCCCGTCGGACCCGAGAACAGGAAGTTGCCGATCGGCTTGCGCGGATTGCCCAGTCCGGAACGCGCCATCCTGATCGCCGACACCAGTGCGTCAATGGCTTCGCCCTGGCCGAACACGACGTTCTTCAGGTCACGATCGAGCGTCTTTAGCGAATTGCGGTCGTCGGACGAGACGCTGCGCGCAGGAATACGCGCGATCTTGGCGACGATCTCCTCGATCTCGGTCTTGCTGATGACTTTCTTCTGCCGCGACTTGGGCAGGATCTTCTGCGCCGCGCCGGCTTCGTCGATAACGTCGATAGCCTTGTCGGGCAGGTGGCGATCGTTGATGAAGCGCGCCGACAGCTCGGCCGCGGTGGTCAGCGCGGCAGGCGCGTATTTGACGCCGTGATGCTGCTCGAAGCGCGTCTTGAGTCCTTTCAGGATCTCGATGGTTTCCGCGATCGATGGCTCGGGTACGTCGATCTTCTGGAAGCGCCGCGAGAGAGCGTGGTCCTTCTCGAAGATGCCACGATACTCGTTGTACGTCGTCGCGCCGATGCACTTGAGCGCACCCGTGGAAAGCGCCGGCTTGAGCAGGTTGGAAGCATCGAGGGTACCGCCCGACGCGGCACCGGCCCCGATGATCGTATGAATCTCGTCGATGAACAGCACCGACTTGGGATTCTCGGTGAGCTGCTTCAACACGGCCTTCAGCCGCTGCTCGAAGTCGCCTCGATACTTGGTGCCGGCAAGCAGCGCGCCCATGTCCAGCGAATAGACGGTGAACTCGCGCAGCAGCTCCGGTACGTTGCCCTCGATAATGCGCCGCGCCAAGCCCTCGGCGATGGCTGTCTTGCCGACGCCCGCCTCGCCCACGAGCAGCGGGTTGTTCTTGCGCCGGCGGCACAGCACCTGGATCACTCGCTCGAGCTCGTGCTCGCGGCCGATGAGCGGATCGGTCTTGCCCGTCTTCGCCAGGTGGTTGAGGTCCAGCGTGTATGCGTCGAGCGCGCCGGCGGGTTGCTGATCCCCGTCACTCTCTTCCTTTGCGGTTTCCGACTTCTCCGGCTTCTGCTGTTCCTTCTTCGTGATGCCGTGGGCAATATAGTTGACCACATCCAGGCGCGTGACACCGCGCTGGTTGAGAAAATAGACCGCGTGCGATTCCTTCTCGCCGAAGGTGGCGACGAGCACATTGGCGCCGGTGACTTCTTTCTTGCCCGACGACTGTACGTGCAGGATGGCGCGTTGGATCACGCGCTGGAAGCCTTGCGTGGGTTGCGTGTCGGCATCCGAATGCGGCGACAGGCGGGGCGTGTGTTCGTTGATGAAGTCGGTAAGCACGCCGCGCAACTCGTCGAGATCGACGCCGCACGCCTTCAGCACTTCCGCGGCCGAAGGATTGTCGAGCATCGCGAGCAACAGGTGCTCGACGGTAATGAACTCATGCTGCTTTTGCCGTGCCTCGACAAAAGCCATGTGGAGGGAAACTTCGAGTTCCTGCGCAATCATGATCCGTCCCGACTTCAATCGCGGCGGCATCGCCACCACGGCGCGCCTGCCGCGTCCAACCCTACGTTTCCTCCATCGTACACTGCAGCGGGTGCTGATGCCTGCGAGCGATGTCCAGCACCTGATCGACTTTCGCGCTGGCAACCTCCCGGGTGTACGTTCCGCATACCCCCATGCCCTCGCGGTGCACCTGCAACATTACTTGCGTCGCCTTTTCCCGGCTCATTGCGAATACAGTCTGCAACACCACGACGACAAAGTCCATCGGCGTGTAGTCGTCGTTGAGCAAAATGACCTTATACAGCGGCGGGGGTTTGAGCTTGGTCTTCGCAATCTCGAGGACATGGCCCTCGTGCTCGCGCATCGCCAGAAACTGCCCAGGAGAACCTGCCACCCCGAAGCCCTCTATGTGATGATTGCAACAGTTTATTCAAGACGTGCGCCCGTTCGAGCGCTCCGACTTGACGGCCCCCGGCGGTTGCGCGCAAAAATATTCCGTTTGGCGCCAACACGACTGCTTCCGGAACGCGCGCTGCTGGACTTTCGCGCCCGCCGGCCACCGCGGCCATTGCTGTCCAAACACCATTATCGTCATTTTGGGGAAGGAAGTAGCACTATGGCAACCGGAACGGTCAAGTGGTTCAACGACGCCAAGGGATTCGGCTTCATCACTCCCGACGATGGCGGAGAGGACCTGTTCGCGCATTTCTCGGCGATCCAGATGAACGGATTCAAGTCGCTCAAGGAGGGGCAGAAGGTGAGCTTCGAGGTCACCCAGGGGCCGAAGGGCAAGCAGGCATCGAACATCCAGGCGACCTGACCCGCCCGCCGCGATTCTGCAAAACTGAAAACCCGCCGCGAGGCGGGTTTTTGTTGACTACCGGTTTTTGGCGCGCCGGCGCTTTTCACGACCCGCCGAGTTCACGAGCCACGCATCGCCGGTCCGCCGACTCGCCTTGCCGTGCGGCTTGGTACCTCTACCGCCTACCCGCGTGATACGCATCGACGCTTCGCCGGCGTATTCCCACGCCCCGCGCTCAGGAGTGTTACATGCGCGCGATCATCGCCTGGCCGAACCCGGAACACGACACCTGCTTGGCACCGGGCATCAGGCGGGCGAAGTCGTACGTGACCTCCTTGTCGGCGATCGCCTTCTCCAGGCTCTTGATGACCAGGGCCGCGGCTTCCTTCCAACCCATGTGCACGAGCATCATCTCGGCGGAGAGGATCTCCGAGCCCGGGTTTACGTAATCCTTGCCGGCGTACTTGGGCGCCGTACCGTGGGTAGCTTCGAACATCGCCACGGTGTCGGACATGTTGGCGCCCGGCGCGATGCCGATGCCGCCGACCTCCGCTGCGAGCGCGTCGGAGATGTAGTCGCCGTTGAGGTTGAGGGTGGCGATGACATCGTACTCGTCCGGGCGCAGCAGAATCTGCTGCAGGAATGCGTCGGCGATGACGTCCTTGACGATGATGTCGCGGCCCGTCTTCGGGTTCTTGAAACTGCACCACGGACCGCCGTCGATGGGCTTGGCACCGAATTCGCGCTGCGCCAGCGCGTAGCCCCAATCACGAAAGGCGCCCTCGGTGAATTTCATGATGTTGCCCTTGTGCACCAATGTCACCGACTTGCGGTCGTTGCCGATCGCGTACTGAATCGCCTTGCGCACCAGCCGGTCGGTGCCTTCGCTCGACACCGGCTTGATACCGATGCCCGACGTCGCCGGAAAGCGAATCTTCTTCACGCCCATTTCCTTGATGAGGAAATCGATGAGCTTTTTCGCATTCTCGGAACCGGCCGCCCACTCGATGCCGGCATAGATGTCCTCCGAGTTCTCCCGAAAGATGGCCATGTCGACCTTCTCCGGCGCCTTTACCGGACTGGGTACGCCGGTGAACCAGCGCACCGGTCGCAGACACACGTAAAGGTCGAGCTCCTGACGCAGCGCGACGTTGAGGCTGCGGATCCCGCCGCCGACCGGCGTGGTCAACGGGCCCTTGATAGACACGACGTAGTCCTTGAGGATCGCCAGCGTCTCCTCCGGCAGCCAGACGTCGTTTCCGTACACCTTCGTCGACTTCTCGCCGGCGTATATTTCCATCCAGTGGATCTTGCGCTTCCCGCCGTAGGCCTTCGCAACCGCCGCGTCCACCACCTTGATCATCACCGGCGTGATATCGAGGCCAGTACCGTCACCTTCGATATAGGGAATGATCGGCTGGTCGGGGACATTGATGCTGTAGTCCTTGTTGACCGTAATCTTCTGGCCCCCGGCCGGGACGGTGACGTGCTGATAGGTGGGCATAGAGTCTCCTGGATACCGCGCGAACTACGCTGAAAGCGGCTGATTATCCGCGATTCCGGAGCGGCCTGCCATGCTATGATTCAACGCCGTCGCCAATCCACCCGCACCGAAAAGCGGCGGCTGACGCGACGTCGCCCGCCGGCAGTGCATTCGCACCTTTTCGCCTTGCCACGAACCCTTCCGAACAGTGCATTTGCAGGCAGCTTCGCGCCGCCTTGCCTCTTCCCCTTTCCCGCGAAGGACGAAGGGAAATGTCGTGAGTCGCCGCGCGGCTTCAACATGGGTCGCGGATTTGTGACGCGCATCCTGACCCGTTGTCCCTCCCCGTCGAGGGGCAAGGGCAAACGGAGCGAGCCGCTGCCAGGCTATCTATGATTCGTCGCCTTCTCGCGCGATTGATTCCAGGCAGGGGCTCGTCCGAGCCTCGCGTCTACGGGCCGTCCGCGCACTCGGTGCGCAAGACGCAGATCTCGCGCGGCGCGCAGGAGGTCACGCGCAAGCTGCAGCAGGCCGGGTTCAAGGCCTTCATCGTCGGCGGCGCAGTGCGCGATCTGCTGCTCGGCATCACACCGAAGGATTTTGACATCGCGACCGATGCCACGCCCGAGCAGGTCAAGCCGCTGTTCCGGCGCGCCTTCATCATCGGCCGGCGCTTCCGCCTGGTGAACGTGCTGGCCGGGCCAGAGACGATCGAGGTTTCGACATTCCGCGCGCGCCAGGGTGAGGACGCCGCCGACGAGCACGGCCGGCTCTTGTCCGACAACGTGTTCGGCTCCCAGGCCGAAGACGCGCTGCGCCGCGACTTCACCCTCAACGCGCTCTATTTCGACCCCGCGACCGAGGAAGTCTGGGACTACACCGGCGGCGTGCCCGACGTGCGTGCGAGGCGCCTGCGCCTGATCGGCGATCCGGTGACGCGCTATCGCGAGGACCCGGTCCGCATGCTGCGCGCGGCGCGAATCGCGGCCAAGCTGGGACTCGCGATCGAGAAGAAGACCGCGGCGCCGATTCCCGTGTTGGCGCCGCTGCTGGCGAACGTGCCGCCGGCACGCATGTTCGACGAGATGGAAAAGCTGCTGCTGTCCGGGCACGCACTGGAATCGGTGAAGAGCCTGCGCGAGCACGGATTGCACCACGGCGTGCTGCCGCTGCTCGACGTCATCGTCGAGCAGCCGCTGGGACAGCGCTTCATCGAGCTCGCGCTGGCCAACACCGACGCGCGCGTGCGCGACGGCAAGTCGGTGACGCCAGCCTTCCTGTTCGCGACGCTGTTGTGGCACGAGGTACTCGCGACCTGGAGCGCGGCCAAGGCGCGCGGTGCGCGGCCGATGCCCGCGCTATTCGAGGCGATGGAACACGTGCTCGGGCAGCAGGCGCAGCTGCTGGCGATTCCGCGCCGTTTCGAAGCGGCCATCAAGGAAATCTGGGCTTTGCAGCCGCGCTTCGAGCAACGCGCGGGGCAGCGGCCCTTTCGCCTGCTCGAGCATCCGCGCTTCCGCGCCGGCTACGATTTCCTGCGACTGCGCTGCGACAGCGGTGAAATGGAAGGCGATCTCGCAGGGCTGGCCGACTGGTGGGAAACATTCCAGCACGCGGCTCAAGGCGAGCGCGAGCAGATGTTGCGTCCCGACGAAGGCCCCGCCAAGAAGCGCCGTTCGCGCGGGCGCGGCCGCAAGCGCGGCGCGCCGCAAGGCACCGGCGGCGTAGTGAACGAGCCCGCCGAGTCGTCGGGCGATTCGTGATGGCCACGGTCGCCTACATCGGACTG
Organism: uncultured beta proteobacterium; assembly: GCA_963816445.1. Lineage (GTDB taxonomy): Bacteria > Pseudomonadota > Gammaproteobacteria > Burkholderiales > Casimicrobiaceae > PALSA-1003. Next base: position 155,508 of record CAWFKO010000002.1, on the reverse strand, counting down.
GGCAGCAATCTCGATCATCCACGCCGGCACGTTGCGCGCGCTATCGCCGAGCTCGCGCGCCTCCCGCGTTCGCGCGTGGTGGCGGCATCACCGAACTACATGAGCGCGCCGATCGACTGCGCCGAGCCGCAGCCGGACTTCGTCAACGCCGTCGCTGCATTGCGTACTGAGCTGTCCCCGCGCACGCTGCTCGCGCGCCTGCACGCCATCGAACGTCGCCACCGACGCACACGCATCGCACGCAACGCGCCGCGCACGCTAGACCTGGACCTGCTGCTGTTCGGACGCCGCCGCGCGCAGCAGGCGCGGCTCGCGTTGCCGCATCCGCGCATGCATCAGCGCGCGTTCGTGCTGAAGCCGCTCTACGACGTTGCGCCGGTGGCGAGCGTGCCTGGCCGCGGCGCGGTGCGGGCGCTGCTTCGCGCGGTGCGCGGACAGCGCGTGCGGCCGACGCGCCGGCACGCCTGGCGATAGGCAAGGCGGCCGCATGAACCTGGACAAGCTGCGCTACGTCGTCGTCGAAGGGCCAATCGGCGCCGGCAAGACCAGCCTGGCGCGAGTGCTGGCGGAGCATATCGACGCCGATGCACTGCTGGAAGCGCCGCAGGACAATCCGTTCCTCGAGCGCTTTTATCAGGACATGCGCCGTTTTGCCCTGCCCACGCAACTCAACTTCCTGTTCCAGCGCGTCGATCAACTGCGCGACCTGGCGCAGCTCGACATGTTCCGCCGCCCAACCGTGGCCGATTTCCTGCTCGACAAGGATCCGCTGTTCGCGCGGCTCAACCTCTCCGACGACGAGTTCGCGCTCTACGACAAGGTGTATTCTCACCTCAAACCTCAGACGCCGACCCCAGAGCTGGTCATCTATTTGCAGGCGCCGGTGGCCACACTGGTCGAGCGCGTGCACAAGCGAGGCATCGGCTACGAGCGGACGATCTCGGAGCAGTACCTGGCGCGGCTGGCAGATGCGTACAGCCGTTATTTCTATGCCTATGAGGATGCGCCGCTGCTGATCGTCAATAGCGAGCGGTTGAACTTCGTGCACGATCCGGAACATCTGCAATGGCTGATCAAGCGCATCGGAAGCATGCGTGGGCGACGCGAATTCTTCAACCTTGGGCAGAGCTGAAATGAGCACCGATGCGCTTCGTCAAGAAAGGGTCACAAACCGCGTCCAGACTACTTGGCTCTGCGCAGGAGCTGTTGGCGTCCCACTCAAGATCATGCGTCGCTCGCTTCGTATCGTCTCGCTGGTCGTCTCCACGCTGTTGCCCGGGCTGTTCCATTCGGCGAGTGCACAGCCGTCGACGACCTATCCGGTGAAAACGATCCGCCTGGTCGTGCCCTTCCCGCCCGGCGCGGGCACCGATGCCATCGCGCGGTTGGTCGCGCACAAGCTGGCTGAAGGCATGGGCGCGAACGTGATCGTGGAAAACCGCACCGGCGCCGGCGGCGCGATCGGCGCGGTCGAGGTGGCGAAGGCAGATCCGGATGGCTACACCCTGCTCTTCGTCGCCTCCCCGTTCACCACCGTTGCCGCATCGTCGAAGAGCGCCGGCTACGACCCCGTCAGGCAGTTCGTACCCGTGGCGCCGATCGCGTCGGGTCCGCTGGCTTTCGTCGTCAATCCCGACGTGCCCGTCCAGACCATGCGCGAATTCGTGACGTACGCACGCGCGAATCCCAATAAGCTCAACTATGGCTCGGCGGGGCCAGGCAGCGTCAATCACCTGGCGCTGGAACTGCTCAACGCACGCGCCCACATCGACGTCGTGCACGTCGCCTACAAGGGCATCGCGCCGGCTACGCAGGACTTGCTCTCGGGGCATATACAAGCGATGACTGCGTCGATCCCGGCGACGCTTCCGCTTGTCGCCAGCGACAAGGTGCGCGTGCTCGCGGTGACGGGACCCCGGCGCGCCGCGCTGTTGCCGGACGTGCCGACGTGGAAAGAATCCGGGATCGACGACGCCGAGGTAATCAATTACTGGGGCATCGTCGCGCCGGCCGGAACACCGAAGGAAATCGTCACCAGACTCAACGCCGAAGTCGGCAAGCTGCTCGCACAACCGGACTTGCGCGAGCGACTCGAACGCGAGGGCGCGGAGCTGATTACCGGTCCGCCGGAGCGGCTGGGCACGCTCATCCAGGTCGACCTAGCGTCATGGACAAAGCTGATCGCCGAGGCGCGGTTGCAGTTGGAGTGATGGTCTTCATCGCCGGCCACGGTTGCCGCCCGCCGTATCCCGTAGCGCGGCTGGCTTGGCACCCGGTCTACCAACCATTTCCTCGCTTGTCATGCATGGGCGCGCAGCGTGAGCGCGCATTCGATCGCCTCCGCGCGGGTCATCGCGCGGCCTAGCGCGAATTCACGATCGAAATCCGACGCCGACGGTACGCGATAGACCACCACGCCCTCGGTCCCCAGCGCCTCGCGACTGGCAACGAGCAGATGCAGCTGCGGGCAACGCTGGGGGCAGCGAGCGGGCGACCTCGTCCACGATCGCTTCGCGCAGAAGTGCAGCAATTGCCACGCTCGCTGTCGCGATTCCGAACGTTGCGATAGCGAACGGCGCTAACCGGGCAGCGTCAGCCGACGCTCAGTCGAGCTATCTAACCCCGGCGCACGCCGCCGGGAGCGCGTACCGGCATTTGCATCGGGGATTTGTGCCCGCCATGCAAGGGCGGCGGGCGACGAAATCCCGGCGCGCGTACAACGATCACCGTGGCAGGAAAAAACGGCGCCCCCCACCAGGGGCCGCATTGTGTCCACGTCGGGTCACAGTCGTTGGCTGCCGCCTGCGGCGGTGCCTCGACATACTGCATGGGATACGATGGCTGCATGGGAAACGGTGGCGCGACGGCTGCGTAGTCCACTGGCGGCGGCATCTGGCGCATGGGTAGTTGAGCCTCGTACTCGAGCTGCCGAACGCGCGCCGCGAGCGCCTGCACCTCGGCTTGGCGCGCCGCCTCGGCGGCAGGGTCGATCACGGGTGCCGGCCTGGGCGGGCTGTCCTGGGTGATCTTGGTGATTTTGACCCCCTCGGGAGGCGCCACGTTACTGACATTGACCATCCCCGCCGCATCGGTCCACGTGTAGATATCCGCCAATGCGGTGCCAGCCACCAACGTCCAAGCAACAGCCAGAACGCCACGAAGAACGCGCACGAACATCGTCATTTCCTTACGACAACCACCCTCATTCTAGGTCGATTCGGCTGCGCTTGAAAGGCGCCCGCCGTCCGGACCAGGCGTGGTGTCGAATCTACGGCTTGCCGTCCGACTCTCAATAACTAAGACACTCGAGACGGAAGACAGGTTCGGGGCATCGCCTCTCACCCGGACCCGATACTTCTACGGTAAAACAGGTTAGGGCGAAAAAACATTCCTCCTCGGACGGGATGTCCCGCGGTTCGACATCCCCGGTGCGACATCCGCCTGTACACTCGGTCGCAAGCCTTGCCTCGCCGGGGTCGATCACGACGCAATCGCTGCCTCGATCTCGGCGAATGTCCGCGCAATGTCGTGGACCTGTTGCGCCGGAATGCCGAGTTGCCGCGCGATTTGCGCCAGTGAAAAGATGCCGCGAACCGTCCTTTGGCCCGTGCTCGCACCCTCGGTCGCTTCATCGACCAGGGCATGCTGCCGCCCGGCAAGCTTGAGCGTGGCCACGATGTCGCCGACACGAGCCCGAAGTACGTCCTGAAGGTCAAGTACTTCAAGGCGTTCTGCCGGCGTCATGATGTCTCCGACTGCGACGTCGTCGTAGTGAATGTCACGCGCCTGCGCGAATTGGATCGGTCGCTCGCCCAGAATGTCGGTGGCAGTAATGATGCCGAAGATCTGGCGGGCTTCGCCGACGACGAACAGGGCACGCACTCCCCGGGCGATCATGAGGCGATTCGCGCTGGCAATCGAGGCATTGCGATCGATAGACACCGCGCTCACCTGACGCAGGTCGGTCATTACGGCGGTCGCCGCAGAGTCGAGTTGGACAGGCGCGGCCGAGCCCGGCAGCGGCAAGACGTGCCGTTCGCCAGCCCTTGCCCTTGAATGCCGCAGGGGGTAGTAGCTCCCCGTCAAGGGTGCGCGCGCTGGCTCGCCGCGTGAATGTGCGCGCGGGTGGCTGGCCTGGAAGAACATCAGTTGCAGGAAATGATCTTTGCCGCTCGCCTCGCGCGGATCGGCGTGGGGCGCGGCTACCGTTGGGCGGTACCCCGGCGCGTTACGCTCATCGATCCTGTCTTCAGCCATGACACGCCTCCGTGAATTGACCCGACGCCGAGACCACTCAATCTAAGCTGAGAACGCACGCGACCACGGCGGTTCCCTTACCTGCCGCTGGGCGCGCTCTGGACGCCTTCGCGCAGGCACCGACGGTAGGGTGCCACCGCGCGACACCAAATTCAATGCGCCCTACGCGCCCTGACCCTCTCGCAACCCGCCGTCCCCACGGCGTCGCCTACCTCTCCGGCCGGCCTGGATGAATGACACTTCCGGTGGGCAGCGTGATAATCGCGAGTCCCCGGCAGCTTCGGTCATGAGCGAAGAGTTGAATGTAGGAATCGTGCAGTGCAACGGGCCGAACATGATCACCGGCGACCTCGCCATCCTGACGCCTGCTCGGCTGCGCACGATGAAAACGGCGATGCTGTGCCGTTGCGGCCGGTCATCGGACCAGCCCTTCTGCGACGGTACGCATGTGAAGACGGGATTTGCCGATTCCGGACAATTGCCGCGCGATAGCCCAACTGGGGAACTGGGCGCAGGCAGGCTGACGATCACGCCGTTGCCGAATGGTCCGAACCGATGCGAGGGGCCGCTGCTTGTCCGAGGCGTCGACGGACGCACTTCCACGGCAAATCTGACCTTTCTTTGCCGATGCGGCGCATCCTCGAACAAGCCTTATTGCGACGGAACGCACAAGCGCATCGGGCTTCGTACCTGACCGCGGCATGGCCTGGCGATCACGCCGTGCATCCGTCGCCGCCATGCGCTACCATCAAAAGCGTGAGGTCAATGAGCCTGGCGTTTCGTTCTGCGCTTCGTCGGGCGCAGGGCGCGACCACGGCCGATTCCATTTGACGCGCCAGACCCACCACGCCGCGACCGATCAGGATATTCACATCATGGCCGTCCGGTCACTTGGCAAGAACAAGACCGTCCGCGAACAGGTCAGCGACGGGGAATGGGAAAAACGCGTCGATCTCGCCGCGTGCTATCGCCTCGTCGATCTGTATGGCATGTCGGAGATGTCCGCCAACCACATCAGCACCCGCGTTCCGGGCGAGGATGATGCGTTCCTGATCAACCCCCATGGCCTGCTCTACGAGCAGATGCATGCCTCATGCTTCATCAAGCTCGACCTCGCCGGCAACGTTCTGTTCAATCCAACCGCGTACGATTTCAACAAGGCCGGCTATGTCGTGCACAGCTGCATTCATGCCGCGCGCCACGAGGTCGATTGCGTCATCCACACCCACACTATCGCTGGCATGGCGGTGTCGGCAATGGAGTGCGGCCTCCTGCCCATCGCACAGACGTCGATGCGCTTTGCCAAGATCGCCTACCACGACTACGAAGGCGTCGCGCTCAAGCTCGAGGAACAGGAGCGGCTGGTGCGCGACCTGGGCACGCATGAAGCGATGATTCTCAGAAATCACGGACTGGTCACCGTCGGGGCGAGCATTGCGGAAGCCTTCAACAACATGTTCCGGCTCGAGCGCGCCTGCCAGGTCCAGGTCGCGGCGCTTTCTTGCAGCGTCAAGATCAAATTGCCGCCCGAGGACGTAGTCAACGAGTCGTGGCGCCTCTACCAGCCGGGCGTACGTCGCCGGTTCGGCGTGCTCGAATGGCCCGCGCTGCTGCGCAAGCTCGACAGGATCGATCCGTCGTATCGCGATTGACTGGCCGATTCCGGCCCTGACATGGCTACCGGCGGAGGCAGACATGCTTAGAATCGGTTGGCGACATGGCGCACTATCCGCGGTAGTCCGTGCGGCGGCGATCGCTGCATGGGCACTCGCGCCTTGGACCGTGTCCGCGCAAGGCAGCTACCCGAATCGGCAGATCACATTGGTCATCGGTTTCTCGGCCGGAGGCACTACCGACATCGTTGCCCGACTCATTGCCGACGAGATGCGCAAGACCTGGGGCCAGGCGGTTGTCATCGACAACAAACCCGGCGCCGGAGGCAACATCGGTGCGGCCATGGTCGCCAATGCCAAGCCCGACGGCTATACCCTGCTGATCGCCTCGGTCGGGCCGCTCGCCATCAACCCGTCGCTGTACACGCAGATGCCCTACGACAATCTGCGGGACTTCACGCCGGTGTCGCTGATCGTGCACGTACCGAACATGCTGGTCGTCAATCCGGCCGCGATGCCTGTCAGTTCGTTTGCGGAGTTCGTGGCGCTGCTCAAGGCCCATCCCGGAAAGTATTTCTTCGCCTCGACCGGTACCGGCACTTCGTCGCACCTTTCCGGTGAAGAGCTCGAGGTGATGGCCGGCGTCGACATAACGCATGTCCCCTATAAAGGCGCCGTCGCGCTGAACGATCTACTCTCGGGGCAGCAGGTGCATTTCATGTTCGCGACGATTCCTTCGGTCATCGAGTTCGTTCGTGCCGGACGTTTGCGTGCGCTGGCGGTGACCAGCAAGGAGCGATCCGCGGCCGTTCCGGATATCCCCACGGTCGCCGAATCGGGATTCCCGGAGTTCGAGGCGTCGTCGTGGTTCGGTCTGCTCGGTCCTGCGGGTATGCCGCGCGACATCGTGACCAAGCTGCAGGCGGAAGGCGTGCGCGTCGTGAAGATTCCCGCGATTCGCGACAAGCTCATTTTGCAGGGCGCCGACCCGGTCGGCAGCACGCCGGAGGAGTTCGCGGCCTACATTCGGGCCGAGACGACCAAGTGGGCCAAGGTCGTAAAGACTTCAGGCGCAAAAGCGCAATGACACCAAGCCAGCGTCCCGGAACGATCTGTTCTTTCCCAACGTATACCGTGCGGCGGGGAGCCGGGCCGCCTCGGCCGGACGCTTAGATGGACATCTACGATGTGGTCGTGGTCGGCGCCGGCAACGCGGGCCTTTGCGCCGCGCTGGCTGCGCGCGAGGCCGGTGGCCGTGTACTCGTCCTGGAAGCAGCACCGGACAGCGAGCGTGGCGGCAATTCCCGATTCACCGCTGGCGCGATGCGCGTGCCGTATCGCAGCGTCGACGACCTGTTGGAATTGATGCCGGATCTTACGCAGGCGGAGATCGCGCAGACCGATTTCGGCTCATACACCCAGGAACAGTTTTTCGACGATATCGGCCGCGTCACCGAATACCGAAGCGATCCGGACCTCGCCGAGATTCTGGTCAAGCGGAGCTTCGATACCCTGCGCTGGATGCGAGGCAAGGGCATTCGCTTCGCTCCGATGTATGGCCGCCAGGCATTCAAAGTGGACAATCGCATGCGATTCTGGGGCGGCCTGACAGTGGAGGTATCGGGCGGCGGGCAAGGCTTGATCGACTTCCTGTTCGACGCCGCACTGCGCGATGGCGCCGAGATCTGGTACGACGCACGCGCGAAGCAGCTGATTGCGGATGACGACGGCGTTCACGGCGTGGTCGTGCGCCGCGACGGGCGCACGATCACCGTGCCGGCGCAGGCCATCGTGCTCGCGTCGGGCGGTTTCGAAGCGAACACGGAATGGCGAACCCGCTACCTGGGCCCCGGGTGGGACTTGGCCAAGGTTCGCGGCAGCCGATTCAATACCGGTGGCGGGATCGCGATGGCGCTGGAGGCTGGCGCCTCCCCCCATGGCAACTGGTCTGGCTGTCACTCGGTGAGCTGGGACCGCAACGCGCCGCCATTCGGTGACCTTGCTGTAGGTGACGGCTTTCAGAAACACAGCTACCCGTTCGGCATCATGGTGAACGCGCTCGGCAAGCGTTTCGTCGACGAAGGTGCGGACTTCAGAAACTACACCTACGCGAAATACGGTCGTGTCGTCCTGTTGCAACCGCAGCAATTCGCGTGGCAAATATTTGACGCCAAGGTAACGCACCTGTTGCGCGACGAATACCGGATCAGGCAGGTCAGCAAGGTGTGCGGCGACACACTGGAAGAGCTCGCCAGCAAACTGGACGATGTCGACGCCCGCGGATTCCTGCAGGAGGTCGCTGCGTACAACGCGTCCGTACTTACACGCATTGCGTTCGACCCGACCGTACGCGACGGTCGCTGCACGGAAGGCCTGGTGGTCAACAAGTCCAATTGGGCGAACACCATCGACACGCCGCCGTTCGAAGCGTATGCCGTGACCTGCGGGATCACGTTCACGTTCGGTGGCCTGCGCATCGACAGCGACGCCGCCGTGCAGAATGTGGACGGAGGCCGCATTCCGGGTCTTTTCGCCGCGGGCGAGCTTGTCGGCGGACTGTTCTATTTCAACTATCCCGGAGGATCGGGATTGACCTCGGGCGCTGTATTCGGACGCATCGCAGGCACGTCGGCGGCCAGGAAGAGGATCTAGCGCCCCCCTTGAGCTTTGGCTTTGTCGCAGGGCCGCATCTCGCTGACACAACGTCGCGACAGGCGGGCACAGCCTCGCCTTTTTTCATCGCGCTATGCCAGAATGGACGATGAGAAGCTCGTCTATCCCGCGTATGCGAAATTCCAGAAGGCGGGACTGAAGAACGTATGCGTGCACAAGGGACTGTTTCCGCCATCGGTCGAGAAGCAGTTTCCGCATCTGCTTGAGTATTCGGCCGTGGGCGACGTGGGCAAGGCTGCGAAGGACTGGCCGCAGATGAACTTCATCATCTATCACGGCGGCTACCGTTTCGCCGGCGGCGGCACCGTGGAGGAAGCCTGGGCGCAGTTCGAAAAGACGGGCCGCATCGAGTGGATCACCGACTTGTCGGAAATCCCCGGGAAGTATGGCGTGACCAACGTCTACGCGGACGTGGGCCAGCTGTTCGCACAGTCGACGATCGCCGACCCGCGCGTCTCCGCGGTGATGCTGGGCCAGTTGATCAAGGGCCTGGGCGCGGACCACGTGTGCTGGGGTACCGATGCCATCTGGACCGGCTCGCCGCAATGGCAGATCGAAGCGTTGCGGCGCCTCGAAATTCCCGAGGATCTGCAAAAGAAATACGCGCTCAAGCCGCTCGGTCCGGTCAAGACGGCGATCTTCGGCGACAACAATGCGCGACTGTACGACTTCAAGCCGCAGCAACGCGTGGCGCTGGCCAACGATCGCCTCGCGAGCTACAAGGCGCTCTACGCCAAGCACGGCACCGAGCGAACCAATGTCGCCTATGGATTCGCCTTGAAATCGTCGTAGCCATGTCCGTCTCCACGCCGACGGGCTCACGGCGGAGCTTCCTCGTGGCGGCGGGCTCGGCGCTTGCCGCCGCGTCGCTGCCCGCCGACAACGCACGCGGACTATCGTCGGCGCCATCCAACGCCGAGGTCGCCGGGTCCGATCACTGGACCGTCAAGCGCGTCGGTCCCGACAGCGTGAAGCTGTACCTGCGGCGCAAGCGGGTGGAGAACGCGGACGGCGCCACGCGCGGGACCGTCCTGTTCGTGCACGGCTCCTCGGTGTCGGCGACTCCGGTATTCGACCTGCAGATTCCCGGCAGGCCCGAAGCATCGACGATGGATTGGTTCGCGCGCGCCGGCTTCGACACGTGGTGCGTCGATTGCGAGGGCTACGGACGCTCCGACAAATGGCGGCCGGTCAATGCCGATGTTGCCTGCGGGGCCGACGATCTCGCCGCTGCGTCGGAGTACATCTTCAAGCAAACGGCTTCGCCGAAACTTCTCATATACGGGGCCTCGTCGGGCGCGTTGCGTGCCGGATTGTTCGCGCAGCGGTACCCGGAGCGCGTGCAACGGCTCGCGCTCGATGCGCTGGTCTGGACCGGAGAGGGAAGCCCGACGCTCGCCGAGCGCAAGAAACGGCTCGCCGAGTATCAGGCGGCTAACCGGCGGCCGATCGACCGCGCGTTCGTGCGCAGCATTTTCACCCGCGACCATCCCGGCACCAGCGATCTCACTGTCGTCGAGGCCTTTGCCGATGCGGTGCTCGCGCTTGATTCCTCGATGCCGACGGGGACGTACATCGACATGTCGGCCAACCTGCCGCTGCTGGACCCCGACAAAATTACCGTACCGACGCTGATCATGCGCGGCCAATGGGACGGCATCGCTTCATACGAGGACCTTGCGCGTTTTTTTGCCAGGCTCCCGAATCCGGACAAGCAGTTCGTCGTCATGCCCGGCATCGCGCACACGAGCACGCGTTCCAAGAATTGGGCGCTGGTGTATCACCTGCTCGACCGTTACTTCAGCCAGCCCGCGCCAGCGTATATCGGCTGACCCGGCCGTCAAGTAACGGGCAATCACCCCGCGGGTCTGGTAGACTGCCTGCCGATTTTTAACGGGCGCGCGCCTCAATCCATGCCCTCAACCGCCGCCTCGCCGGCGCCAACCAGCCTCTCTTGACCACTGCGACCTACCGTTTCGGCCGATTCGAGCTACGCCCCGCCACACGCGAGTTGATGGCCGATGGGCAACCCACGGTGCTGAGTGCACGGGCCTTCGACGTTCTGAACGCCTTGATCGAACGTGGTGAGCGGCTTGTTACCAAGGACGAATTGCTCGAGCTGGTCTGGCCGGGGCTCGTCGTCGAGGAGAACAATCTTCAGGTCCACGTTTCGGCCCTGCGCAAGATCCTTGGTCGAAATGCGATCGCCACGGTACCGGGAAGGGGCTATCAATTCAAGCTGCAGGTGGAGTCCGCGGATTCGCCGCGGACCTCTTCGCCGTCCGCGAAGCTGACTGCTGCGACCAAGGAGGAGATGCCGTCGATCGCCGTGCTGCCATTCGTCAACATCAGCGACGACGCGGCAAACGAGTATTTCGCCGATGGCCTTTCCGAAGAGTTGATCAGTGTCCTCTCGAAGATCCGCGGGTTGCGGGTGGCGGCGCGTTCGTCGGCCTTCACGTTCAAAGGCAAGGCGGCTACCATTACCGCAGTTGGCCAGGCGCTCAATGTCGCGACGGTGCTCGAGGGCAGCGTGCGCAAGTCCGGCAGCCGCATACGGATCGCGGTGCAGCTCGTCCACGTCACCACCGATTTGCACCTCTGGTCGGAGACCTACGAGCGCACGCTCGAAGATATCTTCGCGGTACAAGACGACATCGCGCAGTCCGTACTGATGGAACTGCGCACCACGCTTCTGGGTCAGGTGGCGGATGCGAAGGCGGGCAAGGAGGTGACGGCGCAGGTGGCGGCAGCGGTGAAAGGCCGCGGTACCGATCCGGAGTCACATCGACTCTTCCTGCAAGCACGGTACTTCATCGATCGACTGACCGGAGAAGACATCACGAAGGGAATTGCGTACCTGAATCAGGCACTGGCGCGGGAGCCAAAGTTCGCGCTCGCCTGGGCCGAGCTCGGCCGAGCCTACGCGACTCTGGCAAATTGGGGTTGGGCCACCCCGGACGAAGCATACGGGCAGGGGCGGGAGGCCGTGGCGCATGCGCTCGCGCTGGAGCCCAATTTGGCCGAGGGACACGCGGGGATCGCGTGGATCCAGATGTTCCACAACTGGGACTTTTACGGTGCGGAGGCGTCTTTTCGCCGAGCGCTGGAACTGATGCCGGGAAATGTTCTGGTGCTTCAACAGGCTGCCTGGCTGGCGGCATACATAGGCCGCGGCGACGAAGCCATCAGTCTTGCGCAACGCGCGGTGGAACAAGATCCGTTGAGCGCATCGGCGTACTTCGTTCTGCAAGATGTTTTCTGGGCTGCAGGCCGTCCCGCGGAGGCGGTGACCGTGGCAAGAATGTCGTTACAGCTCGCGCCAGAGCGAAGCATGTCGCATATGGGTTTGTCGCGTGGCCTGCTCGCTCTGGGACACGCGGACGATGCGCTGGCCGAGGCGATACTGGAACCGAATAAGGCACTCCGCCTTGCCATGTTGGCGATCATCCATCATGGCGCGGAACGCCGTGCAGAATCGGACGAGGCGCTATCGGAACTTGTCAGCGAGCATGCAAATCTTTGCGCCTACCAGGTTGCGGAGGTGCACGCGATGCGCGGGGAGAGCGACCTCGCATTTGAGTGGCTCGAGCGGGCACGCGCCCAGCGGGACCCCGGAATTGTCTTGACCAAGGTTGACCTGTTTCTCCGATCCCTGCACGCCGATCCGCGGTGGAGCCCATTCCTGCGCAAAGTGGGGCTGGCGCACTGAGGCAGTGGCTCGTTCGACCAGTGGTGACCTCGAGACGTGAGCGTGATCATCGCCCCGGCGGGACGTACCTTCCGTAGCGAGCTTGCCGCTCGGGGCCTCCACTGAATTTTCTGACGTGAGTTGGGAATCGCCCGCAACGAGGTCCACCGGCATCGTTCAGCCTAAGACAGCTCTTTGCCGATAACCGATCCTCGCGTCCGTGACGGCGCCAGCGCCAGCCAGTTGCCGGTGACGGCGAGCACCACGCCCAGCGCGGCGATCCACGTCCAGCGATAGCCTTCGAACAACGTCGACAGCGCCAGCGCGAGCACCGGCGTCGAGACACCGACAAAAGCGGCCGGGCCGCCGCCGACACGCTTGAGCAGCGTAAGATACGCGCCGAACGCGACCACGCTGCCGAAGACGGCGAGGTACGCCAGCGAAAGAACGTACGCCGCGCTCATGTCGAAGGATCGTGGCACGCCCTGCACCATCGCAACGATGGCGGCGACCAGCGCGCCGTACACCATGCCCCACGCGGTGCTGGGAAACACGGCGATGCCGGCGGCGTTGTTGCGCATGGCTATCAGGTTGCCCCCCGATGCGATGACGGTGCCGAATAGCGCGAACGCGACGCCATACATTGCGTTGCCGCCGTGGCTCGCCTGTTCCAGCTCGGGCAGGAAGAGCAGCGCGACGCCGATCACACCCAAGGTCGCTGCGAAAAAGGTACGTGCCGCCATCGGCGTACCGAAGAACAAGCGCATCCCGATCGGATTCATGAAGGTGATCAGCGAAAACACCACCGCGACCAGACCCGACGCCACGTACTGCTCGGCCCAATACACGCTGATGTAATTGAATCCGAAGAGCATGGCCCCCAACGCCGCGAGATAGAGGTGATCGCGCGCCGAGAATCGCAGGGAGCGCCCGGTCGCCGCGCACCACACCCCGAGCAGGATCGCCGCCAGCGCGAAGCGGTAGGCCACCGACCACTCGGGTGAAACGACCCCGAGTTGATATTTGATGGCGAGCCAGGTCGAGCCCCAAACCGCGGTAGCCGTCAGGAAGAGTCCGGTCGTCCCCATGCGCTACGCGGCACGCAAGGCGTCGACGATCTTGAGCCGCGCCGCCCGCGCAGCCGGCAGGAAGCCTCCAACGAAGCCCATGGCCAACGCGAACAGCAGCGCCATGACGACGATGCCGGGCGTGAGCACGAAGCGAAATGCGATCTCGGCGAAGGTCTGGAAGTTGGTCGTCGAGATCGACAGCGCCTGCATGAACGCCGCGCAGACGAGGCCGATCACGCCGCCCAACAGCCCCAGCAACAGCGATTCGCCGAGAAAGGCGGCGAGGATGGAAGCGCGCGAGAATCCCAGCGCGCGCAGCGTTCCGATCTCGCCGGTGCGGCTGGCGACGCTGGCGTACATCGTGATCATCGCGCCGATGACCGCGCCGATGGAGAAGATGATCGAGATCGTCGTGCCCAGTATGCTGATGAAGCGCGCGAGTTGCTCCGACTGGTCGGCATAGAAGCGCGTCTCGCGCTTGGCCTCGAGCGTGAGGCGCGGATCCGACTCGATCGCGTTCTTGACCTCGTCGAAGCGATTGCTGTCGGCGAGCTTGAATAGCAGCGCGGAAAAACCGACGCGGCGAAACGCCTGCAGCATCTGCTCGGCGTCGCCCCAGATCTCGGAGTCGAAGCCGGAGCGCTCGCCATCGAATACGCCGACGACGGTCCAGTCGCGCGAGGCGAAGCGCAGCGTCTCGCCGACGCCGGCGCCACGAAAACCCTCGGCGATGGCGCTGCCGGCGATGATCTCCGAGGTGCCGGGACGAAACATCCGGCCGTCGATAATTTTCACCTGGGGGCGCAGGTCGAGCGCAGCCGGCCCGATTCCCCGGATCACCACGTTCGACGGCTTTCCAGAGGCGCGCTTAGGCAGGTTGATGAGCACGACCGGCTCCTTGGAAATCAGACGCTCGCCGTTCCTGCCGATAGCCACATCGGGCAGGCTCTCGACGACGCCTGCCTGCTGGCGGTCGATGCCGCTTTGCACTTCCGTTTGCGAACCGCGGCGAATGACGATGACGTTGTCGTCCTGCCCGGTCGACACGAGCGTCGCCTTGAGCCCGGCAGAGAGCATGAGCACCGTCGCGAATACATAGACGACCAGTGCCATGCCGCCGGCGGTGAGCACGGTGGTCAACCGGCGCGCGACGAGATTGCGCACGATGTAGACGAACGGGATCGCCACGTCAGACCACCGCGCGCAATCCGTCGACGATGCGCACCTGTGCCGCGCGCCACGCCGGCAGCGCAGCCGCCACCAGACCGACGATCAGCGCCGCAAGAAGCTGGATAGCGATGGTCTGATCGCTGACGATGAAAATTGGAAACAGCGTCCCGGTCAGGCCGCGAAACACGTTTGCCAGCGGAAAGGTCAGTGCGACGCCGGCGAGGCCGCCGGCGAACGCGATCAGCAGCGACTCGGCGAAGATCAGCAGCGCCACGAATCCGGCGCCGAAGCCAAGCGCCTTCAACGTCGCGTACTCGGACGTGCGCTCGCGCGCGGTCATCGCCATGGTGTTGGCCATCACCGCCATGATGATGACGATGACCACGAACGAAACCGCCTGGATCGCCAGAAGGATCGCCTCCGACATCGAGACGAAGCCCAGCTGGAAGGCGTTCTCGGTCTCGGTCAGCGTTTCGGCCAGCGAGTTGCTGAACGTGACATCGATCGCCTGTGACACTGCGGAGGCGGCGCCGGGATCCTTGAGCTCGACGATGAACACGCCGGTCTGGTCGGCGCGGCGCGGGAAGCGCTTCTTGAGCGACTCGTTGAGATAGTCCCAGTGAAAATACATCTGCGTCTCCACCGTCGACGGATCCCTGCCGTCGTAGATGCCGCGCAGGTTGAACGTCCACGTGCCGGGAAAGATGGTTCCGCGCAGCGGTATCTGGTCGCCGATTTTCCAGCCGAACTGATCGGCGAGCTTGCGCCCGACGATCGCACCCTGCCGGTCCATGAAAAAGGCCTTTTGCTCCTCCGGCGAGAGTACGAACTCGGGATAGATCGCCAGGTACGTCGGCGGATCGACGGCGAACTGCGGGAAGAAGTTGCGCTCGCTCACGTACACCCCGCCGAACCAGTTGGCCCAAGAGACCGCGGTCACCCCCGGGATCTGCCGGATCTTCTGGGCGTAGGTAAGAGGCAGCGAGAAAGCGAGCGACACCGAGCTGCGCGTGATCAGCCGCGCGCTCGAGCTGGCATTGGCGCCCGCGTACCAGGCGTCGATGATCGTGCGCAGCAACCCGAATGCCGTGATGGCGACGACGATCCCGACGACGGTCAGGATCGTGCGCAGGCGGTGACGCAGGGCGTTACGCAGGACCAGGCGAATGAAGTACACGACAACTCGGACACATCGAAGCTTTCGGGATTCGAAGCTTACCGTAATCGCGGCCCGTGCCCCAGCCGGCGTCGCGGCGCACGGCATGGAACTTGCTGAGCGGTGGTCATGCGCCGGCCGCGAGCGATATCGCACTACGCGCTGCCGGCATTGACGAACCAACCGATCGAGGTGCAGCCGTGCGCTCAGTCGCCCTGAACCGAAAGATGTTGCCCTATGCCGTCGCGCTCACACTGATCGCGAGCGCGGCGCTCGTTCCCCTTCCCGTGCGCGGCCTCACGCTCGGCAATGTCGCCGCACAGTCTGCGCTCGGCCAGCCGCTGCGCGTCGTGATCCCGGTCGATCTGGGTCAGGGTGCGACACTGAACAGTGCGTGCATCAAGCTTGTTGCCGACAACAGTGCCGCTGACGTGCCGCAAATAGTGACGGGAAGGGTCAGTCTTGAAGGCGAGTCGACGACCAGCCCACGCCTGGTGATCAGTACGCCGGCTGCGTTCGCTGAACCAGCCGCGCGCATGTCGGTGCAAGTCGGTTGCGGGAGCACCACGCGCCGTGAGTACGTTCTGCTGTTCGATCCACCGGCGCTGCAATCGTCGACCATGCTTGCTGTCGCCGACGGTGACGAACCGTCGTGGACACGCATCCCGCGGCGGAACGTCGAAGTTGCACACAGCACCGCGCCCGCGCCGGCCGCGCCGCGCTCGACCTGGGGCACGCCCGTAGCGACGGGAGCGCCCGCGGCGGAAACGCCCGCGCCACAGCGCGGCACTGGAGAGCCGAAGGCAGAACCCGCCGTCGCCGCAGTCGAATCCGCCGCAGTGCCGCGCGAACTGGTGACGCTCAACGCGTCGACCGGCAGCGGGATGTTCATTCAGGAAGCGGCAGCCGCGTCGCTGTCGGCGCGTACCATCACGCCACAGGCCATCACCGCCGCAGCGGCGGCTCCCGCGCCGAAGCTGTCCGCGCAGTCGATTCCGCTCGCGAACCTGAGCACGCAACGCACTCGGGAATCGTCGGCTGTCGCGGCATGGCACATGGCGTGGCCCTTTGCCGTCGGCATTTTCGGCACGATAGCGCTGACGATTGTCGGTTTCGTCGTGCATCGCCGCTACCTGCAGGAAAGATCCTGGCTGGACCCCAAGGCGCGTACGTCGCTCAAGGGCGAGACGCAGGCGGGCAATCCGCAGGTGACGTTCGCGCATTTCGGCGCAATGACCGAGGCGGCGGATACGAAGTCGCGCGCGGCGCTGGGACTGCGGCCAGCCGCCGACAGGACCGTGCCCCTGAGCGAACTGGACACACTGCTGCGAGACATCCAGTCGGACCTCATCGACGAACGCACGATCAAGGAAGCATACAAGGACGCCGCTGCGGATGCCGAAATCGACGTGGGCAGCGACTCGATCCTGAAGGCGATCGCCGACGCTGAGCGCGACCTGCAGATCGGCGCGCCGGAGCCCTGCCAAGCCGCGCTCGACAACGCGCTCGACAACGACTTGATGACGATCCCCAACGTCCCGAAGGGCGTTCGCTTCGGCTGACGCCGGCAGCAGGACGATAGCCCGAACGGCCGAACGCATCGCCTCGGCTTCCGGCTCAAGGATCGACCAGCAGGCCTTTTTCGAGGTGCACGATCCTTCGTGCCTTCTCCGCGGCCTTGGGGTCGTGCGTCACCATGAGGATCGTCTTGAGGAGCTCGCGATTCAGTCGATCGAGCAACGCCAGTATTTCTTCACCAGTCGTGCGATCGAGATCGCCCGTGGGCTCGTCGGCGACGATGAGCGTCGGATCGGTGATGAGTGCGCGTGCGATCGCAACCCGCTGCTGCTGACCGCCGGAGAGCTCGTTCGGATAGTGATCGGCGCGATCGGCGAGTCCGACGAGCGAAAGCACGATGTCGACGCGCTCTCGTCGCTCGCGCCGGCTCATCGACGCAAGCAACAGTGGGAGCTCGACATTTTCGAGCGCGGTTAATACCGGCATCAGATTGTAGAACTGAAAAACGAAGCCGACATGCGTCGCGCGCCAGCGCGCGAGATCGGCCTCCGACAGGCGCGCGATGTCGACGTCGCCGACTTTGATGGTTCCTCCCGATGGTTTGTCGATGCCGGCGATGAGGTTGAGCAGCGTACTCTTGCCGGAACCCGAAGGCCCCATCAGCGCGACGAAATCGCCCAGACGCACGTCGAGGTCCAGATCCACCAGCACCGGGATGATCTGCCCACCGCGCTGATAGAACTTGGTGAGCTTGCGAATCTCGACCAGCACCGGCGCGGTAGGGGTCACCGTCGGTGATAGCGTTGCGATGGCCACGTGCGCGCCTTTCTCGTTGCCCGGTGCAAGCCGGGCGCAATTTGCATCTCCAATCATCGATCGAACTTGGATTCCGGCCTTCGCCGGGATGACGTCGCATCTGTCGCTCCGGCCTTACATTCGTCGCCCCACCCTTACATTGGTCGCCCCGGCGCAGGCCGGGGCCCAAGTTGCATCTCCAACCGTCAATCGAACCTGGATCCCGGCCTTCGCCGGCATGACGTCGCATCTGTCGCTCCGGCCTTGCATTCGTCGCCCCACCTTTACATTGGTCGCCCCGGCGCCGGCCGGGGCCCAAGTTGCATCTCCAACCGTCAATCGAACCTGGATCCCGGCCTTCGCCGGCATGACGTTGCATTCGTCGCTCCGGCCCTGCATTCGTCGCCCCAACCTTACATTGGTCGCCCCGGCGCCGGCCGGGGCCCAAGTTGCATCTCCAACCGTCAATCGAACCTGGATCCCGGCCTTCGCCGGGATGACGCATCCGTTTCCAATCGCGGCCCGCACTTCGGTGGGTTGCTCCTGGAGGGATGCGTCACTTCGCAGCGATTTTCACCGCCGCACCTGCCTGCAAGTCCATAGCCGGTTTGATCACGGCTTTCTCGCCTGTCTTCACCGCGCCACTGATCGCGGTCAATTCGCCGATCTTGGTGCCCGGCGTCACTGGCACGACGACGGCTTTTTCGTCGCGTACGACGATCACCACTGTCTTCCCGTCACGCTGCGTCAGCGCTTCGGGATTGACTGCGGTCATCGGCTTTTGCTGCTCGGCGGAGACCGGCTGCGAAAGAAAGGAAACCTTGGCGCTCATCTCGGGCAGCACACGAGGGTCGATCGCCTCGAAGCGCACTTTGGTCATCACCGTCGCCTTTGCACGGTCGACCGTGGGAACGATGCGCGACACGCCGCCGCGAAAGCGCGTGTCGGGTAAGGCGTCGAGCGTCACCTCGCACGGCTGGCCGACGCTGATCTTCGACAAGCTCGATTCGGACACGTCCGCCTCGACCTCGAGCGTGCTCATGTCGGCCATGGTTACCACTGCACCCTTCGAGTCCGCCGCCGAGGAGAACGGCGTCACCATGTCACCGACGTTGGCACTCTTGGAAAGGATGATGCCATCGAAGGGCGCACGGATCCGCGTGTAGTCGACCGCGACCTGCGCGTTGCGTGCGTTTGCCTGTGCCGCGACAAGCGCGGCCTTGGCGCTGGCGACACCAGCAATCGCACGGTCGGCGCGCGCCTTCGCCTGGTCGAGCGCCGATTCCGAAATGAACTTCTGCTTGAGCAGATCCTGCGTGCGCATGAGCGATGCAGCTGCGTCGCGGTTCTCGGCCTCGGCCTGCTCGATCGCCGCCTGCGCCACCTTGATGTTTGCGCTCGCGCTGTCGAGCTGCGCCGCGACGTCACGAGCATCCAGGCGCGCGATGATGTCGCCGGCTTTCACGCGCGAGCCTTCGGCGACGCCCAGCCACTCGAGTCGGCCGGAGGCCTTCGACGAAATCGCCGCCTTGCGCTGGGCGACGACGTAGCCGCTGGAATTGAGCACGACGAATTGCTGCGACGGATACGTCGTGACGATCGGCGTCGTCTGCACGACGGTCGGGCGCGGCACCAGCACGTACCAAGCGCTCGCTCCCCCGACAACGATCACCAGCGCTGCGAGCCACCACCACTTGCGACGCCGGCGCGTCTGGATCGGCGCCAGAGAGCGGTCTATTTTGAGTCTCGAGAGATCGTCGGCAGACACGTGTAATCCATCTGAAGCCGGGCGAATTATACCGCCGCGTACAAATGAATTCGCAGGTTGCGAGCACCGAGTGAGTTGCTTAGGGCTGATTCATTCGGCCTCGGTCGCTCATTTTGAGCGCAGCGCGCAAATGAATTCTCGCTTACGAACGGGCCATCAACCGGTTTCGATCGCCGGCGCCTCGATGGCCTCGGTCTGGCCACGACGCCCCTCCAACCACGCGCGGATGGACAGGATGGCCAGGCCGATGCCGATCGACGCGATGCCCAGCCATTCCATCGCGGTGATTTTCTCGTCGAAGACCAGCATCGACGAAACGATCGCGATCACCGGGATCGTAAACATGTTGAGCGACGCCGTTCCGGCCGGCAGCACGCCGAGTACAGCAGTCCACAGGATGAATCCGATGCCTGTAGCTATCACGCCCGCGTAGAACACGGCAGCAATGTAGATGGGACTCCATTGCGCGCCCGGCTGCACAAAGACCAGCGGCACGAGCAGCAACGGCAGCATTCCAACCGCCATCTGCCAGGCGATGAGATTGAGAATGTCAAGCTGATAGCGACGCTGAAAATACTTCGTCGACACGGTGCCCGCCGCCCAGCCGAAGCCCGACAGCGTTGCCCAGAGTTTGGGCGCGAGCTCGCCCTGCCAGTGCCACGGCTCGACGACGATCACCAGCCCTGCCAGCGCGAACGCGACCGCCAGCCACTGCGTGCCGCGCACGCGTTCGTGCAGTACGGGCCACGCCATGAGCATGGTCCAGAAAGGCATGGTGAACACCAGCACCGACGTGCGCCCCGCTCCCCCGCCAGCCAACGCGAAGGTCGTCGCCGTGAAATTGATCGTCGTCTGAAAAAAGCCCGTGACCAGGACGGCAATGCACGAGCGCGGCCAGAACGGCCGGCCCTCCCAGAGCATCACCGCAAACAGGAACAGGACAGCAGCCAGAATGCGGTCGACGTTGTAGACCGCCGGCGGCGCGTAGCGCAGGCCGTACTTCATCGCGATCCAGTTGAAGCCCCAGAGCAGAGTGAGTATGACGAGTGCGATGTAGGCGCCGCGCCCCGTGCGTAGCGCGATCTGGCGCTTCACGAGGCGGCCAGGAACGGCTCGATCGCCGCGGCGACGGCATCCGGCCGGTCCAGGTGCAGCATGTGGCCGGCCTCGCTGATGCTCGTGAGTTCGGCTTTCGGCACTTGCGCCAAACGCGCGCGCACTGCGACCAGATCGTCGGTGGCGGCCTCGCCCTCGGGATGCGTATTGAGCCAGCGCGGAACGAAGGACTCCGTCGCGGCCACCCACAGCACCGGCGCGCTGATGCGCTGCCACGTGGCGACGACCTCCTCCATACGATACACGGTGGGCGTCGGCAGCTTGTGGCGCGGGTCTGAAACCAACCGCGCGCTGCCGTCCTCCTGCACACTCGCCCAGTGCCCCGCCAGAAATTCGGTCTTGTCGCGCGACAGGCGCGGATTGTTCTTCTGCAGCTGATCGGCGACCGCGGCGAGATTTGCGTAAGGGCGGAACGACGGCGGCTTGCGCCACGCATCGAGCCACTGGAACAGCTTGTCGGGCGCTCGGGCCGAAGCTTCCGCGGGAATGCCGAAACCTTCCAGCGACACCACGCGCGCAACGCGTGCCGGCCGCACACCGGCGTAGAGCATCACGACGTTGCCGCCCAGGCTGTGGCCGACCAGTCGCGCCGGCTCGTCCGCGCAAAAATGATCGAGCAAGGCGTCGAGGTCGGCGAGGTAGTCGGCAAACCAGTAGCCGTTGCTGCACCACTCGCTGGCACCGAAGCCTCGCCAGTCGGGCGCGACGACCTGCCAATCGCGCGCCAGCGCATCGACCAGGAATTGGAACGACGCGCCGACGTCCATCCAGCCGTGCAGCATGAACAGCTTCGGGGCACCGGCCGCGCCCCACGTACGCACGTGATAGCGCAGGCCGCGGAGGGCCACGAACTGCGACACCGATGGTTTCAACTACGCGCTTTCAACGACTCACTTCTTCTTGCACAGGTAGACGCCGTCCTGCCAGCCCGTGCGATATTGACCGTCGTTCTTGAAGCGCGCCGCGTCTTTCTGCTCCGTGGCGCCGACGCTCGCGCAGCCGTCGGCGTAGCCTTGCCGGTACGCCAGTGGAAAACCCTGCAGGTTGACGTTGGACGGCGGATTGGGATGCGTGGTCGGCGGAGTCTGCGGCTTCGGCGGCGGTGGCGGCGGGGGCGGCGGCGCAACCTGGGCAGGCGCACTCGGCGCCGCCGGCGGTGGCGGCGTCACTGGCGCCGTCGAGCATGCCGCGAGGGCGAGCACCGTCAACATCAAGGCGTTACGAACGATCGTGCGCGTTGCAGTCGGCATGAATGGACGTCGAATCGAACGGGGCTGAAGCGAGTAAAATTGTACCCCATGCACGCGCCGGTCTCCGCTTCCTCCGTCACCTTCGTACACCTGAGGCTGCACAGCGAATACTCCATCGTCGACGGCATGGTGCGCATCGACGACGCAGTCGCTGCCGCCGTCGCCGATCGGATGCCGGCGCTGGCGCTTACCGACTTGTCGAACGTGTTCGGCATGGTCAAGTTCTACAAGGCTGCGCGCGCATACGGCATCAAGCCGATCATCGGCTGCGACGTATGGATCACGCACGAATCCGAACGCGACGCTCCGTACCGGCTGGTCCTGCTGTGCCAGTCGCGCGAAGGCTATCTCAAGCTCGCCGACTGGCTCACGCGCGGGTTTCGCAGCAACCAGCACCGCGGCCGCGCCGAGATGCGACGCGAGTGGTTCGCCGAAGGCAGCGCGGGGCTGATCGCACTGTCGGGATTCTCCGGCGGCGACGTCGGGCAGGCGCTGCTGCAGGGGGATACTGCAGGCGCCGCGCGCGCCGCGAGCGCGTGGGCCAAGCTGTTTCCCGACCGCTACTACCTGGAAGTGCAGCGCGCCGGGCACCCCGACGACGGCGCGCTGACCACGGCGACGGTGCGACTCGCCGGTGACGTGGCACTGCCGGTGGTTGCCACGCATCCGGTGCAGTTCGTCGCGCGCGAGGAGTTTCGCGCGCACGAGGCGCGCGTTTGCATCGCCGAGGGCTACGTGCTGTCCGACTCGCGACGGCCGAAGCGCTTTACGTCGGAGCAGTACTTCACGACACAGGAGGACATGGCGCAGCGCTTCGCCGACCTGCCGCAGGCGCTCGCCAACAGCGTGGCCATCGCGCAGCGCTGCAACCTGACCATTCCGATGGGCAAAAACTACTTGCCCAACTTCCCGACGCCGGACGGAGTAACTCTCGAACAGCACCTGCACAACGAGGCGAGCGCCGGACTGGAGAGCCGATTGCTTGCGCAGTACCCGGACGCTGCCGAACGCGAGGGCACGCAGGCACTATATGCCGCGCGGCTCGCGTTCGAGGTCAAGACCATCGTGCAGATGGGCTACTCCGGCTACTTCCTGATCGTCGCCGATTTCATCAACTGGGCAAAGAAGAACGGCGTGCCGGTCGGCCCCGGGCGCGGTTCGGGTGCGGGCTCGTTGGTTGCGTACAGCCTGGGCATCACCGATTTGGATCCGCTGCGCTACACGTTGCTGTTCGAGCGGTTTCTCAACCCCGAGCGCGTATCGATGCCCGACTTCGACATCGACTTCTGCCAGGACGGCCGCGATCGCGTCATCGAATACGTCAAGCAGAAGTACGGCGCCGAGTCCGTGTCGCAGATCGCCACCTTCGGTACCATGGCGGCGCGCGCGGTCGTGCGCGACGTCGGCCGCGTGCTCGATCTGCCCTACAGCTTCTGCGACGGCATCGCCAAGCTGATCCCCTTCCAGCCTGGACGCACCGTGCTGCTCAAGCGCCGCGGCGGCGAAACCGCGCCGAACACGGTCTATGCGCGCGAGGCCGAACCGTTGCTCGCCGAGCGCGAAGCCTCCGAGGAAGAAGTGCGCGAGCTTCTGGCGCTGGCGGAACAGCTCGAGGGACTGCCGCGCAACGTCGGCATGCACGCGGGCGGCGTGCTGATCGCGCCGGGCAAGCTTACCGATTTCTGCCCGCTATACACCCAGCCCGGCGCCGATCAGCCGGTATCGCAATTCGACAAGGACGACGTGGAGCAGGTGGGTCTGGTCAAGTTCGACTTCCTCGGCCTGACCACGCTCACCATCCTCGACTGGACGCTGCGCTACGTGCGCATGCTCGATCCGGCAACGGCCATCACGCTGGATGCGCTGCCGCTGGACGATCGCGCCGCGTATGCGATGTTCAAGACCGACGCGACCGGCATATTCCAGTTTGAATCACGCGGCATGCGCGACTTGCTGCAACAGGCACCGCCGAAGCGCTTCGAGGACGTCGTCGCGCTCGTGGCGCTGTTCAGACCGGGACCGATGGAGCTCATTCCGGACTACGTGCGGCGCAAGCAGGGCAGCGAGCGCTTCGACTATCTCGACCCGCGCCTGGAGCCGATCCTGTCGCCGACGTACGGCGTCATGGTCTACCAGGAGCAGGTGATGCAGATCGCGCAGGAAATCGGCGGCTACACGCTGGGCGGCGCGGATCTGCTGCGGCGCGCGATGGGCAAGAAGCTGCCCGACGAGATGGCCAAGCACCGGCAGGGATTCACCTCGGGCGCGGTCGAACGCGGGTTGTCGTCTGCGAAGGCCACGCAGCTGTTCGACCTCATGGAAAAGTTCGCCGGCTACGGCTTCAACAAGTCGCACGCAGCGGCGTACGCGCTGATCGCGTATCAGACAGCGTACTTCAAGGCGCATTACCCGACGCCTTTTTTCGCCGCCAACCTGTCGATGGTCATGGACGACACCGACAAGGTACGCCACTTCCGCGACAACGCGATCGCCATGGGGCTCTCGGTACTGCCGCCGGACGTCAACGCTTCGAACTATCGCTTCGAGCCCGTCGACCAGAAGAGCATCCGCTACGGGCTGGGCGGCATCAAGGGCACGGGACAGGCCGCGATCGAGGCCATCACCGCAGCGCGTGCCGCGGGTGGCCCGTTTCGCGACCTGTTCGAATTCTGTCGCCGTGTCGACAAGCGCGCGGTGAATCGCCGCGCGATCGAGGCGCTGATCCGCGCGGGCGCTTTCGACGCGATCGATGCGCGGCGCGCGAGCCTGATCGCGTCGGTCGGTGCGGCGATGGACGACGCAGAGCGCGCCGAACGCGCGGCCTCGCAGGTCTCGCTATTCGGCGATGAACAGGACAGCGTCGCGAATCGACCTGCGCTCACCGTTGTACGCGACTGGAGCGACGGCGAACGGCTGGCGCACGAAAAAGCGAGCCT
Source organism: uncultured beta proteobacterium (assembly GCA_963816445.1). Lineage (GTDB taxonomy): Bacteria > Pseudomonadota > Gammaproteobacteria > Burkholderiales > Casimicrobiaceae > PALSA-1003. The sequence goes on along the minus strand of CAWFKO010000002.1, from coordinate 130,495 downwards.
CGGGTTCTACCTCTCGGGGCATCCCTATCACGCCGTGTCTATCGAGCTCGCTCGGCTCGTGCAGCAGCGCCTGGGCACGTTGCAGCCGTCAGCGATGCCGGTGCGCGTCGCCGGCGTTGCCGGTGCCATACGTACGCAGTCGTCACGACGCGGCAAGATGGCGTTCGTCACGCTCGACGACGGCAAGGACCAGATCGAGATCGCGGTGTTCAACGAGACGTTTGACGCGTACCGGCACCTGTTGCGTGAGGACACGCTGCTGGTAGCAGAAGTGAAGGTGATGCAACGCATGGGCGAGGAAGGCCAGGCACCGGGGCTGCGCATTGTCGCCGAGGCGATCTACGACCTTCCCGGTGCGCGCAAGAAATGGGCACGCATGCTCAAGCTCGCGTGCAACGGCGGCAGTTCCGCCGAACAGCTGCTGCATCTGATCGAGCCGTTCAAGAGCGGGACATGTCCGGTCACCATCGACTACCGCAACGCATCTGTCGGTGGCGAGATCCAGCTTGGCGACGCGTGGCGCGTGAACCTCGACGATCACCTGCTGGGACGGCTTCGCGAGTGGTTGCAGCCGGAGAATGTGGAGGTCGTCTATTGATCTCGTGCGTCCGACTGCTGCGACCGTAGAATCGGTCGACGGCTGTGAAGACCATACGTTTGAAGACTATCCAGGTAAAGGTCAAGCCCTCGGCCCGCAGCAGCGCGCTCGATGAATTGCCTGACGGCACATGGGTCGCGCAGCTCACGTCACCTCCGGTCGACGGCAAGGCAAACGAAGAGCTGATTGCGTTGATCGCGAAGCGATTCAAGTGCCGCAAGGCGAACGTCGAGATCAGCAGCGGCGCAGGCGCACGCTTGAAGCTTGTGAAAATCGCACTCGACTGAGTACCAGACACTCGGCCCGGCGACTCGAGGAGAGGCAACATGACCGATACCGCGTCGACCTTCGACGGCGGCTGCACCTGCCGCGCCGTTCGCTACCGCATGACCAGCGCCCCGCTGTTCGTCCACTGTTGCCATTGCCGCTGGTGCCAGCGCGAGACGGGCGCGTCGTTCGCGCTCAACGCCATGATCGAGTCCGAGCGCGTCGTGCTCATCGCCGGCGAGCCAGAGATCATCAACACGCCGTCGAACAGCGGCAAGGGACAGAAGATCGCGCGCTGCCCAGTCTGCCGCATCGCCGTATGGAGCAATTACGGCGGCGGCGGCGATCTCGTGCGCTTCGTTCGCGTCGGCACGCTCGACGACCCGGACCGCCTGCCGCCGGACATCCATATTTTCACCGCGTCCAAACAGCCGTGGGTCGTGCTGCCCGAGGGCACACCGGCGAAAGAGGAGTATTACCCGCGCGAGCGCCACTGGCCGCAGGAGAGCCTGGACCGGATGCGGGCTCTGCGGTCCCGGCACGGTCTCGCCTAGCGTGGCCGACGAGCGAAGTATCGGTGGAACAAGACTGCAAACCAAACGCAACGGGCCGGATCGCCCGGCCCGTTCACTTCCGGCGCCCATCCACGTGTGGGATTAGGCTCGAGGAACCTGCATGTATTGCTTCGCACTGCTGTCTACAAGAACTGTAGGGATGAGGCCGCCAGTCAACTCTAATCGATGTCAGTAGTTGAAGTTGCTGCTTTGTCTTCCCTACATGACTCACATCATGCCTGCACTGCGCTTCGGCCGAAATCGGATTCTGTCTGATTCCTGCGTAGGACTCGGCAGCACGATACGCGCGGCGACCCGGTCGCCCGCGGAAGATTCCACCCTGCGAAACTACCCAGGCCGACAGTGCGATAATCTCCGATCAGGAGGACTATCCCATGCAAGTCAGCGCAGGCAGTCGTTTGAAGGCGCTCATCCGGGCGCCGGAGATCCTGGTACTTCCGGGTGTGTACGACGGCTTCAGTACGCGCCTGGTGAGCCAGGCGGGCTATGTGGCCGCCTTCATCACCGGCAGCGGAGTGAGCGAGGCACGGCTCGGGCAGCCGGATGTCGGGATCATGGGCATGGAGGAGAATGTAGCGGCGGCGCGCGCCATCGCGGCGTGCTCCGACCTGTTGCTGCTCGCCGACGGCGACACTGGCTACGGCAACGCGTTGAACGCCTACCACACCGTGCGCGCGTTCGAACGCGCAGGGGTCGCCGGGCTGATGCTCGAAGACCAGGTGTGGCCCAAGCGCTGCGGTCACATGAAGGGCAAGGAAGTCATTTCCGCAGACGAAATGGTGCAGAAAATTCGCGCCGCGGCGGCGGCGCGCAGCGACCCCGATTTCGTCATCAAGTCGCGTACCGACGTGCTCGCTGCGCACGGCGTCGCCGAGGCGATCCGTCGCCTCAATCTGTACGCGGAAGCCGGTGCCGACCTCTTGTTCGCCGATGCGGCGACGTCGGTGGACGACATCGCAACGCTCGCCCGCAACGTCTCCAAGCCGCTGTCGGTGAACATGGGATTCGGCATCCGCCAGCGGTCGACCACGCCGCTGCTGTCGGCCGCGCAGCTGCAGGATCTCGGTGTCGCGGTGGTGATCTATCCGCGGCTGTTAACCGCGTGCGCGCTTCGCGGCATGCAGCAGGGCCTTGGGCTACTGCAGCAGTCGGTGGCCAGCGGCAAGGTGGTCGACCGGCCGGATGCGCTGGTCTCGTTCGAAGAGCTGCACGAGATCATGGACATGGAGCAGGTTGAGGCGCTGGAGCGCCGCTTCCTCACGCCGACACAGCTCGCAGCCAAGTACGGTGCGGGAGGCGACACCGCGATCGTGCCGGCTCCGGTCCCCCACGCCAAGCTCTCCGCCTACGACGAGCCATGACGATGTCGACAGGTGACGCGTCAGGCAATGCCATCACCGCGATCGACTGCCACGCGCACGTGATGCGCCGCGACCTGCCGCTCGCGTCCGAGCGGCACTCGGCGCCCAAGCGCGACGTGAGTGTCGAGGAATACATCGCCACGCTCGATGCGCACGGGATATCGCACGGCGTGCTCACGGCGCCGAGCTTTTACGGCACCGACAACAGCCTGCTGCTCGCGGCGCTGGACGCATTTCCCGCGCGCCTGCGGGGAACGGTCATCGTCGCTCCCGACATCGATTCCTCCGCGCTCGCGGATATGAACCGACGCGGCGTGGTCGGGATCCGTCTGAACTGGGTGCGGCGCGAGATTCTGCCCGATGTGACGTCCCCGCAATATCAGCAACTGTTCGCAACGCTGCGCGAATTGGACTGGCACGTCGAGATTTTCCTCGAAGGCACCAAGCTTGCGAGCGTGTTGCCGCGCGTGCGCGAGCGTGGAGTCAAAGTCGTGATCGATCATTTCGCGGCGCCCGACCCAGCGCTCGGCGTGAACGATTCCGGGTTCCGCGAAGCGCTGCGCGGCGTGGCGGCAGGCGACACCTGGGTCAAGCTATCGGCCCCGTACCGATTGGGAAGCGTCGATGCACAGCGTTACGTCGACGCGCTGCTCACCGGCGGCGGACCCGGGCAGCTGGTGTGGGCGAGCGACTGGCCCTTCGTATCGCACGAGGACGACATCACGTATAGGCAGTGCGTCGATTGGCTTGACGCGTGGATCGCGGACGAGCACACGCGCCGCGCGATACGGGTGGACACGCCGGCCGAGCTGTTTGGCTTCGACCGCGACTCGCACAGTCGTCGCAGCGCCTCGGCGGCCTTCCGGCCATGAAGTCTGAATACGTCATGCCGGCGACCGCTGCCGCGCACGCTCCAGGTTTCGACGTCGGCATCCGTCGTAGTGCCAAGGAGAACTGATCGATGAACATCCGCCGCCGACTCGTGCGCGTTGCTCTTGCGCTCGCGACGATCTCAGTTATCGACGCGACACTCGCCGCGGACGCGCTTGAAACTGATCATCCCCACGGCGCCCGGCGGTGGCACCGACGGCTACTTCCGCGTGCTGGCGCGCGAGGTCGAGCAATACCTGGGCGAACCGGTGGTTGTCATGAACGTTGCGGGCGCTGGCGGCACCATCGGCGTCGCGCAGATGGTGCGCGCGACCCCCGACGGTCAGACCGTCGCCGCCGTGTGGCTGGGGCCGGTCACGGTAAGCCCCAACACCATGAAGGTGCAATACACGCCCAACGACTACATCCCCGTGATCCAGGTTTCGAGCGCGCCGTATGTACTGTGCGTGCATCCCGAGTTCCCAGCCAACGATGGACGCGGCTTCATCGCCGAGCTGCAGAAGAATCCGGACAAGTACACGTACGGCAACGACGGCGCCGGCGGGCCGGGCCAGCTCGCGACCGCGCGTATCCTGCGCGCGACCCAATCGTCGGCACGCGACATACCCTTCAAGGGAGCGGGTGAGACGCTGACTGCGTTTCTCGGCAAGCACGTCGACATCTATGTCGGATCGATCCCGCCGATCCTGCAGTATCAGCAGCTGGGCAAGGCGAAATGCCTGTTGGTGACGTCGGCGGATCGAGTCGCTTCGCTGCCATCGGCGGCGTCGCTCAGGGATCTCGGCATCCCCAACGAAGAAACCATTCTGTGGCGCGCGCTACTCGCGCCCAAGGGCACGCCGCCCGAGCGCGTCGCCAGGCTGGAGAGCGCGTTCGAGAAGGCCGCGAACTCGCCTGCGGCGAAGAAGTTCCTGGAGGACGCCGGCGAGCAGGTGGCGATCAAGAAAGGGGCGGCGCTGCGGCAATACATCGACACCGAATACGCTGCGATGGGAGTGCTGGCGAAGGCGCTGAACTTGTCGCCGCAGTGACGCTCCGCATCGCGTTCTCCATGAGACCGGGCTTACGATAACCGTTCAAGAGGATCCCATGAGCGACCTCAATTCAGTGCACAACCGCGCTGTATGGTTCGACATCCCGGTGCGCGACGTCGATCGCGCTGCCGCGTTCTACGCCGGCGTACTGTCGATCAAGGTCGAAAAGGTCGACGCGGGACCGATGACCTTCTGTGTCCTGGAGCACGACCAGGGCAACGGCGGTTGCCTGGTCAAGCAGGACGCGGATGTCGCGTCCAACGCTGGCATACTCGTCTATATGAACGCCGACGGCCGGATTCACGAGGCCGTGCGCAAGGCCGTCGCCCTCGGCGGGAAAATCGTTCAGGATACGCATCCCATCGGCCCGCATGGTTTTCGCGCCATCGTTCTCGACAGCGAAGGCAACCGCATCGCGCTGCATTCGACGCGCGATGCGTGAGCTCGCTTCCATCATCGGCAGATGAAGAGCAAGGCCGGCGAAGTGCGGTGTGCGATCGGAACGCGGGTCGCCGCGCTCGGGCTTTGTGCGCTGGCCAGCGCGTGCAATGCGCCTCCGTCGCGCGTCGACGGCGCCGACGCCAAGGCGCAGGTCATATCCACGGAGCGCGCCTTCGCCAAGACCATGGCCGATCGCGACTTCAACGCCTTTTCGACATTCATCGCCACGGATGCGGTTTTTTTCTCAGGACCGGAACCGCGCCGTGGCAAGCAGGCGGTACTCGACGGATGGAGACGCTTCTATGAGAAGCCCACGGCGCCGTTTTCCTGGGAGCCGCAGAGCGTGGAAGTGCTGGAGGCCGGAACGCTTGCGCTCTCGACGGGACCGGTGCATGACCCCTCCGGCAAGCTGATCGCGACGTTCACGTCTATCTGGCGCCTGGAGGCTCCCGGCGTATGGCGCATCGTGTTCGACAAGGGCAACGAGGTATGCGATTGCGCCAAATGAGACCGACGGATTCTAATTTCGCCCGACTCCCGGTCGCCGGGACGAATTCTTTGGCCGACACTGGCGACTGAACTACCGCGCGCGAATGAATTTGCGCCTACGATGATATTGCAATGCTCTGCCGCAACGCCGTCTTCAGCACCTTGCCCGTATTGTTCTTCGGCAGCTCGGCCAGGAACGCGTAGGCCTTCGGCCGCTTGAAGCGCGCGATGTGCGCCAGGCACAGCGCATCGAGTTCGCGTTCGAGCGCGGCATGATCGGTGCCGGAACGAGCGACCACGCACGCAACGACTTCCTCGCCCCAGTCGGGGTGCGGGCGTCCAATGACGGCGACTTCGCTCACCGCGGCATGGCGTTGCAGGACCTCTTCGACCTCGCGCGGGTAGATGTTTGAGCCTCCGCTGATGATGAGATCCTTGCTGCGATCCTTGAGCGTGAGAAAACCATCATCGGATAGCATCCCGACATCACCGGTGTGCAGCCAGCCGTTGGCGAGCGTGGTCGCGGTCGCGTCGGCGTTGCGCCAGTAGCCCTGCATCACCGTCGGCCCGCGGACGAGCACTTCGCCGATCTCGCCGCTTGCAAGCGCGACATCGGCGTCACCGCCGATGCGCAGTTCAATCCCTGCGTGCGGGCTGCCGACCGACCCCAGGCGCGCATCGTCGCCGCGCGCCGCGGCGTCGGCGATCAGCGTCCGCGACATCGCCGTGATCGTCATCGGTGATTCGCCCTGCCCGTAAATCTGCGCGAGCCTCGGTCCCAACGCCGCGAGCGCGGCCTTGCAGTCCTCGACGTACAGCGGTGCTCCGCCGACGACGATGCTTTTCAGCCGGTCGAGTCGTGCATGACCGAGCGCCGCATGCGCGACGAGTCGCTTGAGCATCGTGGGCGCCGCGAAAAAGCATGTGCGGTCCCAGCTTTCGAGCAGCGCGGCGATCTCGCCGGGATCGAAGCCACCCGACTCCGGAACCACGTTCACCGCCGCCGCGAGTACGTGGGGGATCGCATACAAGCCCGAGCCATGCGACAACGGCGCCGGGTGCAACAGCGCATCGCCCACCCCGATCGACTCGACATCGGCGATGAAGCACAGGCTCATCGCCAGGAGGTTGCCGTGCGAGAGCACCACACCCTTGGGGCGCCCTGTCGTGCCACTGGTGTAGAACAGCCAGGCGGGATCGTTCGAGGCAACGGCTGCCGGCGTGGGTGGCGCATCGCCGGCGAACAGCCGCGCATAATCCGTGCTGCCAAGCTCGATGGCGCGCTCGAGCGCTGGCAGTCCGTCGGCGCGTCCGCCCAACACGTCGTGCCACGCGGTATCGACGAACGCCCAGCGCGCGCCGCTGTGCTCGAGGATGAATGCCAGCTCGTCGACGTGCAGCTTGCTGTTGACCGGCACCGCGCACGCGCCGGCGTGCCAGCACGCGAACAGCGCCTCGATGTACTCGGGGCAGTTCCTGGAGACGAGCGCGACTCTGTCGCCCGTCGCAATTCCCGCAGCGCGCATGGCATTGCCGAGCACGGCGACGCGCGACGCCAGCCCGCTGTAGTCGTGGCACACGCGTTCGCCGACCGCCAGCGCAGCGAGCCTTGGATAACGTCGCGCGCTTCTGAGCAACAGCATCGACAAATTGTGCGACGGCGACGCGAGCATGAATTCCGTCGCTCCTTCGAAGGTGCGAACTCATTCGCACGCGGTGGCAGTCGTGGCATCGGCGCTCGACTGACGGCGAGCGTGCGATACGACGCGATTCTAGCGCATCGCTTACAATGCACTCATCATCCATCCGCAGAGCCCGCCGATGTCCATTTCCGCCACCATGCGCTACGTTGCCGCGCGCGAACCCGGTCCGCCGGACGTCCTGGCCATCGCCGAGACCGCCGTGCCCACACCCAAGGCTGGCGAGGTCCTGATCGAGGTTGCGTATGCCGGCATCAATCGGCCGGATTGCATTCAGCGCGCCGGGCTATACCCACCGCCACCGGATGCGTCTGCGATCCTCGGCCTCGAAGTCTCGGGCAGGATCGTGGCGCTCGATGATGGAGTGAAGCACTGGAAGGTCGGCGACCAGGTCTGCGCGCTTGCGCCGGGCGGAGGCTATGCGGAGTACTGCGCCGCTCCGGCGGCATGGTGCCTGCCCTTTCCAAAGGGGCTATCGGCGCTGGAGGCGGCGAGCCTCCCCGAGAACTACTTCACCGTGTGGAACAACGTCTATGACCGCGTTCATCTCGCTGCCGGTGAGAGCTTGCTGGTCCACGGCGGCAGCAGCGGCATCGGCCTGACCGCGATCCAGCTCGCCAAGGCATTCGGATCGACCGCGTATACGACCGTAGGAAGCGCGGACAAAGTCGTCTTCTGTCGCGGCATCGGCGCCGATCACGTCATCAACTATCGCGAGCAGGATTTCGTCGCCGAGATCGCGACCCTTACCGACAAGTGCGGAGTCAACGTCATTCTGGACATGGTTGGCGGCGACTACATCGAGAAGAACATACGCTGTCTCGCGATCGAGGGGCGCATGGCGATTATCGCTTTCCTCCAGGGCAGCAAAGTCATGACGGAATGGCGCCACGTGATGATGAAGCGACTGACCATCACCGGCTCGACGTTGCGCGCGAGTCCGTCGGCGCGCAAGGCGGAAATCGCCGCAAGCCTGCACGACAAGGTGTGGCCGTTATTTCCGGCCGGCAAGCTCAAGCCGGTGATCAACCGCGTATACCCGCTCGCTCAAGCCGCACAAGCGCATCGATTGATGGAATCGAGCGCGCATATCGGCAAGATCATGCTCGAGGTGAAGGCTTAGGGCCGAATTTCGGCCTCCGGAGCGCGGGCTCCTCGCTTGCTCGCGGCGATTTCATTCCCGATTGGTGCGCGAATGAATTCGCGCCTACGATACCGCTTCGATTCCGCTGGGTGCGCGAACGAATTCGCGCCTGCGATACCGCTTCAATACGTCGCGCGCCCACCCGACAGATCGAACACGGCGCCGGTCGAAAACGAGCACTCCTCGCTGGCGAGCCACGTCACCAGCGAGGCGATTTCCTCGACCAGGCCGAAACGCCCTAATGGAATCTTCGACAACATGAAATCGATGTGCGGCCCCGACATCTGGTCGAAGATCGCTGTCTTGACCGCTGCCGGCGTGACGCAATTGACTCGGATGCCGCTTTTCGCGAGCTCCTTGCCCAGCGACTTGGTGAGCCCGATGACGCCGGCCTTGGACGCGCTGTAAGCGCTGGCGTTCGGGTTGCCCTCCTTGCCGGCGACCGAAGCGATGTTGACGATGCGCCCATAGTCGCGTGCCAGCATGATCGGAACGATCGCGCGGTTGCAGTAGAACAGGCCGTTGAGGTTGACGTCAATCACCTGCCGCCATGCAGCGACCGGGTATTCTGCGAGCGGTACATTCGGGCCCGTAATGCCCGCCGAGCACACCAGCACATCGACACGCGAGAGCTCCACCGCCGTTGCGCGCGCCGCAGCGTCGACGATCGCCGGATCTGCTACGTCGACAACGCGCGTGTCCGTCGCGCCCCCCAGCGCGGCGCTCGCCTTCGACAGCGCCACCTGGTCGCGATCCCACAGGCTCACGCGCGCGCCGCTCGTCACTAGTCGCTGCGCGACCGCGAAACCGATGCCCGCCGCACCGCCTGTGATGATTGCGGTGCGACCGCCGAAATCGAGTTGATTCATTTTTCCGCGACGATCAAATTCGCGGGAATCCTAGCACGGCGCGTCCGCGCTGCCGCAAACGCGCGCGCATGCATGGGGCACGTCGCGGACCCCGGTGCCTGGAACCACCGCAACGAGCAGGAGCCAGCCGTTTCACGCCCCGTCAGCGCCGGAATCCACCTCCGCGAAAGCCGCCACCGCCGAAGCCGCCCCCACCGAAGCGATCGCCACCGAAACCACCGCCGCCAAATCCACCACCGCCGAATCGATCGCCGCCGCCGAACCCGCCACCCCCGCCCCAGCCGCCGCCACCAAAGCGATCGTCACCGGCGCTGCGCGCCTGCGCTTCCTTGTCTCCCCACGACGATGCGCTCGACGAATTCGACCAGCCGGACGACGAATGCTGCTGCCAACCATCGCCGGTGTTCTTGTATACGTTGCCGTTCACGTCTGCGTAGTGGTTGTTGCCGACACTCGCCGTCGCCCAGTCATTGGTCTTGCCGGTATTGGCGTTGTAGGTCGACCCGCCACCGACGTGCGCATTGCCCTGGGGGCCGGCAGTAGTCGCACCGGCGCGGTTGTAGGTGCTGCCACCCGCGCCGGTAGCGGATGCTGCATTGCCCATGGAACGTTGCCCGGTGTATTCATTGGTGTTGGCCGCCCGCGCCACGCTGGCGGAGCCGCCCGCCGCACCGTTGGCCGTCCGGTCGTAGCCGCGCGTGTAGTTTCCGGTATTGGCGTTGAACTGCTTGCCGGCGTTGTAGTTGCCCGACGTCCCCGTGCGCTGGTTGTAGTAGCTGCCGCTCGCGGTCGTCCCGGCGACACCGCCACCCGCGTACCACGAGCGCGTTCCGGAATAGACGGTATTGCCCCAGTGTCCGTAGACGTTTGCGCTTGCGGACGCGCAGCACGGATAGCCGCCCCAATAAGCCGGGTGGTAGTACGCACCATAGTAGCCGTAGTAGGGCGTGTACCACGCGGCCGTCGCGAGCCCGAGCGCAAAGCCGAACGTAAAGCCGACATACGGGTTGTATACGGGCGCGGCGGCGACGGTGTAGGTAACCGGAGCGGGATACCAGACGCTGCCGATCCACGGCGTGTACACGTAGCCCGTGCCGTACACGATCGTGCCGGAGGGCTCGACCACGACGCCGAGATAACCCGGCGTGTAACCGACGTAGACAACGCTTGGCGTCGCCTCGTAGATCTTCACATAGGTCACGTAGTACAGCGGCGACGAGGGCGGGATCGTATAGATGACCGTCGGCACTGATGTCGCAATGGCCCAGGGCCCGGTGAGCTGCGGGGCCGTGAACCAGACGCCCCCGGTGACCGCATAGTAACTGTTCGGGCTGACCTGAATGAGCGGTGCGGAAGAATTCGCCACGTAGGTCAGCGGCGTCCCCGGGATCTGCGAATATTGTGGCGGGCCGTCAAAGCTCGGCGTGAACGTCGGTCCGTTCCTGAGCGGAACGGTTGCCGTCTGCGGAATGGTATTGGCGATCACCGCCGCCTGCGCCTGTGGCGTGCCAGCCACCGAGGGCAGTACGGCCCCCGCGAGCGAGCTCGGCGGTATCTGCGCAAAGCCTGGCGGCAACGTGTTGCTTGCGACGAAGGTCCACGGGCCATTGAGTGAGGCGGATGTGAACCAACGCCCCGCCAGCAGGACGTAGTAGCCGTTGTTCGACGTGTCGATCAGCACGTCGTTGGTCGTATTCGAGGCCCACAGGAGCTGCGTCCCGACGACGGGAACGAAATCAGGCTGCCCTCTGAAGACGATCAGCTCGGCGGGTCCCTGCGTGGTGTAGATCGTCGGTACGCCGTTGGCGAGCGATGGTTTCGGGTTCGCCTTGGGCCCTCCGTCGAGCAGATCGACGATGTTGGCCTTGGCAAGTTCCTGCGCTATGGCGTCCATCTCCTTTCGCACGAGCGGCCCCGGCGAGGCCTGCGTCCAAGGACCGTTGATCGAGCTCGAGGACAGCCATCCGTCATAGACGTGGATGTAGTAGTCGTTGCCAAAGCCACCCTGCAGGATCAGTGCTCGGGTGTTGATAACGCGCTGCGCGCGGGGGTGATTCGGCACGGCCTTCAGCACAGGCGCACCGTCGATGGGCACGAGGATCGCCGGCGAATAGCTCACGATCACCTGCGGCGGCGCGTTGTTTACCGCTACGGCGGGCGGCTTGATGCCCGCCGCCGCGAGTGAAACCTCGAGGCGATCGAGCGAGATCGTCTTCAGGTCGGCCGCCAGGTGCGTCTGCAGCTCGGCAGCGTACTGCGCCCCCCGGTTCGGCAGCGTCGGGAAATCAGCCTTGGTGACCTTGAGGTTCTCGAAAACGACCATGCGCGCTATCTTGTCGACCTGCGTGCGCGCGGTGGCGAACACCACGCCGAAAGTCTCTTCCTTGGCACCCGTTGGCTTGATCGCCATCGCCGCGCGGAAATCGAGCACGTTGTCGGTCCAGCTGTTGACCTGCGGCTGGTAGATGAGCAACGCTGCGTCGGGAAGGCTGACATCGCGCGGCCACGGATCGGCCGCAAGCGCGGCGGCCGCCACCGGCGAAGGAGCGGCAGGCGCCTGTGCGAGCGCGCACGGTGGCGGACCCACGAGCACGGCAACCAGGGGAACACAGGTAGCGGCGAGCATGCCACGTATTTTCATGACGCGTCCTCTGCGAAAAATGAGTCGGGTGGGCGTACTTCGGGAACCTGCCGTCCCGCAATAGGCATTCGAATAACGCTGCGCTCGAGAATGCGCACCACCGACCATTTGAAGTATAGCAAAGCGAACGCGTGATATTTACGATGAGTCACACGGGTGCGACTTGACGAGTCACCCATCGATGTGTGACCTTGCGCCATCTGCTGTCCCGATCGGGCGCAACCACGAGGCAAAAAACTTGACTGCGTTGGGAATAGCGGCGGCGTCTTTCGTGTTGATCTTCGGCGGCGCCTGCGCAGGCGCCTATCTCAACGGCATCCTGCCCAAGCACCACCTGAGTGGCGACACCCGCGACATCGTGCGCATCGGCTTCAGCCTGATCGCAACGATGGTCGCGCTCGTCCTGGGGCTGCTTCTGGCGTCGGCGAAGAGTTCGCTGGACGTCAAGTCCGAAGAAGTTCGCGCCAGCGCCGCACGACTGATCCTGCTCGATCGCAACCTGCGCCAGTATGGGCCGGACACCGACCCGATCCGCGCGCAGTTGCGTGCGATCGCGGAAAAAAGCCTGAGCCGGCACTGGGTGAACTCGAGCACGATGGCGGTCGACGAGTCCGTGGCCGTGACCGGAACGACCGATCTGGAACATCTGCAGCGAAGCCTGCGCGAACTCTCGCCGTCGACGCCCGACCAGCGCCTGATTCAGGTCCGCGCGCTGCAGGTCGCCGACGACATCGCGCAGACGCGCTGGATGCTCATCGAGCAGACCGAAGGTACGATTCCGTGGCCGTTGGTAGCGTTGCTTATCTTCTGGCTCGCACTCATCTTTGCGAGCTTCGCTCTGTTCGCGCCGCGCAATGCGACCGTGAACGCAACGATGCTGCTCTGCGCGTTCTCCGTCGCGGGAGCGATATTCTTCATCATCGAGATGGATCGGCCGTTCGGCGGCCTGCTGCACGTATCTGACGCACCGCTGCGCACCGCAATTGGCTACCTGAAGCGCTGAAGCTGACAGTATCGCAATACAGGTCACTTCGCCACGGTGCCCGCCTTCGCCAGCACGGCACGGCGCACGAGACGAATGTGCTCGCGCAGGGTGTACGCCTCGCTGGCGAAGCTGATGGGAGTCTTGATTCCCTGCGCCGCCTGCTCGATTCGGTCAAGATCGTGCAGCCATTTTTCGACCGGCAACGTGCCCTCGCGTGAGGCCACTTCGCGCTCCAGCAGCTTGAGCTCGCCATACCAGCGGTAGATGCGCGACCGCACGCGCCAGCGCAGCACCTGCGGCAGGTAGTTTATCAGCGGTACGAGGATGACCAGCAGCGGGACCACCACGATGATCAGCCGTTCGACGAAGGTCGCCACCCAGAAGGGCATGTAACGGTACAGCAGATTGGGGCCGAATTGCTTGTGGCGCTCCGCGGCCGTCGAAACGTCGATGTCAACGCGGGCTATACCTGGAAACTCGTTGGCTGCTTCGAAATAGCCTTGTGCGCCATGTATTTCATGCGCCGCGTCGAGCAGCAGATTGACGAGCGCCGGCGGGAAGTCGGCACGGGCGACGAGCATCGCCTTGGTTCCGATCAGCGGGATATCTGCGGCTGGAATGTTCTGCGCGAGCTCGATGGCGCCCTGCGGCAAACGCAGCCGCGAAATGTACGAGAAGCGGCGCTCGTAGGCCTCGGCGCGGACAATGGGCGCGATCTCGAGCCCCGGATCGTGCAACGCCTGCCAGATTGCAGGCGCTTGCACCGGTCCGACCAGCACCGCGAAGTCGACCTTGCGCTGCTGTAACGCCCTCAGCGATTCGATCGCGCCCATGGAATGCTGGTCGGTATTGAACCCCGTTATGCCGTTGGCAGCCAGAAGCGGTTCGGCAAACACGCGCGTACCACTCCCAGGTTTTCCAATCGCGATACGCTTGTAGAGAATATCGTTGACCAGGGCGAAAGGCACGTCCTTGCGATGGAAAAGCCACAATGGCTCGTAGTAGAGCGTCGCCAGCATCTCGATCGACTTGGTGTCGGGAGGAGTCACGCCGCCCTGCATGAACGCGACGTCAACGCCCGAGTTGGGGTCGAGCAGCAACCGGAGGTTGTCGGCTGCGCCATCGGTCATGCGCTCCTCCACTGTCACGCCATCGCGGGCGAGGATCGCCTTGTAGCGTTGCGCGTATGCGTGGTACATGCCGTCGGCGGCTCCCGAGGCGAGCACGATGTGGCGCGGCGTCGCGCCTCCCAAGAAATGCAGTGCGCCCCAGATCGCGGCCGCAAGCAACAGGACGAGCAATATTCCGAGGCGAACAATGTCGTGCCGAGTGAGTAGCTCTAGCGATTCGCGAAACATGGCCACCAGAAAGTGTAGCGAGCTAGGATGCGTCGCGGCTGCGCGGATGGAAAGCCGCTGCGAACTACCGTGCGCGAGGATTATACCTTCGCCGCCACAAGCCCCGAGGCAGCGCCGCAGATCTGCGCACGGCTGCAAAACGGCGTGCTGGTTTATTCGGCAAACTTGGATCCCGGCCTGCGCCGGGATGACGGATGGGAGGCGACCGCGGTCGAATGAATTCGGCCCTACGAATACATCTTGGATGCCATGCTCCACGCAACCTCGGCCACGCGCCGGGCGCGATTGCCCTGCTGCATCGCGTTGTCGCTCGCTGCGTTGCCTTGCAGCGCGCGCGAAAGCACGCCGTGCAGGATCGCCCCGATGCGAAACATGTTGAACACGAGGTAGAACTCCCAGTCTGCGATTTCGTCGCGACCGGTGCGCCGGCAATACGCGGCGACATAAGTGGCTTCGTCGGGAATGCCGGTAGCGACGAAGTCGCAGCCCTTGAGCCCGCGGAACTGCTCGGGCGCCAGGCGCCACGCCATGCACTGGTAGGCGAAGTCCGACACCGGGTGCCCGAGCGTGGACAGCTCCCAGTCGAGCACGGCGAGCACGCGCGGCTCGGTGGGATGAAAGATCACGTTGTCCAGCCGGTAGTCGCCGTGCACGATCGCGGTCTGGTCGAGCGCGGGAACGTGGTGCGGCAACCATTCGATCAGGTGATCCATCGCCTCGATCTTCTCGGCGACGCCGGCCTGGTACTGCTTGCTCCAGCGCGCGATCTGACGCTCGATGTAATTGCCGCTGCGGCCATAGTCACCCAGTCCGAGCTTCCCGTAGTCGACGCTATGCAGCGCCGCGATCACGCGATTGAGCTCATCGTAGTGCGCAGCGCGCTGCGACGGGATCATTCCGGGCAGCGTCGGATCCCAGAGCACGCGGCCTTCGACGTATTCCATGACGTAGAACGACGTGCCGATCACCGTCTCGTCTTCGCAAAGCGCGAACATCTTCGCCACCGGCACGCCGGTCCCGGCGAGGCTCGACATCACGCGGTATTCACGCTCGATCGCATGCGCTGACGGCAGCAGCTTGCCCGGCGGCTTGCGGCGCAGCACGTAGCGATGGCCACCGGCGATGATGCGATACGTGGGATTCGATTGCCCGCCCTGGAACTGCTCGACGACGACGTCGCCCGTGAAATCGTCGACGTTGCGGCGCAGATAGGCGCTGAGCGCGGCTATGTCGAAGGCGTGTACCGGAGCGACCAGCTTGGCCCCGGGATTCGCCGCAGGAAGACGATCGCGCGAGTCCTGTAGGTGCGAATTCATTCGCACGCCGGCGTTACGCAATGCGTCCGGATGATTGCAGCCCTGCGACAACCGCCGGGAGCATCACACGATCACGCTGCCGCCGTCGACCGCGAGCAACTGGCCGGTGACGTGGCGCGAGGCCTCGCTGGCCAGAAAAACGACGGTGCCCTTGAGATCCTCGTCGCCGCCGAGGCGGCCCAAAGGCGTGACTTCGAGCACCTTGCGCTCGATGCGCTCCAGTGTCACCGCCGTCATCTTCGAGCGGAAGAATCCCGGGCAGATCGCGTTGACGTTGATGTTGTACCTGCCCCACTCCGCCGCCAGCGTGCGCGTGAGCTGCACCAGCGCACCCTTCGACGTGTTGTAGCCGACCGTGAGCATTTCCCAGTCCGGCGGACTGCCCTTGAGTCCGGCAACCGAGGCGATGTTGACGATCTTGCCGCTGCGCCGCGGAATCATCGAGCGCTTGGCAATTTCACGGCACAGGTAGAAGGGCGCATCGACGTTGAGGTCCATCACTTTGCGCCATCCAGCATCGGGATGGTCCTCGGCCGGAGCGCCCCAATTGGTGCCGGCGTTGTTGACCAGAATGTCGATCTGCTTCCATCGTTCGAGCATGGCATCGACGAGCATGGTGATCGCTGCCCGCTGGGACAGGTCGCAGGTGATGGTCATCACCTCGACTCCGCCCGCCTCCAGATGCGAGCGTGCCGCGTCGAGCTCGTCCTGCTTGCGTGCGGACAGCGCGACTTTTGCACCCATCTCTCCCAGTGCCTCGGCCATCTGCAGGCCGATGCCACGCGAACCACCGGTGACCAGCGCCACCTTGCCGCCGAGGTCGAAGAGTTTGCGTACGCTCATGCGTTCTCCGATTTCCCTGTCCTAGCAACCCGGGAGTTTGTAATTCCCGAATTGCTCGCGCAGCTTGTTCTTGAGCATCTTGCCAGTCGCACCCACCGGGATGGCGTCGACGAACACCACGTCGTCAGGCACCTGCCACTTGGCAACACGTCCGTCGTAGAAGCGTAGCAATTCGTCGCGCGAGATTTCGCAACCGCTTTTTTTCACGACCACGAGCAGCGGGCGCTCGTCCCATTTCGGATGCGGAACGCCGATGCACGCTGCCATTGCCACGCCCGGATGCGCCACCGCGATGTTCTCGAGCTCGATCGAGCTGATCCACTCGCCGCCGGACTTGATGACGTCCTTGACGCGGTCGGTGATGTGCATGTAGCCGTCGGCGTCGATGGTCGCGACGTCGCCCGTGGGAAACCAGGTGCGCCCGGTTTCGTCGGCGACCAGCGGATCGCCGCCGCCGTAGTACTCGCGCACGACCCACGGCCCGCGCACATACAGGTCGCCGAAGGCCTTGCCATCCCATGGAAGATCCTTGCCTTCGGGATCGACGATTTTCATGTCGATGCCGAACACGGCGCGGCCCTGCTTGGCCTTGACGCCATAGAGGTCTTCGCGCGACAACTCCGTGTGCCGCGCGCGCAGCGCGCAGGCCGTGCCCAGCGGCGACAGTTCGGTCATGCCCCACGCGTGCAGCGCCCTCACGTTGTACTTTTCCTCGAAGGTGCGCAGCATCGCCGGTGGCAGTGCCGAGCCACCGATGACCGTGCGCCGCATCGTCGTGAAGCGCAGATTGTTCTGCTCGGCATAGTTGAGCAGCATCTGCCACACCGTGGGCACGCCGGCGGACACAGTGACCTTCTCGGACTCCAGCAGTTCGTATACCGATTTGCCGTCGAGCGCGGCGCCCGGGAACACCAGCTTGGCGCCGACCATCGCGCCGGCGTAGGGAATTCCCCACGCGTTGACGTGGAACATCGGCACCACCGGCAGGATTACGTCGTTGCCGGAGAAATTCAGGGTGTCCGGCAGCGCCACGGCGAAGGTATGCAGCATCGTCGAGCGATGGCTGTAGAGCACCCCCTTAGGATGGCCGGTGGTCCCTGACGTGTAGCACATCGACGACGCGAGGTTCTCGTCGAACAACGGCCAGTCGTAGTCGTCGGATTGCGCGGCGAGCAGCTCCTCATAGCACGCCAGGCCGGGAACCGTCGAAGCGGCGGGCATGTGCGCGCGGTCGGTCATCGCCACGAAATGCTCGACGGTCGGGCACTGCGCCGCGATTTTCTCGATAATGGGGAGGAACGTGAGGTCGAAGAAAAGGCAGCGGTCGCCCGCATGATTGACGATCCAAACGATCTGCTCCGGGGCGAGTCGCGGATTGATCGTATGCACGATCGCGCCCTTGCCGGCCACCGCGTAGTAGAGTTCCATGTGGCGGTGCCCGTTCCACGCCAGCGTCGCCACGCGCTCGCCGCTGCCTACGCCCCACGCTTCGAGCGCGTTGGCCAGCTGCCTGGCGCGCGCATGCAGCTCCCTGTAGTTGGACCGGTGCAGGTCGCCCTCGACCCGGCGCGACACGATCTCGACGTCGCCATGATGGCGATCCGCATGCCGGATCAGCGACGAAATCAGCAGCGGGACATCCTGCATCAGGCCTTGCATCACGAGCCTCCTCGGTGCGGCGCGGACCGTCTGCGCGATCCAAGCGGCCGTCGGGAGGAGCATAGCAAGGGAGCGTCCAACCTGCACGCCCGGCGCAACGGCGCCTGTCGCCCAGAAGACTCAGGGCACCCGCCCTCCAATACAATCGATGATGCGGCATTCGGCCGCACAGCATTGATGCGTGAAGGTCGCATCGCATCCACACGCTGCGTATAATCATCGCAAGCCAGCTGAATCCGTCCTTGCATAGCAAGCATCCGATACCACTGGATTTGGGGCGCGGGGGCCAACTTGCGCCGTCGGTGTGTGAGCGAACACCATGCCTGAACATACGACTCCTTCGCGCCACGTCAACATGCTGAGCGATCCGCGGGTGTTCTTCGCCGCGGAGCGCACCCTGCTGGCGTGGGTGCGTACGGGGCTTACGATCATGGCCTTCGGCTTCGTCGTCGCGCGCTTCGGGCTTTTCCTGCGCTTGCTGGGGATGCAGCAGCCGGGTGGCGTCGCGCACGTCGACGCGCATCACGATGTTTCCAATGTCGTCGGCATCGCGCTGGTGTTGATTGGCACCGCGTGCATGGTCCTCGGCGCCGTCCAGCACCGGAGCTACGTCGCGACCCTGCCCCCCGAGGACGTGCCGCGTTCGCACGATCCGCGGTACCCGGTGCTGCTGTCCGTGTTCCTCGCGCTGCTCGGCCTGGGGCTGGCCGTCTACCTCGCCGTGTAGCATCGCCTGCAGTCGAAACGCTACCCCCATCGCCTCCTTCGATGCGCCAGTTAGTCGCCACCGCCGGCCTGCTTGCACCATTGCTCCTGGGCGCGAGCACGGCAGTGCACACCAAGCACACCGCGCCGGAGTCCGCGCATGTCGAGGTCCAGATCAGTCTGTGCGACGACCCCGACCACATCGTTCGCGCGCTCGACCTTCGCACGAGCGGCGCCGCGTTCGAGACCTGGCTGTTCGACGATAGCCGGCTTACGCTGTTCGGGCGCGGCGTACGCTTTCGCTTGCGCGTCGGGGCGCGCGACGCCGAACTGACGCTCAAGGCGGCGACCGACGATTGCACCGTCCTGCGTGCCGGGCACATACCGGCCGACCAGGGCAAATGCGAGTACGACCTCCACGGAGAACGCATCGGCAGTGCGGTGTCGCTGCGGCGCAACTTCGATGCGAGCACCGCGCACGAGTTGCTGACAGGGAGATTGGCGCTGTCGGAAACGTTGAGCCCTGCCCAGGTTCGTTACCTCGACGAAAGGCTGCATCTGTGGCCGTTACCCGGCGATATCCACCCGCTGGGTCCGATCAAAGTGCAAAGCTACCGTACGCACGGCGGGACGCGCTACGACGTGGACATTTCGTACCTGCCGGATCGCGAACGCTACGTCGAGATTTCGCGCAAGGTTGCCTACGGAGAGGCCGCGCCATCGCACACCGCGTTGGAAAGGGTGCTCGCCGATGCTGGCGTGGCGGCGTGTACCGACCAATCCGCGCAAGCGGTCAACAAGCTGCGTTCGCTGCTGCCATCGACAGCTCCGGGGGCGAAATCCTGACGGCCGACGGAGCATGCGAGCGCGCGCCGTTGCATAATTTGCGCTCGGCGCAATTCCTGCGAAGGTACGGGTGATGCTCGATCTCATGCTCACGCAACTGGCCGCTGCGGAAACCGGCAAGTCCGGCGACGCGCTGCAAAGCGTCCCCGGCACGATCGAGGCCGGGGTACGGCAGATCGAAGCCGTTCCCGGTGACGTTGCGGAAATTCCATTGCTTCAGCACCTGTCCGCGATCATGCCGGCTGCCGACCTGCTCTTCGGTGGAGCGATGCTGGTCGTCATCGTGCTCGTCCACGCCACGGGCGTGCGCTTCATCACCAATCACGTCGTCGCGCGCTCGCGGACCATCATGCTGCGGCCGACGGCCTGGCGTGCGGATCTGCTCATGAGCAGTTCGGTGTTCGTGCTGCTCGCGCTGCACTTGCTGGAAATGGTGCTGTGGGCAGGGGCCCTCGTATATTCCGGCCTCGTCCCGAACTGGCGTAACGCGGGCTTTTTCGCGGGCAACACCTATACTACCGTCGGCTACGGCGCATTCGTGCTGCCGGCGGGTTGGCACATGCTGGCGCCGATCATCGCGATCTCCGGCCTGTTCACCTTCGGCTGGTCGGGAAGCGTGCTTGTCGACCTCGTGGGGCGATGCCAGAAGATCAAGGACGCCGCGGAAAGGAAGTAATTGCGAGTCGTCGCCGGGAAGTGAAAGGGAGCCTGGATGAAGTACAAGGACTACTACGCGATCCTGGGTGTGAAAAAGGATGCCAGTGCGGACGACATCAAGACCGCCTATCGCAAGCTCGCGCGGAAGTACCATCCCGACGTGTCGAAGGAGAAGAACGCCGAGGAAAAATTCAAGGAAATGAGCGAGGCGTACGAGACGCTGAAAGACCCGGAGAAGCGCGCCGCCTACGACCAGCTCGGCAGCTACACACCGGGACAGGAATTCCGCCCGCCGCCGGATTGGGAGCAGCAATTCTCGCAGGGAGGAAGCGGGTTCGAAGACATCGACCTGTCGGACCTGTTCGCCGCATTCGGGCAGCGCCAGGGACGCGCGCGCGGCGGCGGGCCGCCGCCCCCGATGCGCGGGCACGACTACGAGGCCGGCGTCAGCCTCACGTTCGAACAGGCGTTCAACGGCACGGAGATTTCGTTGCAGATGAACGGCCTGGAGTGGGACGAGCAGGGCAACGGCCGTCGCGTGCCGCGCACGATCACGGTGCGCATTCCGCGTGGCGTTACCGATGGCGAGAAGCTGCGCGTACCGGGCAAGGGCGGGCCCGGCTTTCGCGGGGGGCCCGCGGGCGATCTTTATCTCGACATCGAGGTTGCGACGCATCCGCTGTTTCGCGTAGACGGCCGCGATCTGTACATGGACCTGCCGCTCGCGCCGTGGGAGGCGGTGCTTGGCACGGAAGTACGCGTCCCCACGCCCGCCGGCGAAGTTGCGCTGAAAGTGCCCGCGGGAACCCGCAGGGGGCAGCGCCTGCGCCTCGGCGGACGCGGGCTCGCGCGCGGCAGCGGAACGCCGGGACACCTGTACGCCGTGGTCACGATCGACGTGCCCGGAACGGTCGACAAGGCGCAGCGCGAGCTCTATGAAAAGCTTGCGCAGGAGTCGAATTTCAATCCGCGCGCCCACCTCAGGACGGAGGCTGGCTCATGAAACTCACCATCGAGCAAGCGGTGACCATCGAGGAAAATGGATTGGTTTCGTACAAGGAGCTCGTCGCCATGTCGGGCATGACGGAAGATGAGGTACGCGACCTGGTGCGCTACGGCGCGCTGGAACCGGTCGACGCCGGCGCGCCGCAATGGATTTTTCGCGCCGAGGCGTTGACGCTCGTGCGTCGCGCAGGCGGCCTGCGACGCGCCTTCGAGCTCGACACGCACGCCCTCTCCGTGGTGCTGGGCTTCGTCGAGCGCATCGATGCGCTGGAGGCGCAACTGCGGACATTGCGCGCACGCGGGACCGGCTAGGGCCTAGTGCGCCGAGTCGGAAATTCGCTCGATAGTTCGCGGCAGGCCGGCGGTGGGCTGCTGCCCGCGTGCGTGCTGCACCGCTTCGAGAGCATCGTGCAGCGTCGCGAATACGCGCGAGGTTCCGACTGCCGCCAGAATGCCATGGCGTTGCATGTCGGCACGCAGATAGACGTTGACCCGCGCGAACAGCACCTCCACGCCCGCGCGCTCCAACTCTTCGCATACGTCACGCACGGAGCGCGCCGCCGAATAGTCCAGCGCCGTGATGGCTGAAGCCTCGACAAGAAACCAGTGCACCGGCGACGGCGCGTGCGCGACCAACGCACGCACTTCGTCGCTGAAACGGGTCTCGTTCGCGTAGAACAAGTCGGCGCCGAAGTGGTACACGATGAGGCCCGGCTCCGTCTGCACGCCGGGCAGCGCAGGCACCGGCATCCACCGACCGGTCGGACCGGGCGCGAGCACGGTCGTGTGCGGGCGGTAGCTCTGGCGCACGTGACGCAGCAGCGACACCGCGATCGCGACGAGCAGCCCATGCTCCACGCCGACAACCGCGACCATCGCCGCCGTGCCGACCGCCAGCGCGAATTCGCCAGGGCTCTCCCGGCGTATGTCCAGCAGCGCGCGCATATCGATCAGCCCGACGGCGATGCTGAACACGATCGCGGCTAGTACGCACCGCGGCAGGTATTGCAGCCACTGAGTGAAGAACAGAAGAACGATGACGACGGCGGCCGCCACCGACACCTGCACGAACTGGCTGCGCGCGCCGGCGCGGTCGCTCATTGCCGTCTGCGTGGGGCTCCCGTTGACAACGAAGGTCCCGCTCAGCGCGGCGGCGGCGTTCGCGGCGGCGAGGCCGCCGATGTCGGCATCGGCGTCGACGCGCTCGTGATGGAGCACCGCAAACGCGCGCGACGCGGCCGCGCTCTGCGCGACGATGATGACGAAGCACGAAGCCGCGACCGGCAGGAGCGTGACGACGTCGTCCCACCCCAGCGTCGGCAGGCCCAGCGACGGCAGTCCTCCGGAGATCGGCCCGAGCACGGCGACGCCGTGCGCGGCGAAGCCGAACGTGGCGCTCATCGCAATGCCCGTGACAGTGACGGCTAGCGCGACCGGTACGCGCGGCAGCCACCGCCTTCCCGCGAACAGGCAGACGAGCGCGGCGATCGAGAGCGCCAGCGTCGGCGCGTGTACGCTGGGAAGATTGTGATAGATCGTCAGCAGCCGTTGCGGTGTGCCGTGTGCGATGACAGCGATGCCAAGCATGTCGCCGAGCACCGTGATGCCGACCTGTATGCCGACACCGGCGAGAAATCCGACAAGCACGGTGCGCGACAAGAAGTCCGCGAGAAAACCGAGGCGAAATGCCCGCGCAAGCAGCAGCATGCCCGCGGTCAGCAGCGCAACGATGCCGACGAGTGCCATGTAGCGCGCGCCCGCAGGCTCGGCCATGCGAGAGAGCGCGCTGGCGAGTATCGCCGCCGTCGCCGAATCAGCGGCGACGACGAGGTGGCGCGACGACCCGAAGGCTGCGAATGCCAGCGGTGGCAGCAGGAGCGTGTACAGGCCCGTCACGACCGGGGCGCCGGCGATGCGGGCATAGCCGAGTACCTGCGGCACGCTCAGTGATGCCAGTGCCATGCCGGCCATCGCGTCGCGCACCATCGCGGCGCGAGTCAGCGGACGCATCGCGGCGAAAAGCTTCAGCGCCATCGCCGCTGCGTCGTGGCGCTTTCCGAGCAGGTGGGCGAGCACGGCAAAGTTGGCTGTATCATTCTGGAAGGGGAACGGTGTCCGTGCGGGCGTGCCGGGACTGCGACGCGTGTGATCATCTCATACGTTGCGGCCGCGGCATAACGCCGTGGTCGTCGCCGGCGTCGCGCAGAAAATCCATCGGGAGAGTGATCATGCCAGGCATTCGCGAGCGCTTCGGACGTCAGTTGCGTCTGGGCATCATCGGGGGAGGACCGGAATCATGGATCGGGCGCATGCACCGCGGTGCAGCCGAGTACGATGGTTGGTGGAGCACAGTCGCCGGCGTGTTCTCCAGCGATGCAGCGCGATCGAAAGCCGCGGGCGCGGCGATGGGCTTCGATCCGGCGCGCAGTTACGGCACCGTGTCCGAAATGCTGGCGCAGGAAGGGCAGCGCGCCGACGGGATCGACGCGGTGGCGATCATGACGCCCAACGACACGCACTATCCGTATGCAGCGGCCGCGCTCGATGCCGGGCTCGACGTCGTCTGCGACAAGCCGGTCACGCACGACTTCGCGCAGGCCTGCGACCTGCTGGCGCGCACGCGCAGGCACGGCCTGCTGTACGCCATCGCACACGGCTATTCGGCGTATCCGATGACGCGTTACGCGCGCACGCTGGTGCGCGACGGCGCGCTCGGCACGATCCGGCTCGTGCAGGTCGAGTACATCCAATCGGGCATGGCGACCCGTATCGAGGACGGTCCGATAACCAATCGCCTCAGCTGGATTCTCGACCCCAAGCGCAGTGGACTGGCACTGGTCATGGGCGCGATCGGGTGCCACGCGCAGCACCTGGCGTGCTTCGCCGCCGGCACCAACGTCGCGCGCGTCGTCGCCGACGTGCGTTCGCTGCTTCCGGGGCGCAAGGTCATCGACTATGCGTCGGCGCTGCTCGAGTTCGAATCGGGCGCACGCGGCACTTTCACAGTCACGCAAGCGGCCGCGGGTGGCGAGAACGACATCCGTCTTCGCGTCTACGGCGAAAAGGGAATGCTCGACTGGTCGCACCGCGAGGCGAGCTACCTGCGCCTGCAATTGCAGGGCGAGCCTGTGCACGTCATCGGCCGTGGCGACCCGTTTCTGCCGCCGGGTATTGTCGCCGCCGGTCGCACGCCGCGCGGTCATCCGGAAGGCCTGCGCGAGGCCTTCGCCAACATCTACGCGGAGGTGGCGCAGGATCGCATGGCGCGTGCACTGGGCGACGCTGTGCCGTCGTACCCCTATCCACGCATCGAGGACGGCGTGCACACGATGGCTTTCATCGAGGCCTGCCTCGCGTCGCAGACTTCGGGCACCTGGATGCCCGTTGCGCCGACACCGCAACTCTGACGAAGCTGCAAATGTAGGTCCGCGCAAGGAGACGGCATGCGCACGCATGGGGTTTGGTCGGGATTTTCGCGTGTGGCGCTCATCGCGTCGCACGCGTTCGCCGCTGGCCAGGACGATTTGCTTCATCGCGAAGCGCTGAAAGCGGACCAGCGCATGTACGACAACCTCCAGGCGTTCGCAAAGGCCCTGCGCGCGGTGCTGGGCAGCGAGCCGAAGCTGTCCGCGCTCGAGGTCAGCGAGAACACGGGAAGTGCGCTGGCGCGCAACGATGACGGCAACACCCGGAGCTTCCAATTCGTCGAGGGCAAGCTCTCCGAGCCGGATCCCTCGCCGCTGCGCGACGAGGGACCGAAGGACACAGCCACAGCGGATCGTTTCACCTTCGACGCCATCGACCTCGACAAGGTACGTGCAGGCCTCAAGGCGCAGCGCGCGCGGCCGGGCCACTTCGGCGACACCGCGCCGGAGCTCGCGGCCCGCTTCCGACCCATTGTCGGGCGCTGGATGCTCACCGTTCAGGTCGGCTCGACGGCAATCGGTGGCCTCGACCTTGTCAGCTACGACCTCCGCACCGGCGAGGCGATCGACCTCAAGGGCATCGTCGACAAGCGCAATGCAGAGATCGAAGCGCACAACCAGCGCGTACGCGCGCAAGAGAAGGCGTACGAGGACGAGCAGAAGCGCCTGGCGACCATCAACATGCTGGGGCTGGGCGACGAGGCGCTGCAGGCACTTTCGCGCGAGCTGGGCTCAACGCCGTACCTGCGCAATGTCGTGATCGAAGTGGAGCAGATCCGCCTGACCGTGCTCGATCCACGCGAGCGCGGCGAGACGGTGACCTTTCGCTACAACCGTGCCAAGAAGATCTCGCGAATGGAAAAGCGCGAAGCGCAGATCACGAAATGCGAGGAGCCATTTCCCGCCGACGAATTCAGCTGGTCGTTGGTGCCGCAGCTGGTCGAACAGGCCTTCGTGGCTATCGGCGTCGAGCGCAGCGCCGAGATACGCGTCGACGTCGAGCGACCGAACAGGTGTGGGCCGGTGCACGCGCAGGTTTCGTTGGAGAAAAACAATACCATCAACGGTGCGTACTTTGATCGCAGCGGGCGGTTGTATCGTGCCGAGTAGCGCATGACGCGGTAATGAACGCGCAGCGGATTTGGCAGTTCGCCGCTCGTGCCGGCATTCTGCTGCTTGCATTCGCGCCATGCGCGGTGCGGTCACAGACCGAGGCATCCAGTGGCGACGATGACGTCACGGCATCGGACGTCACCGTACTCGGACGCGCTTTCGAAAGATTGCGTCGCATCGGCGCCGGAGTTTCTCTCTATGAGGCTGAAGCCTACGACGACTACGCGAACTTCAAGGCGCGTGTCGCCAAGCAGTCCGGCCTGTCCTGGGTTGTCGATGTCAGCTACTTGCAGCAATGGGGTCTGCACGGAGGCGGCAGCCCGGCAGGACAGGTCCTTGCGACGCCGTCGTTCAATTGGGATCTGTTCAACGACGAGGCGGTTGGGTCGGGCGCCGTCCAGCTCGTCTACGACATCGACCGCTACACGACAGCGCAGGATGCCGCCGCCATCCAAGACCGGCTCGGCCTGATCACGCCGATCAACGACTACCCGCGACGACAGAACCTCTTTGCGCAACTCACGTACACCCACACCTTTCCCGGAAAGCGCTGGCTGGTCGGGGTGGGGCAGTACCCGATCTACAACTTTGACGACAACGCATACCTGAACAATCAGCAGCTCAATTTCAACAACTACGTGCTGTCGCAGAACGGGTCGGCCACCTATCCACTGGCGGGCCTCGGCGCGTATGCGCAGTTCAGTCCTGCGCCAGGCGTCCAGCTCGCAGCGGGATTGCAAAACGGAGGCAATCCTCTCGCACAAACGCTCGCGACCCAGGCCACCGGAGCTAAGACGATTGCCGGGTTCGGATACGCGCAGTGGGCGCCGACGGTCGACGGCCTCGGCCCAGGTCGTTACTCACTGCTCTATTACCAGGCGCCGACAGTGCCCGCGCAGCCGCGGACGAAAGGCTGGTCGCTCAATGCCGTGCAGCAACTAAGCGACCGCTGGGCTGTGTTCGCTCGTGCGAATCGAGCGTATGAATTCTTCACGCCCGTGCGCGCCTCCTACGCGCTCGGCATCGCGATGAACAATCCTCTGGGCCGCAGTGCGACCGACCAGATCGCATTCGCGCTCGGCTACAGCGATGCCGCGCCACCTCCGGTGAACCCGCCCGGCGCGCGCAACGAAAAAATCCTGGAGACGTACTGGACGTGGACCTTCGGGAAGGGCCTGTTGGTGACGCCGGCTGCGCAGTACATTGTCGATCCGGCGCTCAATGCGTCGCGCAACGGAGTCTGGATTCTGTCGCTGCGCACCACGCTGCTATTCTGAGCCGGCGTCGTATCGTTCGCCGGTTCCGAACCGCGATGGCTCGCCGGGCTACGCCTTAGAGGGCGATTGCACCGCCGGGCTCATGCCACGCGCTGCCGCGCCTGAGTCGGTGGCGCGAAGGCCGCCTCCATCGCGCGCCGCGTGACGTAGGCGGGCAGCGTCTCGTCGATGGCGACATCGCTCCAGGTCAGCGACTGACTCTGCCGCACCGGTCGCAGCAGCTCGCACGTCGTGCGCAAGCCCCAACGGCAGACCGCCCTGCGCGAGCGACGCGGACGCGGGGAGAAGTTTGCCCCAGACCGTGTAGCCGCCTTCGCCGTCGAGTGTCTCGCCGACCTTGAGGTCGCGCTTGGCGGTCGCGACCACGTCGGCGTTGAAACCCGTCGGACTACCCGTGGCTTCGCCGCGCAATCCGACCGATGCCACCGAAACGCCCACCTCCAGCCCGATCAGGTGCCAGCGCTTGTACAGACAGGCGTAGCGGCCGCTCGGGTCGGTGCGCACCATATATTCCTTGAAGCAGTTGCGGATGTACTCGGTGTCGCCCTCGAACACGACGAATACGCCGAAGCGGATGTCATAGGCGATCGGCCTGCCGTCGCGCTCGAGCGAGGAGATGACTTCGACCTGGCCTTTCTGATGCAGCACGCCGCCCTCGGCGATCGGTCGGCAGACGGCGGGGATCTCGTCGATGGACGCCGGCGGATAGATGAGGCCGCCCGGCGGCGCGACCAGGCCTGTCGCGTTGCAAACCGCCGTGCACTCGATCGCCGGCTTCGAGCCATCCAGAAACGAGTTGAACATCTTCGGATTTAGGCCGCCGACCTCTGCCTGCTCCGGCGTCAGCCCGTAGTGCCCCCACACCGTTTCCGGCGTCGATTGCGCGAAGTGCGGCAGCCACTTGTGCCCGCGGCCGGCGGCAACCACGGGAAACCCGGCCGCGCGCGCCCAGTCGACGAGCTCGCATATCAGCGCCGGCTGGTCGCCGTAGGCCAGGCTATAGACCACGCCGTGCCGAGCAGCCTCACGCGCGAGCCAGGGGCCGCAGAACGCGTCGGCTTCCACGGTGACATTGACCACGTGCTTGCCATACTCGAAGGCTTCCAGGCAGTGCTCCACCGCAGCGACCGGATTGCCCGTGCATTCGACGACGATGTCGATGCGCGGGTGGCGCACAAGTGCCTGCCAGTCGCCACCCACGTGCGTGCTTCCCTTGGCGAGCGCGTCGTCCAGTGATCTTGCCGCGTGACGGTCGGGCGCCCATCCGACACGCTCGAGGTTGGCGCGGGCACGCTCCGGTGACAAGTCAGCGATCCCGGCCAGGTGTACGCCGGGGGTCTTCGGAATCTGCGCGAGGTACATCGAGCCGAACTTGCCGGCGCCGATCAACCCGACGGACAACGGTTTGCCCTGCTCCGCGCGCTCGCGCAGCTTTGCGTGCAGGCTCACGCGGCCAGCGCCGGGGCCAGTGCGTGCGCCGGCGTTCCGTCTTTCCACGGCAACGACACCGGGTAATCGCGCAGAAGGCAGTCGTCGGGCAGACATTCGATCGGCGCGAAATCGCGGTGTGCGATGTATTCCGGACGCTTGAAGCGGCGTATGTGATTGGAGACCGCGCACAGGCTCAGATATACGCTGACGCGATTCCACGGCGACAGGTTCGAGGCCGACGCGTGCACCAGGCACGAGTGGAACAGGATCATCGACCCCGCCGGACCCTTGGGCGCGACGATGCCGCCGCGCGCGACCAGCTTGGCGATGGTGTCGTGATCGATGGTCCACAGCGGATAGCTGGTTGTCGACGTGTCGTGCGCAGCGTCGATCACGCCGAGCCTGTGACTGCCCGGAATAAACATCAGTGGTCCGTTGAACTCGTTGACTTCGTCCAGGAAGATGGCCACGTTCATTGCCCGCGGCTCGGGCATGTCGTCGTCGTTTTTCCACGTGCCGTAGTCCTGGTGCCATTGCCAGACGTCGCCGTCGAAAGCCATCTTGCCGTTGATCTTGAACTGGTGCATGTACACCGCCTCGTCGAACAGCTGCATCACCGGCAGCACCATGCGTGGATGCCGCGCCAGCCGCGCGAAGGGCTTGCTGTACATGTGCGCCGCGAAATTGGTGCGCACGACGTCGCCCGACTTTTCGCGCACGTTCTCGGGGCGGCGTTGGGCGTAGAGCGCCGGGACTTCGTCAGTCAGGACGCCGATTTCGTCCGGACGGAAATGCGAAGGGAAGAACAGATAGCCATCGCGCTCGAATTGCGCAAGTTGTTTCGAATCCAGCCTCATGGCCGAGACCTCCTTCGGGGTCGACGTACCCCTTGCGCAGCCATCTTACGCCCGCCCCGCGCCGCGCGACACTCCCATGGCGCAGTCGGCGCAAAGCGTGCGAAACTTGCGCTCGCCATGGGGATCTCGTGCGAGATTGCCGCAGGAACCTGATTTTCGCGCAGCGAAGCGCGCGCGCCCGGCTTGCGCTCGCGGCGCTCGCCGGCGTGACGGCTTGCGCGTCGATGGCTGAACATACCGCGGCCAACTACGAGCAAGGTTCCGCGTCGAGCGAAAAGTTCGCCAAGGACGTGCGTGCCTGTGAAAAGGAGGCGGAAGCGCACGGCAAGGAGCATGGATTCGGCCCGTACGATCCGACCCACGGCGCGTACAATCTAATGTACGACGCCTGCATGCGCACCAGCGGCTATCAGCGCAAGAAAGTAGAGTAGACAGCCAGAGCCGAGCACCTGCGGCCCAACGCGCCGGACCGTGCTGCAGCAACCGCCCGGTCCGGCGTCGTACGATCGATTTACTTGGGCTTGGCGTTGTCTGCAGCTTTTTCGACGGCCGCGCCTGTTGCCTTGACGTCCTTGCCCGCGCCTTCCACGGTGTTGCAGCCTGCCAGGGCCGCGAGCGACACCGCTGCGGCAACCGCGATCAACATTGTCAGCGTCTTCATCGAACTATCCCCTCGGTGGTTGTCGGTGGAAATCCGTCTTGCAGGCGTTGATTACGCACGTGCCGTGCCAGCGGGTACAGCGCGTTTGTACAAGGCGAATCAATGCCTTGAGATTGGGCCGCCGGCGCCGCACGTTGCAGGGTTTACATGCGCCTGTAGCGCTTACGCGCGAAACCCTAGGCCGGCGCTCCGCTGGATCTCTCGCGCGGCGTGGGCGGCACGATCCACTGCGGCGGCGCAACCGGATCGAAGTCCGTCCATCCGTCCTTCCACTGCCCTTCGGCTTCTTCGATGCCGCGCGCGCCCTGGCGACGAAAGATGCTGACTGCGCCGTCGTGCTGTTCTTGCGTGGCTGCGTGCACCATTACCATGACCCCGGCGGGCCGCGGCGGCGGCGCGCCCTGGTCGGCCGCGTCGTTCATGCGGTTCAGCGCTCCGGCGAGCGAGCCTGTGTAGGCGCCGATAGCCGCGGTTGCAACCGCGCCGATCGGGCCGAGCACTGTGGAAGCGGCAAGGCCAGTCACGGCGCCCGCCGCACCGCCGATCACGGCGCCGGACAACGCCCCGCTATCGCCGTGCGCCGCGCCTGCGTCGGCGTCCTGGTCGCCACCGATCGGGTGCGCCGCGTGGCGCCCGGGAGCGTTGAGCGCCACGTGCGCGACGTCGCGCGCATTCATTCCATGCGCAGTCCGAAGTTCGCGCATCGCCGCCTCGGCGTGTGCAAAATCGTCGAACTGCGCGGCAACAATGTTTTTCATGACGCGCTCCTCGTGGAGATTGACAGTACGTTGCAAACGCCGTGCCATGGTCCCTACGGCAGACGTAGGCAGTGCTCCTACACCTGCCGCGAGCCGTCCCTACAGTCGAACGCGAACGAGGCCGATTGCGCAGCCAGTACGCACCGACGATCATCAAATGACCCCACTCGGAGGCAATCATGACCGTTCCCAATCGCACCGTTGGCTACATCCTGCGCAGCACGTCGGCCAGCGTGGTGAGCGCGGACAGCGTCCTCGGCTGCACCATCGTCGATCGCCAAGGCCAGAAGATCGGCTTGCTGCGCGACATCATTCTCGACGTGTCCACCGGGCGCATCGCGTACGCGGTGGCTGAGTTGACTTCCGGCGCGGTTGCCGACCAGCTTGTCGTCATTCCCTGGAACGCTGTATATGCGGATCTCGACGTTCATCAGCTACGCGTCAACGCGCACGCCGACTGGATCGAGCGCGCGCCGGCTGTGCATCGCGGCAGCGAAGCGGATCGCTTCGTGCACGAATGGGGCGCTTTCATTCACAACTACTTCGGCACCACGCCTTACTGGGAAAGCCCGCGCACGCCGCAGCACTCGTAAATCGGTTGCCCGGCATTCCCCGCCAAGACGAGAAAAGCCGCGCGATCGCGAGGGTCACGCGGCTTTTCGATCGACTGCGCTTGACTGCCTATGCGGCGTTGTGCGGTCTACGAAGACTTGACCGTCATCTGATCGACCACGTTGCTCACGCCCGAGACGCTGCTCGCGACCTGCTTGGCCTTCTCGCGCGAAGCATCGCTGTCGACGGCACCCGACAGGGTAACCGCGGCGTTCTTCGTTTCGACGTTGATTTGCAGCGACTTGAGCCCAGGCTCGGCCAGCAGCGCGGCCTTGACCTTCGCTGTCAACGCCGTGTCGTCGACGGCCGTGGCGACCTTATCGCTCGTCGCGGCCATGGATTGTGAAGGGGCCGGCGCCGTCGACGCGGTCGGTGGCGTTGCCCCTGAATCCGCACGGTTGCGTTGCTCGCAAGCGCTCAGTCCCAAGGCAGCGACCAGCGCCGCAATAACGGTCAGCTTGATGCCGTGTCGATTTTGCATTTCGTTCTCCTTTCGAGGTGTGACGCAACTACCGATGCAATGCTCATGCCAAATCAGCGCGTCGTTTTCCGAGTGGCTATGCAGCGAGCAGGATCCCGGCACCCGGTTGTTGCAGCGGCACCAGCGATTTCGCACGCTCCCACTCGCCCGCGGCTTCCACCAGCGGACTGAGGTAGCGCAGCCGGGCCGTGCCGAAGAGCGTTGCGAACGCCACTTCGGATGCGTCCCGACCGGTTCCGATCCTCACCAGCTCTTCGACGGGCGACAGCTGCGTCGGATCGAAAAGGTACCAGGCGTCATTGAGGTACGCCTCGAACATCGCGTGAAAATCCGGCGGCGGATCTGCGTATTTCGCATAACCCGTCACCAGTCGCGCAGGGATGTTTAGGGCACGACAAAGCGTGATCGCCAGGTGTGCGAAGTCCCTGCATACACCAGCCTTCGAAGCAACCGTGTCGCGCGCCGACGAGAGCGTATTCGACGTCCCTACCATGTAGTCGACGTTTCCGCGGACCCATCGACAGATCGCCTCTATGCGTTGGATACCGCGGGGCACATGCCCGAACGTGCCGGCCGCAAGCGGATACAGAACGTCCGATTCGCAATAGCGCGTCGGGATCAGGTAGGGAAGGACCTCCGCGGGGAGTTGCGAAACCGGGATCTCGCGCGCATCGCCAACCGGCATCGCGCGCTGGACATCGACGTTCGCCATGTACCGGATTTCGAGCGTCCCCGGTGGTGCGTCGATACGCAGCAGCCGGTTCATCGAGCCCGGTGCCTGGAGCTGGTCGATGCGCAGCTCGGGCACGGTGCTGATCTGTTCGGCGCAGACGTACTGATCGTGCAGCGTCGGGACAGCGATGTGGAGCAGGAACAGCGACTGCTGCAGAACATCGTATTTCAACTCGCAGTCGACATGAAAAGTTTTCATCTTTGCGTATCGATCGAATTCAATGAGTTCGAGTCCCGTCACGGTGGGACTCCAAGTCATAATCTAGAACTGTCCGCGTGCGTCGAGAATCGGAGCGCGTCGGATTTATATGTAGGAGCCGCACCGACAGCGACGCAGCGGGCCCTGAACGCTGCACGGATAGCGGAACGCCCCTTGCGGGGCGTTCGCGCAAACTAGGACAACTCGGGCGGCGTCAGATGACCTTCATCAGGAGCAGGACGAGGAGAACCACGACCACGACCCCGGCGAGCCCACTCGGACCGTAGCCCCAGCCGCTGCTGTACGGCCATGTGGGCAGAGCCCCGATCAACGCCAGGATGAGCAAGATCAGCAGTATTGTCCCTATGCTCATCTTGACCTCTATTGGTGATATTTCAGCTTGGCGTTGGCGATGCACGTGTCCTTGGCGGAGCCACTGAGCGCGTCGCAACGCTCCTTGGCCACCTTGTAATCGGCTTCCATCTTCGTATCTTTCGCATCGGCCATCGCGTCGTTCGACTTGCGCGATGCCTTGGCGTCAGCTAGCGCCTTGTCTCGATTCGCCTTGGCCTGCTGCATGCATACATCTTTGTCGTTGCCTTGTCGGGTCTTGCATGCTTCGGATGCAGCCTTGTACTCGGCATCAGTCTGTTCGACCGCGGCGTTGTACTGGTTCTTGATGTTCTTTTCCGCGTCCGTCGCCGCGTGCGCGCTGAGCGCAAACGCACCCAGCGTCGCCACGCAGAGTGCTTCGGTAATTGTCAATTTCATCACTTTCTCCTCGGTAGTGGATGATGCGCCGCGCTGGGCGGGTCGCACCGCAAACTTCTGGCGTCAGTTCAGTCTTTCCCAGTCCTTCACCTGGCGGTCAGCCTCGTCGCGGCTGATACCGTAAGCTTCCTGGATTTTGCCGACGAGCTGATCGCGCTGGCCGTGAATCTCGGTCAACGTATCGTCGCTGAGCTTGCCCCACTGTTCCTTGATCTTGCCGGTCATCTGCTTCCAGTTGCCTTCAACACGATCCCAGTTCATTGTTTGCTCCTTGTCAATCGCGGCGATTCCGCGTGCATGATCGAGTCAGCAACGTGCGTGCCAGCATAGGCGACATTGCCAATCAATGAGTTGCACGTAGGTACTCGGATCCCCAGCCAGAGCGCTGTAAACTTTCCCGATCGCACGTGTAATTCTGTGCGCGCAGGGACGTCGCTGGGGACGATCTCGCCGAACCGTTTCAGGCGCTCGACGTGATCGCAGATCGTTCTTATCGCGATCACGACGGGAACGGCGAGCAGCAGTCCCTAGCCGCCCCAAAGCATTCCCCGGAACAGGAGCGACATAACGAGGGCGATGGCTACGGCTGCGGCGATGGCCATCGGAATCCCCACGCCTGCATGCGCTCGGCGGCGGGCGCGAGAGTGTAGTGGAGAAACAGGCTCAGCAGCAGCGGAATGAAAACGCGAGCAGCGCCGCCTGCTCCGCTCGCGCGCCCACGCTCATGACAAACGCTGCCCGAGTGAGACGGGCGACTCAAACCGCACGCGGTATGCGACACACGCCTGCGGCTCCGACCTCAGCTCCACGCTGTGTCCCGGCACCGAAACGCCGCCTCCCCGGACCGTGCCCATCAGCGTCCCAGACGCCCGATCAGAAAGCCCGCTGTCAATGCAGCCGCAATCGCGATCAGCGGCCGTTCGCGCACGTAGCCTCGACACGCTATGGCGAACTCGTCCTGCTGCCGCCTGAGCTGATCGGCGCTTTGCGCGACCCATTCCGCCGCTGGGGCTGCCGCGCCTGCAACTTTGTCGACGGTCCGGTGCGCCGCTTGCGCCGCGCGATCGATGGCCGGCCCGGCCTTTGCGCTTGCCCTTTGCGCGACTTCGTCGACGGCCCGGTGCGCTTGATGCGCCTTGCGTTCTACGATCAATCCGGTATTTTCCATGGCTGCTCCCGAGTACTGCACGAACCCGCACAAGCGCGGTAGGCGACGGGCACGGCGGGCTCGCGCCCGCGATGTGCCGTCAAAAAAGCGTCCGTCCCGCGATCACTCCAAAGACGAGCACGATCAGGAACAGGACGATGAACAGAAAGAAAAGTAGTCTTGCGATGGACTGCGCTCCTGCGGCCACGTCGGTGAATCCGAAAAATGCAGCCACCAGCGAAATCAGAAAAAAGATAATGGCCCATTTCAACATGATCTGCTCCTAGCCTGCCGACGCCTTCTTGCGCTCTCGCGGCGGGGATCAACGTCCTCCCGGCCGCGACGCCTGGACGGCCGCTAAGGACCACCACGCCTGAACAACCCGGCGACCAGCGATACGATGAACAGGATCAGAAAGATCACGAACAGGATCTTGGCGATCTCCGCCGCTCCTGCCGCGATGCCCGTAAAGCCGAATACGGCGGCGATCAGCGCGACGATAAAAAACACAAGCGCGTAGTGCAACATTTGCAATCCTTTCCGCCCCTGAAGAGCAACAGTTACTCGAAAGCAGCGAGAACTACCATCTCAATGCTGGTTTTTCTCACCGCACCGGTATCATGCAAGTTCATGCAAGCGCCATGCCATGCGCAAGGTCGTCGAGCAACGCAACGGTCCAGGAAAAAACACGGGGAGACAGCCGGCCCGTCGCGGGCCGTCGAACGTCACGCGGTGTGCATCAACTCGAGGAAGCGGTCGTACTCGGACGACTTGTCGAAGAACTCATCGGCACCGGCGACCGAACACTGATGTCGGTATTCGGGGAACGCATAGTTGGTCAGAACGAAAACGCGCGGGCGCGGCACGTAGGGGTGCGCGCGGACGTGGCGCACGACATCGATCCCGTTGCCTGCTTTTAGGCGGATATCGGTGATGACGATGTCGGGATGAAGTTTATCGATCGCTTCGACAGCCTCGTCTTCAGATTCGGCAACGCCGACGATCTCGAACCTGCCCATCGACCGAACGTTCTCGACGATGCGCTTGCGGATAAGCTCTGAATCCTCCACCACGTACACGCGCAGCCGCGTGTTTTGCAACCTATCGGCCGAGGAGTTCAATTCAAGGGCCGCGAGCATCAGCTCATCAGGTTGTGCCGCAGCGCGTAGGCGGTCAGCTCGGCGTTGCGCGACAGGTTCATCTTTTCCATGATCCGCGTGCGATAGGTGCTGACCGTCTTCACGCTCAGGCAGAGCTCATTGCCGATGTCGGTAACCGTCTTTCCGGCGGCGAGCTGCACGAAGATCTGGAACTCCCGCGTTGACAACTGCCGATGTAGCGGCTCCGGAGTGTCCCCGGCCGCTTCCATCGCCAGCGCCTCCGCCAGCGTCGAGCTGATGTACTTCTTTCCATCGGCAATGGTGCGCACTGCCTGCAGCATGTCCTTGGCCTCACCTGCCTTTGGGAAAAAGCCGCTGACGCCGGCGCGCAAAAGGTTGACCGCGTATTGCTCTTCGGCGTGCATGCTGACAACCAGTATCGGCAAATCCGGATATCTGCGGCGCAGCGTACTGACCGTCTCCAGCACGCTGGCGTCCGGCAGCGAAATATCGAGCAGGACGACGTCGTAGTTGCCGGTCGCAGCCTCCTTTATCGCCGCGGACGCCGTGCCGGCTTCGCCGGTTGCTTCAAGATCATCCGTCGTTTCGAAGAGCTGTTTGAAACCGGCGCGCACGACGGCGTGGTCATCGACGATCAGGACGCGAGTCTTGTGTGTCGCCACGGGCAGGCTTCCTCTCGAGGCCCCGTTCTCGGGGTGATGCTGTACTGGCTCTAGCATGATTTGGACCCGTTGCATTATAGAAAAGGAAACGGTCGAAGTCACCGAAGCCGCTACATCATGCCGCCAGCGCCGTGCACGTCGTCGGCGGCTGCGGCTTGGGGCCGCCGGCGGCGTCGTTGTAGGCATGCAGTCGGTTGTACAGCGTCTTGAGGCTGATGCCCAGAACCTGCGCCGCCTTGACCTTGCTGCCGGAGACGAATTCCAATGTCGCCGTGATCAGCGCCCGTTCCGCTGCGTCGAGCGACATCCCCACGGGAATGCGCACCGTGAACGCGTCGCCGAGCCTCGAGGCCCCCGGACCTGCCTGCACGTCACCGCGACCTGCACCCGCGACGTCTTCGACCACGATCGTCGCGCTGACGTCGACGTCGACCTCCTCGTCGGACAGCACGAACGCACGGTGAATCACGTTCTTGAGCTCGCGCACGTTGCCGGGCCAGTGGTACTCGTTGACCCGAAGCCTCGCCGCATCGCTCAAGTGCTTTGCTTCGCCGTATTCTTCGTTGAGCGAGGCCAGGAACATCTCGGCGAGCAGCACGGCGTCGTCACCACGATCGCGAAGCGGCGGGAGGGTGACGGGAATCACGCACAGCCGATACATGAGATCCTCGCGCAAACGACCTGCCGCGACAGCCTGCTGCAGATCGCGATTGGACGCCGCGATGACGCGCACGTCGGTCGTCAGCTCCTGGTCGCCGCCGACCCGGCAGT
The DNA here is from genome assembly GCA_963816445.1 of uncultured beta proteobacterium. Lineage (GTDB taxonomy): Bacteria > Pseudomonadota > Gammaproteobacteria > Burkholderiales > Casimicrobiaceae > PALSA-1003. Next base: position 93,093 of record CAWFKO010000002.1, on the reverse strand, counting down.
AGCGGCCGGTCTCGAGCACGCGCAACAGGCGCACCTGCATTTCCAGCGGCATTTCGGTGATCTCATCGAGAAACAGGGTTCCGCCATCTGCGCGCTCGAAGCATCCGCGGTGCGTGCGCAACGCGCCGGTGAAACTGCCGCGCTCGTGCCCGAAGAGTTCGCTTTCGATGAGATTCTCCGCGAGCGCGCCGCAGTTGATCGCGACAAACGGGGCCGACGCCCGTGCCGAAAGCTGGTGCAGGGTATTCGCAACGAGTTCCTTTCCTGACCCGCTTTCGCCGAGGACCACCACCGGGGCGTTCGAGCGAGCGAGGCGCTCGATTTTCTTGAACATCTTACGCATGGTCGGATGCGCGCCATAAAGCTCGCCAAAGTGCTCGAGCGCGTCGCGGCGGCCCTGGGTCGGGCTGCGCGGTGTGGCGTCGCTTTGTCCTGTGGCTTCGACACCGCCGGGCTTGGCGGTCGCACTCGTCGTACCCTGTCCCTCCCCGGGATACTTCGCAAGGCTCGCAAGACTCTGGATTTCTCCGAACATGACCCACTCCGTCGTTGTTGGTTTGGCGACGGCTCATGTTCGCGTTGATCAGGTCATGGCGCTATCGGCGCTATGCTGGAATTACTGTAGTCCCCTTGCAAGGGTATGTAGGTGCATGTCCTACATACGCCCTTTCTCAACCCGCCTCGGGTACGCTCATTTCGTCTCTGGCAACGCGCCGCCCTCACCTTCCCAGGTGTGAAGGGCTTGCTTCCGATGTGCGGCGTCTTTTTGACGACGTCGAAACCGTGCGAAATCGATCAGCGCTGCGCATGCCACGACGTACAACGCATATCTCGCCAGAGCCCTCGTCATCGCCCTACCTCGTTCATCCAATTCGGGGCAGGGGCACCGAAAAATGAAATCGGGCCATGGGAGGGATGGTGTCCGTTTTCGAAAATCCGGCCCCTGCGTTCGGACACTCGCAAACGCCGTGCCAATATCGGCGTACCATCGAAGACCGCCGCGCAGACCCGGCACATCGCGAAGATCTTGCAATTTTGCGGGTCAATTTGTAGAAACGCGCACGGCGCACCCGCTTCGGGCACGCAAGACGAAGGCCGCGAGTGCGCCGCATGGCATGCCGATTGCATTCAAACACTAATCAGACTGATTGGAACGCGACAATGGCAGACCTGTCCGACCGAGCCCTCCTCACACGCGCACATCGCAGTCTACACAGCCCGATCGAGGAGCCTCCCGAGCCCGACGAGCAGGGCGGCCCCATCGATCCCGACGATGGCGAGTCCGATGAACCCGCGGAATCGCCAGAACGTCCCCATCCGCCCGGTAAGCTCGGCCGCGCGGTCCTCGCGCGCGAACTCGGTGGGTGCCGTGATCTGCCCTTGTGACCATCAGATCTGCATCGACAAGGTCTGCCGCGCCTGGGGCTGCCGCATCTCAGGCGCCACGCCGCTCGAAGCCTGTCAGGATTGCGGCGAGCCGGTTACGCTCGTGCGTCGATTGATCATCTGCGACGCGTGTCTGGCGACCTATGGCGAGGGCAGCTCAACACCCATAGCAACGATCGCGAAAGGCTGACCGTGTCGCGCGCACTGTGGAAAGGCGCCATCAGCTTCGGGCTGGTGCACATACCTGTCGAGCTGCATCCCGCCGAGGAGCGCAAGGCATTGAGCTTCTCGATGCTCGACAAGCGTGACCTCTCGCCCGTCGGTTACAAGCGGGTGAGCAAGAAGACTGGCAAGGAAGTCGCGTGGGAACAGATCGTCAAGGGATACGAATACCAAAAGGATCGGTTCGTGGTCTTGAGCGACGAGGATTTTCGTCGTGCCAATGTCGAGGCGACGCAAACCATCGACATTGCCGCCTTCGTTCCGGCGGCCGACATTCCGCCACAATTCTTCGAAACGCCCTATTACCTCGTGCCGACCGAGCACGGCAAGAAGGTGTATGCGCTGCTGCGAGACACGCTCAGGAACGCGAAAAAGGTGGGAGTGGCACAGGTGGTCATTCGGACCACGCCCCATCTCGCGGCGGTGATCCCGTCCGGGCCGGTGCTGCTGCTCGATACGCTGCGCTATGTCGACGAGCTGCGCGGAATCGAGGGCCTGTCGTTGCCGGCCGTATCATCAAAGGTCGCCGCCGCCAATGCCAAGGAGGCCGATCTCGCGCGCAAGCTGGTCGACGACATGTCCGAAGCCTGGAACCCCCGCGACTTCGTGAACAGCTACACGCACGATCTGATGAAGCGCGTCGAGGAGAAGATCAGCCGCGGCGAGACCGAGGTGATCACCGAACCGGAGAAAGGGGCAGCCGCGCCCAAAGGCGCTGACATCATCGATCTCACGACGCTGCTCAAACGCAGCCTGGAACGCAACAAATCAGGCGACGCGCGACGCGCCAGCCGTGCGAAACCCCGTTCTGCGAGCACGCCGCCGGGAGTGCCGCGAAAAGCGCCGGCGACTGCGCGCACCGTTGCTGCCCGCCGCAAGCGCGCCTGATCGTGGGATTGCGCACCTACCGAGCCAAGCGCGATTTCGAGCGCACGGGCGAGCCGCGTGGCGGCCGCGCGCGCACCAAGCGGGGAAGCTCTCGTTCGTCGTACACAAGCATGCGGCGCGGCGATTGCATTACGACTTTCGGCTGGAGATCGGCGGCACGCTCAAGTCGTGGGCCGTTCCCAAGGGGCCGAGCCTCGATCCGCGCGTAAAGAGACTGGCCGTTCATGTCGAGGACCATCCCCTGGAGTACGGCAGTTTCGAGGGAGCGATTCCGGGGCATCAGTATGGGGCCGGCAACGTCATCGTCTGGGACAGGGGAACTTGGGTTCCGTCCGGCAACCCGGAGAAGGCGTATCTCGCCGGTCACCTCGATTTCGCACTCGACGGCGAAAAACTGCACGGTGGCTGGGCGCTGGTGCGCATCAAGGACAAGGACGGCGAATCCAGGCAGCAGCCGTGGCTGCTGATCAAGCGCGACGATGCCTTCGCAGCCCATGGCGAGGCGGCCGACGTCACGCTGACACGACCCGAGAGTGTGCAAAGTGGCCGTCTAATCGATGACGCAGGCGGGCCTCAGGCGGCCAGGTCGCGCACCGCCAAACGCACCAGTGGCAAATCCGCGCCCGCTGCGATCCGCCGCGAAGGCTCGCCGGCGATGGCACTGCCGTCAACGCTGAAGCCGCAACTCGCGACCCTGGTGACGCAAGCTCCCGCTGGAGACGATTGGGTCTACGAAATCAAGTTCGACGGCTACCGTATTCTCGCGCGCATCGAAAGCGGCAAGGTTCGACTGCGCTCGCGCAACGGCAATGACTGGACGTCGCGCATGGCCGACGTCGCACTGGCATTGAGCAAGCTCAAGACGCGTTCGGCGTGGCTCGACGGCGAAGTCGTCGTGCTGGATAGCGCGGGGCGCAGCCACTTCCAGCTCCTTCAGAATGCTTTCAGCGACGCCAAGGCACACGCCGCGTTCGTCTACTGCATGTTCGACCTGCCGTTCGCGGACGGGCGCGACCTGCGTGCGCTGCCGTTGCTCGAGCGCAAGGCGCGGCTGCAGGCGCTCCTCACCGGCGTCAAATCGGCCAACCTCGCGTTTAGCGCCCATGCAGCGGGCAACGGCGCCACGCTGCTTGCGCAGGCATGCGCAAACGGGCTTGAGGGGCTGATCGCCAAACGTACCGACGGCAGGTACATGTCGACGCGAACGCGCACCTGGCTCAAGCTCAAGTGCCACCAGCGCCAGGAATTTGTCATCGGCGGCTATACCGACCCCGCAGGCAGCCGCGCCGGCTTCGGAGCGTTGCTCGTCGGCGTGCATCGGAACGACGGCTCGTTGCGTTATGCAGGCAAGGTCGGGACCGGTTTCGACACGGCAGGGCTCGAATCGCTGAAGCGAACGCTCGGCGGTCTCGAGCAGGATGCCGCGCCGTTCATCAACCCACCGCGCGGCTACGCGGCGAAAAGCGTCCACTGGTTGAAACCGGTTCTGGTCGCCGAGATTTCGTTCGCGCAATGGACCGACGAAGGGCTGCTGCGGCAGGCCGTATTTCACGGACTACGCGAGGACAAGTCACCTGGAGGCATTACCGTGGAACGCGCAATGAAAAGCGTACGGCCCAAAGCCGCCGCCACCGCCGAGTTCTCAGGCATCCGCATCACGCACCCGGATCGCGTGATGTTCGGCGATGCCGGGCTGACCAAGGGCGATCTCGCGGCGTACTACACCGCTGCCGCCCCGCGCATCCTTCCGCACCTCGCCGGACGCCCGCTGTCCCTGGTGCGCTGCCCCGACGGAGTCGGCAAGCCGTGCTTTTACCAGAAGCACGCACTCAAGGGTGTCGTCGGCGTCGACACCGTCATCGTCGAGGAGAGCGACGGCGAGGCGCCTTATATGATCGTGAACTCGCGCGAGGCGCTGATATCCCTGGTGCAGATGGGTACGGTGGAGCTGCATACCTGGGGTGCAACGCAGCCACGACTGGATCGTCCCGATCGCATGATCTTCGACCTTGATCCCGACGAAGGCCTCGATTGGAAGTCTGTAGTCGAAGCCGCGCGTCTGATGCGCACGGCGCTCGACGAGCTGGGCCTGCAGTCGTTTCTCAAAACCACCGGCGGGAAAGGCCTGCATTTGGTTGTGCCGCTCGCGCGCCGACACGACTGGGACGAAGTGAAGCGCTTTTCCGGCGCGGTCGCGGAGCACGTCGCTGGCGTCGCACCGGAGCGCTTCACCGCCAACATGGCCAAAGCGCGGCGCAAGGGGCGAATTTTCATCGACTACCTGCGCAACGACCGTGGCGCGACCGCCGTCGCCGCGTACTCGGTGCGCGCGAGGCCGGGCGCGACGGTGTCCGTGCCGATCGCATGGGAAGAGCTCGACGTGAAAATGTCCTCGTCCTTCTTCACACTGCGCAACGTCGCGGCCCGTCTGCAATCGAAGGTCGATCCGTGGTCGCGTTACCGGACACTCAAGCAAACGCTTACCGCAAGCATGATGCGCACGCTGCTACCTGCGTCGAAACGCTGAGCGCGCATGCGCCGCACCCGCGGTATCATTCCCGTTTTCTCGAGTCTGCGCCGCCGTGCAGGGGGACCGGCCCGCGACACGACGCCGCCTCTCAGACCAATCCCCATGCGACGGCTCGGTTTTGTGAAGTCCGACATCTGGGTCGCAGTCCTCCTGTTCGCAGTCGGCCTGATCGTGGCCGCATACGCCGGCTCCACGCTGTTGGGCTACCACAACGGGCCTGCCGTGCTGCGAGCGGACGCTGCGCCACAGCTGCAATACGACACCGCGTGGATCATCGTCGCCTATGGCACGGCGCTCTTGCTTTACGCGGCGCGTCTGCGCACGGTCGCGCATGTCTTCGCCGCCGCAGGTGCACTCGTCGGTGTGCTGGGACTGGTCAGGTCCGTCTTTCCCGGCGCCTTGGCGGACAGCCCTCTGCTTGCCGGATGGTGGCTGAAGGGCGCCGGCGGCTTCGCGCCGATGGGCGCGCTCACCTCGCTCGTCGCGTTCGTGCTCGGCGCTTCCCTGGCGTTTCTGGTTCCGCGGGCGCAGCGCAGTCCGCGGCGTGCGGTGGCGCTGGCAGGACTGGCCTCGACCGCGCTCGCGCTATCCTTGCTGATCGCGTTCGGCGCGTGGAGCGGCAGCGACCTCGCCGCGCAGTCGTTGCACTTCTCCGGCGACGAGCGCATCAGCTCGCTGCTCTTCGTCCTGTTGTCGAGCACCGTGCTCGGCAGCGCCCTGGCGGGGCGCCAGGACGAGCGCGCCGCGCTTTGGCGCGCTGCGCCGATCATCGTCTGGCTGGCTGCGATCGCGTGTGTTCTGGTCGTATGGCGTGCCGCGCTCGGGCAGGAAGCACGCTTCGTCCGCCACGGTACGCAGCTCGTCGCCGAGGCCGCAGCAGTGGAAATCAGGCGCGCCCTCGACTCACGCATCGAAATGCTGCAGCGGCTGGGAGAGCGGACGCTCCTGTATAGCTTCAATGCCGACCTCTGGGACGCCGACGCCGGGTCGCTCATGCGCGACGTCGCCGAGTTCAGGGCGATCGCGTGGTCCGGCCACGACAACGTCATCAAGTGGTCGACACCGACGCGCGTGGCCGTGGGCTACGACCTGCATTCCAGCGCGTCGCGCGCGCCGATCATGGACCTGGCACTGCAGACACGCCAACCGGCGCTGAGCCCGTTTGCGGACCTGGTGATCGGCGGCAAGGGAATCGTCATCTTCGTGCCCGTATTCGAGGGCGAGAACTTTGCTGGAATGGTGTCGGCGTCGCTTGGTCGACCGCAGTGGCTGGCTTCCCTCATCGACGGACGATACAGCGACCACTATTTCGAGCTGTTCGAAAATGGAGAACTCATGCAGCTGATGCCGGCCGACGCACAGAAAGCGGCCGACGAATGGGGATACGAGGTTCCGATCGCCATCCACAACGCGCGCTGGGTGCTGCGCGTGACGCCGACGCAGCAGTACGTCGCCGCAGCGCGCTCACAGCTGCCAGAGGCCGGCCTCGCGCTGGGGGCGGCGCTGGCCACGCTGCTTGCGCTGGCAACGCTGTTTTTCCAGGAAGCGAGGCTGCGCGCCGGCGAGTCGAATCGCGCCAACCAGCGAGCGGTCGCCGACATGGCCCGGCGGCTGCGAGCCGAGCAGAAGCTACGCGAAGTCGAGGGCCGCACGGAACTGATCATCAACGCGGTGAAGGATTGCGCGATCTACATGCTCGACAGTGACGGGCGCATCGCCAGCTGGAACCCGGGCGCACGCACGCTCAACGGCTACGATTACGAAGAAGTAATCGGCCGCCCATTCTCGATCCTCTACCCACCGGGCCGAAAGACGCCGCCTGAACGCGAGCTTGCCGTCGCGACTCGGCGCGGCTCTTTCGAGGAAGAGTGCTGGCACCTGCGCAAGGACGGCTCGCAGTATTGTGCCGACGACATCATCTCCGCGATTCGCGACGAGCAGGGCGCGCTGCGCGGTTTCGCCGTCGTTACGCGCGACGCCACGCTGCGCATCCAGCTGCGTGAGCAGACCGAGCGCGCGCGCGACTATTACCTGTCGCTGTTCTCGAGCTTTCCAAATCTGGTATGGCGCTCCGACAAGGATGGAAGCTGCGAGTACGTCAACCAGGCGTGGCTCGACTACACCGGACGATCCATGGATGCGGAGGGCGGGCAGGGGTGGCTCGATGGTGTGCACGCCGACGACAGGGCGGCCTGGAACGACATCGTCATTCATACCCTTCCGACCGGGAAGCCTTTCGAGCTCGAATTCCGCCTGCGCCGGGTCGACGGCGAGTACGGATCGATCATCTGCAGCGGCCGGCCCTATCACGACCTGGAAGGCAACTATGCCGGTTACCTGTGCTCGTGCTATGACAATACCGCGCGACGGGAGACAGAAAATGCACTCAAGGAGAGCGAAGAGCGAATCCAGCGCATCGCCACCAATGTTCCGGGAATGGTTTTCAAGCTGCAGCGGACGGTCGATGGAGCGTTGCGTTTCCTGTACGTGAGCCAGGGCGCACTCGGCCTAACCGGCACGGAACCAGCAGCGCTGACGACCGAGTTCGACACCTTTCTGACCCTGCTCGAGCCGGTCGACCGCGGCAGCGTACTGGCGTCGCTCACTGACTCGGCGTCGCGGTTGACGACACTCAACTGGGCCGGTCGCCTGCATCCGAAGCACGAGTCGATCGAACGGTGGATCACGATACGAGCCAAGCCGCGTGTCGACGACAAGGGCGACACATTGTGGGACGGTGTGGTCTTCGACGATACGCAAAGCCGCCTGGCGCAACTCGAGATCGAGCGCTCGCGGGAGGAGTTGCGTGCGTTGTCGAGCCACCTGCAGACTGTCCGCGAGGAGGAAAAGGCTCACATCGCGCGCGAGGTGCACGACGAACTCGGTTCGACGCTGACCGGCCTCAGGATCGACCTGGACTGGCTCATCGACCACGAGGAGACGGTTCCCGAGCCTGCGAGACAAAAATACGAGGCAATGCTTGCGTTGCTCAAAGCCGCCGTCGCCGCGACGCGCAAGATCGTCACCGAGCTGCGGCCCAGCATCCTCGACGATCTCGGGCTCGCGTCTGCGCTGCGCTGGCAGGTTGGCGAGTACCAGAAGCAATCGGACATCAGTTTCAGGCTTAAGACGCCCGATCAGGATATCCCGGTCGATCGCGATCGTGCGCTGGTGCTATTTCGCATTTTTCAGGAGACGATCACCAACGTCAACAAATACGCCAAAGCGACGCAGGTCGACGTGACGTTGTCGCAAACGGATGACGCGTTGGTCATGCAAATCCGCGACAACGGCGTTGGCATTGCCGAGAGAGAGTTGCACAGGCCGACTTCACACGGCATACGCGGGATGCGGGAGCGCGCGCAAACGCTTGGCGGCACTGTATCGGTGTCGGGCGAGCCCGGCGCCGGCACGACCGTGATCGTGACTCTCCCGCGTTAGCGTGGGGCGCGGTAACATGCGGCCGCCCGCAGGCGGCCGCGATTTACTTTGGTTATGGGCGATCAACTCTTGAGGCCGAGCGCGCTCAGCGTGGAACTGTCGAGCGTTCCGCTTGCCGTCAGGCCATTCTTTTCCTGGAAGCTGCGAACCGCGCTTTGCGTGTTCGGACCATAACGACCATCCACTGCCAGGCTGTAACCCTTGTCATTCAGCGCAGCCTGCGCTTTCTTGACCGTGCTGTCGCCGGCGGGCGAGGTCGAAACGCGACCGTTCGCATCGGTGCCCTCGTGCCCGACATACCCGCCAATCCCCGCGCCCACCAGGGCGCCGACGGGACCGCCAACCACCGCGCCGGCAACCGCGCCGGTTCCCGCGCCGATAGCGGTCGCTTTCTGTTTGCCGGTCATCGATCCCGAGGATTGAGTATTGGTGGCGGACGTGTCGTTGGACGGCGTCGTCGCCTCACCCGCGGCGTGCGCAGCCGAGACCCCTAGCGCAAGCGAAACGGCGCTTACGAGTATTGCGGCTTTCAATTTCATCCTGGTTTCCATTTTCTATCCTCCATCAGAATGCTGGCTCCCGCGCACACTCTATGCCTGCACGCAACCGACGCGCCATCGGATTGCGCCGCTTCCTGTTGTAGGAATCCAGGTAGCTCACATTCCGCGGGCTTGAAAACTCGAGCGAGTCTTTCCCGGAAAACGGATGAGCGTCCCAACCGCCATATCGCCGGTGGCGCACCCGGTGGCTGAAGGGGCTCGCCCTTCGTCCGAGTCCGCCCGCACCGTCAACGAATGCGCAAGATCGCAACCACCGGATTGTGATCCGACGAGACTACGCGAATGGCGTCCACTTCGATCAGTTCCAGGCCTCGGACGAAGATGTGATCGAAATGCCGACCGAAGAAGACGGCGCGACGATCCTTCTGTAAATGAAGTTCGGTCATCCCCAGGTGCGCGGCGGTTTCGGCAACGACGTGGTCGCGCGCATCGCTCCAGGTATTGAAATCACCCGCGAAGACGATGGGGCCTTGGTGGGCAGCGAGCACGTCCGCCAATGCGCCGAGCTGCGAGCGATAGCTGTCGATGAACAAGTCGAAATTGATCGCGTGGACATTCACGATCGCAAGGGTCTCCCGTGTTCCTTCGATACGTAGCCAACTTATCACCGCGGATTTCGGGATACGAAGCAGCGGCTCGATCGTGCGCTGTGTGCAACTCGCCAATGGTGCGACGCGCGTGGCGGTAAGCACGCCTACGTCTTGCGTGTCGTACAGGAACGAACTCGCCATGACCCAGCGCAGACCCGCGTCGTCGAGCGTGTCGCGCAACGATGGCTGCAGGAACGTCTCCTGCAGGAGCAACACGTCGCTGGCAGCGGCGAACGATCTCAGATCGCGCTGCCACCCGCTGTCAAGCTCCTTGTGGATGTTCCAGACCAGGACGCGGAAAGCCCGTCCGTCGAGGGCACTTCCAGGCTCGTCTGTGACCGGCGCTCGGAGAAGGCGCGCAGCGGTGTCGCACCCCAGGGTCGTGACTTGGAACGCATGATCGGCTCCGGAGACGAGCGAGCGCGGCTCGACAGTGAGCGTCACGCACCCGCACAGCAACAACGAACCGATTGTGGTCGAGATGACATGCGCCGTCAGCGCGCTCAATCGAGCCGCCAACGAATCGAAGCTACGCAAGGGTGCAGCTTCCTGCATATATGGCCGTACCTGATGCGGCCCCGTGTGGCCGTTTACGAGTATCGCACGCCGACGGTCCGGGCAATGCGCAGACAAACCCTCCCCAGAACCTTCTCGAGGCTCGCAAGTAATGCCGTCCTACAGGGAAATCGGACAAGCTCCGATGGCGGTCCGCGCCGTCTTGAGAAACTATGCGCCGAGGTCACTTACGGGTCCTGTCCCGCTTACGCCAGGGAGCAACCATGAATCATGTAGCTACCACGGACGAAGTTCTTCGCCATGAATACGTTACCGAGCTCCGCGCGGTTGAGGAATCGTCCGGGTCCGCCGTGTCGTGGAGTGCGGTTATCGGCGGCGCGTTTGTCGCTGCGTCGCTTGCGCTCGCAATGACGATGCTCGGAGTCGGGCTCGGTCTATCGTCGATTTCACCGTGGTCCGGCGCTGGCGCGACCGCCCAGGCGATCGGTGTATCCGCGATCATCTGGTTGATCGTCACGCAGGCAATCGCCGCCGGGCTCGGCGGCTATCTCGCCGGGAGGTTGCGCACGAAGTGGACGAGCGTTCATGAGGACGAAGTGTATTTTCGCGATACCGCACACGGCTTTCTGGTCTGGTGCGTCGGGGTCGTAATCACGGTAGCGTTCCTGGCCTCTGCCGCATCGTCGATCGTCGGCACTACTGCAAGAGTCGCGGGCGCAGCCGCAGGCGGGAGCGGCGCGCTTGCCGCACTAACGAGCGGCGCCGGTGCGATAACGGATGCGCCGGAGGGAGCGAGCGGCGCTTCCCGTCAATTGCCGGGTGTTCAGGCGGGAATTGGGACGACAGGCCGGTATCTGTCGGACTCAATGTTCCGCAATGAACGCGCAGGTCCGGATTCCACGCGCGACTTGCGGCCCGAGGTCGAGCGCATACTCAACGCAGCACTGCGCAGGGGCACGCTCCCCGCAGCTGACCGCACGTATGCGGCACAGGTCATTGCAGCGCGAACCGGCATGAGCCAAACCGATGCCGAGCTGCGCGTAGACGCTGTGTATGCGCAGGCCAAGAGCGTCGCCGCGGATGCGGAGCTGGCAGCGCGAACCGCAGCGGACGAAGCACGCAGGGCTGCGGCAAAGACATCGCTATGGGTTTTTGTGGCGCTGCTGATTGGCGCGTTCTGCGCAAGCTTGGCGGCGACCCTCGGTGGTCGCCAGCGCGACAAGGTCGCCCCCGCGCGCTAGCCCCGCTCAGCAGCGGCTAATCCACCGACGACGCGAACCAAAACGGAGTCCATCATGCGTTCAGTACTTCTCTGGCTAATCGGCGTCCCGATTCCGATCATTATCCTCATCGGATTGTTTTCTCACTTCTAGCGTCTGCCGCCGGGGGCGGGGTCGGCATGACCTGACCTCTCACGCACCGTCGGCCGTTGCGCGGACGCGCGCGTAGCTCTCCTCTGCCTCACTTCTTCCGCGGCGATCCAGGTTCACGGCTTCCGCAGCGGAGAGCGTTTGTCGCGCCTCCCCTCCCCAGCGAGGCCGATGCGCCAGCGCGCATCGGGGAAGGAAACTGACTAGCGCGTGCTATCCTTGCTCAGGCCTTTCAGCAAGTCGGCGAGGTCGTCGGCGTGCTCCTCCTCTTCGGCCTGGATCTCCTCGATCATCCTGCGTGTCGTCGAATCGAATCCCGCGAAATAGGTGGCGATTTCGCGATAGCTGTCCACGGCGATGCGCTCCGCGACCAGATTCTCCTTGATCATCTTCACCAGGTCATCACCAGCCTCCACGTACTCGGTGTGGCTGCGCGTGAGCAGTCCTTCCGGCGAGAGATTGGGCGCGCCGCCCAGCTGCACGATGCGTTCGGCGATGCGATCGGCGTGGGCCTGCTCGTCACTGGCGTGCTCCAGGAACTCCGCCGCCACGGGACCCGCGTGAATGCCCTTGGCCATGAAATAGTGACGCTTGTAGCGCAACACACAAACGATTTCCGTTGCCAGCGCGTCGTTGAGCACCTTGATGGCGGTCTCGGTATTGCCGCCGTAACTTGCAGTGACGGCGCCCTCCTCGATGTGTTTGCGTGCTCGCGCGCGCAACGTCTTGACGTCGGTCAAAAAAGTCTTGCCGCTCATGGCGCTATCCTCGGTTGATTAAAGAGATTGATCCGCTCGGAATGCGGGTGATGGGGTCTGACGCAGCAATTATGCAGCAGGAAGTGTGCCGCCGAAACAGCAACGGCGATGTGGCCGCTGCATCGAGCGCGCCGCGTGCGGAATGCGTGTAAATATTGCAATCGCGTGATATCGTGCGGCCGAGGTCAACGATGGGCAACCCCGACAAGAACGCGGCGGTTGCGTATGCGCGCCTTCTTCGAGCTCCACGACATGGATTTCCAGTTCGCCGTTCCGGCGACGCTTGCCATCGCTGCCCTTGTCCTGGTCGTCGGCCGCCAGCTGGTTGAGCGCATCGGCCTGCTTCAGAAATATTCGATTCCCGAAGCCGTCGTTGGCGGCCTGGTCGCGGCGTCGCTCGTCGCCCTGCTGCACGGATTCGGATTGCGCGTGACCTTCGACACCGCACTGCAGCCGTCGCTGATGCTGGCGTTTTTTGCAACCATCGGGCTGGGCGCGGACGTGCGCATGCTCGCTCGCGGCGGCGTGGCGCTGGTGCTTTTTAGCCTGTGCGTCGTCGGCATGCTGGTGATGCAGAATGTCATCGGCGTCGGCGCCGCCAAGGCGATGGGCGTCGATCCGGTCATCGGACTCATCGCGGGCTCCGTCACCATGTCGGGCGGCCATGGCACGGGCGCCGCATGGGGTCAGAAGTTTGCCGATACTTTCGGTTTGCCCGCCGCGCCCGGCATCGCGCTTGCGGCTGCCACGTTTGGGCTGATCATGGGTGGCCTCGTCGGCGGCCCGGTGGCACATCGACTCGTCGAGCGGCTGAAAGCACAAGGGAAGCCGCTGGGAGCGGCCGAGACCGACGGGCGAGCGCACGACGCCGCGGAGTCCGTCAAGCCGTTCGGCCCGCAGCGGCTGACATTCACCATTCTCCTGATCGCGGCGTCGGTTGCGCTGGGCGCGGTGCTGACGCGATGGACCCAAAATCCGACCTTCACGTTGCCCGCTTTCGTATGGACGCTGTTCGTCGGTGCGCTCTTGCGCAACCTGCTTGCCTTCGCGAAGGTCCACGAAGTCGACGGGGACGCGTTGGCGTTTGCGGGAACCGTTGCGCTCTCGCTGTTCCTTGCGATGGCGCTCATGAGCCTTCGGCTGTGGGAGCTCGCTGCACTGGCGCTGCCGATGTTCGTGATCCTGGCGCTGCAGGCGGTGGGCGTCGCCCTGTACACGACGCACATCACCTTCCGCGTCATGGGATCGAACTACGAGGCGGCGGCGCTCGTCGCCGGCCAGTGCGGCTTCGGGCTCGGCGCGACCCCGACGGCGATCGCCAACATGCAGGCAGTCTGCCAGCGCTATGGCTATGCGCCGCAGGCATTCATCCTCGTACCCGTCGTCGGCGCATTCATCATCGACCTCGCCAACGCTATCGTCATCAGCGGATTCGCGGGAGTGCTGCCCGTCCTGCGGAGCTAGTCGGCGCGCCTCGCGACGCGCATCCGGGGCCCGGACGTCGCCCGGCGGCTCAGCCGTCGTGGCGCTTGAAATATTGGACTTCGCGTTCGTGCTGCCTTGCGGCTTCCAATGTCTTGAACGTGCCCAGGTTCCGGCGGCGTCCGGTCTGCGTGTCCTTCTTGATGGAGTACAAACGATACTCGCCCGACTTGAGTTTCCTGATCATCGTGCATCTCCTGCCTGTGGGTTCGCGCCACGGCCCATGCGACGGTGGCTCGCGGCAGCTTGCGAACCTCGCCTCGCAAATCTCGTGCCGCTGGATTTCGACTCGGGCCCGCCCGGCCAGTGGCCGCGACACTACGGCAAATGCTCCCAACCCGTGTAAACGCAATTGCACAAGCAGTAAGACTTACAAGCAGCCACATCGCTTCGTCGGGGTCGAGCGGCTGGAGATTTGCTGGCGCACGAGTCCGATGAGGAACTTACCGGGTTCGCGTCGAGCGGGGCATGCGATTTGCGTGCAGCCAAGCCCATGGATCTCAAGGATGTCCCGCGGTCGGCGATTGCGCCTTGCGCCGCAGAATTTCCTCGCGCAGCTGTCCGAATTGCTTGCGCGTTTCGGCGGCGATCACGGCGGGCCCGATCAACGGTGGCACCCACACGTTGGGAATGAATTCACCGTGATTGATGATTTCCGCGAACGTGCCGTGATCGACGACGTGCGTCGTAAATTCAGACGCTTCGAGATCGCCGCTGATCAGGTGAGAATGAATCTCGCGATACGGCGTCAATACGATTTGCCTCATGTTCTCGAACGAAAAAGTCAACGGCCCCCGCGAAGCTTTGCCCTTTTGCATCACCGTCAGAGTATCGCCGACCCGCTCGACGATCCTGCTCAATTCGAGGTTAGTCACGAACCTCGCCATGTTGTCGTAGTCAGTCATTACCTTCCACGACTCGAGTGCCGTTGCCTCGACGGACAGGGAGACATCGACCACGATCCAACGGCCACGCTGTTGGACCTGCACCTGGATATCGGTGTCGTCGGCGGCCCGGGCCTGTGGCATGTGCAGCAGACCAGAGAACGCGAAAAACAGCGACAAATGTCTCCATGTTCGTGTTGCGTACATGTGGAATCAGGCCAGATGTTTAGTAGGCGATGCATGCAAGCTGTGTGCCGACGCCACCGGGCAGGCGTCGGCCATGTCGGTGAGCAGCCTGGTGTCGCGCGCGGTGCCGGCCATGCATGAACTACGACTACTGGCCATTATCGGCGCATTCGTTGCGGCGTGCACGACGCTGCCGGGTGCGAATTACCCCAGGCAAGACTCCGTCGCTTTCGCGCAGCCCGAAAGTACGCGACTCGGCCAACAACTAATCGTACCTGCACGAAAGCACGCAGGCTCGTCCGGCTTTCGACTCCTGGTGCAGGGAACCGATAGCCTGCGCACGCGCCTTGATCTGGCAGCCGCTGCCGAGCGAACCCTCGACCTGCAGTATTTCCTCATCCAGAATGACACGACAGGGAAGCTGCTGATGGATTCGGTCCTGGAGGCGGCCGACCGCGGCGTGCGCGTGCGCATGCTCATTGACGACACGGACGATGTTCAACGCGACCGGCAACTGGTGGTCCTTGCCGCCCACCCCCGGATCGAAATTCGTGTCTTCAACCCGTTCTACACGCGTGGCGTCCTCGATATGCTGCGCTACGCCGAGTTCATCGTCTCCGGGGAGCGAGTGAACTACCGGATGCACAACAAGCTCTTCGTCGCCGACAACGCCGCGGCGGTCCTCGGCGGGCGAAATGTCGGCGATGAATACTTCCAGGCGAGCGCTCGAACCGAATTCGGCGATTTCGACGTGCTCGTGGTGGGACCGCTTGTCAAGCAGATCTCCGCCAGCTTCGATGACTATTGGAACAGCGCGCTCTCGATACCTGTGCAGGCATTGCTTGCCGGGAAACCGCAGCCGCAAGCACTGGAACAGTATCGGGCCGATCTGGCCGAAAATCGAGTGGCTGTGAACGCGTCTCCCTATATGCAGCAAATTGGACGAGCAAAGGCATTGTCCAGCGTCATCGCCGATGACCGCGCCATGATCTGGGCAACGTCGGAATTGCTCTACGACAGTCCCGACAAGAGCAAGGTGCAGGACGGCGAGGAGGAGGGCCAGGTGCTGCGGCGTCGGCTCGGCGAGGCGGTGCGCTCGGTCACATCGGAGCTGTTGGTCGTGTCGCCCTATCTGGTCCCGGGTGAGGGTGGGATGCGACTGCTCGAAGGCTTGCGCGCTCAGGGTGTACAGGTTCGCGTGCTCACCAATTCGCTTGCCTCGACGGACATGCCGATCGTCCATGCAGGATATCGACATTACCGCGAGCGAATGCTCGAAGACGGCATCGAGTTGTACGAAGTGCGGCCGCTGCTCGGCGATCCGGGAGGTGGACACGGCAGCCTCAAGTCGCCGAGCTCGGGGCAATTCGCGCTCCACGCCAAAGTTTTCGTGCTCGACCGCAGGCGCCTGTTTCTCGGTTCCATGAACTTCGATCGGCGATCGCTTCGTCTCAATACCGAGATTGGCGTGTTGATCGACAGTCCGGAGCTCGCGCGTCAAGTCGTGGCGCGCTTCGACGCCATTGCTCAACCGGCGAATTGTTACGTGCCGACGCTGCGTGCCTCGGACGGCGTTGCTGGCCCCTCAATTGCGTGGTACACCGAGGAGGACGGGAAGCCTACCGAGACCAGCACCGAGCCGTCGGGCGATCTGCTCCGCGGTATCAAGGTTCAGATTCTGACGCTGCTGCCGATAGACGACCTGCTCTGAGGACAGTGCCCGCACGCTGTTTGCCCGGATCCGCCATTCTTCAGCAGACCGCAGAGGTTCTCAATGCGCAAGGAACGTAAGCCGCGGACCGCGGCGAGTGCAGTCGACACATTGCAACAGGCGAATGTCTCCGTCGCGACCTCCCGAAGCCGATCGGTACCGAAGTTGCCGCACGAGCGAGACCAGTCTGTCGCGACTCCGGCGCTACCCGCCAAGCGGATCGTTCAGGCTGAACGAGATCTGGCGCAGGGGCGGGAAGATACCGATTGCTACAACGCCGCAAGCAAGGCATTCGGACGAGCGCGAAAACGCTGAAGGCGCGCCGCGGTGCGCTGGTCCTACACGATAATCAGCGCGGCTCCGATTATTCCCTTCGCGGATGCTTGGTACGCTCTGGGCCTTTCTCAGTCCGCAGCGGCGAGTAGATGGCCAATACGAGCGACTCCCTAGCCAATCCCGAGGCAACGGCCGGCGCCGCGGGGCTGATCTACGTCTCGGATGCGTCGCCCGGCATAAGGCGGGTACGTAAAGACACCAGCTTCGTCTACCTGCTGCCGAACGGCCGGCGTATCACGAACGAGATCGAGCTACAGCGCATCGCGGCGCTGGCGATTCCCCCTGCCTACGAAGCTGTCTGGATCTGCTGCACATCAAATGGCCACCTTCAGGCGACCGGACGCGATGCCCGTGGCCGCAAGCAATACCGTTACCATCCGCAGTGGCGTGTGTTCCGCGACGGCGAGAAGTTCGAGCGCATGCCTGCGTTTGGCGAAGGCCTGCCACGCTTGCGCCGCCGCATCCGACGTGACCTTGCGTTGAAAGGATTGCCACGGGAAAAGGTCGTCGCGCTGGTCGTCAGCCTGCTCGATGCCTCTCGCGCACGCATCGGCAACGCCGAGTACGCCCGAGACAACGACAGTTACGGACTGACGACGCTGCGCAACCGCCACGTTCGCTTCATCCCCAATGGGAGACTGATGCTTCGATTTCGCGGCAAGGGGGGCGCGGAGCACCAGATCGCCATCGACGACAGGCGGCTGGCGTCCATGGTGCGCCGCTGCCACCAATTGCCAGGGCAGCGCCTGTTCCAGTACGTTGATGACGCGGGCGGCCTTCATCCCATCGATTCCGGGCAGGTCAACGCCTACCTCAAAGAGGCCATGGGCGAGGCCTTTACGGCGAAGGACTTCCGCACCTGGGGCGCGACGTTGCGCGCCCTGGCGATAATGCACGCGACGCCGCTTCCGGATCCGCCAAGCGAGCGTGAGCTCAACCGCTGTGTGCTCGATGCGATCCGGAAGGTTGCCAGCGACCTGCGCAACACCCCCGCAGTGTGCCGAAAGTCGTACATCAATCCTCTGGTCTTCGACGCATGGCGAACCGGCGCACTACATCGCGGCATAGGTGAGCAGCTCGCAGGTGCACCGCGACGTGCCGAGCGGCTGGTCCCGGCATTTCTGAAGCGCCAGGCGCGGGCCGTCAAGCACCTCGCGATCGGGGAATTGCGCCCTGTACGGTCGGCTGCGCCCATCGCCGCGAGCCTGCCCGCTCGTCGGCGAACGTCGTCCAATGTCCTACGTCAAAATCAGCACCGCGCCGCTAGCGGCTCGCGCGGTCACATGGCTATGCTTGGCCGGCGTTTGGCAAACATGCGTCACGCCGACTATACCGACTTGCCTACCTCGCAGGAGAAAGCTCATGGCCAAGTACGGAAAGAAAGCGCAAGAGAAAGTCGAAAAGACCATGCATGAACTCAAGGAAGGCACGCTGCGCAGCGGCAGCTCGGGAAAGAAGGTGACCAGCCGCAAGCAAGCGGTCGCGATCGGGCTTTCGGAAGCCCGTCGGGCAGGGGCCAAAGTGCCCAAGCAAACCGCGTAGGACAGCGGTCACCGCTTTTGCGGGTGCCGCGCCGCCTCGGCGAGCGCGCCTTCCCGCGCAGGTAGCGCGCGGATTCGATTCCAGCGGCGAGCGTGGGAGGTAACAGGTGTCGAACAGCGGTACGGTCGTGACCTATGACGAGGCCGACGCACTCCACCCCGACGGCCACGAGGCAATCACGCGCACGAAACTCGCTGCTGGTCTCGCTGCGTTGAAGCGCTGCGAGTTCGGGGGCGAATACGATTCGCGCACGCGTTATGCGCCACCCGTCTATTTCGTTCCTTCGCGCACTGTGGTCGGGGTCGAGCGCGCCGCGCGCCTCAAGATCCGATCAGAGGATGACGTATTCGGAGGTGTCGTGCCTGCGAATTTCGTCGCGACCAAGTCCATTACGCACCCGTTGATCGAGAACGGAAGCGCTCCCGAAGGTTGGTCGGCAGAATTCGCGGCGACCGTCGAGCCCTGTGTGCTTCGCGGCTTCACCGCGTTCACGCGGGACGATGCCCACCGCGCTGGCGAGCAGCTCCTGCAGCACGGGCCCGTTCGCATCAAGCGCTCGCAGGGCATCGGCGGCGGCGGCCAATGGCTGGTCGAAAACCCGCATGAGTTGTCGGAGCGCCTGCACTCGATCGAAGACTGCGAAATCACGTCGACCGGGGTGATCCTCGAAGAGCAACTCGAAAACGTCACTACGTATAGCGTGGGACGGGTGCGCGCCGCCGGCGTCACCTGCAGCTACTGGGGAACGCAACACCTTACCCGCAACAATCACGGTACGGAGGTCTATGGCGGCACCGATCTTCGTTTCGTGCGCGGCGGCTTCGACGCGCTGGATGAATTCGTCTTGTCGTCCGACGTGCGGTGTGTAATCGCGCAGGCGCGTGCTTACGACGCGGCAGCCAGCGCCTGTTTTACGGGCTTCTTCGCGTCGCGACGGAACTATGACGTGGCGTGCGGTGTCGATAGCAACGGAACCGTCCGCTCGGGAGTACTCGAGCAGTCCTGGCGTGCCGGTGGCGCCAGCGGCGCCGAGATTGCAGCTATCGGACTTTGGCAGCGCAACGCCACGCTGCGCGCCATCCGGGCATCGACGACCGAGCTGTACGGCGATGCGGTCGAGCCGCCGCCCGAAGCGACGATCTACTTTCGCGGGGTGGACCCGCACGTCGGAACTCTGACCAAATTCGCCATCGCCCAGCCCCATGACGACGCACGATGACATCGTCTCAATCGACGTTGATGGTGAGCGGATTTTCGGTACGCTCGTCGCGCCGGCGATGTTCGTTCCGGGTGTCCTTTTCGTGCATGGGTGGGGAGGCAGCCAGGAGCAATATCTTGCACGCGCCAACGCGGTTGCGGGACTTGGTTACGTCTGTTTGACCTTCGATCTTCGTGGCCACGTCGAGACCAAGGCGCGCTATGAAACGGTTTCGCGCGAAGATAACCTGCGCGACGTCGCGGCAGCCTACCAGGTGCTTGCGCGACACCCGAGTGTCGATCCGACGCGGATAGCGGTCGTCGGGAGCAGCTATGGCGGCTACTTGGGAGCAACGCTGAGCGCATCTGTGCCGGTCAAGTGGCTGGCACTGCGGGCGCCCGCGTTGTACAAGGACGCCGACTGGCAGCTGGCAAAGATGCAGCTTCGCCAGCGTCAGGATCTTCCCGCGTACCGACTCGGTGTCGTGCACGCCGAGGAGAGTCGCGCGCTGCGGGCGTGCGCCGAGTTCACGGGTGATGTGTTGCTCGTTGAGTCGGAAGAGGACCTGATCGTACCGCATCAGGTCGTGACGAACTACCGCAATGCATTCACGCGCGCGCACTCGGTCACGTATCGCGTCCTTGAAGGGGCCGACCACGGACTGTCAACCGAGCGGGCGCAGGCTGCTTACACCGAGCTGCTCGTCAACTGGCTGAAGGAAATGATCACCGTCCGGACGCCGACACCGGTTGCCGCGCAAAGCGCGCCGGAAGTTCCGGCCTTGGCCGAGCATACCCCCCCGGTTGCGAGCCCCGACGCATTCCTGCGCGCGAGCCGCGGCAACCCCGATGTGCATTCAGGCAGCCGATGAAACATCGTCAACATCCTTCTTGATGGCCGGTGAAATGCAACCGGCAAATCGATGTCGGCGCGACGCCTACCGGGTTGCAAGGTCGCAGTGCCGCAAACGCCTTCGCGCTGGCGCCGATTCGGACGAGCGCTTGATGTAAGTCGCATTCCTACAGCTCGCCTCGTTAGTCGGACACCATATTCGGATTCAAACCGATACCCCGCCTTCCGGCACTTTGATAGCTTGCAGCTTGCAAGAAGCCGGAGCTTGGCCGAAAGGAGACCATTCCATGAAGTCGCTGCTCGATCCCTCGTTCAATTACGTGCCGAGCATCAGAACAGACCTGCGGAAGACCTTTGCCCGCGTTCGCAGGGAACAGCGTGCAAAGGAGCTCCGGACGACGCCGGCATCCGTTCACACTGAAAGCAAAGTCGCGCCGCTATTCCTCATGGCGAAGCACGCAACCAAGTAGCGTAGGCCGGGGCGATTTCGGCCGAGGAGCAGCGAACGGCATCGCTGGCGCTGCGGCAGTCGCCTTGTCCTTGTATAAGGACAAGGACACCGGCTGGCAGCTGGCAAAGATGGCGCTTCGCCAGGCTGAGATCTCCTGCGTACGACGCAAATCGAGCGATTCCGCAAATCGAGCGATACTCTCAGCTAGATCCCGGTTGCGCCCCCGCACGAGAGCACAATCGGTCAGACCGCCTACTTCCCCTTCTTCGCGAGCACGGCATCGGCCTTGCGATCGACCTTGGCCTTTTCCGCCGAACTCAAGCGACCCGCGTTATAGCTTTGCGAGGCGCGTGCCTTGGCGTCCCGCGCGTGCGCATCGTCTTCGACAGGATAGCGCCTGCCGGGCAATGCGAAATCCGATTTCGGCAGCTTCTTGCGCGCGTTGGTGGTGAGTTTGATCATGATGAGGATCCATCCAGATTAGCGGTCCTTCTGGACCTTCAGATCGTTGTGAACCGATTTGACGCCCTCGGTATCGCGCGCAATCGCAACCGCTTGATCGATTTCATTCTGGGTATTGGCCGTGCCGCTCATCCAGACGTCGCCGTTCCTGTCCGTATCGACCTTGATGTGCATCGCGCTCCCGGGATGATCAGCAGCCAGTTTCGTCTTGATTTTGGTCGTAATGACCGAATCCTTGACGAAGGCCTCGGGATTGGATCGGTGGGTGTCGGAATCGGCTGCGTAGGCCGCGATCGGCGCCAGTGCCGTACCAATGACCAGGCAAGTTGTTGCAAGTTTGAGTTTCATTGTCTACTCCTCGCATATAAGAATCGGTTTGCACGCGGGCGTCGTGAACTCCGAGCCAGCGCAAGGACGACTTTGCCATAGGGGTCAGTCACCGCAAATCAGCACCAGTCTGAAACCTGTGTAGTCCCATCCCCTTCTTTCCGCGGATGTTCGCGATCAACCCATACCAAAATTCCGACGTACCTACAGGACAGTTTCCTGCAGCGCGGCAATGCGGCGGATCGATGCTTGGCGTATGAACGCAACCCTAACGTCATCGATGGTCTGCAGCGTCGCCGCGTCGGGTGTAAGTCTTGCAATTCGCGCGGCGCCGGAACTACTTCCGCGTCGACGTTCTTGCAAGCCAGCGCGTCCGGAGGGCGCGGTCGCCCCACGCGTGTCGCGCAATGCCCTCTGGTACGGAAAATGCGTCGCGTTAAGTTGTCCTGGATCGCACTCATTCATCGAGGAGACGAACATGGCCAACATGGATATTCATGACGATCGACCGTACGGCGAAAGCAATATCGCCCCGCTATTCCGGACGCCAAAGCGCGCCATCACAAGGGGCGCCGTCGAGTAGCGCGTCACGACTGGAAATATCCCGGACGAACCGGCGAGTTACGTGGGTCGGCGGTATTGCTGCGGCTCGCGGACAAATCCTTGCCTTCCGTTCCTGCGCCCGCCGCCCGCTCGCTGAGCGGACCAAACGGCATTGCGCCGAGCACGCAAGCGCCTATTCCCTGCGTGCTAACGTCCGCCTCGGACGTCAGCATGCGCAAGTCGCACTGCCCCACCCCTCCCGCTCGACGGTGCGGCTTACTCTGACAGCCGAGGGTGGCCGCAACACAGCCCTCTGCTCGATGCCCCCCTGTGGATTATCATACGGTCCGATAAGTCGCGGGACCGCTAGCTTTTCTGGAGGGTCGCATATGCATGCCTGCCGGACGAAGTGCATGGCACATCGTGCGGCCTGATGACCGCTTCGAATGACACGTTCGACAGTCGATGCATAGCCCCAGCGCCTTGCGATCGCGCCTGATTTTCGTCCTGGCCGCGGTGTCCCTGCTTGTCTCCGGCGCTGCTATCGCCCAGATTCCGGGGCTGACCAACACGGCGCCATCCAAGGCCGAGACATCAACGAAGGCCGAGACACGGGAGAGCGTCCAACAAACGCATGCCCGCATACAGAAGCTCTTCGACGAGGCACGCAAGCAGAGCGAACTGCCGCCGCAACCCATCCCCGCGGGCATCGAACCGCGCGAGGCGGCCGAGTTGCGCGAAGCACAGTTAAAGCTCGTGCTCGCCTACGACATCTACCTGCGCACGCTCGACCAGCTCGAACCCGCCCAAGCCGCGCGACAGGCAGCCGAGACGCGCGAGCGCGAGTGGACGAGCTTCGATTCGCCGGCGCCGTACTCCATTTTCCTGCTGGATGAATTGCGCGACGATGCCGACACCGCGCGCGTTCGCGTCGCGCTGTTGGAGGCTGGCGTCTCTCGACTCAAGATCGATGTCCAACGCATACAGGACGAGCTGAAGCGGGCGGACGAGGACACGCGCCGCAGCGAGGACGCGCTTGCGTCGGCCTCGACGCCGGAGGAAAAGACACGTGCCACGTGGCGCCTTAACCTCGCTCGCGCCAAGGCGCGGACCGCGGGGGCCGCCGCCGCGGCCGCCGGCGCCGTCACCAAGTCCCGGGACGACGAACTCGCCACCCGAAAAGCTGAGTTGACGCTCCTCGAGCGCCAGATTGCCGTGGCGACGCCGAATACCGCATTCACCGAGGCCGATGTCGCGACCGCGAGAAAGCGCATCGAGGACAAGGTCGTCGATGTACGGCGCGAGATCGCAGGCATCGAAGCCCAGATGGGGCAGCGGTTGCGGGAGCGCGATGCCGCAAAGGACGCGCTCGGGCGCACCCTCGCCGACGGCAAGGCCACACCGCCGGAGCGTGCGATCGCTCAGGCGCGCCTCGACGCGGCGGACGCGTGGGTGGACGCCCTTCGCAACCAATCCGATGCGCTACAGGGGTTCGTCGTGCTCGGCGGGCAAGGCGCGGCAGCGTGGACCACCCGCTACGCCCTGATGCACGATGCGGATCCCGAGGCGAATCGTATCGCTGCGGCCAAGTTGCGTGAAGTCGCACAGCGTAGCGCCAGCTGGAAGGCTTACACGGACAGCCTGGTGCGCGAGGCCCGGGAAAAGATGACCGACGTCGAGGGGCAGCTTTCCAACGCCGACCTTCCACCGGCCGCGCTCCGATACGGGCAGGATGCGCTCGCCGCTCGCCGCGGTGCGCTTCTCGCCCGCGAGCGCCTGCAAAATGCGCTCGACACCGCGGTGAGGCAACTCGACCGCTGGGTAGGTGACCTCGCCACAGTCGAAGAGAAACGAGACTTCCACGGTCGCGTCATCGACGGTTGGCTCGCAGCACGCGATGCGGCGCGCAAGGTCTGGAATCTCGAGCTGTTCGCGGTCGAGGACTCCGCTGTCGCCGACGGCCGGACAATCACGGTTTCACGCGGAGTGACCGTCGGCAAGAGCGTCGGCGCGGTCCTGATTTTTCTGCTCGGATACTGGGCAATCGCGGCCGTTGCCCGGCGCATCGAGCGGCGGCTGGTCGCGCGCGGCTCCGATGCGGGCAAGGCGCGAACCGCCAGGCGCTGGGTTCTTGCGCTGTCGGGATTGTTGCTCTTGCTGCTCACGCTCAACCTCGCGCGGATTCCGTTCACGGTATTTGCGTTCCTCGGCGGCGCGCTGGCGATCGGCGTCGGCTTCGGCACGCAAACGCTGATCAAGAATCTGGTCAGCGGGATGGTCATGCTCATGGAGCGCCAGGTCCGCGTCGGCGACACCGTCGAGTTGGACAACATCACCGGCACCGTCACCGAGGTAAACCTGCGTTCGTCGATCGTGCGCGGCTTCGACGGTGTTGAGGCCATCGTTCCGAACTCCGTGTTCATCGAGAACAAGGTCACGAACTGGACGCACACTGACCGCAAGGTGCGGCGCGTGATCAAGGTCGGCGTGGCGTACGGGTCGCCAACACGCGAGACGGCGGATATTCTTGCCGATTGCGCGAAACGCCACGGACTGGTGCTTGGCGATCCGGCACCGCTGGTGATCTTCGAGAATTTCGGCGACGACGCGCTGGTCTTCGCGCTCTACATCTGGCTGGACCTGCGCCCCGGCGTCAATTCCATGCAGGTGGCGAGCGACCTGCGCTTCATGATCGAAAAGAGCTTCGCCGACGCCGGCATCGCGGTCGCGTATCCGCAGCGCGATGTGCACCTCGATTCAGCGCAGCCGCTGCGGGTCGAAGTGGTGCGCGAACAGAAGCCTGACCAGCCTGCGTAGAACTCCAAACCCCGTCTTGCACTACCAGTGCCACACGAAGGAAATCTGCGGTCCGTTCATGTTCAGGTTCTGTAGCGGCTTGCCCGAATCATTCTTGAAGTCGAGGTAGCGCCACGTGGCGACGATGTCGCCCCAATTGAACGCATAACCGACGCCACCCAGGATCTGCCACGTGACCTTGGACGCACCGGTGCCGACGTCCACATAGTAGGGCAGGTACCATGTCCGGTCGCCACTCAAGGCATAGCGGCCCTTGACACCGATGATCGCGTCCCAATCGTTGACGCTGATTCCGGCATTTCCGGAGCGGCCGGGAAGCGGGATCGGACCGACGTTGCCGTTGAGCTGAAAGCCCTGGTTGTACTTGATGTCGAGCAGGCGCGCGCCCGCAAGCAGATCAAACGTCCAGGCCGGATCGGCGACGACCCGGTAGCTGCCGGCGAGCGTCCATACGGTGGATTTCAAATCGATGGTCGTGCTCGCGCTGACGTCCGCGGGCAACCCGGGCCCGGGGCCCAGTTGGAAGCTGCGGGTCTTCGATGGCGCGGCCCCGACGTTCAGGTAGAGAACGTCAGTGAACGCACCCCAGCGCCCTTTCTGTGCCTCCGCCGCTCCCATGAACACCATCTTGATGTGACTGAGGATCTGGTTGATGTCGGCGCTAACATCGCTGGTCGCCCCGTTCGGAAGGTTTGACTTGACTCCAATGGTCGGCAGATAACCGTAGATGGTCGCGCCGAAACGCCAGTCATCCGACAACTGCCAGGTATCCGCCTTCTGGGCAACGGCGTGGGTGGACAGAACAGCCCCCGACGCACAAAGTACTGCAGCAACAATGGTGATATTTCGCTTCACGGTCGAGTCTCCAATTTGTCCCTGCGCGGCGCGATCTCCCTCATCCGCCCAAACGAGGCTTCGGTTCGAAAATAAACGACGACGTGCCATCCTACCATTGCACCGAGGTCCGATTCGCACCTCGTAGTCGTCGCATTTTACCGGTAGTGGCGATCCTGATCGAGCCCGATGAAAGAATTCGGCGCAAAATGCCGCGAATGGGACTCGGCCAACAGCACGACGCAGGGGTTTCTGCAGTGGCCTAGCGCTGCGCACCGTCCAAGGGTCAGACGTGTCGCCGCCCACCGGCGTGTATTATTGACCGCGATCCACGAGGGAATCACCCTCTGGCAAGAACTCCGCGAGCGAACAGACGTAAATCGACGTCGTGCCGCATCGGAGCTTACGGGAGAAGGAATGCCATGAAACGAAATCTCGTTTTGATAGGCGTAGTCGCAGCTCTGGGTGCTGGAGTTGCACATGGCAAGGAGTGCAAGGGCGTCAGCTTCCCGGATCAGGCACAGGTCGAAGGCACCGCCGTCGTGCTCAATGGACTGGGATTGCGACAGGCTACCGCATTCAAAGTGAACGTCTACGTCGCCGCCCTCTACGTGGCCAAGGCATCGAACGATGCCGGTGCCATCCTGGGATCGAACTCGCCTTACGAATTGATTCTGCATTTCGTGCGCAACATCGATGCGAGCGATATGAGCAAGGCATGGGATGAAGGCTTCGCGAAGAACGCGAAGGACCAGCTGCCGGCCTACAAGGAGCGCATCGCCATGCTCAGCGGCTGGATGGCGGATGTTAAATCCGGCCAGCGCATGACTTTCACGTTCAAACCAGGTGCAGGCCTGCAGGTGAACGTGAACGGAGCGGTGAAAGGCAACATCAAGGGCGACGATTTCGCTAAAACCTTTCTCTCGATCTGGCTCGGGCCGGATCCGCCGAACCCGGAGATCAAGGTCGGCCTGCTCGGCGGCACCTGCGGATAAGACCAGACGTCCCTGCTCGAAGGAGGAAGAACGCAATGACCTGTTCACGGATAAGTGCAGCCGTATTGTTGGCGGGATGTCTAGCCGTCAACGTCTGCGTAAGCGCGCAGGAGCCACCCGGCGTGGTCCATTTCTCCGCAGCCAAGCCCGGAGACAAACTGCCTGCCGGCTGGGACGTCGTCACTATTACGGAGCAGAAGAAGCCCACCGAATACAGCCTAGTGAGCGTCGACGGGCACACCGTCATTCACGCCAAGGCCGACGCGGCGGCAACGGGATTGGCGCAGCACATTCCCATCGACGTCGAGAAATGGCCCATCGTCGAGTGGCGCTGGAAAATCAGCCGCCTCATCGACACGGCGGACAATTCGAAGGCGAGCAAGGAGGATTCGCCGGTGCGCCTGGTGTTCGAGTTCGACGGCGACAAGAAAAAGCTCCCGCTCGGGGATCGGACGGCGCTCGGATTGTCTGAGTCGCTCTCCGGGCGCCCCGCGCCGTACGCGACGCTGATGTACATCTGGTCGAATAACGTTCCGGTCAACACTATCATCCCCAACCCGAGAACCAATCGCGTGCAGATGGTCGTCGCGTCCAGCGGTTCATCCGGGGTGGGTGCGTGGCAGATGCTTTCGCGTAACGTGCGCGAGGATTACAAGCGCGCTTTCAACGAAGATCCAGGCAAAATGACGGGCTATGGCATTCTGACCGACACCGACAACACCGGCGAGTCGGTCGAAGCCTGGTACGGTGACATCATTTTCAAGCCGCGCGCGCCCTGAGCGCTCGCGAGTCGCCGACCGCAACCGCCTATTTCGGCGGGCTAACCTTCGTCCAGCTCGAATCCGGGTTGTAGGCCGTGATCGCGCGCGCCGCCGCGTCAGTATTCGGACCGAGGTTCTTCTGGTAGACGATGCCGTCGCGATCGACGATGAACGTCATCACGCCGGTGTCGTCGTACTTGGCGGGCCAAGCGATCAGCGCGTAGCCCTCGGTCATGCGGCCGTTGCGGACGTAGCTCCTAGCGCCACCCGGTGCATCCGGCCCCTGCGCGGTGAGGATCCGGTAGACGTAACCATGATATGGCTGCCCCGGCGTGGCGTCGGCAAACTCCGGTCCGAGCGGACTTTCCTCTTCGTCCGGCAGCGTCGCCCAGTACAGGCCGTCGTGCTTGCCCGGCGACGAGATGGCCCGCATCGCAAACTGCCGAACGCCGTCGCCGCTGTGCGGCTTCGCGTAGTACTCCTCCTGCGCGTCGGTATAGGCGAGCGCTACCTGAATCGCCGCCAGCTCGTTGCGGCCGATGCGGCGCGTGCGCATTTCGTCCGGGGCGGCCGACGCGTCGAAGCGCCAGCCCGACGCGCTCTTGACGATCGGTATCGGCAAAGTCCAACCGTTCTTGCCAACGCCCAGGTACGCCTTGTCCGCCCCAGCCGGAACGATCTTGTGCGACGCTGCCCACGCTTCCAGGAACTTCGTGATGTCATCCTCGGCGACGACACCGGCCGGAATGTACTTGCGATAGTCGGGACCGACCACGCGCTTGATTGCGTCGCCGTCGTGACGGGCGATGCCGTCCACCAGCGCGTCCGCTGCCGCCTCTGCTGACGGAAAAGCCTGCTGACCCCAAGCCGCAGGCGACAGTGCGAACGCCATGGCCAGCAGCGCGAAGCGCAGACCGGAAGCAGCCCGCATGACGGTCCCGTTCTGGATATTCATTTTCGTCAGCCCCCTATCAACGACCGCGTCCGCCGCCGCCACCGCGCTCCACCGCCGCCGCCTGCACGTGCCCCACCGCCGCCGCCGCCTGCGCGTGCAGCACCGCCGCCACCCGCGCTGGCACGCTGGGCCTGAGGCCGTTGCTGCGCGGCCTGCCGGCTGGCGTTGCCGCGGTCGAACTGCTGTGCCGCCTGATGGTCACCCGCACCCCTGAGCGCGTTGTCCCGGCTCGCCGACTGCGCGCTTTGCCGCGCGCCGTTGCGATCGGCTGACTGCATCTGCGAGCGCGCCGCGTCCCGGTTTCCGCCGGCGCCCGTGTCGCGTCCGCCGAAGTTCGCGTTCTGCGCGTGAGCGCCGCCGTCTCTGCTGGCAGCCTGCGCACGCTCGCGGGCACTACCCTGATTGGCTTCGAACCCGCGACTCTGCATCGCTTGATTGGCACGTTCGCGGCTCGCGTCTCTGCTGGCATCTTTGCCTCGGTACTGCTCGCGATTGCCGGCCTGGTACTTGCGATCGAGATTGTTGCGCGTCGCGTCGCCACCGCGATACGCAGCATTGCCGCGATGCGCGGTATTGTGGTTCCAGGTCGCGTTGCGACTGCTCGCGTCAATTCTGTGGTTGACGTTGATGTTGTTGTAGCGGTTGACGTTGATGTTCACGTCGCCCCGGCCCCAGTTGCAGCCGCCCCAGAGCGCGTTCGACACGCCGATGCCTATGCCCCACGCAATGCCAGTCGCGACCGTACGCGAGAACCAGTAGCCGGGCGGCGGCGGATAGTAGAACGGCGGATAGGCGGGATACAACCACGGTCCGTAAACTACTGCCGGGTTGTATGCCGGCACGTATACGACCGACGGGTTCGCTGGCTGGATCACGATGTACTGGGTCGCCGGCGCCGACTGCTGCACCACCGTGGTCGTCGACGTTGGCGCCACAGGAGGCGGCGCCGCCTC
The DNA here is from genome assembly GCA_963816445.1 of uncultured beta proteobacterium. GTDB lineage: Bacteria > Pseudomonadota > Gammaproteobacteria > Burkholderiales > Casimicrobiaceae > PALSA-1003. Next base: position 63,543 of record CAWFKO010000002.1, on the reverse strand, counting down.
GGTGGAAACCTTGATCTGCTCGTTCGACTTCAGATTCCCCGCCTTCTGCGCCTGCTGCCGCAGGCGTTGCACCGAGTCCATCACGTCGTTGGGCTGGGCGAGAAATGCATCGCCCATGTTCTTTACCCAATCCGGCTTGTCACCCAGCGTGATTAGCACTTCCGGAAACGCGACCATCGATTGCACGCTCGGGTCCCAGGGCTCGTTCTCGACCATTTTCACCGCATCGTCGCCCTTGGAGTCGGGATGCGCCTTCGACCACTTGGCGGCCTCGGCGAACTCGTCCGGGTAGGTCGTCGCCATGAACAGCTGCGCGAGCAGGGAGTCCGGATACAACGCAACCTGCGCGGTCATCTGGTCGAGCTGCTCCTTGCTGAAAGGCTTCGCGTCCTGCGCCGCGGCCAGCAGCGGAATAGTCAGCATCACGGCTGCCGCGAGCCGGCACAACCACGCAACGAAAACAGTTCGCACAGAAATCCCTTCCCAACCAACGAGAATCGAGTATACCCGCAGGTGCAGATCCGATCGGGGTCGCGCTACTTCTTGGCCGCAGGTTCGACGGCCAGTGCGAGTGCCTGCGTGTACGTGGCCTGCACCTGATCGCCCTTGGCGATGCGCTTGAACTGCTCGGGGTCGGCCACGACCACGTCGACCGTGCGCTGTGGCCCTTTCAATGTCACGGTTTGCGTCGCTGGATCCAGGCCGACCACGTCGGCGGTAATCGTGACCTGACGGCCCATTGCACCGGCGGGTTGCGCGCCCGCCTTGGCTCCCGTGGCGCCCATTTGTTCAGTGCGTGCCACGGCCTGACCGCCGCCCTTGACGAGTTGCAGCGTCAGCGCCTCGACATACTTGGCATTCACCTGGTCGCCGACCTTCAGCCGGTCGAAGTTCTTTATCTCGGGGCCGGCAGTAACGGTCACCTCGTTGCCCTGCGGGCCCTTGAGCGTGACGTCGCGAGTCGCCTTGTCGATGGCAGTGATGGTCGCGGTGATGTTTACCGTCTTGGCAACGCCGGCCTTGCCCGGCGCCGAGCCGGCCATGACCGAGGTGGTCTGCGCAGCAACCGGCCACGCGATGGTTGCAACAATTGCCAGTCCGACCGAAAGCATGAGCTTATGCATGTTAGAAACTCCTCTGTGTAAATCGATTAAATGCGGTCCCTGCGGCGGTCCCAGTCTTGTCACGAGCGGACGCCTCATCGCGCCAGTGCGTAAGGGTCGCTCGTCCCCATCGGGATCGGCGCATACATTGTCACGCTTTCCTGGAATTTGCTCAACTTCAACGAAGCACCGAGCCTTTGGTGGAGACCGCGGATTCGCCGCTCGTTTCGTTGGTGAGTTGTTGCGATTGACGCGAAAATCTGCGTGGCACCATTTCTAGCGTCCGAGTAGCAGCGATCGACCTTGGGTGCGGAGTGGCGATGCGTAGCTTCGCCTATGTGACTCGACCTGTGGCGAAGAGTTCATCGTCCGGCCTGCGCGACGAATAGTTCACGCCGCAGGAATCCGGCGTCGACGGACATGATCATGGCTTCCTGCCGCTTGATGCGCTCGGCGAACTCGTCCGAGCCGAACAAGTCCGTGAGTGCGTCGGTACGTGCCTGCATGCCTTCAAGTTCGGCACGCGCGTACTGCAGGAGTTCCGCCGTCAAATCCATTCGCTGCCGCAGGCACCATCCCGTTTGATCGAGCAGGACCGCGTAGTCGTCCGGAGCATCGACAAATTTCGGTCCCGACGCGCTTGCGATCCGGCGTTCAGGCTCCGTCAGTGTGGGTGCGGGCGCGATGACCGTGAACACCGTCCTGGCGCCATCGCGTGCGACACGCCGACACGCCCGCAGCACGCCCAGCTTGTCCGGTGTGCAACACAACAGATCGGAATGGCTCAGTGCGTCGAATGAACCGTCCTTGAACGGCAGCGCGGCACCGTCCGCCGCGACGACCTGACAGCGCTCGGACTGGCCGTCGGCGGTGGCGCGTTCCGACGCTATGCGAAGGGCCGCGAGAGGAATGTCCACCACCACGACATCGCAGCCTGTGAGCAGCGCAAGATAAAGCCCCGGCCATCCCGACCCGGCGCCAACGTCAAGCAGCCTCGCGCCCGGACGGAGATCGAGCAATTCGGCGATTTGCTCCGCTTCCCGGCGGGTCGTATTGCCGGTGCCCCCGTAGTCGCAGCCGCAAAGGCTGCGCTCCAGGTCCCGCATCGGGATCGAACGTCCGACATCGGCGCACCTCGCGAAGCGGCACGCCAGCTCGGTCATCTCGCGCGTCAGCGCCATGATTTCAGGCTCGAGAGCGTGGAGCCCTACCAGCCCAGGTCGGACCAACTGACTCCCAGAAACGGATCCGACAAATCGCGTGCGGTCGCCTTTTTCATCGTGTCGTCCTGCTTGGCACGATACGCCCTGTTAGCCGTTTCCTGCGCCCGCTGCTTCTCTATTGAATCGTCTTCCGGATGAATCTGCCGATACGCCTCGTATTCCTGCGGGCCACCGACGAAGATCCGGTTCCCGGCCGCGTCCGGGTAGATGAAGTAATGCTTGCCGGTGCGCTGCATCGGCCGCATCCGACCGGGCGCAAGGCGCTTGACCCAATCCGTCTGCGCCGGCGTCGTTGCAACCAGCACTTTGAAGCCGAGCGCCGACAGCTGCGCCTCGTCCACGGGCGGAGGCGATGGCGCCGCACCGGCGGCCGCGGTGAAGACTGCCGACACTGCCAGCGCGCTCACCAATATGCGCCAATGCACCGCGCGAGAGTTCCAGACACGCTTCATGGGATTCGGTCCTGTCCTCAGGGATGATTCCCGCGAATCGGCGTTGCCCGGTGCGGGATCAGAGCCCTGATCATACGCTCGACTGATGATCGTGAACCGTCCGCCGACCTTGCCACTCGCCGATCCAACCGCGCAGCGTCCTGCCGCCGTCCTTTGGTGAGCTGACCACATCGTGCCAGGCGACGTACGCATCGCCACTTTCGGCGATCAGGAACAGCCCGTGCATGCCTTTGCTCTTTTTGAGCGTCTCCAGCGCCTGCACCGGAGTCTGGGCTATCGGAGCGCCGACATTGAGCGACGTGTTCACGCTCACCTCGGCACCGATGCGTCGTCCCATCGCCCTCAGGTACGCGTGCATGAACGGGTCCACGTGCTCGCGCACGATCTGGACCCTACTGGTGCCGTCGTGGTGAATCACCGCGGGAATCGTCTTGTACGCTTCCGGCTTCGCCGGGCTGGTGAGCACCATGTAGTTGTACGCGTTGTAGCCGTCGTCATCCGCACCCGGAGACAGGTCGAACCATGCCTTCGCGGCCTCCAGCGTCGCCATCGGCGCCAGCGGGCGGATGATTTCACGGAATTTCACCAGGCGGTTCAGCGTCTCCAGCGTTTTCGGATTCGCCGGGTTGGCGAGGATCGAGCGATGGCCGAGCGCGCGTGGTCCCGTCTCCGCGGCACCCTGGAAGATGCCGACGACGCCATCCTTTGAGACGATGGTCGCAAGCAGGTCGGCGACACGTTCGCATTCGCCTGCCGTCGAAATGTTGCCGACGTGGACGTGTCCGATTTCCGTCACCGTCGACAACGCATCGACAATCTCGCCTCGGGTCGGCGGCATGCCGCAGTAGAACGCGTGCTGCAACGACTCGCCCGGCTTCGCGCCGGCAAGGCAGGCAAAGTGATACGCCGCACCGATCGAGACGCCTGCGTCACCCGGCACCGGCGGAACCCAAAGGTGTAGCGTGCTGTTTCTCATCGCAAGGTTGCTCTCGTACCACGCTGCGCCAAATTGCTCCAGCAAGCGCATGTTCGCGACGCAGTTGAGTGCGGTCCCGCCCGTGAGCACCAGCCGGGTACTGCGTGTGGCGCGAATCAGGTGCTCGACAATGTGGAACAGCGCATCCTCGAAAACGAGCTGCACCGCAGCCGCCTTGTCGACGCGGTCGATGGTGATCGGCGCGTGCTCGATATCTTCGACCTTGAGCACCGCGTCGGGGTGCCACATGGCCTTGGGCAGGATCGGCTCACCCAGGATCTGCGACAGCCGCTCGGTGTACGGATCGGCGCAGCCGCCGCGGTGCCAGTTGGCCAGCGAGCGATTGAGCAGCACGCGGCCTTCGCTCTCGAGGACGAACAAGTCGCGGAGCTCGCCGTAGTAGCGGTTGGTCACCCGGTTGGAGTCGCCCCACGCCGCCGCGCCCATGTAGCGCCCCTCGCTGCTCATCAACGGCCATCCGCCCTGTGTCGAGCTGAGCAGGCCGTACATCATGCCCAGCGAGTCCCAGAAGTTGTCGTTCTTGTAGAGCAGCCGGAGCGCGCCGCGCTCGGCGACATACGCCGAGATCGCACCATCGTCCCCTGCTCCGTCGATCACCAGCACCATCACCGGGTCGTCGCATCGGGCGAACGGCGAGACGCCCCAGGACAGCCACGCGTGATTGTCGTGGTGGCGCAGGTTGATCACCGGCATCCGTTTGCCGTCGGTGCGCAATTTGCGTCCCAGGCGCCACGGTGCGGTGAACGCGTCGAGCACGCAGCGCGCGTTCATCTGCGGCGACGCTTCGCGCGTCAGCAATCGCCAGCTTCCCAGCAGCTCCTGCACCACGATCTCGACCGCCTTGGCCGCCCAGTGCGGATAATCCCAACTCGCGCACACCGCGTGAATGCGCGACGGATCGAGGCCAAGCTCGGCCATTTGTCGTACGAGCACATCCACACTATGGCTTGGATAGCGCTGAAAGTGCTTGATCGCGCGGAATCGCTCCTCTTCGTGGTTGGCGACGATGCGGACGCCGCCGGCCTTCGAAGCCGCAATCAAACCGACGCCGGCGTTGTGGCCGCCGGCGCCGATGCCGAGCACATAAACGGTCTCGCCGCGCTCGAGCTTTTCTCGCATCGAGGCAATGCGTTGCTGCGCGTAGGCGCCGTTGGGGGATACAAGGCCCCTCAACGCGCCGGCGAGACGCGCGAGAGGATACGTCACCGCAAACGCGGCTCTCCCAAGCAGCCTGAAGCGCGGCCCGACGCGCGCGCTATGGTTGGACAATCCCTGACCTCATCTTGGTTGTTCTTCGACGGCGACTCGTTGCGAAACGAAGCCGCGATCCTGGCGTTGTCGGTGCGCCGACGTACAGCGCGGGTCGCGTCAGATCTTCCTCGGAGATCCGTTGCTAGGGTGCCGGCCGGGAAGGCGCCGCGTCCGCCTTGGGCGGTTCGGCAACGATCGTCGCACCGACATCCTTCAACAGCCGCTGGAATTCGGGTGAAGCGAGGATGATCGTCCCCGCCGCGGCGCGAAGGCGATCGACGGCCTCGGCCGGCAGAGTGAAGGACGTCGGCTGTTCGTTGAGGTAAGCGCGCTCCGCCTGGTCTTTTAGCGCACCAAACGACACGTCGATGGCGTAGATATCGGCGGCCGGGACGCGTACCGCAGCGCAGATCGCCGGGTCCTTGTTCGTGGAACACCCCGCGAGCTCCCTGATCCGGCGATCATTTTGCCATCGTGCCGCGATGTCTTTGAGCAGCTCGACAGCCTCGTAGGAATAGTGATCGATCGGAACGCCGGTGGCCTTCAGCAGAATGTCGAACGTGCCGGGTGGCGTTTCCGATTCGTCCCAGTTGGTGGGTGGTGCCGACAGCGAATTGACGACGAAGACGATGATCCTGCGCACGTGGTCGAGCGGAGTTGGCAGGCCGTCATCGTGCAAGGCTTCGATCAACTGCAGCGCGTCGAGCACTCCGCGCATGGCGACGTTGTCCGACACGCCACCATCCACGAGATGAATATAAGGCCGACGTGCGCCGTCCGAGTAGGCTTGAGCTTCCCTCAGCTCACGGATGACGCGCGCTGCCGGCCGCGGGGGATTCGCAGAGTCGAGAAAGCTCTTGGTCCAGGGCGGAGGCGTAAAGTTGCACGTGCCGCCATAGTTGTTGATCGTGACCGAAGAGAGCACGACGGGTACGGCCGACGATGCCGCGGCGGCGCGGGACAGCCGCATCGCATCGAGATCCGAGCACAGCACGTCAAATATCATCTGGTTGAAACTGAGCCGCGCGCCGGTCGAGATGTCGGTGGCCGATGCCAGGATGAGCGGGCCGTCGCCTCGGTCGAGATCGCCGAAGGTCGCGCCGTTGAACAGGATCTCGTCGTACAGTTGGGCCGCTAATTCAGAGCGACCCCAGCCCGTCGACGACAGGTCCCCCCAGTAGGCTGGATTCAGAGCGCGGGCGACGAGCTCGCCCTGGACGTTGCGCTTCAGAAAGCGTTGCTCGTAGTCGTCGAAGAGCTTATCGCCGTAGAGCCCATAGGCCAGCGCGGTGAAGCTGCCGCCGGATACGCCGGTAATGACGTCGACGGCGTCCAGCAGGCGAACCTTGTTGCCTTTCGGTCCGATGACTTCGGTGCGCCGCAGGAACTCCAGGACCCCATACGAGAATGCGGCGGCACGTGTGCCGCCGCCCGAAAAGGCGAGGATGACCAGATTGTCCTGGCTCTTGAAGTGTTGCTGGCGCGTCTGAAACCTGTACCCCGAGTCCGCGTCGACGTGCGTAATCGGCGGATTGACGGGACGGGTCGCGCAGCCGCTCAGCAGGAGCAGCAGGGCGGCAATCGATAGCGATACGACGCGCGATGCACTCATGAACTGACCTGTCGCGGGTTACCAAAAGAATCGCAGCCTCAGCGCAACCGCGGGTAGCGGCGATTGAGAGAGCACGATGTGCCCTGCCAGTTTAGACGCATCGCGGCGAAGGGCGCAAATTTCACGACTCAGCGCAGATCAACGATTTACGGGTCAGAGCGATGGCGCCTGCGGAGGCAGACTGCGCCTGTCGTCAATGCGGCGACCGTGGTACTCTGCCCGCCGTGCCAGTGTTTTCCCGCACGTTGTCATCGCCCGCCGGCATGCAAGCGACATGTCACCGTAAGCCGTCGCTCGCCAAGGCAGCACTCGCGGTGGAAAGCATCGGTTACCTGGTTCCGCGGTCGCGCTTCGACGGCGTGGTGCAGAGCGTTTACGCGTGCGCCTGCAACATTGCGTACGGGAGGTCTCTATTGACGCTGCTCACTCCCGGTGTTGCCGAGGGTCCCACCGCGCTGCTGCTCGGCCGCGATTGCGCGATCGACCTGCGAACATGCTTCCGGGTCGGCGATGCGGTCGTCCGTCGCGGCGGACGCTTGAGATCGCGGGGGACCGATGTCGATCTCTCGCGCGCCACGGGCTGGAAGCCAGGCGCGAGGCCCATTTTCGCAGAAGCCTCGCAGGTCCTCGCCAATCTCCGCTTTGCACGCGCAAGACTGGTGGCGCGACCGCGATCCCAAACGAGCATTCTCCATCGCGAGGGGCGCGCAGCCTGCGCGGGCCTCGAGCAAGCGTGTCGGGCTTGCGATTTCAAAGCGGCATTGCCCGAAGCGACCCGATTGATCGGTTGGGGTGAAGGGCTGACGCCCGCCGGCGATGATTTCCTCGTCGGCTTGATGAGCGGGCTCGACGTTCTCGCTGCCACATCCTCCATTCGCACGAATTTCCTGAGGCGCCTGTCCGCAGCCATAAGCGCGCAGGTGGCCACGACGACCCCGATTGCGGCGCATCATCTGCGCCTGGCGGCGAACGGCCATTTCACCGCGGATCTGCATCGCCTGCGTGACGCGCTGCTGTCGGCGAACGACGTTACTTCGCTCCAGCAATCGGTGGACGATACGTTGGCGTTGGGCGCTACCTCGGGGGCCGATCTGGTTGCCGGGTTGCTGTCCGGTGTCTTCGCATGGCTTGATCCGCCATTGCCCGCGCAGGGTTTGTCGTGACGACTGAAACCCGGTTCAGAATCTTCGCCGACCTCTACAAGGATTCGGTCGCGCTGATGCAGCTCGGCGCCACGCTGCGGAAGCGGCCCGGCATCCTTGATGCGTCCTGCATCATGGCGACACCTGCAAACCTCGCGCAGCTGCAACACGCAAATCTGTCGGTCGATGCCGACGTCGACCCATCGTGCCTTCTGGTGGTCGTCCGAGGCGACCCGGGCGCCTGTGGCGAGGCGATCGACGCTGCGCTGGCGATGCTGAAGGATTCGCAAGCCGCAGACCATAAACAACCGCTCGACTTTTCGTTGCCCGTGACCAGTCTTGCGATGGGCGTCGAGCAGGCGCCCGATGCCGACTTGGCCCTGATTTCAGTGCCTGGAGACTACGCAGCCGCCGAGGCGCTGAAGGCGCTGTCGCTCGGACTGCACGTGATGCTGTTTTCGGACAACGTCAGCATCGACGAGGAACGCGCCATCAAGGCCTATGCGCAGGAAAGGGACCTGCTGGTCATGGGTCCCGATTGCGGCACCGCGATCATCAATGGCATCCCGCTCGGTTTCGCCAACGTCGTCCGGCGCGGCGCCATCGGCCTGGTCGCCGCGTCCGGCACCGGCTTGCAGGAGGTCACCTGCCGCATCCATAACCTTGGTGCCGGCATCAGCCAGGCCATCGGAACGGGCGGACGCGACCTTCGCGACGAGATCGGCGGCACGACGATGCTTCAAGGACTCCGTGCGCTGGCCGACGATGCGCAAACGCGCGTGATCGTTCTGATGTCGAAGCCGCCGTCACCGGCGATCGATGCAAAGATCATGGACCTCGCGATCGGCACGGGCAAGCCTACGGTTGTGCATTTCCTGGGCACGGCGCCCGATCTCGCGCGGCGCACTGGTTTTCATGCGGCCGAATCGCTCGCCGACGCGGCCGACATCGCCGTTGCGCTCGCGAGCGGGGGCACGCGGCCCGCGTCCAACCCGACACTGACGGCGAGCGCGCTTGCTCGGGTGGAACGTCTGCTCGATGGGCTCGCGACAACACAGTATGCCGTTCGCGGATTGTTCTCCGGCGGCACGTTCTGCTACGAGACGCAGCTCGCGTTCCTGAAGCGACAACTGCCTTGCAGCTCGAACGCTCCGGTGCATGGTGCGCTTCCCCTCGATGGACGCGCCGAGGGTCATGTGTTCATCGACATGGGAGACGACGAGTACACGCGAGGACGTCCGCATCCGATGATCGATCCTTCGCTGCGCAACGCCGCGGTCCGCGCAGCGGCGAATGATCCCACTATCGCCGTGATTCTTTTCGACGTCGTGCTGGGTTACGGTGCTCACCCGGACCCGGCCGACGAGCTCGCTGATGCGCTGCGCGAGGCAGAGCAAGCGGCCTCGACGCAAGGCCGCACACTGATAATGATCGGCCACGTGTGTGGAACCGAAGGCGACCCACAAAACCGAGCCGCTCAGATCGAAAAGCTCGCCGCCTCCGGGGTGCTCGTCGCCGAGAGCAACATTCACGCGGCAGCCCTGGCCGCGGAAGTGGCTCTGCGCCGGGTACGGCGCTAGACTGCGAACGACAGAATGAAGACGCTGTTCAAGGATACGCTGAAGGTCGTGAACGTCGGGCTCGCCGGGTTCGGCGACGACATCGTCGCCGCGGGTGGGCAGTGCGCCGCGATCGCGTGGCAGCCGCCGGCGCACGGCGACCGCGACGCGGCGTGGGCGCTCGCGCAGGTGCTTGGCGATGCAGCGATCGAGCAGGCGAATGCAATTGCCTATGCGCGTTTCCTCGAGGCGCATCCGGTGCTGGTCGACATCGGAGTTGCACAGCGGGTAGTCCCAGGCATGGCATCGCCTCGCCGCCTGATACTTCATGCCGGGCCGCCGATCGCGTGGCCACAGATGTGCGGTCCGATGCGAGGCGCGGTGCTGGGCGCTGTCATCCTCGAGGGCTGGGCCGATTCGATCGAGGACGCTGCTCGCCTCGTCGACACGGGAAAAATCGAACTCGAACCCTGTCACCACCATGGCGCAGTTGGTCCGATGGCGGGAATCATCAGTCCGTCGATGCCCGTCTGGGTCGTCGAGAACACGAGAGCCGGAAACCGCGCCTACAGCAACTTCAACGAAGGGCTCGGCAAGGTCCTGCGCTTCGGTGCCAACAATCGCGAAGTCGTCGACCGCTTGCGCTGGATCGCGAGCGACCTCGCGCCGGCGCTGCGGGCAGCGCTTGCGCAGCTGGGAGGTGTCGAGCTGAAGTCGTTGATGGCGCAGGCACTGAACATGGGCGACGAAGTTCACAATCGCAATGCAGCGGCGACCTCGCTGCTGTTCAAGCAGCTTGCGCCGGCGCTATTGGAAACCGAAGTATCGCGCGGGAAATCCTCGGCGGCGCTCGCCTTCATCGCCGGTAACGATCATTTTTTCCTCAACCTGTCGATGGCCGCCTGCAAGGTGATGCTCGATGCGGCCGCCGGCGTGCCGGCCAGCTCGATGGTCACGGCGATGTCGCGCAACGGCGTCAATTTCGGAATTCGGCTATCGGGCACCGGCGATCAGTGGTTCGAGGCGCCTGCCAATCCGGTGGAGGGCCTGTACTTCCCCGGGTATTCGCGGGCCGATGCCGCTGCGGACCTCGGCGACTCGTCGATCACGGAAACTGCCGGCGTCGGCGGCTTTGCGATGGCGGCGGCACCTGCCATCGTGAAGTTCGTCGGCGGCACCGCGGCCGATGCCACCCATCACAGCCTGCGCATGCGCGCGATCACGCTCGGCGCGAACCCGTCGTTCACCCTGCCGTCGCTCGATTTCGCTGCGGTGGCTGCAGGCATCGATGCGCGCAAAGTCGTCGACCGCGGCATATTGCCGGTCATCAACAGTGGAATCGCGCATCGCGAACCCGGCGTCGGCCAGATCGGCGCCGGGGTTACGACCGCGCCGATGGCGTGCTTCGCGGCTGCCGTGAAGACGCTCGCCGCCAGCGTTCGATCGATGCACCAGCGGCAATGAGTATCCCGGTCGCCGTCGTTGCAGTGGGCGGCAATGCGCTGATACGCGACAGTCAGCATACCGCGCTCAACGACCAATATGACGCGGTATGCGCGACGGCGGCGCATGTGGTGGAAATGATCGCCGCAGGGTGGAACGTAGTGCTCACGCACGGCAACGGGCCTCAGGTCGGATTCATCCTGCGGCGCTCCGAAATAGCCGACGGACAGGTACCCACGGTTCCGGTCCGGTACGCGGTGGGCGACACCCAGGGTGCCATCGGGTTCATGTTCCAGAATGCGCTGGGTAACGTCCTGCGCGGACGCGGAATCGACCGACCCGTCGTCACCGTCGTTACTCAAACGCTGGTCCATCGCGACGATCCGGCGTTCATGCATCCCGACAAGCCCATCGGATCGTTCATGAGCGAGGAAGTGGCGCGACACCTCGCCGGCGAGCTTGGCTGGACCGTGATGCAGGATTCCAATCGCGGCTGGCGACGCGCCATCGCATCGCCTCGGCCCGTGCGAATCGTTGAAACCGCGATCATCTCGAAGCTGGTGCGCGACGGCGTCCTGGTCATCGCCTGCGGCGGCGGCGGCATTGCGGTCGAGGAAACCGCCGGCGGCGAGCTGGAAGGCGTCGAAGCCGTGATCGACAAGGATCGGGCTTCCGCTCTGCTTGCGATCGACTTGGAAGCCGATCTGCTGATGATCCCGACCGGCGTCGAACGGGTCGCTATTCGATTCGGCCAACCCGACCAGCAATGGCTCGACCGTGTCACGGTCGAGCAGGTCCGGCGCTATGCCTCCGAAGGGCATTTTGGCGAAGGCAGCATGGGGCCCAAGATCGAAGCGCTGCTGATGTTCATCAGCGCTCGCCCGGGCGGACGCGGCGTGATCACCAACACTGAAAACATCGCACGCGCGTTGCGTGGCGAGACCGGCACGTGGATCGAGGCCTATTGAGATTACGAAACCGATGGACACAGCACGTATGAATTTTGATGTCATCCCGGCGCAGGCCGGGATCCAATTTCATAGCCAGAGATTGGGCCCCGGCCTCTGCCGGGACGACGTGGCTTGTGGCTGTGTCACGCAGTGAGGTAAAGCCCGGTAATCGAGCTCCAAAACGACCATGAACGCAACCCTGCTGGCCGTCAACGGCACCTTGATGCGCGGACTCGAGCTGAATGCCAACCTTCTCCATGCCGGCGCGACCTTCGTGCGCGAGGACGAGACGGACGCCTGCTATCGAATCTGGTCGATCAGCGACCGCCATCCAGCGATGCTGCGCACGCCCGGCGAGGGCGGCCGTGTGGCGCTGGAGCTCTGGAGCGTGCCGGTCGAAGGACTCGCCAGCATCCTGCTCGCGGAACCACCGGGGCTTGCGATCGGCAAGGTGGTCCTGCGCGATGGATCGATCGTGCTCGGTGTTCTCGGCGAGCCCTTCCTGTGTGAGGGCCAGCGCGAAATCACGGCGTTCGGAGGCTGGCGCGCCTATATCGCGTCGAAGCGATGATATCGCGCAACCTACTGAGCGCTACCCAAATGACTTACAAGTTTCGTCCCGTCTTCGTCATCCCGGCGAAGGCCGGGATCCAAGTGGGTCGTCCGGCAAAAGACGAACTTGGGCCCCGGCCTTCGCCGGGGCGACGATCGATTTGTCACTCATATTGGTAAAGATCAATAGGGAGGCATGAATCATGACATCAGCGACGCAAGCCGGAGGTCCTCGACTCTGGGTCATCGGCGACTTGAACGGCTTCTTCGGGTTATTCACGAACGTGCTGCTCAACGTGATCGTGCTCACAGGGTTGTGCCTCGGCGTCGTCCAGTTGCCGCCGGACACGGTCTTCGGTCGCATCCTGCCGGCGCTCGGCATCGCGTTGCCGCTGGGTAACATTTTCTACGCCTACCTTGCCTGGCAGCTCAGCAAGAAGGAGGGTCGCCGCGACGTCACCGCGATGCCCTATGGTCCGAGCGTCCCGCACATGTTCATCGTCGTCTTCCTCATCATGCTGCCGACGTATCTGACCACCAAGAGCCCGATCATCGCCTGGCACGCCGGACTCGCGTGGTGTTTCATCATTGGCGTCATCGTGCTCGCCGGCGCGTTCGTCGGGCCGGCCATTCGCGCGATAACTCCGCGTGCGGCGATGCTGGGCACGCTCGCGGGAATATCGATTGCATTCATTTCGATGCGCCCCGCATTCCAGATGTGGGAGGTGCCGTGGATCGGCCTGGTCTGCTTCGCCCTCGTACTGATCTCGTGGACCGCCAACATCCGGCTGCCGGGCGGCGTGCCGGGCGGACTCGCCGCCGTCATCGTCGGCTCGATCATCGGCTGGGTGGTGTCGCTCTTGGGATGGAGCGACTACATGCAGCCGGCGGCGGTGACCAAGTCCTTCGAGCAATTCGGTCTGCGCTTGCCACTGTTCTCGACCGACGTTTGGCAGGGACTTGCTCAGGTCGCGCCGCTACTCGCCACCGCGATTCCGCTCGGCGTGTACAACTTCACCGAAGCGATGAACAACGTCGAAAGCGCGTCGGCCGCGGGCGACAACTACAATCTGCGCAAAATTCTCCTGGCCGACGGCCTGGGTGCTGTCGTTGGCTCGATGCTTGGCAGCCCCTTCCCTCCCGCGGTGTACATCGGGCATCCGGGCTGGAAAGCCGTTGGCGGCCGAATCGGCTACTCGCTGGCAACCGGAATCGCGATCGCGCTCGTCTGCTTCCTGGGACTCACTGCGCTGCTGCTCGCGCTGATCCCACTGGTGGCGATCCTGCCCATCCTGCTGTACATCGGGCTGGTGATCGGCGCGCAGGCCTTCCAGGCGACTCCCTCGAAGCACGCCCCGGCCGTCGTGCTTGCGATCATTCCCAATATCGCCGAGTGGGCGAAGACACAGATCGATGGTGCGCTCGCGGCAGCGGGTACGTCGGCAGCGCAAGTCGGCGCTGGAAAGCTCGCCGCGACCGGCGTGCTCTACCGCGGGCTGGAGTCGCTCGGCGGCGGCTCCGTGCTGGCCGGCATGGTCCTGGGTGCGATCGCGGCGTTCATCATCGACAGTCGATTGCGCACCGCCGCGGTCTGGGCCTTTGCCGGCGCCATCCTCGCGTTCTTCGGACTCATCCACGGTTCGCAACTCGGCTGGGCGGTGTCGCCAGCGGTCGCGTTGGGCTATGCGATGTTCGGCGCGACCTGCCTCGTGCTCGCCGTGGGTCATCCTGACGCGAAGGCGAACACCTGATATGGCGATGGCTAGACAAGCAGGAGGCACGATGGATCCGAAGATGATGGACGCGGAACCATACGAGTTCGAGTTCGACCCGCGCACGACCGCATTGGTCATCATCGACATGCAGCGCGACTTCGTCGAGCCCGGTGGCTTCGGCGAAGCGCTCGGCAACGACGTGACGCCGCTGCAGGCGGTGATCGCACCCTGCAAACGCGTGCTCGACGCCGCCCGCAGGAGCGGCATGATGGTCATCCACACGCGCGAGGGGCACGCCCCCGATCTCGCGGACTGCCCTCCGAACAAGATCGTGCGCGGCCGTGGCGCAAAACGCATCGGTGATCACGGACCCATGGGTCGCATCCTCGTCCGCGGCGAGCACGGTCACGACATCGTGCCGGAGCTCTACCCGAAGCCGGGCGAAGTCGTCGTCGACAAGCCGGGCAAAGGCGCCTTCTGCGCCACGCATCTGGACCTGATCCTCCACAATCGCGGGATCAAGTCCTTGATCGTCTGCGGTGTCACGACCGAGGTGTGCGTGAACACGACCGTGCGCGAGGCGAACGACCGTGGCTACGACTGCGTGGTGCTGTCCGATTGCGTCGGCTCGTATTTCCCCGAGTTCCAGCGCGTGGCGCTCGAGATGATCAAGGCGCAGGGTGGCATATTCGGTTGGGTCTCCGATTCGCGCCGTGCGCTCGAGGCGATCGGTGCTTGAACAGATTCGTTGTCGCTCGGCGTCGGAAGCGTGGGCCCGAGACTCTACGTCTGTCCCTATTGATCTTTACCAATATGAGTGACAAATCGATCGTCGCCCCGGCGAAGGCCGGGGCCCAAGTTCGTCTTTCGCCGGACACCAACTTGGATCCCGGCCTGCGCCGGGATGACGAAGAGGGACGGAAACTTGTAAGTCACTTGCGTAAAGCTCAGCAGGGCTCGGCGGCGGCCACGGTATTGGTGCACGAGTGGGTCGCGCGTAGACGTCGATCTCGAAGCGCGTGACCAGCCTTAGCGATGAGTCATTCCGTCGACACGTGATCTGCCACTGACACGTCAAAGCCGAGGGCACTCAACGCCTTTCGGGCCATCGGGTCCTGGAGGATTTCGCAAAACATCCGCACCGCGGCTCGCTCGAGGCGAGCCTTGGGCACCACGAAATCGTAGCGCTCCTCCTGCAACGGGATGAACGCCGAGATCCGTATTGATCGGCGATCGTATTGATCGCCACGCCCCAGTCCGCTCGTCCCTGATGCACCGCGGCCGCAACTGCATTGTGCGACTTCGTCTGCACCGCATAGCCCGGTGGACGGCGATCGCCGAGCAGCTTGTCGACGATGATCCGCGTGCCGCTGCCGGTGTTGCGATTGACCATCGTGCAGTCGGGGTCGCGCAGCGCCGACGCCAGCGCGCCATCGATACTCTTGCCAGCGAAGCGCGCATCGCCTGGACGGTAGACGATTCCCTGCATGCGACCATAACCGGGAACAAGCGTCAGGGTGTCGGTCAGCAGATGCCGGTTGTATTGGCCGGTCTGCGGATCCATGAGGTGGATGCCTGCGATATCGCACTCGCCGCGCTTGGCTGCAGCGAGGCCGCCCATGCTGCCCACGTACAGCGCCTTCGCGCGGACGCCCTTCTGCAGAAGCTTGCCCGATGAGGAAATCGAGTCCGACGCAATGGCTGCCGATGATCACGAGGTCGGCCGGCTCGAGCTTGTGACCGAGCAGCTGCACGGAGACCGTCGAGCCGGCATCGACGATCTCCGTGTGCTGATCGATCGTGATGAAGCCGTCGGCGCCGCTGAATGCGGTGACGGAGCCGGAGCCCTTGCCCATCGGATACGCGGCGAGCCCGGCCTGCGCGTGCACCAGCCCGACGAGCAGGTATTCGGTGCGTCCGCGCTCCGAATTCACGCGCATCGGCAGCGTCGCCGTGACCGTCTGCCGGCGATCGGGCACCAGACCGGCGATACGCGCGAATCACCGGCGCGACGAACTCGTGGAACGTGAAGATCGCCGACGTCGGAAAGCCGGGCAGGATGACGACCGGCTTGCCGGAAGTGACCGCGAGGCAGATCGGCTTCCCCGGCTTGAGCGCGACGCCATGGGCGACGACGCCCGGGTCGCGCAGCCGGCTGACCACACGATAGGACAAGGTCGCCCGCGCCCTTTGGACGTTCCGCCGGAGAGCACGACGACGTCGTATTGCAGGCCCTGCGCGAGCGCGGCCGCGAGCGCTTCGTCGTTGTCGGGGATGATGCCGAGCTGCACGGGCTCGCCGCCGAGCTCCTCCACCGCCGCACCGATGATCGCCGCGTTGGAGTCGTAGACCGCGCCGGGTCGCAGCGGCGCGCCTGGCGCCACGATCTCGTTGCCGGTCGAAAGAATGGCAACCTTCGGCTGGCGATAGACGGACGACTTCGGCGAGCCCGACCGCCGCAAGCACGCCGATCTCGCGCGAGGTCAGCAGCTGCCCGGCTCGCAGCACCGTCTCGCCGTTTGCGATGTCCGTTCCGGCGTAGCTCACGTTCTCGCCCGGCACGGCGGCGCGCGCTTTATCTCGAGCTTGGCGGCTCCGTCGTCGCAAGCTTCGGTGTGCTCGACCATCACGACCGCATCGGCGCCGCGCGGCAGCATGCCGCCCGTGGCGATCGTCGTTGCGCGAGCCCGCGGTGACCGTCTGACGCGGGGCGACGCCCGGCGAGAGCACCTCGTCGTTGAGCGCCAGCGTGCGCGCCGCTCTCCTCCATCGCACCGTAGGTGACCGTCGCCTGCAACGCGAAGCCGTCGACGTTGGACCGGTCGAAGCCCGGCACGTCGACCGCCGCAAGGATGTCGTCTGCGAGTATGCGGCCGACGCGCGTCGTCCGAGCGGTACGTTCTCGCGTGCCGAGCGGGCTAAGCTTCAGATGCTGCTGGAAGCGCGCGGTCGCCTCGTCGCGAGTGATGACGGTCAGGAACTGCGTCTGACGCGGATCGTGCTGCATCGGTGGGCGTGGCCATCGGTGCCTCAGTCGTAGAGATACACGGTGACTGTCGTGCCGGGCCGTAGCCCTCGCTTTCGGCAGGAACGATGACGAAGCCGTCGGCGCGCGTCGTCGACGAAAGGATCGACGCACCACTGAGCGCGAGAGGCTCGACCTAGTCGTCTGCAAAGCGGACGCGACAGTAGTCGACCCGTCCGATGGCAGAGACGATCTTGCGGGCGACGGTACCTTGCCGAGTGCGATGTGGCCAATCCGGACGCCGCCCGCCGAGAAGCCGAATCGCACGTCCGGCGAAGAAATCGTACGCGCAAAGGCAAGAAACCGGATTGCCGGGAAGCAGGAAGACGAGCGCATCGCCGATGCGACCGATGCCCGCAGGGCTCGACGGTCGCATGGCGACGCCGTGGATGGCGAGCTCGCCAACTTCCGCGAGGAGGCGCGGCGCGTGATCCTCGCTGCCCACGCTGGAGCCGCCGGAGACCAGGATCACATCCGCGCCCGGCGCGATCAGTGCATCGCGTATCTGCGCCGGATCGTCGCCGAGCTTGTGATGCGACTCGACGGTACCGCCATCGCGCGCGACCAGCCCGCGCAGCATCGCCGAATTGGCATCGTAAATCTGATACTCCCCCTTGGGCCCGCCCGGACTGACCACCTCGTTGCCCGTGACGATGATGCGCACGCGCGGCCGTTCGAACACCGAAATCTGTGCGATGCCGAGCGACGCAAGCAAGCCGAGGTCCTGCGGCCGCAGATCGTCGACCGGCCTCCAGCACCGGCGTGCCCGCCTGGATATCCTCGCCGACGATGTCCGATGTTCTTGCCCGGCGCGACGGCGAGCGTGACCTCGACTAGACCCGACTTTTCGCGGGCATATTCGGCCGGTACGACCGCATCGGCGCCGGCGGGCATCGCAGCGCCGGTCATGATCCTGACCGCTGTCGCCGGCGGCACTGCGCCCTCGAATGGTCGCCCGGGCAATGCCTGTCCGATCACCGCGAAGACGAGCGGATTGTAGTCGCTCGCTCCCGACGATTCTGCACCACGCAGCGCGTAGCCATCCATGGCTGAGCGATCGAAAGCGGGAACGTGATCGAGGCAACGACCTGCTCCGCGAGAACGCGACCCGACGCCTCATTCAGCGACACGAGCGTCCGTCCCATGCGACGCGCGTGCTTGTCGATCCACTGCAGCACAGCGCCGACCTCAGAGCGCTGGCTGAATCCATGCATGCGCACATCTTTGGCGCCGGGCACCTCTCGTGACATCAAATCTCCACCTGCGCTCGGACCGAATGAAGCGGGGTCATGGTTTCGGGTCGCGGCAGCAGTTTGCCGCAGTCGAGCCCGAATTGGTAGGAATCGAACGCGGCGCACGCGCGCCGCACGGCCAGCGGAGGTTCGCCGGGCCGTACCGTGGCCGGCGGCGTGGCTTGCTTGCGCCTGGGAAATATACGGCTGTATATTACGCTTACAGCATCGTATTGAGGGGTTCGCATGCGCTGGCCAAAGGTTGCGATACTGCCCGGGATACCGGCCGCCATATCATCGCTCGCCCTGGCGACATGTCTGCTGGCGGCGACGTCGTCTCTGGTCCTGGCGGCCGACGTTACCGTTTTTGCGGCGGCCAGTCTGAAAGAAGCGATGGACGACCAAGCCAGGCGTTTCGACGCCAGTACTGGCAACAAGGTCATCGTCTCGTATGGCGCGAGCAATGCGCTGGCGAAGCAAATCGAGGCCGGCGCGCCGGCAGACGTTTTCATCTCTGCCGACCTCGATTGGATGGATTACTTGGATCAAAGACGTCTACTTGCGCCGAATACCCGGTTCGACCTCCTGCGCAACGCGCTCGTATTGATCGCGCCGGCATCGAGCGGGTCGACGCTCAAGATCGGTCCGAATTTCGGTCTGGCTACGGCGCTGGGCAAGGAGAAGCTCGCCATGGCCAATCCCGACAGTGTACCGGCGGGCAAATACGGCAAGAGCGCCCTCGAGAAGCTAGGAGTCTGGAAGAGCGTCGAGAAGCAGGTCGCCCGCGCCGAGAACGTGCGCGCCGCACTGGCGCTGGTTTCGAGGGGCGAAGCGCCCTTCGGCATCGTGTACAGGACCGATGCCCTTGCCGACAAGGGCGTGCGAATCGTCGATATCTTTCCGACCGACAGCCACCCGCCGATCATCTATCCCGCGGCGTTGCTTGCCTCCGGCAAGTCACCCGGCAGCCAAACCGCTACTGGACTTTCTAAGGTCCGCGCCTGCACGCTCAGTCTGGGAGAAATACGGCTTCGGTTTGGATCAGTAAGCCATGTTCGAACTCAGCCCGGAGGAACTCGGCATTCTTGCGCTGAGTCTCCGGGTTGCACTGGTGAGCGTGATTTGCAGTTTGCCCCTGGCAATCGTGGTGGCGCACGGTTTGGCGCGACTTTCCTTTCCTGGAAAGACGCTGGTCGATGCGATCATCCACCTGCCACTCGTCTTGCCACCGGTCGTCGTAGGATTCGCGCTGCTGGTGCTGTTTGGAAAGCGGGGAGCCATCGGCAGTCTGCTCGATCAATGGTTCGGCATAGTATTCGCATTTCGCTGGACCGGCGCCGCGTTGGCTTCCGCAATCATGGGCTTTCCTTTGATGGTTCGAGCGATTCGGTTGTCGATCGAAGCAATAGATCAGCGGCTCGAGGTCGCAGCACGAACACTGGGCGGATCGCGCCTCTGGGTCTTCGCATCGATTACGCTGCCGCTTGCGTTGCCTGGAATCATCACCGGAACACTCCTCTCGTTCGCGCGAGGCCTGGGCGAGTTTGGCGCCACAATTACCTTCGTCTCGAACATTCCCGGCGAGACCCAGACGTTGCCGTTGGCCATCTACACATTCACTCAGGTTCCGGGCGGCGAGAGCCAGGCATTGCGGATGAGCATCATCGCCGTGATCCTGTCGATTGCGGCGCTGGCGACTTCGGAATGGCTCACGCGTCGCTCCAACCGGATGCAAGGCGATGATCGAGATTGACATCCAGCAGCAACTGGGTGGCTTTCACCTCGCCGTGCGATTCGCCGCAGAGGCGCCGATCGTAGGGCTCTTCGGCCGCTCTGGCTCCGGCAAGAGCAGCGTGATCAACGCGGTCGCGGGAATCACCACTCCGCTAAGTGGCGCCATTCGCATCAACGGTGTCTCGCTGTTCGATGCGTCAAGGGGCGTCGATCTGCCACCGGAAAAACGGCGAACCGGTTACGTATTCCAGGATTCCTTGCTGTTTCCGCACATGGACGTGCAATCCAATCTGCTCTATGGACAGCGATTGCGCGCGCCTGCGGAGCGATTCATTGAAGAGCATCGTGTCATCGAGCTGCTTGGGCTCGACGCGCTTCTGCGGAGGAAGCCAGCGGCACTATCGGGCGGCGAAAAGCAGCGTGTCGCCATTGGCCGCGCGTTGCTCGCCCAACCCCGTATTCTGCTTATGGACGAGCCTCTCGCTGCACTCGACATACCGCGCAAGTCGGAGATCCTCGACTACATCGAGCGCCTGCGTGACGAACTCAACATCCCGATCGTCTACGTGAGCCACTCGGTCACGGAGATCACGCGCCTCGCCGACACGGTCGTGGTCCTTTCAGACGGAAAGTGTCTTGCCGTCGGCGACGTCGACGAAGTGATGGGCCGCCCCGACCTGAGGCCGGCGACCGGTCGTTATGAAGCGGGATCGGTTCTCGACACGCACGTCGCAGCACACGATGCGAAAGATCAGTTGACGTTGCTCGCCTTCGACGGAGGCGAGCTCTTCGTGCCGCACCTCGATGCGACCCTAGGCGAACGCGTTCGAGCGCGCGTTCGAGCGCGCGACGTGTCGCTTTCCATCGGTAGGCCGGCGGAAATAAGTATACTCAACGTGCTCTTCGCCAAGGTCACGGCCATCAGCGAGGAGACGGGGCCCATCGTCGATGTGCAACTCGCGGTCGGCGGTGCGACGCTGGTCGCGCGCATTACGCGCCGATCCTATCAGCAACTTGGAATTCGTACCGGCCAGGAACTCTATGCGCTGGTCAAGGCCGTCTCCTTCGATCAGCGAAGTGTCGGCTATGCGTAGCGGCCCGGAGGATGCATGAAGCCCGAGATACGATTTCACATTCGCGACGGCAGGCACGAAACCGAATTGGCCATCGGTCCGGGTAAGGTCGCGCTCCTCGAGGCGATCGAGCAAACCGGATCGATCACATCATCCGCGAAGAAGCTCGGAATGTCGTATCGTCGTGCATGGCTTCTGGTCGATGAGACGAACCGGTGTTTAGTACGACCCGCGGTGCAAACCGCAGCAGGCGGGCAGCGCGGAGGAGGCACGTCGCTGACACCGACCGGCATTGAATTGGTCCGCCGCTACCGTGCGCTCGAACATCAGACAGGCTTGGCGGTGACGCGGAATTTGACGCCCCTGTTGCGCACCGTTCCCCGAGGCCATCGTTCCGCAAAGTGATGTGTCGGATCATCGTGTCGACGAGTGGCTCGAGCGATGAGCGTCAACCCACGCCACCACGACAACGTCTCGTACGAGCTTCAGCCCGCAGGTATTTGTCGCTACTGCGATGCGCCCTGCGGTCCGTCGGTCACGGCAATTTCTCCGCTTCAGGTCTCCGCGCGATGCAGCGAAAGCCGAGATGGCACGTCGACGTATCGATGGCCTGCGGCATGCGCGCTGCGGGTCGATAGCGGCGGCAGTAGTTCGGCGCACACAGGTACGAGCCGCCCTTCATTACCCTGCGCGGAATGCGTATGTCCGGCGTGCGCGGATCGTGGCTCTGTTCCGGATCCCCGCCACGGGGATTGTCGAGCGTGCAACAGGCCTTCTCGATCTTGCCGTGCTCCTGATACCAGTCGGTGGTCCACTCCCAGACATTCCCCGCCATCTCGTAGAGTCCGTAGCCGTTCGGCGGGAACGAACCGACCGGTGCGGTCCATTCGTAGCCGTCTTCCAGCATGTTTTGCCAGGGAAATTCCCCCTGCCAGGTGTTGGCCATGTGCCGACCGCCCGGCGTGAATTCGACGCCCCACGCATACTCGGCGCCATCGAGGGCACCGCGGGCCGCGAATTCCCACTCCGCTTCCGTCGGCAATTGCTTGCCGACCCACTTGGCGTAAGCCTCCGCGTCCTCGAACGCGACGTGCACAACGGGATGGTTCCACAATCCTTGCAACGAACTTCTGGGGCCGCGCGGATGTCGCCAATTCGCACCCTGGACGTATTCCCACCAGTTGTAGTAGTTGCTGAGATCCACAGGACCCGTGGCCTTCTTGAACATGACCGACGCCGGCAGGAGCATTTCCGGCTTCGCGCCGGGATAGTCGTCGGGATTGGCCGGTCGTTCGGCCAGCGTGACGTAGCCCGTGGCGTCGATGAAGCGGCGAAACTCCGCATTCGTCACGGCGTACCTGTCGATCCAGAAACCACCCACGCTCACGCGGTGCACCGGCGCCTCTTCCGGGTAATGATCGTTCGATCCCATCAGGAACGTCCCGCCGGGAACCCACGCCATCTTATCGTCGGCGACCCCGCGCGCGGGCGCCGAGGCCTTCTTTGTGCGTGCGATATCGTTCACTTCGAAATTCTCCCCCGCAGCTATAACGGGCGGCCGAACGGCGGCAGGCGCATACCTGCGTCACGCCACCTACGGAATTGAGGCGAGCGAGGTGTCTTGCGTTCGATGATAGCGCATCGTCCGGCGGGCATAAAGTTCTTCATGGACCCCGATATGAACTTGAGTTCGTGCGCCGTCGCTTGGCCTAGCGATTCGACCTATTGAGCTTTACCTAACTACATGAAGATTGTCGCCCGCCGCAGGCCGGGGCCCAATTTTTGTTTGCGGTACTTGGATCCCGGCCTTCGCCGGGATGACGTCAGCATTCATACATGCGGTGTCACATGGTTTCGCAATTTTCAATAGATCGTCGTGTCGGCGGCGACAGCAGGCGCGTTACATCGAGCGATCTGGCGCCGAGTCCAACATGCGCGGCGCGAAGCGTTGCGTCAGCACCGGGCCGACAATCGACGTGCACAGCACCATCATCAGAACACCGTTGAGCATCCGCCCATCGAGCAGCGGCTGGCCAGCCGCGTTGAAAGTACGATAGGCGACAAGTGTCGCCGCAAGCGTCGCCGCGACTTGCGGTAGCGTGAGCGACCACATGGTTTTTCGGGCGGCCGAAGTGTAGCCGAAGGCACGACCGCACGACTCTGCCGCGATCCATTTGCCGACTAGCAGCGCGCCGATGATTCCCACCGCGAGCAATGAGTCGTCAGCGAGGCTACGTGCCAGCGCGAGTGGGTCGATCAGGAAGCCGGTTACGATGAAAAAGGTCGGAATGAATAACGTCTTCGCCATGAATTCCAGTTTGTTGGTGGCCGGCTTGTCTGTCGCTGCCGCATTGACCGCCAGGCCGGCCATGAACGCGCCGACAATACCCGGCAGATTGATGTACTGGGCCAGCAGCGCCGTCACTGCGAGAATGCCGAGCATCAGAACGAAATAGGTCTCCTCGTCGTTTTCCACTTTCTTCAAGATGTACGCACCGCCACGGCCCAGCCCGAACAACACGAGTGGGACAAACGCGAGGATTTCGATGACCTGAATGGCGAATCCCGAAGCTGAAAAGCCACTGGTGAACACCGGCACGCAAACGGCGAACACGAGCAGCGACAAGGTGTCCGACATCATCGTGGCGCCATACGTGACGACAATGGGCTCCAGGCGGCTCACGCCGAGCGACGCGACGATGGACGCTCCGAGAAGCGTGTGGGAAGCGAGCAGCGATCCGACGACGATTGCCGGCACCAGGGCGTAACCTAACCAATGGGCTGCGAACGTTCCCAACAGCAACGGAAGGGTCGTCGTGATCACGCCGAACACTATCGACCGGAATAATTTTTCCCTAAACAGCGTCAGATTGATTTCCAGACCCGCGAAGAACATCAGCAGCAACATGCCGAGCTCGGAGAAAAATTCGGCAACCGGATGTTGGCGAGGAATGACATCGAGCATGTGCGGTCCGAGCACGACGCCGCTCAACAAAAGCCCCACCGCCACGGGCAGGCGGACACGGCGCGCCAGCTCCGGAACGATGACAGCCACCCCAAGGAGGATCGCGAACCGTGCCAGCACCGGGAGAGATTCGATGGCCCGATGAATGATCTCAACGAATGACATGTCGTGTCTCAATGACCGGCCAAGGCTAGCACCGGAAGCTGTCGCCACGCTGACGACCACCGCCATCGGGTTCGTTATCTGGTCACCGATATATCGAACACGATTTGGTCATGCCACCATAGCTGCTCAAGGAATGCGCGCACAACCTCGAGCGGTGGTGCCGTCTGCGACGATGGCGGCGCCTGGTCGACGATGTCGCTAACGCTGCGGTTGCCATCGATCAAGTCCAGCAACCGCATTTCTCCTGCATCGATCGGCAAGTAAATATCGTGGTACGTATGTGACTGATTGATCAGAACGGCCGTTTTCCCGGGAGGCAGTTTCTCCTGAACACGCAGAGTATCTGGCATTCGAATCGGCACATACTTCAACCACCCGTCGCCGGCAAAACTGATTCGTTTCAGACTATCGGGGGCGTCTTCCCGGTACGCGATCACGCTGTGCCGAAGCATCGTGCCCCGGAAAAGTTCGGCGGCGGCATACTGATCTTCCAAGGGCAGCTGCTGTATTCGCGAGGCTTGGCGCAGCCCCGCGATGGCTCCACAGTAAGGGCTGTAGGCTGCCTGTCTGACCCATCGACTGAAGCTCAGGCCGCCGCGGTCGAGAAAGTCGAATAGCTGCGGGACCGAGTACGCACGATCGCACGGGTGCAGAAGCGCGTCGGCGAGCGCTGCCTCGTTCCGGAAGTCCGGAGCCTCGCGCAGCAGGTTTTGCAGCGGATGTCCGGACGGCAGCGCCTTGAGCGCATGCACGAGATCCCGGATCTCTATGTCGGTGGCGCTGATACCGATCCGCTTGCAGAATTCCTGCAGCATGTAGATGCCCGCCCGTCCGTACGGCGCGTACAGCATGATGTTCATCGCCCCGTCCGGTCCGAGCAGATCGCGCAAGGCGCGTAGCCCCGCATCAGGATCAGGTAGATGATGGAGCACGCCAGTGCAGACGATCTGGTCGAAGCTCGTCTCCAATTCGCGCGCCCGCTCGATCGGAAGCTGGCGCACCTGGAGATTGTCCAACTTGTATTTTCGTTTGAGGTCCTCGGTACAGCGCACGCTCGTTTCGCTGAAATCAATACCCATGACCCGCGCTCCCGGCCAGCGCATCGCGTGCTTGGCCGCCTGCGATGTCCCACAGCCTGCGACCAGAATCGAATGGTTTTCCTCCAAGGGTCTTGAAGGCCACAGCAGGTGATATTCCGCGCGGCGCTTGAGCGGGTCCCGCCAGGCGCGATACTTCTCGAGGCTATCGACGGGTGGCGGATAGGGATGGTCTTCGTAGAAGGTGCGTACCCCCTCAGCGATGCTTGCCGCATCCCGGCTCGGTGTTTCGCGCTCTCTCATGACACGTGCGTCGCAAGAAAAGAACCCATGCACGGATTGGACCATGCATGGGTTGGTTGCAACAAGCCGCAAAGGGCCGAGCCGCCAAACGCGCGGCTATTGAGCTTTGCCTAGCCACGTAGCCTCGTCGCCCCGGCGGAGGCCGGGGCCCAAATCATTGACTGTCAACTTGGATCCCGGCCTGCGCCGGGATGACGTCAACCATCATGCGTGCTGTGTCACTCGGTTGCGCAAATCTGAACAGTTGCCCTCAAACATAACTTCGCACTTCAGCCGTGGTGAGTTACCTGCGCCAGCACCGCGTCGAGGTTGAACGAAGCGGGCTTCTGCCTCGGCGGGAACTTGGCAAAGTCGGCGATCTGTTGCGCGACGAATGCCTGCATCATGTACAGCTGAGGCACGTGATCGACCATCCAGTCCAGATAGGTGTTCGAGTTGTATTCAGCGCGCTCGAACGGGTCGCGACGCATGCTCATGATGTACGGCAGCCGCAACTTGACGAACGGTTCGGCCCACTGCCTCATCGTATTGGCGCGTTGCACCGCCAGATTGAATTTCCAGTCGCCGACCCGAACCGCGATGACCTCCCCATCGTCGCTGAAGTAGATGATGCCTGGTCTCGGGCTTTCCTTCACCTGACCGGTCAGGTACGGAACCATGTTGAAGCCGTCGAGATGGACATTGAATTTTTTCCCGTCCACCGTGCAGCCGTCGAGCAATTGTTTGGTCACGTCGGGATTGCCGGCGATGGCCAGCAAAGTCGGAAACATGTCGATGTGCGAGACGATGCCGTTCAGTACCGAGTCCGGCTTGATCTTCCCTGGCCAGCGCATGAAACATGGTACGCGCCAACCGCCTTCCCAATTGGAATCCTTCTGTCCGCGGAACGGCGTGGTAGCGCCGTCCGGCCAGGTGTCGTTCTCCGGTCCGTTGTCGGTTGAGTACATGACGATGGTGTTGTCGGCGATGCCCAGCTCATCGAGCTTGTCGAGCATCATGCCGATCTGCTCGTCGTGGACGACCATTCGATCGCTGTAGGGGTCCTGGCCGCTCTTGCCGATATTCTTTGCGGCGACGTGCGTGCGGAAGTGCATGGCGGTCGAGTTGTACCAGAGGAAGAACGGCTTGTCCGCCTTGGCCTGCGCCTCCATCCAGGCCAGAGCCTTGTCGGTGATCTCCTCGTCGATCGTTTCCATGCGCTTCTTGGTGAGCGGGCCGGTGTCGACAATCGTCTGTCCACCCTTGCCGTCGGCCTTGCAATGGAGCACGCCTCGCGGCCCGAACTGCTTCTTGAACGCCGGGTCCTTGGGATAGTCGGGCAGCTCGGGCTCCTCCTCTGCGTTCAGGTGATAGAGGTTGCCGAAGAATTCGTCGAAGCCGTGTACCGTCGGCAGGAACTCGTCGCGGTCACCGAGGTGGTTCTTGCCGAACTGGCCGGTCGCGTAGCCCTGAGGCTTGAGCAATTCGGCGATGGTCGGGTCTTCCTTCTGCAATCCGACCGTCGCGCCGGGCATGCCCACCTTGGTCAGGCCGGTGCGGATGGGGTTCTGCCCGCAGATGAAGCACGCGCGCCCGGCGGTACAGCTCTGTTGCGAATAGTAATCGGTGAAGGTCACGCCTTCTTTCGCGATGCGGTCGATGTTAGGGGTGCGATATCCCATCATGCCACGACTGAAGTGGCTGATGTTCCAGATCCCGATGTCGTCGCCCCAGAGAATCAGGATATTGGGTTTCTTTGCTGCCATGATCTCTTCCTTTCACTTTGAATGATGGCCAGGTTCAAAACAACAAACGAAGGCCGGACAACCAGCGACAGAGCGGCAACCCTGTTCCACCACTCTGCTTCGCGTGCAACAACGTACTGTGTGGACCGAACGGATCTTGTGTGCGCCTATGAGATATCACTCGCCGATGAACTGACAAGAAGATGGACCTGCGGCTAGCTCAGCTCCGTGACATCCGCGAGTGACTTCACAACACTTTCGCGAGAATGCTCACGAAAAGCAAAATGCCCGAGATCGACATGATGATTGCCATGATCAGAGGCGATCGCGGGCGTCTGAATATCCGCTGCTGCTGGAGTACTCTGAGCGTCTGCCAATATTCGAGGGTGCCCATCACCATCGCGAACGTTCCCATCGCCGTCAGAAACAGTCCCGCATCGCGTGGAACCTCCGGCCTGACGACGAACTTTCCTTCGGTATCCTGAAATGCCTGGAGAATCTTGAAAATAGTGAATCCGAAGCTCAGCATCGAAAGCGACGTACGGGTCCACGACATCAAGGTGCGGTCGGCCGCCATCAAGGTATTCATCACCGGCAGGTTAGGCGGGGTTTCGGTCGACGCCTTCTGGCGTCTGTCGACACGTCGGCTCTCTGCGAAGCGGATGAGTACCCGGGGACGGGTTCGCGAATGGAATCTAGCTGTAACCACGATGACGCTTGCCGCCGAACACGCGATAGACGCCCATCGTGTAAATCAGGATCATGGGCAGCACGATCACGCCGCCAAAGAAGAAGAATCCCAGAGACTGCATCCGGCGCCGCCGCATTGGCCACAGTCACCGAATACGGGACCATGTAAGGCCAGAACATCACGCCGAGCGTCAGGTAAGCAGCAACGAAAAACAACGTCGTGAGGAAGAACGGCACGCTGTCGAGCCGCGCACGTGCGCCTACAATCACGCCGATCAACGCAGCGACACCAATGACCGGAAACGCGAAGCCCCAACTGCGCGCCCGCAGATTGCTTTGCGCGACGGCGCCGGCATCGAGCGTCATGGCAGCCGTGAATGCGAGGCCCAAGACCACGAAGACCGCTATCACGAGCCACGGTATGCGCGCGTAGGCCCAATCCCGAAGCGCGCCTTCACTCTTGTAGACGATCCAGCCGGCGCCGAGCAACGCATAACCGAGTACGAGGCCAACACCCGTGAGAATCGGGAACGGATGGACCCAGTCGTATGTATGGCCCGCGAAATGACCGTTGACGACGGGGATGCCTCTCATCATCGCGCCGATCGCCGCACCCTGGACGAATGCGACCACGGTGGACCCGATGGAAAAGCCCCAGTCCCATAGCCAGCGCATGTGCTCGGTGCGCTGGCGAAACTCGAAGGCGATGCCGCGGAAGATGAGACCGAAAAGCATCAGCAGCACCGGGAAGTAGAACGCACCGAGGAACACCGCGTAGACGGCCGGGAACGCCGCAAAAAGACTTGCGCCGATGATCACCAGCCACGTTTCGTTGCCGTCCCAGAACGGCGCGATGGTGTTGAGCATCTGCACGCGGTTGTCTCGTCGCGCGTGAAGCCGAACAGGACGCCCACGCCGAGATCGAACCCGTCCAGGACGACGTAGATGATGATCGACAGCGCGATGACGCTGGCCCAGAACACGGCGAGATTGGTCGCTTCCATGGTTCAGCGGCTGCCCGACAAGTTGCTGCCCGTGGCGGTCGCGGCGTCATCCGCGAAGGCCATGGGCGGCTGGGCGTAGCGCCCGGAATCGGGCATCGCCGCACCGGTCGGGCCCTCGCGCAGCAGCTTGTAGATGTAGTACGTCCCGAACGCGACGAACACGGCGTACACCAGCACGTAGCCGCTCAGCGAAAAGAGAACGTCGCCGGTCGTGAGCGACGGTGTCACCGCATCCTTCGTGCGAAGTACGCCGTAGACGACCCAGGGCTGACGCCCCACTTCGGCGGTGTACCACCCGGTCAGGATGGCGACGAAGCCACTCGGAAACGCGAGAAACGTCCCCCAGAGAAACCAGCGTGTCGTCTCGAGCCGGCCGCGCATGCGCAGGAAGTTGCCAAGCCACGAGATCCCGAGCATGAGCAATCCCATGCCGACCATGATGCGGAACCCGAAGAACGGGATCACCACCGGTGGCCGGTCTTCACGCGGGAATGATTCCAGCCCGACCTCGGGCGCCGTCCAGTTGCCCGACGCGATCATGCTGCCGAGCTTCGGTATCGAAATGGCGAACAGATTCTTCTCCGCCTTCGAATCGGGGATCCCGATCAGCACTTCCGACGCCGGCTGCTCGTTCTTCCATCGAGCCTCGATCGCCGCAAACTTTGCCGGCTGATGCTTCAGCACGTACAGTCCCGTCAGATGGCCGAAGAAGAGCTGGACCGGGATGACCACCGCGACGAACGCCAGACCCCAATGCAGCATCACGCGCGCCTCGGCGCGATGAATGTCGCGCAGCATGTACCAGGCGCCCGTGGAAGCCACACACATGCCCGGTGGTCAGGAACGCGGCAAGCAGCATGTGCGGCCAGCGCACCATCATGACCGGACCCGTGACGATCGCCCACCAGTCCGCGGGAATGATCTTGCCGTCCACGATCGTGTGCCCGACGGGCACCTGCATCCAGCTGTTGTTGGCGAGAATCCAGAACGAGGAGAACATCGTCCCGAGCGAGACCATGCAGCACGCGAAGAAATAGAAGCGCGGCGACACGCGATTGCGACCGAGCAGCATCGACGCCGAAAAAACTCGCTTCGAGCATGAAGGCGGTGAACGATTCGTAGCCGAGCAGCGGTCCCTGGATCGAGCCGGTCTTCTCGGCCAGCACGCCCCAATTGGTGCCGAACTGGAACGCCATCACGACGCCCGTCACCACGCCCATGCCGAACGACAGCGCGAAGATCTTGATCCAGAAGTCGAAGACGCGCCGATAGATCGGATTGCCCGTGACGAGCCGTGCGCCCTCGATGGTCGCGAGCCACGCAGCCAGGCCGATCGTGAACGCCGGAAAGATGATGTGAAAGCTGATGACGAACGCAAACTGCAGCCGCGACAGGAAGACCGGATCGAGTTCCATGGGTCACCCGCGACTATAGTTCGCGAATTGTGCGCACCGGTTCATGAACGCCATCGCATCAGCACGGTCGACTGCTGTTCGACGTCAGATGTCATTGCTTCGCGGTCGCGGAATCGAGACCCAGTATCACCACCTTGGCGGTCACGGGCTTCGTCGGCCACGCGACCATCGTGAAGCCGTCAGCCACGGCAATTTTTTGCGAGCCGCCCGCCGTATAAGTGATGATGCCGCCGCCGATACCACCGCCGGTGCCAAGCACCTGGCCCCAGAGCTTCTGGCCGGTGGAGGAATCGAGCGCGTAGAAGTTGCCGCCCAGATCGGCGAAGAAAACGATGCCACCGGCGGTCGGCGTGATGGCGCCGACGATGGGATAGTTGGACTTCACGCGCCATTTCCAGATCCCGCTATCGGCGTCGGTGGCATAGACCCATCCAGCCCAATCTTTGTCGGTCGTCGCTTCCTTGCCGAACATGTTGATCGGGTTCAGGTACGCGATCCCGGTGAATGGCTGGCCGATCGGCACCGCAGCAAGCTTTTTGTCATCCTGCGATTCTCACCGGTATCGCACCAGTCGACCGTGCCGGTGATGATCAGGTTCGTGGTCGGATCGTAGCCCGGCGTGTTCCATTCGTTGCCCCCCACCGGTCCGGGGCAGAAATGCACGTTCTGACCGACCGCGAAATCCTGGCCGTCGTTCTCGATCGTCGTCACCGGCACGCGGTAGAGCAGGTTGTTGGTGGCGAGATCGTAGCCACGCAGGTGCCCATCCTTCGGTGAGACCGACATGAGCTGCTTGCCGCCCATGGTTTGAAGCAGGATCGGGCGGGTTGGAGACGTCGTAGTCGTGCCAGTCCTTCGGCACCACCTTGAAATTGTTCTTGAAGTCTCCCGTCTTCGCGTCGAGCACCACGACCGAGTCGCTGTAGAGATTGCTTCCCTCGCGTGCTCCCGACGCGAAGTCTGGGCGCCGGATTGCCTCCCGGGACGTACAACAGTCCGTTCTTGATGTCGAGCGTGAGGGACGTCCACATGCCGGCGCCGCTGATGGGTATGCCCGGCGCGTTGTTCCAGGTCGACGCGTCGAGCGGCGTCTTGCCCAGCGGTCCCCTGACCGTGTCGCCCTCGACCTTGGGCGCGAGGAAAAATTCCCAGACGATCTTGCCGGTCTTTCCATCGAGCGCGAACACATGCCCCTTGCCGCCCTTGAAGTCTCCGCCCGCATTGCCGACGTAGACCAGGCCGTCCCAGGCAATCGGCGCCGCCGGCACCGACTCGCCGTGCTTCGGGTCGGCGATCGTCGTGTCCCACAGTTGCTTGCCGGTCTTGAAATCGAAGGCCAGCACGCGACCGTCCTGCGTGCCGCGAAACAGCATGCCGTCCATGTAGGCGGCGCCTCGATTGGCCGGCAAGAGTGACCCCAGCGGAATTCACGTGCGTGCGCCAGTTCTCGGCACAAGTTGCGGGATTGATCGAGAAAATCTCGAACTCGGTGGTGCCGATCAGATGCGTTGTCCACCACGATCAGTCCGGACTCAAAGGCCGTGATCGTGTGGAGGTCGTACGTGCACAACACCTTCAGGTTGGCGACATTCTTGGTGTTGATCTGGTCGAGCGGGGAGTAGCGCTGCGACGACGGCGTTCTGTTGTAGCTCGGCCAGTCGCCGGCCGCTGCATTGGGCCACGCGGCGTCGGCTGGGGGAGGTGAAGCCGCGGCTGCGCGGGGCCTTGTAGGCCGGATTCGTTTCCGTGCTCACCGTGCCTGCCGGCGCGTTCAGGGACTTGAAATAGTTCAGGCCCATTCCGCCGTAGGTGGTCATCTGGACCGGGAAGCTGCGGTAGAGCACCCCCGCGATCACTAATCCAGCTACGAACAGCGACCCAAGGACGATAAAGAGTCGTTTATTCATTTGGCGTGCTCTCTCCGTGAACTGCGTTGGACGTGGCTACCGCGTGGAGTTGTCAGGGCCGGAGTCGTCGGCGAGCGCTCAACCAACGGGGCTCGCCAGTGTACTTGTGAACACGTCCTTTGCCCACACAATTCCGTCATGATCGGAGTCTCGGGTCTGGGGCGACAATAAATTGCGATCTGCCATGGATGTCCTTCACGACTTGTCTCTTGACTTTACAATGTTTGCGATTGAGTCGACGATCAAGTTAACGCCGGAAGCCACCACCGCGGAAGCCACCACCGCCAAACCCACCGCCGCCGAAGCGCCCGCCGAATCCGCCGCCACCGAAACGATCGCCGCCTCCAAAACCGCCACCGCCAAATCCGCCGCCTCCGAAGCCGCCGAAGCGATCGCCGCCGCCAAAACCACCGCCGCCGAAGCTGCGATTGAAGTTGTCCGAGAAGTTGCCCCACCGATCGCCACCGCTGGCGCGCGCCTGCGATTCACGATCGGCCCACGACGTGTCGCCGGAAGCGCCTGACCACCCGTTGGTCGAGTGCTGTTGCCAGCCGTTGCCCGTGTTCCTGTAGACGTTGCCGTTGACATCGGCGTAGTGATTGTTGCCAAGGCTCGCGGTATCCCAGCTGTTGGTCCTGCCAGTCTTCGCGTTATAAGTCGAGCCAGCGCCGACGTGGGCATCACCCTGTGGACCCACCGTGGTCGCGCCGGCCCGGCTGTACGTGCTGCCGCCCGCGCCCGTCGCCGACACGGCGTTCGCGGTCGAACGCTGTCCCGTGTACACGTTGTAGTTGCTGCCGCGCGCGACGTTGCCTGAGCCGCCGGCCGCGGTATTGAACGTCCGGTCGAAGCCGCGCGAGGCATTACCGGTCCAGGCATTGTATTGGCGACCCGCGTTGATATCGCCGGTCGTCCCGCGCGCAGTGGCGTAGGAGCCGGAGAACCTCGTTCCTGCGACGCCTCCCCCCGCGTACCAACTGCGCGTGCCCGAGTACGCCGCGTTGCCCCAGTGGCCGTACACATTGGCGCTCGCCGATCCGCAGCAGGGATACCCGCCCCAGTAGCCCGGCGCATACCACGCACCACCGCCCCAGCCCCAGTACGGATCCATCCACGCCGCCGTCGCGAGACCCATCGCGAAACCGAATGTGTATCCGACCCACGGATTGTAGATCGGTGCGGCCCAGACACCGTACGTGTACGGCGCCGGATACCAAGCCGAGCCGATCCACGGCGAATACTCGTAGCCCGTCCCGTAGACCACCGTGTCATATGGTGAAACCACCGTCCCCATGTAGCCTGGTGTGTAACCCTCGTAGACATACTGCGGCGTCGCTTCGTAGATCTTCACGTAGGTCACGTAGTACAACGCCGACGACGGCGGAATCGTGTAGATCACCGCGGGCACCGAAGTGGCGATGGTCCAGGGTCCGGTAATTTGCGACGCCGCGAACCATACGCCGGCAACGACCGCGAAGTAACTGTTCGGCGCGACCTGGATCACCGGTTCCGAGGAGTTGACCACGTACGACATCGAAGTCGGCGGAATCGGCGTGTATCGCGGCGGCCCATCGAAATTCGGCGTGAACGTCGGTCCGTTCTTCAGCGGCACGGTCGCCGTCTGCGGAATCGAATTGGAGATCACCGCTTCCTGAGCCTGCGGCGTGCCCGCCACGGTCGGCAGCACCGCACCGGCGAGCGACTGCGGCGGAATGCGTGCGAAATCGGGCGGCAGCGCATCGCTGGCAACGAATGTCCACGGACCTGTCAACGCTGCGGCCCGGAACCAGCGGCCGGACATGAGCACGTAATAGTCGCTGTTGGTGGTGTCGATCAGCACGTCGCTGGTCGTGTTCGATGCCCACAGCAACTGCGTCCCCACGATGGGCGCGAAATCGGCCTGGCCCTTGAAGACAATCAGTTCGGTCGGCGCCTGGGTGGTGTATATCGCCGGCACGCCGCTGGCGAGCGACGGCTTTGGTTTAGCCGTCGCACCACCGTCGAGCATGTCCACCGCGCCGGTCTTGGCGAGCGCCTGCGCCGCCTCGTCCATCCCAAGCGGCTGTCGGAACGATTGTGTCCACGGTCCACTGATCGAGTTCGCGGTCAGCCACCCGTCGTAGACGTGGATATAGAAGTTCTGCCCAACGCCGCCCTGCAGGATCAGCGCGCGCGTGTTGATCACACGCTGGAACCGTGAATCGGTCGGCACGGGCTTCAACACCGGCGCGCCGTCGATCGGCACCAGGATCGCTGGCGAATAACTGACGATGACTTGCGGCGGATTGTTCTGCACGGCGACCGTCGGCGGCTTGATGCCCGCAAGCGCGAGCGAAGCTTCGAGGCGGTCGAGCACAATGGTGCGAATCGACTTGGCGAACTCGGCCTGGAGTTCACCTACATACGCAGCGCCATGGTCGGGTAACGTTGGGAAATCGATCTTTGAGATCCGCATGTTCTCGAAGGTGACCGTGCGCAGCACCTTGTCGACCTGCGTACGGGCGCTGGCAAAGATCACGCCGAACGTCTCTTCCTTCGCGTCGGTGGGCTTGATCGCGAGCGCCGCCCGGAACTCGAGCTGATTGTCGGTCCACTTGTTGACCTGCGGCTGATACACCAGCACCTGCCCGTTGGACAGGTCGACCACGCGCGGCCACGGATCGGCGGGAAGCCTGCTCGCCGGATCTGCCTGCGCTTGCGCCGCCGCTGCTGCGCAAAGCGTGGCGAATACGAGCACAAGTGACGCGAAAAAGGATTGCCGTCTCATGATTCGACTCCAGCGACGATTCATTGGTCCACCAAGCCCGTCTCGTCATGCGCCGCTATTGCTCGAAGGCAAAAATGCGCCTCCAGTCGTTCTTCATGCTGATGACGGTCCAGCCTTGCGTCTTCGCCTCGTCGTACAGCGCCTGAGTGAATGTGCCCACCTTGGTGTTCGGCAGCACCGTCGCCGGACCATAGGCGTACTCGCGCCCGGCATCGTCGTGCAAGACCAGCATCGACAACCGCGCTCCCTCGCCCGCCTTCGTGTACTCGATCATCTGTCGGTCGCCGGTCGAATTGCCGAACGCCGCATACGGCCGGCGGCCGATTTCCAGGTGGATCGACTCCGGCTTGCCTGCGTTGTTATCGTTGATCAGCAGCTTCGGTTCCTTGGTCAGGAACGGCTTGCCGTCCTTTGCGTAGCCGTACTTCGTACCGCCAGCGGTGCCGACGACCTGCTCGGGCGGGATGCCGTACGTTGCCTCCGCATACACGCGCACGAAGTCCTGGCCCCCGCCGGTCACGATGTAGGTCTTGTAGCCGTTGGTGCGCAGGTACTTCAGCACTTCCTGCATCGGCAGGTAGCTGAGTTCTGTGTAAGGCTTGTTCCAGCGCGGATGCCTGGCCTCGGCGATCCACTGCTTCGCTTCGGCGCTGAAAGTCTCCACGGACATGCCGGTCGAGGTGGCGGCGAGGAGCTTGAGCAGGTCGGCCTCCGTCAACTTCTCCATCGCGGCGTGGTCGCCCTTCAACAGCTCCAGCACCGTCGAGAAGGGCGCGACCTTGGCCAACTCGGGCTTGGCCTTCACCAGCGCCGGCACGCGCTCGAGGACGAACATCACCTGGGTGTACATCGGGTGTTCGACCCACAGCGTGCCGTCCTGGTCGAAGGTTGCGACGCGCTCGGCGGGCGGCACGAAAGTCGAGCCGCCCTGTGTAGTCGTTGCCTGCACGAATTCGGCGATCGCCTTTTTCGCTACCCCGTCGTTCCAGGAAGGGAGCGGGTCGGTTTGCGCGAGCGCCGACGCACTCAATCCGAGCGCTGCGAGCAGCAATAGCACACGAGCGCGGCGAAAGCTCGGATGCGACCTCATACCCTTCGTCCTCCCGGATAAACAAATATCGTCATCGTCGATAAGATCAGTCTGTCATTTTTGCCGCATGAGCTGCGAGGCAGGACTGTGTCTTTACCACATTCGTGTGTCCTGCTGTCGATTGAAAGTCCCGTCTTCCTGCATCAGTATGAAAGGTAGCGCGCCATATCGTCGTTCTGCCCAACCCGCTCCATCTCATTCATGTCGGCAAGCCTCTTTTGCTGTGCGGCCTTCCTGACGGCGGCTTTCTGCTCGGGCGTCATCTGCGCCCACTTTGCCTGAGCGGCTTCGCGCTGGGCCTTCAATTGTGCGGTTTCGGTCTTGGTCATCGCCATCATGTCGTCGTTTTGAGCGACTCGCTCCAGCGCCGTCAGCTCGCCCGCCTTCTTGCCTCGCGCGGACTGCGTCACCGCTGCTCTTTCTGCCGGCGTCATCGCAGCCCATTTGGCCTTCGCCGCGTCGCGCTCTGACCTGAGCTGGGCCGACTGCGCCGAAGTCAGCGGCTTCATGTTCATCTCGTTGATCAGGGCGGTATCATCGGCAAGCACCCCGATCGAGAACAGCGCAACGCACCCTGCGACAACTCCAGCAAATAATTTGACCATGATCGTTTCTCCTTGTACTAGCGCCATCAAACGTGCTGTCCAAGCGACTCGCGTTGAGCGGAGCCACCAGGCGCCCGCTTTGCTGAATCCATCACGTTAGCTCACATGCGATCCAGTTGTCGCCCGAATGCGCGCCCGGCAAGCGTTTTTGCACATCGAGGACAACGGCGCCTGAAGTGGCGACGTACCGAGTGGATTTCGATTCAAACTTTGTCATAGCGATCCGGCGGTTCCCATGGCTCTTTGGACCGCGGTCACCAGCGCGCTGCCCAGGAACGGTTTCGCCAGATAGGCGGCGACGCCTTTTTGCTCGGCCTCTTTGCGTACGCTGGGTGAATCGTGAGCCGTGATCAGAATCACCGGCCGCCACCAGGCGCGCGCGCGCAACGCGGCCAGAAGCTCGAGGCCGGACATGCCCGGCAGCTTGAGGTCCGAGATCACGCATGCGTCATTTTCCATAGGTCCCACCGCCAGCAGCTCGTCAGCCGATGCATACGCCGCAGTCGCAAAGCCGGCTGCATTCAGAAGACGCGCGATCGCTTCTCTCATGCTCTCGTCGTCCTCCACTACAAGCACCCTCCTGGAAGGTTCCATTACAATCAGGAGCCCTTTTCTGTCGCCATGGTCCAAAACTTTCTGCTCGGCCGTCACGCATCGTCGCGCCCGACGGACGGGAAGACAATTGGACTTTCAGGCACCGCGATCTGCCCGAAAGGGCAGAGACGGCGGGTGATGGCTCAGGCCGTCGAGGAGGTGCGCGAACGCTCCCGCAGACGCACAAAGATGGCTGCGAAGAAAGCAAACGACTCGAGAGAGGTTTGCGGTCTGATGGTTCGACTCCGTCGACGCTTAGCCATGTGCGCCCCGAAGGCATCAGCGCGTAGTCCAGATCTATTTGGCGCGTGACTTGCCCTCATACAGCAGACCTATTTCGGAAACATCAGCTGCACCTGTGCGCGAATCTGCCAATTCGCGCCGAAATCGGGCTTGACGACGTTGTAGTACGCGGAGATCTGCGTATTCACCGGTAGCTTGCCCAGATGAAAGATCTTGCCCACGCCGCCCCCGATAGGCACGACCCACTGCTGGCCGCTATTTGCTTTCCAGTCCACCGTCATGATGGGCGAGCTGGTGAGATAGAAGCCCCCCGGGAAGTTGTAATTAACGAATGGCTGAATCAGGCCAGTGCTGTAGGAACCACCCTGCTTGTTGCTGGTCAGCGACCAGACGTTGTTGACGAGTGCCCCATATACCCACGGGTCACCGTGGTCGAGGTGCAACACCACGAACGAGGCGCCCATGCCCCAGTTCTTGTTGCCGAGCTCCGCGGTGCTGTTTGTCGGGAGTTGGAAGACCGGCCCCGCACCCCAGATCCAGTGACCGGGATTGGCCGGCGACAGGAACGCCGTGAACACGATGTCGCCAATACCGTTCGTGCTGCCGATGTCCGGACTCAATGCCGGCATCGAGATGACCGGCAGGATGGTGCGCGTGATGATGTTCCAGTCTTTGTCGACCTCAATCGGAATCACCGGCTGAATGTTGAGGATGTTCTGCGTCCCCTTCTCCGGCCCGAAGTTGAGGTTGGTGTTATTCTGGAACGGCACGCTGATCAGGTTGCCCACTGGGTTCTGCGCGAGCTTGGCGAGTTCCTCGGCGCTCATTTCCGCCTGCGCGGGCACGGCTACAGCCAGCGCGGCGGCGAGCGCCACGCCCGCCAGCTGCGTCTTTTTCATTTGGATAGACATTCGTTGCTCCAGGGGGCGCGACCCGAGCCGAAAGCTCGTCCTCGTCAGAACGGGCGCGCCGGCCCGATCTGCGGCGCTCGGACTGGCTTGGCCATGCCGAAGAAGATTGTCACACCCTGACCGCCGCAGCGAGTCGAAAGCGCTTCCGATGGATTGCCGAAACAGCTGTCGAGGATCTCCCAGTTGTTCATCGCCCAGACATCGCCAGCCGGACCGACGGCGATGTCGGTCTGCATCTGCAGGCCGCCGCCCACGTATCCGCCGGGGGGCGAAATCTGATCGCCGGTCTTGAAACCCGGCGGGCAGTTCTCCGTGCGCACACCGCACAGCTGCACTATCGGGCTGTTCGGCATGGCGAAGTTTGAAATCCAGATGTTGTCGTTACCGTCCACGGCCACCGCCCATGGCCCGGGGAGACCGCCGCCGGTGAACGGCGAGCCGGGATACTGGGTGCCATCGGGTCGCAGCAGCGTCACGCTGCCGCCGTCAGGGCCACCCTTCTGTTTCAGCATCTGTCGGGTGAGCGACTCGTCGGCATTGCCGCCCGTTTTCAATACGGCGATGTCCTCAACGATGTCGAACATCCCCCGGTCCGAATTGCCCAGTCGGTTCGTCACCCACACGTTGCCCTGGCTGTCGATGCCGAGGCCGCTGCCGCTGTAACCCGTCTTGAATCTCTCGACCTTGGTCGGATCGGATGCCGGAAAGCGGCTCACATGCGCACCGAAGCCATTGGTGATCCAAATCCGGTCCTGCTGGTCGATGCCGAGATGGAACGGTCCGACGAACGATTTGCAAGGCTCGACCGATCGGCCTTCGCAAACGATCCGACCGTTGGCCGGATCACCTTTGGGGAAATAGACGAGCTGGTTTTTCGTGATGCCGACGACCCAGACATCGCCGCCTGGTGTCACGATGACACCCTGCATGAGGCCGAGCTGGCCGTTGAAGGTGATACCGTCCGGACCTGCGAGTGATTTGCCGTTCTTGTCGAATTTCGAGATCGCTTTGCCGCCGTAACTGGTGAGCCAGACATTGTCGTTGGCATCCACCGCAGCGCCGAACGTGCCGCCAGCGAATCCGCCGCCGAAGAAGCCCGTTGTAATCGGCGAGAGCGCACGGCCGTTTGGAGCGAACTTGCTGAAATTGCCCTGCCATAGCGTGTCCTGCGCCTGCCAGCCAACAGTGAAGTTGTCGCCAACCCAGAGGTTACCTTCGCTGTCGAACATCGCCTTGCCGCCCGCGCGATACCCTCCACCGTCAAACTTCAGCGGCAACACCCACGCGCTGGGTGCGAAGTTCAGGTACGGCATGAATGGAACCGTGCGCATGATCTTGCCCTGCTGGATCGGGTAGTACGCGTCGAGCAGTGCAAAAAGACGTTCCGGCTGGAACCATGGGTAGCGTGCAATTGATTCGGCGGCCGTCAGCGTGTCGGTAGGCGGACTGCCTTTCGGCCCTGACGACGCCGCGAAGAGTTTGCTACAGGCATCTGCGGTCACGCGCGTGACGCAACCGGCAAGCGCATCGGCCAGCGTGGCGAAATTGGCCATCGTTGGTGTCTGGCCGCTGTTGAGCGGATCCTGAATGGTCGGTCCCCAGCCACCGGTCGCGAGATCGACGAAGCTCGGCACGTTGCCTGCGGCAATCCTGAGCTGGAGCGGCTGGCCGCTGATTGCGGTGCGGTCGATGAACTGGTTGTGGGTCCACACCGACGCGACCGTCGTCATCTCGCTGATCACGACGTTGTGTGGCGGCGTACTACTCAGCACGGTCATCAACGCGATGGCGGGATTGTCGCCGCCGGACTTGTCGGCTGCGGACTTGCCGCCCTTGGCGACCAAATACAGTGTGCTGTCCTTATCGGGAGCCGCAAATCCGTTGAGCGTGTATCTCCCATCGCCACCGGTTTTTGCCTGCGCTAATTGCTTTGGCGCACCCGCACTCGCGGCGAAAAGCGTCACTGCGGAATTGGCGATCGGCGCGCCGCCGCCGAGCACTTGTCCGTTGATACCGGCTGCCGCAGCCACCGACGTGAATGACAGCGCGCCTACCGCTGCGCATGCGCCAATCTGCCACCGGCGAACCGGGCTGCTTTCGCCTGTACGTAACGAAACTTTCATTTTCGTTCTCCCAAATTGCGCGCGGGCTGGCCCCCAGCCATCGCGGACAGGTTGGCCTGGCCGCCGAATTCCCAGCCCTGATCGACGAAATTGCGCAGCGCTTACTCGTCGGTGAAAACGAAGATCAGGCGATTCTGGTTCACGCCAAATCCCAACCCTCCTTGAAGCTGCACCAGCTCGTCAGCCGACGCATACGCCGCAGTCGCAAAGCCGGCTGCATTCAGAAGACGCGCGATCGCTTCTCTCATGCTCTCGTCGTCCTCCACTACAAGCACCCTCCTGGAAGGTTCCATTACAATCAGGAGCCCTTTTCTGTCGCCATGGTCCAAAACTTTCTGCTCGGCCGTCACGCATCGTCGCGCCCGACGGACGGGAAGACAATTGGACTTTCAGGCACCGCGATCTGCCCGAAAGGGCAGAGACGGCGGACGATGGCTCAGGCTATCGAGGAACAGCGCGGATCAGACAGACAACTGACGCAGCTGTTCGGCCAACCTGCCAAGCTCGGCCGACGAGCCGGCACCAAGTTTGACCATCAATTGCGCGCGGTGGACCTTCACCGTGCGCTCCGCTATGCCGAGGTCATCGGCGATGATCTTGTTGGCCTTGCCCGCAGCCACCCGGTCGAAGACGTCTCGCTCGCGCCGTGTCAGCAGCGCGAATCGCGCGCGCAGTTCATTTGCGTGGTTGCGTTCCGTGCGCTGCTTCAAGTCGCGTGCGACGGCACGCGCGAGCGCGCCCATCAGCGTGTCGCGATCGACCGGCTTTTCCAGAAAATCCACGGCGCCCGATTTCATCGCCCGAACGCTCGAAGAAACGTCAGGGTGTGCGGTCATGAATATGATCGGCAGACCGATCGCATGATCGTGCATTGCCTCCTGCAGTTCCAGGCCGGAAGGACCCGGCAGCCGAAGGTCCAGCAGCACGCAGCCGGGCCGCTCGGTCGGCGGATGCAAGAGAAAGTCGCCGGCCGATGCGTAGCCACGCGCCTCGAAGCCTGCGGCAGTCAGCAACCGCAGGAGCGCCGTGCGCAACGATTCATCATCATCCACGACGTGGATCAGCGGCGGGGTGTTCACGACGCAACCTCGGCACGCGATTTTTGAGTTGTCCGTTCGGTGCCAGGAAATTCAACCTGGAAAACGGCACCGTCGCCACCCGCCCTTTCCGCCCAGATGCGGCCGCCATGCGCCTCGACGATCGTGCGCGCAATCGACAGGCCGAGCCCCATGCCGGTGTGCTTCGTGCTGTGAAAGGATTCGAACAGCTTGGGCAACTCCTCCGGCGGAATGCCGCGGCCGTGATCGCGTACCGTGATCCGAATGCGGCCGTCGGCATTGTCGAGCGCAACGACGATGGTGCGTCTATCCTCGCCGACGTCGCGGATCGCGTCCATCGCGTTGAGCAGCAGGTTGATGAGGACCTGCTGGATCTGGACCCGGTCTCCGACCATCGTCGTCGCGGGCGCAAGCTGCGTCGCGATCGGAGCCCGTCGACGCTCTGCCTCGACCTTCAGCAATTCCGCGACTTCGCTGATAGCCGCGGTGAGGTCGAATGGCCTTCGATCGACCTCGTGCCTGGCCAACAGCCCTCGTAGCCGCCGTATCACCTCGCTGGCACGGAGGTCATCCCGGCGAATGTCGGCCAGAATCTGGCGCAGCACGTCGCGCCGGTCCTCGCCCGACTGCAACAGGAGATCCGCGGCTTCGACGTTGGACAGAATCGCGCCTAGCGGCTGGTTTATCTCGTGCGCAATCGACGCCGTCAATTCTCCGGCAACCGCGACACGTGAAGCGTGCGCGGCCACGCTGCGATGCACCTGCGCGGCCTGCTCGGCGACGTGGCGCCGGCGGCGCTGAATCAGCAGCGCACCGATCAGGAAGGCTTGAGCGACGATGACTCCCAGCGCTATTGCACTCAGCCAAAGATGCTGCCGCCAATAGGGAGGATCGACAAACCGAATGTCGCAGCCTTCGGGCAGGCGCCGCGCGTTGAGCGACCAGTGCTCCAGGGCGCGTGCGTCCGCGACGCATCGACTCGGCACGCTCGACACGGCGCGACCCGGTGCGGGCGGCCTGCCGTCAACCGCGTCCCGCACGAGTCGGCCGACGGCACGCCCACGGTCCGCATAGAATTCCATGTTGCCCGCCGCGACGCCCGACCCGACATAAGTTTCGAAAAGACCATACACGGGCGCAGGCGATACATCGCTGATCGTCCGCAGCACTTGGCGAGGCACGTAGGGTCGGCCATCGCGGTCGCGAAACTGGGTCAGATAGAGGACGATCGTATCCGCCGGCTCCGCCGCAACCCGCGCGACCAGTTCCGGCAGCGGCAGGCCCGAGAGGAACTCCACGGCTTTCGCTCCTGCCTTGGTCGACAATACCTGCCGTGCCCGGCGCTCCAGCTCCGCGTCCAATGGAGACACGCCGGCGATGACGAGGATGCGGCGCGCATTCGGTTGCAGGCGGCCCGCAAGATCGATGGTGCCTTCAAAATCGTCCCGGTTCACGAGGCCGGTGGCACTGGGTGGAACCGGCACCGGCTCGCTGGCGGGGTCCGGAAGGCCATGGAACACCAGCCGTGCCCCCGGCCAAAGCTCGTCTCCATGCCGTTCGTAAAATTCAAGCGCGGGCTTCATGACGGTGACGACCACATCGATGTGAAGCGCGCCGTATTTCTTGGCTAGCGCTGCCACAATCTCGGGTTCGCGAGGTTCGATCGCGAATCGTTGCGCATCGAGAGGCTCCGAATAGAAGACGATGCGCCTCGTATTTTGGGGCGCCGCTCCGTCCGTGATTTCGTCGGCGAGACTCGCGCGCATCGCACTGTCGATCGCCAGATACGCCGGAAGATAGGGATCCAGGCCGTTGAGAATCAGCACCCGCGCCTCTTCGCCGGCGGCTTGCGCGGGCGCAACGGCCACACACGTCCCGAAGCAGACCAGCAGCCACGCTGCCGCCATTCGCCATGGCATTACAGATCGCAAGATGAGATTGTCGCGAAATTCTGTCGGCATTGGCCAGATAGACTACGCGAGATCTGGGCTCGTTTAGATCATCCCATGAGCTTCATCTGAGAGCTGGCACCGTGCGCCTCACAGGTCAACTCGGTGCCTTCGGCGATCCTCGTTATTCTGTCGCACGATATCGGCGCCGCAGGATGCGGTTGACCACGCCGCGAAATATGAAATAGGGAAGTACGGCGAGAATTGCGCCTACCATCAGCGCTTCGAACGGATACACCCAGTGTTCGACGATGACCTGATAGATCACGTCGATAATGATCGCCACAATGAAGACCTTGCCAACGTGCTTCCAGGCTTCACGCAACAGGGCCCGCCGATCTACCACATCTTTCACAACCGCCCAGAAATACGGCGGTCGGCCTGCTCGGGCGTCCGCCCTTCCAGCGCGAACGGCAAAGAAAAGGGCGACGAGCGGTTGAACAACCAGGCGGAACCCAAGTGGCGCATGCACGCCACTCGTTATGTCGCTCCATACGCGCACGAAGGGGTCGAGCAGTTCGTGAAGCATCATATCTCGCCGTTGTTGATCCTGAGCCGCAAGTTCTCGGAGGAACGAACCTTCGGTGAATTGCGTGGTTTGACCTGCTCGGGCGGAATCAATTCCCGGCGACTAAAGGCGTCTGACGTGCAAGACGGCGCGCCCAACCCTCCGGCCAGGCGGATTGCCGCCGTAACTGCTCAGCCTTCCCATCGCCGCGAAGTACCATGTCTGTTGACCAACAGCCTGGTTTGCGCGCGTGGGTCGAGCTATGCGCCCCAGAAGCGTTTCATGCCGAAAGCGGTATCGTAGCGCAGCGCCCGGTATTCGTCAGCTGGTAAAGATAAACGCGGGGTAACATCGTAGTGGCGTCGCTTGCGCGCCAACTTTATTGCAGTACTTCAAGGAGGCGTGTACGAAGCGCGCTTTCATTACTGCTTCGCATGCCATTGCGCGGAGCACCTTGCAATATCCCTTCAAGCATCGTCTGCGGGCCAGTCGCAATGGCGCGGGTCCGTCATCTGATGAATGATCCTGAGGCGACACGCCGTGCCGCAGCTCATTGGCGTTGCGCTCCCGGTGGACGGTGGATGGACCGCACGATAGCGAAGGTCAATGCGTGGGTGGCAATGTTCAGAATGCTCCGAACAGCTTGCCCAACACGATCACGACCGTCAGGGCGA
The DNA here is from genome assembly GCA_963816445.1 of uncultured beta proteobacterium. GTDB lineage: Bacteria > Pseudomonadota > Gammaproteobacteria > Burkholderiales > Casimicrobiaceae > PALSA-1003. The sequence goes on along the minus strand of CAWFKO010000002.1, from coordinate 18,748 downwards.
GCAGCGGTCCGACAAGCCCTACCATCATGATCTCGCGGTAGCTCCCGCGCTGCGTGGCGCCGCAGATCGCGAGCAGCGTAACGACCGCGCCGTTGTGCGGGAGCATGGCCAGCGCGCCGGAGCTGATCGAAGCGACGCGGTGCATCAGCGCCGGGTCGATGCCTGCGGCTGCGCCCAGCTTGGCGTAAGTCTCACCGAGCGCGTTCAGCGCGATGATCAATCCGCCGGAGGCAGAGCCGGTTATGCCGCCCATCACATTGGCGGCGACGGCAATCGACACCAGCGGTCCGCCCGGGACCGCCAGGAAACCGTCGCGCACGACAGCGAACGCCGGCAAGGCGGCCACCACCGCGCCGAATCCTACCAGGCTGGCCGTGTTGAGCGCCGGCAGCACCGAGGCACTGGCACCCGCATCGAGAGTCTTGCGCATCTCCGGCAAACGCTTGCGATGGACCAGCACCAGCACCAGCGACGCGACCGCCAGCGCCGTCACGACCGACCAGGCGCCGCTCACCGCGGCCAGGGTGGTATTGAATCGCGGCTCGGCGAGGAACCCGGTGTCCACGCGCGGCAGCACCAGAAAGCTCATGACGAGGTTGACCACAAGCACGATGAGAATCGGCGCGATGGCGAGCGCAAACGGCGGCAACTGCTTGCTCTGCTGACCGTGCGGCAGTTCGGCAGGGTCGAAGTTGTCGGCGTTCGTGGCCTTGGCGCGTACCAACTGATCATCGGCAGGGACCGAAGTCTGACCACTGTAGCCCTCGCCGGCGGCACGCGCGCGCGTCTCGACCGTGCGCAGCCACCACAAACCGAAACCGACCATGATGGCCGACGCCAGGATGCCGAGACCGGGCGCCGCGAATAGCGTGGTACCGAAATAAGGCATCGGGATCGCATTCTGGACCGCCGGGGTGCCCGGCAGCGCCGTCATCGTGAAGGTGAAAGCGCCCAGCGCAATCGCCGGCGGGATCAGACGATGCGGCACCTTTGCCTGCCGGAACAGCGCATCGGCGACCGGGAACACGGCGAAGGCCACGACGAAGAGGCTGACGCCGCCATACGTGAGTACCGCACACGCCAGCACCACCGCCATGATCGCACGCGTCTCGCCCAGCTTGTCGGTGATGGTGCGGGCGATGGACAGTGCCGCCCCGCTGTCGTCCATGAGCTTGCCGAACACGCCGCCGAGCAGGAACAGCGGAAAGAGATTGCGCACGAAGTTCGCCGCACTTTGCATGAAGGTCAGCGTCCACTTGGCGAGCAGCGGTTCGCCCGAGAAGGCAGCGGCCACGATCGCTGCCGCCGGCGCCGCCAACAGCAGGGTGAAGCCGCGAAACGCTAGCCAGATGAGCAGGCCCAGCGATACAAGAATGCCGAACAGTTGCAGGCTGTATGCACTCATGACAAACCTCGCGGTCGTGCTGGAGGACTCGAACTCCTCGTGAAGTCCCAAGACTAAGGTGACATTCTGGCTCACTTCTCAACCCAGGAGTAGAGGCCCATGACTAAAAGCGAACAGAGCCGAGTACTAGCTTGGCGACTGAAGGTACTTCGCGCGGCTAGCGCTGCGCCACGGAACGTTGCCCAGACCCGCCGTCATTTCGGCCTATCACGCAACGCGTTCTATAAGTGGAAGGCTCGATACGAGGCTCAGGACGAGGCAGGGTTGACCGCCAGCACACCCGCATCGATCGCCACGGGCCACCCCGCGCGAGGTTGTTTCCAAGATTCCTTACTGAGGCAGCGCCATCACTTTGGGCCAGGAAGGATTGCAGACCATCTGCAGCGGTTTCACCAATTAAAGCTGGCACGCTCGTCAGTCCACCGCCGTGCGAGATGTCGCCGTATGTACGGCGCCGCACAGACAAGCACTGTCGGTGGATGCTCTACTAGAACAAGTGGGTGGACGGTTTCCGACGCATCGCCGTGAGCTGAACCCCCATCCAATCGTCGTTCTTGCACCGGACTTGCAAGTTGCGGGCGGTTGTGCAGCATCGCAGTGTGGCAATGTCGTGAACAAATGCCATCTCAGTCTCAAATGGAGGTAGGCCATGGGTAAGAAAGACGAGTATTGCACGACGATGGAATCCCAAATCAAGAAGTGGGACTCGGAGGTCGATCGCCTGAACACCAAGGGCAAGCAATTAAGCGCCGAAGCTCGCGTTAGGTATGACACGCAGGTCAAGGCGATGCGAGCCAACCGGGATCTCGCTTTCTCCAAATTGCAGGAAGTGCGCACGGCCAATGAATCCGCGTGGCAACACATGCAATCTGGCGTGGATGCGGCCTGGGCCTCGATGAAGAACGGCTTGGAGAAGGCTGCATCCCAGTTCAAGTAATAGTGATATTAATCGCGACCTGGCAAACCGCATTGTTGGGGATCTCTTGCTGGCATCCCTCCATGTCTGGGAAGAAGTGCTGTGGACCTGCATCCCCACGAACTGGTCTGTAAACGTAGCTTTCTAGCGCATCGGCCGCATCGCGACGTACGGGATTGCCGGAGAGCCCGCAAATCCGACAGTCGCGGGTCCAGATAGAAGACGGTCAACGAACCGAACGAAAACGGAGTAACGACTATGACAGTGAATGCAATTAAGACGTCCGTTCTTGTTTGCGGCACGGCCACCATAATCCTGATCGCGGGCACAACTTCCTTGATTATTTCTCGACCTGCAAGTGCTACACCGGCATTCGCGACACAAACCGGGAAGGCTTGCGGACAATGTCACGAAAGCCCAGCGGGCGGTGGCAAGCTCACGCCGTTTGGGGAAGCATTCAAAGCGAATGGGAACAAGTAGCCGGCGGCATCTTCGTGTCCGAATGTCCATGCTGTGCGATCAAGATGGTTCCCGAAACAAACTAAAAACTCGCGCGCTGGCGGGCGCGATGGCGCTCGCAAAATGAGCAGAAGCGACGGGGAGATGAGCGATGTTGCAGGAAAGGCATGACGATTTAATGGCGAGTACGCCTTCCAGACCTCTGAAAGGCATTGCGCTCTTACAGGACCCGGCGCTCAACAAGGGAACCGCGTTCAGCGAAGCCGAGCGCGATGCCTTCCACCTGCGCGGCCTGCTGCCGGCACACGTCTCTTCGCAGGAACAGCAGCTGGGGCGCGTGCTCGAGAACTTCCGCCGCAAGTCGAGCGATCTTGAGAAATACATCAACCTGAGAGCGCTGCACGACCGCAACGAGGCGCTTTTCTTCCGCCTCCTGCTTGAGAATCCCGACGAAATGCTGCCGATCGTCTATACGCCGACGGTGGGGCTTGCGTGCCAACGGTACACGCACATCTTTCAGCGTCCGCACGGAATCTTCGTCAGCGCGGCGGATCGCGGTCGAGTCGCGGAAGTGCTCGCCAACTGGCCCCGACGTGACGTGGCGATCATCGTCGTCAGCGACGGCGAGCGCATCTTGGGCCTTGGCGACCTCGGCGCCAACGGCATGGGTATTCCGGTCGGCAAGCTTGCGCTCTATACCGCATGTGCGGGTGTGTTTCCAAATAACTGCCTGCCGGTGCTTCTCGACGTCGGCACCAACAACTCCGAACTACTCGACGATCCGCTCTATATCGGTCTGCATCAGTCGCGCGTGCGCGGCGAGGAATACGACGCGCTGGTCGAGGAGTTCGTAGTCGCTGCCGGCAAGCTGTACCCCGGCGTCGTGATTCAGTTCGAAGACTTCGCGACCGACAATGCGTTCCGGCTGTTGCAGAAATACCGCGACCGGATTCCCACGTTCAACGACGACATTCAGGGCACCGCCGCGGTCGTGTTGGCGGGAATACTGTCCGCACTGCGGGTCACGGGCGGTACGCTCGGCGACCAGACGTTGTTGTTCCAGGGTGCGGGCGAAGCGGCCACGGGGATTGCCGATCTAATGGTCGAGGCGATGGTCGCGCAGGGGATAGACGTGGCGCAGGCTCGTCAACGATGCTGGCTGGTCGATTCGCACGGTCTGGTCGTCAAGCAACGAACCGATCTCGCTGCCCACAAGCAGCACTACGCGCACGATCATGCGCCGGTGGGAAGCCTGCTGGACGCGGTAAAGGCGTTGCGGCCGACCGCCATTATCGGCGTTGCGGCAGTGGGAGGCGCCTTTACGGAAGAAGTGGTGCGCACCATGACCTCGCTCAACAAGAGGCCGATCGTATTTGCACTCTCGAATCCAACGTCCAAGGCGGAATGTACAGCCACGCAAGCGTATAGCTGGTCGGATGGGTGCGCGCTGTTCGCCTGTGGTTCGCCATTCGATCCCGTGACGCTGAATGGCCGCAGCTACGTGCCGCGTCAAGGCAACAATTCGTACATCTTTCCCGGCGTTGGCCTGGGCGTCATCGTCTCCGGTGCGTCGCGCGTCACGGATGAGATGTTCATGGCGGCGGCGCATAAGCTCGCCGAGCAGGTCACGGAAGACGACCTGCGGCAGGGCAGCCTCTATCCGCCGCTTAAGAATATCCGCGACGTCTCGGCGCACATCGCGTCCGCGGTGGCCGCGGTCGCCCACCGCCGGGGACTGGCGCGTGGGGACGAGCCCGCCGACCTGCTGGGCTTCGTGAAGTCGCAGATGTATGAACCCTGTTATGCCAAGTACGTGGCGAACTGAAATTCAATGGCCGTGGGACCCGGGCCAAAAGACGCACGACACCGTTGTACAGTGATGCGTCGCTTGATTCGTTCCACAGTGGCGGTGTCAAGCGTCGGGAGCTAGGGGGACCACCATGCGATTGACGGCTCAGCAAAAGAAGGTCGTGCTCGCGGCGTTTCTCGGCTGGACGCTCGACGCGTTTGATTTCTTCATTCTCGTCTTCACGCTGCCGGCAATCGCAAAGGATTTCGGCGTCACGGTGCCGGACGTCGCCTACGCGATTTTCCTGACGTTGGCGATGCGTTTTATCGGCGCGTTCATCTTCGGCCGGCTCGCCGACAAGTTCGGCCGCAAGCCGCTCCTGATGCTCAACATCGTCTCCTTCTCGGTGCTGGGCGCCGCGGCGGCGTTCGCGCCGACACTTGCAATTTTCCTTGTCCTCCGCGCCCTGTTTGGTGTAGCGATGGGCGGCGAATGGGGGCTCGGCTCGTCGTTGACGATGGAGTCGATCCCTCCGCAGTCTCGCGGCTTCGTCTCCGGCATCCTGCAATGCGGATATCCGACTGGGTTCCTGATCGCCTCGATCGTCTTCGGCATCTTCTACGGCGAGACATTCTTCGGCATCACGCTCGGCTGGCGCGCCATGTTCCTGTTCAGCTTCCTGCCTGCGCTGATGGTGTTATTTATCCGGTCGCACGTTCCGGAATCCCCGGCGTTCGCTGAGGCGAAGAACAAACCCAAGCCCGGATTGATCGCCACGCTTAGCGGCAACTGGCGCGTGTCGCTGTTCGCGATCGTACTGATGATGTTTTTCAACCTATTCAGCCACGGCACGCAGGACCTGTACCCGGTGTTCCTCGAGAAGCAGCACCAGTTCGACCATCACACGGTGAGCCTGGTGCTGATCGTCGCGAATCTGGGCGCGATCGTCGGCGGCCTTTTCTTCGGATACATTTCCGAGAAGATCGGGCGTGTCAACGCAATCACGATCGCAGCGCTCCTGGCGCTGCCGGTGATCCCGTTGTGGGCGTTCAGCTCGACCGCGGTGTTGCTCTCGATCGGTGCGTTCATCATGCAGTTCGCCGTGCAAGGTGCGTGGGGCGTGATCCCGGCGCATCTGAACGAGATCGTACCCGGGGCCGTCCGCGCGACACTACCCGGGTTCGTCTACCAGATCGGCAACTTCCTCGCTTCGTACAACGGGCCGTTCCAAGCGAAACTTGCCGAGGCGCCCGGGAACGACTACGGCTATGCGCTGGCGCTGGTCGCCGGTGTGGTGGCGATCTGCGTCGCGGTCACCATCCGGTTCAGCCCCGAAATGCGCGGCGGCGTGATGAACGTCGTTGACCCACTTCTGGTACCCGTGCCCGCATAAGCAACGCGCGGTGCCACGCGAGACGCGCGCTTACTGGCAGACGGTCCCGGGAGCGCGGAACACCAGGCGCGTAAGCTGTTTGGTTTGCGTCACGCTGACCGGAGGGTTGCCGAGCGTTACCGTGTACGCGAATGTTGCACTGTCACCGTTGCCGAAGGTCAGCGTCAGAGTCCCCATCGGTATCCTGACCACGCTGAGCGGATCGAACGGTACCGCGCTGAACGCCGGTCCTGTGGTCCGGAAGAGCGTTCCGCTGTAGATGCCGGCTGAGGTCTTCGACGCGGTCGCCGATAGCCATAACGGGGCGCCGTCGAGATCATAGGTGAACCACGTTGCGAAGATGAGGTCGCCCTGGTGCGTGAAGTGGACACCCCAGCCCGACTCGCCCGTCCCGGCCGAATCCCACCAGATATCCTGGTAGTTGGTGGCGGTCGCAAGATTCGCTTGCGTTCCGAAGGTGCAGAGCGGAAGAGTTGCGAACACCATCCGAGTGATCGCCTTGGTCTGAGCGATGCCGTTGACCGTGTAGGCGAACGTGCCGTTGTTCGCATCACTGAAAGTCAGCGTACCGGCGCCCACCGGGAGATACGACACGGCATTCGGATTGAACGGCGTATTGAAGGCCGGGCCGTGGGTCTCGAAGAGTGTTCCCGAGAAAACATTGTTCCCGGTTCGGTTGGCGGTCATGCTCAACCACCACGCCCTCCCGGCCGCGTCGTAGGTAAACCAAGTCGCGAAGATCACGTCGCCCTGGTGCGCCAAGTTGATTCCCCAGCCGGACTCCGACCCGGCGGGTGCATTCCACCACGAACCTTCGTAGTTCGGCCCGGGTGATGGCTGGGCTGCGATACCTGTCGCTTCCAGCGGTATTCGATAGGGTCCCTCAGAGGTGTTGATCGTCACTTCATCGCTGCGATCACCAACCTGGGTTAGGCGTGCCTGCACACCGAAGGTGCAACTGGCTCCCGGGGCCAGTGAGCTACCCGGCAAGCATCCGTTGGTACCTATGAGGAAGTCGCTGCTGTCCGGTCCGATGCCGGACATCACCAAAGCGGCGACCAGCTCGGGCAATGAACAGACGTTGCCGGCCTGCTGTCCGGCTGCGGGCCCATAAAGGCAACGGCAGCCATGGATGTCGTCGGCGGTCAGGTCGGTACCGTTGGTGTACATCGTGTCCGGCGGACCGGACATCAGCGCGCCCTCCACGTTCGAATGTCCGAGCCCGATCGCGTGTCCCCATTCGTGACTTACGGTACTTGTCATCTGATCCGATGTTGTCACGTACGCCGGATCGAGCATCATGTCGGACTCGACCAGCGTCAGATTGTTGGGACCGTACGACTGATACCACACATAAGTGGCGCCGGAGATGCCCATGTCCGGATGCTGCCACCCGACCACGCTGATGCCATCGGGTCCCCCGGCAAGAGTTTTCGGCACCGCGTTGGTCTCGCCGGCGTACGCGATCTGGACTCCGCAGACCGCCGTCCACTTCGCCGATTGCGCGATGATCTGTTGAATCACCGCGTCCTTCGCATTGGTGAATTGCGCCGGAGCGCCCGTATGGTTGTAATACCAACGCAGTGCGCCGGGCCATTTGGCCGGCGCGCCGAACATGAACTTGGATTCGGAAGTCAAGCCGGAACCCTGCGCCGATGAGGCACCGGGTAGTGGGCTTATCACGTAGTCCGAACCATTTGTGTCGGCATGCGCCCCACCTGGCCACGTCGAGACCAGCAACATGACCGCCGCCACGACGCATGCGTGGCCGAACCCGATATTTCGGAATGGCTTCTGCACAGCTAAATGCTGTGACTTATGGAAGCGACACGCGATCAGACGAAACCTAAAACAACATCGGTGCGCGTCTGAATTCTTTGTAGGACTTACTGACTCGCTGTCGTTCGCCGCTGGACTTAGCTGTTCGTAAATATGCGAGGCGTTTTGATAAACAAGTTGCTTCATCACCGCTTATCTCAACCTATTGATTCATGACGTTGCGTTGCACAACGTTACGCTTTCGGTGCAAATTCTCACTTGGGCTCGATCCATATGTCCCTCCTCAACTCTGACGATACTTACTGACTAGTCGATAAATTAGAAGACATTGTGTGAACCAAAGCGAGTGTCGGTCGGTCAAAGGGAGCATGAAACGGGATGGACGCACGCTGGATCATAAGACGCTCGAAGAGATGCGGCGGATGGCGGTGCAGCGCGTGCGTGAAGGCGAGAAGCCATCGGCCGTGATGGCGTCTCTTGGCTTGCACCGCACGGTGATTTACAAGTGGATCAATGCGGCGGCGGGACGGGGCCGCGGACTGCGTGCGTTGCGCTCGACGCCCGCGACCGGCCGCCCGCGCACGTTGACGCCAGCACAAGAGCAGCAAGTGTTTCGGTGGGTCAATGGCCGCGATCCGCGCCAGTACGGCCTCGACTTTGGACTGTGGACGCGACGCATCGTGGCGCTGTTGATCGAACGTAAGTTTGGGGTTCGGCTCGGGGTCACCGCGGTCGGAGCGCTGCTGGCCAAGCTGGGCCTCACGCCACAGAAGCCGCTGCAGCGTGCCTATCAACGGGATCCCCAAGCCATCGAGCGCTGGCAGCGCGAGAGCTATCCGGCGCTGGCCCGCCGCGCCAAGCGGGAAGGTGCCGATATCTTCTTCTGGGACGAGTCGGGATTTCGTGCCGACGCCGTGCATGGCAAGACTTGGGGGCGACGTGGCGAAACGCCCGTGGTGCATCGCCCCGGGCAACGCCAGTCGATGTCTGCCGCTTCGGCGATCCAGGCGCGCGGCGCGTTCTGGTTTTGCACCTACAAGGGGGCATTGAACGCGGAATTGTTCGTCGAATTGCTGAAGAAGATGATGCGCTACCGCAAGCGGCCGGTGCATCTGGTCTTGGACGGCCTGCCAGCGCACAAGAAAGGTCTGGTCAAAGACTACGTGCGGTCGACGGCCGGAAAACTGACGTTGCATTTTCTACCTGGTTACGCGCCGGATTTGAATCCGGATGAATTGGTATGGAGCCATGTCAAGCGCACCGGGACGGCACGACGACCGCTGCAACAAGGCGAGAAACTGCACGAGCGCATTGCTGCTGAACTGCTTGCCGTGCAACGCAATCCTCCGCTCGTGCGGTCATTCTTTCGAACACCCGCTGTCTCCTATATTACGGACTGCTGAGTAATATGTACCCGAGTCACGTATGACGGTCTGTACGGCACCACGCTTACCGTCAAATTCAGAATTCATGCTGTGCGCCGACGCGCACTACAGGGCAGTGAATACGAGATAAATCGCCGTATGTGCGCTAGCGCGATCTCTCGGACATATTAATTGCGATTTGCATGGACACCTTCGCGCCGCACCCCGAGCATGTTGGCGATCAATTCCTGCGTCATCGAAAGTTCATTCGATTGCAGGTGATCGAGGCTCAACGTCGTGGAAGAAATGGACGTGACGCAACTTGGCTCTGGACTCATAGAGGACGTCGCCGAGCCCCATCCGCACGGGTTCCAGGTGGGGTGCGAGCTCCTCGTACTCGGTCGGCGGCAGGGCCTGATCGCCCACGCGTCGCAGGACGACCCTCTCCGGTTACTCGCTCTGCCCTAAACCGGACAATGTCGCCACTGTCGCAGTAACGCGCGTCGCAACTTTCACTAGCCGCGCGAGAACCACCCGGAGGCTCAGCCCGAACCAGCTGCGAACTCGATCAGCGTATCGCCTCGCAGCCCCATGTAGCGTGACGTCACGGCCCTGCCCGTGCCGGCTGCCAAAAACATGGGCAAAAAAAGGGCCGAAACTAACGGATCGACCCCCACTTTTATCCAATCCTCACCGCGAATTGGTCATTCGCGGAAGGTAATTGCTTAGGACTTAGGCGTGCCGGAATAGATTATCCAGGCGGCGTTGAACTCGGTCGCGTCCAGCTTCCCATCATTGTTCTTGTCTGCATTCTTGAAGTTGAAACCTTGGAGTTGCGACACGTCTTCACTATTCAGATAGCCCCGGTGCTTGATATCGAGCTCTACGAATGCGGACGGACCGCTTTCAGTCCGGCTGGGTACGACGGCCTGATTTGCAGTTGGCGACTTTGACGCGTCCGGAGTTGCAGCAGACGTCGGCGGGGTAGCAACCGGCGCGTTGTATTGTGCGAAGGCCGCGCCTGCTGTGCCAAGGAAACCTGCGACTGCAAGCGCGAGGGAAGTACTCAAGAGAGTTCGTTTCATGGAATATCCTTCGGAGAAAATTAGCGGGAGCCCGGGCATTTAATCCGAGCATGGCACTGATGGCACTGCGCTTTTGATGTGAGGCAGCGGTTCGCAAAGTAGTCGCTGGCCTCGGTTGCGAGCGCCATCACGGATAACTCACAAATATTGTCGACGATCCCGCGCGGGTTGTCCGTTCGCTGACGCACTTATCGCCCTCGACCTGACCCATCCGGAGCGTGCCGCGGTAAGTAGCTCACCAGTATCAGTGCGCGTTCACGCTTCTGGATCTCGTCGTCGCTGCTTGGCTGGTGAATACCGGTGGTGCGGCGACCAGATGTTCAGCCTCGAGCAAGGCATCCATCGAAGGGGAGAAGCACCGACCGAGCCAAGAGCGCCGTGCGTTTGGCAGGTTGCGCGCAATAGGTGTCAGCTCTACACTTTCGCCGTACGATTGCGATACCGAACACACCTGCGTGCTTCGCGGTTGAGGCCATCGATATGGCGGCCACTAGAGTGGGTCGTGGTAGTGCAAAACGGCCATCCAGGCCGGCAAAGAGCAACGCACCAAGCGCGTTGCCAGGGCGTCACAGTCCCCATCAGAACCACTTGCTTGACGCGTTGCCGGCGAGCGACTACGAACGGCTCGCTACTCACCTTGAGCTAGTGCCGATGCCGCTCGGTGACGTCCTATACGAATCCGGGGCCAAGCTGCGATATGTTTATTTCCCCACGACATGCATCATGTCGCTGCTATACGTCATGGCGGACGGTGCCTCGGCGGAGATCGCGATCGTGGGTAACGAAGGTATTCTCGGCATTTCCCTGTTCATGTGCGGTGAGACCACACCCAGCCGCGCGGTGGTGCAGAGTGCGGGCCACGCGTTCAGGCTCAGGGCCGACTTGCTCAAGAACGAATTCGAACGTTTCGGTTCGACGATGCATCTTTTGCTGCGGTATACGCAAGCCCTCATTACCCAGATGGCGCAGACTGCGGTCTGCAATCGGCATCATTCGGTCGATCAGCAGTTGTGCCGATGGCTATTGCTGAGCCTCGATCGCCTGCAATCGAACGAGCTTTCGATGACGCAGGAATTGATTTCCAACATGTTGGGGGTGCGCCGCGAGGGCGTTACCGAGGCCGCGGGTAAACTTCAAAATGCTGGGTTGATTCATTACCAGCGCGGTCGTATTACCGTGATCGATCGCCCCGGCCTGGAAGCCCGAGTCTGCGAGTGCTATCAAGTGGTCAAAACGGAGTTCGATCGACTCCTGCAATACGTCTCAGCGTAACCCCTCGCGGCTGTCGGGGAGGGCCAACCTGGTCCGAATCCGGCGAACGATAAACCGACTCAAATATTTCCTTGGCGGACGCGATCGCGTGGTCTAACAGCACGCGCACCTCCTGCATCTCTGCAGGGTCTAAGGAAGGAGAGGCTGCGATACCGTTGGCGCTGTGGCCTAAGTCTATGCGAATCGCAATTAGAGTGTCCAGCAAATGACTCAGACGGTACGCAGCGGTGTCTCTCTCTAATCGTAGTGGTGAAATACCGGTAGTGGTTGAAGACATGTTCGACTCTCTCTCAAAGACTTTCGCTCCTTTGTAAAACTTATCGAATCTCCGCTGTTTGGTCCGTGCGCTAGCGCTCGCTTGACGAACCCAACGTCAATATTTGTGATGCGGCTTTTGCGTGCCATCAGGTCGTCGTCCCCTGCCTAGATCGCGCTACGCGTAACTCCGCAGGCGACGCGAAAAAGTCTGCAGCGGCACGATGCCGCTCGCATCCGCACGGTGGCACCAGTCCTGCAGCCGTGCCAGCAATTGTTCGCGTGAGTCGTTCGAACGGTCCCACAACGCCGTTAATTCCTGCCGCATTGCGTACAGTGTGTTGAGCGACTTGCTGTGCTCGAGCGTCGATGCGAGCCGTACGCGATCGAGTTCAGGAAGCTTGGTCTGGTCCGCATGGAACCAGTCGCGCAGGCGCCGCAGACTTGGCACGCCGCTGGTCAATTCGCCGCGCTGCGCACGCTCGCGCAAGCTGGCCACCTCGAGCACATACGCCTGCTTGAGTGACCGGGCATAGCTGGTGAGCACAGCGTAACGGTGCGTGATGACCGCCTGCAGGGTATCGAGATCCGCCTGCAGCTTAGAGCGATCGACCTTGAGCTGAGGTGCCAGCTTGCGCACCTTCGCCAAGCCGAGCATCTCGAGTCCGCGGATGTACATCCAACCGATGTCAAGCTCGTACCATTGCGACGATAGTCGTGCCGATGTGCCGTACGCGTGATGGTTGTTGTGCAGTTCTTCGCCGCCCACGAGGATTCCCCAGGGCACCACGTTCCGGCTGGCGTCCTCGCAGGCGAAGTTGCGATAGCCCCAATAGTGGCCAATACCGTTGACGATGCCGGCAGCGGTTACCGGGATCCAGGCCATCTGGACTGCCCAAATCGTGGCGCCGATTGGCCCGAACAGCGCAAGGTTTACCGCGAGCATCAGACCTACGCCCTGCCACGAGTAAGGCGTATACACGTTGCGCTCGATCCAGTCATCGGGTGTGCCGATGCCGTATTTTTCGAGCGTTTCCAAATTCCTGGATTCGTCGCGGTACAGTTCGGCGCCTTCGAGCAGCACCTTGCTGATGCCGCGTGTCTGCGGGCTGTGCGGATCGTCGGGCGTTTCCACTTTGGCGTGGTGCTTGCGATGGATGGCGACCCATTCCTTGGTCAGCATTCCGGTTGTCAACCACAGCCAGAAGCGGAAAAAATGCGCAACGACAGGATGCAGGTCGAGGCCACGATGCGCCTGGCTGCGATGCAGATAGATGGTCACCGCGGCGATCGTGACGTGCGTCAGCGCCAGCGTGACTGCAACATACCCCCACCACGGCAATGGCATCAGGCCGGAAGCGTGAATCGACAAAAAATGAATCATTGTTGACCTGCCGCGGACGTGCGCAATGCGATCGTCGTCCGGCTAACTCCGTTGCCTGCAATTGGACGGAAGGGTCGTTGCAATTCAAAGCCTAGCGAGCTTCTATTTCCATGACAGGCTAAAGGCCCGCTTGTGGTACGTCTGTGCGCGATCGCACATACTGCAAATATGCTCCAGGTGATTAACACACGAAGCTAACCGGCGGGGAGCGGACGCCGGTCGCGCCATGGTTCCGGGTCGATCCTCCGGCAACGACCAAACCGACACGACTTGTTCCCGACCGTCACTGCCGAGGTGGCGCTTTTCGTGCTGACCGCAGTGCCTGCACAGCGCTGCGATCGCCGCTCAGACGCGGGGCGTTACATAACCATGATCGGAAACCACGATCTCGACGCGGGAGTTCATTTGCCGGCCGGCCGATGTTTCGTTACTCGCAATCGGATAGGCTGGGCCGTATCCGCGCACGAGGATGCGTCGTGAATCGACGCCCGAAGCGGCGAGGGCGGACTGCACTGCGAGCGCACGCCGTTCCGACAGCTGCTCGTTCCTGTACACGTTGCCAGTATTATCGGTGAAGCCTTCCACCGATATCACGAGCTCCGGATGAGCAGAGAGATATGCCGCAAGTCTGGACACCGCTTGCTGGCCGGCAGGCTGCAGCGTAGCCGCGCCGCGGTCGAAGGCGACGTCATTGAGCGTAAGAACCATGCCGCGATCATTTAGTGCGGGGCCGAAATCTAACAACTGCTCCCTTAATCCGCGGTAGCCCCCTTCACCCGCCAGCGCCTGCTGCTGAACGGCGGTCGCCTGCTGCTGTGCGCTATCCGCCTGCCTTTGTGCTGTGGTCGCCTGCTGCTGTGCGGTCATGGCCTGCTGACGACTGTTGTCGGCCTGCATTTGGGCCTCACGCGCGGCGCGCTGCGCAGCCTCTGCCTCGCGGGTGCGCGCGGCGATGTCGAGTCGCTGGCGTTCCGCCTGCGCGGCCACGTCGGCGGCCTTCAGTCGCGCGGACTGCTGAGCCAGAGTAGCTCGATCGCGTGCAAGAGCGGCAAGATCGTGAACTTCGTTCAGGCTCCCGCCACGGGTAGCGGCCTCATCTGCACGACGCAGCATTGCGACCGCCTGATCTATTTCGACCGGTGCGTATGCCGTCACGCTCGGATCGCTCCGTACTGCGTATACGTAGGCACGCGAATCCTCGAGCGCCGCATCATGGACGGGAACGACCGCGCAACTGGCCAAAGCGAGCAGTGCAAGTGCCGCAACGAACTTCCAGGAATATGCATTCATACGATAACTCCTCGATCAGTGGATTGATGCGCTGAGATACTCGTGTCTATCCTCTTCTCTCCCAAAGCGCGCCAGCAGCATTTGGCACTTCTGTTGGGCGAGTAAGCCAACGGATTCACGCTGAATCGATGGTCGCCGCTATACAGGCCGCTGTCCGTACGATTCCCCACATAACGATGCAAGAATGCGTTAGATACGTCGCTACTTCAGCGTGCGTCGGAGTTCCTTCGCCAAATCCCGAGGGCGTATCGTTACGGAATGGCGATCTGGGTCGAGTGCTACGCCGGCTATCGAGGCGAACAGGAGCCGCTCGCGTTCTGGCTCGGGGAGCGCCGACTCGCCGTGCTGACGGCAACATGCACGTCCTTCGACACGATAAGGCGCGTGGATATTGGGAGGTTGCCGCCTTCAGGACCGGTCGGCTGCGCAGCATAGCGGCGCAGTCGCAGTCGTGTAGTGGAACCAAAAAGAAGTCGACCACCAACCATAGTAACGCGCGCTGCCGTGTTCGGTGAGACTCCTGATGGTCCTTCGTTAGTCGATCTGATTCTGGAGTTCGACTAACTCACCGGATCCCCCAATGGCTCATCGCAAAACAAGAAACAGAACGATAAGCAGCAATAGTAAACCACCGCCAATGTACATGTTGAACTCCTTCTCATCGCCACGCCCTACGAAGAGTAGAGCATCAGGCGTATTTAAGCACCCGCACACAGCGCGGTCTGTTCGCTGGCGTACGAACTAGCACCTCGGTCGCGAGAGATACCATTACCCATGTGACCGGCCCCCTGTGCCAGGATAGTTGTCGCGTCGTTCGAAGTTGAACCTCTCGGGGCGAGAACTCGACGACAACATGAGCAAGGCGTTCTCCATAGCGTTCAAACAGAAAGATGGTCCAGCGGCTCACCGGTAAAAACGCAGTGAGTGCATCGCAGTTGGCTCGACAGACAGGAGTCCGGCAACAGAACCTGTCGCGCTGGCTCGAGGAGGCGCGTAGCCTGCCGATCATGGTCGATACACCGGAGAAGACCACCTTGCATGAGTGGACGGTGGAGCAGAAAGCGCGTGTGCTCGCCGAGGGTTCCTAACTTGATGGCGAGGAGCTCACTGCCTACCTCGAACGCGAAGGAGTGAAGCTCGGCGAATACGAGCAGTGGCGGATTGCCCTTGACGAGGGCGGACGAGCCTCGGCGTCTACGATCAAGCGGATTCGTCAGCTCGAGCGCGAGCTCGCTCGCAAAGAGAAGGCACTGGCTGAAGCTGCGGCGCTGCTCGTTCTCAAAAAAAAGTGGAGACCCTCTACGGGGAGGACGAGGACAACGACACGAACGGGCAGAGCGAGAAGTGATCCTCGAACTCTTATCGGTTAGGCGCAGGCGTCATCCCCGCGTCTCGCGCCTGCGTGTCGCGTGCTCGGCATCTCGGCTCGCACGATAGAGCGCTGGCGTGCTGACCCCGAGGCCGGCGATCGCCGCTGCGGACCGCATCGTCGGCCAAGCAACGCGTTGTCGCCAGCCGAGGAGGCACAGGTCGTGACCGTGCTCACGAGCTCGCGCTACGCCGCGCTCTCGCCCAAGCAGCTGGTTCCTCAGCTCGCCGACGAAGGGCTGTACCTCGCGTCCGAGTCAACGATGTACCGAGTGCAGCGCCGATACGGTCTGCGCACGAAGAAGCGGACTACGGCGCGAACCCACGTGGCTCGCGCCTCCATGGTGCATCAGGCGACTGGGCGGAACCAGGTGTGGAGCTGGGATATCACCTGGCTGCCGACGACCGTGCGCGGATCGTACCTGTACCTCTACCTCATCATGGACGTCTGGAGCCGTCGCATTGCTGGTTGGCGCATCGCGGAACGCGAGTCGGCAGACGTCGCCGCCGCGCTCATTGCACAGTCGTGCACCGAGGGCAACGTCGATCCGCGCGGCCTCGTGCTGCAGTCCGATAACGGCAAGCCCTTGCGCGGCAGCACGATGATCTCGACGCTGCAGTGGCTCGGTGTCGTGCCCTCCTTCAGTCGCCCGCACGTGTCCGACGACAACCCGTACTCAGAGGCGTTGTTTCGTACCCTCAAGCACACGCCAGCGTACCCGCGACTGCCCTTCGCCGACCTCGCGTCAGCCAACCGCTGGGTGGCTCGCTTCGTCGATTGGTACAACGGCACGCACCGCCACAGCGCGATCCGCTACGTGACGCCCGACCAGCGGCATCATGGGCGCGAACGCGCCATCCTCGCCAGTCGCCACCGACTCTACGAACGCGCGCGCCGTGTGAACCCAGAGCGCTGGAGTGGCTCGACACGCAACTGGTTGCCCGTCGGGGTCGTCGTGCTCGACCCTGAACGCGCACCGCTTCAGGCCGCTGCATGACTGATGCGACAACAACCTTGACACTCACCCCGGTATAAACCGTTACCCATGTGACCGGAATGCACCCGTAGGGATTGGTGCCGGCAGTAGGAATCGAACCCACGACCAACGGTTTACAAAACGTTTTCGGACCTACGTAGAGTATCTTCAATCAAACACTTGCATCGCTTGCCAACCTCGAAACCAGCGTCATCAAGGCACAATTTAGGCACAGTCAGTCTGGTGATGGCACATCGCTGGCGAACTGTGTCTAATTCCGGTTCGCTCGGGCTGCGATGCGATGTCACGTCGCTGCGACTCTGCGGCGCGGACGTAGCGCTTTCGCAATGTCACCTGGTTGTGCGCCAAGCTTGAATAATGAGCGGACCAGAAGATCGACGGATACGCTAGGATCGGAAGCTTCCATCTTGGCGACGCGCGATTGACTGGATTGCAGGCGTTTGGCAACGTCTACTTGCGACAACTCCTGGGCCGCACGCAACGCCTGCAGCGTCTTGCTCAGAGCGAGCTTGAACTCGACAAAAGCCGCCTCTTCGTCGGACAGCCTGAGAAACTCGCGTGGTGTGCCTACCGTCCAGCCAGCGGCCCTGAGTTTTGCGCTTTTCCGCTTGTCCATGTTTGCTCCAGATTCGATTGTTTATCGCGTCAGCTCATCGTACTGACGCAGCCGGCGCCGGCATTCCGCGATCACTTGCCCAGGCGTCTGGCGCGTCTTCTTGCTGAAAACCTCGACGATTACGACTGCGTCGGGATCGAGGCGATAGATGATCCGCCATGTCGCGCCTTCGTCCACTACGCGCAATTCATGGCACCGAGCGCTGATTCCCGGCATCGGTCGCGAATGCGGCAGACCGAGGTTGGCTCCGCCCTGCAATTGCCGCAGCAATACGCCCGCCTCGATGCGAGCGGCTTGCGAGAACGGTGGTGTTTTTACCTCACCTCGCAGCCACACGAGCGGCTTGTCCATAGCGGCTACCTAAGTACTATATGTCAGATTGGACATACACGCAAGTAGCCGGGCGTTCTCCTTGTTGAGCCGGCGGGCTTTACCACTAGAACAGCAAATCGCCCGGCCCGAGTTTCAAGAGCAGCGGTGCATAGCCTAGAGCGAGCCACACGAAGGCAAGAAAAGTTACGAATTAGCTACGTTGGTGCTCGTGGAGGCTGACCCGCCGCCCCGAGTTTATGAAGCGGCTTGTTCCGCCAATCCGGTCATTCAGGCGAACGTAACTGACACCGAGCCAGCGGCTTGCCGTTTCTTGGCTTTGGGGCGCACTACGATCTCGACATCCATGCCGAGCTTGGTCAGAAAACCGATGAGCCGTTCCTGAGAGTAGCCTCGGAAGTGTCCGCGCAGTAGCGCGGAGACTTTCGGCTGATCAATGTTCATCAACTCGCCTGCCTCCGCCTGCGTCAGCTTGTGAGCCTGGATGATGCGGCCGATTTGAGCCACGATCCGTGCTTTGGCAAGCATTTCCGCTGAGTCCGCAAAGCCGAGATCGGCATAGACATTGCCAGAACTGACTTCGTATTCGACGACCTTCGTGGATTTTCGGGGCATCTTTAATCTCCTTCCGATAGACGTCTGGCATCGTCAAGCCGTTTGTGGATCAACTCCACATCCGGCCTTGGCGTTTCGATGCCTTTTGCTGATTTCTTCTTGAAGCAATGAAGGACATAAACGGCTCGCGAAAAGCGCACGGTATAGACGGCCCGGTAAGTATCCGTCGCGAAGTTCTCGACGACTTCCAGCACGCCTGCCGACCGAAACCCGCGCAACACCTTTGCGCCAGGGTGCTTGGTGCCGATTTGCGCCAGGTGCAATGCGAACCCAAACTCTCGCCGCACTGCCCTCGGCATGGCGAGAAGATCCTTGCGTGAGCTGCCGAGCCAGATCAGTGGCTTTTCGTCGACCCTCATCAATTGGCAATATATGCCAATACTGGCATGTCTGTCAAATTCTTGAGCCGACAAAATCTACCGCTGGTTCA
>CAWFKO010000001.1:0-144341 GCA_963816445.1 uncultured beta proteobacterium | reverse complement strand
TGACGGCGAAAAACATCAATTGAATGAATAACTTATCGCACCGATTGTGCTGTTGCGCCTATGATGGATTGGACCGATCGCCACTGTCGATACTTCCTGCGTCTTGTCAG
This sequence comes from uncultured beta proteobacterium, assembly GCA_963816445.1. GTDB lineage: Bacteria > Pseudomonadota > Gammaproteobacteria > Burkholderiales > Casimicrobiaceae > PALSA-1003. The sequence goes on along the minus strand of CAWFKO010000001.1, from coordinate 144,231 downwards.
CCCACGCTCGCGCCTCTACACCGAAATGGTGACCACCGGCGCGCTGCAGTTCGGCAACGTGCCGCGGCATCTGGACTTCGATCCCGCCGAGCACCCGTTGGCCCTGCAGCTCGGCGGCAGTGACCCATACGCGCTCGCGTATTGCGCACGGCTTGGCGAGGCTTGGGGCTACGACGAAATCAACCTCAATGTCGGCTGTCCGTCCGAGCGCGTGCAGACAGGAAGCTTCGGCGCATGCCTGATGCGCGAGCCGGCGTTGGTCGCCGAATGCGTCAAGGCGATGCGCGACGCGGTCGTGGTGCCGGTCACGGTGAAGCATCGCATCGGTGTCGATGCGATCGAGGACTACGGCTTCGTTCGCGATTTCGTGGGCATCGTGGCCGCCGCCGGTGCGACAGCGTTCCTCGTGCACGCGCGCAATGCGATCCTGCACGGACTCTCGCCCAAGCAGAACCGGGAGGTTCCACCGCTCAAGTACGACTACGTGCACCGGCTCAAGCACGACTTCCCGCAGTTGACCATCGTGGCCAACGGCGGTATCGCTTCGCACGACGCCATCGCGCGGGAGTTGGCGGCCACCGACGGCGTAATGCTCGGCCGCGTGGCGTATCACCATCCGTTCATACTCGCCGAGGCCGAGGCGTACTGCTTCGTCGACGCCGCCCCGCGGCGCACGCGCGCGGCGATCGTGCGCGCGATGCTTCCATACGTCGAGGCGCAGCTCGCGCGCGGCGTCGAGTTGCGCGCGATCGCGCGGCACATGCTCGGTCTGTATCACGGCGCGCCCGGCGCGCGCCACTGGCGGCGCATGCTGTCCGACGCTTCGCTTCTGAAGCGGCAGGGCCCCGAGCTGCTGCTCGCAGCGATGGTTGCGGTCGAGGGCGAAGTCGCCGCGGCGAGCGACGTTCCCGCCTAGTGCGGGTCCTTCGCGCGCTTGCGATTCTCGTTGGTGCTCGCAGCGGCGGCAGGCCCTGTGCTGGCGGTCGCGCGGCCCGCGGGTGGATCATCGGCGAACTCCCCGGGCGTTCCGCGCAGGAAGCGGTCGGGCGCAATTTCCGCGAAAATCGACGCGCCAACGTACGCGGCAACCAGCAGGAACACGACGAACTCCGCCGGCAGCAGCCCGAGGCCGATGTAGCACACTCCCAGCACGACCACCCAGCGCATTAGAACCAGGCCGAAGCGCTGCTTGAGTTTCAGCTCCGTTGGCGAATGCGTATCCAGTGCGCGGTAGAGGTCGACATACGACCAGAAAGCCATCACGCATTGCACCAGCATGCCGAAGCGCAATGACTCGTCACCCAGCGCGAACCTTGGCGAGAAGTCGGATGCCGCAAGCGCGATGCCCACCGGCATGCCGAGCGGGACGGCCATGACGGCGGCGAGGAAAAGCGCGACGAGCACGTAGGTCATTTCCGCCTTGATCCGGCCGCCCATTCCGTCGCCTTTCGCGGGTGTCAGGCTCTTGGCCAGCCCCGCGAAGATCACTGCCATCGACAGCATCGTATCGAGAAAATACAGGATCAGGACGTACGAAGCCTCCCAATGGAAGAAAATGATGCCCACCAGCGGCGTGATATTGCGCGCGACAATTTGCGCGATGCCGAACGGCGACACATTGGAATTCATGCGCGTGCCTGCACATGTGCAGGGGCCATCGGCGGACGCTCGTCCTCCATGTACTGGCGCACGATGGCGTCGAAGTCGTGATCGCCTTGCATACCCAGCGCCGGGCCGAGCACCGGCGCGAAGTTTGCGGGCCAGGTGGCGACGATGCGGTCGATCACTGGATCCACCTGCCACTTGATGCGCTGCGCCACCGCGTCCCCGGCGACGCGCTGCAGCGCATCGGCCATCGCCTGCACGCCGACGCGCAGACCGGGCACGTTGACCGAGCGCGTGTGACCGAACCCGGCCTTCGCGAACTCCGCGGCGGACACCTCGTGGCCGACGATGAGATTGGCGATCACGGCGCGTGGCGAAATCACCCACATCGCCGCGCTGGGCGTGACGGGGCAGATCGCGTCCACACCGGAGAGCGGCTCGCGAATGATGCCGCTTGCGAACGACGACGCCGCGCGATTGGGCTTACCCGGGCGCACGGTCACGGTCGGCAGCCGCAACGAGCGGCCGTCGATGAAGCCCTTGCGTGTCATGTCGTATACCATCAACTCACCCATGGCCTTCTGCGCGCCGTAGGACGTCTGCGGCGTGATCGGCGAGTCGTCGCGCACCGGGTCCGGCAGCGCCCCTCCGAATACCGCGAGCGAGCTGGTGAACACGACTTTGGGGACCTGTGCGAGCTTGCGGCAGCGTTCGAGCAGCGCCCGCGTGGCGTCGAGATTGACGCGCATTCCCACGTCGAACTCGGCTTCGGCCTGACCGCTGACGACCGCCGCCAGGTGAAAGATCGAGTCGGTGTCGGGCGTGACGACGCGCTCGATCAGCGATGCATCGGCGAGATCGCCGGCGACCGACTCGACGCGCGCGTCCTCGACCCGCGCCGGTGCGATATCGAGCAGGACGAGCCTTGCGATTTCGCGCTGCCGGCCGCGCGCATCGGTAAGCGTCCTGCGTTGGAGCAGTTGCCGCGCCAGACGGCTTCCCAGAAACCCGGCGCCGCCGGTGATGACAATGCGCATGCGTTCCTCCCTGCGGTGGCGTGCACCGGCGATCGCGTGCCTGTACGATGCATTATAAGATAGCGATTTGTGCCACGGAGAATTTCATGTCGCGTCCCGTCCATTTCGAGATTCACGCCGCCGACCCCCAGCGCTGTATCCGCTTTTACACCGAGTTGTTCGGCTGGACGTTCACCAAGTGGGAGTCGCCGATGGACTACTGGCTCATCAAGACGGGCGAGAAGGGAACGCCCGGCATCGACGGCGGCATGATGCCGCGTCGCGGCGATGCGCCGGCGCCCATGCAGGCGGTGAACGCTTACGTGTGCACGAGCGATGTCGCGGACATCGACGCCGCGATCAAGCGCATCGGCGAGATCGGGGGAACTATTGCGCTCCCCAAGATGCCGATTCCCGCCCTCGGTTGGCTCGCGTACGCGCATGACAGCGAAGGCAACATCTTCGGTGTCATGCAGTTCGACGCCAACGCCAAGTGATGCAAGCGGCGATCGAGCCGGCCGCGATCGAACGCGTCTGTTCCGCCATCGCGGACGAGGGCCTGTGCATCGTTCCGGATTTCCTGCCCGTCTCCGACATCGCCGCGCTCGCCGCCGACGCGCGGCGACGTGATGACGCGGGCCTGCTGCGCGCCGCGGGTGTCGGACGCGGAACACAGCGCAACGAACGGACACAGACGCGCGGCGATCGCATCACCTGGCTCGACAAAGCCGATTCAACTCCCGCGTTGCAGTGCGCTCGCGCCGCGTTGGAGAGCTTGCGCCGCGCGTTCAACGCGTCGCTGTTCCTGGGCCTGGTCGACTTCGAGGCGCATTACGCGTTGTATCCAGCGGGCGCCATCTATGCACGGCACCGCGATCGGTTTCGTGACGACGACGCGCGCGTGATCTCGTGCGTGCTGTATCTCAACGAAGGCTGGCAGCCAAGCGACGGGGGCGCGCTGCGCATTCACGTGCCCGAGGGCAGGTGGCGCGATGTGATCCCGCTCGCGGGCACACTGGTGGTGTTTCTTTCCGAGCGCTTCGTGCACGAGGTGCTGGCGGCCACGCGGGCGCGCCTGGCGCTTACCGGCTGGTTCCGTCGCCGGGCGCTAGAATCGCTGCACACCGAGGAGCGGTGAATTCACAACCGCTTCATCGTCGCCACGAACGCTCCCATCGGCCCAAAATGTCGCCAGCTTTTTCTCCCCCGGCGAAGCTCGTCGTCGCGACGCGCGAATCAGCGCTCGCGATGTGGCAAGCCAGACACGTGCGCGATGCGCTGCACGTGCTCTATCCGGCGTGCGCGATCGAGCTGTTCGGCATGACCACGCAAGGCGACCGCATCGTCGACGTGCCGCTCGCCGACATCGGCGGCAAGGGACTGTTCATCAAGGAGCTGGAGCAGGCGATCGCCGACGGTCGTGCCGACCTGGCGGTGCATTCGCTCAAAGACGTGCCGATGGAGCTCTCGCCCGGCTTCGCGCTGGCGGCGATCATGGTGCGCGAAGATCCGCGCGACGCCTTCGTCTCCAATGCGCATCGCACGATTTCGGAATTGCCTGCCGACAGCGTCGTCGGCACGTCGAGCCTGCGTCGGGAAGCGCAACTGCGCGAGCGCCATCCTCATCTGAAAGTCGAGGCGTTGCGCGGCAACGTCGGAACCCGCTTGCGCAAGCTCGACGAAGGGCGATACGCCGCGATCATCCTGGCGGCGGCGGGTTTGAAACGGCTGGGGTGCGCGCAGCGCATCACGGCGCTGCTCGAGCCTGCAGAGAGCCTGCCGGCTGCGGGGCAGGGAGCGCTCGCCATCGAATGCCGCGCCGATCGCCCCGACGTCGTCGCAGCACTCGCCGCGCTAGGCGATACCGAGTCGACCTTGGCCACGACCGCCGAGCGTGCTTTCGGCAGGAAGCTCGCCGGCGACTGCCACACGCCGCTGGCCGCCTATGCCGTGCGTCGCGACAATGAGCTCTGGCTGCGTGGGCTGATTGCCAGTCGCGACGGTCGCGAAGTCCTGCGCGGCGAGCGTACCGCCAAGGTCGCGACGCTCGCGGAAGCGACCTCGCTCGGCGATGTCCTCGGCGCGGAATTTCTGACCCGCGGCGCGTCGCGCATTCTCGCGACCTAGCGAACCGGACACGAAATGCAACGCGGTCGTCTCGACGGTGAAGGCATCCTGATCACGCGGCCGGCACGGCAGGCCGCCGGCCTGGCGCAGCAGGTCGCGGCGGTCGGAGGCAAGCCGCTGGTCTTTCCTGCGACCGTGATCCTGCCTCCTGCCGATGCGCGCGCGCTCGAGCGTGCGCATCGCGATCTCGACCGCTATGATCTCGCGTTTTTCGTCAGCGCCAATGCGGTCGAATACGGGGTCGGCGATGCGCGGGCCTGGCCCCGACGCATCGTCGCATTCGCGCCGGGCCCGGGCACCGCGGACGCGCTGGCGGCCGTGGGCATCGCGAACGTGCGCGTGCCGACGACGACCATGGACAGCGAAGGGCTGCTGGCGTTGCCCGAACTGGCGAACGTAACGGACAGGCGGGTGCTCATTTTTCGCGGCGGCGCGGGCCGCGAGGTGCTCGCGGATACGCTGCGATCGCGCGGTGCGCGCGTGGATGTCGTCGATTGCTACACACGAGCCCGTCCGGAAGCGAACCCTGCGGGCCTCGCCGAGGCGCTGCGCGAGGGTCGTGTCGACGCGACGACGCTGACCAGCAGCGAGGGCGCCGACAATCTGTGGGCGGTGCTCGACGCTGGCGCGCGAGCGGACCTCGCTGCAGTCCCTGCTTTCGTCCCCCACGTGCGCATCGCCGATCGCGCACGCGCGCTCGGCGTTGCCACGGTCATCGTGACTCCACCTGCCGACGCCGGACTCATCGCGGCGCTGCTTACCTACTTCGAGCGATCCGGGCTGTCGCGGCGACCCTGACGCGACACCCGCGAGGGTTCGAAGGGGTCTGCAGGGGCACCGACTATTGAAAACTACGAAACCGAGCGACACAGCCTGTATGACGTTGACGTCATCCCGGCGCAGGCCGGGATCCAAGTTCTGTGTTGCATCCCGAAGCCTCCGAGAACTTGGGCCCCGGCCTGCGCCGGGGCGACAGTGTCACTTGTGGCTGGTTGAGTCACGTAGTCAGGTAAAGCCCAATAATTTGCCTGCAGGCGCGTGGGCGCAGATCGTGGAGCGTTGCTAGAATGCCGCCTCGTCCCTCCTCGCGCAGGTTTTTCCATGAAGCCCGACGTCATCGTCACCGCACCGCTGCCGCCCTTCCTGTACGACCCCCTCAAGGCTTCGTACGAGTGCCACGACTATGTGAAAGCCGCGGACAAGAAGGCGCTGGTTGCGGCCCAAGGAAAGAAGATTCGCGGCCTGGTGCAGGGCGGTGGGACGATGAACCCCATGGAACTGCTCGACGCGCTGCCGGCGCTCGAGATCATTTCCGTGTTCGGCGTCGGTTACGACGGCGTCCCGATCGCGTATTGCAGGAAGCGCGGCATCAAAGTCACCAACACCCCGGACGTGCTGACCGACGATGTCGCCGATGTTGCGCTGGGCCTGATCCTCATGACCGGCCGTGGGTTCGTGCGCCTGAACCGCTTCGTCCAGGCGGGCGAATGGGAGAAGCGCGCTCCCGAGCTCACCACCAAGCTCGCCGGCCGGACAGTCGGCATCCTGGGTCTGGGTCGCATCGGTAAGGCGATCGCGCAGCGCGTGGCGGCGATGGGGATGCACGTTTCGTACACCGGGCGCAAGCCGCAGAACGTGCCCTACGAGTATGTGCGTGATCTCGTGTCGCTGGCAGCCGCTGTGGATTTTCTGGTCGTCGCTTGCCCAGGTGGTGCGGAAACGCGCAACATCGTCGATGCCAAGGTATTCGCGGCGCTGGGCAAGAAGGGGACGCTCGTCAATATCGCGCGCGGGTCGATCGTCGACGAGGCCGCGCTGGTCGCCGCGCTGCAGGAGGGAACGATCAAGGGCGCCGGGCTTGACGTGTTCGCCGACGAGCCGCACATCCCCGCGGCGCTGATGAGCATGGACAATGTCGTGCTGCTGCCACACGTTGGCAGCGCCACGCGCGAAACGCGGCAGGCGATGGGCGACTTGTGCAAGGCGAATCTCGATGCGTGGTTCACCGGAAAAAAAACGCTGACGCTCATCCCCGAACTTGCGTAACGTACCCGCGCCGCGCCGAACGAATCCGGCCCTACCCAGCGTCCCACCATTTTCGTAGGTGCGAATTCATTCGCACGCGAGCGCGGCATGAACACCGGGTCGTAACCACCGCGCCCGAATGAATCCCGCCTTCTGCCTAGTCCGGCGCGGGTGGCGGTGACATCGCCTTCGCCGCGGGCGTGAACAGCACCGCGACCAGCGACGCCACGACCAGCGCCAGCGCGATGAACTCGCTCGCCCCGGGACGTTCGCCGAGAAAAATCATCCCCGAAAGTACACCGACTATTGGCACCGGCAACGACGACATCGAGCTGACTGCGACTGGCAATGTGCGCGCCAGCTTGAACCACGCCCAGTGCGCGAGTGTGCCCGCGAGAAAGATGTTGTAGACGATCGCGAACCAGGCCGTACCCGATGTTTTCGTCAGCGATACGATGGGATGCGGGTCGAGCAGCGGCACGCACAATGCGATCGGGACCCAGGCCACGACCATCATCCAGCCCGACAGCGTGTTCTGCGGGATCGGTGGCTGCCAGCGGCGCAGCAGCACGGTGCCAAAGGCCCAGAGGATCGCGGCGGTGAGGATGAGCATCGCGCCGGCCGGCGAGCGCCGTACGCTGTGGAGGTCATCGCCCAGCAGTACGATCATTCCCGCCAATCCGAGCAGCAGGCCGGCGATCTTGCGGCGCGACAGCGGCTCGTGGAGCAGCGCGAGCGTGAAGGGCACCGACCAGATCGGCATCGTGTACGCGAGTATCGCCGAGCGTCCTGCCGGCATTTGTTGAATGCCGAACACGACCAGGGCGTTCCACGCGGCGATGTTGAGTATTGCCAGCACGACGACCCGAGTCCACCATTCGCGCGGAATGCGAATCGACTGCCCCGAGAACTTGGATATGGCGAGCAGGCAGATCGCCGCGAAGAGCAGCGTCGATGCGCGAAAGGTCAGCGGAGGCAACTCGGTCACGCCGAGCTTGAGCACCGGCCAGTTGCAACCCCAGACCAGCGCCAGGATGGCGACCTGCAACCAGCTCGACGCCGGTATGCCGTGCGTGGAGGATGCCGCTTCGATGCGTCCCGCGTTGCCGGCGACGCTCACGAACCCTTGCCCAGGGCGCTTTCGCCGTACTTGGACTCGTGCAGCGCACGCGCCTGCGTCACCCATTGATCGCGAACGATGCGACCGGGGAATTCGGGCAACCTAGCGTCGAACTCGGCGACGTCGTGCGCGCTCCAGCGCGCAATCTGGCGAAAGTTGTGAATGCCGAGATTTCTCAGCATCCGCTCGAGCACCGGACCGACGCCAACGATGAGCTTGAGATCGTCGGGTTCGGCGGCGCCCTGCAGGATCGGCGGCGGTGCGTTGTTCTCGATGTCGACGACCAGCTGTCGGTAGCGTGCTGTCTCGGCGCGTGCGGCGACGAGTTCGGCCGAGAGTGCCGCCTGCGCCGCGCCACCAGGCACAACCGCGTCCAGTGCATCGTCGCGCCGCGCCCGCAGCATCGCAGTCTCGCGCTCGAGGCTGCGGATGATGCGCGCCTTTTCCTCACCGATACGCTCGCGCTCTGCGGCGAGTTCGTCTTCGCGCGGGGCGGCCGCGGGCGCTGCAATCGACGCGGTGGGCGCCGGCATGGTTCCTTGCCGGGGACCAGGCACGCTTTCGCGCGCTGCCGGTGCATTGCGTGCGCCGAAATAGTAGCCGGCGAGCGCGGCCAGCGCGATGACGATGATGGTGGAGAGAATGAGCACGGAGGTCGACTTCCCGGTACGTTGCCGGGACGAGCGCGGGGCTTGACCCCATTCTAGTCGAGCGTGCCGCGCGCGGCCAGTTGCAAGTCCACTCTGGCGATACTGCTACAATCTTTGCCCTTTCTTCGCACCCATTGCTCATGTCCGATCCGGTGGACGAGGTTTCCGGCTCGCGGCCCTCCGCGACGTTGGAGCCCGCGCCCCCACCCGACCCCTGGCGGCGGCGTCGCTGGCTGGTCGTCGCCGCCTGGGTCGCCGTCGCGCTCGCGGTCGCCGCATCGTGGATCGATGCGCGCAACGCCCAGCGCGACCTGCGCCTTGAGCTCGCCAAGCGCCTCGCGACAATCGAGAGTGGCGAGCAGGCGGTGCTCGCCGGGCAGAAGGAGACACAGGAAAATCTGCGCGAGGCGCAGGCCAAGATCACGCTCTTGGAAAGCCGCCTTGCCGAATCGCAAACGCAGCAAGCCGCGCTGGAGGCGCTGTATCGCGAGCTCGCGCCAGCGCGCGACGAGTGGGCCCTGACCGATATCGAGCAGGTGCTGCTGCTGGCGAGCCAGCAGTTGCAGCTCGCTGGCAACGTGCCCTCGGCGCTGGCCGCGTTGCAACTCGCGGATTCCAAGCTGCAGCGCCTCGGCCGGCCGGAGTTTACTCCCCTGCGACGCGCGCTGACGCACGACATGGATCGCCTCAAGGCAGTGCCCTACGTCGACGTCGCCGGCTTGTCGCTGCGCCTGGACCAGGCGATTGCCGTCGTCGGTACGCTGCCGCTGGCGCTCGAGCAGCGTGTGCCCGATTCGCGCGCGCAGACGCCGCCGGTGACACGGCCCGACGAGCCTGCCTGGCGTCGCTTCGTGCGCGACGTCTGGCAGGACGTGCGTGGCCTGGTTCGCATCGAAAACCTGGACCATCCGGAATTGCCATTGCTCGCGCCTCAGGAGCAGTTCTTCCTGCGCGAGAATTTGAAGCTGCGCCTGCTGTCCGCGCGCTTCGACCTATTCCTGCGCGATCAAGCGGGCTTTCGCGCCGACCTCACCGCGGCCGATGCGTGGCTGCACAAGTACTTCGACACGCGGGCACCCTCCGTGCAGTCGCTGCTGACGCTGATCCAGCAACTTCAGGCGACCGAGATGGCGGTGGAGGTGCCCGACCTGGTGCGTAGCCTCGAGGCAGTCCGCGTGCTCAACCTCTCGCGCGAGAAGCGGCCGCGCTGACGCGCCGGCCTCGAGGCCTCACGCGTGCGCTTCCTGTTCTGGTTCATGATGCTCGCCGCCGCCGCCGTCGTGGCGGCGCTCGCGGTCAGACTCAATACCGGCTACGCGTTGTTGGTGGCGCCGCCTTATCGCATCGAGCTCTCGCTCAACCTTCTGCTGTTTCTGGTCGTTGGCGGGTTTCTCGCGCTGTATTTGTCCATCCGGCTCATCGTGCGCACCTTGCGCATGCCCGGGCAGGTGCGTATTTGGCGGCATCAGCAGAAGATCGACCGCGCGCGCAGCAAGCAGGATGCGGCTGTGGTGGCGCTGCTCGAGGGACGCTACGGCAAGGCGCGCCAGCACGCCGAGGAGGCCCTTGCCATTCCCGGATCGGCGTCGCTGAACGCGATCATCGCCGCGCGCGCGGCAATGGACGTGCGCGACTTCGACACCGCCGAGCGCGTGCTCGCGAGCGCCGAGGCGCAGACACATAGCCTCGCCGTCCCGCGGTTGATGCTGTCTGCGGAAATCGCGCTCGAGCACGGACAACCCCAGCAGGCGCTCGCGCTGCTGGCTGAGTTGCGCAAGGAAGCGGGCATGCACACCGCAGCGCTGCGTCTGGAGCTCCGCGCCCTGCAGGCGGCGCGACGCTGGGCAGACGTTCCAGTGCTGCTCGAGCAACTGGTGAGGCGCAAGGTCTTCGATTCGACACAGGCGGATCTCGTGCGCGAGAGCGCCTACAGCGAACAGCTCAAGTCGCTGGCGCAGGACACCAGCGGTTTGCGCGACTATTGGTCGCGGTTGCCCGAGTCGAACAAGACGCAGCCCAAGGTCGCGCGAGCCGCGGCGCAAAGCTTCCTGCAGCTCGGGGGCGATCGCGAGGCGGCGGAGCTCCTCGGCGCGAGCCTGGCGCGCGAATGGGATCCCGACCTCGTCGAGCTGTACGGTCAATGCCACGTCGCCGACGCGACTCGTCAACTCGAGCAGGCCGAACGCTGGCTGACCACGCACAATCAGGACGCGGTGCTGCTGCGCGTACTCGGCGTGCTCTGTCAGCGCGCGCAACTGTGGGGCAAGGCGCAGACTTATCTCGAGGCAAGCCTCGCCCTCGACGAGGGCTGGCGCGCGCACCTCGCGCTGGGCGAAATGCTCGGGCGCCAGGGCCGCGACACCGAGGCCAACGCGCACTTCGTCGCCGCGCTCAAGCTTGCGACCGACGAGCTAAGGCGCAGGGACACGCGCTGACGACGGTCGATTCGCGGCGCATCCCGCGCACGATGTCGAGCGTTGGCGCCTCAGGCGGGCGCTTCGCTCTGCGCCGCGTAAGTGAACGAATCGGCGAAGAAGTCTTCTGGCGCAAGCTTGCGCTGCGCGGTGAATTCGGCGCGCGCGGCATCGATCATCGCCGGGCCGCCGCAGGCATACACCTGATAACCGGACAGATCGGAGAAATCAGCCATTACCGCCTTGTGCACGAAGCCCGTGCGGCCCGGCCAGGCATCTTCCGGCAGGGGGTCCGACAGTACCGGGATGAACGTGAAGTCCTGATGCTGTTCTTGCCACCGGCCGGGGAGGCTCGGCAGATACAGGTCGGCGAGCGAGCGCACGCCCCAGTAGAGCACCATCGGCCGCGTCTCCTGCCGGTGCAGCGCGTGCTCGATGACAGCCTTGATCGGCGCGAAGCCGGTGCCACCGGCGACGAAGATGATCGGCTTGTCCGACTCCTCGCGCAGGAAAAACGTGCCCAGCGGCCCCTCCAGGCGCAATATTTCGCGTCCCTTGAACTGCGTGAACAGCTGATCGGAGAAGAAGCCGCCGGGCACGTGCCTGACGTGCAATTCGAGCAGCGCGTCGTCCTCCGGCGCTGTGGCCAGCGAAAAACTGCGCCGGCGCCCGTCCTTGAGCAGGAAGTCGATGTATTGCCCCGCCAGGTACTGCAGGCGTTCGTTCGCCGGTAATTTTAGCGAGACGATCGCCACGTCCTTGGCTACCTTCTCGATTTTCTCGACGCGGCACGGCAGCTTGCGTATGCGAATGTCGCCAGCGCGCCGCACTTCGCGCACTTCGATGGTGAGATCGTTCTTCGGCTTGGCCACGCACAGCAGCGCCAGCCCCTGTTTTTTTTCGCTGTCGGTCAGCGTACCCGCCTGGTACGCCCCGTAGTCGACCTCGCCCGCGACGATGCGGCTCTTGCACGTGCCGCAGGCGCCGTTACGGCAGCCATAGGGAATCATCAGGTCAGCGCGCATCGCCGAGGCGAGCACGGTCTCGTCGTCGGCGCAGAGGAACGAGATGTCGCTGGGTTTTATGGTAATCTGGTATTGCATCGACATCACTTGCCATCACTTGCCATCAATTGCCTTTACTCAGCATTGATCGCTTAGCGTTAGCTACTCTGCATCACCGTCTATGATCGGGCAGTCAACGGGCTTGTTGTGATACGGGTTCTATTGATCGGCTGCGGCGACATCGCGTTGCGTACCGCCGATTTGCTGCGCGGCAGGGTGCGACTATACGGCCTGACCCGTCGAGTCGAAGACATTCCGAAGTTGCGTACCCACGGCGTCGTCCCGATCGTCGGCGACCTCGACGCTTTTCACAGTCTCGACCGGCTGCGCGCCGCGCCCTTCGCGGTGATGCACTTCGCGCCGCCGCCTGCGAGCGGACGCGACGACCCGCGAACGATGCGCCTGATCGCGGCGCTGACAAGAGCGCGGATTATACCGCAGCGCTTCGTCTATATCAGTACCAGTGGTGTATACGGCGACTGCGCCGGCGCGCGTGTCAACGAATCGCGCCCGCGCAAGGCGCAGACGCCGCGGGCGCGGCGGCGCATCGCGGCCGAGGACCGGCTGCGCCACTGGGCGCGACGCTACGGTGTGCGCCTGGCGATCCTGCGTGCGCCGGGGATCTACGCCGAGACGCGTCTGCCGCTCGACCGACTCAAGCAGGGCACGCCCGTGCTGCGACCCGAAGACGACGTGTTCACCAATCACATCCACGCTGACGATCTCGCGCGCGCGGCGATCGTCGCCGCGTTCCGCGGCAAGCCCAACCGCGCCTACAACATCACCGACGATTCGGAGCTCAAGATGGGCGGCTGGTTCGATTCGGTCGCCGACGCCTTTCATCTGCCGCGTCCGCCGCGCCTGTCATGGGACGAAGCCGAAGCGCGCATCGCGCCGATGATGCTGTCGTTCATGAGCGAATCGCGGAGGCTGGTCAATACGCGCATGAAGCGCGAGTTGCGCTTTCGGCTGCGATATCCGACCGCCGACGTCATGCTTGCCGAGGTCGCGCCGCGAGCGTTGAAAAAGCAGTTGCCGCTTCCCATCTGACTTGATCGCGACGACGCCGCGATTCCGAAACATCGTCGCGCGCATCGATGCGTACGAGCGGCTGATCCGTCTCGACAAGCCGATCGGCGTGCTGCTGCTGCTGTGGCCGACGCTGACGGCGCTGTGGTTCGCCGCGATAGGTGCGCCTTCGTGGGTGCTCGTCGGAATTTTCACGCTAGGCACGCTGCTCATGCGCTCGGCGGGCTGCGCGCTCAACGACTACGCTGACCGCAATTTCGACCCGCACGTAGAGCGCACCGCCAACCGGCCGCTGGCGAAGCGCGAGATCGAGCCGTGGGAGGCGCTGGCTGTCGGTGCGGTGCTGGCATTGTGCGCGTTCCTTCTGATCCTGCGCCTGAACCGCACGCTCCTGCTTCTGTCGCTGCCGGCGCTGGCGATTGCCATCGCGTATCCGTTTTTCAAGCGTTTTTTCGTGCTGCCGCAGGCGTTCCTCGGAATCGCGTTTTCCTTCGGCATCCCGATGGCTTACGCCGCGGTCGAAGGAACGGTGCCGGCGTTGGGCTGGATCTACTTCGCCGCGAACCTGTTCTGGGTGATGGCCTACGACACCGAATACGCGATGGTCGATCGCGACGACGACATTACGCTGGGAATGAAGACCTCGGCGATTTTCTTCGGCAAGTTCGACGTGCTCGTCGTCATGATCTGCTATGCGATTCACCTCGCCGCCATGACCTACATCGGGCAAAGCAAGTACATGGGACCCTGGTACTACGCCGGCGTCGCCGTCGCCTCGCTGGTCGCGCTATGGCACTACTGGCTCATCCGCGGCCGTGATCGCGGGCGCTGCTTTCGCGCGTTCCTCGGCAATCACTGGTACGGGCTGGCGATTTTCGCCGGCGTCGTGATCGACTACGGTGTGCGCTTCGCACGCTGGCCATGGATACCGGAGCTATGAGCGCAACGGGCTTCGAGGATTTCGTCAGCGTGCGCCTGCTTCGCGCCGCAGCGATCGCAGCGTTCTGCTGTGCTTCGGCGGCTGCGATCGCCGCGACTGGCGAGCGCGTGCGTTTTCCCAGCATCGACATCGACTCGAGCAGCGGCACGCCCATCATGCTCGACGGGCTGTTCTTCACGCCGGATCCTTCCGCGGGCGGATTTCCGACCGTGGTCGCGTTGCACGGCTGTGACGGCATGTACAGCGCGCTCGCGAGTCGCCGAGGCAAGCTCAGCGCGCGGCATCAGGCGATGGCGGATCTGCTCGTAGCCGAGGGATACGCGGTGTTGTTCCCCGACAGTTTCAATCCGAGGGGCCGGCGCGAAGTCTGCACGCTTCCCGCCGCCAAGCAGACGATCATGCAGGCCAACCGCCGCCTCGACGCGCTTGGCGCGCTCGAATACCTGCGCACGCGCGACGATGTTGCAAGGCAGCGCATCGCGCTGCTCGGATGGTCGCACGGCGGCAGCACGGTGCTGGCGACGATGAATGCGCGCGCCCCGGCGGTGATCGCCTACCGCGCGCATCTGGCGGCCACCGACGCGTTCTTCGTCACCGCCGTCGCGTTCTATCCCGGCTGCTACGCGTCGCTGCGCGAGCACGCCGGCTTCGCGCCGGCCGCACGGCTTAGCATATTCATCGGCGAGGCCGACGACTGGACATCGGTGAAGCCGTGCGTCGCGCTGGGAAAGCGGGTGGCGGCGCAAGGCGATGCGCTGGAGGTACATACCTATCCAGGCACGTATCACGGCTTCGACAACCCGAACATGCTGCAACCGAGGCATTTGGACGTCCCCAACGGCGTCTACCCGGGGCAGGGTGTTACGATTGCCTCCAATCCCGCGGCGCGCGAGGATGCCTATGCGCGCATGAAGGCGCAGCTGCGCGCCGCGCTGGTGCCCTGAGGTAAACATGGAACTCAATCTCAGCGGAAAGACTGTGGTCGTGACTGGCGCGAGCAAGGGCATCGGCTATGCCTGCGCCGAGGCATTCGCCGGCGAAGGTGCGCGCGTGGTGATGGTTTCGCGCAGCCAGGCAAACCTCGATGCTGCGCTGGCGCGCTTGCGCGGCACGCACCACGCGCCATCGGTGATCGTCGCCGATATGACACGTGCGGACGACGCGGAGCGCATGGTCGCCGCGGTGGAAGCGCAGGCGGGCGCGATCGATGTCCTGGTGAATTCCGCAGGCGCCGCGCGCCGCTACGCTCCCGCCGACCTCGACGCCAAGGCGTGGCACGATGCGATGGACGCAAAATTCTTCAGCACGATCCACCCCATCGACGCGGTGATCCGACGCATGCTGCCGCGCAGGCGCGGCGTCATCATCAACATCATCGGCATGGGCGGTAAGGTGGCGAACCCGGTGCACATGCCGGGCGGCGCCGCCAACGCCGCGCTCATGCTCGCAACGACGGGATTCGCCGCCGCGTACGGCCCGAGCGGCATTCGCGTCAACGGCATCAATCCCGGCGGGACCTTGACCGGCCGCGTGCAGGAAGGACTGAAGGCGGAAGCGAGGTTGACCGGGCTCGACGAGGCGGAGCTGCTGGCGCGCAACCAGGCGAAGATTCCGCTGGGTCGCTTCGCGCGGCCGGAGGAAATCGCGCGCGTCGCGGTTTTTCTGGCGTCCGACGCCGCAGCCTACATGACGGGCGCCATCGTCGCGATGGACGGTGGCGCAAGTGCGGTAATCTGAGACATCCTTGTGCCCCTGGCGCGGATCGACACGGCCGGTCAAACCTATGGAAATCACGATGAAACCCATGCCGAAATCGAACGACTGCATACGCGCCGCCATGCTTGCGCTCTTGTTGCTCGCTGTCGGCTGTGCCAGTACACCGCCGGCGCCGTCGGCCGCCAGCCTGCTGTCCGCATCGGGCTTCAAAACGCTGGTCGCCAGCACGCCGCAACAGTCACAGCACCTCAAGACGTTGCCTGCGGACCAGATTACCGTGGTGCAGCGGGACATGAAGACCTATTTCGTCTACCCCGATACCGCCAACAACCGCATCTATGTCGGGACCGAAAAGGAATACCAGTCGTATCTGCGGCTGCGTGCGCAGAACAACGTGGCCGCGCCGTACCCTGACGCCGCGTCTCAAAAACAGGATGCGCAGATGCGCGCTGCGGACGCGCGCGATGCCTCGGTGACGTGGGGATTCTGGCCCAGCTTCAGCGGCCTGGGCTGGCAGTAGCGCGGGCGACTAGCGCTGGCGATTCGCAGATCGGACCGGTTTGCGGGCCGCCGCGCGGCGACGCAGTGCAGTGAAAGCGGCGGCCATCAGCAGCAACGACATCGCCGCCAGTGCCGTCTCGCCTAAGGTAGGTATGCCAAAAGCGCCGCTCGGGCCGGCGGGCGCCACGCTCACGACCGCGCCCGTCGTGCAATCGAACACGATGGCGCTGCTGTAGCTGACAGTACCGCCGAGCGCCTTCGCGGTGTAGGTATTGACGATGATGGATAGCAGAGTGTTGGGTGGCAAACCTCCGCCGAAGGCCAGAATCGTAAACGTCGGGTAGTTGCCGTTGAACGGCCCGATATTGGAGCCGGTTTCGTCGACGAACGTCTCAAGATTCGGAAATCCGGGCGCGGCGACTCGCACCTCGGCCGACGCCTGCGCATCAACATTGATAAAGGTATTGAGGTTGAACGCAGCCCCACCGCACGTGCCGGCGAGGCCGGTCTGCGTGGTCAGGATCTGGATAGACGGCAGCACGGCGGACTTGGGCGCGGCCTGAGTACCCGCCTTTCCCGACGTACCGGCAGGCTGCGCCCACGCCGCCGCGCCCCAGATCATGGGGACGACTAGAGACAGCGCCCTGACTACAGCAAGCCAATTCAAAGGATCGATCTCCAGGCGACGCGGGCCTCCACCGAGGCCCGTTGAAACCAGCATAGCGACTCGGGCCGTCGACGGCCAGCCGCGCTGGTGCACAATGCCGAGTTTAAGGGCGGTTGTGGCGCCGATACGACGCGTACTGTCGCTTTGCCCCGACAGTTCCGCCAAAAACCGCGAGTTTCTCGCCGAAATTGCATGCGAAACCGCCCGCCACCCTAGGACCGTGTCTCGGATGAAAACGTTCGCGCCGATGCCACAAAATCGCCCGCGGGCGCGAGCGCCGCAGCGATGCGAGCATCAGCGCTTCCGTTTGCTAAGATCGCCACTCATCGCAGCACCGCCGACTGCGAATTCCCCATGAAATACGCAGACCTTCGCGATTTTGTCGCGCAGCTCGAGCGCCAGGGCTTGGCCCGGCGCATCGGGGCGGAGGTCGACCCGCGGCTGGAGATAACCGAGATCTGCGACCGCGTGCTCAGGGCGGGAGGCCCCGCGCTGATTTTCGAGCGTCCGAAGGGGCAGCGCATGCCGGTTCTGGCCAACTTGTTCGGCACGCAGTTGCGCGTGGCGATGGGCATGGGTGCCGATACGACGGCTGCGCTGCGGGAGGTCGGCAAACTGCTCGCCTTCCTCAAGGAGCCGGAGCCGCCGAAGGGCCTTCGCGATGCGTGGGAGAACACGCGGCCGGTGTTCATGCAGGTGATGCGCATGGCGCCGCGCGAGAGCTCGTCGGGGCCGTGCCAGGAAGTTGCATGGGAGGGCAGCGACGTTGACCTTTCACGGCTGCCCGTCCAGACCTGCTGGCCGGGCGACGTCGCGCCGCTGATCACCTGGGGGCTAACCATCACGCGCGGTCCGCACAAAACGCGGCAGAACTTGGGCATCTATCGCCAGCAGGTATTCGCACACAACAAGCTGATCATGCGCTGGCTTCCGCACCGCGGCGGCGCCCTGGACTTCCGCGATCATGCGCAGGCTCATCCCGGCGTGCCGTTTCCGGTTGCGGTGGCGCTGGGTGCCGACCCCGCGACCATGCTCGGCGCCGTGACGCCGGTCCCCGATACGCTGTCCGAATATCAGTTCGCGGGATTATTGCGCGGCGCGCGCACCGAGATCGTGAAGTGCATCGGGCACGACCTTTCGGTGCCTGCCACCGCGGAAATCGTCCTGGAAGGATTCATCCGTCCGGACGCCGCGGATCCCGGCGGCTACGAAACCGCTCTCGAAGGTCCCTTCGGCGATCACACCGGCTACTACAACGAGGTCGAGCGCTTCCCCGTGTTCACCATCGAGCGCATCACCATGCGCCGCGATCCGATCTATCACACGACCTACACCGGCAAGCCGCCCGACGAGCCCGCGGTGCTCGGCATGGCGTTGAACGAGGTCTTTGTTCCGCTGCTGCAAAAGCAGTTCCCCGAGATCCTCGATTTCTATCTGCCGCCGGAAGGCTGCTCGTATCGACTCGCCGTCGTGCGCATGCGCAAGCAGTATCCCGGCCATGCCAAACGCGTGATGTTCGGCGTCTGGAGCTTCCTGCGCCAGTTCATGTATACCAAGTTCATCATCGTCACCGACGCCGACGTCGATATACGCGACTGGAAGGATGTCATCTGGGCGCTGACTACGCGCGTGGATCCGGCGCGCGACACGCTGATCGTCGAGAACACGCCGATCGACTATCTCGACTTTGCCTCGCCGGTTGCCGGCCTGGGCGCGAAAATGGGTATCGACGCCACGAATAAGTGGCCGGGCGAGACCGCGCGCGAATGGGGGCGCCCTATTGCGATGGATGCTGGAACAAGACAGCGCGTCGACGCGATGTGGAAGGATCTCGGCCTCTAGTGGTCCAAATCTGACATTTGTACCCGGCCCGGCGAGCGGTTCAGCGGCCGCAATCGACCGAAGCGACCATTCAGGACGGCTGTGTTCATGCGGAGATTGGGGGTGAAACTCATCGCATCGATGTGGACGATTCCAATCGCGCTTTGCCTGTCGGCGGCGGCGTTCGCCGTTGAACTCACGACACCGGGCGATGCAAAAAGCCTGGGATTCTCGGCCGCGCGTCTGGCGCGGATCGCGCCGTGGTATCAGGCGCGCTTCGATTCTTTCTCGCCGTCAGACGGCCTTGTACCCGGCGCCGTCGTCGCAATCGCAAAGGGCGGCAAGCTCGCCTATTTGCAAGCCATCGGATTTCAGGACCGCGCCAAGACGATTCCGATGAAGACGAATTCCATCTTCTGGATCGCGTCGATGTCCAAGCCGGTGACCAGCGTCGCCGCCATGATTCTGGTGGACGACGGCAAGCTCGACCTCGACGCGCCCGTCGCCCGGTATCTGCCCGAGCTAAAGGACATGCGGGTCGCGTTCCAAAAAACGGACCCGGCCACTGGCCAGACGGAATACGGGCTCGGTCTACCAAAACCCCCAAAACGCCCAATGACGGTTCGAGATCTGTTGCGCCATACGTCTGGCCTCATCTATCCCTATCCGGATATGGATTTTGCGTATCCGGAACGGGGCCTTGCGGACGCAACCGCCGATTTCGGGATTCGGGCGATCCATACGCTCTATGGCTGGAGGGCCGTGTACAGACGCGACAAGACGTTAGCGGATTTCGTTTCCAGTCTGGCCGGCTTGCCACTCGCCCATCAACCCGGCGAGGCCCATGAATATGGCTGGAGCGTCGAGGTGCTGAGCCGGGTCGTCGAAGTGGCTTCCGGTCAGTCTTTCGACCAATTCCTGCAGAGCCGCGTCTTCGCGCCGCTGCATATGCTAGACACCGGCTTCTATGTGGCGGCCTCAAAGCTCGACCGCCTTGTCGATTCTCCCATGCCGCAACGGCCGCCGATCTGGGATGTCACGACGCCGCCGAAGCTGTTTTCCGGCGACGGCGGACTCGTTTCGACCGCGCCCGATTATCTCCGCTATTGCCAGATGTTGCTGAACGGCGGCGAACTTGACGGCGTGCGTGTGTTAAGCCTGAAAGCGGTGAAGGCGATGACAACGAACGCGCTGCCGCCCGGTATTCACATCTTTGGTGGTGACGAGGTTGGGGCCCGTGCTGGAACAGACTTTGGACTTGGCTTCGCCATTCGCGCCGATCCTGTCCATAGCTGGGTGCCGGGAGCGGTCGGAAGCTTCGCCTGGGCTGGGTATTGGGGCACGTATTTCTGGATTGATCCGGCCGAGAAATTGATCGGCATACAGATGATCCAAGCGACGCCTGGCAGCAAAGCGCGCGCAGCGCTGAATTCCTCGGGGATCAACCATCTGGCATATGGCGCATTGACGATTCCCAAACCGTCCTCTTTCGCCGCGCCGGCAGTGCCGACGCTTCCGCCCCCCGAAGCTCGCCGACTATGTCGGGACCTATGACTTCGGCGCCTCGGTGAGCTCGCGCGACAGGCAGGGCCTGGCGGATGGCAAAACCGGATGGCTTGGAATCGAGGACTTCGTCGCCATGGAGCAAGAGGGCCTGAGGATCAACAGGCCGGTCGCTGGCGGCCCGGCAACCAAGGCCGGCGTGACGGCGGGCGATCTCATCACCGAACTTGACGACGCGCCGCTCAAAAGCCTCTCGCTCGCCGATGTCTTGGCCAAACTGCGAGGCCCGGCCAACACGACGATAAGGATGAAAATTGTCCACAAGGGTCAAGACAGCGCAAGCGATCTCAGCGTCGTGAGAGCCGCCCGCCGTGTCGATGCGGTCCGACTTCAGGTTCGCGTCGAGCAAGGCAAGCTCGTCGCGGAAGCAACGGGGGCGTGGCCGATCCTCGAATTCGAGAAAGGCAAGGCGACGCCGCTCGTGGCGACATCAAGCAACGAATTCACTGTAGACGACGAAGATCACACCGGATCGCTTTCGCCAGGGACGCGGCAGGCAAAGTCTCTGGGTTCATCCTGAATCCCGGGCCCTGGGAGCAGAAAGCGGCGATGATCGCGCCGGGACCAAAATAGCGAATCCGCCACCGATGCAGCATATGAAGTCTGCAAGGGGCGCTTTGGGTCCTCGTGCAACCTAGTGGATCGAATCTACTCGGAAATTTGAGTCTCGGAAGGGATTCCGTTGACGCCGATCGTATGCGACATCCGCTGGCCCGCGCCCGTTGGCTTGGCCAGCAGACGTTCGGCGACCGTGAGCACCAGTGCCAGCGGATCGAGCGTGCTGTGCCGGCTGTGCCGGATCTCCATTTCGGCGAGGAACGGATCCTCGATCAGCTCGATCTCGTCGACGGCAAGCCAACGGTCCCGGGGCACGCCGTAGTTCATCGCGAATGCGCTGAGTTGCTCTGCCGTGAGCGGGCGTGCAGTCCGAAGATGCGCGTAGGCCTCGCGCCAGTGAAACGTCTCCCCGCCCTCCAGCGACCCCGAAGCGAGCGTGCTGAGCCACCCGGTGGCGAACTTTGCTATGAACTGCGGCGCCGAGCGGATGGGAACGTGGACGAGCGCGACCGATTCGGCAGCGCACTCGGTGTCGGGGCTGCCTTGGCCGGAGGAGGCAAGTCGCTCCACAGCATGGCTTCCCTTGCCGATTCGCGTGTCGGCGGCCCCAAGGAAGTGGCGGCCGACGACGACCTTCGGAAAGCCATGCCGCTGCTGCACGACTCGCCGCGCGCTGCGCAAGGGGGTCAACGCGTCGCCGGAGAGATCGAATCGCGGCACGTAAGTGAGCCACGGAAGCATCAGATGGCCGTCGCGAGGAATCGCTCTGAGCACCGATTCCAGGTGCCGGCGCGACGCGACCTTGACGAACTCGTCAGCGTCGAGCGGGAAAACCCAGTCCGCGTCGCTCGTTGCGAATACATGCCGAACAAGACGGTTCGTGAGCTTGCGCTGATCAAATGCCGGGGTATCGTCGCGGGCGACGAAGACCGGCAGGCGTTCCGCGACCAGCGCGCCCAGGATCTCGGTTGTGCCATCGACCGAGCCGTGGTCGACGATCGCCAGCCCGTCGAGTACGGTCAGGTTGTGACGGACGAACGCTTCGATGATATCCGCTGCATCGCGGACGATCGTGGCGCCGACGAGGCGCATGATCTCTGCCGGATGCGGGGCGCTAGTCGCCGGCGCGTCGCCAGCGGCGGGCGATGCCGAAAACCGCAAAGGCGATCGATCCCAGCCGCACCCAATAGGCGAATCGCCGCAATCCGAACAGCGGTGCGATGGCTTCGACCATTGCCACCGCGGCGGCGGGCTTCGCGATTGCCCCGCCGATCAACCCCGCGGGCCGCACCGCATCGCGGAGCTGGCCTGCGTACAACGACACCTGCATGCGCTCGAGCTTGATCTGCGCGACCAGAAGCGCCTTGCGCGCGGCGAGTTCGGCGAGGGATCGGCTCATGGCTCACGACGCAACGACGCGACATCGTTGCCGAGCTCTGCGAGCGTCGCCGCGAATGGCGCGGGCTTTTCGCGCCGGCGCCGCTGCAGGCGCATGAACGTGCCCGCGGCGAGCGTCACATAGAACAGGGTCACGCCACCGATCGCCCACATGCGGTACGTGTCCCAGTACCAGGCGATGACGAAGATGGAAGCGAAGACCAGTGCGAACAACGCCAGAAGCACGCAGGCGAGCACGAGCACGAGCAGTTCGGTCGCGTGCTCGCGCTCTTCCTCGAACTCGACGGTCGCCAGTTCCAGCCGCGTGCGCAGCAGGGCGACGACGGTGCCTCCCAGACGGGACATCGAGTCCGAGAGACCGCCCGCGCGCGGCGCGTCGCCGGGATCGGCCACGGGCGCCTAGCGACGGCTGATCAGCAAGCCGACGAGCACACCGAGCGCAGCGGCGACTCCCAGTGCCTGCCAAGGGTTGTCGCGCACGTATTCGTCGGTCGCGCGCGCAGTGGCCTTGGCGCGATCCATCGCGTCGTCCTGCATGTCCATGAGCTTGAGCTTCGCAGCCCGAAGCTTCGATTCGACCTGCGCGCGCAGATCGCTGGCCCTTTCACCCGACTCCTTGGTGGCTTGCTTGAGCAACGTGTCCGCTTCGGTCAGAACTTCGGTGAAATCCTTGACCAGCGCGTCACGGCTGCGCTCGAATTTTGCGGCGGTCATGAGCATCTCCAGTTGAAAAAGGCGGACGCAACCTGCGCCGCCTGTTGGCGTATTATAGCCCCGCGACTGCGGGACGCACCCGGCCCATTTTTCGAAGGCAACGGCCCATGGCAGACCTCAAACTACCCGCACTACCCGCGCTGGATCCCGCCACGGTGGGGGAGAGGCGCGGCTCGGGCTACCCCGAACCCTTCCGGTCGCGCATGGGCGATCGGCGCAAGCGGCGCCTGGGAGACGCGTGCGGGCTCACGCGCTTCGGTGTCAATCTCGTGTCACTGGGCGCTGGCGGGCAATCGGCGTTGCGTCATTGGCACACGCTCGAAGACGAATTCGTCTACGTGCTTTCCGGGGAACTGACGCTGGTCACCGACGCCGGCGAACAGACGCTGACCGCGGGCATGTGCGTGGGCTATCCCGCAGGCAGCGCCGATGCGCATCACCTGATCAATCGCAGCCGCGCGCCGGCGACCTACCTGGAAATCGGAAACCGCGAAGAGGCCGACGAGGCGTTCTATCCCGACGACGACCTGGCGCTCGTCGACAACGGCACTCGCTACGTACACAAAGACGGCAGTCCCTACGCTTGAAGTGCGCCACACGAGGCGGCATGTTGTGACTGTGGCGTCGCAATACTGCGCTTGCTACATCGCCGAGGAGATCGACCATGAACGAAACAGCCGCCCCGGAAACCGCGCTCGTGCCAGGCGCACCGTCGTCGTCGTTGATCTCGACAACGCTGCTCGTGTATGCGCTGTTCGGTGTCGCCGCCGTCGCCGGCCTCGTGTCTTCGGGGTTTCCTTTGGTCGCGCCGTTGATGGGGCTCGTCGGCATCATCGCGCTGATCATCGCCTATGTGAAACGTAGCGAGGCCGCGGGAACATGGCTCGCGTCGCATTTCCGCTGGCTGATCCGCACCTTCTGGTTTTCATTCCTCTGGGGCGTGATCGGGTCGATCGTGCTGGTCACGCTGGGACTCTTGCTCGTCGGTATTCCGATCGCGTTCGGCATCTGGATCGCGACAACGATCTGGGTGCTCTACCGGTTGTTGCGTGGCTACGTGCTGTTCAAGGACAGCAAGGCCGTCCCTGGCATGGAAGTCTAGCGTGCTCCAAATTTCTCGAGCAGCCTGCCGTAGTACCCGCGAGCCCGCAGCGATCGCCGCGCTCCCCGGCCTCCAGGCGGAACTCCAGCAGCGCGAGCCGCGAAAGTGCTTGGCGGCGCGCACCGTCGTCGATCAGCGTACTGAGGAGTCCTCGCAATTCGGAGATCTCGCGCCGCGCCTGAACCTCGGCGGGCACGAAGCCGGCATTTTTCAGAATCCGATGCGCGAGGCGCAGCTCGGGTGCGACCGCCGCGTCGTCGTCGAGATCGAGGGGACGGCCGGCGCCGGGCAAGTCGTCGAATTCGCCGTTGGCCATCGCTTCGGCGATGCGCGCTTCGACCAGCGTGTCCAGCCCGGGCAGGCTCACCGCGACCTCGCTCCATTGGCAACCAGGTATACCCATTCGACAAGGGTGTCGAGCGCCGGCTGCGCGCGTGCGGCGTTCGCGTGGTTGACGAAGCACACGACGACGAACTTGCGGCCGTTGGGCGCGAACACGTAGCCGGCGATCGCACGTACACCTTCCAGCGACCCGGTCTTCAGAAAGGCCTGCTCGGCGACGGAGTCGTTCTCGAAGCGCTTGCGCACCGTGCCGTCGGTTGCCGCCACCGCGAGCGAGCTCACGTAGTCGGCCTGCACGTTGCTGCCGTACGCGGCGAGCAGCAGCCGGCCAAGGCTCTGCGCGGCGATGCGCTCGTGCCGTGACAGGCCGGATCCGTTCTCGAGCACGAGCTCGGGGAAGGCAAGCTTGCGACTGGCGAGCCAGCGTTTCACCGCTTCCCTCGCGTGCTCGGTCGTTGCCGGAGGCGGATACGCGGTCGTCGCCAGCGTCAGGAAAAGCTGGCGCGCCATGACGTTGTTCGACAGTTTGTTGATGTCGCGCACAACGTCGTAGAGCGGCGGCGATTCGAGCGTGACCAGCGGCTTCGCATCGGGCCGCGGCTTGCCGTCGCGCACGCGGCCGCTGAAGCTGCCGCCCGCCGCCGTCCACGACTGGGCAAAGGTGTCGCGCACGAAATGCGGGTGGTCGAGCAGCGCGATATACCAGTCGCGCTCGCCGCACGTGACGGCATACTGCCCGCTGAAAGTCGCGTCGGCGGCGTCGGCACGGTTGGCGAACACGGGCTGCAGTCCTGCGCGCCAGTCGCCGCAATCGCCCTGTGCCAGGCGCGGCGCGCCGTGAATCGTCAGCCCCGGCAGGGCGGGCTCCGCGCGGACGTCGACGCCAGTGCCTGCGGCGTTGGGCGCGAATACGAAGCGCACGCTCTTGAAGCTGACGAGCAGCGCATCGGGGCCGACGTTGTACGGCTTCAACGGCTCGCCGTCGAAGGCAGCCGGGTCGTAGGCTGTCCGCTCGAAAAAACTGCGATCGAGCAATAGGTCGCCGGAGATCGCTGTTAGCCCGGTTGCGCGCAAGCGGGAGACCAGCTCTTGGAACTGCTCCAGCGTCACCTTCGGATCGCCGTAGCCCTTGAGCACGAGATTGCCATCGAGCACGCCGTTGCTGATACTGCCGTCGGCGTACACCTCGGTGCGCCAGCGATAATCGGGCCCGAGCAGCTCCAGGCCGGCAAAGGTCGTCAGCAGCTTCATCGTCGATGCCGGATTCATCGGCTTCGCCGCTTCCTGCGTGAACAGCGGGCGCGCATCGCCCAGCTCCTGCACGAATGCGCCGACCGCGGACAACGGGATGTGCTGGTCGAGAAAGGCGCGGGCGACAGGACGCGGCACACCGGCACTGGCGCAATCCGCGCACAGCCAGAGCACAAAGAACAGCGTGCACGAAATCGCGCTCGCCGCCGCGGGGGCGCGTTCTCCTGACACCGGGGTGATGGCCATCCGGGAATTATAGCGAGTCAACCGGGCATCCTTTCGTGGCGTACGGCGGTGCGGCGTACGCGACGCCTTGACACGAGATTGGAGCACGCACTAAAAGGGCAGCGCGAGCCACTGCTTCCCGACCCACTCATGACTCCTGTCCCAAACGACGCGCAACGCTACAGCACAACGGCGATTGCCCTGCATTGGTTGACCGCGCTGCTCATCGTGTGCGGCTTCACGCTCGGCCTGTCGATGGTCGACCTGCCGCTTTCGAGGCAGAAGCTGCAATGGTACGCGTGGCACAAGTGGATCGGCGTGACCGTTTTCCTGCTGACATGCGCGCGTCTCGCGTGGCGCTGGTGGCACCCCGCTCCCCCTATGCCGGCGATGCCGCCGTGGCAGGTGAAGGCGGCGCATATTTCGCACGTCGCGCTGTACGCGCTGCTGATCTGCATCCCGTTGTCGGGGTGGGTCTATAGCTCATCGACGGGTATCCAGGTCGTCTACCTGGGGCTCGTCCCGCTTCCGGACCTCGTGGCCAAGGATCGCGACCTCGCGCACGTCCTCAGGACCGTGCACGTAACGTTGAACTTCACCCTGCTGGCGGTGGTCTGTGTGCATGCGGCCGCGGCGTTGAAGCATCATTTCCACGATCGCGATACGGTTCTGGCGCGCATGCTGCCAGTTTCAGGGAAGAAAGGATGACCATGGCACTGTTACGTTCATTCATTCCGTCGCTCGGCGTCATGCTGCTCGCGGCGACTCAGGCCGCCGCGCAAGGCGTGCTCATCGACAAGAGCGAGATCCGCTTCGTCTCGCGGCAGATGGGCGTGAACGTCGAGGGACGCTTTCGCAAGTGGAAGGCCAATATCGTGTTCCTCCCCAAGGAACTCGCCAAGTCCAAGGCGGAGTTCGACATCGAGCTGGCCAGCATCGACCTCGCCAGCGACGAGTCCGAAACCGAAGTCAAGCGGCCGAAGTGGTTCGATACCGCGAAGTTTCCCGTGGCGAAATTCGTCTCGAGCAGCATCAAGGATCTCGGCGGCGACAAATACGAAGTTGCCGGAGCGCTGACCATCAAGGGCATCAGCCACGATGCGGTAGTGCCGATCGTGCTGAAGAAGGACGCATCCGGCAACAGTGTCGCCGAGGGCAGCTTCGCCATCAAGCGGCTCGACTACAAGATCGGTGAGGGCGAATGGGCCGACCCGGAGACCGTTGCCAATGACGTCACCGTGCGTATTCGCATGGTGCTTCCTCCGGTAAAATAACCCATTGGGGAATAGCGGCACGGCGCAGCCTGTTTACGGCAGGCTGCCGCGCGGCGCACTCGGCGCGCATATCGATACCAAGGAGACCTTCGCATGACCCGAATCCACTTTGCCGCGTTGTTGGCGCTGACATCTGGTTTTTCCGTTGCCGCGGCCGCTGCCGAGGAGACCTACGTGATCGACGGCGTGCATTCACAGCCGAGCTTCGCAGTGCAGCACATGGGCTTTTCCATGCAGCAAGGTTCATTCACCAAGGTCGCCGGCAAAGTCATGCTCGATCGTTCAGCGCACAAGGGTAGCGTCGACGTAACCATCGACACTGCCTCGATCCACACGATCAGCGAAAAGCTCGATACGCATGTCAAGGGCGAGGACTTTTTCAACGTCGCCAAATACCCCACGATGACTTTCAAGTCGTCGAACCTGGTATTCGATGGCGACACGTTGGTCCGCGCGGACGGCGAGCTCACCATGCTTGGCGTTGCCAAGCCTGTGGCCTTGAAGGTGGCCAACTTCATGTGCGGCGAGCAACCGTTCAACAAGAAGCCGTTGTGCGGCGCGGAACTCACGGCGACCATCAAGCGCTCCGACTGGGGAATGAAATACGGGATTCCAAAAGCCGTCAGCGATGAGGTCAAGATCACGATCCCGGTCGAGGCTTACCGCGAATAGTCATCGCGTGCGCAAGGGCGCGCTCGCGGCAGCGCTGTGCGCGCTCACGGGTAGCGCCGTCGCAGCACCGGATGCGTACCGCATCGACACAGAGCTGTCGTCCACCGAATTCTCGGTGAGCCACTTCGGGCTGTCCAAGCAGCGCGGGCGCTTCGGGCGCACCGAGGGCACGATCGTCCTCGACAGCAAGGAACACAGCGGCGCGATCGATCTCGTGGTCGACGCGACCAGCGTCGACACCGGCTGGGGTGTTCGCGACGCCTGGTTACGCGGCGAAACCATGTTCGACGTCGCGCACTTCCCGGTCATGCGCTTTCAGTCGACGCAGCTCGTATTCAATGGGGACCGATTGATCGGCGTCTCCGGCCTGCTCACTTTGCATGGCGTCACGCGGCCGATCGCGCTCAAAATCGGGCGCATCGAATGCGGCCTTGAGTCAGACGGCGGCCACGAGGGTTGCGGCGCGGAGGCGGTGTCGAGCATCAAGCGCTCCGAGTTCGGCCTCACTTACGCGCTCGGCCTGGTCGGCGACGAAATCGACCTGTCGTTCCAGGTCACGGCATTTCGCGTTGCGCGCTAGCGAACTGTGACGGGAGCAGCGCTGCGCAGTCGTTCGATCGCACCCCAGTCCCAATCGACGCCAAGCCCCGGCTCACAGGACGCGAAGGCATGGCCGTCGCGAATCCTGAGCTGGCTGCCGGTGATCGCATCCAGTTGCGGGATGTATTCGACCCAGCGGCTATTCGGCACCGCGCAGCACAGCGCGACGTGCAGCTCCATCAGGAAATGCGGGCATACGGCGACGTTGAACGCTTCCGCCATGTGCGCGACCTTGAGCCAGGGCGTGATGCCGCCGATGCGTGCAACGTCGACCTGCACGATCGAGCACGCACCGGAGCTCAGGTAATCCTTGAACTGCGAAATGCTGTAGAGCGATTCGCCGATCGCGATGGGTACACTGGTGCGACGCGAGAGCTCGACATGCGCGGCGAGGTCGTCGGCGGGCATGGGCTCCTCGAACCAGGCGACATCCAGCGCCTCGAGGTGGCGCGCGCGGCGAACGGCTTCCGACAACGAAAACGCCTGGTTCGCGTCGGTCATGATGTCCCATGCGGGACCGACCGCCTCGCGCACCGCGGCAAGGCGCGCGACATCTTCGGCGACATGCGGGCGGCCGACCTTGATCTTGGCGCCGCCGAAGCCTTTCGCCTTCGCTGCCAGCGCATCGTCGACGAGGGCCCTGGGCTCGATGTGCAGCCACCCGCCCTCGGTGGTGTAGAGCGGGCAGGATTGCTTGGCGCCGCCGGCGATCATATGCAGCGGCAGCTTCGCACGACGACTGCGCAAATCCCACAGCGCCGTATCGATCGCCGCCAGTGCCAGCGCGGTGATCGCGCCGACGCTCGTGGCGTGGGTGTGAAACAGCAAGTCGCGCCAGACCGCTTCTATCGCGTCCGCGTCGCGCCCGATCAGGCGCGGGGCGAGATGGTCGCGCAGCAATGCGACGACCGATGATCCGCCGGTGCCGATGGTATAGCTGTAGCCGGTGCCGACCGCGCCATCGCGGTCGAACACGCTTACGATCGGCGTTTCCTGCGACACGAAACTCTGTATCGCATCGGTGCGCTTCACCTTGGGCTTGAGATCGACCAGCGTGATCTCGACGCGTTCGATCTCCGGCATCACATCCCTACGAATGCTGACGCGACAGGCGCGCGCGGAAGCGATTGGTCGCCGCCACCAGGTGACGCGCGACGCCCGGCTCGCGCGCCGAGTGTCCCGCATCAGGAACGACGATGTACTCAGCCTCGGGCCACGCGCAGTGCAGATCGTCGGCCGAGCGTATGGGGCACACGGCGTCGTAGCGCCCCTGTACGATCGTGCACGGCAGGTGTCGGATGCGCGCCACGTCGGCGAGCAGCGCATTGTCAGGCAAGAAAATGTGATGGACGAAGTAGTGCGCCTCGATGCGCGCGATCGCGAGTGCGACGGCGTCCTCGTCGAAATGTGCGACCAGCTCCGGATCGGGCAGCAGCGTCGAGCATGACCCTTCGTAGCGGCTCCATGCGTGCGCCGCAGGCAGATGCACGGCCGGATCGGCGTTGATCAGCCGGCGGTAGTAGCCGCCCAGCAGATCGCCGCGTTCGGCCTCCGGCAGGAATTCGGCGAACGCTCGCCAGGCTTCGGGATAGATGAAGCGCATGTCGTAGAGGAACCAGCGGATTTCCAGCGGGCGGCAGAGAAAAATGCCGCGCAGCACAAGCCCCAGCACGCGCTCGGGATGCGTCTCGGCGTAGGCCAGCGCCAGGGTCGAGCCCCACGAACCGCCGAACAGCAGCCAGCTCCCGACACCCAGATGCATACGCAGGCGTTCGAGGTCGGCGACCAGGTGGGGCGTGGTGTTGTCGGTGAGTTCACCCAGCGGCATCGACTGGCCCGCACCGCGCTGGTCGTAGATGACGATGCGGTAGAAACGCGGATCGAAGTAGCGACGATGATCGGGTGAGCTGCCGCCGCCGGGACCGCCGTGGAGAAATACGACGGGAACGCCGAGTGCGTTGCCCGACTCCTCCCAGTACATCGTGTGCCGCGCGTCGAGCGCGAGCCGGCCCGTGCGCAGCGGCGCCAGCGCCGGGTAGAGGAAATCCTCACGCGACCAGGCGCGCGTGGGCGTCTCGCGTCCCGGTGGATTCGTTGCCCTCATCATGGATCGAGCGGATGCAGGAATTGAGGATCGACCTCGATGCGATAACCGTTGGCGAGGCGATTGGTCTGGTTGGCCAACGCCACGACGGCCATCAATTCGTGGAACATCTCGGGTGTCATACCCTTGGCGGCTGCACCGGCGGTGTGCGAATGGATGCAGTATTCACAGTTGTTGGTGACCGACACCGCGATGTAGACAAGTTCCTTGGTCAGCGGATCGAGCGCGCCCGGCGCCATCACTTCCTTGACCGTCCGCCACAGGCGCTCGAGCGCCGGCGGGTCGTTGGCGAGCACCTTCCAGAAGTTATTGACGTGGTCGGTCTTGCGCGTCGCTTTTATGTCGTCGTAGACGGCGCGAACCGCAGACGACGCGTCTTCGGGTTCGATGGGCGTGACGAAGGGCATGGCGGAGTTCGGGCGGCGGTGGTTCGTTAGTGTGCGTTCATCGAGCAAGCACTGTCATCCCCGCGCAGGCCGGGATCCAGGTTTGGTGCCAAGCCAATCAAGTCGGCTTGAACCCCGGCCTGCGCCGGGTCGACGATGAGAACCGGGCACCTGCACGTCGTCGTCCCTCAATGCGCCGCGCCCATGCGCGCCGCCAGGGCCAGCGCATTTTTCATCGCCTGCGTGTTGGCTATGCCGCGCCCGGCGATTTCGTAGGCCGTGCCGTGCGCCGGCGTCGTGATCGCAACCGGCAGGCCGCCCTGGACCGTGACGCCGCGCTCGAAGCCCATGAGCTTCATCGCGATCTGGCCCTGGTCGTGGTACATGGTTACGATGCCGTCGAAGACGCCGCCCTTGGCGCGGACGAAAATCGTGTCCGCCGGGTATGGGCCGTCGGCGCGATGTCCCGCGAGCGGCAGCCAGCGCGATGCCCGGCGCGATGATGTCGATTTCCTCGCGGCCGTAGCTGCCGTTGTCGCCGTTGTGCGGATTGAGCCCGCAAACGCCGATCCGTGGTGTCGAATTGCCGGCGCGCGAAAGCGCACCGTGCAGCATGCCGATGGCGTCGGCCACACCTTCGGCGCTGAGCAGTCCGGCAACGTCCTTCAACGCAACGTGCGACGTGACACGCGAAGTCCAAAGTCCTTCGAGCACGTTGAATTCGCCGCACGCGCCGCGATGCTTCAGCACTTCGGCGAACCAGCGCAGCTCGTCCTCCTGCGCCATTCCGCCGGCGCGCAGTGCCGCCTTGTTGAGCGGCGCGAAGCATATGGCGTCGACCTCGCCGCGTTGCGCGAGTTCCAGCGCGAGCCGCAGCGAATCGAGCATGAACGCGCCGTTGGCGGCGGTGGCCTGCGCCGACGCGAACGCCGGCGCTTCCCATCCGTCCCATTCCAGGCGCACGACGGGTGCGTCGGATGCCGCAGCGGCGCCGGACGAAAGCGCCGGCAGATCCAGTGTCAAGCCAGCGACTCGCGCACCGGCGTCGAGGCTCGCGCGCTGCGCGATGACACGAATGCGCGCATCGGGCAGCGCTGCGCGATCGGCGAGCAGCTTGGCCACCAGCTCGGGGCCGATGCCGGCGGGATCACCCGCGACCAGCGCGATGGTGGCGCTCACACGACCCCCACGCCTACGGCTGTCGCGGCTGCGTTGCAATTCGCGTGTCGCGGCGGCCCGACTGCGCTCATTCCAGCTTGATCCCAGCTTCGCGAATGAGCTTCCCGTAGCGCTCGTAGTCCGCGCGGTTGAGTTCGCCGAATTCGGCCGAAGTCATCGTGCCGGGTTCGCCGCCCAGCCCTGCGATCCGCTTTTGCACGTCCGGCGACTTGATCGCGGCGGCAATCTCGCTGTGCAGTTTCGCCACGACGTCCTTCGGCGTCCCCGACGGTGCGAACACACCGTACCACGTGGTCATCTCCAGTCCCGGGATAGCCGGCCTCGGCGAGCGTCGGCACGTCCGGCAGCTCGGGCGAGCGCTTCGCCGACGTTACGGCCAGCGCGCGCAGCTTGCCGCCCTTGATCTGCCCGATCGCCGACGACGTCGTGTCGAACATGAGCTGCGCCTGGCCGCCGATCAGGTCGGCGTGCGCCTGGCTGCTGCCCTTGTACGGAATGTGCGTCATCTGCACGCCGGCGAGCTTCTTGAACGCCTCGCCTGCGAGGTGCTGCGTGCTGCCCGGCGCCCGACGAGGCGTAGTTGAAGCTGTCCGGCTTGGCCTTCATCTGCGCGACCAGCTCGCGCACGTCCTTCGCGGTCACGGCCGGGCCGACGACGAGCACGTTGGGCACGACCATCACCAGCGAGACCGGGCGCGAGGTCCTTCAGGGTGTCGAAGTTGAGCTTCATCAGGTGCGGCGCGATCGCCTGTCCCGTGTTGGTCGCCACCAGCAGCGTGTAGCCGTCGGGCGGCGACTTGGCGGTGAAGTCAGCGGCGATGGTGTTCGACGCGCCGGGCCGGTTCTCGACGACGAAGGACTGCTTCATCGACTCGCCGAGCTTGTCGCCGAGCATGCGCGCGACGATGTCGGTGCCGCCACCCGGCGGCGCGCCGACCTCCAGCTTCACCGGCTTGCTGGGATAGGCTTGCGCTGCGAGATGCGGAGCAATCGACGACACGACCGCGAACAAGGCGAGCGCCACGCGGCCGCTCGCCCTGCGCCGATCCGTCGACGGCCTCATTTCCTAGCGCCCTTTCTTGTAAGCGACGACCTTCTGCTTCTGCTCGCCGAGTCCCTTGATGCCCAGCGTCACGACATCGCCGGCCTTGAGGTACTTCGGCTCGGGTTTCATGCCCATGCCGACGCCCGGCGGCGTGCCGGTGGTGATCACGTCGCCCGGCAGCAGCGTCATGTACTTCGACACGTCGGCCACCAGCTCGGCGACGCCGAAGATCATCGTCTGCGTGTTGCCGCGTCTGCCTGCGCTCGCCATTGACGTCGAGCCACATGTCGAGATTCTGCGGATCCTTGATCTCGTCGGTGGTAACCATCCACGGGCCGATCGGTCCGAACGTGTCGCAGCCCTTGCCCTTGCTCCACTGCGATCCGCTCATCTTCAGCTGGTAGTCGCGCTCGGACACGTCGTTGATCAGGCAGTAGCCGGCGACGTACTTGAGCGCGTCCTTGAGCGGCGACGTGGCGCGCGGTGCGGCCGATGACGATGCCCAGCTCGACTTCCCAGTCGGTGTGCGTCGAGTCCGGCGGAAGCATGATGTTGTCGTTGGGACCGACGATGCAGGTCTGGCGTCTTGAAGAACACGATCGGGTACTCGGGGATCGGCGAGCCGGTCTCCTTGGCGTGATCGACGTAGTTGAGCCCGATGGCGACGAACTTCGACGGCGTCGCCACGCATGCGCCCGAGCCGCGGCTTGCCCTTCACCAGCGGGAGCTTGCTCGGTGTCGAGCTTTGCGCAGCTTCGGCGAGCTCGCCCGGCGCGAGCGTCGCGCCGTTGATGTCCTTCACCTTGCGCGACAGGTCGCGCAGCTTGCCATCGGCGTCGATGAGGCCGGGCTTTTCCTTGCCGGCGGGTCCGTAGCGTACGAGTTTCATGTCGTCTCCTCGGGTGGAAGCGTCAGTGCAAAGCCCGGCTTCGCGCGCCTCGCTGCGCGATGCGTCGGTATGGCGCTCAAATCGTCATGCCGCCGTCGACCGAATACACATTGCCGGTGGCGAATGCGGATTCGTCGGACGCGAGAAACACGATGACCGGCGCGATCTCCTCCGGCTTGGCGAGGCGACCCATCGGCTGTCGCGCGATGAAATTCTTGCGCGCTTCGATCGGGGTCGGCGATAGGCGTTGATGCGATCGTGCAGCGATGGCGTATCGACCGTGCCCGGCGCGACCGCATTGCAGCGAATGCCCCTGGTGACGAAATCGGCCGCGACCGCCTTGGTGAGGCCGACGACCGCGGCCTTGCTCGCGCCGTAGGCGAAGCGATTGGGAATGCCCTTGATCGACCCCGCGACGGAAGCCATGTTGATGATGCTGCCACCGCCGTTCGCGAGCATCGTCGGCAGCGCGCAGCTGGATGGTCATGTACATCGCGCGCACGTTCAGGTTGAAGCTGAAATCCCAATCCCTCGGCGTGCAATCGAGGATCGTGCCGTTGTGCACGTAGCCGGCGCAGTTGAACAGGACGGACAGCGGCGGCAGTTCGGCGAAGGTGTCGCGGATCGCGGCATCGTCGAGCACATCGAGCATGCGGGTGGTCACGCCGGCAACGCCCGCGAACGTCTCGAGCAGCTTGGGATTGACGTCGGTCGCGATCACCCGCGCGCCTTCGCGCGCCATGGCCAGCGCGGCGGCGCGGCCGATGCCTTGTCCCGCCGCGGTGATCAACGCGGTCTTGCCTTCCAGACGATGAGCCAACGACCATCCTCCGTTGCTTCGCGCCGCGAACGGGCACGGTGGAGAACATCATTCTAGCGCAAGTCGCGGCGATGGCCGACAAATTGGTAAAACCACTTGACCAATCGGGCCGATTTTGTTTAGCTACGACTCTTCCCGAGGAGTCCGGCGACCCGGGCGTACGACGCCTGCCCGCCATGCCGCATGCCCATCCATACCATCGAGCCACGCCGCCTGTACCGGCAGATCGCGGACCAGATTCGCGCGTTGGTCCGGTCGGGCGAGTATCCGGCGGGCTCGCGGTTGCCGCCGGAGCGCGACCTTGCGCGGCAGCTCGGTGTGTCGCGGCCGTCGGTACGCGAGGCGCTGATCGCGCTCGAAGTCGAAGGGCTGGTCGAGGTGCGCATCGGCTCGGGCATCTACGTTCTCGAGGGCGGACGCGGCAGCGCCGGAGAGCAGGTACACGCGGCGTCGGGTCCGTTCGAGTTGTTGCGGGCGCGATGGGTGATCGAAGGCGAATGCGCAGCGTTGGCGGCGAAGTCGGCGAAAAAGGCGCAGATCGCGAGCATCGAGGAAGCGCTGGAATCGATGCAGCGAGGAGCATCAGGCGGGCAGACAGCCGTTGGCGGGTGACCGCATGTTCCACCTGCGTATCGCCGAAGCGACCGGCAACGGCGCGCTGGTGCAAGTGGTGAGAATGCTGTGGGAGGAGCGCACGGGCCCGCTGTACAAGCAGCTCGAGCATCATTACGACGCACCGGAATTGTGGGACGCGGCGCTCGCCGAGCATCGCGCAGTGCTCAAGGCGATCGCCGCTCACGAACAGAGCGGCGTCGCGCCTTGCCATGCAACGCCATTTGAATCATGCATACAAGCGTTTCAGCACCGGCTGGGACGCCATCCAGTAGGAGAGAGCCGCCATGCTGACCTGCCGTATCCACGCCAAGGAAGATCTGCGCATCGAGAACGTCGCCGAGCCGGTGATCGAGCCGGGACAGGTGCTCATCCGCCTCGGTGCCGGAGGCATCTGCGGGTCCGACCTGCATTATTATTTCGAGGGTCGCAACGGCAGCTTCGTCGTACGCGAGCCGTTGATTCCCGGGCACGAGGCGTCGGGGGTCGTCGCCAAGGTCGGGCCCGGCGTGACGCGCGTGAAGGTCGGCGACAAGATCGCAGTCAGTCCTTCGCATGCCTGCGGGCAGTGCGACTACTGCCGCGAAGGCCGCGAGCACCTTTGCCGCAACATGCGCTTTCTCGGCAGCGCGAGTCTGTTCCCGCATGTCCAGGGCATGTTCTGCGAATACTTCGTGATGGCGCGAGCGGCAGTGCTATCCGGTTGCCGGTGACGTGAGCCTGGGCGAGATCGCCTTCGCCGAGCCGCTCGCGGTCGGGCTGCACGCGGTGAACCGCGCGGGCGATTTGCTGGGCAAGCGCGTGCTGGTGACCGGTGGTGGAACCATCGGCTGCCTGACGGTGATCGCAGCGCGGCTGGCCGGCGCGACGTCGGTCGCCGTCTCGGATGTGCTCGAGCGCCCGCTTGCCACCGCGCTCGCGGTCGGCGCTTCGCGCACCATCCGCGCCGACAAGGATGCCGACGCGCTGGCATCGCCGCAGTTCGACGTCGCCTTCGAAGCCTCAGGCAGCTTCGCCGCGCTCAAGGGCTGCGTCGCGGCGACCAAGCGCGGCGGCGTGATCGTGCAGGTCGGCACGCTGCCGCACGAGCCGTTGCCCTTTGTCGTCAACGAGATCATGAGCAAGGAGCTCGATTTGCGCGGCGCGTTTCGCTGGGGGATCGAATTCGACTGGGCGGTCGAGTACATCGTCGTCGCGCCGTGTCGACGTCAAGCCACTTCTGTCCGGGCAGTTTCCGCTTCAGGACGCTGTGAAGGCGTTCGAGCTTGCCAAGGACAAGACCCAGAGCACCAAAGTCCAGCTGATTGCAGCGTAACGTCGAAAGACATAACCGGAGGAGCAGCATGCGTCGAATCGCAGCAGTGGCCCTGATTGTCGGGGTGATGTGCATCGCGTCGGGAAGCGCCGTCGCTCAGCAGACCAAGCTCAAGTGGGCGCACGTCTACGAAACTTCGGAACCGTTCCACAAGTGGTCGGTGTGGGCGGCGGGCGAAATCGAGAAGCGTACAAACGGCAGGTACCACATCGACGTGTTTCCCGCGTCGTCGCTGGGTAAGGAGTCCGACATCAATCAGGGTCTCACACTCGGCACGGTCGACATGATCATTTCCGGGCTGTCGTTCGCGGCGCGCACCATGCCGCGCATCGGCGTCGGCTACTACCCGTACACTTTCCGCGATGGCGACCATCTCATCGCGTGGGCCAAGAGTCCCGCGTTCGCCGAGATGACCGACGAGTACCGCACCAAGACCGGCATCCAGATCACGGCGATGACCTACTACGGCATCCGCCAGTCGACGTCGAATCGTGACTTCAACGACTGCGCGGGCATGAAGGGCCTGAAGATGCGCGTGCCGGACGTCCCGGCGTATCTCGCGCTGCCCAAGAGCTGCGGAGCCAACCCGACGCCCATCGCATTCGCCGAGGTCTACCTCGCGCTGCAGAACGGGACGGTCGACGCGCAGGAGAACCCCCTGACGACCATCGAGGCGAAGAAGTTCTACGAGGTGCAGAAGAACATCATTCTTACCGGGCACATCGTCGATTCGCTGGCAACGCAGGTCGCGCCGCACATCTGGAACAAGCTTTCTGACGCCGACAAGAAGGTCTTCATCGACGTGACCCGCGAGGCGGCCGCCAACGCTACCGCCGAGATCAAGAAGCGCGAGGGCGAGCTTGCAGACGAGTTCAAGAAGAAGGGTATCAACGTCCACGCCGTCGACAAGAAGAGCTTCCAGGACGCGATCCTGAAGAATGTAAGCTTCGAATCGATGGGCCTCAACAAGGCAGACTGGGACAAGATCCAGGCGATCAAGTGACGCGGATGTCCAAGAGCAAGACGCGAAGCGTCACGGCAATTGGCAACAGCCGCGTCATCCCGGCGCAGGCCGGGGTCCAAGTCTGCATTGTGGCGCGACGATCCAACTGGAGCCGCAGTCGGCGCTGGCGCGACGAAGCACCGGTCATCCCGGCGCAGGCCGGGATCCAAGTTTGCAGCACGGTGCGACGATCCAACTTGGGCGCCGGCCTACGCCGGGGCGACGTCGTGACATGAAAAAAGACACGCCCGTAGCGCCGGTTGCCAGCGAGGAGCACGTCCTCGACGCTTCGGGTCATGTGCATTTCGCCGATGCGCCGATCGACCTGTCGGTCTATCGCTTGGAGGCCTGGGTCGCGCTCGCTTTCTTCTGGGTACTCGCGCTGACCGTGTGCTACCAGTTCTTCACGCGCTATTTCATGAACGATTCCGCATCGTGGACCGAAGAGATCGCGCGCTATCTGTTGATTTGTACCGTGTTCCTGGGAATCGCGCCTGCAGTCCGCGACGGCCGGAACATACACGTCGACTTCCTCTACCGGCTCATTCCGCGCGGGCTGGGACGCGTGCTGTCGACCATGGTCGATGTCGTGCAGCTGATATTCCTCGCCTATGCCGTGGTTCTGATCTGGCAGATGATGCAGAAGATGGGCAGCTACCGCATGACGATCATCGACCTGCCGATGAATCTCGTTTACGGCGTGTGCCTGGTCGGATTTGCGTGCAGTGCAGTACGCGCCGTGCAGGTCGGGGTGCAGAACTGGAAGCGCGGGTACAGCGTTCTGGACCCCCCCGAACGCGTTGAGAAGCCACAAGCGACGGCATGACTCCTGCGCTGCTGATCAGTTTTCTCGCCGGCATGGCGAGCGGCGTGCCGGTGGCCATCGCGATGGCGGGGTCGGCGCTGCTCTACGTGCTGCTGACCGGCGATCTGCCTCCCTTTGTCGTTGTCCACCGCATGATCAGCGGCATCGACAGTTTTCCGCTGCTTGCGGTCCCTTTTTTCATTCTCGCCGGCAACCTGATGAACAATGCCGGCATCACGACGCGGATCTACAACTTCGCGCTGGCGCTGGTGGGGTGGTTGCGCGGCGGCCTTGGGCACGTCAACGTCATCGCCTCGATGATCTTCGCAGGCATGTCGGGCACCGCCATCGCCGAAGCAGCCGGACTTGGGACCATCGAGATCAAGGCGATGAAGGATCAGGGCTACCCGGTCGAGTTCGCGGTCGGTGTCACCGCGGCGTCGTCGACGATGGGGCCGATCATCCCGCCGTCGCTTCCCTTCGTCATCTACGGGATGATGGCCGACGTCTCGGTGGGCCAGCTCTTCCTTGCGGGCATCATGCCCGGCGTCGTCATGGCGGTCCTGATGATGGCGACGGTCAGCTACTACGCATGGAAGTACAAGTGGGGTGGCGACATCGCCTTCGAATGGCCGCGCGTAGGCAAGGCCGTTCTTGAATTCGCGATCGTGGTCGTCTTTCCGTTGGCGATCTGGGGAGTGATCCGGCTCGGAGCATCGTTCAATGTCGCGGTGGCGGCGGGTATGCTGCTGCTGTTGGCTGCCGACTGGAAATTCAAGTTCGAGGCGGTGCTGCCGATCATGACGCCGGTTCTGCTTGTCGGCGGCATGACTTCCGGCATCTTCACGCCAACCGAGGGCGCGATCGCCGCCTGCGTCTGGGCGCTGTTTCTCGGCATGATCTGGTATCGCACCCTGTCGTGGAAAATGCTGATCAAGGTCTCCATGGAGACCGTCGAGACGACGGCCACCGTCATGTTCATCGTCGCCGCGGCGTCGATCTTCGGATGGCTGCTGACTGTCACCAAGGTGACCGACACTTTCGCGGCGTGGGTGCTTTCGTTCACGCACAGTCCGTGGGTCTTCCTGTTGCTGGCCAACCTGCTGATGCTTTTCGTCGGATGCTTTCTCGAGCCCACGGCGTCGATCCTGATACTGGTCCCGGTGCTCATGCCCGTGGTGCATCAGCTCGGCATCGATGGCGTGCATTTCGGGCTCATCATGGTGCTCAATCTCATGATCGGTCTGCTGCATCCACCGATGGGTATGGTCCTGTTCGTTCTGGCGCGCATAGCCAATCTCTCGTTTGAGCGAACGACGATGGCGATCCTGCCCTGGCTGGTCCCGCTGCTCATCGCGCTGGTGCTCGTCACCTACATTCCCTCGATCTCGCTGTGGCTGCCGCACATGTTCTATTGACGAACCGAAGCCCCGCTGTCGACTCTAACGTCCTGCACCGCCCTCGAGGCGTGAGGAGACCCCCATGCTGACCAAGACCTCGCTTACCATCCGCCTGCACGCACAGGACGATGTCGTCATCGCCCGCCAGCAGCTCGTAACCGGTACCACGCTGATCGACGAGAACGTCGCGGTGTCCGGGCTCATTCCCCCGGGGCACAAAGTGGCCACGCGCGCGATCGCCGTCGGCGAGCCGGTCAAGCGCTACAACCAGATCATCGGCTTCGCCAAGCGGCCGATCGCACCCGGCGAGCACGTGCATCTGCACAACCTCGCGATGGGCGATTTCAGCCGCGACTACGCTTTCGGCGCCGACGTCAAACCAACGCGCTTGGTCGACACGCCGGCGACCTTCCAGGGCATCGTTCGCCGCGGCGGGCTCAATGCGGGGCGCGTCGCCACGCGCAACTACATCGGCATCCTGTCGACCGTGAACTGCTCGGCGACCGTCGCGCACGGCATCGCGGACGCCTTCAAGGGCGGCGCGCTCGCGCAATTCCCCAACGTCGACGGCGTCGTGGCGCTGACTCACGGCAGCGGCTGCGGCATGGACGTGCAGGGCGAGAGCATGCAGGTGCTGCGGCGCACGCTCGGCGGTTACGCCCGGCATCCGAATTTTGCCGGCGTGCTGATCGTCGGCCTGGGTTGCGAGGCGAATCAGATCAACGCACTCTTGGGCGCCGAGAAGCTCGAGGAGGGCGAACTGCTGCGCACCTTCAGCATCCAGGATACGGGCGGCACGGCCAAGTCGATCGCATCCGGAATCGCGATGGTCAAGCAAATGCTGCCACGCGCGAACGACGTTCAACGCGAAACCGTCGCGGCGAACCATCTCATCCTCGGGTTGCAATGCGGTGGGTCGGACGGCTATTCGGGCATCACCGCCAATCCGGCGCTTGGCGCCGCGGTCGACCTGCTGGTGCGCCACGGCGGCACCGCCATCCTGTCGGAGACGCCGGAGATCTACGGCGCGGAGCACCTGCTCACGCGTCGCGCGATCTCGCGCGAAGTCGGTGAAAAGCTCGTCTCGCGCATCAAATGGTGGGAGGAGTACACCACGCGCAACAAGGGCGAGATGAACAACAACCCCTCGCCAGGCAACAAGGCCGGCGGCCTCACCACGATTCTCGAGAAGTCGCTGGGTGCAGTAGCCAAGGGCGGCACGACCA
This sequence comes from uncultured beta proteobacterium, assembly GCA_963816445.1. Taxonomy (GTDB): domain Bacteria; phylum Pseudomonadota; class Gammaproteobacteria; order Burkholderiales; family Casimicrobiaceae; genus PALSA-1003. The sequence goes on along the minus strand of CAWFKO010000001.1, from coordinate 103,053 downwards.
ATCTCGTCGCCGTCTACGAATACGCCGAGCCGGTGACGGCCAAGGGGTTTGTATACATGGATACGCCCGGATACGACCCGGTGTCGGCAACCGGGCAGGTCGCAGGCGGCGCCAATATGATCTGTTTCACCACCGGTCGCGGCTCGGCATACGGTTGCGCGCCGTCACCGTCGCTCAAGTTGTCTACGAACACCGCGTTATGGCAGCGCCAGGAAGAGGACATCGACATCAACTGCGGCGAGATCGTGGATGGCACGGCGAGCGTGGACTCCATGGGCGAGCGATTTTTCCGGATGATCCTCGACACCGCCTCGGGGAAGAAGAGCAAAAGCGAGCTTCACGGCTACGGGCAGAATGAGTTCGTTCCGTGGTACTTGGGCGCCGTCATGTGAGGCACGTCGGCGATTGACAGCGTGGGGGCTTGCCCGTACGCTGGGACGAAGCCGCAGAGCTTTCAAGCATTTCGGTCCGCAATCCATTCCGACATAGGAGGAGTTCCATGAGGAAGTTGTTTTCGGGCATCGTCGCCGGCTGCATGCTGGCCTTCGCCGGACAGGTACTGGCGCAGGAAGTGCTCACCGTCTGGTGGGTCAAGGGGTTCTACAAATCCGAGGACGACGCGCTGTTCGCTGCGATCAAGAAGTTCGAGGACAAGACCAAGGTCAAGGTCGAGCTGTCGCAGTATCCCGTGCAGGACATGATCCCGAAGACCGTGGCCGCGCTCGACGCCGGCACGCCGCCCGACGTGGCCTACGCCGACGTCTACGATTTCCAGGTCACCGGCAAGTGGGCGTTCGACGGCAAGCTCGAGGACATCTCCGACGTGCTCGTGCCACTCAAGGCGAACTTCCTCACGAATACCCTGGAAACGACCTATCTGTACAACGACAAGACCAAGAAGAAGGCGTACTACGCGTTTCCGCTCAAGCAGCAGACCATGCACATCCAGTACTGGAGCGACATGCTGAAAGACGCCGGGTTCAAGGAGACGGATATTCCCGGGACGTGGAAGGAGTACTGGGCGTTCTGGTGCGACAAGGTCCAGCCGGCGTCGCGCTCGAAGACCGGGCAGCGCACGTACGGGATCGGGCAGCCCATGGGCGTCGATTCCAGCGATTCGTTCTATTCCTTCCTGACCTTCGCCGACGCCTACAACGTGAAGATGGTCGACGACAACGGCAAACTGCTGGTCGACGATCCGAAGGTGCGACAGGGGTTGATCGGCGCGCTGACCGACTATACGGCTCCTTACACCAAGGGCTGCACGCCGCCGTCGTCGACGTCGTGGAAGGATCCCGACAACAATGTCGCGTTCCATAACAAGACGACCGTCATGACCCACAACGCGACCATATCGATTGCCGCAAAATGGCTGGACGACGCCAATAACGAAGCGCTGTCCGCCGAGCAGCGGGCGCAGGCGAAGAAGAACTACTACGAGCTGATCCGCACGGCGGGCTTCCCGAACAAGCCCGACGGCTCGAAGATGGTCTACCGCGCCGCGGTCAAGACCGGCGTCATCTTCGAAGGTGCTAAGAACAAGAAGCGCGCCAAGGAATTCGTGGCGTTCTTGATGCAGGAGGACAACCTGACACCGTACGTCGAGGGCTCGCTCGGTCGCTGGTACCCGGTGACCAAGGCGGGCGCGGAGCGGCCGTTCTGGCAGGCCGATCCGCATCGCAAGGCGGTGTACACGCAGTTCCACGCAGGGACGGTGACCTTCGAATTCACCAAGAACTACAAGTTCACGGTGCTCAACAATGAGAACGTGTGGGCGAAGGCGATGAATCGCGTCGTCAACGAGAAGGTGCCGGTCGACAAGGCGGTCGACGAGATGATCGCCCGCATCAAGCAGGTTGCAGGTTGAGCGCGATAGCGCGCAGCTGAGGACTGCGGTGGCCGGCGCCCGCGACCGGGGCGCCGGCCACCGCAGATCGAAATAAGGAGGCCTGGGATGCAGCCACCCCCACGCTCGCTTCGCTCTCTACCCTCGGAGGGCAAGGCCGGGTCCGTCGGGACGCCCCATCGGCACTGATATGGCCACCATCGCCCTTCCTGAAGTACAGCGGGCCCCCGGCCCCGGGCGCACCGGCATGTCCCCGTGGCAGAAGTGGGGAATGATCCTCATCGCGCCATACGTCCTGGTATTCCTGGTTTTCGTGCTGTATCCGGTCGGTTACGGCCTGTGGCTGGCGCGGCATCCCGAGAGTTACGTCAAGCTCGTCGACGATCCGATCTTCGGACGGGCGATCATCAACACGCTGGTGTTCCTGATTGTCGGCATCAACCTGAAGATGATCGTCGCCCTGTTCCTTTCTGGGTTCTTCGTGCAGGCGCGCACGTGGATCAAGTGGCTCTCGCTGCTGTTCATTCTGCCGTGGGCGGTGCCGTCGATCCCGACGATCCTGTCGATTCGCTTCATGCTCAACCCCGAGTGGGGCATCGTCAATCACCTGATCTTCAGAGTGACCGGCGCCGACGGGCCGAACTGGCTCAACGACCCTGCGCTCGCCCTGAGCATGGCGATCCTGACGCATATCTGGAAGTCGCTGCCGTTCTGGACGCTGATCCTCATCGCCGGGCGCCTGGCGATACCGAAGGAGATGTACGAGGCGGCTTCGGTTGACGGGGCATCGAACTGGCAGAAGTTCCGGTTCATCACGTGGCCCTCGATGCGGACGCTCTATCTGACTTGCACCATCCTGTCGATGATCTGGACGCTGGGGGACTTCAACAGCGTGTATCTGCTGACCGGTGGCGGGCCCGCCGACTTGACGCATGTGCTGGCCACGCTGGGCATCCGCTACCTTCGTCTGGACCAGGTCGACCTGTCGATGGCATCGATCGTGTGTGCCATGCCGCTGGTGCTGCCGCTGGTGTACTTCATGATGAAGAGGCTTTCCAAGTGAAGCTGAAGTGGCGCGACGTCACGACGGAAGCGAAGCTGCTGCTCATTGGCATCCCGGTGCTGATCTGGACGCTGCTGCCCGTCTACCATATGTTCCTGTTCGCGATCTCGCCGAAAGACTCGGCGTTCGCGGGCAACCTGTGGCCCACGCACCCGACCCTGCGCAATTTCGAGATCGTCTTCACGCAGAAGCACTACTACCTGCACTACTTCTGGCTGCAGTTGTGGAATTCGCTCCTGATCGCGGTGACCGTGGGGATTCTCACGCTCGTGGTCGCCACAGGCGCGGCGTTCGCTATCAGCCGATTGAAGGTTCGAGGTGGCCGCGCGATCATGAATCTGGCGCTGTTCACCTATTTCATTCCAGCGGCGTTCCTGGCCGTACCGATGTACAAGACGATGGGCAACTACGGTCTGCTCAACAACCAGTGGGCGCTGATCCTGGCGATGGTGACGATCGCCTCGCCGTATTCGATCTGGGTCCTGAAGCAGGCCTCCGACAAGCTGCCCTACGAGCTCGACGAGGCCGCAAAGATGGACGGTGCTTCGCCGCTGCAACTGTTCCGCCTGATCTATCTGCCGCTCATGATGCCCTCGCTGGTCGCGATCGGCACATACTCGCTGTTGTTGGCGTGGAACGAATATCTGTACGCGTTCCTGCTGCTGTCCAACGAGAAGCAAATCACGCTGGGCGTGGCGCTCGGCAATTTCCTGGCGGCCGACGACTCGCCATGGGAGCTTCTGATGACGACGGGGCTCATCTATGCGTTGCCCCCGGCGGCGATTTACTACACCTTCAAGCGTTACATGGTGGGTGGGCTCACCGCTGGCGCCGTCAAGAGCTGACGCGCGCATCGATCCGCAACCGACTTCGGGAAATCGAATATGGCCTCGGTATCGTTTCAGAACATCGAGAAAAGTTTCGGCAGCACCAAGGTCATCCACGGTATCGGCTTCGACATCAAGGATGGCGAGTTCATGGTGCTGGTCGGGCCTTCGGGCTGCGGCAAGTCGACGCTGTTGCGCATGCTCGCGGGCCTCGAAGAGATCTCCGGCGGCACCATCGCGATCGACGGCAAGGTCGTCAACGACGTCGAGTCGAAAGATCGCGACATCGCGATGGTGTTCCAGAGCTATGCCTTGTATCCGCACATGACCGTCGCCGACAACATGGCGTTCAGCCTCAAGCTGCGCAAGGCGGAAGCGTCGGTGATCCAGGAACGTGTGTCGCGGGCGGCGAAGATCCTCAACCTCGAGCCGTACCTGGCGCGCTATCCTCGCGAGCTGTCGGGCGGACAGCGCCAGCGCGTGGCGATGGGTCGCGCGATCGTCCGCGACCCGAAGGTGTTCCTTTTCGATGAGCCGTTGTCGAACCTCGATGCCAAGCTGCGCGTGGCCATGCGCGCCGAGATCAAGGCGCTGCACCAGCGCCTGAAGACGACCACCGTGTACGTGACGCACGACCAGGTCGAGGCGATGACCATGGCCGACCGCATCGTCGTGATGCACGACGGGCGCATCGAACAGATCGGCACCCCGCTCGCGCTCTACGATCATCCCGACAATCTGTTCGTGGCCCAATTCATCGGTTCGCCGGCGATGAACGTGGTCAACGGCACATTGCGCCGCGCCAACGGCAATGCCTACGTCGAAACCGAAGGCGGCGTGCGCTGGCCGCTGGGACGCGGCGCCGGCGTGGACGGACAGGCGGTCGCTTACGGCGTGCGTCCCGAACACCTGTCGCTGGCCGCCCGCGACAGCGCCGCGGCCGTGCCGGCAGAGGTCACGGTCGTCGAGCCGACGGGCGCGGAGACCGAGTTGCTGCTCAACGCCGGTGGCGCGCCGATCGTACTCGTCTCGCATGGCCGGCCGACGGTGAACCCCGGCGACAGTATCGGTCTTGCCGTGGACCCGACGATGGTGCACGTGTTCGACCAGAAAACGGGCGCGCGACTAGCGGCCTGATGGAAACCCGCCGCGAATAGGCAAGAACGCGCCGAAATCGGAGGCGCGTACTTCAAGCAAGGCCCGCAAGCCTCTCAGGTGTGCGCGCTCACCAGCTGCGCAGGCCGAAGCTGATCGTGCGCTCGAGGTCGCGCTGACGCGCTTCCAGGTCGACGTCGTCGGCCGCCTGGGAGAGGTAGTGCTCGCGCGCGCGCCGTTCCGCAGTGTCGGCACTGCGAGCGAGCCAATCGAAAATTCGGGTTATCGCGCTCATTGTTGGTCCTTGATCGATGGCCGGGCCGGCCGTGATGCGGACCGATGAAGGTCTGCGGCGCGCTCCCGGGTGGCCCGCGCCCAGATCGCCAGGCGTTCCAGGGCGCCCGGACCGGGCTCCGCGGGCGCCGGCTCTTCCGGGCGCGGGGTCGCACGGCTACCAAAAAGTGCGTCAGCCGTGAGGGCGGCCAGCAAGTCGGGCGTGACATATTGTCGTTTCATCTTGGATTCCTTTGCCTGCACCATTGATGTTGCAATGCACAACAACAACATAGGGCTTGATTAGCAAACTATCCAATAGCCAATTCTAATCAGTAACATAAGCTTAAGCTATCAGCGGCAGGACATTGCTGCGACGCACAAAATGGAGTAAGCTTAGACCCTTGTCATAAGTCGGGCCCTTACAACGATGGAATTCAATCGTTTACGAAGCTTCGCCGCCGTGGCTGAAGCCGGGCACCTGACCCGGGCGGCGGAAAAGCTGCACATCAGTCAGCCGGCGCTTTCGGCGCAGATCAAGGCGCTGGAGGACGAGCTCGACCTGCCGTTGTTCGAGCGCACGCCCGTCGGCATGGCGCTTACGCCGGCGGGACGCCGGTTGCTCGCGCACGCGGAGAAGGTATTGTCCGCAGCCCAGGTGTTGCAGGCGGAGGCGCGGGCGCTCAAGGGTGAGGTGGCCGGCAAGGCAACGGTCGGCTCGCTCTCCGACCCGGAGTTCATCCGTCTCGGAGAGTTCATGAGCTCCGCGCTCGATCGCTACCCCTTGCTGGAAATCGAGTTCAAGCACGAGATCACCGGCGTCGCGCTCGCCGAGGTGCGCGAGGGCACGCTGGACGGCAGCTTCTACTATGGCGACCTGCACGGATCGAGCGTCGCCGGCGTCGCCTTGCGCGAGATCGGCTACCGCGTCGCCGCGCCTGCACAGTGGCGGGATCGGCTGGCGCGCGCGGACTGGCCCGACATCGCCGCCGAAGCGTGGATCATGCCTCCCGAGGTAAGTACGCATCGCCAGCTCGCTGGAACGCTGTTCGGCGCGCACGGCGTGGAGCCCGTTCGCCTGATCGGCGCGGATCACGAAGCCGTCGTCAGCTCGCTGGTTGCCTCCGGCCTGGGAATGGCTCTCATTCGCGATGAAGTCGCGCAGCGCATGGAGGCCGCAGGCGAAATCTGTCTCTGGCGCGATGCGCGCGTGGCGACGACGCTGTGGTTCATCTATCTGCAGTCGCGCGAGCAGGACCCCGTGGTGCGCGCGCTGCTCGACGTCATCACCGACCTCTGGCAATCCGGCGCCGGCGGCCTCGCGGGCAACTCAGACGCGACACCCGCGGTTCGCGAGCTCGCCAAGGCGGGTGCGCCCGGCTGAAATCGCTGGCGGGGCCGGGGGCGATACCCCTACAATGCGCCTGCAGCGTGGTTGGCGCGAGCCTCGGCCGTGCGCTGACCGTGTGCCAGTCCCCAGCTCAAGAAAGGTGATGCGTTGGCAAAACCGAATTTCCAGTTTCAAAAGCGTCAGAAAGAACTCGAAAAGAAAAAGAAGCAGGAGGAAAAGCGTCTGCGCAAACTCGAGCGGCATGCGCCAGCGCCGGCCGATCCGCAGAATCCTCCGCCCGCCGGCGAGGTCCCGCCCGAATAGCCGCGAACAGCGCGGAGTCGATGGCACCGGTATTCGATTTCCTGCGGCCGGATCTTCCTGCGGGCTTGCGCCGTGTCGTCATGCCCGTCGTCGACGGCAGCGACGAGTCGCTGCGCGGCTACGGCAGGCTCATCGACGATCCCAACGCGTGCACTATCGAGATCGTGCGCTGGCCCGCAACGGGCACACGCGAGATTGATCAGGATACCGGGGACCAGGGCGGAACGACCGAGGGCGTCTTCATCGCGCACTGGCAAGGCGACATCCTGTATGGTCGCAACGAAGCCGTCGGCGGCCACTACATCCTGGCCTACGCAGTCGATCCCGACCAGGCGGACACCACGCACACCCGCGATCCCCAGCGCATGCTGCTCTGGCACGCCAACTATCACCCCGACGGCGGTCAGCTCTTCTTTCCCCTGACGCGCGCGCCGTTCATGGTGCCGCTGGCGCTCCCGGGCGACGACGTGAAGCCTCAGGATTTCGTGTGCTTTCGCTTCGACGGCACGCGCGGGCTCTACATCCACCCCAACATCTGGCACGAAGGCGCGTTCGGCATGCGCGGAACGCAGCGCTTTTTCGACAAACAGGGAGCCGTGCACGCACGCGTCTCGGTCGATTTCGCGCGGGAGTTCGGGTGCCTGGTGCAGGCCGCGCTCGTGTAGCCACGCCTGCCAGCCTCTATCGCGACCGACCGGCACCGCGCTGCAGCGGTCAGAATTTCCCGAACTTGTGATACGCGGCGACCGGATCCATGCCGGCGATCAGCGCCTTGCGCATGTCGCTTTCGGTCGCGACGACCGCTTCGGTCCTGCTCACGACCTCATCGGCGATTGCGCGCGGAATGATCACGACACCGTCGCGATCGCCCAGCAGGTAGTCGCCGGTGGCGATGGTGACCGCGCCGATCGTCACGGGCTCCCCGTAGCGATCGGGTATCCAGCGCGCGACGATATCCGCGGGCGTCAGAAACGAGCAGAACACGGGAAAGCCCTGCTCCAGGACGAGCTCGGTATCGCGCGAGCCGCCGTCGACGACGTAACCCAGCACGCCGCGTGCCGCGAGCGTCTGCGCCGAAAGTTCTCCCATCAGCGCAACTTCGTGATTGTTCGGCTGGCAGACGACCACGTGCCCGGAAGGCGCACGCGCAAGCAACGTACACCAGCCGAGCAGCGTTTCGTCGCGCGACCTACCGCGGTCGATGTGTCCAGCGACCGTCCACACCGGGCCCGCCAGCCGCGTTCCCGGGGCGATGGCCTTGATTTGCGGCGGCAGCACGACGTGCTCGTGTCCCATCATGCGCAGGACGTCGTGTACTGCGCCGCTGTAGCAGCGCGACAGCCGTTCGGTCAGGCTCACCGCGGGGCCGCCTATGCGGCAGACTTGGGTTTCCAGGCGCCGACAATCGCGCCCATGATCGCCATTCCCAGCGTGATGTAGCCGGCATTGATCAGCCACAGTGCCAGCGACCGACCCTCGAAGCCGTAGTTGAGCGCCAGCGTCGTCGCGATCAGGGTCAGTGCTAGTGTCACGCCGACACGCGCGCCGCCGGCCGCGGATTGCGCGTTGAGCTTCGGCAACAACCAGGCGATGGTGTAGGCCATGATGATCGCGGTGACGATGGCGATGATGTAGGGCAGCGGCGAACCCGCGTTGTCGGCTTTAATCTGCGCCTCGGTCTTGCCGACTGCGACTATCCAGGCGTGCGAGAACAGCGTGTACCAGAAGGCACCGAACAGAAATTGTACGACACCGGCGATGACCGCCGCAAAATGGTTGATGCTGCTCATGGTTCCTTTCCCCTTCTCACGTTTGCGTATATTGAAAACGCGAACTCCTGTTCGCCCGCCACTGGGGCGGGCTGAGAATGGCAAACGGATCGGCAGGAAACCCCCTCGGTCGTGGCGAATCGGCGGGGTGGACCCGCCCTGAGCGGGAGGAATGAAACAGCCGGCCTGCCTGGCGAGCCGCATGCCAGCGTCAAAGTCAGATGATCAGAACAGGCTCAGCTGCGCGGTGTCGCGCGGCGGCCTGAACAGCGACGTGTCCAGCGGCGCGGTTCGCTCCGTATTGAGCGCGAAGCGTTTGCACGCGAGCTCGAAGCGTCGCGCCAGCAGCGTCGCGATATGTCCCGTCCCGCGCATGCGCGTTCCGAAATTGGGATCGTTGTCGCGTCCGTCGCGCACTTGCTGGATCAGGCTCATCACGTGCTCGGCGCGCAGCGGATAGTGTTCCGCAAGCCAGTCGCGGAACAGCAGCTTGACCTCGTGCGGAAGGCGCAGCATCGTCCATCCGGCCCAGCGCGCGCCGTTGGCCGCCGCCGCCTCGAGTATCGACTCCAGGTCCTTGTCGTTGAGCGCCGGGATCATCGGCGCTGCCATGACGCCTACGGGAATACCGGCATCAGCGAGCGCTTTGACTGCTGCCAGTCGCCGCTGCGGCGACGCGGCGCGCGGCTCCATCCTGCGCGCGAGATCGCGGTCAAGTGTCGTGACCGAGAAGTAAACGCGCGTGAGGTTCTTCGCGGCCATCGCCGCCAACAGGTCGATATCGCGCTCGACCAGCGCCGACTTGGTGACGATGGTGAGCGGATGATCGCACGCGGCGAGCAGCTCGATGATCCGGCGCGTAATTTTCCATTCGCGCTCGATCGGCTGGTACGGATCGGTATTGGTCCCCAGCGCGATGGCATCGCATAGGTAGCCGCGACGCGAGATCTCCGCCGTCAGCAGCTCCACCGCGTTCGGCTTCGCGAAAAGCTTGGTTTCGAAATCGAGGCCCGGCGAGAGATCGAGGTACGCATGCGTCGGCCGCGCATAGCAGTAGACGCAACCGTGCTCGCAGCCCTGATACGGATTGATCGACTGCGTGAACGGAATGTCGGGCGAGTCGTTGCGGGCGATAATGGATCGCGCGTGCTGGACCATCACCGTGGTCGCAAGGCGCGGCGGCGCATCATCGCTGTCTCCGGACCGGCCCGATTCCTCAGGCTCGCGCGGGGTCGCCCAACCGTCGTCGACACTCACGCGTGCATCGCGGCGAAATCGGTTGCCGGGATTGAAGGTCGCGCCGCGACCATGGACCGCGCCCGCAGCGCGACGCAGCGGGTCGCGCGGCGCCGTGCCTTCCCCGAGGGGCCGAAGAGGAGGCTTCATGACGGCCATTTTACGCCCGCCGCGAGGCGACTCAACCGCCCAGCTTCGCATCCATGGTGATGGTCGCGTTGAGCAAGCGCGAAATCGGACAGTTCGCCTTGGCATTGCCCGCGATCTCGGCAAACTTGGCGTCGTCGATTCCCGGTACCCGCGCGCGCGTCGTGAGATGGATCGCGGTCACCGTCCAGTTGCCGCGCGACCTGGTCCATGGTCAGCGCCGCCTCGGTGTCGATCGCTTCGGCGGTGAAGCCCGCGTTGTTGAGCATGAACGACAGTGCCATGGTGAAGCAGCCCGCATGCGCGGCGGCGATGAGCTCTTCGGGATTGGTGCCCTTGCCGTCGCCGAAACGCGCGACGAACGAATACGGCGTGTCTTTCAGCGTGGCGCTCTGTGTCGTGATCGAGCCGCTGCCTTCTTTGGCGGTACCTTGCCAGCGTGCTGAAGCCCTGCGTTGCATGGATATCTCCGGTTCGTTCGGTCCCCCAGGCACGACAGTGTATTCCGGCAGCGCGATCCGGCCAAGTGGCGCAGCACATCTCCAACCGCCCCTCGTTGTAACATACGCGGGGCGCTGCGCGCGCGAATCGAGGCGGTGATGGCCAAACCGAATACAACGCATTTCGACACGCTGACGCTGCACGCCGGCGCAGCCCCGGATCCCTCGACCGGCGCGCGCGCGACGCCGATCTACCAGTCGGCGTCGTTCGTCTTCGCCGACAGCGACCACGCCGCCGCGCTGTTCAACATGGAACGCGCGGGCCACGTCTACTCGCGCATTTCCAACCCGACCTGCGCCGTACTCGAAGAGCGCATCAGCGCGCTCGAGGGTGGCGTCGGTGCGATCGCGGTGGCGAGCGGACAGGCGGCGCTGCACCTCGCGATCGCCACACTGATGGGGGCGGGCTCGCATATCGTCGCCTCGCGCGCTCTCTACGGCGGTTCGCACAACCTGCTCGACTTCACGCTTCCGCGCTTCGGCATCGACACGACCTTCGTCGCTGCGCACGACATCGATGCATGGCGCAGCGCGATCAGGCCGAACACGCGCTTGCTGTTCGGCGAGACACTGGGCAATCCCGGTCTGGACGTCCTCGACATCCCGCGCGTCGCCGCGTTGGCGCACGAGCACGCCTTGCCGCTGTTGGTCGACTCGACATTCACGACGCCGTACCTCAGCAAGCCATTCGAATACGGCGCCGACCTCGTGTATCACTCGGCGACCAAGTTTCTCTCGGGACACGGCGTAGTCATCGGCGGTGTTCTGGTCGACGGTGGCGGCTTCGATTGGGAGCGCTCAGGCAGGTTTCCGACTTTGACCGAACCCTACGCGGGTTTCCACGATATGGTGTTCACCGACGAATCGACGACAGCGGCATTCCTGCTGCGCGCACGCCGCGAAGGCATTCGCGACTTCGGCGCGTGCATGGCGCCGATGACCGCGTTCCAGATCCTGCAGGGGATCGAGACCCTGCCGTTACGCATGCAGCGCCACGTCGACAACACGCGGCGCATCGTCGCCTTCCTGGCTGGGCATCCGCTGGTCGAATCTGTCGCCTATCCGGAGCTTCCTGCGCACCGCGATTACGCGCTGGCGCAGAAGCTGTTGCCTCTCGGTTGCGGCGCGGTGTTCAGCTTCGCGATTCGCGGCACGCGCGAGCAGGGCCGACGCTTCATCGAATCGCTGCGCATTTTCTCCCACCTCGCCAATGTCGGCGATGCGAAATCCCTGGTGATCCATCCGGCTAGCACCACGCATTTTCGCGTGGCCGCAGCAGACCTGAAGGCTGCGGGCATCACCGAGGGCACGATCCGGCTGTCGGTCGGGCTCGAGCACGCCGACGATCTCATCGAAGATTTGTCGCGCGCGCTGCACGCCGCCGGCAAGGCCTGAGCGCCATGATGCGCTTCGAGGTCGCCGGGAGCGCCACCTATGCGTATACCGGCGCGCGAGCGTTCGACAACGCGCAGCCGACGGTCGTGTTCGTGCATGGCGCCGCGCTCGATCACAGCGTGTGGTCACTGCAGTCGCGCTACTTCGCGCATCACGGCAACAATGTCCTCGCCCTCGATCTCCCGGGCCACGGCCGCAGCGGAGGGACGCCACTGCCTTCCGTCGCCATGCTGGCCGACTGGCTCATGGCCGCGCTGGACGCCATCGGCGTCGAACGCGCCGCGCTGGTTGGGCACAGCCTTGGCTCGCTGGTGACGCTCGATGCAGCCGGGCGCTATCCGGGACGCGTCACGCGACTCGCGATGCTTGCGCCGTCGGTGCCGATGCCGGTGTCCGACACCCTGCTCGCCGCGGCCAGGGACGATGCGAACCTCGCCTATGAACTCATCACCGGCTGGAGCTTTTCCGAAGCGCACAAGCTCGGTGGCAACCAGCAGCCCGGCGTGTGGATGACCGGCGTCGCCCTGCGGCTGATGCAGCGCTGCGCAGCCGGCGTGCTGTACGCCGACCTGCTCGCCTGTCGCGAATACGCCACCGGGTTGACGGCCGCGGCGGCGGTTCGTTGTCCAGCGTTGATCATCGCCGGCGAGCGCGACCAGATGGTGCCGGCAAGCAACGCGCGATCGCTCGCGCAGGCACTGCCCGACGTGCGCACGATCACGATCGCCGGATGCGGCCACAGCCTGATGGCGGAATCACCCGACGCGGTGCTCGATGCGTTGCGCACGTTCCTGTTGCAGCCCTCGCTGCAACCGCGCACGGCGCCGGCGCTCAGTGAACCGCGATGAGCGCGCTCGAGCTCACCGTCTACGAGGATGCGCGGCAGTTTGCTGCGGATGCCGACGCGTTCCTGCACGCCGAAGAAGCCGCGAACAGCATGATCGCCGTGCCGGCGGCGCGCATGGCGAGCAAGCCTAGCGACGACGATACCGGGTGTTACATGGCGCTCGTGCGCGATGCTGTCACGGTGGTCGCCGCGGCATTTCACGGCGCGTCGGGAGGTATCTTGCTCGCCGCTGCGCCCGACGAAGCCGTGGCGCTATTCGCCGTCGACCTGGCCGCGCGCGGCCGCCACCCGAAGGGCGTCGTCGGACCGCTGAATGCGTGCGAAGCCTTCGCCGCTGTCTGGCGCGAGCACACGCAGCAGGACCATGCGCTGCGCTATCACTTGCGCCACTTCGAATTGAGGTCTCCACCGGCGAGGGCGGCCTCCGCAGGCTGCCTGCGCCTGCCCGATAAGGGTGAGTCGGCGCTCCTGGCGCAATGGCAGATCGCGTTTATCGACGAGTTGGCATTGCCCGACGATCGCGAGCGCGCGCGGCGCAACGTTGAACATCGCGTTGCGCGCGGGCTCATACGCGTGTGGGACGATGGCGGTGCCGCCGCATTCGCGGGCTTCGGCGAAGTGGCCGACATCGCGCGCATCGCGCCGGTCTACACGCCGCCGCAACTGCGCGGGCGCGGCTACGCCTCGGCGCTGGTGACCGAGCTTGCTCGCGAATTGTTCGCCGCGGGCAAGCGTGCGATCTTTCTCACCACCGATGCCGCCAATCCGACCAGCAACGCGATCTACCAGCGTATCGGCTTTCGCCCGGTTGCTGACCACTATCAGTTCGACCTGGTCGAAGTCGAGGCATCGGCATGAGCGCCGCAGGGCCACCTCATGGACATCCGTGTCAGCTGGGCGAAGCCCGCGCGCGAAGCGCGCGTTCTTGAACGTGGATCGCGGCCACCATGAGTCGCAGCGAACGGACGTAGCATGAAGGACGCCGCGCATTCCACCCCAGGGAGCGCAGCGCAGCGGCGCATGCCGCAAGCGTCGGGGGATCGCATGGGTCATCGGCTGTATTGCGCGATGGCGCTGGCGACGGGCGCGTGCGTCGAGCTGCCGGAAGCGGCGGCTCATCATGCCGCACGCGTGCTGCGGCTGGCGGTTGGCGACGCGGTCACGCTTTTCAACGGCGAAGGTGGCGAGTTTGCCGCGCGCCTGGAACGCGTCGATGCGCGCGCGGTCGTCGCTCGCGTCGAGGCGTTGCGTCGAGTCGAACGCGAATCGCCGCTGGCCGTAACGCTGGTGCAAGGATTGGCCTCCGCCGATCGCATGGATTACGCGATCCAGAAGGCGGTCGAATTGGGCGCTGTCGCGGTCCAGCCCGTGTCGACGCTGCGCAGCGTCGCCCGCCTCGACGCGCTGCGCGCGCAAAAGCGCGTTGCCCACTGGCAGCAGATCGCGATCGCGGCGTGCGAGCAGTGCGGCCGCAATCGCATTCCCACCGTGTGGCCGCTGCGCGAGCTGTCTGCCTGGCTGCGCGAGCCCTCGCCTGCCGAGCTGCGGCTGCTGTTCGCGCCCGATGCCCACGCTTCGCTCGCGTCGCTGCCGACCCCGACCGGGGCGATCGAATGTATGGTCGGACCGGAAGGTGGCCTCGATGAGCAGGAAGCCGCGGCCGCATTGCGCTCGGGATTTGTGGCGGTGCGCGTGGGCCCACGCGTGCTACGCACCGAGACCGCGGGTGCTGCCGTGCTGAGTGCGCTCAACGTGCTGTGGGGCGATTGGCGTTGAGCGCGCCTGCGATGGCCTAGAATGAGCGGTCGGATTGCGGACGGGGACGGCGTGCAAAGGGCGACATCGCAAGATATTTGTAAGAAGCAGAGAGCGGACGTATTCGTGCTTGTCCGCTGCGTGATGCGGCATCGCGCGCTCGTCGTCGGTCTGTCGGCGCTGGCGTTTCTGGCCGGGTGCGCGACGGGCGTCAGCCGGCAGGCGGAGTCGGCCGATGCCGATCCCGTTCGCGCGGCCTTCGTCGTGCTTGGCGAGCGGGGCGCGCCAGTCGCCCGAGTGATCACCGTGGCGGCGACGTGCCCGGATATCGATATCGACGGCAATACGCAGGTCATGAAGGTGCGGGCGCCGCCTGCCACCGAAGTCTTGCGACCGACGCTAAGCGTACCCGCGCTGTCCAAACCCTCCGCATTTCCGGTGCTGACCTGTGAGCTGGTGTTGCCCGCGCGCGCGGTCCGTGCCAGCGTCAAGGGCCGCGCGCTTCCGCTGCCGCGCAACCCGGCGCAGCGCATCGTCGTCATCGGCGACAGCGGATGCCGCATCAATGCGTCCGACAACGCGGCCCAGGCGTGCAATGATCGCGACGCCTGGGCTTTCCCGCAGGTCGTTGCGGCGGCAGCCGCGATGCGGCCCGACCTGGTAATCCACGTCGGTGATTACCATTATCGCGAGACCCCGTGCCCGCCCGGCAATGCCGGGTGCGCGGGCAGCCCCTGGGGCTACGGCTGGGACGCCTGGAACGCTGACCTGTTTGCTCCGGCGCGCGCGTTGTTCGCCGCTGCGCCGTGGATCGTCGTGCGCGGCAATCACGAGTCCTGCAATCGCGCCGGGCAGGGTTGGTGGCGCTTTCTCGATCCGCGGCCGTTGATGCCGAGCCGCGATTGCAACATTCCCACCGATGACGACATCGGCGACTTCAGCGATCCTTATGCGATTCCGTTGGGCGTCGACTGGCAATGGCTCGTGTTCGATTCATCCAAGGTCGTGGTAGCGCCGCTGGTGGTCACCGACCCGATGTACCGGATTTACAGTGCGCAGATGCAGCAGGTCTTCGAACTCGCCAAGCGCGCGCAACACAACTTTTTCATGAATCACCATCCGGTGCTGGGCTTCGCGCCCGACCCGATGCTGACACCGACGGGCGTGTCTCCCGGGAACGCTTCCCTGCAGTCCGTGCTGCGGCCGCTCTACGGCGAGCGCTTGTTCCCGGGCAACATCGAGGGGCTGATATCCGGGCACTTCCATTTGTTCGAGATCGTAAGTTACGTAACGGCGCAGCCGACTCAACTCATATCCGGCAATGGCGGCGCGTCGCCCAGCGTTGCGTTGCCGCGTGAATTGCCTCCCGGCGCGACGCCGTCACCGGGCGCGGTGATCGCGAATATCGTGTCGACGAACCAATCGGGATTCACGGTGATCGAGCATGGTTCGGACGGGGCGTGGCGCATCGAGGCCCGCGATCGAAACGGAAGTCCTTTTACCACGTGCATACTGCGCGACGCCAAGACCCGTTGCGTTCCGGAGACCTTGCCATGAAGGTGTTGCCGGGGGTGCTTTGCGCATTGCCTGCGGTGGACGGGGCCGCACAGCAGGCGCCCGAGCCGTCGATCGGGATGCTCACCGACGCCGACAACAGCGGCGGCGACGCGCAGGCTTTCTACGGCGACATCACCGTCGGGCTGCGCTAGCTGCGCGAGGTTCCCGAAGCGATCAGGATACTGCAGCGCACGCGCTCGATCAGCACCGCGTCGACCGAGCCACGCCACCAGCGAAGCGCGAACGAACGGCTGCGCGGATGGCCGAGGATCAGCAGCTCGATACCCAGCTCTGCGACGAGCTTGGTAAGTACGTCGCCAGGCTCGCCGACGACGAGGTGATCGATGACCTTGAGCCCCTTGCCGGCGAGCAGCGCGTGCGCATCCTTGAGATCGGCCTCCATATGATCGCGTTCGTCGGCAAGCGCGACTTCGGGTACGTATTCGCCGGCAAGCAGATACGCCGATGGATAGTGCACGACGCCCGCGAGGTGGACTTCCGCCGCGGCGTCGGGCGCGAAACGCACCAGTTCGTCGAGCGCGGAGCGCGACTCCGGCGTGCCGTTGTAGGCGACTAGGATTTTTCGATACATGATCAGGCCCTCGCTGCATCCGTTCCCGGCTGATACTCTCGAATCGCCAGGGCCGGGATGATGGCGGCTGCAAACGCGATCGTAACCACCCAGAAGCATTCTTGGAAGGCCATGATTGCGCCGCCTTGCCCGCCGTGGACACCCAAGCGCCATTCGAGCAGCACCGCGAGCAGATTGACGCCGATCGCTCCGCCGAGCTGCCTCGCGAAATTCACCGAAGCCGCGGCGTGGGCGATGTGCTCGGCCGGCAGCGTTTGTACGGCCCCGACGTTGAGTGCGGGGATGATCATGCCCAATCCGATGCGGCCCACGATTAGCCACAGCGCCAGCAGGGCGAAGCCGGTGTGCGCGTCGGTATAGGCCAGCAGCAGGCTCGATGCCGCGAAGCAGGCAAGTCCCGCGGCGACAATCCGGCGCGGATCCACGATGTCCGTCAGGCGTCCTGCCAGTACGATGGTGACGCCCAGCGCCAATCCGGGCCACAGCAGGAGATAGCCTGCGCGCGTGGGCGTGTAGGCAGCGATGTCCTGCACGAATACCGGGATGAGATACGTGCTTCCGAACAGGCCCAGGCCGTACGCAAACGAAACCAGGGTCGCTGCGCGAAAACCGGACACCGTAAACAGGCGCATGACCAGCATGGGCTCGCGGGCACGGTATTCCCACGCGACGAAGCAACCCGCAAGGACCACCGTCAGCGCAGCGCAGGCTGCGAGTGGCGCAGAAACCCAACCGGAACGATGGCCGATGACCGGCACGTTGAGCAGCGCGACCAGTGCGGCGGCGAGCAGCGCCATGCCGGTCCAGTCGAAGGGCCGGCGCAAGCCCGGTTTGACGCGCGTAGACAAAAACCGCGTGGCCATCGCGATCGCTACCACGCAAAACGGCAGCGGCACCAGGAAGATGGATCGCCAGCCGAAGGCTTCGACCAGCAAGCCGCCGATAGCGGGGCCGATTGCCGGCACCAGGACAACGCCGAAGCCGAAAATGCCCATCGCCGCGCCGCGCTGCTGCGGCGGAAAGACTTCGAAGAGCACGATCATCGACAGAGGCTGCATGATGCCTCCCGCCGCGCCTTGCGCAATGCGGGCTGCGATGAGCGCCTCCGTGTTCCAGCTGTACGCGCCCAGCAGCGACGCCGCCGTGAACAACGTCAGCGTGATGATGAATGTGCGCCGCTGCCCGATCACCTCGACCAGCCAGGCCGTGGCCAGCATCGTGGTCGTCGTCGCGGCGAGATAGCCCGTCGCGACCCATTGCAGCGAGTCGTGTCCGACCGCGAATTCCTTCAGCAGCACGGGAAAGGCGACGTTGATGATCGTCGCTGCCGCTATCGTCGCCACGCTGCCGATCATGACAGTGGCGACTATCCAGCCGCGGTGTTGCGCGACGGACTCGCCGGGCGGCGGAGCGTCGTCGTTGGCCACGGATCGTGCGGGCCGCGCGGGAGCGGTTATGCGAACGAGGGCAAGGGACGCCCGGCGAAGCGCGAGCGCGAGTTCGCGCAGCGCGTCCCAGACCTCGCCGCGGCCGATACCCTTGGCCAGCGCGTCGAGCCGGGCCAGGCGCGTCAACAGGGAAGGCAGCATCACGGGCGGCACGCGACGCAACGCGCGCTCCATGGCTGCCTGGCGCCTGCCCCACACGCGGGCGTTGCGCATGGCTGCGCTCGCCGGCGCCCCGCTGGCCTGCGCCATGAGGGCTGCCGCGAGGGCATGCAGGTCCTCGCCGAGTTGCCAGACGATGAGCGGCACGCCTTCGCCGGCGGCCTCGAGGACGCCGAGAATGCGGCACACGCGCGCCGCATCGCCGGCAAGCCACGCTTCCGAGAGCTGGAAGACGTCGAAGCGCGCGACATCGGTGATCGCCTGTTCGACCGCGTCGGCATCGAGCTCACCTTCGGGCAGTAGCAGCGCAAGCTTGTCGATCTCCTGCTGCGCCGCCAACAGATTGCCTTCCGTCGTGTCGGCGAGGAATTGCAGCGTTTCGCGCGACGCGCTTTGGTGCCCGCGGGCAAGCCGAGCGGCGATCCACGCCGGCAACTCGCTGCGCTCGAGGGGCTGAACGGCGATAACGACGCCGGCTTCCTCGAGCGCCGAAAACCATGCGCTGTTCTGCGTGACGCGGTCCAGTCGCGGCAAGGTGATCAGTGTGACCGTATCTCCAGCCGGTAGCGATGCGAATTCCTCGAGCGCGCGGGCGCCTTCCACGCCGGGCTTGCCGCCGGGTATGCGCAGGTCGACGAGCCTGCGACCGCCGAACAAGCCGAGGTTGCGGCTGGCGGCAAGCAGCGCGTCCCACTTGAATCCCGGCTCGACGATGAGCACTTCGCGTTCGTCGCAGCCCGCCGCGCGCGCTGCGGCTCGGATCTGGTCGCCGGCCTCGATCGACAGCAGCGGCTCGTCGCCGTGCACGACGTATAACGGTGCGAGCGTCTTCGCGAGGTGCGTCGCGAGCTGCGCGGCCTGAAGATGCATCGCGGCGCAGGCCCTACGCTTCCGGCTTCCTCGCCGACTGCAGCCTGCGTACGACCTGCTGCACGGCGTCGGTCTGCATGTCGCGCCACAGCCGCTGTTCTTCGTATTCCTTGGCCAGCGTCTCGGTATCGCTGTAGGTATACGTGCGGCGCACGATGACCTCCGACGTCGGCAGCCAGTCGTTGCCTTGGGCGTCGTGCACGCGGAATACGACGCGCTTCGTGAGCAGGAATTCAAACACCTTACCGCCGCTCGAAAGCGAAAGTATGTGCTTTTCGTCTTCGACGCTGTTGACGTCGAGCACGACCTGCGCCTTGTCGGCAGCGGCAGCAAGCTTGGCCGTGCCGCTCGCATCCAGCGCGCGCCTCAGGTCGGTCGTGATGGGCGAGCTTGACGGCGAATTAAGGTACAGCGTCTCGAATGTGTAGTTGGCCTGGCCCCGCAGATGAAATCCGCATCCAGCGCCGAGCGCAGCGAGTACTAGCGCGATCACCATGCGCGCTTGCGGCCGCAGCCCGGTCGTGGAGCGTGAATGCGCGAAACGATGTCCCAGCGGCCACACGTTACGGTATCCTCGTGCGGCTCAGCATTTCGAGCGACCTCAGATCCTCTCCGGGATCGACCTTTTCACCGCCTTCGTAGGTAATCTGCGACGGCGTCACGGCGATCGTCGCCAGGCGACCTTCGAGCAGGCCCGTCTGATACGTTGGATTGATCGGCAGCAACTGCACGCTGCGCCCGGCTTCGCCCGGCTTGAGCGGCCCCTTGAGCACGAGTTCCGGCACCGACGCGAGGTACTTGCCGGATGCATCGTGAAAATCAACGCGCAGCGCCATCCGGTCGATGGCCCGATTGCCGGTATTGGTGACGTCGAGCACATAGCGCAACGCCTTTCCGCTCGGTGACTTGACGACGTCCTCGTTGACCAGCGATCGTTCGCGTACGTCTATGCGAAGGTCCGCTTTCGCGACGGAAAGTCGCTCCTGATAGCGCTTCTGAAAAGTGACGACGTCGTTGTCGTATGCTCGCTGCAATTCGATGGCCTTGGCAATGCTCACGGTCGGTGCCGAGCCCCCCGAGGCCTCCTGGCTCTTGACGCGCAGCATGAAGCGATCGAGCAGCCGCCGGCTGTCCTCGGGCAGCTTGGCACCCTGCGCGTCGACGAATTCCGCGCGCGTCTTTGGGTCGGCGGGCAGCGGCTTTTCTTCGCTGCGCGTGCAGCCCAGCATCAGCGCAGGGGTCGCCAACACGATCGCAAGCGCGCCGGCCCCGGCCTTGCGACGCCGCGTGATGGGGGCGGCAATGAACGGCGGTCTCATGACATCCCCGTTGTCTACACGAGCTCCTTGGGCATGACCACATTCACCAGGCGATTGGGCACGATGATCACGCGTGGCCGCGGCGTTGACGCTGATGCGCCAGCGCCGTCGATCCTTGCCCCCTTCAACGTTCCCTGCGCTGCGTCGATCGCCGCCGCCTCGATGGTTGCCTGGTCGGCATCGGCCGCCACCGTGAGTTTGCCCCGAAGCTTGCCGTTGATCTGCAAGACCAGATCGATTTGCTCCTGGGCGAGTGCTTGCGCGTCGACGCGCGGCCACTGCGCATCGACGATGTCACCCAGGTCGACTGCGTATCCGAGCTGTTGCCACAACGCGTGGGTGATGTGTGGTGCCACAGGATGCAGCACGCGCAGAAGGATCGAGAGACCTTCGCGAGCGAGTTCGTTCGACGCGTGGCCGGCGTCGAGCTCCAGCCGCTCGAGCGCGTTGAGCATTTTCATCGCCGCGGACACCACGGTGTTGTACTTCACGCGCTTGTAGTCGTCGTCAGCCTGCTTGAGGTGCGCATGCAGCTCGCGACGAAGGTCGCGCAGCGCCGCAGGCGCACCCGTCCAGTCGACCGCTGCAGGCGGACTACGCAGCGTGTCGGCACGATCCTGTGCAAACGCCCACAACCGCTTCAGGAAGCGATGCGCGCCCTCGACGCCGGAGCCCGACCACAGCGCGGATTCGTCCGGGGGACCGGCGAACATGATGAAAACGCGCGCCGTGTCGGCGCCGTGCGAGGCGATGAGGTCCTGCGGGTCGATGCCGTTGCGCTCGCTCTTGCCCATCTTGGAAATGCCGCCGTATTCCACCGGCTGTCCGTCCGCGCGCAGGCGCCCGCCGACGATGCGTCCCTCGGCGTCGTGCTCGACTTCCACTTCGCTCGGCGGTACGTAGTCGATGCCGCCCTTGTCGCTGCGGCGAAAGAACACGTGGTTGAGCAGCATGCCCTGCGTCATCAGGCGCGTGAACGGCTCGTCGAAATTCACAAGGCCGAAATCGCGCATGACCTTGGTCCAGAAACGCGCGTAGAGCAGGTGCAGGATCGCGTGCTCGATGCCACCGATATACTGGTCCATCGGATTCCAGTATTCGTTGCGCGCGTCGACCATCGTCTGCGCGCCGGGCGACGCATAGCGCATGTAGTACCACGCCGAATCGACGAAGGTGTCCATCGTGTCGGTCTCGCGCTTGGCGGCGCCACCGCACTTCGGGCAGGTGGTGTCGACGAAATCGGCGCGCTTGGCGAGCGGATTGCCCGTCCCGTCGGGGACGCAGTCTTCCGGCAGGATCACCGGCAGGTCCTTCTCCGGGACCGGCACAGCGCCGCAGCGCGCGCAATGGATGATCGGGATCGGCGTGCCCCAATAGCGCTGACGCGAAATGCCCCAGTCGCGAAGGCGGTAGGTGATGCGCTTGTCGCCGATCCCCATGACCGCAAGATCGGCTGCGATCGCGTCGACGGCTTCCTTGGGATTCAGATTGTCGTACTTCCCCGAATTGACGAGCAGCACATCGTTGGACTTCGACGCGTACCAGGTCTTCCAGGTTTTCTCGTCGAAGTAGAGGTCCGGATACGTCGTCGGCGGACGCTTCTCGCGTTGCTGAGCATTGGACACCAAGGTGTTCTGAAGTACTTGCTTGATCGGGAGCCCATATTTGTTGGCGAATTCGAGGTCACGCTCGTCGTGCGCGGGCACGCCCATGACCGCGCCTTCTCCGTAGCTCATGAGCACATAATTGCCTACCCACAACGGGACCGCCTCGCCGCTGAGCGGATGGCGCACCGTAAATCCAGTCGGCATCCCCTTTTTTTCCATGGTCGCGACGTCGGCCTCGATCACGCTGCCGTGGCGGCACTCGTCGATGAACGCGGCCAGGCGCGCATCGGTGCGCGCTGCATGCATCGCCAGCGGATGCTCGGCGGCGACCGCGCAGAAGGTCGCGCCCATGATCGTGTCGGCACGAGTGGTGAATACCCAGAGCTTTCCATCGTCGATCAGTCGGCCGGTCGCGTCGCGAATGTCATGCGTGAATGCGAAGCGCACGCCTTCGCTGCGGCCGATCCAGTTGGCCTGCATGATCCGAACGCGCTCCGGCCATCCTGTCATGCGGTCGAGGTTATCGAGCAGCTCGTCGGCATAGTCGGTGATGCGCAGGTAATACATGGGAATCTCGCGCCGCTCCACGGGCGCGCCGGAACGCCATCCGCGGCCCTCGACCACCTGCTCGTTGGCGAGCACGGTCTGGTCGACGGGGTCCCAATTCACCGCGCCCGTCTTCTGGTAGGCGATGCCCTTTTCGAGCATGCGCAGGAACAGCCATTGGTTCCAGCGGTAATACTCGGGCTTGCAGGTCGCGAGCTCGCGTGACCAGTCGATCGCCAACCCGACCGAGCGCATCTGCTGCTTCATGTACGCGATGTTGTCGTAGGTCCACCTGGCGGGAGGGACGCCGCTTTTCATCGCGGCGTTCTCCGCGGGCAGACCAAACGCGTCCCACCCCATCGGCATCAGCACGTTGTGGCCGTTCATGCGCAGATACCGGTACATCATGTCGTTGATGGTGTAGTTGCGCACGTGACCCATGTGCAGCGCACCCGAGGGATACGGCAGCATCGACACACAGTAGAACTTCGGTGCGTCCGGACGTTCCTGTGCACGGAAAATATCGAGCTCGGTCCAATGCGCTTGCGCGGCGGCTTCGACTTTGGCGTGACGATAAGGCTGCATGGACGACCAGGGAACGAAAACGAATCATCGATTATACCGGCCGCAGGCCGGTGCCCGGGCCCGTCAGGGCAGCGCCGGGGCAAAGCACGCGATGACCCCGAGAATCGCGAAGAGTCCTGCGGCAACGAATCGCACAAGTTTGAAGGGAATGCGCGTAGCCGCTGCCTTGCCGAGCAACACTACGGGGACATCGGCCAGGAGCATTCCCATGGTTGTGCCGGCGACCACCGCGATCAGGTTGTCGAACTGCGCGGCGAGGATGACGGTCGCAATCTGTGTCTTGTCGCCGATCTCGGCGAGGAAAAAGGTGATGAAGCTGATTGCGAATACCCCGGCACGGCCGGTGGCGATCGGTTCGGCGTCGACCTTGTCGGGCTTGAGCGCCCAGAGTGCGACTGCGAAAAACGACGCCGCCAGCAGCCAGCGCAGATACGCCGGAGGCACCGAGTGACGTACCCAGGCGCCGACGACGCCGGCCAACGTATGGTTGGCAAGTGTCGCCACCAGTATGCCCAGTATGATCGGCAGCGGTCTGCGAAAGCGCGCGCCCAGCACCAGTGCGAGCAGTTGCGTCTTATCGCCGATTTCTCCCAGGGCGACGACTACCAGCGAGACGAGGAATGCGTCCATGGGCGAGGAAGCGGGAGCCGCCAGGTGCGGACTGCAAATCGGCCCGCACGCCGTGGGCCGTCCGTCGGCTACCCTGGCGCGACAGGCGGCGACATCGGGATGCCAGAGTAAAATTGTACCCCGCCGTGGAACCCGGCACGCTTTTCGCAACCCAACCGACTCTGGCCGTGCCCGATTGGCATCGATGCGAGCGCTCATGATACGTCGCGGTTTGTTCGTCACGCTGGTAGCCGCGATGCTGGTGCTCGTCGGTTCGCCGCTCGTGCGCGCCGAACCGGTACGAACGCCGCACGTCGAGGCCGAGCTCATCGCCGAGCGCACCGCGTTGACGCCAGGCCAGACGCTGATCGTCGCGCTGCGACTCTCGATGCAGCGCGGCTGGCATACCTACTGGCAGAACCCCGGCGACTCCGGGCTGGCGACGACGCTGGACTGGAAGCTTCCACCAGGTGTGTCGGCCGGGAGCATCCAGTGGCCGACCCCGCATGCGCTGCCGGTCGGGCCACTGGTCAACTTCGGCTACGAAGGTGAGGTGCTCCTGTTGGTCGACGTCGCCACCGCCCCGGATTTCCTGAGCGGCAAATCGGCGACGCTTGCAGCACGCGCCGACTGGCTCGTGTGCAAGGAAATCTGCATTCCCGAAGGCGCTGATCTTGCATTGACGCTGCCGATCGCGACCACTTCCGCTGTCGACCCGCGTTGGGCTCAGGCGATCGCCGATGCGCGCGCAGCGGTGCCGCGCCCGCTCACCGGATGGCGCGTCGCCGCGACCGCCATCGGCGACAAGGTTCAGCTCGCACTGTCCCCCGAACAGAATGCTGCTAACCCGGGCGCGCTGCGGTTTTTTTCGTATAGCGAAGGCAAGATCGAGGCGGCCGGCGCGCAAACGCAATCGCTTGACGGAACGACCATCCAGTTACTGCTGCCAGTCGCGAGCCAGCGAGTCGGCGAATTCACGCGCGTCGCCGGCGTGCTGACTGCCAGCGACGGATTCGGCAAGGCGCGCGCCGCGACGATCGACGTGCCGCTTGCAGGCGTCGTCGCTGCAGGGTCCGCCCCTGCACGATCGGTTGCGGAATCTGCGCCGGTTGCGTTGGGTGGCGACGCGATCGCGCTGCCGTTCATCGTTGCGCTGGGGTTCGCGTTTATCGGTGGTGTGCTGCTCAACCTGATGCCCTGCGTGTTTCCGGTCCTCTCGCTCAAGGTCCTCGGCTTTGCGGCGCACGGCGAGTCGGGCGTGGCAATGCGCAGGCACGGGATCGCGTTCGCCGCGGGCGTCGTCATTTCCTTCTGGTTGCTCGCCGCCATTCTCGTCGCGTTGCGTGCGGCGGGCGCGCAGCTCGGGTGGGGTTTCCAGTTGCAGTCGCCGGCCGTGGTCACGGTGCTCGCGATCCTGTTCTTTGTCCTCGCGCTCAACCTGTCCGGAGTATTCGAGGTCCGTCAGCTGCTGCCCTCCAGCGTCGCGAGATGGAACGCGAAGAATCCGTACGTCAACGACGTGCTCTCCGGCGTGCTGGCGGTGGTCGTCGCCTCACCGTGCTCGGCACCGTTCATGGGCGCCGCGCTCGGTTATGCATTGACCGAATCGGTTGCGGTCACCTGGATCACGTTCACCATGCTCGGCGTCGGCATGGCGCTGCCGTACCTGGTCCTCGCGTATTTTCCGAACTGGCGCGGCAAACTGCCGAAGCCGGGGCCGTGGATGGTGCGACTCAGGCAGCTGCTTGCGTTTCCACTCTATGCGACGGTGCTCTGGTTGGGCTGGGTGCTTGGCGCGCAACTCGACAACAATGCGGTAGCGCGCCTCGGCGCAGTGCTTTTGCTCATCGCGTTTGCACTTTGGGCCTGGCGGATACAAAGCGGCGGTAGCCGCGCCTGGGGCGTCGGCGCGCTAGCGGCTCTGGCCACCGCGGTCGTCGTCGGCCTGCCTGTCGTCGCCGCGTCTGGTGGCCCGACCCGCGAGGTTTCCGCGAGCGCCGCCGCCGACGAAGGAACGTGGCAGCGCTACACGCCCGATCGGGTCGCGCAACTGACGTCTGCCGGGCGGCCGGTGTTTGTCGATTTCACCGCGGCCTGGTGCGTGACCTGCCAGGTCAACAAGCAACTGGTGTTGAACACCGGTGCGGTGCAAGATGCCTTTGCGCAACGCAAAGTTGCATTGGTGCGTGCCGACTGGACGCGCCGCGACCCGGCCATCGGCGAGGCGCTCGCCGCGCTGGGGCGCAATGGCGTTCCGGTATACGTGTTGTACCGCCCCGGGCAGGGGCCGCTGCTCTTGCCGGAAGTGCTGCAGCAGCGGATGATTTTGGATGCGCTGGCCACGCTGTGACCGGCGGGATAACCGTGTGGAGGGTTTTATGCATTGCGTTAGGATTCTGACCGGCATCGCCCTGGCACTCGCCTTCGACGTCGCGGTCGCCGCAAGCGCGGGGCAGGTCGCTCCCGAGTTCACCGTCACCGACAGCACCGGCAAGGCGGTGCGCCTGTCCGACTACAAGGGCAAGTTCGTGGTGCTTGAGTGGACCAATCCCGAGTGCCCGTTCGTGCAGAAGCACTACAACAGCGCCAACATGCCGTCGCTGCAGAAGGAGTGGGGCGCCAAGGACGTCGTTTGGCTCACCGTCAATTCGACGAACCGGTCGAGTTCCGAATTCAAGACCGGTGCGCAGATGAACACGTGGATGCAGTCGCGCGGCGCCGCGCAGAAAGCAGTGCTCATCGACGGCGACAGCGCGACCGGAATGAAGTACGCGGCGAAGACGACCCCGCACATGTTCGTCATCGATCCGAAGGGCGACATTGTCTATGCCGGCGCCATCGACGACAAACGCTCGACGCGACTCGAAGACGCGAAGACCGCCAACAACTACGTGCGCTTGGCGCTGACCGAAGCGATGGCCGGCAAGCCGGTCACGACGCCGAATACGACACCCTACGGTTGCTCGGTCAAGTACTGAACATCGCAATGAGCGCAAAAGGCCAGCCGGCGCGGGTCGGCTGGCTTTTGTTTATTGTGTCGAGCTTCCTGGCTGCTTGCGGGCCCGCGCCCGACCGGCCGCTTCAGGGGTATGTCGAAGGCGAGTACGTCCGCATGGCGGCGCCATTCGCGGGAACGCTGCAGCAGCTCGCGGTTACGCGCGGTGGCGAAGTCGTGGCGGGCGCGCCGGTGTTCACGCTCGAACGCGAGAACGAGCTGGCGGCGCGCCGGCAATCCGAGCAGCAGCTGCGCGCAGCCGAGGCGCGCCTTTCCAATCTGCAGACCGGCAAGCGCCCACCGGAAGTGGAAACCGTCGCCGAGCAACTGCGCCAGGCTATCGCCGCGCGCGACCTGTCGCGTGCCAACCTTCGACGCCAGGAATCGCTCGCCAAGTCCGGATTCATCAGCGATGCCGCTCTCGACGACGTGCGCACTGCGCTCAAGCGCGACGAGGCCACCGTCGCGCAGTTGCAGGCGTCCGTGGCGACCGCGAAGCTCCCAGGGCGCCCCGAAGAGATCCGCGCCGCTGAGGCAGACGCTGCCGCTGCGCGCGATGCGGTGGCGCAAGCGGACTGGAAGCTCGCGCAACGCGCGGTCGCCGCGCCGGTCGCGGCGCGAGTCAGCGAAACTTACTTCGTCGTCGGGGACTGGGTGCCCGCCGGCGGCGTCGTGGCGAGCCTGCTGCCACCGGCGAACGTCAAGATTCGCTTCTATGTCCCCGAGCCCGTGCTGGGATCCGTCAAGCTGGGCCAGCAAGTGCGCTACGCCTGCGACGGCTGTGGCGAGCTCCAGCCTGCGACGATCAACTTCATCGCCGATCGCGCCGAGTTCACGCCTCCGTTCATCTACTCCAAGGAGAATCGCGCCAAGTTCGTGTTTCTGGTCGAGGCCAAGCCGGCGACGGCGGATGCGGCAAGGCTGAATCCGGGCCAGCCGGTCGACGTCTGGCTGCCGCACTGAGCGCACGGCATGGTTATGCAACCTGACGCAGGCCCGACGGCAGTCGGTGCGGGCGCGGCCCCCGACACCGTGATCGACGTGCACGGTCTCAACAAGCATTTCGGCGACAAGCACGTCGTCAGGGATCTTGCGCTCAACGTCGCGCGCGGCGAGATCTTCGGCTTTCTCGGTCCCAACGGCAGCGGCAAGACGACGTCGATCCGCATGCTCTGCGGGCTGCTCACGCCCGACAGCGGCGAGGGCACCTGCCTCGGCTATGACATCCTGCGCGAAACCAAGGCGATCAAGCGACACGTCGGTTACATGACGCAGCGCTTCTCGTTCTGGGAGGATCTCACGATCCGCGAAAACCTGGCTTTCATCGCGCGCATGTACAGCATGGAGGACAGCGCTCAGCGTGTCGACCGTGCGCTGACGCATCTCGGCCTGGCTGCGCGGGCGAAGCAACTCGCGGGTACGCTCTCGGGCGGCTGGAAGCAGCGGCTCGCGCTCGCCGCGTGCCTGCTGCACGATCCCCAACTGCTGCTGCTCGACGAGCCCACTGCCGGCGTCGACCCCAAGGCGCGCCGCGATTTCTGGGAGGAGTTGCACGGATTCGCCGCACGCGGCATCACGGTACTGGTCAGCACGCATTACATGGACGAGGCTGAACGCTGCCACAAGCTGGGCTACATCCTCGATGGCAGGTTGCTGGTGCAGGGCACGGCTGCCGAAGTCATCGCCAGCCAGCCCCTGGTGACGTGGGAAGTTGCCGGCGCCGATTTGCCGCAGCTGCACGCGAGGCTCGCGCAGGCCCCGGGCGTCGAGCAGGTATCCGCGTTCGGAACGACGCTGCACGTGACCGGTCCCGAACGCGCGCAACTCGACGCGACGCTGGCGCCGTTCATGCGCGAACCAGGGCACACGTGGCGTGAAATCCAGCCTGGCCTCGAGGACGTGTTCATCCACCTCATGCGCGAACGCGACGCGCAAGCCTCGCGATGAACGCCGACGACTCGAGCGTGTTCTCGCTCTCGCGCTGGCTGGGCATCGTGATCAAGGAATTCACTCAGCTCAAGCGCGACCGGCTGACCTTCGGCATGATCGTTGGCATCCCCGTCATTCAGGTCGTCCTGTTCGGGTTCGCGATCAACACCGACCCCAAACACCTGCCTGCAGTCGCGCTCATTGCCGACCGCGGCGAATTTTCGCGCAGCATCGTGGCGGCGTTGGCCCACAGCAACTATTTCGACTTCATCGGCGAAGCCCGCAACGAGGACGACGCTGAGCGCATGCTGGCCAGCGGCGAGGCGACCTTCGTGCTCACCATTCCCGAGGATTTTTCGCGGCGACTGGTGCGCGGCGAGCGGCCCGCGATGCTTCTCGAGGCCGATGCCACCGACCCGGTTGCAACTGGCAGCGCGATCGCCGCCCTCGACGAGATCGGCCGCACGGCGCTCTCCCACGATCTCATCGGCGCCCTGGCACCCCTTGCGGCGTCGCCGGAGCCTTTCGAGGTTCGCGTTCACTCGCGCTACAACCCCGAGGCGATCACGCAGTACAACATCGTTCCCGGGCTGCTGGGCGTGATACTCACCATGACCATGATCCTGATGACCGGACTCGCGATCACGCGCGAGACCGAGCGCGGCACCATGGAGAACCTGCTCGCGACGCCGGCGACGGCCTTCGAAGTGATGACCGGCAAGATCGTTCCGTACATTCTTATCGGCCTCATCCAGGTGTCGCTGGTTCTGCTGCTCGCGCGCTTCCTGTTCTCGGTGCCGATCCTTGGAAGCCTCGCGGTGCTCTACCTGATGGTGCTGCTGTTCATTGCCGCCAACCTCACGCTCGGGCTGACTTTTTCGGCGCTGGCGCGCAACCAGCTGCAGGCGATGCAGATGACCTTCTTCTTCTTCCTGCCGTCGATGCTGCTGTCGGGTTTCCTGTTCCCGTTTCGCGGCATGCCGCAGTGGGCGCAGACGATTGGCCAGGCGCTGCCGCTGACGCATTTCGTGCGCATCGTGCGCGGAGTGATGCTCAAGGGCAATGGCTGGAGCGAGGTCGTTCCGGATGCGTGGCCGATAGCGCTGTTCATGCTCGTCGTTATCGCGATCGGACTGCGGTTTTTCCGCAGCACGCTCGACTAGGGCCTGCACCCGGCGCTCCCGCGCCGCGTGCACGTATATAGCGTTAACAGGCCCTAGCGTGTCACCGGTGCTATGATCGTCGCGTCATCGTTGCTGAAGGCGGAAGCGTGAAACCCGAGATTGCTGCCAACGCCACGCGCTACGAAGGTCCGCTCGCGCTGGAACAGGCCGTGAGCCGTTTCGCGCTTTCTCACCAGAGCGATGCCGCCTTCACGCGCGACGGCCCGCGCGCCGACGTCGAGTATCGCGATCTCGGATGGTCGGACGCCACCGGGGGGCGCATCGGCGCCAAGCATATCCGCGCCATCCGCCCCTTCGAAAAGCCCACGGGCTGGCACTGGCACGACATGAGTGGCCACTTCGTGTTTGTGCTCAAGGGCTGGGTCAGTTTTCGCTACGCCGGCATCGAGGGGGACGTCACCGCGCGCGCCGGGTCCTCGCTGTCGCAACCGGCGGGCGTCGCGCATAACGTGATCGCGCGCTCCGACGACCTCGAGCTCATCGAGGTCAACATGCCAGCGAGCTACGCGACAGTCGACTTGCCGGAGTGAGCACTGGCAGTTCGCATCGGCGCCGGGCGAATCGATGTCCCAAGCGCCCGCCGCGATCGCGTCAGGTCGCGGCGGTTCATGGGGCTCCCTGCGCAGTCTTGCCGCGCGAATTCTGCAAGGTGTAGATGCCGAGTGCGGGCGCGCCGTCTGCGTCGGCAAACAGCTGCCCATCGAGCTGCGCACGGCAGAACGCCGTGAATGGCTTCGCGTCGTCCCAACTCTCGATGAGCAGGATCCAGCGTGGAATGAGGTTCTTTTCAGCGCGCACCTTCTTTTCCTCCGTTTCCGCCGCGCTCGCGGCTTCATCGGCGATGAGGAGGTGGCAGCCGGCGACGCCGGGCGCCGCGGCGATGGTCGGCAGCGCGCTCGCGATCATGCGCTGGCGGTGCGTTGAGGCGACGCTGCCGTCGACCGCGTAGCGGAACGTCGCTATCAGTCCGCCCTGGCCCACGCCGAGCGAGCCGGCCACCGCGCACAGCGACCTCGCGACCCCACGAAAGTGCTTCACCGTTGCGGTCGTCCACTGCGTCGGGTGGTTGAGTCGCTCCTGATAGTCCGGCCCCGTCAGCGTCGCCGGCGACTGCGTTTCATAGAGGTTGAAATACTCCGGCGTGCCGTCCAGCGCGATGTAGCGGCGCCCGCGCAGGAAGCCCGGGATGCCGACGCGCTCGGGCATGTGCTCGTGCCCATGCCAGCGGTAGAATTCCGCGCGCCCCTCCGGTGCGATGTCGTGCCAGATCGCAACCGCGCCCGTGCCGGCCAGACCCATGAGCAACCTCCGCTCGGCGAGACGTGCCCCGCGTCGCCTTGACTTGGATCTAGAATAATGGAAAATGGAACGATATTCCAGTTCCTGACCGACCGACTTCAAGTCGGCACCGGCCGCCGCAGCAATGTCCATCACCAACGTCGATCGTACCCTGAGTCTCATCGAGGTCCTCGCGAGTGAGACCGCCGGACTTTCACTCGGCGCGCTAGCCCAACGCCTGCGATTGCCCAAGAGTGCGACGCACCGCCTGCTGCAATCCCTGGTCGAGCGCGGATACGTCATGCAGGACGCGGCGTTGCAGGACTACGCGCTGACGCTCAAGCTTCCGGTGCTGGGATTTCGCTACCTGGATGCGCGCCGCCTCCCCGATGTGGCGCAGCAGGCACTCGATCGTCTCGCGACCGCATGCGGCGAGTATTGCCGCCTGGCCGTTGTGGAGGGCGAGCACCTCGCCTGGATCGCGCGCGCGCAGGGTGCAACGCTGGGGCTGCGTTACGAACCGCCGATGGGGCGCGAAGTCGTCCTGCACGCTACGGCGACCGGCAAGGCGTGGCTGGCGACGCTTCCCGAGCCGGACGCACTGCGCATCGTGTGTGCGCGCGGGTTCGGCACACCGAGGGGCTTCGGCAAGCGCGCGCTCAAGAGCGTGGGCGAGTTGCGCAGACATCTCGACGAGACACGGCGCCGCGGCTATGCGCTGGCGATCGAGGAAGGCGAACCCGGGACGGTGGCGATCGCGGCAGCGTTTCGCGCCCACCCCGGGGCGCGTGCGCCCGCGGCCGGGACGGTTTCGGTGGCGGGCCCGCAGGTGCGCCTCTCCCGGGAGCGCATCGGCAAAATCGTGCCGCTGCTGCTGCGCGCCGCCGACGAAGTGACGCGGCTGTGGCCCATCCGCGCGCGGCAGAGCGCCGGGGCGGGCGACGGCGCAAGCCTCGCTGCGTGAACGGCGGTCGCGTTCCGCTCGTGACCCGCAATACACACCACAGGACACATCCGTGAGCGAGATCGCCCAACCCGCCGTCGATCCAGCCAGCGCCGCGCCTCCCGGTGTGCGCTCGGATCGCATTTCCGCCGTCGCCTATCCGATCGCGTCGTTCACCGTGCTGCTGCTGGTGTGGCAGTTCGGCGTGCGGGCGGCGGGCGTGCCCGAATATATTTTGCCGGTGCCCAGCGAATTCCTGGCCAAGCTCTGGGGCGCTCGGGCGCTCATCGCCGAGCACACCCTGGTCACTGCCAAGGAGATCATCCTCGGATTCCTCATGGCCGCCGCGATTTCGATCCCTCTCGGATTCTTCATCGTGTCGGTCAAGCCCATCGAGCGCGCGGTCTATCCGGTGATCGTGTTCTTCCAACTGATCCCGAAGATAGCCATCGCGCCGCTGTTCGTAGTGTGGTTCGGCTTCGGGCTTTTCCCGAAGGTGCTGCTGACGTTTCTGCTGTGTTTTTTTCCGACGCTGGTTGCCAGCATGACCGGGTTTCGTGCCCTCGACGAACGCGTGCTGTATCTGACGCAGTCGATGGGCGCGAGCTGGTGGCAAACGTTTCGCTACGTACGCCTGCCCGCGGCAATGACGTATATTTTCGCCGGCCTCAAAGTGTCGATCGTGTTCGCGGCGACCGGCGCGATCGTTGGCGAATTCGTCGGTGCCAACGCCGGACTCGGTTACCTGCTGCTGCGCGGCACGAGCTATCTCGACATGCCGTTGATTTTTGCCGTGCTCGTCGCGCTGTCGGTCATCGGCATCTTTTTCAGCTACCTCGTTCAGTATTCGGAGCGTTGGCTGATGCCGTGGCAACGCAACTAGAGATTCGAAACAATACTGCCATCGACCGCGGCCAATCCAATTCGATCCAGGGAGAAAGACCATGCAAATACATAGCGTGTTGCGCGCCTGGGGCGCCGTACTGGCAGTCGCATGCTGCTCGAGCGCGCTGCAGGCGCAGAACCTGAAGCCGATGAAGCTGACGCTCAATTTCCTGGCCGGTGGCCCGCAGGCGGGTTTCATGCTCGCCAAGCAGATGGGTCTGTACGAGAAGGCTGGCATCGACCTCACCATCGAGGAAGGCCGCGGCTCCGGTACCACCGCACAGATGGTTGCCACCGGCCAGACCGACGTCGGCTTCGCCGATGCGCCGGCGGCCATGCAGCTGCGCGCAAAGAACGCGCCGGTGAAGATCATCGCGCCGATCCTGCAGACCAACGGCTTCGCCATCATCACGCTCGAGGAGTCCGGTATCCGCAAACCGGCGGACCTGGTGGGCAAGCGTGTCGCCGTGCAGGCCGGCACCGCGCAGACTACGCTACTCAACGCGATTCTCGCGGCCAACAACATCGATCCTGCGAAGTTCAACGCAATCAACATCGATCCGTCGGCATTCGTCGGCACGCTCATCGAGAAAAAGGTCGACGCGATACTCGGCGGGGCGGACTTCCAGTCGGTGCAGCTGCGCGATCGAGGCCTCAAGATCTACGATATCTACTACCGCGACGTCGGCGTGCCGACAGTCGGCCTGTCGGTGATCGTCAAGGATGACAAGCTCGCGGCCGACCCGGACCTCTACAGGAAATTCGTCGCTGCGAGCCTCGAAGGCTGGGATGCCGCGCGCAAGAACCCGGCCGCAGCGTCGGATGCGGTCATCAAGATGTTCCCCGCGGCCACCAAGGAACAGATCCAGAAGCAACTCGAAATCGACCTGAAACTCGTATGCGCGCCGGGTGCCACCGCCCTGGGACGCGTGCCGGAACAGAACTGGCAGACGACGTATGCACTGCTAACCAAGTACCTCGAGCTGCCGACGGCCAAGCCGGTAACCGACTATTACACGACCGACCTCTTGCCGGCCAATCCGCCCAAATGTCCGTGACCATGAACCCGGCAACGACCGCTGCGGCGCCAGCGCTGGCCAGCGGTGCGCCCATCGAGGGGCGGCGCATCAGCAAGCGCTTCGCGGCCAAGGGCAAGGTGTTCACGGCACTCGAGGACATGTCGTTCTCGATCGCCGGCGGAGAGTTCGTGTCGCTGATCGGGCCCTCGGGCTGCGGCAAGAGCACGCTGATGCTGATCGCGGCAGGTCTGTCGCTGCCTACCGAGGGCGAGATCCTGGTGGGCGGCAAGAAACTCGGTGCACCCATCACCGACGTCGGCATCGTCTTCCAGGACCACCTCCTGCTCGACTTTCGCACTGCGCTGGACAACATCATGCTGCAGCACCAGGTTCGCAGGCTGCCGCTCGCGCAGGGGCGCGAGCAGGCGTTGGCGATGATGGAGAAGATCGGCATCGCACACGCTGCCGACCGCTATCCGAGACAGCTCTCCGGAGGCATGCGCCAGCGCGTGTCGATCGCGCGCGCTCTCATCCACCAGCCGTCGCTCCTGCTGATGGACGAGCCTTTCGGCGCGCTCGACGCCATCACGCGCACGCAGATCCGTCACGACCTGGAGCTCTTGTGGCTGGAAACGCGCAAGACGGTGCTGTTCATCACGCACAGCGTCGAGGAGGCGGTCGGCCTCTCGGATCGCGTGCTGGTGATGTCGCCCAATCCCGGTCGCGTCGTCGAGGAAATCGTCATCGATCTGCCGCGTCCGCGTCCTGCGCACCTGGGCGAATACCCCAGTTTCAATCTGTACGCCGAGCGCATCCACGACGCATTCAAGCGCCTGGGCGTGATCAAGTACTAGGTCCGAATGGCAGACATCCTGGTAACGGGCGGCTGCGGCTTTCTCGGGGCGCGTTTTGCGGTGCTTGCCCGCGATGCAGGGCATGACGTGGCAACGTCCGACGTGCTGCCTGGCGCCGATCGCATGGTCGATATAGCCGAACCCTCAGCGGTCGCTGCTCTCGTCGATGCGGTGGGTCCGCGAGCGATCGTCCACCTCGCGGCCGGGCTCTCCGACGCCGGCGAGCGCGATCCTGCAGGAACGACCCGCATCAACGCCCTGGGCACCGCCGCGATCTTCGCTGCGGCCGAGCGTGGCGCTTGCGAACGCGTCGTCTACGCGACTTCGATCTCCGCGGTCGGTCCTACCACGGGCGCGGTCGGCGACGATACGCGGCTGGCGCCGGGCAACGTCTACGGCGCGACGAAGGCGTTCTGCGAGCATCTCGCGCACGCGATGGCCACGCGATCAGGCGCGCCGCGCTACCTCGGCCTTCGCTTCGGCTACGTGTACGGACCCGGGAGAGTGCGTGGCTGGCGCGAGGTGCAGGCCCTGATCGAGCGCGCTGCAGACGGCGAGCGCGAGCTCACCTATCCCGACTACCCGGAACCGATAGACTGGACCTGGATCGACGACGCTGCGATCGTGCTGCTGCGCGCCGTCGAGCGGGTGTTGCCGCGCTGCGCGGTCGCCAACGTCGTCGGCGACAAGCGTCCGGTGCGCGATGCGATGGCACATCTGCAGCGCCGCTTTCCCGACCTGCGCGCGACGCCGCAACCGGCGCGCACGCCCCCTGCGGCGTGGGGACTCGTCAACGACGGTCTCCAGACGCTGCTCGGGTACGTTCCCGCCACGACGCTCGAGCAGGGCATCGATGCGATGCTCGCCGCGCGAGCCCGGGCTCCGGTTACGCCAGCGCGCTGAAACGCACCGACACCGTGCCCAAGCCGCCGAAGTCCACGACGATGGGCACAGCCAGCGGCACGTCGACTACGCCGCAATAAGAACCTGTGGTCACGATCTGTCCCGCGCGCAAGCCTTGCCCGCGCTGCGCGAGATAGGTCGCCAGCCAAACGAGCGGACGCAGCGGGTGGCCATCGGGGTGCTTGCCTTCGACCTCGTGCACGCGCTTCCCGGCGGCGTCGATGGCGACGGGAATCGAGGCCAGCGCGCGATCGAGCGCATCGGGCACAGCTGGACCGACGTACAACCCCTGGTTGGCAATGGCGTCGGCCAGCTGCTCGGGAAACGTTGCCGCCGCGTGATCCGTGCAGCGCGGGCCGATGAGCTCGAGTACCAGCCGCGGCGCGCGAATTGCCTCGCGGACTTCGGCTTCCGAGTACGGTGCATCATGCCGCGTCAGGTCGCGGTCGATGACGAAGGCGATTTCCGGCTCGACGCGCGCCTTGCCCGCGATAGGCAGGATTGGACACGGCGACGCGTTCACGATCGTGGGTGCGTAGATCGGCGCCATCGGCACCGGCCGCGGCGGCGTCGGCACCGAGCACTTCCAGCCGCCGATCGGCAGCGCAAGGAGCTCGCTCACGCGCGCCTGAATCGCGAGCGCGGCGTCGACGTTGTTAGGGCGGTAGGCGTCGGGAATGCGTTCGCCGGCGCGCCGCGCACGGCGCGCGGCGACGAGAAAACGCGCGGCGGTGTCGGTGGCGTTGTCCATGAAGTCCTCCGTCAGTGCAGTGCTAGCGCGAGCCCGAGCGGGATGAACGCCAGCGAAGCGATGTTGCCGATGAGCACGATCGACGCGACTTTGGAAGGCTCCTGGCCGTACTGCTCGGCGACCATGAAGTTGAGCACCGCGGGCGGCAGGCAACCGAACAGGATGAGCAGGCCCTGCTGCGTCTGATCGAGGCCGAGAAACGGCGCGATCAACGCGGCCATCGCGATGCCGGTCAGCGGGCACACCAGCGCGCCGATCACGCCCAGGTTCCATCCGCCCCACGTCACGGTCGCCATGCGCGTGCCCAGCGAGATGAGCATGAGCGGGATCATGGCGTCGCCGGTCAGTTTGATCGCCGTCATGAGCCAGTCCGGAATGGGTGGCCGCGCGATGGCGAAGGCGAAACCGACGAAGGTAGCGATCACCATGGGATTGCGGAACACGGGCCAGAAGGCGGCATGACGATTGACGATGTGCACCCCGACGGTGAAGTGCAGCAGGTTGGAGATCGTGAACAGCGCGACCATCGCGGATAGTCCCGCCTGTCCGAACGCGAGCGCCGCCAGCGGCAGCCCCATGTTGCCGCAGTTATTGAACATCATCGGCGGCACGAAGGTGCGCACGTCCTCGTGCAGCAGCTTGGCGAACGGCCACGCCAGCAATCCCGAGCCGATGACCACGCCGATCGCGCCGAGGATCAGCCCGCGGTTGGCGGCGAGATCGAAGTCCTTGCCGGCGAGCGCGCTGAAGATCAGCGCCGGCGCGAGCACGTTGAGGTTGATGCGGTTCACCCACGTCATGTCCGGCTTCGCTCGCCGCGCATAGACGTAGCCCAGCGCGATGACCAGAAACACCGGGAGGATGATGCCGAGGAGGCGCTCGAACATTGCTCGGTGGGATCGGGCGGTCCCGAGCCGTCACGCGGAGAATTCGGTGAGAACCTGTCCGGCGAGCGGCGCCGATGCCATAAGGCCGCGCTGGTCGGCGACCTGAGCGCCGTTGACCCAGACGCCGTGCACGCCGACGGCATCCGTGGTCAGCCGCGGCGCGCCCGCCAGGCAGGTCGAATACGCGACGCTTCGGTCCGCGGCCCACCGTGGCGGCGTCGAACAGCAGCAGATCGGCGGCGAAGCCTTCCCGTATCCGGCCGCGGTCGGCGATGCCGAATATCGAAGCCGGCTGGGCGGTGAGCCGGCGCACGGCTTCGCTCAGCGACATCGCGCCCACGTCGCGCACCCAGTGACCGAGCAGGTGCAGACCGAAGCCCGCATCGTTGAAGAAGGTCAGGTGCGCCCCGGCATCGCTCAGGCTCACCAGGCTGTGCGGGTCGTTGAGCATGCGACCGACGGCATCTTCGTCGGAGTTGAGCAGCTCGGCCGTGAACACGGTCTTCAGGTCCTCCGCGAGACCCAGGTCCAGCATGACGTCGAGAGGATCACGCGCCTCGTCGCGTGCGATGTCGGCGACGCTCCTCTGCTCGTAGCGAGCGTTGTCCCGAAGCGCGGTTTCGACGACCTGGACCTTGTGCCACTCACCGTTGAACAGCCGGAAGGTCGCGGGCGTCGCCAACTCGGCGCGCAGCCCGGCGCGAAACGCCGGATCCGCGAGCACTTTTCTTAGCGCCGATCCCGCAAGGCCGAGCGCCGGCTTCCAGCTTTGCAGCCCTTCGACCGGATAAGGCGAGGCCAGCGTGAAGTCCATGGTGAGCGGGCAGCACGACACCTGGCCGATGAGCCTGCGCCCGCGCGCATTCGCCCGCGCGATGGCGTCGAGATCGCCGAACACCGCCTTCGGGTTGACGCTGTTGTGCAGCAGCGCCGCGACCATCACTGGCCTGCCACTGCTCGTCGCGAGCGACTCCAGGAACGTCATGCGCGTGTGGCTGCCCTTGGTGAGCATGTACACGCCCCGGCCCGATTCGCCCATCGCATCGACCAGCGCCGCCATCTCGCGATCTTCGGCCAGGCGCGACGGCATCGGCAGGCCGCCGTCGCCGTTGTGCGCGGGGCTCGTGCTGCTGGCGAATCCGACGGCGCCGGAGCGCATGGCGTCGCGCACGATCGCCTGCATCTGCGCGATTTCATCTTCCGATGCCGCGCGCGTCGACGCATCTGCGCCCATCACGTAGGTGCGCACGGACGAGTGCCCCACGTAGGCGGCGACATTGACCGCGCTGCCCCGCCGGCGCAGCTGCGCCGATGTACTGGGGGAACGTCTCGAAGCCCCAGTCGATGCCCTCGCGCAGCACGTCGAGCGACATGCCTTCCACCTGCGTGAGATTGCGCATGATGCGCTCGCGATCGGCCGGCTTGCACGGTGCGATGGTGAACCCGCAATTGCCGATGACGGCGGTCGTCACCCCTAGCGACGGTGAAGGGCGGACATACGGGTCCCAAGTGATCTGCGCGTCGAAGTGGGTGTGGCTATCGATGATGCCCGGCATCAGCGCCAGCCCGTCGGCATCGATCACATGCGCGGCCGGCTCGGGGAGGCTCTTGGCCGTACGCTCGATCCTGCCCCGCCGGACGCCGACGTCGTTCACGACTGGCTCCGTGCCCGAGCCATCGAAGACCAGCGCATTCCTGATGAGCAGATCGAGCATGGAGGGTGAGTCGCAGGTGGACGTCGATCGCCGAGCGTGATTGCGCGGCCCGGCTAGGTCCGCGCCTTCACAGGATGTACTGCGCCAAGTCGTCGTTGCCGGCGATGCCCGCCAGCCGATCGTCGACGTAGGTTGCGTCGATGTTGATGGTGGAGCCGGAGAGCTTGCTCGCGTCGAACGACACCTCGTCGAGCAGGCGCTCCATGACCGTGTGCAGGCGCCGCGCACCGATGTTCTCCTGCCGTTCGTTGACCGCGAAGGCAATCTCGGCAAGACGTTTGATGCCGTCATCCTCGAAGTTGAGCGCGATACCTTCGGTGGCCAGCAGCGCCTGATACTGGCGCGTCAGGCAGGCATCGGTGGCGGTGAGGATCTGCTCGAAGTCGGACACCGACAGCGAGGCGAGCTCGACGCGGATGGGAAAACGGCCTTGCAGCTCGGGAATCAGGTCCGACGGCTTCGCGAGATGGAATGCGCCGCTGGCGATGAAGAGGATGTGATCGGTCTTGATCATGCCGTACTTGGTGGTGACCGTCGTGCCTTCGACCAGCGGCAGCAGATCGCGCTGCACGCCTTGGCGCGAAACGTCGGCGCCCAGCGTTTCCTGACGGCTGGCGATCTTGTCGATCTCGTCAAGGAAGACGATGCCGTTCTGCTCGACATTGCCGAGTGCACGCGCCTTCAAGTCCTCGTCGTTGATGAGCTTGGCGGCTTCCTCGTCGATCAGCGCCTTCATCGCCTCGGCGACTTTAAGTTTCCTTACCTTACGCCTGCCGCCGGACATCTGCTGGAACATGCCCTGGATCTGGCTGGTCAGATCTTCCATGCCGGGTGGCGCGAGAATTTCCATCTGCGCGGGCGTTATCGAGATCTCGACCTCGATATCCTTGTCGTTCAGAGCGCCCTCGCGCAGCATCTTGCGGAATTTCTGGCGCGCTGCCGAGTCGGTCGGCTGCATGTCGTGGAAGTTGACTTCGCGCGCCGGCGGCAGCAGCGCGTCGAGCACGCGCTCCTCGGCGGCATCGCTCGCGCGATCGCGCACCTTGCGCGTCTCTGCCTCGCGTGCGTCCTTGATCGCGGTCTCGGCGAGATCGCGGATGATGGTGTCGACGTCGCGGCCGACGTAGCCCACTTCGGTGAACTTGGTCGCCTCGACCTTGACGAACGGCGCGTCGGCGAGCTTGGCCAGCCGGCGCGCGATCTCGGTCTTGCCCACGCCGGTCGGCCCGATCATGAGGATGTTCTTGGGCGTGATTTCCTGGCGCAGCGGATCGGAAACCTGCTGCCTGCGCCAGCGGTTGCGCAGCGCGATCGCGACCGCGCGCTTGGCCTGGTGCTGACCGACGATGTGCTTGTCGAGTTCATGCACGATCTCCTGGGGGGTCATGAGCGACGGCATCGCGGCCCTTGGCAAACAAATGGCCGCCCGGGATGGGCGGCCGTCGAATTTTACCTTGTCTGCGAGCGCCAGACCCGACGCGTGCCCGCTTTTGGCAAGCCGGGACGCTTCGCTTATCATGGGGCCACCACGCAGGCGCTCGTGCCGCGTTGTCCGCTGCAAGTCGGGACCATTCGATTAGCCCACGGGGGCGCCCCGTCGGGGCTGCGCTGGGCTCGAACCGCCGGTCCTTTGCACGCGAGTCCCAGGAGGGATCCAACATGAAACGCATGGCGATCGCCCCGGCCTTATTGGCCGCCCTGATGATTTCCGGTTGCGGCTCGATGAATCCGGCCGCCGACAAATCAGTATCGTTTGTCGAGCCCAAGAATGGCGCAACGGTCACCAGCCCGTTTAAGGTCGTGTTCGCAGTCAAGGGTATGACGGTCGAGCCCGCGGGCGAGATCAAGGCCAACTCGGGCCATCACCACCTTCTGATCAACCTCGGCCCGATGAACGCGGGCGAAGCGATCCCCGTCGACAGCACGCACCTGCACTACGGCAAGGCGCAGACCGAAGCGGAAGTGACGCTGCCTCCCGGCAAGTACAAGCTGACCATGCAATTCGCCAACGGCGCGCACGTGTCCTACGGTCCGGCGATGGCGGCGACGATCGAAGTCACGGTCAGGTAGCGCGTGCTCGTGGCCTGCGCGCCCGTTCGTCTGTTCATCGTCCTGTCGTTGGCGCTGCTCGCCGCCTGCGGCACCACGACGTCGACGACGACGACCACCGGCGATACGCTCAACGTGCCCGGCCCTTCAATTTTGAGTCCTGGCCGCAATCAGGCCATCGCGCGCGTGGTATCCAAGAGCGGCAGCGCCAGCTACGGCATCGTCACGTTCCGCCAGAGCGGCGACAAGGTGACGGTCGCGGCAACGATCTGGAACCTGGACCTCGGGCTGCACAGCTTCTACATCCATGAAAACGGCAACTGCAGCTCGCCCAATGCGGCGAGCGCGGGACCCGTGTGGAATGTGGCGCCGCCCGGCGCGAAACGCAGCGGCCAGCTGCCCGACCTTTACGTGGGTACCGAGGGCAACGCCTCGCTGCAAGCGACGATCACTGGTGTATCGATTGGCGACCACAAGCCGACCGACATCGTTGGCCGCGCAGTGGTCGTGCACGCCGGTCTCGATCCCGACCCCAAGCCGCAGTTCGGCGGCGAACGCAATG
The DNA here is from genome assembly GCA_963816445.1 of uncultured beta proteobacterium. Classification (GTDB taxonomy): domain Bacteria; phylum Pseudomonadota; class Gammaproteobacteria; order Burkholderiales; family Casimicrobiaceae; genus PALSA-1003. Next base: position 61,400 of record CAWFKO010000001.1, on the reverse strand, counting down.
GCTGGATCGCCTGCGGCGTCATCATCCAGGGTGGCGGGTGACGATGGGGATGCTCGCCGGCAAAAAGATTCTGATCACGGGATTGCTGTCCAACCGGTCGATCGCCTATGGCATCGCGCGCGCTTGCAAGCGCGAGGGCGCGACGCTTGCATTCACCTATGTCAACGATGACCTGAAGGATCGTGTCGCCAAGCTCGCACTGGATTTCGGTAGCGCTCCGGTGCTGCCTTGCGACGTCGCCGATGATGCGCAGATCGCGGCATTGTTCGACGCGCTGGCTCGCGAGTGGGACGGTCTGGACGGCGTGCTGCATTCGATCGCGTTCGCGCCGCGCGAGGCGCTGGCCGGCGACTTCCTCGACGGCTTGTCGCGCGAGGCCTTCAGGGTGGCGCACGAGGTCAGCTCGTTCAGCTTCGCCGCACTCGCCAAGGGAGCGCGCCCGCTGATGCGCGGGCGCCACGGCGCGCTGCTGACGCTCACGTATCTGGGTGCGATACGTGCGCTCGCCAACTACAACGTCATGGGTCTGGCCAAGGCCAGCCTCGAAGCGAATGTGCGTTACCTGGCGCAAAGCCTTGGCCCGGAGGGCATCCGCGTCAATGCAATTTCGGCGGGGCCGATCAAGACGCTCGCCGCGGCCGGCATCGCCGGCTTTTCGAAAATCCTGCACTTCGTGGAAAAGACCGCGCCGCTGCGTCGCAACGTGACCATCGATGAGGTGGGCAACGTCGCCGCGTTCCTGCTTTCGGACCTCGCGAGCGCGGTGACCGGTGAAATAACCTACGTCGATTGCGGATTCTCGACGGTCGCCGCAGGTATGACCGAAGACTAGGTCCCGACACGCGCGTTACGCCGCAGCGCTTTGCGCGTAGGCGTGGCAACCATGGCTGACTCCACCTCAGCGTACGACGTCGCGATCATCGGCGGCGGCCACAACGGACTCGTCTGCGCCTGCTACCTGGCTGCTGCCGGTCTGGCGGTGGCCGTTTTCGAGCGCCGCGGCGTGGTCGGGGGCGCGGCGGTCACCGAACAGTTCCATCCCGGATTTCGCAATTCCACCGCGAGCTACACGGTGAGCCTGCTGCATCCCAGGATCATTCGCGACCTGCGCCTCGTCGAACATGGGCTCTCGATCCTGGAGCGGCCGCTATCGAATTTTCTGCCGCTGGGCGAAGGCGGATACCTCAAAGTCGGCGGGGGCATTGCGGCGACGCAGGCGGAAGTGGCGAGATTTTCGCGCAAGGATGCCGCTGCGCTGCCGGCGTACTACGCGATGCTCGATGGCGTCGGCGGCATCGTGCGCTCGCTGATGCTCGAAACGCCCCCGAGCATCGACGGCGGCATCGCCGAACTGTTGCAGGCTTGGAAAATCGGCGGCAATCTGAAGCGCCTGCCACTCGCGGCGCAACGTGACCTGCTCGACCTGTTTACCAAGAGCGCGGGCGACGTGCTCGATCGCTGGTTCGAATCCGCGCCCATCAAGGCCGCGTTCGGATTCGATGCGGTGGTCGGCAACTTCGCGAGCCCCTACACGCCCGGCTCTGCATACGTGCTGCTTCACCACGTCATCGGCGAGGTCAACGGCAAGCGCGGTCAGTGGGGCCACGCCGTGGGCGGCATGGGTGCGATCACGCAGGCGATGGCCGCGGAAGCGCGTGCGCGCGGCGTGGAAATCTTCACCGATGCGGCGGTCGACCGCGTCATCGTGCGCGATGCGCGTGCCTGCGGCGTCGCGCTCGCCGATGGGCGCGAGATCTCCGCGCGACGTATCGCCGCCAACGTCAATCCGAAGCTCCTCTACCTCGGCCTCATCGATCGGGCAACGCTCGACGCGGATTTTCTGCGCCGCATCGAAGCCTACCGCTGCGAGTCGGCGACGTTTCGCATGAATGTCGCACTCGACGCGCTGCCCGAGTTCGCATGCTTGCACGGGGATGGGCCGCATCTGCGATCCGGCATCATCATGGCGCCCTCGCTCGCGTACATGGAGCGCGCGTATTTCGACGCGCGCGAGCGCGGGTGGTCGCGCGAGCCGATCGTGGAAATGCTCGTTCCCTCGACGGTCGACGACTCGCTGGCCCCGCCGGGCAAGCATGTCGCCAGCCTGTTCTGCCAGCACGCCAATCCGCGCATTCCCGACGGTCGCTCGTGGGATGCCGTGAAGGATAACGTGGCCGAGCTGATGATCGCGACCGTAAACCGGCATGCGCCGAATTTCGCCGCGAACGTGATCGCCACAAGCGTGCTTTCGCCACTGGACCTCGAGCGGCGAGTTCGGGCTCACCGGCGGCGACATCTTTCACGGCGCACTGTCGCTGGACCAGTTGTTCGCGGCGCGTCCCGTGCTCGGCAACGGCAACTACCGCGGTCCCTTGCGCGGCCTCTACATGTGCGGATCGGGAACGCATCCGGGCGGCGGTGTCACCGGTGCGCCCGGCCACAATGCTGCACGCGAGATCCTGCGCGACGTGCGAAGGCGCCGGCACTGAGCCGGCGCGTCGCGCGCATAAGTCGAAGTCAGCCGATAAGCCGGGTTCTGTTACGGAGTGCGCGGTGCGCACTCTATGGCCGTCATTCGTCTAGGCGCCGCGTTGCCGCGGCGCTCGAGCCACCTACCCGCGGACTCGGCGAGCAGCGTCAATGTCCGCTTACTTGGTGTTGCTCCGGATGGAGGTTGCCGCGTTTCACCCGTACCGCATAGTGTGACCTACGCCGGCACGACTCGTCTCTGTGGCCCTGTTCCTCGCTTTCATCGCCGCTCTCACGACGACTTATCGCGTCTGGGCGTTACCCAGCATCCTGCTCTGCGGAGCCCGGACTTTCCTCTCCCCACCCGGTTTGCACCGCGTGGGCAGCGACGGTCTGGCTGACTTCGGCGACGATGGTAGCACGCAGGTTGCAGCGCGTGCGTGCGGCTGCAGGCGCGTCGTCGCTACCCGGCGACGCTCCAGCGCACCCGTTCGCCCGCGCGCAGGGGAACAACCGCGTGCTCGCCGAAGGGATAGCGGCCAGGCACTTCCCACGGTTCGCGTCGCAGCGTGATCGTGTCGGCGTTGCGCGGCAAGCCGTAAAAGTCGGCGCCGTGGAAACTCGCGAAGCCTTCGAGCCGGTCCAGCGAACCGGCGTCCTCGAAGGCTTCGGCGTAAAGCTCGATTGCTGCATGCGCGGAGTAGCAGCCGGCGCACCCGCATGCCGCTTCTTTCGCGGTCAGCGCATGCGGTGCCGAATCCGTTCCCAGGAAAAACTTGCGATTTCCGCCTGTGGCGGCGGCGACGAGCGCCGTGCGATGCGCCTCGCGTTTGAGGATCGGCATGCAGTACAGGTGCGGGCGGATCGATCCCGCGAGCATGGCGTTACGCGACCATAGCAGGTGTTGCGGCGTGATCGTCGCGCCGACGTTCTCGGGCGCAGCGGCGACGAATTCCGCCGCCTCGCGCGTGGTGATGTGCTCGACGACGAGCCTCAACGCAGGGAATTCGCGCACGATTCGCGAAAGCTCCCTGTCGACGAATACGCGCTCGCGATCGAACACGTCCACGCCGTGGTCGGTGACCTCGCCGTGCAGCAGCAGCGGCAGCGCATGCTTCTCCATCGCGGCGAGCACGGGCCATACGCGCGTCAGGTCGGTTACGCCGGAGTCGGAATTCGTGGTTGCGCCGGCGGGGTAGTACTTGACGCCGATGATGAATCCGGACGCCCGCGCTCTGGTGATCTCGTCGCCGGTCGTACGCTCGGTGAGGTAGAGGGTCATCAGCGGCGCAAAGCGCGAGCCGGGTGGCAGCGCTGCGGCAATGCGCTCGCGATACGCCGCTGCGGCGGCGACCGTGGTGACTGGGGGCTTCAGGTTGGGCATGATGACTGCCCGGCCGAACACGCGTGCGCTCGCCGCGACCACCGAGCGCATGAGTTGGCCGTCGCGCAGATGCAGGTGCCAGTCGTCCGGGCGGGCGATGGTGAGCGTCGGCTGTGTCATGGAAGGCCGGTATCTTTGGCCGATTATACGTTTGCCGCCGGCGGGATCCGTCCCCGTGCAGGGACGGTGAACGGGGTGCTGGCTTGCACCGACCGGTTGGAGATATAATGCCGGGTTTAATACGCGGCCCTAACGGCCCTGAGGGTCGAACGCGGGACGAGCGGGACGACCGCTGACGGACAGCCCTCACGGGCGACCGTGCAACGGAAGCACTCTCGTGGCGCCCTCGGGCACAATTTTGAGGCAGGAAGGTACAAGCGTGGCAACCAAGAGCGTAGCAACCAAATCCTCGGCGCCGCCCAAGAGTCCGGCACCCAAACTCGCGACCAAAGCCGCGGTCGCCAAGGCACCGGTCAAACCGGTGGTCAAGAAGGTCAAGGACTCGAAGGAGCTGACCGAGGAGGACCTTTTGCGAGCACCGGAAAAGGAGTACATGAACGAAGGGCAGCGTGGCTTCTTCAGACAACGGTTGCTCGAGCTGCGTGCGCAGCTGCTCAACAATGCCGACGATACCGGACAGCACCTGCGCGAGAACGAAGTCACGACGGATCCCTCCGACCGGGCGACGCTGGAGGAGGAGTACACGCTGGAGCTGCGCACACGCGACCGCGAGCGCAAGCTGCTCAAGAAAGTCGAGAAATCGATCAAGCAGATCGACGACGGAACGTATGGCTACTGCGAGGAGACCGGCGAGCCGATCGGTGTGGCGCGGCTGCTGGCACGTCCGACCGCGACCCTCTCGCTGGAAGCGCAGGAACGGCGCGAGCGCGTACAGAAGCTCTACGGCGACGACTGAATCGACGTCCGCCTTGCTTGCCGGCTAGGGCAAACCGCCTCGCCGGTTCGACGATCGTAAATTGAGAATGGCCCGGAATCGAACCGGGCCATGTTGTCGCGCCCGCACCCCGCGGGTGTGAGCAGGCGCGCATCGCTGCGATTATTACAAACCGAAAATGGCTCGATGCGACCAGCCCCCCGCCATGAAGAACAGCATCGGGAGGGACAGCGCGACGTTCGTGCGCGAGGCGAGAAAGGCGATGCGCCGCGCGGAGGTCTTTTCCTCGTCGGTGGCGGGCTTGAGGCCGAGAATCTTCTGTTGATTGGGCCAGATCAGCACCCACACGTTGAACAGCATGATTGTGCCGAGCCACGCGCCGACGCCGATGCCGGCCATACCCCTGCTCAGCGTGAAGGCGTTCAGGAACTGGTTGCCGAGCAGCGCCGCGCCGGCGAGCCACGTCACCACCGCGGCCCATCGGAAATACAACAGCGCCCGCGGCGCGACGTGCTTGGTAATACCGGCATTGGTGCCGTCGGCGGTAGCGGCTTTCAGCGCTGCGACCTGCACGAAGTTGAAATAATAGAGCAGGCCGATCCACATGATTCCGGCCATGAAGTGCAGCCAACGCGCGAGTGCGGGAACGATGTCCATGATCGGTGGCCTCAGTGGGGTAGGTTCTGGACGACGAAATACAGGATAACGGTCAGGATCAGACCGGAAATGATGGTGCCCCACAGCGAATCGAGCGGATTTTTCATGTTTTCCTCCATGGCCCCATTGGCCCGCGCAGGACGCACGGACAATCATTGCGGGAAACGTCGACGAGGCGGCGCCGACGAGGTTATTCTAGTGCACGCAGGCGGGTCAAGTCAGATCATGCAGCTTCGGACCAGGGGCGTGTCTCCCGTCTGTGCAGCAGTCGCCGGGCCCGGCGGCGCCGGCACAACAGCGCCGGCACAGCAGTTCCGCAGCGCCTGGGCACCATCCACCATTACGCCGATGCTCTTGTCGACAAGCTGCTTGACTGGGACTTCACAGCGAAGAATCTCGCGGCGAGTTCGAGTGAATTGGCGCACACCGAGCTGAACTGACGTCAACCGAGGCGCACCCAGGCGCCTTCACGACTTGCGGCGCGGAAAATGGGCTCCCCGATACCGCCCGCCTTGCGGGTAGCTTGTTGCCCGCGGGCGATCGGACCATAATCGATGGTCATACGCGACGGACACGACGCGGCAAAACTCGATGGCATTCAATCTCTTTCCAAAACCTCCGGGCAAGGGCAAGGCTGACGAGCCCAAGAAGCGCGGTCCTGAGATCGCGCCTCGTCACGATGCGCGCGTGGCCTCGCGCGGGAGCGCGCCGGCACCTTCCTCGGCACGCGAGATCGCCGCAGCGGCGAAGGGTCGCGCTGCCACACCGGCCAGGGCCGCCGCACCGACCGACCTGCCGGCCGAATTGCGCGACCGCGAGATTACCGTGACGGGTCCCCCGAGCATGATCGATTGGGGACCGACGCAGATGGAGAGCATTTTTGTCGCCGAGACCAACCCCGGCTTGTGCGCGGTGCTCGAGAACGCGGCGCTGCTTTACGCCAACGGCCAGGCGCAAGCGGCGCGCGAAGCGCTCGAGCAGGGTGTCGTCAGCGACGATGACGCCCGCGTTGCGCCGCTTGCTTGGCTCGCGCTCTTCGATCTGTTGCAACGTCTTGACGATCGCGCGGCCTTCGATCAGCTGGCCATGCAGTACGTGGTCGCGTTCGAGCGCTCTGCGCCGCCGTGGGAGGAAGGCGCAGGGCGTGCGCGGCCCGGCGCCAAGCCGGCAAGCGGCGGCTACGTCGGGTTCACCGGGAAACTCACGGGCGCCCATGCGCCGCAAATCGCCAACCTGCTCGCAGCGACACACAAGCAGCCGCAGGTGCGCATGGATCTGGGGTCGCTGACGGGCGCCGACGACGCGGGAGCCAAGCTGCTGGCGGATGCGCTCGCGCAATTGCGCAAGCGGCGTTATGCGCTCGCGCTGCAGCATCCCGAGAAGCTGCGACGCGCACTCGACAATTCCGTGCTTCAGGGCAAGAGTGCGGGCGAGGGTTATTGGATATTGCTGCTGGAACTCATGCAGTGGCAGAACGACCATCAGAACTTCGAGGACCGCGCCATCGAATTTGCCATTGCCTTCGAGGTTTCGCCGCCGTCGTGGGAGCCGCCGCTTGCGATCGCGCCGGATGGGCCGGCAGGCGCGTCGGGCGCCGCCACCGAGGACGCGAATGCCGAGACGCTTGTGTGGAGCGGCACAATGACCGGTTCGTCCGACCCGCAATTGGCCAAGCTGGCGCTGTTCCGCGAGGGTCGCCATGTGTTGCCTATCGACATGACCGGCGTGGACCGCATCGATTTCGTGTGCGCTGGCGCGTTGCTCAATTCCATCGGCCGCGCCGAAGCGCAGCGCAAGACGGTGCAGATCGTCGGCGCCACGCCGATCGTTCGCGCCTTGCTGCTGCTCATCGGTGTCTCGCCGCGGCACTTCATCAAGAAAACGCAGTGAGGTGCGACGGCGCTTAGGGCCGCGTCGCGCGTTCCGCGATCGTGATGGAACCCTTTCACGGCACGACCATACTTTCCGTGCGTCGGGGCGAACGGGTCGCGCTCGGCGGCGACGGTCAGGTGACGATGGGCGCAGTCGTCGTCAAGTCGAGCGCGCGCAAGGTTCGCCGACTGCACGGCGACCGCGTCCTCGCCGGGTTTGCAGGCGCCACGGCCGATGCCTTCACGCTGTTTGAGCGCTTCGAAGCCAAGCTCGACAAACACCAGGGACAGTTGCAGCGTGCTGCGGTGGAGCTGGCCAAGGATTGGCGCTCCGACCGCATCCTGCGTCGTCTGGAGGCGATGCTCGCCATCGCCGACACGACGGCGTCGCTGATTATTTCCGGCAATGGCGACGTGCTCGAGCCCGAGTACGGCATCCTCGCCATCGGCTCCGGTGGCGCTTACGCTCAGGCAGCCGCGCGGGCGCTGCTCGAACACACCGATCTGCCGGCGCTGGACATCGTCAAGCAGTCGCTGACCATCGCCGGCGACATCTGCATCTACACCAACCAGAACCACGTTATCGAAACGCTGGGATGAGCCGCGCCGAGCGCGATGTGGTCATCGTCGGAGCGGGCCTCGTCGGCCTCGCGCTGGCAGTGGCGCTGTCCCGCGCAGGGCTTTCGGTGACCCTTGCCGACCGCAGCGCTGTCATAGTGCCGGAACCGTCCGGCGACGCGACATGGGACTCGCGCGTCTATGCCATCTCTCCCGGCAGCGCTGAATTCCTGCATGGCCACGGGGTGTGGCAACGCGTCTCCCCCGAGCGGATGGCGCCCGTCGAGGCGATGGAGGTATTCGGCGACGACGCGGGGCACTTGCGCTTCGATGCCTATGCGCTGGGCGAGCGCGCGCTGGCGTGGATCGTGGAGAACCGGGCGCTCAACGCTGCGCTCGTCGCCGCCGTGCGCGAGGACGACGCCATCGAAGTGCTCGCGCCATGCGAGCCGGAGACGATCGCGTGGCGTGCCGAATGCGCCGAAGTGCGCCTCGATGGGCGCAGCGTTAGCGCGCGGCTGGTCGTCGGCGCCGACGGTATCCGTTCCTGGGCACGCGCACAGGCCGGCATCCACGCCGAACCCCGCGGCTATGCACAAAGCGGCGTCGTCGCCAATTTTGCCACGGTGCATGCACATCGCGGCCGGGCATTCCAGTGGTTTCTTGGCGCCGACGGTGTCCTCGCCTGGCTGCCGCTTCAGGGCAAACGCATCTCGATCGTGTGGTCTGCACCCGACGCGCTGGCGCGCGAGCTGCTCGAGCTTTCACCCGCGGCGCTCGCGGAGCGCGTCGCCGCGGCGGGCGGAGCCACGCTCGGAGCGCTCGAGCTGATCACCGCACCCGCGACATTTCCGCTTGCGTTCCTGAAGCCGTCGTCGGTCGTGGCGCATCGCTTCGCGCTCGTCGGCGATGCGGCGCACACCGTTCATCCGCTGGCAGGGCAGGGTGTCAATCTCGGCTTCGGCGACGTGGCCACGCTCTCGGCGCTGCTCGCGAGCCGTGGCGCCGTATCCGATCCAGGGGCGCCAATCCTCCTGCAGCGCTATGCGGCGCGCCGCGCCGGTCCGGTCCTGGCTATGCAGGCCGTCACCGACGGACTGGTTCGACTGTTCGATGCGCCTGCGCCCTGGCTGCGCACGCTGCGCAATCGGGGGATGGGCACGGTCGACGCGCTGGGTCCACTGAAACGGTTTCTGGCGCAGGCAGCGCTTCGGGAGCATTAGGACAGGCCCCGACGCAACTCCGGGACTTGTTTGCGCGTCCAAGGTAAACTGTCGGCCCCTTACACGACCTGGCCCTGGAGCACCCGATGCGAATCGTTCGATTGATAGCCGTACTGGCAGCAATGGTGCTCGCGCCGCTGGCGCTGGGCCAGGATGCCACCAAAGGCGACGCCGGGCCCGAGGCCGCATCCGTACGCAAGCTCCTCGAGCAACGTTTTCCGGGAGCGCAGGTGAGCGATGTCGCCAAGACGCCGTACCTGGGTCTGTACGAGGCGCAACTCGACGACCGCCTGGTGTATACGGACGCCCAGGTGACCTACGTGTTCGTCGGCTCGATCTACGACACCGCGGCGCGCGTCAACCTCACGGACGCGCGCCAGCGCGAGCTCAACCGCATCGACGTGTCCGCGCTGCCGCTCGATATGGCGCTGAAAAAGGTCAAGGGCGACGGCTCGCGCAAGTTGTACGTATTCGCCGACGCCGATTGCCCGTTCTGCAAGCGTCTCGAAGCCGAGATGAAAGGCCTCGACAACGTCACGATCTACACGTTCCTGTACCCGATCGATGCGCTGCATCCGGACTCAGCACGCAAATCGGCGCGCATCTGGTGTTCTGCCGACCGCAACAAAGCGTGGGACGACTGGTTTGACTACGGCAGGCTGCCCGACAACAAGGGCGACTGCGCGACCCCGATCGAGCAGACCGCGGCGCTCGGCCAGAAGTATCGCGTAAACGCGACGCCGACGCTTGTATTCGCCGACGGCTCGGTCGTGCCGGGAGCGCTGCCGCTGGCGCAGCTCGAAGAGGAACTCAAGCAGGCCGGAGCGAAAAAGGTACCGGCGAAGAAGTAGCCGCACCACGACGGACGCAGCGACAACGTCAGGCGCAGAGGGAGAACCCGTATGGCAATTCTCGACTTCATCAAGAAACAGTTCATCGAAATCATCGAATGGACCGACGATTCGCGCGACACGCTGTCGTTCCGCTTCCCGGACGAGGACAAGGAAATCAAGCGCGGCGCGCAGCTGATCGTCCGCGAATCGCAGATCGCGCAGTTCGTCTATCTCGGCCAGTTCGGCGACACCTTCGGCCCGGGCAAGTACGCGCTCACGACCGACAACATACCCGATCCTGACCGACCTCAAGGGCTGGAAGTACGGCTTCGAATCGCCGTTCAAGGCCGACGTCTACTACGTCATCACGCGGCTGTTCACCGGCAACAAGTGGGGCACGGCCAATCCGGTGATGATGCGCGACCAGGATTTCGGCATCGTGCGCGTGCGCGCCTTCGGCACCTACGACTTCAAGATCGTCGATCCGAAGCTGTTCCTGAAGGAGGTCGCCGGCACCGACGATCACTTCCGCCTCGACGAATTCGCCGACACGATGCGCTCGCGCATCGTCAGCGTGTTCTCGCGAGGCGCTGGCGCAGTCGAAGATGCCGGTGCTCGACGTCGCCGCGCGCTACAGCGAGCTCGGGCAGGCGCTGCTGCCGCTGATCAATCCGCAGACCACGGCGAAGTACGGCCTCGAGATCACGAGCTTCATCGTCGAGAACGTGTCGGTGCCGCCGGAAGTCGAGCAGGCGATCGACAAGCGGTCGAGCATGGCCGCGGTCGGCAACCTCAACGACTACGTCAAGTTCCAGATGGCGCAGGGCCTGGAGAAGGGCGATGGCGGCGGCGGCGCCGGCGGGATGGCGGCGCAGATGGCGGTGGGCATGGCGATGGCGCAGCAGATGATGAACCAGTCCGGTGGCATCCTTGGATCGCAGGCCACGCCCGGGATCGCCGCTCCGGCATCGGCACAGTCCGGTGCCGTTGCGCCGGAACTGCTGACGCCGGCGCAGGTCGCGCAGTTGCTCGGCGTCGCAGAAGTCGACGTCATGGCCAGCCTGCAAAAGGGCGACCTCAAGGGCAAGCAGATCGGCACGCAGTGGCGGGTCACCAAGTCCGCCGTCGATCAGTTTCTGCATTCATAGCGCGCGATGCGTTGCGTATCCATGCGCGCGCGCTTCGCGCTCGCACTGCTCGTTGTTGCGACGCTGCTCGCGATCCCCGCGAGTGGGCAGGACCCGCGCGCCAGCGCGGCGCAGGCTGCCGCGCGTCAGTTTCTGCTGCTTACCGATCATGGCGACGCCAAGGCGAGTTGGGATGCGGCCGCCAAGCAGTTCCAGATCGCGATCACTCCGCTGCGCTGGGCCCAGGCGCTCAACAAGGTCAGGCAGCCCTTGGGCGAGGTTGTGGATCGTGCTTTGCTGTCCACGCGGTTCCTGCGGAAATTGCCCGGCTCCGCGCAGGAAGGCGATTTTGTAGTCCTGCTCTACCGCACCAGTTTCGCGAAGAAAGCCGAGGGAAGCGAATCGGTGACCCTCGAGCGCGGTGCCGACGGCGTCTGGCGCGTCGTCGGCTACCTCATCCGCTGACTCGGCGCGCGGATGGCCGAAACGCTCGCACAGCAGAAGTTCGCGTGTCCGGCGTGCGGCGCCGAGGTGGTCTGGAATCCGGCGAAGCAGGCGCTGGTCTGTCCGTTCTGCGGCACGACATCGCCGGCCAAGCTCGACGCTGCAGGCGGCATCGTCGAACACGACCTGGTATCTGCGCTGCGCGCGGTCGGCGACGACAAGCGCGGCTGGCAAACTCAGAAACGCTACGTGAAATGCCAGAGCTGCCAGGCGATCTCAGTGCTCGATCCGCAGCGTCAGGCGCAGCGCTGCGAATTCTGCGGTTCGGCGCAACTGGTCGCCTACGAGCAGACCAAGGACACGTTCCGTCCCGAAAGCGTGCTGCCTTTCAAGGTCAGCGAGGACAAGGCGCGCGACGGCATTCGCAGCTGGTACGGCAAGCTCTGGCTCGCGCCCGATGCGCTGAAGCGGCGCGCGCTCACCGACACGGTGAAGGGCATCTACCTGCCGTACTGGACCTTCGATGCCCACGTCGATGCCGCCTGGACCGCCGAGGCCGGCCACTACTACTACACGACGGAATCGTATACCGACAACGCAGGGCGCACGCAGACGCGTCAGGTACAGCACGTGCGCTGGGAGCCCGCGGGCGGGCGGCTTTCGCACTTCTTCGACGACGACCTGGTGTGCGCGTCGGTTGGCGTGCACCCGGATCTGCTGCGCGGCATCGAACCGTTCCCGACTGGCGAACTCGTGCCCTACGACGCCGGCTACGTTGCCGGCTGGGTCGTGGAGCGCTATCAGATCGATCTCGTTGCGGCGGCGCGCGCGGCGCGAGCGGCGATGGAACAAGAAGCTTCGGCAAATGTGCGCAGCGCAGATTCCTGGCGATACCTATCGCAACCTCTCGGTGCAGGCGACCTACTCGGGGCAGACGTTCAAGCACATCCTGGCGCCGGTGTGGCTACTGACCTACACATTCGGCGCCCGCTCGTTCCAGGCGGTGATGAACGGCGTCACCAGCGCGATCCAGGGCGAATACCCGAAGAGTTGGGTCAAGATCACGCTGCTGGTGCTGGCGGTCATCGTTGTCGTCATCATTGCGATGTCGATGGGCAGCGGGCGCTAGATCGATTTCCGGCGAACGCGCGAGCCGGGGTCGAGTGCCGTGACAAGGTCTCCGGGACCGTCGATCAGCAGGTGCGCCCCCGCTGCGACGAGTTCGTCACGCGATCCGTAGCCCCACAGCGCGCCCAGGGCATCGACTCCATTCGCGATTGCGGCACGCATGTCCTGCGCGCGATCGCCGATCATGACGCATCGCGCGGGATCGAGCTTCTCGACGGCAATGAGATTGCCCATCAACTCGACTTTGTCGTCGAAACGACCGTCGAGCTCCGCGCCGTAGACGCGCTCGATATAAGGCGCGAGACCGAAATGCGCGACGATTTGCCGTGCATAGATGGTCGGTTTGGACGTGCACAGCAGCATGCGGTGTCCACGCGCGGCGAGCTCGCCCAGCGCGGCGTCGACGCCAGCGTAGACTTCGTTTTCGCGCCAGCCTTCGACCGCGTAGCGCTCGCGATATAGCGTGAGCGCGCGTTCGATGCGAACGCAATCGTCGGTGGACAGGAATCGCGCGAAGCTGCCGCGCAGCGGCGGACCCACGCAGGTCCGCAAAGCGTCGCTGTCGGGCACGGGCGCGCCGAGCGCCGAAAGTGCGTGCCGGATCGAGCGGCTGATCCCAGCGTAGTTGTCGGTCAGCGTTCCGTCCAGATCGAACAGCAGCGTCGTGCGATCGCTCATCGCCGCGGCCGCACCGGCTGCACGCGGTACTCGATCACGCTTCCGAGCGCTCCGGCCTCCCATGTCAGGCAATAGCTTCCGCCTTCCTGTGCCGCGAAGTCGCCTTCTTCGCCGACGGTGCTCTTGATTTCGACGGGTATGATGATGGCGCTGTCTTCGCGAAATTGAATGCTGAAAGCGACCGGTGCGAGCGCGGCGAATCGATACGTCACGCGCTCACCGCTTTCGAGCGCCATGCATTCCATGTGCTCCGCGAAGGGTGCCAATTCGACGCCAGACCGCACGCGCGGCGCGACCACGGGGCCCGGCGGTGTCGCGCAGGCTTCGAGCACGATAAGCACGGGCAGCACGCCGCGCCAGTGCGCGATCATTGCGCCGCTGTACGCCGCCGGCGCCAGTCCTCGACCAGCATCGCCCAGCGCTCGTGGTCGCGCCAGCGACCCGCGATCTTGATATATCGACGCGAGAAGCCTTCGCGCGTCAGTCCGGCCCGGCGGACCAGCGCGATCGACCGCGCGTTACCCGGCTGAACATTGACCTCGACGCGGTGCAGCTTGAGCGTGCGGAACGCGAATTCGAGCGCCAGCGCGAGACCTTCCGACATGTAGCCCCGTCCGGCATGCGGTGCGAGCGCATAGTAGCCGAGGTAAGCGCTCTGGAACCCGCCACGGACGATGTCGCTGAAATTGAACACACCGACCGCCGCACCGTCGCCACGACGACAGGCGAGCAGCCCGATGTGGCTCGCCTTCGCCAACAGGCGTGACTTCCGGCCTGCGAAGCGACGCAGGTACGCCGTGTAGCGTGTCGCGGTCGCCGGTGCCTGTACCCACTTGCCGTGCAGACTCGCACTGGAGGCCACTGCGGCGGTGAGGGCTGGCGAGTCGGAGGGCGTTGGCCGACGAATGTACACGTCGGGTCCCGCGCCAAGCGCGGACCTCGGAATCGCCGCGCGAGGCACAGATTTGGGCGCTGGCATAATGCGTAGTTTAGGGCCTGTTGCCCGTGATGAATCACCGCATGCATCGATGAGCGCATGGATCGAGGGCGAGGTCGTGTCCAAACAACAGTGGACCGATCGTCTGTTTTCCTTGCGCGTTGCGGCGCCAGAACTCCAGTTCGTGGCGGGGCAGTTTGCCCGCCTCGCACTGCCGGCGCCGCCCGGAGCAAAGGAGCCGATGCTCGGCCGGCCGTATTCCTTCGTCAACGCGCCGCAGCAGACCCCGCACGAATTCTATTTCAACGTACTACCGGCGGGCCCGCTGTCGCCGCGGCTGGCTGCGCTCGAACCCGGCGCGCCGTTGTGGCTGCTCGCGCGCGCGAACGGATTTTTCACCGTCGGCGAGCTTCCGGCGGCAGGCGCGCTTTGGTGTCTTGCGACGGGCACCGGCCTCGGCCCATTCCTGTCGATTCTGCGCACGACCGAACCGTGGGAAAAATTCGAGCGTATTGTGCTCGTGCACGCGGTGCGCCTCGCCGAGGATCTGTCCTATGCGGAAGCCATCAACGAGATCGCGCACGAACATGGCGGACATTTCCGCTTCGTCGCGTTCGTCAGCCGCGAAGCACATCGGGGGGCCTTGACCGGCCGCATCCCCGATGCGATCGCCGACGGCCGCTTGGAAACGTCAGCCGGCGTGCCGCTGACCGCGGACAACGCGCATGCCATGCTTTGCGGCAACCCGGATATGGTGCGTGACACGCAAGCCGTGCTGGAACATCGAGGCATGCGCCGGCACCGGCGCCGCGAGCCGGGGCACTACACGCTCGAGGCGTACTGGTAGTCACCGGAAGGAAGCGCGCGACATTCCTTTCCCTTCGACGGCGGAAGGAGAAGCGACCTTGGATCCCGGCCTTCGCCGGGATGACGCCTCCGCGGTCGCCCCGGCGCAGGCCGGGGCCCAAGTTTTAGTGCAACTCACCAATCCAGGAACCAACCCTGGATCCCGGGGAATCCACTGGACGGGAGGGTGGCCGCTGTCAGCCTTTGACTTCGATCAGCTCGACGTCGAAGATCAGCGTCGCATCCGGGGGAATCACGCCGCCCGCGCCGCGGCTCCCATACGCCATGTCGGGCGGAATGACGAGCGTACGCTGTCCGCCGACCTTCATCCCGACGACGCCTTCATCCCATCCGCGGATGACTTTGCCCGCGCCCAGGACGAATCCGAAAGGCACCTGGCGATCGCGGGAGGAGTCGAATTTGGCGCCTTTCTGTCCCGGCGCCGCTGGGTCATATAGCCATCCTGTGTAGTGAACAATGACGGCCTTTCCCTTGGTCGCTTCGGCACCCGTTCCTTGCTTGACATCGGTCTTTTGCAGTTGCATGACTTTGGCATCCATCTTGCTTGAAATAGGAGGAGAACCCGCGGGCGGGGTTTGCGCTAACGCGATTTGGGAGCAGAGCACGCTGCACGCGGCGGCGGCAAGCACGCGCTTCAAGTAACTACTGACCACGGGATTGTGCGACACAAAGGCCTCCTGGCAAACGGGGTGCACCATGCTTGGACCGATTGGTTCTGAAACGATTGCGGCGCTTCGAACACGCGGCGTTGCGAAGAGGGCGCAAGGTACCACGGTTTATGCCAATGTTTTGCGCTGCAGGGTGATTTGGGCTATAAATCTCGGTTCGCCCGCACCCAGCTGAACCCAATACAAAATTCCCTCGATGGACAGGATTTCGAACTCGGGGGGTGGCCGCAGCGCGGGCCCGCAGACGCCAAAAATGAAAGCGATGTTCGGATTTCTGACACCTCAAGCCAAGGAAGCGGCCGATCCGCTGCAAAACGCGAAGTCTGCGGCGGCTTGGCTGCGTCAGTTACCGGCGCTGGACGTCATCGGCAGGCAGCAGCACGTCATCCGCGCGCTCGACGAGCTGCGCAAGACGCAGCGAGCCATCGACGTGAACCGCGTCAGCGCCATCGAGTTCATCGATGCCGCGCTCGGCGCCGATCGCCGGCAGCTCATCAAGCAGTACATCGAAAACGCCGAAGCTTCGCCCAAGCTTGCCGATCGCATCTGGCAGGCGCTGTGGGAGATGAGCCAGGCATTCATGCTCGCCTATCAGCAGGCGCTCGAGAGCGCCGTCGCGCAGGCCGACAATGCGCGCTGGCGCGCGTCGTTGCCGCTGCTGTTCGTCCGCCTCGTCCACTTCCACGGCACCGACGCCAAGCTGCGCGTGTTCAAGTACGAGCGCTGGATTCCGGCCAAGTGGATCGAGCTGCATCAGACGTACCTTCGCGCGTGCGAGATGAAATGCGAACGGCAGGCGATGGCGCTGCCAGCCGCCGGATCTGCGGCGCAGCCGTGGTCGGTCGAGCAGGAATACCTGTACGTGCTGCTGGTGCATCAGCTCAACACCGGCAACCTTTCGCCGACCGAAATCGACTGGGCTAGCTCGCAGCTGCGCGCGTGGAGCCGCCGGCTGTCGCTCGAGCAGATTCCGAGATCGATGGATGGATTTTTCGTCGATCTCGCCGGACGCGAAGGCATGGTGCGCCGCACCGGCAACGATCGCGGCTCGATGCTGCGCTATCTCGACACCGCGCCGCTGTCCGAAGGCATGCAGCGCGCGATCAACGCGCTGCGCGATGCCGAGATGACCGACCAGGGTCCGGTCGCCGTCATCAACCAGCAGCGCCTGGGCGTGCTGCGCAAGATCCAGCCGATGATGTCGCCGGCGCTGCTGCCGGAGCTGCGCCGCGACCCGCGTGTCGCGGTCGCTGTGTCCGCGCGCGTGCGCATCGGTCTGTCGCGCATCTGCCAGGACCTGGCCGCGAAGGCCGCCGATGAGCCCGCCGCCGAGCCCGGCGCGGGTACCGAGCAGATCGAAGTATTTGCTGTCGCAGGCGCGCCGCGCGACAAGCGCAAGTCGCAGGCCGAGGACGATTCACTCGCGGCGAGCCTGTCGTCGTGGACCGATCCGATGTGGGAGGTCAAGGATCGCAGCGTCGCCGGACTGCGCATCGCCGCCACCGGCGGCATCGGCCAGAGCCTGACGCTCGGCGCGTTGGTTGCGGTGCGTCAATCCGACGTCGACGCGTGGCTGCTGGGCGTCGTGCGTCGGCTCAACAAGGTCTCCAACGACGAAGTCGAAGCTGGCGTCAACATCATCGCCGAGCGCATGGTCGCGGTGACGCTCGCTGCCAAGCGCCGCGCCAACGAGGACATGGGCTACGTGGTCAGACGGCCTCGACATGTCGACCATGGGCGAGCGCTTCGAGGGCCTGTACCTGCCGCCGCCGTCGCGTCCGGACAAGCCGCTGGCGATGAAGACGGTGATCGTCCCGACCTCCGAGTACCAGGAAGGCCGCAACGTCCTGCTCACGACCGCGCACTCGGTGTACACCGTATCGCTGCGCCACCTGGTCGAGCAACGGCCCGACTGGAGCTGGGCGACGATCCAGATCGTCGAGAAGAAGTCCAGGGACGACTAGCTGTAGGGCCGCATTCATTCGGCCGCGGCGGCTAGGGCCTGTTAACGCTATATACCTGCACGCGGCGCGGGAGCGCCGGGTGCAGGGCGAGGCGCAGGCGACGCCGTTTGGCAGCGTCAAATAAGGAGCCAGCAACGACGCCATGCGCCCGGCGCTCCCGCGCCCCGAAGGGTGATCCTTCAGAAAGCCCGCAACCCGCGTTGCCGCTCGTCGCGAGGCGCCCAGCCTCGCTTCCTCGCCGCGCCTTGCCTGCGGGCTTTCTGAAGGTCACGCGTACAGGCATATAGCGTTAACAGGCCCTAGTCCAACGGACGGAATTTCAGCGTCAGGCTGCGTCTGAAATAGTTCCGCGCTCTCGGGCTTGGGCAACGGCGACGACTTGACGATCGCTCGCTGCACCGCCTCGTCGTACGCGCGCACGCCGCTGGATTTTCGCAGCTGCACGTCGATGATCTCCCCCGTCGGCAGTTGGACGACGTCGAACACCGCTTCCGGATTGCCCGGGATGTCGGGCGGCAACACGACGTTGCCCTTGACCTTGGCCTGGATGCCGCGGATGTAGGCGTCGAGCGCCTTTAGCCTGCGCCGCTTCGGCGATTTTCTGCGCGGCCAGTCTGCTCGCGGTCCGCCTGCGCCTTCAGCGCCTCGGCTTCCCGCGTCTGCCGGTCGCGCGACCTCCGCGACGCGCTTTTCCTCCTGCTTTCGTTTCTCCGCCTCGCGCTTGTCCGCCTCGCGTTTGTCGGCGTCGCGCTTCTCCTTCTCAATGCGCGCGCGTTCTGCCTGCTCCTGCTTTGCCTTCAGCGCGATCTCGGCCTTGCTCGGAGGTGGCGGCTCGACCTTGATGGGCTTCGGCGGCTCGGGCTCCGCCTTCGGCGGCTCCGGCGCCGCTTTCGGTGGTTCGGGCTCCGGCTTTGGCGGCTCGGGCGGCGGGGGCTCCGGCTGCGGGGAGGTTTCGGCGTATCCGCTTCGGTGGGTGCGGGCGGCGCATAGAGCTCGACGCTGACCGCCTGCTCCTTGCGGTTTTGCCAGGTGACGTTGAAGACCAGGAACGCGATGAATGCCAGATTCACCGCGAGCGCGAGGACAGCCGCAATCCATTTTCCGGTCGACCACGGGGGCCGCCTGCGCTGCGGTGCCATCGCGAATCAGTTCTGTGACTTGCGCGAGCAGGCCGACCTTGCGCACGCCGTTGCGCTGTAGCATGTCGATGACTTCGATCACCTGCTCGTAGCGTAGCGAAGGCGTCTGCGCCGAGGACGACCGGACGCTCCGACGCCGCCTGCGCTCGTCAGAACGCGCGCGACGAGCTCGTCGCGCGACAGCGGCACGGCGGCCGAGGCGCCGTCCTGCAGCGCGAGCGTACCGTCGCGACGGAACTGGATCACCAGCGGTGCGACCGGCGCCTGCAGCTTGCTGCCGACGCTCGGCAGCTCGATCTGGCCCGGGTTGACCAACGGCGCGGTGATCATGAAGATCACCAGCAGCACCAGCATCACGTCGATGTAGGGCACGACGTTGATCTGGTTGATCGGCTTGCGCACGCGGCGCATGTGCGATGTCCTCATCCCTGCCGTTGCAGGATGTTCGAGAACTCCTCGATGAAGGTCTCGAAGCGCGTCGCCAGGCGATCGACGTCGTGCGTGTAGCGGTTGTACGCGACCACGGCCGGGATCGCCGCGAAAAGGCCCATCGCGGTAGCGATCAGCGCCTCGGCGATACCCGGCGCGACCTGCGCCAGCGTCGCCTGGCTCACGTTGGATAGCCCGCGGAACGAATTCATGATGCCCCACACCGTACCGAACAGGCCGATGTAGGGACTCACCGATCCGACCGTCGCCAGTCCCGCAAGGTTGGCTTCCAGTGCGTCGATCTCGCGCTGGTAGGTCGCGCGCATGGCACGCCGCGCGCTGTCCATGGTCGCCGCCGACGAAGATCCTTGCTTGCGGTGCTTGGCGAATTCGCGAAAACCGGCCGTGAATATGCGTTCGAGCGCGCCAGACTCGCGCGCTTGGCTCGCGCGCTGGTAGAGCGCCGCGAGATCTCCGCCTTTCCAGAACTCGTCCTCGAAGGCGTCGGTGGTCGCTCGCAGCGCGCTTGAGCGCGAACATCTTCAGGAAGATCTGCCACCACGACCACAGCGAAAGGATCAGCAGCAGCGCCATCACCGCCTGCACCACGATGCTTGCATGCATCACCATGGCGATGAACGAAAGATCCGGGTGCAGGTTCAAGCCGTTGTCTCCATTCGTGCCAGCAGCGCGGCGGACATGCGCAGCGGCCGCCAGTCGCTGCGATCGAGGAACGCCAGCGACACCCGCGACCGCGCCACCAGCGTATCGCCACGAACTACGTCCTGCGCGGCGACGAGCCGGGTCCGCCCGCGCTCGACCGGCATAACCGTGATTTCGAGCAAGTCGCCCAGCCGCGCCGGCGTGCGGTAGTCGATCTCCACCCTATGGACCACGAACACCGCGTTGTGTTCGGTTTCCAGCGTGCTCAGCGCAAAGCCTATGGCCGCGAGCCATTCGGTGCGGGCGCGCTCGAGGAACCGGAGATAGTTCGCGTAGTAGACGATGCCCGCGGCGTCGGTATCCTCGTAGTAAACGCGCACCGGCCAGCGAAAGGGTTGCGCCCGCCGGGGATCATTCGCTGAACAGTTCGCCGGCCGCGGCGGGCATGGCAAGGCCGAAATGGCGGTACGCCAATGCCGTCGCAATACGGCCGCGCTGCGTGCGTTGCAGGAAGCCCTGCTGGATCAGGTACGGCTCGAGCACGTCCTCGATCGTGTCGCGCTCCTCGCCGATCGCCGCCGCGAGGTTGTCGACGCCAACGGGGCCGCCGCCGAACTTGTCGAGCACGCAGCGCGAGGAGTTTCCGATCCATGACGTCGAGCCCCGAGGCGT
This sequence comes from uncultured beta proteobacterium, assembly GCA_963816445.1. Taxonomy (GTDB): domain Bacteria; phylum Pseudomonadota; class Gammaproteobacteria; order Burkholderiales; family Casimicrobiaceae; genus PALSA-1003. The sequence goes on along the minus strand of CAWFKO010000001.1, from coordinate 40,794 downwards.
CGACGTCGAGCATCTTCAGCGCGTCGTCCGCGACCGGGCGCGTAATGCTGCCTGCCGCGCGCACCTGCGCGTAATCGCGCACCCGGCGCAGCACGCGGTTCGCCACGCGCGGTGTGCCGCGCGAGCGGCGGGCGATTTCCAGCGCGCCGTCGTCGTCGATGCGCGATGTCCAGCAGCGTGCGCGGAGCGCTTGACGATGCGCGTGAGCTCGTCCGCGGAGTAGAACTCCAGGCGCGCGACGATACCGAAGCGATCGCGCAGCGGATTGGTGAGCATGCCCGCACGCGTGGTCGCGCCGACCAGCGTGAAGGGTTGCAGGTCGAGCTTGACGGTGCGCGCGGCGGGCCCTTCGCCGATCATGATGTCGATCTTGAAGTCCTCGAGCGCGGGATAGAGGATTTCCTCGACCACCGGCGACAAGCGATGGATCTCGTCGATGAACAGCACGTCGTGCGGCTCGAGGTTGGTCAGCAGCGCGGCGAGATCGCCCGCGCGCTCGAGCACCGGCCCGGAAGTCTGGCGCAGGTTGACGCCCAGCTCGTGCGCGATGATGTGCGACAGCGTGGTCTTGCCGAGGCCCGGGCGGCCCGAACAGCAGCACGTGATCGAGCGGCTTCCCTGCGCTTTTGCGCCGCCTCGATGAAGATCGACAGCTGGCTCGCGGATCTTCTCCTGGCCGACGTACTCATCGAGCGCGCGTGGGCGCAGCGTGCGCTCGACGCACTTCCTCCTGCGGGCTCGCCGGCGCGGTCGGCGATCAGGCGATCGGTCTCGATCATGCGCGCGTCCGCGTCATCTGGGCCTCATGCGCGCTCAAGCCTTCGCCAGCAGCTTCAGCGCCTGCCGTATGCCGTCGGTCACCGCGATGCCTTCCGGCAACTGCTTGACCGCGTGCGCGGCCTCCTTGTCGCTGTAGCCGAGCGAGGCCAGCGCGTTGAGCACGTCGGCGGCCACCGGCGCAGCGCGGTTGCACGCCGACCGCAGTGGTCACATCGGCGCCGAGCTTGTCCTTGAGCTCCAGCAGCAGCCGCTCCGCGGTCTTCTTGCCGATACCGGGAATCTTGCGTGAGCCGGCCGGTCTCCTGCATGGTGACCGCCTGCGCGAGCTCGGCCACCGACAGACCGGAGAGCACCGACAGCGCGGTGCGCGCGCCGATGCCGCTGATCTTGATCAGCTGGCGGAACGCGCGGCGCTCGTTCTCCGAGCCGAATCCGAACAGCAGATGCGCGTCCTCGCGCACGACCAGGTGCGTGAACAGCGTGACCTTCTCGCCGAGGTTGGGCAGGTTGTAGAACGTGCTCATCGGCACGTCGACCTCGTAGGCGACGCCCTGCACGTCGAGCAGGATCTGCGGCGGGTTCTTCTCGGCGAGCGTGCCGGAGAGACGTCCGATCATGAGCGATCAGCGCTGCGCATGTTGCATTATCGCACGCCGGACGACGCATCACTGGATGCGGCCGCGGCGGATGCGCAGGACGTCCGCGATCGCAGGCCCGCGATAGCCCGCGCCGCCGTGCGCATGGCAGATCGCGCAGGCGAGCGCGTCGGCGGCGTCGGTTGCCGGTGCTGCGGTGAGCGTGAGCAGCCGTCTCACCATTTCCTGAACCTGCTTCTTCGCCGCCTTGCCGTGACCGACGACGGCCTGCTTGACCTGCAGCGCCGTGTATTCCGACAACCGGGATATCCGCAAGCACGGCTGCCGAGATTGCCGCGCCGCGCGCCTGTCCGAGCAGCAGCGTCGAGTGCGGATTGACGTTGACGAAGACCTTTTCCACTGCTACCTCGGTCGGCCGGTGCGTGGCGATCACGCTGGCGAGGTCGTGCAGTATCGTCTTCAAGCGTTCCGGCAGCTCACCCGAGACGTTGCGTATGCAGCCGCTGGTGACGTACTGCATGCGGTTACCGTACACCACGATCACGCCGAAGCCGGTCACCCGCAATCCGGGATCGATGCCCAGGATTCGCCTCGCGATCACGCCGCGTCGATCACCGCGTTGGTAAAGACATCCTGCACGTCGTCGAGCGACTCGAGCGCATCGAGCAGCTTTTGCATGCGCAACGCATCGTCGCCCGTGAGCGCCACCTCGGTCAGCGGTTTCATCGTCACCTCTGCAAATTCTGGCTTGAGTCCGGCCTTCGCCAGTGCCTCCTTGACCGCCATGAAAGCGGCGGGCGAGGTCAGCACCTCGGTTGAGCCGTCTTCATTGTCGACGATGTCGTCGGCGCCGGCATCGAGCGCAACCTCCATCAGCCTGTCGGGGTTCGTGCCAGGCGCGAATACGAACTGTCCGCAATGCTTGAACAGGAACGCGACCGAGCCGTCGGTCCCCATGTTGCCGCCATGCTTGGAGAACGCGTGTCGGACCTCGGCGACCGTGCGCACCTTGTTGTCGGTGAGACAATCGACGATCACCGCAGCGCCGTTGATGCCGTAGCCCTCGTAGCGCACCTGCTCGTAGCTTGCACCCTCGAGCTCGCCCGCGCCACGGCGCGCAGCACGCTCGATGGTGTCCTTCGGCATGTTGTTATCGATCGCCTTGTCGATCGCAAGGCGCAGCCGGGGGTTGGTCGACGCGTCGGCGCCGCCAAGCTTGGCGGCCACCGTGATTTCGCGGATGAGGCGGGTGAAGATCTTGCCACGCTTGGCGTCGGTCGCCGCTTTCTTGTGCTTGATGTTCGCCCACTTGCTGTGGCCGGCCATGATGGCATTCCCGCGTTGCGTCTTTTCGAGGTGAAATTATATCAGCGCGGAATGCGGCATCTCCTCCGTCCTTCTTCAGGGGGGAGGGCCGGGGAAGGGCAGATGCGTGTCGCGGTCGTACCGACGATCACTTCCCAATCAGGGGAGGAAAAAGGCGGGGAGGTTCGCTTTCGACCAAGAAGCTCCCCCTTCCCGCGTCGGGCGGGAATGTCGGATAGAGCTTCGCTGTGAATGTCTGAGCCGGGACAACTATTACAGGACGCCCTGGTCCTTGAGAAACTGTGCGATTACCTTCAAGCGCACCTCGCTGCCGTTGATCTCGAGCATGGTCTGCTTGATCGGCAGCGGCAACGGCAGCAGCTCGGCCAGGCGATAGCCGACCCAGGACGCATCGTCGAGCGCGAGCTCCGCGGCAAAGTTTTCGCGCCCGACACGGGCGATCAGCAATTCGAGAAGTTCGGCGAGCGGCTTGTGCGCGTCGGAGAGCATGACGGCAGGCTCGGGGGCAAGCGTGGTCACCTGTCCGACGATAAGGCCGAGATCGCTCACCGCGTGCGAGGCCACCTTGAAGCGCACCGCACCCTCCGTTTTCAGGTGCAAGATGCCGAGTTGCGGCACGTCGCACTGCGTGATGCGCGCCATGGTACCGATCTCGGCAAATTCGGTGGCGTCGGGCACCACGCCCGGACGGCCGACTTCTTCGCCTTGCCTGAGCAGGCAGACGCCGAAGGGCTTGTCGTCCTTGAGACACGCGGTGCTCATTTCGATGTAGCGCTGTTCGAACACCTTGAGCGGCAGCAGGCCTCCGGGAAACAGCACGGTCTTGAGCAGGAACAGGGGCAGCGGCGTCGGCGAACGCGTGGGCGCGCCGCGCAGGAAATCGAGCACGATCCGCTTTAGGCCCGCTCGATGAACGCCGCCGGCAAACGCCTGCCGCCCCAGCGGGGACCGAGCTCATGCACGACGCCGAGCTGATCGAGGATGCGCGCGACGACGAAATCGACCAGGTCGCCGATGGCCTGCGGGCGTCCGTAGAAGCCGGGTGCCGGCGGCAGGATCACGGCGCCGGCGCGCGAGAGCGTAAGCATGTTCTCGAGGTGGATCACCGAGAGCGGCGTCTCGCGCGGCACCAACACCAGCGGCCGGCGCTCCTTGAGCATGACGTCGGCAGCGCGCTCGATCAGGCTGTCGGCGAGGCCCGCGGCAAGCGCGCCGAGCGTTCCCATGCTGCACGGACACACTGCCATGGCGTCGGCCGGATTGGAGCCCGAGGCGACCGGCGCGAACCAGTCCTCGCGCCCGAACACCGAAAGCTGTCCGGGCTTTGCGCCGTAGCGCTCGCTGAAATACGCAGCCGCGGCCGCGGGCTGGGTCGGCAAGACCAACTCGAGCTCCTGGCGGGCGACGATCTGCGCCGCGGGGGAGTAGAGCAGATAGACGCGTGCGTTCGCCGCGAGCAGGCATTCGAGCAGGCGCAATCCGTAGGGCAGTCCCGATGCGCCGGTGAACGCGAGCGTGACGACGCGTGGCATATTCACAGGGACATTCTAGCGCACCGCGAGTTCGCGATGGCGCGTGTGCACCTGGTAGCGGCCCGCGAACGCGCGCGCGAGGCGCTCCACCAGATACACCGACCGGTGCTGGCCGCCGGTGCAGCCGATGGCGACGGTCAGGTAGTTGCGGTTGTCGCGCGCATAGTCGGGCAGCCAGCTGGCGACGAAGTGATAGATGTCGCGGTACATGCGCTCGGTCTCGGGCTGGCGTTCGAGATAGGCGATCACCGCGGCGTCCATGCCCGTCTTCGCGGACAGCTCGGGTTCGTAGTGTGGATTGGGTAGACAGCGCACGTCGAAGACGAGGTCGGCATCGAGCGGTACGCCGTGCTTGAATCCGAAGGACTGAAACGAGAGGGTCAGCTTCGAGGGATCGACACTGATGAAGTCCTTGATCCACGCCCGAAGCGCCGCAGCGGAAAGGTCACTGGTGTCGAAACTGTAGCCGGGCGACCGCGCGTCCGCGAGCATTTCGCGCTCGAATTCGATCGCCTCCTTGAGCGTGCGCCTGTCGTCGGAAAACGGATGGCGCCGCCGCGTCTCGGAAAAGCGCTTGACCAGCGTCTCGGTCTTCGCATCGAGGTAGAGAAAGCGCACGGTCCAGCCATCGCCGCGCGCCGCATCGATCGCTTGTGCGAGCCCGCCCAATCCAGGCGTGGTCTTGACGTCGAGGACGATGGCGACGCGTTGCTGGCTCGCAGCCTTGAGGTGCGCCAGCAGTCCCGGAAGCTGCGCGAGCGGAAGGTTGGAGACGGCGTAGTAGCCGCTGTCCTCGAGCGCGGCGAGCGCAACGCTCTTGCCCGATCCCGACACGCCGGCGATGAGCAGCAGGTCCATGGCGGTGCGCGCGCGAGGCGGTGCTTCGCTTAGCCCAGGCGGTCGACGCGGAGCGCCGCGGGCGCGAGGCGCGATCCGCTACCCGCCATCCTCCATCAGCTTCTGCTGCCGCTCGATGAATTCCTTGGTGCTGTCGATGCCGCGCTGGTTGAGCACGAAATTGCGCACGGCGGCTTCCACCAGCACCGCGAGATTGCGTCCGGCGGCAACGGGTATGGTGACCTTGCGGATGGGCACACCCATGATCTCCTGATACGTCGCGCTCACCTGCAGCCGGTCCAGGTCGGAAAACTGCTCGTTGCTGTGGTCCTCCAGATGCACCATGAGCTTGAGCAGCTTGCGCGGGCGCACGGCGGTCTCGCCGAATATCGTGCGGATGTTCAGCACCCCGATGCCGCGCACCTCCAGGAAATCCTTGAGCACGGCAGGGCAGCGTCCCTCCAGCGTGTCCGGCGAAATCCGGTAGAGCTCGACGATGTCGTCGGCGACCAGGCCGTTGCCGCGAGAGATGAGCTCGAGCGCAAGCTCGCTCTTGCCGATGGCCGATGCTCCGGTGATGAGCACGCCCATCTCGAGCACATCGAGAAACACGCCGTGCAGCGTCGTCGATTCGGCAAGCACACGCGACAGGTACAGGCGCATGATGTCGACGACGTGCGGCGAGGGCTGCGCCGATGTGAACAACGCCATGTGATGCCGGTTGCACTCGTCGAGCAGGTACGATGGAATCTGCTCACCGTTGGCGACGATGATGGCTACGAGCTCCGTGGTAAAAAGCCGTCCGATCGACGCGCGCAGCGAGTCTTCGGGCAGCCCGCGCAGGTACGCCGCTTCGGCGGCGCCGATGAGCTGGACCCGGAACGGGTGGATGAAGTTCATATGGCCGACCTGGCCGATGGTCGGCTTGAGCACCGCCTCGCCGGTCAGCACGCGGGTCCCGCCCTGACGCCCGGCTAGCCATGTCAATCCCGCCCGCTCGCAATTGTCGTCGAACAGCCGCTCGACGCTTACCTGCCGGATGGCACTGTCGTTCATGTCACGCGGTCATTCACGGCGCTCATTCGCGGCCCTCACTTCACGTCAGAATGCCAGCCGCTGAACAATGCGTGCACATCGGCCGTGCTGTTGGCGTTACTGAGCTGCTCGCGAAATGCCTTGTCGCTGAACATTTGCGCAAGCTCCGAGAGGAGCTGCAAATGCTCTTCGGTGGCCTGCTGAGGCACGAGCAGAACGAACACCTGCGACACAGGCCTGCCGTCCGGCGCATCGAAGGGAATGGGCTCGTGCGGTCGTACGAATGCGCCCAACGCCGCCTTCAGTCCCTTGATGCGACCGTGCGGTATCGCGATGCCCTGGCCGAGCGCGGTCGATCCGAGCCGCTCGCGCGCCGACAGGCTGTCGGATACCGTTGCGTGGGGAATTCCCGCGTGCTCCTCGAACAACTGCGCGATCTGCTCGAATAGCCGCTTCTTGGTCGCGGCCGCGGTGTCGAGCACGATGTTCGACTCGGCCAGCAGGGGAGCGATGCGATTCATGACGGGAACGCCGGGCGCGCGTCTGCGCACACCGGCAAGGGGCGCTATTTCGCGCGTGTTTTGGTGGTGCGCGCGGCGGGTGCCTTGCGCTTCAGCGCCGCCGGCTCATGGCGGTGGCCGTTGGTTTTTTCCTTGTGCCGCAGCACCTGGCGATCGAGCTTGTCGGCTAGCGCATCGATCGCCGCATACATGTCGGGTTCGACGCATTCAGCATGGATATCCTTGCCGCGTATGTGCAGATTCGCGGTTATCTGCTGCCTGAGCTTGTCGACGGAAAGCACGACATTGACGTCGATCACGTGGTCGAAGTGGCGCGTCACGCGGTCCAGTTTGGCTACGACGTAGCTGCGAATCGCCGGCGTGATCACGAGGTGATGACCGCTCAGGTTCAGGTTCATTCAACGCTCCTTCCGGGGTTCCGACCCTAGATGGCTTTGCGCAGGTTGACCGGCGGAATCTGCAGCGCTTCGCGGTACTTGGCGATAGTCCGCCGGGCGACGACGATGCCCTGATCGCCCAGCAGGTCGGCAATGCGGCTGTCAGTGAGCGGCGCTTTGGCATCCTCTGCGCTGATCAATTGCTTGATGAGCGCGCGTATCGCGGTCGCCGAGGCGGCGCCGCCGGTATCCGTGGCGACGTGGCTGCCGAAAAAGTACTTGAGCTCATAGGTGCCGCGCGAGGTGAGCATGTACTTCTGCGTGGTCACGCGCGAAATCGTCGACTCGTGCAGGCTGAGAATTTCCGCGATCTCGCGCAGCACCATCGGACGCATCGCGACTTCGCCATGGTCGAAGAAGTGGCGCTGGCGGTCGACGATCGCCTGCGACACGCGCAGGATGGTCTCGAAGCGCTGCTGCACGTTGCGGATCAGCCACTTCGCCTCCTGCAGCTGCGCGGACAGTTGCTGGTTGGACGACTCGCGATTGCGCGTTAGGATGTCCGCATAGATGCGATTGAGTCGGAGCTTGGGCATCGCAGCTTCGTTGAGGGCCGCCACCCAGCGCCCGCGCACCTTCTTGACGACGACATCGGGAATCACGTAGTTCGCCGTAGTCTGCGAGAATTCCGCACCGGGCCGCGGATTGAGACTGGTGATCAGTGTTCGTATGCCGCGAATACCTTCGTCGTCCGTGTGCAGAAGCCGCTTGAGCTTGCCGAAGTCGCGCGCGGCGAGCAGCGACAAGTGGTGCTCTACAAGTTTGAGCGCTTCCGCGCGAAACGGCGTGATCTCGGGCATCGCCTTGAGTTGCAGTCCCAGGCATTCCGCGCAGTCGCGCGCGCCTACTCCCGCCGGCTCCAGGCTCTGCAAGTGCTTGAGTCCGATAGAGAGGTCGTCGGCGTCGAATCCGAGCTCTTCAGGGAAAAGTTCGAGCAGCTCGTCGAGGGACGTCGTCAGGTAGCCGTCGTCGTCGAGCGCATCGACCAACGCGCTGGCAAGCTGGCGATCGCGCAGCGGCAAGTTCAACAGCGCGAGTTGCTCGTTGAGATGGTCACGAAGCGAGCAGGTGGCCACCTGCTGGGGCGAAAAGAACTCCTCGTCGTCGTCACTCGAGCCGGCGGACGACCCCCAGTCGTTGTCGCCGCCGACGCCGGCCATGACGTCGAACTCCGCGTTTGGCGCGGCGTCGGGGGCTACGCTCTGGTCCTCGCCGTTGGCCACGGTGACCATGGTCGGCGCGTAGTCGACCGGCGGCGACGGCGCCTCATCGTCGTCGGCCTTCTCCAGCAGCGGGTTCTCCTGCAGCAGGCGCTCAACTTCGGCGTTGAGCTCAAGCGTCGACAGCTGCAACAGCCTTATCGACTGCTGCAGCTGGGGCGTCAGCGTCAGGTGCTGGCTGAGCTTGAGCTGTAGCGTGGGTTTCATGGCGTGGCCGTCGGCGAGGCGCGTTCAACGCGGTCAAAGCCGGAAATGCTCTCCCAGGTATACCTTTCTGACACTTTCATTATAAACAATTTCGTCGGGTGTCCCCGAGGCTAACACGCGCCCTTCGTTGATGATGTAGGCTCGATCACAAATGCCCAGGGTCTCGCGAACGTTGTGGTCGGTGATCATGATGCCGATTTCGCGTTCCTTGAGGAAGCCGATGATCTTCTGGATGTCCAGCACGGCGATGGGGTCGATCCCGGCAAAGGGTTCGTCGAGGAGGATGAAGCGCGGGCGCGTGGCCAGCGCCCGGCAAATCTCGACGCGGCGGCGCTCGCCGCCGGAAAGGCTTACCGCCGACGCGTCGCGCAGGTGCGCAATTGACAGGTCCTCCAGCAGCGCGTCGAGGCGGTTTGCGATCTCGTCGGCGTCGATGCCTTGCAACTCGAGGATTGCCTGGACGTTTTCGGAGACCGTCAGCTTGCGAAAAATCGACGCTTCCTGCGGCAGGTACGACAGGCCCAGGCGCGCGCGTGCGTGAATGGGCATACGCGTCAGATCCTCGCCGTCGAGCTCGATCGTGCCGCCGTCCGTCGCCACCAGGCCGACGATCATGTAGAAGCACGTGGTCTTGCCCGCGCCGTTGGGCCCGAGCAGTCCGATCACTTCGCCGCTGCCTACTGAAAGCGACACATCGTGTACGACAATGCGTGACTTGTAACGCTTCTTGAGGGCCTCGACCGAAAGCGTGCTCACGCGCGCGTCGCCGTCATCGGGCCGACGGCGGCGAAAGCGCCGAATCGCCCTTGAGGGGCAGCGGAGGGTTGGGCGCGGGTGTGGCAGCTTTGCCGTCCTTCGCGTCCTTTGAGCCCTTGGAATCCTTCGTGTCCTTCGTGTCTTTGCCGCTCGTTGCGTCCTTCGAGTCCTTTGCGTCCTTGCTCTTGTCGTCCTTGGTCTGCGGCTGGAATACGCCGCGCACACGCGAACCCAGCGGCGCCTCGCCTGCGTCGGGCGGCCTGGAGTCGGGCCGACCCTCGGCCTTGAATACCTCCGTAGCGGCGTTGTAGGTGATGTAGTTGCTCCGGATCTCGTCACCGCTCTTCTTGAGCAGCGCGCGATCGAACAATTCGAGAAGGCGCGTCTGCCCGTTGTATACGATGCGCTGTGCGAAACCCTCGTAGTACTCGTCGATGTTGTCGCGCTTTTCGCGGAAGGACACAGGATTACCGTACGCTGTGGCGGACAGCGAGTTGTCCGGATTCTGGTGGAAGACGATGCGATCGGCGTGGATGGTCAGCGTGCCCTGTGTGATTACGACGTTGCCCACGAGCTCGCCATCCTTGCTGCCGAGATTGGCGCCGCCCGTGTCACCTTGGTAGAAAATCGGTTTTTCACGGTCGGCCTTCTCGGCGTGCGCTCCGTCGCTTGCGACGCAAATCGCGCATGCGCACACGACGACGAGCGCTCGCGTCAAGCGGCGCGTAGGCAATCGGTGCGCTGTGCGGCCCATGGTGGCGTTGCTGGCTTAGTTCTGTGGAGCGTTCTGCGGAAGGAGCTCGCCGTATACGTGCGAGCCGAACTTGAGCTTCTTGCTGCGATTGTCGAATTCCATTCCCGTCGCGTTGATTGTCCCACGCGCGTCCTTGATCGTCACTGGCTTGTCGGTGCTCACGCGGTCTTCCTTGGGAATCACGTGCAGATATTCGCTGGTAAGGGTGATCGGCCCGCTGTTCGCGTCGGTACCACTCGCCTCGCGCTCGCCCCTCACGTTACCGCGGAAGTAAGCGTTCTCACGGTCGCCGGTGACTGTCGCGCGATCAGCGGAAATCGTCAGGCGCGGCTTGTCGGGATCGCTGAACGTGACCAGCGGCGACTCGAATTCCGTGGTGTCGTCGTCAGGATAATGTCGCGCGAGCCTGGCGGTGAGCGCCTGGCGCACGCGCCCCTGAGCGTCCAGGGCCACACCGCGGAAATTCTCGATGTACAGATCGGGGTCGTGGCGCCCTGAGCCGTCGAACTTGCGGTTTCCGGGCAGGATCTGGGCATCGAGCCAGTAAGTGAGCAGAGCGAACGCGCCGAGCAGCAGCACCGGCGACCAGGCGATCAGGCGATCGAGCTGGGCGCGTCGCAGCTTCATAGTGCGTACGCCCGCAATTTGTGCTCGAGCTCGCCGCGGGCGGTGAGGATCAGCTCGCAGAGCTCGCGCACCGCGCCCGAGCCGCCGTCGCTGCGAGTGACGTAATGCGCGTGCCGATGCAGCGGCGCCGGCGCATGTGGCACGGTGGCGGCCAGGCCGCAGCGCAAGAGCAGCGGCAGGTCCGGCAAGTCGTCGCCGATGTGGGCGCATTCATCGGTTCCGATGCCAAGCTGACTACGCAACCGGTCCCATGGGGCGAGCTTGTCGTCGGCGCCTTGCAGGACGTGTGCGACGCCCAGGTCGCGCGCTCGGATCGACACCGCGGGCGCCAGACTGCCGGTGATCCACGCGACGGCGACGCCGGAGGCCTGCAGCCACTTGATGCCCAGCCCGTCGAGACAGGAAAACGCCTTGATCTGGCTCCCGTCGTCGCAAACGAAGATCCTGCCGTCGGTGAGCACGCCGTCGACGTCGCACGAGAGCAGACGGATGCGGCGCGCTCTCGCGTGCAGGTCGGATCTCGCCGCCCGCTCGTTCATACGACCTTCGCCCTGAACAGGTCGTGCAGGTGCAGCGCACCGACCAGCCGCGACTCGGTGTCGACCACGAGAAGCTGGCTGACTTTGGGCGCGGTTTCCATGCGCTCGACGCAATCGATCGCCAGCGCGTCGGCTCCGATAGTACGCGGTGTGCGGGTCATCAATGCGTCGATGTGCGTCGCCGCGAAATTACTGACATGCTCGAGGCAGCGACGCAGGTCGCCGTCGGTGAAGATTCCCACGACTCGCGAATCGGCGTCGACGACCGCGGTCATGCCCATCCCCTTGCCGCTCATTTCGACGACGGCCTGGGCGAGCGTCGCACCCATTTGCACGCGCGGCACCGACGCACCACTTCGCATGACGTCGCGCACGTGTGTCAAAAGGCGCCGTCCCAGCGCGCCGCCGGGGTGCGCGCGCGCAAAATCCTCGACCGAGAATCCACGCGCGTCGAGCAGCGTAAGCGCCAACGCGTCGCCGAGCGCAAGCGCAGCCGTGGTGCTGGCCGTTGGCGCGAGGCCGAGCGGGCAGGCTTCGGTGTCGACGCTGGCGTCGAGATGCACGGCGGCCGCTTGCGCCAGCGACGACTCCTCGTTGCCCGTCAGAGCGATGAGTTGCGCGCCCTGGCGCTTCAGATGCGGCATCAGCGAGACGAGCTCGTCGGTCTCGCCGGAATTCGACAACATCAGCACAACGTCGTCGGCGGTGATCATGCCAAGGTCGCCGTGGCTCGCCTCGGTGGCGTGCACGAAAAACGCCGGCGTTCCGGTAGATGCCAGCGTCGCCGCCAGCTTGCGCGCTATGTGCCCGGACTTGCCGATGCCGGTGACGACCACACGGCCGCGACAACCGAGCAGCATGCGCGTTGCTGCGAGAAATGCTCCGCCGAGCCGGCCCTCCAGCGCGCGAATTGCCGCGGCCTCGGTAGCGAGCACATTGCGACCGAGCGCGAGCGCGCGTTGAGGCTCGATACCGCGCGGCGGGGGCACGTTCGTCGTGTTCTGTGCACTCTCGACAGGCATGTGCAAAGTATACCCTGCCGCCATGGCGGCGAGTCGCGCGAGGACGGCTCACGCGGAAGCGATGCGGCAATGCCTGTGCTAAATTCGGTCGATGCCGCACGTGCTGGTTCTGATCCTGTTGTTGCTCGCCGCGTCGGTCGTGGTGGTCATTGTCTGCCGGCTGCTGCGCCTGCCTCCGATCCTGGGCTACGTGTTCGTCGGCATCGTGGTTGGACCGCACGCTTTGGCATGGGTGCCGGACAACGTCGCGGTGCGTGATCTCGCCGAATTCGGCATCGTATTCCTGATGTTTTCGGTCGGCCTCGAGTTCAGCCTGCCGCAGCTCAAGACCATGAGCCGTGCAGTGTTCGGCTTGGGCCTGGCGCAGGTGTCTATCACGACCGCAATGGCGATGATCGGACTGCACTTCCTGAACTACGGCTGGCTGGCGGGATTCACGCTTGGCGGTGCGCTGGCGATGAGCTCAACTGCGATCGTGTCCAAGATGCTGGCCGAGCGCAACGAGCTTGGTTCCGCGCACGGCCGCGACGTGATGGCGGTTCTGCTGTTCCAGGATCTCGCGGTGGTTGCGTTCCTCATCGCCGAGCCGACGCTGGCCGAGGGCGGAGCCGACTTGTGGAAGTCACTCATACTCGCCGGCGGCAAGGCGGCGCTCGCGCTCGCGGTGATCCTGTTCTTCGGACAGAAGCCCATGCGTGCATGGTTCACGGTGATCGCACGCTTGCGCTCGCCAGAGCTGTTCATGCTCAACATCCTGCTTGTCACACTGGGGTTGGCGGCTGCGACGGAGGTGGCCGGGCTGTCGTACGCGGTAGGCGCGTTTCTAGCCGGCATGCTCATCGCAGAAACCGAATATCGCTACCAGGTCGAAGAGGACATCAAACCGTTTCGCGACGTGCTCCTCGGACTGTTCTTCGTCACCGTGGGCATGTATCTGAACCTGCAAGTGGTCGGCGCGAATATCGGCTGGGTGCTGCTGCTCCTGATCGGCCCGGTGTTGCTGAAGATCGCGCTGGTAGTCGTCCTGGCGCGGCTGTTCGGCTCGTCGCTGGGTACGGCGCTGCGCATCGGCTTCTATCTCGGCCAGGCCGGCGAGTTCGCTATCGTCATGCTCGCGCTCAGCACGGAGCTCGGCATCATCGACCAAACGTTGGCGCAGGTCGTGCTGGCCGCGATGGTGTTGTCGATGCTGTCGGCGCCGTTCCTCATCCAGTTTTCGGAGCCGGTTGTCCGCAGGCTCACCGCGAACGACTGGCTGGCGCGCGCGGCGCAGGTAACGCAAATCGCGGCGCGGACGATGTCGCGTCAGGAGCACGTCATCATTTGCGGCTATGGTCGCAGCGGGCAGAACCTGGCGCGCCTGCTCGAGGCGGAAGATATCTCGTTTCTGGCACTGGATTCCGATCCGGAGCGCGTGCGCGAAACCGGCGACGCCAACGTCGTGTACGGTGATGCAAGCCGCCGCGAAGCGCTGATCGCGGCCGGGCTCGCCAAGGCGCGCGCGGTAGCGGTGACCTTCGCCAACGTACCACTCGCATTGAAAATCCTGCACCACGTTCACCAGGAACGGCCGGAACTGCCGGTGATCGTGCGCACGCTCGACGATAGCGAGCTCGACCGCCTGCTCAAGGCCGGCGCGGCCGAGGTTGTTCCCGAAGTGCTCGAAGGCAGCCTGATGCTGGCAACGCACTCGCTGCTGCTCCTGGGTGTGCCGCTAGGCCGGGTGCTGGCGCGCATCCGTGCGGTGCGCGAGGAGCGCTACAGCCTGTTTCGCGGATTTTTTCACGGCGCGACGGATGCCGCCGACGCCGAGAACCTGCAGTCGCGATTGCACACGGTGCTGCTCACGCCGCGCTCCACCGCCGTGGGCCGGTCGCTCGCCGAGATCGACCTGGGCAACCTGGTCGAAGTCACCGGCGTGCGCCGTCGCGGTGTGCGTTCGATGGTGCCGCAAGCCGGCGACCGCTTCGAGGCGGGCGACATCGTGGTTCTGCTCGGTAGTCCCGCGAACCTGGCACTCGCTGAGCGACGCCTGTTGCGCGGTTGACCGAGGGCGCCGTGCATGTGATGCCTGAGCGCATGAGACGGTATGCAAGATCGTGCATCCATCGCTCATTTGTAGGGGACGGATGAACCCGCTACAATCGCGATCCCTCCAGTTCGTACCCGCAACGCTCCATGCTGGCCGCACGCTCCGCCGAACCCCGCGCGGCATTGACCGCGACCTACGACCTCGATCCCGATGCTGCGGCGATCGAGCTTCGCGACGTCTCATTTGCGTACGACCGCCGCCCCGTGCTTCGCCGCATCAGCATGACCGTTCCGCGCGGCAAGATCGTCGCCATCATGGGCGGCAGCGGCTGTGGCAAGACGACGATCCTGCGGCTCATCGGCGGACAGCTCAAGCCCGAATCCGGCAAGGTGATCGTCGCCGGGCAGTCGGTGCCCGATCTCAAGGCCGACGCACTGTACGCATTGCGCCGCCGCTTCGGCATGCTGTTCCAATTCGGGGCGCTGTTCACCGACATGAGCGTATTCGAGAACATCGCCTTTCCGATGCGCGAGCACACCGACCTTTCCGAGGAGCTCATTCGGGATCTCGTACTCATGAAGCTGCACGCGGTGGGACTGCGCGGCGCCGCGATGCTGATGCCGACGGAATTGTCGGGCGGCATGGCGCGCCGGGTTGCGCTGGCGCGCGCGATTGCGCTCGATCCCATGCTCGTGATGTACGACGAGCCCTTTGCGGGGCTCGACCCGATCTCGCTGGGCGTCGTCGGCCAGCTCATCCGGGAGCTCAATGACGCGCTGGGCACGACGTCGGTCGTTGTTACGCACGATGTCTACGAGTCGCTTAAGATCGTCGACTACCTGTATTTCGTCTCCGAGGGCAGGATCGTCGCCGAGGGAACGCCCGAAGCGGTGAGCGCATCGAAGGACACTTTCGTGCGCCAGTTCGTCGACGGCGAGTCCGACGGACCGGTGCCTTTCCATTACCCGGCCGCGACCCTATCGCGAGGACCTTTTTGCCGATGTCCAGTGACGCCCTCCTCGGTGTGGCCAACCTCTTGCGGCGGATCGGCGGCGGCGTCACCGGCTCGATTGCCCGGCTCGGCTTCGCCAGCCGTTTCCTGGTGGCGATCGTATGGCATTCGCCGCAGGCATTGCGCCGTTTCCAGCTCACGATTCGCGAGATCTATTTCGCCGGTGTGCTATCGCTGGTCATCATCCTCATGTCGGGCCTGTTCGTCGGCATGGTGCTTTCTCTGCAGGGCTACGAAACCCTCAAGCGCTACGGCGCCGACGAGCAGCTTGGCATCCTGGTCGCGCTGTCGCTGGTGCGGGAACTGGGTCCGGTGATGTCCGGCCTGTTGTTTGCGTCACGCGCGGGCTCGGCGATCACCGCCGAAATCGGCCTGATGAAGACTACGGAGCAGCTCGCAGCGATGGAAATGATGGCGGTCGATCCGCTCGCGCGCGTGATCGCGCCACGCTTCTGGGGCGGTGTGATCTCGATGCCGCTGCTGGCGGCGTTGTTCTCCGCCTTCGGCATCTTTGGCGGCTACCTGGTCGGAGTGCGGCTGATCGGGATCGACAGCGGCGCGTTCTGGGGGCAGATGCAGGCGGGCGTCGATGTCTGGCCGGATGTGACCAACGGCATCATCAAGAGCCTGGTCTTCGGTGTCGCGGTGTCGCTGATTGCGGTGTTCGAAGGCTACGACGCGAAACCGACCGCCGAGGGTGTGTCGATCGCGACTACGCGTACCGTGGTCATGTCGTCGCTGGTGATACTGGCGCTCGATTTCGTCATGACCGTATTCATGTTCCGGGGCGGACAGTGAGCCGCTCCGCGATCGACCTCTGGGTCGGAATCTTCGTCGCTATCGGTTTCGGGGCGATCCTGTTCATGGCGCTCAAGGTCGGCAACCTGCTGACGATCGACCGTGCGCCGGGCTATCGCCTCGAGGCGCGCTTCGACAATATCGGCGGCCTCAAGCTAAGGGCGCCGGTGAAGGCGGCCGGCGTCGTCGTCGGCCGCGTGGAACGCGTACGGCTGGACCCCAAGACCTACGAGGCGGTCGCCACGTTGCGCATCGACACGCAGTACGAATTTTCCAGGGACACTATCGCCTCGATCAACACATCTGGACTGCTGGGCGAGGTGTTCGTCGCGCTCGACGCCGGTGGCGACACGAGGATGCTGGCGGACGGTGATCGCATCGGCAAGACGCAGTCGGCCGTGGTCATCGAAAAGCTTATCAGCCAGTTCCTGTTCGACAAGGCACAGGACGCGGACGGGGGAGGGTCCAAGAAATGACACGTCGCCGAGGGTCAGACCTGCGCGCCACGGCGCTCGCGTTCACGCTTTTGTCGCTCGTGCTCGGCGGCTGCGCGGTCTCTCAATCGCGCGTCGACCCGTTCGAGGACTGGAATCGCGCCATGTTCGCCGTCAACGACGTCGTCGATGGCAAGATCGCCAAGCCGATCGCCGAGGCCTATGTCAAGTACACCCCGGAAGTCATTCGGTCGGGCGTCTCCAACTTCTTCGGCAACATCGACGACCTATTCATCGGTATCAACAACGTGCTCCAAGGCAACGGCGACCGTGCCGGCGACGACTTCGGGCGCGTGCTGCTCAATTCCACGTTCGGAGTGGGCGGGTTGTTCGACCTGGCGTCGATGATGGGCATCGAGAAGCACAACCAGGACTTCGGCATCACGTTCGGCAAATGGGGCATTCCGTCGGGGCCGTATCTGTTCGTGCCGCTGTTCGGACCGACGACGGTGCGCGATGGTACCGGCACCGTGATCCGCGCGTACCTTGGGCCGACGACGTACATCTTCACCGACGTTCCGCTTCGTAACAGCATCTGGGGCGTCGGCATCGTCGACGCGCGCGCGCAGGCGCTCGGCACCGAGTCGATGATCGACCAGGCCGCGCTGGATCGCTACCGCTTCATCCGCAACGCGTACCTGCGCGCGCGCCGCTACCAGGTGTACGACGGCAAGCCGCCTCCGGAAGCCGACGACGAGGGCCAGTGAACAGCCGCAAGCGCCGCCCCGGGCGCAAGCTGCGCGACCCGCGGCCGCACGGCGTGTCTGTCGCACAGCCGACCGTAACGATGAGGACACGATGATTCGCAATCGCATACTTGGAACGATTTTGTTCGCGCTTGGCTGCTTCGCCATGCCCGCGTCGGCGCAGGAAGCCCCCGATGCGCTGGTCAAGCGGCTGGCTGAGGAGGTCCTTACGCAGATCCGCGGTGACAAGGAATTGCAGGCGGGCAACCAGGCCAAGGTCAAGCAGATCATCGAGACCAAGCTGGTGCCGCACTTCGATTTTCCGCGCATGACCGCACTGGCGATGGGGCGCAACTGGAAAAACGCGACGCCCGAGCAGCAGCAACAACTCACCGACCAGTTCCGCACGCTGCTGGTGCGCACGTATTCCGGCGCGCTGGCCAACTATCGTGAGAACACCATGGACTACAAACCGCTGCGCATGAACGCCGGCGACAGCGAGGTCACCGTGCGTACCGAAGTGCGCCGCTCGGGACAGGCGCCGATCCAGATCGACTACAGCATGGAAAAAACGCCGGACGGCTGGAAGGCCTACGATGTCATCGTCGCCGGCGTGAGCCTCGTCACCAACTATCGCGACGAATTCAACGATACGGTGAAGAGCTCCGGTGTCGACGGGCTCATCACTGCGCTGAACAAGAAGAACGCCGCGCCGCCGCCTGCAGCCAAATGAACGAATCGACCAGCACGGGCGTGCCCTCGCTTGAGCAGGCGAGCGGCGCGGTGGTTGCCGGTAGGCCCGCTGACGATGGATACAACCGCCACGCTGCTTGCGGCGAGCACTGCGTCGCCGCTCCCCGAGAGCGGAGTCGTCGACCTGGCACGCGTCGAGCGCGTCGACTCGGCGTGCGTGGCGCTGATGCTGGCCTGGAAGCGGCGTGCCGCCGCTGAGCGCAAGCCACTGGCGTTCACCGGCGTTCCCGAAAGCGTGACGTCGCTTGCCATGCTCTACGGCGTTGGAGAACTGCTGGCCGCGTGACGTCCGTCCGGGGTGCGTGGACGGCAGGGCCTAACTCGCGCGCAACCGGCCTGATCCTATGACCCCCGCGGTAGAAATCCTCGACGTCGCGCGCCGCTTCGGCGACATTCAGGCGCTCGCGGGCGTCGATCTCGAGGTCGAGCAGGGCGAATTCTTCGGCCTGCTCGGGCCCAACGGCGCCGGCAAGACCACGCTGATCTCGATCCTCGCCGGACTCACGCGCGCCGACCGGGGCAACGCGCGCGTGCTCGGGCACGACGTGGTCGACGATTACCGCAAGTCGCGGCGCATGCTCGGCGTCGTCCCGCAGGAGCTGGTGTTCGATCCGTTTTTCTCGGTGCGCGAGACCTTGCGCATCCAGTCGGGCTATTTCGGCATTCGCGGCAACGACGACTGGATCGACGAAATCCTGCACCATCTGGACCTTACGTCGCGTGCCAACGCCAACATGCGCGCGCTGTCGGGCGGCATGAAACGCCGCGTGCTGGTCGGGCAGGCGCTGGTGCACAAGCCGCCGGTGATCGTGCTCGACGAGCCCACCGCCGGCGTCGACGTCGAACTGCGGCAGAGCCTGTGGGCGTTCATCCGCAAACTCAACCGCGACGGGCACACGATCATCCTGACCACGCACTACCTCGAGGAAGCCGAGGCCCTGTGCGACCGCATCGCCATGCTCAAGGCGGGCAAGGTCGTCGCGCTCGACACCACGCAGAACCTTCTGTCGAGCTTTGCCGGCCTGACGGTGCGCGCTGACGGCGGCGACGCTACCCGAAGGCTGGCAGGGCCGCGTGCAGCGGCGAGAGGGCGCGCATCTATCTGCTGTCGCTGTCGGACTACGACGAGCTCGAGCGCTTGCTGGCGGCGTTGCGCGACGCACGGCATCGCCATCGCTGAGTTGTCGCTGCAGGAGGCCGACCTCGAGCAGGTGTTCCTGCGCATCATGAAGCGCGCGACGCGCTGATGCGGTCCGCCGACACGCCTGCTGCCGGTTCCGGCTGGCTCGACGCTGTTCTACAAGGAGCTGCTGCGCTTCTGGAAGGTGAGCTTCCAGACCATCCTGGCGCCGATGCTGACGGCGCTGCTGTACCTGCTCATCTTCTCGCACGTGCTCGAGTCGCACGTCTCGGTGTTCGACGGACGCGTGCGCTACACGGCGTTCCTCGTCCCGGGCTGGTGATGATGTCGGTGCTGCAGAACGCCTTCGCCAACAGCTCGTCATCGCTGATCCAGTCCAAGATCACCGGCAACCTGATCTTCGTGCTGCTGCCGCCGTTGTCGCCGCTGGATATCTTCGGCGCGTACGTGCTGGGCGCGATGGTGCGCGGGCTGGTGGTCGGGCTGGGCGTGTTCCTGGTCACGCTGTTTTTCGTGCCGTTGTCGCTCGAGCATCCGCTGTGGATCGCTCGCCTTCGCGCTGCTCGGCAGCGCGATCCTCGGCGTTCTCGGCCTGGTCGCCGGCATCTCGCCGACAAGTTCGACCAGCTCGCGGCGTTCCAGAACTTCCTGATCATGCCGCTCACGTTTCTTTCGGGCGTGTTCTACTCGATCCACTCGCTGCCACCGTTCTGGCAGCGTCTGTCGCAGTTCAACCCGTTCTTCTATATGATCGACGGCTTTCGCTACGGCTTTTTCGGGCTGTCCGACGTCGCGCCCGCTGACGAGCTTCGCGATCGTCGCCACGTGTCTGCGTGGCGCTGGCGGCGTTGACGCTGGCCATGCTCAAGCGCGGGCTACAAGCTACGAATCTGAACGCGACGGATGACAACTCCCGAAGACATCAAGCGAGCGATCGACGCGGGCCTCGCCTGCGAGCACGTCGAGGTCGACGGCGACGGTCAGCATTTCCAGGCGCTGATCGTCAGCGCGGCGTTCGAAGGCCTGAGCCGCGTGAAGCGCCATCAGCTCGTCTACGCGGCGCTCGGCGAGCGCATGCGCGCCGAAATCCACGCGCTGTCGATGCAGACGCTGACGCCGGCGCAGTGGCGTCCGACCGCGGGCTAACGGCCTGATGGACAAGCTCGCGATCGACGGCGGCGTTCCGCTGCACGGCGAAGTGCGCGTCTCCGGCGCGAAGAACGCCGCGCTGCCGATTCTGTGCGCCGCGCTGCTGACCGCCGAGCCGCTCGTCGCTGCAAAACGTGCCGGAGCTCAACGACGTGCGCACGATGCGCTCGCTGCTCGCGCAGATGGGCGTGCGCGCGGAGGCCGGCGACGGACGCGCTGACGCTGTCGGCGGCCGACATCGACTGGCCGCTCGCGCCCTACGAGATGGTGAAGACGATGCGCGCGTCGATCCTGGCGCTCGGCCCGCTGCTCGCGCGCTGCGGCGAGGCGCGGGTATCGCTGCCCGGCGGCTGCGCGATCGGCCTGCGCCCGGTCGACCAGCACATCAAGGGCCTGCAGGCGATGGGCGCGGAGATCGATCTCGATCACGGCTATATCGACGCCAAGGCGAAGCGGCTGTCCGGCGCGCGCTTCGTTTTCGACGTCGTCACCGTGACCGGCACCGAGAACCTGATGATGGCGGCCACGCTGGCGCGAGGCACGACCGTGCTGGACAACGCCGCGCGCGAGCCCGAGGTCGTCGATCTCGCCGACTGCCTGAACGCCATGGGCGCGCGCGATCTCGGGCGCCGGCACCGACCGCATCGTCGATCGAGGGCGTGTCGCGCCTGTACGGCGCGACGCACGCCGATCATGCCCGATCGCATCGAGACCGGGCACCTTCCTGGTGGCGGCCGCGGCGACCGGCGGGGACGTGGCGCTGACCGGCACGCGCCCCGACACGCTCGGGGCCGTGCTCGACAAGCTGGTCGAGGCCGGCGTCGACCACGACGTCGACGGCGGCACGATCCGCGATCGAGCGCGACGGCAGGCTGCAAGTCGGTGACGCTGCGCACCGCGCCGTATCCCGGCTTTCCGACCGACATGCAGGCGCAGCTGATGGCGCTGATGACCGTGGCCGACGGCGCGGCGGTGATCACCGAAACGATCTTCGAGAACCGCATGATGCACGTGCAGGAACTGAAGCGCCTGGGCGCCGACATCGAGGTCGAGGGCAACACGGCGATCGTCCGCGGTGTGCCGAAGCTGACCGGGGCGAACGTCATGGCCACCGACCTGCGCGCCTCGGCGGGCCTGGTGATCGCGGGCCTGATCGCCGAGGGCGAGACGGTGATCGACCGCATCTACCACCTCGATCGCGGCTACGAGCGCATCGAGGACAAGCTCTCGGCGCTGGGCGCGCGCATCCGCCGCGTCGCCTGAGGGCCGCGGCTGCGACGTCCGACCATGGCAAGCCTAAAAGACGCCGCGGTGACCGCGATTCGCGGAGCGGTGCTGACGTTCACCGGCGATGCCTTTGCCGACGAGGCCGCTGTTCTTCGCTACGAGAGCGACGCGATCGTCGCCATGGCCGGCGGTCGCATCGTCGACTTCGGCGCCGCCGGCGAGGTCGCCTCGCGCCTCCCCGCGGGAACCCGCGTGACGCGCTACAGCGACAGCCTGATCAGCGCGGGCTTTATCGACGCGCACGTGCACTACCCGCAGACGCAGGTCATCGCCTCCCACGGCAAGCAGCTGCTCGATTGGCTCAACGACTTCACTTTTCCCGCCGAAGCGGCATTCGGCGACGCCACGCACGCGCGTGCGGCGGCGCGTTTTTTCCTGCAGGAGTGCCTGCGCGCCGGAACGACCAGCAGCGCTGTGTATTGCACCGTACATCCCGAATCGGCCGACGCTTTCTTCGAGGAGGCGTTCGCGCGGGGCATGCGCATGATCGCCGGCAAAGTGCTCATGGACCGCAATGCGCCGGAAGTGCTTCGCGACACGGCTCAATCCGGCTACGACCAGAGCAAAGCCCTGCTCGAGCGTTGGCACGGGCGCGGCCGCCTGTCGTACTGCATCACGCCGCGCTTCGCCGCGACCAGCACGCCGCAACAGCTCGCCGCCGCCGGCGCGCTGTGGCGTGAGCATCCGGGCACCTACTTGCAATCGCATATCGCGGAGAATCGCGACGAAATCGCCTGGGTACGTGAGCTTTTCCCGGAGCGTTCGAGCTATCTCGACGTCTACGACCATGCGGGCTTGCTCGGGCCGTGCGCGATCTATGGCCATGGTATCTGGCTCTCCGAGAGCGAATTTGCCCGCATGCACGAGACCGGGAGCGCCATCGCGCACTGTCCGACGTCGAATACGTTTCTCGGCAGCGGCCTGTTTCGCCTGCACGATGCGCAGGAGCCGCAGCGTCCCGTGCGCGTCGCTCTTGCTACCGACATCGGTGGCGGGACGCGCTTTTCCATGTTGTCGACCATGCACGAGGCGTACAAGATCGCGCAGCTCAACGGGCGGCCGTTCAGCGCGGCGCAGGGCTTCTACCTGGCCACGCGCGGCAGCGCGCGCGCGCTGTATCTGGAAGATCGCATCGGCAGCATCGCGACCGGAATGGAGGCCGATCTGGTCGTTCTCGACCTCAATTCGACTCCGCTGATCGCCGCGCGCATGCGGCATTGCGAAGATCTCGCGCAGGCGCTGTTCGTTCAGATGACGCTCGCCGACGAGCGCGCGGTGCGCGCGACCTACGTCGCCGGCGATCTCGCCTGGGAACGCCCCAGGTAGCGTTGGCTGCTCCTGCTAGAATGCGCGTTTGCGCGTTCGCAATGCCGCCCGACCCATGGCACTCACCATCGCGCTCTCCAAAGGGCGCATTTTCGAAGAAGCGATCGCGCTGCTCGCGGGGGCGGGCATCGCCCCGGCCGAAGACCCCGAGACCTCGCGCAAGCTCATCATCGGCAGCAACCGTCCCGACGTTCGCTTCATCATCGTGCGCGCCTCCGACGTGCCGACCTACGTGCAGCACGGCGCCGCCGACCTCGGTGTGGCTGGAAAGGATGTGCTGCTCGAGCATGGCGGCGACGGACTCTACCAGCCGATCGACCTGGGTATCGGGCGCTGTCGTCTGGTGATCGCGACGCGGCGCGGATTCGACTACGCCGGCGCTGGTCAAGCGCGGAGCGCGCCTGCGGGTCGCCACCAAGTACGTGGCCACCGCGCGCGAGCATTTCGCCGCCAAGGGCATGCACGTCGACCTGATCAAGCTCTATGGCTCGATGGAGCTCGCACCGCTGGTTGGGCTCGCCGAGGCCATCGTCGACCTGGTCAGCAGCGGCAACACGCTCAAGGCCAACGACCTGGTCGCGGTCGAGGACATCATGCCGATCAGCGCGCGACTGATCGTCAATCCGGCTTCGCTCAAGCTCAAGCGCGACGCGATTGCAGCCACTGCTCGACGCGATCGGCGTGGCGGTCGCCACGGAGAACGTGCATGGCTAGTCGCTCGGTCGCCGTTCGCAGGCTCGACACCGCCGACGCCGATTTCAGCGCCGCGCTGTCGCGGCTGACGGCGTTCGACTCCGCGCACGACGAGGCCATCGACACGTCGGTCGCCTCGATCATCGCCGACGTGCGCGCGCGTGGCGATGCCGCGGTGCTCGAGTACACCGCACTGTTCGATCACCTGAAGGTGCAGAGCATGTCGGCGCTCGAGCTGGCGCGCTGCGGAGCTCGAGGCCGCGCTCGCCTGCCTGCCTGCCGTGCAGCGCGACGCGCTTGCGGCCGCCGCCACGCGCATCCGTGCCTATCACGAGCGCCAGCGCGCGAAGTCGTGGTCGTACACCGAGGCCGACGGCACGCGGCTGGGCCAGAACATCACTGCGCTGGATCGCGTCGGCGTGTACGTACCCGGCGGCAAGGCGGCCTATCCGTCGACGGTGCTGATGAATGCGCTGCCGGCGCATGTCGCCGGCGTTGCCGAAATCATCATGGTGGTGCCGACACCTCGCGGTGTGCACAATCCGCTGGTGCTGGCAGCGGCGCAGCTCGCCGGCGTCACCCGTGTCTTCGCGATCGGCGGCGCGCAGGCGATCGCCGCGCTCGCATATGGCACCGCGACGATTCCGGCAGTGGACAAGATCGTCGGTCCCGGCAACGCCTACGTGGCGGCGGCCAAGCGGCGCGTGTTCGGCGTGGTCGGCATCGACATGATCGCGGGTCCGTCGGAGATCCTGGTCATCGCCGACGCCAGCGCCAACCCCGACTGGGTGGCGATGGACCTGTTTTCGCAGGCCGAGCACGACGAAGCCGGCGCAGGCGATCCTGCTCTCGCCCGACGCGAGCTCTGCTCGACGCGGTCGACGGCGAGCATCGCGCGCATGCTGCCGACGCTGGCGCGCGCGCGATGTCGTCGCCAAGTCGCTCTCGCCAGCGCGGCGCGCTGATCCGCGTGCGCGATCTCGACGAGGCCTGCGCGATCGCCAACCGCATCGCGCCGGAGCATCTGGAGCTTGCGGTCGCCGATCCCGATGCGCTGCTGGCGCAAGATCAGGAACGCCGGCGCGATTTTCCTCGGGCACTACAGCTCGGAGGCGCTCGGCGACTACTGCGCCGGGCCCAACCACGTGCTGCCGACTTCGCGCAGCGCGCGCTTTTCCTCGCCGCTGGGCGTGTACGACTTCCAGAAGCGCAGCAGCGTCATCGCCGTATCGCGCGCCGGCGCGCAACACGCTGGGACGCATCGCGTCGACGCTCGCGCGCGGCGAGGGGCTCTCGGCGCATGCACAAAGCGCCGAATATCGGTTGCAGTCCGGGGTCTAAGATGAAACATCTTCCCACGCTCGCTCCGCTCGCCGGGCCCACAGGGGGCTGGTCAGTCTGTCCGGGCGGCCCTTCCCGACTGACATGAACGATCGCGTGCATGGGATCGCAGCGGCCGCGTTCGTGGCCACCGTGGTGCGTCCGGAGGTACGGGCACAGTCGGCGTATGTCGTCGCCGACGCCGACGGCATGATCAAGCTCGACGCCAACGAGAATGCGCACCCGCTGCCCGACGCCGTCAGGGCGCGCGTCGCCGCCGCGCTTGCCGACAGTGCCGCTCAATCGCTACCCAAACGGGCCCGCGGACGCGGCGCGGGTGGCGCTGCGCCGCGCATTCGCTATTCCCGATGCGCACGCGCTGCTGCTGGGCAATGGCTCGGACGAGCTCATTGCGCTCGTGGTATCGATGGTGGCGCAACCGGGTGCCTGCGTGCTTGCGCCCGAGCCGACCTTCGTCATGTACCGGGTAAGTTCCGCGAACGCCGGGGTGCGTTTTGTCGGTGTGGCGCTGGCGCCGGACTTCACGCTCGACCTCGCCGCGATGCTCGCTGCGATCGAGCGCGAGCGTCCTGCGGTCATCTTCCTCGCCTCGCCCAACAATCCGACCGGCGCACGCTACCCGACCGCCGACGTCGAGCGTGTGATTCGCGCAGCACCCGGCCTGGTAGTCGTCGACGAGGCGTACTCGCCCTTCGCCGACGATGCGTTCCTGCATCGGGTCGGCGAATTTCCCAACCTGCTGGTCATGGGCACACTGTCGAAGATCGGCATGGCCGGGATTCGCCTCGGCTATGTGGTCGGCGCGCAGGAATGGATCGTGGAGCTCAACAAGCTGCGCCCACCGTACAATGTGAACGCATTGACGCAGGCCGCCGCGGTTGCGCTGCTCGCCGATCCGGCCTGGATCGACCAGCAGGCTGCCGCGATCCGCGCCGAGCGCGGTCGCGTGGCTGCAGCGCTGGCGCGACTGCCCGGAATCACGGTATTCCCGTCGCAGGCGAATTTCCTTCTGCTGCGCGTGCCCGACGCGAAGCGTATGTTCGATGGACTCGAGCACAGGCGCATACTGGTGAAAAACGTCGCCGGCGGCCATGCGCTGCTGGCCGACTGCCTTAGAATCACCGTCGGTACAGCGGAAGAGAACGATAATCTGATTTCGTCGATGACCGAGCTTTGGCGATGAGCGCTTCGATCAAGACTGCACCCGCAATTACAGGGCGCGCCGCGCGCGTCGAGCGCGTGACGCGCGAGACGTCGATCGCGGTCGCCGTTGACCTCGACGGCAGCGGCCGCGCCGACATCGCCACCGGCGTGCCCTTTCTCGATCACATGCTCGACCAGGTGGCGCGCCACGGCGCGCTCGACCTGAACGTTGCGGCCAAGGGCGATCTGCACATCGACGCCCACCACACCGTCGAGGATATCGGCATCACGCTGGGCCAGGCGGTCAAGCAGGCGCTGGGCGACCGCGCGGGCCTGACGCGCTACGGACACGCCTACGTTCCGCTCGACGAGGCGCTCTCGAGGGTGGTCATCGACCTTTCCGGGCGGCCCGGGCTGGAGTTTCACGTGTCGTTCACGCGCCCGATGATCGGCGCGTTCGACGTCGACCTGACGCACGAGTTCTTCCAGGGCTTCGTCAACCACGCGCTGGTAACCCTGCACATCGACAACCTGCGCGGCGCCAACGCACACCATCAGGCCGAAACGGTCTTCAAGGCCTTCGCCAAGGCCCTGCGCATGGCGACGACGCCCGATCCACGCGCCGCCGGCAGCGTTCCGTCCACGAAGGGGACGCTCTGAGCCTCTGAGCGCTGAAGCGGCAGGAGCCATGACGTGAGGCCCGACATCGCCGTCGTCGACTACGGCATGGGCAACCTTCGCTCGGTGGCGAAGGCGCTCAAGCACGTCGCGCCGGAGCGCACCATCGTGGTGACAGCAGAGCCCTCCGTCATCCGTGACGCCGCGCGCGTCGTCCTGCCGGGACAAAGCGCGATGCCCGATTGCATGCGCAGCCTCAACGCCAGCGGCCTGCGCGAGGTCGTGCTCGAGGTTGCGCGCGACCGGCCCTTTCTCGGCATTTGCCTCGGATTGCAGATGCTCTTCGATGAGAGCGAGGAAGGCCCCACTTCCTGTCTCGGCGTGGTGAGCGGTCGGGTCGAGCGCTTTCCCGACGCGAGAATGGTCGACGCCGCGGGCACGCGGCTCAAGGTGCCGCACATGGGCTGGAGCCCGGTGCGCCAGGCGCGCGCGCATCCCCTGTGGCGCGGCATCGCCGACGGCACCCGCTTTTACTTCGCGCACAGCTACTATCCGGTGCCCGATGACGCTGCGATGACAGTCGCCAGCGTCGACTATCCAACGGCGTTTACTTGCGCGATTGCAAGCGCTACTATCTTTGCTGTGCAATTCCATCCCGAGAAAAGTCACCGCGCAGGTCTCCAGTTGCTCTCCAATTTCGTCGTCTGGGACGGGCGCGACTGACGCATAGTGCGCTGTTCGTCCGGCCGTGCCTCCACCGCCGCCATGCATATCATCCCCGCGATCGACATCAAGGACGGGCACTGCGTCCGCTTGAAGCAGGGGGACATGCACACGGCGACGGTGTTCTCCGAGGACCCGGCTGCCATGGCGCGGCACTGGCTCGAGCTGGGCGCCCAGCGCTTGCACATCGTCGACCTCAACGGCGCGTTCGCCGGCAAACCGAAAAACGAGTCGGTGATCCGCGAAGTGGTCAGCGTCATCGGCGAGGAAATTCCCGTGCAGCTGGGCGGCGGCATACGCGACCTGGACACCATCGAGCGCTACCTCGACGATGGCATCACTTACGTCGTCATCGGCACGGCGGCGGTGAAGAATCCCGGTTTCCTACACGATGCGTGCTATGCCTTCCCCGGGCATATCATCGTCGGGCTCGACGCGCGCGAAGGCAAGGTCGCCACCGACGGCTGGTCGAAAATGACTGGCCACGACGTGGTCGACCTGGCGAAGAAGTTCGAGGACTACGGCGTCGAGGCCATCGTCTACACCGACATCGGCCGCGACGGCATGCTGACCGGCGTGAACATCGAGGCCACGGTCAAGCTCGCGCGGGAGCTCAAGGTGCCGGTGATCGCCAGCGGCGGCATCAACAGCCTGGCCGACATCAAGGAGCTGGCGAGCTTCGAGGGTGACGGTGTCGCCGGCGCCATCGCCGGCCGGGCGCTCTACGAGGGAACGCTCGATTTCAAGGACGCGCTGAAGGCCGCCAAGGGCAAGTAGCGGCGCGAGCCCAGGCGAGACGCAGCGGCCGGCGCGGGGTCATAAAAATCCAACAGGTGGCTGCACAGGCCGCCGCCAGGTCGATTCGGTAGACTTCATGGGCCTCGCCAAACGCATCATTCCGTGCCTGGACGTCGCGCACGGCCGCGTCGTCAAGGGCGTCAATTTCGTCGATCTGCGCGACGCCGGCGATCCGGTGGAAGTGGCACGGCGCTACGATGAGCAGGGCGCCGACGAGATCGCGTTCCTCGACATCAAGGCGAGCGTGGAAACGCGCGGTTTGCTCTACGACATGATCGAGGCGGT
Source organism: uncultured beta proteobacterium (assembly GCA_963816445.1). GTDB lineage: Bacteria > Pseudomonadota > Gammaproteobacteria > Burkholderiales > Casimicrobiaceae > PALSA-1003. Next base: position 12,326 of record CAWFKO010000001.1, on the reverse strand, counting down.
CGCCGACCAGGTGTTCATTCCGCTCACCGTCGGCGGTGGCGTGACGCACGTCGACGACATTCGCGCACTGCTCAATGCGGGTGCCGACAAGGTGAGCATCAATACCGCCGGCGTCAAGGAACCCGCGCTCATCGCGCGCGCTGCCAGCCGCTATGGCGCCCAATGCATCGTCTGTGCCATCGACGCGCGACAGTCTGCCCCCGGCCGCTGGGAGGTCTACACGCACGGCGGCCGCAACGCGACGGGCATCGACGCGATCGAATGGGCGCGACGTGTGGTCGAGCTCGGCGCGGGCGAGATCCTGCTCACCAGCATGGATCGCGACGGCGTCAGGCGCGGCTTCGACCTCGGCCTGACGCGCTCGGTCGCCGACGCCGTCGACGTCCCGGTCATCGCCTCCGGCGGCGTCGGCACGCTCGCGCATCTGGTCGAGGGCGTCACCGAGGGAGGCGCCGACGCGGTGCTCGCCGCGTCGATATTCCACTATGGCGAATTCACCGTCGGGCAAGCCAAGGCAGCGATGGCCGCGGCGGGAATCGAGGTGCGGGCCGCATGAGCTGGGTCGACGACATCGCGTGGAACGAACACGGCCTGGTGCCGGCGATTGCGCAGGACGCCGACAGCGGCGAGGTTCTTACGCTGGCGTGGATGAACCGCGACGCGCTGGCCCGCACGGCCGAGACCTCGCTCGCGCACTATTGGTCGCGCTCGCGCGGCAGGCTCTGGCAAAAGGGCGAGCAATCGGGACATCTGCAGCGCGTGCGCGAAATCCGGCTCGACTGCGACAACGATGTCGTATTGCTGCTCGTGGAACAGGTCGGCGGAATCGCCTGTCATACCGGCCGGCGCCGCTGCTTTTTCCAGCGGCTCGAGGACGGCGCATGGCGCACCGTCGAACCCGTGCTCAAGGAACCGAGGGCGATCTATGGAAAACAGTAACGATATCCTGCGCCGACTGACGGCGAGGATCGAGATGAATCGCAGCGCCGACCCGGTTACGTCCTACGTCGCAACCCTGTTCGCGAAGGGCGACGACGCCATCATCAAGAAGATCGGCGAGGAGGCGACCGAGGCGGTCATGGCCGCCAAGGATGGTGATAAGATGCGCATCAAGTCGGAGCTGGCGGACCTGTGGTTTCACTGTCTCGTCTTGCTGGTGCGCAACGGCATGGGCCCGGGCGACGTGCTCGCCGAGCTCGAGAGGCGCGAAGGCGTTTCCGGGATCGACGAAAAGGCCTCGCGTGCGGTGCCCGGCCGGCTGGGGATGTGACCGCGGGGACGAGGGCGGCGCTGCGTCGGACGCAAACCATGGACGATTGCATTTTCTGCAAGATCGTGCGGGCGGAGATCCCGTCGAAAAAGGTCTACGAGGACGAAGAGATCCTCGCTTTTCACGACATCCGTCCGCAGGCACCGGTGCACTTCATGCTGATACCGAAAAAGCACATTGCCTCGCTTGCTGAAACGACGGCCGCCGATGCCGGAGTCCTGGGGCGCATGCTGGCGCTGTCTGGACGTCTTGCGAGCGAACAGGGCGCACGCGACGGCTTCCGTACGATCATCAACTCGGGGCGCGTCGGTTGCCAGGATGTCATGCACTTGCACATGCACGTCCTGGGCGGTCCCGAGCCGCTTGGTAGAATGCTGCCGAGGCATTAGAGAGCGCAAGCTCCGAAGGAGAACCCATCATGGGTGGACTGAGCATCTGGCACTGGCTCATTGTCTTGCTGGTCGTCGTACTGATCTTCGGCACCAAGAAACTGCGCAACATCGGGCAGGACCTGGGCGGCGCCGTAAAGGGTTTCAAGGACGGAATGAAGACCGGCGATGCCGCCGAAACGCCGCCGCCCGCTGCCCCCGGCCCGTCGCAGCAGATCGCCGGCCAGACGATCGAGGGCGAAGTCAAGAAAGAGAAGACGCTGTAGTCGGACCCAGCCTCGCGCGACGGGCGTCCAGCATGAACCGAGACGCTTCAGGCGCCACCTCGCGCTCGGCCCCAGGCGCTCGACCCCCATGTTCGACATAGCGTTCAGCGAGATCGCGCTCATCGCGGTGGTGGCGCTGGTCGTGATCGGTCCGGAGCGCTTGCCCAAGGTCGCGCGTACGCTCGGACACATGTTCGGCCGGCTGCAGCGCTACGTAAACGAGGTGAAAGCCGACATCAACCGCGAAATCGAACTCGACGAGCTGCGCAAACTCAAGTCGGAAGTTCAATCGGCGGCGCAAGACATCGAGCGCTCGGTGTCGCAGGCCGCAAGCGAAGTGCAAAGCGGCGTGCGGTCGGTGGAAGAGCAACTCAATGCGGCCGCGGCCGATGCTGCCGCGCCGCCGCCGGGCGACGTACCTGCCCAGCCGCTGCCGGCCTCCGATGCCGCGGCGACCCATGCTGCGCCAGCGCTGCCGGCAACGGATGCAGGAGAGCCGCCCAGACAGGCGTCGCTTCCGGGCCTCGACCGCATCTAGGGCATCGACAGGCCCTGATGACCGATCCCGCATCCCGCCCGGACGACACTCCGGAAACGTTCATCTCGCACCTGGTCGAGCTGAGAAGCCGGCTGTTGCGCTCGATCATCGCGGTCGTTGTGGTGCTGCTGTGCCTGGTTCCCTGGGCAAAGGAAATCTACGCATTCCTCGCCGCGCCGCTGCTCAGGGCGCTGCCGCACGGCAGCACGATGATCGCCACCGATGTCACCGGAACATTCTTCGTGCCACTGAAGGTGACGCTGATGATGGCGTTCCTGGTCGCGCTGCCGTACGTCCTGTACCAGATGTGGGCGTTCGTCGCGCCCGGCCTGTATCGCCACGAACAACGTCTTGCAGCACCGGTGATCGTGTCCAGCGTGTTCTTCTTCGTGCTGGGGATGTGCTTCGCCTACTTCGCGGTCTTTCCCGTGGCTTTCGGGTTCTTCGCCCACTACACGCCTTCAGGCGTGCAGATGATGACCGACATCGACAAATACCTGTCCTTCGTGCTCACCATGTTCATCGCGTTCGGCCTCACCTTCGAAGTTCCGGTCGTCGTGATCGTGCTCGTGCGCCTCGGCGTGGTGAGCCTGACCACGTTGCGCTCGATTCGTGGCTACGTCATCGTTGGCGCATTCGTTGTCGGCGCCATATTCACGCCGCCGGACATCCTCTCGCAGGTAATGCTCGCACTTCCGCTGTGGTTGCTCTACGAGCTGGGGCTGCTGGTCGCGCGCTTCGTGACGGTTAACAAGGGCGGCGACGAGGTCGCCCAGGACGAGCGGATTTCGTAGGTGCGAATTCATTCGCGCGCCGGCGGTGCTTTTGCCACCGCGGCGGAATGAATTCCGCCCTGGGTGAATTCGCGCTACGAGGTACGTATTCTCGGCCGCTTGCCGACGACGACATCGAGCTCGACCGACTTTTTCGCGCGCAGGACCTTGAGCCTGGTCTGCGTCCCGGGCGTCAACGCGGCGATCTGCGCGAGCAGGGCGGTTACGTCGTGGGTCGGCTTGCCATCCAGCTCGACTACGACGTCGCGTGCAAGCATGCCCGCGCGCTCCGCCGGCCCGCTGCGCAAAACCGAGCGAATGAGCACGCCATCGGTATTGGGCAGCGCCAGCGCGCTCGCAAGCTCCGGAGTGAGTTCCTGCGGCTCAATACCCAGCCAGCCGCGCGTGACTTCGCCGTCGCGAATGATCTGCTCCAGCACGCTGCGCGCGATGGTGATGGGGATCGCGAAGCCGATGCCCTGGGACCCGCCGTTTTGCGAATAGATCGCGCTGTTGATGCCGATCAGGTTGCCGCTAGCGTCGACCAGCGCACCGCCGGAATTGCCGGGATTGACCGCGGCGTCGGTCTGGATGAAGTCCTCGAAGCGATTGATGCCGAGGTGATTGCGCCCGAGCGCGCTGACGATCCCGTGCGTTACCGAGCTGCCGAAGCCGAAGGGGCTGCCAATGGCGAGCACTGCGTCGCCGACCTGGACGTTGTCGAGCTTGCCGAAGGTCACCGTGGGGAAGTCCTTGCCCTCCGCCTTGATCACCGCGAGATCCGATTCCGGATCGCTGCCACGTACGGTCGCACGCATGCGCCGGCCGTCCGAGAGCACGAGCTGAATGTCGTCGGCATCCTCGATCACGTGGTTGTTGGTTAGCACGTAGCCATCGCTGCTGACGATCACGCCGGAGCCAAGACTCGTGGCGCGACGCGGTTCGCTATCCGGCAGGCCCGGGAAAAACCGGCGCAGCGTCGGATCGTCGATCACCGGATTGCGCGAGCGCACTTCCTTGCTGGTGTAGATGTTGACCACCGAGGGCGTGGCCTTTTTCGCAGCGTCGGCGAGACTCTCGATTTTCGGCCCGGCGATCGTGCCGGCCGCTTCCTCAACCAGCACGACCGTGTTGCGTCCGGTGAAACGTCCGACCAGGTCAGGGCGCAAGGTCACGACCACGAACAGCGCCGCGAGGCAGATCGTGGCGACCTGAGCGAAGAGTAACCAGAACCGGCGCAGCATGAGAAATCGCAACCTGCAAGACGGACGCAGGACAAATTATAGTCTCGCTGTGTCGCGATGCAGCATCCGCGGCTTGCCGCCGCTCGCAGGCGCCGATAGCCTTGGACTCGTAATTGCCTGTTTAAGCAGCGCTTTTCGGCCTATTTTCGGTCCAAGGCTTCCGGAAAAGGCGGCAAATCCTTTATACTTCCGCGGTTTGGGGACTCACCGCTCAATCGAGCGCCCGCACGGGCGCTCGTCCAGGTACTTCAGCGCGTAACGAGCAACAGCAAGGGAACCGGTCGATGGCTCATGACGGCAATGAGGACGGCAATGAGGACGGCAGTGTGGACAAACAAAAACGCCGATTCCTGATCGGCGCGACCGCGGCCGTCGGTGGCGTCGGTGCCGTCGCGGCGGCCGTTCCCTTTGCGATGAGCTTCTGGCCGAGCGAGCGCGCAAAGGCCGCCGGCGCGCCGGTGGAAGTCGACATCAGCAAGCTCGAGCCCGGCCAGAAAATCAACCTCGAGTGGCGCGGCAAGGTCGTGTGGGTGATCAGTCGCACGCCGACCATGTTGAAAGACCTGCCCAAGCTCGACAGCCAGCTCGCCGATCCGAATTCGAACTATTCAATCCAACCCGCCGACGCCAAGAACGAGTATCGCTCGATCAAGCCCGAAATCTTCGTCGCGATCGGCATCTGCACGCACCTCGGATGCTCGCCGACGTATCGCCCCGAGGTCGCACCCGCCGATCTTGGTCCGGAGTGGCTGGGCGGCTTTTTCTGTCCCTGCCATCAATCCAAGTTCGACCTCGCGGCCCGCGTGTACAAGGGTGTCCCGGCGCCGACCAACCTCACCATCCCACCGTACAGGTTCCTGAGCGATACCAGGATCCAGGTCGGCGCGGACAGCAAGTCGGCCTAGGCGGAGCGCGCATATGCAAAGACTCGTGAACTGGATCGACGCTCGCTTCCCGCTGACCGCATTGTGGAAGTCGCAGGTGTCGGAGTACTACGCGCCCAAGAACTTCAACTTCTGGTACTTCTTCGGCTCGCTCGCGCTGGTGGTGCTGGTGATGCAGATCGTCACCGGCATCTTCCTCACCATGAACTACAAGCCCGACGCGACCAAGGCTTTCGAGTCGGTCGAGTACATCATGCGCGACGTTGCCGGCGGATGGTTCATCCGCTACGCGCACTCGACGGGCGCGTCCGCGTTCTTCATCGTCGTCTACCTGCACATGTTCCGCGCGCTGCTCTATGGCAGCTACCGTAAGCCGCGCGAGCTGCTCTGGATCGTCGGCTGCTTCATCTACCTCACGCTGATGGCGGAAGCATTCTTCGGCTACCTGCTTCCGTGGGGCCAGATGTCGTACTGGGGCGCGCAGGTGATCGTCAACCTGTTTTCGGCAGTGCCGGTCATCGGTGACGACCTCGGGATCTGGATTCGCGGCGACTACACCATATCCGACGTGACGCTGAACCGCTTTTTCGCTTTCCACGTCATCGCCGTGCCGCTGGTCCTGCTGGTGCTCGTCGTCGTCCACCTGATGGCGCTGCACGAGGTCGGTTCGAACAATCCCGACGGCATCGAGATCCACGACAAGGAAGACCCGAAGACAGGCCACCCGCTCGACGGCATCCCGTTCCATCCCTACTACACGGTGAAGGACCTCGTCGGCGTCGTCGTGTTTCTTGCGCTCTTCTCGATCGTTCTTTTCTTCTGGCCCGAGGGCGGCGGCTATTTCCTCGAAGCCAACAACTCCATCCCGGCCAACCCGCTGCAGACGCCCGAGCACATCGCGCCGGTGTGGTATTTCACGCCCTTCTACGCGATGCTGCGCGCGGTGCCATCGTTTCTCCATTCCCAGTTCTGGGGTGTGCTGGTCATGGGTGCGGCGGTAGTGATCCTGTTCTTCCTGCCGTGGCTCGACCGCGGTCCCGTCAAGTCCATCCGCTATCGCGGCGCCCTGTACAAAGGATGGCTCGCCGCGTTCGTCGTGAGTTTCCTCATCCTCGGTTATCTCGGCGTCGTGCCGGTGACCGTGTGGGGCCAGTTCAGCGAGAAGATCCCCCTGCTCGGCACCGCCGACAAGGCCACCGTGGTCGCACGCGTGTTGACGGTCGTGTATTTCCTGTTTTTCCTGCTCATGCCGTGGTACACCGTGCGCGACAAAACCAAGCCAGTGCCGGAAAGGGTGACCGGATGATTAACACGATCGCCAGAATCACGGGGTTCGTGCTGCTCGCCATCGCCGGCCTTGCGTTGGGCGAATCCGGCGTGCGTCTCGAGCCGGCGCCCGCGCATCGCCTGGACGTGGAGTCGCTGCAGCGAGGCGCCGGTCACTTCGTCAATTACTGCCTGAATTGCCACAGCGCGCAGTTCATGCGCTACAGCCGCCTCATCGATCTGGGTCTCACCGAGCAGCAGATCAAGGAAAATCTGATGTTCGTGACCGACAAGATCGGCTCTCCGATGCTCGCGCCGATCAGCAAGGCCGACGGCGCCACCTGGTTCGGCGTGGCGCCGCCCGACCTGTCGGTTGAGGCACGTGTGCGCGGCAAGGACTGGCTGTACAGCTACCTGCTGGCGTTCTATCAGGACGACAAATCGACCACCGGTTGGAACAACCTCGTGTTTCCCTCGGTGGCGATGCCGCATGTGCTGTGGAACCTGCAAGGCACACAGAAGCTGGTGGAGACCGAGGTCGAGGATCACGAAAAGGCAGAGGCCGCGGTGATTGCCGCCAAAGGGCTCGCGGTTGCCGAATTGCTGCCCAGCGGAAAGTACGTGGTCAAGACGCTGGCGGTCGATACACCCGGAACGCTGTCGTCGGTGGAATACCGCAAATTTGTCGCCGACGTCGTCAATTTCCTGGACTACATGGCGGAACCGGCACGCAACGAGCGCATCAACGTCGGCCTCGTCGTGTTGATCTACCTCGGAGTTCTGTTCGTGTTCGCGTATGCCCTCAAGCGCGCCTACTGGAAAGACGTTCACTGAGAACACGCATTCAAGCGAGGCGGGAGCGCCGCTCCTGCCCTTCGCATTCCGGCGCTCGCTCGACGAACCGCCGCGGGAGATAACAACCATGATGACGCTCTACTCCGGGACCACCGACCCTTTCAGCCAGCGCTGCCGGATCGTGCTGCACGAAAAGGGCATGGACTTTCAGATCATCGACGTCGACCTCGACCACAAGCCCGAGGACCTGGCGGTGATGAATCCGTACAACCAGGTGCCAGTGCTCGTGGAGCGGGACCTGGTGCTGCACGAGTCGAACATCATCAACGAGTACATCGATGAGCGCTTTCCGCACCCGCAACTAATGCCGGCCGATCCGGTCATGCGCGCGCGGGCGCGGCTGTTCCTGCACCGCTTCGAGAAGGAGCTTTTCTCGCACATCGACACGCTGGAAGGCAACAACCAGAAGCAGCTCGACAAGGCGCGCGGCCTTGTACGCGACAGCTTGCTGCAGATCGCGCCGGTGTTCGCGAAGCACAAATTCATGCTCGGCGAGGACTTCTCGATGCTCGACGTCGCCATCACGCCGCTGCTGTGGCGACTCGACTACTATGGTATCCAGCTGCCCAAGCCTGCCGCGCCGCTGATGAAGTACGCCGAGCGCCTATTTTCGCGCCCCGCGTTCATCGAGGCCCTGACCAGCGCCGAGCGGGGGATGCGGAAGTAGTGAGGGGCGTAGCAACCGGCGTCATCCCGGCGAAGGCAGGGATCCAAGGATGTAGCAAACGTCATCCCGGCGAAGGCCGGGATCCAAGGGTCTTGCAGTATTGGCGCTGGACCTCTGGCCGCGCCCCGCACCGGAGCGACGAGCTGGAAAGCGCACGGCGCCTATCTCGTCCCATTCTCGCCTGCCTATTTTCGTCGCTACCGGCGCTGTAGTATGCTTTCCCCATGTCCGAACAGTCCGCCAAGCCCTATCTCATCCGTGCGATCTGCGAGTGGTGCGCCGACAACGGCCTCACTCCTTATCTCGCGGTGAAGGTCAACGCGCAGACGCGCGTGCCTGCGGCGTTCGTCAAGAACGGCGAGATCGTTCTCAACATCAGCCGCGGCGCAACGCGCAAGCTCACTGTCGAGAACGAGTGGGTACAGTTCACGGCGCGTTTCAACGGCGCGTCGCAGGAAGTCGCCGTGCCGATGGCCGCGGTCGCCGGCATCTTCGCCAAGGAGTCGGGCTACGGATTCGCATTCACCGTGCCATCCGACCCGGCGGAGTCACTCGAGGCGGCGACGACACCGCCGCCATCGACTGCACTCGATGCGCCGGGCGCCGACAACAAGCCACGCAGCCGGCCCAAACATCTGCAAGTCGTAAAATAGCCGCGCGTCACTCTGCGCGCTCCGTGCCGGCATAGCTCAGTTGGTAGAGCAGCGGTTTTGTAAACCGTTGGTCGTGGGTTCGATTCCTACTGCCGGCACCAATCCCTACGCGGTTCTGCGAGATAGCAACTCCTCACTCGCTTTCACCACTGTGCCTTATTTGTGCCATGTTTTCGATCGCAATGGCACGAACGGCACCCAGGCGTTCCGCGTAAGGCGCGAGGTGATCGGCCGCGAGGTGCGCGTAACGGCGCACCATCTCCGGACTCTGCCAACCGCCCAACTCCTGCAACGCGAACAGCGGCGTGCCATTCTGTACGTGCCACGACGCCCAGCAGTGCCGCAGATCATGCCAGCGAAAATCCTGGATGCCGGCGCGCTTGAGCGCCTGATACCAGGCTTTGGTGCTGAGCTGCTTGATCGGCTGCCCGCGGAAGCTGAACACGTACGTCGGATGCTTCCCAACCTGCTTACGCACCAGCGCCACCGCTTCGCCGTTAAGCGGCACGGGGATGGCCTTGCGCGCCTTCGCCTGGTCGGGATGTATCCACGCCAACTGTCGCGTCAAATCGACTTGCTGCCATTGCAGACCGGTGACATTCGCTGCCCGCAGGCCCGTCGCCAGCGAGAACGTCGCCATGTCCGCCAGATGCTCGGGCAACTCGGCCAACAGGCGCTGCGCTTCTTCCTGCGTCAGAAAGCGAATGCGCCGGGTCGGCTCCCGCAACAGACGAACTTGCGGGGCCCTCGCTAGCCACTCCCACTCGTTGACGCACTGGCGCAAAATCGCGCGTACCAACGCCCCAGCGACCGATTCACCGTTGCATTGCTGCAGCCCCGCGCGAGCTTCTCGTCCGCGATCTTGTCGAGCGTGGTACGCGTGATGGTGGCGAGGTATTTACCGCCGAGGAAGGGGTCGAGCCTGCGCAGCAGGTTGACGTCTCCCCTGAGGGTGGCCTTGTGCGACTTTTCCTTCAACCATCGAACCACCGCCTCGTTCCACGTCCGCTGCGGCTTCTCACCCAGCTTGGCGATGCGCCACAGCTCCGACTTGACCCGATCGTGAAACTCTTGCGCTAGGGCTTTGTTGGCAGTCCCAGTAGTTCGGCGTACTCGCTCCCCGTTGGGAGCAATGACGTCGACCCACCAGACACCGCCGCGTTTGCGAAGTGACATTCCATCTCCTTTCTAAGGGTCACTTGCAACGCTTGCCGAGGAGTAGCGTAGAACGAACGCACATACTCGGCAAGGTCGTCTTCGATGAAGATCCAGCAACGGCCGGGCTTCGCCCCGGGGATCGCGCCACATTTCGCCCGGCGCCGAACCTCCTCGGGATGCATGCGCAGGAGAGCGGCGGCCTCGGAGAGCGAAAGTGTGCGCATGGGGGCCGCGAAAGCAGGACGATCAGTTGGCGCAGATCCGGTCATGTCGCAGCACGCGTTCAGCGCCCTAGATACACCAAATGTGCTGCAGCACATTTCGCCTATTGTGGGGTGTAGGTAGTTATGTGCAGTGGCGTTCGGAAAGCGTTTGCGGTCAGTGATTTCGTGGCCGGGCGCTGCACATAAAAGTTTCATGATCTCTCCGGAGGCGGCCACTGTGGTCGCCCTTCCAAAGGAGATCGATCATGGAATTAGCGAATCATCCAAATACATCCAGCCTCACGCTTGATCAACTGGTCACGCACGCATTGAAAGAGTTGAAGCGACTCAAATACAGTCGAAGATCGATCAGGAGATACCGGTTGGCATGGCGTGAGCTCATCGCCTTCTCGCAGGCTGAGAATCTTGGGGACAAGTACTCTGACGACCTTGCCGCGCGCTTCATCGCAGCGATGCGGCTTGAGAGGACGGATCGCACAAAGCCGAACGAGCGAAGGCGGCGTCACGTCGTCTTTATGGTCCGGGTCCTGGCAGATTTCGGGCGCGACGCTCGGGTGGAACGCACCAGGACCGATATGCGCCAAATGTGCGTCCCAGAGGCAATGAAGAAAACGCTGAGTGACTACGAGCAGTACGCGCGGACTCGTCGGTACCTGCGGCCGACAACCCTGCGAGCACAGATATGTACGCTCTCCGTGTTCATGGGCTTTCTCGAATCAAGAGGCGTGACCCAGCTGAACAAGATCCGGCCCGAGGACATTACTTCGTTCGTGGTCTCACGAACGCGGCTCGGCGCTCGCGCCACGTCCACGACCCTTTCCGTCGTGCGCACCTTCCTGCGATTTCTGCTGCTTCGAGGGATTTTGCAGACGGACCTTACGCCGGCTCTGCCGCCGGTTCGTGTACCTCGGGACGCAACGATTCCATCGGTGTGGGACCCCGAGCTCGTGGAGAAGCTGCTCAAAGTCGTAGATCGCAGTTCACCTGTCGGCAAGCGGGACTACGCAATCCTACTGCTTGCGGCGAGGCTAGGTATGCGATTGGCCGATATCCGTGCGCTCACGCTTGATGAACTCAAGTGGGACACGGCTGCCATCGAGATCACACAATCAAAGACGCGTGCCCCGCTGTGCTTGCCGATGACAGACGAGGTTGGCGAGGCGCTGATCGAGTATCTCAAGTTCGGTCGTCCGCAGACGAGCTATCGGGAGCTGTTTCTCAGGCGCCGGCCACCTTTCACGCCGTTCTCCGACGATAGTCATCTTCATTACATCGTCTCGCGCTGGCGTCAGCTGGCGGGAATTCACTTCCGCAGCAAACAGCACAGTGGCCTTCATTCGCTGCGTCACACCCTAGCGACGCAACTGCTGCGCGAGCAGACGCCGCTTCACGTCATCTCCGATATCCTCGGGCACGCGACGACGGCGTCGACCATGATTTACGCCAAGGCCGACGTGGAGTCTCTACGCGGTGCTGCGTTGAACACCGAGGAGGTGGGCCATGGCAATTAGCAAACTCCAGCCCCCCTTCCAATGCCCGCTTGCCTCGCTCATGGAACAGTTCGTCCAGATGAAGCGGGCGTGCGGGTATCGATTCGACACTGGCGTCAGCGAGCTTGCGCGTTTCGATCGCTACCTATGTGACGAAGCACTGGCGGCGCCCGAGCTGCCGCAGTCCATCGTTCGGAAATGGCTTGCCAAGCGACCCCACGAGAGCGTGGGAACCCACCAAGCCCGTATCTCCACGGTTCGGCAGTTCGCCCAGTTCCTGTGTCGCCTGGGTCACCGCGCCTATGTCCCGGAGCGATCGTTGTCGCCGCGGGCCAGCGGCAAATTCTCCCCACGCATCCTGACGCACGCGGAGATTCAGCAACTGCTTCACGCCGTCGATCAGCTCGCGCCAAGCGCACAGTCGCCGCTACGCCACCTGGTCATGCCCGAGGTCTTTCGCCTGCTCTACGGCTGCGGTTTCCGGCTGAACGAGGTTCTGCACCTGCGCGTAGCCGATGTCGACCTTAACCATGGCGTCCTAACGCTGCGCGATACCAAATTCGGCAAGGATCGTCTGGTCCCGCCTGCCATTGCTCTCGTGCAGCGCCTGCAAAGATTTGCCGCCCAGTTCGGCATTCGATCGGGCGAT